>NZ_CP015064.1:0-5380000 GCF_001618845.1 Mesorhizobium ciceri biovar biserrulae
AGCCCCCTCACCCAGCCTCCGCTTCGCTCGGCTGACCTCTCCCCGAGGGGAGAGGAGATTGTCAGCGCCGACGCCAGTCTCTTCTCCCCAGCGGGGAGAAGGTGGCCGCGAAGCGGCCGGATGAGGGGGCAGCGCTGACCCCGAAATGTACTGCCTAAACGTCCGCCTTGAACGTCTGCTTCTGCTGCCCCAGGCCTTCAATGCCCAGTTCAACCACATCGCCGGCCTTCAAGAACACCGGCGGCTTCATGCCCAGCCCGACGCCGGGCGGCGTGCCGGTGGAGATGATGTCGCCGGGGTGCAGCGACATGAACTGGCTGAGATAGGACACCAGATATTTGACGCCATAGACCATGGTCTTGGTCGAGCCGTTCTGCATCGTCTTGCCGTTGACGGTCAGCCACATTTTGAGGTTCTGCGGGTCGGCCACTTCGTCTTTGGTCACCAGCCATGGGCCGGTCGGGCCGAATGTGTCGCAGCTCTTGCCCTTGGTCCACTGGCCCTGCCGCTCGGCCTGGAAGGCGCGTTCGGAGACGTCGTGGGCAACGCTATAACCGGCGACATAGTCGAGCGCATCGGCCTCGCTGACATATTTGGCGGTTTTGCCGATGATCACGGCCAGCTCGACTTCCCAGTCGGTCTTCTCCGAGCCGCGAGGGATCAGCACGTCGTCATCCGGCCCGACAATGGCCGAGCTCGCCTTCATGAAGATGATCGGCTCCGGCGGCACGGTGGCGCCGGTCTCGGCGGCGTGGTCGGAATAGTTCAGGCCGATACAGATGAACTTGCCCGTGCCGGCAACGCAGGCGCCGAGGCGCGGGCTGCCGGAAACCGCCGGCAGCGACTTCGGATCTAGCTTGGCGAGTGCTGCCAGCGATGCCGGATCGAGTGCCTTGCCGCCGATATCGGTGACGTGAGCGGAGAGATCACGGATCGTTCCATCCGCATCGAGCAGGCCGGGACGTTCGCTTCCCACCTCGCCATAGCGCAGCAGTTTCATCTAAATCCTTCTCCTGATTGCGGCCTCGTGGCCTTTTGCAAACTTTCCGCCAAGGCGATTGCTCCTTCAAGGAACCGGCGGACCGTACCCATCGACCTGACTACGGACAAGCGCGATCGCCATACAAGATAGCCGGCGCGCGGGATTTTCAGACTGTTCGATCCCCTGTTGAACGCCGGCAACGGGCCAGATCGTCCGGCCCACGCAAGATTTCCGCAGTCAGATCGACCAGCCGCCGTCGATATTGTAGGCCTGCCCGGACGTGTACGTGGCGCCGGCCAGGTAGACGGCCAGATCGGCGATTTCCTCCGGCGTGCCGAGCCGGCCCATCGGCTGGCGGGCGATGAAGGCGGCGCGGGCGGCATCATAGTCGCCTTGCGCGTGCATGCGGTCCTGCAGCGACGGGCTCTCGACCGTGCCGGGGCAGATGGCGTTGCAGCGTATGCCATTGCCGACATAGTCGGCGGCTATCGCCTTGGTCAGGCCGATGACCGCGGCCTTGGTCAGGCCATAGACGAAGCGGTTTGGCACGCCCTTGGTGGAACTGGCCAGCGAGGCCATGTTGATGATCGATCCGTCGCCACGTTCCAGCATGCCGGGCAGCACGGCCCGGCTGGTGCGGATCATGGCGCGCACATTGAGGTTCAGCGCGAAATCGAGGTCGCCGTCCTTCATCTCCAGGATCGAGCCCGAATGGACGAAACCGGCGCAATTGAACAGCACGTCGACGACACCGATCTCGGCAAAGGCGGCGTTGACGGCTTCGTCGTTGAGCACGTCCAGCTTGCGGGTCTTGATCCCTGGCGTCTTGGCGAGTTCCGCCAGCAGCGTCTCGTTGATGTCGGTGGCGTAGACGATGGCGCCGGCTTTTGCGAAGGCCAGTGCGCTCGCCTTGCCGATCCCTTGCGCCGCTGCCGTGACGACAACGACCTTGCCTGCCAGATCCGCCATGCTGTTCTCCTCGTCCGCTGGGATAGTCCGGGTCTACCTGCGGCTGGCCAAGGCGTCATGTGCCAGTCACGCGTGATCGTGCAGCCTGCGCCGTTGACCGTTCACTGATAAAGATGTTTTTTCTCGTTAAAGAACATCTGTCCGGGCGTCAAGCCCGAACACGATCTGAACAGTACCGGCAGGCCATCAATCGCCGTAAGGCACCCAGACATTCTTGACCTCGACGGCGCGGCGTAGGAAGGCGTCGCCGGCGGCTTGGTCGGATGCCCAGTCGATGCCGCGGCCATTGCCGCTCCAGACGCGCTTGAGGTTGCCGATGGACTCGGCTTCCGCGTTGGCGCAGGTCTCGGCATCGGCGAATACCCAAAGCCCGTCGACATCGTCATGCTTGGCCAGCACGCCGGCGAGTTCGGCGCTGCGACCGGTGACGATGTTGATGGCGCCTGAGGGAATGTCGGAATATTCGATGACCTGGTAGAGATCGGTCGCCAGCAGCGGGTAGCGCTCCGACGGCACTGCGACCACGGTGTTGCCCATCGCGAGTGCGGGTGCAATCAGCGAGATCAGGCCGAGCAGCGGCGAGGCATCCGGCGCGACGATGCCGACGACGCCGACCGGCTCGTGCAGCGCCAATGTCACGGCACGCGCGGGCGGTTGGTGCACGCGGCCCTCGAATTTGTCAGCCAGACCGGCATAGAGGAACAGCCGCTCGATGGATTGTTCTACCTCTTCCCGCGCGGCCTTGGGCGTAGCGCCGGTCAATTCGGTGAGACGGGCGGCGAACTCGCCGGCGCGGCTGGAAAGGTTCTCGGCCAGATAATAGAGCACCTGGGACCTGTTATAGGCGGTCGCCTCCGGCCAGGCCTTGGCACCGCGGGCGGCGGAGACGGCATCGCGGATATCCTTGCGGCTACCGAGCCCAACTTCGCCGGCAAGCTTGCCCTTGGCGGTGGCGACAGCCAGCGAATAATTGCCGTCCGGCCGTACCTGCTTGCCGCCGATGAACAGCTTTGCCGTGCGGTCGATTGCCGCGCCGTCGGCCTGCTCGACCGGTTGCGCCGACATCGTCGCCGGCTTGATGACCGGGCCGAGCGGCAATTTTGCCGTGAGATATTCGAACATGCCCTCGCGCCCGCCCTCACGACCGAAACCACTCTCGCGGTAGCCGCCGAAGCCACAGGCGGCGTCGAACATGTTGGTGCCGTTGACCCAGACCACCCCGGCCTTCAATTGCGGCGCGACGTGCAGGGCAAGGTTGACATTCTCGCTCCACACCGAGGCGGCGAGGCCATAGCGCGTGTTGTTGGCGAGCTCGATCGCTTCCTCGGTGTTGCGGAAGGTCATGGTCGCCAGAACAGGGCCGAACACCTCTTCTTGCGCCAATATGTTAGCCGGCGAAACACCTGTGGCGAGCGTCGGCAGATGGTAGTAGCCGGAGGACGGCAGTGCGGCATCCGGCTGCCAGCAGACAGCGCCCTGTCTGGCGCCTTCGGCAACCAGGCCCTTGACGCGCTCGAGCTGGGTCAGATCGACGAGCGGACCGATATCGATGTTCTTGTCGAGCGGGCTGCCGACGCGCAGCCGGCTCATCCGCGTCTTGACCTTGGCGATCAGGGCGTCGGCTATGCCTTCCTGCACCAGGAGCCGCGAACCGGCGCAGCAGACCTGGCCCTGGTTGAACCAGATGCCGTCGACCAGGCCTTCGACGGCGCTGTCGAGATCGGCATCCTCGAAGACGATGAAAGCCGATTTGCCGCCGAGCTCCAGCGACAGTTTCTTGCCCGAGCCGGCGGTGGCCTTGCGGATGATCTTGCCGACCTCGGAAGAACCGGTAAAGGCGATCTTCTGGACGCCGGGATGGTTGACGATGGCGACGCCGGCCTCAGGGCCGCCCTGGACGATGTTGACGACGCCCTTCGGCACGCCGGCACGCTCGCAAATCTCGGCGAACAGGATAGCGGTCAGCGGCGTGAACTCGGCCGGCTTCAGCACCACGGTGCAGCCGGCGGCGAGCGCCGGCGCGATCTTCCAGGCCAGCATCAGCAGCGGAAAGTTCCACGGGATAATCTGGCCGACGACGCCGACACCCCTATGGCCGGGGAAATCCCTGTCCAGCGCCTGCGCCCAGCCGGCATGGTGGATGAAATGGCGGATCGCCAGCGGCACGTCGATATCGCGGCTTTCGCGGATCGGCTTGCCGTTGTCGATGGTCTCAAGCACCGCGAACAGGCGCTGATGCCGCTGCATGGCGCGGCCGATGGCATAGAGTACTTTGGCACGCTGATAGCCTGAGGCTGCCGACCACTTCGGCAGCGCCTTGGCGGCGGCCGCAACCGCCGCGTCGATATCGGCGGCATTGGCGTCCGAGACCTCGGCCAGCAGCTTGCCGGAAGACGGCTCGCTGGTCTCGAAGGTCTTGCCGCCGGCAGCGGCTTTCCAGTCGCCGCCGATGAACAGCGCCTTGCCGAAATCGCGCGCGGCAAGCCAGGCGTCGGCCTCGTTGCGGGCCTCCGGTGCCGGGCCGTATTCCATGGCGTGATAGCGATCGAGAATGTTCATCAGGTGCCTCCTTCACCCTCCCGCCTGGGAGGGTCGATCGGCAAAAGCCGATCGGGGTGGGGGTAAAGGCTTACGCCATCGCGTGGCGATGATTGGCCGAATAATGTCCGGTCAGATGATGCTCGAGCTGGCGCTCGATGTCGGTCAAGAGGCTCGACGCGCCGAAGCGGAACAGGTCCGGCTCCAGCCATGGCCGGCCGAGCTCTTCCTTCATCAGCACCAGCCAGTCGAGCGAGGCCTTGGCCGTGGAAATGCCGCCGGCCGGCTTGAAGCCGATGAGATAGCCGGTTTCCTCGAAATAGGCCCTGATGGCACGCACCATGGCGAGGCCGACGGGCAGCGTCGCGTTGACGCTTTCCTTGCCGGTCGAGGTCTTGATGAAATCGGCGCCCGCCATCATCGCCACCATCGAGGCCAGCATGACATTGCGCAGCGTGGCGAGGTCGCCGGTGCCGAGGATGACCTTCAGATGCGCATCACCGCAGGCGGCGCGCATCGAGACGATCTCATTGTAAAGCTCCCGCCACTTGGCGCCGAACACCAGGCCGCGCGGGATGACGACGTCGATCTCGTCGGCGCCGTCACGGACCGAGGCCTCGATCTCCTGCAAACGGGTCGACAGCGGCGCCAGGCCATGCGGAAAGGCGGTGGAGACGGCGGCGACATGGATGCCAGTGCCGCGCACCGCATCGACGGCGGTGGCAACGAAGGGGTGGTAGACGCAGACGGCGGCCGGGCGGATGGTTTCACCTGATATGCCGAGGCCCTCGACAATGTCGCGGCGGAACGGATTGATCGCCTTGGCGCAAAGCCGGCGCACGCGCTCCTCGGTGTCGTTGGAATTCAGCGTCGTCAAATCCATGCAGGCGACGGCGCGCAGCAGCCAGGCGGCCTGATTGTCGGCCTTGATAGAGCGCCGCTTGGTCAGGCTGGCGACGCGCCGTTCCAGCGCCGAGCGATTGACGCTGCGCACCGATTCCATGAAGCCAAGGTCGAGCTTCATGCCGGGGTTGCGCGCAATGCGATGGTCCGGTGGAACGGCTGTATTGGCGGCGGCACGCGCCGGCAGCGGCGTCACCTTGGACGGGCCGACATCGGCTTCGCGGATTGTGCTGCTCATCTCCTGCCCTTTCATTCAGCGACGTATGCCGAAGATAGCCCGTGAAGCCGTACTTCACGAGTCCTGCGGGCGGTCATAACCGAAAAAGGCGGCGAAAGCAGCAATTTTTGACCGTGCGGTCAAAAACGTAGACTTCGAGATGTTGGTGCGGCTCAGCCGACGAAGGCGCGCTCGACGACAAAAGTCGCCGGATGGCTCAGCGAGCCTTCCTCGAAGCCGAGGCTTTCGGCCAGTTCCTTGACGTCCTTCAGCATATGCATCGAGCCGCAGATCATGATCCGATCGGTTTCCGGGTTGAGCTTGTCGATGCCGAGATCGCTGTAGAACTTGCCGGAGCCGATCAGCGCGGTGATGCGGCCCATGCGTGCCGATTCCTCGCGGGTCGTCGAATTGTAGAGCGTGACGCGCCCAGTGGTCAGTTCACCGATCAGCGGGTCGCTTTCAAGTGCTGCGACCAGCTCCTGGCCATAGGTCAGCTCGGCATTGTCGCGGCAGGTATGGGTCAGGATCAGTTGATCGAATTTTTCGTAGGTGTCGGGGTCGCGCAGCAGGCTGGCGAAGGGCGCGATGCCGGTGCCGGTCGAGATCATGAACAGCCGCTTGGCCGGCGTCAATGCGTCGACCACCAGCGTGCCCGTCGACTTCTGGCGCATGATGACGGTGTCGCCGACCTGGATCTTCTGCAGCTCCGAAGTCAGCGGGCCGTCCGGCACCTTGATCGAGAAGAATTCCAGCTCTTCGTCCCAGGCCGGGCTCGCCACCGAATAGGCGCGGTACACCGGCTTCTCTGCATTGGGCAGGCCGATCATGACGAACTCGCCGGAGCGGAAGCGCAGCGACTGCGGACGGGTGATGCGGAACGAGAACAGCCGGTCGGTGTAGTGCTTCACCGAGACCACGGTTTCGGCATAGACATTGGCCGGAATCGGGAACTGCAGCGGTCGGGCGCCGACGGTGTTGAGAGCGGATGTGGTGTTCATCAAATCCAACCTTCTGGCCCAGCTCACGGACGCGGGCGCCAAACCTTCACCTGCACGCCCGGACCATTCAGGTCCCGGCATGCTGTTCGCACACTCCAAAGCGGCAAGCTCTTGTGTCCGGAATTTATTAGTATACAAACGATATTTGCGTCAAGATGCTCCCTTAAAACAGCTTTCCAAACTGACGCGTATCCGTAGTCCGCGCATTTCGGGTTTCGACGATGGAAGAGAATATTTCGGCGCAAGCGCGCGATCCCCAGGGAAATGTCGTTGCCGGTATCGATGTCGGCGGCACCTTCACCGACCTGCTCCTGATCGACGGAAGCGATGGCGGCAGGGTGTATCTGGCCAAGACGCCGACCACGGTCGACAACCAGGCCTTCGGTGTCGTTTCGGCACTCGGCGCCACCGGATTTCCGATCGACGGCATCGACCTCATCGTGCATGGCACGACCACCACCACCAATGCGGTGCTCGAACGCCGGCTGGCGAAAACCGGCATGATCACCACGCGCGGTTTTCGCGACGTGATCGAGCTTGGCCGGCGCACGCGGCCGCAGGCCTATGGCATGACCGGCAGCTTCGTGCCGATCATCCCGCGCAATCTCAGGCTCGAAGTGTCGGAGCGCGTCGAGGCGTCGGGTGCGATACGCACACCGCTCGACGAGGCCGAAATGCGCGAGGCGGTGCAGACGCTGATCGCGGCCGGTTGCGAATCCCTCGTCATCCATTTCCTGCATTCCTACGCCAATCCGGCGCACGAGCGGCGCGCCACCGAAATTGCCGCCGAGCTCTGGCCGAACGGCTACATCACGGCAGGCCATGCGCTGCTGTCGGAGGCGCGCGAGTTCGAGCGCGGCGTCACCGCTTCGGTCAACGCCTCGGTGCAGCCGATCCTCGAGCGTTATGTCGAGCGGCTGCGCAAGGAACTGGCTGCAAAAGGCTATGCCCGCGACTTCCTGATCATGAACGGCAATGGCGGCATGATCTCGGCCCGCTTCGTCACACGAGAATCGGCCAAGACTGTCATGTCCGGCCCGGCCTCCGGCGTTATCGCCGCCGCCTATACCGGAAAACGTGCCGGCTTCGAAAACCTCGTCACCTACGACATGGGCGGCACTTCGACCGACGTGGCGCTGATCCGCAATGCCGAGCCGGCTGTCTCGAACGAGATCGAGATCGAATATGCCATGCCGATCCATGTGCCGATGGTGGCGGTGCACACGGTCGGCGCCGGCGGCGGCTCGATCGCCCGCGTCGATGCGGCCGGCCTGATCCAGATCGGCCCGGAAAGCGCCGGCGCCAATCCCGGCCCGATCTGCTACGGGCGCGGCGGCCTCGAGCCGACCATCACCGACGCCAATCTGGTGCTCGGCCGGCTGGCGCCGAAGAAGCTGCTGGCAGTCGAAAACCCGGTCACATCAGAGCGCGTCACCGGCATCTTCGAGGAGAAAATCGGCAAGCCGACCGGCCTGTCCGGCGTCGAGGCGGCGGGCGCGGTGCTGCGGCTCGGCAACATGAAGATGGCCGGCGCCATCCGCATGGTCTCGGTGTCACGCGGTCATGACCCCCGCGATTTCGCGCTGTTCGCCTTCGGCGGCGCCGGGCCGCTGCATGCGACTGCCCTGGCGCGCGAACTCGGCCTGCCCAAGGTGCTGGTGCCGGCGCGTCCAGGCATCACCAACGCGCTCGGCTGCGTCGTTGCCGACCTGCGCCACGACTTCGTCAACACCATCAACCAGCCGGTATCGGTGCTCGACGAAACGCATCTTCACGCGGTATTGGAACGGCACCGAAACGAAGGCGAGGAACTGATCGGCAAGGAAGCGGTAAAGCCGGAGACGATCCGCGTCACCCACTCCGCCGACATGCAGTTCGTCGGCCAGACCCACATCCTCAACGTGGCGCTGCCGTCCTCCTCGGTGACCCGGGCAACGCTGCAGCAGCTTTTCGAAAAGGCCTATTTCGCCCGCTTCAAGGTCGAGCTGCCGGAAATCCGAGCCAATCTCGTCAATCTCAATACATCGGTCACCGGCGTGCGTCTGGCGATCGATCTGTCGCGCCTGATCGATCCGGCGGGGCGCGCAGCAACGCTGGACGAGGCGCGGCGCGAAATCCGGCCGGTCTGGTATGCCGGCCGTTGGTACGACACGCCCGTATATGCGCGTGAAAAGCTGCCGCTCGATGCTATCATCGAAGGCCCGGCGATCCTCGAACAGATGGATGCCACCACCGTGCTCGAACCCGGCGACCGCGCACGCAGCGACGCTGACGGCAACATCATCATCGACATTGGTGAGGCCTGATATGGCAAAGCTCGACGCCATCACCCTTTCGGTCCTCCAGGCGGCCCTGCAGCAGGTCTGCGACGAGATGGACCTGACCTTCTCACGCGCCGCCTTCTCGCCTGTCATCGCCGAGGCCAATGACCGCTCCGACGGAATCTATTCGGCTGTCGACGGTTCGCTGATCGCGCAAGGCAGCCAGGGCCTGCCGGTGTTCGTCGGTGTCATGCAGTATTCGACCAGGACGGTGATCGAGATGATCGCCGACGGCCGTTGCCTGGCGCCGGAACCAGGCGACATCTACGTCGTCAACGACCCCTATCTCGGCGGCACCCATCTGATGGATGTGCGCTTCGTCATGCCGGTCTACCGGGACGGCAAGATTTTCTGCTGGCTATCCAACACCGGCCATTGGCCCGACATTGGCGGCTCGGTGCCGGGCGGATTTTCAGCCTCGGCGACTGCCGTGGAGCAGGAAGGCCTGCGACTGCCGCCCGTAAAACTGTTCAAGAAGGGCGTGCTCGATCCGGAAATCTACGCCATCATTTGCTCCAACATCCGTGTCGCCGACCAGCGCATCGGCGACATCCGCGCCCAAGCTGCCGCACTGCTGATCGGTCGGGACAGGCTCAATGGAATCCTGGATCGTTACGGGGATGAAACGGTTGTAGAGGCGATCGCCGAACTGCGCCGCCGCGCGGCCGAGCAGATGCGCGCCAACATCTCAGCCATTCCCGACGGCACCTACCATTCGAAGGCCTTTGTCGATTCCGATGGGGTGGTCAACGAGCCGCTGATCATCGCGCTCGGCGTCGAAAAACAGGGCGACACGCTGACCTTCGATTTCACCGGCTCGTCAAAGCCCTGCGCCGGGCCGATGAACAGCGTGCTGGCGACGACCCTATCCTCGGTCTATCTCGCCATGCGCCACATTTTCCCGGATGTACCGATCAGCGCCGGCGCGTTTGAACCCCTGATCGTCAAACGGCCGGAAGGCACGTTCCTCGACGCCAAATATCCGCGGCCCGTCTCGGGCTGCGCCGCCGAGGTGTCGCAGCGCATCGCCGAGGCGGTATTCGCGGCGATGGTGCAGGCATTGCCGGACAAGGTGACCGCCGCACCCGCCGGTTCCAGCGGCAATTTCGCACTCGGCGGCAACGACCCGGCACGCGGCCGCGACTACGTCATGTATCAGATCTCCGGCGGCGGTTATGGCGGCAATTCAGGCCATGACGGCCTGACCAATGGCTGCTCGACCATCGGCATCTCCAAGTCGCCGCCGGTCGAGATCATGGAACAGGCATTCCCGGTGCTCTACCGCCACTACGCCTTGCGTGAAGGCTCCGGCGGCGCCGGCAAGCATCGCGGCGGTTTCGGCCTCGCCTATGAGGTGGAAATCCTGCGCGGCGACGCCCGCGCTTCCTTCGTCATGGACCATGGCCGGTTCGGCCCGCAGGGCGCGCTTGGCGGCAAGGACGGCGCCGTCAACACGGTGACCGTCTTCCGCAACGGCGAGGAACACGTGCCGCCGCATTTGTCCAAGGAACAGGACATTGCGCTCAAGGCCGGCGACCGCGTGCGCGTCGGCACGCCGGGCGGCGGCGGCTATGGAGATCCGCTGCAGCGCGATGCCGATCTTGTGCTGCGCGACGTGGCGCTGGGGTACTACACATCAGAGGAAGCCACCGAGAAGTTTGGCGTTGTCCTCTCGGCCGGGGAGTTGGCCATCGACCGGACGGCCACCGACAAGCAGCGCGTCGGCTAACACATCATCGATCGATCGCCTGGTCTGCTCGCCGCGCCGTGATCGCCGCAGCGCATGTCGTTTCCGTCTCCGCCGCGCGCCTGGAAGACCGTAGACTTCCCGCTTTCAACGGGGATCTCGAACATGCGTCTTTTCGGTCGTTTCGTGCTTGCCGCTTCCGTCGCCCTCACCCTTGCCACGGGTGCCGCCTCCGCCCAGGACAAAAAACTCAGGATCGGCACCGAAGGCGCTTATCCGCCCTTCAACTACGCCAGTGCCGACGGCACGCTGGGCGGCTTCGACATCGACTTGGGGAAGGCGCTGTGTGCCGAGATGAAGGCTGAGTGTGAGTTCAGCGTGCAGGATTTCGATGGTTCCATACCGGCGCTGCAGGCCGGCAAGTTCGACGCGATCATCAACATCACCATCACACCCGAGCGGGCCGAGAAGGTCGAGTTCACCCACAAATACTACCAGACGCCGCCGGCTATCGCCGTGCCGAAGGATTCGACCATCGCAGGCACGTCGCCCGATGATCTGAAAGGCAAGGCGCTCGGCGTGCAGACCGCGACCATCCACCAGAAATTCGCCGACCAGAAATATGCAGGCTCGACGGTCAAGGCCTATCCGACGGGCGACGATGCCCGCACCGACATGGCCAATGGCCGCCTCGACGCGATGATGGACGGGTCGATCATCTTGACCGAGTGGTTGAAGAAGCCAGACGGCGCCTGCTGCAAGCTGCTCGGCACGCTGACCGCCGATCCGGCCATACACGGCCCCGGCGTCGGCATCGCCCTGCAAAAGGGCAACAAGGAACTGGCCGACAAGCTCAATGCGGCCATCGACGCGCTGCGCGCCAATGGCAAGTACAAGGAAATCAACGACAAGTACTTCTCGTTCGACGTCTACGGCAGCTGAGACCGTTTGGAAACTCTACTCTGGCGGCCATCTGAAGGCGTTTTCTGCGCTTCCGGTGCTCACGGACCTGAATGTCCGCTGCGCTCCGGTTCTCGAAACCACCATCATATGACTCGCCAGAGCGAATTTCGAAACGGTCTCTGGATCGCAATTCATGATGGAGACTTCCTTGGCTGAGCGGCGTTCCCCTTTCTACAGCAGCATCGTCGGGCTGGGCGCGACCATGGGTCGTGTCGGGGGCGATTTCATCTCGGCCAAAACCTATTCCGGCATTGCCGACGAGCACCTGAACACCCGCAAAAATGTCGGCGTGCAGGATCTCAGCACCATGGGCAAGATGGACATCAAGGGGCCGGACGCCGAGGCGCTGGTCAACCATGTCATCGTCAATAATGCCGCTGCCATGAAACCGGGCCAGGTCCGCTATTCCACGGTCTGCCGCGAGGATGGCGGCATCATGGACGACCTCACCGTGTTTCGGTTGGGTCCGGAGCACTTCATGCTGGTAACCGGCTCGGTCAACCGCCTGAAGATGCTGCCCTGGCTGTTGCATCACGCGCAGGGTCGCAAGGCCTATGTCACCGACATCACGGCTTCCATCGCCTTCCCGACCATCCAGGGCCCGCGCTCGCGCGAACTGCTGAAAGCATTGATTGCGGATGCCGATCTGGATGGACTGAAGCGCTGGTCGTTCACGTCAGGCCACATCAACGGCACGCGGGTGCTGATCTCGCGCACCGGGGTCACCGGCGAGCTCGGCTTCGAATTGTTCGTGCCGGCCGACGAGGCCGCTTCGGTCTGGGATGCGCTGATGCGGACCGGCCGGGACTTTGGCCTGAAACCCTATGGCGTGCTGGCAATGTTCACGCTGGGCCTGGAAAAGGCCTATCCGGCGCACGGCATCGACATGGACGAGAGCCGCACCCCGTTCCATGTCGGGCTCGACCGCTGGATCAAGTTCGACAAGGGCGATTTCGTCGGCCGGCAAGCGTTGCTCAAGGTTCGCGACAAGGGCCTCGAAGAGCAATGGGTCGGCCTGATCCTCGACGGCGACACGCCGGCCGCCACCGATGCCAGGGTCCTGGCCGATGTCGAGGACGCTGGCATCGTCACCTACAGCGATCACGGCTATTCCCTGGGCAAGGTGCTGGCCACGGCGCACCTGCGGCTGCCTTTCACCGCGATTGGCACCGAACTCAGCATCGACATCGACGGCAGGCCGACCCGCGCGGTCGTGGCGCCGATACCGTTCTTCGATCCGGAAGGGATCAGGCTGCGAGGTTAGTTGGCTTCAAGCCATGGGGCTTAGCGCTACTTGGATCATCCTTCGACGATGATCTTGATGGCCGACGGATCCACCCCGAAAGTCATCGCCAGCCGTCTCTTCGCCTCGGCGATTGTCAACGGGCCTTCGTCCTCGGCAGGGGCATCTTCCCCTAGATCGACATCGGCTCGGCCATCCAAGGGCACTGAAGCAATGGGGGGGTATTTCAGGCCTGCACCGGCGCCGACAAGCGTAACGGGGTCGGAGGTTTCTTCCTCGTATAGCGACAGCCAGACACCGCGGCCAACTGGAATATTGTACCCAGCCTTCTTCCGGGCGGCATATGCCCGGTCGTAGCGCTCCCGCATCTGTGTCGCGTCGATCATATGTATGTACGCGAGCCGGGGCATGTACTTATTATCGACCGAAACCGCGACGACATAGTCCACGTCGTCAAGTGTCAGCCAGCCGCCATCGTCTGAAGTGCGCGGGAAAGCAATCCATGTGTCTTGGCTTGTCCTGATAGACACAAGTTTGGTGTCTTTGCCTTTTGTGATCTTTCGGACAGACGATTTGCCAAGCCCGGCCTTTTCGACGGACCACCCATTCTGCTGAAGTACGTCTATCCCCGCTTGGAAAAGCAGCCCCTTTGTCGCTCCTTTCTCTGGCGTTTGAAAAATATTCGTCATCTCACCAAGCCTTTTCTGATCTCTGGCCTGTAACATTAATCCTTTTAAAAAGGGCTGTCAATAGCCATCGAAAAGACAGAAAGGAATGAAAAAGAAATGAAAAGGATGCGGAAGAATTTGCGTGGCTCACCCCCTCCGATCCAGCCTCGCCACCAGACGATCCCCCACCCATTGGATGCCGCAGACCAGGATGATCAGGACTATGACCACGGCGATCATCACCGACGTCTCGAAACGCTGGTAGCCGTAGCGGATGGCTAGGTCGCCGAGGCCGCCGGCGCCGATCGCGCCGGCCATGGCTGACGCACCGATCAGCGTCACCAGCGTCACCGTGAAGCCGGCGACGATGCCGGGCAGGGCTTCTGGCACCAGCACCTCGCGGATGATCGTCCAGCGGTTGCCGCCCATGGCGCGCGCCGCCTCGATCAGCCCGCGATCGACTTCGCGCAGCGACACTTCGGCGATGCGCGCATAGTAGGGCGTGGCGGCGATCGACAGCGGCACGATGGCTGCCCATGTGCCGATCGAGGTGCCGACGATCAGCCGCGTCACCGGGATCAGCGCCACCAGAAGGATGATGAAGGGCACCGAGCGGAAGCCGTTGATGATGGCGCCGAGCGCCCGGTTCACCCAAAGGCTTTCGGCAATGCCGCCGCGTTCGGTAGCAATCAGCGCCAGGCCGAGCGGCAGGCCGAAGACCAGCGAGATGAGGCCGGAGGCGGCCGTCATCAGCACCGTCTCCCAGATCGAACGCAGCAGAAGTTCAAACAGGATTGGCGACATGGCCAAGCACCTCCACCCGCGCCTGGCGGGCCTTCAGGAATGTGATGATGTCAGCAAGATGATTTGCATCGCTGCCGGGAACCGAAAGGAACAGCGTGCCGACCGGCTGCTGCTGGATATGGTCGATGCCGCCATGGACGAGGCGGAAGGCGCCTGGAACAGCCGTGGCAAGGTCGGACAGCAATGGCCTGCTTGCCGCTTCGCCGGCCACATCCACGCGCAGGATCGTCTCCGGGCCGGCCGCCGGCAGCAGCCGGGCCGCCAGTTCGGCTGGCAGCTGCGGCCGGATGGCGCCGAGCAGGCTTTTGGTGATGTCTGATTGTGGGTCGGCAAACACCGACCAGACCGGCCCTTGCTCGACGATGCGTCCGGCGTCGATCACCGCCACGCGGTCGGCGATGGAACGGATCACCTCCATCTCATGGGTGATCAAAAGGATGGTCAGGCCAAGCTGCCGGTTGATGTCCTTGAGCAGTGCGAGGATGGAGCGCGTCGTCTCCGGATCGAGCGCCGAGGTGGCTTCGTCCGACAGGAGCAGCGCCGGGCGCGCGGCAAGCGCCCTGGCGATGCCGACCCGTTGCTTCTGGCCGCCCGACAGCGACGCCGGATAGGCCTTGGCTTTCTCCGACAGGCCGACAAGATCGAGCAGTTCGGCGGCGCGCTTCAGCCTCTCGGCTTTCGGCCGGCCCTCGATCTTCAGCGGCAGCGCCACATTGTCCTCGACGGTCTTGGCCGACAGCAGGTTGAAATGCTGGAAGATCATGCCGATGCGCCGCCGCAGCGGCTGCAGGTCGCGCTCGCCGAGCCGGCTGATCTCGCGGCCCTCGATCAACACCTCGCCGGAGTCAGGCCGTTCCAGCCCGTTCAGGCAGCGGATCAGCGTCGATTTGCCGGCGCCGCTGCGGCCGATGATACCGAGGATCTCGCCCTTCCGCACGGTCAGCGAAATGCCGTCGAGCGCCGCCGTCACACCGAAATGGCGCTTCAGGTCGACAAGGCGCACGACATCCTGAGATGCGTCGGGCCGGGTCTGGGTCGGATCGGCGGTCTTCCCGGATGCCGTGATATGCTGGTTCATGAATATTCCTGTTCCCGAAAACGCAATCGCGGCCCGCGCCTGAGCGCGGACCGCTGTTGCTCTCGAACCGGGCTTCCGGCCGAGGACCGGATCAATAGGCGCTGAGGCCGGTGCCCTTGTAGACCTTGTCGAACTCGGCCTTCACCGCCTCGTTCTGATAGGAAGCCACCAGCGTCTTCACCCAGGCCTCGTTCTCGTTACCGGTCTTCACCGCGATGAAGTTGCGGTAGGGATTGTCGGCGATAGGCTCCTGCGCGATGCGGTTTTCCGGCGACAGGCCGCTTTTCAGCGCCCAGTCGGTATTGACTACGGCCGCATCGAGATCCTCGACCGAGCGGCCGACGATACCGGCGTCAAGTTCCTTGATCACCACCTTCTTCGCGTTCTCGGCGATGTCGGCGGTGGTGGCCAGAATGCCGGTGCCATCCCTGAGCTTGATCACGCCCTCGTTCTGCAGCACGCGCAGCGCCCGGCCTTCATTGGATGGGTCGTTGGGCACGCCAATGACCGCGCCCTCGGGCAGGTCGGCAACCTTGCTGAACTTCTTAGAGTAGAGGCCGATCGGCCAGACGCCGGTATAGCCGACACGGACGATGTGATACCCTTGCGTCTTGATCTGGTTGTCGAGATAGGGCTGGTGCTGGAAGGCGTTGGCGTCGATCTCGCCGCGCTCCAGCGCCTCGTTGGGCTGGGTGTAGTCGTTGAATACCACCGTCTCGATGGCAAGGCCCTTTTCGGCGGCTTGCGCGACGACGACGCGCCAGACGTCCTCGTCCTCGCCGCTGATGATGCCGACCTTGATCGCCTTCTTGTCCTCGGCAAACGACGCATGCGGTGCAATCAGGCTGCCGATCGCGACGACCGAGGCGAACAGCAGAGCAAGGCCACTGCGCCGGTTGACGGTTGACCCGGGGGAAGATGGCAAAGTGTTCTTGAAGTCAGTCATGATTGATCTCTGCGGTTGTGAAGTCATGGCAGCGAGGCGGATTGCCTAGCCTTGGTCGCATCCTCAGAAATTCTATCAAGTTTATCAAAGAACGCGTTTCGCCATTCTCGCCAAAGCCGGGAATATTCTCTCAAAATTTTCAAGAGCGTGAGCAAAAGCCGCTGCTTGACCGGCCGCAGCGGATCGCGGCGCGATCTTGCGCGCGTCTGGAGGTCGTCAGATTCTCAGAGAGCTCAGCGTGCCGTCAAAGCGCGATCCAGGCCGCCTTCAGTTCCAAATATTTCTCCAGCGCGTGCAGCGACTTGTCGCGGCCGAAGCCGGACTGCTTGACGCCGCCGAGCGGCACGGTGATGTCGGCGCCGCCATAGGTGTTGACGTGGACGACGCCGGCATTGATGGCGCGCACCATGCGATGCGCGGTGGAGAGATTGGCGGTCCACACCGCGGAGGCAAGCCCGTAGACGGTCGAATTGGCAAGCCGAACCGCCTCCTCCTCGGTCTCGAAGCGCATGACGCCGAGCACCGGCCCGAACACCTCCTCACGCGCCAACTGCATATCCTGTGTCACATTCTCGAAGATCGTTGGCGCCATGTAGCTGCCACCGGTCTCGGTCAGCATCCGCTGGCCGCCGGTGACGAGACGGGCACCTTCTTCCGTGGCCCTGGCGACGAAACCGAGGTTCTTGTCCAGCTGTTCGGCGCTCGACACCGCACCGACATCGTTGGCGAGATCGAGCGGATCGCCGACTTTCAGCCGCATCGTTGCCTGGAGAAGCTCATCCATGAAGCGGTCATAGACCGCTGACTGGACGAGAAGCCGCGAGCCGGCGACGCAGACCTGGCCGGAATTGCGAAAAATGCCGTTGGCCGAGACGACCGCCGCCTGTTTCAGGTCGGGGGCATCGGCAAAGACGATGTTCGGCGACTTGCCGCCGAGTTCGAGGAAGACGCGCTTCAGATTGGAGCGAGCGGAATATTCGAGCAGCCGCCTGCCGACCGGGCCGGAACCGGTGAAGGCGATGGCGTCGACATCCATATGCAGGCCGAGCGCCTCGCCGGTGACCGCGCCACGCCCGGTGACGACATTGAGCACACCGGCGGGCAAGCCGGCCTCGCTTGCCAGTTCGGCCAGCCGCAGCAGCGCCAGCGAGGCGATCTCAGGCGGCTTGACCACCACGCAATTGCCGGCGGCAAGTGCAGGCGCGATCTTCCAGGCACCGATCATCAGCGGGAAATTCCACGGCACGATGACGCCGACGACGCCGAGCGGCTCCTTGTGGATCAGTCCGAGCACATTCTCGGCCGTCGGCGCTATCTCGCCATAGACCTTGTCGATGGCCTCGGCATAGTAGCGGATGGTGCCTGCCGCCGACAGCGGTTCTGCCTTGTAGGCCATGCCGATCTCGGTGCCGTTGTCGCGCACACCGAGCACGGCGAGCTCATCGGCGTGTTTCTCGACCAGCTCGGCGAATTTCGTCAGCACCTTCTTGCGAAAGGCGGGTGTGGCGCGCGACCACGAGCCCTTCTCGAACGCCTTGCGCGCCGACTTCACGGCGCGGTCGATATCGGCGGCGTTGCCGTCGGCGATGCTGGCGAAAGGTCGGCCGTCGATCGGCGACGTCACCGGCAGGCTTGCGCCGCTTGTTGCCTCGACCTGCACGCCATCGATGAACAGGCCCTGCGCGCCGATCTCCGTCTTGCGCAGCGTTTCGATGGCATTCTGACTGATCATTGGTGACGGACTCCAAGGGAAACATGCAATGTGGTTGGCGCGCGGAATTCCCAGCCGCGAAACACCGGTTCCCTGCTCGGCACAAGGCTGAGATCGGGGAAGCGTTGGAGCAACAGCCGCACCGCAAGGCACATCTGCTCGCGTGCGAAGAACCGGCCCGAACAGAAATGATGGCCGAAGCCGAAGGCGGCATGGTTGCCTTCGTTGCGGTTGATGTCGAAGCGGTCGGGATCGGCAAAGCGGCTCTCGTCGCGGCTTGCCGAAGAGACGAGGGCGGCGACGGCAGCGCCGGCCGGGATCGTCACGCCGCCAAGCTCGACTGCCCGCGTCGTCTGCCGCGTCTGCGTGCCGATCGGCGCCACCCAGCGCAGGCCCTCGTCGACCGCCTTCGGCACGAAAGTCTCGGGATCGGCGAGCACCTGCCGCAATTGCTCGGGATGGGCCAGCAGGCCGGCGAGGATCGAGCCGGCGCCATGTCCGGGCTCCTGCATGCCGCCAAGCAGGATGACCTTGATGCTGGGCATCAGAAAGTCGATCGGCCGCGTCGTGCCCTCCGGCATGCCGTCATGCAGCATATGCGACAGCGCCGAGTCATCTGGCTGGCGCGCAAGTCTTTCCAGCGTCGGCAGGATGGCGTCGCCGACCTCGGCACTGATTGCGTCGGCGATCTCCTGCCGTTTCGGATCGTTCTCGAAATTGACGGCGCCCTGGGCAAGGCCGTAGAACCAGCGGCGCAGCGTCGGCATATCGATGCCGGCAAGGCCGAGCGAGCGCGCCAGGCTGAGCGTCGACACCGGCTCGAAATAATCGGCCATCAGCTCGGCGGAGCCCTGGTTGGCGATCCGGTCCAGAAAAGGTTCGGCAATCGACCGCACGAGGTCGCCGGCATAGGCGGCGACGGTGCGCGGCCGGTATTTCGGGTCGACGCCTTGGCGCAGTTGCTTGTGCGTCTCGCCATCGGTGGTCAGGATGGTCGGCTTGCCGAAGGAGCGCTCAACTGGTGACGAGCCGACGACGGCGGAGAAGATCTCGGGCGACTTGGCGACGCTCTCGACATCCTTCCAGCGGGTGACGAACCAAAGATTGACCGCCGGCACGAAAGCGACCGGCGCACTGCGCCTGAGCTCTGCATAGATCGGGTAGGGATCGGCTTCCAATGCCTCGACGGTGATATTTTCGGCAAAGCTCAAATCCGCCACTCCCCTTGTGGTGTAAGGGGCGGCGTGGCATGCCGCCCCTTTGCTTTTCTCAATCTTTCAGCGGCTGGCCGAGGTTTTTGAACGCGACCGGATCGCGGCTCTTCAGCGCGCTGGCCAGCAGCAGGCCGACGATCGCGGCGATCAGCACCAGCCCCGGCAGGAACACGCCAAGGAAACCGCCGGCTCCCGACAGGCTGCCGAAATTGATGACGATCAAATAGATGATGATGACGAAGGCGATGAAGGTCAGCCCGGGCAGGATGGTGGTCTTCAGCGCATTCTCGTGGGCTGCCGGGTTGGCGCGGAAGAACATCACCACGGCAAGCGATGCCACCGCCATCATCACGATGACACCGAGCGTCGCGACATTGGTCAGCCACGAAAACAGCGCCAGCACCGGATCGAGGCCGAGCACGGCGAACAGGCCGACAACGACCGCGGCGAGCACGCTCTGGATGACGGAAGCGACATGTGGGCTCTGGTGCACCGGATGCGTCACGCCAATCGTCTGCGGCAACAGCTTCTCGCGGCCCGAGACGTAGATGTAGCGCGCAACCGCATTGTGGAACGCCAGCACGCCGGCAAACAGGCTCGACACGAACAGGATGCTCATCGCCTGCGAAAGCATCGTGCCGGCGTAGCGGTCGGACAGGCCGAACAGGAAGGTCGTCGGATCCTGCAATCCCTGCAGCGTCGGCAGCAATTTGTCGACACCGGCGCCGACCGCCATCAGCCATGCCGTGAGCATGTAGAAGACGCCGATCAGCACGACCGAGAAATAGGTGGCGCGCGGAATGGTGACCTTTGGGTCGCGGGCTTCCTCGGCATAGATCGTCGTCGCCTCGAAACCGATGAAGGCGGCGAAGCAGAACAGGATGGCGATGGCCGGCGAGCCGCTGACGATCTGGCTCCAGCTGAATGGCGCCGCCGACAGGCCGCTATCGCCGCCGGTCTTGAGGATGGCGATATCGAGGATCAGCACCACAAGATATTCGCACAGCACCAGCACCGTCAGGATCTTGGCGGAGAGGTCGACCTGCCGATAGCCGAGCACGGCGACCAGCGCGATGGCGATGAAGCTCCACACCCACCAGGGCAGGTTGATGCCCCAGCCGGCGAATAGGCCGGCGGTTGCGGCGCCCAGCAGGCCCATGACGCCGATCTGCATGGCGTTGTAGGACAGGATGGCGATCAGCGCCGTGGCGCCGCCGGCCATGCTGCCGAGGCCGCGTGCGGCATAGGCATAGAAGGCGCCGGCATTGCCGACATGGCGTGACATGGCGACATAGCCGACCGCGAACAAAAGCAGCAGCACGGTCACGATGAGATAGGTGCCGGCAAAGCCGGCGCCATTGCCCATCAGCATGCCAAGCGGCGTGCCGCCGGCGACTGCCGTGAGTGGGGCGGCCGCAGAAATCACCATGAAGGTGATGGCGCCGACGCCAAGACTGTTCTTGCGCAGCCTGTTGGCCGGCGCCTGTTCCGAGACTGCTGTCATTGATCCCTCCTGTTTGCAAACCCTTGAGTTCGCCGGCCGAATGGCCTGTCCCATGCACTCTGGTGGTTGGTTCATTATTTGAACCGTTATTTTGAATATAGACTTGCAAACAATGCTGATGCCTGTCAAGTTAATTCACACGTTAAATGATTGTCCCAAACCGGGAGGCAAATTTGAGTACGGTCGGAAAAGCGATCTCGCTTCTGGAGCTGTTCAACGTCGACGAGCCCGAGCTCGGCCTGTCCGATCTGGCGCGCCGCTCGGGCTTCGACAAGGCGACGACAAGGCGGCTGCTGGTAGCGCTGGCCGGCCGTGGTTTCGTCGAGCAGGATGCGGGTACGCGGCACTATCGCCTCGGCGCCGGGCTGTCGCGGCTGGCGCGCATCCGCGAGGCGCGCTTTCCCTTCCTGCAGACGGCCGTTCCGCTGGTGCGGGACCTGGCCGCATCGACGGCCGAGACCGTGCATTTGTCGGAATTCGGCGTCGACAGGCTGGTCACCGTCCACGTCGAGCATCCAGCATGGGCAAACCGGGTCAACATCGACATCGGTCAGTTGCTGCCTTTGCATTCGACCGCGTCGGGCATCGCCTATCTGGCCTTCGCCCGCGACGAGATCGTCAGGGCGTGCCTGACGGGTTCGCTCGATGCCTTCACGGCTCATACGCTGATCGAGCCGGCCGCCATCTCAAGATCCATGGGCGAGGCGCGCGAGCGCGGCTATTCGATCTGCGACCAGGGTTATGAGGAAGGTGTGATCAGCGTCGCGGCGGCAATCCGCGGGGCGGATGGCTTTGCGCTCGGCACCATCGCGGTGGCCGCGCCGAAGGCCAGAACCACGGCAGCCGCGATCGCGGAACGGGGACTTGCGGTGATGGAAGCGGCACGGGAAATTTCGATGCGCCTCAACGGCGAGAACCTGCAAACCCTGAGGAGGCAGGCCTGATGCCCTCGGAGACTGCGCCCCGCATCCTGGTCATCGGCACGGGCGACACAAAGGCCGAAGAGCTGTTGTTCATGAAACAGTGCATCGAGCAGTCGGGCGGCAGCGCCGTGATGATGGATGTCAGCGTGCTGGGCGACCCGCCCTACAGCCCGGACCACGATAAGCACGCCGTGGCGCGGGCGGTGGATGTGACGATCGCCGAGATCGTTTCGAGTGGTGACGAGAACACCGCCATGACGCTGATGGCCGGCGGCGCCGTGCAACTGGTGCGCAAGCTCCATCAAAACGGCGAGATCGACGCCTTCATCGCCATCGGCGGTTCGATGGGAACCGATCTGGCGCTCGACGTGGCGCTTTGCCTGCCGCTCGGCGTGCCGAAATTCGTCGTCTCGACCATCGCCTATTCGCACCTCATCCCACCCGAGCGCGTCGCGCCCGACCTGATGATGATCCTCTGGGCGGGCGGGCTGTACGGCCTCAACTCGATCTGCAGGCTGGTCCTGTCACAGGCCTGTGGTGCGGTCGTCGGCGCGGCCAGGATCGTGCTGGAGACTCGCATGTCGGCTCCGGCAATCGGACCGACCATCGGCATGACCTCGCTCGGCAGCAGCTGCCTGCGCTACATGAAGACGCTGAAGCCGGCGCTGGAACAGCGCGGCTATGACGTTGCCGTCTTCCACACCACCGGAATGGGCGGCCGCGCCTTCGAATCGATTGCCGGCCAAGACCATTTTTGCGCGGTGTTCGACTTCAGCCTGCAGGAAATCACCAACCATCTCGCGGGCTCCGTCGTCAGTTCCGGCACCGACCGGCTGGAGAATGCCGGTGCCCGCGGCGTTCCGCAGATCGCAGCACCCGGCGCGGTCGACATGGTCGACCTGCCGACCTGGCAGGATTTGCCGGCTAAATTCTCGACGCGACCGTTTCATGCCCACAACAGGCTGATCGCTTCGATCACCGTCGATGCCGACGATCGCCGCCAGGTCGCCAGGACCATCGCCGCCAAGCTCGGTGCCGCCAGAGGCCGCTCCGCCTTCATCCTGCCGTCCCAGGGCATCCAGGAATGGGACGTGGAGGGCGAGCCGCTCTATGAGCCGGAAGCCCTGGCCGCCTTCACTGACGAAATTCGCAAGGTCATTCCCGCCGGCGTCGAGTTCCACGAGATCGACGCTCACATCAACAGCGACGACTTCGTCGGCAAGGCGCTCGAGATCTTCGACCGCTGGGTCGAGGAAGGCATCGTCCCGCGCGGCAAGCCGGCCGAGGGAGTGGCGGCGTGAGTGCTGTTCCCGCCCAGGCGCTTGTCCTCGATTTCGGCGGCGTCGTCACCCGCACGCTGTTCGAGACCCACGCCTTGACCGAACAGGCGCTCGGCCTCGCGCCGGGGACGCTGCAATGGCGCGGGCCGTTCGATCCGGGCAGCGATCCGCTGTGGCGCGCCATGCAGGCCGACGAGATCAGCGAGCGTGACTATTGGCGCACACGCACAAGCGAGGTCGGCCGTCTGGTGGGCGAGGACTGGCAGGCGATGGAGACCTTCGTCCGGCGCGCGCGAGGGGCCGAGCCGGAAAAGGTGGTGCGGCCGGAGGCTGACAGCACCATTCGCACGGTGCATGCCGCCGGTTTTCGACTGGCCATCCTGTCCAATGAACTCGACCTGTTCTACGGCGCCGACTTCCGCCAGCGGCTGCCGTTGCTTGGCCTCTTCGATGTGATCATCGACGCCACTTACACCGGCATCCTCAAGCCCGACCCGCGTGCCTATGCCTTCGTCACCGAGGCGCTCGGCGTGCCGGCCGGCGCTTGCGTCTTCGTCGACGACCAGCGGCGCAATGTCGATGGCGGCTGTGCTGCCGGCATGCGCACGGTGCATTTCGACGTCGCTCGCCCGGCTCATTCCTATGCCGAGGCCCTCGGCCATTTCGACCTCGTCCCAGTTGCCTGAGATTTTTGCGGAGTCCATTATGCGCGACATCAATTTTCTCACCGAAACCAACGCCAAGCCGATCTGGCATCCGATGGCGCATCCGGCCGAGATGCGGGCCAACCCGCCAAAGGTGATCATGAAAGGCGAGGGTGTGATGGTCACCGACATCGCCGGCAACACCGTGCTCGACGCCGTCGGCGGCCTGTGGAACGTCAATCTCGGCTACAGCTGCGACCCGATCAAGAAAGCGATCGCCGACCAGCTTGGCGCGCTGCCCTATTATTCCGGCTTTCGCGGCACCTCGACCGGCCCGTCGATCGAGCTCGCCTACGAACTCTGCGAATGGTTCGAGCCAGAAGGCATGGTGCGGACGTTTTTCACTTCGGGCGGCTCGGATTCGGTCGAAACGGCACTTCGGCTGGCGCGGCAGTACTGGAAGATCCGTGGCCAGGCCGACCGCACCAAATTCATCGCCTTGAAGAAAGGCTATCACGGCACGCATTTCGGCGGCGCGTCGGTCAACGGCAATGCCAATTTCCGCCGCAACTACGAGCCGCTGCTGCCGGGCGTCTTCCACATTCCCGCGCCCTGGACCTTCCGCAACCCGTTCGATGAGACCGACCCAGTGCGGCTGGCAAAACTCTGCGCCAAGGCGCTGGAGGACGAAATCGCCTTCCAGGGCGGCGATACCATCGCCGCTTTCATCATGGAGCCGGTTCTCGGCGCCGGCGGCGTCATCGTTCCGCATGAGAGCTTCATGCCGCTGGTGCGCGAGATCTGCGACCGCCACGAGATCCTTTTGATCGCCGATGAAGTTGTCACCGGCTTCGGCCGCACCGGCGCCTGGTCGGGCTCGCGGCTGTCCGGCGTGAAGCCCGATTTCATGACCATCGCCAAGGCGATCACTTCGGGTTATTTCCCGCTCGGCGCCACTTTGATCGGCGCCAAGGTCGCCGATGTCTTCGAGGCCGACAAGACCAGCTTCGGCGCCATCGGCCATGGCTATACCTATTCCGGCCATCCTGTCGGCTGCGCCGCGGGTCTGGCGGCGCTTGCCGAGACCAAACGGCTGCGCCTGAACGAGAACGCGGCCGCGCGTGGTGTCGAACTCGCAGCCGTGCTGGAGGGGCTGAAGGCGAAGCATGCGATCGTCGGCGATGTCCGGTACAAGGGCCTGATGGCGGCACTGGAGCTGGTCTCGGACCGCGCGACGAAAAAGCCCGCCGACAAGAAGACCATGGCATTGGTTTCGGAGGCGGCCTACGAGGCCGGCGTCATGCTGCGCGTCTCCGGTAACGCCATCATCCTGTCGCCGCCGCTTATCGTCAGCGCCGCGGATGTCGCGAGGATCGGCGAAGCATTGGATGCAGGCCTGTCGAAGGTCTGACGGTTATTGGAGAGAACGGAGTTTCGAGACGCAATGACTCAACCGCAAGAAGCGCTGGTTAGCCGGCGCTCGCGCCTGCTCGGTGCGAAATCGCAATTGTTCTATGACGAGCCCGTGCACCTGGTGCGCGGCGAAGGCGTCTGGCTCTACGATGCCGACGGCCGCAAATATCTCGACGCGTACAACAATGTCGCCCATGTCGGCCACTGCCACCCCTATGTGGTCGAGGCCCTGTGCCGGCAGGCAAGCCTGCTCAACACCCACACGCGCTATCTTCACACCGCCATCCTCGACTATGTCGAGCGGCTGACCGCGACCTTCGATGCCAGCCTGTCGACCGCCATCCTGACCTGCACCGGCAGCGAGGCCAACGACATCGCGCTGCGCATGGCGCAGGCCGCCACCGGCCGCATGGGTATCATCGCCACCGACGCCACCTATCATGGCAACACCGCGGCGGTTTCGCAGCTCAGCACCCGCATGCCGCCGGTCGGCGGCCGCGCCCGCCACGTCAGGCTGGTGCCGGCGCCTGACAGCTATCGCCATCCGGATGCGATGGCCAACGGCAAAGCCTTTGGCGACGCGGTGCGCGAAGCCATCGCCGCGCTGGCAAAGGACGGTATCGGCCTGTCCGGCATCATCCTTTGTCCGCTGCTCGCCAATGAAGGCTTCCCGACGCTCCCATCCGACTTTTTCGACGACGCGATGCGCGCGGTGCGTGACGCCGGCGGACTGGTCATCGCCGATGAGGTGCAGCCCGGTTTCGGCCGCACCGGCAGCCATTTCTGGGGCCACCAGCGCGCCGGTTTCGTTCCCGACATCGTCACCATGGGCAAGCCGATGGGCAACGGCCATCCAATCGCCGCCGTGGTCACATCAAGGGAGATATTGGCGACCTTCCGCAACGCCTTCCGTTATTTCAACACCTTCGGCGGCAATCCGGTTTCCTGCGCGGTGGCCAATGCCGTTCTCGACGTCATCGAGCAGGAAGATCTCGTTGCCAACGCGCGTGACGTCGGCGCCTATGCACTCAACCTGCTGCGCCCGCTCGCCGATCGCCATGAATGTATCGGCGAGGTCAGGGGCGCTGGCCTGTTCTTCGGCGCCGAACTGGTTCACGACCGCAAGACGCGCGAACCGGCGCCCGACATTGCCGAGCAGGTCGCCAACCGGATGCGCCAGCGCGGCGTGCTGATGGGCAAGACCGGCATCCACGGCAATGTGTTGAAGATCCGCCCGCCAATGCCGTTCTCCCGCGACAATGCCGACTTCCTGATCGGCGTCCTCGACGAAGTGCTTGGCGAAGTCGGCGGAGTGAAGGCGTGAGCGCAGTCTCCGCGCAATCCGAACCAGAGACGGCAGCCGATGTCACGGCGCTGGCCAGGCGCGCGCTCGCCCATTGGGGCATTGATGAGGGTGAGCCGGAGCTGCTGAAATTCCGCGAGAACGCGGTCTTCCGGATCCGTCTACCCGATGGCCAGCCGGCCGCCATGCGCATTCACCGGCTTGGCTATCACACGGACGCCGCCCTGCGCTCGGAACTGCAATGGATGGGTTTTCTGCAATCGGCCGGCATCGCCACGCCATCTGCGGTCGCCACGCCGGCTGGCGATCTGTTCGTGCTTGTCAGCGCGAACGCCTCAATGCAACCCCGGCAAGTCGATTGCCTGAGCTGGCTGGAAGGCCGCGCCGTCGGCGCGCGAGGCGTGCCGCTGGATTTTACGCCCGAGCAGGCAAGACAGATCTTTACCGAGATCGGGCGAACCATCGCCCACATGCACAATGTCACAGCAGCCTGGACGCCTCCGTCCGGCTTTGCCCGCCATGCCTGGGATTTCGACGGCTTCTTCGGCGCGAACCCGAATTGGGGGCGTTTCGAGACCTCGCCCTTCCTCGACGGTCCTCGCCGCGAACTGGTTTTGCGGGCGCGCGAAAAGGCCGTGCGCGCGCTATTGACGTATGAACGCAGTGCCCGCAATTTCGGCATCATCCACGCCGACCTGGTGCGCGAGAATGTGCTCGTCCATAATGGTGCGATCCGCATCATCGACTTCGACGATTGCGGCCATGGCTGGCACATGTACGACCTTGCCGTCGCGCTTTACCAGAACCGGGATGAGGCGATCTATCCGCTGATCGAGGCCGCTTTGCTCAAGGGCTATCGGCAGGAGCGCGAACTGACGGCGCGCGACATCGCCGCGCTGCCGCTGTTTTCTGCCTTGCGGGCCTTCGCCTTCCTCGGCTGGGTGCAGAGCCGCGTCGAAGGCGACATCACCAGGGAGGTCGGCTTGCGCATGTCGGCCATCGCAGCCGATGTGGTGATTGCCTATCTGCATGGCGAATAAGGCCGATTGATAAGAACTGGCGGAACCGTCAGCCCTTCGCGAAATGGATGCTGACCGTGCCCGAACTGCCGAAATCGGCGACGATCGTGTCGCCGGGTCGCGCCTCGACCGGACGCACGAACGACCCGGAGAGAACGACCTCGCCGGCAGCGATCGACATGCCGTAGCGGGCGAGCCTGTCGGCCAGCCAGGCAATGCCCATCGCCGGATGGTTGAGCACGCCGGCGCCAAGCCCGGTCTCCTCGACCTCGGCATTGCGCGAAACGATGGCGCCGATCCAGCGCATGTCGGTCTCATCAGGCCGCTGCGGCCGGCCGCCGATGACGATGCCGGCATTGGCGGCATTGTCCGAAATGGTGTCGAAGAAGGTACGCGCCTTCTTCGTCTCCGCATTGACGCGCTCGATGCGCGTATCGAGGATTTCGAGCGCCGGCGTGATGTAGTCGGTGGCGTTGAGCACGTCGGAGATCGTCACGCCGGGGCCTTTCAGAGGCGCCTTCATGATGAAGGCGATCTCGGCCTCGACACGCGGCTGGATGAAGCTGCCGGCGGGAATGGTCGCGCCATCATTGAAGAACATGTCGTCGAACAGCACGCCCGAATCCGGCGTGTCGATGGCGAGCGCATATTGCATCGCCTTGGAGGTCAGGCCGATCTTCCAGCCCTTCGGCTTCAGCCCGGCATCGATCTTGCGCGTCACCAGCGCTGCCTGCACGCGATAGGCATCCTCCATCGTCGCCTCGGGAAAATCGAGGCTGAGCAGCCGGATCTGGCGGCGTGAGCGCTCGGCCTCGAACAGCCGTGCCGCGGCGTCTTCCACTTGCTCCGGGGTCATGCTGCTTCCTCGTCGACGACGCTGTTGCGCAGCACGCCGATGCCGTCTGCCTCGACCTCGATGACGTCGCCGGGCTTCAGCCAGATCGGCGGCTCGAAGCGGGCGCCGGCGCCCGTCGGCGTGCCGGTGACGATGATGTCGCCCGGCACCAGCGTGGTGAAGGTCGAGACATAGGCGATAATCTTGCGAAACGAGAAGATCATCCGGCTGGTGCGGTCCTGCTGGCGGATTTCGCCATTGACGCGGGTGGTCAGCGCGATGTCGGCGATCTGCGCCTCGTGGGTGAACGGCACCAGCCAAGGGCCGATCGAGCCGGTGCGGTCGAAATTCTTGCCTTGCGTGACGTTGAACTTGGCATGCCGCACCCAGTCGCGGATGGTGCCTTCATTGCACAGCGACAGTGCCGCAATATGGCTGAGCGCGTTGGCCTCGGCAATGCGCCGTCCCGCCTTGCCGATGACGATGACGATTTCACCCTCATAGTCGAGCTGCGGGGATTCCGGCGGCCGCACCAGCGGCGCGCCATGGCCGACGAAGGAGCGGGGAAAACGGACGAACAGCGACGGATTCGAGGGTGCTGCCTGGCCGTCCTTGTACTCCTCGTTGCGGTCGGGGTAGTTGACGCCGACGCAGATGATCTTTTCCGGCGAAGGGATCGGAATTTCGTAGGCAATGGCGTCGAGCGGGAAATCGACTGGGAAGGCCTCTGCCTCTTCCGCCAGCCGCCGCAAGGCGCCGGCCTCGATCACCTCCCGCAGCGTCGGCCACTGGCCGTGGCGCGCCGACAGGTCGACGACACCCTTGCTGGTGACCGCGCCATAGCGCGCCTTGCCGCCGACGGTGAAGGTGGCGAGCCGTGCGTGGTTCATGCTGCGGCTCCGGCGATGGTGGTGGGCGAGGTTGGAGCTCTACGGCGCCCCCCTCTGTCCTGCCGGACATCTCCCCCTCCTGGGGGGAGATCGGATGTCATCTCTGCCTTCGCCAATTTCCAACGCTGCAAGAGAGGCGCTGACCATGGGCCTAGCCAATCTCCCCCCTTGAGGGGTAGATGTCCGGCAAGACAGAGGGGGGCGCGAAGGAACGCTGACATCGATTAGAATCCACTCACGGCGCAATGATCGGCGAAGCCGCCAAATCCGGCTGGCGCGCCTCCGCCCCGGCAAACGCACTGCCCTCCTCGAACCAGCTTTTCGGCGCCGGTGCGCCCCACAGCGTCTGGCGCTGCGGGTCCTTGAGGTCCCACTTGATCGGCTCCAGGTCCGGATCGACCGTCTGGTAGTCCGAGCAGTAGATCTCGATGCGGTGGTTGTCCGGGTCGCGGACATAAAGGAAGAAGGCGTTGGAAATGCCGTGCCGGCCGGGGCCGCGTTCGATGTTCGGCAAATAGCCCGTGGTCGCCATCAGGTCGAGCAGGTCGATGATGTTGAGCGGCGTCGGCACCCAGAAGGCGACATGATGCAGGCGCGGGCCGATGCCGTTGGTGAAGGCGATGTCGTGGACGCCGCCCTTGCGGTGCGTCCAAGCTGCCCAAAGCTTCCCGGTTGCGGCATCCTCGGTGTATTCGGTGACGCGAAAACCGAGCTCGTTGTAGAAGGCGATGGACTCGTCGACATTGGGCGAGAAGCAGTTGAAGTGGTCGATGCGCAGCGGCTTGACGCCCTTGTAGAGCGCATATTTCTGATGGATCGGCGGCAGCCTTTCCATCTGGGCATAGAACTCCAGCGGAATCCCGTGCGGGTCGCGCGTCCGAAAAGTGCGCGACTGGTAGGGCCGCTCGACCCATTCCACCGGCAGGCCCTTGCCCTTGAAGAAATACTCGGCCTTATTGAGGTCCTCGTCCGAAAAGACCTTGAAGCCGAGGTCGCGCGCTTCCGGCGTCGTCGCCTTGCGCAGCACGATGCAGTGATGGCCACGTTCCTCCATGGCGCGCAGGTAGATGGCGCCTGATGTCTCGTCGGTAACCTGCAGGCCGAGCGTGTCGACATAGAAGGCGCGGGATTTGGCGAGGTCGGTGACGGCCAACTCGACATGGCTGAGGCGCACGATGTTGAAGGCGGGGTAGAGATTGGGTTTGGGCAAGGGCATCCGATTTCCTCCGGTCAGCCGCCGAATTTCTGGATCGCGTGCGCCGTCGTCGCGAAGGCGACGTTCTTCGTCTCCATGTAGAAGTCGAAGGAATGGTCGCCGCCGTCGCGGCCGATGCCGGAATTCTTGACGCCGCCGAAGGGGGTCGGCAAATGCCGCACGTTCTCGGAGTTAACCCAGATCATGCCGGCCTCCAGCGCATCGGTGAAACGGAAGGCGCGGGTGACGTCAGAGGTCCAGAGATAGCCGGTCAGGCCGTATTGCGTGTCGTTGGCCAGCGCCAGCGCTTCCGCCTCGTCGTTGAACGCAATGGCGCTCAGCACCGGCCCGAAAATCTCCTCCTGCGCGATGCGCATGCCGTTGGTCACGTTGGTGAACAGGGTCGGGCCGACATAACAGCCGCCTCCCGGTCCATCGACCTTGCCGCCGCCGACGGCCAGCGTCGCCCCCTCCGACCTGCCGATGTCGATATAGGACAGCACCTTCTTTTCATGCACCGGATGGATCAGCGGCCCGACCACCGTTTTCGGATCGAGCGGGTGGCCGACGACGATGCGCTTCGCCCTCTCCGCGACTTTGGCGGTGAAGCTTTCATAGATCGAGGCTTCGACCAAAAGCCGCGACGACGAGGTGCAGCGCTCGCCATTCAGCGAATAGATCATGAATACGGCGGCGTCGGCGGCGCGCTCGAGATCGGCGTCGGCAAAGACGATCACAGGGTTCTTGCCGCCAAGCTCGAAATGCACGCGCTTCAGCGTGCCGGCGCCTTGCTTCATGATCATCGAACCGGTGCGGCTTTCGCCGACAAAACCGATCGCCCTGATGTCGGGATGCTCGGTCAGCGCCTTGCCGGCGTCTTCACCAAGGCCGTTGACCAGGTTCCATACGCCTTTCGGCAGGCCGGCCTCCTCGGCGATCTCGACCAGCAGGCGGGCGGTCAGCGGCGAGAATTCAGCCGGCTTATGAACCACGGTGCATCCGGCCGCCAGCGCTGGCGCAATCTTCCACGTCGACAGCATGAACGGTGTGTTCCACGGCGTGATGATGCCGACCGGGCCGATCGGCACCCGCGTCGTCATATTGACCTGGCCTGTCGTACGCAGTGTCTCGCCGTCGCGCGCTTCGGGCGCGCGGTCGGCGAAGAAACGGAAATTCTCGGCACCGCGCAGCGCTGCCTTGGCCATGAACTTCAGCGCCTGGCCGGTATCCATGCATTCGACAAAAGCGATCTCCTCGGCGCGCGCTTCGATTGCGTCGGCGATTTTGTGCAGCAGCTTCTTGCGTGCCTCGCCAGGCATGGCCGCCCAGGCTGGGAACGCCGCCTTCGCCGCCTTGGCGGCGCGGTCGATGTCGGCGGCGCCGCCGCGCGCGACGCTTGCCAGCGGCTTGAGGTCGACCGGCGACAGCGTTTCGAACGTCGCGCCATCGAGGGCCGGCACCGCCTCGCCGCCGATCTGGTTCAAAACGCCATCGCGCTTGAAGCGGGCCAGATAGGCCTCGGCCTTTTTCAGATTGCCTTGCAGGTCGGACATGTCGGGTTCCGTCACTTGCCGCGCAGCCGCGGGTGGATTGCGTTTTTCTTCCAACTGAGCACCGGGTCGATTTCCCGGATTTCGAGCGACAGAGCGAAATGCGGGGTCTCGAACAGGGTGGCAAGGTATTCGCTCACCGCCGCGAAGACAGCCTCGCCGGTCCGCTTCTTCTCGTCCGGGCTGCGGCCGGTGCCGATGCGAAACGACATGTCGAGAAAAGCGTTTTCCGGCAGGCTGTCGGCCATCGCGTAGGCCTCGGCGCGAAAGGCCCGCACCCGCACGGCGCCGGTCTCGAACAGCCCGGTGTCCAGCACTGTGCGCAACACCAGCGCGCACAATTCGTCCATATCGACCTTGGCATCGAGATTGGCCGAATACTCGATGGAGAAGTGAGGCACGGCGCTTCGTTTCCCTGGGTTATTGCTTTGTTGTAGTTAACGCGTTAATTACATGCGGCATCCGCGAAGTCAAGTCTTGCATCGGCCTTGGCGCAACGATACGGGATGGCAGGAACGGGCCCCGGCAGGCGGATTCGACCGAGGGAAGGCCTGTTTCGATCGCAAGCGTGGGAGGCTCTTTTTTGCTGCCTGAAAACACCCGTCGTTCCCTGCCGATGGCGCTGCTTCATGCCCGCGAAGCGGTGATGGCGCGGTTTCGGCCGATGCTTGCGGCGCATGACGTGACCGAACAGCAATGGCGCGTGCTGCGTGTGCTCAGCGAAGCCGGCCCGGTCGAGGCGACGGAACTTGCCGATCGCGCCTCGGTTTTGCCGCCCAGCCTGACGCGCATCATCAAGGCGCTCGAGGGACGCAAATTCATCACCCGCAACAAGGCCGAAGGCGACGGCCGCCGCGTCGTGCTGACCATTGCGCCTGCCGGCTCCGCCCTGATCGACGCCCTGTCGCCCGAGCGTCGCGTCATCTATGACGACATCGAACAGCGTTTTGGGCATGAGAAGCTGGAGCAGCTCCTCGACCTCTTGGAGAGCTTGATCGACGGCGAGAGCTGAGCGGTCGGTCCTGGCCGTTTCGTCCAGGCTCACCCGCCAAAGCTGCCCAACCGTGTCGGCTGCGTATAATTCCGGTCGACATAGAGCAGGGCCGAGCCGCCGCTGCCGTGCCGGACATCGATGACGCGGCCGATCATGACATTGTGCGTGCCGACGACATGCACAGTCTCGATCTCGCAATCGAAGTTGACGATCGCATCCGACAGCGCCGGCGTGCCGGAGGTCAGCGTCTGCCAACGCGCCGAGGCGTAGCGCGCCTCCATGTCCCTGGTCGCGCCGGCGAACTTTCCCGCCAGATGCATGTGGGCATGCGTCAGCACGTTGACGCAGAAGCGCCGGTTGGACAGGAACATGGCGGCCTGCGTCGAGCGCCCGTTCATGCACACGAGCAGCGTCGGCGGCTCGTCCGAGACGCTGCACATGGCGGTGGCGGTGAAGCCGCCGCGTCCTGCCGGCCCGTCTGTGGTGACGATGTTGACCGGCGCGCAGACCCTCGCCATGGCGTCGCGGAAATCGGCTTTCGAAATCTGCGTGGCCATGTGATTTCACTCGGCCGTTGAGACAAGCGGATTGAACCAGGTATCGCCGGTCCAGCCATTCTCGTCATAATCGGCCATGCAGGTGTCGACCAGCTCTTCCATCGCCTTCAGCCGCCCGCCGCGCTCGGCGCCTTTCAGCACCTGCAGCCGTACCTCTTCCGGCGCACCGGCATAGTTGAGCTCATAGAGCGCGTGGCGGCCGCCGAACTCGGTGCCGGTCGCATCCCACAACAGCTTCATGATCTTGATGCGTTCGATGTGGCCCATATCGTTGGAGCCGCGCACATATTGCGCCAGATATTTGTCGATCTCGGGGTTGTTGAAGTCGCGCACCGACGACGGCAGGTAGATCAGCCCCGAGGCGATCACCCGGCGCACGGTGTCGATGACGCGCGGATAGGCTTCCGACATGAAGGTGCGGTAGGCAAGCGCGGCTTCCAGGTTGGGCAGCACCGCGCCATTCGCCCACGGGATCGGGTTGTAGGCCATGGCGTTGGAAAAGCTCCAGAACATGTGCCTGAGCGCAATGACCTCGCCCAGTGCCGCCTGGTTGCCGCGGAAAGCATCGCCGCCGGTGGCGCGCAGCGCCTTGGCCAGCAGGCCGGCGAGGAAGTCGAGCTTGACGGCGAAGCGCGTGCAGCCCTGGAAGCAGTAGCCGTGCATGAAGCCGGAGGCCGGATGGAAGGACAGGATTTTTTGCGCATCGCGCAGCACCAGAACGTCCTCCCAGGGGATGAAGACATTGTCGAGCACCAGGATCGCGTCGTTCTCGTCGAAGCGCGACGACAGCGGATAGTCGAAGGGTGCCGCCACCGTGTTGGCCGTCTGCTCGTAGGAGACGCGGCAGAACATCTTTATCCCCGGCGCATTCATCGGCACGATGAACATCACCGACAGCGACGGATCCTCGGTCACCGTCGCCGACCCTTGCGCCAGGAAATTGTAGTGCGTCAGCGCCGAAGACGTCGCCACCACCTTGGCGCCGGACACGTAGATGCCGGCATCCGTCTCCCTGGTGATGTGGACGAAGACATCCTTCACCTGTTCAGCCGGCTTGTGGCGGTCGATCGGCGGGTTGACGATGGCGTGGTTCATGAACAACGCGGCTTCCTGCGCGCGTTTGTGCCAGGACAGGGCATTGTCCTTGAACGGCCCGTACCAGTCGGCATTGGCGCCGAGCGTGTTCATCAGCGCCGCCTTGTAGTCGGGCGTGCGGCCCATCCAGCCATAGGACATGCGCGACCACTCCGCGATCGCCGCCTGCTGGGCAACAAGCTCGGCGGAAGACTTGGCAACGCGGAAATATTTGTGGGTGTAGCCGCCCGAGCCGGTGTCGGTTGGTGACGTCAGCGCGTCCCGCCGCTTTGGATCATGCAGGGCGTCGTAGAGGCGCGCCAGCGACCGCGCCGAATTGCGCATCGCCGGATGCGTGGTGACGTCGGCAATGCGTTCGCCGTTGATATAGACCTCGCGGCCATCGCGCAGGCTCTCCAGATACTCGGCCCCGGTGAACGGGCGTGCCTTATCGGTGCGGAAGTCTTCTGATCGCATGATGGTCCTCCTCTTAAGCCGTAACCCTAGCGCCCTGGGCATCGATCGGTTATGGACGGAACGGCAAAACCGATTGGACTTTTTCCGGCGTCATGAGCCAGAGATCCATCCCCGACTTCTTCGTCTATGGCGAGCCGGTGCGGCCGCTCGATGTCGGTTTTCTGCATGTCGAGACGGTGCTTGCGCGCAGCAATATCCATCTTGGTGAGGTCGCCGCGCACAAGCACCCGCAGATGGGTCAGATCACCTTCTGGACCAGCGGCTCCGGTACCTACCGTATCGAAGACCGATCCTGGGACTTTTCGGCGCCTGCCGTGAGTTTCGTGCCGAGCACTATCGTGCACGGCTTCTCGATCGGCCCCGGCACCGACGCCATCGTCGTCTCGGTCGCCGACGGCGCGCTTGCGGCCATCGCGGCTCACAGCCTGCTGCCGCTGGACCGGCCGGTCTTTGCCGACGGCCTGCCGCAGCACGCAGCGTGGGCCAGATTGGCGGCGGTGCTGGAGATGATCGCCGCCGAATACGCCGAGGCGCAAGCCGGCAATGACAGGGTCCTGCAGGCGCTGATCGCCGTCGCGCTCTCCCACATCGCGCGCCTCAGTCCCGAGACAAAGGGTGCCACGGCGTCTTCGGATGCCTCACTGGCGTTGGGGCTGCGCCGGCTCGCCGATGCGCATTTCCGCGACAACTGGCCTGTTGATCGCTACGTCGAGGCGCTGGCCACGACGCCGCATCTTCTCGACAAGGCCAGCCGCGCGGTGCTGGGCAGCGGCGTCAAACGCGTCGTCAGTGAGCGACGGCTGCTGGAGGCCAAGCGGCTGCTGTTGTTCACCGTACGCTCGGTCGAGGACATCGCCTACGAGATCGGCTTCGACGACCCGGCGTATTTTTCACGATTCTTTCGCGCGCGGGTCGGCGAAGCGCCCGCGTCCTGGCGGCGGAAACAGTTGCAGGGTCATTGATGGGTGACCATGGATGCGGCCCTTGGCGCGCCGTTCCGGCGCGAGCCCGCTTCCGCCAGGGCGTTGGCTTCCCGACCGGCCATGATGCAGCCACAGCCACTTTTTCGTGAAGCTGAACGGGTTGATCCGCTCGCCTGTCTGCCTAGGTAGAAAGGAGCGGCGGGCGCCACGCAAAATCTGACAATCGGGCAAATCTGACAGTCGGCATGACATTTTCCTGCATTCGAAAGCTTGGCCTCGCTGCTCTCTGTGTATGCATCCAGTCTTCCTGCGTCGTTCCCGACGATACGTCGCGTATCGCCAAGGTTGATCCAACGGCGGCGGCTGCCCGCAAGGAGATGGTCGGCCTCAGCGAAGCCGATGTTCGAATGTGCGCCGGGTTTCCGACCGCCACCGCCGACGCCGGCCAATCGGGCCAGATCTGGACCTACAAGCGCATCGTCCAGCGCGGCAATCTCAGCATTGTGGTTCCGACGTTGGCGGTCGGCGCGATCCCGGCGGTCGGCGGCTCCGTCAATGTCGCTCCCGGCGGCTATTGCGATACGCAAATTCGCATGGTCGATGGCCGTGTCGCCGAAGTTGCCTATGCCGGCGACAACAATTTGCCGAACAGGCGCGACGCGCTTTGTGTCAGCACGGTGGACGCCTGTGTGACCTATGCCCGCCAACACGGCCAGAGGCCGGCGGCCAAATAGCCGGCGGCAGCGAAACGGCGATGGCAGGTCATGCAAATGTCGTTGAGGGCTTGACTGACCCGCCGGACCGAATACGCTAGCGCAAAATACCGGCTCTGATCGCCGGGCGGCAAAAATGCCTCGTATGCCTCGCCCTTCCGGCGCAGGCTGCGAGGCATTGTCATTTCTGGGGTCCTGTTTGAAACGGCGCATCGAGATCGGCATCCTGTATTCCCGCTCGGGGAGCTATCAGCTCGTCTCCGATGCGTGCCGCATCGGCGCCATGCGTGCCATAGCCGACATCAACGCCGATCGCAGCTCAGGCATCGAACTGGTGCCGGTGGAGCGCGATCCGCAAAGCAATGCGGACCGCTACGCAACGCTTTGCGAAGATATCTTCAAGACCAGCAGCGCACGCCATGTCATCGGCTGCGTCACCTCCTGGAGCCGCAAGGAAACCATTCCGGTCTTGGAGAAAGCCGGCGGCATGCTCTGGTACGCCTGCCCCTATGAGGGCTTCGAAGCCAATGAGCATGTCGTCTACATGCACGCCTGCCCCAACCAGCATCTGGTGCCGCTGATGGCGCATGTCGTGCCGCGTTTCGGCGCCAACGGCTTCCTGCTCGGCTCGAACTACATCTGGGGCTGGGAGATGAATCGCGTCGCGCGCGACCTGATCGCGGATGCCGGCGGCAAGGTGCTGGGCGAACGCTACCTGCGCATCGGCGAGACCGACGTGTCGCGGCTGATCGCGGAGATCCGCGCCACGCGGCCGAACTTCATCCTCAACAACTTGATCGGCACCTCGTCCTACGCCTTCCTCGCGGCCTATCGCGACCTGGGTCACGAGGATGCCGCCTTCAGTCCCGGGACTTGCCCCGTCATCTCCTGCAACCTGACCGAAGGTGAGCTGCCGGCGATCGGTGAATCCGGCAAGGGACATCTGTCGGTCGGGCCGTATTTCGCGCCGCGCCCGGCTGCCTTTGCCTCATCCTTCGAGGCCTCCGCCTATGCCTCGGTGCAGGTGATGGCCGACGTGCTCTCCAGCAATCCCGACGCCGGTCCGGCGGAATTCTCCAAAGCCTTCGCCGAACGCCGCTTCTCCACCCGGCTCGGTCCGATCGCCATCGACGCCCACTCGCAGCACGCGACACTGCCGGTGATCATCGGGCGCATCGCGGACGGCTTCTTCGAGGTCGTCAGCCGCGAAGACGAAGTCGCGCCGGATCCGTATCTGTCGCGCTACGACCCGGCAAAAACATTCGGCCGCCCGCGCCTGAGGGTGGTGTCGTGACCAGAGCCCCACGCATCCCCAATCTCGGCGGCGCCAGGGCGTTTATCCTGCATCGCCCGCATCCGACGGTGCAGGCGATCACCAGGCAATTGTCGGCCATCGGGCTGATCACGCTGGATTGCTGGCCGGAACTGCCGCCCGAGGCGCTGGCCGCCGATTTCGTCTTCTTCGACGCCGATCTCGGCTTTGACGAGCAGTTTCCGTGGAAGCCGGGCGAGGCACCGATGCCGCTGGTGGCGCTGATCGGTTCCGAGGCGCCGGGCCGCATCGAATGGGCGCTGTCGCATAAGGCCGATGCGCAGCTGCTGAAGCCGGTCGGCAATGCCGGCGTCTACAGCGCGCTGCTGATCGCGCGCCAGAGTTTCGAGGCGCGAAAACACCTGGCCAGCGAGATCGCCTCGCTTCGCCAGCGCGTTGCCGAGCGCCAGACCATCGTGCGCGCGGTGACGGCACTCGCGAAAGGCAGCGATGACGGCCGCGCCTATGCGCAACTGCGCTCGCTGGCGATGAGCTGGCAGATCAGCGTCGAGGATGCCGCGCGGCGGATCGTGGCCATGACAAGTGAAGAAGCAACAGGGGAAGAAGGCGGCGATGACCAGTCCCATCGCGCCTGATCTCACCGCGCCAGGGCGCATGCCGGTCAAGCCGCGCGCCGGCGTCTGGCGCCGGCTGGTCAGGCGCCGTCTGGCTCTGCTCGGGCTGGTCATCGTCGCCATCGTCGTTGCCGGCGCCGTGCTGGCGCCATGGCTGACTGGCTATGATCCCAACGAGCAGATGTTCGACGGCCTGACCATCGAGGGCTCGCCCTTGCCGCCGGATGCAAAATTCTGGCTGGGCACCGACTTGCTCGGCCGCGACCTCCTGACCCGCATCCTCTACGGCGCCCGCACCTCGCTGATCATCGGCATCGTCGCCAATGGCGTGGCGCTGTTCATCGGCACGCTGGTCGGTGTTGTCGCCGGCTATTTCCGTGGCTGGATCGGCAGCGCGCTGATGCGTTTCACCGATTTGATGATGGCGTTTCCGGCACTGCTGCTCGCCATTTGCCTGGCCGCGGTGTTCGAGCCCAGCCTGTGGATCGTCGCCATGGTCATCGCTTTGGTCAACTGGGTGCAGACCACCCGCGTCATCTACACCGAGACCTCATCGCTGGCGGAGCGTGAGTTCATCGATGCCGAACGCACCATCGGCGCGAGCGCGCCGCGCATCCTGTTTCGCCACATCCTGCCGCATCTCTTACCGACCATCATCGTCTGGGGCACGCTCGGCATCTCGACCACCGTGCTGCTCGAGGCGACGCTCTCTTTCCTCGGCATCGGCGTCCAGCCGCCCACGGCGTCCTGGGGCAACATCATCTTCGAGAACCAGACCTATTTCCAGGCCGCACCCTGGCTGGTGTTCTTCCCCGGTGCCGCGATCCTGGCGCTGGCGCTGGCTTTCAACCTGATCGGCGATGCGCTGCGCGACATTCTCGATCCGACGCAGAGGGGCCGGGCATGATCGCCTATCTCGGCCGCCGCCTCATCCAGTCGCTGCTGATCCTGCTCGGCGTCTCGCTGATCACCTTCGCGCTGCTCTATCTCCTGCCGGCCGATCCGGTGCGCCAGATCGCCGGCCGCAGCGCCACGCCGCAGACGGTCGAGAACATCCGCCAGCAGCTCGGCCTCGACCAGCCCTTCATCGTCCAGTACTGGCGCTATCTCACGAAGCTCGTCAGCGGCGATTTAGGCCGCTCCTACATCCAGCGCTCCGAAGTCACCGAGCTGATCGTCTCGCGGCTGCCGGCCAGCCTGTTGCTGATGGTCGGCGCCATCCTGTGCGAGCTGTTGCTCGGCCTGAGCATGGGCCTGATCGCCGCCGTCAAGCGCGGCACCGCCACTGACCAGACGCTGATGGTCGCCTCCTTCGTCGGCGTCTCGGCACCGCAATTCGTCGTCGGTCTGCTGCTGCTCTACGTCTTTGCCGTGCGGCTCAGCTGGTTCCCGATCGGCGGCTACGGCACCTGGCGTCATCTGGTGCTGCCGTCACTGACCATGGGAATCCTCGGCGCCGGCTGGTACGCGCGCATGATGCGCTCGTCGATGATCGACGTGCTGCGCCAGGATTACGTGCGCACCGCCCGCGCCAAAGGCCTGGCGCGGCGAGCTATCCTGTTCCGCCATGCGCTGCCCAACGCCATCCTGCCGGTGATCGCCATGATCGGCATCGACATAGGCATCTTCATGGGCGGCATCGTCGTCGTCGAAAGCGTATTCGGCTGGCCCGGCATCGGCCAGCTCGCCTGGCAGGCCATCCAGCGCGTCGACATCCCGATCATCATGGGTGTGACGCTGGTGTCGGCCTTCGCCATCGTGCTGGGCAATCTGCTGGCCGACATCATCGCGCCCTTCATCGACCCCCGCATCAAGCTCAGATGAAATGAAAACCAGACAGAGAAAGGGAACATAAAAATGAAAAGGTTTCTCGCATCCACGGTAGCGGCATCGGCGCTGGCTCTGATGCTCGGCATGACGAGCGTTCGCGCCGAGGACGCCGTCGATCCGAACGCCAAGCAGGGCGGCGCCATCACCATCACCTACAAGGACGACGTCGCCACGCTCGATCCGGCGATCGGCTATGACTGGCAGAACTGGTCGATGATCAAGAGTCTGTTCGACGGGTTGATGGACTACGAGCCGGGCACCACCAATTTGAAACCCGACCTCGCCGAAAGCTACGAGATTTCGCCCGACGGCAAGACCTTCACCTTCAAGCTGCGCCATGGCGTGAAATTCCACAATGGCCGCGAGATGACGGCCGACGACGTGAAATATTCGCTCGACCGCGTCACCAATCCGAAGACGCAGAGCCCCGGCGCCGGCTTCTTCGGCTCGATCAAGGGCTATGACGATGTCGCCGCCGGCAAGGCCGAGAGCCTCTCCGGCGTCACCGTCGTCGACCCTTACACGATCAAGTTCGAATTGACCCGCCCCGACGCCACCTTCCTGCATGTGATGGCCATCAACTTCGCCCATGTCGTGCCGAAGGAAGAGGTCGAGAAATACGGCGCCGATTTCGGCAAGCATCCGGTCGGCACCGGTGCCTTCAAGCTCGCCGAGTGGACGCTCGGCCAGCGCATCGTCTTCGAGCGCAATGCGGACTACTGGCACAAGGGCCTGCCGCATCTGGACAAGATCACCTTCGAGATCGGCCAGGAGCCGATCGTGGCGCTGCTGCGCCTGCAGAAGGGCGAGATCGACGTCCCCGGCGACGGCATTCCGCCAGCAAAATTCCAGGAGGTGATGGCCGATCCCGAGCAGAAGGCACGCGTCGTCGAAGGCGGCCAGCTGCACACCGGCTATGTCACCATGAACACCACCATGGCGCCGTTCGACAATGTTAAGGTGCGCCAGGCGGTCAACATGGCGATCAACAAGGCGCGCGTCATCCAGATCATCAACGGCCGCGCCGTGCCGGCCAACCAGCCGCTGCCGCCGTCGATGCCGGGCTACGACAAGGAATACAAGGGCTATCCCTATGACGTCGCCAAGGCCAAGGCGCTGCTCGCAGAGGCTGGCCACCCCGACGGCTTCGAGACACAGCTGTTTGCCATGAACACCGATCCCAACCCGCGCATCGCCCAGGCGATCCAGCAGGATCTGGCGGCGATCGGCATCAAGGCCAGCATCCAGTCGCTGGCGCAGGCAAACGTGATTGCCGCCGGCGGCGACAAGGCCGGCGCACCGATGATCTGGTCCGGCGGCATGGCCTGGATCGCCGACTTCCCGGATCCGTCGAACTTCTACGGCCCGATCCTCGGCTGCGCCGGTGCGGTGCCGGGCGGCTGGAACTGGTCGTGGTATTGCAACAAGGATCTCGACGCCAAGGCGGCCGAGGCCGACTCGGTGGTCGACCCGGCTAAATCAGGCGAACGCGACAAGATGTGGAGCGCCATCTACGACAAGGTGATGGAAGACGCGCCCTGGGCGCCGGTCTTCAACGAGCAGCGCTTCACCATGAAATCGGCGCGCATGGGCGGCGCCGACAACCTCTATGTCGACCCGGTTCATATCCCGATCAACTACGACAATGTGTACGTAAAAGATGTGCAATAACTGCGACTACACCATCCACGGGCGCCAACATCATTTCGGCTGGGACAATTCGTTTGCCCCGGCCGAGCGGGTGGCGCCCGGCTCGACGATCGAGTTCCAGTGCCTCGATTCCTCCGGCGGCCAGTTGCAGGCCGGCAGCACGGTCGCCGACGTCGCCAAGCTCGACTTCGCCACCGTCAATCCGGTGACCGGGCCGATCTTCGTCGAGGGCGCCGAGCCGGGTGACGCGCTGAAGGTGACGATCGAGATGTTCAAGCCGTCCGGCTTCGGCTGGACGGCCAACATTCCGGGCTTTGGGCTGCTCGCCGACGACTTCAAGGAGCCGGCGCTGAACATCTGGAAATACGACGCTGCCTCGCTCGAGCCGGCGCTGTTCGGCAAGAATGCGCGTGTGCCGTTGAAACCCTTCGCCGGCACCATAGGCAACGCGCTGGCGGAAAAGGGCCACCACTCGGTGGTGCCGCCAAGGCGCGTCGGCGGCAATCTCGACATCCGCGATCTCGCCGCCGGCACCACGCTCTATCTGCCGGTGGAAGTGGCGGGCGCGCTGTTTTCGGTTGGCGACACCCATGCCGCGCAAGGTGACGGCGAGGTCTGCGGCACGGCGATCGAAAGTCCGATGGACGTCGTGCTCAAGCTTGACCTGGTCAAGGATGCCAGGCTGAAGACGCCGCGCTTCACCACGCCAGGCCCGGTGACGCGCCATCTCGACGCCAAGGGCTATGAGGTGACGACCGGCATCGGTCCGGACCTGATGACCGGCGCCAGGGAAGCGGTTGCGCAGATGGTCGACCTGCTCGCCGGTCGTTATCACATCGACCCAGTCGAGGCCTATATGCTGGCCTCGGTCTGCGGCGATCTCCGCATCAGCGAGATCGTCGACATGCCGAACTGGGTGGTGTCGTTCTACTTTCCGCGCTGCGTGTTTGAATGAGGAGGGGGGTGTGCCGGAGTAAATCCCTCTCCGGGTCATGCGCGCAATGATCGCCGCCAGCGAACCCATACTCGACATCGCCAACCTCTCCGTCAGCGTGCGCGGCGAGGAGGGCGAGCGCGAGGTCGTCTCCGACCTGTCGCTGACGTTGTCTCGTGGCGAGACGCTGTGCATTGCCGGTGAATCCGGCTCCGGCAAATCGATGACCGCTTTGGCCATCATGCAGCTTCTGCCGCAGCCTGCCGCCAGGATTTCATCCGGCAAGGTCCATCTCGGCGATACAGATCTGACGATTCTGGACGAGCGCCGGATGCGGCGCATTCGCGGCAACCGCATCGCCATGATCTTCCAGGAGCCGATGACCTCACTCAACCCGGTGCTGTCGATCGGCCGGCAGCTCACCGAATCCATCGAGGCGCATACCTCCCTGTCGCAGAGCGAGGCTCGCCAGCGTGCCATCGAGGCGCTGAAGGCGGTGCGCATTTCGGAAGCCGAAAGCCGGCTAAAGCAGTTTCCGCACGAACTGTCCGGCGGCATGCGCCAGCGGGTGATGATCGCCATGGCGCTGGCGCTCGAGCCGGACGTGCTGATCGCCGACGAGCCGACGACGGCGCTCGACGTCACCGTGCAAGGCGAGGTGCTGGAACTTTTGCGCGATCTGCAGCGCCAGCATGGCACCAGCGTCATCCTCATCACTCATGACATGGGCGTCGTCGCCGAAATGGCCGACCGCGTCATCATCATGCGGCATGGCCGCATGGTCGAAGAGGGAAAAACCGCTGACATTTTCGCCAGGCCGCAAGCCGGCTACACGCGCGAGCTGCTGGCCGCCGTGCCGCGCATCGGCAGCGGTATCGGTCGCCAGGAATCCAGGAGTGCCGAGACGGCAACGCCGGCCAATGTCGCTGACGTCAAGGACCTGCATGTCCGTTTCGACCTGCATGGCGGCTTCTTCGGCCGGGTCACTCGTCGCGTCCACGCCGTCGAAGGCGTCAGCTTCTCGATTGCGCCCAACGAGACGCTGGCGCTGGTCGGCGAATCCGGTTGTGGCAAGTCGACCACCGCCAAGGCGCTGGCCGGACTGGTGCCCTACAGCGGCGACATCGCCATTGGCGGCCGCAATCTGTCCGGCCTCGGCCGCGACGAGCGCAAGGCGGTGCGCCGCGACGTGCAGATGATTTTCCAGGACCCCTATGCCTCGTTGGACCCACGCATGCGTGTCGGCGACCTCGTCGCCGAGCCGCTGCTGATCCACGGCATCGCCTCGAAGGAAGAGCGCAGCCAGCGTGTCGCCGCACTGTTCGAGCGCGTCGGCCTGTCGCCCGACCAGATGGAACTCTATCCGCATGAATTCTCCGGCGGCCAGCGCCAGCGCGTCTGCATTGCCCGCGCGCTTGCACTGCGGCCGAAGCTGATCATCGCCGACGAAAGCGTCTCGGCGCTCGACGTCTCGGTGCAGGCGCGCGTGCTCGATCTGTTGAAGGAGTTGCAGCGCGAATTCGGCGTCGCCTATCTCTTCATCTCGCATGACATGGCGGTGGTCGAGAACATCTCCGACCGCGTCGCCGTCATGTATCTCGGCCAGATCGTCGAGATGGGCACCCGCGACCAGGTCTTTTCCAACCCGCGCCATCCCTACACCAGGCGCCTGATCGAAGCCGTGCCCGTGCCCGATCCCGCGCAGCGCAGAAGCCGCTTCGCGCGCCTCGAACAGGAAATCCCGAGCGCCACCCGCAGGATCGGCGAGGCGCCGCTGAAACTGGCGCTGAGGGATGTCGGCAACGGCCACCTCGTCGCCGTCGAGGGCTGAGCCGGCACTGCCGCCGGGCGGTTCACATGTTTGTGTCTCTATCTCTCGCCCAAGGCTCGCGTTCCGCCGCCAAACCGTATCGCTTCGAACACTAAATCCCTAACGGCCTCTTGCCCTCTGTCCCTATCTTCCTCATGTTCAATACCATTGCGATGATCGATCGTAGGAGGGTCGGTCGGATTCATCGCTATGGGAGGAAGTCAACCATGAAGGTAAGCCTTTTCGTTTCCGCGGCACTTCTCGCCGCATCCGCGATCCCCGCTTCGGCCGCCGAAATTTCCGACGGCAAGGTCAAGATCGGCATCCTCAACGACCAATCGGGCGTCTACGCCGACTTCGGCGGCAAGTGGTCGGTCGAGGCGGCCAAGATGGCCGTCGAGGATTTCGGCGGCAAGGTGCAGGGAGCGCCGATAGAAATCATCAGCGCCGACCACCAGAACAAGCCGGATATCGCCTCCAACATCGCCCGGCAGTGGTACGACACCGAGCAAGTCGATGCCATCATGGAACTGACGACCTCTTCGGTAGCGCTCGCCGTCCAGGGGATTTCCAAGGAAAAGAAGAAGATCGACATCGTCACCGGCGCGGCGACCACGGAGCTGACCGGCAAACAGTGCTCGCCCTACGGCTTCCACTGGGCCTATGACACTCACTCGCAGGCGGTGGGTACCGGCGGCTCTCTCGTGCAGCAGGGCGGCGACAGCTGGTTCTTCGTCACCGTCGACTATGCATTCGGCTATTCGCTGAAGGATCAGACCACCAAGTTCGTCGAAAGCCATGGCGGCAAGGTGCTGGGCGAGGTGCGTTATCCCCTGGGATCGACCGATTATTCGTCCTTCCTGCTGCAGGCGCAATCGTCGGGCGCCAAGGTCATCGGCCTGGCCAATGCCGGCCTCGATACCTCCAACTCCATCAAGCAGGCGGCCGAATTCGGTATCGTGCAGGGCGGCCAGCGTCTTGCCGCACTCCTGTTCACGCTGGCCGAGGTGCATGGGCTTGGCCTTCAGGCGGCGCAGGGCGTCGTGTTGACCGAAGGCTATTACTGGGATCGCGACGACAAGAGCCGCGAATTCGGGCAGCGCTTCTTCAAGCGCACCAACCGCATGCCGAACATGATCCAGGCCGCGACCTATTCGGCGGTGACGCAGTATTTGAAGGCGATCGACAAGGCCGGCACGGACGAGACCGAAGCCGTCGCCAAGCAGCTGCATTCGATGCCTGTGGACGACGCGGTGATAACCAACGGCAAGGTGCAGGCGGACGGCAACATGGTCCACGACATGTACCTCTACCAGGTCAAGTCGCCAGCCGAGAGCACCAAGGATTGGGACTACTACAAATATCTCGCCACCATTCCAGGCAACGAGGCCTTCCTCAGCGAGAAGGAAAGCGGCTGTCCGACGGCCGGCCAGTGATCGGCGCGGCCGATGGCGCCGACTGACCTGGACGCGAACGAGCCGCGGGTTGTGCTTTCCGCCCGCGGGTTGCGACGCGACTTTGCCGGCTTCATCGCCGTCAAAAACGTCGATCTCGATGTCCGCCATGGCAACATCCATGCCCTGATCGGACCCAACGGCGCCGGCAAGACGACCGTCTTCAACCTGCTCACCAAGTTCCTGGCGCCGACCAGCGGCAGGATCGAGCTGCTTGGCCACGACATCACCCGCACCTCGCCGGCCAGGGTTGCGCGGATGGGGCTGGTGCGCTCGTTCCAGATATCGGCGATTTTTCCGTACCTCAGCGTGCTCGACAATGTCCGCGTCGCGCTGCAGCGGCCGGGAGGGCTCGGCGTTCAGTTCTGGCGCTCGCTCGCGGCGCTCGACCGGCTGACCCCGCGCGCCGAGGAATTGCTGCGCTCGGTTGGTCTCGACGACGCCAGGAACAGGCTCGCCGGCGATCTTTCCTATGGCAGGAAACGCGTGCTGGAGATCGCCACGACGCTCGCGCTCGATCCGAAAGTGCTGCTGCTGGACGAGCCGATGGCCGGCATGGGGCATGAGGACGTGGCCACGGTTTCCAGCCTCATCCGTTCGGTTGCCAGGGATCGCGCCGTGCTGATGGTCGAGCACAATCTGACCGTGGTGGCCGACCTTTGCGACTGGATAACGGTCATGCAGCGCGGCGAGGTGCTGGCCGCTGGCGACTACGCCACCGTTAGCCGCGACGAGCGCGTCAAGATCGCCTATATGGGCACCGCCGATGACTAGTGCCGCACCTCTGCTTGCCGTCACCGGCCTCAACGCCTGGTATGGCGAGGGCCATGCGCTGCACGGTGTCGATCTGGAAGTGTTTGCCGGCGAGACGGTCACGCTGCTCGGCCGCAATGGCGTCGGCAAGACGACGACGCTGCGCGCCATCATGGGGTTGATCCGCAAGCGGACCGGCCGGATCGCCTTCGACGGCAAGGACCTGATGCGGCTGCCGCTGCACCGCACCGCCCATCAAGGCATCGGCTTCGTGCCGGAGGAGCGCGGCATCTTCGCAACGCTGACCGTGGACGAGAATCTGGTTCTGCCGCCGGTCGTCGCGCAGGGCGGCATGAGCGTCGAAGAGATATTCGATCTGTTCCCCAATCTGAAGGAGCGGCGCAACAGTTCCGGCACCAGGCTGTCGGGCGGCGAACAGCAGATGCTGGCGATCGCGCGTATGCTGCGAACCGGCGTGAAGATGCTGCTTCTCGACGAACCGACGGAGGGGCTCGCTCCCGTCATCGTGCAGCGCATCGGCGCGTTGCTGGCGACGTTGAAAAAGCGCGGCATGACGATCCTGCTGGTCGAGCAGAACTTCCGCTTCGCCAGTCGCGTCGCCGACCGTTTCTATCTGATGGAGCACGGCAAGGTGGTGGCGGGGTTTCCGGTCGGCGAGCTGCCGGACCGCATGGCGCAGCTCCACGAAGTCCTGGGTGTATGATGGCGCCATGACGATGATCTTCGGAATCCCGGTTCAGGCCTTCCTCGGCCAATTGCTGGTCGGCCTGATCAACGGCTCGTTCTACGCCATGCTGAGCCTGGGCCTGGCTGTCATATTCGGCTTGCTGCGCGTCATCAATTTCGCCCATGGCGCCCAGTATATGTTCGGCGCCTTCGTCGGCTATCTGCTTCTCACCCATCTCGGCATCGGCTATTGGCCCGCTTTGATCCTTGTGCCGCTGATCGTTGGCGTCTTCGGCGTCGTGGTCGAGCGCCTGGCGCTGTCGAGGCTGTACGATCTCGATCCGCTCTACGGGCTGCTCTTCACCTTCGGCCTCGCTCTCGTGCTCGAAGGCATCTTCCGCTATTATTACGGCGTCTCGGGAAACCCCTACGCCGTGCCGCCGCTGCTTGCCGGCGGCACCAATCTCGGCTTCATGTTCCTGCCCAACTATCGCGGCTGGGTCGTGGTCGCCTCGCTGATCGTCTGCTTCGGCACCTGGGCGCTGATCGAGAAGACCAGGCTTGGGTCCTATCTGCGCGCGGCAACCGAGAATCCCCGTCTCGTCCAGGTTTTCGGCGTCAACGTGCCGTTGCTGCTGACCCTCACCTACGGCCTTGGCTCCGCGCTGGCCGGGCTTGCCGGCATTCTGGCAGCACCGATCTACCAGGTGAGCCCGCTTATGGGATCGGACCTCATCATCGTCGTCTTCGCGGTGGTGGTGGTCGGCGGCATGGGATCGATCCTCGGTGCGATCGTCACCGGCTACATGCTTGGCCTCGCCGAGGGCCTGACCAAGGTCTTCTACCCCGAGGCCTCCAATCTCGTGGTCTTCGTCATCATGGCCATCGTGCTTCTGGTCCGGCCGGCTGGCCTGTTCGGAAGGGACGCTTGACATGTCGGAAGGGACATCTGACATGACCGAACTGACGCTTCGCGAGGCATCGGCCAAAACCTCGGCACGGCTGGAATGGATGCTGGTCGGGCTCGGCATCCTGGCGCTGCTGGTAGCGCCTTTCCTGATCTATCCGATCTTCCTGATGAAGATGCTGTGTTTCGCGCTGTTTGCCTGCGCGTTCAATCTTCTGCTCGGCTATACCGGGCTCTTATCGTTCGGCCACGCCACCTTCTTCGGCGGCGCCGCCTACTTCACTGCGCATGCCGTCAAGGTCTGGGGCTGGCCGCCGGAAGCCGGCATTCTGCTCGGCATGGCGGGTGCGGCCTTGCTCGGCCTTGTCATGGGCTTTTTCGCCATTCGCCGGCAAGGCATCTATTTCGCCATGATCACGCTGGCGCTGTCGCAGATGTTCTTCTTCTTCTGCGTGCAGTCGCCCTTCACGCAAGGCGAGGACGGCATTCAGGGCGTGCCGCGCGGCATGCTGCTTGGCGTCCTCGACCTGAACGTCTCGCTGAACATGTATTACTTCGTGCTGGCGGTGTTCCTGATCGGCGTCTTCGCCATCTGGCGCATCGTCAACTCGCCGTTCGGCATGATCCTGCGCTCGATCCGCGAGAACGAGAACCGCGCCATTTCGCTGGGCTATTCCGTCGCCAACTACAAGCTGGGCGCCTTCGTCATGTCGGCGGCCCTGGCCGGGCTGGCCGGCTCGCTCAAGGCGATCGTTTTCCAGTTCGCCACGCTCACCGACGTCACCTGGCAGATGTCGGGCGAGGTGATCCTGATGACGCTTCTCGGCGGCATCGGCACCATGGTCGGGCCGATCATCGGCGCCAGCCTTGTCATTGGCCTGGAAAACACGCTTGCCACTTCCGGCTTTCCGGTGACCATCGCCACCGGCCTCATCTTCATGGTGTGCGTGCTGATCTTCCGGCGCGGCATCGTCGGCGAATTTTATGCGCGGATTTTCAAGCGGGCGGGCAAGGACTGAGCAGTTCAAGCTGGCGGCTGAATACCTGACCGCTCGATTGTCCGGTTGCGTCCTAGTTCTGCCGGTAAGGAACTCGGAACCTGGGGGCCGCACGCCAATGTTGGACAACTACGCGGTGGACGGGTTTGGCGTGATCCACCAGGTCGACTCCAAACCGATCAAGTATGACAAGCAATACATTTCCTATTACGAGGACCTGAGTGACCGGACCATCAAGCTCGGATATCAGCGACTCGGCTGGGTGCTGGGGATCACTGGCGAGATCCCCCGGTCCGTGTTGGAGATTGGATATGGCACCGGCACATTCATCGAAGCCGCGAAAATAACCGGGGTCGCCGACTGCGCCGGCTGCGACATAACCAGGTTTCCGCTGCCCAAGGGCGTCCGCTTCGTCGATTGGGATGAGGCGCTCTCCAGCTCGTGGGATCTCGTCGCCATGTTCGATGTGCTTGAGCATATCCCGGATCTGGGTTTCCTCGCCCGGCTTAAGGCCCGCTACCTGGCCGTCGCCGTCCCCTATTGCCGCTGGCGCGAGCTCGGCGCCGACGGCGACGCCTGGTTCCGGACGTGGCGTATGCGTCTTCCCGACGAGCACCTCCACCACTTCGATCGTGACTCGCTGGTGGCATTCCTCGCACACAGCGGCTTCGAATGCATGACGCTGAACGGCTTCGAGGACGGGATCAGACTGCGCCCTGGCGAAGTGGGTCCGAATATTCTGTCCGGATTCTTTAGAAAGCTATAGACCTCGATCAAATCCATGCGGCTGCTTGGGACCTGGGGCAATCGCGACAATCGCCCGATCGGTACGGGAGCACTGCTGTGGGCAAATCGTGATGCGCGCATTCTTTCGATTGGTTGCCGTTATGATCGTGGTGTCCGGCGTGACCGGCTGCACCAGTGTTTCCTACTACGCGCAATCCGTGCAGGGTCATCTGCGGATCATGACGGCGCGCCAGGATGTCGGAAAACTGATCGAGGACCCTTCGACGCCGAAGGCATTGCGCGCTCGAATGGCATCGGCGAGCGCCATACGACAATTCGCAACGGATGAACTGGCGCTGCCCGACAACAACAGCTACCGCAGCTATGTCGATATCGGTCGGGACTCGGTGACATGGGCCGTCTTCGCCGCGCCGGCATTCTCGCTGACGCCGCGAACATGGTGTTTTCCCGTTTTCGGCTGCGTGCCCTACCGGGGATATTTCTCCAGGAAGTCCGCAATTGAAACCGCTGCCGAACTTCAAGGACAGGGCATGGATGTCTATGTGACGGGCATCACCGCATATTCCACGCTTGGCTGGTCGAGTGACCCGCTGCTGAGCACGATGTTCAGCGTGGATAAAACCTATCTTGCAGGGCTGGTGTTCCATGAACTGGCCCACCAGCGCGTCTACGTGCACGACGATTCCGCATTCAACGAGTCGTTCGCTGTCGCCGTCGAAACGACCGGCGTGAAAAAATGGCTGCGCGCGGCTGGCGATACCGCAGCATTGCGCCGTTACGAAGCCGCCCGGAGACGCAAAGCTGAATTTCTTGCGCTGGTGTCGCGGACCCGGGACGAGTTGGCGCAAGTCTATTCCAACGCCGGCACCTCGGAGCAAAAACTGGCCGCGAAGACGGCGGCGATCGAACGGCTGCGGATGCGCTACCGACACATGCGCGACAGGCGCTGGGGCCGATACCGGGGATACGATGCCTGGTTCGCTTCCCCGATCAACAATGCAAAGCTCGCCGCGACTTCCGTCTATAGCGATCGGGTGACCGCGTTTCTCCGCCTGTTCGATCTGTGCTCGGGCGACTATGTCAGGTTCTATGCGTCGGTCCGACGGATTGGCGCACTGGACCAAGCTCACCGTGCCGAAGCCCTTGCGGCGGCGGATAGCTGTTATTGAGCCGGCCAAATGGGAGGGCTCGGAGCGTCGGAGAACATGCGTCCGAAACCAACCAATCACACGGTTGAGATCGCGCGCGGTTCTACTGGTCCGAAAACGTCACGCTCACGCCGCGTTGCCGAAAATAAGCCTGCATCAACTTGCGGCCCGAGCGGTTGTTCTGCGCCAGCTTGGTCGGATCGAACACCGCCTGTTTGATCCCCTCTCGCGTCAGCGCCGCCTTAAGCGCCGCGATATGTGTGTCGATGTCGGCATTGTCCGCCCGGAGCGAGGCATAGATGCTCTCGGTCGCCTCGGCCACGGTCAGTTCGCTCATTGGTGTCGTCCTTTGGTTGGTTGGGCGGCGCTTAGCACAGATTCGCGGTCCGCCGATACCGAGACCGTCAGTACAAAGCGCCCGTCGTGAAAGCGAACCGTTCCTTATGGGGCTTCGTAGAGTTCCAGCGGCAATCCATCCGGGTCCCTGAAAAAGGTAAACCGTTGGTCTGTGTATGGATCGATCCGGATTGGCTCGACGGCAACGCCTGCGGCTTCCAGGCGGATAATCACGGGATCAAGATGAGCCACCGCGAATGCCAGATGTCTCAGGCCTGTAGCCTCTGGGTGGGACGGTCGCATCGCCGGTGCAGGGAAGGAGAACAATTCCAGTTGGGCCGACCCGATCCGCAGATCCGCCTTCCATGACTGCCGCTCCTCCCGATAAACCTCCCGGACCAGATCGAGGCCGAGGAGTTCGACGTAGAACCGTCGCGACCGGTCGTAGTCGGTGCAGATGAGCGCGACGTGGTGAATGGCGTTCAGCACGCTGCTAACCCTGGTCAAGCTGGGAGATGAGGCCAAGGCGCTTCAAGGCCTGGATCGTCGCGCCCTCGCCACGGTGCTGATCAACCCCGAGCCCATTATCCATAACACCCGCGTTCCACCGCCAGCCGCCGCACCAGCGCCAGCACGGCATCGATGGTCGGGGTCGGCTTGTCCGTTAGCCTGCCAAGTTCCTGCACCGCGCTCACCAGCGCGTCGATCTCCATCGGCCGGCCACGCTCCAGGTCCTGCAGCATCGAGGTCTTGTGCTCGCCGACATCGCCGGCGCCCTTGATGCGCCGGTCGACCGCGATGGGAAAACGCACGCCGAGGCTTTCGCCGATCGCCTGCGCCTCCAGCATCATGGTGCGGGCGAGCGTGCGGGTGCCCTCGTCGGCAACGATCGCGGCAAGCGTGCTGCCGGTCAGCGCCGAGATCGGGTTGAAGGAGAGATTGCCCCACAGTTTTACCCAGATCTCGCTGCGGATGTCTTCGCGCACCGGCGCTTGCAAGCCGCCCTTGACCATCTCCTCGGCCAGAAGCGTGACCCGTTCGCTGCGCTCGCCCGAGGGTTCGCCGAGCGAGAAGCGTTTGCCCTCGACATGGCGGATGAGCCCCGGCGCATCGACCTCGACCGCGGGATAGACGACCGAGCCGATGACGCGGTCCGGTCCAATCCGCTGCCAGATCGCGCCGCCGGGATCGACCGCGTTCAGCCTGGTGCCTTCGAGCGGCCCGCCGACGCCGTGGAAATACCACCACGGCACGCCGTTCTGCATGGTGACGACTGATGTGTGGCCCCCAAGCAGCGGTGCGATCTGGTCGAGCGCCGGGGTGAGGGAATGGGCCTTCAGCGCCAGCACGACATAATCCTGCACGCCAAGTTCCTCGGCCTTGGCGGTGGCCCGGACGGGGACGGACGTCTCCTGGCCATCCTCGATCAGGCGCAGGCCATCTGCCTTGATCGCTTCCAGATGGGCGCCGCGCGCGACGATCGAGAGATCGGTGCGGCCGGCGGCGGCAAGCTTGGCAGCGAGATAGCCGCCGATCGCACCGGCGCCGAAGATGGTGATCTTCATCGTCAAAGCCCGAGTTTGGCGGCAAGGCCGATGCGCTGCAATTTGCCGGTCGCGCCCTTGGGGATCTCGTCCAGGATCAGGATCTTGCGCGGCACTTTGAAGTCGGCAAGCCGCGTCGCGGCATAGGTGCGGATGTCGCCCTCGGTGGCGCTGATGCCTTCGCGCAGCACAACCGCCGCCGCCACCTCCTCGCCAAGCTTGCCATGCGGCATGGCGAAGGTGACGACCTGCGCCACCGCCGGATGGTCCATCAGCACATCGTCGACCTCGAGTGGCGAGATCTTTTCGCCGCCGCGATTGATGATCTCCTTGAGCCGACCGGTGACCCTGAGATAGTCATCCCCGTCCAGCACGCCCTGGTCGCCGGTGTGGAACCAGCCATGCGCGAAAGCCGTGGCGTTGGCATCCGGGTTCTTTTCGTAGCCCGTCGTGACATTGGGCCCGCGGATGACGATCTCGCCGGTCTCGCCTGCATCGAGCAGCCGCCCGTCGGGGGCCATCACAGCCACCTCCGGCCCGGCGGAGGCACCAACGCTGCCGGGCTTGCGCTGGCCCGGCGGCAGCCGGTTCGAGGCCATCTGGTGAGCCGCCTCGGTCATCCCGTAGGATTCGATCACTGGGCAGCCGAAGGTCGCTTCCAGCTCGGTCATGACCTGCGCCGGCAGCGACGCCGAGGACGAGCGGATGAAGCGCAGGCGCGCCGCCGCCAGCGCCTCGGTGTTGCGTGCTGCGCGGGCCAGGATCGCCTGATGCATGGTCGGCACCGCCGTGTACCAGCTCGGCTGCGCCTCGCTCAGCCACTGGAAGAAGCGCAGCGCGTTGAAACCCGGCGTGCAGTAGATGCTGCCACCGGCAGCCAGCGACGACAGCACGGCCGCGATCAGGCCGTGAATGTGGAACAGCGGCATGATGTTGAGGCAACGGTCATCGGCCGTCAGGCCAAGGGTGCCGCCGATATGAGCTGCCGAGGCCGCGATATTGGCATGGCTGAGCGGCACCAGTTTTGGACGCGATGTCGTGCCGGAAGTATGCAGCAGCAGCGCAATGTCGCTGTCTTGCGCCATGTCGGGCGCGGCCTTCGGTCCGATCGCCGCGCCCTCGATCGTGAAACTGCCGGCGGGTGTGCCGGGCTGCACGACGAGCCGCAGCACGCCGATGCCGAGGCGCTCGGCCACCGTCACCGCGGGGCCGGTCTCACCCTCCGCGACAAGGATCGCCTTGGCGCCGATGTCGGTCAGGTAGAAATCGAGCTCGTCGGCCCGGTAGGTGGGGTTGAGCGGCGCCGTCGAGGCGGCGGCCGCCACGGCGACGAAGGCGGTGGCCATCTCGGGCCCGTTCGGCAGCACGATCGCCACCCTGTCGCCGCGGCCGATGCCGCGCGCATGCAGCTGTTTTGCCGTGTCGGCGATCATGCTGCGCAATCCGCCATGGCTGAGCGTTGCCCTGTCGGGCGCCAGAATGGCGGGGGCGTCGTCGGCGCCGGCGGCGAGACGGCGGGAGAGATCTGCGTGGGTTTCAGTTTGGGTCATGATCACCGGCTGGATTTCGAACGATTACTGGCGAGAGCCCTTCTGACGGGCTTGCCTCGATATGGGCGCCATTGGACAACGGATCGCCTCAATAGCCAAGCGCCAAACCATCCTTGCGCGGATCGGAAGCGCCGGTCAGCGTCCCCTTCTCCCAGTCGATCAGCACCACTTGCCCGCCGCCAAGCGGATGATGCGGTTCGGCGATGCGGTGGCCGCGCCGGCGCAGGCCCTCGGTTGCATCAGTGGGAACGCCACGCTCGGCTTCCACTGTGTCATCGTTGTAAAACACCCTCGGCGCATCCAGTGCCTGCTGCGGGTCCATGCCGAAATCGATCATGTTGGTGAGCAGGTGGACATGGCCAAACGGCTGGTAACCGCCGCCCATGACGCCGAACGGCATCACCACGCGGCCGTTCTTCGTCGCCATGCCCGGCATGATCGTGTGCATCGGCCGCTTGCCCGGCGCGATCGCGTTCGGATGCGCCGGGTCGAGGCGGAAGCTCGAACCACGGTTCTGCAGCACGATACCGGTCTTCGGGCCGACGACGCCACTGCCGAACGAATAATAGGTCGAGTTGATGAAGGAGACCGCGTTGCGGTCGCGGTCGACGATGGAGATATAGACCGTGTCGCTGCCGGGCAGCTCGACGCGCGGCAGATGCGTCATGGCGCGGTCGCGGTCGATCTCGGCGCGTAGCCGGTCGGCATAGGCGCCGGACAGGAGCTGCTTCAGGGGCACCGGGACATGGTCCTGGTCGCCGACATAGCGGTCGCGGTCGCGGTAAGCCAGGCGCCCGGCCTCGATCTCCAGATGCAGGCGTTCGGCGCCATTGGGGTCGAGCCCGCCAAGCTCGAAGCCCGACAGCAAATTGAGCATCAAAAGCGCCGTCAGCCCCTGATTGTTCGGCGGCATCTGGTGGATCTCATGGCCGCCATAGGAGGTGCTGACCGGCGCCACATAGTCGCCTCTGGTCGCGGCAAAATCCTCGGCCGTATGAAGTCCGCCCAATTCGTTGAGCCGGCTCACCATATCGTCGGCGACCGCGCCTTCGTAGAAACCGGACCGGCCGTGTTTGGCGATGATGCGCAAGGTCGCCGCCAGTTCCGGCTGCCGATGGACGTCACCCGCCTTCGGCGCCCTGCCGCCGGGCAGGAAGATGCGCGCGGCATGCTCGTCGGCCGACAGGTCGGTCTCCGGCTCGGCCCAGTCGAAGGCGACGCGGTCGTGCACGACATAGCCGTTCTCGGCATAGTGAATGGCCGGCGCCAGCGCCTCGGCAAGGCCCTTGCGGCCATGGTCTTCGAGCAGGCGGCTCCAGGCGTCGACGGCGCCCGGTACGGTGACCGCATGCGGACCCTGCAGCGGGATGCGGTCGAAGCCTTTTTCGAGATACCAGCCGACCGTCGCCCTGGCCGGCGCTCGCCCCGAGCCGTTGAAGGCCAGCACATTGCCTTGTCCTCCGGGAGAATAAAGCACGAAGCAGTCGCCACCGATGCCCGTCGATTGCGGCTCGACCACACCCTGCACGGCGGCGGCGCAGACCGCGGCGTCCATGGCATTGCCGCCGGAGCGCAGCATGTCGATGGCCGCAAGCGTTGCAAGCGGATGCGAGGTCGCGGCAACCGCCTCGGTGGCACGAACCGGCGAGCGGCCGGGAAACTGGAAATCACGCATTCTGTCTGAATATCCCCTAGTCACTTCTGCAAATTGGTCACTGCGAATTGATCTGGTGAAATCAATGCCGCCGGCCGAAGATCTGCGCAACCGACAACAGCACGACCGACAGAACGATCAGGCAGGTCGAGATGGCGGCGATCGTCGGGTCGATCTGGTCGCGCAGCGCATTGAACATACGGCGCGTCAATGTCGTCGTCTCGCCGCCCGATATGAACAGCGAAACCACCACTTCGTCGAAGGAGGTGATGAAGGCAAACAGCGCGCCCGAGACAATCGAGAAGCGGATCTGCGGCATCGTCACCTGCCAGAAGGCGGCGACGCGGCCGGCGCCGAGGCTGCGCGCCACGCGCTCCTGGTTCATGTCGTAGGAGCGCAATCCCGACAGCACGGTCAGCACCACCAACGGCAGCGCCTGCACCGTATGCGCGATGACCAGGCCGGTCAGCGTGTTGTTGAGGCCGATGCGCGCATAGAGAAAGAAGGTGCCGATGCCGATCAGGATCACAGGGACGATCAGCGACGCCGTCAGCAGCGCGTTGATGGTGCCGTTGAAGCGCAGCGTGCCCCGGTTGATGGCATAGGCGGCCGCGGTGCCGAGCGGCGTCGCCACCAGCACTGTCATGACAGCCACCTTGACCGAGACGATCGTGGCATCGCGCCACTCCAGCGACCCGAAATAGGCCTGGTACCAGCGCAGCGACCATTGCTGCGGCGGGAATTGCAGCAGCGTCGAATCGGAAAACGACATGATGACGATGATGATCGACGGTGCGATCAGGAACAGCAGCACGAGGCCGCCGAGGCAATAGAGCCATAGGCGTTGCCGGTGCGAGATAGGCAGGCCGAGATCCCTACTCATCGTGAACTCCACACGCCGGTGGCACGCGCGCCGAGCAGCCACTGGAACAGGCCGAGAAGCGCCAGCGTCACCACCAGCAGCACCACGCCCAGTGCTGCACCCGCGCCCCAGTTTGAATAGAGGCTGGTGGTCTGTTCCATGCGCATCGCCCACATGATGACCTTGCCGCCGCCCATCAAAGCCGGCGTGACGAAGAAGCCCAGGCAGAGCACGAAGACGATGACCACGCCCGAGGCGAGGCCTGGCAGCGACAGCGGAAAGAAGATCTGCCGGAAGGTGGCAGTCGGGCCGGCGCCTAGATTCATGCCGGCGCGCAGGCAGTCGGTGTCGATGGTCTTCATCGAAGCGTAGAGCGGCAGCACCAGGAACGGCAGCAAGATATGCGTCATGCCGATGACGACGCCGGAAAAATTGTTGGCGAGCGATAGCGGCTGGCTGATGATTCCGAGATCGATCAGCCAGCTGTTGATCAGTCCCTTGCGCTGCAGGATCACCAGCCAGGCATAGGTGCGCACCAGAACCGATGTCCAGAACGGCAGGATGACGAAGATCAGGCAGATCGACGCCGCCCGCCGCGGCAGTTGCGACAGCATGTAGGCCAAGGGATAGCCGAGCAGCACGCAGGCGCCGGTGACGATGAAGGCGACCTTGAAGGTGGTGATGAAGGTCTTGATGTAGGAGGCCTGCTCGAAGAATCGCGCATAATTGGCGACGCTGAAGCCGCCCGCTTCGTCGAACAGCGACAGCCAGAACAGCCAGCCGATCGGCACGATGATGATGGCGAAGACCAGAAGCAGGCTTGGCGACAACAGCGCCAGCAGCCTTAGTGATTCACGCCGGGCGTCGGCGTGAAGTCCCTGCGTGTTGAGCTCCCGGCCTGCGGCGCTGCCGATCTCTTCCATGAGGGCGGGCTGCGCGCTCATCAGTCTGCCGCCACCAGGATCGTGTCCTGCGCATCGAGACCGAATGAGACTGGCTGGCCGGGCGCCGGCATTTTGGCCAGCACATCGCTGCGGCAATAGTCGCGCAAAGTCAGCTGGCGGCCGTCGCGCAACGCCGCGTAGCAGACGAAGCTGTCGCCCTGATAGATGATGTCGCTGACTTTCGCCTCGAGCACGTTGACGCCGCTTGTCGGTTCGGCGTCTGCCAGGAGCCGCAGCTTTTCCGGCCGCACCACCATCAGGTGCTGGCCAGCTGCCGGCACTGGTGCCGCGGTATGGATTCTCCGGTCCTCGTACCAGACGGAGCCGTTGCGGCACTCGACCGGAATGAAATTCGATTCGCCGATGAAGCCGGCTACAAATCGCGTTTGCGGCCTGGCGTAGAGGGTTTCAGGCTTGTCGAGCTGTTCGATGCGCCCGGCGTTCATGACCGCGATGCGGTCGGACATGGTGATGGCTTCGCGCTGGTCGTGCGTGACATAGACGGTGGTCATGCCGAGCCGGCGATGCAGGGCGCGCAGCTCGATCTGCATGTGCTCGCGCAGGCCCTTGTCGAGCGCCGACAAGGGTTCGTCCATCAGCACGATGCGCGGCTCGAAGACGATGGCGCGTGCCAGCGCCACACGCTGTCGCTGGCCGCCGGAAAGCTGGTCGACCCGGCGTTCGCCCAGGCCCTGCAATTTCACCAGATCGAGCGCCTTCTCGACACGTTCGGCCGTCTCGGCGGCGGCGACGCCGCGCTGCTTCAGCGGAAAGGCGATGTTGTGGAAGACGTTCATGTGCGGAAACAGCGCGTAGTTCTGGAACACCATGCCGATGTTGCGCTTGTGCGGCGGCGTGGTGATGATCTCGTCGCCGCCGACCCTGATCGAGCCGGCATTGGCCCGCACGAAACCGGCCAGGATCATCAGCAGCGTCGTCTTGCCGGAACCGGAAGGGCCGAGCAGCGTCAGGAATTCGCCGGCCTCGACATCGAGGTTAAGGTCGCGCAGCACAGGCACGCTGCCAAATCGTTTCTCGATCCCGCGCATGCCGATGGGCAACGCGGATGGCGCAATGGACAAGATTTTTCGCTCCTTAGCCGCAGAGAACAGGTGGCGAGGCAGTGGCTGGTTACGCTGCCCGCCGTAAGCTTGTGTCCGCAGCCTATTGCTGGATCAGATTGTTGAACTTCTCCGTCGCCTCGATCAGATTGTCGCGCCAGAACTCGGCGTCCTGCAGCACCTGTTTCTTGACGTTTTCGGGCGCCGAATTGATGTCCTTGATCCTGTCCTGCGGGATCTTGCCGGTCTCGAAAGCCTTCTCGTTTACTGGGCCATTGTCGACGTAGAGCGGCAGATTGGCCTGCAGCTGCGGGCTGACGAACATCGCAAGCGCCTTCATCGCGGCTTCCTTGTTCTTGGCACCCTTGGGGATGACCATGCAGTCGGCGGTCAGCACGCCCTGGTCGAAGGAGAAACTGACCGGCGCGCCTTCCTTCTTCAAGGTGCCGGCGCGGCCGTTCCAGATGCTCGCCATGTCGACTTCGCCATCCTTGACCAATTGCATGGCCTGAGCGCCGGAGGTCCACCAGGCGTCGACATGGCCACGGATCTTGTCGACGGATTTCAGCGCGCCGTCGACATCCACGGGATAGACCTTGTCGATCGGCAGGCCCGAGGCGAGAGCCGCGACGCTCAGCGTTTCGGTCGCCTGGCTGCCGCTCAACGCGCGCCGTCCCGGAAACTTTTCCACGTTCCAGAAGTCGGCCCAGGTCTTGGGGCCTTTGTCGCCGAACACATCAGTCCGATAGATCAGCACGACGGAGGTGTAGGAAATGCCGACCCAGTCATCATGGACAAGCTTCGGATTGATGCCGCTCTTGTCGATAATGCCGTAGTCGAGCTTCTCGAACAGCCCTTCCTTCGAACCGCGTGCGCATTCGTCGGCGCCAAGCTCGGTGATGTCCCATTTCACCGCATTGCCGGTTACCTGCAGCCGGACGTCGTCGAGGCCGTTGGTGGTGTCCTCCTTGATGGTGATGCCGAGCGCGTCGGCTGTCGGCTTGAAGAACGCCTTGGTCTGCGCTTCCTGGTAGGTGCCGCCCCACGAGGCGACGGTGATGGTGTCGCCCGCCATTGCGGGGGCCGCGACCGCTGCCATGAGGGCGGCCACCGCGACAACGCTGATGCTTCTGGTCCTGTTCATTTTCGGCTCTCCACCGGTGTTCCCATTGTTTTTGATTTCGCATGCTATTTTGTATACAATTTTGAGTGTAGCTTCGGGATCAGCGATGTCAACACCGATCGGCGCGCCTGGGGTCGTCGACCCGGGCTGGGAGATGGGGCGCCGGGGCGTGGCAAACCGCGCCGACTTTGAATACAGCTATGCGTGAGAACATATGCCGGCGGAAAGACCGGAGAACTGGAAACGGAACTTGGCCAAGGAAACCAAAAACACGCTGCGCGACTCGGTCTATTCCGCGCTCAAGGCGATGATCGTGACCGGCCAGATCCCGCCGGGATCGCGCGTCACCGAGAACGACATCGCCGCAAAACTCAATGTCAGCCGCACGCCGGTGCGCGAGGCCTTCAACCGCCTCGAGCGCGACGGCCTGGTCACCGGCCGGCCGCGCCAGGGCTATGTCGTCACCGAGTTCGACATCAACATGTTCCGCGAGGCCTTCGAGATCCGCGAACTGCTCGACGGCCACGCGACGGAACTGGCCGCCGCTGCTGCGACGGAACAGGACAAGGCGCGGCTGCGTGCCATGCTGGCCGAATGCGAGCGGCTGGCCGCCATTCCGGAGCGCACCACGCGCGAAAAATTCCAGGAGCTCGAAGTCGGCATCGACCTGCACCGCGTCATCGCCGAAATCAGCGGCAATGCGATGCTGCATGGCATGCTGTGCGGCATCCTCGACAAGTGCCAGCACTATGTCTGGACCGAACTGTTGTGGCTCGACGAATGGAAGATCGCCCGCGACGAGCATGCCGAGATCGTCGAGGCGATCTGCGCCGGCGATGCCGCCCGAGCCGGCACGCTGGCCCGCGCCCACGTAAGGGGCTCGCGCGACAATGTGCTGCGCCTGCTGCAGGCGAAATCGGACTACCAGAGTTTTCTGGCCAAGGCGTCCTGAGCGGCGCTGGCGGCGGCGTCAGATGGTCCGAGCGGCCATGGATATTGCTATCGACAGCACTACTATATGTCTCACGAACTGCGACGAGGACGGTCCAGTGCTTCCCTCGACAGGGCTCGATCGGTTGAGCGCATTTTCGGATGGCGTGTTCGCCGTCCTCATCACGGTGCTGGTCCTCGACTTGCGCCCGCCGGAGTTGCCGACGTTCAAGGCGCTTCTGGAGCTCTGGCCGACATGGCTGAGCTACAGCGTCAGCTATCTCTTCATCGCCATCGTCTGGGCGAACCATCATCATCTGTTACGCCACGCCAGGGAGGCGACAGCCAGCCTGATGTGGTACAATTTCGCGCATCTGTTCTCGGTTTCGCTGCTGCCGCTGGCGACCGCGTGGATGGCGGTCAGCGAGCTGGCGCCGCAGCCGGTCGCCTTCTATGCCGCCGTCTTCTTCCTGGTGAACCTGACCTACATTCTTCTGATCCGCGAACTCATCGACCCGATGCCGGAGAACGCGGTTCCGCTCGCGGTGCGCAAGCGCATGCGCATCCGGTCGCTCGCGACGCTCTGCCTATTCACGCTGGCGGGGCTGGTCGCCCTGAAATATCCAGTCGCGGGCTTGGCGATCTGTTGCTGCTGCTTGGCCGTCTATCTCAGGCCGGAAGCGCCGGGGGCAGCCAAAAACTCGGGCAAAGGCTGAATTCTCGCACCCGACGCGTTGGACGGCTTCAGCCCTTGCGCTCCTGAAGGCTGTTGCCGCCATCGACCACCAGCAGGGCGCCGTTGACATAGCTGGCGCCTTCCGAGGCCAGGAACACGACCGCGGCGGCCACCTCATCCGGTCGCCCGGCCCGCGCCGGCGGCGTATTCAGGGCGGCTTGCCGCTCCATCTCGCTCGACGACCCTGTTTCGATCCAGCCGGGAGCCACTGCGTTGGCCGTGATGCCGTTTTTCGCCACTTCGAGCGCCAGCGTGCGTGTCAGGCCGACCATGCCGGCCTTGGCGGCGGAATAGGCTGATGTGCCTTCGAAAGACACCAGCGGTCCGGTGACTGACGCCACATTGACGATACGCCCATAGCCCGCTTCGACCATCGCCGGCAGAAACGCCTTGGTGACGAGGAATGCCGTCTTCAGGCTGACGTCGATCCCATGGTCCCAGTCGGCCTCGGTCATGGCGAGAAACGCCTTGTCGACCGATGGCGATGCCAGCGAGCCCATGCCGGCATTGTTGACCAGTATATCGACCGCGCCGACATCAGCCCGCAACCGCGCGACATCGGCAGCGATGGTGAGATCGGCGACCACGGCCTTGGCGTCGATGCCTTCTGCACGGAGCTCAACGGCGCGATCGAGCACACGCCCACTGGCACCGGTGAGAAAAACGGCATGGCCGGCATGGCCGAGCTGGCGGGCAATGGCGAAACCGATGCCGTCGGCCGCTCCGGCCCCGGTGATCAAAGCGCGCTTGATGGGGGTAGAGGTCATGGTCAAATCAGGCTCCGCTGGTTGCGCCTGTCGCGGTCTTACCACGCACATTGGGGTGATGGCGCTGCGAAGATTTGCTCTGCAACATCCCGCCCGCTGTGCGTTCTCGACGTGCGAAGACGAGCCGAACGAGGCGTGGCGATAGAGCGGGCGTGGCAAGGACGATCTTGATGCCCGAGATCCGGAAAATACCGTGTCTTCCGCAGGTGGGTGCTATGCGAGCGGGGCGAAACGGGCTCGGCGTGCAGCCAATCGCGCGGGTTAGATCCTCTTGTCTCAATTCCGATGTCGTAGCGCGTCGACGATGACCTTGAACGCGGGAAGATTCTGACGACGGCTCGGATAATAGAGGAAATAGCCGTCGAAGAACGGCGACCAATCGTCGAGGACCTGCACCAGCAGGCCCGAGGCGATGTGCCGCTCCACGATGTTCTCGGGCACATAGGCGATGCCGTAGCCGTGCACGGCTGCGTCGATCATGGCATAGGAATTGTTGAAGGTCAGCTGGCCGTTTACCCGGACGCGCAACGCCTGCCCATCCTTCTCGAACTCCCATGCATAAAGACCGCCGGCGGTCTCGTGACGCATATTGATGCAGACGTGGCGGATCAGGTCCTGTGGGTGCTCAGGCACACCACGCGCGGCGAAATAGTCGGGAGAAGCCACGGCCACCAAACGCCAGTCCGGACCAATTCGGACCGCGATCATGTCCTTCTCGACGCTCTCTCCCAACCGGACGCCCGCGTCGAAGCCCTCCTCGACGATGTTGCGGAACGTGCTGTCCAGGATCAGTTCGACACCGATATCGGGATAGGCGCTGAGGATCGGCTTCAGCTTGGGCCAAACCACGCTTTCAAGCGCGTGGTCGGACAGCGTCAGCCTGATCGAGCCCGAAGGTTTTTCACGAAACGCCATCAACGCGGCGATCTCATCCTCGATTTCGCCGATGCGCGGGGCGATCGTCTGTAACAGCCGCTCGCCTGCGGCGGTCGTCGCGACATTGCGCGTGGTGCGGGTCAGGAGGCGTATGCCCATTTGCGCTTCGAGCTGCTTGATCCTGTGACTGAGCGTCGACTGCGCGACGCCGAGCTTTGCCGCCGCCTTGGTGAAGCTGCGCTCCTCGGCGACGGCCTGAAACCACGTCAGTTGATTGAGGTCGGTTTTGGCCATGAGCTTCTCTCGTTTGCCATGCCGCAGCACATTATTCGATGCGGTCGATTAGTTCATGCGAATTTCGATGGCTAATCGCTTTATGGCAAAGCCACTAGTTTTGCGTTGCAACAATTCAGCAGGAGCAAACGACATGGCGATTGCCGCCGCAACCGATGCGGATAGCAAACCGGACGCCGCCTGGGGCGCGGTTCTTTCGATGGCACTGTGTGTGGCAATGCTGATCGCCTCGGAATTCATGCCGGTCAGCCTGCTCACCCCCATGGCCGAAGGATTGCGCGCAACTGAGGGACAGACCGGACAGGCGATATCGATCAGCGGTCTTTTCGCCATAGCGGCGAGCATGGTCATCACCACTGCCGCTGGAACGCTGAACCGCAAATGGGTCTTGGTCGCGATGACGGCTTTCATGCTGTTGTCACTGGTTCTGGTTGCGGCGGCCCCGAATTTCTCCGTGCTGATGCTCGGTCGAGGCCTGTTGGGCATCTGCATCGGCGGCTTCTGGGCACTGGCCACCGCCGTCATCATGCGGCTGGTCCCTGAAAGGGATGTGCCGCGCGCGCTCGCCTTGATGTATGGCGGACAGGCGATCGCTGCGGCCTTCGCCGCGCCGATCGGCAGCTATCTCGGCGCCGTGTTCGGCTGGCGCGCGGTGTTCTGGGCGCTGACGCCAATCGTCGCCATCAACCTCGTCTGGCACTTGATCGCGCTGCCGTCGTTGCCCGCGCGCCAGCGGCAGGATTTCCGGACGATGTTCGGCCTGCTGAAGCGCCCCCATTTCCTGCGCGGCCTTATTGCCTCGATGTTATCCTGGGGCTCGGCCTTCACCATGTTCACCTATCTGCGCCCCTTCCTGGAGCAGGTGACGGGCGTCAACGTGGGGACGCTCTCGATCCTGTTGCTTGTACTGGGCTGTGCGGGCTTCCTCGGAACATGGGCGGCAGGGCGTTTCGTGAGCGGCAATGTCGCACCGCTGCTGCGGTTGCCCGCGCTGCTGATGGGCGGCTGCACGCTGGGGCTCCTGCTTCTCGGCGGTTCGGTAGCCGCCGCCGGCCTCTTCCTTGCTCTCTGGGGCGCGGCGAACACCGCAATGTCTGTGATCTGGATGACGTGGATGTCCCAAAACGCGGACGATGCGCCGGAAGCCGCCGGAAGCCTGATGGTCGCAGCCATCCAGGCGTCGATCCTGCTCGGTGCCATGGTCGGCGGGCTGCTGCTGGATGGCATGACGGTCTTCGCGACCTTCGCCGGCAGCGTGGTTCTCGCCGGCCTTGCAATCGCCCTGATCGGCAATGGCCGGCGGTTGCTGAAGCCCGGACGCCCCGCACTGACGTTCGTTCAACGAACTGCCCAATCCCAATTCATACCAACAGGAGATCGGAAATGCCCATGAATACCCCTGACACGAAAAATTCGGCAAGCGTCATCCACCGGCGCGAACTGTTGAAGTTGACCGGCGCAGGCGTCGCCGCCTTCGGTGCAGTTTCAATATCCAACCCCTTCAAAGCAAAGGCTCAGAATATGTCAAAGCAATGGGATAAGGTCTTTCCGCTCAGCGATAAGATCGATCACGAGAAGATCACATTCAAGAACCGCTACGGCATCACACTGTCGGGTGATCTCTATCTGCCGAAGGACCGGGCCGGCGGACGTCTGCCGGCGCTTGCCGTCGGCGGTCCGTTCGGCGCTGTTAAGGAACAATCCTCTGGCCTTTACGCGCAGACGATGGCCGAGCGCGGCTTCGTCGCACTGGCTTTCGATCCGTCCTACACCGGCGAAAGCGGCGGCGAGCCGCGCAATCTCGCTTCGCCGGACATCAACACCGAGGATTTCAGCGCGGCCGTCGACTATCTCGGCCTGCACGCCGCCGTCGCCCGTGAGCGCATCGGCGTCATCGGCATCTGCGGCTGGGGCGGCCTGGCTTTGAATGCCGTCGCCGCAGACAAGCGCGTCAAGGCCGTGGTGGCGAGCACCATGTACGACATGACCCGTGTTATGTCGAAGGGCTACAACGACAGCGTGACCCCCGAACAGCGCGCACAGACATTGGAGCAACTGGGTCGGCAGCGTTGGACGGATGCGGAAAACGGCGCGCCAGCCTATCAACCACCCTACAACGACCTGCACGGCGGCGAGGCGCAGTTCCTGGTCGACTACCATGACTATTACAGGACGCCGCGCGGCTACCATGCGCGCGCGGTCAACTCAGGCAATTCCTGGACGCAGACCACGCCGCTGTCGTTCATGAATATGCCGATCCTGACCTACATCGCTGAAATCTCGCCGCGCCCGATCCTGTTCATCCATGGCGAAAAGGCCCATTCGCGCTACTTCAGCGAAACCGCCTTCGCGGCAGCGGCGGAGCCGAAGGAACTCATGATCATTCCAGGCGCCAGCCACACCGATCTTTACGACAAGGTGGACGTGATCCCGTTCGACAAGCTGACCAGCTTCTTCAACCAGCATCTCGCTGCCTGACCAGGTCGTATCGTCGAAGGGTGCGGCCGTGTGCAGGAACGATGGACATGGCCGCACCGACCGGGAGACTTTAAATGACACGCGCCGCCGTATGGCTTTCACGCCGCACCTTGCTGGCAGGTGCTGCCAGCCTCGCGCTCCCCTCTTCGGTGCGCTCTCAGACCGACGCAGCCACGGATAGGAAAGGAGCCACCATGCGCCTTAGATTCATCTTCGGGGATCAGGATTTCACGGCGACGCTGGAGGACAATCCTTCCGCGCACGATCTGGTCTCGATCCTGCCGCTGGATCTGACGATCGACGACTATTCGACCAACGAGAAGATCGCCTACCTGCCGCGCAAGCTCACCGAGGAAGGCAGCGGTCGCTTCGGCAACGAGGCGACTGGCGATCTCTGCTACTACGCCCCCTGGGGCAATCTGGCGATGTTTCATGGTCCCTACCGCTGGTCGCGCGGCCTGATCCGGCTCGGGCGACTGGACCAGGGCCCGGCGCCCCTTCTGACGCGCGGAGAACATCCGCTGCGCGTCGAAATGCTTTCCTGAACCCGGGAAGGCCGCTGCGCATGGGGACAATGCCGCGGATGCCGGAAAACCGAAGCAGGTTTCGAGTGACTGACACACGCCGACCAAGTGGCATGAGCGCCTGCTGACCTCGATCCATGATCTGATACAAATACATGATGCTCGCCTGTCGGGAGATCGCTGTCAGATCGTCGTCGGCACCATCCACATCAATCACCGCTTGGAACTCCGCTCCGGCCGCGTCGGAACTCCGCCAATCTGAAGAGCTTCGAACTCTTTACTGCCTAACGCCGCCGTTTCTACGCTTTTTCGCTCGCAGGCTATTCCCCGCTCGTCGCGTAGACACCAATTCGGCAGCTATATCGTCGCATAGAAACGATGAATGGTTTTGGCGCGCCCGAAGAGATTCGAACTCCTGACCCCCAGATTCGTAGTCTGGTGCTCTATCCAGCTGAGCTACGGGCGCGCAACAGGCCATGCTTTCCATGACCCCGCGATCCGATCGTGAACGACCGGTCGCGACGAGACGTGTTCCCTAGCGACTGAATTTCCGAAAAGCAAGCCGATCCGGTAAAAGTTTTGTCGCAGGCGTGTCATCCGGCAATGACAGCTCGCTTCTCGGCGCCTCAAAACAACCAAAGCGCATCGTGTCTGGGTGGTTCAGACGATGCGCTTTCCATGCATGCCGGCCTCTCAGGGCAAAAGGCCGTTTCGCGGGCGACATGTTTCTGGAAGGAAGGGGTGAGACCGAAAAGCTAGGTGTTGCCAAGCGGAAACCGGTCAAGAACCTCAGGCCGGGCGGCGCAGGCCGTTGCGGGCCTGGTCGAGCCGGACCGGCTGGTCGGGGATGGTGACGGCGAATGTGGTGCGCCCGCCAATGCTCTCGACCAGCTCGACCGTGCCGCCATGCGCGCGGATCAGTTCGTGCGCGATCGCCAGGCCAAGGCCGGTGCCGCCGCTGCGCGCCGAGCCGCGAAAGGCCGCGAACAGGTTTTCGCGCGCCTTGGGCGGCAGGCCGGGGCCGGTGTCGCTGACGGCGATGCGGCTGACGCTGCCCAGGCGCACGGCCGACACCGCCAGGCGGCGCACCAGGGCGCTTTCACTGTCGGCCGCCATCGCCTGCACGGAATTCCGGCACAGATTGGTCAGCACCCTGAACAACTGGTCGGAATCGGCATCGACCTCGAAGGCCGGCTCGACCGAATTGACGAACTCGATGCCTTGCTCGATGTCCAGCAGGCCGTGCACGTCCTCGACCAGTTGCCGCAGCCTCAGGCGTCGGCGCGCCGGCGGCGGCTCCTGCGTGCGGCCGTAGTGAAGCACGCCTTCGGAATAAGACACGGCGCGGTCGAGCGCGCGCAGCAGTTTCGGCGCGAAGGCCTGCACCGTCGGATCCTTGACCTGACGCAAGCGGTCCGACATCAGCTGCGCCGAAGCCAGGATGTTGCGCATGTCATGGTTGATCTTGGAAACCGCCAGGCCGAGATCGGCAAGATGCTTCTGCTCGGAGAGCATTTTTTGCAGCCGTTCCTGCATCTGCGACAGCTCGCGCTCGGCAACGCCGATCTCGTCGGCGCGGGCAGCCGGATGGATGATCCGCCCGGGATCGTCGGGCGCCTCGGAGAAAGATAGCATCGAGCGCGTCATCGTCCGGATCGGCCCGATCATGATCAGGTCGATGGCGGCGTAGACCAGCATGGCGGTGAACAGCGAGATCAGCAGCGAGACGAAGGCGACGTTGCGCGAATAGCGCAGCATCGCGTTGCGCAGGCTGTTGTCGGGCATGATCAGCTCGAACTCCTTGTCGGACTCGCCGACCGGACCGAAGACGCGCAGCATCCGGTCGCCGCCGAAAAACAACGTGTCGAGCGCGCCGGTCATGCCCTTGATCATGCCGATCGAGGCGATATCGATGTGTTCGTCGACCTTCGGCGGCATTTCGGCCACCACCAGCAGCCGCGAGACGCCTCCGTCGCGCACCGCGATCGCCTTGGCGCCGATCGCCATCAGCACGTCGTTCTGCGCCGTGCGCGACAGCGAGGTGGGTTCACCCTGCACCAGCACGATCGACACCGCCGCCGCCGTGCTCAGCCGCTCCTTCAGCCAGTTCAGCCGGTAGCTCGCGATCCAAGGCAGGAAAATCAGCACTTCGGCCAGCAGCACGAAGACGATGGTCAGCAGCAGCAGCTTGGTCGACAGGCCGCGCGACAGCGGAACCGTGCGCACGCTGGCCGGCGCCTCGGTGGACCCCGCCGTGCCGATCCCTTCCTGGGCCTGTATGGTTTCGCTCATGCGGCTAATGTCTTCACGATCACTTGATCAACGCAGATTAGGCGATTACGGCTTTTTTGCCAATTTCATCCTTGGTCGCAAACATAAACCGGCCTGAATGGCGAAGCTTTCGGCCCGACGACTCCGGATTGACTTCCAAAAGCCTTCTTTCTATAAGCCCGCACACGCTCGGGCCATTCGTCCCGGCGCGGTTTCGATCGCGCCAAAGCCGGCCCGGCAAAGCTCCTGTTACACAGTGACAGAATCAAGAAGGGCCGCACCCCGCGGTATTAAAACAAATGAAGCGTACCTACCAACCGTCCAAACTCGTCCGCAAACGTCGGCACGGCTTTCGTGCCCGCATGGCCACCAAGGGTGGTCGCGGCGTCGTCGCAGCTCGCCGCAACCGCGGTCGCAAGCGGCTCAGCGCCTGAACGGAAGACGAGATCGTTGTCCGCATCCGGCAAGCCAGTGGGACCAAATCCCAAGCGGCTTCTGAAGCGCGCGGAATTCCTGGCTGTCCGTCGTGGTGAAAAACGACGCGGGCGGCTTTTTCTCGTCGAAGTTCTCGACCGCGGCGACGGCCTGTCGCCGCGCGTCGGCTACACCGTCACCAAGAAGGTCGGCAATGCGGTTGTCCGCAACCGCGTCCGGCGGCGGCTGCGAGAAGCCGTCCGTACGCATGCGGCAAGTGACATGGCGCCTGGCAATGACTATGTCATCGTCGGGCGCGAAGACGTGCTTACCACTCCGTTCGGCCAGTTGAAGGCCGAACTCTCCCGCCGACTGCGCGGAACACGATAGGCCAAGGGCTTTCGATGGAAAACAACCGGAACTTCTTCATCACCATCGCGCTGTCGGTGCTGATCCTGGCGGTATGGCAATATTTTTATGTGTTGCCGCGCAGCGAAGCGCAGCGCGAGGCCGCCCGCGTCGAACAGCAGCGCGTCGAGGAGCAGAAGAAGGCCGCCGGCACCAGTCCCGGTACCGACACCGGAACGCCCGCCGCCCCTGGCGCCATTCCAAACGCACCCGGCACCGATGCCGTGACGCCGGCCGGCCGCGAACAGGCGCTCGCCACGACGACCCGCGCGAAGATCGACACGCCGAGCCTCGAGGGTTCGATCAACCTGACCGGTGCCCGTCTCGACGACCTCAAGCTCAAGCACTACACCGAGACGGTCGACAAGAACTCGCCCGAGATCAGCCTGCTCAACCCGGCGGCACTGCCCAACGGCTACTATGCCGAGATCGGCTTCGTCGGCAACGACAAGACCGGCGCGGTGCCCGGTCCCGAAACAGTGTGGGCTGTCGACGGCAATGCGACACTGACGCCGACGACCCCGGTCACGCTGACCTATTCGAACGACAAGGGCCTGACCTTCAAGCGCACCTTTTCCGTCGACACCAACTACATGTTCACGGTGTCCGACACGGTGCAGAATGCCGGCACGGCCGCCGTCTCGCTGTCCAATTACGGCCGCGTCACCCGCTTCGACAAGCCGCTCGTTGCCAGCACCTATGTGCTGCATGAGGGCCTGATCGGCTTCACCGGCACGGAAGGCCTGCAGGAACACAAATACGCGTCCATCGAGAAGGACAAGCAGTTCACGCCGGGCAAGTCGACCGACGGCTGGCTCGGCATCACCGACAAATACTGGGCGGTGACGCTGGTGCCGACCGAGAAGCAGCCGTTCCAGCCGCGCTATGCCTATTTCGAGGACGGCCGCCATCGCTACCAGTCCGACTTCCTCACCGACCCGATCACCGTCGATGCCGGCCAGTCGGCGACGGTGGAGAGCGAGATCTTCGCGGGCGCCAAGGAAGTCGGCAAGATCAACGCCTATGCGGAAGACCGTCATATCAAGCGGTTCGACCTTTTGATCGACTGGGGCTGGTTCCACTTCATCACCAAGCCGATGTTCTGGCTGATCGACACGCTCTACAAATTCTTCGGCAATTTCGGCCTGGCCATTCTCGCCACCACCGTCATCGTCAAGGCCATCTTCTATCCGCTCGCCAACAAGTCGTACGCGTCGATGGCTAACATGAAGAAGGTGCAGCCGAAAATGCTCGAGATCCGCGAGAAATACGCGGACGACAAGATGAAGCAGCAGCAGGCGATGATGGAGCTGTACAAGACCGAGAAGATCAACCCGCTTGCCGGCTGCTGGCCGGTGGCACTGCAGATCCCGGTCTTCTTCTCGCTCTACAAGGTGCTCTACATCACCATCGAAATGCGGCACGCGCCGTTCTTCGGCTGGATCCAGGATCTGGCCGCGCCCGATCCGACGTCGCTGTTCAACCTGTTCGGCCTGATCCCGGTCACCCTGCCGCACATGCTGATGATCGGCGTCTGGCCGCTGATCATGGGCGTCACCATGTTCCTGCAGATGCGCATGAACCCGACGCCGCCGGATCCGACGCAGGCTGCGATCTTCACCTGGATGCCTGTCATCTTCACCTTCATGATGGCGGGTTTCCCGGCCGGCCTGGTCATCTACTGGGCCTGGAACAACACGCTGTCGATCCTCCAGCAGGGCATCATCATGAAGCGCCAGGGCGCCAAGATCGAGCTGTGGGACAATCTGGTCGCGCTGTTCCGAAAGAAACCATCACCGGCCGAATAGAAGGCGCAGCGCTTTCTCCAGCCTTCAAAGCCCCGCCTCGCGCGGGGCTTTTCGTTTAAGCAGCTCCGGCATCACGTTCCCGTGATCGGCGAAACTTGCGCCCCCTCGGCGGCGTGACTGCCTGTGCGTTTCCAAAGGCTATCAATTCCGATCAGCCCTCACACGGAGGAAGACCACATGCGCTTGCCGTCATTCAGGATCATCGCCCTTTCCGCACTCGTCGCCGGCGTGGCGATTGCCGCGCCCGCCTATGCCAAGAACCCGAATGTCGGCGGCGCGCCGATGTACACAACCAAGAACATCGTCGAGAACGCCGTCAATTCGAAGGACCACACGACGCTGGTCGCTGCGGTCAAGGCTGCGGGCCTGGTCGACACGCTGCAAAGCGCTGGCCCGTTCACCGTCTTTGCCCCGACCAACGCAGCGTTTGCGAAACTGCCCAAGGGCACCGTCGACACGCTGCTGAAGCCGGAGAACAAGGGCAAGCTCACCAAGGTGCTGACCGCGCATGTCGTGGCCGGCAAGATCTCCGGCGCCGAGATGATGAAGAAGGCCAAGGCGATGGGCGGCAAGTACGAGATGAAGACCGTCTCCGGTGACACGCTGACCGCCGAAGTCAAGAAGGGCAAGCTCTACATCATGGATGAGTCAGGCGGCGAGGCGCGAGTGACGATCGCCGACGTCAACCAGTCGAACGGCGTCATCCATGTCGTCAACAAGGTGTTGTTGCCGAAGTAACGGCTTTCGGCAAAGGGGATCAAGGCAGGTCCGTTGGGGCTTTCTCGGGCCTGCCATCCCCGCCTCATGACGAGGTGCCATGTTTCTTGGGAAGTCGTATCGGCATCGGCCGGGGTCCTGTCCCTCACAGGACCCCGGTTTCTTTTTGGCTGCTGCCTGTGCAGCCGGATAAGTTTCGAGCGTCGTCACTCCATCACGGCGCTGTGGTCGATCTTGGCCGGAGTCGCCGGCTTGCGCAGCAACAGAACCAGCGGAATGGCGGCAAGCGACAGGATCATCATCAGCTTGAAGTCGTTCATATAGCTGATGATCGTGGCCTGCAGCGTGACCACGCCGTCGAGCGCGGCGCGGCCCGCGGCGCTGTAGGGATCCATTGCATGGAAGATCGCCGGATTGCTGAACGCCTGGTTGTAGGGCGTCACATAGGTAGCGATGTTGGCGTGGTTGATCTGCACGTTCTGCGTCAACAGCGCGGTGACCACCGAGATGCCGACGCTGGAGCCGATGTTTCGTGACAGATTGTACAGGCCGGTGCCTTCCGCGCGCCGCTCCGGCGCCAGCGTGGCGAAGGTGATGGTGGTCAGCGGCACGAACAGGAAACCCAGGCCCGCGCCCTGGATGAAGCCGGTGCTGATGATCGTCCATTGCGAGACGTCAGGCGTCCAGCCGGTCATGTCGTACATCGCCCAGGCGGTGACCAGCAGGCCGGTTAGAAGCAGCCAGCGTGTGTCCACCTTGCCGATCAGCCTGCCGACCAGGAACATGCAAGCCATGGTGCCGAGACCGCGCGGCCCCATGACGATGCCGGCCGTCACCACCGGATAGCCCATCAGCGTCTGCAGATAGGGCGTCATCAGGGCCAGCGAGGCCAGATAGGTGATGCCGATGATGAAGATGAAGATCATGCCGACGGCGAAATTCCTGTCGAGGAACAGCCGCGGGTTCACGAAGGTGTTGCGGGCGGTGAAGGTGTGGACGAGGAAGATGTAGAAGGCCGACGCGCAGATCAGCGCCTCGACGATGATCTCGGACGACGAGAACCAGTTGAGCTGCTCGCCGCGATCGAGGAACATCTGCAGCGACGCGATGGTGACGCTGAGCATGCCGAAGCCCAGCCAGTCCAGCCTGGCCTTGAGGTCCGTCTTGGTTTCCTGGACGAACATCGAGACGCCGGCGAAAGCCAGCGCGCCGATCGGTACGTTGATGTAGAACACCCAGCGCCAGCTGACATTCTCGGTCAGCCAGCCGCCGATGACCGGCCCGAGCACCGGCCCGACCATCACCGAAACGCCGAACAGCGCCATCGCCGAGCCGCGCTCCTCGACGCTGTAGATGTCGAGCAGGATGCTCTGCGCCAGCGGCACCAGGGCTGCGCCGAACAGGCCTTGCAGCAGGCGGAAGCCGACGATCTGCGGCAGCGACTGCGCGAAGCCGCACAGCACCGACGCGACGACGAAGCCGGTGATGGAGATCAGCAGGATGCGCTTGCGGCCGAAGCGATTGGCAAGATAGCCTGAAGGCGGCGTCATGACGGCCGCCGCGACGATGTAGGACGTCAGCACCCAGTTTATCTGGTCGGCGCTTGCCGAAACGCTGCCCTGGATATAGGGCAGCGCCACATTGGCGATGGTGGTGTCCAGCGCCTGCATGATCACGGCCAGGATCACGCACGCGGTGATGGCGCCGCGATTGGCGACCACGCCACCTGTCGCGGACGCGCCGGTCATGACTTTTGTCCGAACCGACCGAGGAGCTCCGTCACGAAGTCCGGCAGGCCGCGCGCATGGCCGGTATCGATGCCGACCACGACGCTCATCCCGCCGCGCAGCGGCGGCTTGCCCTGGAGATCGTCCACCGTCACGCGCATCGGAATGCGTTGCACGACCTTGACCCAGTTGCCGGTGGTGTTCTGCGCCGGAAGCAGCGAAAAGCTCGACGACGACGCCGGGCTGATCGAGGCGACCCTGCCGTGCCAGACGGCACCGGGATAGCTGTCGACGCTGATCGTCGCCGTCTGTCCCGGCCGCACATAGGTCAGTTCGGTTTCCTTAGGCTCCGCCGCGATCCACAGCTCGGTCGCCGAAATCAGGCTGAACGCCGGCTGCGAAGCCGGCAGGTACTTGCCGACCTGAAGCGCGTCGACATTGGTGACGATGCCGTCGAATGGCGCCTTGACGATGGAATCGGCAAGGTTGCGCTGGGCGTCGTCCACCGCCGACTGCGCCTGGAGATAGAACGGGTTCTTCTCCACCGGCTGGCTGGCGTCGCCGCCGAGCTGGGCAAGCGTCGCCTGTGCCTGCGCTTGGGCAACGGACACTTTCTGGCGGGCGGCGACGAGGTCGTGCTGGGCGCTGTCGAAGGTCGCCTTGGAGGAGGTGGAGGTCTTGAGCAGATCCTGCTGGCGTTGGAAAGCGGCCTCGTAATAGGGGATGTCGGCCTGCGCCTGCTCGATCAGCGCCTGCGACTGCTGGTAGCTCGCCTGCAAGGTCAGCACCTGGTTGCGCACTGTGCCGAGCTGTGCCTGGGCGGCGGCAAGAGCGGTTTCGAAAGAGGCCGGCCGCAACCGGAAAAGCACCTGGTCCTTCTTCACCGCCTCGTTCTCGTGCACGTCGATCTCGGACACAGTGCCGGAGACATCGGTGGAAACGCCGAGCGACTGCGCCTGGATGTAGGCATTGTCGGTCGTCATGACCTGGCCGCCGATGACGTAGTAATAGCCGCCGACGACCAGCGCGAACGGAAGCAGGGCAAACAGGATCGGCCGTGCCCGGCCGCGCTTGGGCTTGACCGGCGCCGGAGGCGCCACCGCAACCCCGGCCTGGCGTGGCTCCTTGGACGGAGCCTCGAGCGCCGCCGGCTCCAGGGCGACCGGTGCTTCGAGCTCGTCATTGTCGATGACGGTGCTGGCTCGCCTTTGCTCGCGTTCGCTGTCCAGCCGGATGACCTGGTCGCGCGCCCGGTCGGCGGCGGATCCGTCTTCTTCGACAGGCTTCTTTGGTGAGGTTGATTCAGCCATGTGTTTTCTCCCGGTCGGCGGCAGGCTGGGCGCAAGCCGCGAGCAGATTGGATTTGATGAGGGATAGGGTTTGCAGCAGATGCAGTTGCGCATCCGCGGAAAGGCCGACAAAGGCCTCGTCACGCGTCTTCCGCCCATTGCCGCGCATGATTTCGATCAGCGGATGGGCTTGCGGCTTCAGGTACAGCAGCCATGCCCGGCGGTCAGCGGGATCGGGCCGGCGCTCGATGAAGCCGCTTGCTTCCATCTTGTCGAGCAGCCGGGCGAGCGTGATCGGCGTGATCTCGATCAGGTCCGCCAGTTTGTTCTGGTGGATGCCTTCATGCAGGCTGAGATAGGCCAGCACCTGCCACTGGGCGCGGGTCAGCCCCGATGCCCGCGACCTCTGCTCGAACCGCTTTCGAAGCAGGCGCGCGACATCGTGCAGCACGAAGCTGATGTTGGGTGACGATGGCATGGGAGGTACTGGAGTTTTTCGGCGCAACTGTTAGTGAGCATGCTTATTATCATCATGCACATAATCTTGCTGGACGCGGTGCGCAAGACGGACTAAGCCCGCCTGGAAAAAATGACGCATGGGCTGCGACCCACCCAAAGGCTCAGGTAGCGGGCTGTTGCCGGGCAAGGATACGACGATGAATTGGCTGAAGATCGCGACCGTGGCGGCCATTGCGGGATGGCCGGGCATTGCGCTCGCAAAGGGCGCCGTCAGTTGCGGCGGCGCCGCCATGCTGGGTGGCGCGCAATTGAACTGCAGCCACGTCGAACCCCAGGCGCCGCCTCAGTTTTGCACTTATAGCTGGGCTCTCCACATGCCGGCCGGCGACCAGAAAATCGTCGAAGGCAGCTTCATGCTGCCGCCCGGCGCCACGAATGTCACCGTCTATCAGGGCAGCGGTTTCGACAGTGCGCTGTCCGATCCGATCGTGATTTGCCGCGGCAGCAAATGAGCAAGGCCGTCAAGGAAAGCTCGCTCGTCGCCCGATTGGTGCTATAGGGCGGATCACGCTATTTTGAACGGGCATTTGAGTTTCGGATGCACCTGGCGGCCATTTCTCTGACGGATTTCGACATGGACGGACCCAACCCAGACATCAAGCACCCGATCCCGATGCATACCCGCGTCGGCTTCCTCAAGGGACTGGTGAACGCGCCGAACATCGAGATCGGCGACTTCACCTATTATGACGACCCCGACGGGCCGGACAAATTCGCCGAGAAATGCGTCCTGCATCACTATCCGTTCATAGGCGACAAGCTGATCATCGGCAGGTTCTGCGCCATCGCCGAGGGCGCGCGCTTCATCATGAACGGCGCCAACCACGCCATGTCCGGCTTTTCGACCTATCCGTTCAATATTTTCGGCCATGGCTGGGAAAAGGGTTTTGATCCGGCGACCTGGTCGAAGGAGGTGCGCGGCGACACCATTGTCGGCAACGACGTCTGGATCGGCATGGAGGCGGTGATCCTGCCCGGGGTGGAAATCGGCCACGGCGCCATCGTCGCTGCGAAATCAGTGGTGACGCACGACGTGCCGCCCTATGCGATCGTCGCCGGCAACGCGGCCAAGGTGGTAAAGATGCGTTTCGACGACCGGACAATCAGGCGGCTGCTGGCGGTGGCGTGGTGGGACTGGCCGGTAGACAAGGTCAGCCGCAACCTCGATGCTATCCGGGGTGCCAATATTTCTCTTCTGGAGGCAGCAGCTTGAACGCTCTGAACAGCAGCATACTCGGCACCGAACTGTTTACGCGAGGGTGGATCTTCATCCGCGGCGTGCCGGCGATGAAGTTCCTGCCACCGGAAGGGCCGCCGGAAATCGCCTTTGCCGGCCGCTCGAATGTCGGCAAGTCGTCGCTGATCAATGCGCTGGTCAACCAGAAGGGGCTGGCGCGCACTTCCAACACGCCGGGGCGCACGCAGGAGCTCAACTATTTCGTGCCGGATGGATTTTCGGGCGAGGGCGCCGACCTGCCGCCCTTGGCGCTGGTCGACATGCCCGGCTACGGCTACGCCACCGCGCCGAAGGAGAAGGTCGACGAGTGGACCAAGCTGGTCTTCGATTACCTCAAGGGCCGGGTCACGCTGAAACGCGTCTATGTGCTGATCGACGCCCGTCATGGCATCAAGGCCAAGGACGACGAAGTGCTGTCGCTGCTTGACAAGGCGGCGGTGTCCTACCAGATCGTGCTGACCAAGACCGACAAGATCAAGACTGCCGGCGTGCCGAGGCTGATCGAGGAGACGCTGGCAAAGATCAAGAAGCGGCCGGCGGCGTTCCCGTTCGTGCTGGCCACCTCTTCTGAAAAGGCCGAGGGCCTTCAGGAATTGCAGGCAGCCATCGTGCTTGCCGCCAATGGCGGCTAAAGCATCCGCACCTTAGAGCAATTCTAGGAAAAGTGTGAAGCGGTTTTCCGTCCAGAATTGCGTCTAAACAAAGAGTTAGAGCATGGTCTGGCTAGGGCTTGGCCTCGATAGCAATCGTCTGATGGCCTTCTTCCGCCACAAGCCTTTCGGTGCCGTAGGCCTTCAGGAACATGCTGACGCCTGACCTGACGATGTGGTCGATCTCGTCCTGGGTCGGGGCCTTGGTGCGGTAGGCGAAGATGCACTGGCGGAACAGACCGGCCAGGCACAGTTCGGTGAACTGATAGGCGGCAAGATCGACATCGTCGATGCGCAGCAGGTCGCGCTCGATGGCGGCATTGAGAAAGGCCGCGACCTTGTCGTGGCCACGCTTGGGACCGCGCTCGTAAAAACGCGCGCCCATGTCGGGGATCCGGTCTGATGCCCCGATCACCGTGCGCTGCGCTTGGACGACCTTGGCCGACGTGATCTTGAGAGCCAGCACCTTGCCGAACTTCACCAGCGTCTCGCGCAGGTTGTCGGCGTTGTCCAGCACGTCATACATGTTCTTGAAGATGGTGCCGCGCTCTTCCTCGATCAGCGCCTCGAACAGCTCTTCCTTGTTGGCGAAGTAGACGTAGATCGTACCCTTGGAGACGCCGGCCTCGCGGGTGATGTCGTTCATCGAGGCGGCTTCGAAGCCCTTGTCGATGAAGACACGACGGGCGCCGTCGATGATCTGGCTGCGCTTGGCCGGATCCTGCCCCGCGGCCGGGCGGCCACGGCGCAAGCTTTCCAACAGGTCGTCACACGACTCGTTTTCGACATTGGGCGGGGTCTCGGCCATGAAAGTCACACCTCGAAAATAATTCGAACCAAGCGGTTCGATTGCCCTTGATATGGTCCTCTTTACGCGCTATGTCAACGGCCGGATCGAACCGAACGGTTCAGTATTATATTATAACTTTAGAGAGATGTCATGTCCTCGAACGCGCCGACCACTGCCGAAGTCCGTCCCTTCCCCAACGCCAAGGTTGCGCCGGCGACGGAAGCACCGGAAGTACCTGTCCAGCCCGTCTCGTCGCCGCCGGCAGAGGCTCCGGCCAGGAAGAAGCGTTCGGTGCGTTCCTTCCTGCTGCCGGTCATCGGTGTTGCCTTGCTGGGCGCCGGCGCCTGGTATGGGTACGACTACTGGACAACGGGCCGCTTCATGATCTCGACGGACGATGCCTATGTCCAGGCGGACATGGCGTTCATCTCGCCCAAGATTTCCGGCTATGTCGATCAGGTCAAGGTCAGCGAGAACCAGCTGGTCAAGGCCGGCGATCCGCTGCTCGTCGTCGATGACGGCGATTACAAGATTGCCGTCGCCCAGGCCGAGGCGCAGATCGCCACCTTGAGCAAGACGCTCGACCGTATCGACGCCCAGACCGACGCGGCCCGCGCCTCGCTGCAGCAGGCCCAGGCGCAGAAGGTCGCCGACCAGGCAGCGGCCGACAATGCAGCCAAGGTCGCGGCGCGCGCCTCCCAGCTGCTCAAGACCCATGTCGGCACGCAGGCGCAGCTGGACGACGCCCAGACCGCGGTCCAGCAGGCCGATGCCGCCCTTGTCGGCGCCGACGCACAGATCGCCGCCGCGCAAGCCAATATCGGCGTGCTGCAGGCGCAGCGCGCGGAATCGGCGAGCACGCTGGCGTCCCTGCAGCTCAGCCATGACAAGGCGCTGCGCGATCTTTCCTTCACCGTGCTCAAGGCGCCATATGACGGCATCGTCGGCAACCGCTCGGTCGAGCAGGGCGACCTTGTCAGCCCCGGCCAGAAGCTCGCCGTCATCGTGCCGATGGACAAGCTCTACATCGTCGCCAACTTCAAGGAGACACAACTTGCCCGGCTGGTTCCCGGCGAGAAGGTCAGGATCTCGGTCGATGCGACCGACGGCCAGGACTTCGAGGGAACCGTTTCGTCGCTGGCGCCGGCTTCGGGTGCCGTGTTCTCGCTGCTGCCGCCCGAAAACGCCACCGGCAACTTCACCAAGGTCGTGCAGCGCGTTCCGGTCCGCATCGATGTGCCGGCCGATGCGCTGAAGAGCGGTAAGCTGCGCGCCGGCCTGAGCGTCGTCGTCGCCGTCGACAGCCGCACCGCCCCATCCGGGTCGGCGTCAGTGGCAGCGTCGAATTGAGCGGCGGCCGGGGAGCAATGCCATGGCAACCGCAACCCTGACAGCAGGAGCGCCGCCGGCGAGGCCGGCTGTGCCTGACACCATTTCGACGCGGCGCGTCATCGCCTTCCTGGCGATGGTGTTCGGCATGTTCATGGCCATCCTCGACATCCAGATCGTCTCCGCCTCGCTGTCGGAGATCCAGGCCGGCCTGAGCGCCAGCTCCGACGAAATTCCGTGGGTGCAGACCGCCTACCTGATCGCCGAAGTGGTGATGATCCCGCTGTCCGGCTTTCTCAGCCGGATGCTGTCGACGCGCGTGCTGTTCACCATCTCGGCGGCAGGCTTCACCGCGGCCAGTGCGCTGGCGGCGACCGCCACCAACATCGACCAGATGATCGTCTACCGCGCCGTCCAGGGCTTCATCGGCGGCGGCATGATACCGAGCGTCTTTGCCGCTGCCTTCACCATCTTCCCGCCCTCGCGCCGCGCCGTCGTCTCGCCGATGATCGGCCTCGTGGCGACGCTGGCGCCGACCATCGGCCCGACCGTCGGTGGCTATATCAGCCATGCCATGTCATGGCATTGGCTGTTCCTGGTCAATGTCGTGCCCGGCATCCTGGTGACAACGGCGGCCTGGACGCTGATCGACTTCGACAAGCCTAACCTCAAGCTGTTCAGCAAGTTCGATTGGTGGGGCCTCGCCGGCATGGCGGCCTTCCTGGGCTGCATGGAATATGTGCTCGAGGAAGGCCCCAACAATGACTGGCTGCAGGACCAGGGCGTCTTCATCTGCGCCGTCGTCATGACCGTCGGCGCGGTGCTGTTCTTCTGGCGCGTATTCACCGCCGAGGAGCCGATCGTCGACCTGAAGGCCTTCACCAACATCAACTTCGCCTTCGGCTCGCTGTTCTCGTTCGTCATCGGCATCGGTCTCTACGGCCTGACCTATCTCTACCCGGTGTTCCTCGGGCGCATCCGCGGCTACGATTCGATGATGATCGGCGAGGCTTTGTTCGTCAGCGGCCTGGCGATGTTCTTCACCGCGCCGATCTCGGGCATCCTGTCGAACAAGATGGACCCGCGCCTGATGATGATGATCGGCTTCTTCGGCTTCGCCACCGGCACCTGGTGGATGACGCATCTGACCGCCGACTGGGATTTCTATGAGCTGCTCATCCCGCAGATCCTGCGCGGCTGTTCGATGATGCTGTGCATGGTTCCGATCAACAACATCGCGCTCGGCACCTTGCCGCCCGAGCGGCTGAAGAATGCGTCAGGCCTGTTCAATCTCACCCGCAACCTTGGTGGTGCCGTCGGCCTTGCGCTGATCAACACCGTGCTGATCGACCGCAACGCCTTCCACTACGCAAGGCTCTCCGAGCATGTGCAATGGGGCAGTGAAGCCGCGCAGACCAAGCTGCAGAACATGACCCGCAATTTCGAGCAGACCCCCGGCCTCGACGCCACAAGCGCTGCGATCTCCAAGTTGTCTGGCATGGTCCAGCAGCAGGCGGCGCTGTTGTCCTTCATGGACGTGTTCTTCATGCTGACGGTGCTGTTTGCGACGCTTGGCCTGTTCACCATGCTGATCCGCAAGCCGGCCGCACCGGGCGGCGGTGGTGGGGGGCACTGATACGGAGCAATTCCAGGAAAAGTGCGCAGCGCTTTCCCTTGGAGATTGCGACAAGACAAGGATACGTGGGCAGCGGTTTCGGGAAGCTCCTCCAGTCCACGCCCGAAAAGCTCTGACCGCGTAAAAAACTCCGGGCCGCAAGCCCGGAGTTTTTTGCATTCGAGTCTATGGACTCAGGCCGTGGCCGGTTTGAAGGTCAGCGCGACGCCGTTGATGCAGTGGCGCAGGCCGGTCGGCGCCGGACCGTCGTCGAAGACATGGCCGAGATGGCCGCCGCAGCGGCGGCAATGTGCCTCGGTACGCGTCATGCCGAGCGACCTGTCCACGGTCGTGCCGATCGCCTTGGGGATCTCTTGCCAGAAGCTCGGCCATCCGGTGCCGGAATCGAATTTCGTCTCCGACGAATAGACCGGCAGGTCGCAGCCGGCACAGGCGAAAATGCCCTTGCGGTGTTCGTTGAGCAGCGGGCTGGTGCCGGGGTACTCCGTGCCTTCCTTGCGCAGCACGTCGAAGGCGGCCGGCGACAGGATGGCTTTCCACTCGGCGTCGGTCTTGACGACCTCGAAGCTCTCGGCCGCTTGTGCTGCCTGCGGATCGCCCATGCGCAGCATCGTTGCCGCGGCCCCGATCACGCCGATGGCGGCGGCACCGCTCAAAAGAAAGTCGCGACGGTTCATGACCAGTTCCTCCTGATGTCCTTTTGCCAAACTACACCGCCGCGCGGAAATCAAAAGCCGGTGACGGTAGCCCCTCGAACGAACACTCCGCGCCCTCCCACATCCGAATGCAGGCGGGCGCGAAGTGCACGGGCCAATTGCGGATCACGGGAGCGGGATCGTGCAATCGACGGAGGGTCCTTGCCGTCAGTTCGCCGGCAGCAAGCCCCTTGTTACATCTTGGGCAAAAGAACGTTGTCGATGACGTGGATGACGCCATTGGACTGTTCGACATCGGCGATGGTCACATTGGCGACATTGCCGTTCTCGTCGGTGACCGTGATCTTGCCGCCGTCGGCCTTGAGCGACAATTCGCAGCCGCCGACCGTCTTGACCTTGTGGGTGCCGCCGTCAGCCTTGGCCATCGCGGCGACATCTGCTCCCATCGCCTTGGCGCCGATGACATGGCAGGTCAGGATCTTGGTGAGCTTGTCCTTGTTTTCGGGCTTGAGCAGCGTCTCGACCGTACCGGCCGGAAGGGCTGCGAAGGCTTCGTTGGTTGGCGCGAACACGGTGAACGGACCGGCGCCCTGCAGCGTCTCGACAAGCCCGGCGGCCTTCACGGCGGCGACCAGCGTGGTGTGATCCTTCGAGTTCACGGCGTTCTCGACGATGTTCTTGTTGGCATACATGGCGGCGCCGCCAACCATCGGGTTTTCGGCATAGGCGGCGGTGGCAAGGGCCGAAACGGCGATCGTACCGGCGAGCAAAAGGGTGGCGTATCTACGCATGATGTCGAACTCCTCGGGTTTTTCTCTTCCCATTTTTGGGGACGCGAGGAGATACGGAACAAACTCGCCCGAGTTTCAGAAATATTGTGATTTTTGATTTTATCCATGGCGCAGAGGGATTTCCCGAGCCATCGGCCGCCTGCCGACATGCTGTCTATGGGCATGTTCAGCGAAGGATAGACTTATGATAGTCTGTTGTGATTTTTCAGGTGAAGAGCCGGTCAGATGCTCTTCAGGTCGCCAGCGGCGACCACCGGTCCGGTCGGCTGTCCGGTCGGCGAACCGCCCGACGGCTCGAGGCTGACGGCAAGCACCGCGCCCTGGGCAAGTTTCTGATGGGCCGCCGGCGAGACGATAATATGCGCCGTTGCACCTGCCGGAATGACGCCCATCGAGACCGGCCGGTTCTTGCCCTCGATCATCCACAGCTCGAAGTCCTTGCCGGAAGCACGCTCACCGGAGACATGCGACAGGCCGACTTCGTGATGCGCGGCGTCGTAGACGGCAAGATATTTGACGTCGCTGCCTTCGGCGGCCAGCGAAGCGACGAGTCGCGCCTGCGGCTGCTCGACCGGTGGGTTGAGAATGGGCACGGCGATGTAAATCGCCAGTGCCGCAACCGCGGCTGCGGCAAGGCCGCGCCAGAAGGCCAGGCTGGACCACAGGCCGCCGCGCACTTCGGCGGGCCTGCTCACCGCGGCAGCGGTAGCGAACAGGCGGCGGTCGACCGCGGTCTTCACCGAAACCGGCGGCTCGACTTCCCGATAGGCGGCGGCAAGCGGTGAGAGACTGACCTCCCAGTCCTCGACAAGACGGGCGAAAACCGTATCCGCATCGATGCGGCGAGAGACGATCTGGCGTTCGTCGGCATCGAGCACGCCGAGAACGTACTCGGCGGCGAGCAGGTCGTCGCCTCCACGTTCCGGTCCTGTGTCTTCTGCCAGCGTCATCTTTCCAGGCATTCTCTGAGTTTCAACAGGCTGCGGCGCAGCCATGTACGCATCGTGTTCAGCGGCACGCCATGGCGCTCCGCCAGTTCGGCATAGCTCTCGCCCTTGAGATAGGCGCCCCGGACGGCTGCTGCCCGGTCCTTCTCCAGCTCATCGAGACAATGGTGGATACGTTCGGATTCGTCGCCCGCCACCGCCATCGCTTCAGGCCCCGGCGCCGGATCGGCCACGTCGAGCGCGGCATCGATGTCGGCGGCGGGTTTGCGCCGCGCTCTGATGCGATCGATCGCATGATTGCGCGCGATTGCCACCAGCCAGGAGATCGGGCTTAGATCGGAAACAGCAAAACGGTCGGCCTTCGTCCATATCTTGACGAAGACTTCCTGCAGCGCTTCTTCCGCGTCTCCCCGGTCGTTCAATACACGAAGACAGACGCCAAAAAGTTTCGCGCTGGTCTGCCGGTAAAGCAGATCGAACGCGGCCCGATCCTTCATCGAAGTCCGAACGATCAGCTTGGTGATGTCCTGCGGCGTCATTGCAGGCAAATTAGGCGATTGCCATGTATTTGCAACGACGGAAATAACCTTGTGCACGCCTAAGCTTTTGTGTGTCGCCGGCCCGGATCCGTCGATCGATTGCCAATGGAATTGCCACTGGCTAGCTTGCCTTCATTGATGGGGGAGCGCGCATGTCGGTCGAACGGATCCTTTGGGAAGAAGATGCCACCGGCCTCGCCAATCTGGTCCGCAAGGGCGAGGTTTCGGCCGTCGAACTGACCGACGCCGCGATTGCCCGCGCCGAGGCCACCCGTCCCGACATCAATGCCACGGCCGAACCGCTCTACGATGCTGCCCGCGCCCGCGCCAAGACCGTCGACCCCTCGCTGCCGCTGGCTGGTGTTCCCTTCGCCATCAAGGATCTTGGCATCGCCATCAAGGGCGTGCCGACGCATGGCGGCAGCCGCATTCCGGCATGGCTGGCCGACGTCAATTCGGCGCTGACCGACCGCTATCTCGCTGCCGGACTTATCCCGATCGTCACCTCGACATCGCCGGAGCACGGGCTTCGATTGATGACCGAATCAAGGGCCTTTGGCATCACCCGCAATCCGTGGAACACCGGCCATACCAGCGGCGGCTCTTCGGGCGGTTCGGCAGCACTGGTCGCAGCCGGCGTCGTGCCGGTGGCGCATGCCTCCGATGGCGGTGGCTCGATCCGTGTGCCTGCCGCCTGCACCGGACTTGTCGGCCTGAAGACGTCGCGCGGCCGTACACCGCTGACGCCCCTGGTGAGCGAAAGCTGGTACGGCATGGTCGTCGACCATGCGCTCACCCGTTCGGTGCGCGATTGCGCGCTGCTGCTCGACCTGACCCACGGGCCCGATCCTCTGTCGCCCTATGCCGCGCCGCGGCCGAAAGGCACGTTCGCGGCTGCCGCCGCGCGCGATCCCGGCAAGCTCAGTCTGGCCGTGTACCGCAAATCGCCGCTTGGCCTGCCGATCTCGGACGAGACGCTCAAGGCGCTCGACACGGCGGTGGCGCTTGCCCGCGAGGGCGGCCACACGGTCGAGGAGATCGACTTGCCCTTTATCGGCCGCGATTTCTTCGCCGATTTCTGCAGGACGGTTGCCTCCGCCGTCGCTGGCACGATGCGGGCCGAAGCGCTGCGCGTCGGCCGTTCCGTTGCCGGCGACATCGAGCGGGCCACGCGCGTGCTCGCCCGCTTCGGCGAACTGGTGTCGGCCGGCGAGACCTATGCCGACCTGCAGCGGCTGCATGCCGCCTCACGGCGGCTGATCGCAGAGACCGCGCAGTATGACGCCGTGCTGATGCCGATCATTGCCCACCCGCCGCTTGCCTGCGGCGCAATGGATCCGAAAGGCGCCGACGACCTCATCGAGAACCTGCTCGACAAGCTTCACCTGACGCCCTTGCTGAAGCTGAAGCCGTTCTTCGGCCAGTTGATGGACAAGAGCCTCTGGTTCACCCATTGGCCGGCGATCCAGAATGTCAGCGGCCAGCCATCGATCGCCCTGCCGGTCCATGTCACCGACGCCGGCCTGCCGATCGGCGTCCAGGCTGCCGGCCGTCCGGGCGACGAGGAGACGCTTTTGTCGCTCGCCGCGCAGATGGAGAAGATCTCGGGTTGGCCGGGTCGCAGGGCGCCGCTGATGGTGCCGACACGATGACGAGGTCGTGAAGCGCTCGAATATGACAGCAAAGCCATTTGCGGGCGGCGCCAATTCCCGCTAAGACGCCGCCGTCCTTACCGATCTCCAGGGAAAAAAGCCGATGACGGAAATAACCGCCACCGCCGAAATGCAGGCAGCCCTGTTGTCGCGGGCGCTGCCCTACATGCAGCGCTACGAGCACAAGACGGTCGTGGTGAAATATGGCGGCCATGCCATGGGCGACATCGAGCTCGGCAAGGCCTTCGCGCGCGACATCGCGCTGCTCAAGCAATCCGGCGTCAACCCGATCGTCGTCCACGGCGGCGGCCCGCAGATCGGCGCCATGCTGGCCAAGATGGGCATCGAATCCAAGTTCGAAGGCGGCCTGCGCGTCACCGACCAGAAGACGGTCGAGATCGTCGAAATGGTGCTGGCCGGTTCGATCAACAAGGAGATCGTCGCTCTGATCAACGCCGAGGGCGAATGGGCGATCGGCCTGTGCGGCAAGGACGGCAACATGGTGTTCGCCGAAAAGGCCCGCAAGACCATGATCGATCCGGACTCCAACATCGAGCGCGTGCTCGATCTCGGCTTCGTCGGCGAGCCGGTCGAGGTCGACCGTACCTTGCTCGATCTTCTGGCACGCTCCGAAATGATCCCGGTGCTGGCGCCGGTGGCGCCGGGACGCGACGGCCACACCTACAACATCAACGCCGACACCTTCGCCGGCGCCATTGCCGGCGCCTGCCAGGCGACGCGCCTGCTGTTCCTCACCGACGTGCCGGGTGTGCTCGACAAGAACAAGAAGCTGATCGACGAACTGACCGTGGCCGAGGCCAAGGCGCTGATCAAGGACGGCACGGTCTCGGGCGGCATGATCCCCAAGGTCGAGACCTGCATCGAAGCGATCGAGCGCGGCGTCGAAGGCGTCGTCATCCTCAACGGCAAGACCCCGCATGCGGTGCTGCTGGAACTGTTCACCGAACATGGCGCCGGCACGCTGATCGTGCCCTGAGGGGCTCGTCAGCCGGCTAACTTTCTCGCCTCGGAATCTTCAATATTGTCGATAGTGGGAATGGCGGGCTTTCTGGCCGGGCGTCGAACGGACATCGATTCCTCCTCGGCGTCCTGCGGCGCGCCCCAGAATTCGGCCAGCGTCGGGCCGTCTTTCACCCTGATGTCGCGGACCAGAAAGCCCCAGACCTCGCGGAACCACACGCGGCGGCCCATCTGTGTGTACCAGCGCATCGAATGGCGCTGCTCGGGATCCTTGTGGAACAGGATGCGGGCCAGCGCCTTCGGCCGTGATTGCACCGCCAGCTCGATCAGCTTGACGCTGAAGAACAGCATCCACGGCCTCAGCCGCGTCATCTGCAGCACCTGGTGCTTGTAGTCCCACAGGCGCGCATCCTGCTGGATCACCTTGCGATCCCGCGCGATGCGGAAGAACGGCGTCCAGCGATGCGGCGTCACATAAAGCGCCTGGATCTGGTCGGGGTCGTAGGCGATGAGTTGGCGAAAGCCGCGCCACAGGTCGCGAAATCCTTCGTCCTCGAAGCCGGACACCCAGGTCGCCATAGACAGGATGCCGCTGAGACGCAGCAGCCTTATCGCCTCGCGATCGGATGAGGTGCTGCCGCCCTTGCGGATCAATTGAAGCGTCTGCTCGTCGGTGTTTTCCATGCCGAGCAGCCAGCGGATGACACCGGCCTTGCGGTAGAGATGCAGGATGTCGGCATCGCGCACTATGTCGTCGGCACGGGTCGAACCGACGATCAGCACCGGCACGTTCTCGGCGATCAGGGCATCGAGGAAGGCCCGCCAGGCTTTCTTCGAGACCGTCGGATTCTCGTCGGCGAGATTGATGAGCTCGACGCCATGTTGGCGATGCAGCCATGCGATCTCCCTGGCGAATTTCACCGGATCGCGATGCCGCCAGCGGGTCCAGAAGCCGCGCTGGCCGCAATAGTTGCACAGATGCGGACAGCCGCGCGAAAACTGCATGACCACGGCCCGCTTGCCGCCCCAGTAGCTGTAACTGGTATGGTCGATCAGTTCCCAGCCGACGCGGTAGGCGTCGAGGTCGGCAATGGTCATGGCCGCCTGTGTGGCGAAGGGGCGGCTGAGATCGTCGCGATAGGCGATGCCGGCCACGCTCGCCGGCGGCTGGCGCATTTCCAGCCCTTCGACCAGCGCCACCACCGTCGCTTCGCCCTCGCCGCGCACGATGAAGTCGAAGGCATCGGTAGCGGCCAGGATGTCGCGCCAATGATAGGTCGGGAAAACGCCGCCATAGATGATGATGGTCGCCGGCTCGCGCTCCTTGATCATGCGCGCGATCGCCAAGGCGGTCGGGTGCGCCGAGGTCGAGCCGGAATGGCCGATCAGGACGAAGTCGGGGTGGTCCTCCAGTGCGCTGCGCACGACGTCATCGAGCGGCATCGGCCCGAACTCGGCGTCGACGAGGCGCACCTGATGGCCGGCATCGATCAGCGGCCCGCCGATCGCCAGCAGGCCGAGCGGCGGCAGGTGATCGTCGGGCACGCGGCTGCCGATGGCGGTGTGCGGCGGATTGATCAGGACGATTTTCATGGCGGACCTCCTGGGCAGTTGGTCCGCACAAGCTGGCCGGCGATGTGGACACGCGCTTGGCCCGTTTCAGCAGTTTGCGTGCAGCTTTTCCTCAAGGAGTGCGAAGGGCAGGCATTGTCATCGCCTGAGATGCCCGAGCGGCACATGGCCCGGGCCCTTGATGTTCTGCAGCACCAACTGCGTGTGGACGTCGCGCACGCCGTCGAGCCGCATCAGCCGGTGCATGACGAAAGCGTTGAGCTCGTCGACCGACGGCACCATGACATGCAGCAGAAAGTCATGGTCGCCGGTCATCGTCCAGCACGAGGAAACCTCGTCCATGCGCTGCACGGCGGCGATGAAGCTTTCGGGCGAGCCGTCGCTGTGGCTGACGAGGCGCACCTGGATGAACACCTCGACCATCAGCCCGACAGCGCGGCGGCTGATCACGGCGGCAAATCCCTTGATGATGCCGGCCTCCTGCAGCGCCTCGAAGCGCCGCGCGCATGGTGTCGTCGACAGGCCGATCTCTTGCGCCAGCTCTGAAACCGGTTTGCGCCCGTCGCGCTGCAGGACATCGAGCATCTTGATCTCGAAATCATCGAATCGAGGCATTTTCACTCCTTCCTGGGAATTTCTGAGTGAATATTATCCCGATTTCCGAATTCGAACCATCATCAAAACCGATTCGCCTCCGCAAATCCGCTTAACGTTCAGCACGTCAGCGATTTGCTTTGCGAGGAGAAAAACCATGACGACGATGAGCGTTGCCGAATACGCCCGCGACTGCGCGGCGCAAGGATTGCGCGGCGACTACTCGGTCTGCCGTGCCGATTTCACCGTGTCGCAGGGTCACGATTACAGCGATGAAGAGCAGGCGGTGTGGCGCACGCTGTGCGACCGCCAGACCAGGCTGACGCGCAAGCTCGCCCACCATTCCTACCTCGACGGCGTCGAAAAACTCGGCCTGCTCGACCGTATTCCCGACTTCGACGAGGTCAGCGCCAAGCTGCGCAAACTGACCGGTTGGCAGATCGTCGCGGTGCCGGGGCTCATTCCCGCGGCTCCGTTTTTCGACCATCTCGCCGATCGCCGCTTCCCGGTCACCAACTGGCTGCGGACCAGGCAGGAGCTCGACTACATTGTCGAGCCCGACATGTTCCATGATTTCTTCGGCCATGTGCCGGCGCTGTCGCAACCGGTGTTCGCCGATTTCATGCAGATGTATGGCGAGAAGGCCGGCGACATCATCGCGCTGGGTGGCGACGAGATGATTTCCCGGCTCTACTGGTACACGGCCGAATATGGCCTGATGCAGGAGGCCGGCCAGCCGCTGAAGGCCTTTGGCGCCGGCCTTATGTCGTCGTTTACCGAGCTGCAGTTCGCGGTCGAAGGCAAGGACGCCCACCACGTGCCCTTCGACCTGGAAACGGTGATGCGCACCGGCTACGAGATCGACAAGTTCCAGCGCGCCTATTTCGTGCTGCCGTCCTTCGACGCCTTGCGCGATGCCTTCCAGACCGCCGATTTCGCGGCAATCGTCGCCCGGCGCAAGGACCAGCCGGCGCTCGACCCGGCGACGCTTTAGAGCAATTCCAGGAAAAGTGTGAAACGGTTTTCCGTCCGGAATTGCGTCAAACAAAGAGTTAGAGCGGATCGCCGTTCCGTGAAACGGTGAACTGCCCTAGGCAGCATGCTGCCCTGCAGCCGTCAGGCGGTGACCACCTTGCTGAGATGGTCGCCCAGCCGGCAGGCCAGCGCGGTGATCGTCGTCGTCGGGTTGCATTGACCCGACGTGCAGAACACCGAGGAGCCGCCGACATAGAGATTGTCCATGCCGTGCACCTTGCAGTTGGCGTCGACCACGCTCTTGCTGATGTCGGTGCCCATGCGCGTGCCGCCCATATGGTGATGGCCCGCCGTCTCGTCGTTGGTCGGATAGTCCTGACCATTGCTGATCCAGTCGGCAATGCGCACGCGGCCGAGATTCTTCTCGATCAGCGTTGCGCCGAACAGTCTGAGCCCTTCGAGAAGGGTGCGATGTTCCAGTTCGGATTTCTTCCAGTGCAGTTCGATGCGCGGCACGCCGGCATGGTCGACATCGGTCTTCGACAACTCGATCTGGTTGGAGGCCAGCGGCGCCTGTTCCCAGGCGACGTAGAGCTGGGCCGCGCAGCGCAGTCTCTGACTGAGCTGGTAGGACATCCATTCCGCCATGCTGGGCGCCGTGCAGGCGAGGTCGGCGATAAGGCTCTTGACCCCGGGATACGGCGTCTCGATCAGCCGGATGCCGAAATTCATGATCTGCAGCCGCTCCATGGCGGCGAGTGTCGGCGAGAAGAAGGCCTCGTTGACGGCGTCGACCTCGAACGCGTTATAGTCGGCCAGGATGGCGTTGCCACCCTCGAAGGTCGGATGCTCCATCCAGTAGCGGCCAAGCGCAGTTGCATTCGGCACGACGCCGCCGTTCGAGCGCTGGTTGGACCACAGAAGCAGCCGCGAATTCTCCAGCCCACCGGTGCAGACGATGAAATAGTCAGCGCTGAAGGAGCCGGCATCCTGCCCGTTCGACCACAGCCTGGCGCCAGTCACGCGTCTGCCGTCGCCGGCAAGTTCGGTGGCACAAGTGTTGAGCACCACCGCGATGTTCGTGGCCTTGTCGAGTTCATCGCCGAACTTTTCGGCGAAGCGCACGGCCGGGCTCTTGATCAGCTGCACCCAGCGAATGTCGTCCGAGATCGGCATATCGGGCCGGAGGGCCGGAAGGTCGAGAATATCGCGCACTTCCGGCAGATAGGGTTCGATGTCGGTGCGGGCGATCGGCCAGCCCGTATCGGGTACCCAGGCCTTCGGCTCGAAATCCTGCTTGTCGAGCACGCGGCACCAGCCTGCCCAGTGGTTGGAACTGCCCCCCATGAACCGCAGCCGGGTGATGTCGAGATCGAAATAGAAATCCCCGACCGTGCTGCCCCGGTAAAAGTCCTGCGAGTCGTCCCTGAATTCGCGCGGACCGGCCTCCATCACCACCACCGGAATGCCGGCCGCGCCAAGCTTGCGGGCAATGGTCATGCCGGCCGGACCGGAGCCGAGGATGCAGACCTTCGGGGTGAAGTTCGCAGCGCGATACGCCTCGTAGCTGTCGAAGATCATGCCAGGTCGCTCCGCTTCAGGATCCAGCCACCGACCTCGACGATCTCGTTCGGGTCGGGCTTTGGACCGGCGGCATCGGCATCAGGCAGCTTGCGGAACAAAGACAGGGCAGGCAATGCGATCAACGCCTGCACGAGCGCGCGGCGTGACATTTTCTTGATGATGAAACTCATGGCTGGTCTCTCGGCTGGGCTTCGGCACTGCATGGCGTTCCCAGAACGGCAATTCCCGGAACGACACATGCATCACCGTGGAAGCCAGTATCGTGCCAAGTCTGGCCGCAAAGCAGTGAAAACCCGGCTAAGCGGTACAACCGAGTGCAAACAAGGTTAGAGTTTTCTTAACAGGCCGGTTGCGGCAGATCGGATCACGCCGCCTCGGAAATGCCGGTGTCGATGATCGTCAGGTTACGGCCCTGGTGCTTGGCCTGGTAGAGGCGCCGGTCGGCGGCGCGCATCAACTCCGACACGCTGGCTTCCTCGCCGCAGACAGTACCGCCGATGCTGACCGTGAGCGGAATGGTCCGCTCGTCGACGGGCCGGAAGCGGATCAGCTCGACTTCGCGGCGAATGCGCTCGGCGACGCGCTTGGCCTCCTGCTCGGTGGCGCCAACCAGAAAGGCGCCAAATTCCTCGCCGCCGATGCGGCCGAGCACATCGCCGCTGCGCACGCCGCGCTGAATCGCGCTGGCGATCAAAAGCAGCGCGTCATCGCCGGTCAGGTGGCCGAAATTGTCGTTGATGGTCTTGAAGTGGTCGGCATCGATGATCAGCAGCGCGCCGCGATCGGACTTGCGGCGCGAACCGTCGAGCGCGGCAAAGAAGCTTTCCCGGTTGAGCATGCCGGTCATGTCGTCGCGGCTCGCCTTTTCCGCCAGGCGGCGATGCGCGGCGGCGAGCTGGGCATGGGCTCGTGCGAGATCGCGATGCGCGTTTTTCAGCCTGTCGCTTTGCCAGAAAGTGCTTGCGCTGGCGGCCCACGCCAGCACCAGCGGACAGAGCGTGGAGGTCAGCCAGATCGTCCGGTTGACCGGAAATCCCATGGCCGGAACGATGATCAGGGTCAGCAGGAGAGAGGCCGCGACTGAGGCGAAAGCAACGGCGGCGGATCTCAGAATTATGCTGTTCATCGCTTGCTCCCACAAGACTGCCTCTCTGCCAGCAAGCCCTGAAGGCCACCTTTCCCAGATGCCTAAAATTTGAATCGTGAGACGATTTACGCAACCTCAACGAGCAGAAGTTGTGGATAAAGTCGCTTTCGGAATGCGCGTTTCATGCCATAAGGAGCCCATGACCACGCTCCCTGACCCCGCCCGCTTCGCCCATGTCACCGACTGGGTCTTCGATCTCGACAACACGCTCTATCCGCACCATTCGAATCTGTTCTCGCAGATCGACGTCAAGATGACCGCCTATGTCGGCGAACTGTTGGCATTGCCGCGCGACGATGCACGCAAGTTGCAGAAGGAGCTCTACCGCGAATATGGCACGACGCTGAACGGCCTGATGACACGCCACGGCATCGACCCCGACGATTTCCTCGAGAAGGTCCACGACATCGACTATTCATGGCTGGTGCCCGATCCCGTTCTCGGCACCGCCATCCGCCAGCTTCCCGGCCGCAAGTTCATCTTCACCAATGGCGACCGCAGGCACGCCGAGCGCACCGCGCGCCAGCTCGGCATCCTCGACCATTTCGACGACATCTTCGACATCGTCGCTGCGGGGCTCAATCCCAAGCCGGCGCGCCAGACCTACGAGAAGTTCGCCGAACTCCACGCCGTCACCGGCCACAATGCGGTGATGTTCGAGGATCTTGCCCGTAACCTTTCGGTGCCGAAGTCGCTCGGCATGACCACGGTGCTGATCGTGCCGCGCAATTTCGAGCCGACCTTTTCCGAAATCTGGGAGCGCGACCCGGCCAATGAGGATGATGTCGATTTCGTCACCGACGATCTGGCGGGGTTTCTGACGGCGATTGTGGAGAGGGGCGAGGGGAAATGAAGAAATGATGAAATGTCGAATTGGGGATCGATCCGAACGCAGAGCCGCTTCAATTCTTCATTTCCCCAATTCTTCATTTCCCCAATTCCCCTATTCCCCTACTCTCCTAACTTATAGAACCGGCTGATAATCCCCCACGCCTCATCCGCGGTGTCGACGAAGTCGATGATGTCCTGATCGCCGGGGCTGATCGTGCCCTGCTCGGCGAGGAAATCGAGATCGATCGCCCGCTTCCAGAAGGATTTGCCGAACAGGATCACCGGCACGCGCTCCATGCGCCCTGTCTGGATCAGGGTCAGCGTCTCGAAGAATTCGTCCATCGTGCCGAAGCCGCCCGGAAACACCGCGACCGCCTTGGCGCGCATGACGAAATGCATCTTGCGGATAGCGAAATAATGGAAGTTGAAGCAGAGCTCCGGCGTCACATAGATGTTCGGCGCCTGCTCGTGCGGCAAGACGATGTTGAGGCCTATCGACGGCGCGCCGACATCGTCGGCGCCGCGGTTTCCCGCTTCCATCACGCCAGGCCCGCCGCCGGTCACCACGACATATTCGCGGTAATAGGAGGTAGCCGATTGCTGCGAGCAGAGGCGGGCGAATTTGCGCGCTTCCTCGTAGTATTTGCTGTTCTCTTCGAGGTTCTTCTTCTGCGTCTCGTTCTTGGCCGCCCAGGCCTCGCCGCCGGGTTCCGGCAGGCGCGCGCCGCCGAACAGGATCACCGTCGAGCGGATGCCGCGTTCGGCTAGGATCATTTCCGGTTTCAGGAGTTCGAGTTGCAGCCTGACCGCGCGCAACTCGCGGCGCGTCATGAAGTCGGGATCGTTCCAGGCGAGCCGGTAGGTTTCGGCACGCGTCTGCGGCGTGTCAGGCACGCTCTTCGACCGCTCCAGATCCTCGTCCGAATGCGGCAGCGGCGTCCACCCCGCCTTTTCCATAGGAGTCATAACTACCCGTCCAATTCCCTTAACTGCGCCGTCCCGTGACGCACACGCGATTGACCCCCATTAAGCCTTAACATAGGGTCCGCGCGACTTTCAAAACAGGTTAAGGCTCAGTCCCTTAACAGCTTGGTAATGGAGCGAATTCATGTCGAAGCCCGATCTGGCGAGCCTCGAAAAGACCATCGAGAAGGCCTTCGAGGAACGCGATGCGATTTCGACTGCGACGCGCGGCGAAACGCGCGATGCCATCCAGTCGGCGCTTGACCTGCTCGACCGCGGCGCCGTCCGCGTCGCCGAGCGGCAGGCCGACGGCAAGTGGCATGTCAACCAGTGGCTGAAGAAGGCCGTGCTTTTGTCCTTCCGGCTCAACCCGATGGAGATCATCAAGGGTGGTCCCGGCGAAGCGACGTGGTGGGACAAGGTGCCGTCGAAGTTCGATGGCTGGGGCGCTGTCGATTTCGAAAAGGAGGGCTTTCGCGCCGTGCCGGGGTCGATCGTGCGTCGCTCGGCCTATATCGCGCCGGGCGCCGTGCTGATGCCGTCCTTCGTCAATGTCGGCGCCTATGTCGATACAGGCACCATGATCGACACCTGGGTCGGGGTAGGCTCCTGTGCCCAGATCGGCAAGAACGTGCATCTTTCCGGCGGCGTCGGCATCGGCGGCGTGCTGGAGCCGATGCAGGCAGGTCCGACCATCATCGAGGACAATTGCTTCATCGGCGCGCGCTCGGAAGTGGTCGAGGGCTGCATCGTGCGCGAAGGCTCGGTGCTCGGCATGGGCGTCTTCATCGGCCAGTCGACCAAGATCGTCGACCGCGCCACCGGCGAGATTTTCTACGGCGAAGTGCCGCCGAATTCCGTCGTCGTCGCCGGAGCGATGCCGGGCAAGCCCTTTCCGAACGGCGAGCCGGGTCCGAGCCTCTACTGCGCCGTCATCGTCAAGCGCGTCGACGCCAAAACCAGGTCCAAGACCTCGATCAACGAATTGCTGCGCGATTGATCTTTGCGCAAAGCGGGCGCACCTTCCGCCGGCGCGACAATCGGTCGCGCGGGTTCATCATGGAGGGGTGACATGGACTGGAAGTATCTGCTCACAAGTTTTGACGGTCGCATCAACCGTGGCAAGTTCTGGGCCGCGATTGGCGTTTTCATCGTCATTGGCATCGTTGCCTTTATTCTCGATGCGATCCTCGGTACACGCATCACCACGGCCAGTGGCGCCCAGATCGGCATCATCGGCATTCTCATCGCTCTGGCCTCGATCTATTTCGCACTCGCAGTCTACGCCAAGCGCTGGCATGATCGCGGCAAGTCGGGCTGGTGGAGCCTGATCATGCTGGTGCCATTGATCGGCCCGATCTGGTTTCTGGTGGAATGCGGCATTCTCGAAGGCGCCAGGGGCGCCAATCAATATGGACCGGACCCGCTTGCCTGACAGATCAGATCTCACCTGGCTTTTCTTCAAAACCTCGGGCCGCGTCAGTCGCGCGGCCTATTTTCTTGGCGGGTTGCTCGTCGCTATCATCCAGGCCTTCCCGCTCTACCGCTTCACGCTGGTGCCGGAAGGTTCGGCCGAGAGCAACATGTGGTCGTTCATCTTCTTCGTCGCCTTCATCGCCTCGCTGTGGTCGAACATTGCCCTGGCGGTCAAGCGGCTGCACGATTTGGACAAGCCGGGCATTGCGGCGCTGATCCTGTTCGTGCCGGTGGTCTCGATCGTGGCCTTCCTTGTGTTGTGCCTGTTTCCGGGGCAGCCTGGACCCAACCGCTACGGCCGGCGCACCAACGAGCCAGCACAACCCTGAGGTTCGATCGGACATGCGCTACCGTACGCTTGATCCGAAACTGATCATCGAGACCGCAGAACGGCTGGAGACGCGCGTTGCGGAGCGTTTCCCCGATGCCGGCCTGCGCGGCGTTGCCGCCGAACTGGTCTCGCTGTCGCGCGACCTGGCACAGGGCGCCAAGGCCCTGGAAGCGCCGATCTGGTGGCTGCGCGGCCTCATCGTCGCCGCTGTCGTTGCCGGCGCACTGATGTTCATCTTCGTCGGAACCGTATTGCCATTCGACCGCATTTCCAAACCGGGTGATGCCGTCCAGTCTGTGCAAGGCATCGAAGCTTCGCTCAACATGTTCATCCTCGCCATTGTCGGATTTCTCGCCTTGATCCGCTCCGAGGAGCGCATCAAGCGCAAGCAGGTCTTTCGCCAGCTGCATGGCCTGCGCTCGCTGATCCACGTCATCGACATGCACCAGCTGACCAAGGATCCGGCGGCGCTGTCGGCCGATTTCAAGCCGACGTCGCATTCGCCCGCCCGCATCACCAATGCCGCCGACCTGGCGCGTTACCTCGACTATTGCTCCGAAATGCTGTCGATCACCGGCAAGATCGCCGCATTGTTCGCGCAGTCGGTCAATGACGACGTGGTCATCGACGGCGTCAACGACATCGAGAACCTGGCGTCCAACCTGTCGCGGAAAATCTGGCAGAAGATCACGTTGATCGACGGCCGGCCGGTGCAACAATCTGCTCCGGCGCCAGGCCCGGCGAGCCAAGCCGCTCCGCTTCCGCCGCGCGCACCAAGGCGATGATCCGCTGAACCGTCGGCACGGGCGTGCCGGCCTTCCCCGCCAGCCGCAAGATGGCACCTTGCAAATCGTCGATCTCCGTCGGCCGGCCGCGCTGAAGATCGTCCCACATCGACGAGCGCGCCTGCGGGTCGATCGCCAGCATGCGCCGCGCCAAGAGCCTGAACAGCCAGTCCGGCAGCCTGAGCACTTTCGGCAGCAGCGCCGGCCGCAGGCCGGCGATCCGCGCCGGCTCGATGCCGGACGCTTTCAGTGCCGTCAGCGCCTCGTCGATCTGGCCGGCCAGGATCAGCCGCCAGCGTCGGTCGGCCAGTTCGGTTGCCAGCGGCAGGCCGGAAAGCGCCACCAGCGCGTTGTTCAGATTCATCAGCAGCTTGCCCCACAGCACCGCCTTCATGTCGCCATGCGCTTCAACCGCAAACCCTTCGACGCCAAGCAGGCCGACCAGGCCGGCATCGCCATCCTCGACCATCACCTTGCCGTCGCTGGCGCGGTGCACGCGCAGCGGCAGCTCGCCGTCCGGCGACTGCACCACATTGAACGGCACCATGCCGGCCAGCACCGTTCGCCGGCCAACTCCGGCACGCAGCCTGTCGGCATTGTCGACACCGTTCTGCAGGCTGATCACCACGGCGTCGGGCCGGGCATGAGCTTTGATAAGATCCGCCATGTCCTGAGTGGCGCCGCTCTTGACCGTGACCAGGATCACGTCCGCCTGCGGCAGGGTGGCGGCCGGATCGGTGGTGACGGCAAGCGCCTCCGGCTTGATCGAGCGATCGCGGCCCTGGAGGTCGCTGACCCGCAATCCGCCCTGCCGCAACGCTGCCTCGATGCGCGGCCGGGCCAGCAGAATGACCTTTCGGCTGGCCAGCGCCAGGCAGCCGCCGGCATAGCAGCCGATGCTGCCGGCACCGGCTATGACGATCCGTTTGTCCTTGTCTGCCATCCTGTCGCCCGCGCCGGGTCGCAACTATACGACATGAAAACCATAATATCGGCGGTATCGCCAGCCATGAGGCTGGCCCCTATGTCTGGCCGTGACAGGCCCTGCGCTTTCGACTATCGCTTTTGCCATGACGCTGCCGACCGATCCTGCCGAAAACCTCGCCGCCCTTATCCGTTGCGCTTCGGTGACGCCCGCTGAGGGCGGTGCGCTGACCGCGCTGGAGACGATGCTCAGACCGCTCGGCTTCCTGGTCGATCGGCCGGTGTTTTCCGAAGACGGCACGCCCGATATCGAAAACCTCTATGCAAGGCGTTCCGGCAATGGCCCGCATCTGATGTTCGCCGGCCACACCGACGTGGTGCCGGTCGGCGACGAAGCCGCCTGGACGCATCCGCCCTTCGCCGCCGAGATCGCCAATGGCGAGATGTATGGCCGCGGCGCCGTCGACATGAAGGGCGGCATCGCCTGTTTCATCGCCGCCGTGGCGCGCCATGTCGAGGCCAATGGCGGTCCGAAAGGCTCGGTCTCGCTGCTGATCACCGGCGACGAGGAAGGCCCCGCGATCAACGGCACGGTCAAGCTGCTCGAATGGGCGGCTTCCAGGGGCGAGAAATGGGATGCCTCTGTCGTCGGCGAGCCGACCAATCCGGACGCGCTGGGCGACATGATCAAGATAGGCCGCCGCGGCTCGATGTCCGGCGCCGTCACCGTCAATGGCCGCCAGGGCCATGTCGCCTATCCCTTGCTTGCCGACAATCCGGTGCGCGGGCTGATGAGCCTGGTCGATGCCTTGCTGCATCCGGTTTTCGACAAGGGAACCAGGGATTTCCAGCCGACCAATCTGGAAATCACCTCCATCGATGTGGGCAACCCGGCCACCAATGTCATCCCGGCCAAAGCGACCGCGACCTTCAACATCCGCTTCAACGACACCTGGACGGACGAGACCCTGCAGGCCGAAATCCACAACCGGCTCGACCAGGCGGCGAGGCGCAAGAAGTACCGGCAGGGCAAGAAGACGCCGGTCGACTACGAGCTCGTCTGGCGCGACCGGCCGAGCCATGTCTTCCTGACCCGTGACGACAGGCTGATCGAAACGCTGCGCGGCTCGATCAAGTCGGCGGTCGGCAAGGAGCCGACGCTGTCGACCTCAGGTGGAACCTCCGACGCGCGTTTCATCAAGGACTACTGTCCGGTGGTCGAGTTCGGGCTGGTCGGCAAGACCATGCACATGGTCGACGAGCGCGTCGCCATTGCCGACCTCGAGACGCTGACGCAAATCTACCAGCGCTTCATAGAAGACTGGTTCGGACAGGGCTGAACAGCATGCTTTCGGCGGACGAAACCCAAGCTTCGCTGACGGGCGCCTGGCGATTGATGCTCGGCAGAGCCGACGGCCTGCGCCTGCTCGACCTGTCGGCCGACGGCTTCTGGAATTCCTTCTTCGCCATTGTCGTTGCAGCACCGGCGCTGATCGTCGGCTGGGTCGGCATCGCCAACGAAATCGGCGATCCCGACGCCTTCGCGGGGCGCTTCAGCATGCTGGTGCGCCTGGCGACGGTCGACATCGGCTCCTGGGTGCTGCCGCTGGTTGCGCTCGCTTTCATCGCGCCGCGCGCCGGCATAGGCGGCCGCTTCGTCCACTACGTCGTTGCCAGCAACTGGGCTTCGGCCATCACCGCCTGGCTGATGCTGCCTTCGGCGCTGATCCGGCTTTTCCTGTCGTCCGCAAGCCAGGTTTCGAGCCTTGTGTCGCTGTTCCTCTTTGCCCTTTCTATGGTGCTGACCTGGCGCATGACAAATGCCACGATGGGCAGGGGCGCAGCGGTCGGCACGGCCGTTTTCGTCGGCATGTTCATTGCGTCGCTGCTGGTGCTGTTCGGCCTGCAGACGTTGCTCGGCATCACCGTCCCGGACGATGTCGGAGTTCAGAGCCTTTCCGGGCTCGTCTCGATCGGATAATCGACACCGGTGAGAAACAGCCCGTCGGGCGGCGCCACCTGGCCGCAGGCGGCGCGGTCGCGCGCCTCGAGCGCTGTTTTCAGGTCGGCCGCGCTCCAGCCGCCGTCGCCGACACGCTTGAGCGAGCCGACCATCGAACGCACCTGGTTGTGCAGGAACGAGCGCGCCGAAGCCCTGACCTCGATCATGTCGCCTTGTCGGCTCACATCGAGCCGTTCCAGCGTCCTGATCGGGCTGTTGGCCTGGCACTGGGTCGAGCGGAAGGTGGTAAAGTCATGCCGTCCGAGCAGGACCTTTGCCGCTTCGTGCATGGCGCCGGCGTCGAGCCGCTTCGGCACCCACCACACCTTGCCCTTGTCGAGCGCGGCCGGCGCGCGGCGGTTCAGGATGCGGTAGAGATAGTGGCGGCCAATGGCCGAGAAGCGGGCGTCGAAACTGTCGGAGACCACCGTCGCTTTCAGGATGGCGATGCACGCCCCGGCCGCCTGCAGATGGGCGTTGACGGCATCGCGCACCTTGTCGCTCGGCCACGCCTTGACGAGGTCGACATGCGCCACCTGCGCAGTCGCATGCACGCCGGCATCGGTGCGGCCGGCGGCGCGCAGCCTGATCGCTTCGCCGCAGAATTTTTCGATCGCCTGTTCGATCGCCTGCTGCACCGAAGGCTGATCCGCCTGGTGCTGCCAGCCGGCAAACAGGCTGCCGTCATATTCGATGTCGAGGCGAAAACGCGGCATTTGCGGCTAGAGCTCTCGCCTCGAGCAATTCCAGGAAAAGTGTGAAACGGTTTTCCGTTCGGAATTGCGTTAAAACAAAGAGGAGAACAGTTCGCCGTTTCCGTGAAAACGGCTGACTGTTCTACGCGGCGAGAGCGGTGAAGGCGGAGGCGTAGACCAGCCTGCCTGCTTCTGGCGCGTCACCCCAGGCCAGCGCCTGCAGCGCTTCGCCCTGGTATTCGCTTTCGAAGTTCTCGGCACGCGTGTGGCTATAGCCGAAACGCCCGTAATAGGTGGGGTCGCCCAGCACCACGGCCAGCGTCTCACCACCATCCTTGAGGCGAATATGCGCCTCGCGGATCAGCGCGCCGCCAATGCCGCTGCCATGGAACGAGGGCTCCACCGCCAGCGGCGCCAGCGCTACGGCCGCGAAGGTCTTGCCGCCATTCTGGACGAACAGCCGCGAAAACAGGATATGGCCGACCACCTGGCCGTCCTCTTCCGCAACCAGCTCGGCAACCGCGTCGCCGCCGGTCACCAGCGCGTCGACCAGACCGGCCTCCGCCTGCTGGCCGAAAGCGTGTTCCTCGACGAGGCGGATGGCCTCGCGATCCCGCGGCGTTGCCGCGCGTATCGACATCATGCTCATGAGAATTTCAGTCCTTTTTCGATCTTGGCCCCGCGCAGGAATTCCGACGCGGCAGCGGGCTTTCCGCCCGCCCGTTGAACTTCGACCAGCCTGATCGCGCCTGCCCCGCAGGCGACCGTCAGCCGGTCATCGAGAATTCCTCCCGACTCGCCCAAATCTTCCGAAGGCGACAGGCCTTGCGACAGCGTCGAGCGAAGCAGTTTCAGCCGCTCCTGGCGGCCGCCAATTCCTATCTCCGACCAGGCGCCTGGAAAGGGCGACAGGCCACGAATATGATTGTGGACCTCACTTGCCGAGCGAGTCCAGTCCACGCGAGTCTCGGATTTATCGATTTTCTTGGCGTAGGTCACCCCATCCACAGCTTGTGTGGTGAATGTCAGGGTGTTCCCTTCCAACCGCGCCAGCGCTTCCACCATCAAGGCAGCACCGACACTCATCAACCGATCATGCAGATCGCCGGCTGTCATATCGGGTTCGATGGCGCACTTTTCAACCAGCCCGACCGGACCGGTGTCCAGGCCCTCTTCCATGCGCATCACCATCATGCCGCTTTCCAGGTCACCGGCCATGATGGCGCGCTGGATGGGGGCGGCGCCGCGCCAGCGCGGCAGAAGCGACGCATGGCCGTTGACGCAGCCGAGCCGGGTTGCCTCCAGAACCGCCTTCGGCAGCAGCAAGCCATAGGCGACGACCACCGCCACATCGGCCTGCAAGGCGCGAAAAGCGGCCTGTTCGGCCTCGCCTTTGAGCGAAACCGGCGTCCGCACCTCGATGCCCAGTCGCTCCGCCTCGCGCTGCACCGGCGACGGCGTCAGCTCCAGCCCGCGTCGTCCGGCAGCGCGCGGCGGCTGGGTATAGACGACTGATATCTCATGGCCAGCCTCGGCGATCGCGCGCAAGGTCGGCACCGAAAACTCCGGCGTACCCATGAAGATGACGCGAAGGGGCATTTTTTCTTCCGGTATCCTGTCTTCTTGCTCGCGCAGTGTGCCGGCTCAGGCATCCGCTTCAAACGGGTTTACGAGCTTCAGGTCAAGGCCGTCGAAGTCGCGGGACGACCGTCGCGCTATCTTTCCGCTTCGATCTTCTCCATGATTTCCGCGTATTCATCGCCAATTGCGCTTTCAGATACGAAAGCCGAGCGAATTGCAGCCCACGCCGAGAGGCTCGACTCCTCTCGGGCCGGCCTCTCCGCAACTATGCCTTTGCGCAGAAGGCCGATGGCCTTGTCCGAGACGCTCTGGCCGACCTCGCGCGCCGCCAGTTCGATCTCGCGCTTCAAAGGCTCAGGAATGTCCCTGATCAGCATGTCGACCGTCGGCATCTCCATTTGGTGGCAATCCTGCCGACAATAGGCCTGGAGGGGACTCCCGTACCTTATCCCGCGAGCTTGCCCGGCACCTTGTCCCTGGCGAGCTTCTTGAATTTCTTTACCACCATGTCGCGCTTCAGCTTCGAGATGTGATCGATGAACAGGACGCCATTGAGGTGGTCGATCTCGTGTTGCAGGCAGGTCGCCATCAACCCCTCGGCCTCTATCTCCTGCAATTTGCCGTCGCGGTCGAGATATTTGACCCGCACGGAGGCGGGGCGTTCGACCTCGGCGTAATAATCCGGGATCGACAGGCAGCCTTCCTCATAGACGGAGCGCGCGTCGGCGCTCTCCAGGATTTCCGGATTGATGAAGACATGCGGCGCCGGCGTCTCGTCTTCCTTGGCGAGATCGATCACCAGCAAGCGCAGCGGCTCGCCGATCTGGATTGCCGCCAGCCCGATGCCCGGCGCATCATACATGGTCGCCAGCATGTCGTCGGCTAATTTGCGCAAAGGCGCGTCGACACGCTCTACGGGCTTGGAAACCTGGCGCAGGATGGGGTCGGGAAGGATGATGAGCGGCTTGATCGGCATGGCGTTCCACCTAAGACCTCCAGCGAAACGCGTCAACCGGTTGGCATCAGGCGCGTTCACGTTTTGATCTATGCTATCGCGGCGAATCGTCTATGCTGTCCACATGAATGATTTGAGCACCATCCTTTCGGAGCCTGTCGCCCGGCTTGGCGCCACAACGATCACGCTCGGCCATGCGCTGGCCTTCGGCGTTTTGCTGTTTCTGGCCCTGTTCGTGGCGCTGGTCATTGCGTTGTGGCGGTCGGCCAAGGCGCGCGCCGTGGCGGCCGCGGAAGCCGCCGATCATGCCCGCGATGCGGAAGTGCGGATGGCCGGCATTCTGCAAAGCCAGGCCGAAATGCAGGGCCGCATGGGCGCCATTGCGGAAGTGTTCGGCGCACGGCAGGCGGAACTGACGCAATCGATCGGCCAACGCCTCGACGCCATGACCGGCCGGCTCGGCCAGACCATGACCGAGCAGACCAAATCCACGCATGAGAGCCTGGCCAAATTGCAGGAACGGCTGGCGATCATCGACGTCGCGCAAGGCAACATCCAGTCGCTCGCCGGCCAGGTCGTGCAATTGCAGGCGATCCTCTCGAACAAGCAGACGCGCGGCGCGTTCGGCCAGTCGCGCATGGAGGCGATCGTTGCCGACGGCCTGCCGCACGGTGCCTATGAGTTCCAGGCGACGCTGTCGAACGGCAGCCGGCCCGACTGCCTGGTGAAGATGCCGAATGGCGCGCCGTCGCTGGCCATCGATGCAAAATTTCCGCTGGAAGCCTGGAACGCCATCCGCGCCGCCGATGGCGCCGATCTGCAGAAGGCAGCTTCGCAGGCCTTCCGCCGCGACATCGAGATCCATGTCCGCGATATCTCGGACAAATACCTGATCCAGGGCGAGACGCAGGACACTGCCTTCATGTTCGTGCCGTCGGAATCGGTGTTCGCCGAGATCCACGAGAATTTCGAGGCGATCGTGCACAAGGCGCACCGTGCGCGCGTCGTCATCGTCTCGCCGTCGCTGCTGATGCTGTCGATCCAGGTCATCCAGGCGATCCTCAAGGATGCCCGCATGCGCGAACAGGCGCACCTGATCCAGGGCGAGGTCATCCGGCTGATGGAGGATGTTGCGCGTGTCGATGAGCGGGTGCGCAAGCTGCAGGTGCATTTCGGCCAGTCGGCCAAGGACATCGACGACATACTGGTTTCGACGTCGAAGGTCACCAAGCGCGGCCAGAAGATCGAGGCGCTGGAATTCGGCGCGCAGCCCGACGGCGATGCCGCCGTAGACGCCGCGTCACGAGGTCCCGCCGCCAAGGTCGATACCGGCGCGCGCGTTGCCGATTCGAAAACCGGGCAGCTCAGGCTGAGGGTCGTCGAAGGCGACGATTGAGGCGCGGTGCCGGACCGGCGCTACTGCTCCTCCAACGTGGTCATGCCCTGAAATTCAGGCAGCCAGTGCAGCGCCGAGCGGTGCCATTTCTGCTGTGTCGGGATCAAATCCTGGCGCTGCCGCGCGGTCCCCACGCGAATTCCATAGACCTTCGGACCATCTCCGACAGACGTGGCGTAAAGATGCGAACCGCAGTCGGCGCAAAAGGCCTGGGTGCGCTTGGCGCCGCTCGCCACGATCTTGATGTAGATTTTCGGCGTGCCCTTGGTGATGCGATAGTTGCTTTCCGGCGCCGGAACCGTAAGGCGAAAAGCCGTGCCGGTCAGTTGCTGGCAATCCGTGCAGTGGCAGATCGTGGTCTCTTCCGGATCGACCTCCGCCTCGTAGGTGATGGCGCCACAATGACAGCCGCCGTCTATTCTCATCTTCGTTCCTCCAAAGCCCCTTCAATCTAGCGGCGCTAGGCCGTGAGGCAATGGCACGGTTTTAGTCCTGGGCAGGATCGGATGCGGAATCGATCAGCCTGCGCCGCTGCTCCCAGGTGCCTGACGTCTGCGGCTTGACGAACAGCCGTGTGATCTCCGGCATTTCCTTCTTCAACTGCGCCTCCAGGCGCTCGACGCAAGCTTCGATCTCGGGCGCCGTCAAATGGTCCTCGAACTCGATGCTGAGCCCGGCGACGATCTCTGTCGGCCCCATATGGACGGTCAGGACGCCGTTCGCCCGCTGCACCGCCGGATCCTGCTGGGCGATCGCCAGCACTTTCATCTGCACCTCGGGCGACGCCGGCTCGCCGATCAGCAGGCCCTTGCTTTCGCGGGCCAGGAAGATCGCGGTCGCGCCAAGGATCAGCCCGATGCCGATAGAGGCGGCGCCGTCGAGCTCCGGCATCTCCAGCAGTTCCGCCGCCAATATGCCGGCGAAAGCGACGATCAGGCCGAGAAGTGCCGCACTGTCCTCGAACAGCACGGTGTAGACGCTCGGATCCTTGCTCGACTGCACGGCCTGCAGCCAGCCTTGCCTGCCCTTCTGCCGGCGAAACTCCTTCAGCGCCACCCACCACGAACTGCCTTCGAACAGGAAGGAAAGGCCCAGAACAATATAGTTTACCTTGGCGTTGGCGACCGGCTCCGGCGCCATGATATGGACCACGCCTTCGTAGAACGACACGCCGGCGCCCAGCGCGAAGACGAGGAGCGCGACGATGAAGCTCCAGAAGTAGAGTTCGCGGCCGTGGCCGAGCGGATGCGTGCGATCGGCCGGGCGAGCGGCGCGGTGCATGCCGTAGAGCAGCAGGCCGCCATTGCCGGTATCGACCAGCGAATGGACGCCCTCCGACAGCATCGCCGAACTGCCGGTAAAGGCGGCGGCGGCGAACTTGGTCAGCGCGATGGCGAGATTGCCGGCGAGCGCCGCGTAGATCACCTTTTTTGAGCCGCCGTGCCCGGCCATGGCATTTGCCCCCGTTCAAGGCGCAGTCTAGCGGCCAGGCCGCTAAAGCTCCACAGGCATCACACCGCGCGAATGTCGGGTCGTCCACGGCAGCGGCCATGAGAGATCGGTCTATGGAAAACGGCGACTACTCGATGATCTCGCTGGTCCACACCTTGAAGCCGGCAAGCGTTCCCGGGCCGAAAATATGGGTCAGCGGCACGTCGGCGGCGTCGCGGCCGGAGGCGATCAGGATGCGGCCGATGCGCGGTGCATTGTTGCGCGGGTCGAAGACATGCCAGCGGCCGCCGAGATAGACTTCCATCCAGGCGCAGAAATCCATGCTTGCCCATGGCTTCGGCATACCGATGTCGCTGATGTAGCCGGTGCAATAGCGCGTTGGGATGTTGAGTGCCCGGCAGAAGGTGACGGCGAGATGCGCGTAGTCGCGGCACACGCCGCTCTGTTCACGATAGGCTTCCGCCGCGGTGCGCGTCGGCCGTGCATTGCCGTAGTTGAAGACGATGTGGCTGTGGACGAAGTCGCAGACCGCCTGCACGCGCGGAATACCCAGCGGCGTGTTGCCGAACAGCCGCCACGCCTCGTCAGCCAGAAGGTCGCTTTCGCAAAAACGGCTGGGCAGCAGGAACAGCAATGTGTCCGCCGGCAGGTCGCGCACCTCGTGCTGCCAGGCCATCAGGTCGCCCATCTCGAAGGTGCCGGGGTCGCGGATCACCGCGTCGGTGCCGAAGGTGAAGCGCCCGGGCGGCGCGACAAGCCGGTTGCACCAATTGCCGAAACTGTCGCGATAGCTTTCGATCGGCACCGGTGGATTGGAGATCAGGAAATCCGGCCGCTCGAGATCGGAGGCCCGCGAATAGTGCACATTCAGCATCGCGATGAGCGGCGTTTCCTGCGGAAAGTCGAAGCTCATCTCGCAGCCGATGTGGATTCGCATTGTCGTCCTGACGGCCTGCCTGACGATCACCCGGCGAAGCTCGGGTCGATGCTGCAGTGCGAAAATGACCATGGCACGGACCGCCATGGTTTACGAGCAAATTAGAGCAATTCCAGGAAAAGTGTGAAGCGGTTTTCCCTCCGGAATTGCGTCAAAACAAAGAGTTAGAGCAATTCACTGTTTCCGCGAAACGGTGAATTGCTCTAGAAACCGGTTGAAAGCGATCCGCTGTCGGCGGCAACAGTCGCTAACCCCTTGCGGTCGGGCGGTTCTCTTGTTTCACTTGGCTTCTCACATCAGGAGGAACGAATCATGGCTAAAGGTGCGATGAAGGCAGGCAAGGAAGCCCGCAAGCCGAAGAAGGACGCCAAGAAGCCCGCTCCGGCTCCGGCGCTGAAGGCGCCGCCGGTCAAGGCGATGAAGCTCAAGGACAAGTAGGTCCGGCGATCCACTTCGCAATAAGATTACGGCCGGCGACACTTGTTGCCGGTCGCTGTTGCTCGAGCGCCCGAAATTCTTATATTGGCGTGGCGGGGACGACCTCGCGCTTCCCCAAATCCGGACGGGACGACCCGCCATTGTTTGACTGATCGTCGGGCGCCGAAATACCTTTCGGGTCCGATGCTCTGATGGAGCGTTGTCGATGTCGTGGATTCTTCTCTTTTTCGCTGGCTTGTTCGAGATCGGCTGGGCAATCGGCCTCAAATACACCGATGGCTTCTCGAAGCTGGTGCCGACCGTGCTGACCGTTGCCTCGATGGTCGTCAGCCTCACTCTGCTCGGCCTGGCGCTGAAGGCGCTGCCCGTCGGCACCGCCTATGCGGTGTGGACCGGCATCGGCACCGTCGGTACGGCACTGCTCGGCATCTGGCTGCTCGGCGAACCGGCCACCGCGATCAGGCTGGCCTGCATCGCGCTCATCGTCTGCGGCATCATGGGGCTGAAGTTCGCCGCCTGACGGTAACGCTTAGGTCTCTTGGTTTGCGCATGTCGTCCTCCCAGAGCCGGGACCAGGGCGACATGCATGGGACAAACACGTTCAGGGCCGCTGCGAGGCGACCCTGGTTCTCGAAGCAGATTGCTCCGTAGCCGAGAGCTAGCGGGCGGAGAAGCCCGGAGGCGTCCTGCCGGTACGCTGCTTGCGTGCCGCATAACGCGCGTCGCGCTTGGCCTTGCGTTCGGCTTCGTCGGCCAGAAGACGGGCGATGCGCTCGTTCTCTTCGGATTCCCGAATCTTGGCCTCGGCCTGTGCAGCTTCCTCGGCGGCGATACGTGCCGCTTCGGCTGCTGCCTCGCGCTCGGCCTTCTCGACCGCTTCGCGTGCCAGCTTCTCCTGCTTCAGCCGGGCCTTTTCGGCCTCGCGGATTTCGCGGGCCGCAAGGATAGCCTTGCGTTCAGCCTGCCGCGCCAGCACTGCGGGATCATCCGCCGCCGGCTTTGCCTTGAAGCGCTCGAGGAGCGCCTTCTTTGCCTCGTTTGCGGCATTGCGCCGCTCGAAAACGTCTTTTTCCCTGTAGATAGCCAAGTCCACTTCCCTGAAGTCAATTCGCGACGCTTACATACGCGCGAAAACCGAGAGTTCAAGCGCCAAAACGGCATGGCAGCCATGAAATTGTCGGCTGTTGCACTCGGGAGACGCCTTTGGAGCAATTCCAGGAAAAGTGTGAAGCGGTTTTCCGTCCGGAATGGCGACGAAGAGATAGAGCCGAAACCGACATGCACTGTTCACCGTCCGCCCCACTGGCGGCGCGGCTGAGGCGTCGCTACGTCTAGCCCGAAAACCCAACACCAGGATGACATCAAATGGAACTCGGTCTCTACACATTCGCCGACGTCAGCCCGCAGCCGGGCCCCGGTGCCATCGGCCCGCATGAGCGGCTGCGCAACCTGATCGAGGAGATCGAGCTGGCCGACCAGGTCGGCCTCGACGTCTTCGGCCTCGGCGAGCATCACCGGCCCGACTATGCCGCCTCCGCACCGGTCGTGGCCCTGGCCGCGGCGGCCGAGCGTTCGAAGCGCATCAAGCTGACCAGCGCGGTCACCGTTCTGTCTTCCGATGACCCGGTGCGCGTTTTCCAGCAATTTGCCACGCTCGATCTTCTGTCGGGCGGCCGCGCCGAGATCATGGCCGGGCGCGGCTCGTTCATCGAATCCTTCCCGCTGTTCGGTTTCAACCTCGAGGATTATGACGAGCTGTTCGCCGAAAAACTCGGTCTGCTGCTTGCCATCCGCGACAGCGTGAAGGTCACCTGGTCGGGCAATCTGCGTGCGCCGATCAATGATCGCGGCGTTTATCCCCGGCCCTTCCAGGACAGGCTACCGGTCTGGATCGCCATTGGCGGCACGCCGCAGTCTGCCGCCCGCGCTGGCGCGCTCGGCCTGCCGCTGGCGCTCGCCATCATTGGCGGCGAGCCGGCGCGTTTCGCGCCGCTGTTCGATCTCTACCGCGAAGCCGCCAAGCGCGCCGGCAGTGATCCGGCGGGCCTTGCCACCAGCATCAACGTGCACGGCTTCATCGCCGAGACGACCGAGCAGGCGGCGGACGATTTCTACGGCCCGCAGGCGGAAGTGATGAATCGCATCGGCCGCGAGCGCGGCTGGGGTCCGACCTCGCGGGCGCATTTCGACCAGTCGCGCGGCCCCACAGGCGCCCTGTTCGTCGGCAGTCCCGAGCAAGTGGCTGAAAAGATCGTCGCCCAGCACAAGATCTTCGGCAATGACCGCTTCCTGCTGCAGATGGCGATCGGCACCATGCCGCATGCCAAGATCATGAAGGCGATCGAACTCTACGGCACCAGGGTGGCGCCGATCGTTCGCAAGGAAACAGCCAAGCCCGCCACAGCCGTCACGTCGCCGGCAGCCTGACCCGGAGCCGGCGCGAGCGGCCTCAATCCCGAAGCCGGCTCATGGAACCCTCGCCCGTAACTCTGCGTTTCATGGAGGCGATTGCCGTGCGAAGGGGCGCCGGCTTGAGGGGTGACCATGAAAACCGAACCCACAGCCTGGGGTCAGGACGTTTCCGATGAACCGGATTCGCGCGTCGCGGCTCGCGCCGACACGCGTCTGATGCGCTCGTTGCTGATCGGCATCTTTCTGTTCATGGCCATCTACGCGCTCTATTTCGCCCGCGCCTTTTTCATGCCAGTGCTTCTGGCTTTCCTGCTGGCGCTGACGCTGACGCCGATCGTCCGGCTGCTGCGCAAGCACGGTATCCCGGAAGTGATCTCGGCAACCCTTCTGGTGCTGTTGTCCCTTTGTGTGTTCGCCACCGCCGGCTATCTGCTCAGTGGCCCGATCATCGATCTTATCAACAATACCTCGTCGATCGGCCAGAAGCTCACCGAACGGTTGGCGCAATTGCGACAGCCGCTCGAGAAGATCATGCAGATTTCGCATCAGATCGAACAACTGACCGAGACCTCGCAGGAGTCGGGTATTCAGAAGGTGGCGGTAGCGCAGTCCGGCATCCTGTCGGCGGCCGCCAGCAACATCCTGTCGGCGGGAACAGGCCTCACCATCATCTTCGTGCTGTCGCTGTTCCTGCTCGCCTCCGGCACGATGTTTTATGAAAAGATCATCCAGTCCTTCGCCAGCCTCAGCGAAAAGAAGCGGGCGCTGCGCGTCGTCTATGACGTCGAACGCGAAATCTCGCACTATCTGCTCACTGTCACCATCATCAATGCCGGCCTCGGCACGGTCATCGCTCTCGGTCTTTGGGCGCTCGGCGTGCCCAATCCGCTGGTCTGGGGCGTTGCTGCCGCCCTGCTCAATTTCCTGCCCTATGTCGGAGCACTGATCACCATCGTGCTTGTCACGGTCATGGCGTTGATCAGCTTCGATACCATCTTCTACGCGCTTCTGGCGCCCGCCTTCGTGATCTTGTGCGACATCGTCGAAGGCCAGTTCGTGACGCCGATGGTGGTCGGCAGGCGCCTCGAGATCAACGCCGTGGCGATCTTCATCGCCATCGCCTTCTGGTCATGGCTGTGGGGTTTCGTCGGCGCCCTGATGGCGGTGCCGCTGCTGGTCGTCATCAAGGTGTTCTGCGATCATTTCGATGGGCTCAGCCATGTCGGCAATTTTCTCGCCGCGCAGCACGCGGTTGTCGTCGAGGAGGACGACATCGCCGACCCCGAAGCTGTCAAGGGCTGATCAATATTTTTGAATTTGCGGCGCCGCCGGATGCTTCCTACATGCGGTCCTGACACAGGATCCCACCTATGACCGCTCTTTCCGTTCTCGACCTGTCGCCGATCGTCGAAGACAGCGATGCCTCGCAGTCGCTGGCCAACTCGCTCGATCTTGCCCGCCATGCCGAGCGCCTGGGCTACAAGCGTTTCTGGCTGGCCGAGCATCACAACATGCCGGGTATTGCCAGTGCCGCCACAGCCGTCGTCATTGCCCATGTCGCGGGCGGCACCAAGACCATTCGTGTCGGCGCCGGCGGCATCATGCTGCCCAACCATTCGCCGCTGGTGATTGCCGAGCAGTTCGGCACGCTGGCCGCATTGCATCCGGGCCGCATCGATCTCGGCATCGGCCGGGCGCCCGGCACCGACATGGGTACCGCCCGCGCCTTGCGCCGCAATCTCGAGGCCGGGGTCGACAATTTCCCGCAGGATGTCGTCGAGCTGATGGGCTATTTCCAGCCGGCCGAGGAAGGCCAGCGCATCCGTGCCGTGCCCGGCGAAGGCCAGGGCGTGCCGGTCTGGATCCTCGGCTCCAGCCTCTACGGCGCGCAGCTTGCCGCCATGCTCGGCCTGCCCTATGCCTTCGCCTCGCATTTCGCGCCGGCGGATCTGGATCACGCGCTGGATGTCTACCGCTCGCGCTTCCAACCCTCCGAGCAGCTCGACAAGCCGCATGTCATGCTTGGCCTCAACGTCTTTGCCGCGCCCACAGATGCCGAGGCTCGTTTGCTGTTCACCTCGCTGCAACAGGCTTTCGTCAATCTGCGCACCGGCCGGGCCGGACGGCTGCCGCCACCTGTCGAGAACTATGACCGCGATCTCGATCCGATGGCAAAGACCATGCTGGGCCAGGCATTGTCCTGCGCCGTCGTAGGCTCCCCGGAAACGGTGCGGCAAGGCATCGATGCCTTCGTGCGCCGCACCGGCGCCGACGAGCTGATGGTCACCGCGCAGATTTTTGATCATGCGGCGCGGGTACGGTCGTTCGAGATCCTGGCCGAGGCGCACAAATCGCTGTCGCAGGCGGCCTGACAAGTCCTGATAGGACTATACGGGCGAAAGACTACGCGCTCACGCTCTGCGCCTTCACCCCCAGCGGGCGACAGGAATTGCGGATCATCAGCCGGCCCTTGAGCAAAAGCTTGCGCGGCGGCGCGTCCCTGTTGCCGGCGAGACGGTCGAGAAGCAGATTGGCCGCCTGTTCGCCGATCGCCTGCACCGGCTGCGCCACCGTGGTCAGCTGCGGCTGAAACACGTCGGACCATGGAAAGTCGTCGAAGCAGGCAACTGAAATGTCTTCCGGGCAGGACAGGCCGATGTCGCGGATCGCCTTCATGGTGCCGATCACCATCGGGTTGTTGGCCGAGAAGATCGCGCTTGGCCGATCGTGCGAGGACAGCATCTGCATGGTCGCGTTGTAGCCGTCGATCTCGTGGAAATTGCCGAAGCGGATCAGCTCCTCCGCGATCGGCAGGCCGGCGGCGTGAAGCGCCTCGCGATATCCCGCCATGCGGTCATGCATCGGCGAAATGTCCGACGTGCCGGTGATGTAACCGATGCGCCGGTGGCCGAGATTGATCAGATAGGTGATGGCGTCGAACACCGCGCGCTGGTTGTCCAGCACCACGGCATCGGTGTCGACGCCTTTGCAGATACGATCGAGCAGCACCACCGGCACGTTGGCGTCGTCGACGATCCGCTTGAGGATCGCGCCGTCGCCGACGCGCGCCACGATCAGCCCGTCGACCATGCGGTCGAGCAGCAGCTTGATCTGATCGTCCTGGGTGTTCAAATCCTCGTCCGTGCAGCACAGCATGACAGCATAGCCGGCCCGGTCGAAGGCCTGCTGGATGACCGAGACGACATCGGTGAAGAATGGGTTGGTGATGTGCGGCACGGTCAATCCGATCGTGCGGGTCGTGCCCATCTTCAGGCTGCGGGCGATCGCGTTGCGCTTGTAGCCGATATCGCGGATCGCCTGTTCGATGCGCTGGCTAAGCTCCGGACTGACCGTCGCCGTGCCATTGATCAGCGCCGAAACGGTGGCGACAGACACACGTGCCGCTTCAGCCACATGAAGCATGGTGGGCGCGGTGGATTTCCGGTGTTTTTTTTGCCCTGATGCTGTCATTTTCGAAACGTTTCGCCACCCTTGCCGGCCAATACGTACGGAATCCTGTCCTTTTTAGCAAGAATCGAAATGCAGTAAACATGCGGCACCTCATATCAGCTTGACATGATCGAAACGTTTAGATTAGCGTTTGCGGGAAGTTGACGAGGACGGAAGGGAGGCCGCCATTGTCATGCGAGAGAGCAGTTCCCTTTCCCCGCAGCACGGCGCTGCCGATCGGTCGGACACCGTTCTGAGCGCCGAGCATATTTCCAAGAGCTTCGGCGGCATCGCCGCCCTGGTCGATGTCGGCTTCGAGCTGCGGCGCGGCGAGGTTCATGCCTTGATGGGCGAAAACGGCGCCGGCAAGTCGACGCTGATGAAGATCCTCTCCGGCGTCTACACCGGCTATGAAGGCACGGTCAGCGTCGATGGCCACCCTGTCAATTTCGCTGGCGTACGCGACGCCGAGGATGCCGGCATTGCCATCATTCATCAGGAGCTCAACCTGGTGCCCGAACTCAGCGTCGCCGACAACATCTTCCTTGGCCGCGAGAAGCTGATCGCCGGGCTGATTGTCGACCGCAAGGCAAGCAGCCGCGCGGCGGGCGCTTTGTTGCAGCGGCTCGGCATCGAGCTCGATCCGCAAGCCCGCGTCGGTGCCCTGCGTGTCGGCGAGCAGCAGCTGGTCGAGATCGCCAAGGCGCTGTCGATGTCGGCACGCATCCTGATCATGGACGAGCCGACCTCGGCGCTGTCGCCGGCCGAATGCCAGCGGCTGTTCCGCATCATCCGCCAGCTTGCCGAGAGCGGTGTCGCCATCGTCTACATCTCGCACCGCATCGACGAGGTCATGCATCTGGCCAGCCGCGTCACCGTGTTTCGCGACGGCCGCCATGTACTGACCGAGCCGATGGCCAGGCTGGACGAAGATGCGATCATTTCGGCGATGGTCGGACGCAACCTGCTCGCTTCCTCCCAGGAAGAGCGCCACTCCGGCGGCAACATTGTGCTTTCGGTCGAAAACCTGTCGCTCTCGAAGCCTGATGCGCATGGCTGGCGCACGGTGATCGACGGCGTTGGCTTCGATCTTGCCGCCGGAGAGGTCCTCGGCATTGGCGGGCTGCTGGGTTCGGGCCGAACCGAGATCCTGGAAGCGATCTTCGGCTCGAGCGATGGCCGCACCGGTGGCGAAATCCAGGTCGACGGCCGGCCTGTGGATATCCGTTCGCCCCGCGACGCAAGGCGGCTGGGCATTGCACTGGTCACCGAGGACCGCAAGACGCAAGGCCTGCATCTGCAGGCTTCGATCGCAGACAATGTCGCGCTGCCGCTGGTCGGGTCGCTGTCCCGCTTCGGCATCCGCTCGCTGGCCGCCGAGCAGGGGCTGGCGCGGCAGGCGGTCAAGGCGCTCGGCATCCGCTGCCGGGACATCGACCAGCCTGCCGGCACGCTGTCCGGCGGCAACCAGCAGAAGGTCGTCATCGGCAAGTGGCTGGCGACCAGGCCAAGGGTGCTGTTGCTGGACGAGCCGACGCGCGGCATCGATGTCGGCGCCAAACGCGAGATCTACGACCTGATCTTCAAGCTGGCGCGCGATGGACTGGCCATCGCCGTCATCAGCTCCGAACTCCCGGAGCTTTTGCATCTCTCCGACCGCATCCTGGTGATGGCCGATGGCCGCCAGACAGGCATTCTTTCCCGCGATGCGGCCAGCGAGGAGGCCATCATGCGTCTCGCCGCCCCGCGCAGGACCATATCGAGACCAGCCGCATGACTGCCCTGAAACTCCTGTCCCGTACCAAGCTCTATTGGGGCCTGATCGCCATCTTCCTGATCGGCGTGCTGGGCTCGCCGATGAGTTCCAAGGGCAACAACATCTTCCTCTCCTACGGCAACCTGCTCGACGTGCTGCGCCAGGTCTCGACCACCGGGCTGATCGCCACCGGCATGACGGCTGTCATCATCACCGGCGGCATCGATCTCTCCGTCGGCTCGCTGATGGCCATCTGCTCGGTGGTCTGTGCCATGCTGCTGACGGTCCCAGGCGTGACGCCGGGCGTCGTGCTGGGCGTGCCGACCGTCGCGCTGGTGGCGCTTTGCCTCGGTTTCGTCGTCACCCGCTTCATCTTCCAGAACCTGGCAAAGTCCCGTGCCGGCGCCGATCTCGTCCGCGAGATCAGGCTGGACGGGATTCGCGGCCTGATCACGCCCGCCGTCGTCGGCGTGGTCTTGTGCTGCCTGTCGCTGTGGTTTCTGCTGCCGCAGATCGAGCCGAAATTCGGCGTGCTCGGCGTGCTGCTGGTGGCGCCGTGCGTTGGTTTGCTGTTCGGCGCGCTCAACGGCTTCATCATCGTTGCCGGACGGCTGCAGCCCTTCATCGTCACCCTGGCGATGATGGTGACGGCGCTCGGCATCGCACGGCTGACCGCCGGCCAGAACAATGCGGTGCTGCCGGTCTATACCGGCTCCAACGCCACCGCCGATTTCGAGATCCTGCGCTCGCTGGTGTTCGGCATCATCCCGATGCCGGGCCTGTTCTTCCTCGGCGCCATCGTGATCTACGGCGCGGTGCTGCGCTTCACGCCGTTCGGCCGCTATGTCTATGCCATCGGCGGCAACGAGGAGGCGGCGCGCCTCTCCGGCATCGCCGCCGGCCGCGTCAAGATCGCCACCTATGCCGTCTCCGGGCTGCTCGCCGGCATTGCCGCCGTGCTCTATGTCGCGCAGTACCGGCAAGGCAAGCCGGATGCCGGCGCCGGGCTGGAGCTCGACGCCATTGCCGCTGTGGTCATAGGCGGCACCAGCCTGATGGGCGGGCGCGGCAGCCTCATCGGCACGTTCTGCGGCGTGCTGATCTTCGGTCTGCTCTCCAACATCCTGCAGCTCCACAACATCAATTCGAACCTTCAGCTGGTGCTGAAGGGGATGATCATCATCGGCACCGTGCTCGTGCAGGAGCGCAATGCCGGTGATCTCCTGGCCTATCTGCGCCTGCCCGGCGGGCAATCGGCGCACAAGGAAACGGCCGCGGCAAAGCGGCCGTCGCAAGAGACACCGTCTCTCAATCTCGGAGGAAACAAAAAATGAAACGACGTGACATGCTGAAGCTTGCCGCCGTGACCGCGGCACTGCTGACCACCACCGCGCTGCTGACCACTGGCAACGCTTACGCTCAGGACAAGAAGTGGAAGATCGGCTTCTCCCAAGTGACGACCATCGAGCCCTGGCGCGCGCAGTTCAACAAGGACATCCTGGCCGAAGCCGCCAAGCACCCCGAGGTCGAGCTGATCATCACCGACGGCGAGGACAAGACCGAAAAGCAGGTCGCCGATGTCGAGAACCTGATCCGCCAGGAGGTCGATGCGCTGTTGGTGTCACCGAAGGAATCGGCCGGCCTGACCGGCGTCGTGCAGCAGGCGATCGACGCCAAGATCCCGGTCTTCGTGCTCGACCGCAATGTCGACACCAAGGACTACACGCAGTTCGTCGGCGGCGACAACGCGCTGATCGGCCGCGCGGCCGGCGAATATGCCGTCGAACTGCTGGGCGGCAAGGGCAAGGCTGCAGGCAATGTCGTCGAGATCTGGGGCGGCATGGGCACCCAGCCGGCGCATGACCGCCATGACGGCTTTCACGAATTCACCGACAAGGAGCCGGGCATCAAATATCTGCTTGACCAGCAATCGGGCGACTGGAAGCAGGACCAGGCCTACAATCTGATGGCCAACGCGCTGAAGAGCAACGAGAAGATCGATCTCGTCTACGGGCACAACGACCCGATGGCCTATGGCGCCTATCTCGCCGCCAAGGATGTCGGCCGCGAGAAGGACATCAAGTTCATTGGTATCGACGGCCTGCCCAATGAAGGCGTGCAGATGGTGAACAAGGGCGAGCTGACGGCGACCTTCACCTATGTCACTCCCGGTGCCGAAGGCCTGCGCCAGGCGATCAAGTTCCTCAACGGCGAGAAAGTCGAAAAGACCATTACCCTACCAACCGAGAAGATCACCAAGGAAAACGCCGCCCAGGTGCTGAAGGACAACGGCCTCTGAGGCAAACTTCCTGCCGGGTGCTCCTTTGGCGCCCGGCGGGTCTAAGCCAGCTTCACCAGCAGCTTCATGAAGGTGGCGATCTCCTTGGCCGAGAGCGGCGCCAGCGTCTCCTTTGTGATCTCGCGCGCCAGCGGGATCAGGCGCTCGATGGCATCGCGGCCTGCCGCGGTCAGATTGACCAGCAGCCGTCTTTTGTCGACCTCGTGCCTGGAAAGCTCGACCAGGCCGCGCGCCTTCAGCCGGTCGATGACGCCCTTCACCGTCGCCGCATCCATCGCGATCAGCGTGCCGAGCTGGTTCTGCGAGGTCTCGCCGACGTCACGCAGCTTGGCCAACGCCGCGAATTGCGGCGGCGTCAGATCGCCGATATGCGCGGCAAAGATCGCGACATGGCGCTGATGCGCCTTGCGCAGGATGAAGCCGACCTGCTCCTGCAGGAGGTAATCCTGGTCGTCCGGCGCCTCGACCTCGACCAGCTTGAGCAGATTGTCCTCGCCGCTCACCGCAGCCCATCCCAGGCTTTGATGTCATCGGCCGCGAGACCACCCATGCGATCGTGGATGCGCGGGCCACAAGTCATGGCGAGGCAGAACAGAATCTCGTCGGGGCGCGGACCATCGGACATGCCGACTTCCATGGCGTCGAAATGGCTGCGCACATAGGCGGCGTTGATGTGGCCGAGCGGCACGTCGAGCTTCGAACCGAAAGCGCCGACCTTCTTGGCCGACGGCACGATCGCCTTGGCGTCGCCGAGCCGCTCGCGCATGGCGTAGCCGCCGGGCACATGCCAGAGGGCGCCGTGTTCCAGCTCACCTGCGGTGCCGACAATGGCGCCTTTGCCGTAGCCGTCGATCTGCTTGACGTCGCCGCCGAGCGCCGCGATCAGCCGGTCGGCGAGCAGCAGGCCGAGCGGCTTGAGATCGTCCATGGCGCTCTGCAGCTCCTCGACATAGCGCCCGGCGAACGGGTTCTTTACCAGCGCCATGGCGGCGGCACGGCGGCGCGGCACCTTGGCCACCGGCCCGCCCTCGTGAAAGATCTCTTCGGTCAGAACCGCGATCTTGCGGATCGGAAACTCAGGCATGGGCAACTTCCTCCCTCGAAGTTTCGTTGGGCGCGGCAAGCGCAACCGAGCCACTGATGCGGATCTCGCCGCCGAGAAACAGCGCCGACCCGGCAATAAGCCCCCGGCGGCGAAAATCTTCGGCGACGGCAAGGCCATTGTCCAGCGCGCGCGCCACTTCGCCAAGGGCAAGCGTGCCGACGCCTTGCGTCACCAGCCGCGAGCCGAGATCGCTGTCGGGCGACAGTTCGTGTGCGGAAATGCGCTTGATGGCGGGATTGCCGGGCAGGTCCACCGCGTTGGCGATGAGCGTCGCCGCCGCATCGGCTTCGGCGCCGGTCCGCGCCAGAACGGTGACGGCGTCGGCAATGCCAAGCGAGAAGGAGCGGCCACGCCAACCGCTGGTGGCGACGCCGCGAACGCCATCTTCCGCGCGGATCGTGATCCGGTCGGCCATGCCGTTGCCGGTACCGGCTACCGCCAGACCCATCGACTGGCCCTTGCCGATATGGAGCGCGCAGTCGCCGCCATTGTTGACATAGGCGCGCTCGATCTTGCGACCGGCAAGCAATGCGGCGAGCATTTCGTCGGCTACCGATCCCGCGACGGCCGCCATCGGAGTTATAAAGCATTCCGCCAGGGGCATGACGGCTGCCTCCATGCGGCGCGCCGTCGGGCCGGCGAAGGTGCGCGGCGCCAGGAAAAACGCCGGCAGCCGCAATTCGGGGAGTTCCTCGACCAGCTCCACCAGGATTGTCTGGAACCGCGCTATGGCCTGTTCATAGGCTCGGCGGCATTCATCCGCCTCACCAAAAACCTCGACGATCAGGTCGATCGGCCCGTGGTTGAGATGCAGCCGCTTGCCGTCCTGCAGCCAATGCGCTTGCGGGCCTTGCATCACCCGGTCCCGTTCGAGCCGGCACGACGTAGCTGCGCGAGTGGCGGCCATGGATTGTTGGTTTCGGCGCCTGTGCCGCGTCGCGGATTCAGGTACTCACCGCCTTTTGCGACAATATCCTCGACGCTGCGGATCTCCGCCTCGTACCCGCCGAGCCTGACATAGTCGTCGCGGCGCAGCGTGAATTCGATCGGCGCCACCAGCGCCGGTGTAGGCACATAGCCGAAGGCGCCTTCCGGCACCCGTGTGACATCGACCATCAGCGTGATGCCGCCGCCCGGCCAGACATAGACCGGCGCGCCGCCGACTGTGACATAGGTGGTCAGGCCCTGAACCGAGCGGGTGAGATTGACCGGGTTTTCGGTGACACCGGCGCGCAACGAACCGCCGGCGCCGCCGATGAACAGCACCGTGCACAAAGCCGGCTCGCAATTGTCCTCGATCAGGCCGACCGACTTTTGCAGCCGTTCCGGAAACGGTTTTTGCACCGGCTTCAACTCGTCGTCGAGCTCGTAATAGGCGAATTGCTCGCCGGTGGTCGAAACCATCAGCAGCGACAGGCCCGGCCGCGCACCCTTTTTGGCGTTCCACTCGCCAAGGATCGACAGCGGGTCTGAAATGCTGGTGCCGCCCCAGCCGAGGCCTGGCTCGGACACCTTGAAATAGCGGCCTGGCGTCGAACGGCGGCCGATGATCTTTATCCCTGTGTCCTGCCAGCCCAGCACCTTGCCGGCCTGATGCTCGGAAACGACGCCGGTGATGTGGTCGTCGACCACCACCACCTCGTCGACAAGGCCGCGCCATTGCGTGGCGAACATGCCGATGGTCGCCGAGCCGCAGCCGACGCGCATGCGATGTTCCTGCTTGCCGTCGATGACAGGCGCTTTGCCGGCTTCGACTGTTATGGCGGCGCCGCCGTCGATGGCGAGTTCCACCGGCTTGCGGTTGCACAGATTGAGCAGCGCGTCACAGGTGGCGCGGCCCTCCGCCTTGGAGCCGCCGGTCAGATGATGCACGCCGCCCAGCGACAGCATCTGCGAGCCATACTCGCCCGTCGTGACATGGCCGATTGCCTCGCCTTGCGATCGCACAATAGCCGTCTCGGGTCCGATATGCCGGTCGGTGTCGATCTTCACCTTGACGCCGCAGTACGAAAAAATGCCTTCCGTTACGACGGTGACGAGATCGACGCCTTCGACTTCCTGGCTGACGATGAACGGCGCCGGCTTGTAGTCGGGATAGGTGGTGCCGGCGCCGATTGCGGTAACGAAGCGGCGGCCGGTGTTGACCAGTTCGCCGTCCCATTGTTCGCCCTCGGCGACGAACGGCACGATTGCCGCGCCGGTCTCGGCCGCATGGTCGAGGATGGTCAGCGGGTCCATCCGCACGATCCTGCCGCCGACATTGCCGTAGCGGTCGCAGGCGCCGGTGCGCCCATCTGATATGTAGCACATCACCGGGCAGGCATCGCAGCGGATCTTCTCCGCAACCAGCTTCTCGCCGGGATCATGGGTCTCGAAGCGTTCGGCAAGCTCGCTCATCGGCGTGCCTCCTTTTCGCGGATGCCATCTTTTTCGCGGATGCCAGCGCGGATACGCGTCGGCGTCGCCGGAACCTTGGTGATCAGAACGCCGGTGGCGTGGCGGATGGCGTTGAGGATTGCCGGCGCCGTCGGGATCAGCACATGCTCGCCCAAACCCTTGGCCCCAAAGGGTCCTTCCGGATCCGGAACTTCTATCAGGATGGTCTCGATCGGCGGCACGTCGCCAATGGTCGGGATGAGATAATCGTGCAGATTCTCGGTGCGGCCGGGGATGTACTCTTCCATCAGCGCCATGCCGATGCCTTGCGCGATACCGCCTTCGATCTGGCCTTCGGCCAGCAGCGGGTTGATCGCCTTGCCCACATCATGCGCGGCGGTGATCTTGATGAGCTTCACCGTGCCGAGCTTGAGATCGACCTCCAGTTCGGCGATCTGCGCGCCATAGCCGTAAACGGCGTAGGGTTTGCCCTGGCCCTTGGCATCGAGGGGCAGCGTCGGCGGGTCGTAGCTCTCCTCGGCACGGAAGACGAAGCCCTGGGCATCCAGGTCCAACGTCGTGAGGTCGATGCGGCGGGTGGCTTCTCCCTCGCGGATGACGATCGCCGGGCCGTCGAGTTGGAGAGCGGCTTTTTCCGAAACATTGGCGAAACGCAGAATCTTTTCACGCAAGGCGCGGCCGGCCTTTTCGGCCGCCTTGCCGGTGACGAAGGTCTGGCGCGAGGCCGATGTCTTGCCGGCATCGGGAGTAATTGATGTATCGGCGCTCTTCAGCTGGAATCTCTCCAGCGGCAGGCCGAGCGCGTCGGCGCAGATCTGGGCGATGACCGTGTTCGAACCCTGGCCGATATCGACCGCGCCCTGGTGCAGGATGACCGTGCCGTCGGCCGCGATGCCGACCCGAATGGTCGACGGATTGGGCAGCGAGGTGTTGCCGCAGCCATACCAGCACGATGCGACGCCGACGCCGCGCTTCCTATCTGTGTTGGCACTGTTGAATGCCTCCGCATCGGCCGCTGCGCGCGCCCAGTGCGGCCGCAGCGATTCGAGGCATTCGGCAATGCCGACGCCGCAGTCCAGAAGCTGTCTTGTGACCGTTTCGGAGCCGTTCCGAAGGCAGTTCTTCAAGCGAAAATCGAGCCTGTCCATGCCGAGCTTGCCGGCCAGCTCATCATAGAGGGTCTCCTGCATGATCGTCGCTTGCGGCACGCCGAAGCCGCGGAAGGCGCCGGAGATCGGCCCATGCGTATGGATGGCGCGGCCTTCGGCGCGGTAGTTCGGCGTCGCATAAGGTCCGGAGGCGTGCACCGGCACGCGGTTGGCCACGGTAGGGCCCCAGCTTGCATAGGCGCCGGTGTTGAAATCGCCTTCGAAGATCATGCCGGTGACAAGGCCGTCGGCATCGGCGCCGATGGTTGCCTTCATCTCGGCCGGATGGCGCTTGGTGGTCGACATCATCGATTCGGTGCGGGTGTAGGCAAGTGCCGCCGGCCGCCCTGTCTTCATCGCCACAAGGCCGATCAGCGGCTGCAGCGAGACGTCGAGCTTCGAGCCGAAACCGCCGCCGGTCGCGGTCGGCACGATGCGCACCTTGTCGACGGCAAGGCCGAGCACCTTCGCCGTCTCGTCGCGGTCCATATAGGGCGCCTGGGTGCAGGCGACGACGACCAGCGTGTCGCCGTCCACATAGGCATAGCCGGCTTCCGGTTCGATATAGGCGTGCTCGACATAGGAGGTGTCGATGACGCCGGAAACCGTGAACGCTGCACCGGCAAGGGCCCCTTCCGGATCGCCGCGTTCGACGAAGCCGGAGGTCAGCAGGTTTGCCGGTCTGTTCTCATGGATGAGCTTGGCACCGCCGGCGCGCGCTTCGCAGGATTGGAGAACATGCGGCAATTCGGTCCAGCGGATCGGAAAATCCGAGAGGTCGATATCGAGCATCGCCTCGCGCTCGCCAGCGACCAACGCCACCGCCTCACCGCGAAGGCGGGCAAACCCTTCGGCCAGTGCCGGCTGGTCGGCGAACGGGCCGATGACGCCGAAACAGTTTTTTCCCGGAATGTCGGCTGCGGTGAAGACGCCGGCGACGCCAGGGTGCGCTTTCGCCCAGCCATCGAGGTCACCGAAGGCGAAGCTGGCGTGATAATGCGGAGAGCGGACCACCAGTACCGCCAGTGCATCGGCGGGGAAGGAATCGCTGCCGAATTTCTCAGCCCCGGTGACCTTCGGCACGCCGTCGAGCCGGATGGGCGAGGAACCGATCGCGTGGCCTGACCGGGGCAAGCGGAAATCCAGGCTTGCTGCCTGCAGGGAGGCATCCATCACTGCGGCAATGATCTTCCGGTAGCCGGTGCAGCGGCACAGAATTCCGCCGAGCGCGTCCTGTACCTCGACCTCGGTGGGGCTCGCCTTCTTCTCCAGCAGAGCCGTCGCCGCAACCAACAGGGCGGGCGTGCAAATCCCGCACTGCGCAGCGCCATGGGCAAGGAAAGAGGCCTGCAACGTCGACAGCCGGCCGTTGGCAAGCCCTTCAACTGTCGTCACCGATACGCCGGCAGCGGACGCCGCCGACATCAGGCAGGCGCAGACGGGATCGCCGTCGACCAGCACCGTACAGGCGCCGCAATCGCCGGCATCGCAGCCGACCTTGGTGCCGGTCAGCCCCAGTTCGTCGCGCAGCACCAGGGACAGTCGGCGCAGCGGCGGCACATTGACCGATACGGCGCTGCCATTGACCTCGAAGGCGATGTCAACGCGCTCCGGGCCGCGAGCAGGCCGAACGGCGCCCAGGTCGGGCACTGCTTCACGCACGTCAGGTTGAACCTGGCTCATGCCGCCACCTCTTCGCCAGTCGTCCGCCCCACAGCCGCAAGCACGGCGCGGGCAACAATCTCGCGCACTGCATCGAGCCGGTATTCGGCGCTGCCGCGCACATCGGCGATCGGCGACAGTTCGCTCATCGGCGCGGACAGGACCGCATCGGCAAGCTCGCCATCCACCGGCAGCCCGCACAACGCGGCTTCGACGCCGGCCAGCCGCTTGGCCACCACCGAACAGGAGCCGGCCGCGACCGCCGCTTGCCGGACGGTGCCATTGTCGACGGCCAGACGTGCTGCCACCATGGCGATGGAAATGACGAGGTAGCGCCGGGCGCCGAGCTTGACGAAAGCCGACGTGCCGCTGGGCTTCGGCACGCGGATCGCCGTGACCATCTCACCGGGCAGCAGAGCCGTACGGCGGTTGCCGAGAATGAAGTCCTGCAACGGCAGGTGCCGCGTCGCTGCCACCGAGCGCAGCTCGACCTCGGCATCGAGGACGAGCAGGGCCGGCACGCCGTCGGCGGCAGGCGAGGCGTTGCAGAGATTGCCGGCGACCGAGGCGACGTTCTGGATCTGCGCCGAGCCGACCTCTCGCGCCGCCTGCTTCAGAGCCTCGAAGGCCGGCGGCAAGGGATGGCGGACGATGTCGGTCCAGGTCGTGCGCGCGCCGATGACGAAATGGTCGCTCGTCTCGGCAATGCCGCACAGCGCCGCCAGGCCGTTAATGTCGAGAACATTGTCGCGGATCGGTTTGCTGCCCTGTGCCGGATAGAAATCGGTGCCGCCGGCAAGGATGCGCCAAGCGCCCTCGCCAAGCAAAGCGAGCGCTTCGTCGACCGAGGTGGGTTTCGCGTAACGGATCACGCTTTGCCTTCCCGAAAAGAGGCCTTCCAGAGCAGGTACTTCGAAAGATCCTTCCAGCACAGGGGTCGGAAAATTCATTCGTATGCAAATGATATCAAGCTGGCAGGATTTGTCAAAGCCGGAGTTTGCCGCGGCGCCGCCGGCACGCATTTGTTATGGCTCGAGAGGTTGACGCGGCCGGCCATCTGGTCAAGTTTCTGCGTCCGGTCGCGTCAGCGGCATTTTCCACTGGAGCCTGCATACGGAAGAGGAAAGCCCATGGCCGACGAAGCGCTTGTCGTCATCGACCTGCAGAACGATTTTTGTCCCGGCGGCGCGCTGGCGGTTGCTGGCGGCGACGAGATCGTGCCGCTGGTCAACGACCTGATCCGGCGAACCGACCATGTCGTGCTGACGCAGGACTGGCATCCCGCCGGTCACTCCAGCTTTGCTTCCAGCCATCCGGGCGCGCAGCCCTTCACCATGATCGAAATGCCGTACGGCCAGCAGACGCTGTGGCCGGACCACTGCATCCAGGGCAGCCTGGGCTCGGATTTCCATTCCGGCCTCGCCTGGACCAAGGCCGAGCTCGTCATTCGCAAGGGATTTCGGCCTGATATCGACAGCTACTCGGCCTTCTTCGAGAACGACCGCACGACCCAGACCGGCCTTGCCGGCTACCTCCGGGAGCGCGGCATCGACACGCTGACCCTGGTCGGGCTGGCGACCGATTTCTGCGTCGGCTTTTCGGCGCTGGATGCCGTCAGCCAGGGCTTCAAAACCACAGTGCGGCTGGATGCCTGCCGCGGCATCGATCTCAACGGTTCGCTCCATGCCACGCTGCAGCGCATGCGCGACGCCGGCGTGAGGCTCGAAGACCCTTTGTCGGACTGACGGATCGTGAGGCGCAAGAGGGGCTTTTTGTGGGTCGCGACGAAGGCGGCAATCGTTGTGGCCGTGCTGTTTCCGGCACAGGCTTTCGGGGCGGAGGAACACGGCCTGCCCGGCGCTTCGATGTCGCTGTGGTGGGCGGTGCCCTTTGCCGGGCTGCTGTTGTCGATCGCCACTGGTCCGCTGCTGTTTCTTCATGTCTGGGAGCATCACTACGGCAAGATCGCGGCCCTTTGGGGCGCTCTGGTGGTCCTGCCGCTGGCGGTTGCCTTCGGTGTCCCCACAGCGACCGAAGCGGTACTGCATGCGTTGCTCACCGAATACATGTCGTTCATCATCCTGCTGTTTGCGCTGTTCACCATTTCCGGCGGCATTCTCCTTGCCGGCAACATTCACGGCACGCCGCTGGTGAATGCCGGCCTGCTGCTGGTCGGCGCGCTGCTGGCCTCGGTGATCGGCACGACCGGTGCCTCGATGATCCTGATCCGGCCGATCATCCGCGCCAACGATAACAGGCCGTTCAACGCCCATGTCGTTATCTTCTTCATCTTCCTGGTGTCCAACATCGGCGGCTCGCTGACGCCGCTTGGCGATCCGCCGCTGTTCGTCGGCTTCCTGCGCGGCGTCGACTTCTTCTGGACGACGACGAACCTCTGGCGCGAGACGCTGTTCGTCGGCGGTGTCGTCCTGGGCATTTTTCTGGTGATCGACAACATCCTGCACCGGCGCGAGGCTGGCGCGCCGAAGATCAAGGACCCGACACCGGATACCAAGGTGCGCCTGCGCGGCTTGGCCAACCTTCCGCTGCTGGCGGGGGTGATCGGCGCCATCCTGCTATCGGCGGCTTGGAAGCCGGGCGTCAGCTTCTCCGTGTTCGGCGTCAGCCTGGAACTGCAGAATCTGGTGCGCGACGCCATGATCCTGGCGCTCGCCCTCGTTTCACTTGTCATTTCGCGCAAGGAATACCGCGAGGCCAATGGCTTCAACTGGGGTCCGATATCAGAGGTGGCCAAATTGTTTGCCGGCATCTTCATCTGCATCGTGCCGGTCATCGCCATCCTCAGGGCAGGCCATGAGGGTGCGCTGGCGCCGCTGGTGTCGCTTGTGAGTTCTTCCTCCAGCCAGCCCAACGATCTCGCCTATTTCTGGCTGACCGGGGCGCTGTCATCCTTCCTGGACAATGCGCCGACTTATCTGGTGTTCTTCGAGCTTGCCGGCGGTGACCCCCGGCACCTGATGACGGAGTTCGCTTCGACGCTTGCCGCGATCTCGGCCGGCGCGGTGTTCATGGGCGCCAACACCTATATCGGCAATGCGCCGAACTTCATGGTCTACGCCATCGCCCGACATCGCGGCGTGAAGATGCCGGGCTTTTTCGGCTATATGGCATGGTCGGGCCTGGTGCTGATCCCGACGTTTTTGGTAGCGGGTTTTCTGTTCTTCGGCTGATCAACCGACGCCGACATAACGGCGCACCGCCGACGGGTCGGCGCGCAATTCCTCGACATCGACCGTCTCGCGGTTGCGGCCGTTTTCGACGAAAGCAACGCGGTCGGCGACCGAAAGCACCGCATCGACACGCTGCTCGACCAGGATGGTCGAAACGCCCATGTCGCGCAGCGTCGACACCGTCTCGCGGATCTTCGCGATCATCGACGGCATCAGCCCCTCGGTCGGCTCGTCGAGCAATAGCACCTGCGGTTCGAGGCAGAGTGCACGCGCCATCGCCAGCATCTGCTGTTCGCCGCCGGACAGTGTGCCGGAACGCTGCCGGAGCCGCTGGCGCAGCAATGGAAAGAGGTCGAGCACGTTTTCACGCGTCGCCTTGCCTTTGCCGCGCGCCATCAGGCCGATCTCGATGTTTTCCGCCACCGTCATTTCGGCGAACAATCGCCTTCCCTGCGGCACATAGGCGACGCCGGCCTTCGGCACCTCATGCGCCGGCAGGCCGGTCAACTCCTTGCCATCGAGCCTGATCGAGCCGGCGCTCGAGGGAACCAGCCCCATGATGGCCTTGAGTGTCGTCGTCTTGCCGGCTCCATTGCGGCCGAACAGGCACAGCACCTCGCCTTTGTTCAGCACCAGGTCGAGGCCATAGAGCACCTGGACCTCGCCATAGAAGCAGTCGAGCCCCGAAATGGTGAGTGCTTGAGGCGTGGCCTCGGCCTGGTTTGCCTCGGTCATGGGGCAGTCCCCAGATAGGCTTCCTGCACCGCCGCGTTTTCGCGGATCGCTTCGGGCGTGCCTTCGGCGAGGATCTTGCCGGCATTGAAGACCGTGATGCGGTCGGCCAGTTGCATGACGACAGGCATGTTGTGCTCGATCAGAAGCACGGTGGCGTTCTTGGCGATCTCGCGCACCAGGGTGACGAAATTGTCGATCTCGCTGTCGGCCAGCCCTTGCGTCGGCTCGTCGAGGATCAGCAGGCGCGGCTTCAGCGCCAGGCCCATCGCCACTTCCAGCAGGCGCTGATGGCCGTAGGACAACTGCCCGGCCGGCATGTGGGCGCGATCGGCCAGGCCGGTGCGTTCGAGTGCGGTCATGACAGCGGCCTGTATCGCGCTCCTGGAATGGCTGCCATGCCGCAGCGTCAGTTGCGCGGGCAGCGCGACGTTGGCGTAGACGGACAGGTTGGCATAGACGCTGGTGAGCTGGAAGGTGTAGGCGATCCCCCTGCGGACCCTGACATAGGCAGGCAGATTGGTGATGTCGGCGCCGTCGAAGACGATCATGCCGGCAGACGGCTGGATGCGGCCGCTGACCAGGCTGACGAAGGTGGTCTTCCCCGCTCCATTGGGGCCGATCACGGCGCGGATTTCGCCCGGCATCAAGGAGAAATCCACACGGTCGACGGCACGCAGGCCGCCGAAGTCGCGAGAAAGGCCCTTGGTGGTCAAAAGCGGCATCATGGCAGCCACCCGAGCCAGCGCTGCCTAATGCTGCCCAGAATGCCTTTGGGGAAAAACAGCACCAGAAGGATCAGCGCGATGCCGACGATCAGCAGATAGGCGGAGGTGTAGCCGCTGGTGATATCGATGACATAGTACATGAACAGCGTGCCGATCAGCGGCCCGAGCGTTGTTGCAGCACCGCCCAGCAGCACCCACAGCAGCGGCAGGATCGAATATTGCACCGACGCGAAGCTCGATCCGACATAGCCGAACAGCAGCGCATAGGCGGCACCCGAGGCCGCGCAGATGATGCCGGAGATGACGACGGCGGCGAGCTTGTTCGAAAACGTGTCGTATCCGAGCATCTTCGTCCGCTCTTCGTTCTCGCGGATGGCGACCAGCACGCGGCCATACCGGGAGCGGACGATGGCCAATGTGACGAGAAGCACGATCGAAAACAGCGCCAGCGCCGTCATGTAGCGAACGGTCGGATTGGTGAGCTCGAGCGATGTCGCGCCGAAGCTGAGCACCCGCGCCGGCTGCGGCACGACCATGCCCTGGTCGCCGCCGGTCCACGTCGCGAAGTAGAGGATGAGGAGGTAGAACACTTGCGCGAACATCATGGTGACGATCATGAAGGCGACGCCGGTGGTGCGCAGCGCCAGCAGGCCGATCACGAGTGACACAACAACACCACAGGCAAGCCCGGCGGCGAACGCCGCTGGTACGCTCCAGCCGAGCTGGATGACGGCAAGGCCGGCGCCATAGAGCCCGGCGGCAAAGAACATGGCATGGCCGAGGCTGAGCAGGCCGACATAGCCGAACAGCATGTTGTAGCCCATGGCGAACACTGCCAGCACCATGATGCGGGCGAGCAGGCCGTGATAGTATTCCGGCAGAAGGAAGCTCAGCACGAAAAGCAGCGCGACGACGCCGAGATGCATGGCATAGGCTTTTACCGGCGAAGCTTCGCTCATCGCGACCTCGTCCCGAACAAGCCTTGCGGACGGAACACCAGCACCATGGCGACCAGCAGCGTGGCGATGATCTTGGCCAGCGTCGGCGAGAAGAACATCGAGATGATGCCGTCGGAGAGACCGATCAGCACGGCGGCGACGACCGTGCCGCGCAGCGAGCCGAGGCCGCCGATGATGACGACGATGAAGGAGAGCAGCAGCGGGTCCTGCCCCATCAGGTAATGCGCCTGGCTGATCGGCACGATCAGCACTGCGGCAATGGCCGCCAGCATGGCGCCAAGCGCGAAGACGCCGCCATAGACGCGGCCGACGGGGATGCCGAAGGCCTGCGCCGTCTCGCTGTCATACTGCGTGGCGCGCATGACGAGGCCGACCTTGGTGCGCGTCAGCACCAGCCATGTCGCGGTGAGCAGCAGCGCGGAGGCGGCGATGACAGACAGTTTGTAGCCGGAGTAGCCGAACCACGGCAAAAGGATGCGGTAGCTGAACGGCGGCTCCACCGGCCGCGCCTCCGGACCGTAGAAGGTCAGCGCCAGCTGCTGGATGATGTAGAGCATGCCGATGGTGGCGACGATGGTGGCTTCCGGATTGTAGTTGAGCCGTCGCAGCACCAGCCGTTCGGCGACCAGCGCAATGGCGCCGACGATCAGCGGCGCAATCACAAGTGCGGCCAGGAAGCCGAGCGCGGGATGGCCGCCAATGGCTGTGGTGATCGCCCAGGCGAGCACGGCGCCCAGCATGAAGAACTCACCATGCGCGACATTGACCACCCGCATGACGCCGAACACCAAGGACAGGCCGAGCGCGGTCAGCGCCAGCACGGCTGAGGTGACGAGGCCTTCGAGGGCGGCGAGGAGGAGGTGGGGACCGAAGTGCATGCTACACGCCCAGCGATAGCGCAATCGCGCCCCTTGAGGGGGGTGAGGAGTGATCCGCGCAGCGGACGGAAAGCCAATTGCTTGGCTTTCCGAACGACGAACGCCCGGAGCGACAGCGAAGGGCCGGGTCCGGCAGGACAGAGGGGGGCGGCTTGGCGCTCACGCTGATTGGCGCAGCTAAACCTACAGCGCCTGCGTCGTATAATCCCCTTCGGCCTCGTAAAGTCCGTCTTCGATCTTGGTCTTGTGCACGACCTTGAGCTTGCCGCCTTCGATCTTGGAGATGTTCTGGATGCCAAAGCACTGGTGGATCTTGCCGTTGAAGGTCTTCGGTCCCTGCGGATGTTCCGGACCTTCGGCGAATTCGGTCAGCGCCTCGGTCGCCTCGACCAGCTTGGCGCGGTCTTCCGGTCCCTTGTAGCCGGCGTCCTCCATCGCCTTCTTGACGACGTAGAGCGTTTCCCAGCAGCCGAACATGTGGGCTGCGGTGGAGACGTCCTTGGGGTCGCCGACGGCGGCGCCATTGTCGTCGATGCCGACAGCAGCGCGATAGGCCTTCTGCGCCTCGGAATCATCGGCCTGCGCATAGCGCGGCGAGCCTTCCCAGAAATGGCTGCCATCGAGGAATTCGAGGCCGGGGCTGTTGATGTCGGTGGCTTCGAGCGAATCGATGAAGCCGAACAGTTGCGGCCGGTTGGAGCCGTAGAACTCACCAAGCTCCTTGACGAAGGTGAGCACGGCCGGGCCGACCATGACGTGGTAGATCACCTCGGTCTCGGCCGGGATCTGCGGAAAATACTTGGTGAAGGATGATTCCGTCGGCGGGATGGCGATCTGCGCGATGACCTCGCCGCCTTGCGCCTTCAGCGCCGGCGGCAGGTAGTCGCGGTGGTCGTAGCCGAAGGCGAAATCCGGGAAGATCTGCGTCACCTTCTTGCCGGCGTTAGCCGCGATCCACGGCGCCATCGACTGGATCTGGCTCTTCACGTCGGTGATGCCGGGCTGGAAGACATAGCGGTTCAGCTTGGTCGAGGCGACGTGATGGCCTTCGCTGACGACGAAATAGGGCATCTTGTTTTCGCCGGCGGCGGGCGCCGAGCCGATGACGACATGCGAGAACAGCGTGCCGAAGACGATGTCGGTTTTGTGCTGGGTGGCGAACTTGCCGACCACCTCGGCGCCACGGCCGGGATCGGTGCCGTCATCCTCGATGATCACCTCGACCTGGCGGCCATTGATGCCGCCGGCTGCATTGATCGCCTTGACTGCGGCAGCTGTCGTCTTTTCGTACCAGCGGCCATAGGCAGCGCCGATGCCGGTGCGGTGCGACTGGAAGCCGATCTTGATCGGCGCCGAACTCTGCGCCTGGGAATAGCGGACGAAGCCAGGGGCAAGGCCGAGGCCGGCGCCTGCGGCCAGACCTTTCAGTGCGGTGCGGCGGGTGAGCGTGGATCTGGAGAGATCGAAAAACCCATTCTTGTCAGTCACGGCAGTTCCCCTGTTTTTGAGTTTTGACTGGCTGCAACGAGGCAAAAAATCGCATGTGTACAAACTAAATCACCAAAGCCCCGACGTGGCAAGCGGGCTTTCCCCGAAGGCATGCTGGTCGCCTTTTCTCATCCGACAGTCGGCGTGGCAAGCAACCAGAGGCCGAAGACGGTGTAGGCGATCATCAGCAAGGTAAGCGGGAACTGGCTGAGGGCCGCGCGGGAGGGCTGTGGGTGCAGGCGCCAGGCGAAGCCGTGAGCGACGAGGACGGCGAGCACATGGCCCAGGATGATGGCGCCGGCCTGGATATTCCACAGCCACCACGCAGAGTCCGCCCCCGCAACGATGCCGGCCTCAATCTGCATATCGGCGGTGCCGAACAGGTTCCAGCCCATCGCGAACGGATCGGAAAGTGCCGCAAGCGCATATTGGCCGTCGACGAGCAGCGCCGTCAGATAATGCGCAATGTGATAGGCAAGCGCGATCGGCACGATCGACCACACCAGCTGACCGGCCGCCTGGTTAAGAATGTGGTCGCTGCCGGCAAGACGTTGGCCGAGCCAGACGGCAAGCAGGAACACCGCCGCCAGCAGCGCGAATGTCAGGATCAGCCCGAAAGTGCCGCTGCCGATCAGCGCCGTGCGGCCGGGAAATTCGAGCGGGTTGATGCCGAACAGGCCGAGCCAGAAGAAGGTTTTCGACAGGCCGTCGAAGGACACCGACGACAGGGCGAGCAGCAGGAAAGCCATGCCGCTGGCCGGCAAGGGCTCCGCGGCCAGCAGCTTGGCGCCCGGCCAGCACAGGGCAAGCCGGCCATGTTCGTTCCGTACCACAATTGCGAAACGCGCCACCATGGAGAAGAAGACCGTCAGGAATTCGCCGCTGCGGCTCCAGCCGCGATAGCCGAACGCCAGCATGGCGAGGAAAGAGAACAGCCAGTAGAGGCCGGCGGCCAAGGCCAGACGCGCCGGATCGTCGGGCGCCGGATCGATGAGTTCGAACCAGGCAAAGGCGAAGAACAAGATGGCCGCAGGCCAGCAGCCGACCCATCGGGGCAGGCGCCATGTTCCGGTCCCGAACAGGCGCGAGGCGATACGCCATGGTCCATACCAGGGGTTCAGCCATGACCAGAGATCGCCGAAGAGGCCTTGCAACAGCGTGACGCCGGCCCACAAAAGGGTCCAGATCACCAAAGGCAGCGGGTTTGAAAGCGGGTCGCGGCTGCCGAAAAGGCCGGCGGCGATGAGAATTGCAAAGCCGGCAAAGGATATCAGGCTGATGGCGGCGCGGGCGCTGTCGCTGATGGTGAAGAGTTGCAAGCGCCGACGCCAGAATTTGTCGAGAGCCACGGGCGGCAGCAGGGCCAGCACGAGGAAGCTGACGGCCACTGCGAAAGCGCCGCCGGCGAGATAATAGCCGGTCGGCAGCAGCAGGACATGACCACGGTCGGAGGCATGGGCGAAGGCTGGGGTGGGGAGGAGGGCAAACAGCGCCGCAGATAATAACGCCAACAGCTGATGGCAGTGCTCTACGAGGCCCCCCTCTGTCCTGCCGGACATCTCCCCCTCAAGGGGGGAGATCGGCAGAACGGCCTGTTGGCGCCATTCTTCAAGCGTTGGAGATTGGCGAAAGCAGAGACCAAGTCCAATCTCCCCCCTTGAGGGGGAGATGTCCGGCAGGACAGAGGGGGGCGCCAAGGAACTCGGCCTATCCAAGAGCCCCACCACCCCACCCCTCACACCTTGACCAATTGCTCCACGCGGTCCTTCTCGCCAAAAATCCTGAGATACCGCTCGATCTCTTTCACATCGCCGGTCGCCTTGGCCGGATTGTCCGACAGCTTGACCGCTGGCCTGCCATTGGCCTCGGTGACCTTGCAAACCAGCGATATGGCGTCGAGGCTGTTGGTTTCCGTCGGCGCGCAGCCTTCGAAATCATTGGTCAGATTGGTGCCCCAGCCGAAGGACATGCGCACCTTGCCCTTGAAGTGGCGATAGGTCTCCTCGATGGTCTCGACCTCGAGCCCGTCGGAGAAGATCAGCAGTTTCTGCTTGGGGTCCTTGCCCTTGTCGCGCCACCAGGACAGGATTTTTTCGCCGCCTTCGATCGGCGGCGCGCTGTCGGGGCGAAAGCCCGTCCAGTCGGCCACCCAGTCCGGCGCATCGCGCAGGAACGATGCTGTGCCGAAGGCGTCGGGCAGCACGATCAGCAGATTGCCGCCATAGTAGCGCTGCCAGTCCTGCAGCACCTTGTAAGGCGACTGTCTCAGCTCTTTTTCCGAGTCGGCAAGCGCGGCAAACACCATCGGCAGCTCATGTGCGTTGGTGCCGAGCGCTTCGAGGTCGTTGTCCATGGCCAGAAGCACGTTGGAGGTGCCGGTGAACGCCTCGCCGATGCCTTCCTTCAACGCCTCGACACACCAGCGCTGCCATAGGAAGGAATGGCGCCGGCGCGTGCCGAAGTCCGAGATGCGGATGCCGGGCAGCGCCTTCAGCCGCTCGGTCTTGGCCCACATCTTGGATTTGGCGCGGGCATAGAGCACGTCGAGCGCGAAAGGCCCGAACGCCCGCATGGCTGCGCGAGATCGGAGTTCATTGATGATGGCGAGCGCCGGGATTTCCCACAGCGTGGTGTACATCCACGCCCCGCTGAAGGTCAGTTCATACTGCCCGTCGCGCTTCGACAGCTCGTATTCGGGCAGCCGGAAGCCTTCCAGCCAGGCGAGGAATTCCGGTTCGAAGATCTGCTTGCGGCCGTAGAAATTGTTACCGCCGAGCCAGATCATCTCCTTCTTGGAGAAGCGCAAGGTGCGGGCATGGTCGAGTTGTTCGCGCAATTCGCCCTCGTCGATCTCGTCGGCAAGGCGCACCGAGGTCGTGCGGTTGATCAGCGAGAAGGTTGCGTCGACCTTGGGATACATGCCCCAGATCATCTGCAGCATCAAAAGCTTGTAGAAATCCGTGTCGAGCAGGCTGCGCACGATCGGGTCGAGCTTCCAGGTGTGGTTGTAGACGCGCCGCGCAATATCGGTCTTAGCCATGTTTCAACACCGCCTTCGCTGCCTGCCATCCACAATCGCGACAGGCCTCATAGCATCGAATCGGCCGCAACGCTGCCCGCTTTCAGGCTGGCCCGACAAAAAGAGCTGCCTGCATGCGGCGGCGCGCAGCCCGGCATCAGCTTGCGGATTTGCCGCCCATCACCCTGAGCGCCGGACGCTTGCGGCGGCTGACGATGCGGCCGGCCACAGGGGCGTCGGCGCGCCCATCGTCCCCCGCTTTCTCGGCAAACAGCCAGTCGACGAACACCTGCACGATCGGCGTCGTCCGCATCTCGTTGCGGCAGACGACATAAAAATCGTCGACCGCCGGCACCGACAGGCTGAACGGCGCGACCAGCATGCCCCTGGCCAGCAGCGCGCTTGCCGTCACCGAGTCGCCCAGCGCCACGCCATGGCCGTGCACCGCTGCCTCGGTCGCCATACGCGCATCGCCGAGGTGATGGCGGCGGCCCCGCTCCAGGTCCAGCGCATCGGCGGCAGCCAGCCAGGTGTGCCACTCGCGGCCGTCATCGCCATGCAGGAAGACATGATCGGCGAGATCCCTGACGCTGCGGATCGGCCGGTTGTTGATCAAGGTCGGGCTGACCACGGGGAACAGTTCGAGGCCCGACCATTTGCGCATCCAGCAATCGGTCCAGCTGCCGTCGCCATAATGCACGCAGACATCGATATTGGGCGCCCGCAAATCCTTGGGATCGTTGGACGGAATAAGCGTCAGCCTTATGTCGGGATATTGCGCCATGAAACTGCCGAGCCGCGGTGTCATCCACAGCAACAGTAGCGCCGGCACGCAGGAGACCGAAAGTGTGCCGCTGCTCGCCGGCCTTGTCATGCGCTGGGTGGCGGCGGCGATGCCGTCGAACGCGGTCGACACCGCCGGCAGAAGCTCCGCGCCATGCGGTGTCAGCTTGACCCGCTGGCCGACCCGCTCGAACAGCTTGACACCGAGCGACTGCTCGAGCGCCTTGATCTGGTGGCTGACGGCGCCATGAGTGACGTTCAGCTCAGTCGCCGCCTTGGTCAGTGAACCATGGCGAGCCGTTGCCTCGAAGGCGCGCAGCGGATTGAGCGGTGGCAGGCGCTTGGTCATGGTACCACTTTGTTGTGAGATTTTCTCACAGAAAACACCCTAACAATATCAATTGATTTTTCAATGCCACTGCCAGACACTTGAGTTTAGAACAGCATCAAGACATGAAATCTGCAGGCAGCCAGCGGGACAGCGGCCCGGCCGGATGACGGTCGGTTCGCAGGCGTCACCCGCGCCGGCACTGCATCAGCCCAGGAGGAGCGGACATGGGATACGATCGCGGCAAGCTCGATGCGTTGCGTCGCAAATATGGTGAAAGCCATGGCGGCGAGATGTTCGACCCGAAATTCCGCAAGGTCGCCGACAAGATCTTCTCCAAGAGCGGCACGCGGCTGGCGCCCTATTCAGGCATCCCGACCTTTCTTGCCGCGCCCTACCGCGAAATATCGGCCGACAATCCGGATTTCGGCGATTTGCAGGTGGCGATGATCGGCGTGCCGATGGATCTCGGCGTCACCAACCGCCCGGGCTCGCGCTTCGGGCCAAGGGCGTTGCGCGCCATCGAGCGCATCGGGCCCTACAATCACGTGCTGGAATGCGCGCCGACGCATGAGCTCAGGGTCGCCGACATTGGTGACACGCCGTTCCGCAGCCGCTACCGGCTTGAGACCAGCCATGAGGATATCGAGCGCCGCACCAACCAGATCGTCGATGCCGGGGTCATTCCGCTGTCGATCGGCGGCGACCATTCGATCAGCCATCCAATTCTGAAGGCCGTCGGCAAGAAGGCCCCGGTGGGGTTGATCCATATCGACGCCCACTGCGACACCAGTGGCCTGTTCGACATGACCAAGTTCCACCATGGCGGCCCGTTCCGCAACGCTGTGCTTGACGGCGTGCTCGACCCGACGCGCACGATCCAGATCGGCATCCGCGGCTCGGCCGAATATCTGTGGGAGTTCACCTACGAGTCCGGCATGACCGTGGTGCATGCCGAGGAGGTGACCGGCCTCGGCATTCCGGCGATCATCGAGAAGGCGCGCAAGATCGTCGGCGACGGCCCGACCTATGTCTCCTTCGACATCGACAGCGTCGATCCGGCCTTCGCGCCGGGCACCGGCACGCCGGAGGTCGGCGGGCTGACGACGCGCGAAGTGCTCGAACTCTTGCGCGGCCTCAAAGGTCTCAACATCGTCGGCGGCGACGTCGTCGAGGTGGCGCCGCAATATGACGCCACCACCAACACCGCGCATGCCGCCGCACAGGTGCTGTTCGAGATACTGAGCCTGATGGTGTTCAGCCCGGCGATAACAGGCAAGGGCGCCTGACGTCTAGAAAAGCAAAGGCAGCCGCCGCGCTGGAGCCGGCGGCCGACCCGAACAAACAAAGCTTCCAGACAGGGGAATGACAATGACAATCCGTAAGACATTTGCCTCCATCGCCGCCGTGCTGATGCTCGGCACGGCCGGTTTCGGCCTCGCAGTTCAGGCCGCTAGCGCCGATGCGCTGGCGGACATCACCAAGGCCGGCACCATCAATGTCGGCGTCTTCGCCGACTTTCCGCCCTTCTCCTCGGCCAGCGCCGACATGAGCCTCAAGGGCTATGACATGGATGTCGCGCAATACATCGCCGATACGCTCAAGGTGAAGCTCAATCCCATCGCCGTCACCGGCCAGAACCGCATCCCGTATCTGAACGATCATCGCGTCGACCTGCTGATGAGCGTCGGCTATTCGAAGGAACGCGAGCAGGTCATCGACTTCGCCGCTGCCTACGCGCCCTACTACATCGCCGTGATCGGTCCGGCAGCGCTTGCCGTCAAAGGCAAGGAAGACCTCGCCGACAAGTCGATCGCCGTCAATCGCGGCACGCTGGAAGACACCTCGCTCACCGAGGCAGCACCGGCATCGGCCGACATCAAGCGCTTCGACAACTACAATTCGGTGATCCAGGCCTTCATCTCCGGCCAGACGCAGCTGATGGTCGTCGGCAACGATGTCGGCGCGCAGGTGCTGGCCAAGCAGGACGCACTGAAGCCGGAGCAGAAGTTCCAGCTTCTGACCTCGCCTTCGCATATCGGCCTCAACAAGAACGAAGACGGCCTGAAGAAGGCCGTCAACGATGCGGTCGCCAAGATGCTGGCCGACGGCAAGCTGGACGAAAGCTCGAAAGCCTGGCTGAAGACGCCGCTCAATCCCGACAATCTCAAGGATTGAGTTTCCGTGGCTTTTGCCTGGCTCCCGGGTGCCCTGGGCGACATCGCGCATGGCGCGGCCACGACGATCCTGCTGATCGCCGTGACCACGCTGGCCGGAACGCTGCTCAGCATCCTGGGTGCCGCGGGGCGGCGAAACGGCCCGGTGCTGCTCAAGCGGGCAATCGCCTGCTATGTCGAGGTGATGCGCAACACGCCGTTCCTGGTGCAGTTGTTCTTCATCTTCTTCGGGCTGCCCAGCCTGGGCGTCCGGCTCGACCCGCTCCTGGCCGCGATGCTGGCGATGACGCTCAACATGGCGGCCTACACCATCGAGATCGTCGGCGCCGGGCTTGACGCCGTGCCCGGCGGGCAGACGGAAGCAGCGCTGGCCCTTGGGCTGCGGCCACGCCAGGTGTTCGTCAAGATCGTGCTGCCGCAGGCGCTCAAGATCATCTACCCCGCGCTCACCAGCCAGATCGTCATCATGATGCTGGAGTCCGCCGTCGTGTCGCAGATCGCCGTGCGTGAGCTGACCTACGAGGCCGACATGCTGCAGGCACGCACCTTCCGCTCCTTCGAGACCTATTTCGTCGTGACGCTGGTCTATCTCGCTCTGTCGATGGCCTTGCGCCGGCTGCTGGTGTCAGGCGGGCGCCGCGCGCTCGGAGCCGGTGTGTCATGATCGAGTTCACCTTCTGGGACATCGTCCGCAACCTACTGCTCGCCGCCCGGTGGACGGTGCTGCTATCGCTGGCCGCCTTTATCGGCGGCGGCATCGTCGGCATGATCGTGCTGTTCTTCAGGATCGCCAAGAATAAATGGAGCAGGCGTGTCGCCTCCGGCTACATCGCCCTGTTCCAGGGAACGCCGCTCTTGATGCAGCTGTTCCTGATGTTCTTCGGCCTACCGATGCTCGGCCTGCGCATCGAACCTTGGACGGCGGCGGCGCTCGGCCTCACCTTCTTCGCCAGCGCCTATCTTGCCGAAATCTGGCGCTCCGGCGTCGCGGCGCTGCCCCTCGGCCAATGGGACGCCGGCGCCAGCCTCGGCTTGCACTATCTGCAGGAGCTGAGGCTGATCATCCTGCCGCAGGCGTTTTCGATCACCCGCGCACCCACGGTCGGCTTCCTGGTGCAGCTCATCAAATCGACGGCGCTCACCTCGATCATCGGCTTCGAGGAGCTGGTGCGGACCTCCAACGCCATCAACAATGCGACCTTCGAACCGTTCAAGGTATACGGGCTGGTGGCGCTGATCTTCTTCGTCATGTGCTTTCCGCTGACGCAATACGCCCGCAGGCTCGAGAAACAGGCGGCTGCTCGCTGACGCGCCAAGGCAGCGCCCGATTTCAGACCGGCAACCCAAGCTGCTTGCGCAGGCTCTTGTCGAATGCGGATGCGGGGACGAAACGGCGCAGGAAACTGACCTGGCGCGCCATTTTTCCCGCCGCATAGCGTTTCTTCGGCGCGGGATCGGTCGCTGCTGCCAAAATGGTCTTGGCGACCACTTCGGGCGCATCGCCTTTTTCCATCGATTTCCGCACTGACATAGTCATCCCGGCGCGCGCGGAGTCGTAGATTTCGAGCGACCGGTCGGGGGCGGCAAGATTGTCCTCGAATGATGTGCGGGTATAGGCGGGCTCCACCAGCGAAACGCGAATGCCGAAGGGGCGCAATTCGTGATCGAGCGACTCGGAATACCCTTCGATGGCGTGTTTGGTCGACGAGTAAAGCGCGAAATAGGGAGCGGGGATGAACCCCTGTACCGAGCTCAAATTTACGATTCTGCCCTTCCCTTGGCGCCGCATTGCCGGCAGCACCGCGTTGGTCAGGCGCAAGACGCCGAAGACGTTCACGTCGAACAGCGCCTTGGCCTGGGCGGTCGAGGACTCCTCCGCGCCGCCAAACAGCCCCATGCCGGCATTGTTGACAAGCACGTCGATGCGTCCGGCCGCGGCCAGAACGTCATCGACCATTGTCGCGACGGACGCGTCGTCGGTCACGTCGCAGGTCAGCATGGTCACGCCGGCGGATTGCTGTGAGGCCGTGCGACGGCTGGTTCCGAAGACGCGAAAGCCGGCGCCTAGCAAGGCGTCGGCGGTAGCGCGCCCGATGCCGGAGGATGCCCCTGTGACAAGGGCGACGCCGGGATTGGTCTTGTTCATGGATTCATATCCTTCTTTGCGTTGGATCGGATTGGGAAAAGCATTGAGAGAGGCCGGGGCAAAGGGCGTCGGTCATGACTGCGTCTGGCCACCGGTTAGTTCCAGCGTCTGAACAGGGCGCTGGCATTCACGCCGCCAAAGCCGAAGCCATTGGAGATCGCGTACTCCATCTCCATGGGCCGGGGCGCGTTGGCGACGAAGTCGATTCCGTCGCCGGCCGGATCGGCCTCGCCCAGGTTGAGGGTTGGCGGGGCGACCTGATCCCTGAGCGCCAGGATTGCGAAGATCGCACCAAGCCCGCCGGCCGCTCCGAGCAGGTGTCCGGTCGCCGATTTCGTGGCACTGACAGCTATCGCGAAATCGCGCCCGAACACGCTCTTGATCGCTTCGATCTCACCCAGGTCGCCGACTGACGTGGAGGTCGCATGCGCATTGAGATGACGAACGTCGCGTGGCGAAATCCCTGCCTGGGCAATCGCGATCTGCATGGCCCGGCGCGCGCCGTCGCCGTCCTCTGGCCCGGAGGTGACGTGATGGGCATCCGCCGTCGTGCCGTAGCCGACGAGCTCAGCAATCGGTTTTGCGCCGCGCGCCAACGCGTGGCTCAACGCCTCGATGACCAGCACGCCGGCCCCTTCGCCCATGACGAAGCCGTCCCGCGATGTGTCGAAAGGGCGCGAGGCTTGGGCCGGCGCCCAATTGAAGCCGGTTGAAAGAGAACGAGCGGCGGCGAAACCGCCGAGACTGACGGTATTGATGCACGCTTCCGTTCCGCCGCACACGGCGATGTCGGCTTCGTTGGCGCGGATCAGGCGGGCGGCGTCGCCGATCGCCTGGATGCCCGCCGCGCACGCCGTCACCGGTGCGCCGAGTGGACCTTTGAAGCCATGACGGATCGAGATGTGGCCCGCCGCGAGGTTCACCAGGAAGGACGGCACCGTAAAGGGAGACAGGCGGCGGGCGCCACGCAGGTCCACCGTGCGCACCGCCTCGGTGATGGCCGGGAACCCGCCGACACCTGAAGCGATGATCGTGGCCGTGCGCAGGCGATCCGTCTCCAAGGCAGGCTTCCATTGCGCCTGCGCAAGCGCCTCTTCCGCCGCCGCCAGCGCGAAGAGAATGAACCGGTCTACCTTGCGCTGATCCTTCGCGGACAGGACGGCATCGGCATCGAAACCAGCCTCGGGGTCTTCGCCCAGGGAGGGAACCACGCCGCCAATCTTAGCCGGCAGCTCTCCCACCACATCGTCAGGAAGCCTGCGAACGCCAGACCGGCCGGCAAGCAGGCGTGACCAGGACGCTTCGACATTGGCGGCAAGGGGCGTGACCGCACCCATGCCCGTGACGACAATCCGTTCCATCTGCTCTCCTATCCTTGCTGTGCTGGCGGCGCTGCTCGCGCCGTTCAAGTAGCGACTGCTTCGCGAACCTGATCGGCCGCCGCATCCAGAAAAGCCTGCGCAAGGTCGGGGTCGTTGACGACCCGCGAGAGCACGACCGCGCCGACCATCGTCGAGAGAACGGCCATTGCCTTGTTGCCGGTCTTTTCGCTGTCGCCCTCGCCAACCCAACCGCCGAGCATCTCAAGGTACGCCTTGATGCCGGCTTCGAATGATGCCTTCACCTCGGCACCTTGCCTGGCCGCATCCGAGCCCAGCGCAACGACCGGGCAGCCGTCCATCTTTTCTCCGCGATGATCCATGCTGAGGTAGAATGAGATCACCCCGTCGAGCGGGTTCCCGGGATTTGCCGCGGTCGCGGCCGACCATTTGTGGGTGGCGCTTTCCATCGCCCGCCTGGACGCCAGCGCCGCCAGATCGTCCTTCGACTCGAATTGCTTGTAAAAGGCGCCCTGGGTCAGCCCGGCCCCTTTCATCAGATCCTTGAGGCCGATGCCGTCGAACCCGCGCTCCCGAAAAAGCCGGCTTGCCACATTGATCACGGTCTCACGGTTTTCCGCGGCCTGAGTGCGACTTACACGCATCGTCATCTCCTTTTTTAGATTGCATTCGTAATCTATACCCTATATAGAGGGTGAACGCAATCTAAAAAAGGACAAATGAGATGATCCGCAAAACCTTGGGCGCCTCGCTGCTGGCGGCGCTGTTTCTTGCAACCCCGGCTCTTGCCGAGGAAGCCACCATCGGGCGCCCGATCGAAGGCGGTAGCCTGCACCAGGGACACCTGGACATGGTGGTCTACTACGTTCCGGACGGCGACCTGCTTGAGGTCACCGCCACTTTCGCACCGAAGACCGGGGGTGATCCGCTGCGGGTTGTCATGGGCCTCGCCAACAGTGACTCCGTGGCGTTTTCCATACCTGGCCACCCGGGCTCGCTCTACGCGTTCTCAAGGTCCGGTGAGGAAGTGACGGTCTCGACCGAGACGGACACATCCCTGCGAGCCGACGCGACAATGCCCTGACCTGACGCGCAGGCCGCGGCCGAGCGATGCTGGCCGGGGTCTCGCGTCGGAACGGCGCGCCACCGATAAGTTTGGAGAGAGGTCACATGCTTTACAGCTATTTTGTCGAGAAATCGATCCGGCAGAGCTTCGACGACGTCAACAACCATCGCTGGGATGCGGCGGTGAAGGCCATCGCGCCGCATGTCCATCACCGGGTTGGTGGCGCACACGCGCTTGGTGGCGAGCGTCACGACAAGCAGGCCCTGCGCCGGTGGTTCGAGCGCCTCGGCCGTGTCCTGCCCACTCTCCATCTCACGGTCAACCACGTGTGGGTGAAGGGCTGGCCGTGGCATACCACCGTGTTTGCCCAGTGGGATGGCACCGCTACCCTGCTCAACGGCGATACGTCCTACGTCAACCGTGGTCTCCACGTGTTCACGCTGCGGTGGGGCAGGGTTCATGCGCTCGAGGAATTCTACGATTCACAGGCGGCGGCGCGCGCTCTCGCCGCCCAGGCCGCAGCCGGCCTCGAAGAAGCTGTCGCCGAACAGATAACAAGCTAGCACAAGCGCGGTCCGAGGACGCCCAAGGTCTACGGGCCGGTGGCGCCGATCGTCTTCGTCTCGTGCCTTGCGCCCACGCACTATGCGCGCAGGCTCGAGAAGCGAGCGCTGGCGCGCTGGACTGCAGGCCCTGCATCGATGCCGGTGCTGTCGCGGCAACGGTCGAGCCGAGGCAGGCATACAGCTTTCCTCTTGGGAATAGGACTTGACATCTTGCCGTTCGAATTGTCCATTTGAAGCTTGACCGGGCCGAACGGGGCGGCGAGGGACAGGGGCAAACCGGCGGGTGGATAGACAGTCGAGTAGAGTGCTGTTGAGGACGGTCGGGCTGACAAAAGCCTTTCGAGGGCTAGTTGCCCTGCGTGATCATTCCATCGAGCTCCACGAACGTGAAATCATTGGGGTAATCGGGCCGAATGGCTCGGGCAAGAGCACGCTTTTCAACCTGATCACCGGCTTCTCCCAGCCGAATTCCGGTAGCATCGAGATGGAGGGCCGGTCGATCGTCGGCCTGCGCACATCGCAGATCGTCGCGATGGGCATCGCCCGCACCTTCCAGGGCTCTCGCCTGTTCGGCAGCCTCAGCGTCGCGCAGAACGTGCTGACGGCGGCGCAGTTGCGCCATCCTGTCGGCGCCGCCGATACCGTGCTGCGCGGTCGGCGTTATCGCGAGCGGGTGGCCGCGACCCGGCAGAAGGCCGACGAACTCCTCGACCTCATGGGCCTGACAGATCAGGCCGGCAGGGTCGCCGCGGATCTTCCCTACGGCGATCAGCGGCGGCTGGAGATTGCGCGTGCGTTGGCGACCGGCCCGCAACTGCTGTTGCTCGATGAGCCCGCTGCCGGTCTTGATTCCAACGAGACCAAGGTGTTGGCAGCGCTGATCCGGACGATCCGTGACCGCTATGGCGTAACGGTGGTCGTTGTCGAGCACGACATGGACCTGATCATGGCGCTGTGCGAACGCATCCAGGTGCTGGCGACTGGCGAGGTGATCTGCGTCGGAACACCGGAGCAGGTACGCGAACACCCGAAAGTGCGGGAGGCGTATCTTGGCCACGCCTAGCCCCGTTCTGCTCAGTGTCGAGAACCTCGAGGTCAATTTCGGCGCGGTGCGTGCGCTGAAGGGCATTTCGCTCGACGTCCATGCCGGCGAGGTGGTGGCGTTGGTGGGCGCCAACGGCGCCGGCAAGAGCACGACCTTGCGCACCATTTCCGGCCTGTCGCGGCCGAGCGGCGGCAGGATCATCTTCGATGGCAAGCCGATTGGAGGTGTCGCTCCGTCGCGCATCGTAAGTCTGGGCATCGCGCAGAGCCCGGAGGGCAGGCGCCTGTTCGGCGGCCTGACGGTGGCTGACAATCTGCGGCTCGGCGCCTGCACCCGCACCGACAAGGAGGCCGTCGTCAGAGACAGCGAGCGCATGTTCATGCTGTTCCCGATTCTCAAGCAGCGGCTGAAGCAGCTGGCCGGCACGCTGTCGGGCGGCGAACAGCAGCAGCTTGCTTTGGCGCGCGCGCTGATGGCGGCGCCGCGCCTGCTGCTGCTCGACGAGCCTTCGCTCGGCGTTGCGCCGCTGCTGGTCCGCCATATCTTCAGCGCGCTTGCCGAACTGAAGCGCCAGGGCATGACGATGCTGCTGGTGGAACAGAACATCACGCTCGCGCTGGACCTCGCCGACCGTGCCTATGTGCTGCGCACCGGCCAGGTGGCGCTGTCTGGCCGGTCCGCGGAACTGCGCGACAGCGAACGCGTGGCGCAGGCATATCTCGGGGCGGCAACATGACCCAGCTGGACTATATCCTGCAGCAGATCGTCAATGCGGTGAGCCTCGGCAGCCTCTACGCACTGGTGGCGGTCGGTCTGTCGATCGTCTTCGGCGTCCTCAAGCTCACCAATTTCGCGCATGGCGACGTCATGATGGTAGGTGCCTTCGGGGTTGCCTTGCTGGTCGGCATCGGCGTTCCGTTCCCGGTCGCCGTGATCTGCGGCATCGCCGCGGCCGCCGCCGCCGGCTTCCTCATCGAACGCATCGCCTATCGCCCGATCCGCGACGCGCCCGACGTCGCGCGACTGCTGACCAGCCTCGCCGTCACCTACATCATCGAGAATGTCGGCATCCTGGTGTTCACCTCCTCGCCGCGCAATTTTCCACTCCCCGATATTCTCAACACCTCCTGGGAAATGTCGAACGGCGCCATCACCTTCACCAGCATCAATCTCCTGACCATCGCGCTGACCTTCGTGTCGCTGCTGCTCCTCGGCTGGTTTATCACGCGCACCACGACTGGGCTCGGCATGCGCGCCGCAGCCGAGGACATGTCGGCGGCACACCTTGTCGGTCTGAACGTCAACCGGCTGATCATCGTCGCCTTCATCGTCGCATCCGCCTATGCCGGCCTCGCCGGCATTTTGTGGGCGGCGCAGGCCGGCGTGGTGCAGCCGCAGATGGGCTTCACGCCGCTCCTGAAGGCTTTCGTGGCGGCAATCATCGGCGGCTTCGGGTCGATCGCGGGCGCCCTGGTCGGCGGCTACATATTGGGCGCGCTGGAGATATTCATCGTCGCATTCCTGCCGAGCAGCGTCTCGTCCTATCGCGACGCAATCGTCTTCGCCGTGCTGATCGCCTTTCTCCTGGTGCGCCCGGGTGGGCTGCTGCAGCCAAACCGGGAGATAAAGCTGTGAGCCGGGAAGCGCGGATCACACTCCTCGTCCTCGTCGCCGTGGTGGCGGGAGCAGCTGTCGCTTTCGGTGCGCCGCACGTGCTGAGCGACTATTTCGTCCGGATTATCCTGCTGATCGCGCTGAATGCAATCCTGGTGCTGGCGCTGTCGCTGAGCAACGGTTTTACGGGCGTGTTTTCGCTCGGCCATGTCGGCTTCATCGGCGCCGGCGCGTATATTTCGGGGATCCTGTCGATCCCGGTGCAGCAGAAGATGGCATTGCTGCCGCATTTGCCGGCGTTTCTGCATGCTTTCAGTCTCCCCTTCCTGCCGGCGACGCTGGTGGCAGGCGTTCTGACGGCACTGCTTGCGGTGGTCGTCGGTTATCCCTTGATGCGCCTGTCGGGCTATTTCGTTTCGGTGGCGACGATGGGATTCTTGATTATCGTCAACGTGGTGCTGATCAATGCGTCGGATTTCACCCGAGGCGCCCGCACGTTTACCGGCGTGCCGCTGGAGACGACGTTGCCCTGGGTGATGGGTTGGCTCGCCATCACGGTGTTCGTTCTGGCGCGCCTGGTTTATTCGCCTTTCGGGCGCGCCATGAAGGCGGTGCGCGACGACACGATCGCGGCCAGCGCTGTCGGAATCGGCGTGCTGCGGACCAGACTGATCGCCTTCGTCATCGGCGCGTTCTTCTCAGGCGTCGGCGGGTCGCTCTATGCGCACTATCTCGGCTCGTTTTCGCCGAACACTTTCTACTTCGCGCTGACGATGAGTCTGATCACAATGCTGGTGCTGGGCGGCATGGGCTCCCTGACCGGCGCGGTGGTCGGCGTCATCTGCGTTTCGCTGTTGTCGGAGATCCTGCGCTCGGTCGAACGCGGCTTCACGATCGGCGATTTCGCGGTGCCGGCCCTGTTTGGCGCCAGCCAGATCGTGCTCGGCTTCATCTTCATTCTAGTCATGATCTTCCGGCCGAAGGGGATCATGGGGGACCGGGAACTTATGTTCGGATCAACCCAAAGATCGGCAACGGTGAACCAGACAGAGGAACGAAAACGATGATCAAACTCACTCGACGCGGTACCATCGGCCTGGGACTTGGCGCATTCTTCGCGCTTGCCTCGGCCAGCACGGCACTTGCTGCCGACACGATCAAGATCGGCTATCCGGCAAACCTGACCGGCATCCAGGCCTCGCTCGACGGTCCGATGCTGAATGGCGCCAAGCTGGCAGCGAGCGAAATCAACGCCGCCGGCGGCGTGCTCGGCCAGCAGATAGAACTGGTGATCTACGATTCCAAGAGCGATTCGACGACGATCTCGACCGTCGCCAGCCAGTTGATCGACAGCGACAAGGTCGTCGGCATCATCGGCTTCGCCGATTCCGACTCGGTGCTGGCCATCGGACCGCAGGTCCAGACGGCGCAGATACCGTTCATAACGCCAGGCGCGACCTCGCCGAAATTGCCTAGCCAGCTCGGCAACGAGATCTTCCTCGCCGCCTTCGGCGACAACGTTCAGGCTGCGGTTGGCGCGGAATTTGCGCTGAACAAACTGAACGGCAAAACCGCCTACCTGCTGACCGACATCGGCACTGAATACACAACGCTGCTGTCGGACTACTTCGTCACCGCCTACGAGCATGGCGGGGGCAAGATTTTGGAGCGCGACACCTACAAGATCGGCGACAAGACCTTTACCGCGCAGATCGCCAAACTGAAGGCGCTGTCGCCGCAGCCAGACTTCGTCTATGCCTCGTCGAATGCCGAGGAAATCGGCCTGATCTTGAAGCAGATGCGCCAGGCCGGCATCAACCTGCCGGTGGTCGGCGGCGACGGCTACGACACGCCCTTGCTGATCCAGGTCGGCGGCGACGCGGCCAAGGACACCTACTTCACTACACACGCCTACATCGGTGAGGGCGCCACCCCGAAGGTGCAGGCCTTCATCGACGCCTACACCAAGTCGGTCGGCAATGCCCCGGAGAACGCGTTCGCTGCGCTCGGCTACGACTCGGTCAAGCTGATGGCCGACGCGATCAAGCGTGCCGGTGCGCCGGATCCGGCCAAGATCCGTGACGCGCTGGCCGCTACGTCCGGGCTCGACGGCGTGACCGGCACGATCACCTACCGCCCGGGCATTTCGGTGCCGGACAAGTCGGTCTCGGTCATTGGTGTCAAGGACGGCAAGCTTGTCCTGGCAAGTGAAGCGGCACCGACTTTCGTCGCGGAGCCGTGATCTTGTCCACTCCGGGCTCCCTTTGGGACATCTACAGGTCGCGGCTCTCCGCCGCGACCTTCACCGACCTGACGCATGCGTTTCATCCCGGTCAGCCGCATTTCCCGGCCTTCCCGGACGAGGAGCGCAGTGCGTTGCTCGATTTTTCGAAGGGCGATGCCTTCCAGGTCCACCACTACGCCTTCGTCGGACAGTGGGGCACCCATGTCGATCCGCCGGTGCACTTCATCGACGGCGGCCGCTCGATCGACCAACTGCCGGTGGCGGAGATGCTTCTGCCGCTGGTCATCCTCGACATCAGCGACAGGGTCGCCGCCGATCCCGACGCGACGCCGACGCTCGACGATATTTCGGCCTGGGAGACGCGGAACGGCCGTATCCCGGAAAAGTGTTTTGTCGCACTTCGCACCGGCTGGTGGCCGCGCTGGCCGGACCCCGTGGCATTTCGGAACAAGTCGGCCGACGGTATCTCGCATGCGCCGGGTTGGTCGAAGCCGGTGCTGGAGGAACTTTTGGAACGCCGCGGTGTTGCTGCGATCGGGCACGAGGGCATGGACACTGATCCCGGCCGTGCCACTTCCGCAGGTGACGCAAGCCTGGAATACTACGTGCTGTCGCGCGACTGCTGGCAGATCGAGCTCTTGGCCAATCTCGACAAGGTGCCCGAAGCCGGCGCGTTGATAATGGCAAGCTGGCCAAAGCCAAAGGCCGGATCTGGCTTCCCGGCTCGCGCTGTCGCCATCCATGAAGCGGCCGGCTGAACGCGTGAAGCCGCTGCTGGCGACGGTCTAGGGGCCGCCGCACAACGATCATCAGATACGGAATTCAGACATGGATATAGATACAGTCCGCGATGCTTTTCCGGCGATGGCGAGAGGTGCCGAGCTGAAGAAGCGGATTTTCTTCGACAATCCCGCGGGAACCCAGATGGCGAGCCGTTCGATCGAGCGTATGACGCGTGCCATGATCGAAACCAACGCCAATCTTGGTGGCTATTTCGAAACCTCACTCGCGGCCCAGGCGATGGTCGACGACGCGCATCAGGCGATGGCCGATTTCTTCAATGCCGCCGACCGGCGTGAGGTGGTGTTCGGCCAGAACATGACAACTCTGACTTTCGCCGTCTCGCGCGCCATCGGCCGCGATCTGAACGCCGGCGACGCCATCGTGCTGACGCGCATGGATCATGACGCCAACGTCGCACCCTGGCTGATGCTGGCGGAGGATCGGGGGCTTGAAGTACGCTGGATCGACCTCGATCCAAAAACCTTCGAACTCGACCTGTCGACGCTGGAGGCGACTATCGACGAGGACGTCAAGCTGGTCGCTGTCGGCTATGCCAGCAACGTTACCGGCACGATCAACGACGTGAAACGGATCGCGCAGCGCGCCCGCGCGATCGGGGCGCTGAGCTATATCGACGCGGTGCAGTTCGCGCCGCATGGGGTGATCGACGTCCAGGAGATCGGCTGTGATTTCCTGGTTTGCTCGGCCTACAAATTTTTTGGACCGCATCACGGGGTGTTGTGGGGCCGTTTCGATCTGCTGCAGGCGCTGACCGCCTATAAGGTGCGCGCGGCTTCCAATACGCCACCTGGAAAATTCGAGACGGGAACGACAAGCCGCGAGGCGCTTGCCGGGGTGCTTGGCGCCGTCGAGCACTATGCCTGGCTCGGACAGTCCTTCGGCAACGTCCACCCGCAGGCGACGCGGCGGGAGCGAATCGTCGCCGGCATTGAAGTCGCCGACCGTTATGAGCGTGTCCTGACAGCACGGCTGATTGCCGGATTGTCCAGAATTGATGGCGTCTTGATCCAGGGCATATCCGATGTGGCGGCGCTGGCGCGCCGTGTGCCTACCGTGTCGATCACCGTTGACGGAACCGATCCCGCGGACATCGCCAAGGCGATGGCAGAGGAAGGCATCTATCTCTGGCACGGTCACAATTACGGTTTGGAGCCAATCAAGCGGCTGGGGCTTGCGGACCGCAACGGTGTCGTCCGCATCGGGCTGGCTCATTACAACACCGAGGCGGAAGTCGATTTCCTGCTGGCGAAGCTGGCGGACTGGATGAAGACGCGGACCTGACATGCGCGACAGAAACGGAACCCCGAGGATCGGCGTCAAGCTGCGCCATGCCAGACAGGTGCTTGGCCTCAGCCTGGAAGAGCTCGGCGCTCGCATCGGGCTGACCGAGGGCTATCTCTCGAAGATTGAAAACGACCGCGCTACGCCGTCCATGGCGGCTCTGCACCGGCTGGTGCAGGCACTGGGCATCAACATGAACGCGATGTTCGGCACGCTGCAGCACAATGCCTCGGAAGTGTTCGTTTTGCGGCAAAACGAGCGTCCGCACATGGAGACGGGACATCGGCGTTCGGGCAACCATGTCGTGCTCGAGCAATTGGTGCCGTCCGGTCCGGAATATCTGCTGCAGATCAACGTTCATGTGATCGAGGCCGGCGGCGGCAGCCCCGAGTTGATCAGCCACAAGGGACAGGAGTTCGGCTACGTGCTCGAAGGTTCCGTCGAATTGCTGGTCGAGGCGAACGTGGTGGCGCTCGAGGCAGGCGACGCGTTCTATTTCAACTCCGAACTCGGCCACGGCTACCGCAATATCGGTTCGACCACGGTCCGCATCCTCTGGGTCAACACGCCGCCGACATTCTGACCGCCTCAAGCGCGGCGCCGGATTTCGAGGGAGTTCTGAAGACGTCGTTCAATGAGCCAACGTCCACAGGACAACAGCCGCCGAGCCCAACCGTCCTGTTCAATGCCCGAACGCGAGCGGCGGGGCCAGTCGGTCGCGCCGCAGCCAGCGCGCCAGCAGCAGCGCGGCCACCACGGCCAGCCCCGTCGACAGGCCGATCCAGATGCCGACGCCATGCAGGCCGAAATGGAAGGCGAGCAGCACCCCAAGCGGCAGGCCGACGCCCCAATAGCCGATCGCGGCATAGATCATCGGCACCTTGGTGTCGTGCAGGCCGCGCAGCATGCCGGCGGCCACCGCCTGGGCGCCGTCGAAGACCTGGAACAGCGCCGCGAAGACCAGGAACGACACGGCAAGTTCGATCACCCTGGCATTGGCCGGATTGCTCAGATCGATGAAGGCGCTGATCAGCGGATGCGGCCACAGGATCATCACCAGCCCCATCAGTGCCATGAACGAGACGCCGATGACGAAGGCGGTCCAGCCGGCGCGCGACACGCCTTGCGGATTGCCGGCGCCATGCGCAAGGCCGACGCGCACCGTCACCGCCTGGTTGAGGCCAAGCGGCACCATGAAGGAGATCGAGGCGATCTGGATGGCGATCGCGTGCGCGGCCAGCGAATCCGCGTCGATCAGGCCCATCAGCAGGGCGGCCGCATTGAAGATAGTCACCTCGAAGGCGAGAATGCCGGCAATCGGCAGGCCGAGCCGCAACAGGCCCTTGAAGCGTGGCCAGTCCGATCGCCAGAACCGTCCGAACAGACGGTAACGGCGGAACTTCTTCTCCAGCATCACCACGGCAGCCAGGCCGATGAACATCAGCGTTGAGGACAGCGAGGTGGCAAGGCCCGACCCGGCAATGCCCATCGACGGCACGCCGAGATTGCCGAACATGAACACCCAGTTGAAGAAGGCATTGCAGGCGACGGCAACAAAGACGATGACCAGCGCCCAGCCCGGCCGCTCCAGCGCCGAGATGAACGAGCGCAGCACGATATAGCAGTAGAAGGGCAGCACCGCCCATTCGAGCCAGCGCAGATAGATGCCGGCCTGATGCGCCAGCGCCGGTTCCTGGCCCATGGCCAGCAGAATGCCTTCGCCGTGCCAAAGCACGAGCCAGATCGGGATCGAGATCAGGATCGCCAGCCACAGGCCCTGGCGCACGGTGCGGCGCAGGTCGCGCACCGAATAGCGGCGGCGGCCAAGCTCGGTGGCGATCATCGGCGATGTCGCCAGCATCAGGCCGAGGCCGAAGATCAGCGGCATGAAATAGAGGTTGGCGCCAAGCGCGCCACTGGCCAGCGTATCCGGCCCCAGCCGGCCCATCATCATGACGTCGGTGGCCGTCATCGCGGTCTGGCCGAGATTGGTCAGCACCATCGGCCAGGCGAGCGCCAGCGTCGCCCTGATTTCCTGACGCCAAAGATTTTCCGGCGCGCGAGCGCCGGCTTCGATCGCAGACATTGTTCCGCTCTTTCCAGCTACGGCGCGTCGGCATTAAAGCCGGAAGCCGCATGTCAAACGGCAAAACCTTCGGTTTCGCGGCGTTTGCGTCAGCTTCTGGACGAAACGCGACATGAAGGCAAGAGAGGAGGGACGGGAACGGATTGAGCCAGGGACCGGCCCCGGTGCTCTAGCGGATCGCGTCCAGCATCCGCCGCTGGCGGTGCATCTCGAGGAAAACCTTATAGTCGCGGTCGAAACGCCCTGATGATTTCGGGTTCGACGCGCGCGTCCTGCCGCCTTGCTGCATGGCAAGACAGGCCGCGTTGAGGTCGGGAAACAGCCCGGCCGCGGTGGCGGCGATCATGCCGGTGCCGAGCAGCACCGCCTCGTCGGCCAGCGGCTCGATCACCGTGCAGCCGGTGGCGTCGGCATAGAGCTCCATCAACAGCGGGTTCTTGGTGTGGCCGCCGGTGACGTGCAGCGTATCGATCAGATAGCCGTTCTCGTTCAGCGCCTCCAGCACGTGGCGCACGCCGAGCGCGATACCGACGGCGGTGCGCCAGTAGAGCTTGCACAGGCTGTCGAAGGAGGAGTCCAGCGTCAGCCCGCTGACGACGCCGACGGCATGCGGATCGGCGAGCGGTGAGCGGTTACCGTGAAAATCGGGCAGCACATGCAGCCGCGCGGCAAGGTTGTCGCCCTCGGTGGCGCGCAGCTCGGCGACACGCCTGGCGATCTTCGCATGCATGGCGGCATCCGGCTCGCCGCCGGCGCCGTGCCAGCGGATGATGTGGTCGAGCAGGGCGCCGGTCGCCGACTGGCCGCCTTCCGACAGCCACAGCCTGGGCAGCGCCGCGCCGTAATAGGGACCCCAGACGCCGGCGAAGGGCTGCGGATCCGGTGACATCGCCATGACGCAGCTCGACGTGCCGGCGATCAGCGCCAAATGCCGGCCGATGTCCTGTTGGTCGCCGGCAAAGCCGCCGAGCACGCCAAGCGCACCGGCATAGGCATCGATGACGCCGGCGCCGACCCGGCATTTCTCGCTCAGCCCAAGCTCGGCCGCTGCCTGGGCGGTCAGTTGGCCAATATAAGCGCCGACCGGGCTGGCCTTTTCCGGCAAATTGCCGTGCTCGAAAAGATCGCCGAGGCCGACGAGCGCAAAGAAGTCGCGCCGCCAGCCGGCCTCTTCATGCGCCAGATAGGTCCATTTGGCGGTCAACGTGCATTGCGAGCGGGCCAGCGAACCTGTCGCTTGCCAGGTCAGGAAATCGGTGAGATCGAATAAATAGCCGGCTTCATTCCAGGTCTCCAGCAAATTGCGCTTCAGCCACATCAGCTTCGGTGTCGCCATTTCCGGCGACATGACGCCACCGACGTAATTCAGCACGGCATGGCCGCTTGCCGTGCATTCGTCGGCCTCCGCGATGGCGCGGTGGTCGAGCCAGACGATGGTGTCCCAGCGCTTGTCGCCCGTGGTCGAGACGCTGAGCTGGCCGCCTTGCCGGTCGCGCACCACCAGCGAACAGGTGGCATCGAAGGAGATGCCGACGACCTCCTCGGCAGCTATGCCGGCCTTTTCGCGGGCAGCGCGCACGGCGGCGCAGACGGCCGACCAGATATCGCGCGAATCATGTTCGGCGTGATCGGGCTTCGGCTGGTTCATGGCGATCGGCCGCTCGGCGCGGCCGAGCAAGGTGCCGTTGGTGTCGAGAATGCCCGCGCGAGCGCTCCCGGTGCCGACATCGACCGCGCAAACGAACTGTTTCGTCAAGATGCTCTGTCTCTCGCTCCCAGGCCTGCAATCAGATCGGGCAATTGCAGCATGTCAGCGAATATAAAGTCCGGTTCACTCGACGCAAGCCGCGCTTTCAAGGTCGGGTTGCCGGCATGCGAGCCGCCGGTGAAGGCAAACACGCGCATCCCCGCCGCCCGCGCGGCAATGATGCCGGCCGGGCTGTCCTCGATGACGAGGCATTTGCGTGGATGGGCCCGCATGCTGGCGGCAGCATGCAGGAACAGGTCCGGCGCGGGCTTTCCCTTGGCCACCATGGTGGCACTGAACAGGTGCGGTTCCATCAGCCCAAGCAATCCGGTGACGTCGAGCGCGTAGCGGATGCGGTCGAGCGTGCCCGAGGACGCGACACAGAACGGCAGCCCAAGCTTCGGCAGCATCTTCTTGACGCCGGCGATCGGCTTCAGCTCCTCGCGGAATTTGCGCATCAATTCGACGCGCATCTCGGTCAGGTGCAGGTCGGTGATATCGAGCCCGAAGTCGCGGCCGAGGATCTCGCGCACGCTTTTCATGCTCTTGCCGAGGAAATGCTCGTAGGCGGCATCCTCACTGACGCTGCCGCCGGCAAGCCTGACCATGCCGAGCAGCGCCGAGACGGAGAGCGCCTCGCTGTCGACCAGCACGCCATCGCAGTCGAAAATGACCAGTTCAGGCGTCATGGCCGAGAATGGCTCTCAGAGCTTGCCGGCGAGGTAGCGCGTCAGCGTGGCGCGCGCGCCATTCGCCCACAGCACGTTGAGCGCATGGGCAAAGGCCTCGACAAACGCCGTTGCGCGGCCGACATCGCCATAGATGTCCTCCATGGCGAGCCAGGCGGCGGGAGCGTCCTTTGCTGCCTTTGCCGTCGCCTGCAGCCGGTCCCAACTCGGGTCGTTGGGCTCGATGACGGCGCCGCTGTCCGTCGTGCCGAAGCAATAGCGGCACCACAATGCCGATTCCAGCGCCAGGCCGGCGACGCCTTTCCCGACCTTCAGCCGGTCGGCGATGGTCGGGATGATGAACTTCGGCTGGCGGTTGGAGCCGTCGAGGCAGAGCCGGCGCACCGTGTCGCCGATCTTCGGGTTGGAGAAGCGGCTCTCGATGAGCTGGTAATAGTCTTCCAGAACCGTGTCCGGCACCGGCGGCACCGTCGGGATGATTTCGTCCCGTTCGAGCTTGGCCAGAAAACCGCTCACCAGCGGCTCCTGCATCGCCTCATGCACGAAATGGATGTCCATCAGGCCGGCCGGATAGGCGATCGCTGCATGGCCGCCATTGAGGATGCGGATTTTCATCAGTTCATAAGGCGCAACGTCTTTGACGAACTGCACGCCGACCTTTTCCAGCGGCGGCCGGCCATCGGTGAAATGGTCCTCCAGCACCCACTGCCGGAACGGCTCGCAGAACACCGGCCAGTTGTCCTCGAGGCCGAAATCCTTGGCCAGGATGCCGCGCTCGCGGTCGGTGGTGGCCGGCGTGATGCGATCGACCATGCCGTTCGGAAAGGCGACATGCTCGCTGACCCAGTTCGCCAGATCCTCGTCGATCAAACGGGCCAGGCCGATGACGCCATCCGAGGTGACATGGCCGTTGTGGGGAATGTTGTCGCACGACATGACGGTGAACGGCACGGTGCCTTCATCGCGGCGGCGCACCAGCCCGGCAAGAATGATGCCGAACACCGTCTTCGGCGTGGCGCCGGCCTGCGCGTCGGCGACGATGTCGGGATGGGTCGGGTTGAACACGCCGGAAGCCGGATCGATAAAGTAGCCGCCTTCGGTGATGGTCAGCGAAACGATCTTGATCGCCGGGTCGGTAAGCCGTTCGATGATAGCGGCCGCATCGCCGGGCCTCAGGAAGTCGATCATCGCGCCGGTCACACGGGCATTCATATGGCCAGAGTCCTGCTCGACCACCGTGGTCAGCCAGTCCTGCTCTTCCAGCTTGGCGCGGCCGATCTTTTCACCGTCGAACACGCCGGCACCGATCAGCGCCCAGTCATGGCCGATGCCCGCATTGAACAGATCGTCGAGATAGACGGCCTGATGCGAGCGGTGGAAATTGCCGACGCCGAAATGCACGATGCCGGCCTTCAGCGTCGCGCGGTCATACTTCGGACCTGCGACGTTGGCGGGCAGCTTGGAGAGGTTAGAGGACGAGAGTTTCACGGTCATCTGTTTTACCCTTTGGCCGGGTTTCGGCCTTCGTTACGCTCCTCTCCCCGTCGGGGAGAGGATAAGGGGTGGCACTTGCTACGCGCCCGCTGAAGTCGGCCTCTGCTCCCCGCGGAGGGACGAGGAGCAGAGGCCGTCCCCCGCCCTCAACTCATCCACTGGCCGCCATCGACATTGTAGGTCTGGGCGACGATGTATTCGGCGTCGCTGCTGGCGAGAAACACAGCCATGCCGGTGAGGTCCTGTGCCGTGCCCATGCGGCCATACGGCACCGCCTCGCCGACCAGTTTCTTCTTCTCGCCCCTCGGCCGGTTCTCATATTTGGCGAACAGCGAATCGACGTGATCCCAGTGCTCGCCGTCGACGACGCCAGGGGCAATCGCGTTGACGTTGATGCGGTGCTTGATCAGGTCGAGCCCCGCCGACTGGGTCAGCGAGATGACGGCGGCCTTGGTGGCGCAATAGACGCCGACCAGCGCCTCGCCGCGCCGTCCGGCCTGGCTCGCCATGTTGATGATCCTGCCGCCCTTGCCTCGCGCGATCATCGAGCGGGCGGCTGCCTGCAGCATGAACAGCGTGCCGGCGACATTGACGGAAAACAACTTGTCGTAGCTTGCCCTGGTGATTTCGACGATCGGCGCCAGGTCGAACAGGGCGGCGTTGTTGATCAGGATATCGAGGCCACCGGTCTTCGTCTCGACGGCTTTCACCGCCGCCTCGATCGAGGCGAGGTCGGTGACGTCGAGCTTGACCGCATAGGCCTTGCCGCCAATCTCTGCGGCCGTCTTCTGCGCAGCCTCGAGATTGATGTCGGCGATGGCGACGGTTGCGCCTTCGCCGGCATAGGCTTCGGCGAAGGCTCTGCCGATGCCGCGGGCCGAACCCGTGATCAGCGCGGATTTGCCGGCCAGTCGCATGTTCAGATTGCCTTTCCGTCGGCGCCAAAGCGATGCAGCTTGGCCTTGTCTGGTGTCAGGTAAATGGTGTCGCCGTGATGGACGCCGAGTTCGCCGTCGGCGCGCACGGTCAGCGGACCGACGCCGTCGGCCTGGACGTGCAGGAAGGTGTCGGAGCCGAGATGCTCGGCGACGCCGACGAACGCCTTCCATTCGCCCGCCGTGGTCGAGATCTCCAGGTGTTCGGGACGGATGCCGATGGTCTTGGCGCCGTTTTTGGCAGCCGGCGCGCCCTCGATCAGGTTCATCTTCGGCGAGCCGATAAAGCTGGCGACGAACAGGTTCTTCGGCGTCTTGTAGAGCTCCATCGGCGAGCCGACCTGCTCGATGTTGCCGGCGTTCAGCACGACGATCTTGTCGGCCATGGTCATCGCTTCGACCTGATCGTGGGTAACGTAGATCATGGTGGTCTTTAGCTGATGGTGCAGCTCGCTGATCTCCAGCCGCATGGTGCCGCGCAGTGCCGCATCGAGGTTGGACAGCGGTTCGTCGAACAGGAAGGCGGTCGGCTGACGCACGATGGCGCGGCCGATCGCGACGCGCTGGCGCTGGCCGCCTGAAAGCTGGCCGGGCCGGCGTTCGAGATAGTTGGTCAGGTTGAGCACGCGCGCCGCGTCTCCCACCTTCTTGTCGATGGTCGCCTTGTCCTCACCGGCCATCTTCAGCGGGAAGCCGATGTTCTTGGCCACCGTCATGTGCGGATAGAGCGCGTAAGACTGGAACACCATGGCGAGCTTCCGCTTGGCCGGTGCCTCGCCGGTGACGTCGCGGCCGTCGATGTTGATGGAGCCGCCGCTGGTGTCCTCGAGCCCGGCGATCAGGCGCAGCAGCGTTGACTTGCCGCAACCCGACGGGCCGACAAAGACGACGAACTCGCCATTCTCGATCACCAGGTCGAGACCGGGGATGATGGACGTCGCTCCGAAGGATTTAGAGACGTTCTTGAGCGTGATGTTTCCCATGGTTTCCTCCCCGAGGGGTTATTTCTGCCGATTGCTTCGGGCAATTCCGTTATTTCACCGCACCAAATGTCAGGCCGCGCACCAGCTGCTTCTGGCTGAACCAGCCCATGATCAGGATCGGCGCGATGGCCAGCGTCGAGGCGGCCGAAAGCTTGGCCCAGAACAGGCCTTGCGGGCTTGAGAACGAGCTGATGAAGGCGGTCAGGGGTGCGGCTTCCGTCGTCGTCAGCCGGATCGTCCAGAACGCCTCGTTCCAGGCCAGGATGATGTTGAGCAGCATTGTCGAGGCGATGCCCGGCACCGCCATCGGCGTCAGCACATAGACGATCTCGTTCCACAGCGATGCGCCGTCCATGCGCGCCGCTTCCAGGATCTCGCCAGGGATTTCGCGGAAATAGGTGTAGAGCATCCACACCACGATCGGCAGGTTGATCAGCATCAGCATGATCATGAGGCCGATGCGGCTGTCGAGCAGGCCTGTGTCGCGGAAGATCAGGTAGATCGGGAACAGCACCGCGACCGCCGGCATCATCTTGGTGGACAGCATCCACATCAAGATGTCCTTGGTCCGCTTGGTCGGCGAGAAGGCCATCGACCATGCCGCGGGTATGGCGACCAGCAGGGCCAGGATGGTCGAGCCGACCGAGAGCAGCACCGAGTTGAAGAAGAACTTGAAGTAGCCGCTCTGTGCCTGGACCTCGGTATAGCTCTCGAACGTTCCCGACGGGATGATGCTGAAGCCCTGGATGGCTTCCTGCTCCGACTTGAACGAGGTGATGATCGTGTAGAGGATCGGGAAGAAGATCAGCAGGGCGACTATCCAGGCGGCAACCGTCGCGATCGTCTTGTGCCGGGTGGTGACTGAGCGTGCCATCGTAGCCCTCCCTTACTTGTCCAGGTTCTTGCCGACGGCGCGCATGGCGAAGAAGGCAACGATATTGGCGAGAATGACGGCAATCACACCGCCGGCGGATGCCTGGCCGATTTTGAACTCCAGCAACGCCTTCTGGTAGACGAGGAAGGGCAGGTTGGTGGAGGCGTATCCCGGGCCGCCATTGGTGGTGACGAGGATCTCGGCATAGACCGAGAGAAGGAAGATCGTCTGGATCAGGATGACGACCGTGATGGCGCGCGACATGTGCGGCAGCGTCAGATAGATGAAGCGGCTGATGAACCCGGCGCCGTCCATCTCGGCGGCTTCCTTCTGCTCGCCGTCGAGCGACTGCAGCGCGGTCAGAAGAATGAGCGTCGCGAAGGGCAGCCACTGCCAGGCGACGATGATGATGATCGCCAGCATCGGATGTTGCCCGAACCAGTCGATCGGCTGGGCCCCGAAGAAGCGGGCTATGTCGGCGAACACCCCGTATTGCGGGTGCATGATCATGTTCTTCCAGACCAATGCGGCCACCGGCGGCATGACGAAGAACGGAGAGATGACGAGGATGCGCACGATGCCCTGGCCCCACATCGGCTGGTCGATCAGCAGCGCCAGAAGGATACCGCCGATCACCGTGATCAGGAGCACGCTGACCACCAAGGTGAGCGTGTTGAGGATCGACTGCAGGAAGGCCGGGTTGGAATAGAACAGCGCGTAATTCGAGAAGCCGACGAAGCCGTCGCGGATCGGATTGAGCGGGTTGTACTGCTGGAAGGAGAACCAGATGGTGATGACCAGCGGCACGATCATCCAGACGAACAGCAGCACCACGGATGGCGCCATCATGAAACGGGCAAGCGAACGGGTCTGCTGAGTAGCCATGACGGTCACCCTCACTGGTCAGACGGAATTTTCAAAAGGCGTTAAAGGCGGCCGCCCGAACTGGGAACTCGGGCGGCCGTTGCCGGTCAAGGAGGCGACCGGCAGTCGGCACCGGGAGGAGCCTTACTTGATGTATCCGCCCTCGGTCATTGCCGCGGTGGCAGCGTCCTGGGCCTGCTTCAGCGCGTCGTCGACGCTCGACTGGCCGGCAAGCGCCGCCGAGAAGAGCTGGCCGACCGTGGTGCCAAGGCCCTGGAACTCAGGGATGGCGACGAACTGGACGCCGACATAGGGCACCGGCTTGACCGTCGGATGCGTCGGGTCGGCGGCGTTGATGGAGTCCAGCGTCATCTTGGCGAACGGAGCGGCCTTCTGGTACTCGGCATTGGCATAGAGCGAGGAGCGCGTGCCCGGAGGAACGTTGGCCCAGCCTTCCTTCGAAGCGACGAGCTCCGCATAGTGCTTGCTGGTCGCCCAGGAGACGAACTTCTCGGCGGCATCCGCTTTCTGCGTGCCGGCGGGGATGGCCAGCGACCAGGCCCACAGCCAGTTGCCGCGCTTGCCCAGGCCATTGTCGGGCGCCAGCGCATAGCCGACCTTATCGGCGACGGTCGAGTTCTTCGGGTCCGAAACGAAGGACGCGGCGACCGTGGCGTCGATCCACATGCCGCATTTGCCCTGCTGGAACAGCGCCAGGTTTTCGTTGAAGCCGTTGGAGGAAGCCCCCTCGGGGCCGTCGGCCTTCATCAGGTCGACATAGAACTGCAACGTGTTCTTCCATTCCGGCTGATCGAACTGCGGCTTCCAGTTCTCGTCGAACCAGCGGGCGCCAAAGGAGTTCGACATGGCGGTCAGGAAAGCCATGTTCTCGCCCCAGCCGGCCTTGCCGCGCAGGCACACGCCGTTCACGCCATTGGCGCGGTCGGTCATCTTGTCGGCGGCCTGCTTGATGAAGTCCCAGGTCGGCGCGTCGGGCATCTTCAACCCGGCCTTGTCCATCAGGTCCTTGCGGTACATGACGAAGGAGCTTTCGCCGTAGAAGGGCGCGGCATAGAGCTTGCCGTCGACCGAAAGGCCGCCAGCAATGGCCGGGATGATGTCCTTGGCGTCGTAGTCGTCGCCGAGCTTGTCGAGCGGCAAAAGCCAGCTCTGCTTGGCCCAGATCGGAACCTCATAGGTGCCGATGGTCATCACGTCGTACTGGCCGCCCTTGGTGGCGATGTCGGTGGTGACGCGCTCGCGCAGCACATTCTCTTCGAGCGTAACCCAGTTGAGCTGGATGTCGGGGTTCGCCTTGGTGAAGTCCTCGGTCAGCTTTTGCATGCGGACCATATCGCCATTGTTGACGGTGGCGATGGTGATGGATTCGGCATGTGCGGCGAACGCAAGCGTGCTGGCCGACAACAAGCCCAGGGTGAGCGTGCGAAGTTTCATCAAATTCCTCCCTTGAACCAAGATGAGCATTTGCCTTGGCTTTGGGCAATTACTCACTTGGCGTGAATTATGTCAAGTCGGATTCGATGCTGCAGCGCAGCACCCGGGCGACACCGCAGGCCGGGACGAGCGGAAATTGCCAGGACGAAGAGCGTCCCGGCCGGATACAGTGCGGCAACAGCGGATGGATCTGCGAGGCCAGGTGCAGCCCGCAAGCCTGCCGGTCAGCAGGCGATCTCGGCCAGCAGCCAGTCGCGGAAGGCACGGATCTTCGGCACGTTGCGGCGCGCTTCGGGGTAGACCAGCCAAAAGGCATGGCCGTCGTCGCCAACCAGATCGAAAGGCTGGATCAGGCGCCCACCGGCAAGTTCCGCCTTGAACAGCGCCCTGGTCAGGATCGCGACGCCATGACCGGCGATCGCCGCATTGGCCTCATAGGCCTGCGCGCCCATGCTGCTGCCGGGCCGTTTGGCGAGATCGTGCGAGTGCACGCCGGCAGCCTCGAACCATTGCGTCCACCAGATGTCGCCGGGATCGAGGATCGGCAGCCGCAACAGGTCCGCCGGTTCCCTGACGCCGCCGATGCTTGCCGCGAGCTTCGGGCTCAGCATCGGCGTGAAATCGGCATCGAGCAGCTTGTAGGCTTCCAGCCCCGGCCATTTGCCGCCGCCCGACCGGATGGCGAGGTCGACATCCTCGCGGGCGAAATCCGTCAGCCGGCTCGATGTTTCGAGCCGCACGGCAAGGGAGGGATGAGCGATCTGGAATGAGCCCAGATGGTGCGCCAGCCAGTTCGAGGCAAAGGTCAGCACCGTCGTGACGCACAGCAATCCGTCGGCGCCGCCACGCGCCGCCGCATAGGCCTGGCCGAGAATGGCGAAGGCCTCGCTGACCGCTGGCGCAAGGCGCTGTCCAGCCTCGGTGAGTGCGATCTGGCGCGGCCGGCGCAGGAACAGCGGCGCGCCGACCCGTTCCTCCAGCACCTTGATCTGATAGCTGACCGCCGCTTGCGTCATGGCAAGTTCCTCGGCCGCCTTGGTGAAGGAAAGATGCCGCGCCACCGCTTCGAACACCCGGATCGCCTGCAGCGGCGGAAGCTGTGAAACCTGCCGAGAGCTGAGGTCCGGCATAAAGCCTCCTTATGGGTCCTTATCGACGTTCGATTGGCAAAGGCCGCCGTCAAGACCGACATTTCCAGTCAACCCGTCATTCGGGTTCAGGATAGCGAAGGTTGACGATCATGACCATGGCGCAGCAAAAATGCACTTCAGCACCCGATCATCGCTGGTTTTCGTGGCTGACGGATGGATTCGGCTGGTTCGCAGCCAAAAAACGGGCACATCTCGACATCAGGGACCTGTCGCCGCATCTGCAGCGCGATCTCGGTTTTCTCGATGGCAACGACCCTTTCGGGCGGCACAGCTAGCGCGGTTGGTTTTATCGCAAATCAGTTGTGCTTCCGGTCAGATGCTGGCGAGCAGCGCGGCGGCGGTCCGTTCATCGGTGATGAGGCCGTTGATCAGCCGCCGGTTCGCGGCCGCCAGGATGCCCGGCAGCTTTCGTTCTCCCATCGCAAGTGCGATGACCAGCGATTTCTCGCGTGACGGCAGCGACGCCGACGACACCCGATCGTTGGTGATGCCCTCGATCATGCGGCCTTCCCTATCGAACACCCAGCCGACGATCTCGGCGATGCCGCCGGCCTTCTGCAGCGCCTTCAATTCGCTCTCCGAAATGAAGCCGTCCTCGTAGAGCGGCGCCTTGGGGCCGAGGTCGCCGATGCCGATGAAGGTGACGTCGGCCTCGGCGGCAAGCGCAAGCGTCGGCTGGATCATCGGCTGGTTGAGCAGCATTTCACGCTCCTCCGGCGACGAGGCGATGACCGGCAGCGGCATCGGGAAGGAGCGTGCCTTGACCCTGTCGGCCATGGTGAAGATGACATTGTAGAAGGCGGCCGAACCGTCCGGCGAGATGTTGCCGGTCAACGACACCACCTTGTGTTGCGGGCATTCCATCGGCGGCAGCTGCTCGATCGCCGCCTTCAGCGTGCGCCCGGTGCCGATCGCCATGACGATCGGCGTCGGTGAACGCAACCGCCGCTCGATCTCGGCGGCAGCGGCCTCGGCGATGCCGATCGTGGTCGAGGACGAGTTGGGGTCGCTCGGCACCACTTCGACCAGATCGAGCGCAAAGCGCGATCTCAGCCGTGCCGCCAGATCGAGGCAGTTGGCGATCGGATGGTCGACGCGAACCTTGATCAAGCCCTCCGACACCGCCAGCGATACCAGCCGCTGCGCCGTTTGCCGCGAGATGCCAAGCGTCGAAGCGATCTGGTCCTGTGTGTTGCCGGCAACATAATAAAGCCAGCCGGCGCGTGCCGCATCGTCCAGCCTGTTGCTGCCACCATCCTGCCGGCTATTCAAAGTCCTGCCTCCCGAGACCGCCGGTCATGAGAGCGGCCCATGCCCACTTTCGCAGGGAACGGCCTGCTGCGCAATTGTCAAATCTCGGGGGCAATTGCTTGCTGTCCCTCGGCGTAGGCACGGCCCAGTTTCTCGTCTCCCCACGATGTCTGTCTCGCCAAGAGACTTGGCTGCGGTCCCGGCAGGCGGCACGTTCTTGCGCTCCGAAGGTTTATCTCCCGGCTCAAACCCTTTAAGGGATGGCAAAAAGGAGCCTCGCATGACGCCGAAAGCGGTTTTCTGGGACATGGACGGCACGCTGGTCGACAGCGAACCGCTGCACGAAGCTGCCCTGGTGGCGGCGATGCGCAATGTCGGCCTTGTCCCGCCGGACGATCTGCATGAGCGCGTGCTCGGCGTCGCCGCCTGGCCGGTCTACGAGATGATGCGCGACGAGTTCGGCCTGGACCTGCCTTTCGACGACTGGATCTTGCGCAAATACGAACACTACCTGCCGCTGGTGGAGAGCTTGAAGCCGCGCCCCGGCGCGATCGAGATCTTCAACGAGCTGCGTACAAGAGGCATCCAGCAGGCCGTGGTCTCGAATTCGGACCGGATGATCGTCGACGCCAATCTGAGCATGGTCGGCCTGATCTACCCCGGCATGAAGACGATTAGCCGCAACGACGTGCGCGAAGGCAAGCCGCATGCCGAGCCATTCCTGCGCGCCGCGTATCTGGCCGATGTCGACCCCGCGCAGGCGGTAGCGATCGACGATAGCTGGCCGGGTGCCATGGCGGGACTGGCGGCGGGAATGAAGACGATCTTCTGGCCGGAAAAGCCGATGGAAGGCCCGCCCGGCGCCATCGTCATCAACAGCGCCGAGGAATTGGGGAAAGAGCTGGGGCTCTGAGGAAAACCGCCTCCCCGTATAGTGACGGGGAGAAGGGTCCTCAGCTCCGATAAACCGGTTCCTGCTCGTCGAGGATCGCCTTCAACTCGCTGAGATGGCGTTCGGCCTGGCCGGGGTAATCGTCCATCTCGCTCGCCGCCTTTTCGGCGATCGCGTCAGAAAGCGTGCGCAGCGGGCGGCCGGTCCACAGCGCCTTGATGTATGTCTCGGCGGCGCGTTCGAAATAGAACATGCGGTTGAAGGCATCGGCGACCGTGTCGCCGATGACCAGCACGCCGTGATTGCCCATCACCATCACCTTGACCTTGGGATCGACGAGAAGCTGCGAGCAGCGCTCGCCCTCCTCCTCGAAGGCCAGCCCGCCATAGTGCGCGTCGACCACATGGCGGTTGAAGAACATCGCCGAATTCTGGTCGATCGGCGGCAATGTCGAGTCAGCGAGCGATGCCAGCACCGTAGCGTGGATCGAGTGCACATGCATGACGCAGCGCGCGTGACGCACATTGCGATGGATGGCGCCATGCAGCCCCCACGCCGTCGGGTCGGGCGCATTGGGGCCGGAGAGCGTTTCCGGATCGTTGGCATCGATCATCAGAAGGTCGCTCGCCTTGATGCGCGAGAAATGCACCTGGTTGGGGTTCATGAGGAATTGTGTGCCCTCATCGTTGACGGCCAGCGAGAAATGATTGGCCACCGCCTCGTGCATGTTGAGCCGCGCCGTCCAGCGGAAGGCGCAGGCGAGATCGACGCGCTCCTCATAGTAGGGCAGGTTGGTCAGCGTTTCCTTTTGCAGACGGGCAAGGCTCATCGAAAAATTCTCCGGTTTCGGCAAGAATGCCGTGGCCAGCCCATTCCCGCAACCGGTTTTGGTTGGTGCAGGGATGCTCACGCCGCCGTGCTGGCAGCGGCAGCGCCGGCTCGCAGGCCGCCATGCTCGACGATGAAATCGATCACCTCCTGCAGACCCTTGCCGCGCGACAGGTCGGTGAAGCCGAACGGCCGCTTGCCGCGCATGCGGCCGGCGTCGCTCTCCATGACATCGAGATTGACGTTGACGTAAGGAGCCAGATCGCTCTTGTTGATGACCAGGAAATCGGAGCGGGTGATCGCCGGCCCGCCCTTGCGCGGAATCTCCTCGCCCTGGCAGACCGAGATGACATAGAGCGTCAGGTCGGCGAGATCCGGCGAGAAGGTGGCGGCAAGGTTGTCGCCGCCGGATTCGATGAAGACGATGTCGAGGTCCGGGAACTTCCTGTTCATCTGCGCGATCGCCTGCAGATTGATCGAGGCATCCTCGCGGATCGCGGTATGCGGGCAGCCGCCGGTCTCGACACCCATGATGCGGTCCTCGGGCAGCGCCTGCAGCCGCGCCAGCATCATGGCGTCTTCCTTGGTGTAGATGTCGTTGGTGACGACGGCGATGGAAAACTCGTCGCGCAGCGCCTTGCACAGTTTTTCGGTCAGCGTCGTCTTGCCCGAACCGACCGGGCCGCCAATGCCGACGCGCAGCGGACCATTTGTCTGTGTCATGCGGGAAACTCCGTGATGGCGAGGATGGCAAAGCCGAGCCCGATCAACAGGCACAGCGGCGAATAATAGCGGACATCGAGCCGCGCGAAAGGCTGTTCCGGCGTCAGCCGCCGCCACCATGGCGTGAAGCCGGCTATGCCGCGCCCCAGGAACACCAGACCGATGAGCAGCGACGTGGCGGCGAGACCCTCCTTGGGGAAGGGTGAAGCGAAGACTCCCATGAGCGCCAGCGGCCATAGTGTCGCCAGGCACAAGCACGCGGCAACGGCGAAACTGGCAAACGGCGTTGGCATCTCATCGACGCCGCGAAAGCCGACCACGGCGCGAGCGCAGGAGGCTGCGTCCTGGCCCGGCCAGATGCCGCCAAGGCCCCAATAGACATGCAGAACGGTGATCAGCAGCAGGACAAAGGATAGCGAGAAGGCGAGAAAAATCATGAGCGGAACAGTCGCGAATATTGGGTTTCATGCTTCATCGCCATGACATCGGAGACGAAGGCGCAGCCACCGAGATCGTCGAGTGTCGAGCGCGCGGCGCGGCTTGCGGTCGCCAGGGCCAGCGGCTCGAAGCCGGCTAACAACGTGGTCGCGCCGCTCTGGCCGACGATGCCAAGCCGGATCGCTGCCTGCACAAGGTTGGAGAAGAAGGTTTGCAGGAAGGCTGACAGCGCATCCTGAAGCGCGATGCCGTTGCCACCCGCAATGGCGCCGACGGCGACGCAATAGGCGCATTCGGCCGGCAGGCGCTCCAGCACCGGATTACGCCAGGCGGCCGCCGCTTTGAGGAAGGCTCCACCCTGCAGCATGGTCTCGGTATGGCGTTCGCGCGAGCCGGCCAGGGCTTCGGCGAGTGCCGCCACTTCATCGAGATCACCGGTGCCGCATGCTCGGCGCCAGCTCTCGGCGAACAGCACGGCGTCGTTCCAGCCCGAGCCCATCTCGACCAACGTCTCCAGCCAGCCGGCGAGGCTCCCGGCATCGGCAACCAACCCGTCATGCACCGCCCGCTCGAGACCATGGCTGTAGGAAAAGCCGCCGACCGGAAAGGCAGGCGACAGCCACGCCATCAGCCGCAGCAGGGCGATGTTCGAAGGCTGGTCAGTCATGATCGTGGTGATGGCCGGCATGACTGTGCGAATGGGAATGCGCTTCGCCATGAGAATGGCTGTGCGCTTCGGCGTGGCTGTGGGCATGCGCATGGCCGTGATCGTGGCTTTGCCCAGCATGGCCGGAATAGGCGCCGCGCACCGGCTTGAACGGTTCGGAAACGTCGCTCACCGTGGCGCCGAGCCCCTCCAGCATCGCCCTGATGACATGGTCGCGCAGGATGAGGATGCGTCCGGCCTCGATGCCTGCCGCGAGATGGCGGTTGCCGATATGCCAGGCGAGTTCGGCCAGATGCACGCCATCGCGGGCGCGGATGTCGTAGACCTCTTCCGGTGCCGCGATGATCTCGATATGGCCGCCATTCTCCAGCACCAGCCGGTCGCCATCGTTCAAGGCGACGGGTTCGGGCAGGTCGACCAGCACCTTGCCGCCGTCGGCAAGTTCGATGGCCCGGCGGCGCAGATGCCGCTCGTCATGGGCGAGAATGGCCCGGCCGGACGGTAGGGTGGTTCCGGCAGCGCCGGCGGACAGCACCGAGACGGCGCGCGGGAATTTGGTGAAGTCGGTGTTGAGGTTGAGTTTCATTTCATGGATCTCCCATTTGCTTGTGCCCGCACACGCGCGATCCGACGGCCTTGTACATGTCCAACCCTGCCTTTCTCCAACAAGCTAGACCATCACGTTCGTTCAGACGATGGTGTCGAAGAGCCGCAGGATGAACGATATCTGGTAGATAAGCGCCGCCGTGACAAAGGCGATGTGGAAGCGGCGGTCGCGCACCAGGATCGCGATGATGCAGAGCACGACGAAGACCGGCGTGCGGAACAGATACTCGCTGCCGAAGCGGGCGAAATGCTCCGGCCCCTTCAGCAGCGTGTCGACGACGTCGAGCAGATAGGTCGCCGCCAGCAGGCCGAAGAACCACGCCCGCCGCGAATAGAAGAAATCCTCGTAGCTGGTGTAGTCCAGCATCGAATCGGGAAACAAAAGCGCGCACAGCAGGAACAGCGTGATCGCGTAGAAAATGATGAACAAATATTTGCCGAAGGTCCAGGTTTCGACGGCGTAGAGGCCGAACTCCCACCACCAGAAATGCACCAGCATCAGGAGCACCGAGACGACCCAGGCCAGATGCACGGTATAGAGCTTGTACTGGCCGGGATGCTGGACGATGCGCGCCACCCCCGACAGCAGGCGGGCGACACCAAGCCCGATCACCATGCCCATGACGATGCGGATGTGCGGGAAGATGTCGTGGGCGGAAGCGATTTCGGTGGTCATGCTCGATCACAATGCAGCTGTTGGTTGGCCGCATAGTGCTGCCTTCCACCAAGGGCTGCAACGGATAATGCTCGCCCGGTGGAAGCGCCGCTTCAAAACAGAAAATACCGTTGCGCCATCGGCAGCACCGTCGCCGGCTCGCAGGTCAGCAACTCGCCGTCGGCGCGCACCTCGTAGGTTTCCGGATCGACCTCGACATGCGGCGTGGCGTCGTTGAGCACCATCGAATGCTTGCCGATGCCGCCGCGGGTGTTTTCGACGGCGACGAACTGCTTGTCGACACCGAGCCTGCCATGCAGTCCCGACTCGAGCGCTGCTTTCGAAACGAACGTCACCGACGAGTTGGTCCTGGCCTTGCCATAGGCGCCGAACATCGGCCGGTAATGCATCGGCTGCGGCGTCGGGATCGAGGCGTTGGGGTCGCCCATCGGGGCGGCGGCGATCATGCCGCCGATCAGCACCATGTCCGGCTTGACGCCGAAGAAGGCCGGGTTCCACAGTACCAGGTCGGCGCGTTTGCCAACCGCGATCGAGCCGATGTCTTTCGACAGCCCATGCGCGATGGCCGGGTTGATCGTGTATTTGGCGATGTAGCGGCGGACGCGGAAATTGTCGTTGTTGCCGGTCTCCTGCGGCAGCGAGCCGCGCTGGCGTTTCATCTTGTCGGCGGTTTGCCACGTGCGGATCGCGACTTCGCCGACGCGGCCCATGGCCTGCGAATCCGACGAGATGATCGAGAAGGCGCCGATGTCGTGCAAAATGTCTTCCGCCGCGATGGTCTCCTTGCGGATGCGGCTTTCGGCAAAGGCGATGTCTTCGGGGATCGACGGCGACAGATGATGGCAGACCATCAGCATGTCGAGATGCTCGGCCAGCGTGTTGACCGTGTAGGGCCGCGTCGGATTGGTCGAAGACGGAATGACGTTGGGCAGGCCGCAGACCTTGATGATGTCGGGCGCGTGGCCGCCGCCGGCGCCCTCGGTGTGGAAGGCGTGAATGGTGCGGCCCTTGATGGCGGCGACCGTGTTCTCGACAAAGCCGGATTCGTTCAGCGTGTCGGTGTGGATCATCACCTGCACGTCGTATTCGTCGGCGACCGACAGGCAGCAATCGATGGCCGCCGGCGTCGTGCCCCAGTCCTCGTGCAGCTTCAGCGAGCAGGCGCCGCCCAGCACCATTTCCTCGAGCGCGGCGGGCAGCGAGGCATTGCCCTTGCCCGACAGGCCGATGTTCATCGGAAAGGCGTCGAAGGACTGGATCATGCGGGCCATGTGCCATGGCCCCGGCGTGCAGGTGGTGGCCAGCGTGCCGTGCGCCGGACCGGTGCCGCCGCCGAGCATGGTGGTGATGCCTGACATCAGCGCTTCCTCGATCTGCTGCGGGCAGATGAAGTGGATATGCGCGTCGAAGCCGCCTGATGTCAGGATCTTGCCTTCGCCGGCGATGATCTCGGTGCCGGGGCCGATGATGATGGTGACGCCATCCTGCGTGTCCGGATTGCCGGCCTTGCCGATGGCCGCGATGCGCCCGTCGCGAAGCCCGACATCGGCCTTGAAGATGCCTGCACTGGCATCGATCACCAGCGCGTTGGTGATCACGGTATCGACGGCGCCTTGCGCCCTGGAAACCTGGCTCTGGCCCATGCCGTCGCGGATCACCTTGCCGCCGCCGAATTTCACCTCTTCGCCATGGATGGTGAGATCCTTCTCGACCTCGATGAACAGTTCGGTGTCGGCAAGCCGTACTCTGTCGCCGACCGTCGGGCCGTACATCTGCGCGTAGGCGGCGCGGGTAATTCTGGCCATCAGCGATTGCTCCCGAAATGCGGTTTGCCGAAATGCGGTTGGATTGAAGCGCGGCTGCACATTGCTGCCATCCTATGGTCACGCAATGACCTGCTGGGCGACACCTTCTGATCCCATTTGGCGGTTGAGGTTAGGGCGTCACCCCAGACCGACCGTTTGCCAATCGATGGAAAGGAAAATCCATGCGCAAAACGATAGTTCTTGCCGCCGCCGCCAGCCTGATGCTGGCGGGCGCCGCCAGTGCCCAGCAGCAACCCGCGCCACAGCCCGCTCCGGCGCCGGCAACGCCTGCTCCAGCCACGCCCCAGGCTCAGCCGGCCGTTCCGACGATCCAGAGCGTCAACATCGTCGACATCACGGAGCTGCCAAAGGACACCCAGACGCAGGTCAACCAGGTGATCGCCCAGCGCGGCGATGACGGCTTGAAGAAACTGCGCAGCTCGATCGACGCCACACCCAAGGTCAAGTCGGCGCTCGAAGCCAAGGGAATGACCTCGGCGCAGGTGGTCGCAGCCAGTATGGAACCCAATGGCGCACTGACCCTGATCACCAAGAAGGCGAGCTGACGCCACGGCATGGCGGGCCGGCATCCGGCCGGCCGGCCGCATCGGGAAAGGAACCTTCGCCGGGCGGGATTCGTTTTGTTCTTTTCGCGCTAACCCGCGCCCCGAAACGATTTCTCTCAGGAGCGAGCGATGGCGATCACTTCTTTCTCGACCAGAATGCAGGCAGTCGCCGCCATGACGTTCCTGGCGGCGGCTGGTCCTGCTGCCGGACTGAAGGCGCAAGGACTGGAAAGCACGGAGACCGTCAATCGCATCGTCGGCTCGCAGGTCAAGCAGGAAGAGGCCAAGGCCAACACTGAGGCCGGCAACGTCAACACGGCGATCGACCGCACGCGTGAAAACATCGGCACGGTGCGCAAGACATCCAAGCTCGACAAGGTCGACATCGTGTTCCTCACCGATGCCGCGCGCAGCGAAGGCGGCCCGCCGCCGGAGATCGAGGCCAAGGTCAAGCAGCATCAGGACGACATTACGGAGCTGCGCAAGGAGATCGAGGCCAACGCGCTGCTGTTCAACGCCATCGAATCGCGGCGCGTGCAAGCGCAGGATGTCCTCGCCGTCGAATTCGACAATCCCGGAAAGATCGTCATCTACGCCGCGGCCAAGCCATCGAACTGAGCTGAGCGCGCCGGAAGATCTCACAGCTTGCCCATCACCTTCTGCTGAAATCCGTAGACCTCGCGCTTGCCGCCGAGCGGCACCAGCGTGACGTCGCGCTCCTGGCCCGGCTCGAAGCGCATGGCCGTGCCCGCGGCAATGTCGAGGCGCATGCCCCTGGCGCGCTCACGGTCGAATTTCAGCCCCTCATTGGTCTCGAAGAAATGGTAGTGGCTGCCGACCTGGATCGGCCGGTCGCCGCTGTTGGCGACTTTCAGGGTGACGGTCTGCAGGCCCTTGTTGAGCTCGATGTCGCCGCCCACCGTGATGATTTCACCGGGGATCATGGTCACCCTCACACGATGCCGAAGGCGAGACCGATGCCGATCGCCGCGCAGGCGGCACCGGCAGCGCGGGCCAGGCCACGAAACCGGATGCCGAGACCGAGACCGGTGGCGATGCCGGTGGCATGCAGCAACAGCGTGGCGGTGGCAAAGCCGGCCATGTATTCAAGCCCGCCGGCATTCTCCGGCACCTCGGTGCCATGCGCGTGGCCGTGGAAAAGTGCGAACAGGCCGATGATGGCGACGCCGGCCGAGACCGGCAGATCGATCGCCAGCGCCACCAGCAGTCCGAGTGTCACGACCGATGCCAGTATGCCCGGTTCGACGAAGGGCAGCGGCATATGCAGCATGCCCAGCGCGCCGCCGACCAGCATGACGCCGACAAAGGCAGCCGGCCAGGCAAGAACCGCCTTGCCGCCCTTGAGCGCCGCCCACAGCCCGACCGCGATCATCACCGTCATGTGATCGAGGCCGGAGAGCGGGTGCATGAAGCCGGCCGTGAAGGAGGAGGTGGTACCCAGGCCGACATGGGCATAGGCCGGCAGGGCGGCGGCCAGCAGCAGGATCGCCGACAGGCAGAGGCGTTTGGCGGATATCATTCTGTTTGCCTTTCGTTTTGCTCGGTCTGGTGTTCACGCCGCCTTGCGGGGGCCGCAGCCTTCGGCCTTGAGAACGCGTTTGGCTGACGCCGGATATTTCTTCAGCATCGCTGCCGGGCGGATCGGCCGCGCCGAAAAACCACCGCCGCAATTGGGGCAGATGCCGCCCAACACCTGTTCCACGCATCCGGCGCAAAAGGTGCACTCGAAGGTGCAGATCAGCGCATCCGTCGCCTCGGGCGGCAGGTCCTTATCGCAGCATTCGCAGTTGGGACGCAGCTCCAGCATCCTGTCCTCCTCAACGGATCGGTTCGTGCACGGTCACCAGCTTGGTGCCGTCGGGAAACGTCGCCTCGACCTGCACGTCATGGATCATCTCGGCGATGCCTTCCATGACTTGCGCGCGGCTGACGACATGAGCGCCGGCTTCCATCAGTTCGGCGACCGGACGGCCGTCGCGGGCGCCTTCGACGACGAAATCGGTGATCAGCGCAATCGCTTCCGGATGGTTGAGCTTGACGCCGCGTTCGAGCCGCTTGCGCGCCACCATCGCCGCCATGGCGATCAGCAGCTTGTCCTTTTCCCTCGGCGTCAGGTTCATGCGTTTCCCTGGATTGGTAGAGGCAGGCCTATAGTGACCATAATTTGGGCAACCCCGCCCTTCCGTTGAGCAATTCGACGAGTGGAACCAGCCGCTGGCGCAGCCGGTAGCCATCCCCGGCGTAGAGCCTCGCAAGAAGCTTGCCAGATTTCTTCACGCACCAGGCACTGGCGCTGCCCTGGTCGCCGACGATCTCCAGAACCGGATCGAGCAGGGCTTCGGCGCGCGGCGACACCAGAAGCAATGTCGCCACCGCGATCGCGCCGCCGGCAACCGCCGGGCGATCGAGCGTTGCGGCGATATCGGGTCCGATGCGGAAATCCTCGGCATGAACGAGGGCGCCATCCTGACGCACACGCCAGCGGTCATGGAAGTTGCCCTGCGTGGCGCGTTCGCCCATCGCCAGGCGGCCGAAGACGGTGGCTTCCAGCACCAGCGCCTCGGCGCCGACGGCAAGCTCGACGTTGAGCGTACGGGCAAAGGCCGCCCTGTCGAAAACGATGGTTTCCTGCGGCAGCCAGGCGATGCGGCCGTTTTCGCCTACCGACAAATTGACCCGCACTTCGGCATGGTCGGATGCCGCCCGGTAGATCTTCTCGCAGGCCTGCGTGGTGATCGATGCCGAAGCGGCCGCGGCGACATCCACGTCCCAGGCGATACGGTCGCCGCCCGTCATTCCGCCGGCGGTGTTGATCAACACCGCTTCGAGCGGATCGGCCGAGACGGCCGGCATTCTTATCTTGGCGGCGCCGTCCTGATAGAGGCGCCGCAGGCGCGTGCGGCCCTCACTGAGCGCACAGGAAAGCCGCGCCACGCCCGCAACGCGCTGCGTCGAAATCCCGCCATGTTCGCCCATATCCATGCCTGCACGTTAAGCACTCCGGCGGCTTTGTCGATATGGAGTTCGATATAGCTTGTTGCTTGACAACGTTTCGGTTTCTATAGAGGGAACCACCTTGGTACGGTCATGCTGCGCTTGGCGGGGGTATTAAACGACGACGGCGGCTTGATACCAGGAGAAAAAGGGGCGCTGCTCAGTCGGCGTCGGGAAACGCGAGATAGTGGGGAAGGAACCGAATGGCCGACCAGCTGGCAACGGATATCATCGCGAAGATCAAGGCTCATGCCGAGCCGGGCGGCGAAGAAATCACCACCACCACCGAATTGACCTCGCTTGGCATCCATTCGCTCGAGCTGACGGAGATTATCTTCGATCTTGAGGAAGAGTATGGCATCGAGATCGAGATGAACACGGTCGACGCCTGGAGCAATCTGAAGAACGTCGGCGACATGGTCGAAGCTGTGCGCGCGCTGATCGCGAAAAAAGCCTGAACTGAATGCGGCAGCGCGTTGTCATCACCGGCATGGGCGGCATTTGCGGGCTCGGCACCAGCGCGCCCGCGATCTGGAACGAGATGCGCGCCGGCCGCTCGGCCATCGGCCAGATCACAAGTCCCCAACTGCATGATCTGAAGGTCAAGGTCGGCTGCGAAATCAAGACGCTTCCCGATCACGGCATCGACCGCAAGCAGACCGTGTCGATGGACCGCTTCAGCCTGCTGGCGACGATCGCAGCCAGGGAAGCCATGCAGCACGCCGGCCTGGTCTCGAATGAAGCCACCACCTATCGGATGGGCACGGTCGTCGGTGTCGGCGTCTGCGGCTGGGAGGCGATCGAAGAGAGCTATCGCGCCATCCTGGTCGAGGGCAAGAACCGCGCCGGCATCTTCACCGTGCCAAAGGTCATGCCAAGCGCGGCCTCCGGCCATGTCAGCATGAATCTGGGCCTGCGCGGCCCGGTCTTCGGCGTCACCTCGGCCTGCTCATCGTCCAACCACGCCATCGCCTCGGCCGTCGACCAGATCAGACTTGGCCGCGCCGACGTGATGGTCGCCGGCGGCACCGATGCGCCGCTGGTCTGGGGCATCCTGAAGGGCTGGGAAGCACTGCGCGTGCTGGCGCCCGACACCTGCCGGCCATTCTCGGCCGACCGCCAGGGACTGTCGCTCGGCGAGGGCGCCGGCATGGCGGTCCTGGAGACGTACGAGCACGCCATGGCGCGCGGCGCCACCATCCTTGCCGAGGTCGCCGGCGCCGGCCTCTCCGCCGACGCCTCCGACATTGTCGCGCCGACCGTCGAAGGGCCGACGGCGGCCATGCGCGCCTGCCTCGCCGATGCCGGCTTCAATCCCGAGGATGTCGACTACCTCAATGCCCATGGCACCGGCACCAAGGCCAACGACCAGATCGAGACGGCAGCGATCAAGCGCGTCTTCGGCGACCATGCCTACAAGCTTTCGGTGTCGTCGACCAAGTCGATGCATGCCCATTGCCTCGGCGCATCGGGTGCGCTGGAGATGATCGCCTGCGTGATGGCGATCCGCGAAGGCATCGTGCCGCCGACGGCCAATTTTCGTGAGGCCGATCCCGATTGCGACCTCGACGTCACGCCGAATGTGCCGCGCGAGCGCAAGGTGCGCGCCGCGATCAGCAACGGCTTCGCGTTCGGCGGCACCAATGCCGTGCTGGCCTTCAAGGCTGTCTGATCTAACGGGCGGGCGGATCTGCCCCAGGCCGGCCATTCCGTTGACTGTCCGTGCTCGATGAAACCCTTCGCCGCCATATTGATCGTGCCGTGCGCCGCGTCTAATCCTTGGCCGACCCGCCAAAACCGCGCCGCTCGGCGCTAATCCTCATCCAGGAGTTTCCATGGCAGACCTGTCCGCCTTTCCGATCGCAACGCGTTGGCCGGCCAAGCATCCGGACCAGCTCCAGCTCTATTCGGCGACAACGCCGAACGGGGTGAAGATATCGATCGCCTTGGAGGAACTCGGCCTTCCTTACGAGCCGCATTGGGTCAACATCGGCCAGAACGAAAGCTGGACACCGGAATTCCTGTCGCTCAATCCCAACGGCAAGATACCGGCGATCATCGATCCCAACGGCCCGGACGGCCAGCCGATCGGCCTGTTCGAATCCGGCGCCATCCTGCTCTACCTTGCTGAAAAGACCGGCCTGCTCATGCCCATTGATGGCGCGCGCCGCTACGAGACCATCCAGTGGGTGTTCTTCCAGATGGCCTCGGTCGGGCCAATGTTCGGCCAGGTCGGCTTCTTCCACAAATTCGCCGGCCGCGAAATCGCCGACAAACGCCCTCTGGAGCGCTATCGCGACGAGTCAAAGCGACTGCTCGGCGTGCTCGACGGCCGGCTGAAAGGGCGCAAGTGGATCATGGGCAATGACTACACCATCGCCGACATCTCGCTGCTCGGCTGGGTGCGCAACCTGATCGGATTCTACGAAGCGCGCGAACTCGTCGGCTTTGACGATTTCGCCCATCTGGGAACATGGCTGGAGCGCGGCCTGGCGCGGCCGGCGGTGCAAAAAGGCCTGACCGTCCCGGCCAAGGGATAGCAAAACCAGCCTCCGAAGCGCGGCTATTTCGCCTTCGCTTTAGCTTTCGAACCGCCTTTGCCCATGACGGAAGCAGCGAGCGACGCAGCACCTCGGGCGGCGACCATGACCGCGCCGGCAGCGACGTTGGCCGTGGCCTTGGCCGTGCGCATCGCACTGCCGCCTAAGGAGTCGCTGGAACTCGCGGGCTTCTTCGGCTTTGCGGCTTTTGGCGCGGCTTTCGCTGCGGCCGGCACCACTTTCTTCGGCGCTGCCTTGCCGAAAGCCGGCTTGGCGTCCTTTGAACGGGCTGTCATCGCCGGGCCGGCGCCGATTTTGGATTGGGTCGCCTTGCCCTTGGCGGGCGCAGGCTTTTTTGCCTTGGTTGCCATTAGACCGAATCCCTCTTTTGGCACAATTGTCGTGTCGGGATAACGGCCTGAAAGTCTTAAGGTTCCCCTTGCACAATCCGTCGAATCAAGCGGAAAGGCCGATCACCAGATCGGCGGCACTGCGCCGCGCGAGCACGCGCTCGATGTTGGGCAGGTCGTTGGAAGCGATCCAGGCGCGCGCATCTTCATCGGAGCGGCCATGCTCGTGCCAGCGCTCCATCAGGCGGCGCTCGAGCTCGTTGCGCGGCACGTCGACGAAGATCGAGAAATCGAACAGCGGCGCCAGCCGCGACCACGGCTCTTCGTCGAGCAGCAGGTAATTGCCCTCGACCAGGATGAACTTGGTTTCTGTGGCGACGATCGAGGCTGCGGCGCGCGACAGTTCCATGCTGCGGTCGAAGACCGGAATGGCGATGTCGGGTTCACCGGCACGGATACGCTTCAGCAAGGCCTCAAAACCGGCAAAGTCGAAGGTTTCCGGCGCGCCCTTGCGCGCGCGCAGACCGCGCCGCTCGAGCACGGCGTCGTCATAGTGGAAGCCGTCCATCGGTACGACCTCCGCTGCACCTTCGGGCAGCAGTTCATGCAGCCTTGCCGACAGCGTCGACTTGCCGGCGCCCGGTGGACCGGCAATGGCGACGATGAAGCGGTTTGCCTTGCCGGCACGCTTGAAGATGGTGGCGGCGAGATGGGCGATTTCGGACATGAGAGCCTCTCTGGCAGAGCTTCAGATCCACCATGTTCCGCATGATGATTTCGGCCACATCTTGGCGACAGTTCACGGAAATTTCAAACCCTGCGGCCGCGCAATCACACCTACGAGGCCAGCGGCTGGCCAATGCGCAGGAAATCGCTGTCGAAGGGAACCTCCCGCGTCGAACCACCGGCTTGCAGCCGCATGCGGCCATCCGCCGTCGTGACGTCCCGCGGCGGCTCGCCGCCCGACAGCGGCAGGACGCCGATGACGTGGCGAAAGGACACGCTTTGGCCTTCGCCCAGCGCAAAAGCGGTCGCCACCCCTTCGCGCTTCAGCCAGTTGTCGCCGATCGAGGCGGCATGGCCGACGGCAGCGCGGCCATCCTCGATGCCGAGCACGCCAAGGTGGCGGCCGCTCCATGGGGCGTAGTCGCGCCCGCCATTGCTGAACCACAGCATGGTGATTGGCAGTTCGGCCGGGTTCTTCAGCACCAGCACCAGATCGTCCTCGGCCTGTCGTGCAAGCGCGGTCCATCCCGGCCCGCCATGGTCGGCTTCGACCAGCGTGATGAAATCCTCGCGGCGGTCATCCATGCGGTATTCCGTCAGGTCGAGCGTGCCGCCGCCGGCGGCGGGAAAATGGCCGAGATCGGTGGAGCGAGCCGGATAGGCGAGCATGAAGCGGCCGCGTGCGGGATCGGGCTCCAGCGGATCGTCCAGCGTCGCGGCAAAACGCTTCGGCGAAAAGGCCAGCCTGCCGCCGCCGGTCATGGCCGTCATCGGGTGATGGGCGACCGAGATGGCACCATGGCCGCCTGAAAACGCATGCTCCTGGTAGAGGAAGGGATGGCCGTCGCGCAGCGTCAGGATCTTGTCGACCGAAGCGCCCATCACCTCGTGCCGCAAGCGGTAGACCGCGCGCCAGCCATCGTCGGTCGCGACACTTTCGACGACATCCCAGGCGCTGTTGGCCGTCCAGCCATGCAGCGGCGCTTCCTCGACATCGCTGCGCGAAAACGGCGCGCAGAGGAAATCGCCGGACAGCCGAACCGTGCCTTCCGGCAGGTCTTTCGGCAGCGTCTCGTTCGCATCGACCCAGGGCGCGCGATGCAGCGGCTTCAGCTGCCGCCCACCGCCCTCGACGACCATGTCGGCGATGTGGCCGACCGTGAGGTCGAGCGAAACCGAAATGCCTCTGGCCTTGATGGTGTGGATGGTCATTGCGCTGTCACCGATTCTGAAGGCGCAAACTGAACCGTTCGGCGGCGGTTGCGCAAGCACTGCGACAGGGCATTTTTGCATCGCGCACCTTCACCTTCCCCACAAGGGGAGGGTGAGCTACTGTCGCTTGTATTCCCGCACCGGCGACTTGGTGTCGTCGGTGTAGGTAACCTGCACCGACATCGATTTCACGCTGTCGGCGACCTTGAAATAGGGCTGGTAATCGTAGGGGATGGCGTAGGGGTCCTTCTTGTCGCAAGGCGGCATCTTGATCTCCTTGTCGAGTGCCGCGCCGTTCAGGCTGTAATGCACCTGTTTGATGGCGCAGCGGTAGGACAGCATCTGGGTGAAATAGACCAGGCCGTGGTTGCCGCTGGCATCGAAGGCGATCCACGAGGTCCAGAACTGGTCGAGGATCTGCTTGTTGCCTTGCTGAAGCGCTGTCTCGGGGTCGAAGCGGATGTCGAACGGGCCGGTCTCGCGGCCCCTGATGTCGAGATATTTGATCGCAATGATCCCCGCCACCGTGCTGTCGGGCATCTCGAAGCTCGGATTGGCCATCGGCTTGCCGGTCGTCTGGTCGTTCATGGCCAGGAAACCGGTGTCGGTGAACGGACCGCTGTCGCCCATGCGCCAGGAGATGGCGGTCGCCGGCTCGGGCAGCGAGATGGTCATCGACCAGCCCTGGTTGGAGCGCATCGGCGTCAGCGAAGGCACGAAGCGGGCGGGGTCGAGCACGTCGCCAAGCGCCGCCAGCCGGCTGCGGCTGCGGTCCAGCCAGTCGGCCAACTGCGTCTGGTCGACGAAATATTTGAGCAACCCGCCATCCTGTTCGTAGGACGTGAACTTGGTCAGCGCCTTGGCCTCGTTGCGCTTGTCGGCCAGCGTCTGGGCGCCGAGGCGGTCTTCGGAAAACTCCTGCGCCAACAGGAAATAGGCCGGCGCGAAATCCGGATTGGCTGATATGAAGGCGTTGAGCTTGTCCAGGCGCTGGGCGTCGTCGAACTGCTGGATATGCACGAGCTTGATCGACAGCGCCTTGCCCTTGTCGGCAAGCGCGCCGAACACCTCACGCGCGCCGGCCTTGCCGTCCTGCACCCGAAGCAGCGTGGCAAAGCGCGTATAGGGGTCGATGGCGTCGACGTCGAAGCCGGCAAAAGCGAGGTAGGAGCGCCGCGCATTCAGCATGTCGCCGGACAGCTCGTAGACGCGGGCATTGTGGTAGAACTCGTCCGGCCGCTTCGGCTCGGCGATCGCCCCGCCCTGCGCGGCCAAGGCGGCAAAGCCCTTGGCGATGATGTCGATCGAGGCGGCGATCTGCTGCGTCGTCGCCTGCAGCTTCTCGGTCTGGGCCTGCTGCTGCGCCTGGCCGGCGACCAGCGTCTCGGTCTCCTTCTTCACCTCGTCGGTGGTCTTCTGCACTTCCGCCGTCTGCTCAGTCTGCTGCTGCTGGACGGACGCGATCTCGTCGGTCTTTTTCGCCACCGTGTCGGTCGACTGCTTGACCGCGTCGACCGTCTTTTGCGTCTGCGTGACGGTCTGCTCGATCTTCGCAACTTTCTCGGTAACGATGCCCATCGACTGCTGCAGCCCGGCAATGGCCGGCACCAGGCTGGCGATCACCCCGTGCTGGGCGTTGGTCTGCTGCTGCAGGCCGTAGACGCCGCCGGCGACGGCGGCCGCACTGGTGGCGAAGATCAAGGCCGGCAGCGCCTTGGCCGCCAGCACCAGCCGGAGCACGATGGCAATGGCGATGATGATTGCGGCCACCGCGGCGACCAGCGCGACATAGGCGGCGAACGGCGCCAGCGGATTGAGGATGTCGGATACGGCACCCCCGACAAAGGCGACGCTGCCGGCCCATTTGCCGGTGCGGCTGAGTGATGCCCTGATAAGCGAGGGCGCAGCGCCCCCGGCCCCGATGTTCGTCATGCCAAGCCCCCAAGCCCTCGATACCACGCCCCTTCCCACGGGAAACGCGGCCTTGGCAAGCAAAGACACGGGAAAACCGGCGTTTTCGCGGCGGATGCCAAGCTTGCGCGGCTCGACAATCCTGGGGCTAACCGGCATTAACCAAATGGACGCAACAGCTGCGTTACGTTAGCGTCGTCTCATCTCAGCAACAGCCGACCCAGAACAGTCCAGCCCTTGTCCTACCTGCGTCCCCTTCCGCTCATCCAGAGAGTTTTTGCGGCACTAGCCCTGCTGGTGCTGCTGGCCGGCTGCGCCACGACGCCGCCCGACAGCGTGCTGGCCGTGCCCGCGCCGGCGCAGAAATATGCGGCCATCGTGGTTGACGCCAGGACCGGCAAGCAGCTGTTCGAGGTCAGCTCGACGGCGCAGCGCTACCCCGCCTCGCTGACCAAGATGATGACGCTGTATCTTTTGTTCGAGGCACTGGAGTCCGGCCGCGTCAGCAAGCAAACGCAGATCCCGGTTTCGGACCATGCCGCCTCGCAGCCGCCGACCAAGATGCGCTTCCGCCGCGGCGAAAGCATCGACGTCGATTCCGCGATCCGCGCCATCGTCGTCAAATCGGCCAATGACGTGGCGGTGGCGGTCGGCGAATATCTCGGCGGCTCGGAGGATCAGTTCGCCGCCATGATGACATCCAAGGCGCGCCAGCTCGGCATGACCAGCACCACCTTCCGCAACGCGTCCGGCCTGCCCGACGATGGCCAGATGACGACGGCGCGCGACATGGCGGTGCTCGGCATGGCGCTGCATCAGCGCTTTCCCCAGCAGTTCCACTATTTCTCCGAAAGCGACTTCATGTTCCGCGGCCGGCTGGTGCGCGGCCACAACGACATGCTCGGCCGCGTGCGCGGCGTCGACGGCATCAAGACCGGCTACATCAGGGCGTCGGGCTTCAACATCGTCACCTCCTACAATGCCGACGGCCGCAATTTGATCGTCGTGGTGATGGGCGCCGACTCAGCCCGCCAGCGCAACGACCATGTCGAAGCGCTGATCCAGCGCAGCCTGTCGCCGACCACGGACGGCGCCAAGACCAGGCTGATGTTCGCGGAACAGTGAGGAGTGGTCCGCGTAGCGGACAAAAAGCCAATTGCTTGGCTTTTTGAACGACGAACGCCCTGAGCCTGCGAAGGGCGAGCTGCCGGTAGCAAGCATCGCGCTTGGCTGCGCGGGGATGGATATCGATAGGAATTTTTTCTTGACCCTGAGGGCAGCTATGCTACTATTTTCGGTATGGTGCTGAGTCGCGCCAATTGATCGACTGGAAACGTGACCCGCCCGCAAGGCGGGTTTTTTGTTGCCCGCCGCCCTGCAGAACCTTGTGCACGTTGGCGGGGACAGCGCCCCCCTCTGTCCTGCCGGATCTTCGTCGCTCGGAAAGCCAAGCAATTGGCTTTCCGCCCGCTGCGCGGACCGCTCCTCAACCCCCGCAAACGGGGAGATTGGCAGCTTCGGCGCTCCGCTCACTCCTGTGACGGTGGAAATTGGCGAAAGCCGGGACAACAGCCAATCTCCCCCCTTGAGGGGGAGATGTCCGGCAGGACAGAGGGGGGTGATTGGCGCAAACATCGGGCAAGTTCTTCCCGCTCCGGCCAATCTGGAACGTCTCCACCCGCCCTGAGAGGCGAGCCGCCGCCAGCCACATCGCCTTCTCCGATCAAAAACACTTGTCCGGCCTGCGAAATCCGTGCCCGGCGCTGGCTATGCGCCGCCACCTCTGTCTATCGTCGCCCAGCACCCTCAGGAGCCCACCATGAGCACCGTCCCCAAAACGCCCGAACAGGCGGCAGACAATCAGAACGATGACGGCGGCGAGTATTTCGAGGCGCCGATCGTCGGTGAGCTGGAGGCCGATCCGGTATCGGACGAACACTTCGACACGCCCGAAGTGCCGGACTCCGACCCCGCTGGTCCAGGCGCCCACCGTGGCAAGCCGAAGAAAAAGCCGTCGGCGATATCGGGCCGCAAATTCCGCAAGCGCGATCTGGTGCGCATCGACACGCTGCGCCCGAGCCTCGCTGACCGCATCCGCTCGGACCATCCCGACCTGCCGGCGGGCGCCCGCATCAGCCGCGCCGAGCTCGGCCGCTACCGCATGCGCTACATGGAGGAGTTGCTGCAGCAGGAGCACGGCGAATTCTCCGAGCTCGACCGTCAGGTGGTCGAATCGATCGCCAGGCAGGACACGATTTCCGAAAACTCGGAAGAAGAATTCGAGGAGCACCGCACCTTCGCCGACCGCGTCTCCGACAACATGGCGGCATTCGGCGGCAGCTGGTGGTTCCTGATCTCGTTCGGCAGCGTGCTTCTGGTGTGGATCGGCATCAATCTGGTCGCCGGCATGAGCGCCGCTTTCGATCCCTATCCCTTCATCCTGCTCAACCTGCTGCTCTCCTGCATTGCCGCCATCCAGGCGCCGATCATCATGATGAGCCAGCGGCGGCAGGAGTCCAAGGACCGCCTGCGCTCCTTCAACGACTACCGCGTCAACCTCAAGGCCGAGCTCGAAGTGCGCCATCTGCACGAAAAACTCGACTACCTCATCTCGCGCCAATGGACGCGGCTGGCCGAAATGCAGCAGATGCAGCTGGATGCGATGCACGAACTGGCGGGCGCGAAGAAGCCGAAGCGGGCGGTGCGCGGAAGGCGGACGGTGAAGGCGGGGGCAGGGGAGTGAGAGGTGGCTCGGCGAAGCCGAGACGGAGAGGGGGAGCGCCATATCCAATAAGCTGGCATCCACGAGAGGACCGCCCCACTCTCCACCACGGGGCGCGCCAATCGCCATTTGCCCGTTGAAGCCCGCGCGCGCTTCCGCTAAGAAGCCGTGACTTGCCGGTTCACCGGCTGGTTCGTTTTCCGGATTTCGGAAAGCACCCGTAGCTCAGCTGGATAGAGCGCTGCCCTCCGAAGGCAGAGGTCACAGGTTCGAATCCTGTCGGGTGCGCCAGTTCATGTAGGACCGTTTCGGGGCACTGCGTTTGTCGTGGGCAGCTTTGCGGTCGAGCAGGCTCACGCGGCCCTTCAGCCCTTCAAAGGCATAATTCTTCTCAACCGCCAGCCAGGGCAACCGCCAGCGTTCGGCGGCGAGGGTGTCGCGAGCCCGCGAATGGGCCACCTGCGTCGTGAAGAAGGTGCACCCCTCATTGCTCGGCTGCCGGCCGGCCGTCGAACCACATGTAATAGGAGGCGATGAGCATTTGGCGCCCCTCGAACGCGTCCAGCAATGTTACCGACCCGACACCGATCGGAGTGAGTGCGCCCTATCTCCGCTTATGAGGCACCGTGCCGTTCTCCCGCGGCTGGGGAGCGCCTAGAGCATCAGATAGATGATCCGGCCCAGAGCGCCAAAAAGCAGCGCGAAGGCTGCAATCGACTGGACGAAGAAGCCGGGATAGCGCTTCAAGGGCGCGGTGCGATACCCTACGAAATATGCAATCCGACCTATCATCCAGAGCAGCCCAAGGCCGGAAGCCCACGCGGCATTCCAGTAGATCGCGAACAGCCACATCGACGGCATAAAGATAGGAAACCATTCCACCGCGTTGGCATGTGCCCGGATGGTTCGTTCAAGGAGCGGGTCGCCGGTCATTGCGGGCGCCAGTATGCCAGTCTTCTTGTGGGTTCTCGCGACCGTCACCGCCATTCCGAATATCATCAAGCTACAAAACAGCGTCACGAGAGCTACCGGGTAAAGCCGTTCCATGTTTGCCTCCTCTCATGGTCGGGACAGTAGGCAAGCAAAGGTTATCGGCAAGGGCAAGGCGCAGGCAGATCTTTCCTGACAGCCAGCGCCAATAAGAGCCGGGTTTGTCAGTTACATAATTGCCCTTTTTGTTAATCATCCGAAAACGATGGGCAAGTTGGAATGCCATCAGCGTCCCTTCCGTGGAGGCGGTGACGGCCATCGACATACCGCCGTGACCGGCCTGCTGCCGAAAGGTGGCGGCATTTTGTTGCGCGATTGACACGCTGCCCGGCGGAAGGCAAAGAGTGACACATTATTGGCAAAGGGGAATGTCGATGAAGAAAATCTATCAGAAGCCCGTTTTCACGAAGCGTGAGCGACTGTCGTCAGTGACGGCTTCGCCCAGCTCATCCGGGATTATCGATTAACCAAGAGAGCTACAGTTTTGGAAAGCCCGCTGCCGAAAGGTGGCGGGCTTTTTGCTTTCTCGAGGAAACGAAAGCCGATTCCGCAAGTCGGCACCGTCAACCTCAATTTCAAGTTCGGCAGACGCAAGTGCCTGTGGGACCGCGTGCAGGGCAAGGTTAGCGGACCAGTGCCGAAGGCCTGAAGAAAGACAAAGCGGAATGGTTCAAGCCCGCCTTGTCGGATGGTGCGAAGAAATGCATCGCCATGCGAAGCTGCTGGACTGCCCGGAGGAGAAGTAATGCCCGTGGTAAAAGGGCTCCCTGAAGCGCGAGAACAGGCTCTGCACTCGCGATCTAGACCATCAGGCTTAATTGCTGGATTCCTGTTGTGCCGGTAGCGTAATCGGGCTGGGGTGTCCAGCACTGGCCAGCACGGCGTGTCCAACCCCAAATTCGCAACCGTGCCGGTCTGTTGCACCAATGGGAATGAGTGTCTCGGACTTCGACCTTGACGCCCTTCCGCGCAAGAATCGTCTGCATTGCCGCCATCAGCTCTTCGTCCCACTGGTCAGGTTTCCCTAACGGTCGAAGGTAAGCCAGCGCGGGCCCGCCGAGTCGCGTTACCCTACCACTCCCCGCACACTCTCCCGCTCCACCAGCGGGCACTCCAGCTTCGTGATCGGGTACCGCCCGCGCCCAGGCGCCGCCGGCGCTTCCAGCTGTTCGATCGCCCATTGGCCCATCGCCATGTGCGGCAGGATCGAGGTCGTCAGCGGCGGGAACAGATGCCTGGCGATTTCCTCGTCGTCGTAGCCGACCACGGAAATATCTTGCGGAATGTGCAGGCCGGCTTCCTTCAGCGCTTCGTAGCAGCCGATCGCGGTGCGGTCGTTCTGACAGAAGATGGCGGTGGGCTTGTCCCTGAGTGCCAGCAGCTTGACGGTGGCGGCATAGCCGGCGCTGGCCGACCAGTCGCCCTCGACCACCAGCTCGGGATCGAACGGAATGTCGGCCGTGGCGAGCGCGCGGCGGTAGCCCTTCAGCCGGTCCTGTGCCGCCTGCATCCACGGCTCGCCGGTGATGGTGGCGATGCGGCGGTGGCCGTGGCTGATCAAATGGCGGGTCGAGCTCTGGCCGCCGGCGATCTCGCTCGGCACCACGGCAGGGAAGGCGTAGTCCGCCGTGTAGCAGTTGAGCAGGATCACCGGGATGTCGAGGCCGTAGAGATAGTCGGGCGCCGTGATCTCGCGGGTGAAGATGGTCATGTAGATCAGCGCCGAAATGCCCCGCTTGGTCAGCGCTGAAATGGCGCGCGGCTCCATGACGGAATCGCCCAGCGTCTGCGCCACCAGAAGCACGTTGCCGGCATTCCACGAGGCCTGGCGCGCGCCCTCGATGGCGACCACGGCTTCGGGGCTGGTGGCGAGCTGGTCGACGGCAAAGCCGATCACCCCGTCCAGCCCTTCGAAGGCGGGCCCCTCGAAGGCAGGCAATGCCGGGTGAAGCGCCTCGAAAGCGGGCGCGGTGTAGCCAAGCGTCCGTGCGGCCTCGATCACCCGTTCGCGGGTCTGCTGCGACAGCTTGATCCCTGGCGAATTGTTGAGCACGAAGGACACGGTCGCCTGCGAGCAGCCAGCGGCCCTGGCGATATCGATCATGGTGACGCGGCCCTTGGCGCCCTTGGCGGGCGCCTTGCGCCGCCTCGCTGTGTCGCTGGCCCGATCCGTCGTCTCGCTCATGGCAAATCCCAGTCTGGCTGGCCGGTCAGGCCGGCAAGGTGGCGTGACCCCGTCGATTTATCGGAATAACGTCAAGCTCGTTTATAACTATTAGTATGCCGGAGGTCCATCCGCCACGCATCTCCATACAAGCGAAAGCTCAATTAACAAAAGGCCCGGGGGGCGGCCCAGCGGTGAGGGCGGCATGCCGGCGGGCACACCGCGAAACCGCTGGCATTGGCTCGGAACTAATACTGTTTACTAATACAAAAATGCGCTGTACCGTCAATCGTCGCATCCGGCCGGTCACGTCCGGGGCGGCGGGAGAGTACGAAAAATGGCCCGGTGGCGAGCGGATCCTATCTCCGCAAGCCTTGTCTCGGATATGTGATATGTCAGACAAATCGGACTATTTACGAATGAAGGATGAGTCTCTAAGGTCGCTGTCGTGGCTGGAACGACGCCATTCTTTCGGTGCCGGGAACCCCTTTGAGGAGGAGGGCGTCCACGCTGCAAACGGCAAATCAGGTCAGTGCAAGATCGGCCGGTCCAACGACTGAGCCAAACGGGAGGTTGAACATGAAATCCTTGATACGCAATGCATCCGTAGCCGCGACCGCGCTGCTGCTTGGCCTGTCGGCCACGGCAATCGCGCGCGCCGACGACAAGCCGACGCTGGCCTTCGTCGTCAACGGCGCTTCCGATTTCTGGAAGGCCGCCGAAGCCGGCGTCAAGAAGGCGCAGGGCGAACTGCCCGACTATACGCTCGAGCTCAAATATCCCGAACAGTCCTCGGTCGCCATCCAGCAGCGGCTGATGGACGATCTGGTGACCGCCGGCGTCAAGGGCATCATGGTCTCGGCCGTCGATCCCAAGACCTCGACCGATGGCCTCAACAAGATCGCCTCGGAAACCGCGCTTTTCACCACCGACTCGGACGCGCCGCAGACCAAGCGCGTCGCCTATATCGGCTCGTCCAACGTCGATGCCGGCAAGCAGGCGGCCGAAATCGCCAAGAAGGCGATGCCCAATGGCGGCAAGTGCCTCGGCTTCGTCGAGCGCATCCAGGGCATGAAGGACGGCCTGGCCGGCACCAAGATCGAGCTGATCGACGTGCGCGGCGACGACATCGACCAGGCGCGCGCCAAGAAGAATGTCGAGGACGCGCTGGTCGCCAGCCCCGACGTCACCTGCATGGTCGGCTTCTACTCCTACAACACGCCGCGCATCTATGAAGCGCTGCGCGATGCCGGCAAGCTCGGCTCGATCACCGTCGTCGGCTTCGATGACGATCCGATCACGCTGGGCGGCGTCAAGGAAGGCACCATTGCCGCCACCGTCGTGCAGCAGCCCTTCGAATGGGCCTATCAGGGCATGAAGCTGATGGCTGCCTATCTCAAGGGCGACAAGTCGGGCATCCCGGAAGGCAACCTCATCATCATCCCGACCAAGATCATCGGCAAGGATGACGTCGACGCCTACGCCGCCAATCTGAAGGCGATGGCCGGAAACTAAGACTTGAAGCAGTTCAGCCGGCTCAACGTCGCTTGGGCCGGCTGCTCGCATTGACGAACACCGCGAGGATCGTCACTCTGCCAAAAGCCAAGAGCATGATCCCGAAAAGTGGAAGCCGGTTCTCGGAAAAGATCATGCTCAGAAATTGGCCCGCCAATCGCTGTCAGGCATGATGAATTATTCCGACACATCCATTGCTGCATCCGTGACCGCCCCGTTCCTCAGCCTTGAGAACGTGCGCAAGACCTATCCGGGCGTCGTCGCGCTCGACGGCTTCTCCATGGAGGTCAGGCCGGGCGAGGTCATCGGCCTTGTCGGCGAAAACGGCGCCGGCAAATCGACGTTGATGAAGATTCTCGGCGGCGTCACCAGGCCCGACAGCGGCACGATCACCGTCGACGGCACCGCGCATGACAGGCTCTCCGTCGAAGCCAGCCTGGGATCGGGCATCGCCTTCGTCCACCAGGAACTCAATTTGTTCGAAAATCTGGACGTCGCCGCCAACATCTTCTTCGGCCGCGAACCTTTGCGCGCCGGGCCGCTCAAGCTCGTCGACCGCGCAAAGCTGCGCACCATGGTGGCGCCGCTTTTGAAGCGCGTCGGCGCCAATTTTTCCGCCGACACGCCGGTCGCGACCCTGTCGCTGGCGCAGCAGCAGATGGTCGAGATCGCCAAGGCGCTGTCGATCGAGGCGCGTCTGGTCATCCTCGACGAGCCGACATCGAGCCTGCCGCTCGCCGAGACCGACAAATTGCTCGACGTCATCAAGGCGCTGAAGGCCGACGGCATCAGCGTCATCTTCATCTCGCACCGCCTGCACGAGGTCGAGCGCGTCGCCGACCGCGTCGTGGTGCTGCGCGACGGCATGCTGGCCGGCACCTTGCCGAAGAGCGATATCGGCCACGACCAGATGGTCAAGCTGATGATCGGCCGCATGCTGAAGGAGCGCGAGAAGGCCTCGGAAGCGGCGCGTGCGCCCGGCGCCGTAGCACTTGCGGCCAAGGCCATCCGCACCCCTGCCTATCCCGGCCGCCCGGTCGATCTCGACGTCAGGCGCGGCGAAATCCTCGGCCTCGCCGGTCTTGTCGGTTCCGGCCGCACCGAGCTGGCGCGGGTGTTCTTCGGCATCGATTCGAAGCTCGGCGGCGCGCTGGAACTCGACGGCCACCCGCTTGCGCTGGCTTCCGCGGCCGACGCCGTCGCGCACGGCATCTTCCTGGTGCCGGAAGACCGCAAGCTGACCGGTATCCTGCTCGACCTGTCGATCGCTCAGAACATTTCGCTGCCCAATCTGCCCGCGCATGCGCGCCGCTCCCTGGTGTCCTCAAGCGCCGAGACCTCCACCGCCGAGAAGCAGAAGAAAGATCTCGGCATCAAGGCGCCTTCGGTGCAGACGCGCACCGGCACGCTGTCGGGCGGCAATCAGCAGAAGGTCGTGCTCGGCAAGTGGCTGGCCATGAACCCCAAGGTGATGATCCTCGACGAGCCGACGCGCGGCATCGACATCGGCGCCAAGGCGGAAATCTACGGCCTGATGCGCGCATTGGCCGATGCCGGCGTCGCCGTGCTGATGATCTCGTCGGACATGGAAGAGGTGATCGGCGTGTCCGACCGCATCGCCGTCATGCATGAGGGCCAAATCTCCGGCATTCTCGACAAGGACCGGTTCAGCCAGGAAAACGTGCTGCTGCTGGCGGTGGGCAAGCAGCCGAAGTAGTTTTGCCGGGGTCTCGCGCAAGCGCGATCTGCTCAGGCATTGGGGAGAAGACGATGAGCAAGAAAGATCTCGGCCTGCTGATCCTGATCCTGGTGGTCGGGGCGATCGTGGCGATCATCAATCCGCGCTTCCTGTTGCCGATCAACCTCGCCAACACCTCGAACCTGATCGGTCTGTTCGGCATCCTGTCGATCGGCCAGGCCTTCGTCATCATCACCGGCGGCATCGAATTGTCGGTCGGCTCGGTGGTCGCGCTGCTTGGAACGCTGTTCATCGACTTCATCGCCGTGCGCGAGGTGGGCTGGCCGCTGGCCTTCGTGCTGATCCTGTTCCTCGGCGCCGTCATAGGCCTGGTGCATGGCTGGCTGATCACAAGGCTCAAGCTGCAGCCTTTCGTCGTCACTTTGTGCGGCCTGTTGATCTACCGCGGTGTCGCCCGCTTCTACACCGCCGACGGCACGGCGGGTTTTGCGTTCGGCCAGAATTTTCCCGAGCTCGAATTCCTGACGGCCGGACGCTCCTATGGCGTGCCGAACAGTTTCATCGCGCTGATCGTTATTTCGATCGTCATGTGGGTGGTGCTGCACCGCTCGGTGTTCGGCCGCTATCTCTACGCCATCGGCAAGAACGAGGAGGCGGCGAAATATTCGGGCATCCGCACCGGCCGTGTCGTCATCGCCGCCTATGTCATCTGCGGTGTGCTGACGGCGCTGTCGGCGATCTATTTCGCCATGTACACGCGCTCGATCTCGCCGGCCAGCCACGGCCAGTTCTACGAGCTCTACGCCATCGCCGCCGCCGTGCTCGGCGGCTTCTCGTTGCGCGGCGGCGAAGGCTCGCTGATCGGCGTCATCCTCGGCACGGTGCTGCTGCAGGAGCTGCAGAATCTCGTCAACCTGCTCGGCATCCCGTCCTCGCTCAACTTCGCGGTGATGGGCGGCGTCATCCTCATCGGCGTGCTGGTCGACCAGCAATGGGGCGTGTTCCGGGAACGGCGGCTGATGGTCGACGCCACCCGCAAGGGCGTGGCGGGCCAGGCTGCGGAATAGCTAGCCTAGATCAGGCCCGACATGTCGGAAAAGGCCATCGCCTTGCGCAGCACCTCGGCGAAGCGTTCGCCGGCGGCTTCGCGCGGGCCGCTGTTGTCGATCGAGGTGACGCCGGGCCCGGACAGAGTGACATTGGCGCTGCGTGCCAGCCGCGCCAGCACTTCGCCGCGGGACTCCCGGCCGCGCATCGCCAGACGCTCGGCCAGCACTTCAGGCGAGGCAGTGATCTCGACGACGGCCAGGTTGGCATAGCGTTCGCGCAAGGAGGGGATGATCGCGCGCGACACATTGGCGACAGCGACACGGCCATTGGCGACAGACCAGTCGACATCGGCGGGGATGCCGTAGCGCAAGCCGTGTGCTTCCCAGGAAATGGCGAAGGCGCCATCGGCTTCGGCTTCGGCGAAGGCAGCGTCGGCCAGCGTGTCGTGATCCTCGCTTGCGGCATCGCTCGGCCTGGTGATGACCCGGCGGACGAACTCCAGCCGCGTTTCGTCGGCAAAATGGTTGCGGGCGTAGCTGATCACCGTGTCCTTGCCGGCGCCGCTTGGGCCGACGACGGCGACGAAAACGCCATCGCGGATCGGAAACGTCTCGGCCGAAAGTTCCCGCTCGATCAGTGCCGACACCATCATGCCACCCGGCGTCCCTGCCGCCAGACGGTGCGCACGACCGGAACATGGTCGTCGACACGCACCCGTACCAGATCGGCGCGGCGGCCCTGCTCGATGACGCCGCGGTCGGTCAGGCCAACCGCATCGGCCGGGTTCTTCGACACCATGGCGACGGCCTGCGGCAGGGAAATGCCTTCGACGACATCGCCGAGGAAGAACGCCGACTGGATCAGGCTGAAGGGAATGTAGTCGGACGACAGGATGTCGAGCAGGCCGTCGCTGGCCAGCGTACGGGCCGAGACATTGCCCGAATGCGAGGCGCCGCGCATGACGTTTGGCGCGCCCATCAGCACACCCATCCCGGCCTCTTTCGAGGCCCTTGCGGCCTCTTCCGTGGTCGGGAATTCGGCAACCCGCACGCCCTGCTCGATGGCTTCGTCGACATGGCCCGATGTGGCGTCGTCGTGGCTGGCCAGCACGATGCCGCGCTCCTGGCAGGCGGCGGCGATCACCGCTCGGTTCGGCGCCGAATTGCGCGCCGATTCGGCCATCCGCTTTTCGCAGAACACCTTGAAGTCGCGATCGGTCAGCTTCAGCTTGCGCTGGTAATAGTAGGCATAGGTTTCGAGATTGACGAACTGGCGCTGGCCTGGCGCATGATCCATCAGCGATGCCAGCTTAACCCGCTCGTCGCCGTCGAAATTGGCGAAAGCCCTGAGGCAGTCCGGAGCCGAAACCTCGCAGCGCAGGTGGATGAAATGGTCGGCGCGCAGACGGTCCTGCTTCACACTGTCCTCGATCGCGTCGGCCAGCTTGCGGATGTCGGCCGATGTCAGGTCGGCGTCTTCGTCCATACCGACGCGCAAGGCATCCAGCACGGTGGTGATGCCGGCGGTTGCCACCTGCGCGTCATGGGCGAGCACGGCGGCGATCGGATTCCAGCGCACCTTGGGCCGCGGCGCGTAATGGCCTTCGAGATGGTCGGTGTGCAACTCGACCAGCCCGGGAATAATATAGTCGCCGCCCATATCCTCGCCGGTGCGACTAGAACCAGAGCTTGCGCCGGCTTCGATGCCGGCGATAAAGCCGTCGCGCAGCACCAGCGAACCTTCGACGATCTCGTCGGCAAGCACGATGCGGGCATTGTGGAGAACAGTCTCGGCGGTCATTTCAGGTAGTCCTTCAGGCGGTTTTTCTGGCCGGGCGGCGCCCGAGCGCGTGATGCGAGAGCACCATGAACGGCGCACCCGGTTCGGTTTCGACAAACAAGGTCAGCGCATCCACCAGCACCTTCTGTTGCAGCACTTCCGCGAACAGGCTGTCGATCGCTGCGCGCAAACGCGGGCTCTCCTGTGACCCCGCCCGGCCGGAGAGCGTCATGTGGAAGCGAAAGGTTTCGAAGACATAGGGGTAGCCCCATTGGCAGAGATTGCGGAACTCGGCCGGCTTCAGCGAATCCGGGCTGCGCCGCTCGATTTCCGCCTCGCTCAGCGGTGCGCGAAACCGGTCGAAGTCGCGCACCACGTCATCGGCGAACCGGTTGAGCGCAGGCACTGGCCCTTCCGGCACCAGTGCGAAGAAGCCGTCGATCTGGCTGACCACGAGACGGGGGATGGTCACCACCGGCGTCACCTCGGCAAAATGGTCGAGTGCGGCGCGCAGCGAGACTTCCGTCTCGTTGGCAGCCAGGCGGAACGGTGCTTTCAGCGTCGCATGGAAACCATAGCGGCGCGCCGAAGCGGTGTGGAAAGCGACTTCCGCCGCCGACAGGTCGGCCACCGCTTCGACCGGCCTCGTCGCGGCGCCAAACGGGTCGCGGCCCAGCCAGTCGGCGGCAATCCGCGCCAGTGGCTCGTCCTGCCGGGGAGTGAAATAGAGGGCGTAGCGCATGGAAAGTCCTTGTCAGCTTCGCTGCCATAGGTGATTTCCATGACGAATTGACGAAGCCTTGCTGGCTTTCAGGTAACAAAACGCTGCGGCGGGGTCATTAGCCGACGATTTTTTCGTGCTGGACCAGGGAGCGAGTGCTCACGCAGCGACCGATCAGGCCTTCATCAGCCATTCATGCTCGGGCGCATTGTGGAACTTCCACGTCCGCTTCGGTCCTGCCATGACGTTGAGATAATAGAGGTCGTAGCCATGGCAGGCGGCGCAGGGGTGATAACCCCTGGGTACCAGCACGACATCGCCATCCTCGATCGCCATTGCTTCGTCGAGCGCGCGATGGCCGTTCTTGTCGGCGTCGGTGTAGACGCGCTGGAAGGCAAAGCCCTGCGGCGGGTTGAGGCGGTGATAGTAAGTTTCCTCGAGGTAGGATTCAGCGGGCAGATTGTCCTGGTCGTGCTTGTGCGGCGGATAGCTCGACGTATGCCCCCCGGGCGTGATGACCTCGACCACCAGCAGCGAATCGGCCGGCTTGTCCTCCGGCAATATGTTGGTGACATAGCGCGTGTTGGTGCCCTTGCCGCGCACCTCCTGGCCGAGATCGTCCGGTCCGATGACGCGAACCGGCAGGCGGCCGCCAAGGCCCGGCGCCGAGCAGACCGCGAGTTCCAGTTCGGTGTCCGCGGTCACCGACCAGTCCGAACCCTCAGGCACGTAGACCGACCACGGCTTGCCCTCGAAGGGCGACATGCGCTCGCCGAGCAGGCCGAGCTCCTTGCCGCCGGCTGAAGCCTTGCCCTTGCCGGTGACGAACACCAGGCAGACTTCGCGATCCTCCGTCTTGCCGGAGGCGCTCTCGCCCGGCTTCAGCCGATGCAGGTCGAAACCGACATAGGTCCAGCCGGCGCTTTTCGGCGTCACATGGGCGACGCGACCGTGGCCCTTGTCGGCTTTGACGAGCAGCTTCGACATTTTTGTCTCTCCTATCGCAAATCTTCGAGATCGGCCGAAGCCTCTCAACTTCGTCATCCTAGGGCCTAGGAGGAGCGAAGCTCCGTCGCGGAGACCTTAGGATGACGAAGTTAGAAGCACTGGAAGCTAACCGCCGACGCATGCGATCAGTCACTCCTTCGGCTCGGGCCCGACCGGAGGCCTCGCCTCGTCAGCAGGCTTGTAGAGATAAAAAAACTGCCAGACGGCGTAGCCGGCGAAGCCGAGCGCGATCATGCCCCAGAACGGCGTGCCGGTGGCGAACTCGATGATCGACCAGATGACACAGACCGCGACGACGGCGACACGCCGCCACAAAGGCCGGAAGAAGGGGTGTTCGGAATCTTTCATCGGGCCAATCTACAGCAATCGGCCTCGCCGGGAACCCGTCGCACCAGCCATTGGGATACTAGACATTTGGAAAGCCTTGCGTCTCGACCGTGTATCCGGCCGCCGTCATGACGCGCATCAATTCCTTGTAGCCCACTTGCGCCATCCTGAGCGGCGGGTTCTTCTTCGGGTCCTGCTCGGCCTCGACCACGAACCAGCCCTCATAGCCATGGTCGGCGAAGCGCTGCACGATGGCGCCGAAGTCCAGCGAACCGTCGCCCGGCACGGTGAAGGCGCCGAGCGCCACCGCGTCGAGGAAGGACTGCTTCGTGCGGTCGAGCTTTTCGATCACCCCCATGCGGACGTCCTTCACATGCACATGGCTGATCCGGGTATGATGGTTGTCGATGGCGCGCAGTATGTCGCCGCCGGCGAATGCCAGATGGCCTGCATCGAGCAGCAGCGGAATGCCGGCTCCGGAATAGCGCATGAAGGCATCGAGTTCCGGCTCGGTCTCAACCACTGCCGCCATGTGGTGGTGGTAGGACAACGGCATGCCCTGTTCGGCGCACCATTCGCCAAACGCGGTCAGGCGTTTCGCATAAGCCTTCATCTCGTCGTCCGACAGCTTCGGCTTGGTCGCCAGCGGCTTCGAGCGGTCGCCCTGGATCGAACGGCCAACCTCGCCATAAACGATGCAAGGCGCGTTCACCGCCTTGAACAGGTCGATCATCGGCTGGATGCGATCCTTGTTGTCGGCCATTTCCCCATCGACCAGCGTGCCCGAGAACCAGCCGCCGCACAGCGTGACGTCGGCGGCCTTGAGGATCGGCAGCATGATTTCGGGGTCATTGGGAAAACGCCGGCCCATCTCCATGCCGGTGAAGCCGGCCGAGCGCGACTGGCGCAGACATTCTTCCAGCGACACGTCATCGCTGAGCTCCGCAAGATCGTCGTTCCACCACGCAATGGGGGACATGCCCAGTTTGGCTTTCAAGTCGTCACTCCGGTCCTAAAACAGTTTCTTGCTCGTTGGCGCCGCCCCTCATCTGCCTGCCGGCATCTTCTCCCCGTGTAGAGACAGGGAGAAGGAGGAGCTTCGGCGCCTCTATCAATCGCCGATGGTCTGCATCTGCCGCTTTTCGTCATACGCCTTGCGCGCCGCGTTGACCTGCGGCCGCACTGACACTTCCGGCACCGCCACATCCCACCAGTGACCGCCGGCATCGGTGGAAACCAGCGGGTCGGTGTCGATGACGAGCACCGTGGTGCGCGTATTCTTCCTGGCCTGTGCCAGCGCGTTTTCCAGCCCGGCGATCGACGGCACTTTCTCGGCAATCGCCCCCATGCTCGCCGCATGCGCGGCGAAGTCGATGTCGGGCAGAACCTCGTGGCGCGAGTCCTTCAGCAGATTGTTGAAGTTGGCGCCGCCGGTCGCCATCTGCAGCCGGTTGATGCAGCCATAGCCGCGGTTGTCGAGCAGCACGATGGTCAGCTTGAGGCCGAGCATCACCGAGGTGGCGATCTCCGAATTCATCATCAGGTAGGAGCCGTCGCCGATCATGACGACGATCTCCTCGCCGGGCTTCGCCATCTTGGCGCCGAGCCCGCCGGCAATCTCGTAGCCCATGGTCGAGAAGCCGTATTCGCCATGGTACGAGCCGGGCGCGCCCGCCTGCCAAAGCTTGTGCAATTCGCCCGGCAACCCGCCGGAGGCATTCAGCAGCGTCACACCGGAGCCCATGGCGCGCTGCACCGCGCCGATCACCTGCGCATCGGACGGATAGGCGGCATTGGTCGACGCCGTCACCTTGGCCGCCTCGACCGCCCAGGCCTTCTTGCCGGAGGACGCATTGTCGGTCCAGCTTGCCGGCGCCTTCCAGTCCTTCAGCGCAGCACCGAGTTCCGCCAGGCCCTCGGCCGCATCGGCCACCAGTGGCAGGGCGCGGTGCTTGCCGGCATCGAAGGGCTGCACGTTGAGCCCGATGATGGTCTTGCCCGAATTCTTGAACAGCGCCCACGAACCGGTGGTGAAATCCTGCAGGCGCGTGCCGATGGCCAGCACGACATCGGCTTCCTCAGCCAGCCGGTTGGCGGCAGAAGTGCCGGTGACGCCGACCGCCGCCATGTTGAGCGGGTGGTCGTCCGGCAGCGAGGATTTGCCGCCTTGCGTCTCGCAGACAGGAATGCCGGCGCCCTCGGCGAATTTCGCCAGTTCGTCCGACGCCTGCGAATAGAGGACGCCACCGCCGGCGATCACCAACGGCTTTTTTGCACCCTTGAGCGCGGCGACCGCGGCCGCCAGTTCCTGGCGATCCGGGCGCGGCCGGCGCTGGTGCCAGACCCGCTCCGCGAAAAAATTCTCGGGATAGTCATAGGCCTCGGCCTGGACGTCCTGGCAGAGCGACAGCGTCACCGGGCCGCAATCGGCCGGATCGGTCAGCACTTGCATGGCGCGGCTCAGCGCAGGAATGATCTGCTCCGGCCGGGTGATGCGGTCGAAATAGCGCGAAACCGGACGGAAGCAGTCGTTGACCGTCGCCGTGCCGTCGGAAAAATCCTCGGCCTGCTGCAGCACCGGGTCGGGGATGCGGTTGGCGAAGACATCGCCTGGCAAAAACAGGACGGGCAACCTGTTTACATGGGCGAGCGCCGCCGCCGTCACCATGTTGAGCGCGCCGGGGCCGATCGAAGAGGTCGCGGCCATGAAGCGGCGGCGGAAATTGGCCTTGGCGTAGGCGATTGCCGCATGCGCCATCGCCTGTTCGTTGTGGGCGCGAAAGGTCGGCAGTTCGTCGCGCACCTGATAGAGCGCCTCGCCGATGCCGGCGACATTGCCGTGGCCGAAGATCGCCCAGACGCCGCCGAAGATCGGGACTTTGCTACCGTCGATCTCAGTCATCTGGCGCGACAGGAAGCGGGTCAGCGCCTGCGCCATCGTCAGGCGGATTGTCTTGCTCATGGTGTTTTCCTCCGCAGTCCTATTCCGCGCCTTCTTATGCCGCCTTGCGGCCGCGCGCGGCAAGCCACGCATCCGTCAACTGTTCGAAGCGCTGCGCCATGTCGGCGATCGCCTCGTCATCCGACATCCTGCCGGCCAGCCATTGTTCGGCCGCATGGACGAAGATGGTGCGGCCGACGGCAAAACCCTTGACGATGGGTGCCTTGGCGGTGGCGGCGAACGCCGCTTCCAGCTCGTCCTGCGGCGCTTCCAGGCCCAGCAGCACGACGCCGCGGCACCAGGGGTCGTGCTTCAGGATCACGGCCTCGATCTTCGCCCAGGCGCCGCTCGACGCCTGCGGCTCGAGCTTCCACCAGTCCGGCTTGATGCCGAGCGCATAGAGTTCCTCCAGCGCGCGTGGGATCGTCGTGTCGTCGAGCTTGCCATGCTTGCCGGCAATGATCTCGATGAGAAGCTCCCTGCCTACCTTCCGCGCGCCTTCGAACAGCGCGCGCAACTTCTGCTGCTGTTCGTCCTTGAGCGCCGCCGGATCGTCGGGATGATAGAAGCACAGGCATTTGATGCAATGGTCGACCGGCCACTCGGTGAGCTGCGAGCCGATGTCCTGCGAGAATTCGAAGCGCAGCGGCCGCGAACCCGGCAGCTCCACCGGCCGCCCGAGCCAGGCGAAGGAATGCCTGGCGAATTCGAACATCGCCTTGCGGCCGTGTTTCTCGTCGATCAGCATGCCGTAGCCGTCGCGGCCGGCGGCAACCTTCGCCGCCGCCTTGACCGCCAGCACCTTGAAATCCTGGATGCGTGCGGGATCGGCACCGGCCTTCGCCGCCACATCCTCGAGCTGCACGCGGTGGTCGCAGGCGAGCGCCATCATCGAGGGAATGTCGCGCCGGCGCGTCGTTGCCCAATGGATGTGGTTGATCGCCTCGTCCTTGCGCAACGCCAGATGCCTGCTGCCGTTCTTGAGGAAGAACCGCAGCTCCTCGAAGGTCGGATATTCCGGCGCGCAGAGCAGCCGCGACACGGCGAAGGCGCCGCAGGCATTGGCCCAGGTCGCCGCCGTCGCATGGTCTTCGCCACCCAGCCAGCCGCGCAGGAAGCCCGACATGAAGGCGTCGCCGGCGCCGAGCACATTGTAGATCTCGATCGGAAACCCCTTGCCGACGACGCCGTCCTCGAGATCGTCGCTGATCGGTCCGTCATAGACGATGCAGCCCATCGCGCCGCGCTTCAGGACGATGGTGGCGGACGACAGCGAGCGGATAGTCTTCAAGGCGCTCAGGCAATCATCGGCGCCCGACGCGATCATGATCTCTTCCTCGGTGCCGACGATGAGGTCGCAGTCGGGCAGCACCGTCTTCAGCTGGGCCGAGACGCGGTCCGATTTCACATAGCGCTCGAACCCTTCGGCATGGCCGGCGAGACCCCACAGGTTCGGCCGGTAGTCGATGTCGAACACCACCTTGCCGCCCTTGGCCTTCATGATGCGGATCGCCTTGCGCTGCGCGGCATCGCTGTTGGGCCTGGAAAAATGCGTGCCGGTGACGACGATCGAGCGCGCCGAGGCGATGAAGGCCTCATCGATGTCTTCCGGCGCCAGCGCCATGTCGGCGCAGTCCGAGCGATAGAAGATCATCGGCGAGACGCCTTCGTCCTCGACCGACAGCAGCACCAGTGCGGTTAGCCGCTCCTTGTCGGTCTTGAGCCCGTCGACATTGACGCCTTCACGCGTCAGCTGCTCGCGGATGAAGCGGCCCATCTGCTCGTCGCCGACGCGGGTGAGCAGCGCCGAGCGCAGGCCGAGCCTGGCGGTGCCGACCGAGATGTTGGCCGGGCAGCCGCCGACCGACTTGGCGAAGGAGGTGATGTCCTCCAGCCGCGAGCCGATCTGCTGGCCGTAAAGGTCGACGGAAGCGCGACCGATGGTGATGACGTCGAGCGGCGCGTATTCAGCGTCCACGGCTTCGCTCATTGGAACCTCCCGTCGGCCTTGTTGTGTTGGGGTACACGCGCGAGCGGCAGCGTGGCGCCGGGAATATGAAATAATAATTCCAATCGATAGTCAATATGGAATGAGTATTCCTTCGGTGAAAAGTACCTTTTCGGCGGTGGATCAGGCCTTGCGCTTCCTGCCCGTGTCGCGCCGCTTCTCGCCGACGCCGACGGTCAGCGCCATGGCCAGCGCCATTGTCGCCGACAGTGAGCGGAAGCCGGCGAAATCGGCCTCGGCAACCTCGAACCAGACCTTGGCGAACTGGGCGAGCGGCGAAAACGAGCTGTCGGTGATGGCGACGATCGGCACGCCCTGTTCCGAAATGCTGCGCGCCTCCTCGATCGTGGCGGGCGCGTAGGGCGAGAAGGAGATGGCGATGACGGCATCCGCCGGCGTGGCGAAGCCGATCATCTCGGCATTCAGCCCGGCCGCCGATTCGATCAGCTGGTTGCGGATCTTCAGCTTGCCCAGTGCATAGGCGATGTAGGACGCCACCGGATAGGAGCGCCGCTTGGCCAGCACATAGATGGTTTCCGCCTTTGCCAGCAGGGAAATAGCGTCTTCCAGATGCGCTTCGTCCAGCGTGCGCGAGATGTCGTTGAGCGAGGTCGAGGCGGCGGCGACGAAGCCGTCGAAGATCGCCCGGTGGCCGGCGCCTCCCTCAGCCTTGACGCGCAGCGCCTGCAGCCTTTCGTCATAGGATGAGTTGCGCTCGCGCAGCCGCTCGCGAAACACCTGCTGCAGGCTGGTGAAACCATCGAAGCCAAGCTGCTGGGCAAATCGGATCAGGGTCGAAGGCTGCACGCCCGCCGAAGCGGCGATGCTGGCGGCGGTGCCGAAGGCGATATCGTCGGGATTGTCGAGCGCATGGGCAGCGATCTGGGCGATGCGTTTCGGCAGGCTTTCGCGCCGCTCCAGGATGGTGGTGCGCAGCGTCTCGAAATCGCGAGGTACCCGTTCGTCCATCGTCGCTCTGTCCAGGCTCATGCGTGAAGCGTCCTCTGTGCCTCATCATAGCGAGCCTGCGCAAGAACACCATAAAAAATGAGGCAGACATTCCATTTCAGGAGAAAATGGACTAATTCATCCACGCAGCGCTTCAAGCAGTGGAGAAACGGAAAATGGTCGGCGTCGGTCTCATCGGTACGGGTTTCATGGGCAAGTGTCACGCCATCGCATGGAGTGCCGTCAGCGCCGTCTTTCCCGACGTGGCCAAGCCACGGCTGGTCCATCTCGGCGAGGTCAATGAAGAGCTTGCCCGGCGCAAGGCGGGCGAGTTCGGTTTCGCCAAGGCGTCGGGCGACTGGCGCGCCGTCGTCAACGATCCCGAAGTCGACATCGTCTCGCTGACCACGCCCAACCAGTTCCATCCAGAAATGGCCATCGCGGTTCTTCAAGCAGGCAAGCATCTGTGGTGCGAAAAGCCGATGGCGCCGAGCTTTGCCGAGGCCGAGGCGATGGCGGCGGCGGCGAAAAAGTCCGGCAAGGTCGCGGCGCTCGGCTACAACTACATCCAGAGCCCGGCCATCCGCCATATCGGCGCGCTGCTGGAAGAGAAGATCATCGGCGAGGTCAACCATCTGCGCATCGAGATGGACGAGGACTTCATGGCCGACCCCGAAGCGCTGTTCTTCTGGAAGCACGAAGCAGCTTCCGGCTATGGCGCGCTCGACGATTTCGCCGTGCATCCGCTGTCTCTGGTCTCAGCCCTGTTCGGCCGCGTCGCCAGTGTCATCTGCGACATGGCTAAACCCTATGCCGATCGCAAGCTGGCCAGCGGCGGTCGTCGCGCGGTGGAGACCTACGACATCGCCAGCGTGCTGATGCATCTGGAAAACGGCATTGCCGGCACGCTGCTGGTCAACCGCTCGGCCTGGGGCCGCAAGGGCCGCATCGCCGTCCAGATATTCGGCTCGAAAGGGTCGATCCTGTTCGACCAGGAACGATCGAACGAATTCCAGCTCTATCTCACATCAGACCGGCCGACCGAACAGGGCTACCGCACCATCCTGGTGGCGCCGCACCACAAGCCCTATGACCTCTTCGTGCCGGCGCCAGGCCATGGCCTCGGCTTCAACGACCTCAAGATCATCGAGTGCCACGAATTGCTGACGCGGCTTGAGGGCAAGCCGGCGCGGCTCATCGAGTTTGCCGAAGGGCTGGAGATCGAGCGCACCGTGCACGCGATGGCGCGTTCGTTCGAGGAAAAGCGCTGGGTGGACGTGCGGTAGAGCGGCTGCTTCCCCTTCTCCCCTTGACAAGGGGAGAAGGGAAATCGCGTCAGCCGCCAACCGCAGCGTTCGTCTCCCACCCGTTGACCCAGACCTGCCGCAAGCGGTCGCCTTCGCCCTTGAAGCGTAACCCGGTCGCCTGGCAATCCGCGATCCGGTCGCTGCGGAAATTGCGGATCGCCTGGCGCAGCTCGCACCAGGCGACGATGTTGGCGGTTTCGGCGTAGTAGATCAGCGCGATCGGGCGGATGAGGCGCTCGGAGGCGCGGCCCATTTCGTCTCGATAGGAGAGGTCGAGCTTTTCCTCGTCGCGGATGGCGCGTCGCACCAGCGCAAGGTCGATCGCGCCGGTCGAAGGCGCGGCGAACCCCCACGCATGCAGCGCATTGGCGTCGAATACCTGGCGCAAGGGCGGCGGCACCGCGCCGGCGATCTTGGCGCTGACGCGCTTGGCCGCCTGCTTGAGCTCGCTGTCGCCGGTGCGCTCCAGCAGCGCCAGCGACAGGACGATCGCCTCCATCTCCTCGATCGAGAACATCAGCGGCGGCAGGTCGAAGCCGGGACGCAGGATGTAGCCGATGCCGCGCCCGCCCTCGATCGGCACGCGCATCGCCTGCAGGGCGGCAATGTCGCGATAGATCGAGCGCACCGTCACTTCCAGCCGTCCGGCAATCGTCGCCGCCGTCACCGGCTGCCGCGCCAGCCGCACGATCTGGATGATCTCGAACAGGCGTGAGGCCTTGCGCATTTTTTACCCCAGGTTGCACGCCCAACTGACACACCATTGTCAGTTGGGCTGACCTATAGGAGCGCCTATCGAATTGAAAATCAACAGGTTCCGCTGCGGCTTGGCCGGGCGAGGCGATAGGCAACTGACATGGACTACGCGGCAAACCTCTGGCTTTTCTTTATCCTGCTGTTCGGCATCATCGCCGTTCCGGGCATGGATATGCTCTTCGTGCTGGCCAATGCACTGACCGGCGGACGCGACAGGGGTCTCGCCGCGACCGGCGGCATCATGGTCGGCGGCATGGTGCACACGCTGAACGGCGCCATCGGCGTCGGCCTGCTGATGCATTTCGTGCCGATCCTGTTCAAGCCCCTTCTGCTTGCCGGCGCCGCCTACATGGCCTTCATCGGCATCACGCTGATGCGCAGTTCCATCACTGTCGGTCAGGAGGGGCCTGCCGGCAGCCGTTCCGCATGGAAGGCGTTTCGCCAGGGGTTTGTGACCTGCCTGATCAACCCGAAGGCATACCTGTTCGTGCTTGCCGTCTACCCGCAGTTCCTGAAACCGGACTACGGTCCGATCTGGATGCAGGCGACGGTCATGGGGCTGCTGACCGTGGTGACGCAGGCTGCGATCTATGGCGGGCTGGCTATCACCGCCGGCCGCAGCCGCAACCTTCTGATCGCCAATCCGCGGGCGACCATTTTTGCCGGCCGGGCGGCCGGACTGCTGCTCTTTGCCGTGTCGGTGTTCACGGCATGGGAAGGATTAAGGGCGGCGTAATCCCGGTCACCGCCGCCCACTTCCCTATGCCCTGTCAGGCAGCTCCCTGCCGGTTGTCGATCATGGCGCGGCGTGCCGAGCGGCGCCACTCGACGGCGCCGGCAAGGCCGTGCAGCACCGTCTCGGTGGTCGCCCAGTCGATGCAGCCATCGGTGATGCTCTGGCCATAGACCAGCGGCTTGCCCGGCACCACGTCCTGCCGGCCGGCGACGAGATTGCTCTCGATCATCAGGCCGATGATGCGCTCGTCGCCTGCCGCGACCTGGCCGGCGACATCTGCCGCCACCTTGGGCTGGTTCTCGGGCTTCTTGGCCGAGTTGGCGTGGCTGACATCGATCATCAGACGGGGCGCAACGCCGATGCGGGCGAGTTCCACAGCGGCGGCTTCGACGCTCGCCGTGTCATAGTTCGGCTGAACGCCGCCGCGCAGGATAACGTGGCAGTCCTCATTGCCCGTGGTCGTGGCGATGCCGCTGCGCCCGCCCTTGGTCACCGCCATGAAATGATGCGGCTGCGCGGCGGATTTCACCGCCTCGGCGGCTATGCGCAGATTGCCGTCGGTGCCGTTCTTGAAGCCGACCGGGCAGGAGAGGCCCGAGGCCAGTTCGCGGTGGATCTGGCTCTCGGTCGTGCGCGCGCCGATCGCGCCCCAGGCGACGAGGTCGGCAATGTATTGCGGGGTGGTCATGTCGAGGAATTCGGTCGCCGCCGGCAGGCCGAGATTGTTGACGGCCGACAGCACATTGCGTGCCATCCGCAGCCCCTTGTCGATGTTGAAGCTGCCGTCGAGGTCGGGATCGTTGATCAGGCCTTTCCAGCCGACCGTCGTGCGCGGCTTTTCGAAATAGACCCGCATCACGATCTCCAGCCGGTCCGACAGGCTCTCGCGCAGCGCCGCCAGACGGCTGGCGTAGTCGACGGCCGCGACCGGATCGTGGATCGAACACGGGCCGACGATGACGAGCAGCCGGTCGTCGGTCCCGTTCAAGATGGCATGGGTTGCGTTGCGCGATGCGCTGACGGTGCGCGTCGCCGTCAAAGTGCGCGGTATCTCCCGCATCACCTCGTCCGGTGTGCTCAGTTCTCGGATTTCCTTGACCCGGAGGTCGTCTGTGGTGGTCAACACGGCTTTCTGCTCCTGTCGAGAGCATGATGCCGAAAAGTGTGAAGCGGTTTTCGGACGACATCATGCTCCTCTTTGATTTAGAGGGAACCTGCCGGCTGAAAACAAAAAAGCCGCCAGGTATGGCGGCTGTTCGGATCTTGTTGCTGCAATCTTCAGATCGAGCGCAATCCTCCCGCCGCCAGCGAGCTCCTAAAGTACCAATATGTGGCGGTCAGGTTGATCATGAGGCTCATATAGTCGATGCGGAGGCACTTGTCACGTGCCCTGATGCGGAGACAATTCGGGATGGCCGAAGCACCCAAACTTCGTCCTCCCTGGGCGGAGCAGGAGCGAAGCTCCGTCGCGGAGACCCTGGGATCCATTCCGTGACTTTGGCCGAATGGTGCAGCGGAGCAGAATTCCGCACCGCAGCAACGCTCAGAAGTCGCGGCATGGATCCTCGGGTCTGCGCTGCGTCGCTACGCTCCTTGCTCCGCCCGTGGATGACGAAGCGATGGACGTTTCCGATAGACTCGCCGGCGTTACTCCGGTGACGCCCCTGCAATGCTCTGGTCATAGTCGACCAGCGACCCGGTCATGACACCGGACTGCGGGCTGACCATGTAGCTGATCAGACGGGCAAGCTGGTCCGGCTTGACCAACTGGCCCATCGGCTGCGTCGCTTCGGCCTTCGCCAGCCAGTCGTCCGGCGCGTCGTGCCACTTCTTCTGCACGATGTCCTCGCCTTCCGTATCCATCCAGCCGGGCAGCACCGCATTGCAGCGGATGCGGTTGTAGCGATAGGCATTGGCCACGTTCTTGGTCAGCGTCATCAGCGCGCCCTTGCTGGTCGAATAGGGCGTCAGGAACGACTGGCCGGTATGCGCCGACATCGACAGCACGTTGACGATCGAGCCGGGTGCCTTCTTCTCAAGGAGATGCGCCACCACGCCCTGCATCAGGAAGAACGGGCCGCGCACATTGGTATCGAAAATCGTATCGAACAACTCTTCGGAGGTTTCGACCAGCGAACCGCGCGCCGAAGTGGCGGCGGCGTTGACCAGCGCGTTGACGGTGCCGAAATGCGAGATCGCGGTGGCGACCGCGCGCTTGCAGTCCGCCACTTTTGACACATCGGCGCTGATGAAAATGGCATCGACGCCGGCTTTCTTGAAATGGGCGACAGCCTTGTCGCCCTTCTCCTGCGAGCGGCCGATGAGCGCCAGTGCCCGGCAGCCTTCATCGGCCAAGGCTTCGGCGACGGCAAAGCCAATGCCTTGCGCGCCGCCGGTGACGATGGCGCGTGTCTGTGAATTGCGATCGGCTGATGCGCTCATCGCTCTGCTCCTGTGGTTTTTCCTAAGGGTTCTCTTACTTGTCGAGACGGACAGTCTTGCCGGTCGTTGCTGATTTCAGCGCTGCGTCGGCCAGTTTCAGCGCCACCAGTCCGTCCGCGCCGCTCGGCGCGGCCTTCTTGCCTAACGTCGCTGCGGCGATGAAAGCAGCGATCTCATTGGCATAGGCGTCGAGATAGCGGGTCATGAAGAAGTCGTGCAGCGGCGGGCGGGTATAGCCCTTCTCGTTGGCCAGTTCGATCGACACCGGGCGCTGGTTCTCGGCGGCAACCATGCCTTTCGAGCCATGCACCTCGATGCGCTGGTCGTAGCCATAGGTGGCGCGGCGCGAGTTGGAGATGACGGCCTGCTTGCCGGAAGCGGTTTCGAGGATGACACTGACGCTATCGAAATCGCCGGCATCACCAATCTTCTTGTCGACCAGCACCGAGGCATGGGCGCTGACCGCCACGACCTCTTCGCCGAGCAGGAAGCGCGCCATGTCGAAATCATGGATGGTCATGTCGCGAAAAATGCCGCCCGAACGCTTAATGTAGTCGATCGGCGGCGCGCCGGGATCGCGCGAGGTGATGGTGACCATCTCCACGGTGCCGATGGCGCCGTCGTCGATCGCCTTGCGCACGGCGGCGAAGTGCGGATCGAAGCGCCTGTTGAAGCCGACCATCAGCGTCGCCTTGGTCTTCTCGACCACGGCCAGGCATTTCTCGACGCGCTTGACGTCAAGGTCGATCGGCTTCTCGCAGAAGATCGCCTTGCCGGCCTTGGCGAAGCGCTCGATCAGATCGGCATGGGTGTCGGTCGGCGTGCAGATGATGACGGCGTCGATATCTCCGGCTTTCTCGATGTCCTCGATGCTGCGCACCTCCGCGCCATAGGCGCTGGCCAGTTCGGTCGCCGCCTTCTCGAACGCATCGGCAACCGCAACCAGTTTGGCCTGCGGGTTGGAGCCGACGGCACGGGCGTGGACCTTGCCGATGCGGCCGGCACCGAGGAGAGCGAAGCGAACGGTCATGGGTATTTCCTCTGGGGAATGGGTTGGAGAGAGTTGTCCGCACCTTGCTTTTGGGGAAAGGTGGCAAGGCTATTTTTCGAGCGCGCCAGAAAACAGGATGACCATCCTGTTTTAGGCCGCGAGTTCCGCCTCCCCGGTCTTGGCGCCGGTGATGTAGGAGACGATGTCGTTTCCGTCGGTGTTCTCCTTGCGCAGATTGGCGACGATGCGGCCGCGCCGGAACACGACGATGCGGTCGCAGAGATCGAACACCTGGCGCATATTGTGGCTGATCAGGATCAGCGGCTCGCCATTGTCCTTCAGCGTACGCACGATGTTTTCGACCTGCGCGGTCTCCTGCACGCCAAGGGCGGCGGTAGGCTCGTCCATGATGATCAGCTTGGAGGCGAAGGTCGCGGTCCGGGCGATCGCCACGCACTGGCGCTGACCGCCTGACATGTGGCGGATGGTGTTGGACAGATTGGGGATCTTCACCGCGGTGCGGACCAGCGCCGCCTCGGTTGCCTTGCGCATGTATTTGCGGTCGAGGATCGAGAACGGGCCGAGGTTGAACAAAACCTTCTCGCGGCCGAGGAACAGGTTCGACGGCACGTCGAGATCGTCGGCCAGCGCCAGATTCTGGAACACGGTCTCGATGCCCGCCGTGCGGGCCTCGATCGGCCCGGCAAAGTTCACTTCCTTGCCGTCGAACCAGATCTGGCCGCTGGTGCGCTGCTCGACGCCGGTGATCTGGCGCACGAAGGTCGATTTGCCGGCGCCGTTGTCGCCCATGATGGCGACATGCTCGCCCTTGCGCAGCTCGAAGTTCGCGCCTTCCAGCGCATGCACGCCGCCATAGCGCTTGGTCAGGTTTTCGGTCTTCAGGACGATGTCTGACATGGTCATGCCCTCATTGCCCGCAGGCGTTGGCGCCACTGGTCGAGAACCACCGCACCGACGATGATCACGCCCTTGACCATCTCCTGGTAGTAGGCATCGAGGCGCAGGAAGGTGAAGCCGGAGATGATGACGCCGAAGATCAGCGAGCCGATCACCGTGCCGATGATCGAGCCGCGGCCGCCCGATAGCGAGACCCCGCCGATGACCGCCATGGCGATGGCGTCGAGTTCGTACATCACGCCCATGCCGGACTGCGCGGTCAGGTTCTTGGAGCTCAGCACCACGGCGGCGAGCGCGGCGAGAATGCCGGCGATGACGTAGACCAGGATCTTGTGATTGGCGATCTTGATGCCGGACATGCGCGCCGCGTCCTCGTTGGAGCCGATCGCGTAACAGTGCTTGCCGTACCTCGTATAGGTCATGATCAGCTGGAACAGGATGGCCAGCGACAGGAAGATGACGACCGGCATCAGGCCTTTGCCGATGCTGGCGAAACTCTCGGTGGGAAACGAGATCGGCTGGCCCTTGGACCACCATTTGGCGATGCCGCGCGCGGTCACCATCATGCCGAGCGTGGCGATGAACGGCGGAATGCGCGTGTAGGCGATCAGCGCGCCATTGACCAGGCCGGCGAAGAGGCCGCAGGCGATCGCCACCAGCAGCGGCACGATGACAGGCAGGTCGGTCCAGCCCTGCGCCAGGAACATCGCCTTGGGATTGGGGTTGCCGTTGACCGTCGCCACCTGGGCGAAGCTCATGGCGATCATGGCGGTCGCGCCGACGATCGAGCCCGAGGACAGGTCGATGCCGCCGGTGATGATGACCTGTGTCACGCCGATGGCGATGATGCCGACGATCGACACCTGCAGGATGATGATCTGCAGGCGCGCTTCGTTGAAGATGCCGCCGACATCGCTGCGTGTGTTGAACAGGAAGCTGTCGCCGAGAAAGATGCGGCCGATCAGTTCGAAGATGACGACGAGAATGACCAGGGCCAGGAAAACATTGAACTCGGCCGGCCATGTGCGCTTCTTCGCATCATAACCGACGCCGCCGACGCCATGAGATGTCTGTGCCACGTATTCTGTCCTCCATCAGCCGCGGTCGCCCTCGCGCCGTGCCGGCGCTGAGGGAGAGAGGGGAGCGGCGCTGTCTTGATCGAGAGCGCCGCTCCGTATCGAACCGCTGGCGGCTCAGTTCTTCTTCAGGAACTTGTCGATGTTGGCTGGCGTCACCAGCTGGAAGGGCACGTAGACCTTGTGCTCGACCTTCTCGCCCTTGGAGAGCTTGAGCGCCGCATCGAGAGCGCCGGCGCCCTGGCCGGCCGCGTCCTGGAACACAGTTACGTCGAGGTCGCCCGCCTGCATGGCCGCCAGCGCGTCCTGGGTGGCATCGACGCCGCCGACGACAACCGCCTTCATGTCGATGTTGCCGGCCTTCATCGCCTGGATGGCGCCGATGGCGCTTTCGTCATTGTTGGCGATGACGCCATCGAACGGCTTGCCGGTCGAAAGCCAGTTGGTCATCAGGTTCTGCGCCTCGTCGCGGTTCCAGTTCGACGTCTGCTTGTCGATGATCTTGATGAAGCTGCAATCCGGCGTCGCGATCACATCGTCGATGTCCTTGGTGCGCTGCACGGCGGCCTGGTTGGAAAGCTCGCCCATGATCACATAGACATTGGCTTCCTTCTTGCCGGCTTCCTTGAACAGGCGGCAGACTTCCTTGGTCTCGAGCGTGCCGGAATCGGCTTCGTTCGAGGCGACGAAGGCCTGGTTGTCGGGCAGCGTGTCGACATTGACCGGCTCGCGGTTGACATAGACCAGCGGGATCTTGGCTGCGGCGGCGGCATCCGACATCGCCTGCGTGGCCGAAGTGTCGACCGGGTTGACGATGATGGCGTCGACGCCCGAAGCGGCGAAGTTCTTGATCTGGTCAAGCTGCTTGGCAACGTCGTTCTGCGCGTCCTCGACCTGCAGCTCGACGCCGCTCATGCCCTTGGCCTGCTCGATCATGCCGTTGCGCAGCACGGTCAGGAAGTTGTCGTCGAACTTGGCCATCGACACGCCAACCTTGGCGGCCAGGGCGGATGAACTCATCAGCGCCGCGAAGGCGACGCCTAAAATCAATTTCTTCATTGTGTTTCTCCTCCACATATTGGTGTCCGGTTTCACCGATTTATCCGGAATCCCCGATCTCCCCGGGGAATCTCTCCCTGATGTCGTTTCTATTCCGGGTGACGCTTGCCGTTGGCTGGAACGTCAAACCCTCTGTTTGAAACAGATATCCGGAACGAAAGAACCAAAATATACAGATGATGAAATATTTATTCCATTTCACATCGGGGCGTCAAGGGCGATTCCGCGGCTTGCGGGCCGATTTACGCATCGCTCTGATGGATTCTATCATTTGCCTCGGCACCTCGCGCGGCGGCTGGCTAGATGTTTTCCGGCAGATAGATGTCGAAGGGCAGAAAGGTCTGGCCCGGAGCGTTGGCGGCGCCGGTTTCGATGGCATGCGCCATCAGGTCGACGAGCTCACGGCATAAAGCGGCGAGCGGGGTCGAGATCACCATGGTGAGGATGTTGTCGGCGAGCGCCGCGCGCGACTCGGCGTTGATCTCGTTGCAGACGACCACCGGCATGGTCGCGGGCTTCGCTGCCCGCAGCGCCGAGACCGCGCCTTCCATGCCACCGCCGGCGACGTAGCAGCCGGCAAGATCCGGATAGCGCGCCAGAAGATCGATCATCGCGTCATGGGTCACCTGGTTGGCTTCCAGATTGACCAGCGTTTCAAGCACGCTGAACTCCGGCGCATGCTCGCGGAAGAAGGAGCGAAAGCCGATCTCGCGCAGCTCATGGCCGTGGAAGCGGTGGCTGCCGACGAAGAGGGCGACCTTACCGGGCCGCTTGGCTGCCTTGGAGATCATCCATGCGGCGGTGCGCCCGACCTTGCGGTTGTCGAGGCCGATATAGCCCTCCCGGATGCCGGCGGCAAAATCGGACAGCACCGAAAAGACCGGCTGCCCTCTCGCCTTCAAGGTTTCCACGACCGCTGTCAGGGTCGGATGGTCCGGACCGACCACGGCGATGGCCCTCGATTTCGCCGCCAGCCTGCGCATCTGGGAGGCGATCTCGTCGGGAGCCAGGGAGCTGGCGAAATCGATGCTCGCAACGCCGCGGAAGCGCTGCGATTGAGAGATGGCCAGTTCGAGTTCCCGCGCGAAGTCACCGTAGAAGGCATCATTGCCCCGCAGCAGCAGGAAGCCCAGGCGGTACTCCGGCAACTCCTGGCGCATGCGCTGCTTGATAAGGCCGGCGGCGTGGTAGCCGATGTCGGTAGCGGTCTCGTAGACGCGGCGCGCTGTCTCTTCGCGCACCGGCAGCCGGTTGTTCAGCACGCGGTCGACGGTGGCGACACTGACGCCCGAGATGCGCGCCAGATCGGATATTGTCGGCCGCTTCACCATGCTTGCCTCGTCGGGTTTGCTCGAGCCCTTCGTACATCATCCTGATGGGAAATGATAGAAACTATCTTTATGATGTTGAGTCTATCATCAGTCGGCGTTACTTTGACGCCCGAAGCCAAGGGATTTCATGGCATTCGCTCTGGCGGATGCCTTTGCCGAGGGAGGCAATCATGTCCACTGCGCCGTCCCGGCGTGACTACAGCCTGATCGGCCGCGACGCCAAGCTCGCCGTCGAGACCGGCCTGTCGGCGGCCGAGTGGTATCACACCGACATACCGCGCAAGCAGATGAAGGAGCTGATGCAGCGCTCCGACGGGCCGGCGATCCGCGATACGGCGATCTGGTTCGCCGCCCTGATCGTCAGTGGCGCCGGCGGCGCCTGGCTCTGGGGCACATGGTGGTGCGTGCCGTTCTTCTTCGTCTATGGCGTGCTCTACGGCTCCTCGACGGATTCACGCTGGCACGAATGCGGTCACGGCACCGCCTTCCGCACGCAATGGATGAACGATGCGGTCTATCAGATCGCCTGCTTCATGATCATGCGCAATCCGGTGACCTGGCGCTGGAGCCACACGCGCCACCACACCGACACCATCATCGTCGGCCGCGACCCGGAAATCTCGGTGATGCGGCCGCCGGATCTGGTTCGCGCCATGCTGGGCTTCGTCGGCGTGCTCGACGCCTGGCATGCGATGAGCGATATGCTGCGCAACGCCGCCGGCACCGTCAGCGCCGCCGAAAAGACCTTCATTCCCGAACAGGAACAGCCCAAGGCGATCCGCGTCGCCCGCATCTGGACGGCGATCTATGCCGCCACCGTCGGGCTGGCGCTCTACACCGGTTCGTTCCTGCCGCTGATGCTGGTCGGCCTGCCCAGGCTCTACGGCGCCTGGCACCATGTCATGGTCGGGCTGCTGCAGCATGGCGGCCTGGCCGACAATGTCACCGACCACAGGCTGAACAGCCGCACCGTCTACATGAACCCGATCAGCCGCTTCATCTACTGGAACATGAACTACCATGTCGAGCATCACATGTTTCCGATGGTGCCCTATCATGCGCTGCCGAGGCTGCACGAACTGATCAAGCACGATCTGCCGGAACCGACACCGTCGATCCTGGCCGGCTACCGCGAGATGATCCCGGTCTTCCTGCGCCAGCTGCGCAACGAGGACTATTTCCTCAAGCGCGAGCTGCCGCCGACCGCACGGCCATATCGCGAGGAATTCCACAACGACACTATCGCCGCCGCGGCGGAATGATCGTGCTTCCATCCGATCCAGACTGTTTATTTAACGCAATTCCGGACGGAAAACCGCTGCGCACTTTTTTGCTTTTGGGAGGACTTGAATGAGCGACTGGGTCGAGGCCTGCGCCACCGGCGACATAGACGAGGAGGATGTGATGCGCTTCGACCATGGCGGCCGCACCTTCGCCATCTATCGCAGCCCCGACGACGAGTTCTTCGCCACCGACGGCCTTTGTACGCATGAAAAGGTGCACCTGGCCGACGGGCTGGTGATGGATGACATCATCGAATGCCCCAAGCACAATGGGCGCTTCAACTACAAGACGGGTGACGCCCGCGGCGCCCCGGTCTGCATCAATCTCAAGACCTATCCGGTCAAGGTCGATGCCGGCAAAGTCCTGATCCAGATCGGATGACTGACATGGCGGGGGGGATGCTCATCATCGGCGCCGGCGAATGCGGCGGGCGGGCGGCATTGGCGCTGCGCGACCTCGATTATCAGGGGCCGGTGACGCTGGTCGGCGACGAGCCGCATCTGCCCTATGAGCGCCCGCCTCTGTCCAAGGAGGCGATGGCCAGCGATGCGCCCGAGATCAAGGCGATCGCCAGCGACGCAATTCTGGCCGAGAAATCGATCCGGCATGTCCATTCCGTCCAGGCCGTCGCGATCGATCGCGCGGCGCATACTGTGCGCCTGTCGGACGGATCGGTCCTGCCTTACGAAAAGCTCCTGCTGGCAACCGGTTCGACGCCGCGCAAGCTGCCGATGCCGGGCCTGGGCCCGCGCTGCGTCTATCTCAGAACCTTCGCTGATGCGCTCGCCATTCGCGCGCATCTCACCCCCGGCAACCGTATCGCCATCATCGGCGGCGGCTTTATCGGCCTCGAACTCGCCGCCGCGGCCCGCAAGCTCGGTGCCGCGGTCACCGTCATCGAGGCGCAGCCTCGCATCTTGATGCGCGGCGTGCCGGCGGAGATCGCGGAAATCATCCATGAGGCGCATGTCGCCGAGGGCGTCGACATCCTGTGCGGCGACGGCATCGCGTCCATCGCCGACGATGGCAACGAGGTTCGCGTCACCCTTGCCGGCGGACGGGAGATATCAGCCGACCTCGCGATCATCGGCATCGGCGCCGTGCCGGTGACCGGGCTTGCGGCCGAAGCGGGGCTGACGATCGACAATGGCATTGCAGTCGATGCCGAGCTGCGCAGCAGCGATCCCGACATCTTTGCCGCCGGCGATTGCTGCTCGTTTCCGCTCGCCGTCTATGGCGGCCGCCGCGTGCGGCTGGAAGCCTGGCGCAACGCCCAGGAACAGGGCGCGCTGGCGGCCAGGAACATGCTCGGCGCCGGCGAGGCGCATGCGGCGGTGCCGTGGTTCTGGTCGGATCAATATGGTCTGTCCCTGCAGATCGCCGGGCTCTCCGACGAGGGCAAAAACACCGTGCGCCGCGATCTCGGCGACGGCGCCTTCATCCTCTTCCATTTGGCTGAAGACGGCAGGCTGGTCGCGGCCAGCGGCATCGGCCCCGGCAACGCGGTCGCCCGCGACATCAGGCTGGCCGAAATGCTGATCGCCAAGCGCGCCAAGCCGGCGCCGGAAGCGCTGGGCTCGCAGGACGTGAAGCTGAAGTCGTTGTTGGCGGCCTGAGCCTACGCTCCCCCTTTTTGGGGGCCGCTGCGCAGCTGCGGGATGGGAGTGCGGCACCGCCCCTAACCTTCGGTCCGACCTGCCCTACAAGGGGCAGGTAAAGGCTCTGAACCCCAGCCCTAAAACAGCGCCTTCAGCTCCGGCAGTTTGTCGTTCACCAGCCAACCATAATAATTCTCTTCCGGCAGCTTTTCGGGCTCACCGGCGGCGCGGCGCCTGTCGTTCTCCGCCTTCAGGGCATAAGCGCGCTGCTCCGGATTGCCGACATTGTAGAGCGTGGCGGTCAGCCCGGGATTGCCCGAAATGTCGAAGCCGGCAATGCTTTTATAGGCATCGATCGATTTCCTGATCGTCGCGGCGACGTAGGGCAGCGTCAGGTCGGGATCCATGATGGTCTTGTAGACCGAATTGGGATCGCCGACGTCGAGCTTGGGCAGGCCCGAAACCTTGTGCACCAGATCGCTCATCTGCAGGGCGGTCAGCGGATTGAGCTGGCCGAGGCCGAAGGTCTGGCCGGCATAATAAGGCTGGAAGAAGGTGGCGCCGAAGCGGTCGTCGGGAAAGCTGGTCCCGCCGACCGACTTGCCGCGAAACGAACGGTTCCACACCTGTTCGCGGCATTCCCACAGATCGTAGCTGTCGGACATCCCCGCGCATTTCTTGAATTCCGGCCGCTGGACGAAGTCGGTGATGTCCTCGCCGTCATAGGCGAAGGACAGCTTGCTGGAGAGATAGGAGATCGCCTTGACATAGTAGGTCTGCAGCCGGTCATAAGCATCGACATTGTAGGTGTGCTCGCCGACGATGGCGCCGACGATGTGCAGGGGATCGATGCCGTAGGCGGCCGCCGCCTTCCTGATCTTGGCGCGCAGATCGGCGTCGTTCTGCAGCAGGGCATAGACCTTGCGGTACTTCGCCTGGAAGCTGGTGTTGGTCGCCTGCGTGCGCCGGCTGGAGGCGCCGGGAATGTCGGGCTGCACGGCATTGCGATTTCCCGGCGGCACCAATGTCGCTGCCTCGGCGGCGAACAGCGTCGCCGCCAGCGTCAAGCCGAGAATGACCAGGATCAGTTTTTTCATGCACCCGCCGCCCAAGCAATTCCAGGAAAAGTGTGAAACGGTTTTCCGGAATTGCGTCAACCTAGAGATCGAGAATTGCCGCGCAAACTAGGTAAAGCTCTTGGTCGAGTCGAGAGCGCCCCTTCACCCGGCAGGACGAAAGGTGGCCAGATGGTACCATCTGGCCACACATGATTTTGCTTGCCGGAAAATGTTGCCTTGACCGGCGCCGGAACGTTTCGGCGCCGTCGTTTAAAGGATGAACCGCGACAGGTCGGTATTCCTGGACAGATCGCCGACATGCTTTTCGACATAGGCGGCGTCGATAGTGACGCTCGTTCCGTTGCGGTCGGGCGCATCGTAGGAGATTTCGTCCAGCACCCGCTCCATCACCGTCTGCAGGCGCCTGGCGCCTATGTTCTCGACGCTGGCGTTGAGATCGACGGCGATGCCGGCGAGCGAATCGATGGCGTCGTCGGTGAAGGTCAACTCGACGCCCTCGGTCTTCATCAGCGCGATATACTGCTTGATCAGGCTGGCCTCGGTCTCGGTCAGGATGCGCACGAAATCGTCCTTCTCCAGCGCCCGCAGTTCGACGCGGATCGGCAGGCGGCCCTGTAATTCCGGCAACAGGTCGGACGGCTTCGAGACGTGGAAGGCGCCGGAGGCGATGAACAGGATGTGATCCGTCTTCAACGGTCCGTATTTGGTCGCCACCGTGGTGCCTTCGACCAGCGGCAGCAGGTCGCGCTGCACGCCTTCGCGCGAGGGCCCGCCGGAAATGTCCGATCTCGCCGCGATCTTGTCGATCTCGTCGAGGAAGACGATGCCGTCGTTTTCCGCGGCATCGAGCGCCCGGCGCACCACCTCGTCCTGATCGAGCAGCTTGTCGGACTCGTCATTGACCAGCAGGTCGTAGGACTCCTTCACCGTCGTCTTGCGCATCTTGGTTTTCTTGCCGCCCATCGCCTTCGACAGCATGTCGTTGATGTTCAGCACGCCGATATTGGCGCCCGGCATGCCGGGGATTTCAAATCCGGGCATGCCGCCGCTGCCGGTGTCGGCAACCTCGACCTCGATTTCCTTGTCGTCGAGCTCGCCGTCGCGCAGCTTCTTGCGGAAACTGTCGCGGGTGGCCGGGCTCGCCGTCTTGCCGACCAGTGCTTCCAGCACACGTTCCTCGGCGTTGACGTGGGCGCGCGCCTTGACGTCCTCACGCATCTTCTCGCGCACCAGGCCGATGGCGATCTCGACCAGGTCGCGGATGATCTGCTCGACATCGCGGCCGACATAGCCGATTTCGGTGAACTTGGTCGCCTCGACCTTGACGAAAGGCGCACCGGCCAGCCGCGCCAGGCGGCGCGAGATTTCCGTCTTGCCGACGCCGGTCGGCCCGATCATCAGGATGTTCTTGGGCATCACCTCTTCGCGCATCTGGCCTTCCAGCTGCTGGCGGCGCCAGCGGTTGCGCAAGGCAATGGCCACGGCGCGCTTGGCGTCCTTCTGGCCGATGATGAAGCGGTCGAGTTCCGAAACGATTTCGCGGGGAGAAAATGTGCTCATATCACTAAATTCCACTTTGCCACTGCTTGATGGCCTCGAACGGATGCAGCAGCATGATCACGTTGAGTGTCAGATTGTCCCGGATGAGGTAGCCGGTGCCGAGTTCGAAGATGATGGCGAGGCTGACGATCACCCATATAGGTAGCCTTCGCGCCATCACAAATCCCAGCACCATGGCCAGTGTGTCCGACACCGAATTGATGATGCTGTCGCCATAGTAATCGAGCGAAATGGTGCCGGCGCGGTAGCGGTCGATGATGAACGGGCTGTTTTCCAGCAGCTCCCAGCCGCCCTCGATGAAGACGGCGAACGCCAGCCTCAGGCCGATCGGCGAACGCGGGAACAGGAACCGCGCCAGCGCATAGAACAGGAAGCCGTGGATGATGTGCGAGAACGTGTACCAGTCCGAAATGTGCTGGGAATTCTCCGAACTGTTCACCACGCCATGCCAGAGCTTGACGTAGCCGCAGGTGCAGATCGGCGTCCGCCCCATGCCGTAGAGCGCCCCGGCCTGGAAGATGACCAGGGCAAGCACCAGCAGAAGCCCCATCCGCCAGCTGTCTTCGTAGGCCGAATAGCTGTTTTCCGTGGCCGGTGTCGTCATCGGTTCATTCCCCCTCGTTTCGCGTCGCCGTCTCGACCATCACAAAGTCCTGTCACGCCTTCAGCGGCGGTAGCCGGCGGATCACGGCCGCCGGCAAGGTGGGGTTGACCACAATCCGCCGGATACGCTGCCAGCCGGCCCCGAACAGGATAATCAGCGCGCCAACAACGACCAGGATCAAGGCAAAAGGCGGGATGCCCGTCGAATCGGAGGCGGAATTCACCAGATAATAGATGCCCAGCGAGCCGAAGTAAGCCAATGTAGGAACCAGAAGCGAACGGCGGTCTATGGCCAGCGCGACATAGAGGAAGCCAAGGATCAGAATCGTCAGCATGATGGTTGCATTGGCATCCGGCGCGATATGTCCGAATACGACGTTTTGGCCGGTTGCCATGATAAAGAGCGGATGCACCAGCATCGGCGCCGAGACGACATGCAGCCAGAAAGCGCAATCGGACCAGATCTTGCGTCGATCCCTGTCGTAAATGTCAAAAGCGACACCCGTTGCGAACACGATCAGGCCGCAGATCAGCGGCATGTAAAGGGCCGCGCGAAGCAATTCGGGAACGTCCTCGAGGCGCGGCGGCGGAATCGCGCCGGTTGTCACGCTGTCATACAGGATTATCGCCGTTTGCAGGAAGGCAAGCAGTGTGAAGGCGATGGCGATGGTCCCGGCAAGGATGGGGACGCGAAAGCGCCAGAAATAGATCGCCGCCGCGATTATTCCTCCGCCCAGGAACAGATATCCGGCCCGGGACGCCGTCTGGCGCAACGCCAATAGCTGCCAGATGGTTTCCGGCTTGCGTATGCCGAAGCTGGCCTCCACTTGCAGCGCCAGAGCGGCCAGAATGGCGGCCATGAAAATCAGGGCAAGCACGGACGACGATAGCTTCATCCGGTGCTGACGCGTGACGATTTCGGCGAGCCCCCAGGCGAAAACCGCGAGGATGCCGGCGATCCAGAATGTCTGGCCTGGAAGCAAGGTGGTGAGGACAAAGAAGAAGCCGGCGCTGAGCAGAACGGTTCCCACGGTGACGAACAGATCGTTGCCGCCGCCGACCAGCCGCAGGTTTTCCTCGTCACCCTCGTCATCGGCGCGCGTGGCCTCGGGGGCGAGAGCGACCGCGCGTTCCATGGCCTCCAACTGATCGCGCAAGGTCTGCGAGATCAAACCTTTCGCGACTGCCTTGTCGAGGGTTTCGGCGCTGATCAATTGGGCTCCTGCGTCGCGTCGCGCGCCATCATCAGGGCTGGCCCGTACTCCGATGTTCTGGTGTCAAAGGCAACAAAGCCGGCCTTTTCGTAGGCGCGGATCGCCCTGACATTGGCGGGATCCGGGTCGATGATGACGCGCGGAACACCTTCCTCGAAAAGCTGTTCGACAAATTGGCGCACGATCGCCGAGCCATGGCCACGCCCGACCAGCTCCGGCACGCCGATCGACACGTCGATGCCGAGCGTGCCGAACGGCTGGTCGGCGTAGGGGTGGTCGTCTTCCAGATGCGGATCGTAGCTCTGCAGATAGGCGATCGGCTTGCCGTGGAGCTCGACGATCAGCGGCTCGACGGAAATCGAGTCGATATGCTCGCGAATCCCGGCGATTTCCGTCTCCGGATCGTCCCACCACTCTGCAACATGCGGCTGGGCAAGCCAGCCGGCGATCATCGGCAGGTCTTTCTCCGTCACCGGCCGAAAATCATAGGTCACCACCTCTTCAGGCGGCATCGAGCGTTTCGACGACGAAATTGTTGTTGGTGTAGACGCAGATGTCGGATGCGATCTGCATCGCCTTGCGGGCGATCTCCTCGGCATCCTTGTCGCTGTCCATCAGCGCGCGGGCCGCGGCCAGCGCGTAATTGCCGCCCGAACCGATGGCCATGACGCCGAATTCGGGCTCGAGCACGTCGCCGGTGCCGGTCAGCGCCAGCGAGACTGACTTGTCTGCCACCAGCATCATCGCTTCCAGCCGGCGCAGATAGCGGTCGGTGCGCCAGTCCTTGGCGAGCTCGACGCAGGCGCGCGTCAGCTGGTCGGGATATTGTTCGAGCTTGGCCTCGAGCCGCTCCAGAAGCGTGAAGGCGTCGGCGGTGGCGCCGGCGAAACCGGCAATCACATTGCCGCCCTTGCCGATGCGGCGCACCTTCTTGGCGTTGCCCTTCATGATGGTCTGGCCAAGGCTGACCTGGCCGTCGCCGGCGATCACCACCTTGTTGCCCTTGCGCACCGTCACGATGGTCGTGGCGTGCATGGTCAGTTCATTGGACATTTCTTGGGCTCCGAGCAGCGCCATCCCGATAAGGCGATTGGCGCGGTACGAGTAACTTTGATCGGCCATATGTATGCATGGGGCCGGTGATTGCAAATCGCTCTCTGGCAAGGCCGATACCGCTGCCAGAGGCAACTGGCAATCGCCGGATCATGCTGCTAGAAGGCTTTCGTTTTCAAGCCTGCGAGCGCTTGAAGCCTCTGAGCCGGTCACGATGTGAACCTCTGGACAAGGATAGAGTGATGCCGCCCCGTTCCGCCGAAGCGAGCCGTAAGACCAAGGAAACCGACATCTCCGTGTCGATCCATGTCGACGGTTCCGGCAAGTCGGATATCGCTACGGGCGTCGGCTTCTTCGATCATATGCTGGACCAGCTGTCGCGCCATTCCCTGATCGACATGACGGTCAGGGCCAAGGGCGACCTGCACATCGACGATCACCACACGGTCGAGGACACCGGCATCGCGCTCGGCCAGGCCTTGACCAAGGCGCTCGGCGAGCGGCGCGGCATCATGCGCTATGCCTCGATCGACCTTGCCATGGACGAGACGCTGACGCGCGCGGCGATCGACGTCTCCGGCCGTCCCTTCCTGGTCTGGAACGTTTCGTTCTCGTCGCCGAAGATCGGCACCTTCGACACCGAACTGGTGCGCGAGTTCTTCCAGGCGCTGGCGCAGAATGCCGGCATTACGCTGCATGTCACCAACCACTATGGCGCCAACAACCATCACATCGCCGAGACCTGCTTCAAGGCGGTGGCGCGCGCGCTGCGCGCTGCTCTCGAACGCGATCCGCGCCAGCCGGATGCGGTTCCCTCCACCAAGGGATCGTTGAAGGGATAAGGCCATGGCCACCTACGTCGTGATGGAACCGGCAGGCCGCAGCGAAAAGGCTGATGCGACGGCCTTTGTCCGCGATGGCTTCACCTGGCTGGGCCTCCTGGTGCCGCCGCTATGGTTCGCCTGGCATCGGCTGTGGATCGAAGCAGCACTTGCCTTCGTCGTCATGGGCCTGCTTTCGATGCTGGGCCAGAAGCTCGGCCTTGGTCTGGCCGGGTCGCTGCTGTCGTTGCTGGTTTCGCTCTATGTCGGCCTGGAAGGGCAAGGCCTGCGCATCGCGGCACTTCGCCGGCGTGGTTGGCACGAGTGGGGCACGGTCGAAGCCGGTTGGCTCGACGATGCCGACACACGCTATGCGCTGGAGGCGGAAGCGCTTGCCGATGAGGTTGTGCCGGCGCCGCGCATGGTCCCCGATGCTGCCCTCGCGCGGCCAGCGCAGCCGGGCATTGCGCTGGGGCTGACCCACATACCGGGAAGAAACTGACATGATTCCGGGAAGAAGCTGAGATGCGGGTTGCGATCATCGACTACGGCTCGGGCAATCTGCGCTCGGCCACCAAGGCTTTCGAGCGCGCCGCGCGCGAAGCCGGCATCGCGGCGCAGATCGACCTGACGGCCGATGCCGAGCGGGTGCGCACGGCCGATCGCATCGTCCTGCCCGGCGTCGGCGCCTATGCCGATTGCGCGGCCGGCCTGCAGGCCGTCGAAGGCATGTGGGAAGCCGTCGAAGATGTCGCGATCGTCAAGGGCCGGCCTTTCCTCGGCATCTGCGTCGGCATGCAACTGATGTCGCAGCGCGGCCTTGAAAAGACAATTACCGAGGGCTTCGGCTGGATATCGGGCGACGTCAAGGAGATCATGCCTTCCGATCCGGCGCTGAAGATCCCGCAGATCGGCTGGAACACGATCGAACTCAAACGCCAGCATCCACTGTTTGCCGGCATTCCCACCGGGACCAACGGGCTGCACGCCTATTTCGTGCACTCCTACCACCTCGATGCGCGCAAGCCGGACGAAGTGCTGGCGGTCGCCGATTATGGCGGCCCGGTGACGGCGGCCGTCGCCCGTGACAATCTCGTCGGCACGCAATTCCACCCGGAAAAGAGCCAGGCGCTGGGCCTCGCCCTGATCACCAATTTCCTGCGCTGGAGGCCCTAGAGCATGATCGCGAAAAGTGGACCCCGGTTTTCTCGGACAAACGGTCCCGTTTGTCCCGAGATCATGCTCAAGCAAAGGGGAAACCGATGAGCAAGAAGGGCTACTGGATGGCGATGGTCGAGGTGACCGATCCGGAAAACTATCCGCTATACATTGCCGCCAACAAAGCGGCTTTCGACAAATATGGCGCAAAATTCCTGACCCGCGGCGGTCAGTCGTCGAGCCCGGAAGGGTCGTCGGGCAATCGCCATGTCATCATCGAGTTCGAGAGCTACGCGGTCGCACTCGCCTGCTTCCATTCGCCCGAATACCAGGCGGCGCTGAAGTTCCGACGTCTCTATTCGACATCGCATTTCGCCATTGTGGAAGGCGCCTGAACGGATGATCCTTTTCCCCGCCATCGATCTCAAGGACGGCCAGTGCGTGCGCCTGAAGCACGGCGACATGGCCACCGCGACCATCTACAACGATGATCCTGCAGCGCAGGCGCGGGCCTTCGAGCAACAGGGCTTCGAATGGCTGCATGTCGTCGACCTCAACGGCGCTTTCCAGGGCCAGAGCGTCAACAGCGCGGCGGTCGGCGCCATCCTCAAGGCGACGAAGAACCCTGTGCAGCTCGGCGGCGGCATCCGCACGCTGGCGCAGATCGAGGACTGGCTCGATCGCGGGCTGGCCCGTGTCATCCTCGGCACGGTGGCGGTGCGTGACCCGGACCTGGTCAGACAGGCCTGCAAGGCGTTTCCGGGCAAGGTCGCTGTCGGCATCGACGCCAAGGGCGGCAAGGTCGCCGTCGAGGGCTGGGCCGAGGCGTCGAGCCTCGGCGTCGTCGAACTGGCGAGGAAATTCGAGGGCGCCGGAGTCGCCGCCATCATCTACACCGATATCGATCGCGACGGCGTTTTGACCGGCATCAACTGGGACGCCACCATCGATCTCGCCGATGCCGTATCGATCCCGGTCATCGCGTCGGGCGGCCTCGCCTCGATCGCCGACATCGTGCGCATGACCATGCCCGATGCGCAAAAGCTCGAAGGGGCGATCTCCGGGCGCGCGCTCTATGACGGCCGCATCGATCCGGCCGAGGCCCTGGCGATCCTGCAGGGCAGGGCGGAGACGCGGACGTGAAAATCTCCATCATCCTGGCCTCCTACGACAGCGGTCATTACCATGGCGGCATGGGCCAGGGCCCGGACGCACTGATATCAGGCGGGCTCGTCGACGCGCTGACCATGGCCGGCCATGACGTTACGGTGGAAGACATCGGCAGGGTCGGAGACATCCAGGAGCGCGAGATCGCCACCGGCTTTGCTGTCTGCAACGCGGTTGCGACCGAGGTTCGCCTTGCCCGTGACGCCGGCCGGTTTCCCATCGTCCTTGCGGGAAACTGCCTGACATCAGCCGGTGCGGTCGCCGGCGAGGACGCCGATGCGATCATCTGGGCCGACCAGCATGGCGACCTCAACACGCCCGAGACATCGGCGTACGGGTTTCTCGACGGCATGGCGCTGGCGACGGTGCTTGGCCTGTGCTGGAGGCCGATGGCTTCGGCCATTCCCGGCTTCAAGCCGATCGATCCGTCGCGTTGCGTGCTCGTCAACGCGCGCGATCTCGATCCGGACGAGAAGCGGCTGCTGGAGACATTGCCGATCGTGCGGACGGAATGCTCCGGGGTGGCCCAGGCGACCGAAAGACTGAAGATCGCCGGCGCCAAACGCGTGCACATGCATCTCGACATGGACGTGCATGATCCCCGCGAGTTGCAGGCCAACCGCTATATCACTTCGGGCGGCCCGAGCCCGGAGCAGTTGCGCGACGCCACTTGCGCCATGGCGATTGCGGTGCCGGTCGTCGGCATCACCGTCTCCGCCTACGACCCGGCTTTCGACGCGCAGGCCGATGTGCCGCCGCTGGTCGGTCAATTGCTGAACGATCTCATCGCCACGATAGAGGGCCGCTGATGCTGAAAGCCCGTGTCATCCCCTGTCTCGACGTCAAGAACGGCCGTGTCGTCAAGGGCGTCAACTTCGTCGATCTCGTCGACGCCGGCGATCCGGTCGAGGCGGCCAAGGCCTATGACGCGGCCGGCGCCGACGAGCTTTGCTTCCTCGACATCACTGCTTCGTCGGACAATCGCGAAACCATCTTCGACGTCATCGCACGCACCGCCGAACAATGCTTCATGCCGCTGACCGTCGGCGGCGGCGTGCGCCAGGTCGCCGACATCAGGAAGCTGCTCTTGGCCGGCGCGGACAAGGTGTCGATCAACACGGCGGCGGTGAAGAACCCGGATTTCGTTGCCGAGGCCGCCGACAAGTTCGGCAACCAGTGCATCGTCGTCGCCATCGACGCCAAGAAAGTGTCTGCCACCGGTGAGGCCGACCGCTGGGAGATCTTCACCCATGGTGGGCGCGAAAAGACCGGCATCGACGCGGTCGAGTTCGCGCGGAAAATGGTCGATCGCGGCGCCGGCGAGATCCTGCTGACCTCGATGGATCGCGACGGCACCAAGGCCGGCTACGACATCGCGCTGACCCGCGCGATATCAGACGCCGTGCGCGCGCCGGTCATCGCTTCCGGCGGCGTCGGCACGCTCGACCACATGGTCGAAGGCATTCGCGACGGCCATGCCGGTGCGGTGCTGGCCGCGTCCATCTTCCATTTCGGTACCTACACGATAGCGCAGGCCAAGGCGCATATGGCCGCCGCAGGGCTGCCGATGCGGCTGGACTCTGTGAATAATCGGCCCTAAAGCATGATCCCGAAAAGTGGGAACCGGTTTTCGGAAAAGATCATGCCTAAACAAGCAGATAGATGGCGCCATGGCTGAGTTTTCGCTGTCAGATCTTGAAGAAACCATCAGGGAACGCGCCCATTCCGGCGACCCGGACTCGTGGACGGCAAAACTGTTCGCGCGCGGCATCGACAAGGCGGCGCAGAAACTCGGCGAGGAAGCAGTCGAGACGGTGATTGCCGCCGTCAAGGGCGACAAACAGGCCCTCGTTTCGGAAAGTGCCGATCTTATATATCATTGGCTCGTCGTTCTCGGCCTCTCGGGGGTTTCGCTGAGCGACGTGCTCAAGGAGCTCGAAGGCCGCACCCGGCGTTCGGGCATCGCCGAGAAGGCGTCACGGCCCAAGGGCTGACCGCGAGGAAGGGCAGGTATCTCGATGGATCAGCTCGCGCCGACCGAGAAGTATTCCCCGTTTCGCTTCTTCTCCGCCGAGCAATGGTCGCAATTCCGCGCCGACACGCCGCTGACGCTGAGCGCGGACGAATTCCGCCGCCTGCGGTCGCTCAACGATCCGGTCGATCTCGAAGAGGTCACGCGCATCTATCTGTCGCTGTCGCGGCTGTTGTCGGCTCATGTCGAAGCGAGCCAGCTGCTGTTCCGGCAACGCCAGGCCTTCTTCAACGCGGTCGACGTGGTCAAGACGCCCTTCATCATCGGCATCGCCGGTTCCGTCGCGGTCGGCAAATCGACCACCGCACGCGTGCTGAAGGAGCTTTTGGCGCGCTGGCCGTCGAGCCCCAAGGTCGATCTCATCACCACCGACGGCTTCCTGCTGCCCAACGAGGTCCTGCGCCGCGAGAACCTGATGGAGCGCAAGGGTTTTCCAGACAGTTACGATGTCGGCGCGCTGCTGCGCTTCCTGTCGGGCATCAAGTCGGCGCTGCCCGATGTCCGCGCGCCGGTCTATTCGCACCTCACCTATGACGTCATTCCCGGCGAGTTCGTCACCATCGACCGGCCCGACATATTGATCTTCGAAGGCATCAATGTCCTGCAGCCCGGCAAGCTGCCGCAGGACGGCAAGATCGTGCCTTTCCTGTCGGACTTCTTCGACTTCGCCATCTACATCGATGCCGACGAGAAGCTGATCCACAACTGGTACATTTCCCGCTTCATGCGGCTGCGTGAGACCGCCTTCCGCAATCCGGACTCCTTCTTTCACCGCTACTCGCAGCTGTCGGAGGGTTCGGCGCGCGCCATCGCCGAAGGCCTGTGGACCAACATCAATTTGAAGAATTTGCGCGAGAACATCCTGCCGACGCGGGCCCGCGCCGACTTGATCCTGCGCAAGGGCGCCGACCACCTGATCGAGGAAGTGGCGCTCAGGAAGCTGTGACGGCCGGCTTCGTCACCCGTCGCAATGTCAGATTGATCCGCCCACCGTTTTTCAGCAGCGCCGAGGTCGAGGGATAGATCCGATCGACGCCGTGAAAGCACAGCCGCCCCTCGCCGCCGAGCACCACGACGTCACCGCTTTGCAGCCTGAACGACTTGGTGGCGCCATCACGCGTGGTCTGGCCAACCCGGAACAGGCAGTCGTCGCCGAGCGAGACGGAGACGACCGGCGCCGAAAAATCGGTCTCGTCGCGGTCCTGATGCAGGCCCATCTTCGCATCCGCCGTGTAGAAATTGATCAGGCACGCTTCCGGCGGATGCGGATAGCCCGAGACCTCGCGCCACAGGTCGAGCAGCGCATCCGGAATTGGCGGCCAAGGCGCCCCGGTTAGCGGATGCGCCGGCTGGTAACGATAGCCGTGCTCCTTGTCGGTGACCCAGCCCAGCGGCCCGCAATTGGTCATGCGCACGCTCATCTCCTTGCCGGTGCGCGGCATGGCCGGCACGAACAGCGGCGCCTGCTGCACGATCCGTCTCACCTCGTCGACCAGTTCTTCCTGCACGGTGCGTGACAGGTAGGCCGGCATGTGGCGGACGCCTTTGGGCAGAACGAGCACGGATTCGATCACCTTTTGGATGGTTCGGAACCGTAAAATGTCACGATCAAATGAAAACGGCGACCCGAAAGCCGCCGCTCTTGTCGAATTGGCAGTCGCCGATCAGGCGAGGTCGGGGATGCGCAGCACCTGGCCCGGATAGATCTTGTCGGGATGGGTCAGCATCGGCTTGTTGGCCTCGAATATGACCGTGTTCTTGACGCCTTGGCCCTTGCCGTAGCTTTTCTCGGCGATCTTCCAGAGATTGTCGCCCTTCTTCACGGTGTAAAAGGTGGGCTCCTTGGCCGGGGCGGCGGCCGTGCCAGGTGCTGGCGCGACCTGTAATTCGTCCGCCTGCACCTTGGAGACGCCGAGCGTGTTGCCGACGGCGATGACCGCCTTCTCGAAGATCGACTGGTCCTTGACCACACCCTTCAGCACCGCCGTATCGCCGTTGACGACGACCTCGACGCCATCGGTGCCGAGCTTGTGCGAATCGAGCTCCTTCTTGAGTGTGTCGGCCGTGGGTGCGGCTTCGTCGTCACCGCCGATGCCCAGTTTCTTGCCGACACTCTTGACGAAATCGAACATGCCCATCGTTGGTCTCCATTGCTGTGGTGGGTGATCGCAGCTTGCCATCTGCAACCCAGAATTGGAAGCCACCCGCGCGTTGCAGCTTCGCGGTGCTTAATCGTTCTCCACCCGGCCGCGCAGCTTCTTGATCGTGCCGCGCCCGGCCTTGCTCTTCAGCCGCCGTTCCACGGCACCTTTCGACGGCCGCGTCTTCTTGCGCGGCGGCGGTGGCGGCTCGGCGGCCTTGGCGACCAATGCCGTCAGCCGTGCCCGCGCATCCGCCCGGTTCTGTTCCTGGGTGCGGAAGCGGCCCGCTTCGATGACGATGACGCCGTCCTTGGTGGCACGCTGGCCGGCAAGCTTGATCGTCCGCTCGCGCACGCGCTCCGACAGACCCGCTGCGTTGGCGGCGTCGAAGCGCAGTTGCACCGCCGTCGCCACCTTGTTGACGTTCTGGCCGCCGGGACCGGACGAGCGGATGAAATCCTCGTGCAGGTCGCCCGGATGGATCACCGCATCGCCTGATATGAAGATATTGTCGTCGCTCGCCATGCCGCAGTCATGGCGCGGCGGATCGAAAAAGAAAAGGCCCGATCGAACCGGGCCTTTCAACGAAGCTGAACCTTGTGGCGCGATTACTCCGCGGCTTCCTGCATGCGCGGCGCCGCACCCAGCACCACGGCGTCGACATGGCTTTCGAATTTCTCGAAATTGACGGCGAACATGCCGACCAGCCTTGCCGCCTGCCGGTCATAGCCGGCCTTGTCGGCCCAGGTGGAGCGCGGGTCGAGAATGGCGCTGTCGACGCCTCGAACCGCCACCGGCACCTCGAAACCGAAATGAGGGTCGGTGCGGAACTCGGCCGTCTTAAGCGAGCCGTCGAGTGCGGCGGCTAGCAAGGCGCGCGTCGCCTTGATCGGCATGCGCTTGCCGGTGCCGTAGGCGCCGCCGGTCCAGCCGGTGTTGACCAGCCAGCAATCGGCGCCGTGGCGGGCAATCAGCTCGCGCAGCAAATTGCCGTATTCCGATGGATGGCGCGGCATGAACGGTGCGCCGAAACAGGTCGAAAACGTCGCTTCGGGCTCGGTCACGCCCTTTTCGGTTCCGGCCACCTTGGCGGTGTAGCCGGAGAGGAAATGATACATCGCCTGCGCCGGGGTCAGCCGCGCGATCGGCGGCATCACGCCGAACGCATCGGCGGTCAGCATGATGATGTTCCTCGGATGGTTGGCGCGGCCGGTCTTGCTGGCGTTGGGAATGAAATCCAGCGGGTAGGCGCAGCGTGTGTTTTCGGTCAGCCTTCCGTCGTTGAAATCCGGCACGCCATCAGCGTCGAGCACGACATTTTCCAGCACCGTGCCGAAGCGCTGCGTGGTGGCGAAGATTTCCGGCTCGGCTTCCGCCGACAGCTTGATCGTCTTGGCGTAGCAGCCGCCTTCGAAATTGAAGATGCCGTGGGGTCCCCAGCCATGCTCGTCGTCGCCGATCAGCGTGCGCGAGGGATCGGCCGAGAGTGTCGTCTTGCCGGTGCCCGACAGGCCGAAGAAGATGGCGGCGTCGCCGGCCATACCCTCGTTGGCCGAGCAATGCATCGGCATCACGCCTTTCGCCGGCAGCAGATAGTTGAGCATGGTGAACACCGACTTCTTCATCTCGCCGGCATAGGAGGTGCCGCCGATCAGCACGATCTTGCGCGTGAGATCCACGGCGATCACCGTTTCGGTGCGGCTGCCGTGGCGGGTGGGATCGGCGCGGAAGGACGGCAGGTCGATGATCGTCATATCGGGCACGAAATGCTCGAGCTCGGCGGCATCGGGACGAATGAGCAGATTGCGGATGAACAGCGAGTGCCAGGCAAATTCGGTGACCACCCTGGTCGGCAGCTTCAGCTCCGCATCGGCGCCGCCGATCAGGTCCTGGACGTATAGATCCTTGTCCGCGGCATGCGCCTGGAAATCAGCGAGCAGCGTGTCGAACTGGGCTTGTGAAATTGCCTTGTTGTTGTCCCACCAGACATGCGGTTCGGTGTCACTGTTGCGGACGACAAACTTGTCCTTGGGCGAGCGGCCGGTGTGCTGGCCTGTTTCGGCGACCAGCGCGCCATGTGCCGTCAAGCGGGCTTCGCCGCGCCGGATCGAGTCCTCATAAAGAGCAGCCGCACCGAAATTATAGCGCACCACCCCGGTGGTTTTCAGGCCGATATGATCGATCGCGCAGGCGGAATTGCGTTTGCCGACTTCCGACATCGAGTGTCCCTCTTGGATTTGCCGCATCTTTGCCGGCACGTTCCCGGCACGCCCACTACGCGGGCTGAGATGGTCAGAACCAGAAAAGCCAAATGATATCAAATCATTAATCGATTTAAATATTTTGAAAGTTGTTTAAATCGTTTATATGTGCAAAAAGTTTCGCGGTTGCCCAAAGGATTGGCGATGTACGTTCGTCCAATCCATGTCGAGGTAGGATTGTGGCCGCCGGCATGCCGCGCGTGACAGCGGACAAGGCCTATGCCACATTTTGTACCTAATTTGTCCTGCAAAAGCCCCTTCTCTACGACAGAAGGGACAGCTCATGAGGGAGCCGCTTGAAATGGCAACAATCGCGCTTGTCGATGACGACCGCAACATTCTGACATCGGTGTCGATCGCCCTGGAATCCGAGGGGTATCGCGTCGAGACCTACACGGATGGTGCGTCGGCGCTGGAAGGCCTGGCGGCACGCCCGCCGAACCTTGCCATCCTCGACATCAAGATGCCGCGCATGGACGGCATGGAACTGCTGCGCCGGATGCGCCAGAAGTCCGACCTGCCGGTGATCTTCCTGACCTCCAAGGACGACGAGATCGACGAATTGTTCGGCCTCAAGATGGGCGCCGACGATTTCATCCGCAAACCCTTCTCACAGCGCCTGCTGGTCGAGCGCGTGCGCGCCGTGCTGCGCCGCGCCAGTGCCCGCGAGGCCGCCGCCAAGACACCCAGCCAGCAGGCCCGCTCTCTCGAGCGCGGCCAGCTCGTCATGGACCAGGAGCGCCACACCTGCACCTGGAAGGGCGAGCCGGTGACGCTCACCGTCACCGAGTTCCTGATCCTGCATTCGCTGGCGCAGCGTCCCGGTGTCGTAAAAAGCCGTGATGCGCTGATGGATTCGGCTTATGATGAACAGGTCTATGTCGACGACCGCACCATCGACAGCCACATCAAGCGGCTGCGCAAGAAGTTCAAGGCCGTCGACGACGACTTCGAGATGATCGAAACCCTTTACGGAGTCGGATACCGGTTCCGCGAAGCATAAGTAGCAGGGCCTGCTATTCGATGGCAGTGGAAGCACAGCGAACAAGACCGGCGGGCGCCTCCAGGCGGCCGTCGCGGATCATGCCGTCCTTCGTCTCGAAGATCACGGTGCCGATGCGCCGCTTCCTTGGCCATCACATCTTTTCCAGCCTGACGCGGCGTATCCTGTTCCTCAACCTTGCCGGCCTCGCCGTGCTGGTGACCGGCATCCTCTATCTCAACACCTTCCGCGACGGACTGATCGACGCCCGCGTCGAAAGCCTGATGACCCAGGGCGAGATCATCGCCGGCGCCATCGCCGCTTCGGCGACGGTCGAGACGGATTCGATCAGCATCGACCCGGAAAAGCTGCTTGAACTGCAGGCCGGCGAAAGCCTGGGGCCGGGCTCGGACCAGCTCGACAATCTCGATTTCCCCATCAACCCGGAGCGTGTCGCCCCGGTGCTGCGAAGGCTGATCTCGCCGACCAGAACCCGCGCCCGCATCTATGACCGCGACGCCAATCTGCTGCTCGATTCGCGCCACCTCTATTCGCGTGGCCAGATCCTGCGCTACGACCTGCCGCCGGTCGAGGAAGAAGAGCCCGATCTGGTCGAGCGCATCCAGAAATTCGTCTTCGACTTCTTCCGCAACACCGAGCTGCCGGTCTATCACGAGCAGCCGGGCGGCAATGGCGCCGCTTTCCCGGAAGTGGTCAAGGCGCTCACCGGCAGCCCTTCGACCATCGTGCGCGTCAGCGAGCAGGGCGAGCAGATCGTTTCGGTGGCGGTGCCGATCCAGCGCTTTCGTGCCGTCCTGGGCGTGCTGATGCTGTCGACCGAAGGCGGCGACATCGACAAGATCGTCGCCGCCGAGCGCAAGGCGATCCTGCGCGTCTTCGGCATCGCGGCCCTTGTCACCGCCATCCTGTCGATGCTGCTCGCCTCGACCATCGCCAATCCGCTGCGCCGGCTGTCGGCGGCGGCGGTGCGAGTGCGGCGCGGCGTCAAGAGCCGTGAGGAAATCCCCGACTTTTCCGACCGCCAGGACGAGATCGGCAATCTGTCGATCGCCATACGCGACATGACCAACGCGCTCTACGCCCGGATCGAGGCGATCGAAAGCTTCGCGGCCGATGTCTCGCACGAGCTGAAAAACCCGCTGACGTCGCTGCGCAGCGCGGTGGAGACCTTGCCGCTGGCCAAGAACGACGATTCGCGCGGCCGGCTGATGGACATCATCCAGCACGATGTCAGGCGGCTGGACCGGCTCATCACCGATATTTCCGACGCATCGCGCCTGGACGCGGAACTCGCGCGTGAAGATGCGGGAACGGTCGATTTGAAGAAATTCATCACCGATCTGGTCGCCGTTTCGCGCGAAGCGACGCGCAACAAGAAGGCGGTCGAGATCGAGTTCAAGGCCGCCAAACTGCCGCAGGGCGTCAAAGCCTATGTCGTCGTCGGCCATGATCTGCGCATCGGCCAGGTCATCACCAATTTGATCGAGAATGCCCGTTCCTTCGTTCCCGAGGATCATGGCCACATCAGCCTGTCGCTGGCGCGTGCCGGCAAGTTCAACATCGTCACCGTCGACGACAATGGCCCCGGCATCCGCGCCGACAACATCGACCGCATCTTCGAACGCTTCTACACGGACCGGCCGGCCGGCGAGGCGTTCGGCCAGAATTCGGGCCTTGGCCTGTCGATATCCAGGCAGATCGTCGAGGCCCATGGCGGCACGCTCACCGCCGAGAACATCCCCGGCACCAAACCCGGCGAGATCAAGGGCGCGCGTTTTGTGGTGACGTTGCCGGCCGAAGGCTGAGAGCATGAATTCCAAGCATGCCTGGTCCAGCCGTGCAGCCTGAAAACATTCACGCGACAATGGTTTTGATCGGCGAGCGCGGCATTCTCGTCACCGGAGCCTCCGGCTCGGGCAAGACGGCGCTGGCGCTGGCGCTCATAGATCATTGTCGCCAGCGCGGATCGTTCGCGCGGCTCGTCGGTGACGATCAGCTCTTTGTCGAGGCGCATGCCGGGCGGCTTCTGTGCCGCGCTCCCGCCGCCATAGAAGGCCTCGTCGAGGTGCCTGGGCTCGGCCCCCGGCCTCTGCCATTCGAGCCGGCAGGCCTCGTCGACCTGCATGTCCACCTGGTGCCGGCCGATAAAGCGCCGCGCTTCCAGGAGGATGCCGCAAGCAACATCGTGGGTTGTCTGGTGCCACAGGTCGATGTGGTCGAACGCAATGTCGCGGCGGCCTTACCGGTCGTGATGGCGCGGCTGTCGATCGCGCCTTTTCTATGATCCGCTCCGGGTTTTTTGCTGCAATGCGTCAAAATGGCATGCGCCTGCGCAATTTTGGGCTTGTCAACGGGCCGCGCGTCGACAAGATAGCGCTCCCGCCGCCTGGATTGGCTGGCGAGCATAAAATGCGCCTGTGAAGCGGCGATGACGGGAGCCACCAAAGAATGATCGGACTCGTGCTTGTAACGCACGGTCAACTGGCCACCGAGTTCCGACATGCCGTCGAACATGTCGTCGGGCCACAAGACAATTTCGAAACCGTGGCGATCGGTGCCGACGACGATATGGAGCAGCGTCGCCGCGACATCGTCGACGCGGTTGCCCGTGTCGACACCGGGGCGGGCGTCATCGTGCTGACCGACATGTTCGGCGGCACGCCCTCCAATCTTGCCATCTCGGTGATGGAGTCCGGCCGCACCGAGGTGATCGCCGGCATGAACCTGCCGATGCTGATCAAGCTTTCCTCGATCCGCAAGGGCGACAACATGGCGGCCGCCCTTGATGAGGCCCAGGCCGCCGGTCGCAAATACATCAATGTTGCCAGCCAGCTCCTGAGCAGCAAATGACCGCGCTGTCCCCGGAAAAAGATCAGATAGTCCGGGATTTTCCCATCATCAACCAGCGCGGCCTTCATGCGCGCGCTTCGGCGAAGTTCGTCCAGCTGGCCAGCGGCTTCGATGCCTCGGTGCATGTCGAGAAGGATGGCGTCAAGGTTGGCGGCACCTCGATCATGGGCCTGATGATGCTGGCGGCAAGCCCCGGCTATTCGATCCGCGTCACCGCCAGCGGGCCGGAGGCCCAGCAGGTCATCGACGCCCTGGAGCAACTGGTGGCGTCCCGCTTCGGCGAGGAATGCTGATTTAGGACACTGCCAAAGCATGTCCGAGACACATGCACGAATAAAGATTTCTTTATATCCCATTGTCGTCCTTGCTCCGATCTGCTAGTCAGGCCGGCAATTCGCGCCCTTGGACGCGCCGACCGGCGCGGGCGTGTCCGCAACAAATTCGCAAGCACAACATTCGCATCGGAGTACTGCCATGACGGGTAGCAAGGACTATGTGGTCGCCGACATCTCGCTTGCCGGCTGGGGCCGCAAGGAACTCGAGATCGCCGAAACCGAAATGCCGGGCCTGATGGCCTGCCGTGAGGAATTCGGCCCCAAGCAGCCGCTCAAGGGTGCGCGCATCACCGGCTCGCTGCACATGACCATCCAGACGGCGGTGCTGATCGAGACGCTGAAGGCGCTTGGCGCCGATATCCGTTGGGCCTCCTGCAACATCTTCTCGACCCAGGACCATGCGGCCGCGGCCATCGCCGAGGCCGGCATCCCGGTGTTTGCCGTCAAGGGCGAGTCGCTGGAGGAGTATTGGGACTACACCGACAAGATCTTCCAGTGGGCCGATGGCGGCCTCTCCAACATGATCCTCGATGATGGCGGCGACGCCACCATGTACATCCTGATCGGCGCCCGCGCCGAGGCCGGCGAGGACGTGCTGTCCAACCCGCAGAGCGAGGAAGAGGAATATTTCTACGCCCAGGTCAAGAAGCGCCTGAAGGCTTCGCCCGGCTTCTTCACCAAGCAGAAGGCGGCGATCCGCGGCGTCACCGAAGAGACGACCACCGGCGTCAACCGCCTCTACCAGCTGCAGAAGAAGGGCCTGCTGCCCTTCCCCGCAATCAACGTCAACGACTCGGTCACCAAGTCGAAGTTCGACAACAAGTATGGCTGCAAGGAATCGCTGGTCGACGGCATCCGCCGCGGCACCGACACGATGATGGCCGGCAAGGTCGCTGTCGTGTGCGGTTATGGCGACGTCGGCAAGGGCTCGTCGGCCTCGCTCAAGGGCGCCGGTGCCCGTGTCAAGGTCACCGAGGTCGATCCGATCTGCGCCCTACAGGCGGCGATGGACGGTTTTGAAGTCGTCACGCTGGAAGATGCGGCCCCCACCGCCGATATCGTCATCACCACCACCGGCAACAAGGATGTCGTCACCCTCGACCATATGCGCTCTATGAAGGACATGGTCATCGTCGGCAACATCGGCCATTTCGACAATGAGATCCAGGTCGCCGCGCTGCGCAATTTGAAATGGACCAACGTCAAGCCGCAGGTCGATATGATCACCTTCGCGGACGGCAAGCGGATGATCCTTTTGTCGGAAGGACGGCTGCTCAATCTCGGCAACGCCACCGGCCACCCGAGCTTCGTCATGTCGGCATCCTTCACCAACCAGGTGCTGGCGCAGATCGAGCTCTACACCAAGCCCGGCCAGTACGAGAACCAGGTCTATGTCCTGCCCAAGCATCTCGACGAAAAGGTCGCCCGCCTGCATCTCGACAAGCTTGGCGCCCGCCTGACCGAACTGTCGGGTGAACAGGCCGCCTATATCGGCGTCACGCCGCAGGGTCCGTTCAAGCCGGAACACTACCGCTATTAACCAAAGCTAAAATTACTACCAGATATTGAGGCCGGGCGATTGACTTTTCGCCCGGCCTTATTTTTGCGCGCCATCAGCCTTCACGCCGATTCGGCGAGGGGTTATTGTCAGGTGATTCGGCGATGCTTCCAGCCCGAGAGGGTCAAGAGAGGCACGCATCAGGGCGGTCTTGCATTCAGGCGGCGGAGAGGACCAAGACATGCCGGGGCAACACCCGCACAGAGCGGGACGGGCCGTTTCCGGCGGCCATGACGATTCGGGGATTGCTGGCTCCGCCCTGGAAGGGGGGAGCCTGTCCTGGCGCGCCCGCGCGTCGACATTCCTTGCCACCTCCGCGCTCGCGGGGCCCTTGGCCGGCGCCGCCGCGCATGCCGAGACCGCTGTTGCCAGCGTCGCCGGACTGTCGGTGAGTGCCATTGATGTCATGCAGCTTGCAGTGTTCGTCGGCGTGACGGGTGCCGCACTGATATCGGCCATCGTTCTCATCCGCGAAAGAGCCCGCACCTCGGCGGAGAATGTCGAACTCAGGAGCCGCCTCGCCGACATCAACGCGGCGCTCCGCCGTTCCGAGGCGCTGCTCAATCTGCGCGACCAGCGCGTCGTCGTCTGGGCTGCGGAAAACAAGAAGCCCGAGCTCATCGGCACATTGCCCGTCGAAAGCGGCGCTCCCGAGGATAGGGCCGCTTTTCTTGCTTTCGGCCGCTGGCTGATGCCGCGTTCGGCGGCGGCACTCGAACATGCCGTCGCGGGATTGCGCGAAAAGGCCAAACCCTTCGACCTGGTCATCGAATCGCAGGCCGGTGCGCCGCTCGAAGTGCATGGCCGCAAGAGTGCCGCGCATGTGCTCGTGCGTTTCGTCTCGCTCTCGGAGACGCAGCGCAGCCAGGCCAGGCTGAAGATCGAGAACCAGCGGCTGGCCGCCGACCACGACACGATGATCGGCCTGCTCGACGCGCTGAACATGCCGGCGTGGCTCCGCAGCGAGGATGGCGGGCTGAGGTGGGTCAACCGCGCCTATGCCGATGCCGTCGAAGCCGAAAATGCCGAAGCCGCGGTTCGGGAGAAGAAAGAGTTCCTCGGCGGCCAGGCGCGCGATGCGATTGCCGCCCAGCACAGGACGCATCCGGTTTTCGAGCAGTCGCTGTCCACCGTGATCGAAGGCGATCGCCGTGTGTTCGCGGTCACCGATTTCGCCGGCAGCGATGGCTCGGCCGGCCTTGCCTGCGACACCAGTGCCATCGAAGCCGTTCGCGGCGAATACGAACGGACGGTGCGAAGCCACGCCGACACGCTCGACCAGCTCAACACGGCGGTCGCCATTTTCGACACCGACGAGAAGCTGCGGTTCTTCAACCAGGCCTTCCAGAAGCTTTGGGGCCTGGACGCAGGCTTCCTGCACAGCGCTCCAGACAATGCCTTGCTGCTCGACCGGCTGCGCAGCGAAGGCAAGATCGCCGAACAGCCTGAATGGCGCCGCTGGAAGGAAGGCCTGCTCGGCGCCTATCGCGCTGTGGAATCCCAGGAACATTGGTGGCATCTGCCGGATGGCAAGACCATCCGCGTCGTCGCCAACCCCCAGCCCAAGGGCGGCGTGACCTGGGTGTTCGAGAACCTGACCGAGAAGATGGACCTCGAGAGCCGCTACCAGACAGCGGTGCGGGTCCAGGGCGAGACGCTCGACAATCTTGCCGAAGGCGTAGCGGTGTTCGGACCCGACGGCAGGCTCCGGCTGTCGAATCCTGCCTTTGCCACGCTCTGGGGATTGAGCGGCGAAGCGGCCAAGCCCAGCGTCCATGTTTCCACCATCCGCGACCTTTGCGACCGGCAGGCGGCGGACAGCCCCTGGCCCGGCTTTGTTGCCGCCGTCACCGGCTTCGACGACGAGCGCCGCGACCGCCACGGACAGACCGAGCTCAACAACGGCAACGTGTTGAGTTACGCCATGATCCCGCTGCCCAACGGGCAGGTGATGATGACCTTCGTCGACGTCACCGACAGCGTCCATGTCGAGCGGGCGCTGAAGGACAAGAACGAGGCGCTGCAAAAATCCGATCAGCTCAAGAACGAATTCGTCCAGCACGTTTCCTATGAACTGCGCTCGCCGCTGACCAACATCATCGGCTTCACCGAACTCCTGTCACAGCCCACGACCGGTCCGCTGACGCAGAAGCAGCGGGAATATGTCGAGCATGTCAGCTCCTCCTCCGCGGTCCTGCTCACCATCGTCAACGACATACTCGACCTGGCGACGGTGGACGCCGGCATCATGCAGCTCGATATTTCCGAGGTGCAGGTCGATCGCACCATCGCCGCTGCGGCCGAACTGGTGGCCGACCGGCTGGAAGAGCATTCGATCAGGCTCGAGGTCGAAGCAGCCTCGGCGCCGAAGACGTTTCACGGCGATGAGGTCCGCGTCCGCCAGATCCTCTACAATCTGCTCAGCAACGCCGCCAATTACGCCCCGGAAGCCAGCACCATCCGGCTCACTTGCCGCCATCTGGCGGACGGGGTGGAATTCTCGGTCCATGACGACGGTCCCGGCATGCCGCCCGATGTGCTCGATTCGGTGTTCCGCCGTTTCGAGCCGCGCGCCAATGGTGGCCGCCGGCGCGGCGCCGGCCTCGGCCTGTCGATCGTCAAGAGCTTCGTCGAGCTGCATGGCGGCAGCGTTCGCATCGAAACCGGCAAGGACAAGGGCACGACCGTCATCTGCACCTTTCCAGACATGCCGGGCATCCGTGCCGCGGCCGAGTAGCGCGTTCGATGACCGGATTGGTGCTGGAGCGATTACTCGCCGACGAGACCCAGACAGCGCGGCTGGGCGAAGATCTGGCGCTGTCGCTGCGCCCAGGCGACGTGCTTGCCCTGAAGGGCGATCTGGGCGCCGGCAAGTCGACGCTGGCGCGGGCCTTGATCAGGACCTTGGCCGACGATGCCGGCCTCGACGTTCCGAGCCCGACCTTCACGCTGGTGCAGAGCTACGACACCCGCATTCCGGTGCATCACTTCGATCTCTACCGCCTGTCCTCGGCCGACGAGATCGATGAGCTTGGGTTCGACGAAGCCTTGGCGCAAGGTGCTGCTTTGGTCGAATGGCCGGAGCGGGCGGAAGCCCATCTGCCGAAAACCACGGTCCTGATCGAGCTCGTCCAGCATGGCAACGGCCGGCTGGCACGATTGTCGGGGCAGGGACCTGCCTTCGATCGGGCCGCACGGTCGCTGGCCATGCGCGACTTTCTCGTGAGCGCCGGCTGGGCGCAAGCGCAGCGCCGCCATTTCATTGGCGATGCTTCTGCCCGCTCTTACGAGATCGTTTCGCTGCCGGGCCAAAAGCCGCAAGTGCTGATGAACTCGCCACGGCTGGTGCTCGGCCCGCCGGTCCGCGACGGCAAGCCCTATGCCGAGATCGCCCACACCGCCCAGTCGGTTTCCGCTTTCGTCGCCATCGACCGCGCCTTAAGGGCAGGCGGCGTCAGCGTTCCGGAAATCCATGCCGAGGACCAGGAGCAGGGATTCCTGCTACTCGAGCATCTTGGCTCGGAAGGGTTCCTCGGCAGCGATGGCCAGCCGCTGCCCGAGCGCTGCGCGGCGGCGGCCGAGCTGCTGGCCATGATGCATGGCAGGACCTGGCCGCAGCGCCTGGAAACAGGGCATGGCGGCTTCCACGATGTCCCGCCTTGCGACCGCGAGGCCATGATGATCGAGGCCGATCTGCTGGTCGACTGGTACGTGCCGGCAATAACGGGCAGCCCGGCAAGCGGTGCCTTGCGCGCCGGCTACCACAAGCAATGGGGCGCGCTCCTCGACCGGCTGCACGGCCGCGAATATACGCTGATGCTGCGCGACTTTCATTCGCCCAACATCATCTGGCGCGGCGACCGTTCAGGGCATGATCGGCTGGGCATCGTCGATTTCCAGGATGCGCTGATCGGCCCGTCCGCCTATGACGTCGCCTCGCTGGCCATGGACGCGCGTGTTACGATGTCGCCCGAGATCGAGAGAAAGACGCTGGATGCCTATGTCGCGGCGCGCCACGCAGCCGGTGCTTTCGACGAGGCAAGCTTCCTGGAATCCTACGCCATCATGGCGGCGCAACGAAATTCCAAGATCCTCGGCATCTTCGTCCGCCTCGAAAAGCGCGACGGCAAGCCCTATTATCTAAAACACCTGCCGCGCATTCGCGATTATCTGCGCCGGGCCTTGTCTCATCCGGCGCTGGCAAGCCTGCGCGAGTTCTACGACGCCCACGGTTTGCTGGAGGAGCGAGCGCTGTGACAGCAGGACCGGACACCGCCATCGTACTTGCCGCCGGCCTTGGCAAACGCATGCGGCCGATTACCGACACCATTCCCAAGCCGCTGGTCAGGATTGCCGGCAAGACGTTGCTCGACTGGAGCCTCGACAGCCTGGCTGCCGCCGGTGTCGCGAAGGCCGTGGTCAACGTCCACTATTTTCCCGAACAGATCCTCGCCCATGTCGCCGCCCGCCGCGCGCCAAAAATCGTCATTTCCGATGAGAGCGAACAACTGCTCGATTCCGCCGGCGGCATCGTCAAGGCGCTGCCGGAACTGGGCGAGCGACCCTTCTACATCCTCAATGCCGACACCTTCTGGATCGATGACGGTCCTCTCAATCTCCAGCGCCTCGCCCTTGCATGGGACGCGGCGAAAATGGATATTCTGCTGATGCTGGCGGATCTCCAACAGGCGACCGGACACTGCGGCAGCACCGATTTCCTGGTGGCGCCGGATGGCGGCTTGCGGCGTTCAAAGGGGGATCCGGCGGGGCTGATCTATGCCGGCGCGGCGATCGTCCATCCGCGCCTGTTCAAGGGCGCACCGGCCGGGCCGCACTCGCTCAACGCCTATTTCGATTCCGCCATCGCCGCAGGGCGCCTGTTCGGCATGCCCCTGCATGGCCACTGGATCACCGTCGGCACGCCCGATGCCGTACCGCTCGCGGAAGCGGCGGTCGCCGGTGCGCTCATCGAGTCGCAATGAGCGGCTCCAGCCGCGTTTTCTCGATCCCGCCCGGAGCGCCGTTTCTGCCGACGCTTGCCGAGGCGCTGCTTGCCGGTCGTCTTGTTCCGGGGTTTCGATTCGACGGCGACCCGCTCGCTTTGGTCGATGTCACTATCTATGTGCCGACACGCCGTGCCGCGCGTGCCTTGCGGGGTGTCTTCGTCGACAGCCTGGCGGCACGCGGCGGCGGCGGCTCGGCGATCCTGCCGGTCATCCGGCCACTCGGCGAATTCGACGAGGATGAGGCCGCGTTCGAGACCGAGGCATCGGCGGCCATCGATCTGGCGCCGCCGATTTCGGCAACCGAACGCCTGTTGCTGCTGACGCCGCTGGTGCGCGCCTGGAAACGCCGGCTGCCGGCGCATGTCGCCGCCCTTTTCACCGAGGAGATCGTCATCCCGGCTTCCACCGCCGACGCGATCTGGCTGGCGCGCGATCTCGCCCGGCTGATGGACGAGATCGAGACGGAAGGCACCGACTGGGCCAAGCTCACCGATCTGGTGACCGGCAATCTTGCCGGATGGTGGCAGGTGACGCTCGAATTCCTTGGCATCGTCACCGAAGCCTGGCCGAAATTCCTCGCGGAAAGCGACCGCTCCAATCCGGCCGCGCATCGCAGCGCGCTGATCCGCGCCGAGGCGGCGCGGCTGCAGCGCAATCCGCCTGCCGGCCCGGTCATCGCCGCAGGCTCGACCGGCTCGATACCAGCGACGGCCGAATTGCTTGCCGCGATCGCGCGCCTGCCGGGCGGCGCCATCGTGCTGCCGGGTCTCGACCGGACGCTGGACGAAGCGTCGTTCCAGGCGATTGCCGCGCCTGGCGCGCGTCCAGCCGTACTCGGCCACCCGCAATATGGCTTGGCCAGGCTGATCGGCAAGATCGGCGTATTGCGCGGCGACGTCGAGGAGATTGGCGTGGCCGAACCGCGACGTGCGCTTCGCGCTGCCCTTGTCGGCGAAGCGCTGCGGCCGGCCGAAACCACCGAACTCTGGGCCGAGACACGTGCCGGTTTCCCGGCGTCCGACATTGCCGGCGCCTTCGCCGAGGTGACCTTGCTCGAAGCCGCCAGCGAACGTGATGAGGCCGTCGCCATCGCCGTCGCGCTCAGGCGCGCGGTCGAACAGCCCGGCCAAAGGGCGGCTCTCGTCACCGGCGACCGCGCGCTGGCGCGGCGCGTCTCGATCGAGCTCCAGCGCTTCGGCGTCGTTGCCGACGATTCCGGTGGCACACCGCTCGCCAACACCCCGGCGGCCAGCTTGCTCAGGCTGGCGCTCGAGGCACTGTTCCGGCCAGGCGATCCGGTTGGCCTGCTGTCGCTGCTCAAGCATCCGCTGCTCGGCCTCGGCCTCGAACGGGCCGATGTGCGCCACGCGGCGGAGCTGATCGAACTGGTGGCGTTGCGCGGCGGCACAGGCCGCCCCGACATCGTTTCGCTACCGGAACTGTTCGAAGCCCGCCTCACCGGCTTGGGCGGCGGCAGCCGACAGCCCTTCTGGTTTTCCCGGCTGACCGTGCGCTCTATCGAAACTGCGCGGAATTTGCTCGAACGTCTCAAGCAGGCGCTGGCGCCGCTCGCAGCCTTCCGAGGCCGGGATGACGCCGACCTTGCCGCGCTTGTCAGGGCCAGTGTCGTGACACTCGAAAATCTCGGCCGCTCCGCCGACGGGGGTCTTGGCGAGATCTATGCCGGTGACGCCGGCGAGAAGCTTGCCGAACTGCTGCGCGGGCTGGTCGCGGCTTCGGCTTCGCTGTCCTTCGCGGCGACCGAGTGGCCCGACATCATGGCGGCGCTGATCGCGCCTGAAACGGTCAAGCCGGCACAAGGCACCGACCGGAACATCGCCATCTGGGGCGCGCTGGAAGCCCGGTTGCAGACGGTCGACACGCTGGTCATCGGCGGGCTCAACGAGGGCGTATGGCCGCGCAAGCCAGAGAGCGACCGCTTCATGTCGCGGCTGATGAAGACCGGCATCGACCTCGAGCCGCCCGAGCGGCGTATCGGCCTTGCCGCGCATGATTTCCAGATGGCCATGGGCGCCGGGAAGGTGGTTCTGTCCCGCTCGGCACGTGCCGGCGATGCACCCGCCGTGCCGTCGCGCTGGCTTCAGCGGCTGCTCACCTTCATAGGTAATGACCAGGCGGCCGCGCTGCGCCGGCGCGGCGACGAATTGCTTACCTGGGCGCGCGCGCTCGATACCGGCCCAAGGCAGGATTTCGCGCCACGGCCGCAGCCGAAGCCGCCGCTGTCGGTGCGCCCGACGCATTTCTCGGTCACCGAGATCGAGACCCTGCGCCGTGATCCCTACGCCGTCTATGCAAGACGCATCCTCGGCCTGATGCCGCTCGATCTGGTTATTCGCGACCCCGGTGCGGCCGAGCGCGGCACGCTGTTTCACGCCATCCTGTACCTGTTCTCAGGCAGCGTCGCCGATCCGCGCGCTCCCGATGCGCTTGCGGGCCTCATCGCCGCCGGCCGCGCCTGCTTTGCCGAAGCCGCCCTTCCGGCCGACGTCGAGGCGGTGTGGTGGCCGCGCTTCGAAAAACTCGCCGCCAACATCATCGAGTGGGAGCGCACGCGCGCTGATGCTGTGACAAGGCGCCATGCCGAGGAGCGCGCCGGAAAGACCGTTGTCGGCCAGTCCGGCGTGACGCTGTCCGGCTACGCCGACCGGGTCGACCTTCTGGCCGGCGGCATGGCCGACATACTGGACTACAAGACCGGCTCCTCGCCGTCCAAGGCGCAGGCGCACACACTGCTTGCGCCGCAACTGGCGCTGGAGGGCGCGCTGCTCAGGCGCGGCGCCTTCAAGGATTTGGGCGTGCGTGAGCCCTCTCAGCTGGCTTTCATCAGGCTGAAGCCGAATGGCGAGGTGTTCGAGGAATCCATCCTCGAACACAACCGCCAGCCGCGAACCGCGACCGATCTTGCCGAAGAGGCTTGGGCACGGCTGGAAAAGCTGCTGATCCACTATGCAGACCCTGCGACCGGGTATCTGTCGCGCGCGCTGCCGTTCCGCGAAGGCGAGACGGATGGCGACTACGACCATCTTGCCCGCGTGCTCGAATGGTCGGCAGGCGGGGATGGCGGCGACGAGGGAGGGGAGGCATGAAGAAGGCCTATCCCATTCCCAGCGACACCGCGACCAGCCAGGCCCGCGCCGCCGACCCCGGCAATTCCGCCTGGGTGTCGGCCAATGCCGGCTCCGGCAAGACCCATGTGCTGGCGCAGCGCGTCATCCGGCTGCTGCTGCGCGGCACCGATCCGTCGAAGATCCTGTGCCTGACCTATACGCGCGCCGCCGCCGCCAACATGTCGAACCGGGTCTTTTCGACACTGTCGGAGTGGACGACGCTTGGTGACGTGGATCTGGCGGCAAAGGTCGAGGCGCTGGAGGGGCGCCGGCCCGATCTCGAGACCATGCGCCGGGCGCGGCGCCTGTTCGCCGAGGCGCTGGAAACGCCCGGCGGGCTGAAGATCCAGACCATTCACGCCTTCTGCGAATCGGTGCTGCACCAGTTCCCGCTGGAGGCCAACATCCCGGCCCATTTCGAGATGCTCGACGGCCAGATGGAGGCATCGCTGTTTGCCGCGGCGCGCCGCGAGATGATTTCGGGCACGTCCGCCGGTGACAGGGATCTGGCCGAGGCTTTTGCCGCCATTCTCGATCGGGGCGGCGAAGCCGGGCTCGACGCCTTGCTGGGTGAGATTGTGCGCAAGCGCGACGGCTTGCGCCATTTCATCGACGCGGTCGGGCGCGATGGCACGCACTTCCAGGCCCTGTTCGACGAATTCCATTTCCATCCAGGCCAGACAGCCGAGGGCATAGCCGCTTCGGTATGGCCGTTGCCGGGCTTCCTGCCCGACTATTTTGCCGGCTTCGCCCACGCCGCCGAGGCCACCGACGCCAGATCGGTACTGAACAACATCCTGCCCTATGCGCGGCAGGCTTTTGCCGAGGGCGATCCCATTCGCCGCCTGCAACTGCTCGCGCGAGCCTTCCTCAAGACCGATGGCGACGCTTACGACCCGGCAAAGGCCTTCAAGAAGGCCCTGGTCGACCGGTTGCCGGATCTGGCGGAGCGTTATCTCTCGGCCGCCAACGCCATAGTCGAAACCACCGATCGGCTGGCCCTGTTCCGGATGCTTGAAGGCACGGCTGCCGCGCTGACCATCGCCGACTGGCTGATCGCCCGCTACGAAATGCTGAAGCGCAGCCGCGGCTTCCTCGATTTCAACGACCTGATCACCCGCACCGTCAACCTGCTGGCGCGGCCGGACGCCGGCCCCTGGGTGCAGTACAAGCTCGACCAGGGCATCGACCACATCCTGCTCGACGAGGCGCAGGACACCAGTCCGGACCAATGGGAAGTGGTGAAACGGCTGGCGGAGGAATTCTTTGCCGGCTTTGGCGCACGCGACAGGGTCCATCGCACGGTGTTCGCCGTCGGCGACGAGAAGCAGTCGATCTATTCGTTCCAGGGTGCGGCCCCGGACTCCTTCGCCGACAGCCGGCTGTTGTTTGCCGGACGAGTGCGTGACGCCGAGGCGTCCTTCGCCGATCTCAAGCTGACCTGGTCGTTCCGCTCGACCGACGATGTTCTGACCGCGGTCGACCGCGTCTTCGCCGATCCAGCCGTGCGGCGCGGCATCAGTCATGATCCCGATCCGCTTCGCCACCAGGCGATCCGCACCGACGCGCCGGGCTATGTCGAGGTGTGGCCGTCGGTCGGCGCTGAAGCCGTCGATGAGCCAGATGACTGGACACAAGCCATCGACCATGCCCATGCGCCAGCGGTGCGCGTGGCCGAGAACGTCGCCGCCACCATCGCCGGCTGGATCGGCAGTGGCGAAATCATCGAGGGCCGCGGCAAGCGGCTGCGGCCGGGCGATGTGCTGGTGCTGGTGCGCAAGCGCGATCGCTTCGTCCATGCCCTGACCCGCGCACTCAAACGCCGCGACATTCCGGTTGCCGGCGCCGACCGGCTGAGCCTGCCCGGGCACATCGCGGTCAAGGACCTGATCGCGCTCGGTCACCTCCTCATCCAGCCGCAGGACGATTTGTCGCTTGCCGCCGTGTTGCGCAGCCCGATCTTCGATCTGCCGGAAGAGACGCTGTTCATGCTCGCCGCGCAGAGGCCGTCGGGTCTGTCGCTGATCGCGTCGCTGCGACAGCACGCCGGCGACAGCGAGAGACTGGCGAAGATCGTCGCCCAGGTCGACATCTGGACGAACGAAGCCGCGTTTAAGCCGGTGTTCGAATTCTATGCCGCCCTGCTGGCGCGCGATGGCGTGCGCCGCAAGATGATCGCGCGGCTCGGGCCCGAAGCCGGCGATATTCTCGACGAGTTCCTGAGCTTCTGCCTCGCCGAGGAGCGAACCGGCCTGCCGGGGCTGGAAGCCTTCCTGTCGACGTTGGAAAACGCCGGTCCCGAGATCAAGCGCGAGATGGACCAGACCCGCGACGAGGTCCGGGTCATGACCGTGCACGCCGCCAAGGGCTTGGAAGCGCCCGTCGTGTTCCTGGTCGATGGCGGTTCCGCGCCGTTCAGCGACCAGCATTTGCCGCGCCTGATGCCCTTCGATGGCTCCGGCGCGAACTGGGACGGCAAGGGCTATCTCTGGCGCTCGGCCAGCGAGGTCGCCAACGGTTTTTCGAAAGCAGCGGCCTCAAGGGCACGGGAACTCGCCGACGACGAATACCGCCGGCTGCTCTATGTCGGCATGACCCGTGCCGAGGACCGGCTGATCGTCTGCGGCTATCATGGCAAGCGGGCGCCGAACGCCGGCACCTGGCACTCGATCGTCAGCCGCGCGCTGATCGGCGCGTCGGAGAGCGAGCAGCGTGCGCATCCCGCCGGCGGCGAGCCGGTGCACCGTTTCCATGTCACCAAGCTGCCCCCCGTCGCGCCAAGTTCCGCCGAGCAGGTACGGCAGGCCGACGCTTTCGCGCCTTTGCCGGCGACGCTGTTCCGGCCCTTGCTGCCCTTCGAGGATCTGCCGCGTCCGTTGTCGCCATCGGGCGCCTCGGCGCTGATCGACGAAGGCAAGCAAGCCGTTGTCGACAAGGCGTCGCCGGTGCTCGACGCCGACGCCGAGCCCGGCTTTGCCGTGCTGCGTGGGCTCGCCCTCCACAAACTGCTGCAGATGCTGCCCGGTATTGCCGAGCCCGAACGTGCGGGAGCGGCAGAACGCTATCTCTTGCGAACCGGTGCGGACTGGCCGCCATCAGAGCGTGAAAAGGCCCTGGCGTCGGTCACATCGATCCTTGCCGATCCCGGCTTCGGTCAGCTGTTTGCGCCATCGTCGCGTGCCGAGGTTGCGATCATGGGCAGCCTGGAGGTCAAGGGCAAGAAGCGCTCGATTTCCGGCAAGATCGACCGGCTGGCGGTAACGCCGGACACGGTATCGATTGTCGACTACAAGACCAACCGGCCGGCGCCCGCCAGTCTGGCCGAGGTGCCGCCGGCCTATGTCCTGCAGTTGGCGCTCTACCGCGCGCTGTTGCAGCCGCTCTATCCCGGCCGCACGGTCAAGGCGGCCTTGCTGTTCACCGAGGCGCCGCAGCTGATCGAACTGCCTGCCAGCGCCATGGACGACGCCCTTGCTCGACTCACGGGAGCGTGACACAACACCTGCTTGAAGAAGGGCGCGATCACCACCACATTTGGTGGGACAAAAACTTTCAAAAGGATTTTTCCATATGGCAACCGTGAAGGTCGACAAGAGCAACTTCCAGGCTGACGTGCTTGACGCCAACGTACCGGTCGTCGTCGATTTCTGGGCGGAATGGTGCGGTCCCTGCAAGATGATTGCGCCGGCGCTCGAAGATATCGCCACCGAACTTGGCGCCAAGGTCAAGATCGCCAAGCTCAACATCGACGAGAATCCGGAGCTTGCCGCCCAGTTCGGCGTGCGCTCGATCCCGACGCTGATGATCTTCAAGGGCGGCGAAATGGCCGACATGAAGGTCGGTGCCGCGCCGAAGACCGCGCTGTCGCACTGGATCAATGGCAACCTCGCCTGACCCATCTGAAATTCCTGGTATCAAGCCCGGCCTCGCGCCGGGCTTTTTGTTGGCGTCATCGGTGCGTGGCTCTGGCTCTCGCATCCGGGCACTCCATGTCATCTGCTCGAGGCAGACAGGAGAACTCCATGACCGGATCCGCCAAGGCCACCGTCTTCATCGACAACGAGCGTGTCATCGTCACCGAATACCGCTTCGCGCCGGGCGAGAACACCGGCTGGCATCGCCACGGCCACGACTATGTCGTCGTACCGCTGATGGACGGCAAGGTGAAGCTGTTGACCAAGGACGGCGAATCCTTTGCCGAGATGAAGAAGGGCGCGCCCTATTTCCGCAAGGAGGGCGTAGAGCACGACGTCATCAACGCCAATGAAGGCGAATACGCCTTTATCGAGATAGAGTTGAAGTAACGCCGCCTATCAATGCGCTGGAAATCCACCGCGTGATGGCACGCCATCAACTGCCACCTTGATGGCAGCGGTGGATCGGCCTATATCCGTTCTAAAAGGGAGTTCGAAATGGCCGAACCACAACTCTCAGTCCGAAGCGCAAAAGCACGCGACCTGGCTCATAGACTTGCTCGTCGTGAAAATCGTTCGATAGCCGATGTGGTCGAACGTGCGCTCGAATCCTACGAAATTCGTGAAGCTGGCCGTGAACCTGCTTCCACCTTCTATGCCAGCTTGACTGCAAACCATGGCGCCGACATCGATCTGGAAAAGATCATTCGCGAAGGCCGCCAGGTTCATTCGGGACTTGAGCTTTGATTTTCGTCGATACCAACGTGATTTCGGAGAGTCTGAAGAAGGCGCCGGACCAAGCTGTCCTGGCGTGGCTTGTCCGCAATGACGCTGAACTGGCCCTTCCCACAGTGACGATTGCTGAAATCGCCTTCGGCATCCAAAAAATACGGCCTGATGAGCGTGCCGATCGGCTGGAGCAGGGACTTTCCCGGTGGCGCCATCGATTTGCCGGCCGGATTTTTGGATTGACTGAAGATGCTGCCTTGGCTTATGGCGAGATCATGGGGGCCGCGACACGCCAAGGTCGCGGCATGTCAGCCCCCGATGGCATGATTGCGGCGATAGCGCGCGTGAACGGTGGCCGGCTGGCAACGCGCAATCTCAGCGACTTTGGCACCACCAGCCTTGATCTGATCTCACCGTGGGATTTCTGAAGGTCGAAAGCCAAGGTTCGGCCTCAGCCGCCGCAGCCACTCAAGGCATGAATAGTGCCTGCTTCAGGTCGGCGGGGTGCCGTTCTCGGCCAGCACCGCTCCGGTCAGATACAGCGAACCGCTGATCAGGATGCGTGGCGACGGGCCGTCCCAGGTGTCGCGCAGCAGCATCAGCGCGCTGGCGACGGAACTCACCGGCTCGGCGGTCAGCCCGGCTTCCGTTGCGCGGATCGCCAGTTCGTCGTTCGGCACGCCGGCCTCGCTGAGGCTCACCGGCACCGTGTAGACATGCCGGGCGAGGCCCTTGAAGGCACGGAAATAGCCGCTCTGGTCCTTGGTGTTGATCATGCCCGAGATGAGGAACAGCGGACGCGGGTTCTTCTCTTCCTGCTCGGCCAGCGCTTCGGCAACCACCACGCCGGCGCCCGGATTGTGGCCACCGTCGAGCCAGATATCGGCGCCCTTGGGTGCCAGTTCGGCCAGCCGGCCCTGCACGAGCTTCTGCATGCGGCCGGGCCAGGCGACATTGACCATCGCCTTTTCGGCGGCGCGATGGCTGATCTCGAAACCGGCCGCTTTGACCGCGGCGATCGCCGCCGCCGCATTGGCGAACTGGTGGCGGCCGGGCAGCCTGGGCGGCGGCAGGTCCATCAAGCCGTCTTCGTCCTGGTAGACCATGCGGCCGTTTTCCTCGAAGGCAAGGAAGTCCTGGCCGTAGACGAAGGTGGGGCATTCAAGCCGCTCGGCGGTTTCGATCAGCACCTGCAGCGCCGTCTCGCTTTCCTGCGCGCCGATGACCACCGGACAGCCGGGCTTGATGATACCGGCCTTTTCGGCCGCGATCAGTTCGACACGGTCGCCGAGATAGGCCTCATGGTCGAGCGACACCGGCATGATCACCGACACGGCCGGCTCCTTGATGACATTGGTCGCGTCGAAGCGGCCGCCGAGCCCGACCTCGATGATGGCGGCGTCGGCCTGGTGTTCGGAAAACAACAGGAAGGTGACGGCGGTGAGGATCTCGAAGACGGTGATCATCTCGCCTTCATTGGCCCTGGCCGCACGGGCAATGGCATCGGCGAAAACCCTGTCCTCGACCAGCCTGCTGCCGCCATCGGCGGCCAGCCGGTAACGCTCATGCCAGTTGACCAGATGCGGCGAGGTGTGGACATGGACGCGGTAGTCCGCAGCCTCGAGCAGGGCGCGTGAAAAGGCTGCGCACGAACCTTTGCCGTTGGTGCCGGCGATGTGGATGACCGGCGGCAGCCGGTCCTGCGGATTGTCAAGCCGCTCCAGCAGCCGCGAAATGCGGTCGAGCGAAAGGTCGAAGCCTTTCGGATGAAGCGCCATCAGGGCTTCGATTTCGCGGTCGGCGGCAAGCGTCGTCATGGTGGAATCCTAGCGCATGAGCCTGAAAACCAGAATCGGTTTCGGATGGCCATGGCAATCAAAGGCTACAGCGCGCCGAAGCCCTCGTGCAATCGCGGTCGCGGCGCTTCGTGTCGCTTCAGGCTTGCGGCCGAGCTTCCGCGGCAACCACCGCCGGCGGCAGGATTTCCGGCTCCAGCGTTTTTTGCTCTTCCGGCAGCTTGAGCAGCATCTTGAGCAGGCGCGCGATCGTTTCACGCATTTCCAGCCTGGATACGACCATGTCGACCATGCCGTGCTCCATCAGATATTCGGAGCGCTGGAAGCCATCGGGCAGTTTCTCGCGGATCGTCTGTTCGATGACGCGCGGTCCGGCAAAGCCGATCAGCGCGCCGGGCTCGGCGATGTGCACGTCGCCCAGCATGGCGTAGGAGGCGGTCACGCCGCCCGTGGTCGGGTTGGTCAAAACGACGATGTAGGGCAGGCCGGCTTCCTTCAGCCGGTCGACACCAACCGTTGTCCGCGGCAATTGCATCAGGGACAAAATACCTTCCTGCATGCGCGCGCCGCCGGAAGCGGCGAACAGGATCAGCGGCCGCTTGCGCTGCAGGGCCACTTCGAAGCCGTGCACGATGGCGTCGCCGGCGGCCATGCCGAGCGAGCCGCCCATGAAGGCGAAATCCTGCACCGTGACCACCACCGGCAGACCCTCGACGGTGCCCAGCGCATTGATGATCGCGTCCTCAAGGCCGGTCTTGGCCTTGGCGTCCTTCAACCGGTCGACATAGCGCTTCTCGTCGCGGAATTTCAGCGGATCCTGCATCACCTTGGGGTTGTCCAGGGTCTCGTATTTGCCGCCATCGAAGAAGAATTTCAGCCGCTCCTTGGCCGAGATCTTCATGTGATGGCCGGACGACGGAATGACGAACTGGTTCGATTCCAGGTCCTTGTGGAACACCATCTCGCCGGTCTCCGGATCCTTGATCCAGAGGTTCTCGGGCATGTCGGTGCGCCGGCCGAGCATCGAATTGATCTTCGGGCGAACGTAATTGGTGATCCAGTTCATCGCTTCGGCTCCTGTCCTGACGAGGATTGGGAAGAGGTAGGAGAACTATTCGGCAGCAGCAAGGCGGGCCGAGCGCACGCCTTGCGCTAGGCCGCTGACCAGCGTGGCGACGGCCTCGGCCGGATCGGCGGTCTTCTCGCCCTTCGGCCCCAGCACATTGGCCACCGCATTGACGATCGCGGTGCCGACGACGACGCCGTCGGCATTGGCGCCGATCACCCGGGCCTGCTCGGCGGTCTTGACGCCGAAGCCGACGCAGACCGGCAGGTCGGTGTGGCCCTTGATGCGCTTGACCGCCGCCGCTACCTTGCCGGTGTCGGCCAGTGCCGAGCCGGTGATGCCGGTCATCGACACGTAATAGACGAAGCCCGACGTGTTCTGCAGCACCTTGGGCAGGCGTTTGTCGTCGGTCGTCGGCGTCGCCAGCCGGATGAAGTTGATGCCGGCTTTCAATGCCGGAATGCACAGTTCCTCGTCCATCTCCGGGGGCAGGTCGACGACGATCAGCCCGTCGATGCCGCTGGCGATCGCGTCCTTGAGGAAGCGGTCGACGCCATAGATGTAGATCGGATTGTAGTAGCCCATCAGCACGATCGGCGTTTCATTGTCGCCGGCGCGGAAGTCGGCCGCCATCTTCAGCGTCTTGGCCAGCGTCTGGCCGCCTTTCAGCGCCCGCAAGCCCGCCGCCTGGATCGCCGGGCCGTCGGCCATCGGATCGGAAAACGGCATGCCGAGCTCGATAATATCGGAACCTGCGCCCGGCAACGCCTTCATGATCGACAAAGAGGTGTCGTAGTCGGGGTCGCCGCCCATGAAATAGGTGACGAGCGCCGGGCGGCCTTCGGTCCTGAGCTTCGCCATGCGGCGGTCGATGCGGGTGGCCATGATCAGATCTCCATGCCCAGCATGCTGGCCACCGTGTGCACGTCCTTGTCGCCACGGCCGGACAGGTTGACGATGACGATCTGGTCCTTGTCCATGGCGGGCACGATCTTCACCGCATGCGCAATGGCATGCGCCGATTCCAGCGCCGGGATGATGCCTTCGACGCGCGTCGTCAGCTTGAAAGCCTCCAGCGCCTCGTCATCGAGGATCGGCACGTATTCGACCCGGCCTGAATCGCGCAGCCAGGAATGCTCCGGCCCGACGCCGGGATAGTCGAGGCCGGCCGAGATCGAATGGCCGTCCATGATCTGGCCGTCGGAATTCTGCAGGAGATAGGTGCGGTTGCCATGCAGCACGCCCGGCGCGCCGGCATTCATCGAGGCGCAATGCTCGATGCCGTCGAGACCGCGACCGCCGGCTTCGATGCCGATGATGCGGACCTCCTTGTCGTCGAGGAAGGGATGGAACAGGCCGATGGCGTTCGAACCACCGCCGACAGCGGCGATGATGGTGTCGGGCAGCCGGCCTTCCTGCTCGAGGATCTGTGCCCGCGCCTCGATGCCGATCACCGACTGGAAGTCGCGCACCAGCTCCGGATAGGGATGCGGGCCGGCGGCGGTGCCGATCAGGTAATAGGTGTCCTCGACATTGGTGACCCAGTCGCGCAACGCCTCGTTCATGGCGTCCTTCAGCGTGCCGTGGCCGGCGGTCACCGGGCGCACTTCGGCGCCGAGCAGCTTCATGCGGAAGACGTTCGGGCTTTGCCGGGCAACGTCTGTGGCGCCCATGTAGACGACGCAGGGAAAGCCGAAGCGGGCCGCAACCGTGGCCGAGGCCACGCCGTGCTGGCCGGCGCCGGTCTCGGCGATGATGCGCTTCTTGCCCATGCGCTTGGCCAGCAGGATCTGGCCGAGGCAGTTGTTGATCTTGTGCGAACCGGTGTGGTTCAAATCCTCCCGCTTGAAGTAGACCTTCGCGCCGCCCGCGAGGCCCCTGGCCGAGGAAACCTCACGAAGATGCTTCGTGAGGCCTTCGGCGAAATAAAGCTTCGACGGCCGTCCGGCATAGTGGGTCGACAGGTCAGTCAGCTCAGCCCTGAAATCCGCATCGTTCTTGACCTCGTTCCAGTGCCGCTCCAGATCGAGGATCAGCGGCATCAGCGTTTCGGCAACGAAACGACCGCCGAAAATGCCGAACATGCCCTGTTCGTCGGGCCCGGTGCGGAAGGAATTGGGTGTCGCCGGCTTGTTCATCGCCGATCTCCTGGCATCTTGACTATGAGGCATGTCCTTGTCGGAAAACCGGTTCCCACTTTTCCGGGACATGCTCTGGTTTGAGGCACCACTAGGCTGCGCGGGTGTTCCGCGCGGCCCTGACGGCCCGGAAAAACTGTTCGATCAGCGCCGGATCCTTGACGCCCGGCGCGCTTTCCACGCCTGAAGAAATGTCGATCCCAGGCGGGTTGGCAAGCCGAAGGGCATCGCCGATATTGGCGGCGTTGAGCCCACCGGAAAGCATGTAATCGACGCCGCCGTCAAGGCCGGCGAGAATGCGCCAGTCGAAGGCAACACCATTGCCGCCCGGCAGTTCGGAGCCTTTCGGCGGCTTGGCGTCGAACAGGAACCGGTCGGCTATGCCGATGAATGGCTTCATTCGTTCGAGATCGGCGGCCTCGCTGAGCGGCAGCGCCTTCATCACCGGCAGGCCATAGCGGGCTTTGACCTCGGCGACGCGCTCGGGCGTTTCCGCGCCGTGCAGCTGCAGCATGTCGGGCTGCATTTTGGCAACGATTTCATCCAGGAAGGCGTCGCCGGCATCGACGGTGACGGCAACCGCCATCGCCTTGCCGCGCGCGGCCTCGCGCAGACGGCCAGCCTCGGCAGGTTCGACATAGCGCGGGCTTTTGGCGAAGAAGATAAACCCGACATGGCTGGCGCCGCCGGCCAGCGCCGCGGCCATTGCCGCGTCGGTCTTCAAGCCGCAGATTTTGATGTCGAGTGCCATGGCGCGGGAATTGGCATGAAAAGCGATAAGAGTCGAGAAAAAGCATGCTGTTTGCCGGCACGGCCAAAGGCGCTACCTATGGATGGACAGGACGCAAGGCGGGAGCACGATCATGGCCGACAGAACCGTAGCCGAACTCAGGCAGAAGATTGCGCAGGCGCGCGAGGTCATCGCGCACCTGATCGACAAGGCCGCCTTCAATGGCGCCGAGGCGCACCGCGCGCTCGACTATTTCGGCGGCGATGAGTTCGACGGCAATTTCCTGCCGTGGCCGCATCATGGCGATGAGGGGTTGCGGCCCGAAGACTTGAACGCCGCCAACGACGATTGAGCGATCTACTCGAACATGATCGCCTGCAGCGCACCGCCATTGCGCTTCAGCCAGTCCTTGCAGCGATCGGTGTCGGGGCAGAGCTTTTCGCACAGTTTCCAGAATTTCGGGCCGTGGTTCATCTCCTTGAGATGCGCCACTTCATGCGCGACGAGATAGTTGATGACCGGCGACGGCGCCATCATGATGCGCCAGGAAAAGGACAGATTGCCTTCGGAGGTGCATGACCCCCAGCGGCTTGACGTGTCCTTGAAGCGGATCGCCTTGGCGCGCTTGCCAAGCGCCTCGGTGTGCTTGGCCACCAGCTTCTCGATTTCCTTCTTGGCCTCGCGCTTGAGGAAATCGGCGAGGCGGCGCGGCAGATGTATGCGGTCGCCATGCACGATCAAGAGCGGACCACGTTCGTCGCGCGACACGGTGACGGTGCCGCGCTTTGACGGTTCATGGACGATGCGGTGCGGCACGCCGCGTACCGGGATCCTGATGCCGGGCCGCACCTGCGGCCGCGTCGGCACCTTGGCCAGTCGCTGCTCCAGCCAGTCCTGATGCCGCTCGAGGAACCTGTCCACTTCGCCGCGGCGCAGGCCTGGCGGCACGGTGATGCGCAGACCCTGGCCGCCTGAATCGATACGCAGCGTCATTCGGCGCGCCCTGGCGCTCTCGACGATCTTGAGCGGCAGCGTGCGACCGGCGACGCAATATTCGCGCTCCACGACAGGCGTGGGCTTGGGCTTTGTCAGATTGCGAAAGAAGCCGAGAGTCATGGCGGGACGATACGCGATTCGAGAAAAACGACTAGAACAAAAAAGAAACGGCGCCGCTCGCGCGACGCCGTTTTTTCACGATGTGACCAGTCGCCGGATCTCAGTCGTCAAGCAGGTTCGAACCCTTGCCACGCTTGGTGGTCGTCGTTCCGGTGCTCGGATCGGTCTTCGTCGGCGCCGTCGACTTGTTGCGGTTGGCCATGAAGCGGTCGAACTCGTCCTGGTCCTTGGCGCGGCGCAATTCGCGGGCGTATTCGTCGAACTGGGTCAGCATCTCGTCGAGCTTGCGGCGCTCTTCGTTCAGCCGCTCAAGTTCCTTTTCGCGCCAGTCGTCGAAAGCGACGTTGCCGGTGCGGGCGGAGCCATTGCCCCAGCGCGCGGCCTTGTCGGAACCGCGGCGGCAACCGGCGAAGATGCCGTCGGTCGCGCGGTTGACGTCACGCTTGAAGCCATCGAGGCGGTCGCCCCAGATGATGTAGGCGAGCATGGCGAAGCCGAGTGGCCAGAACACCATGAAACCCACAACCATCAACGCGATGGTTGCCGGCGTCCAGGCCGGACGGATCAATGCGGATGTGTTCATTTTCTCCCATTCCTTCGGTTGGAGACAGCCAAACCCGGCTGCGTGGAATCGAAATGGGAAGAGAAAAACGGCGATTCAAGACAATGTCCGCCAAATCCGGACAAGCATCTGAAATGTTTATCGCTTTTTGATCATATCGAGGAAAAGCACGACCAGCCCGGCAATCAGGCCCCAGAATGCGGCGCCAACGCCGAACAGCGTCAGACCCGACGCGGTGACGACAAAGGTGACGGTGGCGGCCATGCGATCCGCCTCTTCCTTCAGCGCGATAGAAAGCGCGTTGGCGAGCGACGCCATCAGCGCCAGGCCCGCCACCAGTACGATCAGGCTCTGTGGCAGCACCGCGAAGATCGCCACCAGCGAAGCGCCGAAAATCGCAAAGATGAGATAGGCGAGCGCATAGAACGGCCCGGTCTTCCAGCGCTCGGCGGGGTCGGGGTGGACGTCCGGCCCGGTGCAGATCGCGGCCGAGATCGCCGCCAGATTTGTGGTCGAGCCGCCGAACGGCGCCGACAGCAGCGAAAACAGGCCGGTGACGCCGATCAGCGGGCCGGGCTCCGGATGGTAGCCGGCGGCGCGCAGCACGGCGAGGCCGGACAGGTTCTGCGAAGCCATGGTGACGAGATAGAGCGGCAGTGCCAGCCCGATCACCGCCTTGGCGGTGAAATCAGGCGCAATCAGCGTCAGCGTCGACAGTTCCGGTGTCGGCAGGCCGCCGACACGGCCGGTGAGGAAAGCGGCGAGGCCACCGCCGATCAGCACCGCCAGCACCGATAGCGCCGGGTTGAACAGCCGGATGACGAAGAAGGCTGCAATCAGCGGCAGGATCAGCCACGGGTCGATGGGAATGGTCTTCACCGCATTGAGCGCGAAGGTGACGACGATGCCGGCCAGCATGCCCGAGGCGACGGAAGGCGGTATTCTCGAGATCAGCTTCGTCAGGGGCCGAAACAGCCCGGTGGCGATCAGAAGGACGCCGGTGACGATGAAGGCGGCGACGGCCTCGCCCATCGAAAAGCCGCTCGATGCCGCGATCAGCGCCAGGCCCGGCGTCGACCAGGCGGTGATGACCGGCATTTTCGTGCGCCATGACAGCCACAGGCTCTCGATCGCCATGGCCAGGCAGATCGTCGTCACCCAGCTTGCCGTCTCGATCTGCGTCGCGCCGACTGCGTTGGCGGCGGCGATGACGATGGCCAGCGTGCCGCCGAAGCCGACGATCGCCGCGACGAAGGCGGATATCGGAATGGAAAGGCGCATCAGTTTCCCCTCTGCGCCATCGCATCGACGGCCCGCACCAGCATGTCGAGATCCTGCGGTCGCGACAGGCGATGGTCGCCGTCAGGGATCAGCGACAGGGTCACGTCGTCGGCGGGCAGCAGGCTGACCAGCTTCAGTGCATGGCTTGCCGGCACATCCGCATCGGCCAGGCCCTGCAGGATATGCACCGGGCAATGGGTGTCGATCGGGCCTGTCATTGTCAGGTTGTCGCGCCCGTCCTCGATCAGGGCGCGGGTGTAGATGTAGGGTTCCGTGGAATAGTCCGACGGCTCTTCGAAGAAACCTTTTTTGGCGAGATCGCGCTTCTGCGCCTTGGTCAGCACCGGCTCGATCAGTTCAGCGGTAAAATCCGGTGCCGGCGCCAGCAGCACCAGGCCGGCGACGTTGCTGTCATCAGCCTTGCGCAATTCCTGCACCATGCGCAGCGCGATCCAGGCGCCCATCGAGGAGCCGACCAGGATCTGTTTGCCCTTGGTGAAATGCCGGAACACGGCAAGGCTTTGTGCAAGCCATGTCGAAATCGTGCCGTCGGCAAAGGCGCCGCCGGATTCGCCATGGCCGGAATAATCGTGGCGCAGAAAGGCGCGGCCTTCTTTTGCCGCCCAGTCCGACAGCGTCTGCGCCTTCGCGCCCAGCATGTCCGACTTGTAGCCGCCGAGCCAGACGATGCCGGGCGCAGAGCCAGCAGTATGGCGCACCGCGATGCGCGATCCGTCGACATCCATAAAGACGGGGGGCGTTGCGGTCATGGCTTTTTCCTCAGGCCCTCTTCTGGCGCGGGATTCTTGTGGCACGGTCGGTGGCGTGGCGAAAAGTGCTCACTATGTTCTTTGTTTGGTGCAGGGCAGCGATCAGGGTGATTTTCTGTCAATGCTGTGCTATTGACTCCGCCCGCGCGCTCACCACATTGGCGCGTCCATGCATCAACACTGACAAATCCTGAACGAAACGGCCAAGGAGACCACGACCATTCGCAGACCTTTCAAAGCAGCGGCGCCGACCAAGGATGGCCCGCGCTCCAACCGTGACATCCGGGTTCCCCGGGTCCAGCTTATCGACGCCGAAGGCCAGAACCGCGGCGATGTTTCCATCAACGACGCATTGCTGCTGGCCGAAGAGGCCGGACTCGATCTCGTCGAGATATCGCCCAACGCGGTGCCCCCCGTCGTCAAGATCCTTGATCTCGGCAAGTTGAAATACGCCAACCAGAAGAAGGCGGCCGAGGCGCGCAAGAACCAGAAGGTCATCGAGATCAAGGAGATCAAGATGCGCCCGAACATCGACAGCCATGACTACGAGACCAAGATGAAGGCGGTTCGCCGCTTCTTCGAGGAAGGCGACAAGGTCAAGCTGACGCTGCGCTTCCGTGGCCGCGAGATGGCGCATATGGAACTCGGCATGCAGCTTCTGAACAAGGTCCGCGAGGAAGTGGCGACGATTGCCAAGGTCGAAGCGGAACCGAAGCTCGAAGGCCGCCAGATGATGATGGTGCTGTCGCCGCGCTAAGATCTGCGGCGCGTATCTAGGATCACGATGACGTCAGGCTTGGCCATCGCGCTTAAATCCGCCTGAATCACATCGCAAGGCGTCCCGGCGATCGGCGGGACGCCTTCTTCTTGTTCAGACGCTGCGATCGCCGGCAAAATTCCTGACGATCGGATTCACTATGGTCGATGAAGTCAAGGTTTCGGACGTGGACTTCAAACGCGGGCTGGGCAATTACCAGCATATGCGCCGCATAGTGCTTGCCGTTCTCGTGGTCGTGCTGTTTGCAGCATTGCTATTTGGCCAATCGACGTTTCCGCCCGACACAGCCGTGCACGAGACGATCGAAATGTTCGGCGTGCTGCTGATTTTCCTCGGCATCGTGGGCCGCCTTTGGGCGACACTCTACATAGGCGGGCGCAAATCGTCCGAGGTGGTGACTGGCGGGCCTTACTCGATCACCCGCAACCCGCTCTATGTGTTCTCGACCGTAGCCGCAGCCGGTGTCGGCGCGCAGATCGGTTCGTTCTCCGGTATCATCCTCTTCGGGCTTTTGTGCGCGGGGGCGTTCCATATCGTCATCCTGCGCGAGGAGAAGTTCCTCAAGGAAGCGCTCGGCGCGCCGTATCAGGCCTATCTGGCGCGGGTGCCGCGCTTCTTCCCAAAACTGTCGCTCTACCAGGAGGGCGATACCGGAAACTTCAAGCCGCGCCTGCTGTTGACCACGCTGCTCGACGGCCTGGTGTTTCTGATCGCGCTGCCGGCCTTCGAATTGATCGACGGCGCCCAGCTGTCAGGCATGTTGCCGGTCTGGTTCACGCTGCCCTGACGAGGACACAGCGCCGCATCTCCACAGGTGTTGCGCGCGGGCCGTCTTTGACGTATAGCACCGCCGTTCAAGAAAACCGCCCGGCAGGGCATGCCGTGGCGGTTTCATTTGCTTTTCGGGCTTTGGTCGGCCTGAAGCGAACAAGAAGCGCGATAGTGCGCCAACAATACGGAGTAGCAAAATGCCCAAGATGAAGACCAAATCGGCCGCCAAGAAGCGGTTCAAGATCACAGGTACGGGTAAAGTCCTGTCGGCTGCGGCCGGCAAGCGTCACGGCATGATCAAGCGTTCCAACAAGTTCATTCGAAATGCCCGCGGCACGATGGTTCTGGCTGAACCGGATGGCAAGAAGGTCATCAAGAATTTTCTGCCGAACGGCCTCTAAGGCATTCGGTCCGGACACGCATTTGTTTTACGCAATTCCGAACGGAAAACCGCAAGGCACTTTTCCTGGAATTGCTTTTAAGGAGATCATGACATGGCACGCGTAAAAAGAGGCGTCACTTCGCACGCCAAGCACAAGAAGGTCCTGAAAGCCGCGAAAGGCTTCTACGGCCGCCGCAAGAACACCATCCGCATCGCCAAGCAGGCGGTGGAAAAGTCGCTGCAATACGCTTACCGCGACCGCAAGAACCGCAAGCGCTCCTTCCGCGCGCTGTGGATCCAGCGTATCAACGCCGCGACCCACGAGCATGGCCTGACCTATGGCCGCTTCATCGACGGCCTCAACAAGTCGGGCATCGAGATCGATCGCAAGATCCTGTCGGACATGGCCATCCACGAGCCGCAGGCTTTCGCGGCCCTAGTCGCCAAGGCCAAGGTGGCGCTCGAATATCTGAAGAACACCACGCCGAACGCTTTTGAAAGCGCTGTCGCCTAAGACCAGCGCTTCCCAAGCATTCGCAATTCTGATTTGGGGAACCCGCGCTGGCACGGCTGGCGCGGGTTTTTCTTTTGCCTGATCCTTGGAGTGATTTCACTTTAGAAGTGACTTTCACTTTGAGGCCGACCTCCCAACGCAGCGAGTTTGACCGTGAACGACGCAACCACTGGCCTGGATACGCTTGAAAACTCACTTCTGGCCGAGATCGCCTCGGCCGCCGATGAGCCGGCCATCGAGGCCGTGCGCATCGCTGCTTTCGGTAAGAAGGGCAGCGTGTCCGAGATGCTGAAGACACTTGGCGCCATGACCGCCGAGGAGCGCCAGATCAAAGGCCCAGCCATCAACGGCCTCAAGAACCGCGTCACCGACGCGCTGACTGCCCGCAAGGCTGAGCTCAAGGATGTGGCGATCACCGCCCGCCTCGCCGCCGAAAAGGTCGACGTGACGCTGCCGGTGCGGCAGTCGCCGGCCGAGCGCGGCCGTATCCATCCGATCAGCCAGGTCATCGACGAGATCGCTGCGATCTTCGGCGACCTCGGGTTTTCCATCGCGGAAGGTCCCGACATCGAGACCGACTATTACAATTTCACCGCGCTGAATTTCCCCGAAGGCCATCCGGCGCGCGAGATGCACGACACCTTCTTCTTCCAGCCGGACGAGAAGGGCGAGCGCAAGCTTTTGCGCACGCACACTTCGCCGGTGCAGATCCGCACCATGGAAACGAAGAAGCCGCCGATCCGCATCGTCATTCCTGGCAAGACGTACCGGCAGGATTCGGACGCCACCCACTCGCCGATGTTCCATCAGGTCGAGGGGCTGGTGATCGACAAGACGGCCAACGTTGCCAACATGAAATGGGTGCTGGAGGAGTTCTGCAAGGCCTTCTTCGAGGTGCCGCAGGTCAAGATGCGCTTCCGGCCGTCCTTCTTCCCGTTCACCGAGCCAAGCCTCGAGGTTGACATCCAGTGCGATCGCTCGCGGCCCGGCGAAGTGCGCTTCGGCGAAGGCTCCGATTGGATGGAGATCCTCGGCTGTGGCATGGTGCATCCCAACGTGCTGCGCCATGGCGGTCTCGATCCGGACGAATATCAGGGTTTTGCCTGGGGCATGGGCATCGACCGCATCGCCATGCTGAAATACGGCATGCCGGACCTGCGCGCCTTCTTCGATGCAGACGTGCGCTGGCTGTCGCATTACGGCTTCCGGCCGCTCGACATGCCGACTTTGTTCGGAGGCCTGAGCGCATGACAGCGCCCTATGCCGGCGGCTGCCGCTGCGGCGCCGTGCGGTTCGAGGCCTCTGCCGAACCGCATCACGTCAGCTACTGCCATTGCGGCGATTGCCGGCGGGCCAGCGGCGCGCCGGTGTCGGCCTTTGTCGGCTTCCTGGTCGATCAGGTCGCGTTCACCGGCAAGGCGCTGAAGATGTATGAGAACGGCCCGGTGACGCGCTCTTTCTGCGGCACCTGCGGCTCACCCATCGCCTATGTCGACGAGCGGCTGGAAGAAGACATCTACTTCATGCTCGGCGCCATGGACATGCCGGCCGATTTCCAGCCGACGCTGCATGCCTATATCGGCGAGCAGCTTGCCTTCCTGCATATGTCCGACGACCTGCCGAGACATCTGAAATCAAGCGTCAAAAGACCAGACGGAACAGTCCCATGAAATTCACCCTCTCCTGGCTCAAGGACCACCTCGAGACCGACGCCACGCTCGACGAGATCGTCGAGCGGCTGACTTCGATCGGTCTCGAAGTCGAGCATGTCGACGACAAGTCGAGCCTGAAACCATTCGTCATCGCCAGGGTGCTGACGGCGGTTCAGCATCCCGATGCCGACCGGCTGCGCGTGCTGACCGTCGACACCGGCGACGGCAAGCCTCCGGTGCAGGTCGTTTGCGGCGCGCCAAACGCTCGCGCGGGCCTGATCGGCGCCTTTGCCGCGCCCGGCACCTATGTGCCCGGCATCGACGTAACGCTGACGGTCGGCAAGATCAGGGGCGTCGAAAGCCACGGCATGATGTGTTCCGAGCGCGAGCTGGAGCTGTCCGACGAACACAATGGCATCATCGACCTGCCTGAGGATGCGCCGGTCGGCACCAGCTTCGCCGCCTATGCGCACATCGACGATCCGGTCATCGAGATCAACTTGACGCCGAACCGGCCGGATGCCACCAGCGTCTACGGCATCGCCAGGGATCTGGCGGCGAGCGGGCTTGGCCGCCTCGTCGGCGGCGCCATCATGCCGCATGTCGGCAATGGCATGTGTCCGGTCAAGGTGACGATCGAAGCGCCGGAGCTTTGCCCCGGCTTCGCGCTCAACTTGGTCAAGGGCGTCAAGAATGGACCCTCGCCAAAATGGCTGCAGCAGCGGCTGATCGCCATTGGGCTGAGACCCATCAGCGCACTGGTCGACATCACGAACTACGTCACCTTCGACCGCGGCCGCCCGCTGCATGTGTTCGACGCCAGCAAGGTTGCCGGCAATCTCGTCGTGCGCCGCGCGCGCGATGGCGAAAAGGTGCAGGCGCTCGACGGCCGCGAATACACGCTGACGCCGGAAATGTGCGTCATCGCAGATGACAACGGCGTCGAGTCGATCGCCGGCGTCATGGGCGGCGAGCATTCGGGCTGCGACGAGAACACCTCAGATGTGCTGATCGAATCCGCCCTTTGGGATCCGATCACCACGGCGCGCACCGGCCGCACGCTCGGCATCATTACCGACGCGCGCTACCGTTTCGAGCGCGGCGTCGACCCCGAATTCATGGTTCCGGGCGTCGAACTGGCGACGAAACTGGTGCTCGATTTCTGCGGCGGCACGCCGACCGAAATGGAGGTCGTCGGTTATGCCGGTCACACGCCGAAGATCGTTTCCTTCCCGCTTTCGGAAGTGAAGCGGCTGACCGGCATCGAGGTTCCCAGCGCGGAAAGCCTCGACATCCTGTCGCGCCTCGGCTTCAAGCCGGAGGGCTCGGGCGATGTCGTCGATGTCGCCGTGCCGTCCTGGCGCCCCGACGTCGATGGCAAGGCAGACCTGGTCGAGGAGGTCATGCGCATCCACGGTGTCGACAACATCGCGCCGCAGCCGCTCGGTGCGCATGACGCGGTCAATGCAAAGATCCTCACCACGCTGCAGGTCCGTACCCGCACGGCCAAGCGCGCGCTTGCCGTGCGCGGCATGATGGAAGCCGTTACCTGGTCGTTCATTCCGGCCAAGCATGCCGAGCTGTTCGGCGGCGGCCAGACCGCGCTGAAGCTTGCCAACCCGATCGCCGCCGATATGTCCGACATGCGGCCCTCGCTGCTGCCGGGGCTGATCGCGGCTGCCCAGCGCAACGCCGACAAGGGTATTGGCGACGTGGCGCTGTTCGAAGTGTCGGGCACTTATGAGGGCGACGGCGCCGACCAGCAGCGGCGCGTCGCCGCCGGCGTGCGTCGCGGCACCGCCAAGCTCGACGGTTCCGGCCGCAACTGGGCCGGCAATTCCGGTCCAGTCGGCGTGTTCGACGCCAAGGCCGATGCGATCGCCGCACTGGAAGCCTGCGGTGCGCCTGTCGACCGGCTGCAGATCGAGGCCGGCGGCCCGGCCTGGTATCATCCCGGCCGTTCCGGCACGATCAAGCTCGGCCCGAAAACCGTGCTCGGAACTTTCGGTGAATTCCATCCGAAGACGCTGGAAGGGCTCGATGTTTCCGGCCCGCTGTGCGGCTTCGAGATCTTCGTCGATGCCGTGCCTGAACCGAAGGCCAAGCCGACGAAAACCAAGCCGAAACTGGAACTGTCGCCCTTCCAGGCGGTCAAGCGCGATTTCGCTTTCGTCGTCGACAAGTCGGTCGAGGCCTGCACGCTGGTGCGCGCAGCGCTCGCCGCCGACAAGAAGCTCATCACCGCCGTCTCGGTCTTCGATATTTTCGAAGGCGCTTCGCTGGGCGAGGGCAAAAAATCGATTGCCATCGAAGTGTCGATCCAGCCGGTCGAAAAGACGCTCACCGACGAGGATTTCGAGGCACTGGCCAAGCGCATCATCGAGAATGTCGGCAAGCAGACCGGGGGCGTTCTGCGGGGTTAAAAAACTTGCGAGCAGATGGCGAATCGCCCTCCAAAGGGCGATGGACCATCTGCGGTATTCCGGCCTTCCCCTTGAAGAACAGCGCGCGGCGTTTCTCGCCATCGTGTCTGCCGACCCGCTGTTATGCGACGCGGTGGCGCGGGCTCGCACGCTCGACCTGCCGGACTGGCTGGTGGTATCCGGCGCTCTCTACAACAGCATCTGGAACCACCTGACCGGCAAACCGTCGGGCTACGGCATCAAGGATGTTGATCTTTTCTACTTCGATGACAGCGACCTGTCCTATGAGGCCGAGGACGCGGTGATCCGCCGGGCGGAGAAGCATTTCGAGGGGCTAGCGTTGCCGGTCGAGGTGCGCAACCAGGCGCGGGTGCATCTGTGGTATCCGCAGAAGTTCGGACGGCCGTGCCCGCGCTATTTGAGCGCCAGCGAATCCGTCAGCCATTTTGCCTCGAAGACGCACGCCGTCGGGGTTCGATACGACGCTGACGGGCAGCTCGAGATCGTGGCACCGTTTGGTCTTGACGACATTTTCTCGTTTCGCATCACGCCGAACCGGGTGATGGACAATCAGCGCACGCATGAGGCGAAGGGTAAGCGTGCAAGGGAGAATTGGCCGGAGATTAGTGTCGAGCCTTGGTAAAAATGTCGGCAGGGCAGAGGGGGGCGCTTCACGTCAGCGTCCCCACCTTCTGCACCGCGCTGCGTACGAAAAAGGGGCGCGCGGCGCCCCTTCCGATAACTCACCAGTTTTCAACCATTGACCAGCGTCAGCTCCTTCTCCGCATAGCGCCTACCGACCACCTTGTCGGGCGACAGCGCGTCACCAATCGCCTGCACCTCGACCGCACTCAGCGCGATCCCGGCAGCCGCCGCATTCTGCTCCAGATGGCGTATCCTTCTTGCGCCGGGGATCGGCACGATGAAATCGCCCTGGTGCAGCACCCAGGCCAGCGCCAGTTGGGCCGAAGTTACCCCCTTTTCAGCTGCCAGCTTTTCCAGCGTCGCGATGACAGCGGCGTTGGCTTCCATCGCCTCGGCCTGGAAGCGCGGCAAGGTCCGGCGCCAGTCGTCGTCGCTCAGCGCCTCGGGCTTGGCGATCGTGCCGGTCAGCAGGCCACGGCCGAGCGGGCTGTAGGGAACAAAACCGATGCCGAGTTCGCGGCAGACGGCGAACACCTCGTCTTCCGGGTCGCGGCTCCAGAGCGAATATTCGCTCTGCACGGCAGCAATTGGATGCACGGCATGGGCCCGGCGGATGGTCGCCGCACTCGCCTCCGACAGGCCGAGCGCGCGCACCTTGCCCTCGCGCACCAGCTCGGCCATGGCACCGACCGTGTCCTCGATCGGCACGTTGGGGTCGACACGGTGCTGGTAGTAGAGGTCGATCACATCCGTGCCGAGCCGCTTCAGCGACGCCTCGGCGACCGCCTTGACGTGCTCGGGGCGGCTGTCGACGCCGGCCATGCGGTCGAGGCCTGTACCTTCCTCCAAAATCCTGAAGCCGAATTTTGTCGCGATCGTCACCTTGTCACGCGCGGACTTCAGCGCTTTGCCGAGCAGGATCTCGTTCTCGAACGGGCCATAGACCTCCGCCGTGTCGAAGAAATTGACGCCGATATCGATGGCGCGGTGCAGCGTGGCGATTGCGTCGGCTTCCGCCTGGCCGCCATAGGCGAAGCTCATGCCCATGCAGCCGAGGCCGACGGGATAGACGTTCAATTCAGTTCCTAGCTTGCGGGTTTGCATAACGCGTCTCCTTGTTGCGATGCGGCAGAAATAGCGCCTTGCCTTGTGTTCGATAATCGGCTCTCATTTGCACGGGCTGTTCTAAAAGATAGATCAATGAATCGCGCGCATCTTTCCCAACTGGCCGTGCTGGCAACCGTTGCCCAATGCGGCAGCTTTCGCGGCGCGGCCAGGGAATTGGCCATCGCGCCTTCGGCGGTCAGCCATGCGGTGTCCAGCCTAGAGGCGCGGCTTGGCGTTCGGCTGCTGGCGCGCAGCACACGCAGCGTCGCGCCGACCGAAGAAGGTGCGCAGTTGCTGGAACGGCTGCGGCCGGCGCTGTCGGAGATCGATCTGGCGCTGGAGACGGCAATCGAGACGCGCGACCGGCCGGCCGGCAATCTGCGCCTGACCGTGCCGCGCACCGCAGCCCATTTGGCGCTGACGCCACGGTTGGGCGCTTTTGCGTCGGCCTATCCCGATATCGTGCTGGAGATCGTCATCGAGGACCGTTTCACCGACGTGGTGGAAGGGGGCTTCGATGCTGGCGTCAGGCTAGGCGAGAGCCTGCAGCGCGACATGATCGCGGTGCGCATCGGGCCGGACCTTCGCGGCGCGGTGGTTGGCGCCCCGGTCTATTTCGAGGTCAACCCCAAGCCGCGTCACCCGCGCGACCTGGCTGACCACCGCTGCATCCGCTTCCGCTTCTCCAGCGGCATCCTCTACCACTGGGAGTTCGAGAAAGGCCGCGAGGCGATCGAGATGGCGGTGGAGGGACCGCTGATCCTCGACGAGGACCATTTGATCGCCCAGGCGGCGGTCGACGGCGCTGGGCTCGCCTTCGTCTTTGAGGATTATGTCCGCGCGCCGCTCGCCGACGGCAGGCTGATCCGTGTGCTGGAGGACTGGTGCCCCTCCTTCGACGGCTTCTTCGTCTATTATCCGAGCCGCCGGCAAATGCGCCCGGCGCTCCGGGCGTTTGTCGATTTCTTCAAGGTGAGTGGATAGAGCGGGCTCGCCCCTCCCCTTGTGGCCCTCCGGAGGGAGAGGAAGGGCACCGGCTGTGATAAGCTCGCGCCTTCCTCTCCCCCTCCGGAGGGAGAGGAAGGAAGCCAGGCTCGGCGAACTCGCGCCTTTCGTCTCCCTCCGGAGGGCCCTGATGGGAGTCCGAAGGACGGGCGAGATCGGCGGCTCGCCCCGATAGGGCGGCTGAGGGACGGGGTGGGTAGCGCCCTACGAGACCCCCACCCCGCTTCGCAAAAGCCGCTTCGCGGCATTTGCTGCGCGACCCTCCCCACAAGGGGGAGGGTGAAGCGCGCTGGAAGAAAGCCGAACCAACATTCGTTCACTCCCCATGCAAACATCGATCACCAACAGCCCCACCCGCTATGGCTGGGGCGCGATCCTTCTCCACTGGCTGATTGCGCTCGTTTTCATCGGCCAGTTCGGGCTCGGCTTCGTCATGGTGCGGCTGACCAGCCAGCGCACCGTCTTCGAGCTGATCCAACTGCACAAATCCTTCGGCTTCCTGCTGCTCGGGCTTGTGTTGCTGCGCATCGCCTGGCGTCTTGGCAATGCAACGCCGGCGCTGCCGCGCTCGGTCGGAACCCTGGAGCGTCGGGCAGCACCGTTCGCCCATCTTGCGCTCTACGCGTTTCAGCTTGCCTTGCCCTTGTCCGGCTGGGCGCTGGTGTCGGTCTCGATGCTGGAGATCCCCAGCCTGCCGTTCAACCTGTTCGTCATGCCGAACCTGCCGCTGGCCGAATCGGATGGTGCCGAGAGCTTCTGGGCGGCGGCACATTGGTATCTCGCCTATGCCGGCATGACGCTTGTGGCTCTCCACGTCGCGGCGGCGCTGCGGCATCATTTCCAGCTCAGGGATGGCGTGCTCACGCGCATGGTCACGCCTTCGTCAGATTCGGAATAGAGCGAGCGGTTCATTCGTTCATGGAGTGAGGGCGCAAGAAATGCGCTGCCTCCAACAAGGAACATCCCCATGTACACGCGCATCCTCGGATTTGCGGCGGTCGCCGCTTGCCTTGCCATGCCTGTTTCTGCGGCCGTCGCGCTGGGTGACGCCGCCGGCAGCTATTCGATCAGCCCGGCCAGTTCCAGCATCCGCTTCTCCATCGGCAAGGTCGGCGGCGGCGGCCTCAATGGCACCTTCGCCCGCTTCAAGGGCTCGATCCGCATCGACAACAGCGATGTCGGGCGCTCAGCTGTCAATTTCACCATTTTTCCCGAAAGCGTCGGCACCGGCCAGGGCCGTATCGATGCCTTCCTGCGCTCCGACGCGGTGTTTGATGCCGCCAACAGCCCGGAAATCCAGTTCCGCTCTACCAGCGTGACCCGAACCAGCGACACCACGGCTCTCGTCAGCGGCCGGCTGACGGCGCGCGGCAAGACGTTCCCGGAAAAATTCACGGCCGAGCTCGGCGGTCTCAAGGCCGGCATGATCAAATTCCATGTCACCGGCAAGGTGCTGAGGTCGCGCTACGGCATGGATGTCGGCACGCCGATCTATTCCAACATCGTCGACTTCGACATGACGCTGACCGGCAAAAGGGGCTGACCTCGTCATTGGCTTTTCCGGCGATTTCGGGCAAACCTCGTCGCCTGTAATCGTGATGGAGAAGCCTGATGTTCCGATGGGGTGTGTTGTCGACGGCCAAGATCGGCCGCGAGCATTTGTTGCCGGCGATGGTCGAGGCGGAGAATAGCGTGCTGTCGGCGATCGCCAGCCGCGATCTGTCGAAGGCCAAGGCGCTGGCCGATCGCTTCGGTGCGCGCCATGCCTTCGGCTCCTATGAGGAACTGCTTGCCTCCAACGAGGTCGACGGCGTCTACATCCCGCTGCCGACCTCGCAGCATGTCGAGTGGGCGGCCAAGGCCATCGAAGCCGGCAAGCATGTGCTGGTCGAAAAGCCGCTGGCGCTCGACGCCAAGGACATCCTGCCGCTGATCAAGCTGCGCGACCAGAAAAGGGTGCTGGTCTGCGAAGCCTTCATGGTCATCTACCACCCGCAATGGATCAAGGTGCGCGAGCTCATCGCCAGCGGCGCCATCGGCCGGCTGCGCCATGTGCAGGGCGCGTTCTCCTACTACAACGTCGACCCCAGCAACATGCGCAACCAGCTCGACCTCGGCGGCGGCGCGCTGCCCGACATCGGCGTTTACCCGACCGTGTCGACGCGCTTTTCCACCGGCAAGGAGCCGCTGCGCGTGCAGGCGACGATCGAGCGCGACAAGACATTCGGCACCGACATCTACTCCTCGATCCGTGCCGATTTCGGTGACTTCGAGCTGTCGTTCTATCTGTCGACGCAGATGGCGGCGCGCCAGGTGATGGTGTTCCATGGCGAGAAGGGTTTCATCGAGTTGTTCTCGCCTTTCAATGCCGGCCTCTACGACCACCACCGTGTCGAACTGCACAACCAGAACCACACCGAGGCGCAGGTTTTCCGCTTTCCCGGCACGCAGCAGTACCGGCTGGAGGTCGAGACCTTCGCGCGCGCGGCACAGGGCGGCAAGGAGCGCGTCTTCACGCTGGAGGAATCGGTGCTCAACCAGAAAGTCATCGACGCCATCTTCCGCGCCGGCGGCAAAGAAGGCTGGGAGACCGTCTGAATTCCTCGCATTGAAATAGCCGGCTAATTCTGGGAGGAAAAATGGCTGACGATGCGGACGTGATCATTGTCGGCGCCGGCCTTGCAGGGCTGGTTGCCGCCGCCGAGCTTGCCGAGGCCGGCAAGAAAATCATCATCGTCGACCAGGAGCCGGAGCAGTCGCTCGGCGGCCAGGCATTCTGGTCGTTCGGCGGCCTTTTCCTCGTCGATTCGCCCGAGCAGCGGCGCATGCGCATCCGCGATTCGCATGACCTGGCGCTGGAAGACTGGCTGGGCACCGCGGCTTTCGATCGGCCCGAGGATTTCTGGCCGCGCAAATGGGCGGAAGCCTATGTCGGCTTTGCCGCCGGCGAAAAACGCTCCTGGCTGATACAGCGCGGCCTGAAATTCTTTCCCGTGGTCGGTTGGGCCGAGCGAGGCGGCGGCAATGCCATCGGCCACGGCAATTCGGTACCGCGCTTCCACATCACCTGGGGCACGGGCCCCGGCGTTCTCGAACCTTTCGTACAGCGCGTGCGCGAGGCGCAGAAGCGCGGACTGATCAGTTTCAAATTCCGCCATCGGGTCGATGAATTGACCCGCACGGGTGCGACTGTCGACGGGGTGCGCGGCGACATCCTGCAACCGAGCACCGCCGAGCGCGGCCACAAGAGTTCGCGCGAAATATCAGGAGATTTCGAGCTTCGCGCGCAAGCCGTGATCGTCGCTTCCGGCGGCATCGGCGCCAACCATCAGCTTGTGCGGGAAAACTGGCCGCAGCGGCTGGGCGCGGCGCCCAAGCGCATGATCACCGGCGTGCCCGATCACGTCGACGGCCGCATGCTGGCGATCACGGAACAGGCCGGCGGTTCGATCATCAACCGCGACCGCATGTGGCACTATGTCGAGGGCATCAAGAACTGGGCGCCGATCTGGACCGACCATGCGATACGCATCCTGCCCGGCCCATCATCGCTGTGGCTCGATGCGCGCGGCAAGCGCCTGCCGGTGCCGCTCTATCCCGGCTTCGACACTCTGGGCACGCTCTCCCACATCATGAGCACCGGCTTCGACTATTCCTGGTTCATCCTGACCAAGAAGATCATCCAGAAGGAGTTCGCGCTGTCGGGCTCCGAGCAGAACCCCGATCTGACCGGCAAGAGCTGGCGCCAGGTGCTCGGCCGCGCCACATCGGGCATTCCGGGCCCCGTCAAGGCGTTCATGGAAAAGGGCGAGGACTTCATCGTCGAGGCCGATTTGCCGGCGCTGGTCGCGCGCATGAACGCGCTGGCCGGCGGCGAGGCGCTGCTTGAGGTGGCTCAAGTCGAGCGCGAGATCCGCGCCCGCGATAGGCAGCTCGACAACCCGTTCTCCAAGGATATGCAGATCACCGCTCTGCGCGGCGCGCGCGCCTATCTCGGCGACCGGCTGATCCGCACGGCCAAGCCGCACAAGATGCTCGATCCGGCAAATGGCCCGCTGATCGCGGTGCGGCTCAACATCCTGACCCGCAAGACGCTGGGCGGCCTGCAGACCGATCTCGACAGCCGCGTGCTGGGGGCAGATGGCCAGCCGGTAGCCGGGCTTTATGCCGTCGGCGAAGCCGCCGGTTTCGGCGGCGGCGGCGTGCATGGCTATGCGGCGCTCGAAGGCACCTTCCTCGGCGGCTGCATCTTTTCCGGCCGCAGCGCCGGCCGGGCAGCGGCTGCCTCGGTGGCGTGATGGGGCGCCACTTGGTCCTCAGAGTTTGGCCGCGATCACCAGCGCCAGTCGCCCTGTCCAAGCGCGGTCACCGCACCGACGATCCGGGTGAAGCTGGTGCGGGCGCGGCCAACCGTGTGCCGGGCTCTGAGATAGCCGTGCACCAATCCCGGCTCCTCGAACCACGTCGCGTGGCCACCTGCCGTGATGATCAGGTCGCGATAGGTCTCGCCATCCGATGACAGCGGGTCGCATTCGGCGGTGATCAGCACTGTCGGCGGCAAGTTGGAGAAATCGGTGTCGGCAAGCGGGGCCAGCGTCGCATCGCCGCTACGGTCTTGCCCTCCAGTGCGAATGTGCTTGTAGAATTCGAGATCGCGCACGGTCAGCATCGGCGCTTCGGCGTGCTTGACATAGGAGCCTTTCGAGCGGTCTCCGCCGAGGCCGGGATAGATCAGCACCTGGCCGACCGGCCTTTTCGAATGGCCGCGCGTGGCGTGACTGACGGCGGCGCAGAGATTGCCGCCGGCGCTGTCGCCGCAGAGCACGATAGGATGATCGCGATTGGCGGCGGCCCATTCGAAGGCGCTCATGGCATCGTCAAAGGCGGCTGGATGCAAATGTTCCGGCGCCAGCCGGTAATCTACGGAGACCACCTCATAGCCTGTGCGCGAGCACAGCTCCGCGCAAACATCGTCGTGGCTGTCCAGCCCACCAAGGATGAAGCCACCGCCATGGACATAGAGCACCGTCACGGCTGCCTGAAGTGTGCTTCGGTAGATGCGGATCGGGATGTCATGCGTCGGCGTTGCAATGGCGGAGGTTTCGACAGCGACGCCCTCGGGGTAGCCGGCAAAGAATTCCCGGCACATGCGGTCGTAAATCTCGCGCTGCTGCACGATCGTGTAGTCGATCGTATCGGGCGGGTAATAGGAATTGGTGCGCTCGATGAAGGCCCAGGTCTCGGCGTCGATGAGCTTGATGTAGTCGGTCATGGGTGCTGGAGAGGCGGCCAAGGCTGAGCCTGGGCGCCCCCCTCTGTCTGCCGGACATCTCCCCCTCAAGGGGGGAGATCGGATGTTGCGAAGGCTTTCGCCAACCTTCGGCGTCGCAAGAAGAGTGCAGAGATCGAAGCTGCCAATCTCCCCCCTTGAGGGGGAGATGTCCGGCAGGACAGAGGGGGATAAGCGCCGTCATTTCGGCAACAATCCTTACTTCCCCTTCCACACCGGCTCCCGCTTCTCCGCAAAAGCGCGAAAACCCTCCATATTGTCCTCGGAGCCATAGAGCGCATCGACCGTCGGCAATTGCCGGCGGGTCACCTTGTTCATCGCGTCCTGGAAGGTCAGCGCCTCGGCCACGCGCGCCGTCTCCTTGATCGCGGCAAACACCAGCGGTGGGCCGCCTGCGAGCAGCCGGGCGATCTCCCAGACGCGATCTTCCAGCTTTTCCTTGGGCAGCACTTCGTTGACCAAGCCCCAGCGATGCGCTTCAGCGACATCCATCCAGCGGCCGGTGAGCAGAAGGTCCATGGCGACATGGTAGGGGATGCGCTTCGGCAGCTTGATCGTCGCCGCGTCGGCCAGCGTGCCGGCTCGGATCTCGGGCAGCGCGAAGGAGGAATGATCGGAGGCGTAGATGAGGTCGCAGGACAGCGCCAGCTCGAAGCCGCCGCCGACCGCCATGCCGTTGACGCACGCGATGATCGGCTTGTTGAGGTCGCGCAGCTCCTGCAGGCCGGCAAAGCCGCCGACGCCATAGTCGCCGTCGACCGCATCGCCGCCGGCAGCTGCTTTGAGGTCCCAGCCCGCGCAGAAGAACTTGTCGCCAGCGGTCTTGACGATGGCGACGCGCAATTCCGGATCGTCTCGGAACGCCTTGAAGGTCTCGCCCATCAGCCGCGAGGTCTTCAGGTCGATGGCGTTGGCCTTGGGCCGGTCGAGGGTGACTTCGAGGATGGTGCCCTCGCGGCGGGTCGAAATGACGTCAGACACTCTTGTTCTCTCCCAGCACCAGCAGCGCGTCGGCGATCCAGGCGCCCTTGCCCTCTGCACAGACGATCAGCGGGTTGATATCGAGTTCCTCGATCTCCCCGGCATTCTGCTGCACGAAGGCGGCAATGCCAGAAATAGCATCGATGGCAGCCGCGACATCGGCCTTCGGCCGGCCGCGATAGCCTTCGAGCAGCGGGAACAGTTTCAGGCCGCGCAACGCCGCCTCGATATCGTCGCGGGTCGCCGGCAGCATCAGCGTGACGCTGTCGCGCAACAGCTCGACCAGCACGCCACCAGTGCCGAGCGTCATCACCGCGCCGAACATCGGGTCGCGGGTGAAGCCGACGATGAGTTCGGCAACACCGTCGCGCACCATGCGCTCGACATAGAGCCCGGTGCCGAGCGGCAACAGGTCATGCGCTGCGGTGCTGACGGATTCGGCATCCCTGAGATTGAGCCTGACAGCGCCAACTTCGGATTTGTGGGTGACGCCGAGCGCCTTCAACGCGACGGGAAAGCCGAGCGCCATGGACGAAATCACCGCCTCGACGGCATTGGCTGCGCGCTCGCCCTTCGGCACCGGCAGGCCGGCTTTGATCAGCCGTGACTTCGCCTCGGCTTCGTCGGGCGTGACGTGGTCCCCGCCAGAGGCGCCGGAGGCCGACGTGTCGATCGGCTGCGCCTGCGGTTCAGCCCAAGCCCAGCCGATGAAGGCTGCTGCGCCGGCTGCATCCATCGCTTCCGAAATGCCGAACAACGGCACCATGCCGCGCGCCATCAGTTCGGCGGTGTATTCCTCCGGCAGGTTCTCCGGCAGCGAGGAGACGATCGCGCCATGCGCCTTGTTGGTCTTGAGCGCCGATTCGAAAGCGCGCAACGTCGCCCACCAGTCGGTGACCGAGCAGCGGTCGGGTCGCGGAAAATCGAGCACCAGCATGTTGAGGTCGAAACCGCCCGACACCATGGCGGTGAAGGTGGCGGTCATCGCCGGCTCGTTGTTCCAGATGAAGGTGTGATAGTCCAAGGGATTGGCGACCGCGACCAGCGGCCCGAGCGTCGATTTGACATGGGCGCGATGGCTGTCGGTCAGCACAGGGAAATTGACCCAGCGGCCTTCGGCGCTGTCGGCCATGACGGAGGCCTCGCCGCCGGAGCAGCTCATCGACGACAGCCTATAGCCGGGCAAAGGTCCGGTGATGTGCAGCAGCTTCAGCGCCTCGATGAAGGCGGGGATTGAATCGACACGCGCAATGCCGAGCCGCCGCAGGAACGCACCCGAGGCCGCGTCCGAGCCGGCGAGCGACGCGGTATGCGAGACAGTCGCTTGCCTGGCCTGTTCGGAACGGCCGACCTTCATGGCGATGATCGGCTTCTTCAGCTCGCGGGCTCGTGCCGCCAGCCGTTCGAAGCCGGCTACCGAATCGAAGGCCTCGATGTGCAGGCCGAGCGACGTGACCCGCTCATCCTCGATCAGGCCGAGCGCCATTTCGGATAGGCCGGTCTGCGCCTGGTTGCCGGCGGTCATCAGGAAGGCGATCGGCAGGCCGCGCTTCTGCATGGTCATGTTGATGGCGATGTTGGAGGACTGGGTGATGATGGCGACGCCCTTGCCGCCCTCGGCCAGTCTTATGCCGCCATGCTGGTCGGGCCACAGCAGCGCGCCGTCGGCATAATTGATCAGGCCGTAGCAATTCGGCCCGATGATCGGCATCTGGCCGGCCGCCGCGACCAGCTCGGCCTGCAGCCGCTCGCCATCATCGTCATAGGCCTCGGTTTCGAGGAAGCCGGCGGCAAAGCAGACGGCGCCGCCGGCGCCGCGTTCGGCCAGCGCCTTGATCACCTCGATGGTCAAATGCCGGTTGACGCCGACAAAGGCAGCATCCGGCGCGCCGGGCAGGTCAGCCACCGAACGATAGGCCTTGCGACCGGCAACCTCGTCCTTGGTCGGATGCACCGGCCAGATCTCGCCGGCAAAACCCATCTTGATCGATTGCGCGACGACGGCTGCAGCCTGCGCGCCGCCGAAGACGGCGATCGATTTAGGCCGCAGGAGACGCTCCAGTTTATGCATATGTTATGCCCCGAACGGGCGCAGCAGCGCCCTTGAAATGATGTGGCGCTGGATCTCGGACGTGCCTTCCCAGATGCGTTCGACGCGCGCGTCGCGCCAGATGCGCTCCAGCGGCAGATCGTCCATCAGCCCCATGCCGCCATGGATCTGGATCGCTTCATCGGCGACGTACGCGAGCATTTCGGTGGCCTTCAGCTTGGCCATGGCCATGTCCTGGTCGGTGACGGTGCCCTGATCGTACTTCCAGCCGGCTTCGAACACCATCAGGTCGGCGGCCTTCAGTTCGGTCGCCATGTCGGCGAGTTTGAACGACACGCCCTGGAACTTGCCGATCTGCTGGCCGAACTGCTGGCGCTGCGCGGCGTATTCGACGGCATGGCCAAGCGCACGCTCGGCGCGGCCGAGGCAGGTGGCGCCGACCTGCAGCCGGGTGGCGCCTAGCCAGGAATTGGCGACATCGAACCCCTTGTGGACTTCGCCCAACACTTGGGCTCCGGGTAGCCGGCAATCGTCGAATTCGAGGATGGCGTTGGTGTAGCCGCGATGCGAGACGTTGCGGTAGCCGTCGCGCACCGTAAAGCCCTTGGTGCCCTTGTCGACGAAGAAGGCGGTGATCTTCTTGCGTTTTCCGCGCGGCGAATCCTCTTCGCCGGAAGCCATGAACACGATGGCGAAGTCGGCGAGGTCGGCGTGGGAGATAAAATGCTTGGTGCCGTTCAGCACCCAGTCGTCGCCATCCTGCACGGCGGTCGCCTTCATGCCGCGCAAATCGGAGCCGGCGCCCGGCTCGGTCATCGCCAGGCAGTCCCATTTCTCGCCACGGATGCAGGGGAACAGATACTTTTCGCGCTGTTCGGGCGTGCCGGCCAGGAGGATGTTGGAGGGGCGCGCCACGCAGGTCCAGTGCAGCGCGTAATTGGCGCGGCCGAGTTCCTTCTCGTAGAGCAGCCAGGTCACCGTATCGAGGCCCGCTCCGCCGACATCGGCCGGCATGTTGGCGGCATAGAGCCCTGCCTCGATCGCCTTTACCTTGATCTCCTCGATCAGGTCGCGGCGCAGCACGCCGGTGCGCTCGACCTCGCGCTCATGCGGGTAAAGCTCGTTCTCGACGAACGCGCGCGTCGTCTCGACTATGAGCTTCTGTTCCTCCGACAGCCCGAAATCCATGCTCTCAGCCTTTCTTCTTGCCGGTCTTTTTCTTCGGCTTTTCGGCTTTCTTGACCGGTTTCAAGGCTTTGGCCTTCTCGGCCGCCTTGGAGGCCATGGGCTTCTTCGCCGCCAGCTTGGCCAACTGCCTGGTATAGTCCTTATGCAGCGCGCCGGCGCCCCAGCCCTTGCCTTTGTTTTGTTTCGACAGCGCATCCATGATGGCGACCAGATTGTCGTCGCGGATCTTTTCCAGTTCGCGGATCGACAGCCCATGCGCCTGTTCGTCCGACTGCGTGGCGATCAGGTCGACCAGTTCGTCGTTGAACTCAGGCACGTCCATCAGCTTGGTCCATGGCCATTTCAGGCACGGCCCGAACTGCGCCATGAAGTGGCGCATGCCGGCCTCGCCGCCGGCGACGCGATAGACCTGGAACATGCCCATCTGCGCCCAGCGCAGGCCGAAGCCGTAGCGCATGATGTCGTCGAGTTCCTCGACCGTGCAGATGCCGTCCTTGATCAGCCACAGCGCCTCGCGCCATGCCGCTTCGAGCAGGCGGTCACCGACGAAGGCCTCGATCTCCTTGCGGATGACGACAGGCTTCATGCCGATCGAGGCATACATCTCCTTGGCGACCTCGATCGCCTCGGGAAAGGTCTGCTCGCCACCGACGATCTCCACCAGCGGCAGGAGATAGACCGGGTTGAACGGATGGCCGACGACCAGCCGCTCCGGATGCTTCTTCATCGCCACCTGCATGTCGGTCGGCTTGATACCGGAAGTCGAGGAGCCGACAATCGCGTTGGCCGGCGCGTGAGCGTCGATCTCGGCCAGCACGCGGTGTTTCAGGTCGAGCCGCTCCGGCACGCTCTCCTGGATGAAATCGGCATCGGCGACCGCTTCGGCGATGGTCTTGGCGAAGGTCAGCTTGCCCTCTTTCGGCAGGCCGCCGGGCACCATCTGCTTGTAGGCGCGGCGCGCGCCCTTCATCACTTCGCCGACCTTGCGCGACGCCTCGGGATCGGGATCGAAGATCGACACGTCGATGCCGTTGAGCAGCAGGCGCGCCACCCAGCCGGCGCCGATCACACCGCCACCGATGGCGGCTGCCTTGTTGATGATGCTCATGCTGAAGCTCCGGTTCTTGTCGCGGCGGTTGCGGGATCGATGAGGGGCACGCGCTCGCCGGCTCGGATCACCGAGGGATCGTAGGCCTTGCGGGCAAAGACTTCGAGCACGAAGGGCCGGAAGAATTCGATCGACAGCGTGTCATAGTCGGGGTCGAAGCTGGACTGGTCCCAGCGTTCGCAAAACTGGTCGCAATCGTCGAAATAAGCATGGCCGGCAAAGCGGTCGCGGGCGTGGCGGTTGCCGCCGAGATGATGGGCATAATAGAGCCGCTGGAAGTCGCCATGCTTTTCCACCACCCAAGTGCATTGCTCGCGCACGAAAGGTTTCAGGATCGAAGCGGCATATTCGTCGTGATTGTAAGGCGCATAGATGTCGCCGATGTCGTGCAGCAGCGCGCAAGCGATCCAGTCGGTGTCTGCGCCGTCGCGCCACGCACGTGTCGCTGCCTGCAGCGAATGGCCGAGCCGGGTGATCTTGTAGCCGGAAAGACCCGCGTCGAGCTGCACCAGCGCGTCGACCAGCCGCTCGCCGGTCCTGGCCGCATAGTCGATTTCATGCGCGGTCAGGAACTCGTAGTCGTCCCGGTCGCCATCCTTCATCGCGGTGAATTTTACGGTAGTCATGCCGACCCTCCCGACGAATAATCTATGCCGCGATCGGCGCCCGCTTGGTGAGGTTGAGCTTCTGCCGTACCTCTTCCGGTCCAAGGATTCTGGCGCCGAGATTGGTGACGATGCTGGCGGCGCGCTCGACCAGCTGTGCGTTGGTGGCCAGCACGCCCTTGTCTAGCCACAGATTGTCCTCCAGCCCGACGCGGACATTGCCGCCGGCCAGCACCGCCGCCGCGGCATAAGCCATCTGGTTGCGGCCGATGGCGAAGGCCGACCAGTTCCAGGTCGACGGCACATTGTTGACCATGGCCATGAAGGTGTTGAGGTCGTCAGGCGCACCCCACGGCACGCCCATGCAAAGCTGCACCAGCGCATCCGGGTTGAGCACCTTTTCCTCGACCAACTGCTTGGCGAACCACAGATGGCCGGTGTCGAAAGCCTCGATCTCCGGCTTGACGCCGAGCGCCGTCATCATGCCGCCCATGGCGCGCAGCATGCCGGGCGTGTTGGTCATGACATAGTCGGCCTCGGCGAAATTCATGGTGCCGCAGTCGAGCGTGCAGATTTCCGGCAGGCATTGGCGCACATGTTCCATGCGGTTGGTGGCACCGCCCATGTCGGTGCCTTTTTCGTTGAGCGGCAGCGGCGCTTCCGGCGATCCGAACACCATGTCGCCGCCCATGCCGGCGGTCAGGTTCAGGATGACGTCGACTTCTGCCGCGCGGATGCGCTCGGTCACTTCGCGGTAGAGATGCACGTCGCGCCTCGGCCTACCGGTCTCGGGATCGCGCACATGGCAATGCACGATGGCGGCGCCCGCCTTGGCCGCATCGATGGCGGAATCCGCGATCTGCTTGGGCGAGCGCGGCACATGCGGGCTGCGGTCCTGCGACCCGCCGGACCCGGTCACGGCACAGGTAATGAAGACCTCACGGTTCATCGCAAGCGGCATGGAACTCTCCTCCGAAAGAAATAGGCCTCAACAATGCCCGACTTGCCGGAAACTGTTTTGCGTTTTACGAAGCTTCCATGACGAAAAGCGAAAAACCAACGATCTTTCGCGCCGAGCGCTCGCCGCTTAGGGTGACGCTGCTGGTATTTTCCGGTTCGTCGATCATGTGCGTCGCATCCGCCGTCGATCCACTGCGCGCGGCCAACCGCATCTCCGGCGAGACCCTGTTCGATTTCAAGCTGGTCTCGGTGACCGGCGAGGCTCCAGTCACCACTTGCGGCCTGCCGGTGGCGGTCGGCGGCCGCTTCGATGCGGGCGAGTCGACCGACGTTCTTGTCGTCGTCGCCGGCTTCGGCACCCAGAACTATGCAACCTCGGCTCTGTTGTCCGGCCTGCGCCGGGCCGCACGGACAGCACGCGCTTGCGGCGGTGTCGAAGCCGGCACCTGGCTGGTGGCGCGCGCCGGCCTGCTGGAAGGACGCAGCGCCACCACCCACTGGGAAGACATGGAGGATTTTTCCTCGGCCTTTCCCGGCGTCGACGTGCGTCCGGACCGTTATGTCATCGACGGGCCGGTGTTCACCTCGGGCGGCGCGTCGCCGACCTTCGACCTGATGCTGCATCTCATCCGCACGAGGCTCGGCATGGCCGTCGCGCTCGATGTCGCCAGCGTCTTCATCTACGACCAGGCGCGCGCCGCCACCGACGCACAGCCGCTGGTCTCGCTCGGCCGGCTCGATGGCTACGATCCGCGGCTGGCGCAAGCGATCCGGCTGATGGAAGCGCATGTCGACCAGCCGCTGACCATTGAAGCGGTGGCCAAGCGCGCCGGCGTGACGGCACGGACGCTGGAGAGCATCTTTCGCAAATCGATCGGCGAGACACCGGGCGCCTATTATCTCAGGCTGCGCCTGGGCGCCGCGCGCCGGCTGGTGGTCGATACAAGGATCGCCATGGCCGATATTGCCGGGCGGACCGGATTCTCATCCGCCGCGGCGTTTTCAAGAGCGTTTTCAAGGGCTTTCGGCGAAGCGCCAGTCAGGCTGCGCCGGGGCTGACTATGATAGAATCAGGCAGCGTTCTGACGGTCGCTGCCGCCGTCGATCTGCGAGCGCATTTGCTTGGCAAGATGGGTCTCGAAACGGCTGGCCACAGCGCGATCCCATTCGTTCGAGCGGCGCGTGCCGTCCTTCGGATGCGGCATTGCCATCAGCCGGTCGATGATCGATCCAGCCTCGCCAGGTGAGAGCAGGGCGTCGATTTCACGTTCGTTCTGCATATCGGTTCGCCTCCTTCTTCCTCTCCCGCCACGAGCCACTCTTATACGAGATTCGTGACGGCAGTTTGAAGGCAAGAGCGAGGTCATTGAAGGGCGTCGAAGGGCAAAACCATGTCGCTGGACCGGGCCATGCGCAAAGCTGTTCCTGCGCCCAGGCAGGTCAGGTCAAGGAGAAATCTATTGTTGGATTGCGCAATTCCCAAGGCAAAGCGCTGTACGCTTTTCCCGGGGAAACCGTTACCCACTTTTCCTGGAATTGCTCAAAGCCGCTTTTCGAACAGCACCGTGGTGAAGCCACTGTCCCATTCGTCATCGGGATAGCGGCTTTTCTCGATATAGCCGACCGCTTTGTAGAGTGCTTGTGCGGGCAGGTTGAACGTGTCGGTCTCCAGCCGCGCCTGCGCCAATCCGGCCGCACTGACCGCCTGTTCGGCATGGGAAAGCAGCTTGCGGCCGACACCTTGGCCTTGACGGGATGCCATCACGTGCAGGGCCTCGATGAAATCCGCGCGCCAATGGATCAAGCCGGCGACCTCGCCATCGATCTCGGCAACGGCGAATTCAGGCCAGCTCTGGTCGACATAGCGCCCGCCAATATCCGTCTCGACATAGCGTTGCGCGGCTGCTTCGGTGATGTTCGGCAGCCAGGTGCCTTCGAAGGTTTCCTGCAGCACCTGCTTCAGCGCCGGAATATCGCTCGCCTGCGCAGGGCGCACGATGATTCGATCCTCTGCCATTTCCTTCTCCTGCCAATGCATGTCGCCCAAAGTGCACAGCGGTTTGGGACGACGACATGCCGCCGCACGGGCCCTCTTTCGGTGACACGTGTAGCGTCCTGGTCCCACGCAGGCTGCCGAAGATCTGTGCGATCCTCGGCAGCTTGTCGCGAACTGGGCTGACTAGCAGATGGCGATGGCGGCGGCTTTCAGCCAGTGGCGCCGGATGTCGGTCCAAAGATGAAGCGGCGCTCGCCCTACACGTAGCGGTTGACGATGTTTTCCAGCAGTTCCTGGCGGCCGGACCTCGGCTGCGGCTCGATCTTCTTCTTGACGACACGCTCGGCGATATCCTCAAGCGTGCGCTTGCCGGCAAGCATCGCCTTGCCCTCGGCCGTGTTCCAGCCGGCATAGCGTTCGGCCAGCGGCGCCGACAGTGCCTTGTCCTCGACCATGCGCGCCGCGGCTTTCAGGCCGCGAGCGCAAGAGTCCATGCCGCCGATATGGCCGATCAGCAGGTCCTGCGGATCGAGCGACTGGCGGCGCAGCTTGGCGTCGAAATTGGTGCCGCCGGTCTTGAAGCCGCCAGCCTGCAGGACTTGGTAGTAGGCCAGTGCCATTTCCGGCACGTTGTTGGGGAACTGGTCGGTGTCCCAGCCCGACTGGTAGTCGTTGCGATTCATATCGATCGAACCGAAAATGCCGAGCGCATTGGCCAGAGCCAGTTCGTGCTCGAAGGAATGGCCGGCCAGGATGGCGTGGCCCTGCTCGATATTGACCTTGACCTCCTTCTCCAGCCCGAAGCGCTTGAGGAAGCCGTAGACCGTGGCGACATCGTAATCGTACTGATGCTTGGTCGGCTCCTGCGGCTTCGGCTCGATCAGGATCGTGCCCTTGAAGCCGATCTTGTGCTTGTAGTCGACGACCATGCTGAGGAACCGGCCGGCCTGTTCCTGCTCGCGCGCAAGGTCGGTGTTGAGCAGGGTCTCATAGCCTTCGCGCCCGCCCCACAGCACGTAGTTTTCGCCCTTCAGCCGCTTGGTGACGTCGATACAGCTTTTTACCGTCGCCGCCGCGTAGGCAAAGACATCCGGATCGGGATTGGTGGCCGCGCCCGACATGAAGCGGCGGTTGGAGAACAGATTGGCGGTGCCCCAAAGCAGCTTGACGCCGGTCTGCTTCATCTTGCCCGCGAAGTAGTCGGCGATCTCATCGAGGCGCGCCGCACTCTCGGAAAAATCCTTGCCTTCCGGCCGTACATCGGCGTCGTGGAAGCAGAAGTAGGGCGCGCCGAGCAACGAGAACATCTCGAAGGCGACGTCTGCTTTCAGTTTTGCCAGCTCCATCGTGTCGACGCCGCCGGCCTTGGGAAACCACGGCCGGTCGAAAGTCTGGCCGCCGAACGGATCGCCACCCGGCCAGGCAAAGGAGTGCCAGTAGGCAACGGCGAAGCGCAGATGATCTTCCAGCCGCTTGCCGGCGACGACCTCATCGGGATTGTAGAACCTATAGGCCAGCGGATTGGTCGAATCCGGCCCTTCATATTTGATCTTCTGGATGTCGCCGAAAAATCCACTGCTCATGATTTCTGTCCTCTCACAAAGTTCTGACGCCATTACCTCAGGCGTAATTGGTTTCACGCCGGCGCTGGTTGAAAAGGGTCATGTCAAAGCCACCAAACGAAGGAGACAGACCATGACCGACCTCACCAAGATCGCTGAAAACTACATCACCGCCTGGAACGAAAGCGATGCCGGCCGCCGGGCCGAATTGCTCAAGGCGACCTTCACGGAAGACGTCAGCTACCGCGATCCGCTCATGCAGGGTGATGGCCATGAAGGCGTCGCGGCTCTGATCGGCGGCGTGCAGCAGCGCTTTGCCGGTTTCCGGTTCTCGCTGAAGGGTACGCCGGACGGTTTTGCCGACAAGATCCGCTTCTCGTGGAATCTCGGACCTGAGGGAACGCCTTCGGTGATCGAAGGTACCGACATCGGAATCATCGAGAACGGCCGCCTCAAGAGCGTCACCGGTTTTCTCGACAAGGTGCCGGCGCAGTGAGCCGGACAGCCGCGGCGTGGGCGAAAGACCGCTCACGCCGTGGCGACCCTGATTGCCGGATAAAGCGCCCGGTAGCGCTGATAGGCATCGGCATAGGCGCCGCCGAGCGCCGCATCCGGTTCGATAGTTGCGTCCGTCCTCGGGGCCGTACAGATTTCGAGCGGATCGGCACCCGTCGCCGCGATCAGGCCGAGCCGCGCGGCACCAAAGGCGGCGCCGAAGTCGCCGTCGGCAGGAATGTCGACAGGCAGTTGAAGCGCGGTGGCAATCGCCTTCAACCAGTAGCGTGAGCGCGAACCGCCGCCGATCGCCGTCACCCGCGTCAAGGCTGTGCCGGCCGTGGCCAGCGCTTCGAGGCTGTCGCGGAAGGCAAAGGCTATACCCTCCAGCACGGCCTGGGTCAGCACGGCACGGCTCGATTGATGCGCCAGCCCGGTGAACGCGCCGCGAATGGCGGAATCATTGTAGGGCGTGCGCTCACCCGAGAGGTATGGCAGGAAGGACACGCCGCTCGGCGCCTTCAATGTGTCGCCGAGCTCAGTGGTCAACTCGCCGGCGCTCTTCCCGGTGATTTCCGACAGCCAGTTGAGCGAATCGGTTGCCGACAGGATGACCCCCATCTGGTGCCAGGTGTTCGGAAGCGCGTGGCAGAAGGTGTGAACCGCGCTAGCCGGGTTGGGCAGGTAGGAAGCGTTGGCGGCAAACAGCACACCCGACGTGCCGAGCGAAACAAAAGCGTGGCCGGCGCCAACCGTGCCCATGCCGCAGGCCGAGGCCGCGTTGTCGCCGGCGCCACCGGCGATCGGAATGCCGGCCTGGACGCCCCACTTCGATGCCAATTCGCTGCGCAATGCGCCTGCCTTCTGCGTACCCTCGACCAGCGACGGCATCTGCTTTTCATCGAGCGATGTCGCCGCGAGCAAATCCGCACTCCAGCGCCGCTTGCCGACATCGAGCCAGGATGTGCCGGCAGAATCCGACATTTCCGAAATGTGCTCGCCCGAAAGCCAGAGCCGCAGGAAATCCTTGGGCAGCAGCACTTTTGCGACCTTGGCGAAGACAGCGGGCTCGTTGTTCTTCACCCAGGCCAGTTTCGGCGCGGTGAACCCGGGAAAGACGATGTTGCCGGTCAGGGCGCGGAAACGCGGATCGGCATCGAGGACGGCGGCCTCGGCATGGCTGCGCGTGTCGTTCCACAGGATGCAGGGGCGCAGCACCTTGTCGGCGGCGTCAAGCAGCGTGGCGCCATGCATCTGGCCAGACAGGCCAATGCCCTTGACTGCCGCGAGTTCATGCGGATGGGAGGATTTGAGCTCGGCGATTGCGTCTTCGCAGGCCCGGATCCAGTGCTCGGGATTCTGTTCCGACCAGCCGGGGTGCGGCCGTGAAACATCAAGCGAACCATGGCCGGAACCGATGACGGTTTGCCCGGCATCGATCAGCAGCGCCTTGACGCCCGACGTCCCGAGATCGAGGCCCAGATACATGTCTTCCTCCCACGCCAGTTAATTTTTTCGGGTCTCGAAAAAATCTGGCTTGGCCAGTTTCTAAAACAAGATCCGCTTCGGGTCAATTCTCCGACAAATCGGCGGCGCGTCGCACAAACAGCGCTGACAGCGGACTGTCGGGCCGCGCCATCGAACGCTCCGCCGTGAGCGCCCTGGCCAGCGCACCCTCACCGGCGCGCAAGGCCGCCTCGATCAGCGTCAAGTCGATGACGTCGCGCTGGGCGTGGCTGCCACCGAAACGATGTGCGATCGCCCGGATCGGCCGGATCAGGCGCGCGGTCTCGGCGTAGCTGCCCTCACCGAATGCCTTGATGGCGAGCGTCAGCGGATGGCCGACATCCCGCGTGAAAGCCGCATTGTCGTCGCTGCCACGCATGGCCTCGCGCTGAGCCTCGAGCAAGGCGAGGGCCGGCGCATCTAATCCGGCACCGACGAAGGCCATCATCGCGTGGGCGTCGTTGAAGGCATAAAGGCCCGCTCCCGCCTTGCCCCAGTTGGCGGCGAGCGCCGCCCAGCGGTCGCCGACATCGACGCCGCCGAGGTGGAGCCGCCACAGGACTGCCGAGGCATCGACCATGTTGAGCGCCATCGTCGATTGCACGCTGTAGATAGGGCCGTCATAGAGGGCCAGCACCGCGTCGGTCTCGCCGAGATCATAGTGGAACAGCGCCAGGTGCCACCAATTGTGGACCTGCAGGAAGCTCTCCCGTGTCCACGCTTCCGGATTGGCGCGCATCCAGGCAATGCCATCCCTTTGCCGGCTTTGCATCTCCATGACATGGGCGACGGCGTGCTGCGCCCAGCCGTCGCGGGGCTCGATGTCGACTGCCTCGCGGCCAAGCTGCTCGGCCCTGACATAGTCACCCATTTCCTCCAGCCCGAAAGCCTGCATGCCGAGCATGGCGTGGTAGCCGGGCATGCCGCTTTGCCACGAAGGCAGGGCACGAGCGATGCGGTCGCGCAGCATGCGGGCATTGCCGGTGAAGAAATCGATCTGGTGGCCGACCTGCAGCGCCAGCCCGTCGCGCGGGGTCTCGATGGTGATGTCCTCGAGAACGCGGCTGGCCTCATGCCAGCGCCCGCTGGCGAGATGGCCAAGGGCCGAGACATGCGCCCGCTCGCGCGTGGTCGCGGCAAGCGGCAGTGCGGCCTCATGGCAAGCCTTGGCCACGGCCGTCGCCTCCCGCTCGGTGGCGAGGCCGAACAGATATCCCTTGAAGACATGGGCCATGACGAAGCCGGGATCTTCCGCGATGGCGCGGTCGACGGAAGCTACGGGATCGCCGATGAAGCACTGCAGTTCACGCACTGCCTGGCTGTAAGGCGTGAATCCCGCCTCCGTCGCGCCCGAAAGTGCCAGGCCGAATGCGTCCCTGATTGCCATGCGATGTCCTTTATCGACCCGTGACAGGCCCTTGATCCTTCGGCCCAAACCGATCCTAAAGCATAGGCCACGGACACGCCAACCGTGCGCTACGCCAGAGCTTTCAGTAGTCTTTGCAGTTTAGCAACCATGCGGGGCAGATTAGGCTTTGTAAAACTGAATGAATTGTGTCTTCATTGCGGCGGCTGGCGGGGGCTGGAAATCGCGAATCGAGAGGGGACGCGATGCGGCATGTGAAGAACTCGCTTCCGAACAGTCGTTCGGCGGATGCGCAGGTGACAATTGCTTCGCAATGGCGAAAGCCGCATCCGTTACATCCGTGGCTTATTAGCATCCTCTCAACTACAGCTTTTGCGTTGCTGCCCAACTCCGCCGCGTTTGCCGCATGCGTGCTGGCTCCATCCGCCGGAAACACCGTCTACACCTGTGACAGCGGCGACTCAGGCGGCAGCCTCACCGATCTCGACGGTGACAACACGCTGAATTTTCCCGCCGGCGGCACCGGGCAGATATCAGGCAATGTGACCTTTGGCGTCGGCACGGACCGCATCGACATGCAGTCAGGCACCATAACCGGCACCGTCGATCAGGGTGGCGGCACGGATTTCTTCAAAATTGGCGCGGGCACCGTCACCGGCAATGTCCAGCAGGGCGCCGGCATCGACGACTTCAACATGAGCGGCGGCCAGATCGGCTCGCTCAACCAGGGCGACGGCCTCGACACCTTCGCCATGACCGGCGGACGCATCGTCGATTTCTTCGACGATGGCGACCACGCCGTGATGACCGGTGGCCGCATCGGCCGGGTCAACATGAAGCTCGATCAGAACTATTTCAACATGTCAGGCGGCACCATCGACCGCAACCTCGTCACCGGCTTCGACAAGGACACGATCATCCTTTCGGGCGGCACCATCGGCGGCAACATCAGCGTCAGCGGCGGCAATGACAGCGTCACGGTCACCGGCGGCACGGTCGGTGGCGATATACTGATGAGCTTTGGCGCCGACAATTTCGTCTGGAACGGTGGCGGCATCATCTATGGTTCGGTCGATCTCGGCGGCGATAACGACACCGCCAGGCTCAGCAACCTCACCAACGCCAATCTCGGTGCCACGGATGCCATATCAGGTGGTGCCGGCACCGATGCGCTGACCCTGGACAACGTCAAACTGGATGGCGTCAGCCGGCTCCAGAACTGGGAAAGCATCGACGCCACCAATGACACCCAGCTGACGATGGACAGCAATCTGGTGCTCGGCGACAGCGGCACCGGCACGGGTTCGCTCAGTGTCGATGCCGCAAGCACGCTCTACGGCGGCGGCTTCAATGCGGCGATCCAGGCGTTTACGGCAGGCCAGCTGGCGCAGGTCACCAATGCCGGGCGCATCGACCTGACCAATGGCAGCACCGGCGCCACCGACAGCCTGACGATTTCGGGCAATTATGTCGGCCTGGGTGGCCTGCTGCTTATCCAGACCGAGCTCGGTGACGATTCCTCCGCATCCGACAAGTTGGTCCTGTCGAGCGGAACGGCTTCCGGTTCGACCGGCATCTCCGTGGTCAATCTCGGCGGCGCGGGGGCTGCGACCACGCAGGACGGCATCATGGTCATCCAGGCAATCAACGGCGCTACCTCGGGCGCCACGACATTCGCGCTCGACGCCCCGGTCGCTGCCGGTGCCTTTGAATATTATCTGTTCAAGGGCGGCGTCAGCGCCGGCAGCGAGGAGAACTGGTACCTGCGCTCGACGCTGAACACGCCGGCCCCGCCGGCCGCAGCCCCGCCGGCGCTGGAACCTGCTCCGCCGCCGGCACCTGAGCCGCCGGCGGCCGAACCGCCGCCGCCGCCGCCCATCGACCCTGCGCCGCCGCCTCCGCCGGAATCCACCCCCGGCGATCCCGATCCGGTTGATCCGGCGCCGCCGGTCGTGCCGACCGATCCGCCGCCCGCGACACCACCGGCACCACCACCGGCACCAGTGGCGGATCCGCCCCCGCCACCGCCGGTGGTGCCAACTGAGGTGCCCGACCTGCCGACACCGGCGGCGGGCGAGGAAATCCTGCTCTATCGCATCGAGGTTCCGGTCTATTCGGCCTTGCCGCCGGTCGCCGAACATCTGGCGATGACGACGCTCGGCACCTTCCACGAACGGCGCGGCGAGCAGAGCCTGTTGTCGAACACCGAGCTGTCGCCGGTCTGGGGCCGCATCTTCGGTCAGGACAGCAAGATGGCCTATTCAGGAACGGTATCGCCGTCCTTTGACGGCACCCTGTTCGGCCTCCAGGCGGGCTTCGATCTGTTCGGCCGCGAAACCGCGTCGGGCCAGACCGATCGCGCCGGCCTGTTCGTCGCCTATGCCAGCATGAATGGCGACGTGCGCGGCCAGGCGCTGGGCAGGGACAATCTGTCCGTCGGCAGCATGGATATCAACGGCACCAGTATCGGCGGCTACTGGACCCGGATCGGTCAGGGTGGCTGGTACCTGGACGGCGTCCTCATGGCCACCTTCTTCGGCGGCAACGCAACATCGTCGCGCGACATTGGCATCGACGTCGGCGGGACCGGCGTCACCGCTTCGCTGGAAGGCGGCTATCCCATCGCGCTGGCGCAAGGCTGGACGCTTGAACCGCAGGCGCAACTGGTCTGGCAGCAATTGTCGCTCGACGATGCGTCGGACCGCTTTGCTTCGGTTTCCTTCGATACGGACGGCAGCGTGACCGGCCGGCTCGGCGCACGGCTGCAAGGCGAAACAGCGATCAATGGCATGGCGCTGCAGCCGTATCTCAAGGCCAACATCTGGCACGATTTCGGCGGCACCAGCCATGTCAATTTCGACACCACCGACATCTCGACCGAGGGCAGATCGACCTCGTTCGAGTTCGGCGGCGGCGTGATTGCCAAGGTGACGGACAAGGTCAGCATCTTCGCCACCGGCGACTACACCACCAATCTCGGTGGCGACAAGCGTCGGATCCTCGAAGGCAATCTGGGCTTCAGCGTCAAATGGTAAGGCCGGTCATGATCCCGAAAACCAGTTTCGGGATCATGATCAAAAAGACAGCTTAATTGCTGGAACGCATCGCCACCGTGGCGATGCCGGCGCCGACCAGCAGCGTACCGCCGGTGCGGTTGAAGATGCGGATCGCCTTGGGATTGCGCACCACGTTGCGTGCGCGTGCCGCGATCAGCGCATAGCCGAAGGCATTGGCGAAGGCGAGCGCCAGGAAGGTCGTCTCGAAGATCAGCATCTGCGTCCAGAAATCGGCGTGCCGGTCGAGGAACTGCGGCAGGAAAGCAACGAAGAACGTGATGCTTTTCGGGTTGAGCGCGGTGACGAGCCAGGCGTGCGCCATCATCTTGGCCGAGGAGACCGCGTCGGTGCGCGGTTCGGCCTTCAACGCGCCGCCGGCGCGAAACAGTTTCACGCCAAGATAGATCAGATAACCGGCGCCGATCAGCTTCAGGATGGTGAAGACGGTCGCCGAGGCCGCCAGCAGCGCACCGATACCCAGCATCGACAACGTCATCGCAGTGAAATCCCCCAACGCCACGCCGACGGCCATCGGCAGAGCGGTACGCCAGCCCTGGCCCAGCGCATAGGACACGACCAGCAGGATGGTCGGTCCCGGAATGATGAGAAGGATCGTCGATGCGGCAGCGAAGGCGGCCCAGTTTTCGAAGGACATGCTCGTCTCCTTTGAGCTTAAAGAAGAGGATAAATCCTTAGGCCCGGGAGAATGTAAAGAGGCGATTTCCCTAACTGCGCCAGCGGCAGATCGGTGTCAGTTCGCGCCGCTCAGTGTGCTCACGATATCGGCCAGGCTGACATTGGCACCGAGAACGGTAGCCGCCGCGACAATGGCAGCGGCAAAAAGCTTGATGTCGGTTTTTAAGGTCTTGCACATGGAGGCCCCTCGCTGATGGCTCGAGGAGTAGGAGACGCCGGCACCGGGAATATGACTCGACCGAGGTCTTTTTGTGCAGCAGCCTTCGTTCAAGTTCAGGCAAGAAGGTCGAACATCGCCAAGGCCATGCGCAAATGCAGGCTGTGCAAGGTCTTCACGCTTTATCAACCATGAATGAGGAAAATGCCTGCTATCCGGCCGGACCGTGCTTCCCGCCGACAGCGTAGGGTCTGGGTATATGCGTGAGTTGCCGCAAGGTCTGACGCCGCCGCGAAATGGCGACGCAATCGAAACCGATCATCATCTTTCCCGCCGCGCCATCCTGTCCGGGGCAGGGGCGCTTGCGCTGCTGAGCGCCGCCGGTTGCTCGACCTCGGGCGGCGGACTGCCGGCGCTCGAGCTCGACGACGTCACCACGGGTTCCGTGCGGCCGATCCGGCCAAGCATCAGCGTCGACAAGAACGTCACCAGCCCCGGGGTCATGTATGCCGGGCTGACCGACGGCGGCTTCAACGTGCCGGAAGTGCCATATCTGAAGGTCAAGCCGGAATTCCGCCGCCAGATCGTCGTCGACACGACAGGCGAGGCGCCCGGCACCATCGTCGTCCATCTCAAGGAGCGCATGCTCTATCTCGTCCAGCCGGGTGGCGATGCCATCCGTTATGGCGTCGGCATCGGCAAGGACGGTTTCCGCTGGTCCGGCCGCGCCAATATCCAGTACGGCCGGGAATGGCCGACCTGGACGCCGCCGCCGGAGATGATCGCCCGCAAGCCTGAACTGGTGAAATGGCAGGCCGGACAGCCCGGCGGCCTCACCAATCCGCTCGGCGCGCGTGCCCTCTACATCTACCAGGACGGCAAGGACACCGGCTATCGCATCCACGGCTCGCCCGAATGGTGGAGTATCGGGCAAGCGATGTCGTCGGGCTGCGTGCGCCTGATCAACCAGGACATCATCGACCTCTACAGCCGCGTCTCCAAGAAAAATCCGGTCGTCGTCGTCTGACGCTTATGGGGCGTGTTGGCGCCGCTCGAAACTCCCGTTGCGCGATGCGGCAAGACAGGCCAAGGTGCCTTGAAAACCATCGCGCCGGGAGAAATCAAGCATGGCTGGAACGTTTGTCATCGCGCAGGGCGGCGGCCCAACCGCCGTCATCAACCAGACGGTTGTCGGGGCGACGCTGGAGATCCGCAAGCGGCATCCCGGTGCCAAGGTGCTGGGCTCGATCCATGGCGTGCGCGGCATCCGTGACGGCAATTATGTCGACCTTTCCGCCATTCCGGAAGACCGCCTGCGGCTGATTGCTGGCACGCCGAGCGCCGCCCTCGGCTCGACGCGCGACAAGCCCGACGCCGCCTATTGCGATGTCATCCTCGACGGCCTGAAAAAGGCCGGCGCCGACGCCTTCATCTATATCGGCGGCAACGACACGTCGGGTACCCAGCAGATCCTGACCGACGCCGCCGGCGGCTCAATTGCCTTTGTTCATGCGCCAAAAACCATCGACAATGATCTCGAGGAAAACGACCACACGCCGGGCTTCATTTCGGCGGCCGAGTTCGTCGCCGGCGCCTTCCTGTCCGTCGATCTCGATTTTCGCGCGCTGCCCGGCATCTATGTCGGCATCGTCATGGGCCGGCATGCGGGCTTCCTGACCGCGGCTGCCGCTGCCTGGCAGCTCGACCCCGACAGCGGCCCTCATCTCGTCTACGTGCCCGAGCGGCCGTTCTCGGCCGCTGGCTTCATCGACGACGTGCGTGCCACGCTCGATCGCCACAAGCGCTGCATCGTCGCCGTTTCGGAAGGCGTCAGCACCGCCGACGGCAAGGCATTGGTCGAAAGCCTGGTGCCGCCGGACAAGCTTGAGCGCGACGCGCATGGCAACGTCAAGCTGTCGGGCAGCGATCTGCCGGCCGCACTCGAGCGCGCGTTGGCGGAAGGCCTGCCGGGCAAACGTGCCCGCGTCGACGCGCTCGGCTACATGCCGCGCGGCTATATCGGCGCCATCAGCGCGGTCGACGCGCAGGAGGCTTTCGATGCCGGCGCTTTCGCCGTCACCGTCGCCGAACAGGGCGGCGGCTCGGTGGCGCTGCAATATGACGGCACCAGAACGGTGCTGAAGAAAGTGCCGCTCAAGAACGTCGCCGGCAAGACCCGCCACATGCCTGACGATTTCATGAAGCCCGACGTCAATCAGCTGTCGGATGCCGGCATGGCCTATCTCAAGCGGCTGGTGCCGGAAAAGTACAAGGTCGGGAAGCCCTTCGTCTGATGCCGGGCTCACACCTGATGCCCGGCTCACTTCGTATGCCGGACTCACACTTGATGCCGGACTGGTTCAGCAGGAGCGTGGTCGACGGCAAGACGACGATGCTGACCGAGCCCTTCGTGCATGCCTATGTTCGGGCCAATATCTGGCATCTGCGCGGTCGCGATGCCGACCTGCTCGTCGACACCGGTATGGGCATCTGTCCGCTGGCGCCGCAGATCGAGACGCCGCAGGGCAAGCCGTTGCTGGTCGTTGCCACCCACATCCATCTCGACCACGTCGGCTCGCTGCATGAATTCCCGTTGCGGGCCGGGCCAAGAATGAGCGCGGCTCGGTTCGAGACCATGGATGAGGCCGCGACCTACGCCTACATGTTCCACGACCTCGAGGGTGCCGTCTCGAAACTGCCGGCGCCCGGATGGAAGTCGGCCGACTACAGGATCCCGCCCGCGCCGTTGACGCGAACCCTGGACGAGGGCGATGTCGTCGATCTTGGCGACCGGCAATTTCGCGTGCTGCATTTGCCGGGCCATTCACTGGATTCGATCGCGCTGTTCGACGAGGCCGACGGACTGTTCTTCAGCGGCGATGCCATCTACGACGCCATGCTGATAGACGACCTGCCGGATTCCGACCGGGCCGCCTATATCAGTACGATGCGGCGCCTGCTCGACCTGCCGATCCGTATCGGTCATGGAGGACACGGACCGAGCTTCGACGGCAAGCGCATGCGCGAGATTGCTACGGCCTATCTCGGACGAACCGCCGGTGGCTGAGGCTCCAGCGAGGCAGCAAGGCGCGACCCGACGACTTTGCGACCCTGCCGCCGTGCGGATATTAAATCTTCGTAAGGTCGCCCGAAAACCCTAAATCGGGCCAATCTGCGCCCTAGATGCAAGGCCGTCGATCCGGTTGGCTGCCATGTAGGCGAGACGGGCAATTGCAACCTCGACACGCCGATGACCGATTTCCCGCATGGGAGGCCACGGCGCTGGATCAACTCTCGCCCGGACAACGACCATGTCAGATATCCTTCGTAGGCATCGCGTCGCGGCCTTGCTGGGCGCTGCGCTGATCATATCCCCCTTCGTCATGTCTTTCGCCCAAAGCGCGGGCAACACCGTTCCGACCACCCAGACACCTGTTGCCGGCATCACTGCGCCCAATGGCTCGTTCGCACCCATCGTTGCCGCCGACAAGCCGGCGGTGGTGACGGTCACCACCGTCATGAAGGCACAGCCTGAAACGATGAGCGATGCCTCTCCTTTCGACGGCGGCTCGCCTTTCGACGACTATTTCCGCCAGTTCTTCGGTGACCAGGGCATGCCGACGCCCAAGACGCCGCCGCAACAGCAACCGCAGCGCGCCGAGGCGCTGGGTTCCGGCTTCATCGTCGCCTCCGACGGCACCATCGTCACCAACAATCACGTCATCGATGGGGCCTCTTCGATCAAGGTGACGCTCGACGACGGCACCGAACTTCCGGCCAAGCTTGTCGGGCGCGATGCCAAGAACGATCTCGCCGTGCTGAAGATCAAGTCGGACAAACCCCTGCCGACCGTCAAATGGGGCGATTCCGACAAGCTTATGCCAGGCGACCAGGTGCTGGCCTTCGGCAACCCGTTCGGCATCGGCACCACCGTCACGGCAGGCATCGTCTCGGCGCGCGGCCGTGACCTGCATAGCGGGCCGTTCGACGATTTCATCCAGATCGACGCGCCGATCAACCACGGCAATTCCGGCGGCCCGCTGGTGGATGTCGCGGGCAATGTCGTCGGCATCAACACGGCGATCTATTCGCCCAATGGCGGCAGCGTCGGCGTCGGCTTTGCCATTCCGTCGGACCAGGCCCAGAAGGTGGTGGCCAAGCTGATGAAGGGCGGCTCCATCCAGTACGGCTATCTCGGCGTTCAGATCCAGGAGGTGACACCGGATGTCGCGAGCGCCATCGGGCTCGACCATCCCGGCGGCGCGCTGGTTTCAGAGGTCAATGACGGCTCGCCGGCGGCCAAGTCCGGCATCGAGACGGGTGACGTCATCACCAGCTTTGCCGGGCAGGACGTAAAGGACCCCAAGGACCTGTCGCGGGCGGTCGCCGATGTCGCGCCGGGCGCCACGGAAACGGTCGATGTCTGGCGCAAAGGCAAGCCAATGCGGATTTCCGTCGATGTCGGCCAGAACAGCGCCGATGCGAAGACCGCGTCGCTGGATGACGGGTCCGACACGCCCAGTGCCGGGCGCGCTCCGGCGATAGGGCTCGGCTTGATGGATATAACGCCCGACATTCGCCAGCAGATGAACCTAGCCGGCAAGCAGCACGGCGCGGTGGTTGCCAGCGTCAATCCCGACAAAGCTGCCGCCGCTTCCGGAATACAGGCCGGCGACATCATCGTTGCCGTCAATCAGGTGCCGGTTAAGAACGCCAGGCAGGTAACCCAGGCAATCGCGCAAGCCGGCAAGTCTGGCCGCAAGTCGGTGCTGTTGCTGGTCGAGCGTGGCGACGCTCAGATCTACATCGCGGTGCCTTTTGCCAATGGCTGAGAAATGACGTTGACGTGAACGGGACCGGCAGGGTTCGTCGGCGACGATCCCTCCGGCCTCCGCCCGTCAAGATTTTGGTTGCCCGCCACGACATCTTCGAGAACATTGCATCAGGTTGATGTCGGCCCGATGCAGGGAGATTGCCGCGATGGTCACCCGAGGTTTTTCTTCAGGACGGCGCCCGCCAACCGATGACGATGCCCGCATCCCGCCCGGCCAACATCTTGAACAGGGTTTTCCGGTGCTGTCGGCCGGTCCGACGCCGCGCGTGCGCACCGAGGATTGGTCTTTCACGCTGAAACATGGGCCACGCCCGATCAAGAAATGGAATTGGGCCGAGTTCAACGCGCTGCCGTTGACCAAGATGACGCGCGATATCCATTGCGTGACCGCATGGACCAAGTTCGACACGCCGTGGCAGGGCGTGCTGGTCGACGATATCCTTGCCGACGCGGGTGTGGAGCCGCCGACCGGCTTCACGCTGGCGCACGCGTTCGACGGTTACACCACCAATGTGCCGGTCAAGGATCTCACCGCCGGCAAGGCCATGGTCGCGCTGCTCTACGAAGGCAAGCCGATCACACCGGATCATGGCGGCCCGGCAAGGCTGCTGGTGCCGCATCTCTATTTCTGGAAGTCGGCCAAATGGCTGAACGGCTGCAATTCACCACGCGCGACGAGCCCGGTTTCTGGGAATTGCGCGGCTACCATATCTATGGCGACCCATGGCGCGAGCAACGCTACACGGACGATCCGTGAGCGATACGGCGGCAGTGCAGTCGCCCTGGCAAACAGCCGGCATCGTCCGCATCGAAAAGCGCACGCCGCGTGTCACCAGCTTCTTTTTTCAGCCGTCTCGGCCCTTCGCCTATCGCGCCGGGCAGCATGTCGACGTCAGGCTGACGGCGCCGGACGGCTATCAGGCGCGCCGCTCCTATTCCATCGCCTCCGCGCCCGAAACGAATGGCGCAATCGAACTGGCGATCGAAAAACTCGACGATGGCGAGGTTTCGCCCTTCTTCCACGAGGTCGCGGCAATTGGCGACGAAATCGAACTGCGCGGGCCGCTTGGCGGGCATTTCGTCTGGCCGAAGGATGAGAGTGGGCCGCTTGTGATGGTCGGCGGCGGTTCGGGCGTCGTGCCCTTGATGTCGATGATCCGCCACCGCGCCGCACGGAATTCAGCGGTGCCCGTCGTCCTGGTCTTTTCGGTCCGGGTCTGGGACGAAGTGATCTTTCGTGACGAGCTGATCGCCCTCGACGAGCGTCAGGACGGCTTCGAGCTGGTGCTGACACTGACCCGCGAAGCCGCACGCCGCCCGGCCGACTATGCGAGGCGGGTGGACGTCGCGATGATGGCGCAAGCCATGGCGCGGCTGCCCGAGCCGCCCGGTCTCGCCTTCGTCTGCGGCTCCAATGCCTTCGTTTCCGCGGCAGCCCAGGCGCTGATCGATGCCGGCGTTGCAGCCGAAATCATCCGCACCGAACGCTACGGAGTTTGAGCGGACGCCGCCTTGCGAGAAAGGTTCGTCGGATTCGCCTTCAGCCGATCGGCAAGAAACCCGCCGACAGCAACTGGAAAGGCAAGGCGCCATAGGCGGCCACCGTGGCCGCGTCGTTCCACTCGCGAAACTGTCGCGATGGTCGCGCCTCGAGCGTCAAGGCAACTCGCGCGCCGTCGAGCGTCACCTTGCCGCGAAAATGCAGCACGCGTTCCCTGCCGGATCGGCTGATAGCCACGGCACGCAGGCGAGCGATATGCTCGCCACCGTCATTGATCTCCATTTCGATGCGGCGCCGGACCGGCGGAACGCCGATCCTGACGGTGATGTCGAGCATCATGTCGCCGGTCGTTTGCGGACAGGCGATGGCCTGCGAAAACACCAGAGGCGCCGATGCGGCTTGCGGCTTGCCCGCGGCCGGTCTCCCGCGCCAGGGTTTGGCGGGCGGCTCCTGCTGCAACCGGCCCTTCTTCCGCTTCAGGCGCAACTGCTTGGCAAGGCCGCGCGACAGCCAGACCAGGCCGCCGAAATCCGTGCGCGGCTTGGCTTGCAGAACCGACGACCAACGCGACAGGCCAGCCCGGTCGGCCATCTCGAAGATTCTGGCCATTGTCCGTTCCGGCACCGGAATGCCGATCTCGAACGCCAGATAGGATAACGCCACCGCCGCTGGAACCGCCAGGCCGCGTCTTCCGACGATGTCGAGGAACATCCCCCAATCGACGTCTTCGGCATGGATGGCGACCGCGCAGTCGACAAGCCAGTCGCTGTGGGTGTGGGCGTCGAGGCCGCCATGGGCGATGGCCAGTGCCATGCGATCGGCCGGCGATGGCACGAAGACCGCGACGCCGCTGAATTGTGCCGGGACCGCCCGTTGCCAGATCGCCAGGTCGTCTTCCGCGCTCGTCTGCGACCCATCATAGCCGAGCTGGTGCAGGTCGATGTCGCCGAAACGGCCCTTGAAGAAGTTCATCGACCGCAGCGACGCCAACCGGGTTCGCAGATATTGCGCGCTGACGCCCGAGGCGATCTGCCAGTCGCGGTCGCGCAAGATGTCGAAGGCGGCAGCCATGTCGCGCGGGCGCACCAGTATGTCGATGTCATGCGCCACCCGACCACGCTGCGCCGACGCGTTCAAGGCAATGCGGCTGGCGCCCTTGATCAGCATGATGTCGGCGCCGCCGTCGGCCATCGCCTTCAGCGCCGGCTCGGCCTCGCGCATCGCCATGCGCGACTTCGTCCACAGCATCTTCTGCAGGCCGACGAGGCGCGGGTGCGCGGTATGCCCGGCCAGTTTTCTGCCGAACCTGTCGGAGATGGCGGCGAGCAGACGATGTTCTCGAAACGAGACGAGGTCGATGTCGTTCTCGTCGAGCCAGCGCGCGGCGCAGGCAGCGGCTGCGTCCTCATCGGAGAGCAGCGCCGCCTTCAGCAACAGGTCCAACTGGCCGGTGGGCCACGACCAGCCATAGTCCGGGAAGCGGCGGCTGATGCGGCGAACAGGCCTGGCGTTCAACTGGAGCCCGCCTTGTTCTGGGCCCGCCGCTGCATGGCGAGCCTTGCGACCTGGATATAGCCCCGGTCGCGTGCCGGATCGCGGCCGTAGGAAAGGCTGCCCGGACGGATGCGGCGCAATGCAAGCACGTCGTCGAGCATGGCAAGTACAAAGCCTGCCTCACGAACCCGGGCGATCCAGTCGATCATCTCGCCGCGACCGCCTGGTGGGTCGATGATGGAACCGACGCTCTGCACCACCTCCTGGCGGATCATCATCGTCGTGCGCGACCAGCCCGCTCCACTGGCCGCATCGGGCAAATCGGGGCTGTCGCCGCGAAACGTCCGCCAGTGCGTAAAGACGCCCGCTGTCCCGGGATGACGGCCGAGATAGGCCAGCTGCTTTTCGATCTTGTCCGCCAACCACAAATCGTCGGCATCGAGCGTCGCGATGAGCGGCGTCGAGAGTGCCGCAATGCCACGGGTCGTTGCGCTGCCGGGTCCGGTATTGTCCTGTCGCAGCACCGTCACCGGCAGGTTCATCGCATCGATCACCGCGGCCGTATCATCGGTCGAACCGTCGTCGACCACGACGATGGCCTCCGCCTTTGCCGTCTGGGCCAGAACGGAGTTCAGGGCCGCGCCTATGGTGGCGGCCGCGTTGAAAGCCGGAATGACGACGCCGTAGCCTGCCATCAAAGGAACCGCCACTGCGCGAGATCCTTGAAGTCGAAGATCCCCTCCACCCGGCGCAAGCTGGGATCGGCCTTGCGACGCTTCATCGACTTGTGAATGGCGCGCATGAACTCGCGAAAGGGCACATCGGCTTCCTTGGTCATGTTGCCGGGATGACGCCTGTAATAGAGAGCCACCGTATCGGGCATAACGTATTTTGCCTGGCTCTCAAAGATACGCAACAGATAGTCGGTGTCCTCGGCCTGTTTGAAATCCTCGTCGAAACCACCGATGCGCTCGATGAGGTCTCGCGCGAAGATCCCGGCTGACAGGTGGATCCCTCGCACGGTGATGGAGTGGCTGTCGGCAGCCGGTTCCAGTGTCTCGCCATTTATCTTGTCGACCAGCGTCATGCGCGAATAGGTCAGCTCGAGGCCAGGATCCTCTTCGAAGCAGGCGAGATCCGCCTTGAAGCGGCCTATCGGGGAGATGTCGTCCGAATCGAGAAACGACACCAGACGCGTCTGCGGCAGCAGCTGCTTCAGCCCGGCATTGCGCGCCTTGGTGACCCCGCCATTGATCTGCTGGAAAAGACGAATGCATGGGGCCTCGTCGATCAACGACCGTATGACGGCTGCCGAGCCATCGGTCGACCCGTCGTCGATGACGATGATGTCGAGATCGATGTCTTCGCGCTGCCTGAGCAACGAGCGCAGCGCCAGGCCAACGAATTGTTCGCGATTGTAGACCGGCATGATGACGCTCAGCCTCATCGGCGTCTCCAGCAGCGTTGCGGGCTTGGCTGATCCGAGCCGATTGTGTCGAGCATCATGGCATCCGCCAATCGGCGGGACTCTTCAATTCGAAGATGCCCTGGACCTCTCGCCGTGACGGATCGGCCTTGCGCCGCCGCATCGACTTGTGGATTGCACGCAAGTGGTTGCGGACCCTGCCGCTATGTTCCTTGGTGACATTTCCGGCGTGGCGTCGGTAGTAGATCGCGACGGTGTTCGGCAATTCGTAGCGCGGACCGGTTTCGAAGACTCGCAACAGATAATCCGTGTCCTCGGACTGCTCAAAGTCCTCGTCGAAATGGCCGATGCGATCGACAAGCGTTCGACTGAAGAGAGCGGTGCTCAGCGAAATTCCGCGAAGCGTCATGGTACAGCAGTTCGCCTCCGGCTCGAGCTTCTCGTCGTCGATCCGGTCGACCAGCGTCATCAGCGAATAGGTTAGCTCAAGCCCGGAGGTAGCCTCGAAGCGGGCGAGATCGGCCTTGAACCGTCCGGCCAGCGAGATGTCGTCAGAATCCAGGAATGACACGAACTCCGCATCCGGCGGCAGGTGCCGCAGCCCGGCGTTGCGCGCCCTGGCCACGCCCATGTTCGATTGCTGGAACAGTCGGATGCAGGGGTTTTCGCGCATCATCGAGCGTACGGCCTCAGCAGAGCCGTCGGTCGAGCCATCGTCGATGACGATGATGTCGAGATCGGCGGCGTCCCGCTGCCGCACCAGCGAGCGCAATGCCGAAACGACATAGCGTTCACGGTTATAGACGGGCATTATCACGCTCAGTTTCACGAAGCGCCCCGCACAAGAAAGTCCGCAATCGTGCCGGCTATCTCCTGTGGCTGCGTCCCCAGCGACAGACGATAGCACGGCAGCAGGCGGGTCAGGTCGCTGAAGAAGCGAAAGCCGCTCCCCCGCTCGCCCGGCATCTGCGCTATGCCGGACGGCGCCAAGGCAATCATGGCATCCCTGCGCGACACCGGCACGATCGAACTTGCCCCGCCTCCGCCGATATGTGGCACCACCAGCGCAACGATGTCCAGGGTTTCGGGCACCGGCCGTGGCGCAATGTCGTCAATGTGAAAAGCATGCTTGCCTTGCCAGTTGAGCGGACCGTGCGCCTTCAGCCGGTGCTTCAGCCCAAGTCGCGCGAATCCCTGGGGATCCTGCTTGAGTGTTGAAAACAACGGGCGGGCAGTCACGCCGTTGGAGAGGTCGACCAGCACATAATCGTCGCCGACGCTGTCCAGCCCGTGGAGGAGGCCGGCGGCGACGGTCCCGGATTTCCCGGCGCCGCCCGCGCCGGCCAGCAGTACGCCCCTGCCCTTGGTGCCGAGCGTCCCCGCATGGGCCAGCCGCATGCCACGTGCCGCATATTCCCAATGGAGGAAGGGGCGCAGCGGCGCTCCCGGCTCCCAGGGTGGAAAGGCATCGGCCGAGGCCATCAATTGCACGCCAACGCGACGTTGCGGATCATAGAACTGCCAGAAATCCAGGTCATGGAAATGGTTGCCGCGCAATCCGGCTTCCGCCAGCCTGGTGGCCAAGCCATGCTGCGTGAAGGGTCCTTGGCCCCATCTGGCCGGTGCCGCGATGCCGTCAATGCCGGGATGTGCGACGAAGATGCGGCAGATGTCGGCAGGCGCTCGGTTGTCCGGAGCCGTGACAAAGCCATGAGCGAAGGCATCCGCGAACGCGCCGGCACTCACATGCGCGGTCAACTCCAGATGCGGCAAGCCCACCTTGCAGGTCAGTGGATAATGCGCGGCGCTGCTCTGCGCTTGCGCCAGGACATGACGTGCGTAGTCAGTCAGGTTTTCGAGAGTGACGTTTGGCATGGTCTGCCTGTTCCGGAGCTGTCCGGCAACGAGAGCCTGGCGGGCGCCTCAGTTGGCCTGCTTCACCGCGGGCCAGCCGAGAGGCTCCTCGACCTCGTGGATGGGATCGACGACAATGAGGTCGGCAAGGTCGTCATGGATGTCGACCTTGAGGGGCTCGCCGGCAGCGGCGAGCTGAGCCAGCAATTCGCTGGGAACCGGTCTTGCCACGCCATCGGTTGCGGCCGCCAGCAAACCGAATTCGAGCAATTGTGAAACAAAGCCGTCAATCGCGGCGGCATCGAGGGCGCCAATTCCGGTCGCGGCGCCGACCAGTTCGGAGGCAGGCACGCCGGACGACAGTGCATCCCAAAGCCTGCTGCCTGAATCAGAGAAGCCGAAATATTTACCGGTGATCAGGTCGAGAACGACGGCTTCGCCATCGAAGGATTCAAAGACGATATCCTTGCTGGCAATGGCATATACGCCGGATTGTCGCATGTTTGCTCCCCGCCGAAGCAGGCCGCGGAGATGATCTTCGGGCCCTACGGTCAACCCCACCGTTGCAGGCGTCTAACCATTTGCAGGGTTTTTGGCAAGATGGCGTAGGCCCGGGCGAGCGCAGCTGCAGGCCGCGCGGGCATGGACAGTCTCTGACCGTGCCTGCCGGTCACGCCTCGATTTCAAGCGCCGAAAGCGGCTTCGAGCAACAGGCGAGGATAAAGCCGTCCTCGATTTCGTGATCGAGGATGCCGCCATTGTGGCTCATCTCCACGTCGCCCGCGACCTTCCTCACCTTGCAGGTGCCGCACAGGCCGAACTCGCAGGCGGCGGGAATCCGCACCCCCGAGGCGCGTGCCGTCTGCAGCACGGTCTGGCCGGCGACGCATTCGGCATCGACATCGGAATGCGAGAACCGGATCGGTGTCACGGCCTCCACGGCGGCAGCGGCGCCGTCTTCCGCCGGCGGCGAGAACGGCGCCGGGATCTCCTCCACGGCAGGCGCGGCAAAGCTTTCCTGATGGTATTTCGCCATGTCGAAGCCGGCGGCGTCCAGCATGCCGCGCACGGCGCGCATGAAAGGATCGGGGCCGCAGCAGAAAATCTCGCGCTCGCGGAAATCGGGCGCCAGCAATGGCAGCCGGATCGCGTCGATGCGGCCCATATGGCCGAACCAGCCCTCGCGGCTTGACCGCTCCTCGATCATGAAGCCGAGCGACAGCCCAGGCATGCGGCTGCCGAGCAGTTCGAGCTCCTTGCGGAAAATGATCTCTTCCGGGCGGCGCGCGCAGTTGACGAAGCCGACATCGGTCCATGGCGCGCAGTCGTTCAGCCAGCGCAGCATCGACATCATCGGCGTCACGCCGGAACCGGCCGAAATGAACAGGTATTTGGCGGCCGGGTGGCTGTGCAGCGAGAAGTCGCCGGTCGGCCCATAGGCCTTGACGTGCGAACCGGGCGTCAGATGGTCGAACATCCAGCGCGTACCGGTGCTGCCCGCCTGCGCCTTGACCGTCACCGCGATCGAGAACGGCCGCGACGGCGAGGACGACAGCGTGTAGGTGCGCATCAGCGGCCCGTCCGATGTCGGCAGTTCCAGAGTCACGAACTGCCCCGGTTTGTAGCGGAACCAGGTCTGGTTGTCGGAGCGGAAGGTGAAGGTCTTCACGTCAGGCGCTTCGTCGCTGACGCCGATCACTTCCAGCACCTGCAGCCTGTCGTTCCAGGGCGTCATCTGGTCGAGATGGCGATAGAGGCCAAGGTCCGTCATCGCATTCATCCTCTTATCCCCTGGGCTAGGCGACGCTGCGCAGGGCCGGCCGGCCGCCTTCGGCAAGGCGCGGCCCGATGAACGACGCGTACCACTCGACGAACTGGATCACGCCGCCCTCATGCAGCTCCGAATAGGGGCCTGGTTCATAGGCAGGCGACAGGATGCCGAAGGCGTTTTCCTCGACGATGCGGCGGTCCTGGTCGTTGGTCTCGATCCAGACATGGGTGAGCTCAGCGAGGTCGTAGTCGACGCCTTCGACCGCATCCTTGTGGACGAGCCATTTCGTTGTCACCGCGGTTTCCGTGGCACTGATCGGCAGCACGCGGAACGTAACGGCGTGGTCGCCGAGGATATGGTTCCAGGTCGTCGGATAGTGATAGAGCAGCAAGGAGCCGATGCGGTCGGTTGAAACGCTGTCGGACAAGTTCTTCTGGACCGCCCGTTTTCCCGTCATGGTGTAGCTGACGGCATCGCGCAGCAGCGGCGCGCGGGTGGCGCGGTACTGCCCTGCCGGATCGATGCGGAATTTGCTCGGCAAGCCTGATGCCTCGCATTTGGCCCAGTGTGCGACCATTTCAGGGTCGCTGTCGGCGCCATGGACGCCGGTTATGGTTGGAGCCTCGGGGAAGGTCTTGCACAACTCGGGATGATTGGCGGCGCAGTGGTAGCACTCGCGGTTGTTTTCCCAGACCAGCTTCCAGTTGCCCTTCTCGACGATCGTGCTCTCGAAGGCGATCTTTGCTTCACGCAGCCGGTGCGGCAAGAGATAGGGTTCGATCATCGCCCGCATCGGCGCGAAATCTGCCGGTTCCTTGGCCAGGCAGATGAAGATGTAGCCGCCGACGCTCTCGCAGGCGACCGGCTTCAGGCCGAAATCACTCTTGTCGAAACCGTCGGCCATCTGGCGGGCAAACAGCAGGCGGCCGTCCAGCTCATAGGTCCACTGATGATACGGGCAGACGAGCTTTGCCGCGGTACCCTTCTCCGTGTTGCACACGCGGCTGCCGCGATGGCGGCAGGAATTGTGGAAGGCGTTGATCTTGCCGTGCTGGTCGCGGACAAGGACGACCGGATAGTCGCCGACCTGCACGGTGATGTAGCTGCCCGGCTTAGGCAGTTCGCAATCATGGCCGATGAACAGCCAGTCGCGATACCAGATCAGCTCCATGTCGAGCTTGAAGTAGTCTGGATCGGTGTAGAAGGGCTGCTCCAGCGAAAAGCCTTGCCGGCGCCCCTTCAGGAGCCTCAGCATGTCGTTGCGGATATCCATGTCCTGTCCTCGTTTCTAAGGACTGAACTGGTGGTGATGGAGGAAGGATTGAAACACAGGCCGGCTGTGTGCCGGACATGCGCTATCCACCTCTTGACCGCCCACCGCGATCAGTCGAGTCTAAAAATCTCGGGCTGGTTTCCGGGCTCTGGAGTTGTCCTTGCGGACCATCGCGACACCTTCCCAGGCGGTTGCCCAGTGGTCTCCCGTTGCGACTTGAACTCCACCACCGTTGCGGGGGCAGCGCCGGATTCTGACCGGCTTCCCAATTCTCCGCCTCGTCGTCACGAAGCGGCACCTGAGATGGTATGATCTAACCACGATCGCGGGCGCGCCGTCGGCATGAAAACGACATCGTATCCATGCGGCGCGACACGGCATGCGAAACGCTACTGCAGATCGTCGCGGGCCGAGATCCCACCTCCCGGGCGGCCATTTGCCGGCTGCGATCTTCCCGAATCCGACCCTTCGCGGGGGTCAAAAAAAGGTTAATGGTTTCGAAAAGTGACTATTAGCTCGCCCTAAAATCGAACCGAACGGTTCGTTTCTGTTGACGGTGCGTGCAGGACGGTGTGAACGCTGGGCCTCTGAAACAGTCAGTGATCCATCAAGTGTCTATACCTAACACACTGATATGAAGAAGAAAAATACATCCCTAGATTCCGTTGGCACAATTTCAAGGTGTGGATTCATGGTCCACACGGAACAACTTCGTGATTGGAAAAGACGACCTTGCCCTCCCACATCGGGGCTGTCCGAACGACGCGATTTCATTTCCAAGACACGCCGCTAGACGGACGGAAAAAAGACGATACTGGAGTACCAAAAATGAAAAAGATCATTCTCACTGCCGCAGCCCTTCTGGCCATTTCCGGCAGCGCCTTCGCTGGTAGCGACCACTACGGTTCGAACGCCGCGGCAGCCACTGCTGTCGACAGCTCGTACACCGCTTCGACCAAGAAGTCGGAACCGGCTGCTCAGGCGCCTGCCCAGGGTGCTGACCGCAACCTCTTCGGCAACAACTAACAGCCGATTCCCAGTTTCCCGGTCGACGGCGGGCTTGCCCGCCGCCCTGGCGAAATTCAGACATTCAGGAGTATTCAAGATGAACAAGATCCTCATTGCTGCCGCCGCCGTTCTGGCCATCACCGGCAGTGCCTTCGCCGGCAGCGACAACTTTGGCTCCAATGGTGCCAATCAGCCTGCCGCCACGACTTCGGTCGACAGCACGCGCACCTCTTCGGTACGCAACACCGGTTCGCCGGTTTACAAGCTGCTGAACTCGTCGGGTGACACCACCCAGAAGTCTGCTCCGCAAGGTGCCGACCGCAACCTCTTCGGCAACAACTAACAACCGAAGTCGATCTCCAAGTCAAAGAGCGGCGGGCCCGGCCCGCCGCTCTTTTTTGTGCCTGACACGGTAATTGCGGTTAAGCCGCCTTTGCTTCCACTTCATGCAACGCGAAAGAACGTCCATCCGCGTCGAAGATATGCAGGTCCTCGCCATTTGCGCTCAGCCGCAATGTCGAGCCGCGCTTGACCTCGACATTGCCGGGCAGCTTGGTCACCAGCGGCAGATCGGCGCGGCCGATGTCGACATAGACAAGCTGCACCTCGCCGAGTTGCTCGACATAGTCGACCGTCCCCTCGAACAGATAGTCCGCGCCGCTGGCGATGATCAGGTCCTCCGGCCGCACGCCAAAGCTCACCGCAGCGCCCTTTGCCGAAGCCGGCGTCGCAATCGGCACGGTCGCCTTGCGTCCGCCGACATGGCTGACGAAGGTCGGGTTTCCGGTCTTTTCGATGGTCGCCGGCAGGATGTTCATGGCCGGCGAGCCGATGAACTGGGCAACGAACAGATTGCCGGGCTTCTTGTAGAGGTCCATCGGCGTGCCGACCTGCTCGATATGGCCGTCCTTGAGCACCACGATGCGGTCGGCCAGCGTCATCGCCTCGACCTGGTCGTGGGTAACGTAGATCATGGTCGTGTTGGGCATCGATTCCTTGAGCTTGGCGATCTCGATGCGGGTGGCGACGCGCAGCGCGGCGTCGAGGTTCGAAAGCGGCTCGTCGAACAGGAACACCTTCGGATTGCGCACGATGGCGCGGCCGATGGCGACGCGCTGGCGCTGGCCACCCGACATCGCCTTGGGCAGGCGGTCGAGATATTTGGTCAGTTGCAGGATCTCGGCGGCCTGGCGCACGCGGCGGTCGATCTCGGCCTTGTTCTCTTTGCCGATCTTCATCGAGAACGCCATGTTGTCGTAGACGGTCATGTGCGGGTACAGCGCGTAGGACTGGAACACCATGGCGATGCCCCGCTTCGACGGCGGCACGTCGTTCACCACTTCGCCGGCTATTCTGAGTTCGCCGGAGGTGATTTCCTCGAGCCCGGCGATCGACCTCAGCAATGTCGACTTGCCGCAGCCCGACGGGCCGACGAAGACGATGAACTCGCCCGACTTAATATCGAGGTCGATGCCGTGGAGAATGTTCAGATTGCCGTAGGACTTCTTCACTTGTCTTAGCGTGACATCGGCCATTGGTTTCCTCCAGTGATTGGAAATTCAGTCGAGACGCCCGAACCAGGCGCCGTAGCCGCCAAGCTCGATGGAACCGCTGCTCGCCTGCCCCGAAAATCCGTGCCCGGGCAGAGGTTGCAGCGATCGGCCGCCAAGGTCAACCTTGGCCCGCCCGGCTCCCAGATTGAAGACGCAGACGATCTGCTCGTTGCCTGCGCGGCGCGTGAAGGCGACGGTATCTCCCTCACTTTCGATGAAGGTGATGTCGCCCTTGGCCAGCGCCGGATGGGCACGCCGGAAGGTGAGAAAGCGCCGGTAGTGCTCGAGCAGCGAAGCCTCGTCGCCCTGCTGGACATTGACCGCTTGCGCCAAATGCTTGGCCGGCACCGGCAGCCAGGGTTTTGCCTGGGAGAAGCCGCCATTCTTGGCGCCGCCGTTCCACACCATCGGTGTGCGGCAGCCGTCGCGGCCCTTGAATTCAGGCCAGAAGCGGATGCCGTAGGGATCCTGCAAATCCTCGAACCGAAGGTCGGCCTCGCCGAGCCCAAGTTCCTCACCCTGATAGATGCAGACCGAACCGCGCAAGGACATCAGCAGCGCCGAGATGACCTTCAGGTAGGCGGTCGGGTCGGGCTCATTGGCGGCCCAGCGCGAGGCCGGGCGCATTACATCGTGGTTGGAGAAGGCCCAGCACGACCAGCCATCGCTGGCGACCTTGCCGAAGGATTCCAGCACCGAGCGGACCTTGCCCGCGCTGATCTTTTCCGGCGCCAGGAAATCGAAGGAGTAGCACATGTGCACGCGCTTGCCGCCGGCGGTGTAGGCGGCCACCACTTCAAGCCCACGCTGCGAATCGCCGACCTCGCCGACCGCTGCGGTTGCCGGATATTCATCGAGCAGGGCACGGAACCGTTCGAGGAAGCCGAGGTTCTCGGGCCGGCTCTTGTCGTAGAGATGGTCCTGGTAGTTGTAGGGGTTGACCGCCGGCGCGGTCTGGTCGTTGCGCTCTTCCGGCGGCAGCGGCGGGTTGTTTTCCAAGCCCTGGCTGTGGAAGTAGAAATTGATGGTGTCGAGCCGGAAACCATCGACGCCGCGCTCCAGCCAGAAGCGGGTGACGTCGAGCAACGCGTCCTGGACTTCGTGGTTGTGGAAGTTGAGGTCGGGCTGCTCGGCCAGAAAATTGTGCATGTAATATTGCTGGCGGCTGGTGTCCCATTGCCAGGCCGAGCCGCCGAAGATCGACAGCCAGTTGTTGGGCGGCGTGCCGTCCGGCCTGGCGTCTGCCCAGACGTACCAGTCGGCTTTCGGGTTGCTGCGGCTCGACCGGCTTTCCTTGAACCACGGGTGGTTGTCGGCGGTATGCGACAGCACCTCGTCGATCATCACCTTCAAGCCCAGCCTGTGTGCCTCGGCTGTCAGCGCGTCGAAGTCGGCCAGCGTGCCGAACATCGGATCGACGTCGCAGTAATCCGACACGTCATAGCCGAAATCCTTCATCGGCGACTTGAAGAACGGCGAAATCCAGATGGCGTCCGCACCGAGTGCCGCGATGTAGGGTAGCCGCCCGATGATGCCCTTAAGGTCACCGATGCCGTCGCCGTTCGAGTCCTGGTAGCTGCGCGGATAAATCTGGTAGATCACCGCGCCCCGCCACCAGTCGCGATCGATGGCGAGGTCAGGCTTCGAGCTGGCCTTCAAAGCGGATTGCATCGTCTCAGCCTCCTTTCACCGAGCCGGCAAGCAGCCCGCGGACAAAATAGCGCTGCAGCGAGAAGAACACGATCAGCGGCACGATGATGGTCACGAAAGCCGATGTCGTCAGAATCTCCCAGTCGCCGCCGCGTGAGCCCAACAGCGCGTTGAGCTTGGCGGTCAGCACGATCTGGTCTGCCTCTGTGCCGAGGAAAACCATCGCCACCAGCAGATCGTTCCATACCCACAGGAACTGGAAGATGGCAAACGAAGCCAGCACCGGAAACGACAGCGGCAAGACGATCTTGACGAAGATCTCGAAATCGCTGGCGCCGTCGATGCGCGCCGATTCCATGATTTCGCGCGGCAGGCCGGCAATGTAGCTGCGCAGCAGGTAGATGGCGAAGGGCAGGCCGAAGCCGGTATGCGCCAGCCAGATGCCGAGATAGGTCTTCGACGGCATGCCGAAGAAAGCGCCGACGCCGTTGTAGAGCTTCAACAGCGGGATCAGCGACATCTGCAACGGCACCACCAGCAAGCCGATGATGACCGCGATCAGCAGCGCCCGGCCGGGAAACCGCATCCAGGCCAGCGCATAAGCGGCAAAGGCGGCGATCAGGATCGGGATGACGGTCGCCGGAATGGTGACGGTCAGGGAATTCATGAAAGACCGTCCGATGCCTTCGGAGAACAGCACGGTTTTGTAATTATCGGTGGTGAATTTCGGCGGCGCCGACGAAGCATAATAGACGCGCTGGCCGCGATCGCCTTCGAACGCTTTCGGGGACTGCATGACGAAGCTGCCGTCGGCATTGAGCTGCAAGGTCACGCCGTCGCCGAGATCGGCTGTGGTGCCGGCGGGATACTGCGTCGGTGCCGCCGATTTGACCCCGAAGGCGCTGATGTCGCGCTTGGCGCCGTCGCCGAAGATATTGCCCTCGAGCACGAACTTGCCGTCCTTCTCGACTTGCGCCGAGGCGGGCGGCAGCCGGCCGGCTTCGGTCTGGGTGGAACTGGCGAACGAGTTCCACCAGCCCGAGGCAATGATCTGGTTCTTGTCGCGCAGCGATGAAACCAGGATGCCGAGGGTCGGTATGGTCCAGATCGCGACGAAGATGAGCACGGCGATGTGGACGCCGAAGCGGCTGGCGAAGGAATTTCCGGTCGCGACGGCCATCTCAATGTCCTCCCGTCTCTTTGTTCGCCTGGCGGATGTTCCAGACCATGATCGGAATGACCGCAATCATGATGATGATGGCGATGGTGGCGCCGCGGCCGAAATCGCCGCCGCCGCGGAACATCCAGTCGAACATCAGATTGGCCAGCACCTGGCTGTTCCACTGGCCGTTGGTCATGGTCAGCACGATGTCGAATACTTTGAGCACCAGAATGGTGATCGTGGTCCAGACCACGGCGATGGTGCCCCAGATCTGCGGCACCATGATCTTCCAGAAGATCTGGAACGGATTGGCGCCGTCGATCACGGCGGCTTCCAGCGTTTCCTCGGGGATGCCGCGCAGGGCGGAAGACAGGATGACCATGGCAAAGCCGGTCTGGATCCAGATCAGGATGATCATCAGGAAGAAATTGTTCCAGAACGGCAGCGATATCCAGACCTGCGGCTGGCCGCCGAAATGCTGGATGATGGCGTTGAGGATGCCGATCTGCGTCTGGCCTTCGCCGCGATACTCGTAGATGAATTTCCAGATCACGCTGGCGCCGACGAAGGAGATCGCCAATGGCAGGAAAATCAGGCTCTTGGCGATCGTGCCCCACCAGATCTTGTCGGTGAGCACGGCGATGATCAGCCCGAGGAAGGTGCAGGCGGCCGGCACCACCGCCAGCCAGATGATGTTGTTGAGGATCGAGTTGCGGAACTCGCGGTCGCCGAACGCCCATTCATAGTTCGCCAGGCCGACGAAATTGATGCCGCCGCGATCGAGGAACGACAGCCGCAGCGTCTCGACCACCGGATAGATCAGGTAGATGGTGAGGATGATCATCGCCGGGCCGACGAACAGCCATGGCCTGACCAGCCCTTGCCGGCGTAGATTGTCGATGGCCGCGGCACCGGCGACGCCGCGTGACGGGAATATCAGGTCGACCAGTTTGTTGGCGCCCCAGAAATAGGCGACGCAACCGCCGACGCCGACGATGATGACGAATATGGCCGAGAAAATCTGAGCCGCCATGGGTCCCTCTCCCCCTGCGCATGACCCGACAAGGAATGACCTTGGTGACGGGGACCAGGCGCCGATTCAGTTGTTTGGAGCGCGTCATCGGCGGCTTGCGCACATTGCCGATCGCGCTTCATGTCAATGCGCTCATGACGAAAGGCTGCGGCACGGGCCGCCGTCGGATCCGGGCCGGTACGGTCCGGATCCAGTGCGAGAATGGTTGGTCGTCTACGTGCCAGCCGTCTACTTGATGGCGTCCCAGCTCTTCTGGATGTCGGTGGCGACGTCCTGTGCCGACTTGCCGCCGACCAGGTCGATCATGCCGGTCCAGAAGGCGCCGGCGCCGATCTTGCCCGGCATCAGGTCGGAACCGTCGAAGCGGAAAGTCGAGGCATTGGCGAGGATTTCGCCCTGTTTCTTCAGCGCGTCGCTGGCATAGGCATCCTTGTTGACCGACTTGAGCGGCGTCACGAAGCCGCCCTCGGCCATCCAGATCTCGTGGGCGAGCGGCATCTTCAGGAATTCGATGAACGCGCGCGCACTCTTGCTGTCCTTGGTGATCATCGCCAGCGTACCGGCGCCGAGCACGGGCGTGCCCAGTTCAGGCTTGGCGGCATAGGGCGGGAAGTAGAAGAAGTCCGCGTCCTGGCCGACCTTGGTGCCTTCCGGGAAGAAGGTCGGAATGAACGATGCCTGGTGGTGCAGGTAGCATTTCGGCGGCACCGAAAAGAGGCCCTTCGGGCTGTCGCGGAAGTCGGTCGCCGCAACCGCCTTGGCGCCGCCGTCGACCATCTTGTCGTCGGTCGCGATCTTGCCGAAAATGTCGATGGCGTTGACCACCGCCGGATCGTTGAACGGGATCTCGTTCTTCACCCATTTGTCGTAGACCTCCGGAGGCTGGGTGCGCAGCATCAGGTCTTCGACCCAGTCGGTTGCCGGCCAGCCGGTGGCACCGCCGGAGCCGAGGCCGATGCACCACGGCTTGCCGCCATCGGCGATGATCTTCTTTTCGAGATCGGCGAGTTCTTCCTGGGTCTTCGGCACCTTGTAGCCGGCTTCCTCGAAATTATCCGGCGAGTACCAGACCAGCGACTTCACGTCGGCCTTGTAAGGGAAGGCGAAGAAGCCCGGCTTGCCGTCCTTGTCCTTGAAGGTGCCGAGATCGACCCATGACTGGCCGGCGCCGTAATTGTCCTTGACCCATTTGGCGGTGTCGTCACCGAGCGGCGTCAAAAGGCCCTTCGACGCCAGGTCCTGGATGAGGCCCGGCTGCGGCAGCACGGCGATGTTGGGCGGGCTGCCGGCCTGCGTGTCGATGACGATCTGCTGCTCGTAATTCTCCGAGGAGGAGTATTTGATCTCGACGCCGGTGGCTTCCGAGAAATAGTCGAGAACGCCGCGCACCAGGCCTTCGTCCTCGCCGCGCCACGGTCCGAAGATCGACAGCGTCTCACCCTTGAGGTCGACTTTCTTGAGCTCTTCGTAGTTCGCCCAGTTGAAGCGCTTGTCTTCGCCGGGCTTGAACTTCAGTTCGGCCTGCGCGGGCGCGTTCAGGGCGAACGTGGCAAACGCAGCACCCAGCAAAAGCATTTTCTTCATCGGTATTCCTCCCAGTGGGTCTCACACACCGGACGGAACCTCCATTCCGCCCGCCGACGCCGCAGGACTGTGACTCAGTCGGAAAGGAACCGCAACCTTTCGAAGAGTCTTCCAAAGCGCTTTGGCTTTTTCGATCACGCCATTGAATCGCGGGGAAGTCAAGAGGCTGGCGAATCAATCGATTTAGGTTCGCGCATTTGTGCCCTAAAAGTGCGTCGCAGCACGCTATTATGGCAGTGCAGCAGCAATTTTTGTTTCAAACATGCCCAAACCGCGTCTATGGTTGGGCTTCGTATGGCTCGGCCCCGATGGCACTTGGGTCGATTCAATTTAAAAGCGCTTTGAGGGAATGGAGACTTTCGTGAACCTCAAGCAGCTCGCCCACATGCTGGCACTTTCGCAAACCACGGTAAGCCGCGCGCTGAACGGCTATCCCGAGGTCAACGAGGAGACGCGCAGGCGTGTCATGGATGCCGCCAAGCGCCATGGCTATCGGCCCAACCCGAGCGCGCGCCGGCTGGCGACCGGCAAGACCGGCATGATCGGCTATGTCCTGCCGACCGGTGCGTCCGTCGACATCGATCCGCATTTCGTCGAGTTCCTGTCCGGCCTTGGCGACTATGCTCGCTCGCACGAGCTCGACCTTGTGCTGTCGCCGGCCGACGCCGACGACCAGGAGACGACCTACCGGCGCATCGTCGCCAACCGGCAGGTCGACGCTGTTTATATCTCCTCTCCAAGGCCCGCTGACCGGCGCGTGGCGCTGGTCAACACGCTCGGCATTCCCTTCATCGTCCATGGCCGCAGTGAGGGCTTCGATTTCGACTACGCCTTCACCGACATCGACAATGAGGGCGCCTTCCACGAAGCGACCAGGCTGCTGATCCAGCTCGGTCATCGGCGGCTGGCGCTGATCAACGGTGACGGCCGCGAGACCTTCGCCATCCATCGCGAACGCGGCGTGCGCCGGGCACTCGCCGCGAGCGGACTGACATTGATCGAACGCCATGTCTGCTCGGTCGATATGACCGAGGAGAACGGCTATCGCGCCACCAGGCGTTTGCTGGAAGGGGACGACGCGCCGACGGCGATCGCCTGCTCCAGCCTGATCATGGCGCTGGGCGTCGTGCGTGCGGTGCGCGACCTCGGCTTGAGCATTCCGGGCGACGTCTCGCTGATCGCCCATGACGATGTCTTCCCCTGGCTGAGGCCGGAGAATTTCTCGGTGCCGCTGTCGACGACGCGTTCATCGATCCGTCTCGCCGGCGCCCGTGTCGCCGAGCGGCTGGCGGCACGGATTTCAGGACTGGAGGAGGGCGCGCGAGGCGAGGTCTGGCCGGTCGACCTGGTGGTGAGAGGGTCAGTCGCCGGTGCGCCGGCGTAGCTGGAGATCAAAGCCATGTGCTCTGCGGGATCGAGTTGAGACGCGACACTCACGCCGCATCAATCTCGCCCGACGCCGGCAGTAGCGAGACCACCGCAAGGGGGCCGGATTCCGACATCTCACGCCGCGGATTTGAGGTGGTCGATGAAGGCGCGCAGCTTCGGCAGGACTTGGCGCTTGCCGGGATGATACAGGAAGACGCCCGGCGTCGTGGCGGCGATGCCGTCCAGCACCGGTTCCAGTTTACCTTCGGCTATCGGAGCTTCAGCGATTGGTCGAGGCGTCTGCGCCAGCCCGACGCCCCGCATCGCGGCCCCGAGCAATGTCGGATAATCGTGCGCTATCAGCGGGCCTGAGAGCATCGCCTCGATCGCCTCGTTGCCGTCGACGAAAGCCCAGGGCGCTATGGCGCCGTTCGAACGGCGCAAGCGCAGGCAGGCGTGGTTGCGCAGATCATCGACGCGTTCGGGGCGGCCGTGGCGTTTGAGATAGTCAGGGCTGCCGACGACCACGAACGAAAACGATGGGGTTAGCCGCACCGCGACCATGTCGACCGCAATGAACTGGCCGAGACGGATGCCGGCATCGAACCCGCCGGCCGCGAGATCGACCATCTCGTCGCTCGCGGCGATCTCCAGCTCGATCTCGGGGTAAGCCCGGCAGAACGACGCGATCATCGGCTCCAGGATCAACGGCACGACGGCGCGGGGCACGGACAGGCGCAGCAGACCGGTCGGCCGTTGGCCGATGTCACGCACGGCCTCGCCGGCCGCGACGAGTTCTTCGAAAGCAGGGCCGGCACGATCGAGGAACCGCTGGCCAGGCTCGGTCAAGCCGACGCTCCGTGTCGTGCGGACGAACAGCGCCGCACCCATGCGTGCCTCCAGCGCGCGCACCGCCTGGCTCACGGCGGACGGTGTCACGCCGAGTTGCGCTGCGGCGCGGCGGAAGTTGCGGTGCCTGGCGACAGCCAGGAACGCCTCGATGCCCTCCAGCGCACCATGTCGGACTGTGTAGTTCTGCTTCATAGGTTGTTGTTATTACGCCGGGTAGTCGAATTATGGAAGTGGGCCTAGGTATGAGCTGAACCTAGGAGACATCATGCGATGACCGATGAACTTGAAGGGGTACGCGACCATTATCGCGCGACGGGCCTGACCGAGCGGCTGAAGACGGTGTTGGCTGCCCTCGGCCCGGAGGACCAGCTCCTCACGCCCCAACAATTGGGCGTTCTCGACCAGTTTCACACCCGTGGGCTAGCTGCCACCGGCGAGCTTGCCCAATTGGCGGGGATCGCTGCCGGCATGTCGATACTGGACGTCGGCTCGGGCGTCGGTGGGCCGGCGCGCTTTCTGGCTGCGACCTATGGCTGCCGGGTTACTGGCGTGGATCTCAGCGAGCCTTTCGTGGATGCCGCGCGCTATCTGACCGAGCGCACGGGACAGAGCGGGCAGCTGTCGTTCCAGACCGCCAGCGCATTGGAGCTCCCATTCGACGATGGCCGTTTCGACGCGGTGCTGTTGCAGCACGTGGCGATGAACATCTCTGACCGGACGCTGCTCTACAGCGAGATTCGGCGCGTGCTGAAGCCAGGCGGCAGGTTTGCCACATACGACGTCGTGTTGTCTGGAGGCGAGCCGCACTATCCGCTTCCCTGGGCGAGAACGCCGGCGACGAGCTTTCTCCTAACAGCCGGTGCGACGCGCGAGGCGATCGAACCGGCCAGCTTCCGCATGCTGGCATGGCAAGACGACACCGACGCCGCCAAGGCGTGGTTCGCACAGTTGCGCGCGTCGGGGCCGCCTTCGCCCAATCTCGGCGTGGTGATGGGACCGGACTTCGCTGAGCTTGCGGCCAATCTCGGACGAAATCTTATGCAAGGTCGGCTCGGTATCCTGACCGCAGTGTTCGAGGCCGCATGAACCAATTGTCGAGAGGAGGCCAGATGTCCACCGAAGTCCTATTCCAAATCCATCTTGTTCTGGGCTATGTCGCGTGGCTGCTTTGCTTCGCTGTATACGGTTTGCCGTGGCTCAGATCGATGGACCGGGTCGCGGCGCAACGCGCTGTTGCCACTCTGCACAGCTTCCGCTTCTTCGGGCTGGTCTTCCTCGTTCCGGGTGTCGTCAGCCCCGATTTGCCTGCCGGCTTTGCCGTGTTTGCTGCCTACGGCGACCTTGCAACAGGAGTGCTGGCCATGCTGGCGCTGCTCACGGCAAGGATACCTCGGCTCTTCTGGGCGCTCGTCGTCGCCTTCAATCTGGTCGGGACGGTTGATCTGATCGTAGACTATTACCACGCCATCCAGGTCGGCCTCCCCCAGCGTGCGGGCGAACTGGGCGCCACCTACGCGATCCCGATCATCTACGTGCCGCTGCTGATGATCACGCACATCGTCGCGTTCTATTTTCTGGTGCGTCCCCCGCAGGCCGCCGCTTGGACTGTCGCAGACTAGTCCTTTGCCGCCGCCTTGATGTCCAGCAGGCCGTAGCCGAAATCATTGTCGCGTCCCTTGGGACCGAGATCCCTGGCCGTTGCCGCGAGCGCCTTTTCGATGTCGTCGGCCGAGCGATCGGGCGCGGCATGGATGAGATTGGCGATGGCGCCGCTCACGATCGCCGCGGCAAACGAGGTGCCTGTGACCACATCCGAGCCGGCGCCGCTCGGCGCCACCATCTCGACGCCGGGTGCCGAGATGAAGACATAGGCGCCGCGATTGGCCTGCGGCATCAGCCCGTCCTTGGCATCGGTGGCGGTCACCGCGATGACACTATCGAAGGCGGCCGGATAGCCATAGGGCGCCTTCGGCCCGTTGTTACCGGCTGCGGCGACCAGCACCATGCCGAGCGCGCGGGCATTGCGGCAGGCGACGCCGAGCAAATCGTTCTTCGGCCCGACAAAGCTCATATTGATGATGCGCACGTCCTGTTCCGCCGCCCAGTCGAGCGCCGACAGGATGACGTCCATGGTCGACTTGCCGCCCTCGAAGGCGCGGGCGTGATAGATTTTTGCGCCCGGTGCCATGCCTTCCAGCGCGCCGACGCCGGCGATCAGCCCGTCGATCGACGTGCCGTGATCGCGCTTTTCGATCGGCACGTCGGGCATGGCGTCGAACTGCCCGGCAATGACGCCCGAGAGCGCCGGGTTGGTGTCGTCGATGCCGGTGTCGATCACCGCGATGCGGACGTTTTCTCCGCTGGCTTGCTTGGAATCGAGCGCAATGCGGTCGAACGCATAGTTGACGATGCCGGCGTCCTGCTGCAGCGAATAGACGTGATTGGGCTCGCGCCGCTGAGTGCGGCCGTCGGCGGCCAGTTGCGCCAGCACGACGCCGACGGGCCGGCCGTCGGGAATGCCGAAGCGCACCAGTGTGGTGCCAAGCAGCCGCGACTGGCGCTGCGAGCGCACCTGCAGGCCGAAGGAGGCGGCGATCTGCTGGACAGCGCCGGCATCGCCGTCGACGGTCACCAGCACCTCGTCGGGCACGAAATCGCCAATCACCGCGCGCCGCGGCTGAACGGCAATGAGATCGGTCGGCGAGACGATCGGGCCACCGGGCGGGGGGCCGGCTTGAGTGTCGGCCGGCGGCGTCGCCGGTTCGGGCCGTGGCGTCGGCACAGGGGTCGGGGGCGCCGCCGGGTTGGGAAACAGGTCGACGATCAGGGCCGGCAGGAACACCGCGCCGGATTGCGCCGCATCCGATCCGCCCTCTGTGTCGCTGCCATCCTTGGCGCAGTCGGCGCCTGCCGCATTGGTCCCGTCGCGGCAGTCGATTTTCGTCTGGTCGGGATTGGGATCGTTGGTCTGCGCCGACGCGGGCACGGCGACGATTGTCATCGCCGCCGCAAGCATTGCCGCAAATCGAATGACCGCCTCAGCCGCCATCAACCGGTTTCCTTCCCTCGATCACAGTCTCCGTGAAAGCCTGGGCGGCAACAAGGCCGATTTGCCTGGTGTAGTCGGCTGCGTTGGCAGCCGGGATGCCAAGCCGGAACACGCCGTCGGCGGTCGGTCCGCCGACGATCTTCAGCCCGTTGCTGCCGAGGAAGGCGGAAATGTCCGACATCTTCGCATCCGGCTTGAACTTGACCAGGGCGTACGGCATTTTCGCCAGATCGTCTTGCGCGCCGGCAATCTCGAAATCATTGCCCTTTCCGCCGGGTTCGACAAACGACTGCACCATGACCAGCGCCAGCAGAACCGCGGCTGCCGCCCAGGCGACGCCGACCGGCACCGCCATGAAGCGGCCCCAGGCCTGCGCCAGCCAGGACGATCCTGCCGGCTTGCGCGCAGGCCCGGCCTCGGCGTCGAGTGCCTTGGCAAAGCGGCTGAGCGCATCGGCCGGCGGCCGGATTGCTTCGTTGGCGGCCGTGGCGCCGGAGAATTCGGCTTCAGCTTCGCCAAGGGCGGCAAGTGCGGCCGGATCGCTGGCCAGCCATTCCTCGACCGCTTCCAGGTCGGAACCTTCCAGCGAGCCGTTCAGGTAGAACGGCAGCAGCGTTTCCATTTCGTCGCGGCGCGACATCTTTTCAGCGGCGCTCATGGCCACCCCCTGTCGTAACCGGCGGCCTTGAGAGCCTCGCCGAGTTTCTTGCGGGCGTAGAACATCCGGGTCTTGACGGTGGCGACCGGAATGTCGAGCACCTCGCTGATCTCGCTCACCGACTGCCCGTGATAATAGGCAAGATCGATGACGACGCGATGCTCTTCCGGCAAGGCGTCGACGAAGCGCCGCAGGGCGGCCGCCTTGTCTTCCTTCATGGTGACGACTTCCGGCGTGTCGGCGCCGTCGGGCACTGCGGCGGCGGCCTCGTCGTCGATCCAGTCTTCCTTTTTCTTGCGCAGAAAGGACAGCGCCTTGAAACGGGCAATGCCGAGCAGCCATGTCGAGACTTCGGAACGCCCTTCGAAGCCGGGCGCCTGGCGCCACAGCTCAAGGAAGACTTCGTTGGCGATATCGTCGGCCATCATTTCCGATCCCGTCTGGCGCGCCACGAAGCGGTAGACCCGCGCGTGGTGACGCATGAACAGGAGCCGCACGGCGGCTCGGTCGCCCTTCGCGACCCGGTCGACAAGCGCGCGATCGGTCTCCGTCGCTGCCGTCATGGCCGGTCGAGCCGCCTGGCTCCTGTCTGCTCTGTCGCTGATCGGCCCAAAAAGGTTCATCCTCCGCCAAGGAATTTTGCGGAGGCTAACCGAAGAGCGCGGAGGTTGCCAGAGGTGCGCCTCTTCCTTCTCCCACAAGGGCAGAAGGGAAGAGCTTCGCGGACCGCTTCTCACTCCAAGAAAGACTTCGCCTTCATCGTCGCGGGCACGGGAACACCCAGTCGGCTCAGCACCGTCGGCGCCAGCTGCAGCTGGTCGAGTAGTGTGTCCGCATCCGACCCTTTGCCTTGTCCAAAATAATACAGCGCGAAATCCTGCATCTCGTCGTCATGGCCGCCGTGATGGCCACGATCGGTCTGGCCGTGATCGGCGGTCACGATCACCTCATAGCCGGCTTCGATCCAGCGCGGCAGGAAGGCGGCCAGCATGCCGTCCATCGCATAGACGGCATGGTCCATCTCGTGGCAGTCGTGGCCGAAGCGGTGTCCCATCGAATCCAGCGTGCAGGTATGCAGGATGCCGTAGTCAATGCCATGGCGTTTCGTCAGCATGGTCAGCGTCGCGAACAGGTCGACATCGCTCGGCGTCATCTGGTTGCGGAGATTGTAACCGGTCATGGTGTGGAAGCGGCCATGCGTGATCGGCCCGCCTGGCTCGTCGAATTCCATGCCCTCGACCAGGTCGAACGGGTAGGCGCGGAAGAATTCCGACCAGTAGGAATGGGTCACCGCCCCCGTCTTGCCGCCTGCCTTGCTGACCTCGGAGAAGATATCGGGCTGCTCGACGCGGAAACGGTTCTCATTGGAGAGAATCCCGTGCACCTGCGGCGAAACCCCGGTGTGGATCGAGGCATAGCAGCAGGCCGAGGTCGACGGCAGCACCGAGCGCATCTTCCAGACGCGCGCCTCGCCCGATTGCACCCAGCCTTCGAGATTGCCCATCAGCCGGCGCCAGTTCCGGTAAGGCACGCCATCGAGGATGATCAGCAGAAGCTTGGATTTGAGCGCCACGGGCTGCTCCATGCGGTTGGCGGTTGAAACGGGAATGCCGTATGCCGTCCCGGGCACACGGCATTCTGATAGATGAAATCGGACGATCAGAGTCCGCTCAAGCGTTGAGCCAGCACTCGGCAAGCGCGTAGCCGTCCATCATTTCGCCGATAGGGCTCTTGGCATAGCGAGCGGCGCTCGTCCCGAAGGACGTGTGGCGCTCTAGTGTTGCATCCGGATGACGGTCGCTGACGCCCCTATGTGGCAGCTTGGTCTGACACAATTTCCAGGGGAAGCGCCTGCCTTTTTCTTCCGGCAGTATTGGTTCCCAGTTTTCCCGGAATTGCTTTAGTTCCCCGCGCTGGCCATGCGCCGTCCCTTGATTGCCTTTTCCAGCCAGCCGATTTCCATCTCTGGAACCGAGGAGAGCAGCAGGTCGGTGTAGGCGTCGAAGGGCGGGCTCAGCACCTTGCCCTTGGGGCCGTAACGCACCACCTCGCCGCGATACATAACCGCGATTGAATCGGCGATCGACTTCACCGTGGCAAGGTCATGCGTGATGAACAGATAGGCGACGTTCTCTTCCTTCTGCAGCTCCAGCAGCAGCTCGAGGATGCCGTGTGCCACCAGCGGATCGAGCGCCGAGGTCACCTCGTCGCAGATGATCAGCTTCGGCTTGGCGGCAAGCGACCGGGCGATGCAGACACGCTGTTTCTGGCCGCCGGAAAGCTCGGCCGGGTAGCGGTCGGAAAATCCCTTGCCCATCTCGATCTTGTCGAGCAGTTCGGCAACGCGTCTGTCGCGCTCACGGCCGCGCATGCCGAAATAAAACTCCAGCGGCCGGCCGATGATGGTGCCGACGGTCTGACGCGGGTTCATCGCCACATCGGCCATCTGGTAGATCATCTGCAACTGGCGCAGATCCTCCTTCGGCCGGTCGGCCAGCCTGTTGGCCAGCGCGCGTCCGTCGAAGGTGACGGTACCCTGTTCGGGTGGCAAAAGTCCCGTGATGGCGCGCGCCAGCGTCGACTTGCCGGAGCCGGACTCGCCGACCACGGCCAGCGTCTGGCCCGGATAGATGTCGACGGATACGTCCTTCAGCACCTTGATATGGCTGCGGCCATAGGCGGCGGTGACGTTCTTCACCGACAGGAACGGCGACGTGCCGGGCTTCTGCTCCTGGTGTTCGATCTCATGCACCGAGACCAGCGCGTTGGTGTATTCCTGGCGCGGCTCCTTGATGATCTGCCTTGTGCCGCCCCATTCGACCAGCCTTCCATGGCGCAGCACCATGATCTCGTCGGAGACCTGGGCGACGACGGCAAGGTCGTGCGTGATGTAGAGCGCAGCGACATGGGTGTCGCGGATGGCGTCCTTGATCGCCGCCAGCACGTCGATCTGCGTCGTCACGTCGAGCGCCGTTGTCGGCTCGTCGAAGACGATCAGGTCCGGCTCGGAGCACAGGGCCATCGCCGTCATCACACGCTGCAACTGGCCGCCCGAAACCTGGTGCGGAAAACGCTCGCCGATGGTTTCAGGGTTCGGCAGGCTGAGCTTCTTGAACAGCGCAACCGCGCGCTTCTCGGCCTCGGCGCGTGTCGCGGTGCCGTGCAGCAGGGTGGCTTCCACCACCTGGTCCATCAGTCTGTGCGCCGGGTTGAAGGCCGCTGCCGCCGACTGCGCGACATAGCAGACCTCGCGGCCGCGTAATTTGCGGAAGCCGTCCTTGCCGCCCTTGAGGATGTCGCGGCCGTTCAGGATCACCTCGCCGCCTGTGATGCGCACGCCGCCGCGGCCGTAGCCCATAGACGACAGGCCGATAGTCGACTTGCCGGCGCCGGATTCGCCGATCAGGCCGAGCACCTTGCCCTTCTCGAGCGTCAGTGAGACATCGTGCACCAGCACGATGTCCTTCGGCGGTTCGCCGGGCGGGAAGACGGTAGCCTCGATGCGCAGATTGCGGATGTCGAGCAGCAGGCCTGACTTCGGTTGCCCGAGCTTCGCTTTGGTGTCGGCCATCACCCGCGTCCTCCCTTGAGGCTTGTCGTCCGGTTGAGCACCCAGTCGGCAACCAGGTTGACGGAAATCGCCAGCAGCGCGATCGCCCCCGCTGGGATGAGTGCGGCCGCGATGCCGAACACGATGCCGTCTTTGTTTTCCTTAACCATGCCGCCCCAGTCGGCGTCCGGTGGCTGCACGCCAAGGCCGAGGAACGACAGCGTCGACAGGAACAGCACCGCGTAGATGAAGCGCAGACCGAGTTCGGAAACCAGCGGCGACAATGCGTTGGGGAGGATCTCGCGGAAGATGATCCAGCCGCTGCCTTCACCGCGCAGTTTCGCCGCTTCGACATAGTCCATGACGTTGATGTCGACGGCGACCGCGCGCGACAGGCGATAGACGCGGGTCGAATCCAGAATGCCCATCACCAGGATCAGCGTCACCAGATTGGTCGGCAGCACCGACAGCACGACGAGACCCATGATCAGTGTCGGGATCGACATCAAGAGATCGACGAGGCGCGACAGCAGCGTGTCGAACCAGCCGCCGAAGACGGCCGCCGAGAAGCCGAGAATGGCGCCGAGCGAGAACGACAGCGCGGTGGCCAGCACCGCGATGAACAAAGTGATGCGGGCGCCGTAGATCATGCGCGAAAGCAGGTCTCGGCCGAGATTGTCGGTGCCCAGCAAATGGGCAGCCGACATCGGTTCCCAGACGTCGCCGACGATTTCGCCATTGCCGTGCGGCGCGATCCAGGGGGCGAAGACCGCCGCAAGCACGAACAATGCCGTCAGCACGATGCCGATCAGCGCGGGGATGGGGATGCGTTTGATATCGAGCATATCCGCCCCCTATTTCGGATGTCTGAGACGCGGATTGGCGACGATCGCCGCTATGTCCGCAATGATGTTCAGGCTGATATAGACGGCGGCGAAGATCAGGCCGACCGCCTGCACCACCGGCACGTCTCGCTTGGTGACGTGGTCGACCAGATACTGTCCCATGCCCGGATAGACGAAGATCACCTCGACCACGACGACGCCGACGATCAAGTAGGCGAGGTTGAGCATGACGACATTGATGATCGGCGCGATGGCATTGGGGAAGGCGTGCTTGCGGATGACGTTGAAGGCCGACAGGCCCTTCAGTTCCGCCGTCTCGACATAGGCCGACTGCATGACATTGAGGATCGCCGCGCGTGTCATGCGCATCATGTGGGCGAGCACGACCAGCGTCAGCGCCGTCGCCGGCAAGGCGATCGCCTGCATCCGTTCGCCAAAAGGCATGCCGTCATAGACGGTCGAAATGCCGGGGAATATCTGCCATTTCACGGCGAAGAAATAGACCAGCACATAGCCGATGAAGAATTCGGGAAACGAGGTCGAGGCCAGCGCCAGCCCGGAGATCAGCTTGTCGACCCAGCCATTGCGGTAGCGCACCGCGATCAGGCCGAGGATGATCGCCAGCGGCACGGCGACGATCGCCGCCCAGAAGGCGAGGAACAGCGTGTTCCACAGCCGTCCCTTGATCGACGTGGCGATGTCCTGCCCGCTCGACATGGCCGTGCCGAGATCGCCGGTCAGCACGCCGCCCAGCCAATGAAAATACCTGAGATAGGCTGGCTGGTTGAGTCCGAGCTGCTCGCGCAGATTGGCAAGCGACTCCGGCGTCGCCGACTGTCCGAGAATGGCTTGCGCGACGTCGCCGGGCAGGATCTGGGTGCCGGCGAAGATCAGGACCGAAACGGCCAACAAGAGCAGAATGCCCAGCGCAACGCGCTGGGCCACCAGTTTCAAGATGGGTGAGGACATATCCGCAAGGCCAAGCTCAGGCTTCGAGCCAGCACTTCGCCAGCGCGTAGCCGTTCATCAGCTCCTGATGCGGATCGTCGACCCAGCCGCCGACCTTGGCGCCGGTAGCGTCGATGAACTGGTTGAACATCGGCAGGATCAGGCCGCCCTCGTCTCGTACCAGGACAGCCATGTCATGATACATCTGCTTGCGCTTGGTCTCGTCGAGCTCGGCGCGCGCCGCCAGCACCATCTTGTCGAAGTCAGGACGCTTGAAACGCGTGTCGTTCCAGTCGGCGGTCGACAGATAAGCGGTGGAGTACATCTGGTCCTGGGTCGAGCGGCCGCCCCAGTAGGACGCGCAGAAGGGCTGCTTGTTCCAGACCTCGTTCCAATAGCCGTCGCCGGGCTCACGCTTCAGCTCGATCTGAATGCCGGCCTTGGCCGCGCTCTGCTGGAACAACTGCGATGCATCGACGGCGCCCGGGAAAGCGACGTCCGAGGTCCGCAGCAGGACAGCGCCGTCGTGGCCGGACTTCTTGAAGTGGAACTTGGCCTTGTCGGGATCGTACTTGCGCTGCTCGATCTCGGTAAACAGCGGATAGGACGCATTGATCGGGAAGTCGTTGCCGAGCGAACCGTAGCCGCGCAGGATCTTGTCCAGCATTTCCTCGCGGTCGATGGCCAGCTTCAGTGCCATGCGCAAATCGGCGTTGTCGAACGGCGCCGTGTTGCAATGCATGATGAACACGTAGTGGCCAGGACCCGCGTGGTTGCGGATGGTGACGCCCGGCAGGCGCTTGATCAGGTCGACGATCTTCGGCTCGACGCGGTTGATCACGTTGACCTGGCCGCCCTGCAGGGCGGCCGTGCGCGCTGTCGCATCGTTGATGACGATGATCTCGATCTGGTCGGCATGGCCCATCTTGTCGCCCTGCCAGTAATTGGCGAAACGCTCGCCGCCATGGCGCACACCGGGCTCATTGGTCGTGACCTTGTAAGGACCGGCCGAGATGCCTGCGTCAGCCTTGTCCTTGCCGCCATTTGGTTGGACGATCAGGTGATAGTCGCTGAGCAAATAGGGCAGATCGGCATTGGCCTCCTTCAGCGTCAGCACGACTTCCTTGCCGCTGGCCTTGATGGTCTCGATACCTTTCATGTAGCCGAGCGCGCCGGATTTCGACTTCTCGTCGGAATGGCGCTCAAGTGTGGCGGCCACGTCCTCGGCGGTCACTGTCTTGCCGTTGTGGAATTCGACGCCGTCGCGGATCTTCAGCGTCCACACCTTGGCGTCGTCCGACGAGCCGATCTCCTCGGCGATGCGGTTCTCGAGCTTGCCTTCCGGCGAAAGCTCGACAATCAATTCGCCCCACATCTTGCCGAAGGCGAACGGCACCTGAGTCATGAACAGTGCCGGATCAAGGCTGTTGGTGGATTCGCCGCCGACAAGTCCGGCCTTCAGTGTGCCGCCCTTGACCGGGCCTGCCGCGCGTGCAGCGCTTGAAAGCAGCGAGTTGGCGAAGGGCGCGGAGATACCGAGCGCCGCCGCCCGGCCGAGAAAATCACGACGGCTCAGTTTGCCCGACGCGACACGCCGGCTAAGAAATTCCAGTTCGTTCGACATTTTGAGTTCCTCACTCTGTTGGTTCGACTCTGCGGTCGTTTTTCTTGTTTCTTGTGAGGAGAATAATGACCGCAAGGGAAAGCGGTAAGCAAGACCGAATGCGACATGCCGTGGCGTAAATCGTACGTCGCAATTGGACCAATGAAATCGGCATTCAAAGAAACGCGCGCGGCACCTTCTCCTCGAAATTGCGCTCGAAGACGAGGGTTTCGTCCTCATAGGCCTCGATTCTGGCGCTGACGCTGAAGTTTTGCCCGTCCGATCGCATTTCGGCTGTCGTTTCGGTGCGTACTGACCATCCGTTTCGCGACAGGGTCTGCGTCCAGTGCGTCTTCCCCGAGGCCGACAGCGGATCGTCGGGATGGATCGTCCAGGTCTCGCGGGCGATGCTGCCATTGGCGAGGCCATGGGCGAGATCGCGCACCTCGCCGAAATCGTCAGCAATGGAAAGCGTCACCATTCCGGTCTTCTCATCACGATCGACATGACGCTCTGAATTGGCGGCGCGGATCGTCTCTGTTGCCCAGGGGGTGGCACCTTCCGGCTCGGCGAACGTTACTTCGTCGCCTGTCGCCAGCGGCCGCAGCGGCAAATTGAGCGTCGCCGTCGACAAGGTGAGCTGGACCGGCTCCGGCGACGGCCAGATGGCAGGCCAATAGGCGTTCGAAACGGCAACACGCAGCCGGTGGCCGGCCGGCACACGATAGGCGCATTGATCGAGCACGACGCGCACCGAGACGGTTTCGCCCGGCACCAGCGCCTCGGGGAATTCATGCGAATTGCGGTGCGTCAGATTGAGCACGCCATAGGAGATCAACTCCGAGGCGCCGTCGGGATGCACATCGCAAAGCCGGACCGCGATGTTGGCCTGCGGACGATCAGAGGACAGCCGCAGCTCGACCTCCGGCGCTCCGACGATGTCGATCGGCTCGCTGAGTTCCGGCTGGTCGAGACACACCGACAGCGCATCGTCGGGGCGCTGGTCGCCGGGCAGTTCGGGACCGAAGGTGAAGGGAAAATACTCGCCGCCGGCCAGGCCGCAGCTTTGCGGAGAGGCGATGATGGCGGGTTTTTCCGTTGAGGGGATCAGATCAACCGTTTGCATCTTGATGGTTGGCGAGGGCCATTCCTGCTCCGCCACCCAACGGCCGGGACGCTCGGGGTGCCAGCGCGCCGGACGCACGCTGTCCATGACATAGGCGCGGTAGGCCGGGTCCGCCTCGACGCCGGTGTCGACACCCTTCAGCCAGCGGTCCCACCAGCGCAAGGCCTCCTGCAGGAAGCCGATGGCAGGCTTGGGCCCGGCGTAGTGCGGGTATTTGTGGATCCATGGCCCGACGATGCCCTTGACCGGGGCTTGGATGTTGGTCGCCAGATGCGAGACGGTGTTGCGGTAGCCGTCATGCCAGCCGCCGATCGACAGCACGGCGGCTTTGACGGCGGAAAAATCCTCGCAGATCGAGCCGCGCTTCCAGTAGGCATCACGGTGCTGGTGTTTCAGCCACAGCGGCGCCAGGAAGGATTGGTTCTCCAGCCGGGTCAGCCAAAGATCGCGCCACCGGTTGTCGCCGGCCAAAAGCGGATCCGGCGGCCGCGACGAGTAGGACAGCATGGTCGAGGCCCAGCCGAAATTCTCGATCAGCAGGCAGCCGCCCTTGTAGTGGATGTCGTCGGCATAGCGGTCGACGGTCGAGCACAGGCTGATCACCGCTTTCAGCGCCGGCGGCCGCTTGGCCGCCACCTGCAGGCAGTTGAAGCCGCCCCAGGAAATGCCCATCATGCCGACATTGCCGTTGCACCAGGGCTGGCTTGCCGCCCAGGCGATGACGTCGCAGGCGTCCTGCAATTCCTGCTCGGAATATTCGTCGTCCATCAGCCCTTCGGAATCGCCATTGCCGCGCATGTCGACGCGGATCGAGGCATAGCCGTGGCCGGCGAAATAAGGATGCGTCAGCTGATCGCGAAAGATGGTGCCGTCGCGCTTGCGGTAGGGCAGATGCTCTAGGATGACAGGCACCGGATCGTCGCCCGCATCCTCCGGCATCCACACCCGCGCCGACAGGCGGCAGCCATCCGGCGTGACGATGCCCATATCCGGGAATTCGACGATTTTGCGGGCAAATTCGGTGACGGTTTTCATGGCATGCTCCAGGATCGCCAGATGATGGAACCTGCCGTGCCGCGTCGTGGGCCAGCCAACGAATTCGGCTGGTCAATCCGCGTCAGTTCAGCGGGATATCGTTATCGTCCTTGTTCGCCTGATAGATGTTGGACAATTCATCGTAGCGCGCCGAAATCGCGCCGATACGGGTCTCCAGCCGTCGCCGCTCTGCCTCGGGCAACGCTCGCACCAGCCTGCGGATAGAAAAGCTCTTCCAATAGGCATTCTCGGCATTGTAGCCGCCGGGATCGAGGGTGAAGACCTCTTTCAGGATCTTCAGGTCGTGCGGGATGGCGAAGCTGTCGCGCGAATCCTCGTGGCTGAACAGATAGTAGAAATTATCGAAGCCGGTCCAGGTGATCGCCGACAGGCACAACGAGCAGGGTTCGTGCGTGGCGATGAAGATGGCGTCTTTCGTATCGACGCGCTCAGCCCTGGGCATTTCGTAGAAACGCTTCAGGCAGTGTACCTCGCCATGCCAGAGCGGGTTTTCCATCTCGTTGTTGGTTTCAGCCAGCACCAGCGAACGGTCGTCCTTGCGCAGGATCGCCGCGCCGAACAGCTTGTTGCCATAGGTAACGCCCTCGGCCGTCTTCGGCACGATGTCGTGCTCGATCACATCGAGCAGGCGGTCGATCAGTGAAATATCGGTCACAGGAGGCTCTCGTTGGGCAAGTGGATCTCGTAGGCGTGCGAGAAATGGAACTCTTCGAGATTGGAGCCATCGCCGCCACGGTCGACGATCAGGAAGTCCTGAGCCTCGCCGAGCGGCGTCAGCACGCCATGCCAGAGATTGCGCCGGTAATTGATGCCTTGTCCGGGTGCGGTGATGAAGGCATGCGGCTCGCCCGGCCCCTGCTCCCCGTCATGGCAGACGACGACCAGGAAGGGGCGCGGCGAGAGCGGGATGAAGGCCTGGCTGCCGAAGGGATGGCGCTCGACCATGCTCAATTTCAGGGGCAATTCGTAGGGCGTGCCGCGCACCATCGAGATCAGCACTCGGGCGTTCGGACCGGTTGCTTCGGCGGTAGCCAGATCATGATAGCGCTCGGCCCTGCCGCCATTGATCGGGTAGTGGTTGTCGCCGCCCATGTCGATGACATCGCCGAAGGGGGCAAAGCCATCGCGGGTCAGCGGCCGCGCGACGATACGGGTCACAGCGCGCGCCTTGCGATGCCGGCGCCGCCGAGCTTGGCGTGCCGGTTGACATCCTTGTAGAGCAGATAGCGGAATTTACCCGGGCCACCGGCATAGCAGGCCTGCGGGCAGAAGGCGCGCAGCCACATATAGTCGCCGGCCTCGACCTCGACCCAGTCCTGGTTGAGGCGGTAGACGGCCTTACCCTCCAGCACATAGAGACCGTGCTCCATGACATGGGTCTCGGCGAAGGGAATGACCGCGCCGGGTTCCAGCGTGACAATGGTCATGTGCATGTCGTGGCGCAAATCTGCCGGATCGACGAACCGCGTCGTCGCCCAGCGGCCTTCGGTGCCGGGCATCGGCGTTGGCGCGATCTCCTGCTCATTGGTGAAGAAGGCTTCCGGCACATCGAGACCGTCGACCACCTCGTAAGCCTTGCGAATCCAGTGGAAGCGCACGGCGGCCCTGCTTTCGTTGCGAACCGTCCAGCCGCTGGCCGGCGGCAGGAAGGCAAAGCCGCCGGGCCGCAACACATGCGTCTTGCCGGCAAGCAGAACCGTCAGTTCGCCTTCGACCACGAACAGAGCGCCTTCGGCGCCGGCATCGGGTTCCGGCCGATCGCTGCCGCCGCCGGGCGCGACCTCGACAATGTATTGCGAGAACGTCTCGGCAAAACCCGATAGCGGTCGCGACAAGATCCAGACGCGGGTTTCGTCCCAGAACGGCAACGCACTGGTGACGATGTCCTGCATCACACCCCGGGGAATGACGGCATAGGCCTCGGTGAAGACGGCGCGGCCGGTCAGAAGCTCGTTCTGGCCGGAATGACCGCCATGTGGCGCGTAATAGGTTCGCTCGGGCATCCTGATCGTATCCATGGTTTCAAACCTATTGCGGAAGCATGTCCTTGAGGCGGAGCAGCGCGATGCGCTCGACCTGTTTGCAGGCGGTCTCGAATTCGACGCCGCGGCTGTTGCCGATGCGCGCCTCGAACTCCGCCAGGATTTCCTGCTTCGTCTTGCCCTTCACCGCGATGATGAAAGGGAAGCCGAAGGTGGTGACGTAGGCGGCGTTGAGCTTGGAAAACAGTTCGCGCTCCTTGTCGGTCAGCGCGTCGAGGCCGGCCGAGGCCTGTTCCCTGGTCGATTCCACCGTCAGCCGTTTGGCCTTGGCCAGCTTGCCGGCAAGGTCGGGATGGGCGTTGAGCACCGAAAGCCGCTCGGTTTCGCTGGCGGAGCGGAAGATACGGCAAAGCGCATTGTGCAGGCCGCCCGAAGTGTCATGCGCCGGGCCTAGTTCCAGTTCGTAGGCGCGTTCGGCGATCCAGGGCGAATGCTCGAATACGCCGCCGAAAGTGTGGACGAAGGTCTCGAATTCCATCTTCGATGGGCGGAGTGCCGCCGGTTGATAAGGATTGACCTCTTGCCAGTGCTTGGCGATGTCGATGCGCCTCGCCAGCCAGACCTTGTCGTGCGACTTCACATAGTCGACGAAGCGCTTCAGCGCCGCCACCCGGCCCGGCCGCCCGACGAGGCGGCAGTGCAGGCCAATGTTCATCATGCGTGGCCGGCCGGCCTTGCCCTCGGCATAGAGCGTATCGAAGCTGTCCTTCAAATAGGCAAAGAACTGGTCGCCCGAGTTAAAACCTTGCGGCGTGGCGAACCGCATGTCGTTGGCGTCGAGCGTATAGGGGATGATGAGCTGCGCGCCGCCCTCATGCTCGAACCAGTACGGCAGCTCGTCGTCATAGGTGTCCGACACATAGTCGAAGCCGCCTTCTTCCGCCACAATCCGCACCGTGTTGATCGATGTGCGACCCGTATACCAGCCGGTCGGGCGCGCGCCGGTCACTTCGTAGTGCAGCTTGATCGCCGCCTCGAGGTCGCGGCGCTCATCCTCGGCGCTGTGGTCGCGGTAGTCGATCCATCTTAAGCCGTGCGAAGCGATCTCCCAGCCGGCGTCCTGCATGGCCGCTACCTGATCCGGCGAACGGGCGAGCGCTGTGGCGACGCCGTAGCAGGTGATCGGCACTTGCGACTCGGTGAACAGCCGGAGCAGCCGCCAGAAGCCGGCGCGGGCGCCGTATTCGTAGATGGATTCCATGTTCCAGTGGCGTTGACCCACCCAGGGTGCCGCGCCGACGATTTCCGACAGGAAGGCTTCGGACGCCTTGTCGCCATGCAACACGCAGTTTTCGCCACCTTCCTCGTAATTGACGACGAACTGCACGGCGACATGTGCACCGCCAGGCCATTTCGGGTCCGGCGGATTGGCTCCGTAGCCACGCATGTCTCTGCTGTAACGCATCGTCCCTCCCGCCGGGCACGGCCCGAAGTATGATCAGAATATCGAAAGGGTGCTTCTCGCATTCCCCCGAAAATTTTTGAAAGTGTTTTTGTCGCACTCCGCTCGACCGGGACTTATGCATCGCCTTTAATTGGCGCACAATTCACTGTTGATACTTGACCGTACCGGGCCAATTCGCTCGTACCGGAAATGGGAGGCGGCCAATGGCAGAAACGTCGAAAGCCGACGGCGGGCGTCTGACGACCCATGTCCTCGACACGGCGACCGGCAAGCCGGCGGCGGGACTGTCGATCGCGCTCTATCACCTCGAGGGCAAGGCGCGGACACATCTGAAGACCGTTCTCACCAATGCCGACGGCCGTTGCGACAAGCCGCTGCTCGCCGGCGCGGAGTTCCGCACCGGCGAATACGAACTGGTCTTCGCCGCCGGCGACTATTTGCGCCAGCAGGGGTTGAGCCTGCCGAAACCGGCCTTTCTCGATGTGATACCGATCCGCTTCGGCATGGCCGAGCCTGTGCATTATCATGTGCCACTGCTGGTCTCGCCCTACGGTTACTCGACCTACAGGGGGAGCTGAGGCATGACCAAAATTAGCATCCGCAACGAAATCCGCTTCATTCTCAATGGCAGGGATGTGGCGCTTTCGTCGGTGGCACCCGACGCGACCTTGCTCGACTGGCTGCGGCTCGACCGTTCGCTGCGCGGCACCAAGGAAGGGTGCGCCGAGGGAGACTGCGGTGCCTGCACCGTGCTGGTCGGCAAGCTGTCGGAGGGCGGCTTGGTCTATGAAAGCGTCAATGCCTGCATCCGCTTCCTCGGCTCGCTCGACGGCACACACGTCGTAACGGTCGAGCATCTGCGTGGCGGGCCAGGCCAGTTGCATCCGGTGCAGCAGGCGATGGTCGATTTCCACGGCTCGCAATGCGGCTTCTGCACGCCCGGCTTCGTCATGTCGCTCTATGGCTTGTGGATGAAGTCGCCTGATCCCTCGAACGCGGATGTCGAAAAAGCTTTGCAAGGCAATCTCTGCCGCTGCACCGGCTATGAGGCGATCATGCGCGCCGCGCAGGCCATCTCCAGCTACGGCAAGGCGGCAAAGGACCCGCTGGCCACGGAACGCAAGGCGATCACCGCGAGGCTCGAGGCCATGCGTGACGGCGCCCGGGTCGAGATCGGAACCGGCAAGGCGCGGCTGGTCGTGCCGGCCGATGTCGACGATTTCGCCGCCGTGCTGGACAAGGAACCCGGCGCTACCATCGTGGCCGGCTCGACCGATGTCGGCCTGTGGGTGACCAAACACATGCGCGATATTTCGCCGGCCATTTTCATCGGCAATCTCGACGGGCTTTGCACCATCTCGGAAGACAAGGGCGTCATTTCGATCGGCGCCGGCGTCACCTACACTGACGCCTTCGCGACATTGGCGAAGCGCATTCCGGCGCTGGGGCCGTTGTTCGATCGCATCGGCGGCGAACAGGTGCGCAACATGGGCACCATCGGCGGCAACATCGCCAACGGCTCGCCGATCGGAGATACGCCACCGCCCTTGATCGCGCTCGGCGCAAGTCTCACCTTGCGCAAGGGCAAGAAGCGGCGGACGATCCCGCTGGAAACCTTCTTCATCGCCTATGGCAAACAGGACCGGCAGCCGGGCGAATTCGTCGAGGCCGTGCACGTGCCGGTGCCGGCCAAGGGAACGAAGTTTGCCGTCTACAAGATCACCAAGCGTCGCGACGAGGACATTACCGCGGCCCTTGGTGCGTTTTTCCTGGATCTGGCCAAGGACGGCACGGTGGCGGAGGTGCGCATCGCCTATGGCGGCATGGCGGCGACGCCGAAGCGGGCGTCTTCCGTCGAAAAAGCGCTGTTCGGCAAGCCATGGACCGAACAGACGGTTGAAGCGGCGATGGCCGAATATGCCAGGGATTTCACCCCGCTGACCGACATGCGGGCCTCGGCCGAATATCGCGCCCTGGCAGCGAAAAACCTGCTGCTGCGCTTTTTTGCCGAGAGCAGCGGCACCAGAGAGCCGGTCCAGGTTTCAAGGCACGAGGCGGCATGATGAACAAGCACGCTGCCCCCAACCTCAAGGCTGAAAAGATCGCTGGCGGCGTCGCCACCGATCAGCGCCACGATTCCGCGCACAAACATGTCAGCGGCGCCGCCGTCTACATCGACGACATGCCGGAACCATCAGGCACGCTGCATGGCTGCCTAGGGCTTTCCGGTGCCACGCATGCCACCATCACCAGCATGGATCTCTCGGCGGTGCGTACAGCGCCCGGCGTTGTCGACGTGCTGACGGCCAGTGACGTGCCGGGCGAAAACGACATTTCGCCGACCGGCCGCCACGACGAGCCGGTGCTTGCCGACGGCAAGGTGCAATTCTACGGCCAGCCTATCTTCTGCGTTATTGCGCAAACTCGCGAGCAGGCGCGCCGCGCCACAAGATTGGCAAAGGTCGAATACAAGGAATTGCCTTTCGTCACCGACATCGGCGCGCTCGATCCGAAGAAGGACAAGCTCGTCACGCCGCCTCTCACCCTGAAGCGCGGCGATGCCGCTACGGCGATCCGTCAGGCGCCGCGCCGGCTAAAGGGAAAAATGCGCATCGGCGGCCAGGAACACTTCTACCTCGAAGGCCATATCGCCATGGCCGTTCCTGGCGAGGATCAGGACGTCACCATCTATTCCTCGACCCAGCATCCAAGCGAAGTCCAGCACATGGTCAGCCATGCGCTCGGCGTGCCGAGCAATGCCGTCACGGTGGAAATCCGCCGCATGGGAGGCGGCTTCGGCGGCAAGGAAACGCAGGGAAATCAGTTTGCCGCATTGGCCGCGATCGCCGCGAAGAAGCACCACCGCGCCGTGAAGATCCGGCCCGACCGCGACGACGACATGATCGCCACCGGAAAGCGTCATGATTTCCTCGTCGATTACGAGGTCGGCTTCGATGATGAGGGCAACATCCTCGGCGTCGATTTCATGTTCGCGGCGCGCTGCGGTTTTTCGTCGGATCTGTCCGGCCCGGTAACCGATCGCGCGCTGTTCCACTGCGACAACACTTATTTCTGGCCGGCGGTGCATGCGCAGTCGGCGCCGCTCTACACCAACACCGTGTCGAACACCGCCTTTCGGGGGTTCGGCGGCCCGCAAGGCATGGTCGGCGCCGAGCGCGTCATCGACGAGGTGGCCTTTGCCGTTGGCAAGGATCCGCTCGAAATCCGCAAGAAGAATTTCTACGGCACCAGTAGCGAGGGGGGCCGCAACATCACGCCCTACCACCAGACGGTCGAGGATAACATCATCCAGCGCATCGTCGCCGAGCTGGAGCAAAGCGCGAGCTATGCGCGGCGGCGGCGTGAAATATCGGCCTTCAATGCCAACAGCCGTTTCATCAAGCGGGGCCTCGCTCTGACGCCGGTCAAGTTTGGCATCTCGTTCACCGCCACGCATTACAATCAGGCCGGCGCGCTGGTGCATGTCTACACCGATGGTTCGGTGCATCTGAACCATGGCGGAACCGAGATGGGGCAGGGCCTCTACGTCAAGGTGGCACAGGTGGTGGCGGAAGAGTTCCAGATCGATCTCGACCAGGTGAAGATCACCGCGACTACGACCGGCAAGGTGCCGAACACTTCGGCTACGGCAGCGTCGTCCGGCTCCGACCTCAATGGCATGGCGGCGCAGAATGGCGCGCGCCAGATCAAGGATCGGCTGACCGATTTCGCCGCCGAAAAATATCAGGTGCCGCGTGATCAGGTGCTGTTCCTGCCCAACCGGGTGCGTATCGGCAACCAGGAAATCGCCTTCGCCGACCTCGTCAAGCAGGCCTATATGGCCCGCATCCAGCTGTCGGCGGCTGGTTTCTACAAGACGCCGAAAATCCACTGGAACCGCGACAAGGGCGAGGGCCGCCCCTTCTATTATTTCGCCTATGGCGCCTCGTGCTCGGAAGTCTCGGTCGACACGCTGACCGGCGAATACATGGTCGAGCGTACCGATATTCTCCATGACTGTGGCCGCTCGCTGAACCGGGCGATCGATATCGGCCAGATCGAGGGCGGCTTCATCCAGGGCATGGGCTGGCTGACGACGGAAGAACTGTGGTGGGACGCCAAGGGCCGGCTGCGCACGCATGCGCCGTCGACCTACAAGATCCCGCTCGCCTCCGACCGGCCGAAGATCTTCAACGTCACCTTGGCCGACTGGCCGGAAGCCGGCGAGCCAACCATCCACCGCTCCAAGGCGGTCGGCGAGCCGCCGTTCCCGCTCGGCATGTCGGTGCTGCATGCGCTATCGGACGCGGTGGCCAGTGTCGCCGACAACAGGATCTGCCCGCGCCTCGATGCTCCGGCGACCCCGGAGCGGGTTCTGATGGCGATCGAGCGGCTGAAGAAGGAGGCCGGCGCCTGAATCCGGCCCCAGGGTCGGCAATGCGTGCAATCCGGGCCGAAAAAACCTATATTTCCCATTCGGGAACGTGAACCATGAACTCGAAAGTGCAAAGCCTGAAAGCCTTTCTCGCCAGCGCCGGTCGGGTTGCCCTGGTCGAAGTGGCCGGAACAAAAGGCTCGACGCCACGCGAGAAGGGCGCCTTCATGCTCGTCTCGCAGACGGCGATCTTTGGCACCATCGGCGGCGGTCAGCTCGAATATATGGCGATCGACAAGGCCAGGCAGATGTTGGGCAAAGAAGCCCGCATCGAGGTTGACGAAGTCTGCGCTACCCTAGACGTCCCGCTGGGTCCCGAGATCGGCCAATGCTGCGGCGGGCGCGTTGAAGTCTTGATCCGGCTCGTCGATGCTGCGCTTGCCGGCGACCTGGTTGCGGCCGCGGAAGCCGAGGAGGCGCACCTGCCGTACGTCTACATCTTCGGTGGCGGCCATGTCGGCCAGGCGCTGGCATCGGCGATCGCACTTCTTCCCGTGCACGGCGTCGTCATCGAGACGCGGGCCGAAGCACTGGAAGGCATGCCCGAAACCATCGAGACACGGCTGACAGCTATGCCGGAAGCGATGGTGCGGAATGCCCCCGCCGGCGCCGCCTTCGCCATCCTGACCCACGATCATGCGCTGGATTTCCTGATCGTCGCGGAAGCGCTGAAACGCGGTGACACCGCCTATGTCGGCATGATCGGCTCGAAGACGAAGAAAGCGACGTTCAGGACCTGGTTCCTGAAATCGGCGGACGGCAGCCAGGCTGAGTTTGCCCGCCTCGTCTCGCCAATTGGCGGCGACACCGTCAAGGACAAGCGCCCTCAGGTCATCGCGGCGCTGGCTGCGGCCGAGATCATGACGGCGTTGGTCAATCACAACGCAGCCTTTAATGCCGACCATCAAATTCCGCATGGCAGGGTGATGGCAGGCTAAGCTGCGCCGCAGCTAAACCGGCCGTTTCAAACCCAGATGGTCGCGCAGCGTGCGGCCCTGGTATTCCGTCCGGAACAGGCCGCGCCGCTGCAACTCCGGCACGACGAGCGTGGCAAAGGCATCGAGTTCCCCGGGGAAATATGAGGGCATGACGTTGAAACCGTCGGCCGCGCCACCCTCGAACCGCGCCTGCAGTTCGTCGGCGACTTGGGCCGCTGTGCCGACGATGCGCCAATGGCCCCGCGCGCCGGCAAAATGCCGGGCGAGCTGGCGGATGGAGAGGCCGTCGCGGCGCGAGTGCTCGATGACCAGCGCTTGCCTGCTCTTCATCCCCTCGCTCTCCGGCAGTTCCGGCAGTGGCCCATCGATCGGATAGCGCCACAGATCGGAGATGCTGAGGTAGCTGGACAGCAGCGCCACGCCGACATCGTCGGGGATCAGCTCCTGCAATTCCTCGTATTTTTCACGGGCCTCCGCTTCGGTCTCCGCCACCACCGGTGCGACGCCCGGCATGATCTTGATGTCGTCCGGCTCGCGCCCGTAGGCCGGCAGACGTCCTTTGAGATCGTCATAGAAGGCCTTGGCTTCCTCGAAGGTCTGCGCCGCCGTGAACACCACATCGGCGGTGCGGGCGGCAAGGTCGCGGCCGACATCCGAGGCGCCGGCCTGAACCATCACCGGCGCGCCCTGCGGCGAGCGCGGCAGGTCGAGCGGATCGCGAACCGAAAAGCTCTGGCCGTTATGGCCGGAAGCCTTGCCGTGCCACAGGCCGGTCACCACCTCGGCAAACTCGCGCGCCCGTTCGTAGCGGTCGGCATGGGGCTTGAGGCCCGTCGCGCCGAAATTGGCTGCTTCGATGGGGCTGGCCGAGGTGACCAGATTCCAGCCGGCCCGGCCTCCGCTCAGATGGTCGAGCGACAGGAAGGTTCGTGCCAGCCCATAGGGCTCGTTGTAGCTTGTCGACGCTGTCGAGACGAGGCCGATGCGGCTGGTCTGGACGGCGAGCGCCGAGAGCAGGCTGATCGGCTCGAAACCGATCGAGCGCGACGTCTGGCTGGCAATGCCGATATTGGCTTCACGCAGGCCGGCGGCGTCCTCGCAGAACACCATGTCGAATTTTGCCGTCTCCGCCGTGCGCGCCAATGCGATGTAATGGTCGATGTCGATGCCGGCGGTGACGTGTGCCTTTGGATGGCGCCAGGCGGCGATGTGGTGGCCTGTCGCCCACAGGAAGGCGCCCAGCCTCATCTGGCGAGCGGTCATCGGTCACCTCCGCCGGCAAGCCCGAGATGCGAGCGCAACGTTTTTCCGCGATAGCTTTCTCGAACCAGGCCACGCCGCCGCAGTTCCGGCAGAACCAAGCCGACGAAATCGTCGAGCGCTGAAAGCTGTTCCGGCATCAGGATGTTGAACCCGTCGCAGCTTTTCGCCAAGAATTCCTTTTCCAGCCTCTCGGCGACGGCAGCCGGCTTACTATCGGCGATAAGCGCGACGTTCGTCAGCACTTTCACAGCATCCGGATCGCGTCCGCACGCCGTGACACGGCGCCTGATATCGTCATAGCGTTCGGTCGCGCCCTCCACCAGTCCGCCGTCCAGCAGGATGACATCGGCGGTGCGAGTGGCAATATCGAAGTCGGATTCCTGCAGGCCCGACAAGACGAGCACTGGCGTATCCTGCGGCGACCGGGCGACGTTCAGCGGTCCGCGCACGGAAAAGAATTCGCCCTTGTGCTCCAGCAGGTGCATCTTTTCGGGGTCGTGGAAGCGGCCGCCGCTCTGGTCGAACAGCAGCGCGTCCGCATCCCAGCCCTGCCACAGACCTTGCACGATGCCGATATATTCCTCACTGCGACGGCGGAAATCGTTAGGCGAAAATCCTTCGGGCCGGCTGAAATTGGCTGCTTCCCGTGGCGCTTGCGTCATGGTTGCGTTCCAGCCACTGCGGCCGTGGCTGATAACGTCGAGCGAAGCGAAACGGCGTGCCAGATTGTAGGGTTGGTGGGCAATTGTCGAGGCAGCGGCAACCAAGCCGATCCTGCTTGTGACAGTCGCCAGAGCGGCCAGCAAGGTCGTCGCTTCGAAGGGCATCCGTTTGTTCGCGGCTTCGCTTTCGGACGCTGGCGCGGCATCGGCAAGCAGCACCATGTCCAGCCCGGCTGCTTCAGCCTTTTGCACGAAACCAGCCAGGCGGCTGAATTCCAACCCAGTCTCGAGTGATGGATCGGCGAGCGAAACGGCAAGATGCATTGTGGCGCCGTTGTCCATCGAGGGTTCCCTATGAGATGAAATGCCACCCAAACTATGTTCGCCACATCCTGGGATGGCAACCGCCGGCGCTGGGCCAAACCGCCGCTCACCTACCGGCCAGTCCCTATTTGCCGGCCAGCCTTTATTTGCCAGCAAGAAGATCGTTGATCAGCCGCTGGCAGCGCTCGGCCATGAAGTCGAGCAGCAGCCGCACTTTTGGGTCCTGCAGCTTCTTGTGCGGATAGACGGCGGCGAACTGCACCGGTGTCGGTGGCGTGCTGGGCAGGATCACCTTCAGCCGCCGGTCGCGGATGAATGGCTCGACCTCGAAGCGCGGCTTGTTGATGATGCCGCGGCCTGAAAGCGCCCAGCCGGTGAGCACGTCGCCATCGTCGGTGTCGTAGGGCCCGTGTACCTCGAATTTCTGCGGGCCGGTGGGGGTCTGCAGCGTCCACACATATTCGCGCGCGCCCGAATAACGCAGCATCAGGCAGTCGTGCTTCTTGCCGATCAGTTCCTGCGGCTCAATCGGTTCGCCGCGCGCTTCGAGATATTTCGGCGCCGCCACCAGCACGCGCTCGCATTCCATGATGCCGCGCATCCTGAGGCTGGAATCCTCGATGATGCCGAGCCGGAAGGCGACGTCGATGCCTTCCTTCATGATGTCGACATTGTGGTCCGAGAGCCTGAGCCGCACCTCGATATCAGGGTATTTGTCGTGGAAATCGGGGATGCCCGAAGCGACCAGCCGGCGGCCGAGGCCGAGCGGTGCCGTGACGCGGATGGTGCCGCGCGGCTGGCCGGAAAGGGCAGAGACCGCCGCTTCCGCCTCGGTGATTGCCTCCAGCACCTGCTTGGCGCCCCCGTAAAAAACCGTGCCATGCTCGGTCGGCATCAATTGCCGTGTGGTGCGGTTGAACAGCCGCACGCCAAGGTGCTTCTCCAGTTCCTTGATGCGGTTGGAAGCGACCGCCGGCGAAATGCGCATGTCGCGCCCGGCCGCCGACAGATTGCCGAGTTCAACGACGCGAACGAAGACGGCGATGTTGTCGAGATAGGCCATGCGGAGCACCTTCGCCGGTTTGCAGGATCAACCTAGTATTTTCCATTTTTTTTTGAAAGTCCTCGTGCGCCTCGCCTCTTTCCGTTTGCGCTCCAGCCCGTAAAGTCACCCAATCGGCAGGGACGATTTCAATGATGGATTTCGCGATTTTCTGGGATTGGCTGAGTTTTGCCGTGCGCTGGCTGCATGTCGTCACCGGCATCGCCTGGATCGGCTCGTCGTTCTATTTCGTCGCGCTCGATCTCGGCCTGCGCCAGCGTCCCGGCATGCCCGTCGGCGCCTTCGGCGAGGAATGGCAGGTGCATGGCGGCGGCTTTTATCACATCCAGAAATATCTGGTGGCGCCGGCCGAAATGCCGGAACACTTGACCTGGTTCAAATGGGAATCCTACGCCACCTGGCTTTCCGGCTTCGCCATGCTGTGCGTCGTCTATTATGCCGGGGCCGATCTGTTCCTGATCGATCCGAACGTGCTGCCGATGTCGGTGCCGGTCGGCATCCTGCTGTCTCTGGCAACGATCGGCGTCGGCTGGGTGGTCTACGATCTGCTGTGCCGCTCGCCGCTGGGCAAAAGCGACACCGGCCTGATGCTGGTGCTCTATTGCGTGCTGGTGTTCATCGCCTGGGGACTGACCCACCTGTTCACCGGCCGTGCCGCCTTCCTGCATCTGGGCGCCATCACCGCCACGATCATGTCGGCCAATGTCTTCATGGTCATCATCCCCAACCAGAAGATCGTCGTCGCCGACCTCATCGCCGGCCGCAAGCCCGACCCGAAATACGGCAAGATCGCCAAGCAGCGCTCGCTCCATAACAATTACCTGACGCTGCCGGTCCTGTTCCTGATGCTGTCGAACCACTATCCGCTGGCGTTCGGCACTGAGTTCAACTGGGTCATCGCCTCGCTGGTGTTCATCATCGGCGTGCTGATCCGGCACTATTTCAACTCGGTCCATGCGCGCAAGGGCAATCCGACCTGGACCTGGATGGCGGCACTCGTCCTGTTCATCGTCATCATCTGGCTGTCGACCGCGCCGAAGGTGCTGACCGGCGAACCCAAGGAATCCGCGTCGGCGCAAGTCTATGTCGCTTCAGCGCATTTCCCGGCGGTGCGCGACACCGTGCTCGGCCGCTGTTCGATGTGCCACGCGGCGGAGCCGGTCTATGAGGGCATCTATCATGCGCCCAAGGGCGTGATGCTCGACACCGATGCGGATATCGCCAACCACGCCCGCGAAATCTATCTGCAGGCCGGCCGCAGCCACGCCATGCCGCCCGCCAACGTCTCTCAGATCACCGACAAGGAACGGGCGCTGCTGGTGGCCTGGTTCGAAGGCGCAGGGAAATAGCATGAATTCGACACTTCTGCGCGGCCGCACGCTGTCCTTTGTGCGCTGGCCGCAAACTATCGAAGACCATTCCGCCTGGCGCTACGAGGAGGATGGCGGACTGCTGATCCGTGACGGCAGGATCGTCGCCGCGGGTAGTTATGCCGATGTTGAAAAGCAAGCCGACGAAACGGTGAAAAGGATTGACCACCGGCCGCATCTGCTGCTGCCCGGCTTCATAGATGCCCATGCGCATTTTCCGCAGATGCAGATCATCGCCTCCTACGGCGCCGAACTGCTCGACTGGCTGAACACCTACACTTTTCCGGAAGAAACGAAGTTCGCCAACGCCCAGCACGGCCGCCGCATCGCGCGGCTGTTCCTCGACGAAATGGTGCGCCACGGCACCACGACGGTCGCCGCCTACTGCTCGGTGCACAAGGCCTCGGCCGAAGCCTTCTTCGCAGAATCGCATGACCGCAACATGCTCAACATCGCCGGCAAGGTGATGATGGATCGCAATGCGCCCGACGGCGTGCTCGACACCCCGCAATCCGGCTATGACGACACAAAGGCGCTGATCAAGGAGTGGCACGGCAAGGGCCGCCAGCACTACGCCATCACGCCGCGCTTCGCCATCACCTCGTCGCCGGAGCAGATGGAGATGGCGGGCGTGTTGTGCCGCGAACATCCCGGCCTGCACATGCAGACGCATCTGTCGGAAAACCACGCCGAGATCGCTTTCACGCAGGAACTCTACCCGTGGGCGCGCGACTACACCGACGTCTACGAGCATTACGGGCTGTTAGGCAAAAAGAGCCTGTTCGGCCACTGCATCCATTTGTCGGAGCGCGAAGCGGATGCGCTTTCGGACTCGGGCTCGGTGGCGGTGTTCTGCCCGACCTCGAACCTTTTCCTCGGCTCCGGCCTCTTCGATTATCAGCGCTTTCGCCGACGCGACAAGCCGATCCGCATCGCCGCCGCCACCGATGTCGGCGGCGGCACCAACTACTCCATGCTGCGCACCATGGACGAAGGCTACAAGGTGATCGCGCTGAATGGCGAAAAGCTCAACCCGTTCCAGTCCTTCTGGCAGACGACGCGCGGCAATGCCGAGGCGCTGTCGGTGGTGGAAAAGATAGGCACGCTGGACGCGGGCACCGACGCCGACATCGTCGTGCTGGACGCCAGGGCAACGCCGGGAATGCGACTCAGGATGGAGACGGTCGAGACGCTGGCGCAGGAACTCTTTCTCCTGCAGACGCTGGGCGACGACCGCTCCGTCCGCGAAGTTTATGTGGCGGGGCGGCCAGCCAAGGCTGACATGAGCGCGGGGTAAGACCCCCTCACCCGGATTGCCAACCGAATTGCGAAGGCAATTCGGGGCAATCCGGCCTCTCCCCGAGGGGAGAGGAGGAAGCCGAGGCCCGTGCTCGTCTCTTCTCCCCTCGGGAGAAGGTGGCCACGCCACGGAAGCTTGACCGAGCGGAGCTTGTCGTACACACGACGTGTGACGATTTCGGAGAAAGAAAATGGCCGTTGCTGACGACATCGCTCTGATCAAGAGACAGGAAGAGACCCTTGTCTTCGCGACCTTCGACGAGGCCGTCGCTTTCAAAATCGGCTCCGCCATTCGCGATCGTGCAATCGCCGAAGATCTACCCATCATAGTCGACATCAGGCTGTGGGACCGGCCGCTGTTCTACGCCGCGCTGCCGGGCTCGAACGCTTCCAATCCCGACTGGGCGCGGCGCAAGATCAATGTGGTCAAACGGTTCCTGAGAAGCACCTATCGCATGGTGTTGGAACAGCAGCGCCCCGACCGCACCTTCAAGATTGGTGAAGGGCTGGATATTGCCGACTACGTGCTGGCCGGCGGTGGCTTTCCGGTGACCGCCAAGGGCACCGGCGTCATTGGCGTCATCGCCGTTTCCGGACTGCCGGAGCGCGAGGATCACGGCGTCGTCGTCGATGCGCTGTGCGATCATTTGGGCGTCGACAAGCGCGGCTTGGCATTGCCTCGGGAAGGCGAATGACCGTGCTCGACCCCAAATCGTTCCTCGTCTCCATCTTCAACGCCGCCGTCGCCGCCGCCGATCCGGAACGAACCATCAGGGATCATCTGCCGGCCAAGCCCAAGGGCCGTACCATCGTCATCGGCGCGGGCAAAGGCTCGGCGCAAATGGCGGCAGCCTTCGAGAAAGTGTGGGACGCCCCCATCGAAGGGCTGGTCGTCACCCGCTATGGCTATGGCGCGACCTGCGAGCGCATCGAGATCATCGAGGCGGCGCACCCGGTGCCGGACGCTGCCGGCCTTGAAGCCTCGCGCCGGCTGCTGGCGAAGGTGCAAGGGCTGACGGCGGACGATCTGGTGGTGGCGCTGATTTCCGGCGGCGGCTCGGCGCTGTTGCCGTCGCCGGCCGGCAGCTTGACGCTGGCCGACGAGATCGCCGTCAATGAGGCGCTGCTCGCCTCGGGTGCGCCGATCGCGGCGATGAACACTATCCGCAAGCACCTTTCCACCATCAAGGGCGGCAGGCTGGCGGCGGCCGCATGGCCGGCCAGGGTGGTGTCGCTGATCGTCTCCGATATTCCCGGCGATAATCCGGCAATGGTCGCCTCCGGCCCAACCGTACCGGATACAGGCAGCCGCGCCGACGCGCTGGCCTCGATATCGGCCTATGGCATGAAACTGCCGGCCTCGGTGATGGCGCATATCAATTCGCCGGCCGCCGATGCGCCAAGCCCGGATGACGAGCGCTTTTTGCGCAACGAGGTGCATCTGATCGCTTCGGCCGGGGTATCGCTGGAAGCCGCCGCTGCGGAAGCGAAACGGCAAGGCGTCGAGGCGGTTATCCTCTCCGATGCCATCGAAGGCGAGGCGCGCGAGGTTGGCGGTGTCCACGCCGCGATCGCGCGTGAAGTGGCGACGCGCAACAGGCCTTTCTCGAGGCCGGTGCTGATCCTGTCGGGCGGCGAGACAACCGTGACGCTGCGCGCAAAAGGCAAGGGCGGCCGCAATTCGGAATTCCTGCTCGCCTTCGCCATCGGCATCAATGGCGTCGACGGTATCAATGCGCTGGCCGCCGACACTGACGGCATCGACGGTTCGGAAGACAATGCCGGTGCCTTTGCCGATGCTTCGACCGTGTCGCGCATGCGCGCTGCCGGGGTGGACGCCAAGGCTATGCTTGCCGGCAACAATGCCTGGACGGCCTTCAACGCGGTTGACGATCTCTTCGTACCCGGCCCGACCGGTACGAATGTCAACGATCTCAGGGCAATTCTGATCAGATAGCCGCAGCAATTCCAGGAAAACCGTGAAGCGGTTTTCCGTCCGGAATCGCGCAAAACAGACAATCAGGCGGCCATCAGCCGCTTCACCAGCTTCATGTCCTGCAGGAACCGTTCGCGTTCAGCCTCCTTGTCCGCGGGTTCGCGGATGCGCAGGATGAAGGAGGGATGGATGGTGATGAACACGCGCAATCCGTCCTCGCGCTCGATCACTTGTCCGCGCATCTTTGTCACCGGAATCGCCTTGCCGAGCAGCGACATCGCCGCTGTCGCGCCGAGTGCCACGGCGAGGTTCGGCTTGATCAGCTCGAATTCTTGGTCGATCCACCAGCGGCAGGCCTGAATCTCACCGGAATTCGGTTTGGAGTGGATGCGGCGTTTGCCGCGCGGCTCGAACTTGAAGTGCTTGACCGCGTTGGTGACATAGACCTTTTGCCGGTCGACACCGGCATCGTCCAGGATCGCATCGAACACCTTGCCGGCCGGACCCACGAAAGGTTTGCCGGCGAGGTCCTCCTGATCCCCCGGCTGTTCGCCGACGAAGATCACCTTGGCATTGTCAGGGCCTTCACCGAAGACGGTCTGCGTCGCGTCGCGCCACAGCGGGCAGCGGCGGCAGCCTTTCGCTGCCTCGCGCAATTCCGGAATCGTGCTTGCATCATCTTCCGGTGCTTCGACGGGCTGCTTCGGCCAATGCCGTGCCTGCACCTTTGCGTGGTGCGGCGCGGGTGTTGTCGGCATCTTCGCAATCATGTCCTTGGCGGCCTTGTCCGCTCCTGCGATCATGTCTGGAATGAGCGAGGCCTCGGGAAGGTTCCGCCAATATTTCTTCGGCATCTCCTTCTGCATGGCTTTCACCTTCAATCGCGCCGGGTTGAAGATGTTCTCGAAATAGGTGCGCCAGAGCGCCTCGGTATCGTCCTGATCAGGCGCATCGCCCTTGGCCGCGCCCGGCCCGATCGCCAGCCTTTCGCCATCCCAGTCGGCAGAGGCATAAGGGGTCAGGATCGTCCAGCGCATGCCGGTGAAACGTCTGACGAAGAAATCGGCGTTGCGCTCGACGATGAAATGATCCGGCTCGAACCAGGCGACATAGCGCTCATCGGCACCGTCGCCGATTTTCCGGAAACGTACGAAGGCGTGCATCTTGTGGCTGTCGCGCCGCACCGCCTTCTCCATGGCCTCGAGCCGCCTGGTGTCGGAATCCGACGCGATTTCCAGCAGTTTAGCCTCGTCGCGCAATCGCCACAGCATTCGGTAGAGAAAGGCAAACCGGCCGGGATCGGAATGGCAGAACGCCGTTTCGGCATGCCCGAGGAAGTCGCGCGGCACGACGAGTTGCGCGCCCGCAGGCACTTCAGGCAATTGTGCCTGCTCAGAGCCTGGCGCGACATGCCAGTCGACGTCCTCGGGCCTGACCTCATTCAAGGCCAGCCGCCGTGCCGCGTCACGCCAGCCCGCAAAATCCGTCTCGCTGTCGAGCCGAACTCTGTATCTGGCGAGATCGAGTTCCGCCGGCCGCATGATCAGAACAACGACAACTGTTCGCAGGAGGAGGCAATCTTTTCGCGCAGGCCGGCCTTGTCGGTCAGCGCACCAGGCGACCAGCCTTCGGCGATGATGAACGGCCTGAGCTTGGCGATCGACTGGCAGATCCATCCGACGTCCTCGAGCCGCATGCGCCGGTGCCGACGCGTCTCCAAAATCTTCGCCACCACCTTGGTGCCGAGGCCCGGCACCCGCAGCAGCGCTTCGCGGTCGGCGCGATTGATGTCGATGGGAAACTGCCCCCGGTTGCGCAGTGCCCAGCCCAGCTTCGGGTCGATGGCGAGATCGAGCATGCCGTCGCTGCTGCCGGCGAGGATTTCCGGTTGCGAAAAGCCGTAAAACCGCATCAGCCAGTCGGCCTGATAAAGCCGGTGCTCACGCATCAGAGGCGGCTTCTGCAGGGGCAGCGACGACGACGAATCCGGAATCGGACTGAAGGCCGAGTAATAGACCCGCCGCAGATGGTAGCTGCCATAGAGCCGGGCGCTCGTGTGCAATATGCCGTCGTCGGATGTCTTGTCGGCGCCGATGATCATCTGCGTCGACTGGCCGCCCGGCGCAAAGCGTTCGCGCTTTTTGGTCTTCAAAGTCGGCTCGGCCTTCTCCTCCATCTTCTGGCGCAGCCTGGCCATGGAAAGCCGGATTGTCTCCGGCTTCTTCTCGGGCGCCAGCCGCTTCACACCCTCGTCGGTCGGCAGTTCGACATTGATCGACAGCCGGTCGGCATAGAGACCGGCCTGCTCGACCAGTTCGGCCGAGCTTTCCGGGATGGTCTTCAAATGGATGTAACCGGAGAATTTCTCCTCCAGGCGCAGCCGGCGCGCCACCTCGACCATCTCCCCCATGGTCTCGTCCGGCGAGCGAACGACACCCGAGGACAGGAACAGGCCTTCTATGTAGTTGCGCCGGTAGAAATCCATGGTCAGCTTCACCACCTCGTCGATGCCAAAGCGGGCTCGCCGCACGTTGGAAGACGAACGGTTGATGCAGTAGCTGCAATCATAGATGCAGAAATTGGTCAGCAGGATTTTCAGCAGCGAAATGCAGCGGCCGTCCGGCGCGTAGGAATGGCAGATGCCCATGCCCTCGGTGGAGCCGATGCCGCCTGATTCCAGCGAGTCCTTTTTCGCCGCACCTGATGAGGCGCAGGACGCATCGTATTTGGCGGCATCGGAGAGGACAGCCAGTTTTTCACGGACGGTGAGTGCGCTCATCCGTTCATGATATGTTCTTATCCGCCCTTATGCCACCTCATTTGATGGAAACGGCGAAAAAGTGATCGCCCGCCCGGCCCTCAGACTTCGTGCAGATAGAGGTGGTAATCCAGTTCGCTGACCGTGCGTGCCACGCGCAGGTATTCGGACTGTTTGATCGCCACGAAGGTCCGGTGCAGGTCCTCGCCGAGCGCGTTCTTCAGGAAGCTGGACGCCCGGGCCGATTCGATCGCGGCGCGCCAGTCGACAGGCATGGTTGTGCGCGTGACCGCTGCCTCATAGCCGTTGCCGGTCGTTTCGGGCCCCGGATCGAGCCCTTCATCCATGCCCTTGATGATGCCGGCGAGCACGGTTGCGGCGATCAGATAGGGGTTGGCGTCGACGCCCGACGGCCGGTGCTCGATGCGCCGGTTCTTGGCGTCGCCGGCCGGCACACGCAGCGCCACCGATCGGTTGTTGACGCCCCATGTCGGCGCCACCGGCGCATAGGATTGCGAGACGAAGCGCCGCCAGGAATTGGCGTGCGGCGCAAACACCAGCATCGATTCCGCCATGGTCTGGATGAGGCCGCCGAGCCCTTGCAGCAGCGGCAGCGACCAGCTCTCGCCGCCGGCTTCGGCAAAGACGTTTCGGCCGGCTCTGTCCTGCAGCGAAACATGGAAATGCATGCCCGAGCCGGCGTATTTCTCGATCGGCTTGGCCATGAAGCAGGCGGTGACGCCGTGGCGGCGCGCCTGCGCCCGCACCAGCCGCTTCAGCATGACCAGGTCGTCGGCCGCCCGCATCACATCCTTGCGGTAGTTCAGCGTCAATTCGTACTGGCCGGGCGCATATTCGGAAATGACCGTCTCGGCCGGAATGCCTTGCGCCTTGGCTGCGGCATAGATGTCGGAAAACAGCGGCTCCATGCCGTGCAGATGGTCGACGGAATAGACTTCCGTCTTGCCCGAGACGCGGCCGTCGAGCACGGCGCGCGCCGGCTGCACCTTGCCGTCGGCATCGCGCTCATTGGCCAGCAGGAAGAATTCAAGTTCGAAGGCTCCGGCCGGATAGAGGCCCTTGGCCGCCAGGATGTCGACTTGCCGAGCCAACGCCAGCCGCGGATCCGACGACATCGGCCGGCCGTCGAGCATGTACATCGCCATCAGCAGCTGGCCACGCGGCGGGCTCGTGCCGTAGAGCGGCACCAGCGTACCGGGGATCGGCCATGCCCTGAGATCGCCGTCGCCGGTCGTCCAAATCAACCCGGTCTCGTGCACATCCTCGCCGGTGATGTCGAGGCCCAGGATCGAGATCGGCATATGGCGGCCGCCCTCGAAGATGCTTTTCAGCTCGTGCCGACGCACGATCTTGCCGCGGCCGACGCCATTGGCGTCGGTCAGCACGATATCGAAGGCTTCGATCTCGGGATGGGCGTCGAGAAAGGCTTGCGCCTCGGCGGATGTCGAGCCCGAAGGTGAGGTCATTATGGCATTGGGATGGTCCATCGCCGCTTGTCTCATGCCCCAAGCTTTGCCGCAACCGCGCCGAAGGCGGTGATCAGCCGGTTGACCTGGGTCGCAGTGGTCGCCGGCGAGATCAGCATCATGTTGTGGAAGGGTGCGATCAGCACGCCGCGATTGACCAGCGCGACATGGATCGCGGCCTCCAGTTCCGGCGCATGCGCCACTTCCGCCTCGGCGCCATTGCGCAGCGGACCGGGCGCGCAGATGAACTCGACGCGGGCGCCGACACGGGAAACATGCCAGGGCAGGCGATAGCGATCGATCACGCCGGTCAACCCGGCATCGAGCCGCCGCGCCAGGTGATCCATGCGGTCATAATTTTCCGGCGTCATTACCTCTTCAAGCGCGGCGCGCATCGCTGCGAACTGCAGCGGGTTGGCCGAGAGCGTCGTGCCCATGCCGGAATAGCCCGGCTCCTTGGTCCTGTTGTAGTCCGCGTAGCGCGAGGCGACGTCGTCGCTCATGCCCCAGACACTGGCCGGCACGCCGCCGGCGATCGGCTTGCCCAGGACGAAGAAGTCCGGGTCGAGACCATATTTCCTCGTGTAGCCGCCGGGGCCGGTCGAGATCGTGTGCGTCTCGTCGATCAGAAGCAGTGTGCCGGCTTGGCGTGTCAGTTTGCGCAGGGCGTCATGGTAGCCCGGATCGGCAAGCACCATGCAGGAGTTGGTCAGCACCGGTTCGGCGATGACGCAGGCGACGTCCTTATCCCCAAGCGCAGCTTCGAGTGCTGAGATATCGTTGAACTCGATGACCTTGGCCGTACGCGTCAGGTCGCGGAACTCGCCCGCCAATCCCGGCCGGTTGACGGGCTTGCCGTCGATCAGCCGCACCATCGTCTCGTCGACCGAGCCATGGTAGCAGCCGTTGAAGACAAGGATCTTCTCCCGGCCGGTGACGGCGCGGGCGACGCGCAATGCAAAACGGTTTGCGTCGGTTGCCGTCGTCGCGATCTGCCAGAATGGCAGGCCGAAGCGCTGCTGCAGCAGCGGCCCGATGGCCAGCGCATCTTCCGAAGGCAGCATATAGGTCAGGCCACGTCCGGCCTGGCGGCGGATGGCGCGCGCCACCGGCGGCGGCGAATGGCCGAACATCGAGCCGGTGTCGCCAAGGCAGAAGTCGTCGAGCTTGTTTCCGTCGATGTCGGTGATCGTGGCGCCCTTGGCGCTGTCGACCAGGATCGGGAACGGCGTCGGCCAGTCGTTCATCCAGTGCATCGGCACGCCGCCGAAGAAGCCGGGCAGGCCGTTGCCGACCTTTGCCTGAGATTGCGGCCGCGCCTTGCGGAAGGTTGCCCCCTCGGTCTCGCGCAGATCGGCAATGCGGTCGCGGCCGATGCCGCCGATGGACGTCTTGGACATATCGCTGTGCATGAAAACCCCTCTGGTCGATTCCTCTTAGCCAATCCGTGTCTGCATCCGCAATTGGCCGCGCATCTGTCCTGCGTTGGCTCAGCCTTTGGCGGCGGCGCTTGACCGTGCTGCCGAAGTCGGCGCCAATATGAGCGGGAATTGAGGGGGGAGGGGTAATGAGGACAGTCATCTGTGTGGCGATGCACCTGTCGTCGGCGAGCGCGGCCTTCGCCTCGGGCGGCATCTGGTGCTCCACCGACGACACGGCGGCGACATTCGAGGTCGAGGCCGGCGTCACCAGAGGCATGGGCGGGCCGACCTTCAACTTTCGCGGCAACCTCGAAATTCTGAGCCGGCCTGCCAGCGACAGCCTGCGCAAGACTGTGTTCGAGGATTCCAACCTGACGCAGTACTGGCTCGACGGCAAGGAATTGCGGCTGAACATCTATCGTGAGCACGAGGCCGCGCAAAAGATCAACTCGGTCGAACTGACGATCCTGACCAGGACCAGCGACGAAGGCGTCTACGACGGGAGCTATACGCTCTCCATCTACGACGCCGCGGCGGATACGGACCAGGACGGCAAACCGGTTGAAATCAGCGGCAAAGTGTCGTGCGGAGCGGAGTGAGCGGGGTCAGGCCGTGATGTCGATGACGCCGCAGTCGCCTGCCGCGCTGCCAAAGGCGACGCGGCGTTCTTCTTTGTCCCACATCATCGAGGTGATGGCGCCCTTGCCCGGCCGCCGCAACAGCACTTCCTTGGCGTCGGCAAAACGCACCGCCATCACCATGCCGTCATCATAGCCGACGGCGACGACATCCTGGCTCGGGTGACAGGCGACAGCCGTCACCATGGCGTTGCCGCGCGTGCCGAGTTCCAGCGGTGCCTTGCCCATCGGCCCGTCCTTGCCGGAAAACGGCCAGACGATCGCCGCCGGCGCGCCGGAACTCGCCAGCCACTTGCCCTTCACGCTCCACGACAGGCTTTTGACCTTGCCGGGATAGCCGGTCATGCGCATGTGCTTGCCGTCGGCGAGCTTCCAGCCGTGCAATGCGTTTTCTTGCATGGTGGTGACGAGGAAGGCGCCATCCGGCGAGAAGGTGATGCCGGTATGGGCGCCGGCCCATTCGAGTTCCACCGGCTTGCCCTCGGCGGCCGGGAAATGCAGCGTCGCGCCATTGTAGCGGGCGACGCCGAAGCGCATGCCCTTGGGCGAGAAGGCCAGCCCCTCCACCGAACGCGGATGGACGAATTCCCTGGTCTTGCCGTCGGCGAAGCGCACGAAGGCAGTCTTACCCGAGGCATAGGCGATGGCGCCTTGCGGCCCGGCGGCAACGCTGGTGATCCACTTCCTGGCCGCGCTTGCCAATTCCGTGGCCTCGCCGCCCGTTTTCACGGCAAACACCTTGCCGTCCTCGCCGCCGGTGATCAGCCGGTCATTGGCCGCATCATGGAAGGCGGCGAGCAGCCCGTCATTGGCCTGAACCGTCTTGTGGCCATGGTCGAGCCGATGGATGGCACCGTCGGCCATCGCGAAATGCGGCACGTCGCCGAGAAAGACGGCGGCGATGCAATGGCCTTCGAGGTCTAGGGGGGCGACTGTGGGCATCAGGGAACCATTCCAATGAAGTTTGTTGCCATCCCCGGGAAGTCGCCAGCGCGGCCGGGTGTGGCGCCAACCTTCTCCCCTTGTGGGAGAAGGTGGATCGGCGCGCAGCGCCAGACGGTTGAGGGGTGTTGGACGGATCGCCGTCGGTGCCCAGCTGGAGCACCCCTCATCCGACCGAGCTTCGCACGGCCACCTTCTCCCACAAGGGGAGAAGGACAGAAGGGGCAGCGCTAGCGTTATAAGGCTTGGAAATCAAGCCGCCTGGCAGACGTCAAAACTCTTCTTCAGCCGCTCGGCGTCGAGTTCCCTGCCGATGAACACCAGCCGGCTCTCGTGCTTTTCGCCGTCTTTCCAGGCGCGCTGGTGGTCGCCTTCGATGATCATGTGCACGCCCTGGATGACATAGCGCTCGTCGTCGCCCTTGAGCGCGATGATGCCTTTCAGCCGCAGGATGTTGGGGCCTTCCATCTGGGTGATCTTCTCGATCCAGGGGAAGAATTTCTTCGGATCCATCTCGCCGCCGCGCAGCGACACCGATTGCACCGTCACGTCATGAATGTCCGAAGCATGCGCGTGATGGTGGTGGTCGTGCCCGTCATGATCATGGTGGTGGTGATCGTGGCCGTCGTGGTCATGATGATCGTGATCGTCATGCGCCTCGAGGAAGTGCGGATCGTTTTCCAGTGCCCGGGACAGATCGAAAGCGCCGCGGTCGAGTACTTCGGTCAGGTCGACGCCGGCGCGGGTGGTACGATGGATCTTTGCCGCCGGATTGATGGCGCGGATCGTTGCCTCGACCTTGGCGAGTTCTTCTGACGTGACGAGGTCGGTCTTGTTGAGCACGACGACGTCGGCGAAGGCGATCTGGTCCTCGGCTTCCCTGGAATCCTTGAGCCGCAACGGCAGGTGCTTGGCGTCGACCAGCGCCACCACCGCGTCAAGCCTGGTCTTGGAGCGCACATCGTCGTCCATGAAGAAGGTCTGCGCCACCGGCACCGGATCGGCGAGCCCGGTGGTCTCGACGACGATGGCGTCGAAGCGGCCGGGGCGGCGCATCAGGCCCTCGACGACACGGATCAGGTCGCCGCGCACCGTGCAGCAGACACAACCATTGTTCATCTCGTAGATTTCCTCGTCGGATTCCACGATCAGATCGTTGTCGATGCCGATTTCACCGAACTCGTTGACGATGACGGCGTAGCGCTTGCCGTGGTTTTCCGACAGGATGCGGTTGAGCAGCGTCGTCTTGCCGGCGCCGAGATAGCCGGTGAGAACGGTTACGGGGATTTGCGTCTGTGCGTCGCTCATGGCTTGCCTCGAAAGTGCTGGGCCGCGAAAGATCCGGCCCTCAAAAGGGATTGTCGGTTCCATATAGGATGTGTGCCGGGCTTTTGCACGGGGCAAACCGATGGGCCAAACCGGCTTGCTACAATACCGGATTTTGACTGGCGAAAGCCGCTGTGATTGCCTAGCTCGGGATGCGGAAGGTCAATTTGAGAGGCAAGATATGTCCGGCAAGCCATCCTCCTTCTCATTGAGCCGGCGCCAGGCGCTCGGGTTGATCGCGGTCACCGCCGGAGGTGGTGCCTTCCTGCCGGCCTCGGCAATGGCCGCTCAATCTTCGGCTGCCCAGGCTTCACCCTATGCCGGACTGGCCTTGTTCGAAAACGGCGCCGGTGTCTGCACCATTACGCCTGAAGTGACCGAGGGACCGTTCTATTTCGACCCGAAACTCGAACGTGCCGATGTCACCGAAGGCAAGAAAGGTATTGCCCTTGACGTCCGGCTGCAGGTTGTCGACGTGGACTGCCGCCCACTTGCCGGCGCCCGCGTCGATATCTGGCATTGCGACGCGCAGGGCGCCTATTCCGGCTATCCCGGACAGGGTGACGGCCGCGACGTCGACACGTCGGGCCAGACCTTCCTGCGTGGTTGGCAGAAAACCGATGCAAGCGGCATCGTTTCCTTCGCCACGATCTATCCCGGCTGGTATCGCGGCCGCACCACCCATATCCATTTCAAGGTCTTCCCTGACGACAGGTCGGTGATGACCGGCCAGTTGTTTTTCCCCGACAGCCTCAGCGAGCAGATCTTCACCTCTGTCGCGCCCTACAATGACCGGCCCGGCAAGCGCGACACTTCAAATGCCGATGACGGCATCGCCAGGCGGGCCGGATCGCAATCGCAGGCTGCGCTGCGCGAGTTGGAGGATGCCTATCAGGCGCTGATGATCGTGGCGGTGAAGTCCGGCTGAGCGGCGGTCACTCCACCACCACCACCCTGCTCGCGACGAAAACTCCGGCTGGGAATTCGTTTGTCATCTAACTGAAATAAACATCTGGCATTAGCCACGGCGGACACCACAATGCTTGCCGGCAAAGCTGTTTGAAGCACCGGAATCTTTTTGATCGTCGATTGCCAACCGGCCGGCTGCCTCTATGCTGCCCGCACCGGTACGGCCGAAGAGGGAAGACCATGGCCAAGGCGGACAAGACTGCGACAATGAGCCGGCTGCATTCCGCGGCAAGGCTGGCAAGGACGGCGCTGGCTGCCCGGCTTCTGGCGCACGGCTTCTATGCCGGCCAGGACCAGATCATGCTGGCGCTCGACCGTGAGGACGGCCAGACGCCGGGCAATCTTGCCGGACGTCTCGGCGTGCGCCCGCCGACGATCACCAAGACCATCAACCGGCTGCAGGCCCAGGGTTTCCTGGAGAAGCGCGCTTCTGAAGCCGATGCCCGCCAGGCCCACATCTTCCTCACTGATACAGGCCGCGACATCATCCACGCCATCGAGAAATCGGTGAAGAAGACCGAAAAGCAGGCGCTGAAGGGCCTCGACAAGAAGGACCAGAAGTCGCTGTTCAAACTGCTTGCCCGCATCGAGGCCAACCTCTCGAACGAGGAATTGGTGCTCATCGACGACGACGCCGAGTCGGACGACTGACCGGCGGATTGTCGCGGCAGGCGATCAAGCCGCCGCGGCAGAGCCCTGGATCAGCGATGACCAGCGTCCCGGTGTCATGCCGAACGCCTTCTTGAACTGCCTGATGAAATGGCTCTGGTCGCTGAAGCCGGCTTCGACCGCGATCTGCGCCAACGGTTCGCCGGCGGCGATCATCCGCCGCGCACGCTGAAGCCGGCGCATCACCAGGAAGCGATGCGGACTGGTCGAAAACGCCGCGCGGAAATGCCGTGACAGGGCATAGCGGTCGAGCCCGGTTATCGCTTCCAGTTCGCCGGAGCGCACCGGCCGGGTCAGGTTTTCCGTGAGATAGTCGCGCGCCAGTGCAGCCGCCCGCCACGCCGTCCGTGTCATCGGCTTTGCCGGCTGGCCGCCATGCCGGGTCAGGCTTTGCATCAGTTGGACCAGGAAGTCGTCGACGAACAGGTCGTCGAGTTCCTGCTCCAGCGGCCCCAGCGCCGAAAGCAGCGTTGCGCAAAAGGCGGCGTCCGTCACCACGCCATCCCTCACAAAAGGCAGCGAAGCGCCGCCGAGGCAGTCGAGCATCAGCGACGGCTCCAAATAGAGCATTCGGTAGCGCAGGCCCTCCTCGGTGCCGGCGCCGCCGTCATGCAGTTCGTCGGGGTGTAGCACGATGATCTGGCCTGGAAGGCTGTGACGCGCAGCACCAAGATAGCGAAACGTCTGCACACCGTGCAGCGTGACCCCGATCGCATAGGTGTCGTGGCGATGCAGGTCGAACGCGCTGCCATGGAAGCGTGCCTCGATCCGCTCCATGCCTGCGGGATCGGGACCGGAGATAATACGGTTTTCCGCCGCATCGATGCACAAACGTCCAAGACCCTCGAAGGCCTGGCTGTCTAGATCGTGCGACATCGTCTCCGTAAGCCTCGCATTGGGGCACAAACCGAATGGCCAATGTCTCATGTTCGATACGAAATTTGCAATCGTGCTCAGGGAAGATCTGTCGGTCTGGCAGAAACTCAACGTCACCGCCTTCCTGACCAGCGGCATCGTCGCCCAGTTTCCCGACATCATCGGCGAACCCTATCGCGACCGCGCCGGCAATCTCTACAACCCGCTGTCGATCCAGCCGGTCATCGTGCTGTCGACCGATCAGGCGACGCTCGCCGCGATCCACCGGCGCACACTGGAGCGCGGCGTGACCACCTCGCTCTATGTCGAGGAGATGTTTTCGACCGGCTTTGACGCGGCCAACCGGGCCGTCTTCGCCGAATTTGCGCCTGAAGACGTCAAGGCGGTCGGGATCGCGCTTCGCGCCGACAAGAAGCTGGTCGATAAGATCACCAAGGGCGCCCGTATGCACCCGTAGCTTCAGAGGCATCGACTAAGCCTGCCGCCGACACTTGTTGTGCCAGCCGGCTTTGGCGTGGCGACAGCCGACAATTGGCTTGCCGGGAGCCGGCAATTCCCGCAAAGGTGGGTCCAGCCCAGCTCCCATCCGGCCTGCAAGTGAGTGCTCCCCAAAGACATGTAGAAAGCGCGACGCCCCCGGTGGCGATCCTGTGCATGCTTTCCACTTACGTCTGCTTCACCTTCCTCGACACATCAAGCAAATACCTCGTCCTCGCCGGCATTTCCGTGCTGGTCGTTGCCTGGGTGCGCTTTGCCGTGCATGTCATCCTGGTCGGCACCCTGTTGCGCGGCTGGCGCCAACCCATGCGGTTTCGCCCGGTCAACCTGCCTGCGCATATCCTGCGCGGGGCTTTCCTGTTCGGATCGACCATATTCAATGTCCTGGCGCTCAAATCCCTGCAACTGGCCGAGACAACCTCGATCTATTTCTTTGGGCCGATGGTGATCACGGCGCTGGCCGGTCCGCTGCTTGGCGAGTGGGCGGGCTGGCGGCGCTGGCTGGCCATCCTGGCGGCCTTTGCCGGCGTCCTCATCATCACCCGACCGGGCGTCGGCGTGTTCGGCATCGGACATCTCTTCGCGCTCGGCTCGATGCTGTCGAACTGCTTCTACGTCATCATGACGCGCCGCATGTCGGCGACCGAGACATCGGAGAGCCTCATCCTGTTTTCGGCGCTGGCGCCGGCGCTGCTGCTGTTGCCCCTGCTGCCGTTTTCGTTTTCCTTGCCGCATGACGGCTGGCACTGGTTCGTGCTGCTGATGCTCGGCGTGTTCGGCGGCGTCGGTCACTGGCTGCTCGTCCAGGCCTACCGGCTGGCGACGACCACGGCTTTGGCGCCCTATCCCTATTCGCAGATGGTGTGGATGATCATTTCCGGATGGATCGTCTTCAAGCAGTTTCCCGACCGCTGGACGCTGGTCGGCGCCGCCATCATCGTCGCCAGCGGCCTCTACATCGTCCATCGCGAGCATAGGCTTCGGCTGCGGAGCCGCGCGGCCTCGGACGTCGAGGCCGAGGCGTTGGCAAAAAAACTTTGATTTGCCCCCGATCGGTGGCATAACGCCGCCTTTAAACAGTTTAGGTCTGGAAAGTCAGGTCCGGGGAGCACACGTCGCTGGCACAAAAAATCAAGCTTTCGACGATCGCGGATGCGCTCGGCGTGTCCACGGCCACGGTCTCGCTGGCGCTGCGCGACAGCCCTCTTGTTGCCGGGACCACCCGTGACCGCATCAAGGAACATGCCCGCGCCATCGGCTATATCTACAACCGACGCGCCGCCAGCCTGCGCACCTCGCGTTCCGGCATTGTCGGCGTCGTCGTGCACGACATCATGAACCCGTTCTTCGCCGAGATCCTGCGCTCGATCGAAAGCGAGCTCGACCGCAGCCGGCAAACCTTCATCCTGTCCAACCACTATGATCAGCTCGAAAAGCAGCGCACTTTCATCGATACGCTTTTGCAACTCGGCGCCGACGGCGTCATCATGTCGCCGGCGATAGGCACGCCGGCTTCCGACATCGTGATGGCCGAGGAGAACGGCCTGCCGGCTGTGCTGATCGCGCGCACCGTCGAGGGTGCCGACGTGCCGGTCTTTCGCGGCGACGACTCTTATGGAACAGGCCTCGCCACCAACCACCTGATCTCGCTCGGCCACAAGCGCATCGCCATGATCGGCGGCACCGACCAGACCTCGACCGGCCGTGACCGCTACCAAGGCTATATCAACGCGATGGAGGCGGCCGGGCTGGAAGTCAGGCCGTCCTGGCGCATCGCCGGGCCGCGCACCAAGCAGGCCGGCTTCGAGGCCGCCGGACAGTTCCTGGCGCTGAAGGACAGGCCGACGGCAGCCTGCTGCTGGAACGACCTCGTCGCCATCGGCCTGATGAACGGCATTGCCCGCGCCGGCCTGGTGCCGGGCGTCGACATCTCGGTCACCGGCTATGACGACCTCGAAGAGGCGGCGATCGCGACGCCGGCGCTGACCACCGTCTGGAACGGCCAGCGCGAGGTTGGCCGCCGCGCCGCCAGCGCGCTGCTCGACAAGCTCAACGGGCAGACGGTGCGACCCTCGCAGGAATTGATCAAGCCGGAACTGCATGTGCGTCAGTCGACCGGCAAGCCGGTGGAGCGTGCATGACCAAGGCCGAACAGTTGCAGACCGTCGCCATCCTGGTGCCGGGCGATTTCAACGACCACGCGGTCGACCGCATCAACCGCACGTTCAGGCGTGTCAGAATTGAACGCGCCGATCCGGCGCTCGTCACCGACGAGATGCGCAGTGATGTGCGCGGCATCGCTTCGTTCGCCGGCATCAACGCGGCGATGATGGATGCATTGCCCAACCTCGAACTCATCGCTTCCTTCGGCGTCGGCTATGATTCGGTCGATGTCGGTCATGCGGCGGCGAAAAACATCATGGTCACCAACACGCCCGACGTGTTGACCGAGGAGGTCGCCGACACCACGATCGGGCTGTTGATCAACACCATCCGCGACCTGCCGCGCGCCGAGACCTGGCTGCGCGACGGCAGCTGGGTGCGCAAGGGCAACTATCCGCTGAGCCGGCTGACCTTGCGCGGGCGCAGTGTGGGTATTTTCGGCATGGGCCGCATCGGGCAGGCCATTGCCCGGCGTCTGGAAGCCTTTGGCTTGCCGGTCGCCTACCACAACCGGCGCCGTGTCGAAGGTCTTTCCTACCACTATCATGCGACCCTGAAAGGGCTTGCCGAAGCCGTGGATACGCTGATTTCGGTCGCGCCGGGGGGCGCCTCGACGGAGAAGGCGGTCAATGCCGAGATACTGTCGGCGCTTGGCGCCAACGGCGTCTTCGTGAACATCGGCCGTGGCAGCACGGTCGATGAGGCAGCGCTTGCGGCAGCCCTTGCCAACGGCACCATCGCCGCTGCCGGCCTCGACGTCTTTGCCGACGAACCGAACGTGCCCAAGGCGCTGCTCGACGCGCCCAACACCTCGCTGCTGCCGCATGTCGGCTCGGCCTCGGACCATACACGCCGCGCCATGGCGGATCTGTGCGTCGACAATCTGGTGTCCTGGTTCACCGAGCGCCGGCCGCTGACGCCGGTGCCCGAGACGGCGCATGTGAAGGCTAGAAACTGATCGGTGGCTGCCACATTTATTAACGTCAGCTTAACCCTTTGGAATCATTGTTCAACCTGTCCGTGTACGTGGATGAAGAATGATGAAAGCACTTTCCGCATTGATCGCTGCCGCAGCGCTGTTTGGTGGCATTCAGCTGTTTCATGGCGGCAGCCGGGAAAGCGTAGCCAACGAGGCCGCCCCGTCCAACAGCTACAGGCTGGTCGCCAATGGCGATGAAGCGGTCTGTGCAGTCAGCCGCGGGGCCGAAATTTCGGACGGTTTGTCGTTGCTCACCGTTGCTCCCAAATGCCGTCGGCTCTTGCCGGGCATAGAACAGGCGAAGTTCTGGCGCGAGCAAAACGATGGCACCGTTGCCTTCAGCGCCAATGGCACCGATCCAATCGTCACCTTCGCGGCTGCCGATGGCGACGGCTACGAATCCTATGCCCCGGCGCTGCCGCTGCTGTCGCTGGCGGCCACCCGTGATAAAAAATCCGGCGACTGATTATTCCGCTGCGGCCCGCGCGCCCGCCCTCGCTGCGGCGTGCAGCCGAACCGCATCGCCGAAGGCACGGAATATTTTCACCGAATTGCTGTCCGACTTGACCCAGTATTCCGGGTGCCATTGCACGCCGACGGCGAAGGCGCGGGCGTCCCGCACCGAAACCGCCTCGACCGTACCGTCGGTGGCGACGGCCTCGACCTGCAGCTTCGAGCCGAGCCGGTCGATCGCCTGGCGGTGCAACGAATTGACCTTGATGTCGCCGGCACCGAACACACCGGCCAGGCAACTGTCAGGTTTGATCGAAATGGTCTGGTGGATGGCGAAGCGTTCGTCCTGCTTGTCGCTCACCGGCGCGCGGTGATCGAGCGAGCCCTCGCGCTCCTGGATCTCGGTGCCGAGCGTGCCGCCCAACGCCACGTTCAGTTCCTGGATGCCGCGGCAGATGGCGAGCAGCGGCACGCCGCGTTCGATCGCCCGGCGGATCAGCGGCAGCGTCGTGGCGTCGCGCGCCGGATCATAGGGGCCATTGGCTTCACTGGCGTCGCCGCCATAAAGCGAGGGATGCACATTGGATTTTGAGCCGGTGACCATGACGCCGTCGACCGACGACAGGAGTTCGTCGAAATCGAGCCGGTCGCCGAACGATGGCACCAGCACCGGGAACACGCCGGCGCCGGCGATCGCCGCTTCCAGATATTGTTGTGGGGCGGCGTGCCAGGTGTAGTTGTCGAACTGACGGACGTCGGTCGATATGGCGACGAGCGGCTGATGCATTTTGGCTCTATGTTCCATCGGGGCAAGGGATACCTGCCTTCAAAATAGGCGATCCCACGTTATCTTTCCATGCCAAGTTTCGGCGTGTCGCATGGGCCACGAAACGGCCTGTTAGACTATAGTTGCAGTGCAGCCGGGCTTCGCCGTCAAATCGGGCCGGCCTGCTGGACTCGACTTCTTGCCTGTGTATTGTCTCGAACGAACCGACACGGAAACCGAGGATTTTCTGACGTCGGCCTGTTGATCCAAAAGGGAGGAACTTCATGGATCGTCGTTCATTCATTCGCAAGGCCGGTGTCACCGGCGTCGGTGCCGCGGCGGCGGCGGCCACGCTGGCGGCGCCTGCAATCGCCCAGTCCAATCCCAAGGTGACATGGCGGCTGGCGTCGTCCTTCCCGAAGTCGCTCGACACCATCTATGGCGGCGCCGAGGTGTTCTCGAAGATGCTGTCGGAAGCCACCGACGGCAATTTCCAGATCCAGGTTTTTGCTGCCGGTGAGCTGGTACCTGGCCTGCAGGCCGCCGACGCCACCACAGCCGGCACGGTCGAGGCCTGCCATACGGTGGCATATTATTACTGGGGCAAGGACCCGACATGGGCGCTCGGTGCGGCGGTTCCCTTTTCGCTCAACGCACGCGGCATGAATGCCTGGCATTACCATGGCGGCGGCATCGACCTGTTCAACGAGTTTCTGGCCACGCAGGGTCTTTTCGGCCTGCCGGGCGGCAACACCGGCGTGCAGATGGGTGGCTGGTTCCGAAAGGAAATCAACACGGTGGCCGACCTTTCCGGCCTCAAGATGCGAATCGGCGGTTTTGCCGGCAAGGTGGTGCAGAAACTCGGCGTCGTGCCGCAGCAGATCGCCGGCGGCGACATCTATCCGGCGTTGGAAAAAGGCACCATCGACGCGGCCGAATGGGTGGGCCCCTATGACGACGAGAAGCTCGGCTTCTACAAGGTGGCGCCCTATTATTACTATCCCGGCTGGTGGGAGGGCGGCCCGACCGTCCACCTGATGTTCAACAAGGCGAAGTACGAAGAACTTTCGCCGACGTACAAGTCGCTGCTGCACACTGCCGCGCAGGCGGCCGACGCCAACATGCTGCAGAAATACGATTATCTGAACCCTGCGGCGGTGAAGCGGCTGGTGGCCGGCGGCGCGAAACTGCGCCCGTTCAGCCAGGAGATCATGGCCGCCTGCTTCGAAAAGGCCAACGAGGTCTATACCGAAATGGAAGCTTCCAACGCCCCGTTCAAGAAGATCTGGGAATCGATCAAGGGCTTCCGCAAGGAGCATTATCTCTGGGCACAGGTGGCCGAATACAATTACGACACCTTCATGATGGTCCAGCAGCGCAACGGCAAGCTGTAGTCGTTTGTACTTCTGCTCAAAAGCTCTCTGGGCGGACCCCGCTCAGGGAGCTTTTCTGTATATGCCGGGAGGCGAAGCCGGCGGTTCAGCCGCGGCGCGGCACCACCAGAACCTTGACCTCGCCGGGCGCCGGCGGATTGGCGATCACCGCTGGCGCTTCTTCAAGCGACACCTGCCTGGAGATCAGCCTGTCGATCTCGACCGCACCGGAAGCGATGAGTTCGGCGGCGCGGCGATGGGTGTAGGGATTGAGGAAGGAACCGAGCACCTTCAGTTCCCGGAACAACAGGTCGAACGGCTCGAATTCCGCTTTCATGCCTTGCGGCGTCACGCCGACAATGACGACCGTGCCGCCGGCTCGGGCCAGGCGCATGGACTGCTCGACGGTCTCTCGCACGCCGGCGCATTCGAAGACGACGTCGACGCCACCTGGCGCCAGACCGGCCGGTCCGGCGATCGCATCGATGACATCGGTGGCTGTCGGATCGATCGTCGCTGTCGCGCCGAGGTCCTCGGCGAGGGCGCGCCGCGAAGCCTGCCTGGTCGACAGGATGATGGTCGTGGCTCCCGCCAGTCTTGCCAGCTGCACGGTGAGCAGGCCGATCACGCCGCCGCCAAGCACGACCACCGAGCTGCCCGGTTTGATACCGGCAAGGTCGACGCCGTGCAGGCAACAGCCGAGCGGCTCGCAGAAGGCACCGTGCAGGGGGTTCAGGCCTGCAGGCAGGACGAAAGCCTGCTTCTGCGGCAAGGCAAGATATTCGGCAAAGCCGCCGTCGCGATGAATGCCGATCGCGCACAGATTGCTGCAGAGATTGACTTGTCCCGCGTGACAGTGTGCGCAGCGCCCACAGGCTATGTTGGGGTCGCCGGTAACACGATCGCCGATGGCAAAACCCGAGACCGATGTTCCGATCGCCTCGACGATGCCGGAAAACTCATGGCCGGGCGTCACCGGTGGCGTGCAGGGAAATTCACCGTGAAACAGATGCCGGTCCGTGCCGCAGACGCCGCAGGCTTCGATGCGCACCAGTAGCTCATCCGCACCGATGTCAGGCATGTCGACGTCGCGCAGCGTGATGCCGCCCACTGCTTCCAGCCGCACCGCTTTCATGGTCTTGACCATGCCGGTTCAGTTGAAGCTTGGCGGTTGCGACAGGTCGGGCTGTGGCGCTGCCGGCTTTGCCGGTGTCGGATCGCCGAAACTGGGCGGTTGCGAAAGGTCAGGAGCGGCCGGCGCCGTGGCGCCACCAGCGGGCGCCGCTCCATCCGCCGGCGGCGTGCCCAGCGGCGACAGGCCGGGCACCTCCGGTACCTTGTAGTCGATGGTGCCCGGATCGACGGTCGTTCCCTTGTAGTGCATCACCATTTGCGGGAAGGCGATGGTCAGCCCGATCATGATCACCTGGATGCAGACAAAGGGCACCGCGCCCCAATAGATCTGGCCGGTCGTCACCGGCGCGATTTGTTTGCCGGTGAGACGATCGAGATAGGGCACGCGCGCGGCCACCGAACGCAGATAGAACAGCGCGAAGCCGAAGGGCGGGTGCATGAAGCTGGTCTGCATGTTGACGCCCAGGAGCACGCCGAACCAGATCAGGTCGATACCGAGCTTGTCGGCGGCGGGCGCCAGCAGCGGTACGATGATGAACGCCAGTTCGAAGAAATCGAGGAAGAAGGCGAGGAAGAAGACGAGCATGTTGACGCCGATCAGGAAGCCGACCTCGCCGCCCGGCAGCGACGTCAAAAGGTGCTCGACCCAGATGTGGCCGTTGACGCCGTAGAAGGTCAGCGAGAACACCCGTGCGCCGATCAGGATGAACAGCACGAAGGACGACAGCCTTGTCGTCGAGGCCAGTGCCTGCTTAACGACGTCAAGCGACAAGCGCCCCTTGGCCGCCGCCATGAACAAGGCGCCGACCGAGCCCATGGCGCCGCCTTCGGTCGGCGTGGCGATGCCCAGGAAGATGGTGCCCAGCACCAGGAAGATCAGCGCCAGTGGCGGGATCAGCACGATGATCACCTGCTGCGCGAGCCTGGACATCATGTTGAAGTTCAGGCGCTTGTCGGCAATGGCGACGATGTAGATGAACAGCACCCCGGCAGTCGCGCCAAGAATGTCGGCATTGTCGCCATGCGCCGGCGCCAGATAACGATATGCCGCGTAGGAAACCGCCGATGTGACCAGCAAAGCCACCAGCAGCGACATCACGCCATGGCCAAGTGTACGGGCCTCGAGCGGCAGCGCCGGCATCGAGTTCGGCCGGATGATCGACATGATCAGGATATAGGACATATAGAGGCCGGTGAGCACGAGGCCCGGGATCAACGCGCCCGCGTACATATCGCCGACCGAGCGGCCGAGCTGGTCGGCAAGCACGATCAGCACCAGCGACGGCGGGATGATCTGGGCAAGCGTGCCGGAGGCGGCAATGACACCGGATGCGAGCCGGCGGTCATAGCCATAGCGCAGCATGATCGGCAGCGAGATCAGGCCCATGGCGATGACGGAAGCCGCCACCACGCCGGTGGTCGCCGCCAAAAGCGCGCCGACGAAGATCACCGCATAGGCGAGGCCGCCGCGGATTGGCCCGAACAGTTGGCCGATCGTGTCGAGCAGGTCTTCGGCCATGCCCGATCGCTCGAGCACGATGCCCATGAAGGTGAAGAACGGGATGGCCAGCAGCGTGTCGTTCGACATCACCCGGCTGCCGTAGAAATTATCCGGCAATGCGTGCAGGAGCGGCCAGGCGAGGTTGATCGATCCTCCGGAATAGGGAGACAGCAGCACACCGATGAAGAAGAACATCAAGCCGTTGGCGGCCAAGGAAAAAGCGACGGGGTAGCCGATCAGCAGGAAGATGATCAGCGAAGCGAACATGATCGGCGCCATGTTCTGCGCGATGAACTCCATCACGAACGCACCTCGTCGGCCAGCGCCTTGGCTTCGAGTTCGGCCTGCTCATGCACCGATATGAAGGGATTGGGGTCGTCCATGTCTCCGCGCATGATGGCGATCTTCTTGATGATCTCGGAGATGCCCTGCAGCGCCAGCAGGAAAAACCCGACGAGCAGGATGGCCTTGGCGGGCCAGATGATCAGGCCGCCGGAATTGTTGGACATCTCGCCGCTGCGAAACGACAGCGACACATAAGGAACGAAATAGATCACCATCAGCGTCACGAACGGCATCAGAAAAAAGACATGCCCGAAAAGGTCGATCCAGTGCTGCGCGCGGCGTGGAAACAGGCCGTAGACGACGTCGATGCGGATATGTTCGTTCTGCTTCAGCGTATAGGCGGCGGCCAGCATGAAGGCGGCGCCGAACAGATACCATTGCAGCTCGAGCCAAGCGTTCGAGGATATGTCGAACACCTTGCGGATAATGGCGTTGGCGGCGCTCACCAGGATCGCCAGCAGGATCAGCCACGATATCCATTTGCCGATGAACTCGTTGGCGCGATCAATAGTCCTGGATAGAGCGAGAAGCCCTGCCATGCATTCCTCCCTTGTACCGGAGGCGTGCCGGCTTCCCCCTTTTTGTCCGTCACGCCACGTGGTCCAACGGTATGCCGCGCGTGGACTGACGGGTCAACAAGGATAGAGGCAGCGAATATCATCGCATCGCAGACAGGTGCCCAATACCGGCGATCTGCCCTCGCGTCATGCAACCAAAGTCTGACGTTTTCAGGCGATTTTGCCGGTGTCGCGGCCGGCGCCGATCAGGATCAGCGTCGTGACCAGGAACAGGTACATCCACGCGTCGCGCCACTCGACCGGGAAGTAGCCGGCCCACAGCGATTCGGCCATGCCGAAGACGGCCGCGCCGAGCGCCGCGCGCGGTGGCGAGAGATAGCCGCCGACCGCCGTCACGAACAGGATCTTCAGTCCGTAGACGAGGCCCGAGCCGAAGCTGACATTGCCGTAATAGAGCCCGGCCATGACACCGGCCAGCGCGGCGCAGAAGCCGCCGAACAGCACCGCGTGCCGGAACACCGCGCGTACGTCGACGCCGCACATCGCGGCAGCCTTGGGGTCGTCGGAGACGGCGCGCCAGCACCGTCCGAAGCTCGACCGGGCAAAAGCCCAGCTTGCCAGCGCGATTGCCGCCACCACCACGGCGCAGTCGATAAGCTGGATGAGCGTCAGCGTTGCCTTGAAGGTCGCGCCCTGCGCGAAAACGATGGGCTGCGCCAGCATCGGCGGCAGCCACAGATCATGCGTGTCGGCGGCGATGCGGCTCGCTTCGGACAGCAGCAGCAGGATGCCGAGCGTCGTCACCACGATTGCATTGGGCGTGCGGTCGGCCAACGGTTCGAAGACACTGCGCGACAGCACGTGGCTGATCAGCGCGGCATAGAGGAACGCAGCGACGACGCCGAGCGCCACCGCCGCCAGCAGCGTCAGCCACAGCACCTGATAGCCGAAGGCCGCGGTCAGGATCATGGTCTGGCCGCAAAAGGCGAACAACGCGCCATAAGCGAGATTGGTGCGGTGCAGGATGCCGTTGGTCAGCACATAGCCAAAGGCGAGCAACGCATACAGCGCGCCCGAATGCAGCCCGTTCAGCACCTGCTGGAAGAAATAGAGCATGCAAAACCTCGAAGCATGCCGCCCAAAAGTGCGAAGCGGTCCTGGCCAACAGCATGCTCAAAAGGCTGCGGAGACCACCGCATCCCGGAGTGAGGTTGCATCGCTGAATCTAACTTGTCAAATACGATTTATCGGTTAGATTTTCGCCATGACGGTATCATGGACCCCGCACCGCTTCACCGGCGGCCTGCTTGCGCTCGACACGGCGAACACCGTCGTGCTGCGCGGCGATCCGGAGCGGACGTTCGACCGCTTCGAAGATCCGGCCGAGATTGCCCGCTTCGCCGACGCGGCGAGCCGCTTTCGCGCCGCCGAGCTTGGCGAAAGGCCGCTGGCGGTAGCCTCAGCGGTGGCGATCGCACCCGTCGTGCTGTCGATCCGCGAGGCGACGGACCGGCTGTTTCGTGGAGCGGTATCGAAGGGCGCGGTCGCCACCGCTGATCTGCCCGGATTCCTGAGCGCCTGCGCCGAGGGTCTTGCCGGCAGCCGGACCGAGATCGGTGCGCCGGGAAGGCCGTTCGGTGATCCCCTGACGCCGATCGCCTTCGAGGCGGCGCTGGCGGTTTCGGCGCTATCGCTTCTGCGCGACGATACCGTCGCAAGGCTCAGGATCTGTCCCAACTGCACCTGGCTGTTCGTGGACAGAAGCCGCAATTCCAGCCGCCTATGGTGCGACATGGCGGTGTGCGGCAACCGTCAGAAAGCAAGCCGTCACTATCGCCGTCGTCGCATGGCGGAAAATGAGGTCAAGAATGCGTAGCGGCCTTTCCCGTTCGATCCTTGTTGGCGCGGCGCTCATCGTGGCCGTTGCGCTCGGCGCCTGCCGCGACACCGGCGACGCCGAAGGCAAGCTGTTCGAGATTTCCGGCAAGATATTCGTTTTCAACTACCGCCTCGCCAGGGCGACTTATGTGGTGACCCTGCGGCCGCTGAAGCCGATGGGAGAGGGCCAGGTGGCGGTCGCCAGCTTCCAGGATCCCGCTGGCGGCGCACCTCTGGTGGTCGAGCAGAAGGTCTGGCCGAAGCTCGACAAGGTGACGCTGGAGAGCCCGGCACTGACCTGCGTCGTCAAGAACAAGCCCTATGCGATTGCCATCAGCATCAAGGGCGCCGACGGCGCGGTCCTGCAGAAGATCGACACCACGCTGATGTCGACGGAAGACCAGTCGATCCTGCCCGACCGGCCGCTGGTCATCGACCAGCTCTACACCGCCAATCCCGATCTCGTCGGCCATCCCGACGGCAAGCTGCCGGGCGAGCCGAAGCCAGATTGCTCGAAAGGCGGCTGACGCGTCGCGGCCGCCCGCGCCGCAGCTGTAATGTTCATGCGCCGGGCAATGTCCGCGGATCGGTTTCATACCCGATTCAGGATGGCCGCGGACTGTTCGTTGCGCGTTGCCTGGCATCTGCGATTTTGTTTGACCTGCCTTGCAAGGGGAGAAAGGATGCGTCATCCGACCCCGACGTTGGCTGCCTGCCCCGCGTGGCCTCCGCAGAGGAAATGCCTGATGACGCTGCACGACGTCGCGCTCGACGACAAGTTCGATCTCGCAAAGGAGCGCATCTTCCTGTCCGGCGCGCAGGCGGTCATTCGCATGCTCTTGATGCAGCGCGAGCGCGACCGTCGCGCCGGCTTGAACACGGCCGGGTTCGTCTCTGGCTATCGCGGTTCGCCGCTCGGCGGCCTCGACATGCAGCTGTGGAAGGCGAAGAAACAGCTCGCCCAGGCTGACATCATCTTCCAGCCGGGTCTCAACGAGGAGCTTGCCGCCACCGCCTGCTGGGGGGCGCAGCAGACGGAGCTGCTGGGCGAGGGCACTCATGACGGCGTCTTTTCGGTCTGGTACGGCAAGGGACCGGGCGTCGACCGCTCAGGCGATGTGTTCCGCCACGCCAACCTCGCCGGATCGTCGAAGCATGGCGGCGTGCTTGCGCTGATGGGCGACGACCATATGGCCGAATCCTCGACCAATGCGCACGCCACCGAATTCCTGTTCGTCGACACGATGGTGCCGATCCTCAACCCGGCCGGTGTCCAGGAGATCATCGACTACGGGCTCTACGGCTTCGCCATGTCGCGCTTTGCCGGCACGTGGGCGGCGATCAAATGCGTCAAGGACAACATCGAATCGACCGCCTCGGTCGATGCCGCGCTCGAGCGGCTGAACATCGTCGTGCCGGAGTTCGACATGCCGCCTGGCGGTCTCAACATCCGCCACGAGATCGACATGCTCGGCCAGGAGGAGCGGCTGCATGAACACAAGCGCGCCGCGGCCTCCGCCTTCATCCTTGCCAATGGGCTGAACCGCATCGTCTATTCGGGCGGCCGCAATCCGAAGATCGGCATCATCACGCTCGGCAAGAGCTATCTCGACGTTCGCCAGGCGCTGGAGGATATCGGCATCGACGAAGCGGCCGCCAACCGCATCGGGGTGCGGCTGTTCAAGGTCGGCTGCCCCTGGCCGCTCGACCTGCATCACATCGCCGGTTTCGCCCGCGGCCTCGACACCGTCGTCGTCGTCGAGGAGAAGCGCTCGCTGATCGAGGTACAGTTGCGCGAAAGCCTTTATGGCACTGCCACCCAACCGGTCATTATCGGCAAGAAGGACGAGCGCGGCGACTGGCTGTTTCCGGCCAAAGGCGCGCTCGATCCCAACGAGATCGCCATCGCGCTTGGCGAGAGGATCGTCAGGACCATCGGCCCGTCCGAAGAGATTTCGGCGCGGGTGGCAAAACTGCGCCAGTTCCAGGCAATGCTCACCGAGGCCACCGACATCGGCTCGCGCACGCCGTTCTTCTGTTCCGGTTGCCCGCACAATTCGTCCACCAAGGTGCCGGACGGCTCGATCGCCGCGGCCGGCATCGGCTGCCACTTCATGGCGCTGTGGATGGACCGCAACACAGTCGGCTTCACGGCCATGGGCGGCGAGGGCGCGCAATGGGTCGGCCAGGCGCCGTTCTCCAAGCGCGAGCACATCTTCCAGAATCTTGGCGACGGCACCTACAACCATTCCGGTACGCTGGCGATCCGCTTCGCGCTGTCGAGCGATGCCAACATCACCTACAAGATCCTCTACAACGACGCGGTCGCCATGACCGGCGGCCAGCCGCACGAAGGCGGCCTGACCGTCGATATGATTGCCAGGCAGGTGCGGGCCGAGGGTGTCGACCGCATTGCCATCGTCACGGATGAGCCGGACAAATATGCTGGCAAAGCCGAATTCCCGGCCGGTGCCACTATCCATCACCGCGACGACCTCGATCTCGTCCAGCGCGAGCTGCGCGACGTCAAGGGCGTTTCGGTCTTGCTCTACGACCAGACCTGCGCCGCCGAAAAACGCCGCCGCCGCAAGCGCGGCACATTCCCTGATCCCGACAAGCGCGTCTTCATCAACGAACTGGTCTGCGAAGGCTGCGGCGATTGCGGCGTACAGTCGAACTGCGTCTCGATCCAGCCGGTCGAGACCGAATTCGGCCGCAAGCGCAAGATCGACCAGTCGAGCTGCAACAAGGATTTCTCCTGCGTCAACGGCTTCTGCCCGTCCTTCGTCACTGTGCACGGCGCCAAGATCCGCAAGGCCGAGGGCCTGGCCGGCCAGGCCGATCCGCTGGAAGGCGTGCCCGTTCCGGCGCAATTCCCGCTTGGCGAGCAGGGCTGGGCGGCGATCATCGACGGCGTCGGCGGCACCGGCGTCGTCACCGTCGGTGCGGTGCTCGGCATGGCGGCGCATCTTGAGGACAAGGGCTGCGGCATGATCGACATGGCCGGCCTCGCCCAGAAGGGCGGCTCGGTGTTCACCCATGTCCGCATCGCCCGTACCCCGGACGACATCCATGCGATCCGCGTTTCGGCAGGGAAGGCCGATCTCGTGCTTGGCTGCGATCTCGTCGTGTCGGGCGCCAAGAAGGTGCTGACCGCGGTGCGCGAGGGCCACACCATCTTCGTCGCCAACACCGCCGAGATCATGCCCGGCGAATTCGCCCGCTCGGCCGATTTTTCGTTGCCGATAGAGCGGCTGAAAAAGGCGATCCGTGCGGCTGCGGGCGACGACAAGGCACATTTCTTCGATGCCACCCGCACTGCCACGGCACTTTTCGGCAATTCGCTCGGCGCCAACATGTTCATGCTTGGCTTTGCCTTCCAGCACAGCGGCCTGCCGCTGTCGGCCGAGGCGGTCGAGAAGGCGATCGAGCTCAATGGCGAAGCCGTGGCGATGAACATCGCCGCCTTCCGCTGGGGCCGTCGCGCTGCCCATCAGCCGGATTTCGTGCGCGGGCTGGTTACCCAGCCGGGTCCGACCGCGGCTGGAAAGGCAGGCCAGGCCACGGATACCGCCGAGACGCTGGACGACATCATTGCCCGCCGCGTCGCCTTCCTGACCGCCTATCAGAACGCCGTCTATGGCAGGCGTTATGCCGGAAAACTGGCCGCGTTGCGCGCCGCCGAAGCGAAGGCCGTGCCTGGTTCGACCGCGGTGTCGCAGGCTGCCGCCAGGAACCTGTTCAAGCTGATGGCGATCAAGGACGAATACGAGGTGGCGCGTCTTTACACGGACGGCTCTTTCGCCGCCGAACTGGGCAAGCAGTTCCAGAGCTACGAAAGGCTCGAATTCCACCTCGCTCCGCCGATCATGGGCCGTCGCGGCAATGACGGAAGCCCGCGGAAATCGAGCTTCGGCCCGTGGATGATGAAGGGTTTTCGCGTGCTGGCGGCGATGAAGGGCCTGCGCGGCACCGCCTTCGACCTGTTCGGCTACACCGCCGAACGGCGCATGGAGCGGCAGCTGCTGGCGCGGTACGAGGCGGATCTGGAGCTCATCGCCGGATCGTTGGCCCCAGCCAGGGTCGATGCGGCGGTTGCGCTGGCCTCGGTGCCTGCCCTCATCCGCGGCTATGGCCACGTCCGCCAAGCCAGCGCGCAAAAGGCCGCCGGCGAGCGCCAAAGGCTGCTCGAACGCCTGTCGAGTACGCCGGCGCGGCCCGAACTTCAGGCCGCCGAATGACCGATACGTCTTGTTTACCTGAACGACAGTTTCCTTGCTTTCCGCTGCGTCACCCGGCTTGACGGCAGGAGCGCGAGGGTCTCTCTAAATCTTTCTTAAGGCGGATGTGGCACTGCTTGGCTCCCCAGGGTTGGGATTCAGGCGTTGAATCTGCGAAAAAAGAACGAGATCCCGGTCGACGTCTATATTCCGTTCGTGGAAACCCTGTTTCGCGACGGGCTGACGCTTTCGATCGGCATTCTCGCGCAGACTTTCCTGATCGGCCTGGTCTGGTGGAAGAGCGGCGATCCGCGGTATTTGCTGGTCGCGATCTCGATGGTTCTCGTCGGTGTGTTCCGCATGAGAAACTTTCGAAAATACAACAGCATGCCGTCGCCGACGACCTGGGAAGAGGCGCACAAGCGTGAGAATGACTACATTCTCTATGGCTCCCTGCATGGCTTGACGCTTGGCGCTTTCTGCCTGCTCGGCATCTATTTCGCGCGCGATGGTTTCGCCGAAATCGCCTCCGTTTGCCTGACGCTGGCGACGGCGACCTCCATCGCCGGCCGCAACTACGGCTCGCCGCGCATGGTCACCATCCTGACCATTGCCTTGACCTGGCCGATCTCGCTTGGCTTCCTGCTGCGCGGCGACATCTACCATGTCCTCCTCGGGCTCCTGTCGGCGCCGTTCCTGTTCGCCATCCGGAAATTCGCCAACACCGTACGCGATGTGCTTTTTGCGGCCGTCTCGGAAGAGAAGAAGGCCAACCGCATTGCCCAGCGCTTCAACCGGGCGCTCAACACCATGTCGCACGGCCTTGTCATGCTCGGTCCGGACGGCCGCGTCGCGGTGGCCAATGCCGAGGCCGCGCATCTGATGTCGCTCAAGTCGCCCGACGCGCTGCTCGGACGGTCGATCCACGGTCTGTTGATGCGCGGTGTCGCCGGCGGCATGCTGGCGCCCAAGGATTGCCGCTACATCGAGGCGCAGCTGACGCGTGCCCTGCGGGAGGGTCGCGACCGCAAGGTGCTGGTTTCCCTCGCCAACGGCCAGCATTACGAGTTCTCGGCTCGCGAGGGCAGCCAGGAACTGGGCGTCATCACCTTCGAGGACGTCACCGCCCGTGTCGAGGCGGAAGACAAGATCCGCTTCATGGCACGCTACGACAATCTCACCGGCCTGCCCAACCGGGCCTATTTCCATGAATTGGTGGGCGAGGCCATGGCGTCCGGCGATCGCGACCGACTCTGCGGCCTTGCGGTGCTGGATCTCGACGATTTCAAGAGCGTCAACGACACGCTTGGCCATCCGATCGGCGACGGCTTGATCTATGCCGTTGCCGAGCGGCTTGCCGCCATTGCCAAGCAAGATATCACGGTCAGCCGTTTCGGTGGCGACGAGTTCATGATCTTCTTCGACCGCGTCGAGGATGAGAGCCATCTGACCAGCCAGCTCGACGAGATTTTCGCCGGCCTGCAAGGGGAAGTCGACGTCGCCGGTCACGGGCTGCGCATTCAGGCCAGCGGCGGCGCGGTGCTGTCACGGGTCAAGGATACCGATGTCGACGCCATGATCGTGAAGGCGGACCTGGCGCTCTACAAGGCCAAGGAACTCGGCAAGAACAGCTGGCGATTGTTCGAAGCTTCGATGGATGCCGCCTTCCGCAACCGTCAGCTGATGAAGGCGGATCTGCGCACCGCGGTAGAGGGCAAGAGCCTGCGGGTGGTCTATCAGCCGATCGTGGCGATGAGCACCATGCGTATCGCCAGTTGCGAGGCGCTGTGCCGGTGGGATCATCCAGATCTCGGGCCAATCTCGCCCAGCATCTTCATTCCACTGGCCGAGGAAATGGGCATCATTTCCGAGATCAGCACCTTCGTGCTGCAGGCAGCCTGCGCCGAATGCGCCAAATGGCCCGACCAGACCAGCGTCTCGGTCAATCTCTCGGCCAAGGATTTCCGCAGCCGCGATGTCATCCAGAAGGTTCGCGATGCGTTGGCCGGCTCCGGCCTCGCCGCCAGTAGGCTCGAGATCGAGGTCACCGAAACGGCGCTGCTCGATGACAAGTCGCTGACGCGCCAGTATATTGAGGAGCTGAAGCAGCTTGGCGTGCGCATCGCGCTCGACGATTTCGGCACCGGCTATTCGAGCCTGAGCTACCTGCACAAGCTGCCGCTCGACAAGATCAAGATCGACCGCTCTTTCCTGATGGACGTCACCCAGAATCCCCGTTCGCTCGAGCTGCTCAAGGGTATCGTCAACCTGTCGCGGCCGCTGGGGCTTTCGGTGACCGTCGAAGGGGTCGAGACCTTCGAGCAGCTCAAGATCCTGGCGCTGCAGGTCAAGCCTGATCTTGTCCAGGGGTTCCTGTTCGGTTCGGCGCTCAGCGCTTCCGGCATCGAGACGATGTCGAACACGGTATGGCCCTTCGCCAAGGATATCAGGACCGCCAAAAAGGCGGTACGCCGCTGATTTGCGGCGCCTGGCGCATGGTGCCCAGGCACTGAGAGCCCATCCCTGTTTCCATCAGGATTGAACAGGCGCCCAGGCTTTAGGCATTCACTGCATTCGAGGTTTCTTTGCACATCGCGGGCCATGCCAGAATTTCAGCCGCTTCCCGTCATGTTCGAGACACGCTCTTTCCCCGTCGCGACGCAGAAAACGAAGAAAACCACCAATTTTAGTTTTATTTTAGGAATCGTTAACCTTAACGACTGGTAAACGGGCTGCTTCCTGTTTTCATCTTTTACATCCCAAGACCCTGTCGTAGTGTCGGATCGCGGCGGCAATGTACGGGGATTGAGTTGATGATTGTGCAGTTGAGTTCGCTTCGTCCGGTGACGGGCGAGGACGGCAAGGACGCCGCCGACACCATGTCCAGCTTCGCCCGCAACGTTTCGGCGATGCTTGAGCGGACAGAGTACCGCCGCTGCGACAAGGGCGAAGATCTCGAGGACATCTACCGCCTGCGCTACAAGTCATATCGCTCGAACGATATGGTGCCCGACAACGAAAACCATACCATTCACGATGAGCTCGACGAGGCACCGAATGTGTACCGCTTCGGGGTCTATATCGACCAGGAACTCGTCAGCACGCTGCGTATCCATCACGTCACCTTGGCGACGCCGATGTCGCCTTCCACCAAGGCCTTTGGCGACATCGTCATGCCGATGCTTCGTGACGGGCTGAGCTTCATCTGTCCCAGCCGGTTTGCGTCCGATCCCGAATGGTCGCGCGTCTACCCGCAGATTCCCTACCTGACGCTGCGGCTGGCCGGCATGGCGTGCTTCCATTTCAACGCGCCCTACTGCCTGTCGACCATTCGCGAGGATCACGCCGGCTTCTACAAGCGCATCTACTACTCGGAGAAGATCAGCGAGTCGCGCGCCTATCCGGGCGTTTTCAACAAGGTCGTGCTCTACCGCGCCGACGTCAACGCAATCCGCGAGCGGTCCTTCTCACGGTTCCCGTTCTTCCGCTCGACGCCAATGGAGCAGCGCATGCTGTTCGATACGCCGCATGTCGGGGAACTCGCGCCGCTGACCGTCCTGCCGACGGCAAAATACTATCACGAAGCCGCCTGATACGGCAGGGATCCACACGATTTTGCAGGGCCGACAGGAGCCTTTTGGCGACTTCGGCGTTCTGGGTGAGGCCACGAGCAGCGCTCCGGGTCGATCTGAGGTTTTTGAGGGAACCCGCCATGACCATTTCCACACTTGCGCTAACCCCGCTCATCTCGCTGATCGCCGGCGTGCTGATCCTGGTCATGCCAAGGCTGTTGAACTACATCGTCGCGCTCTATCTGATCGTCGTCGGGTTGCTCGGGCTATTTCCGCATCTAGCCGGCTGAGGCGCCGGCCACGCAAGCGTCCGCCCTTCGGAGTTCCGCATCAAGCATCAGAATCCAGCGATCGGACTCCGTCGCGGCGTCGACTGCTGGCTTCAATCTTTCTTTGAGGCAGTTGTCGGTTGTTGTGCGGCAATAGCGCCATTGCTCTCGGCGCGGCTTTTCGCTATGTGCCTGAAAGATGTCTTCGAAGGGGTATTCCTATGGCTGATCACTCGCCGACTGGTCCTGTCGAACTGGGCGCGAAGATGGACTATGCCGAGCATGACCGCACCTATGCGGGCTTCCTCGCGCTGGCCAAGTACGGCTCGCTGTTTTGTGGCGCCCTGCTCCTGGCGATGGCCTTCGGCTTCTTCGCGGGCGGCTTCTTCTCGGCGACCATTCTGTTCGTGCTGATTCTGGCTGTCGGCGCCTTTATCCTCCGATAGATTTTTCCGACATCTTGTCCACGGCGCCGCCGCGAGGCCGGCCGGCGTCTTGCGGGAAATAGCTTCCGGCCGAAAGGATCATGCGGTGGGACAGACGGTTTTCATCCCTCGTGAGCTCGATGCCAACGAGCCGCGCGTCGCGGCTTCGCCCGATACGGTGAAACGGCTGGCGGCGTTGGGTTTCGACGTCGTCGTCGAGGCCGGTGCCGGTCTGAAATCGCGCATCATCGATGCCGACTATGCGAGCGCCGGCGCTGCTATCGGCAAGGCTTCCGATGTCGCCAAGGCCGATGTGGTGCTGAAGGTGCGCCGGCCTGGTGATGCCGAGCTGAAGAGCTACAAGCCCGGCGCGGCTGTGATCGCCATCATGGACCCCTACGGCAACGATGCCGCCGTGGCAGCTCTTGCCAAGGCCGGCGTCACCGCTTTCTCGATGGAATTCATGCCCCGGATCACCCGCGCGCAGTCGATGGACGTCTTGTCCTCGCAGGCCAATTTGGCCGGCTATCAGGCGGTGATCGACGGGGCTTCGGAATATGACCGCGCCTTGCCGATGATGATGACGGCGGCCGGCACGGTGCCGGCGGCGAAGGTCTTCATCATGGGCGTTGGCGTCGCCGGCCTGCAGGCGATCGCCACCGCGCGCCGGCTTGGTGCGGTCGTCACCGCCACCGACGTTCGCCCCGCCGCCAAGGAACAGGTCGCCTCGCTCGGCGCCAAGTTCCTCGCGGTCGAGGACGAGGAATTCAAGGCGGCCGAAACGGCCGGCGGCTACGCCAAGGAAATGTCGAAGGAATATCAGGCGAAGCAGGCGGCACTCACATCAGAGCACATCGCCAAGCAGGATATCGTCATCACCACGGCGCTCATTCCCGGCCGGCCGGCGCCCAAGCTGGTCTCGGCGGCGATGGTCGCTTCGATGAAGCCGGGCTCGGTGATCGTCGACCTCGCGGTCGAGCGCGGCGGCAATGTCGAGGGCGCCGAAGCCGGCAAGGTGGTCACCACCGCCAACAACGTCAAGATTGTCGGCCATCTCAATGTGCCTGGCCGCATCGCGGCGTCGGCCTCGCTGCTTTATGCCAGGAACCTGTTCGCCTTTCTCGAGACGCTGGTCGACAAGACGGCCAAGACGCTTGCCATCAATCGCGACGACGATCTGGTCAAGGCAACGATGCTGACCGATGGCGGCAAGGTGGTTCATCCGGCTTTCGTGAAAGCCGACCAGCAGCCGGCAAAGGGCCAATATGTCGAGCCGGCCGCGATCCCGGCCAAGACCATGGTCGCCGATGCTTCGCCCAAGAAAGCCGCGTCCAAGAAGGCGGCCGCACCCAAGTCGCCCTCGTCGAAGCCGAAAGGGATCGCGTGATGGACCAGACCCTGCAGAAAGCCCTCGACCAGCTCGACCAAGCCTCCGCCGCCGTCCGGCTGGCGGTGCACAATATGGCGACCGCGCCCGGCGGCACTGACGCAGCCGGTGATGCCGCGCATGCGCTCTCCGGCGGAGCCATCGATCCCTTCGTCTTCCGCTTCGCCATCTTCGTCCTGGCGATCTTCGTCGGCTACTACGTCGTCTGGTCGGTGACCCCCGCACTGCATACGCCGCTGATGGCCGTCACCAATGCCATCTCCTCGGTCATCGTCGTCGGCGCGCTGCTTGCCGTCGGCATCGCCGCCTCCGGCATTGCCGCGGGCTTCGGCTTCGTCGCGCTGATGCTGGTTTCGGTCAACATCTTCGGCGGCTTCCTCGTCACCCAGCGCATGCTGGCCATGTACAAGAAGAAGGACAAGTAGAGCGCCATGAACGCCAACTTCGCGTCCTTCCTCTACCTCGTCTCCGGTGTCCTGTTCATCATGGCGCTGCGCGGCCTGTCGCATCCGACCACCAGCCGCCAGGGCAATCTCTACGGCATGATCGGCATGGGTATTGCCATCGCCACCACACTGGCTCTGGCGACCCCGTCCGCCGGCCGCTTCGGCCTGATCGTGCTCGGCCTTGCCATTGGCGGCGGCGTCGGCGCCGTTACCGCGCGCCGCATCGCCATGACCTCGATGCCGCAGCTGGTCGCTGCCTTCCACTCGCTGGTCGGCCTCGCCGCCGTCATGGTGGCGGCTGCCGCGATCTATGCCCCGGAAAGCTTCGGCATCGGCACGGATGGCGACATTCATGCCCAGGCCCTGATCGAGATGAGCCTTGGCGTCGCCATCGGCGCCATCACCTTCACCGGCTCGGTCATCGCTTTCCTCAAGCTCGATGGCCGCATGTCCGGCAAGCCGATCATGATCGGCGCACGCCACTTCATCAACGCCGCACTTGCTATCGCGCTCGTCGTGCTGATCGTGTTGCTGGTCACCACCGAGTCCAAGCTGGTCTTCTGGCTGATCGTTGCCGCCTCGCTGGTGCTCGGTATCCTGCTGATCATCCCGATCGGCGGCGCCGACATGCCGGTCGTCGTCTCGATGCTGAATTCCTATTCCGGCTGGGCGGCGGCGGCGCTGGGCTTCACGCTCGGCAATCTGGCGCTGATCATCACCGGCGCGCTGGTCGGCTCATCCGGCGCGATCCTGTCCTACATCATGTGCAAGGGCATGAACCGAAGCTTCATCTCGGTCATTCTCGGCGGCTTCGGTGGGGAGACGGCAGCGGCCGCCGATGACGGCATCGAACGCACGGTCAAGCAGGGTTCTGCCGACGATGCCGCCTACCTCATGATGAACGCCCAGAAAGTCATCATCGTGCCGGGCTACGGCATGGCGGTCGCCCAGGCGCAGCATGCGCTGCGTGAAATGGCCGACAAGCTCAAGGCCAATGGCGTCGACGTGAAGTACGCCATCCACCCGGTCGCCGGCCGCATGCCCGGCCACATGAACGTGCTGCTCGCCGAAGCCAATGTGCCCTACGACGAGGTGTTCGAGCTTGAGGACATCAACTCTGAGTTCGCGCAAGCCGACGTTGCCTATGTCATCGGCGCCAACGACGTCACCAACCCGTCCGCGCGCGACGACAAGTCCTCACCCATCTACGGCATGCCGATCCTCGACGTCGACAAGGCGCGCACCTGCCTGTTCGTCAAGCGCTCGCTCGGTTCCGGCTATGCCGGTATTGACAACACGCTGTTCTACAAGGACGGCACCATGATGCTGCTCGGCGACGCCAAGAAGATGACCGAAGAGATCGTCAAAGCCATGGATCACTGATCCGGGATAAGCGCCGGGACAAGCCAAGAAGAGCCCGGCTTCGCGCCGGGCTTTTTCTTGGCAGGCTTTCTTGGCTTGACGGCGATTTCGGCGCTACGATGACGAATTCCCGCCTCGACGGCGGGATTGTCGTCGACGGAGACGTTGGTGCCTGACCCGATCGCATCGCCGCCCGCCGGGAAAGCGCCGCGCAAGCCTGGCCAGGCGGTGGTGATCGTGCATGGCATGGGCGAACAGCGGCCGATGGATACGCTGCGAGGCTTTGTCCAGGCTGTCTGGAGCCATGACCCCAACCGCGCGCCGTTTTATGCCCATGTCGCCGATCCGGCCGACCCCGCCGGCGCGAAGATCAACCAGAGCTGGATCACTCCCGACAGCCGGACCAATTCGTACGAACTTCGCCGCATCACCACGCCCTACGATGTCGATGGCCGCCGCACCGACTTCTACGAGCTTTACTGGGCCGACATCACGCAGGGCACGACGCGAGGCCGGCTTGCCGCCTGGGTGACAAATCTGCTGTGGCGCAAGCCCGCCGACATACCGCCGGACGCCCGAAAGCTCTATCTGGTCACTCTGGTTGCCGTCATCATCGTCCTGGTCGCGACGCTCGCGCTTGCGACGTCGGTTTGGCAGCAGCAGATTTCGTGGACCGTCGGCGTCCTCGTCACCATCCTGGCCTCGTTCGTCATCTGGTCGGTGGACCGTTTTGGCCTTCCCTATTTCGGCGATGTCGCGGCCTATGTGCGCGCTGAAGCGGCCACGGTAGAGAAGCGGGCGCTGATCCGCGACCGCGGCCTGAAGCTGCTGAAGCGTCTGATGATGGACGATACCTACGATCGCATCGTGCTGGTCTCGCACAGCCTCGGCTCGATGATCGCCTATGACCTGTTGCAGATCTTGTGGTCCGATTTCAGGCCCCGAAAACTGGAGGCCATCCGCGACAAGGCGAAACTGAAGGCTATCCACGCCATCGACAAGGCGACGCTTGTTGCCGACGGCTCGGCATGGCCCGGCAGCCTTGACGATCTTGCCGGGTTCCGGCGCGATCAGTGGGAGCTCTATCGCCAACTGCGCACCAGGGACGACAGCCATCGGCCTTGGAAGATCAGCGATTTCGTCACGCTTGGTAGCCCGCTGACCCACAGCGAATTTCTGGTGACGCACAATCTCGCTGAATTCAGGCGCGGCATCGCCGAGCGCCTGTTCTCGGCATGTCCGCCGATTGCCGAGGGAGCGGCGGCCGGTGGCACCGTGCTTTATCAGGAAGGGCGCAACCGTTCTTCCGGCAAGCCGCAGCGGGCGGTGCATCATGGCGCGGTGTTTGCTGCGACGCGCTGGACCAATATCTTCGACCGCGGCAATGGTTGGCTGACGGGCGATCCGATTTCCGGGCCGATGGCGGAGAATTTCGGCCCGGGCGTGGAGAACGTCCAGGTCGAGCTGCGCGGTTCCCTCGGCCGTGTCTTCACCCACACGCTGTACTGGTCGTTGGCGGCGACCGGTATCGAGGTTGCCGCCGGCGATCAGCCGCGCTCGCATCTCGCCGTGCTGCGCGACGCTGTCGACCTCGGTCGCAAACTGGAGCCGAGCCAAGCCGAAGTGCCGGCGATTCCTCCCCGAAAATAAGAACGGATTTCAGGGAACGGGGCCAAGGCAGCGCCGCTCGACAACTTCAAAGCAAAGCCGCTCCGGGCGGGCCAGAGTGGCTTTGTTGCAAGTGCAGTTCAACGGTTGGTGATAAAAACCGCTTCCTCATCGTCGCGCTGCCTGCCGCCAAGGGCCGCGGCAGCACTGGCGATAAAGGCGCCGATCGCCAGCGACAGCGCACCAAGCAAGGCAAACGTCGCGCTGGCCTTCCTGGCTGTGTCGGCGGCCTGCTGCGCCTTGACCTTGGCGTCCTGGGCCTTGGCGAGGACGGCATCCACCCGGGTCCTGGCATCTGCTTCCGAAAGCCCCGTGCGAACGGCGACCAACTGCGACAGATAGGTTTTGTCGTCTGCGGAAACCTCGCCTGCCGCGGCGCCGGCGATCAGGATGCGCGAAGCCTGCCCAACCGCGGCCGCATCGCTGTCCGGATTGGCGGCCGCGAGCTTGCCCGGATCAGCCGGACGGAACAGTGAATCCACCAGGTAGGATGTCGCATTGTCGGCCGACGCGCTGCCGGCATTGGCCGAAGCCCCCGCCGATGCGCCCATGGCCGCACCAGACGCGATGGTGGACACCGCCTGCACGCCCGAGCCTATGGCAGCGGAAAGCGCGGAGCCAAGCACGCCGACGACGAGCAGTGTGGCCAACGCCCAGGCAAGAAAGCCATGGGCGGTATCACGGAAATACACCTCGTCCGTGTGGATGCCGACCCATTTGGTGCGCAGGCGTCCGGCAAGGTAGCCGCCGACACCCGAGGACAGCCATTGCACGATGATCAGCCAGACGGCGGTGGATGCCGCGAAAGTGGTGACAGATGCGCCGGATCCCGACCAGGGCGACACCATGCTCAATCCAAGCCCGGAGCCCAGCAGCATGAGGATGAAGGTCAGCGTCGAGGCCGCGAAGGCACCGGCGATGATCGGTCCCCAACTGACGGCGGTGGAGGAGGATTCTGTCGAAGTGGAAACGTCGACAGCCGATAGGGTGGACTGCATAAGTGCCCCCTATCGTACGAACAGCATGATCAGAATGATGATCGGGATCGGTATGCCGAGCAACCAGAGCAAAATGCCGCGTCCCATGGAAGCCTCCTGTTAGAAATTGTGATCGATATTGTCACAATGTCTCGCAGGGACTTCCGTTCCGGCGCGTTGCAAATTGATTTTGTTGCCGCCGGTGGAACAATTGGCGCGCCGCAGCGCGCCAATTCAGATTAACGTCAGCTCAGATATCCAGATTGGCGACCGACAGCGCGTTGTCCTGGATGAACTCGCGCCTGGGCTCGACCTCGTCGCCCATCAGCCGCGAAAACAGCGAATCCGCATCGGTCGCGTCATTGACCTTGACCTGCAGCAGCGAGCGCACGTTCGGATCGAGCGTGGTTTCCCACAGCTGTTCGGCGTTCATCTCGCCGAGACCCTTGTAGCGCTGCATCGTCAGGCCCTTGCGGCCTGTCGCAAAGACCGCATTGAGCATCGCCAGCGGCCCCGAGATGGTTTCGGAGACATCCTTGCGGCGCAGCACCGGCGGCGACCCGTAGACCTCGCTGAGGCGCTGTGCGTAGCGGTCGAGCTGGCGTGCGTCGGCCGAATTGATCAGCGCCAGGTCGAGATGCGCATATTCCTTGACGCTGCGCACCGTGCGCTCGAACACATAGCCGCCCACGCCTTCATTCGAGGTCGACATGCGGCCGGTCCAGCCGCGCTCGGTGTCCTCGGCAATGATGTCGAGGCGTTTTGCAATCCGCTCCGCCATGTCGTTGGCGCGGCCGAGATCGGCGAACACGTCCGGGTTGAGCCCACCGGCGATCGCCGCCTGCTCGACGACGCCTCTGTTGTAGCGCGTGTGCAGGCCGTTGATCAGCTGGCGCACCGCCAGCGCGTCATCGATGGCGCCACGCAGGTCCTGCCCGATGCGAACCTCGCCCGAGCCGAGCGTAAGCGATGCTTCCTCCAGTCCCGAGCCGATCAGGAACTCCTCGAACGCGCTCTCGTCCTTGATGTATTGCGAGCTCTTGCCGCGCGTCACCTTGTAGAGCGGCGGCTGGGCGATGTAGAGATGGCCGCGCTCGATCAGCTCAGGCATCTGCCGGAAGAAGAAGGTAAGCAGCAAGGTTCTGATATGGGCGCCGTCGACGTCGGCGTCGGTCATCAGGATGATCTTGTGGTAGCGCAATTTGTCGGCGTTGAACTCGTCCTTGCCGATCGAGGTGCCGAGCGCCGTGATCAACGTGCCGATCATGTCGGAGCCGAGCATGCGGTCGAAGCGCGCCCGCTCGACATTGAGGATCTTGCCGCGCAACGGCAGGATCGCCTGGTTCTGGCGCGAACGCCCACCCTTGGCGGAGCCGCCGGCGGAATCACCCTCGACGATGAAGATTTCGGATTTCGCCGGGTCGCGTTCCTGGCAGTCGGCCAGTTTGCCGGGCAGGGAGGTGACGCCGAGCGAACTCTTGCGGGTGATATCGCGCGCCTTGCGCGCCGCTTCGCGCGCCGCCGCCGCCTGGATCACCTTGTCGACGACCACCTTGCCTTCGCTCGGGTGTTCTTCCAGCCAGGTGCCGAGCGCTTCGTTGACCAGGCCTTCGACGACAGGACGGACTTCCGACGAGACCAGCTTGTCCTTGGTCTGCGAGGAGAATTTCGGGTCGGGAACCTTGACCGACAGCACCGCCGTCAGACCTTCGCGGCAATCGTCGCCGATCAACGAGACCTTTTCCTTCTTGGTCAGCCCAGAGGATTCGCCATAGCCGGTGATCTGACGTGTCAGCGCGCCGCGGAAGCCGGCCAGATGCGTGCCGCCATCGCGCTGCGGGATGTTGTTGGTGAAGGCCAGCACGTTCTCGTGGTAGCTGTCGTTCCACCACATCGCCACTTCGACGGTGATCCCGTCGCGCTCCGCCCGGATGGCGATCGGCTTGTCGATCAGCGGTTTCTTGACGCGATCGAGATATTTGACGAATTCTTCGAGGCCTCCATCGTAGTGCAGTTCATGGCGCACGACATCGGCGTGACGGGCATCGGTCAAAATGATGCGCACGCCGGAATTGAGGAAGGCAAGCTCGCGCAGCCGGTGTTCCAGCGTGCCGAAGTCGAACTCGACCATGGTGAAGGTCTCGGCCGACGGGAAGAAGGTGATCTGGCTGCCGCTGCGGCCCTCATAGGTGCCCGGCTGCTTGTCCTGCTCATAGGTGCCGGTCGCCTTCAGAGGTGCGTCGGCATTGCCATGCGTGAAACTCATCTCGAAGATCTGGCCGTTGCGGCGGATCTTCAGCTTTAGCCACGCCGACAGCGCGTTGACCACCGAGACGCCGACGCCATGCAGGCCGCCCGAGACCTTGTAGGAATTCTGGTCGAACTTGCCGCCGGCATGCAGCTGCGTCATGATCACTTCGGCCGCCGAAATGCCTTCTCCGGTGTGGATATCGGTCGGAATTCCGCGGCCATTGTCGATCACAGTGACCGAACCATCGGGGTTGAGCGTCACGGTGACGAGGTCGGCGTGACCGGCCAGCGCCTCGTCGATGGCGTTGTCGACCACTTCATAGACCATGTGATGCAGGCCCGAGCCGTCGTCTGTATCACCGATATACATTCCGGGGCGTTTGCGGACAGCGTCCAACCCCTTCAAAACCTTGATGGAATCGGCGCCGTATTCGGCTTCAGCGCCGTTGTTGTTGTCGATCTGATCGCTCATGAAAACCTGTTGTCTGGATGCCGCCTGCACAGCGCGAAAAATCCGCGCCGAATCGCGCCTCTGATATCGACTAGATATAGGCGCAAAAGGCGGTTTTTCCAAGGTTTGCAGGCATTTCACTGGGAATGGCCGGCTGCCAATGGCGGGCCTCCGCCGGCCCCCATTTCACTTCGGCCAGCGGTCCTTGAGAAACCTTGATCATGAACTTGTATCTCGGCGCCAGCCGCCTGCTGCGGTCGCGCCCCGGCGTCATGTCGGGCGGGCGGCCGGATCAGGCGGTGGTCGTCGTTGGCGATGACCAGGGCCAGGCGCCACCACTGCGGTGGCGGTGGTGAGCATAGGCAGCAAGGCAAACAGCAAGCGCAAATCGAACTGCCCCCCAGCTCGTTCCTGTGCACGACCACCTCTCTATGGCAGCAAACCGGGGTTTTTTGCGGAAGACCAGCGTTTTCAGCCTGCCCGCATCGGCTTCAAAGCCTCGCTCCAGCGCAGCAGCTCGTCGAGCATGGTTTTGGCTCCGCCCTGCACCTGTTCGCTGGCGTTGAAAGCGCCATTTTCGTCGAGCAGTTTCTGGTACATCGGCAGCGCGACGCCTTCCGGGATCGGCATGACACCTACCGAGGTCAGCAGCGGCTTCAGCGCTTGCGCCGCGCGCAGGCCGCCGGAGACGCCGCCATAGCTGAAAATGGCGGCTGCCTTGTACTTCCATTCGCGCGAGAGATAGTCGATCGCGTTGACGATCGCCGGCGCCACGAAATAATTGTATTCCGGCGCCACGAAGACGAAGGCATCGGCGGCATCGATCGCCTTGGACCAGGCTTTGGTATGATCGTTCTGGTAGTTGCCAAGCCTTGGATGGTGCGGTTCGTCCAGCACCGGAAGCTTGAACGCATCGATGTCGGTCAGTACAGGCTCGAATTTCCCGTGCTCGCGCGCGAACCTCTCCAGCCACTCGGCAAAAATCGGTCCGGCGCGGCCTGGCCGCGTGCTGCCGATGATGATGTTCAACTGGTGCTTCAAGCTGGGCTCCTGCGGTGGCGGTATCCATTGGTGACTGCCACCTAGGGCATGCCGCTCGGGGCAACAAGAAGGCACCTCGCGGTAACCGGTCACATTCCGGAGAGTAGGGCCTTGCCGTTCGGTCACATGGACGCCTGCTTTGCGGCCCACTACATTGGGTCATCAGCGGAGCACAGCATGGACATCCAGCCCGCCCCCTTCATTCCCCCGGCGCCGAAGCCGCGCACGACGCCGCCCTCGACGTTGGAGATGATCCGCATCGTCTACCGCAACCCGCTCGAATTGTGGGGTGAGCATACCTACAACGAGCCGTGGATCTCGGCGAACGGCGTTGGCGGACATCTGATCGTCGCCAATGATCCCGCCCTGATCCGGCATGTGCTGGTCGACAACGCCAGGAACTACAAGATGGCGACGGTGCGCCAGAAGATACTGCGGCCGATCCTGCGCGACGGCCTGCTCACCGCCGAGGGCGAGGTCTGGAAGCGGTCGCGCAAGGCGATGGCGCCGGTGTTCACGCCGCGCCACATCTTCGGCTTCGCCCAGCCGATGCTGAGGCGCACGCAGGACTTCGTCACCCGTTACGAAGACGGCGGCACGTCTGACATCGCCCATGACATGACGCTGCTCACTTATGACATCCTGGCCGAGACGCTGTTTTCCGGCGAGATATCAGGCGAGCCCGGCAGTTTCGCCAACGAGATCGACCGCCTGTTCGAGACCATGGGTCGCGTCGATCCGCTCGACCTGTTGCGTGCGCCCGACTGGCTGCCGAGGCTGACCCGCATCCGTGGCCGCAAGACCATGGCCTATTTCCGCAAGATCGTCACCGACACGGTCAAGATGCGCGAAGCGAAATTCAAGCGCGATCCCGATGCCGTGCCGCAGGATTTCCTGACATTGCTGCTCAAGGCCGAGGGACCCGACGGACTGACGCGGGCCGAGGTCGAGGACAACATCATCACCTTCATCGGCGCCGGCCATGAGACGACGGCGCGTGCGCTCGGCTGGACGCTCTATTGCCTGGCTGAATCACCGTGGGAGCGCAACCGGGTCGAGCAGGAGATCGACCAGGTGCTGGCGCGCGAGCCCGATCCGACGAAATGGCTCGATGCCATGCCGTTCACGCGCGCGGCTTTCGACGAAGCGCTCAGGCTCTATCCGCCGGCGCCGTCGATCAACCGCGAGCCGATCGAACCGGAAATGTGGAAGGATCTTCATATCCCCAAGCACGCCGCGGTGCTGGTGATGCCTTGGGTCGTGCATCGCCACAGGAAACTGTGGGACCGGCCGGATGCCTTCCTGCCGGAGCGCTTCCACCCGGGAAATCGCGAAAAGATCGACCGCTTCCAGTATCTGCCGTTTGGCGCCGGCCCACGCGTCTGCATCGGCGCCAGCTTCGCCATGCAGGAGGCGATCATCGCGCTGGCGATCATGCTGTCGCGCTTCCGCTTCGACACCACCGCCGAAACGAAACCCTGGCCGGTACAGAAACTGACCACGCAGCCGCAAGGCGGTCTACCGATGCAGGTCACGCCGCGTTAGGCGTGACACCTTCAGGCAGTTGCGCCGAATTAGGCCGCGGGCTTGCGTTGCTGGAACTGGCCGGCGGCGCGGTAGCGCCAGAGATAGCTGGGCAGGATCGTCGCGATCGACTGCGACTGGATGCCTAGCCCCGCAAGCGTCCTGTTGGTCTGGTTGGCGGCGTCCGAAACGATGTTGTGCTCGCGCAGCTGCATCACCTGGTCCTTGGTCAGCAGCGGGTTGGGCAGGAGACCGAGGATCGAGGCCTGGATGTTGGCCACCCACCACGGAACCGGCACCAGCAGCCGCTTGCGCTCGATCACGTCGAGCAGCTCTTCCATACACTGCTTGAAGGTGAGCACCTTCGGTCCGCCGAGTTCATAGATCTGGCCGCCATCCACCTTGCCGTCGACCGAGCGCGCCACCGCTTCGGCCACGTCGCCGACATAGACCGGCTGAAACTTGGTCTGGCCGCCGCCGATCAGCGGCAGCACCGGCGAATAGCGCGCCATGTTGGCGAAGCGGTTGAAGAAGCCGTCTTCGGGTCCGAAATTGATCGACGGCCGGAAGATCACGGCGTCCTTGATCGTCTCCAGCACAGCCTTTTCGCCAAGCGCCTTGGTGCGCGCGTAGTCTGATTCGGAGTCCAGATCGGCGCCAAGCGCAGAAATGTGGGTCAGGCCGGCGCCGACCGAGCGCGCGGCCTCGGCCACTGCGCGGGCGCCGAACTCGTGCACGGCGGAGAATTTCTGCCGGCCGCTCTCATGCAGGATGGCGACCAGATTGACGACATGGTCGGCGCCTTGCACGGCGCGGTCTACCGACCAGCGCACGCGCACATTGGCCTGGACCGGCTGGATCTGGCCGACATTGCCGAGCGGCTGCAAATGGCCGGCGAGATCGGGCCGCCGGCAGGCGACCCTGATGCGATAGCCGCGCTTGGCCAACGCGCGCACGACATGGCGGCCGACAAAGCCTGACCCGCCAAAGACGACGACGAGCTTTGGGGTCTGCAGGATTTCGGTCATGGCTGGCTCCGGCGCTCGCAGGCTTGGCTGAAGCCGTTTCATAATCCGTTTCGTGCCAAAGGCAAAGGGCGACGCGTCGTCGCTATCAGCCTGTCAGAACGCTTTGCCGATACGGTTGTCGACCGAATGGCGGTTGCCGCCGCGAATGACGAAGAAGAGCAGGATCGCTGCCCACAGCAGCGACTTTTCCGCACCCGAATAGCCTTGGCCCATGGTGACCCAGTGGAACCAGACCGTGACCAGCAGCACGAACAGGCCGGCAAAGGCGGCCGGCCGCGTCAAAAACCCGATGGCGATGAAGATGCCGCCGAAGAATTCAGTGCAGGCCAGAAGCAACGACCACAACGCGCCCGGATAGAAGCCGAGACCCTCGACCATCTCGGCAGCGCCGAAAGGATTGGTGATCTTCTGCGAACCGTGGATCGCGAGAAACCCGCCGGCGACGACGCGAAGAACGATTTCGGCACCATCGTGCAGGGCCGCGTAAAACCTGCCAAGGACCGGGATGACAAGGGCGTTGCGGGGATTGTCCGTGCTTGCCGACATTGTAGCTCCTCTGTTTTGCTCAATCAGCGCAAACGGCCGATCAGGTTGGTCGAAGTCAAATAAACAAAAGTTGACCAAAACGAGAATGTTTTACCATCGTGCGATCAAAACGCAGAAAACCCCGCTGAAGCGGGGTTTTCCGGGTGACATCCATGCGAAGCCAGGGGCCGACGGCGCGGCCTGACCTGAGACGGTATCAGGAGGGCGTGAAGCAAGTACGCCCACCCCAGCCCTGAACATCCGACATGGTGCCACCAACCTTCTTGCAGGCGGCGACGAAATCAGCGCTGCAATTGGCGAATTTTGCATGGCCGTTCTTGCAGTAGTGGTCTTCGGTGGCCCCGCCGCTCGGGGCAGCGATGACACCCGGGCTGGACGGCTTGACCGGTGCGGCCTTCAGGGTGGCTGCCTGTGTGGCGCCCATGAACGAGCCGAGCAGAAGGACGGCGGTCAGCATGGTGATCTTGGTGTTGGTCATGGCAATTTCCTTTGATTTGGGTTGAGTTTTCCGAGGCGCGAAGGACCGGCCTTCGCGTGATGCAGGCTTTCGATTTCGGTTTGCTGCTTCCCTCGGTGTGGATCGGGCAAGCTCGCCTTGCCCTGGACAAAGCTGGGTCGCAGCAAGGCGCGGAAAGGTTCAGCGGCGCGCAAAGAAAATCGCACTGCGCCGCGCCTGCGGCGGACGAATTCCAGATAACTAATTGATATTTAATAGATATTCAGGAAGAATAGCGTGCAGCGAATTCGGAAATGCGCTGCACCACGGCCTTCGATGCGGTAATGCCGCGCGCTTGCGCCTTCTCGGCGGCCTCTGCGCGGGCACGACCGGGCACATGCACGCCGAAGCGCCGCCGCAGCCGGTCAAGCTGGTCCTTCATTCGTTGCTCGAAATCTGGATCGAGCAGCTTGGGTTCGATAGCAAGCACGAACAGTCCCGTGCCGGGGCTGTCCGGCCCGCCGCTGAACCATGGCGCGTCGAGCGACCAGTTGGCGCCCGATAGGCCCGCCGCCAGCACCTCGACCATCAGCGCGATGTTGGCGCCGCGCTGACCGCCGAAGGCGAGCATTGCACCCTTCATGGCGGCGGCGGGATCGGTGGTCGGATTGCCGCTGGCGTCCAGTGCCCAGCCTTCCGGGATTGTCTTGCCGTCCTCGGCCGCTTTGCGGATGTTGACGAAAGCGGTGGCGCTCGACGACTGGTCGATGACCAGCGGCGCCCCGTCGGCGGCAGGCGCGGCAAACGACATCGGGTTGGTGCAGTAGACCGGCTTGACCGAGCCCGAGCCGGCAAGCACGGCCGGGCCGTTGGTGGCTGCGAACGACACCAGTCCTTGTGCTGCCAGCCTTCCGGTGAAATAGCCGAGCGCGCCGCATGTATAGGCGTTCTTCTGCGAGAAGATGGCGACACCGAACAGCTTTGCCGCCTTGGCGAGGTCGTCGATGGTGCGGTCGAAGCCGGTATGCGCCAGCCCGCCGCGTGCATCGGAGAGATAGACTGCCAGCGCCGGCCGGGTGATCACCGGGTCGGCATTGCCGTCGATGCGTCCGGCTTCCAGCGCCTCGAGATAGTCGATGAAATGCGACAGACCGACCGAGGAAAGCCCTTCGGCCTCGGCTGATATGATCGAAGCAGTGAGCGATTGCGCCGCTTCCTCATTGGCGCCGGCGCCAAGTGCCGCCATCCGGCACAGTCCTTTTGCCTGGTCGAGACTGAGTTGCATCATGGCCGTCCTAGGGGAGTAGGGGAGTAGGGGAGTAAGGAAATAGGGGAGTACGGGACAGTGGGCAGTGAATAGCGAATGGGGATGGAAATGTGAATGTGGATAGTGGCCTGATACTCCCCTACTCCCCTACTCCCCTACTCCCCTACTCCCCTACTCCCCTACTCCCCTCTAACCAATCTTGTTCGGGATCCTGGCCTCTATCCTGCTGAAGGCGAAGACCAGAATGCCGGTTATCGTCATGTAGATCAGCGCCAGCAGCAGCAAGGGCTCGTAGGTGAGGTAGGTGTCCTGCCGTACTTTGGACGAAACGGCGAAGATGTCGATGACGCTGATCGTCGCCACCAGCGGCGTCGACTTCAATTGCAGCACGGTCTCGCCGGTCAGCGTCGGCAGCGCCCGGTAGATGGCTTGCGGCAGCCAGATCCGCCGGAACGCCTTCCAGCGGCTCATGCCGAAGGCGCGGGCGGCTTCGAGTTGCCCCTTGGGCACGCCGGCGAAGGCGCCGCGCATCACCTCGCCCTCATAACCGGCGAACGACAGGGTCAGCGCCAGCACGCCATAGGGCCAGGCTTGCCGCAGATATGGCCACATCCAGGATTCGCGGATCCACGGATATTGCGGGAACAGCGAACCCAGGCCGTAATAGAGCAGCCAGAGCTGGATCAGCAGCGGCGTGCCCCGGATCACCGTGCAGAACACCTTGGCGGGTGCGGCGAACCAGAACGAGCCGGCAGCCTGCGCCAGGCCAAGCGGGACGGCCAGCAGGAAGCCCAGCACGCAGGTGACGGCCAGGATCCACAGCGAGCGCCAGAGGCCGATCAAGCCCATTTCATAATATTGCGGCAGCCAGTCCCAGCGCATGAAAAAGGCGGCCGACAGAACCAGGCCGAGTGCGATCAGGATCAGCACGATGCGGTGCGGCTGCAGCCACAGCGACGTTCGCGCGGCGACGTCGATGATGGTCGCCTCGTTGGCCATCAGCGCGCCTCCTTGAGCGAAGGCATGCCGCGCCGCGACCAGGTCTCGACCCGGCCGATAACGAGGTTGGAAAACAGCGACAAAAGCAGATAGAGCACGCCCGCCGCGAAAAAGAAGGTGAAATAGGCCTTGGTGACGCCCGCTGCCTGCCGCGTTGCCAGCGCCAGCTCGTAGAAGCCGACAACAGCCAATAGCGCGGTGTCCTTGGTGGCGATCAGCCAGAGATTGGCGAGGCCCGGAATAGCGAAGGGCAGCATTGACGGCAAGGTGATGCGCCGCAACATCAGGCCCGGAGACATTCCATAGGCGCGGGCGGCTTCGATCTGGCCCTGCGGAATGGCCAGGATCGCGCCGCGTATCACCTCTGTCGAATAGGCGCCCTGGACGAAGCCGAGCACGGCGATGCCGGCGGCAAGGCCGCTCACGTCGACGCGCTGATAACCCATGGCCGTCAGCGCCTGATTGATCAGGTCGGTGCCGGCGTAATAGAGCAGCAGGATCAGCACCAGTTCGGGCACGGCGCGCACGATGGTGGTGTAAACCGCCAGGAGATCGCGCACCACCGGCCCGCCATAAAGCTTGCCATAGGCGCCGCCGGTGCCGATCAGAAGGCCGAGGCACGTGGCGCCCAGCGCGATCTCGATCGAATGCAGCAGCCCAACCAGAAGCGCCCCGCCCCAGCCTGGCGGGTAGGGCGAGAGAAGCTCGGTGATGCCGGCCGCGGAGGCCGAAAGAAGTGCGTCGATCAGCGTCGCCCCCGAAGTGCTGACTAACCGCCGACGGCTGCGTCGGCGGCAAACATGCCTGGGAAAGATCGAGCAGGTGGGGCATGGCGCGACGCCACACCCCACAGCTCATACGAGGATCGTCAGTTCGACTGCGCGCCGCCGCCGCCGTAAATGTCGAAATCGAAGTATTTCTTCGAGATCTCGTCATATTTGCCGTTGGCGCGGATCGCCTTGATGCCGGCGTTGATTTTGCCCTTCAGGTCGGTGTCTTCCTTGCGCACGCCGGCGCCGACGCCCGGTCCGAGCACTTCGTCATCGGGAGCGACCATGCCCTTCAGGTCGCAGCAGGCTTTGCCCTGGTCGGATTTGAGGAATTCGCCAAGCGCGATGGAATCGGCCTGCACCGCGTCGAGACGGCCGGCGGCCAGATCGTTGTTGGCCTCGTCCTGGGTCTGGTATTCCTTGATCTCGGAGGCTGTGCTGCCAAAGTGCTTCTTGGCGTAGACAGCGTGCACCGTCGACACTTGCACGCCGACGATCTTGCCCTTGAGGTCGTCCGGAGCGGAGCCGAATTTCTGGTCCTTCGGGCCGATGATCGCGGTCGGCGTGTTATAGTACTTGTCCGAGAAATCGATCGTCTTCGCGCGTTCGGCGGTGATCGACATCGAGGAGACGATGAGGTCGATCTTCTTGGTCGTCAGAGCCGGGATGATGCCGTCCCAGGCAACCGGGGTGATAACGCAATCGAGCTTCTCCTCGGCGCAGACGGCGTCGATGAAGTCGATCTCCCAGCCGATCCATTTGCCCGAAGCATCGGGCGAGGTGAAGGGCGGATAAGGCTCGGCGGCGACGCCGATCTTGACCGGATCGGCCTTGGCCACGCCCATGGCGGCGACGCCGAGCAGCAGCGCTGCGGCAAATGTCTTCAGAACGGTCTTCATTTCATGACTCCCAGTTTGTTGTTGGTTCCCGGTTTTCTTCCGTCCCGGCTTGCCTAGCCGATGTTGCGGATGAACTGCTTCAGCCTTTCGGATTTCGGTGCGCCGAAGATCTGCTCCGGCGGCCCTTCTTCCTCGACCAGCCCGTTGTAGAGGTAGACGACATGGGTCGCGACCTCGCGGGCGAACTTCATCTCGTGGGTGACCAGCACCATGGTGCGGCCTTCGCGCGCCAGGTCGCCGATCACCTTCAGCACCTCGCCGACCAGTTCGGGATCGAGCGCGGAGGTGGGCTCGTCGAACAGCATGACGCGCGGATTGATGGCCAGCGCCCGGGCGATCGCGGCGCGCTGCTGCTGGCCGCCCGACAGATAGGCCGGATAGACGTCGCGCTTTTCAGCCAGACCGACACGGGCGAGCAGCCTCTCGGCCTCGCCGATCGCCACATCGCGCTTGACGCCAAGCACATGCACCGGAACCTCGATGACGTTTTCGATCAGCGTCATGTGGCTCCACAGGTTGAAGTTTTGGAACACCATGCCGAGCTTGGAGCGGATGCGCTCGATCTGCTTGCGGTCGGCCGGAATGGTGTGGCCGTGGCTGTCGGCCTTGAGTTTGATCTCCTCGCCATTGACGCGAATGATGCCGCTGGTCGGGTTTTCCAGGCAGTTGATGCAGCGCAGCAGGGTCGATTTGCCGGAGCCCGAGCCGCCGATGATGGCGATGACCTCGCCGTCGCGCGCCGACAGCGAGACGCCCTTCAGCACATGCAGCTCACCGAACTTCTTGTGCAGGTTCTCGACATGGATGGCTTCGGCGGCGCCGTCCTGCGCCTTGCCGGATCGGACTGCGGCAGCTTCCACCACGCTCACCGGGTGACCTCTATCGGGTCGGCTGCGGTTCGTCGAACGTGTATCCGGCTAATTAACATATACGCTGTACTGCCCCGCTCCAGACTTCAGCATGGACCCAACGGCGAGAGCCCGTCAATCCTGCTTATTACGGCACTTGCGAGCTTGTTGTGCAAGTGTATAAATAGCCTTCCATGAAATTTTCTCGATTTTTTTCAGCGAAAAAGGACTTCGATGAGCGCTTTCGGATCACAGTCCATGGCGGCGCCGCTGCGCCGCGTGCTGATGCGGTCGGCGGCCAACGCCATGCGCAATGCCGACAGGGTTGCCTGGCACTATGGCCCGGGATTCAATCCGGCGAAAGCGGCATCGCAGCACGCGCTCCTTGCTGAACTGGTGGCGGCTTCCGGTGCCGAAATCGAATGGATCGAGGACACGGCGGATGGACTTTCGGACTCGGTGTTCACGCACGACCCGTCGCTGATGACCGATCGCGGCGCGCTGATTCTGTCCATGGGCAAGCCGTTGCGCGCCAGGGAGCCCTCGCTGCATGAGGAAACCTACCGAAGGCTGGGCATTCCAATCCTGGGCCGCGTCGAGGTTCCTGGCCAGGTCGAAGGCGGTGATTGCGTATGGCTCGATGCCCGTACGCTGGTGATCGGGCGCGGTGTCCGCTCCAACCAGGAAGGCATCCAGCAGGTTTCCAACCTGCTGACGCCGCTGGGCGTTTCCGTCTACGGCTTTGATCTTCCGCTGTGGCAAGGCGAAGAAGCGTGCCTGCATCTGATGTCGGTGATCAGCCCGCTGGCCGACGACCTCGCACTGGTCCATTCACCGCTTTTGCCGGCCCCATTCTATCAGATGCTGAAGGCGCGTAACATCCGGCTGGTCGAAGGCGACGCCGAAGAGTTCGCGGCTTCCAACGGGCTTAGCCTGAACGTGCTGCCGACCAGCCCACACAAGATCATTGCCGTCGCGGGCTTTCCAAAGACCAAAGCCGCGATGGAAGCCGCCGGCTGCACGGTCGAAATCTTCGAGGCGGATGCGCTCTGCATCGCCTGCGAGGGCGGGCCGACATGCCTGACGCGACCGATCCTGCGCCAATGAATATGCCATCCCGCCGCAGGTTCCGTCGCGAGGGCGAGGAGCGGCGGCGGCAGGATCTGATCGAGGCCACTCTGGACAGCGTGGCGGAACATGGCCTGCAGGGCGCCACCTTGCGCACCATCGCATTGCGTGCCGGCGTCACCGCCGGGCTGATCCGGCACTATTTTCCCGGCAAGGAAGAATTGCTGCAGGAAGCCTATGCAGCGCTGATGGGCCGCATGACCGAGCAGGCGAAAGCGGCTTTGGTCATGGAGAATGCCTCGCCTCGCCAGCGCCTTGCGGCTTTCGTCACCGCCAACCTCAATGCGCCGATTATCGACGCGCGGGTGTTTTCGCTCTGGGCAACCTTCATCGGCCGCGCCAGAGCGGATCCGACCTTGGCCCACGCCCACCGCGAAGGCTACCTTGGTTTTCGCAATGAGGTGGAAGCGGTTGTGGCCGAGGTGCTCGCCGCCGAACGGCGCAAATCGGACGCAAGCCAATTGCGCCACCATGCCATCGCGATTAATGCGATCATCGACGGACTCTGGATCGAAGGCTGCCTGGCCGGCGAGATGTTCTCGCCCGGCGAATTGGCGGCGATCGGCATCAAGGCCGTCGAGGCCGAACTAGGCCTCGCGCCGGAAGGGGAGGAAAACCAATGACGACACTCGGCGAAGCGCTCATTTCGCTGCTCGAAGCCCATGGCGTCGACACGGTCTTCGGGATTCCCGGCGTCCACACGGTAGAACTCTACCGCGGGCTAGCGCGCTCCAAGATCCGCCACGTCACACCGCGTCACGAACAGGGCGCCGGCTTCATGGCCGATGGCTACGCACGCGCCAGCGGCAGACCGGGCGTCGCCTTCGTCATCACCGGACCGGGGCTGACCAACACCATCACCGCCATGGGGCAGGCACGCGCCGATTCGGTGCCGATGCTGGTGATCTCAGGCGTCAACGCCACGCCGACGCTGGGCAAGGGGCTGGGCCATCTGCACGAATTGCCGGATCAGCGCGGCATGATGGAGAAGGTGGCGCTGTTTTCGCAGCGCGTTACCGAGGCTGGCGAATTGCCCGGCGCGCTGGCGCAGGCCTTCGCCCTGTTTTCATCGGCCCGGCCCGGCCCGGTGCATATCGAGATCCCGACCGACGTCATGGTCAAGCCGGCGGATGGCATCGCTGCCATGCTGAGCAATGTGACGCCGCCCGTGCCGGAAGGTGTCGCAATTGCCAACGCGGCCAAACTCATCAGTGCAGCGCGCCGCCCGCTGATCCTGGTCGGCGGCGGCGCCAAACGCGCCGAAGCGCCACTGCGGCGTCTGGCCGAACGGTTGGGGGCGCCGGTCGTCCAGACCACCAATGCGCGCGGCCTGCTGCATGGTCATCCGCTTTGCGTGCCGGCCAGTCCCAGCCTGAAGACAGTACGGGCGCTGATGGCCGACGCCGACCTGGTCATTGCCGCCGGCACCGAATTCGGCCCGACCGACTATGACGGCTACAGCGATGGCGGCTTCGTCCTGCCCGCCAACCTGATCCGCATCGATATCGTCGCGGACCAGCTTGCCCGCCGCCCGGCGACGGTTTCGATCCTGGCCGATTGCGCCGAGGCGCTCGAAGCACTGCTTCTGGAAACCCGCCATGTCCGGGCAAGCGAGGGCGGTTCGTCGCGCGCCGCTACTACACGCAAAGCAGCCTTTGCCGAGCTCAATCCGACACTGCAGGGGCAGGTGCGCGCCGTCGAGATGATCCGCGACGCTTTGCCGGGCGCGCTCATCGTCGGCGATTCGACGCAGCCGATCTATGCGGCCAACCTCTATTACGACCATGATCGGCCAGGCGGTTGGTTCAATGCCGCCACCGGCTTCGGCGCGCTTGGCTACGGCCCGCCGGCCGCAATTGGCGCGGCCCTTGCGATACCCGATGCGCCGGTCGTCTGCCTCACGGGTGACGGCGGCTTCCAGTTCACGCTGCCGGAACTGGGCGCCGCGCTCGACGCGCGGGTACCGGTCATCTTCGTCGTCTGGAACAACAGAGGCTACCGCGAGATCGAAACCTCGATGCTCGATGTCGGCGTCGAGCCGGTTGGCGTATCGCCGGCGCCGCCGGATTTCTGCAAGCTGGCCGAGGCTTATGGCATCGGCGCCGAACGGCTTGCCGATATCGACGCTCTCGCGGACGCGCTGAAGCGCGCCCGGGCCACCGGACTGCCGCGCGTCATCGAAATCACAGTTGACTGAAGCGCGGGTTTCCCGTTTTGGCGGGCCACGGCTGAAGTGTCGGACGCATGCAAAGACGCGACAACTGCCATGTCGAGATGTCAATTGAGTGATGGCGCAAAAGGCGCGACGCTTCGCGTCGGCGGCACAGAAACGACCTAACGACAAAAAAATGACAGGAGCGTCCAAGATGACGGAAACACTTGAAGGCAAGCATATCGTCGTGACTGGTGGGACCGGTGCGCTCGGCGGTGCGGTTGTCGGCAAACTGCTGAGCGACGGCGCGATCTGCCATGTGCCCAATGCTCATGCCGCCGCCCCTACGCATTTCCCCTTTACCTCGCATGACCGTGTCCAGCTGGTGCACAACGTCGATCTCTCGGACCCCGCGAAGGTCGAAGCGTTCTATAGCCAGGTTCCGGGCCTTTGGGGCTCGATCCATCTGGCTGGCGGCTTCACCTCGGCGCCTGTTGAAAAGATCGAGTCGGCGTCCTTTGCCGAGATGATGGACACCAATGCGCGCACCGCCTTCCTGTGCTGCCGCGCCGCGATCCGCTCGATGCTGTCGTCGGACACGGCGGGCCGCATCGTCAACGTCACCGCGCGCGCCGGGCTCGATCCGCGGCGCGGCGCCGGCATGGTCGCTTACGCCGCCAGCAAGGCGGCGGTGGCAGCCATGACGGTGGCGATGGCCGAAGAGCTGAAGCACAAGGGCATCCTGGTCAATGCCGTGGCGCCGTCGACGCTAGATACGCCGGCAAACCGCGCCGATATGCCGGATGCCGATGTCACAAGATGGGTCAGCCTCGAAGCCGCCGCCGAGGCCATCGCCTATCTCGCCTCGCCGGCCAATCAGGCGATGAGCGGCACGCTGGTGCCGCTTTACGGCAGGGCGTAACTTTCCAACCTTTACCTAGGTCAAAGAAAAACCCCGCCGGATCGCTCCGGCGGGGTTTTGTTTTGGAGCCTGTGCGAAGGCTTCGCGGTGCGAAGACTTAGCTGCCCTGCTTCTTCAGCGCGGCACCCAGGATGTCGCCCAGCGAAGCGCCGGAGTCGGTCGAGCCGTACTGAGCGACCGCTTCCTTCTCTTCGGCGATTTCCAGCGCCTTGATCGAGACCTGCAGCTTGCGGGTCTTCTTGTCGAAGGCGATGACGCGGGCATCGACCTTCTGGCCGACGGTGAAGCGCTCGGGGCGCTGCTCGTCGCGGTCACGGCTCAGGTCGGAGCGCTTGATGAAGGTTTCGATGCCGCTGTCGACCAGCCGCACTTCCAGACCGCCATCCTTGACGCCGATGACTTCGCAGGTAACGACCGCGTTCTTGCGCAGTTCGCCTGAAGTCGCCGCTTCGCCGACCGTATCCTTGGCCAGCTGCTTGATGCCGAGCGAGATGCGCTCCTTGTCGATGTCGACGTCGAGCACCTGCGCCTTGACCATGTCGCCGCGATTGTACTCTTCGATGACCTGCTCGCCCGGACGGGTCCAGTCGAGGTCGGAAAGGTGCACCATGCCGTCCACGTCGCCTTCGAGGCCGATGAACAGGCCGAACTCGGTCTTGTTCTTGACCTCGCCCTCGACCTGGCTGCCGACCGGATGGCTAGAGGCGAAAGCCTGCCACGGATTCTCGAGCGTCTGCTTGAGGCCGAGCGAGATGCGGCGCTTGGCCGGATCGACTTCGAGCACCACCACGTCGACTTCCTGGGTCGTCGACAGGATCTTGCCGGGATGCACGTTCTTCTTCGTCCACGACATTTCCGAAACGTGGATGAGACCCTCGATGCCCGGCTCCAGCTCGACGAACGCGCCGTAGTCGGTGATGTTGGTGACGGTGCCCTTGATCTTCTTGCCGATCGGGAACTTGGTGCCGATCTCGGACCACGGATCGCTCTCGAGCTGCTTCATGCCGAGCGAGATACGGTGGGTTTCCTGGTTGATGCGGATGATCTGCACCTTGACCGTCTGACCGATGTTGAGGATTTCGGTCGGATGGTTGACGCGGCGCCATGCCATGTCGGTGACATGCAGCAGGCCGTCGATGCCGCCGAGGTCGACGAACGCACCGTAATCGGTGATGTTCTTGACGACGCCTTCGACAACCTGGCCTTCTTCGAGGTTCTGCACGATTTCCGAACGCTGTTCGGCGCGGCTCTCTTCGAGCACGGTACGGCGAGACACCACGATGTTGCCGCGGCGGCGATCCATCTTGAGGATCTCGAAGGGCTGCGGGTTGTGCATCAGCGGGGAGACGTCGCGGATCGGGCGGATATCGACCTGGCTGCGCGGCAGGAAGGCCACGGCGCCGTCGAGGTCGACCGTGAAGCCGCCCTTGACCTGGTTGAAGATAACACCTTCGACGCGCTCACCCTTGGTGAACTTCTCTTCGAGGCGGACCCAGCTCTCTTCGCGACGGGCCTTCTCACGGGAAAGCATTGCTTCGCCAAGCGCGTTTTCAATGCGCTCGACATAGACCTCGACGGTGTCACCAACCTTGAGGGTAGTGTCCTTGCCCTTGACGCCGAATTCCTTCAGCGGCACGCGGCCTTCGACCTTGAGGCCGACGTCGATGATGGCCATGTCCTTTTCGATCGCCGTGATCGTGCCCTTGACGACCTGGCCTTCGCCGGAGTGACCGGTGGTGAATGATTCTTCGAGCAGGCTCGCGAAATCATCGCGAGTGGGATTTGCAGCTGACATTGTTTCTCCTGGAGTGCCCCGCATCTGGAAGCGGGACGGGCGCCGTGGGTTAGCGTTGCGTTGGCCTGCCGGCGTTCCGGGCTACAAAAGCCCTGGGCCGCTCTTTAAGCGGCAATTCCGGCGCATGAAGAATGCTGGCAGGCTGGTTCGTGCCCGATATGGGTATTTTCTTCGCCTCCGACAACGGAAAGACGAGGGAAAAACCCGGATCAGGCCTAGTCTCTCTTGGCCAAGACGTCATCGATGATCGCCATGGCTGCAAGAAACGCGGCTTCTATAGCCATTTCGCTGGTATCAAGCAAGTGCGCGTCGGCGGCCGGCTTCAAAGGTGAGTCGGCACGGCCCATGTCGCGCTCGTCGCGGCGCATGATATCGGCGAGGATCTCGGTGAAATCGGCGGTCCCGCCGATGCTCTCGATCTCGGCCAGCCGGCGCTGTGCCCGCACCTCGGCGCTCGCCGTCACATAGAGTTTGATGTCGGCGTCGGGGCACACCACGGTGCCGATGTCGCGCCCATCGAGCACCGCACCCGGCGGCGTCTTGGCGAAGTCGCGCTGCTTTTCGACGAGGATGCGCCGCACGGTCGGGTACACCGCGACCTTGGAGGCCGCCTCGCCGACCGCATGCGCCGACAAGACCGTCCGGTCGAGCTTTGCCAAATCGACCTGGCGGGCAGCGGTTTCAGCCGCCGAGACATTGTCGAGCGGCAGCGCGTGCTGGATGAGCGCATAGGCCACGGCACGGTAGGTGAGGCCGGTGTCGAGCAGGTTGAGGCGGTAGTGGTCGGCCAGCCGGCGGGCGAGGGTGCCCTTGCCGGCGCCGGCGGGGCCGTCGATGGCGATGGTGAAGACGTGTGTCATTGGCAGACCGCCGAAAGGGTTGGGCGCTGGCCTGCCAACGTACCAAGGCTATTGGTTGCCACGACCGTCACCCGATCTCCGCGCCCAGCGCCGTCATCAGCCCCATGAACTCCGGAAAGCTGGTCGCGATCATGGCGGCGTCGTCAATGGTCACCGGCTTTTCCGTCGCCAGCCCCATGACCAGAAAGCTCATGGCGATGCGGTGATCGAGGTGGGTCTGCACGGTGGTGTCCTTGCCATTGGGATGGCCGCCAAGGCCTTTGCCGCCCGGTTTGCCGCGCACGGCAAGCGAAGCTTCGCCCTCGGTGCAGTCGACGCCGTTGAGCGTCAGCCCGTTGGCGACGGCCGACAGCCGGTCGGATTCCTTCACCCGCAACTCCTCCAGCCCCTGCATCAGCGTTTCGCCCTCGGCGAAGCTCGCAGCGACCGCCAGCACCGGATACTCGTCGATCATCGACGGCGCCCGCTCGGGCGGCACGATGACGCCCTTGAGCTCGGAGTAACGTACCCGCAGGTCGGCGACATCCTCGCCGCCGGCATTGCGCGGGTTGAGGATGTCGATGTTGCCGCCCATCTCCTGCAGCGTCAAAAGCAGGCCGGTGCGGGTCGGGTTCATCAGTACGTTTTCGATCGTGATGTCCGAACCCGGCACGATCAGGGCGGCCACCAGCGGGAAACCGGCCGAGGACGGGTCGCCCGGCACGGCGATGGTCTGGCCGGTCAGCTTGCCCTGGCCTTCGATGAAAATGTGGCGCACGCCACGCTCGTCGGTTTCGACCGACAGATTGGCGCCAAACCCCTTCAGCATCTTTTCGGTGTGGTCGCGTGTCATCACCGGCTCGATCACCGTGGTGATGCCGGGCGTGTTGAGGCCGGCGAGCAGCACTGCGGACTTCACCTGCGCCGAGGCCATCGGCACGCGATAGGTGATCGGTGCGGCATGCTTGGGTCCATGCAGTGTGATCGGCATGCGGTCACCCGGCGTCGCCTTCAGCACCTGCACGCCCATCTGGCGCAAGGGTTCCAGCACACGGCCCATCGGCCGGCCCGACAGCGAGGCATCGCCGATGAAGGTCGTCTCCATGTCATAGGTGCCGACAAGGCCCATGGTCAGCCGCGAGCCGGTGCCGGCATTGCCGAAATCGAGCGGGCCTTCCGGCTGCAGCAGCGCGCCGTTGCCGGTGCCGCGGATCACCCACTCGTCGCCGTTCTTCTCGATATGCGCGCCCATTGCCTTCATGGCCGCGCCCGTGCGCATCACGTCCTCGCCTTCGAGCAGGCCGGTGATGCGGGTCTCGCCGGAGGCGAGGCCGCCGAACATGAAGGAACGGTGCGAGATCGACTTGTCGCCCGGCACGCGCGCGATGCCGGAAAGGGCTGGGGATTGGCGGGCGGTGGCCGGCTTGGGGGCGGCGGCGTGAGACATGGAATTTCCCTGGACGGAATGCCGGCGGGCCGGCGCTTTTCATTTGTTGCGGCGGTCTCGTACCACGGTGGGCCGAAATGGTCATCCCCATGGTCGTCACTTCACGCGAGGCCTTTCAATGCATGGTTTTGTGACGCCGGCTTTTCGCTTTGACAGCGCTGCAAACTGTGGTTAAGGGGACCACTCTTTTATTGACGAGGCTTGCCGTGGCAAAAACCGAACTTGGCACAAAACGTATCGACCCGGAGACGGGCCGAAAATTCTACGACCTGAACAAGGACCCGATCGTCTCGCCCTACACCGGCAAGACCTATCCGCGTTCCTATTTCGAGGAAGGCAAGATTGCCGCTCTCGAGGAGGAAGAGGAAGTGGCCGAGAAGGAAGTGGACGCCGAGGAAGAAGAAGGCGTTGAGGTCGTCTCGCTCGAAGAGGCTGATGAGGACGTCAAGGGCGACGACCTGCCGGATCTTGGCGACGACGAGGACGACGTTGATCTCGGCGACGACGAGGATGACACCTTCCTCGCCGACGAAGAGGAAGAAGATGACGACGTTGCCGACATGATCGGCGTCGGCGACGACGACGACGAGGTCTGATCGGCCTTGAAAGCGGGCGTTTGCGGGCTTTCGAGGCCTGTGAAGAAAAAGCGACTCTCGAAGGCTTGATATCTGAGAAGGGCGGGGTTAGAAGCCGCCTGCACTAACGGCGCGGTCTCCAACCCGCGCCGGATCTCTTCGCCGGAAACGGCGCCGGTTGACTGCCGGAAGTGGGGCCATAGCTCAGTTGGGAGAGCGCTTGAATGGCATTCAAGAGGTCGTCGGTTCGATCCCGATTGGCTCCACCAAACAGTCCCTCTGCAATTCGCAGCCGATGAATGTGCCGCACTGCGGTCATCTGCGTTTGATGGTCAATTCGGCAACGCCGCTGAAAGCCCCTCGATCAAACCGAACGAACGAGCCATTTCTCGAGAGCAACTGCTCGCCGGACAAAGTCTTCATTATTCCTGGAGTGCTTGGAGTCTGAAAGCCAGCCCGGATCACCACTCGGCGAAGGAACCGTCCTTGTGGCGCCAGATCGGGTTGCGCCAGCGGTGGCCTTCCCTGGCGCGTTCCTTGACATAATCCTCGTCGATCTCGACACCCAGGCCCGGGCCGTCGGGAATGGCGACATAACCATCCTCGTAGCGGAAGACATCCTTGTTGGCGGCATAGTCGAGCAGGTCGTTGGCGGCGTTGTAGTGGATGCCGAGGCTCTGCTCCTGGATGAAGCAGTTGTAGCTGACCGCGTCGAGCTGCAGGCACGCGGCAAGCGCGATCGGCCCGAGCGGGCAATGCGGCGCGACCGCGACATCATAGGCTTCCGCCATCGCCGCGATCTTGCGGCATTCTGTGATGCCGCCGGCATGCGACAGGTCGGGCTGGATGATGTCGACGACGCCTTCCTCGAACACGGACTTGAAGTCCCAGCGGCTATAGAGCCGCTCGCCGAGCGCGATCGGTGTCGAGCCAAGCGCGGCGATCTCCTTCAGCGCCTCGCGGTTTTCGCTGAGCACCGGCTCCTCGATGAACATCAGCCTATAGGGTTCGAGTTCCTTGACGAGCGCACGCGCCATCGGCCGGTGCACGCGGCCATGAAAATCGACAGCGATGCCGATGTTGGGCCCGACGGCCTCGCGCACCATGGCGACGCGTTCGACAGCGGCGTCGATCTTGTCATGGCTGTCGACGATCTGCAGTTCTTCGGTACCGTTCATCTTGAGCGCCAGGAAACCGCGCGCAACCATTTCCCTGGCGCCGGCCGCGACCTCCGCCGGGCGGTCGCCGCCGATCCAGGAATAGAGCTTGATCGAGTCGCGCAGCTTGCCGCCGAGCAGTTCGTGCACGGGCACGCCGAGCGCCTTGCCCTTGATGTCCCACAGTGCCTGGTCGATCCCGGCAATGGCGCTCATCAGGATCGGGCCGCCGCGGTAGAAACCGCCGCGGTGCATCACCGTCCAGTGATCCTCGATCAGCCGGGGATCCTTGCCGATGAGATAATCGCCAAGCTCCTTGACCGCCGCCTCGACGGTCAGCGCCCGGCCTTCGACGACCGGCTCGCCCCAGCCGGTGACGCCGGCATCGGTTTCGATCTTCAGGAACAGCCAGCGCGGCGGAACGATGTAGGTGGTGAGCGAGATGATTTTCATGCGCAGTCTCAGTTGCTTTTGAGTTTCTTGGCGCTGACGAGGTCGCGCGCCGCGAGGTCGAGGATCTTGTTTGCCGCCCCACGCGCGGCATCGGCATTGCGCATACGCAGCGCCTCGACCACCTCGCGGTGCGCCGCCACGGCCTCCATGCGCCGGTCGAGCGAAATCACCGCCGTCGCCTCCAGCGAAAATTTCAGCCCGGTGTCGATGAGATTACCGATCTGGCGAAAGATCGGGTTGTGGCTCGCGGCATAGACGATCTGGTGGAAAGCGATGTCGCTGCGCGAGAAGGCGGCGAGATCCTCGCCGGCGCCGGCCATGCCGCGCCAGGTGGCTTCGAGATCGGCGATCTCCTGCAGCGTCGCGCGCGTGGCGGCGAGTTCGGCAACCAGCGGCTCGATGGCCCGGCGAGTCTCAAGAATGGCGTCGAAGAGCTTGTCGTCCAGTGCATGCGGCGCGTGCCAGGCCAGCACCTGCGGGTCGATGATGTTCCAGTCATCCTCGTTGCAGACGATCGTGCCGACGCGTGGCCGCGACAGCACCAGCCCTTTTGCCGCCAACACTTTCAGGGCCTCACGGATGACGGTGCGGCTGACGCTGTATTCGACGCCGAGCTCGTTTTCGGTCGGCAGTGAGGAGCCGGCCGGATAGCGCCCGGAAAAGATGTCCGAGGCAATCGCCTTGGTCACGTCGGGCATGACGCGCGGGCGGCGAGTGGTTGTGTCGCCTTGCGGTTTCTTCAAAGTCCCGGTCACCTCAGCCCTCCTCCAAGGCGGCGAACCGCTGGTTTCGCACAACCGGTCCGGCCTTAACGGATGCGGATCAGTTGCGCCAGCGATCGCTGGTCAGAGCATGTACATTAATTATCATACCAGATCAATTGACGAGTATGATAAAAGCGATTAGAGACTCCGGCATCCGGGCTGAGCGCCCGGTCTATCGCTGGGAGGTAATCATGCGACTTTTGAAGACCGCGCTCGTCGCGGGCGCGCTTGCCGTGCTGTCCGTCACGACCATCGCTGCATATGCTCAGGACACCAAGATCGGCTTCATCGTCAAACAGCCCGAGGAGCCGTGGTTCCAGGACGAATGGAAGTTCGCTGACCAGGCCGCCAAGGAAAAGGGCTTTACCCTGGTCAAGATCGGCGCCGAAGACGGTGAGAAGCTGATGTCGGCCATCGACAATCTCGGCGCCCAGGGCGCGCAGGGTTTCATCGTCTGCACGCCCGACGTGAAGCTCGGCCCCGGCATCGTCGCCAAGGCCGCCGCCAACAATCTCAAGCTGATGACTGTCGATGACCGCCTGGTCGGCGCCGACGGCAAGGCGCTGGAAGACGTGCCGCATATGGGCATCTCGGCAACCAAGATCGGCGAGGCGGTTGGCCAGGCGATCGTCGACGAGATGAAGGCGCGCGGCTGGAAGGCCGACGAGGTCGGCGCCATCCGCGTCTCTTACGACCAACTGCCGACCGCGGTCGACCGCGTCGAAGGCGCCATCTCGGTGCTCAAGGCAAACGGCTTCAAGGCCGAGAACATTTTTGACGCCCCTCAGGCCAAGACCGATACGGAAGCTGCCCTCAATGCGGCGACCGTCGTGCTCAACGCCCATGCCGAGATCAAGAAGTGGGTTTCTTTCGGCCTCAACGACGAAGCGGTGCTGGGTGCGGTGCGTGCCTCCGAAAGCGTCGGCATCCCCGCTGATAGCGTGATCGGCGTTGGCATTGGCGGCGCGGATTCGGCGATCAACGAGTTCAAGAAGCCGACGGCCACCGGCTTCGTCGGCACCGTGATCATCTCGCCGAAGCGTCATGGCTACGAAACGGCGCTCAACATGTATGACTGGGTTGCCAGCAACAAGGAGCCGGAGAAGTTGATCCTGACTTCCGGTGCACTCGCCAAGCGCGACGACTACCAGAAGGTCCGCCAGGGCCTCGGCATCGAATAATCCTCCCTGTACAAACAGGCGGCGGCTCATCCCGCCGCCTGTTTGCCATTCCACAAGAGGATCGCTGCCCGTGTCCTTTCTCGACTTCTCGCACATCACCAAGACCTATCCGGGCGTCAAGGCGCTGTCGGACGTCTCGTTCGGCGTCGACAAAGGCGCCGTGCACGGCCTGATGGGCGAGAACGGCGCCGGCAAATCCACCCTGATCAAGATACTGTCCGGCGACCAGCATGCCGATCAGGGCGAGATCCGCATCGACGGCAGGGTTCAGGCCTATACGTCGACCCGGGATGCCTTCGACAATGGCGTCATCGTCATTCATCAGGAACTGCAGCTGGTTCCTGAACTCACCGTTGCCGAAAATCTCAGCCTCGGTCGTTTCCCTGCCAACGCCGGCATCATCGCCGGCCGCCGGATGCTGGACGACGTCGGCGCCAAGCTGAAATCGGCCGGCATCGACATCGACATGCGCCGCAAGGTCAAGACGCTGTCCATCGGCGAACGCCAGATGGTCGAGATCGCCAAGGCGATCATGCTCGACGCACGCGTTATCGCGCTGGACGAACCGACCTCGTCGCTGTCCTCGCGCGAAAGCGAAATCCTGTTTGCCCTGATCGACCGCCTGCGCGGCGAGGGCAAGGTCATCATCTACGTCTCGCACAGGCTCGACGAAGTGTTCCGGCTCTGCGACAGCCTGACCGTGCTGCGCGACGGCAAGCTGGCGGCGCACCATGCGTCGCTGAAAGGCGTCACCCGCGACCAGGTCGTCGCCGAAATGGTCGGCCGCGAGATTTCGGATATCTGGGGTTTTCGCGCACGAAAAACGGGCGATGTCCGCCTGAAGGTCGACGCTCTCAGCGGCCCCAAACTGAAGACGCCGGCCAGTTTCGAGGCGAGGGCAGGCGAGATCGTCGGCTTCTTCGGCCTGATCGGCGCCGGGCGCTCGGAACTGATGCGTCTGGTCTATGGCGCCGATCCGCGCTCGGGCGGCACCATCACCGTCGACGGCAAGCTGGTCCCTGCCACCGATCCGCGTGGTACGATCCGGGCCGGCATCGTGCTGTGTTCGGAGGATCGCAAGCATGACGGCATCATCCAGGGCCGCTCGGTCGAGGAGAACATCAACATCTCGTCGCGGCGCCATCACACGCGCTTCGGTGTTTTGAACCGCGCCAGCGAGATCGCCACCGCCGAAACCTTCATCAAGAAGCTCAAGGTGCGCACGCCGTCGCGCAAGCAGGACATCATCAATCTCTCCGGCGGCAACCAGCAGAAGGTCATTCTTGGCCGCTGGCTGTCCGAACAAGGGGTGCGGGTTCTCATTGTCGACGAGCCGACGCGCGGCATCGACGTCGGTGCCAAATCGGAAATCTATGAACTGCTCTACCAGCTTGCGCAGGACGGCATGGCGATCGTTGTCGTCTCGTCCGAACTGCCGGAGGTGATGGGCATCTGCGATCGCATTCTGGTGATGTGCGGCGGCCGCGTCAGCGCCGAGCTCACCCGCGACCAGTTCGCCGAAAGGGCGATCCTGGCCGCCGCTCTCCCCGATCAGAAAACCCCCGACGCGATCGCATCTTGAGGACTTTTGGCATGACCGACCAGTTGAAAAAAATCCTGCTCGGCGAACAGGGCCTCGTCGTCATCTTTGTCGTCGCCTTCGCGCTGGTCTCGGCTCTGGTGCCGAATTTCCTCACCGACCGCAACATGCTCGGCCTGCTGCAGTCGGTGGTCACCGTCGGTATCGTCGCCTGCACCATGATGTTCTGCCTTGCCGCACGCGACTTCGACCTGTCGGTCGGCTCCATCGTCGCCTTTGCCGGCATGGTCGCTGTGATGGCGTCGAATTACACCGGCTCGATCCTGCTTGGCCTCTTGGCGGCAATTGCCAGCGGCGCCTTCGTCGGCTTCATCAACGGCATCGTCATCGCCAAATTCCGCATCAACGCGCTGATCACGACGCTGGCCACCATGCAGATCGTGCGCGGGTTTGCGCTGATTGCGTCCGACGGCCGCGCCGTCGGCATCAACAGCCCGGATTTCTACCAGCTCGCGCTGTCCAAACTGCTCGGCATTCCGACGCCGGTCTGGGTGCTCGCCATCCTGTTTTGCATCTTCGGCTTCGTCCTCAACCGCACCGTCTTCGGCAAGAACACATTGGCCATCGGCGGCAATCCGGAGGCTTCGCGCCTTGCCGGCGTCAATGTCGACCGGACGCGCATCTGGATTTTTGCGCTGCAAGGCGTCGTCTGCGGCATCGCCGGCATCCTGCTGGCGTCGCGCATCACCTCGGGCCAACCCAACGCGGCGGTCGGACTGGAACTCTCGGTCATCTCGGCCTGCGTGCTCGGCGGCGTCTCGCTTGCCGGCGGCCGCGCCACCATGTCGGGCGTCATCGTCGGCGTGCTGATCATGGGCATCGCCGAGAACGCCATGAACCTGCTCAACATCCCGGCCTTTTACCAGTACATCGTGCGCGGCGTTATTTTGCTCCTGGCCGTGCTGCTCGACAATCTGCGCTCGTCGGCTTTGGGCCGGCGTTGAGTCGGGGCAGGGCATGTCGGCTGGAATACTACTGGAAAGCAATCGGCTGTGCGTCGAGATCAGCCCCTCTGGCAGCGCAATCGTCAACGGCCATACGGCCGACGGGGTGCCATTCCTGCGTCCCTACCAAGGCGAGGCCGAGTTCGACGTTGTGCACTGCGCTTGCTTTCCGATGGTGCCGATCGGCAATCGCGTCGAGGGCAATGCGTTTTCCTGCGGCGGTCAAAACTTCACGCTGGCGCCCAACACGACTGATCCTTTCTATATTCACGGTGACGGCTGGCAGGCGAACTGGAAGGTCGAGGAGCATCGCGTCGACCGCCTCGATTTGGCCTTCGATCATCCGCGCGGCGTCGACTCGCCCTATGCCTACCATGCGCGACAGTCGTTCCGGCTCGCCGGCGCGCGGCTGGAACTCCGGCTTGCCGTCGAAAATACCGGCGTCATTCCACTGCCATTCGGCCTCGGTTTCCATCCATTCTTTCCGCGCACGCCGCGGACGACCTTGTTTGCGCCGGCCGAAACCTGGTGGACAGAGCGCGACGGGCACCTTCCAGCGTCCAGGAGCGCCATTGCCGACGATGTCGATTTCTCAACGCCGCGCCATTTGCCCGACCGTTGGCTGAACAATGGCTTCGAAGGGTGGAGCGGCATCGCGCGCATCATCTGGCCGGAGCATTGTCTGGGGATCGACATCGAGGCGGACGCGGAACTCGACCGCTACATGCTCTTTGCGCCGGACACGGACCGAAGCTTCTTCTGCCTCGAGCCGATGAGCCATACCCCAAATGCGTTGAAGCATTTCGATGCCGACCCAATGGGGATCAAGGTACTTTCCCCCGGCGAGGTTCTCAGAGCAAGATTCGCAATGACCGTCTTCGACTGGAGCGACAACCATGGCTGAGCGCCTTTCCGGCAAACGCATCTTCCTGACCGGCGCCGCGCAAGGCATCGGGCTGGCGATCGCCGGGGCCTGCCTTGCCGAAGGCGCAAGACTGTTCCTGGTCGACCGCGACGGCGCACTGCTGGACAAGACCGTCGCGGGCCTCGCCGTGCCGCGCGGCCATGTCGGGCATGCGGCAGCCGACATCAGCGACGGTGCCGCAATTGCCGCTGCCGTCAGCCAAGCGGCCGCCGAGATCGGCCCCATCAACGCGCTGATCAACAATGCCGGGGTCAATGTGTTCTCGACGCCGCTCGAGGCGACCGAGGAGGAATGGAACCGCAACTTCGACGTCAACGTCAAGGGCGCCTGGAATTGCAGCAAGGCGGTGTTGCCGGGTATGATCGCGAGCGGCGGCGGCGCCATCCTCAACATCGCCTCGACACACAGCTTCACCATCATCCCACACACCTTTCCCTATCCGGTCGCCAAGCACGCGCTGCTCGGCCTGACCAAATCGCTGGCGCTCGAATATGCGGTGCAAGGCGTGCGCGTGAACGCGCTGGCGCCCGGCTATGTCGAAACCCAGAAGGCGATCGACTACTGGAACAGCTTTGCCGATCCGGCCACAGCACGCGCCAACACCATGGCGCTACATCCTGGCGGCCGCATCGCCACGGCGCGCGAGATTGCGCTGGCTGCGGTGTTCATGATTTCCGACGAGTGCCCGTTCATGAATGCGGCCACGCTCGTCGTAGATGGTGGGCTGAGCCAGCTCCAGCATCCAGCCTGAATTCCGGGAAATCATGACCAAGAGACGATCGCAGCACTGGTTCGGCGGGCAGGGCAAGGACGCCTTCATTCACCGCAGCTGGATGAAGAACAACGGCCTGCCCGACGATGCCTTCGACGGCCGCCCGGTGATCGGCATCTGCAACACCTTCTCCGAATTCACGCCTTGTCACGTGCATTTCCGTGGCCTGATCGAGCACATCAAGGCGGGCGTGCTGGAAGCCGGCGGCCTGCCGCTGGAATTCCCGGTCTTCTCCTGCGGCGAATCCAATCTGCGCCCGACGGCGATGCTGTTCCGCAATCTCGCCTCGATGGATGTCGAGGAAGCGATCCGCGGCAATCCGATGGACGGTGTCGTGCTGATGGCAGGCTGCGACAAGACCACCCCGTCGCTGGTCATGGGCGCGGCCTCCTGCGACCTGCCGTCGATCGTCATTTCCGGCGGGCCGATGCTCAATGGCCGTTTCCAGGGCCGCGAGATAGGTTCCGGCACCGATGTCTGGAAATTCTCCGAGGATGTCCGCGCCGGCGTGATGAGCGAGCAGGATTTCGCTAATGCCGAGAGTGCCATGTCACGCTCGCCGGGTCATTGCATGACCATGGGCACGGCCTCGACCATGGCCTCGATGGTCGAAGCGCTCGGCCTGGCGCTGCCGGGCAACGCTGCCTATCCGGCGGTCGACGCGCGCCGCAGCCGCATCGCCCGCATGACGGGGCGGCGCATCGTCGAGATGGTCAATGAGAATCTCCGCCCGTCCGCCATCCTCAAGAAAGAAGCTTTCGCCAACGCCATCCGTGTCAATGGTGCCATCGGCGGCTCGACCAATGCGGTCGTGCATCTGCTGGCGATTGCCGGCCGCGTCGGCACCGAACTGACACTGGACGATTGGGATCGGTATGGCCGCGATGTACCGACCATCCTCGACCTGATGCCGTCAGGCCGCTTCCTGATGGAGGACTTCTGCTACGCAGGCGGCATTCCGGCGGTCATCAAGGAGATCGGCGATCTGCTCGATCTCGACGTGCTGACCGTCACCGGCAAGACCGTGCGCGACAACATCCGTGACGCTGAAAACTACAATCCCGAGGTGATCCGCCCGCGCGACAAGGCGCTTACTCCCAATGGCGGTATCGCGGTGCTGCGTGGCAATCTGGCGCCCGACGGCGCCATCATCAAGCCGTCAGCCGCGTCACCGGCCCTGATGAAGCATCGCGGCCGCGCCGTCGTCTTCGAGGACATCGACGACTACAAGGCGCGCGTCGACGATCCCGCGCTCGACGTCGACGAAGCGTCGATCATGGTGCTGAAGAATTGCGGCCCCAAGGGCTATCCGGGGATGGCCGAGGTCGGCAACATGGCGCTGCCCCGGAAGCTGTTGAAGCAGGGTGTCCGCGACGTGATCCGCATCTCCGATGCCCGCATGTCCGGCACCGCCTTCGGCACCGTCGTGCTGCATGCCGCACCCGAAGCCGCCATCGGCGGCCCGCTGGCGCTGGTCAGGAGCGGCGACTTCATCGAGCTCGACGTCGAAGCAAGGAAGCTGCATCTCGACGTGTCGGCACAGGAGTTGGCGCGGCGTCGTGAATCCTGGCTACCGCCCGTCCCGGCGATGCGCGGCGGCTATCAGGGCCTCTACGTCGACCGTGTCCTGCAGGCGGACCGCGGCGCCGATCTCGACTTTCTCGTCGGATGCCGTGGCCACGCCATTCCACGCGAAAGCCATTGAGGCCGACCAGCATGCCTAATTTCCGGCCTGACGATTTCCACGGCATTCACGCCATTCTCTACGCGCTCTTTGACGCGAACGAACAACTGGACCGCGCGGCGATGCGTCGGCAGGTCGAGATCTGCCTGGCGACGGGCGTGCACGGCATGGCGGCGCTCGGCCTGGCGACGGAAGTCGCCAAGCTGACCGAGGCCGAGCGCCGGACGATCATGGACTGGACGGCGGAAGATACGGCTGGAAAAGTGCCGCTTGCCTTCACCATCTTCGGCGCTTCGGTGGCTGAGCAGGTGGCACAGCTTCGCCATGCTGAAAGCGTGGGAGCGGATTGGGTGATCCTGCAGCCGCCGCCGGTCGGATCCTATGGTGCGCTGGAATACACCAGGTTCTTCGGCCGCGTCGCCGAGGCAACCGACCTGCCGGTGGCGATCCAGAACGCGCCGGCGTTTTTCGGGCGCGGCCTGTCATCGGACGAGATCCGCGAACTTGTCACGCTTCATCCCAACATAAGGCTGATCAAGGGCGAAGGCCCTGTCACCGACATTGCCGGATTGATCGAACGCACCGAAGGCCGGATACCCGTTTTCAACGGACGCGGCGGCCTTGAACTGATCGACAATTTCCGCATCGGTTGCCGCGGCATGATCCTGGCGCCTGATGGCATCGACCTCGCCGTGCGCGCCTACAATGCGTTTCGGATCGGTGACGAAGCGACGGCCGAGGCCGAGTACGCAAGAATGCTGCCGGCAGCGGTCTTCGTCATGCAGGGCATCGAGAACCTGATCTGCTACGGCAAGCGGCTGTTCGGCGCCCGCGCAGGCATCCCGATACACGACCGGGCTCCGGCGATGCGGCCCAACGAGACCGGCGTGGCGATGGTGGCGCGCTTTGCGGCTGGCCTCGGTCGGTTGCCTGGCTGAACGGCAACTGCCCTTCAATAGGTCGTCCGCCCACCCGACAGGTCGAACGTGGAGGCGGTCGTGAAACTGTTCTCCTTGGAGACGAGCCAGGCGACCATCGCCGCGGCTTCGTCGACCTCCAGCAGGCGGCCGCGCGGAATGCGCGAGCGCATATATTCGATGTGCTCCGGCGTCAGCTGTTCGAGAATGCGCGTCTGTGCCGTGGCCGGCGAGATGCAGTTCACGGCGATGTCGTACTGCGCCAGTTCCTTGCCGAGCGACTTGGTCAAGCCGATGACCGCCGCCTTCGAGGCTGAATAGGCGGAGGCGTTGGGGTTGCCCTCCTTGCCGGCGACCGAAGCGATGTTGACGATCCGTCCGTAATTGCGCTCCTTCATTCCGGGAACCACGGCGCGATTGACGTAGAACGTACCGTTTACGTTGACGTCGATGACCTTCTTCCACGTCTCGATGTCGTAGACGTCGAGCGGGGCGGCAGGGCCGGCAATTCCGGCGGAATTGACCAGAATGGAAATCTTGCCGGCCAGATCTTCGGTCCTGGCGCGCGCCGCGTCCACCGACGTCCAATCGGCGACGTCCACGATCTCTGTCGTGGCAGCGTTGCCGAGTTCCTTCTTGGCGGTTTCGAGGCGGGCCTCATCGAGATCCCACAAGCTGACCGTCGCGCCGGAAGCGACGAAACGCCTGGCCATCGCGAAGCCGAGGCCTTGGGCGCCACCGGTGACCACAGCGTGCTGGCCGTCAAGATCGATCCTGTTCATGTCGAGCGGTTCTTTCCGTTTGAGCTACTTCCGGGATAAAGGCCGGCCTGTGCAGGCCGGCGATCGCTACATGGTCGCGCCAAGGCTCCATGGCACGAACTCGTTGTCGCCATAGCCGAGCGCTTCCGACCTGGTGCGCCCGCCGGAAGCGACGCGCAGGATCTCGGCAAAGATCTCCTCGCCCTTCTCGGCCAGCGAGACGCCGTCCAGTATGTCTCCGCAATTGATATCCATGTCCTCGCGCATCTGCTCGAAGATGAAGGTGTTGGAGGCAAGCTTGATCGAGGGCGTCGGCTTGCAGCCGAAGGCCGAACCGCGGCCGGTGGTGAAGCACAATATGTTGGCGCCGCCGGCGACCTGCCCGGTGGCCGAGACCGGGTCGTAGCCGGGCGTATCCATGAAGACGAGGCCGCGCTCGTTGATCGGCTCGGCATATTCCAGCACCGCCCGCAGATTGGTGGTGCCGCCCTTGGCGGAAGCGCCGAGCGATTTCTCCAGGATGGTCGTCAACCCACCCAGCTTGTTGCCGGGCGAAGGGTTGTTGTTCATCTCCATGTCGTGCCTGGCGGTATAATCCTCCCACCAGCGGATGCGTTCGATCAGCTTTTCGCCCACCGCGCGGCTCTCGGCGCGCAAGGCGAGGAGATGTTCGGCGCCATAGATCTCGGGCGTCTCCGAGAGCACCGCCGTACCGCCTTGCCCGACAAGCAGGTCCACCGCAGCACCTAATGCCGGATTGGCGCTGATGCCGGAGTAACCGTCCGATCCGCCGCATTGCAGCGCAAGCACCAGTTCGGAGGCTGGTTGCGGCGTCCTTTCGGCGGCGTTCACCGTAGGCAGCATGTCGACGATCGCCTTCACGCCAGCCTCGACCGTCTTTCGCGTACCGCCGGTTTCCTGGATGGTCATCGTGCGGAAAATCGTGCTCTCCTTGATGTTGTACGACTGCATCCAGCGTGGGATCTGGAACGCTTCGCAGCCGAGTCCGACCATCAGCACGCCGCCGATATTGGGGTTCGTGGCAAAGCCCCATTGCGTCCTTTTCAACAGGTCGTAAGCGGGCCCCTTGGTGTCGATGCCGCAGCCAGTGCCGTGGACGAGTGCGATGATACCGTCGACATTGGGATAGTCGCGCAGGATGCCAGACCGGTTGACCTCATCGGTGATGAACCGGGCGACGCTGGCAGAGCAGTTCACCGAGGTCTGGACGGCAATGAAGTTGCGCGTGCCCACCTTGCCGCTCGGCCGGCGGTAACCCATGAAAGTAGCGCGCTCGGCCTCGGCAACGATCTCGGTTTGCCTGGTATTCGTGCCGAAGACGTAGTCGCGTTCGAAATTTCGCAGATACACATTGTGCTCGTGAACCCAGTCGCCGGCGACGATTGGTTCCCGCGCAAAACCGATGGTCTGGCCGTATTTCACGATCGGCTGGTCCGAGCCGATGTCGCGCAAGGCCATTTTGTGCCCGCGCGGTATGCGTGCCCTGGCAGCCACGTCACCGGCTTTTTCGCCGATCTTCAACGGATCGACCGCCAGAAGAATGTTGTCGGCCCCCGAAAGCTTGATGAACCGCGCCATGACCCAAACTCTGAAAAAGTTCTCCGCGACAGGAGGTCGAGAGACAAGAAATGATTTGGAATACTAATATAATAGAATGTCAAAGGTCAAGGCCGGAGACTGGATGAGGTCGTCATGAAAGACGGACCGGTCGCCACGTCGTTGGGGCATATCCGGGAAGCGACTGCCCGATAACGTTCTGGTCAATCGAGATGGAAGACCTCTTCCATGGCCGCCCACCATTCGCCGTCGGCAGCGGCGTCTGCATGGGGCCGCACAGTTCCCACCATTTGCGCATGGCCGGCGACTCGCTCATCCGCGCTGCATCCCTGGCGAAGTCGCTGCCGTGATACTCCCAGCAGGCGAACAGAAGGTTCTCCGGTTCGCGCAGGAAGATCGAATAGTTGCGGATGTTGGCGCGGCTGATGACGTCGAGCACTTCGGGCCAGACGGCGGCGTGGACGCGCTTATAGTCCGCGATCGCCTCGGCTTTCACGCCGATACAAAGTCCCATTCTTTGCATGCTGGTTGCTCGCGGGGCTTCAGCCGAGAAGGTCGGCGGCGACTTCGAGCGTGTTGCGGAACGACGTCTCGAGATGATGTTCCATGGCCCGTGCCGCACCCTCGGCGTCGTGGCGCTTCAGCGCGTCGAAAATGGCCTCGTGCTGCTCGATCGTCTGTTCGCCATAACCCGGTCTTGGGATAGCGAGATAGCGCCCGCGATCCATCTGTGCCTTCGAGATGTCGACGGCTCTCCAGATCATCGGCAGGCCGCAGATCTCGGCTATGGTGCGGTGGAAGACATCGTCGAGTTGTATCGCGGTGGCATATCTGCCGCGGGATATGGCAAGCCGGTGCGCCGCCATGTTGTCTTCCAGCAATTCGCTGGCTGCCGCTGTGAACTTGGCGGCCGCGCGTCGGGCGCTTTCCATCTCCAGTGCGCGCCGGATGACATAGGCTTCTTCCAGGTCGGCCCGGCTGATCGGAGCAACATAGGTGCCGGTCTGCGCCAGGATCTTGACCAGGCCCTCGTCGCTGATGCGCTTGACCGCTTCGCGAACGGGGGTGCGAGACACCCCCAGGGCCTCCGCGATGGCGACCTCGTTGATGACCTCTCCCGGCTTCAGCTGCCCGACGACGATCAGGTTGCGGATCTTGTGGTAGATCTGATCGCGGAGCGGAAGAGCCCGATTGAGCGTCGAAGGATCCAGGTCCATTGCAAATCCGTGTCTTCGTTCACCAGAAATGGCCAGATAGTACTAGAATGTCAATTGGAACGCATCCAATACAGGCGTGGGGGTCGGTGACGCACGACGTCATGACGACCCGCCGGAATCCAGCTTGCCAGAACTGTTATATTAGTGCAATAGTGAGGATGAACGATGGAAAATTCAGTCCGGGACTGAGGCTTGGATCTTCAACAGCGCAGGCCATTCAAGCTTGTTCGAAGAAGCCCGAACTGCGTTTGCAGCGCTATTATACTAACATCGAAGGCCGATGTAGCGCACCGGCCGGCCGCCAGGAGGAACCTAGCCAGATATGACCGTCGCCGCCGATTGCGCCTTGGATATGCGAGGCATCAGCAAGAACTTTCCAGGCGTGAAGGCTCTGTCCAACGTCAATTTTGCCGTGAAATTCGGCACCGTTCATGCGGTCGTGGGTGAGAACGGCGCCGGCAAATCGACGCTCATGAAGATCCTCAACGGATCCTACGCGCCCACCAGCGGCACGATCAAAGTCGGTGACGCCGAGGTGCGCATGCGCCGGCCCGCCGACGCCCAGGCGCTCGGCATCCGCATGGTGCACCAGGAAATCAATCTGGTCCCCGACCTGACCGTCGCCGAGAACGTCTATCTCGGCCGCATGCCCGGCAAATGGACCTTTCTGCGCAAGCGCGAGATGGTCAGGGCGGCGGCTGCCGTCCTCGACGAGCTCGGAGCGGCCATTAATCCGCGTGAACGGCTCGGCAACCTTTCTATCAGCCAGCAGCAGCTCGTCGAGATCGCCAAGGCCTATGCGGCGCAGCCGAGGATCATCGTGCTGGACGAGCCGACATCCAGCCTCAGCGAGCATGAGACGGCGGCGCTGTTCCGGATCCTGCGCAAGATGCGCGATGACGGCATCGCCATCGTCTACATCAGCCATCGGCTGAAGGAGGTGCTCGAAATCGCCGATGAGGTGACGGTGCTGCGCGATGGCTCAATGATCGAGACGCGTCCGATCAAGGGCATAAAGGCTGCCGATATGATCAGGCTGATGGTCGGTCGCGAAGTTAGCAATGTCTTCCCGAAAAGTCCGGCCGCGATCGGCAAGTCCGTGTTGCGCGTGGAGCATATCAGCGACGGACAGCGCTTCCGCGATGTCAGCTTCGAAGTGCGCGCCGGCGAGATACTGGGCTTGACCGGCTTGGTGGGCGCTGGCCGCACCGAGGTTGCCCGCGCAATCTTCGGCCTGTCGCGGCTTGTCGAGGGCACGGTCAGCGTCAACGGACGCGAGGTCTCGATCAACTCGCCATCCCAGGCGGTCAGGGCAGGCATTGCCTATGTTCCGGAAGATCGCAAGGGCGATGGCGTCGTGCCTGGAATGTCGGTCCGGGAAAACATCAGCCTGCCCATCCTGCGCCGCCTGACCCGTTTCGGGCGCATCAGCCGCAGCGCCGATCGCGCGCTTGCCCGGGATTCGGTCAAGCAGTTTTCGATTTCACCGCCCGACGGCGAACGGCGCATCAGCCTTCTGTCGGGCGGCAACCAGCAGAAGGCGGTCATCGCCAAATGGCTTGCCGCCAAACCTTCGGCCTTGATCCTCGACGAGCCGACGCGGGGCGTCGACGTCGGCGCCAAGGCCGAGATCCACCACATCATCGGCCAACTCGTCGCCGGCGGCATGGCGGTCGTGATGATCTCGTCGGAACTGCCCGAAATCCTCGGAGTCTGCGACCGCGTGGTGGTGATGCGCGATGGCTATGCCTCCGAGCCTCTCTTGCGCAGCGAATTGAGCGAGGAGCGCATCATGGCGCTGGCCACCGGGGAGGAGATGGCTTGAGCGAAGCGGCCATGGAGATCGGTGGCGTGAACCGCAACGACCGCTTTACGCGTGGCAGCAGGCTTGTCGATGTCCTGTCGAAGGCGGGGCTCGCCTTCGCCATCGTCGCCGTGATGCTCTACGGCTCCCTCGTCAGCCCCGCCTTCTTCACGTCAGGCAATTTGCTCAACGTCCTGACCTCGATGTCTATCGTTGGCATCGTCGTCGTCGGCATGACCTTCGTGCTCGTGGTCGGCGGCCTGGCCGACCTGTCGGTGCCGGCCACCATCGCCTGCGGCGCCATCCTGTCGCTCGGGCTGCAGCCGATGATCGGGCCGCTGCCGGCGTTCCTGCTGGCGGTGGGTCTCGCGGGCCTCATAGGTCTGCTCAACGGGGGCCTGGTCGGATATGTCGGCATCAATCCCATCATTGCCACGCTCGGCGTTGGCACGATCGGACTGGGCATCGTCCAAGCGGCTGTCGGCGGGGTCATCGTCTATGGCAGCAATCCCGCCTCAGCCGAATTCGCCAAGGGCCGGCTGTTCGGCATTCCGGTCGTGGTGTTGATCTTCCTGGTCATCGCCCTTGTCGGCCATTTCGTCCTGTCCCGCTCCTTCTGGGGTAGATGGACGCTCGCCACCGGCGGCAATTACAGCGCCGCCGAGGCTAGTGCGGTTCCGGTGCGGGCCGTGAAGGCTGGCGCCTTCGTGATCACCGCACTGGCTTCCGGCATCAGCGGCGGCCTGCTCGGACTGACGCTGCAGAGCGCGCGGCCGCTCATCGGCGGCGGCTACGAATTCAGCGCCATCACGGCGGTGGTGGTCGGCGGCGTGTCGATCGTCGGCGGCTTCGGATCGGTGCCGCGGGCCATTGCCGGCCTCATCTTCGTGCAACTGCTGACCAACGTCATGGTGCTCGACGGTGTGCGCACGCCAATCCAGGGTTTCGTGCTCGGCATCCTGATCGTCGGTGCCGTCGGCATGGATGCGGCATTGCGCAAGCGGGGCGTGGCGTGATGCGTTTTCTTTCGCTTGTCTCGCAGCATCGCGTCGTCATCATTCTCGGCCTGACGCTCGTCATTTCCGCGCTGTTGGTCCCCGGCTACCTCTCGGCATCGACCCTCGGCCTCGGTCTCGACCGGGCGGCGACGATCGGCCTGATCGCGGTCGGCCTGACGGTGCTTTTGATATCGGGCCAGATCGACCTCTCCGGTGGCGCGGTGTTTGCCCTGGCCGGCATCGTATCGGTCATCCTGCAGCGAGAGATCGGCATCCTGCCTGCCGCGATTGCCGGCATCCTGGTCGGTACCCTGGCAGGCGCCATCAACGGCATGCTGGTCGTCGGCCTGAAGGTGAATTCGCTCGTGCTGACGCTCGCGACGATGCTGATCTTCCGCTCACTCGCGCACTGGATCACCAACAGCCAGCCTGTGACCGGAACCGACATCATGCTCTCCCTGGCGCTGGCCAAGATCTATCTCGATGTCTTCACCCTCCGCAGCGTGCTGTTCATCGCCCTGATCGTGCTGCTGCATTTCTGGCTGACGCGCACCATACCTGGGCGCAACGTCTTTGCGGTGGGGTCCAACCCGGCGGCTGCCAAGGAAAGCGGTATCGCCTCGGACCGTATCGTCTTTCTCGGCTTTGTCTTTGCCGGCACGCTTGCCGGCCTGGCGGGGGTTCTCCAGAGCCTCGTCACCAACACCGGCTCGCCTGTCTTCGGCTCGGAACTGACGGTCGCCGTCATTGCCGCGGTCGTTGTCGGCGGGACTCGTCTCGAAGGCGGCAAGGGATCCGCGCTCGGCACGCTCGGCGGCGTGCTGACGATCGGCTCGCTGACCATCGCGATGGAGTTCCAGTCCGTTCCCGCATACGTCCAGCAGGTCGTGTCCGGGCTTATCCTGATCCTGCTCGTCGTGCTCGATCGGGCCGTTACCACCAAGGGGAGGGCTCCGGGCACGCGCCCGGCGCTCGTTCGCGACAATCCAATCACTCAAGGAGGAACCACATGATTGGGAGGAAACACATGATTGGCAAGAAAAGCATGCTTCACGTCGCCGCCATGGCGGCTGTGCTGGCATCGACGGGCTGGGCCAGCGCCAAGACGGTCTGCTACGTGACGGCAGCGGATTCGCATGCCTACGCGACGCCGGCCAACAAGGCGCTTCAGGCGCGCGCTGCGGAACTCGGCATCGAGATCCTGAGCCTCAGCCAGGATTTTGATGTCCAGAAAGGCACCGAGCAGCTCAACACCTGCGTTGCGCGCAAGGTCGATGGCATCATCCTGTGGCCGCTCGACCCGCAGGCATACATACCGGGGCTGGCGCGCGCGCAGCAGGCGAACATTCCGGCGATCCTCATCAATTCGCCGATGAGCGACGATGCCAAGCCGTTCATCAAGTCGTTCACCGGGCCTGATGTCTACGAGGAAGGCAAGCTGGCGGCGGACTCGCTGAGCAAGGCGCTGGGCGGCAAGGGCTCCGTCGTCATCATCGCCGGCCAGGCCGGCAACGGCACCACGATCGGCCGCGTCAGCGGCTTCACCGACCGTCTCAAGGAAACCAATGCCGAGATCAAGGTGCTCGACACGGTCAACGCCGACTTCGACCAGCAAAAGGCGCTGGTGGTGAGCCGCGATCTGATCACACGCTTCGGCGACCAGATCAGCGGTGTCTACGCCAATGACGACACGATGGCCCGCGGCTTCATCGACGCATGGAAAGAGGCGAACCCCTCCAAGGCCGCACCGCCGATCGTCGGCATCAATGGCCAGAAGGATGCGTTCGAATCGATCCGCACCAATGAGATGTACTCGACCATCGTCCAGTCGCCCGTCGAGGATGGCCGCCTGGCGATCAACACGATGGCCGAGATCATCGAGGGCAAGGAGGTCAAGGACCGGCTGCCGATCCCGCTGACCGTCGTCACCAAGGACAACGTCAACGCGGTCGAACCAGCGTTCTGATGCAGGAAGGCCGGCCCGCTGCACTCGGGTCGGCCTCGCCGCCGATTTCTTGGGGAGAGAAATTCTAATAGCGGCAACGGAATTGGAATAAACTAACTCTACAGAGTTTGTAGAATAAGCAATCTGCACTGGCGATCTGGTTTCCATCCGGACAGGACCACGCCATGCCTACCCTTTTGCGCTCGCCGTCAACCAAAGCAGGCATATCCGGCCGCCTCCGTCGGGCAGCGGGAGACAGGCCATGAGCAAGGACATTCCCGACCGTATCAAGGTGCTCTGGTTTCTGCCGACGCATGGCGACAGCCGCTATCTCGGCACGGCCGAGGGCGGCAGATCGGTCGATCTGCCCTATCTGACGCAAGTGGCGAAGGCGGCCGACACGCTCGGCTACTATGGCGTGCTGTTGCCGACCGGCCGCTCGTGCGAGGATTCCTGGGTGATCGCATCGGCTCTTGTGCCGATGACCGAACGCTTGCGTTTCCTTGTCGCTGTGCGGCCCGGTTTGCAGTCGCCGACGCTGGCCGCGCGCATGACTGCGACGCTGGACCGCATCTCCAATGGCCGCCTGCTGATCAACGTCGTCACCGGCGGCGATCCGCTGGAGAACAAGGGCGACGGCATTTTCCTGTCGCATGCCGAACGCTATGAGGTGACGCAGGAGTTCCTGCGCATATACAAGCGGGTGCTGAGCGGCGAGACGGTCGAGCATGACGGCAAGCATTTCCACATCGAGGACGGAAGGCTGCTGTTTCCGCCGGTGCAGACGCCTTACCCGCCGCTGTATTTCGGCGGTTCGTCCGACGCTGGGTCCGTGGTGGCGGCGCAGGAGATCGACAAATATTTAACCTGGGGCGAGCCGCCTGCCGATGTCGGGCGCAAGCTGGACAGCGTGCGTGAACTGGCGCAGAAGGCCGGCCGCAAGCTCTCCTTCGGCATTAGGCTGCATGTCATTGCCCGCGAGACGACCGAGCAGGCCTGGGCCGCTGCCGACAGGCTGATCAGCCGCCTCGACGACACGACGATCGCCTCGGCCCAAAAAGTCTTTGCGCGCATGGATTCGGTCGGGCAGGCGCGGATGAGCGCATTGCATGGCGGCGATCGTGCCAAGCTCGAGATCGCGCCCAATTTGTGGGCCGGCGTCGGCCTGGTGCGTGGCGGTGCCGGTACTGCCCTTGTCGGCGACCCCGACACGATCGCCGAGCGCATCGACGAGTACCGGCGCCTCGGCATCGATACCTTCATCCTGTCCGGCTATCCGCATCTGGAAGAAGCCTATCGCTTCGGCGAACTGGTGCTGCCGAAACTGCCGACCGACCATCCGGTCAAAGCCGCTGGCTCGTCCGTCAACACCGGTCCGTTCGGCGAGACCATCGCCGGCGACCACCGGCCGAAATCGCTCGCCAGCGCCTCGTGAACGCGCTCCCTCCGGCCCGCCGGTTGCGCGTCGCCATCCTTGGCGGCGGCTTTTCCGGCGCGGCGGTGGCCTGGCATCTGGCGCGGGCACCTCAATCGGAGCGCCTGTCGATTTCCGTCATCGAGCCGCGACCAGCGCTCGGCGGCGGCCTGGCCTATTCCAGCGAGGAACCGTCGCACCGGGTCAATGTCCCCGCAGTCAGGATGAGCATGGCTCCCGATGATCCGCAGCATTTTGCACGCTGGTTGGCTGGCAGCGGAGAACTCGAACACGACCCGGATGCCATCTGGAAGAACGGCGACGCTTTTCCGCGCCGTCGCGTGTTCGGCCGCTACGTCGCCGAGCATCTGGCGCCGTATCTCGGTTCCGGCCTTGTCCATCATGTCGAAGGTTCCGCCACACGCGTGACACGCGATGCCAATGGCGCGGGCTGGACCGTGCACACCTCTGCCGGACCGGTCGTCGCCGATATCCTCGTCCTGGCAGCGACGCATCCGCGGCCCGGAATTCCCGACGCGCTGGCCTCGCTGACGGAAGCGCCAGGTTTCGTCGCCGATCCGTACGCTTCCGCCGCGCTTTCAGGGATCGGGCCGGAGGCGTCGGTGCTGATCGTCGGCTCCGGGTTGACCTCGGCCGACATGGTCGCCGAACTTGACCGCCGTGGCCATCGCGGCCGTATCCTCGCGCTGTCGCGCCGCGGCCTGCGCTCGCGCGGCCACCCGGATATCAGGGGCGAGCCTTTTGGCGACTTTGCATCCGCGCCGGCCACGACGGCGCTCGGCCTGCTCAAGACCATTCGCGCGACGCTGGCGGCCGCGCGCGCCGCCAATGTCAACTGGCAGTCGGTCTTCGATCAGCTGCGCCTCCAGGGGCCGGTGCTGTGGGCTGCACTTGCGCCGCCGGAGCGGGCAAGGCTGGTGCGCCAGCTGCGCGTGTTCTGGGACGTGCATCGTTTCAGGATCGCGCCGCAGGTCGCCGCCGTGCTCGACCGGCGTCATGCCGCCGGTACAGTCGACACCATTGCCGCCAGGCTTGTCGCGTCGAACGACGAGGACGGCAGCCTGGCTGTCAGCTTTCAACGGCGCGGGCAGACCCGGATCGAGACGATGCGCTTCGCTGCCGTCATCAACACCACCGGTCCGGCCCATGGGCAGGCGCTGCAGCTGAACCCGGCGCTAAGCTCGCTGGCGGAAGCCGGCTTGATCAGGACGGACCAATATGGGCTTGGCATCGAGACAGGTCTCGACAGCCGCGCGATCGGCCGGGACGGCGCGGCGGTCGCGACACTCCTGGTCGCCGGCCCGCTGGCACGAGGGACTTTCGGCGAGCTCATGGGTCTGCCGGAAGTCGCCCGCCATGCCCAGGCGGTCGCGGTTGAAATTGCCAGGCTGCTGGTAACCCTGCCGTCAGCGCAGGCCATCGGCCCCAATGCCGCACACCGTCCACGCGTGGGCTGACACCTGCGGGCCGGGTTCGGCAGCGAAAATTGGTATTTCCGTCCCAAGAGCGCCCCAAAAAACGGAAAATCCTTCTTTGTATATATATTCTATAAACATAATAAATATCGGAGCCGGCGCGACCGGAGCGATCAACGACACGGCCTGAATGGGAGACAGTTCATGGCACATGCAGAAGCCGATCCGATCAAATTCGCCTACTGGGTGCCGAATGTTTCGGGCGGCCTGGTGATTTCCAACATCGAGCAGCGCACCAACCATTCTGCCGAGTACAATCGCAAGCTGGCGCAGATCGCCGAGAAGGCCGGCTTCGACTACGCGCTCAGCCAGATACGTTTCACGGCCGGCTACGGCGCCGACGAACAGCATGAATCGGTGGCGTTCAGCCATGATCTGCTGGCGGCGACCACGACGCTCAAGGTCATCGCGGCGATCCTGCCAGGACCATGGAACCCGGCGCTGGCGGCCAAGCAGATCGCCACCATCAGCTACCTGACCAACGGCCGCGTCGCGATCAACCTTGTCTCCGGCTGGTTCCGCGGCGAGTTCCATGCCATCGGCGAGCATTGGCTCGACCATGACGAGCGCTACCGCCGCTCGGAGGAATTCATCCGTGCGCTGCGCGGAATATGGACTGAAGACAGCTTCACCTTCCGTGGCGATTTCTACCGCTTCAATGAGTATTCGCTGAAGCCGAAACCGCCGCAAGTACCCGAAATCTTCCAAGGCGGCTCGTCGCGCGCCGCGCGCGACATGGCATCGCGCGTCTCGGACTGGTACTTCACCAACGGCAACACGCCGGCCGAGATCGCCAAGCAGGTCGATGATATCAGGGTCAAGGCGAAGGCCAATAACCATTCCGTCAAAGTTGGCGTCAACGCCTTCGCGGTCGTTCGCGAGACCGAGGACGAGGCCAGGGCGGTGCTCGCCGAAATCATCGCCGAGGCCAATCCCGACGCGGTCAATGCTTTTGGCCATGAGGTCAAGAATGCCGGCAAGGCCTCGCCGGAAGGTGAGGGCAATTGGGCGAAATCGTCCTTCGACGATCTGGTCCAGTACAATGACGGTTTCCGCTCGAACCTGATCGGCACCCCCAGGCAGGTCGCTCAACGCGTCGTCGACCTGAAGCGCGCGGGTGCGGATCTTATCCTGCTCGGTTTCCTGCACTTCCAGGAGGAGGTCGAGTATTTCGGCAAGCATGTCATCCCGCTCGTTCGCGAACTGGAAGACGCCGAGGCGGCGGCGTCGCTGGCGGCGGAATAGTCACCCCATAGGCACGCCGGACAGGCGCCGGCCCGCACGCACGAAGCTTGCCCGGCGCGCTGATCCGTCGGGCGGCAACAGGATTTTGCGCGCCTAATCAAGGACGATTGGAATGCCGTTGCCCAGTTATACGCTCGGAGTGATGGAGGCTTCCGCCTATGCACCGGAAGTCTTTGCACGCGGCTTGCCGTCAGACCAGCGGCCGGAGCAGTCGTTCGAAGATGCCGCCAGGCCGGCAGGGGCCGTTGCCGGCGCTGCCTCAGCGTTGCTTTCGCTTCAGGGCATCAGCCTGTCCTTTGGCGGCGTCGTGGCACTGGCCGATATCGACCTATCGGTCCGCCAAGGCGAGATCCGTGCCATCATCGGCCCGAACGGCGCCGGCAAGAGTTCGCTGATCAACGTCATCAGCGGCGTCTACCGGCCGGATAGCGGCCATGTCCAGCTCGACGGTACCTCCTATGCCCAGGTCCCGACGCAGCGGCTGGCCCATCTCGGCGTCGCCAGAACCTTCCAGAATCTCGCACTGTTCAAGGGCCTAAGCGTCCTCGACAATGTCGCCTCTGGCCTTGCCTACAAGGTTCGCTCCAACTTTGCCGGCCAGGTGCTCGGCATCGGCCGCTCGCGTGGCGAGCAGCGCGATTCACGCAGCCGTGCCGAACAGATCCTTGAATTCCTCCATCTCACCGCCATTCGCGACCGTCTTGTCGGCACCTTGCCTTACGGGCTGCAGAAGCGTGTCGAACTGGCCCGCGCGCTGGTGGCCGAGCCGCGCCTGCTTTTGCTCGACGAGCCGATGGCCGGCATGACAGCGAGCGAAAAGAGCGAGATGGCGTCTTTCGTCCGTGCCGCGCGCGATCGTTTCGCCACCACCGTGGTGTTGATCGAGCACGATGTCGGCGTCGTCATGGGTCTGTCCGATCGCATCGCCGTTCTCGACTACGGCCGCAAGATCGCCGACGCCACGCCCGATGAAGTCAGGAACGACCAACGCGTCATCGATGCCTATCTCGGCGTCGCCTCGGACAATGAGGACGGGGCAGGCATATGATCGCCGATTTCGACTACCAATTCCTCATCGAAGTGCTCGTCGGCGGCCTGCTCTCAGGCGTCATGTATTCGCTTGTCGCGATCGGCTTCGTGCTCATCTACAAGACCTCGGGCGTGCTCAATTTCGCGCAAGGCGCGCTGCTGCTGTTTGCGGCACTCACCTTCGTCAGCCTCGTCGAGCGCGGTATTCCGTTCGCGCTGGCGCTGGCGGTCACCTTCGCCATCATGGTGGCGATGGGTGTCGCCATCGAGCGCACGGTGCTGCGGCCACTGACCAACAAGCCGCCGATCACACTGTTCATGGCGACGCTCGGCCTGTCCTACATCATCGAGGGCGTCGCCCAGCTGATCTGGGGCACGCAGGTCCATGGCCTCGATCTCGGCATCGAGGACGTGCCGCTGGAAATCGGCGGCGTGCTGATCAGCCAGTTCGACATTTTTGCCGCGGTGGTTGCCGCCGGCATGGTCCTCCTGCTGTCGCTGTTCTTTCGCTACACCCGCATCGGCCTCTCCTTCCGCGCCGTTGCCGATGATCAGTTCGCGGCCCTCGCGGTCGGCCTCAGGCTGCCCTTGATCTGGGCCACCGTGTGGGCTGCCGCCGGCCTTGTCGCCCTGGTGGCGGGACTGCTCTGGGGCGCACGCCTCGGCGTGCAGTTCTCGCTGTCGCTGGTGGTGCTCAAGGCGCTGCCGGTGCTGGTGCTCGGCGGCTTCGATTCCATCCTCGGCGCCATCGTCGGCGGGCTGCTGATCGGCGCCAGTGAGAAGCTCGCCGAGGTCTATATCGGCGATTATTTCGGCGGCGGCATCGAGAGCTGGTTTGCCTATGTCGTCGCGCTCGTCTTTCTGCTGATCCGCCCTTCCGGCCTGTTCGGCCAGAAGCTCGTTGAGAGGATCTGAACAATGACCGCGATAACAAGCGATTTCGTCGCCGCGCCGGTGCTGCCGAAATGGGTCGTACCGGTCCTGCTGCTCGCCTTCGCCTATGGTGTCGTGCCGCTGATCGGCTCAAGTTATCTGTTCGAGGCCATCCTGCTGCCGTTCCTGGCGCTCAGCCTCGCAGGCGTGGGCTTGAACATTCTCACCGGCTATGCCGGCCAGGTCTCGCTGGGCAGTGCCGCCTTCATGGCGGCGGGCGCCTTCGCCGCCTATAATTTTAACCTGCGCGTCGAGGGCCTGCCGCTGATCGGCAGCATCTTCCTGGCCGGCATCGTCGCCGCCGCGATCGGCATCGTTTTCGGCCTGCCCAGCCTGCGTCTGAAGGGTTTTTATCTCGCGGTCTCGACGCTCGCCGCGCAGTTCTTCGTGCAATGGGCGCTGACCAAGTTCAGCTGGTTCTCCAACAACTCGGCGTCAGGCGTCATCGACGCGCCGAGACTGTCGATTTCAGGTTTAGCGCTCGACGGCGCCGTCGGCCGCTATTTGTTCGCGCTGACAATCGTCACTGTGCTGACCTTCCTTGCCTACAGGCTGGTCTCGTCGCAGACCGGTCGCTACTTCATCGCCATCCGCGACAATGAAACCGCCGCCCGCATCATCGGCATTCCGGTGCTGAGGACCAAGCTGCTGGCCTTCGCCATCTCGTCCTTCATCATCGGCGTCGCAGGCGTCATCTGGGCCTTCGCCTATCTGAGGACCGTCGAGCCGGACGGCTTCGATCTCGATCGGTCGTTCCAAATCCTGTTCATCATCATCATCGGCGGGCTGGCTTCGATCCGCGGCGCGTTTTTCGGCGCCGCCCTCATCGTGGTTTTCCCGCTCGCTCTGTCGCGCCTCGGCGGCTTCCTGCTCGGCGATCTCTTCGATTCGGGCGTGCTCGACATGAGCCAGCGCATCGTTCTGGGCGCGCTCATCATCCTGTTTCTGATCCTTGAACCCGACGGGCTGGTGGCGCTGTGGGACAGGGTCCGAAGACGGCTCCTGTTCGCCTGGCAGTCGACTTGAGCTGATGCATCCGAAAATGAACAAGGGGCCGAACAAGACGGCCCATACCGGGAGTACCTCGACCATGACTTTCCTCAGCACAATCAAGGCGGCGGCATTGTCCGCGGTGATGATCGTGTCGGTGGCCTTGCCCGCCGCGCACGCCGACGAACAATATTTTCCGCTGCAGAGCTATCGCGTCGGGCCTTACGCGGCCGGCGGCACCGGCTTCTTCGGCGGCTTCATCGACTATCTCAACCTCATCAACATCCGTGACGGCGGCGTCAACGGCGTCAAGCTGACCTGGGACGAATGCGAGACCCAGTACGAGGTCGAGCGCGGCGTCGAATGCTACGAGCGGCAGAAGAGCCATGCCGGCGCCGCCGCCTGGAACCCGCTCTCGGTCGGCATCGCCTATGCCATGATTGACCGCATCACCGCCGACAAGGTGCCGCTGATCACCGTCAACCACGGCCGCACCGATTCCACCGACGGGCGTGTCTTCCCCTACGTCTTCCCGCTGCTGCTCAATCCCTACAGCGAGACATCAGGCATCGTGAACTACATCGCCTCCAAGGAAGGCGGCATCGACAAGCTGAAGGGCAAGAAGATCGTCGTGCTCTATCACGGCTCGCCCTACGGCAAGGAGACCATCCCGATCTATGAGCTGCTGGCGCAGAAATACGGCTTCACCGTGCAGCAGATCGAGGTGCCGCATCCCGGCAACGAGCAGCAGTCGCAGTGGCTGACCATCCGCCGCGCCAAGCCGGATTTCGTCGTCCTGCGCGGCTGGGGTGTGATGAACCCGGTGGCGCTGAAGACGGCGGTCAAGGTCGGCTATCCCGTCGATCACATCGTCGGCAATGTCTGGTCGAATTCTGAAGAGGATGTCATCCCTGCCGGCGACGCCGCCAAGGGTTACACCGCCATCACCACGCAGGCTTCCGGCAACTCCTACCCGGTGGTTCAGGAGATCGTGAAGACGGTCTACGGCGCCGGCAAGGGTAACCTTGAAGACAAGGCGCGCATCGGCTCGGTCTACCACAATCTCGGCATCGTCAACGGCATCCTCAATGTCGAGGCGATCCGGGTCGCGCAGGAGAAGTTCGGCCACCGCACGCTGACCGGCGACGAGGTCCGCTGGGGCTTCGAGCATCTCAAGCTTGATCCGGCCAAGGTCGAGGCGCTCGGCGCCAAGGACCTGTTCCACTCGATCAATGTCAGCTGGGACAACCATGAAGGCGAAGGCTACGTGACCTTCCAGCAGTGGGACGGCAAGAAGTGGAACGTCGTCTCCGACTGGATCGCGCCGGACTGGGCGCTTCTGCGGCCAATCATCGAGAAGTCCGCCGAGGCCTACGCCGCCGAGAAGGGCATCAAGCTGCGCACCGCCGACGATGCCAATGCTGTGACCACCAACTGATCAGTCAGTGCCGGGCGTCGCGGACCAAGTTTCCGTGGCGCCCGACCTGTTCGGTTTTCGAACCGCGAAAGAACAGCCTATGCCGAACGATGACGTCATTCTTGCTGTGGACACGGTCCATGCCACCTACAGCCACGCCATCACGGCGCTGCATGGTGTCAGTTTCGAGCTCAGGCGCGGCCAGATACTGGCATTGCTCGGTGCCAATGGTGCCGGCAAGACCACGACGCTGAAGGCCGTCTCCAACCTGCTGCCGGCCGAACGCGGCCAGGTCAATGCCGGCACCATCCGCTATGACGGCTCGGATGTCTCGCGCCGCAAACCGGGTGATCTGGTGCGCGCCGGGCTGGTTCAGGTGCTGGAAGGCCGCCACTGCTTCAAAAGCCTCACCGTCGAGGAGAATCTGATCGCCGGCGGCATCGGCCGCAGCGGCAGCCGCGCCGAGATCAACGGGGATCTCGAACGGATCTACGGCTATTTCCCGAGGCTTCGGGAAAAACGCCGGACATTGTCCGGCCTGACCTCCGGCGGCGAACAGCAGATGACCGCCATCGGCAGGGCGCTGATGTCGCGGCCGCGGCTGCTCGTCCTGGACGAACCGTCGATGGGGCTCGCGCCAATCATCGTCCAGGACATCTTCCAGAGCTTGAAAAAACTCAACCGCGAGACTGGCCTATCCATCCTGGTCGCCGAGCAGAACTCCGCAGTGGCGCTGCGATATGCCGACCATGCCACGGTGCTGGAGAACGGCGTTTCCGTTCTCGCCGGCGCGGCCCCCGAGCTTCGCCAGCGCGAGGACATCAGGGCCTTCTATCTCGGTCAATCGAACCCCGGGCAACAGACGTCACCCGCCACCAAGCCCGCCCATCTCCACGCCGTTGCCTGAATCGAAATCCCAAGGAGCAGTGAAATGACCGTTTCGACCGTCAAGACCGACAAGGCTTCCGCCGCCGTGCCGCCAGTCGCAAGGCCGACCGCCCCGGCGCACATCATCAAGGACGACGCCGAGGCGATTGCGGTTGCCCATGCGCTCGCCGCCGAATTCGTCAAGGACTCCTCCCGGCGCGACCGTGAACGGATCTGGCCGGTCGCCGAACTCGATGCCTTTTCGCAAAGCGGCCTGTGGTCGATCAATGTACCCAAGGCATTCGGTGGGCCGGAGGTGTCCTATGCGACGCTGGCGAAGGTGATCGAGATCATCTCGGCGGCGGATTCCTCGATCGGCCAGGTTGCGCAGAACCATCTCGGCGTCGTCGCTGCCATCCGCACCGTCTCCGACGCGGACCAGCAGAAGCTGCTGTTCGCCGAAGCACTGAAGGGCACCCGGTTCGGCAACGCCTTTTCCGAGTTCGGCTCCAAGCGCGCCGCCGATTTTGAGACCCGCTTCACCGATGCCGGCGATCATGTGGTCGTCAACGGCCGGAAATTCTATTCGTCCGGCGCGCTGCTCGCCCATCTGGTGCCGATCGTGGCGCTCGATGACGAGGGCCGCGCCTGGTATGCGATCGCCGACCGCGGCGCACCCGGCCTGACCGTCATCGACGACTGGTCGAGCTTCGGCCAGCGCACGACCCTGTCCGGCACCGTCATCATCGACAACGTCAAGGTGCCGAAGACGCATCTGGTGCCCGGCTACAAGGGCTACGACAAACCGACCGCCGACGGCGCCATCTTCCAGATCATCCAGGTGGCCGTGGACACCGGCATCGCCCAGGCGGCGATCGACGAGACGGTCGATTTCGTCAGGACCAAAAGCCGCGCCTGGATCGACAGCGGCGTCGACAACGCCTGGGACGATCCCTACACCATTCAGGCCATCGGCGACCTGACGCTGCGCCTGCACGCGGCGCAGGCGCTGCTCGAAAAGGCCGGTCATGCAATCGACCGGGCAGTGGCCGAGCCGACAGCCGAGACGGTGGCGCACGCCCAGATCGTCACTGCCGAGGCAAAAATCCTGTCGACAGAGATCGCCATCGCCGCCACCAACAAGCTGTTCGAACTGGCAGGGACCCGCTCAACCCTGGCCGAGCACAATCTCGACCGGCATTGGCGCAACGCTCGCACGCACACGCTGCACGATCCGGTGCGCTGGAAGTACTCGATCCTCGGCAAATATTTCCTCAACGGCGAAAACCCGCCGCTGCACGCTTGGAGCTGATTTCCACCGGCGGGCTGGCGGCCCGCCACGTCAAACCTTCGACCATTCAAGAGGCCCACTGCCATGTCAAACCCAACAGTCGTCGGCTTTTCTGGCAACATCACCAGGCCGTCAAAGACGCGCGCCTTCGTCGATCTGGTCGCCAGGGACATCGCCGCCAGCCACGGCCTATCGGCGAGCACCTATGATATCGAGGATCTCGGGCCGTCGCTGGGAACGGCGAAATGGGCCCGCGATCTCGACGGCCAGGCGCACGCGATCCTGGAACAAATCCTCGCCGCCGACGTGCTTGTCGTGGGCTCGCCGACCTACAAGGGCAGCTATACCGGCCTGTTCAAGCATTTCTTCGATCTGATCGATCCGGCGGCATTGCGGGGAAAGCCCATCGTGCTGACGGCGACCGGCGGTGGCGAGCGCCATGCCTTGATCGTCGAGCATCAGCTGCGGCCGCTGTTCGGCTTCTTCGAGGCCTTTGCGCTGCCCACCGCCGTCTACGCCACCGACAAGGATTTCACCGACGGCGTGCTGCGCTCCGAGGCGATCCTTAAGCGTGCGGCGCAGGCGGTCGACGAGGTCGGCTTTGTGCTGGCCAATCGTTCGGCAGGCTGGATCGCCGCTGAATAGCCTGTCGTCAGCCAGATTGAACTGAACGAAATCCGTGAGGGCAGCGCCCCCGCTTACGCGCAATTTACGACCGACCGCTAAAACCGTTCCTGTCTGATTCGTCTGGGACAGGAACGTCATGAGCAAAGCCCTCACATCCTTCGCATTGGTCGCCGTGCTGACCGCCTTGCTCATGGCGTTGAGCCTGGCTGTCGCCAGGCACGGCTATCCCTATGGCGCGATCGGCGTCAGGCGCCTTGACGGCATTGCCGACGCCGGCGTGTTCATCCCGATTGCCGCCGTCTATTTCTTCAGCGCGATGCTGATGATGATCCTGCCGATAAGGGCGGCCGGTATCGTCCTGACCCATGCCGCCGATGCCCTTTTCTGGACCGTGATCGCACTGTTTGCGACCATCGTCGGCTGTATGGTCGCCAGATGGGCGTTCGGGCAGGGCAGCGCCGTGTGGACATTGCTGAACTGGCGGTTCCTGTTTGCCGCGGCGATCGTCGGTTGTCACTTTGTCATGAACGAGCTGCGCCGCAACGTGCTGCTGCGCAGCCTGTTCTTCGCCGTCTTTGCCGCCGCGACGCTGGCCTGCCTGTTCTGGTCGTTCACACTCTGACCAGCCGTAACCGGCTACTTCGCTGATCCTGCGGCGATGTTGCCGGCGGCAATTTCCATCCATGTCCAGAGATAGGCGGCAAGACCGCGATCGACATGGATGCGCAGCTTGGCGTCATGGCGATAGACGACGGCGCTGATGTCGGCGAAGGAGAGCGCTGCACTGGCGCTCGCTTGGCTGGGATCGAGCGTCGTTCCACGCGCGATGAAAGCGTCGAGCGCCGTGCCCTCGGCCTCGAACATTTGCAACCCGGCGCTGATCGCCGTCACCGCGAACCCGTCTGTGTGCCAGCCCGAGGCGATGGCAAGCGGGCTGTTCGAGACGACCAGCAGCCGGTCGCGCGCCAGTCGTGCCGCATAGCGGTCACCTTGTGCGGTGCCAAAGGCTCCGACACCAGTGCGGTCCACGCCAGATACTCGCGCCCATGCGTCGAGATCGCCGCTGACCAGCAACTGGGAGAGGTCGAGGACTGCTCGTATCGCAAGGCCCGGCGTGGCGATGACCGCGCCCTGCCAGTCCGGTGCAACGGACCATTTTTCCGCGAGATCACGCATGCAGCCGGTCTCCTGCCGGGTCGAAGGCGCAAGGGGCGGTAATTGTCGCCTTGCTGATCTTGCCGAGATGCTGGATGTCGATCGTCTCGCCGTGCCGCGTCGCGCCGCGCTCTATCAGCCCAAGCGCAACCGGGCGGCCAAGCGTCGGGCTCTGGTAGCTCGAGGTGACAAAGCCCTGGCTGTGCAATCTCCCGTCGATCCGTTTGATGCCATGCGCGCCGGTCGGCAGCGGTGCTTCGCCTTGCGGCACTGCCAGCCCGACAAGCTGCATGCGATTGTCACGCGACGCCTCCTCGGTGAACAATGAGCGGCGGCCGACGAACTCGGTCTTGCGTTTGGCCCGCGGACCGTGGACGCCGAGATCATGCGGCAATGTGGTGCCGTCGGTGTCCTTGCCGATGACGATAAAACCCTTTTCGGCACGCAGGATCATCAGCGCCTCCAGGCCGATGACGATGGCGTCGAGCGCCTGGCCGGCCTCGCGCAGATGCGCCCATAGCGGCTCGGCGTGGTCGGCCCGGATCGAAATCTCGTAGCTCCTGTCGCCGGTGAAACTGACGCGGGCGATGCGGACTTCGTCGCCGGCATAAGTGCCATGACCGATCGCCATATGCGGCAGGTCGGCATCGTCGAGCGAGAGGCCAAGATGCAGCTTTTCCAGCAGCTTGCGGGCATTTGGCCCCGAAACGGTCAGTGTCGCCATGTCCGGTGTGGCGTTGTGGATGTAAACGGCGCTGCGGCCAAAACGGTCCTGGCGCCATTCCTCCAGCCGCGCATGGACGGCGGCGACATGCGAGGACGAGCACGACACGATGAAGCGATGCTCGTCCAGCCGCACCAGCACGCCGTCGTCGAAGACCACGCCGTTCTCAGACAGCATGAAGCCATAGCGGCAGCGGCCCGGTTTCAGTGTTGACATGGTGTTGTAGTAGAGGAAATCGACGAACGCCGTCGCCTGCGGCCCGATCACCTCGATCTTGCCGAGCGTCGAACCATCGAACAGCGCGACCGACTGGCGCGCACGTCGCGCCTCGTCCGCGATCGAACGTTCCGCGTCCGCGTTGCCGCCATAGTGGGCAGGCCGCAGCCAGCCGCCATATTCCTGGAAGACAGCGCCGCTGGCGCGATGGACGTTTTCGAGCGGCAGTCGCCGTACCGGCGCCATCAATTCACCGACGCGCGCGCCGGCAAAGCTTGCCAGCGGCACCGGCGTGAACGGCGGCCGGTAGGTGGTGGTGCCGACCTCCGGCACCGTGCGGCCGGTAATCCCTGCCATCAGCGCCAGCCCGGGCAGGTTGGAGGTCTTGCCCTGGTCGGTCGCCATGCCGAGCGTGGTGTAGCGCTTCAGATGTTCGACCGAGACGAAGTTTTCGCGTGCGGCCAGCTCGACGTCCTTCACCGTCACGTCGTTCTGGTAGTCGATCCAGATGCGGCCTTTCGAGCCCGGCATCGGCCAGGCCGGGAGAATGCCGTCCGTCGCCTCCGGCCCGGTGCTGCGTGGTGTTGCCGCGTTCTCCTTGCCGGCGAATGCCTTTTCCACGCCGGCAAACACCTCCGACAAGGAGACCGCGCCGGCTGCGGCGCCGACCACGGCGATACCGCCGACCGGTTCGCCCGGCAGGAAGGCCGCGCGCGCATCGCTCCAGGCGAGCTTGCCCCTGGCCTGGCCGAAGAGATGGATGGTCGGCGTCCACCCGCCGGAGACCACAACGCAATCGGCATCGAACCTCGTGCCGTCGTCGAGCGTCACGCCGTCGACGCGCAGCTTGCCGCTGGCGGATGCGAGAGAACGCCCCTTGATCAGCCGGACATTGGCCGCCGCCGCAGGCGCGCCGTCACGCCGGATATCGACAAGCCTGACTTCGGCGCCAACCTCGGCAAGCGCCCCCGCCACCTCATAGGCGCTGTCATTGTTGGTGGCGACGATGATGCGGCGGCCGACCAGCACAGCGTGGCGCCGGAGATAGGCGAACGCCGCATCCGCCGACATGATGCCCGGCAGATCGTTGTTGGCGAAAGGCAGCGGCCGCTCGATGGCGCCGGTCGCCAGCACGATCTGGCGCGGCCTGACCCGCCACAGCGTATCCGGCCGGCCGTCGAGATGACGCTGGTTCAGCCCGACCAGATTGTGGTCGTAAATGCCGAAGGCGGTGGTCGAAGGCAGGATGAGGTGACCGCCAGCGGCAAGCCCGGCAATCGTCTCCTTGACCCATACGGCCGCCGGCTTGCCGTCGATCTCCGCGGCACGATGGCCGAGCGATCCGCCGGGACTCTGCTGGTCGTCGACCAGTGTGACGGTCAGGCCAGCACCGGACGCCAGCCCTGCCGCCGCCAGCCCGGCCGGTCCCGCGCCTACAACCAGCACATCGCAATGATGGTTGATCTGGTCGGCCTTGCCGGGCGAGGTCCAGTCGGCGTCGACTGTGCCCAATCCCGCCATGGCGCGGATGCGCGGCTCGAACCTGTGCCAGTCCGGCCACATGAAGGTCTTGTAGTAGAACGCCGCTGGAATGAAGCGCGCGAAACGGTCGAGGAAGGCGTTGCGGTCGGCCAGCGCGCTGGGCGTGGCGTTGACGCTTTTCGCCACCAGTCCGTCCCGGGCCGGCTCGGTCGTGGCGCGGGTGTTCGGCGTTGCCCGCGTGCCGCCGATATCGACCAGCGCATTTGGCTCCTCGACGCCGGCGCCCCATATGCCGCGCGGCCGGTGGTATTTGAAGCTGCGGCCGACGACCGCGACGTCACCCGCCAGCAGCGCCGAGGCGATGGTGTCACCGGCAAAGCCTTGCACGATGGTTCCGTCGAAGCTGAAGCGGATCGGGCGCGAGCGGTCGATGGCGCTGCCGCCGGTGGCAAGACGTGAGGCGGTCACGCGACGTGCTCCCCGCCGAGTGCGGCCGAGGACAGCACCTTGTGGGTGACGGTGTCGCGCTCCATAACGAAGAACTCGCCGCAGTTCATGTGAACCCAGATCTCGCGCGCCGCGCCTTTCGGATTGGTGCGCAGATAGAGATAGTTTGCCCAGCGATCGATCGGCACATCGGCGCCATCCGGCCTGATGTTGCCGGCATCGCCGCCATAGTGGAATTCGGTTTCGTCGCGCGGACCACAGAATGGGCAAGGAAAGAGCTGCATAAAATCCTCAATCTTCGTCTTTATGCATGTCGTTCTCCCAAAACCGCTGCGCACTTTTGGGCGACATGCATCAGTGCGCGATGCCGGAGCCGGCCGCTTCGTCGATCAGCCGCCCGCTGGCGAAGCGATCAAGGTCGAATGGACGGCTGATGTGGTTGTGTTCGCCAGTCGCCAGCAGGTTCGCCAGCAGCGTGCCGCCTGCGGGAATGGCCTTGAAGCCGCCCGTGCCCCAGCCGCAATTGAGGAACAGGCCGGGCAGCGGCGAGGGGCCGATGATCGGCGAGGAGTCCGGCACGACATCGACGATCCCAGCCCATTGCCGCATCAGCTTGAGCTGGCCGAAGATCGGGAACATCTCCAGCAGGCCGGCGATCACCCCCTCCAGCGTCGGCAGATTGCCGCGTTGCGCATAGGAAGGAATGCGGTCGAGCCCGCCGCCGATGACGATCTCGCCCTTGTCCGACTGGCTGACATAGACGCCGCAGCCGGGCGACAGCACCACCGTGTCGAGGATCGGCTTGACCGGTTCGGACACGCAGGCCTGCAGCGCATAGGAATTGATCGGCAGGCGGAAGCCGGCCCTGGCCGCCAGCACCGAAGAATGCCCGGCCACCGCCATGCCGATACGCTCGGCACGGATCGCGCCACGCGAGGTCTGGACGCCACGGCAGCGGCCGCCCTCGATGATGAAATCGGTGATCTCGCAGTTCTGGATGATGTCGACGCCGAGTCGGCTTGCGGCCCGCGCATAGCCCCAGGCGACCGCATCATGGCGTGCCGTTCCGGCCCTGCCTTGCCAGATACCGCCGAACACCGGGAAGCGTGCGTCCGGTGAAAAATTGTAGATCGGCGCCACCCGGCGCACATCGTCAGGCGAAAACAGCTCCGCATCGATGCCGTTGATCTGCATGGCGTTGACGGTGCGGGCGCCGATCTCCATCTCGCCGGTCGAGTGGCAGAGATTGACCATGCCGCGTTGCGACAGCATGACGTTGTAGTTGAGCTCTTTCGACAATCCCTCATAGAGCCGGTGCGCCAGCCCGTAGAGCTCGACGCTCTCCGGATAATAGTAGTTGGAGCGCACCACGGTGGTGTTGCGGCCGGTGTTGCCGCCGCCGATCCAGCCTTTTTCCAGCACCGCTACCCTGGTGATGTTGTGGTTCTTGGCCAGGTAATAGGCCGTTGCCAGCCCATGGCCGCCGCCACCGATGACGATCACATCATAGGACAGTTTCGGCTCGGGCGAGCGCCACGCCGGTTGCCAGCCGGTTTGGCCGGCCAGGCCCTCCTTGAACAGCGACAGGGCGGAATAGCGTGTGGTCATGACGTGCCGGACAGGCCTGATGTTCGGAAAGAAACGTGGATCATCGCATGGTCTTCCGCACCGACGTCACCGGTTCGATCGGTCATGCCCGCATCGCCTTGCCCAGTGGATCGTATGGCGACGAGGCGATGACGCGCGCACCTCTTTCGACGCCGACGATGTGGGTTGTCAACTGCGTATCGATATCAGCCACCTCGCGCTCGACCAGCGCCATGGCGAGGCTCTTGCCGACCGTATGGCCGTAGCCGCCCGAGGTGACGAAGCCGGCAAGCTTGCCTCTATACCAGACCGGCTCGTAACCGCTGGCATCGGCGTCCACCGCGTCGATTTCGAGCGTCACCAGCGTGCGCCTCGATGAAGCCTTCAGCTCCTTCCGGGCCGCCTCGCGGCCGATGAAATCGCCCTTGTCGAAAGCGATCCAGCGGTCCATCCCGGTCTCATCGGGCGTATAGTCCTGCGTGAACTCGCGCGACCAGATACCAAAGCTCTTTTCGAGCCGCAGCGAATTGACCGCGCTGAAGCCGTATTCGCTCACGCCCAGATACTTGCCTGCCGTCAGCAGAGCGCGGCGCAGGCCCGCGTGCTCATTGGCCTGGCAATGGATCTCGTAGCCGAGTTCGCCGATGACCGAGAGCCGCCCGACCTTGGCCCGCACCAGCCCGACATCCAATGTCCTGCAGGCTAGAAAGCCAAAGGCCTCGTGCGAAACGTCGTGATGCGTCAGGCGCTCAAGCAACATTCGCGCATTGGGACCAGCCAGCGAGAAACCGACGACCGCGTCTGAAATGTCGCGGACGGTGACGCCGTCGCTCATATGCTGCTCGAACCAGCGCATATGCCACTGGCGCAGATAGTAGGATCCCATGATCCACCAGGAGCCATCGCCCCAGTTGAAGACGGTGAGGTCGCCCTTGAGCTTGCCGTTTTCGCCGAGCATAGGCGCGAGCTTGGCGCGACCCGGCTTGGGCAGCGCACAGGCAAGCAGCCGGTCGAGCCAAGTTTCCGCCTGCGGCCCGGCGATTTCGTAGCGCGAGAAGGCAGTGATATCGAGCAGACCGACGCCCTCGCGCACCTTGCGGCATTCCTGTGCGGCGATGTCGAAGGCGTTGGAGCGCTTCAGCGTCGGTGTCTCGACGAAGCCATGCGGCGCGAAATAGAGCGGCACTTCCATGCCCCATGAGTTGCCCCAGCGCGCGCCGGCGGCATCCATCGCGTCATGCGCGCCGGCTGTCTTCAAGGGCCGCCCCGCCGGCAACTGCTCGTTGGGATAGCTCATGACAAAGCGGCGCGAATAGAACTGCCCGGTGGTCTGCCTGATGTATTCGCGGTTGGAGGCGAAATCGCCATAGCGGGCGATGTCCATGCCGTAGACATCGGCTTCCGGCTCGCCATGGATCATCCATTCGGCAAGCGACTTGCCGACCCCGCCGCCTTGCAGGAAACCGGCCATGACGCCGCACGCCACCCAGTAGTTGGGAACCCCGCGCACCGGGCCGACCAGCGGATTGCCGTCCGGCGAGAAGGTGAAGGCGCCGTTCACCCAGCGCTTGATGCCGGCATTCTCCAGGCAGGGGTATCGGCTGAAGCCGAGGGCCAACTCGTCGGCGATGCGGTCGGTGTCTTCCTGGATCAGTTCAATGCCGTAATCCCACGGCGCCCCATCCATGTTCCAGTGCTTGTGGTTGATCTCGTAGATGCCGAGCAGCAGGCCCTTCTGTTCCTGGCGCATGTAGGTGAAGCCTTCGAGATCGACGATCAGCGGCAATTCCTTGTCCAGCGCCTGGATTTCGGGCAGCGCCTCGGTGACGAGATAATGGTGCTCCATCGGCGACACCGGCAGGTCGATGCCGGCCATCCGGCCGACCTGCTTGGCCCACAGCCCGCCGGCATTGACGACGTGTTCGGCAATGACCGTGCCCTTCTCGGTGACTACGTCCCAGCCGCCGTCCGCGCGGCGGTTGAGTGCCAGCACGCGGTTGTGCTCGATGATATCGGCGCCGCGCAGCCTGGCTGCCTTGGCATAGGCGTGCACGACGCCCGAGGGATCGATATGGCCTTCGCGCGCGGCATAGAGTCCACCCAGCATGCCATCGGTGTTGAGAATCGGGCAGCGCTGCTTGATCTCATCGACTCCGACCAGGTGGACATCGTCGATGCCCATGGTCTGGAAGATGCGGTATGACGCTTTCAACCATTCCCAGCGCTCCGGCGCGGAGGCGACCGAGATGCCACCGGTCATGTGCATGCCGATGCTCTGGCCCGTTTCTTTCTCGACCTCGGAGAGCAGGTCGATCGTGTAGGCCTGCAGGGCGGCGATGTTGGGATCGGCGTTCAGCGCATGGAACCCGCCGGCCGCATGCCAACTCGACCCTGCGGTCAGCACCTCGCGTTCGATCAGCGCGACGTCGCTCCAGCCGAACTTCGCTAGGTGATAGAGCACCGAGGCTCCAACCACGCCGCCGCCGATGACGATCGCCCGATATTGGGATTTCATCCTGTCGCACTCCACCCAGCCAGTGGCGTACCCTATCGGTATTGTACATATGTGTCTAGAGCTTGGCGGACAGCGGAATGAGCGCCCGTGCGCCGCTCTGCGCCGATACGGCAGAGGGCTCCTCTGCTGCTGTCGGCAGCAACCGTGCTTGCTATTGGGCCGATGCACGAAGCGAAATCGTCAGGCCGCGGCGGCCGAGCGGCCCGTACTATCGATTGCGCGAAAGCGTCTTCTCGACATAGCGCGAGAAGTCCTCGACATCCTCCGCCGGAGGCTCCTGGCCGGTGAAGCTGCGCAGATAACCGGCGACGTGAGGCAGGCGGCTGCTCATCGGCTCGTTGAGCTCAAGCGAGTAATAGCCGATCTGCATGAAATACAGCACGCGGGCCCGCACGAAGGCATCCTCCTCGTCGTAGCCGTGACGCATGAACATGTCGCGTATGGCGTTGACACGCTCCTCGTCGGCCTCGTCTAACGCGCGCCTGATGGCGGGCGAGCGACGGGCCCAGGCCCTGATCGCGAAATCCAGCTGGGGGTCGAACAGCCTTTCGTCCACCCAGCATTCGAAAATGCTCATCACCCCACGTATGACGGTGGCGGAAGGCCGCCTGGCGCGTTCCACGATGAATTTGGTATTCGTCTGCCGCCAGTAGTCCAGCAACTGATCGAGCAGATCCTGCCGGCTCTTGAAATACCAGTAGAAGCTGGAGCGCGACACATCGAGCTTCTGGCCAAGCGTCAGCACGCGGACGCGTTCGACTCCGTCAGAGATCAACGTTTCAAGCGCAAGCTTCAGCCAGTCTTCGCGAGTGGCCTTGATGTTGCCGGTGGCGCCGGCGCGCTGAATCGTCGTTTCGAGAGCTGCCATCGACACGACGCATGACATGCTGCCTCAGGCAAATCAAGGCTATGGACATAAGTGTACAGGATGAATCGGCCCAAGCCGATTGATGCACGATGGAGGTTGGCTGCATCGAGGCTCGATGGGGAATCGTCGTCGCCCGCCATCCGCGCGGCGCAGGCACGGGGATTTTTGTCGCGGCTGGCGGTTCACTGTTTGCTTTCCCGCGAGGCAATTGTCTGGCAAATACCAGTTCAGACAGATGCCCGCGCGGCCAACAAGCAGGAACACACGATATGACGCTGTTTCGAAAGAACCTCATCGATGGCGAGTGGGTCGGCGATGCCGGTTCGCGCAACATCAACCCCTCGGATACCGGCGACATCGTCGGCGACTATGCATCGGCGGGTGTCGAACAGGCCCAGCAGGCGATCGCTGCGGCCAAGGCAGCGTTCCCGGCTTGGTCCCGCTCCGGTCCGCTGGCGCGTCACGCGGTGTTGAAAAAGGCCTCCGACGAGATTCTGGCGCGCAAGGACGAGATCGGCCGCAACCTGGCGCGAGAGGAAGGCAAGACGCTGGCCGAAGGCATCGGCGAGACAATTCGCGCCGCCCAGATATTCGACTTCTTTGCCGGCGAAACGTTGCGTTTGACCGGAGAGGTCGTGCCGAGCGTGCGGCCGGGCGTCGGCGTCGAGATGACGCGCGAGGCGGTCGGCGTGGTCGGCATCATCACGCCGTGGAATTTTCCGATCGCTATTCCGGCCTGGAAGATCGCCCCGGCGCTGACACACGGCAACACCGTCGTCTTCAAGCCGGCGGAACTGGTTCCCGAGAGCGCCTGGACCATCGTCGACATCCTGCATCGCGCCGGCCTGCCGAAGGGCGTGCTCAATCTCGTCATGGGCAAGGGCTCGGTCGTCGGTCAGGCGATGCTCGACAGTCCCGATGTCAACGCCATCAGCTTCACCGGCTCGGTCGGCACCGGCAAGCGCGTCGCTGCGGCAAGCATCGAACACATGCGCAAGTTCCAACTTGAAATGGGCGGCAAGAACCCGCTGGTCGTGCTCGACGATGCCGACCTCGCGATCGCCGTCGATTGCGCGCTCAACGGGGCCTTCTTCTCGACCGGCCAGCGCTGCACCGCCTCGTCCAGGCTGATTGTGGCTGACGGCATTCACGACCGCTTCGTCGACGCCCTCAAGGATCGCATGAGCAAACTGGTCATCGGCGATGCGCTCGACGCGCAGACCCAGATCGGTCCTGTCGTCGACGCGACGCAGCTGAAGCAGGACGAGGACTATATCGCCATCGGCGTCAGGGAAGGTGCCACGCTCGCCTTCGGTGGCGGGCGGCTCGACCGCAAGACGCCGGGCTTCTACCTGCAGCCGGCGTTGCTGACCGAGGCGACCAACGCCATGCGCAGTTCGCGCGAGGAGATTTTCGGGCCTGTCGCCAGCGTCATTCGCGTCAAGGACTATGACGAGGCGCTTTCCGTCGCCAACGACACGCCCTTCGGCTTGACCTCCGGCATCTGCACCTCGAGCCTCAAGCATGCCACGCACTTCAAGCGCAATTCGGAGGCCGGCATGGTGATGGTCAACCTGCCGACGGCGGGTGTCGATTTCCATGTTCCCTTCGGCGGCCGCAAGGGTTCGAGCTATGGGCCGCGCGAGCAGGGCCACTATGCGGCGGAGTTCTACACCACGGTAAAGACGGCCTATACATTCGCGGGCTGATCAGCCGTCGACCGATCAGCCGGGCTGATCGGTCACTGCCGGCCACGCCGGCAACCCCGCCATGCACATCTGGATTGGAGCGGCGCGAAGGATGACAGTGCAGGACCTGACCTGGCTTAACCCGCCGCCGCACCATTCTATCGACGGCGACAGCGTTCGTGTGCACACCGGCAAGGAGACCGATTTCTGGCGCGAGACCTTCTACGGTTTCTGGCGCGACAATGGCCACTTCCTGCACCGGCCCGTCGAAGGCGATTTCACCGCCGAGGTCACCGTCAAAGGCGACTACGAGGTGCTTTATGATCAGGCGGGGCTGATGGTGCGGCTCAGCGAAACCCATTGGATCAAGGCCGGTATCGAGTACACCGACGGCCTTGCCTATTTCTCCGTCGTGGTCACCAACGACACGTCAGACTGGTCGCTGGTCGCCATTCATGCCGGTCCGGGCGGCGTCAGGATCCGGCTGACCCGTCACGCCGAAACGATCCGTGTCCAGTATCTCGATGCTTCCGACGGCCACTGGAAGCCTGTGCGGCTTGCCTACTTTCCGATCTCCAGGACGGTCGATGTCGGCATGATGTGCTGTTCGCCGCAACGCGAGGGCTTCGAGGTCACATTCTCCGGCTTTTCGGTGGGGCCGCCGATATCGCGGGAATTGCACGATTGAGACGTGCGGCCTGCGCCGACCGCAAGCCCTTCGACCTTTGTCATAATCAAGTCTGTAGATCGCCGCCTGCCTCGCCGGCGGCTGCGCCTGTCGTAAGTTGGGTTCTCCGGAGCCGGAAGGGTATTGCGGGGAAACTTTTGGCCTTTGTTCCGCTCAAGGCGAATATGTCGGGCAGCACGTTGCAACGGTATTGGCATCCGCGCTAGGAGTTGCCCATGGGCAGGTTGCGAAGGGCAGTCAAAAGAGCCGTCTATTCCAGGGCGCTGAGATTTCTTGGCGTTCCGCCCGTGCTGTGGTCGCAGGGGATCGGACATTTCTGCGATTTCGCCGGGCCGCGCTGGTATCGCAACGCGTCAACCGCATCGACACAGAGCGAGGCATTTTTCCGCCAGCATTACAGCGGCGCACATGGCATCGTCTGGCTGCGTCTGAGCACCTTGTCCAGGGATGCGCAAACCTGTGATCTCGACACGTTCGTCAGGATCGTGTTGCCGACGATCACGGCACCGTTCACGCTGCTGACGACCGATGGCGATGCTTCGGTGCCGTCGGATCTGGCGAAGGACACCGTCGACCAGCTTCTCGCCAACCCCTTCCTGGTCTCCTGGTACAGCCAGAATTGTGACGGCACTCACCCCAGGGTCAAGCCTTTCCCGATCGGGCTCGATCTTCACACGCCTCGGTCCTTCGCCACGCCGGAAGGGCTTGTGAAGCAACTGGAAATCATACGCGCCCGGCAGGATCATGTGGACCGCCGCCCGCCCAGACTGTTCTCTGATTTCAGCATCAGCAATGGCTCGAGACAGCGCCGGGAACTGCTTGATGCCCTGCGCGGATGTCCGCATGTCGATTTCCTGACGAAACGCGTCTCGCAGCGCTCGATCTGGCAACTGTACTCGCAATACCCGCTTGTGCTGTCCACCGAAGGCAACGGCCTGGACTGCCATAGGACATGGGAGCTGTTTTATCTCGGCTGCATCGTCGTCACCAAGACCTCGCCGCTCGACCCGCTCTATCAGGGTCTGCCGGTCATTATCGTCGACGACTGGCATGAGGTCAGGGACCCTGATGCGCCGAGGCGCTGGATAGAGCAGGTTAAGCACCTGACCGAGCGCGACCATGTTTGGGGACGCTTGCATCCGCAAACCTATCTCGAGCCCATTCGGCAAGAACTTCTGCACGCACCCTGACAGGGCAGCCACGAAATTGGAGTCGCGGTCGGCAGGGCCCGCAGGATCCGCGGAAATATAGAGCCGGCTAACCTCTGGATGGCACCGACGTTTGGGATATCCGAGATGGTCGACGAGGCTTTCGTCAAGCGCCGCATCGTCGCCGAATGTCCGACGCACCAGCTGCGGCAGGCTGCCGGAATGTCACCATCGCCTGGACCACGCCAACCAGCGGCCCGCCAGATGCTTCCATGATGAGGTGAGCCTTGTCCGCCGATAGGCGTCGCCGGCCACCTTTATGCCTAGCGCCTGCGTCGGGAAGGGATGGATGACGTCGGCCAGCGCACGCAATCCCATGCCCGATTTGATGGCCAGCGACACCGCATTGATCATCTCACCGGCATGGCTGGCGACGACCGTGGCGCCCAGGATGCGGTCGGACCCTTCCCTGACGTGGATTTTGACGAAACCCTCCTCCTCGCCGTCCATGACCGCCCGGGCGACATCGTGCATCAGCACCGTATAAGTCTTGACCGGGATGCCGTTCTGGCGCGCCTCCGCCGGATAGAGGCCGACATGGGCGATCTCCGGATCGGTGTAGGTGCACCACGGAATGACCAGCTCGCTCAGTTTCCTGCGTCCGAGAAACAGGGCATTGCGCACGACCATGCGAGCTGTGGCCTCGGCGGTGTGGGTGAATTTGTAGGCGAGGCAGACATCGCCCGCCGCATAGATATGCGGATTTGTGGTGCGGAGATAATCGTCCACCTTGATACCGTCGGCATCGTATGCCACCCCGGCGTTTTCCAGGTCGAGGCCGTCGACATTGGGCGATCGGCCGATGCCGGTGATGATCTCGTCGACGGAAATCGTTGTCGTGATGTCGTCGCACACCAGATCGGCGAGCTTCTTGCCGCCTTCCGTTCGCACCGCTACCACCTCGGTGTTGAGGCGAACCTCGACACCTTCGCGCGCCAGCGCGTCCGAAAGGATCTGGGCGGCGTCGCGTTCCTCGCCGGGCAGGAACATCGGTTCCCGTTGCGCCAGGATGACCTTGGCACCGAGCAGGCAGAAGGCCTGCGCCGCCTCGCAGCCGAGCGGTCCGCCGCCAATGACCAGAAGCCGCTTCGGGCACTCCGTGAGCTCGAACATGGTCTCGTTGCTGAGATAGCCGGCCTCGGCAAGGCCTGGAATCGTCGGCAGCCTCGGGCGCGCGCCTGTCGCGATCAGCGCCTTCCTGAAACGCAAGGTTTGTCCGGCGACCGTGACAGCGTCCGGTCCGGAAAACAGCGCTTCGCCGAAATAAAGGTCGATGCCTTCGGAAACCAGCCTATCGGCGGCATCCGCGCGGCTGATCCGCTGCCGGATCTGCCGCATCCGCGTCATGGCGCGCGGAAAGTCGACGTGAAGACGGTCCGGCATGTCGCCGCCGAAATTCTCGGCATCGCGCATGTCGGCATAAAGCCTTGCGGTGCGGATGATCGACTTGGACGGGATGCAACCGACATTGACGCAAGTTCCGCCGATCAGATTGCGCTCGATGAGCGCGACCTTTGCGCCGAGGCCGGCCGCTTCGTAGGCGGCAGTCAGCCCAGCCGGCCCGGCACCGATGACGACGAGGTTGTAGGGACCGTCCGGCTGCGGGTTCTTCCAGTGCGGCGGATGGGCGCTCGCGATCAGACTGATGTCGTTGCTGTCGACGGGGAAGGCGGTGATCCTGGTCCGGTCACGCGACATTGCCGCCACCTGACGCCGGGCTTGCCGGCTGAGACAGCCAGCCGCCATTGAATCCGGCCTTGTGCAGGCCGCGACGGATATGCTGATTGGACCGCATCAGCTTCCAGATCAGCCCTGACCGATGGTTCTCGATCATCATCACCACGATACCCTGATCCAGCCCATAGTGGCCTTCCGACACCCAGCCGTGCCTCCCGAATTTACGCCGGTTCGCCAATGTCGGATTGAAGCCGCTCGGCAGCCGGAAATTGTCGATCACCTCGGGGTAGCGATCACCGAGATGGCGCAGCGCCGCCAGGCAGATCTCCGGCGCGAAAGGCAGTGATGCCGGATAGGACCAAGGGGCGATCGTCCCGTCATCGGGCCCGAACGGAGCGCCGCGCGCGGCATAGCCGGAAAACCGCCGGCGCTGTCGCTCCACGCTGGTGCGGAAGCCGCCCGGCCCGTCGCCCGCCGAAAGTCCCCAAAGGTTCTCTTCATAGCCGTCATAGCCGTAAGGGTTGTGGCGCGCATAGTCGCGATGCAGATAGGTCGAGCGGCGGCTGTTTTCGAAATAGTCCGAGTTCTTCTCGCGCATGAAGGCGTCGCGGATGCCGGCGAAATCGATCCAGGCATGCGAGAACTGGTGCATGAACAATGGGCCGCCATACAGCACGTCGTAGCCGTAGATGTTTTCCCACTGATAGGTCGCCGTCCAGCCCTCGTAGCTGTTATCCGAGGTTGGACTGTCAGGCGAGGCCATCGACAGCACGTAGAGGATCGTCGCTTCGTTGTAGCCCTCCCAGCCATAGTGCAGAAAGCCGCTCTTTGGCTTCCAGCCTTGCCGCAGGGTCGGGCTTGAACCTTGTGCCCACCGCCAGTCGACGCGCCGGTAGAGCGCCTCGGCCAGTTGGCGGATTTCGGCTTCCTCGTCATCGTCACTGGAGAAATAAGCGCTCGCCACCAGCATGCCTGATATCAGCAACGCCGTATCCACCATCGACAGTTCGCAGCGCCAGACGCGCAGGCCGGTCCGCATATCGAGGAAATGGTAGTAAAAACCCTTATGGCCGGTGACGTCGTCGCTATTGCCTTGCCGGCTGGTCGAGAAGAAACGCAGCGCGGCCAGCGTCAGCTTCGCGGCGGCATCGCGCGTCATCCAGCCGCGCTCGACGCCGATCGGATAGCTGGACAGCGCGAAGCCGACGACAGCGATGCTGGCCGGCGAATTCGGCCGCGATGTGTCGGCGACCAGTCCGTTTTCGGGGTTCACGTTATCGAGGAAATAATCGAAGGCGGCGCGCTGATAGCGGTCCAGAAGCTCATCGTCGGACAGTGCGGCAGATTCGGCTCTAAGCAAAAGTAGCAAACTCCCGCCTGACGGCTGCATTCCGTGTCATGGTTCCCGCTACCTTGTCGCGACTTGTCGATTCGAGGCGTCCAACTATACGCCCGCATGCTCCGTCCGTTGCACCGTCACGTGGAATTGAGATTCGTTCTGCCTCAGTAGGTGGCGCGGCCGCCGGAAACGTCGAACACGGCGGCCGTCGTGAACGAACACTCTTCCGAGGCGATCCAGCAGATCAGCGCCGCCACCTCGTCGACCTCGCCAAAGCGCGCCATCGGTATCTTGGACAGCATGAAGTCGATGTGCTCCTGGCTCATCTGCTTGAAGATCGCGGTGCGCACGGCCGCCGGCGTGACGCAATTGACCGTCACCCCGGTCTTGGCCAGCTCCTTGCCGAGCGACTTGGTCAGGCCGATTACCGCGGCCTTGGACGTGCTGTAGGCGGAGGCGTTGGGATTGCCTTCCTTGCCGGCGATCGAGGCGATGTTGACGATGCGGCCATAGTTGCACTCGAGCATGTGCGGCACGAGCGCCTTGTTGCAGTAGAAGACGCCGTTGATGTTGATGTCGATGACCTTCTGCCAATCTTCCGCCGAATAGTTCCAGGTCGTCATGTTCGGCCCGGTGATCGCCGCGCTGGTGACCAGGATATCGACACCGCCAAGCGCTTCGAGCGTTGACCGGGCAGCGCGCTCCACGCCAGCGGCATCGGCAACGTCGATAGCGATGCCGTGAAGACTGGGGATGACGGCCTTGGCCTGTTCGATCTGGGCGGGATCGCGATCCCAGACCGAAACCCGTCCGCCTTCTTCGACAATCCTCTGCGCCACCGCCAGACCAATGCCCGATGCGCCACCGGTGATGATCGCCACCCGATCGCTGAACCGTCCTGCAAAATTCATCGGCATCCGATCTCCCCCCGTCACCTGAACCCGATGGACTGACAACGCGAGCGCCATGCCATCGGCGGCGACTGTGCTGCCACCACCAGGCAAGTTCAAGCCGGCATGCAGCCCGATCGTCTGGGCCAATCCCGTGCCGGGATTACACGGGAATTCCCTCGAGTTGGTCGCCCAGTGCTTTCACCATCGCCACCAGCGCCGGTCCGATCTCGGCATGCGCGCGGTCCTCGGTGATGATCTCGCCGATGCCGCCGCAGGTGATGGCAACCAGCGGCGAGCCGTCACGCGGGCGGAACGGCACGCCGACTGCATGGATGTAGCTGTGCCAGGCGCCGAACGACGTCACATAGCCCTGGCGTGCATATTGGGCGATCGCATCGTCGATCGCCACCGCGATCATCGCTGCCTTGTCCGGCTCCGCCTCCTGCAAAGCCCGTACAAGGCTGACGCGCTCCTCGGGTGAAAGGGCCGCCGCATAGGCCAGCCCCATCGATGTCTTCCAGATCGGCAGATAGGAGCCCGGGTTGAGCCGCAGCGTGACAAGGCTCTCCGACCGGCAATTGGCGAGATACACCATGTTGAGGCTGTCGCGCGTGCCGAGCGCCACCGCCGCCCCCGTCAAATCGGCCAGCGGCTGCATCAGCGGCCGGGCGACGTGCACGACGGCGCTTGAACTGAGCGCCGAATAGCCGAGCGCCACGGTAGCCGACCCCAGGCTGTAGCGGCCGAGATCCTTGTCGTACAGGAGGTAGCCGAGCGCGCTCAGCGTATAGGTGATGCGCGACACCGTGGCCTTGGGCAGGCCGGTGCGGGCAATGATGTCCTGGTTGCCGAGCGAGGCGTCGCCCGGCCGGAAGGCGCGCAGGATGCCGAGCCCGCGCACCAGCGACGACGAAAGCTGTGCGCCTTCGCCTTCAAGCTCCGTCTCGTCCCTGGTGGCTCGCTTGCGCACGCTGAGGTCTTTCTGGCGTCGTCGTCCGCCTGTCGGGCCGGTGACGTCGGCACTGTCGATCAAAAATGAAATTAAATTCCATTTATATTGACAGCGGCTTTCGCGGGCTGTCAATATGTTTCCGTCGATGGCATGTCCCAGCGCCTTGTGCCATCTTACGAAGCCCCTCCTTGTGAAGGTAGCCACGTGTCTCGCTATATTTTGCGCCGGCTTATCGCAATGCCGTTTCTGGTGCTCGGCATCGTCACCATCGCCTTCCTGATCACCACGGTGACCAAGGGGGATCCGCTGACCGCGATTGTCGCCGAACAGCAGATGAGCAACCCCGAAGTGGTGGCCGCCGCCAAGACGCGTTGGGGTCTCGATCGTCCTTTGCCGGAACGCTATATGATATATCTTGGTAATCTGCTGAGCGGCGATCTTGGCACCTCGTTCATCACCAAGCGCAATGTCGGCACCGACATTCTCTACCGCTTGCCGGCAACGCTCGAACTGGTTTTCGCCGCGATGATCTTCGGCACCACGCTCGGCATCATGCTTGGTGTGCTGGCCGCCTATTTCCGCAACAGCCTGATCGACCATGGCGCGCGGCTGTTCGCCTTGTTCGGCTCTTCGCTGCCGGTGTTCTGGTCGGGGCTCGGCCTGTTGTTCATCTTCTCCGTCATGCTGAACTGGCTGCCGGGGCCGGGCAGGGTCGATGCCCGCTTGGCATTGCCGCCCGGCATCACCGGCTTCCTGACCATCGATTCGCTTCTGGCTGGCGACTGGACCGTCCTCAAGGACGCGCTCTGGCACCTGCTTCTGCCGGCCTTCGTCCTCGGCTGGACGGTTTCGGGCACCATATCGCGGCTGGTGCGCGCCAACATGCTTGATGTGATGAGCCGCGAGTTCGTGCTCACCGCGCGCGCCAAGGGGGCGAGCGAATTCCGCGTCGTCATCGTCCATGCGCTGCGCAACACCATGGTGCCGACCCTGACCGTCATCGGCTATTCCTTCGCCTATCTGATCACCGGCGCGGTGCTGACCGAAACCATCTTCTCCTGGCCGGGCATGGGATCCTATGCCGTGGAGGCAGCGCGTGCGCTCGACTTCCCGGCGATCATCGGCGTCACCATCGTCGGTGGTCTCGCCTTCCTGGTCACCAACCTTATCACCGACATACTCTATGTCGTGGCCAATCCGCGCGTGAGGTTGAGCTGATGGCAGTCGTCGTCACCAAGTCCCGCTCCTCGACGGTTCCCGAATGGCTGACCGCGCCATTGGTCATCGGCACGGTCGTCATCCTGTTCTGGCTGTTCATGACCGTATTCGCCAACCTGGTCGTGCAGTTCGATCCGCTCGAAATGGTCGCACGCCGGCTTCAGGCGCCAAGCTGGGCGCATTGGCTGGGTACCGACGCACTCGGCCGCGATGTGCTGGCCCGCACTCTGCACGGGGCCGCGCATTCGCTGCCGATCGCGGTTCTGGTCGTCGTCTCTGCAGTGATCATAGGCTCGCTGCTCGGCGCCATTTCCGGCTTCGTCGGCGGATTGACCGGCGCGGCGATCATGCGGCTTGTCGACGTCACTCTGTCCTTTCCGCCGATGCTGCTGGCCATGGCCGTCGCGGCGTCGCTCGGACCAGGCCTCGGCAATGCCGCCATAGCCATGGTGCTCGTCTGGTGGCCCGTCTACGCCCGGCTGATGCGGGCGCAGGTATTGGAGGTGAAGGAGCGCGAGCATGTCGAGGCGGCAATCGCCGCCGGCGCCAGGCCGCGGCGCGTGCTGTTCACGCACATATTGCCGCTTTGCTGGACCCCGGTGCTGATCAGCGCGACCATGGATCTCGGCCAGGTCGTGCTGCTTGCCGCGTCGCTCAGCTTCATCGGCCTCGGCGCCACGCCGCCGACACCCGAATGGGGCTCGATGATCTCCGATGGCGCCGTTCATTTCTATCAATGGTGGATCGCCTTCGGTCCCGGCGTCGCCATCCTCACCATCGTGCTCGGCTTTAACTTCATAGGCGACGGCTTGCGCGACATTCTCGATCCAAGGTCGGACTAGGCGATGAGCGCACAGATTTCCTCAGCGCCACCGGGCGCAGTCGACAAGGTGGAGGAGCGCGAGCCGCTGCTGTCCATACGCGGTCTGCGGGTCGGGTTCCGCAAGGCCGGCAGTCAGTTCGAAGCGGTTCGCGGGATCGACCTCGACGTCGCCAAGGGCGAAGTGGTCGGCATTGTCGGTGAGTCCGGCTCGGGCAAGTCCGTCGGCATGCTCGCCGCGCTCGGCCTCACGTCAAAGAACGCGGTGGTCACCGGCTCGGTCCGCTTCAACGGCGACGAACTGGTCGGCAAACCGGCGCGCGAGATGCGCAAGATCAGGGGCGCGCGCGTCGCCATGATTTTTCAGGACCCGCTGTCCTCGCTCAATCCGGTGATGACCGTCGGCGCCCAGATTGCCGAGGCGGTCAGGCTGCATCAGCGCGTGACACGCAAACAGGCGATGGCGCGCGCGGTCGAATTGCTCCATCTGGTGGCGATCCCGCAGCCGGAGCGCCGGGTCAACCAGTATCCGCATGAATTCTCCGGCGGCATGCGCCAACGCGCGGTTATCGCCATGGCCGTCGCCAACGATCCTGACCTGTTGATTGCCGACGAACCGACCACGGCGCTCGATGTCACGGTGCAGGCACAGATCCTGGCCGTGCTGCGCTCGCTGCAGGAACGGCTCGGCCTCGGCCTGGTGCTGATCACCCATGATCTCGGCGTCGTCGCCGGCCATGCCGACCGCGTCGCGGTCGTCTATTCCGGCCGTGTCGTCGAACAGGCAGGCGTATCCGAGCTGTTCGCCGATCCGCGCCATCCTTACACGCGTGGCCTGATCGCCTCGATCCCCAACCTCGAGGAAAGCCGCGAGCGGCTGTTCTCGATCGACGGTTCGCCGCCCGCACTTGGGCGCTTGCCGGGCGGCTGCGCCTTCCATCCGCGCTGCATTTATGCCGCGGCACGCTGCCGGACCGAGGACCCGCCTTTGCACGATGTCGGCGGCCGGTTCTCGGCCTGTCATTTCGCGACGACCTTGCCGCCCTTCCACAGTGCTGTGCTGGCGGCGGCGAGCCTGGACAGTGGAGACGTGGCCCCATGAGCGCAGCGGAGCAACTCCAGGCGGAAACCAAACCGGCGGTTGCGCTTTCTGTTCGCCATCTCGTCAAGGACTTTCCGGTTCGCGGCGGCCTCGTCTTCGACCGTGCCGTTGCCCATGTCCGTGCGGTCGCCGATGTCTCGTTCGACGTAGCACCAGGCGAAACGCTGGGTCTGGTCGGTGAATCCGGTTGCGGCAAGTCGACCCTCGGGCGCTGCCTGATGCGGCTGATCGAGCCGACCAGCGGCGAAAGCTGGTTCCGTGGCCAGAACCTGCTCGCGCTCAATCACGAAGACATGCGCCTGATGCGGCGCTACATCCAGCTCGTCTTCCAGGATCCCTACGGGTCGCTGCATCCGCGCATGCGCATTGCCGACAACATCGCCGAGCCGCTGCGCATGAGCGACATGTCGGCGGCCGACCGCCGCGCGCGCGTCGCCGAATTGCTCGAACTGGTGCGGCTCAATCCCGAGCATGGCAAGCGCTATCCGCACGAACTGTCCGGCGGCCAGCGCCAGCGTGTCGTCATCGCCCGCGCGCTGGCACTCAATCCGCAAGTGGTGATCCTCGACGAGCCGGTTTCGGCCCTCGACGTTTCGGTGCAGGCCGGCGTGCTCAATTTGCTCAAGGACATCCAGCAATCCTTCGGCACCTCCTATCTGTTCATCGCGCATGATCTGTCCGTCGTGCGCCACATCTCGCATCAGGTGGCGGTGATGTATCTCGGCAAGATCGTCGAGATCGCGCCGGCGGCCGAACTCTATTCGAGGGCGCTGCATCCCTACACCCAGGCGCTGCTGTCGGCGGTGCCGCTCGCCAATCCCGAGAAGGAGCGCAAGCGCGAGCGCATCGTGCTGAGCGGCGATGTGCCGAGCCCGCTCAACCCGCCATCCGGCTGCCGCTTCCGCACGCGCTGCTTCAAGGCGCAGGCGATCTGCGCTGCCGTCGAACCGCCGCTCGATCCGGCCGGTGGTTCGCATCGCGTCGCCTGCCATTTCCCGGAGCCGGTCAACACTTTCAGGGCTGTCTGAGTGGCCTGCCGAATTCACCCGAAGGAATTTTGATCGTGACTGAGGACCATTCCGCGAATGCCGGTACGGCAGAACCCGCGCGCTTGCCGCTCGAAGGCATCAAGGTTCTCGACCTCTCGCGTGTGCTGGCCGGGCCGTGGGCAACGATGAGCCTTGCCGATCTCGGCGCCGAGATCTGGAAGATCGAGAACATCGACGGCGGCGACGACACCAGGGCGTGGTCGGTGCCGAGCTACAAGGGTGTCTCGACCTACTATCTCTGCGCCAATCGCGGCAAGCAGAGCATCGCGCTCGACATGAAAAGCCCGCAGGGGCTGGCCATCGTGCGCGAGCTGGCGGCCAAGGCCGACATCGTCGTCGAGAATTTCCGCTCCGGCACCGCCGACCGCCTCGGCGTCGGTTTCAAGGAGCTCAGCGCGTCAAATCCGCGGCTGATCTACTGTTCGATCTCCGGCTACGGCCAGACCGGGCCCGATGCCGGACGGCCCGGCTATGATTTCGTCATGCAGGCCGAAAGCGGCCTCATGGCCATCACCGGCGAGAGCAATGGCGAACCGATGCGTGTCGGCGTCGCCATCACCGATATCGTCTGCGGCATGGTCGCCACGCAGTCGATCCTGGCGGCGCTTTACGAGCGCGCGACGACCGGCAAGGGCCAGTTCCTCGACCTGTCGCTGATCGACTGCGCGCTCAGCCTGCTGATCAATGTCGGCAGCGGTTACCTTAACACCGGCCAAGAGGTCGCCCGCTACGGCAATGCCCATCCGACGGTCGTTCCCTATCAGATATTCGAAGCCTCCGATGGCAGCTTTGCGCTGGCGGTCGGCAATGACCGCCAGTTCGCGGCGCTGTGCGAGAAGGTCGTTGATCTGCCACATCTGGCTGGGGATGCGCGCTTCATCAAAGCAGGGGCGCGCGCCACCAACCGTGAGGCGCTGATCCCGCAACTAGCCGCCGTCTTCAAGACCAAGCCACGTGACCACTGGATGGCCACCTGTGCCGCCGCCAGCGTGCCGGCCGGCACGGTAAAATCGATACCGGAAGTCTTCGACAGTTCCAATGTGCGCGAGCGTGGCCTCGTCCAGACCTTGCCGCATCCGCATCTCGGCTCCGTCGCCATGGTGCGCCCGGCGCAGGGACTTGCCGCGCAGCTGACCGCGGACTTCACCGCGCCGCCGATGCTGGGCCAGGACACAGCTGCCGTGCTGGCCGACGTGCTCGGCTATAGCGCCGAGATCATCGACCAGCTGATCGGCACCGGCGCCATCGGCGTCTATACGCCGGCCGCCGAACCGATCCCCGCCTGATCTTCATGGAGCCTGACGGGCCTTCGTCTCGCATTTGCAGGTCGACTGAATGGTTCTTCAAGAGGGCGAAGAGCCGTTCCTTGTTTTGGCGCAATTCCCTGGAGAAAGCGCTATGCGCTTTTCCCGGGAAACCGCTTCACCTTTTCTGGAATTGCTCGGCCGGCTACTTCTGCTGGCCGTAATTCTTGTAGCGCCCGCGAATGGCGGGGATCTCGCTGCCCTCGATGAGCACCGGCGTGCCGGCGCTGCGCGCCAAAAGGTACTGCCGCGCCAGGGTTTCCAGCTTGATGGTGCGGATGAGCGCCGTGTCGAGATCGCCGCCGAAGGCGATCATGCCATGATTGGCGAGCAGGCAAGCCGTGCGGTCCTTGAGCGCGACGACGGCAACCTTGGCCAGTTCGCTTGACGCGAAAAGCGCATAGTCCGAGCAGCGCACATCATCGCCGCCGAAACCCGCCACCATGTAGTGGAACAGTGGCAGCGGTTCACGCAGGCACGACAGCGCCACGCAATGGTCGGGATGGGCATGCACGACGGCGCCGGCCTCGGGAAACGCCTTGTAGATTTCGGCGTGCATCTCCCATTCGCTCGACGGCCGGAACGCAGCGTCCCAGGATCCATCGAGCTGCATCGCCACCATTTGCTCCGGCCGCAAGGCGCTTGTGGCTATTCCCGTCGGCGTGATCAGCATGCCGCCTGTCGTGCGCACGCTGATGTTTCCGGTGGTGCCGACATTCATCCCGCTGGCGTCCAGCGTCTGCGTCGCGGTGATCAGGCTTGTGCGTTCGATTTCGAGTTCCATCACGATGCTCTCCTTGCCGGTGGCCATGTGTCGATCGCCGGCGCAATAGTGCTCGGCCGTGTCATGTCTTGCAGAACGTCGGTGAAGATATCGGGGCCGCCGAGCTTTCCCGATTTCAGCATCAGCGCCAGCGGATCGGAGGGCCGGCCGGGGAGGTGAGCGATGGCGCGCGACAGTCCGGGGCCCTCATAGGCGCCCATGGCGATCCGGTCGATGCCGAGCGCCTTCACCACCGAACCGGCGGTCTCGCCGCCGGCGACGACGAGCCGGCGGACGCCGAGTTCGCGCACCAGAATCTGGGCAATCCCGGCCAGGATCTCTTCCGCCCTTGCCGCCACCATATCGCGGCCATGCGCCTGCTGCAGCGCTTCGACGGTCGCTTGCGGCGCTGTCGTAGCAATGGCGATCATCGCGCCGGGCAAATGCCGTTGGGCGAAGGTACGCGCTTCGGCCATGACATCGGCGCCGGCAAAGGCGCTGGCAAGGTCGATCGTCAGCAGTGGATTGTTTTGCGCAAAACGCTCGAGCTGTTCGATGGTGCGGTCGGCGACGCTGCCGGCCAGCACCGCTGCCGGCCCTTCGACGGCCGGCAGGCTGGCGGCAACGAGATCGCCTGTATCCAGCAGCCCATGCGTGAGCCAGGCCGGTGGCAGATGCGCGGCGACTGAGGAATTACCGGTCATCAGCGGCAGGTCGAAGGTGGCTTCCGCGATCGCCGCCAGATCGCGCTCGCGGATGGTGTCGGTGACCAGCAGCGTCTCGCCACGCGCGCTGTGTGCTCGTATAGCGCTTCGGATGGCTCCAGCGCCGGCGTCGACGACGAGATAGGGCACCAGCCCGACCTTGCCCCTGCTCTGCGCCTGCAGCACGCGAACCAGATTGGAATCGGTCATCGGCGTCAGCGGATCGAAGCGCTTGGGCGACTCAGCAAGCAGCTGGGGGCCGCCGAACATATGCCCCTGATAGACAGTGCGCCCAGTCTCACACAGCGCGGGGGCGAACAGTGTGACGCCGCCGCCAAGGCGCTCGAGCAGCGCTTCGGCGCAAGGACCGATATTGCCCGCGGGCGTCGAATCGAAGGTGGCGCAATATTTGAAGAAGATCTGCCGCGCGCCAGCTTCGACCAGCCGGTCCGCGGCCTCCAGCACCTGGCGCACCGCATCGCTGGCTGCGATGACGCGGGTCTTCAGCAGGATCACATGGGCAAGATTGCCTGATGGGATCGGCGCGTCCAGCCCGACCGTGCATCCCGTCGGAATGCCGCGCGCGACCAGCATCGACGCCAGCTCGGTGCCGCCGGTCAGATCGTCGGCAATGGCGCCGAACAGCAAGGAAGGCATCGACGCGGTCATGCGGCCCGTCTCATGTCTGCCGGTTTCGGGGCGGCTTGTCTCATGTCGGTGGTCAGGCCATTCGTGGTATCATATACACAAGCCACGCGACGCAGGCGACGCCTGCGCTGTTGCAAGAACGGAGAGCGGATGTGACTGCTTCTATCGCGCCGATCGCGCGCGACAATCTGACGACGCGTGTCTATGAGGAGCTTCGCCGTGCCATGATGGAAGGCCGTTTCTGGCCGGGCCATCGCTTCAAGATCCGCGACCTTGCCGCCAGCCTTCAGGTGTCCGAGACGCCGGTGCGCGAGGCGCTGATGCAGTTGGTGCGCGAAAAAGGCCTGGAGATGGAGGCCGGCCGTTCGATCACCGTCGCCCAGCTGTCGCTGGCTCAGTATCTGGAACTGCGCAGCATCAGGCTGCATCTCGAAGGCATGGCGGGTGCCGCGGCAACGACGCGCATCGAGCCGCGCGAGATCGACCGTCTGGCGGCGGTGCATGAGAAACTCATTGCCAACGAGGACAATGGCCGCTGGTTCGAAGCCGTCCGCGACAATTGGGAATTCCATCACTCGATCTACCAGGCGGCGCAAATGCCGGAGCTGCTGGCCATCATCGAGGGAATCTGGCTGCGCAACGGACCGCTGGTGAACTACCAGTACCCGCACGCCCGGCCGACCTATGACGGCCGCCACCGGCATCTCGACATTCTTGAAGCGCTGCGGGCGCGCGACGAGAACGGTGTGCGCAAGGGCATTCAGCAGGACATGATCGAAGGCGGCCGCCTGCTGGTCAAGGTTCTCGAACGGCTGAACGACGGCGCGGTCACGCCGGAGGAACTGCGCCGCGCTGCGCAGAACGGCCGACTGGTGTCGGCCACCGGCTGAACAGTTTGTTCCTTTCCACCGCATTGGCGCCGGTCACGCCACCTGCGCCGCGGCGGCCATGCCCGCATCGGCAGCCTGCAGGGCGAGATCTATATCTTTTGCGGTGTGCGCAGCACTCAGGAACATGTTGTGCCGGGGATGGAAATAGGCGCCTTCGCGCAAGGCGGCCGAGCAGAAGGCGTTGGCCAGCTTGAATTCGGCATCGCCGTCGAACAGCACCATCGGCATCGACACCGGACCTGTCTGTCGCAGCGAAAGACCATGCTTCTTCGCTGCAGCATCGAGGCCTGAGCGCAGCCTGTCGCCGGCCTGTGTCATGTGGGTGACGGCGTCGGTATCGCGCAGCGTGCTGATGGTGGCGATCGCCGCGGCCATTGCGACGGCGCCGTACCAGAAAGAACCCGTCACATAGACCTTTGTCGCGGCTTCGCGAAACCGGTCGGTGCCTGTGATGGCGGCCAGCGGATAGCCATTGGCGATCGCCTTCGAGAAGGCGGACAGGTCCGGCCGTACGCCGAGCGGCTCCCAGCTACCGGCGAGGTCGATGCGGAAGCCGGCGCGCACATCGTCGACGATCAATGCCGCATCGGCAGCGGTGGTGAGTTCGCGCGCCCGTTTGGCGAAGGCGGCGGTCGGCAGTTCCTGGTCGCGGGCGATGTCGTGCCGGAAGGCAGTGACGACGACAGCAGCGAGATCGTTGCCGGCCTGCTCGACGGCCGCTTCGAGGCTGGCGACGTCATTGTAGTCGAAATGGATCAGATGGGCGCGGTCCTCGGCGGTGACGCCGGCCAGCGATGGCGTGCACCACGGCACGGCGCCGTGATAGGAGCCGCGCGCGACCAGCACCTTGCGTCGGCCGGTGCCGGCGCGCGCGATCGTCACGCAGGCCGTGGTGGCGTCGGTGCCGTTCTTCTGCAGCATTGCCCAGTCGGCATGCGCGACCGTCTTGACCAGCAGCTCGGCCAGTTCGACCAATACCTCGCCGGGGCCGTTCATTGCATCACCGAGGCGACGCTGCCGGGCGGCAGCCTCTTCGACTGCTTGATGATGGTGGCCGAGAATGTTGGGCCCCCAACTGCACATCAGGTCGATGTATTCGTGCCCGTCGATGTCCCAGACCCGGCAGCCGTCGGCGCGTTCGAAGAATTGTGGATAGGCGGAGCCGAGATAGCGCGTCGCCATGTGTCCCCACATGCCGCCCGGAATCACCGAGGCCGCACGCTCGCGCAGCAACTGGTCCTTGGAGTTGATCAGGGAAGGCATGACGAGGTCTCCGCTCATTGATATATCATATATTGAATGTGATGTTGGAAGAACAGGATTTGCTGGCCTTCCGGGATGGAGAACAGGGAGGCGACTGTCGCCTCCCCGTATTGTTTTGCTCAGTGGCTGAGTTCTGCCAGCGGCAGGTTGCAGCAGGCGCTGTAGCGCACGCCCTTGACGTCCGACTTGTAGGCCAGGATCAGGTTCGGGCTGATCAGCGGCAGGATGATCCTGTCCTTGATCATCTCCTCGCCGGCCTGGTGCCACAGCTTGGAGGCCTCGTCGCCGCTTGCCGCAAGGGCTGCCTTGTAGATATCCGCTTCCTTCGGGTTGAGCACCGACGGGTCGCGCTCCGCGCCGGCACGGCGCGACCAAGGGCTGCCCTTCGTCATGGCGAAATAGTCGATGTATTGCGAGGTGCCGTAATAGTCCGGCGCGTAGAACACCGCCGTCATCGGGATGCCGTCGCCATTGACGCGCTCGCGCCAATTGGCGAAGGGGATCGGCTGCAGGTCGAGCTTGATGTTGATCTTGGCCAGATCCTGCTGGACCTTCTGCATCAAGAGCGAGAGATCGACGCCGTAGACGTTCATGCCGGGGAACGCCGCCTCCATCTCGAAGCCGTCGGCGTGTCCGGCCTTGGCCAGAAGTTCCTTTGCCTTGGCAACGTCATAGGGCTGCGCCTCGAAGCCCGAACCGCCGGGGAAGCCGAGCGGGATCGGCGCGCTGATCAGCTGACCCTCGGAGCCGATGGTGAAATCGAGGATAGCAGGACGGTCGAGACCGAGCGAAATGGCCTCGCGCACTTCGGGCGTCAGCGGCACCTTGTTGGCCTTGGCGCCGGGCGACAGCGCCACATAGATGAAGTTGTAGGACGGCACGGTCTCGATCTTGACGTCGCTGCCGGTCATCGTCTTGGCCGTGTCCGGGTCGATCTGCATGGCGATATCGGCGGTGCCGCTCTGCAGCATCTGCGCCTGCGCCACCGCATCCTTGGTCTGGCGTATGACGACTTCGCTCAGCGCCGGCGCCGTGCGCCAGTACTTGTCGTTGCGCGCCAGCCGCAGTTCCGAATTGGGCTCATAGGATTTCAGCACGAACGGCGCGCTGCCGGCCGAATGGGCCAGGAACCAGGCCTCGGCATTGTCTGTCGTCGAGGCGTCCGCATCGGCCTTGGCGCCGGCTTCGGAAGCAACCTTGCTGTTGACGACCGCTGCGTAGGGCGCCGCCGCGATGTTGAGGAATTCGGAGCTCGGCGCGACCATCTTGACGACGACCGTATGCGCGTCCGGAGTCTCGATCGAGGCGACATTGTCCATCAGGAACGAGGCGCTGCCCTTGAGGTTCTTCAGCCGCTCCCAGGACCATTTGACGTCCTTGGCTTCGACAGGCGAACCGTCCGAGAATTTGGCGGCCGGGTCGAGCGTAAAGGTGAAGCTGCTCTGGTCGGCATTGCCTTCCCACTTCGAGGCGAGCAGCGGGATCAGCTTGTTGTCCTTGTCCAGCGTCAGCAGCGATTCGTAGACGCTGGAATTGTAGATCTGGCAGGTGTCGCAGAAGGCGCGGTGCGGATCGAGCGAATTGAGGTCGATGTTACGCGCGATGACCAGCGGCTTGCTGTCCTGCGCGAAGGTGGCAGGCGCCCAGAAGGCGCTGGTGGCCAGCAGCACGGCCGCCAGCATCGTCGCCCTGGTCTTGGCTCTTGGTAGGATCGTCATGTCCATTTCATTCTCCCATTTTCTTGTCAGATCTTTGTGGCAATGCGTTGCTCTATCCACCCACGGCAATGAGGGATTGAAGCGCGGCCTTGAGCTTATCAGCGCCGCCCAGTGCGGCGCGGTTGAGCGGGGCCGATACGACGGGAGCCGAGAGGCTTCCCGTCACATGCAGGATCTCGTGATCGAGATAGTCGAACACGCGATCCTGAATCTCTTGTGTCAGCCGTCCGCCAAGCGACAGTCCACGCTGCACCTGCTCGACGACGGCCACCCGGTTGGTCTTGCGGATCGAGGCCTCCACCATCGGCCAGTCGAGCCCGGTCGGGTCGAGGCTGCGCAGGTCGATGATCTCGGCATCGACGCCGGTCTCCTCGACCACCTGCTTGGCGACGGCGACCATGCTGGCACTGGTGAGCAAGGTGCAGGCACTGCCCGGCCTGACGGTTTTCGCCTTGCCGAGTCGCACGCAATAATCGCGGTCATCCGCAGGCACAGGCCCTTCGCTCGGGAACAGTTCGACATGCTCGATGACGACGACCGGATCGTCGCATTTCAGCGCCGAATTCATCAGGCCGATATAGTCGAAGGGCGTCGTCGGGGCGACGATGCGCCAGCCGGGAAACAGCGCGAACAGGCCGGACGGATCGCCCGAATGCTGCGAGCCGTAGCCGGTGTGCGGCGAGACGCGGACCCGGACCACGATCGGCACCGCGAAGCCGCCGCCGAACATGTGGCGCACCTTGCTGACCGCGTTGAACAGCTGGTCGGCGGCAACCAGGCAGAAATCGCCGAACATGATCTCGACGATCGGCCGCAGGCCGCAAAGCGCTGCACCCAGCGCCACGCCGACAAAACCGTTCTCGGCGATGGGCATTGCCAGTACACGCTCCGGCCAGCGTTCCAGCGCACCCTTTGTGGCGCCCGAAACGCCGCCGCGCAGCCGGTGCACATCCTCGCCCATGATAATGATGCGCGAATCCTTTTCCATGGCGCGCGCAATCACCTCGGACGCGGCAACCATGAACTTGACCGGCCTGGTGTCGGCTGGCGGCATATCCTCGATCTCGAGGAAACGCTCGCCCTTCAGTTCGGAAAGATCACCGCGTATCTGGTTGTCGACGCCGCCTGGGTCTGGCCACAGATGGTCGGGAATGCGCAGCGCGTTGCCACTCATTTCGGTGAGCGAATCGGCAGCGGTGTTGACCACCTCCACGACGCGCTGGTCGAGTGTGCCGAGGTCGGAAGCGTTCAAAATGCCCATCGTCTTCAGGCGAGCCGCCATCGTGACCAGCGGATCGCGCGCTTTCCAGGCGTCTTCCTCGGCCCGCGTGCGGTAGCCGAATTCGCTGCCAGGGCGCGCGCCGCTCTGATGCAGGAAGCGGTAGCAAAGCGCCTCGACCAGCACCGGGCCACCGTCTTCCTCGATCGCCCGGCGCGCCTCGCGCATGGCATGGTGGACCGCCACCACATCCATGCCGTCGCATTCGATGCCACGAAAGCCGAGCATAGGTCCGCGCGCGGCCAGCCGCGTCTCGCGCGTCTGTTCGTTGATGTGCGTCGAGACGGCATAGAGATTGTTTTCGGCGAAAAAGATCACCGGCAGCCGGTAGAGCGCGGCGATGTTCATCGCCTCATAGGCCGGCCCCGCCATCATCGTGCCGTCGCCGAAAAAGGCGACCGAGATGTTGCCGGTACCGAGCAGCTTGTCGGCCAGCGCATAGCCGGCCGCATGCGGCAGGTTGCCGCCAATGATCGCGCTGGTGCCAGGGATGCCGGAGGCATCGTCGCGCATATGCATCGAGCCGCCACGGCCGCCGCAATAGCCTGACTTGAGGCCCATGATCTCGGCCATCAAGCCGCGCACCGAGCCCTGCATGTCCGGGTTGAAAGCGTCATGCAACGGGTCGAATCCGCCGGGCGTCTGCGCGTTGACAAGCTTGGCCAAGACCTGGTGATGGGCGCGGTGGGTGCCGTTGATGCGGTCGCCCGTACCGAGCACGGACATGGCGCCGACCGCCGTCGCCTCTTGTCCGATGCTGGCATGCGCCGGACCATGCACCAGCCCGGCATTGGCGAGATCGAGCACTTTTTCCTCGAAACGGCGGATGAGCAGCATCTGCTGATACCAGCGCACCAGGCTCGAAACCTCGGCGTCGTTCCAGTCCGAATCGTCGACGTCGAGCCGCAACCAGGGCGCCGATGGCTGGATCGATGTCTGCTGGACCATGTCAGCTATTTCCGTTCTGGTAGATGATATATCAAATATTTTCTCAGTCGATTGCGTCCGGGCACTTTCCTGGGCACTGCACTGGCTTGCGGGCACCGCACAAATGGAATTAAATTTCATTTTCTGTGCGAAGCCGAGACTAAGCCGGGACGGCGGCGTTCCGCAAGAGGAATTTTGAAGCCAGTTTTCGAGCCATTCCGGCGACAAGCCCTGCACCAATTCACGGAGGGAGCGGCTCTGCAAATCAGGCATTCGGCTGGCGGATCGGCTGGGTAAGCGAGCGGCTAGCGATCGGCCTGATGCTGGAAGAACTGCAAAAACAATTCCCGCTCGGTGGTGATGTCGAGCTTCTCGTAGATGCGCCGGCGATGGTTCTTGACCGTGCCGACGGTGATGCCGAGGCGCTCGGCGATGTTGGCCGTCGGGTGGCCGGCGAGGATCAACTGAACCAATTCCCGCTCGCGCAGCGACAGCTCCGGCCACAGACTGGCCGGGATCGTCGGCTCCTGCCGGGGCGAGGCGCCGGGGCCTGTCGGCGCCGACGTGCGGGAGAATTTGGTTCCGCGCGCCTTGATGTCGAGCGCATGCAGCGCCTCGAATACAGGCAACCGCTCATCCAGCAAAGCGATCTCGCTCTCCTTGAACGACGTGGTCGAGCGGTCGAGGAAGATGCCGAGGCACCAGTCGCCGCCATCGGCAAGCATGATGCCGACCTCGTCGCAGATCTCCGACTGCGCCAGGAAGCCGGCAATGTACTGGCCGCGCTTGGCCTCGTCGTCGGCGAGCCGTTTCAGCGGCATGATGCCCAGCCTGCGCTCGCGCCGCCACGAGGCATAGAACGGGTCGAACACGTAGTAATTGTGGAGATAGCGCCGGACCATCTCATCCGAGAAGCGCCGGTGCTTGATGAATTCGGGTGTCTGCGTCGCCGAATAGCGCGTCACCGTGACGAGGTCGTGGTCGATGTCGGCGCCGATCAGGTCGATCAGGCAGTCGACATGCCTGTCCGTGCCGATGGCGGCGATCGCTTTGGCGAGCGGCGCCCAGATATTGCCCATGCGCATGCCCTTTTCTCGGCGATGTCAGCCCAACCGTCATTGTGTCTTTAGGCATATGGCGCGAAGCCGCCCATCGAATCTAGCCTAGCGTCAACCTAGACCAGATCCCGAGGCGACCGTGACCCAACCCAATCTCACCGCCCCCATTGTCGGCAACCCAATCGTCATCGGCATCGACGCCGGCGGCACCATGACCGACACGATCCTTGTCGATCAGGACGGCCACTTCAAGATCGGCAAGTCGGCGACCACGCCGAAGAACGAAGCCGAGGGTTTCCTGGCCTCGGCCGAGGACGCGGCGGATGCCTGGGGCATCTCGCTGGAATCATTGTTTTCAGGCGTCAACGTCGTGCTCTATTCCGGCACCGGCATGCTGAACACGCTGTTGTCGCGCACCGGCCGCCGGCTCGGCCTGATTACCACCAAGGGCCTCGAGGACATGATCCTGATGGGCCGCGGTCTGCAGGCCTGGGCCGACTATTCCTATGCCGACCGGCTGCATGCGGTCACCCACCATCATCCCGATCCGCTGGTGCCGCGCCGCCGCACCCATGGGGTCACCGAGCGCATCGACCAGTTCGGCGACGTCGTGCTGCCGCTCTATGAGCACGAGGTTTCTGCAGCCGCAAAAAAACTGATCGCCGACAAGGTCGAAGCGATCTGCATCATGACCATCTTCTCGCACGTCAATCCGGTGCACGAGAAGCGCATCGCCGAAATCTGCCGCGAAGAGGTCGACAAGGCCGGCGCCGACATCATCGTCTACACAAGCCACGAGGTCCGCCCGGTCATCCGCGAGCAGTCGCGGCTGAACTCGGTGCTGATCGAGGCCTACGCGACTTCGCGTGGCCGCAAGCAGCTTAGGGGTATCGAGGACGTCTCGAAGAAATACGGCTTCAAATATGGCGTGCAGACGCTGCTCTCCTTCGGCGGCCTGACCTCGATCAACCATCCGCGCCTGCATGAAACCATGATCTCCGGCCCGATCGGCGGCATCCTCGGTGCTGCCTATGTCGGCAAGCTGATCGGCAATGATTCGCTGATCTGCTCGGACATGGGCGGCACCTCCTTCGACATGGGCGTTATCACGCGCGGCCAGACGCGGATCGAGAACGAGCCGCTGATGGATCGCTTCAAGCTCAACGTGCCGACGCTGCACCTCGATACGATCGGTGCCGGCGCCGGCATGATCCTCAAGATCGACCCGCTGACCAAGAAAGTTTCGCTCGGGCCGGAAAGCGCGGGCTCCGATCCAGGTCCGATTTGCTTCGCCAGGGGCGGCACCGAACCGACGATTGCCGATTGCGATGCGATTCTCGGCCGGCTCAACCCGCACTATTTCCTCGGCGGCAAGGTCGTGCTGCAGGTCGAAAAGGCCCGCCGTGCCTTCGAGGAAAAATGCGCCAACGTGCTCGGTGTCGGTGTTGAGGAGGCGGCAGAGGGCATGATCGACATGCTGGAGGCCGACGCCAACAACGCGCTGCGCCGCGTCATTTCGGGCCAGGGCATCCATCCCTCCGAGTTCACGCTGCTGTCCTATGGCGGCTCCGGTCCGCTGCACCTGGCCGGCTGTTCCAGGGGCATCGGCTTCAAGGACATCATCACCTTCCAGTTTGCGGCCGCCTTCTCCGCCTTCGGCTGCACCACGGCTGATTTCATGCGCCGGCATTCGGTGTCGACGCAGCACGACATCCCGTCACGCGCCGATGAGGCGACGCTGGCCGCCTTCGGCGTCAAGGTCACCACGGTCTGGAACGATCTGACCAAGGCCGCGGTCGACGAGATGATCGCCGACGGCCATGCGCGCGAGAAGATCAGGACCGTGCCGTTCCTGATGATGCGCTACACCGGCCAGCTCGAGGATGTCGAAGTCATGGCGCCGCTGGCTGAGGTCAACTCGGCCGACGACATGCGCAGGGTTATCGACGAGTTCGAGGCGGTCTACGCCAAGGTCAATCATCGCGTGTCGCGCTATGGCGAGGCCGGCTTCACCATCACCGAACTCGGCCTGATCGCCACCGCCGACAAGGTCAAGCCGGTGCTGCTCAAGCGGCCGCTTGGCAAGTCGGATCCGGCTTCCGCGCACAAGGGCGTGCGCGAGGCCTATATCGGCGGACGCTGGCACAAGGCCAATCTCTATGAGATGGACCTGCTGCAGCCCGGTCACGAAGTGATCGGCCCCGCCATCATCGAACACCCCGCCACCACGCTCGTCGTTCATCCGCAGGACCGCGTCCATGTCGATGAATGGACGCTGCTGCACTACACCCACGCTTGAGAGGGCACCGCCATGTTGGACAAACCTGCCTCGGCCCTGCGCCTTCGCGAAAGACTGCTCGATTCCGAGCGGCTGATGGAAGAGACCGGCTGCTATGACGGCATCACGGAACTCACGCTGCGCAACCAGGATCCGCTGAAGTTCGAGACGCTGCACACCAAGCTGCGCGCCTATTGCGTCTCGGCTCGCGAAATGGCCCGCCGCATCTCGGCCTCGCCCGGCGTGCGCGAAGTCGGCGAGATGGTGGTCGCCATCTATACGCCCGAAGGCGACGCCATCGCGCTCTCCAACGGCATCATGGTGCATGTCCATACGATGAGCCGCTTCATCAAATGGATGATCAAGAACAATTACGAGGAAAACCCGAAAATCCGTGAAGGCGATATCTTCGCCAACAACGACGCCTTCATCGGCACCGTGCAGGTGCCTGATGTCATGGATGTGGTGCCGATCTTCCATGAAGGCACGCTGGTCGGCTGGGCCGGTGCCGTCTGCCACGAACTGGAAGCCGGCGGCATCACGCCGGGCGGCGATGTCTGCCTGGCGCAGGAGCGCTTCACCGAAGGCCTGTTCGTCTGCGCCGAGAAGATCGGCGAGAATGACGAGATCCGGCGCGACTACGTCATCCGCTGCGAGCGCAATCTGCGCATGCCGATCTACTGGGTGCTCGACGAGAAGGCCAAGGTCGCCTCCTGCATCGACATGCGCGAAAGCGTCAAGCAGCTCATCTCGGAGATCGGCCTCGACTACTGGATGAAGGTGTCGAAGGAGTTCATCGAGGAAGGCCGTCGCGCCCAGCTCGCCCGCACCCGCCAGCTCACCGTGCCCGGCATCTACCGCGGCCACACGTTCTACGGCCATGTCACGGCGGGAAAGCCCGGCTTCCAGCTGCTCGGCGATCCCGACTGGCTCTACAACATCCCGATCGAGATGGAGATCACGTCAGACGGCAAGATCACCATGGACTTCGAGGGCACGCAGCCCTGGGGCTACCATTCGATGAACTGCACGCCGGCCGGCATGGATGGCGGCATGTTCGTGACGCTGACCCAGCACATGAATTTCGAAGGCCTGGTCAATGACGGTGCCTGGATGGCGACCGAACTGAAACTGCCGCACGGCACCTGGACCAACCCCGACAACGAGATGGTGGCCACCGCCACCTCATGGGCGCTGCTGCTGCCGGCCTACGGCGTTTTCCAGCGGCTTTTGTCGCGCAGTTTTGTCGCGCGCGGCTTCGTCGAGGAGGCCTTTGTCGGCCAGGTCAACAGCCCGATGATCGAGATGGGCGGCGAAAGCCAATACGGCACGCCGTTCGGCATGGCGCATTTCGAGTGCGCTGCCGCCGGGTCCGGGGCGCTCGCCATCAAGGACGGTCTCGACACCGCCTATGTCGGCTGGAACCCGGAATCCGACATGGGCAACATCGAGGTCTGGGAACAGTCGATGCCGATGGTCTATATCGGCCGTTCGATCGTGCCGAATTCCGGCGGCGCCGGCAAATATCGCGGTGGCTGTTCCTTCGTCTCGACCTGGCTGATCAACAAGACCTCACATCTGCGGCTCCACACCTCCGAGCACTCCTCGCGCGTGTTCGACAATGGCGGCATGTGCGGTGGTTATCCGGCGCCGACCTGCCAGAAGCATCGCGCGGTGCGCAACTCAGACATTCACGAACTGGCGGCAAAAGGCGAACCGCTGGCGCATTCGCCCGGCATCGACCCTGACGTCTCCGACTACGAGAAGAACATCGGCGGCGACCATGTCGTGGTCGAAGGCCCCTACATCACCTCGCCGCACAAATCCGGCGACATCTTCAGCCATTCCTACAATGGCGGCGGCGGCTATGGCGACGTGCTGGAGCGCGATCCGATCAAGACGGCATGGGATGTCGAGAACGGCTTTCTCACCCGTGAAGCGGCGGACCAGGTTTTCGGCATTGTGCTGAAGGACGATGAAGACGGTTATCCCGTCGCCGATATCGACGCCACGGTCGAACGCCGCGCCGCCATGCGCAAAGAGCGCCTGGCTAAGGCGATTCCGGTGGCGGATTGGATCGCCAAGGAGCGTGGCCGCGTCGGAAAGGCCGACTTCGCGCCCGAAGTGAAGAAAATGTACGCCAGCGCGATCAAGCTGTCGTCGCGCTTCACCAAGGAATTCAGCGATTTCTGGAACGTCGACGCCAAATCGATCTTCACGCCGGGAGCCAAGCCATGACGTCATACAGCAAGGAAGTCCTGGGCGATCTGGCCGCCGGCAAGCTGCCCTGGCCGCAGACAAGGCGCATCATGAGTGCCTACAAGGATGACGACCGTTTCTTCAAGATGGTTGCCGTCTATCAGGATCGTGTCGCCTGGAAGGACCCGATCCTGCTGCCGGTCTCGGACCATCTGTTCATCTGCCAGAGCGGCGATGAGCGCATTACCCGCTGCGAATGCGGCCACTCCTTCGGCGACTATCGGAAGAACTGGAAGCTCAACGCCGCGATTAACGTGCGCAACACCGAGGAGGCTTTGCGCGAGATCTATCCCAACAGCGATCTCCCTGATCCCGAATGGATGGAAATCCGGGAGTTCATCTGCCCGGAGTGCGGGACGCTGCATGAGGTCGAGGCGGCGGCACCCGGTTATCCCATCGTGCATGATTTCGAACCCGACCTCGAAGGCTTTTATCGCGAATGGCTGGGCAGACCGCTTCAGGGGTCCTGAACGCTCGTCGATGGAGGGCCGCGCCGCTGTGATTGCCAAATCCGGTCAGGACTGATTGCCTGCCCAAACGAAGCGGAGACCGTGCGCCATGAACAACCTTTCCGGCCGTAGCGCCATCGTGACCGGCGGTTTCTCGGGCATGGGCTTCGCCATTGCCACGGCTTTGGCCGAGGCTGGGGCCAATGTCGCCGTCGGCTCCTACATCGCGCCTGCCGGCGCCGACAGATCCGATGCCGCCTACTATCCGGCCGCCGACGAGATCGAGCGCGTGCGCTCGGCCCTTGCCGCTCATGGAACGAAAGTTCACGCCGCACACCTTGACGTTCGCGACAGCGACGTCACCAACCGTTTCGCGGCTGACGCCGAGACGGCCATCGGCCCCGCCGACATTCTGGTCAACGCCGCCGGCACCACCGCCGAGCAGCCGGTCTGCGGCCATTCCGACGCGCTTTGGGACAAGATCGTCGACACCAACCTGACCGGCGCCTTCCGCGTCACGCGTGCCGTGCTGCCGGGTATGATCGAGCGCGGCTGGGGCCGCATCGTCAACATTGGCTCGACGGCCGCCTTGGTCGGGTGGAAGGACAACCCGGCCTACTGCGCGTCCAAGGCCGGCCTGCTGGGTCTCACTCGCTGCGTGGCGCTGGAAGGGGCGGCGCATGGCGTCACCTGCGTCATGATCAGCCCGACCTGGGTCGAGACCGAACTGATGCGCCGCAATGTGGCGCAGGTCGTGGAGCGCGAAGGCAAGGGGCGCACGCCAGAGGAAGCGATGGCCGAGATCGCCAGGGGCAACCCGCAGCAGCGCCTGCTGCAGCCGCAGGAGATCGCCGCACTGGCCGTCTTCCTGTGCTCGGATCTCGCCAAGGGCATCACCATGGAAAACATCCAGATCACCGGCGGAGCGCTTTGGTAGCGCTCCAGCGGGGTGCTTGCGAAAAGTCCAACTGACGGGGACTGAAAAGGACCAGTGTCTAAAAAGGCGCCGGCATCAGGCGGGGCGCTTCCGCTTGCGACGACCGCCTTAGGACGGATTTTTCGCACGCGCCCTGCATCTCGCATGTGCGAAAAGTTCTTTCGCATCTGCGAGAAAAGGTGTTTACTGCTCTTGTAGCACTCGCCATTCTCACAGGCTGACTCTAGATGAAAGTAGCCGGTCTTCGGCCATTCCTGATAGCAGTGTTGGCGGCAGCTGGGTTAAATGGGCTCACTGATCGCTGTGCGCTTGCCGGGGAATCGGAGTTGCACAGCGCGCGGCTGGTTGGTCGCTTTTTGGCGACCGGAACCCAAGCCACATTTGAATGGCCGGGAACTGCCATCGAGGTTGAATTCCAAGGGGCATGGCTCGACGTAGTGCTTGACGACACAGGCCGCAACAGCATGGTCGTTGATGTTGACGGTGCTGTATCCCGCCTTGACTTGAAGAAGGGCGAACACACCTACAGAGTCGTATCGGATACGGTGGCCGCCCGGCACGCCGTGCGTCTTGTCCGCCGAACCGAAGCGTCATTCGGCGCGACTGTTCTCAAGGATATCCGGACCGACGGATCTTTTCTGCCGCCGCAGCCGAAAACCCGCAGCTTTTTAGTCATCGGCGACTCCATCTCGGCGGGTTACGGCGTCGAGGGCAAGGACGCCAAATGCCGGTTTAGCGCCGATACCGAGAACCAGTACTTGACCTTTGCCGCAGTCGTGGCGCGCCGCTTTGGAGCAGACGTTACGACGCTTGCAGCATCCGGGAAGGGCCTTGTCCGCAATTATGATGGCAGCACCAACGCAACGATGCGCGACCTCTACACGCGACTGATGCCGTCACGTCCTGACCGGGAGCAACTGCCTGATACCAATGTCATTGTCGTGCATCTCGGCAGCAACGATTTCAGTGGTGGCGCGCGGCCGCCGGATTTTGTCGCACGCTACGCGGACTTGCTTGCCCAATTGCGCGCCAACGCGCCTGGCGCAATGATCTATGCCGGTATCGGCCCGATGCTTTGGGGCGCCGACCTCGATGCCGCGGTGTCGGCCGTGAACAAGGCCGTGGCGGTCCGTCGTGCCGCGGGTGAAAGAAAAATTGCTCTGATACGATTCGACAGTCCGGGAGGAGTTGCTTCACGCGGCTGCGACTCGCATCCAAATGAAATCGGCCAGGGTCATATGGCCGATGAACTTGAGGCCCGTGTGAAAGCGGACCTTGGCTGGGAAGAGACAAAATGACTGTAGCTTCGACGGTTGGCGTAGAATCACCAACGGTGCTGCCGGACAGCACCAATGTTCGTCGCAAGCTGCTCGGGCTCCAAGTTCTAAGGTTCGTCGCCGCTTTTGCGGTGGTATTGTTCCATATTGGAAGCGGTTTTCAAATAGAGTTTGGTCTTAAGGAAAATATCTTTGGGTTCGGAGCGTCAGGCGTTGATATATTCTTCGTAATCAGTGGATTTATAATCGCTTACACCACCGATGAGGCCAAAGGCGCCTGGCAATTCTGTCGCCGCCGCATAGTTCGTATCGTTCCGCTCTATTGGACGCTGACGGCAGGTATCGTGTTGATTGCGCTGATGAAACCCGGTCTGCTGAATTCGACCGTCGTGAGCGGCGAAACGATCCTGAAATCACTGTTCTTCATCCCGTTCGAAAAGGTCGACGGTTCGATTCAGCCGCTGCTCTTTCTCGGCTGGAGCCTCAATTATGAGATGTTCTTCTATGCAATATATGCTGCGTGCATAGCTTGCGGCCTGCGCGGCCCACTGTCGCCATCCATGTTCATAGTAGTTCTCGTGGCGATGGGTCAATTCATCCAGAGTGAAAACGTCGCTTGGCGCTTTTATACAAATCCGCTGATGCTGGAATTTGTTTTTGGCATCTTACTTTACCTGGCATATGTGCATAGTGCGAAGCTTTTCGTGGGACGTACGTGGCTTATGCTTGCGATTTTCGTGGCGACAATAGCCATTCGGCAAATGATACCTGATTTGCCCTGGCTTCTGGCGAACGGCGTCCCTGCCGTGGTTTTAACCGCCGCCGCTTTGTCTTGGTCGCCCCCCCGGACGCGCGCGATAACATTTCTGGTTTTGCTCGGAGATGCATCATATTCGCTCTACCTCTCGCACCCCTATGTGATCCAGCTGGCGAGCAAACTGCTACCGCATCAGTCGGGGCTGATGGCGCAGGGGCTGGCCGGCATCGTGGCATGCGCGCTGTCCATAGCGGTATCAATTGTCCTTTATACGATGATCGAGCGACCCGCGCAGGCTCTCTTCAATGGCTTGGCAGCCCGTAGGCAAGCCTCCTCGACGCTCAGGAAAACCGAAAATCATATCTGACTCGCGATGGGAACAGGCCGCCCACTGCCTCTGGATTTGTGACGGATCGCCCCTGTTCCAAGGTGCGACGACTCGGTATCCGCCGCTTGGCCAATTCGCGTAAGATAAGTTGACCGGATTTGCCATTGAGCGCCGGGCGCGATAGGTTATATTGCACTGCACAATGGAGAAGCCGTTTATTGCACGCCCATGTCTGCGAAAAATCCGGCCGGCTCATGGCTTGCCGGCACTGGGTCGTGTCGGCGGGACTCTGAGATGAAGATTCCAAAGTCCCTGCTGGTCGATCCCGAGAAGAACTCGGTCTATGGCGCCTTTGCCGTAGCCGTCTCGATCTGGGCGTTTTCCTATTCGTTCATTTTCGGCCAGGTGCTGATCCTGGCCTACTACGCGGTCTGGCTTCCACTCGTCCTGGTCGACTACCGGCGGTTTCTGCGGCATCTGTCCAGCGCCTGGCTGCCGCTGCTGTTTGCCGCCTATGTCTGCTTCTCGATTTTCTGGTCGGTTGCGCCGGGCATCACGGCAAGGACGGCGTTCCAATATCTCTCTCATATCGCTTGTGCCTATATCGCGGCGCGCACCGTCAGCGTGCGCGCATTGACGATAGGCGCCCTGGTCGGGATTTTCTTCATCCTGCTGTATTCGTTGCGGGTCGGCAATTATTCCGACGATGTTCTCGACGGCACCTACAATTTCGTCGGCGCGTTTGCCTCCAAGAACCAGCTCGGTTTTGTCGCCTCGCTCGGCATATATTTCAGCGTGGTGTTCCTTGCCTTTTACAGGCGCGGCCGGCTGAGCCTCATGCTTACAGCGCCTCTCATTCTGCTGTCGGCCTATCTGCTGTTCGTCTCGCATTCCGCCACCTCGATGGCCTCTATACCGGCGGTTTTGGCGCTGGTGACGCTTCTTGCGATGAGCAAAATTTTGTCACGGCGCTACCGCCGGGTGATTTTCCTGATCGGCGCCGGTCTGCTGGTCGTGACTGCCTTTGTCGCCTTGAATCTCGGGCTGATGGACTTCGTCCTCGGCCTCTTCGGCAAGGATTCGACGCTCACCGGACGGACCTATCTGTGGGAGCAGGGCTGGAATGCCGTGCAGAAATCGCCGATTCTCGGCGTCGGCTATGCCGCCTATTGGGTGCAGGGCTTCGCCGAAGCCGAGCGGCTGTGGAACGAGTTCTACATCACCACCCGCACCGGCTTCCACTTCCACAACACCTATATCGAGGCTCTTGTCGAACTCGGCTTCGTCGGAGCGACGCTGGTATCGCTGATCGTGCTGCGCACGCTCTACGGCCACGTGTCGGCGGTGGTCTTCAAGACATGGCGGGCCGAGCCGGTGATCCTCGCCGGCGTGATGGTGCTGCTGCTGATTCGTTCCTTCGTCGAGGTCGAGATACTCAACCCCTATTTTACGGGTTCCTTCTTGATGTACTACAGTTTCTTCAAGCTGGCGCGGCTGCCCGTTACTACCCGCACGCGGCGGTCGCAGGCGCCGGCGGATGCGGCCACGGGTGAAGCTGATTGGCCCCGGCATGCCGGCCGTCCGGCGGCCGCTGGGTCGTCATAAGCAATCAACTCGCGGGTTGAAGTCAGGGCAGCGGGAAGCCTTCGCCTGGCAAGCATGGTGCTCAGCAAAAATCCGCCCCTCACGGGACGGATTGAGATGCTGGATGGTATCGGGCTGTGGGCTACTGGCTGGCCAGCGGCGCCAGCTTGACCTTGATCACATCGCCAGGCAGCACGAGTGTGTCTTCCTTGGCGGCGATTTCGCTGGTCTTGCCGTCGATATTGCGCACCAGTGAATAAAGCAGGGCGGGCTGCTCATCATTTGTCATGGCGGCCACAGTCGCGGGATCGGTAGCCTGGGCTATCAGGCCTTTCTGCATATTCGCCTTCAGCGCGGCTTCGTTCAGGTCGGCTTCGGTCTGCTGCCGGGCGGTAGCGAGGTTTGAACTCAAGGTGTTCTGGGCATCGATGGCGTCCTGCTTCGCCTTGCTGATCGACTGCTTGGCGGTGAGGATGGCGGTTTCGTAGTCCAGGATCTTGCCCTGCAGGTCGGCAACCGACTGGCGCGAATCCAGCAGTCGGGCGTTGGCGATCAGGCCTTTCTGCGCTAGCGGGCCGATGCTGGCGAGCTGCTGCTGCGCCAAGTCGACCTGCTGCTGCTGGTTGACGATCTTCTTCTGCAGCGATTCGATCTCGGATTCCAAAACCCCTTTGAGATCGTCGAGCGCTTCAAGCTTCAGCTTCAGCGCCTTTTGGTCCGCTGTCAGGATAGTCATTTCGTCCGCGACGATGGCTGGCAGTCTCGGATCGCCCTCGACCTCCTTAGGCACGTCGAAACTGGCCTTGCCGGCCATATCCGCGTCGATGCGGGCGCGCCTGACGATCAGCCGAATGCGCTGGTCGTCGGAGACATCGAAATTGCCCTTGGCGGTAACCAAGTCCTTGCCGAGTTGAGGTCCGTAGTCGGCGTTTCGCCGGATGCCTCCGGCGACGCTGATGGCCTTCAACACTGTCAGGTCAGGCACATATGGAAACTGGCCGGGGTTCTGGACTTCGCCCGAAATGTAGAATGGCCGGAACTGCGCCATCTCGACCGAGGCTTCCGGTCTGTCTGACAAAGCGAGTTTTTTCTGCAAAGCCTCGCCGATCGCCGTTGCGATTTCGGACGTGGTCTTGCCGGAGGCCGGCAGTTCGCCGGCGAACGGCACCGACAGCGTGCCGGATGGACCGACCGTGTACTCGCCATTCACCGCCGACCAGTCACGGAATGTGCCTTCCACGGTCTGCCATTCGGCGACGCGGATGGTGAGCTTGTCCTGCGAGCCGAGGCGATAGTCGCCGGCGGCGGCGATGTGCGGGACGACGAGGGCCATGGCAAGGCATGTGGCCAGCAAACGCGCCCGCCGCAGGCGGCCGGAAACCGGGCCGCCGCGAAAGGCTTCGAACAAATCTGTTTTCAACTCAACGTTCCGATCCGCTATAGCCCCATCGCCCGATGAGCTTGCGTCGAATGGCCGACGCCAATGTCTGGCATTGGCCACCGGCCGGTCAGTAAGAACCGCGCGACATCCAGACGGCCGGGACGGTCTTGATGATGATGCGAACGTCCTCGAACAGCGACCAGTTCTCAACATAGTGACGGTCGAAGGCGACGCGGCTGTCATAGGACACATCGTTGCGGCCGCTGACCTGCCACAGGCCGGTCAGGCCCGGACGCGATTTCAGATAGTAGACGGCGGATGTGCCATAGATCTCTAGTTCGTCGCGCACAACCGGACGCGGACCGACAAGGCTCATATCGCCCTGCAGGATGTTGATGATCTGCGGCAACTCATCGAGGCTGAGTTTCCTCAGCACTGCTCCAACGCGGGTGACGCGCGGGTCGTTCTTCAGCTTGCGGGTCGCGATCCATTCCGCGTTGGCGTCCGGGTTGGTGGCGAGATAGGCTGCTAGCACCTTGTCGCCGTCCGGAACCATGGTGCGGAACTTCAGGCACGGAAAAATCCGTCCGCCCCGCCCGATTCGCCTGTGGCCGTAGAAAATCGAGCCGCCGTCGGAAAACTTGACGAGCAGCGCTATCATGACAAATAGCGGGCTGAGGGCGATCAAGCCAATCAGTGAACCGGTGATATCGAAGCTGCGTTTGAGCAGGCCGCCGATCGGCGGCGGAAAATCGATGTCAGCCTGCGAAAAGCTCGCGGTGGCTGACTTGGCAACGTCCCTCATGCCGTAAACTCCATGCGTTGAACGAATGGTTCACCACACGATACCAAAAAAATGTTGCAGCGCAACACACAATTTACCACCCCGTTGAAATAGTCACGTCATGAAATGACTAAATAATAAGCTTGCCATGCACAAATTTCGGCATATTTAGCACATTTGTGACAATAAATGGGCACAGCCGAAAAAATAGAGGCCTTTGTGGGGCGGTTTTTAGGCGGACCTACCTATTTGCCAAGGCGAGGTACAAACTAGTGCTTCATCATGCCGTGATGCTTGGTCAAAACCATATAAAATACTACTTAATATTGGCCATTTTACTGAAAAATATCGACGAGAGGATATCGGCCTAGCTCCCGTTGCGTGCATTGCAACATGGCAGAGTCGATCGCAAAAGCTCGATCAAAAATAACCGAAGTTGCCCTTGCCGCCTATTGCTCGCCTTAATAGAATTGCAAATTATACCTGTCACGGTGACGACAGGTGGAAAAGGCCGGAAGCAACCGGTCGAGAGTGGGCGACCTTAACAAGCCCACATGACAAGGGACGGCGCTCGGGTGGGGCAATCGCGATAATACCCGAGCCGGTTTATGGGCTGTTGGGTATGGCACTTCCAAAATTCATCCTCGGGATGATTTTCGCTCTGGCGATCGTCGTCGGCTGGTCCTGGCTGGGCGGTGCGTCGATAGGCACGATATTGGTGCGTGTCATCATCTGCGCCGTGACCATTCAGGCCGGCTATTTCGTGCTCATCTACACCATGATCGCCAGGAGCGCGCCGACGCCTGCCGACATAGCTCGTGACGCCGAGCGCAAACTGAACGCACCCGAGGTCGCCGAAAGCGAGAAGCTCGGCGGTGCCAGGCGCGGCCTGCATTGATGCAGACTGCTCAAACGTGGCCGGTTTGGCGGCAACGACATGCTTCGAGACAAAGGGACCAAAGCGCCGCGTGAATCCGTCTCGGCGCGACGCGTCCTGGCCGCCGGCTCACGCCACATCAGCGGGTTCGCTCTCCGACTGTTCCCCCAACAGCATCCTCGACAACCGGCTGCCGGTTTTTTCCTTCAGCCGCTGATATTGGCCGACCTCGACGATACGGCCGTTTTCCATCGCCACCACCCAGTCGGCGAAGGCGATCATCGACGGCCGGTGCGCGATGGTCAGGATCGTCATCGTACCGCGTAATCCGTCGATCGACCTGGCGATCAGCGACTGGTTCTGCCAGTCGAGCGCGCTGGTCGCCTCGTCGAGGATGAGCAGCGACGGCTTGCGCAGCAGCGCGCGCGCGAGCGCGATGCGCTGACGTTCGCCGCCCGAGAGCCGCACGCCGCGATCGCCGACCACCGTCTCGAGCCTGAGGTCGAGCCGTTCGACAAACTCGCCGGCGTGCGCCTGACGCAGCGCGGCCCACAGATCGCCATCGCTGGCCCGTGGCGCGGCGAGGCGCAGGTTCGCCGCGATCGTGTCGTGCAGGAGGAACACGTCCTGCGGCACATAGGCCACCTGGTCGCGCCAGCGACGGCGATTGCTGGCATCGATCTCGACGCCATCGACAAGCATCTTGCCAGTGGTGGGCTCCAGCAGGCCAAGCAGCATGTCGGCGATCGTGCTCTTGCCCGATCCGGACGGCCCGATCAGGGCGGTGACCTTGCCGGCCGGCAGGCCGAAGGTGATGCCGCTCACCACCGCCTTGTCGACAGCATCTCCGTAGGCGAAGGACACGCCGCGAATATTCAATCCCGTATTGAGGGAGAGTGTCCCGGCGTCGGCGAACTCGGTATGGCCGGGTTCGCGTTCGGCGTCGAAACGTGCCTGCAGGCTGCGCATTGCCGTAAAGGCGGGCAGGTTGATCAGCACTTGCTGGGCCTGCGTCTGCATGTCCATGAAGCGCGGCGCGATACGCATGAAGACCAGGAGCAGGACGACGATCTCGGCCAGCGACAGGTTGAAGCGGACCAAAGCCACATAGATGAACAGGCTCAGGCCCACGACGCTCGCCACCTGGAATACAGCAGTGCCGATGGTGCTGTTGCGCACATAGTCGATGTTGTCGGCCTTCATCCTCTCAAGCGTCGACCGCAGCTGCGCGAAATAGCTGTCCTCGACGTTCAGGCTCTTGGCCACCTTGATGCCGCCGAGAAATTCCGAGACCGTCCGGTACTGGTCCTGGCGATTGGCGGTCAGCACACGGCCGAAGGCAGTGGCCCGTGCCCGGAAGGGCCGCAGCGCCACGAACATCAGGATGCCGACGACCACGGCAAACAGCGTCATGACCGGCGAGATAAACACGGAAACCAGGAGATAGCCGGCCAGAAGAACGGCGATTTGCACCAGCATCAGCAGTGAGAAAGCCGCGCCCTGGACGCGGTCGATGTCGCCGGTCAGGGCATGATCGAGGTCGGAACTGCGCATGCGTGTAAAAACGCCCCAGCGCGCCTTGCCGATGCTTTCGAACAGGTTCATGCGAACGCGATTGATGAAATCGAACAGCAATTTGGCCATGTAGACCGACTTGAAGCGATTGAACGCCGCCTGCGCCGCAACAAGCCCGACCAGCGCGCAAAGCACGGTCGTCAGTTGCAGCGTGCCATCAGGCACCAGCCAGCGCACGAAATCATCATTGGGCAGCCGAACAGCGAAATCCTGGTCGGCACGTCCGACCAGATGCAGCAGCGGGACGAGCAGCAGGATCGAAATGCCCTCGGTCAGGCTGCCGAGGATGAGGAAGAACAGCGCCGTCCACGTTCGCCGGCCGCCGATCCGGGCAATGGTGGCGCCGAAGGCGGCAATTTCTCGAAACAGCGACAGGCGAAGGATTGGGGGCTTCGACATGGTTGCGCTCACAACCGCCGGCTGCCAGCCGACAGATCCTTTTCGATCAGTTCCACGGCTTCGCCGATCCTGTCCAGGCCCGTCGGGACTTCCAGCCGGTACACGCCGATATGGTTGGCAATCCATGAACATTGCCGAAGATGCGCCGTCGCGAAGTCGCCGGGCAGGGCCGCGCGGCCGAAGCGCGTCACATAGGAGAATTTGATGATGGCCGGCAGGGCGGCAATGGCGGGCAAGGGCGTGATGTCAGCCCTTTCGCCGCGCTCGAGGATATAGATCCTGGTCGCCGGCACCTCGTCGCCCGAAAAGCCACCGTTCAGGCGATGCTGCATCTTGTCGATCGCCGCATGCACTTGCGGCCGCACTTCCGCTTCCCCAAGCGAGATCGCCGCCGCGGCGTCGGCCGCCAGCTTGATCTGCGGAAAGCCCGGAACGGTCATTGGCTCACTCGGATTGGCGAGGTCCAGCGCCACCACGTCATCGGTAAGCAGTCGATGCCCGGCCCGGATCATCGCACTTGCGGTCGTCGACTTGCCGGCTCCCTTGTCACCCATGAAGATGGCGCTCGTGCCGGCGGCGGCGATGGCACTGGCATGCAGGACAAGCAGGCCGCGCCGGTGCAAGAGCAGCGCCATGATCGGACCAAGCAGCGGAAACGCGAGCAGCGCGTCGTCGACGCCGGGCGCCGGTTCGATGTCGATACGGCTGGAATCGGTGATCAGGAACGCGCCCACGGCATGCCACGCCAGATATTGCCGGTCCGGCTCGAAGCGAAAGTCGGTCGCGGCTTCGGGCGAGGGCTTTGGCAGGTCGATCGCGCCGACGGCAATCACGACATCCGCCGCCCCCGGCGCCGCCGGCTGCAGTTCGGGCAACGTCACCTCCGACGCGATGGTCAGGCCGTAGGCCCGGTAGAAGCGGCGTTCTCGCTTGGCCCGGCCATGCGAAAAGGCATCATCATTGCATAGAGCGAGCGGCTCGTTGCGCGGCATCATGCGGGGCTCCCGCCATGCTGGAGCTGCCGCAGCCAGAGCGACAGCGAGGCCGAGCGCCAGACATACTGGACATCCAGGGGGGCTGCCTGATCGGGCTGGCGCAGCAGCCGCGCATAGGCGGCACTCACTTGCGGCAGATTGACGTAAGGCGCGATGCGTTTCGCATCCGAGACCAGCAGCTGTTCCAGGAGGTCGCGATGGTTGCGCAGCATGCCGTTGACGAGATTGGCAGTGAAGTCGATCTTGTCGCGCCGCCACTGCACCGCCTCCGGCAATACGCCTTGCATGGCGCGGCGCAGCACATAGCGGCCAAAACCGTGGCTCAGCTTCTCCTCGCCCGGCAGCGCCAGGCAGAACTCGACCAGCGGCTTGTCCCAGAAGGGGTAGCGCGGCTCGACCCCGAAATTGGCGGCGGCTTTGTCGAGAACTTCGAAAGCATGCGGGACATAGCCGTTCGACAGGATCCAACGATGGCTCAAGGCGTCGCTGGCCTGGACGCCGGGCGGCATGTAGCCGGCCCGGTGAAACCGGTCGACAAGCTCGGTGCGCTTGGCCAGGTCCGGATTGATCAGGTCGCGCCAGCTTCGTGCGCGCGACACTTGCGCGGGCTTGCGGATCTTGTTCAGGGCACGGTTGGCCATATGCCTCAGCCTGGCGATGCGCCAGGCCGGCCCGTAGAGGGTCAGGAACTGGAGATAAAGGCCAAGCGTGCTGTCGCCATAGGTGTTGGATGCGCTGCGGACCTCGCGCCACAGATCCATCCATCGGCCGCCATTCGCAAGCTCGTGCAGGTGGCCGTGGCCTTGTGAAACGACCTCGTCGCCACCATGGCCGTCCAGCAGCACCTTGATGCCCTTGGCGCCGGCAGTCCGGTAGATGCCGCGGGTGAGCGTCAGGCCCGGCGCCAGGAACGTTCCTTCCTGTTCTTCCAGCACGCGCTCGAATTCGGCAAATGGGGCATAGTTGCCGACCGGGATCAGCGTCGCGTCGACCTTCTGCTGGTCGAGAACGGCATCGATGAAGGGCCGCTCGTCCATCGGCGAGCCCTTCTCGAAAATCAGCGAGAACGTTGGCAGCCTCGGCTTGCGCGCGGCGGCATTCTGCAGGCTGGCGACACAGGCGATAGACGAGGAATCGAGGCCGCCGCTCAGCATTGCCCCGACCGCCGAGGTCCCACGCATGCGGTTGCGCACCGATTGCGAGAACAGATGGGCGAATTCCTCCGATGCATCCGACCGCAAGGGCCGCGCCGACGGCTCGATCTGCCAGTATCGGCGCAGCATCACTTGTTGCGCGGTGACGGTTAGGCTGTGGCGGGCCGGCAGGCTGAATATATCGCTGTAGGGGGTCGACTGCGGGTCGTCGGGAAGCCCGGCCAGGAAGCCGGAGATCTGGCGCTCGCTGACACGTGCGCGGATACCCTCGACGCCCAGGATCGGACCGATCTCCGACGCAAAGGCAAAACGCCGGTCCGCCGCGTGGTAGTAGAACGGCTTGACGCCAAAATGATCGCGCGCGCAAAACAGCGATTGCCGCTCGTCATCCCAGATGGCGAAGGCGAAATCGCCTTGCAGATGCTCCGGGCAGGCTTCGCCCCAGCGCAGATAGGCCCGCATCAGCACGATCGCGTCGGCTACCGACTGGTCGCGGATACCGAGCCTGGCCAGCAACTCGTCACGGTTGTCCAGCCGGCAATCGGCGGTGATGGCGAGCCGGCCCCCAGCCATCGTCAAAGGGCCCGGACCGACTTCATCCGATGTGTTGAGCCAGGCGTGGCCAAGGGCGATGCTGGTGTCCAGCCACCAAGAACTGCCGTCAGGACCACGATGGCGCATGCGCGCCAGCATTTGCTGAATGTCGGCCGCCGCGACCGCCGGTGCGTTTGCTCCGCGCAACAGGATTCCGGCGACGCCGCTCATCGGCTGCCGTGGTCGACGAGATGGGCGAAGCCGTCGATCGATCCGCCAAGCACGATATGGTTGTCGCTGACCAGCCAGGCATGTGCTTTCAACTGCTCGCCTGTGCCACGTTCGATGCCGATGCGTATCGTCGATTCATTGCCTTGGCGGGCGAGAATATACTGGCCGGAGAGCGCCTGGGTCAGGCACGTGGCGTAAGGGACGAAACGGGCCGCGGCGGCAACGCCCCAGGCGACGCGCCGCAGTTCGCCCATTGAGGCGCACTGCCGCGCGTCGAGGCGCGTCACCAGGCTGCGTACACGATTGTAGGACAACAGCGTCAGCCCCAGCCGAACTGTCGCCACCACCAGCAGGCAATGGCCAAGGAAGATCATTTCCGAGCCAGTCAGGGAGAAAATCCTGACCAGCCCGCGCCGGCTTCCCCCGCGCTTCGTCTGCTTGACGTTTGTTTCTCTCGCCGGTTCCTGCCGTAAAGCCGTGGCCCGCGAAGACAAGGCCGGCGAAACCAGGGCCCGTGAAACCAGGGACTTGTGCTGGACCGGCTTAGACAAGTGCCTCATGATGCCGTCTCGCAAGCCCATTATCGGCCAGGCCCTTCAGCAATGCGTCGACATCGGCCTGGCAGCGCACCGGGTCGACATTGTAGCGCGCAAGCACGGCGCTGCGGATGTCGCCGATCGACCGGGGTTCCTGGATTAAATCCCAGATGAAGGCGCCGACGCCATTCAGGCTGTAGTAGACATTGGATTTGAGATTGAGCAGCGCCAAGCCATCGCCGAACTCGCAAGCCACGGCATCCTTGGTCGCGCACACGCTATCGTGGTCGCCCAGATCACGGTCGGATAGCTCCCCGTTCATCCCCAAACCTCGCTGACAAAACGCTGCGACATCTCCAGGCGGCGCAGGAGAAATCGGGAGGCTGGCCCCCCGACCCCTCTTACGTCTGCTTTTGAATCCAGAGTCCCAACATGTCACTCTGGAATCGGCTGTAGGTCTCAGGAGAACGTCAGGTCGCCAATCGGCGTATGCGCGGGGAACGATGCGTCGATCGCCGTGCTGCCGCCGCCGCCCTGGGTGATGGTCTCAATCGAACCATGGACCGTCAGGCTTGGCGTTTCATATTCATGCTTTTCAACATTCTGTTCCATTTTACTCTCCGATTTAGGACTGGAAACGGCCTGTCGAGTGCCGTCAGCACTTTTATGCTGCAATGCAATAGCTGCACGGCAGCATTTATGAGTCAAGACTGTTTTACTTTCTGTTAATCAATTACGGTTGCTGGCGTCGTCACATGAGCGGCATGCCTAAAACTTGTCACTTTTTTAGCCGATTCCTTGTGCACGACGATCGCTCCCGTGCTGATTCTTTAAGCATTTGATTTTGCTTGCATAAGCTGTTTGCGTTGTGCCTATATTTAGGCCTCTCTAATGAAAAGAATTTCCATTTGAGAAATCGTCCGGAGATTGCCTAAGCCGACGTGGCAAGGGACATTTCAACCGCGGTTTTCACTGCTTTCCGATGCCACCTCGATAGACGCTTTGGTGGCAAAAATTCGCACTGCAGAAGGAAAGGCTTTACGGCATCGAGGTTTTTGGTGATGCTTGCTTCGCACTTGCAGCATAAGTGTCGGCGCGAAACGCTTTCTTGGGAGACTGTGCGCTAAATGGCCTTGCCGGATGGCTCATACGAACGATTGCGCGCCGCCGGCTGTGCCGGCGAGGTGGCCTATGTGCAGGCTTGCCTGCGATTGTTTTTCGCCGGCCCGGGCGCGGGCGACGTTTCGATGCGCCATCTTGACGGTGAAAAAATTGCCGAGATTGCCAGGCTGAACAAGGTCGCCGTCTTTGTCCTCAAGGCGCTTTCGCGCGCACCCGCGCTTCAGAGGCCAACTAAGCTTTTCCAATGGCTCGACACCTACCGCAGGAAAACGGTTTCGATGAACGCGTCCTGCATCATGGATTCGATGGCGATCCAGGACGTGCTGCGCGCCAGCGAGATCGATTTCGTTTTTCTGAAGGGTCCGTTCCAGCAGCAACTTCTCTACGACGACCATTTTATGAAGCCCTCGGGCGATGTCGACATCCTGGTTTCGCCGCTCGGATTTTTCAGGGCGCGTGATGCGCTTCGCAAGATCGGCTATGAGGTATCAGGCAAGTCGAGCTCCGTCTGGTGGGTCCGCTTCCTCGGCGAACAGCACATGACCCGGGACGACGGGCCGAGGTCGTCCACCGTCGATCTCCACTACCGCCTCCAGCAGCCCGGCTCGCCAAGCCCGCGCGACGCGGACGGGTTCCTGCGGCGCAAGCGACAGGTCGAAATCGCCGGTGCGACGGTGCCGTTCACCTCGGTGGCCGATACATTGCTTTTGTCCTGCATCAGCGTCGCCAAGGCACTTTTCAACCGGGAACCCTGCGCCGGATACGTCTGTGATATCGGCGCCAGCGCCGGCCGCCTCGACGAGGCGGATCAGCAGCGTTTGCTCGATGCCGCTACCGCGCAAGGTCTGGACGACACGCTGCTGCTTGGCCTGCGCGCCGCCGACGTGCTACTCGGCGGTGCCGGCACGCTGCTGTCGCAGCGCGCGACCAGGATCCTGCCGCGCATCGGCAATGAGGATCTGCTCAGCATGGTCATCGCGCCGTGGCTGCCGTCGCTGCGGTGGCCGCAGCGGCGAACGGTGCTTTGGGAACTGTGCGGCCGCGCGCCGGTCCGCTATCTGGCCGAAGCAGGCTGGGCGGCGTCCGCCGATATCAGCCGCCGCATCTTCGAGCGGCCGGCGAGTCGCTGAAGGTAAATTGGATGCTGATGGCAATTCTGTAGTGCATCGAACGAGTACGGGGCGAGGGCAAATCGATATTACCTGTACGAGAGGCAAATCCATGTCGATGACGAAATCCGAGGTCTGCGTGATCATCGCGGCAAAAAACGCCGCAGCGACAATCGCCGTCGCCATCGCATCCGCATTGCGCGAACCGGAAGTGGCGGAGGTCGTGGTCGTCGACGATGCCTCCACCGACGACACCGCCGGTGTCGCACGATCCGCCGATGATGGCAGCGGGCGGCTCTCCGTGATGCGCCTCGATGTCAATCGCGGCCCCTCCTTTGCCCGCAACGCAGCCATCGCCGGCTCGAAATCGCCGTTCATCAGCATTCTCGATGCCGACGATTTCTTCCTCGAAGGCCGGTTTCGCAACCTGTTTGCCGGCGCCGATTGGGATTTCGCCGCCGACAACATCATGCTGATCAGGGATGATGCGACGGGCGACGCGACGAAAATCGTCGCGCCGCAATTTGCCGCCGATCCGGAATTCCTCGATTTCGAGCGTTTCGTCGAAGGCAACATCTCCAGGCGCCGCGTGCAGAGGGGCGAATTGGGCTTTTTGAAGCCGGTGATCAGCCGTGCCTTCCTCGACCGCCATGGGTTGAGCTACGACGAGAGCCTGCGGCTGGGCGAGGACTATGAACTCTACGCCCGCGCGGTCGCATGCGGAGCGCGGTTCAAGGTCATTCGCTCCTGCGGCTACGGCGCCATCGTCCGCGCCGATTCCCTGAGCGGCCGCCACAAGACCCAGGACCTGAAGCGTTTGGCCGATGCGGATCTGGCGCTGCTGGCGATCGACAGCCTGCCGGAAGGCTCGAAGGCGGTGCTGCGGCGGCATGAACGGCACGTGCGCGACAAATATCGGCTGCGTAATTTCCTTGACGTCAAGGCCGAGCGGGGGCTGGGCTCGGCTGCGGCTTACGCCTTCGCCAGCCTGTCCAACCTCGTCCCCATCGTCCAGGGCGTGGCTTCCGACAAGCTCGAGGCGCTGTTTCGTCGTGTCGGCCTTGTGTCCAGCCAAAAGTCTGTGCCGCCGCTGCGCTTTCTGATGGCCGGAACCAGCACGGGCAAGGAACGCTGAGAGCGGTCCCGATGCAGCGATTTGTCCACTCGCGGCATGTCATCACGCAAACCATTTCGGTCGGATTTATGAGTTTACGAATTGGGTGGTTGCCTCGCGGCTCCGACGATGGCAGTCTATGTTGCGGTGCAGCATAGTGGACGACCAGCCGAACTTGGCCCCCGATCGGATTGGTCTGATGTCTCTCCCTCAAAAGGAGCACGACAACGCAACACGAGTTTTTGAGCCCCGGCTGCGGGGATCGGCCAGAAGCCCGGCCCACAAGCCGGCGATGACGGGAACCTGAGTTCATGGCCTCGATATTCGGTTTCAGATCAAGGGATCCGGCCCGCGACCGTCAGGCCGATGTTTCACGTCTTGATCGTCTGGCAAAGCTGTTCGAGCAGATTGCGGCCGAGATCGAGGCCGAGAGAACCGGGCTTGAGAATCGCTACCGGACGACGTCGACCAACGCCGCCTTTCTGGTCGAAGCGATGGAAAACGGCTCTGCTTCCGACAAGCGGTCTTCGGAAGTCAGCGCACTGACACAGTCGATCCTGAATTGCGAGCGCCGCATCGCGGCGCTGTCGCGCCAGGACGGCATGATGAAAGAGCTCCGTCATTCGCTGGATACGGTCTTTGACGAGGATGCCTCCTCGGCCGCCGCGGCGGAATTCGCCTGGCCGGCAGGCGCCGGCAGAGGTTGAACGTGAAGGCTCGGAACTGTTGCAACAGATTTGATGCAAGGCGGGAAGCAGAAGCAATCGAGAGGGTCACAAGGAAGGTCAAGGTTGGCCCGTGCAGGAGCGGTTCGAACGTCGACTTTGGGTTGGGGACACACAGCGCAAAGGTGAGTTTGGTATGAATTGGAATCCGAAACCTACGACGGCAATTGACGCACCGCCTCTCGCATATCGGACCGGACAAGCCGCCCGGCGGCTGGGGTCGCTCGGTGCGTTGCTGCTGGCTGCTCTTGGCGGTTTCCTGGCAACCCCTTCCCATGCCCAGGACATTCCGACATCGCCGTCCTTTGTCGATGATTTCAAAAGCTTCGACCGCACGCGCTGGTATGTTTCCGACGGCTGGAACAACGGCAGCCATCAGAATTGCACCTGGTCGAAAAATATGGTCGAACTGTCGAATGGTGTGCTGTCGCTCGGCTTCGAAAAGCAGACGCTGAAGGATCGCGACTACGTCTGCGGCGAGATCCAGACCAAGCAGCGCTTCGGCTATGGCACCTATGAGGCACGGCTGAAGACCGATACCGGCTCCGGCCTCAACGCCGCGTTCTTCACCTATATCGGTCCAAGCGACAAGCAGCCCTGGGACGAGATCGACTTCGAGGTCCTGACCAAGGACACCTCCAAGGTGCAGGTCAACGCCTATATCGCGGGCAAGGGCAAGAACGAGAAACTGGTCGACGTACCGGGCGGCACGGAGAAGGCCTTCAACGACTACGCCTTCGTCTGGCAGAAGGACAGCTTGCGATGGTACGTCAACGGCCAACTGGTGAACACGATTACCGACCCGGCGAAGCTGCCCAGCCATGCACAGAAGATATTCTTCAGCTTTTGGGGCAGCGATACGATGAAGGGCTGGATGGGAGCGTTCGCGGATCCGGGCCGCAAGCTTTCCCTGCAGGTCGAGCGGGTCGCCTTCACGGCGCTCGGCGAACCCTGTCAATTTCCGGAATCGCTGGCATGCAGTGTAAAGTAGTTGGGAAAGTCGATTTGAACCGGCGGGGCCGAAAACGGTCCGCTGCCTTGCATGGGAATGAAACCGAATGAATTTGACGGTGTTTGGAATTGGCTATGTCGGCCTCGTGCAGGCGGCGGTGCTTGCCGAAGTCGGGCACCAGGTGGTGTGCGTCGACATCGACGCCGCCAAGGTCGAGCGGCTCAACCAGGGCCTGGTTCCCATTTTCGAACCCGGTTTGGAAAACCTCGTCAAGGAGAACCATGCCGCCGGCCGCATCAAGTTCACAACGGATGCCGCCACCGCTGTCAGGCACGGCGAGATCCAGATGATCGCGGTCGGCACGCCGCCGGGCGAGGACGGCTCGGCCGACCTCAAATATGTGCTGGCAGTCGCCGAGACCATCGGCCGCGAAATGGACAAACCCAAGATCGTCGTCGGCAAGTCGACGGTGCCGGTCGGCACCTGCGAAAAGGTGAAGGCCAGGATCGCCGACACGCTGAAGAAAAGAGGCCGCGAGGACCTGGCTTTCGATGTCGCTTCAAATCCGGAATTCCTCAAGGAAGGGTCCGCGGTTGCCGACTGCATGAAGCCGGACCGCATCATCGTCGGCACCGACAGCGAGGACACCGAGGCTGTGATGCGCGAACTCTACGCGCCGTTCAATCGCAACCACGAGAAGATGATCGTGATGGACGTGCGCAGCGCAGAATTCACCAAATATGCCGCCAACTGCATGCTGGCGACCAAGATCAGCTTCATGAACGAGATGGCCAATCTGGCCGAACAACTCGGCGCCGACATCGAGGAGGTCCGCAAGGGCATCGGCAGCGATCCGCGCATCGGCTACCATTTCATCTATCCGGGCCTCGGCTATGGCGGCTCGTGCTTCCCGAAGGATGTGCGGGCGCTGATCAAGACCGCCGAAGGCGTCAAGTTCGACGCCAAGCTGCTGCGCGCCGTTGAGGAGCGCAACAACGCACAGAAATCGGTTCTCTTCGACAAGGTGGACCGCTATTTCAAGGGCAACCTCAAAGGCAGGACCTTTGCGCTCTGGGGTCTGGCCTTCAAGCCCAACACCGACGACATGCGTGAGGCGCCGGCGCGCGTCCTGATGGAGGCGCTCTGGAAGGCCGGCGCCAATGTGCAGGCCTATGATCCCGAGGCGATGCAGGAATGCCAGGCCATCTACGGGCTGCGCGACGACCTGCTTCTGTGCGGCACCAAGGAGGCGGCGCTGCGCGGCGCCGATGCGCTGCTGATCGCCACAGAATGGAAGAGCTTTCGCGCGCCGTCCTTCGACGCGGTGAAGGACGCGCTGACCACGCCGGTCATCTTCGACGGCCGCAACCTCTATGACCCCAAGGTCATCGCCCGCCATGGCATCGAATATCACTCGATCGGCAGAATGGCGGCATGAGACCGGGCCCTGGCAGACGGATGCAAGACCGGTCCGCACACGGCCTGCGGACGCTGGGGCTGAGCGCGTATTTCTGTGTGGAGTTGTAGCTGATGGTGCTGGACGTAAAGCCGGAGCAAATCACCAAGGATCATTTCGATCTCGTCGCGATCGGTTCCGGCTTCGGTTCGGCCTTCTTCCTGCATGAGTTCGCCAGGCGCCGAAAGGCGCGCATTCTGGTGCTGGAGTGGGGACGCCACAACACCCATGAATGGCAGCTCGAACAGAACGTCAACACCGACATCGAAGACGAGACGACCTACAAGACCAATTCCGACAAGCCGTGGAACTACACGATCGGACTGGGTGGCGGGACGAATTGCTGGTTCGCGCAGACGCCAAGATTTCATCCCAATGATTTCCGGCTGAAAAGCACCTACGGCATCGGTAATGACTGGCCGATCAGTTATGACGACGTCGAGCCGTTCTACTGCGACGCGGAAGACATCATGTCGATCTCCGGCGACCCCGACATGGCGGCGATGCTGCCCCGCTCGAAGCCGTTTCCGCAACCGCCGCATCGCATGTCGACACCGGACAGGATGATGAAGGCGGCGCAGCCCGACCAGCACTTCGTCATGCCAACCGCGCGGGCTCGCGTGCCGACCGCGCAGCGCAGCTCGTGCTGTGCCAATCTGCGTTGCTGGCTGTGCCCGGTCGACGCCAAATTCACCGTCAACAACGGGTTGATGCACGTCTTCGAGCATCCCGACATCTCGGTCTGCCTCGGTGCGGAAGTGCGCCGGCTCGATCACGTCGGCGGTGCTGTCCGTTCGGTCACGTTCAGCCATGACGGCAAGGAATACCAGGTCAGCGGCGATCTCTTCATTCTCGGCGCCAATGCCATCCAGAGTGCGGCGATCATGCTGCGATCCGGCCTGGGCGGCGAATTTGTCGGCAGCGGCCTGCATGAATCCTACGGCTGGAATTTCGAGGTCTATCTCGACGGTGTCGACAATTTCGACGGCAGCACCATCACAACAGGCCTGAATTTCGGCCTCTATGATGGTCCTCACCGATCGGAGCATGCGGCGGCACTGGTCTATTTCGAGAACCGCTGGCAGCACGGAATGCGTGCCGAAAAGGGGCGGCTACGCCAGGCGCTGCCGTTGGTCGTGGTCACCGAGAACCTGCTCGACCCCGAGAACTACGTCACGCTTGACGCGGATGACAATGCCTTCGTCAGCTTCAAGGCGCCATCGGACTACGCGGTGAAGGGCATGGCGCGCGCTCTGGAGAAATTGCCTGACCTTCTGGCGCCGCTGCCGGTCGAAAAGCTCTTCGACCGCGGCATTCGGCCGACCGAATCGCACGTCCAGGGCACGCTGAGGATGGGCACCGGCCCGGCCGATTCTGTGGTCGACAGCGGCATGATCCACCATCAGCTCAGAAACCTGGTCGTCGTCGGCACCAGCACCTATCCGAGCTGCTCCTGCGCCAACCCGAGCCTGACCGCGGCAGCGCTGTCCTTGCGGGCGGCGAGCCGGATCGCGTGAAAGGAGGTATCGCATGATCGAGATTTCCAGACGCTCGGCCCTGGCCGTCTTGGCTGGCGGAGTGGTTTCGACGGGGGTCGCCTACGCCACCGTTTCCTCCTTCTCGGACGAGGATCTGGTGCGCGTCACGCTGGAAAAATACCTTGGCAAGTTGAACATCCGCATCGAGCATCTGCAGCAGTTCGTGCTGGCGTTCCGCGACCGGAATCCATGGAACTTTCCAAGCGAAAAACTGAGTGACGCCGTCACCCTGGTGGAGGAGCTCAAGCTGGGCGCTGCGCGTCGCTTGCTGCCCCGGCGGAAGCGGGAAGATCTGCTGCATTTCGACCGCTGGGTCGTCGCCGAATTCCATATGCTGACGGACTACGCCTGGCGCAGTTCGCCCAACGACCCGATCCGGTTTACCGGCTGGCAATCCTGTACCAATCCCTTCGCCAATCTGGAGCCGCCGAAACTTGCCTGACGTCGAAAGCGAGGCGGCGGCCTTTGCCTGTTGTCTCCGAGCAAGGAATACGAGATGCGACAAGGAGCCCGATCATGAAAGTTCTCTTTGCAGGCGGCAACGGCTACCCGCCCGAGTTCAGTGGCGGCGTTCAGTCGAGCACGCATCATCTGGCCGAACAGCTGATCGAGCACGGTCATGAAGCCGCTGTGCTCGCCGCCCTGTTCGGTGACGGTGTCTTCGGCTTCAAGGCGCGCGCCAAGATGAAGCTGTTGCGGCAGCCGGCGGTTGTCGACAGCTATCCCGGCTATCCGGTGGTGCGGGCCTGGTTTCCCTGGGAAGCGGCGGGTTATGCCGTCGACAGGCTGAAGCCCGATGTCGCCGTGGTCCAGTGTCACAAATCGGTTCCGATCGGCAAGGCGCTGCAGGCGGAGGGCGTGCCTCTGGTCGTTTATCTCCGCAATGTCGAGTTCCATGAACTGGGCGGCGATCTGCGCGAATTGCATTCGGCGCTTTACATTGCCAATTCGGATTTCACCGCGCGAACCTACAAAAAAGAATTCGGCATCGAGGCAGCAGTGATCCCGCCAACCATCAACCCGGCGCATTACTCGACGCCGACGACGGGCCAGTTCGTCACGCTGATCAACCCCTATGAGGAAAAGGGATTTGAGCTCGCGGTGCGGATTGCCGGCGCCTGCCGCGAAATTCCATTCCTGTTCGTCGAAAGCTGGAAGCTCGACGACGATCACCGGGCGCGGATCGAACAGACGATCGCTCCCTTGGGCAATGTCGTCCTGGAGAGCCGCACCAGCGACATGAAGACGGTCTATGGTCGCACGAAGATCCTGCTTGCTCCCAGCAAGTGGGAAGAGGCGTGGGGCCGCGTCGCTTCGGAGGCCCATTGCAGCGGAATCCCCGTTATCGGTTCGCGGCGCGGCGGTCTGCCCGAGGCTGTCGGCTCCGGTGGCGTGGTGCTGGATTACGATGCTCCGCTGGCCGATTGGGTCGCGGCCGTCAGGCGGCTGTGGAACGACAACCAGGAATATGACCGGCTTTCCAGTCTCGCTCGCAGCTTCGCCGGGCGCCCGGAACTCGATCCCGATCGCCAGTTCATCACCTTCTTCTCGATACTGGACAGGGCCATGCAGCAGCGCGCGCGACAGGCGGCCTGACGACGCCGCCTGAGCAGGTCAGGCCGGACGCTTGACCCGGCTTTTCAGCGTCTCGTAGCCGCGGGCGCCAAGCAGTGCGCGGGCAATGGTCTTGGCGGCGCTCTTGCGGCCCTCTTGCGACTTGATCTGCCGCAGCCTTGCCGGCAGGTTGCGGGCCGCCTGGCCAAGTGCCGGCAGCGACAGCGCGTCGGGGAAGCTGACCATATGCGTTTCGACGCACAGCACCGGCTTGCCTGACAGTTCGGTGATCTTCAGCGCCTGTTCGTGCTCGCTCTCGATGAACAGGATGGCATCGGACTTGCGGTAGAAATCGGCCTTGAAACTGCCATGCGCGCCGAGTCGTTGCCGTTCCGCCTTGCTCGGCAGATCGAGCATGATCAGCTGGTCGTATTTGATCTCATGCTTGGCGAGCCATGCCTCGGTGAGCGCGCGGTATTTCTCCAGCCGGCTGGTGACCAGCCAGCCGATCCTGTGGGTCGCGACATGGAGCGGCCGCGCTTCGCTGAGGAATTTCTCATAGGCCGGGCCGTCGTCGTTTTCCGCCTCTGTCGGGTCGAGGCACAGCACGCCGTCAATGTCGACGCAGCATTGCGCCAGGAATTTGTGATGCATGAAGTTCCACTGGAACATGCGCGGATGCGGCACGACCTCGAAGACGAGGTCGGTTTCCTGGTGCAGGGGCTCAAGGCCGAACACGGCGGCAAAGGTGAAGTCCGCCTCGATGCCCGCAGCCTGGATGCGGGCGCGTGCGTCGCGCATGGCGTTGCCGCCGGCGACGCTGTCGTCGATCACCAGCACCTTGCGCATCTCGGAAACCTTGCGGTCGAGAGCGGCCCGGCGCTTGGTGACGCCTGATGTGTAGATTCGCCCAGCCAGGAAGCTGTCGAGATCGGTCATCGGGATGTTCGCGGCAAGGCTGACCAGCGTCGCTGCCAAAACGCCGCTTCTCGGCACACCGACGACCAGGTCGATGTCGCGCGGCAGCCGGTGCAGGCCCCTGACGATGGCGTCGTTCATATCGGAGATCGATCGGTAGTGCATGGTTCAGACCTGGTCCTGGAGGAGATGTCCGTAGCAGTCGAAGACGCCCAAATTATTGCGCTTCGCGCGGCGCTGCCGCAGGCAGCCTTGCCGGCAGTATCCTGAGCGCCTCGCGCAAGGCTTCGCGGCCGGAGGCGAATGCCAGTGCGATGATGATCGTGATGAGGTAGGCGAGCACGGCGCTGCTGGCCAGGGCGACGACATGCTGCTGCGGCAGCGCTGGCTTGACGAACCAGATCGCGGCCAGCGCCAGATGGGCGCCAAGCACGAACGGCGTTGCCGCGCGCAGCACATGATGCGCCTGCAGCGGTCCGCTCTTGCCGACATAGAGCCATAGGAAAGGCGTCCGCAGATATTCGCTGATCGCATAGGCGATCGCCACGCCCAGCGCGCCATAGGGCAGGCCGAGCATGAAAGCCAGCACCGACGTCACGGCCGTTATGATGCCCCAGCGCATGAAATCGCCGGAGCGGCCCTGGCTGACGAAAAGCCACCCCGCCGGATTGTTGAGCGGCTGCAGCAGCCCGGCAAAGCCGAGCGCCAGGAAAATCGAGGCGCTTGCGCGCCATTGCTCGCCGAGCACGAAGGGGATCAGCACATCCGACATCGCCGTGGCGAAGGCGACACCGGGAAGCGCCACCAGCAGGATCAGCGGCATGACGCGCAGATAGGCGCTGCGGTAGCGATCCGGTTCGTCCTTCAGCCTGGAAAGTGCTGGAACCATCACCTTCGACAAGGGGTTGGTGATCTGGCTCAGCGGAAACAGAAGCAGCTTGTAGGCGCGGTCATAGAGGCCGAGCTGCGCCTCGCCCCAATATTTGCCGATCAGCACGTTGTCGAGGTTGCGGGCAAAGAAATTGGCGAAGTTGAAGCCGGTGATGCCGGCGCCGAAATTGATCAGCTCGCCGATGCCGGCGACCTTGCGCGGCAGGCCCGGACGCCAGCGCGAACTCGCCCAGTAGCAGAGCGTCGGCAGCACGGCACCGGTCAGCGTGCCGGCAAACAGGGCCCAATAGGAGCGATCGATGAAGGTCCAGGCGATCGACACGGCAAGCCCGGCGATTGCGCTGGCGACGTCGATGACGGCCAGCCGGCCGAACTGCATGCGGCGCGTCAAGAGCGCCAGATGCTGGGCGCCAAGCCCATAGGCCATGATCTGCAGCCCGAACGCAGCCACCAGACCTGTCACGCGCGGTTCGCCGTAGAAGGCAGCAACCAGCGGCGCCGCACCCGCAAGCACGCAAGCCAGGATCGCGCTGACGGCGACATTGATCCAGAAGAGGTAGTTCACCTCCTCATGCCGGATGCCTGATTTCTGGATCGTTGCCTGGGTCAGGCCGAAATCCTGGAACAGTGCGATAAAGGCAAGCACCGGCGCGCACATCGCCACGACACCGAAATCCTGTGGCGACAACAACCGCGACAGCACGACAACCGACAGAATCTGTGTCGCGACCCGCACCGATTGCGCCATGGCCGTGACAACCGCGCCGCGCCCAACCGATTTGCGCAAGGAGCCTTCTGGCGGATCGAATGCATTGGCTTCCAAATTCAGGATTCCTGATTTTTTACGTGGATTTTCGAGCCCGAAAATCCACGACCGCCGCCGACCACAAACTACGGCAATAATTTTGCAGTGCAACAGAAAACGTGGATTGGTGCAGCAAAAATGTTGCGATGCAGCAAGAGCTGTACTAGCATTCCCTTGGGTGGGCCAACAGCGGTCGAGTTTTTATGCTGCATGTCTTGTACCTAGTGCACGACGTTTCCGACCCGGCGGTGCGCCGGCGGATCACGATGCTCAGGGCAGGTGGGGCCCAGGTCACCTTGGCCGGCTTCCGTCGCACCGCGAATCCGATTGCGGATATCGAGGGACTGCGCCCGATCGACCTCGGCGGGACGCGTGACGGGCGATTCGGCCAACGCCTCGCGGCCGTAGCCAAAGCAGCCGTTTCGATAGGCTCGAGGCTGGGCGGAATGCCAAAGCCGGATGTCATCGTCGCGCGCAACCTGGAAATGCTGGCGCTTGCCCGCCGCGCCAGGTCAGCCTTCGGTGCATCGGTTCCGATCGTATACGAGTGCCTCGACATTCATCGGCTTGTGCTGCGCAACGATGTCCTGGGCAAGGCGCTGCGTGCCACCGAACGATTTCTGGCCAGGGATGTGAAGCTGCTGGTGACCAGTTCGCCTGCCTTCATCGCCAATTATTTCAAGCCGTTCGGCCAGGTCGCGGCACCCATCGAGCTGGTCGAAAACAAATATTTCGAGGCCGCGACGATTGTGCCCGGCGCTGCCGAGGCCGATGAGAGCCCGGTCGGCCCGCCATGGCGGATCGGCTGGTTCGGCGCGCTGCGCTGCCGCCGCTCGCTCGAGCTGCTGGCTGATTTCTCCCGCCGCATGGAGGGCCGCTTCGAGATCGTGCTGCGCGGCCGTCCGGCTTTGTCGGAATTCCCTGACTTTCACGGCTTTGTCGAAGCCGAGCCATGGCTATCGTTTCTCGGGCCCTACCGCAATCCGGAAGACATGGCGGCGATCTACAACGATGTCCATTTTTCCTGGGCGATCGATTTCTTCGAAGCGGGGCAGAACTCCGAATGGCTTCTGCCCAACCGGCTCTATGAGGGTTGCCGTTTCGGCGCGGTGCCGATCTCGATGGGCAACACCGAGACCGGGCGGTTCCTCAAGCAGCAGGATATCGGCGTGCTGTTGCCGCAGGCGTCGCCCGAAGCGCTCGAAGCCGCGCTAGGCAAGATGGAGGAGCATCGCTTCGCCAGGCTGAAGGGGCGTGTTCTGGCGCGCAACCCGAGGACCTGGAGCTACGATCGCAGCGATTGCCGTGCGCTTGTCGAGCGGCTGCGCAGCCTGACGGCCGTGCCCGGTTCGTTTGCCGCCGAGGCATTGGCTTAGGATGGCCGGGAATGGACAGGGGCAAGATGGACAGAGGTTGATGATGCAGACGGAAAAACCCTCATCCAGCCTGATCGTCATCCCATGCCTGAACGAAGCCGCCCATATCGGTGCGCTGCTCGATCAATTGCGGCCCGCGGCCGCCCGGCTTGGCGCCCGGATCATCGTCGCCGACGGCGGCAGCACCGACGGCACGCTTTCCATCGTAGACGACGTCATTGCCAGGGACCCGCGGGTTATCCTGCTCCACAACAAGCGGCGTATCCAGAGCGCGGCGATCAATCTCGCCGTCGGTACCTTCGGCGATGGTGCCGACTATCTCATCCGCATCGATGCGCATGGCGGTTATCCCGACGATTATTGCGACCGGCTGGTCGAGGAAGCCCTGGCTACATCGGCGGATTCGGTTGTCGTTTCGATGCTGACCAGCGGCAGCGGTGCCGTGCAGAAGGCGGCGGCCGCGGCGCAGAACTCCAAGCTCGGCACCGGCGGCTCGAAGCATAGGCATCTTTCGCAGGGACAGTGGATCGATCACGGCCATCATGCACTGATGCGGATATCGGCGTTCGGTGCCGTCGGCGGCTATGACGAAACGTTCAGCCACAACGAGGACGCCGAGCTCGATTATCGCCTGCGCAAGGCCGGCTACAAGATCTGGATGAGCGGCAAGACGCAGATGGTCTACTACCCGCGTGCCTCGCTCTCAGGCCTCTATTTCCAGTATCTCGGCTACGGTCGCGGGCGTGCCAAGAATGTACTGAAGCATCGCGTCATCCCGAAGGTGAGGCAGATGGTGCCGCTGCTGGTGTTCCCGGTGGTGCTGCTGGCGGCCTTCTCCTTCGTGCACTGGCTGGCGGCGATGCCGCTGCTGCTGTGGGCGTCGGTTTGCCTGGGCTACGGGCTGGTGGCGGCTATCCGCCAGCGCAAGGCCGACGTTGCGCTGGCCGGTGTCTCGGCCATGGTCATGCATCTTGGCTGGTCGGTCGGCTTCTGGCTGCAGCTTCTCGGCCTCGGCTCGCGACGAGGAGTGGCCTGATGGCGGTGTCGGTAAAGGACCGCAGCATCGACATCGGCGTCTGCACGTTCCGCCGGCCGGAACTGGCCGACACGCTGCGCTCGCTCGACGCCATGGAGATGCCGGTGGGATTCGATGTCCGCATCGTCGTCGCCGACAATGACGACACCCCATCGGCCCGTGACCTGGTGGCGGCGCTGTCGCGGGAATTGACGGTGCCGATCCACTATCAGCACGCCCCGGCGCGCAACATCTCGATCGCCCGTAACGCCTGCCTCGATGCGAGCACCGCGGATTTCGTCGCCTTCATCGACGACGACGAGACGGCCACGACGCCATGGCTTGCCGAACTGGTCGCGATGGCGCAGCAAAGCGGTGCCGCCGCCGTGCTCGGCCCGGTCAGGGCGCGCTATCGCCCGGACGCGCCGGACTGGATGCGGCGCGGCGATTTCCATTCGACCTTGCCCGTCTGGGTGCGCGGCGAGATCCAGACCGGCTACACCTGCAACGTTCTGCTGCGGATGGGCTCGGACAGCCTGCGCGGCCGCCGCTTCAGCCTGGCGCGTGGCCAGACCGGCGGCGAGGACACCGAATTCTTCGACCAGATGCACAAGGCAGGCGGCCGCATCGCCTTCTCGCCCGAGGCGTGGGTCGAGGAGGTGGTGCCGCGCTCCAGGGCGGCATTCGATTGGCTCGGCCGCCGCCGCTTCCGCGTCGGCCAGACGCATGGCCATCTCCTGGGCAGCAGCGCCAGCGGAATCGGCCTGGCCAAGCAGGTCGGCCTGGCCTCGGCAAAGGCCATCTATTGCTTCGCCTCGGCACTTCCGGTCGTCGTCAGTCCGGTACGCAGGAACCGCAGCGTGCTGCGCGGCATTATGCATGTTGGTGTCGTCAGCGGCCTCGTCGGCATCCGCGAAATCCGCCTCTATGGCCAGCCGTCGCCACAGGAGGGAGGCAAGCGTGCAGCCTGACGTCAGCTCTATCCCCGATGTTTCCTTCGTTATTGCCGCCTACAATGCCGAGACGACCCTTGATCGGGCGATCGCCAGCGCCATCGCCCAGAAGGGTGTCAGCGTCGAAATCATCGTCGTCGACGACAAGTCGCGCGATGCGACGCTCGATGTTGCGCGGGCCTATCCCGGGGATATCGTCCGTGTCATCGCCCTGCCAAGCAATCGCGGCCCGGGCGGCGCCAGGAATGCCGGCCTCGATGCCGCCCGCGGCAGATGGATCGCGGTTCTCGATTCCGACGACGCGGTCTTTCCCGGCCGGCTCGCCAGGATGATCGCGCGTGCCGAAAGCGCGGATGCCCAGATCGCCGTCGACAATCTGCAGGTCGTTCGCGAGGACGGCGTTATCGAGGACGCGATGTTTCCGCGGCAATATCTGGAAGGCTTGCGCGAGATTTCGCTGGCCACCTACATCGCCGGCAACGTCGTCTTCGAATCCAAGTTCAACCTCGGCTACCTCAAGCCGATCTTCCAGCGCGAGTTCCTGAACGAAAACCGGCTTCGCTATGACGAGAAGCTGAGGATCGGCGAAGACTACATCCTCTTTGCCGCCGCCCTGGCCAAGGGCGGAAAATGCGTCGTCGAGCCCGATATCGGCTATTCCTACCATATTCGCAGCGCCTCCATTTCGCGCGTGCTTGAGCTTCACCACGTCGAAGCCATGCGCAGGGCGGATGCCGTGTTCGCTCAAACCCATCGGATGGATGAGGCCGCGCAGGCCGCGTTCGCGCGGCGTGGCCGCAGCCTGCGCAAGGCGGCATCGTTTCTGTCACTGGTACAGCACATCAAGGCGCGGTCCCCGCTCAAGGCGATCCGGACTGCGCTCAGCGACCCGGCGGCGGTCAGGCATATGGGCATGCCGATCGCCGTGCGGTTGCGAAGAATGGCGGCACAATTTGCCGTCGGGGCGGGGAGGTGAAGATGCAGGCACATGGAGGGAATTTTCGTGGCCTGTGAACGGATTGAAGTCGATCTCCTCAGAAGGAATTTGCGATGAAGAAAATCAGGAAGGCCGTGATACCGGTGGCGGGGCTTGGAACGCGGTTCCTGCCGGCGACCAAGTCGATGCCGAAGGAAATGCTTCCCGTCGTCGACAGGCCCGTCGTCCAATATGCGGTGGACGAGGCCTTCGAGGCGGGCATCGAACACATCGTCTTCGTGACCGGTCGCAACAAGGCGGTGATCGAGGACTATTTCGACCTGCATCCGGAATTGATCGGCACCCTGGAGCAGACCGGCAAGAAGACCCAACTGGAGGCGCTCGAAAGCATGCTGCCTGTGGCCGGCGCCACCAGCTTCATCCGCCAGCAATCCCCGCAAGGCCTCGGCCATGCCGTCTGGTGCGCGCGCGAGGTTATCGGCAACGAGCCCTTCGCCTTGCTGCTGCCGGACATGGTGTCCTTCGGCGGTCGCGGATGCCTCGCCGAAACCGTCGAGCTTTATGAGCGCACGGGCGGCAACGTAATCGCCGTCGAGCGTTGCGAACCCAGCGAGACCAACAAATATGGCATCGTTGGCCGTGGCGCCGAGATCGGCGGCGGTTTCGAGGTGACGGCCATGGTCGAGAAGCCGGCGCCGGCCAATGCGCCTTCGAATTTCTACATCAACGGCCGCTACATCCTGCAGCCGGAGATTTTCGCGCTCCTGGGCAATCAGCAGCGCGGCGCCGGCAACGAGATTCAACTGACGGATGCCATGGTTCGTCTGTCGAAGGATCAGCCGTTCTTCGCCCAGCCTTTCCTCGGCCGCATGTTCGACTGTGGTTCCAAGGAAGGGTTCATCCAGGCCAACATCGCCTTCGCGCTGGCGCGCGACGACATGAAGGGTCCGGTTTTCGAGATGCTTCAGGAGTTCGTCCGGTCGCATGAACGCCAGGAAGAAGCCGCATAATGCCCATCTTTCGGGAGTATCGTCAGATGGCCGGCGAAGAGGGGCCGGCAGGTTCTCTCCGTCTGGCACGACGCTTGCATTGCTCTGGCGATGCTCCCGATCTTCGAGGCGCCTGCAAGCCAAGGCATGATCCCTGAAAGTGGGTCCCGGTTTCCGGAAAAGATCATGTTGAAACAGTAAGATAGAGCCAACTGCGATCAATCGGAATAGGACCGGCTCTAGAATTGGACCGAAGATGAATTATGCCAACTTTCCTCTCGACAAGAGGATGCCATTGCCGAATTCGGACGCAGGAGACGGCGAAGACTTCATCAATATCGAGCGGCTGCTTGGCATGGCCGCACGGCAGGCCAAGGTGGTTGCCGTGTGTGCCGTCATCGGTCTCTTCCTGGGCCTGCTCTATTTGCAGACAACGCCGCCCAAATATCAGTCGATCGCCAGCGTGCTGATCGACGAGGGCTTGAACAAGATCGTCGACGACATTTCGGCGACGTCGACAACCATGCAGACCGATTCCGCCATCCTGAGCCAGATCGAGATCCTGACCTCGACGCGGCTTGCCGCCGTGGTCGTCGACAAGCTGAAGCTCGACCAGAACGACACGTTCATGAATCCGCCCCAGTCGGCGCTTGCCCAAGGCATAGGCCTCATCCGCGGCCTGATCCAGTATGTCCGCCCCAGCTCTTCCATGCCGGGTGGCGCTGACTTCAGCAAGCTCGACCCGGCCGCCCGCGATGCGCTGATCGCCACGTCGCGCCGCGACTACGCGATCCTCAAGCTGCAGAACGAGATCCGGGCGGAACGCGTCGGCCGAAGCTACGTCATCGCGCTCGGCTATCAGGCGACGGATCCGGCCTTGGCAAACGCCATCACCAAGGCCTATGCCGATGCCTATCTCGCCGATCAGCTCGATGCCAGCTTCGATGCCACCGAGCGGGCTGCGGTCTGGCTGCAGGGCCGGTTGACGGAGTTGCGCCAGAGCTCGCAGGCAGCTTCGCTCGCGGTTGAGAAATTCAGGGCCGAACATGGGCTGGCCGCCAACAGCGACGGCCAGCTGATGAGCGACAAGCAGCTTTCCGACCTCAACGCCCAGCTTATCGTGGCGCAGGCCGATACCGCACGCGCCAGCGCCCGCTACCAGCAGTACAAGGCCATCGTCGACAGCGGCTCCGAAAACGCTTTCAAGGATGCCGCCATATCGAGCGACCAGCCAAGCAGCTCGGTCATATCGGCGCTCAAGACCCGCTATCTCACAGTGGCCAAGCGGCTGCAGGACGTCGAGGCGAATTTCGGCCCCGAGCACCCGCAGGCGGTGGCTCTCTCCAAGGAGAAGGCCGACATATCGACGCAGATTTTCGGCGAGCTGAAGCAGCTGACCGAAAGCTATCGCAACGAATATGAGGTGGCGCAGGCACGCGAGACCGCGCTCAGGGCCAACGTCGCGGCCGCGCAAGGCAAGAGTTCCGTCGACAACCAGACGCAAGTCAAGCTGCGTGAACTCGATCAGCAGGCGACGGCGCTCACCACGCTCTATCAGACATTCCTGGGTCGTTACGAGGAAGCCGCGCAGCAGCAGTCCTTCCCGGTCGGCAAGATCCGCATCATCTCGGACGCGTCGATGCCGATGACGGCCTCAAGCCCGCGCACCATCGTCGTGCTCGGACTTTCGCTGGTGCTTGGCCTGCTGATGGGCGCCGGCTTTGGTGGCCTGAACGAGTTCAACGAACGCTTCTTCAGGACCGGCGAGGACGTGCGCGACCGCGTCAACCTCAAATTCCTCGGCTACCTGCCGACGATCGGCGGCAAGCTCGGCAAGGAAGAAAAACCGGGCGAGACCCAGGTGGACGCCAAGACCACCCAATCGCTGTCTTCAGCCGAAAAGCGGGCGCGCATGCGGGTCAGCATCGATTCTCCAGCCTCGATGTTCTCCGAAACGCTGCGCAGCGCCAAGATCGCCTTCGACGTCGTGATGGAAGGGCAAGGCAGCCGTGTCATCGGCATCATCTCGGTGCTTCCCGGCGAGGGCAAGTCGACGGTCGCGGCAAATCTCGCCGGCTTGCTTGCCGCCAATGGCTCCAAGACGCTGCTGATCGACGGCGACTTGCGCAATCCCGGCCTCAGCCGAGGCCTTGGCATGGAAACCGAGCAGGGCTTGATGGAAGCGGTGGTCGGCGGCCAGACCTGGCAGTCCGTCGGCAAGATCGACAGGCAGACGAAGCTGGCGATCATCCCGGCGGTGCTGCGCGGTCACTTCTCGCATACCAGCGAACTTCTCTCCTCGGCCGGCATGCGGCGCTTCATCGAGAACGCCAAGGAGACGTTCGAATACATCGTCGTCGATCTGCCGCCGCTCGGACCGGTGGTCGACGCCAAGGCCTTCGCGCCATTGGTCGACGGTTTTGTACTGGTCACCGAGTGGGGGCGCACCCCGCGCGCGATGGTCAGGTCGATGCTGGAATCCGAACCCTATGTCGCCAACAAGATCGTCGGCGCGGTGCTGAACAAGGTCGATTTGAAGAAACTGGCCAAATACGGATCGTTCGGCGGCTCGGAAAAATTCTTCGATAAATATTCGAGCTACTATCTGGAAAAGTCGGAAGTGCGCGGCAAGGCGCCGGTCTGACGTCGACCGTTGCGCGAGTGGGTCCACTCTGAAGTGTATCGATCTTCAGGCCAGCACACCTGAATATCGTTGCGCGTCAGGAGAAGATCAGCCTGCCTTGCTTGTCGGCGATCCTGACGGCGGTCAGGCGTCCGCTCTGGAAGGCGGCCGTGTCGATGCCGAGCCGGCGCCCTTCGAGCTTCGGGACATCCACAGGCGTATGCCCGTGCACCACCCAGCGGTCGAGCAGGTGCGTTGCCTCGAAGAAGTCCGAACGGATGTTGATCAGGTCATGGTCGGTTTGCGCCGCAAGGTCGACGCCGGGCCTGATGCCGGCGTGGACAAACACGAACTTCCGCGAACGGACCATGATCGGCAGCCCGCGCAGGAAGCTGACGTGATCGTCCGGAATGATCTCCCTTATGCGCCGGTCGATCTGCGCGCTGCTCCCGTAGAGGCTGGTGAGGCGCGCCGGATCGATGCCATAGGAAAACAGGGTTTGCAGGCCGCCCGTCGCCAGCCAGGGTTCGCGGGACAGATTTCCGTCGAGATAGTTCAGCATTGCCACTTCGTGGTTGCCCGCAAGACAAATGCGCTGAAATCCTTTCGGCGGCGGCGCCAGGAGGTGATCGAGCACCCGCGCCGACTGAAACCCCCGGTCGATGTAGTCGCCAAGCATGACGATGATCTTGCGGCTCTGGAAGCGCAGCGAATCGAGCAGGATCTTCTGCTCCAGCGCGCGGAGTTCCTTGTAGCAGCCATGCACGTCGCCGATCGCATAGACGACGGCGTCCTGCATGTCGATATCGAGGCGCGGACGCGCCGCGATGCGGGGTTTTCGCTGGAACAGGGTCACGTGCCGGGCGTCTCGAGGCAAGCTCTCATGCCGAAGGCATAAGTGCCTGTTATCATGCCCGAAACGAAGAATTCCGCAATCGTGGAAAATGCAGCTGCGCCGGGTCGGCACCGCCAATGCATGTCGCTCGGAAGTGAGCTCCGTTTTGGGAGAGCGATCCGTGGAACAAAGGCCTGGAGTGGGCCTGAATCCGCTCAGGCGCGACATGCTTTAGGTCGGCGGCCGGCCCGGTCTGCCGGACCGTCGTCAGGCTGCCTTGAGCCGATAACGGAAAACGGTATGGTCGAGCAGCAGCCGGATGCGTGGTTCGGCCTCGGTCGCCACTAGCCAGCTTGCCGCGATCATCGTCGCGCCGACGACCGCCATCGAGAACAGATGCGGCAGACCGGCGCGGACCAGGATGCCGAGCAGGGCCGCGCCGACGACATCGTGCAGCAGGTAGAGCGGATAGGTCATCAGCCCGATCCGACGCCAGCCGCTCCAGGAGAGGTCGAGCCGCAGCGACCACGCCATCAGCGCGATGCCTATGAGGAAGATGAGGATCGGCGGGGCGAAGGGCATATCACGCCCGACCTTCAGGATATGAACGTCGACCGAACTGGCGATCTGCAGCACACCACCGGCCAGGAACAGGGCGCAGAAGGCTAGGCGGGCGGCTGTCACCGCCTTGAAGCGCATCAGCCACAGCATGACGCCGGTGGCGAAGAACACGCCGTGATGCACCAGAAGCAGGTCGAGCGTGCGTGTTTCGGCAAGGTCGGCCCAGTCGAGCGGGTAGTAGAGGCACCAGAACAGCGCGCTGACCAGGCCGATGGCGAGCGCCACAATTTCCATTAGATGGAAGCGGCCGAGCCGCAGCAAGGTCCAGACGACGGCATAGAAGGCGATCTCGATGCCGAGCGTCCAGTAGACGCTGTCCACCCATGGCGCGTAAGGGGCGAACAGGCCGGTGCGGACGAGCCTGACGACGGCATCGGTCGGCCAGCTGAGGCCGACGATCAAAAACACCGCCGCAGTGACCGGCGCACAGATCCACACGGCCGGCGCCAGCCGTTTCACCCTGGCTTCGAAAAACCGCAGGGGTGTCGACCTTTCGGCGCTGAAGGCGATGACGAAGCCGCTGATGACGAAGAAGATCTGGACGCCGACCCAGCCGGATTCGACCCAGGCGCCTATTGCCGGCTGCGGGGGAACGCCGCCCGTGGCGCGCGCCGAAACACCGTCAGGATACGCCCACACCCAGAAGCCATAGTGGTAGACCATGACCATGACGGCGGCGAGAAAGCGCAGGATGTCGACGCCGCCAAATGTAATCTTCTGCTGAGCCATGCGACCTTTGTCGATGGCCCCCCGCGAACGACTTTAGGGTGCATTGCTGCGTCGCACAATAAAAGTATTGCTTGCCGATCGAAAAGGTCGTCCGCGGCCCACCTTCAGTGGCTCAAAGGCCGATCCCACGTTCCTTCAGCGCCGCAGTGATCTCGTCGAGGATGACCGGATCGTCGATGGTTGCCGGCATGGCCCATTCCTCCTTGTCGGCGATCTTCTGCATGGTGCCGCGCAGGATCTTGCCCGATCGCGTCTTGGGCAGGCGCTTGATCGTCACCACCGTCTTGAAGGCGGCGACCGGGCCGATGCGTTCGCGCACCAGGCCGACCACCTCGTTCTCGATGGAGCCGATATCGCGGGTCACACCCGCATTCAGCACCACGAAGCCCAGCGGAACCTGGCCCTTCATGGCGTCGGCAATGCCGATGACCGCGCATTCGGCGACATCGGGATGGGCCGAAAGCACCTCTTCCATGGCGCCGGTTGACAGTCGGTGGCCGGCGACATTGATGATGTCATCGGTGCGGGCCATGACGTAGAGATAGCCGTCCTCGTCGACCATGCCGGCATCCGCCGTCTTGTAGAAGCCGGGGAACTCGTCGAGATAGGCTTGGCGGAACCGTTGATCGGCATTCCACAGCGTTGGCAGGCAGCCGGCCGGCAGCGGCAGTTTGATCACCACATTGCCCAGCGTGCCGCGCTTCACCTCATGGCCAGCATCGTCGAGCACGCGGATGTCGTAGCCGGGCATCGGCACGCCGGGCGAGCCGTATTTCACCGGCAGCAGGCCAAGGCCGGCGGGATTGATCGTCATCGGCGAGCCGGTCTCTGTCTGCCACCAATGGTCGACCACAGGCACATTCAGCTTCTGCTCCGCCCATTTGATGGTTTCCGGGTCGGCGCGCTCGCCGGCAAGAAACAGCGTGCGGAATTTCGAGAGGTCGTGTTTGGCAATGAACTCGCCCTTCGGGTCCTGCCCCTTGATGGCGCGGAATGCGGTCGGCGCGGTGAACAGCGCGACCACGCCATGCTCCGCTATCACCCGCCAGTAGGTGCCGGCATCGGGCGTGCCGACAGGCTTGCCCTCGAACAGGATGCTGGTGCAGCCATGCAGCAGCGGTCCGTAGACGATGTAGGAATGGCCGACCACCCAGCCGACATCGGATGCCGCCCAGAACACCTCGCCCGGCTTGACGCCGAACTCGTTTTCCATCGTCCATTTCAGCGCGACCATATGGCCGCCATTGTCGCGCACGATGCCCTTGGGCTGACCGGTCGTGCCCGATGTGTAGATGATGTAGAGCGGATCGGTGGCAAGCACCGGCACGCAATCGACATTGGCGCCCGCTGCCCGTTCGCGGGCGACGGCATCGGCGTAGTCGATGTCGAAATGCTCCTTCAACTCGCATCGCAACTGGTCGCGCTGCAGGATCAGGCAGGCGTCCGGCTTGTGGCGGGAGATCTCGATCGCCTTGTCGAGCAACGGCTTGTAGGCAACGACGCGGCCGGGCTCCAGGCCACAGGATGCCGAAATGATCAGCTTCGGCCTGGCATCGTCGATGCGGGTGGCAAGCTCATGCGAGGCGAAGCCGCCGAAGACCACCGAATGCACCGCGCCGATGCGGGCGCAGGCGAGCATGGCGATGGCCGCCTCGGCCACCATCGGCATGTAGATGATGACGCGGTCGCCCTTGCGAATGCCGCGGTTCTTCAGCACCGAGGTCAGCGCGACGACCTCGCGCTTCAGCTCGGCATAAGTGAACTTTTTCACGGTTCCGGCAATCGCACTGTCATGGATCAGCGCGATCTGGTCGGCGCGGCCGCCGGCGACGTGGCGGTCGAGGGCATTGTAGCAGGTGTTGCAGGTGGCGCCGGTGAACCAGCGGCCATAGACGCCGGCCGTGGCGTCGAACACCTTGTCCCAGGGCGAATACCAGTCGATGGCGCCGGCCGCATCCGCCCAGAAGCGTTCCGGATCGCGTTTCCAGCCTTCATAGACCTCGTGATAGCGTGAAGCCATCCATACCTCCCCGGGAAATGTTTTTCTTCCTTCCAGATAGCGCGCTCTACCCTTGGCCGCAAATCCACGCCATTGTGACGACGGCATCGACCTGGCGCTTGGGGGCAAGCAGCTATGAACTGCGAGACGGGACTGGGGTGGTGATGTCTGCTGCTGTTCGGATCATCGGGCGCTTTTCGCTATCGTCGGTCATGGGCGCCGTACTTGCTATGTCCACCGGAACCGCTGAAGCCGGCGATGCCGCGGCACGGCACATCATCGGCTTTTCGCCGGATGGCGCTTATTTCGCCTTCGAGCAATATGGAACGCTCGACGCCGGCGCCTCGGACTCCGGCTGGTCTGAGATCGACATCATCGATACCCGTACGGATCGGTTCGTTGGCGGTAAGCCGATCCTCGTCGTCGATGAGACGGAGGAGGCGACACTGACGCTGGAGCAGGCGAGGGCGCAGGCCGCCGCTCAGGCGGCGCCCATTCTCGCCCATTATGCAATCACATCCCCAGCCGAGCAGACAGCGTCCGACAAATTCACCTTTCCGGGTGAAATGGTTGCCTACAACGACATCTCCCGCCTCGAACAGGTGTCGCAGAAATGGCTGTCGCCGCTCCATGGCGAAACGGGCGTTTCGACCATCCAGCTCGACGAGATCCTGGCAGCCAGCACGGGCGATTGTTCGGCGAGTTTCGCAACGACGGAGCGGCGCGACACATCTGGCAAGGCACTCGGCTTCCGGCTGACGCTGCAAGGCCAGGATGGCAAGCCGGTCAAGATCCTGCACGAGGACAAGACCGTGCCGGGCTCAAGAAACTGCCCGACCTCCTACAGCCTGTCGGAATCCTACGAACTTACCCCGGCCGGCAAGCCGGCGGTGATCGTTGTGCTGGTGCAGCGTTTCAGCCAGGGTTTCGAGGGGCGCGATCGCCGCTTCCTCGCGGTGACCGGGGAGCCACGCTGAGAGGTCACGCCCAAGCGCCGGCAGCCGCTCTGTCTCAAGGTTGTTTCTAGATCGGCAGGGCCACAAGCATGAGGCCAATGCCGCCAGCGATCAAAATGGCTGTCGCCAGCGCTTTTCTATGACGTTCGAAGCTCGTCGGAGCTCGCTCCCAATTGTAACGCATACGCTATCTCCCCAATACCCAGGCAGGTTTTACCTTACTTAGGGGAAGAAATGCAACGTCCGCTGCCGGCAGCCCGCTGTTTGTCACGTTTCATCGAGGACTATTTCTGGGCCGAATGCGGCCGGGAAGACGCAACCGAGCAGGTTCTAACGCGACTGGCGCGGAGAATCTGTCAGCAAAGCCGTTGGTCCCCTGAACTGGGCTCCCGTGATCGGCCGATAGACAGCGCTCCACCTCCGCGCTATCTGATTTCCGGGATGAGCATGGCTTGGAGGGGGCGTGGTGGAAATAGTCTCTGGAACCGTTCTGCGGCTGGCCGAGGATGCCTCGGTGCAGCATGTGGGCGATGGCGCAGTCGTGCTTTTGGCGCGCAGCGGCCAGCTCTATACATGCAACGGCACGACCGAAGCCTTTCTCGACAAGGTGGACGGCGCGCGCAACCTCGACCAGATCGTCGACCTGCTTTGCGAGGAGTTCGAGGTCGACAAGGGGACGCTCGATCAGGACATGGCGGCACTGGCCACGGATCTGATCTCGGAAGGTATCCTCGCCGCGCCAGGTGCTTGATGGCTGACGGCCCGCTCCTGCGCGCTCTTTTTCGCTGCCATCTCTGGGCGAGCGCGCGGCTGATGCCGGTCCTTGTCACCAACCGGAGCTTCGAGGAGGTGCTCAAATGGGCGCCGCTCGCCTCGTCGACGCCCTATCGCGGTCTGCCGTCCGCCTACATCGTCGAGAGCGTCAACCGCACGGTCCGCCATCCCTGGCTGATGCGTGACCGCAGGTGCTTGAGGGAAGGTCTGCTCGGTCATCGTTTCCTGCGACTAGCCGGCTTCGATCCGGACCTGCGCTTCGGCGTCGAACCGCAGTCGATGCAAGCGCAGCGTCTATCGGCGCATTGCTGGGTCTGCCTCGACGGCAAGCCGGTGGTCAGCGACAAGCTTCCCGGCATGGTCGAGATCTATCGTCATCATGCCGATGCCGTAAAGGCGCGTCCCGCTTGACCAGACCTTCAGCCTGCTATGGCCTCAACGGCCTGATCCTTTGCATATCGGCCGAGCGCTCCGAGCTGTGGCAGGATTTCGACCGGATGCTGGGCAGCCTGCGTATAGAGGAACCCGTCGCGCCGGACTTTCGTCTTGAGATCACCGAGACAGACACGCTGGACGAGACACCCAATGGATCCCTGGTCTTCGATGGCGAGGTGCCGGAGGATGGTCCCTGCCGGATGATCGAGGATGGCGGCATTGTCCATCTGGTCTTTCCCGGGCGCCAAACCGTTGCGATCAATGGTGGGGAAAGTTGGGCCGAACTCCGGATTCGTACCGGTACGAAAGCCGCCTGGACGCCGTCGATGTTGGTCCTGGATGCCGCGCTCGACGCCGGTGGCCAGCATATGCTGCATACGGCCGGGCTGACCTTGCCTGACCGCGATGCGGTGGTGCTGATCCATGCGCCGAGCGGCACCGGCAAGACCACGACGTCGTTGGCGCTGGCAACACAGGGCTTTGGCCTCTGCTCCGACGACGCCATGATCCTGAATGTCGCTTCGGGCAAGGTCGTGGTCTGGGGCTTGCCGCGCGCCGTCAAGATCCACCAGAAGACTGCCGAAATGATCCCGCAGGTGGCGCCATGCCTTGGCCAGACGTGGGATCGCAACGGCGAACAGCCGGTCTCGTTAGAACGGTTAGAGGGTATCATCCGGGTGGAAAACGCATCCGCCCGGCCGGTGGCGGCGCTTCTGCATCTGGCGCGTTCCGCCGACGGCCAGACCCGGCTCGTCGCCATGGCCAGGACCGACGCGATGGTGGCGCTGGCAGTAGACAATGTCCGCACCGGCATGACCGGGCTGCTGCCGATGCAGAAGCGCAGGCTGGCGACCATCGCCGGGCTGGTCAATGCGGTGCCGACCTTCCAGCTCGAAGTAGGCGGGCGCCCCGCTGACGCGGCGGCGCTGATCCGCGCTACCCTGGATTGACGTCAAGTCAGGCTACTTGCGGCCTGGCCTTGGCCAATCTCTGAATCCACCGGAAGGCGTCGCGGCGCAGGCGCGAGCCCAGTCTGTCCCTGGAATTGACGCCAAGCAGCGTATTAGTTGTGATCAGCCGCCTGGCCAGCCGTATGGAGAGATCGGGCTTGATGCGGCCGGCGAGTTCGAGCGCGCGGCTCTCGTCGAACAGCTGGCCGGTCACATTGAGCACGATTGCCAACTCCAGTTCGATGCCGGTCATACGGGCAGCGTCGAACAGGCGTGCTTCCGCTTCGGGTGATTGCAGCGCCCGCACCCCTTGCAGCACGTCCACGCAAAGCTGCAATCGGTGGAATTTGTGGCCGCCCGCGGCGTGCACGATGGCGATCGTTAGAAGAGCCGCCGGCGTGTCCGTGGCTTCGCCGTCGATGGCGCGCAATTCAGGGAAACCCAGCGACAGGCGCCGCCGCATGCCGGTGTCATGCACGAGGTCGCCATGCAGTTCGACCAGCAGGCTGGAATTCTCTTTTTCCAGCCATTTGAATTCCTGCAATTCGTAGGATTCGGCCTCGTTGCTGCCAAGCTCGAAGCCGCATGCCGCGATCACCTGGTTTGCCCTGGCCAGATTGGCGGGTTCGACCAGGATGTCGATGTCGGTGAAGGGCCTGTCGGTGACGTTGCGGTAGAGCTTTCGCGCGAAGACGGGTCCCTTGACGATCCGCGCCGGAATATTGTCCGCCGCCAGTCCCTTCATGATGCGGTCCCCATGATACTTCAACAGCATCGACTGGCCGGTGGCGATCGTTGCCTTCTGGCGCAGATCCTCCAGCTTGCCGTGCAGGTCGGCATCCGCTGGCAGCCGCGCGTCCCCGCTGAGCTTGCGCAACATGATCGGCAGCACGCCGTGAAACTCGGCATTGTCGAGCAGCGCCGTCAGCGTCTTTGCCGACAAATCTTCGCCGCCTGCCGCCGCCTCGGGGTCAGCGAAGCGCAGCAAGAGTCTTTCTTCGGCGGAAGTAAGCGGTGGCAGCATCAACCCAGCTAGCATTGCGAGCAAGTCAGGAATGGTTGCAGAAAAGCCTAATGTAAGCCAGCTTTTACATGCCCCAGCGCAGCGCCGCAGTGTGTACCGGCGCGTCCCAGAATGCGGTCGTCTCGTCGTCGAGCATGGTCAGCGTGATCGAGCAGCCGGCCATATCGAGCGAGGTGACGTAGGAGCCGACCAGCGAACGGGTCACCGTCACGCCATGCTTCTCGAAGATTAGCCGTGCGCTGTTGTACATCAGATAGAGTTCCATCAGCGGCGTGCCGCCGAAGCCGTTGACGAACAGCAGCGCCGGGCCTTTCGCTTTGTCGCCGAGATCGCCGAGGATCGCGGCGCAAATCTCCTGCGCGATCGCATCGGCGCTTTTCAGCGCATCGCGCCGGCGGCCGGGCTCGCCATGGATGCCGACGCCGAACTCCATCTCGCCGTCGCCGATATCGAAAGTCGGCTTGCCCGCCGCCGGCACGGTGCAACTGGTCAGCGCCACGCCCATCGAGCGGGTAGCAGCGTTGACGCGGTCGCCAAGCGCCTTCAGCGACGCCAGAGCCAGGCCATGTTCGGCCGCCGCGCCGACGATCTTTTCCACCACCAGCGTGCCGGCGACGCCACGCCGGCCCGTCGTATAGGAAGAATTCTCGACCGCGACATCGTCATTGGTCACGATCTGCTGGACGCCTTCCGACATTTCGGCCGCCATCTCGAAATTCATGACGTCGCCCTCATAGTTCTTGACGATGAACAGGCAGCCGGCGCCGGTGTCGACGGCCTCTGCCGCCGCCAGCATCTGGTCCGGTGTCGGCGAGGTGAACACCTGGCCGGGGCAGGCGGCGTCCAGCATGCCGTGACCGACAAAGCCGCCATGCAGCGGCTCGTGACCGGAACCGCCGCCGGAGATCAGCGCCACCTTGCCCGGCCGCAAGGTCTTTCGGCGGATGAATTTGTGCGCGTCGCCGAGCACGAGGATGTCGGCATGGGCGGCGACGAAGCCGTCGAGGCTTTCGGTCAGCACCGTGTCCACCGAATTGATAAACTTCTTCACGGCCGTCTCCTCCCGAAATAGGCCTTCCAAAGCAATTCCAGGAAAAGTGTATCGCGGTTTTCCGTCCGGAATTGCGTAAAACAAGAGTTCGATCAGCCACTCTTGCCGGTGATGCTGGTGATCTTTTGGATAAAATCGTTCACCGCCTTATCGAGCGCGGCGTTCTGCTTGTCGTCGCCGAAATCCGGCACGATCAGCGAGACATGCCGCGTCTTGCGCATGCCTGATGCGATCGACATCTTGCCTGGATGCGCCTGGTGATAGGCGGCGAGAAACTGGTCGCGCTCGGCCGGGCTGAAATGGCAGACGGAAAATATAGCCGGCAAATGTTTTGACGGAATCGGGATCGAATAGGCAGGACTGGAAATCTGCGTGACGAAGCTGCGGTGCTTGCCGAGCGCATCGGCCAGGCGCTGGCGCATACCGGACGGGCGCTGGTCGATAACCTGCGACAGGATCGTCTTGTAGGCGCGGATCGCCTCTTCGGAACCGGGTTCGGGTGTCCTGTCGACCATGCCGGCCGCGCCTAGACAGAAACGTCCGCGACGGCCGCCTTGGCCATGGCGAGTTGCGCCGGCGCGACGGAAAGATCGCGCAGGCCGGCCTCGATCAGTGACGGGATCGAGGCTGGATCGCCGGCTGCATCGCCGCACAGGCTGACCGGGATCTCTTCCCGCTGGCCAAACGCCGTCACGGCAGCGATCAGCCGCAGCACGGCCGGATGACGGACCGAATTGAGATGCGCCACGGCAGCGTTGTCGCGGGCGGCCGCCATGACATACTGGGTGAGATCATTGGAGCCGATCGAGAAGAAGGCGGCATCGGTAAAGGCTTCCGGTACGATCGCCACCGAAGGCACTTCGACCATGATGCCGAGCGGCGGCATGTTGTGTGCGACGCCGCGTGCGGCAAGTGCAGTCTGCTCTTCGGCGAACATCGCCGCTGCCTGTCGGTATTCCTCCACAATGGCGATCATAGGGAACATCACTTTCAGGCTGCCATGGACAGCGGCGCGCAGCAGCGCCCGGATCTGTACACGAAACACCTCGGGTCTTGCCAGCGACAGCCTGATCCCGCGCAGGCCGAGAAACGGATTGCTCTCCTCGACCGTAAAGCCGGGCACCGGCTTGTCGCCGCCGGCGTCAACGGTGCGGATCGTCACCGGTTTTTCACCGGCCCACTCCAGCACCTTGCGATAGGCGCGATACTGCGTCTCCTCATCCGGCAGCGTCTTGCCGAACAGGAATTCGGTGCGCATCAACCCGACTCCGTCGCAGGTCGTAATGTCGATGAGGTCGACATCGGACGGGTCGGCGATGTTGACCTGCACGCGCACCGCCGTGCCGGCCTTGGTCACCGCCGGTCGCGCCAGGAACGTCCCGGCCCGGTCGCTGCGCGCCCGGAATGATGAGGACGATTGGCGAAAAGCAGCGATTTCAGTCTTGGAGGGTGACAGCACAATGCCGCCATGTTCGGCGTCGAGCAGCGCTGTGCCGGTTAGACGAGCCAGCGAAGTGCCCAACCCGACAACCATCGGCACGCCGCGCGAACGCGCCAGCATGGCGACGTGGCTGGCGGTGCTGCCCGCCTTCAGTGCGATGCCGCCGCCGCTGCTCCAGTCGGTTTCGAGAAAACGCGTCGGCGCGATATCCCAGCCGTAGAGGATGGCGCCGGTTGGCGCCTGGACGTCGCCATCCTCGGACAGCGCCCGCAGCACCTGGTCCCTGATATCGCGTATGTCGGCGGCCCGTGCGCGGAAATAATCCTGGTCTGAAGCGTCGTAGCCGGCAATCTCGGTATCAAGCGCTTGCCGCCAGGCTTTGTCGGCTGGCAGGCCGGTGCGGATCGCGGCAAAGGCCGGGCTGCTCAGCGCATCGTCTTGCAGCATGGCGATCTGAAACTCGAGAATGTCGGCGGCATCGCCCTCGGCCATCTCGCTCAATGCGGTGAGACGGCTTGTCGCGACGGCGATTGCGGCTTCGAGCGCGGCCTTCTCGTCGTCGGCTGTTTCTTTGCCGACATAGGATACGACAGTCTGGTCGAGGTCGAACAGTGGCCCCTCGGCATAGCCGGCCGAGGCCGAAATGCCTTGCAGTCTAAGCGGTTCGGACATGGTCCGCGCCTTCGTCGAAATCGCGCCGCACCAGTTCGACCAACGCGTCGACGGCATCATTGGCGCCGTCACCGCTGGCCCTGATGTGCAGCACGGTGCCCTTCGGCGCCTTGGCCGCCATCACCTTGACGATGCTCTTGGCGTCGAACCATGGCCCGTTGGCGGCGAGCGCGATCTCCACCTCGGCGGCAAAACTCTTGGCCAGCTTGGTGAACTTCACCGAAGGACGCGCGTGCAGACCCACCTCGTGGGTGATCACAACAGTCGCTTCGGCGGATGCGGACATGTCTTTCAAAGTTCCCGTTCGTTCACGACGGCGACAATTCATGTGCCGTCGCCACCACTTCCCGCAGCGAGGCGCCGCCGGAGGCCTCGGTCGCTGCCATCACCGCGCCTTCGACGATCGGCGCGTTGCAGACTATGATCTTGTGCGACCGTGGCTCGCCGATCATCTCCACCGCCATTTCCGAGTTGGTCTCGGCGCCGCCGAGATCGACCAGAATGGCGACACCGGCTTCCGACCAGGCCTTGTCGATGGCACCCATGATCGCCTCGACATTGGTGCCGAGCCCGCCATGGCCGTTTCCGCCGCACCATGCAAGCGGCACTTCGTCGCCCACCATCTGCCGCACCATGTCGGCCGTGCCCTCGGCAACCAGCGGCGAATGCGAGACGATGACGATGCCGACATTGCTCATGCGCTTTCCCCGAGGCTGTGCGCCACTGTGCGCACCAGCAGCGCGGTTGAGCGCGCGCCGGCGTCCATATGACCGATCGATCGGTCGCCCAGGAACGAGGCGCGGCCACGCAAGGCTTTCATAGGCAGGGTCGCGTCGGCCGCGGCGTCGGCGATATCGGCGATTTCAAGAGCTGTCTTTCCCTGCAGCAGCGCGTCATGCACCGGCTGCAGCACGTCGAGCATGGTTTTTTGTCCGATCTGCGATTTGCCGCGTGCTGCCACAGCTTCGATCGCCTTGCCGAACGCCGCCGTCAGATTGGCGCGATCGGGTTTCGCCGAAATCTCCTTGCCGAATGCCAGGAACAGGGTGCCGAACAGCGGGCCGGAGGCGCCGCCGACCGTCATCACCAGCTTGGTGCCGATCGCCTTCAGGGCATCGGGCAGCGGTTTGGCCGAAAATGCTTCGGCTTCGGCGCGCACGGCCTCGAAGCCGCGCTTCATGTTCAGCCCGTGGTCGCCGTCGCCGATCGCCTGGTCGAGCGCCGTCAATTCCTCGGCGTTCGCGGCGATCGTATCCGCGGCGGCCGCGATCAGCCGGGCAAGGTTCAACGCCGCCATGTCACCCGCATTCCCGGTTTCCATCTTGCCGGCAGTATCGAAAGAACGGTCATTCGACAACTGGAGCATACGTCAGGCCGCTTCATGCAATGCCGCGGCCGCCGCGAAGACTTCGGCCACCGCGTGAGCGCCGGGGTCGACCACACCTTGCAGCTTGCTGCCGATATAGGCCGACCGCCCGGCTTTTGCCTTGTCCATGGCGGCCGTGGCCTCGGCACCATGGCGGGCTGCTGTTGCCGCCTCCTCAAGGCCGTTCGCGTCGAGCGCTTTGAGCGCCGGCTCAAGCGCATCGACCATGGTTCTATCGCCAATTCTGGCGCCGCCGTAAAAGGTCATCCGTTCAAGGCCGGCAAGCAGCGCTCTGGGCAGGCTCGCGCCGCCGCCCAGAGCCTGCGCCGCCGCCGTGAAGAAGATCGACAGCAGCACGCCGCTGGAGCCGCCCATCGACGCGCTCAGAATGTCGCCTATCGCGCCAAGGGTGGCTGCAGGCTCGGCAAGCGGCAGCATATCAAGCCGCTCGAGAACACTGCGCGCGCCGGTCGCCACCGTCGAACCGGTGTCGCCGTCGCCTGTTTTGGTGTCCAGTCCGTTCAAAGTCGCTTCGAGCGCGATCAGCCTTTCGCAGATGGTAACGAGAAGAGGCCGGGTCCGCGCATCCTGGCTGGGCTTGCGTGCCACGCTTTGTCCGGCCGCTTTCGCCATCGGCACGACGGCAGGTGAAACAACCGGCTTTGCCGGTATCCAGGCATGCGGGCCGACCGGCGCCTGCAAGGCGGTTTCGCGCGCCGCATCCAGCCGGATCAGCGACAGCGAGAAGCCGTTCATGTTGAGCGCCGTCATCAGCGGGCCCGGGCCGATCGTCAGTTTGATGGTTTTAGCCAACGGCGAGGCAAGCACCGCATTGGCGATAACGGACATTTCGAGCGGCGGCACGGAGCCGAGATTGTTGATCAGCAAGGCGTAGGTGGCCTTGGGATCAAGCCGCTTCGCAAGGCGCTCCGCCATGATCGCCACCAGCCTGTCGGCGCTCTGCACCGCAATCCGCTCGACGCCCGGCTCGCCGTGAATGCCAAGGCCGAGTTCGCCATCATTCTCGCCAAATCTGTCTTCGTGCGGCTGGCCCGGGATCGAGCAGGACGACAGCGACATGCCGAGCGAAACGATGTCCTTGGCCGCCGCCCGTGCCGCTGCCGCGATTTCAGCCAGATCGTGGCCGGCTTCCGACAGGTGGCCTGATATCTTGTGCACGAACAAGGTGCCAGCAACGCCGCGCGGCTGGGTGATGTCAGGCAAAGCGATATCGTCGGCGACAATGACCATCTCGACACGAAACCCTTCGGCGCGCGCCTTCTCTGCCGCCAGGCCGAAATTGAGACGGTCGCCGGTGTAGTTCTTGACGATCAGCAGGCAGCCGGCCGGGCCGGTGACCGCGCGAATGGCCGCCAGCACCGCTTCGACGCTTGGCGAGGCAAAGATCTCGCCCGAAACCGCCGCCGTCAGCATGCCCCTGCCGACGAAGCCGGCATGTGAAGGCTCGTGCCCGGCCCCGCCGCCGGAGACGATACTGACTTTCGTCTTGTGCCAGTCGGCGCGCAGGACGACCTTGATCTCGGGATAGCCGTCGAGGCGCGCGAGATCGATTGATCCGGTGGTCCTTAACAGGCCGTCGAGCGCCTCGGTGACGATCGTTTCCCTGTGGTTGAAAAAGTGCTTCATCGAATTCGTCCCGTACTCGAAAAATCAAAACCGGTGCTGAATCACCGAAAACCGCTCACATCAATCGCTGTCCATCGGCGCCGAAATACAGCGGCGCCCGGTAGCGGATCACCACTTTGTCGCCCTGCGCCAGATCCGTGTCGGGATCGGTCAGCGTCACCAGTTTCTTGGTGCCTACCGTCACATGCAAATGGTTCTGGTCACCGAGATGCTCGACCCAGTCGACAACGCCGTCAGCATGGCCATTCGCGGCCTTCGCGATCGTCAGATGCTCGGTGCGCGCGCCGATCGTCTTGGTGCCGGCCGGTGCGCCGCCGTCAGGCAGCAGCCCGGTCGGCAGAAGATTGATCGCCGGCTGGCCGAGCCTCGCCGCGACATGCAGGTTTGCCGGCTCTGAATAGATGGTGCGCGGCGAGCCGATCTGCACCAGCACGCCCTCGGTGAGGATGCCGATGCGGTCTGCCATCGTCATCGCCTCGATCTGGTCGTGGGTGACGTAGAGCATGGTGGCGCCGAGCTCGGTCTGGATGCGCTTCAGCTCGAGCCGCAGATCCGCCCGCAGCTTGGCGTCGAGCGATGACAGCGGCTCGTCCATCAGATAGATGGACGGTTTGCGCACCAGCGCGCGGCCGATGGCGACGCGCTGCATTTCGCCGCCCGAAAGCTTGGTCGAGCGGTTGGCGAGCTTGTGATGGATGCGCACCATCTTCGCCACCTCCTCGACCCGGCGGCGGATCTGGTCTTCCGGCATTTTCCGCGCCGGCGAGCGCAGCGGAAAGGCGAGATTGTCGAACACCGACAGATGCGGATAGAGCGAATATTGCTGGAAGACGAAGGCGGTGTCGCGCTCGGCCGGCGACAGCGTCGTGGCATTGTGTCCGCCGATCTCGATCGTGCCGCTGTCCGGCCGTTCCAACCCGGCGATGAGCCGCAGCGTCGTCGTCTTGCCGGCCCCGGTTGGCCCGAGCAGCACGACGAATTCACCATCTGCTATGTGCAGGTCGAGGCCGTCGACGGCGACATGGTCGCCGAAACTCTTGGTCACGTTCTTGATGTGCACCTCAGCCATGCTGGGGCCTCCGTTCCGAGGCGACATCGTGGATCGCGGTTCTCACCGCGCGGCCCGATCCCTTCTCGAACAGCGACAGCCGCGCGCTGCTCAGCGTCAGGCCGACATGGTCGCCGGTGGCGAGCCTGATTTCGGCCGGTACGCGTGCCTTGATGATGCCATCCGCCGTCTCCACCGCGACGATCTGCGTGGTGCCGAGATATTCGGTGCCGTAGATGGCGCCGCGCAATTTTGAGGCGTCGTCGAAGCGGATGTGTTCAGGGCGGATGCCGAGCGCCATGTCGCCAGGTGCGATGTCCTCGCGCACCTCCGGCACCGCGACCTTCGCGCCTTGCACGATGATCTCCCTGGCGCCCTTGGCGAGCCCGCCGCCAAATCCCAAAAAGTTCATCGGTGGCGAGCCGATGAAGTCGGCGACGAACATGGTCGCCGGGCGGTCATAGATTTCGCGCGGGCTTCCGAACTGCTCGATGACGCCATGGTTCATCACCGCGATCTTGTCGGCCATCGACATCGCTTCCATCTGGTCGTGCGTGACATAGACCGTCGTGGCATGGATGCGGTTGTGCAGTTCGCGCAGCTCGTGGACCATCAAATCGCGGAATTCGGTGTCAAGGGTTCCCAGCGGCTCATCCATCAGGAAGCATTTTGGCCGCCGCACGATGGCGCGGCCGAGCGCGACGCGCTGGCGGTCGCCGCCGGCAAGTCCGGAGACGGATTTGTTGAGCAGATGGTCGATGCGCAGCAGCTTCGCCGTTTCCTCGACCCGCGTGCGGATTTCGGCCGAAGGCATGCCTTGCGCCAGCAGCGGGAAGCCGATGTTCTTGCGCACATTCATGTGCGGGTAGAGCGCGAACAGCTGGAAGACGAAGGCGATGTCGCGCTCGCGGGCCCGCAGCATGGTAACGTCGTCGCCGCCGAGCAGGATCTGGCCGCCGGTCGGCAGCTCAAGCCCCGCGATCATGCGCAAGGTCGTCGTCTTGCCGCAGCCGGACGGGCCGAGCATGACGAAGAACTCGCCATCCTCGACGACGAAGTTGGAATCCTGCACGGCGACGAAATCGCCGAAAGCCTTTCTCAGGTGCTGGACACGGATTTCGGCCATGATTATTCCGGGAACTTGGAGACGATGATGAACATCACGGTGCCAGCGAGCATGGTGATGAAGGAGTAGGTGTAGAGCGACAGCGCGAAGGGCTGGAACAGCATCAGGAAGCCGATGGCGATCAGCGCTGTCGCGATGTTTTCCATCAGCCCGCGCCGTGCCCAGGCCGGCCAGCGCGATTTGCGGTTCCCAGGCTTGGTCAAGCTCATTTGCGCACCGCGCCGAAGGTGATGCCGCGCAGCAATTGCTTGCGAAGCAGGATGGTGAAAACCAGGATCGGCACCAGGAAGATCGTCGTGCCGGCCGCGACCGCCGGCCAGTCCTGGCCGCCTTCGCCGATGATGGTCGGGATGAAGGGCGGCGCGGTCTGCGCCGTGCCGGAGGTCAGGAGAGCTGCGAACGCATACTCGTTCCAGGCGAAGATCAGGCAGAAGATGGCGGTCGCGGCTATGCCGGTCGTCGCCTGCGGCAGCACGGTGCGCCAGAAGGCCTGCAGCCGCGTGTAGCCGTCGATCATTGCCGCTTCTTCATATTCGCGCGGGATCTCGTCGATGAAGCCCTTCAGCAGCCAGACAGCCAGCGACACATTGACCGCCGTGTAGAGCAGGATCATGCCGAGCGCGGTGTCCGACAGGCCAAGCTCGCGGTACATCAGATAGATCGGAATGGCGACGGCGATCGGCGGCATGAAGCGCGTCGACAGGATGAAGAACAGGAGGTCGTCGGCGAGCGGCACCTTGAAGCGTGAGAAGCCGTAGGCCGACAGCGTGCCTAAGAACACGGCGCAGAAGGTCGAACCGAAGGCGATGATCAGCGAATTGACGAAGCGCGGCAGGAAGTTGGACGGACCGGCGATCACCATGTTGCGCTTGCGCGTGGTCTCGTCGCAGAAGCCCGTCGCCGGACCCAGCGAGTTGATGTATTCCGGCGTCTGCCGGGTCCGCGTCGTGAACAAATTGCAGTAGCCCTCAAGACTGGGCTGGAACAGGATCTTGGGCGGATAGGCAATCGAATCCGGCGGCGTCTTGAAGCTGGTGGCGAAGATCCACAGCAGCGGCACGATCGAGATTAGTGCGTAAAGCACGATGATCGTGCCGGCGATCCGTTTCGAGTTGCTGCTCGGTGCGACGACCGAATGGGCTGTGGTCAGGCTCATCTCTGCTTCACCTTGTTGAGCGCCTTGACGTAGATGTTGGCCAGGCCGAACACCGCCACGAAAAGGATGATGGCGAAGGCCGAGGAATAACCGGTGCGCCAGCTTTCGAAAGCCTGCCGCTTCAGCGTTATCGAGGCGACCTCGGTCGTCGAGCCCGGCCCGCCGCCGGTCAACAGATTGACCATGTCGAACATCTTGAAGTTCTCGATGCCGCGAAACAGCACAGCCAGCATGATGAAGGGCAGCGCCATCGGCAGCGTGATCGACCAGAACTGCCGCCAGTTCGAGGCGCGGTCGACCTCGGCCGCCTCGTAGATGTATTCGGGGATGGAGCGGAGGCCCGCGAGGCAGATAAGCATCACGTAGGGCGTCCACATCCAGGTATCGACGATGATGATCGACCAGGGCGCCAGCGACACGTTGGAGAGCATCTGGATATCGGTCGGCGGGATCCTCGTGACAAAGGAGATCGCATAGGCGAACAGGCCGATCTGCGGCTCGTAGAGGAAGCGCCAGAAATTGCCGACCACCGCCGGCGACAGCATCATCGGCACCAGGATCAGCGTCGTCCAGAAAGCGTGGCCGCGGAACTTCCTGTCGATCAGCCAGGCCAGCGTGAAGCCGATCAGCGTCTGCAAAAGGATCGTCCAGAACACGAAATGCGCGGTCGTCTGCATGGCGATCCAGATATCCTTGTCGCCGAGGATGCGCTGGTAGTTGGCAAGGCCGAGATTTTTCACCACCTCGTTCGGGCGGTTGGCCCGGTAGTTGGTGAACGACAGATAGATCGCCCAGAACAGCGGGAAGATGTTGATGGCCAGCAGCAACAGGATCGTCGGCGAGATGAACAGCCAGGCGAGGCCCTTGTCGCTGATGCCCCGGACCTTGCGGGCCAACGGCTCCGGGGTCGCCCGGGCAACGTTCTCCGCGGTCCGATTGAGCATGGTGAGTCCTGCTTCGGTCACTTGGTCGTCTCTGTCATGGAATTTATCTGAACTGCATCCCGTGCCAAGGGGCGGCACGGGATGCTTGGCTTAGCTCGGGAGGAGCTGGTTACATCTTGCCATCGTCCTGGAAGACCTGGGTCCAGTCCTTGACCAGGCCGTCGAGCGCGTCCTTGGCCGAACCTTGGCCGGCGACGACATAGTCGTGGAAGCGCTTCTGCGAGGCCTGCAGCAGCGGGGCGTAGCTCGGCTCGGCCCAGAAGTCCTTCACGATGGCCATCGAGTCGAGGAAGGTCTGCGCATAGGGCTGGCTGGCCGGGAACTTCGGATCCTTGACCACCGCGTTGAGGCACGAATAGCCGCCGAGCGACCACCATTTGGCCTGCACGTCCTTGTTGGCGAACCACTTGATGTATTTCAGCGCCGCCTCCTGCTTGTCGGAATAGGACACCACGGAGATACCCTGGCCGCCGAGCTGGGCGAACTGCTCGCCGTCCGGACCCTTCGGGTTGACGAAGTAACCGATCTTGTCGCCGCCGACATTCTCGTCTTTCTGCAGGCCCGGCCATGTGAAGGCGAAGTTCATGTGCATCGCCACCTGGCCGGATTTGAAGGCATCGACGCCTTCGCCCATGTAGCTGTTCGAGGCACCGGGCGGCGTGCAGCAATCATAGAGCGCCTTGTAGAACTCCAGCCCCTTGACCGACTTGTCGGAGTTGACGAAGCCTTCCATTTCATAGGGCTTCTTGGGGTTTTCGTACTGGAAGCCATAGCTGTAGAGCACGTCCATGGCGCCCATGGTGATGCCTTCGGAGCCGCGCTCGGTGTAGATCGAGGCGCCATAGACGGTCTTGCCGTCGATCTCGCGCTTCTGGAAGAACTCGGCGACCTGCTTCAACTGGTCGAAAGTGGTTGGCGGGCCGAGATCCCAACCGTACTTCTCCTTGAATTCCTTCTGCAGTTCCGGCTTGGAGAACCAGTCCTTGCGGTAGGTCCAGCCGACGACGTCGCCCATGGCCGGCAGCGCCCAATAGTTCGGCGTGTTCTTCGGCCATTCCGAATAGCCGACGACGGTTGCCGGCACGAAATCGTCCATGCTGATCTTCTCCTTGTCGAAGAAGTCGTTCAGCTTGACGTAATGGCCGTTCTCGGCAGCGCCGCCGATCCACTGGCTGTCGCCGATGATCAGGTCGCACAATTTGCCGTGCGAGTTGAGCTCGTTGAGGAAACGGTCGGCATAGTTGGTCCACGGCACGAACTCGAATTTCATGCCGATACCGGTTTCCTTGGTAAAATCCTTGGACAGTTCGACAAGCGCGTTGGCCGGGTCCCAGGCGGCCCAGCACAGGGTCAGGTCTTCAGCGTGCGCGACGTTCGCGACGGCTGTCGACGCTGTGATTGCCGAGGTCAGTCCCAACGCCAGTTTCAAGCTCGATTTCATGACTTCCTCCCATTTGCGAAACGCGCCCGGATGACGGTTTCAAAAAGCCCTCAACCCCTCTCCTCAGGGGCCCAAACATGGCTGCGCGGTTACACTGCAGATGTTTAGTAATTTGTTTAGTGATGCAATTTTTACTAAACAAGGCAAGCGAATTCGTTGCTGCGCCGCAGCATGCTTATGGCGATGTCTGAAAACGTTGGGAAAAGCGCGGGTCGCTGGCTGGCTTACCGAAGCTGTTCAGGCCGATTCTGACCGGGACGTGGGGCAACCTCGGCTTTCAATCTACCCTTCTGGTGCTCACCATCACCTTGCGGATCGCCGGCGCCGGCGGCAGCAGCGCGCGGATATCGGCGAACGGGAACGACGGTTCAAAACGGAAGGCTTCGGCCGATGAGCCTTGCGCGCCGTTGCACTGGCCGGCGCGAAAGGCGTTCTGTGTCCGCGCAATGTCGACGAAGCGGTCGGGATCCTGCGATTGATGCATGCGGATCGCCACGGCCTTGACGTCGGCATGGGCGGAAATGTCGACATAGTGCGTCGGCGAAAAACCGGTGCCGCCCATCGTGTCGGCATGCAGCACTGGGACGGCGAAAGACGCCGCGATACGAACGCCGTCCGACAGCGCGCGATGGTCTGCATGATAATCGTTGGGCGCGTGCGTGATCACCAGATCCGGGCCGATTTGACCGATCAGTGCTTTCAGAGCTCCAATCAGCGCTGCATCGGCCACCAGCTCGCCGTCCGGGAAGTCGAGGAAGCGTGGCACTGCGCCTACCAGCGCGGCCGCGGCCGTTGCTTCGTCGCGACGGACACGAGCGAGAACAGCGGGATCACTTGTGCCGCCCCTAGCACCATCCGTGGCCATGGCAAAAGTGAGTTCTGCGCCTTGCGCGGCATAGGCGGCCATCGTACCGAACATGAAGATCTCGATGTCGTCCGGATGCGCACCGAGCGCCAGGATTTTCAAACCACTCTCTCCCCGGAATTGGAACAACGTGACGAACGGAATCCTGCTCGCCCTGATCGCCTACGCAAGCTATTCGGGTAGCGATGCCGTTGTCAAAAGCCTGGGCGGTCAGCTCACGATCTTCGAGATCGGCTTTTTCATAACCTTGTTCGCGGGCTTCTTCCTGTTCTTCACGCGGCCCGCGGGCGAACGCTGGCGCGATTTCTGGCGCACCAGAAGGCCATGGGCGGTGCAGGCGCGTGCCTGGGCGGGCATCGCTTCCGGCGTGCTCAGTGTCTACGCCTTCACCACCATTCCGCTGGCCGAGTCCTATGCGTTGATCTTCCTGGCGCCGCTCTGCGTCACCATCCTCTCCACGGTGATCCTCAAGGAGAAGGTCGGCCCCTGGCGCTGGCTGGCAGTGGTCGCCGGTTTCGCCGGTGTCATGCTGGTGGTGCGGCCGGGCTTTCGCGAGCTCAATCTCGGCCACCTTGCCGCCTTCGGTGTTGCCTTCCTCGCCGCCACCAGCGTCATCCTGATGCGCTCGCTGGCGCAGCAGGAAAAGCGCACCACCATGCTCGGCGTGCTGGTCGGCTACGGCCTGCTGTTCAACGGCATCGGTGCCGCCGCCACCTCGTTCACCGTTCCCGACGGCAAGCAGTTGCTGTGGTTGGCGGCGGCCGGTGCCTTCACAGCAGGTGGACAATTCCTTCAACTGCTGGCCATGAAATACGCGCCTGCCAACCGGGTCGCGCCGACGCATTATTCGCAGATCGCCTGGGCGGTGATCCTCGGCGCGTTGTTTTTCCAGGAATATCCGGACGGGCTGTCGCTGGTTGGCCTGGCGGTCGTTGGCGGCGCCGGCCTGTTGACCATGGTGCGTGAGGAAGCGCGGCTGGGGACCGTGCGCTGGAACCCGTTTTCGCGTACCCGGCTTTGAACCGACTCTGGTTGCGCCGTGGCCGTAACCGCTGATATGCGGGCGCCATGACCACAAAACCCCTGCCGGAGCTTCCTGTGTCCGTCGTGCTGCCGGCGCTGAGGGAAGCGCTTGGCGATGGCGACAGCGCCGTGCTGGTGGCGCCGCCCGGCGCTGGCAAGACCACGCTGGTGCCGCTGGCGCTGCTTGACGCGCCTTGGCTCGGCGCCGGCAAGATCATCCTGCTTGAACCGCGCCGCCTCGCCGCTCGCGCCGCCGCTCGCCGGATGGCTGAGTTGCTTGGTGAGGAACCCGGCGCCACCGTCGGCTACGCCATGCGCATGGAAAACCGCATTTCGGCAAAGACCAGGATCGTGGTCGTCACCGAAGGCGTGCTGGCGCGCATGATCCTCGACGATCCCGAACTGCCCGGTGTTTCGGCTGTCATTTTCGACGAATTCCACGAGCGTTCGCTCGACGGCGATTTCGGTCTCGCTCTGGCGCTCGACGTGCAGGGGGCGCTCAGGCCGGATCTGCGCTTGGCTGTGATGTCGGCGACGCTCGACGGCGCGCGCGTCGCCAAACTCATGTCGGGCGCGCCGGTCGTCGAAAGCGAGGGTCGCGCCTTTCCCGTCGATATCCGTTATGACGAACGGCCGGCCGGCATCGCCATCGAGGACGCGATGGCCAAGGCGATCCGCGCCGCTCTTGCCGACGAGAGCGGCAGCGTCCTTGCCTTCCTGCCCGGCCAGCGCGAGATCGAGCGCACCGCCGAACGGCTGGCCGGCAAGGTCGGCACCGATACCGACATCGTCCCGCTCTACGGCATGCTGGACGGCAAGGCGCAGGACGCGGCGATCAAGCCGGCAACATCGGGCCGCCGCAAGGTGGTGCTGGCCACCTCGATAGCCGAAACCTCGATCACCATCGACGGCGTGCGCGTCGTCATCGATTCCGGCCTGTCGCGGCTGCCGCGCTATGAGCCGGCCAGTGGCTTGACCCGACTGGAGACCGTGCGTGTCAGCAAGGCTTCCGCCGACCAGCGCGCCGGCCGTGCCGGGCGCACGCAGCCAGGCGTCGCCATCCGGCTGTGGCGGGCCGAGCAAACGGCTGCACTTCCTGCTTTCACGCCGCCGGAAATCCTTGAGGCCGATCTGTCCGGACTGCTGCTCGATTGTGCTGCCTTCGGCGTTGCCGATCCGTCAGCGCTTGCTTTTCTCGATCCGCCGCCTGTTCCGGCCCTCAATGAGGCAAGGGGGCTACTGCGCGCGCTGGATGCCATCGACCACACGGGGCGCCTGACGGAGGCGGGTGCAGCGATGCGCAAGCTCGCTCTGCCGGTGCGGTTGGCGCATATGGTTGCCGAGGCATCCCGGAGCGGCCATGCCTTCGAGGCGGCAATGTTCGCCGTGCTCCTCACCGAACGCGGCCTCGGTGGCGACGGCGCCGATCTGGAGCGGCGGCTGATGCGTTTTCGCGGGGAAAGATCTCCGCGCGCTGCCGCCGCCAAGCAACTCGCCGAAAGGCTGGCAAGGCAGGCTGGCGGGGCGAAGGGCAGCGAAGCTGCGGCGGGCGGTCCCCTGCTCGTCCACGCCTGGCCGGATCGGGTGGCGAAGGCGCGCGGCGAGCGCGGCCGTTTCGTGCTGGCCAACGGCTCCGGCGCCATGCTCGACGCCGCCGACCCGCTGGCGGGCGAGCCGTTTCTGGTCGTCGCCGACCTGCAGGGCAAGGCACAGAATGCGCGCATCACGGCGGCAGCGGCGATCGGCGAGGACGATGTCCGTGTCGCGTTGGCGGACAGGATCGAGGCGCGCCGTGAAACGAGCTTCGATCGGGACAAGCGCGCCGTGCGTGTGCGTGAAACCGTGCGCCTTGGCGCCATCACGCTCGCCGAGCGCATGCTGCCGCCGCCAACGGGGGCCGACGCCGACCGCGCCGTCCTCGATGCCGTGCGCCAGCACGGGCTGTCGCTGCTGACCTGGAGCAAGGAGGCGCAAACGCTGCGCCAGCGGCTTGGCTGGCTGCATCGCGGCCTGGGCGCGCCATGGCCCGATATGGCGGATGACGCCCTCGTCGAGCGCCTCGACGACTGGCTGCTGCCTTACCTCGCCGGCGCGGCATCGTTTGCCGCCATCGATGCGGGTGTTGTCTCGGCCGGACTGGCCAGCCTCGTGCCGCATGATCTGCAGCGCAGGATCGATACGCTGGCGCCAACCCATTTCGACGCTCCGTCCGGCAGCCATGTGCCTATCCGCTATGACAGCGAATGGCCGGTGCTGGCGGTTCGCGTGCAGGAACTGTTCGGGCTCGACCGGCATCCCGCCATCGCCAATGGCACTGTGCCGCTGACGCTCGAACTCCTGTCGCCGGCGCACCGGCCGATCCAGACGACGCGCGACCTGCCCGGCTTCTGGCGCGGCTCCTGGGCCGACGTACGCGCCGACATGCGCGGCCGCTATCCCAAGCATGTCTGGCCGGAAAACCCGCTGCTCGCCGCCGCCACCGCCAGGGCCAAGCCGCGCGGGACCTAGCCTTTGGAGCTTCGCGGCTGTAATTCATGGCCATGATCAACGTTTTGCGTTCGCCCGATTTCCAGCAGAGCCAGAGACTGCGCCTCAACACGCTAATCCGGTTGCGATGGCTTGCCATTGTCGGTCAGAGCCTGGCGGTGCTCGTCGTCGCCTACGGGCTGAAGTTTCCGCTGCCGGTCAGCCTCTGCTTTGCCCTGATCGCCTGTTCGGCCTGGATGAACCTGTTTCTCGCCTTTCGCTTTCCGGCGGCGCACCGGCTCACGCCGCTTGCGGCCTTCGGCATCCTCATCTTCGACAGCCTGCAGCTTGCCGGCCTGCTCTACATGACCGGCGGCCTCACCAATCCGTTCTCGCTGCTGATGACCGTGCCTGTCGTCATTTCGGCGACATCGCTGCCCCTGCGCCTGACTGCCATCCTCGGCGGGCTGGTCATGTCGGCGGCGACCTTTCTGGTCTTTGTCCATCTGCCGCTGCCCTGGCATGAGGATGCGCCGCTGGCCATGCCTTTTCTCTATGTCGCCGGCATGTGGATGGCGGTGCTGTCCTCGATCGCCTTCACCGCCATATATGCCTTCCGGGTGGCCGCCGAAGCCCGGCTTCTGGCCAATGCGCTCGCCGCAACAGAGCTGGTGCTGCAGCGCGAGCAGCACCTTTCGGCGCTCGACGGGCTGGCCGCCGCGGCCGCGCACGAGCTCGGCACGCCGCTCGCCACCATCGCGCTTGTCGCCAAGGAGATGGAAAAGGCGCTCGGCAAGGATCCGAAATACGGGGAAGACGTGACGCTGTTGCGTTCGCAGAGCGAGCGTTGCCGCGAGATTCTCAAGCGGCTGACCAGCCTGTCCTCGGAGGGTGAGGCGCATCTTTCGCGGCTGCCATTGACATCGCTGGTCGAGGAGGTCACCGCGCCGCACCGGGACTTCGGCATCTCGATCAAGCTTCGGCCCGGCGAACGCATCGGCCCCGAGCCGGTCGGGCAGCGCAATCCGGGCGTCATCTACGGCCTCGGCAACCTGGTCGAGAACGCGGTCGATTTCGCCCGCAAAAGCGTCACCGTGCGCTGGAGCTGGGACGAGGCCACCGTCACCTTCTCGATCGTCGATGACGGCCCCGGTTTTCCGGCCGAGATCATCGACCGCATCGGCGAGCCCTATATGTCGACGCGCCAGGGCAATGAAACCGGCGGTGGTCTGGGCCTCGGCCTGTTCATCGCCAAGACCCTGCTCGAACGCTCTGGTGCCGTGCTCGATTTCCGCAATTCGAGTGGCCTGGGCGAGGGCGCCATGGTCCAGATATCGTGGCCGCGTGGTGTGTTCCTCAATCCGGAAATCACTTCGGCCAGCATGTTCGACACTGCCTGAGAGCCTTGAAGGACCTCTAAAAATTGGACAAGGAGGCTCAGGAACTATATTTGCGTAAAATTAAGGCAGCAGGAATTTTGAGACTATGACAGGCGACGAGAATATTGGCGCAATGGTTGAAGGCGAGGACACCTCGCTGCTTGTCGTCGATGACGACAAGCCGTTCCTCACGCGTCTGGCCCGCGCCATGGAAGCCAGGGGCTTCGTGGTCGAGACGGCCGAGAGCGTCGAGGAGGCGGTTGCCAAGGCGCGCGCCAATCCGCCCGCCTACGCCGTGGTCGACATGCGGCTCGGCGACGGCAACGGCCTCGACGTGGTCGCGGCCATCCGCGAAAAGCGCGAGGATTCCCGTACCATCATCCTGACCGGCTATGGCAACATCGCCACCGCGGTGACCGCGGTGAAGCTCGGTGCGGTCGATTATCTCTCCAAGCCCGCCGACGCCGATGATATCTTCGCCGCACTCACCCGCACCGCCGGCGAGCGCGCGGCGCCGCCGGAAAACCCGATGTCGGCCGACCGCGTCCGATGGGAGCATATCCAGCGCGTCTATGAGATGTGCGAGCGCAACGTCTCCGAGACAGCGCGCCGGCTCAACATGCACCGTCGCACCTTGCAGCGCATACTGGCAAAGCGCGCGCCGCGTTAAGGCCACCGTTTGCCATCTTGCCGATTGAAACCCGCCGAAACAGGCGGCATGACGGAGGCGACATGCAGGATCTGAAGCAGCGGCCGATTTCCGTCTTCCGCGAATTTCTCGATAGCGAAGCGGCCGGCGGCATCATCCTGATGGCGGCGGCGGCGCTTGCCCTGATCGTCGCCAACTCGCCGCTCGCCGAAACCTATTTCTCCGTGCTCCACGCCTATCTCGGCCCGCTCAGCGTCTCGCACTGGGTCAATGACGGGCTGATGGCGGTGTTCTTCCTGCTCGTCGGGCTGGAGATCAAGCGCGAGATGCTGGACGGCCAGCTCTCCACCTGGCCTCGGCGCGTGCTGCCCGGCATCGCCGCCGCCGGCGGCATGCTGGTTCCGGCACTCGTCTATGTCGCCGTCAACCGCAACAATGCGGCCGCCCTGTCCGGCTGGGCGATCCCGACCGCCACCGACATAGCTTTTGCGCTCGGCGTGCTGTCGCTGCTCGGCAGCCGCGTGCCGGCTTCGCTGAAGGTGTTCCTCACAGCATTGGCCATCATCGACGACCTCGGTGCCGTCATCATCATCGCCATCTTCTACACCAGCGGCTTGTCGCTGGCTTATCTGGGTGCCGCCTTCGCAATCATTGCCGCGCTTGTCGTGCTCAACCGCATGCGGGTGATGACGCTTGTGCCCTATCTCGTTCTGGGCGTCGTCCTGTGGGTTCTGGTGCTGAAATCTGGCGTCCATGCAACGCTTGCCGGCGTGGCGCTGGCGCTGACCATCCCGCTTGAGCGCTCCGCCGGGATCGGTCACGATCTGGACCGTTCGCCGCTGCACCGGCTCGAGCACGGCCTGCACAAGATTGTGGCTTTCGTCGTCATCCCGATCTTCGGCTTTGCCAATGCCGGCGTTTCGCTCGCCGGCCTGAGCTTTGGCGCGCTGATCGAGCCGTTGACGCTGGGTGTCGCCGCCGGCCTGGTTGTCGGCAAGCTGGTCGGCGTGTTCGGCTCCTCGGCACTTGCCATCAGGCTCGGTCTTGCCGACCTACCCGCCAATGCCGGCTGGACGCACATGATCGGCATATCGCTGCTGTGCGGCATCGGCTTCACCATGAGCCTGTTCATCGGCCTGCTCGCCTTCGCCGGCGACGTGGCGCTGCAGGACGCGGTCAAGGTCGGCATCCTCGCCGGCTCCTTCATCGCCGCCATCCTGGGCGCTGCCGTGCTGCTCATGGCGTCCGCTAGGGGTGGCGTGGAGGACGGCGAAGAGGAGAGCCGGTCATAGAGTGAAGGACGCCGCTACTCGCTCTCACCCTCCAGCGCCGGCACCGACACGCCGGCAAGCTCCGCCGCCAGCAGCCGCGAAGCGCCGGCCCGCGCGATCCGCAGCATCAGCGCCTTGCGCGTTGCCGCTGCCATGCGGTGCTCGGGCGCATCGCGCAGGATCTCGGCGCCATAGCCGTCGGAAAGGATGAAGCCGCATTCGTGCGGGAAGATCTCCGAGGGTACGCCGGGATGGGTGGCGAAGAAGAAGCGGTCGGAATGCAGCCGGTAGTCGGGCCATTTGCGGTCGACCCTGAAATCCTCGATCGAGGATTTGATCTCGATGATCCAGATATCGCCCTGCCGGGTCAAAGCGACGAGGTCGGCACGGCGGCCGGTGGCCAACGACAGTTCGGGCAAGACATGCGCGCCCATATCCATGAGCAGCCGCTGCACACCGCGTCGCACCAGCATGGCGCGTTCGGACTGGCGACCGTCGATGAGAGGGTTGATGGGGATGGGCGAGATGATCGGCATGCCAGGCACCATGCCAGATTCTGTTCACGGTTTGAACCTGTTTTATGCAGGCGATTGTATATTCGATATACCCGGATATACCCAAAAGAAGTCACGCATTGATCCTTGAAAGATTGAGCTTGTGGTGCACACCATCGTTCTCATGGGGACGGGCGGCACAAAATTGAACAGCACTGATGGTGAACAACTGTGGGCCTTTGATCTTGATGCTCTGCGCAAGGCTTTCAGAAAGTCCGTTCAGGAGCATAAAGTCACGACGGCTGATTGGGCGGAGCACGCCAAGCAGTTCCTGGAAAAACAAAGAGATCGTCAGCGCAAATCGACTTGATATGCTGCGCCGGTCAATTTCCATTTGGTAACTTTAAGATAGCAGCGAAAAAATCTTTGCGCGTCACCAACCAAAGTCAGATGCACCGCTTTAGTTCCGCGAATGCCGAATGGCATAAGCAGGGAGACGTCACTTCGACACTTTCGTGAAGTGCGCACCCCATCTGCGGGTGATGCATGGCTTTATGTAAATTAGCTAAAGCGAATATAAGAGAAAAGTGATATTTTGGAAGCAGCCGGGGCTCCCCCAATACACCCCGCTCCGGTCAGGCCCGGTGGCGGTCCACCCAAAGGAAGGCTACCGGGCCGATCCCTGCAACCAACCGGTGACCCGCTCGTTGATCCCATGCCGGGTTGATCCCCCGGCACTCCAGGACCTGCCCGCTGCCGAGGGGCGGCGGGCCTTTTTTGCCGATTGGATTCCCCGCAGCGATAGCGAAGGCCCCGGCGGGCGCCGGGACCTTCGCGTTGCTGGTCTCGTCAGAAGTGGATCCAGAAGGATCTGCGGAAACATCTGCGGCGCCAATAGCCATTGCGCCAATAGCGACGGCAGACCCGCCTCCACCCGCGTCGGCGACGGCGGCGGTGCCATCTGCGGTGCCGCACCAACTCGACGCCATCCTGGACACCGGGACCATCCGGGTCGAGAATATCGTCGGACGGTTTGTCGAGCTCGTCGAGAATGCCGGGCCCCGTATTCGGGATGCCGGCCAAGGCGGTGGCAGGACGCGCGATTGCGACGACGGTCGCAGCCCCTGCCAGCCCAAGCATTCCAGTCAGAAACAATCGCCGATCCATGCCAACCTCCATCGTTGATCATTGCGACAAAGGAAGACATAGAGCGGCTGATTGACGCGCCCAGATGCCGAAGAAAATTGGGTCAATCGCTCCGCCGTGCCGGCGGCGGGCCTTTTTGGGCGATCTCTGACAATCCACGCGGCCAATGCGCCTGTTCCGGGGGATCATTCCTCCGACAAGCCGGCCGCCGTTGCGGCCGTTTCAATGCTCACCGGCACGCCCTGGCGCAGGGAGTTGCTGACCGTGGAAATCGCCGCGGCCCTTGTGATGATCTCCGCCGGGTCGGAGCCGTCCAGCGTCGTGCATGAAACCGCCATGGTTGACGAGGTCGCGAGCAAAGGCTTGCCTTCGAGGTTCAGCGTCACGGTCACGGCGATCTTGTCGAGCGTTACGCCCATTTCCTCGGCGACGTAGCGAAGATCGTTGCAGAAGCAGCCGCCGATCGCCAGGGCAAGCAACTGGCCGCCATTGAAGCCCAGGCCCATGCCGCCGGCCTTGCCTTCGGGCCGGTCGACGATGATCGTGTGGCCGCCGGCCCAGCCCATGGCGGCTCGCGTGTCCTCCACGTTGCGCAGTTCGACGGTCATCGAGACCATTGCGGATGTCCTCCCGGCAGGAGTCGACCAGGCTTCGGGCGTCGTCGACGTACGGTCATTATGCAGGCGCAGAGGCGCCCTTGTCGCTGGGCAATGCCGCGCCCGCCATGTCATCAAGGATCGGACAATCCGGCCTTTCGTCGCCGTGACAGGCATGAATCAGTTTCTGCAGCGTCGAGCGCATTGACTGCAACTCGCGCACTTTCTCCTCGATCGCCGTGACATGGGCGGCGGCGATTTCGCGCACGTTTTGGCTGGCGCGGCTGCGATCCTGGTAAAGCGCCATCAGCTGGCGGCAATCGTCGATGGAAAAGCCGAGATTGCGCGCGCGGCGCAGGAAGGCCAGCCGATGGATGTCGTCTCCGGAATAATCGCGGTAGCCGTTGGCGGCGCGTGCCGGGGCGATCAGGCCGATCTCTTCATAGTAACGGATGGTCTTGGCCGGCAGGCCGGAGCGGTGGGCGGCGTCACCGACATTCATGACGGTTCTCCTCGATTTCCAGGAACCCATGGAGCAGGCCCCTTGAATTTGCTTCACAATCCTGTGAGTCCTGTTGCCAAAATGCCATAGTGATACGCTTACCGATACGTCAAGGCAGGCATATAGGCATCGCGCGCTTGGCAAGCAAAGCAAATGCCAGCATGAATGATGATGAGAGAGCGGCCGACTCGTGCCGCCGAGTTTGGGCGGGGCACCGGATCACCTGATGCGCATGAAGTCGTTTGCAATCATCGCCGCACTGGCGCTCTCCACTGCTATCGCCGGTTGCAGCACCATCGGCTCGCAGATCTTCTCCAACGACTACGGCGCGGTCACCGACGCCGGTTATCAGCTGCCGCGCATCCCGATCGAGAAAGTGCCGATGAAGTACCATCGGCAGGAAGTGAACTACGATAGCCCGGAAAAGCCGGGCACGATCATCGTCGATACGCAGAACAAGTTCCTTTATTTCATCGAGGGCGACGGAAGGGCCATTCGCTACGGCATCGGCGTCGGCCGCGAGGGCTTCGAGTGGCATGGCACCGCCCACATTGCGCTCAAGCGCGAATGGCCGACCTGGACGCCGCCGAGGCAGATGATCCAGCGCCAGCCGGAATTGGAAAAGTTTGCCGGCGGCATGGAGCCGGGCCTGAAGAACCCGCTCGGCGCGCGCGCCATGTACCTGTTCAACAAGGGCGGTGATTCAGGCTATCGCCTGCATGGCAGCCCGGAATGGAATTCGATCGGCAAGGCGATGTCGTCTGGCTGCATCCGGCTGATGAATCAGGATATCATCGACCTCTATGACCGCGCCTCGGTCGGCGCCAAGGTCATCGTTCTCTAGAGGCAGTTTTCGTACGCGGACCGTCTAGGCAACAACGGACGTCCCAAGCAGAAAACCGGGCAATTCGGCCCGGTTTTTTGTTGTTTGCGCGATGCGACGCCTGCTCGGCGGTCAGGACACCGCCGAGAACGCGGTGGGAACCAAAATTTGGTTGATGATTGTCTCGGTGATCTGGCCATCACGCTCGGAATCTTCCCGCGCCTGCGTCCAGGCAGGGTCCTTCACGAACGCCGTCCAACGCTCTTCGCGTTCGGCCAGCGATTCCCATGCCAGCATGTAGGTCAGTTCGTTGTTCGAAGCTCCGATCAGCGTGGTAAAGAAACCCGCTTGGCGGATACCGTGCTTTTCCCATAATTTGAGCGTGATCTTGTCGAAGCGATCAAGAAGCGCCGGCAAGCGTCCCGGCAAAGCCCGGTAAACCCGAAGTTCGTAGATCATTTTGGAGTTCCTTCTGACCGATGCGCCGGAAGCGAAGAAATCGGACCAGACGGTCAGCAGGGTAGAATTGTAAAAACGGGCGTCAGGAGACCTGCTCGACCTGCTGCACTTCCGGCACGAAATGGCGCAGAAGGTTCTGGATGCCGTGCTTCAGCGTCGCCGTCGATGACGGGCAGCCGGCGCAGGCACCCTTCATGTGCAGGAACACCGTGCCATTCTCGAAGCCGCGGAAGGTGATGTCGCCGCCATCCTGGGCGACCGCCGGGCGCACCCGCGTGTCGAGCAGCTCCTTGATGGTGATGACCAGCTCCTCGTCGGCCTTGTCGTAGAACTCACCGGTCTGGCTGGTCTCGGCGGCCGGGCCGGCCTTGGCCATGACGGGCGCGCCGGACATGAAATGCTCCATGATGGCGCCGAGGATCGCCGGCTTCAAATGCTGCCAGTCGGGGCCATCCTTGGTCACGGTGATGAAGTCATAGCCGAAGAAAACGCCGGTGACGCCAGGAATTTCGAACAGCCGGCCGGCCAGCGGCGAGGCGACGGCGGCGCTGTCGGCATCGCGGAAATCGGCGGTGCCTTCCACAAGCACTTCCTTGCCGGGCAGGAATTTCAGCGTCGCCGGGTTTGGCGTCGATTCGGTCTGGATGAACATGGCCGTCTCCGTGCCCGTTTGGGCATCTAGTTTGGAACAATTCTAAATAGGCTCAATTGGCTGGACATTCAAGCGAAACGCATCGCCGGAATGGCTGGCTGGCGGAATGTTTTTTGCGCGCCCCTGGGACGCGCCCGAAGGTGTGTTGAGATTCAGGTCAGGCCGGCATCACCTGAAAATCAGCACACCTCAGGCCAGGCTGTCTATTTCCTCGTCCGAAAGGTTCTGCGGCACGACAGTCACCGGGATCGGGAAGGCGGCACCCTTGCCGGCCACGGCGCCGACCAGCGGTCCCGGGCCTTCCTTGCCCGCACCGGCGGCCAGCACCAGGATGGCGATGTCCTGGTCTTCCTCGATCAATTTGTGAATCTCTTCCGTCGGCTTGCCTTCGCGGACCACCATCTCGGGCTCGATGCCGAGCTTCTGGCGCACCTTGTTGGCATAGCTGTCGAGTGCGGCGCGCGCCGTGGCGTTGGCTTCCTCGCGCATGATCTTCTCGACACCCAGCCAATGCTGGAAATCGTCCGGCACGATGACATAGAGCAGCACCAGCGTGCCGCTGGTGCTCTGCGCCCGTTTCGAGGCATAGGCGACGGCACGCTCGCATTCCGGCGTGTCGTCGATGATCGTCAGGAATTTCCTGCGATGGCCGGCTTCGCGGCTGAGGCGTTTGGAGACCATGTCTATCTACTCGGTGTCTTGCGGCGCAATCTGCCACTGCGGCGGACCGGCGGCAAGCCGCCGGCCTTGTGCCAGTGCACCCGATGTCGCGATCAGCCCTGCAGCAGGCCGATAATGTCGCGCACCGTCTTCATCGTCGCTTCGGCCAGCACGCCGGCGCGCTCGCCGCCGTCCTTGAGCACCGCGTCGACATAGGCGCGGTCATCCGAAATGCGGCGCATCTCGCTGGCGATCGGCGCCAGTTTTTCCACAGCAAGATCGGCCAAGGCCGGCTTGAACACGGAAAACTGCTGGCCGGCGAATTGCTTGAGCACATCCGCCTTCGACATCTCGGCGAGACCCGCATAGATGCCGACCAGGTTTTCTGCCTCGGGCCGGCCGGCCAGGCCATCCAGCTCGCTCGGCAACGCTTCCGGATCGGTCTTGGCCTTGCGGATCTTCTTCGAGATGTCATCGGCGTCGTCGGTCAGGTTGATGCGCGACAGATCAGACGGGTCCGATTTGGACATCTTCTTGGAGCCGTCGCGCAGCGACATGATGCGCGCCGCCGGCCCGCCGATGACCGGCTCGGTCAGCGGGAAATAGCCGTTCACGGTCTCTTCGCCGATCTGCATCTCGACGCCGACGCCGAGCGCTGCGATACGGTCGGAGAAGTCGTTGTTGAATTTCTGCGCAATGTCGCGGGTGAGCTCCAGATGTTGTTTCTGGTCCTCACCGACAGGGACGTGGGTGGCACGGTAGAGCAGGATGTCGGCAGCCATCAGCGAGGGATAGGCGAGCAGGCCGAGCGAGGCATTCTCGCGGTCCTTGCCGGCCTTGTCCTTGAACTGCGTCATGCGGTTCATCCAGCCGATGCGCGCCACGCAATTGAAGATCCAGGCAAGCTCGGCGTGCTGCATGACCCGTGACTGGTTGAAGACGATGTGCTTCTTCGGATCGATGCCGGAGGCCAGGAACGCCGCAGTGATCGACCGCGTCTGGTCGGCCAGGTCTTCATAAACGAGTTGGGCTGTCAGCGAATGCAGGTCGACGACGCAATAGATGCAATCGGAGGTGTCCTGCAGGGCAACGAATTTCTTGATGGCGCCGAGATAATTGCCGAGATGCAGATTGCCGGTCGGCTGGACACCGGAAAAGACGAGTGGCTTGAAGGCGGTCATGATTGTCCTCATGGCTTGTGGAGGGCCGTATAAGCGTGATTCCGAAAAGTTGCAGACTTTTCGGAGCCAATCACGCGGCTGGAAACCGCGCGCGGCGAAAGTCTTGCGACGGCGCGCTTATGGACGAAGACGGCGCTGCGATCAAGACGGCGCTGCGAGCTTGCCCGGCCTACTCGTCCAGTTCGGTCTTTGCGATCGGTGGCGCCGACTTGCCAGATCCCCGCTTGACGTTGCGACGGATCATGCCGAAATCGGCGCCGCCGGTGGCAAACGCCGTGATGAAGTACAGCAGCGCCCCACCCGCGACCAGCGACAGCAGCGTCGTCGCCTTGACCACCAGCGGCGAGCCGGGCCCGAGCCTGACGGCGAACCAATGCTCGGCAAAATAGAGCGCTGCCCCCATCACGATAGCCGACAGCACCAGACGTGGAATGCGCTTCATCAGCGGCACGTCGCGGCCCCAGTGGCCGCGCCGGATCAGGACGCCGAGCAGCATCACCGCGTTGACCCAGCCGGCGACGGCCGAGGCCACCGCGATGCCGGGTGCGCCCATCCGTGGAAACAGCGTCAGCGCCGTGGTGACGTTCACCGCCACCGAGATGGCGGCAAAGATCATCGGTGTACGCGTGTCCTCTCGGGCGAAATAACCCGGGGTGAATGCCTTGATCAGCACGAAGGCCGGGAGGCCGAGGCCGAAGATCGCCAGGATCGCCGCCACCGTCGGCGTCGAGCCGTTGGCGGCGAACGCGCCGCGCTCATAGACCAGCCGTACGATCGGCTCCGACATCACCCAGAGTGCGGCGGCTGCCGGCAGCGTCAGGAACAGTGTGAACTCGACCGAGCGGTTTTGCAGATTGGCCGCCTCGATCAAATTGCCCGACTTCAGCGCGCGCGACAGTTCGGGCAACAGCACGATGGCGACCGCGACACCGACCACGCCGAGCGGCAACTGGTAGATGCGGTCGGCATAGGCGAGCGAGGACACCGCGCTGTTCTGCGCCGAGGCGATCGCCGTGCCGATCAGCTGGTTGATCTGTGTGATGCCGCCGGTGATGGCCGCCGGCAGCGCCAGGATCAGCAGCCGCTTGACCGCGGGCGTCATTTTGGGACGGCGAAAGCCGATCGAGATGCCGGCATGGCGCACTGCCACCCAGACGATCGCCAGCTGCACCAGTCCGGCGGCAAGCACGCCCCAGGACAGCCCGTAGCCGACTGTGAGGGCATCCGAGCCCTTGTACCAGGCATAGGCGAGCACGCCGATCAGGATGATGTTGAGGAACACCGGCGCCACGGCGGCGGCGAAATAGCGGCGCAGCGAATTCAGCATGCCCGCCATCATCGCGCCCAGCGACATGCAGATCAGATAAGGGAACATGATCGTCGCCAGCGTCACCGTGGTGTCGAACTTCCCCGGCGTGCCGGCAAAACCCGGCGCCACCAGATAGCGCACGATCAGCGGCATCGACAGTTCCATGATGATGGTCAGCGCCAGCAGCGCCGTGAACAGCACGCCGAACACTTCCTCGGAAAAGCGCTTGGCGCCTTCGGTGCCGTGGGTCTCGATCTCCTTGGCGAACAGCGGCACGAAGGCGGCGTTGAAGGCGCCCTCGGCAAACAGCCGGCGAAAGGTGTTGGGAAACTGGAAGGCGGCGTTGAAGGCATCGGCGACCGGTCCGGTGCCGAGTGCGGCGGCCATCAGCATCTCGCGGCCGAAACCGAGCGCGCGGCTCATCAGCGTGCCGGAAGCGACCGTTGCGAATTTCTTGACGAGGCTCATGCTTTTGGGAACTGCCTGCGGAATTGGGACAAAGTGATGGTCGTTGTCACTCGGCCGCCGCCCTGGACTTGCCGCCGCGTTCGGGCACGATGCCCTCGAGCGTTGCCATCAGCCGATTGCGGATGGTGGCGATGCGGGCCGGGCTATCTATCTTCTGGCCAGTGAGATCGGTGACATAGAAAGTGTCGATGACCTTTTCGCCAAAGGTGGTGATATGGGCCGATGCGATGTCAAGCGACAGGTCGGAAAGCGTTCCGGTGATCTCCGACAGCAGCCCAGGCCGGTCGAGGCCCTCGACCTCGATGACCGAAAAACGATTCGACAGCGTGTTGCGGATTTCGGCACGCGGCGGGATCTTGAACACCTTGGAGCCGCGCCGCGGCTTGGTGCGCTTCTCGATCATTTCCGGCAGCCAGCTCTTGCCCGACAGCACGTCCTCGATCAGCCGGCCGACACGCTCGGCACGCCGGCGCTCGTCCTCGTCGCGGTCGAATTCTCTGCTGATCAGGATCGTGTCGAGCGCACGGCCGTCCGACGTCGTGAAGATCTGCGCGTCGACAATGTTGCCGCCGGCCCCGGCGCACGCCCCGGCGATGACCGAGAGCAGGCGGGGGTGGTCCTGCGCCAGCACGGTGATTTCGGTCACCGCCTCGAACTGGTGGGTCTTGACCATGGTGGCAAGCTTGTTGCCTGACGCGTCAGCCTCACGAATGAATTCGGCATGGCGCAGCTGGTCTGCGAGATCGACGGTCAAAAGGTAATTCTCGTAGTGCTGGCCGACATAGCGCTTGCGGGTCTTGTCCGGCCAGTCGGCAAGCGCCTCGGCCAGACGCTCGCGCGCCGCCGCCGTGCGTTGCGCGCGCGACACTTCCGAAAACCCGCCGGTCAACAGCAATTCGGTCTCGTAGTAGAGCGTGCGCAGCAACTGGCCCTTCCAGCCGTTCCAGACACCCGGTCCGACGCCCCTGATGTCGCAGACGGTGAGGATCAAAAGCAGCTTCAGCCGCTCGACCGACTGCACGATCGCGGCGAAATCCTCGATGGTCTTGCGGTCGTTGAGGTCGCGGGTCTGGGCTGTCATCGACATCACGAGATGGTTCTCGACCAGCCAGGCAACGGTCTCGGTATCGGCAGGCGACAGCCCCATATGCGGACAGATACGGCGTGCGATCCTGGCCCCCGCCTCGGAATGATCCTCCGGCCTCCCCTTGGCGATGTCGTGCAGCAGTACGGCGACATAGAGCGCCTCGCGGCTCTTCTTCAGCCCCGGCATCAGCGTGTGCGACAGGGGATGGACCTTTTCGCCGTCGCCGCGTTCGATCTCGGCCAGCACGCCGATGCAGCGGATCAGATGCTCGTCCACCGTGTAGTGGTGGTACATCGAGAACTGCATCATGGCGACGATCTTGCCGAAATCCGGGATCAGCCTGCCGAGCAGCCCGGCCTCGTTCATGCGGCGCAGATTGAGTTCGGCATTGCGATCCGAGGTCAATATGTCGAGGAACAGCCGGTTGGCCTCCTCGTCGCGCCGCAGCGACTTGTTGACCAGGCCGAGCGAACGGGTCAGCAGCTTCAGCGCATCGGGGTGGAATTCCAGACCGTGCTTGTCGGCGAACCAGAACAGCCTGAGCAGATTGACCGGATCGCGCTCGAACACCTGGTCGTCGGCGATGTTGATGCGGTGGTTGTCGACAATGAAGTCCGACGTGCCGGCCAGCTTGCGCTTGCGCCGCGAGAAAGTCAGGAAGATGCGGTTGAAGCCCGGCACGTGCTTGGCCTGCTCCTCCTCGAGCGCGGCACAGAAGATGCGGGTCAGGTCGCCGACGTCCTTGGCAACGAGGAAGTAGTGCTTCATGAAGCGCTCGACCGCCGACAGGCCGGGGTGCGTGGTGTAGCCGAGCCGTTCGGCGATCTCGCGCTGGATGTCGAAATGCAGCCGCTCCTCGGCCTTGCCGGTGAGGAAATGCATGTGACAGCGTACCGCCCACAGGAAATCCTCGGCTTTCTGGAACTCGCGGTACTCGCCCTCGGTGAAGACGCCTTTATCGACCAATTCCTCGCCGGTGCGCACCCGGTAGAAATATTTGCCGATCCAGAACAGCGTCTGCAGATCGCGCAGGCCACCCTTGCCGTCCTTGACGTTGGGCTCGACCAGATAGCGGCTTTCGCCGGCCTTGGCATGGCGGTCATCGCGTTCGGCAAGCTTGGCCTGGACATATTCGGGGCCGGTCGTGCGCACCACCTCATGGTCGAAGCGCAGCATCAGTTCATCATAGAGCTTTTCCTCGCCCCACAGGAAACGTGCTTCGAGGATCGAGGTGCGGATGGTGACATCGGTGCGCGACAGGCGCAGGCATTCGTCGATATTGCGTGTGGCGTGGCCGACCTTCAGCCCCAGGTCCCACAGCATGTAGAGCATGTATTCGACTGTCTGTTCGCCCCACGGCGTCTGCTTGTAAGGCAGCAGGAACAACAGGTCGATGTCGGACCCCGGCGCCAGCGTTCCACGGCCGTAGCCGCCGACAGCGACGACGGCCATGCGCTCCGCGGAGGACGGGTTCTTGACCCGGTAGACATGGGTGACGGCGAAATCGTAAAGCGCCCGGATGATCTCGTCCATGAGATGCGACAGCCGCGCCGCGCAGGCGCTGCCGCCGCCATCGTCCCTCAGCATGCGTTCGGCAATGGCGCGCCCGTCCGCCAGTCGTCCCTTGAGCAGCTGGAGCACACCATTGCGCGCAGCCTGCCCTGAGCCGTCGCCCGCCGTGCCTGCGGTCAGCGCGGTCATCTCGCGGCGCAAGGCTTCGCCGTCGATCAATTCGTCGAGCTTCAGGGAGATTCTTGCCATATATCCAGTCGGCCTTGCCGTTTCGGCGGCGTCTATAGCGCGTTTTGGCGGCGCTGGGTATGGGGCGTTGAAGCCGGTTCAAGACCCGGCTGAGTTTTGGCTCGGATAAGTAAATGGAATGACCATTCTTCGCTTCAGTCGACCGAAATCGACAATGCGCTTGCCTATTCGCCGAGCCTCGGCTTTGACCCTCGCTATGGCTGTCTTTCTGCGTTTCCCGGTCCCGGCAGGTGCGGCGCACTGGATATCCCGCTTTTCTCTGAGCAGGCTTGGCAAATGGAGCGCCCTGTCGCCAAGGAACTGATCTTGCGCGCAGAGCGCAGGAACAAGCTGATAGATCGTCTCGCCTCGCAAAACCGAAAACTCGGGGTTGAAGACAAGGTCGTCGACAGCGATGCCGATCTCCTCGGTGGCCTTGATCAGGTCGAGCGCGGTTTGCCTGGAGATGATGTAGCCGGCGGTTCCTATATGTCCGGCGTCGAGTTTGGATGTGGAAAAGCCGTGACCGATGGCAATGCGCTTGCGTCGGATCACGGTCTTACAGAAGTAGCTTTCGAGCTTGACGACTTCGGCATCGGCTGGGATCCAGTCGCTGTCGCGAAGCAATGCGCCGGCTTTTGCGGCAAAGACGATGTCGTCCTCGAAAATCGCCCCGTAGCGGGCGTCGCCTTGCGCGATGACAGCCCAGCAGGCCCGGTGACTGAGCAGGCAGGCGATCTCGCCGTCAGTCAATGGCAGCCTGTTCCGATATCCGACATTTTGCGGCAGCTGGTCCAGCTCCGGCCGGTCGCGTGCGTCTATGGCCTGAACGCGTTCGAATGCAACGCCGATGCGGGCAAACTCCGCCGTCACACGGGCAAGGCGATCGGGAGACCGATCGAGATTGATGACCAGACGCTTCATTGCCGAAGAAAATCCCCACCCCCGCGACGCTCGCGCTTTCTAGCAGGCCTGGTGTTGCCGCGTGAGACTTTTTCTGGGGTGGATGGACGCGCCGTGGACCGGAGAAGAAAAGTCGAAACAGCCCTTGACCTTCCAGTTACTGGAAGCCCTATCTCCACGTCACACACCGATCCATCAAGGCATTTTCGAATGACGCATTCCGATCACGATCATCACGCGCACGGTAGCTGCTGCTCGACAAAAGGCGCCGTGCCCACCACGAAGAGCGTCGTCCGCGACCCGGTCTGCGGCATGACTGTTGATCCGGCGGCTGGCAAGCCGACGGTCGAACATGATGGCCATCTCTATCATTTCTGCAGCCAGGGCTGCCGCACGAAATTCGTCGCCGAACCGGAAGAATTCCTGACCGCCACCGATCCGGTCTGCGGCATGAGCGTCGACCGCGCGACAGCCAGTCATTTTGCCCGCCACGAAGGCCAGGGCTTCTATTTCTGCTCGGCCGCTTGCCAGGCGAAATTCGAGGCGGAGCCGCAAAAATATCTCAGCGGCAGGCCAGCACCGCAGCCAATGCCCAAGGGCACGCAATACACCTGCCCGATGCACCCGGAGATCGTCCGCGACAAGCCCGGATCCTGCCCGAAATGCGGCATGGCGCTGGAGCCGATGGGCATACCAACGGGTGACGAGGGTCCCAATCCGGAACTGGTCGATTTCACCAGGCGATTCTGGGTCAGTGCTGCTCTATCCGTCCCTTTGCTGGTCGTCGCCATGGCGCCGATGCTTGGCCTGACTTTCCAGGCTTTTGTCGACGAGCGGACGAAGGTCTGGCTTGAGCTGGCATTGGCCAGCCCCGTCGTGTTGTGGGCGGCACTGCCTTTCTTCCACCGCGGCTGGGATTCGCTCGTCAACCGCAGCCCCAACATGTGGACGCTGATCTCGCTCGGCGTCGGCGCTGCCTATCTCTACAGCGTCGTCGCCACGCTGTTTCCGGATATCTTTCCGCATCAGTTCCGCGGCCATGGCGGTGCGGTGCCGGTTTATTTCGAGGCTGCCGCCGTCATCGTCGCGCTGGTCTTCCTTGGCCAGGTGCTGGAGCTGCGCGCCCGTGAAAAGACCGGTTCGGCGATCCGCGCCTTGCTCGATCTCGCACCGAAGACAGCGCGGCTGATCGCCGCCGATGGTCCCGAAAGCGATGTGCCGCTCGATGCGGTCAAGGCCGGCGATCGCCTGCGCATACGCCCCGGTGACGCCGTGCCGGTCGATGGCACGGTGCTGGAAGGACGGTCCTCGCTCGACGAATCGATGATCACGGGCGAGCCGTTGCCGGTCGAGAAGGTCGAGGGCGATGCGCTGACCGGCGGCACGCTCAACAAGAATGGTGCGCTGATCATGCGCGCTGAGAAGGTCGGCGCCGAGACGACGCTGGCGCGCATCGTCGAGCTCGTCGCCAAGGCGCAGCGCTCGCGCGCCCCGATCCAAGGGTTGGCTGATCGCGTTTCTTTCTACTTTGTCCCGGCCGTCGTCCTTGTCGCGATTGTCGCCTTCATCGCCTGGGCCGTGTTTGGACCCGAGCCCAGCCTGATCTTTGCCATCGTCTCGGCGGTGTCGGTGCTGATCATCGCTTGTCCCTGTGCGCTCGGCCTCGCCACGCCGATGTCGATCATGACCGCCACCGGGCGCGGGGCGCATGCCGGCGTGCTGATCAAGGAAGCCGCAGCACTCGAACGCTTCGCTTCCGTCGACACGCTGATCGTCGACAAGACGGGGACGCTGACCGAAGGCCGGCCGAAGCTGACCGATGTCGTCACGGCAAACGGCTTCTCCGAAGACGAATTGCTGGCGCTTGCCGCGGGCCTGGAGAAAGGCTCGGAGCATCCGCTGGCTGAAGCCATCGTCGACGGCGCCGCTACGCGCGGCGTGACCGTTGCAGAGGCCAGCGGCTTCGAGGCGGTCACCGGGAAGGGTGTGTCCGGTTCGGTCTCGGGAAGGACGGTCGCGCTCGGGAACGCTGCGATGATGGCCGACCTTGGCGTCGACATCGCATCCATCTCGGCCAAGGCCGAGGCGCTGCAACTCGAAGGCAAGACGGCGATGTTCGTTGCTGTCGACAAAAAACTGGCCGGCATCGTCGCCGTCGCCGACCCTATCAAGACAACGACGGCCGAGGCGATCAAGGCGCTGCATGAAAGCGGCTTGCGGATCGTCATGGCGACCGGCGACAATGAACGCACGGCCAACGCGATCGCCAGAAGCCTCGGCATCGACGAGGTCCGCGCCGGCCTGCTGCCGGAACAGAAGGCAGCCCTTGTCGAGGAACTGCGCGCAAAAGGCACCGGCGTTGCCATGGCCGGCGACGGCGTCAACGATGCACCGGCCCTTGCCGCCGCCGATGTCGGCATCGCCATGGGGACCGGCGCCGATGTCGCCGTCGAAAGCGCCGGCATCACCTTGGTCAAGGGCGACCTCAACGGCATCGTGCGGGCGCGCACGCTGGCTCAGGCGACGATCCGCAACATCCGCCAGAACCTGTTCTTTGCCTTCCTCTACAACGTGCTTGGCGTGCCGGTCGCCGCCGGCGTGCTCTATCCGCTCACCGGCACGCTTCTGTCGCCGATGCTGGCAGCGGCGGCGATGAGCCTGTCCTCGGTGTCGGTGATCGCAAACGCATTGCGGCTGAGAACATTGAAACTCTGATCCAAGCCCCCAAATACGAAACCCATCCAACAGGAGACCATGTATGACCTTCGCCAAAAAACTCGTGCTGCTGCTGATGGCGGCCGGAATGCTGGTTGCCGTCTTCCTCGAAAGCGTTCCGGCGCAGAGCGAAGAGATGAAACACGACATGGGCGCCATGGCGACGGACGCGACCAGTCCTTCGACGGAAGGCTACAAGGCGGCGATGGACAAGATGCATGCCGACATGATGGCGTCCGACTACACCGGCAATGCCGACGTCGATTTCGTCAGAGGCATGATCCCGCACCATCAGGGTGCGATCGACATGGCCAAGGTTGAACTTGCCAATGGCAAGGACCCGGAAATCCGCAAGCTAGCCGAAGGCGTCATCGCCGCGCAGGAAGCAGAGATCAAGCAGATGCAGGCCTGGCTCGCCGCCCATCCGGTGAAGTAAGTCTTCAGCCATCGCCAGCGCGGCGAGAACGCCTCTGGATTTATCGCCCAGCCTGTGATGCGATCCGGCCCCAACTGGAGCCCGCCATGCCGACCATCAGAACCACCAAACTGTCCTCCGGCGAAGCCGTTCAGGTGCTTGGCCAGGGCACATGGAAGATGGGCGAAGATTCCCGTCGCCGCGCCGATGAGGTGAATGCCCTCAAGCTCGGCCTCGACCTCGGCATCACGTTGATCGACACCGCCGAAATGTATGCCAGCGGCGGTGCCGAGGAGGTGGTGGCCGAAGCCATTGCCGGGCGCCGCGACGAGACCTTCCTGGTCTCGAAAGTGCTACCGTCGAACGCCTCGCGCGCGGGCGTGCAGCGGGCCTGCGAAAACAGCCTGAAACGCCTGCGCACCGACCGCATCGATCTCTATCTCTTGCATTGGCCCGGCAGCGTGCCATTGACGGAAACCGTCGCGGCCTTCGAGGCCCTGAAAAAGGCCGGCAAGATCCGCCACTGGGGCGTCAGCAATTTCGACACCGACGAGATGGAAGAGCTGATCGGCCTGCCCGATGGCGGCAATGTCCAGACCAACCAGGTGCTCTACAATTTGGTCCGGCGTGGCCTCGAATTCGATCTGGCGCCCTGGAGCCGGCAGCGCGGCATCCCCTTGATGGCCTATTCGCCGGTCGAGCAGGGTGCGTTGGCGCGCAATGCCAGGCTCGAAGCCATCGCCGGGCGCCACAATGCGACCCCAGCGCAAATCGCCCTGGCCTGGGTGATGCATCAGGAGGGCGTCATCGCCATCCCGAAAGCCAGCAGCGAGGAGCATGTCCGCCAGAATGTCGCTGCGCTCGACATCAAGCTTGCGCCGCAGGACATCGCCGATCTCGACCGCGCTTTCCCGCCACCAGCGCGCAAGCGCGGGTTGGAGATGATCTGACTACGTCCCCGCCAACCCCTTCAGCCGGTAGAGCGCTTCCAGCGCCTCGCGTGGCGTCATTTCGTCCGGGTTGATGTCGCCAAGTGCCGCGCCCAGCGCGTCGCTCTTGATCGGCTTCGACGCTTCTCGCTTCACCGCCACCGAAAACAATGGAAGATCGTCGACCAGCCGGTTGGTCTTGCCCGAAACTTCGCCCTCTTCCAGTTGGTGCAGCACTTCCTTGGCCCGGTCGACCACCGCTTCCGGCAGGCCGGCCAGCCGCGCCACCTGCACGCCGTAGGAGCGGTCGGCGGCACCCTTGCCGACCTCGTGCAGGAAGACGACGTCGTTTTCCCATTCCTTGACCCGCATGGTGACATTGTGGAGCCGCACCAGCTTGCCGGCCAGCGAGGTCATTTCGTGGAAATGGGTGGCGAAGATTGCCCGGCAGCGGTTCTTCTCATGCAGATATTCGACCGCCGCCCAGGCGATCGACAGGCCATCGAAAGTGGCGGTGCCGCGGCCGATCTCGTCGAGGATCACCAGTGCGCGCTCGCCGGCCTGGTTGAGGATCGCTGCCGTCTCGACCATCTCGACCATGAAGGTCGAGCGGCCGCGCGCCAGATCGTCCGAGGCGCCGACACGCGAGAACAGCCGGTCGACGACGCCGATATGGGCCGATGTCGCCGGCACGAACGAGCCGGTCTGGGCCAGGATGGCGATCAGCGCGTTTTGCCGCAGGAACGTCGATTTACCGCCCATGTTCGGGCCGGTCAAAAGCCAGATCGCGCCGTTCCGGGCAGCTCCCTCCGGCGACAGGTCGCAATCGTTGGCGACGAACGGGCCTTCGCCGGAGCGGCGCAAGGCCTGTTCGACCACCGGATGCCGCCCGCCCGCAATCTCGAAGGCAAGGCTCGAATCCACCACCGGCCGGCACCAGGCTTCGCTTTCCGACAGAAGCGCGAGCGCCGCGGAGACATCGAGCACGGCCAGCGCATCGGCGCCGGCACGGATCTTCTCCGCTTCGCCGACCGCTTCCGTCGTCAGCGCCTCGAAGGCGGCCAGTTCGATGTTGAGCGCCCGGTCGGCGGCATTGGCGATCTTGGTCTCGAGCTCGGCAAGCTCGGTCGTGGTAAAGCGCATGGCGTTGGCCATGGTCTGGCGGTGGATGAAGCGCGCCTTGGCGCCATCGCTGCCGGTCATCACCGCATGGTGGTTGGCGGTCACCTCGATATAGTAGCCGAGCACATTGTTGTGCCGGATTTTCAGCGAGCGGATGCCGGTCTCGTCGATCAGCGAGCGTTCCAGCCCGGCGATCACCTTTCGCGATTCGTCGCGCAGCGCCCGCATCTCGTCGAGATCGGCATGGTAGCCGCCACGAACGAAGCCGCCGTCGCGCTTGAGCAGCGGCAGTTCGTCGCCAAGTGCCTGCATCAGATGCTGCGAAAGCGCTTGGGGCAGTGCATGGATGGCGGCCAATGCCGCCGCAAGTTCCGGGGGCAGGGCGGTCGCGGCAAAGATTTCGGCGATCGCGCCTGCCGCCTCGAAGCCGGCGCGCAGCGCGCCGAGGTCGCGCGGCCCACCCCGGTTGAGCGCCAGCCTGGACAGCGCGCGGGGCATGTCGGCAACGCTCTTCAGGCTCGACCGCACCGCCTGGCAAAGTCGCGTTTCGGAACGGAAGAACGACACCGAGTCCAGCCTGGCGCCGATCGCCGCCGGGTCGGTCAGCGGCGCCATCAGCCGGTCGGCGAGCAGCCTTGCGCCGCCGCCGGTCACCGTGCGGTCGATCGCCTTGAACAGCGAGCCTTCGCGGCTGCCCGACAGCGTGCGCAGCAGTTCCAGATTGCCGCGTGTCGCCGGATCGATGAACAGGGTCGAACCCTGCTCCTCGCGTTCGGGCCGCGACAGCGGCGGGCGCTCCGCTTTCTGCGTCTTCTCGACATAGGCAATGGCGCCCGAGATCGCCGACAGTTCGGCGCGCGAAAAGGCGCCAAAACTGTCCGGCGTCGCCACATCGAAGAAGCGGGCGATGCGCCCTGTCGCGGACGCCGAATCGAACAGTGACGGTGGTTGCGGGCTGGCGACGCGGCCGAGCACGTCGAACACCGGCTTCAGCTCCGGATCGTGGAACACTGGCTCGGCAACGATCAACTCACGCGGATCAACACGGAAGATGTCAGCCAAAAGCCGGTCGGCGGTGGTGTCGGTGACGCGGAAGGCGCCGGTCGAGATGTCGATCCAGGCCAGCGCAAAGGAGTGGTCCGCTCCGCCTTTCACCCGCCCCAGCGCCATCAGGAAGCTCGATTCCGACGGCGCCAGCAATTTGTCCTCGGTGATGGTGCCTGGTGTCACCAGCCGCACCACATCGCGGCGCACCACCGATTTGCCGCCGCGTTTCTTCGCCTCGGCCGGATCCTCGATCTGTTCGCAGACGGCAACGCGGAAACCCTGGCCGATCAGCTTCTGCAGATAGTCGTCAGCAGCATGCACCGGCACGCCGCACATCGGAATGTCGAGCCCTTGATACTTGCCGCGCTTGGTCAAGACGATGCCCAGCGCCCGGCTCGCCTTCTCGGCATCGTCGAAGAACAGCTCGTAGAAATCGCCCATGCGGTAGAACAGCAGCGAATCCGGGTTTGCCGCCTTGATCTCAATGAATTGCTCGATCATCGGCGTGGCGCCGGCGTGGGCGGTCGGCACCGGCGTCATCGCCTCGGGGGCGTCTGGCTCGTTCGGGCTGTGCATGTTCATGCGCCGCACGCTAGCAGATGTGATCGCGCGGTTTAATGCCGGGGCTTCGAAAAACAGGGGACGACCGGGACGGCAGGATGCCCGCAATCGCGCGTACCAACCGCGATTCCGCACGCTGGCGGTTTACACGCGGCGGCGCGTGGTCTTAATTCGGTCCGACACAAAGCACCCGCTTCAACGAGGTGCTGCACCGGTGAGGAAATCAAGTACATCATGGCCAGGAAAACCGAGAACAGCGGTCCGTCCGTCAGTGCGCAGGAAGCGCTCGAATTCCACGCCATGGGTCGGCCGGGCAAGCTGGAGGTCGTCGCCACCAAGCCCATGGCAACGCAGCGCGACCTCAGCCTCGCCTATTCGCCTGGTGTCGCGGTTCCGGTTCTGGCCATCGCCGAAGACCCCTCGCGCGCCTTCGACTACACGACGCGCGGCAATATGGTCGCCGTCATCTCCAATGGCACGGCTATCCTCGGTCTCGGCAATCTCGGCGCGCTGGCCTCCAAGCCGGTGATGGAGGGCAAGGCGGTGCTGTTCAAGCGCTTCGCCGATGTCGATTCCATCGACCTCGAGGTCGACACCGAGGACGCCGACGAGTTCATCAACTGCGTGCGTTTCCTCGGGCCCTCCTTCGGCGGCATCAATCTCGAGGACATCAAGGCGCCGGAATGCTTCATCATCGAGCAGCGGCTGCGCGAATTGATGGACATTCCGGTCTTCCATGACGACCAGCACGGTACCGCGATCATCTCCGCCGCCGGCCTGATCAACGCGCTGGAGATCACCGGCCGTGACATGAAGACCACGAAAATGGTCTGCAACGGCGCCGGCGCCGCCGGCATCGCCTGCATCGAGCTGATGAAGGCGATGGGCTTTTCGCCGGAAAACATCATCCTGTGCGACACCAAGGGCGTGGTTTTCCAGGGCCGCACCGAAGGCATGAACCAGTGGAAGTCGGCGCATGCGGTGAAGACCGAGGCGCGCAGCCTCGCCGAGGCGCTCGACGGCGCCGACGTCTTCCTCGGCCTCTCCGCCAAGGGCGCGCTGACCACCGCCATGGTGCAGTCGATGGCCAAGAACCCGATCATCTTCGCCATGGCCAATCCCGATCCGGAAATCACGCCGGAGGAGGTCGCCGAAATCCGCACAGACGCCATCATGGCCACAGGGCGTTCCGATTATCCCAATCAGGTCAACAACGTGCTCGGCTTCCCCTATATCTTCCGCGGCGCGCTGGATGTCAGGGCAACCACCATCAATGACGACATGAAGATCGCCGCCGCCCAGGCGCTGGCGGCCCTGGCGCGCCAGGACGTGCCCGACGACGTCGCCGCCGCCTATCAGGGCAATCGACCGAAATTCGGCCCCAACTACATCATCCCAGTGCCGTTCGACCCGCGCCTGATCTCGGCCATTCCGATTGCGGTCGCCAAGGCGGCGATGGATTCAGGCGTCGCCCGCAAGCCGATCCTTGACCTCGACCGTTACGCGCAGGAGCTGTCGGCCCGCCGCGACCCGATCGCTTCGACCCTGCAGCGCATCTACGACCGCGTGCGCCGCCAGCCCAAGCGCATCGTCTTCGCCGAGGGCGAGGAGGAACAGGTCATGCGCGCCGCCGTCTCCTATGTGAACCAGAAGCTCGGCACCGCCATCCTGCTCGGCCGCGACGACGTCATCAAGGAAAACGCCAAGCACGCCGGCATCGATCTCAACAAGCAAGGCATCGAGATCATCAATGCAAGGCTGTCGCGCCGCAACGGCATCTACACCGACTACCTCTACGAGCGCATGCAGCGCAAAGGCTTCCTGTTTCGCGACTGCCAGCGGCTGATCAACAACGATCGCAACCACTTTGCCGCCTGCATGGTGGCGCTGGGCGACGCCGACGGCATCGTCACCGGCGTCACCCGCAACTATTCGACCGCGCTCGACGACATCCGCCGCGTCATCGACGCCAAGCCCGGCCACCGCGTCATCGGCGTCTCGATCGTGCTGGCGCGGGGCAAGACCGTGCTGGTCGCCGACACCGCCGTGCACGATATGCCGAACGCCGAGCAGATCGCCGACATCGCCGAGGAGGCGGCAGGCTTTGCCCGCCGCATGGGTTATGAGCCGAGGCTTGCCATGCTCGCCTATTCCACCTTTGGCCATCCGCAGGGCGAACGCTCCGAGCGCGTCCAGGAAGCCGTGCGCATCCTCGACAAGCGCCGCGTCGATTTCGAATATGACGGCGAAATGGCCGCCGACGTCGCCCTCAACGCCCGCGCCATGGCGCAATATCCGTTCATCCGCCTGACCGGCCCGGCCAATGTGCTGATCATGCCGGCGTTCCACTCGGCCTCGATTTCGACCAAGATGTTGCAGGAACTCGGCGGCTCGACGGTGATCGGGCCGCTGCTGGTCGGCCTGAACAAGCCGGTTCAGATCGTGTCGCTGAATGCCAAGGACAGCGATATCGTCAACATGGCGGCGATCGCGGCGTACACGGCGGGGACTTGAGGGGCTGGCCTCAGCGGTGAGTCGGCGAGGCGTTCAGCCCGGCGCGAATATGCGAGCGGCCTCGACGACCTCGTCCACCTGATCCTGCCGCAGCAAGTCGATCGGGACGCGGCCGTCGAGCTGCGCCGAGGGCCGCGTCAGCCACAGCCATGCGAGCCTCGGATTGGTGATCAGGGATAGCACGTCGCGAATGCCTGCAACCGGCCGGCCGTCGACGAACTGCGCCAGCGGGAAGACATGTTTGCGGCCGCCCTTGCGCAAGGCGATGACCTCACCCCGCCGCTGCCAGCGGTGCAGGGTCGAGCGGGCGATGCGCAGATGCTCTTCCAGATAGGTCGAACCGGCGACGCGGCCGGCCCAGTCCTCGATCAGCATCGATTCGAGATCGTCGGACTTTGGCAGCGAAGGAGGCTCGACATCGGCCAACGGGGTCGTCGGCGGATTTGTCACGCCGGCAATACCGGCTTCGCTGCGGCGCGCGGCTTCCGCCGCCAGCGCGCGCACGAATTTCGACGCCAGGCCGGGCAGGTCGGCATGGATGGCGTCGATGGCGCGCCGGTGCTTCGGTGACAGCAAGGTGACGGCGGACGCTATGCTGCCGGCGATCTTGCCGACCGAGACCATGGTGGGCTTGTTGATGGCCTCGTCATAGTGGGCAAGTGCACGTTCGACGTCTTCCGCGACCATCTCCGCGAAGTCGTCCTGCTTGAGGCCCTGGATTTGAAATCTGTTCATGCATCTGTCTTCTGGCCGCGCGCTCCCCCTCAGCTGCGGCCGATTGTTGAACTTCTAGTGCGGAAAACGGAAATCGCGGCGGCAACCGGTCCGGCCGCCCGACAGCATGCTGTCCAGCATTTCTTGACACCCCAACTGACTGAGGGCGCACCGAAATGTCAGTCGCGGGCGCCCAGATTGCGTGTAGGTGTCATGTGTGACAGCCGCGCGACGGCATTTCCTTCTCCCCTTGTGGGAGAAGGTGGATTGGCGCGTAGCGCCAAGACGGTTGAGGGGTGTTCCAGCTTGGCGCCAAGCTACCCCTCACCCGGATTGCCATCCGATTTGTAAAGGACAAATCGGGGCAATCCGACCTCTCCCACAAGGGGAGAGGTTAAAAGCGCCGGGACCCCTACAGCAATCCCGCCTGCTCAGCCTCGCGGCGCAGATTCTGCCGGGGCCTGGGGCCGATCTGCTGGATCACCAATCCGGCCGCCAGTGAGCCAAGGTCGCCGCAGGTTTGCAGGTCGCGGCCTTGCGTGTAGCCATGCAGGAAGCCGGCGGCATAGAGATCGCCGGCGCCCGTCGTGTCGACCAGTTCCTTGATGGCGGTCGCCTTGATCACCACCGTCTCGTCGCCGCGCACGATCACGGAGCCTTTTTCCGAGCGGGTCACGGCGGCGATCCGGCAATCCTTGCGGATCTGCGCCAGTGCTTCGTCGAACGAGGATGTCTGGTAGAGCGATTTGATCTCGTGGCTGTTGGCAAAGACGATGTCGACCGTGCCCGAACGCATCAGCTCGAGGAATTCGTCGCGGTAGCGGTCGACGCAGAACGAATCCGACAGCGTCATCGACACTTCGCGGCCTGCTGCGTGCGCCAGCTTCGCCGTCTGGCGGATCGCTTCCTTGGCGCGCGGCGGGTCCCACAGATAGCCTTCGAAATAGGTGACCTTGGCGCCAGAAGCCTTATCGGCCTCGACATCCTCCGGCCCAAGCTCGACGCAGGCGCCGAGATAGGTGTTCATCGAACGCTCGCCGTCAGGGGTGACGAAGATCATCGACCGCGCCGTCGGCGGCTCGCCCTTGAGCGGCGTGGTGTCGAAGGCGACGCCCTGTGCATGGATGTCGTGCGCGTAGATTTCGCCCAGCGCATCGTTGGAGACCTTGCCGAAGAAGGCGGCGCGGCCGCCGAAGCTGGCGACGCCGGCCGCCGTGTTGCCGGCGCTGCCGCCGGACGCCTCGATCGCCGGGCCCATGCGGCTGTAGAGCAGTTCGGCGCGTTGTGTGTCGATGAGGTTCATCGCGCCCTTGATGATGCCGTTGGTCTCGAGGAATTCCTCGTCGCACTGGGCGATGATGTCGACAATGGCATTGCCGATGCAAAGCACGTCATAATCCGGCATCAAAATCTCCGCCAAAAACCCGAGCCGGCTTCTTGCCACGCCGGCCCGGCGCGGGTCTAGCGATTTGAAACCGGTTTGCCTAGGGCGTGACACGCCTTTGGCGGAACAGGCAAAGGCGCATCAGCCGCGAGGCGCTATGACAATTCGACCGTGGCCGAAGCATTTCATCGCCGCACCGCCTATAAGCCTGGATCAGACGATCCCGCTTCGAAGGCGAGCCAGCCCCCAATGTCTACAAAAAGCATGTCGACGAAGAACGAGCCTGCAAAAAACGATCTGACCACCGACCTGGTACTGCTCGTCGTGCTGGCAGTGCTCTGGGGCGCCTCCTACACCTTCATCAAGATCGGCGTCGAAACCATCCCGCCGGTCACCTTCATTGCCGCCCGCACCCTGATCGCTGGCGGCATCCTGTTGGCCATCATCCGCTGGCGCGGGCTCGCCTTGCCGGGCGATGCTGCAAGCTGGCGCCGCTTCGCCTTCCAGGCCTGCCTCAACAGCGTTATTCCGTTCACCCTGATCGCCGCGGCCGAACGCTCGGTCGATGCCGGCCTCGCCACCATCCTCAACGCGACCTCACCGATCTTCACCTTCCTCTTGACCGCGCTCATCACCCGCCACGAGCCGGTCACCTTGCGCAAACTGATCGGTGTGGGCGCCGGCATTGCCGGCATCTGCCTCATTATCGGCACGCAGGCGCTGGGTGGCCTCGGTCATGAATTGTGGGCGCAATTGGCAATCGTCGCCGCGACGGTCTGCTATGCCGGGGCCGCCATTTTCGGCCGCGGTTTCAAGGGCCTCGACCCAATGCTACCGGCCGCCGGTTCCATGCTGTGCGGCGCCGTCATCCTCGTGCCGCTCAGTCTGGTGTTCGACCAGCCGTGGACGCTGGCGCCATCGACCGCGTCGATCCTGGCCCTGCTCGGCCTGTCGGTCTTTTCCACCGCGCTGGCCTTCGTTATCTATTTCCGCCTCATCCACACGCTGGGTTCGGTCGGCACCACCTCGCAGGCCTATCTGCGCGTGCCGATCGGCGTCGGCATCGGCGCTCTCTTCCTCGGCGAAAGTCTTGGTTCGACGGCATGGCTGGGCATGGGTTTTGTCGTGGCCGGGGTCGCTGCCATGACCATCCCGGTTCGAAAGCCGGCGTTTGCGCGGTAAACGCCAGCCCGCTTGTGCTCATGGCCTGCGCTGCCTATCTCGGAAGCATCCGCCTTTTAGGCGGCGTCCGCTAACCGGGGGTGTGACAAGGTGATTTTCGACGCTGCCCGCGCTGCGGCCCTCGAGCTGATTTCGCCTCCCTTCCGGGCCGTGTTCGTCAAGACGCTGGGCTTGACCGTGCTGGCACTGGTGGCTCTGTGGTTCGGCCTGACCAGCCTCGTCGAGTGGCTGGCGCTGCCGTGGCTGCAGACGCTGTTGCCCGGCATGCCGTCCTGGGCCGGGTGGCTCGGCGGCATCATCGCGGCAATAGCGCTTGCCTTCGGCATGGCGTTGCTCATCGCGCCGGTGACGGCTGTTGTCGCTGGCCTGTTCCTCGACGATATCGCCGAAGTGGTCGAGCGCACCGACTATCCCCGCGATCCGACCGGCCGCGCCATGCCGGCGCTGCGCTCGCTGGTGCTGTCGGCGCGATTCCTCGGTGTCGTCACTCTCGGCAACATCGTCGCCCTGCTGCTTCTCTTGGTGCCGGGCGTCAACATAGCCTCCTTCTTCATCGTCAACGGCTATCTGCTCGGGCGCGAGTTCTTCGAATTCGCCGCCATGCGCTTTCGCGGCGAAGACGAGGCCAGGGCCTTGCGCAGGCACTATGCCGGCACAGTGTTTCTCGCCGGGCTGCTCATCGCCGCTTTCCTCGCCGTGCCGTTGCTCAACCTGCTGACGCCGCTCTTCGCCGCCGCCATGATGGTGCATCTGCACAAGGCGATCTCGGTGCGGGAAGTGGCTCGCCCCTCACGCGGCTAGGCATTTTCTTCAGCGCAACAGAAATCCGCGTCCGAGCTCGTCATCGGCCTCGACGATGAATTCGGCCCGCCCGGAATAATAGGCGCGGCCGCCGACGCGGGCGATGATCGCCTCATGCCGTCCAGCCTTCGCCGTCCGCGCCACGGCTCCGGAAAAACGCGAGCCGGCGATGCTCTCGAATGTGCGCGTCTGTCCGATCGCGATCTCGCCTTTGGCATGCATGGCCGCCAGCCTTGCGGTGACGCCGGAACCGGTTGGCGAGCGGTCGACCTCGGCTTCGGCGAAGACGCAGATGTTTTTGGTCACCTCGCCGGAAAATGTGTCGCGGCCATCGGTCAGGATGGTACCGTATAGGAAGGCAAGGTCGCCGTGGTCGGGATGCGACAGCGGAAATTCAGCCTTGAGCCTGTCCGTCAGCCCCGTTGCCGCATCGACGAAATCGCGCATCCGGCTTCTGCCGAATTCGAGCCCGAATTGGTGACAATCGGCCAGCGCGTAGAAGGCGCCGCCATAGGCGACGTCGAAGCCAATCGTGCCGTGGCCCGCCAATTCGATCGCCTGTCCACCGGCGAACAGGAAGGCCGGCACGCTTTCGAACGACACCGCACCGGCCTTGCCGTCCCTGACCTCGACCGAGGCGACGACCAGCCCGCACGGCGCCTCGATATTGACTGTCGTGACTGGTTCCTGTTTCGCCACCAGCCCTTCATCGATGGCGTAGCGGCCGAGCGCGACGATGGCGTGGCCGCACATCGTCGAATAACCCTCATTGTGCATGAACAGCACGGCGAGGTCGGCGCCGGGCAGGTCCGGCTCGACCAGCAAGGCGCCATACATGTCGTAATGGCCGCGTGGCTCGAACATCAGGATTTTCCTGAGATGATCGAGATGGTCGCGCACATAGGCGCGCTTTTCCAGGATCGTGCCCTTGGGGATACCGGGATAGCCGCCGGTGACGATCCTCAGCGGCTCGCCGCCGGTATGCATGTCGACCACGGTCAGCGTCATGCGACGGGCCCCATTAATCCGAAGATTTGCCGAAGAGGGCCTGCAATTTGCTGAACGGCATGGCGGCGCGGGTGAAGCCGAAGGTGCCGTCTTGCTGGATTTCGCGTGCCGCCGTTTCCAGCATGCCATAGGCGAAATTGGTCAGCCACGGCCCGAGCGAGATACGCTTGACGCCGGCCATGGCGAGATCGGCGATGGTAAAACCCGGGACCGCCATGACATTGACCGGCTTGCTGACGGCAGAGCAGAGCGTGCGGATCATCTCGACGTTGCCGATGCCTGGCGCATAGAGTACGTCGGCGCCGGCCTTCTCGAACGCCTGCAGCCGCTTGATCGTGTCGTCGAGGTCGGACTTGCCCCAGAGGAAATTCTCGGCCCGCGCAGTGAAGACGAAATCGCGTTTCAGGGCCCGCGCCGCTTCCACGGCCGCCGCAACGCGTTCGACGGCGTGCGCAAAATCATAGATCGGCTTGTCCGGATCGCCGGTGTGGTCTTCGATCGAGCAGCCGGCAAGGCCGGCAGCTTCCGCCGCGAAGATGGTTTCGGCGGCCTGCTCGGCGCTGTCGCCCTTGCCTTTCTCGAGGTCGGCCGAGACCGGCAGGCTGGTCGCCGCGGTCACTTCGCGGCAATGGTGGATCATCTGGTCGAAGGTCACCGCGCCGTCCGGCAGGCCGCGCGAAAAGGCAAAGCCGGCGCTGGTCGTCGCCAGCGCCGTGAAGCCGAACGAGCCGAGCAGCTTGGTCGTGCCGATATCCCAGGGATTGGGCACGACGAAGGTCGAGGCATGCAGGTCGCGAAAGATCTTGCCCTTGTCCATGGTAGTTCCCCCATCATATGCGGTGTGGCCGAACGGATTTTATCCTGCTCCATCTGGCCGGGCAAACGAATGCGGTTGGTTCAGAAGCGTCTGGCGTTCTCTCCTGCCAAATTGTTCAGCGCGTCGGAATCCTTGGCGTAGTGCGAGGTTCTCTTGTCCCAATGATAGGTGACGGAGATGTCGTGAGATTCAGGTTTGGGCGGCCGGTCATCGCAGCTTTCGTCGTTCACGACGGTGGCATCGGTCACCGTTACCTTGATCGCCGCATGGCGTCGGCCCTCTGCGATGGCTTTAAAGGCAACGTCCTGCGTCCGGCTATGGGCACACACGTGCTCGTCGAACAAATAGATGATGTCGATCAGCTTCAACTTGTCCCTGGCGACCATAATCAGCGGGACGATCATATAGTTCTGGTTTGAATTGGAATGCGAACTCTCGATCATGAGGATATCATCATTGGCGCCGATGCCGAGCTTGCCGGGTTCGCGGAAATAGGTGCTGCGGTCGAGGGCGACATTGGCGGCGTCGAGCAGCCTTGGTTTGCCCGTAATGTCGTAGAGCGCTAGCACCGCATAGCCTTCTGCGCTGTCTGAGGAATCGCCGAGATCGAACAGCATGGTCAGGCGGTCCTTGCCTCCCGCCTTGATGGCAAGCACGGAGGCATTGGAAAAGCCTGAGGTTTCGGGCGGCGAGCCGCCGCTGTCGGGTCCCTCGATATGGCGCATCGCGATCGGCAGCCCGCCCCTGTAAAAGCCATTCTTGTCGGCGGCGAGGTCTGGAATGATCATCCTGGCGAGGTCGAGATAGGTGATGTCTTTTTGGCCGGGCAGTGGGCTGCCGAGCTCCGGAAGGCTGGCGTCTTGCGCGCCGGCTGCGGTCCACAGCAATGGCAGCAGCATCACGGCGAGGATGAAGCGAAGCAGGTTCGTCGGCATGGTCGCCTCAGGCTGTCGGGCGCGCGGAACGTAGCACAGCCTCCCAACCCGTCCAGTCCGTCAGCCAGCTCAGTGGATCGGCACCAGCCCGGCCAGTTCGCGCATGTCGTCGAACAGGATGCCGCCGGCCTGGATAAGGCCGTCGCGGTCGGAATAGGGATCGGCGTGATAGGAAAACACCCGCATGCCGGCCGCGATGCCGGCCTGCGTGCCAGCGACGCTGTCCTCGATGACGATGCAGTCGGCAGGTGCAAAGCCCACGGTTTTCGCAGCATGCAGGAACAGGTCCGGAAACGGCTTGCCGCGCGCGACCATCGTCGAGGAAAACATCGCGTGTTCGAACAGCGGCAACAGCCCGGTCTGGCCAAGTGTGATGTGCATCTTCGACACCCGGGCCGAGGTGGCGACGCAATAGGCGATCCCGGCTGACCGCACGGCCTCGACGAATTCGCGGACAAAAGGGATTGCTTCGACGCCGTGGGCGAACAGGTCTGGCAGGCCGGCGTTCCAGCGATCGACAAAATCGGCGCCAAGCCTGACGCTGGTCTCTTCTTCGATCTCTTTCTGCACCGACGCCATGCTGCGGCCGGAGAAATTCTTGCGGCAATATTCGAAGCTTGTCGGATAGCCGGCAGCGGTCAGCCATTCGGCAAGGCGCCGGTTGGCGAGATTCTCCGTGTCGACCAGGATCCCGTCGCAGTCGAAGATGACGAGCTTTGGAAGGGGTACTGTTTCAGGCATCAGGCTGTGCCGGTCGATCCGAATCCGCCCGAGCCACGCGCCGTGCTGCCGGCAAGCGAACGCTCCTCCACCGCCACCTGTGTCACCGCGGCGAAAACGAGCTGGGCAATGCGCATGCCCCGCGTCACGGCAAAGTCCTCGTCGCCGAGATTGATCAGCAGCACCTTCACCTCGCCGCGATAGTCGCTGTCGACCGTGCCCGGTGAGTTGAGGACTGTGAGACCATGTTTGAACGCCAGGCCGGAGCGCGGCCGCACCTGGCCTTCCATGCCCTCGGGGATTTCGAGGATCAGCCCGGTCGGCACCAAGGCTCGTTTGCCCGGCAGGATCAGCAGCGGCCGGTCGTCGGGCACCGCCGCGCGCAGGTCCATGCCGGCGGCGCCGGCGCTTTCGTAAGCGGGAAGCGGTAGTCCTTCGGCATGCGGCAACCTGACGAAGCCGACAGTCGGACCGATGACGGAGGGAGTTTGAAGGGCTGCGCGCATAAAATCGATCCTATCGGCGCGAACGGCGATTCGGTCAACTCGCCCGCAAGCCTATCAACGGCTTTCTTTCAGGCATCAGTATGGCCTGAGGTGTGTTGAGATTCAGGTCAGGCCGAGTCGAAACCCGTCGTTTGCAGGCCGGCATCACCTGAATATCGACATACCTTAGCGCACTTCCATCGGAACCACCGTCGTCTCCTTGATCTCTTCCATCACGAAAGAGGCGGAAACATCAGACAGCGCCACCTTGGCGATCAGCCGCTGGTAGAGCCGGTCATAGGCCTTCACGTCGGCGACGCGGGCGCGCAGAACGTAGTCGAGGTCGCCGGACATGCGGTAGACGCCGATGATCTCGGGAAAGCCGGTCACCGCCGCCCGGAATCTCTGCAGCCACTCCGGATCGTGGTTGGACGTGCGGATCAGGATGAAGACGGAAAGGCCAAGCCCGAGCTTTTCGGCATCGACCAGCGCCACCCTGCCGGTGATGACGCCGGCCTCCTCCAGCCGCTTCACCCGGCGCCAGCAGGCATTGCGCGACAGCGCCACCCGTTCCGACAACTGGTCGACCGACAGCGTGCCGTCGCGTTGCAACTCGGCGAGCAATTTCCGGTCGATTTCGTCAATTTCCAGCGCCATGTGGGATATTTGTCCCATGCATCACCGAAATACAAGGACATTTTGAGACCGATGAACCGGCGAAGCATGTCAGGATACTCATATCAGGAACTTCAAGCGCTGAAGGGGAACCAGCATGTCGGTCGCAAGGATTTTCACCTCTCATCCGGCCAAGGTCGGCGAAACCTATTTCAGCCACATGGGCTTTGCCGCCTGGTTTTCGTCGCGCCTGTTGATGGCGGCCGGCGCCGCGCTCGTTCATGCTTTCTTGCCATTTCTGTTTGAAACTACCGCCAGCCGAATCGTTCGCGAGCTTTACGAGCGGACGCACAACAGAGGCACGCACGCGACCAAGAAGCCGGCGGCTCTTCCGGATCGCGCCTAGGCGATCGCGCCATCGAGCTTCGTCACCATGACCAGGGACGGGATCAACATTCGGCCTTTTGCTCCGGCCGTGGCGAAGCTGGCGTTGGCCGGGTAGTTGCAAATTGCGGCAACGCCGCGGGCCAGCGCCCCCCTCTGTCCTGCCGGACATCTCCCCCTCAAGGGGGGAGATTGGATGTCGCGACGGCTTTCGCCAATCGCCGACCTTGCGGGACTGAGCGAGGCGCCGAAACTGCCAATCTCCCCACTCGAGGGGGAGATGTCCGGCAGGACAGAGGGGGGCGCCGTAGGGCGTTAACCTATACAGACATCGGCCGACGCTGCCGTCCGTCCGGGTTATTGAGCAAACCGTCCCAACCCGTAAGGCGCGAGCAGCGGATCGCGCTCGCCATCAAGGATTTCGCGAGCGGCAAACAGGCCGACGGCCGGCGCCAGCGTGATGCCGGAATGCATGACGCTGACATAGACGCCGTCCATGCCCTCGGCGCGGCCGATGATCGGAAAACCGTCGATCGGCGTCGGCCGGTAACCGACCGTGTGGAAATCGAGCGCCAGCCCGTCTCCGCCGCGCAGGCTGGCTTTCAGGACCGCGAACAGTTCGCTGGCGGTGGCTTGCGCATCCATGCCGGGGTCGGCGCCGCCGAAATCGGAACCGGCGATGATACGGCCCTCGGCGGTCTGGCGCATATGCAGCCGCTCGGCCAGCACCAGTCCGTTCAGCAGTTTCTCGTAGGGCCGCGAGTGGACGATCAGGCCAGGTGGCGTCTCGAGCGGCAGATTTATGCCGGCGGTGGCGGCAATGCCCGCCGAGCCGACGCCGGCCGCGATCAACACCTCGTCGGTGGCAAGCAGCCCATGCGATGTGTCGACGCCCGAAATCCTGCCGCCTGTCTGGACAAGCGCCGTCACCGTGCTGGAGATGATCCGCGCGCCGCGTCGTTCGGCATCGGCCAGCAGCGCCTTCGTTGCCGCGACCGGCTCGGCAACGCCCTCTTCGGCGGCATGCAAAGCGACGTCCGGGAGTTCGGTGAGATTAGGCTCTATACGGGCCGCGCCGGCGCGGTCGACGCGCTCGATGCCGTAGCCCCAGGCCGAATGCTGCGCGGTATAGGCTTCCATGTCGGCCGCCGATAGATCCCAGCACAGGCCGCCGCACCAGTTGAGCGGCAGGCCGGGCACGTCCCGCGCCAGCCGCGACCATTCGGCCATGGCGCGGGTGCGCAGCCGGAAATAGGGCTCCGGATTGCCCCAGGTGGCATTGATCCAGGCAAAGGAGTTCGGCGTGGCGACCCGACCGGCGGCGCTGTCGGCAGCGATGACCGTCACCTGTGCGCCTGCCCTGGTCAGGTGCCAGGCCATGGAAGCACCGATGATGCCGGCGCCGATGACGATCACTTGTTTCACCGCAGCCATGTTCGCTCCTCAAACTCGCCACCCCCTGAGGGACACTCTTCCAGTGCCACCCCTGCTTGCCAACATCGGCAACGCAAATTATTCGGCTTGACATCAATACGTACGTACGTATTATATCGGTATGGCCAGACAATCACTCCGCGAAAACCTCCTTGACGCCGGGTTCCGGACCATCTGGAATTCCGGCTATGCCGCCGCCGGTGTGCGCGACATCGTTGCCGCCGCCGACGCCCGGCCCGGCTCGTTCACCAACCATTTTGCCTCCAAGGAGGAGTTTGCCGGGGAGGTGCTGGACCGCTATTTCGCCTATGTCGGCACGTTGGTCGAGAAAGCCTTGGCGCAGGACGGCACGCCGCCCATCGGCCGGCTGAGGCGCTACGTCGATGTCATCACCTCGAAGCTTGAGGCGCATGATTGGGCACGCGGCTGCATGATAGGCAATCTCAGCCTCGAGACCGCGGTCCACAGCGAGCCGCTGCGCCTGCAACTCGTCGACATCTTCGAACGCTGGCGCCAGCCCTTCGCCGCCTGCATCGCCGAAGGCCAGGCAGCCGGCGACATCTCCAAGACCTTCGAGGCCGAGGACCTTGCCGACTTCCTGCTGTCGTCTTGGCAGGGCGCCATGCTGCGCATGAAGGTTGAACGTAGCCCCGCGCCGCTCGAGCGGTTCAAGAAAATCATCTTCAGCACAGTTTTTGCAAAGGAGCCGACCCCATGAGTTCGAAAGCCAACATTTCTCAAGCTGGCGTCGCTGCACCGAGACGCTCGCAGATCGCCGTGCTCGATTCGACCATGTCCTATGTCGAGACGGGAGCGTCCGGCCCCACCGTTCTGTTCCTGCATGGCAATCCGACCTCATCCCACATCTGGCGCAACATCATCCCGTATGTCGCGCCGCTCGGTCGCTGCATCGCGCCCGACCTGATCGGCTACGGCCAATCCGGCAAGCCCGATATCGATTATCGCTTCTTCGATCACGTCCGCTATCTCGACGCCTTCCTGGACGTGCTCGACATCCAGGAAGTGGTGTTGGTCGCGCAGGACTGGGGCACGGCCCTGGCTTTCCATCTCGCGGCGCGGCGACCGCAACGCGTGCTCGGCCTTGCCTTCATGGAATTCATCCGACCCTTCGAGCGCTGGGAGGATTTTCATCAGCGCCCGCAAGCCCGCGAAATGTTCAAGGCGCTGCGCACGCCGGGTGTCGGCGAGAAGCTGGTCCTGGAAGACAATGTCTTCGTCGAAAAAGTGTTGCCGGCCTCGGTGCTGCGTACACTGAGCGATGAGGAGATGGCCGTCTACCGGGCGCCGTTCCCGACACCGCAATCGCGAAAGCCGGTGTTGCGCCTGCCTCGGGAATTGCCGATCGAGGGCCAGCCCGCCGACGTTGCCGCCATCAGCGAACATGATCATCGCGCACTTCGGCTCTCCACCTATCCGAAACTGCTGTTTGCGGGCGATCCCGGCGCGCTGATTGCGCCGCAGGCCGCACGCGAATTCGCCGCCGGGCTGAAGAACTGCCGGTTCATCAATCTCGGACCCGGTGCGCACTATCTGCAGGAAGACCATGCCGACGCGATAGGCGGCACCATTGCCGGCTGGCTCCCCGAGGTCGTTCAGGCGAGCCGCACGGCCGAATTGGCCTGAAGCAAGCCATGGCTTCCGGCGGCTTCCCTGCCGCCGGACCGGTCGACAGGCCGGCAGTGCGCTGCTAGAAGCCCGGCCTGTCACACGGAAATCCCAGAGAATGCCCGAAGCAATAGAAGAAGAAGTGGCGCGCCGCCGCACCTTCGCGATCATCGCGCACCCGGACGCCGGCAAGACCACGCTCACCGAAAAGCTGCTGCTGTTCGGCGGCGCCATCCAGCTTGCCGGCGAGGTCAAGGCCAAGAAGGACAAGATCCAGACGCGGTCGGACTGGATGAAGATCGAGCGTGAGCGCGGCATTTCAGTCGTCACTTCGGTGATGACCTTCGAGTATGAGGACAATGTCTTCAACCTGCTCGACACGCCCGGCCACGAGGATTTCGCAGACGACACCTATCGCACGCTATCGGCGGTCGACTCGGCCGTCATGGTCATCGATGCCGCCAAGGGCATCGAGCCGCGCACGCTGAAGCTTTTCGAAGTCTGCCGGCTACGCGACATCCCGATCATCACCTTCGTCAACAAGATGGATCGCGAAAGCCGCGATCCGTTCGAGATCCTCGATGAGATCGAGCAGAAGCTGGCGCTGGATACGGCGCCGATCACCTGGCCGATCGGCCGGGGCAAGAATTTTTCCGGCACCTACCATCTGGCGCTGAACGCCGTGCGCAGGGGCGACGACGAGAAGGAGCGCACGCCGGTCAACGGTCCCGATTCCAACCGCGTCGCCGGCCTTTTGCCGGAGAACGAGCGCGAGGCCTTCATCGAGGAGCTGGAGCTGGCGCGGGAAGCATGCAGACCCCTTGATATAGAAGCCTTCCGCGAGGGTCACCTGACGCCGGTCTATTTCGGCTCGGCGCTGCGCAATTATGGCGTGCGCGACCTGATCGAGGCGCTCGGCGCTTTTGGACCGCCGCCGCGTGCTCAAGAGGCCGACACCCGCAAGGTCGAGGCGACCGAAGAGAAGATGACGTCCTTCGTCTTCAAGATCCAGGCCAACATGGATCCCAACCACCGCGACCGCATAGCCTTCGTCCGCGTCTGTTCGGGCAAGCTCGAGCGCGGCATGAAGGCCAAGCTGGTACGCACGGGAAAACCGATGTCGCTGTCGGCGCCGCAGTTCTTCTTTGCCCGCACACGCGTCACCGCCGACGAGGCCTTTGCCGGCGACGTCGTCGGCATTCCCAACCACGGCACGCTGCGTATTGGCGATACGCTGACCGAGGGCGAGGAAATCCTGTTCCGCGGCGTTCCGAATTTTGCCCCGGAAATCCTGCGCCGTGTCCGCCTCGGCGACGCGATGAAGGCCAAAAAGCTGAAGGAAGCGCTACACCAGATGGCAGAGGAGGGCGTCGTGCAGCTGTTTTCGCCCGAGGACGGCTCACCGGCCATCGTCGGTGTCGTCGGCGCGCTGCAACTCGACGTCCTGAAGGAACGGCTGAACTTCGAATACACCCTGCCGGTCGAATTCGAGATGTCGCGCTTTTCCGTGTGCCGCTGGATCTCGGCCGACGACAAGGCCGAGGTCCTGCGTTTCATCGAGGCGCATCGCGGCGACATCGCCCGCGACCTCGACAACGACCCGGTGTTCCTCGCCCAGCACGCCTTCTCGCTGAACTACGAAGCGGAGCGCTGGAAGGCGATCGAGTTTGCCACGATCAAGGACTATCAGGTCCGCGACAGAGCGGCGTAAGTCGCGCTTTTTCCTTCTCCCCGTTCACGGGGAGAAGGTGCCCGAAGGGCGGATGAGGGGCGGCGCGACCCTCGACTATCCTCTGGCAGCTTCCTCTATCTTGGCGATGTCGATCTTGCTCATCTGCATCATCGCCGACATTACGCGGCCGGCCTTGGCCCGGTCCGGATCCAGGAGCAGGCGCGGCAGCTGCTCCGGCACAACCTGCCAGGAGACGCCGAATTTATCCTTCAGCCAACTGCATTGCGATGGTTGGCCGCCACCTTCGATGAGCTTGTCCCAGAAGTAATCCACCTCTTCCTGCGTCTTGCAGTCGATCGACTGCGACATCGCTTCGCTGTGCTTGAACTGCGGTCCACCATTGAGCGCCTGGAACTGCACGCCGTCGAGTTCAAACGTGGTCACCAGCACTTTGCCTTCATCGGCGTGGCCTTTGGGCCAGCGCATCACGCTCAGCACCTTCGAATTCTTGAAGATGGAGACGTAGAAATTCATGGCCTCTTCGGCCTGGCCATCGAACCACAGGCAGGTGGTGATCTTTTGCATGTCGTGCTCCTCGTGCTGTTTCGGTCGCTGTTCCTGTGAAACGGCTGACTCCGAACATGGTGCCATCTCCTTGCCGTCTGCCCAAGGACGGACATGCAGCGCGCCATCCGACAGTGCCACGCATTTTTTTGAGAGAATCTGGCGCATTGCAAAATTGTGGCCAGACCATACTTGCGCGTCTATAACGCCTGCGGTCCGAATTCAGCTCCGCCGCGCCAACCCCTGGGCTGCGGCCAGCCACCAAGGAAAAAACATGCCTGCCTATCGTTCCCGCACCACCACCCATGGCCGCAACATGGCCGGCGCTCGCGGCCTCTGGCGCGCCACCGGCATGAAGGACTCGGATTTCGGCAAGCCGATCATTGCGGTGGTCAACTCCTTCACCCAGTTCGTGCCGGGCCATGTTCATCTGAAGGATCTCGGCCAATTGGTCGCGCGCGAGATCGAAAAGGCCGGCGGCGTTGCCAAGGAATTCAACACCATCGCCGTCGATGACGGCATCGCCATGGGCCATGACGGCATGCTCTATTCGCTCCCGTCGCGCGAGCTGATCGCCGATTCCGTCGAATACATGGTCAACGCGCATTGCGCCGACGCCATGGTCTGCATCTCCAATTGCGACAAGATCACGCCCGGCATGCTGATGGCCTCGTTGCGCCTCAACATCCCGACCGTCTTCGTCTCCGGCGGTCCGATGGAAGCCGGCAAGGTGGTGCTCGCCGGCAAGACGCAGGCGCTCGACCTGGTCGATGCCATGGTCGCGGCCGCCGACGACAAGATCTCCGATGAGGACGTCAAGGTCATCGAGCGCTCGGCCTGCCCGACCTGCGGCTCCTGCTCGGGCATGTTCACCGCCAATTCGATGAATTGTTTGACCGAGGCGCTTGGCCTGTCGCTGCCCGGCAACGGCTCGACATTGGCGACGCATGCCGACCGCAAGCGTCTGTTCGTCGAGGCCGGCCACCTGATCGTCGATCTCGCCCAGCGCTATTACGAGCAGGACGACGAAACCGCACTGCCGCGCAACATCGCCTCGAAGGGCGCTTTCGAGAACGCCATGACGCTCGACATCGCCATGGGCGGTTCGACCAACACCGTGTTGCATATCCTGGCTGCGGCGCATGAGGGCGAGATCGATTTCGATCAGGACGACATCGACGCGCTGTCGCGCAAGGTGCCGGTGCTGTGCAAGGTGGCGCCCGCCAAGTCCGACGTCCACATGGAAGACGTCCACCGCGCCGGCGGCATCATGGCCATCCTCGGCCAGCTCGACAATGCCGGCCTGCTCAACCGCGACCTGCCGACGGTGCATACGTCAACCCTGGGCGAAGCGCTCGACCATTGGGATATTTCCCGCACGACCAGCCAGAGCGTGCGCGATTTCTTCCTCGCCGCCCCTGGCGGCGTGCCGACACAGGTCGCCTTCAGCCAGGAGCGCCGCTGGGACGAGCTCGATCTCGACCGCGAGAAAGGCGTTATCCGCTCGACCGAACATCCCTTTTCCAAGGATGGCGGCCTTGCCGTGCTGAAGGGCAATCTGGCGCTCGACGGCTGCATCGTGAAGACGGCGGGCGTCGATGAATCGATCCTGAAATTCACCGGCCCGGCCCGCGTGTTCGAAAGCCAGGATTCCAGCGTCAAGGCGATCCTGTCCAATGAGATCAAGGCCGGCGATGTCGTCGTCATCCGCTATGAAGGACCGCGCGGCGGCCCCGGCATGCAGGAAATGCTCTACCCGACAAGCTATCTGAAGTCGAAGGGCCTCGGCAAGGCCTGCGCTCTGGTCACTGACGGCCGCTTCTCCGGCGGCACCTCGGGCCTGTCGATCGGCCATGCGTCGCCGGAAGCTGCCGAAGGCGGTTTGATCGGACTGGTGCAGGAGGGCGATACGATCGAGATCGACATCCCGAACCGCAGCATCCGCCTGGCTGTCGATGAGGCGGAACTCGTTGCGCGACGGGCGGCGATGGAAGCCAAGGGCGCCATGGCCTGGAAGCCGGAGGAAAAGCGCAAGCGCAAGGTGACGACCGCCTTGCGCGCCTATGCCGCCATGGCCACCAGCGCGGCCAAGGGCGCGGTGAGGTTTGTGCCGGAATAAGGTTCGCGCCCAGGCCCCCTCATCCGGCCGCTACGCGGCCACCTTCTCCCCGCTGGGGAGAAGAGGCTGGCGCCGGCGCTGACGATCTCTTCTCCCCTCGGGGAGAAGGTGGCCCGAAGGGCCGGATGAGGGGGCTGGCTCCAATATCCGGAACACCATCACGGCATCAACTGATACTCATAGAGCTTCTGGTAAAGCCCGCCCTGCTTGAGCAAGGCCTTGTGCGGGCCGCTTTCCACCACCTTGCCGGCTTCGAGCACCACGATTGTGTCGGCCTGGTGCACGGTCGACAGACGGTGCGCGATGACGATCGTCGTGCGGCCTTCCGTCAATTGCTGCAGCGCGTCGCGGAACAGCGCTTCCGATTCGGCGTCGAGCGCGCTGGTCGCTTCGTCCAGCAGCAGGATCTCCGCATTGCGTAACATGGCGCGTGCGATCGAGATCCGTTGGCGCTGGCCGCCCGACAGTAAGCCGCCATTCTCGCCGACATCCGTCTCGTAGCCTTTCGCCTGCGCGCTGATGAAGTCATGCGCGTTGGCCGCCTTGGCGGCGGCGATCACCTCATCGTCGGTCGCACCCTCGCGCCCAAGCCGGATGTTGTGCATGATGGTGCCGGCAAACAGGAACGTATCCTGGCTGACATAGGCGATCTTTTCCCGCAGCGATGCGAGCGTCGCATGGGAAATATCCTGACCGTCGAACAGCACCCTGCCGCTCTGCGGATCATACATGCGCATGATCAGGTTTAGAATCGTCGACTTGCCGCCGCCGGAAGGCCCGACCAGCGCCGTCATCTTGCCGGGCGCAAGCGTCAGATCGAACCTGTCCAGCACCGGCGGCCCTTTCTGATAAGCGAAGTCGACGGTGTCGAACCGGATCTCGCCCGGTCCGGCCAGAAGCGGCTTCGCGTCCGGCTTCTCGACCAGAGTGAGTGGCTGGTCGGCGAGATCGAACATCATGCGCACGCCGACAATGCCGCTTTCCAGCGATATGCGCACGCGAGCAAGGCGCTTTGCCGGCTCATAGGCAAACAGGAGTGCCCCGATGAAGGCCATGATGTTTCCCGGCATCTGGCCGCCCTGCAAGACCAGGAAGCCGCTGACGAAGATGGCCCCGGCAATAGCCAGCCCGGCCAGCGTCTCCATCACCGGGCTTGTCGCAGCCTCCAGCGTCGCGATGTTATTGGCCCGGTTCTCGACGTCCGACACGGCCTTGTACATGCGGTTGCGCATCGCGCCTTCGAGGTTGAAGGATTTGACGACGCGCACGCCGATTGCCGTTTCCTGCATCACCTGCACGATCTGGCCGACCGAGCGAAACTCCATCGCGGCGAACTTGCGAACACGTTTCAGGATGCGGTTGACCCCGTAGATAGCCAAGGGGCCGACGACGAAGCAGATTATAGACAAGGCTGGCTGCTGCCAGACCATGACTCCTACCAGGACGACCAGCGACAACAGATCGCGCACATAGGACGTGACAACGAGGTCGAGCACGTTGCGTGCCGCCTGCGCATTGTTGGTCATGCGTGTGATCAGGTCGGACGACGAGGTCGAATGGTAGAATTCGATGCCTTGCGCCAGGATGCGGTCGTAGATCTTGCGCTGGCGGTCGGCGATGATGGCGTTGCCGACACGGCTCATGAAATAGGCCTGAATGAAGTTGGCGAGGCCCTTGAGGATGAAGATCGTGGCGACCCCGCCCGCAATCAGGTTGACCCGGTCAATCCGCTTGAAAACTACGAATTCGTCGGTGATCTCTTTGAGAATCCAGGCGCTGGCGCCGGTCGTGGCGGCCACCACAAGCATCGACAAGATCGCGGCGCCGTAGCCAAACCTGTGCTGATAAAAGGATTCCCGGATCAACCTCGCGACGAGGCGCTGGTTTTCCGTCGAGCGGAAGAAACGAAACAAACGGCGGATCCTTGAAACCGGGACAACGAAGGCGGCTTATAGAGGGAGTTGCGGCCGGATGAAACCATCCGCGGCCGCCGCGGACAAATCGCTGTTGCAAGCGGCATCGACGGGATGCGATTTTCAGCCTCGGCTATATCAGATGATTCTTTTAACGGGATGACGACGGATGGATTTCGACCTTATCGTTCGCGGCGGCACACTGCCTGATGGCAGGGTTGCCGACATCGGCATCAACGGTGAGACGATCGCGGCGATCGAGCCCGTTCTCCAGGGTTCCGCGCGGACGAAGGTCGACGCCCGTGGCAATCTGGTCTCGCCGCCCTTCGTCGATCCGCATTTCCACATGGATGCGACGCTCTCCTACGGCATTCCGCGCATCAACGCTTCGGGTACGCTGCTCGAAGGCATTTCGCTGTGGGGCGAGTTGAAGCCGCTTTTGACGCATGAGGCCGTGCGTGATCGCGCGCTGGCCTATTGCGACTGGGCGGTGTCGATGGGCCTGCTCGCCATCCGCACCCATGTCGATGTCTGCGATGACCGCCTGCTGGCGGTCGAGGCGTTGCTCGAGGTCAAGAAGACGGTCGCTCCCTACATCGACCTGCAATTGGTCGCCTTCCCGCAGGACGGGTTTTATCGCTCTCCATCGGCGCGTGAAAACACCATCCGCGCGCTCGACATGGGCGTCGACATCGTCGGCGGCATCCCGCATTTCGAGCGCACCATGGCCGACGGCACGCGCTCGGTAACGGAGCTGTGCGAGATCGCGGCCAGCCGCGGCCTGATGGTCGACCTGCATTGCGACGAGACCGATGATCCGCTGTCGCGCCATATCGAGCAGTTGGCCTATGAAACGCAGCGTCTTGGTCTGCAGGGCAAGGTCGCCGGTTCGCACCTCACCTCGATGCATTCGATGGACAATTACTACGTCTCGAAGCTGCTGCCGCTGATCGCCGAGGCCGGCGTCTCGGTCATTCCAAATCCGCTGATCAACATCATGCTGCAGGGCCGCCACGACACCTTCCCGAAGCGCCGCGGCCTTACCCGGGTCAAGGAGATGCTGGCGCTCGGCATTCGCGTCGGTTGGGGCCAGGATTGCGTGCTCGATCCCTGGTATTCGCTGGGCACCGCCGACATGCTCGATGTCGCCTTCATGGGTCTGCACGTCGCTCAGATGTCGAGCCCGGCCGAGATGGCGCGCTGCTTCGACATGGTCACCAACGTCAATGCCGCGATCATGGGCCTCGATCATCTCGGCCTGGCGGTCGGCAAGCGCGCCAGCCTTGTCGTCCTCGATGCCGGCAATCCGGTCGAGGCCCTGCGGCTGCGCGCCGAGCGCCTGTGCGTCATCGCCAGGGGCAAGGTGGTGGCGGAGCGGACGAAGCAGGAAACCAGGCTGTCCATCGGCGGAAGGCCGGGAATGGTGAACCGGCGGCACATATCCAGCTAGATACAGCCGATTCCCGGCGCTGGTCTTACCCATTGCCCGAATTCTCCTCGTCAAGGCAGCCGCTTCCGTCTACGACGCGGCTTACCAGGGAGGAATCGGGATCGGCATGACGCAGCCCGTGGCGCAGAATTCGACGATCAGGAATGTGCTTTTGGCCGGCATTCTGTTGATGCTGGCCGGCGATTTCCTGTTTGCGCTGAACGACGCCATGGGCAAATGGCTGGTCGCCAGCTTCTCCGTCGGCCAGGTGGTGCTGATCCGCTCCATCGGCGCCTTCTTCGTGCTCGGCCCGATGATCGCCAACCAGGGCCCGGCCAAGCTGTTTCGCATGGAACGCCTGGAGCTGCAGCTGCTGCGGGTGGTGATGACCACGCTCGACACCGCGCTCTTCTATGCCGCCGTGGTCTATCTGCCGCTGGCCGATGTGATGAGTTTCTACATGGCGGGGCCGATCTACGTCGCGGCACTCTCGCACCTCTTGCTTGGCGAAAAGGTCGGCTGGCGCCGCTGGATGGCGATCCTGCTCGGCTTCTGCGGTGTGCTGATCATGCTGAAACCGTCCTCGGCGGCCTTCTCGCTGTCATCGGGTTTTGCGCTGGTGGGCAGTATCTCCTTCGCCTTCGCCATCATCCTCAACCGCCGGCTGCGTGGCACCAGCGACACCAATCTAGTGACATGGCAGACCATCGGCACGCTGCTGGTCGGCGGCGTGCTGAGCATCGGCGCCTGGCAGACGCCGTCGGCGCTCGATCTCGGCGCCATGCTGCTGCTCGGCATCGTCTCCTGCGGCGCCCATCTGATGATCACCAGGGCGCTCAAGCTGGCGCCGGCCTCAACGCTGGCGCCGCTGCATTACACGCTGCTGCTGTGGGCGGTGGTGTTCGGACTGGTGTTCTTCGGCGACGTTCCCGGTCCGCGCATCCTGATCGGCTCGGGCATTGTCGTTCTCGCCGGCCTGTTCATCTTCCACCGCCAGAAAGTGGTCGAGACCACGGTGCCGCCCGAAAACGTGCCGAAGGGCGTGAATTAGTCCAGGCTCACCCCCGGCGGATCGCCGCCAGATGCCCTGAAAACTCGGACGTCTCCATCAGCGCCTTGCAGCGCGCGAACCGCCCGTCGGCATAGGCGCGAAAATCATCGACCGGGTTGTTGTTGGCGAGCTGGATCAGCCCCCACAGCGTCCATAACAGGTCGCACATCGCCTTGTAGATGACGATGCGGCCGCGCTCCGCCGGCCTCGCCTCGCCGCCGAAATAGGCGCGCATCATCTCTTCGTCTTGCGCCAGATCGAATTTACCTTCCACGGAGAGGTCGCCAAGGTCCCAGAGCGGGTCGTTCATGCCCGAATATTCCCAGTCGACGATCCACATCCGCTCGCCGGTGTCGAGGAAGTTTTCGCACAGCGGATCGCAGTGGCAGGCAACGATCGGCAGCGGATGGGCGGCCAGCGCCGACCGCACGCTCTCGGCGTCGCGCACCACGTCATGATAGCCGGCGGGCAGGGCGATCTCCTTGGTGGACAGCACCTTGAGATAGTCGTCGATCATCGCAAACAGCTCGAAGCGGAAGGGAAACACCGCGCCTGAATTGTGCAGCTTGCGAAAGGCCTCGCCGGCGCGGGCTGGACTGCCCGGCCGAACCTTGAATTTCTCCTCCGACATGGTTTCGGCGCCGGCGATGTAGCGTGTCACCATCAACCCGGTGCCGGCATCGACATGCAGCACCTCGGGACTGACCCCTGCTTTTGCAGCTTCGCGTGCAGCCACCGCTTCGTTGGCCCGGTTGATGTATTCCTCGGTGCCCTTGCCGGGAATGCGCAGGCAGAAGTCGCCGGCCTTGAAGACGAGGTTGGTGAGGCCGCCCAGCCGTTCCAGCGGCCCGCTGTAGCAAGCCAGCATGGGAATGGCGTCCAGTGCCGCACGCGCCTCGTCTGTAATCATGCCTGCGCCCCCACACACTGTTATTTGTCGCGGCAACGGTTCCACAATTTTCGCGCTTTGGCTATCATCACTGCGAGATCAAAAATTGGCGGACTGGATCAAAGTGGCGGACAACAAACATCAGGGTGCGCTTGGCGCGGCCTACGCGGCAAAGCGGCCCGAAGAGGTCGCCGCACTTTATGATCGTTGGTCGCAGACCTACGACGCCGACATGTCGGCCGCCGGCTATCGCCATCCGACGATCTGCCTTGCGCTGCTGACCCGCCATCTGCCGCGCGGTTCAGCACCGCTGCTCGATGCCGGGGCCGGCACCGGTCTCATCGGCGAATGGCTTGATATTGCTGGTTACCCGCAAGTCGAGGCACTCGATATTTCGCAAGGCATGCTGGATCAGGCAGCCCGCAAGGGTGTCTATTCCGCGCTCCATTGCCTGGCGCTGGGCGGTCATCTGCCCTTTGCCGATGATGCCTATGCCGGAGTGATCTCGGCCGGCGTCTTCACATCAGGTCATGTCGGCGTCGAGGGGCTGGACGAACTGATCCGCATATGCCGGCCGGGCGGCATCATCGTGCTGACGGTCAAGAACTCGCTGTGGGATCAGGGCTTCGCCACGCGCGTCGCTGAGCTCGAGGCGCAGGGCCTCGTCACCCGCGTCGAGGAAACGCGCCCTTATGTCTCGATGCCCGGCGAAGCCGACACCGTGCCCAGCCGCGGCCTCGCACTGCGCGTGACCTGACCTACGCTTTGACCCTCGCGCCTGCCGGGTCGTACATCGGCTCGAGGTGGATCTTGGCCGGCGTCCTCTCCATCGCAACCACCAGTTCGTAGTCGCCCGAGGCGAGAAAATCGTCGCTGACCCCGTCGGCGTTGCGCACGTAGCCGTAGCCGATGGTCTTGCCCAGCGTATAGCCATAACCGCCGCTGGTGAGATAACCGACAGGCTCGCCGTTGCGCAGGATGGTTTCGCGGCCGAGCAGCACGATCTCGGGGTCGTCGACCGTGAAGCCGGCAAAGCGTTTCTTCATTGCCGTGCCGCTGGTCTTCTCCAGCGCGCGCCGTCCGATGAAATCCGTGTTCTTGCGCAGCTTGACCGCCCAGCCGAGCCCGGCTTCCTGCGGCGTGTCGTTGGGCGTGATGTCGGAGCCCCAGGCACGATAGCCCTTTTCCAGCCGCAGCGATTCCAGTGCCCGATAGCCGATCGGGCGGATGTCGTGCTTTTTGCCTGCCGCCATCAGCGCGTCGAAGACTTCGCCGGTGGCCGCGATCGGCACGTGCAGTTCCCAGCCCAGTTCGCCGACATAGGTGACGCGCAGCGCCCGAATTGTGTGGCCGGCGATGGCAATCTCACGCACATGGCCGAACGGGAAGCTCACGTTTGAGACGTCGGCTTCGGTCACGGCCGAAAGCACGTCGCGCGCCCGAGGACCCATCAGCGACAGCGTGCCGAAATCCTCGGTGACATCGACCAGCCTGGCATCGAGCCCTTCGCCGATATGATCGCCGATCCACGAGGAATCATGCGTGCGGAAGCCTGTGCCGGTGACGATGTAGAACTTCTCTTCGGCCAGCCGCGCCACCGTCAGATCGGCCTCGATGCCGCCGCGTGTGTTGAGAAGCTGCGTGTAGGTCAGCCGGCCGACCGGCTTGCTGACGTCGTTGGCGCAGACCCAGTCCAGCGCCTTCAGCGCATCGGGCCCGCTCAGCTCGTATTTGGCGAAGGAGGATTGATCGAATATGCCGACTTTTTCGCGCACATGCCGGTGTTCGTCGCCGACCGCCACAAACCAGTTCTGCCGGCCCATCGAATAGATGTCCTGCGGCTCGACGCCTTCGGGCGCGAACCAGTTAGGCCGTTCCCAGCCGAGCTTCGAGCCGAACACGGCATTTTGCTGTTTCAGCCTGTCGTAGAGCGGCGAGACGATGCGCGGCCTCCCGCTGGCATACTCCTCATGCGGAAAGCCGATCGTATAGTGTTTGCCATAGGCCTCCAGCGTGCGGTCGCAGACCCACTGACGGTCACGGTGCAAATTGGAAAAGCGCCTGATGTCGACCACCCACAGGTCGAGCGGTGCTTCGCCATCGACCACCCACTGCGCCAGCACCCAGCCGGCGCCGCCGCCCGAGGCGATGCCGAAGGCGTTGAAGCCGGCGCCGACAAACATGTTGGCGCATTCGGGCGCTGTGCCGAGAATGAAATTGCCGTCTGGCGTAAAACTCTCCGGCCCGTTGATCATCTGCTTGACGCCGACGGTTTCCAGTGCCGGCACGCGCGCGATCGCTTGGCTCATGTGCTGCTCGAAATGGTCGTAATCATCGTCGAACAGCCTGAATTCCCAATCATTGGGGACGTCGCCGCCGGGGAGACTAGTAGCCCAGGCCTGCGGGTTCGGCTCATAGCCGCCCATCACCAGCCCGCCGACCTCTTCCTTGAAATAGGTGCGCCGGTCCGGATCGCGGATGGTCGGCGCGTCGGTCGCCAGTCCGTCGATCTTCTCGGTGATGATGTACTGGTGCTTCACCGGCTGCAGCGGCACGTTGATGCCGGCCATGGCGCCGACCTGCCGCGTCCACTGGCCGGCGCAGTTGACCACCTTGTCACAAGCAATGTCGCCCTTGTTGGTCTTCACCGCCGTGATGCGGCCGTCCTTCATTTCGAAGCCGATGACGCGGACATCCTCGAACAGTTTGGCGCCATGCATGCGCGCGCCCTTGGCCAGCGACTGCGTGATGTCGGAGGGGCTCGCCTGGCCATCGGTCGGCAGCCAGGAGGCGCCGACAAGATCGCCGGTTTCCATGAGCGGCCACATTGCCTTGACTTCCGCCGGCGACAGCAATTGCATGTCCATGCCGAAGCTTTTCGCCGTCGTCGCCAGCCTTTTGTACTCGGTCCAGCGGTCGGCATTGGTGGCGAGCCTGAGGCAGCCGGTCATCTTCCAGCCGGTGGCAAGGCCGGTCTCGGCCTCGAGGCCCTTGTAGAGTTCGACGGAGTATTTCAGCACGCGGGTGATCGAAGCCGACGAGCGCAACTGGCCGACAAGGCCGGCGGCATGCCAGGTCGAGCCCGAGGTCAGCTTGCCTTGTTCGAGCAGAACGACATCGGCCTTGTGGTCGCGCGCCAGATGATAAGCCGTCGAACAGCCGATGATGCCACCGCCGATGACGACGATGGCGGCCTGGGTCGGCAATGTCATGATTTCTGCATCCCGTACTTCGTTCTGTAGTTTTCCAGCGCCGTGTCGAGCCGGGCGAGGTTTTCCTCGGTGTAGGCGACGTAGTCGATACCGGGCGCGTCGAGATAGAGCTCGGACACCATGCTCCACATCGCCTCGCGCAGCAGCGAGGCGCATTGCATGGCCGCGTGCGAACGGCGGATCGCTTCGTCCGGTTCTTTCATGAAATAGGCGGTCAGAAAGGCGAAGGAGTCCTCGTCGCTCATGCCGGCGTTGGAGGCGGCGCCTGCGAGGTCGAACATCGCCGTGTTGAAGCCGGCATATTCGAAGTCGATCAGCCACAGCCTGTTGCCGTCGTCGAGAATGTTGGCCGGCAACAGATCATTGTGGCCAAAGACGATCGGCAGCAGTTTCTGCGCGCGCTCCAGTTCGTCGGCCAGCGTCAGCAGGCGCGGCAGGTCGCTGCGCTTGCGGCTGCCGCCTTCTTCAAGCGTGCGCGCATAGTCGCGAATGACATGGAACACCCAGAACATGAAGCCGGCGCCGGAGACGTGACTGGGCATCTCCCGGTGAAAGGCGCGCATCAGGGCTGCGACGCGGCCAAGATTGGCGCGTACGTCCTCGGCGAGATAGGTCTTGGCGCCGAGAAACTCTGTGACCATGATGCCCGGTTCGGCATGGCGGACGGCCGGCGCGAAACCGGCGGCATGCGCCGCCCGCGCCGTCATCACCTCGCGCTCGCGAAAGACATGGTGGAACGGATAGTCCTTGCCGAAGCGCACGACGTGTCGTCCCGCCGCGTCCGTGACCACATAATTCGCGTTGCTCAGACCGCCGGGCAGCGGTGCGATCTCGATGCCACCGGTCCAGCAGGGCAGGGCGCGGATGCGGTCTTCGGCGGTCACGGAATCATCCCTGGTTTGCTGGGCTTCGACAAGGCGCCGTGAACAGCGCAACGACGGCGGGGAGAAACGTAAATAATCTCGTCGGTGCGGGACGCCAGGATCGGTATCCCGCACCGCACCGACGAGCCCCTTGGCCAGGTTTTTGAGCCCGGCATCCGCCCCCGCGGATCTGAAAATTCCTTGTACAGGCACGTTCCAAACAGCCTGACCACTGAGTTGCGTCTCTGCCCCCAGTCGCAGATCTGAAGCCTGTTGATGTCTTTGATTTCACGCCAGGGTTTCCCGCTTGTCAATAAAAAGCTGTGACTTTTTTTGGGTATTTTGCCTGAAAGCATAAGGTAGTTCCTTTAAAAGCAATTGAATTACCTTAGAATCGGTCAAGAGCATCAGTTCGGGAAACCAGATGGCCCAGTCCAAACGACACGGCGAGATCCTGCGGCTCCTGCAGGAAGAGGGCACCGTCACCATCGCCAGTCTGGCCGACCGGCTGGGCGTGTCGCTCGAGACGGTGCGCCGCGACGTCAAGCCGCTGACCGGTGATGGCTCTGTCCTCAAGATGCATGGCGCCATCGGCCTGCCGTCAATGATCGGCGAAGCGCCGTTCGAGCGGCGCATGCGTGAGAACGCCGACGCCAAGCGGGTCATTGCCCGCATGGTCGCCGCCACCATCCGCGACGGGGAATCCATCATGCTCGACACCGGAACGACGACCTCGTTCCTTGCGCGTGAACTGCTCGGCCACCGGCGCCTGACGGTCGTCACCAATTCCTCGGACATCGCCCGCACGCTGGCCACCATCAACGGCAACAAGGTCTATATGGCCGGCGGCGAGCTGCGCAGCGATTCCGGCGCTGCTTTCGGCGCCTCGGCGATCGATTTTGTCAGTCGCTTCTCGGTCAGTCACGCCATCATTTCCACCGGGGGCGTCGACGCGGTGATGGGCGTCATGGATTTTGATCTGGATGAGGCCGAGTTCGCCCGCATGGTGCTGTCGCGCGGCCAGCGGTCCCTCGTCATCACCGATCACTCGAAATTCGGCCGTCTTGGTCTGGTCCAGGTCTGCGGCTTCGACAGCTTTTCCGAACTCGCCACCGACCGCTCGCCGCCGCACGACCTGGCCGCCGCCCTTGCGCAGGCCGGCGCCCGGCTCAGCATCGCCGGCGCGGAAGCCGGGTTCTAGCCGAAGACCAGCGATTGGTGGGCGCAGACGCCCGCAAAGGTGCCACCCGATACTGCAAGGGCGATGTTGTGCATCGAACGTGCCGCGTCGCCGGCGGCGTAGACGCCGGGCACGGTCGTCTGCTGCCTGTCGTCGACTGATATCACCGTGCCGAGGAGGCCTTCGGTGAAGCCGCAGCCGAGCTGTTCGGCCAGCGGGCTGGCCATGATATTGCGCGGAGCGGTGAACATCGCCCTGACGCCGGCCTTTCTGCCGTCGTCGAGGTGGACGATCAATCCGCCGGAGCCGTCTTCCTCTAGCTCGGCAACGCTGGTGGGCTCAAACCGCACCTTTCGGCTCTCCAGCGCGCGCATCTGCTCTGTGTCAGGTTCGAGCAGGCCATTGCCGAACAGCGTGACATCGCCCCAATCGGTGATCAGCTGTGCCTGATGCATGGACATCGGACCGGTTGCGAGCACGCCGAGCGGCCCGCCGGAAACTTCGTAGCCGTGGCAATAGGGGCAGTGCAGCACGCTCTTTCCCCAGAGCTCGGCAAGCCCGGCAACCTCCGGCAGGATATCGCGCACCCCAGTGGCCAGTACCAGCCGTGCCGCGCCGAATGTCTCGCCACCCTCGGTGGTGATTTCGAAATCGCTGCTGCCAGCGGCAAGGGCCTTGTCGGCGCGCCCGTCGACAACCCTGGCTGTCGGATAGGCCAGTAGTTGGCGCCTTGCGTCATCCAGGATTGCGCCGGGCGCGCGCCCGTCATGTCCGAGGAAGCCGTGCGAATGCTCGGCAAAGCGGTTACGCGGCCGGCCGGCGTCGATCACCAGCACCTTGCGTCCTGCCCGCGCCACCTGGATGGCGGCGGACAGGCCGGCAAAGCTGCCGCCGACGACGGCAAGATCATACTGCATGGCTGGAGACTCCAATGAGGTCAAAACGGCGGCGGAAATCGGCGGTCAGGTCAGCCAGCGTGATGCGGCTCAGCTTCTCCGCCAGCAGCCTTTCGGCGGCGATGCGAAAATCGTCGAGCACGGCGATCACCGCCTGCTCGACGAGGCAGCCGGGGCTTTCCGGATCGGTGCTGAACGGCAGCAGTGTCTCGCCAAGGGCGACGCTGATCTCGGCCAGGGATATTTTCTCGGGCGCCCGCCCGAGCAGCCAGCCGCCACCGTGCCCGCGCGACGAGGTGACGATGCCGGCGTCGCGCAAGCCTGCGATGGTGCGGCGGACCACCACCGGATTGGTGTGGATGAAGGTGGCAAGCTGCTCGGAGGTCAGCGCCTGTTCGGGCTTCTCGGCCATGTGGACGAGAATGTGCAGGGTCGAGGACAGCCGGCTGTTGCGTTTCATGTAACTTAGTTAGTTACGATTGGTGTCGATGTCAAACACGTCTCGTCCGCGCCGAGGCACAATGTCCACGCAATCCATTCGCGGCAAACAGAACCAGTCGGTGCGCGATTCGCCTCGTATGCCGGCGCCAAGGCGTCGGACCCGACATATGCAACGGATTTCGGGTCCGACGCTGACTGCAGCAAACGCCACGTCGACCGATCGAAGCGTTGGATCCAGGATGGAGGTTGCCTGATGCTTTGTCTTTTCTCCAGAGATGGACCGTGGCACCGTTTGGTGTTGGCGTCACCATGTCGCTTCGCATGACGGGGCCGCTGGCGGCCGTCCTCGGCTTCGGTCTGTTCGGCGTCTTCTGCCTCGCCTTCACCGAAAAGATCCTGCCAATCCCGCCCTCGCATGTGCTGCTGCTGTTCCTCGGCATGACGGCGGCGCCGGATGCTTCGACGCTGGCGATCCTGCTGATGGTGACGACGCTTGCGTCCGCCAGCGGCTGCCTTGTCTGGTTTGCGGTCGGCCGCCGGGTTGGACCTGACCGCGCCGACAGGCTGGTCGAGCGTTTCGGCAAGTACGTGTTCCTGCGCCACGCGACCTACCGCAGGCTCGGCCAGGCCTATCGGCGCAATCACGTCCGTGTGTCCTTGCTGGCGCAGTTCATCCCGACTGTGCGCAATTACCTGCCGATCGCCGCCGGCGCACTCTGCCTGCCCGCTTTGCCCTTCGCGGCCGCGACGCTGCTCGGCGCCACGTTCTGGAACGCGGGCTTTCTCACCACCGGCTATCTGCTGCGCGGCAGCGGCCGGGACTCCTTCACGGTGGGCCTGCGCATCATTGTCATCGTCGTGGCTCTGGAGACGGCATTCATGCTTGCGCTGCGCTATGGCCCCGCATGCCGGCGGCGCATCAAGTTGGCGCTCGGTTGAGCGCCAGCTCTCAGGTCATGGGATAAGCTCTGCAGTCGGCTTTCCTTCGTTCGGCCGCCGGTGTTTAGTCCGGGCATGGCTTTCACCATCCGCCAGCTGCAGTTCTTCATCGCCGTTGCCGAGCAAGGCACGGTCTCGGGCGCCGCCCAGAACCTCTCCATCTCGCAATCGTCGGTCACCGAAGCGATCAAGGAACTCGAAAGCGATCTCGGCGTCGAACTGTTCGAACGCCACCCGCGCGGCCTCAACATCACCCACAAGGGTCACCAGTTCCTGCGCCATGCGACGAAAATCCTCGCCGATGTTTCCGACGCGCGCCGCTCTTTCTCCGGCGAGCAGGCGGTGGCGGCCGGCCGGCTGCAGCTCGGCGTCACCTCGCTGGTCGCCGGCTATGTGCTGTCGGATCTGCTCGCCCGCTACCGCCGTGCCTATCCCGGCGTCGAGGTCTCTGCCATCGAGGACAATGGCGATTATCTCGAACACCTCCTGATCGGCGGCAAGCTCGACATTGCCGTCATGGTCACCTCCAATTTGCGCGACCGCACCGCGTTGCAGTCGGAAATCCTCGAAGTCTCGGCCTATCGGCTGTGGCTGCCGCTCGGTCATCCGCTCGTCGGCGCCGACATCATCAGCATTGGCGACATTGCCTCCGAAACGCTGATCATGCTGACCGTCGACGAGATCGAGGAGAATACCGGCAAGCTGCTGACGGCGATCGGCGCCAAGCCGCATGTCGCCTTCCGCACCCGTTCCGTGGAGGCCGTGCGCAGTCTGGTCGCCACCGGTGCCGGCGTGGCGCTGCTGCCGGATCTCGTCTACCGGCCCTGGTCGCTGGAAGGCGACCGCATCGAATCGCGCGATATTTCCGGCTCCTTGCCGGTGGTCCAGGTCGGCATGGTCTGGCGGCGCGGCTCCGGTCTGCCGCAGGCCGCACGCGATTTCATCGGTCTTGCCCAGTCGCAACGGACGGTCCGCCAGCGTCCCTGAGAGACCGGCTGCACATCTATCGGAAAAACCGATATCGCCCTTCTGATAAATGAATTTGCGAAACCGGAATTTTCAAAGCACTTTCGGTTCAGGGACCAAAGCCGCCATCAGAGCGGCATCAAGCCCAACGGACGAACTGACAGTTTTCAGTCCGCGCGTGACCCCTAGCGAAGACCGAAACCGGCTTTCAGGGTCAGGCGCCTAAATGGGAGATCGACAATGAATTCATTCCTGAAGTCCTGCACTGCTCTGACGGTCGCGCTGACCTTTTCCGGTCAGGCCGTCGCCCAGGTCAAGGAACTTGGCAAGGGCGAAGGCCAGGTCAACATCGTTGCCTGGCCGGGCTACATCGAGCGCGGCGAAACCGACAAGGGCTATGACTGGGTGACTTCCTTCGAGAAGGAGACCGGCTGCAAGGTCAACGTCAAGACCGCCAACACCTCCGACGAGATGGTCTCGCTGATGAATGAGGGCGGCTTCGACCTCGTCACCGCTTCGGGCGATGCCTCGTTGCGCCTCGTTGCCGGCAAGCGCGTGCAGCCGATCAACACCGATCTCATCCCGAGCTGGAAGACGGTCGACGAGCGCCTCAAGGACGCGCCGTGGTTCACCGTCGGCGGCGCCCACTACGGCGTTCCCTACCAGTGGGGTCCCAACGTCCTGATGTACAACACCGACGTGTTCAAGGAGGCTCCCAAGAGCTGGAACATCGTCTTTGAGGAAATGAAGCTGCCGGACGGCAAGTCCAACAAGGGCCGCGTCCAGGCCTATGACGGGCCGATCCACATTGCGGATGCGGCCAACTATCTGATGTTCCACAAACCGGAACTCGGCATCAAGGATCCTTATGAACTGAACGAGGACCAGTACAAGGCGGCGCTCGAATTGCTGCGCGTCCAACGCACACTGGTTGGCCGCTATTGGCACGACGCCGCCATCCAGGTCGACGATTTCCAAAACGAAGGCGTCGTCGCTTCCGGCTCGTGGCCGTATCAGGTCAACACGCTGGTCGCCGCCAAGAAGCCGGTCGCTTCCACCATCCCGGAGGAGGGCGCCACTGGTTGGGCCGACACCACGATGATGGAGGCCGACGCCGCCAACCCCAACTGTGCCTATATGTGGATGGAACATTCGCTGTCGCCGAAGGTGCAGGGCGATGTCTCAGCCTGGTTCGGCTCACTGCCCGTCGTGCCCGCCGCCTGCAAGGGCAATGAGCTTTTGACCGACGAGGGTTGCAAGACCAACGGCTACGAGAACTTCGACAAGATCAAGTTCTGGAAGACGCCGGTGTCGAAATGCGCCACCCAGAACGATCAGTGCGTGCCCTACTATCGCTGGGTGTCGGACTATATCGGCGTCATCGGCGGACGATGAGCATCCTTGCCCTCCCCCTTGTGGGGAGGGTCGACGCATAGCGTCTGGGTGGGGTCTGCTCGGCAGTTCGTGGCAGTGCCTGGCCCTTCGCAAGGCTCAGTCGTTCGAAGCTCGAAAAGCCAAGCAATTGGCTTTCCTCCGCTATGCGGATCACTTCTCACCCCCACAAGGGGGAGATAGGACGTCGCGCGACATCAACACATCAAACCGGCAACGGACTGACAGCCCATGACCTCCGCCGTCTCCTTCCAGAAAGCCTCGCGCCATTTCGGCAGCGTGCGCGCGGTCGACGCGGTCGATCTCGACATCGCGCCGGGCGAGTTCTTCGCCATGCTCGGGCCGTCCGGTTCCGGCAAGACCACTTGCCTGCGCCTCATCGCCGGCTTCGAGCAGCCGACATCGGGCTCGATCTCGATCTTCGGCGACCGCGCCGAGGGCGTTCCGCCCTATCGCCGCAACGTCAACACCGTGTTTCAGGATTATGCGCTGTTCCCGCATCTGAACGTGCTCGACAACGTTGCCTACGGGCTGATGGTCAAGGGCGTCGGCAAGGCTGAGCGGCACAAGGCGGCGGAAGAGGCGCTGTCACTGGTGCGGCTGCCCGGCTATGGCGCCCGCCGGCCCGGCCAGCTTTCCGGTGGCCAGCGCCAGCGCGTGGCACTGGCCCGCGCGCTGGTCAACCAGCCAAAGGTGCTGCTGCTCGACGAGCCGCTCGGCGCGCTCGACCTCAAATTGCGCGAGAACATGCAGGAGGAGTTGAAGTCGCTGCAGAAGGCGCTCGGCATCACCTTCGTCTTCGTCACTCACGACCAGGGCGAAGCGCTGTCGATGGCCGACCGCGTCGCCGTCTTCAACGATGGCAAGATCATGCAGATCGGCACTCCGGAAGATATCTACCAGCGGCCGAGGACCCGCTTCGTCGCCGATTTCGTCGGCTCCTCCAATGTGCTGCCGCCGGATTTCGTGCAGCGCTATTCCGGCCAGCATCGCTGGGGGAGTCTCCGCCCTGAATCCATTCGCGTCGGCCGCGCGGCCAAGGGGGTCACAAGTGGTGAAGGCGTATCGGCCCGCCTCATCTCGACCAATTATCTCGGCGCCACGACAAAGCTGGCGCTCGACGCCGACGGGCTGCGGCTGCACGCCATCGTGCCGGCCGGCATCGCCTTGCCGGCAGAAGGCGAGGCGGTTGTGCTGACCTTCAACCGCGAGCACCTGCATCTGATGGACGAGCCGGCATGAGCCTCGACGCCGCCATGATGCGTGCAACCGCTCCCGCCATCCTGCCGGGTAGCGGCGGTCTGCGCGGCGCTCTGTCGGACCTTTTCTGGCGCAAGCCGAAGGTCCTGTTGCTGCTCATGCTGCTGCCTCCGGTTTTGTGGCTGGGCATCGTCTATATCGGCTCGCTGTTTGCGCTGCTGGCGCAGAGCTTTTTCTCCATCGACGAGTTTTCCGGCCTCATCGACCGCGAGTTCACGCTCAAGACCTATGGCGATCTGTTCCAGGCTGCCAATCTCGACATCATCCTGCGCACGGTGACGATGGCGGCTCTGGTCACGCTGGCCTCGGCCGTCATCGCCTTCCCCATCGCCTACTACGCGGCGCGCTATGCGCGCGGCCGCTGGAAGGCCTTGTTCTATCTCGGCATCATGCTGCCGCTGTGGTCCAGCTATCTGGTCAAGATCTACGCCTGGAAGCTGATCCTGGCCAAGGAAGGCATCCTCACCTGGCTGCTCGCCAAGCTACATTTGTTGTGGGTTCTCGACGCTTGGCTGTCGCTGCCGATCGTCGGCGGCAATTCCCTGTCGGTATCGTTCACCGGCACCTTCATCGTCTTCGTCTATGTCTGGCTGCCGTTCATGATCCTCCCCGTTCAGGCGGCGCTCGAGCGCGTGCCCGGCAATCTGGTCGAGGCCTCGTCCGACCTCGGCGCTTCACCGGGACAGACCTTCCGCAACGTGCTGTTTCCGCTGGCGCTGCCGGGCATCGTCGCCGGTTCGATCTTCACCTTCTCGCTGACGCTCGGCGATTACATCATCCCGCAGATCATCGGCACCTCGCGTCTGTTCATCGGCCAGGCGGTCTATTCGCAGCAAGGCACCGCCGGCAACATCCCGCTCGCCGCCGCCTTCACCGTGGTGCCGATCGTCATCATGGGCTTCTATCTCTGGGGCGCCAAGCGCATGGGGGCCTTCGATGCGCTCTGATGGTTCCCAGTCGGCTCCGCTCGGCCTGAAGATTGCCGCCGCCTGCGGGCTGCTGTTCCTGCACCTGCCGATCCTGCTGGTCTTCGTCTATGCCTTCACCACCGAAGAGAAGAGTTTCGTCTGGCCGCCGCCAGGGCTGACGACGCAGTGGTTCGCCGTGACCTGGAACCGGCCAGATGTCTGGCAGGCGCTGTCGCTGTCGGTCAGGGTGGCCGCGATTTCGACGGCGATCGCGCTCATCCTCGGCACGCTCTGTTCGGCGGCGGTGTCGCGGACAAGATTCTTCGGCCGCGAAACCATCTCGCTGCTGGTCATCCTGCCGATCGCGCTGCCCGGCATCATCACCGGCATTGCGCTGCGCTCGGCCTTTTCGCTGGCCGACATCCCGTTCTCGTTCTGGACGATCGTGCTTGGCCACGCCACCTTCTGCGTGGTCGTCGTCTACAACAACGCCGTCGCCCGTTTCCGCCGCACTTCCGGTTCGATGATCGAGGCTTCGATGGATCTCGGCGCCGACGGTTTTCAGACCTTCCGCCATGTCGTGCTGCCCAACATCGCCACGGCGCTGCTTGCCGGCGGCATGCTGGCCTTCGCGCTGTCCTTCGACGAGGTCATCGTCACCACCTTCACCGCCGGCCAGCAGCAGACGCTGCCGATCTGGATGCTGGAAGAACTGATCCGTCCGCGCCAGCGCCCGGTCACCAATGTCGTTGCCATGGTCGTCATGCTGGTGACGTTGCTGCCGATCCTTGCCGCTTATTACCTCACCCGTGACGGCGACCAGATCGCTGGAAGCGGGAAATGAAAAACAGCGAATAGGGAGTAGCGAATAGGGATCGACGGTCAAACCCTACTCGCTTTCAGCTACTCGCTACTCGCTACTCGCTTCTGTAAAGGGAGAAACCTTATGGACACCCAGATGCTGATCGGCTCGAAATTCGAGAAGGGCACCGAGACCGAGGAGCCGATCCTCAATCCAAAGACCGGGGCGACCATCCTCAACCTGCCCGAGGCCAGCCAGGCGCAGATCGAGGCGGCGGTCACTGCTGCCGAACAGGCGTTCGTCTTGTGGTCGCGCACCACGCCGGCGCAGCGCTCCGGCTATTTGCTGAAGATCGCCGACCGCATCGAAGCCGACGCGAAGGAGTTCGCCACGCTCGAGGCGCTCAACTGCGGCAAGCCGATCAACGCCGTGCTCAATGACGAAATCCCGGCGATCGTCGATTGCTACCGCTTCTTCGCCGGCGCCGTCCGTTCGATGCCGGGCGTCGTCGCTGGCGAATACATTCCCGGCCACACCTCGATGGTCCGTCGCGATGCCATTGGCATCGTCGCTTCCATCGCGCCGTGGAACTATCCGCTGATGATGATGGCCTGGAAGCTGGCGCCGGCGATCGCCGGCGGCAACACCGTCGTCTTCAAACCGTCCGAGCAGACACCGCTGACGGCGCTGAAGCTGGCAAAAATCCTTGCGGACATCCTGCCCGAAGGCGTCGTCAATGTCGTGCTCGGCCGCGGCGACAGCGTCGGCAACACGCTGATCAATCATCCCAAGGTCAACATGATCTCGATCACCGGCGATGTCGCCACCGGCAAGAAGGTGCTGCAGGCGGCCGCCAAGTCGGTCAAGCGCACGCATCTCGAGCTCGGCGGCAAGGCGCCGGTCATCGTCTTCGACGACGCCGACCTCGGCGCCGTGGTCAACGGCCTGCGTGCCTTCGGCTATTACAATGCCGGCCAGGACTGCACCGCCGCCTGCCGCATCTACGCCGGCAAGAAGATCTACGACAAGCTCGTCGCCGATCTCTCCTCGGCCGTCTCGACCATCAAGTACGACCGCCCCGACGATACCGAAAACGAAATCGGCCCGCTGATCTCGCGCCGCCAGCGCGACCGCGTCTCGAGCTTCGTCGAGCGCGCCTCGGAACTGAAACACATCGAGATCACCACCGGCGGCAAGCCGGGCGAGGGCTCCGGCTTCTACTACCAGCCGACCGTCGTCGCCGGCGCGCTGCAGGAAGATGAGATCGTGCGCCGCGAAGTGTTCGGCCCGGTCGTCTCGGTTACTCGTTTTTCGGAAGTCGACGAGGCGGTGAACTGGGCCAATGACAGCGACTACGGCCTGGCGTCATCCGTATGGACCAAGGATGTCTCGCGCGCCATGGCGACGGCCGCCCGCCTGCAATATGGCTGCACCTGGATCAATACCCACTTCATGCTGACCAACGAGATGCCGCATGGCGGGTTGAAGCAGTCCGGCTACGGCAAGGACATGTCGCTCTACGCACTGGAGGATTACACCGCCGTGCGGCATGTGATGGTTGCGCATGGGTAGTTTTCCCTTCTCCCGTTGTGGGAGAAGGTGGATCGGCGCGTAGCGCCGAGACGGATGAGGGGATGTTCCAGCTTGACGCCAGCTTACCCCTCACACGGGTTGCCAACCGATTTGTGAAGGACAAATCGGGGCAATCCGACCTCTCCCACAAGAGGAGAGGTAAGACCGCAGACCACTACTCCACGATGCGATAGATATTCCACAGGCTGGTGCCAGACACGACATAGGGCTCGATCTCCTTGCCCCATTTCGCGTGCGCGTCGATCTTGCCGATCTTGGCGAAGAACGCCTCCAACTGGGCCAGGCTTTCGACCTGGTGATGGGACTCGACCGTCGCCTCCCGCGCGCCGATCGAACCGGTCATGATCTGGAATTCCAGCTCGTCGAGGCCGACCTGTGACCCGATCTCGCGTTCCCATTTCTTCAACAGGTCGAGCACGGTCTGCTTGTGTCCGAACTTGGCGTCGATCTGCCATCTGGCGCTGAACATCGTCTTCTCCTCCAGGTTGCGGCCAGGCCGCGGTTGATCCACGGTTGTTGATCTACTCGTCCCAGGCCTGCACGACGGTCTGTCTTGCGATCCGACCGTTCTTCAGCTCCAGCATCGCTGCGCAGAACACCTTGGTGCCGTCCGGATAGGCGCAGGCCTGGGTGAAGGCGAGGCTGTCGCCGTCGGCGATGGTGGTGTCGACCTTGTGGGTCATCGCCCGGCTGCAGATGTCGTCCCAGAATGTGGTGATCGCCGCGCGCCCGCGGATTTCACGCGGCTTGCTCGGCGGGTTGTTGCGGTCGATCACCCGCACCAGCGCGTCTTCGGCATAGAAGCTCGACAGCATCTTGCCGTCACGGGTTTCGATCGCCTTCTTGATCGCGGCGCCGTCCACTGTTTGGGTCTTGGTCAGCATTTCATCCTCCATTGGCCCGTCTTCCGACCGGGCGGTTGATGGTCGATGTGCCGTCCGGCGCTCATCGCCGGGCAGTGGTTCTTACTGCGACTTCGCCTTGACGGCCGCGAATACGTCGTCGGTCTGCTTCTTGAAGGTCGTCAGATCGACCTGGCTGCCGTTGAGCATCGTCGACCAATGGCGCACGATGGCGGACATCGCCACCGCCTCCTTGATCTCCTCGTCGCTGGCGCCGTTGAGCTTGGCCGCCTCGGTGTGGAAATAAATGCAGTACTGGCATGGGATCTGCGCCGCGACGGCGAGGCCCAACAGTTCCTTGGTCTTGCCGTCAAGCGCCGTCTTCGGATTGAGCTGCACGCCCTTAATCTCGGCCCAGGCGCCGGCGACGGCCACATCCGGCAGGGTCTTGAACATGTCCGGCACCGAGCCGAGCGTTGCCTCGATGTCCTTGTAGGCGGCCGCCGCGGACGCGTCCTCGGCCTTTGCGGGAGCGATGGCGAACAACGCGCCGACGCTTGCAGCGATCACAAGCAATTTGAGTGTCCGGTTCGACTTCAGCATTTCCTCCTCCGTTCGCAGCACCTTTCCCAGCGACATCCGCCTAGCCTGCGTGGAGAGAATTGATAGCGCTTACCCGCCCATGGCCGCTTCGCCCGAAAGCGCCATGGCTCTCATGGCCCGTGCGGGCCAGGGTGCCTGGCCGAAAACGCCGCCGCCGCCGCCCGCGACGGCAGATCCAGCTTGAGCAGTATGTTGGCGACATGGCGCTTGACCGTGTGTTCGCTCAGCCGCAATTCGGCGGCGATCGCGGCATTGCTCTTGCCGTCGGCGACGAGGCTCACCACCTCGCTTTCGCGCGCCGTCAATGCGGCCGGCTCGGCGGTCTTGGGTTTGGGCCGGCAGGCGGGTTCCAGATGCTGTTCGGACGTCGCATGGACCAGCGCCAGCGGCTGTTCCAGCTCGTCGACACTGATGCGCCCGGCGTCGGTGAAATGCAGGCCCGACCCAGCCGCCAGATCGGCGATCAGACGCGACGCGATAATGTCGCCGCGGCCGGCATGGGCGGCCAGTTGCATTGCCACCCGCGCCGTCGTCCCAACGGGCGGACCGCGCACTTCGATCTCGCCGACATGCGCCCCTTGCGCGCTTGCCACGCCGATTTCCTGCGCCGCCTCGCGCAGCGCTGCCGCGCAGCGTATGGCGCGTGCCGGGCCGTCGAAGCGCGAAATCATCAACTCGCCATGCAGGCCCACAGAGCGCCCGCCATGGCGCCCGACCAGCAGCCGCCAGGTTTCCTGGAAGCGTTGGCTGCGTTCGCTCCACATCCGGTCGCCGAGCCGTGCCGTGTCGTAGATGCGTGTCACCAGCAGTGCGGCCAGCACGCGGTCTACTTCGCCCACGGCGCGTTCGCCGGTCAGGAATTCCTCGATCAGGTCGGCCACCCCATCGACATCGCCGGTCCAGATCGGATGGTCGCGCCCGGGAATCTCGACCAGCCGGGCGCCGGGGATCTTCTGTGCAAGGAAGCGGCTGGCGTCGGGGTCGACCCGCGCATCGTTGCGGCGATGGATTACAAGCGTCGGCGCGCTGATCACGCTCAGGATATGGCGGATGTCGACGTCGGCGTTCATGCGCGCCAGCGCCGCCGCCGCCGTCGGGCTCGCCGACAATCGTTCGAAACGTGCCCACCACTGGGCGAAATGCGCGTCGTCGACCCGGCTCGGCGCGAAATGGGGCAGCATGGCGCCAGTGCCCCAGGCTGTCTCCGCCATCTCGATGAAAGCGTCGAGGCGTTCGGGCGACATCACCCATTTCTGGAAATGCGCATAGCCGCCATAGAGCGCCAGCGCCCGTGTCCGCTCCGGATAGGTGGCGGCGAACAGCATCGCCATCGGCGCGCCTTCGGAGGAGCCGAGCAGCGCCGCACGGCCGCTGCCGGCGGCGTCCATTACCGCGCGCACATCGTCTATCCGCGTCTCGAGACTGGGCAGGTTATGCGCGTCGACACGGTCGGACAGGCCGGTGCCGCGCTTGTCGAACAGGATCAGCCGAGAGAACGCCGAAAGCCGCTTCAAGAGCCTGGTGTAGCCCTCGTCTTCCCAGTGCAGGTCGAGGTTGGAAATGAAGCCCGGCACGAAGACGAGATCGAATGATCCCTGCCCGACCACCTGATAGGCGATCCGCACATCGCCGCTACAGGCGTATCGCGTCTCGATCGGCCTCACGAGATTTCCACCCCGGCCTGACGATTTCTGGTCGTCAAACCATAGCAGAACAGCGCAGATTGCGGCAGCTTAAACTTTAGCGATTGTGAATGTAAGCTGGCGCGGCTTGGCGGCTATTCCTGCGAGGCGGCGACGTCGGCAGGGGAGGGCTTGAGCCCGAGTTTGAGGTCGGCCGCAGCCGGCGTGATCGGTCGCTTGATCCTGGCGGAGGCGGCCACCACCAACTCGTTGAAGTTCCCGGTGCCGTCGTCCAGCATTTCGAAGAACTGCCGCCGCATCCTCGGCTCCCAGAACTTGTTGATGTGCTCGGCGACGCCGGCAATGCCTTCCTCGCGCGGCTTGGAATGGAAGAAGTCGGCGATCTGGTTTGCCATGCGCACCAGCTTCTCGGCAGTGCTCATAATGTGTTCTTCGTCATGCGACATGCTTGGCAACTCCGCAAACCACCCGGTCGGGGTGGGTGAAAATATCAAAATCGTCGCCGCGAACCAGCGCCACCAGCGTCATGCCGGACTCTTGCGCCGTGCGGATGGCAAGGGCGGTCGGCGCCGAGACGGCGATGATGAAGGCCGAACCGATAGAAGCCGTCTTCTGCACCATTTCGACCGAAACCCTGGATGTCACCACGACAGCACCGGATGCGCCCTCGATGCCGGCTTTGGCCAGCGCACCCGCCAGCTTGTCGAGCGCATTGTGACGGCCGACATCTTCGCGCGCCATGACGATGCCCTTACCAGGCACATAGAAGCCGGCGGCGTGCACGGCTCCGGTCTCGGTGTGCAGCGGCTGCACTTTCGACAAAAGCTTGACCGAACGGACAATATCGTTGGCATCAAGCGTAAGCTTTGACACACCAACCGCATCCACCGAACGCATCGCTTCCTCGATCGATTCGATGCCGCAGAGCCCGCAGCCGACCGGACCCGCGAGCCTTCGCCGCCGCGCTTCGAAGCGCGTGTTGGCTCGGTCCTTCAGCCGGATCTGGATGTCGATGCCGGCGCCATGGTCCTCGACCTCGATGGCTTCGATCTCCTCCGGCGCAGCTACAATGCCCTCGGTCAGCGAGAAGCCAAGCGCGAAATCCTCGAAATCGGCCGGGCTTGCCATCATCACCGCATGCGTGGTGCCGGCAAAGGAGAACGCCACCGGCGTCTCTTCCGGCACCATGCGGTTCGCCGTAGCAGTGCCGCTGGCGCGGTGCGCCAGCCGCGATACCTGCGTCGTGGTTTTGCGCCGCGCGCTCAAGGCTACTCCGCCGCCTGCAAAGACGCGATGCGCCGGCTCTGCTTGGCTTGCTCGTCATAGTCGCGCTGCCATTCCGACGGCCCATTGGAGGCGCCGACCTGCACCGCCGTCACCTTGTATTCCGGGCAGTTGGTCGCCCAGTCGGAGAAGTCGGTGGTGATCACGTTGGCCTGCGTGTCCGGATGGTGGAACGTCGTGTAGACCACGCCGGGCGACACCCGGTCGGTGATCAGCGCGCGCAGCGTCGTCTCGCCCGAGCGGCTGGTCAGCCGGACCCAGTCGCCGTCGCGCAAGCCGCGGTTCTCGGCATCGTGCGGATGAATCTCCAGCCGGTCCTCCGAGTGCCACATGCTGTTGTCGGTGCGCCTGGTCTGCGCGCCGACATTGTACTGCGACAGGATGCGGCCGGTGGTGAGCAGCAGCGGGAAGCGCGGCCCCGTCCTTTCGTCCGTCGCCACATATTCGGTACGGATGAACTTGCCCTTGCCGCGCACGAACCCGTCGATATGCATGATCGGGGTGCCGAGCGGCGCCTTCTCGTTGCAGGGCCATTGCACGGACCCGACACGGTCGAGCAGCTCGAAGGAGACGCCGGCGAAGCTCGGCGTGGTCATCGCGATCTCGTCCATGATTTCGGAGGGATGCTTATAGTTCCAGTCCAGCCCGATCGCGCGGGCAAGCTCCTGCGTCGCCTCCCAATCGGCGTAGCGCGCCTTCGGCTCAAGAACCTTGCGCACCATGTTGATGCGGCGCTCGGCGTTGGTGAAGGTGCCGTCCTTCTCCAGGAAGGTCGAGCCCGGCAGGAAGACATGCGCGTAGTTCGCCGTCTCGTTGAGGAAGAGGTCGTGCACGACGACGCATTCCATCGCGGCAAGGCCGGCTGCGACATGCTTGGTGTCGGGATCGGACTGCAGAATGTCTTCGCCCTGGATGTAGATGCCCTTGAAGCTGCCGTCGACGGCGGCGTCCAGCATGTTGGGGATGCGCAGGCCGGGTTCGTCGTCCAGCTTTACGCCCCACAAGGTCTCGTAGATATCGCGCACGGCTTCGCCGGAGATGTGGCGATAGCCCGGCAGTTCGTGCGGGAAGGAACCCATGTCGCAGGAGCCCTGCACGTTGTTCTGGCCGCGCAGCGGGTTCACGCCGACGCCGGGCCGGCCGATATTGCCGGTGGCCATGGCGAGATTGGCGATTGCCATCACAGTGGTCGAACCTTGGCTGTGTTCCGTCACGCCCAGGCCGTAATAGATCGCGCCGTTGCCGCCGGTGGCGTAGAGACGCGCAGCACCGCGGATCAGCTCGGGATCGACGCCGGACAATTTGCCGACGGTTTCGGGGCTGTTTTCCGGCAAGGCGACGAACGATGCCCAATCCTGGAACTCCGTCCAGTCGCAACGTTCGCGGATGAAGGCTTCGTCGAACAAGCCCTCGGTGACGATCACATGCGCCAGCGCCGTCAGCACGGCCACATTGGTGCCGGGCTTCAGCGGCAGGTGGTAATCCGCTTCGATATGAGCCGACTTGACCATCTCGGTGCGGCGCGGATCGAGCACGATCAGCTTGGCGCCCTGGCGCAGCCGCTTCTTGAGCCGCGAGGCGAACACCGGGTGAGCGGAAGCCGGATTGGCGCCGATGATGACGGCGACGTCGGTGAAGTCGACGGAATCGAAATCCTGCGTGCCGGCAGACGTGCCATATGTCTGGCCGAGCCCGTAGCCCGTCGGCGAATGGCAGACGCGTGCGCAGGTGTCGACATTGTTGTTGCGGAAACCCTGCCGCACCATCTTCTGGACGAGGTAGGTTTCCTCATTGGTGCAGCGCGACGAGGTGATGCCGCCGATCGCGGTGCGTCCGTACTGGTATTGGATGCGGCGGAATTCCTTGGCGGTATGGGCGATCGCCTCTTCCCAGCTTACTTCGCGCCACGGATCGGTGACCTTTTCGCGGATCATCGGCGACAGGATGCGGTCCTTGTGGGTGGCGTAGCCATAGGCGAAACGGCCCTTCACGCAGGAATGGCCGTGGTTCGCCTTGCCCTCCTTGTAGGGCATCATGCGAACGACTTCGTCACCCTTCACCTCGGCCTTGAACGAGCAGCCGACGCCGCAATAGGCGCAGGTGGTGACGGCCGAGCGCTCCGGCAGGCCCTTGGCAAGCACCGTCTTCTCACGCAGCGCATCGGTCGGGCAGGCCTGGACGCAAGCGCCGCAGGACACGCATTCCGAATCGATGAACGCCTCGTGCATTCCGGCCGAAACCCGGGATTCGAAGCCGCGTCCCTCGATGGTCAGCGCAAACGTGCCCTGCACTTCTTCGCACGCCCGCACGCAGCGCGAGCAGACGATGCATTGCGAGGCATCATAGGTGAAATAGGGGTTGGATTCGTCGCGGGCGATGTAATCGACTGCCAGCGAGCCATGGCCGGGCGCCACGCCACCTTCCGGCTTGACGTGGTTGCGGCCCTCGATGCCGTAGCGGTTCTCGGTCAGGCCGATCGACTTCGCCACCGCGTCGAACTCGCTGGCGCCGGTTCCGGCCTGTTCGTTCCAGCCGGTCGGATGGTCGGAGACATAGAGCTCCATGACGCCACGGCGAATGGCATCGAGCCGCTCGGTCTGCGTGCGCACGATCATGCCTTCGCCGACAGGCGTCGTGCAGGATGCCGGCGTGCCGCCGCGTCCTTCGATCTCCACAAGGCAGACACGGCACGAACCGAAGGAGTCCAGCATGTCGGTGGCGCAGAGCTTCGGGATTTCGACCCCGCCCTCCATCGCGGCACGCATGATCGAGGTGCCTTCCGGCACGGTGATGCTGCGCCCGTCGACGTTCAGCGTGACCTGCTTCTGCGCCTTCGATTGCGGGGTTCCGTAGTCGATCTCTTCGACGAGGGATGGGAAGTCGGCCTTGATGTTCATCTGCCAGCTCCTATTCGGCAGCCACGCGCACGGGCGCGGGCTTGAAGTCGTCAGGGAAATGGGTGATCGAGCTCATCACAGGGTAGGGCGTGAAGCCGCCCAGCGCGCAGAGCGAGCCGAATTTCATCGTGTTGCAGAGGTCGGTGACCAGAGCGAGGTTCTTCTCCGGCTCGATGCCCGCGGCGAGTTTGTCGATGGTCTCGACACCGCGCGTCGAGCCGATGCGGCAGGGCGTGCACTTGCCGCAGCTTTCGATGGCGCAGAATTCCATGGCGAAGCGCGCCTGTTTCAGCATGTCGGCGGTGTCGTCGAACACCACGATACCGGCATGGCCGATCAGCCCGTCCTTGGCCGCGAAGGCTTCATAGTCGAATGGCGTGTCGAACAGCGCGCGCGGGAAATAGGCGCCGAGCGGTCCGCCGACCTGCACTGCCTTGACCGGCCGGCCGGTGGCCGTGCCGCCGCCGATCTCGTCGACGATCTCGCCAAGCGTCATGCCGAAAGCGGCTTCGAACAGCCCTGCAAATTTGACATTGCCGGCGATCTGGACCGGGATCGTGCCGCGCGAGCGGCCCATGCCGAAATCCTTGTAGAAGGCCGCACCCTTGTCCATGATGACGGGCACAGAGGCTAGGCTGATGACGTTGTTGATCACCGTCGGCTTGCCGAACAGCCCCTTATGCGCAGGCAGAGGCGGCTTTGCCCGCACCATGCCGCGCTTGCCCTCGAGCGAATCGAGCAGCGCCGTCTCTTCGCCGCAGACATAGGCGCCGGCGCCGACCCGGATCTCCATGTCGAACGCGTGAGGGGAACCCAGCACGCTGGCGCCAAGAACGCCGGCCTTGCGGGCGATCTCGACGGCCTTGTTCATCGCCGCCACCGCATGCGGATATTCCGAGCGGACATAGACGAAGCCCTTGGTCGCGCCCGTGGCTATACCGGCGATCGTCATGCCTTCGATCAGCACGAAGGGATCGCCCTCCATGATCATGCGGTCGGCGAAGGTGCCGGAGTCGCCTTCATCGGCGTTGCAGACGATGTATTTGCGGTCGCCTGCTGTATCGAGCACCGTCTTCCATTTGATGCCGGTCGGGAAGCCGGCGCCGCCGCGCCCGCGCAGGCCGGATTCGGTCACCTCTGCGACGATGGCGGCAGGCGTCAGCGCCAGCGCGTTCATCAGTCCATTCAACCCGCCATGTTTTTTGTAGGATTCGAGCGACAGCGGATCCGTGACGCCGCAGCGCGCGAAGGTCAGCCGTGTCTGCTTGGCCAGGAACGGGATCTTGTCCGGCGCGCCCAGCCAGCGTTTATGATGGCCGCCGGTAAGGAAGCCGCTGTCGAACAGGCTTTTGACGTCGGACGGTTTGACCGGCCCGTAGGCGATGCGGCCGTTGGCTGTAGCGACTTCGACCATCGGTTCGAGGAAATAGGCGCCGCGCGAACCATTGCGCACGATCTTGGCTTCGATGCCGCGCTCGGCGAGTTCGCCGGCGATCGCCTTGGCGACCTTTTCGGCGCCAAGCGCCAGCGCACCGGAATCGCCGGGAATGTAGATACGCGGGATCATGAGAGCACCTCTGCAACGATCTCGTCGAGCTTCTCGTCATCGAGCCGTCCGATCACCTCGCCATCGAGCATGGCGGCGGGCGAACAGGCGCACAGGCCGAGACAGTAGACCGGCTCCAGCGTCACCGAACCGTCGCGGGTCGTTTCATGAAAGCCGATGCCCAGCAGTTGCTTCAGCTTGGCGGCGATGGCATCCGACCCCATGGACTGGCAGGATTCCGCCTTGCAGAGCTTCAACACATGCCGGCCTGCCGGATGGCTTCGGTAATCGTGATAGAAGCTGACGACGCCGTGCACCTCGGCCCTGGAAATGTTCAGCGCCTCGGCGATGACCGGCAGCGCATCCTTGGGCACATGGCCGAACTCTTCCTGGATGCCGTGGAGGATCGGCAGCAAAGGGCCTTCGAGCCCCTTCATCTCCTGGATGATCGCGGCCGTGCGCGACGTAATCTCGGTACTTGCAGGCTGCATTGTCATGCAGCGCCCTCCCTATCGTAGCGACCCACGCATATCGGCCAAAAGCATCAAGCTGTTTTGGAACAACGACATGCGCGTGCCGCTTTATCGCTAAGTGCTTAAGAAACCAGAGAAAACCTCTGAAATCAATAAAGCGGTTTCGTTGTACGATAGAAATCTTCTATCGTTCCGTTTGACTAACCCTGTCTAGCGGAACGGTTGGCATGGAAATCGTCCGCCAGCGCCATTGCCTCGTCCAGCAGCGCCGAGACCAAAGGTGTGTGCGGTTCGCGCGGTGTCGCCACCAGGCCGACCGTGTGGCTGGCGTCTGGTTCGATGATTGGAATGGCCCGGATCGGTTCGGAAAAGCCGAATGTTTCCGCAAGGTTGAGCGGCATGATCGACGACCATTTGCCGGTGCGGATGTGCGAAAACAGCACGATCATCGAATTGGATTCCAGCGTCGGTCGCACCTGCACGCCGGCTTCGGCCAGATGCTGGTCGATGATGCGGCGGTTCTGCATGTCCGGCGTCAACAGGCACAGCGGCAGGCTTGAGAGCTCCGCCCATGTCACTTTGTCGCGGTCGGAATAGGGATTTCCCATCGCGGTGATCAGTTGGTAACGCTCGTCATAGAGCGGCACGCTGGTCACCCGCCCCAGCGGCTCGTTGTCGAGATAGGTGATGCCGGCATCGATGTCGAAATTGCCGAGCAGCGACAGCACCTCGATCGAGGTCCGCGACAGCACCGAAAAGGTGACGCCGGGATGCTTTTCGCGAAATGGCGTCGTCAGCCGCGGCAGCATGGCGAGCGCCGTCGGGATGGCGGCGATGCGGATACGGCCCGAAAGTCCGTGGCGCGCCGCGCGCATTTCCTCGCGCATGGTCCTGGTGTCGCCGACGATGCGGCGTGCCCACACCAGCACCTGTTTTCCCTCCGGCGTCAGCCCCTGGAAGCGTGAGCCGCGCAGAACCAGCATGACGCCAAGCTGGCCTTCCAACTGCTTGATGCCGGCCGACAGCGTCGGCTGCGTGACGCCGCACACCTCCGCCGCCCGGCCGAAATGCTCCTCCCTGGCGAGCGCGATGAAGAATTCCAGCTTGTCGATCATGTGATCTTTCCGGTCGTTCGCTGCAAGGTCGGGGAAATTGTGCTCTACCGCAAGCGCCACGCACAATTGCCCTGCATCCACACCTTTAAGCCGGCTACCTGTTTCCCGCGGCTGAATGCGGCGCTATGTGGATGAACTGGGAGATCGACCATGCTGGGCTGGTTCCGCAAGCTTTTGCCGCGCGAAGATCGCTTCTTCGACCTGTTCGAACGACATTCCCGCACCGTAGTCGGCGGCGCCGAGGCGCTGGAGCAGCTTCTCCAGGGCAGGGATATCGATCTCTGGTGCCAGAAAATCATCGATCTTGAAGATGAGGCCGACCACATCACCGCGGAAGTCCTGCTGGCGGTACGGCGCTCCTTCATCACGCCTTTCGATCGCGGCGACATCAAGGACTTGATCCAGTCGATGGATGACGCCATCGATATGATGCACAAGACGGTCAAGACGGTGAAGCTGTTCGAGCGCAAGGAGTTCGATCCGCTGATGCAGGAAATGGGTGGTGTCATCGTCGCCGCCGCCAAGCTGGTGGCCGAGGCGATCCCGCTGCTCAACAAGGTCGCAACGCATACTGTGCGCCTCAACGCCATCGCCGAAGAGGTGATGCGCGTCGAAAGCCGGGCCGACGACCTGCACGAGCAAGGGCTGAAGGATCTCTTCAGGAAGCACGGCAGCAGCGATCCGATGGCCTATATGATCGGCAGCGAGATTTATGGCCAACTGGAAAAGGTGGTCGACCGCTTCGAGGACGTCGCCAACGAGATCAGCGGCATCGTCATTGAGAATGTCTAGGTGATGGAAGCAACCATTGCCTTTCCCGTGCTGGCCGGCCTCGTCGCCGTCGCACTGTTCTTCGACTTTCTCAACGGCCTGCACGACGCCGCCAATTCCATCGCCACCATCGTTTCCACCCGCGTGCTGCGGCCGCAATATGCGGTGCTGTGGGCGGCATTCTTCAATTTCATCGCCTTCATGTTCTTCGGCCTCCACGTTGCCGAGACCGTAGGCAAAGGCATCGTCGACGTCAGCATCGTCACCCCGGCGGTGATCTTTGCAGCCCTGGTCGGCGCCATCGTCTGGAACATCGTCACCTGGATCGCCGGCATCCCTTCGAGCAGCTCGCATGCGCTGATCGGCGGCCTGGTCGGCGCCGGTGTTGCGAAAGCAGGCGTGGGCGCCATCGTCTGGACCGGGCTTGGCAAGACGGTCGCGGCAATCGTCTTGTCGCCAGCGACGGGCTTTATCCTGGCGCTCGTCCTGGTTCTCGTCGTCTCGTGGCTCTTCGTGCGCCAGACGCCGTTTGCGGTCGACAGCACCTTCCGCGTCATGCAGTTCTTTTCCGCCTCGCTCTATTCCCTCGGGCACGGCGGCAATGACGCCCAGAAGACCATGGGCATCATCGCCGTGCTGCTCTATTCGCAAGGCATGCTCGGCGCGACTTTCTACGTGCCGCTGTGGGTGGTCCTCACTTGCCAGTCGGCACTGGCGCTCGGCACCCTGTTCGGCGGCTGGCGCATCGTCCACACCATGGGCTCGAAGATCACCCGGCTGAACCCGATGCAGGGTTTTTGCGCCGAAACCGGTGGGGCGATCACGCTGTTTGCGGCGACCTGGCTCGGCGTTCCCGTATCGACCACCCACACCATCACCGGCGCCATCATCGGCGTCGGCGCCGCCCGCCGCGTCTCGGCCGTGCGCTGGGGCATTGCCGGCAACATCGTCATCGCCTGGATCGTTACCTTGCCGGCCACCGCTTTGATTTCGGCGCTCACCTACCTCGCGGTTGGCCTGGCGAGGTGAGGTGAAGAAATCTACCTGTCCACAAGGTTCAGGATGTTGCCGTCTGGATCCTTGAACCAGGCAACTTTCATTCCGTAACCGACGTGGAGATCGCCCTCCAGCGTCAAGCCCGGCATCTGATAGTGCTCGAAGGCGACGCCCTTCGACTTCAGCTCCTTGACGATGTTACCGATCTCGTCGCCAACCATCCAGGTCACCGCTGTCGCCTTGTTGGTTCCGGCAAATTGGGAATGATAGACGTTGAGGGTGGTATCGCCGCTTTTGTACACGATCAGTTCGCCCCCCTCATCCTGCACCTGTTTCAGGCCAAGCGTTCCTTCGTAGAAAGCCTTGGCCTTTGCCAGATCGCTTACCGCCAGATTTGCCGTTGCGTTGCTGTTTGCGAGCATAATCGCCTCCTTCTCGGCTTGTCGGTCCCGTGCTGGTCGTTGAAATAGGTCGCTGCGATCGTTTGGCGACTGTCGGCTGGATTGATTGCTGGCCGCATCGGCGCTGGCTTATCTGGAGGACGTTTGGCGCGGATGAATCCGGCAGGACCCGCCGGTTTTTCAGGCACGCCAAGACAGCCATTGCTCCACGGCTTGGTTCTGTCCGGAAACTGCATTATCTCAGGTGCAAGCTGCATCTCAGGCGCAAGCTGCGTAAGGAAAAACTGCCATGTCCGTCACCAAGGAAATCGTCACCGAGCGTCTGAAGACGGTCAACGGACCGGATTTCACCGGCAACATCGTCGACCTCGGCATGGTTTCGGAAATTTTTATCGCCGACGGGAAGGTCTTCTTCTCGATTACCGTTCCCGCCGCCCGCGCCCAGGAAATGGAGCCGCTGCGCGCCGCCGCCGAGCGTGTCGTCAAGGCGATCCCCGGTGTCGCCGGCGCCGTCGTTGCGCTGACGGCGGAGAAGAAGGGCGGCGGCATGGAGGCGCCGGTTCCGTCGCGCCCCGCACCCAGGCCCGTTCCGCCGGCTGCGCCCGCTGCCGCCGCGCCGCGTGCGGCTCCGCACGCGCCGGCCTCGCACAGCTCGGGCAAGCGTGGCGTGCCCGGTATCGAAGCGATCATTGCCGTTGCCTCCGGCAAGGGCGGCGTCGGCAAGTCGACCACCGCCGTCAACATCGCGCTCGGCCTCGCCGCCAACGGCTTGCGGGTCGGCGTGCTCGATGCCGACATCTACGGCCCGTCCATGCCAAGGCTGCTCAACATCCACGGCCGGCCGCAGACCGTCGACGGCAAGATCCTGAAACCGATGGAGAATTACGGCCTGAAGGTGATGTCGATAGGCTTCCTCGTCGATGAGGAAACGCCGATGATCTGGCGTGGTCCGATGGTGATGTCGGCACTGACGCAGATGCTGCGTGAAGTCGAATGGGGTCGGCTCGACGTGCTCGTCGTCGACATGCCGCCCGGCACCGGCGACGCGCAGCTGACCATGGCCCAACAGGTGCCGCTGGCTGGCGCCGTCATCGTCTCGACGCCGCAGGACCTGGCCCTGATCGACGCGCGAAAAGGCCTCAACATGTTCAAGAAGGTCGACGTGCCGCTGCTCGGCATCGTCGAGAACATGAGCTATTTCATCGCCCCGGACACCGGCAAGCGCTACGACATCTTCGGTCATGGCGGGGCGCGGCGCGAGGCCGAGCGCCTTGGCGTCACCTTCCTCGGCGAGGTGCCGCTCGAGATGGGCATTCGCGAAAGCTCGGATGCCGGCACGCCGGTTGTCGTCTCCAAGCCCGACGGCGCCGAGGCGAAAATCTACCGCGACATCGCCTCGAAGGTCTGGGACCGGGTTAACGAAGAGCGTGGTGCTGCGGCAGCGGCGGTGCCGAGTATTGTTTTCGAGTAGCTTGTTCGGTAGCCGCCGCCGCTCTGCAGCCTAGGCCGCGCCGACCTTCTCGCCGAAGCTGGAAAAAAACTGTCCGGCCAGTTTCTTCGAGGTCGATTCGATCAGCCGGCTGCCGAGTTGGGCGATCTTGCCGCCGACATCGGCCTTGGCCGCGTAGTTCAATATCGTGGCGTCGGGTCCATCTGCCGTCAGCGTCACGTCGGCGCCACCCTTGGCGAAGCCTGCAATGCCGCCCTTGCCTTCGCCCTGGATGGTGTAGGAGTGCGGCGGCTTCAGGTTCTTCAGCGTCACTTCGCCGTTGAACGTCGCCTTGATCGGTCCGATCTTCACCACCACGGTTGCCGCCATCTCGGTCGGCGACTTCATCTCCAGGCTCTGGCAACCGGGAATGGTCGCCTTCAAGACCTCGGGATCGTTCAGCGCTTCCCACACTTTTTGCAGCGGTGCGGCAATGCGCTCCTCGCCTTCGATCACCAAAGCCATGAAAACCTCCCGGACAAGACTGTCCGAACCCGTAACGCACGGCTTGGGTCGTGTCTATCGCACCAAAGTCCGGTTGCGACCGCACGCCCTCTTGCCTGCTCCCGCGCGTTGCCATATCGATTTGTCTTACAAATACGGAGACCATGATGGCAGGCGCCCCCACCCATAAGAAAAAATTTCGCTCGCAGGAGTGGTTCGACAATCCCGACAATCCGGGCATGACGGCTCTCTATCTCGAGCGCTATCTCAATTACGGCCTGACGCGCGCCGAACTGATGTCCGGCAAGCCGCTGATCGGCATCGCCCAGACCGGCTCGGATCTGTCGCCCTGCAACCGTCATCATATCGAACTGGCCAAGCGTGTGCGCGAAGGCATCGTCTCGATGGGCGGTATTCCGTTCGAGTTCCCCTGCCATCCGATCCAGGAGACCGGCAAGCGCCCGACCGCAGCGCTCGACCGCAACCTTGCCTACCTCAGCCTGGTCGAGGTGCTTTACGGCTACCCGCTCGATGGCGTCGTGCTGACCATCGGTTGCGACAAGACGACGCCGGCGCTGCTGATGGCAGCGGCCACCGTCAACATTCCGGCGATCGCGCTGTCGGTCGGGCCGATGCTCAATGGCTGGCACAAGGGCAAGCGCACCGGCTCCGGTACCATCGTCTGGGAATCACGCCAGCGCCTGTCGGCCGGCGAGATCGATTATGACGAGTTCATGGACATCGTCGCCTCGTCGGCGCCGTCCACCGGCTATTGCAACACCATGGGCACCGCCACCACGATGAACTCGCTGGCCGAGGCGCTTGGCATGCAGTTGCCGGGCTCGGCCGCCATTCCCGCGCCCTACCGCGAGCGTGGCCAGATTTCCTATGAGACCGGAAAACGCATCGTCGAGATGGTGCATGAGGATCTGAAGCCGTCCGACATCATGACGAGAGAGGCTTTCGAGAACGCCATCGTCGTCAATTCGGCCATTGGCGGCTCGACCAACGCGCCGATCCACCTCAATGCCATCGCCCGCCACCTTGGTGTCAAGCTCGACAATGACGACTGGCAGACGGTCGGCCTCAATGTGCCGCTGCTGGTCAATTTGCAGCCGACGGGCGAATATCTTGGCGAGGACTACCATCATGCCGGCGGCGTGCCGGCGGTCATTGCCGAACTGATGAAGGGCGACCTGTTGCCGCATCCCGGCGCACGCACCGTCAACGGCAAGTCGATCGGCGAGAATAGCGAGGGCGTCGCCAACGAAAACCCCGACGTCATCCGCTCTGTCGCCAAGCCGCTGAAGGCCAATGCCGGCTTCATCAATCTCAGGGGCAATCTGTTCGATTCGGCGATCATGAAGACCAGCGGCATCTCGCCCGAGTTTCGCGAGCGCTATCTGTCCAATCCTAGGGATCCCGAGGCTTTCGAAGGCAACGCCATGGTTTTCGACGGGCCGGAGGATTACCACGCCCGCATCGACGACCCGGCGCAAGGCATCGACGAACACACCATCCTGTTCATGCGCGGCGCCGGCCCGGTCGGCTATCCCGGCGGTGCCGAGGTCGTCAACATGCAGCCGCCGGCCTATCTCATCAAGAAGGGCATCCACGCGCTCGCCTGCATCGGGGACGGCCGCCAGTCGGGCACGTCGGGTTCGCCGTCGATCCTCAACGCCTCGCCGGAAGCGGCGATCGGCGGCGGACTGGCGCTGCTCAAGACGGGCGACCGGGTCCGCATCGACTTGCGCAAGGGCACGGCCGACATCCTCGTCACCGACGACGAGATCACCCGGCGCCGCGCCGAACTGCAGAACAATGGCGGCTTCCACTATCCCGAGCACCAGACGCCCTGGCAGGAGATCCAGCGCGGTATGGTCGCGCAGTTTTCGGAGGGAATGGTGCTGAAGCCGGCGGTGAAATACCAGGATGTCGCGCACACCAGCGGTGTCCCCAGGGACAATCATTGATTCTGGATCGACGGATGGCGGCTTGATCAAATCAGGCCGCCGTCGGTTTTCCGGTCAGCGTGTTGCATCGCTGCCGGGTAGGTCGAGAACGGCCACCGTCCTTGACAAGCGCGCCCAACAAATCCACCATCATGACAAGGGGTGCATCGCGACGACCCCGTGAGGCGTCAGCCCAACGTTCGCGTCCAAGCTTCTCTTTTCAGGAGGTGGACGCCATGCCGTCAACAACCGCTATCACCGTACCGCAATTGTCCCGGCTCATAGGTCTGCCGGGCGCCCCAGTCATTGTCGATGTTCGCATAGATGAAGATTTCGACGCCGATCCGCGGCTGTTGCCGGCGTCGTGCCGTCGCGATTTCAAAACCGTTTCAAGCTGGGCGGCCACGTTCGCCGGCAAGCCAGTGGCCGTCGTTTGCCAGAGGGGGCAAAAGCTCTCGCAAGGCGTGGCCGCATGGCTGCGCCATGAGGGGATATCAGCTGAATCTCTCGAAGGCGGCTTTGAAGCCTGGCGCGATGCCGGCGGGCTTCTGGCCCGCACCGCCAAGATGCCGCCACGCAATGAAAAGGGCGCCACCGTCTGGGTGACGCGATCGCGCCCGAAGGTCGACCGCATCGCTTGCCCGTGGCTGATCCGGCGTTTCGTCGACCCCGACGCGGTGTTCCTGTTCGTCGAACCCGCTGAAGTGTTGGCTGTTGCCGACCGCTTTCAGGCCGTGCCGTTCGACATCGACAATGTGTTTTGGAGCCATCGCGGCGAGCGCTGCACCTTCGACACGATGATCGAGGAGTTCGGGCTGGAATCCGCGGCGCTCGATCGCCTCGCTGCAATCGTGCGGGCGGCCGACACTGCAAGCCTCGACCTGGTGCCTCAGGCGGCCGGCTTTCTGGCTGCCTCGCTTGGTTTGTCGCGTATGTACCGCGACGATCTGGAACAACTGGAAGCAGGCATGCTGCTCTACGACGCGTTCTTCCGCTGGTGTCGCGACGCCACCGAAGAAACGCACAACTGGCCGGCTGCGGGTAAGCCGTCGTGACCGCTCTTGTCCCGGACAATAAGGCGGGAACCGTCCCGGTGCCGGCTGCACCGACCTTCACCGAGGCCGTGAAGGTCTGGGCGAAAATCGGATTGCTCAGCTTTGGCGGTCCGGCCGGGCAGATCGCGCTGATGCACAAGGAACTGGTCGAGGAGCGGCGCTGGATCGGTGAGCGGCGTTTCCTGCACGCGCTGAACTACTGCATGCTGCTGCCTGGCCCGGAAGCCCAGCAACTCGCCATCTACATCGGTTGGCTGCTGCACAGGACGGCCGGCGGCCTTGTCGCCGGCATCCTGTTCGTCTTGCCGGGCGCGCTCGTCATGCTCGCCTTGAGCAGCCTCTACGTCCTCTATGGCGACGTGCCGCTTGTCGCGGCGCTGTTTTTCGGGGTCAAGGCGGCTGTGCTTGCCATTGTCGTCGAGGCGGTGGTCCGGATCAGCCGGCGTGCCCTCAAGAACCGGGTCATGGTGTCGATCGCGGTCGCGGCGTTCATCGCCATCTATGCGTTGAATGTGCCCTTTCCGCTCATCGTCCTGCTAGCCGGCCTGACGGGATGGCTGGGGGATCGCATTGCTCCCGCCCTGTTTTCCGGCTCGGCCCATGGCAAGGACGATGTTGCCGACTTCAAGGGAGCGGTCGACCTGATGTTCGAGCGTGGCGAACTGGCCCATGTCAAACCGACCAGATGGCATGCACCGCGCACCGTCGCCATCTGGCTGCCGCTCTGGCTCGGGCCTGTTCTTTTGATCTGGTGGTTCACCGGCTCTGCAAGCGTCTGGACCGAGATAGGCCGGTTCTTCAGTCTCATGGCTGTCGTCACCTTCGGTGGCGCCTATGCGGTCCTCGCTTATGTCGCACAGGCAGCCGTCCAGTCCTTCGGCTGGTTGGCGCCGGGTGAAATGGTCGATGGCCTTGGGCTCGCCGAAACGACGCCAGGGCCGCTCATCCTGGTGCTGCAGTTCGTCGGCTTCATCGCCGCGTTCCGCCATTCCGGCTCGCTGGACCCGTTGGTTGCCGGATCGCTGGGGGCTTTGCTCACTCTGTGGGTGACGTTCACGCCTTGCTTCTTCTGGATATTCCTCGGTGCGCCCTACATCGAGGCCTTGCGCGGCAACAAGGCACTGTCGGCCGCACTGGGCGCGATCACCGCCGCCGTTGTCGGGGTAATTATGAATCTGGCCCTATGGTTTGCCTTGCACGTCATCTTCCGTGAGGTGCACGCGACGGGCCTTGGCATGAACGTGCCGGTGCCTTCGTCGATCGACTGGCGCGCGGCCTTGCTTTCCGTGGCCGCCATGGTCGCCATCCTGAAGCTGAAAGTCGGCATGCTGCCGACACTCGCGCTATCCGCCCTTGCAGGGATCTTGCTGGCGGCGGCTGGTTAGACAGCACCGCCTTTGCAATCCGCTTGCCCACCACCTAAGTGGGCTGGAAATGGAAGGAAACATCATGGCCGGACGGCGATCTTCCCTCGGCTTCCTCGGAGTGTTCGGCCGTTCGGGCGACTTGAGGCAGCTCGACGATGCATTGCGCGGCGCCGATCTGCATCCAGCCCTTGTGCCGGAGGGCGTGAAGCTTACCCTCGTCAATCTCATGAAGGATCGCTGGCCCGACGAGCCGCCACCGGGCACCTATGCGTCGGTGGCACAATTATGCAGCTATTGCATCGCGGGTCCCGAAACCTTCGAGCAAGCCAATGGCCATGAGCGGGCGCTGGGAGCCGAGCGCCGCATCGAGGCGGCGCTTGAAGCCGGTGACAGCCTCGACGCGCAGATCGTGCTGATGACGCTGCATGCCAAGCTCATCAACCCCGAAGTCGTCGACCGATACGGGCTCAGCGCGGAATGACGCGAAAGGCAAGATCTGCCTGATTCTCCTAGAGCAATTCTAGGAAAAGTGTGAGCGGTTTTCCGTCTAGAATTGCGTCAAAACAAAGAGTTAGAGCAGATCGCCGTTTCCGTGAAACGGTGAATGCTCTAAGGCAGCCGAGCCGTTCAGGCCCGGCTGATCTCCTCGAGATACCAGCCGATGTAGCGCAGTTCGTTGTATTCCATCGGCGCGATAGGTCCGGGCACGAAATAGTGCGAGCGCACGCCGCGCGCGGTGTGCTCGATGATCTTCTTGTCCTCTTCGGTGGTGATCTTCCACAGCCAGGTCAGCTTCTCCAGATCGTAATCCTGGCCCTCGACCGCGTCGCCGCGCACCAGCCAGATCAGCTCCATCTCGCAGGTGCCAGCCGTTTTCGGGATGAAGCGGTAGATCATGCCGTGATCGGGATAGCATACGAGGAAGGTCGTGCCGCCGAGATGGATGGAAGTGACGCCACCGTCATAGTCGGAGAAGCGTCCCATCAGCGGGGCCACCGGCGATCCATCCTGGCTGCCGCTCGAAACGCCGTCATAGAGCGCATAGCGGAAGGTGTGGATTGCTTCCTGGCCGGCCGCCGAGTTCTGCCAGCGGTTGGCGCTGCCGATCTCGATGCCGAGCGCGCAGGTGCGTTGCTCCATCGCCGCATTGAGCTGCTCGATCATTTCTGCCGGCTTTTCCAGCGCATGCGTCTGCGAATATTCCGGATGCGCCGGCCCGCAATGGTAACATTCGACATAGTTCTCGACGGCGAGCTTCCAGTTGGCGTCGAGCGGATAGGACTGACGATACGCAACCTTGGCGTCGCCCCAGCCATACTGGCCGCAGCTCGTTCGCAGCGACTGTTCGATAGGATCGAAATCGAGCGGCGTCTCGGCGAAGGAAATGAAGACCAGACCGGATGCGACGCGGGCATGAAGCTTCTTCAGGCCGTGCGCCGTGCGGTCGAAATCCTTCGGCATCAGGCGGGCAGCGCGCAACGATCCGTCATTGGAATAGGCCCAGGCGTGGTAGGGGCACACGAACATCTTCGCGTTGCCCTTCTGCTTGGTGCAGACCTCGGCGCCGCGGTGGCGACAGACGTTGAGCATGGCATGCACGGTGCCATCCATGCCGCGTGTCAGGATGACCGCCTCGTCGCCCAGTTTGAACAGCTCGAAATCGCCGGGGTTCGGGATAACGCTGGCGTGGGCCAGGCAATGCCAGTGGCGGCGAAAGACCCGTTCCATGTCGCGCTCGAAGATCGCCGGGTCATGATAGAAGGCACGCACCAGGCCGTGGCCTGGCCGATGAGATGCCACCAGCCGATCGATCGCGTCGCCGTCGGTGGGGGCTTGCTGGATAGGATGCACACTCATTTGTCGTTCTGCCCGATGGTTGGTCGTGTATGGCTGTATGGCTGCACGAGACTTGTCTCCGGTCAGCCGCCCATATGCGTGCGCGGCAGGTGGATCAGGTTGCCGAAACGGGCACGCAATCTGTCGTCGACCTGTTTTGGCACATGGCGCGGAAATCGTTCGGCAAGAATGCGCTTCTTCTCGGTGATCGCACGCAGCAATATATCAGGCCGGCCTTTTTCGTTCCATTCCTTCGGCGAGGAACGATCGCCGAGGGCAGGATAGAAGTGCTCGGTCTGCATCAGCTTGAGCGTTTGTTCGTTGTCGAGATAGTGGCCCGGACCCTTGAGGCAGACCTCCGCGATGCTGTCGATCGACAGGGCCTCGTCAGTCACGTCGATGCCACGCGCGCAGCCCAGGCAATGACCGAGCATGTCGTTGTCGATGACCAGGCTCTCCAGGCAGAAGCCGAGCAGCGAGGCATGCATGCCGGCCGCCTCATAGACGAGGTTGAGGCCGGAGAGGCCGGCCATCACATTGGTGATGCCCTTTTCGTAGCCGGACTGAATGTCGGGCAATTTCGAATCCGTCATGCCGGCGGCGGAGCCACCGGGCAGGTCGTAGAATTGCGCCATCTGGGCACAGGCCGCCGTTGCCACCGACTGCTCGGCCGACCCGCCGGCCATGGCGCCGGTGCGCAGGTCGGACATGAACGGCCATGCGCCGAAGATCGCCGGATGGCCGGGCTTGAGCGCGTTGACATAGACCAGGCCGGCCAGCACTTCGGCCACTGCCTGCACGACGGCGCCGGCCATCGCCGCGGGTGCCGTCGTGCCGGACTGGCCGGTCGACAGCAGCAGGATCGGGATGCCGCCTTCGACGCAGGCCTCAAGCACGCCGCACGCATCCTCGGCGAACCTCATCGGCGGCACGACGAATGAATTGGAGTTGGAAACGAATGGCCGGGCGCGGAAATTCTCCTCGCCTCCGGCGATGGCGTACAGCATTTCAAGTGCAGGCTTCACGTTCTCACGCACCGTGAAGGATGTTCCGACGTGCTTCGATGTTCCCATCACACAGGCATAAAGCGTGTTGAAATCCATCTCGAGCGGATCGGCGATGTCGCGCGCCACCATCGGCCGCTGGAAGAAATGAATGTTGTCCAGCCCGTCGACGATGCGGGCGGCATCATAAATATCCTGCAGCTTGGATTCGCGGTACTCACGCTTCTCCAGATCCACCAGGTGCACGGCGATGCCTGCCGTGCCGTAGTGCACGCGCTTGCCCTGGACCACCATGTCGTGCCTGGGGTCCTGGCCATGAAGCGTGAAATGTCGTGCCGCCCGCTTGATGGTGTCGAGCACGAGCGCGCGCGGAAAGCGGACCCGGCCATCGTCGCCATGGATCGCCCCCACCTTGGTCAGCACCTTTATGCAGGAAGGAATGGCGTTGGCGAAACCCACTGTCTCCAGAAGCGTCAGTACGCCTTCGTGGATACGCTCGCGGTCATCCCCGCGAAGCGGCCCGTAGCCGCCGCCCTCGATGGCCTTGTGCTGTGGTCTGGTATCCTCCACCAGGGGAGATGATCGCATGGCATGTCCTGTTTCGCGAAGACCGGAGCGTTGTGGACGACGGTTCGCCGGCGTGTCCTGCTGTTCGACAGCCACTGGCATGGAGCACTCCAACTTCGTCGGCAGGAACTCGTGGCGGTTGGTCCACCATCGGCCTGCTTCTTCCCCTGATGACGCCGACTATGCCGCCGGCACTGGCCCATCCTATGGGCCAGCTGGCTCAGTTCCATGTGCCAGAACTAAAATACCGGAGCCGCTGCGAGCGGCTCCGGTCACGAGAGGTCGATGATGGATCAGGCGGCCGCGGGTCTGCGTCCGGCGGCCGTGGCCAGTTCGCGGATGCCTGGCTCGATGTGCTGTAGCGCGATCGACGAGATGCCCAGCCGCATGAAACGCGAAGGCTTTTCAGTGCGATCGAAGAAGCGGTCGCCTGGCTCGATGATGACGCTGCGCGAGGCCGCTGCCTCGGCAAGCCCGCGCGAATCGGTGCCGCGCGGCCCTTCGAGCCACAGCGACGTACCGCCGGCCGAATCGGTCGAACGCCATTCCGGCAGGAAGGCGGAAATCGCATGGACCAGCCGCTTGCGCCGCTCGTCGAAGGCTGACGACAGCCGCCGCACCAGCGCCTCGTGGTGGCCGAGCGACAGGAACAGTGCGACGGCGCGCTGATTGTTGGCCGGCGGATGACGCAGCATGAAGCGGCGCAGCGCCCGGAGCTCCGCGATCAGTCCGGCGGACGCCACGATGTAGCCGAGCCGCAGGCCGGGAGCCAACGTCTTGGACATAGAGCCGACATAGACCACGCGGCCGGAACGATCGAGGCTCTTCAGCGCTTGCTGCGGTGCCTCGTCGAGAAGCTGGCTGTCATAGCCGTCCTCGATGATGATCTGGTTGTAGCGGTTGGCGCGCGCCAGAAGATCCTGCCGCCGTTCCGCCGACAACGGCACCATGGTCGGGCAATGATGGCTGGGCGTGACGAAGACGAAGCCGGAATCATTGGGAATAGAAGCAGTTACGATGCCGGACTGGTCGACCGGCACCGGCTGTATCTCTGCGCCCGCAAGGCGGAAGATCGAGCGCGCGTCGGGGTAACCGGGGTCCTCCATCGCCACCTTGGAGCCCTTGGACATCAGCAGCGTCGCCAGCATGTAGAGCGCGTTCTGGGCGCCCAGCGTGACGATGATCTCGTCGGGATTGGCGAAGATGCCGCGCCGGGGCAGGAGCCGCGCCTGGATCTGCTCGATCAGCAGCGGATCGTCACGGTCGACCATGTCGGATGCCCAGTTGCGGATTTCCAGCACGGCAAGCGCCATGCGGTTGCACTCGCGCCATTCAGCGGTCGGGAACAGCGCCGGGTCGAACTGCCCGTAGACGAAAGGATAGGACGACTTGATCCAGTTCTCGTGCTTGGCCGGCGGCGGCATGTCGCTTGCGGCGATCTTGCGGCGTGCCTTCCAGTCGATCTCATTGGCCTGGTCGGGCGCCTTCTGGTGCGGCTTGGCCGGTGTCGCCAGCACATCGGGATTGACGAAATGGCCACGCCGTTCGCGCGCCACCAGGAAACCCTGGTCGACGAGCTGCTGGAACGCCAGCACCACGGTTCCGCGCGCCACGCCGAGTTTTTCGGCCAGGATGCGGCAGGAAGGGAGCGGCATCGAAGCGGCGATCTGGCGGTCGAGAATGGCGGCTACGATGGCCTGGCGGATCTGCGCCTGCAGGGTTTGGCCGGATTCGGCCGAAATCCGGAACAGGCCGGACCATATCGCCGTGTCGTTTCGCTGTGGCATGGGAGATTTCCTCGATGGCCAGCCTTTTTCGTTTGGCTGGACCAGCCGAACGTAACCGTGGCACAAGGGGTTGCGCCAATCAATTTTTCTGATCGTTGGGATTTATGCCAGTGATCCTTCACGTCCTTTTGATGCCGCGTTGCGGCATCGTGGGGTGACGCGGCGCTTCATCCCGGCGATGACATCGTGCGTCATGGCGGCGTGAGGGTGTGCGTCATCGCTGCGCATTGATACGGATGGAGTTCGGCCCGATAGATTGTCGCGACGACACGCGCCGGAAACATCCGGTCCGTAATGATGGCTCGAGGTCTCGGAGTTTGGCAGTGGATCAATCGTCCTTTCAAAAACAGCTCGCCGCCTTGCGCGATCACCGCGCGGCGGCGCCCGCCAGCATGCGCCAGACCTTCGCCGCCGATCCCAAGCGGTTCGTGGAATTCTCCGCCACCGACGGCGATCTGCTGCTCGACTGGTCGAAGTGCGCGGTCGACGCGACCACCATGGAGCTGCTGGAAAAGCTCGCGCAGGCCGCCGATCTCGAAGGCCGCCGCGCCGCCATGTTCGCGGGCAAGAAGATCAACGTCACCGAGGACCGTGCCGTGCTGCACACGGCGCTGCGCAACCTGACCGGCAAGGGCGTCACCGTCGATGGCCAGGACGTCAAGGCGGACGTCATCGCCGTGCTCGACGCCATGGGCGCCTTTGCCGATGCCGTGCGCTCGGGCAAGGCGGCCGGCGCCACCGGCAAGAAGATCACCGACATCGTCAACATCGGCATCGGCGGTTCCGATCTCGGCCCGGCCATGGCGACGCTGGCGCTGGCGCCCTATCATGACGGGCCGCGCGCGCATTACGTCTCCAACATAGACGGCGCCCATATCCACGACACGCTGAAGGGCCTCTCCGCCGAGACCACGCTTTTCATCATCGCTTCCAAGACCTTCACCACCGTCGAGACGATGACCAATGCGCAGACGGCGCGCGACTGGGTGGAGAAGGCGCTCGGCAAGGAAGCGGTCGGCAAGCATTTCGCCGCCGTCTCGACCGCGCTCGACCTGGTGGCCAAGTTCGGCATCGCGCCCGATCGCGTCTTCGGCTTCTGGGATTGGGTCGGTGGCCGCTATTCGCTCTGGGGCGCCATCGGCCTGCCGGTGATGATCGCTGTCGGCCCGCGGAATTTTCGCGCCTTCCTTGATGGCGCGCATGAGATGGACGAGCATTTCCGCACCGCGCCGGTGCAGGAGAACCTGCCGGCACTGCTGGGACTGGTCGGCTGGTGGCATCGCGTGATCTGCGGTTACCCGGCGCGCGCCGTCATCCCTTACGACCAGCGCCTGTCCAGGCTGCCGGCCTATTTGCAGCAGCTTGACATGGAATCGAACGGCAAGAGCGTCACCCTCGAAGGCACGGCGGTGACGACGCCGACCGGACCGCTGGTCTGGGGTGAGCCCGGCACCAACGGCCAGCATGCCTTCTTCCAGCTGCTGCACCAGGGCACCGATTTCATTCCGGTCGAGTTCCTTGCCGCGGCCATCGGTCACGAGCCCGATCTCAAGCACCAGCATGATCTGCTGCTCGCCAACTGCCTGGCGCAGTCGGAAGCGCTGATGAAGGGCCGCACGCTGGACGAGGCGCGCGCCCAGATGCTGGCCAAGGGCATGAAGCCGGCCGAGGTCGACAAGATCGCGCCGCACCGCGTCTTCTCGGGTAACCGTCCCTCGGTCACCATCCTCTACAGAAAGCTCGACCCGCGCACCTTCGGCCGGCTGATCGCGCTCTACGAGCACCGCGTCTTCGTCGAGGGCACGCTGTTCAACATCAACTCCTTCGATCAGTGGGGCGTCGAACTCGGCAAGGAACTGGCCACCGGCCTGTTGCCTGTCGTGGAGGGCAAGGAAAGTGCCGCCAATCGGGATGCATCGACCGCTGGCCTTGTGGGATTCATCCAGCATTTGCGTGGCTCGGAGTGAAAAGCTTGGCAGACATCAAGGGAATATTGTTCGACAAGGACGGCACGCTTGTCGACTTCAACGCCACCTGGCTCGGCGTTGCCGACTTCATGGCCATGGATGCGTCGGAAGGCGATCGCTGGAAAGCCGACAGGCTGCTGGCCGCTGCCGGCTTCGATTTCGCCAACAAGCGTTTCAAGCCGGACTCCATCTTTGCCTCCGGCACCAATCTCGACGTCGTCGAATTGTGGTTCCCACGCCTGTCCAACGAGGATCAGATGCTTGCGGTTGCCCGCTTCAACGAGATCACCTCCGTACAGGGCTCGGCGATGGCTGTGGCGCTGCCGGGCATCGTCGATACGCTGACGGCACTGCACAGCAAATCCTACCGGCTTGGCGTCGCCACCAACGATTCGACCAGCGGCGCGGAAAAGACGCTGGTTACGCTCGGCGTCGCTCAATTGTTCGACGCGGCCTATGGCTACGACGCGGTGGCCAATCCGAAGCCCGCCCCCGACACGATCCAGGCCTTCAGCGATCTCACCGGCCTCAAACCGGCGGAAATCGCTATGGTCGGCGACAACAGGCACGACCTCGAAATGGCGCGTGCCGGCGGCTGCGGGCTGGCGATCGGCGTGCTCTCCGGCACCGGCACCCGCGAATCGCTGGCCGGCATTGCCGATGTGGTTCTGGATTCGGTCGCCGACCTGCCGGATTTTCTCTCGGCGCGGGTCAGGGAGACGATCTGACGGGAAAGGCTAGGTCAAACTCGATTCACCTCGGGATTTTCTGCCAATGGCCGAGATGGGGGAGCAGTCCATGGAAACTATCGAGCTTCTGGTTTGTTTTCGGACACAATGGGCCACTCATCAGCAGAACAAACGTACCCGCATTTGCCGCACCTGATCTTGGCGCTTTGCGCTGTCGATGTCTTCGCCTGGCTGAAGATCGAAGCCCCGATTTTCGCATTTTGGGCAAACTGTGAAACCGATACGTTGAACAACTTTAATCCACGCCACTCGACTTCTCCGACCAACGGCTAGTCGAATCTATTTTCTGCCCTCGATGTTTGTCCACAATGAGTAGAATTTAGGCTTGCTCTGTGGCGTCAGCGCGCTCCCTCCTCAAACGAAAAGACGCCGCTAAGCCTCGTCGCGGCACCCTTCGCGTCGCCGAAATCCGGCACCCGGTATTCGGCGACCAACTGCAGCCGGGACAGCGGCAGGTCGTTGCGGCGGGGATCTCCGACCAGCACCTCGATGCCGGCCGCCAGGCAGCGGTCGAGGAACGGGATAACCCGCAGAGCGACCTCTGGGCCGTAGAACACGTCGCCGGCAAGCACGAGCTCGACCGCCGGCGGGGGACCCGTGGTAATGTCCTTGTCGACAATGGCGATCTCGACGCCGTTGGCCGCGGCGTTGAGGCCGATCGCGGCAACGCCGTTACGGTCGATCTCGGCGGCGATCACTTCGCGCGAACCTGCCTTGGCTGCGGCGATGCCGACAAGGCCGGAGCCGGCACCAAGGTCGAGCACGCGGCGACCGGCTACCGTTTGCGGATGATCCAGTATATGGCGCGCAAGCACCGCGCCGCCGGCCCACACATAAGCCCAGTAAGGCGGCTGCGGCTCAGGTCCATTGTTGTCCGCCTCGATCGTGTCGTCATCGTCGTCAGCGCTTTGGTGCGTATCGGTAAGCCGTCTCAGGCCACTGGCCGGGTGCGGTGTAAAAAGCTGGATCTCAGGCACCGACGGCACCGGGGCGAGGCACATGTTCGTCCTGATGAACTCTGCCGGGTCAGGACGGCAAGGTGCATCTACGGCATCCGCGCCGACGGCTGCAATCATTCGCGCAGCGCTCGCCGCAGGATCTTGCCGACCGGCGTCTTCGGCAGTTCGGTGCGGAATTCGATGTATCTGGGCCGCTTGTAGCCGGTCAGGTTCTCGCGGCAAAAGGCGGTCAGTGCCTCGGCGGTCAGCGCCGGATCCTTCCTGACCACGAACAGTTTCGGCACCTCGCCCGAATGCTCGTCCGGGACGCCGATCGCCGCCACTTCGAGCACACCCGGATGCATCGCCACGACTTCCTCGAGCTCGTTGGGATAGACGTTGAAGCCCGAGACCAGGATCATGTCCTTCTTGCGGTCGACGATCTTGGTGTAGCCGCGTTCGTCCATGAAGCCCATGTCGCCGGATTTGAAGTAGCCGTCCTTGGTCATCACCTTGGCGGTCTCATCCGGCCGGTTCCAGTAGCCCGCCATCACTTGCGGCCCCCGGATGCAGACTTCGCCGACCTCGCCGAGCGGCAAATTGTTGCCGTCTTCGTCGCGGATGGCGATCTCCGTCGAGGGCAGCGGCAAGCCGATGGTGCCGGTGAAGTCGCCGGCGGTGAACTTGTTGGCGGTGGCCACCGGCGAGGTTTCCGAGAGGCCGTAGCCTTCGGTGACCGAACATCCGGTCAGCGCCTTCCAGCGTTCGGCGACGCCCTTCTGCACCGCCATGCCGCCGCCCAGCGTCAGCACCAGCGGCTTGAAGTCGAGCTTGCGGAAATCCTCATTGTTGAGCAGCGCGTTGAACAGCGTGTTGAGGCCGGGAAAGATGTGCACCGGATATTTCTGCAATTCCTTGACGAAGCCTGGGATGTCGCGCGGATTGGGAATGAGCACATTGCGGGCGCCCTGCTGCATGCCCATCAGCGCGTTCACCGTCAGCGCGAAGATATGATAGAGCGGCAGCGCGCAGATGAAGTTGGGATGCGCGGGTTTCGGCTTGATCGTGTAGGCGTCCTCCATCCACTGCGCGTTCTGCGCGACGTTGGCGAGCACGTTGCTGTGCAGCAGCGTGGCGCCCTTCGAGACGCCCGTGGTGCCGCCCGTATATTGCAGGAAGGCGACATCGTCGGCTTCCACCTTGGCCGGCTTGAAGCCCAAACCGGCGCCGGCCTTCATGGCCGCATTGAACTTGACGTGCCCGGGCAGCGACCATGCCGGCACCATTTTCTTCACGCGGCGCACGACGAAATTGACGATTGTGCCCTTCAGCCCGCCGAGCATGTCGCCCATCGCGGCGACCACCACATGCTTGACTGCGGTCCTGGCGATCACCGCCTGCAAGGTGTTCGCGAAGTTCTCCAGGATGACGATGGCTTGCGCCCCGGAATCCTTCAGCTGGTGTTCGAGCTCGCGCGGCGTGTAGAGCGGATTGATGTTCACCACCACATAACCCGCTCGCAAGATCGCCATCATCGCCACCGGATATTGCAGCACGTTCGGCATCATCAGCGCGACGCGCGCGCCTTTCTGCAGGCCCTTCGATTGCAGGTAGGCGCCGAAGGCCGCCGACAGCCGCTCGACATCGGTGTAGCTGATGGACTTGTCCATGCAGGTGAAGGCCGGCTGCGCGGAAAACTGCTTGCAGGCCGCGACGAGGAAATCGCCGATCGAGCTGTAGGGCAGGGCGCCGATCTCGGCCTGCACGTTTTTCGGATAGCTCTTGAGCCAAGGCTTTTCCGGCAAGCCGGCGGCCAGCGCCGTCAATGCTTTCGGCAATCGGTTGGCGGTGGCGTCGGCCGGCTTTGCCGCCGGTGGGGCCTTCACCGCCGCCGCGGCCTTCGAGGCCGGCCTGGCAGCGGGCTTTGCCGCACCCGCTTTACGCCCCGGCGCCGTCTTTCCGGCCGCAGCCTTGGCCGGGGCTTTCACCGCCGGCTTTGTGCTTGCCCTTACAGGTGCCGCGGCCGCCTTCGGCTTGGCGGCTTTGGCAACGGGTGCTTTCGGCTTGGCAGTACCGGCTGCTTTCGACGGCGCCTTGGCTCCCGCTTTCACCGGCGCCGTCGTCCTTGATGCTTTTGCCAACCGTTCCTCCCTGGACAAGTCTTGTTCATCCGTGCCGCACTCGCCCCTGAATTGGCAAGGGCGCCCTCCGCTGCGGCCGCTACACCCTATGTATTGCCTCCCTTGGTGAGCGTGCAAGTCTTGCCCCTGCGGCAACGCGGCGAAAGATTTGCCGTCGAAAGTCTTTGCCGCCGCCAGCGCTCCAGGCGGTGTCCTGGCGCATCCCACGGCCGCTCGGAAGCGCCGGGAACATTTATATCGTCAGCCTGGCGATCAATAAAAAAATTCGGCTGTTAATAATCTCGTGAACGGAAGAAACGGCTAATTTTTTCTGCAATTTGGCAAAGTTGCGGATTTTTTTCCTGCTTCCCGCGGGGTAAGCAAACGGGGTGTTCCAAAGCCGGAAAAACGGTGCTTATATGCGCGCTTCGCGAGCCTGATAGAGGGGCTTGGAAGAACATCAGGGAGTGCTCAATGAATAAGAAGCTGACTTTTGCAGCCGCGTTGCTGGCTGCAAGCGTCCTGGGCGGCATGGCCAATGCGAAAACTCTGGTCTACTGCGCGGAAGCTTCGCCGGAAGGTTTCGATCCGGCGCCGTATACCGCAGGCCAGACGTTCGACGCGTCCTCGCGCACCGTCTTCAACCGCCTCGTCGAATTCGATCACGGCAAGACGACGACCTCGCCGGGCCTGGCCGAAAGCTGGACGATCTCCGACGATGGCAAGGAATATGTCTTCAAGCTGCGCAAGGGCGTCAAATTCGCCGCCACCGACTATTTCACCCCGACGCGCGACTTCAACGCCGACGACGTGGTGTTCTCGTTCGAACGTCAGGTCGACAAGAACGGTCCCTGGTTCCAGTACATTCCGGGCATTGCCTACCAGTATTACAATGACCAGTTCGGCGACAACATCACCAAGGTCGAGAAGGTCGATGACCTGACGGTGAAGTTCACCCTCAAGGAGCCGGCGATCACCTTCATTCCGACGCTGGGCATGGATTTTGCGTCCGTCGTCTCCAAGGAATATGCCGACAAGCTGCAGGCCGACAAGACGCCTGAGCTGTTCAACCAGAAGCCGATCGGCACCGGCCCGTTCATCTTCGTCGACTACCAGACCGACGCCGCCATCCGCTACAAGGCCAACCCGGACTATTGGGGCGGCAAGCAGAAGATCGACGATCTGGTCTTCGCCATCACCACCGATCCGGCCGTGCGCGCGCAGAAGCTCAAGGCCGGCGAATGCAACATCATGTCGTACCCGGCACCGGCCGACATCGCCGGCCTGCAGGCCGATGCGAGCCTGAAGGTCGAGGAGCAGGAAGGCCTCAATGTCGGCGCGCTGATGTACAACACCCAGCAGAAGCCGTTCGATGACGTGCGCGTGCGCAAGGCGCTCAACATGGCCATCAACAAGAAGGCCATCATCGACGCGGTCTTCCAGGGTGCCGGCCAGGTGGCGGTCAACCCGATCCCGCCGACCATGTGGTCCTACAACAAGGAAGTGAAGGACGATCCGTACGATCCGGATGCAGCCAAGAAGCTGCTTGAAGAGGCCGGCGTCAAGGACCTCAAGATGAACGTCTGGGCCATGCCGGTGTCGCGCCCCTACATGCCGAACGCGCGCCGCACCGCCGAATTGATCCAGGCGGACTTCGCCAAGGTCGGCGTCACCGTCGAGATCGTCAGCTACGATTGGGGTGAATACCTCAAGCGCGCTTCCGCGGTCGATCACGACGGCGCCGTCATCGTCGGCTGGACCGGCGACAATGGCGATCCGGACAACTTCCTCGGCGTGCTCCTGAGCTGCGCTTCCGTCGGTTCGAACAACCGCGCGGAATGGTGCAACAAGGACTTCGATGCGCTCATCAACAAGGCCAAGACCGTTTCGGACCAGGCCGAGCGCACCAAGCTCTATGAACAGGCACAGGTCATCTTCAAGGAACAGGCACCCTGGGCGACGCTCGCTCACTCCAAGGTGTTCATGCCGATGCAGAAGACCGTCACCGGCTTTGCGATGGATCCGCTCGGTATCCACCGCTTCGACGGCGTCGATATCGCCGAATAAGGTTGCGAAACGGGGGCGCCACCATGTGGTGACGCCCCCACTCGCCCGCCATGCTGCGTTATATCCTCGGCAAGCTCGCCCTCATCATCCCGACCTTCATCGGGATAACCATCCTCGCCTTTGGCTTCGTGCGCATCCTGCCCGGTGATCCGGTGCTGGTGCTTGCGGGCGAACGCGGCCTGTCGCCCGAACGCCACACGGCGCTCATGCACCAGTTCGGTTTCGACCTGCCGATCTGGCAACAATATCTGACCTATCTGACGAACATCCTCGGCGGTGATTTCGGCACCTCGTTTTCCACCAAGACACCGGTGCTCAAGGACTTCCTTGTCCGCTTTCCGGCAACGGTCGAGCTCGCCATCTTCGCCATGATCTTTGCCGTCATCCTGGGTGTGGCCGCCGGCATTTTCGCTGCCATCCGCCGCGGCTCCTGGTTCGACCAACTGACCATGGGCACGGCGCTGGCCGGCTATTCCATGCCGATCTTCTGGTGGGGTCTGCTGCTGATCATCGTGTTCTCCGGCATGCTGCACTGGACGCCGGTTTCAGGCCGCATCGACCTCCTCTACTTCTTCAAGCCGGTGACCGGCTTCATGACCATCGATTCCCTGATCTCGGGCCAGAAGGGCGCCTTCCGTTCGGCGCTGTCGCACCTGATCTTGCCGACCATCGTGCTCGGCACCATTCCGCTCGCCGTCATCGCGAGGCAGACGCGCTCGGCGATGCTCGAGGTGCTGGGTGAGGACTATGTCCGCACCGCGCGCGCCAAGGGCCTGGCGCCGCGTAGGGTCATCGGCCTGCACGCCTTCCGCAACGCGCTGATCCCGGTCGTCACCACCATCGGCCTGCAGGTCGGCACGCTGCTCACCGGCGCCATCCTGACCGAGAGCATCTTCTCCTGGCCCGGCATCGGCAAATGGATGATCGACGCCATTTCCAAGCGCGACTATTTCACCGTGCAGGGCGGGTTGCTTTTGATCGCGTTGATCGTCATGTCGGTGAACCTCATCGTCGACGTGCTCTACGCCGTCATCAACCCACGCATCCGGGCCAACTGACATGAGCAATGAAGGCCCCGCCACCATCGAAGCCGCGACCGTCGTCAAGCCGCAGGACGCCAGGTTGCAGATGTTCGGCGAGTTCTGGCATTACTTCTCCGTCAACAAGGGCGCGGTGATCGGGCTCTTCGTCTTCGCGCTGCTGATCCTGATCGCCATTTTCGCGCCGCTGCTGGCGCCGCATTCGCCGGACGATCAGTTCCGCGACTTCTTCCTGACGCCGCCGGCCTGGCAGGAGGGCGGCAATGCGCAGTTCCTGCTCGGCACCGACGCCGTCGGCCGCGATATGCTGTCGCGCCTGATCTACGGCTCGCGCTTCTCGCTCGCCATCGGCTTCGTCGTTGTCACGTCAGCGCTGATTTCAGGCGTCATCCTCGGCCTGCTCGCCGGCTACTGCCGCGGCTGGGTCGACACGCTGATCATGCGCATCATGGACATCATCCTGGCCTTCCCGTCGCTGCTCTTGGCCCTGGTGCTGGTCGCGGTGCTTGGCCCCGGCCTCGTCAACGCCATGATCGCCATCGCCTTCGTGCTGCAGCCGCATTTCGCCCGGCTCACCCGCGCCGCCGTGATGGCCGAAAAGACCCGCGAATATGTCGTCTCGGCCAAGGTCGCCGGCGCCAGCCATCTCAGGCTGATGCTGGTCACCATCCTGCCAAACTGCATCGCGCCGTTGATCGTGCAGGCGACGCTGTCCTTCTCCAACGCCATCCTCGAGGCGGCGGCCCTTGGCTTCCTCGGCATGGGCGCGCAGCCGCCGACGCCGGAATGGGGCACCATGCTGGCCGAAGCGCGCGAGTTCATCCTGCGCGCCTGGTGGGTGGTGACCTTCCCCGGCCTCGCCATCCTGATCACCGTCTTTGCCATCAACCTGATCGGCGACGGTCTGCGCGACGCGCTCGACCCCAAGCTGAAGAGGTCGTGAGCATGTCTCTGCTCGAGATCAAGAACCTCACCGTTTCCTTCGACACCGCAGCCGGACCGTTCATGGCCGTGCAAGGCATCGACCTGTCGATCGAGCCGCGCGAAGTGCTGGCGATCGTCGGCGAGTCCGGCTCCGGCAAGTCGGTGTCGATGCTGGCGGTGATGGGGCTGTTGCCCAACACGGCAACCGTCAAGGCCGACCGCATGGCCTTCGACGGCGTCGATCTGCTGAAGCTCAGCCCGTCCGAACGGCGCAAGATCGTCGGCAAGGACATCTCGATGATCTTCCAGGAGCCGATCGCCAGCCTCAATCCGTGCTTCACCGTCGGGTTCCAGATCGAGGAGGTGTTGCGCTTCCACATGGGCATGGACCGCGCCCAGCGCCGGGCGCGTGCCATCGAACTGATGAAGCTGGTCGGCATCGCCGACCCTGAAGAGCGGCTGAGTTCGTTCCCGCACCAGATGTCGGGCGGCCAGTGCCAGCGCGTCATGATCGCCATCGCCATTGCCTGCAATCCGAAACTGCTGATCGCCGACGAGCCGACCACGGCGCTTGACGTCACCATCCAGAAGCAGATCCTCGATCTGCTGGTTTCGCTGCAGGCCAAATACGGCATGGGCCTGATCATGATCACCCACAATATGGGCGTAGTGGCCGAGACCGCCGACCGCGTCATCGTCCAGTACAAGGGCCGCAAGATGGAAGAGGCCGACGTGCTGTCGCTGTTTGAATCGCCAAAGAGCAATTACACGCGGGCGCTGTTGTCGGCCTTGCCGGAGAACGCCGTCGGCGACCGGCTTCCGACCGTTTCCGACATGATGTTCGAGCCGGCGCCTTCTGCTGCGGGAGCCACCTCATGAGCACCACGGTTCTCGAAGGCAAGAACATCGTCCGCGACTACCACATCGGCGGCGGCCTGTTCACCGGGCCGCGTACCGTGCACGCGGTCAAGGGGGTCTCGTTCAAGGTCGACAAGGGCAAGACGCTGGCCATTGTCGGCGAAAGCGGCTGCGGCAAGTCAACGCTTGCCCGCATCATCACGCTGATCGATCCGGCGACATCGGGCGAATTGTTCATCGACGGCAACAAGGTCGACATCGCCAAGGGCGGATTGACCAAGGAGATGCGCCGCAAGGTGCAGATCGTCTTCCAGAACCCCTACGGATCGCTCAATCCGCGCCAGAAGATCGGCGACGTGCTGGGCGAGCCGCTTTTGATCAACACCGACAAGCCGGCGTCCGAGCGGCGCGACCTTGCGATGAAGATGTTGAAGAAGGTTGGCCTCGGCCACGAGCACTACAATCGCTATCCGCATATGTTTTCCGGCGGCCAGCGTCAGCGCATCGCCATTGCCCGCGCGCTGATGCTGAACCCGAGCCTGCTGGTGCTCGACGAGCCGGTCTCGGCGCTCGATCTGTCGGTGCAGGCGCAGGTGCTCAACCTGCTTGCCGACCTGCAGGATGAGTTCCAGCTGACCTATGTCTTCATCAGCCACGATCTGTCCGTGGTGCGTTACATCGCCGACGATGTGATGGTGATGTATTTCGGCGAGGCGGTGGAATACGGCTCGCGCGACGAGGTCTTTGCCGATCCCAAGCACAGCTACACCCGGACGCTGTTCGCGGCGACACCGCGCGCCGACGTCGCGTCGATCAAGGCGAGGCTGGCGAAGAAGAAAGCGGCTTAACGTCTCTTCGTCATCCTCGGGTCTGCACTGCGTCGCTACGCTCCCTTGTTCCGCCCGTGGATGACGACGCTGGAGAGGCCGCCTCTCACGACAGCTTGGCGATGATGGCGCGTAGCGCCTCGCCGCAGCGCCGGACTTCCTCGACCGTGTTGTAGTGGACCAGCGAGGCACGGATGGCGCCGCTGTCCATCGAGAGGTTGAGACGCTTCATCAGCCGTGGCGCGTACATGTGGCCATCGCGGATGCCGATCTGCATCTCGGCCATTTCCTCGACGATCCGCTGCGGTGACAATGTGCCGATGTTGAAGCAGAAGGTCGGCACGCGTTCCGTGATCCGGTCCTCGTCGGCGACGCCATAGATGGTCGCGCCACAATCTTTCAGCACAGCCAGCATCTCGCGCGCCAGCACCAACTCGTAGTCGCGGATGGCGCCCATGCCGGCAACGATGTTGTCGCGCCGCGAACGGTTGTTGGACGGCGCCAGATTGCGGCCTATCAGTTCCAGGTATTGCACGGCGGCATCCATGCCGGAGACGTTCTCGTAGATGAAGGTGCCGGCCTCGACCTTGTAGGGCGGCTCGTCGGGGATGAAATCCTCGCGGAAGGTCGGCAGCCGCTTCAGCGTCTCGAAGCGCCCCCACAGGAAGCCCATATGCGGCGAGAAATTCTTGTAGCCGGAGCAGACGAGATAGTCGCAGTCCCAGGCCTGCACGTCGATCAGTCCATGCGGCCCGTAATGCACGCAGTCGAGGAACACTTCGGCGCCGGCCGCATGCGCGATCTCAGCCACCGAAGCGACATCGACGATCGAGCCGATCGAGTGCGCTGTCACCGTGCAGGCGACCAGGCGGGTGCGGTCCGAAACCAGCGGACGCAGATCGTCGACATGCAGATTGCCGTCCTCACGCATCCGCCACCATTTGAATTTCGCACCGGCCGACTCCAGCGCCAGCCAAGTCGCGATGTTGGCGTCATGATCCATGTCGGTGACGACGATCTCGTCGCGCTCTTGCAGCATCTGGCCGATGCCGAGGCTGACCAGGCGGATGAACGAGGTGGCATTCATGCCGAAGCAGATTTCCGCCGGGCTGTAGGCGTTGATGAGCAGAGCGACGCTTGTCCGCGCATCGGCGACCGATTGGTCGACGGTGACGCTGCGGCCATAGCGGCCGCCACGCTGCACATTGTGCGAAACCAGATGATTGGTCACCGCGTCGAGCACGCTCTGCGGGATCTGCGCGCCGGCGGCGTTGTCCAAAAAGATGAAATCGCCGGCCCGCTGCAAGGCTGGAAACATGGCGCGGATGGTGTCGACGGGGAACGCGCTGGCATTCGCATTGTCGGTTTGATGCTTATTCACGGGTAGGCTCCTGCGGAGGGCTTGGACGGGGTGGGATCGGTTGGCGAGGTCAGCGCTTCTTTTCGGTCTTGAAGCGCTCTTCAAGCAGGCTGACGAGGCGGACCATCGGCCAGAGGAAGATGAGATAGACAAGGGCGGCGCCGATCAGCGGCGATGGGTTGGCGTAGAGCGACTGCGCGTTGGTCGCTTCCTTCAAGAGTTCCGGCAGCGCCACGGTGGACGCGAGCGAGGTGTCCTTGAACATCGAGACGCAGTTGCTGGTCATCGGCGGGATGACGACGCGGATCGCTTGCGGCAGCACCACCTTGCGCAAGGTCAGGAGGAACGGCAGGCCAAGCGCCTGCGACGCCTCGAACTGGCCACGCGGAATGCTCTCGATGCCGGAGCGGAACACCTCGGCCGAGTAGGCCGACATGATGAAGGCGAAGGCTGTCACCGCCGATGCCCAGGACGACAGGCGTATGCCGAGGAAGGGCAGCGCATAGTAGATCAGGATCAGCACGACCAGCACCGGCAGGGCGCGGAAGATGTCGGTGTAGCCGACCGCGAGCCAGCGCAACGGCTTCGGCGCATAGAGCCGCACCAGGCTGATCCCTAGGCCGATGGGGATGCCGATGCCGATGCTCAAAATGCCGAGCAGCAGCGTGTTCAGGAAGCCGCGCAGCAGCGCCGGCAGGCTGGACATGATGACGTCGGGGTTGAAGAAGGTGTCGATCAGCGACATGGGAGCGTTCCCGAACCCCAGAGCAAAGAATGCTCACGTTAAACTCGATGGGCCCGCCGAGGGCAGGAGATCTGCGGCAGAAGCCGGCGGCCAGGCGTGAAAGAATCGTGCCGGCCTGGAAAGCCGGCACGATGTTACCGCAGCCTTCAGCTCAGGCCTTCGGCAGCGGCATTTCCTTCATGGTCGAAGAGTCGGCGGGCGCGTCGCTGCCGAACCACTTCTTGTGGATCGCGGCCAGCGTGCCGTCCTTCTTCATCGCGCTCAGCGCATCGTTCAGCTTGCCGAGCAGCGGGTGGTCCTTGGTCATCATCAGGCCGTATTGCTCACCGGTCTTGATGCGCTCCTTGACCACCAGGTCCTTCATCTTGGTGAAGGAATATTCCATGCCCGGAATGTCGCTGACTGCCGCATCGACGCGGCCGGCGCTGAGGTCGAGCAGCAGGTTCTGCTGCGTGTCGTAGCCCTTCACGTCGCTGAAGCCGTCGGCTTCCTGATGCGCCTTGACCCAGGTTTCACCGGTCGAACCGGACAGCACGCCGACGATCTTGCCCTTGAGGTCGGCCTCGGCCTTGATCGGGCTGTCGGCCTTGGTGGCGATGCCCATATCGGAATCATAATAGGGCTGCGTGAACGACTGTGACTTCAGCCGCTCCGCCGTGATGGTGATCGACGAGATGGCGACGTCGATGCGCTTCGAGGTGGTGGCGGCAAACAGCGCCTGGAAACCGAGATCGGCGATGTCGGTGGTCATGCCGATGCGCTTGGCGGCTTCGTTGACGATGTCGACCTCGAAGCCTTCGAAAGTGCCGCTCTCGTTCTTGAATTCGAAGGGCGGGTTGGTCGGGTAGGCGCCGACATTGAGCATGTCGGCGGCATAGGCGGTGGCGGGGCCGGCGGCGATGCCGATGGCGGCGGCGAGAAGAAGCAATTTGCGACGCGTGAAGCTCATCTGTGTTCCCTCTGTTGTTGATCGGGCGGGTTGCTCCCGCACGGTTTTTTTGCCGCCCCGCTTCACGCAGGGCGTCAATTCATGGCAGCGACCATGCGGTCGCGGCGGCGATGTTGTGTGTTGCAGACCGCGAATCCGCGCGCACGTCATCGAAGGCATGGCGCGTGTTGGATGATGACTGGGGCAGTATGAACGACAAGAACTGAGACTCCCACCCGGAGCACCCACGATGGCTGGCCGGCACGATGGACTGGTCTGCTCGATGGACTGGCCGGCAAGCCCGTCCGGCACGGCAATCGCCATCGACTCCGGAATGCTTATCCAAAGTGCGGCGCTTTTCAAGGCGAAAGTTTTAAGCTTAAAAAGCTGCGGTGTCCGTTGCGTGGCGGACATGGTGCGGCCCGCTGGAACCGATACCCGCGAGCGATGGTGACGCCAAGCTATTTCATGCTTGAAATATTTCTGCGGAGCCGTAGCGTGCGATCTTCGCCGGGAGGTCGCGACATGAACAAACCATACCCCTTGCACGGCCCGAACAGACTGAAGCTAGGCGTCTTTTCAACCAATGCCGATGGCGGGCTCGCCATCACCGATGTGCCGGAGCGCTGGGCGGCGAGCTGGCAGGACAATGTGACCGCAGCCCAGATCGCCGACCGCGCCGGGCTGGAGTTCATGCTGCCGATCGCGCGTTGGCGCGGCTTCGGCGGCCGCAACAAGGTGCGCGAATGGTCGTTCGAGACCTTCACCTGGGCGGCGGCACTCGCCATGGCCACCGAGCAGATCGGCCTGTTCATGACCGTGCATGTGCCGCTGGTGCATCCGCTCTATGCCGCCAAGGCGCTGGCGACGGTCGACCATATCAGCCAGGGACGCGCGGGCTTGAACATCGTCTGCGGCTGGAACCCGAAGGAATTCGGCATGTTCGGCACGCCTTTGGTCGAGAAGGGCTACGATCAGGCGGCCGAATGGATCGAAATCCTGGAAAAGCTTTATGTGTCGGCCGAGCCGCTCGATTACGAAGGCACTTATTACCGCCTCAAGGAGGCTGTCAGCCGGCCGGCCAGTCTGCAGGTTCCGCGCCCCGTGACCATGAACGCCGCCTTCGGCGGGCCGGGCCGCGATTTCGCTGCCGCCCGGTGCGATTATCTGTTCACGACATTTTCGGAAATGAGCGATGCCGGCAAGCATGTCGCCGACATCAGCGAGCGGGCCGATAAGGCAGGCCGCGATGTCGGCGTCTACACCGTGGCGCATGTCGTCTGCCGCCCGACGATGGAAGAGGCGCAGGCCTACTACACGCGCTACGCCGTCGATATGGCCGACCATGACGCCGTCGATGCCCACATGGCCGGCAAGAAGGAATTCTCGCAATCGCACGACCCGCACGCCTATGACCGCTACCGGCAGCGTTTCGCCGGCGGCGCCGGCACCTACCCGCTGATCGGAACGCCGGAAACGATCGCCGCCGACATGGTCGCCATTGCCGGGCACGGCTATCAGGGCATCGCGCTGTCCTTCGTCAACTACACGCAAGAACTGCCCTATTTCTGCGATCACGTGCTGCCGATCTTGAGGCAGGCGGGGCTTCGCGAATAATTTATTCCTGAGGCAGCCAATAATTTATTCCGGAATGACGGCGGTGGCCTGGATTTCGATCTTGGCGCGATCCTCGACCAGCGCCACCACCTGCATGGCGGCCATCGCCGGAAAATGCCGGCCGATGACCTCGCGATAGGCCTCGCCGATACCCCTGAGATTGGCAAGGTATTCGGCCTTGTCGGTGAAGTACCAGGTCATCGAGGTGATGTGCTGCGGCCCCGCGCCGGCTTCCGCCAGCACCGCGACGATGTTCTGAAGCGTTTGCCGCACCTGGCCAACAAAATCGTCGGTCTCGAACTGGCATTGCCCGTTCCAGCCGACCTGTCCGCCGACGAAGACGAGCTGCCCGCGCGCCGCGACGCCATTGGCGTAGCCGACAGGTTTTGCCCAGCCTTCCGGCTGCAGAATCGTGTGCATTCAAAACCTCCCGGTATTCCAAAACCCAATTTTCAAAATCGAACGCTCGTCAATTTGCCGCCGTCAGGCCGCGCCCATCACTTGCCGCGCAATCACCACTTTCTGCACGTCGGAGGCACCCTCATAGATGCGCAGCGCGCGGATCTCGCGATACAGGCTTTCGACGATGTGGCCTTTGCGGACGCCGTCGCCGCCGTGCAGTTGCACGGCCTTGTCGATCACCTCTTGCGCCTTGTCGGTGGCAAACAGCTTGGCCATCGCCGCCTCGCGGGTGACGCGGGCAGCGCCCATGTCCTTGGTCCAGGCGGCACGATAGACCAGCAGCGCCGCCGCATCGACATCGAGCGCCATGTCGGCGATGTGCCCCTGCACCATTTGCAATTCGGCCATCGGCGCGCCGAACAGTTTGCGCTCGGCCACGCGTTTGATGCTTTCATCCAGTGCACGGCGGGCAAAGCCGAGTGCCGCCGCACCGACGGTCGAGCGGAACACATCGAGCACCGACATGGCGATGCGGAAGCCGTCGCCTGGCTTGCCGATCAGTGCGGTGGCCGGCAGGCGGACCCGCTCGAAAGACAGCCGCGCCAGCGGATGCGGCGCGATCACTTCGAGCCGTTCGGCGATGCCAAGGCCCTTGGCGTCGCCAGGCACGAGGAAAGCGGAAAGTCCCTTGGCGCCCGGCGCCTCGCCGGTGCGGGCAAAGACGACATAGAGGTCGGCGATGCCGCCATTGGAGATCCAGGTTTTTTCGCCTGTAAGAACGTAGCTGTCGCCGTCGCGGGTCGCCGTCATTTCCGTGTTGGCGACATCTGATCCCGAGCGCGGCTCCGACAGGGCGAAGGCTGATATCGCCTTGCCGGCGCGCGTCTTCGAAAGCCATTGCTGCTGCTCCACCGTGCCGAACAGGCTGAGCGCGCCGGTGCCCAGCCCTTGCATGGCGAAGGCAAAGTCGGCCAACCCGTCATGGCGGGCGAGCGTCTCGCGCGTGATGCACAAAGTGCGGACGTCGAGGGGGCCCGGATTGTCGGTGTCGAGCGCCGTCGGCTTCAGCCAGCCGTCTCGGCCGAGCTTGCTGACCAGCTCGCGGCAGGCGGCGTCGACATCATGGTGATCGACTGGGAGGTTGGTCGTGCACCATGCCTCGAGGTGCTCGGCGAGGTGGCGATGGCGGTCTTCGAAGAACGGCCAGGAGAGGAAGGAACGATCAGGCATTGGTGGCCCCGCTATTGAGGCCTTGCGCACTACGGCGCCCCCCTCCCGCCAACGTCTCCACGCAAAGCATCATCCTCAATCCCCCTCGAACACCGGCTTTTCCTTGGCCACGAACGCCTTGTAGGCGCGTTCGAAGTCGCGGGTCTGCATGCAGATCGCTTGCGCCTGCGCTTCCGCCTCGATCGCCTGGTCGAGGCCCATCGACCATTCCTGGTTGAGCTGGGTCTTGGTGATGCCGTGCGCGAAGGTCGGGCCGGAGACGATGCGCGCCGCCATGTCGAGCGCGTCGGCTTCAAGCGCGGCGGCATCGACCAGCCGGTTGTAGAAACCCCAGCGTTCGCCTTCATCAGCCGTCATGGTGCGGCCGGTGTAGAGCAGCTCGGCGGCGCGGCCCTGGCCGATGATGCGCGGCAGGATCGCGCAGGCGCCCATATCGCAGCCGGCGAGGCCGACGCGGGTAAACAGGAACGCGGTCTTGGCTTCCGGCGTGGCGATGCGGATGTCGGAGCTCATCGCAATGATGGCGCCGGCGCCGACCGCGACGCCGTCGACCGCCGCAATGATCGGCTTGCCGCAATTCAGCATCGCCTTGACGAAATCGCCGGTCATGCGGGTGAAGGCCAGGAGCTCCTTCATGTCCATTTTGACCAGCGGGCCGATAATGTCGTGGACATCGCCGCCGGAGCAGAAATTGCCGCCATTGGAAAGGAACACCACGGCGTCGACATCGTCGGCATAGACGAGGTCGCGGAACGTGTCGCGGAGTTCCGCATAGCTGTCGAAGGTCAGCGGGTTCTTGCGCTCCGGCCGATCGAGCCGGACCTTGGCGGTCCTGCCCTCGACCTCCCAGAGGAAATGCTTCGGCTTGCGCCCGGCCATTGCGGTCATTCGCGTCCCTCCCAGTTGCTGCGGAACGAGGTCAGCATGCCGGTCAGCCGGCGCGCGTCGTCCTCACTGACCTTGCCCAGCAATTCGCCGATCCAGCCTTCATGCGCCGCGGCGATCGCGGCAAAAGCCTGCGTGCCTTCCTCGGTCAGCCGCACCATCGAGGTGCGGCGGTCGCCATTGCGCCGCGCGCGGGCGACAAGTCCTTCCGAAACCAGCCGGTCGACGATGCCCGTGACATTGCCGTTGGAGACCAGCAGGAAGCGCGACAGGTCGCTCATCAGCATGCCTTCCGGCGCGCGATAAAGCGCTGCCATCACGTCGAAGCGCGGCAGCGTGGTGTTGAAGTCCTTCTTCAGCCGCTCGCGCAGCTCGGCCTCGATCGTGCGCGAGGCACGCAGCAGCCTGATCCACAGACGCAAGCGGTCCTTGCCGGGTCCCGACGGCGCGGGCAGGGGGCCGGCTACCATGTTTCGCCTCCTGAGAGGGAAATCGCCTGTCCGGTGATCGATTGGGCGGCGTCGCCGCACAGCCACAGCACGGCGGCGGCGACCTCATCCGGCTGGATGAAGCGGCCTTGCGGGTTGGTCGAGGCAAGGCTCGATCGCGCTTGCTCGACCGAGCGGCCGGTCTTCTCGATGATGCGCCGGATGGACTCTTCCAGCATTTCGGTTTCCACAAAGCCTGGGCACACCGCGTTGACGGTGACGCCGGATTTCACTGTTTCGGCGGCAAGCGCCCGCATCAGGCCGATGACGCCATGCTTGGCGGCGACGTAAGACGCGACGTAGGCGTAGCCTTTCAGGCCGGCGGTCGAGGCGATGAAAACAATTCGTCCCGTTTTCCGCGCGGCCATGCCGGCCAGCGCGGGCTTCACCGTCAGGAAGGCGCCGGTCAGATTGACGTCGAGCGTCCGCTGCCAGTCGCTGAGCGCGGTTTTGTGCGCTGGCGCGCTGCCGGCCATGCCGGCATTGGCGACGACGATGTCGAACGGGCCGCGCGCGGCTTGCGCCCTCTCGTAGAGCGCTGCCATTGCCGCCTCGTCGGTGACATCGGCGGCGATGCCAGAGATGCGGTCGTTTTCGCCGGCCACCTTGGCGAGCTCTGCTTCCCGGCGGCCGCAGATGGTGACGCCGATGCCGGCAGCAGCCAGCGCCAGCGCGATGGCCCGCCCGACGCCGGAGCCGCCGCCAGTGACCAGCGCATGCTTGCCGGGTATCGTCGCGGCGGCCGTCATACTTTCAGCCCCGCTGCGGCGTCGCGCTCGGCCAGACGGTAGAGCTGGTCGCGTCCGGGCAGATAGGGATCAGGCCATTTGACACCGCGGTCGCCGAGCGTGACGGCGGCATGCAGTGTCCAGTAGGGATCGGCAAGATGCGGCCGCGCCAGCGCCACCAGGTCGGCGCGGCCGGCCATCAGGATCGAATTGACATGGTCCGGCTCGTAGATGTTGCCGACCGCCATCGTCGCCATGCCGACCTCGTTGCGGATGCGGTCGGAAAACGGCGTTTGGAACATGCGGCCATAGACAGGCTTGGCCAGTGCCGAGGTCTGGCCTGCCGAGACATCGCAGATGTCGACGCCGGCCTCATGCAGCAGCCGCGCGATCTCGACCGCGTCGGCCGGCGTCACGCCCTCGATGCCGACCCAGTCATTGGCCGAAATGCGCATCGAGATCGGCTTCTCCGCCGGCCAGGCGGCGCGCACCGCGCGGAAGATTTCGAGGGGATAGCGCATGCGATTGTCCAGCGAACCGCCATATTCATCCGTGCGCCGGTTGGTGACCGGCGTGATGAAGGACGACAAGAGATAGCCATGCGCGGCGTGGATTTCGAGCATGTCGAAGCCGCAACGATCGGCCATCTCGGTGGACGCCACGAATTCGTCGCGCACGCGGTCCATGTCGGCGCGGTTCATCGCCTTCGGCACCTGATTCTGCGGCGACCACGCAACGGCCGAAGCCGCCATCACCGGCCAGTTGCCTGAGACCAACGGCACGTCAGTGCCCTCCCAGCCGAGCCGGGTCGAGCCCTTGGCGCCGGAGTGGCCGATCTGGGCGCAGATCTTGGCCTCGGTCTCGGTGTGGACGAAATCGACCAGCCGCTTCCACGCCACCTCATGCTTGGGCGCGTAGAAGCCGGGACAGCCGGGCGTGATGCGCCCTTCCGGGCTGACGCAGGTCATCTCGATATAGAGGAGGCCGGCGCCGCCCTTGGCGCGCTCGGCGTAGTGGGTGAAATGCCAGTCGGTCGGACAGCCGTCGACAGCCTTGTACTGCGCCATCGGCGAAACGACGACGCGGTTCTGCAGCCTCATGTCGCGCAGCTTGAACGGCGCGAACATCGGCGCGCGGCGCAGGCTGTTGCCGCCGGCGCCCGCCTGGCGCTGGAACCATTCTTCCGCGCTTTCAAGCCATTCGGCATCGCGCAGTCGCAGATTCTCGTGGCTGATACGCTGCGAGCGGGTCAAAAGCGAATAGTTGAACTGCACCGGATCGAGGCCGAGATAGCGCTCGACCTCCTCGAACCATTCCAGCGAATTGCGCGCCGCCGATTGCAGCTTGAGCACCTCGGTGCGGCGGGCATCCTCATATCTGCGGAAGGCGGCATCCAAGTCCGGCTCGGTTTCGACATATTCGGCCAGCGCCACAGCACTTTCCAGTGCCAGCTTGGTGCCGGAGCCGATCGAGAAATGCGCCGACGCCGCCGCATCGCCCATCAGCGCGAGATTCTTGTAAGACCAGCGCTCGCACAGCACGCGCGGGAAATTGATCCAGGCCGAACCGCGGATATGGTTGGCATTCGTCATCAAGGCGTGGCCGCCGAGATGTTTTTCGAAGATCCGCTCACAAACGGCGATCGATTCCTGCTGCGACATCGCACCGAAGCCGAAGGCAGCCCAGGTCTGCTCGCTGCACTCGACGATGAAGGTCGCGGTGTCGCTGTCGAACTGGTAGGCGTGGGCCCACACCCAGCCATGCTCGGTTTTCTCGAAGATGAAGGTGAAGGCGTCGTCGAATTTCTGGTTGGTGCCGAGCCAGACGAACTTGCATTTGCGGGTGTCGATGTCGGGCTTGAAGATGTCGACGAAGCTGTTGCGCGCCCTTGAGTTCAGGCCGTCGGCAGCGACGACCAGATCATGCGTCGCCATGTAGGGCTTGGGATCTGCAATGTCGGTCTCGAACATCAGCTTGACGCCGAGTTCACGCGCCCGGCGCTGCAGCAGGACCAGCAGCCGCTTGCGGCCGATGCCGCAGAAACCGTGCCCTGACGAGACCGTGCGCACGCCGTCATGAATGACGGCGATGTCGTCCCAGTAGGCAAAGTGCTTCTTGATCCAGACGGCGCTGACCGGATCGTTTTTCGACAGATTGTCGAGCGTTTCGGCCGACAGCACGACGCCCCAGCCGAACGTGTCGTCGGCGCGGTTGCGCTCGAACACCGTCACATCGTGGGCGGCGTCCCTCAGTTTCATCGAAATGGCAAAGTAGAGGCCGGCTGGTCCGCCGCCGAGAACCGCAACCTTCATCTGTGCGATCTCCTCTTCGCTTGCTGGAGTTCAGTATCGCGCCGGCGACAAGATATTTCAAGCTTAAAGTTTTATATCAGAACGATCGTCCTGACATGGCGAAAGCGCGCCTGCGTGTCATCGCGCAAGCGCGCTGCCGGATCACTTTTCCGGGCTCTTCGGGCTCCACAACACCGTCTCGGCGCCCTTCTCATAGGCCATCCCGTCGGGATAGCTGATCGCTTCCAGTTGCAGCCCCCAGGGCGCCTGGAAATAGAGGATGGTCTGGCCGGCGGCGGGTCCTTCCTTGACCGGCAATGGTCCCAAGCGTGTCTTGACGCCCTTGCCGTCGAGATAGGCTTTGGCAGCGGCGACGTCGTCGACATAGAAGGCGATGTGGAAGCCGCCGATGTCGCTGTTCTTCGGCGTCAGGTTCTTCTGGTCCGGCGCGGTGTATTTGAACAGCTCGATGTTCGAGCCGTAGCCACAACGCACCATGGTGACCTCTTCGATCACTGCCTTCGGATCGACGCCCAGAAGATCCTGCATGAACGTGCCCTTGTCGTCGGCGAACGGGCCGAACGACATCGCCTTCTTGCAGCCGACCACTTCTGTGAAGAAGTCGACCGCCTGCTTCATGTCGGGAACCGTGATGCCGGTGTGGTCGTGGCCGCGCATGCCCGGGATGGAATCCGCCGAGGCCATGCCGGCGCTGCCGAGCATAGCGGCGGCGAGCGTCGCAATTGCGATTGTGGTCTTCATGTCAGTCCTCTCCATTTGGCGGGACTTGGGTCTTTGTGGTCGCACGTCCGAGGCCCGCTCGTCGGCGTGCGTATGCATTCATGGCGGCGGCTTGGCTGCGGAAGGAATGTCGAGCCAGTTCGCATCGATCTCGGGCAGCGGAATGGCCGCGATGAGATCGCGCGTGTAGCTTTGCCGCGGCTTGTCGAACAAGGTGTCGGTGGCGCTCGCTTCGACGATCGCGCCTTCGCGCATGACGATCACCTGCCGGCACAGCCGCCGGATGACCGACAGATCGTGGCTGATGAAAGCGACGGTCAGCCCCATCTCCGCGGCAAGCTCCTCCAGCAGGGTGAGGATCTGCGCCTGCGTCGAGACGTCGAGGCCCGAGACGATCTCGTCGGCGAGCACGAATTTTGGCGACAGCGCCAGAGCGCGCGCAATGCCGACGCGCTGGCGCTGGCCGCCCGACAGTTCGTGCCGATAGCGGCTGGCGAAACTTTGCGGCAGGCCGACACGCTGCAGCGCCTCGGCGACGCGCGCCTTCAGGTTGTCGCCAAGACCATTCTGCTTCAAAGGCGCGGCGATAATGCTGGCAATGGTGCGGCGCGGGTTGAGCGACGACATCGGATCTTGAAAAATCATCTGCAGATTGCGCCGCAGCGGCCGCAGCTCCGCTTCCGGCAGATTGGTGATGTTGCGGCCGTCGAAGTTGATGCTGCCGGCGCTTGGCTGCAGCAGGCGCACCAGCGCGCGGCCGAGCGTCGACTTGCCCGAACCGGATTCGCCGACAATGCCGGTCACCGAGCCCCGCGGCAGGTCGAAGTCCAGGCCCTTCAGGATTTCGGCCAATGGCGCGCGGCCGATCAGTGGCTTGCGAGTCATGTCGGGCAGCGCGACCTTCAGCCCGCGCACGGAGAACAACGGTTCAACCATGCGACCGCCTCCAGGCTTGGTCGGCGGCAGCGATCTCCGAAGCAAGTCCGGCCAGCACCGCCTCGTCCACCGGTCTTAGCGAGGCGAAAGGATCGGTGTAGCGTGGCGTCGCCGCGATCAGCGCCCGTGTGTAGGGGTGCTGCGGCGCGGCGAAGAGCGCTGCGGTCTCGGCCTCCTCCACCACCTTGCCGGCATAGAGCACCGAGACCCTCTGGCTGATCTTGGCGACGACGCCGAGATCATGGGTGACGAACAGGATCGCCGTGCCATGCTCGCGCTGCAACGCAGCGATCAGCCGCAGGATCTGCTTCTGCACGGTGACGTCGAGCGCCGTGGTCGGTTCGTCGGCGACGATCAGCCTTGGCTCGGCGGCGAAGGCGGCAGCGATCAGCACGCGCTGGCGCATGCCGCCGGACAGTTCGTGCGGATAGCTTTTGAGCACGCGGTCGGGGTCGCGGATCTGCACCTCGTCGAGCAACTGGCGAATGCGGGTATCGGCCTTCTCGCCACTCCAGCCGAGGATGCGCACCAGCCGGTCGGTCATCTGCGAGCCGATGCGGCGTGACGGGTTGAGAGCGGTCAGCGGGTCCTGCGGGACTAGCGCCGTGCATGCCCCGATCAGCGTGCGCCGCGCCTTGGGCTGCAATTTGCCGAGGTCTTCGCCCTCGAGCCGCATGTCGCCTTCGACGATGCGCACGCTCGACGGCAGCACACCGAGCACCGCCTTGCCGATCATCGTCTTGCCGGCGCCGCTTTCGCCGACCAGCGCGCGGACCTCGCCGGGCTGAACGGCAAGCGACACCGAGCGCAATACGCGCTGGCCGTTGGGCAGCACGGCGCTCAGATCCCTGACGTCGAGACAGGCGCTCATCGCAGCACCGGATCGAAACGCATCTTCAGCGCCTCGCCGAACTGGCTGAACGACAGCACGGTCAGGATCAGCGTGATCAGCGGAAATACGAGCACCCACCAGGCCTGGTGGATCGACAGCCGGCCCTCGGCGATGATGCCGCCCCAGGTCGGGTCGTCGGTCGAGATCGACAGATTGACGAAGGACAGGATCGCCTCGACGATGACGGCGATGCCCATTTCCAGCGACAGCAGCACCACGATTGACGGCACCACATTGGGCAGCACTTCGCGCAGCATGATGCCGATGCGGCCATAGCCGGCGATGCGGGCATTCTCGACATAGTCCATGCGCGACTGGCCCATCGTCTCGGCACGGATCACCCGGCAGAAACGCGTCCAGTCGATGATGGCGATGGCGAGGATGACGGAACTCAAGCCTGTGCCGAGCACCGCAACCAAAAGGATGGCGAACAGCACCGGCGGAAATGCCATCCAGACATCGACGATGCGCGAGATGATGCGGTCGGCCCAGCCGCCGAAATAGCCGGCTATGAGCCCCAGCATCGAGCCGACCAGGCAGGCGGCGATGGCCGCGGCGAAAGCGACGATGAAGGCGATGCGGCCGCCGAAGATCAGTCGCGACAACAGATCGCGGCCGAGGCTGTCGGTGCCGAGCCAATAGCCGGGTTCGGCGCCGGCCATCCAGAACGGCGGCAACCGTTCCAGCATCAAATCCTGCGCCAGCGGATCCTGCGGCGCGACCAGCGGCGCGAAGATTGCCGCCAGAAGCGCCAGCAGCAGCCAGCCGCCGGCCAGCCACAGACGCGGCGACACAGCTCGTCTTTGAGCGCGGCCCTCATCCATGGCGCAGCCTTGGATTGAGCAGCGCGTACATCATGTCGACGCTGAGGTTGATCAGCACGAGCAGCAGCGCGAAGACCAGAACGATGCCCTGGATCAGCGGCAGGTCGCGGTTGATGACGGCGTCGATCGCCATGTTGCCGAGGCCTTCATAGGAAAACAGCCGTTCGACGATGACGGTGCCGCCGATGAGGAAGGTGAACTGCACGCCGACCAGCGTCAGCGTCGGCAGCGCGGCATTCTTCAGCGCTTCGCGCAGGATGACCTGTGTTTCCGAGAATCCCTTGACCCGCGCCAGCACGACGTAGTCGAGGTCGAGCACTTCCTTCAGCGACTGTTTCAGCAGCTGCGAGATGATCGCCGCCAGCGGCAGCGCCAGCGCCACGGCCGGCATCAGCATGTGTTTCAGCAGATCCCAGGTCAGGTCGAGGCGCAGACGAAGCAAGCTCTCGAACAGATAAAACTGGGTGACGAAGGGCAGGTCGAGTTGCGGCGACACCCGGCCGGAAATGTCGAAGATCGGCACCAGCACGCCGAACAGCAGGATCAGCACCAGGCCCCACAGGAAGTCGGGAATGGAAAGCGCCGCGCCGCTGGCGATGTCGATGCCGGCCTCGACCGCCGTGCCGCGTTCGCGCGCGCCGATGATTGCCGTCGTGCCGCCGAGCGCCACCGCCATCACAAGCGCGACGATGGCAAGCTCCAGCGTCGCTGGCAGCCGGTTGAAGACGAGACCCAGCACATCCTGCCTGAGCGAAATCGAGGTGCCGAAATCGCCCCTGGCGACGCCTGACAGCCAGATGAAGAATTGCTGCACGATGGTCTTGTCGAGGCCGTAGAGCGCTCGCAGCCGGGCAATGTCGGCATCCGTAGCACCAGGCGGCAGCATCATGGCGATCGGATCGCCGGGCGCGACGCGGATCACGACAAAGACGACGACGGCCACGCCGAACAGCGTGATCAGCATCGTCAGCAGACGGATCAGGAATCTTTGCAGGAGCATTCTGGCGTAGGCCTAATGCGTTTCGGTGACTGATGGAACGAAGACCCCTCATCCGGCCGCTTCGCGGCCACCTTCTCCCCGAGGGGAGAAGAGGTCGCTGACGGCTGAGCCGGTCTCTTCTCCCCAGCGGGGAGAAGGTGGCCCGAAGGGCCGGATGAGGGGGCCTGCGCAAGTTGGGAGAAGGCATGCCGGCTTTGCGACAGCGCGCCTTTCTCGACTCTCTCAGGCCGGGGTCATCAGGGCCGGCAGCAGCGCGCCCGACACATGCTGAACCACATTGACGCCCTTGGCATGGACGATGGGCTGCGCATACTGCATCAGCGGCAGCACATAGGCCTGCTCGGCGATGTATTTGTCGACAGCCTTCCAGCCGGCGATGCGCTTGGCCTCGTCCTTCTCGCCCCACAGCGGGTTGATCATGTCGATCAAATCCTGGCTGTCCCACACCGAATGCGGGCTCGGGCCGTACATGGCAAAGCCGGTCGAGGTGGTCGGATCGCCGATGGCGTTGCCCCAGTTGTAGAAGGCGGCCGGCGCCAGCTTATCGGCGGCGCGCAGTTCGTAGTGCTTTGCGATCTCGTAGACCTCGATCGTCGCCTCGATGCCGACCTTGCGCCACATGCCGACGATCGCCTGGATCATCTCATAGTCCTTGGGCTTGAAGCCCTTGGTCGTCTGGATGGTGAACTTGACCGGCTTTTCCGGCGAATAGCCGGAGGCAGCCAGCAATTCCTTGGCCTTTTCCGGATTGTGCTCGACCTTGATCGACGCGTCGTAGGATGCGTATTCCGGCGTTTCCAGCGTATCGATCGGCTGTCCGTAGCCGCGCAGCAGGCGATCGACCAGCAGCTTCTTGTCGACGGCCATCACGGCGGCCTGACGGACGTTCTTGTCCAGCATCGCCTCGATGTCGTTGAAGAAGATCATGCCGATGTCGGAAACGTTCTTGCACGAGCCGGCCAGCCCGTCCTTGGCGATCAGCCGGTCATACTCCTCGTAGGGGATTTCGAGCGTCACTTGCGAGGAGCCGGATTCGATCTCGGCGACGCGGCTTGCCGCGTCGGCGACGAACTTGATCGTCACATTCTCGAAGGCCGGCTTGCCGCCCCAGTAGTTCGGGTTTGCCTTGAGCCGCAGGAAAGCGTTGCGCTCGAACTTTTCCACCATGTAGGGCCCGGTGCCGATCGGCGCCTTCTCGAAACCTTCGGCGCCGACCTTCTCGTAATAGGCCTTCGGCATGATGTAGCCGGTCAGGAACGACATCCATTTGAAATAGACCGGGTCGAACTGCACGACGTCGCCGGTGATCTTGTTGCCATCGATCTTGAAGTTGTTGACGTTCTTCCAGACGAACTGGATCGGGTTGCCGGTCTTTTCGTCGCCTGCCCGCTGCAGCGACCAGACCACGTCCTCGGCCGTGAACGGCGAGCCGTCATGCCAGGTCACGCCTTCGCGCACCGTCATCATGATCTTGGTGCGGTCGTCGTTCCAGCCCCATTCGGTGAGCAGGCCCGGCGCGAAGGACAAATCGGGCTTTTGCGGGATGAATTGGTCGAACACCGACTGGTAAAGCCCCTGGATGGTCGGGTTGACGGCCGAGGGTCCGGTGGTCGGATCCCAGGATGGCAGGTTGACGTTGTAGGCGATGGTCAGTTCGCCGGCAGCTGCCTTGGCGATCTGCGGCAGGCCGACGGCGGCCACCCCAAGTGCCGCAGCGCTGTATCCGAGCAATTCCCGTCTGTTGATTGTCATGGTCGTTCCCCTTGTTGGTTTTGTTTCTGCGCGGCGTCTTCAGGTCATTGGTTCAGGCTTCTTGGGCAGCAGCGCCTTGCCCCTCGTAGCCTCAAGGAAATCTCCGGCTCCTACCTCCCGCCAAGCTGTTGTGCGAGCATGAAGCCCGACGCCGCACCTGTGCCGGCGCCCGGCCATGTCGCGGCTCCAGTGAGGTGCAGATGCGCCACCGGCGTGTTCCAGCCGGCATAGTTGCGCGCCGGGCGGAATAAAAAGTTCTGCGCCAGATGATGGCTGCCGCAGACCTGGTCGCCACCGACGAGATTCGGGTTCTCACGCTCGAGGTCGATGGGCGAGAAGACGGCGCGGCCGAGGATCTTGTTGCGCAGGCCGGGCGCATAGGTCTCGATGATGTCGAGGACACGCTCGGCGTAGACCTCCTTGACCTTGTCCCAATGGTCCGGTGCGATCTTGCCGGCGGCATCGCCCAGGATTTCGGCCGGCAGCATGCGCACTTGCACCCACAGCACATGCTTTCCCTGAGGCGCCCGCGACGGGTCGATCGCCGTCGGCTGGCCGACCACCAGCACAGGCTCGTCCGGCAGCATGCCCGCCATGGCCTGCTGATAGGTGCGCGACATGGCGTCGAGCGACGGCGACAGATGCACATAGGCGAACTGCCGAAGCTCCGCTCCGGCACGCCAATCCGGCAAATCGTCCAGCGCCAGGTGGATCATCATCGTGCCTGGCGCATGGCGGAATTTCTGCATCGCCGTGTCGAAGCCGGCGTCGCCCGAACCATTGGGCAGCAATCTGCCCGTCAGCGCCTTGGGCGCGACGCCGGCAATGACTGCCCTGGTGGCGGTATGCGACTCGCCCGAAGCGAGCCGTACGCCGGTCGCCTTGCCGGCCGAAACGGTGATCTCGGCGACTTCGGCGCCGGTGACGATCTTGCCGCCGGCGGAGGTCACCATGCCAGAGAGGGCACGGATGATGCTATCGGCGCCGCCCTTGCCCAGCACCATGCCGAAACTCTGGTTGGCCATCGATTCCAGATAGGGGAACACGGCACCGCCGGCGATATCCGGGGCGAAGTCGAGATGCATGCCCCAAGTGGCGAGCGTTGCCCTGATATGCGGCGACTCGAAAGTTTCCTCCAGCCAGGCGCGGGGTGAGGACAGCAGCAGGCGGCCCGTATCGAGCGCTCCGGACATGCCCTTCTTGCGCCACAGGTTCCACGCCGTGCCGGCAAGCGCGCGGGCACTCATCGGCGAACCCAGCAGCCGGAACAGGTGTTCGGCCTCCGCCGGGAAGGCGGCAACCAGCCTGCGCCATGTGGCGGCGTCAGTGGCGGAGAAGGCGGCGATGCGCGGGGCCGTCTTTTCCAGATCGTTGCTGACGCCGAACCAGCGCCCGTCAGGGAATGCGCTGGCGAAACAGTCGGCGACCGGGGCGAACTCCAGCCCCTGCGCTTTCAATTCATTTGCATATTTCCGGTGGAAGGCCGAGCCGGCGAAGAGGCTGAGATTCATCGCGCCGAAATCGTGGCGGAAGCCGGGAAGGGTGAATTCGCGCGTCTGGACGGCGCCGCCGATTGTCGCGCCGCGCTCGAAAACCCCTGTTTTCCAGCCTTTGAGCGCCAAATGCGCGGCGCATGCCAGACTGTTGTGGCCCGCCCCGACAAAGATGGCGTCGAACTCGCTCACGCCCCGTCCCCATTTCCTTTATGCTTAAAGATAATTGCAGATGCATATGTTTTCGTCTAGTAGGATATTAAGGGCCGAGACGAGCCTTGATCATCACACGAAAGAGGGAACTTCAAACCATGGACACGCAAAAACTCCTCGGCGAAGTCGCCGGCCAGCTTCTTTCAGGCGCCATCAAGGTGGTCGACCTGTCGGCGCCGCTCGGCCCGGACACGCCGTTGATCAAGCTGCCGCCGGAACTCGCCGTCGACACGCCGAAGGTCGAGATCCACAACATCTCCCGTTACGACAAGAACGGTCCGTGGTGGGCCTGGAACTGGCTGAAGCTCGGCGAGCATTCCGGCACGCATTTCGACGCGCCGCAGCACTGGATCAGCGGCAAGGATTATCCGGACGGCGCCACCGACACCATTCCGGCGCAGAATTTCGTCGGCCCGGTCAATGTCATCGACTGTTCGAAGGAAGCCGCCGCCGACCCCGATTTCCTGCTCACCGTCGACCACATCAAGGCCTGGGAAGCCAAGCACGGTGCGATCAATGCCGGCGAATGGGTGGTGATGCGCACCGACTGGTACAAGCGCAACGGCTCGGAAGCCGAGTTCCTCAACGCCAACGAGACCGGCCCGCACACGCCCGGCCCGACGGCCGAAGCCATCCAGTTCCTGATCAGTAAGGACATCAGGGGCTGGGGCTCGGAGACGATCGGCACCGATGCCGGCAAGGCCGGTGGCATGGAGCCGCCATTCCCGGCGCACACGCTGATGCACAAGGCCAACCGCTACGGTCTCGCCAGCCTCTGCAACCTCGACCAGCTGCCGCCGAAGGGCGCCATCCTGATCGCGGCGCCGCTCAAGATCGAGCACGGCACCGGCAGCCCGATCCGCGCGCTGGCGCTGGTGTCGAAGCAATAAAGCGAGGTGGGTCTTCGGGAGAAGATCATGCGAGAAGGCGAAACCGGGTTGATGGCAGGTAGAGGGTGGCAGGCTTGTAGCGCTAGCGCCCTACGGCGCCCCCCTCTGTCCTGCCGGACATCTCCCCCTCAAGGGGGGAGATCGGCCTTCACAATGGTTTTCGCCAATCTGCGACGTTGCAGGATTGAGTGGGGCGCCGAAGCTGCCAATCTCCCCCCAAGAGGGGGAGATGGCCGGCAGGCCAGAGGGGGGCGCCGTAGAGCGCAATTCCACGCGATTGAACTCCACTGCCCGCAAGCAAAGAGCAACCGCCAATGACCGCCCCCGATCACATCATCGTCGGCAGCGGCATCAACGCGCTGGTCTGCGCGGCGATGCTTGGCGGCAAAGGGGCGCGTGTGCTCGTCCTGGAGCGCAACGACCGCATTGGCGGTTGTTTGCGCACCGAGGAGATCACCGCGCCCGGCTTCATCCATGATGTGATGGCGACGACCTTCGTGCTGTTCATCACCTCGCCGGCCTTTGCGGCACTGGGCGCCGATCTCGCGCGCCACGGGCTGGAGTTCTGCCACACGGGCACGCCGACGGGCGTGCTGCGGCCGGATGGCAGCCATGCCGTGCTCAGCACCGACCGTGCCGCCAACATCGCCGCCCTCAACGCAATCACGGCAGGCGACGGTGACCGGCACGCGGATGATATCGGCGGTATCGAACGCAATGCCGGCCTGCTGTTCGGCTTACTCGGCGGCAGCCTGTGGTCCTACCCGACAGCGAAGCTGCTTGCCGGTGATGGCTGGCGGCGTGGCCCGCGCGGCCTTGCCGCCTTCCTCGGCGAAGCTCTGGTGCCGGCGCGCGGCTGGCTCGACAACACCTACTGGTCCGAAACCATCCGCGCGCTGTGGGCACCCTGGGTACTGCATGCCGGGCTTGGACCCGAGGACGCCTTCTCCGGCCAGATCGCCAAGGTGATCGCCTTCGCACTTGAGGCGGCCGGAGCACCGATCGTCAAGGGTGGGGCAAAAAACCTGCTGGCGGCCTTCGAGGCTTTGATTCGGGAACGCGGCGGCGATATCCGCACCAGCGCCGATGTCGCTTCGATCGTTCAAAACAATGGCCGGGCAACCGGCGTGCGGCTGGCCTCGGGCGAGACAATCAATGCCGAGAAGAGCGTCATCTGCTCGGTTACGCCAACGCAGCTCTATGGCAGGCTGCTTGGCGCGGATGCACCCAAAGCCGATGTCGAGGCGACGCAAAAGTACCGCTACGGCAAAGGCAATTTCCAGATCCACTACGCCTTGGACAAACCGCCTGCATGGCGGGGCGAAGGCTTGGATAAGGTGGCGCTGCTGCACCTGACACCGGGCCTGGATGGCGTCTCGAAAGCCTGCAACGAGGCGGCGCGGGGCATGCTGCCGGAGGTGCCGACCATCTGTGTCGGCCAGCCGCATGCGCTTGACCCATCGCGCTGCCCTGAAGGCAAGGCGATCCTGTGGCTGCAACTGCCAGAGGCGCCTCGCCACATCAAGGGCGACGCGGCCGGCAAGCTGCAGGCGCCGGCAGACGGGCAATGGACCGATGTGCTGCGCGAAGCCTATGCCGACCGCATTGAGGCGATCCTCGCCAGCCATATCGAAGGCTTCAAGGACAGCGTCATCGCGCGCCGCGCCTATTCGCCGGCCGATCTGGAGGCGATGAACATCAACCTGGTCGGCGGTGACCCCTATGGCGGTTCCTCGACCATCGACCAGTCTTTCCTGTGGCGGCCGTTCAAGACCAGCCGCAACCATCAGACCGGCATCAAGGGTCTCTACCATATCGGCGCCTCGACCCACCCGGGTGCGGGTCTCGGCGGCGGTTCCGGCTTTCTCCTGGCGGGGAGGCTGTGATGGAAGAGAAGGTCGCGGAAAAGCGCCAGCGCATTTCGACCCTGGGGCAGATCGGGCTGCAGCAATTCGCGCCCTATCTGATGAACCGCATCATGGGCCGCTACAACGCCACCTTGCGCGACGATTTCCGCAAGCAGGGCCTGACCATCCCGCAGGTCCGCACGCTCGCCGTGCTGTCGGTCACCGACGGTATCACCGTCAACGACCTCTCGGTCTATACGGTCATCGAGCAATCGACCTTGAGCCGGACCCTCGATACGCTGGAGGGCCAGGGTCTGGTGCGACGCGAGCAGGGTGTCACCGACAGCCGAATCCGCCATGTGTTCCTGACCGACGAGGGCCGCGCCGAGTTCACCCGCGCCTGGCCGGCCATGCACGACGCGTTCGAAGCGATGTTCGACGACATCGACGATGCCGAATATTCCGCGCTCATCGCCACGCTTTTGAAGATGCTGAAGAACATTCGCAAGCACGACATCTAGACCTACGCGCCGCCAGCGCTGGCGGTAACGGAAGGGAGAAAAAGAATGGCCGAACGGTCTTTTGCCAGGGAAGTCGAAAAACTCAGGCTCGGTGCCGGCGAGGAGTTTGCCGGCGAAGGCATTCTCGCCATCACCAAGGCGCTGCTGCAATGCGGCGTCGGCTATGTCGGCGGCTATCAGGGCGCGCCGATCAGTCACCTGATGGACGTGCTGGCCGACGCGCAGGACATTCTGGGCGAGCTCGGCGTGCATTTCGAAGCCAGCGCCTCGGAAGCCACTGCCACCGCCATGCTGGCGGCGTCAGTGCATTATCCCATTCGCGGTGCGGCGACCTTCAAGTCGACGGTCGGCACCAACGTCGCCTCCGACGCGCTGGCCAATCTCGCCTCCGGCGGCGTCACCGGCGGCGCGCTGATCATCGTCGGCGAAGACTATGGCGAGGGCTCCTCGATCATGCAGGAGCGCAGCCATGCCTTCGCCATGAAAAGCCAGGTGTGGCTGCTCGACCCGCGACCCAACCTGCCATCGATCGTCAAGGCGGTGGAGGATGGTTTCGAGCTGTCGGAGATTTCCAACACGCCGGTCATGCTGCAGGTGCGCATCCGCTGCTGCCACGTGCATGGCCATTTCATCGCCAAGGACAACAAGCGGCCGCCGATGACGGTCGCCGATGCCCTCGACGCGCCGCGCCGCGACACCGGCCGCATCGTGCTGCCGCCTGCTTCCTTCCTGCATGAGAAGGAGAAGGTGCAGAAACGCTGGCCGGCGGCGGTCGACTTCATCGCCAAGAACAAGATCAACGAGTTCTTCGGCTCGGACCATGGCTCGGTCGGCATCGTCATGCAGGGCGGCATGTACAATTCGGTCATCCGCGCGCTGCAGCGGCTCGGCCTTGCCGATATTTATGGCGACACCGACGTGCCGCTCTATGTGCTCAATGCCGTCTATCCCTTGATCGATGACGAGTTCCTGTCGTTCTGCGAGGGCAAGCAGTCGGTGCTGGTCGTCGAGGAAGGCCAGCCCAACTACATCGAACAGGCCTTTGCTTCGATGCTGCACAAGGCCGGTCGAGGCACCAGGCTGGTTGGCAAGGAGCATCTGCCGATGGCCGGCGAATATACCGGCCAGGTCATGCTCGACGGCATCGGCGCCTTCCTGCGCGCCGAGGCGCCGCATCTTTTGCCGGGCGAGGTGCGCGCGCCCAACAAGGTTGGCGACGGCGTTGATGCCGCCGACCTCATCAATGTCGTGCCGGGCCGTCCGCCGGGCTTCTGCATCGGCTGCCCGGAACGGCCGATCTTTGCCGCGACAAAACTGGTCGAGCAGGAGCTAGGCAAGCATCACATCGCCTCCGACATCGGCTGCCATCTGTTCTCGATCATGCCGCCTTTCGAGCTCGGCGCCACCACCATGGGCTACGGGCTGGGCCCGGCCTCCGCCTCAGCCTTCAATTCGCCTGATGCCAAGCGGCGTTCCATCTCCTTCGTCGGCGACGGCGGCTTCTGGCACAACGGCCTGACCTCCTCAATTGGCAACGCGGTGTTCAACAAGAACGACGGCGTCATCGTCATCGTCGATAATTTTTACTCGGCCGCCACCGGCGGCCAGGACATCCTCTCGTCCCGCGCCGGCAACAAGACCAAGTCGACGAAGCATCCGATCACCGAGGCGGTCAAAGGCATGGGCGTCAAATGGCTGCGCCATGTCGACCGCACCTATGACGTGACCAAGATGCAGGACACGCTGCGCGAGGCGCTGACGACGGAGGAGAAGGGGCCGAAAGTCATCGTCGCCTCGTCCGAATGCATGCTCAACCGCCAGCGCCGCGAAAAGCCGCTGGTCGACAAGGCGATCAAGGGCGGGACCCGTGTCGTGAAACCGAAGTTCGGCGTCGATGAGGACATCTGCACCGGCGACCACGCCTGCATGCGGCTGTCCGGCTGCCCATCGCTGTCGGTCAAGTCGCTCGACGATCCTTTGCGCGACGATCCGGTCGCGCATATCGACCAGAGTTGCGTCGGTTGCGGCAATTGCGGCGAGGTCGCCAATGCGGCGGTGCTCTGCCCGTCCTTCTATCGCGCCGACGTCGTCCACAATCCAAGCCGCTGGGATCGCTTCCTGGAAGCCGCGCGCCGCGCCACCATCAGCCTGTTGCAGCGTCGCCGCGAAAGCCGGCGCCTGACTTTCGCCGATGCTTGACGCCGTCCCCCCACTTCGCGCCCACGCCAGCGCTCAGGATGGTGAGCGTGTCATCAAGCTCGCCGTGCTGGCGGTCGGCGGCCAGGGCGGCGGCGTGCTCGCCGACTGGATTACCGACGTCGCCGAGCGCAACGGCTATGTCGCGCAGTCGACCTCGGTCGCCGGCGTCGCCCAGCGTACCGGCGCCACCATCTATTATGTCGAGATGGCCCGCGACACCGGCCGGCTGCCGGTCTTCGCTCTGTCGCCCTCGCAGGGCGACGTCGACATCCTGATCGCCGCCGAATTGATGGAAGCCGGCCGTGCCATCATTCGCGGCTTCGTCACGCCCGAGCGCACCACGCTGATCGCCTCGTCGCACCGCATCGCCGCCGTGTCGGAAAAGATCGAACCGGGCGATGGCCGGGCTTCGTCGTCGAAGGTGCATGCAACGGCGGAAGCCGCATCGAAGCGCTTCATCGCTTTCGATATGGAGAAGATCGCCGCCGACAATGGCTCGATGATCTCGGCCAGCCTGCTTGGCGCGCTGGCGGGGTCCGACGCCCTGCCGTTCACGCGCGAGAGCTACGAACAGGCGATCGGTGCCGGCGGCCGGGGCGTCAAGGCCAGCCTCGCCGCCTTCGGTGCCGCGTTTGACCGTGCGCGCGGCACGGCGGCACCGGCGCCTAGGCCGGCCGAGCCCGCGATTGTCGAATCTGCCCTGGGCGCCGGACAGGTGAGTGGCCCGCAAAACCTGCTGCAAGGCTGGCAGGCGTTGGCTGCCCGCATCGATCTGTTGCCGGTGGCCGTGCGCGACATGGCGCTTCGGGGCTTGAGAAAGGTCGTCGACTATCAGGACATCGCCTATGGGCGCGACTATCTCGACCGGTTGGACAAGGCCGTCGCGCTGGACGGGCCGATTCAGGGCTATGGCTTGTCCATCGCTGCCGCCAAGCATCTGGCCAACGCGCTGTGCTACGACGACATGATCCGCGTCGCCGATCTCAAGACACGTTCGACGCGCGACAAACGCGTGCGCCGCGAGGTCGGCGTCAAGGATGGCTCGATCCTGCAGGTCACCGAATATTTCCATCCGCGCATCGAGGAGTTCTGCGGCACGCTGCCGGCGGGTCTGGGCAGCTACATCGAGGACCGGCCGAAGCTCGCCGCCTTTCTCGACCGCCGCATCAACCATGGCCGCCGCATCCGCACCGACAGTTTTGCCGGCTTTGCAGCACTCTGGTTCATCGGTGGCCTGCGCCGCTGGCGCCGCAGCCTGCTGCGCCACAAGGTTGAGATCGCGCATCTCGATCGCTGGTACGCGCTGGCGCTCGACCATGTGCCCCAGGATTACGCACTGGCCGTCGAAATCCTCAATTGCCGCCGGCTGATCAAGGGCTACAGCGACACCCATGTCCGGGCGCAGTCGAAATTCGACCGGGTGCTGTCCGCGCTCGACATGGTCAAGGGCCGCACCGACGCCGCCGACTGGATCCGCCGCCTGCGCGAGATGGCGCTGAAGGACGAGAAGGGCGACATGCTGGACGGTGCGCTGAAGACCGTGGCGACGCTGGGGCCAGATAAAATCGGCTGAGATAACTAGCGAGCATCTACCGATTGGAGCGGCGCCAGCCCACGCAGCGGCACCGTTTCCGGGAACAGATGCAGCAGGCCTGAATCGACGCGCCGGCGCAGATGCGCATCGACCTCCGCCCGATCCTGACAACCATGAAACCTGCCGCCGCAATGGTCGCGCAGGCGCACGAGGTCGGCCATGACAGGCGACATCGGCAGGCCGGCGGCGTCGAGCAGGCTCGCGCTGAGGAAGCCGATGTCGAGCGGCGCCAGGTCAGGCATCGGATGGCGCAAAGGATGGTTGAAGGTGGTGAGCGTGTAGAAAGTGCGATAGGCAAGCGAGCCAGGGGTCGCCAAGGCCTCGTCCCCGGCGATCGCCTCGACGAACGGCTTGGTCGCCGACGACTGGTGATCGCCGAATTCGAGCACCACGGCGCCGCGTTCACCGGCATCCGCTTGCCTCTTGTCGAGGAAATCCTGGAAATCGCCGCGCGCTACCGCCATCCGGCGCAGATACTCATTGGCCTGGAAATCGCCCGAGAAAGGCTCGCCCTCGACCTTCAGCCCGGGCTCCATCCGCCCCTCATAGGGTGAGTGCGGAAACATGGTCTGGATTTCGAGGAACAGCGGCCGGCCGTCTTCCCTATGGTGCCTGGCGATGAATGCCTCGGCCGCCTGGTAATAAAAGTTGTCGCGCAGGTGATAGAAGGGCGCGGCGATGTCCTTGATGTCGAGCACGGTCTCGAAACCGATCGATTTCAGGAACGGCCCTTCATTGACGAACGAAAAGTCCATCGGCGTCATCACGACAGTCCGATATCCGCAGCGCGCCAGCACCTCCGGCAAGGCTCCGGCGACCTTGTCCTGCAGGGTGATGGTCAGATAGGGGCTTCGCCAGCCGAAATCGGTGGCCGACAGGCCGGTCATCAGCGACAGATTGGTGATCCAGGTGCCGCCGCCAAACGTCTCGACCTGCATCTGGTGCGGCGTGCCGGCCCCCGGAGCGAATCTCTGCAGGAATCCCGCGCCGTTGCCGACCTGCGGAAAATAGCCGGGATCGGACTGGCTTTCGCTGAGCACGAAAAAGACGTCGGGAAGATCAGCCCGGTCGCCGCAATCGACCGTGTCGGCAAAAGGCGGCTGTGGCGCCACGGCTTGCAGCCGCTTTTCGAAGCCCGATTCTACAACGAGGTTGTGCAAATCCAGCAGCGAGACGAAGAAGGCCGACATGTGCCGCCCCTGCATGTAGTAGAAATAGCGGTCCTTCGAGGCCTCGGCCGGAAAGGTCAGCGGCACCAGAACGACGAGCGCCGCCATCACCAGGACGCGTGCCGACACCGGCCAGCCGATTTTCCGATCGATCCGGAACAGAAGCACCGCCGCCGTAATGCCGAGCCCCAGGGCAATGACGACCGGCGCGATCAGATGGAGGTAGGAGCCGAGCAGGAAGCGGTACACTTCCGGATCCCTCGACACGAAGACCGTGTCGTAGAAGTGCAGCGAAAACCCCTTCATCCTGAACTTGATCGCCGAAACCACGGTGACGAAGGCAATGCCCATCCAGGCGAGATAGACGGAAAAGGCAAGGCGCCCCGAAGCCAGGAACAGAAGCCCGGCAAGGGCTGCCACCAGCGCCAGCGAGAACGGCACCGACAGCCATTCGTGCTCGGCCCGTCCGGCGGCGAAGACGCCTGCAAGGCTGACCACGGCCAGCGTCAGCGGATGGCAGTGCACCCGTCCAAGACCTTGAAGCTGAACCACAGATTTTCCCACGAAGATGCCTGAGCATAGTTTCGGGAAATTCTTCGATTATTTGCGGGCTAAGAACAAATGTATAGTGAATTTAACCTTAACTCGGCTGGTCGGGATTGTCCGGTGCGCGCCAGCGCTCGCGCGGGGCCGCCCCGAAAGGTGCCTGGCCCCGCGGTGCTTTGATCAGTAATGGTGCCAGTGGCGCCAGTGATGATGCGGATGCCAGACGTAGGCCGGACCGTGCCAGTAGTGGTAGCGCGGGCGCACGACGACGACGCCGTTCGGCACGCAGCGGCCCCATCTGTTAGGGTGCCAGCCGATGCCGCAGCCCCAGCGGACATGCTCGACCAGTGCCGGGGTGGCTGGCTTGGCAACGGACACGATGGGCATTGCGCTGGACGCGGAGGCTGTCACGACAGTTCCACCGATGGCCAGGATAGCGGTTGCTGCATAGTTTTTCAGGCGACTCATAATTGGACTCCGAGTGCTTTCGACGATGAAGATGGCCGTCCTGTATGGTGCACAGGGCAGGCTTGTCCCTTCGCATCGTTAAACGGCGTCTCCGGCCTTTTCCGTCGGTCGTCATGGCGATTTTTTTGGCGTAACGGTGGCGCGGCGTTCCATATGGCGCAGCAACGCCTGTGCCAGCACGCTCCGGTTTTCAGGCGATGTGCTCGCCGCGAAGTCGACAATGGCCTGTTCAAGCCGGCTGCGCACCGTCACATCGGCATTGCGTGCCCGTTCCAGGGCGGCGGACAAGGCGGCCTTGTCCATGACAGGCTGCTGCAACAGGTCCGCTGCCTCCTGCCTCGCCTGCTGGCCATCGAGAATGATCTGACGGGACTGCACGCGAACCTGGCGCAGCGCCTCGCGGAACGCCTTGCGGTCCTGGTCGGGCAGCTGTCGGCCGGCCGATTCCAGCGAGAAGCCCGATTTGGCATTTCTCAGCCAGACCGCGCCACCGACAAATGCGCTGGCCAGAAAGACGTTCAGCACCACGGAAGTAATGACCAGACCACGGATCCAGCGCGGGCTCATAGGTTTTCCTCACCGTTCTCGGCATCCGGGCCGGCATAGCCAAACGCCGTTACATCGGTATCCAGCACATAATGGTCCGGCTGGACCTCCGGCGTGACGATGGTCACCAGGGCCAGTCCTGCCACGGCACCGGCCAGGCCAATGCCGGCAAGTCCAAGTCCCAGCCACCAGAACCACTGACGCCGGCGCTGGACGATGTGCCGGCCGGCAGCCTGCAGAATGCTGCTGTGCAGTGCCTTGTCCGGGGCGTCGACGCGGTAGCTGTCGAGCAGCGCGTCAAGTGTCCCGGCCTGCCTCAAGATGGCCTCGCCCGCGTCGCTTGCGGCAAAGACCGTGCCGGCCATTCGCTCGGCCTCGGGCCATCGCCGCAAGTCGCCGCCATAGGCCTGCGCCAAGGCGGCAAAGCGCCTGGCATCCATTGCGGGTTCGTTCCTGGACCCTTCAGCCATGTGTCTCCCCCTTGCCCGTCGGCGCCGAGCGCCAGGCGGCACCAGCAAGGCGCAATGGCCGTGCTGCGTTGCTGCTTGCCCGGCGTTTACTCATCGGCGCCATCCTCCGCCAGGATCGCTTGCAGCGACCGCCGGCCGCGCGCGAGCAGGCTTTCCAGGGCATCGACGCTGATCTGCAGTGTCGCTGCCGCCTCGATATTGGACATCTCCTGATAGTAGACCAGAACGATCGCTTCGCGCTGGCGCGGCGCTATGGCTTGCAGCGCCCGTTCGACCCGATGGGCTTCTTCCTCGGAATGAGCATCGGGAAGCGGCGCAGGATCGGCGACGTCCGGCAGGTCGCCGGTCACCCACTCGCGCCTGCGACGCAGCCGGTCGTAGCAAAGGTTGAGCGTCACCCGGTGGATCCAGCTGTCGAAGCGCGCATTGCCGCGCCGCCAGCTCGCGGCATGGCGCCAGATCCGCACGAAGGTTTCCTGCGCGACATCCTCGGCCTCCGCCGCATCGCCGAGCATGCGCACGGCAAGAGCCAGGATACGCGGCAGCTTGCGCGCGACGAGCGTTTGCACGGCTGCCGGCTCGCCGGCGCCGACACGGCGAACCAGCTCCTCGTCCGGATCCGCAGCCATCAGTCCGCGCACTCCCGATGTTCATCGCGCGTCATTGCCTCTTGGTCATTGCTCTTGCTTGGGAGCGGTTTTGTGGCCCGGCAGTTCGTCGGCCGTCAAAATGCCGTCGGCATTCTTGTCCAGCCGGGCGAAGCGCTTGGCGAAGAACGCATCGAGTTCGGCGCGATCGATGAAGCCGTCATGGTTGGAATCGATCCGCGGGAAGGATTTGGCGGCGTCGCCCTTGACGTTGCGCTTCGCCTGAAAGGCCTCCCATTCCAGCAGGCTGATCTTGCCGTCGCCATCCGTGTCGGCCGCCATGATCGCCTTTTCGCGCCGCTTCTGGAATTTGGCCAGCGTGATGTCGGACCTGGTCCCCGAGGCGCCTGGCGCGGCAAGTGGCGCGCCGGTCTGCGGTGCAGGCGGGGTCGTTGCCTGGGCAAGAGCCGCAACCGTCTGCAAACTCAAGGCAACGACTAATATCGAACGGCTGATCATGTTGTGCGTCTCCAGCTTGGCGCGACGCAGACGGCTTGTGCCGTCATCGCGCTTCAACCGTTAAACGCCGCGACCCGGAAAATCCGTCGGTCGCGCGTGCTGATCCGTTCGTGCTCGGGTGCGCATCCCGTCGATCGGGATGGAAGGAGCTCTAGTCCGACTGGTCGGCCGCAATCAGTTGTTCGGGCTTGAACCCGGCATGCTGCGGGGTCCACACCTCGCCCTCGCGATTGAACCAGTGGCACAGATACATGCCCGAGGCTGCGCCATCGCTGACCGTCATCCTGGGGCCTCCGGATTTCAGCTTGACCACGTCTCCGGTCTTGAAATTGTTGGGCATTTTTTGACCTCCCATGCTGAGGCCATGAGTTTCACACCAAACCGGGGTCTCGACAATGGCAGATCTGCCAGGCCGGCGCCGCAATCCTTTGCACCAGATGCGAAGGGGTAGACGACAAAAAGGAGGGGAAATGGTGCCGCTTGCGTGACTCGAACACGCGACCCCCGCATTACGAATGCGGTGCTCTACCAACTGAGCTAAAGCGGCCCGGGAAGCCAACGCCTCCAAGATGCGGCGGTGATAGACGCAACCGGGCGCGAATTCAAGATGCGACTTGGCAATTCCTGCGGCGGCGTCATGGCACCCTCGAAAGCCGGCCGCCGCCTTGTCCGCCAATCAATCGTCAAGGGGATGCGGCGCACGGTGCGTGCGCTCCCCGCGCGTGAAGATCGGTGAAACATGCTGATTTTGTTGCCGGAACAGCGCCGGAATGGACTTTGCATACCTCCGCGAGGCAGAATGCGCCGCTCGCCCGTTGATTGATTGGTCGCCTGCGGCTAACGATCACGGCAAGGTTGGCAAAGACAGAGGGACCCGCTTGGACGCGATCGAAAAAGCGATCCGGAACGCCTTGGAGAAAGGCAATGCCGAGGACCGCGCGTTCCGCGAGAGGGTCTATCGCTCGGCTTTTGCCGCGCTTGATCGCGCGCTCCAGGCCAATCCCGGTGTGACCGTTGAGGTCGCCATCAAGCGCCGCAAGGCAATCCAGGCGAAAATCACCGAAATCGAATCCGAGTTCCTGCCGGCGGTGCCGGATGTCGGCCCGCAGGGCGATGCACCGGCGGTCGAACTCGGAGCGGACCCGGCGCCCGCGGTCGAAACCGGCCGACAGGCATCGTCCCCCGATGTCGTCGTCGACGGCCCCGTGCAATCCGCTGCCGATGCGCCGCGCTCGCGTGTCCTGCCCGTCGTTCCCGACATCATGCCGGACGCCACGCTTCCCGATGCTCCGGCCATCGACATGTCGGTTCCGGCCGCGGCCGGTGCGACCACGGAAGTGGCGCCCGACCGCGATGAACGACGCATAAGGGGGCGTCGCCTGCCGCTGACCGCCATCTTCCTGACCGTGACACTGCTGGCAGCGGTTGGCATCGGCCTGTTCTTCGCCGTGCAGACCGGCGTGTTCAAGACGTCGGCCCAACTCGACACCGCACCACCTGAAGCGCCGCCGACCGTCGAGGACGACGATTTCACACCGGCCGACGGCGGTCCGGCAAAACCCGGCGCCGCCGACCAGTCGCGCGACTGGATCAATGTGTTTTCGCCGGCCGATGCATCGCATGTCAGTGCGCCATCGGACGCCAGGGCCGAGGTGATGAAGGACGATACCGGTTCGTTCCTGCGCATCCGTTCCGGCGCGTCCGGTTCGGCGATCAGCTTCGACGTTGGACAAGGCGTGCTGGAGAAACTGGCCGGCAAACATGCCGTGTTCGACATCATTGCCCGCTCCGAAGAAGGCAAGGAGACGCAGATTTCGGTCGACTGCAATTTCGGCGAACTCGGCGACTGCGGCCGCAAGCGCTATGCGGTCGGCCAGCAGCAGAACGAATATCTGTTCGACGTGCAGTTTCCCGACAAGCATCCGGGCTCGGCCGGCACCATTGCCATCAATTCCGACTTCGACAAGCAGGGCAAGGCCGCCGACATCTACGAAATCCGCGTTTCGATCGAGCCATAGCGAACCCTGCACGCGCGAAATTAGCGGTCGAGCAGCGCCTGCAGCGTTTCGATGCGGTCGGCCTCGTTGGCCGGCTTGTCCCAGCGCAATCGCGAAATGCGGGGAAAGCGCATGGCGACGCCGGATTTGTGCCGGGTCGAGCGGTTCAGTCCTTCGAAGGCGACTTCCAGCACCAGGCCGTTGTCGCGGTCGGCCCGCACCGAGCGCACCGGCCCGAAACGCTCGATCGTGTTGTCGCGGACATATTTGTCGATCTGCTTCAGTTCCTCGTCGGTGAAGCCGAAATAGGCCTTGCCGACCGGTACCAGTTCCTCTTCGCCTTCGGCACCTGTCCAGACACCGAACGTATAGTCGGAATAGAAGCTCGACCGCTTGCCGTGGCCGCGCTGCGCATACATCAGCACCGCGTCCACTGTGTGCGGATCGCGTTTCCACTTGAACCACGGACCTTTCGGCCGGCCGGCGACATAGGCTGAGTCCCAGCGCTTCAGCATGACGCCTTCGATGATCGGATGCGGCGGCGCCCGGCGCAGTTCCTCCAGCGTTTGCCAGTCCGTGAAGTCGACGAATGGCGACAGATCGAAACGGCTCGGGTCGAGTGTCGCGACAAAGCTTTCCAGCCGGCCGCGCCGTTCGCGAAACGGCAGCGCGCGCAAATCCTCGCCGCCGACCTGGAGCAGATCGTAGCAGCGCATGAAGGCCGGGTATTGCTGCTGCATCTTCGGTGCCACCGTCTTGCGATTCAGCCGTTGCTGCAGATCGGAGAAGGTTCCCGTCGCCTCCCGGGGATCGCCGACAAGCAGTTCGCCGTCCAGCGTTGCGGAAAAATGCATGGCCTCGGCGAGGTCCGGAAAGGCGCCCGAAACGTCATCGCCGGTGCGCGAATAGAGCCGGCGGATGCCGCCCTCCGCCACCGCCTGGACACGGATGCCGTCCCATTTCCATTCGGCGGCATAATCCGCCGGATCGAGCTTTTCGAGATCGCCGTCGCCGACCGGGTTCGACAGCATCACCGGGCGAAACAATGCCAACGCCGTGTTCCTGGGCTTTTCGGCCTTGCCTTCCAGCCAGGCGAACAACGCTGTGTAAGGCGGTGACAGCCCGTGCCAGAGCTCCTCGATCTCCGCGACCTCGACCTTGCCGAAATCCGCCAGCGCCTGTTTGGCCAGACGCGCCGACACGCCGATGCGCAGGCCGCCGGTGACCAGCTTGATGATGGCAAAGCGTGCCGAGATGCCGGCGCTGTCGAGCAGCCCTGCCAGCACCTTCGGTCCGTCGGAGCGGCTTGCCGCCTGCAGCTTGGCGACGACCTCGCCGAGCGTCGGCTCGCGGTTCGGGATGTTTCCGGGCGTTTGCGGCCAGACCAGCGACACCGTTTCGGCGAGATCGCCGACATAGTCGTAGGAATAGCCGAACAGCACCGGATCCATGCGTTCGGTGACGAGCATGCGCAGCATCGCCGGCTTGACCGCGGCGATGTGGAGATCGCCCGTGATGGCAGCCAGCGCCAGGCCGCGATCGGGATCCTCGACGCTGCGGAAATAGTCGGTCAGCAAGGTCAGCTTGCCGTTGCGCGACGGCGTCAGCACCAGACGGTCGAGAAGTTCGGCGAAGCGGTTCATGGCTTCAATCGCCCTCGTCCTCGTAGCCCACCAGGTGCAGCGGCCGCGCCGCGATGCCTTTGAGCTCGCACCAGCGGACCAGCGCCTCCTCGCGGCCATGCGTCACCCAGACCTCTTCGGCTCCGGTCTCCTTGATGGTGGCGGTCAGCTCATCCCAGTCGGCATGGTCCGAGATGATCAGCGGCAGTTCGACGCCGCCCTGCTTGGCGCGCTGGCGGATGCGCATCCAGCCTGACGCAAAGCACGAGATCGGATCGGGAAACCGCCGCGCCCAGCGATCCGCGAAGGCCGAAGGCGGGCCGACGACGATGGCGCCGGCAAAATCATCCTTGCCGCCGCTTTCGACGGTCGCCGGTTCGAGGGTGCCGAGATCGATGCCTTGGCTCTGGTAGTACTCACTGAGTTTGGCCAGCGCGCCATGGATGTAGAGCGGCCTGTCGTAGCCGGCGTCGCGCAACAGCCGCATCACCCGTTGCGCCTTGCCCAGCGCATAGGCGCCGACCAGATGCGAGCGTTCAGGGAACTGCGCGGCCGATTTCAGCAGGCGGGCGATTTCTTCGGTGTCCGGGGGATGGCGAAACACCGGCAGGCCGAACGTCGCTTCGGTGATGAACACATCGCACGGGATCGGCTCGAATGGCGCGCAGGTCGCGTCCCTCTGCCGCTTGTAGTCGCCGGAAGCGACGATGCGCGTGCCCTGATGCTCGACCGCTATCTGCGCCGAGCCCAGCACATGGCCGGCCGGATGGAAGCTGACGCTGACGCCATCGAGGGCAATCGTCTCACCGAGCCTTGCCGCTTGTGTTGTTCCAGCGAAATCCTCACCGTAGCGCAGCCCCATAATGTCGAGCGTCTGCTGCGTCGCCAGCACCGAGCGGTGGCCGGAACGCGCGTGGTCGGAATGGCCATGCGTGATCAGTGCCCGGTTGACCGGCCGCACCGGGTCGATGAAGAAATCGCCCGGCGGGCAATAGAGGCCCTCGGGCCGGGGGTGAAGCAGAACACTGGTGCGCATGGTCTCCAAGATAGGATATAATTCCGCGTCGGGAAGCCTGTTGTAAGTCACTGCTGACTCCCGCATAGAGCACCGCCGGCTCGATCCGCCGGCAGGACCCATCGCCATGAAACCGCTTCAGGCTTCGTCCGGCGACTTGAACGCCGATCGCCGCGCCGACTATGCCGAGATGCTGCACGCTGATGGCGATCATGCGGCGGCGGCGGAATTGCTGCTCGGTGCGCTGGAAATAACGCCGCAATGGGCGATGGGCTGGTTTCGCCTCGGCGAGATGCAGCAGGCGGCGGGCGCGGCGGATCTGGCCGCGCAGGCGTGGACGATGTCGCTGCAACTCGATCCATCGGATCGTCAAGGCGCTGCATTGAACCTGCAATTGATCGGCAAGGCGCCGGCGGTCGATGCGCTCCCCAGCGCCTTCGTCGAGACCTTGTTCGACCATTATGCCGAGAGCTTCGACGAGTCCCTGGTCGGCAGGCTGGGTTACCGCCTGCCTGGGATGCTCGACCAGGCCATTCGAGCGGCAAGGCCGGGCCGCTTCGCGCTGGCGCTCGATCTCGGCTGCGGCACAGGCCTGATGGGGCAGAGGCTGCGGCCGATCGCCGACCGGCTGGAGGGGTATGACATTTCGGCCAAAATGTTGAGAAAGGCGCGGGCCAAGGGCGTCTACGATTTCCTCGACAAGGCCGATCTGCGGGATTTTTCCTATGCCGGTCCGAAAGCCGATCTGGTGACGGTGGCCGATGTTTTCATCTATGTCGGTGCGCTGGGCGGCGTGGTGAAGACGATTGCCGGCCTGCTGGCCACGGATGGCCTGTTCGCGTTTTCCGTCGAGACGCTGGCTGGCGATGGCGATTTTGCGCTGCTGCCGTCTCGCCGCTATGCGCATGCGCAACGCTATGTGCTCGACGTGCTGGCCGCCAACGGGTTTTCGGTCCTGTCACTGGAACCAACCGCGATCCGGCAGGATCGCGGGGAACACGTCAACGGGTTGGTCGTTGTGGCCAGGGCTCCGAACTCAGCTGAACAAAGGACCTGACGGCAGCCGGTCGGCGGTGTCGGCAGCTTTTCGTCGGGTGCGATAGGAATTTTTTCTTGACACCCTGCCCTCAGCTATGGTACATTTTCGCCCATGGTGCTGATTTGCGCCAGTGACCCGCCGGACAGGCGGGTTTTTCGTTTGATGCTCCGTCAGCCGCGCGCCTGCGGAGGGGCAGCCTCGCCGCCTCGCAAATATTCCTGCTGTGAAAAAGTCCGATTTGCATGCGCGACTGATATTTGCGATCTGCTCGCGTCAGGGCGGGATATCAGGAGGAGCATAGCCGATGCGCTGGAACATGATGATCTTGGCCTCTTGCCTGCTGACCGCCGGCTGTGTCGGTGGCACTTCGATGTCGGAACAGCAGGATGCGAACATCCAGTCGTCCCTGCAATACGACAGCGTGCCGTGCGACCAGTTGCTGGCGCAGCGCAATGGCTTGGCGCAGCAATACAACCTGCCGATCAAGGCCAAGCCGACCTTCTCCAATCCGGCGATGGGCTTCGGCCCGTTCACGCCGGACATGCGCTCCAAGGCCAAGCGCGATACCGACAAGGCGAGCGGTGAGATCGATGCCATGAACCGGTCGATCGACCGACGCGACTGCGGCCAGCCGGAGAAGCAGAAGAAGATCGCTCTGCCTGGCTAGCTAGTACCCCGCCTTGCGGTCCACCAGATTGTCGAGCTTTTCGCCGCGTTCGAAGGCGTCCATCTGGCGCAGCATGATCGGCGCCAGATGCACCGGATCGGAGGTCGCCGCCGCATGTGGCGTCACGAACACTTTCGGATGCCCCCACAGCGGACTGGTCTTCGGCAGCGGTTCGACCTCGAACACGTCGAGGCTTGCCTCCTTCAACGTGCCGTCATCCAGCGCCCGCAAAATGTCGGCATCCTTCTGCAGGCGGCCACGCCCGGCATTGATCAGCACCGAGCCGCCGAGGCCGTTGCGTTTCCGCAGCTCCTTCAGCACGCCGTAGTTGATGATGCCCTTGGTCTCCGGCGTCAGCGGCAGAAGCACCACCAGGATGTCGGTTGCCTTGAGGAAGGGGATCAATCCAGCTTCGCCGGAATAGGTCGCGACGCCTTGCATGGCCTTGTCGGTGCGCGACCAGCCATTGACGGCAAAGCCGAGCGAGAGCAGCACCGAGGCCGCGGCGCGGCCGAGACTGCCGAGGCCCATGATGCCGACCGAAATGTCACCGGCAGGCCTCTGCTGCGGCTCATGCCAGATCTTCTTCGACTGCTGCGACCGGTAGAGCAGGCCCTGGCGGTGATGGTCGAGCACCCGCCAGACGACATATTCCGTCATGTACTGGGTGAGGTTGTCGGCAACGATTTTGACGATCGGCACGTCGGGCAGGCCGGGATCGGCGAAGATATGGTCGACGCCGGCGCCGATCGAGAAGATGGCGCGCAGATTGGGCAGCGACGCCAGGATGTTCGGCTTCTGCTTCCATACAACGGCATAGGTGATCGAGGGGTCGCTGGCGCCGTCCGGCTCCAGCACCACCTCGCGTTCGGCCGACAGCAGGTCGCGCCAGCGCTGCGGATGAAAGCCGGTGACGGCAAGCAGGATGCGGCCTTTTTCCATTGCGGTCCTTTAGTCCCTCTTTACGCAAATCACTCGCTGACGATGCCGACCGGTGCCGTCTCGATCTTGAAGGCGGCCGAGATCAGCGCGCGAGTATAGTCGGTTTGCGGATTTTCAAAAATCTGCTGGGAAGGGCCGGCTTCGACGATCCTGCCATTGCGCATGACGATGACGTCGTTGGCGAGCGCGCGGATGACTTTCAAATCATGGCTGATGAAGAGATAGGCGAGGTCGTGCTTGGCCTGCAGGCTGCGCAACAGGTCGACGACCTGCGCCTGCACGCTCATGTCGAGCGCCGATGTCGGCTCGTCCAGCATGACGAAGCGCGGGTTGAGCACCATGGCGCGTGCGATGGCGACGCGCTGGCGCTGGCCGCCGGAAAACTCGTGCGGGTAGCGGTTGCGTGTCGCCGGATCGAGCCCGACCTCCTTCAGCACGGCGGCCACCTTGTCGTCGCGCTCATCGGGTGACAGCTTCGGCTCGTGGATCTTGAGGCCTTCCTCGATGATCTCGGCGATCGACATGCGCGGGCTGAGCGAGCCGAACGGATCCTGGAAGACGATCTGCAATTCGCGCCTGAGCGGCCGCATGGCATTGAAGGACAGCTGGTTGATGTCGCGACCGTTGAACTGGATCGTGCCGGTCGACGAGATCATGCGCGCCAGCGCCAAGCCGAGCGTCGTCTTGCCGGAGCCGGATTCGCCGACCACGCCGAGCGTCTGGCCGGCGCGCACGGTGACATCGATGCCGTCCACTGCCTTCACATTGTCGACGGTGCGGCGGAAGAAGCCCTGCTTGATCGGGAACCAGACCTTTATGTCCTTGCCGGTCATGACCGGCTTGGCGTCGGCATTGGCGGCCGGCGGCTTGCCCTTCGGCTCGGCCGCCAGCAGATGCCTTGTGTAGGCATGCTGCGGATTGGCGAAGATCTCCTTGGTCGGGCCGGTCTCGACGATCTTGCCCTTGGTCATCACGCAGACGCGGTCGGCAATCTTGCGCACGATGCCGAGATCATGGGTGATGAACAGCATCGACATGCCCTTGCGGCTCTTCAAGCCGGCCAGCAGTTCGAGGATCTGCGCCTGAACGGTGACGTCGAGCGCCGTCGTCGGCTCGTCGGCGATCAGAAGTTCGGGCTCGTTGGCCAGCGCCATGGCGATCATCACGCGCTGGCGCTGGCCCCCGGACAACTGGTGTGGATAGGCATCGAGGCGCTTGTGCGGATCGCGGATGCCAACCTCGTTGAGCAGGGCCAGCGTGCGCTCCTTGGCGGGGCGGTCGGCCATGCCTTGGTGCAGCTTCAGGATCTCGACGATTTGATGCTCGATCGTGTGCAGCGGATTGAGCGAGGTCATCGGCTCCTGGAAGATCATGGTGATCTTGTTGCCGCGCACCTGCCGCAACTGCTTCTCGCTCATCGCCAGCAGGTCGTTGCCCTGGAACACGATCTTTCCCGAGGGGTGACTGGCGCTTGGATAGGGCAAAAGCTTCAGCACCGAAAGCGCCGAGACCGATTTGCCGGAGCCGGATTCGCCGACCAGCGCCACCGTCTCGCCCTTGGCGATGTCGAACGAGATGTGGTCGACAGCCGTCGACTGGCCGCCGCCCTGGCTGAAGGCGACGCTGAGGTCCTGTACGCTGAGCAAGGGGGCTTCGCTCATCGGAACGTCTTGCGCGGATCGAAGGCGTCGCGCGTCGCCTCGCCGACGAAGACCAGCAGCGACAGCATCAGCGAGATGACGACGAAGCCGGAAATGCCGAGCCACGGCGCATTGAGGTTGCGCTGCGCCTGCTTGAGCAATTCGCCGAGCGAGGCGGAGCCGGGCGGCAGGCCAAAGCCGAGATAGTCGAGCGAGGTCAGCGTCGAGATCGAGCCCGAGAGCAGGAAGGGCATGAAGGTCAGTGTCGCCACCATGGCGTTGGGCAACAGGTGCCGGAACATGATGGTGCGGTTGGGCACGCCGAGCGCCCGGGCCGCGTTGACATATTCGAAATTGCGGGCGCGCAGGAACTCGGCCCGCACCACGCCGACCAGCGCCACCCAGGAAAACAGCAGCATCAGGCCGAGCAGGATGAAGAAGCCCGGCGGCAGGATGGCGGCGACGATGAGCAGGAGATAGAGCACCGGGATGGCGGACCAGATCTCGATGAAACGCTGGAACAAGAGATCCGTCCAGCCGCCGAAATAGCCTTGCACGGCGCCGGCCGCGACGCCGATCAAGGCGGAGCCGGCGGTCAGGATCAGGCCGAACAGCACCGAAATGCGGAAGCCGTAGATGACGCGCGCCAGCACGTCGCGCGCCTGGTCGTCGGTGCCGAGCCAATTCCAGTTGCCGACGATGCAGGCGGGGTCGGCAGCACCCTGCGGATACTGATTGCAGCGTGTCTTGGCGTCATACTGCCACGACGGCTTGGCCGGTGCTGCTTCGGGAATAGCGTTGTTGACCGTCTGATAGGAGTAGCGCACCGGCGGCCAGATCATCCAGCCATTGGCGTTGATCTCGTCCTGGATGACCGGGTCACGATAATCGGTGACGGCATAGAAGCCGCCGAATTTTTCCTCGGGGTAGGCGACCAGCACCGGAAACAGGATTTCGCCCTTGTAGGAAGCGATGATCGGCTTGTCGTTGGCGATGAACTCGGAAAACAGCGACAGCACGAACAGGACGAGGAAAATCCACAGCGACCAGTAGCCGCGGCGGTTGGCTTTGAAGTTCTGCAGGCGGCGCTTGTTGAGCGGCGACAGAAACGGCCGCTTGATCCGCGCGGGTGCCGCGTCGACGGGGACTGTAGCCTCCGACATCAGACGTCTCTCCGCTCGAAATCGATGCGCGGATCGACCCAGGTGTAGAGCAGGTCGGACAAGAGCCCGACGAACAGCCCGAGCAGCGAGAAGATGTAGAGATTGGCGAACACCACCGGATAGTCGCGCTCGACCACCGACCGGAAGCCGAGCAGACCGAGGCCATCGAGGGAGAAGATGTTCTCGATCAGCAGCGAGCCGGTGAAGAAGGCCGAGATGAAGGCGCCGGGAAAACCGGCGATGACGATCAGCATGGCGTTGCGGAAGACGTGGCCGTAGAGCACCTGCCGTTCCGACAGACCCTTGGCCCGCGCCGTCACCACATACTGTTTGCGGATTTCTTCGAGGAACGAGTTCTTGGTCAGCAGCGTCGTGGTGGCGAAGGCCGACAGCACCAGCGCGGTCAGCGGCAATGTCATGTGCCAGAAATAGTCGACGATCTTTCCCCACCACGACAATTGATCCCAATTGTCCGAGGTGAGGCCGCGCAACGGAAACCAGTCCCAGAAAGACCCGCCGGCAAACAGCACCATCAGCATGATGCCGAACAGGAAGCCCGGAATGGCATAGCCGACAATGACGACGCCGCTGGTCCAGACGTCGAAGGGAGTACCGTCCTTGACCGCCTTGCGGATGCCGAGCGGGATCGAGATCAAATAGGACAACAGCGTGATCCACAGCCCGATCGAGATCGACACCGGCATTTTTTCCAGGATCAGGTCGAGCACCGAAATGTCGCGGAAATAGCTGTCGCCGAAATCGAAGCGGGCATAGTTCCACAGCATCATGCCGAAGCGCTCGAGCGGCGGCTTGTCGAAGCCGAACTGCTTTTCCAGCTTCTTGATGAATTCCGGATCGAGCCCCTGCGCACCGCGATATTTCGAGCTGACGTCACCGGCGGCATCGAAATTGCCGCCAGCACCCGCGTCGCCGCCACCACCGCCGAGGCGGTCGCTGCCGCCCTGATTGGTCAGCCGGGCGATGACCTGTTCGACCGGACCGCCGGGGGCGAACTGGATGACGGCGAAGGATATCGCCATGATGCCGAACAGCGTCGGGATCATCAAAAGGATGCGGCGCAGGATATAGGCGCCCATCAGGCCTTCTGCCCTCGTTGAGCGAACATCTCAGCCTTTGCCAATTCTTGCCGCCTTGCCCTTATCGAACCACCACAGCGTCTCGACCGGAAAGCCGAAATCAGGCTTCTGTTCGACAAAGCCGAACATGTCCCAATAGGCGACGCGGTGATTCGCCAGATAGTATGTTGGAATCCAGTCCAGCCGCGCGCGCAAGACCCGGTCGAGCGCTCTGAGCGCCGTGACGAGTTCTATACGGTCTTTCGCCTTGGCTGCTGCCGCGATCAGGGCGTCGATGGCCTTGCTTTCGGTGCCCGGATAATTGCGTTGCCCCGGGATTTTCGCCATGCGGGAATCATAGAGCATCTGCAGGCTGTCGTCAGTCGGCGTCGCCCCGATCGACCAATGCAGCAAGGCAAGATCGAAGTCGTAATTGCTGTGCCGCTGCTCATACTGCGCCGAATCGATTTGCCGGATCGATGCGTCGATCCCGATCGCCTTCATATTCTCCGACCACGGGGTGTAGATACGAACGATGCCATCGTCCTCCGCCAGCATTTCGACCCGCAGCGGCTCACCCTTGTCATTGACGACGAAACTGCCGTCGCGCTTCCAGCCGGCTTGCGCAAGCAATCTCGAAGCCTCGCCCAGCAGCTTGCGGTCATGGCCCGAACCGTCGGACAGGGGCTGTGTTACCGCTTCACCGAAAACCTCTGGCGGCAACTCGGCCCGGAATGGCTCCAGCAGGGCCAATTCGTCAGGCGAGGGCAGGCCTTCGGCCTTGTAATCCGATCGTTCGAAGTTCGATTGAGAACGCTCGTAGGAGCCGTAAAACAAGGCCCGCTTCATCCATTCGAAATCGAAACATCTGGCGATCGCCCGCCGCACCCGCTCATCGCGGAATTGCGGACGACGCTGGTTCAGCGCGACGCTCTGCATGTCCGGCGTCTTCTCGCCGGGAAATTCCCGTTTGAGGACCTTGCCGTCCTTCAGCGCCGGAAAGTCGTATCCGGTCGCCCATACCCGTGAGGTGAATTCCTCGCGAAAATGCGTGTCGCCTTTCTTGAAGGCCTCGAATGCCGCCTGCCGGTCAAGATAGAAGTCGATGCGGATGCGGTCGAAATTGTAGAGGCCGCGGTTCACCGGGAGATCGCGGCCCCAATAATCGGCGACGCGGTCATATTCGACCGTCTGTCCGGCCGCCACGCGTCCAATCTTGTAGGGTCCCGAGCCAAGCGGCGGCGTCATGGTCGAAGCATCGAAATCATTGGCCGTGTAAAAGGCCTTGGAGACGATAGGCATCCCCACGATCGCAAGGACGTTTTGCGCCGACTGCTTGCCGTTGAGGGTGAGATCGACGGTGGTGGGATCGACCGCAACCACGTCGGTCATGTACCGCAACGCCTGGGAAAGGTTCGGATGGCCCTTGTCCTTATAGAGCTTCAGCGCAAAGACAACGTCTTGCGCGGTCAGCGGCGAGCCGTCGTGGAAACGCGCTTGCGGTCGCAGCACGAAGCGGAAACCGTTGCGGTCTGGCGACAGGGTAATGGTTTCGGCAAGCAGGCCATAGACTGCATCTGGCTCATCGAGCGCGCTTGTCATCAGCGAATCGAAACAGAGTTCGGCGCGCGGCGGCGCCTCCCCCTTCAACACCAGGAAATTCAACGTGTTGAAGGTCAGGAAGCTCTGATTGAGGGTTGCGTTCGGCGGCGCGAAATTCATCTGGCCGCCCTTGGGCGCGTCCGGATTTACGTAGTCGAAATGCGCGAAATCGGGCTTGTATTTGAGGTCGCCGAAGGCCGACAGGCCATGCAGCTTGATGCCGGTCGCAATGTCGGCGAAGGCCCGGCCGGGCAACAGGGCAGCGGCTGCCGCGGCACTGCCCAGGGCGAGAAAGTCGCGGCGGGGCAGGGCCGCCATCAATTGCCGCCCTTGTATTTGGCCGCCAGCGCCCTCTCCTTGTCCGGGTCGATCCACCAGGAATCGATGTCGGCGCCGACATAGGCGGGCTGCTTGTCGGGGAATTTGAACTTGTCCCAATAGGCCAGCCACACCGCCGACCGGTGATATTGCGGCAAGACATAGAAGTTCCACAGCAGGATGCGGTCGAGCGCATGGGTGGCGGCGACGAGATCGTCGCGATCGGTGGCGAAGATGATGCGATCGACCAGCGCGTCGATGGTCGGATCCTTGATGCCCATCAGATTGCGCGAACCGGGCGAATCGGCAGCTTTCGAGCTCCAGAAGTCGCGTTGCTCGTTGCCCGGCGATTCCGACTGCTGGAGGATGCCTGTGACGACATCGAAATCAAAATTGTTGACGCGGTTGATGTACTGCGTCTGGTCGATGATGCGCAAAGTGGCATCGACACCGATCTTGCGCAGATTGGCGATGTAGGGACTGGCGATCACCTGGTCAGTGTCGTTCCAGCCGAGGATCTCGAACTTGAACGGCGCGCCGGTCTTGGCATTGACCATCTTGCCGCCCTTGATCACCCAGCCCGCCTTGGCGAAGAGATCGACTGCCTGTTTCAGGTACTTCCGTTCCGCCTGCGGCGAATCATAGACCGGCAGCTTGAATTCCTGGGTGAAAAGTTCGGGCGGCAGCTTGTCGCGGTATTTTTCCAGGATCTCCAGTTCCTTGCCTTGCGGCAGTCCGCTCGACGCCAGTTCTGTGCCCTGGAAATAGCTCGATGTACGGGTGTTGAAGCCGAAGAACAGGGTGCGGTTCATGCTCTCGAAATCGAATGGGATGGTCAGCGCCTCACGCACCAGCCGGTCCTGGAACAGCGGCCGCCGCTGGTTGAGGACGAAACCCTGCATCGGTTGCGGCGCCTGGGTCTGGAGATCCTTCTTGATGACATCGCCGGCCTGGAATGCCGGGAAATTGTAAGCCGTCGCCCACTTACGCGAACTGTATTCGCGGTTGATGTCTTCCAGTCCGCCTTTGGTGAAGGCGAGCCAGGCAGCATTGTCGTCGAGGATATAGGTGTAGCGTCGGGTGTCGAAGTTCTCGCGGCCGATCTTCACCGGCAGCTTGGCCGCCCAGTAGTCCGGCACACGCTGCCAGATGATCTCCGAGCCCGGCTTGAAGCTGGCGATCTTGTAGGCCGCCGAACCGAGCGGGATTTCCAGGGTCGGCTTGGTCACGTCGCGTTTCTTGCCGTTGGCATCGGTGCCTTCCCACCAATGTTTCGGCAGCACTGCGAGGTCGCCGATGATCTTGGGCAGTTCGCGATTGCCCTTCTGGTTGAAATGGAACTCCACCTCGCGGTCCGAAATCGCCACCGCATCGGTGACATTCTCGAAATAGCGGCTGTATTGCGGGCTGTTGGCCTTGAGCACCTGGAACGACCAGATCACGTCATCGACGGTGATCGGCTGGCCGTCATGCCATTTGGCGCGCGGATCGAGCCGGTAAGTCGCGGAGGAATAGTCATCAGGATATTTGTAGGCGTCGGCGATCAGCGGATGGCTGGTGCTGCCTTCATCGGTCGCCTGCTCCATCAGCGTGTCGTAGAGCAGGCCGCCGCCGAACCCGACCAGGCCGGCGGCCGGTGATCCCTGGACGACATAGGGATTGAAACTGTCGAATGTGCCTGGCACCACCGAATTCAGCGTGCCGCCCTTGGGCGCGTTCGGATTGACGTAGTCGTAGTGCTGGAAATTGGCGCCGTATTTGGACTCGCCGATCAGCGATGAGGTGGTGCGCCATTCGTCGGCGCGGGCAGCCTGCAATCCCGCCGCCAGAAGGGCTGCCGCCAGCAACGACTTGAGAAGCGTTCGGCCAACCGTCATGCACTATCCTCTTCGCGATGCCCGTTCATGGGCAATCTAGATGATTTGGCGCTCGTGAAAACCGTCATGCGCGGCTTTGTCGCCGCCTATGCGGTTTTCCCAATAAAAAAGCCGGGCTGAACCCGGCTTTTTCAAGGTCGTTGAGATGATATCGAAATTATTGGGCAGGCGCCGGTGCCGGTGCGGCCGGAGCCGGGGCGGCGGGAGCGGCCGGCGCGGCACCCTCAGCCGGCTTTGCCGGAGCGGCTGCATCGGCAGGCTTGGCGCCTGCATCGGCGGCGGCACCGGGTGCCGGCAGCGGCTTGGGATTGTCGGACAGCGTGCGCAGATAGGCGATGACGTTGGCGCGGTCCTCGTCCTTGGGCAGGCCGGCGAAGCCCATGGCGGTGCCCTTCACGAATTTCTTCGGCGAGGTGATGAAGTGGTTGATGTTGTCGTAGGTCCACTTCTCGGTGCCGCCCTTGGAGAATTCCTTCATGCCGGCCGAATAGGCAAAGCCTTCATGCTCGGCGACCGGACGGTCGACGAGGTCCCACAGGTCCGGGCCGACCTTGTTGGGGCCGCCCTTTTCGCCGGAATGGCAGGCCTGGCACTTCTTGAAGACGGCAGCACCCTGCTCGACATTGGCGGTCGCCAGCAGATCGGCGATCGGCTTGGCCGCGGCGGCGGGCGCGGCCGGACCGCCTTCGGCGGGCTCGGCGGCCTCGATGGCGAAACCAGGCTTTTCCGGCGCCGGCGACGCAAACAGCGCATCGGACACAATGCCGACCGAGAAGACGACGAAAACGGTTCCGAGCAATCCGGCGAGCAGTTTGTTGACTTCGTTGGAATCCATACGCCCCTTGCTCCCTTTTCCGGCGGACAGAACCGTCCACTCCGTCCGTCGGTATCGTGACCGTCCTGCCAGGGCGGTCAAATCGGGCGGAAACTAGGTCTTTTGCTGCGGCGTTGCAACACCTATAAGGGCGCTTCCAGTGAGACCTTTTGCCACTTTCCCTGTCCTCTTTCGAGACGCCTTGCACCCGAAATGTCCACGCTGATCCTGATCCCGGCCCGCATGGCTTCGACCCGCCTGCCGGGCAAGCCGCTGGCCGACATCGCCGGCGCCCCGATGATCGTCCATGTCGCCCGCCGCGCCGCCGAAGCCGGCCTTGGCCGGGTGGTGGTGGCGACCGACACGCAAAGCGTGGCGCAAGCCGTGCGCGCGCACGGTTTCGAGGCCGTGATGACACGCATGGATCATGAATCCGGCTCCGACCGCATCCACGAGGCGCTGGTCGCGCTCGACCCTGGGCGCAAGGTCGAAACCATCGTCAATGTGCAGGGCGACCTGCCGACCATCGATCCCCGGATCATCGCCGCGTCGCTCAGGCCTTTCGAGGACAGTGCGGTGGACATCGCCACGCTCGGCGTCGAGATCGTCCGCGATGAGGAAAAGACCAATCCCAATGTCGTCAAGATCGTCGGCTCGCCGCTTTCCGGCAGCAGGCTGAGGGCGCTCTATTTCACCCGTGCCACGGCGCCTTGGGGCGAGGGGCCGCTCTACCATCATGTCGGCCTCTACGCCTATCGCCGCGAAGCACTCGAGCGTTTCGTCGCGCTCAAGCCGTCGCCGCTCGAACGGCGCGAGCGGCTGGAACAGTTGCGGGCGCTGGAAGCCGGCATGCGCATCGACGCCGAGATCGTCCAGTCGCTGCCGCTCGGCGTCGACACGCCTGAAGACCTCGAACGCGCCAGAACAATCCTTTCAACCTGAGATATCGGCATGCCTGAAAAGACCAACAGAATATCCTTCCAGGGCGAACCGGGCGCCAATTCCGACACCGCCAGCCGCAACATGTTTCCTTCGATGGAGCCGTTGCCCTGCCCGACCTTCGAGGATGCCTTCAACGCGGTCGAGACCAACAAGGCCGACCTCGCCATGATCCCGATCGAGAACACCATTGCCGGGCGCGTCGCCGATATCCATCATCTCCTGCCGGAATCGAAGCTGCACATCGTCGGCGAATATTTCCTGCCGATCCATTTCCAGCTGATGGTGCTGCCAGGCGTCAAGCGCGACGAGATCAAGACGGTGCACAGCCACATCCATGCGCTTGGCCAGTGCCGCAAATACGTTCGCAAGAACGGTTGGAAGGCGATCGTCGCCGGCGACACGGCCGGCGCCGCCAAAATGGTCTCCGAGGTCAAGGACCGCAGCATGGCGGCGCTGTCGCCGGCCCTGGCCGCGACCCTCTACGGGCTCGATATCATCGAGCAAAATGTCGAGGACACCGACTCAAACGTCACCCGCTTTGTCGTCCTGACCAAGAACAAGCAATGGGCCGAGCGTCCTTCGCCCGACGTCAAGATGATGACGACGTTCATCTTCCGCGTCCGCAACGTGCCGGCCGCGCTCTACAAGGCGATGGGCGGCTTCGCCACCAACGGCATCAACATGACCAAGCTGGAGAGCTACCAGCTGGGCGCTTTCACGGCGACGCTGTTTTACGCCGACATCGAGGGCCATCCCGACGATCCGCTGGTCAAGCTGGCGCTGGACGAGCTGCGTTTCTTCTCGCGCGAAGTGCGCATTCTCGGCGTCTATCCGGCCAGTGAGTCGCGTGAGCAGTGGAAGGTTGCGGACTAGATCACCGCGCCCAGCGGCACATAGTCGATCTCCATGAACGTCTCGACCTCCGGCACCCAGCGGTCGCGCACGAAGGCGACATGGTCTGGATGGTCGTTGTATCTGGTGTAGGCGGCCTGGTCGGCGAACTCCATCGAGAAGCCGAAACGATAGTCGTTCTTGGGGCTGATCTGCCGCAATTGCTCGAAATGCGTGACGCCCCTGATCGCGGTGAGGATCCTCTTGGCGTCGACCAGGAACCGCTTTTCCTCCAGCGAATGCGGCGGATGCTTCAGCGTGAAAACGACGGTGTGACGGATCATGTCCTGCTCCTGCAATGTCTTTAGGTGTTCGCTGCCATCATTCTGAATCGACCCAGGCGCGGATGAGGTGATGCGCAATGGCGCCTTTCGGCGGCGTGATCAGATTGTCCTGGTGCGTCCTTTCCAGCATCCGGCGCACCTCGTCGCGAAAAAACCAGCGGCAGTCCTCAAGCTCGTTGAGGTCGGCCTGGATATCGTCATTGAGCGGCTCGCCGAAGCAGCCGATCATCAGCGAATAGGGGAACGGCCAGGGCTGGCTGGCGTGGTAGACGACGCGGCCAAGCCGGATGCCGGCCTCTTCCAGCGTCTCGCGGCGCACCGCCGCCTCGATCGTCTCGCCCGGCTCGATGAAGCCGGCGAGGGCCGAATACATGCCCGGCGCGAAATGACGGCCGCGCCCGAGCAGGCACTTCTCCCGCGTCGCCGTCAGCATGATCGCCACCGGGTCGGTGCGCGGAAAATGTTCGGTGCCGCAATTCGGGCAATGCCGCTTGTAGCCGCCGGCCCGCATCTGCGATTCCGTGCCGCATTTGCTGCAGAAGCGATGGCTGGCATGCCAGGCGAGCAAAGCCGCCCCTTGCGCCATCGCGCCGGCCGCCGCCTCGTCGATCAGCCCTTGCATGTAGACCGAGCGGTAGTCGATGGCCTTGACTGTTTCCGGAAGCTGTTCGGGTTCGACGCCCGCGGGCACGGCCAGCACCGGTCCTCGTTCGGAAAAACCGAGCAGGATGCCTTGCGCCAGGGAAACCTTGAAGGGCTCGCTCTCGGTCGCGCCGAACCAGGGATCGAGAGCGCCGCCATCGCCGAGCTTCAGATAGAGCCGGCCGCCATGCATCAGAAGCAGCCGCGTCGCCGGATCGGCCAGCGCCTTGTCGACCGAATCGTCGGCGCGGTTCTCGGACTGCCGGTCGATCGTGTTGCCGGCGAAGCCGACGAACTGGCTCGGCTCGCGCAAAGGCGCGTCAAACAGGCGGAAGCTCATGGGGACTCTGGAATATGTTGAGGGATGGACACGGGGAACGCTTATAGCGCCGCCTTGATCGTTTCGGCAAACCGTCGCAAGTCGGAACGCTGATAGGGCTCTCGCAGGCCATGTCCCCACACAGGACCTGGCCAGCCGGGATCGCCTTCAGAACGCGCGATGACATGGACGTGCAACTGGCGCACGATGTTGCCGAGCGCGCCGGTGTTGATCTTGGTGCAGCCGGTCGCTTTCTTCAGCGCCTGCGCCACCATATTGGTCTCGAAGGTCAGCATCGCCTGGTCAAGCGGCGTCATGTCGTGGATTTCCTCCGCGCCCGGCCGCTGCGGCACCAGCAGCAGCCATGGCCAGCGGCGGTCGTTCATCACCCGCAGCTCGCACAGCCCAAGCCACATCAACTGCTCGCTGTCCGCCTCCAGCCGTGCGTCCAGCGTGAATCCGGCCTTCAGGCCCGGCAGCATCGGCGTTTCCCTTGCTTTTCTTGTTTTCCTCAAACGCAGGAACGCTAGAGCGGCGGCAGGGGGGCTGCAAGCGAATCATTGCGCCCCTCACGCCTTGGTGCGCCAATTCCATATTTTTGCGATTTCTGCGGCGCACTTGCATTTCGTCGCGCAATTGCCGATATGGAAAGCGGGAGGTTGGTGGTGGACGATCCACTCGCCAACCGGGTCAGGTCCGGAAGGAAGCAGCCCTAACGAGCCCGGAACGGGTCATTGTTCCAGCCTCCCACCTCATCGGCCCCTCTCGCGACATTGACGACGCATTGCAGCGCGGGCGAGACTATGCGCAGGAATCGGCCGCCTTCGGGCGCGGCCATTTGGAGCTTTACGGGCGTATGAGCGAAGCCGGAAATTCGGGACCAAAGAGCCTGGAGATAGGCAAGGCCGCCGCCTATCGCGTGCTGGCACGCAAGTACCGTCCTTCGAACTTCTCCGAGCTGGTCGGCCAGGAGCCGATGGTGCGCACCCTCACCAACGCCTTTGCCACCGGCCGTATCGCCCAGGCCTGGATGCTGACCGGCGTGCGCGGCGTCGGCAAGACCACGACGGCGCGCATCCTCGCGCGCGCCCTGAACTATAAAACCGCTGATATCGACCAGCCGTCGGTCGACCTTGCCGTCCTCGGCGACCATTGCCAGGCGATCATGGAAGGCCGCCATGTCGACGTCATCGAGATGGACGCCGCCTCGCACACCGGCATCGACGACATCAGGGACATCATCGAGCGCGTGCGCTACGCGCCGGTCTCGGCCCGCTACAAGGTCTACATCATCGACGAAGTGCACATGCTGTCGACGCAGGCCTTCAACGGCCTTCTGAAGACGCTGGAAGAGCCGCCGCCGCACGTCAAATTCATCTTCGCCACCACCGAGATCCGCAAGGTCCCGATCACCGTCCTGTCGCGCTGCCAGCGCTTCGACCTGAGGCGCATCGACGCCGGCGCGCTGGTCGGGCATCTCGCCTCGATCTCGGCCAAGGAGGGCATTTCGGTCGACGACGACGCGCTGGCGATGATCGCGCGCGCCGCCGAGGGCTCGGCCCGTGATTCGCTCTCCATCCTCGACCAGGCGATTGCCCATGGCGCCGGCTCTGTCGGCGCCGACGCGGTTCGGGCGATGCTGGGGCTTGCCGACCGCGCCCGCATCGTCGACCTGTTCGAACATGTGATGAAAGGCGATGTCGCGGCAGCCCTTGGCGAATTCCGTGCGCAGTACGATACCGGCGCCGATCCGGCCGCCGTGCTGACCGACCTTGCCGAATTCAACCACCTCGTCACCCGGCTGCGTTTCGTGCCGACGGCCATCGAGGATGCCTCGCTATCCGAGGACGAGCGGCAGCGCGGCGCCGATTTCGCCAGGACGCTGTCGGTCAGGGTGCTGTCGCGGACATGGCAGATGCTGCTCAAGGGCATTCCAGAGGTGCAGTCCTCCAACCGGCCCGTCAGCGCCGCCGAAATGGTGCTGATCCGGCTGGCGCATGCCGCCGACCTGCCGACGCTGGACGAGGCGTTGAGATCGCTTGAAGGCGCCGCGCCGGCGCAGAATGGCGCGCTGCGCCCAAATGGGGCGCCTGCAGGGGGAGGCAACGGCGCCAGCGCGGTGGCGCAGACGCGCATGCCGTCTGGCCCGGGCGGCGCGCAGACCATGCGGCTGGTCGAAGCCTCGCCTGCGCCCGTTGCCTACGTCGCTCCGCCGGAGCCGGTCACGGAGGCGCAATCGGCGCCGCTGAAATCGCTGGCCGACATCATTGCCCTGGCAGACGCGCAGCGCGACATCGCCTTCAAGGTGCTGGTCAAAAGCTGCATCCGGTTTGTGCGCATCGAGCCCGGCCGCATCGACGTTGGCCTGACCAGCGATGCGCCCAAGATGCTGCTCAACGACCTGACGACGAAATTGCGCGCCTGGACCGGTCGCAGCTGGCTTGTCTCGCTGTCGAAGGAAGAGGGCGGCCAGACGCTCGCCGAAATGGAATCGGCCAAACGCGAGACGGCTTTTCTCGATGCCAAGAGCGACCCGACAGTGGCCGCCATCCTGGCGCGCTTTCCCGGTGCCAAGATCATCGACGTGCGCATTCCGGACGCGCCGGAAACCGAAACGGCAGAGGCCGAAGTGCCGGTCGAGCCGCCGGCTGACGACGATGAACCCTGATCCAGCTACGAATCCGCAAAGGACCCGACCATGAAAGATCTTCTCGGCCTGATGGGCAAGGCGAAGGAAATGCAGGCCAAGTTCCAGGCCATGCAGGACGAGATCGCCACGCTGGAAGCGTCCGGCCAGGCCGGCGGCGGCCTGGTCAATGTGACGCTGACCGGAAAATTCGAGATGAAGTCGTTGAAGATCGATCCGTCTCTGTTCAAGGAAGACGATGTCGAGATCCTGGAAGACCTCGTGCTGGCCGCTCACAACGACGCCAAGACCAAGGTCGAGCAAATCATGCAGGAAAAGACCAAGGCGCTGACCGCGGGCCTGCCGATCCCGCCGGGAATGAAACTGCCCTTCTAGCCTTCGGTGCGGCCATGGCCGAAGAGCCGTCCGAAAGACTGATCGAGCAGCGTATCCGCAACAGGATCTACGAGATCCTGGAAATCCTGGCCGATTGTGACGACGGCGTCGATCTCGTCGGCATCAAGGGTTATTTCTATCTGTTCGAGGATTTCCTCCATCGCCCATCGATCGAAGCCGGCACATCGGCGCTTTCGAAGGACGAGCGCGCGATCGTGCTGGAGATCGCCGAATTCCTCGAGGCGGCAAGCGAGACAAATCCGGACTTCACCAAGGCTGAGTTCATAGACAGCGACTGGCCGGGAAAGATCGCGCCGACGGCCAGGGAGGCGCGGACGCTGTTCCTCCGGCGCGGCCTGTTTTCGGAGAGGGTCGAGGAGCTTGAGCCTGGCCAGCCGGCCGCGATAACGGCCGGGCGGTAGATCGCTTCAGGAAAAACCGCGTGGTGCTTTCCCTTGGGGCAATTGCGGCGAAACAAAGAGAGAGCGGTCATCGCTTTTGTGAAATGACGGCTCGATCTATCTGGAAAGCCACGAAATTGTGCCAATTTGGCAACAGTACGTTGTTAATAACGTTTTGGCCATCATTTTGCCCGAAAGTGTCTCATTCTTGCCGCAGCCTGGGGGCGGGCACGAAGTGAGAGGGTTACCTGTTGATTTCCACGCGATGGAAGACGCCGCTGTTGCTCGGCGCCGTCATTTCACCCCTGTTTTTGGCTGCCTGCAGCCAGACCACTTCACACGGCATGTCCGTCGCCAGCCTGACCGACGCCATCACGCCGGGTTTCCTGAGTTCAGGGGCCTACAGCCACACGCCGAAGGACAAGGAATGCCTGGAACGGGCGATGTTCTTCGAGTCCAACCGCTCGAGCCGCGACGGCATGATCGCGGTCGGCACGGTGGTGATGAACCGGCTGCGCTCCGGCAACCATGGCAGCACCATCTGCCAAGTGGTGGGCGAGCCCGGGCAGTTCGCGCCTGGTGTCATGACAAGGCCGATGAATTCACGCGCAATGCCCGATGTCGAGGAAGCCGCCGACGCGGTGCTGAAGGGCGAGCGCAAGTCCAAGCTCAAGAACACCATGTTCTTCCACACAGCCGGCCTCCGCTTCCCCTACAAGAACATGCACTACACCATGGTTGCCGGCGGCAATGCCTTCTACGAGAAGCGCGGCCGCAACTGGCAGCCGCTGCCGGATGAGCCGCAGGTCGCTATTGCCTCGGCGGCGCCCGACAAGTCAGCCGCGCCGGTGACGATGGTCGCGTCCGCGGAGCCGGTGCGTCCAGCCAGGACGGCAACCGTTCGATCCGCTCCCGCCCAGCAGACCTATGTGACCGCCGCCGCCGCGCCGGCCGCGAAATCCGCGCGTGTCTCGCAAGAGCCGACGGTGGTGGCGATGCAGGAGCCGATGGAAGAGCCGGATGCCGCGCGTTTTGGCGGAAGCTTGAACACAAGGGTCATCTCGTCGGTTCAAGACGCGCCGCAAGAGGCGTCGATGGGGTTCCAGTCGACGCCTGAGAACACAGACGCCATTGGCGCGATGATTGTCAGCCAGGGCCGGCCGCTCGAGACCAACTGATCTGCGCCCCGCGGTCCGCCAAGGCCCAATATGGCGGTCATGCGGATGCAGATGTTCCAAAGCGCTCTGAAAAATCCTGGAGCGGTTCACCCGTTTCGCGGAAACGGTGAACCGCTCCAGCTTTTCGTTTTGACGCAATTCCGGACGGAAAACCGCTTCGCACTTTTCCTGGAATTGCTCTAGATCAGAGCGATGTCGAAGCGAATCGCCGGTCCCGAGATCGAACGTCTGATCCAGCTCCTGGCCAAGGTGCCGGGGCTGGGACCCCGTTCGGCCAGGCGTGCCGCCCTTCATCTGATCAAGAAGAAAGAGCAGCTTTTGTCGCCGCTTGCCGCCGCCATGGCCGAGGCGGCCGACAAGGTGCGCATCTGCTCGACCTGCGGCAATGTCGATACATCGGACCCTTGCATGATCTGCACCGATCCGCGCCGTGATGTCGGCACCATCATCGTCGTCGAGGACGTCTCCGACCTGTGGGCGCTGGAGCGCGCGGCGGCGATGAATGTGCGCTACCACGTGCTCGGCGGCACGCTGTCGCCGCTCGACGGCATCGGCCCCGAGCAGCTCAACATGCGCTCGCTGGTTGATCGCGTCGCCGGCGGCGAGGTCAAGGAGATCATCCTCGCCGTCAATGCGACGGTCGAGGGCCAGACGACCGCGCATTATCTCACCGACCAGTTGTCCGGCTTCGACATCAAGGTGACGCGCCTTGCGCATGGCGTGCCGGTCGGCGGCGAACTCGACTATCTCGACGAGGGCACGCTGGCCGCGGCGCTGCGTTCGCGGACGGCGTTTTGACAAAGTTGCGGCAGAGGATGCGGGTCATGATTTTTGCGCGTCCTTCCAGGCTGGTGCCAAGCACCCCCCTCGACAGGACGGAGAGGGGTGCGAAGGAACGCAAACCTCTCAGATTGGTTCTGTTTTCCTTTTTTGCAGTTCTTCTCTCGGTCTTTTCCACCCCCGCCTCCGCCGCAAAGATCGACGACCAGTTCCGCGCCTGGCTGCAGAACGACCTCTGGCCACAGGCCAAGGCGAAAGGCATTTCCAAAACCACCTTCGACGCCGCCTTCGACGGCATCAAGCCCAATCTGAAGCTGCCGGACCTGGTCAAGCCGGGCGAGAAGGCGGCCACGCCGCAGAAGCAGCACCAGGCCGAATTCGGCTCACCCGGCGCCTATTTCGCCGAGAAGACGGTTCGCGCGGTGACGGCAGGCGGGCGCGCACGCGAAGCCGCCAATGCCAGGACACTTGCGGCCATCGAAAAGCGCTATGGCGTGCCGGGCGAAGTGCTGCTGGCGATCTGGGGCCGCGAGACCGGATTCGGCGCGGCGAAGATGCCTTATGACGCCTTCGAAGTGCTGGGCACCAAGGCATTCATGTCGACCAGGAAGGGCTTCTTCCGCACCGAACTGCTTGCCGCACTCGAGATCGTCGAGCGCGGGCTGGCTCCGGTCGGCGCGATGAAATCGTCCTGGGCCGGCGCGCTCGGCCAGCCGCAATTCATGCCGACCTCGTTCCTGAAACATGCCGTCGATTTCGACGGCGACGGCCGCGTCGACATCTGGAACTCGACGCCGGACGTGTTGGCCTCGATCGCCAATTATCTCGTCCACTATGGCTGGGTAAAGGGTCGTGGCTGGGGATTCGAGGTGACGGTGCCGGAAAGCGTTTCCTGTTCGCTGGAAGGCCCGGACCAGGGCAAGAAAATCTCGCAATGGGCTGATATGGGCATCAAGCGCGTCGGCGGCAAACCGTTTCCAGTGAGTGAGCTGAAGGCCGAAGGCTTTCTGCTGATGCCGGCAGGGCGCAGCGGCCCGGCCTTTGTCGCCACGCCCAATTTCTACGTGCTGAAGCAATACAACACCAGCGACCTGTACGCGCTGTTCATCGGCCATGGCGCCGATCGCATCGCCCATGGCGATCAGAACTTCGCCGGCAGCTGGGGCGCGGTCGGCGGGCTGCACCGTTCGGACATCGCCGCCCTGCAGCGGGCGCTGGAGGCCAAGGGCTATGATGTCGGCAGCGCCGATGGCCTGCCCGGCTTCAAGACCCGCCGCTCGATCGGCATATGGCAAGCCAAGAACGGCCGCGCCGCCACCTGCTTCCCTGACGCCGACCTGGTCGCAGTGCTGAAATAGCTCCGAAATTAGCAGATTTTTCTCGATCGGCAGCCTCGATTGGCTGGCCTATGCGTCGACATCCCACCGGCCTTTCTGGCCCAATGAGCCGTCGTATAAATGCTCGTTGCCCGCCACGGGGCCGCCGGGTATGGTGTTGACCAACTGGACAAAAACCACGACGGTAAGTGGGCAGAGGGGCCGTCTCCAGGCCCCGAAAAAATTCCGCAACCCTGAGCCGGGAACTCAGGACAACAAACAACAAAACAGGGAACAATCACAATGATGATGGAAAAGTTTGCTCTACGCTCCCGCTTCCTGCTCGCGGGTGCCGCCATGTCGGCGCTGCTTCTGGCCGGCGCGCCCGCCGGTGCGGTCACGCCCGCCGACACGCTGGTCGAAGGTTTCGCGATCGACGACATCATCTCCATGGATCCAGGCGAGGCGTTCGAGCTGTCGACCGCCGAGGTCACCGGCAACACCTATGATCTGCTTGTCCGTCTCGACCTCAGCGACACCTCCAAGGTCAAGGGCGACCTTGCCGAAAGCTGGACCGTCTCCGATGACGGCCTGACCTACACGTTCAAGCTAAAGCCCGGCCTGAAATTCGCTTCCGGCAATCCGATCACGGCGTCCGATGTCGCCTGGTCGTTCGAGCGCGTCATCAAGCTCGACAAGAGCCCGGCCTTCATCATCGGCCAGTTTGGCATCAGCGGTGACAACGTCACCGAAAAAGCCAAGGCTGTCGACGACGGCACCTTCCAGTTCACCGTCGACAAGGCCTATGCGCCGAGTTTCGTGCTGAACTGCCTGTCGGCAACGGTCGCTTCGGTGGTCGACGCCAAGCTGGTCAAGGAACATGTCGCTTCGGTCACGCCGAGCGCCGACTACAAATGGGACAATGACTTCGGCAATGCCTGGCTGAAGACCGGCTATGCCGGCTCCGGCGTCTTCAAGCTGCGCGAATGGCGGGCCAACGAAGCCGTCGTTCTCGAGCGCAACGACAATTACTACGGCGAAAAAGCCAAGCTTGCCCGCGTCATTTATCGCAACATGAAGGAAAGCTCGGGCCAGCGCCTGGCGCTTGAGGCTGGCGACATCGACGTTGCCCGCAATCTCGAACCGAACGACCTCGACGCCATCGCCAAGAACGCCGACCTCACCACCACCAGCGCGCCCAAGGGCACGGTCTATTACATCAGCCTCAACCAGAAGAACGCCAACCTCGCCAAGCCGGAGGTGCGCCAGGCGTTCAAGTATCTGGTCGACTATGATGCCTTGAGCTCCACCATCCTCAAGGGCATCGGCGAAATCCATCAGACCTTCCTGCCCAAGGGCGTGCTCGGCGAATTGGATGAGAATCCGTTCAAGCTCGATGTCGCCAAGGCCAAGGAATTGCTGGCCAAGGCCGGTCTGCCCGACGGCTTCAGCGTAACCATGGACGTACGCACCGGCCAGCCGACGACCGGGATGGCGGAATCGATCCAGCAGACGCTCGGACAGGCCGGCATCAAGCTCGAGATCATCCCGGGCGACGGCAAGCAGACGCTCACCAAATACCGCGCCCGCAACCACGACATCTATATCGGCCAATGGGGCCAGGATTATTTCGACCCGAACTCCAACGCCCAGACCTTTGCCTCGAACCCGGACAATTCGGATGGGGCCAAGACCAAGACGCTGGCCTGGCGCAACGCCTGGGACATTCCGGACCTGACCAAGCAGACGGAAGCGGCACTGCTCGAGAAGGATGCCGGCAAGCGCGCCGACATGTACAAGGATCTCGAGAAGAAAATCCTCGACACCAGCCCCTTCGTCGTCATCCACCAGCAGCTGGAAGTGGCCGGCCTGCGCAAGAACCTCAAGGGCTTTGCGCTCGGCCCGAGCTTCGACACCAACTTCGTCGGACCGGTGTCCAAGGAATAGTGCTCGCGGACACGCCGCATGAGCGCGGTTGAAAAAGAAGTGGCGGCGGGGCGCGGCAGCGCCCGCGCCGTCGCTATTGCATCATCGCTTGGCCGTTTCCTGGTCATTGCGATCACGACCTATCTTGGTCTGCTCGCGGTCACCTTCTTCATCGGCCGCGTCATTCCGATCGACCCGGTGCTGGCGGTGCTCGGCGACCGGGCGCCGGCCAATGTGGTTGAGCGCACGCGCCGCGAGATGGGTCTCGATTTGCCGTTGATCGAGCAGTTCTACATCTATGTGAAGAATGCGCTGAACGGCAATTTCGGCGTCTCCGTGCTGACCACCAATCCGGTCATGACCGACATTCGCCGGGCGCTTCCGGCCACGACGGAACTGGCGACCCTCGGAACGCTGATCGGCGCGTTGTTCGGCGTGCCGCTCGGTGTGCTGGCCGCGGTCAGGCGCGGCAGCCTCATCGACCAGATCGTGCGCGTCATCGGCCTGATCGGTTATTCCGTGCCGATCTTCTGGCTGGGGCTGCTTGGGCTGGTGCTGTTTTACGCCAAGCTGCAATGGGTTGCCTTCCCGGCGAGGCTCGACGTCGTCTACGAATACACCTTTACGCCGATCACCGGCTTCTATCTCCTCGACTCCGCAATGCAGGGGCAGTGGGACGTTTTTTACGACGCCTTCCGCCACATCATCCTGCCGGCCTCGCTGCTCGGCTATTTCTCGCTCGCCTATATCAGCCGCATGACGCGCTCGTTCATGCTCAACGAATTGTCGCAGGAATATATCGTCGCGGCGCGCGCCAAGGGCCTGTCGGAAACCCGCATCATCTGGGGCCACGCGCTGCGCAACGCAGCGGTGCCGATGGTGACGGTGATCGCGCTGTCCTATGCCGGACTGCTGGAAGGTTCGGTGCTGACCGAGACCGTCTTCTCATGGCCGGGCATCGGCCTTTACATCACCAATTCGCTGCAGAACGCCGACATGAATGCGGTGCTCGGTGGCACCATCGTCATCGGCTCGGTGTTCATCGCCATCAACCTTCTCTCCGACCTGCTGTATCGGGTGCTCGATCCGAGGACGAAGTCCGCATGAGCGTCGACACCATCCAGAGCCGTCGCGACTGGCTGCTCAGCGAGCGGCCGGCCTCGCGCATGCAGGCAAGGCTCGGCCGCGCCTATGTGGCGTGGCGGCGCTTTTCCGCCAACCGGTTGGCGTTTCTGGGCCTGCTCATCATCATTGCCCTGCTGGTCGTTGCCGCCCTTGCAGGCGTGCTGGCGCCTTATTCGCCAACGTTCGGCGACCTGAAGAACGCGCGCCTGCTGGCGCCGAGCGCCGAGCACTGGTTCGGCACCGACGATCTCGGCCGCGATATCCTGTCGCGCATCCTCTACGGCTCGCGCTGGACGCTTTATGTGGTCATCCTGGTTGCCATCATCGCCGCACCCATCGGCCTTCTGGTCGGCACCGTTGCAGGCTATGCCGGTGGCTGGACCGATGCCATCCTGATGCGCATCACCGACATCTTCCTCGCCTTTCCCAAGCTGATCCTGGCGCTGGCCTTCGTCGCAGCACTTGGCCCCGGCATCGAGAATGCAGTGCTGGCCATCGCCATCACCTCATGGCCGCCCTACGCCCGCATCGCGCGGGCAGAGACGCTGACGGTGCGCAATTCCGACTACATCAAGGCGGTGCAACTGATGGGCGCTTCGCCCTTCCGCATCGTGCTGCGCCATATCATGCCGCTTTGCATTTCGTCCCTGATCGTCAGGGTGACGCTCGACATGGCCGGCATCATCCTGACCGCCGCCGGGCTCGGTTTCCTCGGCCTCGGCGCGCAGCCGCCGCTGCCCGAATGGGGCACGATGATCGCCTCCGGCCGCCGCTTCGTGCTCGATCAATGGTGGGTGGCCGGTGCGCCGGGCTTCGCCATCCTCATCGTCAGCCTCGGCTTCAACCTGCTTGGCGACGGCCTGCGCGACGCGCTCGATCCGCGGAGTGGCGACCAATGAGCGGCGACCAATGAGCGGAGAACCGAAAACGCTTCTCGACGTAGACGACCTGCGCGTCACCTTCCCGACCCGCACCGGGCTGATCGAGGCGGTGCGCGGCGTTTCCTTTTCGCTCGGCCGCGAACGGCTCGGCATCGTCGGCGAATCCGGCTCGGGAAAATCGCAGACCGGCCGCGCCATCATGGGCCTGACGCCACCGCAGGCGCGGATATCGGCCAACAAGCTCGCCTTCGACGGCATCGATTTGCTCACCGTCTCGCCACGCGAACGCAGGAAGCTGCGCGGCAAGCGCATCGCCATGATCCTGCAGGATCCGAAATATTCGCTCGACCCGGTGATGAGCATCGGTCGCCAGATCGTCGAGACGCTGCGCACCCATGAAAAGGTCGGCAAGGCGGAGGCGCGCGACCGTGCATTGGCCATGCTGGAGGCGGTGCAGATCCGTGATCCCTCTCGCGTCTTCAATTTGCATCCGCATGAAGTTTCGGGCGGCATGGGCCAGCGCGCCATGATCGCCATGATGCTGATCGCCGGTCCGGAAATGATGATCGCCGACGAGCCGACCTCGGCGCTCGACGTCACCGTGCAGCTCGATGTGCTCGGCATCCTCGACCGGCTGGTCAGTGAGCGTGGCATGGGGCTGATCTTCATCTCGCACGATTTGCGCCTGGTCTCGTCCTTCTGCGACCGCGTCATCGTCATGTATGCCGGCAAGGTGGTCGAGCAGCTCAAGGCGTCCGAACTCGGCCAGGCCCAGCATCCCTACACGCGCGGCCTGCTCAATTGCATGCCCAAGATCGGTGCCGACCGCCACCCGCTGCCGGTGCTCGACCGCAAGCCGGAGTGGGCGGCATGACTTCTGCGATTGCCGTCGACAGGCTGGAAGTGATCTTCGACCGTTTTCGCGCACTGAAAGGCGTCAGCCTCGACGTGCAGCCGGGCGAATCCTTCGGCCTGGTCGGCGAATCCGGCTCCGGCAAATCGACGCTGCTGCGGGCCATCGCCGGCCTTGCGCCGGTTGCATCGGGCGGCATCGTCGTCAACGGCAAGACGCTCGGCGCGCGCCGCGACAAGGCCTTCTACCGTGAAGTGCAGATGGTCTTCCAGGATCCGTACGGGTCGCTGCACCCGCGCCAGACCGTCGACCGTCTGCTGCAGGAGCCGCTTGCCATCCATGGCTTTGCCGACGGCGAAAAGCGTATCCAGCGGGCGCTCGACGAAGTCGGCCTCGGCAACGGTTTTCGGTTTCGCTATTCGCACCAGCTCTCCGGCGGCCAGCGCCAGCGCGTGGCGATCGCGCGTGCGCTCATTCTGGAACCGTCGATCCTGCTGCTCGACGAGCCGACCTCGGCGCTCGATGCCTCGGTGCAGGCGGAAGTGCTCAACCTGCTGGAAGAGGTACGCAAGCGCCGCAAGCTGACCTTCCTGATGGTCAGCCACGACCTCGCCATCATCACCCATATGTGCGAGCGGCTGATGGTGATGCAAAGCGGCGAGGCGGTGGAGAATCTGGCGGCGGCAGACCTTGTCGAGCGCCGCGTGACCAAGGACTATACGCGCAATCTGTTGCGGGCCAGCGACGGGTTTGTGAGAACCGCTTGAATTCGTTTTCTCTTTTGCGCCGAACAACCATCTTGGGGAATTCCCATGGAGGAATGGAAGTTTGCGGATCCGCCCAATGTCGCGGTGTTTGTGGATAGGGCAGTCGTTACCCGCGGCGATTGGATTACATACGTCTCACATGACGATGACGACGGCAGTTGGCAATTCCACAACAGCGAAACCGGACCTGTTGACGAAGGCGATATCATGATCGTCAGCTTGCAAAACGTTGTGCAGCGGGACGAAAGCATCCAGGCGTTGGCGGACTTGCCAGAAGGCTGGCACGCTTGGCGCACCTCGAAATCGTCGCCATGGCAACGCGCCAGGTCGCGCCCTGTGCCCTCCAACGACAACGAATGATCAGGCAAAGCCTTAGGCTGAGCCTTGCGCCAGTTCGCCGCTCTCCAGAACGGGTGGCTCTTCCCGGCCCTTCGGCTCCTTGATCCTGAACCACGTCACATAAAGCGCCGGCAGGAACAGCAGCGTGATTGCGGTACCCGCGATGATGCCGCCCATCATCGCATAGGCCATCGGACCCCAGAACACTTCACGCGCGATCGGGATCAGCGCCAGGCTGGCGGCCGCCGCCGTCAGTGCGATCGGCCGCATCCGGTGTTCGGTCGCTTCGATGACCGCCGCCCAGCGGTCCTTGCCCTCTCGAACAAGATCCTCGATCTGCACGATCAGGATGACCGAATTGCGGATCAGGATGCCGATCAGCGCCAGCACGCCCAGGATGGCGACGAAGCCCAGCGGCGCTCCGCTCGGCACCAGGGCCGCCACCACGCCGATCAGGCCGAGCGGCGCCACCGCCACGACCAGGAACAGGCGCTGGAAGCTCTGCAACTGCACCATCAGGATCGTTGCCATGACGAACAGCATCAACGGCACGACGGCGGCGATCGGTCCCTGACTTTTGGCACTCTCCTCGACCGAGCCGGCGGTGGCGATCGAATAGCCCGGCGGCAGCTTGGCGGTGAAGGCATCGACCGATGGCTTCAGTTCGTTGACGACCGTGGCCGGCAGCACGTCGCCGACCAGCCCGGCGCGCACGGTGATGGTCGGGATGCGATCGCGTCGCCACACCGTCGGTTGCTCCAGATCGTAGCGGAAGTTGGCGACCGCCGCGAGCGGGATCGCCTCGCCGGTGCTGGTCGGCAACTGCATGTTCTGCAACGTCTCGATCGAGCCGCGTTCGGCCCCGCGGGAGCGGGCCACGACATTGATCAGGTAAGTGGCGTCGCGCACCTGCGTGATGGTGGCGCCGCCGACCGTACTGTTCAGCGCGCTGGCGATGTCGGAGGAGGTGATGCCGAGCTGGCGTGCCTTGTCCTGCAGCACGTCGACCCTCAGCACGCGCTGCGGCTCGTTCCAGTCGAAGGTCGGCGCGGCGAGCTTTGGATTGGCGGAGATGACACCGGCGAATTGCTGCGCCAGTTCGCGCACCGTCTGGATGTCGGGACCGCCGACGCGGTATTGCACGGGGCGGCCGACCGGCGGTCCGAGTTCGAGCGGCTTGACGAAGGCGTCGGTGCCGACGAACTCCTCGCGCAGCAGCTTTTCCAGCGCCGGCTTGACCCGGTTGCGGGCCTCGATGCTCTTGGTGACGATGACGGTCTGGCCGAAATAGGGGTTGGCCGGCTGCACGTCATAGGCGAGCACGAAACGCACCGCGCCCTGGCCGATATAGGACGAGAAATGGTCGATGTCGGGATTGCCGACCAGTGCCCGCTGCTCGAACCGCTCCATCTGGTCGCGCGTGTCGGCGATCGAAGAATTCTGCGGCAGGTTCCAGTCGACGATCAACTCCGGCCGGTCCGATGGCGGGAAGAACTGCTGCTGCACCAGGCCGAAGCCGGCGATCGAGCCGGCAAACAACAACACGGTGGCGATGATGGTCAGCCAGTGATGGCGCACCGAGCCGACAAGCACGCGCCGGAACAGTGAGGTGAAGCGGCCCGGCTGGTCGTGATGCTTGGTTTTCATCGTCGCCGGCAGGATGGTGACGCCGAGCAGTGGCGCAAACAGCACCGCCACGATCCATGACACCAGCAGCGAAACGGCGATGACCACGAACAGGGTGAAGGTATATTCGCCGGCGGCGCTGTTGTTGAGGCCGATCGGGATGAAGCCGGCGACAGTTACCAGCGTACCGGTCAGCATCGGAAAGGCGGTCGATGTGTAGACATAGGTCGCCGCCTTGCGCAGATTGTCGCCGACCTCAAGCCGCGCCACCATCATCTCGACCGCGATCATCGCGTCGTCGACCAGAAGGCCGAGCGCGATGATCAGCGCACCCAGGGAAATACGCTGCAGCGAAATGCCGAGATAGGCCATGACCGTGAAGGTGATGGCCAGCACCAGCGGGATCGAGAGCGCCACGACGAAGCCGGCGCGCATGCCGAGACTGATGAACGACACGGCGAGCACGATGGCGACCGCCTCGAACAGCGCGCGCGTAAAGCCCGAGACGGCCTCCTCGACGATGACCGGCTGGTCGGCGACCAGATGCACGCCGACGCCGACCGGCAGGTCGGCCAGCACCTTGTCCATCTCCTTGTGCAGGGCCTCGCCGAATTCGAGCAGGTTGGCGTTGGGTTTCATGCCGATGGCGAGCCCGATCGCGTCCTGGCCGTTGAAACGGAACAGTGCCGTCGGCGGATCGACATAGCCGCGTGTGATCGTCGCTACGTCGCTCAGGCGGAAGAAGCGGTCGTTGACGCGCAGATTGATGGCGCGCAGGCTTTCCTCGGAGGTGAACTGCCCGCCGACACGCACGCTGATGCGCTCCGGCCCGGACTGGATGACGCCGGACGGCGTGATCGCGTTCTGCGCCTGCAGGCTGGCGACGATCGCTTGCTGGTTGAGGCCGAGGGCGGCGATCTGGCGGGTTGAGAATTCGAGATAGATCGCTTCGTCCTGGGCGCCGACCAGGTCGACCTTGCCGGCGTTGGGCACGGTCAGGATCTTTGTTCTGGCATCCTCGACATAGTCGCGCAACTGGCGCGGCGTCAGCCCGTCCGATGTGAAGGCGTAGATGTTGCCATAGACGTCGCCGAAGCGGTCGTTGAAGAACGGGCCCTGCACACCCTGCGGAAACTGTGCCCCGATGTCATTGACCATGTTGCGCACCTGAATCCAGTTCGGCACGACATCGCGTGCCTTGGTGGTGTCCTTCAGGTTGACGAAGATGACGGTCTGGCCGGCCGTGGTGACGGACTTGGTGTAGTCGAGGCTATCGAGTTCCTCGAGTTTCTTCTCGATGCGGTCGGTCACCTGCTGCACGGTTTCCTTGACCGAGGCGCCCGGCCAGTTGGCCTGGATGATCATCGTCTTGATGGTGAAGTTGGGATCTTCTTCACGGCCGAGATTGAGGTAGGAGAACACGCCAGCCACGACGAAGACCAGCATGAAATACCAGACCATGGAGCGGTGGTTGAGCGCCCAGTCGGAGAGATTAAAGCCTTTCATGAGGCCCCTCCCTCGGGCACTGTCACCTTCTGGCCTTCGCTCAGGCTGTGGACGCCCGCCGTGACAACACGCATGCCGGCCTCCAGCCCCTCGGTCACCGTGAAGGTGCCGCCATTCTTCGACGCGACCTTTATGTCGCGTGCGTTCACGCTGGATGTCTGCGGGTCGACGATCCATACTTTCGCGGAACCGTTCTTTTCGAACAGCGCCGACATGGGCAGTTCGATCGTCGGTGCCACCTTGGTCACGCGGGTCGCCGTCACCGTCGAGCCGAGCCGGAAGGCCTGTGGCGGATCCGTGAGCGTCAGCCTGACGCGCCGGGTGCGGGTCGAGCCCTCGGATTGCGGTGCGATCTCGCGCAGCTTGGCCCCGGTCTGGATCGTCGGCAGCGACTGCAGGATGACCTGGAAGGGCGTGCCGGCCGCGAGATCACCGGTCAATTGGTCGGGAATGTCGACCACCGCCTCGCGCAGGTCCGAGCGCGCCACGGTGACGACGGTCTGGCCGGGCGAGACCGTCTGGCCAACTTCGGCGCCGACAGCGGTGACGACACCGTCGAAATCAGAGAACAGCCTGGCATAGCCGAGCTGTTCCTGCGATTTGGCAAGCGAGGCCTTGGCCCGCTCGACACCTGCCTCCGCAGCTTTGCGCGCCTGCTGCGCGGCGTCGAAGACAGCTTGCGTGGCGTTGGCCGAGGCGAGTAACTGGCGCTGCCGTTCCTCGCTGGCGGCGGCGTTGGCGAACTGCGCCTCGGCATTGGACAGTTCCGCCTTGGCCGCCTGGAGCGACAACTCCAGCGCGGTCGGATCGAGTGCCGCTATCGTCGTGCCCTTGCTGACGATGTCGCCGACCTGGACGTCGCGCGAGACGACCCGGCCAAGCAGACGGAAGGCCAGATCGGCGCTGACCTGCGGTTCGACGGATCCGGCAAAACCGAAGACTTGCGTGGTGCGCGGCTCGATCACCATCGACAGCACCGGCCGGATGATCTCGGGCGGCTTTTCCTCCGACCTGGAGCAGGATGCCAGCGCGCCGAGCATGAGCACGCCGAGCAGGACGCGCGGCGTCCGGCTCATTGGCCCGCTCCCGATATCTCGATCGTCTGTCCAGGGCTGAGCAGCTGTCCTCCAGCGGTGACGACGCTTTGGCCTTCGTCCAGCCCCCTGGCGATCACGACCGTGCCCGAATTGAACGCCAGCACTTCGACCGGCGCCATCGTCACCGCCTTGGTCGACGGATCGACGATCCAGACCGCCGGCTTGCCGGCGCTGGACGTCAGCGCCTGCCAGGGCAGCAGGATCGCCTTCGCCGGCTTGGCGCTTACCGAGCCGATGACGGCTGCTCCCAGCGGCATGCCGGCGGGCGTGTCGGGAATGGCGACCTTGACCCGGATTGAGCCCGAAGCCGGGTCGACCGCAGGCGAGATTTCGCGGACCTTGCCCGTTGCCTTGACCTGCGGATCGGACAACAGCGTGATCGTCACCGCAGGCGATGCCGGTGTCTTGGCGATCAGCGTCTCCTGCACGTTGAACACCGCGTCGCGGTCGCCGTCCTCGGCGACGGTGAAGACGGTTTGCGCGGCTTGCACCACTTGGCCGGTTTCGACCTGGCGGGCGGTGATCACGCCGGCGGCACCGGCCTTGAGCTCGGTGAAGGACAGGTTTTGCTGGGCGTTGGAGAAAGCGCTCTGCGCGGCTTCGACGCTGCCTTGTGCCACCTTCAGGGCCTGGTCCGCGGCGTCATAGTCGCGCCTGGTGGTGAAGCCCTGCGCCAGCAGCGTCTTCTGCCGCTCGAAGGCGGCAACGGACTGGGTCAGTTGCGCCTTGGCTGCATCAAGATCGGCCTGCGCCGAGCGCAGGTCGGATTCCTGCTCCTGCGGGTCGATGCGGGCGAGCACCGTGCCTTGATCGACATGCTGGCCGACATCGACAAACCGTTCGGCGACGCGACCGCCGACCCGGAACGACAGATTGTTCAGCGTACGCGCCGCGATCACCCCGGTCAGCGAAGTCCTTGGCGCATAGTCGGCCATCGCCACCGTTTCGGTGCGCACCATGATCTGCAGTTTCTTGTCCGCCGCTTCCTGCTTCTGACAGCCGGCCAGAAGCAGCGCCGCCGTGCAGGCGAAAAGCGCCGGGGCGGCTGGAAAAGACAAAAGACCGGGAGCTTTGACCGATGGCTGCGAGACGGGCGAAGTCACGTTCCTGCTCATGGGCTCTCCCGACCGCGGGCCGCTCGCTGATCGCGGTGCCTCGCGGCCATCCAGAGGATAGTCGATCCCCGGGAAAAGGAAACCGGTCTCGTACGTGTATCGCCCGACTGGCTAAGCGCCGGGATCTGCCCACCGCAGGCCCAATCGCCTGCCGGTGGTGCCGACTTGAGGAAAACGTGAAATAAGGTCAGAAGACATCTCAACGGCATCAAACAGGACGGGCGCCGGCCCGGTGAGGGATACGATGAAGAATTCAGCCATTTCCGAACGCAAGAACCAATCGATTTCCCGCGGCGTCGGCATGACCACGCAGATTTATGCCGACCGGGCTGAAAATTCGGAAATCTGGGATGTCGAGGGGCGTCGCTATATCGATTTCTCGTCGGGCATCGCCGTCGTCAACACCGGGCATCGCCATCCCAGGGTGATCGAGGCGGTCAAGGCACAGCTCGACCGCTTCACCCACACCTGCCACCAGGTGGTGCCCTATGAGAGCTATGTGCGCCTGGCCGAACGGCTGAACGGCATGCTGCCCGGCAAGTTCGAGAAGAAGACGATCTTCGTCACCACCGGGGCCGAGGCGGTAGAGAACGCCATCAAGATCGCCCGCAATGCCACCGGCCGTCAGGCGGTCATTGCCTTCGCCGGCGGCTTCCATGGCCGCACCTTCATGGGCATGGCGCTGACCGGCAAGGTCGTGCCTTACAAGGTCGGCTTCGGCGCCATGCCGGGCGATGTCTACCATGCGCCGTTTCCTGTGCCGCTGCACGGTGTCTCGGTCGCCGACTCGCTGGCGGCGCTCGACCGGTTGTTCAAGGCCGATGTGGATCCGGCGCGCGTCGCCGCCATCATCATCGAGCCGGTTCAGGGCGAGGGCGGCTTCTACGACGCGCCGCGGGATTTCCTGGTTGCGCTGCGCAAGCTTTGCGACCAGCACGGCATGCTGCTGATCGCCGACGAAGTGCAGACCGGCTTTGCCCGCACCGGCAAGATGTTTGCTATGGATCACCATGAGGTGGCCGCCGACATCACCACCATGGCCAAGAGCCTGGCCGGCGGCTTTCCTCTGGCGGCGGTCACCGGCCGCGCCGAAATCATGGATGCGCCCGGCCCCGGCGGGCTCGGCGGCACCTATGGCGGCAGTCCGATCGGCGTTGCCGCGGCGCACGCCGTGCTCGACGTGATCGAGGATGAAAAGCTGTGCGACCGCGCCAATACGCTGGGCGCAAGGCTGAAACAGCGGCTGCACTCGATCCGCGACGACGTGCCCGAGATCGTCGACATCAGAGGTCTCGGCTTCATGAACGCGGTCGAGTTCAACGACGTCAAGAAGGGCCTGCCCTCAGCCGAGATCGCCAATGCGATCCGGTTGAAGGCGCTCGACAAGGGCCTGATCCTGTTGACCTGCGGCGTCTACGGCAACGTCATCCGCTTCCTGGCGCCGATCACCATCCAGGACGAAGTCATGAACGAAGCACTCGACATTCTGGAAAGCTCGATCCGCGAAGTCTGCGCCGCCTGATCAGTAAGGTGCCGCGCCTGAGGGACGGAATTATCCCGCCGCTCTGGCGGGCTCATTCTCGAGGAAAGCAGCCAGTGCCGCTTTCAGCCCCTCGGGGCCAGCGGCCACCGTCTGTGGCGTCGGCGAGAAGCCGGCGCCCAACATCTTGCGGCCAAGCATATGGTCGCCCGGACGGTTGACCGATTCGATGCCGAGCAGCCGCTCGCCGGCGTAGTGGTAGATCGAGAATTTGTTGTCGGGCAGGTCGCCCAGCACGACATGGCTGTCGCCGCCGGCGGTCAGGCCGACCATCTGCAGCTTCATGTCGCCGATGTCGGACCAGAACCATGGCACCGCAGAATAGGCGTCGGCATGGCCTGATATCGTGCGCGCGGCAAGCCGCGCCTGGTCGGTGGCATTCTGCACCGATTCCAGGCGCACGTCGCCGCCGGTGAACCAGTGACGGTAAGAGGCAGCATCGCCAATAGCGAGAATCTCCGGCACCGAAGTCCGCATCTGGTGATCGACGCGGACGCCGTTGGCGATGCCGAGGCCAGCTTCCTGCGCCAGTTCGACATTCGGCACGGCACCAATGCCGACAATGACCATGCGCGCCGGCAGCCTTTCGCCTGACGAGGTGATCGCGGCCACGACATGACCGTTTTCGCCTTCGAGCCTGGCGATCGAGGTGCCGGTGAGGATGCGCACGCCCGTCGCTTCCAGCCGTTGCCGGACGTGGCTCGCCACCACCGGCGCTACGGCGCGGCCGAGCAGCCGGTCCACCGCCTCGACCACTGTCACCGTGCGGCCGGCGGCCTTCAACGTGGCTGCGATCTCCAGCCCGATGAAACCGCCGCCGAGGATGACGACTTCGTCGGTTTGCGCGCTGAGGTCGCGGATCAGCCGCGCATCGGCCAGTGAGCGCAGCGACAGCACCCCGGACAGATCGGCACCGGGCAGCGGCAGCGTGCGCGGGCGCGAGCCTGTCGCCAGGATCAGGTGGTCGAAGGCAAGCGCACCACCGCCGGCAATATCCAAACTGCGGCGTCCGGCATCGATGCGATCGATCCTGACGCCAGGCCGGTAGTCGATGGCGCTGCCGGTGTAAAAGGCCTCGCCGCGCAAGGGTTGTGGCTTGGCCTCGGCATCCTTGATGAAGGTCTTCGACAGCGGCGGCTTGTGGTAGGGCAGTTCGTCCTCATCTCCGACGAGGATTACCGGTCCGTCATAACCGTCCTCGCGCAGACTTGCGGCCGCTTGCACGCCCGCATGACCCGCGCCGACAATGACCACACCGTTCTTCATCGCACTCAATCCCGATTCTACCCTAGGATGTTCCGCCAGATGGCAATTGTCTGGCACCGCTGCAAGCGAGCTTTTGCGGGTCGCATCCGGGATGGCGGCTGTCAATCGCACAGTTCAGCGGCAAGACCGGTGCAGGAAAACGCATAAAGTTGACAGTTGCAGTTTAGAATAATTCTAAACTGTTGTTTCGATTGACTTTTCTTGCGGATTGTCATTGACATCCGACGGTGTCGCAGCTTTATGGAAGTTCGCGCGTCAGCGCATCCCTTTAATGTTTGGGCCTTGAACCCTTTCGATTGGAGGCATTTTGGTGTCTTTCTTCCGCGAACCGCGCGATGGCGCGGCATCTCTTGCGCCCAATGGCCCGCAGATGGCCTGGCGCCGGTTGCTGCGCGCGCCGTTTACAGAATTTCCGAGAAACTGGAGAGTGATCATGACAGCACGATATGGCAGCAGGCTTGCGGCGATCGGCGCCACTGCCCTGCTGACGGCGGCGGTATTCGTGTTGCCGGCAAAGGCGGAAACAGATGTAAAGGCGGTCAACAAGACCTATTCCGACATCGCGCTCGCGAAATACGAGGATTCGCTGACCACCGCGCAAGCGCTCGACAAGGCGGTCGACGCGCTGCTCGCCACGCCATCGGTGGAAACCCTCAACGCTTCCCGTGACGCCTGGAAGGCATCGCGCGTTCCCTACCAGCAGACCGAAGTCTACCGCTTCGGCAACAAGATCGTCGACGACTGGGAAGGCAAGGTGAATTCCTGGCCGCTGGATGAAGGCTTGATCGACTATGTCGCCAAGAGCTACGGCACCGAATCGGACGCGAACGCGCTCTACACGGCCAATGTGATCGCCAACAAGGAGATCGAGATCAACGGCAAGAAGGTCGATGCATCGAAGCTTTCGCCGGAATTCCTCTCCGGCACGCTGCAGGGAGCCGGCGGCATCGAGGCCAATGTCGCCACCGGCTATCACGCCATCGAATTCCTGCTCTGGGGCCAGGACCTGCATGGCACCGGCCCGGGTGCCGGCGAGCGCCACTACACCGACTACGACCTCAAGAACTGCACCGGCGGTAATTGCGACCGCCGCGCCGAGTATCTGAAATCGGCCAGCGACCTTCTGGTTTCGGATATTCAGGAGATGGTCGGCAACTGGAAGGAAGACGGCGCCGCCCGCAAGGCTCTTGTCGATGGCGAGCCGAACACGGCGATCTCGACGATCTTCACCGGCATGGGCTCGCTGTCCTACGGCGAACTGGCCGGCGAGCGCATGAAGCTCGGCCTACTGCTGCATGATCCGGAAGAGGAGCACGATTGCTTCTCCGACAACACCTACAATTCGCATCTCTACGACGCCATCGGCATTCGCGCGGCCTATCATGCGAGCTACACGCGTCTCGACGGCACCGTCGTTTCGGGTCCTTCGGTGGCCGATATGGTGAAGGCGGCCGACCCGGCGATCGACAAGGAACTGTCTGACAAGCTCGATGTTTCGGTCGCCAAGATGGAGGCGATCAAGGCGCGTGCACTGGCCGGCGAGGCCTATGACCAGCAGATCGCCGAGGGCAACATTGAGGGCAATGCCACCGTCCAGGCGGCGATTGATGCGCTGATCGATCAGACCAAGTCGATTGAGCGCGCCGTCGGCTCCCTGAAGCTCAGCACCATCGCCTTCGAAGGGTCCGACAGCCTCGACGCGCCGGACAAGGTGTTCAAGTAAGGGGTAAACGACGGAGACTGACCCGGAGCCGGACAACCGGCTTTGCAACGGCCTCCGCCAGAAGATCAAGCCACACGGCGCGGGAGACGCCGTCAGCCAGCCGAGCAAGCCAATGCTGATTTGTCATTGCAACATCATCACCGAGAAGGAGATCGAGCAGACGATCGTCGGGCTGCTGGACCAGGATCCCTGGCAGTTGATCGTGCCGGCGAAAATCTACCATGCAATGCAAAAGCGCGGTCGCTGTTGCGGCTGCTTCCCAAATGTGGTGGAAACGATCATTCGGGTCACCGAAAACTACCACGCTCGCTCGGAGGCGAGCGGCGTGGATGTCGTTTCACACCTGGATCGCGTCAGAGGCCTGCGCATCCAATACGGGAGCAGAATTCATGAAAGGCGATCCGCAGATCATCGAGCGGCTTAACGAGGCCCTTTTTCTGGAGCTTGGGGCCGTCAATCAGTACTGGGTGCATTTCCGTCTGCTTGAGGACTGGGGATACGCGAAGCTGGCAAAGAAGGAGCGGGCGGAATCGATCGAGGAGATGCACCATGCCGACAAGCTCGTCGCCCGCATCATCTTCCTCGAAGGCCATCCGAACCTGCAGTCCGTGGCGCCGCTGCGCATCGGGCAGAACGTGAAGGAAGTGCTCGAATCCGACCTTGCCGGAGAATATGACGCACGTACCGCCTACAAGCGTTCGCGCGAAATTTGCAACGACGCCGGCGACTACGTGACGATGAAGCTGTTCGAGGAATTGCTGGCCGACGAGGAGGGTCACATCGACTTTCTTGAGACGCAGCTCGACCTGCTTGCCTCGATCGGCGAGGAGAAATACGGCCAGCTCAACGCCGCATCGGCAGACGAGGCGGAGTAAGGGCATGCGGGAATGCGGCGCCTGCTAGAATTCGTGCGCCGCTCGCGGCGGGCCAATGGCTCGCCGCCCCCTGAGAAGACGCCAGCCGGATTGGCGCGTCGGCGCTGTGTCATGCTCGTGTTGGCGCTTACCTCTTCGGCGATGGCGGGTGATCTTCAGCCGGCCGGCTTCGCCACCACGCGCACCGACCTCAATGCGAAGGATCAGGCGCGCGCCATCGCCGTCACCAGGCCGACCACGGATTTTTCCAGGCCAGAGCCGTTCGAACTGATGCAAGGTGGCGCCGGCACGTCCCGAAAGGACGTCAGCCGCGATTCCTTCTCGCAATCCTCGGCCAACCTCACCTTCGAGGAAGAGGGCGACTTCAAGCTTGGCAATGCCCTTTTCCGCAAGAACTGGGTCTCGTCGCCATCCTCGACGCAGGCGTCGGACGGGCTCGGCCCGCTGTTCAACGAACGTGCCTGCCAGAACTGTCATCTGAAGGACGGCCGCGGCCGCCCGCCGCAAGGCGACGCCGGCACCACGTCGATGTTCCTGCGGCTGGCCCGCGACGCCAGCAGCACGCAAGAAAGGGCGGCGCTTGCCGACCACGAGGTGCTCAACTTCCCCGACCCGGCCTACGGCAGGCAATTGCAGGAGCTCGCCGTACCCGGCCTGCCCGGTGAAGGCAGGATGCATATCGATTACCAGGAACGTAAGGTGGAGCTGACGGACGGCTCTGTGATCTCCTTGCGCAAACCGAGCTATTCGGTTGACGGCCTTGGCTACGGGCCGCTTGACCCGCGCACCACGCTGTCGCCGCGGCTGACGCCGCCGATGATCGGCCTGGGCCTGATCGAACAGATCGCGCCGGCTGATATTCTCGCCCACGCCGATCCGGACGACAGGGACGGCGACGGCATTTCCGGCAGGCCGAACATCGTGCGCGATAGCCTGAACGGGGAACTGACGCTTGGCCGTTTCGGCTGGAAGGCACAGACCGCGTCGATCCGCCGGCAGGCGGCGGATGCCTTTGCCGGCGACATCGGCATCTCGACGCTCGAAGAGCCGAGGCATTGGGGCGATTGCACTGCTGCGGAGGCAAAATGCCTCGCCATGCCGAACGGCGTGCAGCAGCGTCTTGGCCCGGTCGAGGCGCCGCCGCCGGTGATGGATCTCGTCACCTTCTATTCGCAGAACCTGGCCGTGCCGTCGCGCCGGGACCTCGACCGGCCGGACGTGCTCGCGGGCAAAAAGACATTCTACGAGATCGGCTGCATTGCCTGCCATACGCCGAAATTCGTCACGCGCCGCGATACGCCCAATAAGGCGCAGGCCTTCCAGTTGATCTGGCCTTATTCGGACTTCCTGCTGCACGACATGGGGCCTGATCTGGCCGATGGCCAGGCCGTGGGCGATGCGACGGGCAATGAGTGGCGCACGCCGCCGCTGTGGGGCATCGGCCTGACCGAGACAGTCAACGGCAATTCCTTCTTTCTGCATGACGGGCGCGCGCGCAGCCTGGCTGAGGCGATCCTGTGGCATGGCGGCGAGGCGCAGAAAGCGCGCGACCGTTTTGCCGCCGCTAACGCGGCCGAGCGTGACGCATTGCTCAAATTCCTGGAGTCACTGTGATGTTCAAGCGTTCTGCATTGTTTTTCGCTCTTCCGCTGGCCCTGCTGGGCGTTGTCCCTGCGTCGGCGGCGGTCAAAGCCTCCGACATCATCCAGCGGGCGATCGATGGCTTCGTCCGCCCGGCCTATGCCGGCCTGCACGAGCATGCGGAAGCCTTGACCGGATCCATGCGCAAGCTGTGCGTCACGCCCTCGCAAGGAGAGCTCGATGCCGCACGCGCCGAATTCTCCGCCACCGTCTATGCCTGGTCGTCAGCCGAAATCATCGGCTTCGGGCCGATCAAGGAGAACAACCGGCTGGAACGCATGCTGTTCTGGCCGGATCGCAAGAGCATTGGCCTGAAGCAGGTGCAGGCGGCGCTGTCGGCGAAGGATCCAACCGCCACAGATCCGGCACAGCTGGCCGGCAAGAGCGTCGCCATGCAGGGGCTGGGCGCGCTGGAGTTCGTACTTTACGGCGACGGCGCCGATGCACTGGCCGGCAAGGATGATCCCTACCGCTGCGCCTATGGCACTGCTGTTGCCGGCAACATCGAAACCATGGCCGGCGAGGTCAGTGCCGCCTGGAACAAACCGGACGGCTTTGCAGCGCTTTGGGCCAATCCGGGGCCGCAGAACCCGCTCTACCGCGACGGCAATGAAGCGGTGACCGAACTGGTCGGCGTCTTCGTCAACGAGCTGGAAATGGTGCGTGACGTGCGCCTGAAAGGATTTTTCGGCGGCAAGCCGGACGCGGACAAGCCGAAACAAGCGATCTATTGGCGCTCGCAAAACACCACCGCGTCACTGGCCGGCAATCTCTCCGGCATCGATACGCTGTTCCAGGCCTCGAAACTTGGCGACGCCCTGCCGGCCGATGCGCGCTGGATGGCCGAATCGATCCACATCCAGCTGGTCAACGGTGTCGCCACCGCCAAGGCCGTCAGCGGTCCAATCGACAAGGCGCTTGCCGATCCGGCATTGCGCGACAAGCTCGATCATTTCGCGCTGATCACCTCCAGCCTGTCGACCCTGATCGGGACCAGGTTGACCGCTGAATTCGGCCTGACCGCAGGCTTCTCCTCGCTGGATGGGGACTGAATTGAAAACCCCGCTGATAGATCGCCGCGATTTCCTGAGAGCTGCAGGCGTTGGCTTCATGGCCGCGATGGCGCCATCGGCCTGGGCAAGGACGCTTGCGGCCGACGCCGTCTTCGCCACCGCTTTCGTCAAACGCGACGGCAGCTTTGGCGCTGCCGTCCTGTCCGAGGCCGGCAAAGTCCTGCATGCGATCGATCTGCCCGATCGCGGCCACGATGTCACCTTCGATCCCATATCGAAACGCTCGGTGGTCTTCGCGCGGCAACCCGGCACCTTTGCCGTGGTTTTCGACCATTCGGGCCGTGATGCGCCGCTGACCATCGCCAGCATCGCCGGCCGGCATTTCTTCGGCCATGGCGTGTTTTCGGCCGACGGTGCGCTGCTCTATGCCACCGAAAACGACTTCGACAACGCCGCCGGCGTCGTCGGCGTCTACGATGCGCGGGCGAAATTCAGCCGTGTCGGCGAGTTCCCGACCTATGGAATGGGTCCGCACGAGCTTCTGCTCCTGGGCGATGGCAGGACGATTGCGGTAGCAAATGGCGGCATCGAGACCCATCCGGATTACGGCCGCGCCGAGCTCAACATTGCGACCATGAAGCCGTCCTACGTGCTGATAGACCGCGCCACCGGCGACCTTATCGAGAAGCACGAATTGCCGGCCGCACTGCATCAGCTGTCTATCCGCCACATGGACACAGATCCATCCGGAACCGTCTGGTTCGGCTGCCAGTACCGGGGGCCGGGCACCGATCGTCCGTTGCTGGTCGGTCGCGCCACGCGCGGCAAGGATCTGCAACTGCTCGACATGCCGCAGGACGTTTTGTCCGGCTTCCGCAACTACATAGGCTCGGTCGCCGCCAATCCGGCTGCCGGCACGGTCGCGGTCTCCTCGCCGGAAGGCAACTCGCTTGTCGTGCTCGATTCGGCCAGCGGCCGGGTCGTCGCGAACAGCGCGCTGGTCGAGGTCTGCGGCGTGGCACCTGACGGAACCGGCTTCATGGCCACCACCGGCGCTGGCGAGATCGTCGAGGGCAGTGGTGCGACACGCTCCGAACCGGACTATGTCTGGGACAACCACATGCTGCGCATCGAGCAGGCCGCATAGGCCACAAGCGAAGCCGCTTAACGAATTATGCACTATCCCCTTGCGGTGGCGGGCCGTGGCGGGCACAGGGAATTGTCTTTCGAACCGGTTGCTTCATGAAATTGCTTGCCATCGACTGTGCCGCCAACCTCTGCGCCGCTAGCGTCTATGACGCGACGGCGAAGCGGGAGCTCGGCCGCTCGGTGCTCGATCTCGGCAAGGGCCATGCCGAGCAGCTGATGGCGGTCATCGCCGAAGCGCTGGAGGCAGGGGCAACCGACTATGCAGGTCTTGGCGCCATTGCCGTGTCTGTCGGCCCCGGTTCCTTCACCGGTCTGCGGGTCGGCGTCTCGACCGCGCGTGGCCTGGCGCTGGCGCTGAAGATACCGGCAATCGGAGTGACGACACTGGAGGCGCTGGCTGCCGAAGCAGCGACGGCATTTCCCGGTCGCGCCGTGCTGGCGGCGCTGGATGCCGGCCGTGAGGAGATCCACGCGGCCTTTTATGACGAAAGGTTAGTATTGACTTACGGTCCGGCCGTGGCCACGCTGGCCGACGTGGTGGCAATGGCGATGGCAACGTCTCCGGTGCTTGCCGGCACCGCTGCAGCGCTCATCAGTGCATCGGCCGGGCGCGAATTCGATGTCGGCCCTCGGACGGCCACCGCCGACATTGTCACCTACGCCCGCCTGGCTGCCGCCAAGGGCGCGGGCGAACGGCCGAAACCACTCTACCTGCGCGGCGCCGACGCCAAGCCGCAGGCCGGGTTCATTCTTTCAAGGATCAGACCATGATCCCGAAAAGTGGAAGCCGGTTTTCACGGACAACGGTTCCCGTTTGTCCAGAGATCATGGTCAAACAAGAAAACAAAGATTAGATGCGCATACCTTTTCTCCAACCACGCCGCCGGGACTATGCGCTCGAGCCGCTGAGGATCGCCGACAGTCCGGCGGTCTCGCTGCTGCATCGCGAGGACTTTGTCCGCCCCTGGACCGATGGCGAATTTGCCGCCTTGCTCGAACAGGACACCGTGTTCGGCTATGCCGCGCGCGAAACCGGACAGGGCTCCAAGCCGCCCGTCGGCTTCGTGCTGGCGCGGCTTGCGGCAGGCGAGGGCGAGATCCTGACCGTCGCGGTGGCGCGATCGCATCGCCGGCAGGGGCTGGGCTGGCAATTGATGGACGCGGTGTTGCGCGAACTGCACGCGCAGCGCGCCGAAGCGCTGTTCCTCGAGGTCGACGAGACCAATGTCGCGGCGATCGCGCTTTATCGCCGGCTGGGCTTCCGCGAGGTCGGCAAGCGGCCGAATTACTACAGGTCGGCCGAACACGGACCGACCGGCGCGCTTGTCATGCGCCGCGATCTTCGCTAGCGAGACGGCCGGGATGGGGCGATGATCAAGAAAATCAGGATTTTCCTGGCACTGGGCCTCGTTGTCGCCGGTTCGCTGGTCCTCGTGCCGTTACAGATACTGTCGATGAAGACCGGCTGGTGGCCGGAAACCTTCATCCTCAAGATCTGGCACAGGCTGATCATCAGGGCGCTCGGCATGCGCATCCATGTCAAGGGGACGCTGTCCGACAAGCGCCCGCTGCTGGTTGCGTCCAATCACATCTCCTGGACCGACATCATGGTGCTCGGCTCTTTTGCCGACGTAAAATTCATCGCCAGGGCTGATATGGAAGGCTGGCCGCTGATCGGCATGCTGTCGAAGCTGCAGCGTACCGTGTTCATCGAGCGCGAGCGCAAGCGTTCGTCGGGCGACCAGGCAAGCGAGATTGCCAGCCGCATGGCCAAGGGCGATGCGATGGTGCTGTTTGCCGAGGGCTCGACCGGCGACGGCAATATGGTCCTGCCGTTCAAGAGCACGCTGTTCGGCGCCGCCTCGATGGCGATTTCGGAAGGCGCGGCGGAACAGGTGTTCATCCAGCCGGTGGCGATCGCCTATACGCGTCTGCACGGCGTGCCGCTCGGCCGCCGGCATCGCCCGCTTGCCGCCTGGATCGGCGATGAGGATTTGATGCCGCATCTCAAGGTATTGCTCGCGGAGGGCGCGCTCGACGTCGAGGTGCATTTCGGCGAGGCAATCGCCTTTTCCAAGGGTTCGAACCGCAAGGAGACGTCGAAACTGATGGAAAGCCAGGTGCGTGAGATGATGCAGGCGGCGCTTGCCGACCCGCGGCCGAGCCGCTAGCCCCGGCATGCCCTTGCTGGCGCGGGCCGAGAATCGTCTGTTTTTTGTCACGGAAAGGCGTTAGAAGCCGCCTTATGGACTTGAACACGATAGAAAGCGACGACATCGGCACTATGGCTGGACAGCCGGCAGTGCTTTCCACGGCAGCGAGAAAAGTCTTCATCAAGACCTATGGCTGCCAGATGAATGTCTATGATTCGCAGCGTATGGCCGATGCGCTGGCTGCCGACGGCTATTCCGCGACCGATGCCATTGGCGAGGCGGACCTGGTGCTGCTGAACACCTGTCATATCAGGGAGAAGGCGGCCGAAAAGGTCTATTCCGAGCTCGGCCGTATCCGCGACATGAAAGCCGAGCGTGCCCTGGCCGGCCGCGAGATGCTGGTCGGCGTCGCCGGCTGCGTGGCGCAGGCCGAAGGCGCCGAGATCATCCGCCGTTCGCCGGCCGTCGACCTGGTCATCGGCCCGCAGACCTATCACCGGCTCCCCGACGTGCTGGCGCGGGTGCGCGGCGGCGAAAAGATCGTCGAGACCGACTACGCCATCGAGGACAAGTTCGAGCATCTGCCGCAGCCCAAGCGCGCCGAGGTCATCAAGCGCGGCGTCACCGCCTTCCTCACCGTGCAGGAAGGCTGCGACAAGTTCTGCACCTTCTGCGTCGTGCCCTATACCAGAGGCTCCGAAGTTTCCCGGCCGGTGGCGCAGATTGTCGCGGAGGCTGAGCGCCTGGCTGAAGCCGGGGTGCGCGAAGTGACGCTGCTTGGCCAGAACGTCAATGCCTGGCATGGCCAGGGCGAGAACGGCCACGAGTGGGGCCTTGGCCGCCTGCTGTTCAGGCTGGCCGAAATCCCCGGGCTGGCGCGTCTGCGCTACACCACCAGCCACCCGCGCGACATGGATGACGAGCTGATAGCGGCCCATCGCGATCTGCCGTCGTTGATGCCCTATCTGCATCTGCCGGTGCAATCAGGCTCCGACCGCATCCTCAAGGCGATGAATCGCCGGCACACGGCGAGGGATTATCTGGCGCTGCTCGACCGTATCCGCACTGCCCGGCCTGACATCGCGCTTTCCGGCGACTTCATCGTCGGCTTCCCCGGCGAGACCGAGGCGGATTTCGAGGCGACCATGGAGCTGGTGCGTCAGGTGAATTACGCCTCAGCCTTCTCCTTCAAATATTCGCCGCGTCCCGGCACGCCAGGCGCCGAAATGGCCGATCATGTGCCGGAAGCGGTCAAGGACGAGCGCCTGCAGAGACTGCAGGCTCTGCTTGTGAAGCAGCAGCAGGACTTCGGCTTGAGCCTCGTCGGCAGCACCATCGACACGCTGATCGAGAAGCCCGGCCGCCAGGCCGGCCAGAAGGTTGGCCGCTCACCTTGGCTGCAGCCGGTTATTGTTGATGAAAAGGCCGGCGAAATCGGTGACATTATCCAGGTGCGAATCACGAAGACGGGCTACAACAGCCTGTTCGCCGAATTGGCCTGAGGGTCTCGGCAGATGAGGAGAGACGGTTGAGCGCAGCAGAGCTGAAGAACCTGCCCCCGGTACCGGCATCTGGGGCTTCTGACATGGCGCACATCGTTCTGACTTTCGACAACAACAAGCTTGCCAGCGCCCTTTATGGTCAGTTCGACGAAAACCTCGCCCGGCTCGAGCAGAAGCTTGGCGTCGACATCCGCTCACGCGGCAACCAGCTGACCATCAAAGGGTCCGCTTCTGCCGCCGAGCAGGCGCGCCGCGCCCTGGACAATCTTTACGGCATTCTCCAGAAAGGCGTCGATATCGGCCAGTCCGACGTTGACGGCGCCGTGCGCATGGCGATTGCCGCCGACGATCAGTTGACCCTGCCAACGCTGGAACGCAAGGGCAAGGTCTCCGCCGCCCAGATCGCCACCCGCAAGAAGACGATCTATGCCCGTTCGCTCAACCAGGACGCCTATATGCGGGCGCTGGAACGGTCGGAACTGGTGTTCGGCATCGGCCCGGCCGGCACCGGCAAGACCTACCTGGCGGTGGCGCACGCGGCGATGCTGCTCGAGCGCGGCATGGTCGAGCGCATCATTCTCTCGCGGCCGGCGGTCGAGGCCGGCGAGCGGCTGGGCTTCCTGCCCGGCGACATGAAGGAGAAGGTCGATCCCTATCTGCGGCCGCTCTATGACGCGCTCTACGACATGATGCCGGCCGACAAGGTCGAGCGCGCCATTGCCGCCGAAGTGATCGAAATCGCGCCGCTTGCCTTCATGCGCGGCCGCACGCTGGCGCATGCCGCCGTCATCCTCGACGAGGCGCAGAACACCACGCCGATGCAGATGAAGATGTTCCTGACGCGTCTGGGCGAAAACTCGCGCATGATCGTCACCGGCGATCCGACCCAGATCGACCTTCCCTCGAACACCAAATCGGGCCTGGTCGAAGCCTTGCGGGTGCTGGACGGCGTGGCGGGCGCGGTCACCGTGCGCTTCAACGACGGCGACGTGGTTCGCCATCCGCTGGTGGCGGAAATCGTCAGGGCCTACGACCGGGACGCCAAGCTGGCGCGTGGCCTCGGCGCCGAGAATTGATGTTGGCGATGCGGCTTCATGCCTGAGGACATAATATCCGGCGACGGGAATATTCCCGTCGACATCGACATAGCGGTTGAGGCGGGCAACTGGCCCGACGAGGCAAGCCTGACGCGGCTGGTCGATCGGGCCGTTAAGGCGGCTTTTGCCGAAACCGGCGTGGCGGGCCGTTCCGAACTCAGTCTCGTTTTTTCCGACGACGCCCATATCCAGGTTCTCAACGCCGGCTGGCGCGGCAAGGACAAACCGACCAACGTCTTGTCTTTCCCGGCTTTTCCGTTTGCGCAGGGCGGTCCGTTGCCGCCGATGCTGGGCGACATCGTGCTGGCCGCCGAAACGGTCGCCCATGAAGCGGTACTGGAAGACAAGCCTGTCGAGAACCATATCACCCATCTCGTCATCCACGGCCTGCTGCATCTGCTGGGCTACGATCACGAGACCGAGGCCGAGGCCGAGGCGATGGAAGCCGTCGAACGCGCGGCGCTTGCAAGGCTTGCCATTCCCGACCCCTACGCGTAACTACATCTGACCAATTGACCGGACGACGATGAACGACAAACCAGAGACTGCCGCCCGCCCCGACGCCGGCAGTGCAACCAAGGCTTCCGATACGTCGGAAGAGGGATCAAGTCCGAGTACCGTTACCTCTGGTGCTAGCAGTACCTCTGCTGCTGCCGGCACCTCTGGTGCTGCCAGCATCGGCAGCGCTGCCAGCGAGACATCGCCTGCCGGTCCCTCCCTGTTCGACCGCGTTCTTGGCCTGTTCAGGCAACGCAACGGAACCAGCCTGCGGGAGGAAATCGCCGGCGCGCTTGCCGAGACAACGAGCGATGCCGGCGCCTTCTCGCCCGGCGAACGCGCCATGCTCAACAACATCCTGCGGCTGCGCGAAGTGCGCGTCGAGGACGTCATGGTACCGCGCGCCGACATTCAAGGGGTCGAAATCACGACGACGCTCGGCGATCTGCTGGGCACCTTTGAGCAATCCGGCCATTCCCGCATGCCGGTCTATTCAGAGACCCTCGATGATCCGCGCGGCATGGTCCATATCCGTGATGTGCTGGCCCACATCACCAAGATCGCGCGCGTCAAGAAGGGCCGCTCGACCAGGAAAACACCCGTCGCCACGGTTCTCGATCTCGCCCAGGTCGATCTCGCACGCACCATTGGCGACCTCAATCTGATCCGCCCGGTGCTGTTCGTGCCGCCGTCGATGCTCGCCTCCGACCTGATGGCTCGCATGCAGACGACGCGCACGCAAATGGCGCTGGTCATCGATGAATATGGCGGCACCGACGGCCTTGCCTCGCTGGAAGACATCGTCGAGATGGTGGTCGGCGACATCGAGGACGAGCATGACGACGACGAGCCGATGATCACCCAGAGCGGCGACGGCGTGTTCATCGTCGATGGCAAGGCCGAGATCGACGACGTCGCCAAGATGATCGGCGGGGATTTCGCCGCCGGTGAACATGGCGAATATGTCGACACCATCGGCGGCATGATTTTCAACACGCTTGGCCGTGTTCCGGCCCGCGGCGAGGTGGTGCAGGCCATACCCGGTTTCGAATTTCACGTCCTCGACGCTGATCCGCGCCGCGTCAAGCGCGTGCGCATCGTGCAGAGCCAGAAGGGTGAGCGTCGCCGGCGTGCCACGGCGCGCACCGAACAGGCGTGAGCGTTTCGCTCGCACGATGACTATCGACGACCCGTTCAAGCATCCAAGTCTGGGCTCTGGTGTTTTCTACAAGGATCCTGGTGCCGCGCTGGACTGGCTGGAAGCCGCTTTCGGCTTCGAGCGCAGCATGGTGGTCAGCGATGCCGAGGGAAAGCTCATCCATGCAGAGATGCGGTTCGGCGACAGCTACATCATCGTCGATTCCGAGTGGAGCGATTACGTCGCCAGCCCGGCTTCGATCTTGGGCAAGAACACGCAGTCGATCTACGTCAGGCTGAAGGGTGGCCTGGATGCGCATTGCGAGCAGGCGCGGGCGCTCGACGCTGATATAATCCAGGAGCCGGCGGATCAGTTCTACGGTGAGCGCCAGTATCGTGCACGCGACCCCGAGGGCCATGTCTGGACCTTCACGCAGACCATCCGTTCGGTTCCGCGCGAGGAGGCCGAGCGGCTGGGGGGCGTTCAAATCGAGGGTTGGCACCGGTAGGCAGGGCCGGAGCTGTGCATCTCAGCCAGCCCATCCGCCGTTTGGAGCGCGGAGCGCAGCCTGTTAAATCTTGTGTCCTGATTCGCGACTCGGAAGTATGCATGGAGCGCCTCACCGGCCGGATAATTCTGCTTTGGGGTTGGCGGCGTGCGCTCGTGGCGTTTCTCGCAGGCGCCCTCGCGGTGCTTGGGCAGGCGCCTTACGACTTCTTCGCCGCCTGTTTCGTCTCGTTCCCGCTGCTGGTCTGGCTGCTCGACGGCGCCACCGGCGAAGCTTCAGGCAGTCTGTTCCGGCGTCTGCGGCCGGCTTTCGCCGTCGGTTGGTGGTTCGGTTTCGGCTATTTCCTCGCCGGCCTCTGGTGGATCGGCTCGGCGCTGCTGGTCGAGGCCGACAGCTTTGCCTGGGCGCTTCCCTTCGCGGTGGTCGGCATTCCTTTCATGCTCGCCTTTTTCTACGGCTTTGCGGCAATCGTTGCTCGGCTGCTGTGGAGCAACGACATTGGCCGCATCGCCGCCCTTGCCTTCGGCTTCGGCCTGGCGGAATGGCTGCGCGATTTCCTGTTCACCGGTTTTCCCTGGAATGCCGTCGGCTACGCGGCCATGCCCGTGCCGCTGCTGATGCAGAGCGTCTCGGTGACGGGCATGATCGGCATGAACGCGCTCGCGGTGTTCGTCTTCGCACTGCCGGCACTGCTGGCGGCACGTCGGCACCTGCGCCTCGGCGCGGCACTGTTTGTCGTGCTCGTCGCTGCCCATGTCGGCTTCGGCTATATCAGGCTTGCCGCTCCCGAACCGCCGGCTTCACGCAGCCTGGATGTCCGCATTGTCCAGCCGGCCGTGGACCTGTCGGAAAAATGGGATGCCTCGGTGCGCGACCGCATCTTCGCGGTCCTGATGGGGCTCTCGGGCAAGGCGCCGGATCCAGGCCATCAAAAGCCGCAACTGATCCTGTGGCCCGAAACCTCGGTGCCGTTCCTCTTCACCGAGCGTCCGGACGCATTGACGGCGCTGGGGGATATGCTCGGACCCGGCCAGATGCTGATTGCCGGCGTCGTCCGCGAGGAAGGCGGCTCGGCCGCAAATGCCGACAGCCGCTACTACAACTCCGTGGTGGCGATCGACGACAAGGGTGAAATCACCGACGCCGTCGACAAGGTTCACCTGGTGCCGTTCGGCGAATACCTGCCTTTCGCCGATCTGCTCCAGCGTTTCGGCATCGAGCAACTGGTTGCCGGGCCGATGAGTTTCGCGGCCGGCAATGAGCGGCACGCCATCACGCTACCCGACGGCATCCGTGCGCTGCCATTTATCTGTTATGAGGTGATCTTTCCCGATCTTGTCGCAGTTGACGCTGCGTCAGCGCAGCTTATTGTGAACGTTACCAATGATGCGTGGTTCGGCGACACGCCGGGTCCGTATCAGCATTTCAGGCAGGCCCAGATCCGTGCGGTGGAAAATGGATTGCCATTGGTGCGTGCCGCCAACAACGGCATCTCGGCCGTCGTCGATCCGCGCGGGCGCATCGTCGATGCGCTTGCTATCGACGCGCGCGGCGCCATCGATGCCCACATACCGATTTCCGGACAGGCGCTCATATCTCCCGGCCAACGGCGCATTAACGGAATGCTGATCATGTTGCTGTTTGCCGTTGGGGCAGCGCTGTTGAACGTAAGGCAAAGGCTACGGGTGAATTGACAGCCAACACATTAGAAACTCATACTGTAAGTGCCTGAAAATTTCTCGAAGCCGGTGGATCGTTCTGTTGGGGCAGTTGCCTCCGGCTTTGTTTGGGCAGGAAAAAATAGAGAAAGCCGAAAAAATTCGGCGAGGAAAAAATGACAGAAGATAACAAGAAGAAACCGAATCCGATCGACATCCATGTTGGCAGTCGCATTCGGCTTCGCCGCAACATGCTTGGAATGAGCCAGGAAAAGCTGGGAGAAAACCTCGGCATCACATTTCAACAGATTCAGAAATATGAAAAGGGCACCAACCGCGTCGGCGCCAGCCGTCTGCAGGCGATCGCGTCCATACTCGGCGTGCCTGTCGCTTTCTTTTTTGAGGATGCGCCCGGCCAGGAGCCTGTGGCGGGCCGTGGATTTGCCGAGGACGCTTCGATGGCTTTCGCTGTCGAATTCTGCGGCAGCCCTGAAGGCCTTCAGCTCAACCGGGCCTTTGTCAAGATCGCCGACGCCAAGGTGCGCCGCAGGATCATAGACCTGGTCAAGTCCCTCTCCGCCGACGATCCCGACTGATCCTCAATCACGCCAGGACCGGCGGCGCCCCGCCGCCGGTGGCACAAGATAACGGCATCGACATTCATGCCAGAGCCGAAGCACCGCTTGACGAGCGGCGCTTCGCCCCGCTAACACGTGGCGCGCCAAAATCGGCAGCCTGCCGATCGTTTTTCAAGAGGGGACACCCGTGACGCGGCAGAACTACTTCTTTACCTCGGAATCCGTTGCCGAGGGCCATCCCGACAAAGTCTGTGACCGGATTTCCGACGAGATCGTCGATCTGGTCTATCGCGAAGCCAAGAAGACCGGCATGGACCCGTGGAAAGTCCGTGTCGCCTGCGAGACGCTGGCCACCACCAACCGTGTCGTCATCGCCGGCGAAGTGCGCGTCCCGGAAACGCTGCTGAAGAAGGACAAGGCAGGCAACATCCTCAAGGATGCCGCCGGCCATCCGGTCGTCAATCCGGCCAAGTTCAAATCGGTCGCCCGCAAGGCGATCCGCGAAATCGGCTACGAGCAGGCCGGCTTCCACTGGAAAACGGCGAAGATCGAGGTTCTGCTGCACGGCCAGTCGCCTGACATAGGCCAGGGCGTCGACAACGCTGCCGACCGTCAGGGCGAAGAGGGTGCCGGCGACCAGGGCATCATGTTCGGTTATGCCTGCCGCGAGACGCCGGATTTGATGCCGGCGCCGATCTACTACAGCCACAAGATCCTCGAACTGCTGGCTGCTGCCCGTCACGAAGGCAGCGGTGAAGCCGGCAGGCTCGGGCCGGATGCCAAGAGCCAGGTCACCGTTCGCTATGTTGATGGCAAGGCCGCCGAGGCGACGCAGATCGTGCTGTCCACGCAGCATCTCGATGCGAGCTGGGATTCAAAGAAGGTCCGCAAGGTCGTCGAACCCTATATCCGCGAGGCGCTGGGCGACCTCAAGATCGCCGACGATTGCATGTGGTACATCAATCCGACCGGCAAGTTCGTCATCGGCGGGCCGGACGGCGACGCCGGCCTGACCGGCCGCAAGATCATCGTCGACACCTACGGTGGTGCCGCACCCCATGGCGGCGGCGCCTTCTCCGGCAAGGACACCACCAAGGTGGATCGTTCGGCAGCCTATGCGGCGCGCTACCTGGCCAAGAACGTGGTGGCGGCGAAACTCGCCGACCGCTGCACCATCCAGCTCTCCTACGCCATCGGCGTCGCCCAGCCGCTGTCGGTCTATGTCGACTTGCATGGTACCGGCAAGGTCGACGAGGCAAAGCTCGAGGACGCGCTGCGCACGGTGATGGATCTGTCGCCGTCGGGCATCCGCCGTCACCTCGATCTCAACAAACCGATCTACGCCAAGACGTCGTCCTACGGCCATTTCGGCCGCAAGGCCGGCCGTGATGGGTCTTTCTCCTGGGAAAAGACCGATCTCGCCAAGGCGCTCAAGGACGCGGTCGCCGCCTGACAGCGGCGCCGCGAAGTCCCGCCATGGATCCGAAGGACAGACCAAGCCGCGCGACCGAAGCCTTTTTCGGTCGCCGGCGCGGCAAGACCATGCGTCCGCAACAGGCGGCCGCGCTGGAAAGCGGCTTCGGTGCATATCGGCTCGATCTGGCGGCCGAGCCGCCGGCCGATCTGCAAACTCTGTTTCAAACCGATGTCAGCGCGGTTCGCCTCGAGATTGGCTTCGGCGGTGGCGAACATCTCCTGCACCGCGCGACCGAGGCGCCTTCGATCGGCTTTATCGGCGTCGAGCCCTTCGTCAACGGCATGGCCAAGATGATGATGGCGGTGCGCGAGAAACCGCTCGCCAATCTGCGGGTTTATGACGACGACGCCACAAGGCTGCTCGACTGGCTGCCGCAGGCCTCGCTCGGCGGCATCGATCTGCTCTATCCCGACCCCTGGCCGAAGAAGAAACACTGGAAGCGACGTTTCGTAAGCCCGGTCAATCTCGAGCGGTTCGCGCGCGTGCTGAAGCCTGGTTCAAAATTCCGCTTCGCCTCCGACATCGACACCTATGTCAACTGGACCTTGCTGCATTGCCGCGCGCATGGCGCGTTCGCATGGCAGGCTTGCGAGGCGGCGGACTGGCACCGGCCCTATGATGGATGGCCGGGCACCCGTTACGAGGCCAAGGCCATTCGTGAGGGCCGGCGGCCGGCCTATCTTACCTTCATTCGGAAATAAGCTCGCGGTCTTAGAGCAATTCCAGAAAAAGTGTGAAACGGTTTTCCGTCCGGAATTGCGTCAAAGCTAAAAGCGGCGGCCGATGCGATCGAAGGCGGCCGGCTCGACGCCGAGGTTGCGCAGGTCGTCGGCGCGCGGCCTGCGACCGGCTTCCACGGCCCGTGAAGCGGCCACGGCGCTGCCGAATACGGTGAAGAAGTCGCCTATTGCAGAAAATATCTTGCGATTGCTCATGATCATGTCCTTTCGCGCACGTGTGGCGCACAGCCACCTTTGTGCAGCGCAGCGTAAGTAGGTGCGTTTCAGCGCCGATCCCATGGGGGCCGCCGCATGGGCGCCATGCGCTCCATGCAACGCTGGCGGGGCCACCTCGATGGCAGCGTTGCCCGACCAGCATAGCGGGCTTGAAACACAGGCCGCGATCGTCTATATCAGCCTCAAATTCTTGGTCGGTATGACGAAGAGTGGGTCCACCCGGTCCCGCTCTTTTTTATTACCTGCCGATAACTTGGTAGAGAACGACAGGGCTTCAATGACTGCAACGGCAAGCGAGGGCGACGATCGTATCATCCGCGAAAGCGGCATCGATGCGCGCATCGCGCTGATCGTCCAGCCGGTTCTGCGCGGCATCGGCTTCCGCCTCGTGCGGGTGCATCTGTCGGGCCAGAACGGGCTGACGCTGCAGATCATGGCCGAACGCGAGGACGGCACCATGACCGTCGAGGATTGCGAAGAGGTCAGCCGCGCGGTGTCGCCGGCGCTCGATGTCGATGATCCGATCGAAAAGGCCTACCATCTTGAAGTCTCGTCGCCCGGCATCGACCGGCCGCTGGTCCGCAAATCGGATTTCACGACCTGGACGGGTCATCTGGTGAAAATGGAAACATCGATCGTCGTCGCCGACCGCAAGCGCTTCAAGGGCAAGATCGCCGAAGCCGGCGAAGACGATGTGCTGATCGAGCGCGACAAGGCAGCCTATGGCGAGGAGCCGACGGTGCGCGTCCCCTATGACGCGATTGCCGATGTGCGCCTGATCCTGACCGACGATCTCATCCGCGATGCCCTGTCGAAGGACAACAGGGCGCGCAAGGAAGCCAAGAAGCGCCGCGGCGAACCGGACGACGACGAGTCGGGTGCGGAAGCGGACGCCACGGAAGAACACGAACAGGAACTATGATTGAGCTGCCGGGCGCAAAGGTCCGGCAAACAAGCTCGGGAGAAAAACGATGGTTGTAAGCGCCAACAGACTTGAATTGCTGCAGATCGCCGACGCGGTCGCGCGTGAAAAGTCGATCGACAAGTCGATCGTCATCGCCGCCATGGCCGATGCGATCCAGAAGGCGGCGCGCTCGCGTTACGGTCAGGAGACCAACATCCGCGCCGACATCAACCCGAACACCGGTGAGATGAAGCTGCAGCGGCTGATGGAAGTGGTCGAGAAGGTCGATGACTATGCCACGCAGATCGCCATTTCCTCGGCTCGCGAGCGCAATCCCGACGCCCAGCTCGGCGACTTCATCGCCGAACAGCTGCCGCCCATGGATTTCGGCCGCATCGCCGCCCAGTCGGCCAAGCAGGTCATCGTCCAGAAGGTCCGCGAGGCCGAACGCGACCGCCAGTATGACGAGTACAAGGACCGCATCGGCGAGATCGTCAACGGTACCGTCAAGCGCGTCGAATACGGCAATGTCATCGTCGATCTCGGCCGCGGCGAAGCGATCATCCGTCGCGATGAGCTGATCCCGCGCGAGAACTACAAATATGGCGACCGCGTCCGCGCCTATGTCTACGATGTGCGCCGCGAGCAGCGCGGCCCGCAGATCTTCCTGTCGCGCACCCATCCGCAGTTCATGGCCAAGCTGTTCACCATGGAAGTGCCGGAAATCTATGACGGCATCATCGAGATCAAGTCGGTCGCCCGCGACCCAGGTTCGCGCGCCAAGATCGCCGTCATCTCGCGGGACTCTTCGATCGATCCGGTCGGCGCCTGCGTCGGCATGCGCGGCAGCCGCGTCCAGGCCGTCGTCGGCGAATTGCAGGGTGAGAAGATCGACATCATTCCGTGGTCGCCTTCTGCGGCGTCCTTCATCGTCAATGCGCTGCAGCCGGCGGAAGTCGCCAAGGTCGTGCTCGACGAGGATGCCGAACGCATCGAAGTCGTGGTTCCCGACGACCAGCTGTCGCTGGCCATCGGTCGCCGCGGCCAGAATGTGCGTCTGGCTTCGCAGCTGACCGGCTGGGATATCGACATCCTGACCGAAGCCGAAGAATCCGAGCGCCGCCAGAAGGAATTCGTCGAGCGTTCGTCGCTGTTCATGGAAGCCCTCGACGTCGACGAGATGGTCGGCCAGGTGCTGGCCTCCGAAGGCTTCACCAGCGTTGAGGAAGTCGCTTATGTCGATTCCGGCGAGATCGCTTCTATCGACGGTTTCGACGAGGACACCGCTTCGGAAATCCAGACCCGCGCCCGCGAATATCTGGAGAAGATCGAGGCCGAGCACGACGACAAGCGCAAGGCGCTCGGCGTTTCGGACGAATTGCGCGAAATCCCCGGCGTCACCACCGCCATGATGGTGACGCTTGGCGAGGACGGCGTGAAGACGATCGAGGATTTCGCCGGCTATGCCGCCGACGACCTGACCGGCTGGAAGGAACGCAAGGACGGCGAGACAAAAGTCTATCCGGGCGTGCTGGCCAATCATGGCGTGACCCGCGCAGACGCCGAACAGATGGTTCTGGCCGCCCGCCTCAAGGCCGGCTGGATCACCGAAGACGAGCTTGCAGCCGAAGAAGTCTCGGCTGACGAAGCCGTTGGTGCGTGAGGTGAAACCGCATCGCACCGAACCCGCCCTTGGACGAGATGAACGATCGCACCTGCATCGTTACGCGCAAACAAGCCGAACCGGATGATCTGATCCGGTTTGTCGTCGGCCCGGATTCGGCCGTCGTTCCCGACATCAAGAGAAATCTGCCCGGCCGCGGTTGCTGGGTGAGCGCCGACCGCCTACATATCGACAAGGCTGCGGCGAAGAACCTCTTTGCCCGCGCCTTCAAGGCACAGGTGGTCGTGCCGCCCGATCTTGGCGGCATGGTCGACGGGCTGCTTTCCAGGCACGCTCTGGGCATGCTTGGTCTTGCCCGCAAGGCAGGCGCAATTTCGCTTGGTGCTACCAAGGTCGAGAGCGCGGTGCGCGGCGGATTGGCGCTTTTCGTGCTGCATGCTTCCGAGGCGTCCGATGACGGCGTGCGCAAGATCAGCCAGGCGCGACGGGCGACGGTCCATCTTGGTGGGCCCGCTATCCTTGCCTACAAACTTTTCTCCGAGGCCGAGTTGAGCTTGGCATTGGGGGGTACAAATGTGATACATGCTGCCGTTCTCGCGGGAGACGCGGGCAGGGCGGTCCAGAAGCGCATGGTTGCGCTCGACCGGTATCGGGGCGGTTCCCCGGACGATCTGGCAATGCTTGCGGCTGTTGCTGACGAAGATGATGCCGCAGAGGATATGGAATGAGCGATACGAAATCGGGTGACGACAATACGCTGAGTGTGACGCCGAAGAAGACCTTGACGCTGAAGCGCCCCGGTATGGAACAGGGCACTGTGCGCCAGAACTTCTCGCACGGCCGCACCAAGCAGGTCGTCGTCGAAACCAAGAAGCGCAAGTTCTCGATGCCCGGCGACAAGCCGGAGCCTGTTGCCGCCCCCGTCTTCACACCGAAGCCGGCGGTCGTGGCCGCACCCGTCGTCGTGCCGGAAGCACCGAAGGCGCCGCCACCTCCGCCGCCACCGGCCCCGGTCGAGCGCAGCGGCATGGTGCTGAACGAACTGTCGCGCAGTGAAATGGAAGCACGCCGCAGGGCGCTCGAGGGCTCGAAGGTTCGCGAGGTCGAGGACCGCCAGCGCGCCGCCGAGGATGCCAAGCGTCGCGCCGAGGACGAAGAGCGCCGCAAGCGCGAACGCGATGAATCCGCACGCCGCCAGGCCGAGGAAGAGGCTCGGTTGCAGACCGAGGCCGAATCCCGCCGTCGGGCCGAGGAAGAGGCGCGTCGCCGCGCGCCATTGGCTGCCGAACTGGCAACAGTCGATGACGAGGAAGTGGCCAAGCCGAAGCGGGTTGGCGCCGGCGCGCCGGTGCGCCGTCCGGTCACGCCTGAAGTGGCGCGTCCGGCCAAGCCGACCAAGAGCGAGGAAGATCGCCGCCGTGGCAAGCTGACGCTGAATTCGGCATTGTCCGACGAAGATGCGCGAGCCCGTTCGCTGTCGTCGATGCGTCGCCGCCAGGAAAAATTCAAGCGCGCGATGCACAATGAGCCGCGCGAGAAAGTCATGCGCGAAGTGATCCTGCCAGAGACCATCACCATCCAGGAACTGGCGCAACGCATGTCCGAGCGCGCGGTCGACCTGGTCAAGTTCTTCATGAAGCAGGGCCAGATCCTGAAGCCGGGCGACGTCATCGACGCCGACACGGCCGAGCTGGTCGCCACCGAATTCGGCCACACGGTCCGCCGCGTCGCCGAGTCCGACATCGAGGAAGGCCTGTTCAACATCGCCGACAATGCCGAGGACCTGGTTTCGCGTCCGCCGGTCGTGACGATCATGGGTCACGTCGATCATGGCAAGACCTCGCTGCTCGACGCGATCCGCAACGCCAATGTCGTCTCCGGCGAAGCCGGCGGCATCACCCAGCATATCGGCGCCTACCAGGTCGAGAAGAATGGTCACAAGATCACCTTCATCGACACGCCCGGCCACGCCGCCTTCACGGCGATGCGTGCTCGTGGCGCCCAGGCGACCGATATTGCCATCCTGGTGGTTGCGGCCGATGACAGCGTCATGCCGCAGACGATCGAATCGATCAGCCATGCCAAGGCGGCCGGCGTTCCGATCATCGTGGCGATCAACAAGATCGACAAGCATGATGCCGATCCGCAGAAGGTGCGCTCCGAACTGCTGCGCCATGAGGTTTTCGTCGAATCCATGGGCGGTGAAGTTCTGGACGTCGAAGTATCGGCGACCAAGGGCACCAATCTCGACAAACTGCTTGAGGCGATCCTGCTGCAGGCCGAAATTCTCGACCTGAAGGCCAATCCGGACCGTACCGCCGAAGGCGTCGTCATCGAGGCCCAGCTCGACAAGGGCCGTGGTCCCGTTGCCACCGTGCTGGTGCAGACCGGCACGCTGATGCCGGGCGACATCCTCGTTGCCGGCAATGAATGGGGCCGGGTGCGTGCGCTGGTCAACGATCGTGGCGTGCAGATCAAGGAAGCGCCGCCGGCGATGCCGGTGGAAGTGCTTGGCTTGCAGGGCACCCCGCAGGCCGGCGATCGCTTCGCCGTGGTCAATAACGAGGCCCGTGCCCGCGAGATCACCGAATACCGCCAGCGTCTGGCGCGCGAGAAGGCGGTTGCCAAGCATGCCGGCCAGCGCGGTTCGCTCGAGCAGATGATGTCGCAATTGCAGACAAGCGGGCTGAAGGAATTCCCGTTGGTCATCAAGGGCGACGTGCAGGGGTCGATCGAGGCGATCAACGCCGCACTCGACAAGCTCGGCACCGACGAGGTTCGTGCACGCATCGTCCATGCCGGCGCCGGCGCCATTACCGAAAGCGACGTGTCGCTGGCCGAGACTTCGGGTGCCGCGATCATCGGCTTCAACGTCCGCGCCAACGTCCAGGCACGTGCCGCTGCAGCGGCGGCTGGCATCGAGATCCGCTACTACTCGATCATCTACAACCTTGTGGATGACGTGAAGGCGGCTCTGTCGGGCCTGTTGTCGCCGGAGCGTCGCGAGACTTTCATCGGCAATGCGCAGATCCTCGAAATCTTCGACATCACCAAGGTCGGCAAGATCGCCGGCTGCCGTGTCACCGAAGGCAAGGTCGAGCGTGGTGCGGGCGTGCGCCTGATCCGCGACAACGTCGTCATCCACGAAGGCACGCTGAAGACGCTGAAGCGCTTCAAGGACGAAGTTTCGGAAGTCCCCGGCGGCCAGGAGTGCGGCATGGCCTTCCAGAACTACGAGGACATGCGCGTCGGCGACGTCATCGAGTGCTTCCGCGTCGAGATGGTGACCCGGACACTCTGAGTTCGAGTGACTTGTCCATACCGGGCGGTGGTCGAAAGGCCGCCGCCCCAAGTCTATTGAGAATGCCCATATGAGACATGCGGCACGGTTCCATCCCGCGCCTCACGCTTTCAGGATTGAGAAAAATGCCCCGTCCAACCGCATCCAGCCCATCCCAGCGCATGCTGCGCGTCGCCGAACAGGTGCGCCATGCGCTATCCGAAACCCTGCAGCGCGGCGAGATCATCGATCCGCTGATCGAGAACACCGTGGTGTCGGTCTCGGAAGTGCGCATGTCGCCCGATTTGAAGGTCGCTACCGCTTTCGTCTCGCCGCTCGGCGCCAAAGATGCCGATGCGGTGGTCGAGGCGTTGAACAAGCATGCGAAATTCGTCCGTGGCCGTGTCTCCGGCGCGCTGCGGCAGATGAAGTTCATGCCGGAGTTCCGCTTCAAGCTCGACACCTCCTTCGACAATTTTGCCAGGATCAACGACCTCTTGAAATCGCCGGAAGTGGCGCGCGATCTGGGTCCTGAGGACCAGGAAAACGCGGACCAGGACAAAGACGACAACAAGGACACCGAATAGTGGCGCGTCGCGGCAAGAAGAAGGGCCGGCCGATCTCGGGCTGGCTGATCCTGGACAAGCCGGTAGGCATGGGCTCGACCGAAGCCGTCTCCAAGATCAAATGGCTGTTCCAGGCGGAAAAGGCCGGCCATGCAGGCACGCTCGACCCGCTGGCGTCCGGCATGCTGCCGATCGCGCTTGGCGAGGCTACCAAGACCGTGCCTTACGTGCAGGACGGCGCCAAAATCTATCGCTTCACCGTTGCCTGGGGACAGGAGCGTTCGACCGATGACCTCGAAGGTCCGGTGACGAAAGAATCCGACCTGCGTCCGTCGGAAGCCCAAGTGCTCGCCCTGCTGCCGAAATACACCGGCGTCATCATGCAGACGCCGCCGCAATTCTCGGCGATCAAGATCGCAGGCGAGCGCGCCTATGATCTGGCCCGCGACGGCGCGACGGTCGACATACCCGCGCGAGAGATCGAGATCGGCCGTCTGGACGTTGTCGAGCATGGCGCCGACCATACTGTTTTCGAGGTCGAGTGCGGCAAGGGCACCTATGTGCGCTCGCTGGCCCGCGACATGGGCCGCGACATCGGCTGCTTCGGTCACATCTCCGAATTGCGCCGGGTCGAGGTCGAGCCGTTCACCTCGGAAGACTTCGTCACCATCGCCGAACTGGAAGCCGCCCGTTTCGGTGTGGAGGAGGTCGACAGCTCGGACACGACAGAAGCCGCTGACAAGGCAGAGGCTGCCGACAAGGTGGAAGCGCCAATCGACTTCGACGCCATCGATGCGCTTCTGGTCGACACATCGGCTGCCCTCGATTGCCTGCCGCAGATCGCCATCAGCGATGACGCGGCAACCAAGATCCGCCTCGGCAACCCGGTCATCATCCGCGGCCGCGACGCACCGGTGGAAGCCGAAGAAGCCTGCGCCACGGCGCGCGGCAAGCTGGTCGCCATCGGTGCCATTGAGCAAGGCATGTTCAAGCCCAAGCGGGTCTTTGCCGGTTGATTCCTGTCGTCTAATGTCGAGGCGAGGACTCGCACGAGGGGAATATGGCAAAGACTGAGACCGTGAAGACGCGGGCACCGGCGAAAACGCGGCGGCCGCCGGTCGGTGCGTCGCCCGGCACGCTGATCGCCGACCCGTCGGCGCGTCGCTCGGAACTGCGTCTGACGCTGATCTCGCCCGAAAAATTCAAGACTATCGAAAATGCCAGCATCGACGACCTCAATACCCATTGCGACAAATGGCCGGTCCTCTGGCTCGACTGCACCGGCCTCGCCAACATCCCGCTGATCGAGGAGATCGGCCGCATTTTCAGCCTGCATCCGCTGGCGCTGGAGGACGTCGTCAACACCGGCCAGCGGCCCAAGGTCGACTTCTTCGAGGACCATGCCTTCGTCGTCGTCAGGATGATCGACGATGTCACCTCGCACCGCTATGAGCAGATCGCCGTCTTCTTCGGCAGCAACTTCGTCGTTACCTTCCAGGAGCGGGAAGGCGATCCATTCGATCCGGTGCGCAAGCGCATCGAAAGTTCGGCGCCCAACCGGCTGCGCGCCCGCGGCGCCGACTACCTTGCCTATGCGCTGATCGATGCCATCGTCGACAGCTATTTTCCGCCGATCGAGGCCGCCGGCGACATGGTCGACAGCATCGAGGACCAGATGCTGCATTCGCCGCACAAACACCAGATGCGGCAGCTGCATGAATTGCGGCGTGACGCCAACGTGCTGAAAGGCGTGCTGTGGCCGATGCGCGATGCGCTGGCGACGCTGATCCGCAACGATGTGCCCTATGTGAAGGCCGAGACCAAGATCTTCCTCAACGACACGCTCGACCATGCGCTCAGGCTGATCGAGCTGGTCGAGACCCAGCGCGATATGCTGACCGGCCTGATCGAGATGCACCTGTCGCTGAGCCAGGCGCGCACCAACGACGTTATCAGCTATCTCACCATCGTCTCGGTCATCTTCATGCCGCTCACCTTCCTGGTCGGCATCTGGGGCATGAATTTCGATCCGGAGTCTTCGCCCTGGAACATGCCGGAACTGAAGGCCTACTACGGCTATCCCTTGTCGCTGCTGTTCATGGCGCTTGTCGCGTTCGGGCTGATCGCCTTCTTCAAATGGAAGAAATGGCTTTGACAGGGATAAACCTGCCATTTTGGCCTGAAAAGCCGGCTTGTGAATTGGGCTGGTGTTTTCCGGGGAATTGCACTATATGCGCCGCAGCTTAGCGCTATGACGCTTTGCTTGCACCGGCCCCTGCTGGACGACATCCCGGCTGAGGGCGACCCGTTTCCTCAAACAGATAAGGAAAAACACGATGTCGATTACTGCCGAGCGCAAACAGGAATTGATGGGTGAATTCGCAACCGCCAAGGGCGATACCGGGTCTCCGGAAGTCCAGGTGGCCATCCTTTCCGAGCGCATCAAGAACCTGACCGACCATTTCAAGGACCACAAGAAGGATAACCATTCCCGCCGTGGTCTGCTTGCTCTCGTCTCCCAGCGCCGCAGCCTGCTTGATTATCTCAAGCGCAAGGACGACGCGCGCTACCAGACGCTGATCGAGAAGCTCGGTCTGCGTCGTTGACGAATTGACCGGCGGGCTTTCGAAGGAGAGCCCGCCGGTCGCGCATTCTGCCAGTCGTATCGACTGGCCAGACCCGGTTTCGATCGTGCAGAGGGCACTCGAAACCGCCCATGGACGGTCATGGGGCAGGATTGCAGGACGCTCGCGCGCGCACCGCGCCGAAACACCCGAGCCTCCCGTTGTCTTGCCCGTGGCTGCCCGAGAAAGGAAGCCAGGGAAAGGGCATCTCCGCGCACCGTGAAACGGCGCGGCCCTTTCCTCATATTAAGGACAAGAGATGTTCAATCACCACAAAGTGGAAATCGAATGGGGCGGTCGTCCGCTCATCCTCGAAACCGGCAAGATCGCGCGCCAGGCTGATGGCGCGGTGCTCGCCACCTACGGCGAGACCAAGGTCCTCGCCACCGTCGTTTCGATGAAGGAGCCGAAGCCCGGCCTCGATTTCTTCCCGCTGACCGTCAACTACCAGGAAAAGACCTACGCCGCCGGCAAGATCCCGGGTGGCTATTTCAAGCGTGAAGGCCGTCCGAGCGAGAAGGAAACGCTGGTTTCCCGCCTCATCGACCGCCCGATCCGCCCGCTCTTCGCCTCCGGCTACAAGAACGACACCCAGATCGTCGTCACCGTCGTCCAGCATGATCTCGAGAACGATCCCGACATCCTGTCGATCGTTGCCACTTCGGCCGCCCTGACGCTCTCCGGCGTTCCCTTCATGGGCCCGGTCGGCGGCGCCCGCGTCGGCTACATCAACGGCGAATACGTTCTGAACCCGCATGTCGACGAGATGCAGGAATCCAAGCTCGACCTCGTTGTCGCCGGCACCGCCGACGCTGTGCTGATGGTTGAGTCCGAAGCCAAGGAATTGGGCGAAGAGCTGATGCTCGGCGCCGTCATGTTCGGCCACAAGGGCTTCCAGCCGGTCATCGACGCCATCATCAAGCTGGCCGAAGTCGCCGCCAAGGAGCCGCGCGACTTCACCGCGCCGGACTATTCCGCGCTTGAAGCCGAGATGCTGAAGATCGTCGGCGACGAACTCAGCAATGCCTACAAGAACGTCGACAAGCAGAAGCGTTACGCCGCCGTCGACGCCGTCAAGGCGAAGGTCAAGGCAGCGTTTGCCCCGGCCGAAGGCGAAGATGCCAAGTACACTTCCGAGCAGATCGGTTCGGTATTCAAGGAACTCCAGGCCAAGGTCGTGCGCTGGAACATCCTCGACACCGGTTCGCGCATCGATGGCCGTGACCTCAAGACGGTCCGCAAGATCGTCTCCGAAGTCGGCGTCCTGCCGCGCACCCACGGTTCGGCGCTGTTCACCCGCGGCGAGACCCAGGCGCTGGTCGTTGCCACGCTCGGCACCGGCGAGGACGAGCAGTATGTCGATTCGCTGACCGGCATGTACAAGGAGAAGTTCCTCCTTCACTACAACTTCCCTCCCTATTCCGTCGGCGAGACCGGCCGCATGGGTTCGCCGGGTCGCCGCGAAATCGGCCATGGCAAGCTCGCCTGGCGCGCCATTCGCCCGATGCTGCCGAGCGCCGACCAGTTCCCCTACACGCTGCGTGTCGTCTCGGAGATCACCGAGTCCAACGGTTCGTCGTCGATGGCCACCGTCTGCGGCACCTCGCTGGCGCTTATGGATGCCGGCGTGCCGCTGGCCAAGCCCGTCGCCGGTATCGCCATGGGCCTGATCAAGGAAGGCGAGCGTTTCGCCGTTCTATCCGACATCCTCGGTGACGAGGATCACCTCGGCGACATGGACTTCAAGGTCGCCGGCACCGCCAACGGCATCACCTCGCTGCAGATGGATATCAAGATCGAAGGCATCACCGAGGAGATCATGAAGATCGCGCTGGACCAGGCCAAGGATGGCCGCCAGCACATCCTCGGCGAGATGGCGCATGCTCTGACCGGCGCGCGTTCGGAACTGGGTGAGTTCGCACCGCGCATCGAAGTGATGCACATCCCGACCGACAAGATCCGTGACGTGATCGGCTCGGGCGGCAAGGTGATCCGCGAGATCGTCGAAAAGACCGGCGCCAAGATCAACATCGAGGACGACGGCACGGTCAAGATCGCTTCGTCCAATGCCAAGGAGATCGAGGCGGCGAAGAAGTGGATCCACACCATCGTCGCCGAGCCGGAAGTCGGCGAGATCTACGAAGGTACGGTCGTCAAGACCGCGGACTTCGGCGCTTTCGTCAACTTCTTCGGCCCGCGTGACGGCCTCGTCCACATCTCGCAGCTTGCCAACGACCGGGTCGCCAAGACCTCGGACGTGGTCAAGGAAGGCGACAAGGTCTGGGTCAAGCTGATGGGCTTCGACGAGCGCGGCAAGGTCCGCCTGTCGATGAAGGTCGTCGACCAGGCCACCGGCAAGGAACTCGCCCGCGACAAGAAGACCGAAGGCGAAGAAAACGCCGCCTGATTGGTCTGAGATCATGAATCGAAACGGGCGCGGCTTATGTCGCGCCCGTTTTCATTTTCAGCCTGGGTTTCAAAGCGCTTAGACAAGTCGAGATCGAACAATGTCCGCCGAGCCGTTGAAGACGCTTTTCCATCCCTTCGAGGCGGAGGCTGTTGCTTTGCCGGGAAAGGGCACGCGCGCCCTGTTTTTCGGCGCTGAGCCGGGTTTTCGCCTGCCTGAAGGCTTTGAGGCGACGCTTCACCTCGTACAGGGCTTCCGGCCGCATTTTAGCGTGCTGCAGGCGTCTGGCTTCGTCGTCACCGCGCAAGTGGAAGGCGATGGCTTCGATATGGCACTTGTGCTTGCCGGCCGGCATCGCGGCTTGAACGAAGTGCGCATCGCGCAGGCGCTTGAGTGCGTGGCGCCGGGCGGCCTGGTCGTCATTGCCGGCGGCAAGGACGATGGCATTGCCAGCCTGCGCAAGCGCGTTGACGAGCTTGTGCCGCTTGAAGGCCATTTGCCCAAATATCACGGCATTGCCTTCTGGCTGCGACGTCCCGCCGATCTGGCCGCCGCGGAAGAATTGCGCGCTGCCAACCCCGCTCTGCTGGTTGAAGGCCGGTTCCACACCGCGCCCGGCATGTTCTCGTTCGACCGGATCGATACCGGATCGAAATTGCTGGTCGAGAACCTGCCCAATGACCTGCGTGGCAGCATTGCCGATCTCTGCGCCGGCTGGGGCTATGTGGCGGCCGAGATCGCCGCCCGCTCCCCCGGCGTTCAGGCGCTCGACCTCTATGAGGCCGATTTCGCCGCGCTTGAAGCCGCGAAGCTCAATCTGGCAGCGGTCAGCCAGCCGACCGCCAGGAATTTCTTCTGGATCGATCTGCTGAAGGAACCAGTCGAGAAGCGCTACGACGCGATTGCCATGAACCCGCCCTTTCACCGCAGCCGGGCGGCCGAGCCGGAGATCGGCGCCGGCATGATCCGAGCGGCGGCCAAGGCCTTGAAGCCGGGTGGGCGGCTGTTCATGGTCGCCAACCGTCAGCTTCCCTACGAACCGATCTTGGCGGCTGTCTTTTCGAGCCATGCCGAACTCGCTCGTGACGGCATGTTCAAGGTGCTTTCCGCTCGTCGTTGAAGCATGATCCCGAAAGTGGATACCGGTTTCGGAAAAGATCATGCTCAAAAACAGATATCGCGTCGCACTCAATGCAGATTGGCAACGCGCCGGACCTCATCGGTGATATGCACGTCGCCGACCCTGATCTTGAGGGGGGCGGGCCTGCCATACAGGTAGCCTTGCACCACCTCGCAGCCGGCTGCCCTGAGCAGTGTCGCCTGGCTTTCGGTCTCGACGCCTTCGGCAATGATGCTGACGCCGAGCGCGCGCGAAAGCCCGACGATGGTCGAGACGACCGCGCCGGAGCTGGAATCTGTGTCGAGGCGGCTGACGAAGGACCGGTCGATCTTCAGCTTGCCGAATGAGAAATCGATCAGGTAGCTCAAATTGGAATAGCCGGTGCCGAAATCATCGACGGCGACCGAAATGCCGATATCCGCAAGCTCCTTCAGGATGGCGGCGGCGCGGTCGCGATCCTGCATCATCGCCGTCTCGGTCACTTCCAGTTCCAGCCGTGACGGCTTGATGCCGGTGCTCGTCATGGTGTCGCGCACGATGCCGACGAAGTCCTTGGTCATGAACTGGACGGGCGAGATGTTGACGGCGACGAAGCAGTCGTCGGGCAGATGCCGGGCGTCGCTGCAGGCTTTGCGCAGCACCCATTCGCCGATCGGGCCGATCATGCCGGTTTCCTCGGCGATCGGAATGAACTCCATCGGCGGGATCATGCCGCGTTCCGGATGCCGCCAGCGGATCAGCGCTTCGTAGCCGACGATGCGGCCGGTCGGGAGATCGAGCTGCGGCTGGTAATGAAGGTCGAAGTCACCGCGCTCGAAGGCTGTGTGCAGTTCGGATTCGATCCACTGGCGATGGTCGGCGACCCTGCCCATTTCGGCATGGAAGACGGACCAGTTGCCGACGCCGCTGGCGCGCGCGTTCTGCAGCGCCAGATTGGAGCGGCGCAGGATGAGGACGGGATCGACACCGTCCTTTGGCATCGCCACGATGCCGACCGACAGGCTGACCGATTGCAGGTGCGTGCCGAGATCATAGGGCTCCATCATCTCGTCGATGAGCCTCTCTATGGTGCTTTCCAAGGACCCTGCGACTTGGTTGTCGGGGAGCAGGATCGCGAATTCACCGGCGCCGATGCGTCCGATCAGCGCGCGCGGCGGCACGCACGTCTTCAAGCGCTTGGTGAAGGCGCGGATCAGCTCGTCGCCCTGGCTGTAGCCGATGGCGTCATTGATCTGCTTGAACCGGTCGATGTCGATATCGATGAGGAACATCGGCTCGCCGGTCCGGCTGGTCGCGCATGCCGCCTCGGCAATCTTGCCGACCATCGCCGGACGTGCCACCAGGCCGGTCAGCTTGTCAAAATGGGTTTCCGTGAAGACGAAATCCGCCGATTCATCGACGCCGGCGAAGAAGGACATCGCGGCGACCGACGCCGCCAGTGCGCAAAGAGCGGCCATCACCGAGACCATCATGTCGGCGGAGATGCCGGCAAAGCCATCGCCGAGACCGAGCTTCAGGCCCCAGAGCCCGAGGACGAAACTGCCGAGACCCGAACTCGCTATGGTGAGCAGTCGGAACACCGGTGATCGCTTCGGGTTGCTGACGGCGAGCATTGAAAGTTCCCCTGAGTACGGGGCTTTCTAGCGGATATCTCCTTAAAATGAGTTTCCGCGAATGAATCCAATTTTATTGGACCGAAAGTATTTCTTGAGCGGATCAATGCGACTGGCGCTGAAACGGGGTTTAGCCGCGCGCTTTAAGCTTCGTGTTTTCAGATGTCCGCCATTTCAAAACCGTCGCGCACCTTTGGCCGACAGGCGTTAGTCTCGCCCGCCGTCGGTCTGCTTCAATTCGTCGAGCGTCGGCATGGAAACGATGTGATAGCCGGAATCGACATAGTGGATTTCGCCGGTAACCCCGGAAGACAGATCCGACAACAGATAAAGCGCCGAACCACCGACCTCGTCGATGGTCACCGTGCGGCGCAGTGGCGAGTTTCGCTGCTGGTAGGAGAACATGTGGCGGGCGTCCGAAATGCCGGCGCCGGCGAGCGTGCGCACGGGCCCAGCCGATATGCCGTTTACCCTGATGCCGCGCGGACCGTAATCGTTGGCGAGGTAGCGCACGCTGGCCTCCAGTCCGGCCTTGGCGACGCCCATGACATTGTAGTTCGGCATGACGCGGACGGAGCCCGCATAGGTCAGCGTGATCATCGATCCGCCGTCCTTCATCAAGGTGGCCGCATGGCGGGCGACCTCGGTGAAGGAGTAGCAGGAGATCACCATGGTGCGGACGAAATTATCCCGGCTGGTGTCGGCGTAGAGGCCTTTCAACTCGTTCTTGTCGGAAAAGCCGATAGCGTGGACGATGAAATCCAGCCCGCCCCATTCGTTGCCCAGGGTCTCGAACGTGGCGGCGACCGAAGCGCTGTCCTCGACGTCGCACGGCACGACCAGCGAGGCGCCGAGCTTGTCGGCCAGCGGCTTGACCCGGCGTCCGAAGGCATCGCCCTGATAGGTGAAGGCGAGTTCCGCCCCGTGTTCGGATAATTTCCGGGCGATGCCCCAGGCGATCGAATGATCGTTGGCGACACCCATGACAAGCCCGCGCTTGCCCTTCATCAATCCGTCCATGGCCGGCAAATCCTTATGCGGAATAGCGCTGGAAAACGAGCGTGGCGTTGGTGCCACCGAAGCCGAACGAATTGGACAAAACAGTGTCGATCCTGGCGTCGTCGATGCGCTTTCGCACGATCGGCATGCCCTCGAATTCGGGGTCGAGGGTCTCGATATGGGCGCTTTCGCCGATGAAACCGCCCTGCATCATCAGGATCGAGTAGATGGATTCCTGAACGCCGGCCGCGCCCAGCGAATGGCCGGTCAGCGACTTCGTCGAGGTGATGTACGGCATCTCTGGGCCGAACACCTCGCGGATGGCGCCCATTTCCTTGGAATCTCCCACCGGCGTCGAGGTGCCATGGGTGTTGATGTAGTCGACCGGCGTGGAAACCGTGGCCAGCGCCTGGCGCATGCAGCGGACCGCGCCTTCGCCTGAAGGAGCAACCATGTCGTAGCCATCCGACGTCGCGCCATAGCCGACGATCTCGGCATAGATCTTGGCGCCGCGCGCCTTGGCATGCTCAAGCTCTTCCAGCACCAGCACACCGGCGCCGCCGGCAATGACGAAGCCGTCGCGATTGACGTCATAGGCACGGGAGGCGGTCGATGCCTTGTCGTTGAATTTCGACGACATGGCGCCCATGGCGTCGAACAGGTCCGACATCGTCCAGTCGAGATCCTCGTGGCCGCCGGCGAAGACGATGTCCTGCTTGCCCCATTGGATCAATTCATAGCCATTGCCGATGCAATGCGCCGAGGTCGAACAGGCCGACGAGATCGAGTAGTTGACGCCGTGGATCTTGAACCATGTGGCAAGCGTCGCCGATGCGGTCGACGACATTGCCTTCGGCACCGCGAACGGACCGATGCGCTTGGGACTGCCGTTCTTCAGCGTCGTTTCGGCAGCTTCGACGATGCTGCGGGTGGATGGTCCGCCCGATCCCATGACGATGCCGGTGCGCTCATTGGTGATGTCGCTCTCGCCGAGGCCCGCATCCGCGATCGCCTGGTCCATGGCGACGTGGTTCCATGCAGCACCCTGGCTCAGGAAGCGCATCGCACGGCGATCGATCATCGCCGATGGATCGAGCGTCGGCGCTCCCCAGACCTGGCAGCGGAAGCCGTGTTCGGCGAAGGAATCCGAGAAGCTGATGCCTGATCTGGCGTCATGCAGCGAGGCTTGCACCTCGTTGGCATTGTTGCCGATCGACGACACGATGCCGAGGCCTGTGACTACGACACGTCTCATTCGCAACTCCTTCCAGGGATGCTGGCCAAAGGGGGCCGGCCAGGGGTGCCGGTCAGCCGACCGCCGACTGCTTGGACAGACCGACTTTCAAATCCGTTGCCGCGTATATGGGTTCGCCATCCGCCTTCAGCCAGCCATCGGCGATGCCGAGCACCAGCCGGCCCCGCATCACGCGCTTGAAGTCGATGCCATATTCGACCTTCTTCACCGAAGGCGTGACCATGCCCTTGAATTTCACTTCGCCGGTCGACAGCGCCATTCCCTTGCCGGGTTCGCCAAGCCAGCCAAGATAGAAGCCCGTCAATTGCCACATGGCGTCGAGGCCGAGGCACCCCGGCATGATCGGATTGCCGATGAAATGGCAGGCAAAGAACCACAGGTCCGGCTTGATGTCGAACTCCGCGCGGATAAAACCCTTCTCGAAGGCGCCGCCGGTCTCGCTGATCTCGGTGATGCGGTCGAACATCAGCATTGGCGGATAGGGAAGCTGGGCGTTGCCCGGTCCGAACAGTTCGCCGCGGGCGCAGGCCAGCAATTCGTCGTACTCGTAGCTGGATTTACCCGCCATCAATCTCATCCCATATCGTTCCGGGCCATCGGGTGCCCTTGTCGTTGGTTTCCTAACACAATCTGTTTCAGGCCGGAAACCGGCGTTTGCGCTTAGCCTGCTCGTCTGCCTGGGTCAATGCGCGCTATTGATCGCATTCGGACGACAGAATATATGTCCTGAGAGGTCCGGTTTCGGCAGACGTTCATTTTTTTGCCATTCTGGGCGTGTCTTGGGGCGGAACTGTGGGGTTCGACGAGAAGATGGACCTGGACGGCCGGAAGGAAAATGTCGCTGTGGACAAGCGGGTCCGTGAAGCCGGGCTGAGGCCGACGCGTCAGCGCATTGCGCTGGCCGATCTGCTTTTCGCCAAGGGCGACCGGCATCTGTCGGCCGAGGAACTGCACGAGGAGGCGGTTGCCGCCGGCGTGCCGGTGTCGCTGGCCACCGTCTACAATGCCCTTCACCAGTTTACCCAGGCGGGACTTTTGCGCATCCTCGCCGTCGAAGGCGCGAAAACCTATTTCGACACCAACACCTCCGACCACCACCATTTCTACATCGAAGGCGAAAACCGTATATTCGACATCGACAGCGGTCCGGTGACGGTTGCCAACCTGCCGGAGCCTCCGGAAGGGATGGAGATCGCCAATGTCGACATCGTCGTGAGGCTGCGCCCCAAACGCCGCGAATGACTGGCGAGGCCGGAATCATCTGCCAAGCCAGAATTATCGGCCAGGGATGAAACCCCTCGATCTCGTAATCCGGCTCGAATGGGCGATCGTGGCACTGGCTGCCGTCATTTTCTACGGTTCGACCGGCATCTCCTGGTGGCTCTTCGGATTGCTTATCCTGGCGCCTGACCTATCGATGTCGGGCTATCTGGCCGGTCCGCGCGTCGGTGCCCTTGCCTATAACGCCTTGCACATCCTGATCGTGCCCGTGCTGCTGCTGCTCGGCGGGCACATGTGGGGCAATACGGCCGCGATGGCGGTTGCGCTGATATGGATCGCCCACATCGCCATCGACCGTGCGCTGGGCTACGGTCTGAAGCTGCCGACCGGCTTCCAGGACACCCATCTCGGCCGTATCGGGCATAAAGCCAGGACCGCGAAAGAGAATCAGTCCTTGACCCGTTCGCCGGGATAGGCGCCCCAGACGACCGACTGGGCGAGCCAGCCGGTGTGGCCGTCGAACGTCATTTCGCACCACTGGCCGTCGCAGGATTTGATCGTACCCATGACGCCAGGTTCGATCATCGCGACCACCCTTGCGTCCTTGTCGGGACTGTTGAGAAGGTTGATCCGGGTGCCCTTGCCACGCTGCCATGGTGCGACGATTGCCGTGCGTCGGCCGGAAAGCAGCGACTGGTTGATCCAGCCTTCCGAACCATCGGCATCGCGCACGCGGCGCCATGTGTCGAATTCCTGGATGATCTCCATCGGCAGGCCGGCCTTCATGTACATCCAGTCGACCGAGTAGTTGGCGCCGGGGCCGACGCGCGAGTTGACGCGGCCGGATTTCAGGCTGACGAATCGCGGCAGCGGCAGGCCGCTCGGCCCGAGCGTGACGACGCTCTGGGCAGGTGCAGCCGCACTCTGTGCCGCCGTAAGCGGAGAATAAAGCAGAGCGCCGAAAAATGCTGCACTGAGGGCCAGGCGAAGCGACGCGAAACCAGACACTTTCATTCCTTTCGGCGCTTGCCTCGGCGCCCCTTTTTCTTTGTCTTCGGCGGCACCGCTTGTTACATGGGTAATCGGCACCGCGACCGGCTTTCAGTTTCGCCGGTCTTGGTTAAAGAGGTCTCAACGAGATCGGGTTAGAGCAATTCCAGCAAACGTGTGAAGCGGTTTTGCGTTCGGAATTGCGGCAAATACTCGAGAGGGAAACAATGGCAGGCAAAAAAAGGCCTCTCGTCGTCATCACGCGCAAGCTGCCCGACCCGGTCGAGACCCGCATGCGCGAACTGTTCGACGCAAGGCTAAATGTCGAGGACCGGCCGATGACGCAGCCGGAACTGGTCGCGGCGGTCAAGGAAGCCGACGTTCTGGTGCCGACCATTACCGACAATATCGACGCGGCGCTGATCGCTCAGGCAGGCGACAACCTCAAGCTGATCGCCAATTTTGGCAACGGCGTCGACAAGATCGATGTCGCGGCTGCGGCCAAGAGGGGCATCACCGTCACCAACACGCCGAATGTCCTGACCGAAGACACCGCCGACATGACGATGGCGCTGATGCTGGCGGTGCCGCGGCGGCTCGCGGAAGGCGCCAATGTGCTCACCGGCGACAAGAAATGGGCCGGCTGGTCGCCGACCTGGATGCTGGGCCGGCGCATCTGGGGCAAGCGGCTTGGCATTGTCGGCATGGGGCGGATCGGCACGGCCGTAGCCAGGCGGGCCAAGGCCTTCGGTCTGTCGATCCACTATCACAACCGCCACCGCGTGCTGCCGGCCGTGGAAGACGGGCTGGAGGCGACCTATTGGGAAAGCCTCGACCAGATGCTGGCCCGCATGGATATCATCTCGGTCAACTGTCCCTCGACGCCGGCAACCTTCCATCTGCTTTCGGCGCGGCGGCTGGCGCTGCTGCAGCCCACCGCCTATGTCGTCAACACCGCGCGCGGCGACATCATCGACGAGGAAGCACTGGTCAAGCTGATCCAGGACGGCAAGATCGCCGGCGCCGGCCTCGATGTCTACGAGCACGAGCCAGCCTTGAACGGCAAGCTGCTGAAGCTCGCGGCCAAGAACAAGGTCGTGCTTTTGCCGCATATGGGCTCGGCGACGCTCGAGGGCCGTATCGACATGGGTGAAAAGGTCATCATCAACATCCGCGCTTTCGTTGACGGCCACCGCCCACCAGACCGCGTGCTGCCGCTCAGGACCTGATGCTGTCGCGGTGCAATATCCGTGGCCCACAAACCGTAAGATAAGACTTACGGGAGGGCTTTGCGCATGGTGACCGAAGTCGGCCTGGCATAGCCGTCATGCGCCGTCCGTTCAGTTTCGCGAAAGCCGAGGCGAGCAAAGGCCGCATGGTTTGCGGTCAACTCGATCCGCGTCTGAAGCTCGATGGCGGCCTTGCCGCGGCTGCGGGCAAGGTCTTCGACCGCCTGCATCAGCTGCCGTCCAATGCCTTGTCCCTGGCAGTCCGGCGCCACGGCGAGCTTGCCGACATAGAACTCTGCCACCTTTTCAAGGGCAAAGACGCAGCCGACGATCCGATCGCCCTTGAGCGCCACGAAGCCGGTCTCCCGCCCTGCCTTGTCCCGCAGAGTGTCTGCGGTCAAAAGGTGGGCCGAGGAGGGCGGGTCGATGACGTCGTCCATCGAGGCGAAGGCACGCATGATCAATGCGAGCACATCGTCCCAACGGTCGAAATCGGTCGGGATCCGCCTGATGGAGACTGCTTCGATCCGGCCCAAGAATTCAGCTTCTCTTGTAACGGATGGTGTCGAAGCGCGCCGCCAGCCCATCATAAAGCAGCAGCCGGCCGACCAGCGGTTCGCCCACGCCGGTGATCAGCTTGACCGCCTCCATGGCCTGCAGCGTGCCGATGACGCCGGTCAGCGCGCCAAGCACGCCGACTTCGGCGCAGGACGGCACCAGGCCCGGCGGTGGCGCTTCGGGAAACAGGTCACGATAGCCTGGGTTGGGCTTGCCGTCCTTGCCGTCTTCGAATGGCTTCAGCACCGTGACCGAGCCGTCGAAGCGTCCGACTGCGGCATGCACCAGCGGTTTCCCAGCGCTCGCGCAGGCATCGGCCACGGCGTAGCGCGTTTCGAAATTATCGGAACCGTCGACGACGATGTCATAGCGGGCGACGAGGGCAGGCGCATTGTCCGTGGTCAGCCGGAACGTATGCGGTTCGACTGTGGTATTGGGATTGATGCGGGCGATTGCCGCCTTGGCGCTGTCGGTTTTAAGCAGGCCGACAGTGTCGGTGCCGTGAATGACCTGGCGCTGCAGGTTGGAGAGCGAAACGGTGTCGTCATCGACCACGCCGAGCGTGCCGACGCCGGCGGCGGCAAGATATTCAAGCACCGGGGCGCCCAACCCGCCGGCGCCGATGACCAGCACCCGGGCCTGCTTCAGCCTCTGCTGTCCGGCGCCGCCGATTTCCGGCAGCACGATGTGGCGGGCATAGCGTTCGATCTCGTCTGCGGTCAGGGCGGCAGTGGTCATTGCCTGATCATACAGGCACGGAAAAACCTTGTCAGGGGTCTTCGGTTGGCCCAACCGTCCCGTGGTCGACGGTCAGGAATTGCGCACGGCCCTGGAGACTGGAAAACAGCGCAGCATCGGTTCCTGTCATGAATGCCTGGCAGTTCAGTTCCTCCAGGATGGAAAACAGCGCCGCGCGCCGCCCGCTGTCGAGATGCGCAGCGATCTCGTCGAGCAGCAGGATCGGCGTCATGCCCGACATTTCGCCGGTCAGCCTCGCGTGCGACAGCACGATGCCGACCAGCAGCGCCTTCTGCTCGCCGGTCGAGCAGAGCTCGGCCGGCATCGCCTTGGGGCGGTGCCGAACCACCAGGTCCGAACGGTGCGGGCCGTCGAGCGTGCGCCCGGCGGCGCGATCGCGCTCGCGGCCCTCGGCAAGCGTCCGACGGAACCGTTCCTCCACATCGACCGCCGGCGCCACGGCAATCTCGGCTTCCAGCTCGCCTGAAAGGCCGATATCGGCCTGCGGAAACGGTCCCGTGTCGGGCAGCCTGTCGATCATGGCGGCCAGCAGGCGCACCATCTCGGCGCGCGCCGCGGCAATCGCCACACCGGTTTCGGCCATCTGCGTCTCGATAGCGTCCAACCAGCGGTCGTCCCGAGAGCTTTCGGTAAGCAGTCGGTTACGACCGCGCATCGCCTTCTCGTAGTCGATCGCACGTTGCCCGTGGCCGGGATCGATCGCCAGCACCAGCCGGTCGAGGAAGCGCCGGCGATCCGCGGCCGGTCCGGTGAATAACGCGTCCATGGCTGGCGTCAGCCAAACCACGCGCAGCCATTCCAGCATGTCCTCGGCCGAACGCGCCGAAGCTCCGTTGATGCGTACCCGCCTGCCGCCTTCGCCGGCGGTGTCACCGCCGGAAATGCCTGTTCCGATCTCGACCTGGCCATCAGGTCCGTCGAGGCGGGCATGCAGCGCAAAGCCGCCGTCGCCGCCCTCGCGCGCGACATCGGCGTAGGGCGCGCGGCGCAAGCCGCGTCCCGGTGTCAAAAAGGAGATCGCTTCGAGGAGATTGGTCTTGCCGGCGCCGTTGTCGCCGGAAAAAACCACGGCACCTGGCGCCAGATCGATCGTCAGCGCCGCATAGTTGCGGAAATTAGTAAGTGTTAGCTTACTTATATGGGTCTGTGCCGGCAACCGCTATCCGCCTATAGAAGTCGCCGTAAATATCGCGCTTGCCGCCGGTCCACAACAGGACCGAAGTGCTGACACCGCGCCGCTACACGCGCATCGGCATCAGCACATAGAGTGCGGTCTCGTCGGCCATGTCGTGGATCAGCGTCGGCGAACCGGCATCTGCCAGCATGAACTTGGCCTCCGTGCCGGTCAGCTGCGCGGCAACGTCGAGCAGGTACTTGGCGTTGAAGCCGATCTCGATCGGATCGGATGAATAGTCAGCGGACAGTTCTTCGGTGGCGCTGCCTGAATCCGGATTGTTGACCGCAAGCGTCACCTGACCCTCGCTGATCGACAGCTTCACCGCGCGACCGCGTTCGGAAGAGATGGTCGAGACACGATCGACGGCGGCGGCAAAGCTCTGGCGGTCGATGATCAGCTTCTTGTCGTTGCCTGTCGGAATGACCCGCTGATAATCGGGGAAGGTGCCGTCGATCAGCTTCGAGGTCAAAACCACGCTGCCGATGGTGAAGCGGATCTTGGTGTCCGACAGTTCGGTGGTCACCGCAACATCCGGATCGTCGACAAGCTTCTGCAGCTCGCTCACCGTCTTGCGCGGAATGATGATGCCCGGCATGCCCTCGGAACCCGCCGGCGCGTCGATCTCGGCGCGCGCCAGGCGGTGGCCGTCGGTCGCCACCGAGCGCAGCTTTAGCTTGCCGCCGACCTCATGCGTGTGCAGGTAGATGCCGTTCAGGTAATAGCGTGTCTCCTCGGTGGAGATGGCGAACTGGGTCTTCTCGATCAGGCCTTTCAGGGCAACCGAGTCGAGACGGAAGATATGTGAGAAGGATCCGGCCGAAAGCTCCGGGAAGTCGGATTGCGGCAGGCACTGAAGGCGGAAGCTCGAGCGGCCAGACGTCACCGTCATGGCGTTGCCGTCCTCGTCCGTCTTCAGCATCACCTCGGCGCCATCGGCGAGCTTGCGCACGATGTCGTAGAGCAGATGTGCCGGGACCGTCGTCGCCCCGCCGCGCTCCACCTTGGCGGGCGTCGCTTCGGTCACCTCGAGGTCGAGATCGGTCGCCTTCATTTCGAGGCTGGCGCCTTCGGCGCCGAGCAGCACGTTGGACAGGATCGGTATGGTGTTGCGCCGCTCGACCACACGGTGGACGTGGTTGAGCGACTTCAGGAGATTTGACCGTTCCAGGATAACACGCATGACGAAACAGGCTCGCTTGAATGAATGACGGGTCACCAGTGAGCGGCGTCCCGCGAAAGGTCTGAATAGGCTCAGAATCTGCGTAAACTGACAGGAAAAAACCAGCAAACGCAAGCCCGCGCCGCCGGTTCAGGCCGGCTACGCGGGCTTTCTGGGGATAACGCGCCCGAAGTCCGCGAGCCAGTGTCGAAAAACCGAAATCCAGATCGCTTCCAGGCGATGCCACGAGCCCGATGCAGGCCCGGCGCCGCACTGGCAAGCCATTGAATTCCGGCGTTGTTTCGGTTCGGCCCTCCCGGAGGGTCAGGCCTGATCGTTGATCAGCCGCCTCAAAAGCTCAAGTTCCTGCGCCAGCGTGTTGTCGTTGCCGGAAAGGTCCTCGATCTTGCGCACGGCATGCAGCACCGTGGTGTGATCGCGGCCGCCGAAACGCCGTCCGATCTCGGGTAGCGAGCGCGGCGTCATCACCTTCGACAGGTACATGGCGACCTGCCGCGGCTTGACGATGGTGCGCGTGCGCCGGTTGGACAGCAATTCGGTCTTCGACACATTGTAGTGACGCGCCACGATGCGCTGGATGTCCTCGATACGGACACGCTTCGGCTCGCCTGTGCGATAGATGTGGCCGAGGATTTCGTCGATCCGGTCGATGGTGATCTGCGGCTCGAAGGATTGACGGAACAAAAGCTGATTGAAGGCGCCTTCCAGCTCGCGTCCGCTGCCGGTCACGGTGCGGGCGACGTGATTGAGGATCTCCTCCGAAATGTCGAGGGATGCGTCGTCGCTCCTGGCCGTGGCAAGGCGCAATTTGAGCATGCCGAGGCGCATGGCGAAATCGGGCGCCGACATTTCAAGCGCGACACCGCCATTGAGGCGCGAACGGACCCGCGGTTCGAGCGATTCCAGTTCCGATGGTGGCCGGTCGGCAGCGACGACGACCTGCTTGGCGCTGTCGAGCAACATGTTGATCAGGTGGCAGAATTCATGCTGGATCGACTTGCCCTGCAGGAACTGCATGTCGTCGATGATGAGCAGGTCGATGTCGCGCAGCTGCTCCTTGAGCGTCAGAGCGTTGTTGTCGCGGATGGCGGTGGCAAAGCGCCACATGAAATACTCGGCCGTGAGATAGACGACGCGCGACTTGGGGTTCTGCTTCAGCGATTCCGCGGCGATGGCCTGCAGCAAATGGGTCTTGCCGAGCCCGACGGTTGCGTGAAGGAAGAGCGGATTGAAGCGCACCGCGCTCGATTGCGATTCCGCCACTGCCTTGGCGGCGGCGAAGGCCACCCGGTTCGACGGCCCCTCGATGAAAGAGCCGAACGTGTAGCGTGGATCGAGCGGTGACCCCAGAACGTTGTGGCGGAATTCGCTCTCGACGGGTGTGCCCGGACGCGGAGTCGATGCGCGCTCCACCCGGCTGGGGCTGACTGTGCCTGCGGCAAGCGCCGTCTGCGTCTGCCGTGTCACCTTGCTGCGTGCCGGCGTTACCTCTGGCTCGGCCTGGGCGCGTCCCTGACGGGTTGCCGTGCGCACGACGATGTCGATCTTGAGAAGATCGGGATCCTCCTGCTTCCACAGTTCGGAGATGAGGTCGAGATAGTGGCCGTTGATCCATGAGCGCAGGAAGGCGGTAGGCACCGAGATGCGGACAATGCCCTTGGAAGCCTCGGCGACTTTCATGCGGCCAAACCAGCTCGAATAGACTTCGGTTCCCAGGCGCGCCTTCAACTGGGTCTTGACCCGGTCGAATTTCTGTTCCGCGTCGCTGGACACCGCCATGTCGTTTGCTCCGATCAAAGTTCCAGGAAATGGGAGGTCGCCCGTAAGTTCCCTTTCGATGCCGCTCTGCATGATCTTTTCCTTGTCCTTCCGTACCTGTTTTCCGCCGGGGATGCGCCTCCTGCATCCGGTTCCGGCGACCTAAGTCTTTGCTGCGATGTCCGCTGCCGCCGCCGGCAGGTGAACGTCGCCCATTATCCGTGGGAACCGGTGCCGGCCCATGGAAGCCAGTCCGCGTTGGGTATGTCAGGGCAATACAACACCGTCCGGCGAAAAGAGCGCCGGCGCGCCGTCTACCTGCCATGTCTAGTTACGCCAGTCCCCTACCGTATCGAAAAAGACAAACCAAAGCCGTCCGCGGACTTGATCCGCGTTGCAAATCCCGCCAATTTAAGCTGGCCGATTCAGGCTTGGGTTAAGAGCCAGAGCCCGTCCCTTTCGATAGATCGACACTACCGAAATCGCTGTGGATAGGGCAAGGCCACGTCTAACGGATTTTTAAGGAATCTGGTTAGTGGAGGCGGGTTCGAGTGGCATGCCGCGACGGCACATTTTAACAAAGCCATTGTGATTCAAACCCTTTTCCGGCGAATATGAAAAACCGGGCGCTGACAGAAATATTCTGAAATAATTCGCTTGACAGCGACTTCTCCCCGATCGGGCCAGTCCGGTGTGGACAAGCTGTGGATCACCATCTGTAAGCGTTTGAAAAATATAAGCTATTTTTGACAGCCAAGAATCATTAGGCCGGCGATTTTCAAGCGTGCCGATCAACAGCAGGCATGCATATGCCGGCAAACTATTCCCTATTGTGAAATCCGCATAAGACGCCGTTTCCGGACATTCTTTTTAAGTGCTTGCCGGCAAACGAAAAAACCCGGCACAAACGGCCGGGTTCGAAGAACGTCAGTCTAGGCAAGTAATGTCAGGCCGACAGTACCTTGACCCGCTGAGCCAGTCGCGACACCTTGCGGGACGCCGTGTTCTTGTGAATCACGCCCTTGGTTGCGGCGCGCATCAATTCCGGTTCCGCGATCTTGAAGGCAGCCTGTGCGGCAGCCTTGTCACCGGAGGCAAGCGCCTCTTCGACCTGGCGGATATAGGTGCGGACGCGCGAGCGACGGTTCTTGTTGATCGCTGCGCGGCGGACGATCTTGCGCGTTGCCTTTTTGGCCGAGGATGTATTGGCCATGATGCCTCTCTTCTGATCTGGTCGGCGCATGCGGGATGCCGCAGGGCGCAAAAAACAAACGGGCTGCCACGGGGCCGCCTCGGTTGGTGCGGCTTATAGTTCAGCTTTTCCGGCGCGTCAACGCTGCCTGACCTTCTTTTTGGCGGCCAACAGCCATCTTCTTCGAAGCCAAGGGATTGGCGTCAGCGGTTGGTGAAATTCGGCTTCCGCTTCTCGGCAAAGGCCGCCATGCCTTCCTTCTGATCGTCCAGTGCAAACAGCGAGTGAAACAGCCGGCGCTCGAACCGCAATCCCTCGGCAAGCGTCGTCTCGAAGGCGCGGTTGACAGCTTCCTTTGCCATCATCACCGATGGCAGCGAGAAAGCGGCGATCTTGGCCGCGGCCTTCAGCGCCTCCTCGACAAGTTCGCCGGCAGGCACGACCCGCGACACCAGGCCAGAACGCTCGGCCTCGGCGGCATCCATCATCCGCCCGGTCAGGCACATGTCCATCGCCTTCGACTTGCCGACAAAGCGGGTCAGCCTTTGTGACCCGCCCATGCCTGGAATGACGCCGAGCGTGATCTCGGGCTGGCCGAACTTGGCCGTGTCGGCGGCGATGATGAAATCGCACATCATCGCCAGCTCGCAACCGCCGCCGAGTGCATAGCCCGCCACCGCCGCGATAATAGGCTTTCGCGCCCGCGTCAGTTCCTCCCAGCCGACGAAGAAGTCTTGGGCGTAGGCGTCCGCATAGGAGATGGACTGCATCTCCTTGATATCGGCGCCCGCCGCGAAAGCCTTTTCGGAACCGGTGATGACCATGGCGCCGATACCGGGATCGGCGCTGAACCCGTTCACGGCTGCCACCACCTCGGTCAGGATCTGGGAGTTCAGCGCGTTGAGCGCCTGCGGCCTGTTCAGCGTGATCAGCCCGACCTTGCCGTGCGTCTCGGTGATGATCGTCTCATAGGTCATGGCTGCTTCTCCTTGCTTACGCTCGTCTAGAGCGGTTCATCGTTTCACGGAAACGCAGAACCGCTCCATCTCCTTGTCTTGACGCAATTTCGGACGGAAAACCGCCCTCGCTTTTGCTGGAATTGCTCTGACTCATCGCTGACATGTCCGGCAATAAAAGGTCGATCGGCCGCTCTGCACGATACGCTCGATGTGGCCGCCGCAACTGGGCTTGGAGCAGGCCTCGCCTTCGCGGTCGTAGACGGCGAAGGCGTGCTGGAAATAGCCCAGCGACCCATCGGTCTGCATATAGTCCCGCAGTGAGGAACCGCCGGCTGCGATCGCATCCGATATCACCGAACGAATGGCTTGCGCGAGGTGTTCGCTTTGGGCCTGGGCTTTCTTTCCGGGCTTGGCGATCGTGCCCGCCTCGCGCAGCGGCGACAGGCCCGCACGCCACAACGCCTCCGACACATAGATATTGCCGAGCCCGGCGATCAGCCTCTGGTCGAGAAGCGCTGCCTTCAGCGGTGATCTCCGCCCCTTCATCAATGAGGAAAGCAGCGCACCGTCCAATGTGTTGCCCGTAGGCTCGACGCCAAGTCCAGCCAGCATCGGATGAACGTCCGGCAGTCCTTCCGCAAACAACATGAAGCCGAAGCGGCGCGGATCATTGAAGATCACGCGCGATCGGGTACCGGCCGGAGACACGACATGGAAGACGACGTGGTCGTGATTGGAGCTCTTCGAGCGGTCGTGCCGGAAGATGCCGGGCATGTCGCTGCCATCGGCCGTCTCGATGCGGAATGAGCCCGACATGCCGAGATGGCAGATCAGCGCGGGGCCGCCTTCCAGGTCCATCGTCAGATACTTGGCCCGGCGGCCGAGTGCCGTGATCGTCTTGCCGGCCAGTCGCTGCGCGAATTTCTCGGGAAATGGAAAGCGCAGATCCGGTCGGCGTGCCTCGACGCGGGCGATGGTGGCGCCTTCCAGAACCGGCTGAAGTCCGCGCCGGACGGTTTCGACCTCCGGTAACTCAGGCATGACCGCCGATAGCCGCATAGAAAGAAGTGCCGTAGCGTCCGGGCGCCAGCCCGAGATGCTCGGCCACGGTTTCGCCGATGTCGGCGAATGTCGTTCTCAGTCCGATGTCGCCGCCCTTGAGACCCGGTCCAGTGCCGATCACCGGAACCCGCTCGCGCGTGTGATCGGTCCCGGCCCAGGTAGGGTCGTTGCCGTGGTCGGCCGTCAGGATGAGAAGATCGCCCTGCCGCAGCCTCGCAAATGCCTCCGGCAGCCGCAGGTCGAAGGCCTCGAGCGCTGCAGCATAGCCCGCGACATCGCGGCGGTGACCGAATTCGGTGTCGAAGTCGACGAAATTGGCGAAGACGAGGTCACCGTCGCCGGCATCATCCATCGCACCCAGCGCTTCGTCGAACATCGCCATGTTGCCTGCCGCCTTGCGCACTTGCGAAATTCCGCGATGGGCGAAGATGTCGCCGATCTTGCCGACGGCGATGACACGGCTGCCACGCGCCGTCAGCCGGTCGAGCAGGGTCGGTTCCGGCGGGGGCACGGCGTAGTCATGACGGTTGTATGTCCGCTCGAAAGTGGCGGTGGTTTCGCCGACGAACGGCCGCGCGATCACCCGTCCGATCCTGAGCGGGTCAACCAGCCTGCGCACCACCTGGCAGAATTCATAAAGCCGATCGAGGCCGAAATGGACTTCATGCGCGGCGATTTGCAGGACCGAATCGACCGACGTGTAGCAGATCGGCTTGCCGGTCCGGATGTGTTCCTCGCCGAAGCGCTCGATGATTTCGGTGCCCGGCGCATGGCAATTGCCGAGAATGCCCGGCACCTTGCCTTCGCGGATCATCGCCTCGGTCAGTTCGGCCGGAAAGGCGGGAACCGTATCCGGGAAATAGCCCCAGTCGAGGCGCACCGGCAGGCCGGCGATCTCCCAATGGCCCGACGGGGTGTCCTTGCCGCTCGAAACCTCCTGTGCGGCGCCGTGAAAGGCAGTTGGGAGCAGATCCGTCCCGCTGCTGGCAAAGCCCAGCCCCGTTGCGGTTTCGGCAGCCTTGCCAAGCCCGAGCGAGGCCATATGGGGGACAAACAGCGGTCCACTGCGAAGCCCTTCGCGATCCGCGCGGCCCTCTGCACAGGCTTCTGCGATGTGCGCGAATGTGTTGGCGCCGGCGTCGCCGTAGCGGTCGGCGTCGGCCGCTCCACCGATGCCGAAGGAGTCCAGAACGAAGAGGAAAGCGCGTGCCATCGAGTTGTTGCCAGTTTGACCGACCAGACATAGGGTTCCGCGACTTCATTGGCAATTCGGAAACCAAACGGCAACGGCTTGGCGTGATAGTCTGGTGCATGTCGCCCAAAAGTGCGCAGCGGTTTTGGGATAACGACATGCACAAACAGAGATGCATGTCGCCCAAAAGTGCGCAGCGGTTTTGGGCTGCGACATGCACAAATGCTCCGGGCATGGGCATGAATCGAGGACAACAGACCGTGGTTCCTGTCATGAGGGTTGCGCTGAAGACTTATGCCGCTCTCATGCTGGCGCAGGTCGCGCTCTGGTCCAATCCGGCGCATGCCGACTGGCGCGATGATATCGGCACGTTTCGCATCGGCATCGTTGCCGAGCCAGGCGCCGGCAACTCCGTTCCGGGGCTGGCACTGTTGACCGACGCCTACACCAAGGCCTTGGGCATGAAGGTCGAGTTTGTCGTTGCACGCAACTATGCCGCGCTGATCGAGGCGCAGGCCAATGCCCGCATCGAATATGCGATCTATTCGGCCACCGCATATGCGACGGCCTCGCAGCGCTGCTTATGTATCGAACCGCTTGTGGCTCCGGTCGATTCAGACGGCGCGATCGGCATCCGCTCGGTTCTGCTGACGCGGGACGGCAAGCTGGCCGACCTTGCGGCGATGGACAGCCATCGTATCGCCATGGCGCCTTCTGACAGCGTCGGCGGTTCTCTCTTGCCATTGGCGGCGTTGGCGGCGGAAGGCCGCAAGATCGCGGAAGACGCACCGTTTCTGGTCCATGCCGATTCGGCCGCGGCGGCCGAGACGATGCTGGTCGACGGCAAGGCCGATGGCCTGTTCGGCTGGGTGACGGCCGCTGCCGGCGGCCCGCGAGAACCGTCGGGCACCCAGGCCAGGTTGGAGGCGGTAGGGCTCTCGGTGACGGCGCTTCGGATCGTATGGACGTCGGGCCTGTTGAGATACGGCCCCCATGCGGTCCGCAGCGATCTCGACCCCGAAGCCAAGCGCCGGCTTGCCGTGTTCCTCACCAACCTCAAGTCGACGACGCCCGATATCTACGATCTCCTGGAATCGAAACATTCCGGCGGCTTCGCCACCGTGGCGCCAAAAGACTACGAGATGGCCGCTGCTATCGTGCGCTTCGTTTCGGACCGTGGGCCGCAGCAGTAGCTGGAGCGGCCTGCGCACGCCTGGCTGCCTCTGTTCAACAGTCGCTGCAAGGGATCGTCACGCTTCTGCGGGGGCGCAGAAAATAGGTTTCGCCCATGGTTATGTTGCTGAAAGCCGAGGTCAGCCCAAGCTTCTGTTGACTGCTCGCGCTCCACGCGATGACCGGCGTATAGCCGAGGTTGCTTTCGACGCGGATGAGAAAAGTGTTGGCGACTCTGAGCGACGCCGGGATCGTTGTCTCGGTGGTGGCGGCGGCGCCAGGGCTGGCGACGCCGGCTACCAATTTGCGTGACCACACCACCAGTGCCCTCGTCGCATCGGCCGAGACCTGGATTGCCGTGACGGTGATGGTCGGATTTGAGCGGTTGTAGGGCTGAAGGGTGACGCTGCCGATCTGCATGATGGCGTCGACATCTGCCTTGAGGACGCTTGTCTGCTGGGTGACGAGATCGGCCACCATGCTGCCGATACGGCTGACCTTCTTGCTGGTCTCGATGGCTTGCGACGCTTCCATTGTGAGGAAATACATGATCAGCAGAATTGGCATGATCAACGCGAATTCGACCGCCGCGATGCCACGACGATCGGACCAGAACAGACTTGTTTTCCGCCAAACTCCCGTAATCATAAGATGTGCCCCCGCACGCATCATGCCCATTGCCCTTTTCTTATACTGCTCGTGCATTCCGCTCAGTTGTCGAACGGTTCGTTCTGCCAGGTCACCGATGCGAAGTGCAGCGTCTTGTTGCCGCCCATCGATTTGGCCAGCAGGTCGGTCATGATCGGCCATTTGTAAAAGACCCGCAGCATGTTCCTCGACTCCGCCGCACCCGCTGTCACTGAAAACGACTGGGTTGCGGTGCCTTTCGTCAATACGACATCGCCGTTCTGGATCTTGAAGCCGGCCGTGGCCGCATCGGCGAACGATGTATATTGGCGAAGATCCACCAGCAGTTGATTGGGACAATCCTGGGAAACGATGATCTGCAGTTTTGTGCAGATCATGTCCCGCAAGTTGGTTCCGGCGACGTCAACCGCCCTCAACTGGCCGGTGCGAAGCTTGCGCGCGACATCGTCGGTGATGTTGGCCATCACTTCCTGCGCGGCAAACGAGATGCAGCTTTCCAGAATGGCGAAGACAAGCAGCGCGAAGGGGACTGAAAGGATCGCGAATTCGATTGCCGTGGCGCCGCGCCGGTCACGAAGAAAGCGGGCGAAAAACCTTGGGCATCTCACTTTGTGGTCGCCTGCGCGGCCGTATCCCTTGCTCATGTCCGATCCTGCCGATCTCTATGCGGTCTCGGAAGGACCATTAACGCAAACCGATTGAGGTCCGGTTTGGATGATCGTTAAAGTCGGCGCAGGCCTCTTAACCGGCCAATAACCGCACCGGCAGCCGGTCACGCCACCTATCGGCTGACGCTCATCTCCGCCTCGGAAGACTTCTCCGCTTCGCTCTTGTAGGAGCTTTCGCAATAGGGCGTGCAGGACATCGTCTGGATTTCGGCACGCCGATAGATGCGCACCGACGAAGCGGCCTGCCGCACGACGGTTACCTGCTCATCGACGATGGGACTGCCGTCGGTATCGAGCACGACCAGATTGGTGACGCCGAAACCTTTGCCGGTGAGCACGATCGTCGAAGCGTCCTGCACGGAAGCGTCGGCGATTGCCGGGTTGCCGACCACGATGGTGTCTGCGGGACGCGACAGTTTGACGATCTTGGCCTGGTTCATCGTGACCTCGATGCCGGCGCCGGCCATGGCGGGCGCGACGAAGCTCGAGACGGCAAGAAGCGCGGCAATCAGGATTGACGATCTCGGCTGGGCCATTGAGGCGCTCCACGCAGGCGGACTGATCAACGGAACATGAACGAGATTGGTGAACCAACGGTTAAGCCTGCGATGTTGCCAATCCTGCAATGGCCGATAAGGGCGCCCCGCGAGGCGCGGTCCAGTCGGGGCGCAAGCCTGCCAAACCTGGGACTGGAAGGCGCGGCGGTACTTTAGCCCGAAGTTAACCACGCAATATGTTCGAACCGGGAAAGGAATCGGTAAGGCTGTTTCTTAAGCCGATCGAAAGAGCTTCTCCCTAGATTGGCAGCATCCGATCAACCATCACAGAAGTTGACGGAAGTGCTGTAACACGTGGAGTAGGAGCTCTCGAATGTCTAATCTCATCGCACGTTTTGTGAAGGACGAATCCGGCGCGACCGCTATCGAATATGGTCTGATCGCCGCTCTCATCGCGCTCGCCATCATCACTGGCGCCGGCACGCTCGGCAATGCGCTGAATGCCAAGTTCACCAACATTGGCAGCACCCTGAACGGCACGCCGAGCGGCAGCTGATCGGCTTATCGCCGAGCACTTGCATTACATTTCTGGAAAAGGGCCGCCGCGTGGCGGCCCTTTTTCTATGCCGCTGCCAATATAGGTCGTCTTTTCGTTCTTGGCCTCATCAATCGTTAATCGAACATACTTAGATTGAGCCCGTGAAATCGGACAATAGGCATGGCGCCGATGCTTGAAGCCCTGATCTTCGTCGTCTTTCCGTTCTGCATGCTGTTTGCCGCGATCTCCGACATGCTGTCGATGACGATCGCCAACCGCGTGCCGGTGCTGCTCGTCGTCGTTTTCGCGCTGGTCGCGCCCCTTACAGGCATGGACTGGGCGGCCTATGGCGGACATTTCGCCGCCGGCGCCCTGGTCCTGGCCGTGACGTTCGGCCTGTTTGCAATAGGCGGCATGGGCGGCGGCGACGCCAAGCTTCTGGCCGCAACCGCGATGTGGATGGGCCTCAATGTCAATCTCGTGGAGTATCTTGTCGCCTCGACAATCATCGGCGGCCTGCTGACGCTCGCGATCATCCTCTACCGGAAGTCGATGCTTGCGGCCGTTACCGGCCAAAATCCGTTTCTGCGCCATTTCGCCGACGAGGCAAAAGGCGTTCCCTATGGCGTCGCGCTCGGCCTTGGCGGGTTGCTGACCTATCCGGACTCGCCTTTGATGATATGGGCGCTGGCCAGGCTGGCGGCCTGACCACGATATTATTTTATTGTCTGTCAGCATTGCCGAGACCCCGTTCTCAACGGGGTCGGCCCGGCTGTTTTGGCCGGTCCGGCTATAGTCCGGCTAATTTATGTAAACGTTAAATTAATCACGATCGTAAGCATTACATTAACCTTGTTTTGACGATTGCCGCTGCAAAGTCCGGCTTGGCTACGTGGTTTGCCAGGGCAAGGGTTCGGACAGATGCCAGCATCGCGATTGATAATTCTGAGCGTGGCGGTGGCCGCGGCGGGTGGCGCTGGCTATGTCGCGAAGAACATGGTGGCACCGCCGCCCCAGGTCGTCGTTGATTCCGCTCCCCAGGCCCCGGCAGTGGCACTCCAGGATGTGCTTGTGCTTTCAGGCGACGTTCCGATGGGCAGCCCGATCCAAAACAACATCGCCTGGCAATCCTGGCCCGCCGACGGCGTCAACGCGAATTTCATCACCCGCACCGCCGAGCCCGAGGCGCTGGACAAGCTGAAGGGTTCCATTGCCCGTGTGGCGATGTATGCCGGAGAGCCGCTGCGGCGTTCCAAGCTGATCGGGGAGGGGCAGAGCTTCATGTCGTCGATCCTGCCTTCCGGCATGCGGGCGGTCGCCACGGCCATCTCGGCCGACACGTCGGCCGGCGGCTTCATTCTTCCCAACGATTTCGTCGACGTCATCATGACCCGCAGGGCCGATGCCGCCAGCGGTGCCGCCGGCTTCAACACCGAAACCATCCTCAAGAACATCCGCGTCCTGGCCATCGACCAGACCATTCAGGAGGACGAGGAAGGCAAGAAGACTAGGGTGGGCCAGACCGCCACGCTGGAACTGACGCCCAAGCAGGCGGAGATTATCACCGTCGCCCAGCAGATGGCGGATCGCCTGACCTTGGCGCTGCGGGCGGTCGCGGACACGCAGGAAAAGAATGTGGGTGAGGCCGACTATCTCGTTTCCGGCAATGGCCGCAGGGGAACGGTGAGGCTGATCAAGTCGGGCGAAGTTTCCGAAGTGGGAGCAAGGAAATGAAGCTAGGTGGCAAACTGCCGGCAATCGTAGCCGCGGCATTCGGCCTGCTGCTCGTCGGAACGAATGTGCAAGGCAGCGTCGTCGAGGCAAAGAACGCGCAGGTCACGGCATCGACGGCCACCCAGCGCGTCAAGCTCGGCCTCAACAAGTCGGTGGTCATCGACCTGCCGAGCGATGCCTATGACATTCTCGTAGCCAACCCGGCGGTTGCCGATGCGGTGACCCGCACCGCAAGGCGCATCTATCTGTTCGGCAAGGCGGTCGGCGAGACGAACATCTTTGTCTTCGGCCCCAATGGCGAGCAGATCGTCAGTCTGGACCTGGCCGTCGAGCGCGACGTTGCCGGCCTTGAGGATTATATCAGGCGCTTCCTGCCGACGTCGGCCATCAAGGTGGAACTGCTGAACGACAACGTCGTCCTGACCGGAACGGTCGACACGCCGCTGGACGCAAAACGCGCGGTCGACCTGGCGACGATCTTCGTTTCCGGTGGTGAAGCGACGACCGGACAATATTCGCAGACCGCTGCCGGCGGTTCGGCCCAGAGCGGTGTCGACATCAACAATCCGGACCAGGAGCGCCGCACCAGCAAGATCGTCAACCTTTTGCAGATCATTGGCGACGACCAGGTAACGCTGAAGGTCACGGTCGCCGAAGTCAGCCGCTCGGTGATGAAGCAGCTCGGCGTCAACATGGTCGGCAGCGGGGGCAGCAACGGCATTAGCTACGGCGCGGTCAGCGACAATTTCATGGGTCTCGGCAAGCAGCTATCGAACTCGGGCCTCCAGGTCGGCGCGTCGGGGCTGCAGGCCTATGTCAACGCCATGGAGCAGTCCGGAGTCATGAAGACTTTGGCGGAGCCGACCTTGACCGCCGTATCCGGCGAGAAGGCGACCTTCAAGGTCGGTGGTGAATACAACATGGTCACAAATGTCGACCAGAAGGTATCCGACGACAACCGGACTGGGTTGAAGACCTACAGTGTCGAAAAGATCGAGTACGGCATCGGCCTGGAATTCCAGCCGGTGGTGCTGTCTCCCGGCCGCATAAGCCTGAAAGTCCGAACCTCGGTTTCCGAGCCGACAACCGAGGGATCCGTGTCGTTGTCCGAAGGCGTGACGAGTTCCGGCATGAACGCCCTTTCGCTGCGTAAGCGTCTTGCCGATACGACCGTTGAACTGCCCTCGGGCGGCTCCATGATGATCGCCGGGCTGGTTCGCGACGATGTCAGGCAAGCCGTCAACGGACTGCCCGGACTGACAAAGATTCCAGTGCTTGGCGCGCTCTTCCGCAGCAGGGATTTCGTCCGCAACGAGACCGAGCTCGTCGTCATCATAACCCCCTATCTGGTGAAGCCGGTGGCACGCAACGACCTTGCCAAGCCGGACGACAATTTCAACGCCGCCAGCGATGGCGCCGCCATGTTCCTTGGCCGCGTCAATCGTGTCTACGGCACCATGCAGACCGACAAGCCCAACGGCCGCTACCACGGCGTCGTCGGCTTCATCTACAAGTGAGCGGAGAAGCGGACATGTCTCAGTCAGCATTGAAGGCAAGCACCATCGCCGCAACGATGCGCTTTGGCCGCTCGCGGGTCTGCCGGCGGTCCGTTCCGGTTCTGGCGATTGCGATGGCGGCACTGCTGGCCGGCTGCGCCCAGCGCGACAGCATCACGGTCGGCTCCATCCCGGACGATTATCGCACCAACCATCCGATCGTGATCGCCGAGAAGAACCAGAAGATAGATCTGCCGGTGGGCGCCGGTGACCGTGGCATGACGGGCTCCCAGCGTGACACGCTTTCGGGCTTCCTCGACGGCTACGACAGGAGCGCCGCCCCGACGCTGACGATTGCAATCCCGGCAGGCTCGGCCAACGAGGTCGCGGCGGCCGCTGCCGGGCGTGATTTCGCCCGGCTGGCGGTTGCCAGCGGCATCAAGCGCAACCGGATCGTCATGACCTCCTATCAGTCCGCTTCCGCCGAAGCCTCGGCCCCCATTCGCGTTGCCTATATCTCGGTGAAAGCCCAGACCGATAAATGCGGGCGCTGGCCCGAAGATCTCGTGGAGACATCGGAAAACAAGCACTATGCCGATTTCGGCTGCTCCTATCAGAACAATCTTGCTGCCCAGATGGCCAATCCGGCCGATCTGCTTGGACCACGCAAGCAGGCGCCTATCGACGCCGAGCAGCGTGGAAAAGTCATCGACGGGTACCGAAATCAACCGTTCTTTGATTGGCAAGCAGAAGGCGAAGTTAGCTACTAAAGCGCAGTTCCGGAGCACATGGACATGAACAATCTGGCCTATGACACTCCTGTGGACGGCAGCGATACCTCGCAGCAGGACATCGCCGCGATGCAGGCGTTGCGGCCGATCCCGCGCATCTCGATCCAGGCATTCTGCGAGACCGAGGGTGTTGCCAACCCGGTCGAGCGCGCCGGCGAGGACCGTCGCATGACGAAGGCGCATCTCAAGGTCCACATGGGCGGTGTTCCCACTGCCATCGAATTCTACCAATCGGCGCCGACGCCCAATCTGATCCTGCTGGAATCGCGCAGCGAGCCCAAGCAATTGCTGGAACAACTCGCCCAGCTTTCGGAATATTGCGATCCGACGTCGAAGGTGGTGGTGATCGGCCACTACAATGATGTCGGCCTCTACCGGGAACTCATCCGCAACGGCATTTCCGAATATGTGATCGCTCCGGTCTCGATGGCCGACATCGTCAGCGTGGTGTCGTCGATTTTCATCGATCCGGAAGCCGAGCCGCTCGGCCGCTCGATCGCCTTCGTCGGCGCCAAGGGCGGTGTCGGCTCCTCGACGATCGCCCACAATGTGGCTTGGGCGATGTCCTCCCTGTTCAAATCCGAAGTGGTCGTCGCCGATCTCGATCTGGCTTTCGGCACCGCCAACATCAATTTCGACCAGGATCCGGCGCAAGGCATCGCCGAGGCGGTGTTTTCACCGGAACGCATCGATGAAGTCTATCTCGACCGGCTGCTGACCCAGTGCGCCGAGCATCTGTCGCTGCTGGCGGCGCCTTCGACGCTCGAACGGGTCTATGATTTCGATCCAGAGGCCTTCGTTCAGCTCATCGACACCGCCCAGCGCAGCGTGCCGCTTCTGGTGCTCGACGTCCCCCATGCCTGGACGGGCTGGACCAAGAACACCTTGGTCAAGGCCGACGAGATCGTCATCACCGCGACACCGGAACTTGCCAATCTGCGCAACACCAAGAACCTCATCGATATGCTCAAGCGGCTTCGTCCCAATGATCCGCCGCCCAAGCTGATCATCAACCAGGCCGGCGTCCCGAAACGCCCGGAGATTTCGCCGGCCGATTTCGCCGAGCCGCTCGGTCTGTCGCCAATGTCGGTCATTGCTTTTGATCCCTTGCTGTTCGGCAATGCTGCCAACAACGGACGCATGCTTGGCGAAATGGATGCCAAGAATCCGATCGTCGCAATGATCAACGAAATGGCGCATGTGCTGACCGGGCGCAGCGAAATCAAGATCAGGAAGAAGGCCGGGCTCGGCAGCCTGCTCGGCAAGCTCTCGCGCAACAAGAAGTGACGCTTCAGCAGTGGAATCGGTAGTCGATCATGTTTGGTAAAAGAGGCAGCGACGACGGCAACCGGTTCACGCCGGAATTTCGCCAGCCAGCACCGGCGCCTGTTGCGCCGCCGGCTGCAGGTTCCGTGGACACGGCGGTTCTGACACGGCCCTCGGCGCCAAGCGCGCCTGTCGCGCCGCCGGCGCGCCGTGCGGTCGAGGCACCGCCATTGGCGCCTGAGCCGAAGCGGGCACAGCGCGAAAAAAGCGAAACCTATTACGATACCAAGAGCCAGGTCTTCTCCGCACTCATCGACACCATAGATCTGTCGCAGCTTTCCAAGCTTGATCCTGAAAGTGCGCGCGAGGAAATCCGCGATATCGTCAACGACATCATCGCGATCAAGAACTTCGCAATGACGATCGCCGAGCAGGAAGAGCTGCTCGAGGACATCTGCAACGACGTGCTCGGCTATGGGCCGCTCGAGCCGCTGCTCGCCCGCGACGACATCGCCGACATCATGGTCAACGGCTCCAGGAACGTCTACATCGAGGTCAACGGCAAGGTCGAACAGACCGGCATCCGCTTTCGTGACAACCAGCAGCTCCTCAACATCTGCCAGCGCATCGTCAGCCAGGTTGGCCGCCGCGTCGACGAATCCAGCCCGATCTGCGACGCGCGCCTCCCCGATGGCTCCCGCGTCAACGTCATCGCGCCGCCGCTCTCCATCGATGGCGCCACGCTCACCATCCGCAAATTCAAGAAGGACAAGCTGACGCTCGACCAACTGGTCAAGTTCGGCGCCATCTCGCCGCAGGGCGCCGAAGTTCTCAAGATCATCAGCCGTGTTCGCTGCAACATCGTGATCTCGGGCGGTACCGGTTCGGGCAAGACCACGCTGCTCAATTGCCTGACCAACTATATCGACCGCGAGGAGCGCGTCATCACCTGCGAAGACTCGGCCGAGCTGCAATTGCAGCAGCCGCATGTGGTGCGCCTCGAAACCCGCCCGCCCAATCTGGAGGGTGAGGGTGAGGTGACGATGCGCGACCTGGTCAAGAACTGCCTGCGCATGCGGCCCGAGCGCATCATCGTCGGCGAAGTGCGCGGACCCGAAGTGTTCGATCTTCTGCAGGCGATGAACACCGGCCATGACGGCTCGATGGGCACGATCCACTCGAACAGCCCGCGCGAATGCCTGAACCGCATAGAATCCATGATTGCCATGGGCGGTTATTCGCTGCCGCAGAAGACAGTGCGCGAAATCGTCGTCGGCTCCATCGACGTGATCATCCAGGCAGCGCGCCTGCGCGACGGATCGCGCCGCATCACCCACATCACCGAGGTGATCGGGATGGAAGGCGACGTTATCATCACGCAGGATATCGTCCTCTACAACATCAAGGGTGAGGACGCCAACGGCCGGCTGTTGGGTGAGCACGTATCGACCGGCATCGGCCGTCCGCATTTCTGGGAGCGTGCACGCTATTACGGCGAGGAGCAGCGTCTCGCCATTGCGCTCGAGGCGATGGAGAAACGCGCTGACTGACGTCTGCTGGGGTGTAAGGGTTCGGGCCAATGTTTGGAATTGACGGCACAGTACTGGCGTTTGTCGTGCTCGCCGGCTTCAGCGCCGGCGCCGTTGCTTATGCATTTCTGTTCACCCGGATCAGCAACGAGAAACAGGTCGGCAAGCGGCTCGAAACAATCAGGACCGCCGAGACGGATCGCTCCGTCGTCAAGGCCTCGCGCGACCGCGTGGCGGAAGCCGCCAAGCGGCGCAAATCGGTTCAGGATTCTCTCAACGAACTCGACGCCAAGCAGAAAACCAAGGACAGCCGCGTCAAGAAGCCGCCGCTGAAAGCCCAGCTTCGTCAGGCCGGCCTCAAGACCACCATCGAGCGTTTCTATATGTATTCCGCAATATGCGGCATCGTTTTGACGATGGCCGCTTTCGTGGCCGGAGCCCCGCTGATCGCCTTGCCGGGCGTGCTGCTGGCCGGGGGGCTGGGCCTGCCGCGCTGGTTCGTCACGTTTCGCCGCGCCCGCCGGGTCAAGGCATTCCTCAACGAATTTCCAAACGCGCTCGACATCATCGTGCGCGCGGTCAAATCCGGCCTGCCGCTGAACGATGCCGTGCGCCTGATCGCCAACGAATCGCCCGAACCCGTGAAGACCGAGTTTCGCCGCATCGTCGATTCACAGCAGATGGGCCTCTCTATCCCCGACGCGACCTTGCGCATGCCCGAAACCATGCCTTGCACCGAGGCAAGCTTCTTCGGCATCGTTATCCAGATTCAATCGCAAGCCGGCGGCAATCTCTCCGAGGCGCTGGGCAATCTTTCGCGCGTGCTTCGCGATCGCAAGAAGATGAAAGCCAAGGTCGCGGCGCTGTCGATGGAAGCGAAGGCATCCGCCGCGATCATCGGTGCGCTGCCCTTCATCGTCGCCTTTCTCGTCTACCTGTCGAGCCCGGCCTACCTGATGCCGCTGTTCAACACCAGCGTCGGAAACCTGATCCTTGGTTGCTCTGCGGTCTGGATGTCGATCGGCATCCTGGTGATGCGCAAGATGATGAACTTCGAAGTCTAGGATGCTGGCATGACCGAGCAAGTCATCAAGACCCTGACGGATCCGAGCTTCCTGATCGCGATGCTGGTCGCGATAGCGGTGTTTGCGACCGTCTTCACCTTGCTGCCGGCGTTTGGCGGAAACCAGCTCAAGTCACGCATGAAATCCGTTGCGCTGGAGCGCGACGAACTGCGTGCGCAACAGCGCGCCCGGCTTGCGGTCGAGGCCGATCGCCGTCGCAAGGGCTTGCGTGAGGAACAGTCGATCGGCATGCGCAACATCGTCGACCGGCTGGATCTGAGACGCGCGCTCGCCGATGAAGGCACCTTGCAGAAACTCAAGGTGGCCGGTTTTCGTGGACAGAATCCGCTGACGCGGTTTCTTTTCTTCCGTCTCGTGCTTCCTTTTGTCGGTTTCGCGCTGGCCGCAATCTACATTTTCGTGCTCGGAGGACTGCCCGACAAGCCATTGGTCATCAGGCTGTTCGTCTGCATCCTCGTTGCTTACGGCGGCTTTTACGCGCCGGTCATCTACGTCAACAACCGCGCCACCAAGCGCAAGCAGTCGATCCAGATGGCATGGCCGGATGGGCTCGATCTGATGCTGATCTGCGTCGAATCGGGCATGTCGGTGGAAGCAGCATTGCGCAAGGTCGCCGACGAGATCGGCGCGCAATCGGTGGCGCTGGCGGAAGAGTTCATCCTCACCAATGCCGAGCTTTCCTATCTGCCGGAGCGCAAGCAAGCCTACGAGAACCTGGCAAGCCGCACCGGCCTGGATTCGGTCAAGTCGGTGTCGCAGGCGCTCGTCCAGGCCGAGCGTTACGGCACGCCGGTGGCGCATGCACTGCGCGTGCTTGCCGCCGAAAGCCGCGACATGCGCATGAATGCGGCCGAGAAGAAGGCGGCCGCCCTGCCGCCAAAGCTCACCGTTCCGATGATCCTGTTTTTCCTGCCGGTGCTCTTCGCCATCATCCTGGGTCCCGCCGGCATTCAGGTCAGCCAACGCGGTATCTTCGGCGATCATGCGGCGCCGGCAACAAACGCCCAGTAGCGGCAAATTCCTGCAGTGCACTTCAAACGAAGAGGCCGCGCTGCATGCAGCGCGGCCTCTTCGTTTGGGCGTCGGACTTGTGGTCTCAGTTGGTTGCGGATTTCGTCTTGTCCTGATCCTTGAGCTGGCTCCAGGCGTTCTGTTGGGCCAGCATCTGCCTGAGATAGGCGACATTTGCCTGCGCCTGTTCGGGCGACAGTTCCTGTGAGGCGATCTTCTCGGCCTCGTCGAACCGGCCTTGCAGGCCGACGACCAGCGCCAGGTTCTGGCGGACCCGGCTGTCCGCATTCGGCTGTTGCGCGGCCGAGCGCATATAGGTTTCGGCGGTGCGCAGATCACCTTCCAGCACATACGACATGCCAAGATTGGAGAGCACGGAAGGCTCGTTCGGCTTGAGGTCGAGCGCCTTGCGGTAAAGCTGGCGCGCATCGTCCTTCTGGCCGGTCTGGTCGAGAATGGCCGCTTCCGCCGACACCAGCCTCCAGTCGGGATATTCCGGTGTCTGAGCGCGGCGCACGGCGTCGAGCGCCGCCTCGAACTGGCCATTGGCGGCCAGCGCCTTGCCATAGGAGGCAAGCACGTCACGATCCTTGGGCAAAGCGATGGCGAGTTTGCGCATCACGGCCAGCGACTGGTCGGCATCGCCATCCATCTGCAACGCCGCCGCATAGTTCGTCGCTATCCGCTTGTCGTTGGGGTTCTTCGCGTAGGATTGGCCAAGTGCGCCGGTGGCATTGTGCAGTTCGCCGGCCGACATGCTTTCAAGCGGTTTGCCGCTGGTGCGTGCGATAGAGCCGGTGGAGAGCTTGTCGGTTCCGCAACCGGCGACGCCCGCCGTCAGCGCCAGCACAAGAGCCATGGTGATGAGCCGTTTTCCCCTGGCATTGATCCTGCGGTTGGTCGGCATGGCACCCTAAGCCTCCATTCATGCGCGGCCATTGCGTGGCCGTCTTCCCTCTCGCAGAAATATTCTGTTAACCCTAACGGACGGTTAAGAACGGCGACTCACACGGAGAACATCGCATGCCTGTCGAACTCGTCGGGAAGACATTGCCGGGCGCGTTGCCGGTCCATCTGGTCGCCAGGGACGGTCTGGACGCGGCCGGTCTTGCGCCGGCCGCCATCGCCTGGGCCAGGGCCAACGGCTTTTCCGGCGAGGCAGGCAGGACACTGGTCGTGCCCGGCGAAAACGGGGCGCTCGGCGGCGCCTTGTTCGGTATCGGCGATGGCGAAGGCGCGCTTGCCCTCGGCGCATTGTCGAAAGCCTTGCCGGAAGGCGACTGGCATTTCGCCTTGGCGCCGGCCGAGGCCGAACTCGCGGCGATCGCGCTGCTGCTCGGCGGTTATGTCTTTACTCGCTACGGCAAGAAGCCAGGCAGGGCGCTGCGCTTCGGCCTGCCGGCCGACGTCGATGCCGGGCGCGTTCGCCGCATTGCCGATGGCGTCTTCCTGACACGCGATCTGGTCAACACGCCGACCAGCGATATGGGTCCTGAAGATTTGGAGCAGGCGGTGCGGACTCTGGCCGCCGGGCACAAGGCCGAAGTCTCAGTGATCAAGGGTGACGATCTCCTCGACTGGAATTTCCCGATGATCCATGCGGTCGGCCGTGCGTCGACCAGCGCACCGCGCTTGATCGACATGCGATGGGGGCAGCAAGACGCGCCCAAGGTGACGCTGGTCGGCAAGGGCGTCTGCTTCGACACGGGCGGCCTCGACATCAAGCCATCGTCCGGGATGCTGCTGATGAAGAAGGACATGGGCGGTGCCGCCAATGTCCTTGGCCTCGCCTCGATGATCATGGCTGCCGGGCTGAATGTGCGGCTGCGCGTGCTCATTCCCGCGGTGGAAAATTCGATTGCCGGCAACGCCTTCCGGCCTGGCGACGTGCTGGTGAGCCGCAAGGGCATCACTGTCGAAATCGGCAACACGGATGCCGAGGGACGGCTGGTGCTGGCCGACGCGCTGGCGCTGGCCGACGAGGAGGAGCCGCAGCTTCTGGTCGACATGGCGACGCTGACCGGGGCTGCCCGTGTCGCGCTCGGCCCCGATCTGCCACCGTTCTACACCGGCGACGAAACGCTGGCATCCGATCTGGCGGAGGCTTCCGTCGCGACGGAGGATCCGCTGTGGCGCATGCCGCTGTGGCGGCCCTACGATGCAAAACTGTCGTCGAAGATCGCCGACATCAACAATGTCACCACGGACGGTTTCGCCGGCTCGATCACAGCGGCGTTGTTCCTGAAGCGCTTTGTCGAAAAAACCGCGGGCTGGGCGCATTTCGACATCTTCGCCTGGAATCCGGCTGATCGTCCGCATGGCCCCGCCGGCGGCGAGGCACAGGGCATCCGCGCGCTGGAGCGGATCATCGCGAAACGCTATGGCTGACAGTCGCAGGCGAAAGACGGCAATCGCTTTGACTGAAACGGAACCGAAACAATTTGCCGTCATGCTGGCACGATGTCGATTGCGATGCGCCCGAACCAGGCCTTGCGACTGTGGCAGCAGGTGATGCTGTCGCAGGTGCGCGACGACGCGCCCGATCTGACCATGCGCCAGACGGCAATCCTGTTCACCATCTATCTCGATCCGCCGCCGCACACCGTGCGCGGGCTCGCCGCCCGGCTCAATGTCACCAAGCCGGTGATCACCCGCGCCCTTGACACGATGGGCGCTTTGAAACTCGTCTCGCGCCATCGCGACGAGCTCGACAAGCGCAATGTTCTGATCAGGCGCACGGTCGAGGGCGCGCTCTTTGTCGAGCGCTTCGGCGATGGTATCATCGCCAAGGCGCTCGAACTGCCGATGTGAGCGACCTTACCTTTTCAACAGAGTGCTCGATTTGACTGCCAGAGATGCCCGCCTTCACGCTTTTCGCTCCGACCTTGCCGATGCACGGCTGAAGGGTGAGGTCGCCGCTGACCGCTTCGTCGCCGGCCGGCCGGCGCGGGTCATCGCGTCAGTGGCCGATATGCGCAAGGCGCCGCAGCCGGATGCCGGCGTCAACACGCAAGCCCTGTTCGGCGACGATGTCCTGGTCTTCGATGTCGCTGAAGGCTGGGCCTGGATCCAGGCCGAACGCGACGGCTATGTCGGCTACGTCGCCGACACGATGCTGGGCGGGCGGGACCATACGCCGACGCACATCGTCTGCGTGCCGCGCACCTTCCTCTACCCCGGGCCGGATCTGCGCTTTCCGATCGCCGGACAATTGTCGATGGGATCGACGGTGACGGTGACGGAGGCGGCCGAGACGCGCGGTACGCACTATGCGGTCCTGCCGTCCGGCGAGGCGCTGATCGCAGGTCACCTGCGGCCGCTCAGTGAAGCTGTGTCCGACTATGTCGCGGTTGCCGAGGCGTTTCTCGGCACGCCCTATCTCTGGGGTGGCACTTCCGGTTTCGGCATCGACTGTTCGGGGCTGGTGCAACTGGCGATGCGCATGGCCGGCAGAGACGTGCTGCGCGATTCCGACATGCAGGCTGCGGCCCTTGGCGAGCCGCTGGAACCGGGACCTGATTTCTCCGGCTTGCGACGCGGCGATCTGGTGTTCTGGAAGGGCCATGTCGCCGTGATGACCGATGCCGACACGATGATCCACGCCAACGGCCACACCATGCTGGTGTCGCGCGAAGGCCTGAAGGATGCGGTTGACCGCATCGGTTATCTCTATGGTGGCCCGACAGGGTTCAGGAGGCCGTAGCCCTTTCTTCCTTCGCCCCGTTCACGGGGAGAAGGTGCCCGAGGGCGGATGAGGGACAGCGCCAGCATTGAAAGGTTCGCGCCGCCCCCCACCTGCCTGCCGGCATCCTCTCCCCGTAGACGGGGCGAGGAAAGCTCACCTCGATCACCTTTTGTTCCGATTTTCCTTGGCGTTCGCGCGCCGTCGCGCTACCTCTGGCGGGTGACAGTTGAGCCGCGCCTTGCCGAACAGAATGCCGCCGTGGCCCTGCCCGAACCATTCCTCAGATGGTTTGGCGAGAAAGGCTGGTCGCCGCGCGCCCATCAGATCGAACTTCTGGCGAAGGCCCAGGCCGGTCAGTCGGTACTGCTGATCGCGCCGACCGGTGCCGGCAAGACGCTGGCCGGCTTCCTGCCTTCGCTGACCGAACTGGCCAACCGGCCAAAGAGAAAGCCGGGCCAGGCGCAGCGCGGTATCCACACGCTCTACATCTCGCCGCTGAAGGCGCTGGCCGTCGATATCGAGCGCAATCTCGGCAAGCCGGTGGAAGGAATCGGGCTGCCCGTCACCATCGAGACGCGCACCGGCGACACGCCGGCGCACAAGCGCCAGCGCCAGAAACTGGTGCCGCCCGATATCCTGCTGACCACACCCGAACAACTGGCGCTGCTGATTGCGGCCGGAGATGCCAGACGCTTCTTCGAAGATCTGCGCTACGTCGTGCTCGACGAACTGCATTCGCTGGTGACATCGAAACGCGGGCATCTGCTGGCGCTCGGCCTGGCACGGTTGCGCGGCTATGTCCCTGGCCTGCAGACGATCGGCCTGTCGGCCACGGTGGCCGAACCGGACGAGTTGCGGCGCTGGCTGGTCAGCCAGAATCCACTCAAGGGTTCGACAGGCCATGACATGGCCGAACTGATCGTCGTCACCGGGGGTGCGAAACCGGAGATTTCCATCCTCGACTCCGAAGAGCGCGTGCCATGGGCAGGACATTCTGCGCGCTACGCCACGCCGGAAATCTATCGCGAGATCAAACGCCACAAGACGACACTGCTGTTCGTCAACACCCGCAGCCAGGCGGAGCTGCTTTTCCAGGAGTTGTGGCGGGTCAACGAGGACACCCTGCCGATCGCGCTGCATCACGGCTCGCTCGACGTCGCCCAGCGCCGGCGCGTCGAGAAGGCGATGGGCGAAAACGCGCTGCGCGCCATCGTCGCCACCTCGACGCTCGATCTCGGCATCGACTGGGGCGATGTCGATCTGGTCGTGCATGTCGGCGCGCCAAAGGGGGCGAGCCGGCTGGCACAGCGCATCGGCCGTGCCAACCACCGCATGGACGAGCCGTCCAAGGCGATCCTCATCCCCGCCAACCGCTTTGAGGTGCTGGAATGCCGGGCCGCCCTCGACGCCAACTATCTAGGCGCGCAGGACACGCCTCCGTTGATCAATGGCGGGCTCGATGTACTGGCCCAGCATGTGCTCGGCTGCGCCTGCGGCGCGCCGTTCCGTGCCGATGACCTGTACGAGGAGGTGCGAACGGCAGCACCCTATGTCAGCCTCGACCGGCCGACATTCGACCGCGTCATCGATTTCGTTGCCACCGGCGGCTATGCGCTCAAGAATTACGAACGCTACGCCCGCATCCGTTTGAACAAGGATGGGTTGTGGCGGGTGTCCAATCCGCGCGTCGCCCAGCAATACAGGCTGAATGTCGGCACCATCATCGAGGTGCCGGCGCTGAATGTTCGATATGTGCAGGCCGGCAGCAAAGGCACGGCTTCGCGTGGCGGCCGGGTCCTCGGCAAGATCGAAGAGGCCTTCCTCGAAACGTTGACGCATGGCGACACGTTCATGTTCGCCGGCAAGGTGCTGCGCTTCGAGGGCATCCGCGAGAATGAATGCTTCGTGTCGAACGCGCCGGGCAGCGATGCCAAGGTGCCCTATTATGGAGGCGGCAAGTTTCCGCTTTCGACCTATCTCGCCGAACAGGTCCGCATCATGCTCGATGACCCGCAGCGATGGAAAAAGCTGCCCGAGCAGGTCGCCGACTGGCTGCGCTTCCAGGCCGACAAATCGGTGCTGCCCAAGCGCGACGACCTGCTGATCGAGACCTTTCCACGAGGCAACCGCCACTATCTGGTGGCTTACCCGTTCGAGGGCAGGCTGGCGCACCAGACGCTCGGCATGCTGCTCACCCGCCGCCTCGACAGGGCAGGAGCCAGGCCGCTCGGCTTCGTCGCCACCGATTATGCGCTGGCTATATGGTCACTGGGCGACATGGGCGCGATGTTCAACGCCAGGAAGCCTTCGCTGAGCGCACTTTTCGACCAGGACATGCTGGGCGACGACCTCGAAGCCTGGCTTGCCGACAGCTGGCTTCTCAAGCGCACCTTCCGCAACTGCGCTCTGATTTCCGGATTGATCGAGAAACGCCACCCTGGCCAGGAGAAGAGCGGCCGCCAGGTCACGGTCTCGACCGACCTGATCTATGACGTGCTGCGCAGCCATGAACCGGACCACATCCTGCTGCAGGCGACGCGTGCCGATGCGGCGGCCGGCCTGCTCGATGTCAGCAGACTTGCCGACATGCTCTCGCGCATCCAGGGTCGAATCGTGCATAAGGCACTCGAACAGATATCGCCGCTCGCCGTGCCGATCATGCTCGAGATCGGCAAGATGCCGGTGAACGGCGAAGCCGATGAGACATTGCTGATGGATGCGGCGTCGCTGGTCGCAGAGGCCATGGGGCCGGAGATGGTCGAGGAATGAATTTTTCGCTGGCGCGCACATCGCTGATCGCCGAGGCCGATCTTGTCGGCATATCAGGCGAACGCGCCGTCTGCGACCCGCGCGGCGTGCTTTATTTTCCGGATCTGCGGCTTCTGGCCGTGTCCGACCTGCATCTGGAAAAGGGCTCGTCGCTGGCACGCCGCGGCACGCTGATTCCGCCCTATGACACCGGCGCGACCTTGCTGCGATTGCAGGCCGTCATCGCTGACTACCAGCCGTCTATCGTCATCAGCCTGGGCGACAGCTTTCACGATGGCGGCGGCGCCCAACGCATGCATGCAAGTTTCCGAGAGCGGCTGGAAGCGCTGATATCAGGCCGGCAATGGTTCTGGGTCGCCGGCAATCATGACCCGGAAGCGCCAGCCGACCTGCCTGGCGAGACGGTGCGTGAACTTGCTATAGGCTCGCTGCTGTTCCGGCATGAGCCATCGAAGCAGCGTGTCGAAGGCGAAATAGCGGGCCATCTGCATCCCTGCGCCCGCATCGTCCAGCAGGGCCGCTCGGTGCGGCGCCGCTGCTTTGCCGGCGACGGCGGCCGCATGATCATGCCGGCCTTCGGTGCCTATACAGGCTCGCTCAACGTGCTCGATCGCGCCTATGCCGGGCTGTTCCGGCTGGACACGCTGATGGCCTATATGCTGGGCGCCCAACGCATCTTTGCCATTTCCGGCTCGATGCTGCGGCCGGGCTAAACAGCCCTACCTGCCGTAATAGAGCGTAACCGTGTGCTTCGCCTCTGCAAAAAACAGCCAGCGCTCGACCAGCATGCCGGCGAACTGGATTGCAGCAGCGAGTACCGACAGCAACGCTGCCGGCGGCCAGGGCAGGGCGAACACAATGGCGAGCAGCCCCAAGGGCAACGCGAAGGCCAGAAGCTGCGTGATCTGGCGCAGCCGCGCGCTGTGCTTGCGCGCGATGCGGAAACCCATTTCCTTGAGCAGATAATTCTCTTCGGTATGCGGCCATTCCAGCGACCGCACCGTACCTCCCGCCAGCCCGGTCGCGGTGTTGGCGGTGGTCGCGATCTCCAATCGGTCGTTGTAGCGCCAGGTCGCCACTTTCCAGCCCCAGCCGATCAAGGTCAGCAGCAGGCAAGGCGCCAGAAGCATCTTCGAACCGAAGGCAAAGCCCTGCAGCAGCGCGTTCAGCAGCACGCTGCCGGTCATTGCCGAGAAGATGACATAGCCGGGCAGGGTGAAGCGGCTATGCCATTGGGCGATCGGCTTCAGCGACGCATAGATCATGCCGGTGGTGCAGACGGTGATGATTGCGCCGATGGTGGCCAGAGATCCGGCGATGCCGACCCAGCCATCGGTCTTGCCGAAGAATATCCAACCGATGCCGAACAGTCCCGCCGGAATGAAGGTGATGACCGAGGCAACACCTTCGCGCGACAGCCATGAACTGCGCCATTGCGAGAACGCCCGCCAGGCGCGTTCGGGGCGGCCGAGATGACCCGTCGAGGACAACAGGCCGGCTACGATCAGGCCGAGCGCCAGCCCCATGCCGATGAAGCCCAGCCAGAAATCGGGTGGGATGATCTGGAAGCCTCCGAGCGTGCCCAGCAACGCGAGCAGGCCGTAGCCCGCGCCGGTGGCAGTGGTGAAGAAGACGACGGAGAAGGCTGGATGCATGGGTCAGTTCGAAAGCATGCGGTCGACCCAGCCGAGGAAACCGCCGTCGGCCCGCACCGGTTCCAATGCCGGCGCGGCCACCGATGCGGCGCGCGCGGTGTGGGCGCGCGGCGGCAAATATTTGTTGGTCGGGCGATAGCCGAGCTCAGGCATCAGGTCGACGCCGCCACGCTCCGCCACCAGTTGCGAAACAGCCGACAGGGGATCGCCGAGATCGCCGAAATGCCGGGCACTGGTCGGGCAAGCGGCGACGCAGGCCGGCACGCGGTCTTCTTCGGCCAGATTGTCATTGTAGATGCGGTCGACACACAGCGTGCATTTCTTCATCACCCCGACATCGGTGTCGAATTCGCGTGCTCCATAAGGACAGGCCCAACTGCACAATTTGCAGCCGATGCACTTGTCCTCGTCGATCAGCACGATGCCGTCCGAAGCCCGCTTGTAGGAGGCGCCAGTCGGGCAGACGGTGACGCAGGCCGGCGTCTCGCAATGCAGGCAGGAGCGCGGAAAATTCACCGTCCGTCCGCCCATCTCGGTGGTGTGCTCATAGCTGTGCACGCGGTTGAACCAGACGCCGTCGACATGGCCGCCATAGGGATCGATGTCGGTCAGCGGCGCCATGTGGCCGCCGGTGTTCCATTCCTTGCAGGCGGTGACACAGGCCTGGCAGCCGACGCAGGTATCGAGGTCGATCACAAGGCCGAGTTTCTTGTCGCTTTGACTTGGCAGACAGGTCATTTGGTCGCCTCTCTCGCCCTGCGGAATTCGGCGCCGAAAGTCAGTCTGTCGGGCGAGGGTTCGAAATGCGGCGGCTGCAGGAAACGCTCGAACTGCGGCTCGGTGAACCCGGCTTCTTCGGCTGCGCATTTGACGATGCGCACGCGCAGGTCGAACCACGCAGCCTGGCCCGTCACCGGATCGGAATTCGAATAGCGTTTGCCCTGCGCGTCGGCCGAGGTCTGGTCGCCGATGATATGGTTGAGCAGGAAGCCACGGTTGCTCTCGGCCGCGTCGTCCTTCAGCCCCCAGCTGCCGCGCCTTTTGCCGATGGCGTTCCAGGTCCAGACCGTGCTTTCGTTCACCCCGTCGATCAGCTTGATCTGCCCCTTCACTCTACCGTTGATGCTTTCGATCCACACCCAGTCATCATCGACAAGGCCAAGACCGGCTGCCGTCCGGTGATGCACGAACAGCCGGTTCTGGCTGGTGATCTGCCTCAGCCATGCATTCTGCGAACCCCAGGAATGGTACATGTGCATCGGCCGCTGCGTCAGCGCATGCAGCGGATATTTTTCGAGGTCGACGACCGCTTCCTCGAAGGGCATGTGCCAGAACGGCAGCGGGTCCATGTAGGTCTCGATGCGCTGGCGATCGCCTTTCGGCGGCACCACACGGCCATGGCCACGCGCGGCGAGCCTGAAGCGCTGCATAGGCTCCGAGTAGAGCTGGAAAACGATCGGTTCGGCTTTCGGGATAAAACCCATCTGCACCGCGAAGTCGAGATAGGAGCGGTTGGCCATCTTGTAATAGCGCTGGTCGTCCGCGAAATCATGATGCCAGAAGCCGCCATTGTCGATGTAGCGCTGCAACTGGTCCGGGTTGGCCTCACCCCTGCCGGTCGAGGTCCCATCCTTGCCGCGCCAGCCGGCGAGCGGGCCGATGCCGGGCGTGCGCTCATGGTTGACGATGTAGTCGGCATAGTCGCGGTATCTGGCCGAGCCGTCCTCGTCGACGAAACCAGGCAGGCCGAGCCGGGCGCCGAGTTCGATCAGCACCGACTGGAACGGCCGGACGTCGCGGTCGGGCTCGATGACGGGATGGCGGATGGCGTCGCCCGGTCCGTCGGCATGACTGATCGGCCGGTCGAGCAGGCTGATGCAGTCGTGGCGCTCAAGATAGGTCGTGTCCGGCAGCACCAGATCGGCGAACGGCACGGTCTCGGAATAATAGGCGTCGGAATAGATGATGAAAGGGATCTTGTAGTTGCCCGCTTCGTCGCTGTCGGTCAGCATCGCCATGGTCTCGACGGTGTTCATCGAGGAATTCCACGCCATGTTCGACATGTACATCATCAGCGTGTCGATCTTGTAGGGATCGCCTGCCCAGGCGTTGCGGATGACGGTGTGCATCAGGCCGTGCGCGGCCAGCGGCGCGTCCCACGAATAGGCCTTGTCGATGCGAAGCGGCGTGCCGGCCTCGCCGACCAGCAAATCGTCCGGCCCGCAGACGAAGCCGAGCGGCATGCCATCGAGCGGCGTCATCGGCTTGACGGTCTTGCCCGCCGGCTTCGGTCCGGGCGGCGCGGATCGGGGGTAGGGTGGCTTGAAACGGAAACCGCCGGGAACATCCACCGTGCCCAACAGCACCTGAAGGAGATGGATGGCGCGGCAGGTGTGAAAACCGTTCGAATGGGCCGAGATGCCGCGCATGGCGTGCATCGAGACAGGCCGCCCCTTGATCGTCTCGTGGCGGCGCCCGGCCCAGTCGGTCCAGGCGATCGGCAATTCGATCGTCTGTTCGAAGGCGACATGGGCGAGTTCGGCGGCGATCCTGCGGATCGTGTCGGCGGCAATGCCGCAGCGCTCGGCGACCGAGTCCGGTGCGTAACTCTCATCGAGGTAGCGGTCGGCGATCAGCTGGAACACCGGGACGCAGCGGCGCCCGCCGATCGTGAAGCTGCCGGTCAGCGCCGGTTTCGCACCGGCATCGGCGGCGCTGACCGGTGTCTTCGCCACCCTGTCCCAAGCCAGCGGATTGCCGTCGGCATCGCGCACGAACAGCCCGTCATCGGCAGCACCCGGCTCCTGGATGACGAGCGAATGGGCATTGGTGTAGCGCAGCAGATACTCGAGATCGACGCGGCCCGCCTTGAGCAATTCGTGGATGAGGGCGAACACGAACAGGCCGTCTGTTCCGGGCCGGATGCCGATCCAGTCATCGGCAATGGCATTGTAGCCGGTGCGGCACGGATTGATCGAGACGACCTTGGCGCCGCGCGCCTTGAGCTTGCCGAGACCGATCTTGATCGGGTTGGAATCGTGATCCTCGGCGACACCGAACAGCATGAAATACCGGGTGTTGTCCCAGTCGGGCTCGCCGAACTCCCAGAACGAACCGCCGATCGTATAGAGGCCGCCGGCCGCCATGTTGACCGAACAGAAGCCGCCATGGGCGGCGAAGTTCGGCGTACCGAACTGGCTCGCCCACCAGCCGGTCAGCGACTGCGACTGGTCGCGGCCGGTGAAGAAGGCGAGTTTCCTGGGGTCGGTCCGGCGGATGTTCGACAGCCGTTCCGTAGCGATCGAAAACGCCTCCTCCCACTCGATCTCGCGGAACTCGCCGGAGCCGCGCGGGCCGGCGCGCAGCAATGGCTTCTTCAGCCTTGCCGGGCTGTAATGCTGCATGATGCCGGAGCTGCCCTTGCCGCAGATCACGCCGCGATTGACCGGGTGGTCCTTGTTGCCGTTGATGTAGCGGACCTTGCCATCCTTGATGTGTACATCGATTCCGCAGCGGCAGGCGCACATGTAGCAGGTCGTCTTGGCGATGCTGTCGGAAACGGCAGGCGAGGTGTCGACGCCGTCGCCTTCGTCAGGCGCTCGCGTGTCGGCAAGCGGGCGTTGCGATGGTGCCGAATTCGCGCCGCGCGGCGGTCCCTGCATCATGATCCGGTGGCGCCTGTACGGCGCATGGATTTGGCCCGCGTCTTCGGTCCGGGGCCGCGCATGTAATGCTCTTCCGTGTGGTAGCGATCACCGGCAAGCCGCCGCCTTATGCCGCGGGTCCAATGCGCAAGCAAGGATCTGAAACGCCCGATCATTCTGCTCTCTGCGATCTTTCGGCGAATTTTTTCTAACTTCGCTGGAAAACTTAGAATAAAGCTATCGATCTGTCTAATCAGTTGTTCTTGTAAATTCGATCGATATTGGTTCTTAATACGGACATGACCCTGGATCAGTTGCGGATTTTCGTCGCCGTCGCCGAGCGCGGCCATATGACCAAGGCGGCGGAACTGCTGGGCATTTCGCAGTCGGCGGCATCGGCGGCCATCCGGGCGCTTGAAGAACAGCACGGCGTCCACCTGTTCAACCGCGTCGGCCGCAACATCGAGCTTGCCCAGACCGGCCATCGGTTCCTGCCCGAGGCCAAGGCCGTGCTCGAACGGGCCGCCGCTGCCCGCAATGTGCTGGAGCATGTCTCGCAGACCGTCACCGGCAGCCTCTCGATCGCCGCCAGCCAGACCATCGCCAGCTACTGGCTGCCGCGCCGGCTGGCTTCCTTCCACGAAGCCTATCCGGCCGTCAGGCTGAGCGTCTCCATCGGCAACACCAGGCAGGTCGAGGCCAATGTCCTCGATGGCGCGGCGGATCTGGGCCTGGTCGAAGGCCGCACCGAGTCCGATATCCTGCGCCGCACCAAGGTCGACGTCGACAAGCTGATGCTGGTGGTTGCCAGCGCGCATCCGGAGATCCCCGAAGTCGCGCCCGGCCGCCCTGACATCAAGGGCCTGCGCTGGATTATCCGCGAGGGTGGTTCGGGTACGCGCGAGGTGCTGGAGGATCTGGCACGCCACGAAGGCATTTCGCTAGCCGACCTCCAGATATTCCTGGTGCTGCCGAGCAATGAAGCTATTCGCCAGGCGGTCGAGGCGGGGGCCGGCGCCACCATCATCTCCGAGCTTGTCGCGGCTCGCGCCGTGGCCGAAGGCAGTCTGAGATCGGTGCCGCTCGAACTGCCGAAACGCGACTTCGCCATGATCACCCATCGCGATCGCCAGGCAAGCCTGGCCCACATGGCGCTTAAGGCGCATCTCGACGGCAAGGCGGATGCCCCGTCGGCGGGCTAGAGTATCAGAGTTTGCGGCTTTGCCGTTGGCTCGGAGGTCTTGGTACTTTGTATCGAGTGGCTGATTGAAACGCCTCACCACGACCTTCCTCCCCAGATGGGCTCGCTAGCGCTGTCCGCCTCGACGCCCAGCCGTCACTCTGGCAATCCGGCGTCCCGCAGCGCGCTTCCCAGAGTCTCCGCGAGCGCTGGCGCACAGCGCACGCCAGCAAATTGGCGGCTGTAGCGGAAGCCCGGCTGAAGCTCGCGCACGCGCGCGGCGGCGGCCCTCGCTTCGTCCAGCCGGCCGAGTTTGGCGAGCGCAGCGGTCAGTTGCACGTAGGTGATGCTGTGTGCCGGATTGGCTTGAACGGACTTGTAGGCTGCGCGACAAGCTTCTTCGTAACGCCCGCGCAGCAAATGGCTCATAGCTTGGGCGTCAAAGGCGGCCCAAGCCCACGAATCGAACGGGCTTAGCCGGATACCCTTCTCGCTCCATTCTATCGCGCGTTCTGCTTCGCCGGCCCATCCGAGAACGACGCTGCCAAGAATGTAAGTCAGCGCCGATGACGGGCTAATGGCGAGGGCTGCGTCTAATGCCGTGAATGCAGCGGCGCGATCATGCGCGTCCATGCCGATCGAAAACCCTGCCCATGTCAGAGCGAGTGCATCGTCTTGTCCATGGACAATGGCCAATCGGGCGTGCCGGATCGAAGCCGCACGGTTGAATTCCTGCAGCCCGGCACGAAGGAACAAACAATGATGACACATTGCTGCATTGCCATGCGCAAGGGCATAGGCAGGCTCGAGTGCGATGGCACGCTCAAGAAGCGCCAGTGCTCTCGTAACTTGTTCCGGCATACCTGTATCGACATCAGGCTGGGCTTGAAGCACGAGATCGTATGCGTCGAGACTCTCTGGGCGCTTCCGCCTGACACGTTCAATTTCCGCTTTTCGCAAGCTTGGAGCAATCGCGCCCACCGCTGATAGCGCGATTTCGTCCTGAAGCGCGAAAATGTCCTCCGAACTCCGGTCGTAGCGCTCGGCCCACACGTGCGCGCCGGTCGATGCATCGATCATCTGAGCGGTTACGCGCACACTACCGCCAGCTTTGCGCACGCTGCCTTCGAGGACATATCGTACGCCAAGCTCGCTGCCGACCTGCTTCACGTCCACGGCGCGGCCTTTGTAAGCGAAGGTCGAGTTTCGCGCGATAACGAAAAGCCATTTTATGCGTGCCAGGCCGGTGATGATGTCATCGACCATTCCATCGGCGAAGTACTCCTGTTGCGGATCTCCGCTCAAGTTCGAGAACGGCAGGACCGCCACGGAAGGCTTCTCAGGCAAGGTCGGCGCCGACGCGGTGCGGGCGGCTGCAAAACGATCGGGGACATTCGTCGCAACAGCCGGTCCTACATAGCGATAGCCTCGGCGCGGCAGTGTTTCGATCCAGCTCTCAGCATCCGCTGCGTCGGCCAATACCCGGCGCAAGGCCGCGATCTGGACCGTCAGGTTGTTGTCGGCAACCGCCAATTTGCCCCAGCCGGCTTCGACCAGCGCGTCTTTGGATACCGGTACGCCCGCGTTTTGGAGCAGCAAACGCAGAAGCGAAACGGCGCGTTGCCCAAGCATGGTCGGCTCGGCGCCGTGATACAAAATGCCCGCCACCTGATCGAGACGGAACGGGCCAAACTGATAAAGGTCGCCTCCGATTGTCATCCAACGCTTTTAGCAAATTTTTGGGAACGAATTCACGACTTTCCCGGCATCGACGGCCAATGTTGCACAGGTGCTTGCCGGAAGTAAGCACCCAGTCAAAGGAGGATCCTATGAGTGCCAATGCCATTATTCGCATGCCCGACGAGAAGAAGGGGATCATGCTGCGTGGTCAACCTATGGTCTTCCTCGTCACCGGCGAAAACACCAAGCACACGAGCATGTTCGACTGGACGATCCCAGCGGGATTCGCCACCGGACGGCATGTTCACCGTGTGCAGGAAGAGACGTTCTACCTGCTCGAAGGTGAGTGTGCGTGGCATGTCGGCGACAAGACGGTTCGCGCAACGCCCGGAACCTATCTGTTCATTCCACCGGGAGTGCCGCACGACATCACGAATGTCAGTGAGAGACCCGCCCGCGTGCTGATGACCGTCTCTCCGCCTGGCCACGAACGCTACTTCGAAGAACTTGCCAGACTCGCGGCGCAGGGTGCGCCGGACCCAAAAGCCCTCGCTGAGTTGCGGAACCGCTACGATACTGACCAGCTCTCGACTTTGACGACACGCGGGTAGGCATCTGTCACGGCGGCCCCACGGCAGCTTCTGGCCAATTGCGACATATCGCGCTGGCGCACGAGCTTGGTCGCTATCGGCGCAAAGCGGACGTGATCTTCATCGCATCACGCCGAAGGTTATGGGTACACGACCTGGCCTAAAGCGGATCAGTAATCTCTGAAAAGCTGGACCGCTCGAAGAAAGCCTCAGCCGAACTTGCGTTGCGCATCCAGCGCCAGGCCAAGTCCGACCGAGCCGAACATGTCGCCTTCGATGACGGATGCCTGCGGCACCAGCGACAGGATCTCTCGTTTGGCCAGCGGGATCGCGGTCGATCCGCCGGTCAGGAACACCGCGGTGATGTCGGACGGCTTCACCTCAGCGTCCCTGATAGTCTGCCCGACCGTTGCGGTGACCCGCTCGATGTCCCTGGCAATCGTCACGTCGAGCCCGCTGCGCGTGATTTCGGCGGTGAACTCCGCACCCGGCAGCTTCACAGCGACCTCTGCGGATGACCTGTCGGTCAGCTCTATCTTGGCCTTCTCGACACGTGCGGCCAGCGCGTGTCCGTAGCGGTGTTCGACGACGTGGATGAAACGGTCGACCAGGTCGGCGCGCTCGGCCTCGTAGCGGATCTGGCGCAGATGCGTCATCGCCTTGGCGGTGTAGACCAGGTTGATGCGCTGCCATGTGGCGAGGTCTATGAAATAGCTTGCCGGCAGGTTGCGCTTGCCGTCCTTGGTCGGCGTCAAATAGCCGAGTTGCGGCATGACATGGGCGATGCTCAGCAGCCGGTCGAAATCCGTGCCGCCGATATGGACGCCCCGGCTGGCCAGGATGTCGTCCTTGCGGTCGAGCGAACGGGAGCGCTGCGGCGAGACACGCACGATCGAGAAGTCCGACGTGCCGCCGCCCATATCGATGATCAGCGCCAGCTCCTCGCGTGTCACCTTCTGCTCGTAGTCGAGCGCCGCCGCGATCGGCTCGAACTGGAAAGCGATGTGCTTGAAGCCCTGGGCACGCGCGGCGTTCTCGAGTTCGCTTTGCGCCTTCGCGTCGGCCTCGGCATCGTCATCGACGAATTGCACCGGCCGGCCAAGAACGACGGTCTCGACCGTATCGCCGGCATCGGCTTCCAGCCTCTTCTTGAGATGGCCAAGGAACATGCCGACGATCTCCATGAAGCCGATCGACCGCGATTTGATGCGGGTCTTTTCATGGGCCAGCGAACTGCCGAGCACGCTCTTCAGCGAACGCATCAGCCGGCCTTCGATGCTGTCGGTGTAATTGGCGATGGCCTGACGGCCAAAGCAGGTGCGGTTGTCCTCGAAGTTGAAGAACACGGCACTGGGCAGCGTGACCTGGCCGTTCTCCAGCGCGACGAGGCGCGGCTGCCCGTTGCGGACCACGCCCACGGTGGAGTTCGAAGTGCCGAAGTCGATGCCGCCGAAGGCTGGTCGCATGACAAGTTCCTGCATTTGTCGTCGGCGAGCCGACAGGCGCCATGAGAAATCGCGCGCTGTCCGGGGACGGGCTGCTCTGCCGAACCGAATTGTTTGTGTCTGCCATTTGGCTGGGGAGCGCGGTCTACCGCATGCCTCGGCAAAGGGAAACCACTTTTCGGGGAAAATGCTAATCTCGCCGGAAGATCAGCCTTCCGAGCCAGCCGGTCAGCATGGCCAGCGATATCGCGAAGACGCCGTAGAGGAAGGAATAATTGTGGGCGACACGGAAGATCGACTGCTCGAAACCGGATTTGCGGATTTCGAGCTGGGCCGAGCTTTCCTTGATGAACAGACCGCTCTTGAACAGGAACGCGCGGGCTTTGTGGGTTCCAACCGGCACATTTGGCGCCAGCCTCACTGTGGCGCGGAAAAGGTTCTGCGACAGGAATTGCACGCCGCCGACATTCTCGCTGTAGAGGCCGGTCGCCGACTTGCGCTCCCGCAGTGCTGCCGTGAACTCCTCGATCGTCGCCGGGCTGTCGCCGGCATCGGCGGGCTGCATATAGAGGTTGGAGGCGCCGAGCGACAGCTGCTTGTAGCTGTTGGGTTCGGTGATGTCCTGCAGCGGCCGCGTCGTCGCCACCGAATAGGAGACCGGCACGTTTTCGAAGGTCTCAGAGTCCAGATTGACCCAGACGCCGAGCACCCTGTCCTTGCGGCGCACCACCACCGGTTTGGGCGGACCTTCGAGCACGACGATGACGTCGTAGCGGCCCTGGCGCGCGACGAGTGGATCCGGGTTTTCCAGCGAACCGAAGATGGTCAGATCGGCCCCGGAAAAACCGGCGGTGATCGAGACGTTGTCGGTGGAGAGACCGATCTGGATGCCTTCGGTCAGCGGGACCTGTGCCTTCGCCGGCACGGCGGCCGCAAGCAGCGACAGGACAATGGCGGTTGCGAATGTGCTGCGAGCCTTCATCAGTTGAGGCCCGCGGCAGACAGCGAATAGAGGTTGGGCGGGGTGACGAAAAGATCGATCGCCAATCGTATCGCCACCGCCAGCACCAGCAGTGCCAGCAAGGCCCTGAGCTGCTCGCCGCGCAGCCTCTGGCCGGCCTTGGCACCGTACTGCGCGCCGGCGACGCCGCCCGCCATCAACAGGAAGGCCAGCACGACATCGACTGTCTGGTTGGTGGTGGCGTGGACCAGCGTCGTGTAGGCGGAGGTGAAGATGATCTGGAACAGCGAGGTGCCGATGACGACATTGGTCGGCACTTTCAGCAGATAGATCAGTGCCGGCACCATGATGAAGCCGCCGCCGACACCCATGATCGACGACAGGAAGCCGATGCCGGCGCCAAGCCCAAGGACGGGGATGACGCTGACGAACAGTTTTGACGCCCTGAACCGCATCTTCAGCGGCAAGCGGTGGATCCAGTTGTGCTGGCCGGATTTCTTCAGCACCGGCGCCGCACCGCTGCGCGTCGCGCGCAGCGCATTGACGCTCTCGACCAACATCAGCCCGCCGACAGTGCCGAGCAGCACGACGTAGAGCAGCGAGATGAACAGGTCGAGCTGGCCGAGCCTGCGCAGGAAGGCGAAGACGTAGATGCCGCCGGTGGAACCGACAATGCCGCCGGCCAGCAACACCCCGCCGAGCTTGAGGTCGAGCGTACCGCGCTTCATGTGCGAAAGGACGCCGGAGACGGAGGAGGCGATGACCTGGTTGGCGCCAGTGGCGACAGCGATCGCCGGGGGGATGTTGTAGAAGATCAACAGCGGCGTGATGAGGAAGCCGCCGCCGACGCCGAACATGCCCGACAGGAAACCCACCGCCGCGCCCATCGCCAGCAGGACGAAGATATTGACGGAAATTTCCGCGATCGGGAGATAGATGCCCACCCGTCAGTCTCGATCAGTTCTGCCTGTCGGCGAATGCAACCGTTGCGGGCATCTTGGACCGACAAGCCAATTCGTTCTTGCGCCGGAGGTGCTGCGAAGTCAAACCGCGCTACGCCGCCGAAACAAAAAACATCTCAATCAGTTAACAGGCGAATGTGTGGCAAGGGCGTCGTGGAAGCGACGCCTCTGCCGTTATTTGCGCGCCAGCAGTGCCTTCACCAGGTTTTCGTCGACTTCGCCGGTCGCCGGCATCTTGTTGTCGGTCTGGAAAGCCATGATCGCGGTCTTCGTTTTCTGGCCCATCTTCCCGTCGGCGCCGCCGGCGTCGTAGCCGTTCTTGTTGAGAATGCGCTGGATGTTCTGGACGGCCTTCTTCATGTCGATGCTGGCGGTCGTCTGCGGCGCGCCGTCCTGCCAGGACTCGGGAATGTCGGCCGAGTTGGCTGCCGCATCCAGCGGCTTGGCCTTCCACAGCTCGGTCGCGGCGCGGGCGCGCTCGAGCTGCTCGGGCCGCAGCGCATTGGCGATCTCGTCACGCTTGGCCGCCGCATCCTTGTCGCCGGTCTTGGCGACGAGCGCGAACCATTTGTAGGACTCCTCGAGGTTCTGCTTCATGCCGACGCCCTTGGCGGCGAGGATGCCGAGATTGAACTGGCTGTCCTTGACGCCGACGTCGGCCGCCGCCTGGAACCAGTGCGCGGCCGATTCATTGTCGGTCACGCCGTCAGCCGCCATGGCGAACAGCACGGCCAGATTGTGCATGCCGCTGGCGTTGCCCTGTGCCGCGGAAAGCTGGTACCAGGTCTTCGCTTTCTTGATGTCGCGCGCGACGCCGATGCCCTTTTCGTAGAAATTTCCGATACGGTATTCGGCCGGCGCGAAGCCGAGTTCCGCCGATTTCTCGTACCATTTGGCCGCTGCCGCCATGTCTTCCTTGACGCCGCGCGACTCGGCATAGCGCGAACCGATTTCGAACAGCGCCTTGGCGTCGCCGCTGGCAGCGGCGTCACGCAAGGCGGCCGGGCCGGCGTCAGCGGGAATGTCGAATTTTGCCGTCGTCGCCGGCGAAGCGTCCACCGGCGGAACCGCGCCCGTGGTGTCCTTGGCGGTGGTCGGCTCTGTCGCCATAGGCTGGATGCCGGTGGCGGTATCGGTATCGGCAGGTTCGGCGGCGACCGGAACGGTCGAGGCCGGCGCAGCCGAAGCTGTCGTCGTCTCGGACGCCGCTGGGTTCGCATCGGCCGATGTAGCCAAGGCGACGGGGGCGGGAACCGGTTCTGCGATCGGCGCGGCACCCATCGACGGCTCGGCGCCTGACGGCGTGGCAATCATGCTTTGCGCGGCCATGTCGTCCTTGGTTGCCGGTGCGGATGGCTCGGCCTGTCTGACGGCATGGTCCGGCGCGCTTTCCACTGCCGCGGGCTGCGCGTCCGTCTTTGGCTGGCTCGCGGCATCGAGCGAGGCGGTTTGCATCGGCTGCGAGGCGACGATCGGCACGACATCGTTGCTCGCCACCTGGGCCGGATCGGCGAAGAAGGCCTTGCCCAGTTGCAGGGCGCCCAGCGCCAGCAGGATCGCGGTTGTCCCCATCAGGATCGGCTTGCGCCGTGCCTTGAGCAGGTCGCCGATCCGCAGTGCCTTCACCGGTCCGGTCACCGTCGACTGGCGCTTCAGCGCATCGGCCTCGGCGGCCGCGGCCTGCGCCGCGCGCCGGGCAGCGGCGATGAAATCCGATTTCGCGGCATCGGTGTCGCTGGGCTTGGCCGGCTGGCCGCGCTCGTCACGCACGCGCTTCATGATGGCATTGAGGTCAGGTGCGCCGGAGCCGGGCTCCAGCGGCCGGTTGGCCATTTTCGGATCGAGCGGCTCGTCGAGATCGACGCTCGGTATTGGGGCACTCGGCGCTGAGCCGGCCAGTGGCGGGATATCCGCCTCCTTCTTGCCCTTGAAGGCGCGGGCCAGCCCGCCGAACAACGATTTGCGGCCGCCGGCCTGTCCGCCTTTCTCGGCGATCGTGTCCGAACCGAGCGCGGCCATGGCCGCCGCCGCGGCAGCCTCGGCCGGCGTGCGCGTGCCAATACCAATACCGAGGTCGCTACGCATACCCAGGTCGCCGCGTGCACCCGGCTCATTGCGCAGGATGGCGGCGGCACGGCCATCGAGATCTGCCATGTCCCCAGTCAATGGCAGGGGCTGATCGATATCCATCGACGGCGCGTCGACGGCCATTTTGGGTCGGCGCACGCCGCGCCAGTTGCTCGGCTCGGCCGGTGCCGCATCCAGCAATTCGCTCATCGCCTCGACCGGCTCGCCGGGTTCGAGCGAACCCAGCCGGTCGACGATCTTGAGCAACGTATCGTGGATGGCCTCGAACGTTCTCGAATTGCGTTCGTCGGAGCGCCGCGTCAGCGTTTCAAGCGTCTTCAAATCCTGGGCGAGGCCGGAAACCGCGGTCGCATTGGCGCTCGAACCGGCCAGCGATTGCACTGCGTTCTCGGCCGCTTCGCGCGCCGCGCCAAGGATGGAATCGCGGGTTCCTGCGAGCGACTTTTCAATTTCGTTGAGACGCGGGCTGATGTCCTCGAATTCCGGCAGCGGGGTGCTGGGCTTGGAAAGATGGGCCGACAGGCCGGCAACCTGTGCTTCCAGGCTGCGGATCAACGCCGGATCGATGCCGGCGACCTGTGCGGCCGACGCGTCTAGCCGGCTTGAAATATCTTCGAGCCGGCTCTCCAGTCCGCGGATCGCCGCTTCGCCCGCGGGATCGGGCACACGCGTTTCAAGGCGCTTGGCGAGCGCCGTAAAGCGGGCATCGATGGCTTCCATGATGCCGACGCTGTCGACCTGCGGCATGCGCTGGTCGAGCCTGTCAGCAACCTCGTCCAGCCTGCGCTCGAGATCGCGGAACAGCATGTTGCCCTGTTCTATGGCGTCACCCTGGCGGCGTTCCATCATGCTCGACAGCACGTCGAAGCGTTGCTCCAGCCCATGGAAGATGTAGTCGGCGTCAGGCATGGCGGGTGCCTGGTCGATCTTGTCGGCGATGAATGCGATCTGCTTGGCCAGGCGCTCCATCGCCTGCTCCGGCAGATTGGCGCGGCCGGCGAGTTCGTCGACCCGGCCCGACAGCGTGCTCAACCGGTCCATGACCGCGTTGCCGGGACGATCCTGCGCCACTTCCTGGATCTGGCCGGCAAGCGAGTCGATCCGTCTCTCTATGCGCTCGAAAGCCTCGTGGTCGAATGAATTGGCTTGCGCGGCGACCGTCGATGCCACGATGGCGCGGGAAATCTCGTCCAGCCGCTCGTCGATCATGCCAAGCGTGTCGCTGCCGCGATTGTCTTGCTGGCTGGCGAAATGGTCGACAGCGCCGGCAAGCGTGCGCACCTTCTCCTCCAGCGAGCGCAGCGACAACGATTCCGGCAAATTGCTGACGGCATTGCTGATCTGCTCGAGCCGGGCGGTGAGAGCAGACAGGCCCGGGTCGTCCGAGCGCTTGCGCTGGTCGGCGTCGACGCGGTCTTCGAACGCCGTCCAGCGGCGATCGAAATCGTCCCAGCGGCGGTCGACCTTCTGCACGCTCTCTTCGCGTGCCAGCGTTTCGAGTGCGGCTTTGACCTGTTCGAGCTCGAGCCGCAGCATGTTGACGCTTCTGTCGTCGCTCTTCTCGGCCAAGGTCTGGATGGCGCCCGAAAGCCGCTCGAACTCAAGGCCGAGTTCAGCACTGCCCTTGGCCGAAGCACCGGGCCTTGCGCCTGACTGGAAGGCCCGCTCGATGTCCTTGCGCAGCGCTTCGAATTCCCGCTGCAGGCCTGCGGTCATCTGGTGGCGCAATTCCTCGCGCATGCCGCGCAATTCGCCGGCGATCTTGCCGACTATGGCAACGCCATCCTCCTGGCCGCGCACGCGATCGATATCGCGGGCAATGGCCTGGTAATTCTGCTCGAAAGCGGCGGCTCCCTGCATCGGGCTCTTCGGACGCGACGCGGGCTGCGGGTCCTCATACCAGCGCTGCTGGCCAGAGGGCCGGGCGGCGGGGTAGCGCGCATCGGCACCATATTGGCGGGGATCGGGTTGGCGGAGTTCGGGACGTGCCATCGGATCCTCGCGCGTCCGCTCCAGCCGCTGCTCCAGTGTCTCCAGCGACTGGTTCAACTGATCGAGCGTGGTCTGCGGCCTGCGCTGCCTGCCGGCATTGAGTGTATCGAGATAGGACCGCTTGCTGTTCATCGGTGCGTCCGTCTTTCAGAATGGCTGGCTCGCGGCCAGTTCCCCCAGGTCCCTATCGGAACGAAGGCGACCGGCGGCGATGCCGCGGCGGAAGACGAGCTTCCCGGGCTCTCGCCCGCGCTCCGAAAAACCGTGAAAAATTCGATACAGGATAAACACGGGTAGCCGACGCGCCCACATTTCCCCCAACGTGGTAAACAACGCGTTAACCAAACTTAAGAAACCGAAAGGATGTTGGCTGCCGGCCTGACGGTGCGGCATAAAGGGCGGGGCGCAGAACGCCCTTGCGTCATCCTGCGGCAATCGGTATAGAATTGACGTAAACGTAAAAGGCGCATTGAGCGCATGTTTGCGATTTGTTTGTTGAAACCACGACTGGAAGCAGGCCCCCGCTTCCAGTCAGGCGACGCACGGTCCAGGACCGCGACGCCACCAGACGGGGAAAGCCAGTGACCATGAAGCTTATCTCGGCCGGCGAGACCGCGGCCAATACCAATATGTCTGCCGAAGCCGGCGAGGACCTCGTCCGCATCGGCGAGATGGCGAAGAAATATGGAGTGACGCTGCGCACGCTGCGTTTCTACGAAGACAAGGGCCTGCTCAACCCGCAGCGCGACGGTTCGACCCGTCTCTACACGCGCCGCGACAAGGCCCGCCTCAAGCTGATCCTGCTTGGCCGCAAGGTCGGATTCTCGCTGCGCGACGTCAAGCAGATGATGGATCTCTACGATCCGACCGGTTCAAACACCAAGCAGCTCAAGCTTGCGCTGGATAAGTCGGAAAAGCAGCTTGCCCGCCTGCAGAAGCAACGGGCGCTGATCGACGACGCCATCAACGAACTCAGCGGCTCGATGTCGGCGGTGCGCCAGATGCTGAGCGAGCGTTCGGCGCCGCAGGCGAGCGCCGCCAGCTGAAGCAATTCCGTCAGGAATTGCGCCAGACACCAAGTCGTCTGCTGATTGTCCGAGTTCTGTCTAGCCGCGTGGCCTGCCACGCGGCTTTTCGTTGTCCTGGCCCACTCTTAGGCCTTTCGGCGCTGGCTTGCGCAACGTCACGCCGCTACGCTCATTGCTCCAGGGGGCGGGGAATCTTGTCGCATCGAGAAAATTGACGTTTACGCAAACGTCAATTTTTGCTATCCCGCTCCCAATATGGGTCCGCATGCCGCCCTGGCTTGTCTTCGGGGCATTCGGACCGGGTTTGCAGGGTGGAGAAAAAGCATGCCGACATACAGGGCTCCGGTCCAGGATACGCTGTTCGTGCTCAACGAGGTTCTGGGTTATCAGCGTTATTCGAACCTTCCCGGATTTGCCGACGCCACGCCCGATGTGCTCGAGGCGATCCTCGCCGAAGGCGCCAAGCTCGCCGAAAACGTCATGCATCCGCTGAACCGTGTCGGCGACATGGAAGGCTGTGTGCGTCACGACGATGGCTCGGTGACCACGCCGAAAGGCTTCAGGGAGGCCTTCGACCAGTACCGCGAGGGCGGCTGGATGGGATTGGCCGCACCCGTCGAGTTCGGCGGCCAGGGCCTGCCCTATGCCGTGCACACCGCCGTCGCCGAATATATGGTCTCGGCCAATATGTCCTTGATGATGTATCCGGGCCTGACGCAGGGCGCGATCGCGGCAATCATCACCCACGGCACCGACGAGCAGAAGGCGACATGGTTGCCGAGGATGATCGAGGGTGCCTGGACCGGCACCATGAACCTGACCGAGCCGCATTGCGGCACGGATCTCGGCCTGTTGCGGACCAAAGCGGTGCCGAACGGCGATGGCACCTATAAGATTTCAGGCCAGAAGATCTTCATCTCGGCCGGCGAACACGACATGTCGGACAACATCGTCCATCTGGTGCTGGCCCGCATCGAGGGTGCGCCGGAAGGCGTCAAGGGCATCTCGCTGTTCATCGTGCCGAAGCTCAAGCTCGACCCGTCGGGCAATCCGGGCAACAGGAACACCGTCTCCTGCGGCTCGATCGAGGAGAAGATGGGCATCCACGGCAATTCGACCTGCGTCATGAACTATGACGAGGCTGAGGGCACGCTGCTCGGCGAGCCCAATGGCGGCCTGAAGGCGATGTTCACGATGATGAACGAGGCGCGCCTCGGTGTCGGCCTGCAGGGGTTGTCGCTGTCGGAGATCGCCTATCAGAACGCTGTCGGCTACGCCAAGGACCGTTTGCAGGGCCGCTCATTGTCTGGGCCGAAGGCGCCGGACAAGAAGGCCGATCCGATCATCGTCCATCCCGACATCCGCCGCAGCCTGATGACCATGAAAGCCTTCAACGAGGCCGGCCGCGCGCTGGCGCTGTGGACGGCGATCAAGTCCGACATCGCCCACCGCTCCGGCGATGACAAGGATCGCCAGGCCGCCGACGACTACACCGGCCTGATGACGCCGGTGGTCAAGGGCGTGCTCACCGACAAAGGGTTCGACCACGCCGTCATGGCGCAGCAGGTGTTCGGCGGTCACGGTTATATCGAAGAGCACGGCATGAGCCAGTTCGTGCGCGATGCCCGCATCGCCATGATCTATGAAGGCGCCAATGGCATCCAGGCGCTCGACCTCGTCGGCCGCAAGCTTGGTTTGCATGGCGGCCGCGCCGTGCAGGCCTTCTTCAAGGAGGTCGGCGAATTCTGCGAGGAGAACCGCGCTAACGAGAAGATGGCGCCGTTCACCAAGGCGTTGAAGAAAGGTCTCAATGATTTGCAGGCGGCGACCATGTGGCTGGTGCAGAACGGCATGGCCAAGCCCGACAATGCGGGTGCCGCCTCGACCGACTACATGCATCTCTTCGGCCTGGTCGCTCTGGGCTATATGTGGGCTCAGATGGCCAAGGTGGCACTTGGTAAGACGGACGCCAATGGCGCGCAATCTTTCTACGACAACAAGGTCGTGACGGGGCGCTTCTTCATGGAGCGGATCATGCCGGAGACATCGGCGCATCTCGCCCGCATTTCGAGCGGCGCCGACACATTGATGGCACTGCCGGCGGAAGCGTTCTAAGCTCGACCTCACTGGCCTTTCTGTCTGTCGATACGCGGAGGAAATCGTGGCGACAAATCCCGTCGAAGTGCTCTCTTTGCCGAAGCCCGCCTGGGCGGCGGACGAGGTCGGCATGCTCTACGACATGACGCATCGCTTCATGTCGGAGGAGATCGCGCCGCGCTACGACGAGTTCGAGAAGAACGAGATGGTCGATCGCGAAAGCTGGCTGAAGGCAGGTTCCGCCGGCCTGCTCTGCGCTTCTATGCCGGAGGAATATGGCGGCTCCGGCGGCACCTTCGCGCATGAGAGCGCCATCATCGAGGCCATTGGCCATGTCGGTGTCGACGGGTTCGGCATCGGCCTGCACAATTCGATCGTCGCCCCTTATATCCTCCACTACGGCTCCGAGGAGCAGAAAAAGAAATGGCTGCCGAAGCTGGCGACCGGCGAGCTGATCGGCGCCATCGCCATGACCGAGCCCGGCGCCGGTTCCGATCTGCAGGGCGTCAAGACGCGGGCGCAGAAGGATGGCAACCACTACAAGATCAATGGTTCCAAGACCTTCATCACCAACGGCCAGCTTGCGAACTTCATCATCGTCGTCACCAAGACCGATCCGGAGAAGGGGGCCAAGGGAACCTCGCTGATCGTCGTCGAGACCGACGAGGTGGAAGGTTTTCAGCGCGGCCGTAACCTCGACAAGATCGGGCTCAAGGCCAACGACACGTCGGAGCTGTTCTTCAACGACATGCGCGTGCCGACCTCCAATTTGCTCGGCCACGAGGAAGGGCAGGGCTTCGTCCAGTTGATGCAGCAACTGCCGCAGGAGCGGCTGCAGATCGGCACAGGCGCCATCGCCATGATCGAGCGGGCGCTGGCGCTGACCATCGACTACGTCAAGGAGCGCAAGGCGTTCGGCAAGGCGATCATCGATTTCCAGAACACCCAGTTCAAGCTGGCCGAACTCAAGACCGAGGCCACCATCGGCCGCGTCTTCTACAATGATTGCGTCACCCGCCACATCGCGGGCGGCCTCGATCCTGTGACAGCGTCGATGGCCAAGTACTGGCTCAGCGACCTGCAGGGAAAAGTCGTCGACGAATGCCTTCAACTGCATGGCGGCTATGGCTACATGAATGAATACCCGATCGCCCGCATGTTCCGCGACGCCCGCGTCCAGCGCATCTACGGCGGCACCAACGAGATCATGAAATTGCTGATCGGACGCTCTCTCTGAAGGCGACATCAGGCAAACCCAAGGAGCAAGCAAATGGCTGAAGCTTATGTCTATGACGCCGTGCGCACACCGCGCGGCAAGGGCAAGAAAGACGGATCGCTGCACGAGGTGCCGGCGGTGCGGCTTGCCGCCAAGACGCTCGAAGCGCTGCGCGACCGCAATGGGCTGGACACTGCAAACGTCGACGACATCATCTTCGGCTGCGTCGATCCGGTCGGCGAGGCGGGTTCGATCATTCCGCGCGCCGCCGCCTTCGAGGCCGGCTACGACACCAAGGCGCCCGGCATGCAGATCTCACGCTTCTGCGCTTCCGGGCTCGACGCCATCAATTTCGGTGCCGCCAAGATCGCGCAGGGAGCGGACGAGATCGTCATTGCCGGCGGTGTCGAATCGATGTCGCGCGTCGGCATGGGCGCCTCGGGCGGTGCCTGGTTCATGGATCCTTCGGTCGGCCTGCCCGGCTGGTTCGTGCCGCAAGGCATCTCGGCCGACCTGATCGCCACCAAATATGGCTTCAGCAGAGACGACGTCGACGCCTATGCGGTCGAGAGCCAGAAGCGCGCCGCCAAATCCTGGGCGGATGGCCGCTTCAAGAAATCCGTCATCCCGATCAAGGACCAGAACGGCCTGACCATCCTCGACCATGACGAGCATATGCGCCCGTCGACCGACATGCAGTCGCTGGCCTCGCTCAACCCGTCCTTCGTCATGCCCGGCGAAATGGGCGGCTTCGATGCGGTCGCGGTGCAGAAGCATCCCGAAGTGGAAGAGGTCAACCACGTCCATCATGCCGGCAATTCGTCCGGCATCGTCGATGGTGCGGCGGCCGTGCTGCTCGGTTCGAAGAAGGCCGGCAAGGCGATGGGGCTGAAGCCCCGCGCGCGTATCCGCACCTTCGCCAACATCGGCTCCGAGCCGGTGCTGATGCTGACCGGTCCGGTCGACGTCACCGAGAAGCTGTTGAAGCGCGCCAAGATGAAGCTCTCGGACATCGACCTGTTCGAGCTCAACGAAGCCTTCGCTTCGGTGGTGCTGCGCTATATGCAGGCTTTCGACATTCCGCATGACAAGATCAACGTCAATGGCGGTGCCATCGCCATGGGTCATCCGCTCGGCGCCACCGGCGCGATGATCTTCGGCACGGTGCTGGACGAACTCGAGCGGCGCGATCTCAACACCGCTCTGGTGACGCTGTGCATCGGCGCCGGCATGGGCACCGCAACCATCATCGAACGCGTCTGACGGGGAGAGAAACGATGAGCTACACCAATTTCGCCCTCGACACCGACGCCGACGGCATTGCGCTGGTCACCTGGGACATGCCCGGCCGTTCGATGAACGTCTTCACCGAAGAGGCGATGCGGGAATTGAACGCCATTGTCGACAAGGTGGCTGGTGACGCCGCCATCAAGGGCGCCGTGATCACCTCCGGCAAGGATACCTTCTCCGGCGGTGCCGATATCTCTTTGCTGCAGAAGATGCTGACGACCTTCGCCGCGGAAAAGGGCAAGGACGCCGAAAAGGCCACCAAGGCGCTGTTCGACAATGCCGGCATGATGACCGGCCTGTTCCGCAAGCTGGAAACTTGCGGAAAGCCGTGGGTGTCGGCGATCAACGGCACCTGCATGGGCGGCGCCTTCGAATTGTCGCTCGCCTGCCACGGCCGTGTCGCCGCCGATAGCGACAAGGTGAAGATGGCGCTTCCCGAGGTGAAGATCGGCATCTTCCCGGGCGCCGGCGGCACCCAGCGCGTGCCGCGGCTGACCGATCAGCAGCAGGCGTTGCAGATGCTGACCTCCGGCCAGACGCTGTCGCCGCAGAAGGCCAAGTCGATGGGCCTGATCCATGAGATCGCCGAGCCGACAAGGTTGGTCGAGACCGCCAAGGCGATGATCAGGAATGGCCTGAAGCCGGTGGCGCCATGGGACGAGAAAGGTTTCAAGCTGCCCGGCGGCCAGATCTATTCGCCGGCCGGTTTCAATCTGTGGCCGCCGGCCATCGCCATCTTGCGCCGCGAGACCTATGGCAACTATCCGGCCGCCGCCGCGATCCTCAAATGCGTCTATGAAGGCCTGCTGGTGCCATTCGACACCGCCTTGCGCATCGAGCAGCGCTATTTCACCGAGATCATGCAGACCAGGGAAGCGGCGGCGATGATCCGCTCGTTGTTTGTGTCGCTACAGGAACTGAACAAGGGCGCCCGCCGCCCGGCCGGCGTGCCCGAAACCAAGTTCAAGAAGATCGGCATTCTCGGCGCTGGCTTCATGGGCGCCGGCATCGCCTATGTCACCGCCAAGGCCGGCATCCCGGTGGTGCTGCTCGACCGTGATCTGGAGTCGGCCGCCAAGGGCAAGGCGCATTCCGACAGCCTGGTCTCGGATCAGGTCAAGAAGGGCCGCGCCAAGCCGGAGGACAAGGACAAACTGCTGTCGCTGATCACGCCGACGGCGGACTACGCCGACCTTGCCGGCTGCGATCTGGTGGTCGAGGCGGTGTTCGAGGATTCGGGCGTCAAGAAGAGCGCCACCGAACAGGCGGAAGCCGTGTTGAAGCCATCGGCGATCTTCGCGTCGAACACCTCCACCATCCCGATCTCGTCGCTGGCCAAGAATTCGGCGCGGCCGAAGAATTTCATCGGCATCCATTTCTTCTCGCCGGTCGACAAGATGATGCTGGTCGAGATCATTTTGGGCAAGAAGACCGGCGACAAGGCGCTGGCCACCGCGATCGACTTCGTTCGCGCCATCAAGAAAACGCCGATCGTCGTCAACGACACGCGCGGCTTCTACGTCAACCGCTGCGTGCTGCGCTACATGTCGGAAGCCTACAAGATGCTGATCGAAGGTGTGCCCGCGCCGATGATCGAGAACGCGGCGAAGGCAGCCGGCATGCCGGTCGGCCCCCTGGCGCTGACCGACGAAACGGCCATCGACCTTGCCCAGAAGATCATGAAGCAGACCATCAGGGATTTGGGCGACAAGGCGGTCGATCCCAAGCAGATGGCGCTGATCAACACCATGGTCGACGATCACGGCCGCTTCGGCCGCAAGAACGGCAAGGGTTTTTACGATTATCCGGCCAAGCCCGCCAAGAAGAAGCTGTGGCCGGGCCTCAGGGATCTCTATCCGCAGCTTGCACCCGAGAAGGTCGATTATGAGGAACTGCAGCAGCGGCTGCTGGTCACCATCGCGCTGGAAGCGGCCCGGGTGATGGAAGAAGGCATCGTCACCGACCCGCGCGAGGCCGATGTCGGCTCGATCCTCGCCTTCGGCTTCGCTCCCTATACCGGCGGTGCGCTGTCCTACATCGACGGCATCGGCGCCAAGGCGTTCGTCAAGATCGCCAGAAACCTGCAGAAGAAATACGGCGCCGAGTTCAAGGCGCCCAAGCTGCTGCTCGACATGGCCGAGAAGGGTGAGAGCTTCTATCAGCGCTTCGATCCCTATGCGAAAGGCGAGACCAGGAAAGCGGCGTGAGTAAGCCTTGCACTGTGGACAAGATGGCGGTCCGGGGTTAGAACAGGGAAGGTATTTTTTCCTGTTCAAAGGAGAGCGACACATGCTCTCGCATGACCGTGTCTGGGCTGCCATTGATGCTCTTGCCGAGCGCTATTCGCTTTCGGCCTCGGGGCTGGCCAAGCGTGCGGGGCTCGATTCCACCGCCTTCAACAAGTCGAAGCGCCTGTCGTCGGATGGCCGGCCGCGCTGGCCCTCGACCGAATCACTGGCAAAGATCATGGAGGCAACGGGCGCCTCCCTCGACGAATTCACCGGTTTGATTGAAGGTAGGGCCGGGGCCAGCCATGCGGCTTCGGTCGCCCGCCGAAGCTCCGTGCCGCTGCTCGGCTTTGCCCAGGCCGGCGCCGGCGGCTTCTTCGACGATGCCGGCTTTCCAGCCGGGCAGGGCTGGGATCTGATCGAACTGCCGACGCAATCGACCGAGAGTTCCTATGCTTTGCAGGTGCAGGGCGATTCCATGCTGCCGCTCTACCGCAATGGCGACGTCCTCATCGTCGAACCGGGCGCCGTTACCCGCAAGGGCGATCGCGTCGTCGTCAAGACCACATCAGGCGAAGTGATGGCCAAGGTGCTCGAGCGCCAGACCGTCAGGTCGATTGCGCTGGTCTCGCTCAATCCCGATCATCCCGACCGCGATATTCCCATGCGCGATGTCGAATGGGTGGCGCGGATTGTCTGGGCAAGCCAATAGGTTAAGCTGGTGCGGCTTCTCCATCACGCGCTGGCGGTTCTGATGGTCCCTGTGATGGCAGCCATCGTCGTCACTGGCGGTCGCACTCTGAAAGGTAATGAAAGCGTCATCACCGTGGACCAGCTTGATCCGGGCGCCGATACGATGGCGCAGCAGGCTGCCGGGACGCTGCCCGAGGAGCCGGCCACATCGGCCATCGCAGTTCCGCAGCCGCCGAAGCCGGCGACGCATTCGAGGGCGATCGATCCCGAAATCGTCGCGCCGCCGGAACTGCCCGCCGACGGGCTTGAACGGATCGAGCCGCGCGAGCCGCTGAGCAAACTCGCGCTGGCCGTGCCGCCCAAGCCGAAAATGCCTGACGACTGGAACGGCACAAAGCTGTTCCAGCCGGTTGCGCCGGCCGCCGGCTTGATCGAGGCGAAGGGCTACTCGGTCGCGGTTTCCGGCATCGACATCGTCAGGCAGGACGAGATTTGCAGCGAGGACGGCAAGTCCTGGCCGTGCGGCGTCCGGGCGAGGACAGCGTTCCGCGCCTTCCTGCGCGGCCGCGCGGTGGTCTGCACGGTGCCGCCGCAGGGCGGCCGCGACCTGATCGCAGCCGAGTGCCGGATCGGCAAGCAGGATGTCGGTCAGTGGCTGGTCGAAAATGGCTGGGCGCGCGCCGCCAAGGGCGGCCCCTATGTCGAGGCCGGCGACAAGGCGCGCACGGGCAGGAAGGGCATTTTCGGATCGGCGCCCGATCTGTCCGGCATGCCGGCGATGCCGGCCGCGCCAGGCCCCGCACCTCAGGCGCCGGGTTCGATCCTGGAAGAGGTCGACGGCGTGCTCAAGCCAGCTGACCAGCCAGCGCCCGCTCAATGAGCGCACGCGTCTCGGCAACGCCGTAGAGTGCTGCGAACGAGCCGAAGCGCGGGCCGCGCTCCTGGCCGATCAGCACCTGGTAGATCATCTGGAAGAAGGCGCCCGATACGCCGGGGCCGCCTTCCGGGCTCTGCTTGGAATGATCCTGATAGCGCTCGATCCTGCGTGCGACGTTGAGCGAGGCGTTCTGGATCGCTTCGCCGCTGGCGTCCGCCGGCAGCGCGCCAAGTGCTTCGTCGAGCGCTGCCAGCGCTTCGCGCTCGACCTCGTCGGCGGGCCGGAAGGTTTTCGTCGGCTTCACGAAGTCGTCGAAATAGCGGATCGCATGGCCGACCAGCCGGTCGAGCTCTGGATGCGTCGCCGGCGTTACGCCTTGCGTATGACGTGAAATGAATCCCCACAGCACATCCTTGTTCTGCGCGTTGGAAGCGCTGACCAGATTGAGCAGCAGAGAGAACGGCACCGGCATGTCGATCGCGGGCGGGTTGCCGTCATGCATATGCCAGACCGGGTTGCCCAGCCGCTCCTTCCAGTCCTGGCGGGGATAGGCGGCGAGGAACGTGTAGTATTCATCCACGGCCCGCGGGATGACGTCGAAATACAGCTTCTTGGCCTGCCGCGGCCGTTGGTACATGTAGAGCCCGAGGCTTTCGGTCGGCGCATAGGTCAGCCACTCGTCGATGGTCAGCCCGTTGCCCTTCGACTTCGAGATCTTCTGGCCATTCTCGTCGAGGAACAGTTCGTAGACGAAATGCTCGGGCGCCCGTCCGCCCAGAATGTTGCAGATACGGTCGTAGACCACCGCATTGGTCTGGTGGTCCTTGCCGAACATTTCGAAATCGACGCCAAGCGCTGCCCAGCGCATGCCGAAATCCGGCTTCCACTGCAGCTTCACGCGGCCGCCGGTGATCGAAAGCGTGGTCTCGGTGCCCTCGTCGTCGAAGGTGATGGTGCCGGCTTTGGCGTCGACATGCTTCATCGGCACGTAAAGCACGCGGCCGCTCTTCGGCGAGATCGGCAGGAACGGGCTGTAGGTCGCCTGCCGCTCGGGCCCGAGCGTCGGCAGCATCACCGCCATGATCTGCTCATAGCGCTCGGCGGCGCGCTTGAGCATCGCGTCGAAACGGCCGGCCTTGTAGTATTGGGTCGCGCTGGCGAACTCGTAGTCGAAGCCGAACGTGTCGAGGAAGCGGCAGAGCATCGCATTGTTGTGGTCGGCGAAGCTCGCATAGTCGCTGCCGAAGGGGTTGGGGACCGACGACAGCGGCTTGTGCAGATGCGGCTCGAGTGCGGCGCGGTCCGGCACGCTGTCGGGTATCTTGCGCATGCCGTCCATATCGTCGGAAAAGCACAGCAGCTTGGTCGCGACCTTGTCCTGCGTCAGGACACGGAAGGCATGGCGCACCATCGAGGTGCGCGCCACCTCGCCGAACGTGCCGATATGCGGCAGGCCGGACGGCCCGTAGCCGGTCTCGAACAGGACCGTTTGCGGAAAGTCGGCGCCTTTGTAGCGCTCGATGATCTTTTTGGCTTCCTCGAACGGCCACGCCTTGCTTTCGGTCGCGGCCGCCAGCAGCTCGGGGTTGAGATCGATGATGTTTGATCCCGCCATGTCACAGTTTTCCAAATCATCTGCCGGCCCGAAGGCGGGCCGCAGCAAGGGTTTTTCAACCGGTCTCTAGGCGTGCAGCGCCGGAGCGTCAACGCGTGCGGCGCTTTTTCCTTGCGGTGCAGAACGGGCGTTCCTAACTTCGAGGCCCGGTTCAAGGAGAAAAAATTGCCGACACCTCATGAAGCCCTGATCTATCTGATGGTCATCACCTCGGCCTCCGACCGCGACATGACCGATGTTGAACTGGCACGGATCGGCGAGGTCGTCCGCTCCTGGCCGGTGTTCGAGGACTTCAACCACGACAGGCTGGTCGGCGTCGCCCAGGACTGCCAGAAGCGCCTGCACGAAAAGGATGGGCTGGAGGGCGTGCTGGCTGAAGTCGCCGAGGTCTTGCCCGAGCGGCTGCGCGACACCGCCTATGCCGCCGCCTTCGAGGTTGCCGCCGTCGACCTCGAAATGCGCATGGAAGAGGTGCGGGTGCTGCAGCTGATCCGGCGTCAGCTCGATCTCGACACGCTGACGGTTGCTGCCATCGGCCGCGCGGCCAAGGCGCGGCTGCGTACCCTGACCTGAAAGTCCTTGGCTTTAGAAAAAACTGACGGGGAAATAGCGCAGATAAAATTCGGCGAACGTGCCTTTCATTGAAATTTCCTGCAGCGCGTAGTCGATCGCTGCGGCCAGCGCCGGATTGTCAGCCTTGGTGGCGATGGCCATGCCCGTGCCCAGATATTCGGGCGCCAGATAGGGCCCGCCGGCAAAGCGGCAGCAGCCCGCCGCGTCCGAGCCGCCCAGCCAGAAAGCCAGGCGCATGCCGTCGCCGAAGGCGGCGTCGACCTTGCCGGCCTTGAGATCGGCATACAGTTCTTCCGGCCTGTCGAAAGGGACGACCTGGACCGTGTTGAAATAGTCGCGCAGCATGCGCTCATGCGCCGAGCCTGATATCACGCCGACACGCTTGCCGTGCAATTTGTCAAAGACGGGCTCGGTCAGCGCCTTGCCCTTCGGCATGATGAAGCGCGCTGGAAACTGCAGATAGGAGCGTGAGAAGGCGTAGGTCGCGCGCGATTCCGGTGTGGCGGCGATGCCGGCGATGATCGCCTCGCCTTCGCCTTTCCGCAGTGCGCCTTCCAGCTCGGCCCAGGGCAGGGCCTGGATCTGGCATTTTTCGACAATGCCAAGCTCGGCGCAGATCGCGCGTGCCAGATCGATGTGGAAGCCGGACAGCTTTCCCGCACCGTCGAGGAAGTTGAAAGGCGGGAAGTCCGTGGTGGTGAGGAATCTCAGCCGGGGCAGCTTCGAAAGGTCTGGCTTGGGCAGCCGCTCCTTGGCATCCCACAGCACCGGAACCTGAGGCGCGGCGGCGCGCGCACCGTCGGCGAACGACAGCAACCCGATCAGCATCGCAAAGGCGAAGGACCTCCACCGGAACGCCAAGATAAAACTCCGCCACAGTCGTGCTCGCACCGGTTTTGGTACGAAAATGGTACAGGCACAATGGTTTTTGATTTCAACACGCCGATTTCAGGATATGATTTAGCCGGTTTGCAAATCAGCTTCGGTCGCCTCGATGAGAGGGAGCCACAAAATAAGTATGCGATTTGCAATCCGTGGTCGGTGGCGAAGTGTAAATCAGGCACGCATCATTGGCCGCAATGCACAAGGCAACATGGGGTTGATGTTGCGATGGGTCAGTTCGATCGCACGCTGGAATACATAGACCAACTGCAGCACGCCGCAACGGCGGCGGCGGTCTGCGAAAGGCTGCTGGGCATAACATCGGATTTCGGTCTCACCGCACTGATGGCGGGAACCGTCCCGCAGCCAGGCACGCCGGCCGGCCAGCAAAAGCAGCATGTGCTTCTCTGCGATTGGCCTGGCGAGTGGCTGGAGCGCTATGTCGCGCGCAACTATGTCGATCATGACCCGGTCGTCAGCCATATGAAACAGTTGCAGGCGCCCTTCCAGTGGCACGAAGCGTCCCAAGGCATCCGCATAGACAAGAGCAGCGGCGAGGTGATGGGCGATGCCGGCGCCTTCAAACTGCGCGATGGGTTGGCCTTTCCGCTGATCACGCTCGACGGCCAGATCGTCATGGTGTCGCTGGGCGGCGAGGCCGTGGAATTGTCCGCCGCCGAATTCGGCCAGGTGTCGCTGGTCTCGACCTACGCGGTTGGCCGCGCCATGCAACTCCACACCATGGCGAACAAGACCATCGATCATATCGTGCTGACGCCGCGCGAGCGCGAATGCCTGCAATGGGCCGCCGTCGGCAAGTCCGAATGGGAGATTTCGCAAATCCTCGGCATTTCCGAACACACCTCGGAGAAACATCTTCTTAACGCCAAAAGCAAACTAGGTGCCGTCAACAGGGTGCAGGCCGTCGCGGAAGCGATACGGCGCGGCTACATTAGTTAGGTCGGCCGTGCCGACCTGAAATCCTTGCCTACGCGATCACGCAATTTTCTCATCAAAGCACGGCCGTATCTTCCTCTGAACGCAGGAGACGGCGGAATGCTTTTTTCCCTTACAACCCAGGAATTGATGGAACGTCCCGACCTTTGGGAGGCCGTCCATCGTTTGCGCTACAAGATATTCGTCGAGGAGATGGGGTGGGATGACCTCAGGCGCCCCGATGGGCTCGAACTCGACCAGTTCGATCACGACGAGGCGGTCCATCAGATCGTCATCAGGGGCGGTGAAGTGGCGGGTTATCAGAGGATGTTGCCGACGACGCGGCCACATCTGCTGACCGAGGTCTTGACCGATCTTTCCGAAGGAACGCCGCCGTCGGGTCCAAACATCTGGGAATTGACCCGCTATGCGGTGGCTCCCGGTTTTCGCGATGGTCGTCGCGGCGTTTCGACCGTCGGCACCGAACTGATTGCCGGTTTCGTCGAGTGGGGGCTGAAGCGCGGCGTCGACAAGGTGATCATCGAGTTCGAGCCGATGTGGGTGCTGCGCGCCTTGCAACTGCATTTCCTGGCGACCCCGCTTGGCTATCAGCGCACCTATGGCAACCAGCAGGTGGTCGCCACCTTGCTGACCTTCAACGAGCACACACTCGATGTGGTGCGGTCGCGCCGCAATCATTTTGCTCCCGTGCTGGCCAGGGGATATCCCGACATGCTCGGGCAAAGGCGTGCGTCATGAGATCGGAGACAGTCATGAGCACACATCCGCAACCTGAACTTCGCAACCACACGCTGGTGGTCACCGTGTCGTCGAGTGACGGCCGGCCGGTGCTGGACAGGAGGGCCTATGAAAGCCTGGCAAGGACCTTCCATGAAGCAGCCGACAATGAGGAGGTTCGCGTCGTCGTCTTGCGCGGCCTGGCAGGCTGTTTCTGTCTGGGCGGCGACTTCTCCGAATTCCTCGACGCCACCAAGCACCAGAAACTGATCGCCGCCGTCACCGACCTGTTCCGCACGCTGGCGACGTTTCCAAAGCCCATCCTTGCCTGCGTCGATGGCGATGCCGTCGGTGTCGGCTGCACCATCCTGTTCCATTGCGACATGGTGATCGCGTCCGATGAGAGCACGTTCAGGGTGCCGTTCGTCGATTTCGGCCTGGTGCCGGATGCGGCGACCAGCATCCTGGCGCCGCAGAAGCTCGGCTACGCCGGTGCCTTCCGCTTCTTCTGCCTCGGCGACACGCTTCGCGCCGAAGATGCCAGGGCGCTCGGCCTGGTCGCGGAGATCGTGCCGGGAGGCACCGTCGAGGAGGCGGCCCTTGGTCGGGCAAGACAGCTCGTCAAGAAGCCGGTCGCCGCCCTGCTGCAGACGCGCGGCCTGCTGAAGGGGAACACCGAGGCCCTCTGCGACCGCATCGATCAGGAGATCTCGCTTTTCCAGCAGGCGCTGCAGGATGATACGACGCTGCGGCGATTGCAGCGTATCGCCAGGCTGGCGGCTTAAGCATCATGATTGCGTCGCGCGGTTCCTGCCGCGCGACGCAAAAAAGCATCAATCCTGTTTTCCCAGGAATGACGGTCCTTCGCCGATGATCTTCTTGTCTTCCTTGCCGATGATTTCGAGATCGCGCCCCTCATAGGGCAGAGACAACAGGATGCGCCGCATGACCGCCAGCCGCGCGCGCCGTTTGTCATTGGCCCGTACGATGATCCACGGCGCGAATTCCTTGTGGGTGCGCTCGAACATTGTGTCGCGCACCTTGGTGTAGTCGTCCCACTTAGTGATGCCCGCAACGTCGATGGGCGAAAACTTCCAGCTCTTCAGCGGGCTGTAGCGGCGGTCGTGGAAGCGCTCGAGCTGCGTTTCCCGGCCGATGTTCAGCCAGAATTTGAAGAAGTGAATCCCCTCGTTGGAGATCATCCGCTCGAAATGCGGCGTCTCGTCGAGAAACTGCTCGTGCTGCTGCGGCGTGCAGAAACCCATCACCGGCTCGACGCCGGCGCGATTGTACCAGGAGCGGTCGAAGGTGACGAATTCGCCTGAAGTCGGGAAATGGTCGACATAGCGCTGGTAGTACCATTGCCCCAGTTCGGTCGGGGTCGGTTTGGTCAGCGCCACGTTGCGTGCGGTGCGCGGATTGAGGTACTGGCGCACCACGAAGATCGTGCCGCCCTTGCCGGCGGCGTCGCGGCCCTCGAACAGCGCCATCACCCGTTTGCCGGTCGACTGCAGCCAGGCCTGCGCCTTGACCAACTCGATCTGCAGCTTCTCGAGCGTCTCGTCATACTCATCGCTTTTCATCTTCTTGTCGTAGGGATAGCCGCCGGCAGTCAGCTTGTTGTCCTCGACCCAGTCGGGAAGCACGGGGTTTTCGATATCGAACTCCCGCTCCTTGCCGCCGATCCTGATCTTCAGCGGCCCCGAAGTTGGCGCGGCGGGACTTTCCTTGGCTTTTTTCATCGAGACGAACCCTTTCCAGCTTCCGGACTCATGCTATGGGGAGCCTCCGGAACGGTCTAGTGGAAGTTTTTCCGCCACCGTGGACCGGGTGCGAAGGCATGGGTGCGGGCCCGCGGGCAGATGGCTGACCTGGACACAGAGCAGAGAGGCATCACGCAAACCATGGCCGCACGGCTGTGGAACAGCCGCTGGCTGCTTGCGGCCGGCGTCGTCGCGATCGTCGCCGTTTATGCCTTGGCCGGGATTTCAGCCTATATCGTCCTCGCGGCGCTGCTGTTGCTATTTGCAGCGGCAATACTGCCGGCCGGCGGCGCGCGCCAATCCACCGGCAGCGGCGCTGCCATCGAGGCCATCGGCCTGCAGCGGCTCTCGGGTGAATATCTGGCCGCCGCCGTCGCCGATCCGCTGATCATCTTCGACCGGGCTGCCACCATCGTCCATGCCAACGCCGCCGCCTTCGCCGCTTTCGGCGGCATCGCGCCAGGCATGTCGCTGTCGCTGAAATTCCGGGCGCCGGAAATGCAGGCCCTGCTGGATGGCGTGCTATCGGGCGATGTCGCCTCCGATATCGTCGACTATACGGAGAAGCTGCCGGTCGAACGGGCTTACCGGGTGAGCGTGTCCTCGGTCGGTCATGCCACCGATCTCTATGTGCTGGTGTTCAAGGACCAGAGCGAAGCACGCAGGATCGACCGCATGCGCGCCGACTTCATCGCCAATGCCAGCCACGAACTGCGCACCCCACTTGCCTCCATCGCCGGCTTTATCGAAACGCTGCGCGGGCCAGCCCGCAACGACGCGGCGGCGCGCGACCAGTTTCTGCAGATCATGCAGAGCCAGACCGGCCGCATGGCGCGTCTGATCGACGATTTGTTGTCGCTGTCGCGGCTCGAGATGAAACCCTATCTGAAGCCGGGAACCGAGGTGGACCTGCGCCAGACTGTCGACAGCGTCATCGACTCGCTCGGACCGCTGGCCAGCGAAAACGCCGTTGCCATCGAGCGGCGCTACGCCGATGGACCGCTTCATGTGCCTGGCGATCGCGATGAGCTTTTCCAGGTTTTCGAGAACCTCCTGGAAAACGCCTGCAAATATGGGCAGTCGGGTGGGCGCGTGGTTGTATCCATAGCGCATAGCGATGCCGGATCAGAGCCGGGCATCGACGTGACGATCAGGGACTTTGGCCCTGGCATTCCCGAGGAGCACATTCCGCGCATCACTGAGCGCTTCTACCGCGTCGATGTTGAGACCAGCCGGACCCAGAAAGGCACCGGCCTCGGCCTGTCGATCGTCAAGCATATCCTGACGCGCCACAACGCCCGGCTTTCGATCAAGTCCGAAGTCGGCAACGGCGCGGCATTCTCGGTTCATTTGCCGGCGCACTGATACCGCCCTAATTCAAGGGGACTGTTTCTTTTTTCTGTCATCCGGCTAGCGTATCAGCGGGGATTCGAGGAAACGACTCAAGATCAAAACACCCCGTGGGAAGGCATTTTGCCATGCAGTCCGTGCACATCGTCAGCGCTTATGACGAGGAGTTGAAATATCTGTCGAAGCGCATCGCCGCGATGGGTGGCCATGCCGAGCGCATGGTCGAACAGGCGGTCACCGCTCTCGTCAATGCCGACCCGGGCCTTGCCCAGAAGGTCATCCGCGACGATACCGTACTGGACGAGGGCCAGCGCGAAATCGACGACAAGGCGATCATCATCATTGCCAAGCGTCAGCCGATGGCGGCGGATTTGCGCGAGATAGTCGGGACCATCCGCATCTCCGCCGACCTCGAACGGGTTGGCGATCTCGCCAAGAACGTTGCCAAGCGGGTTGTCGCCGTCACCGACGGACGCCAGCCGACCAGCCTGTTCCGCGGCCTCGAGGCTCTGTCCAACCTGGCATTGACCCAGCTCAAGGAAGTGCTCGACGTCTACGCGTCCCGTTCGGTGGAGAAGATCGGCTTCGTGCGCGATCGTGACGACCAGATCGACGCCATGTACACATCGCTGTTTCGCGAATTGCTGACCTACATGATGGAAGATCCGCGCAACATCACGCCCTGCACGCATCTGCTGTTTTGCGCCAAGAACATCGAGCGTATCGGTGATCACGCCACCAACATAGCCGAGACCATCTACTACATCGTCACCGGCGATCAGTTGCCGGCTGAGCGGCCCAAGGGCGACAAGACCGACAAAATCAGCCTTTCCGAGACGCAGCCGGTGAAGTGAACGCCGCCTCTCGAACCGTCACCCGATTTACGATAAGCTTTCCGGGCTTTGCCTCTATCCTCGTCCGTGGATTTGCTCCGGGAGGTCGTGATGGAAAATGTTCGGAACCTGACCCCGGCGCCTGCGCCGATATCCGGCATTATCGCTTGCGGCGTTTACACCGCGGGCCGCCGCATCGCCGACATTCCCATCGAGGAAGCCGGCGAATGGGCAAAAAAATCCGGTCACGTCGTCTGGATCGGCCTGTTGGAGCCCGACCGTAACCTGTTGCTGCGCGTCCAGGCGCAGTTTCACCTGCATGAGCTGGCGATCGAGGATGCCGAGCACCCGCACCAGCGGCCGAAGATCGAGCAATATGGCGACGCCTTGTTCATCGTCGCCCGCACCGCGCAGCTGATCGAGGGCCGGGTCACCTTCGGCGAGACCCATTTGTTCGTCGGCTCAGGCTACATAGTCAGCGTCAGGCACGGTCCCTCGACGTCCTATGCCGCCGTTCGTCAGCACTGGGAAAGCTGCCCGCACTCGCTGGCCAAGGGCGAGGATTTCGTCCTCTATGCCATCCTCGATTTCATCGTCGACAATTACATGCCGGTGCTCGAGCAGATCGAGGACGAGGTCGAGGCGATCGAGGACAAGGTTCTGCTGAAGCCGATGACCGCTCCCGACATAGAGCGGCTCTATATGCTGCGCCGCGATCTCCTGCGCCTGCGCAATGCCGCGCTTCCGCTGGTCGAAGTCTGCCGAAGGCTGACCAGCGCCGAGCTGCCGCAGATCCACACCGCCATGCATCCGCTGTTCCGCGACGTCACCGATCACATCCGCACCGTTCAGGAGAAGATCGACAGCCTGCGCGAGGTGCTGGCATTCGCTTTCGAGGCGAGCTTGCTGGTCGGCCAGAGTCAGGAAACGGCCAACACCAAGAAGCTCGCTTCCTGGGCCGCAATCCTGGCGGTGCCGACGGCGCTCGCCGGCATTTACGGCATGAACTTCAGCGACATGCCGGAACTGAAGATGGAATACGGCTATCCGGTGGTTCTGGCCACGATCGCGCTGATCTGCGCGTTTCTGTATTGGCGGTTCAGGAAGAATGGCTGGTTGTGAAGTAGGGCAGTAGGGCAGTAGGGCAGTAGGGCAGTAGGGCAGTAGGGTGGCATTTCGTGAGCGCGACTTTCCGCGCACATACTGCCATACTGCCCTACTGCCCTATTCCCCTATTCCCTTATCTACCTGCTCCGCCGCCGCTCCGATGCCGGCTGGAATGCCACGCGGGCGTGGTACTTGCAGTAGGGACCGGTTTCGGCGGCATCGTTGCCGCAGAAATGGAAGTCCTCTGAAAGCGGATCGCCGTTCGGCCATTTGCAGGTCCGCTCGGTCAGCTCGACCAGCTGCAGATGCCGCGAGATCGGCAGCACGACATTTTCGACCGGGCGGATGTAATGGCGTGCCACGGGTTCGGCGTCGAACTGCGTCTGCAAAGCGGTCGCGCCGACCGATGTCGTGACATGGCGTGCCGTGGTTGCGGCGCGTGATACCGATTTCTGGACGGTCGATCCTTGCGCTGCCTTCTTCTGGCGTGCCGGCGTGGCGGTCGAGCGACCGCGGCCCGACAGTTTCAGCCGATGCACCTTCCCGATGACCGCATTGCGGCTGACCCCTCCAAGCTGCGCAGCAATCTGGCTTGCGCTCAGACCCTCCGACCACAGTTTTCTCAAGAGTTCTACCCGCTCGTCAGTCCAGTTCATGAGACCGCGCTCCTCTAAGCGTGCGGCAATCGGAATCCTTCTCCCGACCCGGCAACATTTGCCAGGGCAGACACCACATATATCTGGTGATTAGGTCCGCCGCACGAAATCTAGTTATTTCTCGACTACAACTACTCTATGCGCTGACTCGGTGACAAGAGTCCCAAGTGCAACACGAATCGGTTTTTTCGGTTTTCCCCAACTTGCCCGGTCGCTTATGAGCCGGCGTCCCGTCGGGGGGCTTGCCGCGCGCCACTACGCGACGTTTTCGTTGACTTCATGGCCGAAAAACAGGATAAGCCGCACAGGCCGCCGCTTTGGCGGCTTTTTTGATTTTCCGGTACCGGAGACGCATATAATGAGCGGTTCGGCGCTTTACGAGACCTTTGCTCGCGCACCCCTGGCCTTTGACCACGGGGAAGGCACATGGCTGATTACCGACAAGGGCGAGCGATATCTCGATTTCGCCGGCGGCATCGCCGTCAATTCGCTGGGCCACAGCCATCCGCACCTGGTCGCCGCACTCACCGAGCAGGCAGCCAAGCTGTGGCATGTCTCCAACCTCTACGAGATCCCCGGGCAGAGCCGGCTTGGCGAACGGCTGGCCGACGCCACCTTCGCCGACAAGGTGTTCTTCACCAATTCCGGCGCCGAGGCGCTGGAATGCGCGATCAAGACGGCGCGGCGCTACCATTTCGTCAAAGGCCATCCCGAGCGCTTCCGCATCATCACCTTCGAAGGCGCCTTCCATGGCCGCACGCTGGCGACCATCGCGGCTGGCGGCCAGTACAAGTATCTCGAGGGCTTCGGCCCCAAGGTCGAAGGTTTCGACCAGGTTGGCTTCGACGACATTGACGCCGCCGAAAAGGCGATCACGCCGGAGACGGCCGCGATCCTGATCGAGCCGGTGCAGGGCGAGGGCGGTATCCGCCCGGTGCCGACGCAGTCGCTGAAGCGGCTCAGGCAATTGTGCGAGCAGCACGGCCTGCTGTTGATCTACGACGAGGTCCAGTGCGGCATCGGCCGCACCGGCAAGCTGTTCGCACATGAATGGTCGGGTGTAACGCCCGACATCATGGCGATTGCCAAGGGTATCGGCGGCGGCTTCCCGATGGGCGCCTGCCTTGCCACGGATGAAGCGGCGGTCGGCATGACCGCCGGCGTGCATGGCACCACGTTCGGCGGCAACCCGCTTGCCATGGCGGTCGGCAACGCCGTGCTCGATGTCGTGCTGGAAGACGGCTTCCTCGAAGATGTCCAGCGCAAGGCGCTGCTGATGAAGCAGGGTCTGGCGTCGGTCGCCGACGAGTTTCCCGAAATCATCGAGGACATCAGGGGTGCCGGGCTGATGCTCGGCCTCAAATGCGCCATGCCCAACACCAAGGTGAACATGGCCTTGCGCGACCAGCACCTGTTGACGGTTCCGGCCGGCGACAACGTCATTCGCCTGTTGCCGCCGCTCACCGTCACCGACGCCGAGATCCATGACGCGCTCAACCGCATCCGCGCCGGCGCCAAGGGCCTGGCGGAGGCGATCGCTTCCGCCGCGGCGAAGTAATCCCGGAATCATTGCTGATGTCAGTTCGCCATTTCACCGATCTTTCCACCGTTTCCGAAGGCGACCTGCGCTTGATGCTGGACGACGCGGTGGTGCGAAAGGCGCGGCTCAAGGCCGGCGAGCGCACCAAACCGCTCGAAGGCAAGGTGCTGGCGATGATCTTCGACAAGCCGTCGACGCGCACGCGCGTCTCCTTCGACGTCGGCATGCGGCAGCTCGGCGGCGAGACCATCATGCTGACCGGCACCGAGATGCAGCTCGGCCGTTCCGAGACCATCGCCGACACCGCCAAGGTGCTGTCGCGCTATGTCGATGCGATCATGATCCGCACCACCTCGCATGAGCGGCTGCTGGAATTGACCGAGAACGCCACCGTGCCGGTGATCAACGGACTGACCGACGATACCCATCCCTGCCAGCTGATGGCCGATATCATGACCTTCGAGGAACATCGCGGTCCGGTAGCCGGCAAGACCATCGCCTGGACCGGCGACGGCAACAATGTGCTGCATTCCCTGCTCGAGGCCTCGGCCCGGTTCCGCTTCAACCTCAACGTCGCCGTTCCCGAAGGCAGCGAGCCGGCGCAGAAGCATATCGACTGGTCGCAGGCGCATGGCGGCAAGCTGCACTTCACCCGCTCGCCCGAGGAAGCCGTCGACCAGGCCGACTGCATCGTCACCGATTGCTGGGTGTCGATGGGCCAGGAGCATCGCGCCCGCGGCCACAATGTGTTCTCGCCCTACCAGGTCAATGCCAAGCTGATGGCGAGAGCCAAGCCGGACGCGCTGTTCATGCATTGCCTGCCGGCGCATCGCGGCGAGGAAGTGACAGACGAGGTTATCGACGGACCGCATTCGGTGGTCTTCGACGAAGCCGAGAACCGGCTCCATGCCCAGAAGGCCGTGCTTGCCTGGTGTCTAGGCGCTTGAGGTGTCTGGGCGCTTGATCCCTGGGAGCTTGATCTGCGGGCGTGTGATGCCTATTTGCGCCGCATCACGCAAATCAAGCGCGTTTCGACGCATGCGCCCCGGAGGGCGGCATGGCCGCGCCCTGGAGCTTTGTCATGTTGGAAACCTATCAAGTGACTGAACATCACCCCAAACTCGGCGAATTCGGCTATGCCGGCGACGATCACGTCGTGCCGTTCGAGGTCGGCCCTCTCGACGTGCGCGGCCGCACGGTCCAACTCGGGCCGATGCTGGACGCCATCCTCAGCCGCCACGATTATCCCGAGCCGGTCGCCCGCCTGCTGGCGGAGGCCTGTGTGCTGACCGTGCTGCTCGGCACTTCGCTGAAGTTCGAGGGCAAGTTCATCCTGCAGACCCGCACCGACGGGCCCGTCGACATGCTGGTTGCGGATTTTTCCACGCCCTCGGCGCTGCGCGCCTATGCGCGTTTCGATGCCGACCGGCTGGAAGCGCTGGTCGCGGCGGGCGAAACCTCCCAGCAGACGCTGCTCGGCAGTGGCGTGCTGGCGCTGACCATCGACCAGGGCGCCCATACGCAGCGCTATCAGGGTATCGTCCAGCTCGATGGCGAGACCCTGGAAGACGCGGCACGCACCTATTTCCGTCAGTCGGAGCAGATCCCGACGGATATCAGGCTGTCGGTGGCCAAGCTTTTGACGCCCGGTCCCGGCGGCGCCCGCGAGCAATGGCGCGCCGGCGGTATCCTGGCGCAGTTCCTGCCGCAGTCGCCCGAGCGCATGCGCGTCCCGGACCTGCCGGGCGGCGATGGCGATCCGCGTGAGGAGATCCACGATCCGGTCGACAATTCCTGGCAGGAGTTGCTGGCTCTGCTCGGCACCATCGAGCCGACCGAACTCATCGACCCGACGATCGGCGCCGAGCGGCTGCTCTACCGGCTGTTCCACGAGCATGGCGTGCGCGTCTTCGGCGGCGTTCCGGTCGCCGACCAGTGCTCGTGCTCCAGGGACAAGATCCGCGGCATCCTCGAGGGTTTTTCCGCCCAGGAGATCAAGGACAGCACCGAGGACGGCGGCATCCACGTCGCCTGCGAATTCTGTTCGAAGCAATATGATTTCGACCCGGCGGAATTCGCGGCCCAGTAGAGTAGAAACCACGCCTCACCGGTCGCTCCGCGGCCGGTGAGGCGAAATCAATTCACCGTCCGCCGCGTCCCCGGCAAGTCCAGCGAAAACGCCGGAATGGCGATGTCGAACGTCTCGCCCCGCTTGTTGCGCATCGTGTAATGCCCGACCATGATGCCGGACGGTGTCGAGAGCGGGCAACCGGACGTGTACTGGTAGCTGTCGCCGGGATTGAGTTCGGGCTGGTCGCCGACCACGCCGGGGCCGCGCACTTCCTCGACCCGGCCGGTGCCGTCGGTGATGTGCCAATAGCGCGACAGAAGCTGCACGAAATCGTCCGACTGATTGTCGATCGTTATCTGATAGCCCCAGACATAGCGGTTCTCAGAGGGATCCGAACGGTCCTCCAGATAGAACGGCCTGACCTGCACTTCGATGTTGCGCGTGACGGCGCTATACATAAGCGGCTCCAAAAAACGGTTCCAGCGGAACTTTCGGCGCTCCGTGCGGTTAGGTCAACCGATCGAAGCCTCCTCTGGCCGACCTCGCGGGCAGGTGCCGACAAAGAATGTCATTTAAGTGACATATGACAATGATGGTGTGCGCGGACTGGTGACGCGCGACTCGGGCGCTCTGTTGAACTGTTGAAACCGGCCATCTTGCGGACCGGTTTTCCTGGAGTGACCGGATCTCGATGCAACTCACTCTCATAGCCGCCACGCTTTCAACCGTCCTCATCCTCTCGAATCTCGCCAGCATCGTGCTCGCCGCGTCGCGTCTGAGACGGCGTCGCACCATTGCGCCGCCGGCCGGCAAGCCGCGGCCGGTGTCGATCGTCGTGCCGTCGCGCGGCGTCGAGCCGTTCACGCAGGAGACGCTGGAGCGCGCCTTCTCGCTCGACTGGCCGCGCTATGAGCTGATTTTCTGCGTCGCCCATGCCGACGATCCGGTGGTCAAATTGATAAACCGGACGATCGTCCGGTTTCCGAAAGTGCCGGCCCGGCTGCTTGTCGGCGACGACCGCATCAGCGCCAATCCGAAACTCAACAATTGCGTCAAGGGCTGGGAAGCGGCGCGGCACGACTGGGTCGTCCTGGCCGATTCCAACGTGCTGATGCCGAGGGACTACATCCAGCACCTGATGGCTGCCTGGCGGCCCGGCACCGGCCTTGTCTGCTCGACGCCGATCGGCTCGCGGCCGGCCGGCTTCTGGGCCGAGGTCGAATGCGCTTTCCTCAACACGCTGCAGGCGCGCTGGCAGTATGCCGGCGAGGCGCTCGGCCTCGGCTTTGCCCAGGGCAAGAGCATGCTCTGGAACAAGCCGATGCTCGACGCCAATGGCGGCATCCGCGCGCTGGCCGCCGAGATTGCCGAGGATGCCGCTGCGACCAAGCTGGTGAACAGTCTCGGCCTGCGCGTCAATCTCGTCGCCGCCCCCTTCGAGCAGCCGCTTGGCCGGCGCTCGTTTGACGACATCTGGTCGCGTCAGGCCCGTTGGGCGCGCCTGCGCCGCGTCACTTTCCCGCTGTTCTTCGCACCCGAAATCCTGACCGGCGCCGTGGTGCCGCTGGTGCTTGCGTTGCTTGCGGCGGCAAGCGCCGGCTTCAGCCTCTGGGCAACCGCCCTTGCCGTGCTGGCGGCCTTCTATCTTCCGGAGTGCGCCCTGGCCTGGTCCAAGGGCTGGTACCTGTCGCCACGCATGGTCGCCGCGATCATGGCGCGCGACCTGATCCTGCCGGCGATGTGGGGGCGCGGCTGGCTCGGCGGCGCCGTCGACTGGCGCGGCAATGCGATGACCATCGGCACCAAGACGGCCGAGCTGGAAGAGACGCCGTCCGGCGCCTGAAAGCCTCCTACCTGGCCTTCAGCGCCTGCGCGATGTCCTCGAGCAGATCGTCGGCATCCTCCAGGCCAACCGACAGCCTGAGCGTGCCCGGCCCGATGCCGAGCTCGGCGCGCGCCTCGTCGCTGAGATTCTTGTGCGTCGTCGTCGCCGGGTGGGTGATCAGGCTCTTGGCGTCACCGAGATTGTTGGAGATCAGGACGATCTCGAGCGCGTTCTGCAAGGCGAAGGCCGCCTGCTTGCCGCCCTTGACGTCCAGGCAGATCAGCGTCGAGCCGCCCGACATCTGCTTCTTGACGATGTCGGCCTGCGGATGGTCGGCGCGGCCGGGATAGATGACGCGCGCGATTTCCGGCCGTTCGGCCAGAAAATCGGCGATCCGGCCGGCACTTTCCGTCTGCTGGCGTACGCGCAGCGGCAGCGTTTCCAGGCCCTTCAGCAGCGTCCAGGCGTTGAAAGGCGAAAGGCTTGGGCCGGTATGGCGGAAATAGTCGTGCAGGTTCTCGTCGATCCACTTCTTGTCCGACAGGATGACGCCGCCGAGACAGCGCCCCTGGCCGTCTATGTGCTTGGTCGCCGAATAGACGACGACATGGGCGCCGAGCTGCAAGGGCTTCTGCTGCAGGGGCGTGGCGAAGACATTGTCGACGATCAGCCTGGCGCCGATCGAATTGGCAAGCGAAGCGACAGCGGCGATATCGACCACTTCCAGCGTCGGATTGGTCGGGCTTTCCAGGAAGAACAGCTTGGTGTTCGGCTTGACCGCCTTTTCCCAGTTGGCGATGTCGGTGCCGTCGACCAGCGTCGCCTCGATGCCGTATCTCGGCGCCAGCGTCTCGACCACCCAGCGGCAGGAGCCGAACAGCGCGCGTGCCGCCACGATATGGTCGCCGGCCTTGGCGCTGCACAGAAGGGCGGCCGTCACCGCGGCCATGCCCGACGCGGTGGCGCGCGCGTCTTCCGCACCTTCCAGCGCGCACATGCGCTTCTCGAACATGTCGACGGTCGGGTTGGCGTAGCGCGAATAGATGAAACCCGGCTCCTCGCCCTTGAAACGGGCTTCGGCGGCCTGCGCCGTTTCGTAGACATAGCCTTGGGTGAGATAGATCGCTTCTGACGTTTCGCCGAAACCGGAACGCAGCGTTCCGCTGTGCACGAGTGCCGTCTGAGGCTTCCAGTTGCGCTTCTTGGTGCTCATCGCTTTTCTTCCAGACACAAAAAAACCGGCCGCGAAAGTCGCAACCGGTCCATACGGCCTTGCGGCCCGACGGTCCTTTAGCGACTTGTTTAACGTGGCTGCAAGCCGACCGGCCAAATCACCACGGGATAACGACCCTTTAGACCCGCACCGCGCTTGCGTCAATTGCCGGCTTCATTAAGAGGTTTGTACCAAGCAGGAGTGGAGCCTTGCGGCAGACAGGCATTCTTCCCGACCAGGACATATCGGCGCTGTTCCAGTCCGGCGCGCTGAATTCGGCGCGTGCGCTCGATGCCGACCAGATCCAGCCGGCCAGCCTCGATCTCAGGCTCGGCGACAAGGCCTGGCGGGTGCGCGCCTCCTTCCTGCCCGGCCCCAATCACAAGGTCTCGGAAAAGCTCGACCGGCTGCAGCTGCACGAGATCAACCTGGCCGAGGGCGCGGTGCTGGAGACCGGCTGCGTCTATATCGTGCCCCTGCTTGAAAGCCTGGCGCTGCCGGCGGACATTTCAGCCTCGGCCAATCCGAAGAGCTCGACCGGGCGGCTCGACATCTTCACCCGCGTCATGACCGATCGCGGCCACGAGTTCGACAAGATCGCCGCCGGCTATCATGGCCCGCTCTTTCTGGAAGTCAGCCCGCGCACCTTCCCGATCGTCGTCCGCACCGGGTCGCGCCTGTCGCAGATCCGTTTCCGCATCGGCAATGCGCTGCTCTCGGAAGCCGAGTTGCACGACCTGCATCGCACGCAGATGCTGGTCGCCACCGAGCCGCCGAACATTTCCGGCGGCGGCATCGCGCTGTCGATCGACCTCAACGGCGATCAAAGCGGCTTGGTCGGCTATCGCGGCAAGCATCACACCGGCCTCGTCGATGTCGACAAGCGCGCGGCCCAGGAAGTCGTCGACTTCTGGGAACCGATCCACAAGAGCGGCGCCGGCGAACTGGTGCTCGACCCCGATGAATTCTACATCCTCGTCAGCCAGGAGGCGGTGCATGTGCCGCCGCTCTACGCCGCCGAGATGACGCCCTTCGATCCGCTGGTCGGCGAATTCCGCGTCCATTATGCCGGCTTCTTCGATCCGGGCTTCGGCCATTCCGCGTCCGGCGGCACCGGCAGCCGGGCGGTGCTGGAAGTGCGCAGCCATGAAGTGCCGTTCATCCTCGACCACGGCCAGATCGTCGGCCGGCTGGTCTACGAGCATATGCTGAAGCGGCCGCAGGCACTCTACGGCACCGATCTCGGCTCCAACTACCAGGCGCAGGGCCTGAAGCTGTCCAAGCATTTCCGCGCCGCGCGCTGACACTCATTGCCCCAAGGCAAAATACTTGCCTGTGCCGGTTCGGCATGCTTGGCTGCCTTGCCGCCCGTCAAGCTGGCGGCGTTCAAGGGGAACCAAGAAAATGCGATTTTCGAAATGGGTCATATCGGCGGCGGGCGCTGCCATGCTGGCAACACTGGCCGGCTCTCTGTCGGTGCAGGCAGCCGAAAAAATCAAGATCGGCACCGAGGGCGCCTATCCGCCGTTCAACACCATTACCGCCGACGGCAAGGTCGAAGGCTTCGACATCGACATCGCCAATGCGCTGTGCGCGCAGATGAAGGTCGAATGCGAGATCGTTACCCAGGACTGGGACGGCATCATTCCCGCTTTGCAGGCCAAGAAATTCGACGCCATCATCGCCTCGATGAGCATCACCGAGGAGCGCAAGAAGCAGGTCGCCTTCACCAACAAATATTATACGACACCGCTGGCTCTGGTGGCGCCGAAGGACACCGATCTCACCTCGACCGAACCGGCGGCCCTTGCCGGCAAGACGGTCGGTGCCCAGGCTTCGACCACGCAGGCCGACTATGCCCAGAATGAATATGGCAAGGCGGGCGCGGAGGCCAAACTCTATCCCACCCAGGAAGAGGCGATCACCGACCTGACCAACGGTCGTCTTGACGCCGTGATCTCGGACAAGTTCGTGCTGATGGACTGGCTGAAGAAAGCAAGCGACGGCTGCTGCAAGCTGGTCGGCGACGTCAAGGGCACCGAGACCCAGGCCGGCATCGCCGTGCGCCTGGACGACACGGCCCTGCGCGACAAGCTCAACGCGGCCATCGACGCGATCGTTGCCGACGGCACCTACAAGAAGATCCAGGCCAAGTATTTCGACTTCGATATTTATTGAGGCAGAGGCGCCTTTTTCCTTCTCCCCTTGTGGGAGAAGGTGTCGCCGGAGGCGACGGATGAGGGGTGTTCCAGGGAACGCCAACGTTTCACTCCGCTGGAACACCCCTCATCCGTCTCGGCGCTAACGCGCCGATCCACCTCCCACTTGGGGAGAAGGAAAAGGCGCGCTCTCAAAGCGCCTTCACAGCCACCTTCACCGGCTGCTCGATCTCGAGCGGGTTGCGTAGCGGCAGGCCGAAATCCCCGGCCTCGATCTCGAAGACATCGCCGGCCTCGGTCGTGATGCCGTCGGCGAAGGACAGCGTCGCCGTGCCGAACATGTGCACATGCACGTCACCCGGCTGGCGAAAAGCCGCGTATTTGAAATGATGATGTTCGAGATTGGCGATGGTGTGCGACATGTTCGCTTCGCCGGACAGGAACGGCTTTTCCCACAGCACCTCGCTGTCGCGCACGATGCGCGAGGTGCCGCGGATGTCGGACGGCAGGTCGCCGATCAGGATCTCCGGCCCGAACGAGGCGTTGCGCAGCTTGGAATGCGCGAGGAACAGATAGTTCACGCGCTCGGTGACGTGGTCGGAAAACTCGTTCGACAGCGTGAAGCCGACGCGGAAAGGTGCGCCGTCGTCGCCGATGACATAGATGCCGGCGACTTCGGGCTCTTCGCCGGCGTCCTTGGCAAAGGCCGGTGACAGGAGTGCGGCGCCTGGTGCCACCGCCATCGTGCCGTTGCCTTTGTAGAACCATTCCGGCTGCACGCCGATCTGGCCTTTCGCCGGCTTGCCGCCCTCCAGCCCCATGCGGAACATCTTCATGGAATCGGTGAGCTGCTCCTCGCCGTCGGCGCTCAGCTTCTTGTGCATGGAATCGCGCGTCGCGGCGGAGCCGAGATGCGTCAGCCCGGTGCCGGTCAGGTGCAGATGCGCCGGATCGGGGTGATTGATCGGCGACAGCAGCCGCCCCTTCTTGTAAGCGGCCTCGAGATCGACCGTCTCGCCAAGCCCCTTGCGTTCGATCAGCGTGACGAGGCCGACGCCGGTGCGGGCGGCCTCCATCGCCAGCGAATAGACGCTGCGGGCGCCATTGATGATCCGGGTCTTGCCGCCATTGCGGGCGACGACGCGGATGGTCTCGGCGTCGTCAAGGATCTGGGAGATCAGCATGATGAATCCTCTCTCATTTGCCTTGGCAGGGCTGCCAAAACGGCAAACCTTGCTCAGCGCGGCCGGGACCTCGTCCATGCCACGGTTTAAATTCTCAGTTCGGATTGCGCTCGCGGGCCTGGTCCCTCAGGGACTTCTGTTACCGGCGGGTTGCCGGCAGCGTCGCGATCGTATGCCTCCTGCTTTCCTCGACCAGAGCAGTTCACCGTTTCACGGAAACGGCGAACCGCTCTAACTCATTGTCTTGGCGCAATTCCGGGCGGAAAACCGTTTCACACTTTTCCTGGAATTGCTCTTAAGTCCGTTCAAGCCTTGTTCTTGTTGTAGACGTCGAAGATCACGGCGCCGAGCAGCACCAGGCCTTTGACCACCTGCTGCCAGTCGACATTGACGCCCATGATCGACATGCCGTTGTTCATCACGCCCATGATGAAGCCGCCGACCACCGCGCCGATGACCTGGCCGACGCCGCCCATCGCCGAGGCGCCGCCGATGAAGACGGCGGCGATGACGTCGAGCTCGCTGCCGAGGCCCGCGGCCGGCACCGCCTGTCCCAGTCGCGCCGCGATGATCAGGCCGCCGAGCGCCGACAGCACGCCCATATTGATGAACACCATCAGCGTCAGCCGCTCGGTGTTGATGCCTGACAGCTGCGCGGCCTTGGCATTGCCGCCCATGGCGTAGATACGGCGGCCGATGGTCATGCGCTTGGTGACGAAGACGAACAGCGAGATCAGCACGCCCATGACGAGCAGCACGACCGGCAGGCCTCTGTAGCTGGCGAACTCATAGACCAGGAACAGCGCCAGGGCGCTGGCGACCAGCGTCTTGACGACGAACAGGGCAAAGGGCTCGGCCTCATAGCCATGGCGTTCGCGCTTGCGACGCGTCCTCACCCCGAAATAGGCATAGGCCAGCACGGCGATCAGGCCCAGCACGATCGTCGTCATGTGCAGCGTCAGGCCGCTGCCCATGATGGTCTTGCCGGCCGCGTTCACCGTCGGCGGGATCAGCGTCAGCGGGCCGATGACATCCGGGATGAAGCCCGAGCTGAGCATTTTGAAGTCGTCGGGAAGCGGACCGACCGAGGATCCGCCGCCCAGCAGCGCCTGGCAGATGCCGCGGAAGATCAGCATGCCGGCCAGTGTCACGATGAAGCTCGGTATTCTGTGATAGGCGATCCAGTAGCCTTGCGCCGCCCCGATCAGGCCGCCCACGACGAGGCAGATGATCGAAACCACCAGCGGATTGCTGAGCGGTCCAAGTTGCCAGATGACCATCATGTTTGCCGCCAGCGCGCCGATGAAACCGGCGACCGATCCGACGCTGAGGTCGATATAGCCGGAAACGATCACCAGCAGCATGCCCAGCGCCATCACGATGATGAACGAGTTCTGCTGCACCAGGTTGCTCAGGTTCACCGGCTTGAACAGCGTTCCCGACGTGGTGAACTGGAAGAACAGCATGATGACGATCAGCGCGATGATCAGGCCGTATTCGCGCAGGTTCGTCGCCAGCGCCGAGACGGCGATGCGTGGGCGCTGCTCTTCGGCGACATTGCCGTGCGGGGCGGGGGCGCTTTCGGTGCTCATGCTGCTTTTCCTTCTCCACGAACGATGGCGCGCATTATTTTTTCCTGGCTTGCTTCCGCGGCGGGCATTTCGCCCACGATGCGCCCTTCGTTCATGACGTAGATGCGGTCGGTGATGCCGAGCAATTCCGGCATTTCCGACGAGATGACCACGATCGCCTTACCCTCCGAGGCGAGTCGCGCGATGATCGTGTAGATTTCGTACTTGGCGCCGACATCGATGCCGCGTGTCGGCTCGTCGAGGATCAGCACGTCCGGGTCGGCGAACAGCCATTTCGACAGCACCACCTTCTGCTGGTTGCCGCCGGAAAGATTGCCGGTCAACTGATAGACGCTGGAAGCGCGGATATTGGTCTTCTTGCGATAGTCGTTGGCAACGGCGAGCTCGCGCATGTCGTCGATCACGCTGTGGCGGGCCACGCCGCCGAGATTGGCCAGCGTGATGTTGTGCTTGATATGGTCGATGAGGTTGAGCCCGTAGGTCTTGCGATCCTCGGTGACGTAGGCGATGCCGTGTTGGACCGCCTTGCTTACCGAGGACACATCGATCGGCTTGCCCTTGAGCAGCACCTCGCCTGTGATGCGGCGGCCGTAGGAGCGGCCGAACAGGCTCATGGCGAATTCGGTGCGGCCGGCGCCCATCAGCCCGGCAATGCCCACCACTTCGCCCTTGCGCACATTGATGTCGATACCCTTGATCACCTGCCGCTCGGCATGGAGCGGGTGATAGACCGACCAGTTCTTCACCTCGAACACGATCTCGCCGATATCAGGCTCGCGCGGCGGATAGCGGTCGTCAAGGGAACGACCGACCATCGAGGTGATGATGCGGTCCTCGGAGATGTCCTTCTTGGCTAGCGTCTCGATGGTGCGCCCGTCACGGATCACCGTCACCTTGTCGGCGACCCGGTTGATCTCGTTGAGCTTGTGCGAGATCAGGATCGAGGTCATGCCTTGCCGCTTGAATTCGAGCAGCAGGTCAAGCAGCGCCTGGCTGTCCTTTTCGCTGAGCGATGCCGTCGGCTCGTCGAGGATCAGGAGCTTGACCTCCTTGCTCAGCGCCTTGGCGATCTCGACCAGCTGCTGCTTGCCGACGCCGATATTGGTGATCAGCGTCTTGGGGTCCTCCTTGAGGCCCACCTTCTTCAACAGCGCACTGGTGCGCTCCTCGTTGGCGTCCCAGTCGATGACGCCGAATTTCGCGTGCTCGTTGCCGAGGAAGATGTTTTCGGCGATCGACAGCATCGGCACCAGCGCTAGCTCCTGGTGGATGATGACGATACCCTTGTGTTCGCTGTCCTGGATGCCCTTGAACTGGCATTCCTGGCCTTGGAAGATGATCTGGCCGTCATAGGTGCCGGAGGGATACACGCCCGACAGCACCTTCATCAGTGTCGACTTGCCGGCGCCGTTTTCGCCGACCACGGCGTGGATCTCGCCTTCCTCGACGCTGAGGTTGACGTTCGACAGCGCCTTCACGCCGGGAAACGTCTTGGTGATGTCGCGCATCTCCAAAATCGTCGGGTCCATGGGGACTACCGCTCCTTGAGAGCTCGGCAAACATTGCCGGCGAGGTCGGTGACAATACCGGGCTCGCTGGTGAACGAAAAGGGGCCCTGCGTTGCGCAGGACCCCCTGACTTTGTAACCGGGATTACTTCAGTTCGTCGGCCTTGATGTAGCCGGAGTCGACGACCAGCGCCTGGTAGTTCGACTTGTCGACTTCATGCGGCGTCAACAGGATCGAGGGAACGACCTTGACGTCGTTGTTGTAGGTCTTTTCATCGAGTCCGTCCGGCTTGCCGCCCGAGAGCACCTTGTCGACGAGCTCGACGGTGGCCTTGGCCAGTTCGCGGGTGTCCTTGAACACGGTCGAGTACTGCTCGCCCGAGATGATCAGCTTGACCGAAGCGGTCTCGGCGTCCTGACCGGTCACGATTGGCCAAGGCTGAGCTTCGGTGCCGTAGCCGACGGCGCGCAGCGAGGCGGTGATGCCGCGCGACAGGCCGTCATAGGGCGAAAGAACGCCATCGACGCGGCTGCCGTCCGAATAGTTGGCCGACAGCAGATTGTCCATGCGTGCCTGGGCGGTGGCGGCGAGCCAACGCAGCGTGCCGACCTTGTCCATGCCGGTCTGGCCGGACTTGATCTTGATCGAGCCGTCATCGATCAGCGGCTGCAGGACGGAGATGGCGCCATTGTAGAAGAAGAAGGCGTTGTTGTCGTCGGGCGAGCCGCCGAACAGTTCGACGTTCCACGGCTTGGTGTTCGGGAAGCGTTCCTTGAGGCCCTTGACCAGCGAATTCGCCTGGATCACGCCGACGCCGAAATTGTCGAAGGTGGTGTAGTAGTCGACATTGGCGGTCTTCTTGATCAGGCGGTCATAGGCGACGACGACGACGCCCGCGTCAGCGGCCTTCTGCAGAGCATCCGACAGGGTGGTCCCGTCGATCGAGGCGATGATCAGCGCCTTCGGGCCTTTGGTGATTTCGTTTTCCAGCTGGCTGAGCTGGTTGGGGATGTCGTCCTGCGCGTATTGCAGGTCGACGGTGTAGCCGAGAGCCTCGAGCTGGGACTTGACGGCATCGCCGTCATTGATCCAGCGCTGCGAGGTCTTGGTCGGCATCAGCACGCCGACGAGACCCTTGTCGGCTGCGTGCGCCGAGTAGGTCATGGCAGCGATGCCAAGGGCCGCGACGGCGGCCAGTGTCTTGATGATTTTCACTTTAACTCTCCCTGTTTGATGGACGCGGCACCCCGGGGGTCGCGGGCCGCGCAATCGTGCAGAAGCGCCAAGGCACCGCTGCCGTCATATCGATCTCCGGTATCCTCCCATGGCCCCGAGACGCTGATTCAATCGATACGATTTTTCTCGTCGGCGACCGTCACGTCTTGGAACGCGCGGAGGGTGTGGGTCTTTGCCATAACTGTCAAATGCGATCTTTGATGGTTGCTATATCATGGTTGGTATATGTATTGCGACGTGACGGGCTGACCCCGATGTCGGTCGTACACGAGCAGAAGGCAGGGAAAGCGATGGCGCGGCCAGCGAATCCGACAACAGCTTCAGATGGTTACAGAGAAGCACCGGGCGATGGCGAAACCCTGCTGCGCAGCGGTCTCAGTCTGCGTCACATGCGCATGATCGTCGCGCTCGACGACCATGGCCGGGTCAGCGCGGCAGCCCAGGTTCTGAACATTTCGCAGCCGGCGGCCTCGCGCATGATCGCGGAGATGGAGGCGGTGCTGGAGGTCAAGCTGTGCGAGAGGCTGCCGCGCGGCATCACCTTGACGCCATACGGCAAGGCTTTGGCCAGGCGCGCGCGCTCGATCCTGCTGGAGATGCGCGAGGTCGACCGCGAGATTTCCGAGCTCAAGGCGGGCAAGGGTGGTTCGGTTTTCCTGGGTGCCGTGACCGCGCCGGCAATCGAGCTGGCGGTGCCGGCAATTCGTGAAATCCGCCGCATCTATCCGCGCATCGAGATCACCATGCAGGTCGAGACCTCCAATGTGCTGGCACGCGAGCTGATCGCCACGCGCCATGACTTCATCATCGCGCGCATCCCGGACGACCTCAATCCGCGGCTGTTCGAGTCGCGCGTCATCGGCGTCGAGAAGGCCTGCCTGATCGTGCGCCGTGGCCACCCGCTCACCAGGGGCAGCGTGGTGCGGCTGGAAGACACCGCCGCCTATGACTGGGTCTTCCAGTCTGGCGGCTCGCCCTTGCGCCAGGCGATGGAGAGCAACTTCCTCAACCGCAACATCGCTTTGCCGGACCGTATCCTGAACACCAGTTCGCTGCTCCTGACCCTGGTCATGGTCGCGCAATCCGATGCCATCGCACCGGTCTCTGTCCAGGTGGCGAAATTCATCCAGAACCCTGACGGGCTGGCCGGCGCCATCGACGTCGTCCAGACCGAATTCGACATCGAGGTCAGGCCCTACAGCCTGATCACGGTGAGGAATCGCGCGCTGTCGCCGGCCGCCAAGATGCTGCACGACTTCATTCTGAGGGAAGTGGGATGATGGCTGGATCAGGTAAGCTTCTCCGGCGAAAGCGCCGCCAGGCCGAGGCCAGCGAAAGCGCACTGGGAACATTATTTCCCGCCGATGCGTTCATGATCTTGCAAGGGACGATTTCTTCTGGAGGCTGAACATGCGCAGCTTCGAAATCATCGACCTGCTTTGCGTGATCGAGGCCTGCAAGCACGATCGATCGGTCGGCAATTTCGTGTCCATGGCTGAAGGCGTGGAAGAATTGCGGGTGTTGACCGGCGATTTCGTTTCATCGGATGACGCGGCGGCAAACGCCCTCGCAACGGTGGCGCTGGCGAGAGGCTGCTCGGTTGTGTTCGACGAACAGGCAGGCGCTGAAATGGTTCTGACGCCTTAGACTGGAGCGGGTAGCGGGAATCGAACCCGCGCGTTCAGCTTGGGAAGCTGACAAGCTACCATTACATCATACCCGCGTGCGCCCTCGTTAGCATGAGGGTTGGCCTTCGGGCAATCGCAAAGCGGTCCGTTTCGGCACGACGCCGTCGTGCTGCGGATCACGGCGCGCCTGCGGCCGTGAATTGCCGGTTTGCCTTCGCGGCCTTGTCGCTGGTGGCGAAACTTGGCCAGTATTTCGAGATGGCCAGCGTCGCGCCGGCGGAAGAGAAGTGGCCATAGTCGAAGTAGAGAAATTCATTGGTCTTGGCGTCGGCGTATGAACAACCGGCCGAGTCGCACAGATACGTCAGCGGATCTATGAAATCGGCCCCTTTGGTGAACGGCAGAACCCGTGCGTTGATGCCCGGATCCATAGCCATGGGCCAGGATGTGGTTGCGGCATGCTCCCGCTTCACGAAAAAAGCGATCTTCTGGACGTCGGCGATGAATTCCGGAGACTGACCGACGGTATAGATCTTGACCCCCATCTCGCGAAGCCGGTCGATCGTCTTCTGCAGGCCGTCGAAGCCCCTGGCCTGGTAGTCGGTCCATCGGCCGCTCAGGATCACCGCCTGGATGTTTGCGTCGCGAATGATCGACAAGGCCCGTTCGTTGAAGCGGGTGCAGGCGGGCCGAGCATAGGAAAAATAGGTCAGGTCGGGCGGACAGCCGGCATAGGTGTATTGGATGACATTGGCCTGGATTTTCTGGGCGTTGGGCTCAAGTCCCGATACATAATGGGCAGCGAAAGAATCGCCCCACAGCAGCACATTGGTGGCAAAGCCCGTTGTACGGGTGCAGTCGGCGAGATTCCAGTCTTCGATGCGGGTCCCGTTTTCGTTGAAGCAGATGCCGTTGCGCCAGTCGCCGACCCGGATACGTTCGGTCGAGAAGTCCGGGAACCGTTGCGGGAAACCGTTGCCCAGTGCACCGGCCAAACCACCGGCGCACAGCAGCGCGATGGCCGTCGCCGAAAAAGCGAAGATAGGCAGCGGTGCGGTATAGGCTCGTTTCTGGCGGAAGGGCTGCTCGACATATTTCCAGGAGAATGCCGCCAAGGCGAAACTGGCCACCGTCATCGCGACAATCGTTGGCACACCGACGGTCTTCAGCGAGAGATAATGGACGAACGAGTTGATTGGCCAGTGGACGAGGTAAAGCGAATAGGAAATCAGGCCGACCCAGACCAGCGGCGCCAACCGAAGCACGCGAGTGGCGACAGGTGCCGGCCTGTCGGCGTTATCCTGGCCAGCATAGATCAGCAGTGCTGTTCCGATGCAGGGGAATAGGGCATTGTAGCCGGGAAACGGATCGCTGTCCGAAATCATCACAAAGCCAAACGCAATCAGGGCAAAGCCGGCGAGGCCGATCAGTTCCACCGCCAGCCGACCGGCTAGGACCGGAGGCTTCCGCAACATCAGCATGGCGCCCAGCGCCAGCTCCCATATGCGCGTCGGCAAGAGATAGAAGCCTGCCGTCGGTGCCAGCGAGGTTGCTATGACTGCCAGGGCAAAGCTGCCGACGGCCATCGGCAGAAGTACCGTCAGCCAGCGCTTCGAGACGTATCGGTGGATCAGATAAAGCAGGATCGGCGCGAAGATATAATACTGCTCTTCCACCGAAAGCGACCATGTGTGCAGGAGCGGCCGCAGTTCTGCGTCGATGGAGAAATAGTTCGTCGTTCTCCAGAAATAGATATTCGACCAGAAGGTCGCGGCGGCGATCACGCTAAGGCTGAATTCGTGGAGATCCGAAGGCAGAAGGATGAACCAGGCGGCAATGCTCGCGAGCAGGATGACGAAGGTCAGCGCCGGCAGGATGCGCCGGGCGCGGCGCCAGTAGAAGCGGCCGATCGAGAACTGGCCCCGCTCAAGATCATCGAGCAGGCTGCCGCTGATCAGATAGCCCGATATGACGAAGAAGATGTCGACACCGGTGAAGCCGCCAGGAATGGCGGACACGCCGAAATGGAAGAGCACGACGGGCAGCACCGCAACGGCCCGCAGGCCGTCGATGTCGCGCCGGTAGTTCATCCGGCCGGCTCGCGCGCGACCACCATGATCCGTGCGGCCGCACCCGACACGCTCATGCGGCGATGCCTTCGGTCGTGCTGAAAATCCCGGCTCGTCGGTCTCACAGGCTTACCCTCAGGCAGCAATTTTGCTGCGCTGCAACATGGGTGTCAAGGCATATATTGGCTGTCGCGAAATCCGCCAGGAACGCACAGGATCAGGCGCCGGGCAGATAGATTACCGCGTAATCGTCCGAGTAGGCCCGTTTCCAGCCCAACTGGTCGAAGAAGGGAATCCGGCTGTCGTCGGCCGACAGCAGCGCCCAATCTATTGCGTATTTCTTCAGGCGGGCTTCGAGGAGCGGCTTGCCGTCTCCGCGTCCGGTGTCGTTGTCGCTCTTTGTGAAGCCGCCCAGGAACAGCTGGTCCGTCCGTCCGTCGATATAGGTCTTGAACCCATGGAAAATCAGCGTGCCGCCGAAATTGTAGGAATTCAACACATTGCCGGACAGATGATGGCTTTGCGCGAAGGCCAGCGCCCCGCTGGCCGATGTCTTCGGGCTCGGCGCGACCTGATAGGCGCTGCCGAGCACGGCGATCCCGCCGATCAGCAGAACGGCTGCCGTGCCGCAGATGGCGTAGAACCGTCTGGCTAAGAATCTCTCCAGCCCGTCGCGCTTTTCGGCCAGCCATGCGGTGGCTGAAAGCGAGTGATATTGCTGTGCGACCTCGGCCGCCATCACCAGCGGAATCAGCAGGAAGAACAGATACATGAAGCGCACATGGGCGAGATAGACATGCAGGGTGAAGACGACGAACAACGCCTTGGCCCAGCCAATTCGCAACCGGGACACCAGAAGCCCGAAAAGCGCCAGCAGCATCGCCGCTTCCTGGACAGGACTGTCCGGCTGACTGAACGGTTTCCATTCCATGATCAGCGACACCGCCTCATTGCCGTAGGCCACGGCGAGCGTCGCGAGGATGGCCTGGACGCCGTAGGGGTGGATCAGGCTCACCAGCGGGCAAAGCAGGCCGAACGCGATCCACTTCGCCAGCAGGGACGGTTTCGACAGGCCCGTGCGCGCCAGCAGATCGAGACCGGCGAAAGCCGCGATGACGAAGCTCAAGGTGAAGGTGGCGTGCAGGTTCGCCCATAATACGACCAGCACAAGCAGCCACCAGGGCGGCGCCCGTTCTTCCCTTGCCGCACCGAAGAGGACCGCTGTCCAGATGACGATGATCGGGAAGGTGAAGACATGCGGACGCGCCGTGAAGATCGGGTTGATCAGGAACACCGCGGCGAACGCCAGTGTAATCGCCAGGATCGGCTTCAGCCATGCGCTGAGAAACCACCCCATCAGGAAAACCGTCAGTGAGATCGAGGCGATGATCGCGGTGACGACCCCGTTCCAGCCGCCCGCCCGGTAGGCAAGAGCCAGCAGGACCTGCCCCAGCCATTCCTTGGCAATCCAGGGCTGGCCGGCAAACGTGTAGGAATAGGGATCGACGGTCGGAAATGTCCGGTTAGTCAGGAAATCCAGACCGACCTTCACTTGCCACCAGCTGTCGGGATCCTGCAGGGTGGCGCCTGCCTGGGCACCCAACGCACCCGCCATCGCCAAGGCCGCGAGCAGGCAGAAGATCAGCCTGCTCCGCTCGTTGTATGTCGCGGCCGCCGCACTGGCCTGAGCGTCGTTCATGCTGCGCCGCCTCTAATCGGTTCCGGTGACAGTTGGGTGTTCAAGGTGTTGGATTGGCGGGCTGCCGCCGAGGCTTGTCGGCCACCCGAACTGTGCGGTCGGTGCTGTCGTCCCCACGCCCCACAAACACGAAGCGAGCCGAGCCAAGATAGAAAACAACCGAATAGACGCAGATTCCCGCGAGGTGGACCAGCGGGTTTTCGACGATGCCTGCTGAACGGGCGGCGATTACGACGGCCAGATTGATGCTGTAGGCGACCAGAAAGACACCCCCATAGCGCAGCGCGGTCCCGGGCTTGAAGCCATCGGCTCTGCTGAAGGTCCATTGGCGGTTGAGGAAGAAGCCGAGGACAAGGCCGGCGGCATAGCCCGTGGCGTTGGCAAGGATGTCGCCCAGACCCAGCGCAAGCCCGGCCAGAATGACCGCGTATCCCAGCGCCGTGTTCAACAGACCGACGGCGCCAAATCGCAGCATCCTCGGGAAGTCAAACGGCAGGCTTGACCACATGCGCAAAATATTGGGCTCCGACAGGTACCTTGGTGAGGAAGCGCTCGAACGGCCTCAGTCTCGCAAGCATCCGAGGAAAGAAAATCCGGTAGACGATCCTCGTATTGGCAAGGCCCGCCTCGGCCATGCGCCCGCGCATCTCGCGCGAATTTATCAAAACCGCGTTTTCGTCGAAGGCACAGTTCCTCACCGCGTGCGTGGTCAGCGGGTTCCAAGGATTGTGTTCGAAGACGAAGAAGCTGCCGCCATAGGCCAGCACCCTGCCGATCTCGGCGAACAGTCCGATCTGCAGGTTCTCGGGGATATGGTGGAAGACGCAGGCCGCGAAGGCCAGGTCGAAGCTGCCGTCGGCAAAGGGAATTGTCTTGCCGTCGAAATGCGTGAAGGCGGCCTGGCCGGGAAAGCGCTTGCTGGCGATGTCGAGCGATTCCCGCGAAGGATCGAGCAAGGTGATCTCCGCGTCGGGAAACGCGTTGCGCATATGGCCGAGCGAATTGCCGACGCCGGCGCCGAAATCCAGTATTCGTCGCGGTTTGACACCGGCCCGCCGCAGCGTCGCGGCGACGTCGTCGATCTTGTACCTGGCGAAGAAATCCGGGTTTTCGCCGCTCAGCCTTATGCTTGCGGCATGCTGCTCCTGATATTCCCGCGCAAACTGGTCGAATTCCGCCTCAACCACGCGCGGCTCTTTTCGCCATCTCCTGCAGGCGATGGACCGGCAATTCGCCGTCCTCCACTGCCTGGCTGCGCGAAACGATCTCGTTGACGAAGTAGAGCGGCCGCCGCTTTGTCTCCATGTACATGCGCCCGAGATACTCGCCGAAGATTCCGAGCACCATAAGCTGGACGCTGCCGAGGATCAGCACGATCGCGGCAAGGCTGGTCCAGCCGGGCAACACGTTTCCGACCGACCATTCGAGCAGCGTGTAGCCGAGCACGACCAGCCCCAGGAGCCCGAATGCCATTCCGAGCAGCGAGGCGAAGCGCAAGGGCACGATGGAGAAGCTGGTCATCGCGTCGATCGCCAGGAGAAGCATTTTCTTCAGCGGATAGTGGGTGGTGCCGGCAAAGCGGCGGTGCCGCTCATAGGGGAAAGCCACCTGTCTCAGCCCGATCCAGCTCACCATGCCGCGAATGAACCTGTAGCGTTCTGGCATCGCGTTCAGATGGTCGAGCGCGCGCCGGTTCATCAGCCGGAAATCACCGGTATTCGGGGCTATGTCGACGTCCACCATCCGGCGCAGCAAGCGATAGAACATGGACGCGGAGGCGAGCTTGAACCAGCTTTCGCCATCGCGCGTCAGCCTCTGGCCGTAAACCACATCGAAGCCTTCGTTCATCTTCGTTATCATCGCGCCGAGCAGTTCAGGCGGATCCTGCAGGTCGGCATCGAGAATGAGAATGCGCTGGCCGCGACAGAATTCGAGCCCGGCGCTCAACGCGATCTGGTGGCCGTAATTGCGGGCAAGGTCGATGGCGACGATATGGTCGTCCTTTTCGGCCAGCTGCAGAATGGCCTCGCGCGTACCGTCGGTCGCGCCATCGACGACAAGGACGATCTCGTAGGAAGGGCCTTGCCCAAGGCATGCGGCCGTTACCCGCCGATGCAGTTCGGCCACGCCATCCAGCTCGTTGTAGCATGGGATGACCACCGACAGCATGACGCCGCGTCGCGCGGTGTTTCTCTCCGTCTCCACCAAAGCCTTGCTCCCGCTATCCGATTGGGAATAGCGGCAATTGGTTAGAAAACAGATAAGCCAGCGGGATCGGCCGCAACCGTGGGCCGGCCATCATTTCTGCCGCACGCGGCCACCGCCCGAACCGGCAATTCCATGCGGATGCGGGCGCCTTGCCAGGAGCCGGCCAATATCCGGATGGAGCCTTCGTGCAGCAGTGCGATCTGCCGGGCAAGGTTCAATCCCAGGCCCGCGCCGCGCGATTGCGGCCGCAGTCGGTAGAAGGGCTCGAAAACGTTCTCGTGCTCATCGGCTGGAATGCCTGGGCCTTCGTCGCGGATTTCGACGCCGCCGTTTTCATCGATCGCTATGGTGATCGTGCCGGAACCGCCGCCATGATCGATGGCATTGCGCACGAGATTTGCCAGCGCCCGCTCGATCTGCAGCACGTTGATCTCGACATGGACCTTGTTGGCTGGCGGCTCGAAGGCAAGATCGTAGCCTGCTTCGATGGCGAGCGGGGCGAAGTCGGCGGCGACCCGGCCGACAAGATCGCAGAGGTCTATGATCTGGCGCTGGTCCGCCGGGCGGTCGAGCAGCTGGTGGTCGAGCAGCTGTTGCGCAAGATGCGACAGGCGCTCGATGTCATGCAGCAGGCGCGCGCTTTGCGGTTCCTGCTTCAGCAATTCGGCGCGCGTGCGCAGGATGGCGATCGGCGTGCGCAGTTCGTGCGCCGCGTCGGTGAGGAAGCGGTTGTGCCGGTCATAGCCCTGGGCGAGGCGCGCCAGCGTCTGGTTGAAGGCATGCACCAGCGGCGCGATCTCCTGCGGCACATTCTTGACCGGCAGTTGCATCGCACGGGTGCCGATGTCGATGCGCGCGGCCTGCTGGACGGTGTCGACGAGGCCGGCAAACGACCGGCGCACGACGGCTGGCGTCGTCACCAGGGTCGTGGCTCCCATGACGAGGACGATCGGCAGCAGCAGGATGACGATGATGGCCGCGAGAGCGGGAAGCGCCTTCTCCCAGTTCCTGCTGCCGTCCGGGTTCTTGGCGACGTCGATGGTGGCCGAAATGGTGACTTCGAGGCCGTCGGTCTCTTCCCGCGACGATCGCGTCGCGGCAATGATCTGAACCGTGCCAGCCTTGGTCGAAACTTTTTCGAGGTAGGCCTCCGGCCTCAAATCATCTTCGGAAAATCCGATGGTGGCGTGATCGGCCTGGCCCAGCAGATCGCCAAAATTCCTGGTGTAGACGTCGGGTATGCTGCCGAAGCGGATGCTCTGGCCGTTGTTGTCGCGGATGATGTACCAGACATTTGGGAAACCCTCACGAAACGAACGCAACCCATCGGTCTCATGGACGATCAATTTGCCGTTGCCGTCACGATCGACGGCATCCTTGAGGGCGGCGACGGCAGCCTCGTTGTCGACAAGAAGCCGTGGATCGGCGATCCACAGCGCGGCCGCGCACAGCACGATGAAGACAAGAAGCGTCGCCGCCTGCAACAGGATCATCCGCCGCACCAGCACCCATTGCAGCGATCGCGCGCGCGCCTTCTTCACGAGGCTGCCCGCAAGAGATAACCGAGGTTGCGGATCGCCCTGATCTCGATGCCGGCAGTGACGTCGTCGAGCTTGCGGCGCAGCCGCGAAATATGCGCATCCAGTGCATTGGAGCCGATCTCGTCGTCGAGAGCATAGACGGCTTCTTCCAGCGCCCCGCGCATGATCGTCCGGCCCGGCCTGCGGATGAGCGTTTCGAGCACCAGCCGCTCGCGCCGCGGAAGCTCCAGCGCCTGGTCCTCGACAAGCGCCTCGCGATGGCGGAAGTCATAGGTGAGGCGGCCGACCATCACCTGATTGGCACGCGTGGTGAACGAACGCCGGTGCAAGGCATTGAGCCTGGCAACCAGTTCCACCGTTGCGAACGGTTTGACCATGTAGTCGTCGGCGCCGGCATCGAGCCCCGCCACGCGATCGTCGAGCCCGCTGAGCGCGGTCAGCGCGATCACCGGCACGTCCAGATGCAGGGCCCGCAGGCGCGGGATCAGGCTGAGGCCATCGCCATCCGGCAGCCGGCGGTCCAGCACCACCGCGTCATGGTGGCCGAGCCGCGCCACGGCTTCGGCATCCGCCAGTGTCGCGGCATGGTCGACGATGATGTCCTGGCGCTCGAGCGCGGTCTTCAGCACCGAGGCCATTTCCGGCTCGTCCTCGATCAGCAGGATGCGCATGCGCACTCTCCGTCACAGGCAGCCGGCACGCTGTGGCAATTCATTCGCATTCCAGCTTCGGTTGACGAAAATTGGTGATGAACCATCGGCCGCCCGAGGCGCGGGCATAGAACGTATAGAAGCATTCCTGGCGCTCGATATAGCCAGGCGTTTCGGTTTCTTCGTAGACGGTTCCGTGTTTTGTGTGGCGAACTTCGCCGCTGGAGCTTCCGGAAACCGCATTGGTGGATATTTTCCGCCATTGATAGGCCCGCTCGCCCCGGCCGACATCAACGACGGCGGTCGGCGGCCCGTAGTCCAGAATGACCGATTCGACCGGTTGCCCGATGTAGTTCTTCATGATGTCGGAGGCGCATCCCGTCAGCGCCAGCACGATGGCGACGAAGAACGCCTTGGAGATCCACACCAGATGGTTTGCGCTGCGTTTGGACATATCCGATTCCCGTCATCAAGGTCATCCGCGGCACCGAATGCATGTCGCCCAAAAGTGGTCCCGGTTTTGGGACAACGACATGCACAAAACAAAACCTGAAGCGGGCCGCATGATCCGTTTCGATGCGACGCGCTTTAGGGTGTGAAGATTGCATCGGCATTACGCAGGACCTGGCACACAAATGCGGTCTGCCGACACGCGTCGATGACGGTGCGGATGGAGGCAAAGCAATTGCGCGGCCCCGTTGCATCCGGGCGCCGCGCAAGGTCGTTCGAGCAAAATACAAAACAGGTTCGACGGAACCCATGGCCTGCCCTAGAACCGGTAGTTGATGCCGGCCTTCAGTTCATGGCTGCCGATCGTCGCCTTGGATTTGCCCAGGGCGGACGTCGTTTCGACGCCTGGGGTGCGCACATAGTCATATTCGACCTTGGCCGAGAGGCCGCCGGCAAAACCCTGCTCGATGCCGCCACCGACCAGATAGCCGAGTTTCCACCCGTCGATACCGTTCACCTTGTCGCCCTTGTCGAATTTGGTCATGGCGACGCCGCCGGTTCCAAACAGCAGCGTCTGGTCGAAGCTCAAGCCGGCCTTGGCCTTGGCGGCACCGCGCCATTTTTCCTTGATCTTGCCGCCCCGGACGTCGTGCTCGGCGCCACCCAGATAGGAGCCCTCGATCTCGGCACCGAGAACCGCTGGACCCATCTGCTGGTTGTAGCCCGCCTGAACGCCGCCGCTGAGGCCGTTCCTGCCGGCAAACGGGTTCGGCATCCCGGTGAACGCCGTGCCGCCATGCACGCCGACATAGGCGCCGCTCCACTGGAACGCGGGGGGATCATTGTAGGCGGGCGAAAGGTCGGCGGCCATCGCCGGCCCCAGGAGGCACATGGCAAGGGCACTTGCCGTCAGGATGATCTTTGCTTGAGAGAATACTGCATTACTCCAACACGCGCGCGCATCCGGCAATCGATGCGCAGGTTTCCCGAAGAACTCGACCGTTGAGGCGGTCGGGCTCCGATTTGGTGTCTTTCAGGGATGGTTGCGCGGTCCTGGGACTGGCTTTCGCCAGTTGTGGTAGGGGGTCAGATCGCCCGCGCGGCCAATCGCCTGAAAGACGCCGACCGTCTCGCAGGCGAAAATTGCGCGCACATTGCGGGAAATCGAAAAATGAACGTTTTTCGCTTTGTTTTCAATAAATTAAAGCGATGTTGTTTACGCAAATTTAACAGTCTGGCGCGGGTTTAGTCCGTTTGGCAGCACAAGCCTGCCATGCAATCGCGCGGTGCAGGCCGTTGGCATCCCGCAAAACTCCCGGCTTGAAGCGGACAAGCCAAGTGCGTATGTCTGGCCGACGCCCTCGAGCCTGGGTGCCTCAATCGGGAGACGAGCCTTGTCCGCACTGACGCGCTTTCTTGGCGACTCGCCGCTCAAGGTGATCCTGAAACTGCTGGTGGTGTCTTTCCTCGTCGGCCTGGTCATGAATGCCTTCGGCTGGTCGCCGATGGATGTGCTCTACGGCATCCGGAAGTTCTTCATGGACCTGTGGAATCTCGGCTTTCATGCCATCGACCGTTTCCTCGGTTATATCCTGCTGGGCGCGGCTATCGTCGTGCCGGCGTTCATCCTGTTGAGGCTCGCCAACTACCGGAAGTAGAGCATGATCCCGAACCGCAGGTCCGCGTCAGCGAACCCTGGCACCGGTTTTTGGACAAGATCGTACTATCGGGCGCAGCCTGCGGCGACCTCGAACAGGATGGCATGGCGCGCGGCAAGGGCGGGCACATCGGTGGAATAGCCACCGCCTATGACGCCGCAGACCGGAACGCCCTGCGCGCGAAAATGGCTGATGACCATGTCGTCACGGGCGCGCAGGCCGTTATCCGATAGCGACAGCCTGCCAAGCCGGTCCTCGGCATGAACGTCGACACCGGCATTGTAGAACACGATGTCCCAATGCGCCAGGGCGGACAGTTCCGGCAGGATGGCGGCGAGCCTCTGGAGATAGGCGGCGTCACCCGTGCCATCGGGCAGTGCGACATCGAGGTCGGAGGCGATCTTGCGTACGGGGTAGTTGCGGTCGCCATGCATGGAAAAGGTGAACACGCGCGGATCATCGGCGAGAATATCCGCCGTGCCGTCTCCCTGGTGCACGTCGAGATCGACGACCAGGATGTTTTGCGCCGCGCCTTCGGCTAGCAGCACCAATGCGGCCACGGCGACATCGTTGAAGGTGCAGAAGCCCGCGCCTTGCGCGCGCCGCGCATGATGGCTGCCGCCGGCGGTGTTGCAGGCGATACCGTGGCGCAAGGCAAGCCGCGCCGCCAGCACGGTGCCGCCGGTGGCAAGCTGCGCGCGCAGCGAGACGCGGGGTCCGATCCGAAAACCGATCTCGCGTTCGATCTTCTCGGGCACGCGGCAGTTGACGACCTGGTCGACATAGTCCGCCGCATGGGCAAGCTCCAGCCATGACGCCGGCGCCGGTTCGGCGGTGCTGAGCGCGTCGGGGCCGGCGAGGCCACGTGTACGTAGCGCCTCCATCAGCAAGGGATATTTGCTCATCGGAAAGCGGTGGTTGACGGCGAAGCCGGCGTCGTAGTCGGGATGATGCACGATCTGCAGAGGCATGAACTCGTATCCGGCTGGCTCACGCCAGACCGGGATTTCGGTTGGCCGTCAAGGGATAGGTGATTGCGCGGTGGCCGGAAAATGGGGCACATCGACGGTTCCATCAAGCCGCAATCAGCAAGGCAGCAATCCTTGGACCAGGGTGCAACCCCAGCCGACGCCAGATCCCCAATCAACCCCGGATCATTTGTCGTCACCAACCGCTCCGTGCTCGCCATCGCCGTGCCGATGACGCTTGCCTATCTGACGACGCCGATGCTCGGCCTGGTCGACACGGCTGTCGTCGGCCAGTTCGGCGACGCCGCCCTGCTCGGCGGTCTGGCGGCCGGCGCATTGATCTTCGACGTCGTCTTCACCTCTTTCAATTTCCTGCGCTCGGGCACCACCGGCCTCGTCGCCCAGGCTTTCGGGCGCGGCGATGCCCTGGAGGAACAGGCGGTGTTCTGGCGCGCCGTGCTGATCGCTGTTGTCGCCGGCATAGTGCTTGCTGCCCTTGCGCCGCTGGTCGCCATCGCCGGGCAAAAGTTCATGGGCGCCGAACCGCGCGTCAGCGAGGCGATGGGCGTCTACATCAGGATCAGGCTGCTTGCAGCCCCCTTTTCGCTGATCAACTACGCCGTCCTTGGCTACGTTCTGGGGCGCGGCGAGGGCGGGCTTGGGCTGATGCTGCAATTGGTGCTGAACGGCATCAACATCGCGCTCTGCTTCCTGCTTGGATTGGAGCTTGGCTGGGGCGTTGCCGGCGTCGCCTGGGCGACCGTCACCGGTGAGTTCCTGGCCATGCTGCTCGGCCTGGCGATCGTGATCCGCCGGTTCCGGGCGGCCCCATCCTTACCGCGCCATCGCCTGCTCGACATGGCCGCCTTCCTGCGCATGATGTCGCTCAACCGCGACATCATGATCCGCTCGTTCTCGCTGCTCGCCGCCTTCGCATTGTTCACCCGCCAGGGCGCGCAGTTCGGCACGGTGACCCTGGCCGCCAACGCCGTGCTGATGAATTTCTTTCTCGTCGCCGGCTATTTCCTCGATGGCTTTGCCACCGCCGCCGAACAGCTGGCGGGCCGTGCCGTCGGCGCACGTGCCGCCGCACCGTTCCGCCAGGCCGTGCGGTTGACGCTGTTCTGGGGTTTCGGACTGGCGGGAGCCGCGACGCTGGTTATGCTGTCTGGTGGCGCCAATCTGGTCGCTCTCGTGACGACATCGGAGGAAGTCCGTTCGGTGGCCGACATCTACCTGCCATGGGCGGCATTCACGGCGCTGAGCGGTGTGCTGGCGTTCCAGATGGATGGCGTCTTCATCGGCGCGACCTGGTCCCGCGACATGCGTAACATGATGCTGCTGTCGTTCCTGGTTTTCGCGGCCGCGCTGCTGACCCTTGCGCCCGCCTTCGGCAACAATGGCCTGTGGGCGGCGCTGCACGTCTTCCTGCTGGTGCGAGGCTTCAGCCTGCTGACGATCCTGCGGCTCAGGGTGCGGACGGCGTTTTAAACGGTGTCACCGGAAGGCCCTGGGCCGTCCCGGAGCTGAACGGCAGCTTTTCACGATAGGAATTTTTTCTTGACTTGGTGACCTCAGCTATGGTACTTTTTTACCTATGGTGCTGATTTGCGCCAGTGACCCGCCGCACAGGCGGGTTTTTCGTTTGATGCTCCGTCAGCCAACGCGCCGGCGAAGGCTCCGAAGGAACCGTCGACCTGAGTTCGTTGCCCTGCTGTGCGGCCGGATGCACTTGCACTTCCTGTCGATTTCCAACAGACTTGACGCGCCAATTGTTCCAGGGCGAGCTTATGCGAAGCTACCTGCCATATGTCTTGGGCGCGGCGCTGGGATTGCTCGCTGCGTTCATTCTCTCCGCGGTTTCTGGCATCGGCGGAACCGCACAGTTGCTTCTCTTCGGGGTGTTGCCTGCGATCGGCGGCACCATCTGCGAGCGGGCTGTCAGTCGCAATCCACGCTCCTGAGAGCGGTTCAGAGTTGCCTGGACGCCCAGAAGTCGAGGCGGCTGTCGCGCAATTCGCAAACCGACTTCAGCCGTTCTTTTTCGAGGAAACGCACCATTCCGGAAAGAATATGGCCTGGCAGCGAAGGCCCGGCATAGATCATGCCGGTGTAGAGCTGCACCAGATCGGCGCCCGCGCGGATCTTGTCCAGCGCCGTATCGGCGGAATCGACGCCGCCGACGCCGACGATGGCAAGCTCCGGCCCGAGCAGTTTGCGCATCTTCGCCAGCATGACGGTCGAGCGCTCGAACAAGGGTTTTCCCGACAGTCCCCCGGTCTCGCGCGCGGTGTCGCCGCTGCGCAACGGTGGTCGGGATATGGTGGTGTTGGAGACGATGACGCCGTCGACCCGCTTTTCGGTGACCTCGGCGGCGATGTCCTCCAGCTCGGCCTCGACCAGATCCGGCGCGATCTTGAGGAAGACGGGCGGTTGCGCCGTTGCCGCGGCGCGCGCGGCCATGACCCGCGACAAGAGCTCATCAAGCTGCTCGCGCGCCTGCATGTTGCGCAGGCCCGGCGTGTTGGGCGATGAGATGTTGACGGTGAGATAGCTGGCGTATCGCGCAAACCGGGAGACGCCGCGCTCATAGTCACTGACGCGGTCGGCGCTGTCCTTGTTGGCGCCGATGTTGACGCCGACGATGCCGGAGCGTCCCTTGCGCGCGGCAAGGCGCTCTTCGGCCGCTGCATGGCCTTCATTGTTGAAGCCCAATCGGTTGATCACCGCATCGTCGGCCGTCAGCCGGAAGATACGTGGCTTCGGATTGCCGGCCTGCGGCAGCGGCGTGATGGTGCCGACCTCCGTGAAGCCGAAGCCCAGGCCAAGCAGCGCGTCGGGCACCTCGGCGTTCTTGTCATAGCCGGCCGCCATGCCGAGCGGATTGGGGAAATCGAGGCCGCAGACGCTGACCTTCAGCCGCGCGTCGAGCGTCGTCCGCGCGCCGACCGGCAGGCCGCATCGCAGCGCCGTGATCGACATGCCATGCGCGGTTTCCGGATCGAAGGCGAACAGCAGCTTCTGGCCGAGCCGGTCGAGCACGCTCATTGCCCCTCCAGTGCCGGGAACTGATGCACACCATCGGCGCCCAGCGGCAGTGGCCGGACCCACAGCACGGCCTTGAGGTCCAGCGGACCATAGAGATGCGGAAACAGCGCGCCGCCGCGCGAGACCTCGTATCTCAGCGCAGCGCCCAGGCCGGCGCCGTCGATGGCGACCAGCAAAAGGTCCGTCTGGCCGGCAAAGTGCTTTGCCGCCGTTTCCCTGACCTGTGCTGCCGTGGAGAAATGGATGAAGCCGTCTGCGACATCTATCGGCGCGCCTGTGAAGCGGCCATGCGTTTCGGCCTCGCGCCAAGGCGCTTGCGGGGTTATCTTGTAGATAATCTGAGACATGGTTGCGCTATAGAGCAGTTCCAGGAAAAGTGTGAAACGGTTTTCCCGGGAAAAGCGCATAGCGCTTTCCCTTGGGAATTGCTTCAAAAGGTTCCGAACCAGCCATTCGGGAAAGGCCACGCCAAGGGTCTTCCCCATTTCCGGCGCAAACATGCGATATCTGAGGCCTTTGCCATGGAGGACAACATGCGTCTGCAGCACATCTTGATCCCCGCCGCGCTCGTTTCGCTGGTCGCGGCTTCAGCTTATTCGGAAGAAACCGACCGCTACCGGCTGGAAAAGTCGGCCACCGGCTATATCCGCATGGACACCCAGACCGGCGCCATGTCGATCTGCGACGAACGCTCCGGCCAGCTCGTCTGCAAGATGGCGGCCGACGAACGCGCCGCTTTCCAGGACGAGGTCGACCGCTTGCAGACCTCGATGAAGGCGATGGACGAGCGCGTCACCAAGCTCGAGAATTCGCTCTCCGCCCGCCTCGAATCGAAACTGCCGAGCGAGGAGGATTTCAACAAGACGATGGGCTACATGGAACGCTTCCTGCGCGGCTTCATGGGCATCGTCAAGGATATGGACAAGGACAACGGCGCCCAGAAGACCTGAGCGCTTCGGCCACGGGAGGCGACGCGCTGGCTTTGCCGCTTGAAAACAGCGCGCAGCCCATCATAATCGTCCAAATTGAACCCGAAAAAGCCAAAAATCATCGGGGATTCGGGGAGGAACATTTGCCGGCAGGCTATTCTTTCGTCATCGCCGACGATCACCCGCTGTTTCGCGGTGCGCTGCGCGAAGCGCTCGCCGGCATAGGCAACGTCGCCGCCATCCATGAAGCCGGCGATTTCGAGAGCGCCAAGGCGCTGGTCGTGGCCAATGAGGACGTCGATCTGGTGCTGCTCGACCTGTCGATGCCGGGCGCCAGCGGCCTTTCCGGCCTGATCTCGCTGCGTGGCATCCATCCGGCGGTGCCGCTGGTCGTGGTGTCGGCGCATGACGATCCGGCGACCATCAGGCGGGCTCTCGATCTCGGCGCTTCCGGCTTCATCTCCAAATCGGCCAGCATGGAAGAGATTCGCAGCGCCGTGCAGTCGGTGCTTGCCGGCGATATCGCAGCACCGGTCGGCGTCGATCTCGGCATCGAGCGCGATCCCGAAATATCCGACCTGATCAAGCGGCTGCAGGCGTTGACGCCGCAGCAGACACGGGTGCTGGGCATGCTGGCCGAGGGCCTGCTCAACAAGCAGATCGCCTATGAACTCGGCGTCTCCGAAGCCACCATCAAGGCGCATGTCTCCGCCATCCTGCAGAAGCTCGGCGTCGACAGCCGCACCCAGGCGGTGATCCTGCTGTCCAAGATCGGCAGCGACCCGCTGCAGCCGGCAAGTTGACCCCTATGCGGCCGCCGGTGCCAGCGGCCTGACCCTGGCCATCATCGAACGCAGCACCGCTGGTCTGAGCGGTTTGTTGATCACCGCAATCTCGAGCCCGCCCGCGGCCGTGCGCACCTCGTTGGAGCGGTCGGCGGTAACCAGCACGGCCGGCAGGGTGTCGCCATGGATCGCGCGCAGCCTGACGACGAGTTCGAGACCGGTTTCGCCGTCGAGATGATAGTCGGCAAGGACGATGTCCGGGCGGTGTGTCACCCCGCCTTCCAGATCCTTTGAACCGGACACGGTCTCGACATTGCAGCCCCAGCCTTCGAGCAGGAGCCGCATGCCTTCAAGGATGCGGGCGTCGTTGTCGATGCACAGCACGTGCAGCCCGGCCAGCGAAGCCGTCGCGCGGGCAGGAACCCTGGCGTCGACTTCGCGCCGCGGTTCCTGTACGGCCGCGACGGGCAGGATGACGGAGAAGCGCGTGCCCTTGCCAGGATTGGAAAAGATCCGGATCTCCAGGCGCAGTACCCGGGCGATACGGTCGACGATGGAGAGGCCGAGACCGAGGCCCTCGGCCTCGCGCGCGCCCTCATCGAGCCGGGTGAATTCACGAAAGACGGTGTTCAGCTTGTCGCCGGCGATGCCGATGCCGGTGTCGATCACCTGGATCTCGGCCAAATCGCCGCGCCGCCTGACGCCAACCAGCACGCGGCCGTGGCGCGTGTATTTGATGGCGTTGGAGACGAGATTCTGGATCAGGCGGCGCAGCAAATTGCGGTCCGTCGTTACCGTCAGCGATGACGGCATGATCGTCAGCTCGAGCTTCTTTTCGGCGGCGAGCGGCCGGAAGTCGTTGCCGATCTGGCGCAGCAATCCGTCGAGATTGAAGGCGGTGTCGTCCGGCTTCATCGCGCCGGCATCGAGGCGGGAGATGTCGAGCACGGCGCCGAGAATGGTCTCGACCGATTCCAGCGAGGATTCGATGTTGACGGCCGCCTTGCCGGCAGGCCCCTTGCCGGCCTTCTCGATCAGCGAGGAGCAATAGAGCCGGGCGGCGTTCAGCGGCTGCAGGATGTCGTGGCCGGCGGCGGCGAGGAAGCGTGTCTTGCCGAGATTGGCCTCCTCCGCCAGCATCTGCGCCTGCGCCAGTTCCTCATTGACCCGGGTCAGTTCGATGGTGCGGGTCTTGACGCGCTGCTCCAGCGATTCATTGGCACGTTTCAGCGCCAGGTCCTGCTCGACGCGTCCGGAAATGTCGGCGTAGGTGGCGACGATGCCGCCGTCCGGCATCGGGTTGGAGCGCAGCTCCAGAATGCGGCCCGAGGTTTTCAGCTCCATCTGCCATGGGCTGACGAAGCTGGTCAGCCGGTTCAGCATGGCCACACGCTGATCGGCGGGAATGTCGCCGCGCTCGGCGAGATGGCGCAGGATGCGGTCGAGCGACACGCCGACCTGGCCCATCTCGTCGGGCAGGTCGAACAGTGCCCGGTATTGGCGGTTCCAGCAGATCAGGCGGAAATCGCGGTCGAAAACGGTGATGCCCTGTTCCATCTGGTCGAGCGCGATCTGCAACAGGTCGCGATTGTGCTGCAGCGCCTCGGTGGCGTCGTCGAGCAAGCGGAAGGCATCCCTGGATTCGCGGTCGTGGCGGCGAAACAGCAGCGACAGGATCAGGCGAGCCGAGGAGGAACCGACGGCGCTGGCCAGCAATTGCTCGGAGAAGCGGATGACGTCCATGCTCGCCTGCTCATTGCCGTGCAGCGAGGCTCCGTTGGTCTTTTCGAACGACTGGAAGGAGCGCTCGGTGCGCTCGACGCCGAGATAGCGGCCGATCGTGTCCTTGAGGTCGTTGACGGTGATGGCGGTGCGGAAGCGCCGCAGGCTGGGCATCGGGCCGGCATCGCGCGGCACGAAGATCGACGCCTGGATCCGTTCCAGCGGCACCGATGCGCGCGACAGCGAACCGAGCACGAAGAACACCGCGTTGATCGACAGGCTCCACAGCACGCCGTGGTTCAGCGGTTCGGCGACGGTGCCGAACAGGGCCTGCGGCCGCAGCGCCTCGAAGCCGAACAGCCCGTGCACGATGATGCCGGTATCAGGGGCGGCAAGCGATGGAAACAGCAGCGTGTAGCCCCAGACGAGGATGCCGGCGACCATGCCAAGTGCGGCACCCCGGCCGTTGGCGCCGCGCCAGATCAGTCCGCCGATCAGCGCCGGCGCGAACTGGGCGATCGCCGCGAACGACATCAGGCCGATCGACGACAGCCGCGCGCTGTCGGTGCTCTCGCGGTAGTAGAGGAAAGCGATGAACAACAGGATGAAGATCGCCCCGCGCCGCACATTGAGGATCAGCGTCGACCAATCCTCGGTCTCGGAGGTCGAGGTCTTGAGCAGGCGGCGCACGAACAGCGGAATGACGAGATCGTTGGAGATCATGATCGACAGCGCCACGCTTTCGACGATCACCATCGCCGTCGCCGCCGACAGGCCGCCGATGAAAGCCGCCATCGCCAGCACATCATGGCCGCTGAACAGCGGCAGCGACAGCACGTAGAGATCGCTGCTGGTTCCGGTGCCGACCAGCGAAAGGCCGGCGAAGGCGATCGGCAGCACGAACAGGTTGATCGCCACGAGGTAGAGCGGGAACACCCATGTCGCGGTGCGCAGTTCGGCTTCGCCGCGGTTCTCGACGATGGTGACGTAGAACTGCCGCGGCAGCATGATGATGGCAAAGCCGCTGAGGCACGTCAGCACCAGCCAGGTGGCGAGCGAGGTGTTGTAGCTCATCGCCTGCCGGACCTGTGCATTCTGGGCGAGCTTGTCGAACATGTCGCCCGGGCCGCCGAAGATCAGGAAGGTGACCATCAGGCCGATGGCCAGGAAGGCGGCAAGCTTGACCACGGTTTCGACGGCCACCGCCAGCACCAGCCCGTCCTGATGTTCGGTGGCGTCGGCGTGACGGGTGCCGAACAGCACCGCGAACAGCGCCAGGAGCATGGCGACGACCAGCGAGATGTCGCTGACGAAGGGATCGAACGAAGGCGGCGATCCCGTATAGTGCTCGACCATCAGGCTGACCGAACCGGATATCGCCTTCAACTGCAGCGCGATATAGGGCACCGCGCCGATGGTGGCGATCAGCGTGGCGATCGCCGCGACGGTGAAACTCTTGCCGTAACGTGCGCCGAGGAAATCCGCGATCGAGGTGATCTTCTCGGTCTTGGCCAGCCGCACGATGCGGTTGAGCAGCGGGAAGCCGAACACGAAGACGAGCACCGGGCCCGTATAGATGCCGAGGAATTCGAGGCCGCGTTCGGAAGAGAGGCCGACCGAGCCGAAGAAAGTCCAGGATGTGCAGTAGATCGCGAGGCTGAGCGCATAGATGAAAGGCCGCCCCCGGCTCGGCTCGGAGATGGCCGAGCGGCGGTCGCCGAGGCTGGCGATGGCAAACAGCAGCGTCACATAGGCGACCGCGATGATGACGATGAACAAGCCCTGCACGCTTGGACTTTCCTCCTCTGCCGTCTTTCTATCCGGCTTGCCCGGACGCAACCACAGCTTGGCGTCCGAGTCCATTGCAGAGCTGTGCAGGACGGCTATCAGGGCGGCGCGTCGGTGTCGTTATGGTGAAGATCGCCGCTGAGCGCCGTGGAAAATACGGCAATGACGACCTCCTCCAAACCCATGCGATAGAGGATGATGTGCTTGCCGTGGACGAACTGATGGGTCCTGCCTTCATAGAGCCGGCCCATACTCGGATAGTCGCCGAGCAACTCAAACACCGCGTCGAGTTCGCGCAGGTACTTTTCGGCCTGAGTGTGGCCGAAGTTTTCGAAGGTGTGTCGGTAAATGTCTTTCAGATCGCGTTCGGCGCGATGCGTTATCCTATGGCGCATGCGGGAGTTCGGCACGCGCTTCCCGAATAATGTCGTCGATCGACTTTTCGCTGACCGGGCTCTCAAAACCTTCGTTGATCGCCGCCTGAATCGCTTTCCGCTTCTCGTCGGGCGAAAGCGCGTCAAACCAAGCGCGCTGCTCCTTTGTTGGAGCCGCCCACGGATAAACATCAATGCTGATGGTTTCGAGCATGTTCATGAGAACATTATAGGCGAAAACGCCTATAATTTTCAGAAATTCAATGCTGGCTTTGCCGTGCCGTCAATGCGGGAAACCTTGCAAAGAGCGATTGATCGCTCGCGTCAACAACCAGGGGCCCATGCCGTGCTCGGCGGCAATCTGGTCCAGCGTGGTCGTTTTGCAGTGATTCGGCGGCATCTGTGTCGATTTGCATCGCGGGGATATGAAATTTCACGCCCTTGTACGCAACGCGTCAAATTCGGCAGAGCTGCCGCCCAAAGTGCCGTAAGGTAAGGAGAAAGCGGTTGTTTTCTCCCTTTTACCCATGTTGCGTCAGGAGGTTTTTGTTATGTTGCCTCAGGTCGATGCCGCAAGGACGGAAACGGCAGCTCGGCCAGTCACGACAAGGAGGGTCGAATGCTGAAAGAATTCCAGGAATTTATTTCCAAGGGCAATGTGATGGACCTTGCGGTCGGCGTCATCATCGGCGCGGCCTTCGGCAAGATCGTCGATTCCCTTGTTAACGATATCATCATGCCGATCGTCGGCGCGATTTTCGGCGGCTTGGACTTCAACAATTATTTCCTTGGCCTCTCCTCGGCCGTCAACGCCACCTCGCTGGCCGACGCCAAGAAGCAAGGCGCGGTCTTTGCCTACGGCAGCTTCATCACTGTCGCGTTGAACTTCCTCATCCTCGCTTTCATCATTTTCCTGATGGTCAAGGCGGTGAACAACATGCGCAAGCGGCTTGAGCGCGAGAAGCCCGCTGCACCGGCGGCTCCGCCGCCAGCCGACGTCGCGCTGCTCACCGAAATTCGCGATCTGCTCGCCAGGCGCTGACCACGGGCAGCATTGCTGGACCAAAACCCCGGTCGTTGGCGGCCGGGGTTTTCTGTTTTCGCATCTGGTAAGGACCGCTGACGAAAACCGCAGACCAAAAACGGATCCGCCCATGACCCTGATCGACAGCTTGCGCACCGAGGCCCGTGCAGCACCCGAAAGTGGCATTGTCGCCGTCGTCAACTACGGCCGCCTGCGCGAAGGCATGATTCCGCTCTGGGCCGGCGAAGGCGACCTGCCGACGCCAGCCTTCATCACCGATGCCGCGTCGAAGGCGCTGGCCGGCGGCGAGACATTCTACACCTGGCAACGGGGCATCCCCGATCTCAGGCAGGCACTCTCCCGCTACTATGCCAGGCATTTCGGCAAGAATTTCCCGGAGGAAGAATTCATCGTCACCGGCTCCGGCATGCATGCCATCCAGCTGGCGCTCGACGCGCTCGCTGGCGCCGGCGACGAGGTGGTCTACCTGTCGCCGGCCTGGCCGAATTTCGATGCCGCAGCAGGGATAGCGGGAGCCGTTCCAGTCGCGGTCACGCTCGATCATTCCGGCAATGGCTGGTCCTGCGACGTCGAGAAGATCGCCGCTTCGATCACGCCGCGCACAAAGGCGCTGTTCATCAACACGCCGTCGAATCCGACCGGCTGGACCGCCGATCACGAGACCTTGCAGGCGATCCTCGCTCTGGCGCGCGCGAAGAACCTCTGGATCATCGCCGACGAGATCTATTCACTGTTCCACTACGGCCACGGCCGCGCGCCGTCCTTCCTCGACATAGCGTCGGCGGAAGACCGTATCCTGTACGTCAACTCCTTTTCCAAGAACTGGGCGATGACCGGCTGGCGCGTCGGCTGGATCAAGACGCATCCGAGCTTGCAGCAGGTGTTCGAGAACCTGATCCAGTATTCGAGCTCCGGCGTCGCCCAGTTCATGCAGCGCGGCGCGGTCGCCGCCCTTGACGAGGGCGACGCCTTCGTTGCCGAACAGGTGGAGCGGGCGCGCAAGGCGCGCGACCTTGTCTGCGGCATCCTCGGCGCCACCGGCCGCGCTGGGTTTACGGTGCCGCAAGGCGCGTTCTATCTGTTTTTCACAGTCGATGGCATCACCGATTCACGCACCGCTGCCTTCGACATCGTTGACAAGGCCAATGTCGGCCTGGCGCCAGGCACCGCTTTCGGCCCCGGCGGCGAGGCGTTTTTGCGGCTGTGCTTCCACCGCCGCCTCGACCAGATCGAGGAAGCGGCACACCGGCTGGCGAAGTGGATGAAGAACGCCTGAGCCGCTGACGAAGCCCGAATTGAAATCGCTCCGGCGAGCCAGATGGCCGCCGGAGTAGAGTTCCAAACGGCATCAGCCGCCTGACTTGGGCACCAGCAATGGAATGATGCGGTCGCTCTTGGCCACCGAAGGCCGACCTGCCGAACCATAGGGGATGCCGAGCGCATCCCAGGTCTCGACCAGCGCATCCTGCAATTCGGCGATCAGCGCATCGGAATGGAACGGCGTCGGCGTGATGCGCAGCCGCTCGGTCCCGCGCGGCACGGTCGGGTAGTTGATCGGCTGGATGTAGATGCCGTGCACGCCGAGCAGGCGGTCGCTGGCCATCTTGCAGGCCTCGGGATCGCCGACCAGCAGCGGCACGATGTGCGTCGGCGAATCCATCACCGGCAGGCCGGCGGCCGACAGGATGTGTTTGGTTCGGCTCGCCTGCTGCTGCTGGGCGTCACGCTCGGCCTGCGAGCGCTTGAGATGGCGGATCGACGCGGTCGCGGCGGCAGCGATCGCCGGCGGCAGTGCCGTGGTGAAGATGAAGCCGGGGGCATAGGAGCGCACGGCGTCGATCACAGCGCTGGTGCCGGTGATGTAGCCGCCCAGCGTGCCGAATGCCTTGGCCAGCGTGCCTTCGATGATGTCGATGCGGTCGGCCAGGCCTTCGCGCTCGGTGATGCCGCCGCCGCGCGGCCCGTACATACCGACGGCATGGACCTCGTCGATATAGGTCATGGCGTTGTAGCGCTCGGCGAGTTCGACGATCTCTTTGATCGGCGCGATGTCGCCATCCATCGAATAGACGCTTTCGAAGACGATCAGCTTGGCGCGTTCGCGCCCCGCCGCCTGCAAAAGGCTTTCCAGATGCGCCACGTCATTGTGGCGGAAGATCTTCTTTTCGGCGCCGGAACGCCGCACGCCTTCGATCATCGAGGCGTGGTTCAATTCGTCCGAGATGATCAGGCAGTTGGGCAAAAGCTTCGCGATGGTCGAGATCGAGGCTTCGTTGGAGACGAAACCGGAGGTGAAGACCAGTGCCGCTTCCTTGTCGTGCAGGTCGGCAAGCTCCACCTCGAGCTCGACCAGCGGGTTCGAGGTGCCGGAAATGTTGCGGGTGCCGCCGGCGCCCGAACCCATCTTGCCAGCGGTATTCTGGAACGCGGCGATGACGTCGGGATGCTGGCCCATGCCGAGATAGTCGTTGGAGCACCAGACGGTGATTTCCTCGGCACGGCCATTGGAACGCCAGATGGCGCGCGGGAACTTGCCCGCGATCCGCTCGAGGTCGGCGAAAACGCGGTAGCGACGCTCGGCATGGAGCTGGTCGATCGCTTCCTCGAAGAACCGCTGATAGTTCATGTCGACTTCCCAATTTTTGCGCGGGATCATAATCATTGGCCTGTTGGTCGTCCACCTGGCCTTTTTGGTCAAAATGCCACGCCCCGGACCTGTTCCTAACGACCGCGGATCGTGGCCTATTCCCTTGATGTGGATGAACTTTGTTTCAGGACAATGCCACTGGCCGGCAATGCCGGTTACCAGGGGTTCCAATGGCCATGCGGCGGGCTTTCCAGTAGAGCGGGGTTGAGACAGTTTCCGATAAATCTTGGATAAGCGAGGACGCGGATGACAGTTTTGGTGACAGGCGGCGCCGGTTACATCGGCAGCCATATGGTCTGGGAGCTGCTGGATGCCGGCGAAAGCGTGGTCGTTCTCGACCGTCTTTCCACCGGTTTCGAATGGGCGGTGGCGCCGGAGGCCAAGCTGGTCGTCGGCGATGTCGCCGACAAGGAATTGGTCGGCGCGGTCATCAGGGAGAACAAGGTCGACGCGATCATTCATTTCGCCGGCTCGATCGTGGTTCCGGAATCGGTCGCCGACCCGCTCAGCTATTATGAGAACAACACCTCGAAGACGCGCACGCTGATCGAAACCGCGGTGCGCGAAGGCGTGCCCAATTTCATCTTTTCCTCGACCGCCGCCGTCTATGGCGGCGCCGGGCTGGAGCCGGTGCGCGAGGACGCCCGCCTGGCGCCGGAATCGCCCTATGGCCTGTCCAAGCTGATGAGTGAGTGGATGCTGCGCGACGCGTCGATCGCGCATGGCCTGCGCTATACGGCGCTGCGCTACTTCAACGTCGCCGGCGCCGACCCGAAGGGCCGCACCGGCCAGTCGACACCGGGCGCAACCCATCTGATCAAGGTCGCATGCGAGACGGCACTCGGCAAGCGGTCGTTCATGCAGGTGTTCGGCACTGATTATCCGACGCCGGACGGCACCTGCATGCGCGACTACATCCATGTCAGCGACCTGGCGGCGGCGCATCGCCTGGCCCTGCAGCGGCTGCGTGCCGGGGGACAAAGCCTTGTCGCCAATTGCGGCTACAGCCATGGCTATTCGGTGCTGGAGGTCATCGACAGCGTGCGCCGTGCCTTTGGCCGTGATTTCGAGGTGAAGATGGGCGACCGTCGCCCTGGCGATGCCGCGGCGGTGGTTGCCAATTCGGATCTCGCCCGCGCCGAGCTCGGCTGGACCCCGCAACGCGACGATCTCGACCAGATCGTTGCCGACGCGCTCGCCTGGGAGCGCATCCTGACCGGCAAGAACTCCGCGCGCGGCTGAGCCGGGTTCTCCCAAGGGCTCGCAAGGCGGGCAGCGAAGCGCTATTGAAGGCGTTCGCGGCAAGGCGCGGAGGCGCCGCGCCGCGAGGAGCTTTTTGGGGGATGGCATGAAAATAACGGTGCTCGGGGCCGGTGTCGTCGGTACGGCGGCCGCCTATTATCTGGCCAGCGACGGCCATGAGGTGACGGTGATCGAGCGCCATCCGGCGGCGGCACAAGGCACCAGCCAGTCCAATGCCGGCCTGGTGTCACCGGGTGACGCCACCGCCTGGGCCTCGCCGGCGGCTTTGAAGACCTTCCTGCGCGGGCTCTACAACCATGATCTCGGCATCAAGGTCAGGTTGCGCCTCGATCCCTATTTCCTCGCTTGGAGCCTGCGTTTCCTGCGCCAGTGCACGGTGGCGCGCCTGCGCGCCAACACCGACATCAAGCTCAGGCTCGCGCTCTATTCGCGCGACTGCATCAATGCGCTTTCGGAAGCGACCGGCATCCATTACGACGAGCGCAAGAAGGGCATTCTCTATTTCTTCCGCTCGCAAAAGAGCCTCGACACCGGCACCGACAATTACCGTTATCTTGCCAAGCACGGCCTGCCGATCGAAATCGTCGGCCGCGACCGGCTGGTCGAGCTGGAACCGGGCCTTGCCGGCGTCAAGGACAAGATTGCCGGCGGCGTCTATTCGCCAACCGACCAGACCGGAGATTCCAAGCAGTTTGTCGACAGGCTGGCCGCCTATGCGGCCGAGAAGCTCGGCGTCAAATTCCTGTTCGGCACGACAGTCGAAGGCCTCGACATCGAGGGCGACCGGGTGCGCGCGGTGATGACTTCGGTCGGCCCGGTCGCCGGCGATGCGGTTGTCATCTCGATGGGGCCGGAAAGCGGCCTGCTCGGGCGCCGTTACGGCATCGACCTGCCTGTCTATCCGGTAAAAGGCTATACCGCGACGATTCCCCTGGAGGACGAAAGCAAGGGACCGACCATGGGCGGCGCCGACGAGGACCGGCTGATCGGCTATTCCAGGCTGGGCAACCGCTTGCGGATGTCCTCGACGGCCGAATTCACCGGCTTCGACCGCACTTTCAAGCCCGCCGATTTCAAGACGATCATCAGCACCGGCAAAGATCTTTTCCCGGGTGCCTTCGACGAGAAGAAGGCTGTGTTCTGGGCGGGCCTGCGCCCGATGATGCCGAACTCGGTGCCGGTCATCGGCCAGGCGCGCTACAAGAATCTCTATCTCGACACCGGCCACGGCCACGTCGGCTGGACCATGGCCTGCGGCTCGGGGAAATTCCTTGCCGACCTCGTTTCCGGCCGCAGGCCGGAGATCGACCCGCAGGGGCTGGTCTACGGGGGCTAGTGATGTCGGGACCGCAAGTCGCCATCGACCTTGGCCGCATCGAGCGCAACGCGCGCACCATCGTCGAGCGCTGCGCGCTGTCGGGCATAAAAGTGTTCGGCGTCACCAAGGGCACTTGCGGCATGCCGCAAGTGGCACGCGCCATGCTGCGCGGCGGCGTCGCCGGCATCGCCGAATCGCGTTTCGAGAACATCCGCCGGCTGCGCGACAGCGGCATCAACGCACCGATCATGCTGCTGCGCAGCCCGCCGATGGCGCGGGTCGAGGAGGTGGTGCGCACCGTCGACATCAGCCTGCAATCGGAACTCGCCACCATCCGCGAAATTTCGCGCATCGCCGAGCGCATGGGCCGCGTCCACGACATCATGCTGATGATCGATCTCGGCGATCTCCGCGAAGGCATCTGGCCGAACGACCTGATCCCCACGGTTGAGCAGATCCTGCAGTTCAAGGGCGTGCGCATCGCCGGCATCGGCACCAATCTCGGCTGCTTCGGCGCCATCATGCCGACGCCGGAAAACCTTGGGCAGCTCGTCGCCCATGCCTACAAGACCGAGCGCCTGTCCGGCAAAAGCCTCGACGTGATTTCCGGCGGCGCCTCGTCGTCGCTGCCGCTGCTGCTCGAAGGCAGGCTTCCGGCCGGCATCAACAATCTGCGCGTCGGCGAGGCGATCCTGCAAGGTGGCGTCGAGACCTTCCGCGATGTGCCATGGGCCGAGCTTGAGCCCGATGCCTGCCGGCTGACCAGCGACATCATCGAGGTCAAGCTCAAGCCGTCACGGCCGATCGGCCAATCGGGCTACGACGCCTTCGGCAACCAGCCGGTCTTCCCCGACGAGGGCGACAGGCTGCGCGCCATCGCCAATATCGGCCGCGAGGACGTGCTGGTCGAGGGGCTGACGCCGATCGCCAGGGGGATCCGGGTGCTGGGCGCCTCCAGCGACCATCTGCTTTTGGATGTCGCCGATGCCGACCCGCCGCTGGCCGTCGGCGACCGCGTCGCCTTCCGCATGAGCTATGGCGCCATGCTTTTGGCGATGACCTCGGAATATGTCGAGAAGGCCCCGATGCACGATGTCGAGGATTTTTCCGGCCGCAAGATGGTGCAGATCACGGCCGGGCCGGGGGCTGCCGGCATCCTGGCCCGGGAAGGCACCGGCGCGCGGCTGGAGGCGATGAATTTCGACGTCGTCGAATTGGCCGATATCGAGCGGCCGCCATCGGGACTGGTCCGGCTGACCGCCGGCGCCGATCGTCGCGTCGCGCACAAGGCGCTGACCGCGACGGCGCGAGCGACGCATTCCTTCGGCCTGATCTGGATCGATTCCATCGCCGCCCTGATGCCCGAGGACGAGGACGGCATCGACCTGCCGGAAGGTTCGGTCCTGGCGCGCACCCTCGGCCTCGACCACAAGGCGGGCGCGCTGCAGCCGCAGCTGTCGCCGGAGAATGTCGTCATCGTCGGCCTGCGCCACGCCGATCCGGCCGAGGCGCGGGTGCTGAAGGATTCGCGCGTCTCCGCCTTCACCATGACCGACATCGACGCCATGGGCATGCGCGACCTGATGCATGAAGCGATCCGTATCGCCACATCAGGCACGCAAGGCTTTCATGTCAGCTATTCGCCGACCGCGACCGAATTCGCCGGCTGGGCTGCGGGCTCCGGTGGGCTGACCGTGCGCGAAACACATCAGGCGATGGAGGCGATCGCGCTCTCCGGCGGCTTGCTGTCGATGGATGTGTCGGGCCTGACCGCGGATCTGGAGCCGCGGATCGGCACCGATGCGGTCAACTTCGTCATGTCTGCCTTCGGCAAACGGATTCTCTGATCAGCCCTGCACTTCCACTGCCGCCCGCCATGCGCTGACATAGTCGACCCAGGCTGGGTCTATAGGCCGTTCTATTCTTTCGCCCTTGCCTTGCGTCGCCGGCCGATCGCATGCCAGCAGCGCCGCGCCGATGCTGGTGCCGGTGGCGGCCTCCGACGCAACAACGGCGCGCGCCGTGGCTGCCGCCAGCATGCCGACAAAGAGCCGGTTGCGGGCAAAGGGGCCTTCGACCGTGGTCGGGCCGTCGGCACCGATCAAGTCGAGGCAGGTCGCCGTCATCAGGGCCAGATAGAATGAGATGGCGGCAAAGCGCTGGCCTTTGTTGATGCCGTCGGCGTCGAGCCATGCCGCGGCATGGTGCGGGAACGGCCCCGAACCTTGCTGGGTCGACGGCAGCAGCAGCATCTTTCGCGCCAGCACGGCGCCGACATCATCCTCGGTCCACGGCTCCGGCTGATCCTTTGTCAGCACCGAAAACTCGCGGCCGCCCATGAAGCGCGCCGAGGGAACGGGATCACCGAGCGCGTTGACATTGACCAGCGTGTCGCGCGCGGCATCCAGCGCAATCTGTTTGCCGCCGACCGCCATCGATACCACCCAGGTGCCGGTCGAGACGACGGAGAAAGGCGGCTTGTCGGAGAGAAGATGCGGCAGCAGCGAGGCGTTGGAATCATGCAGGCCGCAGAACACCGGCGTGTGCGGATCCAGTCCGGTTCGCACAGCAACGGTGGGCAGGATCGGGCCGAGGCGATCGCTGGCCGGCCGCACCGACGCCATCAGCGCGCGCCAACCCAGCCTGTCGACCAGCGACGAAAAATCCGATTTCCACGGGTTCCACAGATCGGTGTGGCAGCCGAGCGAGGTCACCTCGTTGGCGGCGATGCCGGTCAGCCGCAAGGCCCAGTATTGCGGATACATCAGCACGGCGGCGGCTTTTGCGAATTCGGCCGGGAAGCCTTTCTGCTGCCAGAAGAATTGCGCGCCGAGATTGAGGCCGAGCGGCAGGCGCGGCGTGCCGGTCTCGGCGAAGGGCGGGCGAACAACGTCATAGTCCGCCGCCAGCCTGTCGGGGCCGTCGAACTCATAGTCGAGCACAGGCAGCACCAGTTCGCCCGCGGCATCGACCAGCACGCCGGTCGCGCCATGGGTGGTGATCGAGATGGCGTCGATGCGCTGTTCGCGGTTGAGGCCGGCAAGGCTGTCGAGGATGAACGCCCACAGCGCTTCGACATCGTGGTGCGGATAGGGCGCCTGGCGCACCGGCGCATTGGCCACGCGGCGCAGTGCCACCTCGCTCAATGTGGCAAGATCGACCAGCGCCACCTTGGCGTTCGTCTTGCCGATGTCGATGACGGCGATGTGGCGCATCGCACTCATGCCATATGGAACACGGTTTCCAGCGGCACCGCAACCGGTTCGTTGTCCGGCTTGGTCTCCATGAGGTCGGCCATATCAGCCCACCAGCGCTGCATCACCGGATGCCCGGGCAAATCGTCCATGCCGTGGTCGTCACGCCGCCACAGCACGCCGAACAGGATGTTGGTCTCCTCATCGAGGTGAATCGAATAGTCGCAGACGCCGGCCTGCTTCAGAAGCGCGACCAGCGACGGCCAGATTTCGTCGTGGCGCTTCTGGTACTCGGCCTTCATGCCGGGCTTGAGCTTCATCTTGAACGCGTATTTCTCAGGCATCAGCGTCCCCCGCGCAGCCGCCGCCAGACGATCGGCAGCGCGATGACGATGATCAGCAGCAGGCCGATGAAGATCGACATGACGATGCCGGGCACGTTGAGCAGGCCGAGCCCGAAGGTCACCAGTCCCATGATGAAGGCGGCGAGCACGACGCCCAGGATGCTGCCGGCGCCGCCCAGGATGCTGACGCCGCCCAGAACCACCATGGTGATGACTTCGAGCTCGTAGCCCTGCGCAATCGATGGCCTTGTCGAGCCGAGCCGCGAAGTGATCAGCACCGAGGCGATGCCCGCCATCAGTCCGGTCAGGCAGAACAGGGTGAATTTGATGCGGCCGACGCGCACGCCGGAAAACTGCGCCGCGACCGGGTTGTTGCCGATCGCAAAGACGCGGCGGCCGAAGCTCGTGCGATGCAGCAGGAACCAGTAGATGACGGCGGCGATGAGGAAGAGCACCAGTTCGAACGACACCACCCACCAGACATAGCCCTGGCCGAAGAAGGCAAAACTCTCGGGATAGCCCTTGTAGGCCTGGTCGCCGAGGATGATGAAGGCGATGCCGCGAAACAGGCTCATCGTGCCGATGGTGACCACGATCGAGGGCAGGCCGAGCCTTGTCACCAGCAGCCCGTTGAAGGCGCCGCAGCCGAGCCCGACGACGATGCCGATCAGCACCAGCACCGGCGTGCCGGCACCGGCCTGCACCGCCATGCCTATCATGGTCGAGGCCAGCGCGATGATGGCGGCCACCGACAGGTCGATCTCGCCTGAAATGATCAGCAGCGCCATGGCAAAGGCGATCAGGCCCTTCTCGGTGAAGTTAAAGGTCAGGTCCGACAGCGAATAGGGGTCGAGGAAGTAGGGCGAGGCGAAGCTGTTGATGGCGAAGATGGCGACCGCCACCACGATCAGCAGCGCCTCCCATGAAAAGATCGCCGAACGCAGCGGCTTGTCGAGCCGGTCGGGAATGTGGCGCGGGGCAGGGATGTCGGTCATGCCGCCTCCGCCTTTCTCAGGATGATGCGGCCCTGTTGGCGTTCGCCGCGCGCGTTGAGCACGACAGCCAGGATGATGGCGCTGCCCGAGATCGCCATCTGCCAGAAGGGCGAGATGTTGATGACCGGCAGAGCGTTGGAGATGATGCCGAGGAACAACGCGCCGAGCACCGCCCCACCGACCGAGCCGATGCCGCCGGCGATCGAAATGCCGCCGATGACGCAGGCGGCGATGATGTTGAGCTCATAGCCGTTGGCGACCTCGACCGAGGCGATCACATAGCGCGAGATCCAGAGATAACCGGATAGCCCGCCGACCATGCCGGAGATGCAGAAGACGATGAATTTCGTCCGGCCGACATCGATGCCGGCATAGACCGACGCCGTCGGATTGACGCCGATGGCGTAGATCGAGCGGCCGAGCGCGGTGCGTGTCATCACAACGAAGAACAGCGCGATGACCAGGATGGCGATCCAGGACAGCACGGGAATGCCGAGGAAGGCCGCTCGCTGGAAACCAATGAACTCGGGGCTCATCTTGTCGGCATTGACCCAGGCGCCGCCGGACAGGACGAACGTGGCGCCGCGATAGATGGTCAGCGTGCCCAGGGTCACCACGATCGAGGGGATGTTCAGCCGCCACACCAGCAGACCGTTGATGGCGCCAAGCACCAGCCCGACGGCCAGCGCGATGACGATCAGCAGCGGGATCGGGATCGCCGGATGCGCGGCGTTGAGCATCGCCACCACCATGCCGGTGAAGCAGAGATTGGACGCCATCGACAGGTCGATCGACCGGGTCAGGATGACCACCATCTGGCCAAGCGCCAGGATCATCAGGATCGAGGTGTCGTTGAACACCTGGCGCAGATTGGCCGGATCGGCGAAGGCCGGAAAACGCGTCGAGATCAGCCCGATCAAGACGATGATGGCAGCAGCCAGCCAGATTTCGCGGTATTTGAGGAAAGCCTTCATGCCGCGATCCCTGCTGCCGTCCGAACCAGCGTCTCGGCGTCCAGCTCCTTGTTGTCGTAGACCGCCGCGACAAGCCCCTCGCGCATGACCACGACACGGTCGGACATGCCGAGGATTTCGGGCAGCTCGGACGACACCATGATCACCGACAGGCCTTGCGCCACCAACTCGGCCATGAAGCCGTGCACGGCGGCCTTCGAGCCGATGTCGATGCCCTTGGTCGGCTCGTCCAGGATGATCACCTTGGGCGACGTCGCCAGCCATTTGGCGATGACGATCTTCTGCTGGTTGCCGCCCGACAGTGTGCCGACATCCTGGCTGAGCGAAGAGGCCCTGAGGTCGAGTCGCTCGGTGTAGGAGCGGGCCAGATCGAACTCCTCCGACAGCCGCAGCAGGCCGGACTTCGACGTGCGCTTGAGCGAAGGCAGCGAGACGTTCTGGAAGATCGGCAGGCCGATCACCACGCCTTGCTTGCCGCGTTCTTCCGGTACGTAGACGATGCCGGCATCGATCGAATCCGCAGCCGATTTCGGCGCGATCGTCTTGCCTTCCAGCGTGATCGTGCCGGCTGAGGTGCGGGTGATGCCCGATATCGCCTGCATCACCTCGCTGCGGCCGGCGCCGACAAGGCCGTAAAAGCCGAGGATCTCGCCCTTGTGCAGTTCGAAGCCGATGTCGTTGAATTCGGTCGGATGCGACAGGCCGGAAACGGAGAGCACCGGCGCGCCTATCTCGGCCTTGCGCTGCGGGAAGATGTGATCGACCGCGCGGCCGACCATCAGGCGCACGATCTGGCTCTGGCCGGCATCCTTGATCAGGCCTTCGCCGACCATCTCGCCATCGCGGAACACCGTGTAGCGGTCGGCGATACGGTAGATCTCGTCGAACTTGTGGCTGATGAACAGGATCGCCTTTCCGTCGCTCTTGAGGAACTCGATCAGCAAAAAGAGCTCCTCGATCTCCTTCATGGAAAGCGCGGCGGTCGGCTCGTCCATGATGACGATCTGCGCGTCGATCGACATGGCGCGCGCAACGGCGACCAGATGCTTGTTGGCGATGCCGAGGTCCTTCAGGCGCGCATCGGCGTCGATGTGGCCGGCATGCATGGTGTCAAGCACTTCGCGCGCGTTCTTGCGCATCGTGCGCCAGTCGATGGTGCGCAATCGCGTGCGCGGCGCATGGCCGAGAAAGATGTTTTCTGCGACCGACAAATCGTCGAACAGCACGGTTTCCTGGTGGATGGCGGTGACGCCATGGCCGAAGGCGGCATGCGCGCTGGGCAGGGTGACGGCGTGGCCGTCTATGCTGATCGTGCCCCCGTCGGGCTGGTAGATGCCGGTCATGATCTTGACCAGCGTCGACTTGCCGGCGCCGTTCTCGCCGATCAGCGCCGTCACCTGGCCCGGATAGAGCGACAGGCTGACATTGTGCAACGCGCGCACGCCGGGAAAGCTCTTGGAGATGCCGGACAGCGTCAAGCGTGGAGCCGGGGCCGGAGGCCGCTCCTTCACCGCGCCGTGTTGGGCTGTCGTGTCCATAGTCGTATCAAGCCCTGAAACAAGGTTCGTTTAAAGCCGCGGCGGGACGTGAGCCCCGCCGCGTCAGCTCTAGAGAACTCCAGATCAATAGATCTTGGAGAATTTTTCGATGTTCGACTTGTCGAACTGGAAGGGCGGAGCCATTGCAGCCGAGTTGGTGTCGTCGAGCGTGACCTTGCCGACGCGGCCGATCGACAGCGTGGCGCCGGGCTTTGCCTCTTCCTTCTTCACCGCCAGATCATGGGCGAGGTAGACGGCCGAGTAGCCGAGGTCGATCGGGTTCCACAGCGCAACCGCCTGGCTGGAACCGTTGTCGATGAATTTCTTGAACTCGGACGGCAGTGCGAGACCGGTGACATTGACCTTGCCGATCAGGTTCTCGTCGGTGACGACCTGGGCGGCGGCAACGACGCCGACGGTGGTCGGCGCGATGATCGCCTTCAGGTTCGGATAGGACTTCAACAGGCCCTTGGCTTCGTCGGTGCTCTTGGCCGAATCGTCATCGCCGTAGACGGTGGCGACGAGTTTGATCTTGGGGAACTTCTCCGGCAGGATCTTCTTGGCCGCGTCGATCCAGGCGTTCTGGTTGGTCGCGGTCGAGGAGGCCGACAGGATGGCGACCTCGCCGCCTTCCGGCAGGTGGTCGGCGGCGAGCTTGATGATGGTCTCGCCGATCAGGCCGGTGTCGGACGGGTTGAGGTGAAGCTGGCGACCTTCCTTGGCGACGCCCGAATCCCACGAGATGACGGTGATGCCGCGTTCCATGGCCTTCTTCAGCACCGGCACCAGAGCGTCGGCGTCATTGGCCGAAATGGCGATGGCGTTGACCTTCTGCGCGATCAGCGAATTGACCACTTCGATCTGCGCTTCGGCGGTCGCCTTGGTCGGGCCGGTGTAGATGATGTCGACATCGCCGAGTTCCTTGGCCGCCTCTTCGGCGCCCTTGTTGGCGGCATCGAAGAAGCCGTTGCCGAGCGACTTCACCACCAGCGCGATCTTGACGTTTTCGGCATAGGCGGCATTCACGAACATGGCGGCTGAGAATGCAGCCGTCACCATCAATTTCTTCAAGAAGCTCATCGAATTTCCTCCCTTGAGCGTTGCATTCCATCGCCGCTGCGAGCGCGAGTTGGCCTCAGGCCTGCAGTGAAGATTCTTCCTTGTTGGTTGCGGATGTGCGGGCGACGATCAGCGTCACGCCGGCGGTCTCCAGCATCTTGGCTTCACGATCGTCGATGCCGTCATCGGTGATGACGGTGGCGATGCGCGACAGGCCGCACAGGATGAGGCTGGAGCGTTTGCGGAATTTCGAGGAATCGACCAGCACCACCAACTCGTCGGCCTGGTCGATCAGTTTCTGCTCCGCCTGGATCAAGAGCGGATCGCCCTCCATCAGGCCGAGCGGCCCCAGACCCTGCGCACCCATGAACATGCGGCGCGCATAGAAATTGCGCGTCACGTCGTTGTCGAAGGGCGACAGGATGATGTTCTGCTCGCGATAAATGGTGCCGCCCGACAGCATCACCGTATTCTTGGAATGCTTGAGCAAATGCTCGGCGATGGGGAACGAATTGGTGAAGATCGGCATGCGGCGGCCGGTCAGGAAATGCACCATCTGGAAGGTGGTGGTGCCGCCATTGATGATGATCGGTTCGCCGTCGTTGCACAGCTCGACCGCTTCACGCGCAATCGCCCGCTTCTGCGAGGCGTTGATGGTTTCGTTGACGGAAAAGGGCCGGCCGGCCAGCCCGATGAACTGCGGCGGCGAGATTGCCTCGGCGCCGCCGCGCACGCGGCGCAGGCGCTTCTGGACGTGGAGAGCCGCGATATCGCGCCGGATCGTCGCCTCGGAGGACTCCGTCAGGTCGACCATCTCCTGCACCGTCACCACAGGCTTTTCCTGGACGGCGGACAGAATGATCCTGTGGCGCTCTTTTTCGTGCATGGTTCCTCCCTGCCCGGGCATCTAGGCACCCAAAACGCGCAGTGTCAATCATTTCCGATCATATAATTTCATTGTGCAGTGCAGTATGATCGATATTGATCGTTTGTGATTGACAAGCCGAGCGCTTCCGTGGAAATTCGGGGCCAAATGGCCGCGCCTTCTGCGTGCCTTCGGGAGGATTTCTTATGCTCGACAAGCGCACCGGCGCGCGCCTCGCCAATCTGTGGGACGAGGCCAAGGCTCACGCCATGAGCGGGCCGGAACTTCTGGTCTACCGTTCGAACACACTTGGTTCCGACAAGCGGGTCACCAACTATGGCGGCGGCAACACGTCGTCGAAGATCTGGCAGAAAGACCCGCTCACCGGCGAGGATGTCGAAGTGCTGTGGGTCAAGGGATCGGGCGGCGACAGCGCCTCGATCAAGCTGGACGGCTTTGCCACGCTCTACATGGACAAGCTGCGCGCGCTCAAAGGCCTCTATCGCGGCGTCGAGCACGAAGACGAGATGGTCGGCTTCCTGCCGCACTGCACCTTCAACCTCAATCCGCGTGCGGCTTCGATCGACACGCCGCTGCATGCCTACGTGCCGAAGCCCTTTGTCGACCACATGCATCCCGATGCCATCATCGCCATTGCCGCGGCGAAGGATTCGAAGGCGCTGACGAAAGAAATCTTCGGCGAGGCCATCGGCTGGCTGCCGTGGAAGCGCCCTGGCTTCGAACTTGGCCTGTGGCTGGAGAAATTCTGCCTCGAACACCCAGCCGCCAAGGGCGTCATCCTGGAAAGCCACGGCCTGTTCACCTGGGGCGACACCCCCAGGGAATGCTACGAGACGACGATCTCAGTGATCAACCAGGCGATCGAATGGTTCGAGCGCCGCTCCGAGGGTGTCGCTATCTTCGGCGGTGAAGCGGTCAAGTCGCTCGACGCCACTGAGCGCCGTGCCATCGCGGCCAAACTGATGCCGAGGATTCGCGGCCTGATCTCGGAAAGGAGCCACAAAACAGGCCATTTCGACGATTCCACTGCTGTGCTCGAATTCGTCAACTCCAGGGATCTGCGCCCGCTGGCGGCACTCGGCACCTCATGCCCCGACCATTTCCTGCGCACCAAGATCCGCCCGCTGGTCATCGAATTCGATCCGGCAAAGCCCGATGTCGATGCCGTCATCGCGCGTCTTGCCGACGACATCGCCGAATATCGCGTTGGCTACCAGGCCTATTACGACAGCTGCAAGCATCCGGACTCGCCCGCCATCCGCGATCCCAATGCCGTCGTCTACCTGATGCCCGGCGTCGGCATGTTCACCTTCGCCGGCGACAAGGCGACGGCGCGCATCTCGGGCGAATTCTATGTCAACGCCATCAACGTCATGCGCGGCGCCTCCACCGTGTCGTCTTATGTCGGCCTGCCTGCACAGGAAGCCTTCGACATCGAGTACTGGCTGCTCGAAGACCTGAAGCTGCAGCGTATGCCGAAGCCGAAGTCGCTTGCCGGCCAGATCGCCCTGGTCACGGGTGGCGCCGGCGGCATCGGCCGCGCCACGGCCAACCGCCTGCTGCGCGAAGGCGCCTGCGTGGTGCTGGCCGACATCGACGAGACAGCACTGGCCAGCGCCAATGACGAACTGGCGAAAGTCTACGGCAGGGACTTCGTGCGGCCGGTGCTGATCAATGTCACCTCGGAGGAGCAGGTCATTTCGGGCTTTGCCGAGACAGCGGTCGAGTTCGGCGGCATCGACATTCTGGTATCGAATGCAGGGCTGGCCTCCTCGGCGCCGATCGAGGAGACGACGCTGGCGCTGTGGAACAAGAACATGGACATCCTGTCGACCGGTTATTTCCTGGTCTCGCGGGAAGCGTTCCGGCTGTTCCGCGCGCAGAAGATTGGCGGCAACGTCGTCTTCGTCGCCTCCAAGAACGGCCTTGCCGCATCGCCGAACGCCGCCGCCTATTGCACCGCCAAGGCTGCCGAGATCCATCTCGCCCGCTGCCTGGCGCTGGAGGGCGCGGAGGCGCAGATCAGGGTCAATGTCGTCAACCCGGACGCGGTGCTGCGCGGCTCGAAGATCTGGACCGGCGAGTGGAAGGAACAGCGCGCCGCCGCCTACAAGATGTCGACCGACGATCTGGAGGAGCACTATCGCTCGCGTTCGATGCTGAAGCGCTCGGTCTTCCCGGAAGACATCGCAGAGGCGATCTATTTCCTGGCGTCCGACATGTCGGCCAAGTCGACCGGCAACATCATCAATGTCGACGCGGGCAACGCCCAGTCGTTCACGCGCTGAGCGGAGGGGACGATGGAACACATCATCTCCGCCGACCTCGTCGACAAGGACAACGCCGCGCGCAAGGCAAACCTCGAGCGCGACTACGCCTCGCTCGGCGAGCGGCTCGACCGTCGCGGCATCGCCATCGACGCTATCAGAGACAAGGTCGAGAAATTCGCGGTGGCGATCCCGTCCTGGGGCGTCGGCACCGGCGGCACGCGCTTTGCCCGCTTTCCCGGTGCCGGCGAGCCACGCGATATCTTCGACAAGATCGAGGATTGCGCCGTCATCCAGCAATTGACGCAGGCGACGCCGACCGTTTCCCTGCACATTCCGTGGGACAAGGCCGATCCGAACCGGCTGAAGCAAGCGGCCTCGCGCTTTGGCCTCGGCTTCGACGCCATGAACTCCAACACCTTTTCCGACGCCAAGGACCAGAAGCTCTCCTACAAATTCGGCTCGCTGTCGCATGCCGACGCCGGCACGCGCCGGCAAGCGGTCGAGCACAATCTCGAATGCATCGAGATCGGCAAGACGCTCGGCTCCAAGGCGCTGACGGTGTGGATCGGCGACGGTTCGAACTTTCCCGGCCAGGTCAATTTCGCCAAGGCATTCGAGCGCTATCTCGACGCCATGAAAGAGGTCTACGCCGGACTGCCCGCCGACTGGAAGCTGTTCAGCGAGCACAAGATGTACGAGCCGGCCTTCTATTCCACCGTCGTGCAGGACTGGGGCACCAACTACATGATCGCGCAGGAGCTGGGCGACAAGGCGTTCTGTCTCGTCGACCTCGGCCACCATGCCCCAAACGTCAACATCGAGATGATCGTGTCGCGGCTGATCCAGTTCAAAAAACTCGGCGGCTTCCACTTCAACGATTCGAAATATGGCGACGACGATCTCGATGCCGGTTCGATCGATCCTTACCGGCTGTTTCTCGTCTTCAACGAACTGGTCGACGCCGAACTTTCCGGCGCCGAGGGGTTCGACCCGGCCCACATGCTCGACCAGAGCCACAACGTCACCGATCCGATCGAAAGCCTGATGCTATCGGCGGTCGAGGTGCAGCGCGCCTATGCGCAGGCGCTGCTGGTCGACCGCAAGGCGTTGGAAGATTTTCAGGATAGCAATGACGCGCTGATGGCGACGCAGACGCTGAAAGCGGCCTACCGCACCGATGTCGAGCCGATCCTCGCCATGGCGCGGCTGAAGACCGGCGGCGCCATCGACCCGGTCGCCGCCTATCGAGCGGCGGGTTACCGCGCCAAGGTTGCAGCGGAACGCCCTGCAGTCGCTGGCGGTTCGGGCGGCATTGTCTGAGGCCGAGCCGGCCCCCTCATCCGGCCGCTTTGCGGCCACCGCCCTCCGGGCGTTCGTTGTTCGAAAAGCCAAGCAGTTGGCTTTTCGCCCGCTGCGCGGACCACGCCTCACCCCCGCAGGGAGAAGAGACTGGCGTCAGCGCTGACACCTCCTCTCCCCTCGGGGAGAGGTCGGATTGCCCCGAATTGCCCTTCGCAATTCGGTTGGCAATCCGGGTGAGGGGGCTCTTTCTCGTGCTCCCTTAATTGTTAGTGGACTCGATCCGTCCAACACGGTCTTCTAGGCATCCCCCCGCCCGGAGAACCGCCATGCCTCTCAACCGTCGGACACTGATCGCCGCCAGTCTTTCCATCACCTTTGTCCTGGCGCCGTTGACGAGTGTCTTCGCCGCCTCGCCGGCGCCGGCCAAGGGCGAGCACGGCATGGTGGTGACGGCCCAGCATCTGGCGTCCGAAGTCGGCATCGAGGTGTTGAAGAAGGGCGGCAATGCTGTCGACGCGGCGGTTGCCGTCGGCTATGCGCTCGCCGTCGTCTACCCCAATGCCGGCAATATCGGCGGCGGCGGCTTCATGACCATCCGCTTCAAGGACGGCAAATCGACCTTTCTCGATTTCCGCGAGCGGGCGCCGCTGGCGGCGACAAAAACCATGTATCTCGACAAGGACGGCAACCCGGTGAAGGGCGCCAGCCTCGACGGCTATCTCGCCGTCGGCGTACCGGGCTCTGTGGCTGGCTTCGAGATGGCCCGTGAAAAATACGGCAAATTGTCCCGCCAGGATCTGATGGCGCCGGCAATCGGCTACGCCAAGGACGGGTTCATCCTCAACCAGGGCGACGCTGCCTCGTTTGCCGGCAGTGCCGACAGGCTGGCGAAGGACCCCGCGGCCGCCGCCATATTCCTGAAACCCGACGGCAAGCCCTATGGCATCGGCGAGCGGCTGGTCCAGCCCGACCTCGCCGCCTCGCTCGCCGCCATTTCCGAAAAGGGTACGGATGCCTTCTATAAAGGCGCCATCGCTGACGCCATCATCAAGGCGAGCGGCGCCAAGGGCGGCATTCTCGCCAAGCCGGATTTCGAGCAATATGCGGTGCGTGAGCTCAAGCCCGTGACCTGTACCTATCGTGGCTACGAGATCACCTCTTCGCCGCCGCCCAGCTCCGGCGGCGTCATCATCTGTGAAATCCTCAACGTGCTGGAGGGCTATCCGCTGTCCTATCTCGGCGCAGGTTCCGCCGAGACGGTCCACGTCATGGTCGAGGCGATGCGCTACGCCTATGTCGACCGCAATTCAGCGCTCGGCGATCCCGATTTCGTCGACAACCCGGTCTCGAAACTGCTTGATAAGGCCTATGCCAAGGATATCCGCGACAAGATCGACCCGTTCCGGGCCGGCGTGTCGCAGGATCTGATGCCGAAGGGCTTTGGCGAGAGCAAGGAGACGACGCATTATTCGATCATCGACGATGCGGGCAATGCGGTCGCGGTCACCTACACGTTGAACGGTTCCTTTGGAGCCGGCGTCGTCGCCGACGGCACCGGCATCCTGCTCAACAACGAAATGGACGATTTCACCCAGAAACCCGGCGTGCCCAACCTCTATGGCCTGGTCCAGGGGGAGGCCAACGCCATCCAGCCGAAGAAGACGCCGCTGTCGTCGATGAGCCCGACCGTGGTCGCCAAGGACGGCAAGCCGTTCATGGTCATCGGCAGCCCCGGTGGTTCGCGCATCATCACCATCACGCTGGAAGCGATCGTCAATGTCATCGACCACGGCATGAACATCCAGGAGGCGATCGACGCGCCGCGCATCCACCATCAATGGCTGCCCGACAAGGTGTATGTCGAGCCGTTCGGCCTGTCGCCGGACACAGAAAAGCTGCTGGCCGGCATGGGATATCACCTCGATCTCGCCGACCAGACCTGGGGTCAGGCCGCCGGCATCCTGGTCGGCGGCAAGAGCCTGGCGGAAATCGAGAAAGGCGGCGGCGCGCGCTACAACGGCGCCATCGACAGCCGCGCGGCCTCTGGCGAGGCGCTCGGATACTGACAGCTCGGAGGAAAAGCTTGGAGCAGCGTGGCGATTCGGGTTGATCGCCCGCTGCTCAAGTGGATCGGCTCACACCGACTTGACCGTCACAAGACCAGCGTGAGGGTGGACGCAACCAGCATCAAGGCGGCAATGCCGACGAACAGCGCATAGATGCGCGGCCGGTCGAGCAGCAGCGCATTTCCGGAGATCCAGGCGGATGTGGCGCCGCCAAGCGCGAAGAGGAAGCCGTTGCGGTGCCCGAAGACCATCGATGCGGCCATCAGCCCGCCGATGATCAGCGCACCGAACACGATGATCACGGCAACGGCATATCTCTCGAAATCGTTGCCGCTTCCCATGCTCGGGCCGATTGCGTTCAAGGTTGGCAGGTCGTCCGGATCGAAAGGGTTCGTCGACCCGTATTCGTCTTGACCGGCAGGCTCTCGCATCATTCGTTCTCCGTATAGCGGCAACAAATCATCAAGCCTTGCCGAGTGCAACCCGATCACGCTGCCTTGATGCGTTCGACCGGTCCTTGACGTCTTCAGGTGGCGGCTTGCTGCCGGCTTTTGGTTCTTGGCCGTCTTTGGTCTCTCAGGCAATCCAGGAAACGGCTGCCCAAAGGCGACCGTAGCTCCCTCTATCATGGAATGCATTCGTGGAGGAAAAATGATGCGAAGCGCGGATTGGGCTTCGCAAACCGTGATTCGGACGGTGATGTCGCACAGGGTTGTTGTACGGGCGAATCGCCTTGCGGCCAGTGGGCGTCTGCGCTTGGCATGCGGTTGCGTGAAAGTTGACTGGGCAGGCATCTTAAATGTTGACTAGTATACTCATGTTTCATAGTCACCGGGCAGTGGTCACTGGAGACCAACCCCCGAAAAGCAGGGCCGGCCGCATTGCAGAGAGACCAAGAGCCCCAGTCGAGAGCCGCGCCCGATCATTTGCGCAGCCGAATGACCCGGCGCCAGGCGCTCGGGCTTTTTTCGCTGCCGTTCGCCGGCATGAGGTCCTCCACGGCTGAAGCCCGTCCGTTGCGCATCGTCTGCCTGGATGACGGGTTGACCGAGACCTTGCTCATGCTCGGTGTCAGCCCGGTCGCCATTGCCGATCGGGAGGTCTGGGAGAAATGGGTGGTCGAGCCGCGGCTGCCGCCCGACGTCGCCGATCTCGGCACGCTGCTCGAGCCCAATCTCGAATTCCTGCAGCAGCTCAGGCCCGACATCATCCTGTCCATGCCGTATCTCGAGGGCATCAAGCCGCTGCTCGAACGCGTGGCTCCAGTGACGACGATCGGGCTCTATACCGAGGCCGGGCAGCCCTATCGGCGCGCGCTCGAGGCGACGCGCCAGCTCGCCGGGCTTGTCGGCAAGGAAAGCGAAGGCGAGGCGCTGATCGCGGCGACAGACGCGTATTTTTTGGAGGTTCGCCAGCAGTTGGCGCCGCTTTCGGCACGGCCGATCTATGTCGTCAGCTTCCTGGACCCGCGCAATGTGCGCGTCTACGGCGCAAAGAGCCTGTTTCAGGAGGTGTTCGACCGCATCGGGCTCAGCAACGCGTGGACGGCCGAGACCAACTATTGGGGGTTTTCGACCGTCGGCATCGACGGGCTGGCGACATCCAGCGATGCGCGCCTCGCCTATCTCGAACCCTTGCCTGAGGGCGCCGGCGGCACGCTGACCGAAAGTCCGGTCTGGAATGCCATGCCCTTCGTGCGCAACCGCTCGATCATGCGCCTTCCTGCCGTCCTGATGTTTGGCGCGCTTCCATCCGCGAGCCGTTTTGCCCGGGTCCTGGCATCGGCGATGACCGCGGAGGCCGCCCATGGCTGAGGATGCTGCCATTGCCCAAAGGGGGAAGCCTGCGTCGGCCGGCCGGGCCTCCGTGTGGAGCTTTTCCAGCAATCAGCCGGTAGGCGCGATCCTGCTTTGCGCGGTGCTGCTCGCGGCTGCGGCAGCGGCAACCGTCTCGAACCTCACCGTGCAACTGCCATCGGCGCTCTGGCTCCAATCGCTCGCCGCCCCCGACATCGCTGACATGCGGCAGGTGCTCGTCCACTATGCCTTCCTGCCCCGGCTTGCGATCAGCCTTTTGTGCGGTGCGGCGCTCGGGCTTGCCGGAGCTGTCCTGCAGCAGGTTCTGCGCAACCCGCTCGCCTCGCCTGAAACCGTTGGCGTCTCGGCCGGCGCCTATCTGGCGCTGGCACTGGCGACGCTTCTGTCACCGTCCCTGCTTGCCTTCGGCCGCGAATGGGTGGCGCTGGCCGGCGCATTTATGGCCCTTGCCGCCGTCATCGCTCTGTCCTGGCACAAGGGCCTGTCGCCGCTTTCGGTGGTGCTGGCGGGGCTTGTGGTCAGCCTCTATGCCGGCGCCATCGGTGCCGCTCTCATCGTGCTGCGGCATGAATGGCTGGCCAGCCTGTTCATCTGGGGCGCCGGTTCGCTCGGCCAGCAGGACTGGTCGACGACGCTGTGGCTTTTGCCCCGCATCGGCGCAGCGGCGCTTGCGATCTTCTTCATGGTGCGGCCCCTGACCCTGCTTGGCCTCGACGATGAAGGCGCGCGCAGCCTTGGCGTGCCGCTCGGCGCCTATCGCTTCGCCGGACTGGCGGCCGCCGTCGCGCTGATCGCCTTTGTCGTTGCCGCTGTCGGCGTCATCGGCTTCGTCGGCCTGGCCGCGGCGACGCTCGCGCGCATCGGCGGTGGCCGGCGGCTTGGCCAACAGCTGGTGATGGCGCCGCTGATCGGCGGCGCGTTGCTGTGGGCCGCCGATCAAGGCGTGCAGATCGCCACCGGGCCGCAAGGCGACCTGCTGCCGACCGGAGCGATCACAGCACTTCTCGGTGCGCCGCTGCTGCTCTGGCTGCTGCCGCGCCTTGCGCTTGGCTCGGAAGCCCCGACCTTGATGGCCGTGCGCCTGCCGCGCGCAAGCCGGCCCGGCCTTGTTCTGATGGCACTCGGCCTGGCTCTGCTTCTGCTGCTCGGGCTGGCCCTGCTCTATGGACCGGGTCCGCATGGCTGGACCTTCGCCTTCGGCGACGAGCTGCAGCCTTTGCTGTCGTGGCGGTGGCCCCGCGTGCTTGCCGCGCTGAGTGCCGGGGCGATGCTGGCGCTTGCCGGGCTGATGATGCAGCGGCTGACCGGCAATCCGATGGCCAGCCCCGAAGTGCTGGGCATCAGTGCCGGTGCCGCCCTTGGCATGATGGTGGCGCTGTTTGCGCTCGTCGATGCCGGGCGCCCGGTTCAGACGGCGGCGGCAACGATCGGCGCCTTCGCCGCTTTGCTGGTGACGCTGGCGATCGGCCGTCGTGCCGCCTATGCGCCGGAGCGGCTGCTGCTTGCCGGCGTTGCCCTGACGGCCTTGTTCGACGCGCTGATCCTGGTGCTCACCGCGACCGGCGATCCTCGCGCCATGCTGCTGCTCAACTGGCTGACCGGTTCGACCTATGGCGTCGATGTCGGTGACGCCCTGCTGACCGGTGGTATCGCGGTCTGCCTCTTCGCGCTCGCGCCTTTCTTCATGCGCTGGCTCGACATCCTGCCGCTCGGCTCCGCCGCCGTTCAGGGCCTTGGCATCAACCTGAAGAGGGCGCGGCTTCTCGTGCTGCTGGCCGTCGCGGCACTCACCGCGGCTTCGACGCTGATCGTCGGTCCGCTGACCTTCATCGGCCTTATGGCGCCGCATCTTGCTCGTCGCCTTGGCCTTTCCCGTGCGCTGCCACAGGCCATTGGCGCGGTGCTCGCCGGCGCGCTGATCATGGTCGCCGCCGACTGGGTGGGCCGGATCGCCATCTTCCCGCGCCAGATCCCGGCCGGTCTCGTCGCCACGTTGATCGGCGGCCCGGTGCTGATGTGGCTGCTGCGCCGCCGCTGACCGTTTTGCCCCTGGAGATATCCATGTCCAAGATATCCATGTCCAACGCGACGCCAGCCCTGATCGCCAACTCGACGGTCCACGATCTCGTTCCGGCGCAGGGCGGCGCGCCCTGGCGGATATTCCTGCATGTGCCGTCCGGGCCGGTGCCCGAGGCCGGCTGGCCGGTCCTCTACATGACCGACGGCAACGCCGTCATCGGCACGGCGGTCGACGCCATGCGCGCGCAGGCCTTCTATCCCACGGGCACCAATGTCGGCTGGGGCGTCATCGTCGCCATCGGCTATCCCGTCGACGGCGCCTATGATCCGCTGCGCCGCTCATGGGATCTCGGCCCGCCGCCAGGCAAGACCTACCCGCCCTTCTACGAGGGCACGTCCGAAGTCCGGACCGGTGGGGCAGGGAAATTCCTTGCTTTCATCGAGGATGAGCTGAAGCCGTGGGTCGCCAGCCGGGTCACGGTCGATGCCAGCCGCCAGGCGCTTTACGGCCATTCTTTCGGTGGCCTGTTTGCGCTCTACGCCCTGTTCACGCGGCCTTCTTCCTTTCAGACCTGGATCGCGGCGAGCCCCGCCATCTATTGGGAAGATCGTGCCATCGACCGCTTTCTCGAAGCCTTCGAGGCCGCCATTCCCGATGGTCTGGCGGCGACCATGATCCTGTCGGCCGGCGAGTACGAGACCGAGAATCTGGCGCCGTTCCAGATTGGCGCCGAGGACGAGGAAAAGCGTCTGAAGCAGAAAAAGGTGACACGCACCGACGCATTCGCGCGGGCAATGGCGCAGCGTCTTGACGCTCTCCCGGGCGTGCGCGCCAGTTTCGAACTGCATGCCGGCGAGAACCACATGTCGATCCTGCCGGTCACCGTCAATCGCGCGGTGCAGGCGGCGTTTGCGGTGAGGAGGGACACCGCCCTTTGCTGAACGCCGCAGCAAGACGGTCGGCGCTGTCATTCCTGTGAAGGGGAGGCGCTCAATCGGCGGTAGGAGACGCCGCCGAAGTTTGCCGTCACAAAATCCGTGACGGACATCTTGCGCTTGCCTCCGTCGCTGCAGGCGTAAACCGGCCAACCGGCATCGCTGCATTCGCTGGCAGCGCAGATGCGCGCCAGGCAGTTGCCGATAGTCAGCCGGAAGCCGCCCTTGCCGGCAAAGCCTTGCAACAGGCTGCCGTCCGCCGAGCGCCATGTCCGCGCACGGAATTCCGCCCGCAAAAGCAGTGGTTCGAGAGGGACCGCAAGGTTGTTTTCGCCGGCACGCCCTGCGAGCTGCAGACGGAAGCGCGCCATTGCGGTCGCGTATGCAGTCACAAGATCGGCTTGGCGAAAATAGGCGGTTGCCAGGCTTGGGCGGTCAAGCAGATGAGACGTCCACTCGCCTGCCCCTACCGGCCTCACCAAGGCAACAAAGGCAAGAAAGGCGAAGCAAGCTCGTGACATTTCCAGCAGCCATATCTGTCTCGGCGTGCCGGTTTGCCCCCCGGTTGCCCTCCCATAACATCCCGCCAATCGGCGCCCGGCGCAAGCCGCTTGCTAAGGCAGTTCAGAAGGCCGCCGAGCAAGGGATCCTGGAGCCGAAGACGGTGACCCGCATCGACGAACCTGTGCGGGCGATCGCGAGAGGGTGGCGGTGTTTGCGGCAAGGGATCTTGACCAGCCCAGGGTTTCCTAGCCGATGCGAGCCGGCGGCAGCTCGAACAAAGTGGCGCCGTTCTCCCGGCCGCGCTCGACATAGCCGATGACGCCGAACCATCTTGCGACATCCGGCCCCTGGAGCCAACTGCGCGAATGGATGGCGAGGTTGCCGGCGAGCGCCTGGATATGCCTGATATGCCGCTTGCAGAAACGGACGGTCGTGGCCCGGAAGAAGTCCTCCCGTGCGGCGAACAGCGTGTCGGCGGCGTCGCTGTTCTCATGCCAGGCGATGATCGCCACGGCCTTGTCACCCTCGACAAGCGCGTGCGCGCGGCCCTCCTTCAAATTCATCATAAGGTTGTCGTAGGCGATCTTGCTGTCCTTGCCGGCAGCGACGTATTCGTCCGACATCCGCTTGGACAGACCGCGAAAGACATCCTCCAGATCCCCAAGCGTTGCTGCGCGTGCTCTCATTTCACCTCCTGCAGCCCCAACGGGCAGTTTGCCCTAGGGTTGAGGGGTGGCCAAGCAAATTAAATCCGCCGACGGGCTAATGTGCGCAAAGTGATTCCACTTGGCGATGCAGGCGGCGACGCGATGGGGGTGCCCAAAACGGACCACGGGAAAATGGTGCCCAGAGGCGGAATCCAAGCCTGGGAAATCTGGCCTTAGTTCCAAGCTGTTAGCGCTGGCCGGTGGCAGCTCAAGCCAACAGAAATACCAACAAAATTTTTCTGTGGATTGGTTCTGTTCCCGAATATTGCCATTCGCCCAGGCCCGGACTGTCCCTCGATTGCGTTCAAAATGAGAGCTTCGCACGGTCGCCGTCACCAAAGTGTTTGCCTGCCGGGACTGCGCAGGCGCCCGCGGGGCACTCGCTCATCGGGCAGTTCGATCATGTGCCACTTGGGCGCATTCCAGTGTCTAAGAACGCAGGCCGCGGTTGATCGCGGCGATGCAATCAGGTTGTGACCTGTCAATCCAGGTTGTCGGCCGCCAGGATTCATCCTGTCGGGGATGATTCTTCGACCCAAACTGTCCCTGCGCTACCACGGTACGCTGACTGGTGAAGTCGGCGTCGCTGCATCGAAAACCGCCGTGCCTGCTTGGTTGCGTCGGGCGGTTCCTGATGCGCAAAGCCTTGCTGGAAAAAATGTTGAGGAGGTGGCGCTCATCGCAGGCGCCACCATCAGCGCACTCGATGCGGTGGTTCGGCGGCAGGAGCGGTGGGCCGGCGCCTGGCGGCAGCGGCGGGCACTTTCGGCGGCCGCGGTAACGGCAAAGCAGGCGGGCCGCGTCGAAGATGAGGCAGCATTGCGCGATGCGGTGCTGCTCACGCGGCCGGGCGATTTTTTGTCCGTCGGTCCCGCCGGATCGATGCTGCTTGCCTGGCGCCGGCTGGCTGGCACGCCTGCCGAGAAACTGCTGACCGAGGCGAGCATCGGCGCGGTGCTGGATGACCTTGGTCTCCGCCGCGACGACGACGCAGTCGGCGAACTGGCAGATGATCTTCGACAGCTTTCCGCGAGCATCGGAATGGTCGGCATGCTGACCGGCGCGTTCACGGCCGCCGAAAGGTATGGCTTCGCACGAGCCTTCGGATGTTGGCTCGCGGACGCCCTGCTGGCGCAACGGCTGGGTTGGACGCAGGCCGTGCCGCTGTTGGGCGCCGAAGCGGCCTTGGGAACAAGCGGTCGCTCGCGTCGATCGGCAGACAGCTCGGTGGCGACAGGCACTGAGACAGATCCTGAGCGTGCGAAAGATCTGCTTGCCGCGCAGGCGCGCGCTGCGTTGCGTGCGATTGATCTGTCCGCTGAGCTCGAGCGCCGCGCGGATCGGCTGCTTGCGGTTGCGCCGAAACTCAGGGCCAAGGCGGCGGACGTCGTCGTGGAAAGGCTGCTCTCTGACGACGCGGTCGTCGCTTCGGAGAAGATCGCTGGGATGAGCGACCGCGGCCTGCGCCGCCTGTTCGACCGGCTGGTCGAGCTCGGCGCCGTCCGCGAGCTGTCCGGCCGTCCCACCTTCCGCATCTACGGGCTGTGACGATCATGGCGGAGGCTGCGCGCAGGCGAGGGGAGAGCCGGTCAGATGAGCGTCGATCGGGCGAACGGCGATCAGCTGACCAGCTGTTTGACCGGGAGCTGGATCATCTGCCGCCGGAAGCGCGTTGGCGTGAATGGATGCACCGGGTCGAAGCAACGATCTTCGCCGCCAGCGAGCCGGTCGACCGCGAAATGCTCGCCCGCATCGTCGGGAAAAGCTGCAGCATTGATCTTCTCATCGACGACATCCGCGAGGAGCTGCGCGGCCGCCCTTACGATCTGGTTTCGGTCGCCGGCGGCTGGAGACATTTGACCCGGCCTGCCTATGCAGACGCCATCCGCGCTGCTGTAGGTGGAAGTGGGAAGACCGCCGACCTTACGCAGTCTGAGGTTCTGGTTCTGATGTGCATCGGCTACTTCCAGCCGATCACCCGCGCCGAACTGTCGTCTTTCTTCGGCAAGGAGATCAGCCGCGATTTTATTGGTCATCTGCGCGGTGCGAAGCTGATTGCGTCCGGTCCGCGCAGCCCGACGCCGGGCGCGCCCTACACCTACGTCACCACCAAAAAATTCCTGCTGGAGTTTGGTCTCGATACGCTGCGCGACCTGCCGGATTTCGAGGCGCTTGAAGATGCCGGACTGCTGTCGAAGGAGAAGCTGCCGGCCGGCGATATTCCAGCCGGGCTGGCTAGCAGGGAGGGCAACGGCAAGGACGATGTCGTTGGGGACCAAGCGCCGTGACGGGGGGCGTCGTCGCGTTGTGATCCCCAGAGACAGTCGATCACTCACGGCCAGGACGACTGGTCGTGCGGCAGCCGGTGATCGAGATCATGGACCGTGACCTTATCGCGTTGTACAAGATTGGCCGTAAAGATCACTAGGTTAGTGCCACCGGTGTGACGTAGCGACGGAAAAAGGATGCCGCGAAGTCCGGCGGTGATGACCAGGTCCGCGAACTTCCACGATGGCTTGTCGATGCGGGCGACCTGGCGCCAGGCACAATCCGACTCCTTCCACGAGGACATCATCGACGACGTGCACGACGAATTCTTCACCGCCATCTGCAATCCGAGCTGCGCCGACGCCAAAGGATACCGCGAGTCTTTCTATGGGCGCCTCCGCGACCCAATGTTCTGCCGTCTTGCGGTCAATTTCCAAAGCCCGCAATGGAGGCGGTTCCCTTCGTCCCGCCGAAGGGCACTCGATCTAGGTGAAGCCGAAACGCGAGACGTTTGCGCGGATCGGGGGACCCGGGCAAGGATCTGCTCCACGTCTATCGCCTCAAGCAGGTGCTCAACGTTCTCGAGCAATGTCGGGTCCGGCCGTTTGACATCAGTACCCCCAGTGAATAGCGGCCAATGCCCCACACGAACCATCACGCGCGATGTTGTGCTACATTAGTCTTCCTCGGCCGCCTGTAAGCCGAGTCTGGGCCAAACCTTCGGCAGCACATCAGAAATAGGAAAATCGGCACGGTCATCTGAGGCGATCGTGTAGGGTTCGTCTCGCGGAGCAGCATGGAAGAGTTCTGATTAGCCGATGAAAAACACCATTGCTTATGGCGGTTCGGACGACGAAAAGTGGGAGCTGGCGTGTCAGTGCGCCGATTTCGACATTCGCACAGCCATAGCTCGTAGCTATGGTTTGAGAATGCTGATGGAATCCTTCTTCGATCAAATGAGGCGGGAGGTATCCGATCAACTCTACGCCCAGGCACTGGATTTCAGACAAAAGACTTTCGAGGCTGAGGATTTCGATAATTACTGCCGACAAATGCTATTGGAACGCGAGCAGCAAGCTGCGCACCTCGCTGCTCGGACGGCTCGCTTGCCATCTAGTCACTCTCGTGCCTGGAAGCGTGACTTAGCGAAGCATGTCCTAGGACATCACCGATATCAGCTTCCGGTGGGTCAGGGCGGCTTCAACGTCGGCACGCTTCGGGATCTTGGACCGAACGAGGCGACATGGCAGCCGTCCCTGGTTGCCGACGCGATACCCTTCGCCGACTTCATGTATGTTTACGACTGCGGCTCGGATCCGATAGCAGGCGTGGTACAGTCCGTGCGGTCTATAGTGGCTCGGCGCCCATCTCGCCGACTCGATATGCTTTTCGTGTCGCATTTCGACCGAGATCACATCTGCGGCATTCCTCATCTATTGCACCAACAAAGGGGGCTCCGGGTCGACACGATCGTGATGCCATATCTAGACGACATCGATCGGATGATCGCATTTGGAAGAAGTGTGGCGACAGGCGGCGAACGCAGTGCAGAACGCTTCCACGAAGATATTGTAGTCGATCCAGTCGGTACCATGGCTCGGTTTGGGCCGCGGCAGATCGTCATGGTAATGCCGGGTGACGAGGACGACGGTGGTTCGGGCTTTTTCGAACTGCCGCCAGCAGAGCCTCCTCTTTCCGACCCGGATGGTATGCCCTGGAAGGGAAGAGATTCGACGGACTGGGGCAGCGCCTCACCTGCCGCACGCCGGACGCCCGACGGAGCGACCGTAGTGCGGCGTATCGAGTTCGACGTTGCCGCGGGCTCCGAAGGCGGATGGCTCTTGAAGCCACACGTAAAACAGGCATCTCGGCGAGACAGGGAGGCGTTCTGCGCCGCGGTGGAGGTGATCCTGCGATGGCCAAGAGGTAGCTTCCGCGACAAGGTGAAAATCGAGAAGGAACGTCGAGGATTGGTGACGAAAAACCGTACCGCCGTTTCCCGAGCTTATGCGTGGGCGTTTGGCGACAAGAACGAAACCTCCTTGTCGTTGTACTCTGGGCCGGCCGAGCCACGGAAGGCCGGCGCCGTGCTGCGCAATTCGCGGATTTTCACGAGTGCGCGCGTAGGCTGGATGGGAACCGGCGATGCGGGGTTCAAGGATCCGGCTACAGTGCAGAGGTTCCAGGATCATTACCGCGACGAGATAGATTGGGTTACCACCTTCATGCTGCCCCATCACGGATCAGCGAATAACTTTGATCCCTCACTTTTCGTGGTCGGTGCGGAGCTCTTTGTGGCAGCTGCCCAACCGATCCACTCGCATTGGAAGCATCCGGCGCCGGAGATCGTCAAAGCGATCAAGGCAAGCGGCGCCAGATTCCGCAGGGTAGGCTCGTCGCCAAAATCTCTTCTGGAGGAAAGAATGGTCGTATTCTGGCCCGGCTGAAACTACGCAAGCACTTCGGCTACAGATGGCAGGCATGTGATCTCGGCTATGGAGACAACCGTGGTCCGATCGACACCAATCTCAATCTGTCACCGGTTCGAATGCTTTGACGCCGCCGGCCGTGCCTCAGAAACTCGTCGCGTTCGTCATATCGCCGGGCAACGCCATATATTTCTCGCGAAAGCAGGCCGAAGATGAAGAGCACGATCGACAGTTCCACAAGTGAAATTCCATGAAGCATGGCGCATCTTACGACTTAATGCAGCGCCGCATAAAGGAGTATATTCTTACATTGTCTATATGATCCCACGTACGTGGTCTTTCCAGAGCTGACCGGGGCCATGGGCGCTTAGCTGTGGACGTAAGCGGAAATTCCCTGTGTATTACAATGAGGGGGAGACGGCACCATGGATACACAACGCGCAAATCAGGGCGTACTGTTCGATGATCGGTTCCTCGACAAATATGCAGGGCCGATCATTTCCGATCCGGCAGTTGCCATCGTTGAACTTGTCGCGAACGCTTGGGACGCCTATGCGACCAAGGTGGATATAGTCTGGACGAAGCGCAGCCAGGACATCCCCTTCTCCATCACCGACAACGGCAAAGGGATGACGCCTGCGCAATTCGAAAGGCGCTGGAAGACGCTTGACTATAATCGCCTCGCGGACGAGGGCAGCAAGGCGGCGCCGCCGGCTGACATGCCGGATTCCCCTCCGAGGCATCCGTACGGCCGTAACGGCAAAGGCCGCCACGCAGCGTTCAAGTTCTCCGATCCATACAGGGTGCGCACTTGGCGCGATGGCACTGAAACCATTTACGAGGTTCGTCGCGGTGTCACCCAACCGTTCGACGTGACAGTGATCAGCTCGCGCGATAAGGTTGAGGGGCATGGTACGGAGATAACGGCGACCACCTCCGACGGCACGGCCATGGACGCGGACACCGCGCGCGAGATCATCGGCACGCGCTTCCTGGCAGATCCAAATTTCGTGGTCTCGCTCGACGGGACTCTGGTCACCTTCGACGACATCCCGACGCGCAACATCCAGAAGGCCAATGTCGATGTGCCCGGGTTTGGCGTCGTCGACATCGTCATGATCGATAGCCAGAAAGCCGACCGTACCACGAGGCAGCATGGAATCGCCTGGCGCGTGAATTCACGGCTGGTGGGCAGCCCGGGTTGGGTCGGGTTCGACCATGAGCGAATCCTCGATGGGCGAAGCACGGAGGCAAAGCGTTTCCAGTTCATTGTCTCGGCCGGCATCCTCGAAAATGCGGTGCAGCCCGACTGGAGTGGGTTCATTCCCAATGACCCGGCGTGGCAGGCCACTCGGCCCGCTGTGCATGCGCAGATCAAACAGTACCTCTCCACCTTCTCGGCCGACCGCCGCCGGGAGGCGAAACATTCGGTCAAGCAATACCTCGTCAAGACCGTACGGCAGCTGCCTCCCGTTGGGCGAGAACGCTGGAATCAGTTCGTCGATGAGGTGATCGACAATTGTCCCTCTATCTCGACAGAGGAGGTCGGCAAGGTTGCCGGGATCCTCGCCAATCTCGAATTGAGCACGTCGAAATTTAGCCTGGTCAGCAAGCTGAACGAGCTGCAGCCCGGCGATCTCGATGCTCTCTATGAACTCCTCGATGATTGGACCCTCAGGCTCGCGAAGGACGCCCTCGATGAGATCCAGACGCGCCTGAAGCTGATCGAGGACCTGGATATGAAACTTCGTGATGAGAGCATGGATGAGGTCGGCGACCTGCAGCCCCTGTTCGAGCGCTCACTGTGGGTGTTCGGCCCCGAATTCGAGAGCCTAGAGTTCACGAGCAACAAGGGCATGACGGAAGTCATTCGCAAGATTTTTGGATCAAATGAGAGCGGCAGCAGGCAGCGGCCCGATTTCGTGATGCTCCCCGATGGTAGCGTGGGGCTCTATAGCCGTGATGCGCACGACCTTGGACACGAGGTAGACGGCGTGTCCCGCCTCGTCCTGGCGGAGATAAAGAAGCCCGGCGTGGGCATCGGCTCCGAGCAGAAAGATCAGGCGTGGCGGTATGTGAAGGAGCTGAGGAGCAAGGGGCTGCTGACCGAAGCGGCCGTGACCACCTGCTACATCCTCGGCTCAAAGATCGATCCCGCCGAGGGCGATATTCGGCACGAGTGGGACCGGCGCGTCAACATTATTCCTATGACCTACAATACCTTCATCCGTAGAGCGGAAAAGCGCATGCTTGGTCTTCGCGAAAAGCTGAAGGACGCGCCGTTCCTGAAGGAGCACGGGATCGATGGCCAGGCCTTCCTCACACCGCCGGTCGACCCACAGCCTGACCTGCTGAACGCTGCCGGCCCGGGTGTTTCGGCGCACCCATAGGGATCAGCATGGCTTCCTTCGGACCGCAATTTGGAGAGGACGACCAAGGCACCTTGTCTCTTGAGGAAAGGGGGCCTGGCATCGTGGAGGTATTTTTCCAACCTTCGGCAACTCGCGTAAGCATTGCGCACCGAGAAGGGGACCCCGCGACCCGCGTCCTGCTTATGCGGTTCGATGCCAGAACCGACACGACCACGCTCTATCCCGTCAACACTATGCCGACGTCGGCGGGCTTCTTGAGGCCGAAGCACGATCCGATCGTCTCGATCGAACTGGTGGAGAAGGACGGGTTCGGCCATATCGTCGATGATGACGACTTCGGCGCCGAGCACTTTGCTTTCCCCAAGACCCTCGAAGATGTGCAGATGTACCTGTCCGAATGCATGCCGTCCGGCTTCACTAAGGACCCGAATTTCGGGCTTGGCCTTGACCGGACGCTGTCTTTCATCACGCAGGCGATCTCCCAGGTCGAAGGCATCGAACATCTGCGTTTGACGGACGAGAAAACGCTGGAGGTGTCGCGCTCAGCCGACGGCATGACATTCGAGATGGGCTATCGCCTGTTCGACGAGCTGCGGCTGAACGCCAATCGCTTCGATGACAAGGCACGCGCCTCCAGCCGGAAAAAGAAGCAGCAGGCGGCCTACGCCAATCTACTCACCCGACTGGACCGGAAATCCTTCCCCGTGAAGCTTTTCGAACGAAGCCCCGACGACGTGGCGGACGCGATCGGCCCCATTATTGTGGACACGAAGCTCTCAGAAAGGGACCGTACAGCGGTGGTCGCCATGGCGAGGGCTGCGGTACGCACGTCGCTGAAGACCCAGCGCGACGCGATCGTCCAGCTGCACGAGGAGATCGAACTTGCATCGCTCGATGAGCTTATCTCGCACATGGAGGCGAAGCTCACGTCGAAGGCGACGGAGTCGCAGTGGCAAAAGCTGTTTGAGGCCAATCCGTTCATTCTCGATCTGGCGTTCAACGTGCCGGTACTGCTGCTGCAGGGCCAGGCCCATGTCGGCGGGAAGAAGGTGAACGGCGCCGGCGAGACCATCACCGATTTCCTCTTCGCCAACGCGCTGACAGACAATATTGCGGTGCTTGAGATAAAGACCGCTCACACGAAGCTGCTTGCCAAGCGCGAATACCGGGGCGGCGTCTTCGGCCCATCCTCTGAACTGGTCGCCGCCGTGACGCAGGTCCTCGACCAAGTGAACCATCTACAAAGCGACATCTACAAGCTCAAAGTCCTGAACCCCGAGCACCGGATGGAATCGTTCGGCATCCGCGGCGTGCTCGTCATCGGTACGATCCCCGAAGCCCCGCTCAAACGCTCATTCGAGCTCTATCGCAACGCATTAACCAGCGTTGCCGTCATTACGTTTGATGAGCTGCTGGCAAAGCTAAGGTCGCTGCGCACCCTGTTGGGCGGCGATCAGGCCTAAGCGGGTGGCGAATAGCCCAAACGTCCGCTTCTGGGTGAAGGCAAAATATGCCCGAAGGACCGAGATGAGGCGCAAAGCTACTGTTGGTGTCGTGGAGGACGTAAGGTCGGCTTCGAGTCTAATGCGGCCGTCTTCCGATGCCTATCCAATCGTTTTGGGTATCAGTGCCATCGCCGACACCCTGTAGCGAGCAGGAATCGGACCTCTGTTCCGTCATCAACCGGCGAAGGTGATCAATCCGGGCAGGAACGAAGGTAAGGTACGCATGCCCAGATAAGAGCGCCGGGCTCTGAGGAGACGGTCCTCTGCTGGTGCCAAAGCTGCTAGGCTTTGACCTTCCGCGCCTTCGGGCGCGCTTTCTTGGCGGGCAATGGGGCGGCCTTCCGTCCCAATCCTGACGATTTTGCCATGGCCGATCGCACTGCAGAATAGCTCGGCGCTACCATCGGATAGTCCTTGGCCAAGCCCCATTTTGCGCGATACTCATCCGGTGTCATCCCGTGCGCGGCCGACAGATGCCGCTTGAGAGACTTGTATCTTTTGCCGTCCTCAAGACTGATGATGTAATCTGGAAATATCGATCGCTTTGGATTGACCGCAGGGACCGGCGCTGGCTCCACTGCCGGCAACGATTGGCTGACGTTGGACAACGCTAAATTCACGCTAGCAATCAGATCTGGCAAGCCCGCCACGGGTACTGCGTTCTTCTGCACATAGGCTGAAACGATGTCTGCAGTCAGTTCGATCAGGTTGCTAGTGTTCACGCCGGTCAATGACTTGCCTCCTTTGTTCTTCACCAGTTCGTATACCCGAAAATTGGCTCATGCAATCAGCCACAAGCTGGCGGTCAACCACAGGAATTCCGCGCCTGCGTTGATTTCGAAGGCAGTCGGCACCAGCCGTATTCAATCACCCAACCAACGATCCTGCTAATACTCTAGGCAGTCTTCAACGGTATTCGATGTCTTTCCAATTCGAAATGGCTCGCTGGTAGCCGGCCATGCGAATGCCAGCCGGTGACAAGGGCAGAACTTTCAACGATCACTAATATTTGATGGTGGACAAAATCATGCAAGTCTGCTTATGTTGGAATATTCTAGAAGTATGTAGCTGAATTTGCATTGAAACTGCTCAGTCATGACGCGGGGGGAGTCTTGGCATGGACACGCTGTTCAAGGATAGCAGCAATTTTTCTTCGCTTTCGCTAAAGGACTTGCTTCAGGCGCGCGATCTTTTTCACTACCATCTGATGAACAAGAAAAACGTCGTGGCGACGGCGATAGGGCTCTACCGGATCCGCAAGGATGATAAATGGCCCTCTCCCGAGTTGCCGAGAGGCCAGGAGCATTCCAGCCGCAGACACTCGCGCCGGACCCTTTTCAATTCTGAGATCCGGGCTTACTCCTGGCCGTGCGTCTATGCATTTGTCTCAAACTGGGAGACTGAAGAAGACCTCGCCAAAGAGGATCCCAGCGACATGGTCCCTAAAACGCTCTACCTGCCTGACGGGCGGACTGTGCCGGTTTGCGTCATCGAAACCAGAAAGCAGGAATTCTCGACCGGACTCATTCAGAACCTATTCATCCAGCGGCCGCGCAACTATCTTTGCCCCGGTTCTCCGATTGTCAACGAGGACGGACAGGGGCTCGAGCGCGCAGGCACTGCTGGATGCATAGTCAGCGATAGCGGCCGGTTCTATCTGATGACGAACAGCCACGTGATAGGCGCGCCAGGCACGGCAATCCACGCATTCCAGCCCAACCGGCGCCCCTTTATCGGCCGGACCTCCAAGAAGGGCCTTGTGCGCAAGGACCTGGAGCTTGTCTACCCGGGACTACCTTCGACGAGACAACGGCTGCGACTCGACATTGGACTTGTCGAACTCGATGACATACGTGCATGGCGAACAGCTGTCCCTGGTATCGCCCCGGTTGGCGAGGTGCTCGACCTCTATGACAACAGCTTCAACCTGCAGCTCATCAAGAAAAAGGTAGTTGGCCAGTCGGCCAGATCCGGCCTTGTTCGCGGCGAGATCCACGGGCTGTTTTACCGTCACAAGAGCATGGGCGGCTCAGAATATATTACCGATTTCCTGATTGGCCCCGAGACCTATATTGTTGGGCCTGATGGCGAAGAACAGCATATCGACCGCAAAGAAAGCGGCAATGAAAACATTGCCTTTGCTGTAGACCATGGCGACTCTGGGACGCTGCTTTTCATCGAACACACCGCAAAGGATGGCAAGGCCAGGAATGCGCCGCTCAAGACCGTCTATTATCCGTTTGCATTGCTCTGGGGGCGCGAAGCATTCTTCCGTGGGAAGGTCAAACTAGCGCAGCCGTTCGCGCTGGCCACCGCCATCAGCCCCGCACTCGACATGCTCGATCTCGATCTTGTGCAGAATATCGATCGCAACAACGATTTCATCTGGGGTTGGCTAGGTCACTATCTGATCGGCCGTGCGCTCAATCTGCCGGGAAAGCTTTTGACGCCGCCTTCACTCAAAACCTTTGTTGAAAATCACCTCGATCTCATTTCGATCCAGCCTGACGACGAGGCTGGTAATGATCCCAAGGTGATTGTGAAGGGAAAACCGGCACCGCAGTACGTACCGCTCGCCGACGTTCCCGACAATGTGTGGAAAAGCAATGTCAATCACACAGGCAGCGCCGCGAAAGGCACCTACAAACTAGGCCCGGGTAACCGCGGCCAGGACGACAATCCCAACCACTTCGCCGATCTCGACCTCCTCTATCTCGACGGCAAGACGTTCCTGGAGCTGAATCTGGCCGAGCCAGACAAATATCTGAAGCCGTCGGCATGGGTTGACTACTTTGCGGCGATCAAGCCACAGGAAGAGGCTTGGGCTCAGTTGCTGGGCCCCAAGCATCACGCCAAGCGTGTTAATTGGGGCGCTCTGCCGTTTCGTGTCCACCAGCTCTTCGACATCATGGTCGCGGCAGCAAAGAAGGGTAACGATAAGCTGTTCCTGTGCGCCGGCGGCGTCTTGATCCACTACATGGGCGACGCCTGCCAACCCTTGCACTCGTCGTATATGTCGGATGGGGATCCAGCCGACGTCGTCCCCGACGAGGAAAACCCTGGCCAGAATATCATGCGGGCCGACGGCGTACACGTTGGCTTCGAAAATGATATGATCGAGTACGGTTTTAGGGAAATGCGGCTGAACGATCTGCTTGAGGCCGAGATCAGCCGGCTGGCCAAGGACGGACTGCCCAAAATCACTTCCGGATATGAGGCGTCGAAGGCTGTCATCGCATTGATTGCAGCTACCCAGTCGACACTTCCGCCGCGCATGATCGTGGAAAAGTGGAACGCGCTTCCGCCGCCCGCCAATGGCCGCACGTTGACAGACGTCCAGAAGGCGGCGCTTTGGAAGGACCTTGGGACAGCCACAATCACCTGTATGGCCCGCGGCACGCTCTACCTCGCGGCGATGTGGCAAGGCGCTTGGGGTTCGGGCGGTGCCGAAGGCAAGATCGATCCCGCCGGGAAGATAGATCCTCAAGAGATCATGACCTTGTACAACAATCCAGACGTTGTGCCCTCGGTGCCACTCGATAGCTATCTCGAGAACCGGTCAGCGGATTGGTCGGCAATCAAACGGCCCGCGAAAAAGAACGCGGTCTAATCCAATGCGTCCTGAATGGCAGAGGCTCTTTCTGCCGTGAATTTGGTGGCCGCTTCGCTGCGATGTGGACAGATCGAAAATGACATTGAAGTGGATCTTCTCAGTTCCGTCGTTTTAGCAGCCTCCCGGTGAAGCCTTCCACGCATCTTAACTACAGGCGAATCCATGCCGGAAAAAGTTGTAATGATCATTCGCCACGCCGAAAAGCCGGTTCCAGGCGGCGCGGACCTCGGAGTTGACGAACAGGGCGAAGGTGACCCGGCATCATTGACAGTGCGCGGTTGGCAACGCGCAGGGGCCCTTTGCCGGCTCTTTTCAGAACCGCCTTTGCCGCTAAGCATGCCGGCTTCAATTGTTGCGTCGGCCACGGTCAAGAAAGACGGCTCCGGGACCCGCAGCAAGCGGCCCAGCCAAACAATTGCGCCCTTGGCCATGCGCCTTGGCCTCGAACCGGACCTCACTCACTCGAAGGGCCAAGAACAGCTTGCCGCGGAGTCTATCCGCATAGCCCCTTCGCCTGTGTTGGTCAGCTGGCAGCACGAGTCGATCCCCGGCCTGGCGGCAGCAATTGCCGGTAGCACAGAGATCGCTCCGCCGTCGTGGCCGGATGATGACTTCGACAGCATATGGATGCTTGAGGCCGGTCAGGACAATGTCTGGTCCTTCTTAAGAATGAGCCAAGCTCTCCTGGACGGTGACGGCACTGCGTAACAGCTTCTGGTCTGCCCCGGAGCAAGTTCGGGAACAGGCCCGCTCTCAACAAATAATAGAGGTCGACATGGCCGCCAAAACCGGAATCCCAAATAAAACGTCTGAACCCGACGCGCCATCGAGAGCGGATAAGGTCGCCGCGGCGGCGCGAATATTTCGAGACTGGGTGGGCGTTCCGGGTATCATAGTGGCCTTTGCATTGAATTACTGGCACCCGACCGTCGGCGCCGTGAAGAGAATGTTGGGCATCGATCACGCTAATGTTGCGATCTTGTTTCTAAATAGGGATTTTATCAATATCGGAGTGAACGATAGAGCGCCGTCCAATTATGTCGAAAAAGTCGATTCCTACGAAGCGAGAGTTAGAATAAGTATCTCAAACACTGGTTACTCGGCCGCATCATTGACGCCAACTTATTGGTGCTTTCTGCCAAGCGGACCTTTCCAGTACCAATATTACGACGAAATCACAGGAAAGCCCATTCTCCCAGTCATACAGGCGGGGGAAACGAAAATTGTTTTCACGCGAGTGCTTCCCAACGACGGTTCGCAACAACCCAGCGCGTCCAAAGACGAGGCTGGAAAATGTTCATTCAAGTACCTCGACAAATATGGGCCGACACCTCCAACTGCAACCGACGCCCCCGAAGATCTGGAGCTGATATCAGAGGCTGCGTTGGCAAAGGAGACGGATTTCAGTTCCCAATATTGTCAAGGAATGATCACCAAGGTGAAATTGACACCGGCCGACACCGCAGATTGCGTCAGTAGTACTCACGCAATAGCAATCGAACGAAGCTATCGATGGGGCATTGCAGTTCAGAGGGCGCTTGCGTACTCCGCTGATTTTGCAAATATGACAGCAAAGCAAAGCACCCGCCAAGCCGGTTTGTTGTTGATCTGCAATGCGCAGTACTCCGACTGCACCAAGGACAATGCCGAGATGTCGCAAGCCTTGGCCGGGTTTGAACCTCCCATTACGGTCTGGACATGCACCGAGGGGCAGGCCACACCGCTGAACAAATGCAACCCGCAGGAATTTCCAGTGGCTGCGGCCGGGGCGCGTCATTGAGATCTGCCGGGATTGCGCCTGGAACGGGCGGCCGAGCTCGTCACTGGGTGATCGTCAATCGCAGCTGGCGGTACATCGCCAGCGGCGATGGTGATCTTCTGGAGTTGATCCAGCCGGGGTTTCTGATCCAGGACAGCTGTTCTTATTTACAACGTCGAGCAGAGGTATTTGGATGAACAAGAACATAGTTGTCTGCTGCGACGGCACCGGCAACGAGGTCCAAGGCGACCTCTCCAACGTGCTCAAGCTATTCCGGATTGCGCAAAAGGACGAACAGCAGATCGTCTACTATAATCCAGGTGTCGGCACGATCGGCCTGAGCAGTGAATGGGGCCATGCCCTTCAGAACGCCAAGGGCGTTTTCGGATTAGCGACAGGCTATGGTCTGGACGACAACATCATGGCTGCCTACCGGTTTGTGTGTCAGGCATATGAGGAAGGCGACAGGTTGTTCTTTTTCGGCTTCAGCCGCGGCTCCTATACGGTACGTGCTCTGGCCGGGTTGATCCACATGGCTGGCCTGCTGAGGCCGGAGCAGCTTAACGTCGCCACCTATGCGTTGACCGCCTACAAACGGGCAAGCGAGGAGAACAACCTCCACCTTGCGTGGGATTTCGGAAGGATCATGAGCACCCGGCATGCCACGATCCATTTTCTCGGCGTGTGGGACACGGTGGCCTCGATGATCGTGCCGCGCCGGGATCGTTTTTACCTGCCCAGCCTGCGCACGCTGCCATTCACGCGCAAAAATCCAAGCGTACGGTGTTTCCGGCAGGCGGTGGCGATCGACGAGCGGAGGCGAATGTTCCGACTGAACCGGTGGGAGCCAGGACAAAGTTATGTGCCGGTCCCGTTCGCTAATCCACCGAGTGACGTTCCGCAAGACGCCGTGCAGATGGCATTTGCGGGAGTGCATTCTGACATCGGGGGTGGCTATCCCGAGTCCGAAAGCGGGCTTTCCAAATTCCCTTTGGCCTGGCTCGCCGGCGAGGCGATTGCTCAGGGCTTGCTTGTCAATGCAGCAATGTATGAGCACTTGGTCGATGGCGCTGCTGTGACCGGCGGCAAACATGCCTATGTCGCGCCGGATGCCACTGCCAAGCTGCACAATTCGCTGACTTGGGGATGGCGGATCCTCGAACTCCTTCCAAAACGCGTGAAATGGCGGGAATGGAAACGGCGGTCGCTTTTCGGTTTGTATTTGCCGTGCGGAGAGCCTCGCCGATTGCCGGAAGATCTAAATATCCATCCTTCAGTCGAGGAACGGCGCAGCCGCTTGGCTGGCTACCGCCCGGTCAACGTCCGTTTTCCAGGCGACGGCCCAGCCAGACCAGCAAAGCCCTGACGGCGCGCCGGTGTCTGATTAGAATACCGTTGCAGGGATGGTCAGCATCGTTAGACTTTTGCTCAACCGGCTTTCGGCTCAGCATGTCTGAGAGTCATTAACTTATGACCTATTGACATAAAAAAACTAAAGGGCAATGTGGCCTGATATTTGAAGCGGGCAACGATGACGTATGAAGAGTTTCAGAGGCATGTCGGCAAGGCGGGCTTGACCCTGAAGGGATTCGCCGAGCTCATTCGAATGAACCGTGTCTCTGTCTCAAACCTTGCAAAGAAGGGCGAGGTGCCATCGCACCTGGCTGTAATTGCATGTCTGCTGGGCGAGATGGCCGAGCGCAAGGTCGATTTCCGGGCGCTCCTAGCCGAGCTTGATATTGACCCCAAAAAGCCTCGCGGGGCGGCCGTCAAGGGCCGGTTTGGCGGCTCGAGGCAGCCTGATCTCTTTATTGAACGGCAAAAGGGCGTGGCCTTGCCGCCAAAAGGGCTTGGCGACTCAGGCGGAACATAATAAGAACAGACAAGGGATCGGCATGGGGATTGAGATCGTGGGCCGGGTTACCGTCAGCCAACCAAAACGCGAGTTGCCGACAGATTCTGGTCCGCCGTCACAATTCGGCGTGGTCGACCTGTTCAGCGGAGCAGGCGGTCTCTCCGAAGGATTCCGTCAGGCAGGCTTCAATGTGTTGGCCGGCAGCGACAATGATCCGGATGCGCTCGCAAGCTTCTCTGCCAATTTCCCGGAGGCCCGAGCGATCCATGGCGACATTCGGCAAGACGCCGTCAAAGAGCAAATCCTCGATGCGGCCCGCAAGGCGACTGTGCTGGTTGGGGGGCCACCATGTCAGGCGTTCTCTCAGGTTCGCAATCACGCCCGGTTGATCGATGATCCGCGCAATTCACTGTACCGCGAATTCGTTGATACCCTTGGCACCGCGCTCCCGCCGGCTTTCGTGATGGAGAACGTAACCGGCATGGACCAGATGGGCGCGCGGGAACAGATCTTGTCTGATCTGGCCCTTGGCGGCGAATATACCGTACATGCCCAGGTCGTTGACGCGGCCGATTTTGGTGTACCGCAGACACGCAAGCGCCTTCTGTTTCTTGGTGTAAGGCGCGGCACCGGAATGGCTGTGCCCGTTCTCAACGGATCGGGCGTGACAGAGGCGGTGGTTCTCGCCCGCTTTACTGGCGCCCGCAGGCCCCGCTATCAATTGGTGGTCCAACAGAACCTATTGAGCATCCGGCTGGCCGAAGCGTTGGACGATAGCGAACAACTGACAGCGGTCACCGCGCTTCAAGCGATATCTGATCTCGCCGCCTTGCCAGTTGGCAACCGCAGCGACGAGATGGATTGGGCCGACCTGCCTGAACCCAGCAGCGCATATCAGCGGCTTATGCGGGCAAAGCCTCGCGATAGGGCGGCAAACCTGCAGGTTCCCAGGCTTAACAGGGATACCGAACTGCGGCTTCGGGGAATTCCCCAGGGTGGCAACCATCGAGATCTGGAGGGTGATCTGCTGGACCGGTACCTGACCGGACAGCGCTGGGGCCAAGACAACGGAACCGGCCGGCTTTCGAGAAAGCATTTCTATGCCTATCGTAGATTGCATCCGGGTTTGTGGGCGTGGACGCTCAACACCAAGGCCGATTGTGTGTATCACTACGAAGTGCCGCGTGCGCTCTCTGTGCGCGAAATGGCGCGCTTGCAGTCTTTTCCCGACTACTTTGTTTTCACGACGGATCCAAGACGTGGTCTGGAGGGACGGCACGACGGCGGCCCGGCTCATTCGCGCTATCGCCAGGTCGGCAACGCGGTGCCGCCGATGCTCGCTAAAAGTATAGCGCAAACCCTCCTGATCGAGCTTAATGCCTTTCGCGAACGGAAAGCGATTCGCGTCAAGGCGGGGTAGGGGAATGGCAGAGGAGGAGATCCTCCTAGCAGAAGACAACGTAACGGCAGCTGCGGATGTTATAGACCGCGCCTTTGGTTCGGAAAATCGCAACAGGCTGATTGATCGCTATTTCCAAACCTCGCCGTACGGAGACGTCACGCCGGCAAATGCATGGCAGCACGTTTATAGGCTGCTCCTTTGGTCCGACCCGACGACCGGACTTGCCCACTGCTACGAGAGTGATAAGTCGCAACCCGGAAAGCCGTGGTATTCGCGTTCGCTGGCATTTCACGACTGGGTATGTTCCGGGTTGGGTACTGATCCCGGCAAGCTCGGACACGAGATCGATTGGCTGTTCATCAAGGCTTGTGCCGACCTATCGGCCGTGATGCTCCAACGAGCGGCACGGCTTCCCGAAGCGGCTGCAAGACAGCGTGAAATCTACAAAGGCCGCGGATTTCCTGAACCGGGGGCAGATCCGGAACTGGCTGCTATCATCCAGGAAACGCTTCAGCCCTACTTTGCGAGCAACCCGCCCGATGACCGCTGGCAAGAGGTTACGCAAAAGGTGCGGCAATTTCTTGCAGTGCAAAACAAGCGCAAAAACCTTGTGGGAGAGGGCTTCGAGGACGTGCTTGCTCAAATCGTCCGGCGCGCCTGTGGATTACCGGAGGACATGGTTCGCACCAGGCGGCTTCTCTATGAAATTCCCGGCTTCAACAGGGCCAGACAGGGCGGCAAGGAAAACAAGGTTGATCTGGCGATCGTGCGTCCATCGATGCGTACCCTGGTCACAGCCAAGTGGAGTGTTCGCGCAGATCGCGAAAAGCAGTTTCCGACAGAGTACGAGGAATACTGCAACGCCGAGTCAGAGAACCGCAAATTCCAATACGTCTTCGTGACGAATGAATTTGACCCCGCCAGGCTCATGCGCGCCTGCGAGATCCTTTTCCGGAATAATCCGATGTTTGATCACGTGGTTCACATAAGCACGGATGCCGTTCGGGCCGCCTATGGCAATCTATCATCCGAGCGTGTCAGCGCGGTCAAATCGCGTTCCCGGGTTATCGAGTACATCGAAAGCGGCCGGCTGATCAGCATGGAGCAATGGCTTGCCGGATTGTCGACCAAATGAGAAACCAGATGGGCAGCAAGTCGCATCAGGGCACTCATGGATAAGCTCACACCCGAACGCCGGAGCGCGAACATGCGGGCGGTCCGGTCCAAGGACACAAAGCCTGAACTGGCTGTGCGCAAGGCGTTGCGCAAAGCGGGACTAACCGGCTACAGGCTGCATCGAAAAGAGCTACCCGGCCGGCCCGACATTGCCTTCATCGGCCGGAAGAAGGCGATCCTTGTCCATGGTTGTTTCTGGCATGGACATGACTGCCGCGAAGGTCGCCGGCGGCCACAGTCGCAGCAGGACTATTGGTTACCGAAGATAGCAGGCAACCGGTCGAGGGACGCCCGCCACCGGGCGCAATTGACCGCCGAAGGTTGGGATGTCTTGGTCGTCTGGGACTGTGAGACCGCCAACGATGACCTCACTGATCGCCTCTCGGCCTTCCTCAATGAGCCGAAGCACAGCCACTGAAGCCTTCCGCGAATTCGCACTGCCCAAACAAAAAGGAGGTCTCACCCTCCATTTTGATTTCCAATACTTGTCGCATTGGGTTTTCCCTTCGGTGTGAGTATAATGATAGCGTAGTGCCGTCTGGCGGCTGTGAGGGCAACGTTATTGATTGAGCACTTAACCGTCAGCCGGGCCGCCTATTTCTATGCGCGGAAGAAGCCGCTTTCTCAGGAGGCAATCCGCCGTCTGTTTCGCATCCTGCGAGCCCAGACTACATCGCCTTCTCAGAATCTATTTTACTTGAATAAGGTCGAGCAGGGAGGCGCGGCCTGCTCTGCGATCTGCTTTTCGTTTGAACGGGCGCCCAGCTTCCTTGAACATGCTGCGGGCGCAACGGAGCGGGTCTTCGGATTTCTGATGCTGATCGAACGAGGCGGACTGGTCGCCGTGATCAAGGCAGGTCTGGATCTTCCCTCCTGGTTCAAGTCGGACTTCCTCAGCAAGGTCGCAAACGACAAGGTCGAGCGCGCGATTGCGCGGCACGACGCCGTGTTCGAACAGCTGCGCCTCAAGAACATGTCGCCTTCGAAAATGGCCCTTAGATCGAAGGCTTTTGAAGCTAGCGACTTGGAGAACACTGTTCCCACGGCCAGCGCAAACCGCTTCGTTGCGCTTGGATATCGCGTACGGCGGCCTGATGGGAACTATTCGGCGACACCGGGGACTGGGCGCATCTCAATCCGGTCCGACCGCGCCAACCATCTGCAGATCATTGCCTGGGCGAACGCTGTCATCGACGCCTTGGAAGCAGACAATGAACCGTCGGCACCGTTTATTCGAAACTTTGCCCGGCCCCTGGAGCTTACGGCGATTCCGGCTGGGGTTCGTCCTACATTCATTGCAATCGACGTACCGGCGCTATCGGAGCGTTTGCTTGAAGCGGATGCGTCATTTCGCCTTGTCGAGGAACGTGACGGAGTTCAGGTAGCCCTCACGGATGCGGAAACGCACCAGATATTGGAAGCGCTTGATGAAAGCTTTTCCGTCCGGGTCAGCCGGTCGGGCCTAAAGGTCGTAGCTGCAGACGGCAACAGTCAGATCGGCGCCGTCAAAATTGGCAAGACACGTATCTCATTGCAGAAATTCGCCCTGCCAGCGGTCGAGCGCGTAGCAATTGAGGACCGAACGTTCCTTCCCGGGGAGGATCCGGAAGGCAAACCGCTCGCTCGTTATCTTGATCGCGAAGATCTGTTCGCAGTGCTGTTCAGCGATCTTGCGATTGCCTATGTCGATGGCGCGCTTTTCCGCGACGAGGCTCTTGCCGGCGGCGGCGAAAACTTCCTGCGCCACCTCATAGCAGAGCCTTTGCTGGCACAGGCAAATAGCGAGAAGGGAAATTTCGCTGATGGTCAAATCGCCTTTTCGGAGCATTCAGTTTTCCGCTCGGTCGTCGACCGTACTGCCAACGACTGCGATGTCCTGCTCTGCGATGATCTTGGCGATGAATGGGCCGATTTTATCGGCCTGACCACGCGGGCCAGTCCGACAATGGTCAGTTTTTACCATGCCAAGCACGGAGCGCGCTCCCTCAGTGCCGCGGCATTCCACGACGCCGTCGGGCAGGCGATGAAGAATCTCGGCCGCATGGCACTTCCAGTCGAAGCTATGGCTGCCAAGTACACTTCGTGGCAGGAACCGTATCGCAACAACGGCGCGGTGACTGCAATCTCGAGGATGATGCGCGGCGGAACTCGGGCAGACATTGAGGCGGCAGTCACCACAGCCAGGCGCGCGCCCGATCTTGTGAAGCGGGTTTTCATCGTTACCTCATCGCTGAGCCGGGCTCAGGTGGCTCGAGTCTTCGCCGATGCTGCGGCCGGGGTCGCGCCGTCGGCGCACTTTGTGCAGCTCTACTGGCTGCTTACGACCTTTTTCGCGTCCTGCGCCGAGATGGGCGCTGCCAGCTACATCGTGTGTCAGCCCTGAACTAACGCAATGACGAAGCCATAGTGGAGCGATTGAACCGCATCTTCGGGAATGGTGAGCGATGAGCGGTTGAACGATCAACGCGATAGCGACGTGACATCCACCTGTTTTACGGTGGCTTGCCGGCAAGGCCGTAGTTGCCGCACTTCAGGGTCGGATCGACAAACCCTCAGGTGCCGGTTACGACGGCCGCGAAAGTAGTTTAGCAGTAGCCATGCCCGTGGCCGTTGCAGCAGCCCGCCGAGTGATCCATGCCGGAAGACTACACAAGTTCGATGATCCCCACCTGGATCAACTGCAAGGCAGATATAGGGACCTACGCACACGTTCGAACGATTGAGATGTTCCTTGAGAGTGTAGCACTCTCTTCGATGCGAGCGATCGACGAGCAAATCGGCCATTTCCGGGCATCGCAGGACCCAGTTGCGATGTTCGACCTGTCGGATATGGAAGACCTACGTGCGGTTACGCTGAGTGCGCTCTGTCTGTCCCTGCAGTCCATGTGGGAACAGCAGTTCCGCAGCTACCTCATTGCGTGCGCCGGCGAAATTGCGAAGGATCAGGCTGGCTTGGCCGGCAAGCTTCAATGCAGAGACTGGGAATATCTGAAGCTACAGTTCTTTAAACTCCGGAAGCTGCCTTTCTCGCATTTCAAGGTGCATCGCGACCTTGACCTTCTGAACTTGCTTGGCAACTTCTGCCGTCACGGCGAAGGCCGGGCGTCGGCGGCCATTCAAGCGAATTTTCCGGAGTTCTGCACGCCAATACCCGCATCCCCGCCGATGCCATTTGACGATTCGGCTGGATCTCCCGCCCGGCTCGACATTGTGCTGGAGGTGAAGGACCTCAAACGGTTTGCCCGAGCCATCGTGTCGTTCTGGACGGAAGCCGAGTGGATCTATAACAACAGCATTTCAAGGAAACACGAAAACACAGTGAGGGCGATTAAAAAACGCGAGCAGGAGCTATCGGCAGCAGCCGAGTGATCGCAGAGGAGAGCGATCTGCTTTGACGCGTCACCCGATCCATCCAGCCTCGGCCGATGTGACTGTTTCGAAGTCATCCATTTCGACACGCACATCGAATCTATGTACCGGCTCGAAGGAGAGTTCCGGAGGCAGACTGATATTCGACGATTGCCACTCGCACAACCACAGACAGGACCTTGGGAGTACCCGGCTTTCTCCCTTTATCACCTTGTCTTCTTCAGTTCTCAGGGCAGTCTTCAGCCGCTTGAAGTTTTCCCAGAAAACTCTCCCCTCAACCTCCGCTCGCGCGTCATATCGGTACGGTTCAGCGCCCGCAAACCCTGTAGGTGCTAGTATCGCCCTAAACCGCACATCGTTGACTTTGGCTCTCTGAGTCAAGCTTTGCAACGTGACCCATGCCCACTCGAGTGTGTTCGCATTGCCGAAAAAAATGTGCTTCTCATCATCTTCGGACTCCAGATTTCCGTAGGTAGCATGGATCGTGGCTCCGGAGTCCTTAGCTCGCTGCTTCAACGATCTGAGGTCGCCATTCGACTGCTGCTTGAAAGCTTTAACCCGCCGCTTGTAGTCGACGAGTTTGTCACCTGTCAGGCCGCCTTTCTGACCTGTAGAGTCGATGATGTCGTACCATAGGACGATAGGAAAGGTCATCTGTTCGCCGATGTTCCCGAAGTTGTCGATGACGTCGGCGGCTTGATTGGCGGTTTGGCCAAGACTTGCAAGATGGATGGCCAGCCGTTGCAGTGAGAACGCAATTGCAGCATCGACCTTCTCGATCGGCTGCTCGGTGGTCATCGCCTTTCGCAATCGCTCGATGTTGGTGTCGTGGCTGGCACCGGAGTTCACGCTCGATCGAAATACCGGAACGATCTCATCGAATTGGCGCAACAGCCGTCGCAGGTCCTTGTCCCTCTCTCGAGGCTGCTTTTGTTGGCCGTAGATCGCGGCGGAAAGGATCATAAAGACATCAATAGTAATATTTAAAAAGTTTTGACCAAGGATATTTATCCACCGCTCAAACGTCTCCTTCTGCTTACGGTCGTTCCACTTAGAGATGCCTATCCAGTACTCCTTCCAAGACTCGGCAAGGAAATCGCCTTCCGGCAGATTGGAAAGCCCCTTACCGCCTTGCTCTATCAGTCTATCAAAACGACCTGTGACATAGGCGTTAAACTTCAGTCTTGCGGAATTGAGAGCCGTCATTCCATATCCAGAACGGCCGTCACGCACCAAGAGTGCGTAGCCGTTCGTGTCGAGCGAGCGGCTCGCGTGAGGCCTCAAAACCTGGGCAAGCCAGCGTGACAGAATCCGTGCTTCTGCAATCAGCGCGCCGGTGAGATCCTTTGGCCCGGCACACGAGGCCAGAACGATCAGATCATTCAAGCTGAACTTGGCGTCGCCCATCGCTGGATCTTCGCGGAGCTTTCCGAGAAGCCAGCCAAGCCGGCGCGCGGAGCTTGCTGCGCTGGCCTTGTAGAGTGCGGCATCGGGCCTTGTTCCGAGTGCTATTCCCGAGTTAGATCGAATGACAACCTCGCGTTCGATCACATAGGTCGAAAGCCAGCTGTCTTTGTTGTCGGCCAAATACGTGTTCGCCGTACGAAAAAACGGTACTGCGCCGTGTAAATGGTAACCAATCCGAACCACTCCGTCATTGCCATGTATGCCATGCACTACTTCCAGAAACTCCCTGGCGGCGCCCACCCGCATCAGGCACGCCATGAGCTTCTCGAGAACGAGTTTCCCGACGGTGCTTGCTTTTGCGCCGGCGAGGTATCCGTCGACGATGTCATAAATCAGAGCGATCTCCTGATCTGAGAAGGCCACATCCTCACCGTGCCTGTACGCCCTAAAGATGACGCCGTCCCGGTGAGCCAGAATGGGAACTGCGATCCCCCAGTCGATGAGGTGATCCAGTGAAAGACTTAGAAGATCACGTCGTCTTGCTGTGAGACGCTTTCCCTTCGGAAAGAGGTCAGCTGCAAGCACGCTCCAGGACAGTCCGTAATTTAACCGGTCCCTGTGAGGCGCAATCGCGACGGGCGCAGTCAATACCTCCGACCCTAGCTTCTTTGTCTCCTCGCGCGCCGGCAGCTCATACTTGTAATAGAAGCGGACAAATGTTCGCATCAAATCGACAAGCAGGTTAGACCGAGATGCATTGGCATCCTCGGCCTTGCCTCGGAGAGCCGCCGGCGGGCTTGCGGTAAACTCGGCCAGATCGGAGCTTGAGATGTCGTACTCATGAGCTGGTATCGACGACTGTCGGTATTCTGGTGTGAGTGGAGAAGATGTGCCCGTTTGGAACTTTTCCGCCAAAAGTTCCGCAGTCGACGCCAGATTGACAAGATGTCGACGGGACCAAGGACCAAAATGGCGGGCTCCGTCACCCAGGTCCAGTTCAAGCTTCCGGCCGACATCAGCGACCTCGGCGATGTCGGATGCCAGTATTTTTCCGGCAATCAGGGACAAGAAGAATTGAAGATGGCGAAAATTCGCAATAGCGGAACCTGATGGCAAGAACCCCGCTGCCCCAGCCCGGCCTTCCGTCGCGTTGTCCAGGATTTGTTCGAGCAGCGCGGTTGCGTCCTCGTCTTGGATGGAAGCGAGCGTAACAATTGGAACGACCCGCAGCCAAGATACGGTGCGGCTATGCCGAACGAAAAGCCTCACCTTGAGGATGTCGACGGGAGTTCCTTTGTACGCGACGAACTCATTGAACCGCTCCCTAAGTTCGTCACTCGGTAGAAGGGAGTAGTAGGATGACATTCGGTCGCTGCTGCGGCTACCGGAGATAGTATATGCTCTCCAATCCGGCAGCGACGTTATTTCGTTGAGTTCGCTAGGTCCTACAGCGAGGCGGCGAAACATGGGGAAATCGGTGAGGTAGGGAATTGCACGCGTCTGAAGGGCCACTACCGACGCGTTGCAAAAATTGAGGAGGACATCGTGCGGCAGAATGCTCCCGATATGGTCTGGATCGATGATGCTCTTTATCCAGTATTTTTCGTCGGCAAACATCACGTGTACTGAGACATCGCTCGCCCCCAGGACCAGGAGCGCGTCGACTGTTCTTCGAAGCGTCGTGCCAAGGATGAGCGTATCGTCCACAAGGGCGATGCGCTTTCCACGAAAGCGTTCAGGGGCGAAATCGATCACATGGTCAGAAAGAACAACGCGTTCGGTTCTCGGGAATCCACATTCTGTGAAAAGGTCGTAAAGTCTCAGCGATTTGCGAGCCAAAAAAACAATATAATCAGCATCGATGGTTGAGACATGCCGCCAGAACTCGATGATACTGTCGTGCAGGCTCGGCGGGAACTGACTCAATAGCTCAGATTGCCGATTCATGTCCCACCCCCGGAAGCCAATATATTTCGCATTTTTCACATAGCAAGACGCACTTGCGGCAATCCGCAAGTTTCAGTCAAGTCTGTGTGGATAATCGAGAACCATTTTCAGATTCGATTTTAAAGACATGACGAAGACGACGGGCAATGGAACAAAACCGGTGTTTGGCTACCCCGTTATGCGAAATCATCCCGTACAAGCCAAGTCTCGCCTGTTTCGATATTTTGAGGTCCGTCCCAACTCAGCGTGCAGGCACGCGACCCAAATTGACAAAATCTATTGAACCGCATTTCTGGGCATTTGGACATCTTGCCGAGCATTGTAGGCAGCCGCTGACATTCGATTCAAGCTGTTCCCGCGCAGGGTTATCCAAGAGCTGTGTCGTCTATGGTCTCGGCAGGTAAGGCCGATGCCGGTTACTCGCCTTCGCTCTCGCGACAGAGTTGACTCTTGGACTTCGGCTGCGATGTTCTGTGGCGGGAGGAAAAGATGATCCGGGTTCAGCGTGGCCAGCCGCCGATCGAAACAGACATATGGTCACTGGCTGACGACGCGCGGCGCAGGATCCGCGAATACTACGCACTGACGCCGGCAGAGATGAACCAGCGTACCCCCGACCTTGGCGATAGCACCGGCCGTTTCCATAATCGTATCCGGCCTGTTCTTGAGGAGGCCTTCTCTCAGAAGTGCGCCTACTGCGAGAGCCGTATCGGTATTAGCTGGTCTGGAGTTGTGGACCAATTCCGGCCTCGTGTGGGCGCCACCGATCTGGCTGGGGTCGGAAGTTTACCGCATTATGGCTGGCTTTGCCTCGAGTGGGACAATTTGTTCCCCGCCTGTGAACTCTGCAATCGCTCAAAGAAGAACCTGTTCCCAGTTGAAGGGCAAGTTCGTGCGCCTCCCCTTACTCCAATCGAGGTGATAGATTCGACTGAGCGTGCCCTCCTGATCAATCCCTGTAGCGAGGACCCTGAAGAGCACTTGGAGTTCACTGACGATGGTCAGGTCGTTCCCAAGAGTAGCAAGGGTGAGATCACGATCAAGGTCCTCAGTCTCAACCGGCCAGCGCTTGTTGAGGCGCGTGCGAAGCGGCATGCAAACCTGGCTTCGGTGTTTGCTATCCTGCTCGATTCACCACGCGCGTCAACGCGCCAACTTCTCATCGCGCGCCTCTCCGGGGAGCTCAGACCTGACACGGAGTACACGGCAGTGGCCCGTGCCTTCGTGGCTAGGCGGCGCTCGGAGCTCCAGGCTCTTGGGTTCTTCGACCAGGCCGATGCGCCTGTGACGGCAATTGCTGATGCCGCGTCCCCGTCGGGCATTGCAAGCGGCTACGCTGCTACGGGTGAGACCTCAGAGGAATCCTTCCGCCTTGAGTCGCGACCGCTCAAATCGATCCGGATCCGCAACTTCCGCATGCTGAGGGACTTGACGCTTGACCTGCCGGAGCCACGCAGCGGAGAGCCGTCGCCCTGGTTGGTGCTGCTGGGCGAAAACGCAACCGGGAAGAGCACTGTGCTGCTGGCTGTGGCGCTGGCGCTGGCGGGCGCGAAGGCGGCGGGGCGGCATATCAAGCCACGGGACGTCCTGCACAGACGCGCCGCCGGTGGAGAGGTCCGTCTGGAATTCTGGGATCGGGAGCAGCCTGCCATCCTCAACTTCTCGCGCTCCGAGCCGCACTTCACCGGGACCGAGCTCCCAACTGCTCTCGTGCTCGCCTACGGGGCACTCAGGGTCCCGGGGCGCCGGCAAGGTAGTCTTTCCACGTCCATCTCATTGGCACCGCTGACCCTGGAAGGCGGCTCGCCCGAAACCAGACCTACACACATCGCCGGCATTACACGCGAGGTCGCGCGGCTGCCGAACCCGCACCCTTGGCTGAGGTCGCTTCCCGAAAAGCATTTCAACGCAGTCGCGAGGGTGCTCAAGACCGTATTGCTGCAGGATCAGGCGGCTCAGATGACCCGCTCCGGGCGGTATGTCCGCTTCCAGGTTCATGGGGATTCCCCCACCCTTAATGAGCTGTCGGCCGGCTACCGCGCGATCGTGGGGATCACCTGCGACATCTTGCAGGTCCTGTTCTCCCGCTGGGATACGCCGGAGTCTGCCGAGGGCTTCGTGCTGCTCGATGAATTGGAGTCCCACTTGCATCCCCGCTGGAAGATGCGTATCGCGGGCGCTCTGCGCATTGCCTTCCCGCAGGTGCAGTTCATCATAACTACTCACGATCCTCTGGTTTTGAGAGGCGTGCGGAATGGCGAGGTGCGGCTGATGCTTCGCGACGGCGAGCTCGGTGCCGTCCCGGCCAACTTTCTGCCTGACGTGGAAGGGCTGCGAGTGGACCAGCTGTTGCAGTCAGAGGCGTTTGGCCTGCACAGCACCTTGGACCCGCAGATCGAGGCTGACTTCCAGTTGTACTATGAGTTGCTCGCTCGTGATGGCCTCTCATCCGACCAGCAAACCACGCTCGAGGCCGTGAGGGAGCGCTTGGAGGGCAAGTCACAGTTGGGCTCCAACCATCGTGAACGGCTGATGCTGGAGGCCATCGACTCCTACCTGGCGAAGACTGCGGACGTCACTCCCCCTGTCCGGTCTGACCCAGTCCTTATCGGCCGGCTCCAAGCTATTTGGGATCAGGCATGATCTACATTGATCGTTCCAAGGTGAAAGAGCCCAATCTCGACGGCGTTGACAAGCACGGCAAGACCGAGCTGGAGCGTGCCAGGGACCATTTCGCCAATGGCGCCAACGGCAGCTTCGAGTTCACGGCCTACGGCAAACCGGATGTGCGCGACGCCGTGAACGCTCTCACTGGCCACAAGTGCGCTTATTGCGAGAGCAGCTACGCCGCCACCGCGCCGGTTGCAGTGGAGCACTACCGACCGAAGGGGCGCATCGTCGTCAGGAAGGCGCCCCGAACGGAGATGACCGGATATTGGTGGCTGGCGGCTGCGTGGGAAAATCTGCTTCCGTCCTGCACAGACTGCAACAGCGCGCGCTGGCAGCAAATTGCAGAAAGCGGTGAAGAGGTGCTTTCGGGCAAGGCCGACTACTTTCCACTGCTTGACGAGGCCAAGCGCGCCACCGCAGAGGGCAAGGAGTGCGACGAATCCCCTGTGCTCTTAAACCCCTGTGATCCTGCTTGCCCCGATCTCCTTGCTTTCGAGGTCCGCAGGGGTGAGAGTCTGGTTGTTTCCCGTGAACGGGACAAAAACTCTGACGCGTTCCGTCGCGCAGACGGAACCATTAAGATCGTGGGCCTCAATCGCTCACTGCTGGTAAAATTGAGAACTGAACGGATGATGCTGGCGATGGCATGGGCTCGGCTTGCGCGCAAGAAACTCCAGGAGCTGCAAAATCTCCCCGCTGGCGTGCACCGTGATAGTGTGCAGGGTGACATCGAAGAGGCTCTGGTCTGCCTAAAACCTTATGTGCAGCGCTCCGCCCCATGGTCCGCTGCGATTCGAGCGGCTGTCCGAAGTGAGCTCGAGCCGATTGGCCTAAAGATCTAACCCTCGCCGCTTTGAGCGCTGTCAACGCTGCCAGTCCACAAAGCGCCAGATCGGCCCAATGAAAACTTCTATTGCTGGAAAGTCAGAAAACTTTGTGTTGAGGAGCTTAGGTCTGCTTGATTGCGAGGTTATTTCGATCAATATTCATCAACTAGCTTGGCGCGAGGAGGAGCTTCAATGCTGCGTCGTATCATTCTAGCGATTGTCTTTGTCTTTTCCGCAAGAAGTGTAGCACTTGCGTGGGGTCCGTCCGGGCACGCCATCATTGCCGAAATCGCGCAACGGCGCCTGGACGCTGTGGCATTGAAAGGTTCCTCGGACCTGCTTGGAGCCGGAACGTCGCTAGCCTCGCTCGCCAGTTGGGCAGATGATGAGCGGGTTCGAGACAAAGCGACCACCAGATGGCACTTCGTCGATATTCCCGGGGCAGCGACAGCCTACGATGCGTCTCGAGATTGTATCCTTGACGCCGCGTTGGGCGATTGTCTGATAGCGGCGATCGACAGGCAGCTTGCTGTCGTCGCTTGCCCATCACAGCCCCTCGATGATCGCCGGCGTGCCCTAAAATTCCTGATCCACCTTGTCGGTGATTTGCATCAACCATTGCATACGATCGGCGATCAAGGCGGCGGCAACGGTATTAGCGTGACGTTGGTGACGCAGGAGGGCGTCAATGGCAATCTCCCCTTCAATAGCAATCTCCATGCTGCGTGGGACGCCGGTCTTATCGACAAGACGGCATGGTCTTGGGGGTCCTACGAGGACCGGTTGGAAAATGGTTGGTTAAAGACAGCCGACGTCCCGGTGGCAACCTCCGGAACAACCATCGACTGGGCAAATGAAACCCACAAGCTCGCGGTCGACATAATCGAGTCCGTCCCGGCCAACATTGTGCTCGATGATGCCTATAGGAGGTCGAACCTTCCAATTCTCGATGAGCAGCTCGGCCGGGGTGGTCTAAGGCTCGCAAAATTGTTGAACGATGCCTTTGCGAGCGGCGGGTGTACGGTGGGGCAACCCGGATAGTGGGCAGCGGCGACGAAATGGCGATGACCATGGCTAGGCGGGATCCAAGGAGCGGATCAGGGAAGGCAAGGGATTTGTCGACGTGATCTTTGAATGAAGATCTCCATGCCCGGTGCGGAACGAAAGGCAGTGAGGGACAGGCATGTTGCCGAACAGCCGCTTTGAGGAGCTCCTTCGGGACATCGAGCCCAAGCAAGGGATCAGGGATTCGGCCTCGGAGGCCCACTATTCGATACGAAATTATCTTAGGGATCATCCCGTTTTTTCGGAGCGGCTGAACCAGGATTTCCTTGCCGGGAGCTATTCGCGCCACACAGCAATCCGCCCGAGCACTGCAGGCGGCGATGAGTTCCGGCCGGACGTCGACGTATATGTCGAGCTTCGGTACGGATTCGGCGCCGATCCCCGGGATATTTTGAAAAACCTAAGGCGAGTTCTTCAAGAAAATTATAATGTCGAGCGAATGAATAGGCGGTCAGTGCGCATCCGAATGCCACTGGTAGATGTGGACGTTGTTCCACTTATTCGTTCTGGAAAAGGATTCAAAATACCAGATCGAAGGGACGAGGAATGGATGCAGACAGATCCCCTCTTTCACAATGCATGGAGCGCGGCCATGAATGTGGAATTCCAGAGCAGGTTTAAGCCCCTTGTGAAGCTTATCAAATGGTGGAGGCGAGTGAACTTTGGCTCCAGGCGGCCCAAGGGTTTCTCACTGGAAATCTTGACTGCGGCGCACGCTCCTTCGGACGAATATCACTATGGTGAGGCGTTCGCCCAGTTCCTCGAGAACATAGAGGAGGCGTATGGCGACAGGCCATACGAAAAGCCCACGCTTGGTGATCCGGCGGTGCGCGGCAAGGACATTTTGTCCAATGTGTCCCAGAAAGACTGGGACGACTTTATGGATCTAGTGGCCGATCACGCTACCATGGCACGCTTGGCGCAGAAAACTGGTAACGACAAGCTCGCCATGGACCTTTGGCGCCAGGTTCTCGGCCCACGGATGGGCTGGGGCTTCTCTGCCTAGGCAGCGACGGAGCGAGATTGCACGATGCAAACTGGTCCCAGCAACCCTTTTCTTCGCCAGTCTGTGGCCAACATTTTGAAAGCCGCGTTCTTACTTTGCCGCTAAGGGGAACAGTAGATCCGCATGCCGATGTTGGCGCGATTGGCTGACGTTTGCAGTGACGCCAGGTAATAAATCATCTGACGCGAGCGAGGGCTTGGGGCCGGTTTCTTGAGCTCGTCGACGAGTGCCTGACGTTGGAGGATGCTACCCGCCAAAATCCAGATTTCTTTTTTGTAGCGCACCGACCGCGCTGCGTCGCGGGCGCGCTCCCAAAGCTCTGGAACCGGATCAGTCCCCTTGACGACGCGTGAAGCGATTTGTCCGTCCTTAATGGTGACCGGCGTCTGCCAATCCGCCGTACGGTCAGGAAAGGATTCGATGCGCGTCAGAAAGGCGATGCTTGCCTGAGCTTGCCTTCCCACAGCCTGGAGGGCGTTCAGGCTCATGATGGTATCATCAACTTTGGCGTGGATAAGTACGAGGCGAGGGTCCACGTCATCCACGCAAATAAAGTCGCAGGTCTCGGTGCCGCCGTCGTCGCAAACGACGAAGGAAAACTTGTCCAGGAGGTCAGCTAGCGTTGGGTCAAGGGCACGGATGGCGCTGCGATATCTCGTGTTGGCCGCGCCGTGAGACGCCAGACCGGCCTGCGCGTAGAAGCCTCCGAAAATACTACTAGAGACCCACTCCTTGATGGCGGACTTGGCGTTGCCCTTTTCGGATATGACGGTCGCGAGCCACGGGGATCCTGTCAGGAACTCCAACGGTCCGCCCGGTGGGTTCTTCGCGATCTCGTCGATTGACATTCTGGGGTGATAAAAGTGCCTTTGTGCGTAAATGAGTGTGGGATCCGTTGGGATTACTCTGAACGCCTGATCCCGGGTCAGCATACCTGACAGCAGCTGTGGCTTCTCCTTGCGGGTGACATCGTGACCCACGAGATGAGCATCGAGATCGGCGCACTCTACTACATATCGGCCGCGGCGGCGTAGAGCGCCGGTGATCTCGTACTTTAGCTTGCCGTCGAAAAGGTGGTCGTCCACTTGTATCGTGAAGGAGCCATCTGGCTCGACATCAAGACACCGGTCCGCCGAAATTAGACCTGCGACGTTATGGGTATTCCAATGGGGAGGTGCGTGTTCTCCACCGTCACCGATCATCTCGGCAAAATCGAAGAGTACGTTCACAGGAACTGCCTTTCCTGCAGCAGGAGCTGGGACCGCTTGCGCGAACCGCTGGAAAGCTCTGCTCGGTGTGTCTTTGGATTCCAGTTGGGCGGCAACGGAACTCACCCAGGTTGCGTACTCGACGATCGGCACGTACTTGCCGCTGCCGTCAGATACGGAAGAGCGCTGCAGCGACAGGTAGCGTAAAGCCGTAGTCACGGCGCCCTTGCGCCGAATGGAAGCGCGAACGGACGTAGTCGCTTGCATGCCTTGCGCAAGGTCATAGAACCCTTCACTGAAGTCTCGCATTCTTACCGTGGCAGCTCGAACGCCCATGTCCGATATATCGAGACTGAGGGCCGATGCGACCGTCACCCGAGACGTCTCCCCGGGACCGGCGGCTGGCACAAGGAGCTGCATCTTCTCTGGGGATTCCGGTTCGAGGCCAAGCTTCTCAGGGTCGATGACGAGCCCTTCGGTATCCAGAAGGAAGATTCGGTTCCCGACTTCAACAAGCGCCATTACGCCAAGATTCCATGTTGGCATGGCGCGGCGGATGAGCAGCGGTGAGTTGCCCCACAACACATAGACGATAAGGCGTAGTCCCGACGGATCCTTGCTGCCGCTGGGCCGGAAAATGGTGGCGTCGTGACGATCCTCAAGGCCCATAGCCAGTTGCGAGGCCTCTGCGATCTCGTCCAACGATCTTCCGCCCGTGTTCCGCATTACGTAGGCGCGGCAGGGCAGCTGAATATCAGCAAACCCAACCTGGTCGTCATCAAGGTCGAACCGGTCACGGAAGTCGCCGGATATGTATTGCACCGCTGGCGATGCGGCTCGCAACGTTTCGAAGAACTGGGTCTCTCGACGAAGGGCTTCACTTGGATTGGCGTTGAATCGCTGTTCATAGGACATGTAGCGATCGAAACGCTCGGCCAGATCGACACCTAGTCCCTCCCTGCCGATGACGAGCGCTGTCTCCGCCCGTTTGCGGTCGCCATACCGAAGTACACGGCCGATCTGCTGCACCACGGCACGGCTGGTCGTGAAGGGCTCACTTACGGCCACGCCGCCGAACCGGCTGTCGTCGACGCCTTCGAGTAGCTTCCATTGATGCAGCCAGAATCTAACGTCCTCAGTCTCGTGAGCAGCAAGCGCGTCCATTACGTTTTGGAAACGTAGGGCGGCAGCGTTCCGCTTCTCCTTGTGATGAATGAGAACGCTGCGCTGACCGAGCGCGCCAAGCTCCTGTCTCAGTGTGACCAGACTCTCGTGCGTGTCTCCTCGGACGATAATGCGGCCTCGCCCGGGATGGTCCGGGTTCGTTTCCCTTGCGACCTGATCGGCGAACCGGATGAGCCGTTTTGGGAAGCTCTCACCAGCAGTTGCGGAGGGATCATCTGCCAGGACTTTGACATCGCGAATGAGACGCCTCTTTCTAGCTTCGTCGTAGGACAGATTGAATGCGAAGCGCCCGTCGATATCGAAATAGCGAAAGTCGTTACGATAAGGGGTTGCACTGAAAAGTACGGTTGGAAGTCCAAGTTGTCTAATACATTGAGACCAGATGAACGCTGGCTCGTAATGGCTTTCGTCTACGATCACGAGGTCGAAGCTCTTCAACAGTGCAACCAGTTTCTTGCGATCCGGCTCTTTGAGGTCGGCGTTCTCTTCAGGATCGGGGGGGATCTCGTCCCCACCCAACGGGCGGCGGCCGCTCAGGCGATGTGCAGGACGGTCAGGTCGAAGTATCTGCTCGAGAGCGGCGAACGTGCCTACCACCACGATCCGATCGTCGGCGATCGTCGTCAGGGTGGCGGCATCACTCGGTAGCAATCGCCAGACTGGACCCTTTATCGCCCGCGATCCGACGTCAGCATCACCTACTGCCCGCGCGCGGACCTCGGTACCGGAATAAATCAGACCAAAACGACTCCAGAGGCGTGTGTGAAGGTCGGCCAACATCTGATCAACAAGAGCTCGACGCGGTGTGATGACCAGCGTTCGCTTGATGTCCTCGACGGCGCATGCCAGCGTCGCGATTACGCCGGTCTTGCCCGTCCCAGTTGGCATTTTGACAAGGGCAGCGCCCGCGCCTTCCTTTGCCGTGCGGCGAGCGGCGAGGTAGGCGAGAGAAAGACCAACTGCGCGACGCTGTGGGGCCCAAAGCCCGACATCGGGGAGATACTTCTTCTGGGTAGGGGCTGCGGTCCAAAAGTCGTGTGTGTCGAGCTGCCCCGATAGCTTCTCGAACAGTCTATATCCCGCCTTTGAGATCGCGTCCTTGTCGAGGCAGACTCGACCGCCTTGCCTGCTGATGGACGGATTGTCCGTCTCGCCATCTGGCGTGAGCAAGTCCTCCAGATCCAATCTAGCCCCCTAGTAACGCTGCCCGATGATTTGAAGGAACACTATCATTGTGCTGAATTAGTTGGAAGAATTGATGCCTAGATTATTTTTTGATCCGATGTTTTTCTTCTTTACAATTAAAATGCGGCACTTCAGTTCGTGGCTGCCGCCCCTTGCGCGCCCGTCCCTGCTTGCTGGCCACATTGACGGCGGTGGACTTGCCTACCCATAGGTGCGGGGCATAATCCGAAGTGACCAGGCTCTTCTCTGCGGGCGTATCAACCCGCAGCAGGTTTCACAGCAATGTTTTGCGGATCACAGCGGACTAGCGCCCCGGCATGACACGTGTGAACAACCAACAGCCACTGACATTCCGCTTTGCCGACGATGGCATGGTACCCAACAATGCGCGCTGGCCGATGCTCGTCTATCCGGGCGCCGTGACATTGCCGGCCGATGCGGATGCGGCGACCGTTCTTGAGGATTTGTTCAGTTCAAACGGCTGGGGCGACAGCTGGCAGAACGGCATCTTTGGCTATGTCCACTACCATTCGCGCATCCATGAGGTATTGGGAATTGCGCGGGGCACTGCCGAGATCCGCTTCGGTGGCGACAAGGGCGAGGTGCTTAATGTGAAGTCCGGAGACATAGCGATCCTGCCAGCTGGCACGGGCCATCAACGTCTTTCGTCATCCGCCGATCTCCTGGTCGTTGGAGCTTACCCGCCCTTCGGCACCTACGATCTATGCCGGAGCGCCGAACAGCATGCGGAGGCTTTACGTGCCATCCCGAAGGTCCGACGCCCGGACAAAGACCCGGTCTATGGCCGCGGGGGCCCGCTGCTCACCGCCTGGCAGGAAGCCTAAACGGCATGCGTCGCCGCTGAGGGAGGGAGCAATGACGGCTGACGATGATGCTTGGCAGGGATGACCTTGGGGTCGGAATCCAGCAGGCTTCTTTCGCGGCGACCGCAGGTGCGACGCCGCCAGATCCGAAGGACCCTTCAACTTTCTGCCAGAGCTTCAGGGGCTTGGTAGCTCAGCGGGCGGTCGAGCAGTTGAACCAGAACTTAGTGTCGCCGCCGGCGATCAACGGCGCCGTCTTCACGGCTTTGAGATATCCTCAACCACATCAGATTATGGATTGGATCCACCTCCTCAGGAGACACCCTTTGTGGTAGAACCGGGCCAATACATCGGGACAATGCGATGCCGAATGTTGAATGGCAGACCACTCGTTTCACAGGGATAACGAGTGCGAAAATAGAGCTGCGTGTCGATCTCGTCCTCCAGAATGCTGACACCTTCATACGAGCCGAGAACCATGTCCCGCCATGCCCGAAGAACAGCCGCCGCATCCTTGTTGCGGCAGTAGATTAGCAGCTCACCATTGTCTCGCCCCCGGAGGGAGACACCGTACCGGACGGATAGTTGGACAAATCCTTTCTTCAGCCAAAGGAAGTCATGATGGATTTTCGCTTCCGCAATCCATAAAAAGTGGTCGCTGGCCCTTACAAGAATGTCGCAGTGACCGCCGCGCCTTTCATCGTTGGTTGCTTGAATGTGAAGCATTTTCAGCTGGTCTACAATCTGAACCGTTAGCTCATCTTCGGGCAAGTTCTTCTTCAGCTGCCGGTTGTCGATGAGCAAGTTGTAGCAATGCTCCAGAATTCCCTCCAAAGCCGCTAGGCGGTCTTTATGCGTCTTTGCGAAATGGTATTTGAGCCAACTTCCCCCGCAGAGCGGCTTGGCCACCGCCAAGAGGTCGGCCAAAGACAGTTCAGTGTCTGACATGATCCACCCTTCGGTTCCTGACGACGAATATTGGGTAGACATACTTCTGGGCGTTTTCGACCGTTTCGCCAGTGCGTGGATGGACAATTGCATTGTTCACCAACGCATCTCGAAATTGGTTCTGCGACAGGTTGATGCCCTCCTGCCCAGGCTGCCTTAAGACGCCCTGAACCTCCAGCAATGCCGATTCCGAGGACGTCATGAAAATCACCGCTTCAATCAAGACCCGGTCTCGCTCCGACGTTCCGATCTGGTCGGCAATCTTCGACAACGTTACGAACTCTTCCGAAATAAGATCGTCACTGTCTACCGCGTCCCGCACCAAGCGGCACATCTCATCGAACGAGATCCTCGGCTCTCGTCTCGAACCGGACCGGGCGGCTGTAGTTGCGAGATCGCCCGGCGAAGCGGTAACAACTGCACGGCGGTCGACACTCGAAACGATCCCGGCTCCGACGGTGCGGCCACCTTCTCGCAGGGCAAAACGCAGACGCTCCTCAAGAGCAACAGGCACGATGAGCTCGACATCAAAAGTGATGTTGTCGCCAGGCATCACCATATCTGTGCCTTCCGGAAGCGACACGATGCCGGTAACGTCGGTCGTGCGGAAGTAAAACTGCGGACGGTAATTTGTGAAGAATGGTGTGTGGCGGCCACCCTCTTCTCGCGTCAGGATGTAGGCCTCGGCAGTGAATCTCCGGTGCGGTTGAACTGATCCTGGTTTAGCGACAACCTGGCCGCGCTCCACGTCCTGCCGGTCAATGTCTCGGAGCAGCAGTCCCAAATTGTCGCCAGCCTGGCCCTGATCGAGCAGCTTGCGAAACATTTCAACGCCCGTGCAGGTCGTCCTGGCCGTCGGTCGGATGCCGATGATCTCGAGTTCCTCGCCGACCTTAATGATGCCGCGCTCGACGCGGCCGGTCACGACCGTGCCACGGCCGGAGATCGAGAACACGTCTTCGATCGGCATCAGGAACGGCTTGTCCAGCGGACGAACCGGCGTCGGGATGTAGGCATCGACCGCAGCCATCAGCTCGCGGATCGCATATTCGCCTAGCTCCTTGTTGGAACCTTCGAGCGCCTCAAGCGCCGAGCCTTTGATGACGGGGATGTCGTCTCCTGGGAATTCGTTCTTGGCCAAAAGCTCGCGAATCTCAAGTTCGCACAGCTCAAGCAGCTCTTCGTCGTCCACCAGGTCGACCTTGTTGAGGAACACCACGATCGCTGGAACACCAACCTGCCGCGCAGCAAGATATGCTCGCGGGTCTGCGGCATCGGTCCATCGGCAGCTGAGACGACCAAAATTGCGCCATCCATCTGAGCTGCGCCTGTGATCATGTTCTTCACGTAGTCGGCGTGACCAGGACAGTCGATGTGGGCGTAGTGCCGCGTTGCCGTCTCGTATTCCACATGAGCAGCCGAGATCGTGATGCCACGGGCCTTCTCTTCCGGCGCCGCGTCGATCTGATCATAGCGTTTGTATTCGCCAAAATACTTGGTAATTGCCGCAGTCAGCGATGTCTTGCCATGATCGATGTGTCCGATGGTGCCGATGTTCACATGCGGCTTCGTACGCTCGAATTTGCCTTTAGCCATTCCGCCGCACCAGAATCTCTAATACCAAATACCTCTGCACCAATTCTCTAGGTCTCCACCAGCCCAAAATCGAAAGATTGTCGATTTTTGAGACGGCAATCTACTACTGCCTGATACAGCGGTTAAGGGAAGTTCAACGAACGTCTTCCTTTGTGGGGATAAGCCTTGCAACGCCTCAGCAAACCGGCGACTTCATCAGAAGGGCCTCTTCTCCCGCCCGGAGAGTCGTTCTATCAATTTTCAATTATTAGAGTCCGATGCAAGGCCAGAACGTTCGTTTCAAGAAAAAGCTGGCGCCAACGAAAGACCGAGTTGCTTTGGGCGATCACTTAGCTCAACAAATTACTCGCAGGTTCAGTATTGCATGACCTCGATGATTACGCCTATGGTTGATTGAGGCAGACTGTCTGGGAGCTGAGTATATGCTCGACCCACCACCGACCCGGAAGTTGACCATCATCGCCAAGGATCCCGGCCTTCGCATCGGATCAGCCGAGGGACCGATGGTGTTCACGCAGGTGGCGGTTCCAGCCGAGATCTTGGCAAAGGGACCAACCGGGTACCGTGTCAAGGTCGTCGACTATAATGCGACGGAGAGGCGCGCCTATCTCGACGGTCAGGACTATCAGCTCGCGTCGGGCGTGCTCGTCGATCCCTTCGCACCGGGTCCGGGCGAAGATTTGCTCGATCCGGCGTACCAGCGCAGACTACTTGGCGAGCCCAACTTCCACGCCCAGAATGTGTATGCGATCGCGATGCGAACGCTCGGCGCATTCGAGCGCGCACTAGGCCGCAGGGTAGGCTGGAGTTCCGGCGGGCACCAACTGCACATCGCACCACACGCCTTCGCGCAGGCGAACGCCTTCTACTCCGAGCCCGACAGGGCTCTGATGTTCGGCTATTTTCATCGCGAGGACGGGACGCCGGTTTTCACCTGCCTGTCTCATGACATAGTCGCGCACGAGACTACACATGCAGTGCTCGATGGTCTCCGCTCTCGCCTTACCGAGGCGTCCGGTCCGGATCAGGCCGCATTCCACGAGGGTTTCGCCGACATCGTCGCGATCTTGTCGATCTTTTCTCTGGAGCCGGTGGTGGCTGCGGCGATCGGCGAGGATGGCGCGATTGCACAGGGCAAGGAGACGATCAAGCTCGTCTCTGCCCATAGACTTAAGCCGGCCGCAATCAAGAAGTCGATCCTTCTCGGGATAGCGATGGAAATCGGCAACGAACTGAATGATGGCGGACGCGGCGCGTTGCGCCAATCGGTCGAGCTGACGTCGAAGAAAGGCAAGGAGCTGCGGGACGATCCCGACGAGCACGCTCGTGGCGAGGTTATCGTGGCGGCGATGATGAACGCGTTCGTGCTTCTCTGGGGCGCACGTATTGCTGCGCTCGGTAAGTTCGAAGGAGATCGATACAATCTCGCATCTGTGGTGGAAGAAGGCGCGAAGGTTGCTGGCCATCTCCTGACGATGGCGATACGAGCGTTGGACTACTGCCCGCCTACCGACCTCGACTTCTCACAGTATCTCTCGGCGCTTCTGACTGCGGACCGCGAGCTCGTGCCCGACGACGATCATCAATACCGCCCGACGATCCGCGCTTCGTTCCGATCCTACGGGATCATCACACAACGCAAGAATTGCGACGAGGAAGGCTGCTGGAAGCGGCTTTCGCATCCGGGGCAATTGACCTATGCGCGCTCCAACTATGTCGCGATGACGCGCAATGCCGACGAGATGTTCCGCTTCCTGTGGGAGAACCGCAATGTCCTCGGGATCAGCGAACGCGCCTACACCGAAGTCCTGTCGATCGATCAGGCCGCTAGGCTCGGGCCGGATGGGATTATGCTTCACGAGACGGTCTGCCAATACGTACAGCGCGTTGACCTGTTCGGAGCGGAGTTCAAATCCGTACTTGGCGCGGAACGGCCGGATGGCATGAAGACGACTGACCGGATTACGGCATACGGGGGTGGTGTTCTGATCCTGGACCAGTATGGTCAGGTCAAATACCACATCGCTAACCCTATCTTCGACGGAGCTCGTCAGCGCGCCCGCGGTCAATACCTTCTCGACGCGGATCAGCTCGGCGGAGGGGGCGTTGGCCAGAGGATGCGGTTCGCACTCAGCCATCAGCAACGGATGGGAGCCTGATATGGTGGCTCCAGCCAGTGCGACGATCTTCGCCTATCAGGTCGGATTTGGCGATTGCTTCCTCCTCCGGTTCAGCTACGCGGATGGCGCGCGCCGCCACATCCTCATCGACTTCGGTACTACCGGACTCCCGGAAAATGTCGCATCGTCGCACATGCTTCGTGTCGCGGAGGACATTCGCGACAAATGCGGTGGAGCCAATGGCGTCCTAGACGTGCTGGTCGCGACCCACCGGCATAGGGATCACATCAGCGGCTTTGCAACCAGCAACGGCGCCGGTTCCGGCGACATCATCCGCAAACTCGCGCCGAAGGTGATCATCCAACCGTGGACGGAGGCGCCAGAGGCGCCCGTGGACTGGCTGGGGCCGGTGGGCCGCGATCGGCAAACGGCATTCGCCAGCCGCCGTGCATCACTCGCGGCCATGCAGCAAGTCGCCCAGCGGGCGCTTACCTTTCTCGACGGGGAGGGCAAGGCGATGCCGCGTGCAATAGCCGACCAATTGCGTTTCGTCGGAGAGAACAACCTTTCAAACCGTTCGGCGATCGACAATCTTCAGGCGATGGAGGGACGTCATGAATACGTCTTTCATGGCTGTGATCCGGGGCTGGCCGAAGTTTTGCCGGGCATTGAGGTGAATGTGCTTGGTCCACCTACGCTTCGTCAGAGCGAGAGCATTCGCAAGCAGCGTTCAAGCGACCCAGATGAATTCTGGCAGCTCACGGCACAGCGCCTCGTCGAAGCGACCGAGCCCGGCGATACCAAGCCGTTATTCCCGGGCGCGAAGTCCGTGCGTGCAACAAAGTTGTTCACGGAGCAGCGCTGGTTGTCGCACCGGATCGACGATGCCAACGCCGAGCTCATGCTTGGCCTCGTGCGCGCGCTCGACGATCAGATGAACAACACCAGCGTCATCCTGCTGTTTCGCACCGGCAAGAAGACGCTGCTGTTTCCGGGCGATGCTCAACTTGAGAACTGGCAGTATGCGCTGGAGTCGAAGTTTGCCAAGCTGCTCGCCGATGTCGATGTCTACAAGGTCGGCCACCATGGCAGCCGGAACGCCACGCCACGCAGTATGTGGAACAGCTTCTCGAAGCGCGGCGACGAGGCTCGTAAAGACAGGTTGGTTTCGGTTCTGTCAACGAAGCACGGCAAGCATGGCTCGGAAGACAAAAAAACCGAGGTTCCGCGGCGGACCTTGGTCAACGAACTTGAGGCCAAATCTCATTTTCATTCGACGGAGTTGCTGGCGGACGGGGTACTCTACGAAGAAATCCCCATTGCGCTGGGCTGAACATGCAATGACGGCTCAAGCCCGAGCCGCAAGCTAGCGGGGGAAAACATGGCACATCTGCGCCGAAATTTGTGGGGCCTTGCTGCTTGGGATCCGATCATCTAGTGGTATGCGCGCGCCGTCGCGGAAATGCAGAAACGCCCAATCGCTGCTCCCGGGAGTTGGCGCTGGCAGGCGGCCATCCACGGGTTCCACGACGGCTTGATCGAGCCCGGCGACGCGCTTCCGAACGACGACGATATCAAGGATTACTGGAACCAATGTCAGCACGGCAGCTGGTATTTCCTGCCCTGGCATCGCGGCTACCTTGCCGCCTTCGAGGCGATCGTTCGCGCGGCCGTTGTCGGCCTGGGAGGGCCACAAGACTGGGCACTGCCTTACTGGGGTTGCAGCAAGCCCGAGTGGCAGCGTTTGAGGCCGGAATTCTGCGTGCCAAAATTGCCTGACGGCCAGGAAAACAAGCTGTTCGTGACTCAGCGGCGCGAACACTTCGAAACCGGAGATGTCGGAATTGATCCGCGCGGTGTCGCGCTCGACCGGATCCTGATCGAACCTCGATTTGGCGGTAGTTCCTCGGGCGGGTCAACCGGATTTGGCGGACCTGAGACGGACTTCTTTCACGGACCGGGTGCGTCCGGTGCCCTGGAGGGCGGTATACACAACTACATCCATGGCAGGGTAGGTGGCAGCGGCGGCTTCATGTCGAGCTTCGAGGAGGCGGGCCTCGACCCATTGTTTTGGCTGCATCACTGTAATGTCGATCGGCTCTGGGAGGTCTGGAGAGGCCGCGATAAGGCTCATGTCGACCCCGCTGAGGCGCTGTGGCGTACTGGTCCGCGAACGAAGAAGTTCAAGGTGCACGGCTCGGACGGCAAGGTCTGGAAGTTTACTTCGCAGCAAATGGTGGACACGACCGCGCCACCGCTTGATTATGATTATGAGAATGTGGCCGATCCGCTGGCCGGGACCCCGAAGCCGCCACATCTCCGCCCATTCGCCGCTGCGCTCAGGAAACCAGCAGGGAAACTAGGCATGATCAGCAAGCGCAAGACTGGAGTTCGGGTGCTCGGCGCATCGACGCCGGGCGTGAAGCTCGGATCTGGGCGCAGAAGTGCCACGGTCGCTATTCAGCGCCCGAAGAAGACAGGCCGTCTGAAGGGGTTGACCGGGGGCAGCATGGATTTGGGTCCAGATCGGATATTGCTCAATCTTGAGAACATTACAGGCACCGACCGCGGCCAGGCTTATCGCGTCTACGTCAACCTGCCGGACGATGGTAACCCCGACACCGACGAGCGACATATGTAGGCATGATGTCCTTGTTCGGCATTGACACGGCGAGCGCCCCGAACGGCCCGCATGCGGGCAATGGTCTGAGCTACGTCTTCGACATCACCCGACTTGCAGCCGAAAGACCCGGCGGAACACGCAGCGCCGATGAAATAACCATCGACTTCGTTTCGGACGACCAAGATGTCAGCGCCGAAGCGGCGGAAGTTGGGCGAATTAGTATTGTTCGCGAGACGCCGTGACGGATTTGGCCCATTTACTCAATCAGTATAGGCCGCGTGGGTTGATCGTGGTCGCAGGTGGGGCGTGGCTGGCGCTTCTTGGTATTGTTCCGGGACTAAACTTGCCATCGCTTTGCGGCATTATCACTCCCCAGACGTGGTTCGCTGCTGACTCGCCAGTGCCATCGCTTCTTCTCCTCAATCCGCCCGAGGAGATTCTGGCCGGTTGGATTGTCATGTCGCTAGCAATGATGCTGCCAATGGCCATTGGCCAGATCGACCATCTTGCTGACCGTATAGGTGAAGGGCGCCTGGTGGGACAGGCAGTGTTCGTCGTCAGCTATTTTGGCCTATGGTTGGCAGGATGTGCGCTTCTCACATCGACCGTTCTCGTCTTCCGGATGATCTTCCAGATACCAGGGGCCCTTACAGTTGCCCTCGGAGCGGCTACGGCGGTTCTCTGGCAGGAATCTCGTATCAAGGCATTAGTTTTGCGACGATGCCATAGCCAACCACCTATTAGGTGGAGCGGAGCCGGCCTCTTGGTCGATAGCACGCGATTTGGTGCAAAGACGGGTCTTTGGTGGTTCATTGGCTGCTGGCCCTGGATGCTGCTTTGTATGGTCGCACCCTACGGCGTGCTCACCATGGCGCTAATCTCGCCGTTTCTCTGGTATGAGCGATTTGCGCGAACCTCGCCATTCCGGTTAAGTGCGGTTGCTCGACAATCAAGGCGGACAATGAAGACCCAGTAGGCTGCATTGGTCACGCTTTTGCTTGCCGTCGACGACAGCGAGCGCCTAGTCTAAGATCCACTGACCACATTTTTCTGATTGCTGCTAAGGGATCATCAGCAGTCTGAGCCAGAAAAAAGCTCGTCCTATCGATAGTCGGCGAAAGCAATGAATTCCTGAACAGGCGAGCCTTAGGCATGCCGCAAGAACAGCCGTGGACGCAGGGGTTGATACGCTGGATAGAGAATTCATTCTCCTTACTGTCCTCGCGTTTGCCAGACCATACTGTTTGTTTTTGTTGAAAAGGCGACGTCCCTCATCGATCACGATCATCGTTATCGATCAATAGCTTAAGAAGCGGTTTGCCAGTTCGATTCAAGGGGTGTCCAGCTCCTTGCCGATCGCATTTGTCTGCTACTGAATGGCAGCTTTGCGCCGGTGGGTTCAACCGGTCGTCGCAACACCTTTAATCTGAGAGGATTGGGAGGTGTCGCATGGTGACGTCACGGGTTTGGTTTACGTCAGAACAGAAGGCCGAGTTATGGGAGCGCTGGAAGCAAGGTCAGAGCATTTCGTCGATCTCGCGGGCACTGGAGCGCCGGAACAAGGGCGGCGTTCAGCGGATCGTATCCTTACACGGCGGTATTGCTCCGTCAGCAAGGCGTAGGGCGGCCTCGGCGCTTGAGCTGGGGGAGCGCGAAGAGATCTCTCGCGGGATTGCGGCAGGTCTTGCCATCCGCGCTATTGCACGAAGTCTGGGGCGATCCCCATCAACGATATGTCGGGAGATCTCTCGCAATGGCGGTGCACAAACGTATCGCGCAACCCGGGCCGACAAGCAGGCTTGGCAGCGCGCGCTACGCCCGAAGCAATGTCGCCTGGCGCGCTCTGGACGGCTACGGTGGCGGGTGGCGCAAAAGCTGGCGCTGCAATGGTCGCCGGAGCAGATTGCGGGCTGGCTGAGGCGAGCGTACCCAGGCGATCCAAGCATGCGGATATCTCATGAAGCGATCTATCGCAGCCTATTCATCCAGTCGCGAGGGGTGCTCAAGAAGGAACTGACAGCGCATCTGCGCACCAAACGACAGATGCGGCTTGCCAAGGTGCACAGAGCCGAACGGGGCAAGGTCAAATCCTCGATATGGTCTCCATCGCGAGCGTCCCGCAGAGGCGGAGGATCGTGCCATCCCAAGCCATTGGGAGGGTGATCTGCTCACCGGGGCGAACGACACAAACATCGTCACCCTCGTCGAGCGACACAGCCGGTTCACGATGCTTGTGAAGTTGGCGAGAAGGGACTCGGCGACCGTCGTGGCGGCCCTCGCCGAGAAGATCGGCACTTTGCCCCAAGAGCTGCGGCGCTCGTTGACATGGGACCAGGGCAAGGAGATGGCTCGTCATAAGGGCTTCACCGTCGCAACCGATCTACAGGTCTACTTCTGCGACCCGCGCAGTCCCTGGCAACGCGGCAGCAACGAAAATACCAACGGTCTGCTCAGGCAGTACTTTCCGAGAGAAACCAACCTCTCCCATGTCTCGCAGGCCCAACTCAACGGCGTCGCCCTGCGGCTCAATCAGCGCCCCCGAAAAACCCTGGACTTCGAAACGCCCGCCGATAGGCTACAGAAGGTGTTGCAGTGACCGGTTGAACCCACCGCCTCATTTCAGTCATTGACGTAATCTCTGCTGCGGCCTCAAAGCTGACTTCGAGCCCTGATATCGCTGGCGATCTTATCTGCTGGCGAACGACAACGAACCTAGTGGAGGACGGATGCCTAAGGTCAAAGGTGAGAGCGCTCTCAACAAGGAGCGCGCCAAAACAGAGAAACTCCTTAAAAAGATCGGATACACGGCCTTGAAGGAGGCCGGAGTGGAATCCAAGCGACCCGACCTCCCAAACCTAAAGATCGAAAAGCGAGGGAAGTAGCGCGCCACTCGCGTATTCGCGTCGGATCAGCCGATCCAACGGTCGTTGACATGGCTTACGAGGATCGAGAGCGCCGTGTTGAAGGGTCGTAGGTCCCAGTCTGACCGGCCGCGCAGGTCCAGCAGGCTGAACACCTAACCACATTTCGCCCGTGATCGGCCAGCGTTGCGGTGTCGATAGTCGGATCGGTTGCGCGGGGTCCTGAGCCGCCTTGCGGTAAGGATTTGAAGCGCATGGCTTAGTCCAATCGCTGGTTGTCGGGAAGATTGCGGCATGCGCTGGCCGAACGCGCGGGCAGCGTCAGTCCATTACGAAAGAAGGATGGTAGCTCTTGTTGCCACGCCGGTCGAAGTCAAACTCGTAGACGATGCAGGGCGCGATCGCGTGATGTTGTTGGCCGAGGTAGAACAGGATGCTGTTTGGGACTGACGCGAACAGATGGACGACAGCGTCGGGGTCCTCGGCTTTCGCCCTCCGCACGGCGTTGGCGATCTGCTCGGCCAATGCGGCGCCGTGTGCGCCTCCCGCGATGCTCTGTTGTCCTGGTCCGCCGGTGAACGAGAACTCGAGCATCATGCCGACGCTGAGCGAGGCCTTCGCAATGTAGGCGCGCGCCTGTGGCGCGACCTCCTGCGCCGCGCTGACTAGGACGGCGATACCGCGGCCTGCCCCAAGGGACGTGACGGTCTCTACGAAGCGGGGGCCGACGGTCCCGTCGTTGGCGCGCCATGTTCGCGCGCCGACCCGACCCTTCTGGACGAGCTGAACGTCGACACCCGACTTTACGTCGAGCACCGTACCCGCGAGGAAGGCGATTGACGCGTGCGCGTCCAGGATTAACCGGAGTTGGCGCGAGCGGGCGGCTGCCGAGGCGAGGAACGGCTCGACTCGGGGCCGGATGGTCGTCTGCCAGTCGCGCCCGTCCTGCAGATAACGCTGGCGGAAGTCGTCGGTGAGCGACAGTGTGTTCTCGGGCGTCGCGCCGGTCAGGTCGGACGCCGGCCCGAGAAAGCTGCGAATCGCGATTGGAAGGTGCGAATCAGCCCCCTTCGGAATCGTGTCGAGAAGGCCCTCCTCTCGCGCTAGCGCGAGGAGCGTGTCACGTGTGAATGCGGCGAGACCACGTGATTTCAACTGGCGTGCAAGTTCGTCGTAGCGGAAGTCCGAGTCAGCAGCGCTGCATGTCAGCATGCCGACGACCTTGGCCTTTAAATTTATCTGCGAACGCAGCTCATCCAGCGACCGGTGGCCGTCCACGATGCGGAACCCGCGAAGGACGTTCCTCAGCGCATTGTCGTCGGGAAGCGCGAGGTGCTCGCGCCAGCGCTTCCTGACCTTGCCGAGCTTACTGCGGTCGGTCGTCCCATCGAACAACCGCTCGAGCATGAGCGTTCGGTCGTTGCCCGACACAAGGGGAGCGAGCGGATCGGTTGGCGACACACGATAGGTCGTCAGGAAGGTGAAGAGCGAGGGCGCACTCGTTACCGCCTGTGCGTTGCGTAGGCGCTCCAGCAGGGAGAAGGACGTTGCTCCAATGAAGTTGGGATCCGTGAAGTCCTCGTAGCCGAAATGTCCACCGCGATCGACGTGATACTTGACCTGGTGGTAGTCGGCGTGAATGCGGTCGGGACCCGACCGGGCGACGGGCGGATCATACTTGACCACCACGTCGTCGAACGCTTTCGGCCCGCTGGCCTCGAACGTGACTTCAACGACACATGACGTGTCGTCGAGAAGGTTCAGCGCGTTTTCCCAGAACACGCGCGACTGGTAGTTGTCCCCATGCCAGCGAGCGGTGACAGCCTCGGCCATTCTAGCTCTCCCTCGCTGAACTGGCTCGGTAAGATCCCACGGCGGTCATGTGGCACCGTCTTTAAAGGGCGGCGTGGGACGGATCGACTTGGCCAGCTCGAGTGCCCGCACGGCGGTGATGGGCCGGTCGGGATAGGCGTCAAGGACGAGCGTCGGCATCAGTCGCTGTGTCAGGTCTGAATAAGTGAAGCCGGGCCTGACGTGGTCCTCGCCTGTGGCCGATACGATGCGCTCGACATCGCTCGGCCGCAGGCCGGCCTCGGTCAGCGGCCCGTCGAGCACCGCGCGGCGCTGTTCGGAGTTTGGGCGGTGGAACGAGAAGATCTCGGCCGCCCGCCGCTGGACGGCAGGATCGATCGCGGACAGGCGGTTCGTGCACAGGATCACGGCCGCCGGCACCCGCTTGGCAGCGAGTTGGTCAACACCCCGGATGAAGGCGTTGACACCCGCGCGGTCCTCGTGATGCATCTGCGCGTCCTCGCGACTCTGGGTGAGCGCGTCGGCCTCGTCGACAAGGAGGATCACGCCGCCCGTTGCGCGGCCGTCGCCGCGCTGTAGTCTGGTGGCTGCCTCAAGGGTCAGGTCAAACGCTGCCGACACGAGGCGCGTCATCTCGCCGACCTTTCCGCTGCCGCGCGTGGAGAGGCTAAGGGGATAGAGCGTGACTGGGATATCCTCCTGACGCGCAATGGCGTCGCCGATTGTTTCGGCGAGCTCGGTCTTGCCCGAGCCGACGTCGCCGGCGAGGATGACGAGCGGGGGTCGGCGCTCCAGGTAGTCAAGCAGAACCTGCGCGTTCGGGTGATGTTTCTTCGCCCACGCGCGCGGGCCGGCGGGGTTGACGAGGATGCCGAGCATCTTCGTCAGCCGCTCCTTGGCCTCGTCGATGCCGACGAGTCGAGTAAGGCGGCGTCGGGCGTCGAGGTCGGGAAACTCGAGGCGGCGGTCGAACAGCTCGCCGATTGTCATGCGTTCGCTCATCGTTAGGTCCTCACGCTGCTGCGTCCAAGGCCCCGACCGCCGGCAGAGTAGCTGAGGTCGTCGCTCCAGGCACCGGTCTCAAGCGCAGGCGCCGAACTATGTGTGCGCTGGATCGGCAGGCTGCTCTCGATGCTCTCGCGCTCAGCCGGGGTCAGGTCGAACCAGGTCGTCGAGTAGCTCAGGAACGACGTGAAGCGCGCGCCCGTGATGTCGATCCCCGGCCTGATCTTGCCCGGATCGTCGTCGGCGATCAGCGAGCCGCCGGGGATCGCGCGATAACGGACAGACGCCGGTGTCCAGAGCGAATTGCGCTGGAAGCCGTAGACTACGTTCTCAACGGCGTCGTGCTTGAGAAGACCCGCCAGCTCGCCCTCGTACCGGTCGATCCAATCGTCACTGGGCGAGCCGTAGAAACGCTGGAACCGCTTCAGGTCGGTCGCCACCTTTGACGCGATGTAGCGCGCGTGCGTGATCGTGAAGCTGCTGGTCTCGGTGCTGGTGTAGCTGCTCATTGGTGGTTCCTACACATCAAAACTCGGTCCGAAGACCTTCTGCCAGTAGCGGATCGTCTCGCCTTTGGAGATGGCGCGCAGCGCGGCGTCGATCGCATCACCAGCGTCGATTGCGGCGTCCACGATGAGCGCCTGGTTGGTGGTGTTGTAGAGCTTGGCAACATTGTTCTCGCAGTTGACCGGATCCCAGATGCTGACCGGATCAGACGTAGGGCTGCAGGTGCCGGCGGGATAGTAGTCGGTAAACGAAATCATCGACCGCAGCTGATCAGTCGCAAGGAAGGTGAAGAAAGACTGCAGGGCCTCGGGATAGTCGTCGAGGACGACGCCACGGTCGGCGAGGTGCGCGACGATCATCTCGATCATGAACGACTTGAACCGAAAGTTCCCGCTTGTGTCCTCGCGCTTGCGCAGGCCCGACCAGAACTTGATGAGACGCACCACTTGGGCGAAGTGCTGCGGGCTGGCCGCCTTGCGCTTCCGAATGAAGTCAAGGTGCATGGGGACGCTCGTCATGAGCCGCTCTCCCGTCTCCTGCGAGATCAAGTCGCCGCGCCACTGAGGATCGCCTGAATAGAGGATCGGCACAATGTCGACCTCGTTGCCGGTAGCAATGAACTGCACAGAGACCGAATAGGTCTTGCGCGTGATCTGTGACGGCTTGAAGTTGGGGAACGCGGTCTCTAAGCGCTTGGCGAGCCATTCGATCAGGTCGCGAATCGAGTGCGGCGCCGATTCCGTCGCGACGTAGCAGGCGACATCGATGTCGCTAATCGACTTGAGCGCGGTCCCCTTCGCCAAGCTTCCCGACAGCAGCATCTTCTTAAGCCCGAAGTCGGGATGGTCGACCAGATACCCTTCCAGCTTGTCGCGCAGCCGGTTGGCCTGTGCGCGAAGTTCCGACGCGTCCTCCCGTTTCAGGTTCACCCTGCTGTCCGCGAACAGGACAATGTCTCTGTGACCGACGTGCTCACGACTCATGGCAATCTCCTTGGTCATACACATAGTGGCCAATAAATAGCTATTCAATAAGTATTTTATCATGGCATGACGTTGACAGAGTAGCTATCTGTTCCATATCAGAGGTCGAGCTGATGGAGAACCGAATGTCCAAGCGGACAATGACGCTCAACCTAACTGACGCCGAAATGCGCGCTCTCGAGAAGCTGTCCTTGCGTAAGGACCTTAGCAAGACCGCGGTTCTGAGGCAGGCTCTGCGCCTGTACCAGATGCTGGATGCCAGGATGGAGAAGGGCGACAAGGTCGTCTTTGAGAACGACGGCACGCGGGAAAAGACTGAGCTAATGCTCCTATGACAGGTGCTTCGCCTGTCTTTCTACGGGATGTCGCGTCCGGCGGTGTTGTCGCCGCCGAACTCGTATGCGGCATCGATGTGCCGCATCTGCTAGACTGGCACAATGCGTGGCAGCCTGAGCTCGGCGCCATCAAGGCGACGCTCTACAAACAGGGCGTCCCGAAGTCGGAATGGCCGCAGTCCGGCCATTGGCGCTGGCCGGACAAGGTAGAAGAGGGAGGCCTGCTGGGCTTCGAGACGTTCTGTGTTACCGCCGCCGGGATGACGCAGGCCATGATGCGGGTCAACGTCGCGACCAAGGAGTCGCGCCTGGAGGACTCCGCTGGCAAGCCGATCGCCTATGTCGACTATCTGGAGGTTGCGCCCTGGAACCAGCCGATCGTTGGGATGCAACGGCGTTTCAAGGGTGCCGGCACGATCCTCATGGTCGCAGCCGCCGCGCTGAGCGTCGACCAGGAGTTCAAGGGACGTGTGGGGCTGCATGCGTTGCCCCAGTCGGAGGTCTTTTACCGGGACATAGGCATGATAGACTTGGGTCCCGATGCGGAGGTGCCTGGAAAATTGCATTATTTCGAGATGACCGCCGAGGTTGCTCAGGCGTTGATTGCGCAGGAATGAAGACGATGCGATTTGAAAGAACTAAGGAATGGTGGTTGACCCGCATCGGCGGGGAGGCTGACGTTCTCATTGGCGCGAGCAGCGGACTTGCGGAGTCTGACACCGACGCCCCTTATAAGGGGAGCGTGGCGGGCGACCAGTCGCCCCCTTCATTCAGCGAGTTCGTACATCTTCTGCGTCGCCGCGAGGGTCTGTCCGTCGATCAGTTCGCCGAGGCCGTCGACATCGAGCTTACCGATGCCCAAGCCATCGAGGAGGATCCGTTCTATCGGGTTGACGCCCGCACCGTCTGGGCGATCGCACGAACCTTTTATCTTCCGCAGGGCACATTAAACGAGATGGCGGGTGTCGTCGTTGCTAACGACGCGGAGCCGTTCGTCGACCAGCAGCGCTACGCCGCGCGTTCGGAGCTTCGAAGCGCGCTCTCCGGCAACGAGATCGCTCTTTTAAACATAGTGGTATCCGTGATTGAGGACAGGGCGCGGAGATGAGAAACGTAGCGCTCGGGCCACGCACGGCCGCCGACATCGACGGCCAGGTCAAGAAGATCCTTCGCGGATTGGGAAACCCGGAACCTCCGATCGATTTGCGGATGGTGCGCGAACTGCTGAAGCTCGACCGGCAGTTTTACAGTTCCACTGACGATGGCTTCGTGCGCGAAGTCTTCAGTCGCATGAAGGTTGCGGGTCAGCAGGTGCTACAGCGCCCAACGTTGCTTAAGGAGGCCATCCAGAAGCTGAGCCTGAAGGCGCTTTATCTCCCTGATTCGAAGCGTATTCTGATCGATGCGGATGTCCCGCAGCTCAAGCACCGCTGGAACGAGGCCCACGAGATCGGTCACAGCATCATACCGTGGCACGAGGGCATAATGTTCGGCGACGACACTGTCACGCTGACGCCGCACTTTCACGAAGAGATAGAGGCCGAAGCAAACTACGCTGCCGGCCGTCTGCTTTTTATGTCGGATCGCTTCGGTGCGGAGGCGACGGCCAGGGCGCCGTCGCTCGACCTTATCCGCGGGCTAAGCACCCAGTATGGTAACACGATCACATCGACGCTTTGGCGGTTCGTCGAGCAGGCCGAGGCGCAGCGCCCGATGGTCGCGTTGGTGACGGGTCATCCTCACCGCAGCCGGCGCAAGGCAGACTTCGATGCCGCCAACCCGTGCCGCTACTGCGTCCAGTCGCCACTTTTCCGCGCGAACTTCGGCCGCCTGACTGACGCCGACCTGTTCGGTATCGTCGCCGGATATTCGGGGCCGCAACGTGCGGGTCCGCTGGGCGAGGCCGAGGTTCGCCTCGTGAACGACGACGGTCAGCGCCACCTCTTCAATTTCGAGACGTTCTTCAACGGCTACGAGGCGCTGACACTCGGTGTGTGGCAGAAGTCCGAGCCGCTCGTGCACTGAAGGCGGCCGATGACAGCGGCCGATGACAGCCGTGTGACAACTGAGATGAATGAGATCCTGAGATCGTCGCGAATGACGACCGCTATTGCCGTGCCAAGCGATTTAAGCGGTCAGTCTGCAAACGGCTCAGTTCCAGCCATTGCCATTGATCACCGGAACTGACGGAATGGGCAGGCCTATTGATGTCAAAAACACACAACGCCCTTTTGATGTTCGCTTTTTGTGCTTCGAAAGTCGCATAAATGGCAGACTGGTGTGCCGTCCAGAATTATCTGTCGTCGGCGTCCAGAATTTATTTGTCGTCAGCTGTACTGCTAAGTGGCTCATATCCCACTGCTTTCGCTCGAATAGGTTACCAATGCCCTTCGATCACAAGGTTACCATTGTGCCCCAACGACAATTAATTTCGAACTGGCGCCAAAGCGGTGATTCATTGAGACAATTGCGGCCTCGATTGGTAACCTAAGGCCATTCATTAGGCGCATTCGTAACCCACCAGCGACAGGTTTGGTAACCCTCAACGAACGACTACCGCTCACACTCGGCGGATGCTGAAGCCCGCAGATTCCGTCCGCGGCGGCGGCTCGACACATAGGTCATTGATCGTTTTCGCGATGGGCCCGGCCTCTCCGAAGTCCGGATTAATTCCGGACAACAACAGTTAATTCCGCGCGCCACACTGGTGTGACGTCCGGAATTAATTGGCCTTTCACGGGGTTTACCAGTCCGGAATTATGGGTCGCTTGTGGGTGGCCTATGTGATTGAAAACAGGAGTGTTTCTAGCTGAAGGTAGGAGTTTCCAATGCAAAGATCGAGTTTACCAATGGCCTCAATGATAGTTAATTCTGGATTGGCATTAAGTGATTGGATTTGCGTAGAATATAGCCGCCCTATTGGTAAACCCGCTCACGGTCGACAACGGATTGGTCAACCTCAAGACGACAGGATTGGTAAACCGGAGCAGCCCTTTCGACCAAGGTCCAGCTGTGCGCCTTCAGGCGCGCCTTCGCAGGCTGCGTGGCGATGCAAGGCGTGATTGTCACGACAGATATAACTCCAGCTGTTACTCGGTGGTCCTGTTCTGCCGCTAGGGAATAGCGCACGGTGTCGAGGAAAGAGTTCGTGCCACTCAACCTGCTCGCCAAGTTGGCAGGAATCTCTCGACAGGCAATTTGGAAGGCCTGCCTGCGTGGCAACTGGCGAGGGCACTCCCTAGAGGTGCGCGTCATTCAGGGTAAGGGCGGCAACGCGGGCAACCAGTATCTTGTCAGTTTGACTTCCCTCCCACCGGAGTTGCAACTCCGGTTAGGGCCCATTCAAACGCAGGTCCAAAACCCTTCGAAGCAGATCGCAACCCGAGGCCGGCACGGCCGAGCGGACAAAGGCAAGAAACGTGTTGTCATCAGTCGGCAGTGGGATGCTCTGGTACCGTTCAACGTTCTCACCAAGACAAAGATTGCAGAGGATCTAAAACGGGAAATCCGAGGCCTTCTTGCGGCCGGCGCAGCTTCGCGCTTACGCGACGAGCGGATCGAACGCAGCCATGATTTTTCCGCCAGCGCGGCGTCGTCCATTCCGAGGTGATGCTGCCGGAAAATGCACCGGAGGCATGGCGCGACCGCGAGAGGCTGTGGAACGATGTCGAGGCGTTCGAGGTCCGCAAGGATGCCCAGCTCGTCCGCGAAGTGGAATTTGCCCTGCCGCGCGAACTCAGCCAGGCGCAAGGCGCGGCGCGGGAACGTGATCACTGCAGAAATGTGCAGGGGCGTCGAGGCAGTTTGCTCCGCCACATGGTCGGAAGCGTGCCGAGGTGCTCTCATGTCCAGCGCTTGGCCGCGGCGAGGACGATGGGCGACGACGAACGCCGTGTCCATGCGATGGAGCTGCATGACGCACTTGCAGTCTCTTGCCGGGCAGACGGCCACCACTAAAGAACAAGCGCGCGATCTTATCCGGTTGATCGGCACCGACTGGAATTCGCTTCTGCGCGAGGCGCGGCAATTACTCCGGCAGCGGCTTCGCTAGGCAAGCGTCAGGGCCTCGATCGTCGTGTCGGTAATGGACTTGCCGGAACCGTCTGGCGCTGGCGGAGTTATCGCTCGCAATCAACGAGGAGGGTTCCCGGCATGGCAACGTCCAAGGCATCGAACAAAGGTCTCAACGACCTTTTCCACGACACGCTCAAAGACATCTATTTCGCCGAGAAGAAGATCCTGGCCACCCTGCCCAAGATGGCCAAGGCCGCTCAGAGTCCGGACCTGAAGGCAGCCTTCGAAAAACACCGCGAACAGACCAAGGAGCATGTGGCCCGCCTCGACAAGGTTTTCGAGGCGATTGGCAAGAAGCCGGCAGGCAAGACATGTGCGGCGATCATCGGCATCACCGAGGAAGGCGCCGAGATCATGAGCGAGTATAAGGGCGCGGCTGCGTTGGACGCCGGTCTGCTGGCCGCCGCCCAAGCGGTCGAGCACTATGAAATTTCCCGTTATGGCACCATGCGGACCTGGGCCTCTGAACTTGGCCTGACCGACGCGGTCAACCTGCTGGACCTCACGCTCGGCGAAGAGAAAGAGACGGACGCGGCCTTGACCGAACTCGCCGGGGCCGCTGTCAATGTTGCCGCTGAAGCGGCATAGGAAGACCTTCCGGCGCCCTGGTGACTGTCAGGGTGCCCACGCAAGAGGGCTTCATGGAACGACTGTTTACGACCATGGCCGGAGCCGTTGCCCGCGCCACCGGTAGACCTTGGGCTTTCGCTCTCTGCGTCGCCTCCGTTATTCTATGGGCCACCTTGGGGCCAAGGTTTCAGTACTCGGAGACGTGGCAGCTCATTATCAACACCAGCACCACGATCATCACCTTCCTGATGGTGTTCCTGATCCAAAGCACCCAAAACCGGGATGGAGCGGCCATTCAGGCCAAACTTGACGAGTTGATCCGGGCCGGTGACGGAAAGAATGACTTCATTGGCATCGAGCACCTCACCGAAAAGGAAGTCGAGGAAATGCGCGCTCTGTGCCTTCGCGCAGCCAATAGGAAGAAGAAAGCCGAGTCCCAACTAAAAAGGGCGGCGGGCCGACGGCCGAAACGAAAGTCGCCACCGTGACACGTGGAACCGGCACGTAAGTCCCGAGCTCAAGTTCAAAGGACGCAGCTATCCCGTCATCCTCGGTTGCTGATCGGCCAACAGCTCTCTGAGAAGGCGGACAATTTCTTCCGGTCCGGCCGGCTTCATCACTGTCACACCACGTGAGAATGCCTCGTCGCGATCCTCGACGCCAAGACCGGAATACACGACGAAGGGCACATCCCGGCCAGCCAGCGTTCTTGCTGCCTCAACGCACTCACCGTCCGACAACCTGACGTCCAGGACCGCTGCGGCAGGGGTGTGGTCGGCAAGAAAGCGCTCCGCTTCGGAACATGACGATGCCAATGCTACGGCAAAGCCTGCCTCGCGAAGGGCGGACTCCATCTCCAGGGTAATCAAAGCTTCGTCGTCAACGACAAGGACCAGAGATTTGTCCATTTGAGGCACGATTTGCACGTTACGCGAGGTTGTTTTCCGTCCGTGACTAAGCTTGCATGTCGCAACAGGCTGAATCAAGAGCAGCATCGTGCGCAGGCCGCGAGGCACGAGCGGTTGGAACAAATTGGCCACGGCCGCGTTGTGGGCGGTTAAACAGCAAGGGGTTTGGGGATGGGTGAAGTGCCGCACGCGAATGTTGTCGCGTTCAAGAACCAAGTAACATCCGGTGGGGATAGCCGGAACTTCAACTACCAGGATTTCTTCGAGAACGGCGCCCTTGCGCTCCATCTGGTGAGCGGCGACGGTGTAATTCTGCATGCCAACCAGGCCGAGCTCGACCTTCTCGGCTATCCCGCAGAGGATTATATCGGCCGCCACATCGCGGAGTTCTATCCGGACCGGGAGGTCATCGAGGACATTCTGAAACGGCTCACCCATGGCGAAAAAATCGCAAGATATCCGGCGAGATTGAGGGCTCGTGATGGATCAATCAAGCATGTCGAAATTTCCTCCAGCGGCCACTTCAGTGACGGCGAGCTGATCCACACAAGGTGCTTCACTGTCGACGTAAGTGATCTAGAGCGCACGCGGACTGAGCTGAGGCGGCAGGACAGCACCTATCACCAGGTCCTCGATAGTCTGCCGGTCGCCATCTACACGACCGACCCGGATGGAATCATCACGTATTACAACCGAGCCGCCGCCGAGATGGCGGGCCGCGAGCCCGAGATCGGCAAGGATAAATGGTGCGTGACGTTCAAGCTGTTCACGCCCGACGGCAAGGAACTGCCTCACGATGAGTGTCCGATGGCGATCGCGCTCAAGGAGAACCGCCCTGTACGCGACCAGCAGGCCATAGCGCAGCGTCCGGATGGATCCTTCTTCCCCTTTCAGCCCTATCCGACCCCGATCCGCGATGAGACGGGCAACCTGATCGGTGCCGTGAACATGCTGTTTGATCTCACCGACCGCCAGCGTGCCCTGGAGGCCAGGCACCATCTGTCGGCCATCGTGGAGTCCTCATTCGACGCAATCATCAGCAAGGATCTGAACACCGTCATCAAGAGCTGGAATCGCGGTGCCGAACGGCTGTTCGGCTACACTGCCGAGCAAGCAATCGGCCGGTCGGTGACCATGCTCATCCCGGACGACCATCAGGATGAGGAACCCCGCATCCTCGAACGAATCCGCCGTGGCGAAGCCGTCGACACATACGAAACGATTCGTCAGCGCAAGGACGGCAGCCTGGTTCCGGTCTCGCTGACGGTATCGCCTGTACGCAACGCGACCGGGCAGATCATTGGCGCATCCAAGATCGCACGCGACATCACGTCCGCAAGGGAGAACGAGCATCGTATTCGCATGCTGATGCGCGAGGTCAACCACCGGGTCAAGAACCAGTATTCCGTCATCCTTTCGATGATCAGGGAAACCAACAAGCGCGCCGAGAACCCCGCAGTATTCGAACGGCAGGTTCGTGAGCGGATCATGGCCCTGTCACGCTCGCACGATCTGCTTGTCGCTGGCGATTGGAGAGGCGTCACCGTTTTTGAACTGCTGCTGTCGCAGGCTAAACCTTTCGGCAATGAGGGGCGCATTTCCATGTCGGGACCATCCATCGTGCTGAGTCCCAATGCCGTCCAATATTTCGGCATTGCCTTCCACGAGCTTGCGACCAACTCAGCCAAATACGGCTTGCTTTCTGGCGATGACGGGACGATTTCGGTCCAATGGGACGCGACAGGCTCTGGTGCCTCGAAGCACTTCCACCTCTCCTGGGCGGAAACAGATGGGCCGAAGGTCCAGAAGGTCGGCCAGGGCGGCTTCGGAACCGTGGTGCTGAAGCGGGTGGCGCCTGAGGCGGTCGGGGGCAAGGCCAATCTTGAGTATGGCCCCCATGGCATCACCTGGACGCTTGAAGCGCCGTTGGCCGCCGTCGCATCTGTTGAGAAGGACGTCTAGAAGTCATCGGGTCCCTGCCTGCCAACGTCTGTTTCATCTCAGCCGGACGGTGAGGCGGTCGGCAGCTTACCCCGATGTAGAACGGTAATTGTCGAAAACGTACCGACTATAGCGCTCTATCTGCTTATCGCTAACGTGCTGATGTGTGCTGTTAGAGGGGTAGCAGCGATGACCCGACCCTACAATTCCCCAAAGTGGCGTGGCCTATCCCGATGATCTTGCCTTGCTGAAACGCGTTTATGACCATGTGTGCCGGGAGCAGGGTATAGCCGATGGCAGTTCCGAGGCTGCGGACCTGGCGGCCCGTGCCATGGCCCTTTTTTCGCACGGTGTCGTCGACGAGGCGCTGCTTCGCGAACATCTCAAACGGTTCGGCCCCAACGCCAGCCAGCCCTCCCTCCTCAGGCCTCGGGTAGTTCCCACGCCTCAGCAATCCGCATTCTTCATCAAAACGACCGTGTGTGGCAGCGGCCACATGACGAACCGGAATCCGCATATAGGAACCTGCTGCTGCGGAATATGAGTGCAGAAGACTTGGCCCTGCTCAAGCCGCAATTGCGTACAGGATGTCTTCCGCTCAGAACACCGCTCGAAACCGCAAACACTCCGATCAAGGCCGTCTATTTCTTTGAGACGGGGATCGGCTCGGTGGTGGCGAAGCTACGGCCGGAACTCGACGCCGAAGTTCGCGTCATCGGCTTCGAGGGCATGACCGGCTCGGCACTGATCATGGGGGGCAACAGGTCGCCGCACGACTGCTACATTCAGGTGGAGGCCGAGGTCCTCGGCATGGACGCAACGCCATTCGCGCAGGCGCTCTCGGACAGCCCCACCCTGCGGCTCTTTCTGCTGCGCTACGTCCACTACGCCCAAGTCCAGACTAGCAAGTGCGTCGCCGGCGACAAGGCCGCGTGTGGGACTCGAGCGAAGCTTGGTGCGCAGCTGAGAGCCGCCGGCATAAACCCGGCGCCGGTCTAGGGGCCATGCAGTGGAACCTGGCGATCTGCCTTGGCATCGTTCTGGCATTGAGCGGCTGCGCAGCGGATTATCTCAATCACTACGACAGCGTGACGCTCTCTGCCGGCGACGCCAATCGCGCCAATAGCCTCGCCCAGACAGTCGCCCCGTTCAACCCGAACAGTCAGAACACGCATATTGAGGGCGACGGCCAGCGAACAGCTGGAGTTATCCAGGCCTTTCGCGGAATCCCGCTGACACCGCCAGGCCAAGGTGCGCGCCAAGGTGGCGGCGGGGACTCTGGCAATCATCCATGCGATCTGCGCAATGGGGTTGACAGCCTAGGCCGGGCTTGCGGTGAACGTGCCGCCGAAGCGAAACCGGGCGGCCGCACCGGACATGAGGCGAACTAGCAATGCTGCGTAGAATGCGATCGCCTCGCCGGAGGCCACTTGGCGTGGTGCAAAGGCGCCTGATCTTGGTGACGGTGACCGCGGCTGGCGCTCTGGCTGCGCAAACGGCCATGCAACACAGCGACCGCATACCTGAGTTCCATCTGCCGAACTGGACCAGCGCGGGCCTGGCGACGATTGCGGCGTGGCATCCGTCATCGACGGCGACACGATCGAAATCCACGGACAGCGCATCCGCTTCAACGGCATCGACGCGCCGGAGAGCCAGCAGCTTTGTAAAAATGCGAGCGGGGCCGACTATCCCTGCGGCCGGCGATCGGCACAGGCGCTTGACACCTTCCTGGCCGCGTCGAAGCCAGTGCAATGCTCATTCGTGACCTGGGATCGCTATCACCGCTTTGTCGGCGACTGCCAGCGTGCCGATGGCGCCAGCGTGGGCGCCTGGATGGTCGAGCACGGCCAGGCGATCGACTGGCCCCGCTACAGCCATGGTGCCTATGCAGTGCAGCAGGGGAAGGCGGAAGCGGCGAAGGTCGGGCTGTGGGTCGGAAAGTTCCAAGCGCCGTGGGAATGGCGCGCCGGGCATGGAGACGATGCCCAACCGGCGGTGAGCCAACCGCTCGGCACCATCAGCCGTCAACAGGTAGCGCAAAGCTACTCATGCCAGCCGCGGCGGAAATGCTCGCAAATCAGCTCGTGCGACGAGGCTCAATGGTATCTCAGTAATTGTCCGTGGGGCGGCAAGCTCGACCGGGATGGCGACGGGCAGGCGTGCGAAACCTTATGCTAGCAATGGCGACGATGACAGCGAGACTAATTGGACTGGCTGTGGCTTTGTGCCTGCCCTTTCAGATGGTTGCGCTTGCGGCGGGAGAACCGACTGTGGTCTCCTGCAAGTTTGAGCACCTGCCTCCGATGCTGCTAACGTTCCGTGGCGGGATGGGAGCTAACGACAATACTCTGCAAGTCGGACAAAACCCGCCCGTTTCGTTAAGCGTCGGATCAAGTTTTGATGGTTGCCGAAATAGGGGCACAGGAGCTGACGTTTTCCCTTCGAATGCCCACCTCTGTTTCCATAGCCGCGCCTGGGAATGACGTCATCACATACTACGGAGACTGCATTAGCTCCCTACAACCGCGAGGATAACCGGTGCGGCTACTTCTAAGGGCTGATGGAGCCGAGCGGCGCAACTGGCTGGATTTATTCTCGGCTCCGTTCGACCCCTCCGCCAAAGAGATCGGCTACAAGGTGCGGGCCGAGGAGATCACGCCGGTCTATCGCAAGCTCAGATGAACTCGACCTCACCACCAAGCGCATTGCCATCCTCACCAACCACTGGAGGGGCAAGGGCTCGCACTGGGTGATGCCGGAGAGCGGACTCCTTTAGCATATGCTTGACTAGAGAAGCGTCGTAGTGCTTCTGCTTAGCTGGGGTCGGAGGCACGTGCATGACTGCATATGTTAGACGAGGTCTTGTGGAAATCGGGGGGAGCCCTGCTCCGCGGCGGCGTCCGACCAAGCGCCCTTCCTTCCGCGAACAGGTGGCGGTCGCGGCGCAGTTGCTTGCTGCCCTCGCCAACGACAAGCGCCTGTTGACACTAATTCATTTGATGGATGGCGAAAGAACGGTGTCAGATCTGCTCTCCCCAGTGGGCTGCACTAAGCACTCCATTTCGCTACATCTAAGAGAGCTCGTCGAACATGGAGTTCTCGAGTGCCGCGCCGAAGGCTCTTGGCGGTACTATTCCTGCAAGTCCGAAGAAGCCAAGGCTATCATCAGGGTGCTTGATGATCTGGCCAGAAATAACGAGCTTCCAGCATTACCATCTTGGGTCCCGCAGCGACCTTGCAGAAAGAGGCGATCAAGGTAGGCCGTCCGATTGGCTTGACAACGATCGTTCGCTCCACCGAGTTGCGAGCGCGTTACAAAGATCGAAACACACCATGGGACAAGCTTGATCAAGGCCGGTAAGAGGCGTGGCCACCGCAACCAGCGCAGGAAGGATAAGGACATCAGGTTTGTCGAGCCAGTTGATCGAGAGCCTGATTTGTGCGTGCGCGCAGCGGCCGGCGAGCACCCATCAAATGCATCGATTTTTGCTGGCATAGCGCCTCAGTCGGCGTCGGCCCTCTTTACTATGGCTCTCAAAAGAATTGCGGCCGATAGCGTGACAACCTCGAATGATATATAACGATTGCCTAATGTGCGTGCATTTCGCTGGGGGCAATTTTGGGCATGTCCAGTTCTACAAACCGAAAGGTGCTTTCGAGGAGCGTGGTCGAAATGGGCCTCTTCTCCGCGGTGATGAACACCCTGGTGCTAATTCTGCCTCTCTACATGCTGCAGGTATACGATCGGGTTTTGCCCGCGGCCAATCTGGATACTCTCACCTACCTAACCTTGCTTGCTCTATCGTCGCTCTTGCTGTTCGGCGTGCTCGAAGTCGTGCGGGGTGTATATGCAAGCCGACTCGCCGCGCGACTGGATGTCTCTTTGGGCGCATCGTCTTTTCTCGCCGCAATGAGCGGCCCTCGCGCTGGACTAGGCGATGTGCAAGCCTTGCGTGACTTGGCCACCCTGCGGGGATTTATCGCCTCGCGAACCATCTTTTTTCTATTCGACCTCCCTTTCGGGCCGATCTTCGTGGGCCTACTTTATTTCATCCATCCGTTTCTCTTCCTAGTAACTGTTATTGGAGCGGTTCTCATGGTTTCCATCGCCGTGCTGAACCAGATTGCGAGTTCGCGACCTAACAGGGAGGCGGCGGAGAATCTTAGCGCCTCAATGAATTCGGCGCAGGCCTTCGCGCGAAACTTCGAGACGGTCCGTGCACTCGGCATGGTGTCCAACGCGATAGAGTTCTGGGGCGCCCGTTTTTCCGGCTCGCTGCACGCCTCGGATGGGCTCGCTCGCATCAACGCATTTTACGGCGGTGTGTCTCGCACCACGCGATCGGTACTACAAATCGCGATACTAGGCGTCGGCGCTTATCTGGTTCTGCACAACGAGATGACCGCCGGTATGATATTTGCGTCCTCGATGATCTCGGCGCGCGCGCTCCAGCCCCTTGATCAGATCATTGGAAGCTGGCGGCAGGTCATCGACGCCAATCTTGCGTGGAAGCGGCTTTCAGCTGCCCAATCAAGGTCTGGACCAAAGGACAATGTTGCATTGCCGACGCCTCAAGGGGCGTTGAGTGCTGATCAAATAGTCTATCATGTTCCAGGTTCTGCCGACGGTGCGCTGCCGCTGATAAAGCGCTTGACCTTTGAAGTCTCCGCCGGCGAAACAGTTGCGATCGTCGGGCCAAGCCAGGCTGGAAAATCGACGCTGGCGCGCCTCATAGTCGGTGCCATTGAGCCCCGTTCCGGGGCGATCCGCATCGATGGCGGCGATATTCGCAACTGGGATCCGGAGGAACTCGGCCGTCATATTGGCTATCTTCCGCAGGATGTGGAACTTTTCCCAGGGACCATCGGCCAGAACATTGCGCGTTTTGAGCCAGACGCGCCTGATGAGAAATTGGTTCAAGCAGCCCAGCAGGCGCAGGTGCATGAGCTTATCCTAGGTCAGAGGGATGGATATTCGACGGTGATCGGCCCGACCGGCGTCCGCCTCTCTGGTGGTGAGCGTCAGCGCATTGGGCTTGCGCGCGCTTTTTACGGCGATCCCAAGGTCCTGGTTCTCGACGAGCCTAACGCGAATCTTGATTCCGAAGGCGAAGCCGCGCTCGAGCGAGCGATCATCCGAGCCCGTTCACGAAAAACGACCGTGCTCGTCATAACCCACCGTCCCTCCCTCGCTTCCAAATGCGATCGTATACTCATGCTGCGCAATGGCCAGGTTGAGATATACGGTTTGACCAAGGACGTGCTCGACCAACTTGCCCAGCGACGGGGCCAAGCGGCGGCCGCGGCCGCTCAGTCGCATGACAACGAAGGCGTGGTGCCTTTCCCGTCACCTGCTCGCGTGGAGGTAAAGGTCGCTAATGACGGTTCCTAGCCAAACTATCCAGACGGGCGCCAAGGTGTATCGCTGGCAGCGCAACATCGATACACGCACGGATCGGATCACGCTGGCGGGATATGCAAGCGTCGCCGTTTTCTTGCTCGGCTTCGGATTCTGGGCGGCCACCGCACCGATTGGGGGAGCGACGATCGCGCCAGGGGTGGTCGCAGCAGCCGGGCAGAATGTCATGATCCAGCACCTCGAAGGAGGCGTGGTTAGCAGCATCAAGGTCCGGGAGGGTGACAGGGTCTTAAGAGGCCAGGCCCTGATCGTGCTCGATCCGACGGTGGCGCAGTCCCAGCTCAACCGCGTTCTCAAGCAGTGGGTTGCACAAAAAGCTGAAATTTCTCGGCTCGAAGCAGAGCGGGACAGCCTTGACAAAATTGTCTTGTCCACTGACCTCGGAGCCTATTCAGGCGCTTCCGAATATAGCGGTGTCTTCGGCGAGCAAAACAAGGAATTTCAGGCGCGGCTAGCGCGTTATGGCGCGGAACAGGGGATTCTGAAGCAAAGGGTCGCAGCTCTTCAGGACGCCGTGGTCGGGCTAAAGGCCCAGAAGGAGGCCGCGGAAAATCAGCTTGCGGTCGTCAACGAGGAGACGGAAAGAAAAAAAGACCTGCTGAAAAAAGGGCTCACGAATCGTTCCGAATATACCGATCTTCTGCGCAGCACTGCCGAGCTGGTGGGCCAGGCAGGATCACTGGAAGCGCAAATCGCGAGCTCGGCGACACAAACTGTGGAAGCCCGTCAGCAGATTGAACGGCTCACAACAAGCCGGGTCGAGGATGCTGTCACGGAATTGAACAAAGCGCGGGCCCAGGTCGCGGACCTCGAGGAACAAATCAACGCCGCTCGATCAGTTCTGGATCGGACGACCATCCGGGCGCCGGTGGACGGCATCATCGTTCGATCGCTCTACAATTCCGAAGGCAGCGTCATCCGTGCAGGGGAGGCGGCGATGGAGCTTCTGCCGACCACGAACGAGCTCATCGTCGAGGCCAGGATAAAGCCCGAAGACATCGACTCAATTCGGATCGGGCAGGACGCAAATATGATGTTCACGGCGCTCAATGCGCGGACGACGCCGAAAGTACCCGGAAAGGTGTTCTACATTTCGGCGGACCGCCTGATAACACCCAGCACGGGACTGCCATACTTCACCGTCCGGCTCAAGATGGCCGACAAGCTGCCACCCCAGGTCAAGCCCGAGCAGATCTATCCAGGCATGCCGGTCGAAACATTCATTTCAACCGGCGAACGGACGTTTCTGGCTTATCTTACCAAGCCCCTGGTGGATTCGTTCCAACGCGCCTTCCGGGAGAGGTAGGCCCGCCCCACCTCTGAATATCGGAAGCTCGAATGTGATGGCGGGCGCCGGATCTATCCGTCGCCCGCTTTACTTCCGAGCCTGCGGCCTTCAACGTCAGACGAAGTGGAAGTCGTCCGCAGGATTGTAACCAACCACTGTGTGCCCAGCGCCGTCGTCGGCTACGGTGAAGCTGCCCGGATCGTAAGTGCCGATGATGTGGAGCCTAGCGTCGTGGGTGCCGTCCGAAACGGTCAACGTTCCTCCACTTCCATCCTGGTTTGCTTGATAGACAGCGGATGTTCCGGTGCTGAACCAGATATCTCCGAGGTCTACCTTGTCATCATTGGTCATGCCGGCGATGCTTCCGCTGAAATCAAATGAATCGTCCAGCCGCAATGTGCCAGCTGCATCCACCCCGAAAATGACGTCTGCGGACGAGGCGGCGTGAAACTCCAGCTGCGACATGTTTCCGATCAGGGCATCGCCGTTCCCGGTAACCTGACCGCCGATCGCGATGTCGCCGCCATTAGCCCAGATTAGTCCGGAATTGGCGACGGTACCGTTGATCGCCAGGCCGCCCGACCCCGTCGCCTCCAGCGTTCCCGAGTTCACGACGGTGCTGCTGCCGGTGTCGATAACCAGTGCATGGCTGCCGGTGGCGATGATCGTGCCCTGATTGTTCAGACCCAGCAGGCCGCCGCCGAGTTGGCCGGCGCCGGAGATGGTGTTGTCGACATTGGTCAAGGTGACATCGGCAGCCGTGCCCGAGATCATGTTCGCATCGCTGTCGGACAGGACGATCTGTCCACCACCTTGCAGCGTGATGCCGTGCTGGATCAGCTGCAGCAGGGTGTCGTTGCCGGCCGAGTCGAGCGAGATAAGGCCGGTATTGTTGATTGTGCCACTCAGTGGCAGCAGCGCGCCGTCGCCGATCGACATGGTCCCGGCATTGTTAATCACCGGGGTCTGGTCGAAGACGAAATTGCTTCCGGTGAGCGCGCTCGAATGCACGCCGTCGAGCGTGATCGACTGGCCATCCGCAAGCGTGATCATCGCATTGCCGTTACCATCGTCGGCCATATGTGCCTGGACATCGGCGAAGCTCGCGAAGCCGGAATATCCGATCAGGTCGATCTTATCCGCGGCCGCGTCGAAGCTGTGCACCGTATCGTTGCCGATCGGCTGCGAGAAGACGAAGAGATCGTTACCGCTCGAGCCGGTCAGCACGTCGTCGCCGGACCAGGCAAAGATCGGCGAGCCCTGGGCGTAGGCCTCGACGTTGTCGGCGACGAACTTGGTTCCGATCGTGCCGTCTGCGTTCGTCCAGGTCTCGGCGATGTTCAGCACCACCGCACCCGCAAAGCCGCTTGACGAGGTGACCGCCAGGGAACGTACATCGTTTGTTTGCACGGTCCAGGTGCCGTCGCCGTTGTTCGCCCCCGCGTTCAGGCTCCAGCCCGAGGGAACGCCGGTGACCGTAAGTGTGATCAAGTCGTTCGAGTCGGCCGAAGGATCGGTCAGGGCCAGGTTGATGGGCTCACCGGCGACGCCAGCTGGGTGGATGTCCGTTATTGCTGAGCCCACGCCGGCATTGCCCGCGATATCCGTCCACGACGACACGCCGGTGCCGCTCGACACAACCTGGAAGTTGACTGGATTACCCGATACATTGGTCACAGGTACGGTCCAGGTAGTGCCTGAGCCTGTCACTGTCCCGACGGTACCGCTCGATACAGTCACGTCGCTGCTGTCGAAGTTCACAATCGCCTCGCTGAACACGACTGTGACCGTCCTATTATTTCCACTCTTAGTAAAAGTGACGCTGCTCACGGTCGGCGCGGTCGTGTCCACAGTAATATCGAGCGCCGCCGAACTGGTCGCACTCTGGTTGCCTGCCACGTCCGTCTGGACCGCCCGCACATGATGCAACCCAGCCGCAAGCGCAATCTCCGTGGTGAAGGTCGTTCCACTTGAAATGGTGACGGTGCCCAGCGTCGCTTCGCCGCCGTCCTGCGCGCCATTGTTGTTGGCGTCGTCGAACAGCGTGACCGTCGCACCGTTCTCGCCCGAGCCACTGATGGTCAGGGCCGAGGTGTTCTTGGTGATGTTGTCGGTGCTGCTCGAACCGCTATCGTCGACTGCCGCCAGATCGAGGGCCGTCGGCGCAGACGGAGCGGTCGTGTCGACGGTGATGTCGAGCGCATGCGAGGTCGAGGCCGCGCTGGCGTTGCCTGCGACATCGGTCTGGATCGCCCGCACGTTGTGCGTGCCTTGCGCAAGAGAGACGTCGAGGCTGAATGCCCCGCCGCTCACCGTCGTGGTCCCGAGGCTCTCGCCTCCATCGACTATGCCGTTGTTGTTGGCGTCGACGAACAGCGTGACCGTCGCACCGTTCTCGCCCGAGCCACTGATGGTCAGGGCCGAGGTGTTCTTGGTGATGTTGTCGGTGCTGCTCGAACCGCTATCGTCGACTGCCGCCAGATCGAGGGCCGTCGGCGCAGACGGAGCGGTCGTGTCGACGGTGATGTCGAGCGCATGCGAGGTCGAGGCCGCGCTGGCGTTGCCTGCGACATCGGTCTGGATCGCCCGCACGTTGTGCGTGCCTTGCGCAAGAGAGACGTCGAGGCTGAATGCCCCGCCGCTCACCGTCGTGGTCCCGAGGCTCTCGCCTCCATCGACTATGCCGTTGTTGTTGGCGTCGACGAACAGCGTGACCGTCGCACCGTTCTCGCCCGAGCCACTGATGGTCAGGGCCGAGGTGTTCTTGGTGATGTTGTCGGTGCTGCTCGAACCGCTATCGTCGACTGCCGCCAGATCGAGGGCCGTCGGCGCAGACGGAGCGGTCGTGTCTTCCGTGACCACGAAGGTGTTCGACGCCGCGCTCTGATTGGTGGCTGCATCGGTGATCCTGGCCGTCAGGTTGTAAGTGGTCCCATTGGTCAGCGTGCCCGTCTGGAGGCTGACGAAGCCACTGACGATATCCGCGGCGGTCAGTGTGTAGGCGCCTCCCAGCGGGATGCCTGTGCCAGTGCCGTTATAGAGCCGGATAGTATCGCCCGCCTCGGCCGGTGAACCACTTGTCGGTAGCGTAACCTTGACGGTCAGATCAGTGTCATTGGTTGTCACGCCGGAGGTCCCATAGGTCGCCGTGACCGGAGACACGTCGTCCGTGACGGAGGTGATGACCGGCGCATTCGGTGCAACCGTATCAACGACCGTGATGTTCACCGTATCCGTATCGGACAGGCTTCCATCATTCGTGGTGATCTGGATCGACGCCGAACCGTGGAAGTTGTTCGTAGGTGCGAAGCTCAGGCCATTCAGCGCCGCGTTGATGGCCGTATCCGTACCACTGAAAGTCATCGTCCCATCCGCGCTGCCGTCGCCCACTGAAAAGGACAGGCCAGCGAGGCCGCTAAGCGTGAGTGTACCGTTGCTCGACGTCAGCGTTACCGTGTGGCTTGAATTGTCCACGTCGGAAATGCTGATCGCGTTGCCGTTCGCCGAACTGAACACCTTTGCCGTGTTGCTGTCGGTTGATTGGGAAGCTGGCACACCATTGACGGCGGCGTCGTTGGTGCCGTGGATGGTGAAGCTGACGAGCTGGGTGGTGCCGTCGGCGGCCGTCACCGTGAAGGTGTCGACATGGGTGCTGGTGCCGCCGTTGGCGTCGCTGCCGGCGAGGAACTGCACGGCGGCGTTGGCGACCGAGTAGGTGTAGGAGCCGTTGGCGGCCAGGACGAGGCTGCCCAGATTGGTGCCGGCGCCGCTGACGGTGGTCTGGAAATGATCTTCGCCGGTGTCGACATCGCTGATCGAAATCGATCCCGCGGCGGTGAGCGTCACGGCCGCGCTGTTGGGCGTGTCTTCGGTGACGTCGGCGACCGTCGGGGTTCCGATCACGGCGGCGTCGTTGGTGCCGTGGATGGTGAAGCTGACGAGCTGGGTGGTGCCGTCGGCGGCCGTCACCGTGAAGGTGTCGACATGGGTGCTGGTGCCGCCGTTGGCGTCGCTGCCGGCGAGGAACTGCACGGCGGCGTTGGCGACCGAGTAGGTGTAGGAGCCGTTGGCGGCCAGGACGAGGCTGCCCAGATTGGTGCCGGCGCCGCTGACGGTGGTCTGGAAATGATCTTCGCCGGTGTCGACATCGCTGATCGAAATCGATCCCGCGGCGGTGAGCGTCACGGCCGCGCTGTTGGGCGTGTCTTCGGTGACGTCGGCGACCGTCGGGGTTCCGATCACGGCGGCGTCGTTGGTGCCGTGGATGGTGAAGCTGACGAGCTGGGTGCCGGAGTTGGTCGTGCCGTCATTGATCTGCACCGTGTAGGTGATGGTCAGGCTCTGGCCAGCGCGCAGGAAATCGAGGTTGGCGGCGGTCGGATCGTAGGTGTAGCCGATGTTGGCCGCGCCGCCGTTGGAGGTTGTATCCGTCAGCGTGAATGCGCCACCGGCGATCAACGCGGCTGCCCCGGCGGGCAACGAGAACGGACTGCCATTGAGCTGCACCACCGGGCCGCCCACTACCGACGCATGCAGCGTGTCGCCGACGTCGAGATCGCTCACCGAGAAATTGCCCGTGATCGCCACCAAGTTCTGAGCCGAGGCATTAGTCAGTTCGAGCACTGCAACCGGATCACTCGTATCGCTCAGCACCGGCGCATCATTAGTGCCTGTAATGGTGAAGGTGACATTCTGCGTGCCGGAGTTGGTCGTGCCGTCATTGATCTGCACCGTGTAGGTGATGGTCAGGCTCTGGCCAGCGCGCAGGAAATCGAGGTTGGCAGCAGTCGGATCGTAGGTGTAGCCGATGTTGGCCGCGCCGCCGTTGGAGGTTGTATCCGTTAGCGCGAACGCGCCACCGGCGATCAACGCGGCTGCCCCGGCGGGCAAAGAGAACGGACTGCCATTGAGCTGCACTACCGGGCTGCCCACTACCGACGCATGCAGCGTGTTGCCGATATCGAGATCGCTTACCGAGAAATTGCCCGTGATCGCCGCCAGGTTCTGGGCCGGGGCACCAGTCAGTTCGAGCACCGTCGCCGGATCGCTTGTGTCGCTCAGAACCGGCCCGTCGTTGGTCCCCGCGAACTGAATGGTCGCGGTTGCCCAGCTGAGCGTCCCGTTGCCGAGCCGGATAGAGTAGATAAAGGTGTCCGTCAAATATTGGCCGGCATTCAACCCCTGCAATTGCGCCCTGAAAGCAGCCGACAAGAACGCTGTATCGTATCCCACCTTCCCGTCGGCCGTAATCCAGATCTTTGCGCCGTTGGCGCTTGTATCGGAACCCGCGGATTCAATCCGCCCCAGGTCCTGCGTCAACAAATCAGCTGCGATGTAGCCGCTCATCGCGCCAGTGTTGTTCGTTCCGTTATCGACAGACCACAGCGATTTGGCGTTTCCGCCTAGATCGTTGGCCATTACATTGAGGAAAATGGTCCCGAAACTGTCTTCAGTGAGCCCGGTGAAAACGCTGGTGAAGAAATCATCCGCTGCCTGCGGCGTGTTTGAAAAAGACGTCGTTGTTCCACCCATAGCCGTTTCCCCTAGTGCCCGTAGAGCGCTTGCCCGAAGCGCAAGTTTTTATGCGAAACATTAACGTCGGCCGGACGCGTCAACGCCCGTCGGCCTGCAACGTCGCCAGTCAAGGAAATCCCGTGCGAATGGCTTGCGATCGCCAGCCAGGGAATGATCGGCGAGAGCGCCAGGATCAAAGGATTTCCCATTCAGACCAATGGCAAGACGCCGCGCTCACACGCGCTATCGCAGTTCCACTGGCGCCTGCGAATTCAGAAGAAGCCATTTTAACCCCCACCTTTTACTCGTACACGAGACAGATGCCCCCACATCTGTTCACTGCCGCATCGACAGATTAGTCACTCTCCATCTGAAACACCTAGAATCCAGATGCGAATTTTGGCGTACGGCTACTGTCAGTGCGTAGTCCAGTCGCCGCAAGGCCACAGTGCGGCGATCAGCCAGACATCAACATGGCCGTCCACGTGTAAGTCTTGGCTACAACATGTAGCCGCGACGACTTTGGTAGCCGCGCTGCGTTCCCTTTAGTCCCCATGACGCCCTTTCCCTGATTGCTGGTCAGGATCTTTTTTTAGGAACCGCTTATATTAACACATTCTTAATGCCAATGAAGAGTGAGCGTCAACATCCAAATGGATGAACGGTTAACGCACTCGATGTGATTAACATTGCGGTTCGGGACAAGAATCCGGCTCAACAATTTTGTGACGTTTGCAGGTGCAAACGGAGAATGCTATGGCGGCGACAGACTTGCGCCACGGCGCCGCCGGACTTCTCCGTCTCCTGCACGATCGCCCGGTTTTGCTCGTCGCTGAACCGGCGCCGGTCGACCGCCCATCCACCGCGTCCGTCAAACGGTGTTTGGCGTCGCGCGCAATTCGCAGCGCTGCTTAATTAGGCCCTCGCACCCGGTGAAGCAGGGATCGCCAGTCCATTTCGTCACCGATTCTTCCACGCGATCGCGCCAGATCCGCAACGCATGCCGCGAGAGACCGAGTGTCGCCGCACTCGGCATGACCTACGCCGCTCAGTTCATCGCCTCGACATGAATACTTCAGAAGCCGGCTCACTCAGCTCGGCCCAGGTTCATGGCCATCCCCGGCGTCGGCCCCCTGACGGCGATCTCGTTCATGAAGGCGATCGACGATCCCACGCGCTTTCGCCGCTCGCGCGAGTCGCCGCCTACTTCGGGCTGACCTCGCGGCGCTGGCAATCGGGCTCAACGATCGGCGTCCAGGGACGGATCTCGAAGGCTGGCGATGTGTTTGCGGCGCGCGCTCTACGAGGCGGCGTCAGGCCTGATGACGCGCTTCAAGGGCAGGGACAAGGTCTAGAGCTGGGCCAGGAGATCGCAAAACGCTCCGGCCACCGTAGCGGTGATCATGCATGCGATCTGGACCGACGGGACCTTCTACGTTGGCGATCCGGCCGCGGGCCAAGCGGACGCCGCTGCGCGCGCATCGCAAGGCGCGCAAGCTTCTGGGCGCTTATCGATGACCGGTGTGGCGGCAGTTGGAACGCATGGCGCGAGCAAGGTGATGGACGCCATCTGAACCAAGGAGATCCGCCCCGGCGGATGAGGACCGATGCAGACCAGGAACGACGGAACGCAAATTATCCTGCCTGCGGCCGTGCCGACGATGAGACGGCCGGACCGCGCTCGATTGCTTGTGACGATGCTCCGTCAGTCCGATGGAAGAGTGCGCCACGACAGTTCGAGCGCTGCGTTCATGGAGCCTAGCCACGCCGTCGCAGAGAGCGGAAGACTGCACGGCGCATCGGAACTCGACGCCAGAACGCAAGATCGTAGCGCAGAGCTTGACGGTCGGCTCGACGAAGGGTGGCGCGATCGCCCATGCCGGCCAGCAGAATCGCTATACGTTCGATCTGGCGAGCCCGGCACGGCTCTATTTCGACAGCCTCACCAACGATCCGTACCTCTTCTGGACGTTGATCGGTCCACGCGGAGAGGAAGTCAACGCACGATCCTGTTCCGGTTCGGATGCGGCCAATCTCTCAGGCAATCCGGTACTCGACCTGGTGGCCGGATCATACACCTTGGTTGTCGACGGCGCTCTCGACGCGACCGGTACCTACAAATTCCGGCTTCTGGATCTTGCCGCTGCCGATCCGATCATACTCGGTGATCCATTCACCGGGATTCTGGCCTCAGGAAACGAGACGGCGCTCTGCCGCTTCGCAGCCGCGGCTGGTGACCAGGTTCTGCTTAACCGGCAAGCACTCAGTGCCGGCAGCCCGTACTGGCGTTTGATCGATCCCTTTGGCGGTCGATTTTGCGGTCTGATTTGCTTCGGGATGTCGGTCCCGTTGGGTCATCACAATTGGCACACCTTGCCTGCCTTTCCGACTGGTCGGCCGGAAAGCTCGTTGTCTAAGCCCCAGCGCGAGCTCCGCGGATCTCATCGTGGCCATGGCTGAAAGGCCAGAAAACAGGCCGGACATATGACCGCACCGTCCTTACTGGGGAAATACATGAGGAAATATCTTGCCAAGCGGGCCGTTCCACATATGCGATTTTGGCCAACTTGCGTAACAATCCGAGAACGTCACGGCTTGTTCTCCTTGGCTTGGAGGAGCATGGCGACGTTTTCGGCGGCAAATTTGAACCCTCTGCGGTCGGGAATTCGCTCAGCGGAGATCGGGTAGCGTGGCCGCTTTGGATCGATGCCGGTGATCCGGGATCGTTCGCTTCCGGTGCGGAACTCGCGTCCGAAGTCCGAAGGGGCCAATCCGAATTGCTCTGCCAAGAACTCGAACCTGTCTTTTTCGAGATTGAATGCGGTGCCGTCGGAAGCGGGAATGCTGACGAGGAACACGGGCTCGAAGAAGAAGCCGGTATCCGTACCGTGCCATCCGGCGCCCTAGATGACCAGGCATGGTCCTCAGCGATCTTCTGGCAGACTTCGAGCATGCGGGTCTGGATCTCTGCGCATGTCGCTGGCGTCAGACGGGTTATGAGCCTGCCCTTCATCATTTGCCCTTCCTCCCCTGATAGACAGTACCGCGTGAGACGCCGAGATCGCGGGCGATGTTGGGCCCTGACCCTGTTTAAGCCTTTGCTGGATCGCGTCGCGGTCGATTTTCGGCGGCCGGCCCTTGTATGTGCCGCGCTTCTTGGCGGCAGCGATTCCCTCCGCTTGGCGCTCGCGCCGCAGATTGGTCTCGAACTCGGCAAAGACACCAAGCATGTCAAAGAAGGCCTTACCGGCGGCGGTCGACGTATCGACGGATTGTTCTGTCGCGGAGAGATGCGCGCCCTTCGTCTTGAGCTTGTCCACGATCATTTGCGGGTCGCGCAGCGATCTGGCCAGGCGGTCAATCCGGGTGACGACAGCGTCTCGCCAGCATGAATGAAGTCGAGAATGGTGTTGAGTTGCGGACGGCCTTCCAGGGTAGAGCCGCTCTTCTGCTCCTCGCGAATGACCTCGCAGCCGGCGGCCTTGAGCGCGGCGATCTGCCCGGCGAGGTTCTGGTCGGTGGTGGAGCTGCGAGCGTATCCGATGCGGGTCATGCAAACTGTTCATTTTGGGTGTGCCGGCGCGATGCTCTGTTCATTATCGAAGATTGAGCCCAAAATATTTACAGGCTTTTCCGGTTGCGACGTGTTCATGGCGGGTGTTCAGGCCGGGTATACCCAAATCAGAACACGCCCATCGGTCCGGTGGTCAGTTACGCCGTCGTCGTGGTTTCAGCTTTCTGGTAACCTCCGCCAGCCACGCGACTGCACCGGGCGTGGCCTGCCATGCCTGGCCGTTTTCGTCGACGTAGTCAGCTGCCTCATCCTCGCCCCCCAAAGTGATATAGCGCTCGATGGAAGCAACCAAAGGCTGCTTGCCGGAAAGGACGCCAGGTGTCGTGCCTACGAATATCACCATCCTGCCACTGCCGCCGAAATCACCGGAGCTCAACCCGGTCGAAAACCTCTGGCTCGTATTGCGCGAAAACCGGCTGTCGAACCACATCTTCAAATCCTATGACGATATCGTCGCCCATTGCTGCGATGCTTGGCGCAAGCTCGAAAACCAGCCTTGGCGCATCATGTCCATCGGCCGAAGAGAAAGGACAAATGGGTTCTGATCAGTGAGGAAGCGGTTTATATTACATATGAAACGTAATAATAATTCAATGAGTGGGAATTTAGTGATAGAAAGAAGTAGATAATATGGTCAGTTAGCAAGCACTAATAGAAGATATCGCGCACGAGTATTTGGTACATGCTCGGTGGCAGGAGTAAGACTTCCCCCATATGAGAGGAGCGCGAAGTATGTCGGCTAATCCATTCTCACCAAAATAAATATGCGTCAATCTTCGATTGGCGAGATGCGTTTGTAGTGATTATTATTACTGAGTACTAAAGATGGCAAGATATCTCTAATACACACTGTTAATTGCACCTCCGGTTAGCAGCAATGGTTATGCTGTGTCCAGCGTTCCAATTTAACGGGGGAGGCATTCTGAGGGCGGCTACACTAGATCTCAAGAAATATAGCTATCACCGGAGAGCGGTATGCTTAACAATACCATCGCAAGAAATTCATTGCCGAGTATCGATCTTCTGTATGATTATGGACCGTTCTTGCGATTGAGCGAGTCTGAAGGTGGTATTGGGAGCTTTGCTCAAAACAGCCGGCGCCCGCGGGTTGGCATTGTGGGCGCCGGCATCAGTGGCTTGGTTGCGGCGACTGAACTTTTGCGCGCCGGAATAACGGACATCGTGCTATTTGAGGCGCGGGATCGTATGGGTGGGCGGGCTTGGTCACAAATCTTCGACCCGCGCGAACCGCATCTCATTGCCGAGATGGGCGCTATGCGCTTTCCTTCCAGTGCAACCTGCCTGTTCCATTATCTGGACAAATTGAGGATAGATACCGCAGCTTCCTTCCCCGATCCGGGCATCGTGGATACCGAGGTGCACTATCGAGGTGCGCGTCATTTATGGCAGGCCGGCGAGTCTCCGCCGCCACTGTTCAGACGCGTTCATCAAGGATGGCAGGCTTTGGTAAGCGACGGTTACGTGCACGAAGGGATTCAACTGCCCGCACCGGCAAAGATCACAACTTTGCTTCGGTCGCATCGCTTTGACCAAGCTCGTGACGCATGGCAGGCCTGGCTAGATTCGTTTCGCGACATCTCCTTCTATTCGGCCCTCGTCACCATCTTTACCGGACCGCAGCCACCAGGGCGCGTACCTTGGAAAAGGCCGGAAGATTTTGAGCTTTTCGGATCGCTGGGGATTGGATCTGGAGGCTTTTTACCTGTGTACCAAGCCGCGTTTACTGAGATACTGCGTCTAGTAATTAACGGGTACGAGGACGATCAGCGCCTGATTATGGGTGGGATCTCCCTGTTGGTGAAACGGTTGGCTGAACAGGAGCTTAACGGTGTGAGTTTGCGGCAGCGTGTCCGCTACGGTCATGTAAGCCGTATTTACAAACAGGGCGGTCAGATTCTCGTGACATGCGCAGGAGGGCAGGTCGCGCCTTTTGATCGCGTCATCGTCACCACCAGCAATCGAGCTATGGAGCTGGCCCATCGTCTCACGGCGGATGGAACCTTTCTTACTAACGAAGTTTTGCGAGCGGTCAGAGAAACTCACCTTACCGGCTCTTCCAAGCTGTTTATGCTGACGGAAAACAAGTTCTGGTTAAAAAAGGGCTCGCCAACAACCATCTTGTCAGATGGCCTTGCCAGAGGGGTTTACTGCCTAGACTATCAGCCAGATGATCCGGATGGTAAGGGCGTGGTGCTGTTAAGTTATACATGGGAAGATGATGCTAACAAAATGCTTTCCATTCAGGACAAAAAGGAACGATGCCAGCGTCTGGTCGATGATCTAGCCGCCATTTCCCCTGATTTCGCCCGTTATCTAGTCCCGGCTAACGGTGACTATGAACGTCATGTCCTGCAGCACGATTGGCTGATGGATCCATATTCAGTAGGTGCCTTCAAGCTCAATTATCCTGGTGAAGACATCTATTCAGAACGGTTATTTTTCCAATTCGCTACCGCAAAAAGACCGGAAGAAGACACGGGCTTGTATCTCGCAGGATGTGGATGCTCCTTTACCGGCGGGTGGGTCGAGGGCGCGATACAAACGGGCTTAAATGCCGCATGTGCTGTTATCCGCAGCAGTGGCGGCCAGCTCTTGAGCGGTAACCCTATTGATTCGATGAATTCCGCTTATCGATATTGAGAACCGGTAAATTAGCCTTCTTTAGAAAAGGCTTCTTAAATATTTGCTACGTCCACACTCAAGGAGATTTGCAACAATACTGCCCGGGAAAACTTCGGCGTTGGATATCAGGGAATCGGCACTTTAGGGCGCAAAATTCCATGGTCGATCGGCTAGGATGGGATTTCCTGCGCTGACAGGCGCGGGATGCAGTAGCATCGGTACTGGAACCGCCGCAACACCAAAGCGGCCAAGCGCTTGCTGACGCGGCTGGTGAAGAAGCAAGGCGTCGCGCCGAAGCGCATGATCACCGACAAGCTGCGCTCTCATGGAGCAGCCAGGCGACAGGTGATGCCGGACGTCGAGCATTGGTCGCATAAGGGATTGAACAACCGTGCCAAGAATTCGCATGTGCCGCTGCGAAAACACTCCGGCCACGTACTTGACGCGGGACCCTCTCCCTCGATGGTGCTGGCGATCGTGTTCAGCCGGCCGAGCGGGTTGACGGGCGCATTCGCGTCACACTGCGGCCAAGGCGCGAAGCCGCCCAGACCACCGGGACGTGCGAAACCGACGGCCAAGGCCATGCGGTCGGCACATCCGGGCGCACGACCAACAGCATTTTTGTCAGCGGGCCGCTGGCGCGTGGCAGCGTCGGTGAATTGATGGGGATTCCCGAGGTCACCGGGCAGGTTCCTGGCGCTGTCGGGTTTCTCGCGGATAGGACGAGCTTGACGTTGCGAGGCCTGGGGCGGGTCCGTTCGACGCGCCGTCGAGATCCGCTCGACCTCCGAGGTGCCGATCTCCTTCCCAGATCGGCGGCCCGCTTGGCGGCAACCGCAATGATGAAGACGACCAGAGACCGACTGGGCGGCAAGAGGCCTACATCGGGCCGCCCGCCCTGTCGCCGCCAGCCCGCCACCGTGAGAAAGCCGGGAAATTCTACCTTCCGGCGGTCCAAAGAATGGTATCGGAGCAGAACACTGCATCGTCCTGATCGAAACGACCCTTGCACGGGGGCGGGTCATACCATTTTTGAAAGCAGCTCGCGAAGGGCGGCCACGTAGAAGCATCTGCTCGGCCAGAAGCTTCATCAGCTTCGCGTTCTCCTCTTCCCAAGGCCTCAGCCGCTTCGCCTCGGAAACGTCCATGCGCCGAAATTTGGCCTTCCAATTGCAGGTCGTCGCTTCGGAGATCCCATGCTTGCGAGCCAGTCCAGCATGTCCGATCTATCCACATTACGAATGTAACCCATTTCGACGTTGACGCTTCAGAATTTTGGATCTTCATTAAAGGACACGCTCCAATCGACGCATTCGATAGTGAACGAAGGTCCATTTGCCGCTCGCAAAACTTACATCATCTCACTCGGGCTCAGTCAAAGTGGAAACAGCATTCGGCTAAGCCGGAAACCGCACATTTGATTCAACATCTTCTTCGATCAAAGGAGCAGCCATGGCTACCGTGAAAGTCGATATCAATAACTTCCAGTCGGAAGTTCTGGAATCCGCAGCACCCGTCGTCGTCGATTTCTGGGCCGAATGGTGCGATCCCTGCAAGATGATTGCTCCGAGCCTCGAGGAAATCTCCGTCGAGATGGAAGACAAGATCAAGATCGCCAAGCTTAACATCGATGAAAACTCGGAGCTCGCCGCCCAATTAGGCGTGCGCTCCATTCCGGCGCTCGCGATCTTCAAGGGCGGCGAAGTGGCCGATTTCTCGGTCGGCGCCAAACCGAAGATAGCTCTTTTGAACTGGATTTCGAACGCTGGCTGATCGATATCGCTCAATCTGTACCGCAATGAAAAAACCGTAGATTCGGCCCGCAAAGCGGGAGGGTCCATAGTGATTTATGGGCGTTTTGTACAAGGCTCAGCCCTTTAAGCTTCAGCCTGATGTCGGAGCCATCGAGTGGCCAAGACGCTTTTCATTGCGGTGTTGTCGAGGCAGTTGTCGTTGCGTGAATGCTGCGGCTTTCAAGCATGCCGTTGCAGGCTCGCGTGACCGCACTCAAACCAATGATCTGTTGTTGACAGGCCTAGGCGATGCGTTTTGCTGGATCGGAGAGGGAATATGGGCAGCACCGGAGAGTTGGCCGAACAAGCAGGGCGTCCTAATAGCGAGGGCGGCCCGCACCGCATCTCAGACGCAATGTCGGACCAGCAGAAGACGCGCGAGGCGACGCTTGCCAGCGCCGACGCGTTGGTCGCCCGCGACGGCAATCTCGGCGGATTTTCGGATTCAGAGTTGGCCGATTTTGTGAACGACTTCAGCAGATGGCCGGACCAGCAGAAGACGTGTGAAGCAACCGTTGCCATCGCCGGCGCGGTGCTTGCCCGCGACGGCAATCTCGACGGATTTTCGGATTCAGAGTTGGCCGGTTTGGTGCACGGCTTCAGCAGATGGCCGGACCAGCAGAAGACGCGTGAAGCGACGCTTGCCATAGCCGGCGCGGTGGTTGCCCGCGACGGATTCTCGGATCAAGAATTGGCCAATCTGGTGAACGGTTTCGGCAAGTGGCCGGAAGAAGAAAAAGCACGCAAGGCGATCGTTGCCATCGCCGGCGAGCTCGGTTCCAAGGGCCGTCGCTTCAGGACTTTCAGCACGCCTGCGCTAGTCAGGATCGCCAACGGTCTGTCGCGGTGTATCGAGGAGGGAGAGACCGCCGGCGAGGCCGCCGAACCGGCCTTGCTGAAGGACCGCCTGCATCAGCTGGCGCGCTACCTCCAGCATGCCGAGGATCGGCTGCAGCAGGCCGATGTCCATGCGATCGCGAGTATATTCAAGGCGTTGGGCAAGGCGCAATTGTTGGACGATCTCGGGGTGCTGACACAGCCGGGGCTGGATAGGCTCGAGGTGTTACGTGCCGCTCCCGGGTTTAAGCTCGACAACAACCTCGAGACGATGGGCAATCTTTGCGCCTCCCTGCTGCCACTGGCTCGCAGCCCGAAGCCGGCGTTGCGCTGGCACCGCAGGTCGGCGCTGAACCTGCTCAACGCCATCCAGCCGGTGGTGGAACACAAGATCGATGCCCATCTCAAAGCAGGCCAGGCCGAGCGCACCAGCGGCGCCAATGCAAGCCGCTGCCCGGCGCTTTCGATCCATGAGGTGCTTAAGACCCGGGCGGTGCTGGAGAACCTCTACCGGCTGCCCTATGTCGAGGGCGACACGCTAGCCTTGAAGCGCAGGCGGAAAGAGCTGCATGGCAAGACCAGGCAGATACTGAAGAGCGCCCGCACCCTCATCGACGCCGGCCGTTCCTACAGAAGCTGGAACGTGATCGCCGAGATCGAGGCGAAGGAGCCGCTCGAAGCGCTCGACACCTTCATGGCGCAGAACGCATCGATGATCCAGGCCCAGCATGCAGCCGCCAGCTTCGATGTCCATCGGGTCCTTCAGGCCATGGACCAAGAGCCGAGACCGCCGCAAGGCGATGCCGGACTGATGCGGCTGCCGGTGGTCGACATGCAAGGCCGGCCGCTGGCCAGCGAAGCCGAGTTGCGCTATTCCACTTTCCACCGCTTGACCTCGGGCGCGGTGAAGGTGGTGGCGGTGCAGCTAAAGGGAACTCCGACTGCCGCCATGCTGACACGCACGGTCGCCGTGGAGGGCGTGCCCTACCGCATGGACCTGTTCGGCGGCAGCAAACTGAAGCCGCCGAAAAAGAGCCTGAACCAGCTTGCCTCTCAGCTGCCCTTCACGGCCGAAGAGGCCCCGAGCGGCAAGCTTTTGGCGATCCCCTATGCCGAGACGGCTCCGGGTACGGCCTTTGAGCAGCTGTCGCGGGACTGGGCGCCGTTCAAGGAAGCCTATTACTATACCCAGCGCCGCGGATTTGCTGCGCCGCCGGGCATCCCCGACGTTGGCCCGCATGATTATGCGCTGGAAGGGTGCTTCAAGCTGTCCCTTCTGCCCGACCGCCCCGCAGGCGCAGTGCATCCCTTCCGGTTGGAGGGGCGAGACGGCGAGATCGCCTTGCGGCCGCATGACGGCTGCGGCTTCATCAGGGCGTCGCTGGCCGAGCGCATGCCGTCCATTGCCCGAGCTCGCCACGACGCTCCCGAGCGGATACCTGCCTATGCCGATAAAAGGCAATCGGCGGTACCGCCCTCGGCGCTGCAACATTATCCGCGCAGCGTCGAGGTGGCACAGGAGACCCGCGAGAAGGCTCTGGCATGGCTCGAAACCCATCAAAGCCTCACCGCCGAGGAGCTGTTCCGGACGGTCACGGGCGGGCATATCGAGGGTTCGAGCGCTATCGCCGTGCCGTCCAGCGACGAATGCCTGCATGTGCCGACGGGCAAGAGCAAGACCTTGACCCGTGACGCTGGCGTGCTTGTCGGACGCTCCCCCTACGACAAGCCCAACCTGCGCCCGTTCGCCGCCGACCGGGTCAGGTCGGCGCGCGATGGCGATCGGACCGCGGCGTTCCTGGATCGGTGCGTGGCCTTCCAATACAGCTTCAACGTCGCGCACAGGTCGGGGGCTAGGCTTGCCGCCGACGATCCGACCTTCTTTGCCAAAGGCGTCTTGATCGTTGTGCCCGACGAAATGTGGCCGGCGGACTTCGCCGAGCGCGGGGTGGTGATGTCTGCCGAGGACGTAAAGTGCCATTCGCACTGGCTGGAGGAAAAGGACCGGGTCAAGGCCGACACCGCGCTCGAGTGCGTCGGCATCCTGCAGGCGACGGAGGTGATCGCGCCCGGCTCTTTGGTTGCGGTTCCGAGCGCCGAACAAAAAATGCTCGACGGCGATTTTGACGGCGACAGCGTCGTCATCATCGGCGACCACCCTCGCCTTTACGAGCATGTGCGCCAGTTCGACGCGCAGCTGCAGGCGCGCGGCATCGCCTCGATGAAGCCGCCGAAGTCGCACACACCGGCCATTGAGAAAGGCGGCTACCAGTTCAGCCGGTCCAAGCAGATCCTGTCGACCACCGGGCTGGTGCTGGAGACCTACAGCTGCCTGCAGCGCAATCTGCTGGCGCAGCCGCTGGAGGCGCAACGCTGGTTTGCCGAGCGTGCCATCTTCGGCACCTACGAGGGCATTCATCAAGAGCTCAAGGCCGACATCCGCGCACTGTTGCAGGAAGATCGGCCGGATGGCCAGACCCTCCATGAGCTGATCGCCAGGGCGGGGGAAGACAGCAAGGCCGCCAGGCATCCGGTGGCCTGCGAACTGGCCACGTTGCTGGTGGCCGAGCTTCAGGATTGGAACCTGCAGCTCAATAGCGAGCCGGCTCATGAGCAGTCGGACGTCAAGCAGCAGTTAGCGCGATCCGTGGCCTCAACCGGCGCGAATCCTGCCGTCAGCGCCGACGCCGGCGCGCTCTTCCCGAAACTCCGAGAATCCTATCCGGCAACCGCTGACGCCAGGAAGCGCATCGACTTCCTGCTCAACCACTACCAGCCGCGCATTGATCCGCGACCCGACGGCTACAACCCGCACGATCTGCATGAAAGCGCCCTCAATCTGTTGAGCGTCGGCATCAAGGTCGGCACGGACGCCTACAAGTCCGATACCGGTGCGCGGGTGTTCATGCAAAAAGCCACCGAATTGCAGCGGCTATTGGAGCTGAGGCCGAGCTTCAAGTCGGCGCCCTATGTCAAGGCGCAGGCGGCAAAGCTCCACCAGGGCCGGTTCGAGGTCGATGACAGCCTGGCGGATCTGAAGGACAACCCCACGCTGGCGGCCTCGGTCATGGAGACCTCGATCAGACTCGCCGTCGAAACCCGCATTCTGCCCAGCGCCATAGCAATCTCGGCCGACGACGACCCCGCCAGCAGGATAACGCTGAGCAGCGAACAGGCCCTGGAGCGCGCCAGGCTCGAAGCCGCCCCCGCCGAAGCGCAAGAAAGCGCGATTACCGAAACTGTGCATGCGGTTGCCGAGCTTTTGCGGCAGGACGGCATCGAGGTGAAGGTGCCGCATCTTGACCAACGGTCGCGCGGGCATGTCTGGATAGCCGACGAATTGACCGGCCAGAGCGTGAGCGCGGCGCCGGAGGCCCAACTGGTCACCAATGCCGTGCGCCATATCTTCGAGATCCCCGACGAGACATTTACGCGCGCCTTCAGGAAGGCGGCACTGGCCTTCGAGGAGCGGGACTGTAGCGAGGTCGAGACCACCAACTGGTTCATCAGGATGGACACGCCGCGGTTACGCGGCGTGCACACGGCGTTCAGAACCGCGCAGAACTATCGCTTCGAGGTCGAGTTCCATACGCCGGCCAGTTACCGGGCCGATCTCGCGCAGCGCGCGCAGAGCGAATGCGAGATGGTCCCCATTCCCCGTGGTGCCTGGGAGATATTACACTGGGGCTCGTCAGCAGAAAGCAGGTCGAGGGCGGCAGGTACCTCCAGGTCGCTCACCGTCGCAAGACAACAGATTGCGCTCGCTCGCTCGCCGCAAGCCGGCGAGATCGTCGCGGCCCTCGGCACGCGGCCGGTGGTGCTCGTCGGCATGCCGGCGAGCGGCAAGTCGAGCATCGGCCCCCAGCTTGCCAAGGAGCTGGGGGTGGAGTTTGTCGACATCGATAAGCTTATCGTCAAAAGGCACGGCAATATTGCGGATATATTCAAGCGCAGTGGCGAGCTGTGCTTCAGGGAGCTGGAGGCTAGAGAGCTCGCCGAGCAGCTGAAGAAAGGGCCCATGGTCATCGCAACCGGCGGCGGCGGCTTTGTCAAGCAGCACAATCGAGAACTGATCCGCGAGAAGGCGGTGTCGATCTGGCTCAATACCGACCTGCAAGAGATCGGCAGGCGTCTCAGGGGCGACACCAGCCGGCCGCTGCTACAAGGCCCCGACAAACAGCAGCAGCTCGAAAACATGTTAGAAGAGCGCCGGCCAGACTACCAACAGGCCGATATCAGGGTGGTCCCGCCCTTTAAAAAAGACAAGAAGAACGCCGGCACTTGCGTGAAGGAGCTCTACGCTTTCCTGTGCAGCAGGGAGAGAGAAGCCGCCCTGACGCCCGCTGCCGAGATATCAGATGTCTCTGGTGCTTCCGGCTCCGCCATCGACTTGCCTCCGACAGCACAGCGCATGCGCGACGATCATGACAACCGCTATGATCGCGGGGCCGGCGTCGTGGTAACCATCCAGGCGCTGGCGGCACCAATGAGTGAAGGTGAACTGCCGCCGCCCCGCGACACCCTCACCGCCGACCCGCAGTCTTTGCTGGCCGGCAACAACCCACGAGCGGATTTAGCGTCTTCCACGAGAAGCAGAGAACGCTCAAGTCCAGGACGATAAAGCTTTAAGTGGCACAAGGGTTCTTTCGCAGGTTTGGTGCAGAGCGTGCGGGTACGCCGCCGAATGCTAATAAAAGCGGGAATCGCATGCATAAAGTCGTCAGAAGTAGGACGATTCCGGGCGAGGATTTCGAATGACTCACAGGAACTGGCTGACAACGGGCGCAATTTGCGCGGCGATCGCCTTTGTCGTCGCCACAGGCGCTTTCTTCCATTCGCAGCAACCGGCTTCGGCCGACAGCCGGGCGATGATCCTTGCCGTCGACCCGCAGCCGCTGGTCGTGGTGACGAAAGGCGGCGGACGCTCATTTTCCGTCGAAATCGCCGACACCTCGGCCGAGCGCGACGCCGGCCTGATGTTTCGCGATGAGATGGCCGACGACCATGGCATGCTGTTCGTGTTCGAGGAGCCTCGGGACGTCAGCTTCTGGATGAAGAACACGCCGGTGCCGCTCGACCTGATCTTTGTCGGCCAGGACGGCAGGATCCGGGCGATCAAGCAAGGCAAGCCGCAATCGGAGGCGATGATCTCGCCCAGCGAGCCGGCTCGCTTCGTGCTCGAGCTCAAGGCAGGCACGGCAGCCAGGAGCGGCATCGCGGACGGCGATTTGTTGCGTCACCCGGCAATCGGCACTGCACCCAACTGAACGCGCAGGATCGATCGCAGATGCAGTTTTTCTCCCATGACGGGTCGGAACAAGAACTGTTCCCAGCGACACGCCAAGATCGAACGGAGCATGAACGTTGTGCGGCGTGGCGTAACCGAGCCGGGGTCGAGCGATCGGAAGCCTTCAGGTACCTCATGTTCTGTATCCCAGGTGTAGATTCCGGTCAGATTGATTTGTTCCGAGCTCAGCGGCGAGACGTGATTGGGCAACATCCAGAGTCTCGGGATGCATTCTCGCAAGTGGGTGACGGCCCGTTCGATATAGACCGCGTTCCAATTCACGATCGCACTAACGAGGCCCGGAGGCGCGCAAGGCCTGGCTTTCGAATGATCGGTCGCGGATTTCACCGCGTTCGTGGAACAAGACGGCGCCCTTCAGTTTATGCGCAGCTTCGCCTTGCTGAGCCCAGCTTGGCAGCGCCGACGCAACATCGGACTTGAGTATCACTCGTGTGAAGAGCGAGCGCTCGATCTTATCGAGTTCCCGTAGCGCCCTTGCGAGCTGGACGCGGACAGGTTCCTCAGGATCGTAGACGCACCACGGACCGCGTTGTGATCGACGCCGCCAGATGGAGCAGATCGTCCCATTGGTGGAGAATCAGAGTGGTGTTAATCGGCGCCCCGATGTGGTTCGACAGCGCCGGATAGCATCGCCCTTCTCGAACATGTGGAACTTCCGATCTTTTTTGGGCGTCGCGGTGCGAACCGATTGCAGATCAGCGAACAGCCCGAAGACGTGATCACTCGCACCGCCCGTATCAGTAAAGTCTTCTGGATATCGAGGGACCGTGATCGAATGGCCCATCGAGCACATAGGGTCCGCCTCGTTTTCGGTCGGACTGATGAGCAGAATGGGCGCAACAAGGCAGGATGGTCTGCGAACAGTTCGGTTGAGCCGTCGGCGGCAAGCAGTGTAACAGATCCTTCAAAGAAATTGATAGACTCTTAGCAACTCCCGCCGCCCATGCTAACGACATAGACTCATTGAAAGCCGTCTCGTTGGCCTTCTTCTTGTTGGAGCTGACTTGGGAAGCATCCCGATCCGTGTTGATGGTGTAGCCATCCATATGAAGCCTCGCCGTCCACCCCCACGGCCCAATCACCACGATCGGGCAAGCTGCGATGACAAAGGCTTAGTTAATCCATTGAGCATCTCACGCTTCCTCCAAGTCGCCGACGACAACAATGGCATCAAGGTTTCGTAGCGCCTCGCCATCTCGACAGGTCAAGGAGTTCGGACATGAAGCGCATTTCAAGGCTGGGCCACAACCGGGGAGAGGTTGTTGGGCCGAGATCGCGCGACGAGTTTCAGCGTTCGCTAAAGATCACGCCAGGCGGAAGCATGCGTGCTGCGCCTTTCTTCGCTCCACACCCGCCCTACGCTGTGTCAGGAGCGGGCTGCTGGATCACCGACGCGGACGGCAGGAAGATCTTCGACTGCGAAAACAATTTCTTCTCGCTCGTTCACGGCCATGCCTTTCCGCCGGTGATTGAGGCGCTGCACAAGGTCCTGGACGACGGGACCGCATTCGGGCTCCCGACCACAAGCGAGACCAGGCTTGCGGAAGCACTCACGACGCGTTCGCCGAAGCTTGAGCAGGTCCGCTTTACGAGTTCCGGCACCGAGGCCGTCATCTTCGCTGTCAAGGCCGCTCGCGCTGTTACAGGGCGCCCTATGATTGCCAAGTTCGAGGGCGCATATCACGGCGCCTATGACTATGTGGAAGTGAGCCTTGATTCTGCACCAAACAACTGGGGCAATTCGTCGCCTAACAGTGTGCTCTACGCCAGTGGAACTCCCCCCTCCACCGCCGCGGATGTCCTTGTCCTTCCTTACAACGAGCCCAAGTCGTGCAGAGAGCTCATCCGTAAACACCATGAGCGTCTCGCCGCGATCCTTTTCGATCCAGTTGCTTCCCGCGTGGGCCTGGTTCCGATAGAGGCGGATTTGCGGGATGTGATCCAGGATTGCTGTCACCGCTACGGTATCCTGCTTGTGGTTGACGAGGTCGTTTCCTATCGCGTCGGTTTCCGCGGAGCCCATGACGTCTTCGGCGTTGAGCCTGATCTGGTTGCTTTGGGCAAGATCATCGGCGGAGGTTTGCCCGTTGGGGCCGTAGCGGGGCTTGCGTCGCACATGGCAGTCTTCGATCACACCAATGGTAAACCAGCCGTCTCCCACGGCGGCACGTTCAGCGCCAACCCGCTCAGCATGACAGCTGGGCTGGCGGCACTGCAATCATACACGAAGGATGCCGTGGTCCGCCTTAACCAGATGGGCGACACGCTTCGCAGTGATGTCACCGAGCAACTCAGAAGGCGCGAACTCCCCGCGCAAGTTGCCGGCATGAGCTCCCTCTTTCGGCTCCACCTAAAGGCTGAAGTTGTCCGAAACTACCGGACCTCGTTCCCAAGCGTCTTGCAGAAGGCTGCGCTGGCAAAGGTGCACCGTGCAATGCTGGAACGGGGTTTTCTGATGACGCCGAATTGCTCTGGCGCGCTGTCGACCCCGATGAGCGAGACCAATATCCAAGATCTAGCCGCAGCGCTCGTGGATGCCGTCCATGAAGTTTGGAAGCAATCTCCGTGGGACTGATCGAACAAACGGTGGAACGCAGTCGCGGCAGCGCTCGCTCGGCGGCCCCGCGGACATGGGACGAGGTCCGAGGGGAAATGAATAACCACCCAATCAAATAGCCGGCGATGTCGTTGGTCTTTGAAGCAACTTCGCGGACCATCTGCTTTACACTCGCCGGCATTTCGGTAATTCCGCGCACATCTTGCCGGCGAGCATGATCCCGCCGATGGTCTCAGGCACAGCGCTTATAGCGACCGTGCCCTCCCGGCTGGTTGAGCTTTTCAAGTCTTCCCACTAAGATCATCTAACTTCCGCTGCGCTTCCCGCATTTACCGAGGCGCTGCAATGGCCCGCCCTTCACAACAGTGATGTGGCAAGCGTCTGGGGAGGCTTCTCTAACGACTTCTCCGCGGGACGCTAAAAAAGGTCGCATGCCCTGATTGATACCGCGTCTCACGCCGCCACTCGCGTCAATAGCCCGTGTCGGACGAGATCGATGCTCGCGGCAAGCGCGCCTGCGAGGTCGTCCTGCGGGTCGGCTGCGCCCAGAAAAGGAGCGAATGAAAAGGGTCCCCCATAGCCGCCATCAAGCAGCGCCCGGATCTGGCTGCCATTGTCTGAACCGACTAGGACGCGATCCGGGTAGATCCAGTGGATCGGATCGTTCACGCTTGAAATGTGCACGAGACCGGTCAGTTCGCAGGAGAAGAATGGCTCCCCGGCGAGCGTGTGATGAAATGTGTCGTGCACGAGCCGGAAGACGGACTGGCCATCAATGGCGGCGATGGCCTTAGCCGCTTCGTTCTTCGATCGAAGCGAGCAGGTCTGGAAGCCCAGCGGCTCGATGAGACCGATCAAGCCGCGCGACTGGAGGATCGGCTTGAGAGCCTTCAAGGCAAAGCGGAGATCGCCCCTGCGCTCGCCATTGGCGGGCCAGGAGCCGTCGTTGACCGGCATTAGCATGAGCGTCTTGGCTCCGCAGGCCGCCGCATAATCGGCGAGCTTGTTCGCCTCGGTCTTGCGGGCGGGTGTCCACTCGTTGAAGCGCTGCAAGGCATTGATGGAAATGATCCCAACGCCTACTTCGGCGGCGGCAGCCCGGACGTCCGCCGCCGGCATACCGCGTGCAATAGCATTGCTGTACGGTTGGCTGCGGATCTGGACATCGGTCAGGCCCTGGTCACGGGCAACAGCGAAAAGTGCCCTGACGTCGAGTCCGGGCGTCGCCATTTGGTCGAGTACAAAGCGGGGCGCTGCTTGGCGCATGGCTTGGCTTTCCTTCAAATTTTCCGCGACCCTATTGCGACACTTGAATTAAGACAAACGATTAGATCAGATGTTTTTCATCTGAAAAGGAGATGGCTGATAAACAACGCCGAACTCAGGTTTTTCCAGGCGGGTTTGAGAGCAAACACACGGATTGGAGCACAATGGCTGGCCATGGTGCTTCGCTTGCGCGTGCCATGCGGCCAAACTCATTGTAAGACGCTTGAGGTCAGCACTGCTGCTCTTCAGACCGAGGTCCAACAAGCAAATCAAGATCAGTAAGTGTGACTGTCGTCGAAGGTGCCCCGCAGCAGCCGAGTGCCCAACTGTGGGATGCCTCTAGTTTGCACACGATGCTCGCACGATGGGGCCGGGACAAGAGCTGCAAAAGATTTACGAGGCATTTTGCAACCGGAGGCAGCTATGGTTGATTTGATGATGATTCCTCCACCCAGGCTTCAGCGGACGCCCCGTGGCGGCGCCAAACGCTCAGTAGCTGCAGCGCCGGCGGGCACGCGCGACTGCCAATCCGGCCGGCTTTGCCGGCCGAGCGAGCGCTGTTGGACGCGCAGGCTATTCGCCGTTGGACTTTAGGAAGGCGACCGTCGCTAAGATCAGCTTGTCCACGGTCTTGGCACTCCGTTCAACGCCGAAACCATGATCAACGGGTTCAGCCCACAGTTCTTCCGGACCGTCGTGATAAGCGAGCAACGACTTGGCGAGAACGGGTTGGGGAAAGACGATGCTATCGCGCGTGCCGACCGCGAGGAACAGCGGCCCCTTGTAGCGCGAGATTTCGCCGGCAGGCTGCACCGCGTAGAGGCTCTCGAAAAAGCGGCCTTTCAATGGAATTTCCTTCCCATCTCCGACGCGCTTGGCCGGATAGACTTTATCGCCCACCGTCACAGCTTCCGCCATCTGCTTCTCGCCAAATATGGAGATGAACGCTGCCGGAAGATTGATGCCGGGGTTCCAGAGCACGACAGACTTTAAAGGCGTTTTCGTCCGGCCGGCAACTGCTGTCGTGACCGCACCGCCCAGGCTCATTCCCATCAGCGAAATGCGTTTGGCGTCGACGCCGTCATTCGTCGATAGGAAGTCGAGTGCGGCTTGTGCGTCCGTTATCTCGGTTTCGACGGTCATGTCTGCGAATTTGCCGTCACTCTCGCCGCTGCCTCGAAAATCGATCCGAAGCGAAGCGATACCATTCTTTGCGAGCACCGGCGCGGCACGCCCGAACAGGCCTTCCTTCACTGCCTGCGAACTCCATTCGTTGCGGCTGCCGGTGAAACCGTGAAGCATCAGGATGACGGGAGGATTCGCGACATCATCCGGCGTGACCATTGTGCCTACGATTGTCTGGCCTCCGACTTGGAACTTGATGATGGCCTCCTTGGCTTGCGCCGAAACTAAAAAAGTTGTCATCAGCATTCCCAGTGATGCTGCAACGGTTCGGTGTAGTTGTTTCATAGCTCACTCCCTGTTGTTCGGATTTGCGCGGCCGGTCAAAGCTATTGGCGCGGCCGTATCGGACTGGTATTAGTTGTTGACTTATTTTTCCGCCGCGATGCCTAATTTCCGCGAAGCTCGCTGGTTAGGAATTGAGCTCGACCAAGGCCGAAGGACCAATCCGCGTCACCATTTTCTACGATACTGACCACAACATCTGCAGGGTCGATCGCACACACATCCAAAAGCCCTCTTGCAACGAAACGATAGAAGGCCTGTTTGTTGTCAGTTGACCGTGCTCGCGAGATCACCTCGATAATGATCAGCCTGTCACTGCGAAAAAGGTCGAGACCGGTATCCTCGGCGCGCATATGCGCTCTCTCGTGTTCGATCAGGATCTGATAACGATCGGCGGGTGGCACATGGAAAGCCCTGACCACCGCCTCATGGATGCAGTCGAGGATATTTTCCTTCTCACCAGGCGATCGGCCCTTCAGAAGGTTAATTTTTACCAGCGGCATGGCTCGTCCTCGGCAATGGAAAAGAGGGCGGGGACGCGCACTCGGCGTCCCAGTGAAGATTTCAGATTGCTCTCGCAGGTAGGCCGGTTGGGGCAGCCTCGGGCTCTCCAGCCATCGCGCAGGGGAACCATAGAACATTTACAACTGCGCTCATGATCGCGATCGCAATGGGATAGGCCAGGCCCGCATAGATGTTGCCCGTGTAGGCAACCAGCGACAGGCTGATGAAGGGAACTAGGCCGCCAAACACGCCTGTGCCGATGTGATAGGGCAGCGAGAGCGAGGTGTAGCGCAATTTCGCCGGGAAGAGCTCGACGAGGAAAGCTGCCATAGGGCCATAGACCAATCCGACGAAAACGAGTTGGGCCACGATCAGCGCTGTTACCAAAACGAAGTTCTGGGCAGCGACGGCGGCGGCAATGCCTTGATAGATTGGAACATAGAACGTGGCTGCCAGAATGAAACCGGTGACAATCAACGGGCGGCGGCCGATCCGGTCGGACAAGGCGCCGAAGAAAACGATGAGGGGCGCTCCGATCATCAAAGCAGCAGCAAGGCAAATGTTCGCTGTCAGGAAGTCAAGTTTCAGCACGCTCTGCATGAAATACAGTGCGTAGAACTGGCCTGTATACCAGACGCACCCCAAGCCGGCGGTCGCCCCGAACAGTGCAAAGGCTGCATAACGCACGCCATGACCGGTGGCGAAACTCTCACGAATTGGGCTCTTTGCGGTCTTCCCGCCTTTGCGAAGCTCCTCGAAGACCGGGGATTCGCTCAGCTTGAGGCGCAGATAAAGGGACAGCACGATCAAAACGGATGATAGCAAGAACGGAATTCTCCAACCCCATTGCTTGAAGAGTTCTTCGCCGAGCGACAGCCGGCACGTAAGCACGACGACAATAGCCAGAAAAAAGCCGACGGTCGCCGTTGTCTGGATAAAGCTCGTGAAGAAACCGCGCCGGTTCGCCGGTACGTGTTCTGCAACGTAAACGGCGGCGCCGCCGTATTCGCCGCCGATCGCCAATCCCTGGATCAGCCGAAGGACCACAAGAGCGATTGGAGCGAAAAATCCCGCTGTCTCAAAGGTTGGCAAGGCGCCGACGAGCGCGGTCGCAATGCCCATCAGAATGAGCGTCATCAAGAACGTGCTCTTACGTCCGACGCGGTCGCCGATGCTGCCGAACAGCAGGGCTCCCAATGGGCGCACGAGGAAGCCTGTGGCAAAGGTAGCGACGCTGATCAGGACAGCTGCCGTCGGTTCATTGGCAGGGTAGAAGAGCGTTGAGAAGAAAATCGCCAGACTTCCGTAAAGATAGAAGTCGTACCATTCGATTACGGTGCCGGCGCTTGATGCTAGGACGACGGTCCAGATACCTGGTTTTTGGGCGGAGTCGCCCCTTTCCTGTAGCTGTTGCATGCTGCAATTCCCCTTTTATGTTTTTTGAAAGCAGTCGGCCCTCTTCTTTAGGGCCGTGGTTGCTCAGCTCGCGATGCGTGATCGAATGCGTAGACGCCAAGTCTTTCGCTTGCCTCGCGCACCGTTCGGCGGACGATGTCCTTCGCCGATGGCAGATCGCTGATGAGGCCCACCGCCTCACCGACAGTCACGTTGGCCGTGTCATAGTCGCCAGAGGCCCATGCCGCCTCGACTTTCGACAATTCTTCGGAACGCAGCGTGCGCAGCTCTTCTTCCCGCCCGTGCCACTTGTCGACGAAGCCGTTTTTGAGCAGTCGGCCGGTATAGCCAGCCGGCCAAGCCTTCTGACGAACAATATCGTAGACGGAAGTCCGGATTGTCTCGTCGCCAGAGGCAGCGACTACCTTGTCCTTGGCTGCCGGATGAATGAGCGACTCTCGCGTAGCCCAGAACCTGGTTCCCATCAGGATCCCGTCGGCTCCGAGCATCAGCGAAGCGGCCAGGCCCCTACCGTCTGCAATGCCGCCTGCCGCCACGACAATGACAGAAGGCGAAATCTTTGACACCAGATCCACGACTGCTGGAACGAAGGGCATGGTTGACCGCGCGACCAAGCCATGGCCACCGGCCTCGGTCCCCTGAACTATAAGAACGTCGGCGCCAATGTCGATTGCGCGCCGGGCATGTTCGAGTGTGTGGATCATGCAAATCAGCGGAACATCCGCCTGCCTGACCCGTGCCGCGAGTTTCGCCGGATCCGAAAACGAAAGCATCATCGCGGACGGACGCTCCGCAAGTGCGCGGTCAAACAGATCAAGGTCGGCTTCGACTGCCCAGGCGATGAACCCGCAACCAACGCGTTCATTGGTGATAAGCGACGACTCTGTTTCGTACCATTGACGATCAGCATATCCCCCACCCAACAGGCCCAGACCACCGGCGTCAGCGACGGCGGAGGCAAGCGCGCCACCGGCGGCCGGTGTCATCGGGGCAAGGATGATGGGATGCTCGATTTTGAAAAATTCTGTCAGACGCGTTCGTATCGTCATCTGTACGTCTCCCCAGCTTGAGGAAGTTCCCGGAGCTTTTTTTGACGCTATTGCGACACTTGACTTAAGACAAACGATTAGGTCAGATGTTTTTCATCTGAAAAGGAGATGGCTGATGAACAGCGCCGACCTCAGGTTTTTCCAGGCGGTTGTGAGAGCAAACAGTATCGGAGGGGCTGCCGGTGTACTCAACACGGTGCAATCCAACGTCACCGCGAGAATAAAATCGCTTGAGGACGAAATCGGTGCTCCGCTTTTTCATCGCTCCAGGCGAGGGGTCACACTGACAGCCACCGGCATTCAGCTCGTTCCCTATGCCGAGCGCGTCGGAGAGCTTCTGGACGAAGCCAAGCGCGTCGTCACAGACCGCGGTACGCCGAGCGGTTTGCTCAGGATCGGCTCGATGGAGACCACTGCAGCGCTTCGCCTTCCGCCGATCCTGATCCGCTATGCTGCAGAATATCCAGAGGTCGACGTACTGGTGGAGGCTGCCCCGACGGAAAAGCTCGTCAGCGAGGTCGTCGCACGCAAACTGGATGGCGCGTTCGTCTCCGGCCCTATCGTTCATTCCGAACTGAAGAGCCTGTCAATCATCGAAGAGGAGCTCGTTGTGATCTCCTCGCCTAGGTTTCGCGAGCTTTCGGATCTGAGGGCCTTGGCCGCATCACCGGCTCTGAAGGTCCTCGCCTTTCGATCGGGCTGTTCCTACCGCCGGCGTATGGACATGTTCCTGGCGGCGTGTGGGGTGACGCATGGCCGCTGGATGGAACTCGGAACAATGGACGGGATCATCGGCTGCGTCGCCGCCGGGGTAGGGATGGCCATGCTACCTCTGGGGGTCGTTCAGGATGCGGCAGCCGACGGACAGGTCATCATACACCAGCTACCTGATAACCTGCGGTCGGCGCCGACTGTTTTTGTGACGCGGAGCGACGAGTATCTCTCCGCGGCACTTCGGGCTTTCATGACGGTGGCGTCTGAAACCCATTCACGGCCTCAGCCGGCAAGACTAGAGCCGGTGCGGAAACTGCAGCGGGCTTAGGAAAGGTGGAACAAAAACAAGGGGTCAGTCGGGTGCAAGCGTCGGCGAATCTTGTTGGCAGCTCGTATGTCCGTTTGCTCAGAAATCGCCCACGATGCTGGAGTGAACAATGGCAGGCCAAGTGCTCCGCTTGCGCGTGCCATGCGGCCCAAACTCATTTCGCCATTCGGTTAAGGAGCTTGACGTCAGCACTGCTGCTCTTAGATTCGCGGTTCAACAATCAATCGAGATCAGTATGTGACTCTGGTGGAAGGTGACCCGCAGCAGCCTGTGAATAGCCGTAGCCAAGGCTGACGTCTGTGCCGCCCAGTGGACCCGCAACTCGGCCTCACCATGGTATTGATGCGAAGCTGCACCAGCTTCACGCGAGCGGTACCGGCCGTTCGATCCCGGCAGCGCTGTCCACGATCAGGTAGAACGGATCGAGTCAGAACGCCAGCATTCCGATCACGGGAGTGGACGGGACGCTTCGAGCATTCCCGAACCAAGCTTCGACCGGCTTCGCGCCATGCCCGCGGCATCCGCCGCCTTGGCGACCGCCGTGTCACAAGCACGGCGTCAAAGCCGAGCTCCATGACGATGGCAGCATGCGAAGGCGCATCGAGCGCAGCGCCTCATATAACCGGCCCGCGCTCACCACGGCGGCATCAGCACCTTGCGCTTCCAGCACCCGCTCGGCGAGGATAGGCCGCCGATGACTGGCAGGGGATTACCGCAAAGCCGTCTTCACACAGGATGCGCGCGGCCCTGACAAGGCCGGACATGTCCGCTTCCAACGTTACTTCGAGCTTGGTCCAGCTCGTGCCGAACTCTCGCGGTGCCATGTTCGCGGTGGTGTCCGCTCTTCCTTGACGGAGTTGCAGCCAGCAGTCCCGGCGGATTGAAGCGGCGCAAACAAGCACGTGGCTGGATCGGGTTGCAGTGAATGCGGCCGTTACGTTGCCGAAAAGGGATGAATGCAGACAAGGGCGAAGGCGTGGATCACGGAGACGACGAAAGCGTCAACTTTTTGGGTAGGCCCTGATCCAACGCAACTCCAGAAACAACTTTCATAGACTTGAGCGCAGGGGCTCTACGATCCTTGTCGATAAGGGCTTTCTAGCCCATCCATGGCATGGATGCATCCAATCCAAACAACCAAGTTTACCGGCCGGTCATGATGCTGCATAGCGAAATACCGGCATGCCCCGATCAATCATCAATGCCTTTGATCATTAGAAGAGCGGGCCAAAGATTCCGATAGAAGAGGAGAACTGTGCATGCCCCTGACCGACTGTGGAGGCCGGACCTCAGAAGGGCCTCACGGCTCTCGTGATAGAGCGAGCTATAGGGTCCGCTAAAATCCGGCAGCCTTGGGTGGCGAGAAACCCCCGTTCTGAGCTCCTGTTTGGGATCGTTCTAGAAATTAGATCGGCCGTTACCGGAGAGAGCGCATATCTGAACTGCAGGTGGCTGAGAGCGATGGCGCATTTAATAGAAGCACTAGCCAACTGCAACATTACACCAGCAAAGCGAAGTCATGAAATTCGGGTCAAGCGGCGTTCGAGGTTTGGATTCGGAATTGGTTGGCGAAGCCAGCGGACTTTATGCCGAAGCTTTCGCTTGGCGTTTGATTTCGAGCGGGGTTCAGCCGAATGGTTCAGTCTTCATAGGCCGCGACCTACGTGACAGCAGTCAGGCAATAGTCAACAATTGCTTGGCGGCGTTGGCTTCAAATGGTTTTCAGCCGATCGATTGCGGCGCCATACCTACGCCTGCCCTGGCACTATATGCACGCAGACACGGCACGGCCGCTCTTATGGTCACCGGGTCGCACATTCCAGCCGATCGCAACGGCATCAAATTCTATGGTCCGAATGGTGAAATCAGCAAGGCGGATGAGGCCGCGATGACGCGCTTTGTAGGCGAAAGGTCAGCTGCATATTGCTTGCCACCGGCCCCTCTGGGAACGACGTGGCCTATGCGCCATGAAGAAGCGATCGGCTGTTATCGAGAGCGCGCCAATGACATACTTGAGCCGGGCTCCCTTTCCGGCATGAGACTTGGTGTCTACCAGCACAGTTCTGTCGCGGCGGAACTGTTGGTACAGGTCCTTCAATCGCTCGGTGCCAGCGTAATCGCGGTCGGGAAAACCGGAACCTTCGTTCCTGTCGATACCGAAGCCGTGGACTCGGCAACAATGTCAAAATTGAAGAAATGGGTCCGCGAATTCGGTCTCGATGCCATCGTGTCGACCGATGCGGACGCTGATCGGCCACTCATCGCTGATGAAAATGGCGATCTCTTTCGCGGCGACCTGATTGGGCTCGCAACGGCTCTCTTCCTGAAGGCAGACACGGTCGTGACGCCAGTGACCTCCAATTCGGGCATCACGAAAGCTCTTGGTTTCGAAGTCCGGAGGTCGAAGGTCGGCTCTCCATTTGTCATCGAAGCCATGGAAGCCTCAGGCGGCGCCGCCGGCATCGTCCTCGGTTTTGAGGCCAATGGCGGTGTTCTGCTAGGCTCGGATTGCACGGTGAACGGGAAGACGCTGACCGCATTGCCGACGCGGGACTCGCTGCTCCCAATCCTAGCTGTTCTCGGTACCCTGGCATCGACAAAGAAGAAGCTGTCGGGACTGCGCGGGTTTTGGAACCTTCCGGCGTGCGCGAGCGAACGCCTTCAAGACTTCACTGCGGAAAGTTCGCGCAGATTGATGGATCGCCTCGCAGACCTCGACGCGTTGCGGCAATTTCTCGCTCCGTTCGGGACCGTAGCCGAAGTCGACGAAACCGACGGCCTCAGGGTTCGGATGAGCACAGATGAGATCATACATCTGCGACCCTCCGGCAATGCACCGGAATTGCGCTGCTATTCGGAAGCTTCAACCGAGAGCAGAGCCACGGCGATCGTCGCCTCGGTGCTGAAAAGGGCATTGGCATCCGCGTCACAGACGATAGGGAGCATTTGATGAAAGTGGTTCCGGTCATTATCAGCGGCGGGGCGGGCTCGCGGCTGTGGCCTGCCTCGAGGCAATCGCATCCCAAGCCTTTCCTCAAGGTGGCGGACGGGCATTCGCTCATTCAGCACACCGTGTTGCGTGCGGTCTCGATAGAGGGGGTCGCCGAACTCGTCACCGTGACCTCCAAGGCCCACCTCTACCTCACGAAAGACGATTTTAACGAGCTGAAGTCTGTTGTGCTGCCGCGCACCTTCCTGCTCGAGCCGGAGGGCCGGGACACGGCCTCCGCTGTCGCCGCGGCGACGATCCACACCAAGGCAACACAGGGTCCGGATGCGATCCTGTGCATTTTTCCGGCGGACCAAATCATCGGCGACCTGTCGGCTTTTCGAAGCGCCATGGGCCGGGCGATAGAGCATGCGCGGCAGGGGCACATCGCTGCCTTGGGCATAAATCCGAACAGGCCGGACACAGCATTCGGCTACATCGAGGCCGATGGCGAAAAAGTCGTCCGTTTCGTCGAGAAGCCGGACATCGAGACAGCCAAATCCTACGTCGCCTCCAAACGTTTCTTTTGGAACGCCGGCATCTTCTGCTTCAAGGCGCAGGTCATGCTCGACGAAATGGCTGCGCATTGCCCAGAGGTGATCGATGCCGTTCTCACTAGCTACGAGAATGCTCGCGTCAGCCACGGCGACCATGTTGCCAGCATCGAACTCTCATCTGAGCACTTCGCCATGGCTCCGCGTATTTCACTCGACCGAGCGGTGATGGAAAAAACCCACAATCTCTCCGTCGTTCCATGCGAAATGGGGTGGAATGACATTGGATCGTGGAACGCAATGGCTGAACTGGTCGCCGCTGACGTGAACGGAAACAGGATTCGCGGCGATGTTCACATGATCGACACCATGCGCAGTTACATAAGCTCGGACAAGAGAGTCATCGGCACCGTCGGTATCAGCGACCTGGTGATCGTGGATTCCCCCGATGCCCTGCTTGTCGCATCCCGCGATAGCGTCCAGGATGTAAAGAAACTCTTCGAGGGACTCAAGGCTGCGGGACATGAAGCACACTTACTTCACAGTACAGTGCACCGGCCCTGGGGCACCTACACGGTTCTGGAGGAAAGCGAGCGCTTCAAGATCAAGCGCATCGAGGTTAACCCTGGCGGACGCTTGAGCCTGCAGATGCACCATCACCGCTCCGAGCACTGGGTCGTGGTCAGCGGCACTGCGAAAATAGTCAACGGCGACCAGGAGCTACTCCTGACCACCAATCAATCCACCTATATCCCGTGCGGTCACAAACACCGGCTCGAGAACCCCGGCAATATCGGCCTGGTGATGATCGAAGTCCAAAGCGGAGAGTATCTCGGCGAAGATGACATCGTGCGGCTTGATGACGTATACGGTCGAGCCTGACAGTCCACTTCTACGGGTCCCAAACAAGTTGGCGCACTCGCGAACGTCTTCTTTTAGCTATATAGGAATCCGCGGAGATGAGGTCTTGATTTAAACGGTGGCGGCCGCCGCATTAGCGGAGCGCCTCCCACGCCGAGATGCCCCCGGCTCGGGCTTTTCGGCATCCTATCTCAACATCGGCCGCCGCTTGACGGCCGGTCTCTGCTTTGGAGGCAAAATGACTGCTTCGCCTTTCGCGCTGCCCGAGACAGTACTTACCGCAATTTCAAACGGAAAACCCGCAATTCAGGCATATCGAGAACATCTTGGCTATTCGACCGAGGAAATCGCCGTGACGAGCGGACTGACGGTAGAGGAGGTCAGGCTGATTGAGTCTGGCCATCCCTCCGACAGGGCATATCGCGATCGGATTGCTCGGGCACTTGGCTTGGCTGAGAGTATCTTCGATGAAATCTCAACCATCCCAAACGCTGCTTGACCTCGCCCTCTGAAGATTACCCGCCGCAGGGGCCGTGAAGAGCATCGCGAAGCCCTTGTGCGTCGCCTTCGGCGGCACGACCAGCGCAGCTTCCGTGCCGCTCCTTCCTAGATCCCAGTTTCGTGCCGAATCCGGGACACCACGACGCCGCGTTCCTTTGGCCGCAGTAGGTCTTCGCAGACATCTCATTGACTAAGCGACGCAAGGCTGATGCCCCGCTGAATCGTTAACCCGTCCTTCAGGGGGTTTGCATAAATCTGCGCTCCGGAAGAAGACCAGAAAGCAAGCTGACTGATCTATGGCCCTGAACAAAGAAGACGCGCTGGATGCCAGAATTCTTCAGGATCAGCTCGCTGATTTGAGGGCCGGTCTCTTCGTGTCAATGCCGATAAGCACTATCCTATCAGGCTTGATTTTGATGGTGCAGGCCCTTTCTGGCGAGGGCTTTGCGGCCGCAGTCTGGTTCTTGATTGTCAATGCTATAAATGTCGCGCGCCTTGCACTAGCCCATTATCAGCTAAATGAGACGGGTCATCAGGACGATTTGAAATGGATTTCGCAGAGGCTTCGCTGGTTTGCGATTCTTGCTCTTGTGGCAGGATTTGCCTGGTCCTTTCCTGCCGTCCTCACGGCCGGATACACAACACCCCAAGCGGCGCTGCATCTGATCATTCTGGCGGGGATTTCAGCAGGTGCGATAACATACGGCAGTTCGTATTCTGCGGCAGCGATCAACTTCATCACACCGCCACTCCTTATCACTGCAGGATGGCTGCTGACGAAAGGCAACTTGGAAGACTACATTCTGGCCTTTGCGGTTCTACTCTTCGAGGGCGGCTTGGTTCGAAGCTCGTTTGTAGGGCAAGCGCGCTTCCGCGAGGCGAGCCGCCTGAGACATGAGGCCGAGCGGCTTGCGGCCGAAATGGAGCGCAATTCCAGGGAGGACCACTTGACGGGGCTGCTCAACAGACGGGGCCTCGAACACGCAATCGGTCAGTACGAAAACACAGACGGCCCCTTCGTGGCAATGCTGATTGACTTAGACGGTTTCAAGTCTGTCAACGATACCTACGGTCACAGGACGGGTGATGAACTGCTCGTCATGATCGCCCGCCGGATAGAGCAAGAAGCGCCCGCAGGCTCAACGCTCGCCCGTATTGGCGGCGATGAATTTGTGCTTTTTTTCCCCTCGCTCAGAAATTCTCCTTCTCCCAGTATTCTCGCATCCAACATCATAGCCAAACTTGCTCGCCCCTATCCTGGGGTCGCGTCCGTCCGGATCGGAGCATCTTTAGGAATATACTTGGCCGAAAGGCCGGGGCTGACAGAAATGTTGTTGCGGGCGGATATCGCCCTTTACACAGCTAAGCGTCGTGGCAGGAACGAATTTTGCCTGTTCGCTGCCGAACTCGACAGGGAGCTGCATCGCCGCCAGTCCATTGAACGCGACCTTCATGCGGCGATAAAGACGAGAAGCCTCAGTTCTTGGTTCCAGCCCATCGTAAGACTCGATACCGAGGCCCTGGTTGGTTTCGAAGCCTTGCTGAGGTGGACCCACCCGATTCATAGCGCCATCTCTCCGCCCGAAATCATCATAGCCGCGCGCGAAACCGGAATGCTTCAGCTGCTGACCCATACGGTATTCGCGGACTGTTGTGCTCTTATCGACGGCTTGTTGAAAGCTGACCGCCGTGATGTACGTGTGGCAATGAATGTTTCACCGCGCGAACTGGAGGCCGGCGATATCGACGATATGATTCTGAATGGTTTGGCCGCAAAAGACCTGCCACCAACGATGTTCGAAATTGAGATCACCGAAGAATCCCCTGTGGACCCGGACAGAGTGGATGAGAAGCTCGGACGGCTTTCACATGCCGGCATCTCCATCGCGCTCGATGACTTCGGCACCGGCTTTTCCACATTGGCATCGCTCAAGGACAGCCGGATACGCAAGGTGAAAATTGACCAGGGCTTCGTTCGCGGTCTGGCAAGGTCCCGAGACGACCGGCTGCTTGTCAAAACGGTGATCGATCTTGGTAGGACGCTTGGGATCGAGGTCATGGCCGAGGGCGTGGAGACAGAGGCAGACCGACAAATTCTGCACAAGCTTGGATGCAGAACCGCTCAGGGCTTCCTATTCTCCAAGGCGGTAACTCTGACCCAAGCGCTTGAATTTGCAGTAAAAGAGCACGCGAAAGACTTGTGACCGGTACCAGCTATTGCTGATTTCATCAAGGAGAGCGCCAAAGGACGAGATGGGTGCTGGAGCGGACATGAGGTGCGTTATCAAGCGCCATTACGACGATGTAGTTGTGGTTCCGAGAAGTTGGTCAAAGGGCGGCATCGCTGCCGCCCTTTCCGTATCTGGAGGCTGATAGAGGCTGGATTAGAAATCCATGCCGCCCATACCGCCCATGCCGCCGCCGCCCATGCCACCAGGCATGCCGCCGCCGCCAGCCGACTCCTTCTTCGGAGCCTCCGCGATCATGGCTTCGGTGGTGACCAGCAGGCCGGCGACCGAGGCCGCGTCCTGAAGAGCGGTGCGAACGACCTTGACCGGATCGACGATGCCCATGGCGATCATGTCGCCATATTCGCCAGTCTGGGCGTTGTAGCCGAAGGTCGCGCCTTTGTTCTCGAGGATCTTGCCGGCAACGATCGATGCTTCCGCACCGGCGTTGGCCGCGATCTGGCGGGCCGGAGCCTGCAGCGCACGACGAACGATGTTGATGCCAGCGGCCTGGTCGGAGTTGACGCCGACCGCGTTGATGCTCAGCGAAGCGCGCAGCAGTGCGACGCCGCCGCCGGGAACGATGCCTTCTTCGACGGCCGCGCGGGTCGCGTTGAGGGCGTCATCGACGCGGTCCTTCTTTTCCTTGACTTCGACTTCCGTCGCACCGCCGACGCGGATCACCGCAACGCCGCCGGCGAGCTTCGCCAGACGTTCCTGCAGCTTCTCCTTGTCGTAGTCCGAAGTGGTCTCCTCGATCTGCTGCTTGATCTGGGCGACGCGGCCCTGGATCTCGTCCTTCTTGCCGGCGCCGTCGACGATGGTGGTGTTCTCCTTGGAGATCGACACCTTCTTGGCGCGGCCGAGCATGTTGAGGCCGACGTTCTCGAGCTTGATGCCGAGGTCTTCCGAGATGACCTGGCCACCGGTGAGGATGGCGATGTCTTCCAGCATGGCCTTGCGGCGATCACCGAAGCCCGGCGCCTTGACGGCAGCGATCTTCAGGCCGCCACGCAGCTTGTTGACGACCAGAGTGGCCAGAGCCTCGCCTTCGACGTCTTCCGAGATGATGAGCAGCGGCTTCGAGGTCTGCACGACGGCTTCGAGGACCGGCAGCATGGCCTGGAGGTTGGACAGCTTCTTCTCGTGCAGGAGGATGTAGACGTCCTCGAGCTCGGCAACCATCTTGTCGGCGTTGGTGACGAAGTAGGGCGAGAGATAGCCGCGGTCGAACTGCATGCCTTCGACGACTTCGAGTTCGGTCTCGGCGGTCTTGGCTTCTTCAACCGTGATGACGCCCTCGTTGCCGACCTTCTGCATCGCTTCGGCGATCATCGAGCCGACCGAAGCATCGCCGTTGCCGGCGATCGTGCCGACCTGGGCAACCTCTTCCGAGGTCTTGATCTTCTTGGCGTTCTTGATCAGCGTCGCAACGACGTCGGTTACCGCGAGGTCGATGCCGCGCTTCAGGTCCATCGGGTTCATGCCGGCGGCAACGGCCTTGTGGCCTTCCTGGACGATCGACTGCGCCAGAACGGTCGCGGTCGTGGTGCCGTCGCCGGCAATGTCGTTGGTCTTCGAAGCAACTTCGCGGACCATCTGCGCGCCCATGTTCTCGAACTTGTCTTCAAGCTCGATTTCCTTGGCGACGGTGACGCCGTCCTTGGTGATGCGCGGGGCGCCGAACGACTTGTCGATGACGACGTTGCGGCCCTTGGGGCCGAGCGTGACCTTCACCGCGTCGGCGAGGATGTTGACGCCGCGCAGCATGCGCTCGCGGGCATCACGGGAGAATTTTACGTCTTTGGCAGCCATTTTTAGCTCCTGGCAGGGGCTTCGATCGAGCCCGGGAATTCAGTTGACGGAAAGGCCTGATATCAGCCGATGATGCCCATGATGTCGGATTCCTTCATGATCAGAAGGTCTTCGCCATTGAGCTTGACTTCGGTGCCCGACCACTTGCCGAACAGGATGCGGTCGCCGGCCTTGACGTCCAGCGGGACCAGCTTGCCAGCTTCGTCACGAGCGCCGGAGCCGACAGCGATGATCTCGCCTTCCTGCGGCTTTTCCTTTGCCGTGTCGGGGATGATGATCCCGCCAGCGGTCTTGGATTCGGATTCGACCCGGCGAACGACCACGCGGTCATGAAGCGGGCGGAACTTCGATTTTGCCATTTTTTCTTCCTCGATGAGAACGGTGAGAACACCATCCGGCGGCGCCGGACACGTACAAAGCCCGGCTGTCCGGACCTGCAGTTAGCACTCAGCAAAGGCGAGTGCTAACGTGGCGGTGAGATAAACCGTGGCGTGGCGCTAGTCAAGACGACAGGGTGGGCGATCGCGACATTAAGGGCGATGCAACCCTGAAGAGTCCAGCGAATCGATGATGTTCGGAGCTCGACCCACAGGATGAATCCACCCTGCGGATGGTTAACTTTTGTGCCATCGCGACCGCAAGCGCGGTTCGTCGCGCCGTAGAGAGCAAGGCGGGCGCTGAGCATCTAGTCGCCCCGAGACGTGCCGAGCTTTTGCGTTGGAGGGCCATGCGGGATTTATGACGAGGGCTTGCCCGTTCATCGGGATCTATTTCTATCCAAAGGGTGGATGCGTCTTATCGAAACAAACGATTTTATCAATCTTTCGGAATCTCGCATTGAGAGCACCTCACACGCGCCGATCGCCCGAACCCTTGTCGTGTGACGTCGCGACGTGACGGCAAAGGCCTGGCGCCGCGCCCACGTCAAAAGGCATTATTATGGAAAAAAAACAGAATGGCTGATCAACTCGCAACGGAAATCATTGCCACGATCAAGAACCGCCTCGAATCGGAAAGCGGCGAGAGCGTGTCCATTGTCGGCGAAATAACGACTGCCACGGAACTGACCTCGCTCGGAGTCGATTCACTGGGTTTGGCGGATCTCCTCTGGGATGTGGAGCAGGCCTACGACATCAAGATCGACATGAACTCGGCCGACGCCTGGTCGAATCTCAACAATGTCGGCGACATGGTGGAAGCCGTTCGCGGTTTGCTCGCGAAGGAGGTCTGATTGGATAGGCGAGTCGTCATTACTGGGATGGGCGGGCTTTGCGGCCTGGGCAACAACGCTGCCTCTATCTGGAAAGAGATGCGTGAAGGCCGCTCCGCCATCCGCCCGATGGTAACTTCCGAGCTTCAGGAGATGAAGGGTACTGTCGGTACCGAGATAAAGGAGCTGCCGGAGCACGACATCGGCCGCAACCAGCTCGTCTCCATGGATCGCCTCAGCTTGCTCGCTGTGCTTGCAGCGCGCGAAGCGATGCAACACGCCGGACTTTCCTGCGAGGAGGGAAATCCGTATCGCTTCGGTGCGACAGTAGGCGTCTGCGGTTGGGGCTGGGGAACGGTCGAAGAAACCTACCGCGCCCTCTATTTGGACGGCGCGAAGCGTACTGGCCTCTACGCTGCACCAAAGGGATTGCCGAGCGCCGCTGCCAGTCAGGTCAGCATGAGCCTCGGCCTGCGCGGCCCGGTCTTTGCCATCGCGTCTGCATGCGCATCAGCCAACCATGCGATCGCTTCGGCGGCGGATCAGATCAGGCTCGGTCGAGCCGACGTGATGCTTGCTGGGGGCGCCGAAGCGCCACTCGTATGCGTTCAGCTGAAGGCATGGGAGGCAATGCGCGCCCTCGCTCCGGACACTTGCCGGCCCTTCTCCGCCGACAGAAAGGGAGTGGTGATAGGTGAGGGTGCGGGCATGGCCGTGCTGGAAAGCTATGAGCATGCCGCGGCGCGCGGTGCCACAATGCTTGCCGAGATTGCAGGCATCGGCCTTTCCGGCGATGCCTTTCACATCGTCGCGCCGTCCATCGAGGGGCCGGAGGCCGCGATGCGCGCTTGCCTTGCCGACGCCGGGCTGAATGCCGAGGACGTCGATTACCTCAACGCCCACGGCACCGGCACCAAGGCCAACGACCGAACCGAGACGGCGGCCATCAAGCGCGTCTTTGGAGACTATGCCTATTCGATGTCTGTCTCGTCCACCAAGTCCATGCACGCGCATTGCCTCGGCGCGGCGAGCGCACTTGAAATGATCGCCTGCGTGATGGCGATCCAGGAGGGCATCGTGCCGCCGACCGCCAATTATCGCGAGCCAGACCCCGATTGCGATCTCGACGTCACGCCCAATATGGCGCGCGAACGCAAGGTGCGCGTGGCACTGAGCAACGCCTTCGCCATGGGCGGCATGAACGCAGTTCTGGCGTTCAAGCAGGTGTAAAAGCCATGAGAGATGCAAATAACTCTCTCTCATATCCAATCCTTGCCGGATCACGGTTGTGAAGGACGTCCCTTGGACCGCCCAGCGCAAAGTGGCGGGGGAAGCTCGACGAACCGGACCTCGTTATTGCAAAATTCTCAACTGTTGAAGCGGCGGACCTACCGCTACCCGGAAGGTCAAGCGAGGTCCTTCGGTTCGGCTCGGGTCTGTCCAAAGCTTTACCCTAATGTCAGGCACGCAGTGCCGCCAGTGGCCGCTTCCATGCGAAGCCGGTCCTTAGAAAGGGAAATCGATAAATGTTCGATCTGACCGGCCGCAAGGCGCTCGTCACCGGAGCAAGCGGTGGAATAGGCGAGGCCGTAGCGCGGGCGCTGCACTCGCAGGGCGCAACCGTCGGCCTGCACGGCACGCGTGTCGAAAAGCTCGAGGCGTTGGCTGCCGAACTTGGCGGGCGCACAAAACTGTTTCCGGCGAACCTCTCGAACCGCGACGAGGTCAAGGCGCTGGGTGCAAAGGCGGAAGCCGATCTCGAAGGCGTCGACATACTGGTCAACAATGCCGGCGTCACCAAGGACGGGCTTTTTATCCGCATGTCGGACGACGACTGGGACTCGGTCCTCGAGATCAACCTGACCGCCATGTTCCGGCTCACACGCGAACTGACCCATTCGATGATGCGCCGCCGCAACGGCCGCATCATCAACATCACCTCCGTGTCCGGCGTAACCGGCAATCCCGGCCAGGCGAACTATTGCGCCTCAAAGGCTGGCATGATCGGCGTGTCGAAATCTCTGGCGCAGGAGATCGCAACACGCGGCGTGACGGTGAACTGCGTGGCGCCGGGCTTTATCGAATCGGCCATGACCGACAAGCTGAATGACAAGCAGAAAGAGGGGATCATGGCCGCCATTCCGGCCAGGCGCATGGGCACCGGCATGGAAGTCGCTTCGGCCGTGGTCTACCTGGCCTCGAACGAGGCCGCCTACATCACCGGCCAGACCCTTCATGTGAACGGCGGTATGGCAATGATTTAGCGTGAAAGTTCAGTGCGCCCCGATCACGTATCAACAGTGGAGGACGGTTCCCACCCGGATAGCAGTCGGGTGGTCTGGCCGAGCGGTCGGACAACTGGCCGGGTCGGCGGAGATTTAGGACAAGCTCTTTGAAACGCATGTCCTTCCTTGCGCTGGACTGCATTCATCGAACAGACGACTTTGCCATTGCCCACAGAACATCGCCTAGCAAAGATGTCCAAGATATAATCCAAAGGTAATTATCGATGTTTCTAGCGGTTCCGACCAGTATTCTTCCAGTGTACGCCTTCCGGTGTAATCGGAACGCAGCGGAGACACATGTTCGTTGTGGCTAGTTCGTCGGTGACCTGCGCAAGCTACATCGAGCCCGCTCGATGCGACAAGCGTCCCTCGGCTAGGCACTTCACAACAAAACACCAACAAAGATGAGGTCTTTCCATGTGCTCTGACGTGCGGTGGAGGTTGTGCTGGGAAAGTGACTTGCAACAGGCCGACCATGTCGAACTCTCCGAGTTTTTCCGAACGACCTACGGACCGACTGGGGCCTTCAACTCAGAGCCATTCGAAGGCGGCCGTAGCTGGGCCGGCGCGAGGCCGGAACTCCGTGCAATCAGCTACGACGCGCACGGCGTAGCGGCTCATATCGGCATACTACGCCGCTTCATCAAGGTTGACGAGGCCGAGCTCCTGGTGGCTGACCTGGGGTTGTACGGGGTACGCGCGGACCTTGAGGGACAAGGGATCGGTCATTCAATGCGCGTTTTATATCCAATATTGAGGCAGCTTGGAGTTCCATTCGCTTTCGGTACCGTTCGGCACGCGATGCGGAACCATATGGAGAGGTTCTGCAGAGACGGCCTGGCGGCGCTTCTGTCGGGCGTTCGCGTGAGGTCCACTCTCGCAGATGTGTATCTCGACCTGCCGCCCACGCGAGTGGAGGACGTGCTCGTCGTGGTTGTGCCGATTGGACGCTCGATCAGCGAGTGGCCATCCGGCACCATGATCGTTCGGAACGGTCCGGAGCTATGAACATCTTGAAGTGACGCGTGATGGCGCTGGGGCATCTAGGCAACGGGCCTTTGTAGAGCTGCTCGGACTGAATATGCTTTCCGCGTTCGCGTTGCTATGGATAATTAAGGCCGACGCACATCCAAAAACCTGCGCGTCTAAATCGATCCGAGCGCGAGGTTCCGCGCAGGGACGATCCGGCACTTCCAGTCTGACCTTGAGGCGACGAAATGAGGGGCAGCGATGGTGGTGGCGAACCTAATGACGTGCGCGTCAAGCTTGCGGTGAGGGAGGATCTTTCATATCATCAAGGACGTCAACTGACAGCTCTTCCGTTCAAGACACAGTCTCCCGCCGAGAGTTTCGCCGATGGCCAACGAGCTAGGCTCGGCCTTGCTGCCAAGCCACCGATCGACGAACGCTGATATATGACCGATCGAGCGTTCGAGCGCTGGTGAGCGCTTGGCGCGGGCAGGAAACACTTGCCGAAGGCCAATTCAATGCGCCGAGCGGGGCTAGCTTGGAGGCGTCCATATGGTAGGCGGCAAGGTCGTCGGCGTCGTTGCTGTCTCGCAACCGCATATCCGGAACTGCGGTTTTGCATGTTTAACCCATGTCTCAGGTTACTGCTGCTACTTGCGCAGTTCGGCTGCCAAATTTTGCAAGGTTGGTTGGCGCCGCTGCCTATACGAAGTCGGTGGCCTGCTTGTTCGACACGGCCGCAAAGATCATGGCAAGCCAGATCGTCAAACCCAGCAGGGCCGATGGAGAACAGCTGAGGGAAGTGTTTCACAGATTGGGAGTTAGGCGATCTCATCGCTCGAAGCGCGATCGACGCCGGATTTGCTGTCGACGGCGCCACGACAGGTTAAGAGTCTTTTTGCGGCACACTGTGGTGCCAGGCAATTTGCGTTTCGCCCTGGCCAATGTCGTTGCGCTCCTGTTTGCAACAGTCCTTTCAAAGAAATTCATGGAATCTTCGCGACCGCAAATCGCTGTCAATGGTACGCTCACCACGATTTTCAGGTTCACTGGCGGCAGGCATCTTGTGAGTGAAGCAGGACCGCCTGTGTGAGGGCCGCTGGAAAGCCATGCGGGAACGGTGACCGCGCCCTCCGGCGCGCGCTCCGACATCATGCTGACGGCTGTGTAATCGACACGGGCGGTTACCGGAAAGGCGACAAAAAATGCATGACGACATCGTTATCGTTGGAGGAGCCATCGTCGGCTCTGCGATCGCCTATTATCTGCGCGAGGAAGGGTTTTCCGGCTCAATCGCGCTGATCGAGCGCGATCCGCAATTCGCGCATGCGGCGACGACACTGTCCCTGGCCTCGATCCGCCAGCAATTCTCGATCCCGGAAAACATCCGTCTGTCGCAGTTCACGTTGAAACTGTTCCGGCGGTTGAAGGAAGAGTTCGGGGATGACGCCGATATCGGCTTTCGCGAGGGCGGCTACCTCATCCTTGCCGGCGAGGACGGCCTGCCGATCCTGAGGAGCAATCACCAGGCGCAGATCGCGGAGGGCGCCGACATCTTGCTGGAGGATGCCGACCAGCTTTCGCGCCGGTTCCCGTGGCTGTCGGCCGAGGGCATTTCAGCCGGCGCCTATGGCCGCACCGGCGAAGGCTGGTTCGACGCGCATGCGATGCTGATGCTGTTCCGCAAGGCGTTGCGGGCGAAGAAAATCGATTTCATCACCGCCGATGTCACGGGTATCGAGCGGCAGGGCGACCGTGTCAGCGGCGTCGGCCTCGACAATGGCGAGGTGCTGGAGGCTGGCATCGTCGTCAACGCCGCCGGCCCGAACGCCGGCAAGGTTGCGGCTCTTGCAGGGCTGGCGCTGCCGGTAGAGCCGCGCAAGCGCAACGTCTTCGTCTTCGAGGCGCGCGAGAAATATACCGACATGCCTCTGCTGGTCGATCCCTCCGGCATCTATGTGCGCCCGGAAGGTTCGGTCTACCTCGCCGGTGGCGCCGAGCCGGAAGAGCGCGACGGCCCGGCCGCCCCGGGGGATTTCGAGGTAAACTGGCAACTGTTCGAAGAGGTGATCTGGCCGGTGCTGGCGACCCGCATTCCCGCCTTCGAGGCAATCAAGCCGACCCGCGCCTGGGCCGGCCACTACGACTACAACACGCTCGACCAGAACGCGGTGATTGGTCCGCATCCCGAAGTCGGCAATTTCATCTTAGCCAACGGATTCTCCGGCCACGGCCTGCAACAGGCGCCGGGGGTGGGCAAGGCACTGGCGGAACTCATCGTCCATGGCGGCTATCGCACGGTGGACTGTTCGGCGTTTGGGTATGAGAGGTTGGCGGAGGGGCGGGCGTTTCGGGAATTGAATGTGATCTAACAACAACGGCGGCGCGACTGTCTCCTTTGGTGTCGGCGAGACAGCGCCACGAAGGATAGCGACAGGCGGTGCCGCGGTACAACGGCCTTCATGTTTAGCTTGCCCTGGTCCTGCGGACCTTCGCTATATCAATGGGGAAGAGGGCGATCGGAACGGCCTTGAACCTCTTCTTCGCTGGCCTGTCGACGTCGGCGTCTGGCAATTGCCCGATGCTTGCGCTGGAGACATCGGCGCAGTGAAGAGCGCGTCAGATGAGGTATCGTCGGCTGCAAGCGTGTTGCGGCGGAAGGCCACAAGAACGGTTCTCTTCCTCGGCAGACAAGACCGTCGATCTCGGCTCCCTGGGGCTGGTGGGCAGATCGGCTGTCGAACCCCGCCTCTCCACTTCTCGGCCCATCGGCGCATCCATTTAGTCGGATGACAATGATGAGCCATCAAACCTCGGATCAAACACCAGACAAGCCGATTATGCTGCGGCCAGCCACTTGGCAATGCTCGCCGCCGGCCTGCCGCCGGGCGCCAGGCCAACTGGTGAACGGTCCGGCGAGATCTCTTCGCGACAACCCCTGTCCATAACCGCTCGGCAAATATCCGCTTTCAGCAGAGCCGTGCAGTACAGACGAAGTGTCTTGCGACAGTCGAAACTCAATCCACTTGCCCGCACACGAAGGAGATCATCGGGATCGTCGTTGCAGGCGCGCTAAATGGCCGGCTGACGCTGGGTTAGCAGTCCGCCGAGCACAACGAGAGGGTTCAGGTCAACGCCCGTGGAGCTCATGTCACGCCCCATCCATGGCGTGGATGCCTTTCATCGAAACAGACGATTTTACCGATGTTACGGCACGTTGCATAGAATGAATTCAAGGATGTAACCCTTAGGGAAAGTGGTTGATGTTTGCGTTGGCTCCGAAGAGCATTTTCTGGTCTGCGCCGAAGACCAGTCCTGGCGCGCGTCCATCGCGGCCACGCACTTCCGCGATGGACGCAAGCTACATCGCATTGGCGCAGCACGACAAGCTTCCCTCAATTGCGCAGGCGCTTGCCTCAAAGGGAGCAGCAACGCTGAGGTTTGTGGTGTGTTGGAAAGAGGCAATTTAGATGCTTGTGGATGGCTCGAGGATGGATCGGTTCGTTGTTTCTCGACGGCGCGAGGGTCTCGGTGATTGCCTGTGGTCTCTAGCGTCGGCTTGGGACTACGCGCGTCGGACGGGACGAGCTTTAGCAATAGATTGGCGCGGCTCTTGTTACCTTGACAACCCGTCTGTGAATGCCTTTCCGGCTTTCTTCAAGCCAATTGAGGAGATCGGTGGTGTACGGGTCATCTGCGATGACCAGATCAACCACGTCTCATTCCCCGGTCCCTTCTTCCCGTCGTGGTGGAACAAGCCATCCATAGACTGCGTGTACCGTCCGGATGAACAGATTTTTCAAGAACGTGATGAGCTTAACGATCTTTTCCAGGCCCAACATGATTGTGAAGCCAACACGGTGGTGTGTGATGCTTGCTTGATGTGGCGTTGCGATGAGCAAGCCGAGCGAACGATATTTCGGAGCATTAGACCAAGGGCCGAGATTGAGGATCGGATTGAAGCGCTCTACCAGGAACATTTCGACGGGCACAGCATAATTGGAGTCCATGTCCGCCATGGCAACGGCGAAGATATTATGGATCACGCACCCTACTGGGCTGATCCAAAGGTTGCCTTAGAGCAGGTGTGCACTGCCATTCGTATGGCCAAAGCGCAACCGCATCCAAGGCCTGTAAAAGTGTTCTTGTGTACAGACAGCGCGCAGGTTGTTGATCGCTTGTCGGGCATGTTTCCCGAACTCTTCACCGTCCCAAAACACTTCCAAGCGGATCATGCCGGCCCCTTACATAGTGCGGCACTGGGCGGTTCCGACGGGGGCTTTTCCGCTCTCGTTGAGATGTATCTCCTCGGTAGATGCGACACTGTAATTCGATTTCCTCCGACCAGCGCCTTCTCCCGCTATGCCCGCCTCTTTGTGCCGCGAATCATCGAATTCGATTTGAATGACCCGCCTCGTTTGATCTTGATTGATAATTCTTTCGAACGTTCCCCAGCTCCATGAAAGGGTTGGCCGCCCGCTAGAACTCTCCCCAGCGCAGAGCCCCCGTTCGCCTGCCCAATGCGCCCCTTTTCGTCACGCAATGCCGCCGCAGGCGAGCATTTTTTTGGGCGCGTCAAAATCAAAGGATAACAAGCTTGTCAAAGAGAAAAGTCGCTTTAATCACCGGGGTCACGGGGCAAGACGGTTCCTACCTCGCGGAATTCCTATTAGAAAAAGGCTATTCTGTGCATGGGATAAAGAGACGATCGTCTCTTTTTAATACAGGCCGTATCGACCATCTCTATCATGATCCTCATGAAAGTGACGTTGGTCTTACACTTCACCACGGGGACTTGACAGATTCGTCCAGCCTTACGCGCGTCATCCAACTGGTTCAACCGGATGAAATTTACAATTTGGCAGCTCAGAGCCACGTTGCAGTCTCCTTTGAAGAACCAGAATACACCGCGAACTCCGATGCCATGGGTGCGCTGCGTATCCTCGAGGCAATTCGGATCCTGGGGCTCGTCGAGCATACGCGATACTACCAAGCCTCGACGTCTGAGCTCTACGGGCTGGTGCGGGAAACACCACAGACCGAGACGACACCGTTTCATCCCCGTTCACCCTATGCTGTTGCCAAATTGTATGCTCACTGGATTACCATAAATTATCGAGAAGCTTACAATATGTATGCATGCAACGGCATTCTATTCAATCATGAATCACCCGCGCGTGGAGAAACGTTCGTAACGCGGAAAATAACGCGCGCCATGGCTCGAATTAAGCTTGGATTACAGCGGACTTTAGTATTGGGAAACCTTAATGCGCGTCGCGATTGGGGGCACGCCCGAGACTATGTTCAGATGCAGTGGCTGATGCTGCAGCAGGAGCAAGCTGAAGATTTTGTGATCGCTAGCGGTGAGCAACATTCGGTGCGCGAGTTTGTCACCGTCGCGGCCGCTGAACTCGGCATTGATGTTCGTTGGGTTGGAGAAGGGGTCGACGAAGAGGGATACGATGCAAAGACGGGAGCTTTGATTGTAAAAGTAGATAGCCGTTATTTTCGTCCTGCAGAAGTCGAGACGCTCCTCGGCGATGCCCGCAAGGCCAAAGAAAAACTTGGGTGGGAGCCCAAGATCTCCTTCATTGAATTGGTTAGGGAGATGGTTCGGGAAGATCTGCGCATGGCAGAGCGTGACGCAGTGATGATGAAGCAAAGTCATTACTCTCACAGTCCACGAGAGTTATGCTGACCACGGCGGCGCCATGCTGGCTTGTTGCCAAGTACTATGGTGGCCTTCTTAAGGAGCGCTCAGAGCGCTATCAATGGAAAAACAAAAGATGAAGAAAGTCTACGTGGCAGGTCATCGCGGCCTTGTTGGATCCGCCACCATGAGAGCCCTCGAGGCGCTAGGATCCTATGAGATAATAACACGTACTCGCGAAGAAGTAGATCTATTTGACCGTAGCGAGACGCGAAAGTTCTTCATGTCGCGGCGGCCTGATTACGTGGTAATGTGCGCGGCAACGGTGGGTGGTATACTCGCGAACGATCGCTCCCCTGTCGATTTTCTTCATGACAATCTCGCGATCCAGGTCAGTGTTTTTGATGCCGCTTACGCCTCCGGCGTCGATCGGATGATTTTTCTTGGCTCCTCCTGTATTTACCCACGCGACTGTCCGCAGCCGATACGGGAGGAATACCTTCTCACCGGTCCGCTTGAAGCGACGAATCGTCCCTTCGCTTTGGCAAAAATCGCAGGAGTCGAATCATGTTGGTCTTTCAACCGGCAATACAAGGCGCGCTATCTCGCCTTGATGCCGACCAGCTTATATGGTCCCGGCGATAATTATCACCCGGAAAAATGCCACGTTCTGCCTGCTCTGATACGCCGTTTTCATCACGCTAAAATAAACGGCGAGTCCTCGGTGGGGGTCTGGGGTTCCGGAAACCCTCGGCGAGAGTTTATGTATTCGTCGGATATGGGCGATGCCATTGCGTTCCTGCTTGGCCTGCCAGATTCGGAATTTGACGCCTTGACAGCCCCCGATACTGCGCCCCTGATTAATGTTGGCGTTGGCGAGGATGTCACAATTCGCGAGGTGGCGGAACTCGTCAAGGCGGCGGTCTGCTGGGAAGGAAATCTGGTATTCGATACGACGAAGCCAGACGGTACTCCGCGCAAGTTACTGGACGTAACGCGCTTGCATAAGCTTGGCTGGAAAGCCAAAACCTCTCTTGGTACCGGGTTGCAAGCGACATATCAGGATTTTCTTCGCCTTCATGGGACTTGAGGTGGATGCGCAAGCTTGCTCAGATTGGCCAAACAGAAGGGAGGGACGCATACATGCCCAGGCGGCCGCACTATTGGCTCGTGCTAACGTTGCAGGCCGGACCTCTCCGCAGCCGGTGATGCAGGGGATCACCCAAGAAGGTTGGTCAAGCCAACTGGAAGGGCCGTATACGGGCCGCACCTGGAACCGCTGTGCGTGAGCGCGGTTAACTCAAGCCGCTAATTAGAACGGCTCAACCTCTCGGGAGCCGCTGCCTAGAATTTGGCCTCGCCAAGGACGCCAACTAGACCCTCATCATGCCTGGGGCAGGCAAGGCGGTGCAAACGGAAATGGCGGACGTCGATGGCCAACTCGCGCATCCGCAGGCGGTCGCGTCGCCATCCAAAGATCGCGCCTTTTCGCGGTCTGGCAACCTTCCTAGCGGATTCAATCGGCGTGTTTATGCCGACTCACTCGCCTCCAACGTATAGCGACGCCCCATGCTGCAGCGGGACTCGTTGATGGCGAAGCGGGTTACCCTACACCAGTCGCTCGTCTGCAGTGCGCCAAGCTGTCTCGGAGCGCGATCGTCCTGAGCACTCAGACGGCAGTGACAGGTTACCGCGTCCATCAATGAAGGGTGCCTGCTGGCCCACTTCCGATAGCCGATTTCCGCTTCCTGCTGGACGAATTGACGAGGATGACTCTGGAGACACTGCGCCTAAGTGTCAAGCTGACGCTAAATAGGTGGACATATAAGAGCGCCGGTTGCAAAATACCTGGATCCGGTTGATGGTAACAAGTGCTTAGAATGTCCGGCTTCTTCATGCGGCTCGATCTTCAGCGCCGCGAGCCGCAACGGTTTCCGTCCGCTTCCCCTTCAACGGCCCCAGACGTCGGCCGAAGCCTTTCCCGTCCACACATCAGGTTCGGAAGCGACGGGTGACCGTTTCCCACCTCTTCCATTTGTGCCGAAAGCCGAGGTGCGCCCTCCTTTCGCTCTCCAGTTCCGTCAGGCCGCTTTCACCCCCGTACGGGTTGCCAAGTGGACCTCGAGAGCATCGGCCAGACGATCAGTGTTGGCGAGCGCGACCGCCCGTAACTCGTCGAGCCAGAGGCTTCGCGGACCTTTTTCAGCGCTGTCCAAAGCTGCGCGATCGCCATGGATCATCAGCGTGCATTAACGGTCGCTGCGTTTGCTGACGCCTACAGACGGGTCCGTCCTCTACTTGATCGCTGTTCGGCACGAGGCGCACGCTGGCGGCCGCTCTTGAACCAGGTTGTGTCACCGACAGTTGCCTCGGTGCGTCGCCTGTATCGAGCAAATCGAGCACGACCAGAAGCTTCAGATCAAGGCCTTTAAAACGCCTGGTTTAAACATCCATGGCGTGGATGCTCGCGATCTAAACAATCAATTTTACCAATCTGGGGGGGTGGTCCATAGAGCCCGACATGACAGGCATCCCCATTGCTCTACCGCGTGGGGTGCACAAAGGAACCCAAAAAAAGGAAGTCTTCGCATGCGCTCTGACGTGCAGTGGAGGTTGTGCTGGGAAAATGAGTTGCGGGTGTCCGATCACCTCGAACTCTCTGAGTTCTTCAGGAATACCTATGAGCCTACCGGAGCCTTCAATGGGAAGCAATTCGCAGGCGGTCGCAGCTGGGCCGGTGCAAGGCCGGAGGTCCGCGCAATCGGCACTGATGTGCACGGGATAGCGGCTCACTTGGGCCTGCTGCGCCGATACATCAAAGTTGACGAGGCTGATCTGCTTGTCGCTGAACTCGGTCTATACGGTGTGCGTCGGGATCTTGAGGGGCTGGGAATCGCCCATTCGATCAGCGCGATGTATCCGGTGCTGCAGCAGCTTGGCGTTCCATTCGCTTTCGGCACGGTTCGGCAGGCGCTCCGGAACCATGTTGGGAGGTTCTGCCGCAAAGGCTTGGGGAACATTTTGACGGGCGTTCGCGTGCGTTCAACCCTCCCGGACGTGTACCCCGATCTGCCTCCCACCCGCGTAGACGACGACATACTCGTTATGGTGCTCCCAATTGGACGCCCAATGAGCGAGTGGCCGGTCGGCACTTTGATCGATCGGAACGGTCCTGAGCTATGAACAACACCCGCAATTGTTCAGTCAGCGCGACCCGGCCCCTTTGGCATTGATCGATCTGAATTCAGCACTGGTCGCGGATTTATTGGCCGCTCGCTTCCTCAAATTCATCGAAAAATCTGAGATATCATGAACCTCTTTGCCCCAACCAGTATTGTTGCAGTCTGCTCTTATGCGCTGCTGTCGACTGTTTATAAGACCGCGCAGGTTTTTTATACCCTGCCCGCAAACGTACCGCCGACTTCGGGCGAACCGACCGGCTGTGAGCCTTGGCCGAGCGTCGATGTCATTATCCCATGCTACAACGAGGCACCTCGCACCCTCTCGGACTGCCTGGCTTCCATTGCAGGTCAGGACTACGCCGGACAACTGCAGGTCTATGTTGTTGATGACGGTTCCGGAAACCGCGATGCGCTCGCAGGTGTACACGAGGAATACGCTCGCGATCCGAGGTTCAACTTCATTGCACTCCCAACGAATGTCGGAAAGCGCAAGGCACAGATCGCGGCGGTTCGCCGCTCGTGCGGAGATTTGGTGCTCAATGTCGATTCGGACACGATACTCGCGCCGGACGTCGTCACAAGGCTTGCGCTGAAGATGCAAGATCAAGCGATCGGCGCCGCAATGGGCCAATTGGCGGCTAGCAATCGCGATGAAACTTGGCTGACGCGGTTGATTGACATGGAATACTGGCTCGCCTGCAACGAAGAGCGGGCAGCGCAGGCTCGGTTCGGTGCCGTCATGTGTTGCTGCGGTCCGTGTGCCATGTATCGGCGAACCGCTCTTGTTTCGCTGCTGGATCAATATGAGACGCAGCGCTTTCGAGGGAAGCCGAGCGACTTCGGTGAGGACCGCCACCTTACGATCCTGATGTTGAAAGCGGGCTTTCGAACAGAGTATGTGCCGGAGGCCGTCGCGGCAACAGTCGTTCCCAACAGCATGGGTCCCTATCTGCGCCAACAGCTTCGCTGGGCCCGGAGCACATTCCGTGACACGTTGCTGGCGCTCCAACTGCTGCGCGGTCTTAATATTTATCTCACATTGGACGTGATTGGGCAGAACCTTGGCCCACTATTGCTCTCTTTGTCGCTCCTGGCGGGGATCGCGCAATTCATGACCACAGGTACTGTGCCTTGGACGGCATGCCTGACGATTGCGGTCATGACTATAGTTCGCTGCAGCGTGGCAGCGTTTCGTTCGCGCCAACTTCGATTTCTCGGTTTCTCGCTTCACACACTCATCAACATCTTTCTCTTGCTGCCATTGAAAGCATACGCGCTGTGTACATTGAGCAATAGCGATTGGTTGTCGCGAAGCTCTGCGGTCACTGTGCCAGACACCGGCGGCGCCATTCCAAAGCCCAACTTGGTGAGATCTGACGCAGCTTACAGCGAACAGCAATAGTTACGTGACCGCAGGTGGAAGAGTTTTGAGCCAGGACCAGAAACAGCCAGTGTTGAACCTGAAGTTGGACCCAGAGAATCTTCGGCGGATCGAGATGTCCGCGATCGAAGGGGAATCTCAAGGGCAAACAAGCGCGAAGAGCTCCGTGCCTGCCTCTCTGTCGACCGCTGCAGTCGATTTCAATGGCGTAACCAAGTCGTATGGGAGCAAGGTCGTTGTCGACGACTTGTCGTTCACCGTTGCGTCGGGAGAGTGTTTCGGCCTCCTGGGACCAAACGGGGCGGGCAAGAGCACGATTGCGCGTATGCTTCTCGGCATGACATGCCCTGATGCGGGCACGATCACGGTTCTCGGCGTCCCGGTGCCGGCGCGCGCTCGGCTGGCACGTAGGGGCATCGGCGTGGTCCCGCAATTCGACAATCTTGACCAGGAATTCACCGTACGCGAGAACCTGCTGGTGTTCGGCCGCTACTTCGGCATGAGCACCCGCCAGAGCGAAGCGGTCATCCCGTCGCTTCTCGAGTTTGCTCGCCTCGAGCGCAAGGCGGATGCGCGCGTCTCGGAATTGTCCGGCGGCATGAAGCGATGCCTGACGATGGCGCGGGCGTTGATCAACGACCCCCAGCTCATCGTGATGGACGAGCCGACCACCGGCCTCGACCCGCATGCGCGCCACCTGATCTGGGAGCGGCTGCGCGCCCTGTTGGCGGGCGGAAAGACGATTATCCTGACGACGCATTTCATGGAAGAGGCTGAGCGATTATGCGATCGGCTGTGCGTGCTCGAAAGGGGTCGCTACATCGCCGAAGGCCGCCCGCAGGCGCTGATCGACGAGCATATCGGATGCCAGGTCATGGAGATTTACGGCGGCGACCCGCACGAGTTGCATTCGCTGGTCAAGCCATATTCTCAGCGCATCGAGGTCAGCGGCGAAACGCTCTACTGCTATGCGCCAGACCCTGATCAGGTGCGCACACAACTCCAGGGGCGGCCAAGTCTGCGCCTTCTTCTTCGTCCAGCCAATCTCGAGGATGTTTTCTTGCGGCTGACCGGTCGTGAGATGGAGGAGTAAACGATGATTGAAGGTCTTGCGGCGGTGCTACCCGCCAATGCGTGGAACTGGGTTGCGGTGTGGCGCCGCAACTATCTGGCATGGAAGAAAGTCGCGTTCGTGGCGATTCTCGGTAACCTCGCCGATCCAATGATATACCTTTTCGGCCTCGGTACCGGCCTCGGCATAATGGTCGGCCGCGTCGACGGTGCGCCGTACATCGCCTTTTTGGCGGCCGGCATGGTCGGGGTCGGTGCGATGACCGCCTCTACCCTCGAAACACTGTACGCGGCTTTCGCTCGCATGCATTCTCAACGCACATGGGAAGCCATGCTGTATACGCACGTTACCCTCGGCGACATCGTTCTGGGTGAACTGGCGTGGGCAGCCACCAAGGCCTTCCTGGCCGGTATGGCAATTACCATTGTCACCTCAGCGTTGGGCTATACAGCCTGGCCGTCCGTCCTCTACGCACTGCCATTCATTGCTCTGACAGGGTTCGTATTTGCCAGCATCGCGATGGTCGTCACCGCACTTTCGCCCAGCTACGATTACTTCGTATTTTACCAGACGCTTATCCTTACACCCATGCTGTTCCTGTCGGGCGCGGTCTTCCCATTAAATCAGCTGCCTGACACCTTTCAGCAGATAGCGCGATGCATGCCGCTGGCACATGCGATCGAGCTTATTCGTCCGGTAATGCTTGATCGCCCGATCAGCGGCATGGCCCTGCACATCGGTGTGCTCGGCCTGTACGCTCTGTTGCCATTCTTCCTCTCGATGGCGCTGTTGCGCCGCCGACTGATGCGCTGACGCGAAAGAGAAGGAGATAAACCATGTACTACGGACGCAAATAGAAGCGACATCGCCAGCATGTGCCGCGAAGGGTTTTGGCTGGCGTCGATTCAATCTCACAACGCTATGGAACGCCCGGCGTCTCGAGCACAGGATCTTATGTTGATCCCGGCGGACTCAAGAGAATTTCTTTGAGGCCGTCATCTTTGGCCGGCGTTCTGGCGCGAACGACAACTCGGCCTGTCTTTCTGATCGAACGGCACCGAGACCGGCCAATTTAGTATTCCTGTATGACAAATGGAGAGTGAGATGCTGTGTCTAGGATTGAACGGCGGATTGGACAAAGTCTATGAAAACAGGTTTCAGATTTCAAACACATTCATGCACGACGGCGCCGCGGTACTCGTGCGGGACGGACAGGTCATTGCGGCCGTAGAAGAGGAGCGCCTCAATAGGATCAAACACTCCAACAAGCTCCCAATTAGTGCGGCTCAATACTGTCTTTCCGCAGCTGGGGTTCAGCTCAGCGAAATCGATCGTGTGGCGTTCTACGCTAGCGAAGACTATAGCAACGCCATGCTCGAAAACATGCTTTCTTCCCAGCCGGACGCCTCCATTCCGTTGGATGCTAAACTGTTGATGCAGAGCCTATTGGCGCAGGAGTTCGGTACCGAGATCGACCCTTCGCGTATCTCATTCGTAAGTCATCATCAGGCGCACGCCGTGAGTGCTTTCGCAATGTCCGGCTTCGAGCAAAGTCTGATTTTCGCGGTTGATGGCTCTGGTGATTTCCTGTCGGGCCTTGTGGCGGTAGGATCTGGTACTGAAATTACGCAACTCGCGACTTTCCCGGAGAACAATTCTCTAGGGCAATTTTATCTCGAGACGATCCGGTATCTCGGCTACGGCTTGTTCGATGAATACAAGGTAATGGGGCTTGCCCCCTACGGCGATCCCGTTCCCTATCGCGAGCTTTTCGAGCAGTTCTATGAACTCTCTGCAAACGGCGAGTATCGCGTCCACCTGGACCGCATCGGTCCGACTTTGCTCCGCAACATTCAGGTCCGGCAAAAGGGAATGCCATTCACTCAGCAGCATAAGGATGTGAGTGCGTCGTTACAGGAAGCGCTCGAACGCATCGTGTTTCACATTCTTCGCCATTATCGTGAGGCCACCGGGATGACTCGGTTGTGCCTGGCCGGCGGAGTTGCGCACAATTGCTCCATGAACGGCAAGCTGCTCTATTCAGGACTTTTCGAAGACATCTTCGTGCAGCCCGCATCGCATGACGCTGGGTGCGCTTTAGGCGCAGCACTAATCGTGTCTAACGAGCTGGGCCGCCCCGCGCCGCGTGCGCGATTGCAGGAGGTTTATTGGGGGCCCGAACTCGCGAGCGATCACGCTGTCGAAGAGGAACTGAAGGCATGGGCGGGGCACCTGGAGTTTGAACGCACTGAGGAGGTGGCGGATAGGGCAGCTGAGTGGATGGTCGGTGGCGCCGTGATCGGCTGGGTGCAAGGTCGTTCGGAGTTCGGGCCGCGAGCGCTCGGAAATCGCAGCATTCTTGCCGACCCCAGGCCCGCTTCAAACAAGGACCGGATCAACGCTATGGTCAAGAAGCGGGAAGGATATCGCCCGTTCGCCCCATCAGTGTTGGAGGAGCATGCGCGCGAATTTTTCGACCTCCCCGGTAGTGCGTGCGAATTTCCCTTCATGAATTTCGTTGTTCGTGTTCGCGATTCCAAGCGTGATTTGCTCGGCGCCATCACGCATGTCGATGGTACGGCTCGGCTGCAAACAGTATCGCGCAAGGCCAGTCCGGCCTACTGGGAGGTCATCAATGCCTTCAAGCAGCGGACAGGCATCCCAATTTTGCTCAATACGTCCTTTAACAACAATGCCGAGCCGATCGTAGATTCAGTTGCAGACTCGATTGCTACGTTCCTGACCACGGAGCTGGATGGCCTTGTGGTCGGGCCGTACCTCGTCAAAAAACGGCCCGCAACACTGCAGGATTGGACTGCGCTCGCGGTTTCATTGCCGCCTTATGTATCCCTGCATAAAGTCCACGAATACACGGCACAGGATCGCCACGAGACCGTCTGCGAAATCCGAACGGATCACCGTGAGTGTGCGCGTATTTCACGTGAGTTGTTCGATCTCTTGACGCGGATCGAAGGCGAAGCCGTGCTTGCGGATCTCCTCGACACAATTACGCGGGATCAAGCCCAGCGCGAGGCTCTCACCGGAGAGCTGCGACGATTGTGGGAGCAGCGCCATGTTAGGATGCATCCCTCGCAAGCTGCTCGCGTCCACCAAAACTGATGCCAAATCCTGGACGACCGATGACAGGGCCGGAACACCGGTCTGCACCTTCATATGACTGTTTCCGATCCAGTAGGCCGAGGCGAGGGTTCTATGAAACATCTTGATGACAGAAAGGAGGTGCGGAGTGAATGCGCTGATGGAACCGGCCGTCGGAGCGTCCATCTGACGTTTGACGACGGTCCCGATCCAATTTTCACGCCACAGATACTCGATGTGCTGGCGCAAAATCGGGTGTCAGCAACTTTCTTCGTGATTGGTGCCTACGCCGCGGAGCACCCGGACCTAGTCCAGCGAATGATCGCAGAAGGGCATGAGGTAGGCAACCACACGATGTCTCATCCGGATTTGTCCAAATGCGGCTTGGGCGAAGTCCAACGTGAGGTGTTTCAGGCGAGCCGTGCCATCATGGCAGCATGCCCCCAGGCCTCGGTCCGCCACATTCGCGCGCCATACGGCGCCTGGAGCGAGGAAGTATTCATTGCCTCAGAGATCGCCGGGCTGGCGGCTCTTCACTGGTCGATAGATCCAAAAGACTGGACGCGCCCCGGCGCCGACGCGATCGTCGATTCAGTGCTCGCCGCGGTCCGGCCCGGCGCAATCGTGCTCTTGCACGACGGTTGCCCTCCCGACGAGTCCAGATGGAGCACTCAAGCCAGTCTGCGTCACCAGACCGTAACGGCGCTGTCCAATCTGATTCCGGCATTAGATGCCTGCGGATATGAATTTCGCTCGCTTCCAGAACATCACTGAAATGCGAGATCCTGACCTGCTTTCCCAGACAGTACCTAGTGTCGCTTATGAAGATTATAGGGTTTTATGCCACCGGACGAACTGATCGGCTCCGACCCGTTGAAAGCCTAGACGTCTGTCCTCACCTGCTATAGTGCGGGCCCGCGCAAGCTCTCTCGCCTGCCAGGGCCCGAACCTCTTCGACGATCGTTTCAAAACGGTTCACTTTGTCTTAGATCATTTCATTGGGCTTGCAGAGGCTTACATAGCGCGACCCCTCCGGGGTGCGGAGTGCTTGCACAAAGGTTTGGCTAACTAATCTCCATTGCCGTTATGCGGGATACACCCCACCTCGGCTGCTAATGACCCAGGGGGTCTCCGACTCGCACACCCCCAAAGATCCGGCGCGCGATGTTCATCTTGCGCAACTGGACCACGTCGATACCTTCTGACTGGCTGTTTCCAGCAGGCCAGGTTCGCCGGTATGTGATTGGTGACGCAAGGAGTTTCGTGATGTACATCCCTCCCGCTTTCCGCGACGACGACAAGGAGTGCGTGCGCGCGACGATCCGCGCGGCGCTGCTGGCGAACTTCGTTACAGTCACGGCGGAAGGGCCGCTCGCAACGCCACTGCCGCTCTTGCTTGATGAGAGCGAGGGCGAGCACGGCGTGATCTACGGGCACCTCGCGAAGGCTAATCCCCAGTGCCATGTTCCCCCGATGGGCGACGGCTTGGCCATCTTCATGGGGCCGGACGCTTATGTGACGCCGGCATGGTATGCGACCAAACGGGAAACTGGGAAGGTCGTCCCGACCTGGAACTACGTCGCCGTCCACGCCTATGGTCCAGTCGAGTTCTTCGAGCATGCGGGAAGACTGCTGGACGTCGTGAAACGTCTGACTGACCACCACGAGGGCAAGCGCGCCTCGCCTTGGGCGGTGTCGGATGCACCGCCGGATTTTGTACAGGCGCAACTCCGCGGCATTGTTGGCTTGCGCATGCCGATCACGAGGCTGGAGAGCAAGCGCAAACTGAGTCAGAACCGGAACGCGGCCGACCGCGCTGGCGTGGCTGCGGGCCTCGCGGTAAGCGAGCGGGCATCTGACCGCGAGATCGCCGCTCTCATCCCAAAACAATCATGAACTTTGTCGCAATGACTCATCATGCCAGAACTGACCCCATCGCCCCTGTACCCCGCCGCGACCTCCGTGCTCGCCTTCACGCCCGGTCCGGGCATCTTCTATGTTGCCGCGCGCACGCTCGCAAACTCGCCGATATGAGGCGGCTTGCGGAGGCCAGGAGCCATCGTCGGACGGAACCAGCATGAGCGTTGGATCTACCCGGATCGCGCCCTAATAGGTAGTCGGTTCCGACCACGGCAGCCAGACCGGGCGCTGCTTGATGGCGGGTATGGGGACCCCGCCCCCCCCTCATTCGTAGCCTTTGTCGACGCAGCCCACCCGTAGGACGACCTCGCAGACGCACGTTCGCGACTATCTCGATCGACACGCCGGTTGACACGAGCGCCGGTGTGAGACGTGGTGTCAATCAGGGCTTGCGACCCTTTTTGGCGTCTCGCGGAGAAGTCATTAGAGACGCCTCCTGCAACAATATCTCTCGCATCCAGACGCTTGCCACATCACTGTTATGAAGGGCGGGCCATTGCAGCGCCTCGGTAAATGCGGGAAGCGGCAGCGGAAGTTCAATGATCTTTAGTGGGAAGGTTTTCTTGAAATGCTCAACCAGCCGGGAGGGCATGGTCGCTATACGGGCTGTGCCTGAGACCATCGGCGGGATCATGCTAAAGGCCTGCACGATAACCTCGACACGTCTCTTGAGACCATGCTCAAGCAAAAAACGCTCCTCGATCGAGCCTTTCAGCGTCGGCCCGAACTTGGCCGCAACGTGCCTCATCGACATGTATCTCTCGAATGTAAGCTGCTGCGGCAGTTGCTTGTTCGTGGGGCAGCCTACGCACACGAACTTGTCGTCGAACAGCGCCGCTCTTGGATGCGCGCTCGACATGAACCATTCTGGACAAATCAGAAAATCGACGTCACCGCGCCGGAGAAGTTCATCGGGGTCGTCATCGAGCGGCAGCAATTCGAAGCTGACGGCGGGTGCTTCGCGTGCAACACGCTCCACGACCTTTTCAAAAAACACGAGTGTGGCGAAATCGGAAAGGGTGATCCTGAAACGGCGATCGGACTGAGCTGGATTGAACGGATCCCAAGAAATAATCGAACTCTGGATCTTCAAGAGTGCGCCGCGAACAGCGGGCGCGAGCGTTTCCGCACGTGGGGTTAGAACACGTTCGCGGCCGTTCATCGTAAACAGTTCATCCTTAAAATAATCGCGCAGCCGGCCGACGGCCGCGCTCATGGCCGGCTGACTTAGGTTGATGCTGCTTGCCGCCGCCGTGAGGTTGCGCTGGGTCAGCAGTGCGTCGAGCACAACGAGAAGATTCAGATCAAGGCCTTTGAAGCGCATCGCTTTCACTTATCCATAGCGTGGATGCTCGCGATCTAAACAATCGATTTTACCAAACTTCCAGGGCGCTGCATAGACGACCGCACCTGAGATGCACCCGATCAGGCCACTGCTTCTGTAGCGTGTGCTGGGAAATAACTTGCAAGTCGCCGATTATATCGAACTCTCCTCCATCTCCGAGAAGCCTATTTGGCCGATAAGGGCTTCAGGTGGTCGTAGCTGGGCCGGTGCAAGTCCGGAGGTTCGCGAAATCGGCCGTATCTGCACAGCGCAGTGGCTCACCTGGACCCCGCCGTTTCATCATGGTTGGGGAGATTGATTTCTTGGTAGGCGAACTCGGATTGTACAGTGTGCATCCGGATCTTGAGAGACTCGAATGAGCCATTCTATCCGCATCATGCGTCCGGTGCTGCAGCAGCTTGGCATTCCATTTAGTACGGTTCGGCACGCTCTGCGGAACCGTAGCGAGAGGTTCTGCAGAGCCGGCCTGGCGACAATGGGGCCGGGCGGTCGCGTCGTCACACTTGATCGCGACCGCCACTGCGCTCCAGCTTTTGCGATCAGTTCCTGCAATTTGTCCGCTCGGTTGCAGCCAGTCGGCCTTCGATACCACGCTGCGATTCGCGCAAATTTCAATCCTTTTCACCGAAACTGGCGCGCTCGCCGTGCCCAGGATCGGCTGGTAGCAACCGCGACAGATGGGCTTGAGTCTGATGCTTAATCAAATAACAGTCGGAGCGAAGGGACGCGGCTCGCGCCCAGCGGAAATAAAGGACCGAGACCTAAGTCTCGATTTCGCCAAAGGTATACTAATTACTTTGGTAGTAATTGGGCACTTATTGCAATATGTAATTTATAGAGGTACTGACGACTTCTGGATATCTCCGTATTATAACGTAATATACATATTTCATATGCCGCTCTTTATGGCGATAAGTGGATATGTTTCTTCTGGGGCAATTTTTCAAAAACCGTTCACTCAAGGGGTCCGTGATCGAGCAGTACAGTTATTGCTGCCAATGTTTGTTTGGTGTGCATTTATTTTCGCACTAAAGTCCGCTACGATTTATCCAACGAAGAGTCAAACTGACGTATTGCTGGATCTATCGAAGGAAGTCATCGGAACATACTGGTTCATATGGGCGGCGTTTATTTCATTCGTTCTAGTTCGTGTTTTTGCAACCTCCAAACGGCTACCGATGTGGATCATAAGCGCGTCCGCAATCGGGGTCGCATTCGCGCCCATCACATTGTCAATAACCCCGTTGGTAAGATACACCTACCCATTTTATTGTTTGGGGGTCTTGTTTGCCCAGCCAATTGGATGGCATAAAAGTATCATCTGGACCCACAAATCGACCTTTGTATTCTTACTTTCGAAAATAGCTTTCATATCCTTACTTCTGTGGGATAAGCAGACATACGCCTTCAACAATCATGTTTTGATCAATGATGAAGAGTCAGCCAGACAAGTGCTGCTGATGTTCGCTGGCTCTGCAGCGGCTTCTGCGGTGGCAATGCAGTTTATGGTCCAATGCTGGAGAGCTGCCTCTTCAACTAGAATAGCTCAGTTTGTCGCGATGGAGCTCGGTCAGAGCACGCTGCTCTTTTATCTTGTTCAGGGTGCCGCGTTTCGCCTCATGGATTTCATCCAGTTTGGAGAAACCTGGAATCTCACGACCAGAATTGCGTTCGCAAGTGTGGTTGGAGTGACGATTGTCGCCGCAGCGATGGCAATTCGCAAGATTGCGCGCGACCTTGGATATGTGTCGCAGATCCTTGTCGGAGCGCCGCCACACCCACGTCTGCTCAAATCTCAATCTGCAATAAATTAGCCATCCACAATGGTCGCGATGACAAGCAACCACGTTACGGACAGATGAGGCATGCGTTTCAAAGGCCTTGATCTGAACCTTCTCGTTGTGCTCGACGCACTGCTGACCGAGCGCAACCTCACGGCGGCGGCAAGTAGTATCAACCTAAGTCAGCCGGCCATGAGCGCGGCCGTCGGCCGGCTGCGCGATTATTTCAACGATGAACTGTTTACGATGAGAGGCCGCGAACGCGTTCTAACCCCACGTGCGGAAACACTCGCGCCCGCCGTTCGCGGCGCTCTCTTTCACATCCAGTGCTCGATTATTTCTTGGGATCCGTTTAAACCGGCTCAATCCGATCGCCGCTTCCGGATCATAGTTTCGGATTTCGTCACACTGGTGTTTTTTGAAAAGGTCGTGGAGCGTGTTGCACGCGAAGCACCCGCCGTCAGCTTCGAATTGCTGCCGCTCGACGACGATCTCGATGAGCTTCTCCGGCGCGGTGACGTCGATTTTCTGATTCTTCCGGAATTGTTCATGTCGAGCGCCCATCCTAGAGCGTCGCTGTTCGACGAGACATTCGTGTGCGTAGGCTGCCCCACGAACAAGCAGCTGCCACAGCAGCTTACATTCGAGAGGTACGTGTCGATGAAGCACATTGCGTTCAGGGTCGGCCGTGCGCAGATGCCATCCATCGAGGAACAGTTTTTGCTTGAAAATGGTCTCAAGAGACATGTCGAGATTATCGTGCCGGCCTTTAGCATGATCCCGCCAATGGTCTCAGGCACAGCCCGTATAGCGACGATGCCCTTCCGGCTGGTTCAGCATTTCAAGAAGACTTTCCCTCTGCGGATCGTGGAACTTCCGCGGCCACTACCCACGTTCACCGAGGCCGTCCAATGGCCCACCCTTCACAACAGTGATCCGGCAAGCGTCTGGATGCGGCAAATAATGTTGCAGGAGGCATCCCGCATGTGAAGCCGCAGGCGCTCCGGGTCAACGGCATGCAATTCGGTGATCTTGCATGACAGTGTGGTGCTGATTTCCCGGCGATGCTGAAGATGCAATCGCGCCAGCCGCCCGGTGCGGCGTGCTGCACTGGCGTGCGTCAGGCGGTCTAAATCACCAAACAGCCCAATGTCATCCTGCTTTGGTAGGGCTGATCAACCGCTATGAGCGACGAACCGATGAGGCTCGCGGAAGGCTTGACGGCAATGCCGGGCGAGCGGGCACGGGTCGAAAACGATATTACGAGTCTGCCGGATGTGGGATGGGTGGGCCGTTCGGCTTTGCCAAGCCAAAGGTAAGAGCCGCATTGGTTCTGCTTCGGGCACCGAGCGCACAGAGCCCAGTATTTGCAGGGGCATGATGATCACTCCGCCAAAAACGCCAATTTGACTACCGCATCGCTCGATCGATTGCCAGCAAGCTAGGGGCAGGATCTCTCGATACTTTCTTTACTGCGGCTAGTGCGACATTCCGGCTCGAGCAACGGAGGTCGGAAATTATGGCCCGCAAAGTCAAGTTCCAGGACGACGATGTGCTGGTCACGTCGTACAACCCGCTAAGAGGCACCTTGCTGCTGATCACGGATGACGATGATGAGGTCGAACTGCAACTCGACAAGGAACCGCCGAGGCATTGCTGAGTGCTTGGGAGCCTTTCTGTTGGAAGGCGTGGTCGGTCCCCTATAGCCGCCCTGCCAAACCCACAGCGTGCGTTCCTGCCGGCCGCGGTCATACGCCGCCCTTACCTGGACTCGCCTCGGAATTGCCGGCGGGGAGCTCCCCGATGTCGAGGTTTCAACGACCCGTGCGGTCCGCTTCTCCTCAATCAAACGCGGGCAGTCGCCGGCGTCGGGAGGTGCCAAACACTCTTCGACGTTTGCCTCGTCGAGGGAAGCGAACGCATCAGTCTTTGTTCCCCGACCGGGTCCAGGATATCGGCAAGGCGCTCTTCAAAAGTGTGCCGCCTGCCACCACGCCGATGCCGCCGCGCGGAGCAAGTCTACTCAACGCATATCACAGCGCGAATTGGTGCTGGCCGATCTCAGCCGACTGCGGTCCAGTTCGTTTGAGGGTCGCCGTGGCGAAGTTATCGATACGCCAGAAGATAGCTACCTGGGGACCAGAAAGTGGGGCCGAGGCCATCCATCCGGAGTGCCCGGCCATTGACGGTCTGTGCTGGGTTTCGCCCCGTGACCGTGCTGACAATTGTACTCTTCGGCATCGGGTTGCTGCAACCGATCCCGCACGTGGACGATGCAAGACGCATGCCCGAGGATGTGGAACCTCTACTCCGACTTCCTGACACTGACGGAGGGTGTCGGGGTCAACGTGGTCAGCTACATGCCCGGCGCCGTGGCGGAGTGGTTCGGCCGAGCAAAGGGCCGTGCAGGCCCTTTTATCCTCCAGCACATCACTAAGTTGCCAGCTTAACCGCACAGTCTCTGCGCTCTGTCGGCCATCGATCAGATTCGTTCTTCAGATCTAGGCAGCTTCAAGGGGCCACACACCCGCAGTATCAGGCTCCCTCAGCGATGCTGCCAGCGATTGCAGCGCTAGAGCGCGGCAACTCAGGTGTGTCGCAGCCTGGCGCTCAGCCCTCGAATTGACTTGCACCTGTCTTGGTCAACAGCAACCCTTCGCACCAAACGTGGTCTACGCATCCCCACTCACAGGCGGCAGCCGCATCCGGAAAAAAACCACGTCCATTAAGATTTGCACTCGTGTTGCAGAGCAGAGAAATGCCCGTGAGCTTCTCATATTCTATCAGAAGTTCAGCAATTGGGTGTTCAGATGTTCTTGAAACTGTCTGTAGTCGCGCAGTTCCGTCGAGATGGACGACCGCCGGGATCTTTTCTTTCCACTCCGAACGGGTTCGGTGATCGAACAGCATGTAAGGATCCGGCGTGCCGGGGTCAAACATGTCAGGTGCACGATCCTCCAAGCATATTGGCGCTACCGGCCGAAAGTGCTCTCGAACTTTGATTTTGTTGAGATGGTCCTTCATTTCCGGCGAAGTTGCGGCCGCCAGGATGCTTCTGCCTCCCAAAGCACGTGGACCAAGCTCTGCGTGGCCTGCAAGGAACACAACAGGCTTGTTGTCGGCCAGCACGCTGGCAAGTTCTTTCAGGCTGCAAGCAGCAGATTGCCAACCAGGTGGAACCTTGCCATGGCTCACATTTGGCCCGCTGTAGACTGACCAGTCGAGGTGCACGAAACCTTTGTCGGCGGCCAGCGCGCAGCAAGCGGCACCGATCGCCGATCCGCTGTCGTTTGGAAACGGAGGCACCCAAACTGCGTCGAACAAACCGCTCGCCCGCAGGGCGCTGTTCCATTTGATGTTCAGCCCGCATCCGCCGGCTATGCACAGGTTTCGGGTTTTGGGAACCGAGCACCCACGCAGCGCGCTGGTCATCCCCCGGACGAGAAGACGCTCAACGAAGGCATGGAACGAAGCAAGTATGTCCTCGGGCGTTTCGGGGATTAACCGCGACGCGCTTGCATCGAAGAAGTTGTGCACAGCCGTGAGTAGCGCGTCTTCGCTGTGGCTATTCTCCCTGTAACCAAGTGCAAGGTCCGTATCCCCGGCGAAATGGTCGTCGTAAAGCTCCTGAAACACCTTCACGATGTGTTCATGGACCACTCCGAGCGCGATATATGCCATCAACTTGCCGGCGATACCGAGATCCCAGCCAGTCCGCAGTTCTCGCTTGTAAGGACCAAAATGTTGGCCCGCAGCGGCATACGCATGGCCTATCATCGGAAACAGACACCCAACAAATCGGGCTCCACTTGGCTCGACGTAGTAAAGCCGCGGAAAGATGCAGCCGTCCCAAACCAGACAAAATGCTGGTTCCTCTCGTTTCGCAAATGAGCTGGTGCAGTATGCGGAAGCAACGTGCCCAAGAACATGCGGGTAGCTTTCATAAGAAAATGCCTCATTGTCGAGCATGAGACCGGAACCGTGATAGGCTGTCAGGGGATTTTCGGCGTCCCGCTCCACGTATGGTGCGCCGTTGAGAGTGATAGGGGAGCCGTTACTCAGAACTTGGAATTCCGACTGAATTTCACCGTCCCATCCGTCAATAACGAACCGGTCGATATCGCGCGGAGCAAGCCCGTTTTCCGCCAAAACGGCGGCGACCGTCTCAAGCCGCTCGATATGCTGGTATCGTGCGTTATTGTCGAGCTTCTCCTGCTCGATGGACAAGACTAATCTCCCGTCTTCCACGACAGCGATTCCCCCGTCGTGCGTCAGCTTGATACCGCAAATGCGCATAGTAGATCCTACTCAAAGTGAGAGTGACCGCAGGAAACGGCTGAGAAACATAGCCGTGGGTTTTGATGTCGCGCTATGCGCGGTGATGGGGGGGCGGTAAACTAGATTGTTTGGATGTGAGGCATCCGCGCGGTGAATGATCAGATCTGCCGTGTGGTCGAGACAAGATGGCTGACACGCAATTGCGAGGCAGCGCTGTGCGGCACAGTGAGAAGGGATGTCCACCGCAAGGTGCCACGCTCCCTCGGCACCGAGCGTGCGCGTGCTGAGCACGAAGATGGACGCCTAGAAGAGAGCCTTCCTCGATCAAGCTACTTTTTAATCTCTGGTCGAAAAGATTTTTCTCGGCGAAGGCCGCGCCCAAAGGGCCTATTCGGCTTCTTTAATATCCCGCCTGCAGATCGGCAGCGGAACAGAGCGGCTAAGCGCGTGTCGGGCTAGCGCGGGGTCGGTAGAAAGGGCATTGTCTCGGCTCGCAGATGCAGTGGCACCGGGTTGGCTCGGTAAAGACGAGCTGGGCTCTTTTGACGGATGATCGCCTTGGGGGGCGGAGACATGACCGGCTTGCAGAGATTTGAGAGGGCGGTCGTTGTTCAGGTTGGCCGCCCCAGTTCCGAGCGTATCGTATTCGATGTCAACCAGGCGGCGGCTATCCTGATGCGTGACCTTCATCGTCGGACCGAGAAACGGAAGGTAGCGATGGACGCTTGTCTGCAGGTATTGCGTGGCAAGGCCCATCCACCAGCTGCTCGAAAGGCTTTTGTGGCAGCCGCGCTTGAAGCAAAGATCCTGCGCAGCGATTGAATGCTGTTAGCGCATCAAGGCTTTGATGCTTCGAGTGGAGGTCGCAGAAATTTGGGTGGGCTCGGAACGCAGCCTTCCTCCCTCGCCGATATGGAGGTTCTGCCAATCGCACGCGCTGACGAGGACGTGATTCGCGTCGAGACCTGTCGATCCGTAGGTGATCAGCACGCAGCGCATCGTTCCCAATCAGATGATGGAGCAGATCTCGGCTACTACAGGCCCATCGAAGGATGGGTGCGTACATTTTCCCCCGGCAATATGAAGTCGCGCGGCTTACGATCCGACACCTGATCCTAGACGGTCCAGGACGCCGGCGAGCTGGCACTTCGCGGCAGCGGAAAGTGGCTTGATTGGCCGTGGTGGCTCGGCGGAACAAATTCCGAGGAGCTCGGCGATTGCGTATACGACGCGAAGGCTCGAGAACGTCTTAAAAAGCTCCCACACCGGGGCCAGGGTGGCGTCGATCCGGTGTGCTTCCGCGTGGTCGCCGTGCTGAGCGGCTCTGACCATCCTCAGGCACGGGTCGGGCAAGATGCCACCGAGGACGCTGTACCATGTATCGGCTCCGGCGATCAGGGCTTCGGTGGCGTTCCAGTCGCCGCTGTAGCCGATCGAGAATCCTTTCGGCACAATTTTTTTCTGGTGCGCAAGTTGGCCTTTGATGGCATCACCCCGGTCGGCCGAGTTCTTTATAGCGAGGATCTCAGGCAGGTGTCCCAGACGCTCGATGAGCGCTGGCGTGAAGCGAAAATGCGTGTTTGCGGGATTGTCGTAGATCACGATCGGCAGACCGCTGTCGCGCGCCACCGTCGAAAAATGCTCGAAAACTTCGTCCTCCGTGAGCGGGGTGTAGGAAACAGCCGCGAGCAACCCCGCGGCTGCGCCGAGGGCCTTCGCATCACTTGCACATTTTACCGCTTCATCGGTGCGCAAAGCGCCCACGCCGATCACGAGCGGGACTCGTCCACCTGTCTCGTCCAGCGCCTCGCAAAGCGCCCGGCGGCGATCTTCGCGCGACAAATACATATAGGTGCCGGTGCTGCCGAGCAGGCCGATGGAATCCACCTTTGCTGCGCAAAGCCGCGCTATCAGCTTTCGAAGCGCCAGGATATCGACGCCGCCATCGCTGTCGCTTGGCGTTATTGGGAAGGCCGAAAGGCCGCTCAGGAAAGCCATGCTGAAGCTCCCGTTATTACATTGGGTGAAGCGTTTGGCATCAGACCCCCGTCCAGCGCCTGCTCTAGATCCGCGATCAAATCGGCGGCGTCTTCGAGCCCTACCGACAGACGCATGAGATCGTCGCCGACTCCGTCAGGCAAATGCGCGTCCTTGCGAATTGGCTCGCGCGAGCGGGTCAGGCTTGCTGGATGATAGATGAGACTGTCAGCGTCGCCGAGGCTGACCGCTCGGATGATCAGCTTGAGCCGGTCCATCATACGGCGCGCGCCCTCGAACCCCGTTTGGAGGCCGAGAGCCAACATGCCCGAGCCGTTCGACATCTGTCTGCGCGCGATCTCATGGTCGGGATGAGAGCCGAGAAATGGATAGCTAACCCAAGCCACAGCCGGATGCGCCTCGAGCGCCTGGGCGACCGCAAGCCCAGAGGCACTGTGACGCTCCATACGCAACGTGAGTGTCTTCAACCCGCGCAAGATCAGGAACGCCGACATCGGCGAGAGCGCTGCCCCGGTGAGATAGCGCAGGCCAGTTTCGCGCAGCAGGTGCAGTGTATTCACGTCGCCCAGTATCACACCGCCCAGCGCATCGCCATGGCCATTTATGTACTTGGTGAGCGAATGGATCACGAGGTCGGCTCCGAGTTCCAGCGGACGCTGGAGGGCGGGCGAGGCGAAGGTGCTGTCGACGGCGACCTTCACGCCGCGAGAATGGGCGTGTTCGGCAATGGCAGCGATGTCGAGGATACGGCCCAGCGGGTTGATTGGCGTCTCGAAGAACACGAGCCGGGTCCTGTCGGTGATGGCGCCATTGAGATTGCTCGGATTAGACAGGTCGACGGCAACGACCTTGATGCCAAACTGCGGCAGCCCCTGTTCGACCATGGCGAGCGTATTCGAATAGAGGGTCTTGTGGACAATGAGTTCGTCACCCTGCGAAAGCAGCGAAAGGATCAGCGTGCCGAAGGCTGCGATCCCCGAGGCGAGTACCAGCCCAGCTTCGGCTCCTTCGAGATTGGCGAGCCGCTTTTCGAGGATCTCGGTGGTCGGGTTGTATTCGCGTGCGTAAAGCCTTCCCCCAAGCGCTGCGGCGGCTTCGTTTGCTGCCACGCTTTCAAATCCATAGGTCGATGTGAGAAACACCGGCGTCTGAACGGAATTGGAAAAGCCGGCCGGATCGTAGCCATGATGGATGGCCCGGGTGGCGAATGCGAGACCGACGTCGTTCCGGGACGGCGTTGATGTTGTCTCGGCTTCAAGCTGATCTTCGGCGCTGTTCATCGGCTTAAGCCCTCTTGATTTCGGCGACAATGCCTTCACACTAACCCAGGTGAAACGTCCAGTTGGCGATGAAAGAAATGGTCCAGCCTTCTCCTTCCGCGTCGACAGCTCGCTCGCAAGGTCTGGGCGCGCGCCAGATCTGCGAAGCTCTTCGAGAGCAGATCCTGGGTGGAATCTATGAAACGGGCAGCCAGCTGCCGTCGTCCCGCGGCCTAGCAAATGAACTCGGTGTGTCGCGGACCACGGTCACCATGGCATATGACCAGCTGGTCGCCGAAGGTTTCATCGAGGTCGTTCAAGGCGCAAGACCGCGCGTTGCATCTTCGCTAGTCCGGAGTAAAGAAACCAGCGCGGTGCCCAAACGGACTGGCCCCATCCATCTTTCTCGTTACGGCGAGCGACTGCGCGCCAGTCCCCCGCGGCGCGATTACCTCCCCAACCGCTTCAAGGTCGATTTCCGTTATGGCGACCTCGCCCCATCTGATTTCCCGGCGCTCACGTGGAAGCGTGCGATGAACGCGGCAATGTCACCAAGCCCCAAAAGGCTAGCTTATCACGATCCACGCGGCTCGCTTCGCTTGCGCCAGGCGCTGCAGGGATATTTGTGGCGTGCCCGAACGCTTAGCTGCCAGGTCGAGCAGATCCTCGTCGTAAGTGGATCACAGCAGTGCCTCGACATGTGCGCGCGCCTGCTGCTCGATCCTTCCGACAGCTTCGTGATCGAGGATCCCTGCTATAGAATGGCGCGCCAAGTCTTTGCCAGCACAGGAGCCACGCCCGTTGCTGTCCCCGTCGATAGCGAGGGCATGAAGACCGAGCTGCTGCAGGAGATACCAGCGCGGCTAGCCTATGTCACCCCGTCGCACCAATTCCCGCTCGGCGGCGTCTTGTCGATTTCGCGGCGGTATCAGCTCCTCGAATGGGCTCGGCGCAATGACGCCTATATTATCGAGGACGATTACGATGGCGAGTACCGGTACGACATTCGACCGGTGCCCCCGCTGCATAAGCTGGAAGACCGCAGTTCCGTAATCTATGTTGGCACGATCTCCAAGACACTGTCGCCGATGCTGCGCATCGGCTACCTGGTGGTTCCGGCCGAGTTGCAAGACGTCTTTGCGATGGCCAAGCAGCTTCTCGACAGGCATTCTCCGGTTGCGGAACAGGAGGCCCTGGCCTCACTCATTGAGAGCGGTGGTTATGAAAGGCACGTGCGCCGCGTCCGCCGTCTTAACGGGGAGAGGCGAGAGGCACTGCTTGCTGTCCTTCGACGTGCGTTCGCAGACAGCATTGCCATCGAGGGGGCCGATGCAGGGCTGCATGTCGTCGTCTGGTTCAAGGATCTTTCTCGGTCGCTGGAGGAGGTCATGGTTGACGAGGCGCGGCGGGTCGGGGTTGGCATCCATCCGATTTCATCGCTGTACATCCGAGATGAAGGCCGCGCTGATCGGATTGGATTGGTGATGGGCTATTCCGCCCTGACCATTCGGCAGATCGAGAATGGTGTTCGCCTCCTTGCTGGCGCTGTCCAACGGGTCAGAAGCTTTGCCGAAGATTCGGCAAGACGCTCTATGCGCGCCCTGACAGCGAGCGGGCCTGGCTCGTGACCTCAGAGTCGCGCCGGCATTGATCGCAGACTGGATCAGCAAGACTTGCCCGGACTGGCTCTGTCGGCCAGTCCGGGTCCAGGGCAGGAGTATGCCCTGGGACCGGGGAAGGGATTCTTGAGGAGCTCTCAAAAGGCGGTCGAAGCAAAGGCGCCCTCGCGACTGGCTTAAAGGGAGAAAGCGTTGTTGGATTTTCCGCGGATCGACGAAGAAATAGCAGAGATCGCACCTGACTTTCGCGCAATCAGCATTCTTGTTGATGCACAGGACAGTGCGCGAGGCGCCATGGCTCGGGACGTGTTGGGAGAGGCTTGCGACTTCGCCCGAGCGGGGGGGGCCGCCTGGGGAGAAGCGCACTTGGCCAATTGGGCGGAGGCATACGTTCGGTTCGGCGCGAAACCAAACCGGACGCCGTGCTCGGCGCATGCATTGAAAAAACGGGTGGAGAAGGATGGTCGAATCCCGTCAATAAATCCTATCGTTGACCTCTACAATGCCGTGAGCCTGCGTTTCGCAATACCGATTGGCGGCGAAAATTTTGATGCATATGTCGGCAAACCGCGGCTGACGGTTGCCGTAGGAACGGAGTCTTTCCACACTGTTTTGAATGGCGAAACGGTCGTCGAAAACCCTTCCAAGGGGGAGGTCATCTGGCGCGACGATCTGGGAGCTACATGTCGCCGCTGGAATTGGCGGCAGGGCACGCGCACCCGGTTGGAGAGGGTGGGCGGCCGCATGTGGTTTATTTTGGAAAGCTTGGCGGCGATGCCGGAAGAGGCGCTCGAGCAGGCGGCTAACATGCTGGTGAGCGGTCTCAGAGAGCTGGCACCAGGGTGTAAGGTCTACAAGCAGGAAATCACACCGCTAAAGCCTGTCGCCGCCAGTGTCGACAGACGGGTCGGTTGAGGAACGTGCCCGCCCCGGTATGATCGGTTCGCTCCCAACCAGTGTGCGTTCCTTTGCGGCTGGGTCTCCTGGCGCGAAGGTCAATGGGAGGTAACGCCTCTGGCCATTTCGTGCTCAGCAGGCCAGCGGAAGGTGCACCGCATTCATAATTTGACCCAGCGCCATGGTCCAAAGATTGCGCACTGCTTTGATCAATTTCGACGTCAGGCGCCAGTCCTGGCACTCCAGCCAGTACAACATCTCGTGGCGAAAGCCGGATGGAATTCAGATCGAAGCGGTCGCGAGACATCTGCCATCCTTGGGCAGACTCGTGGCTCCGCCGAGGAGGGGATGCGGATGACGATTCATTCCGCTTGCCTTATCGGAGGGCGACCGCGGCAGTTGTACCCGATCCGCCCTCGGCCGCGTGTGCCTGCCGTGCGGCAGTGCTCGGTCGCCGACATGACCCTGAGCTGCCGAGGCTGAACTGGCCTGCATGCGCGACCTTATAGGCAGGCCGGGCAGCACGGATCATGTCGGCGATCTCAATCGAGTGGCCGCACGGGCGAGCTTTCCGCTTCCTTGAAAGGCTAAGTTCTCGCGCGGACTGGCCTGCAGCGTATCTACAGGTCGGGCTTGCGTAGAGGGCCGTGTGTGTCGAGCTTGCTTCCCCCAGAGGGCCTGGGTAATTTCCGACGTCGCGCCGGCCTCAAAGCGTGGCGAAGCTGTGACGCAGCGGTGCCGGCCCGGCCCTTGACGGTGTTGGCGCTGCTGCAGTCTCGGCGACGATTCGATGGATCTGCAGCGTCGGGTAATCGCGTGCTGCCCCGGGAACAGCCAGCCGCCGCACCGGCGCCTGAACTTCCATCCGTAGCGCAGTCGGCCAAGCCGGCCGGCCGACAGCATGGCATCACGGCACCGTGCGCGGTGCCACGCTCGACAGGAAGCACCATGCGCTCGTTGTGGCCGTGGCCATAATGCGCCGGGCGCTCGTACTTCCTTAAACGAGCCGCCGAGGTGCGCCATCTCCGGCGTAGATTTCTTCAACAGGACCATCAGGGCCGCCAGAGGCTACCCCTGGTTCTATCTTTATCGCCGGCAACTCGATCGGTAGCACTACGCTGGCGACGGCGGAGCCACGGACGGTTGAGCCAGACATGTCGGGGCGCAGAAGCCGTGGAGGGCCTCTCTGTTGGATCGCCAAACTATTAGCCCAATGATCCGGCCCGCCAGGCCACTTCACCAACTGGACGGCTACAAATGCAACTAACTGGCTGTTTCCAGAGGGCCAGATTGCAAGTATCTAATCTGTAACGCACACACGGAGTTCCGCCGATGTAGCCTCTCCGGCCTTCCGAGATGATGATGATATCGATTTCCTGCGAGCGAGCATCCGCGCAGCGCCGCTGTCGAACTTAGTCTCTGCCACGGCCCAATGCTCTTCGCCTCGTCACCGCCCACTTGCTTGATGAGAGGGCGAGCACGGCGTGATCTACGGGCACCTCGCGAAGGCTGATCCGCAGGTGCCGTGTTCCGCCGCTGGGCGACGGCTTGGCCATCTCATGGGGCCGGACACTTATGCGACGCCGGCATAGTATGCGGCCAAGCAGGAAGCCGGGAAGGTCGTCCGACTTGGAATTACATCGCCGTCCACGCCTATGATCCGGTCGAGTTCTTCGAGCATGCGGGAAGACTGCTGGACGTCGTGAATGGCCTGACTGACCACCACGAGGGCGAGCGCGCCTCGCTGGGCGGTGTCGGCACGCCCGCCGGATTAGTACAGGCGCAACTCTCGCGGGATCGTTGGCTTGCGCATGCCGATCACAAGGCTGGAGAGCAAGTGCAAACTGACTCGGAACCGGAACGCTGCCGATCGCGCTGGCGTGGCTGCGGGCCTTGCGGCGAGCGAACGGGCATCTGACCGCGAGATCGTCGCTTCCAGAATAATCATGAACTTTGTCGGAATGAACCAATGATGCCAGAACTGACCCCATTCGCCCTGTACCTCGCCGAGGCCTCCGTGCTCGCCATCACGCCCGGTCCGCGGAGACTCTATGTTATAGCCCGCAGTCTCGCCGGCGGTCACGCCGATTGCGTTCAACACGCTGGCCGACATGTTGCCCTTGTTACCAGCGGCATTCAAGGCCGCACGGCAGCGCGTCCTGGATGGATCCAGAGCCTGAGGGAGGGGGCGGAGAGGCGCGCTATGATCGCGCTGGGCACCTCGCCACGAAGAATCAGCCTGCCATATCAGTTTGGCTCCGGATCGGTCCAGCATCCTTTCCGGGCGCCTACTCTGCGGAAGCAACTGGATAGCCTCGAGCGATCTTCCGTCATTTCGCAGCAGATCAATGTTCTCAAGAGGCGCGGCAGTATCCGTTGCGTGAAAGTCGGCTCACAATGAATCACGATCGTGTGGATATAGAGCGGGTCAGTTCGATTGGCTCGCCTCCCTATGCCGATCATTTCGGCCAAACGGCAGAGGCCAGTCAGCCGAGAATGGCGGCCGCCTTGATGAAAGAAAGCCACCCCGTGCGCCAGGCGCCACTTCGGTTTGCACTCGACTACATGGCGGCGCCGGGACTTGACGTCAGGACGTTCTTCGCGCTCGCCCGCGATCTCGGTCTGACCGACGTGCAAATCCGGAATAGTCCCTGCAGCAAGGCTGTTGTGCGCGGCAAGCCGCCGGCGGATGTCCGGTCTGCCGCTGCCGAAGCGGGCGTCACGATTATCTCAGTCAACGCCCTACAGCGGTTCAACGAATGGACTCCCGCCCGCAAGGCCGAGGCCAGCAAGCTCGCCGATTATGCGGCCGCTTGTGGCGCTCAGGCGCTCATGCTGGTGCCGGTGAACGACGGTTCGTGGTCCGCCAATGGAGGGCGCAATGGCAATCTGCGCGCCGCCTTGAAGGCGCTCAAGCCGATACTTCAGTCGCGGGGTCTGATTGGACTCATCGAACCGCTGGGCTTCCAGACCTCCTCGCTTCGGTCGAAGAACGAAGCGGCCAACGCTATTGCCTGGGTTGATGGCCAGTCCGTCTTTCGGCTCGTGCACGATACATTCCACCACACGCTCGCCGGCGAGACGTCTTTCTTCTGCGATCTGACAGGTCTCGTGCACCTTTCAGGCATAAACGATCCAACCTTCTGGGTTCACCCAGATCGCATCCCGGGAGGTTCCGACAATTGCAGCCAGATCCGGGCGCTACTTGATGGCGGCTATGCGGGTCCCTTTTCTCTCGAGCTCGTCGAGGAAGTCCACTCGTTGAATGACTCTGTAGGCGCATTTGCCGCCAGCATCGATCTCATCCGAAATGGGCTACTGGCGCGAATGCCGGTCTAAGGCGCGTAGGCACTTGAGCGGACATGTCATTCGAGATCGCTCCTGTGTCTCGCTCATGCAGATGCTTGCCGGACCGCCTTGGGCGGCAGGCAGTCGATGGGTCCGCAGAGGGCGGCGGACTATCGCAGTGTTCGGACGAAGGAGCAACTGGTGGCGGACTTAGGGCGAGTGCGCGAAGCCAACCGCAGGTGCCGCGGTCGCGCAGCTGCGGTTTCACCTAGCCTGGCGACACCCGGTTCCTCCGACCACATGTGCCGGTGCCAGACCCGTAGCTATGAGCTCTCGGATGTCGGACAAGATTGCAGGGTTATTGCAAGCCCAGCTTCCTCTTCAGTTCCGCGTTCTCCTTGCGCAGGCGTTCCGCGAGCAGGCTCTTCAGTCGGCTGTTTTCTTCCTCAAGAGCGACGAGGTCCTTCAGATCGTCACCAACCGATACAGGCAGCACAGCTTTCTTCCATTGATAGTAGGTCTGTTCCGAGATACCGGCCTGCTTTACGGCGCTCTTGTGAGTGGCGCCGCCACTGATAGACTTCTGGATCAGGGCGAGCAGCTGGGCGCGCTCCTTTCCAGAGTAGATCTTACGTCCGGTCCGAACGGCCGCTGCTTCCTCCGCCTGAGACGCCGCATCGGGCACATTCTTCCGAGCAGGCGGCCTGGACTCCGCCTCCGCTTTCGGCGACCGTTGGGCATTCTTCTTCTGAGGCCTCTCTACTTTGGCTGCCGGTTGCATAGCGGTTGCTATTGGTTCTGCGTCCAGGGAATTTGCCATGAGATACTCCGCTCGCGGTTTGTGAATGTGTTCAGCATCAAGCGCTACAACACTTGAGTCAACAGGGCGACCATTTGGCAACTCCATCTCCTCGAGTTCCCTTGTTGTCTCGGCCATTGCTGCGGTAAGATCGACATTGCTCCAGATCGAACCACTCCGCTTTTGAGAGCTGCGCTTCTGTTTGATCTCCACCGTGAAAGCTCGGGGCTGCCGCCTCATAGGTCGTTCCTTGTTGAACACGAATTATGCAGTAAGTCGCGGCAGACGACGAATGAAGGTCTGGCCGCCTCTTCTGTAGCCGAGCTATATGCATCCGACCGCCCGAGCAAGCCCTGCTGGCGACGCACACTCCGGGAACGGACCGATTCCTATGAGCACCTGAGAGCAAACAGGCAATGCCATCTCGGACCGAGGCAGAATGCAAAGCTACCTCCCGTGTTTTCGATGGTAGAGCGACGGCTGGCATCCGAACTGAAAGGAGCTGCTCAAGAGTTGCGATCCAATCTGCGCTGGCAGTGCCGGACGGCATACCTCCGAAGGCCGGCTCTACCGACGCTAGCCCACTGATCAAAAAACAGAGAACCGACATCGGTTGCCGCCGATAACGGACAACTGCCCATACTTAGCGCGCGGGGGAGAGTGGAGGGCATGAGCCCTGTCGAACTCGCACCCAGCGTCGTCCGGCAGCGGCGTGGATGATAGGCTTTTTCGACAAGAACGGAGCCTGACCGAAGCTACTCGTCGCTGCCGCGACCGTGCCACGAGGACCGGCGGCCGCCTGGTCGGAACGCCAGGCTGACCGAGTTTGAATTTCGCGGGCTCAAGCAGCCGTGTCGTGCGCAATCGGGAAAGCCAATATAGGCACGCCTTGGGGAAGACGTTTTCCAGGCCCGCGCAGCGCATAAATTCCCCAAGCCTTTACCGGGCCGCTATGCTCTTGGCAGCGAGTTTGCCAAGCTCACGATATGTCCGGAAAAATTGTTCCCCTTTCACGCCGAGCTTCAGGCCGCTTCATTTGTGTTCGCCTCCTCCTGAAGGCCGGCCAACCCGCTTTTCGCGTTCGATCGATGACGCGTAAGGCCGGCCAAGGCCTTGATGTCGACGGTCAGGTTTGAGAATGCCGAAGGACGCACGCCTGGTTGCCTCCCCGGCTGCCAAGCGAGGCGATCACGGAGATCGTTGAGCCATCACCAAGCATCGCAGCTAATGGCGCCAAAACTGCCCTCGACCGGCTTCGCAACGCGCCGCTCCAGGTCGGGACACTGGATAAAGCGAAAGAGCCATTTTGGTGGGCCCGTTATACTTCATCCAGCAAACGATCGGCGCCTTGACGGACGCGAGCAGCTGGATGCATCCGAATTTAACGCCCACAACTGACCGAGCGTCTTTGTAAGAGCTGCACGCTTAGCTTCATCGTGACGTGATTGACTGGAGGAGATTCCCCAGCACGGCTTTGCTCTCGATCTGCATGAGCAGAGCCTACACTTCATTTGAAATGTGCATACCGTCCCGAGTGGAATGCGCGGCAATTATGAATGTCGGCCATGGCGATAGATCGCATCATTTCAGATGTTTTCCGGCAGATAGATGTCAAACGGCAGAAATGTCTGCCCCGGCGTCTCCGCAGTGCCGGTCTTGATGGCGCGATCCATCAGCAACATCAGCTCTTGGCAAAGTCGGCGCAGCGGCGTCGCCACCGCCATCGTAATGATATCGTCCGCTAGGGCCGACCGCGACTCCGGCGTAATTTCATTCACGATCGCGACGAGGTCCTGGCCTTTGTCTTCTTCCCGGAGCGCGGAGATAGCCCCCTCCATGCCGCCGCCAGCCATGTAGAAGCCGACGAGCTCAGGTTCCCGGTGCATAAGATCTAGCAGCGCCTCATAAGTGATCTGTCGCTTTTCAAGATTGACGAGCGTATCCACCAACTCGAATGCTGGCTCGTTCTCACGGAAATAGGAGCGAAACCCGCTTTCCCGCAGCTCATGACCCTGGAAACGGTGGCTGCCGACGAAAACGGCCACCTTGCCGGTCCGTTTAGCGACCTTGGAGAACATCCAGGCTGCCGTGCGACCGACGCTGCGGTTGTTGAGACCTATGTACCCCTCGCGCACGCCCGCGGCGAAGTCAGAAAGCAGCGAAAAGACCGGGATGCCTTTCGCCTTGAGCTCCTCGACTGCTGCGGTGATCTTCGGATGATCTGGCCCCACCATGGCGATCGCGTGGCATCGGCTACCAAGATCCTTAAGCAGTGCCGTGAGATCCCCAGGCAAATGTGAAGGCGCAAATTCGATGAGCGGAATGCCGTGGAAACAGTGGGCCGAACTGACAGACGCCTCGACCTCGCGCGCGAACTCCTGGTAGAAATACTGGCCCGGTTTTCTCAAGATGAAGCCTAGCCGGTAGCGCGGCAGGTCCTGCCGCATGCGCTGTTTGATGAGTCCCGCATTATGATAGCCGATCGCGTGGGCCGCGTGGTGAACGCGCCGCATGGTCTCCTCCCGCACCGGAAGGCGAGCGTTCAGGACCCGGTCGACCGTTGCCACGCTCACCCCGGCTTCGCGGGCGAGGTCGGCAATTGTAGGGCGCTTTGCCGTCGCTCCAATTTTGATCGGGTGGCTCTCCGTCATCAGCTGCATCCCGGCGGCGGATTGAGGCCTGAACATTTCGGCATCCCCTCCGATCGACGGTCCATACACTGAACAGCGCTCCGGACGCACCTGGGCGCGTCTCGGTCTACGGTCAGTTTTCTTAGGGCCTTCATGTTTCTTGTCCTCACCGCATTTGGTGCTTCTGATCTGTGGCCTCGCGAAGCGCTGTGTAGACCCAGCGAGCCGATTGTTTGGTGCTGGTGAGCCCGGCGAGTTGGCTGGTCGCGCTGCAGCAATCTTGCCGGGGCGAGGGGCGCTTAATCTCTCGGGCAACCCCTGAAGGCGGATTTCATGCGCGATTCGTCCAGTTCACCTTCCCAGCGGGCGACAACCAGCGAGGCCACCGCGTTGCCGACCACGTTCGTCAGCGCCCGGCATTCGGACATGAAGCGGTCCACGCCCAGGATCAGAGCCATCCCAGCAACGGGAACGCTTGGTATTACGGAGAGCGTAGCGGCCAAGGTGATGAAGCCGGCGCCTGTTATACCTGCGGCTCCCTTCGAGGAAAGCATCGCGACGAGCAACAGGAGGATCTGGTCATTAACCGACAAGTGCGTGTTCGTCGCCTGGGCCAGGAAGAGGGCGGCGAGAGTCATGTAGATATTGGTGCCGTCCAGATTGAAGGAATATCCAGTGGGGATGACGAGACCCACGATGGAACGCTTGGCGCCGGCCTTCTCCATCTTCTCCATCAGCGAGGGCAGCGCGGCCTCCGAGGAGGACGTTGCCAGGACCAGCAGTAGCTCTTCCTTGATGTAGCGCACGAGAGAGAAAATCGAGAAGCCGTTATATCGGCAGACGGCGCCAAGAACCCCGAAGACGAAGAGGAAGGCGGTGAAATAGAACGTCGCGACCAGCATGGCGAGGTTGGCCACCGAACCGATGCCAAATTTGCCGATTGTGAAGGCCATGGCGCCGAAAGCACCGACGGGCGCAGCCCGCATCAGGATGCCGACCAGCTTGAACACCGGCGCGAGAAGCGCCTGAAGCAACGAAAGCACAGGCTTGCCCTTCTCGCCGACCATCGCGAGAGCGATGCCGAACAGAACCGAGAAGAACAGGACCTGCAGGATGTCGCCGTCCGCGAAGGCACTAACGATCGTTGATGGAATGATGTTCATTACGAAGCCGGTCACCGACTGGTCATGCACCTTGGCGGCATAGTCCTTTACGGCTTGGGAATCGAGCGAGGCCGGATCGATGTTCAGTCCGGCACCTGGCTGAACGACGTTTCCAACAATGAGACCGACAATCAATGCGAGACTCGAAAAGGTGAGGAAATAGATCATTGCCTTGCCGGCGACCCGGCCGACCTTCTTGAGGTCATTCATGCCGGCAATGCCGGTTGTTACGGTTAGAAAGATCACCGGCGCGATGATCATCTTGACGAGCTTGATGAAGGCATCGCCGAGCGGCTTCAGGCTCTCGCCAACGTCCGGGTAGACATACCCGACTGCGATACCCAGCGCGATGGCGGTAAGCACCTGAATGTAGAGCTGCGCGTAGAAGGCCTTGCGGGGCGCTGGACCCGCGCTTCGGATTGGTGAAACCAACAGCTTTTCTCTCCCTGACCGGATCGGGCTGGGCCTCCTCCCTTCCCGCACTTCTCGCATCGCGGCGCTCCGGTCACGCGCTGCTGGCAGGTCGCCGCAAGTCTTGTGCCAAGTGGAGGCTCGCACCCAAATACGCGTATTCCTCCGCTCGGTGAGGCAGCCTCAGTACGGGTGGGTTGTGCGGGTTTCCGCATCCTTGACGGCATCTCGGGCGAAATCCCGCACGTACGCCCAGCTTTGCACCCATGGCTGGAGCTTGGCAGCAACCAGGCGGTAACCCGGAAGCCGCCGTGCCCGTTCGCTTCTTGGTCGCACTTGCGACCCGTCCAGGCGCGGAAGTGGAGGACTCCCTACACTAGCGGATTCTTACTGCTCTCCCGCTGCTACCGTGACCTCTCGACGGGTCATCGATAAGACCGAATAGGTCGCCGGACCTCGCGCGTCGGTGCGAGTCAGAAGAGGCTTCTTAGCGCCAACACTTTTGCCGCTCGACGACACTCCAAGCCGTACGTCTGCCTAACGCGCCTCAATGCCGACAGCATCCCGCAAGCTTCGATCTCGGCAGGCTTAGCGGCCGGGCATCGCTGAAAAAGCCGGGGTAGCTTTGCCTTTCGACGTCGATTTGTCGGCAAAATCTCAGTTGATGGAATTCTGTCATGTCCGCCTGCTTTCCTTGCATAAATGCGAGAAAAGCTCGGTTGACTAGCCATCCTCATTCCCGCTCTGTAGGCCAACGTGTGGTTGCGCCCCGGAGCCTGAACCGCGCCTCAGTTCAGTAAGGATAGCCAAGCCATGCATCAAGCCTTGCCTCCGGCCTCTTTCGTGCTTTCCCCTCGTCAGGGCCTGACGGACGCCCAAAACAGTGACCCACTCTTGATCCTATGCAAGGCAGTATGTCAGCTGCGAAAGTCTGGCGCATTGCCGCCGACACATCACGACTACCCGCATCAACGTCAAGCGTTCCGGCAAGCGGCACCCACGCGCGAGCAAGTTCGCCAATCATGCGGCGGCTCGTGGGGCGAAGACATGCTTGTTGATGCCGGCCATCGATGGCTCGGACCCTGATGCCATCCGGTGCGTCTACGCCGGGGGACATCGCAGATCCAGGTGGCGCGGCGTTGCTGTCGCGGCCCAAGATCGAGGATGACATGCCAGATCGGAACAATGGTCGCCAAGCTGAAGACGATGCTGAGGAGACTTCGTCAAGCTTCACATCACTCCACGACTCCAAAAGCGATGAATGCGAACCCGCCATTCTGCCGTCGCGCGCGAGCGCGCTTGCGGGCATCCACGAAATTTCGAAGGCACTCACCGCCTCCTCGGCGCTCGAGGTCAGGTTGGCCAAGGCCGTAGATCTGCTGCGATCGTTTCTTCAAATGCGGCACGGCATCATCTCACTTGTCGACTCTGATGGCGAACTTGAAATCATCGCTGGCGCCGACCAGACCGAGAGCTGCAGTGAGCGCTGCCGGACGTACCTGCCGCGGAATGCAATCGACCAGGTTTTGGCGACGGATAAGCCGCTGGCCACCGAGAACATCGCGGTTCATTCGGCTTTCACCGCGGCCGACAGGGACGTGCTCGGGGCTTCCGACGACATACCAGTGTCCTTCATCGGCGTTCCCATTCGCGTCGATGCAAATGTGGTGGGCACGCTGACCGTCGACCACGCACTGCGCCATGGTTCAAGAGTTTGGCTCGATTACGGCCTATGTCTGCTCCCGCTAATCGCCAACCTGGTAGGGCAGACGGTGAAGTCGCATCGCTCTTTCGAGGGCGACCGCGAGCAACCGGTGGCAAGGCAGGACTCCCTGCCAAAACAGAAGCGCCTGGCCCCGCAGCGTAACACTCAAGTGGAGGGGATGATTGGCGACAGTTTGGCGTTGCGCGGTCTGCTTGAGAAGGTCGCGCTCGTAGCCAAGGCCAAGATTGCGGTTCTGTTGCGAGGCGAATCCGGTACCGGGAAGGAGCTGGTCGCCAAGGCTATCCACGAATTGTCCCCGCGCGCCAAGCGGCCCTTCATCAAGCTCAATTGCGCGGCGCTGCCCGAGACTGTGCTGGAATCCGAATTGTTCGGCCATGAGAAGGGTGCGTTCACGAGCGCGTTCAACTCGCGCAAGGGGCGCTTTGAGCTCGCCGACAAGGGGACATTGTTCCTGGACGAGATCGGCGAGATTTCGGCCTCGTTCCAGGCAAAGCTGTTGCGCGTGTTGCAGGAGCAGGAGTTTGAGCGCGTCGGGGGCAACCAGACCATTAAAGTCGACGTCCGCATCATCGCCGCCACAAACAAGAACCTGGAAGAGGCAGTTGCCAGAAACGAGTTCCGTGCCGACCTCTACTACCGCATCAGTGTTGTTCCCTTGCTGGTGCCGGCGCTACGCGAAAGGCGCAGCGATATTCCGCTCCTTGCCGCTGAGTTTCTCAAGAATTTTAACGATGAGAACGGCCTTATGTTGACGTTCGATCCGAGCGCAATCGACGTGCTGATAAACTGTGACTTTCCCGGCAACATTCGCGAACTGGAAAATTGTGTGTATCGGACCGCCGTTCTGGCGGCGGGGCCATCAATCGGGAAAGAGGACTTTGCGTGCTGCCAGGGCAAATGCTTCGCCGAGGCGCTGCATAATTGCAAACTTGGCAAAGTCGCGCTGCAACCGTCGCCGGTCGGGCCGCTGGCACTGGGTCGGGCCGTACCGCCGGCTGCTGGGGTTAGTTCTGCCGCCGTCGCAGCCCCAGACACCCTGGGGCAGTCGCCGCTGAACGCAGCTGGGATCGTCCACTCCGCGAGAATGGCCGATGCCGAACGTGTCATCCAGGCAATGGAAAGATGTGGCTGGGTTCAGGCAAAGGCGGCACGCCTGCTCGGACTGACGCCGCGCCAGATTGGCTACGTGTTGAGGAAATACGGCATCGAGATCAAGCGTCTTTGAACAAATCACCGAGCCGAGCATCTGGGACAATAAAGCATTCGTGCCTTGGCGCCTTGAGACGAGTGATGCGGTGCTCGTCCAATTCCGATCCGATCCCATAGGCCGCGCTGCCCCCACGGTAGTCCCCACGAGCGGTCCGACGGCGGCGCTTTCGGTGGTCCAGCCTATGTCACGATCCCAACGCGTGCCCGACACACGGAAACAGAAACTGAGAAAAATTGATGTCTGATGCAAAACTTCAAGCTGTGCTTTCTTCCCTTTCGCAAGTCGCGAGACAGTTGGATGTTCTGCTGTCCGACAAACCGGCGTCTGATCCTTGTTGCGTCAAGCTAAACACGAACGAGAACCCGTTTCCGTTGCCGGAACCCATAATGCAAAGTGCGATGGCCGCTCTCGGACAGCAATATCTATATCCAGAAGACGACAACGCCAGCTTGAGGCAAGCAGCGTCGGAAGCCTACGGCGTCTCGAAGGATCAGGTGATCGCCGGAAACGGATCGTCTGAACTGCTCGGGCTTATCTACAGAGCTTTCCTGGTTCCAGGAGACAGAATGGCGATGTTGTCGCCGGGGTTTTCGTTCAACCGCAAACTTGCCCGTTTGCAAGGTGCCCAATTCATCGAAATCGGATGGGGCGCGGATCATTCCTTGCCCGTCGACGACTTGCTCTTGGGACCGGCAAAAGATGCCAAGTTCATTCTGCTGGCTAACCCAAACAATCCCACCGGAACGTTCGTTCCTGTGGCCGATGTCGAACGCCTGGTATCACAATCAGACCGCCTGATTGTTGGATGAGGCGTATGTCGATTTTGCACCGGACAATGGTCTGCATCTCCTCAATCGTTATCCAAACCTCCTGATCTTGAGAACATTCTCGAAAAGCTATGCCACCGCCGGCATTCGCGTCGGTTTCGGACTTGGCCACCCTGAAGTCATTGGCAGGCTGCGGGAGCTCCAGAACGTCTTCAACATGAACGTGATCGGCCAGGCTGTTGGCATCAGCGTGCTTGGGCACCGCGGCGCCTACGCCGAGAACCATAAGCACATCAAGCATGAAAGACAGCGAGTGACAGTGGCACTGTCGAAACTTGGATTTTCCGTAATACCTTCTCACGCAAATTTCCTGCTAGCGCGTGTGCCAGCCGGGCAGGAAGGCTCATGGTGGCAAGGAGCCTTGGAAAGGCAAAAGATACTCGTTGCCTTCTTTGAGGATGCAGGGCTGGAAAATTACATCCGCATCAGCATCGGTACAAAAGCCGAGATGGATGAATTTCTCGAGGTCGCCACAGAGATAGCTGCAACGGCGAAGGAAACGACCCCGTTGTGCCGGCCGTCGGCGGCGGCCGCTTCTGCCTTAAGTCGGTAGTTCCCCGGCGATTTCAGCGCACCATTAATTTGAATTTGCCCATTGCGAGCCACGAACTGTTGCAAAGAGTTGGAGAAAATCCGTGAAGAATGCCTTCCCCGGCGGCCTGACCTTCGGCATATTCGACCATCTGGACGAGGACGGCTGCGAGATTGCCCGGCAATACGCCGATCGTCTGAGTTTGGCAGAGGCGTGCGACCAGCTTGGGTTCTACGCATATCATCTGGCAGAGCACCACTGCACACCGCACGGGATGGGGCCATCGCCGAATCTGTTCTTATCCAGCGTCGTTCAACGCACCCGGCACCTTCGCGTCGGCCCGATGGTAATGCTCCTTGCCCTTTATCATCCACTGCGTGCGTTCGAGGAGATCTGCATGCTCGACCAATTGAGTGGTGGCCGGGTCGAACTGGGCATAGGGCGCGGCTCTCTCCCAGTCGAACTGGGTTACTTCGGGATTGCTGCGGAGGCGGCGCCAGGTCACTATGCGGAAGCCAGTGAAATCCTTATCAAGGCGATGAAGGGCGACACGCTGTCCTATCGCGGCCGCATTTTGAATTGAATGACGTCCCTTTGACGCTGAGATCGCATCAGCGCCCCCATCCACCGACATGGATCGCCACCAATAGACCCGAGTCGGCCAGTTGGGCCGCTGCTAGTGGCGCCAACATCGCGTGCCTGGGACCTGCCTCTTCGGTTCGCAGAATTACGGATGCATTCCGAGCCTGCCTGAAGCACAGTGCCGACGCGGACGAGCGAAGGCCATTTCTTGGGATGCTCCGCATGGTCGTGATCGCGCGATCGGAAACAGATGCATATGCGCTCGCGGCCCCCGCCTACGAACGATGGCTCAAGAGCTTCAGGTTCCTCTACGACCTCAATGCACTCCAGACGCCTCCAAATCTGCCGCTGAGCTTGGAGGCAGCAATGGAGAGCGAGCTGTGCGTGGTGGGGACGGCATCTTCCGCGCGACAAGTTCTTCTTGATCAGCTCGAAGAGGCCGGCGAAAATTATCTACTTTGCCAACTTGCATTTGGAAATCTGTCCTTAGACGCTTCGCTATACACCGCAAGGTCGATCCAATCTGAAATCATGGCTCGAATTACCTGACGGAAATGCGCGTTCCGCGTTCGGATTCGAACTTCTCCGGCGCACCGGTCCCGCTAATGATGCTGACATTTTGCAACGACCGCGGCCGATGCTGCAGCGCGCCGGCCGATTTCCATTTAACCCCCTAAATTGTTCAGCCGGCCAAAATTCCACAGCCGTTTGTCGTTCTCTAACAGAGCGTTTCGCATGCAACGCCATCGCCATCACGATCCAACCTGCGGCCCCATGGGCAATTGCTGAGATACCATTGGGCTTCCTCGCAGGAGCCGATTTGCGAGCAAGTCCGCCGCGGCTGGCATGCGTAGCTTTGCGCTACCTGCCGGCGGCTGATGATGCCGAGACGACTGACGGCTGGCTGCTGACTGTCCGCATGCTCGGCACGCCAATCCCATGGCTCCTGAAACGTTCCGATCCATAGGCCGACGTTTGCCTTCTCGGCTTTGGTTTGCCGCGCTGCATACGCGCCGTGGCTGTAGCGAAACCAATCGAGTGCCTGGCCGTGCTCGACCATCCAGGCGGCGACGCCGGCGCCGTCGGCGCGCCGGCAGTCGCCGACAAAACGGCCGTAGCGGTCCCAGCTGACGAAGCTGCAATGCACTGGCCTCGAGGCCGCCAGGAACTTATCCAGTGCTTCGGCGGCCTGGCGCCCGCAGGCATATTCGAAGCCCTTGGCGTCGTCGCAATACTGCCGGCTTTCTGGCGCGTCGATTCCGTTAAAGCGGATTCGCTGTCCGTGAATTTCGATCGTGTCGCCATCGATCACCGACGCAACACCGGCGATCGGCGCCGGGCTCGGGCCATTCCAGTTCGCCAGATTGAACTCAGGCATGCGGTCGCCATGCTGCATGACGAACTGCGTGGCGTAGGCCGCCATCGCCGCCACGGTTACGACAATCAGCCGCTTTGGAATGCCCGCCAATTTGCGTACTCGCCGCTGCTTGGCGCCAGTCCGTTTGCGCCATTGGGCAGATCGATTGTCGTAGCGAGAGCTGTCCAACGTCCGCCGCCCCTACTCGCACCCGACGCCGTCGTGATCGCGGTCCAGCTTGTTGGGATCACCGTTGGTGATCTTCACCGGGCCAACCACGACAGCGTTGTTTCCCTTGTCGCCTGCGCAATCCAAATCACCGCCGCCCGCCCGTGACGATTGAGTCGGTGCTGCCGACACCCCTCGATACCTATTGACGACTGCGGCAGCGCGCACGCCGTCGCCCTCGATATGCGTGTTCTGACTGTTCGGATTGAACGGGTCGACTGTTTGGAGGAGCAGATTTGCATGGCTCGCGTCGCCGGCCGTGAGTGTCACCGTATCGTAATGGTTCAAGTAGTCCGCGGCGCAGCCCGAGAAGAGCACTGCGCGTAACACGCACGAAAATTCGCGCACGCCCATGAATGAATTTCCCCAACCCAGGCAAGATCATGCGCTATTTGGCTTTTGTTGTCGAATCCAGAGAGGTTCGCCCTTCCGTGCAGGCACCATTGCCGTCATTGCCGCGTCGTCTGCAGTTGATATATCAGAAAAGCCGGCTTCGGGGAGGATTACATGCGTGGCGCGCTCGTCTTTGGTTCCGTTCTTTCGTTGATCCTGTCATCGGCGCCTGCACTGGCCTGGTGGGACGGCGGGCACATGCAGGTCGCCGCCGTGGCCTACTCTAAACTGACGCCGCGGGCGAAGGCCAAGGTCGATGCACTGATCAAGCTGAACCCCGACTATCCGGGTTGGATCGCCGGCGTGCCCGATGACAAGAAAGCGCAATACGCCTTTGTTCATGCGGCCGTTTGGGCGGATGACATCAAAGACTCTGCCCACGGCTACACCAAGGACGACGACACGCCGACGGCGCAGAACATCGGCTACGCAGACAAAAACATGCACCGCTACTGGCATTTCAAGGACATCAGATTTTCGACCGACGGGACGCAATTCTCGGATGCCGATCCGATCAATGCCGTTTCGCAGATGAAGCTGTTCATCGCGGCGCTGCCGGCGACGTCGGCCGCGACCGATGACATTCGCTCCTACGACATGGTTTGGCTGCTGCATCTCATCGGCGACATTCACCAGCCGTTGCACGCGACGGAGCGAATTTCTGCGATCAACACAGATGGCGACCGTGGCGGCAATGAAGTCAACGTGACGCCGGCGACCGGCGAAACGATCGACCTTCACGCCTATTGGGATAGAATGTTCGGGTTACGTCTCCGTGCCCGGTGCGATCTTCGATGCTAATGACAAGGCCGGCATCTCGAAGCTCCAGGCCGACAGCGCAAAAGCCAAGCTGCTGGACCCGGACGCTTGGACCCAAGAGAGCTTCGTGCTCGGCAAGAACTTTGCGTATGCGGAGCCTGTGATGAGCGAAAACACCGTGGCCGTGCTAACCCGCACATATGAGACCGATGCGCGAAACGTTGCCAGAAGCCAGGCAGCGCTGGCGGCAGCAAGGCTCGCCAACGTTCTCAACGACGCATTCAAATAACGGACAAGAGACGGGCGAACTAAGAACAGGCGAGGGTGACGGTTTCGACGGTCACCCGCAGAACGGCAGGGCCATCGAATCGTGAAACTGCATAGGCCCCGACCTTATTTCAGCAGCAGACTACCCTGTCACCAAGCACACCTCTACCGAGGTAAGCGGGAGAAAAATTTCACGATCACTTTGCCAGCTTGCTCATCTGGCCTTCTTTGGCACATGATGCCGAGCCGGTGCCAATTCAACTGCGGGTGGCTTTAACGCCCGACGTCACGCCCTTGAAGGGAGACGATGAAGTCACGTTGTCGAGCATGGCGCACATCTTGTTCGGACCGTCAAAATTGAAGCCTAGACATCTCTGATCGGCAGCGCAGGCCAATACGCAGTCGGCATAGCCGCTCCGAACATTCGCGTAGGCGCCCCCGACCACTACTGTGTCCTTGGCGAAAACGAGGCTCGAGTACTGGAGATTCGCCTTGATTGCTCCCTTCGCCGCCATCACTGCGTCAGGACTCCTAACCAGAATCGACCCATTATCTTTCATGAAACAGGCGGCGTGTTTCTTATCGTAAGTGAGTGCTAAGCAGCGGCGATCTGCTTCGCATTGGGCTTGGCACTGTTCAAGCGAGATATTCCAGGCCGGCATACCCGGCAAATCGTTTCCCATAGCGTCCCATCCGTCCTGCTGCACAGACAGTTCTTCGGCCGCGGTAGCTGCTTCTTTCCGCTCATGGTCCATGTCGAAATCGCTTGGCGCGAAACTGGCCTTGTCGAGCCAAAGGCAACGGCTGGCGAGTTCTCGCGCTGAATTGTCGTCAAGGCCCACCGATGACAGTGTCTCGCTCGACGACACCGGTGCCAACGGCACCGACGTAGGTGAGGGTCTGTTGACAAGGCTTACCTGAACCTCGACGCCGGTGTTTGCCAGCCTCCGCGTGTAGCACCAGGCGGTGTTCCAAGTTGGAGCTTTCTCACTGTCAAAATGATGACCGGACTCGAGTTGCCAAGTGCTGCCGGCGTAGGTCACTTGGCGATAGGCGAACTTTACGAAATCGAACGTATCTGGATTGGCTGGGTCTGCGGGCGGCGGCGTCGGCTGCTCGATTGGGGGCGACTTCGGCTTGTCGGTCTTTCCCTCCTGGGCGATCGTCTCGCCACCCGGAATTCTGTCTTCTGATTTCTTCGTCTCTCTTGGCTCGTTTTCGTTCGGGTTTGACGGAATGTTTTGGGTGATCGGCGGTTCCGGTTGGGTCACCGTTGGGTCACGATCAAAGACCAGCCATACACCCACGCCGATCCCAATTGCGGCCATTGCGACGGCAGCGCCGCTAGCCATTCGCCGAAATGCATTGGCGCGAGCGATCTTGTCGTGCGCAGCTGCTTCTGCTTGCAGGGTTGGAATGGCCGACCGTTTGATCTGCAGATCGATAGCCTGCTCGAGCAGCTTGGTGTTATGTCGTACGAGCACGTCTGCTACCCCGCTTAGCCCCAGTCGCCGGCTCGTTAAAATCTGATCGCAGTTCACCTTCGAGGGCTTTCTCCATCTCCCTTTGGTCGTATTGCCCTTTTGCAGAAACCTTCACCAAATCGATTACTTCCGGGGGCAGTTCCCGGTCCAATGCCCGGCGCAACGCCTCCGGGTCGTCAGTAAGGATAGGCACATAGAGTATCTCTTTGACGACCTTCTCGACTTCAACAGGAACCTCGACGCGCTTTTCTACTTCTCTGTCGACAGGCACCTGCACCCGTACCTTCCGGACACGGCGCCACCGCCAGCGCAACAGCATCCGGCGCAACAATCGCGAGAGTTTGCTGTCACGCTGAACTTCGGGCTGCGCGCCGATGCGTTGCAGGGCCAGCGCGACCATCGCCGTGATTGGCCCCGCTAACGCGGCGATGAATGCAAGCGAGGCGAACCAGATCGTCGATACCGTGCCGGCCTGTGCGTCCGAAACGTCTTCCGGCTTCAGCCCATACCAGCGAGCTGCCAACCTACGGATCTGATCGTTGCGAGCAACTGGGAGGCGCTCTGTTTCCAGGCGGCTGAGTTCCGTAGCGATCGCCTCTTGCCGCTGCTGGTTCTTGGCGAGTGTCTCCGACTTTCGAGTTGCGCCTTCCTGAGCGGCCGCTAGCGCAGTACGTGCCTCGTCAAGCTTACGATCCCAATCGGCCGCGGTGCCGTCATAGAGCTTCTCCAGATCGTTTCGCCTACCCTCAAGGCGTTGTTTGTCTTGGAGGGTCATCGGAGGACTATCTTTTCGCAGCCTCTCATATTCCGCGCGGGCCGTGGCGACTGCGGGCTCCAATTCGGCCAACTTCGGCGCGAATTCGGCCTCCTTTTTGAGCCGCGGATTGGCTAACTTGTTCAGCCCTTCTTCGTTGCGCTGCACTGACGCAAGATCGCCTTTTTCGCGCGCGCTCTTTATGCGATCAACGTAGCTATCCCGCTGTCGCTCGAACTGCTCCACGGCGTCCTTGATCTCTCGATCGCGCCGTTCCACCAGCGCGCTTAGCGCTGCTTGTTTCTCCTCGAGAAGCTCTTTGGCTCGCGCAGCCGCAGGTGAGAGGGTGGTTGCTGCCTGCAGCTCTTCGTCAACCTCAGTTATCCGGGCACGCAACTTATCGCGCTCGGTGTCAGCCAATCCACTGAGCTGCTCCAGATCGCTCCGGGCCTTTGCCTCGTCGTCACTGTTTCGCAAACTTTCGGCTGCCGCCTTGAGATTCTCGAGCTCTTGCTGGAGTGTTTTGGTTTGGTTGGCGAAGTTGGCGTACTGCACCTCGCGCATTGTGCTGGCACGCTCCAATCCGAGTAGAACTGTCTCAAAAGTGATACCGGCCAAAACGAGCAGAAAAGCCAGGACAACAGGCTTCCAAATCCACGAGGCGCCGAACAGAAGCGTGGCGATTGGGATTTTCGTCAGCTCAGCAATCGCGATCATAAAGAAGGGGGCACTCGCAAGCACAAGGTCCATTGAGTCCGCCGCCTCATTGGCAACGAAGCCGCGGTAGCTCAGAGCAACGCCGGTGGTTAGGCCGATGATCGCCGCAACGATTTCAAGTGCCCACGCACCGCGATACGTCCACTGGCCATAGCTCGCCAGCTTTTGGCTCATTGCCGTGTGCATATGTGATCCCCACCCTTTTCCAAGCCCATCTTGACATGCGGCGCCGGCGTTTGCAGCAGAATTTAACGCTTGATACAGCGTTACTTGGAACAGGGTGAATAATCGGATGGACGCTGATGTTGAATAGGTATCGAACTGTGATTGGGTCCTACGCCAAGAAGGTGCGGACAGAGCAATCCGCAGATTTGACACTAAGGAGGAGGCCACCAAAGGTGGTGTGCTGGAATCTGCGGTTGGGAAAGGTGGCGGCTCCGTCCGGATCAAGAAACCTTGGCACAGTTCAAGAGGAGCGAACGTTCCCAGGAAGTGCTGACCCCACGGAGTCACCCGGCTAATATGCGTCGGGTGCTACCGTTTGCCATAATAGCTATCTTCACGCGAGTTGGATATCGGCAAATGACCATTTGCACGACGCTCTGCTAGATCGTGAGATGGAGGCGCTTCGGGATAGTTACCTGTTCTCACCGCCTTCGCGGCAATGCTCGTCGCGTGTTTCAAGGTCCTCGCGTCAAACCTGAACACGCCGCGCGGGTGTGCGAGGTGATGGATCGGCGCAGCAGTGTTTGGAACGTCCGCAATCGCGTCGCAGCCGTAATCGCTGCATTGGGGGAGGAGTTGGTGGGGCTCGATGCGAATAGGGACACCATGGCGATCTAGGATCCCACGCCTGACGACCGCAGGACCGGTTGATAGACACCTGCGGCGCCGGCGCATGGTCGCCGGCAACCTCTTTTGACATCGGCGGCGTCACTGCGCTTAGTTTTGCCCAAGAAAGTTGCCGACGGCACCTCCACTTGGCGAGCTAGAATTACCGAACGGCGATTATTTGCTGCCTATATGTTATTCCTGTGGAAACTCTTATCGCGGCATTTCTTCTCAGAAGCCGCCATGCTCCGCTTGAAAAAACGGGAACGCGGGGGGTGCCATGAGGGTTTTTGTTCGGGGATCGTTAGGGTTCTGCTTCGCCTTTTCGGGTTGTGCCAGCGTTCCGAATTTGCCAACCGATGTCGGTCTGCTTCGGATCTCTGACATTGTCGACAACATCCGGTGTGACCTAAAAGACGGCCGCGACGGCAGGCCCAAAGCCAATCCCCCGGTCAAGCCGGCCACATTCCTGACCGATAAAGGCAAATGGGCCGCGGCGGTCGAACTGTCGCTGAACGTGGTGGCGACAGGCGGCGGCGACGGCAGCGCCGGAAATGAAGTGCCGTATATCCCCCAGACAGGCACGTTTGCGCTGGCGACGAACGCGACCGGCACCGCTGACCGGATGGTCGGCTACAAGTTTACCATCGGCCTCAGTCAGAAAGACGATATCGCGTGCGACACGGACACCGTGAACGGCAGGCGCGCCCATGGGTCACGGCTTGTCGGGAACCTGAAGATCGCGGACTGGCTTGCCCAAGTCCAGGATTCCTACGCGGATACCAAAACCCCGCCCGATTCCGTGTCCTATACCATGGGATTTACGCTCGACCAGGGCGCCTCAGCGAGCGTCAAGATTGTGACCATACCTTTCAACACCGGGCAAGCCAGCCTTGGCATGGGCTGGAAGACCACCTGGAAAGATGTCAACAAGATCAGCATTGTGTTCGCGCCAAAGGCAGAGGAAACGCCGAAAGCCGCGCCGGCGCCCCAACGCGCGAACCCGCTGCCGAAAGGCCAACCGATAAAAAAAGTTCCGCCGCCGCCGCCGGTCGATCCGGGCGCAAAGGACAAACTGCTCAACGACCTGAACCTGCTCATCCTTCAGCAAAGCCTGAACAAGTAACAGGGACGCCTCGCGCGGCAGCTTCGGCCTTGCTGGGAACGGTGTGGGGGCGGCGCGGCCGATATGCCCGCCGGGCCTGCACCGCCGACATCTGCGGCGCGCAGCGGCTCACCCGTGCGTTGCGGATGGGTCCACCTTGCTTGGCGCGCCATAAAAATTGGGGACCGAAGAGAAAATTATGACAACAAAAGCCGAGCATCTGTTGGTTCACCATATCCGCGAGACACTTAGGGAAGCATGGGCCGCGTCGAGGGAGATGATCCATCAGATCGAGAACCAGGCCTACAAATCAATGAAAGAACTGGAACAGACGGATGCTGCCTACGATTTGGCCGGGGTTATGTTCGTCTACTATGTCGAGAAAGCGTTCCGGGAGATCGGAATGCTGGCCGAGCGTCTGCAGTTGCCCCAGACCAAGGCGGACCTGGTCGAACGCCGCAAGGGCCTTAAAATGATGACCGGCTCGGGCCTCATCGAGATGCTCGAAGATTTCTACTCGCCGGTTCTCGGTGAGCTGAACGCCACGTTCGAGGCCATGGCGGTCATGGTAGACGGGAGCGCCACGACCGGCATGTCGATGCTGGAATCGATTCTCAAAAACACGGCAGGGATCATTGACGATCAGGGCTTGGATCCTACGAAGGAAGGGGAAATAGACGACGCAATCGCGAAGATCGTGAGATACGTATTCCCGGACTTTGTGAACAAGCCGCAGATTGATAAGGCCGTCATCAATTACAAGCCTGATTTCGGGGTGAAATCCCTCGGTGCCCTGGTGGAATACAAGTTTGCCGTCGACGCGAAGGGCGTGAAGGTCGCTTTGGAGGGAATCTCTGCCGACATGATCCATTACGCGGGCGATCCCAATTGGGGAAAATTTTACGCCGTAATCTACACGACGCGACCAATTCTCCATGCGGAGCGGATCGAGGCTCACTTCACGTTCTCAACCAAAGATGCGGATCGGTGGTCGATTATCTTCGTCAACGGCCCGGGTGGGCCGAGGACCAAGCTCAAGGACAAGGAAAAGGCCAAGGTGCTTCAGACTGCGAAGAAGCGCGATGTAACGAAGTTACCGAGTGCGGCTTTGCGCAAGGCTCCCGCCACCCGACAAAGGGTAGCGACTAGTCATCGCCCGAGGCGTCAGCCTCAGCTTTCAGCAAGCTAAAGTGGGGAGCATGAGCAGCAATCGCAAAGCCAAAAAGCCATCTTTCGACAACGATCAGAAAAAGGAACTGAAACAACACGCGATCGGCCTCATGCGCGGGCTCCTGCAGGGGGCAATTCGGGTTGGCGATCCGAAGCCATTTGACTTTGGCGAACTGGGCGGAACTTTTTTTGAAGGGTTCACGGCTCGCTTTACTCCCTGTTTGTTGAGGCCAACTTCAAGTGCGTCATTCTTGACGTGGCAAGGTGAGAATTGGGAAAGGAACGGCAAATGGCCCTGTCGTGCAGATCTATACAGCCAATCTTCAACGTGATCCCGAGCAGCGATAGTCAGGGATGCAGTTCGGGCGTCCTGTTCGAGTTGTGCTGGATCGGTGATGGACCACCATTCTCCACGATTGCAGAGTGTCACTCGAGATGTTTCCCGTCGTCCTGGAGCCACATGCGGAGGACGAGCGCGCGGGATAGACGGTCAGATACGGCTCGCAAGGAGCATCAGGTACGAGAGGCGGCTTGTCCGGTCGGATCGGCTCCCTCTTCGGGAATATCGTCGAATGACGAGTAGTTCAGATTGTAGAGTTTGGAATAGAGCCCGCCCATAGTCATCAGTTTGTCGTGGTTGCCGGACTCGATAACCTGGCCGTTCTGAAGCACGATGATACGATCGGCACCTCGGATCGTGGCGAGACGGTGAGCGATGACAAGCGCAGTCCGGCCTTCAAGGAGCTTTCTGAGAGCCTTCTGGATCAGCATTTCCGTGTAACTGTCGATGCTGGCGGTGGCCTCGTCAAGAACAAGGATTTTGGCGTCGGCGACGAGGGCGCGGGCGAAACTGACAAGCTGGCGCTGGCCGAGAGAAAGATTGCCGCCGCGCTCGCCGAGTTGAGTTTCATACCCGTCGGGAAGGCTCATGATGAAATCATGGGCTCCGACCACCTTGGCGGCCCCGATCACTTTGTCCCGTGTGGCTTCCGTCTTGTGGTAGCGGATGTTCTCGAAGATCGTCCCGGTGAACAGAAACGGCTCCTGCAGCACCATGGCGATCTGGTTGCCGAGCGATTCCTGTGTGAGATCGCGCACATCATGCCCGCCGACCATCACTTGGCCTTGCTGAGCATCATAGAAGCGGTGGACGAGGGCCATCGCGCTGGATTTGCCAGAGCCGGTCGGCCCGACTAAGGCGACCGTCTCGCCGGGATTAACCCGGAAGGAGACGTTTTTCAGCACCGGATGGTTGGACTCGTAGCCGAACGTGACGTTCCTGAACTCGACCGGGCAGTCAATTTCCGCCGAAAGGACCCTCGCATCCCGTTTGTCCTGGACTTCGACCTTGACGTCGAGCACATCGGTCAGGCGCTTGCCGGAGGCCATTGCGCGCTGCATGACCGAATACTGGAGGGTAAGGGAGCGAATTGGATCGAAGAAGCGTTGAATATAGAATATGTAGGCCACCAATACCCCTACACCAATACGGCCATTCATAATCATGGAGCCCCCGACGACGATGACGACGGCCATAGCGAGACCGGTGAGACTATCGACGATCGGGACCATGACCTGTGCATACCTGGCAGCGGTCAGGTGGGTCCTGAGGTCGGCATGTGCCTTATCGTCATACAATAGGAAGTTTACGCACTGGCGGTCCATGGACTGGACGGTGCGTACGCCCTGAATCGCTTCGGCCAATGCGCCGTTGACGACTGAATTGGTCTCTTGCGCAGCCATGAAGGCCTCGCGAGCACGCGGCAGCCACACGATACGAATAATCAACAGGGCCGGCAAGACCGAGAGCGTCAGAAGGCCGAGGCTGAAGTTGACCGACAGCATTACAAAAATGATGCCAAAGAGAAGCGCAATGTCGCCTACGGAGTAGATCGAGTTTTCGAGAAATTCGTGAATAGAGTTGACATCGCCCTGAAGGCGAGACATCAGGCGTCCTACTTCGGTCTTGTCCATGAACGAGAGCGATACGTTCTGCAGATGGGCAAACATGGCCCGGCGGATGTCGAAAAGGACGCTCTCAGCCATTTTCCCTACCACGGTTTCCTGCGTGTACGCCGCGCCGAAATTAACCAGAATGGCAAGCGCAAACGCGACGGCAGCCTCAACCAGGGCGGAGGCATCAGCGCCTGCCGGAGTTATGGCGTGGTCGATGGCGTAGCGGATGATCAGCGGGATGAGAAGCTGCGTGCCAGTGAAAATCAGCAATGCGGCAAGCGAGACGAGCGCCATGGCTCGGTAGGGGTGAACGAAGGCCCATATGCGGCGAATGATGTTCTTGTCAAAAGCGCGGCCAAAGATCTCCTCCTCGATGCGATGGGACCCGACGACCGCGCGCGGAGGACGTCTACCGCTATCATTCGGTTCGATTTCGAGTTGGTTGGCGTGCCGCTTGGCCATCAGGGCGCGCCTCCAAAAGTGGTCGCAATGTCATCTCCAGGGCGCAACTGAAGATCATAAAGCGCCTTATAGCGTCCTCGCCTGGCCAAAAGCTCTTGATGGGTGCCGCGTTCCACGATCTCGCCCTTGTCGACAAACAGGATCCGGTCGGCGTGCTTGAGGGAACTCAGCCGGTGCGCGATGATGATCGTCACCCTATCTTTGGCGAAATGCTCTATCGCCGCTCGGATGCGCTGCTCTGTGGCGGCGTCGATCGCGGCCGTTGAGTCGTCGAAAACGACGATTGATGGGCGCAACATCATCGTGCGAGCTATGGTGAGACGCTGACGCTGGCCACCAGAAAGAGATCCACCACGTTCGCCGACGACCGTCTTGTAGCTCGCGGGCAAGCCAAGGATGTAATTGTGCAACTGGGCGGATTCGCTAGCGCGTTCAATCCGCTGTTCCTTCGCCCAGGGGTCGCCATAAGCGATGTTGTTCTCGATCGTGGTGGTGAACAGATATGCATCCTGCTGTACGATGGCGACCGCCTTGCGAAGCGTAGCCAAGGTCACCCCGCGGATGTCCTGCCCGTCAAGCATGATGGTGCCGCCAGTGACGTCATAAAAGCGAGGAATTAAGTGAGCGATTGTCGATTTTCCCGAACCCGGCGGACCCACGATCGCGATCGTCTCGCCCCTATGGGCGCTAAACGTGATGTTCCTCAGAAGAACGCGGTTTCCGGCGCCGGGATATGCAAACGAGACATTGTCGAAGCGCAGGGTACCTTCGCTTATCTCGAGCGGTCTTGCACCGGAAGCATCCCTGATCGTGACGTCCTGGTCGAGCAGACCGAAGACGCGCGAACCGCAAGTGGAAGCGCGGGCGAAGCCATTCACCATCAGCCCGATCTGGCGGACGGGCATTTGCAGTATGGTCATGAACGTCAGGAACATCGTGAGCGTCCCAACGCTGATCTGGCCGGCGATGACCTTGTTGCAACCGCTCCAGAGGACCAACCCCATGGCGAAAAAGAAGGCCAGGGTCATTGCCGACGTATTGGTCACGTAGACGTTAACCTGCTCGTGGGCGAGTTTGAGCGCATTCTTCGAGGCGCGGTCGAACTTTACCATTTCATAGGCTTGTGCCGAAAACGCCCGGACAACACGGATGCCCGCGAGATTTTCCTCCATCACGCGGCCTAAGACGGAAAGCCGCTCCTGCAGGTCCAGCCAGATGGCGCGTAGCTTAAGCTGTGTGACCGACGACCGCCAAGCCACGAAAGGCATGAAGCTCAGCGCGACGAGACCGAGCACCGGGTCGGTAGAAATCATCATGCAAGCGCCGATCCCGATCAGCATGATGAGCATAAGCAACCGAACCAGAGCGGTGGAAAAATACATCCGCACGCCGTCGAGATCTAGAATGGCGAGGGTGATCAGGTCGGCTGAATGGACCCGGTCGTGAAAGGAAAAGCTCAGGCGCTGGACCTTCTCATAACAAGCCAGTCGCAATTCGTACGCGGCGTGGTGCCCGACGGCTTCGGCAAAATAGTTTTGCGCCATCGTGAAGAGGCCGCGCAGCAAACTCGCTGCGAGCAGCAGGAGAGCCAGGGTCCAGAGCGATTGTTCTGCAGCCTTCCCCTTGAGATCACTCCCAATTGCCACCTGGGTCTGGTCGACAGCCCAGCCGAGAAGCCAGGGAATTAGCAACTGCAGGATCACGGCTATAATCGTCGAACCGATAGCAAGTGCGACCTGCCACGGGTGCCTCAAATTGATCCGCGTAATGCGCAGTAGTATGTTCAAGCCCCGGCCCCACCCGGCCGCTTTCACATGTGCGGACAATTTGGGAGGAGTCGTGCCAACAGCATCACTGCCCACAGAATATCCTCGACTGAATTTTGTGCCTTCGGAAGCGAGCCGGTCGACTCACACCGAAGACTTCCTCCAAGGTGATCCTGGCCACCATCGGCTCAAGACGCTGGTCCGGCGAGTTGCGCAAGGGCTTCGCTCGCTGGCATGTCGATCACAGTGATTCCGCTTGCCGCAAGGAAACGGGCCTCGTTTCTGGTCAACGCTTGCCCATCCATGATCGCGTAACGGGGGCCTTCCGAGCGCTTCATGATCTGCCTGGCATAAGTGCGCAGCATCTGATCATTGAAGCGGCAGCCGATGAAGAAAAAACCCCGGTGGACGCGTCTTTCCTTGACCACGTCAGGAATGGGCGTCTGGATATCGATCTCAGTCAGGGCTTCGACATAATCGGAATCGGCAATGAGGAAATTTGCGGCCGGCCTGATACTGCCATGAGGCGCATAGAGAACCGTCTCTGCCGCTGCCCCGGCTTCGAGCTCCCTTCCGAACAAGTCGTAGGTTCTGGTCCAGATGTCGCGAACTTCGTTCGCTCGCGTGATGCCTTGTATCTCGGCGACGTCGGTTCGCCCGGCCTCAGCCAGCGCCGCCCTCATGGCGCCTTCATACCAGCTGTCGATGATGAGGGAGAGCGGGAGCTTTGCGAGCCATTTGTGCAGGAGCGTCGGCGCCGTAGGACCTGCGAATATATCTGTCATCCAGGCCTGAAGTGTGCGGCGATGCCGGCGCTGCTCGATGAATTGCGCGACTGACCACATGTTGGTGCGGATCTTCGAGGGGGCTGGCGTCCGAGTGTTGAGCGCGGCGGCGACGGCCTCCGGGGTACACGGCACTGGCGACTCCGCTGAGCTTAGCTGCAGCAGACCCGGACCGAGATATGGGATCACGTGATCCGAGACGAGCGCTTGTCTGGCCAGCTCGAGCAGCTTTCGGGCGAAACTGTCCCGCACGACGACGAGGTGGCCCGAGGTCGGGATCGTATTCATGCTCTTTTCCTCTTGACGCCTCTCATCGAGGGGCAGCATCAGTCCTCGCCGGGAAGCTTCCTTGCCTCGACGGTGATGGGCAGGCGCGTATGTGGCGGAAGATCGGGTAGGAGGAGCCGCCACCCGTTCCTGAGCGTTACGACCCCGCCCCAGAGGTCTTGGTTCTCGAACTTGATGATCGGCTCTTCGAGATCCTTTTTGGGGACATACGCCGACAATCCCGAATCGGTCCTGCGGATCATTACTTTCATCCGACCATTCCTTGTTTGGCTGTTTCTTCGGCGTTGAAGGGAAGGTCGGGTTTGTCGAGGCTCATCAATTCACGCGCTCGCATGCCTACGATCGTCCCACGGTCGATCCATTCGACCGCGTAGATGAAGAACTGCTGGAGAAACGTGCCGATGTCGCGCACATAACCCTCTTCGCCCTTGCGCACGAGATTTTCGCCGATCTGCATGCCAGGATAAGTGCCGTCATTCCTAACGTGACGAGTGGCACGGACCCGCTCTCCCGGCTGAAATTGGGGAGGTTTGCGGACTTCCACCTCCTGTTCGCGTGCGAGCCACATGGCGTTTCCTTGGTTCTCTGGGCTATTGTCATTGATGCGGCGCGCAGGCATTCCCGGGGGCAGCCACTTGTGTGCGTAACCAGTCGACTCAAGCAGGAACGCAGGTCTTCGGCACAGGACACACCGAAGCACATTGCTGCGTTTCGAAAGCTCCTTCGCATTCGGTGCACTTCTGCAGCTCGACCACGTAGCTCTCGCCTTTGAACTTGATCGCGCCCGAGGGGCATTCGAATTCGCAAGCGCCGCATTGTGTGCATTGGGATGCGATGATCTTGAAAGCCATTTTGACTCCTGATTCGAGTAGATGAGATGGGTCAGGCCGTCGCCGCGCGTGCCTGGACGCCGAACTCGGCGGCGTATACCGCGCCAATTGCCGTTTCGATGTAGTCATGGCCGTAAGCGTCGGTTGCTCGAATACCGGCGGCCGCGAGCTGATCCTTGGGCCAGTCCCCTATTTTGACGCAAAGCACGACGTCCACGCCTTCCAGCGCAGCGATGACCCGGTCGAGAGTGGCCTTCTCGCCCCAACCGCCGAGGCAATACTGCTCAACCTTGCGGTGCCCGACAAAGTTGATCCCCCGCGCCGAGGCTTCATACATCTGGAATTCCTTGGCATGGCCGAAGTGTTCGTTGACGCGGCCGCCGCCCCTCGTCGCCACCCCGATGACAAGGGACTTCCCGGAACTCGATGCCTTCATCACTCCGATCGCTTCACTCCTGGCCGCCAGGTGATCGCGGCGCTCGTGCGCGACCAACTCCCGGTAGGCTTCACGTTTGCTGGCATCGTAGGTGAGCTCACCGGGGATGTGATTGAGCGTGAATTCCTGGCCACGATCCTCACCCAGCAGGCCGACGGCATCGGCCCGGCATTGCCGGCAGTGGCGCATCAATTTGGCGCCGCCTTCGAGACGATCCTGAAGGGTCTTCATCTCCATTGCATTTGGGCCACGCTGCCCGGTCAAGCCGTAATGGGTGCCGTGTGCCGGGTCCGAGATCAGAGGCATGACGTTATGCAGGAACGCGCCGCGCTGCTTGACCCACTTGTTCACCTCGATCAGGTGCTGGTCATTCACTCCAGGGATCATCACCGAATTGATTTTGGTGAGGATGCCGCGCGCGCTGAGCATTTCCAAGCCCAGCATCTGCCGCTCGTGCAGAAGTCTGGCGGCTTCGATGCCGCAATAGCGGCGGTGACCGTAAAAGATCCAGGGATAGATTTTTGCGCCGATTTCCGGATCGACCATGTTGATAGTGATCGTCACGTGTTCGACATTCATGTCGGCAAGCTCGTCGACATGGTCCGGCAGCGCGAGCCCGTTCGTGGAGACGCAAAGCCTGATGTCGGGGATTTCCCTGACGACGCGTTCGAACGTGGCCTTCGTCTTCTCCCAGTCGTAGCAGGCATCACCCGGCCCGGCGATGCCAAGCACGGAAAGCTGCGGCACCTCATTGGCGACCGCGATCACCTTGCGTGCCGCCTGATCGGGCGTCAGCTTTTCCGAGACAACCCCGGGCCGGCTTTCGTTGGCGCAGTCATATTTGCGATTGCAGTAGTTGCACTGGACATTGCAGGCCGGGGCAACGGCGACGTGCATGCGCGCGAAATAGTGGTGCGCCTCTTCTGAAAAGCACGGGTGATCCTTGATCTTGTCCCAGATGGCCGGATCCAGATCGTCCGGCCCTATCGACGACCCGCAGGCGGAAGATGCGCAACCACCCGACTTCGCACTCACCAGCAACTGGTCCGAGACCCTCGCGCCGGTCAGGCTCTCAACTGAAATCGCCGGTGCGGCCATTGAACGGCTCCGTTACGGGTTAACGTCGCCGTTCGAAGCGCAAGAGCAATGCCAACTCAAAACGTGGCGCTAGCTCACCAACTGGGTTTGCGCGTCTGATATCATGGAGTTGCTCCGACATAACTTTGTCGGACTTCTTACAGGGGCACGCTTAGAAGGTGAGGAAAACGACTGTGGCCGGACAATCAGCTCAAGAAAGACAACATCCTTGTCGCAAGACCGGTCGGAATTGCGCCGAGAGTGATCACGCGCCGACCGCTCAGCCGGCCCTGGGCCAGGCGCATTCGTCCGTGGTGAAGTTGCCACTGCTCGACTGGGTCTGCAGGGTTCCGATTCAGGAGGGTGGGTCACTCCTTTCTGCGATCGGCAAGATGCCGGAAAGGGCAGGTGATGAAGGGGGTGTGACAGCATCACACGATCGCGCAACTTCGGCCTGGGCTCCAACACAGTTCGCGTTCTCCACGTCATGAGAATGCTAAAATTTCTTCACCTCGATGCCGTGTCGGCGCAAAGCGTATCCGACCTGTCGCGGCGTGACGCCGAGGACACGAGCGGCCTTGGCCTGAACCCAGCCGACTTTCTCCATCGCATCGATCAGCCTGTCGCGTTCCGTAAGGCGCGGGCCTATTGCGGGGAGAGCGGGATCCTTTGCATGGTCGGCAGTATGGAGTCGCACGTTGTCCTGCGGGGCGCCGAAACGCCCGCCCGGCATCGGCAATCCGCCGGGCATCATATTGCTTCGAAAGCGCTGGTTGCCGGTATTGCCGTTGTGCGAATGATCAGCTCTTTTCCAAAGGAGCCAAGACAGGCATTGGTTATTGTTGCAGGCAAAATCCGATGGAGCGATTGTCCTTGAACGCGCCAGCGTGGCCGTCCTTTGTACGCAGTTCTGCAATTCGCGGACGTTACCAGGGAAGTAGCATTGCGAGATAAACTCGAGCGCTGGCGGCGCGAAGGCGAGGTCGAGATTGTTCTCCTTGTTGAACCGCTCGAGGAAGGCGTTCGCAAGCCGAGGTATATCCCCCGGTCGCTCTCTGAGCGGAGGCAGGATGATTGGCACCACATTGATGCGATAATAAAGGTCGGCCCTGAAATCCCCGTGTACGACAGCCGACTCGAGATCCCTGTTGGTGGCGCATATAAGTCGCACGTCGACCTGTAGCGTCTTGCTACCGCCGACACGCTCCAATTCGCCTTCCTGCAAGACGCGTAACAGCTTGGCTTGGAAGGCAGGCGAAATCTCGCCGATTTCATCAAGTAGCAGCGTTCCCCCGTTTGCCAGTTCAAAACGGCCGGCGCGCTGGGAAATTGCCCCTGTGAAGGCACCTTTTTCATGTCCGAACAGCTCCGACTCCAGAACGCTTTCCGACAGTGCGGCGCAGTTCAACTTGACGAAAGACTTCATCCGCCGGCGCGAGAGCCTATGTATGGCTTGCGCGAAAAACTCTTTGCCGGTGCCGCTCTCGCCCCTCAGAAGCACGGTGGAATTCGTCCTTGCTACAATGGAGACCGTTTTGAGCACCTGCGTGAGTGCCGGGCTCTCTCCGATGATCCCGTCTATCTTGACGGGCGCATGCGCGACGGGGACGGTCCGGTCCTCATTAGACGAAGTCTCCGCAGGCCAGTGCTCAGCGACGCGCCGTTCACGATCGGCAATCAGGCCCCGATGGAGGCGAATGGTGCGGCCGACGAGGTTGGCGACCATCGTCAGGAAACAGATGTCCTCATCGTAGCGGGACCCGTTTGCGCTGTCTCTTACGATCGACAACGTCCCAAGGATCGTGTCCTCCGCCTTAACCGGGACGCCGATAAAGGCCATCGGGAGGGAATTGAAGCCAGAATGTGTTTGAAGGCCGCTCTGAAACAACTCGGACGTGCTGAGGTCCGAGATCACGAGCCGCGTGCCCGTTGCGACGATCTGATTTATTGCGGCCTTTGGCATGACGGGGCGATTGCCTGATGGGGCGCTGCCGGCACTCGCGGCGATCTCCGGCTCACCTTCTGAATCTAGGACGAAGATTGCTCCGTGACGCATTTGCACAAATGACGGGAGCGTGTTCACGACGTTGGCCAGCGTAACCTCCAGCCGGGCGGGGGCCGTCAGCGCCTTCGAGACCTCGTAGATTCCCCTGAGCAAGTCATCTGCTTCGAACATCCCCTCACTGGCGGGTTTGCGGAGGGGATCGCGTCGTCCTGCTTCGTTGACCCGATCCGGGGACATGTGAGCCATGGAAGACCTCAGCGGTTGTGGTCAGGGGTGCTCCTCCCAAGCGCCTGTTCATCAGTTCAGGACGTTCACCCCTCCGCACTTGGGGCGAGATGGTGCCGGCGATTGCGCTTTGTCGTTACTTGGGTGTGCACGGCTGCACACCACTGAAAGGGGGTGCCAAGGCCAATCATCCGAACTTGAAGAGGACGCCGAAGCCACCACGCGGATAGTTCCATACGATCTCGCCGCTGGCCTCGCATAAAACGCGGCAGGTGCCACACTCCATGCAGCCATCGGCCGTTATTTCGACCTGACCTTTGTCGTTCAGCTCATAGCATTTTGCGGGACACACGTGGGTCAGTGCGAGCAGACTTGCGCTCGGTTGCTCGTGCGGTCGCACCTTGATATGCGGACGGCCGGGGTCCACCAAATAACGGTTCTGGTAAAGCTTGTCTTCGACACGTAACTTCGTCACGGGGTTGGTCATGTCGTCAGTGCCTCACCGCCACGCCATCGCCAAGCGAACCGCGTCGCTGATCAGCCCCCAGCGCGAGCGCGCCTTGATGAAGGCTGCCGTGGTCGCCTTTTCCTTCTCGATCTTTGGCGTGCCGTCGACACGCATGAAATTCTGCGCGGCTTGCGACATCAACCATGGGTAGGTCGTGAAGAAATTGGAGGCGTTCGTGTGGAGCAAAGCCGGCATGTCTTTGTATTTCCGCAGGTCTTTGATCACGAACGATTTGTCCAGCATTGCCTTGTAAAGGGCGAGGTTGCGCTTGTTCATAGGATCGTTGCGTCTCTTAACCTGGATGATAGCCTCCGCCGCGATCCGGCCCGAGGTCATGGCGAGGTTGGAGCCCTCGCGGTGAACGGCGTTGTTCAATTGCGCGGCATCACCGACAACCACCCAGCCGTCGCCAAAGAGCTGCGGAATAGCTTTGTACCCACCTTCGGGAATGAGGTGCGCCGCATATTCTTTCACCTCTGAACCGGCAATCAGCGGCCGGACCGAAGGATGGTTTTTGAATTCGTCGAGGAGGGCATATGGGCTCTCCACCTTCGCGGCGAAATCCGAGACGAGGCAGCCGATGCCCAGTGAGATCGATTCCTTGTTGGTGTAGAGGAACCCGAGCCCGGCCATGCCGTGGGAAATCGTGCCGACTGCCTCAACGACACAGCCTTCACCTCCTTTCACGCCGAACCGCTGCTCAATGACCTCTTCGGGCAGGAAATGCATTTCCTTGACTGCCAGCGCAACGGATTGCGGCTTCAGCATCTTGCGCAGGCCGCCCCGTGTGCCAAGCAGCCCGCAGACACCTTCTGCAAGAACAACGACGTCCGCGTAAATCACTCCGCCAGCCCGATCGGTGCGGACGCCGATCACCTTGCCCTTAGTATCACGCACGAGGTCCGTCACCGTGGTCTCGCACAAAACCGTCGCGCCGGCCTCCCGCACCCTGCGCGAAAACCATTTATCGAACTGGGCCCGGATGATCGTATAGCGATTGGGCTTTACCTCGTTGAAGTCGTCCGATCGATAGTGAATCCCGGTGTGGGAGGTGTCATCCATAACCCATAACCGCTGTTCAACCAGATGCCGCTCGAGAGGTGCATCATCGCGGAAATCCGGAATGATCCTCTCCAACATGTTCGCATACATGATGGCGCCCTGGACATTCTTAGAACCCGGATATTCACCTCGCTCCAACTGGAGCACATTCAAGCCGTCGCTTGCCAAAGTATAGGCAGCTGCGTTCCCGGACATTCCGGCGCCGATGACAATGGCGTCGAACTCTTCCTTGATCATCTGCATCTGCCTTAGCTCGCAAGCTTGTCGCGACTGTGCGGTGACAGCCGCCGGGTGAAGGCTTCGGTCAAAGCCGGTAGGAAGCGCACCGCGTCGGTGACGATCCCGAGGTGAGCGAAATCGAAAATCGGCGCGTTCGGGTCGGTGTTGATGGCCACGATAAGATCGGCTCCCTCAACTCCAACGCGGTGCTGGATGGCGCCGGAAATGCCGGCCGCTATGTAAAGCTTTGGCCGGATTGTCTTGCCTGTTTGGCCGATCTGCCGATCGACCGACATCCAGCCCTTTTGGACGAGCGGCCGCGAACAGCCGTATTCGGCGCCGATCACGCGCGCGAGACTCTTCACAAGCTGCAGGTTCTCCGCTCCGCCGAGACCAAGCCCTCCCGCAACCACCACATCCGCATAGGCGAGATTGGCGATGCCCGATTGGCTATCCGGAAGGAAGCCCAGCACCTTGGTGACGATTTGATCCTCGGCGAGCGACAGCTTGTGCGGGATGACACGCCCGATCGCTCTGTCGGCCCGCTGCGGCATGGGCATGACTCTCGGTCGCACCGTCGCCATTTGCGGCCTGTAGTTGAGCGTGTAGATCGTGCATAGCAATGAACCGCCAAAAGTAGGGCGGGTCGCGGCGAGTGAACCGTCAGCATCCACGTCGAGTTCGGTGCAGTCGGCCGTCAGCCCGGTCAGCAGGGTGGTTGCGACGGATCCGGCAAGATCCCTGCCGAGCGTGGTTGCGCCCAGAAGCAGGATCTCGGGTTTGTAAGTATCAACCAAGTCCGTCATTGCTTTGGTGAAAGGCTCATTGCGATAGTCGGCGAGCAGCGGCGCCTCTACGAGGTAGACGAGATCGGCGCCATAGGCGAAGGCCTCGGCGACGGCGTTCTGGGTGGCATCTCCAAGGGGCCCGAGCACAGCACCCGCGAGCTGGACGCCAAGTTTGTCCGCCAGCTTGCGGCCCTCGCCTAGCAGCTCAAAGGATACCGGGTGGACCTGGCCGCGTTCGAGCTCGATGAAAACCCAGACGTGCCGATAGTCCCTGAAACGCTCAGGAAGCTCTTTCTTCATCCCGGCACGGCCGGGGGGCTGCCGAGGGGCGTCTGAGTTCGTGCTCGACATATGATCTGCTCCTTGCCGTCACACGCCCTCGAAGGCGAGTTCCGGTTCCAGCGCCGGCTGGCGGGTGAAGATTGCACCGATCAGCTCGTCGGCGACATCGCGCAGCGTCTTCTCCGCGGTCTCAATTTGCGTGGCCTTTTCCGACCGGGCACTAGGGGCAAAAACGCGTTTGACGACCGTCGGCGAGCCACGCAAGCCGCATTTGGTGAGGTCTTCAATGCCGGCCTCGGCCGCGCTCCATTTCACAATCTGGCTGCGGGCGGCGCAAAGCGCGTCTTCGATCGAGCCCCGGCGCATCTCGTTTGTGCCTTCCAGCATGGTGATGAGGCATGGCAGCCTGCTCTTCAGCTTCTGGGTGCCGCCTTCGCAGCGGCGCTCGACCGTGATCTCGCCTGCGGCGAGATCAATGGAGGCGATTTTCGACACATAGGTGAGTTGAAGCAGATCAAGACGCTTGGCGATGCCGGGCCCGACTTGGGCGGTGTCGCCGTCGATCGTCTGTTTGCCCGTGAAGACCACGTCCGGCGTGCCGAACGTCTCGCCGATCTTCGCGATTGCCTGGGAAAGAGCAAAGGAGGTGGCCAGGGTGTCGGAACCGGCAAAATAGCGGTCGGTCAAAAGCACCGCGCGATCGGCGCCGTAGCCGAGCGCCTTGCGCAGGGAGTCCTCGGCCATAGGTGGACCCATGGTGAGCACGGTGACTTCCCCGCCATAAGCGTCGCGCAGTCTGAGTGCTTCTTCCAGGGCGAACAAATCGTAAGGGTTGATGATGGTCGGCACACCCTGGCGCATGATGGTGTTCGTCACCGGGTGCACCCGTATCTGTGCCGAGTCCGGCACCTGCTTGATGCTGACGACGATATGCATTGGCGTTCTCTGCGTTATCCCGATGCGGGCTGGCGGTGCGCGTTCTTTGTTTGCATCATTCGTGCCAGGCGTTTTGCGGGCGCCCGTGCCGTGTAATTGCGCTGAAGCCCCCGGTTTCGACGTCCGAATTGTCGGCTTGTCGACATTGTCGCGTCGCAACTATGTGGCTTATTCGCCGAACCGCTTCAGGACCGTGTCGAACGGAACGAATGTGCGGCCGGGCGTGTGAGGTTTGTCCGGATCATGGTCTTTGAGCACCTTGAAAACTCGGTGCGTGAGCGGGGAGGAAATCGCGAACTCCTCGTAGGCGCGTTGCAGCATCGCGCGCACGCGCGCTGCAATCACCTGATCGGGCAGACCGGAGAAATCTTCCTCGACAAGGTATTGGCCCACACGCTTGAGAATATGCAGCCGTGAGACATCGAGCACCGTCGGATCATACGTGACGCCAAGAGCAGCAAAGAACTCCTCGGCGGATGACAAGCCTTTCAGGCGCTCGAGGATGTTGGTGACGTCGATGGGCCTGCTGTCAGCGGAACAATTCATTGCATTCTCCCTTGTCGGAACGGTGGTTTGGTCGTTCGTCGCACATTGGACATGAAGCCCCGAAGAAAGCCCCCCATCCGCAGTTTGATGACGAATGCGCTGGCAATCGCCTCGTCGACTCGACTGTCTATCCGGTGCCTGGCGTTCGGCCCGACCGAGGTCTGGCGCGAGCACCAGTGACAAGCCGGATTGCGCGCCTTGAGAGCCGTGGCGGCCGCGCGCCCGACCATCTGCTCGATGAGCTGTAGCGCTCCTTCCCTGAGCCCGCTTGGTGGCAGCTGCACATCCGATGGAAGACAAATTGAGGCGCAAACGCCGCTCTCGGCTGACGCATGGAGGTCCTGTGAGGTCATCCGGCACCATGTCGTGAGCGCATCGAGACCCTCCGTACGACCACGGCGCAGATTGCGTCGATTTCGTCGGTCCCCGTGACCGTGTGCCGATCTCGATCCCAGGCAAGCTGGCTGCCGCAAGCAGGCGGTCGCAAGCTTTCCGCTCTCGAGGCAACGCCGGGAGCCTGCTCGACCTCGCGCAGGGTGGCCTCCTCAAGAAGACCTGGCTGCTCACGAATGGACGCCAGTCCTTCTTCCGCTGAGATTTGGAACGCATTGGAGATCCTCGGCGCTGCGTCCATTCGACCCGGAACTGTGGGCGTGGCGCAGCGTCTCCACGACCGAAGGCAAGACCTCGAGAACCCGGTCCACGTCTTCTTGTCCGTTGTCACGCGCGAAAGAGAAGCGGACCGCCCCATGTGGTATTTTCATTGCCCTCAGCACATGGCTTGGCTCCGAACGGCCCGATGTGCAGGCGGATCCCGAGGAACAGACGACACCCTCGCGGTCTAGGAGATGCAGGATTCCATGGCCGCCCTCAATATGCTCGAAGGCGATGTTCGCGGTGTTCGGCAAACGCTCCCGGGGATCGCCATTGACGAAGCTGTTTGGGACACGCTGGAGAAGCCCTTTCTCGAGCCGGTCGCGGAGCCACTTTAGCCGCGTGGTCTCGTCATCCATGAATTTCAAGGCAAGTTCGGCGGCCATGCCGATCCCGACTATGCCGGGCGTGTTTTCGGTGCCGGCGCGGCGATCGCCTTCTTGGTGACCCCCCTTGATCAGGGAATGGAACGGCACGCCGCGCTTGACGAAAAGTGCGCCTATCCCTTTTGGCCCATGAAATTTATGGCTGGAGAGCGACAACATGTCGATCGAGGTTGATTTCAGGTCGATCGGGAGCTTGCCGACGGCCTGCACGGCATCAGTGTGGAAAATGGCGCCGACTTCCTTGGCCAATTCGGCGAGCTTGGCGACGGGGAAGATCGTGCCAGTTTCGTTGTTGGCCCACATGATCGAGACGACCGCCACGTCTGAGGTGAGCGCAGCCCGATAAGCGTCGACATTCAGCTGGCCGTGGCGGTCCACCGGGATCCTGTGCACCTTGGCGCGGCCCGTCTGCTCAAGATGAGCGCACAGGGTCAGCACAGCCGGATGTTCGACAGCGGACGTCACGATCTCTGTTCGGTCAGGCATTGCCTCGAGCGCCGAAAGAATGGCCGTATTGTCGCTTTCCGTACCACCCGAGGTGAAGGTGATCTCATCGTCGAACTCCGCGCCGATCAGCGCCTGCAACTGACGCCGCGCCTTTGCCAATGCAGCGCCGGCAAAGGCGCCAAAACGGTGCGCAGACGAAGGGTTGCCGAATTGATCGGCAAGGAACGGCAACATGGCTTCAACGACCGCGGGATCGACCCGGGTCGTTGCGTTGTTGTCGAGATAGACAACTGTCATCGGTGGTCTCCAATCGAGCGGAATGCCGTCAAGCGCGGCCTGGTCGCATCGAGCCTGCGCCGTTGAGAGTGCGATCCAGAGTCTGCGCAAGTCTCCACAGATTGAACGCAGGCCCGGGACCAGGGCCACCGCCAAGCTCACCGAAGGCGCCCTCTCTCCTTCTTCGACGATCAGCCGAATGACTTGCCGCAGGAGCACTTTTGTCGCGCGTTAGGATTGTCGAAAACAAAGCCGGAGGATTCGAGACCCGTGATGAAGTCGACGGCCATGCCGGCGACATGCGGTTGCGAGTCGGCGTCCACAAACAATTTGATCCCATCTGTCTCGACAATGGCGTCGCCCTCGCGCGGGACGCTCTCCAGGCCCAATGAGTATTTGAAGCCGGAGCAGCCGCCGGCCTCAACCATGATGCGAAAGCCGTCTGCGGGCTCGCTAGCGGCGGACAGAGCGGTCTTGACGGCGGCAACGGCCTTGTCGGTGAGCGTGATCATGGCTCGCTTCTCCTTGATGCGGACGAATTGCGGATTACCGCGCATGGAGTGTGCCAACTGGAAAAGCCCTTTTCGAACAGCGCTACATCCCCAACACGCCCAGGATTCCCCTTTCGGAACTGCCGCCTATACGTCGAGCATCGACGCGTATTGTCGGATTTGTCGGTTCCGCCACACCTGCATGGACCCCGGTTCCTCCTCGAACTGCATGCAAGCGAGGTTTCCGGGATGGTTTCGGGAATTGGTACGCCTTTTGAGGCTCCTCTTGGCGAGGACTAAGGCTCCCAACACCGACAATACGCAGGGGTTAAGACATGCACCAGCGCGAGGAACTTTCGCCGGAGGCAATCCGGCGCGCACGTGAAGACTGTCCCACCATCCGCGGCCGCGATCTCGCCGCCAAATTGGGCATTTCGGAAGCTGAGCTCTACGCGGCACATTGCGGTTTTGGCGCGCTGCGCATCGAGCCGCGCGTCAATAATGTGCTTACCGGCCTCGAGGCCGTCGGCGAGGTGATGGCGCTGACCCGCAATGACAGTGCCATGCATGAGAAGATAGGCGTCTACGACAAGGTGTTCACCGGCAACCATCGCGCCATGGTGCTCGGCAATGACATTGATTTGCGCATCTTCCCCAAGGTGTGGACGCATGGCTTTGCCGTGGAGACACGCGAAGCCGAGAACATCCGCCGCGGGTTGCTGTTCTTCGACGCGGCAGGCGAGGCAGTGCACAAGGTATATCTGAGACCGTCCTCAAACCTCCATGCCTATCGAAAACTGATAGACGAGCTCCAATCCTCCAACCAGGAACCGATCATCTCGGTTGAGACGAGGTCGGCCGAAAACGACGCAAAGAGTCCGGACCAAGCCGCTACGGTCGATGACCTACGCGAGCACTGGAGTCAGCTGAGCGACGTGCACCAGTTCTACGGCATGCTGAAGGCGCTCAACCTCAGCCGCCGCCAGGCGGTGCGCATGGTCGGCGAGGACTACGCCTGGCTGCTCGACCATGCTGCGCTGGGCGCCATGTTCCATCGTGCGGCCGAAGAGGAGATGCCCATCCTGTGCTTCGTCGGCAATCGTGGCTGCATCCAGATCCATTCCGGCCCAATCAAGACGATCAAGCAGATCGGACCCTGGATCAATGTGCTCGACAAGACCTTCCGCCTGCATCTCAGGACCCACCACATCCGCGAGGTTTGGGCCGTGCGCAAGCCGACCAGGGACGGCCACCTCACGTCACTTGAAGCTTATGGCGCCGACGGCAAGATGATCATCCAGTTCTTCGGGATGCGCGAGGAAGGCGAATCCGAGCGCGACGACTGGCGGTCACTGGCCGAGAACCTTCCGCGCATTCCCCGTTCGACCGCTGCTTGAGGCAACACCGATGCGTCTTGATTTCCGTTCTCGCGCGGTCTGCGGGCCGCTACTTTGGACTTTGCTGACCATCGCTGTGCCGCGGACGCCAACCAGGACACAGCTGCGATTTGGGGCCGCCGCGGATCGCCTCCAGGCACAGGCTCCATTCCCACGAGCGTTTCCGCGTTTGGCGAGAATCGCCGCCAATCGCTGCCGGTTGCGGTGAGCCCCAACCCGAACCCCGCGCTAAAGCTGCTCAATTCAGGCAAACGCGTCCGCTGGTCGCGGCGGGTGTGTTGTCAGTCAATTCCGGGTGCCCGCCATGTACGGCAGCGGCGGCAGGAATGGGTCCAGGTGAAGTCGATTGGCGGCTGAGTCAAATTTCCAGAGGACGGCCTCCACAAAGGCATCCTCGAATTTTCCATCAGCAGCAGGGGCCTCGGCGTCTGATGCCGAGCTCGAAAAGCTAGTCTAGCGTCCGGATGGTTATGCGCGGCCCGACATAGGTCTTCTTCCGCCTCTGGCCAGGCAAAATTGGGCTTAGGCCGGCCCGAGTGCCACACACGGGGTGCTACACATGGTACTTGCTATGAGCGTCTGGGTCGTTCGCATTACCCCCCCCCCGGTTGAATGCGCATTCGCATCGGTATGGACGGCATGTTCGGAATCGGTGCGCGTTACAGCTGGTGGATGAATTTCAGCGCCAATGCCGTTGAATTGGGTAAACCGTTTTTGTCAGAGACTGGTTATCGGAGCTTGCGGGCGCATTCACGCGGAAATCGTGCCTGACGAGTTCGCGATGGAGATCATCGCCTTCGGCGGGCAGGCAGTTCCTCATCCAAACTGCGCCCCTCCGCCTAGTATTTCACTGCTATACCGTTTTTTCAGCAAATGCTGAAAGCCGGCATCATAATGAAATTCTGTAGACGGCATTTCACCAAATATTGGTTTGTTGGCACGATGCGTTCGACAAAGATCCCGTCAAATGCCAGGCGGCAATTTCCCTCGAAATCCAGAAAATTAATGCCCGGCTTCGGTGCAGATGTCCCGCGTCTGCGGCGTTAGGAATGGGGTGATAAAAATCAGAACGGCTTGCTTTTCGTTAAGCCGCGCCGCTGACCGCTGTAGCTGGGAAATAGCGTCGCGACCCTGACGGGGCTGCCCTATTGATTTGACCTCAGCCAGCAATGTGCGTCTCAGGTCGGTCCTCGAGCCTCCCTCGGATTGGTCTCAGCAATCCGAGTTATCGAGCAAGTGTCGACGACGACGGAAAGCCGCTCGCTCGCTACGGCGCTTGTGGAGGGCGCGCGGCGAGCGGCTTTTCTGCCGCCGAGCTGCGTCCGGAGTGGCAGGTGACCTCGATCGATACTCGGCCTCGGTCCACGAGGCGCCCCGTTCGATCTTCATGCGCCATCCTGTGGTGTCTGGAACCGGACAAGAATGTCTGATGCCCGCCAAATGGTAGCCTCATACGGACCGCCGCATCGCAGAATGAGCGGGGTGCCGATGGTACGCTTGCGCGGCACGCAACTTGCTCGATTTTGTCATCGGAGACGTGTTGGCGGTGCGTTGCGGAGCCCAGCGGTGGCGAACAGCCTTGCGATCTCAACCGAGCGTAAACGCCTGAACTCAGGAGAACCAAATGGCGACCATCCCGGTTCCAGATCATGTCCCGCCGGAAATGGTAGGCGACTTCAGCCTCTTCTCCTCGCCAGGCATGTCTCCTACGCCCAACGGCGACCCACACGCAGCAATCGCTTGCGTGCATGCCGGACCGCGTATCTTCTATTCGCCCTGGAACACGCGTACCGGGCAGGGTGCTTGGGTCATCACTCGCGCCGCAGATCAGCGCCGGGTGCTGCAGGAGACCGAAAACTTTTCCAGTCATCGCAATGTCTTCGCATCCGCACTGGGCGAAGACTGGCCGACGATCCCGCTCGAACTCGATCCCCCTTCCCATGCAGTCTTTCGCTCATTGCTCAATCCGCTCTTTTCCCCGAAGCGTGTAACGGAACTGGAGCCCGCCATCCGCGAGCGAGCGAAAGCGCTTATCACGAGGATCGCCTCGTCGGGAACAAGCTGCGATGTCATGAAGGATTTCGCCTTTCCTTTCGCGGTCAACATCTTCCTTCGCTTCATCGGACTGCCGGAGCACCGTCTTGAGACGTTTGTTGCCTGGGCGAGAGATCTGCTCCACGGCGATGATGTGAGACGGCCGGCGGCGGCTCGGACGATTGTGGCGTTCATAGACGAGCTGGCGGCGATGCGCCGAAAAAAGCCCGTCGACGATTTCATGAGCTTCATTGTGCAGGCGCAGGTCGAGGGCCGCGGGCTGACAGACCAGGAGGTCCGTGGCATTGGCGTGCTCGTTTTGGTGGCGGGGCTCGACACGGTCGCTACAGCCATAGGCTTTGACTTGGCCCATCTAGCACGAAACCTGGAAGATCAGGAATTGCTCCGAAAAGAACCGGACCGGATCGTGCGTGCAGCCGAAGAACTGCTGCGCGCCTTTCCGACCGTCCATCTGATCCGCGTGGCACGAAGAGATATCGACTTCGAAGGCGCGCCGATCCGCAAGGGGGACTTTGTTTCCTGCGCCACAATGATCGCAAATCGTGACCCGGCGGAATTCGAATCTCCCAACACGGTCGATCTGACCCGAGAAGGCATCCGCCACGCCGCCTTTGGCTATGGTCCCCACCGTTGCCTTGGCTCACATCTTGCCCGGCGGGAAATTGTCATTGGCCTGGAGGAGTGGCTGGCGCGCCTGCCGCCCTTTCGGATCAAGGAGGGAACAGCACCCATCACTCATGGCGGACAACTGTTCGGGATTGAAAATCTGATCCTGGAGTGGGGCTAAACCTAGCCCGGCCTGAGCCGGGAGCACAGACGTTGGAGGTCGCCTTGCGCATCATCGTTCACCAAGCCAGATGTCAGGGTCATGCGCAATGTTCGGCGCGAGCGCCGGCAGTCTTCAAGCTGGACGACGCAGGTTACATCCTCCCCGGTGACATCGAGGTTGCGGACGGGGAGCAAGCGCTTGCGTCGGATGGGGTGCGATCCTGCCCCGAACTTGCGCTGGAAATCGACGATCCCCCCGCTGCGCGAATGGTTTCGGAGGCCCCCCTCGAACCGAAGACAGAGGTCCCGGAACACGTCGGAACCGCCGAATCTGCGACAGACCCGACGGGCCAAGCAAGAATCATCGAACTGCTCGATCGCGAGGCGATCCGCGACTGCCTCTTTCGGTATTGCCGCGGGACAGACCGCGCCGATGAGGCGGTGCTGCGCAGCGCCTACTGGCCCGACGCGCATGACAGCCACGGGGCGTATCGCGGCTCGGCCGAGGGCTTCATTGGGTATGCGCTCGATGTCTTCAAGACCGGACCGCGCAACATCCATCAGATCACGAACATCCTGATCGAATTCATTGACGCGGCGCAGGCCACGGTCGAGAGCTATTTCACCGCGCTGCAACGCGGACCGGACAAAGGCGGAGAAGTGCGTCAGATCTTTTTATGCGGGCGCTACTGCGATCTGTTTCAAAAGCGGGAAGGGGAGTGGCGGATTGCCGAACGGACCGTTGTCTATGACTGGCTGGAGGAGCAGATCCCAACCTTGGTCATGGAGGCAGAACGCTTCGGCACGCGACAGCCGATTGGAGCACCGTATCCGCACGATCCGGTCTATGCGCTGGGCAAGCGTCGCATTGCTTCTCATGACGATGCCTTCACAACCTCGGAACCGCATCAATATGACTACGGACTGTGAGCCTTCCAACGCCACCGCGACAACTCCAAGGGAAAGATGGGCCGGCAGGGACCGCGCCACGCCGCGGCTCGTGCTCTGCTCTCCACCACCAGCGTACCAAGGAGGCCGGTCTGCGTCGCTGGCTGGAGCTTGGTAGAGCCGCTCATCATCCTGAACCCGGGTCAGATCGTGTCGCAGACCCGGTTGGGAAATTTCGACCAAGGACAATGCTGCCAGACCGAACCGGGAGACCGGATCATCCCCTATCAACAACGCTATGGGGGTCATGGTCTAGCGCGGTGACTTCGAAGGCCAGCTCGAGGCCTGGTCATGCGGTCGACCCGCGGCCGCTGTACTGGAGTCGAGCACGCGCCGGCGCGTGCCCGTAGTCAGACCCAGTGTTGCTCAAGGCTGGGCCGCTGCATCGCGAAAACAAACCAGGAGAACGGGACCATGTCCGCCCATAAAGACGCATGTATCGGCGCCGGCCAATGCCCCACCATCGAGCCCGAGAGGGGGTTCGACAAGCATGTTCTTGCCTGCGTTCTCTCGTGTGCGCTCAAGGAGGTTGAGGCTGGCGAAGCGACTGCGACGGAGTCGACAGGCCTGTCCCTCGCCGAGCTGCGCCAAGTCCTGCCTGGGGGTTTGTCCGCAACCGCACTGGCAGCCTTAGCCTTGGAGGACGTCAGCGATCCTGAGCCGGGCATGGAGGAAGAACTTCTGCGCGGCCTGCTCCTGGCGCATGCCCGGCCGAGCGACCCGGCGAGCGCGCGCTTCGCCAAGATCGTTGCCCGGCGTGCCATGCGCGATGATCATCTGTGGCAGGATCTTGGTCTTCTCAATCGGGCCGAGCTCAATCGCCTGCTTGCCACGCATTTTCCAATGCTCGCGGCCGGCAACACACGAAACATGAAATGGAAGAAGTACTTTTACCGCAAACTCTGTGAGGCCGAAGGGTTCTCGCTATGTACTGCGCCCAATTGCCGGGAATGCCGCGATTTCGACAGTTGCTTCGGCCCGGAGGAGCACGAACGCGAAGAACGCATCACATTTGACTTAGGGGCTACGCCTGGTCACGAGGCCTTGAGCCCTTGATCGCCGTCGCGCCACAAGCGCTTTTCCCGGCGCCGCTGTATGGAGGAGGGGATGTTCATCGCCTCGCGATATTTGGCGACCGTGCGGCGAGCGAGATCTATGCCGCATTCCTTGAGCCGGTCAGCGATGTCGTCGTCAGAGAGCATGTTATCAAGCGATTCTTCGGCGACCATCGCTCTGATCCGATGACGGACAGCTTCCGCGGAGTGCGCGTCACCGCCTTCGCAGGAGGCGATCGCGACAGTGAAGAAATATTTGAGCTCGAACACGCCGCGTGGGGTAACCATGTACTTGTTCGACGTCACCCGGCTCACTGTTGACTCGTGCATGTTGATCGCCTCAGCGACCGTCCTGAGATTGAGCGGCCGCAGGTGGGCGACGCCATATTCCAGAAAAGCATCCTGCTGGCGCACGATTTCCGTGGCGACCTTAAGGATCGTCTTGGCGCGTTGATCCAGGCTGCGGATCAACCAGTTCGCATTTTGCAGACATTCATTGAGAAATGTCATGTCCTTTGATTTTTTGGCGGCTCGGCAGGAAACCTCCGCGACATAGCTTTGGTTGATCAGCACCTTGGGCAGCGTGTTCGGATCAAGTTCGATCTGCCATCCACCTCCGGGCGAGCGCAGCACCCATACGTCCGGTATGACGCATTCCGGCGTTCCAGACTGGAATGTGTTTCCAGGCTTGGGGTCAAGCGCGCGGATTTCCTGCAGCATGTCGAGAAGATCTTCTTCATCGACGCCGCAACGCTGCTTCAATGTCTGAAAATCGCGTCGCGCAAGCAGCTCAAGGTTGGCAACCAAAACCGCCATCGCCGGATCGAAGCGGTTTTTCTCGCGCAACTGTATCTCGAGACATTCGCTGAGCGATCGTGCGAAGATTCCCGGAGGATCGAGGCGCTGCAAGACGCCCAACACCCGTTCCACTTCAGTCAGCCCGACGTTTAGGGTCTCAGCCAGATCGGAAGGACTCACCCGAAGATAGCCGGTATCATCCAGATGACCGGCAAGCTGATGAGCTATCACCCGCTCGTGCGGTGTGAAAGCGGTGAGGGAGATCTGACGAGCGACATGGTCGTGCAACGTTTCGGCTAGGGCGACAAACTCCTCGTAGGCAGGACGTTCGCCCGGCGTGGCGGTTGTTGCGTTTGGCTGGGACTTCCCTTGCCTGGGCAGGTCCGGGGACCCTGCCCAGGTCGGTCCCTCAACCTCGCCAGACAGCCCTTCGTCTTTTGGCGCATGCTCCAGCAGTGGATTCTTCTCAAGCTCCTGGTCCACGAACTGATGCAGTTCGGCATGCGTCAGTTGCAGCAGGCGAATCGACTCGATGAGTTGAGGCGATGCTGCGAGAGCCTGTTTCTGAAGGAGGCTGAAGGACGATTTCATGGTCGGTTCGGTATTCCTGTCAAAGAAGCTCTTGGCCGTGGCTAATTGGATCTCTCACAGGTCGACGCTGCAAAGCCGCGTCACCGTTTGAACGACCTCACGGGCCGCGGGCTTCAGAGCCTCGCCCTCTGCGTCCCGTAGCGTCGCCCAAACGCAGTTGCGCATGGCCGATCTGGACCGGGTCACGCGGCGTCCTTCAACGATTGAAGGACGTTCTGCGGGGATGAGACGCCATAGGGGTCGGTCTCGCAGTTATCGGAGAAACCTTCCTCCTCGAACCACTGCTCCACCACGCCATTGTTGAGCAGAGCCGCGTAGCGCCAGGAGCGCATGCCGAAGCCCAGATTGTCCTTGGCCACCAGCATGCCCATTTTGCGCGTGAACTCGCCAGACCCATCCGGAATCAGTTCGACCTTCTGCAGCCCCAAGGACTTTCCCCATGCATTCATGACAAAGGCATCGTTGACGGAGAGGCAGTAGACCGCGTCGACTCCTTGTTTCTTGAACTCCTCGTAGAGATCTTCGAATTTGGGCAGTTGGTAGGTCGAGCATGTCGGTGTGAATGCGCCAGGCAGAGAGAACAGGATGACACGCTTGCCGGCAAAGTAGTCGTCGGACGTTTTTTCTTCCCAACGGTACGGATTTGGCCCCTGGACTGAATCATCGCGAACGCGCGTGAGAAACGTGACGAAGGGGACCTTCTTCTGACCGGTCATCAACTTGCTCCTTTTGAAGAAACTGGCGCACTGGATTTTACTGAGCCTGGTGGATTGCCGCGCTGGGGTGCTGCCGGGGTGCGAGACGGTGCCCGCGATTCCCACTCTTTCCCCCGTCGGGTGTATGGGGAACGGCCCGGCTCCAGATGCTCGGATCTCCAAACCGGGCGATGCGCACTCTTCAGCGAGGACAATCAATGCCGCCCGTGCCGATCGTTTTGAGCTTCGCGTGCCAGCCATGGTTCGGTATCCGTCCTCATCGTGTTCGATGGGCTTCGAGCATGAGGAGCAAGAGGCATGCCATCGCAATTGAAGCTGCTCTGCACCAACGCTTCGCGCTCGGGACGACGTCTTTCGCCAAGCCGGATGCGTGCCATAGCCGTCCCGTGTGTAGCCCGGATATTTACGCTCCGCGCCGGCCTGCAAACGACGCACCACACAGCGTAAGCCTATGCCGAGGGCACCGCAGCGAGGGCAAAGTGCGCCCCAGTGTGTTTTTGTGTGCGCAGAGGCATGACTGACGCGAACACACGCCTGTGGCAGCAATCCATGGCGGCCACTGTTCGGCAATCGGGTCAGAGTCGATGAAATCGAATTCGGCTCGGCAACGATGATGACATGCTTGGCGTCCCAACGATGTCGCCGTGCGCGCCCCTCAAACCTTCTGTGTCGGAAACCGGACTAGAATTGTCGCAAGGCCGACCAAAAGGTCGGCAAGCCGCCGCTGGCTAGCGGGAGGGGCGGAACGCTAACGGAGCGCCAGCCGGGCACGCAAATTGCGAGGATCTTGTCGGTGGGACCTCCGCAATTCGAGCGAGAGCCTCGGTCCGATGATTGGCCGGGTCTCGCAGGTTCGCGCCGAACTGTGCTGCACGTAACCTCGTGACCTTCAAACGGTCATTGAAGAGCAGATTACGCCCTATCTCCCAAGCTCGTCGGTTTCTCCCGTGGGACGGGTTCGATGCCATGAAGCTGTCGGGGTAATTGCGACGGTGAAGCCGTTGCGCTGACACCTTGGAATAGCAGAACATCGATATAGATGCGGCCCTTTCAGGGCGTCCTCCGCCAAGTCACCTTAGCGATTCCCTCTTGTCGAGCACCACGCTTCCATCTCGGCGTAGCCTTGGCGACTCAGGTGGGACGGGCCGGTGAGCCGATGGCCTCAATTGCGGCCAAGTGTGCTTGCCTCGGTCGCATCGAGGCGCAACCGCTTCCGCCGCCGGCTCTTCAGGTCCAGGAGGCGCCGAAACCCGATCCTCTGCTGTTCGGCGAATCTTGAAGGTCATCTTGCGACGCTGGCTGGGGCCAGCCGTTCATCAACGGCTGAAGCTGGCCACGATCGCTGAGGCCGGCAGCGTGCTGGTCGGATAGTCCGTGTTCAGTGATCTCTCGGACCGCTCATGCGTGCAAAACGTCGGCTTCGCGACACTTGTGCCGGTTGTCGAGTCCCCGCCACGGGCCGGGCCGATCCCAAGTCCGTGATTGCGGGCAGGCTGTAGGCATTGGCACGAGCTTTGCGCCGAGGGCGAGAGGACGGCAGCAGCCGACAGGCCTCATATCGCGGGTCCCGCGATGGACACAACCAACGAAGGAATGCACCATGGCACTGCCGCACCGCATCTTGGAGAGCGGGTCACGAGATGGGCGGCCTGCGGCTCGGCTGATCGGCATCGACCTTGCTCGCGGCTTGGCCGTCTTCGGCATGTGTGCCGTCCATGTCGGTCCCGGCAGGGGCGACGGACTGGCCGGGCGTATGATGGAATTCCCCTTTGGGCGGTCGTCCGTCCTGTTTGCCGTATTAACGGGTTTTTCGCTCATCCTGATTGCCGGCCGCAACCCGCCGAAATCGGCGCTAGCCGGTAGACAGGCCATTGCCAAGATTGCAATTCGCGCCCTTATCCTGCTCGCCCTTGGCGAAATCCTCGCCTATGTCAACGCGCCCGTCTCGGTCATTCTGGCATACTACGGCGTCTGCTTCCTGTTGGTCCTGCCGCTATGTCGGCTCAGCGCACAGCGGCTCGGATTGCTCGCGGCGGCAACGGCATTGGTTCTCCCGCAGGTGCGTTTCCTCCTTCTCAAAATGTTTGGCTCCGGGCGCTCAGACCCCGAGGTGTTCACCCTGCTGGTCAGCGGCACCTATCCCGCCTTGACCTGGGTTCCTTTGCTGATCGCAGGCATGGCCATTGCGCGCTTTGACCTTCGCACGCGCGCAATGCATTTGCGCCTTGGTGTAGCCGGCGTCGCGCTGGCCGTGTTGGGCTTTGGAGGATCCTGGCTCGCGCTGCATTTGATGCCTGGGGTAAGCGCAGAGCTGGCCAATTTGCAAGAACTTGAGCTGGCTCCTCAGCCCTGGTGGTGGCTGGACTTGGACGATCTCACAACGAGTTGGCTATGGATTGCCTCGCCTCATAGCGAGACGACGTTTTGGATTTTTGGCAGCGCCGGTTGCGCAATGATCATCGTGGCGGCTTGCTCGCTTGCTATGGATGCGCTCCCGTTCATGCGAAAGCTGGTCTCACCAATAATCGCGGTCGGCTCGATGCCTTTGACGGCCTATCTTCTGCACATTCTGGGAATATATATGCTTGGAAGACCTCACTCACTGTCCGCGCTGTTTGGCCTCATCGTGGTTGTAAGCGCTTTCGCGGTGCTTTGGCTGCGCTTATTCCAGCGAGGACCGATGGAAGCGCTGATGGGTTCGATCGTCGATCGAGCGACGCGACGTCCGCTGAGCACCACGTCGCCCCGACTTTCGGATCGACAGTTACGCACGCCAAAGAAAGCGAACCTGACCGATGGGCCGACATAGCTGATAACTAAAATGTCGCGGCTGCTCGGTACCATCTGGGGGCAATCGCCAAATCTTGCAACCATTGCCCTGCGGGCGGCTTTGACCAAACGAATTTCGAGTATGCTGGCGCTTTTGCGCGATGTGTTTGATGCATCTCCACAAAGTCCTTAATTTCGGACCGAAGGACACCTGTCGATTTCCACGGAGGTTGTTCCAGCGAATAGGCCCGTTCCGGCGCTGGAAGCGACCTCGCATAGCGGTCAGGCGGCGCCATGCGCGCAGGTGCTTGCCAAAGCTATCGCTGTCGGTCGATCATACCGCGTCCCTGGCTTGGTAGAGCTTGCTGATTGGGCCACTGATGAACGTACATCGCATTCGCTTGCCGTCGACAGCACGCTGGTCAGGTCGCTCTCAAAGAGAGGGTAACGAGCTGACAGTGAGTTGACGCTTCGTGAGGTCATTTCGGCGAGCGACATTCTGTGTGCGCCTTTTCTTTGGTCGGCACTCGCGCAGCCTATCGTGGGTTGGAATTGACATTCGGATCATGCAGGCGTGCTGCCGGGAATGCCGTGCTCGCAGCGACTGTTGCGCATGAGGTGGCGCGCACAAGTCGACCTACGAGCCGGCCCGGCGTTCGCGCGGAGTTCCAAATCGAGACCGGGACGGTCGGCGCCTCAAGAACGGCGCCCGGTCGCCCTGCTGCCAAGCGCGACCGCGCTCGCCCGGGCTGCGCAACCTGACCAACTCCGCCCGGGCGAACGCTGAGGCACTTCCCGGACGCGCGAACGGTTAAGGTGGCGAGGCGCCCGGCACTGATCAAGGCCCCGTCGGCAGTAGCCGCGATCCACGGCTTAGGCAAGACCAGGCCTGACAGACAAAGTGGTCGCGGGCAGGATCGCGCCGCGCGGCTGGTACGGCTGCATCGCAGGCGCTGAGCTGACGGTCTCGCACGTCAGAGGTTAGGTTGCGCGTTTCGGGCCGAATAGGAACACTGTGAGGGCGGCAAGGAACGTGGCAACCGCGCTGTATGCAAACACACTGGCGACGCCGGCATTATTCACAAGCACTCCGCCGAAGATCGCGCCGGCTGCGATGGCAATTTGGAACGTTGAGGTCATCAGCACACCGGCGCTTTCGGCCTGCTCAGGAACGGCGCGCAGCACCATCCAAGTCTGTACCCCCACCGGCACCGCACCGAAGCCAAAACTCCATACAGCAACCGCAATGGCCGAGGCGAAGGCCGATGCTCCAGGCATCAGCAACGAGACAGCGGCTATCGCCATGAGCAGCGGCGGCAGCGCCGCGACTGCCTTGAGGCTGTGTTTGGCCAGGTATGCGCCGGCTAAATTGCCGAAAAATCCGCACACCCCCGAAACGAGCAACAGCAGCGAGATCGTCTCGATCCGGAGCGCGGGAATCTTCTCGAGATAAGCCCGGACATAGGTGAAGCTGGCGAAGTGCCCAGAAGCGACCAGCAGCACCACCACAAGCGCGACCTTGATGGTTGGCTTCTTGACCACATGCAGCAGGCCGCGCAATCCAGCCATTTCAACCGGCGGCAACGTCGGAAGGGTTACGAGTTGCACCAGCAATGTAACGGCATTGACGGCAGCGGCGATCATGAAGGTGGCTCGCCATCCCCAGATGTCGCCGACATAGGCGCCGATTGGAGGCGCGCAAACGATAGCGACCGAAACGCCGGTGAGGATGATTGATAGGGCGCGCGGCAGGAGGTGAGTTGGAACCAGCCGCACCGCCAGCGATGCCGAAATCGACCAGAAGCCTCCAAGCGCAATGCCGAGCACGATGCGTGCCGCCAGGAAAACCGGCGGCGACCAGGCGACACCCGCCAGAAGGTTGGACAGGATCTGAAGCAGCATCATCGCCCACAGCACGACTCTGCGGTCGAGGCGCTTTGTTATGAAGGCGATCGTCGGCGCCGAAATCGCCGCGGCAATCGCAGTCGCTGTCATCGTCTGCCCAGCCGCACCCTCTGTGATATGCAGATCATGCGCGAGCGGCGTCAGCACGCTGGGAGGCAAAAGCTCTGCCGCCACCAGCCCGAAGGTGCCCAGGCCAAGCGAAATGACCGCGCCCCATGCGGGACGAGATCGTCGATCCGGGTTTTCTGGGCCGTCCAGAAAAGTCTCTATGAAGCCTGTCGCGGATTGGGTCATGGGTAAGTTCGCCAGCTTGGGTGCAACTCAACATCGGCTGCATTGACCCGCATTCATGCCAGGAGCACGCCGTTGTCGGCGGCGTCGCACGAAGGCAATGTTCATCGCTGCCGGACATGTTGTGACAGCGCCGCGTGCAATATCAGTGCCGGTTTCTCCGGGTCGGGCGGGATCTGATCGTCGGTAGTCGTAGCATCACGCATGCTCCATGCCGACTGCGCGGGGCCAGTCTCGAACCAGCCATGCGCAACCAGCTGCCGGCAGGCACGTCTGATGACCCGCGATGGAGGCGCGCAAGCCGATCGCTTTGCCGCCGCCCGTACGCAGCAAAAAGTGGGCTCTGGCTCGAAAGCCCAAGTTCTTCCGGTGTCGGCTTCGAAGCTGACGCCTTGTGTCGGGCAATGTCGGCTCCGCTACAGGGCTTGTTGCGACAATCACTTGTTTGGCAGCAAACATTTGTTGGCGCTCAGGCTAACTCGCGAGACACTAAAGAAAAAATCCCTGTTCGTTATCGCCCAGTCTACTTGGCACGAGTCTTGAGACCCTGTCGGTGTGAGGCGGCATGAGCTGCCCATAGGCATTCATAGTGCGGGCAAGCCGCGACGATGGAAAAGGAAGGGAATCTATAATGTCAGGTCTGCGTCAGATCGCCTTTTACGGAAAAGGCGGCATCGGCAAGTCCACCACCTCCCAAAATACGCTCGCCGCCCTGGTCGACCTCGGGCAGAGAATTCTCATCGTCGGCTGCGACCCCAAAGCCGACTCCACCCGCCTGATCCTGAACTCGAAGGCTCAGGATACTGTCCTGCATCTGGCGGCACAGGAAGGTTCGGTGGAAGATCTCGAACTGCAGGACGTGCTCAAGATTGGCTACAGAGGCATCAAATGCGTGGAGTCCGGCGGCCCGGAGCCGGGTGTTGGCTGCGCGGGCCGAGGCGTCATCACATCAATCAACTTCCTCGAGGAGAACGGCGCCTATGACGATGTCGACTATGTCTCCTACGACGTGCTCGGCGACGTGGTTTGCGGCGGTTTCGCGATGCCGATCCGCGAGGGCAAGGCGCAGGAAATCTACATCGTCATGTCCGGGGAGATGATGGCGCTCTATGCCGCCAACAACATCGCCAAGGGCATCCTGAAATATGCCCATTCGGGGGGCGTGCGGCTCGGAGGCCTGATCTGCAACGAACGTCAAACCGACCGTGAGCTCGACCTTGCTGAAGCCCTGGCTTCCAGGCTCAATTCCAAGCTCATCCACTTCGTGCCGCGCGACAACATCGTTCAGCACGCCGAGCTCAGGAAGATGTCAGTTATCCAGTACGCGCCGGATTCCAAGCAGGCCGGGGAGTACCGCGCGCTGGCCGAGAAGATCCATGCCAATTCTGGCCAGGGCACCATCCCGACGCCGATCACCATGGAGGAGCTCGAGGAGATGCTGCTCGACTTCGGCATCATGAAAACCGACGAGCAGATGCTTGCCGAGCTGCAGGCCAAGGAAGCAGCCAAGACGGCCGCCCAGTAACGACCGATATCGGTCGCCTCTCGAGTTGGGGCGCCTTGCCAAGAACGGCGCCTCATCGGTGGGGCGTCATCAGACACCTTGAAAGGGGTCCCATGAGCCTGGAATACGAGAATGATGGTGCTCTCCATGCGAAGCTTATCGAGGAGGTGCTATCGCAATATCCCGACAAAGCGGCGAAGCGCCGCAAAAAACACCTGAACATCGCAAAGAGCGGGGATGAGGCTACCGGGGAAAGTGAGATCCTTTCCGAATGCGACGTCAAATCGAACATCAAGTCCATCCCCGGGGTGATGACGATCCGTGGCTGCGCCTATGCCGGCTCAAAGGGCGTGGTCTGGGGCCCAGTCAAGGATATGGTCCATATCTCGCACGGCCCCGTCGGCTGCGGCCAATATTCCTGGTCACAGCGCCGCAATTACTATGTGGGCACAACGGGCATCGATACGTTCGGGACAATGCAGTTCACCTCCGACTTCCAGGAGAAAGACATTGTCTTCGGCGGTGACAAGAAACTGGAGCAGATCATCGACGAGATCGAGGTGCTGTTTCCGCTGAACAACGGCATCACCGTGCAATCCGAATGCCCGATCGGTCTCATTGGTGATGACACCGAGGCCGTTTCTCGCAAGAAGGCCAAGGAGTACGAAAAGACCATCGTGCCGGTGCGCTGCGAGGGCTTCCGCGGCGTCTCGCAATCACTCGGCCACCACATCGCCAATGACGCGATCCGCGACTGGGTCTTCGACAAGAAGGACGTCGACTTCGAGGCCGGTACTTACGACGTCAACGTGATCGGCGACTACAATATTGGCGGCGATGCCTGGGCCTCGCGCATCTTGCTTGAGGAGATAGGATTGCGCGTGGTTGGCAACTGGTCGGGCGACGCAACACTGGCCGAGATTGAACGCGCGCCAAAGGCCAAGCTCAATCTCATCCACTGTTACCGGTCGATGAACTACATCTGCCGACATATGGAGGAAAAGTATGGCGTTGCCTGGATGGAGTATAATTTCTTCGGACCGTCCCAGATCGAAACCTCCCTGCGCAACATAGCCAAGCATTTCGGGGCGGAAATCGAGGAGAAAACCGAGAAGGTAATCGCCAAGTACAGACCGCTTGTCGACGCCGTCATCTCCAAGTACCGGCCCCGCCTCGAAGGCAATACCGTCATGCTCTACGTCGGTGGTCTGCGCCCCCGCCACGTCATCACAGCTTACGAGGACCTCGGCATGGTCATCGTCGGAACCGGCTACGAGTTCGGCCACAATGATGATTATCAGCGCACCGCTCATTACGTAAAGAACGGCACGCTGATCTACGACGACGTTACCGGCTACGAGTTGGAGAAGTTCATCGAGGGAGTTCGCCCCAACCTCGTGGGCTCCGGCATCAAGGAAAAATACCCGGTGCAGAAGATGGGCATTCCGTTCCGTCAGATGCATTCCTGGGACTATTCGGGACCTTATCACGGCTATGACGGCTTTGCCATTTTCGCACGTGACGTGGATCTTGCAATCAACAATCCGGTCTGGGATCTCTACCACGCTCCTTGGAAAGAACGCCCGCCTACTAGGCGGGCGATAGCTGCCGAATAAACGCCCAGTCCTTGGTCCGGTCTCTCCAGAGAGACCATGAACCCCGCGAGCTTGTGAGCCTCGCGGTTACCGGAAACGTCTCGACCTGTCTGAGCTGCCGGATAGCGCGGCCAGATTAAAAAGAGGAATACCAATGCCGCAGTCGGCCGACAAGATTCTCGACCACGCTCCCCTGTTCCGCGAGCCGGAATACAGGCAAATGCTCGCCGAGAAGAAGCTGAATTTCGAATGTCCGCACCCGGATCAGATCGTTACCGATCAAGGCGAATTTACCAAGACCTGGGAGTACCGCGAAAAGAACCTCGCCCGCGAAGCGCTTGTGATCAATCCCGCCAAGGCTTGCCAGCCCCTCGGCGCGGTGTTCGCGGCCGCGGGCTTCGAGCGGACCATGTCCTTCGTCCACGGCAGCCAGGGCTGCGTGGCCTATTACCGCTCGCACCTGTCACGCCATTTCAAGGAACCTGCTTCGGCGGTTTCCTCCTCGATGACCGAGGATGCGGCAGTGTTCGGCGGCCTGAAGAACCTGGTCGACGGGCTCGCCAACACATACCAACTTTACGACCCGAAGATGATCGCAGTGTCGACGACATGTATGGCCGAGGTCATAGGCGACGACCTCCACAGCTTCATCCAGAACGCCAAAGACGAAAACTCGGTCCCACGCGACTTCGACGTGCCCTTTGCCCACACGCCAGCCTTCGTCGGTAGCCATGTCGACGGCTATGACGGCATGCTCAAGGGCATTCTGGAGCACTTCTGGAAAGGCCAGCAGCGCACGGAAACCAAGGGAAGCATCAATGTCATTCCGGGCTTCGACGGTTTCTGCGTTGGCAACAACCGGGAGCTCAAACGTCTGCTCGATGTGATGGGTGTGTCCTACACCTTCATCCAGGACGCGTCTGACCAGTTCGACACGCCGTCGGACGGGGAATACCGCATGTATGACGGCGGCACGAAGATCGAAGAGGTGAGGGGGGCACTCGACGCCGAGGCAACGCTCTCGCTGCAGCACTACAACACGCGAAAAACGCTGGACTATTGTGGGCAAGTTGGGCAGGCCACGGCTTCCTTCCATTATCCGCTCGGCGTCCAGGCGACTGACGAATTGCTGATGAAGGTCTCGGCGCTTTCCGGCAAGGAAATCCCCGAGGCAATCCGGCTGGAGCGCGGCCGACTGATTGATGCCATGGCGGACAGCCAGTCCTGGCTGCACGGCAAGAAATACGCGATCTACGGCGACCCTGACTTCGTGTACGCCATGGCCCGCTTCGTCATGGAAACGGGCGGCGAGCCGACACATTGCCTCGCCACCAACGGCACCTCGACCTGGGAAGCCGAGTTGAAGGAACTGCTTGCATCCTCTCCCTTCGGCAAGGACGCTCAGGTCTGGGCGGGCAAGGACCTCTGGGCTATGCGGTCGCTGCTCTTCACCGAGCCAGTGGACCTGCTGATCGGCAATTCTTATGGCAAGTATCTGGAGCGCGACACCGGCACGCCGCTGATCCGGCTGACGTTTCCGATCTTCGACCGGCACCACCACCATCGCTTTCCGCTCATGGGCTATCAGGGCGGCTTACGCGTTCTGACCACCATCCTCGACAAGGTCTTCGACAAGCTCGATCGCGAGACGAGCCAGACGGGCGTGACGGACTATTCCTATGACCTCACCCGCTAAAAGACACGGACCGGCTTTTCGCCCAGGCGGTTTATTGCCAATTGGCTTTGGGGACTGACGTGATGAGCTCGCTCAGTGCGAAGATCCAGGACGTTTTCGACGAGCCCGCCTGTGACAAGAACCGTGGCAAGGATGCCAAGGCGCGCAAGCAGGGCTGCGCAAGGGCGCTGACGCCAGGAGCGGCAGCGGGCGGTTGCGCCTTTGACGGAGCCAAGATCGTCCTGCAGCCGATTACCGACGTTGCGCATTTGGTCCACGCGCCGCTCGCTTGCGAGGGCAATTCCTGGGATAACCGCGGTGCAGCTTCGTCCGGGCCAAGCTTGTGGCGCACCAGCTTCACGACGGACCTCACCGAACTCGAGGTGGTGATGGGGCAGGGCGAGCGGAAGCTCTTCAAGGCGATCCGCGAAATCAAGGAGGCGTATGCGCCACCGGCAGTCTTTGTCTATTCGACCTGCGTGACGGCGCTCATCGGCGACGATATCGAAGCTGTCTGCAAACGCGCCGCCGAAAAATTCGGCTTGGCCGTGGTCCCGGTCAATGCGCCGGGCCTGGCCGGTTCCAAGAATCTCGGCAACAAGCTCGCCGCTGAGGCGTTGCTCGACCATGTCATCGGCACGGCGGAACCCGATGACGCCGGGCCGCACGACATCAACATACTTGGCGAATTCAACCTCTCCGGCGAATTCTGGCTGATAAAGCCGCTCCTCGACCGGCTCGGGATCCGGATTCGCGCCTGCATCCCGGGCGACGCGCGCTATCTCGACATCGCTTCCGCGCACCGAGCTCGGGCAGCTATGGTCGTGTGCTCGACGGCCCTCATCAATCTAGCTCGCAAGATGGACGAGCGTTGGGGCATCCCTTTCTTCGAAGGCTCCTTCTACGGGATTTCGGACACTTCGGAAGCACTCCGCAAGATCGCTGAGCTGCTGGTGAGGAAGGGAGCCGATCCGGAGATCCTGGACCGCACAGAGACGCTGATCGCCGAGCAGGAGGCGATTGCATGGAAGAAGCTCGAAGCCTACCGGGCCCGCCTCCAAGGCAAGCGGGTGCTGCTGAACACGGGTGGTGTCAAGTCCTGGTCGGTCGTCCACGCGTTGGTGGAGATCGGGATCGAGATCGTCGGCACCTCGGTCAAGAAATCGACCGTCGAAGACAAGGAGCGCATCAAACTGGTCCTCAAGGACGACAAGCACACTTTCGAGCAGATGCCAGCGCGCAACCTTTACGCCATGCTCTCTGGAGGCAAAGCCGATATCATGCTGTCGGGCGGGCGCACGCAGTTCGTCGCGCTAAAGGCCAAGACGCCCTGGCTCGACATCAACCAGGAGCGACAGCACCCTTATTCCGGTTATGACGGCATGGTGGAACTCGTGCGGCAGATCGACCTCGCCATCCACAACCCGATCTGGGCCCAAGTGCGCGAGCGCGCTCCGTGGGATTGCCCACCCCATGTGAAGGACGAACTGCCGGGCACGAGCAACGACACCGAGAACCTGCACGCCGTCGGAAAATCCGCCGGCAAGCCGCCGTCGAATTGGGTGGATGTTGAGGAGATGCGATGACCCGTATCCTCCCCCAGACCAAATCAGCATCGGTCAACCCGCTGAAGTCGTCACAGCCGCTTGGTGCAGTCTTGGCCTTTCTCGGCATCGACGGCGCCGTGCCGCTGTTCCACGGCACTCAGGGCTGCACCAGCTTCGCCCTCGTGCTGCTTGTGCGGCATTTCAAGGAAACGATCCCCCTGCAGACCACCGCGATGGATGAAGTAACAACCATCCTCGGCGGGTCGGACAATCTGGAAGAGGCGATCCTCAATCTCAAGACCCGCACGAAGCCAAAGCTGATTGGGGTCTGCACGACGGCCCTGGTGGAAACCCGTGGTGAAGATTCGGCAGGCGACATCGCCGAAATCAGACTGAAACGCGCGGCAGAACTCGCGGGTACGGAGATCGTCCTGGCCAACACGCCGGATTTCGCCGGCGCCCTCGAACAGGGCTGGGCCAAAGCTGTCACCGCGATGATGGAAGGCATTACGCGACCAGGCGAACGGGCGCGCAAGAAAAAGAAGATCGCAATCCTGCCCGGTTGGAACCTCACCGTGGCTGACATCGAGCATTTGCGCGAGATGGTCGAAAGCTTTGGGCTGCAATCGGTGATTTTCCCGGACCTCTCAGGCTCGCTCGACGGTACGGTGCCAGACCACTGGGTCCCGACCACCTATGGCGGTACGAGCATCGAGGATATCCGCGAGCTCGGCACGGCTGGTCACTGCATCGCCGTCGGCGAGCATATGCGCCGCCCCGCCGAGGTCCTGTATAGGGCGACCGGCGTGCCCTACGTGCTGTTTCAGTCGCTGACTGGATTAAAGGGCGCCGATCAGCTCTTTTCCCTGCTGTCGGCTATTTCTGGCAAGCCTGTGCCGGCAAGTGTCCGCCGCCGGCGGGCGCAATTGCAGGATGCGTTGCTCGACGGACATTTCCATTTCGGAGGCAAGAAAATTGCGATCGCTGCTGAACCAGACCAACTCTATCAATTCGCAACCTTCTTCGTGGACATGGGCTCCGATATCACGGCGGCGGTCACGACGACCGATATGTCGAATATTCTGGAAAAGGTTCCGGCGGAGTCGATTCAGATCGGCGATCTCGGCGATCTGGAAGCGCTTGCGGGCGGCGCGGATCTTCTGGTCACCCATTCACATGGACGCCAGGCGTCGCAACGCCTTGGCATTCCGCTCATGCGCATCGGCTTCCCCGTCTTCGACCGGCTCGGTAGTCAGCACAAGCTCTCGATCCTCTATCAAGGAACCCGTGACCTGATCTTCGAGGTTGCCAACCTGTTCCAGGCCGAGCGGCGTGCGCCGACGCCTGAGGAGCTTGATCCATTCCGCAGGCGGCAAACGCCAGGTGAGCCCGATGCGTCGCCTCTCACTCGTCACTGACGAGGTTCACCGTCCGATGCGTGAACGACAAGCAGGCGCCTTGCGGGTGGCAATCGCTACTCAGGACGTCAAGCAACTCAATGCCCATTTCGGGTCGGCCAAGCGCTTTGTCATCTACGATATGACTCGCGAGGAGTGGGAGCTCGTGGAAGTCATCGAGTTCGACGACGTCTCCGACCAAACTGGGAAACATCGGGCCGAGAGGGATGACCGCATCACACCGAAGGTTGAAGCGCTGAAGGGCTGCCACCTCCTGTTTTGCCTGGCGATCGGCGGACCTTCGGCGGCCAAGCTTGTTTCGGCAAAAATCCATCCGATCAAGGTGCGGCAGGCTCAGAGCATCCAGGAGGTACTGTTTCGCACGCAGGTAATGCTCAGGACCTGCCCTCCACCTTGGCTGCGCAAGGTCCTGGCTGAAGCCGGCGTTGCGAAACAGAAACCGTCCTTTGAGGACGAAGACTGAAATAAGGAGGCGAAATGACCGACCCTTCGGCTACCTCTGCTATCGCCGGCGACGAGGTGGCGCTTGCCAGCCCGTTTCTCAAATGCCTCGTGCGGCTGATCCGTGCTCAGGACTCCCACGGGTCATGGGACGGCAAAGTGGACGCTGAGTTGCTGGCCGACTTCATCGTCAGCAAGGAGCAGCGCCGTACGATTCCAATCATCGGTGATCCCGATCCGGACGTGCTGTGGAGGCTCGACAAGTTCTACACTGCCGTCGCCCTTGCAATCGAGGAGCGCTGCGGCCTGATGGCATCTCCGATGATCGAAATGAGCCATGAGGGCTTCGGGCGCGTGCTTTTCACCGCCGGGCGGCTGGTCGTTCTGTCCAAGACCCTGCGTGACGTCCATCGGTTCGGCTCCGAGACGTTTTGCAAACTCGCCGCGGCCGGTACGAAACTGGTCGACGAGGCAATCGCAGCTATCGACACCTATCCCGAGGTGGCGCGTGCGTAATGGAAACGGGTTTTGAGCAAAGGGGCCATGGCAGTCCTGAGCGGCGCGAAGGCCTCTACTCCGCCGCTACGGTCCAGGCCGATGGGCACTTGAGGCAGCGACGATGAAGCCACTCGTCCTGATCTGTTCGCACGATGCCGAGTTCTATATGTTCCTCAGCCATATACTGGAGGCGGACGGCTTCGCCAGTGAGCCGGCAGGCGGCGCAAAGGAGGCACTTGCACTGGCGGACGAACGGGAATTTCAGGCCGTGGTGCTGGACTGCGGGCCAGCGAGCATAACCGGCTCCCCAATCTGCTGCCGGCTCAAACAGCACCCCCGGACCGGCGGGCTGCCCGTTATCGCCCTGATCGCGCCCGGCGCCGAGAACCAGCACCTCAGCCTCCTCAAGGCTGGCATTGACGAGAGCTTTGTGCGGCCGATCGCGCCGGCCAAGCTGCTGGACTGTCTGCGAGCGAAGCTGGCGCTGCCCCTACGGGGCGAAAATGGTCTTGAAAACGGCGGCTGGCTCTCCTGTGGCGGCCTCGAGATGAAGCTCGATGCCCACCGCGTTCGCGGCAACGGCCACGACATCCATCTCGGACCTATCGAGTTCAACGTGCTGCGGCTTTTGATCAAAGCCCCCGGGAAGGTCTTCAGCCGGGACGAACTTATCCGCGCGGCCTGGCCGCCCAACATCCATGTCGGTGCACGCACCGTCGATGTCCATATCAGCCGGATCAGAAAAGCCCTTCAGGCGGCTTCGCCCGGCAGCGTCATTCGAACCGTCAGGTCGGCCGGCTACTCGCTCGACAATCCGGACGGCTAAAAATCACCTGCCAGGTCTGGTCCCACAGCCCCTTTCCTCGCTGTGAGCCGGTTTCGCCGGTTGAACACCAAACGAATACTCGGGAAGAAGCAGGCAAATGGGTTTCAAAAGCGTACTCTGTGTGACCGGCGCTGACGGTTCCGATCAGGACGTCAGAACTGCCGCCGGCTTGTGTGCCGAAGTCGGCGCGCATCTTTCCGTACTGATCCTACCCACTCCGATGCTCATCATGTCGTATTATCCATCGATTGCAGATGGTGTCCCCGAATGGCCTGTGGGACGTGGGCTGGCCATTGACCGATTGAACGATCGTTTTCGGGAGATCGATCGATTTACACAGGACGTGGCGAGACTGGAAAGATGCTCCAAAGATCTCCAGAAGCTGCTGGGATCCATGTCGCTCTCATTTGACATCGATGCCGACTGCTGCAATCCGGCTAGCCTGGGTGAATTGGCACGACAGCGGGCGCGCTGTTCCGACCTCACCATCGTCGGACCGGGCCTTCTCAATGACGAGACTCTCGGACCTCCTGTAGTCAACGGCTGCTTGTTCGATACGGGAACGCCGGTGCTCGTTGTGCCGAAGGGGGCTGAGGCGACCCTGTGGCCACGGCGCGTCCTGGTCGGTTGGGATTCGCGTGTCGAGGCTTCCCGTGCGGTTCGCGAAGCGCTGGGTCTCCTCTGCGTTGCCGAGAACGTTCGTGTCGCCCTGGTCGATCCGAAGGCGAACTACAACGGGAACGGCTCGGAGCCTGGCGCTGACATCGCTGCCTATCTCACTCGACACGGTGTTCGGGTGTCGGTTGACGTGTTGGCAAGTGCCGGCAAATCGGTCGCCACGGTGCTTGTGCAGCACGCAATCGACACGTCTGCCGAATTGATCGTCATGGGCGCTTATGGCAGCCGTGGATTACGTGAGCGGCTCTTTGGCGGTGTGACGCGATGGACATTCGAGAAGCCGACATTGCCGCTGTTTTTGGCGCGTTGACGCGTCCGAGTTGCGACCATGCTGTTCTGCGCTCTGCTTCCCGATGACCTATTCTGATGCCGGCTGGAGAATGAACGCAACGGGGAGAACACCCTTGCAGCCATCTGCACGCGTCGCCACCCGGCATATGTTCTCCCTGCTTCAGTGCTGCTGGGATTCTGCTCACGCAGATGCACGCGCAGACCAAGTGCCGCGCAGGGCCGCTACTCGAGGCAACCAAAGCACGGCTTCTAGGTTGGCGAAGCCGAGAAAAAGAGGCGTTTCAGCGCGGCAGCCGAGTTCTGACCCGTTGCCCCCAGCCTGCACCCGCAGTGGCAGACCATGTCCTGCCACTGTTCCCTGGCTCCGGTTGTGAAGGCAATGGCGCTGCCGCAATCCACATACTGAAGGGATCGAGCCAAGATCGGACCCGACTCGTTTGGGGCGGCCGCAGGAATCTTCGCATGTCCGCGCCGACCGGCTTTCTTCGGGTGCTCGGGAAAGCCGAACCACACCCGCATTGCGGCAACAGGATGCTGCTGGCGGTTGGCATGGATCAGTGCGGCGGTGAGGGTGCTCGAGCCGCATAACTTGGCCGGCAGGCCTCGATAAGGTTCAAAAAATTCGCTGCAGTCCTCGCCGAGGCTTAGCCCGCTTGAACCGCGGCGATCCGCGATCCGCTTGCCCGCACGCTTAGTGCCGATTCATGACTGCGAAGAGATAAGCTCGGCAAAAATGGGAGCGAGGATATGCCGGCTCGCCGGCGAAAGGTGGAGCGCGTCAAGGTAGAAGACGTCTTCACCTGATCTCAGCGGGCACTTTTGCTGCCCACACAAAACTGGGACTATGGGGACGAACTGCACGGTTGGTGGCAGCAGATCGGCGAGGACTTGATTGTTGTGCCAAGACCTCTCGGCCGGCATGGTGGAGCACGGCGCATCGCCCTTCATGAAGTCCGCACGGATAAGGCAAGTCAGCACATCGGTGGGCGGTTCTGGGGCTGGTCCAACCACGGCGGTCTTAATGCCATGCGTTGCCAGTGTGGCGGTTGTCTGTTCTATGGCGGACGTGAAGTTCGCTTTGGAAGCCTCCTGTGAAGGCCAGCTTCCATCCCTTGAAAGGAAGCTGCCTCCACGCCCGGAGTAGGTGTTCCAGCGGCCTGCGAGGATCACGAGTGTGACGTTGCGATCGGCCAGCACCGATTGGAGCGCGGACCTATTGAACGCCGGGCAATCCCTTGTCAATGAACTGGCGGGAAGCACCGTCATGTTGGGGAAAGGAGCGCACCCCGCTTTTGTAATCTGTCTGACGCGCACGCCTGTGGTCCGGGCGGCCTCACTTAAAGAAGGGGCAAGATGGGCAGCCTGAGAATCCCCCCACAAAACGATCGTCGGAGCGACATTGCCGGAGCCCAGGACGCATTCGCCCGTTTTGGGAATGAGCCCGCCATGCTCGAGGCAGGAAGATGCTTCGAACCTGGCACTTTCCGCTCTAAGCGCTCGAACAGACGGGCCGCCATCCGGACCCCGACTGGGGAAGCCGGAGCTGTTGATGATCACCAAGGACAGACAGCAGACCGCAGCCGTTGCGCCGGCGGTCGGTACCAGCCACGTCCAACCTGTAGCTCTCCGGCGGAACGGGCGCTCGACAAAGCGCCATGAGAGTGCAGAAACGAGCAGCGCGGCCATCAGGACGGCGACACGTTCAGAGACGAGCAACTCGCGATTTCGATAGATGCCAGCAAAGACCAGCATCGGCCAGTGCCAGAGGTAGAGCGAGTAGGACGTCAAGCCGATGAAGCCGCCAGGTCCGATCGACAGTGCCTTTGCGACCATTGTCTCGCGATGAAAGCCAGCGGCGATGATGAGCGCGGCGCCCATGCAGGGAGCAAGCGCGTAAAGGCCGGGAAAAAGCGTATCATGATCGAGCAGGAAGAGTGAAGCAGCGATGAGCCCCAGGCCAGAGGCAGCGAGGAGTTCTGCAATCGTTTGGGTTGGCCTTATTGCCTTAGCAACAGGCAGTGCGATCAGCCCGCCCGCGAGCAGTTCCCAAGCGCGCGTCGGAAGCATGTAGAATACGAAGGGCGGATCGCTCTGGAGCCAGTGCTCGGCGGCGTAGATGGACATCACGCACAGCGCCGCGACGATGATTGCCGCCCAAGGTCTCAGCCACCTCATCATGAGTATGACCGCCAAAGGCCACAGGAAGTAAAACTGCTCCTCGACGGCCAGCGACCATGTGTGCAGGAGCGGGAGCGAGGTCGCGGCTTCAGTGAAATAGTTTGTGTTGCGGTAAAAAAAGAAGTTGCTGACGGAAATTGCGACGGCAATGGCGCTGTTGCCGAACCCAACGAACTCTCCCGGCGGCAGCACAAACCACGCTGTCGCAAAACAGGCGGCGAGCATTGCGAACAGGGCTGGGAAGATCCGTCGAACGCGACGGTGATAGAAGTCCAGTAGCGAGAATTCGCCTTGGTCTGTCCGCTCGATGATGTCGGACGTTATAAGGAAGCCGGAGATCACAAAGAATATATCGACCCCAACGAACCCGCCGCTGACCGCTGAAAAACCAGCATGATATAGGACAACCGGAACAACGGCGACGGCCCGTAGACCGTTAATATCCGCTCGGTAGTTCATGCAACTGATTCGTCCTCAGAAGGTCACGAGCAGCGTTTTTCATGTTCGTTGCTGTTCGTAAAATCGATCGTTTCGATAAGCGCATTTACGGTATGAATGCCGGCTATCAAATTCGACTAAGACGCCGACTGATCGCGACGCGAATTCAGGTTCTACCTTCAGAAAGGCGGTGGGCTTTTAAGGACGTGTCTTCCAGCCCACTTGCTGGGCGGCAAGCGCTATCACGGGCAGTGGGAGGCGTGGACCACAAGCAACATTGCCCACCTGCGAAATCGATGAGACCGTCCTGGGGCTTCAAGAAGCTGGTCTTGTCACCCCGATGACACTGCCAAGTACCATCCGCGTTCGCCTCGGCTGCGCAATCCTGACCAACTCCGCGCGGCGAAGGCAGACCGCCCGCATGATACAAAGATCCCATGAGGCGACGGGCGGCCGCTGATTTGAGTGCGCCCCTGAGGCCGGACAGCAACAACATTTCGCCACCCTGGCTTATGGCCTTGGGAGATTCTGCGATCAAGCCTCACCCCAGCTGTTAGCTGGATTCAGTTTGCGCTCGCCACAAGCGGGCGTAGGCGCCTTCACTTGTCACCAGATCAGCATGCTTTCCCTCCGCAACGACCCGCCCCTTGTCTAAGACGACTATTTTGTCGGCCCTACGGATGGTGCTCAGTCGATGAGAGATGACGACGACAGTCTTGCCGTCCCGACGCAGATCCTCAACCACCCGCAGGACAAACGCCTCGGCGACGGAGTCGAGTGATGACGTCGCTTCATCGAGGATCAGGATCTCCGGATCCCGGTACAAAGCACGAGCCAACGCTAAGCGCTGCTTCTCGCCCCCGGAGAGGCGCACGCCGTTCTCGCCGAGATTGGCCTGGAAGCCACCCGGCCAGCGCTCGATCACATCCCTCAGCCCTGTTTGAGCGCAGATTCGATGGATTTTCTCGATGTCCGGCTCGAATTCGCCAATTGCGATGTTGTCGATGAGCGAGCCCGAGAACACGTCGATCGATTGGGGCACCGCAGCGACAACCTTGCGCAGGGATACGGTCGAGAGGTCTTGGATAGAATAGGGGCCAATCCGGATGTGCCCACCCTCAAGGGGGTAGACATTCTGCAGCAGCGCCGCAAGGGTGCTCTTGCCCGAGCCACTTTCACCCACAACCGCAGTCATTCCCCCGCGGGGGAAGGTGACGCTAAGATCCTGGAAAAGGTCCAGTTGCCCGCCATAGCGGAATGTGACATTCCCCAGGTGGATGTCGCCAATGCTGCATTTGGTGGCGTCGATGCCGCCACCGCTCTCCGGCTCCAGGTCGAATATATCGTACAGGCGATCCGCCGCGATAAGAGCATCTTGGACGATGCGGTTGGTCTGGATTAGACTGGCAACCGGACGGGTGACATAGCCCAGTAAGGTATAACAGGACAGTAATTCGCCGGGCGTGACGGTTTGATCGAGGACAAGGGTCGTTCCGGACCACATCAGCACGATGGTGAATAGAATTGCAAGGAAAGTCGAGGCACTGTCTCCGAAGATCGAGATCAGGCCGGATCTGTAGACGGAGTGCAGCATCTTGATGAAGCGGGTCTCCGCCCTGAAGTTGGCGAAGCTCTCCATGCCGGAGTTCTTGATCGTGGAGACAGCTCCGAGTGACTCCACCAGTTGCGTTTCCAGTTCGGCAGCGTTCTCCATTATGGCGCGCTGTCTATCCCTGTTCAGCCGGTTGGTGATCCAATAGACCGAGAGGTACATGGGGATGGAGACCGCCACGACCAAGGCGATCTTCCACGAGTAGATGAACATCAGCCCTAACGAGAACAGTATCGTTAGCACGTCGACGAACATGTTGATCGAGACGTCGTTCAGGAAGCTCCTGATCTTCACCGCGTCGTTCATGCGGGAAATGATTTCGCCCATGCGCATGCTGTCGAAGAATTTCTGAGGCAAGGTCAGGATGTGATTGTAGTAGCCCAGGATCAGTTGTACGTCGATCTTCTGCCCCGTTTGCAGGACGAGCCGGTTTCTGAGGAGATCGACCAGGATCTGCACAACCAAGATCAGCAGCATGGCGACGCTCATCAGGTTGAGCAGATTGCGGTTGCCCCCTGTAATCACATGGTCGACGATCTTCTGAACGTAAATGGCCGTCGAGAGGCCAAGGATCGTCGTCACCAGCGCCCCGACGAGAGCCTGCGCCATTGCCGCCCTGTGTGGTGCGAGCAGACGCGCGAAACGGGCTAGGGGCGAGGTGGACTCGTCGCGGCGCTTGAAGGTGTCTGCCGGAACCAGGAGCACCAGGGCTCCAGTCCATTGCTTTTTGAATTCCTCGTGCGCCAGCTTGCGGACTTCACCATAGGCTGGGTCCATGACGGTGACCCACATCGGGTCGACCGCCTGGATTACAACGAAGTGGTGCAGGACCTCCTTGACGATCACGTGCGCGATGGCGGGCTTGGGGATCTTGTATAGGCTGTCGAAGCCGCCCTTCACCCCCTTGGCAACAAAGCCCAGCTTCCGAGCCGCTTCCATGAGGCCCAGCACCGTGGTGCCGGAGCGGCCGGTCGAGGCATACTGGCGAATGCGCGACAATGGCAGCTTGTGGCCATAGAAGGCCGCGACAGAAGCAAGGCTGGCGGCCCCGCAATCGGTGATGTCGCGCTGCTTGAACTTGATGGCTTTGCTCGACATGGCGGCTCGCTTACTGTTTGGAAAATGAAGGATCAGTGGCCCGCCAGGAGCGGATTGAGCCAATCGTCGACCTCACTGTAGAGGAGTTGCAGGAGAGTGCGGTCGCCCAGGATGAAGCGGGCCCGCACGGTCATGCCTTTCTTCAGGTGACCGGTGACCCCATGCTTGAGGGCGAGATGGCGGCGCGAGAGCGCGCAGCGGACCTTGAAGACCGGGCTCCCGTCGTGGAGAATGAAGTCCTGCGCCACGTCAAGCACTGTCGCGTCAATGATGCCCGATTGATTGTAGTTGAAGCCATCGACCTGCAGACGCACCGGCTGACCGGGGCGCACAAAGCCGATGTCGCTCGGGGAAACGTAGATCTCCGCCACCAGTTCGGCGTCCGGCGAAACCCAAGCGACCGTTTGCCCGGCCTGGACATAGCTGCCTGGGCTGAGAGCTGTGAACTGCTGGAGAGCGCCCGACACAGGGGCTCGAATGCGGGTCAGATCCCGTTCGTTCTCGAGCTGATGCAAGGTGGCCGTAAGTTCATTGAGGCGCAGCCTAGTATCGAAGAGCTGCTGGCTCCATTCGGCGGCCTTGCGGCCGGCGAGGATCTCGCCCTGAACCTCAATTGTCTGGAGGGCGAGAGCCTTATCCTCAACAGCCTTTGCAGGCGCTACAGCGGCGGAGAGCAGTCGCTTAGCACGGTCGAGTTCCGCGGCGGCATTATCGCGGGCGTTTTGGTTCTCGCGCAGCAGGTTGAGGAAATGCGCGCCCTCGGCCGTGGCGGACTCGGTCAAGAGGAGGATCGGGTCTTTGGACGTGCCGGAAGAGATCAGGGTTTCGAGGTCACGGGCAAGATCGCTCTGCGCGCGAATATCGCCTGTAAGCGCCCTGAGCTTTTCCTCAACGACCTTATCATCGAGGGTGAGGATCTCCTGCCCGCGGGCAACCAGATCATTCTCAGTGGCAAGGATGCCGGAGATGCGTCCCGAGAGCGGCGCCACTAGGGGCGTCTTTTCGATGGTGGGACGAATGCTGCCGGCACTTTGGACAGACACCGGTATGGTGATGAGTGGCAGCGACAGCAATGCCCCAACCACACAGAGCACAAGTACCTTGTAGATGGCCAAAGATCGCCCTGATCGCCGAGCAAGGATGCTCTCTGCAGTGCAGTTGGCCCGTTCAGACGAAAGAGGAATCAATGAGCTATCGTCAGTATGAAGCATAGCTTTTGGCGGCAATTATGTTCAATCCGCGTATCCATGGTTGATAAGCAACTCACCTATACTCGCAGCTACAAAAGCTAATAGCGTAACAGCTCCCAAAATCCAAAAGAACCCTCCCGAAATTGAAGATGCTTCTTCAGGGCTCAATTCGGTCACAGCATAAGCCGACAGGTCCGTCTTCATTGTTTCTCCTTCCTTGAAGCTAAAATAGGATGCGGAATCAGTGATTCCGCTCGGCGGCTTTCGCGACGTGTGCCGCCGCACAACGAGAACATCAAGGATCGTGCCAACTCGCAGAAATCTCAGAACGGCGCTTACGCATTTTAGATTTACCGGCTTACTTGAGAGCGCGGCGGAACGCCGGGCCGAACATCACCGTGTCGCGAACTCGACAAACCCGACAGCAGTTCCGTCAACATGCTGTTTGAGCTGAACCTGCGATGTGTTCTGCCGAGAACCTCCGAAGTCGATCTCGCGGCAGGGCTGTTTGTCAGCTGGGCCAATGAAAATGCGGTGTCTAAGCCGGACCCCGAGGTGTTTTCATGCGGGCTTCGTAAACGCCATCATCAAACCGTTTGTTGGAATCTCAGGGCAGACAATCGGACCCGACGATCACAGGCCGCGGCGCTCGCCCACTGCCAGTCAGACTTGGCCCATATTCTGATGGCCGTCAAAACAGTCGCCTTCATCCGGCGAACCCATTCTTGCACAGGAAGATTTCTGTGAGGATACCGAAAGCTCATTGGAGCGGGTTCGGAATAGCCACGATTGCGAAGCAGGAATTCCAGCGGCGGAGCCTGTGGGCAACGGCTCCTCTTTTGTGAACCACTTCAGGCATTGAGTAAAGAACACTGGTACATTTCGGACAGGTGGTCGAATGGCAATCATCAGAACCTCACCTGGTCCGCCGATCAGGGTGAAGAACCTGGATGGAGCGCTGCACTCAGCCTAACCCGAGTGGGCGATCGGCAATATGCCTGACCAGCGAATTGATGCTTTCGTTGCCCGGAAGGACCGCTCTCCTCGGTTCTTGCTCTCTCAGTTGAACTTGATGCTAGCCTGCACGAACACGCCATAGCGCTCTACCTCCCACTTCTCGACCTGCGGGGAAAAACCGACCTTTTCGAAATGAGCGGTGCCGTTAGCCGCCACGCCCCAGTAGCGGGAGCCGACCCCGATGTTGAACAAATCCGCGACCTCGTACTTCAACACCGCCTCGATCTGGACACCATGCCCATCGCCGTCCTCGGGGATTTGCCCGATGAAAGAGCGCATATGGTGCTGATCTTCGCCGTCGAGCCGCGTGAACAGGAGCGCCACCTCAGCAGAAAGGCTGAGGTGCCCGGTGAGTTGCATCTGGCCGGCCAGGCCGAGTCGCAGCGAATGCCAATCGCCGCGCGATCGACCGAGACAGTTATCTAGGCCCCCCTTTTTGCCGTCGCGGCCTGCTGGTGGGCGCGAACAGAGGTGCTGTCGATCATCTGGATGTCACCGTCGCGCGCGGCGGTGATGGCATCCATCAGCCGGTCCCACACGTCCGCCTTCCGCCATCGCGAAGCGGTTGTAGCAGGTGGTTCGTGGTTCGTGGGCCGTACCGGCAACGCCCAACATCCCGCCTAAAAGCAATCGGCGCTGGAAGCGTGCTTCAGCAAACGGCTCTACCGTGATCGCGATCTGATCGAGCGCTTCTTCTCCAGGCTGAAACACTTCCGCCGCGTCGCCACCCGCTACGACAAGCTCGCCAACAACTTCCTCGCTATGGTCCAGCTCGCCTCAATGCGCCTGTCGCTGCGCGCTTATGAGTCTACGGCCTAAGATACTGTTCGCCCATCTGTCGGTAGCCATTTAGCTCTTATGGTTCAGAATTCTATCTGCAAATATACCCATAATTACCAGTCCAGCAATTCCAAAAATGGCGAAGACAAGAGGTAACACCCATCCCCCCGAAACTGAGGATGCTTCTTCAGGAGTCAGTTCTGTAACATCATAAGCTGGCATATCCATAAGGGCTCTTTCCTGGCTGGTTGTTCCAATGATAACATTCTGGCAGCTCTAGCTGACAGCAGGGTGAAAGCTTCCCGATATTTTTCGCCGCAGCGGTTCAGCGTAGGGTCGCTATAGTGGCCTCGCATCATTGTGAAGACTGTTTACTGGAGGCGTAAGCTGGTAGAATCGCGTCCCCTGCACATCGTCTTAATGATGCTTCAGATATCTTTCCAGTGCTGCTAAAGCCAGCCCTAACGCACCAATTGCGCCAAATCCTGCCACCGCTCCCCAGAACCACCATCCTCCGGACGTTGCACATGCTTCTTCGCGCGTTAACTCGGTCACACCACAGGCTTGAATATTGGTCTTCATCTTTTCTCCTTTCCTAGAGCTTGAATATCAGGGGTGAAACAATAGCTTCACCGTAGCAGCGTGTGCCGCTGTACAACGAGATCATCAAAGGTCGTGCCAACTGACAGAAAACCCCAAACAGCGTTTATGCATGTTCTTTGACGGCTTAGTTGCGAACGCGGCCGAACATCACCATGTAGCGAATTCGACAAACCCGACAAACCCTACAACAGCCTACCAAAGGTTCGTTCTGATCGTCTGGAGAGGATGCTCTCTTCCGTACATGTGATTGTTCTCCGTAGAGAACAGGCAGATCAGTCAACGATGCTGCGGCCGGCAGACCGGCGGTCGTCCTTTCATAGACGCCAGAGAGAATGAATCCGTGATGCCGGTCGGCGGCGTGTGGTGCCATGCAAAGAGACGTCAGAGGCATCCCAATCCCACGGGGGGTCTTAGAACCCTGTCAGCAGATTTAACGGCTGCATGGAATGCGCGCACATCACGGCAAAGCATCGCGGATGGCGGACCCGACAACAGGAAACCTACAAGCAGCACTAAGTCCGTCGCGTTGGGTTGGCGATGAGGTCAGGGCCCTTATGTCGGACAGCGGCCGGACGGCCTAAGCATGAGGTGTCCACTGGGGCGTAGTTGCCTGCCGTTACGAACTCGACCGATCGGCCGCTTGGGCCTTGCCCGGCGTACGGTTACCCCTCACTGTCCAATATCGGTCAATTTCCTTGTGGCACGCTAGATGCAGGGGTCCTTCCGAACACATCAAGGATGCGTCCTATGATCAGGCCCACGGAAGAATGCTATCGCCGTATTCGAGACCGCGCCCTCGCGGATCCCCAAGCTGCTCAAACCTCGACGGGAGGGAGCGACTGCGCCCGATTAAAACACGGGATAAGCTTGGAAAGCACCTCGCTGACCGAGACGCGATCATTCGAAGCGGGGAGCGGGCCGTCGATCGCGCCGCCCCACACCTCGCCGACATGAGTGTCAATCTCCCCACTATGCTGGGATCCATGGGCTTCACAGCTGACCACACGAAAGCTTCTAGCAACTCCAGCGGCACGGAGGAGAATGCCCGTGTGGAGCGTAAACCAAGTGGCCGATATTCGCCGCGATCGTCGCCTGATTGGGAAACACCTACACGAACAGAACGAGTAGAGCTCTCTTGCATTGGAGTGGGTGCCGGGCCGTCCAATTTGAGCCTTGCGTGTCAGATACACGAGCAAATGGGGCAAGGGGCCCTGTTCCTGGATCGGCAAGTCGATTTCCGCTGGCACCCAGGTAGCGCATTCGATTCCTCGGAGCTCCAGGTCAGCCACTTCAAGGATCTGGTCACGCTCGTAAATCCGCGATCAGCCTACACTTTCATAAACTACCTGCACGAGAACGGGCGTCTTTACCATTTCCTGAATGCACAGTTCGAGGCCGTGCTCAGAGCTGAGTTCGAGCAATATCTGAGCTGGGCCTTCCAAAGGAACCCGCTTGTTCGCGGCGGCCAGACAGTGCGCGAAATCCGCTTTGACGGCGAGTTTCGGGTGCGCACGGATAACGCGGCTCTCGGCGCCAGAAACGTCGTGATCGGCATTGGCAAGCAGGCAAAAGTTCCGCCTCAGTTTAAGGGGTGGACTGGACGCAATCTGTTCCACTCATCTGAATTACTGCACATCCAGCCTGAGGTGCACAAAAAGCGTGTCTGTGTGGTCGGCGGGGGACAGTCGGGAGCCGAGGTGCTGTTGCATCTCGTCGGTCGGCCGGAAGAAGGGCGGCCTACCTCAATCACTTGGGCCTCGCAACGCGAAAACTACCTGCCCCTCGACGACAGCCCGTTCACAAACGAGTTGTTCATGCCCTGCTTTTCGGATCGTTTTGCGGCTATGAGCGAGTCACACCGCAGGCTGTTCCTGCGGCGTTTTATGCTTGCTTCGGACGGCATTTCGGAAAGCACGTTGCGCGCTGTTTATCGGGCGCTGTACCGCCACGCATTTCTTGAGCCAAACCGATGTGCAATCGCACTGCGGCCGGGCTGCACGGTCTTGCACTGCACCAATACCGGCGCGGCTCACAGGCTGACCCTGCGGCACGGCATGGACGAGTTCGAAGAAGTCACGGCTGACATCGTCATCCTGGCCACCGGTTACGAGAACGCGGTGCCAGCCTTCCTGGAACCGCTGGCGGACCGGCTTGAAAAGATCGACAATGAACTGGCCATTGGCGACGATTTTTCGGTGAGCTGGGACGGACCGTGTGACAGACGCATCTTCGTACAGAACGCGAGCCTCGGGCAGCGCGGGCTGGCTGATCCGAATCTAAGCCTACTGGCCTGGCGAGCGCGTCGCATCCTCGACAGCCTTCTGGGGCGCGCGCCGCGCGCCGACTCAGAGCATCCCGGCTTCATCAGCCCTACCTCCGTCGACAGCTGGTTCGACCCCGTTGCAGAAATGGGCGGCGGGATATGACCCGCCGACTACGGATTATCAGCGGTGGCATCCAAGGAACGATGTCGTCCTTCGCCGTAGCGAAAGCCGGAGCCTTCTCCGAAATCATCGCAACTGAACCAGCTGGACTCAGCGGCCCATCTCATGACTCCGCGAGCGAGCATTTCGCCTTCGGCCGCAAAGACCCTAGCAGGTCGCTCACTCGAAACTGCGCAGTGGCATTGGTGGCCATTCCTGGGTCGACGATCAGCGAAGGGTACCAGCCCGTAGCAGTGGGCGTCGTGGCTCATCGGTGGAGCTCATGTCGCGGATGTTCCGGCCCTGATCGCACAGCCCCAATGGGACCGTGTCGCAGAAGTTTGTGTGGGGCACGGCTTGTGCTGGATCAGACCGCACGAAAGGTCGCCTACCAAGCAGCCGCATCATCAATAGCATGGTCGGCCGTGTACCCTTCAGACTACCGCCCCGCAGACGTTTACAAGCCTCGACGATCTCTCCAGTGAGGAGGGACAACAAAGCCCTGCAACATACCCGGAGCGGAACGTGCTTAGCACCGCCGCCCCAGATGCCGTGGAGTACCGTCTGCGTCGATGCACAGCCTGACCCGAGCCCGACTGCCATAAGCGGGATGTTAGACCACCGTCCTACGAACAGGAGGCTTTTCGTATGTTGACTGACGCACAAAGAGAAAAGTGGCATAAGGACGGCTATGTCAGGCTCGAAAGGTTTTTCGATGCCGTGGCTGTGGAATGCATTTCCAGTTTTGTTGAAGACGTATCACGCTGGGAGGTCAGCGATGACAAATGGCTCATGTGGTTCGAGAAGACGACGGATAATCGAAAGATCACCTCGAAGGCCGAGAATATTCTCGACTTCCATGATCCATTGCGTCATCTGCTCCTCGACGATCAGCGCATAGAGGCTGCCGTCGAGGAGCTGCTTGATGAACGGTCGCGCAGGCTCAAGGAGTTGCTGATTTTCCACTATCCCGACAGCGGCGGCTATCGCCCGCATCAGGACATCTATCACATTCCTCACGGACTGCCCGACCGGATGGTCCATGCGGTCGTTGCGGTAGGCATCGACGACTCCGACCCGGACAACGGCGGCCTTTTCTTCAGCCCCGGCAACCACAAGAAGGGGATCTTTCCCATGGATGCCTGTGGCGTGATTGATCCTGAGGTCGCCGAAACGTTCTCCTGGGAATCCGTAATATGGAAGGCTGGCGACATCTTCATCTTCGACGATTACGCACCGCATTACTCGCAACCGAACAAGAGCAACCGTTCGCGGCGGACGCTCTACTTGGTCTTCCAGCGTGCTTCAACCGGTGGGCCGACCCGCGCCGAATATAATGTGCTTAAGCGCGCCGTTAATCCGCCAGAGGGCAAAGTGGCCGATCTAGACAATCTCAAGCCGCCAAACGGCATTTTCTATCGCGATTGAACTCACGCAGCTAGGCATGCACAGGAAACTGATCGGCTGCTCAAAATGCGGAGAGCACTGCGTTTTCGATTGTGGGCTGCTGGAGCAGCGCCGCAGCCGTCACGGCTTTGGCACGACGATTGTGGGGTGGTCGCCGGGCGGTCTTCCGTGACGCCTAAAGCCGTACTGGCGTGCCCGTCTTGGCCCGTTGGATTATTCTGGAGGGAGCGCCAACGGGTCCGGGCTGCCGCCTCTCTTCGTGACTTGCGGCAGAGGCTTTGCGTTGGCGGCCGAAGATACCACTGCTTGGATAGCTGAGGTTCGTTATGCGCAAATCCACGTTTTCTCGAACGGAACTGTCGCGAGCGTTCGGTATTGACGTGGCCACGCTTGGAACCGGAAGCGCGGGCACCGGATTTTCATTTGGCAAGGTGGCACCGGGCGTCACATCCGAGCTCCACCGGCACGACGAAATTGAGGCTTTCGTGGTCCTCTCTGGCGCGGGCAAGGTCAGGACCGACCTAGGGGAAATCTCGATCAAAGCCGGCGACGTAGTTCTGTTCGACCCATTTGAAGCCCATGTACTACACAACGATGGGGACGAAGATCTAAATTTCGTGGATGTCTTCTGGCGTGACGGCAAGGCCGCCCTCGATGCCGCTGCACAGGTCGCGGCTCCCGGCCGGCCGATCTTCGTCTTCTCCGCGCCGCCAACGCCTAACGGCGATCTGCATCTGGGGCATCTTTCTGGTCCTTATTTGGGTGCCGATGTCTACACGCGTTTCCTGCGCATGAATGGGGCCGAGGCCTACCACCTGACTGGGAGCGACGATTACCAAAGCTACGTTGTGACGCGTGCCGATGCCGATCAATCGACGCCCGCAAAGGTGGCTCACCACTACGCGGACGAGGTTCGCACCACGCTTGGTCTTCTTGACTGCGAGATCCACAGCTTCTTACACACGATGGGTGATGCCGCTTATGGCGACTTTCAAGCCGCGTGTTTCCGCAGTCTTCTGAGCAGCACGGCGGTAGATGTGAGCGAGAGCCCTGCGCTGTTTGACGCCGTGACAGGCGATTACCTTTATGAACCGGATGTTAGCGGCCTCTGCCCCGATTGTGGCGCCTCCGCTGGCGGCAACATCTGCGAGGAATGCGGCGCGCCGAACCTATGCCACGACCTGGGTGCAGTCCGGTCGCGGCACTCGGCCGAGGCGCCGCTGGTCGGCTCCGTGCGCCGCCCTGAACTCGCTCTGGAACGGTGCTATATCAATATAGACCGGCATTTAAGGGCGTCGGGCGCGCCCGTTCGGATCATGGACCTCTTCGCGCGTCTACGCCAACGCGGCGAGTTTTCCGTGCCCCTTACCCACCCCTCGAACTGGGGCCTGCCTGCCGAAGGGCTCCCGGGGCAGGTGATCTGGGTCTGGCCGGAGATGGCTTTCGGATTCCTTTACAACATCCAGACGCTAGCTCGCCTGCTTGGGCGCGACTGGAATGCGGCGATGCCCAGCAATGACTGGCAGATTGTCCATTTCTTCGGTTTCGACAATTCCTTCTACCACGCGCTACTCTACCCCGCTGTCTATGCCGAGGTGTTCTCCCACTGGACCCCGCGAGTCCGGTATCACGTGAATGAGTTCTACCTGCTCGATGGGCAGAAGTTCTCGACCAGCCGCCGCCATGCGGTCTGGGGTAAGGAGGTTCTGGGTCCAAAGACAGTCGACGTCGTGCGACTTCATTTGGGCCTGACACGCCCGGAAGGTGAGCGGACGAACTTCACGCTGGACGCGCTACGCCGCACCGAGAATGAGGTGTTTCAGGGGATCTGGCTGAATTGGCTTGATGCGCTGCACCGGGAAATCAAGCAGGACTTTGGTGGCTGTGTGCCCGACGCAGGCGACTGGGCTCCCACAGATCGCGCTTTCCTTGCTCGGATAGAGAACCATCGCGCAGCGATGGAACGCACCTATTCGGACGATGGCTTCTCGGTCCGTCGCGCGGCCGTGCAGGCCTGCGATTTCGTGCGCGATTGCGTAATCTACCGTCAGGCGCAAGACTATGCAGTGGCGCGAAGTCTCTATCTCGCTCGCACCCGGACTTGGCTCGCGCTTCAGGCAACCGCCGCTGCTATCCTTGCGCATACGCTCGCACCGCTGATGCCCCGATTTGCCACAACGCTTGCGCGAGGCATTGACGGCGTCTCACCCGAAACATGGCCCACGTCCGTGCGGCGACTTGCGCCAGGGACGATCTTTGATCTCGGACCCCTGCTCGCGTTCTATGCCAAGTCAGAAAACCTTAAATGACCAGCGAGCGTATGAGCTACCCCAACCTCGACCGGAGGTGCGCGGCAATCAAAGCCGATGAAGACAATGTCTTTACTCGCTGCCGCTGGCGCCTGAAGGCCGCTACCTAGCTCTTGAGACCAAATTGGCCAACTGAACCTGCAAATGGTTGACGCCGAGCTTCCAGTCCGTACTGCCGCAAATGCCGGTGTGGGCTCTGCGCTGAACAACCGCTCCGGCATTGGGGGATTGCCGTCCGAGTACGGTCAAACCCGCCATGGGTCGAGGCACTGGAATCTGCAACGCTGCCGAACCTCTGTCATGAAAATAATGGAAGGTGCATGCGGCATCCCCTCTAGCGAAACAGCATACGCACTCCGGCAGCTCGCACTCGATATGCCCGGCCTCATCGACCCGGCGCTGTTCGCTGTTCTAAGCGATTTACGCACCAGAGATGCGTGTCCAAACCTGACAGCCGGCAGAAAACATGTCGGGATGGAAACAACCGTCCTCTTGGCTCTGTTCGACTTATCGAAGCCAATAAAGCGTTTGCAGCGTGCCAGGCGCGCTGGCACGGCCTTTGCTCGTTGAGGGGCGGCGATGGTGGGTTGACCCGCATGAGACCACGCAACAGGTGTGATGGCCTCCCGTGTGTTCCGTTCCTGAGGGTAGTGCCAGATCGCTTATGGACGCTAACGAGGTCCGGGAAAAGCTTTTGGAGAACAACATGGTGTTGCGTATCGAGTCCCCGGCTCCTCCGATCAAAGTCAGCGACTGGCTCCGTGGCAAGCCCCTCGCGAACTTTCAACCCGGCAAGGTGTACCTTGTTGAGTTTTGGGCGACTGGATGCGGACCTTGTGTGGCGGCGACGCCCCATCTGATGCAGCTACAGGACAAATTTAAAAATAGCCGATTTGAGGTGGTCGGAGTCGCAGCTAGCGAAGATGGCCCGACCGCGGAGGAGACGCGGACGAGCTTGGATGCTTGGCTGGTTCAGAGATTCCCCAATTTAAATTATCGGATTGCCTTCGATTACACAGGCGAAATGAACAGACTTTGGATGAAGGCGAGTTCTTCTCTCGGGATTCCTGCCTCGTTCCTGGTGGACCGCGACGGCCGCATCGCATTCATCGGCCACCCATCGGAACTCGATGACGTTTTACCCAGAGTTATAGGAGGAAGCTGGCGCAGTAGCGACGAAGCGAAAGCCGCCGACAAAGGGCGGATCGATGGGAACCAGCGCACAGCGCGCGAACTGGCGCTGATCGAACCGATATACGCCAAACTCCAGCCGGCGATGCAGGCGCAGGAATGGAAGGCGGCACTCTCGGCCGTCGAAGAAGGCCTCGCTTTGATGCCAGACAATTACGGGTTCCGGCATACTCATGTGGATCTTCTGCTTCACAAGATGCGCGACATGGAGACCGGGTTGCCAGTTATGCGCCAACTAGTCGGAGACGCTATCGACAAGAAGTTTGAGGCCGTGTCCTGGATGGTAATGGCCCTGAAGCAACTCTTCGATCCCTCGACGAACAACTCCCATCTTCCCCCTGCTGAGCGCTTCGCGATGGGCAAAGAGCTGTCTGAACAAATCTTGGCACTGAGTCCTCCAGAAAACGACGGCCCCCTTAAATTCGTTTGGTACGTTCCAGTCGCTGAGTACCATTATGAGTGTGGCAACAAGGTTCGCGCGATCGAGCTGATCGAGGTTGCGCTGAAATCGCTTGACCTTCCGGAGCCAATGCCGGACCACATCAAACAGTACTACCTTACCCCCTTGCTCCAAGCCTTGGCCAACTACACGGGTGAGAACGCCTCTTACGCGGATCTCTGCGTGGTTCCACAAACTAAGGCTCCGGAAACTCAAACCGCAGCCGCCTGATGAGCAAAGATCACAAAGGAATACGTGAATTGAACCTGGTCGATTTCTGCGGCGGCGCCGGCAGGAAGTATGCCCCAAGCATTAGAGGCGGGATCGTTTGCTGCAAATAGGCTCAGACATTAGTGACCAACAAGCGGACACGGCGTGGAAGAGAAGTTCGAGCCGTTTTGCCACGTCTTTGAAGGCATCTCAGTCCAGGACGTGTTCGAGATCGGCCATGAAGACCTCAATTGCCCTGAATCGGGTCCGCCACGCGAGCCGCCGGTTGCGCAGGTGTGCCCGAACTCAGCGTACCCGAAAGCAGAAATCCTCCGTTGCGGACGAGGACTGGAATTTGAGGAAACGAAATTTCTCACTGCGCCTGGCCTGCCGTCAACAACGAGCGCCTTGCCCTTGTTGGAGTAATTCTGGAGGTTTTCCGATGCTCATGAGTCCCAGGGCTCACGCAAAGGAAATCGGGGACCGAGCTGCTGGCCGGCTTCATCATTCACGGAACTGCGCCGCAAGTCCGATCATTCGCAATCCGGATCCGGATGTGGAGGCACTATGTTTTCAGGCCAGCGGAGATAGCGATCGAGGTGAGCTCAGGTGTGATGAAACTAACATTGAAAGTTTCTGGGCCTCTGGCTCGTGCTTTTCGCGGACGCAGCTGTTCGTTTCTGTCGAGGCGTCCGCCGGTTGGGCATTCGAGACTTTCCGGGAAGTCGCGGACGGAACCAAACTGGTCGATGATGCGACTGCAGCTATTGTGACATCGCGGGGGCGTGAAAGACCGATTTTCGAGGAAGGATCATGTCGAACTTGGATGAGATGGTGAAGAAGGTCCGAAAGCTTCAACTGCGCGCAGCAATTGCTAAGACGAACCTGCGCGACCTGGCTGAAGGTCTTCCGGTGAAATGGACTGAGATAGAGGAAGTGGCCGAGAAGGCGCACGCCGTCTATGCGGAGTTGCACGGTGCCAGGAGAGAACTCACGAAAATGAAGAGTTTACAGTGACGAGCGCATTCATCACGCGTGACGGTTCCAGATGGATACCGGAATATTTGACGACTATAGATGGCAAGATCTGTATCGGCTGCGGGCGCTGTTTCAAGGTCTGCTCCCGTGAGGTCATGCACCTTTACGGTGTAGATGACACGGGTGAAATTCTCGGCGCCTGCGACGGCGGTGACGACGACTTCGATGGTGAGCTCAGTCGCATGATCATGGTGGTGGACCATGCTGGCCGATGCATTGGCTGCGGAGCCTGCGGCCGTGTCTGCCCAAAGAACTGCCAGACTCATGTCGCGGCCGACCAGATCTCGGCCTGAGCTGCACGATTGACGAGAAATCAGGAGAACGGCATTGCGCTTAATCATCTTTTGTCGGCTCCTGGGGATGGTCCTGTGCGGCAACGCTGTGACGGTTTACTTCGCGTCGGATTCCATCCGTCTGGCCGTCTTCACGACGCTGGCCCTTTGGCTGGTTCTCCAGGTGGCCTATTTCGGGAGCGTTCTATTTCTAATCTGGCGGTCCAGCGGCGTTCGCGGCGAGCAAACGGCTGAGCTTTTCGGTCGCTCCCAGAAAGCTCGATTCCGGCCGCCAGATAATGATGATGTTAGGAATGAACGTTCAGATCTGCGCCAGCGCAATCAAATGATCGGCATAGCGCTGCTCCTCCCTTGATGCGCCGTGGCAATATAAAGCACAGCTTCCTACAACCTCGGCGCACCATATTGAGTTGATCATTGCGTGTGACAATCGGATGCGACGCGTTCTGTTGGTCATACTGCCATCGAACGCAGTTTCGCCCATTCTTTCGCGGGAACCAGCACCCGGGTGGTTCGTCTCGGCGGCTAACGAAGCGCCGGAAAGCACCAACAGTGGCGCTCTTTGGAAACGCAGCCGGCCCTCTTAAAAGCGCTCGTGCACCGCTAGTGTCAGGGCGATCACCTTAACACTGGAGAAAACATGATGAAAAGGCTCGCACGCTACCAGCTCACCTTCGGACCCCGTCGAGAAGCTCGACCGGCTCAGCAAGCATCTGGACGGCAGGGTGGAAATCTAAGCCAAGCGCGAGGACTGCAACTCTGGTCTCGCATGCGGCGGAAACAAGCTGCGCAAGCTTGAATACATCATCCCCAATGCGATCGCGTCAGACGCCGACACGCTCGTCACCGTCGGCGGCGTGCAGTCCAACCACGCCCGGATGGTAGCAGCGGTCCCCGCCAAGCTCGGCATGAAATGCCTCCTGGTTCAGGGGATCTGGGTTCCATGTGACGATGCCGTCTACGACCGGGTCGGCAAAATTCTCTTGAGCCGCATCATGGGGGCAGAGGTTCGCCTGGTCGACGAGGACTTTGACATCGACATCCGCCAAAGTTGGGAAAAAGCCCTTTCAGCACGAACAGCCGCAGGTCGCAGACACTACCGCGATCTTGTCCGTCATCTCGTCGACGCAGACATCCCTTCGAACCTATGCGGTTTACGGTAGCAACGCATTCGAGCCGCAGATCTGTCCCTTCTGTGGAGTGACCCGGACGACTATGCCGAGAGGCTTGAGGAGCTCGCTCGCTCGGCCCCGCAATCACGACAACTTCATCGGCGGAAAGTGTTTGGCCCGTTCCAACCTACACTGTCACGCGGACCGGACACTTCAACACACCGACGCCGGGCTAAAGGCCCGTGCCGCTTATTAGGTTCGAAGGCGTGAACGCAGGAGCGGATCCCAAGGTTCTCGGCCATCGGCATCGCCCCGAAGAGGGGGGTGTAACATACCGGGAACGAAGGCCGTCCATGTCAGGTGACATTCGGTGATGTCCGATCTCCGACATTTCAGACGGGAAAATAGGTAACGATCGCTCCAACATCTTGTTCCAAAACGATATCACATTTCGGCACGTTTCTCGCAGAGTTATCCATAAGACGCGTCACGTACTTTCGAGAACCCGTCTAATTTGCTCTTTCCCGCCTGAGAGAAGTGACGATGAATCCTGTAGCGCAAGCGATGATAAGGCCCGAATTCGCTGACGCCGCATGGCAGGAGCGCCGTGCTGTTACTCGCGTGGACCAGCTGCGCGAGCTGATGGAGAGCGGCGCCAACGGCAACCTCGTGCGAGACATTGAGCTCGGCCTCTCGCGCGCGCCTATGTCGATGCGGATCACACCCTATCTTCTGAGCCTAATTGACTGGTCGAACTTCCTCGAAGACCCGATCCGCAAGCAGTTCATACCGGTCGGAAGCGAGATTCTTCCATCTCACCCGTTACTAAGAATGGATTCGCTACATGAACAAGAAAGTTCACCTGTAGATGGATTGGTGCATCGCTATCCCGATAAGGCGCTTTTACTCGTGACGGATCGCTGCCCGGCTTATTGTCGTTTTTGCACCCGCAGTTACAGCGTAGGCCTGGATACTCAATCTGTGTCGAAGAAAAGGCCTTCGTCATTCCAAACCCGGTGGAATGCAATCCTTGAGTATCTTCGTGCGACCCCCGTCATCGTTGATGTGGTGGTTTCGGGAGGTGATTGCTTTCAACTGAATCATTCTCAACTCTTGGCGATCGGTACGGGACTTCTGTCCATCTCCTCAATTCGCCGCATCAGATTCGCTACGAAAGGCCTCGCTGTACTGCCCATGAAAGTCACAAGCGATCATGAATGGACTGATGCCCTTGTGAACATTAGCGATGCTGGCCGGAATCAGGGCGTAGACATCTCACTTCACACCCACTTCAACCACCCGCGAGAAATCACAGACTATACCGTTGCGGCGGCAGAGCTTCTTTTCAAACGCGGGATAAAGATGCGCAATCAGTCGGTTCTGATGGCTGGCATCAACGACGATGCTGAGGTCATGAAAGGGCTAGTCCAAAAACTCTCGCACCTGCACATACAGCCGTACTACGTGTTTGCTTGTGATCTTGTGGACGGACTCGAGCACATGCGCTGCTCGATCAGTCTTGCATGTGAGATAGAAAAGGCCATACGCGGGACCACGGCTGGATACAACACTCCGTTATTCGCTGTCGACGCGCCGGGGGGCGGCGGAAAACGCGACGTTCATAGCTTCGAGCATTATAATAGGCAGACAGGGATTGCTGTTTACCGGGCCCCCTCTGTCCGGCCGGAGCAGCTGTTCATATATCCCGATCCTTTGCAATCTTTATCACGAAATGCCCAGGCCGCATGGCTAGATCCTCAGCGCGCCGAACGCATGCTGACCGATGCGGTTCAGGCCGCTCAAACAAGGCGACGGGTTGAATAAACGCCTCCGCGGCATGGCATCGCGCATGAGCACAGTGTTGATAGGAGAGCTTGTAGAACCGTTAGCCGGGAGCATTATAAAGAATTGAGTGCAGTAGTGTTACAGAACTTTTTTAACCTCTTGTTGCTGTCGAAGGTGTTCATTCCAAAATATGGCACCTCGGCAGAGCCGAGCAATGTTCATGAAAGGAGCTTTGGCGTGCCGAGTCGAAAAGTAGAAAAAACCACTTCTATCGTGATAGACGACGTCGGTTGTGCAAGGCAACTCAATGACCGTAATGTAAGAGTCCTCGATGTTAGTGAAGCTAAAGGGCGCGGCGTGTGCTCGGCTCGCGACTTCATGCCAAGCGAGGTTGTTGTCATTGGACTGATTGCCCGTCTGGAGACGGCTCGCACGACGGACTCGATTCAGATGGAGCGGGATGTCCATGCTCTGTTTGAGGAGCCGGCTGTCATTATCAACCATTCTTGCGACCCCAATTTAGCAATCGTTCCTAATCGATTCGGCGCCTACGACTTCGTGGCCATCCGGGAAATACCAAGTGGTGTCGAATTGACATGGGACTATGCAACCTCAGAGGTTGCGTGCCTCGGGGTATCACTCTGCCTCTGTGAAGCGGAAAACTGCCGAGGTGCAGCCGGAGGTTTCGCCACGTTGCCTCGCGACCACCCGATGATCATATCCGGACTGTACGCACCGTATCTTGACGAGAAGCCGGGCAACCGCCGGAGACGATAAGGGTGTCTCCACTCAAGATCGAAAAGTTCCGGACAGGAGCTTCGACTTGTCCCGATCCGACTTGGGTGCAGTCTCGGGGACATGAAGGCCGCTCACAATGCTGCCAATGTTTACTGCGACGGTCCCGACATTCTGGCCGGGGGTCCGGCAGACCGCAACACGACTGTGTGCGCATTCGTGTCAAGAGGGGAAGGCCGATAGCCGGCGCGGCTGAGGGTGCTGGGACGCTCATCTCGAACAGGGTGCCGCGCCCAACCGCCCTGTGATCGAAGCGTCAATTGGTGCCAAGCTTGCTGCGACCGGGGCGCTTCCAGGAACGGTTTGGCCGATCTTCGAAAACGGTGTGTGCTTGCATCTGAGGGCGTGCCGAACTTAGAACACCGCTGGCTTGCAACCGGGCGGAGGATTTCAGCTGCGGCGGAACGAATGCGACAAGGTTTGCTGGCGGTCACTCGGCCGTATTTGACCCAAAACCACCGTGCGTCACCAGTCGTTGCAACGGATCCGTCAATAAACTTTATAGAATCTTTGCGACCGCCAATTGCCAGCAATGCTACCTTCTTTATAACGTGTGAGGTCAGGCATGGCCCGAAAGCAGACGCCAAATTATTCTCCGAATAGAACGCGAAATGGAGATCAGAAGCACAATGACAAGAAGAGCAATAATTCTGCTTGACGGCCTAGTTTGTGAAACTCTAATATATTCCCGAGCGGCCAGACGTCTTAGACTGAATCCCATTATCCTGTCAGCGGATCCGGGTCGGTACGACTATATTGCTGCTGAAAGGATCGAGGCGATCCGGGTAGATACAGACAATCTCGATGCGCTGATCTGCGAGTGTTCCCGGCTAAATGAGACCTATGACATTGCCGGCATTACGTGCGCTGGGGACTCGTTTTATGCCACAGTTGGCAAGCTCTGCCAGTATTTCAATCTGCCGGGACCGAACCCCGAATCCATTGAAAGATGCTGCGACAAATTCATCCAACGTCAGCTCCTCGCCCAAGCCGGCCTTCCCGTACCTGCTTACCGCTTGGCTGCGGATGCTATGGACATAGAAAGCTCTGCCGCACAGATCGGGTTGCCGGTGGTTCTTAAGCCGGCCGTGGGCAGCTGCAGCAGCGGTGTAAGATTGTGCCGCAACGCAGATGAGTTGGCCGAACATACGACCTATCTCTTCGGGGGCAAGCACAGGTGGCAGTCCTCGCCGAGGGTATTGGTCGAAGAATTTGCAAACGGCCCGTTCTATAGCGCTGACATTATGGGAAGCGAAGTCGTTGGGATTGAAGCTGTTGACTTCGATAGCCCGCCGCATTTCGTCTTTCGTCAGTTGACCTTTCCCGCCCCCTTAATTAACGAGGACTATCAGAGAATCGCCGAAGTTTCGCTGAGTTGTTTGAAAGCTCTCGGCCTTGGCTGGGGTCCCACGAACATTGAATTCCGGTGGACAAAGCGTGGTCCAGTGGTCATCGAGGTCAACCCGCGCCTTCCCGGCGGACCCAATCCTCGGCTGGTTCAACTGGCTTACGGTGTCGATCTCTTCACCGAGCACATCAAGCTTGTCATCGGCGACCAATGGGATCTACGCAGAACGAATTCGCATACCGCGCTCGCGCGGCGCCTGATTCCTGATCGGGACGGCATCCTCGATTGGGTCAATGGCGACAGCAGGGCAGCTGAAATACCAGGTGTAGTAGAGGTAAAATTGGAGGTCGAACCGAAGACGCCGATCGTCAGGAAAGGCGATTGGGGCGACTGTATCGGATCCGTGATCGCCGTTTCACCCACTCTTGCTGGGGCCGAAGCAATACTTCAGACTGCCGTTGACTTAATCGATTGGTCGATCACACCATTTCCGACCGACGGCGGTGAGCAACAATCTGCGGCCCAGGGGCTTTCATCGGGTCCGAACGGTTCCGTTGCGAACTCCAGTTGACGTCCCGAAGGCCGGTTGAACCTTATCCGGCGTTCATACGGCGAGCAATGTTGAAGCGAGTGCGGACTTGTGTCATGCCTGTCTGGGGTGCGGCCATTCACATGGCCCAGGCCCGATATGGTGACGCGCGATCAGGTCCAAAACTGCTGCGAACTCATGCAGCTCGGGACTTTCAGGAATTCCCGTGCGGGGGCATAAGGGGTATAAGGATTCCACATAACCCGAGACCAAATGATCTTCTCGACCAGCTTCTGGGAGGAGATAAAGCCAGTGCAGCCTTCGAACAGGGCGGCCTGCTTGGATACACCCAAGGAGGCTTTGACCTAGCGCGCTGAACGCGGAGATGGACCATCGTCTGGCGAACGGCGGAGACGCTGGCAGTACGCATAACGGCTAGCGTCCTCAAGATGGTGAATTGAGGCCGACAGGCTCGAGATCGATGTTCCGCGCGACCTCCAATCGAGCTTCAATCCGCAGCTGAGCGCCAGGCATCAGCGCCGTTTTCCCCTTTGATGACAATGACTATCTATGCATGAAGCGCGGCATGAGCACCCTGGAGATTAAGGGTTACCTGCGCGATCTGTACGGTATCGATGTGTCGGCGGACCTTGGGGCTGTCAGGAATTCCGTGTGCGGGCGGGCATAATGGGTAAAAAGGATTCCCACTATGACCCGACGCAAAGACCCTGCGATACCAAATGATCTTCTCGACCAGCTTCTGGCGGGAGGCGCAGCCAGTGCAGCCTTCGAACAGGGCGGCCTGCTGGATTCGCTCAAGAAGGCTCTGACCGAGCGCGCCTTGAATGCGGAGATGGACCATCCTCTGGCGAGCGGCGAAGACGCTGGCAATACGTGTAACGGCTACGGCCGCAAGACCGTGACGACGGAGACCGGCAAGCTGGAGATCGACATACCGCGTGATCGCCAGGCCAGTTTCGATCCGCAGCGGATCGCCAAGTATCAGCTTCGCTTCCCCGGCTTCGAGGAAAAGATCGTGTCAATGTATGCGCGCGGCATGAGCACCCGGGAGATCACCGGGCACCTGCATGATCTGTATGGCATCGACGTGTCGCCGGATCTGATCAGCACGGTGACGGACGCCGTGCTCGATGAAGTCGCCACTGGCAGCAGCGCCCGCTCGATCCGGTTTATCCGCTCATTTTCTTCGACGCGATCCGGGTCAAGATCCGGGACGAAGGGATGGTTCGCAACAACGCAGTTGGTCGTGATCGTCGTAATAGCAGCGCTTGACGGTTGCGTCCTTGATGGTCCGGTTCATTCTCTCGACCTGACCGTTGGTCCAGGGGGTGCTTTGGCTTTGTGGTTCGATGTTCGCTATCGTTCTTGGCACAGGCCTATTCGAAGGCATGAGCCCCGAATATCTCGCCATTTGCGATTGCCTCCTTGATCAGCGGAACGGCCGAACCGCCACCGCCTGGCGTGGTGAACCGGATGCCGTTGTCGGTGAGAACGGTATGGATCCTGTAGGGACGGCCGCGGTCAGGCGCAGCAGAAACTCTTTGGAAATGACTGTCGGAGCCTTCTCGTGCAGTTCGACGAAGGCGAACTTCGAGGTTCGGTCGATAGCCGATCGGACAGTCCTTGAACTTCTTCTTCGCCGGCCTGTCGCCCTCGACATCCGGGCAATCGGCCGATGCCGTGGCGCGCTGCAGACAGCGGTGCAATGAAGAGCGTGTCAGATGCGGGATCGACGGCTGCAACGCGTAGAGGCAATCGTCGAGCGGCAGCAGGCGACGAACATGTGTATTTTGCTCTGTTCGGTTCGAACCTCCGCGATATCAATGTGGACGAAGAGCGTGTAGCGGCGGAACGTCGATCTCGGCTCCCTGGGCCGGTGGGCAGATCGCGGTCGAACAACTCTGCTTCTTCCACTTCGCGACCGTCTTGAGGTTGATGCCATAGCGCTTCGAAAGCGACCTCAGGCTCACTTGACTATGTTGTATCGCTCGACGGACCGCCTCTGTCGTTGTGGCGCTCCCATGCCAGGACCTGGCCCATAGTGCATCCTTTGATGCAGACGACAATAATGAACCATCACAGATCCCATGACTGGTGGTGGATAGCGACCTGCACTCTGGCAGAGTGGGGTTGCTGACCAACAACTCTGTGGAGGCCAATCATGCGTGTTGTAGCCGATCGATCTGCGGCGCCTGCCGCTATCCGTACCGATCTTGGCGCGATCTTCGTTTCTTTGGAACTCAGTAAACTGGTTGATCACTTCGCTGTCGTCGGGCAGTGGGGAGAAGATGTCGAAACATGCGGTACGCGGCGGCGATATCACGGACTGCTGGCACGCTTTTGCCCAGCTCCAGGACAAGGCACAGGCGCGCACCGGCCGGCACTTTGCGCTTGTGGTCATTCAGGAGGCGGATCTCGACGGCTTCTGGATCCATCGAATCCTGGAGGCCGAGGGATCGAAAGCCATGTCGTCGACGCCGCCTCGATTCCTACGTCGCGCCGGCGGCGTCGTACCAAGACCGAGAAGATCGATGGTGAGGCGCTGGTGCGCGCACTGCTCGCCTACAAGCGGGGCGAGCCGCGCGTGTGCGCGATGGTCAGGGTGCCGGGCATCAAGGAGGAGGACCGCCGCCGCATCGGCCGTGAGCGCAAGGTTCTGGTTGGTGAGCGGACCTGCCATGTCAACCGGATCAAGGGTCTGCTGTTTGCTCAGGGCATCACCGGCTACGAGCCGCTACGACGTGACCGGCGACATCGGCTTGAGGAATTGAGGACCGGCGACGGCCGCGCGCTGCCTGAACATTTGAAGGGGCAAATCCGTCGCGAGCTCGACCGACTCGAACTGGTGATAGCCCAGATCAAAGAGGTGCAGGCCGAGCGTGACGCTCTGCTGGCAATCGAAGTCGCCGGACTCCAGCAGCGACATTGCTCGATCTCAAGGGTATCGGCCCCGAGTGTGCCGCCATCCTCTACGCGGAAGGGCTGTTCCGGCACTTCGAGAATCGCCGGCAGGTCGCCGCCTATGCCGGGCTCGTGCCGACGCCTTGGCAGAGCGGATCGGTCCAGCACAAGCAAGGCTCTCGAAGGCCGGCAACCCCCGGCTGCGAACGACGATGATCGAGTTGGCCTGGCTATGGCTGCGCAATCAACCGAGTTCAGCGCTTACCCGCTGGTTCCACGAACGCGCGATCGCAATCAGGGGCGCCTCAAAAAGACAACCATCGTCGCCCTTGCAAGGAAGCTGCTCGTGGCGCTGTGGAAATACGTGACCGCGGGCGTCGTCATCGAAGGTGCCGTCATGAAGGCTGTCTGACGAGACCACACCGACACACTCATCCCTCGAGGCCTGATCAGCCTCGGCGAATCCAGGAGGCGAACCGAGATCCCAGCTGGCTGGAATGCCGTATCAAAGACGGGTCTCGCCTTCTGGGCCCTTGCCACCGCAAGCGGGATATTGGTGCAGCCGTCCTCAAGCGGCGACCGTATGTGAGTTTGACCAGGCTCGATTGACCGAGCCGTGTCACGCAATCGGGCCCAGCTCTGGATTCCGCGACCAATTGGAGGAACACGATGCCGCTCTAACACCCCTCTTGACCTCAGCATGGATCAAACATCTAGTCCGACTAGAAGGCGGCGGGCGGGGTCGCCGACCGGCGAGTGTGGGTGAAGAAGGGGCGATCGACGATCATGGTCCTGACCTTCAGTTTTCGCCATCCGAGTTCGCGGAGCGTGTAGATCTCGACCCAGAGGTTGTCGTTGGCCTTGCCAATATATTTGCTCTGGAGCGAGGCGATAGCGATGTTGCGCTTGGCCGTGGGAGACCATGCCGCCGCGGTGATGTGGCCGATCTCGTTGTTGCCGTTCAGATAGACGAGGGAATCGACTGCCGGAACGTTGCCTTCGGTATCGAGGCCGACGAGGGTGTAGCGCGACTTGCCGCTAAGCTGCTCGCGAAGAAGGGCCGTTCGTCCGGTGAAATGGGCGGACTTGTCGAAGGCGATCATCCAGCCGAGCCCGATCTCGAAGGGCGAGCGACGGCGTTCGGCCCGGATCGCTGCGGCGGCGCTGACGAAATCCGAATTCGTCACGATGAAACCGGCTTCGAGCCGCGCGAGATTGAGGGCTTTGCTGCCGATAGACGTGATGCCGTAGAGCGCGCCGGCATCGAACAGCCTGTCCCAGAGGCCAAGCGCATTTTCCGGCGACAGAACCAGCTCATAGCCGAGGTCACCAGTGAAGCCGGTGCGCGATATCATGATCCTTGCGCCATCGATCGCAGAATCACGGATCCCGAAGGGCCTCAATGTCTCGATGCCGGTAAAGCCGGCCTCCTTCAGGACAGTGCAGGACGTCGGTCCCTGGACAGAAAGGCCGGCAAAATCCTCGCTGACATCGTCGATCGAGACGTCGAAGCCGACCGCGCTGTCGCAAAGCCAAGCGAAATGCCGCTCCTGGCAGAACAGCATGAATTCGTCGGCGCTGCGACGGAAGATCGTTCCGTCATCGATGACCTTGCCGTCGTCGTTGCACCAAGCGGTATATTGCACACGTCCCGGTGCGAGTTTCGTGATGTCGCGCAGGGTCATCTTGTCGAGCAGGGCGGCCGAGTCGGGACCGGTGATCCGGTATTTCACCATCGGCGTGATGTCGAAGACCGACGTCGAATTGCGGATTGAGAAATACTCCGTTGACTCATTAGTGATCACGCCAGCGGCCAGATAGCCGGCCCAGCCGTGCCAATCATGTGTCGTCGAGAGCTCGGAGATGCGCGGGTAGAACGCGGTCTCCTTCAACGGCTTGCGGTAATGGTCGCGGGGAAAGGATTTGTGCATCTGATCGGAGCTTGTCATCACACGGCCCTCTGTTTGAGGATTCGCTTTGCTGCATTAAGGCCGGCGAGGCCCCTGATGCCGCCGCCGGGATGGCTGCCGGCGCCGCAGAGCCACAGGCCCTTGAGCGGAGTCTCGTATTGCGCCGTCTCGGGTACCGGCCGGAGCATGAACATCTGGTCCACCGCGAGTTCGCCGTGATGCCAGTGACCGCCCGGCAGGCAGTAGCGCGCCTCAAGATCCGCCGGGGTCAGGACCTCGGTGCCGACGATCTGCTGGCGCAGGCCCGCGGAAACGGTATCCAGCGTTGCGAGAACGCGTTCCAGGAAGCCAGCACGCTGCTCCTCATTGCATCCGCCGTTCAAGGCATAGGGCGCATAGATGGCGTTAATGGACAGGACGTGATGCCCCGCCGGAGCAAAGCTCTGATCGGCCACGGTCGGGACGACTATCTCCAGCGCCGGATTGGGCGAGAAGTGGCCGTATTTGGAGGCATCGAAAGCCTTTTCGAGCGCGTTGACGCTCGGAGCGACGAGAAACCGGCCGGCCATGTCCTTGCCCTCCACGCCGTTGAATCGCGGCATGCCATTCAGCGCGATGTGGATGCGCGCCACATTGCCCCTCGCGCGAAAATTCCGGACGCGGCGGACGAACTCGGTGTCGAGATGTCTCGGACCGACGAGTTCGAGCAGGGTCTGATGGGGATCGGTGCCTGATACTACTAGTTTGGCGGCGATCTTCTCGCCAGGCCCTGTCAGCACGCCGGCGACACTGTGGTCCTCGATCAGGATCTTCTCGACCTTGACATTGGTCTCGACCGTGACGCCTGAGGCTCTCGCCGCCGCATGGAAAGCCTTGGCGACGGCGCCCATTCCACCCTTGGGAAGCGCGACGGCGCCCTGGACGCCCGCTACTTGGCCGGCTAGCCGGTAGAGTAGCGTCAGGAGGGTGTTTGGCGAACGGGGTCCGAAATGGTTGCCCAGCACCGCGTCGAATGCGACCGCACCTTTCAAGAGATCGTCCTCGATCTCTTCTTCGAGCACGTCGGCGATATTCATCAGGATCATGCGCAGCAGTTCGCGCATGCTCTCGCGTCCGAGGCCGCGGACGGCAAGACCGAGTTTTCCGAGAGTCATCCAGTCCGCGAGTTCACCGTTCTTCAGGCGTGGCGGCGTTTCCGACAGCATGCGTCCGAGCCTGTCGGCCAGCTTGAGAAGCTTGGCGCGCAGCTCCCGCCATGCAGCGAGATCGGCCTTCGACAAGTCGCCGTCAATCGTCTCGCCGAAGCCGCCCCGCATCACCAGATTGCGGCCGTCCGGCGAGAGGAGTGTGGTCGGCAGTATGGCCGGGGAAAGCTCTAGGCCATAACGTCCGAGATCCAGCGCGGCGATGACCGCGGGGTCGATCTGGTTGACGATATGGGCGACCGGGGAGACCTTGTAGCCCGGCGCGAACTCCGCCGTTCGCGCCGCGCCGCCGATCTGGAGGCCGGCCTCGAGCATCAGGACCCGGCGCTTCGACTTGGCCAGCAGGGCGGCGCATGCAAGGCTGTTGTGGCCGGCGCCGATTACGATAATATCAAAGGATCGCATAGGCATCGCTCACCACAGTTGAGTTCCGCTTCAGGTCGCTGAGAATTTCTTTCGCCGCATTGCGGCCGGGGGCGCCCATGACGCCGCCGCCGGGATGGGTCGACGATCCGCACATATAAAGGCCAGGAATCGGCGCCCTGTACTGGGCATAGCCGGGGATCGGGCGATTGAAGAGAATCTGGTCGAAGGTCAGTTCGCCTTGGAAGATGTTGCCTTCGGTCAGGCCGACCTCGGCCTCGATCTCGCGCGGGGTGCGAACCTCCATATGCAGGATGTTCGAGCGGAAATCCTCGGAATAGTCGGCAATCTGGCTGACCACGGTCTCGGCGAAGGCGTCGCGATCGGCGTCGGTCCATTCCCGGCCCTCGACCTTGGGCGGGCAATATTGCACGAAGCAGCTCATGAAATGCTTTCCCGGCGGCGCCATTGTCGGATCGACGGTGGTGGGGATCATCAGGTCGATAAAGGGATCGGCCGACCATTTGCCGGCCTTCCAGTCGTCGTAGGCCCGCTCCATGCGTTCGACCGTATCGGTGAAATGCAGGCCGCCCTTGATGCAGGGCGATCCCTTGGGCAGGGCGCGGAATGTCGGCAACCCGTCGAGCGCGATGTTGAGCTTGCCGGACGAGCCGCGGATCTTGTAGTTGCGCACCTTCTTGAGGAACGTGTCCGGCAGTTCCTTCTCGTCGACATGTTTGAGGAAGGTCCGCTTGGCGTCCATGTTCGAGACGACGATCCGGGACCGGACCTCCTCGCCGTTTTCCAGAACCACGCCGACCGTGCGGCCGCCGCGCACCAGGAACTTGTCGAGGCCGGCGTTCAGCCGGATCTCGCCGCCATAGGACTGGAGCGATTGCGCCAACGCCTGCGTGATCGCGCCCATGCCGCCGCGGGCGTAGCCCCATGCACCGATCGTGCCGTCGACTTCGCCCATGTAGTGATGGAGCAGGACATAGGCCGTTCCGGGCGACATCGGCCCAAGCGCCGTGCCGATGATGCCTGAAATCGACAGCTTCGCTTTTAGAACCTCCGTCTCGAAATATTCGTCGAGGAAATCCGAGATCGACATGGTCCAGAATCGCATCATGTCGCACATTTCGCGTTCGGTCAGATCGTGCAGCTTCTTCCCGATATAGAGCAGTTCGGAAACGTCGCGTGGGCGGAACGAAGTCGGGTCTGGCGGCGTGCGCATCAGCATCGGCTGGATGAAACGGCACTGGCGGATCAAGTCGGCCGCATAGCGTTCGTAGGCCTCTGCGTCCTTCAGGGAAAAGCGTTCGAGTTCGCGCCGATGCGCGTCATGGTTCCGGTAGCTCGCGAGCGCGTCGCCGTCCTGGGTCAGGACCGCGCCGCCTTCGAAGGGAAGGATCTGGAGGCCGTGACGCGGCAGATCGAGGTCGCGAATGATTTCCGGGCGAAGCAGGCTGCACACATAGGAGCAGTTGGAATAGACGAAGCCCGGATAATGCGAACGGCTGGTAGCCGCGCCCCCGACCCAGTCGTTCTTCTCGATGACGAGAACCGATAACCCCGCCTTGGCGAGATAACACGCGTTGACGAGGCCGTTGTGACCGGCTCCCACGATGATTGCATCATAACTCTTGCTCATATTGCCCTCGCGCCCAGAGCGGCCTGTGTCTCTTCTACTCCGTGCAGCAGACGGACCAGATTTGCTCCTAGCGAGGGGTAGACATAGCCTCCCTCCTGGACGAGCACGGTGGGCAGGCCGGCCCTGCCGACCATCTCGCCGATCCGGGAAAATCCGCCGCCGGTAATCTTCAGCCCGCCGAATGGGTCTTCTTCCGACACATCGAGGCCCATGGCCAAAACCAGGGCGGATGCCGAGAAGCGATCGACTACGCCTACCGCGATCTCGAGCGCGCGCAGGAATGCCTCGTCGCCCGACCCGCGTTCGAGCGGAATATTGAAGTTCGCGCCTTCTCCCTCGCCATGGCCGACTTCGGACGCATAGCCCGAAAAGAACGGATAGAAGCGCTGCGGATCGGCATGGATGGAGATCGTCAGAACATCGCCGCGCTCATAGAAGATCTCCTGCGTACCGTCCCCGTGATGCAGGTCGATATCTAGGATGGCGACGCGATCGTAGCGGCTGCGAAGGATGGCGGCTGCAATCGCCGAATTGTTAAGGTAGCAGAATCCAGACGCGGTATTGCTCGATGCGTGGTGCCCCGGCGGCCGGCAAAGGGCATAGACATAGCGCTCGCCTTCGAGAACGAGATGCGCCGCAGTGGCTGCGACATTGGCGCTCTCGCAGGCCGCCTCGAACGTATGCGCCGAGATCGGGCAGGCGGCATTGGTCAGGTGAAATCCCGCTTGGCCTTCAACCGCCTGCGGATAGGCGCCGCGCCCGCGACCGACCGCATGCACATTCGGGATGATCTCGACCGCGTTGGGATCCACATATTGCCACCTGTCCCAACTGGTCTCGAGAAATTTTAGATAGTCGGCGTCGTGGACAGCATCCCGCGCGGCAGGACCGTAATTCTTCGGCGGGACGACTTCACAACCCGCAGCTCTGGCCGCCTTGAGTAGGATATCGGCGCGTTCGGGCACTTCCGGATTGGGAACGTCGAAGCGGCTGTTCAGAAAGTGGCGCGGCTGGTGCAGCCGGTGTTTGTCGGAATAGACGGTCTTCATGAAATTGCCTGTGAGGACTTGCGGTTGAGCGCGAGGTGATAAACGGCATCGCCGTCCTTGAAGTCTCCCGTCGCGACGAAACCGAGCGAATGATAGAGGCGTGTGGCCGTTTCGTTTCCCGGCGTGACCGCCAGCATGATCTCGCGGCAGGCGGTCGTCTCGACGAGGAGAGCGATCGCAGCTTCAACGGCGGCTCGTCCATAACCGTGGCCCTGATGGTCCGCCCCGATGATGACACGGTGGATCCAGCTCGATTTGTCGTCCGGCTTGAGGACGATATGGCCGACTACGCGTTCGTCGACCTCGACGGCGAAGGGCAGGAGCTCCGGCACATAGGCACATTGGGCGAGCGAGAAGGCGGCCGTGAACACGAAAGCCGTCTGGCGCTCCTTAACCTTAAGCCAGGCACAGGCTTCCCAGTTGTGGGCGTCGACCTTGACCACGGCCAGAATCGGTGAAGTCATGGGGCTATTCCTCCGGCGAGACAACATGCACGCAATCCAAAGCGGGGATTTCGGGCCGGCGCTGGGCCTGATCCAGAACGAATAGGCTAGTATGAAGGCCAGTAGGCAAACGAGCAGCGCGACCACTACGGCAAGGGCTGGGGACGGCAGTGCGGGTATTGCCGTCGATGGCGCGTTTCATGACCATTGCGACGTCTCGCGATCGAAGGTGGCCGGATTCGTCGACAGGATGACCTGCTGCAAGCGGGGCTTGTCGACCTTATCGCCATTCGCTGTCATCGGAAGCGCTGGGAGGTAGGTGATGAAGCGCGGCACCTTGAAGGGGGCCAGCGCGGTGGCGCAGTGCGCGGTGATCGTCGCGGGCGGCAGCGTGTCGGGGGCGGCTTCGTCGCCGAGGACGATGCAGGCCCTGACTTCTTCTCCGCGCCGGTCGTCGGCAACGCTGACGACTGCGACCTGGCGTACCGCTTCAAGCTTCGAAATCACATGCTCGACCTCATAGGCCGAAATGAACTCGCTGCTTCGGCGAATGACGTCATTGAGACGCCCCTCAAACCTGTACCAGCCCTCCTCGTCCATGGTGAAGAGGTCGCCGGTACGGAACCAGCCATCGACATGCGCGCGTTCGGTTGCGTCCGGCCGGTTGTTGTAGCCGAGCGAGATGCCAGGTCCGCGAACCCAGAGCTCGCCGAGTTCGCCGGCGGCAGCCGGCTGGCTGTCGGAACGCAGGATCTTCACTTCGCGAAACGGAGCGGGAATGCCGCAGGTGGCACTCTTCGCCTTTTCGGTAGCGGCACGCGGCACATAAAGCACGGCGCCCACCTCCGTCGTGCCATAGGCCTCCCGCGCGATGGTGCCGAACCGGTCCTCGATCTCTTGGCGGCGGGCGGGATTGATGCCGAAGCCGTGGACGAATCTAAGCTCGTTTTCGCGATCGTCGGCCTTTTGCGGCTGCCGTAGCACGAGTTCCGGGAAATTGCAGTAGTTGATGCCGAGGGTTTTGATCCAGTCGAGCAGCCGCGTCGAGCTGATGCGCCGGGCGCAGCAGAAGGTTGCACGGTTGAACATGGACATGATTAGGACGTACAAAGGCTCCATATAGAAAAGCGGTTGTGGAACCAGGAGCTTGTCGAGCGGGGTCTCGATTTCCTCGGCGACCACCCAGCCGAGCTTCAGCCAATATTCATGCGTCAGCAGGCAGCCCTTCGGAAAGCCTGTCGTCCCCGACGTGTACTGGATATTGGCGAGATCGCCCGTCTGCACGGGCTCGTCATCAATTCTGGTACCGATGTCCGATACCAGGAGTTCGGACCAACTCACTCCGCCGGGCAGGGCGCTTGCGCCGATCGTCACTGTCGCCCGGAGCTTCGGCATGGATTCGCACGCCAGCAGCTTCTCGTGCAGGTCCTCGACCGTGATCAGGATATCGGCACCTGAATCCCCCAGCACGAAATCGATTTCGCGCATAGAGCAGTTGGGATTGATCGGCACGCTGACGGCACCGAGCTTGAGCAAGGCGAACCAGGCGACGAGGTTTTCGAGGATATTGGGCGTCATCAGTGCGACCCTACTGGCCTTGCGGACTCCCAGCCCCTTTAGTCCCTGCGCCGCCTTACTCGCATCTGCCGCAAAGTCGCCATACGTGATCTGCCGACCGTCTTCGAAGAAATCCATCGCGATCCTGTCGGCGGAATCCGACGCGCAGGTCTCGAGCAGCTCAAAGAGGTTGTTCGGCAATAGAGCCGTTTCTACGCGGCGGCGCAGAGCCTCCGGCCCGGCATTCGGCTGTGGGATGGTTACTCGAAACATGCGTTAAGATCGTCCTTAGGAATTGACGTTGAATTCAATTTCAATTATTCGTCTTTGCCAGCAGCTGTCAAGGGCCCCGCGTCGAAGCAACGGTCCCTGCGGCCCAACCACAAGAGGTGCCTTTTGCGTTTTCGAGATCATGTCGCCAAACTCGTCGAGGAGGCAGCCAGTGCTCCCAAAGGCGACAGGACACGCCTCCGGCTAAAGCTCGGTGCGATCGACGTCCTGGAGCAGATCGGTTATTTGGACGCCCGCATTCCCGACATCGCGTGCGGCGCGGATGTGGCGGTCGGGACCTTCTACACCTACTTCCTGGACAAGAAGGCCATCACGGTCGAACTAATGACCGAGCTGGTCACGTTCCTTGACGACCAGAACCGGCTGGCCATCGGCGGTTCCGATCCGTTTTCCACGGTGCTAGCGAAGATCACGCAATATGTGCGGGTCTACAGCTCCAATGCAGGACTGCTCCGCTGCCTGCAGCAGCTCTGCGACATCGACAGCGACTTCCAGGCGCTGTGGAACGACACCAACCACCGGTTCTCCCGAATATTCGCCGACGGCATGACGCGTCGTCAGTACAAGAAGATCGAACGCGAGCTTCTGCAACTGGTCGGGTACGGGCTGGCCGCCATGGTCGACGAACTCTTACGGTTGATCTACGTGGTCAAGGATCCGCGGCTTGTGGCCCTGGTCGCCTCGAACGATCACGCAGCCGAAGTCCTGTCGGTGCTCTGGTATCGCGCCGTCTACGCACAGGATCCGCCAGCGGAACGGCTTCGTTTTGCAAACAATCTCCTCGCCGCCAACCACATGTTCAATGTTGAGGAACTCGCGGGGATCGAAGAAAACAGGGGACATCAAAAACGCGGAGAACAGATATGACCGTTCACCAGGAGACCGTGCCTTTCTCATTCGAGAGCGCCGATTCTTTCATCGGCAAGAGCATCGGCGCATCGAAATGGCTCGAGATCGACCAGAAGCAGGTCGATACATTCGCGAAGGCCACCCTCGATGACGACTGGATGCACATCGATCCCAAGCGCGCGAGCGAGACGGTCTACAAGGGCACGATCGTCCAGGGTTTCCTCGTCCTGTCGCTGCTCACTCAGTTCTGGCACAAGATGGGTGTCGCCGATCCGACCCTCGACCTAGCCCTGAATTACGGTCTGGACCGGGTGCGGTTCACCCAGCCGGTGCCCGTCGGCTCGCGCATTCGCCTGCTGACCAGCCTGTTGTCGGTCGAGCTGCGAGGGGACGGCAGCAAACTGCTCACCACGCGTAATACTGTGCAACTCGAAGGCTCGGAAAAGCCGGCGATGGTCTGCGACTGGAGGACGCTGTGGTTCAAGAAGATCTGATGCCGCCACGCGCCAAGGAAGTTCGCGCTGCATCCGTCATGCCGGGCGTCGGCTTGCTGCTGATCGAAGCTCCTCCGTTGAATGTCCTCGCCACGCCCATCATAGCACGCCTGGCGGCCGAACTCGACCGGTTGGAACGAGATCCAAAGGTGCATTCTATTGTTATAGTCGGTGTCGGCAAGCACTTCAGCGCCGGCGCGGATATCGAGATGCTCGATGTGGATAAGGTGCCGCCGGGGCTTTCCGTCCGTGCCTTTGTCGAACGGCTTGGCCGGTGCGGTAAATTCGTCATCGCAGCCATCGAGGGGATATGTTTGGGCGGCGGCCTGGAGATCGCCATGGCCTGCGACCTTCGGGTCGTGGCGCAACCGGCTACGCTGGGATTGCCGGAGATCAAGCTCGGCCTGATCCCGGGCGCCGGAGGCACCCAGCGTCTTCCCCGATTGATCGGCATCGACAATGCATGCGCCCTGATAACCTCGGGCGAATCCATCACCGGCCTGCAGGCTGCGCAACTCGGGCTCGCCGATATAGTCGATGAGTCCCCCCTGGAGCGGGCACTGTTTATCGCCGGGGAAACTACGGCTCGGCCCAAAGCGCGCACGAGCGATAGAAGCGTGGCGACTCCTGTCGGCAATTTCGTTCCATCCAAACGGGTCCAGCCCGGCTTCGCGGTGAAGAAAGCGACTGAGGCGATAGAGGCCGCCCGATCCCTCGATTTCGATCGGGGCCTCCAGCGGGAGGCGCATAATTTTTCGCTTTGCCTGCAGTCACCGGCGGCGCAAGGCCTCATCTACCTGTTTAAGGCTGAGCGGCAGGGAAGGTCCGCGGAGGCGGCCAAGCCTACTATTCCGTCCCAGGTCGCCGTCATTGGCGGCGGCGCCATGGGCCGGGGCATAACCCTTGCATTCCTGGGTGCAGGCCTGAGCGTCACTGTCGTCGAGCAGGATGCGGAGCGTTTGGCACATTCCAAGCAGCTCTTTGACGAGCATTTTGAGACATCCGTCCGACGGGGCCGCCTCAGTGCGCAGGCTCGTCAACAATTCGACGAGCGGCTGGCCTTCTCCCACCAGCTGGAAGCCGCGGCGGCCGCCGATTTCGTCGTCGAAGCCATCGTTGAGAACATGGCCGCCAAATGCGCGCTGTTTGCAAACCTCGTCAGGATCTGCAGCAGCGACGTTATCCTCGCCAGCAACACGTCGAGCCTCGACATCGACCTGATCGCCGACAACGTTCCCAATCCCGAGCGGGTTGTCGGTTTGCACTTCTTCAGCCCGGCGAATGTGATGCGATTGGTCGAAATCGTCGTCGGCCGACGCACCGACGATGCGGTTGTTGCCACCTGCATGGAGATCGCCAAGCGTCTGCGCAAGGTGGCCGTTACGGTCAAGGTCGGTCCAGGGTTCGCCGCCAACCGCATGCTCGCCGCCTACCTGCGCCAAGCGACGCTGCTTTTGGAGGAGGGCGCCGAGCCTCAAGATGTCGACGCTGCGCTGCATCAATTCGGTTTCGCGATGGGGCCTTTCGCCGTCTACGACCTATCGGGAAACGATGTGGCGCTGAACATGGCGCAGGAAAATCCTACCCTGGCGCGGGAGGCGGGCCGTCCCACGCCGTTGCTGGCGCGCGTCGTCGCGCTGGGCCGGCTGGGACAGAAATCCGGCCTTGGCTGGTATCGGTACGAAAACGGCAGCCGCGAACCACTTCCCGATACGGAGATCTCGGAACTGCTCGCGCAGCGGGCTGACGAAATGGGAATCGCAAGGCGGGCGATTTCGAAGAGGGAGATCCGCGCTCGATGCCTCCATGCCATTGTCAACGAAGCCTGCCGCATCATGGAAGAGGGGTTGGTCGAGCGTGGCAGTGACATCGACGTCATCTGGACGTCGGGCTTCGGTTTCCCGAAGGAGCTTGGCGGCCCCCTTTTCTGGGCCGACCGGTTCGGGCTCGCCGGCCTGGTCTCCGAGATGGAGTACCTTTTCGACAAGTCCGGCGTCGTGCCGGCCACATTGCTTCTCAGGGCGATGAACGAGCGCATCGCGCTCAGCACATGGACACGTCGGAAATGAGGGAAGCGGTCATCGTTGCTACAGCGCGCACGCCGATCGGCAAGGCGTTTCGCGGTGCATTCAACGCTACGCATGGCGCAACCCTTGCTGGGCACGCGATCCGCGCCAGCGTCGAACGCGCCGGTGTGGCACCCCAGGACATCGACGACGTGATCCTTGGTTGCGGCATGCCGGAGGGCGCGACGGGCCGCAATATCGCGCGGCTTGCAGCGATACGTGCCGGCCTCCCTGTTAGCGTTTCAGGCGCGACAGTCAACCGGCTCTGCAGCTCGGGCCTGCAGGCAATCGCCTTCGCGTCGCACCGGGTCATGCTGGGCGAGGCGGATATCATGGTTGCCGGCGGTGTCGAATCGATCAGCCTGGTCGAACCGTTTATGAATGCCGTAAGCGAACGGGAGGAATGGCTTGCCGTCCATAAGCCCGATGTCTGGATGCGGATGATCGACACGGCGGAGAATGTCGCAGTCCGCTACGGCGTTTCGCGCGAAGCCCAGGACCTCTATGCATTAGAGAGCCAGAAGCGCACTGCAGATGCGCAGGCTGCCGGACGCTTCTCTGAGGAAATCGTGCCAATCGGAGTCACCATGAAGACCAGGGACAAGTCCGGCGCCGAGACCGCAGAGGTCAACATCACGCTGGATAGAGACGAGGGCAACAGGCCCACGACCACCCTCGACCAACTGGCCGCATTGAAATCCGTCTCGAACCCGAACGGCAGCATAACCGCCGGCAATGCCAGCCAGCTGTCGGACGGCGCGTCGGCCTGCGTGGTGATGGACGGCAGGGAAGCGGAACGAAGGGGACTTGAGCCGCTCGGGTTCTTCCGGGGCATGGCCGTTGCCGGCTGCGAACCCGACGAAATGGGGATCGGGCCAGTTTTCGCGGTGCCGAAGCTATTGAGCCGTCACGGGCTCACGGTCAATGACATTGATCTCTGGGAGCTCAATGAGGCCTTTGCAGTGCAGACGGTCTATTGCCGAGACAGGCTCGGCCTCCCGTCGGAGCGGCTCAACGTCAACGGAGGCGCGATCTCGATCGGTCACCCCTATGGAATGTCCGGCGCACGCATGGCAGGACATGGCTTGCTCGAGGCGAAGCGCAGGAAGTTCAAAAATGTGGTGGTTACCATGTGCGTGGGCGGCGGCATGGGTGCGGCGGCGCTGTTTGAGGCTTCGTAGTGCCCTCGAGAACATCGGCCCAACGGTGATCTCGTTAACTCACCCCGTTGCCTCACCTAACCTCGCAATAGGAGTGTGTCGATGCGAATGTACACAGGTGTTGTCTATCCTTTCCAATGTGACGCAATGGGCCACATGAATGTTCAGCATTATATGGCCGCGTTCGACCAAGCGATGTGGCATCTGGTTCGGTCGCTGGGTTATTCCGTCGAAGCACGAGTAACCAGGAACGAGGGCTGGGCGGATGTCCGTCACGACGTAAACTTTCTTCGGGAGCTCAGGTCGGGGGACCTTTTCTGCATTGTGAGTAGCGTTGTCGAATGCGGCACCAAGTCTTTGGCCACGTGCCATAGGATGCTGGACTCGTACGACAATCTGGCAGCGACGGACGAGATAAAATCCGTCTATTTCGATCTGGCAGAGCGCAAGGCGATTTTGCTGCCAGATCACATCAGAATTGCGGCGCGCGAGGCGTTGGCCAAAAGAGTGTTCGACCGGTCGCTTACATCATTCGCCTGACAACCCCATGCGTCGAGCGCAGTCCCCGTATTTTTTCGGTGTCAGGCGGGGCGCTCAGCCGGCCTGGCATTCCTTGGAAGGGCTCCTGGGCCGACAGCAATACCAGTCACGCTCGCCAAGGCGCTCACGAAATCGAGCATATCAGCCTGAACCGCCCAACGGGTCAGTCCGCTCTTGTTCTACTTCGCCGTCATCCTAGTGTGGTCGCCACATGCCAAGAATGACGAGCGCCAATATTCGTTGACAATGCCAACCACGAATTCCTTGATCAGCAGCCGAAGGGCCTTTTTGCATCGTACTGTGACATGCCTTTTCTCTGTCTCTATTAATCCGACATCGAAAATGCCTTTAGCGGATCCGATCGCAGCGACCTTCAGCGAGACCATAGCGCTGGCATGCTTTCTTCGATCGCTCACGCGCTTTGCCTCAAGCCGAGGGAAGTGCCTGATGCTCCGCCGACAGCCTGTGCAGGCATGTTTTTTCAAGGGTGAGGCATATCGTGTCCTTTCTTCTCGGCGCGAGAAACCATCAATTTTGCTCGGATGCATACGCGGCTATTTCTGGGAGAAATAGGGCACCAGGGGATTGGATTTGGGCGCTCCGCCGGTCGGCCTTTCGACCAGAATGCTCCGTTGAGGTGGCTTGCTCTCCTCGCTCAGCTTCAGAATTTGGTGGTCCAACTCCTTATCCGCCGCGGTCAGGCGGTGATGCAGACGGTGATAGTCCGTCCAGGTCGGCGTTCGGAATGTTTCCAACCAGCGTGAGGGTTCCTGAACATCCCGAGTAAGCGTCCATTGCCGTGCCCCGACACGGCTTTGGGCGTATCGCCGCTTCTGCATTCTCCAGAAACCGATCTACGTGAGCGCCAGGGATCACATACTCCGTCGTGATGAGAATCGGGCCGCTTCTCGGTTTCAAATCGAGTGCGATCGCAAGGTGCGTTGAAGCTACCTGAGGGTTCGATTTCTGATTCAGAACGATTGCTGATCGGCAGTTTGAGCCCAAGCACCGCGACCAGAAGGGTTGCAACACCGGACCAGCCAAGCGCCAAGGCAAGCGAGTGGTTTTGGACGATGAGGCCCCCAAAACCAGCTTCCGGCAGCGATGCCGCCATAGGTAAAGGCGCTGTAGATCGATATCGTTCGCCCAACGATCCAACGGGGGCTTGCCAGTTGCACGTTCACGCCGAGCCCGGACCACGCCGTCACCCAGCCGGCGCCTCCAAGAACAAGGGGGATCGTTGCAACGACGAGCGAAGAAGTCAGCGCAAGCCATACCTGGCAAATGGCGCAAGCGATGCAGGCAAGCACCACTAGCCATTCCTGCGTGAGCACCCGCCGGAGGGTCGGATTCGTCAGTCCGGCCAGAAGTGCGCCGGCACCGAAACCACCCATCATGATGCCGTAGCCGATTAGTCCGCTCTTGACGACATCGCGTGCAACCAGTGGCAATAGTGCCAACGTTGAGGTGCCTGCGAACCCGAACAGCGTTCCGCGGACGATCGTTGACTTGATTTCCGAGGATATGGCGGGGAAGTGCAGACCATCGTAGAAGTGCAGACCATCGTAAATGGCGGTCATCAGCGCCTCGCGCGGAAGGGACGATGTTTCAACCTTCCAGTTATTGCGCCACAACGCGGTAAGAGGGGCAATAAACCCGAGGGTAGTCAGCGCGAATGTGACGAGTGGTCCAAAGTGGCAACGATGATCCCGCCAAGCGCCGGACCGACGCTGCGAACCGTATTGAACCCGACATTGAGGAGCGTGACGGCAGCCGGCAGATGGCGGCGTTCCAATACGTCGCCGAGCGAGGCGCGCCAGGCGGGATCGCTGAGCGCGATACCGCAGCCGTCCAGAAAGCTGAACGCGAGGATCAGCCAAGGATCGGTAATGCCAAATGCCATGAGGATCGTTAGCATCGCGGCTGCGGCCATCATCAGGCTTCGACCGACGATCATGACCATGCGACGGCTATAGTTATCGGCAATCGCGCCGACGAAGACCGCCAGAAAGAAAGCTGGCAAGGTCGACGAGGCTTGGACGAGCGCAACCATCACGTCCGAAGTTGAAACCGTGGCCATTAGCCAGCTGAGCGCCACCGTCTGCATTAGCCAGCCGAGACTTGAGAGCTGAGACGCGAGAAAGATCGAGCGAAAGATCGGGTTCTTCAGCGGCGCCAGCAAGCCTGTGGACGCGATTTCTGCGTTTGACGACATGTCGTTTAGTCTCTTTCCGCCCGCCGTCCACAGACAGCTTCCGGCTACTGAGGAAAGGATCTATTTCGGGGTCGATATGTCGGCAGTGACGAACCCGCGGTGTTCCGAAAAATGTGGCTGCCGCCGAAACATGTCCGGCGACAGCCACGCGCCCTGGGAGGCAAGGAAACTTGTCAGAGACCGTCTCGCTGTGCCGCATAGCCAAGGTCGCATCGTCATCGCCGAACAACGAAGGAAAATCGCACCAACGGTTTCCTCGAAGTATGTGCGGGCAGCATGCTGCGGCTGATTGGCTGCTTTCCTCATCGTAGTTTCACCTCAAGGCCGCGAAATGCGCGTTATGGGCTGGCTGCGGCTGCGAGCCGGGCCGGTTCCGCGCTCTATGGACAGCGCTGGGTCAGGCGGAAGATCGCCGTCATGCAGAGCGGCCAGACGCACGCCGATTTCTTTGTCGCCGACGGTCAGCCGCTGGTTCAGGCGCAGGTAATCCATCCACGTCGGCGTCCAGTAGGTCTCGGTCCAAAGCGAGGGCGTGTGCAAGCTTCGCTGCAGCGACCAGTTCCGCGCACCGGCCCGGCTCTGAACACGTCGCCGCTCGCGCATGCAGTCCAGGAAGGCATCCAGGTTGTGCTCGGATATCAGGTAGTCTGCCTTGACGATAATCGGCCCGCTTCTGGGCTTCAGATCCAGGGCTAGCGACGGTGCGACGAATTCAGACGATCCCGGTTCGGATTCCTCCCAAAGCTCGATCGGCAACGCGAAAGCAGCGGCCGCAACGAGCAACAGGACCGCAACGGCGCCTTCGAAGGCAATGGTTAGGGAGTAGTTCTGGGCAATGGCACCCCAGATCCAACTGCCCGCCGCCATGCCGCCGTACGACAAGGCATAGTAGATAGATAGTGTGCGGCCAACGACCCATCGCGGGCTCGACAATTGAATCGCGACGTCAATTCCAGTCCAGGTAAGAAGCCAGCCTGCACCCCCAAGTGCCAAAGCCACGGCCACCAAAGGCAGCGACGATGTGAGAGCCAGCGCCAGACAGCAAACGGCACAGGCGGTGGACGCGGCTGCGAGCAGTTGATCTCGAGACATTGTCCGCCTTAGGTAGCTGCTACAAAGGCCAGCGGAAAATGCGCCAATGCCGAATGCGGCCAGCAGTGCGCCATAAATAATAGGCCCGCTCGCCAAGCGATCACGTACGATGAGTGGCAGCAGCGCCAGGATGGATATGCTCGCCAGTCCGAACAAGGTTCCGCGGAGAATGGCCGCTCGGATCTCAGAAGATATCGCGGTGAAGCGTAGGCCATCATGGATGGCCGTGGTGATGCGCTCTCGCGGCAGCGGAGAAGCGCGAACATGCCATTTTGAACGGGCCACCGCGGTTAGCGGCACCAGATCGCTTAGCGCAGCCAGGACGAAGGCGGCAAGTGGTCCGAGAAAAGCGAGAATAAGGCCGCCGAGAGCCGGACCAATGCTGCGGATGCTATTGTACCCGACTGACATCAGCGTCACCGCTGCCGGGATATCGCGCTTTTCAAGGATGTCTCCAACGGAGGCGTGCCAGGCCGGATCGTTCAGCGCAAATCCGCATCCCGCCAGAAAGCCGAGGCCGAGGATCAACCAGGGGCTGGAAAAGCCCAGTGCCACAGAGATTGCCAGCGTTGCGGATGCCAGCGCAATCAGGCAATGGCCGGCGAGCATCACGCCGCGTCGGCTGAAACTGTCTGCGATGGCGCCTGCCAAGATGGACAGAAAGAATGCCGGCAGCGTCGACGAAGCCTGCACGAGCGCGACCATCACATCGGACGCTGAAATCGTCGCCATGAGCCAACTGATCGCAGTGGTCTGCACCAGCCAGCCGAGGCTAGAAACTTGCGTAGCCGACCAGATCGCGCGGAACGCACGATTCTGAAGGGGGGCTAGTGCCGCCGAGACGGCCGAATAGGACTCCTCACGCTGCATGATGTATGTCTCTCACAACTCGGTTGTCACCCAGAGGGCTTAGTGGCCGCCTCTTTCCGAGCGCCGTCGTTCCCTTTGAATCACATAAGTCAGATCCCAATGGCCTCATATGCGTCTGCAATCTGCCGGATGGAGGAGACATAAGCTGCGGTGCGATAGTCACCGAGTTCCGGTTGCTTCTCCAGTAAATCCCCGATCCGCGCCCAAGTGCTGCGCATAACGTCTTCGAGACCTGAGCGGACGAGATCGATCTCGGCGCCGCCTTCGAGAAACTCGTCTCGAATGTCGGCCGGGAACTCCTTGCCGGTCATCCTTTCGAGTGCAGCAGCAATCGTCTGGTTGCGCCGCTCGCGCCGGCGCCGCTCCATCAGCCCGAACGGAATATGGGTCAGGTTTTTGACCCACTCGAAGTAGCTGACAACGACGCCCCCGGCGTTGACATAGAGGTCGGGAAGTACGGTCACACCCCGCGAGCGGAGGATCTTGTCCGCATCGAAGGTAACTGGCCCATTGGCGGCCTCTACGACGAGGTGCGCGTTGATGCGCTCCGCGTTCTCGGCATGGATGGCGTTCTCCATCGCCGCCGGAATGAGAACGTCGCAAGGTTGTTCGATGCCAGTTATACTCCCGGCGAAGGACTTGGCGCCTTCGAAGCCCACAATACTCCCGGTGCGGATTTGATGCTGCTTGAGCCCCTCAACGGACAAGCCCTCGGGATTGGCCACACAGCCATCGCGTTCAGCAACGACGGTGACGCGTGCACCGTCCTCTTCCGACAAGAACTTGGCAGCGTGGAAGCCCACATTGCCGAAGCCTTGGACGACGACGGAGGCTCCTTTGAGATCTCGCCGGCCGTCGAGACCGGGCGTGCGAGTGTCGCGCAGGAAGCTCTGAATGGCGAATTGCACGCCCCTACCGGTTGCCTCCGTCCGCCCGGCAATGCCGCCCTTGGACAACGGCTTGCCGGTTACGCAGGCACGCGCATTAACGACATCAGTCGAATTCGCGCGGCGGAACTCGTCCATCATCCAGGCCATCTCACGCTCGCCCGTACCGATGTCGGGAGCCGGAACGTTGACGCCGGGACCGATCAACCCACGCTTGTTTAGTTCCTGGGTAAAGCGACGGGTTATGCGCTCGAGTTCCTGCGGTGTCCACTCGCGCGGATCGATCTTGAGCGCACCCTTGGAACCGCCGAAGGGAACGTCGACGAGCGAGCACTTCAGCGTCATCAAAGCAGCAAGCGCCTCGACCTCCTCGGCGTCGGCATTGGAGGCGTAGCGGATGCCGCCCTTGACCGGTTCGCAGTGCTCACTGTGGACCGAACGCCAGCCAATGAAGCTGTACATGCGGCCGCGCAGCCGAACACCAAACCGGACCGTATAGGTCGAATTGCACTGGATGATCCGTTCCGCGAGACCCTCCGGCAGATCCATGAATGACATTGCATGGCGGAAGTTCTGGTCGACGCTTTCCAGAAAGCCTGCGGACCCATCTTGCATCACGCGCCCCTCACAGCTTGAGAAGGAGTGTGTCGAGACTGGCTTTCGCCGATCCGCATCGATAGCTGCGACTTGCATACAATTCACGTTTCCTCATTGGAATATTGATCGGGAGCCGACATCCGACCGTCCAATGAGGTCCAGAACTGGCTTGCTGAAATTCAAAATAGCGAAGTTTGACCGCAATGCAACGTATGTTTCACATAACTCATTCATGAACCGATCGACGCACGATGGAGCCGGTCTAGGCGCCCGGGATATTTCTCGACTGAAAGCGGAGGAGGCGAGGGATGACGAGGACGAATAGATCCGTGACGCAACATCTGTTGCATGATCCAGCTTGGTAAGCTATCACCGATATATGGCTCACGGACCCTTATCCGACCGACTGATCAAAGACTTCGATACAATGTCGGAGCAATTCAAGCTGGCAGCACGATACATTATCGACCAGCCTCATGACGTTGCACTTCTGTCCATGCGCGATCAAGCTAGAATGGCTGGCGTACAGCCGTCGACAATGACCCGGCTGGCAAAGCATCTTGGGCTCGCAGGCTATGATGAATTTCGCGCGCTCTATGCTGACGCCCTGCGCGGCGGGGAATCCGGGTTTGCCGGCAAGGCCAGCGCTCAAGCTATCACACAGCGACGGAAGGGTGACCATGGGCTTGCTCGCGAAATCCTCCGAGCCCAAGCCGCTGAGATTGTTCAATTGGCCGATTCCACGCAGCTTGATGCGATTGTATCAACCGCAAGGCGCATTGCGGCTTCGCGCCTGACCTTTTGCATCGGGTTAAGGTCGAGTCATTCGATTGCGTGGCATTTCAGCTATATACTATCGATGATAGGGGACAAATCGGTTTTACTCGACGCTGTAGGAGGAACAGGATCTGATGCCTTATCCCGCGCCACTGAACAAGATGTCCTTTTGGCGGTAAGTGTTGCTCCATACACTCGCGTTACTTTAGAAATTGCAGAATACGCGCGCCGCCACTATATCCAAGTTGTTGCTGTCACCGATAGTGAAGTGTCTCCACTTGCGCGCATTGCAGACGATGTAGTTATCGTACAAACTAAGAGTCCCTCATTTTTCCATACGATGACTCCGGCATTCGCTGTAGCCGAGGTTCTCGGCTCCCTTATTGCTGGGCGGAATTCGAATGCCGCGCGTGAGGCGCTCCTACAATTTGACGCTCACCTTTCAGACATCAATGCCCACGCACGATCGGCCCCTTCGTCTCGGAACATCCGATTGCCTCTTCAAGGAAATGAAAAGTAGGTGACTCGAGGGGCGGGCAATCAATACTAATGCGCGATCCAGTGCCTGTGACCAATTAGCTTCTGATTATTGGCCAGCGAGGATGGTGCGGGATCCTTACCACAACATGAAAATCGGAACTCGACAACTTGAGCCGTCTTATGCGCATTGCGCCGTATGGCGCTGCGCTTCACCAATTCGCGAGCGCCAGTTGCGGCACCATCTGGCACAAACTGCTCAAGATCGCGCCCCCTTGGTCCCACTGCGTCTGCGGCCGATACCCATAGGCATTATCCTCGAAGTTGAGCTCGAATGTCGTTTTCAGGACCGATTGGCGGCTTGGCGGCCGTAGGACCACCCGATCCCGAATAGTCGGAATGCCGAGCGGGCGTTCACCTCCCCGCGCACCGGCTGCGGCCGGTAGGTCTTCGAGAGAAGTTCCTGGCGCAGACCCTCCACGCCCTCGACCTGAATCCGGGCAAAGGTTACACCTTTCACGCCGGCGAACCCGCATTGGCCTGGGCTGGATATAGGCATGGCGCAGAATATCCTCGCGGCAGATATTCTCGTAGTGCGTGTAGCGGTATTATGAGTTCCGCTTTCCCGCTGGCACCGCCGTCCAAAGCTGCGTTGAGACCACGACCCATACCTGAAGGTCTCCCCCCATTTACCAGCATTGCCCTTGCGGCGTTCCGTGCCCACTGCCGCGGCGAACCGGAACGGGTGCGTGCCCATTTCGATTCCTTCCCGCCCACTTGGCCTTTCCCCGACTCTCAGACTGGTCGGCATCCGCATCATCACTTTCGAAGCGTGCCCAGCCTTCCTTCGGCGCATTGGATTGCTCAACCTCCTGAAGCAGCCTTTGGGTGGATCCCCTCCTCCCTTGGCAATGCGCGCCATATGGGCATGCTGAGATATGCGGCCTAGTGCTCAGCGAGCAACCCGTCCAAACTTTGATTCAAGTGTGTTTCAGCGCCCGAAATCCTTCGGCGCAAACGAGATCAACTCGTGAGTGACAACAAACCGTAGGCAAACTTCCTCAGCGCCTTCGTATGATGTAGCCCAACGCAAGAACCCGAGTCGTTGGCGCGGAGCCGGCTGCCGACTCTGGGAAATCGTCTTGGCTGAAACGTGGCCAGGATCAGGCGGCAAACTCATGAGCTGAGTTTCGTTGTGTGACGAGTTCTGATTCAAGGCTTCTTTTGGAGGCTTGAATGCGTCGTTACGAACTGAGCGACTTTGAATGGGGCGTGATCCGGTGCGGCGCGTGTTGATGACCGCAAGGTTCTCAACGGCATCCTGTGGCGCTTCCGAACGGGCTCGCCATGGGCGGATGTGCCGGATCGCTATGGTCCCTATACGACATGCTACAACCGGTTCGTGCGATGGCGCAAAGCCGGGTCTGGGATCGGCTGCTAGAGCGGGATGAATTTAGGTTGGGCATATCCGGCCTCAGTGAAGTAATTTCGGCATTCGGTTGAGGTGACCGTGCCGAGGATTTGGCCGATGGCGTCACAGACGGTTTCGACTGTTCGCCTGGCAGCCTTGCGCAGCCAATGCTTGAGCTTGGCGAAGAACTTCTCGATGGGGTTCAGGTCGGGCGAGTATTTGGCAGCAAGAACAGCCTGGCGCCGGCCGAGCGGATGGCGCGGCGCACGGCCTTGCCCTTGTGCGAGCCGAGATTGTCCATGATGACGATGTCGCCGGACTTGAGGGTTGGGACAAGAACCTCATCGACATAGAGCTGGAAGCGCTCGCCATTGATCGGTCCGTCGATCAGCCATGGTGCTTCGACACGGTCGTGGCGCAGCGCCGCCAGGAAGGTCATGGTCTTCCAATGGCCGTGCGGCACTTTGGCTTTGATCCTCTCGCCGCGCGGCGCCCATCCCCTGAGCGGGGCCATGTTGGTTTTGGTCCAGGTCTCGTCGATGAACACCAGGCGGGAAGGATCGATGCGATCTTGATACTTTGCCTACTGTGCCCGCCGCCGCGCCACATCCGGGCGATCCTGCTCGGCCGCGATCAGCGTCATTTTTTGTGACTGAGTTTCTCGGCGTGGACGAACTCCCACACCGAGCGGTAATCGACCTTCAGGCCGCGATCGCCAAGTTCGGCTACAAGACCGCGCAGCGTGAAATCAGCGGCCCGGCAGCGCACCAACAGCCACTCCCGATGCTCTCCGGCAATGTTCTTCGGTCTGTGCCCACCCATCTTGCCGGGCGCAAGACTGCTCGTCTCGCGCAAGCGGCTTACCCGTCGGATGACGGTACTGATCCCAACCCCAAAGCGCACTGCCGCCTGCCGCCGCGACAGCCCCTCCTGCTCAACCGACGCGACCACCCGTGTGCGAAGATCCATCGAGTAAGGCTTGCCCATCCATGCTGGCCTCCTTGCCCAGCCAGCATGTTGAATCAGATTTGCAAGCCTTAGGGAATCCCACCCGATTCAGCCTCATTTCATTCCGCTCTAGCGGCGGTTTCCAAGGCTTTTGACGGCGAGATCATCATGATCGACTCCTCCTGTGTCCGCGTTCACCAGCACGCGTCCACGGCAAAAAGGGAGCAAAAAGGGGGCGATGACGATGGTTGCATGGGACGTTCCCGCGGCGGGCTCACCACCAAGATCCATGCGCTTGTCGATGCCGAAGGGCCGCCAATCGATCTCGTCCTGACGGCCGGACAGGCGCATGACGGTAAGCCCGCTCTCGCCATGCTCGACGCCCTCCAGCCCGATGCGATCCTGCTCGCCGACCGTGCTTACGATAGTGACGCCATTCGCGGCCTCGCCGCAGAGAAAGGAGCCTGGGCCAACATCCCGCCGAAGAAAAACCGAACCGGCAGCTTCTCCTTCAGCGCATGGGTCTACAAACAGCGCAACCTCGTCGAACGATACTTCAACAAGCTCAAACACTTCAGAGGCATAGCAACCCGATACGACCGCGATCCGCGAAACTTTCTCGCTGCGATCAAACTCGCTTCAGTTCGCATATGGTTGCGGGCTTATGAGTCTGCGGCCAAGCACTACTTTGGCAGATTTTTAGCGGAGAGGGTTCTGCGGCAGTGGGGACAACGGATTGGGGGCGGCTGCGCGAGCGCGGTGAGGATGGCTTGCCTGACGGCGGGTAGGCTCGGTTGGGGCGGCGGGCCGAGGATTCTTTTTTCCCCCTCCCGCTTGTTTGAGGCGGCGAGATTGCAGGAAGGCGTAGGCGATCATCGTCATCAGCGCGTGCCGGTGCAGGCCCGTCCATGAGCGCCCCTCGAAGTGGTCGAGGCCAAGTTCCTCCTTGAGCTGCTGATGCGCCTGTTCGCAGACCCAGCGCGCCTTGATAGCGCCTGCGATCTGCTTGAGCGGGGTGTCGGCGGGCAAGTTGGAGAGGTAGTATTTGCGCTCGCCGGTCGAGCGGTGCTCGCCGATCACCCAGACCTCCTCGCCGGGCAGATGCTGAGCGCCCATGTCGCGGATGCGCTGGGGTGGGCCATCTGCAACCCGGACACGGACAGCGGCGAAGCGCGCCGAGAGGCGGCCTTTGGTGCCACGCCGCCAACTGACCGTCCGCCATTGGGCTTTTTCCAGCATCGCCTGCGCGGTCATCGACTTCACATCGGGGATATGCCGGCGGCGCGGGCGGCCGCGTCCGGCAACGGGGAAGATCATCGCCACGTCGGCGGCATAGACCTTCTGCTTGAACGGGATGCCGACGGCCCAGATCAGGCCGCGCTCGGTGAGCGCCTGCCGGAAGGGGGCGCTTAAGCCATATCCGGCATCGGCGAGCACGCAGCCAAAGCGTAAGCCGGCTGCGCGAGCCCGGTCGATCTCGGCCAGCGCGATTTCGGGCTTGGTCCTGTAGGCACGATGGTCGTCGGGCACACCGGCACGGTCGAGCCGGACGGGGTCGGAAGTCCAGCTCTCAGGCAGGAACAGCCGCAGCCCCACCATGACCGGCACTTCGCCAGAGGCCAGCGGCAGCGACACCAGCGTCTGGCAGTTGGCGTTCTTGCCAAGCGCCGAGGCATATTGCGGCGCGACGCCGACCGAGTGGCGCCCCTTCTTGGGGAGCGCGGTGTCGTCCACGATCAGCCACGCATCGTTCCCGCCAACTTGTCTGTCGGCCTCCGCGAGCAGCACCTTCTCCAGCGGCGCAGCATCCCACACGCCGCACGCGATGAAGTGGTGCAGCTGGTCATAGTTGACGCCTGCGTCCCGCGCCGCCATCGGTTGGACGCTCTTGCGATCCCCAAGGCCAATCAGCCCAGCAATATAGGCCGGACACATCCGCGCACGCGTCTTGTGCCTCAACGCCGAGACGAACGGCTCAAGCCACCGCTCCAGATCGAGTTGCCAATCTCTGTTCATGGCCGGCCCCTCCAACAGCCGACCTCTCATGAATCACGCAAAACCGCTCTTGGGACTCCTCAAAACGCTCCCAGAACTAAAAATCTGCCAAAGTAGTGCTAGGCAAAAAATAGTTCCTCAACGACCCTTTCACGGCCAGGCCCCCGCGAAACGCACGGATCAAATCAACCATAGACAAAACACTTGTTGCATGTTTCCTGACCTGGTGTTATTGCTCTCTTTTCGGTCCTGAGCCTTGCAACTTGGTGAGCCAGCGCTGACCACGTGATCGTTCAAACAAAGATGTCAAAGCTAAAAAAGGGGAGTAGGAACATGACAGTATCTAGACGCGACGTTATCAAGGCTGGGATAGCGGCCAGTACCGCTTTGTCTTTCCCCACGATCCTTCGGGCGCAGACGTCATCCGCCGACGCTCGGACTGTCCGCATGGTCACGGAGGCCCTTCGTGGCTATGATCCCATCGTATCGACGCTGGACATCGTCTATAGTCATGGTCTGGCAGTCTACGACACCTTGTTCTCGTTCGATTCCAAACTCGTGCCGCAGCCGCAAATGGTTGGAAAGTGGGGCACTTCCGACGACAAGAGGACTTACACATTTGAGCTCCGGGATGGCCTAAGTTTCCACGACGGCACTCCTGTCACCGCGGCCGATTGTGTCGCCTCGATCCGCCGCTGGGGTCAGGCCGACGCAGGTGGACAATTAATGATGGAGAGGGCCAAGAATGTCTCGAAGATCGACGAGAAGACCTTCAGGATCGCTTTAAAGGAGCCGCTGGGGTTACTGCGCGAATTTATGGCAGGCGGACTTTTTCTCGCTGTCATGCGTGAGAAGGACGCGGATCGTCCGGCGACCGAGCAGGTGACCTCAAACATCGGCTCTGGGCCGTTTAAGTTCAACGAGGCTCTTGCGAAGCCCGGCGCGAGCATCACCTACGACCGCAATGATAAATACGTACCGCGCAACGAGCCGGCCGACGGACTGGCCGGCGGCAAGATTGTCAATGTCGATCGGGTTGTTTGGGAGCATCTTAATGATAGTCAGACGGCTCTCGCCGCCTTGCAGGCAGGAGAAGTAGATCTCCTGACCCCGCCCCAAGATTTCTACAGCGTAATCGAGGCCGATCCCAAGCTTGCTCTCGACGTCATCTTGAAGTCTGGCCAGCTATTTTTCATGCGCATGAATTTCCTGCAGCCTCCGTTCGACAACGTGAAGGCACGTCAAGCAATGCTTCACCTGGTCGACCAGGAGGCCTTTTTGCATGTCATAAACTCGGATCCAAAATACGGCCACACCGCCACTTCGATATTTGGAAATACAAGCCCATACACAAATGAGGAAAATACTGGATGGTATAAAAAGAGGGGCAATCCGGAAATGGCCAAGCAACTTTTCAATGAGGCTGGGTATGCGGGCGAGAAGGTCGTGATACTGCAACCCACGGATTGGGGTGACGGCAACAATACCTCCTTGCTGCTATCGGACTCATTGCGGAAGATTGGGATCAATGCTGAGCTTCAGTCGATGGCCTTTGCAGAACTTGCCTCCCGACGAACGAACAAAGGCCCAGTCGAGAATGGCGGCTGGAATATCTTCATTACGACCTATCCCGATTTCAGCCTCGGTAACCCAATCAGCACAGCTCCCTTGCTTGCGAACGGCGACAAGGCCTGGTTTGGCTGGCCGAAGAACGATGAATACGAGGCTCTCAGGGCCAAATGGCCGGATGTCGAAACGTTCGAAGAGCGCAAAGCGTTAGCCCACAAGATGCAACATATATGGTGGGACTTCGTCGGCCACGTTCAGTTGGGTCAAAGTGTCTCGCCAATTGCGCGTCGCAAGGTTCTAACCGGGCTTCTCGACGTCACCAGCGGATACGGTATACCGATGTGGAGCATGCAGAAGGCCGGAGCGTAATGGCTGCCTATATCCTTCGCAGGATGTTCTCGACCATCGCCGTCATGGCGATGGTCGGGATCTTTGTCTTCTTGTTGCTGAGGCTAGCACCCGGCGACCCGGCGGCCATGATCGCCGGCAGGTCTGCCACGGCCGATCAGATTGCTGGCATCCGCGAGCAGTTGGGACTCAATGATCCGCTGCCAGTTCAGTTCGTGAATTGGGCTCTCAGCGTCCTCGGCGGGGACTTCGGGCACTCTATTTTCACGGGAGGACCCGTTCTCGGGTTGATTTCGCAGCGGCTGGAACCGACGATTTCGATTTCGATCCTGACGATGCTCCTTTCGGTGACGATTGGGGTCTCCTTCGGCATCCTTGCCGCGTGGCGAGTGAGCGGTCTTGTTGATCGCATCCTGACAGCATTCGCGACACTTGGTTTTTCTGTCCCGGTGTTTGTCGTCGGCTTCTTTCTCATATATGTGTTCTCTATCAGAGCACATTGGCTGCCCGTCCAGGGATACCAGCCTATCGACCATGGCTTAGGGCCATGGCTTGTGCATCTGATTCTGCCGACTGTGACTTTGAGCGTTCCCTACATTGCTTTCATTGCGAGGATCGTGCGGGCCAGCATGCTCGAAGTGCTGTCGGAAGACTATATGCGAACAGCCGCTGCCAAGGGCGCGTCGTCCTATTCCATGCTTTTCCACCACGCATTGAAAAATGCAGGTGTTCCGATCCTCACTGTGATCGGCATAAGCTTCGCAGGTCTGATTGGCGGTGTCGTCATCACGGAAACGGTTTTCAACATCCCTGGTGTCGGACGTTTGGTGGTCGATGCGATCAACAACCGCGATTATCCCATCATCCAAGGCGTGCTCATCCTCGTTTCGGGGCTGTACGTTATTATCAATCTTGCGATCGATCTCTCTTATACGCTCGTGGACCCTCGGATCCGGTACTAAATATGACGATAATCTTCGCGCCAGTTGAAACAGTTCCGACGGGACGCTTGCAACTATCTGACCTTCCCCGTCTGGCAAGGCGAAATCCGCTGATCCTGATAGGTGGCGGCCTGTTAGCTCTGTTGATCGTTGTAGCAATCGCTGCCCCGCTTTACGCCGGGGATCCATTGAACTTGGATCCATTCAAACGGCTTCAGTCGCCTTCCTCAGAGGCGTGGTTTGGCACTGACAATCTCGGGCGTGACGTATTTGCACGAACAGTTTTCGGCGCCAGGATCTCACTTTTGGTGGGATTGACATCGGCGATGGGTGCCGCTCTAGGCGGGCTTCTTATTGGAGTCATTGCCGGCTATGTCCGCAGCTTCGACAATGTCGTGATGCGGGTCATGGACGGCCTGATGTCGATCCCGACGATTCTGCTGGCCATCGCCCTTATTTCTCTGACGGGACCTGGGATCGGCATCCTTATTGTAGCCATTACCATTCCTCAGATGCCGAGCGTCACGCGGCTGATTCGTTCGGCAGTTCTGAGTGTCCGGGAGCGTCCTTATGTGGAGGCCGCGCTCTGCGGCGGTGCGCGCCTGCCGAAGGTGCTGTGGCGGCATATCCTGCCGAGCACCATTCCCGCGCTCATGGTGCAGAGCGCCATTGTCTGCGCAGACGCGATTTTGACAGAGGCCGGGCTGAGCTTCTTGGGGGTGGGCGTACCGCCCGAGACACCGAGCTGGGGCAACATGATCGCCAGTTCGCGCCTTTATCTCGCCATCGCCCCATCGACGATTTTCGCCCCAGGTATCTGCCTTGCCGTGACTGTTCTTGCCGTCAATCTTCTCGGCGACGGCCTGCGCGACCTGTTCGATCCCCGCTCAAAGCGGAGGCGCTGACATGCTGATGCGAGGATCTGCAGAGGACGATGTGCTTCTCGACGTTCGCGACCTTGAGACACACTTTTACGGTGAGGAGAGCGTCACCCGCGCCTTGGGCGGCATCAGCTTCCAGGTGAAGAAAGGCGAAACGCTCGGCGTCGTCGGCGAATCCGGATGTGGCAAGAGCGTCACCGCTCTCTCTATCCTTCGCCTGCTGCCGAAGCTGACCGCCAGAGCTGTTGGTGGCGAGGTCCGCTTTCACGGTCGCGACATACTTGAACTGTCCGATCGGGAGATGCGAAAAATCCGCGGCGATCAGATTGCTATGATCTTCCAGGAGCCGATGACGAGCCTCAACCCGGTCTACACGGTCGGCCACCAGATCGCCGAGGCGGTGCAGATCCACACCAGGGCTTCCCGCCCGGCGGCCATGAAGAAAGCCGAAGAGATGCTCCGTCTCGTCCGCATCGCGGATCCCGAGCGTCGCGTCAACAACTACCCCCATGAAATGTCGGGGGGTATGCGCCAGCGCGCCATGATCGCTATGGCTCTGGCCTGCTCGCCAGAACTGTTGATTGCCGACGAGCCCACGACCGCGCTCGACGTCACGATCCAGGCGCAGATCCTGCGGCTCATCGTCGACCTGAAAGAGCGCACGGGAACGGCCGTCATGTTCATCACACATGATCTGGGCGTCGTGGCCGAGACATGCCAACGAGTAATCGTGATGTATGCCGGCCGTATAGTAGAACAAGCGAGTGTAATTGATCTGTTCGCGCGCCCGGCGCATCCCTACACCCAGGGGCTCATGAGATCGGTGCCTGATCGACGGCGTGGCCGACAGCGCCGGCTTCCAGAAATTGCCGGGATCGTGCCAAGCCTGCGCGAGCCCATCGTCGGCTGCAGCTTTGCGCCACGCTGCCCGTTCGCGATCGACATTTGCCGCGACAAGACGCCCGCCCTGCTTGATGTCGGCTCAGACCACGCCGCAGCCTGTTGGCGCGCCGAAGAGGTGATGGGCGCATGAATGATCCTCTGCTGAAAGTCGAGAAGCTGACCAAGCACTATCCGCTTGGCTCGGGCCTCTTCAAGAAAGTCATTCCGGTGATCCGGGCAGTGGAGGAGGTATCCTTCACTGTCAACGCCGGCGAGACGCTCTGTATCGTCGGGGAATCCGGCTGCGGCAAGTCGACTATCGCGCGGCTCCTGATGCGGCTCGTCGAGCCGACGGCTGGTCGCGTGCTGATCGGCGGAACCGACATTGCAGGCCTCAAGAAGGACGCGCTTCACGCGTGGCGCCGTCGCATGCAGATGGTCTTTCAGGACCCTTACTCCTCCCTCAACCCGCGTCTTACCGCCGGCCAGATCATCACCGAACCGGTCGAGAATTTTGAACGTCTCAGCCGGAAGCAGTGCGACGCGCTCGCCGTGGATCTCCTCAGAAAAGTCGGAATGTCGCCTGAGATGGTGCACAGGCTGCCGTCCGAATTGTCGGGTGGTCAGCGGCAGCGGCTCGGCATTGCACGCGCCCTGTCACTCAACCCCTCACTGATCATCGCCGATGAAGCGGTGTCAGCCCTTGACGTCTCCGTGCAGGCGCAGATTCTGAATCTGCTGCTGGATTTGCAGCAAGAGATGGGCATCGCCTTCGTGTTCATCTCACATGACCTTGGTGTCGTCGAGCATATCGGTCATCGCGTGGCGGTCATGTATCTGGGGCGAATCGTTGAACTCGCCGCGTGCGAGGCGCTCTTCGCCAAGCCCGTCCATCCCTACACCGAGGCGCTGATAGCGGCAGCCCCGGTACCGGATCCTACAAGGGTCCGGCTGGAGGTGCCCGTCGAGGGCGAGGTGCCGAGCCCCATCAATCCGCCGAGTGGGTGTGCGTTTCACCCGCGCTGCCCGCTCGCCGTCGAGCGTTGTCGGATCGAAGTCCCACCTTTGGTGCCAACAGAGGACGGGCGAGTTGTGGCCTGTCATGTGCGCGCCCCAGCCACAGACATCACTGCGCAGCCCGCTGCGACAGTTCATTCTGCTCAGTCCTGTAGCGCCCCACAGACGCCTTCATCCGATTCGACATCTCCAGCGTATGGCTGACGCGACATGGTGTCAAAGGTAGGCAGGAAGAACAGATAAAAGGAGAAGTCTGTGGGAAAACATGCCCAGGAGGAAGGTTGCAGCCGGCCCAGCGGGGGTGGCGGCTGTGAGACGACCAGTTCGTTTAACCTGGATAGCTCTGCCATCCGCCGGCAATCGCAATATACCAGAAGGCCGGCTTCCAGGTCGTCGCAGATGTTCCGGACACAATACGGCTTTGATGCGGCGATCCTTCTTCGCTGATCAGTCGGACCCCAGCGGATCGCACGGCCCGGTGCAATCACAACTAATAAGCAAGGAGATGTAAAAAATGTCCAAGAATCCCATCGAACGCGTCCGCGCTAAGGGAGACGCCTTCTCGATCGGCGTAGCGATCGGTCAGGCTACCGCCCCCACCTCATTCGAGCGCGGCTTTCGAACTGAGTACTACCAGGCCCTGGACGCTTACTGGCGCGGATCGGACTATGTCAAGAATCTTGAAGCGGCGGCCCGCGCGACCTATCCCCAATATGTCCGCGAGATCGAGGGAATTGCCGCAGGCTCCGGGCAGGACTTTGAAACGATCTTTCTCAAGATCTGCGACGCTGACCTCCCCCTTCCCGAAAACGTTCCCCGGAGATGAGAAACGCCGCGATCACAGGTTGCACTTCGCTCCTGATCCCATCCGACGGCGATGGCCCGGCGATCATTGCCCATAATGAAGACGGCCCGGCGGTATTTCTCGGCACCTGTCTCTGGGTCGAGGTCGAACCCGACGAGGGCCCGGCGTGGAGCGGTTTCATGACGCCCGGCGTGCTGCCGACATACTTCGGATTGAACGAAGCCGGGCTCGTCCAAGCTAACAACAACGTCACACCCGACGATTTCAAACCTGGCGTGCCGCGGGAAATCATCTGCCGCGCGATCCTAAGCGCGAGAGGGTTGGACGACGCGATCAAAATTCTAAAACGCACGGACCGCGCCAGCGGCTATCATCACAATCTTGGTGAGGCGAAGACGGGCCGGCTCGTCTCTGTCGAGGCGCCGGCCTCAGGTTGCGTGGTTCGGGAAGCTATCTCGCCGCTTGCCCACGCAAACCATTTACTTTCGCGGGAATTCGACGGCCTGGGGCAGACGATCTCCCCTTCGTCGCGCGATCGACAGGAAGCGGCCGACCGGATGATTGCGGAACGCGCGCACACTCCGGGCGCAGAGGTGGTGCTGTTTGACGAGACCGTCCCGATCTATAAGAACGGTTCAGGTACTTCCCAGACTCTTGCCACCGGCATCTTTTCGCTTTTCCCCGATCGCGTTGAATGGCGCGTTCATGCCGGTCCTGACGAGCGCGATGCGCTAAGCGGGACAATGCCCGTCGTCTAACTTGCGGACGCTGAGCTGACGAAAACGCGACAGGTGTTTCGGCTTTGTTCCGCGTCTTATTGTCGTGGATGAGTCAGCCGCCGTCGCGCGAAAGCCCGACGAAGACGTGCCGAAAAAGCTGAAAGCGGTCTTGGCTACGCTCCTGCCGCACGTACTATCGTTCGTCTGATGACCCTCGAACGGAACAACTTGACCAAGGCTCAAAGATGATGTCGCCTCCATCGACGAGAGGCTACCTGACCTTGTCGAGGCCTCCTGCTTAATCATAGCCAGCTTCTGCATCGCCGCCTAAGGATCCCTCATCCTGCTTGCCAACAACGACGAGTTCTTCTGGGTTCGGCCTTCAGGATCTTGGCCGCCGCCAGAGGCACCGGCACATCGTAGCGTTGGTTCGTGACTGTTTTGAGCTACTGGATGATTACCGGCGCGCGGTGAGCGCGGCCAAGAGGTCACCCAGCGCTACATGGTAAGCGACGACGCCGAAGCTGATCCTGGGACGTCGAGACCTTTTGGCGCCTTCGTCGAGACGAAGCTTACACCGACCCGATGATTGCCCCCCTTCTTGATCGTCCGCTCTATCGCCGCAGGACTATCCTCGACCTCGCCGACACCCGACCTCGCCAGTGCGACCGCCCAACCGCGTGCTTCTTCTTGGCTACGTCAAACGCAACAAATGCTTCGCTATACTCTCCCGTGGCTCGTCCTCCGTGCGTGAGGATCGGCTCGGTCCATCCGAGATGGGGTATTCCGCTTGAGCCTTTATCTTCGGGCGACAATGCATAGTGTAGGTTGAAGGTGCTGCGCTTCGAACTGATGGTTAAGCGTGGTCTGCATGCCCGCAGCAGCAAGCATCAGAAAGCATGAAACATTATGTCGATTGGACGTCGTGGTAAAAGAGAAAGAGGCAGCGCCCAACGAAACAAGGTCATGCGGCTCCGACCCCCGGGTGAGCGACGTTGTCAGCAATCATGAGAGTGGTCAGGCATTCTTTCGTCACTGAGCCTCCGATCGATTGATCGATTTGCCGGGTTCTATTTTCCTCCGGTCGGTCAGACCGCTTTTTTTCGTTGGTAAACTGGTAATCGTGATTGATGCGGCGCGCACCCGTAGGCCTCGCGATACGCTTTTGAGAAATGCGATGCAGAGACAAAGCCGCAAGCCATTGCGATTTCAACGACCGGCAGTCGTGAGCTGATGAGTAGCAGGTGCGCACGTTCAAGCCGAAGATTCAAATAATAGCGGCTTGGAGAACATCCCAGTTCCCGCCTAAACAGCCGCTCGATTTGACGGCGGGAAAGGCCGGCTGACTCCACAAGTTCGTCCAATAGCAATGGCTCCGTGAGGTTTGCCTCCATCTGCTCGATTACCTTGATGACGGCCTGATGGTTTAGTTGCACTCGAGAATGAAGAGGTAGACGTTGGCGGTCACCCTCTGAACGGTTCCTGCACGCGATTGCTTTTTCGCAAATACGATTGACAACTATCGTCCCATGATGGCGGTCAACCAAGTCCAGAAACATGTCGAAGGGGGCGTCCCCCCCGGCGCAAGTGTAAAGGTCCCCATCCCGCTCGAAGGCGGTTTGAGTAGCTACCACACCGAGGAACCGCTCAGAGAATATAGGAAATTGCTCCCAGTGAACCGCGCAACGCCGCCCTTCTGCAAGCCCCGCCCGAGCAAGCACGATCGTACCGCTACCTATCCCTACGAGGCTGCTGCGGCGGTTGCGACATTCTCGTAACCAAGCATCAAGCTGTTTGTGCGGAGCAGGAGCATTGCGGCCGCCGACGACCACGATAGCCGGTGTTGAGATCGATCGACGCATTCTTTCACGTGCGAATGACAACGAAGAATCCGCGCAAACCAACAATCCGCAAGTCGAGGTCGCAGGTTGCCCGTCGTCCGAAATGACTTGCCAGCTATACACGTCCCGCCCCAACACCTCGTTGGCGAGCCTCAGCGCTTCTACCGCCGACGAGAAGGCCTGGAGCGAAAAGGCCGGCAGGAGGTAAAAGCAAAAAGTTCGGCATGTGGACTGTGAGTCTCGCATCCCTGGGTTGCCTCTCTCCTACCCGATCTCTCGTGCGTCCAGCGGCCATGCCAAAACTGCGCGACCGCCGTCATGGGAGACCAGCGCAGCTCCGGATTTGCGACGAAACCGAACGGGACGGCAAAAGCGATGAATCGGTTTACGGAATTGCGCGGGTCGTGGCTGAACGTCGGACGTTCCGCGCGTGCAAGTCATCTGGACATAGGCATAGGGACGACCGGTCGCCTGACAGGGCAACGCATTTTTCCAGGATAATCTGCACCTCCTTGCAACGCGGCGCACTCGGCGAACACCCCTCGAGACCGGGTCGCCTTCGTCGCTCGCCAGCCTGAGAGTGTCCACAATTGTCGCCAAGGGCCACGATTTCAATTGTGCCCCAAGCTGCCGGCCGAAGGGCGCCTGACAGGCCTGCAGGGCCGTCGTTCTGTCGTTTCCAAAGCCCCGGATGCTGTCATTCTCCATGAACTCGCGGTCGGAAGGACGAGCTAAGTTTCCTTCGGAGATGGCTGTGTGGTGGGTACCGGGTCATTTCACCCTAACTCAGCGCATTAGCGGATACTTTTCGCCGTGACACGTGATCAAAGCGCACTTCCTGAGGTCGACGGGTCGGCTCCGCTCTTATATAAGCGGCCGTCGAGACGCTCCACCAGATTCACCAGCCCCAAGCTGGAGTCGGATTCGTATTCAGTCGGCGCGATCTCAAAGCCTCTGGTCTGAAGGTGTGCGCGCGCATCGGGCCAGAAGTCTGTATGCATGCGGAGCTTGCCGTCCTTCGGAAAGACACGAGGCTTTGCAAGCAAATCCGCCATATCTTCGCCCATGGCCAGGCCGAACCTTAGGAAAAGCAGGTATGTGAGCGAACCCAGAATGCGTTCGCTTCCTGCGGAACCGACGGCAAGCATAGGCCTGCCGGCAACCTCCAAAATGAGTGGCGACATCTCTGTGACATCGTGCGTTTGGCCTTCGAAGAACGAGCCTGATTTCATTGCGTAGCTGTAGCAGAGCGGTGCGCCCCACCAGGAGACCTTCGAAGCCCACCAGGAACCGAGCGAAGTTGTGAAAGATAAGAAATCGTCGCCTGAAGCCATTGAGAAGTGATTAGTGTTGCTGTGAGGGACGCAATTGACCGGTCCGAGGAAGTAGGTCGAAATCAAGTCCTTCCACAGCGCCTCGTTGGATGCATTCAGCAATCGGATTACGCGTTCAGCGATTGCGATGGCCTCTGACGAAATATCGATGTCGACTGAAGGGTGACCAACTTTGGGAACGAGCGTGTCGACTGCAAAAGGTATCCGATCAAGGAGGAGGATAGAGGACAAGACGTAGGCCTCCATGGCGCGCGGGAAATCGCTCAGCACGCCGCTTCGACGCAGTTCGACGGCCACCGCTGCGCCTACCAAGGTCCACGTCCCCCACGTCTCAATTGCTGCGGTCGTAAGGAGGCGCTGATGCTGCCCACCGAGGTTGAGATCGAGGGTGCGCAGAGCCGGCTGGCGGACGGGATTGTCAAGAGTTTCTTCTGGAAACCAATGGCCGGGGTCTGCGCCCCGTAGCTTGCGCCAGAAATCACACTCGCTTTCGGAATTGGACAGGGCATGAAGGAGCTTTGCAAGCTCCGGATTTCTAACGTGTTTGCGAGGCGCACCAGCTTCATCCAGATAAATTGCCTTAAGCTGTTCACTCAAGGCAGCGGAGTGTTCGCTTCGGAGAGCGATTTTCAAGTCCACGCTAGGCGCAAAACCCTCTTTTGCGAGCGCAATGGCGGGCGCAAGCAGAGTACTGGCTGGAAGCCGCAAGCAGCCGCTACGCCGGAAGTAAAACCAAGCCGCTATGTTACCCGGGACAGGCACAGTCGATCCGGGTACGCGTCGGATCGCAGTCGCGGCATTTAGACAACCCACCTCTCCAGCCACGGAAAAGACGCCCTGCATGCGGCCGAAAGGGCCGCAGTTGGCAGGATCTGTGACCCAAGCGCAGGCGAGGGCGGTGAGATACATGTCGAAGACGCTGCCGCCCTGCTTCCTAATAGCATTTGCCGCGGCGGTGGCGGACGGCACGGGGGTTGCTATCCCGAAGCCCATGCTGCTGTGGACATGAATTGGCGCTTCACAGCCCATGTAATTCTCCTATGTCGGTTCCCACGTGGCAGTCCTGGCAATGCGCCAGGCACCAAGGCAAAACATAACCTGACGTTTGGTCCTTATCGGCGGCGTAACTATTCTTGTTTCCCTCACTTATCCTCATTCATTGGAGCCGAGGATGGCTGGCGGACGGCTGTGCCCGAATTCTGGCGGGGTCGATAAAGCCGCTCAGACGCGCATGTCTGCCTTCCCGTGCCGCTAGAATTCGGTTCCCGCTCGTCCCTGGTGTCGATTCAATCGTTGCGCAATGGGAAATATGATTCACACGTTGCACGAGGTGAGATGTGAGTCAACTGTTCCTTGGCCGCCGGAGAGATGCCACGGACCCGGATGCCGCAATGCGGGTCGCCGCGATACGTAATTGATCGCCTCGCGCCGTATGTGCTAGCGGAACGGGTCGCTGTCACCAGGACCCTCAGGCTCGGCGAAAATCTTGCCGAAGGCGTCGTCGCGACGGTAATGGTGGGCATGAATTTGCCGTCGCCTTGGCCGCGGCGTCCATCCGCTCCAGCATTTCGCCGCAGGCTCACCCGAGGTCGAACATTGCACCTTAGCGCAGGGGCTGCACTTAGCTGCACTTACAAGCGCATCTAATGAATCCATGGTTTCGGCGAATACGGCGCTATGAATTAAATGTTGCATTATTCAGGAAATAATCTAAGTGTTTCTCTTGATCGGATACCGATGCTCACTTGCCATTCTGGAGATTTCGCATGAGCCTCGCTCGTCGGGAGACATTACACTCAATGTTTGGCCTTAATCTCAATGGCGCTGCGACAACACGACACAAGCTTGGCCAGGTGGAATCGACGTACGTGCCCGCGCGCGACGGCACCAGAGTCGCCTTGGATGTCATCCGCCCGATCGGTGACAGCGCCGACACCAAGCGCAACACTATTCTGGTGATGACCCGCTACTGGCGGGGCGTTAAAGGACAATTGTCCAATAGGTGGGCGGACCTATTTGTGCCGTATGGCTACAGCGTTGTTGTCGGAGATGTTCGTGGCACAGGCGCTTCGTTCGGCGTGTGGCCCCATCCACGTACACGCTGTGAAACCCTAGATTTCAACGAAGTGCTAGATTGGATCGTGGCGCAGCCCTGGTCCACGGGCCAGGTGGTCGGCTGTGGCGTGTCCTACACCGCCAATACGTCGGACTGGATGGCGGAGCGAAATCATCCGGCCCTCAAGGGCATCATCCCGCGGTATGCCGACTACGATCCGTATGAAGATGAATTCTTCCCCGGCGGTGTTCCAAACGCGTCTTTCGGGCAAGGATGGAGCGACGCCAACAAAGCTCTCGACCAAAACATACGGAGCATGGATTCCACGTACGTGACCATGGGCTTTGTCTACGATCCCGAGCGCGCACCGGGCGTGCGTCCGGTCGGTCTGGACGGCGAAGCGGACCTTGACGCGGCCGTCCGTCAACACGAAACAGTGCCGTCCCTGTGGGACGGTTTCAAGCACGTGACATTCAAGGACGATCGTCCCGAAAGTTGGGCGGGAGACTCCATGCTCGACTGGAGCATCATGGAGGTAGCCGACCGAGTCTCTCGTTCGGGCACGCCAATCCAAAACTGGGCGAGCTGGTTCGACGGCGGTACGGCGCAGGGGGCCATTCGCCGGTTCATGCTACAGTCCAATCCGATGAACGTGATCATCGGCCCTTGGAGCCATGGTTCAGCCATGGCCCGGGACCCTCTACGGGAAGTGGATGCGGCGATCGTTCCGGCGCCGCCGACGCTGGAGGCAATTGACGTTCAGTTCGCGGAATTGTGCTTCAACGGCGAAACTGCCCGCGAGCATGGGAAGCTCCTCCACTATTACACCCTCGGCGAGGGCGTTTGGAAATCGACGCGCTCTTGGCCGCTCCCCGCAGCCCGTCATCGCTGGTATTTGGGGAGTGGGTCCCAGCTGAGCTCATCACCCGACGAGATCGGGTTCGACTCGCTTCAGGTAGACCCCGAAGCGGGGGACCCAACCCCAACGCGGTGGGATTTCGCACCGACCGTAAATCTGGCGCGAGACCATCGAGGGTTGGACGCCGCTAGCCTCGCCTACACCAGCGAGCCGCTGACACGCGACCTCGAGATCACCGGCCATCCCGTCGTCCACCTGAACATTACCTCAACTCGCGAGGACGGTAGCTTTTTTGTCTACCTGGAAGCCATAAGGCCGGACGGAGTGTCTTGTTATCTCACGGAAGGCCAACTGCGCGCCCTGCATCGGAAGGTGTGGACCGCGTCACCATTCAGCGAGCTTGGGCCGCAGCATAGCTACCTGAAGCGCGACGCCGAACCGCTCACGCCGGGCAAGGCCACGGTCCTGGCGTTCACATTGCATCCGATCTCCGCACGTCTCCCGGCAGGTCACCGCCTAAGGGTGGTTCTCTCCGGCAGCGACCACCCCACATTCACCAATGTGCCCATGGACGCGCCGCCGCCCTTTCTCAAATTTCATCGCGGTCCGACCGGCTGCTATATCGACCTGCCGATCATCGGCTCGTGAGCATAGGATCCCATGCTTCGGCGGTTTCGAAATGCTGCGCATCGAGTTGATGATAGAATGCGGCTGGCGTCATGGCCCCACTAACGCTTCATCCTTCGCAAGCCGAAGAACAGCCGCATCTTCAGAATCTTGATCGACACTCACCGCCGACAATTTGCGACAGGCGAGAATCCCTTTCCCGCAGTCCGTCGGCATCTCTTCTCGCTTGCCGCCGCCCTGCGTACGAATTCTGATCAGATCCTGCACGCATGCAAGGAAACCCATCCTGAAGCCAAGCCGAGCGCTCAACGCCCCGCGGAAACGTTCGGCTGCGAACGCTGCGGGTGCGAGCAAAGACCACTCACCTTGAGCGGCTTGAGCAGCGCCACGGCGCGCCACCGATCACCTGGGACCGTACCAAGAGGCTCGTCCGGCTTAATTGCCGAAAGCGGGCAGGCCAAAGCGTATTCGGCGCCTCGCATTTATCGGTCGCTCCCTTGTGGGACAAATGTAGCATCAACTAACCACAGAAACATATGTTGCAATAGGCCTCAAAATCTGTAAATAATCGCGAGAGGATGCCAAACGCAGGTGTCATAAGATAGCCGAGATCAAAATGACGAAAATTCTCCACCGTTCGATCGGTGCAAAATTACCCTGCGCCGTGGCCGGAGATGGTATCTACATTACCGACAGCCAAGGCCGCCGATATATCGATGGATCGGGTGGGGCAGCTGTCAGTTGTCTTGGCCACAATCACCCAGACGTGCTGGATGCGATGAGGGCGCAGATGGGACGTATCAGTTATGCTCATACATCGTTCTTCACGACCGATGTTGCTGAGCAGCTTGCCGATCAACTCATCAAGCTAGCACCTGCTGGCCTCGATTACGTTTACTTAGTTTCGGGCGGCTCTGAAGCCGTCGAAGCTGCTCTCAAAATGGCCCGTCAGTATTTCGTGGAGATAGGTGAACCTCAACGGCGCCATATCATCGCACGCCGACAGAGTTATCACGGAAACACAATTGGTGCGCTAGCGACTGGGGGTAACGAATGGCGTCGCGCGCAGTTCAAGCCAATACTGCCTGAAACCCATCATGTTTCGCCTTGCTATGCTTATCGTGGCCTGCAACTGGACGAAACACCGGAGTGTTATGCTGAGCGGCTCGCTAAAGAACTTGAGGCGAAAGTTCTCGATCTGGGGGCTGATACGGTCATGGCGTTCGTAGCTGAGCCTTTGGTGGGCGCCACGCTGGGAGCTGTACCGCCCGTGGCAGATTACTTCAAGCGAGTGCGTCATGTTTGCGACAAATACGGAATTTTGCTTATACTCGACGAGGTGATGTGCGGCATGGGCCGCACTGGTACGGTATTCGCAGCGGACCAGGAAGGAATCGTTCCCGATCTGCTGACGGTCGCCAAAGGGTTAGGTGGCGGTTTCCAGCCAATAGGGGCGGTTCTCCTTTCCGAAAAAATCTACCGAGCCTTCGCCGAAGGTTCAGGTCTATTCCAGCACGGTCACACCTACATTGGTCATCCAATTGCTGCGGCGGCCGCCAGCAAGGTGGTCGAAATTCTGACTCGCCCCGAGATGATGGACAACGTCATGGAGATGGGTGATCGCCTCCAGGCCGGACTAGATGCGGCACTTGGGCATTCCGCGTACATCGGCGATGTTCGGGGTCGCGGCTTGTTTCGCGGGGTGGAAATTGTGGCGAACAAAGACACCAAACAGCCTTTCAATCCAGCTTTAAAAATTCACTCCAAGATCAAGAAGGAAGCCATGCAACGTGGGCTGTTATGCTATCCGATGGGAGGCACCATTGATGGCGTGCACGGTGACCACGTCTTGCTAGCTCCCCCTTACATCATTCAGCCTGAACAGATCGACATGATTGTCGAACGGCTCGCGGCGGCGATTAAGGCCGCTGTCCTCAGCTGAAGGAGCGTAGGAATGAGTGTCGCATCAAATCCGACCTCTCCATGCCCGCCCATAAATGACGAGGACTGGCCCGCGGAGATTGCGGATCTCAGGACCGGCTTCGCCGGTGCGCTAAACGTCTATCGCACGATGGCGCACCATCCGTCACTGCTAAGGGCATGGGTTCCTTTACGCCAGCATGTGGTCAATTGCAGCGCTCTAGGCGCCGTCCGGTCGGAACTCGTAATTCTGCGGGCGGCCCATCGAATGGATTCCGCCTACGAATGGACCCATCATGTGAGCCGAGCCCGTGGCCTCGGAATTTCCGAGGCGCGCATTCAGGCCATGAGAAACCTGCCGGCTGGGGAAGATGCGCTAATCGCGCGAGCAGTGGATGAGCTTTTCGACGAGAAATGCCTCAGTCTTGAGATCGAAAGCGCCCTATCCTCCGAAATGGGGACGCAGGCAATCTTCGATCTGATGACAACAGTTGGGTTCTACTCAGTGCTGGGCTTTATCCTAAAGACCTATGACACGCCTATCGACGAAGCAGTCGCGCAAGAATTGTCAGCGCGGCCAATCTAACAACTCTCTCTAGGTTGATGCTTCGCGGTAGCCGGCAGATGACCCTGGCGCAGCATGGGTTTCAGAGATGTGAGCCGGCAGTTGAGTGGCGAAGTACGATCCGCCTGCCAAGGACCGTTCAATGTACGGCCGAACGGCCCACGGTACTCCCGTTGCTTCCGAGTTGCTGTCGCATTGCAGATGCTTCCTTGTTTCGGCACACCGCTTTAAAAGTAGCGCGCAAAAGTGCTCTCCTATGCCAACTTGCTTCCTCTCACCCAAAAGAGGGATGGCGCTTCCCGAAGTGCTGCCGATCAAATAGAGATGCTTTCGGGCTACCACCATCGGCCCATTCCGAAGCGTGTGGCTACTGCGCTGATTTGCCTAACGCTTAGGCGCAGGTCGCAGCTGGCAGCGTCGCCGAAGTGAGTGCACACAGACATCACTGCTGCCAAACAGGTTATTCCAACGTAGTGAGTGAGGAAGAACATGCCAAAGATTGGCGACTTTCAATCGTTCAAGACGGCGCGCCGAACCATCGCAGGCTTCGAGGATGGTTCGGGTTCACTGGTGAGTGGACCGCCAGGGACCAGAACGTTCTACTCGCGCGCCTTTTCGAACTTCAAAAAGTAAACAAGCGTCAAAATGCCGCCTCTCCCGGGCGAATGCGACCCGCCGAAGTGTCCGCCGTGCGGCGTTTGAATTTTTTGTCAGTGAATCCTCGCCAGTGCGGTGTCGAGTGCAATCGTGGCTCAGGGCTCCACAATGATATGGACCCGGCCCGGTCTCGGACCAGACACACGCGTCTCCATCTTCATCGCTTCAATCACCGCCACCGCCTCGCCATCCGCGACCTGAGTTCCATCCTCGATCAGCCACTTCTGCAATGTGCCCGGGATTGGCGCCCTGATCCCGTTGGTGTTTACGCGGCCAATGATAGCCGCTGTTGTCTGCAGCTCTGCAGCTGAGGGATTCCACAAAAAAGAGCGCCGCTGGCAGCCCGGTAGAGGGACGTTTGCCATCAATCTCGATGAAGCTCTTGAAAAGCTGATTCGACCGGGTCAACGCGAGGCGCGGGCTGCGGGAATGGGCGGTTCCGATGGGCTTTTGTCTTCTAATGTATTGCCATGCCGCTTGGGCAGACACAGCGGAGCAGCTGATTGGCAAAGTTACAGAACGCCTTGCTCGGCTGCCGGGCTTGCCCGAGCGCAATGCGGAGTTGACAACTCATCGTGTGCCATCAGCACTGCAAACTCATTAAGCGCGGCATCAGCCTCCTGCATACAGCACGCCTCGAGGTTTAACACGTCATGATCCAGACAGTAACAGGACCAATATCTGTGGAAGGGTTTGAGCCGTACGCTGATGCATGAGCATCGTTTCATCGCCTTTCCCGGGCCTGGTTCGATCCATTTGCCACGTTCGACCGCCCCGCATTGGTCGATGAGGCGGTTCGTCGATTGGTGAAGCTGCGCGTAGATTATGGGGTACGCACATTCGCTGAACCCTGTCCTATCGAGCTCGGTCGCGACATCCTCCTAATGAAGGAGGTCTCTGAAAATCCGGCATGCAGATAATTTTCACGACTGGAAAAGAGGGCTTCCGGCCTACTGGCGAGCCCGTACCGCGGAGGAGATTGCGGAGCTGTACATTCGGGAGATCAATCACGGGACCGGCACCACCGGCGTGAAGCCGGCGCGATCATGGTCTCAACAGGCGCTCCGGATATTACTGAGCAGGAGAAGAAGTTTGTCGCCGCGGCTCCATCGCCCAGAAAATGACAGGGGTACCGATAGTAACGCACACTACAGGAGGTTGTGCGGGGCCAGAGCAGCAGGAGCTGTTTGCGGCCGGTGGTGTTTTCGCCCACCGCTGCTTGATTGGCTCTTGCTGTGCCAACCCAGATCGCTCTTACCATCGGCGCATTGTATAAGGAGGATCCGACATAGGATTCGAACAAGGGGACGTCCGTGCCGACAACGTGGCAAAGCTAGTGCCGGATGGCTTTAGTGCACAGATCATGATCAGTATGGACTGCGCCTATCGCGTCCTTGGCAGGCCAACAACGCGTCGCCCTGCTCCAGAGGAGAAAATCGAGGTTGATCGCTTGAGTTCACAAGGGCTTTGGCAGCCCCATACCTACATTTTCTCGGACTTTTATCCCGATGCTGTACGCCCGGGGTAGGTCTAACCAAGGCAGACCTCGGAGTGATTTTGGAAGGACAATCCCCGACGTTTCATTGGCGGCGAGCTTCTGCCGAAAGGGTCTTAATAAAAACTATCGTTTTTTTGCGCAACCCAGTAGACCTGATTTTCTCGGCGGAGATCTTCGTACGACTTGATCCGCGCTTTGGCCGTTTCCCCACCCTGAGCAACGAGCAAAGCAATGAGAATGTCGAGCACCGCTGTTGCGCCAGCGTAGCAGCCGAAATGGTGGGTCGATAAAACAGAAATTATGATTGTCTCGTCTGCTTTGAAGTCTGGGGACACCAGTTCGCTGTCAGAAAGCAGAATTAATTTCACGCCCTTCCGTCTCGCAAATTTGCAAGCGTCGATTGTTTCGCGAGAGTAGGGGTTAAAGGTGATCGCGATCATAACATCGCCTGGACTAGCCGAATGTAATTCATCGATCGCGCTATTAATATGACGCGGCACCAATTGCAAAGTAGGCAAAGCCATGCGGCCAACGTAGTGGAAGTAGTAGGCCATGGCGTAGCTCGCCCTGACGGCAGTTAAGTAGACCACCCTCGCATCCAGAAGCATTGTGACCACTCGTTGCAATTGGTCGGATGCCTGAAGTTCGAGGGACCGCTGAACAATTGCAAGGACGTTTGTCGAGGCGTCGGCTTGAACCTGTCCCAGTTCCCCGCCATCTCTCAAACGTTTAATCCACTCAGGATAATCGAGCACGGCGGAGGCTGAGACTAGCGCGTGCCTAAATGGCTCGCGCAACTCGTCATATCCCTCGAACCCGAGCCGTTGAGCCAATCGCACGAGTGTATACGTGCTGACGCCAACTTTTCGTGCGGTTTCCCGAATCGGATCGAGGCCAAAATCCGACGGATGATCGACGATATACTTCGCAGCAGTTCGTAACCTACCTGGAAAGCTCCCAAGCCTCTCCTTGAGATCGGCTAAGACACGGTTTTTTTGGGTCGGATCCAAATGCACCACCGTCGTCAAAACATTTGTTATTTCTTTTGCATGTTTACTAGATCCGTTTTTTTATGCAAGGTCATGCCACCAAAGTTTGCGCTCAACTGCATTCAGCATCAGGATAAGACATTGGCCGATCCGCTGCCTTCTCACGCTTCTGTCATCGTCATTGGTGGTGGGATCATGGGCTGCTCAACTCTGTATCACCTTGCAAAGATGGGCGTCACAGACGCAGTCCTGCTCGAGCGCAACGCGTTGACATCTGGCACGACGTGGCATTCTGCAGCACAAGTCAGGGCTTTGCGGCACTCTCGGAATTTGACACGAATGATTCAATATTCGGTCGAACTCTATTCGCTGCTCGAGAAGGAGACGGGCCAGTCCGTAGGTTGGATACAGAAAGGATCTTTGTCCATCGCGACAAGCCCAGACCGACTAACGCATATTCGTCGGCAAGAAGCACTCGCACATGCTTATGGAATCAATGCGCGATCAATCTCTGCAGAGGAGGCGAAGGAGCGCTGGCCGCTCATGAATGGTAACGATGTTCTTGGTGCCGTTTGGTCGCCTGACGATGGGCGCGTGTCTCCGTCGGATGTATGTGCCGCTTTGGCTAAGGCAGCGAAGCATCTTGGTGCCAAGCTATTCGAACGTACCGGCGTCATCGGTATCCTCACCGAAAATGGTCGCGTGCGTGGTGTCGAAACCGCCCAAGGTACGATCATGTGTGACGCGATCGCCCTTTGTACTGGTCTCTGGTCCCGTGAAGTGGCGGCTATGGCAGGCGCCGAGGTGCCCGCTCTTGCTTGCGAACATTTCTACTTACTGACCAAGCCAATCGACGGGATTGTAGGAAACACGCCGACACTCTCGGATCACGACAGTCACCTGTACATCCGTGATGATTCGGGTGGGCTATTGGTCGGATGCTTCGAGCCCCTGGGCAAGCCAATTGCGCCGGGCATACTGAATGAAAGCTTTGAATTCGGACTCTTGCCTGAGGACTGGGATCACTTCGAGCCGATGATGATAAACGCTCTGCACCGCTTACCTGCGCTAGAAAGCGCAGAGGTAAAGATGCTGTTGAATGGACCGGAGAGTTTCACTCCAGACGGCACTTTTATGCTCGGCGAAACGGCGGAGACCCGAGGGCTCTTTCTTGGATGCGGCATGAACTCCGTGGGTATAGCTTCCGGCGGCGGCGCAGGAATGAACCTTGCTCACTGCATTGTCCATGGGCAAACGGCATATGATCTAACCGAAGCCGACGCTAAGCGCTTCGCACCGGTTTTCAACAACATTGAACACCTGATGGCACGGGCGCCAGAAATCCTCGGAACGCATTACGACATTGCCTATCCTGGAAAGCAGTTGAGAACGGCTCGGGACTTGCGAACGCTCCCTCTCGACAGGGAATACCGCGAGTCCAGGGCGCATATGGGCCAATTCTTTGGCTGGGAGCGGCCCCTTTATTTTGGCAAGCTAGTAGAACCCGTTCTGCGTTTCGATCGGCCGGACTGGTTCCAAAACGTCCGTGCAGAAGTCATGGCTGCACATGAGCGAGCTGCGGTTTTTGACGCTTCGCCATTCGGCAAAATTGACGTCCAGGGTCCGGATGCCGAGAGTTTCCTTTTGCACGTCTGTGCGGGTCACGTCGCGCGCGCTCCAGGGTCGGTGATCTATACGGCCATGCTTAACGAGCGCGGTACGTTTGAGTCAGACCTTACCGCCCAGCGCCTTGCTGATGATCATTATCGATTATTCGTCGGCACTGCCGCGATCAAACGCGACCTCGCATGGCTTCACCGACACTCTCATGGCTATGATGTCACATTGCAAGATGTGACCGAGGACTATGCCGTGCTTGGACTGATGGGACCGGACTCGGCCAGGATTGTCAGCGAATGCGGGGCCCGAGCACTCAACGAAGTCGCTTATTTCAAGCATGGCACTGCGCAACTAGTTGGAAGGCCCGTGCGAGGCGCCCGCATCTCTTATGTAGGAGAGTCGGGATGGGAGATGACGTGCCGACGGGAAGATGCGCCTGAAGTCTATGCGGCGTTGGTGGCGGCAGGTGCTCAACCAGCTGGAACGTTTGCCCAAACGTCGATGCGTATAGAGAAGGGTTTCTGTGCGATGGGTCATGAATTGGATGGCGACGTTAGCCCGATCGCTGCTGGTCTGGACTTCGCGGTCAGGAAAAGCGGTGGGTTCATCGGGGCAGAAGCATTGGAAGCTGGGCGCGCGCGTGGGGACGTTTCGCACATCATCTCCCTTTCGCTTGATGACGAAAGTGCTGTTCCATTGGGGCATGAGCCGATCTACTTCAAAGGCCGTATCTTAGGACAAACCTCCTCTTGCGCCTTCGGTTTCCGCGTTGGCAAACCCGTAGGTCTTGGACACACTCGTGAGCAGCTAAGGAATGGCGAACGCGTTCAAATTGATATAGCCCGGCAAATGCACGATGCCACGGTTACGATCGGCCCTCTCTTTGATCCACAGAGTTTGCGGATGAAACACTGACGTCTGTTTTGGGCACGGACAACAGCAAACTTGGCTGCAACGTTCGACCCCAGCTGCACATCATTCGTCGCCGAGGCGATCCGCTACACTCTCTCGCGCTGGCAAGGCCTCTCGCGCTTCGTTGACGACGGTCGTATCATCGCGCAGATGGTTTGCAGCGCTCACCCCAGAGATGGTCATCGGTTAGTCGAGCGACGTGCTCTCGATGGCTCCGCCGACAGCAGCAAGGCGAGTGCGGGATTTTGCGCCCTTTCCCCTTTCCTGCGCTGTTTGCATCCGAAGGGCTTCGTTTGGTGGCCTTGAGCCTTTGTGTGCCGTCAATCCGTCGCTGGCGGCTTGCTAGCCAAGATTCAGGTGGTTCTCGATGCATGCGGTCGGACCACTGCAATGGGGCTGCGCGACTACCGGTTTTGATGCGCTGGCCAAGCTGGGCTTGCGCGCCAGCGAGGTCCCGGGCTCAGTCTTGACGATGTCGATTGGCAGCCGGGCAGTGCCCTCGCTCACGGCAAGGGACGGTGGCCAGCGGTGATGCCGCTACGCCACGAAGTCGGTGCAGCTATTGTCGCCTACCCCCCCTCCGGCATGGGCGACCGGCTTCACCGTGTCGCTTGCTATCGTGCGGGGGCAGATGTCGAGCGGGAACTGCCGGTCCTCTGGACCTTTCTTGGCACGCCAATGTTCGCGACACCTACTGGTATCTATCCGCCGCGCCGGAGCTAACGACCTATGACTTCGCGCCAACGGCCCCGGCCCCCGGCGAGCCGAACGAGATGCACGGGTCGGTGCCGTGGTTCAACTGCGCGCCGCGGCAGTGATAGCGCCCAGTGTTGCCGTTCCTGCCGCTATAGGCGACATGGAGTTTGCGCCCGCAATGACTGCAACGCAGCAGACCGCCGAGTAGTTCGCCTCGCCGCAACGCGCCGCGAGCGATCATCATGCCCTTACCGTTCGCGTTGTCCGCGATCAGGCGCTGCTTCCTTCCGTATTCCGCCCAACTGAGGTAACCCTCGTGATGGTTGACGAGCAAGACCTCCCATTCGGATTGGTGTTTGCGAAAGCCGCGCACGCAGCTATTTGCGATTGTCACGCGACTGCCGGTCCGCCCGAAGACGTAGCCGCCCGCATAGATCGAATTAGTCAGGATGTGGTCCACCGTGTTGTAGACGGGCAGCCTCTACACCATAGTGCGGCCGCCCTCTCGCGAGTAGCTGACGCAACGCAGCACGATGCCGTCGCTGCGCAAAGAGAGGTGGACCTGGCGGATGCTTTGTATCTCAGCGAAGCGGGAGAACACCAAGGCGATCGCGTCGCGCACGCGCAAATTGGCGTCCTTTTCGATCTTGTCGCGGCCCGCGGGGCGCCGGTTCTGACCGAAAAAGTTCAGAGTTTAGACATTCGGGCATCTTCTTGACAGGCCACGGCGTCTTGCAGAGACGAAGGTTGAGGAAGCAAGCCTGACAGCGCGCCAAGTTGAAATGTATTTCGAAGTTTATTAAAAGTTCAACAAAACATTAACAAATATTGACTTTCACCACGTCTGGTTACATGCCAAACAATGCAGGCGTCAAGATATCCTCTTGCAGATCGAATAATCCAAACGAAGCACAACGCCAACAAGGAATACTCAAATGGACGATGCCGCAGCGCTACATGCCCCATCTGAACTTGAAACGTACTTCAGTGAAGATTATTTGCATTTCGCCGACCTCGTCAATCCGCCTGAGAAAAGCGACCGGGAAGCAGGAGCGATCTGGAAGCTTCTTTCACTTGGACATGGCAGCCCAGTTCTTGAACTCGGATGCGGATATGGGCGGATTACCAATCGGTTGGCGGAAAAAGGCGCGCGAGTAACGGGCTTGGATACCTCGCCGATTTTGCTGAAAAAAGCGGAAGCGGATGCGGCTGAACGGAACGTGGATGTTGAGTATGTTCTTGGCGACATGCGCTCACTCCCCTGGCGGGATCGGTTTGACGCCGCCTTTCTGTGGTATACGACGTTTGGCTATTTCGATGAAGCTGACAATGAGAGAGTCCTCCATGAAGCCGCTGCTTCACTTCGAAAGGGCGGTCGTCTGCTGATCGATCAGATCAATCGCTACTCTTTGCTGCGCGAGCAATCGCCTAGCTATGACCTCGTGCAGCGCGACGATGATCTGAGAATTGACACAATGAACAACGACCCGCTGACCGATCGTCTAAACTGCGAAAGGATCGTCGTCCGTGGTGGTTCCGTGAGACGTATGCGTCTTTCTGTCAGACAATATGGGTATTCCGAATGCGTTCGCATGTTGCAAAGTGCGGGGTTCGATTCTGTTGAAGTCTATGGACAGGAAGGCGCAAAGTTTACACCCTATGGCCCGCGTCTTGTCGTAATCGCGTATAAGTAGATGGCTACCAGGCCGATTTGAAGTTTGATCGCACTTAGCTTCGAACGGTGCCGACGTTCCCGGTGAGGCCGGGTTGCTGCACCATCCTGATTCGAAGAACCACCAATGACGGACGACGTGATGATTGCGCGCGCTGGTGGAGAGGGTCCCCGACGCCATTATCTGGCGCGAGTTGATCGGCTTTGCCGCCGAGCGGCTGATGGAGCTGAAGGTAGGCCGCTCAAACCCTGGACTTTCAGGAATTGCGTGTGCGGCCGGCATATGGGTAAAGTCCTCTATCGATGGGGTGCGCCATAACTCGACCTGCCGGAGCGATACGGCCCGCGCACCACCTGCTAACAATCGCTTGAACGCCTGCGAGCTCCTATTGCGGGCGGAGAAACCTAGCGGCGAACACGCCGGGGTCGATGGGCGAACCAGACAGACCGATGGGAAGCTCTGGTGCGCGCGCTGCTGGCTTATAAGCGAGGCGAGCCGCGGGTGTGCGCAATGGTTCGAGCAACGACCCCACAAGGGGAGGATCGCCGCCGGATCTGCCGCGAGCGCAAGACGCTGACAGCGGAGCGGGTCGAGCACGCCAATCGGAACAAGGGGCTGCCCGAAGCTCATCGCCCCGGTCGGTATGGCCCGAGCCCGAATTGCTGTTGTCCGCAAGCTCGCCTTCATCATGCATCACATGTGGAGGTGACGACCAAGTTGCTCTATCTGATCTCTCATCGATATGAGAAAGAGTGAAAGTGCCGCCACGTGAGTGGACCAAGGCCCATTCGCCGCATCTGTTGCCGAGCGCTTCATTAGGGCGATGGCGGCATATGTTCAACTGCCCGCCCGCAAACCGTTCCTGACACTCCACGGGCGCCGGCTATGGTGTGAAGAGCGCGGCGGACTGCGTCTCACCTCACGCGGCGGTCTCGAAGATGCTCTCAACACCTGGGAGCGCCGCTACCTGGGCCCGTTAAAGAACTCCTTTCGGCGGTCTGCCTTAACGGAGACGTGGTCCGCCGTCCGCGATGAGCTGGCATGACCGTCAGCTTGCGTCTGCTGTTGCCGACCGCTGAACTGGGGTAGCCTTCGACGGATTGTGCAAATACGCGGTTGGGTTGTGTGCGTCAAGTTCTGCAAATTGGGGCGGGCATAATGCTGGTCATGCGGCTTGGCGTAGAGCGAGTTTCTTGTGCTCGCGCAGGTCGCCCATGTTGATGTAGCGGTTGGCCTCCATCCAGTTTTCGTTGGTCTCGACAGCCAAGGCCCTGACGAGGCGAAGGCAGCTTTCGGCGTTGGGGAAGATGCGTACGACGTAGGTGCGCCGGCGGATTTCCTCGTTGAGCCGTTCGAGCATCTTGGTGGACTTGAGATGCTTGTGATGCTGTCTCGGCAGGCAAAAGAAGGTCAGGGTCTGTTCGATGGCATCCTCGGCCCAGCCTGTCAGGCGCGGATAGCGAGGCGACCATTTGGCGAGCCATGCGGCGAGATCGGCCCTGGCCTCAGCGAGATCGCGTCGGTCGTAGAGCCAGCGCAACTCCTGCAGGCAGTCGTCGCCGTGCTTGCGCGGCAGATGATCGAGGGCGTTCCTGAGGAAGTGCACGTAGCAGCGCTGCCAGGCTGCTTCCAGGATCACCTCGCCGATCGCCGCGACCAGGCCGGCATGATCGTCGGACACGACCAACTCGACGCCCTTGAGGCCGCGTGCCTTCAGTGAGACGAGAAAATCCCTCCAGGCCGAGCGGCTCTCGCGATTGGCCATCTCGACGGCCAGGATCTGGCGCTGCCCATCCCAGTCGATGCCGACCGCGATCAGCACCGCCTGGCTCATGACAACGCCGGCTTCGCGCACCTTCTCGTAGCGGGCATCGAGGATGAGGTAAGGAAACGGCTCTTGAAGGGAGGCAGCAAGGCTCTCGTCCAGCCGCTTGTTGATGGCCGAGATCGACGAGGCCGAGAAGGCATGGCCGCACGGCTCTTCGGTGATCGCCTTGACCTTGCGGGTCGACACGCCCTGCACATACATCTCCGCGAGCGTCGCCACCAACGCCCGCTCCGAACGCTGGTAGCGCTCGAAAAGCTCGGTGGAGAAGCGGCCGGCCCTGTCCTGTGGAACCCGCAGCTCAAGCTTGCCGACCCGCGTGACAAGGGTGCGGCCGTAATAGCCCGAGCGATAGCCGAGCCGCTCCGATGTGCGCTCGCTCTTCGAAGCGCCCAACGCCTCGTCCATCTCGGCCTCGAGCACCTCCTGCATCACCGCTCGGATCACTTCGTGAAGTCCGTCTGGGTTCGAAAGCAGAATGTCTTTGACGGCAGCGCTGGTGGTCTTACTTTCAATATTGGTCATGGTGGCGTTCCTTCGCGGGAATCAGGTGACGTGAACAACCGCCCTCTCTCAGCGAATTTGCAGAACTCTCAGCACACTACCCGCGGTTGCCAAGCACTTGAAGTGACAATCGCGGCCTTGAGATGGGCCTGGATCTTCATGTTGGCGAGGCCGTGCCGGAGTGGTGCGAGCAGCGCCCACCAGACTGGCAAAGCGAGGCAAGACCGCAGCCGGCACATTCCCTTGAACGCTAATCGAAGAAGCGGCCGTGCATTGCCGGGTGGTCGGGCGTCAGGAGTTGCCTCGTGGGCACTTCAGGATGTTGTGCTCGGCATGCCGAGTGACGACCATTTGGCGACCGTCTGGACGTCCGCGTGTTGACAGTGTCGATGTTCGGAACCCTACATGCTGAGGCCCAAGTATTCCGGGGAGCGCTGAACGTAGGGTTTTGCTCCTTTCGCGTGGACAACCTCTCGAGTGGCATGCCGTTTGCACAGTACGCGCCGAGCATTGCGTTACCGACGAGAACGGTTTCGCAGGCTCCGCCAAGGAGGCCTTCATGAAAACTGACCGAACGATCCAAATCAATGCCACAGACACTGCATTCCTGAGTGCGATCTCGCCATTTGTTGCTTTAGCGCGTCCGTTCCGGGTGCTGCTGTCATTTCCTCAGCGGGTGTGGTCATTGTGGCGTCTAGCGTTGGGTAGCGAGGCCTGTCCCGTCCAGATAGAGCTACCGCTTCCCAGCGACCTCGGTGCGACGGAGGTCTTTGGCGTTTTGGTGACACGTGATGAGGTGCTTGGTGCCACCTGCGGGGCGGAGGGCGGTCGGACGGCGGCAGCGGATGCGATACTCGCGGACCTGAATCACCATGGAGCGCTGACGGCAAACCATCACGTGCTGCCGATCTCTATAGACCAGATGGTTGTGGACGACTGGTCACAAAAGATCCTGGCCGGAGAGCTTAGCGAGTTAGCCGCCGCGGCCTCGGACCGGCACCGACTGCCGTATGCGGGCCACATGATTTGGATAGCGGGGAAGAGCGTTGGGCGTCAGACGGGATACAAGCTTCGGATGACTTCGGGCACATCAAAGTTGCTACAGCTGCCGACGAATCGCCCGCCTCCGGTGCGGCAGGACTACAGGAGTTGCCAGTTCGCGCTCCACGGAGACCTGGCCGCTCAGCTGAAGACTTAGCCGGCGTTGCGAGGGCGAGGCCGTCAGTGAATCTGCCGGCGGGTAGGGCGTTGACGCTGACGTCGTTGTCGCCGACGACTTCCGCGGCGCCTCACGCTTACCCGCCTCAATCGTCTTTCCTTAACTATTGCCCGGGCCCGGACTGTCATGAATTTCATCGAGCAAACGAGGGTCGTTACCGAAGGTGAGTTGCGAGATAACGGCATCACGCGTTATCAAGTGACAAAATTTTATCATGAACAGATCACTGACAGCCGTTACTACGACCAGCTCAAATACATTGTGGAGCCCTCACTCAGGGAGTTTGACAGCCCCGGCAATCTGGATACGAGCGGCGAACATGAAAACACGGTCGTGCGCGGACTTCAGCACAAGTACGCCCGGACCGGATTGATACTGGTGACCGCCCGTTGCGCCTCATACTGCCGTTATTGTTTTCGCAAACGCATTGTCGGTAACGACTCGGACGAAATTGCACCTGATTTCGCACGGATTGCGCAATATATTAGCGGCCATCCTGAGATGACTAACGTCCTGCTCTCGGGTGGCGACCCGTTTGTGCTCAGCACCGGAAAACTGAACGACATCCTCGATCACCTGCTGCCGATCCCACATTTGGATTCGATTCGATTTGGCACAAAAATGCTAGCATATGAGCCGAAACGGTTCGAAGATCGCGCTCTACCGGCGTTGTTTCAACGGATCCATGAAGCAGGTAAAGCCGCGATCGTCGTCACACATTTCGACCACATCGGCGAAATCTCGGTCGATGCGGAGCGTAACATTCGCGCTTTGCGAGCAGAAGGTGTACAATTTCTCAACCAGGCCGTGCTTCTAGCGAAAGTCAACGACGATCCAGAAATCTTGGCGGCGACCTTCGCCAAGTGTCACCAAATAGGCGTCCAGCCTTATTATCTTTTCCAGGGCAGGCCGGTGAAAGGGGCATCCCATTTTCAGGTCTCACTGCGGCGCGGACTAGAAATTACGCACGGCATAAACCAACGTCTCAGCGGCATCCAAAAGACATTCAAATACATCATGTCCCATTACACCGGAAAAATCGAGATCCTTGATCTCGAACCCAATGGCCGCGTGTACATGCGGTATCATCAAAACAAGAGCCTAGAAAAGATTGGAAAAATTTTTTCCAGGCCGAACCGCGAGGGCGCCTGCTGGTTGGACGATTTGCCCGAAGGATGAATCGAAAGGCGCATAATGCTGATTGCCTCGCGAAGCGAGAGCAGCACAAACGCCGGCGTTTCATGTAATTCCGCAGTGAAGCGGCCTGGAGGATTTGCCCGTGCTACCAGATTGCAGCGTGGCAATTCCAGAAGACGCAACAAGACTAGGTAAGCATGGCTATTAAAGAGGGACCGCTCGGGGAGACACTCCTCAAGGCTTTCGATGGTATGTCGGCGCAACTGCAGAACGCCGCCCGCTTTATTCTCGATCGGCCATGTGACGTGGCTCTTCTTTCGATGCGTGAACAGGCCCGGCAAGCAGGCGTACAACCTGCAACGATGACGCGCCTTGCTAAGCATCTTGGGCTGGGGGGGTTCGACGAGATCCGCAACATGTACGCTGAAGCGGTGCGGGATGCTGGTGCTCGATTGCCAGGAATGGCAGGAAAACAGGTTGCGAACCGAAAGCAAAAGGACGATCACGCGCTTGCTGCGGAGATGCTCAAGTCGGTCACATGGCACATTGCACAGCTTGCGAAGGCGCCCTCCCTTGATCGGGTAGTGTCTGCGGCAGCATCTTTGGCTAAGGCCCGCAAAATATACTGTCTTGGACTGCGCTCAAGTCATACAGTAGCTTGGCATTTCCAATACTTAATAAGTATGGTCTGCGATAAATCAGTATCTCTGGACTGCGCGGCAGGAATAGGAGGGGACGGCCTAAAAAACTCTTGTGAAGAAGATGTTTTACTCGTTGTAAGTGTACACCCGTATACTAGAGCAACGTTTGAACTAGCATATTACGCTAAGTCGATTGGAGTCGCAGTTATTGCTATTACGGATAGTGAGGTCTCGCCATTGGCGCGAATTGCAAAAACGGCCGTGGTGGTTCCGACGAATAGTCCATCGTTATTTCATACGATGACCCCTGCTTTCGCAATTGCTGAGGTTCTTGGATTTCTGGTTGCGGCCGGTGGGGGTGACAAGGTACTGGAACCCATCGAGCGCTTCAATAAACAACTCGCAGCGCTTAACACGCATCTAAAACGAATCAGACGTAACCAGTAGGCCTCGGCCAATCGCAGGCAAGTGATAGGGCCCGCGGCTCGATCGCGGAATGCGGGGCCGCAGTTCGTCCAAGAGACAGGAGATATTCCTGGTAGGTGGTCAACAGGGGTTCGATGCCTTCGCCGACACGCGTGAGGTAGCGTTCGGCTTCTTCGTCGGCTCGCTCAGGCCGCATCAAGGCTACGGTCAGGCTTGGTGGCGGCCGAGAAGACTGCGGTTGTGGCGGCTTCAGTGAGGTCGAAAAAATCACGCGGCTGCATAGCGTGAGGTTCGCCACCAATGGCAGGGATTAGTTTTCCCGAGGAGCCCTTTTAATAACCGGGTGCCACTGCGATCCAAGATCCGCAACCCGCGGCCGGGTGACGCCCCCAATGAGCAGATTCTGTGCACGCCATCTTTGCGGTTGGATCCGGCTACAACGATGCCAACGATCTCGATCGGCAAGCTCCACTGCGGCGGCGGTGGTCCGCGAGCCTTCCAGATGCTCCGCGCGGACTAATACTGGGCGGCTTCGAAATTCGGCCGTCCAAAGCGTCGTCTCCCAAGTAGAATTCGATTCGCCCGCGCCATCAAGCCCGGCTACCTGCTGCCCGAGTGAAGGAATTCGCGACGGCCGTACATTTTCGCGCAAGAGCCCGTTCGGACGATTAGCGGGTTCACCTCGGCGGCGGCGGTACGAGGGCGGCACATCATTACTGTTCGCCAATGGTTGGAAATGGTGTGATCGACCAGTCAATCAAGTCGACCGCACGCTGAAGTATCGCCTTGGTCTGGGCGAGATGAGGCGAAACTGCAATAACAGTTCCCATAGAGTCTCGGTAATCGCCTTTCCTGACGATCGGCATCTTGGGTCTGACATACAACCTCACCTGGGCGACACCTGAAATAGCCGCAGCCTGACTGTCACCGTCTATCCAATCGAGAGTGCCATCGCGATCAGGAAGTAGACCCCGCCAAGCCGCAATGTGCGAATTTCTTCTGGGCAAATCCCATTCGTCGCCGACTACAAGCTTGATGTGTTCAGTGATGAGATCGATTCCATAAGCCAATTGAACCACTAGGGGACCGGCGCCAAGACGCGGATTAACCTCAATGACGACTGGGCCACGCTTCGTCCACCGGAATTCAACGTGTGTTGGCCCCCAGCCAAGGCCGAGAGCGCGTAAACAGCTCAGCGAAACATCGGCCATGCGCTCATGCTGGTCATTGGCGAGCGGTGCTGGAAAGATGCCTCCACGATAGACGAAATGCGGTAGGGGGCCGAACTCAGAGGCTTCAATCCCAATCACCTCATCTCCCATCATAGTAGCCCAGTAAAGCGGGCCTTGTGCGAATTCTTCGACTAGTATCCTCCGCGAAGACGCCCATAAATGCTGTCCACCCAAAAGATAGGTGCTATGCTCAACCAATTCATCTACGTCGCGGCACAATCGGACACCGCTACTGCCGCTGCCTACGGCCGGCTTGAGAACAACCGGGAGCCCGATCTCCGCGGCAGCGCCTTTTACGTCCGCCACATCCGTTACTAAGCGATAATCAGGGATTGGAACGCCGGCTTGGGCGAGGATCTGATGTTGACTCAACTTGTCGCAGCATTGTTCAATTGATGCGGGGTTTGGTCCCGGCAGACCGAAACGGCGGCAGAGCTTGCCGACTGTCGCGCAGAAGGACTCGTAGGAGGTTGTAATGCCAGTAATGTCACAGGTCGCAGCTACTAGGGAGCATTCGCGGATTAGCGCTTCGAGATTGTCAGTATCCACACGGATTGCCTCAACGCTTTCCGCTACAAGATAGTCGTACTGAGCTGGATCAGCCGACAGGGTAATTGGACGAAGACCGAGACGCTGGGCTGCTTGAACGTATAGCAAGCCATTTGACCTCGTGCCTTCAAGCAGGTCTCTTCTTGCCATTCGCTGTGCTCAACGTTGCGTTCTGGCCGCGGTCCCACCGTTTTCTTGGCCGCTTGACGGCGAAGATACCATTGTCAGCGAGCGGCGGGTGTTGGCCGGCGAGCCGGTGCCCGCCGGCGAGAAGTTGGTCAGCCTGTTCGAAGAGCATGCCGATATCATCATCAAAGGCAGCTGCGATACCGAATACGGCCACAAGCTCAACCTCACCACCGGCAGGAGCGGCATGATCCTCGATCTGATGATCGAAGCAGGCAACCCAGCCGACAGCGACCGCCTGCTGCCGATGCTTTTGCGCCACATCGCCCTCTATGGTCAGGCACCACGGCAGGCGACCGCCGACAGTGGCTTCGCCACTCGCGCCGCGAAAGCGTAGGGCGTTTGCGACATGGCCATCCACAAGAAATCTGACCTGAGGATCAAGGACCTGGTTAGAAGCAAGTGGGTCTATCGCAAGCTGCGCAACTTCCGCGCCGGCATCGAGGCCGGCATTCCATGCCTCAAGCGTGCTTACGGTTTGGCGCGTTGCACTTGGCGCGGCCTCAATCACTTCAAGACCTACGTCTGGTCCTCGGTCGTGGCCTACAACCTCGTCATCTTCACCCGCCTCCAGCGGACCTGAACTGCCCCTGGGGATCGCAGGTTGTCCCGCGCCGACCCATGCCGGCCGCCACCGCACGCGCCGGTGACACTATTTTGGCGACAGACAGCACTCTTCGACCCGTCCGCGCCCGTCAAGGCGCCTTCAATCGCGCGCAACTTATTGTAAATGCACTGAAATACGCACGTTTATGGACGGAAACTAGACTAGGGGTAACGCGGGAGACGGGGCGCGAGGCTGTGGAGGCATCGGGAGGCCTATGACACGCCACACGCGTCCGCTGCAAAAGTACGGTTTCATCATCACGCCGCTGGTGAATCGCGATGCGGAATTGTTCGTGGATGCTATCCACGATCCCGTCTTCGGTCCGGTGGTGTCTGTTCGGCTCAGGGGGTGTGCTTGTTGGAGCGGCCAAAGACGTGACTTTCCGCGCGGCGCCGATTTCTCCCGAGGAAGCTTTGAACATGATTGAGGAAGCGCGAATTGCGAAGATGTTCGACGGGTTTCAGGCGCTTTCCGAATTCGACAAGCTATCTATCGCCAACTTCATCTCGTCCTTGTCTATGGCGGTCTTGAGAATGGAAAATCTTGCGGAGCTCGACATCAATCCGATTATCGCCAACGAAAGCGGTATCAATGAAAGCGGTATCAATCCGATCGATGAGGTTGGTCGGAAAATGACAGCCGCCATGCACTAATTGCCGTCAAATACTTTAACTCCAGCGAGGCCTTGGCGATGGGCGAATTCGTTCGCATTTCGAGGCGGCGGCACGTGACGGCTCAAAGGGGGAAGCCCAGGGTTGATGATCGCACGGTGATTTCGGGCACGCATGTCCTCAAGACCGGCTGCCGCTGCCGCGATGTGCCTGCAGCCTGGTCCGCCAACCACAATCCAAAATCGTGTGGTCGCAACGCCGCATCTGGTAGCGCATCTTCGACAAGATGGCTGCTGCCGGACCTGTTCCGGAGCTACCCATCGAAGCAATCACGTCAAGGCGCATCGCTCCGCGCAGGCCCCTACCAATAGACCTTGGGCACCCTGTTCCGCAAGGCTGCTGATGCGAGACGAAGGCTCGAAAGCTAAACCTTCACCGACGTTTACTATCTATTTCTGCGTATTGCAAAACTTAACGAAACATTAACAAATATTTTCTTTCAACATATCCGGTTACATGCCAAAACAATGCAGGCATTCAAGATATCCTCTTTCGCAGATCGAATAATCCAAACGAAGCACAACGCCAACAGGGACTACTCAAATGGACGATGCCGCAGCGCTACATGCCCCATCTGAACTTGAAACGTACTTCAGTGAAGATTATTTGCATTTCGCCGACCTCGTCAATCCGCCTGAGAAAAGCGACCGGGAAGCAGGAGCGATCTGGAAGCTTCTTTCACTTGGACATGGCAGCCCAGTTCTTGAACTCGGATGCGGGTATGGGCGGATTACCAATCGGTTGGCGGAAAAAGGCGCGCGAGTAACGGGCTTGGATACCTCGCCGATTTTGCTGAAAAAAGCGGAAGCGGATGCGGCTGAACGGAACGTGGATGTTGAGTATGTTCTTGGCGACATGCGCTCACTCCCCTGGCGGGATCGGTTTGACGCCGCCTTTCTGTGGTATTCGACGTTTGGCTATTTCGATGAAGCTGATAATGAGAGAGTCCTTTATGAAGCCGCTGCTTCACTTCGAAAGGGCGGTCGTCTGCTGATCGATCAGATCAATCGCTACTCTTTGCTGCGCAAGCAGTCGCCTAGCTATGCCATACTGCAGCGCGACGATGATCTAAGAATTGACACAGACAACAACGACCCGCTGACCGATCGTCTAAACTGCGAAAGGATCGTCGTCCGTGGTGGTTCCGTGAGACGTATGCGTCTTTCTGTCAGACAATATGGGTATTCCGAATGCGTTCGTATGTTGCAAAGCGCGGGGCTCGATTCTGTTGAAGTCTATGGACAGGAAGGCGCAGAGTTTACACCCTATGGCCCGCGTCTTGTCGTAATCGCGTATAAGTAGATGGCTGCGAGCCGTGCTGCTTGCCGGCCGAAGGCGCCGGCCAGCCACGACCTGCCGTTTCCGGTCTGACGCGGAGCACAGCTTCAACAGCCGCTTCCCGCTCGGGGCGCGGCCTATACACACGTTTTACTAAGGGCGAAGAGCTTAAGTATTGTTACGTGAGGCAATATGCACTCTCACGTTGATTGCCGCGCCGCACTTGCGCGATGAGCTCTTGAACAAGAAATTGTTCCTCGGCCTGGATTACGCCCGCAGTTGCTAAATGGATGGAGGACTTCAACACTGCGAGGCCTCGCTAAGCCACCAGACCCCGGCAGCCTATGCCGAGGTCATCACCGCAACCGGCTCCGACGCTGCGCTGATCGAAGGTCCGCATTTCGCCGGACTCAACTCAACCCGCTCCCCTATCTCGAAACCCGGACTCAACTCAACCCGCTCCCCTATCTCGAAACAAAGTCAGTGCCATCTCTCATGGGCAGATAGGCGAAGGTGATCAACCTCGGGTCCTGCGGCCGCACAACCATGGCTTCGCGAAAATCCGCTTTATTCCACCGCTTTCCGATTGCCTTTCCAGGAACGTCTCGAAGACAATTTTCATGTTTGCATATCCGACGTCATGACTTGAACTCAATGTGTATCTGTGGACTGGAGAAGAGCGTGATTGCGCTGTGCCGGATCGGGAGGCGGCCACGACGGTCAATCAGTATGATCGCCTTTTTGCAGAACTTTCCCCACACAACCACATCATGCGCTGTGATGGTAGCCGGATCACCACGACGGGTGGCAAAAGCAGGTCGGCTCACCGTATATTGCTATCTTGCCGGTTGGGAGCCTACTAATCCGCTCCAGGACGAGGGGTTGCCTACATCGAAGGCCACGGAATCGGCAGCCCTCCGTGGACAAACCGCATGCCCTTTCGAAAGGGCTGGCCTTGCAGGGTGCCGCATTCGGGTGCAGGCGCTTGCGCCTTCGCCGAGGGTATGATGGGAAGGAGGATCCTTGAGGTATACTTCTCCGAGTGATAGACTTTGTTAACCGAAACGTCGCCTGCAGGAATGCTGGCTGCTTCCCGGTGCGGAATCGGATTTGGTGCGCCGATAGTCAGTTCGAGACTGTGGCCTCGGCGGACGACGTGAGCGATTGGCGAAAGCAAAGACATCCGAATCTCATAGATTTCGCCGGGTACGAGCTTTTCGCTCTGGGTAAATAAGTGAACAACTTCGTCCTCGTACGTCCGCTCTTTGTCGATGGCGCGCAGCGAAGCACGTAGCAGGCCCGATTGCAGGAAGAGTTGGTTGCCTTCGGGGTCGATATCTTTCAGTGTCAATTCGAAGTCGGCGTCATCTCCGTTATCGATGCTGACATAGAGAGTGACCTCCGGGTTTCCAAGCAAGACTATATCTGAGGTGGCCGGGGCCATCCGGTAGTTCAATACTCCTGTCTGATGGGGTCGAACCTGGAATTTTTGGCTGTCTCCGTGAATGTCTCCGTAACCGAGGAGTTCCACACCCGTCGGATAGAGGTACGCTCGGAAGCCAGCGTTGGGGCTACCACAAGGCATGTCAGGAGAAATCTTGGCGTCAGCCGTGAGGTAGAAGGGACGGCGCTCGACCGCCGGTTCTGGCCAGGTGTTGTGATGTGTAACCCACCCCGCAACCGACTTCTTAGGATCGCCACCGGCCATCTGTACCTCCCAATAGACGGTCACTGGCGGCTCGTTTTCTATACCATTCTTGACACCCTTTACCCAACGGTCCAGCCACTTCATCCGTTCGGCATCTATAATGCTATAGCTGTTATAGCCGTTAAGCGTAGTGGCTGAGTGGTCGCCGTTCGCCATGACAAGTCGTTTGTGGGGCACGTCCCGCATGAGCTGAGTAAATATCCGGGCACTTTGCCGAGCGGCTGCGCCCCATTCGTCTTGTGACGCCGCCATCATTAGCGTGGGGACATTGACCCTGCCGGCGACATCCTTGCAGGCCACAGAAACTGATTCCCACCATTCATCCTTCAGGGGGTGCCTTCGCATCTCCTCAAAAAATGAATGCTTAACGACCTGCCTTTTGCTTCCGCGGATTGCAGAACACTCCGTATCGCCCAGAATGATCCGCTGCTGTGCGCCGTTCGGACCCTCGACTAACTCAGTGGTGATGGCCCAATCCATCATGCCCAGCATCATCATACCACCGACGTAGGTCATATCCTCATAGCCGTCGCCGATGCCCCCCGGCGTGATGGCCCTTAAGTGAGGGGGACGCTCTGCCGCGACTTTAAACTGAGAGACGCCGCCGAATGAGTTGCCGACCATCCCCACATTGCCGTCGCTCCAGGGCTGTTTGGCGATCCATTCGACCACTTCGGCGCCTGACTCTCCAACTTTGCGGTCATACCACGTGTCGATGAGACCTTCCGAGCAACCCGTCCCGGGAAAATTGGCTCCGACGAAAGCATAGCCTGCGTCCAAAAAGTGCTTCGCGAGGTCGAACGGTCGTATACTTGACGAATACGGAGTATACTCAAAAACCGTCGGATAGCAGCTGGCTTTCGGTCGATATGAAACGTAAGCAATGCGCATTCCGTCCTTCATGGGCACGTAGCCAATATCGCACGCGACGTCAGGCTCACCAACGCTGCAGCTAACTACCATTTGCGGATCCTCCTATTTATTTGTCGTTGCTCCCAGCGGCGCTGTTTCGCCCCCGAGGGGGAAATGGCATTTGAAGCTGTGATGCGTGTCATCGGGGTTTGTTGATGGTTCGGGGAAGACGCGGCTGCAGATATCCTGCGCGTAACGGCAACGGGTGTGGAACTCGCAGCCGGATGGCCGTCGCATCAGGCTCGGCACCTCACCCTTGAGCTCTATTCGGTTCAGCACCGCGTCCGGATCAGGCTCGGGATTGGCCGCAAGCAACGCCTCGGTGTAGGGATGACGCGGGTGCTCAAAGATCCGCTCGGTTGAGCCAACCTCAATAAACCGGCCGAGATACATGATTGCCATTCGATCGGTCATATGGCGCACGACGTTGAGATTGTGCGTGATAATCAGGATCGCCATGCCGAGTTCGCCCTGAAGCCGCGAGAGAAGATTGAGCACCTCGCCCTGCACTGACACGTCGAGGCCCGCCGTCGGCTCATCGGCAATGATCAAGTCCGGATTCAGCGCAAGAGCACGCGCGATGCCGATGCGCCTAGCCTGACCACCGGAAAGCTGATAGGGATAGCGGCGAGCGAAATCCGCCGGCAAGCCGACCATCCGAAGCAGACGCTCGGCTTCGGCTCCGGCATTGCGATCCTTTAATCCATGGATCCGGAAAGGCTCGGTCAGCAGCGATCGAACCGTCAGCCTAGGCGAAAGTGAGCCGACCGGATCCTGGAACATCATCGCCATGCGGCGCAAGTAGGGCTTGCGTTCGGCCGCGCTGAGCGCCTCAATTTCCTGCCCGTCGAAGCTGATGCTGCCGCTCACAGCCCGCTGCAAGCCGATGATCGTGCGCGCAATCGTAGATTTGCCTGAACCGCTTTCACCGACAAGTGCCAGTGTCTCGCCCTTGCGGATTTCAAACGACACACCGCATACTGCGTCGATGAAAGGGGCTTTGGTGCCGGAAGCGAGCGCTTTCAGCGGACCCATAGTGCGGAAGCGGACGCGCAGGTCCTCAACCCGAAGCAGCGCTCTCATGCCGAAGCCGACCTTCCTTGGTCGAGGAGATGGCATTGGGCGACTTGGTCCACGCCGATGCGGTACTCGACCGGATTATCTTGCACACAGCGATTGAACGCTTGCCCGCAACGTGAGCGAAAGAGGCAGCCTTGTTTGCTGCCCAGCAGATTGGGCACCTCGCCGGGTATGGTCGGCAAAGTGCGTGTGCTTTTTTTTAAACGCCCGGGATCGCACTCAAGCAGCGCGCGCGTGTAGGGGTGACCGGGATTGTGGAAGATGTCCCGTACGGACCCCTGCTCAACCACTTCGCCCGCATACATAACAGCGACCCGGTCGCACAGCTCAGCCACCGCGCCGAGATGGTGGGATACGAAAAGGACCGAACAACCGATCTCTTTTTGCAAGTCTTTGAGAAGGTGAATGATCTGCACTTCCAGCGTTGCATCGAGCGCAGTGGTTGGCTCGTCGGCGACGAGGATCGCTGGTTTCACAAGAAGCGCCATGGCAATGCAAACGCGCTGACGCATGCCGCCAGAGAAGTGATGCGGATAGGCGCCGATACGGCTTTGGGGATCGGGAATTCCGACCCGGTGAAGCATCTCGATGGCACGAGCGCGCTTTTCGCTGCGGCTTCCTTGTTCGTGGTGCTGGATATCGATCATCTGACTCTCGACGGTCCGCACGGGATTGAGCGCGGTCATCGGGTCCTGGAAAATCATCGAAAGTCTATCGCCGAGCAGGCTCCGGCGCTCCTGAGTGGGAATTTTGAGCAGATCTTTACCTTCGAACAGAATGCTGCCGGCTGTCACATCTGCATTTTCGGAAAGGAGGCCCATCACTGTATATGCGAGCGTCGATTTTCCAGATCCACTCTCACCGACTATCCCAACCACCTGGGCGGCAGGGACGTCGAGCGAAACGTTACGCAGGGCATGGACACGCCCACGCGGCGTACCGAACTCGAGATTCAAGCCACGGATCTCAAGAAGCGGTCGGCACGTATACCGTATCAGATCGTCGCGTCTCATAGGTCTTTCCGCAATTTGGGATCGAATATGTCGCGCAGCGCCTCGCCTAGGAATGTGAAGCCAAGCGTGGCGACGACGATCGGAATGCCGCCGGCGATGACCAGCCAGGGCGTCGCATTGATGTAGTTATAACCATCGTTGAGGATAGCTCCCCAATCAGGGGTCGGCGGGCGCACGCCCATGCCGAGAAAGCTAAGACCCGCCTCCACGGCGATGACGGCCGGCACGTCCATGCTCACCAGAATGAGAAGCGGGCCGAGGACATTGGGCAGTACGTGCACGGCCAGGATGCGCGTCGTGCCGGCGCCCATGCTGCGCTCTGCGGCGATGTACTCACTGCTACGTAGCGCTTCTGTCTGGGTGCGTACGACACGCGCATAAATGGGCATGGACGTGATTGCGATGACTAGAACGACGCTCCCCAGGCTTGGTCCCAGGAGCGCGATCATGGCCAGCGCGAAAATGATACTTGGAAACGAGCGGATTGTATCGAAGAAAAGCAGGAGCAAATTGTCGAGCCAGCGAGGACCGAACCCTGCAAGCAAACCGAGGACTAGGCCGACCGCCAGTGAACTGCCGAGAGAGGCGAAAGCAACGAGCAGCGGGATGCGGCCGCCCATAACCATTCGCGAGAATGTGTCTCGACCGAGCTGATCCGTGCCGAGCAAAAAATCCAGTGAAGGTGCGGAAAGACGGGGTCCGACCATGATCCGGATCGGATCATGCGTGATCATCAGCGGAGCGAAGATCGCGCTTGCTGCTATGAGTATGACAAGCACTGCTCCGAGCATGCCCAAAGGGTTTTTGCGAAATTGCTGGAAAAAGGAGCGAAAGGCGCCGGTAGCCATTGCATCGTTGGGTTCGGGACGGATGGCTTCAACCCTTACCATGTCAAAGCTTTTCCCGGGTTCGCGGATCGAGAAATGCGTTGACCAGATCGGAGAGCGTCGTAGCGGCAAGGATAAGGAACGTGCTGACGAGCACTGTGCCCATCACTATCGGATAGTTTCGCGTATTGACCGCATTCACGATTAACGCGCCGATGCCGGGTCTCGCGAAGACCACCTCGATAAAGACAGCGGACGAAAGCAGCCACGCTATGCCTACCCCGAGTATGGTGACGGTCGGCAGGATGGCGAGCGGCAGTGCATAACGCGCAGCGATGCGCCATTCCGAAATCCCGAATGAGCGGGCCATTCGTATGTGGTTTTCACCCATCACCTCAAGCATCGACGCGCGCACCAGTCGGGAAATGTAGCCGACCCAGCCAATCCCTATGGCGAAGCCTGGCAGGATGAGATGGACAAGCCCATCGCAGATGCCATTGCCGGCTCCGATGGCTGGCAACCAGCGCAGAGTCACGGCAAAAATCAGCAGCGCGTAGACCGCCACCACGAAGGAAGGAATTGCGATCGAGGCGACTGTAATAATCCCGGCCACCTGGTCTACCAAAGAGTTGCGCCGCATCGCCGAGTAGCAGCCGAGCGGCACAGCTACTACGACCGCCCAGAAGATCGAGACCAAAATCAGTTCTATCGTATAGGGCAGTTGCTCGAATACGATGTCGGCCACAGGTCTACGGCTGAATACGTCGAAGCCGAGATCGCCGTGGAGCAGCCCGCCGAAGAAAGTAGCGATCTGCACGATAAAGGGCTTGTCCAGTCCCATCTGCTGATGAAGCTGCGCCTTCATTTCGAGCGTCGCGCGCGGACCGAGCATAACCGCGGCAGGATCGCCGGGCACTGCCCTGATCATCAGGAACAGTAACATCACCGCAATCGCAATAATTGCGACCGCGAGGACGATCCTTTTGAGGAGGTAGAGCCACATATTTCCTAGGTCGCTTGGAGCTAAGCCGGCTTGAACTCGAGGAACAGGGGGTACCCGTCCGGACGAGTTGCGGCCTGCATCTGCGTGGTGCGATACATCACCGGATATCCACCATGGGTCAGGAACCGGTAGGCGCCCGATTCCTCCATGAGATCCTGCATCTCATAGTAAAGCTTCGCTCGCTCGTTCGGATCGCTGACCGTGACTGCCTTAGCGCTGAGCTCGTCAAAACGCTCGCTGCGGAAGCGCTCCCAGTTCCATACGCCGACCTGCTCTCGCACGAACCAGGCGGTAAAATAATATGGGTCAGGCAGACTGGAGCCGCCAGTGACGAAGAGCTGCAAATCCTTCCAGCGCTCGCCTTCCGATTCCATGCCGAGAGTCCAAAACGAGCCGGACTCCTGGACCCTGATCTCAGTTGCGATGCCGATCTGCGACAATTGCGCCTGCACAGTCTGAGCCACGGTCGAAGAAGAGCTCTCGTTCAGGCAATCGATGGTCAAGCTCAGATCACTCGCACCGGCCTTTGACAGGAATTCCTTAGCTTTCATGAGATCGCCTTCCGGTGGGACGAGCGCCTTCTCGCGGTGTCCCACAATGCCCGGAGGAATGATGCCAGTTGCAACCTCCGCTTGTCCCGAATATGCAGCATCCAGGATCTGCGGCACATTGATCGCCCATTGGATCGCCTTGCGGACATTGATGTCCTTCAGCTTCGGATGATCCAGATTCATGCCGATCCAGTTGTAAGAGAGCGAGGGATGTTCCTCGACCTTCGTGTCGGCGGGCGGATTGCTCTTGAACGTCGCGAGCGAATCCAGACTGATAAGAGTGAAATCGATGTCGCCCGCCTGATAGGCGCGTTCCGCCGTCTTGTCGTCGTTAATCGGAATAATGCGGATTTCGTCAAAGCCCGGCTTTGGCCCCGACCAGTCCGGATTGCGTATTAAGATCGCATGCTGGCTTGGCTTGATGTCGGCGAGCACATATGGCCCGGAGAAAGCCGGCGGCTTCATGCCGAAATCACCACCGTCCTTGCTCGCCTTCATGACCGCCTCCTCGGAAAGGACGTGGCCAACCCCATAGGGAAGTGCAATGTTCCAAACGGGCATGAACGGCGTCTTGAATACGATCACGCCAGTATAGTCGTCCTCGATCTCGACACGGTCCAACGAACCCCAATCGGGTTTTACCGGCGAATTGTGCTGGATCACGCGCTCGAAGGAGAATTTGACGTCTTTGGCGGTCATCTCGCCGTAACTGCCGGTGAACTTGATACCTTTCTTCAGACGGAACCGAATATGGGTGGGGTCGACCTGCTCGATTTTTTCTGCCGCCTCCAATTCCCAGCCCCATCCGGCACCCGGTTTATAGCGTGTGAGCTTCGAATAGATGCAGTTCATCACTTCGACATCCGGTGGACCCTGGTAGAAGCCCGGATCAAGTTTGGCGATGTCACGGGCGGCGCGCGCCTTGAGCACCTTGCCCTCGGCAGCCCAGATAGCCTGTGAGAGCGGCATACCGGCGGCTACCATCCCACCACCGAACACGGCGCCGGTCTTAAGAACGGCACGGCGGCTCACCCTGCCTACGGTGTCATTCATGATCTGTTCCTCCCCTTTCCTTCCGCGGTACCCCCCACAGATCCCATCCTGATTTTCTGCGATCGCTGCCGTGGAGGTTCACACAGAGAGAATTATAGCAACAGCCGGCATTTAACTAACGAATTTAATTCAAGGCTCACATCGGCTTTCTCGATGCCACGTTGCTTCTTGCAATTTGCCAATGGCACCGCAACTATGGATCCGCCCGCCGATAAACACATGAATCATTGTGCCTTTTTCTTCAGTCGAATGGAGCACGGCGTACGTGCTGCGGGAGTCCAGCTTTGCCAATTCTACGAGCCCGTGCCCAGTGGGCCAGACGGTGGTGTCAGAATTACTTACCGCTCGCGATTTCGCGACGGCGGGCTCCCCCGAATTGACATTTGCATCGCCGCAGCCGAATAGGCGGTAGAACGAATAGAGTAGCTGTCCCGCATCTTTCGCGGCCAGACTGAAAATCGGCTGCCCAGCGTAACCCGATCCGGGATGGGGTTGTTCTGGGTAAGGGCTATCACCAGCATCTGACGGCCGTCATGGGAGGAAGCCGCCTAGAGCGCCTCATCGGGGACAGACCTGGGCGACAATCCTGATCGCCCTGCCGCAGCCGCCTACATGCCGCCGTTATGACGCTCAGTTTCGATAGACTCCAGCAGGATCTTGAAAAAGTCGCTCGCCCTTGGTCGCGGTTGTGATTCATTTTCTCTGAAGAGATTCGGGGGATGAATCGTGCGCGCTGTCGGCGCTGGCGGAGGATTTCGCGGCGCTGTATTTGCCAATCGGGCGACCTTCGATTCTGCCGGAGAAGCTCTTGAGGGCGATGCTTCTGCAGGCATCTACCCGATCCGCTCGGAACGGCTGCTGATGGAGCGGCTGGAATATGATCTCCTGTTTCGCTGGTTTGTCGGCATCCGCCTCGACGATCCGGCCTTGGGACCATTCGGAGTTCTCGAGATTGTGGCAAAGCTTTCGAGTGATCACTTCTCGGTCGACGGTACCCCTGATCCAGCCGTGTGCCTCGATGAAGAGCGTCTAGGGTGAGCCACCTACAGACGGCGGGCGCAATGTTGAAGCGGACTGCGACGGGCAGAAACGGTCCACGACGCCTGCTTCAACCACCGATCTCGACACCTGGCTCTACCGCAAGGGACGCGGCAAGGAAGCAAAGCTTGTTTCATGGGGCATGGGCTGATGGAGAACCGCCACGGCCTTTTGGACGACGCCGCCTGACATTCGCCGACGGCCATGCTGAGCGGGTGGCGGCACTGCACATGATTGAGCCGCACGACCGGCCGCAAGCGATCACGCTCGGTGCCGATAAGGCCGATGATGCGGAAGCAATGGACTGCGCTCGATGAAGGTGACGCCGCACGGGCGCGGAACACAGGCGGGCGCAGTTCGGCAATCGACGGCCTCCCGCGCGTGGATGATCGGCGTGTGCCGAACGGCATTTTCTGGATCGCGACGCGCCTCTTCTCGGTGGGACAGCGGGATCGGGTTGACATGGTGGCGACATATTTCAGCATCGCGAGGGGCGGAATGTCGGCTGCTGCCAGCGCCGACCTGGATGTCGCATCACGCAAAGCTGAATGGCGGAGCCGAGCTTATTGTGCTCGCCGCGGGCGCAGGTCAATCTCGAGGTGATTAGCCGCGGACAATGACTGCCGGAGCGCTGCGGACCGCGCACCACCTTTTAAGAACGCTTCGTCGTCATTGCTCAACTCCGCACAAACCAACCGTCGCTGTTGCCGCTGGCAAGGCGCAAGATTCTGAAGGGTCGGACCGGAGCTTTTCGGTTCCGGCTGATAGGACTACATTGCGTGCCCATGATCTGTTTTGACCTCAGAAGCTAGACAGCTCGGATCTTCGCGCCGCGCTCTTGTCGGCAATGGACGCGGCCGCAATGTCCGACAGGCGCTTGGATTGTGAATGCCATCGTTACCGCGCTGCGAGAACTCGGAGGGGCTCCATAAGGTGCTCGAGCTTAATGCGGCGATCGGTCAGACCCGCCTCCATGGCCTGCAGTCGGTGCCGGAAGCGCCTGCGGCTTCAAATCGGATTGGTTGACCGTGCGAATGGCATTCCTGCGCACACTCGGGATCGATCCTGTTTTACGGGCGCGCGGCTTCCGGGCCTCCACGAACCGTACCGCACCGTGTGAGTGACGAATTGGTAAAGGTGCCTGCCTTCCCATCCCATCGCGACCTGAAGGAGCTAATGATACTCGCGTAGCGTGATCGACGAGAGAACCCAACCCTGCACCACCTGATCGGGTTCACGCTCGCAGCCAGATCCGAAATCGCAGGATGAAAATCTCATCCTTCGAGGCTGCCTCTCCGCCAGTTTTCGTCGCTGCCCGTTTGCCCTCCCATTACGCCGGCCCTGTCGAAATTTAACGGTGACGACATACTTCGTTCCAGTCCGCCTCACAAGTCCTCATGCGCCCGAAGCCCGACTACTTGCCACCCTTTGTCAAAGAGGCGCTATCAACAAAATTACCTCCCTAATTCCGCCCTTACTCGACGCTCAATTGTGAAATTTTTCCACCCACGAAATTAAATCCTTAAATTAACCGCAACAAAAATGTAAATTGTCTTTACATATATTATATTGCTTCTACCGTAATTTCGGTATCTATTTCATATTTAATGCTGTTGAGGGTAAGGCGCATCTCTACTGGTGAAAGGAAGCATAGTGTCTGCTGCAGGGGCTGTAAGCGCCGCTCATTTCCGCAACGTCGAACGCATCGGATTCATTGGTACCGGCAGCATGGGGCGGCCAATGATCGCCAAGCTCCTGCAAGCCGGCTTTCAAGTGCACGTCTATGATATCAATGCCGCAGCATCGACAGACGTGCTCGAAAAGGGAGCCCGGTGGCATGACACACCCAGCGAAGCGGCTCGCGATTGCGAAATTGTCATCACCTGCCTGCCGCTGCCACATGACGTCTTTGACAACATGACAGGCGAGCGGGGCGCGTTGGCCGGAATGACACCGGGCAGCGTGTGGATCGATATGTCCACCACCGACTACCACAACACGGTCGAGATCGCCCGTCGGGCGGCAGCAATTGGCGTCGATTCGCTAGAAGCACCCGCGAGTAACTTGTCCCACATGGGGGTCGATTTCGCCAATGTCAGCTTCTTCGTCGGCGGGCCATCGGAGGCCTATGTGCGTTCCGAGACGGTGTTGCAAACCATCGGAGCTGTCCCCTTCCATGTCGGAGACATCGGTCAGGGCCAGTCAGCCAAATTGCTGACGAACCTGCTCTTTTACACTGCAGCCGTGGCGAGCGGCCACGCACTCTGCCAAAGCGTGCGAGAGGGCGTTCCAGCGCAGCAGGCGTGGCATAAGTTTGTCGCGTCGTCCGCAAACTCCGTTGCAATCGAGCAGTTCGTCCCGTTTCTCCTGGATGGCAGCTACGATCGCTCGTGCACTCTGGAGATCGCGGTGAAGGATATGGGCTTGACGGTCCAACTGGCGGACGAACTCGGCGTGGAATTGCCGATCGGGCGCGCGGTCGAAAGGCGCTATAGCGAGGCGGGACGGAAGTTCGACCGACACGACAGCCATCTGCGAGTCGTCGCGCTGGCGGAGATGGTCTTCGGCGTTCGACTGCAAGTGCCGGGCTATCGCGCGCCATCCAGGTACGGTGCTGACCCCAGGCATCCGCCAGACCAAGAATTCCTGACCGATCACATCGGAAGGATCAAACCCAAGCGTGAGCATGTGTTCCCGCTCGACGACGTCCCACTCACTGACATCCAGATCCGCTTGCTCAAGTCTCTGGTCGACGAGCTCACCCACGTCAATCGCCTGATCCTTGACGAGGCGTTTGATCTTGGACGCGGCATGGGCCTGAGCGATGTCTTGATCCACGACGTTATCACTTGGAGCGTGGGCGCCTCCGCATGGTCGGATAGCCATGCTCAGCAATACGGCAGCGAGCGGCTTGTGCATCTAGCCGGTGCCATTTCGCCGCTGACGATGCCGCATCTCATTTGCCCCCGAATGGAGGAACTGTCATGACCACCCTCGATCAGCAGACGGCATTGGCGCAAGCCGCGCGAAAGCGCATCAAGGATTCCCATACCCTCGATGGCGATGCCGGTAACTTGGTCCACTTCTATCGCGGATGGGCCAATTCTTACGAGTTGGATGTCGGTCGCGATGGATACTGCGGGCCGACGATCGTTGCGGAATTGGCGGGCACCGTGCAGACAGCGTATTTGGCCAATAAGCGAGCAGCCATCGCAATCCTGGACGCTGGGTGCGGAACAGGTCTCGTTGGCGTGGAACTGAAACGCCTCGGCTTCCAGTTGATTGACGGGATCGACCTCTCCGAGGAGATGGCCGAAAAGGCCCGGAAAACCCGCGCCTACCGGCACATCCAAGCCAAGGTCGACCTTAACGGGCCGCTCTCCGACTGCTCCAGTGCGACCTACGATATCACGGTTTGCTGCGGCGTCTTCACGGTCGGTCACATCCGACCGGACGCACTGCGCGAACTGGCTCGCGTCACGCGTCCCAACGGATTCATCATCGTAAGCACCCGCAAGAGCTATGCGGAGGCTTCGTCCTTTGAAGGTGAGGTGCGTCGTCTGGAGGATGCGGGCGTGCTTGTGACGACCCAGCGTCTAAACGATGGCAAATACATCGCGGAGGAGGGCGCACACTACTGGGTCTTCCAGGTACCCGATAAAGCCACAGCACCAACGGAGAAACAGCTATGACTACACTACCGCAAATCTCACTGGCGAAACTGACAGCCGATGCAACGCGAAACGAAGAGCGCGAACGCCTGCGCCTGGCCTGCGAAGAGTATGGGTTCTTCTATCTTGAGCACGGAATCCCGAAGGAACAGATCGCAAATGCGATCTACGCTTCCCGGCGGTTCTTCGCGTTGCCACAGTCCACAAAGGAACGTTACGGTCACTCCGCCCAATACGTGTACCCCGCCACCGCCCGTGGATACAGTCCATTGTATGGCGAGGCTCTACATCCCGAGGCCGGCCCTGATCCAAAGGAGATGTTCGACCTCGGAATCGAGAATGAAGGTGACCGGCGTCCGTTTGCTGGTCGCACGCGCCTTCCGGATGACGCATTGGCTCCTGGTTTCGCTCGAAGCCTGCTAGCTTTGCAGGCGACCGTGGTTAACGAGGTTGTGCCGCAGCTCGGGACCGCACTTGCTGACTTGCTCGATATGGGAGAGGGCTGGTTCCAGCGCTATTTCAGCCCACCGACGGTACTCCAGCGTGTGATCCGATATCCATCCGCTGGTGGCACAGCCGGAAAGCATACCGACAACGGGTTCTTTACGTTGCTGCTGCAGGAGGAACTCCCCACGCGCTCCTTGCAGGTGTGGTTCGGGGGACGCTGGGTGCCGGCGCCGAGCTTGCCCGACTGTCTCGTTGTGAATCTGGGCGACATGCTTCAGGCTTTGAGCGATGACCAATTCAAGAGCACGCCCCATCAGGTCGTGCACACCGGTCCAGCCGAACGAATTTCCCTTCCGTTCTTTATCTATCCCGACATTGACGCTCGCCTGACTTCCCAGCAAGGGAAGCACACCTTTAGCGTCGCGGAAGTGATGCTGCGCAACTTCGACTCGATCTGGCAAACCGGAAACGGCGCCGGACGGGCGCGAGAGTTGCGGTAGGCGTCTGGTTTTCTCAGAATAAATTGCGACACAGGCAAAGCAATGCCTAACGATTTAGTCGTGAAGAGCCTGAGTTCACCCGGGGAGAGGACGGACAAAGTCGACGACTTGCAGCGTCGTGGCCGTGGCATGATCTGCCATCTCACGCAAACTGCTGGTGCGCCAATGCTACCAGGGATCTACCTCTGGCGCGGCGAACTTGTAGAAAAACAATCAATGTTAGGTCTCTATAGCGGGTGATATGCGAGGTAATTTAAATGAGAATCACACGAATTGTGGTTTGGCAAGTGCCATTGACCAGCCGTGTTCCGTATCACATGGCGGGTGGAAAGACCTGCGATGCCGTGACCTCAATATTGCTTCGCGTCGATACCGACGAGAGTATCTCCGGGTGGGGTGAGGTTTGTCCGATTCCTCACTATCTGCCGGCCTATGCTGAAGGCGTCCGTCCTGCACTGGAATATCTTGCACCTGAAATCATTGGAGCTGATCCAATCGGGCCGGAAGCGTTAATGGGCCGGATTGACAGTTGGCTGCAGGGGCATGTCTACGCAAAATCTGCCCTTGACCTGGCTCTTTGGGACATCACAGGCAAAGTAGCGAAGCTGCCTCTTTATAAGCTTCTCGGTGGTCGCCAGATGGCTCGGATACCAGTCTACCACTCGATAACCTGTATTGCACCCCATGAAATGGCCGTCATCGCTAGAGAGGCGCAGGCAGAGGGTCTGGCGCAGTTTCAGGTCAAGTTAGGTGCCGACAACAACTGGGAGGCCGACGTCGCCCGGCTACGACTAGTACGAGAGGCTGTTGGGAAGGGGCCGCTCGTTTATGGCGACTGGAACTGCGGGGCTTCTCGCCTTGATGCAACGCGTGTTGGCAAGTACGTAGCAGCCTATGACATCATGCTGGAGCAACCCTGTGCAACACTTGAAGAGTGTGCCGCTGTTCGTGTGGCGACCGGGCTGCCGATGAAGATCGACGAGAACGCGCACGATACGGCTTCGCTGCTTAGGGCGTATGAGCTTGGTTGCATGGATGCCGTCGCCCTAAAGCTCTCCAAATCAGGAGGACTCAGTGCGATCCGGCGACTTCGCGATCTGTGTCTGCATCTCGGCCCCCGGATGTGCATTGAAGATACGTGGGGGACTGATGTTACCACGGGAGCATTCCTCCACTTGGCAGCATCGACCCCGCAAAACCGAATAATGAATACATGCGATCTGTCCGGTTATGTTGCTCCGCGACTCGATCCCTACGCTCCATCTCGCAGCAGTGGCCACATCGCGCCGCCTGAAGGCCCAGGCATTGGAATCAATCCAGATTCTGGAGTGCTTGGCCAACCCGTTGCCATCATAGACTAGCTCCGGTCCATACGCAGAAGCGTTGATTTACTTTCTTGGATCATGTCACTGCTTCGCTTCCAAAGCCTGCCACCGCTGCAGACCTCGGCGTTCTCACCGCGCACACAGAACCGCGGGTAAGCAGTTACCATACCAATTCAGTGGTCATGTGTAAGTCCAAGTTGTCTTGGCAGGACATTGATAGCTTGAAAAGAGGGCAAACTACATCAAGATCTTCTGCCCCGCCGACGGATGAACCGACGGACCGTTAAGTCCGCCGCATTGCGCGGGCGTTGAACGACCCACCAGAGGGCCGGGAAACAGTTTCTATGCAGCAGCGCATTGGCCTCGCCCGGGCTCTGACGTCGAACTCCGAGCTGATGCTCATGGACGAAGCCTATTCAGCGCTGGACCCGCTCATCCGGTCGAGCATGCAGGACCTTCTCCTCGAGCTGCAGAAGGACCTTCAGAAGACCGTCGTATTCATCACCCATGACCTCGATGAGGCTCTCAAGCTTGCGGACCACCTGGTGATCCTGAAGGACGGCGAGATCGTGCAGCAGGGGGAGCCGCAATACATCCTCCTCAACCCGGCCGACCCTTACATTGAAGACTTCGTCAGTGATATCAACCGCGCACGCGTCCTGCGCGTCCGATCGGTAATGGAGAAGACGATCACGGAGGACGATGGCTATGAGATCCTCGACGGGGACGAGACCCTGGAACGGGCGATCCTGCGATCCCACGGCGCCGCCGACAAATTCTTCGCGGTGCACTCGGACGGAGTTCGGGTGGGCACGCTCAACATGACGGACGTTCTTAAGGCGCTTGTACCCACTGCCTCGACAGGGCGGAACCACAGCAACATGTAGTTAGGACACGACAATGGGATTCCCATGGCGCTCCCCAACCGAATGGACCTCACTGTTGCCGCGAAAATGCCGTACGCCTTGGCTGCGGACCTTTCTGGAGAGGCTTGTCAGGCGTTGCTCGGGAAGGTGACTTCATGAACCCTCTGGTCATAGCTTACAGCGCCCTGGTGCTGGGCATTGTATCCGAAGTCATCGATTCATCGCTGTTGCCCGAAACACGGCAATTCACGAAGCTTGGACCTACTGCAGCTGCCATCGCCAGCTTCGTCGTCGCGTAGTTCTTTCTCTCCCATGCCCTCAAATTGATTCCCCTGGGTGTCACATACGCAATCTGGTGCGGCGTCGGCATCGTGCTGACAACCATAGTGAGCGTTCAGGTCTATAGGACGCCACTTGATCTGCCTGCGGTATTGGGGATCATCCTGATTATTTGCGGCGTCGTAGTGATCAACGTTTTCTCCAAGACTGTTGGTCACTGATCACGAGTTTTCGTTTGGTCGCCTTGGCGGTCGAGCGTAGGAACGTTTGGCCGAACTCATATCCGGTATGTATCTGTGGTGCCCTTTCGTCCTGCTGTTCTTGTTTTGGAACGGTCTTATGGTGAGCCCATCCGGGATGTGGGGCACCGGGAGCACGAAAGTGCGGGCAGGCCGTCTTAGACCGTGGGCTGAGAGCCCGAGCTCGTTACATGGCCCGCCCCTCGCGACTTTCCCGGACGCGCTGCGAGCGCGGATTGTCGTGTTGCCCGTCAGCTCCCGTCTTTCACCGAGCCAGGAAGGAGGGAATACGCATGCGCATCGTGGGACTGGATATCCATCGCGACTTCGCCGAGGCGGTGGCATGGGAGGACGGCAAGCTCAGGCGGCTGGGTCGTGTCGACATGCGGCGCGATCTGCTGGACGCCTTCGCCGCAAATCTGTCGCCGAGCGATATCGTCGTGATCGAGGCCACTGGCAACGCGTCCTCGGCCGCCGCAGTTGTCGCGCCGCACGTGGAGAAAGTGGTGATCGCAAACCCGATGCAGGTGCACATCTTTGCCTATGCCAAGATCAAGACGGACACGATCGATGCCGGCGTTCTGGCGCAGCTCTATGCCAGCGGCTTCCTGCCGGAAGTCTTGCCGGACGATCTGATTGCGCCGCGTCACCTGCCGGCGCAGAGTCTGTGTCGGTTCGTCCGGAATCCAGGATGGCGTTGGTAACCGGTATGATCATGACGGTGCCATCCGATCCCCGCTGGAGATGATCGGTTTTCGGCGTATGGTGCGACCATCCGGGACAGGGGCACCGGGAGCACGCCAAGTGCGGGCAGGCCGATCTATTCGATGAGCTGCGAGCTCGCGTTAGTAGCTGGCCCCCCCGCGACCTGCCCGGTTGCGCCGAGAGCACGGATCCGTAGGTGTCGCGTCGCCCGCCGGCTCCCGACTGTTTGAGGAGGAGCCGATGAGACGCTTGATTGGAATGGACATCCACCGCACCTTTGCGGAGGTGGTGGTTTGGGAAGATGGCCAACTGCGCCATCACCGATGGGTCGACATGACCCGGTCGGGACTGGAAGGGTTCGGCCGCAGTTTGCGAAGGACTGATGAGAGTGTCGTCGAGGCAACGGCAACGCCATGGCGGTGGTGCGGGTTCTGTCGCCCTATGTCGGCCGGGTGATCGTCGCCAACCCGATGCAGGTGAAGGCGATCGCCCATGCCAGGATCAAGACCGACAAGATCGATGCCGGGGTTCTGGCGCAGCTCCATACCAGCGGCATTCTGCCGGAGGCCTGGGTTCCCGATAAGGAGACTGAGCGGCTTCGCCGCCTCGTCCGTCGTGCGGCATCGCACGCGCGTGAAGAACGAGTGCATGGCATCCTGCAGGCGCACCTCGTGCCGAAGTGCCCGCATGCCGATCTATTCAACCGTCGGGGTCGCGCCTGGCTCGAGCGGCAGGTGCTTCCCGACGACGAGCGGGCCGCTATCGCCCGCCACATCCGCGAGATCGACCGCCTGGCCGAGGATCTGGCTGACCTCGATCGGGAGATCGCCCGGGAAGCGGTTGATGACGTGCAAATCCGGCGACTTCAGACCATCACCGGCGTCGACGCCATCGTCGCGAGCGGTATATCGCCGCCGTCGGCGACATCCGGCGGTTCCGCGAAGCGCAGAAACTGGTGAGCTACTTCGGCCTCAATCCGCCTGTGCGCCAGTCGGGACTTGGCATAGCTCAGTACGGTCGGATCAGCAAACATGAGCATTCCCATGCCCGCGCCATTGCTGGTCGAGGCCGCCTGGGCGGCGGCGAAGGCGCCCGGATCGCTCAGGGCCTTCTTCCTGCGCATCCGCAACGAGCGCGGCCATCAGGTCGCAGCCGTGGTGCTCGCCCGCAAGCTCGCCGTGTTGATCTGGCATCTGCTCACAAAGGAGCAGGACTACTTCTGGGCTCGCCCGGCGCTGGTGGCGGCAAAGCAGAGGCAGCTCGCTCTCAAGGCTGGCGCGCCAGGCGAGCGCAGTGTCGGTCGCCGCGGTTCGGCTTACGCCTACAACGTGAAGGAGTTGCGAAACAGCGAGAAGCCGCGGCCGAGAATGCCGAACGTACCTACGAGCTGATGGTTCGGCATTGGCGGTCACGAGGGCCTAAGCGGCGCACGGACGCCACAAACGAGGAACGACTATAACGGCTGCGTGGCGGCACTCTCATCCTCTCCCACCACTCTTTGCCACGTGGTCGTCCGTGCCGGACAAATATAGCACAAGGAAATGTGGCGGCACGACCGACGCCTCGGTCCGCTCCAGAATGGCGCCGTGCTCGACGCCATCAAGGCGTGGCCTGGAGACCTCGCAGCCGCCCGTGGCGCCAATCGCACCGGCCAGCCTTGACTGCGTCTCGACATGCTCGCACGGGAAATCCTGTAGGCGGGGGCGAAAAAACAGCTCACCTGAAGCCGAACAAAGAAACGCACAGGAGAGCCGAAATCACGCTTGTCGATGTCATCCGTGGTGTAGATGATGCGGCGCACGCTTTCAGGGAAGGCGAAGAACGGCACAACGTGCTGCCAGTTGCGTCGCCAGCTCTGCGTGATGACCGGATATATCTGGCCCCAATAGCCGGCGTCGAACGCATCGAGTGCGGCCAGGCCGGCTTCCACGTCCTTGGCCCGGTAGATAGCGCGCAGCCGTCGTCGGGCTTGCGGTCCTTCCACGACACGAACTCGAGCGAATGACGGATCAGATGCACGATACAGGTCTGGACTACGGTTTGAGGGAAGACGGTGTTGATCGCCTTGGGGAAGCCCTTCAGCCCGTCGGCGACGGCGATCAGGATGTCGCCGGCGCTACGGCTCTTCAGTTCGTTCATGACGCGCAGCCAGAACTTGGCGCCCTCGGTCTGCTCGATCCAAATGCCGAGAATCTCCTTGGTGCCATCGGGCAGGATGCCGAGCGCGATGTAGATGGCTTTGTTGCGAACGAAGCCATTGTCCCTGATCTTGACCCGGATGGCATCGAAGAAGACCAGTGGATAGCAGATGTCGAGCGGCCGGTTCTGCCATTCGGCCACTCGTCCAGGACAGCATCGCTGATGGCCGAGATCAGGTCCGGCGACACCCTCGGTGCCATAGAGCTCTTCGAGATGACCACGGATCTCGCGAACGGTCATGCCGCGCGTACGTAGAGATGATCTTGTCGTCGAAGTCCGGAATCGGCGCTTGTATTTGACAATCAACTTCGGATCGAATGTTCGTTGGCCAACAATCCACTACAGCGCCCTTGTCGAGCATGTCTTCGCCCAGAAATCCAAATGTCCCTGTGCGTGCGGACCATCGGTATCACGCCATCCTCGACGAAGAATGGCATGGCCATCTCGCCAGCTATGTCTGGCACGCTGAGCGAACTCGCGTTGTTGAACATCGCAACCCCCACAATTCGTTGAGACACCCTTTGCCACAGCCGGGAACTACGGCGTGCAACAGATCCTTCAACTAAGATCACAGACTGTTTGCAACCGCAGAGCGCCGACGATGGTACCTTCATCGCAAGTCTGAGGGAGGGCACGGCTAAAAAGCTAAGCCGATCTATACACTCTGACCACCAACAACTCGCAACAGAAGGTCTACAGCAGATGAAAACAAGAGCGCTCATCCTGGTTGAAGGCGGTCCATGGGGTTGTGGTCAGCTATGTGTCCAAGCAGCCCAGCGTCTTGGACTTCATCCAATTACTCTTTCGGCTGATCCAACTGGCAACCGATATCTCGTGACGGAAGGGAGTGAGGCAATCCGTGTCGATACAAGCAACCTCGATGCGCTGATCAGCGAATGTTCCCGGCTACGTGCGATCTACGATATTGCTGGGATTATGGGCAGATCAGTATTCTATGCGACAGTCGGCAAGCTCTGCCGGCACTTCGATCTACCGGGACCGAACCCTGCATCCATTGAACGATGCGAAGACAAATTCACTCAACGTCAGCTCCTTGCGGAGGCCGGTGTTCCAATGCCGGCCTATCGCTTGGCGACGAATGCGCGCGATGCTGCAAGCTCTGCCGCGGAGATCGGCCTGCCGGTGATTCTTAAGCCAGCGGTAGACGGCGGCAGCATCGGAGTCCGATTGTGCCGCAACGTCGACGAGGTAGCCGAACATACGGCCTATCTGTTGGGCGGGGAGTACATATGGCAGTCCTCGCCAAGGATACTTGTCGAAGAATTCGCACAGGGTCCTTACTACGAAGCTGACATAATGGGAAAGGACGTCATTGCGATTGGCGCCGGGGACTTCGGCCCTCCACCGCACTTCGTCTATCGCGAGTACATCTATCCGGCGCCTCTGACTGATGAGGAGTATACCTGTATCGCTGATATTTCGTTGAGCTGTCTGCGAGCTCTCGACCTCGGCTTTGGGGCGATATGCATTGAATTCCGCTGGACGAAGCGTGGCCCAGTTGTCATTGAAGTCAATCCGCGTATGGCTGGCACGCCCGCTCCCCAACTGGTTCATCTTGCTTACGGTATCGATTTAATCGCCGAGCACATCAAGCTATTCACCGGCGACAAATGCGATTTGCGCAGAAGGCACTCCCATATAGCGGCCGCGCGGTTCCTGGTTGCTGATCGCGATGGTGTCCTCGATTGGATCGGTGACGAAAGGCGAGCGGCTGCTGTGTCAGGTGTCGCCGAGGTTAAATTCTACGTCGAACCAAAAACGCCGATCATCAGGAAAGGTGATTTCCGAGACACGATCGGACATGTAATCGCGGCTTCATCCAGCCGTGCTCAGACCGAGGCAACACTGCAGCGTGCCGTCGACATGGTCGATTGGTCGATCACACCATTTCCTACCCTTGGCGAATAGGAACGATCTGCCCTGTTACCTTGGGGCGCCAAGTGGCGGCGCCCCTTTGCGTGAATGCCAGCCGTTTTGCAACGAAGAACCTGAAGCATTGGGCATGTGATCGAGTGCGGTCATGTGTCAGGCCTTGATTTGCGGCCATTCCATATGCCGCGGGCCGGTATGGTTATGCGCGGATCAGGTCCAAATCAACAAAGCGAGCTTGCGTAGGCTCTCAACTTGTCTCTGGTTTACCTGACCCCGATCTGGTCGACCATTTGTCCATGCAGTTCATGCCTTCGTCACATCCCCAACGTCCTGGTCTCAGGTGCGTTGTTGGACGTCACGCAGGCACCGTCGCCGGATCCCGGTAGTCCTCCTGTTTCGTCAGCATGGCCCAGATGCCACGCGCCATCTTGTTGGCCAGCGCGATTGCCACCAGCGTGCGGGGTTTCTTCAACATCAAGCGGGCAAGGCCAGGAACTGTCGGGCGCGCGCCTCCGAGACGCCCATCGAACCACGGCCATGACGCCGACGATGGGCAACCGCCGAAATCGTAAACGGATCCTCCCCGGTGTCCAATGCAATTTGCGAACCAACGAAGAGGCTGTGCGAGTAATATAGAAAACAGTGTGTTTCGCCCGTTACGCGGAACATTTGCGCGCCAGCGTCTCAGGCACCGAACATATACGTCTTCAACCGCACACTTCACGCGACTGTCGTCTCTCGGCACCTTCGAGCAGAAATTCGACTTCGGGACGATCAATCCCGATGACTCTTTGCTGAGCTTTCGGGAGGTTGTCCATTCGGATCGAACCGAGGAGACTGGAGTTACCAGGCTTCAGCACTCAACGGAGGGTCCGAATGAACATCCACAAGAATTCCCGTCTCACGCCGCTGCATCGAGAGGAGATGGCGCTGTCGGTGACAGAAGGCGTCTTAGCCCATGCGGCGCGTGTCTACGGCGTGTCGGCCAAGATCGTGGCGCGCTGGTTCGAGCGCTATAAGGCCGAAGGGCGTGCAGGCATGATCGACCGTTCCTCGCGGCCCGCCCATATGCCACAGGCCACCGCTGCGTCGATCGCCGAGCGCATCGTTGCGTTGCGGCGGCAACGCTGGACCGGCAAGCACATCGCTCATGAGGTCGGCGTCTCGCCCGCTACCGTCAGCCGGGTTCTCAAGCGTGCCGGACTGTCGCGGCTGAGCGACATCGAACCGGCCGAGCCGATCCGACGCTACGAGCGCGAGCATCCCGGCGAGATGATCCATATCGACATCAAGAAGCTCGGTCGCTTCAGCCAGGTCGGCCATCGCATCACCGGCGATCCGCAAAAGGGCAAGTCCCGTGGCGCTGGCTGGGAGTCCGTCCATGTCTGCATCGACGACGCCTCCCGCATCGCCTTCTCGCAGATCCTGCCCGACGAGAAAAAGAGAGCGCCATCTTCCTCAAGGCGGCGGTTGCCTATTACCCAAGCCTCGGCGTCGCGATCGCCCGCGTCATGACCGACAACGGCTCCTGCTACAGATCGAAGGCCTTCGCCACCAGGGCCTGCTATCTCGGTCTCAAGCACGTCAGAGGCCCTATATGCCCAAGACCAATGGCAAGGCCGACGCTTCATCCAAACGGCGCTGCGCGAATGGGCCTATGCCGTCGCCTATCCAACTTCAGATCACCGCGCCGCCGAACTGCCTGTCTGGCTGCACAGATACAATTGGCATCGCCCACACGGCAGCCTAAAGTCCAAACCACCCATCAGTCGCCTCGGATCGACCGAGGACAACCTGTTGAGGCTCCACACTTAGCCCAGGCGCCGGCTCTTCTGGTTGCGCCGTCTTAGCCACCGCAGCGGTCTCCGGCGCACTGCCGATTTCAGCGCTGGATAGTTGAGTTGGCAGCCGTAGAGTCAAAGCAAAACGGCGGCGAACCACCTGTGCTGCGCTTGTGCGGCCGTCCGTGAGCCGATTCGGCCCGGTTGCCACCAATGCCGAACCATCAACTTCTAGTCACGCTTAGCATTCTCGGCCGCGGCTTTCTCGCTTTTTCGCAACTCGTTCACGTTGTAGCGTAAGCTGAACCGCAGCGACCGACACCGCGCTCGCCCGGCGCGCCAGCTGAGCGAGCTACCTCCGCTTTGCCGCCACCAGCGCCGGGCTGGCCCGGAAGTAGTTCTGCTCTTTTGGTCAGCACGTGCCAAATCAACTCTGCGAGCCTGCCGGCGACCGCCACATCTGCGACCTGCGCCAGCTGACCTCGATCGCGACATCGCCCGGGAAGCGGTTGATGATGTGCAAGTCCGGCGGCTTCAGACGATCACCGGCGTCAATGCCATCGTTGAGATGTAGCGGGCGATAGCAGCCCGCTCGTCGTCGGGAAGCACCTGCCGCTCGAGCCAGGCACGACCCCGACGGTTGAATAGATCGGCATGCGGGCACTTCGGCACGAGGTGCGCCTGCAGCACCTCGTCCTTCACCCGCGTGCGATGCCGCACGACCTGGCGCGCCGCGCGACGAGGCGGCGAAGCCGGTCGGTCCCCTCATCGGGAACCCAGACCTCCGGCAGAAAGCCGCTCGCATGAGCTGCACAGAACGCCGCATCGATCTTGTCGGTCTTGATCCTGGCATGGGCGATCGCGCTCACCTGCATCGGGTTGGCGACAATCCCCGGTCGACATAGGGCGACAGAACCCGCACCAACGCCATGGCGTTGCCCGTAGCCTCGACGACAATCCCTTCCGTTCGTCGCAATCTGCGACCGAACCCCTCCAGCCCCGAGCGGGTCATGTCGACCGTCGTGATGGGCGCAGCCGCCATCTTCCCAAACTACCACCTCCGCAAAGGTGCGGATGTCTATTCCAATCACATGTCTCATCGCATCCCTACTCAAACAGTTGTGAGCCGGCGAGCGACGCGACACCTGCGGATCCGCGCTCTCGTCGCAACCGTACAGGCGCCGGCCGGGGCGGCCAGCTACTAACTCCAGCTAGCAGCTTATCGATTGATCCCGCCGGCCCGCACTTAGCTGGGAACGGAGGGCACCGTCATGATCACACCGGTTACTAGACCGCTCAGCTGACTCTGCGCGGGAGGGCCTGGGAGTTCTTGCGGCGCAATCCGGCATTCCAGCCTGATCTGGTCCGGCAGTTAAAATTCGCCGCCCGGAACTTCCGTCGAGGTGATCGCGTCGGCTGGCGAGCTGTCGAGCTGACTTGTTTCGCTGAATCCCAGGCGGCGCGGCGGCGCCTCTGGTGGGCGCCGGTGCGCTCAAGTGCTCCCGTCATTGCGGACCAGCCGTCCTCGTCGTCGACGGCGTCGCCGTTCGAACTTGCGACATTGCCTTGTCGTGCCGCAGTCGTGCCGAGGCCCGACAACAGCCAGCATGTCCTTCTTGGCAATGCGCAGCGCAGCGTCCAGATCGCTGTTACCGGTGCGGACATCCTGCAGCCAGTTCACCTGTGCCGATGCGGTGGCCCGCGGCGGCGTTGGAGAATCGCCTGAGGGCGCTCGAGTGCCTCTTACGGCGAATTTGCCTCCTGCTTGTTTCCGCAAAAAACGCGGCCACGATTGAACATCGTTCTTCAGGTCCCGACCGATTGCTCGCCGGACCTTCACAATCGCCAGATCGCATCCGCGCCGACTGGATGGATCCTGGCGATCACCTCCGCGACCGCATTCGGCGCGCGTCTCTCGGGTCCTGCGCTCAGGAATGGGGACTGTCGTGAGTTCCCTGCCGGAAAACGTGACAGACCGAGCCGTGCGTCAGCCAGCGAACAGTTCCTTGTAGCCTGACGTCACCATCCAGTTCGCCCGATCGATATGGCTGCGAGCCGCATTGAGGGCGCGTACCGGTTCAAGGACGGGGTCGATGTCGAGAATGAGTTCGGCCACTTCCTCTACGCTGGCATTGTCGGCGCAGGCGTCGAGGATGCGCAGGTAGATGGTCGAATTCTGCCTGTCGTAGCTCGTGATGCTGTCTGACCAGGGGACCTCGTCGCGCAGTGTTGAGCTTTGAGACCCATCTGTTCCCGTTGGCCGATTCATGTCTGCCGCGAACCTCGCCATGTTGATCGCTGGATTCAAGACAGCATATCCCAAAATGGGATAATCCGGAACCGGGATTAGTGGCTGAGCCGATCTTTACCTGACCGGTTCGCTAAATGCCCAAATCTCTTCGATCTGTCCGCCACCATAGGTTTCTGGCCCAGTTGATATCGCTGCGCAAGGCCAAGGGCATGACCCAGGCGCAGGTAGCCGAGAAGCTTGGCCGGCCGCAATCCTTCGTGGCCAAGTATGAAGGTGGAGAGCGGCGCCTCGATGTCTTTGAGTTTCTCGATGTAACTGCAGTGCTTGACACCGACCCTTGTGAGATTCTGTCCGGCCTGCGTTCATAGCTGGCGCCGGCGGACCAGCCGCTTTTCTTCTTTTTGGCCCCCCGGCGGAGCTTAGGGTAGGCGGCACTCCTTTCTAGGCCTGCCGCGGCATCCCGCAAACCCTTCGCTCTCGCTTCGGGTCCTTCTCTTCGTTCCGTTCCTTCGGATAGCGTCCACCTGGAAGGCGGTCCTTCCGATCGCAGCTCGCCGCCCACCCCAGCTTCCGTGCTTCCGGGCAAAGCCGCGATAGGCGAGCGGAGGCAAACGAAGCATGCCGGACCGAAGCGTACCGTCATTGAATAAGCAGGCAGAGGACGGGCGCCCTGTCCTCAATTCCGCTTTGCGGCCGTCGAGCGTCGGAATCGTTCCTGTTTCCGTCTAGCTTAGGCCGGTTGCGCAGGAATCGGCGCAGGTCCTCGTCCGACCGGTTCTCCGCTCGCTCGCTATCAGGATGCGAGGATTGCCACAGGCAGAAGCTGCCGAAGCGATCATCGTGACGATTTGTTTTTTCAGCTCGGTTCGTTCAGCGTCCCAGTCGGGTGGGGTCTGACCGAGAATGTTGCGAACGAAGAAGTCCGGGATTTGCGCTCAGTATAGATACTTTGGCGCGCCGTGATCGGCACCAGGCACATAGACCATGTCGAAATCTTTTCCCGCCTTGATGAGTCGGTCGGCAAGCTCGAGCGAGGAGGACGGGTCGACATCGTGGTCCATTTCGCCGACGACGATCATCAGCGTGCCCCGCAGCCTGTAAGCATTGTCGCGGAGGATTGGCAATATTCAATGCTGACTGGCCACCCCATCCACTGTTCGTTCCACTAAATCTTGTCTATTCGGTTGTCATAGCAGCCGCTGTTGGCCACCGCGATTTTATAGAATTCGGGATGGAAGAGCAGCGCGCCCACCGCGCTCTGACCGCCTCCCGACCAGCCGAAAATGCCGACATTGGAGATATCGTACCACGGATACCTCGCGGCGGCCGCCCTGTGCCATAGGATGCGATCGGGAAAGCCTGCGTCCTTGAGATTTTTCCAGGCAAACGTCATAAAAGGCGCGAGCATTGTTGGTCCCCATGCGATCGATCTGGACAACGACGAAGCCCAGCTGCATGAGCGGCTCTGTCCGCCTTGAGAAGGATTTTGGGACGAAGGAGCCCAGGGGTCCGGCATAGATATTCTCGCCACTCAGCTTCCATGCCAAGGGGCGCGACGGCGAGACCGATAGCTGGGGCGTGATCCACCTGCCCGCCAATTTCGATCCGAAGAAGAAGTACCCGGTCGTGGAGATTGTCGCTGGCGCGGTAGAGTATCAGTTGAGGCGGCAGATCGATGCGTGACCATAGATCGACATAATAGCGACCGTGGGAAGAGAACTTGACATGGTGTTGGCCGGCTCGGGCGTGAGCTCGGTCAGCCCCTCACCATCGAAGCCGATGCCGTACGCATGGACGAAATACGGGTCCTCCCCCAGGTTCCTCCCGCTCGCTTCGAACCAGATCTGGCGCTCGACCGGATCGACATAGTTGACCGCCCGGACGACCCACTCACCGCTGGTGATCCGCCCGCCCGTCTGGCCGTCAAACAGATACAGGTGCTCGTGCCCATCGCGCTCGGATGCCCGGATGATCTCCTTCCCTTCGTCGACATCGTAACGAAAGATTTTCCCGGTATCTTCCTGATGCATCACCAGACGCTGGTAGTCTACAAATGTCTTGCTGGTCTCGTCGATGATCAGCGGGCACGGGCCGTGGCGGCCTCTACCTCGACCAGCCGATAGAGCTGATGCCCGCGTTGGTTATATTCGAAGTGAAGCGGCGACCGTCCGCCCACCACCGGAGAGGAGAAAGTTCGAAGGGATTGGAAAACAGAGCGTTGTCGATAACGATCTGCGGCGGCGCGGCATTTAGATCGAACAGGACCGGCTGGGGCCACGGAAGGACATCGCCCGGCTTGGGATAGACCAGTGTTGAAGGTTCGCGCTGCAACTGGTCCGTCGACGAATTGAGGTATTGGAGCTCCCGCTTGAAGCCGGGGCGAACACGGTAAGCCGCGAGACGGCGCGAGTCGGGCGACCAGCTCAGTGTCGAAAAGACGTAGTAATTTCCCTCGGATCCATCCCGGCTCAGCGCAACGTCCTGCGATCCGTCCTTGCTGAGCAGGAAAACATTGTAGTTCCTTATATAGACGATCCATTTGCCGTCGGGCGAGACGCTCCTCTGGTCTTATTCTCAGCCGGTGGCGTGTAGTGGTGGCTGAGCTGAAAGTCCGGGGCGTCCACATCCAGTTGTGTGCTGGTGCAGGCATAGCTTGCAAGATCGCAGCTCACCGGACCTCCAACCAGGAAGTCGAGCCTGCGACCATCCTCGGTCAGTTCGAAACGCTCGAAGGGAAGATCGTCGGCCTGATAGCTCGTGTGGCTCGGTTCATTTAGCGCCGCCAGACGGGCCTGATCAAGGCGGCCCGTTACAAGCCCGTGGCAGCATCGACCCGCATGAACTGCTGCTCGCCGTGGGTAGTCCGGCGGTATGTGAACACGTTGGCTCCAGTCAGCCAGAACGCCCTTCGGGGACATTTACGGTGAGCCCGCAGTAGCGATCGTCGATCGTCAGTGCCGCTCCAAATCGTTCAGCGCTAGCGGTGGATGCGCACCGTTCGAATTGTTGGCCAGCGCCCGAGGTCGCCGATCCCGATGCCTCTTGAATTGATAAGCGAGCACGAAAGCGCCGATCTTAAACATATCTGTTCACCTCTTTCGGTTTTCGGAAAACGCTTTGTTGGAGTCTGGCTTTTCATCCCCGGCGTGCAGCAGCGTTGAGTGTTGCTTGAAGGAGTCAGCACGTGGGTCCAGCCGGCAGTCACCATGACTCATATCCAGGAACTGGCCGGGTGAACCAGACTGAAGAGTTGGCATCCGAGCCAGCAGGGTATTTTCCGTCTCCACAATGATGGAATATTCAAAGCCCGATGACGCTTGCACTCATTCGTCCTTCTTTTTTCTGAAGCTAGAAGCGCCGGAATTGCGCCCGGCACAAAGCGTTGGCTTTTCGACATTCTCTGCATGGCTGTCGTCGGTCCGTTGATCCGTGTCTGCATGAACGATGCAATATCCCCGCCAAAGGAAATCCTTTAAATCAAGGCGATCGATCGGACCGGCTGTGTCGGATGACCACATTAACGTCGCATATCCGACAGCTCGGACACCCCAAGTCACATTGACCTTGGGCTATATCGGGTTGACAAGAGTAGAAGTCGGAGCCGACGGCAAAAGGGCGCACGAGGCGCCCTTCATTCGACTCGGCTGTGAGTAAGCCGCGTTCGCCTTCCGTTGTCAGAAACGGTAGGTGACGCCTGCGCCTATTAGCCACGGATCGAGCGCCGCTTTCCCGGCCAGCTTGCCGCCGGCCACCGTAACATCGAAGTCTGGCTTGAGGAATAGCTTCTTCACGTCGAAATTGACGCCCCAGTGTTGGTCCACCATGTAGTCGAACCCGACCTGCAGTGCGGTGCCGAACGTGTTCTTCACCTTTAGATCATCGGCGCTGCCGGCTTCCTGATGATAGAAGATCGTATAGTTCACGCCGGCGCCGACATAGGGCTTGAAAGCACCGAAATCGGTAAAATGGTACTGCAATGTCAGCGTCGGCGGCAGCAGCCAAACCTTGCCGATATTGCCCAGCCCACCGATCGAACCCTGGCCCGTGATATTGGCATAGGTGGTGCCGAGGATAAGCTCGGCGGCGACGTTGTCCGTGAAGAAGTACGAGATGTCGAGCTCCGGCGTCACGGTGTTCGAATAGGAAAGACCAGAGCCGGGCACCGCATCAACGTAGCCCGAATCCTCAGTGATGACCCCCAAGGCGCGCAGGCGGATCTGCCAAGGGCTAGCCGATTCCCGCACCCAGGCACCCTCGTCGGGGTCGCACGGGACCTCTGGAACGTCAGCCGCAGCCGCCTGCTCTCCGACCAGGATCAGCGTGATGGCCGCTATTAGCCCCCGCGCAACGTTCAATTGCCTTGTTGCCATCGTATTCTCTCCTTGCTCTTCAGAAATGTGGACTGAACGTATGGTCAGGCTGTATTGACCGAGAGCGACAGAGCGATGGCGCATTTTGCGCAAGCAGTGCTCGCATTTGTAGCTTTGCCGCAGCCGTGAACCTGCACTCACTCGCTCACTGTAGTTTGCTCTTATCTGGCTCCCCGCCGTTTACGACGCTGTCAGCGTGCCAGCCGATCGCGTTGCGAAGAAAATTGATGCCAAGACTGATGAACGCTGCTCGCTCGCGATTGTCCTTGCCGTAGCCGTGCCCACCGGCGCTGGGCTCGTAAAAGTAAGCGGCATAGCCAAGCGCTTGCAGTTTTGCGGCCATCTTACGCGCATGGCCCGGATGGACGCGGTCGTCGCGTTTCATACTGGCGAGTAGGATAGGCGGATACGGCTGTCCCGGAGTGGCAGTGTGATAGGCGGAGATTTCCTTCAGGAAAGCCCAATCGTCAGCCTTGTCGGGATCGCCATATTCGTCGATCCAGCTCGCGCCTGCCAGGAGCTTGCTGTACCGTCGCATGTCGATAAGGGGAACTGTGCAGAACAGCGCGCCGAATTGCTCGGGATAGCGCGTTAGCATGTTGGCGATCAGAAGGCCGCCGTTCGAGCCGCCCTGCGCGGCAATGCGCCTCGACAGTGTAATGCCCCTTCGTACCAAGTCGGCGGCAACGGCGGCGAAATCGTCATGGGCGAGACGTTTGCCCTGCCTGCGCCCGGCATCGTGCCAGCGGGTGCCGAACTCGCCGCCCCCGCGGATGTTCGCCACCACACAGGTGCCGCCGCGTTCGAGCCACAGCTTGCCGAGCGAGGAGTTGTAGGAGGGCAGGAGCGATACGCCGAATCCACCATAGGCGGAAAGGTGAACCGGGGCATCACCCTTCCCGTTCCGCGGACCGACCTGCGTGTAGGGGATCATCTCGCCATCGATCGACACTGCCTCATGGCGCGTGACCACCAGTCCGGATGCGTCGAAATTCTCCGGGCTGCGCTTTAGGATTACCTGAGCGCTGACATGCGGCGCGGCTTCGAGATCTAACAGGGAAAGCTGGGGCGGAGTGGTCGGGTCCTGGGCCAAGACCAGAAGCTCTCCATTGCTCTCGTGAACCGCGGCATCGAGTGACCAGAGGTGAACAGTCCCTTGCGCTGGCACGGTGTCCAGCACTCGGCGCGTCCATTCCTGCGGACCTGGGATAAACATCTCAAATTTTCGGCCGAGGTTCGCCAGGTAGGTGATGATGAGCTTTCCATCAGTCCAGAAGAATGATTGCAGGCAGCGCCGCTCGGCCGGTTCAAACAGGGTACGAAAACGTCGCTCGCCGGCGATGAAAGAGGAAAGCGACATGCCGATCAGCACGTCGGCGCAATAGGTCGTCCCTGCAACCGTCCATGCTTTGCGCGGCTTTACCGCGAGCCAATCGCCAAAGTTAACCCACCTGGCATCCTTGGGAAGGTCGATCTCAATCTTCGGGCCGCTTCTGTCGCCAATGCGTACCAGCTTCTCGAAGCAGCCCAGTTGCTCGACGAACCATAGGCGCTCGGTCGCGGCGGTGCGGTCCAGATGGCCAGACACACCGAGGTTTTCGTAACCGGTCTTGAAGATTACCGGCGCGGTGAGGGGATCCGCGCCACGCTTCCACAGCCGCACGGTGCGCGCATAGCCGGAGCGAGTTGCCATGCCCTGACCAAGCGCGCTGGAAAGCAGAAGGGTGTTGGGGTCGAGCCAATGAACGCCGCCCTTGGCTTCGGGAAGATTGAAGCCGTCGGCGACAAAGCTCAGAGAGCTCAGGTCGAATTCACGATGCACGACTGCGTCGCCGCCGCCGCGCGACAAGCGCAGAATGGCTCTTTCCCGTACCTCCGGCTCGATCGACGCGCCGCCCCAGATCCAGTCCTCTGCGTCGGTAGCAGCGAGGGCGTCAAGGTCGAGCAGCAGCTCCCATCGGGGATCCGCCTCCATATAGACAGAAAGGGTGGTCCGGCGCCACAGCCCGCGCGGATTTCCGGCATCCTGCCAAAAATTGTACAGGTACTGACCGCGGCGCGTGATTAGGGGCATCCGATCTGGGTGGTCAAAAATCACTGTCAGCGCCGCCCGGTCGCGCTCAAACTGCCCTCCACCGAAATGCTTCAGGGTCTTTGCCGACTGGCCCACCGTCCACGCAAGTGCCCGTTCGCCTTCTACATCTTCAAGCCAAAGGTGGGGGTCATCGTCGGGTGCATTCACAGTTGGCCGGAAATCGAATTCGGTCATGTCCCGATAACCGGACGATTAAAAGCGCAATGGTTTCGGTCTGCTCGGGAATGCTCAGTGTTGGCTGGCGCGCCAGCATCTTCGAAAAGCGTGATCATCAGAGGGTTCTTCTCAGTTGGCGGCGCCAGAGTGCTCTTGCGCACAGGACTGCATCTGTCGTGCCAACTGTGAAATCGTTCAAAACAATGGGATGACTCTAGTTGCGCTATGTCACATGGCCGACATAGTCGAGAATCCGACAGCGAGCGCACCCGTAGTCGCCGGATCAAGCTACGCCGGCGAGTTCGGCGACACAGTCAGAACTCAGGCGCCTCAAAATGACTTGGCTGGACCGCAACATCTTCGCGTCGGAACGCTTAAACGCTTCCGGATCCAATTGGCAAACGACACCACGACTCGATGGCCGCCATGGAGGAACGAATCGTCTGTGGGTCTAGAGACCAGAGCGGTAAAAAAATCGAAGTCCAGGGCTCGTTCCGCTGGCTTTGATGGTTGGTCAAGCCCCTGCCACCGCGCGCATCCCGACCGCGTGCTCCAGGTGCAAGCCGCTCCCAAAGGCCCGGCGTGAGCACCACCTGAAAGGAATTGCCCACCTCGCCGTTCGTGTTTTGCGGTCGGCTCAACAGTCAGCTTACCTGTACACCTATACAGGCTGCCATAGCCTGGAACTTGGCCTCCAATGGCGGGAGCTTCCCCTAGGAGACCTCCCATGACTACGCTTACAACGCCCGCACTTCGACGACCGTCGCACAATCAACGCACCCACCGCCGCAGCACGGGATCTTCAAGGAACGTTAGGAAAGCGGCGAAGGAGCCGACCACTGGCCTCGAGCCAACCCACTTGGCCTGCTCGGGCCGTGCTGGCTGCGCTGGTTCGATCAAGTCGCCGCTATTTGCCTGCGTGTTCTGCCCCGAACGGTGCCGACCTCACACGCTTCGACGAAACACATCCATCGAGGGCTGGTGGCCCGGGCGCCGGTGCTTCGCTAGCTGGCGTGATGTTTCGACTTGCCTGGGGGCGGGCAGGGGAGCACAACAATGCCTGCAGTTCTCGTGAAAGGCGCAGACGAGGCGGATTGGCGCGATGAAAGATCATACGATTACACTGCTGGTCTGACGCCGCGCGAGTGGGCCTGGGAGTTCTTACGTCGCAATCCAGCATTCCAGCGCGACGTGATCGCTGCAAGCCAGCACGCCAGTACTTTGTCCTACGGACCCTCTCTCGACGTAGTCTCGTCGACCGGTAACCTGTCACGGTGGGGCGTCCTGTTTCGCCGAGTCTTACGGGCGCAATTCGGTCGTATTCTGGTCTCCGCTATGGTGCGCTTACGTGCTGCCGGTGATTGCAGAACAGCTGTCTGCTCGGTCGGCGACAAGGCCGCTCGAGCTCTCGGCATTGCCATGCCGTGCGGCGGTCCTGCTGGCGCCAGACAAGGGCCAGCATGTTCTTCTTCGCAACGCAGAGCATACGCTCCAGCTCGCCGTCTCTGGCGCGGATATCCTGCACCCCGTTTGCCTCCGGACCGAGGCCATTTGGCCCGCGACCCTTTCGAAGCACCGCCTGAGGGCGCTCAAGTGCCTCAATGCCCTAAACTTGGGTGAGCACCTGCCCGCCCGCTTGTTTCCGCCGGAAAAACGGGGTCTCCGTTTGACCTTCGTTCTTCGTGCGCTCGACGGATCGCTTGCTGGGGCGTCACATCGCGAGCTCGCTGAAGCGCTGATTGGTCAACGGCGCGTCCATGCCGACTGGAGGGATCCTCGCGATCATCTGCGCGACCGCATTCGCCGCGCTGTCACTCGTGGCCGCGCCCTCATGCATGGAGGGTACAGGGATTTCCTTCTTTGAAAAGGGATAGTCCGACTTGTACATCAGCCGGCGAACAGTTCGAAGCTACAACTGGTCACCGCCAGTTCGTCAGTCGACTTGGAGAGGAACGGCCTTAAGAGGTGCGCTCTGGTTCAGGCGTCGGTCGATGCTGAGAGGCACGTTAGACATTGTCCGATAGGTGACAATGTCGAGTACGCAACAGAGAAAAAACCTATCGCGTCGGGTCTTTTAAAACGATTTTTGCCTTGGCACGGAACATGCGCGCTAGCAAAACGCGCGGACTGAGTGGTTCCCCCCTCCACGAAGGTCGCGGACTTACGCCACCTCCCAAGGCGTACCCGGCCCGGCAGCGAGCTCAGTCTCCTGCCGGGCATGCGGGTTCAGCCGTGCTTGCGTTCAGGACTTTAAAATCAGACACGCAATGTTTCGCTTCCGACTATGCGGGCTTGGTGCCGAAAGTTGAGGTGGCGGAACGTGGCGCTGCGTCTGACATGATTACGTGAATGAAGCGCAAGGCCTGAATAAATTGTCAGACTTCGAGCGCGGTCGTTGTGGCTCTGTGTTCACGGCAGCGACTATTTTGGCCGTTGCCAACCCGAGATCCGCCTTTGAAGTAAATGCGGAAAGGCTCACTCGCAGCGTAGTCTTGGCACCTCATAGCTGATCCTCGTCAGCACACGCGACGGAGCGTGAGCGCGGCAGGCGAACCTGTGGAGAGACAGGTTTCGCGATCGCATCGGTGTCACACCATGAATTGGTCAAGGAGCACGTATTTGGAAGGCGCGATGCTTGAACCCAATACATGCGGCAGGCGATTGCTCAATTGAAAGTTGTCTTGAAGCGCTTCGATGCCGCTCACTACCCGCAGCCGCCGAGCCGCCTATTCCTCGGCAGTCCGTCGGCTGCTGCGCTATTCAGCAGCCGCGCTGTTGCCCGTCCTGTTCACCACAAAAGTGAGGCGCAACCACTCCCTAATGAGCAACGCGCCCACGCCTTACGGGCTGTGGAATTTATGCGCCAATGGGTGAGCAGATCGACTTCGACAAACTCGTCTCTCAAAGCGATGCGATACGACCAACAACCTGCGTCCACGTATAGGATCGCCTCCGAAAGCACGCGGCGAAGAAAATGGGTCAAAATCCAGTGGTTGAATGACTCCCTTCTTGTTGTTTGAAGCCACGACAGCGGACGGGCGTGAGTTTCGCAGCGAACGCATCTGGTTCGATCCAACCTGACGCATTCGCTGGACGCAGCCTACTTCGGCGCATGCGGCTCTTCGGTCGAAGACTGCTTGCTTCATAGAGACCAGAAACGGCCTGCATTGGACTACATGGGTGTACTTCAACTAGGTTGTCTCGCTTATCACTTTCTTTGCGGCCAGCTGTTGCTCCAGAAAATGCCCAGGCTGAACGGCCGTCATTCGGAATGTAGCGGGAGCGTTCAGTTTTCGTGTAGTGGTCGTTGGGCTTATTGTTTCGCTACGATCTGGCCCAGATCGGCAAGGCGCTCGACCACGTAGTCCGGTCTGAATGGAAACCGCTCTATGTCAGCCCGTTTGGTCACCCCCGTAAGCACAAGGGCTGTTTTCAGGCCCGATTCCAGCCCTGCAAGCACGTCGGTGTCCATGCGGTCACCGACCATGATCGCATCGACAGCTCGTACTCCCAGCCGATCGAGCGCGTTGCGCATCATGAACGGGTTCGGCTTGCCAACGAAGTAGGGCTGACGGCCGGTGGCCTTCTCGATTAGTGCTGCGACTGCCCCGCACGCCGGATGGGAGCCCCGCTCGGTCGGGCCAGTCGCATCCGGATTGGTGGCGAGAAAACGCGCGCCCCTGGCCACAAGCTCGGCGCCAGTTGCGATCTGCTCGTAATGGTACGAAATCGTGTCCCCGAGGACCACGAATTCGGGGGCAACCTCCGTTATCCGGCAGCCTGCCTGCCGCAGGGCCTCGACGAGACCGTGGTCGCCGATGACATAGGCAGATGATTCCTGCTTTTGCAGTTCCATGAACCGCGCCGTGGCGAGCGCCGAGGTGTAGATGTGCTCTGGCTGCACGGCGAAGCCGACCGCTCTTAGACGCTCGGCATGATCTTCGGGCGTGAAGCGCGAGTTATTGGTGAAGATCTGAAACGGCTCACCCCTGGCGATTAGCGCGGCGACATAGCCGACGGAGCCAGCAATCGGTTGACCGCCCCGGACCAGGACCCCGTCCATGTCGAGCAGATGCGCTTTAATCATTGGATCTCAACCCTCAATGTCTTTCGTGCATGCACGGCCTGGGCACGTCTTGTGTCACTGAATCTTCTCCAGGCGAGAATGCCGGCGACTGTACCGAATGAGAGCGATGCGCGAAGGGCGCTCAATTGGCCGTGCGGCAATAGGGAGGCTGCGGCGTAAACGTATCGGTGGCATCCGCGGACCCTGCGGACGCCATGCACCGTCGGCTGATGACAATCGCGTTCTATTTTCTGTGAACCACTAGCCTGGCGAGACGTGCCGCGCTTGCATAGGATGAGCAACCTGCAGTCTGCTAGCGGCGCCTTGCCTCCTCGCCGTAGAGGGGGTTCAAGGTAGCTGGGCGTCTAGATCTCACTTAAGGCGCACAGGCCGCGGGTCGCGGTGAACGACCCCGAAACCAGCCAATAGAAGGTTCGCCAAAGCGCTCGCTCATGCCTTTGGTTCATTTTGCGCCTGAGGTATCCATCCACATAGAGATCAGATGCCGCCCATGCAGAGGTATTTCATTTCGAGGTAGTCTTCGAGCCCGTGGCGGGATCCTTCTCGCCCAATGCCGGACTGCTTCATGCCGCCAAAGGGCGCCGCTTCCGAAGACATACGCCCGGTGTTGATGCCAACCATGCCGTATTCCAATGCCTCGGCAACGCGCCAAACACGCTTCAGATTCGAGGCATAGAAATAAGCGGCGAGACCGTAGATCGTGTCGTTGGCCTCACGCACAACCTGATCCGCATCATGGAAGCGAATGATCGGGGCGAGCGGCCCGAAAGTCTCCTCTTGCGCAACCGCCATAATGCTGGTGATTTCAGTGAGGACTGTGGGTTTGAAGAAGGTCCCATCCTTGCCGATGCGTTCCCCACCGCATCGAATTGCGCCACCCTTGGCAACGGCATCTGCGATGTGGGACTCGATCTTTGCCAAAGCATGCACGTCGATGAGCGGTCCGACGTCCACTGCCGGAGCGAAGCCGTCGCCAACCGACAAAGACCGGACTTTCTCCACGAATTTTTCAACGAACTCATCGTGAACGCTCGATTGGACGTAAAGACGGTTCGCTGAAACACAGGTCTGCCCGGCGTTGCGGAACTTCGCCTGGATCGCGCCGTCAACCGCAGCGTCGATATCGGCGTCGTCAAAGACGATGAACGGCGCATTGCCGCCGAGCTCGAGGCTGACCTTCTTGATCTGGTCCGAACACCGGCGCATGAGCAGCCTGCCAACCTCGGTCGAGCCTGTAAAGCTGATCTTTCGGACCTTCGGGTTGGAGCAAAGTTCACGTCCGACGCCATCACCTTCAGACGCATAAATTAGATTCACCACGCCGTCGGGAAAGCCGGCTTGGTGGGCGAGGGCGAACATTGCACCTGCCACGAGCGGCGTCTGTTCAGCAGGCTTAAGCACGATCGTGCAGCCCGCCGCCAGGGCCGGCGAGATCTTGCGCGCCACCATCGAGGCCGGGAAATTCCATGGCGTAATCGTGCCGACCACACCGATGGGCTGCTTGATCACCAGCATGCGACGGTCTGTCGACGGTGCGGAGATCGTCTCGCCATAGATGCGATTGGCTTCTTCGGCGTACCATTGCAAATACGCTGCCGCGTGCGAAACCTCCGACTTGGCTTCGGCAAACGGCTTGCCCATCTCTGCAGTGAGTATCGCGGCAAGATCATTGGCGTGGTCAATGATCAGCTCATGCCATCGCCACAAAACGTCACTGCGTTCTCGGGCGGTCAGCCCCGCCCATCGAGGCTGCGCTACACAGGCCCTGTCGATCGCAGCGCGTGTCTCCTCCACACCCATGTCGGGAAGTGCCGCCAGGACTTCACCGCTCGACGGATTGAGGACCTCGAATGTCCGCTCGCTAATCGGCGTGCCGAGCGCCGGCAAGCGATCAATGGCGCCAAACAGGTCCGGGGATTTCAAGTGGCGGATCATCGGCAGGCACAGGGGCAATACCGGATTCCTCTCAAATTCGGCTGATATGTATGTCGACAGGGCGTCGATTGGTACGCCGCACCTTCGGGTTGCTTATAGGGCCTCGGCCAGACGGCTGGTAGACCATTGCACTCAGCTCACCGCTAGAATTTTCTATTCTTCTGTCGATGACTCGCGGTTCACGAGAGGTGCGAGCTGAACAACAGGCATCGGCTTCCCCACCGCGGCCAGCGCTGCGGATCAAGATCGGAGTCCTCGGGCCAATGCTAAGGTGAGGCTGATTGTATAACGATCACTGAACAAAAAATTGGGGTCTGGAGCTTCCTTCCAAAAAGTTGCTCTGCACGCTTCTTCCAAGCTTCTTCTGGGCACCGGTTGAGGCTCGTGTGGAAAGATCGATCGGTCCGGCAGCCCTAGTAAAGTCGCGACTCCGAACGGAAGTCGGCGCCGCCGCCGCTTGTGCGAACAGGGCACTAGCCTAGATCGCGCATTACGTTGAATCAGTGAGAGAAACGGCTATACCCAATAGGTGGCTCCATAAAATGCTCAAAAGAAACGAACCTGGTTGCGGAGTATGTCGGATACTCTGGCAGGCTCACCGAACCGCAAGGGTGCGCTTCGGCCACAGCAGGTGACGATCCCGAGTTGGAAAACAGCACTTCTCGTCGGGGGCCGTGGAGTCCCGTGTCCCGCCATCTGCGTGTGGCACTTCGCCGGCTGCCGTCTTGACCGATCTTGTCATTGCAGCCGGCCCGTGTCTCGGCCCTTTGCCTGGGCGCAAGCGCTGACGCTCATTGGGCTACTTCTTTTCCCTGCCAAGAGCTCCTTCGATCTCCCGACCGGCTCCCACGTAAACAGAGATCCCAACTTCGCGTCTTACGGGAAAGTTGGAATCCCTTGCTTGCCAATGGTTAGCCACTCGGCATTTACGCAGTTCCGAAGACGATCAGCGCGGACCCTGGCAGAGCGCGAGACTGCTGGTCGTCACGGGGCTGGGGCAAGCCCCGGGCCAATGCCCAAAATGGCGGGCTCGGCCGAAAGCATTTTCTTCGCCGCCGCCCTGACCTGGTCGATCGTCACTTGTTGGATGAGGGCCTGGCGCCGTTGAATGTAGTCTATGCCGCGCTTGTCAAGTTGCAACGCGAGAAGCGTGGCTGAAATAGATCTGGAGGAACCCAGATGGTCGATAGTAAAGGCGCCGATCAGATGCTTCTTGCTCGCATCGAGCTCGGCCGCTGTTGGGCCCGTGTCCGCCAGCTCCTTGATTATCTGTCTTATCAGGCCGAGCGTCTCGGCCGCCCTGTCGGCGCGCGTCGATGTGGCCACGACAAGCGTGTTGGAATGCTGGTGGCTTCCCAAGCTAGAGGAGACACCATAGGCAAGGCCACGCTGTTCGCGTACTTCCCGGTACAGCCGTGAGGTAGATGACCCACCTAATATATCGTTTATCAGCTGCGCAGCATAGAATTCCGGCTCGGTGCGCCCGATGCCGGGAAAAGCCAGCCGGAGCGAAGTCTGGGGCAGGGCGTATGCGACCCAGGTCAACCGGCCGAGCTTCGGCGTGACATCAGGCACCGGCGCAAGCGTCTGGTTCGGGGGCAAATCGCCGAACAACTCGTCGAGCCTTGCGCTCAGGGACTTGGCATCTATGTCGCCCACGACCGCGACGTGCAGCCCGCCGCGGGCGAAAGCGGCCTTGTGGAAGGCGCTTAGATCGGTGGGCGTAATGCGGGTCAGGCTTTCCTTGGTGCCCTCGGGCGGCCTCGAATACGGGTGCGTGCCATAGATACTGCGCCGCCAGGCATCCTCGCCGATAGCGTGAGGTTCGCGCTCGTTGGCGATGATGCCGGAGAGAAGCTGAGCGCGGATTCGATCAAAGGGTTCCTGATCGAAGCGGGGCCTGTTCAACGCGAGCCTGATGAGATCGAAAGCGGCGTCCTGGCGCAGGGAAAGCATGCGCACCGAGCCATGAATGCCATCACGCCCCGCGTGGAAGCCCATCTCAGCGCCGGCATCATCGAGCCGCACCTGAAAGGAGTCGCCGCCGTAATCGCCTGCGCCCTCGTCGAACAAGCCCGCCATCAATTCGGCAAGCCCCTCCTTACCGGCCGGGTCTTGACTTGTGCCGCCGTCGAACACGAACTGGAGCGTGATGATCGGCAGCGTATGGTCTTCCACCAGCCAGGCGGTGATCCCCTGTTCAGATTTCACCTCCTGGATGTTCAGGGCAGCACGCGCGGTAAGTGCCGGGAGAGTGAGGAACAAAATGGCAAGGCAAAGCACAGCCAGCGAAGAGGCGAGGCGCCAGCCTTGTCCAAAAGGAGAGGGCAATGCCTGTGGAATGGCCCTGCGGTAGAGGTTCGTCATCATGTCAATTTTCCTTGGGCAGGAGATAGCCGGTTGTCGAATGGTCAGACACGAGGTAGCGGGCCGCCACGGCCTTAACCTGATCGGCCGTGACCTTGCGGATGCGGTCCGGCCATTCCTCGACGTCTTTCACATTGCCGCCCGTGGCAAGCGTGGCGCCATACAAGCGGGCGACGGTGCCCTGCTCGTCATGGCCGAAGATGAACGAGCGGATATAGCGGTTTTTCGTCTGCTCCAGTTCGTCGTTGGTGACGCCGTTGCTGGCGATGCGCGCTATCTCGGCGTCGACGGCAGCCTCGACATCCGCAAGCTCGGCGTCGCCGCGCGGCCAGCCTCGGATGCTGAACTTGCCAGCATCCAGCATGTTGCCTTGGAAATCAGCGTAGGCCGCGGCGGCTATGCCTTGCTCCACAACGAGCTCCTGGTAAAGCCGGCTTCGGTTGCCGCCGCCGAGGATCTCCGCCAAGAGGTCCAGCGCTTCGGCTTCGCCAGGCTCGGCGGTGCGATAGGACGGCACGACCCAATGTCTGGAGAAGAGGGGGACCAAAACGCGGTCGTCGCTCAGCGTCAATACGCGCTTGGTGTTCTGCACCGGCTCAGAGGCGCGCTCACGCGTCGGCAGCTCAGGTCCACGTGGGAGCTTGCCATAGATCCTCTCGGCAAGCGCCCTCACGCTCTCCGGTTCGACATCGCCCGCCACCACCAGCACGGCATTGTTCGGCCAGTAGTGTTTGTAATAAAACGTGATGGCGTCGCTGCGATTCAACTTCTCGATCTCATGCATCCAGCCGATCACCGGGATGCGGTAAGGTTGGCTCTGCCAAAGCGTCGTGACGACCTCCTCATCGAGAAGCGCCTGCGGATTGTTGTCGACCCTCAGGCGACGCTCCTCGCGGACCACGTCCCGCTCGGCGTCGATGACGTCATCTGTGAGGGTGAGATTGCGCATGCGATCAGCCTCGTAGCTCATCATCTGCTCCAGTGCCGAAGGCGGCACTATTTCGTAGAAGGCAGTATAATCGTAAGAGGTGAAGGCGTTGAGCGAGCCCCCGATCTCGGCCACCGCGCGGTCCAACTCGCCGGCGCCGTGATCGGCCGTCTCTTTGAACATCAGATGCTCGAAGAAATGCGCGATGCCGGATTTGCCCGGAGGCTCGTCGGCGCTGCCGACCTTGTACCACAGCATATGTTTGACGATGGGCGCGCGGTGATCGGGTATGACGACAACCTCCATGCCATTTTCGAGCAGGAAATTCGTTGCCTTGATGCCATTGGCAGCCGCCGCAGGCTCGGTCGTCAGAAATGCCATAGCGGTCGCAAAAAGTGCCCCCCGCAGCCATGCAGACGGTCGCTTCGGTTTTGGTGACGGGGCGATGGACAAGGCTCGAACGGAAGTGAGTTGTCCGTCATTTTCAAGGTGCTGCGTCCCTGGCGCCCTCACGGGGAGAAGGCGGATCGGTGGGCAGCGCCGGTCCAGACGAGCCCTGACAATGCTGCCAGGCCCCGCTCGGGTGTCAATTTTGAGTAGGTCGGCGAAAGGTGGGACGGCATTTTTCTGTTTGGGGATCATGGGACGTCTCTCCTGCGCGTTTGCATAAACCCGCGCACGAGCCGTGCCAGATGAGGAAAGCCGTTTCGGCGATGCGATCCACCGGAATCTGTGTTGCGGTACCCCTGACATTGTCCGACGTCAGACACCGCCTGGGAGTTTAAGAGTTGCTAGGTGCATCCTTCGCAGAGGGGCGCGAATATGGTGACGTTAGCGCGCAGTTGCTGGTCGTCAGCGTGCTCTTGCTAACATCGGCCGATCGGTGGTCCCCTAACACGGCTCCGAACCGGCGATAGACGCGGTTCTTGAATTTACCGGAGCGTTGCAGAACTTGTGTTTGCCATTCGGAGCGCCAGCGGGAGACGCTGTCTGCGACAGGCGGTCACGATGGAGCTCTCGAGCCGATTTGCGATTTGACCGGGGCTTTTGCTATTTTCGCTTTTGCTGTCCCTAAAATCTCGGATATGAAGCGGACCTGGCTTATAGCCTGTCTACATTGGATGGTTACAAAGGAATACGTTATGGCGACTGGAACGGTGAAGTGGTTCAACAGCACCAAGGGATTCGGTTTTATCCAGCCTGACAACGGAGGTCAGGACGTTTTCGTACACATTTCCGCTGTCGAACGAGCGGGCCTTTCGACCCTCAATGAGGGCCAGAAGATTAACTACGAGGTCGAACAGGACCGCCGTACCGGCAAGTCCTCCGCAGGCAGTCTCAGCAAAGCTGGCTGATCTTTTTCTGCTTCTGCCCGGCAAGAGCCGGGCAGAAGGGCCACTGACCGCGCCATATGAGCGGGCAAGAACACGGATCTCCCGCTGACCGGGCGGGGGATTGCGGCAATCTGCTAAGTTCTGCTGAAACAGATTTTTGCAAGCGAAGAGAGCGGGTCCCAGCCCTCTTATTGTCTACAATAGTTCTTACGTAGCAGATGCCGACGGCGACCGCGCGTATCAGAACAAATGAGATCAAGCTGCGGGCTTCTTGTGGGCCGGGTCGCCTCACACCAATCACTGCTATATGTTCGGTCATGAACCCCGTGCGTGTGATTTCATGAATGAGGGCTCTGACGCATTCTCGATCGATCGTGCCGAGGAAATGAAGGAGCAATTCAGCCAGCCTCCAGCCATCGACACCTCCGCAATCAAGAGGGCAGGGTACATTGGCCCTGAGGGGACCTGGTCCCATCAATCCTCGCTGGACCTCTTGGTGACCGAGTTGAACTCATCCCGTTCGGCGACGGATTGTTCGAAGCGTATGAGAATGGCTGCGTCGACGTCGTATGCGTCCCAGCTATGACCTCTCTGGTCGGAGCCACTCCCTACTTCGACCAAGTTCTGCGCTTGACGTCTCCCAGGATCATAGCCGAGTACACGAAGATCCTGAGCTACAGCCTGATGGCCAGCAGAGATGCGAGTTTCTCGATGGCCACTAAGGTGGTCGGCCACCCCGTGGCCCTGCAGGAGGTGGCCGGGGTGGCTCGACGAGAACATGCCCCACGTCGAGCGAGAGAGCCGTGGGGGAGCGACATGTTTCCTGGCTGAGCAAAACTCTCCCTCGATAGCGGCATGCGGTCCTGCTCTTGGTGCCGAGCTCTACAATCTGCAGATATTGCGAGCAGGAATTGAAGAAGGCCTGCATAACGTTGAGCGTTGGTGGGTGCTCGGGCGCAGGAGCCCTGCGCCAACAGGATTTGACCGGACAAAACTTCACCTCCGCGTTTCAGAGCAAAATCTCAGTTGTGTCCTGCCCAGGTTCTCGAAGCACAATTTAGCCGTGCTCAATGTCTACCAGCGTCCGATATGCGAGCTGCTGGACAGCCATCAATAGGTCCTCGATGTCGCAGGCCACGTTTTGCCGCACCCGGCGCTGGCCGCATTGGCGGAGATTGGTGGCCTGAGAATTCTCGGATCCTACCACGTCGCTATTAGCTGGCTTAGGCTAGTTTCCGCCCATAGTCCCAAAACTGTTGATCCTCATTACTGACGAACAGGGGACCGCCGCATCGAAGTTTCATGCGATGTGCACGAGCGTGCCTCGGGAAGTGGACGAGATCATCGCGCCGACGATCTTTCGTCGACCCAATTTCTTGCCTGCGAAACAGTGGTATTCATAGGCACGGATGTCGACCCATCGGGCGCGAACCAGTCACCGTTGTCACACTATGATCCTACGGCAAGCTCGCCCATTCGGGAACGTCAAACGCTTAATCCGCGCAGGGCGCCGTGACGGGGGCCTGCGGCGGCTTTACGAGAAGGCCGTTTGGCACGAGCTATCGCTTTGGCCCCCTCATGCTTGGCTGTGCTATGGGACAGCCCGGTCGAGAAAAGCATCGAATGCGGCAGCAACAGCGCGAATTACGAAGCGATGTTCCTGACGCACCCGGATGAAACCCTTTTCGATGTCCATTATCCCATCCTCGGCCAGCTTCGCCAGGCGTTCAGCAGCCGAATCGAGAAGGCGAGTTGGATCGAATCCATAGGCCGCACAAATTGCCGGCACATCGGCCTGCAAATCGCACATCAGCCGCTCGATGATTGTGGCTCGCGCGCGGTCTTCATCTGTGAGTCGGTAGCCTTTTGACGTTGCCAGACGGCCAACTGCTATGTGCCGGATGTAGGACTCACGTGTCACCTCGTTCTGGACGTAGCCCTCGCCGACCCGCCCGATAGAGGACGCGCCGAAGCCGATCAGGGTTCTGCAGGTGTCGGCCGAGTAACCCAGCGAGTTACGCCGTAGGCGACCGCTGGTCTGCGCCAGCGAAAGTTCGTCGTCCGGCAAGGCGAAATGGTCGAGGCCGATTTCACGGTAGCCGGCCGCAACCAGCGTCTCTGCCACGGCGGCAGCCTGTTCGGCGCAGGCGACGCTGTCCGGCAGCGCAGTCTTCTCGATCAGGCGCTGATTTCTTATCACCGATGGAATGTGGGAGTAGGCGAACACCGCAAGTCGGCTTGGACGCATGGCGACAGTCGCCGCCGCAGTCTGGACGCAGGACTCTAGCGTCTGGTTCGGGAGACCGAAAATGAGATCGAAGTTGATGCCGCTCACGCCGTGCCGGCGCAGCTTTTCGACGGCAGCGGCCGTCTGCGCCTCGCTCTGGACCCGGTTGATCGCTTTTTGAACGATCGGATCAAAGCTCTGCACCCCCAGACTCGCGCGGCTTACGTTCGCTGCTCCCAACGCTTCGGCGATCTCGGCTGTGAAGGTGCGCGGATCAATTTCGACGGCGATCGTGGCGGCTTCCCTGAACGCGAAGCGGTGGCGCAGGAGTTCTATAGTGGCCAGGAACTCGGCTGCCCCGATCAGGGTCGGGGTTCCACCGCCAAAATGCACGTCGTTAACCACGAGCCCCTGCTGCACTTTCTCCGAGACCAAACGGATCTCGTTACGCAGAATCTCCACATAGTTGAGGATCGGCCCCTGATTGCGGGCAATCGTGGTCGGGAAGCCGCAAAACCAGCAAATCGATTGGCAGAATGGAATGTGGAGATAGAGCGACACCGAATCGTCAGCAGGCAGACCTCTTAGCCAATCCTCATAGCTTTCGGCCCCGACGCTGGCGGTGAACTCCGCTACAGTCGGATAGATGGTGTACCAAGGCAGGAGAGCCTCGCGATATTCTTTCAGGATAGAGGTCTGCAACGGTTTCCGTCCCAAGCTGAAAAGTTGGTCCTTTTACCGCTGCGGTCTCCTGTGTCTCTGCGCTATGTCAGTTCCATTCCGGTTCGCGGCATGTCATCACACCGTGCACGGAAAAAGGCGGGATCTTGATCCCGCCTTTCGAGTGTTTCGCTCACATCTTGCTGATCGAGCCGCCAGCCCCACAACGGGTCTGGATTGGGGAAGTCACGCTGGTACCTTCTTTCTAGACCGCTTCTCGGGCGTCGAGACCTCAGGCTCTTTCGGTTTGCGGCCGAGTCCCATTGTCTTGGCCAACGCAGAGCGCGCAGCCGAGTAGTTCGACGCGACCATGGGATAGTCTGATGGCAGACCCCATTTGGCGCGATACTCGTTGGGGGTCAGCCCGTAATGGGTCGCCAGATGACGCTTTAACGATTTGAATTTCTTGCCGTCCTCAAGGGAGACAATGTAGTCCGGTGTCACCGATTTCCTGATCGGGACGGCCGGCGTCAACACCGTCGGCTCTTGTGGCGAGACGCGACCAGATGCCGTGCGTTTCAAAGCTTCGTGCACTTGGCCGATCAGGGTAGACAGTTCGCCCACCGGCACGGGATTGTTGGAAACATAGGCTGAGACAACATCCGCGGTAAGGTCGATGAGGTTGTTGGCGTTTTCAAAGTCTTCTTCTGGCATGAAACTCTCCGGTGGATTGGTCTGCGGAGCGGTCGCTTCTAGTGGTGATTTCTGATGAAAGCAACAAATCTCGCGACAGGATTGTTCGTTGCTCGGCCAGGATTGAGGTCTATAGCGCCACTTCACGCTGTCGTGACACTGATCGGCGCGTCAACCGCTGTCCATAACTGCGCCCATATCCGCCATTCAGTCCCGATCGCGTCGGTCTGAATTGCAAACGCAAGACGCAGAAACCTTAAAAGCACTATGAGCCGTGCATGCCCTGGGGGCAGAAACCTTGCGCGTATGAACAGGTTGGCGTTGCGGCAGCATGTGGCGACGGGACACGGAACCGACCAAACCTCAGGCGAACACAGCGATTGCGCGCGCGCTCACCATTGGAATCCGCCGTCGGGGCGATGAATCGCAGTCACTGTCCCGGCGCTCGATCGGCTTGGTCGCAGGCACGATTCCCTCGATCCGCTGATCTAGCGCAGGGCGTTCCCGGGCCGCATGTGGAGAGTGGTTTCCGTGCACATCGTAAGGACTCCATTTATGAAAATTCTATTTCCTGCGGGGGCTGTTGCGTTGGCGGCAGCCACAGCTTTTGCTGCGCAGTCCATTCCGCCAGACCTCAGAGAAACGGCACTGGCCATGTTCAAGCCCTTGCCATTCATCCCGGAGGTCACCAACAACCCGAGCATGCCGGAGAGGATTGCCCTCGGCAAGGCCCTGTTCTTCGATCCACGCCTCTCGTCCTCAGGCGTTTTCTCCTGCAACTCGTGCCACAACCTGGCCACCGGGGGCGACGACAATCGTGAAACTTCGATTGGCCATGGTTGGCAGAAGGGGCAGCGCAACGCGCCGACGGTGTTTAACTCTGTCTTCAACAAATCGCAGTTCTGGGACGGTCGCGCCGAAGACCTGAAAGCTCAGGCCAAAGGGCCGATACAGGCCGGTGCCGAGATGGCCAACACATCGCACCAAGTGGTCGAGACGTTCAAATCGATGCCGCAATATGTGGAGTGGTTCCGTTCAGCTTTCCCGCGGGAGGCCGACCCCCTCACCTTCGATAACCTAGCCACCGCACTCGCAGATTATGAGGCGACGCTGGTCACGCCGGCCCCCTTCGACGCCTACCTCAATGGCGATGACACCGCCATCGGCCCCGAAGCGAAACAGGGCCTGGCCCTTTTCATCGAAAAGGGCTGCTCGTCCTGCCATTCCGGTGTCAATCTTGGTGGGGATGGTTATTATCCATTCGGCCTCGTTGAGAAGCCTAGCGCCGACATTCTGCCGGAGAACGACAAGGGACGATTTGCCGTCACCAGCGTACCAGAGGATTCCTATGTTTTCCGCGTGCCGTCGCTGCGCAACGTAGCAATCACCGCGCCATACTTTCATTCGGGCAAGGTCTGGGACCTGAGAGAGGCGGTCGCTATTATGGGCACCACCCAGCTTGGCCAAGAGCTAACGCATATCGAAATCGATCAGATCGTTGCGTACCTTCATTCGCTGACCGGCAAGCGACCGGAGATCACATATCCCATCTTACCGCCTGAAACGCCCGGGACACCTCGGCCTCGATCCTAGGCATGGGGGAAGAAGACGATCACGTCGGGGCCGTCACCATTTGTTGCCCGATTTGGGCGACCTGCCACGAGCGTGGTCGGATAGGGCCGCGATACGCCCCCCACGGTTGAGCGGCGCACGTTGGAGGGGTGCCATTGCGTTGCACCAGCCATGCTCCCGCGCGAGGAGATCGTCGGCAGGCGAAGGTGTCCCGTCACCACCTTCGCAAAATCACGCCGGCCATCGCCCTACCAGTCCATCACCACCTTGCCGGAACTGCCGCTGCGCATCGCATCGAAGCCGGCCTGAAAATCGTCGATGCCGATGCGGTGCGTAATCAACCCGGAAACGTCGAGCGGACCTTGCACCAGGGCGATCATCTTGTACCAGGTCTCGAACATCTCGCGGCCGTAGATGCCCTTGAGATGCAGCATCTTGAAGATGACCTTGTTCCAGTCGATCTCGAAACCGGTCGGCGCGATGCCCAGGATGGCGATCTTGCCGCCATTGTTCATGGTGTCGATCATGTCGCGAAAAGCGGGGGCGGCGCCTGACATTTCGAGGCCGACATCAAAACCCTCGGTCATGCCGAGCGCCGGCATGACGTCGCGCAGTTTTTCCTTCGAGGCGTCGACAACATGCTGGACGCCGAGTTTTTTGGCCAGCGCCAGCCGCACCGGGTTGATGTCGGTGATGACGACTTTTCGCGCGCCCACACATTGCGCCACCAGCGCGCCCATGATCCCGATCGGCCCGGCGCCGGTAACCAGCACGTCCTCGCCGACCAGATCGAAGGAGAGTGCCGTGTGCACGGCATTGCCCAACGGATCGAAGATCGCCGCGATCTCGTCGGGCACATCATCGGGGATCGGCATGACATTGTGCTGCGGGATCGCCAGATACTCGCCGAAGGCGCCGGGCCGGTTGACTCCGACGCCGAGCGTGTTGCGGCACAGATGCCCTCGCCCGGCGCGACAGTTGCGGCAATGGCCGCAGACGATGTGGCCTTCGCCAGACACGCGCTGGCCGACCTTGTATTCGGTGACCGCTGCGCCGAAATCCGCGACCGTGCCGACGAATTCATGGCCGGTGACCATCGGCACCGGCACCGTCTTCTGCGCCCACTGGTCCCAATTGTAGATGTGCACGTCGGTGCCGCAGATCGCCGTCTTCTTGATCTTGATCAGCATGTCGTTAGGGCCGATCTCCGGCACCGGCACCTCTTCCATCCAGATGCCCGGTTCGGCCTTGGCCTTCACCAGTGCCTTCATCATGTTAGACATCAGGTGCTCCTTACAACTTGGTTGGTTCCACTCCTCCCGACTGCTCGGGTAGCCTGCATGACGGAAAGATAGGCTCGGAGGAGCACAGCTGAATTCTTGGACCGATCGTAATGTCCACGGGGGCGTTTGTGTCGAAGCAACACACCACCGCGAGCCGTGCGCGCGTGAAAAGCTCTGTCCTAGCGGAACTTCAGCAGGAGCGGAGCACACGCCGTGCCAGATGCAGCCGGCTTCAATTCAAACGATGAGGAATGGTCGCAGCTTGCGGCTGGGCGGTATGGCTATTTTGTCGATGTCCGCCACATGCGACGCAGTCAAATCGACACCGACGCTCTTGATGGGTCGACCTCGCCGCCGATATCTCGATAGTGCCAGTGCCCAGGCGGCATCTGCAAGCGTTGATCCCTCGCGTCTGTCGGCCGCTGGCCCTGTGAGGCAGAAGCTCACGGACAAAACCGCCTTCCTCCATTTCGTGGCCGAAATCATCCGTCCTCGGACCAGAATCGGCGTCCCAAATCCTGCCCCGCCGCTCAGCCGTCCAGCGGCCTTCGGCTGGACGACAAGGGTGGACTCGCACGCGTCGACCGACGTCTTCGCGGCTTTTCGATGCCGTCCTTTCTGCTTCAAATTATCCGCGAGGCCCGCGGGTCACATGTTTGCCGGTCACAGTGGCCCAGCGGCCTGCGCCTGCACCTTCTCCCGCAGCGCGCAGGCTGCAGCGATCATGTTGATGAGGGCAGGGCGGACCTCTTCCCATTTCCTTGTCTTGAGGCCGCAGTCCGGATTCACCCACAGCTGGCTGTCCGACAGTCGCTCGCGAGCAAGTTGGGCGAGATGCAAAATCTCGCCGACCTCTGGGACACGTGGTGAGTGAATATCGTAGACGCCGGGACCGATTTCGTTCGGATATTTGGACTTGGTGAAGGCGTCCAGCAGTTCCATTTTGGAGCGCGACGTCTCTATTGAAATCACGTCCGCGTCCAGTTCAGCGATCGAGTCGATGATTTCATTGAACTCCGAATAGCACATGTGGGTGTGAATTTGAGTCGCGTCCTCTACACCCGTCGAGGCGAGCCGGAAGCATTCGACAGCCCAGCCGAGATAATGTTTCCAATCGGACTTCCGCAGGGGCAAGCCTTCGCGAAACGCGGCCTCATCGATCTGGATCACCCTTGCGCCAGCTTTTTCGAGGTCGGCCACTTCATCGCGGATGGCGAATGCGATCTGGCGGCAGACCTCGGCACGGGGTACGTCGTCGCGCACAAAAGACCAGTTAAGAATCGTCACTGGGCCAGTGAGCATGCCCTTCACCGGCTTTTTCGTCAGCGACTGGGCAAATTGCCACCAGAGAACCGTCATCGGATTGGGCCGCGATACGTCGCCGAAGATGATGGGAGGGCGCACGAGCCGGGAGCCGTAACTTTGCACCCAGCCATGCTGGGTGAAGGCGAGGCCGGACAACTGCTCGCCAAAATGCTGCACCATGTCGTTTCGTTCGAACTCGCCATGTACCAGCACGTCGAGCCCGATCTCCTCCTGCCAACGGACGGCCCACTCAGTCTCCTTCTTCAGGAAGGTCTGATAGTCGATATAGCTCAGCCGACCCTTCGCATGAGCGGAGCGTGCCCTGCGCACCTCGGGCGTCTGCGGGAAGGACCCGATGGTCGTCGTCGGGAACAACGGCAGGGCGAGCGTGTCAGCCTGGACTCTCGAGCGCTTGGCAAATGCGCTCTTTCGTTGCTTCATGGCGCCGTCAATGCTGCTGACTCGCCCGCGGACGAGCGGATCATGGGCCTTTGTCGACATTGCGCGCGCGGCGGCCGCCTCATCAGAAGCCTTCAGCCCGCCTGTTACGGCCTCCCAGCCTTCGGACAAGGCTTGGGCCAGCACGAGCAGCTCTTCAGTCTTCTGGGCGGCGAATGCCAGCCACGAACGGACGTCTACATCGAGCGCGGTCTCCATCCGCAGGTCCATCGGCACGTGAAGCAGCGAGCAGGAAGGCGCAATTTCGACGCGGTCCAGCGGCCAACCGGCGATGACCGGCTTGATGCGGTCGAGAATGGCGGTCAGGTTCGCGCGCCAGACATTGCGGCCATCAATCAGGCCAAGTGAGAGCACCAGATCCTTCGGTGCGAGCCGACCAATCGTCTCCAATTGCTCGGGAGCGCGCACGAGGTCGAGATGCAGGCCCGCCAGGCGCAGCGAAAGCGCGGTCTCGAGATTGTCTCCCAGCGGCCCGAAATAGGTAGCCAGCATAATTTTCAACTTGGGCGCGGCTTTCGACAGCTGCCCGTAGGTGAATTCGAAGGCAGCTCTTTCGTTCGGGTTGAGATCGAGCACAAGCGCCGGCTCGTCAATTTGCACCCAGTCGGCCCCCGAGAGCTCCAGCCTCTGCAGCAGTTGCTCGTAGACGGGCAGCAGCCGCGGTAGCAGCGCTATGGGATTAAAGCCCTGATCGGGAGACTTCGCCAGCTTGAGGAAGGTCACCGGTCCAAGGATGACCGGGCGTGTATGGATGCCGAGCTCTTTTGCCTCCAGAAAGTGATCGACTGGTTTGGTTGACGAGAGGGCGAATGTCTGATCGTCGCCCAGCTCCGGCACGATGTAGTGGTAGTTCGTGTCGAACCATTTGGTCATTTCCATCGCGGTTACGCGCTGCCCCTGAACTGCATGCCCGTGACTGGCCTGTCCGCAACCCGCGGTATCGCCTTGCGTGCCGCGCGCCATCGCGAAGTAGATGTCGAGCGGGACCTCGCCGCCCGTCCAGCCGTAACGAGCTGGCACGGCGCCGACCATTGCCGCGGTGTCGAGCACATGGTCATAAAGTGAGAAATCGTTCGACGGGATTTTCGACACGCCGCGGTCGTGCTGCTCGCTCCAACTGGCGGCACGCAGTGCCTTCGCCGTCGCCAGAAGGTTGGCAGCAGACGATTTTCCGGACCAGTAGCTTTCGAGCGCGAATTTCAGTTCTCGCCGGCGACCGATACGCGGCACGCCAAGCGTTGCTATGGGAACTTGCCGGGAGACATTCATTCCATACCCCGATGGTTGGGGCGGGGACAAGGAAGGCGCTAGCAGGCCGGCATCGACGCCGAGCTGCCGCGGCCACCAGACACCCCGCCTGTGGACGTTGTTTACCGAGGCAGGTCTCCTGGCTCGCGGGTCACAGCCTCTGCCCCGTCTTCCCGGGGCAGTTCGCCCCAGTGACATTGATGGGTTTGGCTCGCCGCTTACAGTTGCGGGGCAGCGCCGGCATTGCACCGGCTTCCCACTTAGCTCCGCTACGGCAACACCTTGCGGAGAACCACGACATGCGGACAATCGCAGTAGCCCACTTTCTTGTCAATGCCGTATAAAGAAATGTTTATGTCTTTATGTGAATTGTTAGCCTGCGGCGTGCTTCCAAATTCCATGTCGCCGTCGAGCTGAGCCTTCTGCGCGACTCTCCGGTGTGTGCAGACTGTGGCTGGCCCCTCGGGCGATCTGCCTTTTGTACGATCCCGTCTCAAAACGATTTCATCAAAAACGGCGCGTGTTGGCATTCATGATGGGGCGGTAGTACTGGACCGAAGTGCGACAACGTTCCTCAGCCTCAACAATTAGAAATTGGGAGAAAAACCGGCATCCTTCTCGAACTGGTACGCGTTCGATTTAAACGCGCTTGTCTGGACAGCCTGCACAACGGGAAGGTGGGCAATACGTGGCCGAAAAGCTGCCCTACAACAGCCCCGCCTGCTCAGCCTCGCGGCGCAGATTCTGCCGGGGCCTCGGGCCGATCTGCTGGATCACCAATCCGGCGGCCAGCGAGCCAAGGTCGCCGCAGGTCTGCAGATCGCGGCCTTGCGTGTAGCCATGCAAGAAGCCGGCAGCATAGAGATCGCCGGCACCCGTTGTGTCGACCAGTTCATTGATGGCGGTCGCCTTGATCACCACGGTCTCGTCGCCGCGCACGATCACCGAACCTTTTTCCGAGCGGGTCACGGCGGCGATGCGGCAATCCTTGCGGATCTGCGCCAGCGCCTCGTCGAACGAGGATGTCTGGTAGAGCGATTTGATCTCGTGGCTGTTGGCAAAGACGATGTCGACCGTGCCCGAACGCATCAGCTCGAGGAATTCGTCGCGGTAGCGGTCGACGCAGAACGAATCCGACAGGGTCATCGACACTTCGCGGCCCGCCGCGTGCGCCAGCTTTGCCGTCTGCCGGATCGCCTCCTTGGCGCGCGGCGGATCCCACAGATAGCCTTCGAAATAGGTGACCTTGGCGCCCGAGGCCTTGTCGGCCTCGACGTCTTCCGGGCCGAGCTCGACGCAGGCGCCGAGATAGGTGTTCATCGAACGCTCGCCATCGGGGGTGACGAAGATCATCGAGCGCGCCGTCGGCGGCTCGCCCTTGAGCGGCTTGGTGTCGAAGGCAACACCCTGGGCATGGATGTCATGGGCATAGATTTCGCCGAGCGGATCGTTGGACACCTTGCCGAAGAAGGCGGCACGGCCGCCGAAACTGGCGACACCGGCTGCGGTGTTGCCGGCGCTGCCGCCGGACGCTTCGATCGCCGGCCCCATGCGGCTGTAGAGCAGTTCGGCGCGCCTTGTGTCGATCAGGTTCATCGCGCCCTTGATGATGCCGTTCGTCTCCAGGAACGCCTCGTCGCACTGGGCGATGATGTCGACAATGGCATTACCGATACAAAGCACGTCATAGCTCGGCATCAAAATCTCCGCCAAACACCCGAGCCGGCTTCTTGCCACGCCTTAGCGGGTGTTTCTTACGAGTGTGGAATGGGTCGCCCTATGCCGACGGATCCGATAACCGTGCATCACGCAGCTGCCGGTCCTGCCTCTCGCAACAGCTCGTCAGCTCTGTCCGTCTTTTCCCAGGTGAACTCCGGCTCTTCGCGGCCGAAGTGTCCGTATGTCGCGGTCTTGCGGTAAATCGGCCGTAAGAGATCAAGCGCCTTGATGATGCCTTTCGGCCGGAGATCGAAAAGCTCAAGGACGGCGCGCTCGATCCTTTTTTCATCAACCTTTGCGGTTCCGAATGTATTGACGAGGACTGACACCGGTGCGGCGACACCGATCGCATAAGCAAGCTGAACCTCGCACACCTCCGCAAGGCCGCTGGCAACGACGTTTTTTGCGACGTACCGCGCCGCATAGGCAGCAGATCGATCGACCTTCGACGGATCCTTGCCCGAAAAGGCGCCACCGCCGTGACGCCCCATCCCGCCGTAGGTATCGACGATGATCTTGCGTCCGGTGAGCCCGCAGTCGCCGCGCGGCCCACCGACCACGAACCGGCCTGTTGGATTGACCAGGAACCTTATCCTCGTCGTATCCAGGTCGTCGTGAGGCAAGACCGGCCTTATGATCTCCTCAATGACGCCTTCGCGGACCGTGGCTTGTGAGACCTCCTCGTCATGCTGCGTCGACAGGACTATGGTATCAAGCGCTACCGGGCGCAAACCCTCATAGCGGACGGAGACTTGAGATTTAACGTCCGGGCGAAGCCAGCCAAGGCGTCCGGTTTGGCGCACCTCTGCCTGTTTTTTTGTCAAATCGTGAGCAAGTTGGATTGGCAACGGCATCAATGTTTCGGTCTCGTTGCACGCGTACCCGAACATGAGGCCCTGATCCCCTGCTCCCTGATCGAGATCCTGCCCTCGTCCCTCGTCGACGCCCTGGCTGATGTCGGGCGACTGCTCGGTCAAGGCCAAAATCACGGCGCAACGACGGCCGTCAAAGCCGATCGCATCGTCGTCATATCCAATGTCCAAAATGATATCGCGGGCAACTTGGCTGTAATCGATCTGCGTGTGGCTGGTGATCTCGCCAGCCAGAACGACCATCCCTGACTTCACCAACGCTTCACAAGCAACTCGGGCCTTAGGATCCTTGCGAAGGATCGCATCAAGCACGCCATCTGAGATATTGTCGGCCATCTTGTCGGGATGTCCCGCGCCGACGGATTCGGAAGAGAACACGAATTGTCTGGTCATGGAATGTCCTCGCTTCAAACGTTGGAATTGGATGTGACAGTTGATCCGGCCGCCTTACCTGTCGGAGATGCCAGGCACGTCGAACGCAGCGCAGAAATCGGCAACGTCTCTGCGGACGCGGGCATGGACGTCCGAATCATCGGGCTGGCGGCAAACCAGGTCGATGAAGGCTGCGATCTGCACCATCTCCGCCTCGCGCATGCCCACAGACGTTACTGCTGGCGTGCCTAAGCGTATGCCGCTGGTGAGCGCGGGATGGCGCCGGTCGCCCGGCACCATGTTGAAGTTCGTAATGATCCCTGCTTGCGACAATCGCTCGGCATAGTCTTTCCCAGACAGCGGCCGGTCCCTAAGATCAAGGATCAGCATGTGATTGTCAGTGCCCCCAGTGACGAGTTCATAACCTCGCTCCAGAAGCGCCTGGGCCAGAGCCTTGGCGTTGTTGACGATCTGCTGACCGTACACACGGAAGGATGCATTGCCTGCTTCGTGCAGAGCGACAGCAAGCGCGGCAATCGTATTCATGTGCGGTCCGCCCTGGAGGAGAGGGAACACGGCACGGTCTATGCGTTTGGCCAGATTGTGTTTGCTCTTGGAATGGTAGAGCGCTTGATAGCGGTCTTCATTCCTTGACAAGATGAAGCCACCGCGAGGGCCGCGGAGCGATTTGTGAGAGGTGCTGGTGACAACATCGCAACGGCCAACAGGGTTTGGATGCACTCCTGCGACAACGAGACCGCTGATGTGGGCGATGTCGGCCACCAGATAGGCGTTCACCTCCGAAGCGATTTCGGCCATTGCCTCATAGTCAAAGATACGCGGATAAGCAGTTCCGCCGACCCAAATGAGCTTCGGTCGTTCCCGTTTGGCCGTCTCGCGCAAGCGGTCATGGTCAATCTGCTGCGTCTTTTCGTCCAGCCCGTACGGAACTCGCTGATAGTCAGTGCCGGAGAAGTTCACGGCCCAACCGTGCGTCAGATGCCCTCCGCCGGGGAGGGTCAAGCCCATCATCTTGTCTCCCGGACACAACAGCGCTCGACAGACAGCCTGATTGGCCGGCGAGCCGGAATAAGGCTGCACGTTGGCGTGTTCACAGCCGAACAGCGCCTTCAATCGCTCTATGGCGAGGTTTTCAAGCTCATCGACAATCTCGTTTCCGGCGTAGTAGCGCGCGCCGGGATATCCCTCGGCATACTTGTTGGTGAAAATAGACCCGGTCGCTTCCAGCACCGCGGAGGACGCGAAGTTCTCCGAGGCGATAAGTTTGAGGGTCGTCCGCTCCTGGCGCTCCTGTCTTAAAAGCAGCTCGTGAACGCGAGAATCTGCGACAGCCAGGTGAGGCCACTCGCAAGTGTCAAGCTCCGCGATCGCGCCGCCAGTCGAATTGTTCATATCAGCTTCGCGCTCCATTGAGACTAAGTTTCAGGACAAGCAGGCGGCCACCTTGGACCGCGCGCCCTGTATCGCCTCCAGGCGCTGTAGGTCTTGTCTGTGATGGCCATCGCCGTGCGGCAGGAGATCAACCAACAATTGAACCAAGCCGCCGTCCGCGCCTCCTGCTTCGAGGTGGTACGAAGGCCAAGGACGCTGTTCGTTGCCGAGAAGAAAGCCGGCTCTGGCGAGCTGGCGGACGTGTGCGACCACGTGCTCGCGAGACAGACTCAGAACTTCTGCTAGCTCGCAGACGGTCAGGTCCGCATGCGCACAAAGTCCCAGGATTCGAAGTCGATCAAGATGAGCCGCGGCCTTTAGGCGCCTGACCAGTGTCATCATCGGCCGGCACTCCTTATATTGACTTCCTCCATTTGGCTCCTCCCACTCTTTCAGAGGCAATCTTGCCATCCGACGAGGTCAATACGCCTGACCGCATCGTAGATCGTTTCCAATACGTCACGGTCTCGACCCGCAGCCCAAATGGTAGGCTCAACGTACATATTCTCAGCGCTTTAGAGTGCTAAAAGTCCGCGATTTTCTTTGAAGGATCTGTTGCGGCACGTGCATACCGGATGCGCCCCAGCACAACGGCGGCTGCGCGGTAAGGCCGGCTTGCGAAGATGCGGCGTGCAGCCGAGGCGCTTCATGCGCCGGTCGCCGCGCGATGGGACGCTCAGCATCGCGGGGATGAAATCCATCTTGTCCATGGCTCCGATCTCTATTCCGATGGACCACCTCCCAAGGAAACCGATATCCTGCTCGAAGGCGTCGCCGTCCACGGCGAGCTCAAAGCATGGCTGCGGCGCAAGGCTCAATGCGGCTGACGATTGGCTTCCATTGATTCTCAAAGGTGATACAAATCCTCAGACTGTAACCCCTTAGTTCCGAGATGTCGTATCAGCCAGAGCCCGCTGCCCAGCGCCAAATCGCCCACGCAGTTCTGACAGTGCGCGAACTCGCCCGTCTCGCGGAGCTGCGCAACGCCGGCGTAACAGCGGCCACGATGAGTCGCATGGAACGGGATGGGGAGGTGCTCCGGCTCGCACGCGGCCTCCACCAACTCTCCGATGCGCCGCTCGACGCTAATCATAGCCTAGCCGAGGCTGCCAAGCGCGTACCCAAAGGCGTTGTCTGCCTTGTGTCAGCCCTGGCATTCCACCAGCTGACAGATCAGCTGTCCGAGACAGGTATGGTGGCCATCGGCCAGAAAGACTGGGCTCCCAAACCCGAGGCACACCCATTCGCATCGTGCGTCTTACCGAAATCTGCTCAACGACAGCGTCGAAACTCATGTTGTCGAGGGCGTGACCGCAAAGGTCTTTGGGGTTGTCGAAACAATCGGCGAAATTGCCAGGCAGGCTGAGCGTGGCGGTGTCGCCACGGTCATCCGGCCGTATATCGAGGCGCTGACTGCCAATGGCTAAAGAGATCAAGAACATCGGCGCCTCAGTGCGCGCACGTCTGCTGCAACTCGCCAAGGCAAGTGGCCAGACCTCGATCTGGTTCTGACCCGCTTCGCCCTCGAGCGGCTGCTTTCCCGGCTTAGCCAGTCACCCCACGCTGACCGCTTCGTGCTGAAGGGCGCGATGCTGATGATGAGCTGTTCGAATGATCCGCACCGCGGCACACGCGACCTTGACCTGCTCGGTTTTGGCGATCCGAGCGCGGAGACGATGCTGGCGACGTTTCGGGAGGTCCTGGCGCAGGACGCTGGCGATGGCGCGTTTGGCCATCTCCATTGCATAACAATGGGCGCAGCCTGCCGTAACGATCGAGCATCCTGCGACTGAGTTCCAAGCGGAGTCCACTCTATCTGAGTTTCAGCCATACCGTCCCGAGCATTCCTGGACCCGCCGCCGCATCAGACCGCTCCGCGTATCGGATTGACGACCTCGAGCCCGGCAAAGTGTTTTTCGTTATCCGTTACCAGCACGCACTCGTTCGCTCCGGCGACAGCGGCGATGATCATGTCGAGCCCGCTGCGCGGCTTGCCAGCCGCTTTTCCTCCTGCCATCAGCCGCGCCCAGATCAGCCCGGCCTTGTCGTCGAACGAGAGGATGCGGCCCGCAAACAGCGCCTGCGGCCCCTCAGGCCCAGAGAACCATTTGTCGAGTGCGTCGCGTTTTTTCCCGCGCGGCTTCTCCAGAACGCCGCGAAGAATTTCCGCAACGGTCAGCGAAGCGATAAACAAATCCTCGTCACGCTGACTCGACATCCATGCCAGGAGCGATTCCGACGGCTGCGATTTGACGACATTGCTGATGATGTTGGTATCGAGGAGGTAGCGTGTCACAGGTCGATCTTCCGTCCCTCTTCATGGGAGCGGGAAAGATCGAGGTCGGCTCCCACCAGCGGCGAACGACGCAATGCGGCGAGGATCCCGCCAGGCTTGGGTGGCTCGCCCGCGATGGTCTGGCTGACAGCAGCGCGCAGGCTAGAGGCATCCGGCCCATCTTCGGCCAGGCGGCGAGCCAAAGATCGAATAAGGTCGCGATCGGCATCGCGGCCAAGCACTTCGAAGCGCGCCAAGCCGCGCTCGCTAAGGCGAGATCGATAGCTTTGAATGGCGCGTCTTTGCGAGCTGCCCATAGTTGCCTCCGACATATTTCCAGTAATATAACCAGAACGCAGGGTTTGATCAAGGCGCTGGCAGTCCGGCCGGTACCCCCTTACGGTTGGATGGCATCGGTCTAGGACGCACGATATATGTTGGGCGACGGTATTTTTTGACGAGCGTCGAGCAGGCCGCCGGGCGGCCGCGAGGTGCAAAATCGTCCAGCCGGTCGCGATAGTTGACGAAACCTCCAAATATTTTTTCGGCGATTTTCCCTAAAATCAAAAGCGTGACTTTTTGACGCCTCAGGGTCGGAATGTTCTCGTTGCCAGAAAACATTTGGCAGTAACTTCAATGCGTCGTTGTTTTAACAACCGCGTGACCTTCGTTGAGGGGCTTCGATCCGGCTCCTGTTCCGAGCGGAGGACTATCCCCGCTGACATGCGCCCGACGTGTGGGCTGAGCGCTGCAATCACGGCGCAGGCAAGAGCCGGCCTCCGGCGAGAAGCGGTCCGGATCCTCAAGCCATGCACCGTCATGCTCGAAGAGAATGGTCTCGTTGATCCTCGCCAGTCCGATCGGCGTGTGCGGCCGTCCAAACGATATGGGCCTCGAAGTCAGCCATTGCTGGACGAGCCGGTTGGCCGCTTGAGGTGGACATGCTTGGGCAGGTCGGCGCTGGCGAGCGCCTGACCGAGCTGTCGTTGCTGATGTCGGCTACCTGGCTCAGGCCGTCGAGGAGACCGAGCGCTTGCAGAACGCCGGCATAAATGCCGACGCTGACGTTGGTTTCTCCGGACTCGACCCTTTGCAGCGTCGAGCGAGACGTGAAGGCGCGGTCGACCGCCATAGGCAGCCGCGGCGTCGACGGGCATCATGGATGTCCGCCCCAAGCTTGCGCAGCGCGTGCCGCACCGCAGCAGGAGGACTGTGTGGAGTGGGCATTCTCTCACCTTGGTGCTACAGATTCACCCATTATGTAGCACGAAGATTACAAATCTAGCCTTGAGGCCCCATCTCAATAAAGAACCAAGGTTCTATCTTACCGCCGTCGTGACGGCTCGATCGGGACCTCCGGACGTCGGCGATCGCGGCGACCGTGGTTTTCACGTCAGCGGAGCTCGCTGGGCCGACCGTCGACGTGAGTGAAAGGGCCGTCTGTCTCCGTCAGTATCCGATCGATGGGCAAGTCGCACACGAGAGAGCGGCCACGATCCGAACGGTCATCTCGGCATTGACGGAGGAATAGCACGTCGAGCCAGTTTTGCTTAAAAGTGTGGCGAGCGCCCAGAGCCCCGTATCACGATTCACTAAGGCTCAGGTGTTCAGGCTCCGCGCTTCCGACCAGGCTCTGAAGCTGCACCTCCAAGACAATTGGGTTTCCCTTTGCCGTATGGAGGCGGTCAAAAACCCAACGCTTTGGCCAGCATCGGTTCAAGAACCAGATCCGGCCGACCTCCCTTTTCGCGAAGCTCCATTGCCCTGATGATCTTCGTGCCTTCGTGGCTGTGCTTCCAGTCCCGAGACGCTTCGGCCGCGACGACGAGGTAGTCGGTCTGGCCGCAGACGGTGTCCTTCCAATCACCGCCGCGTTCGCAAATCATCGCAGCGATTGCCTTTCGCGGGCCGATGGCGAATTTTCCCGTGAGGACGAACATCCGGCTCGGAATCACGAACTGGCTTGCATCCTCCAAGGCACCGGCAATGACACCCACATTGCCGAAGGTAGGCAGCCCCGTGTCTGTCGCGCTGTCGCCGACAAGACGGGCAATCCACCCGCATATGTCTTCTGCCTCCTCGGCGGTTATGCGACCGTCAGCAAAAGACCTTCTGGCAGTTTCTCCGAGAGATGCCACGCGGCTGTCTCTGCGCAGGACCACACTCGAGTCCAACCTGGACAGCAGTTTTTCGACCTCTGCTGGCGTGATGGAGTTGTCGCAGGCGATGCCGGCACAGAATCCGTAGAACTCGTTTACTTCGTCCTTGTCGTCAGCGGCGATCAACTCCCGTGAGCGTATGCCGATTATTGTTTCAAGGACCGCGTAGATCTCTTCGGGCGCGTTACCCCAAATATCCAGATCGCGGATGAGCTCGGCAGCATCATCGTCGTGAAGAAGGGACAGGAACTGCTCAGCTTCGACCCTGAGTGGCGGCATCTCCGCCCGCTCCACCTGCTCGCTGGCCATCACGCCCTTCAAGAACCCGAGCCAGTACCCCAACGCCTTGCGGTGATTTGCCTGCGCATGGACTCTACCGAGCGCGGCCCCTTCGTGCTCGAGTTTACCGCTCCTTCCGCGGAACACTTCAACCATTGTCGCCCCCCTCGACTCTACTTCTCGATTGTAGCAGACATCACAACACTCATCTATCCGCCGACTAGACAAGGCGTGCCGAGACCGGAAGGCTTAATCCCCTTAGCTCCTTGCTTTCGAAATGGTAAGGCCAGGTTGCCACCGCCAGAAACGGCGTTTCGCCCGAGCGGCCGACCAAAGAAGGCTCTGGACTCACCAAGGATCAGGCGGCCTGAACCCGCTCCGCCTCCGACGCGCTCTGTCCCTCGCGCAGCCGTGCTCGTCCTCAAGGGAACGCTCCGCTCAAGCCCTTGCGGAGTGCGCGCGCCTGCGCTTGACGAGACGCGCGACGGCGGCTCCGGGGATCAGGCTTGGTTCCAGACCGCTTCGCGCGGGAACCTTAAGCTCGCAGACCGCTTTCGCCCACTATGCCGACACTGTTCTGTCCCTGGCGCAGCCGTGCTTGTCACCTTTGATTGCATCTGCCGAATTCTCGCGTATCCTGCGGCTGCGCATGTGAGCACAAGGTGGCGCCTGGCGCTTCGACGAGCCACCCCAGCAAGAACCAGCGTCGGCATGGCGACCGAAAATGCTGAGGCAAGAGAAGGCCACTCCAGAAGGAAACGTTCGTCATGGATTCCCATGCCGTTATTGCGTCCCTGCCAGTCGCCGGGGCCGACCGTAACTTGCTTATCGATGCCGCCAACACCGCGTTCGAAAGGGTCATTGAGCGGATTGAGCCGGCCAACGGGAAGCTGACTCGGACCCTTTGGGACGCCGAGTCCTATATCGATAATGAAATCACGGCAGACATGTTGCCTATTTCCTGGGACGAGGCTGCGTACCTCGTCGATGTGTTCGCGGTGCATCATGTCATCGGACTAGCTGTCGCAGCAGACGAGGAGGCCGCTGAACCCCGGCCGTGAACCTCCCCGGAGGCAGCTGGATCTGCCTGCAACAATCTCGCGGGCAGCGCGATCAATGCAGTGACCTTTGCCACAACTCTTCAAGGGTGGCGGTTTGGCGTTTTATTTGCGAGGCGGTGGCGGCCAGTTCCGGGCCGTAGCGGTGGCGAGATATTCCCGGTTCTGGCTAAGGGACTGGAGATGCTTGGCCGTCTTCGCGCGAAGGCGCAGGCCCGCCTCCAGGGCGTGCTCCGTGCGTCTCGACAGGTCGTGCTGGATCTGATTGGGATTATGCCCACCATGGGGCAAAGCGCGGTCGGGCTAGAGTTCATTGGCATGCCGAGTAGCCGCGCGATGGAGGGGCCGTTCCGACGGCCCTCTTCCCAGACTTAGATTACTAGGGAGACGGCGCCGCCACTTCGTCCTCCATGTCGAGCGATTTTTCGACTGCCTCCGGATTCCGGGCGATGGTCCAAAGCAGAGTATTCGCCGCTGCATCCGGTTCCGAGCGACCTTGCTCCCAGTTTCGAAGCGTTGCCAGATCGAGGCCATACCTCACGGAGAACGCCTCCTGGGACAGCTTGGTGCTATCCCGAACTTCGCGAACGCTTATCGGCCGCGGCGCATGAACCTTCGCGATCACTCCTGCGGACGAGAGTTCGTCCTTCAGTGCCCGCAGGTCGTCGACGCAAGGAACAGTCACGAACGCCTTGCCCTGATCGACCATCTCCGTGAGGACCGCATGGGCCGTCCTCAGCGGCAGCTGTCTCCTGACGAGAACCCGAGCAGCCTCAGGAGTATTCGCGCCGTGTAGAAAGCTGAGGCTCAGCCGGACGGGAGAGCCTGACGACACCTGGACGACGTCCCGGGTTCGCACCCGTTGTCCGAACCGCTCCATGAACTTCGATGTAGTCGACATTAAGCTTCTCCGCGATCACTCGACCGAGCTTGCGCAATTTGGACCAACCCCATTGGACCTGCGCATCGCCCCCAATATGGAGGTCACGGACAACAATGGTTGCTGCCCATCTCCACATCCCCCAATAGCTGAAGCACGCCATCGGGCGTGACGACATCAAAGAGGAGGCATGGGTCCTCCGAAATTTCAACGTCCACAATGAGTTCGATATCATCGGGCTGCACACGCGTTCCCTACGCAAATTGCTTATGGAAAGTATGTCGGGTGCTGGCGAGGGTCAAGGCCTCACCGGTCTTCGAATTGGCGCGATGCTAGCAACTCCCGAATCGTGTCAACTTGGGGCTGCCGGGCCGCCCGGATGAGGTGAAAACTCACAGCTGCGAGCTTGGCCCGGGAGCGCCTACGACCTGATGCTTCGAGAAGACTCCGCCATCGGTCGCTTGCAGCCCTGACATCCCTCCTTTTGGAGACCTTCAGCAACGCAACCTCCAGGGCTGCCAACGACCGCTTTTATTTCGGGTTGAAAAATTCACGTGCCTGCGATGTTGTCTAAAATCGATAAACGGGACCTGCGAGGAACCCCGATGACGAAGACAGCTGTACGTATGCGTCGCGGCCAAGGATCCGTGGGCAAGCGAACGAGAACCGTTCTCAAATTGGCTGAGAAATTGCAGATGCGTCGCTTGGCCAGGATTAACGCCGTCCTGCAGAGGGCGGAAGAATCCGGCCTGCGCGCTGAGAAGGACCGCAGGATTGCGGGACGGGTGAGTGCTGAGCTCATTAAGAAGGCCAAAGCTCGAACCGGATTGATATCTGATGCCGAGCTCCGTCGAATTTGCGTTGGCCAATGTGGCTTTGGAAGACGACTTCGCCGAGACCTTCAGGAAAACCGGGGAACTGTGGATGCGGCGCTGAAGCTCGGATTCTGATTGGCCGATTTCGACTTGGTGCGGCCGTAAGATGGTCGCGATTTGATTCCAAAAAACCTTGAGCCCCGGCCCCGACATGGAGCTGCCGATCATCGGCAACCTCGTCGGGCCTGAAGTTCCGGGCGAAGGCGGCAATGATCCAGCGATCTTCGGCAGTCGCCTGACCCGGGATGCCTCATTGGTCCACGCAGGAAGGCTCAAAGACCTGCTAATTTGGTGGGATATAGCGCCCAGATTTGGCCATAGCTCCATCTTGAACTGTTTCTTTGCAATCAATATGATAAGAGCCAATTCGGTCAGAAACTCGAATCTTCTCTCTGACAGGAGCTATGCCATGGAAGAGGTCACGCGAGCGGTTCAAATGCGTGCGAAAAGAGCCAAGGAAGGTGCTTTGCTCACTTCCAAGGAATTCGTTGGCTCTGGAAACCGTGCGGCAGCCGATCAAGCTCTGAGCAGACTTGCGAAAAAGGGCGAACTGGCGCGCGTCTACAGGGGAATGTACACGCCCTCCAGGAAAACGCCGTATGGATATGTGCTGCCGGAAGCGGAAGCCGTCGTGAAGTCGTACGCTTCGTTGTCAGGTGAGAAGGTCGTCAATTCCGGTGCTACGGCGGCGAACCAGCTGGGCCTGACGACACAAGTTCCGGTTCAAAAAGTCTTTCTCACAACCGGAAAGTCGAAGAACCTGAAACTTGGCCGCCGCACAATACGCCTCAAGCACGCGCCCGCTTGGATCACGAGCCTGCCAAAAAACAGGTCGGGCGAAGCCATCCGGGCAATCGCGCACCTTGGCCGGGCTAACGGTGTCCACTACGCGAAATTGCTCAAGAACAGACTGACCCCCGAGGAATGGACTCGCGTAGTCGCTCTCAAGGCGAAAGTGCCCGCTTGGGTACATGCGGCGATCTCGAAAGCAGAAAATGAGCGGTGAATCCTTCTTCGATTTGAAACGTAGCCAGCAAAGAGACGCTCTTCTGGCCGCTTCGGAAACATTGGGACGCGAGCCGCATATCCTTGAAAAGGATATCATGGTCGTCGCGACGCTTGACGCTATCTACACATCCGCAGTCAGGGACCTCCTGTATTTCAAAGGGGGAACATCGCTTTCCAAAGTCTATCGGCTGATCGACAGATTCTCTGAGGACTTGGATCTGACCTATGACATGACAAAGTTCCTTGAGGGTGGGAACTTTGACGAGGACGGCATTCCTCCGAGCGGATCGCAGGCGAGCAAGCTAACTGAGATGGTCAGGAAGCGCTTGCCGGAGTGGATCAAAGACGAATTCGCTCCGATGATGGAGAAATCCATGGCCGACAAGGGCATCAAGGTTACCCTGGCCTATAATTCCTCGGAAACGCTCAATGTCGATTTTGAGAGTCGTTTCGATGGTCACTCTTACGTTCGCTCATCGGTTCTCTTGGAGTTCGGCGCTCGGTCCACGGGGCGGCCCGCCGAAGAACACGCAATAGCTTGCGATGCGGCTCAGGCGAACACGGGTCTCGTGTTTCCGACGGCGTCAGTCCACGCGATGGCGGTGGAGCGCACCTTCTGGGAGAAGGCGACAGCGGCTCACGTTTATTGTCTTCAGCAGAACCTCAAGAAAGACCGCTTCTCGAGGCACTGGCATGATCTCCATTATATCTACAAGTCGAAACATTGGGCGTCTGCGCTCGAAGACGCGGAGCTCGCGAGGAAGGTCGCGCGCCACAAGTCATTTTTCTTCAAGGAGAAGGACAAGGACGGCCAGATCGTGGACTACGGCAAGGCGGTCTCCGGCGAGATCGTTATGGTACCTTCTGGCACCGCCTTGAAAGAACTGGAGAAGGACTACCGCGTCATGCAGGAAAGCGGCATCACAGCCGCAGACGCGCCGGATTTCGGGGCGGTCGTGCAGAGCTGCAAGGAGATGGAAGTTGCCATCAACAGTGCCTTGGGTTCGGCGGGAAAGAAGGCGTGAACTGTGCGGGTTGCCTGCTACTCCTTGTATGAACGCGCCGGTCAGTGGCATTGTCGGGAAAAGCATCTAGCGCACGCAACTTTAAACGCTGGTCGGCAATCCTGAAGCGCCGTTTCATCCCGATGATCCGCTGTTGCTCGACGCGCGCGCTATCGCGACACCTTGGTGTCAGCTGAAGCCGCCAAGCTTCCAACGCTGCCGTCGGAAGGGCATCTTTGGGATCGCGCGGTAACACTGATCGATGTCAGCATTTTTCTATGGCCCAGTCGGCCAGTAAACAAGACTTTACCAGGCACACCGACAGCAAGCGTAATGAACCGCGATGCGAGGCGTGCCGCGCAAGCGCAGGCACGGACGAGAACCAGTTGACCGTATGTGGCAACCAAAGGGGACAGGTCTGGGCCCGGAAACAGAGCGCCCGTATTGGCTGCACGCGACCTGATGCATGCCGCAGGCCAAATATCCAGAACGCCTCATCGCCGGACCTCAACCCTTTACCAGGCCGGGCGTGCTCAGGATCACGTGACGGACCGCAATAGCGGCTATGCGGGCCGGCCCAGAAAACCGATCTTGACCGCGATCCCCGCGCCAGCCGCCGCTGCGATGAACTGGCGCCGCGAAACCCTGCCGTTCATGCCGTCTTCCCCAACGGTCTATAGCCCGATCCCACACTCGGCCGGCTCGCCTCATCTGCATAGTCCCGACTTGGGCCGGTTCCGTCATTCCGGCATCGGCAACAAACGGGACGGCCTTGCCCGGTCACGAAAATCGGCGAGCCTTTTGCATCAGCCCGCAAGATTGAAGCGAATGACTTCTGCTTCGGATGCCAATGTCCTGATACACCCATCCTCGTTGTGAGCCCTTCCGAAGGAGATGGTCGAGCTGGATGTGGTCGCGCAACGCCGGCTGGCGTGAGTTGGTGAGACGTCCGGCGCCCCGCGGAAACAACAGCCGCCCACCTGCAGAGCTCCCGACAAAGCCCAGCAGCGCCCCGCGGTTTCCGAAACGTCCAGTCACGTTTGCAATACGCGTGTTGGAAACGGTGAATCTGGGACACATTGCCGCCACGATTTGGCCGCGGGGATGCCACACGTTCCGACGACATAGCCGGCGTTGCCCAGACGGTTCGGTTCGGCACCGGCTCAACAAGCCCCCCGCCCTAGGGTCAGTGCCGGACCGAACCACTCTCATCTTGAGGGACTCAGGTCCGAACCGTGAATGCGCTCAGCAGAAGCAAGCTGATTCACTTCATTGACGCGCGGTCTCCTAAATCGCACAGGGCTGCAAACACCTGCACAGGTTTGAGGCGCGCCTCGGCTTCAGGCAAGAGGCACCTAGGCCGGCTCTACGACCCTCAGTGTGAGAGGCTCCTTCAAGTAGCAACTGACGCTTAGTCGCTAAGCACGCCTGCATACCGGTGGCCGCTCCCGATGCTCCCCTCATGGTTGGTATCCTCAACCGTGCCTGCTGATCCAACGATCTCGTCGATTTGATCCTGGTAGATCTCGGTCACTGTGCCTGGGCTCTGGCTGCAGATTAGCTCCCTGTTCCCGTAGGTCGTGTTCGAAAAAAGTTGGAACCGCGTCAGACTCATGCACAGTTGGCCCCGGACAGGAGCGCGATAAACTGACCGTTTTGGTGAATGAAGTTTTCCGTGAGTCCTGCATCGTCAAGAGCGTGGAAGGCGAGGGGATGTTGCAGCAAAGGATGTTAGTCGGCGCCTGCATCAATGCGGTAGGGCGCAAAGCTGCGCGGCAATTGCAGCCGGTCATGTTGCTGCGGAACTGGTGCTGAATATACCGTCCCGTTCCAAGATGGCGGCGCCAGGCGACTCCCGTTGAGAAAAGCCGGGCACAAAGGGATTGGAGACGTCGCGATCGCCCAGCCGGCGGTTGGCTCGCCAGCGGCTGGTGCGACGACGGCGGCACTCACATCGACAGGCGGCGGTCGAGGACGGGGTGGCATTGCCGTGCAATCCGCCCGCGCGATCTTTCCCGTCGAACCTTTGCTCCTCGACTGGCGCCGGCTGCGACAGGAGATTGCCGCCGCCTTCAGTAGGAATGCCTTGGTCGTGGCACGCTACAGCGGTGGCATTGGCGCGGTGCTGCGCAAATTGCCGATCAGGTCCGACTGATTTCCCTTTCAGACGACACGACAGCTCGGCCGCGCTGATCAGCCGGAGTAAGCGATCCCCGTCATCGAGACCTCGAGCATGCAAGCCTGCGCTCAAAGGAAAAGCTGCTGCGCGCGATATCATGCCTCTGCAAGGATCGGAGCAGTAGGCGAGAGGCGGCATCGGCGTGCCACGCGTGCCGTCGGGCTGCGAAACACGCATCGCCTTTGAGGCCAACTTCATACTTGTTTGGATAGATGGGCTCTCGGCGTGGCCCGGAGAGCTGGGAGAAGCCTCTGCAAGACTACAAGTGTAACACCATATTGGTTTAGCAGATCAAGCTTCGGTGGTAACCACCATGAAGTGGAAAACGCCTTGGAGGCCGAGCAATGGATCGCGATAGCAAACGTGCAGCTGGAAGTTCATCCCGCGAGGGGAGGAGGGCCGACCGGCGCAACCACGATGGCCTTCCGGGCGGGCCACTGACCAATATTGCAGAACGGCTAGTAACTGCTAACCCGCGCGACACAGGACGCGATCTTGGGAGCTTCAAATCCACCGAGAGGCAAATGCGACGTGCCGTTCAGGACATGGCACCCGGGCAAGAATCTGACCTCAGCAGATTTGATAGGCGCAACAACCAGCTCGGAGGATCAGCCAACGTTCTGGCCGACAGATTGACGGCCGGATTGGGGTTCAACTCGGCTGATTTTGCATTGTTCCAAGTCCAATCTGCTAGTAATGTAGCCCATTTTTTGGGACCCCAGAAGCAGACTGCTCTTATTAATCGCATTGGCGACATGGACCCAATGGAGAAAGCTCTAGGGGTCATGTTTGTGTCGCAAAACTTCAGTAAGTTTAATGATGAAAATAAATCTCGCATTTTTGACCAGGCGATTGAATTGGCTGCTGATCCTCATCAGCACCAAATGGTCAAGGCGACCGCCCAAAATGCTATTGTCGCTGTGTATCACCAGTTAGACGCAAATCAACAAGCGCAAGCTAACTCACTTCCCCACCTGCATGGCCTGTTGCAGAACATGCCTCCGCCGCAACATGCAGCGGAGGAACGGAATGCGAATCTGGACGGCCACATAGCAGGTCTTGAAGCTGAAGTCCGTGAGACAGTAGGCCCGCCAACCTCCCGTCAACAGCTGCGGCGGGGTGGTGAAATCGGGCAGTCCCTAAGTCACGCCTATAATCACGCCCGCGAGGATCTGATGGCTGCCTCCAGAAGCAGAGATCGCTCCGGCCGTTGAGGTCTCGGGCATGGTAGTGACGCCTTCTCCCCGAATTCCGTTCGGCCTTGCCATTTCCAATGCGCTGGCCGTGGATGTACCTGCCTTTCGGTAACTTTCAGAAACACGTCTGCCGGGTGGTGCGATGCAAGCATCGCATCACCCGCTGAGGCATCGATCTGTGGAGCGCGACATCGCGCGACGTCGGTTCGGTGTCTGAGAAAGCGCAGCATTAGCTACGCTAATCCGGCAATGGAACAATGCCTTCAACAAAAACGACGCCCCCCAACATAGCCATTAGCATCGCGTGCTCACTCGCCTTGGGCTTCTGCGCGGCAAGTCTGTACGCAACGTTTCGCCATGGTGGTAGCGGCGAGGCTTTGATGACGTTTGACATCCGTGCCTTTTGGTTCGAGACGCCGTTCTATCTGGGTTTCGCAACTCCTGTCTTCTATCGGGGCGTAGCTATCGTGCTCGCCACGTCGGCGGTCGTCTTGCTGATTCAGCAGATCGTATTGCGGCGCAAACTCGAACATCACGGGACGGCGCGCTGGGCGCGAGTGGATGAGATGCGACGAACCGGATATCTGCGACGATATCGTGGCGTGACAGGGCCGGTATTTGGGAAGACAAGTGGCCCTTTCTGGCCTGGCTACTACCTGACCAATGGCGAGCAGCCTCACAGCCTCATCGTTGCACCGACCCGCGCCGGCAAGGGCGTCGGCATAGTCATTCCAACGCTACTTACATTCAAAGGTTCGGTGATAGCTCTGGACGTCAAGGGGGAGCTCTTTGAGCTTACCTCGAGGGCGCGCAAAGCCGCAGGCGACAACGTGTTCAAATTCGCGCCGCTGGATTCGGAGCGGCGCACCAACTGCTACAATCCGCTGTTGGATCTTATAGCGCTGCCTCCACAGCTGCAATTCACCGAAGCCCGCCGCTTGGCCGCAAACCTGATCACGGCCAAGGGGGAGGGCGCGGAAGGTTTCGTCAGCGGCGCGCGAGATATCTTTGTCGCGGGGATTCTTACCTGTATCGAGCGGGGCACGCCAACAATCGGCGCCGTCTATGACCTCTTCGCCCAGCCGGGGGAGAAGTTCAAGCTCTTCGCGCAACTTGCCATGGAGACCCGGAACAAAGAGGCACAACGCATCTTCGACGACATGGCGGGGAACGATACAAAAATCCTGACCTCCTACACGTCCGTCCTCGGCGATGGCGGGCTCAATCTGTGGGCGGATCCGGCTGTAAAGGCAGCTACAAGTCGCTCGGACTTTTCGGTCTATGATCTTCGCCGTCGCAGAACGTGCATCTATCTGTGCGTGGGTCCGAACGACCTTGAGGTGATCGCGCCTTTGGTACGCCTGTTCTTTCAGCAAATCGTTTCAATCCTACAGCGGTCGCTGCCCCGCCAAGATGAAAAGAACGAGGTTCTCTTTCTGCTCGACGAGTTCAAGCACTTGGGTAAGTTGGAGGCGATCGAGACCGCAATTACGACCATCGCGGGCTACAAGGGCCGTTTCATGCTCATCATCCAAAGCCTTTCGGCACTGACGGGGGCTTATGGAGAGGCTGGCAAGCAGAATTTTCTCAGCAATACCGGCCTGCAAGTGTTTATGGCCACTGCCGATGACGAGACCCCAACCTACATTTCTAAAGCCATCGGTGAATACACGTTTGAAGCCAAGTCGATTTCCTACAGCCAGGCGCGAACGTTCGATTGGAACATTCAGAATTCGCATCAAGGTGCACCCCTGTTGCGTCCCGAACAGGTTCGGCTGCTCGATGAAGACTACGAGATTGTTCTCATCAAAGGCCTGCCACCATTGCAATTGAGGAAGGTGCGATATTTTTCGGACCGCATCCTTAAACGCATCTTCGAAAGCCAGACAGGCGCCCTCCCGGAGCCGGCACCCTTGATGGAAGCTCATCCAGATGACACTGACGGTTAATCGCCCGTTCGCGTATCCCGTCCTCGGCGATCAGAAACTCCACAACAGGTGAACGGCTATGGGAATTTGCATCTCCAAATCCTCCGGATCGACTCGACATGCCACACATGACACGGAAGAGTCCCCGCGAGAATCCACGGCAGCGCTGAGGGTCTCCCTGGGCACACCTGCCGACAGGTTGCGACGGGGCGGAGATGCGCCTCTGGAGCCACATCAGGTCCAGCAGGCCGCCTACCATATGGGAGCGTGTGTCGTCGGTGACGAGGTCACCAGCCCGACAAGACTCGCGACAGCGGGGCAAACAGTTCACGACGTTCGCGTGCTGCTCAAGCATGGCCGGGGAAACGTTAAGGTGGACGACATTCCCTCTCACGGCCACAACAGCATCGGATCGGCGGTTGCAATGGTGGGAGCAGACGCCAACATTAAGGTTGCATTGGCCGTAGTCATGGGAGCGGCGTGCTGCAATCAGACCGCTCCCCTTTCCGCTATCGTCCACGCCCCACACATGGCGGCCGACGAGCGGAGTGTGACCTCTAGTGCTTCCGTGTCAATGAAAGAGATAACCCACGAAGGTGATGAGATCCCAGTCAAGACGGGTCACATTTGGAACGAACTGCGGCGCGGAAGCCGCGACCCGAGGTCGACCGTGGTTATGGATGCCTGGGCCAACGGTCCCGCTGTTCGGTTGAAAGACAGCGCATGGAGTGGAGTGCCGGTCAAGGAAGGTCATTGGTCGATGGACAAAAGCGACGCCGAATTCCTGAAAAACCGTGTTGAGGGGTTGATTCCGTTCGTGCATCCGGACACAAATGAACAGACTGCCCACGATTTGCGCCGGAAGCAAAACGCACCCGTATCATGGGAAAAATATGCAGAAGTACAAGTGATCTCACCCGAGTTCGCTGATAGTGTACGCAACGCATTGTCCCGTATTCCTGGAGACCATCAAAAGGAAATCGCATCACTGATGATTCAGGAATCCTACGGAATGGATCCTTCCTCGCGCACGCACCAAGACGCAGTGGAATCAGTTCTGGTGGCCGTCAACCAACTGGACTCGCTGCCCCGGCCTCCTGTCGAGCCGCCGCAATTGGCGGCGTATCACCAGTTCGACGCAAATCAACAGGCCCAAGCTTACGCAGTTCCCGGCATGCAAGATGTCTTGCCGCACATGCCTCCGCCGCAGCATGCAGCAGAGGAACGGAATGCGAATCTGGACGGCCACATAGCAGATATTGCAGCTTCATTCCGTGATACAGTAGGCCCGCAAACCTCCCATCGACAGCTGCGGCGGGGTGGTGAAATCGGGCAGTCCCTAAGTCACGCCTATAATCACGCCCGCGAGGATCTAATGGCTGCCTCCAGAAGCAGAGATCGCTCAGGCCGTTGAGGTCTCGGCCATGGTAAGTGACGCCTTCTCCCCGAATTCCGTTCACGGCCTTGCCCTTTCCAATGCGCTGGCCGTTGATGTACCTGCCTTAGGGTAACTTTCAGAAACACGTCTGCCGCTGGTGCGATGCAGCATCGCACCACACGCTCCGGCATCGATCTGTGGAGCGGCGACAGCGCGGGGCGTCGCTCCGGTGTCAGAGAATGGCTAATCCGGCACTGGAACGCTAATCCGGCACTGGAACAATGCCTTCAACAAAAAATGACGCCCTCCAACATAGCTTTTTGAGCTTTTCACCGGCACGGACAACTGGCCGGGTTCTTCAGCACCCTCGGTCGCACGGTTGTCCAGGACGACCGCGGTACGGAGCGGGTCGTCGATGCCTACAACGGCGAGGATTCAGGATCTCGATCGGCTAGCCAACGTTTGTTGAACCATTCGATGTTCCAACGTTGGCAGTGGTGCCCTCTTTGATGAATCGTGAACGGTGAGCCGATCAACTCAGGCTCCAAGACGATATAACGCCGGCAGACCACCCTCAGGCGGTGCCGCGCTCTTAGGGTGGTGGAGGCACGAAGCTGGCCTTGGGAGATGCACCCGAACCGACAATGGCATTTGGCCTCGATCCTCTACGAGCGCCTTGACGATGTGTGATCCCGATCGGCGGATGCACGCGGTCGGGCGACCTCAAGTGCTTCGCCGTCAGGCCCGCAAACAAGGCCGTTTGGGGCGGCAAACGCCTCGCCCCACTCCTTCATCGCGTTCAGGACCGGCGCGAGCGTCTTCCCGAACTCTGTGAGAGAGTACTCCATGCGGGGCGGCACTTCGGCAAAGACCTGGCGTTCGACCACGCCGTCGGTTTCGAGTTGTCGGAGTTGCATCGTGATGGAGCGCTGGCTCGGCTCGCCCACCATGCCCCGGAGTTCACCACGTCGTGGGCCGTTGAGGAGTTCGTAGATGATCAGCGGTTTCCACTTTCCGCCGGCCACGTCGACCGTCACCTCCACGGCACAGTTGTAGGCGAAGCTCCAATAATGTACTTTATACACCTATAGGCAAATATTGCCTACAAGAACACTTGTGGCATCGATATCCCTTTGGTCATTGGCAATTGTCAGGAGACCGAGAATGAGAGCTGCTTTCTACTACGGGCGGGGTTCCGCGAAGGGCGTCCTCCAGATAGGTTCTCTTCCTGATTCCGAGCCCAATTCGGCGAGGTCCGGGTCAAGGTGGCCGTCTCCGGCCTGAACCCCTCGGATGTCAAGACAAGAACGGGCTTAGGCGGCAGGCCGATCCCCTTTCCCCGTGTGGTTCCCCATCAGGTGCGGCCGGGATCATCGACAAGGTTGGGCCGGGCATGTCCGAGGAGCGGATCGGCGAACGGGTCTGCGTTTTCAAGGCTCAGACAGGCCAGGCGTTCGGATCCGCGGACGAGTTCGTGTTGGTTCCTTCCTCCCATGCGCCCCCTCTTCCCGAGAATGCGTCGTTTGATGTCTGGGCATCGCGGCCATCACCGCCCATCGCTGCCTCTTCGCAGATGGTGATCTGCGCGGAAAGCGCGTTCTCGTCCAAGGCGGCGCGGGAGCCGTCGGCACGGCGGCCATCGTCCTCGCCAAATGGGCGGGAGGATCCGACCGTCAGGTTGTCGATGCCGTTCCTATCGACGATGTTCGGGGGCTATGCCTTCCGCTTCATATTCTTCTACACGATCCCTGAGGATGCGTTCCGCCAAGCAGAAGAGGACTCCGCCTGCGGGGCGGCTGGGGCCTACTGGACGCAGATCGCGATGAAGCTGCCGCTCGACCGCTTGCCGAAGCGCATGAGGCACAGGAGAGGGGCAAGGCAGTCGGCAAGATCCTGATCGAAATCTGATCTGATCTTGCATTTTGGCGACGGAGCGTGCCACCCATCCCTCACTCGGAGTCGGGGCACATTTGCTGATTTCCTGCACGGCCTAAAAGCAGTCGTTCAGAAGATCGTCAACGGGCGGCTTCGAAAGCGCCGCCGGTTAGTCGTTGGGCGTCAAGCCGACGATCCGGACCATGTCGGGATACGAGACCCAGTAGGTGCTGGGAGGATGACCTCGTCGCTTTCGCCGACGGGTGCCATCAAGGCGTTGTAGATGACCTGCTTCGATCCCACCCGTCACCTGATCGAGGTCGCAACGGGGCTTTGCGATGATGGCTGGCGCAGCGCCGGCGCATCGTTCACGGGCGTCTACCGCGTCTTGCCTGCTGCGAGGCGGCCAGGACCGCATCCTTGGGCCTCCTGTTGGCGCACGAGCGCCGTCGGCTGGGTAGCCAGCATCGCCCGCCGCCACCGAGACCGGCAACTGCTACGCAGAAGGACGAAGCCGATGCCACACATCCATTCCGCAAATCTTTCTATCTAACAATTCGATTTCCCCGATTATCTGATGAGGAATATGAGGGCGCCAGGTGGCGTGGTGGGAGGCTCATCGGCCGATCACGAGGATTGGATGGCGGGTGACGAGGGCAATGACCGGCTTGAGCGTCGTCGCGGCAATGACAAGATCGAAGGTGGCGATGGCGATGATCACGGCATCGGCTGCGAGGGAAATGACTGAATCTGGGGCGGAACGGGCGACGACTATCTTCGCGGCGACAACGGCCGCTTCCAACGCGTCTCGTCGGCGAGGATCATGACAAGCTCTTCGGCGGTCCCGGCTACGATCTGCTCTCGTGGGTGACGCCAATGACAATTTGACCGGGGGGCCGGCAATGACACGTTTCTGTTCCAGTTCACAATTCGATCCACGGAGTAGTCGTAGGGACGGCGGACATTACCACTACAGCGATTTCAACGCGAAGGAGGACACTTTCGCCTTCGATGCGGTGGGCCGCTGCGACGACAGTTTTGGCGCGAACTTCGTCAACAAAGCCGCCGCAAAGTCTGGCAGCCCGTCTGCGGGTGCGAAGGGCAAGCATGTGGTGGTGATCACTGACCCGTATGTCACCTCCCGCTGACAGCAACGCTGCTGATTTGCGCTTCAACCGAGGAGTTACCTCAACGTGTTCGTATCCTTCTTCCCGCAGCCGAAGCCTTTTTTCATCTCGGCCGCCGTCTGGAGCCTTCTGCTCGTCCTCCTGTGGTTTTTCGGCGGCGAACACCTTGGCACGATGCTCGGCATGCCGCCGGTCGATCCGCAGGCAGAACTCGTCATCAGCCCAATCAGATTCCTGACGCCGGCATTCCTCTGGTTTTACGGATATTTCTTCGTCGGTATAGGCGTATTCTACCTTTTCTGGGCGCTGTATTCCCCGCATCACTGGCAGAACTGGTCGATCCTTGGCTCTGGTTTGATCATTTTCGTCACCAATTTCATCGTCCAGCTCAGCGTGGCGCTCAATGACTGGCGCGGCATGTTTTACGACATGGTGCAGAGGGCACTCACCACACCGGGCTCCGTTTCCGCTGCCGAGCTTTACTACGGCGTATGGCAGTTTCTGTCCTTGGCTCTGGTCTATATGAGCATTGCCGTTCTGAACGTCTTTTTTGTCAGGCACTATGTGTTTCGCTGGCGCACCGCGATGAACAATTATTTTACCGCCTACTGGCCGCGGCTGCGCCATCTCGAAGGGGCGTCGCAGCGCGTTCAGGACGACACGATGCGCTTCTCCGGCACAATGCAGGGGCTCGGAGTGAACTTCATCGACTCCATCATGACCCTGATTGCATTCCTGCCTTTGCTGGCCTCCCTGTCCCTCCATGTCTCAACGCTTCCAATCGTCGGCGCAATCCCTTATCCACTGGTCATCGCGGCGGTCGGGTGGTCGCTGTTTGGCACCGGCTTGCTGGCAATCGTCGGCATCAAGCTTCCCGGCCTGGAATTTCGCAATCAGCGCGTTGAAGCCGCTCTGCGCAAGGAACTTGTCCTCGGCGAGGACGATACGGCACGCGCGCAGCCACCAACGCTGGCCGAGCTTTTCAGAAATGTTCGGAAGAACTATTTCACGTTATACACTCATTATGTCTACTTCGACATGGTCCGCTATCTCTATCTCCAAGTCGACAACGTTTTTGCTACCTTTCTTCTTGTTCCGACCTTAGCTCTTGGCAAGATAACATTTGGCGTTTTCCAGCAAATTGTCACCGCGTTTTCCCAAGTCGCCAGTTCGTTCCAATATCTCGTGAATTCCTGGCCGACCATCGTCGAGCTGATATCCATCTACAAACGCCTGCGCGCCTTCGAGGCGACGCTTGAAGGGGCGCCGCTAACGGAAATCGACCAAGACTATTTGGCGCGAGAGCGGGCCGGCTTGCGCCTTGAGGATCAGCCGGTAAGCTGAGCGTGGCGGGCGGCGGGCGCTTCTCGTCAGCCACCCACCGACGTCTGCTTTTCGCCGTCACGTCGCCGTGAAACATAGTCGCAATAGCTGATGCACTCGACATCGGGCTTAATGCAGACCTCGCCGGCAAAGCGCTCCAGCGCATGCCAGTAGGCGCTGTCATTCATCAGCGTGAAATTGGACCGAGTTCCAACGGAATGCGTTTGTCCTGGTACTGCATATCGAAGGCGGTGCGGAAGGGTCTGTCCGGTCGGCGAATTCGTCCGCCTTGCTCGGCCGCTCGAAGCCGCCGGAATAAGAGGTAATCCATCGCGATCACCCGCGTTGTGTCGGGAGCTTCCGGAATCTGCGGCAGCGAGAAGCGCTCCCCCGGCTGGGCAAAGAGGGCCCCGATAGCGGACAGGAGTTGCGAAACCCAGATAGAACGGCGTCTCGAACCAAAAGGCACGGATGTCAAACGTCATCAAAGCCTCGCCGCTACCCCCCTGGCGGAACGTTGCGTACAGACTTGCCGCGCAGAAGCCCAAGGCGAGTGAGCACGCGATGCTAAAAGCCGCGCCGCATCTGCGTTGCCGGTTTGCGCCTCCAGTTCCAGAGCAGCGGCGATCGCCGAGAACTTGATGCCTTCGTTCGACTTGTCTTCTTTCGCCGTATGGTGAAGCGCTACGAGCTCCGTCATTCATTGCCGCCGCGCCCTAACTGCCCGCCTCGGTGTCCGACTGATATTGGACGACCTGGGTGTTTTGGAGCACCACCGTGTTATTGCGGATCGCGACTTCCTTAAGGCGTCCGGCCAGACCCTTGATGCCCAGTCCGCAGCGCTCTTGGGCACGAGGCCGGCGTCGGGCCACCCACCGTTTGCTGCTCGTGCGAAAGATTTGCGCTAATCTGCCATCTGGTGCCCCGAACCAGAAGTGATGTGCAACCTATAATCGTCGGAAACGACGGAATGTTACCGTTGTGCAGACGGTCGGCCAAACCGCTGCGTCGGCTTGGACTATCCCCAGGTAGCGCCGGCTGCGGCAACCTCATCGCCGTTCCTTTCGGGGTTCATGGGCGTGTCTCGCAGACCTGGCTGTGGCCGTCAAAGTCGATGGCGATGATCTGGCGCCGCCGCGAGAGGAGACCAGTGACCTGCGCCATAGCAGCAATCGGCATTGAACTTACGGGCAAGAACGACGATGGGTTTGTCCTCGCCGAAGGACTCACGATGCCCTTCGGCCGACAGGGCTCACGCTCATCCGACGTCGCGTCCCAAGTTGGAGTACCGCGTCGGACCCACCAGCGGTCTGTATCTTGTCTTGGATTCCGTAGAATTTGAGCGGAGGCTTTGTAGTGTTGTTTTGTGTTTAATCGCCCAAAAGTGGCATAAGATTGCAGTGAGGAACGCCGGTCTACAGATTTGTTCCCCTGAGGGGCGCGAACCTTGTGCTCACCTGTTCTCGGTCACGGCTCTCGGCGTGACCCAGAGAGCTGCGAGAAGTCTCTGCGAGACTACAAGTGTAACACCATATTGGTTTAGCGGATCAAGCTTCGGGGGTAACCTCATGGGGTAGAGATACGACTCCTGGAAGCCGAGCAATGGATCGCGATAGCACACGGACACGTGCAGCTGGAAGTTCATCCCGCGACGGGAGGAGGGCCGAGCAACGGCGCACCGCTGCGCGGATTGGCGCAGAATATGACGATACAGTTTGATGTGAGGCTAGTGTGAACCCGCGAAATAGTAACCCATCCCGTGTAACAGCTTTGTCGCAGGTGCAGGGCGCCGGCTTGGGAGAGGGGCAGGCGGACCAGGCCCGGCAAGTGGGCTATAACCAGCACCTTGCCGAGGCCCGCAGGCTGTTGGATCAAGCTGACGAGTCGCCAACGAATCCAGAAGAGGTTCTGCGACTTGAACAGGGCTTCCGCGAAGTGCTTCAGCTACGGCAGCATGATCAAGCCGCCTCGTCCTTTTTCAGCGACCCAGGGATGCCCGCTCGACGGGGTGACCTAAACAGCATCGTTGCCGACGCTTTCGCAGCCACCGGCTCTGGGCACGCCGGAGTTGAGGCCGCTGCCCCGCCGCCGTTAGCTGCCAGCCAACAGCAGACTCGGCCCTGGCCGGAAGCGCTTGACCAGAGCAATCGCCTGCTACCCGAGTGGGTGATCATCAACGACGAACATTACACAGCGCTGGTGCGGCCAGCCGAGAGGCAGAGGGTCCTGAATACGCCGCAAGCCGCCGCCATTCAGCCGCCGCGGAGCGAAATCGGCAATTCAGGCGGCCGCGTGCCGATGCAGCCCCTCGTGCAGCAATTGGGTGAATTGCCATTGGAAGCGGTACCCGTTCAAGGGAGAGGGTCCGAGCACACCCGAAGGCTGCATGCAGAGGCCGCGCCCTTCGCAAGGTCTGAGGCGCCCCCCGCTGCCATCGAGTACTCCATCAACGTCTCATTCGCCGTGCCCAAAGACTTCTCCCACGGGATTCAACGCGTCCCAGACGCAATGCTCTCTTTCGTGGACCGCCATGACCCCTTGCCGAATGCGGGCCGGACCCGGCAAGCGAGACTTGAGCAGCACGTGGCCGAGCCGCGCCGAGCGAGCGGCGACCCTGCTACCCGCTATCCCCATCTGTCCGACGAACATCGGGACGTGATTGATAAGGCGATCGCCGATGCTGAGGCTCAGCAACACCATAGCGCGGGGACGCTCCGAATATACTCGGCTGCGCTTCGCCGATTGGCGAATGATCTCGGCGCTCGTGGCCAAGCGACTGATCTAAAAAATCACCAGTCCCTGGTCGATCACGTAGATGCTTTCCTTCCGAAAAACGGTGATATAAAGACGGCTTTGAACTTCCTACGTGCATATCATGAGCCGGGCTATTCGGCGCCTGGCCGGCGGCCAGTGCCGTCGAAGGCAGACGCGCATCTCTTGGAACAAGTGGCCAATGACAGCAGGTTGGCCCCAGGCAGCCGTGCTGTCTATGGTCGTAAGCTTCGCAGATTTTCTGAGGCGCTGGAGAGTCAGGGTCGGACGATCTCTGGGCTGGATCATGATTCGCGGATCGAATTCGCCGAGAGGTTGTTTCCAGGCAACCGCAATCTGCTCTCCGCGCTGCAACGGGTTAGCGATACGGAACCCGCGTCAGACAGGATCATGGCGGACGCTTTCGCAGCGGCCGGCTTTGGACACGCCGGAGTTGAGGCCGCCGCCCCGCCAACGTTAGCTGCCAGCCAACACCGGCCCTGGCCGGATGCGCTTGATCAGGGCAACCACCTGCCACCCGAGCGGGTCATCATCAACGACGAACATTACACAGCGCTGGTGCGGCCAGCGGAGACGCAGAGGGCCCTGAATACGCCGCAAGCCGCCGCCATTCAGCAGCCGCCGAGCGAAATCGGCATTTCAGGCGGCCGCGTGCCGATGCAGCCCCCCATGCAGCAGCTGGGTGAATTGCCATTGGAAGCGGTACCCGTTCAAGGGACAGGGTCCGAATACACCCGAAGGCTGCATGCAGAGGCCGCGCCCTCCGCAAGGTATGAGGCACTCCCCGCTGCGATCGAGGACTCCATAAACGTCTCATTTGCTGTCCCCAAAGGCTTCTATCATGGGACTCAACCCGTCCCAGACGCGATGCTCCCTTTCGTGGGCCGCAACGACCCCTTGCCTGATGCGGGCCAGGCCCGGCAAGCGGGCTTTGAGCCGCACGTGGCCGAGCCGCGCCGAGGCGGACCTGTCGCGAGTGGCGCCCGTGCCACCGGCTATCCCCATCTGTCCGACGAACACCGGGATCTTATCGATAAGGCGATCGCCCACGCTGCGGCTCAGCAAAAATTGAGCGTGAGAACCCTCCAAAATTATAGGCGTACACTTCGCCGATTGGCGAATGATCTCGGCGCTCGTGGCCAAGCGACTGATCTAAAAAATCACCAATCCCTGGTCGATCACGTCGATGCTTTCTTTCCGAAAAACGATGAAATGAAGCCGGCGTTGAGCGTTCTGCGTGCGTATCATGAGCCGGGCTATTCGGCTACTCGCGGGTGGCGAGTGCCGGTGCCCTCAAAGGCAGACGTGCATCTCTTGGAACAAGTGGCCAATGACAGCAGGTTGGCTCCAAGCAGCCGTGCTGTCTATGGTAGTATTCTTCGCAGATTTTCTGAGGTGCTGGAGAGTCAGGGTCTGACGATCTCTGGGCTGGATCATGATTCGCGGATCGAATTCGCCGAGAGGTTGTTTCCAGGCTACCGCAATCTGCTCTCCGCGCTGCAACGGGTTGGCGATGCGGAACCCGCGTCAGACAGGATCATGGCGGACGCTTTCGCAGCGGCCGGCTCTGGACACGCCGGAGTTGAGGCCGCCGCCCCGCCAACGTTAGCTGCCAGCCAACACCGGCCCTGGCCGGACGCGCTTGATCAGGGCAACCACCTGCCACCCGAGCGGTTCATCATCAACAATGAACATGACACAGCGCCGTTGCGGCCGACGGAGAGGCAGTGGGCCCTGAATCCGCTGCAAGCCGCCGCCATTCAGCAGCCGCTGAGCGAAGGCGGCCGCGTTCCGATGCAGCCCCCCATGCAGCACTTGGGTGAATTGCCATTGGCAGGGGTACCTGTTCAAGGCACAGGGTCCGAACACATTGGAAGCCTGCATGCGGAGGCCGGGTCCTTTGCAAGGTCTGACGCACCCCCCGCTGCGGTCGAGGACTTCATCAACATCCCATTCGCCGTCCCTGAAGGCTTCTCCCATGGGACTCAACGCGTCCCAGACGCGATGCTCTCTTCCTTGTACCATCATGGCCTCTTGCCGGACGCAGACCAGCCGGAATGGAACTATGAGATTAAAGGTCAGGGCTACACCGCCCGGAGGCCAGAGGGAGGCAACGACGTTTGGCTTGTCCATCGCGGTGCGATGAGGGAAGCTGCAGCCGCAGCAGTACTGGCAAGGGCTCCAGGACACGCCTTGCCTGCGACCGCCATGCTGTCAGACACCTATCGCGGTGTTCCGTTCGTCGATCTGACCAGCTCTTCCGATGCACGGATCGGAGCTTCTCCGTCAGGCTCGTCCAACCTCCCCGAGGGGGCGGTGCTCGGCGCCGACCTGCTGGGCGACGCCCATATCCACAGAGATTACCGGTTGCTGGAGCAGGACCTGCAGGTGGCCCACCCAGCGCTCGCCGCCCGAACGCGGTTGGTGGATCCGTTGGTCTCCCAGCAACTGCGCCGTCACGACCGGGACGCGCAACTTACATTGCTGTCCATCTATCATCACAGCGACGTCGCAGCCGACTTCGTGTTCCTGCCGGTGAACAGTGGCAATCCTTTGGCTACGGGGGAGAATCAGGGACGCACTGAGCATTGGTCGCTGCTGCTCGTTGATCGCCGCGACCCGGAAAGAGCGGTCGCCTATCACTACGACTCCATCCATCAGCGCGATGGACGGGGATACAATGACGCGCCTGCACGAGAGCTCGCAGCAAGACTGGACGCGACCGCCCTGGTGACACCCGAAATGGCCCGGCAGAACAACGGTGTTGATTGCGGCGTCTTCATGTTGGACGGCACGCGCGCGCTGGTTCAGAGATTGGCGAACCAAGAGTGGCCGGAACGGCAGCGGCCGCTGCACCTCGACAAGCTCGTCGCCGATCGGCAGGCGCTGCAAAACCGACTGAGGCAGGGCCGCTTGCCGCACGAGCTTGCCGCAATCCCCGCGGAAGCCTTGGGAGCAGCCGGGTCGCAGGTGCAACACGCCGTGTTGCAAGAGCAGCAAGCCCGACAAGTCGCGCCAGCGCCGTTTGACCAGCACTTGAGCAAGTCGCGCGAGGCCCCTAACGAGCTGCCGAGCCCACCTGACGGCAGCAACCGCGTGAACAGCGGGGGCGTCATCATCAACACTGAACATTACACAGCGCTGGTGAGACCGGCGAAGAGGCAGAGGACAGAGAATCCGCAAAGCCTCGCCATGGGGCGCCAGGCGAGCGAAGCAGACACGTCTTCCATCAGGCGTGACTCCGATCAAGCCCGAGCGGACCTCATGGCTTCCTCCAGAAGCCGAGAGCGCTCCGACGCAGGGCGTTGAGCTCGATGGCCAGGATGAAGTAGAACAGCTCTTTTGGCGACGGAGAGGCTGATGGGATCCCCGGACCGGTAGCTGTCGCCGCAATTGATCAGGCTGCCATTGCCACGTGATTGTAGACCTGGAAACGCGCCGATCGCCGCCAGGCGCTGAGACGGATCGCCGACCTCTACAGGATCGAGCCAGCGAACGACCGGCCGATAGACGCGGTGCGACGCGTCAGGAAAATAGCCGCTCTATTGTTGCCGACCTTGAACCTTTGGCTGCACGAAAGCTCGGCCTGATCGGTCACAAGACAAAGCTCGCCCGGTCAATACACGCTCTCACGTTGGGAAGGCGTTCCGCGCTTCATTAATGAAGGCCGCATCGAGATCGACAGCAACACCGTCGAGCGCTCAATCCGTCCGATTCGCGTTCAACCGCAAGAACGCGCTCTTCGCTGGCTCGAACGGCGGTGTCGAACACTGGGGCAGTCATGCATCGCTGAACGAAACCCGCAAGCATAATCGTGTCGAGCCACTCGGCTATCTCGCCGACGTCCTCAGCAGCATCGTCGACAGCCATCCAAGCAGCCAAATCCACGATCTGCGCCTGCCTACACCCGGGCGCCCGAGCTGAAGCCTGTGGCCTGAGAACGCTGCTTTCGCTTGATCAGCCTCGTCTGCTAGCTCCTGTCACGCGGCCAAGCTGCCTCCGTAGCTGACGTCAACGTCAGCGTTGAAGAAGTACCCCGCACCACGACACGTCTTGACCAGGCGAGGATTGGCCGCATCAGCCTCGAGCTTTCGGCGCAAGCGCAAGATCAGGACATCGATACTTCGATCGTAGACCTCTTCTCCACGCACACGGCTCGCGAGCAAAAGCCGTTCTCTGGATAGTACGCTGCGGGGGTTCTCCAGGAACGCGATCAAGAGATTGAACTCACATGCGGTAAGCTTGACCTCGCCACGCTCTGCACAGATCAGCCGCCGCTGCTTGACGCTGAGCTTCCAGGCTCCAAACCGGAACGAGCGATGATCTTTCGTTCGCGGACTGGCAAGGCGCTGGCGTAGCGCTACGCGAATGCGGGCCAGAAACTCGCGCAGCCCGAAAGGCTTGGGAATGAAATCGGTTGCGCCGAGCTCCAGTGCAACGACTTTTTCCGCCTCATCAAGCCGGTCCCCGCTGATCACTATGATGGGTAAATCCGATTTTGTCGCCAGATTGCGGACGATCGCAAGCCCATCCTCCCGGCCTAGATTGAGGTCAACCACCACGAGGTCGACAGGCTCATGGGATAGAACGTAGTTAAACTGCTTGCTATCGTTGACTGCGGTCACCTTCAAGGCATGCATCATGAGATACTCGGCGATGAGGCGTCGCATTGCGGCATCATCGTCAATGACAAGAACATGTTTCAACGGCTCACCTTCAATTTTGAATCCTGTCTAAAGCTGTTGCCGAGCAACCCTGGGGCGCCCACGCAGAACAGCTGCCCCTTGCTACCACTCGCCGTGGCGTGCGGCCAATGTGAGGCCGTGCTCGTCTTGGTCTTCTCATCCACAGCCAATTGACCGCACCAAGGCAGCCCGTGGCGACCAGAGGGTTCCAAGCGCCGGCATGACCCTGCCGTGGGCCCATTCGCTTTGTCGCTTCGAGCTCGAATGCAGGCCTGTCAAACCACTCGACTTCGTCGGCACGGAGGCCCAGCTGTTTGCCATGTCCTTGCGTCGTCGCGGTTCTGACGCTTGCGGAGCTGGATCATCTCGAAACAAAACCCGGTCGCGTGTCCGGCTCCGACGGCGGTGGAGCAGCGCGGCGTTTGATTGATTGTAGAGGCGGCGGGCGCAAGAATGGCCGTCTCTGCTATAGTGGCCTTGGCCAATGGAATGTTTCCCGCCCACGGCGGGTTCTTACGATGCGGCCGGCGGCGCCAAGCCCGGTGCGCGCGACCGGCAGGTCGGTGCGGCTACCATCCGAGCTAACATTTCTCTGTTGAATGCACACACTCCCTTTGAGCCAGTCACTATGCCTGCCGGTTGCGCCGTCGGACGCCGCCGATGGCGTGCGGTCATGTGCCGGTGGACTGTACATGATCCCCTGTGGCGGCCGGCCGAACAGCTGAATCAGGCTCGCACCAGGCTGGGCACCCGACGTCTTCCGATTGACCATCGCGCCGGGGATTTGCGCCTAGCTTCGCGGATGAGCTCGCGGTGTCGATGACCTGACCATGCAAGGCCGCGCATGACCATCCCCTTAAAGCAAATCGCAGCATACGCAACGTTGGGCAGCTTGGCGCCTCTCGGTTCTCCCATTCGATTGACCCACGGCACCCGCAGCCCGAATAAGCCGCCGAGCTTCCATTTGCTTTTGACCAGGCGCCCGTAGACGACCCCATCACCATCCATGACGCCGAAGCCGCGGCTTACGGTTCAGGAGCAACGGACCGTCGGTACGGGCCAAAATGCCTTGGATGTAGCCGGCTGATCGCGCCCGCGCCACCCACGCATGGGCAAGACTCACCACGCGGAGACCAACACGCACTTTCCTTCAAATGAAACCGAAAAGCTGAACTTGAACATCACGCAGTAACAAACCTCCCCGATAAGCGCGTGCCGGACAGGGCCAGAACCCGCCGCGGCTCGGAAAAGGGAGGTGTAGGAAATGTTTATTGCAGCTTGGCCGCTGGCCATTGTCCTGTTGACATCCATCTCACTCCCAGCCGAGCCCGCGCCACTTTCGCCCCGTGAGTTCCACAGCCTATCGCGCAAATGCGCTCCCTGGGTTGCGCCGTCCACCCTCGCAGCGATTGCCAAGATTGAAAGTGGCTTTGAAACGCTGGTGGCCCATGACAACACCACAGGTGAGCAGCTTCGCTGGATAGATCACCTGCAAGCCACGCGGGGCATCAAGGACCGTCTCGAAGCACAACATTCTGTCGACGTTGGATTGATGCAGATAAACAGCAAGAATTTTCCCAGGCTCAATCTCACGCCGGAAAAGGCTTTCGAGCCCTGCGCCTCGCTTTCGGCTGCCGCTCATTTGCTTGAGAGCCGGTATGCCGGCGGCACGACTGCTCCAGCGCAGCAACTGGCGCTTCGCCGTGCCATCTCGGCCTACAACACCGGCGACGTCACGCGTGGCTTCGCCAACGGTTACGTACGCAAGGTCGAGTCGGCCGCGAAGGACGTCTCAGGTCACCTTGGAACAACGCAGGAGCCGACCACTCAACCTGCGCCACACGATGAGGCACCCGGGCGGAAAGCCGTGCCGCCTCTGCTCCAACAGGGCCAACAGGCCAGTAGAAAGCAGCCCAACCAAAATTCCTGGGACATCTGGGGCTCCTATCAGCCAAACCGCTCCGGGGCCGATCCCTCCGGTCCGACCGGCAGCCAGGCTGCGCAAGAGCGGGAACCCTCGAACCCGAACAAACTCGTATTCGATTGAATCATGGAGATACAATGATGAAGCCACTCAAAATACTTCGTGCGCTTAAAACGCGTGTTCCTTCGCCTTTGTCCATGCTGCGCATGGCGGCTGAATATGTACCGGCCGCTGCTGCGGGCGTCGCATGGACGGTCTTCTCCGGCGGGCCAGCCGCGGCCCAGGTGACCGGAGGGACGGATCCTGCCAAGATGATCCAGAATATCAGCACCTTCATACTTGGCCCCTTCGGACAATCGCTTGCCGTGCTCGGACTCGTGGCCATCGGCATCTCGTGGATGTTCGGTCGTGCTTCACTTGGTCTGGTTGCGGGTGTCGTTGGAGGAATCGTCATCATGTTTGGCGCCAGCTTCCTGGGCAAGGCGCTCATAGGCGGCGGCTGATGAGCGACCGGTTGGAAGTGAGCACCCTCTATGTGGCGGCGACACGCCCCGCACTGTTTCTGGGGGTGCCGCTGACGCTGGCCGGAGCGCTCATGATGTTGGCGGGGCTCGTCATCATCATCCTTAAGAACCCGCTTTATGAAGTCGTGCTCGTGCCACTCTGGTTCGGAGCACGGCTGATTGTTGAGCGTGACTATAACGCCGCAAGCGTCGTGTTCCTCTATTTGCAGACCGCCGGCAGAAGCGTGGACGGACAGGTCTGGGGCGGCGCGAGCGTCAGCGCCAATCCGATTAGAGTGCCAAAACGCGGAAGAGGAATGGTGTAATGTTTGGCGCCAGTGGCCGGACCGAGAGATCTGGCGAGATCTACCTTCCGTATGTCGGTCATCTAAGCGATCAGGTTGTCCTTCTGGAGGACGGATCGATCATGGCCATGGCACATTTGAACGGACTGCCGTTTGATTTGGAAGACGCTGAGATGCGCAACTCGCGCTGCCGCGCGTTCAACACTCTCTTGCGCAACATAGCCGACGACAATGTCACGCTATACGCACACCTTGTGCGAAACAACGATGTGCCGGAGCCGGTATCGCGCCAGTTTCAAAGCGCATTCGCTGGCAGTCTGAGCGAGGCCTATGAGAGCCGTGTGCTGTCGGGCAAGCTGTTTCGCAACGATCACTTCCTCACTGTCATCGTGTTCCCCCGCACCGCCATCGGCAAGATCGGCTGGCGCATTGCCAAATCCCCCAGACGCGATGACAACGATCTGACCACACAAATGCGAAGCTTGGAGGACCTCTGGCAGATCATTTCTGGGTCACTCGGCGGCTACGGTCTGCGCCGGTTGGGTATTCGTGAGAAAGGCGACGTGCTCTTCACGGAAATCGGTGAGGCGCTTCGGCTGATAATGACGTGCCGGTTTCTTCCGGTTCCGATGGTTACCGGCTCACTTGGTGCCGCGATCTACACTGACCAGGTCATCTGCGGTAAGCGGGCGCTTGAGATTCGAAGACCCGGGGGTGGCTCCGTGGGATCATTGTTTTCGTTGCGTGAATATCCGGCGACCACGCGGCCAGGCATGCTAAATCCGTTGCTGTCCGCCAACTTCCCGCTTGTCCTTAGCCAGAGCTTTTCCTTCCTCACTCGGCCACAAGCTCATGCGAAGCTTAGCCTTAAGTCCAGCCAGATGACGAGCGCCGGCGACAAGGCTCTCACCCAGATCAATGAACTTGCCGAAGCAGAGGACGCACTGGCAAGCAACGAGTTCGTCATGGGTTCACATCATTTGAGCCTGTGCGTCTATGCCGACAGCCTCAACAGCCTTGGAGATCGCGCAGCAAATGCCCGCGCAAGGCTGGCCGACACGGGCGCCGTTATCGTCCAAGAGGGGATCGGCATGGAGGCCGCGTACTGGTCCCAGCTTCCGGGAAACAACAGGTGGCGAACACGCCCCGGGGCGATCACCTCGCACAATTTTGCCGGGCTTGTCTCCTTTGAGAACTTCCCAAGCGGTTCCACTTCCGGCCACTGGGGCAAAGCTCTTGCGCGCTTTCGCACGAACGGTGGAACTTCTTTCGACTACATCCCCCATGAGAACGACGTCGGCATGACGGCGATATTCGGGCCCGTCGGCAAAGGCAAGACGACGCTGATGACCTTTATCCTCGCGATGCTTGAGCAAAGCGTAGTCGACCGCGATGGTGCCATCGTCTTTTTCGATAAGGACCGGGGTGGTGAACTGCTGGTGCGAGCCACGGGAGGGACATATCTGGCGTTGCGCAGAGGCGCTCCGAGCGGCTTGGCCCCTCTGCGTGGACTGGACAACACCTCCGCCTCGTTGGACTTTCTGCGCGAATGGTTGATGGCTCTAATCGAGAGTGACGGCCGTGGCCCGATCTCGCCGGAGGAAAGCCGTCGACTGGAGCGTGGCATTGTTCGTCAACTTTCGTTCGAACCCGTCATGCGCTCAATTGCGGGCCTGCGCGAATTCCTGCTGCACGGCCCCTCCGAGGGCGCTGGAGCGCGGCTGCAGCGGTGGTGTAGAGGGAATGCACTTGGATGGGCCTTTGACGGCGATGTCGACGAAGTAAGGCTGGATGCCTGCATTACCGGCTTCGACATGACGCAGCTCCTGGAATTTGAGGAGGTCTGTGCGCCCGCCGCCGCGTATCTTCTGCATCGCGTGGGCGCTGTTGTCGATGGGCGTCGGTTCGTCATGAGCTGCGACGAATTTCGCTTCTATCTGCTCAACCCCCAGTTCTCGGCTGTTATCGACAAGTTCTTGCTCACCGTCCGCAAGAATAATGGGATGTTGATACTCGCAACGCAGCAGCCTGAACACGTGCTTGAATCGCCTCTCGGAGCCAGTCTCGTTGCACAATGCATGACGAAGATTTTCTACCCATCACCGACGGCGGATCGGGCTGCGTATGTCGATGGCTTGAAGTGCACCACGCAGGAGTTCGAGGCAATCCGCCAGGGAATGGCAATTGGCAGCCGCAAATTTCTGCTTAAGCGCGACAGTGGGAGTGTTGTTTGCGAATTCGACCTTGGCCAGATGCGCGAGTACGTAGCCGTACTGTCGGGGCGGGCCAACAGCGTGCGCTTTGCCGACCAGCTTCGTGACCAGCACGGAGATGCCCCAAGTGGGTGGCTCGATAAGTTCATGGCTCGTTACCACGAAGTTCAAGACTGACGGAGGAATATTCATGAGATTTGCCAAGCTTGGAGCGACGACGCTCGCTGCTTCCCTTCTGCTTAGCACACAGGCCCGGTCACAATTTGTTGTCAGCGACCCGATAACAGAAGCACAATCGATCTTAACAGCGGGTTCCACTGCGGCGATCCTTGTAAAGTCAATTGAGACGCTCGCTTTCACGATGGAAATGGTGCAGGTGCTAACGTCGTCATTCGGTGTCACGGGACTGTTGGGCGCACTTAACCAAGGAAATCACTACCCGTCGAGCAATAAGCTGGAGGGGCAGATGTTTGATGCACGGGCGCCAGTTTCGATCATGGCGCGTAACATTGCGCAAGACCCAACTCGGATAGTCACCGGCACCGATGCAGAAGGGAAACTGTTAGAGGGGCAAATCGCTGGTGCCGCCAATACCGCAGGTCTTGCAGCCGACACTCTGGACGTAATGGACAAGCGCCTTAAGGCGAACGACAACACGCTTGGTCAGCTTTCCAGTTCGAGAAATATTGTGCAGGCCACGGTGACCAACGGTCTGGTCCTCAAGCAGATTCACGATGCAATCATCCAAAATGTCCAGGCCACCAGTCTGCTGACGATGGCCACTGCACAAGGGAGCCTTCACGCAGTGGAGGAGGCCGCCACGCAGCGTCGGGAACGCCAGGACACCGCCAAGATGTTCAGCCTGCCGTGAACCACGCAGAGTTCATCCGGCTCAGTTCCGCTGATCAGGGACAAATCAGGCTCATGCCATGAGTTTCAGGATTCCCGCGCCATTCACGGCCATACACACGGTCTTTCATGTGGCTTTCACGTCAGGGCTGCACAACGTGCTTGAAAAGATCCAAGAGGCGATCAGCGCACCTTTGGTTGCGTGTGTGACGCTTTGGATAATAATCCAAGGCTGTCTGGTCATGCGTGGTCAAGTCGATGCGCGTGGAGGTATCTCTCGCGTAATCATGGTGTCGATTGTCGTCGGCCTTATCTTAGGGCAGGCCAACTACCAGAAATACATTGAAACGGTGTTCGACGACACGATTCCAAGGCTTGCTCACCAGATGAGTAGCAGCGACTTGCCCTTCATCGATATTCCCCGGAAGCTCGACTGGATGTTTGCTTCAACTCAGTATGCCTTTCAGATGATTGCATCCGAAATTGGGCCTATGAACGGCCAGGACACACTGGCATTCGAAGGAGCGCAATGGATTTTCTACGGCTCGCTGTGGACAGCGTTCGAAATCTATGATGCCGTTGGAATTTTGACGAAAGTACTCTTGGCGATCGGCCCCCTGGTTCTTGTCGGCTACCTTTTTGATCACACTCGAGACATGGCTACCAGATGGATCGGCCAACTGCTCTCGTACGGGCTGCTGCTTCTCCTTCTCAACATCGTTGCGACGATAGTTATCGCGGCCGAAGCAGCCTCGCTGGTGCTCATGCTTGGTATAATCAAATACTCGAGCACGACAGCAGCCAAGATCATCGGGCTTTACGAGATCGACATGCTTTTCCTGGCTGGCGACGCTCTGATCGTCGCACTTCCGACGATCGCCAGCAGCATCGGCGGCTCTTGGGCAGGGGCGAACCGAGCTCCAAACAACCTCAATCGCTACTTTGCCAAAACGGGACGTGGTTAATCAATAACAAGCGAGGTGTCAAAAACATGAAACGCTATCTACTGTTGTCAATCCTCGCTTTGGCGGCCTGCAAGACAACCGATCGGCTTGCGACCTGTACGGGTACGCCATTCCAGCTGAACGCGGGACAATGGGAAACCACACCTGAGGATCTTCAGGTTGAGTGTACGGAAGAGCCCAAGTGAAATTTCCTGAACATGCCCTTCTGGTGGAGAGAGAAACGCTAGCCGCTCACTACAAGAAGGTGGAAGCGTTTCAAACTTCACGAGCGAAGTCTGCGCGGCGCTTGTCAAAGGCCCTTATAGCCTTTGCGGCAGCGGCGGTCCTCGGAAATGTTGCCCAGGCATTTACCATCGCTGCCATGGTCCCGTTGGCCAAGCTCGTACCTGTGTTCCTCTGGGTACGGCCGGACGGGACCGTAGACAGCGAAGTGTCAATCTCTCGACTGCCCGCAACCCAAGACCGAGCCGTCATAAATGCTTCGCTATGGGAATATGTACGCCTGCGTGAGGGCTACACAGCAGATACAGCCCAATACGCCTATGACCTCGTGTCCAGTTTCAGCGCACCGACCGTGCAACAGCAATATCAAGATTTCTTCAACTATCCCAATCCCACCTCGCCGCAAGTCACGGTCGGCAAGCGCGGCAAGCTCGAAGTCGGGCATATCTCCTCAAACGACCTCAGTCCCGACGTTCAGCAGATCCGATACAAACGTATGCTTGTTATCGATGGGCAGACGCCGATAGTTACCACCTGGACAGCTACCATCCGCTACGAGCGCCTGACGGCTCTGCCGGGGCAATCGAGGCTCACCAATCCGGGCGGTCTACTCGTCACGTCCTATCAAGCCTCGGAAGATACCGTATCGAACCTGGGCAACGTGCAGCCATGACAAAAAGAGCATTTCTCGCCCTGGCCTGTTCACTCTTCCTAACGATGGGAGCGTGCGCGGAAGACACGCCACTTGCCGGCAAGCACGATGCGCGGATGCGCTACCTGGCCTACCGCCCCGACGAAGTGGTGCGCCTGTCGACTGCAGTGGGGGCAACGCTGGTTGTCACATTCGCGGCCAACGAGACTGTCGCAGCCGTGGCCGTTTCCAATAGCAAAGACCTGGCTGCGCTCCCGCGCGCCAACTATCTCTTTTTCAAGGCTAGCCGGATGCTGTCGCCACAGCCGGTCATCGTGCTGGCCGAGAGCGAGTCCGGTACACGCAGATACGTCTTCAGTATTTCAACCAAGCCGATGCCCAAACTTGATGAGAAGCAACCAGACCTATACTACAGTGTCCAGTTCACCTATCCAGGTGATGAGGCTGCTGCTCAGAGAAAGGAAGCAGAAAGACGCTCGTTTCTTGGCCAGGCCCGGGCGAAAGTGCTGCAAGACGAGAGAGTTCAGGATTTGTTGAATCGCCCCGCCGCAACTGCCAGTCGGGACGAAGGCAATTTTCATTACGTCGCAAAGGGCGATCGATCGCTGGCGCCGCTGGAAGTTTTCGATAACGGCTTTACGACCGTATTTGGCTTCGCAAGCAATTCCCGCATACCTTCCCTCTACGTTATCAATCCCGACGGCAAGGAAGCCGCTGCCAATTACACGGTCAAAGGCGACTATGTTGAAGTATCCGCAGTCGCTCGGGAATGGCGTCTGAGAGATGGCAACACGGTCTTGTCCATTTTCAACAGGGCTTATGACCCTGTGGGACGAGCGCCAGGGACCGGTACGGTGACACCCAACGTGTGGCGCGTTTTGAAAGGCTCGGGACGATGAATGAAACCGGCCCACAGGCGGGACATGATGTCCATGCATCCGGATCGCTGGTCTCGGAGCCGGCCCGCCGGCATGTTTCGGGATCGCAGAAGTTGGCCGTCGCTGCTCTTGTTCTCATCTCGTCTTTATCGCTCATCTGGCTCGGAGGTCGTTCCAGCACACAAGACGAGCCACCTCAGCCAAAACCGCCAATTGTCGACAACGCCGAGCCATTCCGCCCCGTGCCGATCGAGATTGCTCCTGAACCTCCAGCACCCGTACAGGCGGCGCAGGCGGCAGATCCTGCGCCATCCACGCCGCCCCAAACGGCGCCAGCTGAAACGCCACCGGAGGAAACACCAATTTTCGCCTACAGTGGCAGCGGTCAAATGCCCAATGACGATCAGCGGAGCGAAGACAAGCATAAGGATGCTCCGGCGACCGCGGATGAGATTTCAAACGGTGGCGATCTGTCAGGCCGATTGAAGCCAGACATACAGGAGCCGAGCCGGGCCACACTTTTGCCGCACCCTGATCTCGTGATTACTCAAGGAACGATCATTCCCTGCATTTTGCAAACGGCGGTCGACACAAATCTACCCGGGTATGTGAAGTGCGTCTTACCCAAAGCCGTCCGCGGCGCCACCAACAATGTCGTGCTCTTGGATCGCGGGACGACCGTGATTGGCGAGATCCAGCGCGGTCTCCAGCAGGGGGATGCGCGTGTCTTCGTGCTGTGGACGCGCATCGAAACACCTGACCATGCCCTCGTTTCGATAGCATCGCCGGGCGCTGACGAGCTCGGCCGCTCCGGAATGCCTGGCACGGTGGACAATCATTTCCGGGAACGCTTTGGCGGCGCGATTCTCATGAGCGTGATCCAAGGCGCGTTTCAGGCGGCTGGTCAATATGCGGCCAGCTCTGGCGGAGGAAGCGGCATCAACAGCTTCCAAAGCAATGGTGGACAAGCCGTCGAGACGACATTGAGAGCGACGATCAACCTTCCCCCCACCCTGAAGAAAAACCAGGGAGATGCCGTATCCATCTTTGTGGCTCGGGACCTCGACTTCTCGGATGTATACGATCTTAGAGCGACTGCCGTGGCGCCACCCCCCCAACATCGTGGACGCCGGAGAGACAACAATGCAATCGGAGGCTGATCCTCAATTGCGGTTGCTTCTCGAGCCCGTTCTGAAATGGCTTGAGGAGCCAACAACCGAAGAGGTCGCGATCAACCGACCTGGGGAAGCCTTTGTCCGACAGGCCGGCGTTTTCACGAAACACCCGCTGCCACTGTCTTATGACGATCTTGAGGACATCGCGATCCTCGCTGGAGCGCTGCGCAAGCAAGATGTCGGACCTCAAAGCCCCCTATGTGCGACTGAGTTGCCGAACGGAGAGCGGCTGCAGATCTGTTTGCCACCCGCTGTACCCTCAGGAACAATAAGCCTGACGATACGGCGTCCCTCAAGTCGTGTTAGCGAACTCAAGGAAGTTTCTTCTCGCTACGAATACTCGCGTTGGAATCAATGGCGCTCACGAAAAGAGCGCCAAGAGCGGCAGGACGAAACGATTCTACAGCACTACGACCATGGTGACTTGGAGCAATTTTTGCGAGCCTGCGTCTGCGGGCGGCTCACCATGCTGCTTTGCGGAGCTACTGGAAGCGGCAAAACGACAATGAGCAAGACTTTGATCGACGCTATACCCCCGCAAGAGAGGTTGATCAGTATCGAGGACACGCTCGAACTTGCAATCCCGCACGAGAACCATGTCCGGCTACTCTATCCGAAGGACCGAGCAGGCGCAGGTGCGGTGACGGCCGAGCAACTGTTGCAAGCCAGCTTGCGCATGCGCCCCGATCGGATTTTGCTTGGCGAGATGCGCGATGATGCCGCTTGGGCCTACCTTAGCGAAGTCGTTTCCGGCCATGCGGGATCGATATCAACGATTCATGGGGCTGATCCAGTACAAGGTTTCAAAAAGCTCTTTTCACTCGTCAAGAGCAGCGCGCAAGGAGCCGCTGTGGAAGACCGCACGCTTCTTGACATGCTCTCGGCTGCTATTGACGTCATCGTACCGTTCCGTACCCAAGGCGACGTGTATGAGGTGGGAGAGGTATGGCTCGCCGCCGATGCCCGGCGACGGGGAGAGACAGTGGCCGACCTTCTCGACAAGCACTAAGGCTGGAACAACTTCTGGGGATCGATAAGTTGGTGAACGTGACGCGTCATTTTGTTCTGCTTCGATGTCTTTTGACGGGCTTTCTCGGAATGCTTGGATAGCCCGAGCGTGTCGGCGGCATCATGTCATCATCATCGTACGAACCGCATGCTCCATTGTCCGGGACGAGACCGGCTTCGCTAGCCACAGGACGAAAGCCGGATTAGCCGATGTGACGGGCATGGGGTCAATTTCACCGACGACTATGACAGGCACCGTCATGAGGGTGGGGCATGCGGACTCTGCCTGTTCCCGCTGGAGGAAAGGCATTTTACCCAAGATCAGCAGGTCAGCTGCCTTCCCGCTCTCGATCCAGCCGCAAAGATTTTGGAAGGTCGCGAAGCCGACTGGCTTGTAGCCCAGCGCGGCGACCTTGTTCTTGTAGATCTCCAACTCTGCTGAATCGGGCTCCACGACTGCAACGATTTCTCCGTTGCCAGGTGATCCGTCGTATGGGCCGAAAGCGATGTCAGCGTTGACTGGCTCCTCCTCGCAGGCCGGTAAGTAGATATCAAAGCGCGTCCCTCGGCCAACAGCCGAGGTGACGTCAAGGCAGCCTGCGAGCGCGCTCACGTGCCTGTCCACCGCGGCAAGACCCAGCCCGGTCCCGCCGACGCGAGAGCGCGTGGTAAAAAAGGGCTCAAAGACATGCGGAAGGATCGAACTTGCGATTCCTGTGCCATCGTCGCTGATGGAGAGGAGAACGTAATCTCCAGGTCTCAAGGTTCCCTGAGCCAGCGGCCTTGTTTGGCACACCTGGGCGCGAGAAACGCTAACCTCGACACGGCCCTCCTTCAAGACAGCTTCCGACGCGTTCTTGCACAGATTCATGAGGATCTGCTGTATTTCGGTTGGGCTGCCCTCGATCACCGTTTGCCACTCGTTGATCTTGAAGTTCAACTGAACATCCGCACGAACTGTAAGCCGCAGCAATGGCGCAAGATCCATAACAATTTCGGAGACATTGAAAGGCACTGGCACGCGCTTTCGGTTTCGGCTGAGGGACAAGATCTGGTCAACGATCAGCTTGGCTCGGTGGCCAGCTAAGATGATTTGGTCGATGTGGTTCCGAATTCGAGAGGGGCGACGCACCAGACTTTGGGCAATTTCTGAATATCCGATTATTGCGCCTAAAATATTGTTGAACTCATGTGTGGCGCCGCTTGCAATCGTGCCGACAGTCCTCAGCCTTTCCACATGCTCCCATCGACTCACCAGAATGTCGCGTTCGTCATTTACACGTTGCATTTCAAGATGGTTGCTCAAACGCACAATGGCACTGGCAAGAACTCGCAGGTCGTCTGCTGAGGGGAGTGAGCGATCTCGTTCAAAAACAAGGATGCAAACCACAGCCTGCTGATCGGAGGCCCTGCAAGCTACAATTTGACAAAAGCCGGTCGTGCCTGGTGCGATCCGAACGATTTCAGCCGCCGGAACAACGTGAAACACTGGTCGTCCGGCGCGGACAAGTGAAACGACTTCATCAATAAGCGAGAGGTTCCAGACGGGTATGCACGTGTTCGCCACAAAGCACTCGGTCTGCCTGCTGAGACTCGGATCCACCAGAGCGAGCGCGCATTGATGCGAATCGAAAACGCGTTGAACGAGTCTAAGCGCTGCTTCGGTGGAAAGGCGCGCCGAGGCATTCTTTGCCTTACTATCGTTGAAGCGAGATTCGATCTCACGCATTGCCTCTTCAAGCTCCAACCGCCTTTTCAGCCGGTTCATCCGCAGATGCTGCCTGGAGGACCGAAGGATCGCAAACATGCAGAGGCATATGGACAGCAAGCCAAGGAAAAATCGCGTACGCTGCGCTTGCGCGCTGGCCAAAGCGTAGCCTTTCAAATGCTCTCGCTCCAGTTCGGCGGCCTTGGAGGATGTGTCGAGGGATGCGATCTGATTGGCAGCTTGGTCCCACCTCCACAATGAAGACGCGGCAGCGCCGGCCTTGCCTACAACATCCGCGGCAGCCCGGGCCTGGCTCGGAGCAAATCGGTCGGGAGGCTGATCCATCTGTGATGCGAGGGCGAGCCCCGGTTCGGCCGAACTCGCGATCAGCTTGGAAAGTACAACCCTGCGTGACGGTGCCCCCCCAAGGCGACCAAGCGAGCGAGCGAGATCAGCGAGACAGTTTTGCAAAAGCTGATCTTGCTTGACCAAGGCTGAGACGGCAGCCTCCTTGTCTTCGATCGAGTTTATGAGCTGCGCGCGCAATCTGGCTTGCCCAGAGCTCTCATCGGGCGAAACCCCGGGAGAGCGTTGCAAGTTTTCACGATTCCTTTGCAATGCCTGTCCGGCAGAAGCAACCGACCGGGAGTCCAATGCCATATCCGTCCGAGCGCGGGCGACGTCGCGCCGGAGCAATGCATCGTTGATCTGAATCGGTCGCAGTTGACTTAGGATCGCATCGTTGATCTGCGGGGGCTGCCCCTGCGTCCCGACCAAGAGCGCAACCGAGGCGGCTAGGGCGATTACAATTGCTTTGTCGGAGCTGAGCCGTGTTTCCCAAGGAAACGGCGTTTGATCCGCGGTGCACGCCTTGCGAAGGTCCAACCTGAAGTCCAGCTCGCCAGGCGTTCGGTATGCGGCCGGATGCTGCTGGAATAGGAAAGCCACGCCTACCTCTCACCCTTACGAGGACGGTTCAACACCGTCGCCAAACTTGGTTTTCGGTCACTTCCAGAACGAGAATGAGCGTCCAAAGGACCCCCGCGATGCGGAGCACATCGTTGCGTGGAAGCAGATGAATACAACGCGCAGGCGGTGCTTCGACCCTTCGCGGCTTCAGGGGTCCTCAGCTGAGGCCCAGGATGAAGCGCCGATTGGGTGAACGGATAGGGCGCGCGTTTCGGGGATACAGCGAGGTAAATCGCTCCATGTCTGCTGGGTCGACCTCAACCGGTTCCCTCGCCACCATCCAGTCGACGTTTTCCGTGCATGGTGGTGTTGTCAAAGATCCTTCATATGTCCAGTAGCCAAGCGAAGCCGGCAGAAGCTCGTTCGGATCGACGTCGTCGACCGTTGCCTCATCGCCTGACGTTGCTGGAAAAGCTGCAGCAAGCCTGGCAAAACTGGCATTTGTCGCGCCTGGTGTCAGAAACACGCCCAGCACACCCAAAGTATCGCTGTCGCGGTCCTTATGGACGAAATGCGCTTCCATCGGGAAACTCTTGCCTGCGACGTGGTGCTCGCTTGGCGCATGGAAGTGGAACTGTAGCAACTCACTGACGCGATCCCCTCGAGTGAGCGTGCTGCCTTGTTGCAGGTTGATTTGAATGGTGTGGCCGTTGTTCACCATCCTGCCGCCGCCCCTGTGCCAGCCTATGGCAATGCGCGGAATATCCGCTTTGACCGCGCCCTTGATATCGACCGGCGATTGCTGCATGCCCGCCGAGCAGACCAAATTCCTCTTGTCCAGATGCCCCCATTGTTCGGGTCCGACCGGGCCGGCATATCCCCATTCGGTGCTGGCCGTCCGCGCGGCTTCAGCGCAAATAGGACACGCGCCCAGTACAATGAACCCCTTGATCAGATTACGACGGTGCATATGCTTTGGCTCCTACTGAACACGTCAATTTGGCGCTGGCACGGGGGGACTGCAGGCGCAGCTGTGATGTGGGCGACGTCGTCGCATTTTGCGGTCCGAACAGTTCGGTACGCTACCATCGCGGACTTCAGCTCGGCCGACATGCGGTGTGATCAGTTATTTTCACCCGGCAGATGGTCCCTGCTACTTGAAAGCCATTGTCTCCACGACGGCCAATTGCCGTTGGGTCGCAGATCATATGGTCGACCCCTCCGAAGATCGCCTCGGCACCCTGGCCGCACTGGACAAGCGATTCCATGCAACGACTCCGACGGCGCCCACCACGCCAAGTGCTTCATATTCATCATTGGACAGCCAGAAAAATCGATTGCTTCGATAAGAACATCCATGACGTGGATGCATTGATGCCCGATTTGCGGTGCTGCTGAGGACACCGGCTCCACATCGGAGCGTCCGCCATATGTCGGCGACAATGACGCGGCGGAGAACTAGGCAAGGCAGCAAGAACGCGGAGCAAAGTGACTTATGCTGTCACGGTCCGCTGCGACTCAGACACGAATTGAATTGCCCTTGAAGATGGCCCGACCAGAACAAGATTCTTGGTGAATAGAACTGATTTTGCAACGACGCCCGCCGAAAACTGATCCTGAACCACTGAGGAAACTTGACGAGTGCCTGGACGGAGCGTCCAGGTGTCTACCGTTCTTGCCGTGCTGCCGAAGCTCTCGATATCGAGCAGCTCATCGCAATGGGGGTAGCACAAGTGGGATACAGATGGACGCACCCGGTGCTGAGCGCTCTATGCGAGCCTCGCTGAGCAGGCTATGAAGTCCACCAACACGTCGGGGCATGATCTTCCAAGACAACATCTTGAACGTCGCAAGGTCAGATCCCGAGGCCACCTGTCGGCCCTCTGACATTCAGATTCGTTGCGTTAGAATGAGCTTTGGAATCGCAGTACGCCGCCGAGGCTGTCCGCTTTGCCGACGTGAATCGGATTCATGCCGGCACGGTCGACGGCAGCGAACTTGGCATAATGGACATAGTCGACTTCGGCTGTGACTGTGAAACCTGGAATGGCCATATACGCGACGTTTGCAGCCAGTCCGGAGTTCCGGAGCTGATCACCGGAGACCTGGAAATTCAACGCCGTTTTCTCGTCGAGCGTATAGGTGGCGCCCACCCACAAAGCCCAATCGCCGCTCCAATTCTTGTAAAAGCCGCGACCATGAGCGGCGACAGCGTTGGTTGGGTCGTCGTTGAGATTGCCAATGGAGCCGTAGCCGAACATACCGAATAGCGACAGGTCATCTGTGACATTGACGTCGATGCGGACCTTGCCGGCCAAAGCGTCGTAGTTGCTGTCACGAGCGATTACGCCGGTGATCGCGCCGCCGGCCTGCGTCTGTCTCACGCCTAGTACAACGTGGGGAACATGGCTGTCGAGAGAACCGACCTCACTTACCCCTTGTTCAAGTGAAACCAGAGCTGAAAAGCCACTGGCGGAATCCAGATAGTACTGAACCACGTTGGTATCGAAGTCGCCATACGGAACAAGTGCGTTATTGAGGATGTTCCCGGCGTATCCGATAAATGTGTCGAAGGCCGATTCGTCCTTCCCGACTCGGAGACCACCAAGCTGGATCCAGGCGGAAGTCAACTTGGTGCCGCTGTTGAAGGCATGGTTCTGAGCGCTGTCCGGACCCGGATAAGGGTTGCGGTTGCCGAAGTTCAGGCGGCTTTCAGTATAGGTCTTCAGGGGTCCGATTTCGGTTTCCTGGCGCGTCCAAGTCTTGAACGTGAAACGCGTGTTGTTTCGCCAGGTGCCCTGAGCCTCCCCGGTTCTCGCACTGGATGTTCTTGCCCCCTCATGCGAACGGACACCGCCGATGCCGACGTCGTATCGGATGTAGCCGCCGATGCGCAGGCAGGTGTCGGTGTTGGGGACATGGAAGTAGCCCGGACCGTAGACGTCGCAGATCTGGACGTATTCGGTCCGGTCCGACGCGGGAATTTCGTCCGCCGCGCGAGCCACCGAAACGGAGATCAGGGCCGCAACCGAGCCGGGAAGAAGGCTGCTTACGTTCATTCTGGATCTCCATTCAAAAGGGGATCGCATTCTTCTTTGCAATCTGAGGAATGCGGAATACCCGCTGAGCAGGGGCACAGGGGAGGGGCAGCCCTTGTGAATCAATCGCCATTATTATCTCCGCTGTTCGTGGGCTAGCAGTGTGCGTTCCATGCGGAGCAGCAAGCGACGTGCCATTCCGACGAACCGGCTCCGCGACATTCAAATTGGCGGCTGCTGCTCGTGGCGCTCTCTTGTCGGCGCAGGCTGAGCACGAGAACCAGACGTTGGGACAACTTCGTATGTTTGGAATGTGACACTTTCGCTCGATGCCGACAGCCTTTGCTCGCTATGAAGGGTGGGGTCGAAAGAGCGTGCGTGGCTGCTCTGTGCTTCCGGCGCGCAACCGGAATCGAGTCAAGCATGGCCCGTTCCGTTTTGCAGCGGCGAATTCCGGGGCAAAGTTGACACCCTGTGCAGCTTATCTGGCGAATGCGGATTGGGTGGATGCATGCTCACGAGATTGGCGCGTCTGGTGGCAGCGCCAATACCCTTTTGGGACCGACAGTTATCTGGCCTACTCTCGACAGATCCCAGGTTTGGGTTTATATAAAAGACCTAAAATAAGTTAAGGTCGTTTTTATGAGACAAAGATGCGCTCGACGGTGACCGACACATTGCCCCCCAGAGTCAAGCGGGCGCTTGGCAAGCTGGGCACCGACATTGCGCTCGCCCGCAAAAAACGCAGCCTGACGGTGATGATGATGGCGGAACGACTGGGCATCGCAAAGAGCACCTATCTGAAGATCGAAAAAGGAGACCCGACAGTTGCTATGGGTGCTTACGCCATGACCTTTTTTGTTCTGGGCTTTGACGAGGCTCTGACTAAGATCGTCGACCCCCAGCGCGACGAACAAGGCCTGCTCCTCGATGCCGAACGTTTGCCCAAAAGGGTAAGGGTGCGTAGGCCGCCCGGTGCAATATGAGACGTTCTATTGCTGTTCACCTCGGCGAGGAAGCGACGCCACTGGGCACGTTGCGCTATGATCAGCAGGGTGCGCGTGAAAGCGCTGCCTTTGAATACGATGCAGGTTGGCTGAGAGCAGCGGAAGGCTTCTCGATCGAACCCGGTCTGCCACTCGTTACCGGCCCTCAGTTCCATCGAAAGACCGGCGACGGATCGGTGTTCCACAACGCGATCGCCGACACCGAGCCGGACGGATGGGGCCGGCGTGTCATCCAGCGCGACCACGCCAAGCGTCGCCAAGAGGCGCGCCGGGCTGGGAATGTCGCTGAAACGCCGCCTCTGAACGCTATGGATTACCTCTTGGCAGTGGACGACATGAGCCGCATTGGTGCGCTCCGGTTGAAGGACGAAGCAGGGCGTTATCAAAGAACGACCGAGGAGGGTCGACGCACCACGCCGCCGCTCATTGAAGTCGGTCAACTCCTCGCGGCCACACACGCCGTCGAGACGAACACCGAAACGGCAGCGGATCTCGCCTATTTGCGTGGACGTGGCACGTCCCTTGGGGGACTTCGTCCGAAATGCTCTGTCGTCGATGATGACGGACGCCTCGCTATCGGTAAGTTTCCGAGCATTGCCGATGATCGATCTGTCACAAAAGGCGAAGTGCTCGCCATGATTCTGGCCAGAAAAGCCGGCGTGGAGGCTGCCGAGACACGTTTGCTCGACAGCGACGGCGCTCCAGTCGCGCTCATCCGGCGCTTCGATCGGACCCCAAACGGAAATCGGCTTATGTATGTCTCCGCCGCCACCATGATCGCCGCCGAGTCAGGCGACGCGGGCGAGCATAGCTATACTGAACTCGTGGATGTGCTCCGTCAGCACGGCAGCCAGCCAGCGGCCAATATAGCAGAACTTTGGCGGCGCATCGCCTTCTCAATCCTTATCACTAATGTCGATGACCACCTCCACAATCACGGCTTTATCCATGTGCATCGCGGGCAATGGCGCTTGGCGCCTGCCTTCGACATCAACCCGTTCCCAGAGCAGGTGCGAGAACTGAAAACCTGGGTATCGGAGGAAACCGGACCGGAAGCGACGATCGACGCGTTGATGTCCGTCACTGCCTATTTCCGGATCAAGACCGATCGAGCGAAGACGATCCTCGCAGAAGTCGAGAGGGCGGTCGCCACATGGCGTGAGGAGGGGCGCGCGCTTGGGATGACCCACCAAGAACTCGATAGCTTCACCGACGCGTTCGAACATCGCGAAAGGCAAGCCGCCCAAAGAGCGCAGCAATGATACTGAACGCGTTCTCGTTCCGCGGGGCCACCCTTCAAGGGCGTCAAATCTCTGTCTGGCCACCATCTCCGGCGCTGAAAGCTCGAGGCCATGCGTGCGCCAATTCGAAACGCTTGGGCTCGAACAGCCCCCGGTTCTGGCTGGCCAGCGCCTGCCTGGAGCGAGTCAGATCCTCTTGCCGGCCATCCGGGCCGCATAACTGGCTGAACTGCCCGCCGAAGGGCGCCGCCGGCGATCACCACCACTCAAGACTCATGCGCTTCTTGCCGTCTCGCGCCGCCTGGCGGAACGACCAGAGCGCAGTTCCCCGGCCTCGACACGCGGGGCAATTCTCAAGAGAGCGCCGGCCGCATCAGCTCGTGTACTGCCTGGGACCTTCACGGTCCTCGAACTCGACTGGCGCCACAGATCCAATGCCGGATGCGATCGCTCTTGTATCACGTCATCTCGGAGGGCGAGAAAAAAGTGTCGGGGAACGGGTACGAGCTGCCTCAGTCGTGCGTTCGATGGAAAGCACTGTGTGAGGCGGACGCTCCCCATCATGCAGTGACAGGAGATGATCACCGATTTCCTTATCCGCTGCCGTGAGCCGATGATTGAGGCGAAGAAAATCCATCCAGGTTGGAGTGCGGAATGTCTCTGTCCAAATTGATGGCGTTTGAAGATTTCGCTGCAGTGTCCAGTTTCGCGCACCGGCACGGCTCTGAACATGCCGCCTTGCGCGCATGTAGCCCAGAAAGGTCTCGATATTCTTTTCGGATATACGATATTCCACCTTCACCACTATGGGTCCACTTCTGGCCTTCAAGTCGAGTGCCAGCTCCGGCGGCCGAAAATCCGAACTTTCCTGATCCGTTTCCTCCCATGGACCGACCGGAAACAGCATTCCCGCAGCTGCAACCAGCAACAGAGCGCCTGCGGCACCCTGCAAAGCCCAGCCTAAGGAGTAGTTCTGTGCGACAGTGCCCCAGATCCAGCTGCCAGCCGCCATCCCGCCTGCGCTCAAGGCGTAGTAGATCGACAGGGTGCGGCCGACCACCCATCTGGGGCTTGCCAGCTGCACCGAAACGTCGATGCCAGTCCAGGTGATAAGCCAACCCGCGCCGCCAAGTGCCAGCGAAACGGCCGCCACGGGGACCGACGACGTGAGTGCAAGCGAAAGGCAACATGCCGCACAAGCAACAGAGGCGAAGGACACCAGCCTGTTTTGAGACGTGGCCCGCCTTAGAAAGCTATTGCTCATGCCCGCGATGAAAGCCCCCATGCCAAAGCCGGCCAGCAAGATGCCGTAGATGATAGGTCCGCTTTTCAGCTGATCCCGGACGACCAAAGGGAGCAGCGCAAGGATGGAGATGCTTGCCAGGCCGAAAAGGGTTGCACGGGCAATCGCTGCCCTGATCTCCAAGGACATTACGGTGAAGCGCACTCCGTCATGAATTGCCATCGTCATGCGCTCACGAGGGAGAGGGGACGTGCGGACATTCCATCGAGTGCGCCATATTGCGGTTAGTGGCGCCAGATCACTCAGCGCTGCCAACGCGAAAGCGGCCAGCGGTCCAAGGAATGCCAAGACCACGCCCCCCAAAGCCGGACCTACGCTGCGCACAATGTTGTATCCGACAGACATAAGCGTCACCGCAGCCGGGATGTCGCGCTTGTGAAGAATATCGCCGACAGAAGCGTGCCAGGCCGGATCATTCAAGGCAAAGCCGCAGCCGGCCAGGAAACCCAATCCGAGAATTAGCCACGGACTGGCAAATCCCAGACCCACAGAAATCATCAGCGTCGTTGACGCCAAGGCTATCAGGCAGTGTCCCGCAAACATCACCCATCGGCGGCTGAAGTTGTCGGCAATGGCTCCTGCCAGGATCGAAAGGAGAAATACCGGCAAGGTGGATGCAGCCTGCACGAGTGCAACCATCAGATCCGAAGCGGAAATCGTGGCCATCAGCCAGCTGATGGCGACCGTTTGCACGAGCCAGCCGAGGCTGGATATTTGTGTAGCCGTCCAGATCGAGCGAAACACCGGATTTCGAAAGGGAGCGAGCGTTGTTGAGGAAGGCAGATGGGTATTGTTTTCGGACTGCATGATGATGCCTTCGAGGGGCCTCTTATTCAAATTCTCGGCTGCACTGCTGCCGCTACAATGTTGATCTATGCATCAGAAGGACCTGCCTATCGACCAGGATGACTCGTCGAACGAGGAAGCTGTCTATGAGCCGCTCCGCTCCCAGGCTGGCGCCGACAACCCTTGCGGCAAGATAACATTGCCGATTGTGCTGATCGACAGAATCGCCTGCAACTTTGATCGCTCTGGCGTCACCGCGCCAGCGCCCGTGAAGCTTGCCGGCGACCGTTTTTTGGCAGGCCCGTTTGCTCGTGTCATCCCTGACCACTCCTGTGCACGACCGCCGTGCGGCTAAATTCCTATGATGAGGGCGCCTCCGCTGAGACCGGCACCGGCTGCCGCAAGAAGAATCTTTTCACCGGGCCGAAACGGCTGTGCCTGATGCGAAAGCGAGAGCGAGAGCGGGATGGTCGCGGCGGAAGAGTTGCCGTAGTCCGCGATCGTCTTGACGATCGCTTCATCTTTTATTCCGAGAACCCTGCCGACCGCATCGAAAATCCGCGCATTGGCCTGGTGTGGCACGAACCGCTCGATCTCTTGCGATCCCATTCGGGCAGCCGAGAGGGCATCCTGCGAGCAGCGAGACATCATCTCCACGGCCTTGGCGAACACTTCGCGGCCGTCGGCGATCGTCATCCAGGTCTGCTCGAGCTCCAGCCCGTCGTGGAACGGTGTGTTGCTTCCGCCGGCGGGAATCTTTATCAGTCCGTGGCGCGAGCCGTCCGAGGCCAGCGCGGCGCCGAGGATGCCTCGATCCGGCTCTTCGCTCGGGACAACCACCAGGGCGCCCGCGGCATCGGCAAACAGAACCGCGCTTGCGCGCTCGGCCGGATTGATGCGGCGGCTGAGGATGTTGGCGGCAATGACCAGGCTCGCTTTGCCATGCAGGCGGGTGTATCCGTCCGCGAACATCAGGGCATAGATGAAGCCGGCGCAGGCGCCTGTCAGGTCAACCGCACCGGCGCGGTCGAGTCCCAGCCGGTGTGCCACCAGCGGCGCGCTCGGCGGCAGAAGATGGTCGGGCGTCGACGTCGCGAGCACCAGCAGGCCGATATCGTCACGGTCGACACCGGCATTTGCCAGCGCCATGTCGCCGGCCCGCGCGGCAAGGCCAGACAATGTATCTTCGCCCGTTGCCCAGAAGCGCGAGCGGATTCCGGTGCGCCGCTCGATCCAGCCGGGTTCGAGCCCGAGACGATCTTCGATTTCCGCGTTCTCGACCTTGCGCGCCGGCGCATGATGACCGAAGCCCAGTATGCGCGACGACCGGCTCATGACCGCGAGCCGAAGCGTTCGCCGGCCTCCTCGATGGCGTCATGGAGCCCGTCCAGCTCGTCTCCGGTGATGCAATAGGGCGGGAGAAGATAAAGGACATTGCCGAGCGGGCGCACGAGCAGGCCGCGCTCGAGGAAAAAAGCGCGCAGCTTCGGCCCGATCTCGGCAAGATAACCGGCTGAGCCGGTGCGCAGATCGAGGGCCGCGATCGTGCCGGTCGCCCGGCTGTCGGCGAAATATGGATTGTCCCGGAAGCGGTGAAGCCCGGCCGCCTGCTTCGTGCTCAAGGCGGCGATCCGCTCGGCCACCGGCTCGTCACGCCAGATCTCGACATTGGCAAGTGCCGCCGCACAGGCAATCGGATTGGCGGTGTAGGAACTTGAGTGGAAAAACGTCTTCTTGCGGTCCTCGGAATAGTGGGCCTGGAAGATGGCATCGGTGGCAAGCGTGGCCGCCAGCGGGACGGCACCGCCGGTCAAGCCCTTCGAGGTGCACAGGATATCCGGAGAGATGGACGCCTGCTCGCAGGCGAACATGGTTCCGGTGCGTCCCCAGCCGGTCATCACCTCGTCGGCGATCAAGAGCGTGCCGTAGGCCTCAGCGATCCTCTTCAATTCGGTCAGAACCCAGGCCGGATACATCAGCATGCCGCCGGCGCCAAGCACAAGCGGCTCGATGATCAGCGCGGCGGCGCGGCGGTCGCGAGACAAGGCCTCGAAACGATCCAGCGTTTCCTGCTCGCGCCCCGCGGCCGGAAAAGGAATGGTGTCGACCTCGAACAACAGTGGTTCATAGGCGGCATTGAACACGCCCCGGGCGCCGACGCTCATCGTGCCGATCGTGTCGCCATGATAGCTGTGTTCCATCGCGACGATGCCCGAGCGCGGCGCGCCGATGTTGCGGAAATAGCCGAGCGCCATCTTCAGCGCCACTTCAACGCAGGTAGAGCCGCTGTCGGAGTAAAAGACCCAGTCGAGGCCTGGCGGCACCATTTCGATCAGCGCAGAGGCCAATTGCTCAGCCGGCTGATGGGTCAGGCCGGCGAAGATCACCTGGTCAAGCATCTCGGTCGCAATCCGGATCGCTTCCATGATCCGCGGTTGGCGGTGGCCGTGAGTGACCACCCACCAGGAGGAGATTGCATCGAGGATATGCCTTCCGTCATTCGTCTGGAGCCAAGCTCCCTCGGTGCGGATAACGGCCGGCATGGGCGGCTCGATCGCATGCTGGGTGAATGGATGCCACACGCGCGACCCCGACATCACTCGCCTTCGGCAATCTGGGCGAGGTCGAAGCCGGCAATCATCGCCCTTCGCAGAGTTTCGCGCGTGAGCGGAGCGAGAAGTGGCAGTCTGCCGAGCTGACGCACCGCGCCCAATTCGGTGATTGTCCTTTGCGTATCGGCCGCCTCTTCACCGACGAAGGCAACGCCGATCAGCGGGATGGAGCGAACCCGCAGGGCTTCGATGGACAGCAAAGTGTGGTTGATCGTGCCAAGCTCGGTGCGGGCGCATAGGATCACCGGCAGCCGCCATTCAGCGAAGATGTCGATGAATCTTGTCTGTCGGTTGATCGGCACCATCAGTCCGCCAGCGCCTTCGATGACGAGCGGTGTGGGCAGGACCGGAAAAGCAAGATCGGCAGCCTCGATCGAGACACCGTCGATTTCGGCTGAACGGTGCGGCGACAGCGGGCTTTTCAAGCGGTGGGCCTCCGGCAGCACGCGCCCGGATGGCAGGCCAGCGAGCCGTTCGACCACCTCACTGTCGGTCTCCTCATCGAGACCCGATTGCACCGGCTTCCAGTAGAAGCCGTCGAGCAGGCCTGCCAGCCCCGCGGCAAAAACCGTTTTGCCAATTCCCGTATCTGTTCCGGTGACGACGATGCGCTTGCTCATGCCGTGGCCGACACTTCGGCAAGCGTCTCGACCATGGCCGAAATGTCAGCCTTGCCGACATTGAGCGTCAGCGAAATGCGCAGGCGTGAGCTACCTTCCGGCACGGTCGGCGGTCGAATGCCCCGTATATCAAAGCCGCGGGCCTGCAGAGCCGCCGCGATCGCCATGGTGTGCGTCACCTCCCCAATGACAAAGGGCTGGATCTGCGAACCGCTGGGCCTGGATCCGCAACGCTCGGCCAGTTGCCGGCTTGCGAAGGCAACGTGCTCGTGCAACTGAACGCGGCGCATCGGCTCGTCGACCAGCATTGCGAGCGCTTCGCGCGCCGCCACTGCCATGAGCGGCGATGGCGCGGTGGCGTAGATGAACGGCCGGCAGCGATTGACAATATAGTCGCACAGCACTCCCGGCCCGGTGACGAGCGCGCCGGATGCACCGAGCGCCTTGCCGCATGTGTGGAGAGCCAGGATGTTGTCGCGGCCCTCGAACGCCGCGGCCAGCCCGCGGCCCGCCGGTCCCCAGACCCCGGTGGCATGTGCCTCGTCAACCAGTATGAATGCATCGCGCCGATCGGCAAGCTCGATCAGGCTCTCCATTGGCGCGCGGTCGCCATCCATGCTGTACAGGCTCTCGACCCCGATCCAGATCCGCCCGATGCCGCCTTCGGCGCGCCAGCGCCTGATCGCGTCCTCAAAAGCATCAATGTCATTGTGCGCCACCATCCTGAACTCGGCGCGTCCAGCCCGCGCCCCTTCATGCATGCTGGCATGCGCCAGTTCATCGAGGATCAGCAGGTCGCCTTTTTTCACCAGGGTGCTCAGCAGGGCGAAGTTGGCGACATAGCCGCTGCTGAAGAACAGCGCCCGTTCGGCCCCGAAGAACGCCGCCGCATCTGCCTCCAATTGCTCATGCTCCGGCGCGTTGCCGCGCAGAAGCCGCGATCCGGTAGCGCCGACCGGGGTGCCCCGCTGGATTGCGGCCGCGACTGCGTCGCCAAGTCTCTTCGAGGCGGCAAACCCGAGATAGTCGTTGGAGGAGAAGTCCAACCCGACCCGCGGCGACAATGTGCGCAGCCGGTCCTTGCGCGCCAGCCCCTGCAAGGTGGCTTCATAGCGGGCGAGCGGTGGCTCGTTCATTTCGCCTCGCATTGCATCGGTTCGATGCCGAGACGTCTAAATAAACGAGTATCCTTGTCCTCGCCTGGATTGTCCGCTGTCAGCAGCGTGTCGCCAACAAACACGGAATTCGCCCCGGCAAAGAAGCACAGCGCCTGGGTCTCGTCGCTCATCGCCGTCCTGCCGGCGGAGAGCCTTACAGAGGACTTCGGCATCATGATGCGGGCGAGCGCAATGGTGCGGACGAAATCGATCGGTTCGATGGGCTCGGCATCGGCAAGCGGCGTCCCCCTGATGGGGATCAGCATGTTGATGGGCACGCTTTCCGGCGGCTCGGGCAGGTTCGCCAGCGTTACCAGCATGTCGATGCGATCGGCCTTTTCCTCTCCCATCCCGACAATGCCGCCGCAGCAGACCTTGATCCCAGCCTCGCGCACCCGCCCAAGCGTTTCGAGCCGGTCGGCAAAGGTCCTGGTCGAAACGACCTTGCCGTAATAGCGCGCGGACGTGTCGAGGTTGTGGTTGTAGTAGTCGAGACCAGCCGCTTTCAGGCGTTGCGCCTGGCTGAGGTCGAGCATGCCGAGCGTCATGCAGGTCTCCATGCCAAGCGCCTTCACGCCTTCGATCATGGCGAGCACAGCGTCCATGTCGCGGTCCCTCGGACTGCGCCAGGCAGCACCCATGCAATAGCGGGTTGCGCCAGCATCTCGTGCCTTGGTCGCCTCCTCGATGACATGTTTGACCTCCATCAGCTTCGATGCCTTCAGGCCGGTTTCGTGATGCGCAGACTGGCTGCAATAGCCGCAATCCTCCGGGCATCCGCCGGTCTTGATGCTGAGCAGCCGCGACAGCTGCACCCGGTTGCGATCGAAGTTCTGGCGATGGATGGTCTGGGCCAGGAAGAGCAGATCGTTGAACGGCATGCCGTATATAGCCTCGGCCTCTTTGCGGTTCCATCGGGGCAGTGCTGCCTCCATCGACTGCGTGGCACAGTTCGAGCCGCACTCCTCGTTCATTCCCGTCGTCATCGTCAAAAAACCTCTGTTGCTGATCAGCGAGCGCACTCAGGAGTCCGTCCAGTGGCGAGCCCCTTCCGATGGGCTCGTCGGTGAGCGCAATACCGGGATCCGGGTATGGAGGTGAGCCGCATGAAGCGTGCTTTTCCAGCGTCTCGTCTGCGCATGCAGCCGCGCGCGCGTTGCTCCTCATTGTGTTTCCCTTAGTTCAAATGAGTGCTGATGTTCCCGCGACACGGCATGTCCAGGCCAATGTCGAGAATGGGCGCGCTGTGTGTCAGCCATCCAACCGAGATGAGGTCAACTCCTGTCGCGGCGATCGCGGGAGCCATTTTCGGTGTCACCCGGCCGGAAGCCTCGGTGATGGCGCGGCCACCGACGATTGCCACGGCGCGGGTAAGATCCTCAACCGACATATTGTCGAGCAGCACTGCGTCGACTCCCAGCGTGAGCGCTGTATCGAGCTGCTCAAGCGTCTCGACCTCGACCTCGATCTTCACCATGTGCCCTGCGGCGGCGCGCGCCCGCTCTATTGCCGTGCGAATGTCGCCAGCGATCGCGATGTGGTTGTCCTTGATCAGCACGGCGTCGTCGAGCCCGAACCGGTGATTGGCGCCGCCGCCGACGCGTACCGCATATTTCTCCAAAGCTCGCAGGCCGGGCGTCGTCTTTCGCGTGCACACGATCCTCGCCTTGTGGCCACGCACGGCTTCGACCATCGCCGCCGTGGCCGTGGCAATGCCGCTCAGACGGCACAGAAAATTGAGTGCCGTGCGTTCGGCCGTGAGCAGGCCTCGCGCCGGTCCGCACAGCATGGCGATAGTTTCGCCACCCGCGACATCGCTGCCGTCAGCGCGCCAGATTTGCATGTCGATCGCAGGTTCGACGAGCATGAAGGCGAAGGCGGCCAGATCGAGCCCGGCAACGATCCCCGTCTGTCGCGACTTGAGCACCAACGTGGCCGTGCGATCACGCGGGATCACGGCGTCGCTGGTCAGATCGCCGCATCTGCCCAGGTCTTCGAGAAGAGCACCGCGTACGATCGGCTCGATCAGGGTTGAGGGAAGGGGTGAGAATGATCTCATGTCATGGTGCTCCGTATCGGTGCCCGCCAGCTGAGTGCGACGGCGGTCTGTATCGCGCTGCGCAGTGTCAGCCGTGACTGGCGCGCGTGCGCATCGCGTCCGGGGAAATCGGAACGACAGTGCGAGCCGCGGCTCTCTTCGCGCCGCAGCGCCGCAATGGCGATCATCAGCGCGACCAAGGCGGGGTCGGAGGCAGCGCTGTCGTGAGCTGCAATCGGCAACAGAGTCGCGACCACGTCGCGTAGCTTCTCGCCATCGCGGATGATGCCGAGTGCAGCGGAAACGATTGGGCGGATGCCGGAGGCATCTGGCCGTTTGGGCACGAATGCGGAACACACGCGCGGTCGCCGGGTGTGTGATACGTTGGCGACGCTTTCAGCAACCCAGCTCGCTGTGACCGCCGCTTCCATAAGCGAGTTGCTGGCGAGTCGGTTCGCGCCGTGCAGACCGGTGCATGCGACCTCGCCACATGCCCACAGTCCCTCGATGGAGCTGCGGCCGGCAGCGTCTACAGCAACACCGCCCATGTGATAATGTGCCGCCGGACGCACCGGGATCAGGTCGGTCGCGGGATCAATGCCGGCCTGGCGGCACAAATCGGCGATTGCCGGAAAGCGTTTGTCAAATCTGGGGCCCAGACATTGCCTTGCGTCCAGGAACACACGGCGTCCGACAGCGAGTTGGTGCCAAACCGCGCGCGCAACCACGTCGCGAGGCGCAAGCTCGCCCCCTGCGGTTTCAGCGAGGAAACGCTCTCCTTGCTCGTCGACGAGCACAGCACCCTCGCCACGCACCGCTTCGCTCACCAGCGGCATCGGCCGCCGCGGACCCTCGAGTGCGGTCGGGTGGAACTGCACGAATTCCAGGTCGGCAAACTCCGCCCCGGCACAGGCGGCGAGGGCGAGTCCCTGTCCACATGAGCCAGGCGGGTTTGTCGTATCGTTAAACAGGCCGCCGATGCCGCCGGTCGCCAGAACCGCCCGGCGCGTTGGCAAGGCGATTGCGCCCGTGCACCCAGCCGCGACCACGGCGATGATCGCCCCGTCTTCCACGATAAGCCGGCGGGCCTCCACGTTCTCCAGGATAGTGATGGAGGCTGTGCGCCTTGCCGCGGCGATTAGCGCGCGGACCAACTCGCGACCCGTGGCATCGCCCGCCGCATGCACGATCCGCCGCTGCGAGTGCGCCGCTTCAAGTCCGAGCCGCAACGCGCCGTCAGCGCGTCGGTCGAATGCCACACCGAAGCGTTCTAGAGTCCTGATCGCTTCGGGTGCAGCTTGGACCGTTCGCCGCACCGTCGTCACGTCGCAGAGGCCGTCGCCGGCTGCGAGGGTGTCACAAAGATGTAGTTCGGAACTGTCCTCGCCGCCGACACTTGCCGCAAGACCACCTTGGGCGAGTTCGCTGCAGGCTCCGGTACCCAGCCCCGCATTGGACAGAAGCACAACCGGTTCCGGCGCTAGATGAAGCGCCGTCATCAGGCCTGCCAAACCGGCGCCGATGATGACCGGCGCCCCGCCGATGTCATGAACGTCGAGGCTCATATGGAAAGCATACGCTCGACCGAGCGGCGCGCGCGCCCTGCAATCCCGGGATCGATCCGAACCTCATGCCGGTTCTGCTCGAGTGCGACGCGAATGTTAGCCAGTGTGATGCGCTTCATATGCGGACACAGATTGCAGGGGCGGACGAACTCGACCTCGGGATGCGCGACCGCGACATTGTCGCTCATCGAACATTCCGTTAGCAGGACGACGCGCGGCGGTTTCTCCCGCTCGACATATTTCACCATGGCCGCGGTCGAGCCGGAGAATTCCGCCTCTGCGACAATCTCTGGCGGGCATTCGGGATGGGCGAGCACGATGACCCCTGGATGCGCATCGCGCAGTTCTCGGATGTCGGCCGACGTGAATCGCTCATGCACTTCGCAGTGGCCCTTCCAGGCGATGATCTCGACCTCCGTCTGCGCCGCCACGTTTTTCGCCAGATACTCATCGGGCACCATGATCACACGCGGCACGCCGAGCGATTCCACAACCGCCCTGGCGTTGCCCGAGGTGCAGCAGATGTCCGACTCCGCTTTTACAGCCGCCGAAGTGTTGACGTAGGTGACCACCGGCACCCCTGGATAGCGCTGTCGCATCAGCCGCACGTCTTGTGCCGTTATCGAATCGGCCAGCGAGCAACCGGCGCCGAGATCCGGGATGAGGACGATCTTGTTCGGATTGAGCAGCTTGGCCGTCTCGGCCATGAAATGCACGCCGGCAACCACGATGATTTGCGCCTCGACCGTAGCCGCCTTGCGGGCCAGTGCGAGGCTGTCGCCGACAATGTCGGCCACGCAGTGGAAGATCTCCGGCGTTTGGTAATTGTGCGCAAGGATGACCGCATTGCGATCACGCTTCAGCGCCAGGATGGCTTCAATGTCGCTGGTGAAGGCCAGCCATTCGACCGGCGGGATCACCCGCCGGACGCGCTCGTACAGGGACGCAGCCATAGGTAACGCCCCAGTCATCAGCGCCTCCGATTATATTCGATCTGACAATAAGGGGAATATGTCTACCTTGACTATAAGTATGTCAAGCCCGCGCGAGCGGCAATTTTGTCCCGGCCACAGCCCTGTCGTCGAGAACGGCATGGCGGAACCGATAGAGCTTTGCCGGCCGCCCGCCCGTCTCGAGGGAGGTCTCGCCAGTTTCCTCGACCAGCTCTTGCTGCTCGACAAGTCTTCGGAAGTTCGGCTTGTTGATGAGCCTCCCGGCGAGCGCCTCCACGGTCCGCTGCAGCTGAAGCAGCGTGAACGACGGCCTCATGAGCTCGAACACCACCGGCCGGTACTTGATCTTAGAACGTAGCCGCGCAATGCCGGTCGCCAGGATCCGCCGATGGTCGGCGATCATTGCCTTGCCAGATACCGCAGGCGCGACATCCCGTCCGCCACCAGCCTCTTCGATCAGGGCAGATTCATAGAGCAACTCATAGCGTTGAAGCGTGAGTTCCTCGTTCCAATTGCGGTCGTCGAAAGCGAAGGCAATCGCGGCGCGCTGCCGGCGTTCGCGTCGCGTAGTCGCGTCGCTGGCTCCGTCAGCCCACTCGATCAGGCGTGGTCGTAAAATCTCGAGCACCACGGGCGTGCCGGAGCGATGGTCCTCCCAGGGAAAATACTCGTACCAACTCCGCCACCCACAGTTGGTGGAGCCCGTTGCCTGGTCCTTCCGAGTGAGTGCCAGATAGCTGATTGAGATGGCGCGTTCCTGGCGCTCGGCCCCTATGCGGTCCCGATCGGCGAAGGTGTAGAGCTGCTCGATGTACCCCAGCGGGTGGCCGGTCTGTTGCTCCACCCAGCCCCTCAGACCGGATTGCAGCGATCGATGCTCTAGCGCATATGGTCCGGACGGAAGCGTGTCCGCGTTCCCGATGGTGAGAAGACAGGGTTCACTGTCGTTTACCGCGACGACAACGGCGATCAGGTCCACTTTTGCTTCGTCGGCCTTGACCGCAGCTCGGCCTTTTCTGGTTCCTTTTGCCTGATGGTCCATGTTCGCGATAATGAGTCGGCCCCAAATGCAGGGTGATTGAATCGATTGAATTTAAGCGTTGCTGCACGAACGTCAACACCGCACAGCTGGACGTCTTTTTTAGCTCTTCGCACTCGCACAAAAATATGCCAAACGCGACACCCGCGGCGGGTAACGCTAGGGAAGGATGCGTCGAGTGAGCGCAACTGGTGAGACAAAGGCGATGACACCGCCGGATGTTCGAATGCGGAAGGGCCAGACTCCACTCGTCTGCCTAACGGCCTATACGACGCCGATCGCCAGATTGGTTGATCCCCACTGCGACATCGTTCTCGTTGGCGACAGCGTCGGCATGGTACTGCACGGCCTCTGGTCGACCCTGGGTGTCACTCTCGACATGATGATCATGCACGGTCGGGCGGTGCGCCGCGGTCTGGTACGGTCGTTAATGGTTGTAGACCTGCCATTCGGTTCCTATGAAGAGAGCCCCGAGCAGGCCTTCCGCAACGCTGCGCGCCTGATGGCGCAGACTGGTTGTGCAGCTGTGAAGCTCGAAGGCGGTGAGAAAATGGCCGAGACCATTCGCTTCCTCGGCGCCCGCGGCGTCCCTGTCATGGCCCATGTCGGTCTAACGCCGCAGGCGGTCAATACTTTCGGTGGCTACCGCGTCCAGGGGCGGGGAGACGATGCTGAGCGCATCAGGCGCGATGCCAGTGCGGTTACGGAGGCCGGCGCCTTCTGCGTGGTGCTGGAGAAAGTGCCCGAGCCCCTCGCAAAGCGCATCACTGCGGAGATCGCCGTCCCAACCATTGGCATCGGCGCCTCACTCGCCTGCGACGGCCAGATTCTGGTGAGCGACGATATGCTCGGGCTTTTCAGCTCCTTCCGGCCGAAATTCGTCAAGCGCTACGCCGAACTAGGCGAACAGGCCGATGCAGCGATTGCGGCTTATGCCGCTGACGTGAGGAGACGGTGCTTTCCGGCGGCGCAACATCTCTACACCAACGACCCGAAGACCGGAGACGTCATATGAGCGTGCCGATCGTTCGAACCGTTGCCGAGCTCCGCGCTGTTGCCGCGCGATGGCGTCGCTCAGGCGCCAGTATCGCCCTTGTGCCGACCATGGGGGCCTTTCATGAAGGCCATCTGAGTCTCGTGCGTGCGGCGCTTCAGAAGGCCGATCGGGTCGTGGTGACGCTGTTCGTCAACCCCAAGCAATTCAACAGTGCAGCCGACCTCGCAGCCTATCCTCGTACGGAAAACGAAGATGCTGCAAAGCTCGCTCCGCTGGGCGCGCATTTGCTCTATGTGCCGGATGCTCAGCAGATGTATCCGCCAGGCTTCGCCACGACCGTTTCGGTGTCCGGCATCAGCGAGGGCCTGTGCGGCGGCTTCCGGCCGGGCCATTTCGATGGCGTGGCGACGGTGGTTGCCAAGCTCTTCCTGCAGTCCGGCGCTGACTTGGCCTGTTTTGGCGAAAAGGACTTTCAGCAGCTTCAGCTGGTCAGGCGCGTGGTTCGGGACCTGGACATTCCAATCACCGTCCTGGCCTGTCCGACAGTCCGCGAAGCCGATGGTCTTGCACTATCCTCGCGCAATCTTCGGCTCTCGCCAGCACAGCGCGCCATTGCCCCAAAGTTGGTAGCGGTCTTGCTCGGGGTGGCGCACCGGCTTGCGCGCGGCTCTCCTGTCCTGCCCATTCTAGCCGAAGCGCGCGCTGCAATTCTGGCTGCAGGCTATCGCGAAGTCGAATATCTGGAACTTCGCGACGAGGCGGATCTGCAACCGCTGACGAGCCTTGACCGACCAGCACGCTTGCTCGTCGCGGCATGGCTCGGCGACATACGGCTGATCGACAACATAGGAATGTCACCAATTGGTGCAACAAATTAGACGCTCGCGGCGCTGAGTCGCCACACAAACAGCCTCATCAACCAAAATAGCAGAGCAATGCCGGCGATCAAACTGACGAGCTCGCACACGTTTTCTCGATCGCCAAGCATTTAAACCAAAGGTCTCCGCCTGCGATCGAGCAACGGCACGGAGGTTATGCAAAGCGCAGATGCATCGCGTGTTTGAAGATTTCCTCGAGCAACTCTCCGAAAGCGTCGATGCTGTCGATCTGTGTGAGGCAATGGCCTCTGCCGCGGCCGCATTCGACTTTCCGCTCTTCGCCTATTTCAGTTGCCCGTCGGCCTCCTGCCAGAAGCCGCGCTTGATTTCAAATTATCCGTCCTCCTGGACATCTCGCTATATGCAATTGCGCTACCACAGCCATGATCCGGTCATCCTGCGCGGGCTCCAAGGCTGGGACACCTTTGATTGGGGTGTGGATCGGCCTCGGCAACATCTCGCGGCTTCACAGCAACGAGTTCTGGAAGAAGCAGCTCGATTTGGCATTCGTGGCGGATTGACCATGTCGATGCACGACCATCGCGGCCGCTTTGCTGCGCTGACCTTCGCTTCCGACCAGTCCTGTCCGCCTCTCTTGCGGTCATTGACACGTTACGAAAAAGCATTGCAGCTGGTGGCGATCAGCTTTCATATATATGCCCGGCGCAGGCTCGCCGAAGACTGCGCGGTGGATGGCGTAGTCCTGACCCCCCGAGAATTCGAATGCTTGAAATGGGCGGCGGACGGCAAGTCGGCCTGGGATATCAGCCAGATTCTCAGCGTTTCCAAACGCACCGTGACCTTCCATCTGGAAAACGCCAAGGCAAAACTTGGTGTGAGAACCATCAACCAGGCTGTAGCACGGCTGGCTGCTTCCCGTCAGTCGAGATCGTGATTCCTTTCTTTGGATACCTGTAAAGGTCTACAGGCTGCATCAGTGTCGGCTTTGCTCTTCGATGACGGAAACACATCTCGCACGGAGGCGACAAATGATGCAGCTAATTACACCTGAGCTCTACGATGAGTTTTCAAGCGAGCTCAAGGAAATGTACGGACTGAGGCATCGGGTTTTTAAGGAAAGGCTGGAATGGGATGTTCAGACCGCAGAGGAGATGGAGACAGACGCATATGACGGCCTCAACCCCGTCTATCTCCTTCTCAAAGGATCCGACTGGCGCATTCGCGGTTGCGTCCGTTTTTTGCCGACAACGGGGCCGACAATGTTGCGCGACACCTTTCCGATGCTGCTAGGTGAGACCGCAGCGCCAGCGAGTACCCGCGTGTGGGAGAGCAGTCGTTTCGCACTGGATCTGCCTGCATCAACACCCAAGGCTGGCGGGCTAGCCCAAGCAACCTACGAGCTCTTCGCTGGCATGATCGAATTCGGCTTGGCCAACGAACTCGATCGGATTGTGACAGTGACGGATACGCGCATGGAGCGGATCCTGCGTCTCGCAACGTGGCCGTTGGCCCGCATCGGGCAGCCGAAGGCGGTCGGCACCACGGAGGCGGTCGCCGGTTCTCTCGAGGTTTCCCACGCCAGCCTCATGCGCGTCCGCTGGAGGGGACGTTTGAACGGACCCGTGTTGTGGCAGCCGGTTCTCGGCCTGTCGGCATAGTGCTTGAGGATGCTCGGCCTGACCACTCCTCTGCCCGCGGGTGGCGATGGTGACTGCCGCGAACCTCAACGCCGCGATCGCCCCCCATGAACCGGCCGAGAACGCATTGCAAATGCCGTCGCAATCGGTGGGGCTGGAGATGCGCCTCTGTGGACGCCGGAGGGAGCCTTCCTCGCACGCCTGTCGAAAGCCGACATCTACGAACTGATGCGGGATGACGATGCCAGGGCGAAAGCTGTAGAACGCGCTTTCCAAACTTTGCCGGCATTCGCAGCGCAGCGGGATTTCTTCTCGGCGTGCAAGACGCGTTCAGGTTTCGGGGCGAAAAGCTTGGCAATCGCCGTCGAGTAGGTGCGGACCGCCATCTAAGGTCGGGGCGGCGATGCCACAGGCTTTTTGCGTCCGGAATGTCCTTCAGGGTATCGACCCGGCCATGGCCAAGCGAGAGAGGCGCTGCCCCGCCCCTCGCGCTCCCCGTCCACCCAAGAAGCGCCCTTGGCGGAACGGCTATACTCTCTCTAGCCTGGGACAAAGACGCCTGAGATTGCTTTTCGGCTGTCTTCCAATGGGATCGACTCTTGATACCGCAAGGTGAGGTTTTGCTCACGCGCGACTTGGCGCGCAAGTTCATTCACCTCCAACGAAAGCGTAAGAAGCCCGCCGAACTTGCTTTCGCTGTCAAAAATACGGCGCGACCCATCTGGCACGGATAACGTTCGTGCAAAGGTTTTGTCCTGCCACAATCTGTCCAAAAACCGCTGCGTTTCGGCAAGTACAGCGAGCTCGTAGAACACGCCTGTACGCAAGGCTGCCTGGTCCGCATGGTACATGATTGCCGCTATGTCGAAGCTCGGAAGATTGACCGTCTTACCATCCTCTATGGCGTCATTTTTGACATTCTTACATAGACGGATAGCCTTCTTCAGGCCGCCATGAGCCTCATTTTGATCCCGGTCGTGCACGCGGCCAATATGCAAAAATGGCAAGTTGTCGATCGTCTCGGGAACTTTTTTGTTCAAAATCGTCACGCCGCGATCGCGCTCGATGTTTGACGACTGGTAGTCAATTGTGTCGACCCAATGCGACGGTACGACGTCGACTGGCCGCGCAAGCGAGCCGCCGGAAATCGCGATGGCTTTGCCGCCGGAGACGTCAACGTCGGCGGCTGGGTAGGCGGCAATAAGGATCTTTTCGGCCTCTTTGCGCAAACGCAACAAGCGGTCAACGGACTTGTCTTGGCTTGGAGATGTGTAATGACCAGATCGCGCTTTGAGGCCTGCCACATAGTACGAGAAAAAGCCGAGTTCGAGATTCAGCAGATCGACATCGCTGACGCCCCTGATGTGGACGTTCAGGGGGACAGAGCCTTGGAGTCGGAATTCCACAGTCCAACCGGCAGCGCTCAGCTTCTCATCCAACTGCTTTCCGACACGCTCTGCAGTTTCGATGCTGATCCTGGTGTATTCGGGTCCGACCTCTTCCATGGCGCCAAGCGCATACCGAGTAAACGGCTGGCTCGCCGCTCTGGTCTGCCATTTCTCGTCACCGAAGCTTTTAGCGACAATGGCTGACTGGGCAGCCTCACTCAGCCGACCCAGCCGGTCGGTCCCGCGTCGGCGCGTCTTCAGTTGGGCTAGTCGTTTGTTGATATCAGTGGGCATGTTTAGAGCCTCGTGAGGTTCATCTGGCCGAACGTGTAGCGGCCATATCCGTTGAAGTATTCGCCCTTACCGGATCGCAGATCCTTGCCGAAAGTAATCTCGGCCGAGCCGCGGTGACTTTTCAGCTCGATCTCGCCAATGTTCGGGTCGTTCTTGTAGCCATAGAAAAGCCGATAGCCGTCGGCCTCGTCATGAATGAGCGCTGCGCTGGTGCTGTTCGATCCAGACTGCGCAGTCTTCAGGCGGACACGGATTCTGTCCCAACTCTGGATGATCGTTATCTTAGCTTTCCATTGGATGCCGGGCGTGCCATCGGGATTGAGTGTCTGACCATCGCAATCCCAATCGCCCGAAAGATTGGGAACTTTGAGAACATTGGATAGCAGGCCCCACCGCCAGGCAAAGCGATCAAGAACCCAATAGAGAACGATGAAAACAGTGCCAGCGCCTAGCAAGGAAAGCACCGATGGCGGCACGTTGGGGGAGATGCCGAATGTTTTGGCGAGATCGACCGCCCACAGGAAAACAAACACTACTCCTGCAGAAACGATGCTGGACATGACGCCCAGATAATGCCCAATGCGCGCACGGCTCACCCCGCCGAGCACGGTATATTCATGTTCAAGCATGGAATGCCCTTTGATCGCTGGAGGGCGACGGCCGGAGCCGCCGCCCAAGACCTTACCTAGTTTTCGTAGGGTCGGTCAGCCGGTACTTCTGACCCGACTCCAGGGGAGGGGGCAGAGGCTCGCCCTTGGTCACGGTACGTTCAATGCCCGTACCACCACCGCGGGGCCCGGTGATCTCGTATTGCCCCGATGTGGGAGCCTTTTCACCGGGGTTGTACAGCTCGTCATTAGACATGGGAGAATGTCCAGGTGGTTGCCAATAGACCCATCTGGCACTAGATTCCGACTTGTTGAGGGTTCGGACTAGCGGTCTGAAGGCGCCCTACGGCACCACACAGACCGCAGTTCACAACCAAACGATGGCAGGTGACGAAGACGTCACCTGCCATTTGTTTAGGCATATTTGATATTAGATGTAAATAGCGCTCCGATGTGCCAACATTGAAAATACTGTTGATTGTCAATCTATCGAAAGTAACCGCGGCTAGGCATTGGTATAAATTGTCTTCGTGGCCGTAGAGCCGAATGCAGGTCTCGAAGCACAGGTGGAGGCAAATCGATTGAAATCGAGATAGCGACGAGCAAAAGTTGACGCCATGGCAGCCAGTATCTGCGAGGGGTTGGAGAGCGCCTAGAGACGTCACAACAGAATCGATGGGGGCTGGCCATCCAACGGTTCAATGCGGCGCTGCCCCGGCCAGCAATTACCGACAACCGTTCGCCGTCATCCATCGGGCTCGGTCGCGGGTGCCTATTAGTCGATGTATTCCTGGGTCACCATGTCATTGGCTTGTCGGATGAGGCCGACAAGGATGCCGCCAAACCGCAGCGCTGAACCATGCAGTCGGTAATCGGGTCAGGCCTTGCCAGCTACGGTCGCGGCTGGCTGTGGATCCGTTCTTGAGGACGACGCGATCAAAAGGGTAACCTTCACCGCCACCTCTTCGAGGGTGGCGGTGAGCCGGTTGATCTGCGAGGCGGTTGCGGCCATTTCCGGGCCGTAGCGGATGATCAGATATTCCCGGTTCTGGCTGAGGGACTGAAGATGATTGGCGGTTTTTGCGCGAAGACGCAGTCCTGCTTCGACAGTGTGCTTCGCCCGAGCCGCCAAGTCGTGATGCATCTTGCGGATTTGATCGGGTTCGTGCCCTCGGTGGAGCAAAAGCGCGGTCAGATAAAGTTCGATCGCGTGGATGGCGGACAGTCTAAACGGCGCTCGGCTAAGCGGCTTGCCTGATCGGCCAAGCGGAACGAGCAGGGCTGCCGCTTTGCGATACTCTTCCGCCAGTTCATGGATCTGCTGCGCGGAGGCGAGCTCTCCCGGATATTTGCGCTTAGTCATCGCCATTCGTGCATTGCCGTTTGCGATATTATGCCTCGCTCGCTTGCGGCTATGCCCACCCGACGTGATCCCTTTTTGAAAGTTTCAGAAACAGATTGAACCAGAATCGGTATTCGAGACCTTTGTCATTGCCAGACGCTTCGAAGGCGCAATAGGCCGCCGAGGTTGTAGGGTCCATACCATGACGGTCGCGGCTTCTATCGCCTCGTCCTCAGCTAATACCTGCCATCCTTCAACAACGCTGCCGTGATTTCCCACACCGAAGTCCTCAAGCCGTTCGGCAAACATATACCTGATCTGGCTCGGCACAACCCACGGGCTTGCCGGCAACTTGGCCTTCAGCTTACGGTGCCGCGGCATCGAATTCGATCGCAAATCTCGCGTCGATTGCACTTCGCGCAATGAGATCGTCAAGTTTCCAATCCGTGAGGTCGCAAGGCGAAAACATTCGTCTCACGGCGTGACGAACCTCGGACACCGAAATAGCACGGGCTGCCGACGTTATCGATCAGATGGCGGACCGTCGCTTGGCGAACTCCGATAAGGTGTGGGACTGCACAGGCGCCGGCGTCGTCGCTACGAGTGGAGCCGCGGTTCTGCGGCTTCCGCCGTTCTTGCGTCGAAAGCGACGCGGACACCGTGAATGATCGATGCCGCCGCCAGCAACTCCTCCAATTCGCGGTCGGTCGCCTTGCATGCGGGCATGAGTGTTCGGATGGCGCGGATCGCCTGTGCGATGGAGAGGAACCGGGCCTTGCCCCTGGAAAGGACATAGGCTTCGGCTGCTCGTTCAATCGTGACCGAGTGACAAGCGTTGGTCATCGAGAATTTCCTCCCTGAAACCCTGACCAACGACTTAGGGCCGGAATTCCGCAGCTTGCAAGGCTCTGTCTGATTCCGGACAATCACACGGAACCGAGCCGAAATGGCGTTGCTCCTCCTCGCCATAAGCGCCGTGCGTGAGCCTTATCATTCCGGCGCGGTCGACGATCGTGATTTCACCCCGCGTGGCGCGGACCAGTCCCCGGTATCGAGCATTTGGAGGGCGGTCGTGACGCCGGGCCGACGAGCGCCAAGCATGGTCGCCAGAAATTCATGCGTCAGGTAAATCTTGTCTCCGTCACCGCGATCGTGGACCATCAGCAACCAGCGGGCCAGGCGTTCCTCGATTTTCGAGTGGCCGTTAACCAGTGCCGTCCGGGACGACTGGACAAGGAACGCATGGGCATAGCGCAGCAGTGACTCGCGAAGGGTCAGGCTTATCGCGATCGCGCCGCGAAGGCTCTTGACCGACAGGATCCAGCCTTGGCCGGCGACTTGGATATAGGTCTCATTGGGAGACCTGTCCTGGCCGAGTATAACCGCAATGCCGGTCATGCCGTCGTAGCCGATGAGGCCGACCTCACTTTTGCGACCGCCCGTCATTGTGGCGACCACCGAGGCAATACCCGTCTCCGGAAAATAGACACTCGCGATCGGCTGATATGCGACCTCCAGCTGGCTTTTGATGGCCAGTTCGACCTGATGCAGCGATGGCTGCAAAAGTGCAAAATCCTCCGAGGATAGCGCGTTCAAAAGCTGGTTGCGAAGAAGGGATTGGGGCATGGCGCTCTCCCGTACGGGCAAGAGCGAGTACCCTCTTACAGTCGGCCGTGTCCGATGCAAATCGCTGCCGATAAGGCAAGCATAGTCTTCAAATGTGCGGGTGGCAAAGGCTCTGCTTCAAAGCTGGCTTTTCGAGGCTTGCGATGTGGCAGCGTTGAGCGAATTGATTTGGCTACAATTGGCGAATAGTCGAATGTCAACAGGAGGCAGTCATGGCAAAACTTCCGATGTGAGCTCATCGACGACAAGAAGAAGGACGATTGGGTCTCGCGCCAGGAAAGTGCGGAGAGAACCCGCAGATTTGACACCAAGGAAGATCCCAGGCGAATCGGATATCGACGAATGACCATTCCCTCGCCGACCGTAGCCTGGCTCGGACGGCTAAAACACTCGTTCAGGCCGGTTTCGATGTCTTTGTTTCGCACCCATCCGCCAGAACTGCTCGCTGCGAACGAAACTCTTGAGGAGTCCGCAGATAATTGGCGCGGAAAATCCGGTTCAGATGCGAGCCGTCGCAAAATCCGCACTCAAGTGCAATCTCGGAAATAGACTTGTCCGTTGTCAGCAAAAGATGGCACGAATGATCAAGCCTAATCTGCGTGTAGACGGCTCGAGGTGAGCTGCGGAGCTCCGACCGAAAGTGGCGTTCAACTATTCGTTTGCTTATGCCGAGCTTGTCGGCTAAGCGGCCGATAGTCAGCGGGACTTCCAGGTGATGTTGCATCACCAGCACCGCTCGTTTCACAATTTCGTCCCGGACGACGACCTGCAGGCTTCCAGTTGGCTGGGCGGTCTCGCCCTTTGCTACCTCGTTGAACATCATGATCCGCAAGCTTTTGGCGGCCGGGGCCTTACCAAGGTGCCTCTCGATCAGAAAGGCTGCGAGATGTGCCGCGCTGGCTCCCCCCGAACAGGTCAGTCGGTCTCGATCGACGACGAAGATCTGGTCTGACACGGCCTGTAGTCCCTCGCAAAGCCGCAAGAAATCTGAATTGTGGAACCAACTGACGCAACACTTGTAGCCGTGCATGAGGCCGGCGCGGTGCAAGATAAATGAGCCGGTACACAGGCCCACGAGCGGTATGCCTGCCTCGGCAGCATGCCGCAGATGGTTGTCGAACCTCTCGTCGACCAAGAGGCTTTCCTCTCCAAGAACCCCGCCGACAACCACTAGGTAATCGAAGCGTCGAAGGTCTCCGATCCTTTCGTGGGGAGAGATAGCAACGCCGCAGCTGGACAGGATTGGCGACATGTCAGGCGAGATAATCCGCCATTGACAGCGGATTGGGCGGCTGCGGTCCCCTTCGTCGGCGGCCAGACGCAGCACGTCAACGAAATTGGCAAACGCCCCTAGGGTAAACCGATGGAGCAGGAGAAAACCGACAGAGAGCGGGGCAAGGGCTCGGCGTACTTTTTGTGCCGGCTTCGCTGATGAACCGGGGCATTGTCGCAAATCTACTGTCATGCCGACGCAAACGTCCTTTCGCCTATTGTCCGCCTCACTCAAATAGGGCGCGAGCCGGTTATCTGGTGTCGCTGAGAGAACACGGCGGAGAGTCTGACATGGTCCACCACTGGTCCCGCGACGCTTGGGCGTCCGTTTCCGCCAATGAGCCAGTTACCGTCACCCTTTACTTGGCGCACGGGTTCGAACTCCTCGCTCTGTCGTCTGCCCTGGACGTCTTTCGCCTCGCCAACAAAGCGGCCGGACGGGAAGCCTTTCGTTGGCGTATGGTTTCCCACTTGGGCGAAGCCGTGCGGGCCAGTTGCGGTATTGTTGTCGCGGCTGACGCCGACCTGGCCCAAGAACGCAGGTATCTGCAGCAGCCTGAACGACCCGCACTGGCTCTCGTCTGCGGCGATGAGCCTGATGAAGGTCGTGAAACCAAGGTGCTGAGCGCGTGGTTGCGCGAATGCCGGCAGCGCCGCATTGACACGGGCGCATTCGGGAGTGGTGTCGCTGCTTTGGCGAAAGCTGGTCTGCTCAATGAGCGCAAGTGCGCCGTCCATTGGGAGGCCCTGCCGGGATTCGAAGAGCGGTTTATGCGCGTCGAGGCGGAGGCGACCGTCTACAAGGTCGACAACGATATCTGGAGCTGCGCAGGCGGCACGGGAGCCTTCGATATGATGATCGAGCTTGTGAAACATCATTGCGGCGAACCTGTTGCGGTAAGCGTTGCGGAGTTGGCCGTCGCCGGCCGTGTCCGCACGGGCGATGAGCGCCAGCGAGTGCCGCTGCTGCGTCAGCATGGCAGGCTCAACCCGATCGTCGTGAAACTGATCGAATTGATGCAGAGGAATCTGGCCGCCCCGCTGACCATGACGGACCTTGCGGCGGCTGCGGGGCTGTCGCGGCGGCAGGTGGAGCGTCTGTTTCGCAATGATATCGGTCGCTCTCCCTGCCGCTACTTCCGAGAATTGCGATTGGAACACGCGAAGCTCCTGCTGGCCCAGTCGGCCATGCCGATTCTTGAAATTGCGGTATGCTGCGGCTTCGTGTCGGCGTCCCACTTTTCGAGGTGTTTTCGAGAGGCGCACCAGATCGCCCCTCACGAAGCCCGCAACCTTCCGGCCGGACGGTTCTTGAACGTGTCGACGCAGCAGCGTGCCACGACTGCGGGCCTGTCGGAGCGGCGGTGATGCAAAGGAAGAGCTTGGCCGCATGCCGGCAGCGTCAATAGCCTGCTTCCCGGTTGAACAGCGGAAAGACTTCAAATCCGCGCTCAAGCCTGCGCACATTGTCGGCTATCACGGCAACTGCGCTCGACGCAAATGTTGCACCGGACATATGAGGCGTAACGAACACTTGGGGATGCGACCAGTAGCGATGCTCGGGAGGAAGCGGTTCCTGGGCGAATGCATCTAGGGCGGCGCCGGAAAGGTGCCCCCGGTCAAGGGCGTCTAGCAAGGCTTCATCATGGACAACCGCTCCCCGGCTGATGTTGATGAAAAACCCACCTGGGCGCATCGCCGCGAAAATCTTGCCATCGAGGAAGTGGCGGGTTTTCGGGGACAAGGGGAGGGCATTAATGACCACATCGTTGCGGCCCAGGAACTCAGCAAGCGAGTTCTTTCCGGAATAGCAGTCGATACCCTCGATCTGTCGAGCGCTGCGGTCCCAACCGCTCACGGCATATCCAAAATCACGAATGCGGCTGGCGACCTCTGTGCCGATGCGGCCCAGGCCGAATACACCAGCGCGAAACTCTCTTGTGGGGACGATCTGCTTACGATGCCAGATCCGGTCTTGCTGCTGCGATCGGTAGTCCGCGTACCGCCGGTGGAACGTTAGTACCCAGTAGAGGGCATGGGCAGCCATGTCGCGGGCGACGGCCGGATCCGCGAGCAGAATTACCGGGACGTCCGGCAAGCTTGCATCTGCTACGAAATGCTCGGCACCGGCGCCGAGCGAGAAGATTGCCTTGAGATTCGGATAGCGATTGAGATCGCCGGCAGGGTGGTTCCAGACCATCGCATATACGACTTCGTTGGGGTCGATGGGTTCACCGAACACTTTGACGGGCAATTCAGGAAGCTGGCGGCTTATTTCCCTTCGCCAACTTTCGTTATCGTAGCCATGGTTGTTCAACAGGATGGTCATGGGTTTGGGCGCCCCTTGGAGGAGAATAGGCCCGCACGGAGGGAACGGCTGGCCATTCGACCTCCGCGTAAGGCTTCTGCAGACAGTAGGCGCTGGAAAGCCCGGCCAGTCGCCGCCGGGGGTTCAAGCTATTCGATTAATAGCGATACGAAGGATCGACCCGGTCGCACTGGCGCAACAGCGCCGGCCACTCATATTTGCCGAGCGGGAAATCGTCGTATTGGCGGTGCGCCAGCCGCCAGATGTCCTCACTGCTCTTGTCGAGCTTCAGGCCGGTGGAATAGGCATCGATCAGTACACGGCACGCGCGGACGGTGTAATAAAGGTTCATGAACGCTTCGCCAGCGTTCGCCCCGACTGCAAGGAACCCGTGGTTTTTCATGATCAGGCATTTCTTGCCTTCGATGTTCTTGGCGAGACGATCCCGCTCCTCGAGGGTCAGCGACAGGCCTTCCCAGTCGTGATAGCCGATGTCGCCCCAAAGCATCGAGCCGTCCTGCGTCAGGAACTCCAGCCCATCCTGTAGCGCCGTGATGGCGAGACCCGCCGGCGCGTGGCTATGGAACACGACCTTCATGTCGTGATGGGTGTTATGGATTGCTGAATGGATGACGAACCCTGCGGTGTTGACGTCCGGCGGGCCGTAAAGGACCTTTCCCTGCTCGTCGACCTTGATCAGGTTCGACGCCGTCACCTCATTATAAAGCAGACCGAAGCGGTTCAGAAGGAACTGGTGATCGGTGCCTGGGACACGCATGGTGATGTGGTTCCAGATAAGATCGTCATAGCCATACATGTTGGCGAGGCGGTACAGAGCAGCGAGGTCGACGCGCGCTTCCCATTCTTCCTTGGAGATGTTCGCATGGCCGCCCTGGACGCTGAAGTCCTCGGCTTTCATCTCATGTGCCATTGGTTGTCCTTTCGATCGTATTGTCAGATGGAGCGGAGGAATGTGCCATTCTGCTCTTCCAAGAGCTTCACGGCCATGAGGTGGTTCTGGTCAAACCCGTACTGGTCGACAGCTTTTTTGTAGATTGCCTCAACCTGTTCACACATGGGCAACGTGGCGCCAACCGTCCTTGCCAGCTCCAGGGTCAGGACCAAATCTTTATGTGCAAGACCGAGCGCAAAGCCAGGATCGTAGCTTCCGTCAAGAATAGCCGGACCGTATCGGTCCGCGACATAGCTCGCTCCAGTGCTGCCTTGAATGATCCCAAGCATCGTCGCGGCAGGAACCCCGCCCATCACTCCCAGCATCAGGGCTTCACTCAGCGCGACCGAGTTGAGGTAGCAAAGCACCACCTGCGAAATCTTGGCCACGTAGCCAGCTCCATGAGGGCCAAGATGCATGATCCGGTTGCCAATCTTTTCCAGAACTGGCTTGCACCGCGCAAATACATGCTTGTCGCCGCCAACCATGATCATCAGAGTACCGGCAGCTGCTCCTTCAATCCCGCCAGTTACCGGTGCGTCAAGAAACGCAATCTCCCGGTCGGTGGCAGCAGCGCGGATGCGTCGTTCGCACTCCAGATTGTTGGTTGAAAGGTCAATCCAGACGGCGGCTTTCGGCAGCCCGGCGAGAATGCCCTGTTCGGACAGCGCCACGGCCTCGATGATCTTCGGGTTTGGCAGCGATGTGAAGGCTATGTCGGCTCCGGCGGCCGCCTCCGCAGCGGTGGGGGCGGACGAGATTGCTCGGTTGCCGGCCGCTGCGCCAGTCGCCCGCACGGCCTCGACCTTATTTGAATCCAGGTCGAAAAGGGCAAGCTCGTACCCGGCACGCGCCAGATTGCTGGCCATTGGCCCGCCCATGTTGCCCAACCCGATGAATGCAATCCGCATAAATGTCTCCGTTGGCCAGCCAAAGTTTGCTCCGTCACGCCGGCGCTTTTTCTACCCGCCCACTCTTCCTCACTCTGGTTGACGTGGCAAACGAATATAATTACCGACTCATATCGAGGAATTCGATTTAAGGGGGTTTCCTTCGTGAACATCGAGCACATCAAGGCTTTTTTGGAAGTCGCCACGACGGGCAGCTTCCAGCATGCCGCCGACCAACTCAATGTCACCCAGTCGACCATCAGCGCCCGGATAAAGGCGCTTGAACGCCGACTGAACCGCCAACTGTTTCACCGTAAGCGCAACGGAGTGGCGCTTACGACGGGCGGTCATCAATTCCACGCAAGCGCAGTGAATATCGTGCGTTCCTGGGAGCGGGGTCAGCAAGTTGCGACGCTACCGGAAGGCCTGAATGCCTTTGTCACGCTGGGTGTTGAAGACAATCATTGGCCGCGCGTCGTGCCGGGCTGGCTGGAACGAATGGCAAAGGCGCTGCCCGACGGAGTCGCGAGCGCCATCAGCGAGCGCTCGGACATTCTCATGGAGAAACTGCGCGCCGGCCTGCTTGACATTGCCGTCCTTTATGATCCGCGCCATTGCGCGGAAGCACGGATTGAGCCGCTCATCAGCGAAGAACTCGTGATGGTCTCGTCGAAGCCGCGTCCGGTGGAGAGCGGGGTTGTCCCGGGGTACGTGTTCGTGGATTGGGGCGAGACGTTCCGGGCTCAGCACAGCATGCATTTTCCGGGCGTTTTCAGCCACAAACTCACAATCCGCAGTTCCGCGGTAGCCATGGATCATATCCTGGCCAACAACGGCTCCGGGTATTTTCTCGCCGAATCCGTGGCGTCTCAGGTCAGGTCCGGACGCCTGCATGTCGTCGAGGGAGCACCACGGTTTCAACGGACAGTCTTCGTCGCCGTTCGTATTGACGTCATTGCGCCGGAATTTATCGAAACCGCTGTGCAGGCCCTGCGCGACACAATCACCTGAATTCCAGTCCCTTGCCGGAGAATGACATGAAAATCACAGCGTTGAAGACACGACTGACCGACGTACCTTTTGTTAAGCCGATCACGACCGCCATTCATAACATGCGATCGGTCGGATGCCTGCTTGTATACTTAGAAACCGACACCGGACTGGTTGGCCAAAGCTATATCTTCACGTTGAATTCAGTCCGGCTCAAATCGTTCGACGAAATGGTCCGCGGCTTTTCGCATCGCATTGTCGGCCAGGATCCCCACTACGTGGCGGCGATCAATTCGGCCATCTGGTCTGAAATCAATCCGACCGGTTATGCGGGCGTCACGATCTCCGCGCTCTCCGCGCTCGACACGGCCTGCTGGGATCTGGTCGGCAAAAGTGCTGACCGGCCGCTGCACCATCTGTTCGGAGCGTGCAGGGATCGCATCCGCACATATGCCAGTGGCGGGCTCTGGTTGTCCCAGAGCATTGACGAGCTGGTCGATGAAGCGGCGACCTTCCTGGACCAGGGTTTCCGGGCGATGAAGGTTCGGGTCGGCAAAGAAAACCCTCGAGAGGATTTTGAGCGCGTCAGGGCTGTCCGCGAGGCGGTTGGACCCTCAATCGAACTCCTCGCGGACGCCAACCAGGCGCTCAGGCCGAAGCAGGCGATCCGCCTAGGCCGGATGCTCGAGGAACTCGACGTCGGCTGGCTCGAAGAACCGGTTTCCGTCCACGACCTCATCGGCCAGGCCGAGGTCCGGAATGCGCTCCACATTGCGATTGCCTCGGGTGAAACGGAGTGGACCCGCTTCGGCATCCGCAACACGATCGAAGCACGCGCCGCCGATGTGCTGATGCCGGACCTCCAAAGGATTGGTGGGCTCACCGAAATGCGCCGGGTGGCAGCCTTGGCGGAGGCGTATTGCCTGCCCATTTCCACCCATATTTTCACGGAGCACAGCCTTTGCATTGCCGGCTCAGCCGCCAATTGTATCTCCGTCGAGCATATGCCGTGGTACGCCCCACTTTTTCGCGAAGAGATGGAGATCGTGAATGGCGACATCCTGATTCCCACCCGTCCCGGGACAGGTTTTACCTTCGACGAGGCCGCAGTGACTCGCTTCGCCGCCGATTGAGCATCGAATAACTCGATGTCAGGGTCGAATTATATTCGTTAGTTAAATGCTAGGTGATCCTATAATTGACGACGTGGGGGAACCGGCCCGGTAGCGCAGGCTGCCGAGGACATCGCCTGGAATGGAAAACCGACAGGAGAAGGCAATGCTCTCACGCACGTTGAAACTCAGCGCCGCTGTATTCATCGCAACGCTCGCGGCGACCGCGGCCGAAGCAAAATGCGGCGACGTCACGATCACCGAGATGAACTGGGCCTCGGGCTCGATCGTCACTGCCGTTTCCAAGTTCCTGATGGAGCAGGGATACGGCTGCAAGGTCACGGTGGTCCCATCGGCCACGGCTACGGCAGTCACCTCCGTTGCTGAGACCGGCCGCCCCGACATTGTCACCGAACTCTGGCTCAATGGCGCGCCGGCTTATCCAGGATTGGTGGCCGCCGGCAAAGTCAAGACGCTGGGCCATGTCCTCACCCCCGGCGGCATTGATGCATGGTGGGTTCCGCAATACCTCGTGGATGAACATCCGGAACTTGCGAAGATCGACGGCATTCTGGCGCACCCCGACTGGGTGGGCGGCAAATTCCACAATTGCCCGGAAGGCTGGGGTTGTAAGATAACCAACGACCATTTGGCTGAGGCTTTCGATCTTAAAGGCCACGGCATAGAAGTTTTCAATCACGGCTCCGGAGAGACATTGGCAGCCGCGATAGCTGCGGCCAACGAGAATAAGCAGCCTTGGTTCGGTTACTATTGGGGTCCGACGTCCGTTCTCGGCAAGTACAAGATGGTCAAGGTCGACATTGGCCCGTACGTCCCCGAGATTCACGCCTGCAACGCGGTAGAAGCCTGCAAGACACCCGGCAAGTCGGCCTATCCGCCGGCAGAGGTGGTGACGGCAGCGACGACGGATTTCGAGAAGCGCGAGCCGGAGATTGCAGCGCTCATGTCCAAGGTGACCTTCACAAATGAGCAGATGAGCGAGACACTGGCCTGGCAGGATAGCAAGAAGGCTTCGGCCGACGAATCGGCGGTCCACTTTCTGACCACCTACAAAACGATTTGGGCGGACTGGCTCAGCCCCGAAGCCAAGGAAAAGCTCGCGGCAGTCCTCAAGTGAGATCCGTCATTCACCTGGGCTCCGCACCCAACGGAGGTGATCGACCTTTTGAGTGAATTTGGCAAGGCGCGAAGGCTTGGCGGCACCTCAAACGTCGACAAGCAAATCTCCTCCAGTTCCGGTGGCCACGCTCTGATGAGCGTGGCTGCCGGATTCCCGCGATATAAGGCGATCCATGACAGCGTACGAAAGAGCTTTTGACTCGCTTGGACTGCGGTTCTGGTGCGATGCCGGCGCCATCGGCGGTCCCATGTCGATGGACGATCTACTTGCCAAGGCTGGCGCGGCGGGGACCGACCAAGCCGAATCTTTCCCGTTTCCATCCCTGGACGTCCTTCACAAGGCCTGCGGCGCCATCCCGCGCACCCGCGACATGACAGCCGGGTTGGAACGCCTGTTCCTTGATGTGAAAGACCCCGTGAAAGTCGTTCTGGACCCGGTTACCCAGCCATTGAGTTGGGCGCTGCGCAACGCCATCGACCTGATGCAGTCTCTTCCATGGTGGGCGGCGATCATAATCCTGGTCGCCATCGCCCATTTTGCCGGGCGCCGCATCGGCGTGACGATCTTCGTACTGGCGGCATTTTTAGCCCTGGCGTTCATTGATCACTTTGGCTACGCCATGCAGACCCTCGCCATCATCATGGTCTGTACCTTCATCTGTGTCCTGTTAGGGGTGCCGATCGGCATAGCGATGTCACGCAGCAACCGCCTGGAGCGTTGGCTGACGCCTTTTCTCGACCTGCTACAGACGCTGCCCACCTTCGTCTATCTTATCCCGCTGATCTTCCTGTTCAGCGTTACGGAGCCGAAGCTCTACGGCATCGCAATCATTTTCTATGCGATCGTCCCATCTATCAGGCTTACCAATCTGGGCATCCGGTTGGTGGACAAGGACGTTCTGGAAGCGGGGGAGGCGTTTGGCATGACCTCCTCGCAAAAGCTCTATCGCGTCCAGTTGCCACTCGCTTTGCCGAACATTATGGCGGGCATCAACCAGACCATCATGCTGTCTTTATCCATGGTCGTCATCGCTTCGCTAGTGTCTGCGCCTGGCTTGGGAACGCTTGTCCTGCGCGGTATCAACAAACTTGAACTCGGCGTCGGCCTCGTCGCAGGCCTCGGCATTGTTCTCCTGGCCATTGTGCTTGACCGAGTCAGCCGGGCGGCCCTCCAGCGCGTCAACAAGATGCACCAGCCGCGGACATGAGCATGACCGAGAGCTTCGTATCAATCCGCAACCTCTACAAGATCTTCGGCAACAATGCGTCAGCCATGGTGTCTTACGCGAAGGCGGGGATGCATAAGAAGGACATGCTGCAGACCCACGGCCATGTGCTCGGGCTACGCGACATCAACGTCGAGATCAAAAAGGGCGAAATCACTGTGATCATGGGCCTCTCGGGCTCGGGAAAATCAACCCTGATCCGTCACCTCAACCGCCTCGTCGACCCCACAGCGGGTGAGATTATCGTTAATGGTACAGACATCATGAAGCTCGACCGGGCCAGACTCCAGCAACTGCGCCGGACCCAGATGTCGATGGTCTTTCAGAAGTTTGCGTTGCTTCCGCATGAGACGGTGCTGCGAAACGCCGGCATGCCATGCTCGGTCCGCGGAGACGGACGGGCCAAAACTGATGAAACGGCCCGCAAGTGGCTGAGCAGGGTCGGCCTCGCGGGCTCGGAGGCGCTCTATCCCCATCAGCTCTCGGGGGGCATGCAGCAGCGCGTTGGCCTCGCCCGGGCTCTAACGTCGAACTCTGAGCTGATGCTCATGGACGAAGCCTATTCAGCGCTGGACCCGCTCATCCGGTCGAGCATGCAGGACCTTCTCCTCGAGCTGCAGAAGGACCTTCAGAAGACCGTCGTATTCATCACTCATGACCTCGATGAGGCTCTCAAGCTTGCGGATCACCTGGTCATCTTGAAGGACGGCGAGATCGTGCAGCAGGGAGAGCCGCAATACATCCTCCTCAACCCGGCCGACATTTACATTGAAGACTTCGTCAGCGATATCAATCGCGCCCGCGTCCTGCGCGTCCGATCGGTAATGGAGAAGACGATCACTGACGACGACGGCTATGAAGTCCTCGACGGGGACGAGACCTTGGAGCGGGCGATCCTGCGATCCCAGGGAGCTGCTGACAAATTCTTTGCAGTGCACTCGGACGGAGCCCGCGTGGGCACGCTCAGGATGACGGACGTTTTGAAAGCGCTTGTACCCACAGCCTCGACCGGGCGGCACCACAGCAACATATAGGTAAGGACCATGACAATGGGATTCCCATGGCGCTCGTCGACCGAATGGACCTCACTGTTGCCGCGAAAATGCCGTACGCCTTGGCTGCGCACCCTTCTGGAGAGGCTTGTCAGGCGTCGCTCGGGGAGGTGACTTCATGAACCCTCTGGTCATAGCTTACAGCGCCCTGGTGCTGGGCATTGTATCCGAGGTCATCGGTTCATCGCTGTTGCCCGAAACACGGCAATTCACGAAGCCTGGACCTACTGCAGCTGCCATCGCCAGCTTCGTCGTCGCATTGTTCTTTCTCTCCCATGCCCTCAAATTGATTCCCCTGGGTGTCACATACGCAATCTGGTGCGGCGTCGGCATCGTGCTGACAACCATAGTGAGCGTTCAGGTCTATAGGACGCCACTTGATCTGCCTGCGGTATTGGGGATCATCCTGATTATTTGCGGCGTCGCAGTGATCAACGTTTTCTCCAAGACTGTTGGTCACTGATCGCGGGTTTTCGTTTGGTCGCCTTGGCGGTCGAGGGCATGAACGTTTGGCCGAGCTCGCCGTGACTGTGGGAATGCATCGGAGAAAGCGCTGATTGCCGGGAGCAGATACAGACCGCTAAGTTCAAGCCCAAATCCACTGCCAACGTGACCGCGGTAGATCGACCAGTTGGCTCTGACGTTCGAGGATATGAAAGACGACCCAAAGAAGATCGGACTGTCAGCAGGACGGGGCGCAGCAACGACGATGATGGCCCAGGCGCAGCACGATAATAGCTTTCGCAGCGCTGAGCTACCCCGATCAGCCATATGGCGCTGCTTAAATTCGCGAGGTGTCCGCTGGCGAACGTGAGGGGTGTGCCGTCACCGATTTGGGCACCTCAAGAAAACCGAGCCAAACCCGCCTACCGCAACTCTCGCGCCCGTCCGGCGCCGTTTCCGGTTTGCCAGATCGATTCGAAGTTGCGCAGCATCACTTCCGCGACGCTAAAGGTGTGCTTCCCTTGCCGGGAAGTCAGGCGAGCGTCAATGTCGGGATAGATAAAGAAGGGAAGGGAAATTCGTTCGGCAGGACCGGTGTGCACGACCTGATGGGGCGTGCTCTTGAATTGGTCATCGCTCAAGGCCTGAAGCATGTCGCCCAGATTCACAACGAGACTGTCGGGCAAGCTGGGCGCCGGCACCCAGCGTCCCCCGAACCACACCTGCAAGGAGCGCGTGGGGAGTTCCTCCTGCAGCAGCAGCGTAAAGAACCCGTTGTCGGTATGCTTTCCGGCCGTGCCACCAGCGGATGGATATCGGATCACACGCTGGAGTACCGTCGGTGGGCTGAAATGGCGCCGGAACCAGTCCTCTTCCATATCGAGCAAGTCGGCAAGCGCGGTCCCGAGCTGCGGCACAACCTCGTTGACCACAGTCGCCTGCAAAGCTTGCAGGCTTCGAGCGAAACCAGGAGCCACCGCGTTATCCGGAAGGCGTGTGCGGCCAGCAAACGGACGTCGGTCACCTTCATTCTCGATTCCGAGGTCAAACATCTCCTTTGGATCAGGGCCGGCCTCGGGATGTAGCGTTTCGCCGTTTAACGGACTGTATCCGCGGGCGGTGGCGGGGTACACGTATTGGGCGGTGTGACCGTAGCGCTCCTTGACAGCCTGCGGCAGCGCGAAGAACCGCCGGGAAGCCTGGATCGCTTCTGCGATCTGTTCCTTCGGGATTCCGTGCTCAAGATAGAAGAACCCATACTCTTCACAGGCCAGGCGCAGGCGCTCGCGCTCTGCGTTTCTCGTTGCATCGGCTGTCAGTTTCGCCAGTGAGATTTGCGGCAGCGTGGTCATAGCTGTTTCTCCGTTGGTGCTGTGGCTCTATCGGGTACCTGGAAGACCCAGTAGTGTGCGCCCTCCTCCGCGATGTATTTGCCATCGTTTAGACGCTGGGTCGTCACAAGCACGCCCGCATCCTCCAGACGACGCACCTCACCTTCAAAGGACGAAGCCTCCGCATAGCTCTTGCGGGTGCTTACGATGATGAATCCGTTGGGACGCGTGACGCGAGCCAGTTCGCGCAGTGCGTCCGGTCGGATGTGACCGACCGTGAAGACGCCGCAGCAAACCGTGATATCGTAGGTCGCACTGGAGCAGTCGGAGAGCGGCCCGTTAAGGTCGATCTTGGCTTGGATGTGCCGGTAGGCGCGGGTTTTCCGGGCCTTTTCCGCCATATCCTCGGAGAGGTCGATCCCGTCAATCAATTGGAAGCCGAGGCGTTTCAGTTCCACGCCAACCAGACCTGTTCCGCACCCAGCGTCCAGGATTGCGATGGCTGCTCGCTTATTGGCCAAATACGCTGTCTGCACGGTGCCCGCCAATTCCGCAACGATCGTCGGCCCGCAGTATCCATCGCGACCGACATCCAACTCGTAGGAATTGGCCCATCCGCGATAGAAGTGGACCAAGTTACCGGCATCGCCATCGAGGGTATGGGAATCCTTGATGCGCTTTCGCGCGGCTTGCGCCAATGCCGTCTGCTGATCGAGGGTGGTCATGACAGTTCCTCCATTCGGGGGCAAATGAGATGCGGCATCGTCAGCGGCGAAATGGCACCGGCTAGATGCACAAGCCGCTCGCTGCCGTATTGCTGAGCATGGCTATCCGACCATGCGGAGGCGCCCACGCTCCAAGTGATAACGTCGTGGATCAAGACATCGCTCAGGCCCATGCCGCGTCCAAGATCAAACGCCTCGTCAAGGATCAGGCGATTGACGTGGGTGAGCTCGTCGACCAGAGACTTGAGCAAGCGGATCTGGATGTCAGTGAGTGGGACGTCGTCGAGCGGGAACACATGCTCACGCTTGGGTTTGATCCTTCCGATGTGATCGGTCAGGAATTCTTGGTCTGGCGGATGCCTGGGGTCAGCACCGTACCTGGATGGCGCGCGATAGCCCGGCACTTGCAGTCGAACGCCGAAGACCATCTCCGCCAGCGCGACGACTCGCAGATGGCTGTCGTGTCGGTCGAACTTCCGTCCCGCCTCGCTATAGCGCCTTTCGACCGCGCGCCCGATCGGCAATTCCACGCCGAGTTCGTCCGCCAGTTGGACCGTCAAGCCCATATCCTTCACCGCGATCTCCAGAGTGCACGAGCGATCGTAGCTGCCATCCAGGAGAAACGGGACGAACTGCTCGATTGCAACGGAGTTTGCGGACGACGCGACAAACTTATGCCACGCCTGCTGCGCTGGAACGCCCTCTCGCACGCTTTGGCAGAGTGCGTGGCCGCTCGCCACGGCTGCAGTGTAAAAGAGCAGGTTCGTCAGCAATTTGGCTGACTGTCCCTGACCGATGTCTCCGACATGGAAGGGGACAGCTCCGATGGTTTGCAACACCGTCTCGGAACGCACATAGGCCTCCGATGGCCCCCCGACGAAGAAGCTGACATTGGCGAAATCGACCCCCATGTGGGACAAGTTGCTCGCGGGTGCTTCTAGCGAATCGACGCCAATTGCTGCCGCCCGACGGGCGATCTCGACCGTGTTGTGATAGTCGGTCGTGGACGTATCGATCCACACGCTGCCCGGTGTCATTCCGGCCAACGCGCCTTGCTCGCCTGTCATGTTGTCAAAGACGTCATGTGGCAGCGGCAGGCAGGTGATGACAATTTCGCAATCGCGGGCCGCTCCGCGTGGTGCGTCATGCCACCGGGCTCCTTTTTCGACCACGTCTTCCGCGGCTGCGGGATCGATATCGTAGACGTTCACCAGATAGCCGGCTTGCAGGAGCTTGGCGATCATCGGTCTTCCCATGCTGCCGGTACCAATGAATCCGATGCGTTCGACATTGCGGAAATGAGCGGCGCTTACAGCCCCTGCGGCAGACACTGGGTTCCCTTTCATAGATGCAGTCGCGCGCTTCTCTTAATGGTACGCCGAATAGTAGTAAATAGACACCGGCATAGCGATGGGAGCAACGGGAAATGTGTGAAAACAATTGGCGTTTATGTTGCAAATTTACTGGCGATTGTTAAATTGTGGTTGGAAAAAAATGCAATTGTGCTTTGCCGTGGAGTTAGAGAGTCTTTCATCCGGGTCGACCGACCGATCATCGATCATGGTGATCGCTCGCAGGCTAAGATGTGAGTCTGACTGGGTCGAAGGCTTGCTAATGGGCGAGCGCTTCGCCGCCTGGCTCAGGAACATGGCTTGTCGAAGGCGAGGGTGCGCCAAATCATCGAGAGGGCCGTGCGGCCGCAAGCTGAACGTTCAAGCCCAAGTCCGCCCCGATTACATGGTCGAGCGTCCATAGGTGTGGAAGCTGGCGGAGCTGCATGGACTCGGAAGCGTCACGCCGCACCACTTCTCTACGGAGCCGGAACGCGGGATCACTGGAGCGGTTGGTCGACAAAAAGGGAGTATTTTTCCGAGCCGCGCACAGGCAACACGTGAGCTGGCGCGCCTCGCCTGGCAAAAGGAGAAGCGCGAGAGACCATGGCCTGCAATGGAGCGATTAAGCATGGCGGTAGTGCAACCAAGCTGCCCGGCTGACGATCCGGTCCGCGGCCTTCGGTGCAACTCGCCTTGGAACCGGCCTCCAGAATTGAGCGCAGCGAAAACCGGTTGAACCCAGGAGGCGCAGGCCGGCCGGACACACGAGGAAATCACCATACGTTTCGAGAGACCGCGCATGACCGAGATCTCGCCTCGGGCCAGTTCCGGCGAGGGGATACTTTGCTTTCTCTCGGGATATGAGTGAGTGTTGAGGGGCGCTCGACAGACCCCCCGCCAAGCCCGCGTCGCGCATGTCAAAAGACGGGTGTGGACATCTCAATAAGCTCCCGACAGGCTAGACGCCCGTGCGGTTATGAGGGCAGTGCCGGTCCAGCTGACACCTGGCATGTGTGCTGAACTTTATCGCGTGCTCCGCCAAGTCGACCTGATGCGGGTGACCGAAGTCCGGTGCCTTGACCGCGGCGATCTTCATTCCACCGCGCAGCTTGTTGACGACCAGTGTGGCCAGGGCCTCCTTGACGTCTTCCGAGATGATGAGCAGCGGCTTGGAGGTTTGCACGACGGCTTCAAGAACTGGCAGCATGGCCTGCAGGTTGGAGAGTTTCTTCTCGTGGAGATGTAGGCGTCCTCGAGATCGGCAACCCCTCTGGCAGGCTGCGGTCGGGCGGACGCAAAATCACACATCCATTGCGGTCGCGCTAACCGCCAAGCATATGACCGGCATTTCGTAAGGCGCCGAGGAAGAGACCGGCATGGACGGTAACATCGATCTTGGCTTGCATCGCCAGGGGCAAGCTGGTCCAGTTCTCCAACGGCGCCATCAGATCTGCGAAAGTGCTGTTCACCATGCAATAGTGGGTAACAAGGCCTTGTCTGTCCAACGCCACCACGCCAGTCCGTTCGGCTCGATACCGGATGGCTGCGACCCTCTGCACCTGCGCGTCACCGTACACCCGCACGTCGAAAACCAAGGTACCCTGGCTCCTCGCCGCTATCTCCACGGCTCTTTCGTTGAAGCTTAGCGAGAGGGAGCGGACGCTTTCGACCGCCATCTGGAAAATCGCCCAATCCAGTTCATCCGAGGCCATGGCGGCAATAGCGCGCAACGGAGGGGTGATTGCAACGACGCACACGGCTTGTTCACAGATGTCGGCTGACGACCAATCCTTAGCGGTCTTGCCGCCCCGCCACCGGCTGACCGCGATGTCCGGTCGGACCGATGCTGAAGCGGGGGGCACGCCTACCGCCGCTAAACCTGGACCTGGCGCACTCGCGTCCACTCCCTTCCGCATCGCCTTGCCAAGCAGCGCGTGGCCTCCACAGCCCATGGCGCGAGGACGCGCCGCATTTGTGCTCCTGAACATGTGCCCGGGGTAGAACATCCAGCAACGAGGCTCAGTCCCCCCGTTCGCGACCCTACAGCACCCCGGGTCAGCGCATCAGCCAGGGTTCACAAAGTTGGCTGGCCGGGGTAGGGGAAGCGCAGAGAAATCTCCGGTCGCAGCCTTACCCGGTCAAAACAAGGATACCATGATGAAGACTCTCGTCGTCTGCTCCGGCGGATTGGACTCTGTTTCCCTTGCCCACAAAGTGGCGTCGGAGCACGAACTCACCGGGCTCCTGTCCTTCGACTACGGCCAGCGGCACAGGCAAGAATTGAGATTCGCCACACTGTGCGCGGAGCGACTGAACGTTGCGCATCAGATCATCGACATCCGCCAAATCGGCCGCGGCCTTCGCGGCTCGGCGCTGACCGACAGTGTCGACGTGCCCGACGGCCACTACGCAGAAGACACCATGAAGATCACGGTGGTGCCGAACAGGAACGCCATCATGCTGGCAATCGCGTTTGGTCTTGCCGCCGCGCATAAGGCGGAAGCGGTGGCGATGGCCGCTCATGGCGGGGACCATTTCATCTATCCAGACTGCCGTCCCGCCTTCATCGAAGCTTTCCAGACGATGCAGGACCGAGCGCTCGACGGCGACGCGCAGATCCGCCTTTACACGCCCTATGTGAACCTCACAAAGGCGGACATCGTTGGCGATGGAGCAGGATACGGAACCCCATTTGCGCAGACCTGGTCCTGCTACAAGGGCGGCGAGCGTCACTGCGGACGGTGCGGGACCTGCGTCGAGCGACGCGAGGCGTTTCATCTCGCACAGCACACCGATCCGACCGAGTATGAGGACACCGATTTCTGGCTTGAGGCGCTGCGGAGGCGGAGCGCCTGATGTTCCGCATCACCAAGGAATTCCACTTCTCGGCCTCGCATCAGCTCACCTCCTTGCCACCCGAACATCAGTGCGCGCGGCTGCACGGGCATAACTACATCGTCCAAGTGGAGCTCTCGGCCGAGGAGCTGAACGCGCACGGCTTCGTGCGCGACTATCACGATCTGGCGCCGCTCAAACGCTATATCGACGAGAGCTTGGACCACCGGCACCTCAACGACGCGTTGGTACATGAGCAGGTCACGGCGGAATACTTGGCCAGGCATTTCTATGAATGGTGCAAGGCACGGCTGCCGGAAACCGCGGCCGTGAGGGTGAGCGAAACCCCGAAAACCTGGGCGGAGTACCGGCCGTGACAGATACGCAGCCGGCGATCCGGGTCAGCGAGATATTTGGGCCGACGATCCAGGGCGAGGGCGTGCTCATCGGTTTGCCGACCGTCTTCATCAGAACCGGCGGCTGTGACTACCGCTGTTCCTGGTGCGACAGCCTCCATGCGGTGGACAACCGGTTCCGCCATGAATGGAAGATGATGCCGGTGGATGCGGTGTGGCAAAGCGTGGTTGCGCTTTCCGGCGGCCGGCCAGTGATGGTGTCGCTGTCGGGCGGCAACCCCGCCATTCAGCCCTTTGGCGGGCTGATTCAGCGAGGCCATGGCGAAGGCTACCGCTTTGCGCTGGAAACCCAGGGTTCGGTGGTCAAGGACTGGTTTGCCGAGCTTGATGTGCTGGTCCTCAGCCCAAAGCCGCCGTCGAGCGAAATGCGGCCCGACTGGGCCGCCGTGGAGGCGTGCATCGAAGCGGCGCGGGAGAAGCCGCAAGTCGTGCTCAAGCTCGTCGTTTTCGACGAGAGTGACTATGCCTTCGCCAAAGACGCCGCCGCGCGATTTCCACGTCTCCCGGTCTATCTGCAACCTGGCAATCACACGCCACCGCGCCTTGGCGATGAAGACGCACCTGTCGACCTTGACGGAATCATGAGACGCATGGAGTGGCTGATCGACAAGGTGACGCGAGACGGGTGGTTCGAAGCCCGCGTGTTGCCGCAGCTGCACGTTCTGCTCTGGGGCAACAGGAGGGCCGTCTAGCTCCTACTTGCCCGTGGGCGCAGCACCCGTCGGATCTTCGGCTGACGGACTCACGCGGATGTGACAGCGCTGCCGGCGCAACCGCGCGCTGCTCAACGCGGAGATCAACCAGGCGCTTGCAAAGCGAGCGCGAACCGGAGGGGCTTAGCTGTCGCTCCGGCTTTGTGACCACGCGCGTGTGAAACCTCACAAAACCATTTTCTACAAAGTGCCGAGACAGAAGCGCCAACAAATCCCCGAATGGGCATGAATGGTTCCCGACTTTGCGTCGCAAATCCTTCGCATGTTCCGCCGTTTCATGGTGCGCCGGACCAAAGCCGTCGCGCGTGGCCACGCCGTGTTCGTGTCCGCTGCGTAAGCCAAACGGCGATCGCGCCAATGTCCTAGCCGGCCTTTTCGCAGCGCAGCGCTCACCTGCGTTCCTGCCCCCACTGGCACGCTATTTGCGGCACCGGGGTGCGGCGCTTGACCGGAGCGCGGCGACGGGAGAAGCGCGGCCACACGGCGGGAGCCGGTGCTGCGGGCGTCCTGTCCTGCCGTTTATGTTTGATGGAGCCACCCATGTCCCGATTAAATGCCGCGCTTGTCTCGGCGATCGCTCTCTTGGTGTTCGCGCTGGGAGTGTTGAAACATCGTCAGGATGCGGCCGAGTACCTGCAGCGTCTGGAAGACCAGCGCCAGATAGCGGCTGACTTGCGCATACGCATTCCGCAGCGGCGCGACGCCCTCCTCAACGACCCAGCCTCGCCAATCGCCGGCAATCCCTTGGGCGATATCGCTGTTGTCTCGTTCTTCGACTACAACTGCGGCTATTGCCGGGCGGCAGCCCTCCACCTCATTCAAGCCCTCAGGGATGATCCCAATGTGAAGCTTGTGTTCAAGGACTTCCCAATCCTGGGGCCAGGTTCCAGATTCGCAGCCCACGCAGCGCTCGCCTCGCACAAACAGGGGAAGTACGAGGCGTTCCACCTCGCCCTCATGGCTTTCCCCGGCTCCATCAACGAGCGCAGCGCCTTGACCGTTGCAGAGCGTGTGGGCCTCGATCTCGAGCAACTGAAGCGGGACATGCAAGACCCGGCCATCACAGATGCCATCACACGCAATTTCGCACTCGCCAAAGATTTGTATATCGACGGCACACCTGCGTTGGTGATCGGCGACGAAGTGATCCCAGGGGAAATCGGGATGGCCAGACTGCAACGCTCCATCGCTGAAGCGCGCGCGAAGGCAAAGGTACAATCTTCGACAGCTGCAAAATCGGCATCTTGACATACTGTCGGCAAATGCTGTGGTCGCCGGTTCGTTTGTCGGAGTGGTTTTGATGTGCTCCTGAGCGCCTTTTTCGTGGTTGGCTTGACCGCATCGTGACGCCGGCGGGCGCGACGCCGAACATGGCACCGTCTCCCGGTGTGCGGCTACATCAAACGAACATTCGCGGCGGCTGCGACCTCGCTTCCTGGACGCTGTGATCCAGCAAGGGGCGCCGAGGCGTGAGATTCGCGGCCCTGCGACATCGGCTCAAAGGATCCGATGGTGATGACCATCAGCGGGGTCCCGACCACCAGTCCTGAATCCCGCGCGACCTGAAGGCGCGCGCCGGGTGCTCGTGCACCGAGCCCGCTTTTTCCTCGGCAGGCTCGGGCGGTCTCGGCCATCCGGCTTCGCCCCCTGGCTCGGGCAGCCTGGCGGCTGCTGACGGCCGCCGGCCGATTGGCCGGCGTGGTTTTCATGGTGGCCTTCCCCGGTGGCGCGCGGTGGGCGGCTCTCCCTTCTAGGCCCGCCGCGGCGTCCCGCAACCCTTCGCTGCGCTTCGGGTCCTCCTCTCCGTTCCGGTCCTTCGGATGCGGTTCGCCTTTCACGGCGGGCCTTTCCGGTCGTTTTCGCCGCCCACCCCGCTTCCGGGGGAGGGCGCGATTGCGAGCGGAGGACCAGGGCATGCGTTCAAACAACAAGCGTTCCGGCAGCCGAAAGGCTGGCACAAGCAGGGGCGGGCGCTCAGGCGCCAGCCTTTATCAGGAGATCACGGACCGCATCATTGCCGAGCTCGAGCGCGGTATCGTGCCATGGGTCAAGCCCTGGGGAAGCGCAAAGGCAGGCCTTGGCCTGCCCAGGAATGCGGCCACCGAGCGCCGCTATTCCGGCATCAATATCCTGATCCTCTGGGGCGCGGTCATCGAGCGCAGCTATGCCAGCCAGAACTGGCTGACCTTTCGGCAGGCGCTTGCCCTTGGCGGCAATGTCAGGAAAGGCGAGCGCGGCACGACCATCGTTCACGCCGACCGCTTTGTCCCGAAAAACGAAAAGCAACGCGCCAAGGCCGATGGCGACGAACCACAGGCGGTGCCTTACCTGAAGCGCTTCACCGTCTTCAATGTCGCGCAGTGCGAAAACCTGCCCGAACATCTCCATGCCGCCGCCGATCCGCTGCCGCAGCGCCAGATCATCCCGCAGGCCGAGGCGCTCATTCGCGCAACCGGCGCGGATGTCCGCATCGGCGGCGATCGCGCTTTCTACACGCCGGGCAGCGACTTCATTCAGGTGCCGCCGCAACCGGCCTTCTTTCAGCAGATCAATTATTACCGCACCTGCTTTCACGAGCTTGGCCACTGGACTGGCCACCCGACGCGCCTTGCGCGCGACCTCTCCGGCTCGTTCGGCTGCAAGGCCTATGCGCGCGAGGAACTGGTCGCTGAAATCTGCGCAGCCTTCGTCTGCAGCACTATCGGCATCGAGCCGACCGTGCGCCATGCCGATTATATCGGCTCATGGCTAACGGTCCTGCGCGAGGACAATCGCGCCATCTTCCGCGCCGCCAGCCACGCCTCGAAAGCCGCCGATCTCCTGCTCGGCTTCAATGCCGACGTCGAAGGCCAGGCGCATGCCGAAATCGCCGCATGAGCGCGCCCGACAGGCTTGCGCTTGTGATGGCGCGCGATGCGGCCGCGCCGCGCACAAGCCGCTCGATATCGGCGGGTTTGTCTCAGCCGCTCTCAATCAGCACCAACCGTTTTGAAGGAACGCCGCAATGATCCTGATCACCGACGAACTGCGCCTTCTTCTGCTCGCCAATGGCGCTGCCGAGACCGAAACCGACCATGTTCCGGTCGTGAAACTGTTCAATCCGGTGGGCGCCGCCACCTGGCTTCTGAGCGAGCTCGACGCCGATGGCGATACACTCTTCGGCCTTTGTGATCTCGGTTTCGGCTTCCCTGAACTGGGCAGCGTCAGCCTTGCCGAGCTCCAGGCAGTCAAGGGACCGCTTGGCCTCGGCATCGAGCGCGACCTGTATTTCAAGGCGCGGTTTCCGCTCTCTGTCTATGCCGAAGCCGCTCGGCTATGCGGCCACATCACCGAGGCCGAACGGCTCTTGCGGCAGGCCGCCGCCGCCCTCTCGCTTTCCTCTCCCGAGCTTCCGCCCGACCGGGCGGAACAATAGCGCCATCCGGCGCAAAACCGTCGCGCCGCTCGGCCTGCGGCCTCGCGGTTTAGGCACTTTCAGGCCACAGCAAAGGAGAAAGACCATGCAGCTTGCCCACGTTTCCATCGACCAATTGAGCGTCGCCGCCGCCAACATGCGACATTCCAAACGCGCGCCCGACATCTCCGACATCCTGCCGTCGGTGCGTGCGCGCGGCGTCCTCGTTCCGCTACTGGTGCGGCCCAACGGCTCGCCCGAAACGTTCGAGATCGTCGCCGGACGGCGACGCTATTTCGCCGCCAAGACCGTCGCCGACGAACGCGGCGAGGCCGAGCCGCTGCCATGCGCCATCATGGAGGATGGTGACGACGCCGACGCGCTCGAAGCCTCCCTGATCGAAAACATCGCCCGCCTCGATCCCGACGAGGTCTCGCAATGGGAAACCTTTACCCGCCTCATCAGGGAAGGTCGCACCATTGCCGATATCGCGGCCACTTTCGGCCTCACCCAGCATCAGGTGAAGCGCATTCTGGCGCTCGGCGAGCTTCTGCCTAGGATTCGCGAAGCCTATCGCCGCGAGGAAATCGACACCGAGACGGTGCGCCATCTCACCATGGCCTCGAAGGCGCAGCAGAAGGACTGGCTGGCGCTCTTTGCCGACCCCGACAGCCGCGCGCCGCGCGGCTGGCAATTGAAGCAATGGCTGTTCGGCGGCCAGTCGATCTCGACCAAGGTGGCGCTGTTTGCCATCGAGGATTATCGCGGCCTGATCGTCTCCGATCTGTTCGGCGAGGAAAGCTATTTTGCCGACGCCGACCTGTTCTGGCTCAAGCAGAACGAGGCCATCGCCGCCAGACGCGATGCTTATCGTGAGGCCGGATGGAGCGACGTGATCGTGCTCGAGCCGGGTCAGCATTTCCACGCATGGGACTACGAAAAGACGCCGAAGAAGAAAGGCGGCAAGGTCTTCATATCAGTCTCGCATCGCGGCGAGGTGGGGTGTCACGAGGGCTGGCTATCGCACAAGGAAGCCCGCCGCGCCCGCGCCAATGGCGAGGCCGCTGAGGCCGAGACCCCGGACAAACCCTCGCGGCCCGAACTCACCGGACCGATGCAGAACTATGTCGATCTGCACCGCCATGCCGCCGTGCGCTTGGCGCTCCTCGACCATCCGGCCGCAGCGCTTCGCCTGATGGTGGCGCATGCGATCGCCGGCTCAAGCCTGTGGCAGGTGCGGACAGAGCCGCAGCGCGCCGCCAACGAGACAGTTGCCGCGAGCCTCGCAGCCTGCAAGGCCGAGGCCGCCTTCGCGAATAAGCGGCGTGCGGTCCTGGCGCTGCTTGGACGATCCGACGAGGATGGCACAATCGCTGGCGGCAATGGCGGCGACATCGGCACGGCAACCCTGTTTGCGCATCTGCTGACGCTGTCCGACGACGATGTCCTGCGCCTCCTTGGCATCGTCATGGCCGAGACGCTTGCAGCCGGCAGCGCCGTCATCGAGGCGCTCGGCAATCATCTGAATGTCGACCTCGCCGCTTGCTGGCAACCGGACGACGCCTTCTTCGACCTGTTGCGCGACAAGGAAATTGCCAATTCCATGCTAGCCGAACTCGGCGGCAAGCATGTCGCGGACGGCAATGTCGCCGAGAAGGTGAAGACGCAAAAGACGATCATCCGCGACTTTCTTTCCGGCGAGAACGGCCGCGAGAAGGTGGGAAGCTGGCTGCCGCGCTGGATGAAATTCCCGGTCGAAAGCTACACGCAGCGAGGCGGCTTGCGCACCGCCGATCAATGGGCCCGGGTCCGCTCCCTGTTCGGCTGCCAATAGACGTCAGGCTGGGCGGCGGCCTCCAAAGTGGCCGCCGCTCGGCATCGTACCCCGGTCGCAATGGCCGCATGTTCGTGACCTTTGCCCCGTCTCACGCGGCACGGTCCAAACCGCCTTGATCCCGCGCATCGATCAGACCGTCGGATGCCTGTTCTGGCGCCCGACCCGTAGGCACGATCTCTTGTCGGCATGGCGCGGCATCAGCCGCAGTCCTCCGATCCCGGCCCTTCCTGGTTGGCTGCAGCGACCGCGCTTGCCACGAACTCCATGCTCGTTGCCAGGACCATCCCCTGCGGCTGGCTTGTTGACCTATGGACGGGTCCGGCCGCCCGAAACCCTCGCCAGCAGCTTTTTTCCCCGCCGCCTGCGGCGGCTTCCTCGCGCCGCTCCGCTGCAAAAAAGCTGCCTGCTCGGGTCCTCCGCTGGCGCTTCGGCCCTGTCGGGTTCAGGCGCTCCGGACGCGTCCATCACGGTCCGCCATCGCAGGGGATGGTCCCCAGCGACTTGAAAAGGAGACTTCGAAATGACCGCGATCGGTTACGTCAACAAGCAGGAAAACGGCGCCTACAAGGGCCAGCTCAAGACGCTCAGCGTCCGCGCCGACATCGACATCATCCCCAACCAGGCCAAGAGCGCCGACAACCATCCCGACTACCGGGTGCTGACGCAAGGGGTCGAAGTTGGCGCCGGCTGGATCCGCACCGGCGAGACGTCCGGCAAGGATTATGTGAGCCTGTCGATTGCAGCGCCGGAGTTCGGGCCGCGCAAGCTCTACGCCAATCTGGGCCGCGCCGCCGGCCAGGACGATGACGACACCTACGCCATCATCTGGAACCCGGCCGATTGATCCGATCGGCCCCGAGCCTCGCGCCGCAACCGGCGCGGGGCTCTTCCCAAGGAGCGGCGAAAACTCGCCCCCCACTCTTCGCCCGTCCCCGGGGCGACCTCGTTCGCCCATCCTCGCCGTCGCTTCTCCTTAAGCGACACGAGGACAATTATGGATGACGAAAACGAACGCGCCGCCCGCGCCAAGAAGGGCAGTCCGTTTCTCAACACAGCCCAAGCCGCCTTCTACATAGGGCTCTCCCAGCGCACGCTGGAAAAGATGCGGCTCATCGGCGGCGGCCCGAAATTCCGCAAGCATGGCCGTTATGTGCGCTACCACATCGACGAACTCGACGAGTGGTCGAAAGGCCAGAAGGTAACCGGTTCCGGGGATGGGGGCCGCCCATGAGCCGGCGTCCCTCCATCCGTCTGACCGGCAGCCGCCTGCGTCGCGTTCGCGCGACAAGGGCGATCGCCGCGACCGCGATTGCCCTGGGCCTGATTGCCTTTGGCCCCCTTGCAAACCCGTCCCCCTGGCTGATCTGGAACGCCTCGGCGAGCGCGCCGGTCGGCCTCTATCGCGTCGTGGCGGGACCGCCCGCACGCGGCGACCTGGTGCTCACAGACGCACCCGAAGCCATCGCCGGCCTCGCTGCCGAACGCGGCTATCTCCCGCACCGCGTTCCCCTTGTAAAGCACATTGCCGCGCTGCCGCACGAACGTGTCTGCGCCTTCAACGAGGCGATCATCATCGGCGGCAAGATCGTTGCGCGTCGGCTCGCAACCGACACCCAAGGCCGTCCGCTGCCCTGGTGGAGCGGCTGCCGCGCGCTCGCCTGCGACGAATTCTTCGTGCTGAACGGCGAGGCGCCGCGCTCTTTCGACAGCCGCTATTTCGGGCCGGTGCCGGCCGCGAATGTCATCGGGAGGCTCGTGCCGCTATGGACCGAGTGACCCTCCTGATGCTTGGCATGATCGCTGTCGCGCCATGCGCCTGTTCCGCCTCGACCGGCGCTGAGCCGGTCGCCATCTCCCAAAATCCGCAGCTTGGAAAATGGCAGCACTTCGTTGCCGAAGCAAGCAAGCGTTTCCGTATTCCCCAGGCCTGGATTTACGCGGTGATCGATGCCGAAAGCAGGGGCAGGACGATGCTCGACGGCCGGCCAATCACCTCGCGCGCCGGCGCCATGGGCCTCATGCAGCTGATGCCGGAAACGTATGAGGACATGCGCATGGCCCATGGTCTCGGCCCAAATCCACACGATCCGCGCGACAACATTCTGGCCGGCACGGCCTATCTCCGCGCCATGTATGAGCGCTTCGGGTTCCCCGGCCTGTTTGCCGCTTACAACGCCGGCCCCGAGCGCTACGAGGCGCGTCTGAAGCGCGGCAAGCCGCTGCCGAAAGAGACCGTCGACTATCTCAAGCAACTCGCGGCGGCCGGGATTTCGGCCACCGACATGAAGAAATCCAACGCCCAATCTGTCGCTCCAGGCAGGCAAAATGCGCCCTCGGGGCGCTCGCTGTTTTTCCTGCAAAACGGTGTTCGCGCCGGCGCGCGAAACGGCGATCTCTTCGTGCCGCTGGGCACGGACGTCGCACAGGTCAAGCAGCCGGACCGCTAGCCAGGGGCGGGCCGGACGCGTCCGAAGGGGCAGGGCGCGTAAGGCAAGATAAAGGCACCGCCTCCATGAGGCGGCGAAGTGTTTGTCTGCACATCTTTTTTGCCGGAGGCAGCCTCCAGCGCCAGGAGAGCTTCGGAGCGCAAATGGCTAATCCGACTCTGTAAAACGCGGAGGCTAAGCATGCAGGATGACGAGTTCAGACCCAAGCTCGGGAAGATAGGCTCCCGTGGTTCGAAGGCAGGCAAACGCTTTGCCGGCCAGGTCCGGGCGGCGATCAATCGAGCCGGTGGCCGGCCCCAGCATGGTGGCCGCTTCGTGGGAAGCCGGACGGGCCGCGGCGGGGCGACGGCCGCGCTGCTGAAGTCACGCGATCGCCATGCAGCCTTCCGCCAGCGCCGGGTAGTCGTCAAGGCGCGTGTCATCAAGCTGGCCGGCAAGAGCGCGGACGGGGCGCGTGCTCATCTGCGCTACATCCAGCGCGACGGCGTCACCCGGGACGGCGCGCCTGGCGAGCTCTACGGCGCCGACAGCGACCGCGTCGCCGGCAAGGACTTCCTCGATCGTGCCGATGGCGATCGCCATCAATTCCGCATCATCGTCGCACCCGAGGACGGCATTGAATTCGACGACCTCAAGCCACTGACGCGGCGGCTCATGGCACAGATGGAGGAGGATCTCGGCACGAAGCTCGACTGGGTTGCCGTGGATCATTTCAACACCGGCCATCCGCACACCCACATCATCGTGCGTGGCAAGGACGATCTCGGCGAGAATCTCGTCATAGCGCGCGAATACATCTCCAGCGGCATCCGCGAGCGCGCCGCCGAGCTGGTCAGCCTCGATCTCGGTCCGCGCACCGACCACGAGATCGAGCACCGCCTGCGTCAGGAAATGGAGCAGGAACGGTTCACCAGCATCGACCGGCGCCTGCTGCAACGGCGTGACGACAGTGGGCTCGTTTCGCCGGATAGTCGCGACGCGTTTCGGCAAACCTTGGAGCAGGGGCGCCTGCGCAAGCTCGAGCGGATGCATCTGGCCGAAGAGATCAGCTCGGGTCGCTGGCGCCTCGATGACGGGCTAGAAGCGACGCTGCGCCGCATGGGGGAACGCGGCGACATCATCAAGACCATGCATCGCGAGCTGACGGGCAGAGGGATCTCCCGCAATGCCGCCGACTGGTTGATCCATGATCGATCCGGCGAGCCGGTCGACCCTGTCGTCGGCCGTGTTGTCGCGCGCGGGCTGGCCGACGAGCTCACCGACCGGCATTACCTGATCGTCGACGGTGTTGACGGCAAGACCCGATACATCGACATCGGCAAAGGCGAGGCGACAGAGCCGACGCCCGACGGCTGCATCGTGCGTGTCGCGCCGAGGAACACAGAACCAAGGCAGGTTGACCGCACAGTGGCCGAAATCGCGGCTGCACATGACGGCCACTACGACATCGACATTCACCTGAAGCACGATCCGACCGCCAACGACCGCTTCGCCGAAACGCATGTCCGTCGGCTGGAGGCGATCCGGCGCGCTACCGGCGGCGTGGAGCGCCAGCCCGACGGCACCTGGATCATCGCGCCGGATCATCTCCATCGTGTCACCGCCTACGAGCGCCAGCAGGCGAGGACCCAACCTGTCACGGTCGACAAGCTCTCTTCCATGCCTCTGCAGCGGCAGGTTGGCTTTGACGGCGCCACCTGGCTCGACAGCCAGCTGGTCTCCGATGGATCAGAGAGGTTGCGCAATTCGGGCTTCGGCCGTGAAGCCCAGGAGGCGCGGAGCCGCCGACAGCAGTGGCTGATCGCGCAAGGCCTTGCCCATGAGGAGCAGGATCGGATCGTCTATCGCGCCAATTTGATCGCGATTCTCCGCCAGCGCGAGCTGAACCGTGTTGCCGGTCAGCTCTCGGAAGAGCTAGGTCTATCTTATGCTGAAACGCGACCCGGAGACCGGGTAGAGGGCACGCTCCGCCGCTCAGTTGAGCTCGCCAGCGGCAAATATGCCGTTATCGAGAAATCGCGCGAGTTCGTGCTCGTCCCGTGGCGGCCGGTGCTCGAGCGGCATATCGGCAAAGAGGTTTCTGGCCTTGTGCAGCGCGAGGGTATCTCTTGGAACATCGGTCGGCAAAGGAGTGGGCCAAGCGTTTCGTGACTTTCATGGCAGCCATGCGCAGGCGCGGTCTTAGGGCTGTCTGCCGTGGATGCGCTCCACATACCATGAGGCATAAGGTGGCACGACGCGTCCGCCCGCTTGCATGGGCAGCCAAAATTGAGGCTAATAGCGCCCCATTCGAATCGGCATCGATCTCTGATGCACGATCCATCGACCAACGCGGAAGACGGGAATGCGCTGGGCAGCAGAGGAAAGTAGCATTGCAAATGATTCTTAGGGCCATCGGCAGGGCCTGGCATTCCGCTTTGTATAAGATCGACACAGCCCGGTTGCGATGGCAGCGCAGGCAACTCCGCGACTGAGTCGGCCACCGGACCATCCTCCCCGCTACCCGCGGCGGTGCCCACGAGGGACAGCTTGCAGGGACGATTTGCGCGGCCGGCTCGGTCGAAAGCCCGCAAATCGCGACAGTTGGTGGCGAATTTGACGGCTTCTCACTCTCTGAGACGGGTGAAGCTGAGGTCAGGAGACCTGTTTAGCCGAGGTCAAAGCTCCTCTCGCCGGGTCGTCAAACACGTTTCCCGATTATCCGCTAGGTGGATGGCAGCTATCCCAACAATCGATTTTACCTCTTTCGCCGAATTCCACTAGGGGCTGAGCGGTGGCGGGTTTCCTTCGCGCCGACTGAGGCTACCGGGAAGAAGAGTTCGGAGACGATCATGTGCGGGATTGTTGGCATCGTTGGGCATCAGCCAGTGTCGGAGCGGTTGGTTGACGCGTTGAAGCGGCTCGAATATCGCGGCTATGACTCAGCCGGCGTTGCCACCCTTTGCGAGGGCTCGTTGAACTGCCGGCGCGCCAAGGGCAAGCTTGTCAATCTCGAGAGAAGATTGAAGGAAGAGCCGCTGAGTGGCTTCATCGGCATCGCACACACGCGTTGGGCAACCCATGGGGCACCCACTGAGCGCAACGCGCACCCGCACATTGCGGAGGGTGTGGCCGTGGTTCACAACGGCATCATCGAGAATTTCGCCGAGTTGAAGGACGAACTGGCGGCGACGGGCGCCGAGTTCCAGACCGATACCGACACCGAAGTCGTCGTTCATCTCTTGGCAAGATATCGCCGGGAGGGCATGGGGCGGGGCGAGGCAATGCACGCCATGCTGAAGCGCATCAGCGGTGCCTACGCGCTTGCCGTTCTCTTTGAGGATGATCCGTCGACCATCATGGCGGCGCGCAATGGACCCCCATTGGCGATCGGTCACGGCGACGGCGAGATGTTCATGGGCTCCGACGCCATCGCGCTTGCGCCCTTCACAAATGCAATCACCTATCTCGTCGACGGCGACTGGGCCGTTATCAGCAAGACAGGAGCTGATATCTTCAATTTCGATGGCCATCCCGTCGAGCGTCCACTCCAGACTTCCCTTGCCGGGGCATACCTGGCCGATAAGGGCAATTATCGCCATTTCATGGAGAAGGAAATTCATGAGCAGCCCGAGGTTGTCGCCCGTGCGCTCGCTCATCACATCAATTCCGAAGAGAATCCCATCGACACGGCTTCTTGCATAGATTTTGCCAGCATCCCGAGCCTGGCGATCTCGGCTTGCGGCACAGCGTATCTGGCTGGACTGATCGCAAAATACTGGTTCGAGCGCTATGCGCGCCTGCCGGTCGAAATCGACGTCGCGTCCGAATTCCGCTACCGGGAGATCCCATTGCCGCCGCACTCGGCGGCTCTTTTCATTTCGCAGTCCGGTGAAACCGCCGACACGCTCGCATCTCTGAGATACTGCAAGGGGCGTGGGCTGACGACCGGCGCTGTCGTCAACAGCCGGGAATCGACCATCGCGCGGGAGGCCGACGCGGTCTTCCCAATCCTTGCGGGGCCGGAGATCGGCGTCGCCTCCACCAAGGCTTTCACCTGCCAGCTTGTGGTTCTTGCCACACTCGCCATTGGTGCTGCCAGGGCCCGTGGAACGGTAACCGAAGCTGAGGCGAGGGCGTTCGTCGCGAGTCTTGCCGAAATGCCGCGCATCATGCGCCAGGTCCTGAACAGCATAAAGCCAGATGTCGAGCTCCTGGCGCGCGAACTGTCAAAGTGCCATGACGTCCTGTATCTCGGCCGCGGCACCAGTTTCCCACTGGCCATGGAAGGTGCGCTGAAGCTCAAGGAGATTTCCTACATCCATGCCGAGGGATATGCGGCTGGTGAATTGAAGCATGGTCCGCTCGCATTGGTCGACGAAAACATGCCAGTGATCGTCATCGCGCCACATGATCGCTTTTTCGATAAGACTGTCTCCAACATGGAGGAAGCGGCCGCCAGGGGAGGACGGATTATCCTCATCACTGATGAGAAGGGGGCCGCTGCTTCGAAACTCAAAACGATGCACACGATTGTGCTGCCGACCGTCGACGAGATTATCGCGCCAATGATCTTTGCCCTGCCGATACAGCTTCTTGCCTACGACACGGCTGTCTTCATGGGCAAAGATGTCGACCAACCGCGCAATCTCGCAAAATCGGTTACCGTCGAATGATTTGTGATGGCCCGTCCGTACGAAACACGCCGGAGCAAAGCGCGTCATCGGCCACTTGGATGTCGAGGAGATGCCGATCCGTTGAGCTGCCTGTGGGTCGTATCTCGCGCTAAACGCATGCCTGCGTTTTGATGAGACGAAGCAAAAACACAGAATAGGTCGCGATCGCCGAGGGCGGCCATAACCGCTGACCCAGTCTGCGGCGCGGGCTCCAGGGACGTAAAAGGCTGCTCTGTGAGCGATCCGGCCCGTTCCCCATCGCACCTGGTCGTGCGTAGTGTGCATTTCAGTTCACATCGCGCTGCGCGATGCTTGCCCCCGACGTTCAGAACAGCGGAGCAAGCCAATGACGCCCACGAAGTTGCTGATTTGGCAGATCGCCGTCGTATTCGCAATCGTCATCCTCGGGGTGTGGGCGGCCACGCAGTGGTGCGCCCACATGCTGGGTCATCAGCCGTCACTCGGCACGCCGTGGTTTGTCGTGGCTGGCTGGCCGATGTACGAGCCGTGGAAACTGTTCGAATGGTGGTACCATTTCGACGCCTATGCGCCCGAGGTCTTCGATAAGGCCGGTGCGCTCGCCGGCGCCAGTGGGTTCGTGGGCTGTGCTGCAGCCATCGTGGGCTCGCTCTGGCGCGCGCGACAGCTCGGATCAGTGACGACCTATGGCTCGTCAAGGTGGGCAACAACTCAGGAGATCGAGAGGGCAGGCCTGTTTCGACCGGGCGGCGTTTTCCTCGGCAAGCTGAAGGATCGCTATCTGCGACATGACGGACCCGAGCACGTCATGGCCTTTGCCCCAACACGATCAGGCAAGGGCGTCGGACTGGTTGTTCCAACGCTTCTGTCCTGGACCGGGTCGGCCGTCATTCACGATATCAAAGGCGAGAATTGGCAATTGACCTCCGGCTGGCGGTCGAAATTCTCCTATTGTCTTCTCTTCAATCCGACAGATCCCAGGTCGGCGCGCTATAACCCGTTGCTTGAGGTGCGAAAGGGTCCGCAAGAGGTCCGCGACGTCCAGAACATCGCCGACATCCTGGTAGATCCGGAAGGTGCGCTGGATCGCCGGAACCACTGGGAGAAGACAAGTCATTCCCTCCTCGTCGGCGCCGTTTTGCACGTTCTCTATGCCGAAGAGGAAAAGACGCTTGCCCGCGTCGCCACTTTCCTGTCGGACCCGCAACGTTCCTTTTCCGCGACGCTGCAGCGGATGATGACCACCAACCACCTGGGCACGCCTGACCAGCCTGAGGTCCATCCGGTGGTGGCCTCGGCGGCACGCGAGGTGCTGAACAAATCGGAAAACGAGCGTTCGGGTGTTTTATCGACCGCCATGTCGTTCCTCGGCCTCTATCGCGACCCGACGGTTGCGTCGGCAACATCGGCCTGCGACTGGCGCCTTGTCGATCTCATGGACGCCGAGCGACCGATGTCGCTCTATCTGGTCGTGCCGCCGTCGGACATCTCGCGCACCAAGCCTTTGGTGCGACTGATCCTGAACCAGATCGGCAGACGCCTGACGGAGCGCCTTGAGGGCGACCCTAAGAAGGGTCGCAAACATCGGCTCCTCATGATGCTCGACGAATTCCCGGCGCTCGGTCGGTTAGATTTCTTCGAGACCGCGCTCGCCTTCATGGCCGGCTACGGCATTCGCGCTTACTTGATCGCGCAATCCTTGAACCAGATATCCAAGGCCTACGGCGAGAACAGTGCCATTCTCGACAACTGCCATGTGCGCATTGCTTTTTCCTCAAATGACGACCGCACGGCCAAGCGCATCTCCGACGCGCTCGGCACGGCGACGGAACTGAGATCCATGCGCAACTATGCCGGCCATCGTCTGGCCCCCTGGCTGTCGCACGTCATGGTCAGCCGCCAGGAAACGGCCCGACCGCTGCTGACTCCTGGCGAGGTGATGCAGCTGCCCCAGAACGACGAGCTGGTGCTGATTTCAGGGCTGCCGCCATTGCGCGCGCAGAAGCTGCGCTACTACCAGGATCGGAATTTCACGGAACGCGTGCTACCGTCCCCGGTGCTGCGGGACGGCACTTACGCCGACTGTCCCGCTTCGCGCCCGGACGATTGGACTGGACAGGTCCGCGGCGTTGACAGCCGTCTGGCTGCAGGCGACGAGATTGCCGACGCGGCGATCGGGGACGAGGGCGGCGTCCAGCAGCAGCGACATCCAGCTCTGCCAGATAATCAAGTCGTGCTTTCTCAAGAAGCTGACCAGGGCGATCTCTTCAAGTCTGTTGACGATGATAGCGAGCCGGTCGCCGACAAGCGTGTCATGGATCGGATTTCGACGGCTGCCCGCGCCTACGGCATCAACGAGGGAAGAGGCGACGACAAAGACATCGTGCCCGGCTTCTGAACGCCGCTTCCTGACGGCGTATTTCGGCGTAGATAACGGCGATAAGCTTTCTTGGGCATCTGGCGGATGCTTGTTCCCGTCGCCGGCGCGCCGGCGCTGGCAGCTGGAACAAGCCACATGAAGCCCCGCCGCATTCGTCACCAGTTTCTGCTTGAGTTTGAGCTGAGCGAGAAGTTGGACAAACTCAGTCGTGATCCTTCGACCACCAAATCGGCGATTGTCGCAAAGGCGGTGGAAACCTTCATCGAGCGCCGTGGCGAAAATGAGCTAGACAAACGCTACGGCGTACGGCTCGACCGTCTTTCTCGCGACCTCGCTTATGTCAGGCGCGACGTCGAGATGATGCTGGAGAGCCTGGCGCTCTTCATCCGCTTTTCGATCACGCTTCACGCCCACACGCCGATCCCGGACAGGGCAACGCAAGCCGTTGGCCAGGAGCGCTTCGACAAATTTGTCGAGCAGGTGGGTCGGCAGATCGCTTCCGGGAAGCGATCGCTTGGCAAAGACAATGACGTGGGAGGGGAAGGGTGAATTCTCATCCGGAAGCCGACCACCGCCGCAGCGCCATGCTGCGCACCGCCATGGGTCCGGCGATCACCAAAGCGCTCTCCGATCCATTGATCATCGAGGTGATGGTCAATCCCGACGGAGCACTGCGCCTCGATCGGCTCGGAGAAGGCCTGGTCGACACAGGCGTGCACATCCATCCTACCGAGGCGGAGCGCATCGTCCGCCTCGTCGCTTCCCATGTGCGCGCCGAAGCGCATGCGGATAATCCGATCGTCAGCGCCGAACTGCCGTCGGGCGAGCGGTTCGAAGGCCTGCTGCCACCCGTGGTGCTGGCGCCATGCTTTGCTATCCGTAAGCCTGCCGCAAAACTCTACACCCTGGCCGATTATGTCGCCGACCGCGTCATGCTGCCGCTGCAGGCCGATGCGTTGAAGGGAGCCGTCCGCGAACGGCGCAACATCCTGATCGCAGGCGGCACGTCCTCGGGCAAGACAACCCTTGCCAATGCGCTGCTGGCCGTCGTCGCCGACTGCGACGAGCGGGTGATCCTGATCGAGGATACGCGCGAACTTCAATGCGCAGCAAAAGATCGCGTTGCCCTGAGGACGAGGCGGGGTTCGGTCACGCTCGCCGATCTCGTGCGTTCGACACTGCGCCTCAGACCCGATCGCATCATCGTCGGCGAGATCAGAGGCGCCGAAGCGCTTGACATGCTGAAGGCTTGGAACACCGGTCATCCAGGCGGCATTGCCACGGTTCATGCCAACTCGGCGCGGTCTGCCCTCTACCGCATCGAGCAGCTCGCACAGGAAGCCGTGGTCGCCGTTCCCCGCCGGCTCATCGCTGAGGCGATAGATCTGATCGTCTTCATCGCTGGCCGCGGATCCTCACGCCGCATCGAGGCGATCGCCGAGGTCACTGGTCTCGACAGCAGTGGCGACTACGCCGTCACCCAGCTCACGCTTCCGCAACTCCAGCAACTCTGAAAGGTCATTTCATGCGCAAGAAGCTTCGCTTTCTCTGGGCCACCGCGCTCGCTTTTCTACTCACGTTTCCGGCATACGCCGCCGGCTCCGGCATGCCTTGGGAGCAGCCGCTGCAGCAAATCTTGGAATCGGTGCAGGGTCCGGTCGCCAAGATCATCGCGGTCATCATCATCATCACCACCGGCCTGACACTCGCCTTTGGCGACACGGCAGGTGGGTTCCGTCGGCTCATCCAGATTGTCTTCGGTCTGTCGATCGCCTTTGCCGCATCGAGCTTCTTCCTCTCCTTCTTCTCCTTTGGCGGCGGGGCACTCGTCTGATGCTGGCCGGAGAGCACATAGAAGGCTTCGAGGTTCCGGTTCACCGGGCACTGACCGAACCGATCCTGCTCGGCGGCGCGCCGCGAGCGGTGGCGATCCTCAATGGCACCGTTGCCGCGGCGATCGGGCTTGGCTTGCAGCAGTGGATTGCCGGACTGGTGCTGTGGATCTGCGGGCACACTGTGGCTGTCTTCGCGGCCCGCCGCGACCCGGACTTCGCCGGCGTGCTCGTCCGCCACCTTCGCCTGAGGGGGTGGCTTGCATGCTGAATCTTTCGGAATATCGGGGCAAGGCCGACCGGCTTGCCGATCATCTGCCTTGGGCCGCACTGATAGCACCAGGCATCGTGCTCAACAAGGACGGCAGCTTCCAGCGCACATTCGCATTCCGCGGCCCTGATCTCGAGAGTGCAACAGAAGCCGAACTCATCGGCATCTGCGCGCGAGCCAACAATGCGCTCAGACGCCTCGGCTCTGGCTGGGCATTGTTCTTCGAGGCCGAGCGGATCGAGGCGCTGGGCTATCCAGACTCGCGCTTCCCCGACGCTGCGTCATGGCTGGTCGACGAAGAACGGCGCGCGGCCTTTCAAGGCAAGGTCGCGCACTACGAGAGCCGCTACCACCTGACGCTGGCGTTCATGCCGCCGCCGGATAGCCAGGCGCGGGCGCAAAGCGCTCTCGTCGACTCGCATCATTCACAAGGCGAGAGAGAGTGGCGCCAGGAACTGGCGCGGTTCCGGGACGAGACCGGCCGCGTGCAGGATCTCCTGTCGGGCTTGATGCCCGAAATACGCGCACTGGATGATGCCGAGACGCTGACTTACCTCCACGGCACGATCTCGACCAGCCGCCATCCCGTCGCCGTGCCGGAAACGCCGATCTATCTCGACGGCATCCTGGTCGATGCGCCGCTTACTGGCGGATTGGAGCCGGTGCTTGGCGACCAACATCTGCGCACGCTCACCATTCTCGGTTTTCCGAATGTCACACGGCCCGGAATTCTCGACGCGCTCAACCACCAGGATTTCGCCTATCGCTGGATGACACGCTTCATTCCGCTCGACAAGACGGAGGCCGCCAAGACGCTGACACGGTTGCGGCGGCAGTGGTTTGCCAAGCGCAAGTCGATCGCGGCCATCCTGCGCGAGGTGGTGACCAGTGAACCTGTCCCGCTCGTCGACAGCGACGCCGAAAACAAGGCGCTCGATGCCGACGCCGCACTCCAGGCGTTAGGCGGCGATCATGTCGGGTTTGGCTATCTGACGACGACGGTGACGGTATGGGACGAGGACCATCAAGCCGCCGCGGCCAAACTTCGCGCGGTCGAGCGCGTCGTCAATGGCCTCGGCTTCGCCACGATCCGTGAAGGCGTGAATGCGGTCGAGGCCTGGCTCGGCTCGTTGCCCGGCCATGTTTACGCGAATGTGCGCCAGCCGCTCGTTCACACATTGAACCTCGCCCACTTGATGCCGCTTTCCTCGGTGTGGGCCGGCCCGGCGGCGAACGAGCATCTCGCCAAGGCAATCCAGGCAGAGGCCCCGCCGCTTCTCTTCGCCTCAACCAGCGGGTCGACACCGTTCCGGCTCTCCACCCACGTCGACGATGTCGGCCACATGCTGATCGTGGGACCGACTGGTGCCGGCAAGTCGGTTCTCGTTGCCCTCTTCGCGCTGCAGTTCCGACGCTATGCCGGCGCGCAGGTCTATGTCTTCGACAAAGGCAATTCAGCCCGCGCCGCAATTCTTGCCATGGGTGGAGAGCACCACGCGCTGCGTGCGCACGGTGCGCTTGCCTTCCAGCCGCTGCGCAAGGTTGATGATCCGGCCATCCGCAGCTGGGCGGCCGAATGGATCGCCGGACTCATCGCTCATGAGAACGTCACCGTCACCCCAGAGGCGAAAGAGGCAATCTGGTCGGCGCTCACCAGTCTTGCAACCGCGCCGGCACAGGAACGCACACTCACCGGCTTGTCGCTCTTGCTTCAGTCCAACGCGCTGAAGTCCGCATTGATGCCCTACACGCTCGACGGCCCCTTCGGCCGATTGCTCGACGCGGATGACGATCGGCTGGCCTTGTCGGATGTGCAGTGCTTCGAGACCGAAGAGCTGATGCACAGCCAAGGCGCTGTTCTGCCGGTGCTCACCAATCTTTTCCATCGCCTAGAAGCGCGGTTCGATGGGCGACCGACCTTGCTCATGCTCGACGAGGCTTGGCTCTATCTCGACAATCCGCTCTTTGCCGCCCGCCTGCGCGAATGGCTGAAGGTACTGCGCAAGAAGAACGTCTCCGTCATTTTCGCCACGCAGTCACTGGCCGACATCGCCGGCTCTGCAATCGCACCGGCTATCATCGAGAGCTGCCCGCAGCGCATCTTTCTTCCCAACGATCGTGCCGTGGAACCGCAGGCACGGGAAGCCTACGAGCGTTTCGGCCTGAACGAGCGGCAGATCGAACTGGTCGCGCGCGCCACGCCGAAGCGGCACTACTATCTGCAATCGCGCCGCGGCAATCGTCTGTTCGACCTGGGCTTGGGCGTCATCGCGCTTGCGCTATGCGGTGCCTCCGATCCCGCCAGCCAGACCCTGATCGACAGGATCCTGTCGGAGCACGGGCAGGACGGCTTTGCCTCCCACTTCCTAAATGCCCGCGGTCACGAGTGGGCCGCCGAGCTTCTCCGCCAATTCCCTCAACCAGACATGGAGCAATCGTCATGATGCGGCGCCGTTTCCTTTCCGGCCTGATCACCCTTTCCCTCCTCGCCAAACCGATGGCCGACTATGTCCAGCCAGCCTATGCGCTCATTGTCTTCGATCCGTCGAACTATACCCAGAACGTGCTGACGGCGGCGCGCTCGCTGGAGCAGATCAACAACCAGATCCAGTCGCTCCAGAACCAGGCGACCATGCTGCAGAACATGGCGCGCAACCTTCAGAGGCTGGATTTTTCTTCGGTGGGCCAGCTCACCGGTTCGCTGCAGCGAATCGACGGCCTCATGGACCAGGCGAGTGGCCTGAGTTTTGATCTGGGCAAGCTGCAGGACCAGTGGCGCAATCAATATCCCGAAAGCTACGACGCTACGATCAAGGTCAGCGATGTGGCAACCGCAGCGCGCGAGCGCTGGCAGAGCGCCATGCAGGCGTTCCGGCAGACGATGGGTGTCCAGTCGCAGATCCTCGCGAACGTCCGCGGCGATCGCGACCTGCTTGCTGATCTCGTCAACCGCAGCCAGGGTGCTGCCGGTGCGCTTGAGGCAAGCCAGGCCACCAACCAACTGATCGCGCTGTCAACCAAGCAGCAGATGCAGATCCAGACGCTGCTCGCGACGCAGTTTCGCGCTGAGGCGGAGGACGCGGCTCGCAAGGCGCAGTCTGAAGAAGCCGCCCGCCAGACGACAAAGCGATTCCTCGGCACCGGCACGGCCTATCCCGCCAACTGATCACCAGTTCTTTCACGAGGGGAAGGCGGAATGAACGACCTCGGGGTCATCGATCGCTTCATGGAGACTTTCATCCGCTATATCGACAGCGGGTTCGGTCTGCTGTCGGGCGATGTCGCCTTCCTCACCACGACGCTGATCGGCATCGACATAACGTTAGCCGGGCTCGCTTGGGCATTCGCCGGCGAGCCCAACATTCTGGGCCGCCTCGTCCGCAAGGTGCTCTATGTCGGCGTTTTCGCTTTCATCCTGAACAATTTCAAGAACCTCGCCGACATTATATACCGCTCTTTTGCCGGGCTGGGCATCAACGCTTCTGCCGACAATCTTTCCCCCGACAATCTCCTGCGGCCCGGACGTATTGCCGCCACAGGCTTTGAGGGCGCCTGGCCGCTGCTCGATCAGGCGAGCCAGCTTCTTGGCTTTCCTGAAATCTTCGGCAACGCGCTCACCATTTTCGTGCTGCTCGTGGCCTGGTTCCTGGTCATCATCGCCTTCTTCATTCTTTCCATCCAGCTCTTCATCACCATTCTGGAGTTCAAGCTCACCACTCTCGCCGGATTCGTTCTGGTGCCCTTCGCACTCTGGAACCGGTCGGCGTTCCTGGCCGAGCGTGTGCTCGGCAACGTGATCTCGTCGGGCATCAAGGTGATGGTGCTTGGCGTCGTCGTCGGCATCGGATCCACACTGTTCGGCGAGTTCGCTTCCGCGCTGCAAGGCAAGGAGCCGGATTTGGCCGCAGCCATGTCGCAGGTGTTGGGCGCGTTGGCGCTTCTTGGGCTAGGGATCTTCGGGCCTGGAATAGCATCCGGTCTCGTCTCCGGCGCCCCGCAGCTTGGTGCGGGCGCCGCCCTGGGTACGGCCGCGGCCGCGGCCGGTGCATCACTCGTTGCCGGAGGTGCCGCGGTCGCTGGCGCGCGCGTGGCAGCTGATGGCGGACTTGCCGCAATTCGAGCCGGCACGACCATCGGTTCGGCAGCTTCCTCAGCATGGCAGTTGGGGCGTGCAACCTCGCCTGAATCCGGCCTGTCCGGTGTGGCTGCTGGGATGCAGGGCGTGGCAGGTGCCGCCAGTGGCGCCGCGATGCGAGCGGCACGATCTGCCGCGGGAACCTTCGGACGCAGCGCCGATGCCGGGCGCCAAGCCGCATGGACCGCGACCGGCGGGTCGTCTTTCGCGTCGATGACTGAAAGTGCTGCGGGTTCGACCGCCGATGCGGCCCCTGGCTGGGCCAGGCGCCTGCGTTCCCAGCAGTCTGCGCGAGCCCACCGCCACGCCGCCATACAGGCCGTGCGTGATGGTGACAGACCGGGCGGTAGCGCCAATCCCTCTCTCAACGACAAGGACGACTAGATGCTCTTCAAGCGACCCGTTCAACGCTACGGCAAGACACCCGAGCCCATTACACCGTACCAGAGGGCGGGCCACCTGTGGGATGAGCGCATCGGCTCATCGCGGGTGCAGGCCCGCAATTGGCGGCTGATGGCTCTTGGCTGCCTGGCGTTGGCAACCGGGCTCTCGGGCGGGCTCATTTGGCAGTCGATGCAGAGCCGGGTTGTGCCATACGTCGTCGAGGTCGACCGCTTTGGCGAGGCGCGCGCCGTAGCCCCGGCAATCCAGGACTACGAGCCAACGGATGCCCAGATCGCATGGCATCTTGGCCGCTTCATCCAGAATATCCGTTCCGTTTCCACCGATCCGGTGTTGGTGCGGCAGAACTGGTTGGCGGCCTATGACTTTGCCACCGACCGCGCCGCGCACTTTCTCAACGAATATGCCAAGGCGAACGACCCTTTCGGTCAGATCGGCACGCGCAGCGTGTCCGTCCAGGTGACCAGCGTGGTGCGGGCTTCCGACAGCTCGTTCCAGGTCAAATGGACCGAGCAGGTATTTGAGCGCGGCAGCCTTGCCAGCACGACCCGCTGGACGGCGATCCTCACGGTCATGATCCGGCCGCCAAGCAATGCGGACCAACTGCGCAAGAATCCGCTCGGCGTCTTCATCAACGCCATCGATTGGTCGCGCGAGCTCGACAGCGCCGCGCCGTCATTCGTTTCCCCCAAGGAGCCCGCCAATGACAAATAGAGCCCCATCGCTCCGTGCCGCGCTGATCCTGTCGGCCTCAGCCGCGGTACTGTCGGCCTGCGCATCCAAGCCGGTGCCACCGCCCGAGATTTCCTATGACGCTGCCGACTTCAAAGCAGCGTCGATCGAGAAGCCGCCGGAGCAACCGGTCAAGATCGTCGAGGTGCCAAAGCCGCTACCGCTTCCCGGCCAGTTGCAGCCTGACCCGGTCAAGGTCGCCGAAGACAAGCGCTCACCTGAAGAACGCGTTGCCGATGCCAACAAGGCCGCAACCCGGCAGCCAACCAGGTATGGCTATGTCAACGCGGTCCAGATCTATCCCTTCACCGACGGTGCGCTTTATCAGCTCTTTGCCGCGCCGGAGCGCGTCACCGATATCGCTCTGCAGCCGGGCGAGAAGCTGACAGCCGTGTCCGCCGGGGACACGGTCCGGTGGGTCATAGGCGATACCGTCAGTGGCACCGGTGACAGTCAGCGCACCCATGTTTTGGTGAAGCCGTTTGCGCCCGAGCTTACCACAAATCTGGTGATCACCACGGATCGACGCACCTATCACTTGCAGCTCCAAAGCACGGAGAAGACCGCAATGGCGGCCATCTCTTGGACTTACAGCGAAGACCAGATCCTAGCGCTGCGCCGGCGAAACGTTCAGGCCGAGGCTGCTACGCCGGTCGCGTCGAATGTTGCGCTCGAAAATATCCGATTCCGCTATTCAATAGCCGGCGACACACCGCCCTGGAGACCGACACGGGCCTTTGACGACGGCAGCAAGGTCTATATCGAATTCCCGCGCCGCATCGATCAGGGCGAGGCGCCGCCGCTCTTCATCGTCGGTGCTGACGGCGGCAATCAGCTGGTCAACTACCGCATGCGCGGCAACTACTACATCGTCGATCGCCTGTTCGCCGCGGCCGAACTGCGCCTCGGCGCCAAGCCGCAGCAGGTCGTGCGCATCACAAGGATTGACGGTCGGCAATTGCCGCGTCGGATGCCACTCTTTGCCGGTTTTGGCAGGTGAGGGGACAAGGCTCATGACTACGTCCCACTCCAATGCGCCGCCGAAACTTGATCCCGACCAGCTCCAGCTGCGCGCCTCACCCCGCGCGGCTGTGCGCTTCAGGCGAGGTGTAATTGTCGCGATCGCTGCCGCCGGATGCGGTGCCATTTTGGGCGTCATGATGATTGCGCTTCAGGGACCGGCATTGCGATTCAAAGGGCATGCGGAAGACCTCTACCATCCTGACCACAAGCCCACCGCCGAGGGACTCGACGGGCTGCCCAGGGATTATTCCGGCGTCAAGTCTAAGGCCCCGGTGCTTGGACCGCCGCTACCGGGTGATCTCGGCCGCCCCATCCTCGAGCGGCAGCGCCAACTCGGCATCGCGCCGGGACAGGAGGTCTCCGCCGAGGATCAACGCCTTGCCCAGCAGGCGATCGAAGCGCGCGAGTCGCAAGTGTTGTTCCGAATCGACAATCGACCGAGACCGACAGATCTCGCCGGCGGCGGGGAGAGTGTACAGCAGCGGCCTGAAGCGGTTCCGCAACCGGGAGCGACAGGCGCGTCGGCTTCCGTCGCTCCAGCCGAGGGCGATCAGAACAACCAACAGCGCAAGCTGGATTTTGTCAGTCAGCGGAGCACAAGCGGGATCTACAATCCGCATGCGCTGCAGACGTCTGCTTCGCCCTACCAGCTGATGGCTGGCAGCGTGATCGCGGCTAGCCTGATCACCGGCATCAATTCCGACCTACCCGGCCTTGTCGTCGCGCAGGTCACAGAGAATGTCCAAGACACAGTCACGGGCAGCATCTTGCTCATTCCACAAGGTTCACGGCTGATCGGCGCCTATGACAGCGTGGTGGCGTTTGGGCAAAGGCGCGCATTGCTGGTCTGGCAGCGAATAGTCCTGCCGGACGGTTCCTCGATCGAAATCGACAATCTGCCGGCAACAGACAGCGCCGGATATGCAGGGCTTGAGGACAAGGTGGATTTCCACACCTGGCAGCTGATCAGGGGGGTCGCGCTTGCGACCTTGCTTGGCGTGGGCACCGAATTGAGCCTCGGAGACAATGAAAGCGATCTGGTCAAGGCGATCCGCGAATCCGCCCAGCAGAATGTTAGTCGAGCCGGCCAGCGCATAATTGAGAAGAATCTCAATGTTCAGCCCACCATCACTATCCGGCCAGGCTGGCCGCTGCGCGTCATCGTGCACAAGGACCTTTTGCTGCGGCCGTACAAAGTTGAACGGGAGTGATTATGGCCAATTTGAAACTTGGTAAGCTTCCAGATCGAACGCCTTTGAAGATCACCATCACCGTGAGCGCGGAGTTGAGCCAAGAACTCAATGCGTATGCTGCGCTCTATCGTCAGACCTACGGCGAGTCTGAAACGGTGGCGGAACTCATCCCTTTCATGCTGGCGGGATTTCTGGAAGGCGACCGAGCGTTTGCCAAGGCCAGAAAAGAAGGTATGGCGACGGCCAGCGTCCCGGGCAAGTCGCGGTCTCAGCCAGCTTCAGATTCCAAATGACCGCAGCAGAGAGTTGGTCAAGTGCAATGGTGGCGCACCGCCCGCTCGGCGGGTCCATCCATATGAGGCCGAGCCGTCGCCAAGCGATGGTCCATCGCCATCATGCGGCAGCCGATCTCGACCGGGAAGACAACCACTAAGGCGGCAGCGTCGTGTGGAGGCAGCGTGGATGCAGCGCGTCAGCTTAGGTTTTTCCGATGCGATTCGTATGCGTGCGTGCTTGTCATTGATTCTTCAACGAGAGGGGTGCGCTGACAACATCGTGGCATGGCGAAAGGTCACCGATGATGGACCCTGCCCGGTCTGCGACGCGCTCTGGCTCAAACTGCCACCGAGTGCCTAGCCTTTCCGCTTTCGAGATATTTGTCGAACTTCGCAGCGACGCTCCTGACAAAGGGACGACTTTCCACCGGCACGACGAAACGGTCGCCATCGAGTTCAAGCAATCGGACGGGGTTGTCGAGGGCCACGGTACTCGACCGGAGAAGGAGCTTCTGGCCGGCTTTGCCGAAGCGTTCCACCAAATCGACTGCCGAGAAGCCGAAATCGCACATCAGCCGCTCGATGATCCAGCCGCGAGCGCGGTCGTCGTTGGAAAAAAGAATTCCGCGGACCGAAGCCAACCCACCCTGATCCACCATGCGGCTATATTCGGCGGTTGTAGGCATGTTCTGGACGTAGCCTTGCTTGAATTGGCTGATGGACGAGGGGCCGAGGCCGATTAAAGTTTCGCAGCGATCCTCGGTATAGCCCTGAAAGTTGCGACGCAGGGTCCCGGCGCGCGCCGCCAGGGCCAGCGCATCGTTCGGTTTGGCGAAATGGTCGAGCCCGATTGCTTCGTATCCTTGGTCGAGGATGACGCGTGCTGCCAGTTGCGATTGGGCAAGCCGCTCCTCCGGGCCTGGCAACCAGGCCTCGTCGATCATGGTCTGATGTTTCTTGAACCATGGCACATGGGCGTAGCCAAAAAGGGCGATCCGGTCGGGCGCGAGCGTCAGCGCCTGCATGACTGTGGACAGGACTCCCTCCCTGGTCTGGTGCGGCAAGCCGTAGAGCAGGTCCAGGTTGACCGATTCGACGCCGCGGGACCGAACGCCGTCGACAACTGTTTTGGTCTGCAAGAAGGTCTGCTCGCGATTGATGGCCTTTTGCACCTTCGGATCGAAATCCTGCACGCCGAGGCTCGCCCTCGTCATGCCGATTTCGGCAAGCGCGTCGAGGCGGGCTTCGTTCATATCGTTGGGTTCGATTTCGACGCTGATCTTGGCGCCGGGAAGAAATGTGAAGCTGTTGCGCAGGACGGTTGCCAAGGCCACCATATCTTCGGGTTTGAGCATCGTCGGCGAACCGCCGCCGAAATGGATAGTACGCACGCGGCCCATGCCTGCGACAAGACTGGCGACGGTGGCGATCTCAGCATGCAATGACCGCAGATAGGTAGTAACCGGTTCGTAGTGGCGTGTCTGCTTTGTGTGGCACGCACAGAACCAGCAAAGTTTGTCGCAATATGGGATGTGCACGTAGAGCGATATCTCATCGTCCCCGCCGAGCGCCTCCAGCCAGCCACGATAAGCCCCAGCATCGACGCCCTCATGGAAATGCGGTGCCGTCGGATAGCTGGTGTAGCGAGGGACGTTTTCGACAATCCAGGCAGCTACTTTCGACTGCATGTCGTGGTCACCATGTTTGCATCGCTGGAACTGTTGACTGATTGGCCGGCCAACGCCCTGATTTCGATCAAGTGCAGCTCGGACAAACTGCCGCAAGGATTTTTCTACCCTGGATTGCTATCCTGTCGGTGCTTGGGAGAGGGTAGAGCGAGCGCATGACATTACGGCAAGACATTCACAGTTCCGGCATTCCCGTTCTTTGCCGCTCTTGCGAGGGAAGGCGTCGTGGTATTTGCGGTGCGCTCGATCCAGAGCGTTTGGTTTGGCTCGCCAAGACTTCGTCGCGGCACAAGATCGAGCCAGGAGTCGAACTGATCGGCGACTGCGAGGCTGTCGGCAGCTATTCGAATGTGCTTTCAGGCGTGGTGAAGCTGACGAAGAGCCTTTCGGACGGGCGCCAGCAGGTCGTAGCTCTCCAGTTTGCACCGGATTTTCTGGGGCGACCCTTCAAGGTGGAGAGTGAGATCAGTGCGGAAGCGGCAACTGTTGTCACGCTGTGTTCGTTCCCCAAGCCAGCCCTCGAACGGATGATGAAGGATTCACCGGAACTCGAGCGCCGCCTGCTCAAGCAGACGCTGGACGAACTTGACGCAGCACGCGAATGGATGGTGACGCTCGGACGCAAGACGGCATCGGAAAAGGTGGCGAGTTTTCTTCTCATGATCGCCCTGAATATCGATACCAATGTTAATCCGACTGCCAGCTCGGCGTCCTTCGATCTGCCGCTGACTCGTGCCGACATCTCTGATTTCCTTGGACTGACGAATGAGACCGTGAGCCGGCAGCTGACTCGATTGCGAGCTGAAGGCGTGATCCGGATCGAGAACAAACGCCATGTGATGGTGGAGAGCGTCGGCCGGCTGGAGCAGCGTTGCGGCGGCCGAAGGCCGCGGCAGTTTGAATAACCCCAAGCGGCGGGGTCTGCGCCGCCAACTCCGAAGCCGCGGCAGGACATGCTGCGTTCGAACGGTCGCTGCAGCCTTCGAGCCTCCGGTAGCATGGACACGAGAGCATCCGCGACCCTTATCGGATAAGCTAGCCACCCGCCATGAGTGTTTCGCTCGCCGATGAAGCATTGATCGTTGAGGTCCTCGTACCCGCAATGGTAGTGACGATGTCGCCATTTACGTCGTGCCCGAGCCGTTCCAAGCGACGCTAGCAGCAGTACTTCCAAGTCGCGGAGGGCACGACTCGACATATCGCCCGCCTCGACGTTCGCTCGACTTCAATCCACTTGTCGTGAGCGGGGCAGGCCCGTCGCGCGCTTCCGTATGCCACCTTCTGATTTGCGCGAACTCGATTCTACCGAACAAACCTGGCGCCTGACATGGATCAGGGCGAGCAGAGGGCAGCTGCGCAATTGATGCACAGCGGATTGGGCGTCCGCGCGATTCGGGATCAGGATTTGCTATGAAATTCGGGACAGCGATCGTCGTGGTGGGCTTGTTTGCTTTTGCAGCCCTGGTGGCTGCCGGCTTCGGCATTGACGGACCTTTCCGCCAGCACATGTGGGTGCTGTTTTTTGCCCTTACTGCCTTCACCGGGATCTTGTTGCGCAACACGGAGTTCAAGCCGGCAACTCCGATCGACCGATCCGCTTATATGGATGATCCGATCCGCTACGGCGCCATCGCCACCATGTTCTGGGGCGTCATTGGCATGCTGATCGGCGTGGTCATCGCGCTGCAGCTGGCCTATCCCGATCTCAACATTCAGCCTTGGTTCAATTTCGGACGCCTGCGGCCGCTGCATACGTCCGGCGTCGTCTTCGCCTTCGGCGGCAACGCGCTGCTATGCACGTCGTTGTACGTCGTTCAACGCACCTGTCGCGCCCGCCTGTTCGGCGGTGATCTCGCCTGGTTCGTCTTCTGGGGCTATCAGCTTTTCATCTTCATGGCCGCGACCGGCTATCTGCTCGGCATCACGGAAAGCCGCGAATACGCCGAACCCGAATGGTATGTCGACATCTGGCTGACCATCGTCTGGCTCGCCTATCTCATCCTGTTCCTTGGCACGATCCTGAAGCGCAAGGAACCGCACATCTACGTCGCCAACTGGTTCTATCTGTCCTTCATCGTGACCATCGCGATGCTGCACGTGATTAACAACCTGTCGATGCCGGCCTCTTTCCTCGGTTCCAAGAGTTACTCCGCCTTTTCCGGGGTCCAGGACGCCCTGACGCAATGGTGGTACGGCCACAACGCCGTGGGCTTCTTCCTCACCGCGGGCTTCCTCGGCATGATGTACTATTTTGTGCCGAAGCAGGCGAACCGCCCGGTCTATTCCTACCGACTGTCGATCATCCACTTCTGGGCACTGATCTTCCTTTACATCTGGGCCGGGCCGCATCACCTGCATTTCACCGCTCTGCCCGACTGGGCGCAGACGCTCGGCATGGTGTTCTCGATCATGCTGTGGATGCCGTCATGGGGCGGCATGATCAACGGCTTGATGACGCTATCCGGCGCCTGGGACAAGCTGCGCACCGATCCGATCATCCGCATGATGGTGATGGCCGTCGCCTTCTACGGCATGTCGACCTTCGAAGGCCCGGTGATGGCTATCAAGGCGGTTAACTCGCTGTCGCATTATACCGACTGGACCATCGGTCACGTGCACTCCGGCGCGCTCGGCTGGGTTGGCATGATTTCTTTCGGCGCGATCTACTACATGGTTCCGAAGCTCTGGAACCGCGACAGGCTCTATTCGCTGCGGCTGGTCACCTGGCACTTCTGGCTGGCGACGCTCGGCATCGTCGTCTACGCCGCGGTCATGTGGGTGTCCGGCATCATGCAGGGTCTGATGTGGCGCGAATACGACGAGCAGGGCTTCCTGGTCTACTCCTTCGCCGAAACCGTCGCCGCCATGCACCCCTACTATGTCATGCGCGCCATTGGCGGGGCGATGTACCTCTCCGGCGCCCTGATCATGGCCTGGAACGTCGCCATGACAATCCTCGGCCACCAGCGTGAGGAGAGGCCCATGTCGGGTGCCGCGCCTGTCCTGCAGCCTGCCAGGGAGCCAAACCGATGGGCTTGATGGACAAACATGCCATTATCGAGAAGAACGCCACGCTTCTTCTCGTAGGCTCTCTTCTTGTGGTGACCGTCGGCGGCATCGTCGAGATCGCACCCCTCTTCTACCTCGACAACACGATCGAGAAAGTCGAAGGCATGCGGCCCTACTCGCCGCTCGAACTTGCCGGACGCAACATCTATGTGCGCGAGGGCTGCTATGTCTGCCACAGCCAGATGATCAGGCCGTTCCGCGACGAAGTCGAGCGCTACGGCCACTACAGCCTGGCCGTCGAGTCGATGTACGATCACCCCTTCCAATGGGGATCGAAGCGGACGGGGCCAGATCTGGCCCGGGTCGGTGACCGCTACTCCAATGCATGGCATGTCGCGCATCTTTCGGATCCGCGTTCCGTGGTGCCGGAATCGGTCATGCCGAGCTATGCCTTCCTGAAGGACGCACCGATCGAGGTGAAGGACTTCTCGACACATCTGGTTGCGAATGCGCGCGTCGGTGTCCCCTATTCGGATGACATGATTGCCAACGCCAATGCCGATCTGAAAGCGCAGGCTGACCCGAATGCCGACACCTCCGGCCTCGAGAAGCGCTATCCGAAAGCAAAGGTGGGCGACTTCGATGGCAATCCGCAACAAGTCACCGAAATGGACGCCCTCGTCGCCTATCTGCAGATGCTCGGCACGTTGGTCGATTTCAAGAACTACGACGAAGCCGCCGGCTACCGCTGAGGAGTGTTTTCCATGGATTACAATTTGATGCGGGAGTTTGCGGATAGCTGGGGTCTGCTTGCCATGGCGCTTTTCTTTGCGGGGGCAAGTGTCTTCGCGCTCCGCCCCGGAAGCCGCGCTCTGGCCGACGAAGCTGCCCGAATTCCGCTTCAGGACGAGTGATCATGAGCGAGGAGCATATCGATGAAACCTCTGGGGTCCCAACCACCGGCCACGAATGGGATGGCATCCGGGAGTTGAACAACCCGCTTCCGCGTTGGTGGATCACCATCTTCTACGTCACCATCGTCTGGGCGATCGGCTACACGATCGCCTATCCGGCATGGCCGCTGCTGCACTCGGCGACGACGGGTGTTCTCGGCTATTCGAGCCGCAATGACGTCAAGCACGAGCTGGCGGATGCGGAAGCAGCGAAGGGCAAATACCTCGCGGCGGTGGAGTCGAAAAGTGTCTGGGAAATCGTCTCGGATGATGCCCTGCGCGAATTCGCCATTGCCGCCGGTAGCGCCGCCTTCAAGATCAATTGCGTCCAATGTCATGGCTCCGGCGCCCAAGGTTCCAAGGGCATTCCCAATCTCAACGACGACGACTGGCTATGGGGCGGCAAGGCCGAGCAGATCCAGCAGACAATTACGCACGGGATCCGCTTCGCGTCCGATCCGGACACGCGCCTGTCGGAAATGCCTGCCTTTGGCGACATCATAGCCGCTGACCAGATCGCTCAGGTCAGCGCCTACGTCGCCAGCCTTTCCGGCGAGGTCCAGGACGCAAGTCTGATCGAGCCCGGCGCCAAGGTCTTTGCTGAAAATTGCGTGGGCTGTCATGGCGACAATGCAAAGGGCAACAAGGAACTCGGCGCCCCCGACCTGACCGATGCGATCTGGCTCTATGGGTCCGGCGAGGCAGCCATCGCCGCGCAGGTCCGTGCACCGAAACAGGGAGTCATGCCGGCCTGGGTCGGCCGTCTCGGCGAGATCAAAGTCAAGGAACTTGCGGTCTATGTCCATTCGCTTGGCGGCGGAGAATAGGAAGGAAAGCCCTATTCTCGGCCTCCCCCTGCCAAGCGACGAGGCCCGGCGCGAGCCGGGCCTCGACACCATTTCGGCTGCGCCGCATCATCAATGCGGCACGCTTCGGACATTGGCTGGGAGTGGAGACGCATGTGTGCAGTAGGACGCGAATAGAACGGCTCGAAGCCTCGGCCATGAATTCCCCCAATCCGCGCCAGCCGCATTATGCCAGACGCGAGAAAATCTTCCCCAAGCGCGCCTCAGGCAGCTTTCGCCGCTTCAAATGGCTGGTGATGGCGATCACCCTTGGCATCTACTACCTGACACCGTGGTTGCGATGGGATCGAGGTCCATTTGCCCCAGACCAAGCCGTGCTCCTCGACCTCGCCAACCGGCGCTTCCACTTCTTCTTCATCGAGATCTGGCCGCAGGAATTCTACTATGTGGCCGGCCTTCTGGTCATGGCCGGCGTCGGTCTTTTCCTGATTACCTCGACTGTCGGGCGTGCCTGGTGCGGCTATACATGTCCGCAGACGGTATGGGTCGATCTGTTTCTGGTCGTCGAACGTGCGATCGAGGGGGACCGCAACGCCCGCATGAAACTTGATGCCGGTCCCTGGACCGCCCGCAAGCTGATGCTGCGCGTATCGAAGCACGCCGTCTGGCTGGTCATTGGGGTGGCGACCGGCGGCGCCTGGATCTTCTATTTTGCCGATGCGCCGACGCTGGTTGGCGAACTCTTCACCGGCACCGCCGCACCCGTCGCCTACATCACCGTCGCCGTCCTGACGGCTACCACCTACACGTTCGGCGGTCTGATGCGCGAACAGGTCTGCACCTATATGTGCCCGTGGCCCCGCATCCAGGCGGCGATGCTCGACGAAAACTCTCTCACCGTCACCTACAACGACTGGCGCGGCGAACCGCGTTCGCGTCATGCCAAGAAGGTGCAAGCCGCGGGACAGTCGGTCGGCGACTGCGTCGACTGCAATGCCTGTGTCGCGGTCTGCCCGATGGGGATCGACATTCGCGACGGCCAGCAGCTCGAATGCATCACCTGCGCGCTTTGCATCGACGCCTGCGACGGCGTCATGGGCAAGCTCGGCAGGGAACGCGGACTGATTTCCTACGCGACGCTCTCCGATTACAACGCCAACATGATGCTGGCGACCGCGGGCGGCTCCAGTTCAGTCAACCCGTCGCTGGTCAGGACCGCTGATGGCCTGTTCTCCGACAAGGTGGCGCATTTCCATGTCAGCAAGATCTTCCGGCCACGCACCTACGTCTACATGGGTCTGTGGTCGCTGATCGGCCTGGGTCTGCTCTATTCGCTGCTGACGCGCGACAGGCTCGAAGTCAATGTGCTGCACGACCGCAATCCGCAATTCGTACCGTTGTCCGACGGCTCGATCCGCAACGGCTACACCGTCAAACTGCTCAACATGATCCCCGAGCCGCGGATCATTGTTGTCACCATGCAGGGCTTGCAAGGAGGCGAAATGAGCGTGGTTGGGGATGACATCAAGGCGGGCCGCTCCTTTGCCATCCCGGTCGAGCCCGATCGCCTGAAAATGCTGAAGGTCTTCGTGCGCCAGCCGGCCGACCAAATCCGTGGCGCAGCGCAAACCTTCACGTTCCGTGTCGAGGACAAGTCGAGCTTCGAGGCGGACGAATACACCGCCACCTTCAACGCGCCGGAGATCGCCAGATGACCGCTAACGCTGAAAAAACCCGCGAATTCACCGGCAGGCACATGCTGTTCACCATCCTTGCCTTCTTCGGCGTGGTCATCGCGGTCAATCTGACGATGGCCACGCTCGCCAACACCAGTTGGACCGGCCTTGTCGTCGAGAACACCTATGTGGCGAGCCAGCAATTCAACAAGAAGGCCGAGGAGGGGCGCGCGCAGGCAGCCCTTGGCTGGATCGGCAAGCTGACCATTGCATGGGGCGAAGTTCGCTATGGCCTCACCGACGCCGCCGGCAAGCCGGTTCCCTTGCATGGCGTCAAGGTGCTGTTTCGCCGCCCCGCCTACGAGAAAGAGGACAAGTCGGTCATCCTCGCGCCCGCCTCGGACCAGGAATTCGCAGCCCAGCACATGCCGAAGGACGGCGTCTGGATTGTGGAAGTCGACGCCGACGCCGGTCTGGAAAAGCCGTATCGCGACGTCCGCAGGATCATGATTTCCAATGGAGCGCTGCAATGAGTTGTTGTGCACCGGGCGCCGAAATGGCGCTTGATCTGGTCAACACCGGATCGGTCCTGCCGTCCAGCCAGGAGATAAGGCTGGCGAGCCGATCGCTCGGCGATGATCTCCGCCAGACCGATCTTTCAGTCCCCACGGTTCATTGCGCGGCCTGCATCGAGGCGATCGAGACGGCATTGGGAATGCTCGATCAAGTGGAGAGCACTCGGGTCAACCTGTCGACGAAGCGGGTCGCGGTCCGCTGGCGTGGAAACCAGGTGCCACCGTTCGTCGCCGCGCTGGGACGGCTAGGCTACGAGGCGCATCTGTTCGACCCCGAGGTCGACAACAAGGACAAAACGCTTTCGGAGCTGATCCGCGCCGTTGCTGTCGCCGGCTTTGCGGCGGGCAACATCATGCTGCTTTCAGTGTCGGTCTGGTCTGGCGCCGAAGGCGCAACGCGGGACCTGTTTCATTGGCTCTCGGCGCTGATCGCGATCCCGGCACTTGCCTTCGCGGGCGGCATCTTCTTCCGCTCGGCCTGGAACGCGCTGCGTCACGGCCGCATGAACATGGACGTGCCGATCGCGGTCGGGGTGTCCCTCGCCTACGCCATGAGCCTCTACGAGACGATCAACCATGGCGACCACGCCTATTTCGATGCGTCGGTGTCGCTGCTGTTCTTCCTGTTGATCGGCCGCACGTTGGATCACGTGATGCGCGAACGTGCCCGGACCGCCGTGAAAGGCCTGTCCCAGTTGGCCGTACGTGGCGCCATGGTGCTGCGCGGCGACGGCGCACGCGACTATCTGCCGGTTGGCGAGATCGAACCCGGCATGCTGCTGTTGATCGCAGCCGGTGAAAGGATACCCGTTGACGGCAAGGTCTCTCGAGGGACGTCGGACCTGGACTGTTCGCTTGTCTCGGGCGAGAGCACGCCCCGAAGCGTAGCGCCAGGCGAAGCCGTACAGGCTGGAGTCCTCAACCTGACCGGCCCGCTGACGATTGAGGCGACAGCCGCCGCGAAAGATTCGTTTCTGGCGGAAATGGTTCGGCTCATGGAAGCCGCTGAGGGCGGTCGCGCGCATTATCGCCGGATCGCCGATCGCGTTTCAGCGCTCTATGCTCCGGTGGTTCATCTCACCGCCTTCGTGACTTTCCTTGGCTGGATGGCGGCGACGGGCGACTGGCACCGGGCGACAACCATCGCCATTGCCGTTCTGATCATCACCTGCCCGTGCGCGCTCGGCCTCGCCGTGCCGATCGTGCAGGTGGTCGCGGCGCGGCGCCTGTTCGAGAACGGCATCATGGTCAAGGACGGTTCGGCCATGGAGCGCCTGGCGACGATTGATACAGCAGTGTTCGACAAGACCGGGACCCTCACGCTCGGCCAGCCCCGGCTGGTCAATGCGGGCTCGATGGATCCGGGCATGCTGGCAGTCGCGGGAGACATGGCCGCGCATTCCCGCCATCCGTTTTCAAGGGCCATAGCCGGCTTTGCCGCTCCTGGCGCGCGGCACAAATTCGATACCGTGACCGAGCATCCAGGGTTTGGCATCGAAGCCACCGACGCCGGAAGCACTTGGCGGCTAGGTCGACGCGGATGGGCTGGATGGAAGGCCCGGACCGGTGGTGAAGGCAAACATGGCTATGGCGGAACGGTGCTGACAAAAGACGGGCTCATTGTCGCGACCTTCAATTTCGAGGATGCGCTGCGCGCCGACGCCGGCGCGGCGATCAAGCGATTGAGCGACGCCGGGGTGTCGGTGCAGATGCTGTCGGGCGATACTGGGGGCGCATGCGCCGAAGTTGCAGAAATGCTGGGTGTCGACAACTTCGCTCCGTGCCTGCTGCCGTCAGGCAAGGTCGAAGGCATCGAGACCTTGGCCAAAGACGGACACAAGGTTCTGATGGTTGGTGACGGCCTCAACGACACGCCTGCACTGAGCGCGGCGCATGTCTCGATCGCACCGGCCACCGCCGCCGACATTGGCCGCAATGCGGCCGACTTCGTATTCCTACGCGAAAGTCTTCTAGCAGTGCCGCTCGCGCTGGACGTCTCGCGCAAGGCGGGGCACCTGATCCGCCAGAACATAGCCATTGCGATCGTCTACAACGCCGTCGCCGTGCCGATCGCCATCCTGGGCCACGCCACGCCTCTTATCGCGGCGATCGCGATGTCCGCTTCATCGCTGCTCGTGATCGGGAACGCGTTGCGTCTGCAAGGCTTTGCGCCGAACCGGATGACGAGAGTTTCTTCGACAGCCGCTGGTTCCGGCATTCATGCATCGGCGCAGCCGTCGTGACGACGCTTGTCTATCTCATTCCGGTGGCTTTGCTTCTCGGCGCGCTGGGGCTGTCTGGCGTTGTGTGGGCCTTGAGCAGTGGTCAATATCAGGATCTCGACGGCGCCGCCGAGCGGATCCTCATCGACCATGATGACGATCTGGAACGCTGAATGAAGCCGCTGTCCATGTTCTGGAACAAGGTGCGGATGCTCAGCAGCTTGCAATTCCCAGGCCCGACTTGACGTTGATTGTGAAAAAGCCTCTCTCAGACAGTGATTGCGTTGCCCAGTCCACGTGCGGAGTTGGCAGCGTACGGGTTGCGAGTGCGAGATCGCGATCACCAGTGGAGCGGGAGCCCGCGCTACCTTCCAACGCGTCTGGCTGATCCAGATCAGGACTATCTCCTCATTACCGTGGTTTATCGGCCCTGCAAGGGAGAACGAATGCTCAGTGGAGTTTGGTCGCCAGTGTCACCGTCTCGACGGTTTTGGCTTTTCACCGTAGTGGTCGGCTCTGCTGCTTCGACGAGCCGCGGCCGAAGACCTATGCGCGCTTTCGATCAAAACGGCCGCGAAGAATGAGCAGAGCCAGATTAGGCGATGTGGGAGCGCGGGCGGCGGCCAGATCATTCCGCGGGTCTGGACTGACGCGCGCCGACCCTGTGCGCAGCGTAATTGTGGCGCTTCGCCCACCAATAGCCGGCACTGTGAGAAACTCGCTTGATGGCTGGCCTTACGCTTGGTTGCGAGGAGACTATGACTGGTGCAATGATGCGCGTCCGCAGTTGAACCGATGGTATGCTTCGGGTTTTACTGCCCTGCGCCTTAGGGCGATGCAGCCGCCCGTTGGCGGCGCACAGCACCGGTCCGAGCGTAACCTGCATCTGCCCTGCACAATCTACCCATGGCGGTACGGTGATGTGCAGCGCTAACCATAGCTTCGATATTGTTGTCGTGGGAGCCGGGCCGGTCGGCCTTTCATTCGCCGCTTCGCTCGCCCAAAGCCAACTCAAGGTGGCAGTTGTTGAACAGAACTCCATCGACCGTCTCGCGAATGCGCCTTTCGATGGCCGCGAAATCGCTCTGACTTCCGCCTCCATCAGAATCCTTCGCCAGCTCGGCGCTTGGGATACGATCCCAGCTTCGGAGAAATCGCCGCTTTATGGCGCGCGCGTGCTCAACGGTTCGAGCGCTTTCGCACTGCGTTTTGACGCTCCCATAGCGTCTGGAGAACCCCTCGGAATCTTGGTCCCGAACTGCCGCATTCGCGATGCGTTGTTCAAAGTTGTTCGGCTGCGCGATGAGCCACTTCTGCTGTGCGGCCACCCGGTTGTCCGTGCAACGACCAGCCACAAAGGAGCAGTGATAACGCTTTCTGACGGCATGCAGTTGAGCGCCAGGCTTGTTGTTGCCGCGGATTCGCGCCTGTCGCCCACGCGTGATCTGCTCGGCATCGGCGCCGACATTAATCGGCTTGGCCACTCGATGCTGATCTGCCGGGTGCGACATGCGGGCGCCCATCACCAGGTGGCAACCGAATGGTTCGATCATCATCAAACGATAGCGATGTTGCCTGTCGGGGAGGGGATGTCCTCGTTGCTGCTCACTCTGCCCTCAAGCGAGGCCGACAGACTGCTTGCCTTCAACGACGATTTGTTCCTCTTGGAATTGACGAACCGGTGTCGAGGCCGTCTCGGGAAGATGGAATTGGCAAGCAACCGCCACACCTATCCGCTGGTTACCACGTGGGCGCACAAATTTAAGGCTCCGAGCGCGGCACTCATCGGGGACGCTGCTATCGGAATGCATCCAGTGACTGCGCATGGCTTCAACATCGGTCTCAGCAGCCAAAAGCAACTTGCCGATGCAATCTTAACTGCAAGTCGCCACGGCCGTGATATTGCCGATCCCGCCATGCTGCACAGATACGAAAGGGGGCTGCGCCTGTCCGCGGCGCCTCTCTACCATGCTACGAATATACTCGTCGGCCTCTACTCGAGCGAGCAACCGGTGGCACGGCTTGCACGCCATGCGGGGCTTCGGTTCGCCCAACATGTTCCCCTCGTCCGGCATGTCATCTCGGCCATGCTCAAACGATGAAAGCACCAGATTGGAAATCCTTCTTCTGAGTGAGAAACCTTCCGAGTTTACTCCTTGGCTACAATACGCGTTTGCGCACGTCCGGAATCATCGTCTTGCTGCTGCGCTGTCATGAGTCCGCGACTGCACCTCATTATTGGACCGACGACGGCCGGCAAAACCGTCGCGTCCCTCGAACTCGCTCAGCGTACGGGCGCGCCGGTGCTCGTTCTAGACCGAATTCAATGCTATCCCGAACTCGCTGTCGGAAGCGGCCGACCCTCAAACGCCGAACTGCGGTTCACCCGTAGAATCTACCTTGCTCAAAGGCCAGTTATTGCTGGAGAGATCTATGCCGCAGAGGCGAACTCCCTGTTGCACGATCATGTAGCGCAATTTGATCAGCACGTGCCGTTGCTTATCTTGGAAGGCGGCTCGGTTTCACTCCTGCGGGCAATGGTCGCCGATCAGAAATGGAAAGCGCACCGCTGGACCTACGAACGCCTTCACTTGAAGACACGCGCGGACTACATTGCCAAAGCGAGGTCGCGCGTCCGTGAAATGTTAGCTCCCGTAAATGGTTGCCGCTCGATGCTTAACGAGATTGCTCATTGTGGCCTGACCCGCGCTCGCATGTGTTCCTGCGAGGCCTCGCGGGCTACCGTACAGTCGTAGCGTATGCCGAAACCCTAGGAATCGCACTGGGCGACCTCCCGCGTGCGATCCAGCCAACTCAGATCGTCTACCTTTCTCAGGCAATCGCGCTTGAGTATCTGGCGCATGCTCGCTGGCAGGAACGTGAATTTCCCTGCATTCCTGCGGCGTGGAAGAGCGGCAGGTGAAGAGTGTCGGCCTGGGCCGCAGTTGAAACGAATTCAGAAATATAAAACCACGTCAATGAGCTCGCCGGCGACGCCCATTAATTGCTGCTGCGGCAGAGGCCGCGCTAGCGAATCTCCATCGATACTTTGCCAGTCATACGATCCTTCAGCAGATCATCTGCAGGACATCCGAAATGGGACCCGCGAGGCAGGCGTTGTCATCGAGCAGGCCTCGTTCGCCAGATGACTACATCGAGAGGTGGCCCATGGTTCAAAAAGGTCAGGCGGCCTGCCATCATTCCAGGACAGACAACTCATGAAGTCGCCAGTCTGGTGTGTGACGACCGCTTTCCGACCTGTTCTGTCGCCTTTTGTCGGGTCCGCGACGCCGGCCTATTTCGGCGAGCTGTCTGGCCTCAGGCTAACTCGCTGAAAACAATCACAATATTTTTTCCTCTGCTGGGTCGCCAAATTGGCACGAGTTTTGAAACTCCTTCGTTGCAAGCCGGAGCCGCCGACCGACGGTCTTTTTGTGGACGACGTCGCGATCAACTGAACGAAGAAAGAAAAGTAAAATGTCAAACCCGCATCAGACAGCATTCTATGGGAAGGGAGCCCCGGCGAAGCCGCCGCTACCACAGGCTGCCCCCCTTTTCGACCCTTGCGCACGAAATGTTGATGGCCGGCTACGACGCAAAGGCCGGCCTACTACACTCACCTTGTTCTGAATTCGAAGGCGCAGGATAAGTCTGCGCTGCGGGACGTCTACATGCCGTCTTACGTCATTGGCTGCCGCAGCGCCTTTCGCCCTTCCATAGGTTAGAGACTGAAGTGCCACGATGTCCCAACAACCACTGCCGACGCTGCCGATGTGGCGCGTCGATCACATCGAGCCCTCGCCCGAGATGTTGGCGCTACGCGCCAACGGTCCGATCCACCGCGTGCGCTTCCCGTCAGGGCACGAAGGCTGGTGGGTGACAGGCTACGACGAGGCCAAGGCAGCGCTGTCCGACGCGGCGTTCCGCCCCGCGGGAATGCCGCCGGCGGCATTCACCCCGGATTCAGTAATTCTCGGTTCGCCGGGATGGCTGGTCTCGCACGAGGGGGGCGAGCACGACCGGTTACGCACGATCGTGGCGCCGGCCTTAAGCAACCGCAGGGTGAAGCTGCTCGCGCAGCAGGTCGAGGCGATCGCCGCGCAGTTGTTCGAGACGCTGGCCGCCCAGCCCCAGCCTGCCGATCTGAGGCGCTATCTCTCCTTTCCGCTTCCGGCCATGGTCATCAGCGCGCTGATTGGCGTGCCCTATGAGGATCACGCCTTTTTCGCCGGACTGTCCGACGAGGTGATGACGCACCAGCATGAAAGCGGTCCGCGCAGCGCGTCTCGCCTGGCCTGGGAAGAACTGCGCGCCTACATTCGCGGCAAGATGAGAGACAAGCGCCAGGATCCGGGCGACAATCTGCTGACGGATCTGCTCGCGGCGGTCGACCAGGGCAAGGCGTCCGAGGAAGAGGCGATCGGCCTGGCGGCGGGCATGCTGGTGGCGGGGCATGAGAGCACCGTTGCGCAGATCGAATTCGGCCTGCTGGCCATGCTCCGCCATCCGCAACAGCGCGAACGCCTGGTCGGCGATCCATCCTTGGTGGACAAGGCGGTGGAGGAAATCCTGCGCATGTACCCGCCGGGCGCGGGCTGGGACGGCGTCATGCGCTATCCGAGGACCGACGTGACTATCGCGGGCGTGCATATTCCCGCGGAGAGCAAGGTGCTCGTCGGCCTGCCGGCGACGTCGTTCGATCCGCGCCATTTCGATGACCCGGAAATCTTCGATATCGGACGCGACGAAAACCCCCACCTGGCGTTCTCCCACGGGTCGCACTACTGCATTGGCATGGCGCTGGCCAGGCTGGAACTCAAGGTGGTGGTCGGTTCGATCTTTCAGCGCTTTCCCGCGCTGCGCCTGGCCGTGGCGCCCGAAGCGCTCAAGTTGCGCAAAGAGATCATCACTGGCGGGTTCGAGGAGTTCCCGGTGCTCTGGTGATGTGCGGACGCCGCCCGGAATCGCGATCTTCTCTGCAATTTGCCGGCGCGCCTAGAACGCGCCGATCAGATCAGCTAGCCAACAGGTAATCAAGATGGACGAAACCACGGCAGCATGCCGGGATGCCTTCGCCGAACTGGCGTCGCTAGCGTGTATCCACGACCCCTATCCGTTCATGCGGTGGTTGCGCGAGCACGATCCGGTGCATCGCGCGGCGTCGGGCCTCTATCTGTTGAGCCGCCACGTCGATATTTACTGGGTGCTCAAGGCCACGGGCGATGCGTTTCGGGGACCAGCGCCGGGCGAACTGGCGCGCTATTTCCCGCGTGCGGCGACCAGCCTGTCGCTCAGTCTGCTGGCGTCCACGCTAGCGATGAAGGAACCACCGACGCATACGCGTCTGCGCCGGCTGATCTCGCGCGATTTCACTATGCGCGAGATCGACAACCTGCGGCCGAGCATCGCGCGCATCGTCGCAGAGCGCCTGGACTGCATGGCGTCCGCGCTTGAGCGGGGGGAGGCGGTGGACCTGCATCGGGAATTCGCGCTGGCCTTGCCCATGCTGGTCTTCGCCGAACTGTTCGGCATGCCCCAGGACGACATGTTCGGGCTCGCCACTGGCATCGGCGCCATTCTGGAAGGCCTGAGCCCGCACGCCAGTGATCCCCAGCTCGCCGCGGCGGACGCGGCCAGCGCCAGGGTGCAGGCCTACTTCGGCGACCTCATACAGCGCAAACGCACCGATCCCCGCCACGACATCGTGTCGATGCTAGTCGGCGCGCACGACGACGATGCCGACACGCTGTCGGATGCGGAGTTGATTAGCATGCTGTGGGGCATGCTGCTGGGCGGCTTCGCCACCACTGCTGCGAGCATCGACCATGGGGTCTTGGCGATGCTGGCGTTTCCCGAACAGCGGCACTGGCTTCAGGGGGACGCCGTGGGAGTGAAGGCATTCGTCGAAGAGGTCCTGCGCTGCGACGCGCCCGCCATGTTCAGCTCCATTCCGCGTATCGCCCAACGCGACATCCAACTGGGCGGCGTGGTAATCCCGAAGAACGCGGACGTGCGCGTGCTGATCGCGGCCGGCAATCGCGACCCGGACGCCTTCGCCGATCCCGACCGCTTCGATCCCGCGCGGTTCTACGGCACCAGTCCTGGCATGTCGAGCGACGGGAAGATCATGCTGAGCTTTGGCCACGGCATCCACTTCTGCCTCGGTGCGCAATTGGCCCGGGTGCAGTTGGCCGAGAGCCTGCCGCGGATCCAGGCGCGCTTTCCCACGCTGGCGTTGGCCGAGCAGCCGACCAGGGAGCCCTCCGCGTTCCTTAGGACGTTCCGCGCGCTGCCGGTGCGGCTGCATGCGCAGGGGGGCTGAGATGCGCGTCTTGGTCGACCAGGATCTGTGCGGAACCACTGGGCAGTGCGCGCTGACGCTGCCGGGCACCTTTCGCCAGCGCGAACCGGACGGAGTGGCCGAATTATGCGTGGCGACGGTCCCGCAGGCGCTGCACGCCGCCGTGCGGATGGCGGCCAGCCAGTGCCCGGTCGCCGCCATTCGGGTCATCGAAAGCGACGCTAGCGATGACGAGCGCGCCGGCGCCGACCCTGCGCCTTCTCCGGCGGAGGCTGAGCAGCACGCCGCGAAAGACCAAGGCAACCCAGGAGGACACGGTGGGACGGTTTGAAGGCAAGGTGGCCGTGGTGACCGGCGCCGGCGCCGGCATCGGCAAGGCATGCGCCCTCGCCATCGCCCGAGAGGGCGGCAGAGTGGTGGTGGCCGACATTGATGCCCCGGCGGCCATCGCCTGCGCCGCGCAGATCGCGGCCGAAGCGGGCCACGGGCTGGCCCTGGCCACGGACATCGCCGATGCGCAGGCGGTGGCAGCGCTGTTCGAGACGGCCGAGCGGCACTTCGGTGGGGTCGACCTGCTGGTGAACAACGCCAGCGCCATGCATCTGACCCCATGCGACTGCGCGATCCTCGACCTGGACCTGGCGGTCTGGGATGAGACTATGGCGACCAATCTGCGCGGCACGCTGCTCTGCTGCCGACAGGCCATCCCACGGATGATCGCCCGCGGCGGTGGCGCGATCGTCAACATGTCGTCGTGCCAGGGGCTCAGCGGTGACACCGCGCAGACGTCCTACGCCGCGTCGAAGGCGGCGATGAACATGTTGTCGGCCTCGCTCGCCACCCAGTACGGTCATGCGCAGATTCGCTGCAACGCTGTTGCGCCGGGTCTCATCATGTCCGAGCGTCTCCTCGCCAAGCTGGACGAGTGCATGCAACGGCATCTGCGCCGGCACCAGCTCCTGCCGCGCGTCGGCCGCCCCGAGGACGTGGCCGCGCTGGTGGCGTTCCTGCTCTCTGGCGATGCTGCGTTCATTACCGGCCAGGTCGTGTGCGTCGACGGCGGCCTGCTGGCGCATGTGCCGACGTTCGCCGACGGTGGCAACAGCCCCGCAGCGCGGCCTGCCGGCGGCATCACCGAAGCGGCCGCGGCGCCGCGCTGCTGATGGACATGCTGCTCAACCCGCTGGACCGTCGGCACCGGCTGCGGCACGACATTCCGGTCATGCCCGGCGCTTTCCCCCTGATCGGGCATCTTCCCGCGATCGTCTGCGACCTGCCGCGCCTGCTGCGGCGCGGGGAACGGACGCTGGGCAGCCACTTCTGGCTGGATTTCGGCCCTGCCGGACACCTGATGACCTGCGTGGATCCGGATGCGTTCGCACTGCTCCGGCACAAGGACGTGTCCTCGGCGCTGATCGAAGAGATCGCGCCCGAATTGCTTGGCGGAACGTTGGTAGCCCAGGACGGCGGCGCGCACCGCCAGGCGCGCGATGCGATCAAGGCGGCGTTCCTGCCCAAGGGGCTGACCCAGGCCGGCATTGGCAACCTGTTCGCGCCCGTCATCCGAGCGCGGGTGCAGGCGTGGCGCGACCGCGGCGACGTAACCATCCTGCGCGAAACCGGCGACCTGATGCTCAAGCTCATCTTCAGCCTCATGGGAATCCCCGCGCAGGATCTGCCGGGATGGCATCGAAAGTACCGGCAACTGCTGCAGTTGATCGTCGCGCCCCCGATCGACCTTCCCGGACTGCCCTTGCGGCGCGGCCGCGCCGCCCGCGACTGGATCGATGCGCAGTTGCGCCAGTTCGTCCGCGACGCGCGCGCGCATGCCGCGCGCACCGGGTTGATCAACGACATGGTGAGCGCCTTCGATCACAGTGACGATGTGCTCTCCGATGACGTACTGGTTGCCAATATCCGCTTGCTGCTACTTGCCGGTCACGACACCACCGCCTCGACGATGGCCTGGATGGTGATCGAGTTGGCTCGGCAGCCTGTGCTGTGGGACGCCCTGGTCGAGGAGGCGCAACGCGTGGGCGCGGTGCCGACCCGGCACGCGGACCTGGCGCAGTGTCCGGTCGCCGAGGCGCTGTTCCGCGAGACGCTGCGCATGCATCCGGCGACCACGCTCCTGCCGCGTCGCGCGCTGCAGGAATTGCAACTCGGCCAACGACGCATTCCGGCGGGCACCCATCTGTGCATCCCGCTGCTGCATTTCTCGACCTCGGCGCTGCTGCACGAGTCGCCTGATCAATTCCAGCTGGCGCGGTGGCTGCAACGCACAGAGCCGATCCGGCCGGTGGACATGCTGCAGTTCGGTACCGGCCCACACGTCTGCATCGGCTACCACTTGGTATGGCTGGAAATGGTGCAGTTCTGCATCGCTTTGGCGCTGACCATGCACGGGGCCGGGGTGAGGCCGCGGCTGCTGAGCGGTGTCGAAAAAGGCCGACGCTATTACCCGACCGCACATCCGTCCATGGCAGTCCGCATCGGATTCTCATGAGCTGGCATCGGCGCCGGAAAGGCGCGCTGCACTCAGTGCGACACCGGCAATACCGCGGCGGTTAGGAGCTCGCAGTGGCCGTGTCAGGTACAAGGACTATGAACAACATGCAGACCGGTTCCACACTACACAACGACCGAACTGGCGTTTCCGCGCCCGGCGAATTGGGCGCTCAGGCGCGCGGCGCATCCGGCAGGCTGCTGCCGGAGATCTGGATGCAGGACGGCGCAAAGCGGGTCGAACAGGCGCTGGCGCGTCTTCTCTGCGCCGAAAATGACGGTGAGACCGATTTGATGGCGGCCATGCGCTATGCCAGCTTGCACGGCGGGAAGCGCACCCGCGCCTTGCTCTGTCTGGCTGCTGGCGCACTGGCCGACACGCCGGCGCACATGCTCGACGACGTCGGCGCAGCCATCGAGATGATGCACGCCTGTAGCCTGGTCCACGACGACCTGCCCTCGATGGATGACGACGTGCTTCGCCGCGGCCTTCCGACCGTGCACGTTAAGTTCGGCGAAGCCACTGCGATCCTGGTTGGCGATGCGCTGCAGGCGCACTCCTTTCTGGCCCTGGCGAGGTTGGATGCGCCGGGCAACAACCGTATAGCGCTCGTGCGCGAACTGGCGCAGGCGGTGTCCGCCGAGGGTGCCGCAGGCGGTCAAGCCATGGATCTGTCGCTGGTCGGAAAGGACGTCGAGCTAGACAGGATCGTGGCGATGCACCGGATGAAGAGCGGAGCGCTAGTGCGCGCGTCCGTACGCATGGGCGCGCTATGCGCCATCGCGGAGGATGCCGCGCACGCTGCGCTGTACTGTGCGCTCGATCGCTACAGCGCCTGTTTCGGCCTGGCGTTGCAGGTGGTCGACGACGTTCTCGACGCGACAGCGGATACCGCGACGCTGGGCAAGACCCCCGGCAAGGACGCCGCAGCGCAGAAGCCGACCTGCGCCTCGATCATGGGGCTACAGGCAGCGCGCCAGTTCGCGCTGGATCTATTGCGCGACGCCGGGGAGGCCATCGCCCCGCTGGGACCGCGTGCGGAACGGTTGGGGCAGATGCTGCAGCGGGCAAAAGCGTATCTCTTCAATCACACGCCCTGCGCATGAGCTCGCCCGTCCGCATGGGCCCTGTGCCGCAGCGATCGGCCGGCGGCAGCGGTGCATGCTGCGCTGTGTCCGAGTCCGCGGCGATGATCAGCGTTGCCCAGCGCGGCCGCGGCGCACGGCGCGCTGCGCGCAAGCCTATTCGGCGGACCGGCGCCGGCATTGGCGCGCGTCCCCGCGCCGGAGCAGGGCTGCCGTCCGGGCTGCACATGCGCCGGGCCGCGACGGCTGCGACGAGGTGCGCGGCGTCTGCCCGATCCTGATTCTCGTCAACTGCCTGCAGAAGGAACATCCCGCGTGAGCGCGCTATCCGAACAGATCCTTTCCGAACTGCGCCATCTGCTGAGCGAGATGAGCGACGGCGGCAGCGTCGGTCCGTCCGTCTACGACACGGCGCGAGTTCTGCAGTTCCACGGCAACGTCACCGGTCGGCAGGATGCCTACGCGTGGCTCATCGCGCAGCAACAAGCCGATGGCGGATGGGGAAGCTCGGACTTCCCCCTGTTCCGCCATGCGCCCACCTGGGCGGCGTTGCTGGCATTGCAGCGTGCCGATCTTCTTCCCGGGGCTGCCGATGCAGTCCAGACTGCAACTCGGTTCCTCGAGCGCCAGCCCGATCCTTATGCGCATGCGGTGCCGGAAGACGCGCCGATCGGCGCGGAGCTGATTCTTCCGCAGTTGTGCAGCGAGGCCGCATCCTTGCTGGGCGGCGTGGCGTTTCCGCGCCACCCGGCGCTGTTGCCGTTGCGGCAAGCGCGCCTGGTCAAGCTAGGTGCGGTGGCGACGTTGCCGAGCGGCCATCCGTTGCTGCACTCCTGGGAAGCCTGGGGCACCTCGTCGGCCGCCGCATGCCCGGATGACGACGGCAGCATCGGCATCAGTCCGGCGGCCACCGCCGCGTGGCGTGCGCACGCCGCCACACAGGGGAGCACGCTGCAGGTCGGGCGCGCCGACGCGTATCTGCAGGCTGCATCGCGTGCGACGTGCACCGGCATCGAAGGTGTCCTTCCCAACGTCTGGCCGATCAATGTATTCGAGCCATGCTGGTCGCTGTACTCCCTGCATCTGGCCGGGCTGTTCGCGCATCCCGCGCTCGCCGAGGCGGTGCGCGTGATCGTCCTGGAGCTCGACGCCCGCCTGGGCGTGCGCGGTTTGGGTCCGGCCTTGCACTTCGCGGCCGATGCGGACGACACCGCCGTTGCGTTGTGCGTCCTGCGCCTTGGAGGCCGGGACGTGTCTGTCGACGCGTTGCGCCATTTCGAAATCGGCGAGCTATTCGTCACCTTCCCCGGCGAGCGCAACGCATCGGTGTCGACCAACATCCACGCCCTGCATGCGTTGCGCATGTTGGGAAAGCCCGCCGCCGGCACCACCGCCTACGTCGAGGCCAATCGCAATCCGCACGGTCTATGGGACAACGAAAAATGGCACGTTTCCTGGCTGTATCCTACCGCGCATGCGGTCGCTGCGCTGGCGCAAGGCAAGCCCCAGTGGCGCGACGAACGCGCGCTGGCAGCGCTGCTGCAGGCGCAGCGCAGCGACGGCGGCTGGGGCGCCGGTCGCGTGTCCACATTCGAGGAAACCGCCTATGCGGTGTTCGCGTTGCACGTGATGGACGGAAGCGAAGAGCCGACAATCCGGTGCATCGCGCAGGCGGTGGGGCGTGCACTGAAGTGGATGCTCGCCCGCTATACGGCGCATGCGTTGCCGCAGACGCAGCTGTGGATCGGCAAGGAACTGTATTGCCCCACTCGGGTCGTGCGCGTGGCCGAACTCGCCGGATTATGGCTGGCGCTTCATTGGGGGCGCCGCGTTCTAGCCGAGGGGCGAGGAGTGGCACCATGATCCAGCCCGAACGCGCGCTGTCGCAGGTGCTTGAGTGGGGACGTTCCCTGACCGGGTTCGCCGACGAGCATGCCGTCGAAGCGGTCAGGGGCGGCCGGTACATCCTGCAGCAAATTCGCCCGAGCCTGTACGACACCGGCGCCCGCACTGGCCGCGATCCGCAGGACGAAACTCTGATCGTGGCATTCTATCGCGAACTGGCGCTGCTGTTTTGGCTCGATGATTGCAACGACCTTCGCCTGATCGCGCCGGAGCAGCTCGCTGCGGTCGAGCAGGCGCTGGGGCAGGGCGTGCCGTGTGCACTCCCCGGATTCGAGGGCTGCGCTGTGCTCCGTGCTTCGCTGGCCGCGCTCGCCTATGATTATCGCGACTATACTCAGCTTCTCGACGATACCCGGTGCTACTGCGCGGCGCTGCGCGCCGGAGACGCGCAGACGGCAGGGGCGGAACGCTGGTCCTACGCCGAGTACCTGCACAACGGCATCGATTCGATCGCCTACAGCAACGTGTTGTGCTGCCTGTCGTTGTTGTGGGGGCTGGACATGGCGACCTTGCGCTCTCGTCCGGCGTTTCGCCAGGTCCTGCGGCTCATTTCTGTGATAGGGCGCCTGCAGAACGATCTGCATGGACGCGACAAGGACAGGTTGGCCGGCGAGGCCGACAACGCCGCGATCCTGCTGCTGCAGCGCTATCCGGCTATGCCTGTGTTGGAGTTCCTCAACGACGAGCTGGCGGGCCATACGCGCATGCTGCACCGGGTGATGGCGGAAGCACGCTTACCCGTGCCATGGGAACCGTTGATCGAGACCATGGCGGCTATCCGCGCGCAGTACTATCAGACCTCGGCTAACCGCTACCGCAGCGACGCAGGCCAGCATGGGCCGTTCTGAACGCGCGGGAGGCGGCGGCGTGCGCGCGCTGCCGTCGGTCCGATCCAACGACGCAACGCCATCGCCCGATGCGACTGACGAAGCGAGCATAAACGACACCGCCCTGAGCCAGCGCAAGGACGACCATCTTGACATCCTGCTGGATCCCCGAACGGCGCCGGCCACCGTCGCCGCCGGCTGGGAGGACATCCGTTTCGCACACTGCGCATTGCCCGAGTTGGACCTTACGCAGATCGACCTGCGCGCCTCGCTGCTGGGCAAGACCATGCGCGCGCCGCTGCTGATCAGCTCCATGACCGGCGGCATGCCGCGCGCCGAGACGATCAACCGGCATCTGAGCGAGGCAGCGCAAGCCTTGGGGATCGCCATGTGCGTAGGCTCGCAGCGCGTGAGCCTGCAATCCCGCAACTCCCAGGGGCTGACGCGCAAGTTGCGCCGCGTGGCCCCAGACATTCCCTTGCTGGCCAATATCGGCGCCGCGCAACTGCGCGAGGCCGACGGGCTGGACCTGGCGCGCCGGGCGGTGGATGCGCTGGAGGCGGATGGACTCATAGTCCATCTCAATCCGCTGCAGGAGGCGGTACAGCCGGAGGGCGACCGCGACTGGCGCGGCGTCCTGGCGCAGATCGCTCGCGCCGCGCGCAGCGTGGGGGTGCCCGTTGTGGCCAAGGAAGTGGGGTCCGGCCTGTCCGAGTCGGTAGCTTCTGCGCTCGTCGAGGCGGGCGTGGCGGTGATCGATGTCGCCGGCGTCGGCGGCACCAGCTGGGCCGCGGTGGAGGGCGAGCGCGCCCGCGATGCCGCCGATCGTGCAGTGGCGATGGCGTTCGCCAATTGGGGGATTCCGACCCCGGCCAGCGTGCAGGCGGTACGTCAGGCGCTGCCAGCGGTGAAGCTGATCGCGTCGGGCGGAATCCGCGACGGCGTCGACGTGGCCAAGGCCATCCGCCTGGGCGCGGACATCGCCGGGCAGGCGGCCGGCGTGCTGCGCGCGGCGACGGTGTCCACCGAGGCGGTTGTCGCGCATTTCGAGATCATCATCCGCCAGTTGGCCGTCGCCTGCTTCTGCACCGGCTCGGCTGATCTGGCGGCGTTGCGTCAGGCGCGCTTGTTGCCCTTTGCGCGTCCGCCCGCTGGTTGATGCCGGCATCAACCGTACATTACGGCGGGCGCCGAGGCGCTAACACGGTACCTTAATGGTGAGAGGTCTCGGCGCACCTAGAGCAGACGATGCACCTATTCTCACGTGTTCGACGACTGTCTTGCAGTCAGCCATGTGCGGTTACAATCGCGCTTCTTCGAAGACCGAAGCTCAGGCCGCAAGTCTTTCCCTTGGTGCGCCACTCATGCCCATGTTTCCCGTCTTTGAAACAAGGGGTCCGCAAAAACTCTCCTGGCATGCCGGTTGCAAAGATACCGCAGAGGACCCACACGACCACGGCGATCTCGCAGTCCTTACGCCACGGAGTTCGAGACGATCAAATCGATGCAACAGGCCTGCCCGTTCAGTTCATCCCCTGACCTTCGTTCGCGTCGCTTGGAAGCACCGAGCGGGACCGTTCATGCTTAAGCCGTGCTCGGCAAGCTGGCCAGCTTGCCGACGACCGATCGCTGCGTGCAAAGTCGCCGAACCGTTTCCCCAGACCCGGCTCTGCAGCACCGACGGAGCGTACCGGGACCTCGAATTCGGAGCCGGCGTGCGGACCATGGCCGTCGCGGCTCATTCGTGAAATCTTGCGAGATGAGCCGGCTGGGGTACGCGCAACGCGGCGATAAATGATGCAGTCAAAAGTGTGCATGCCGCACGAGCGGCCACATTGTTATAGCCTTTTCAACAGCGTAGGAATCAGGCGGTATTTTAGGCGGTATTTTGGAAAATGTAGACAAATTTCAGCTGTAAAATCAGTTTGTTAGAGTTCCAGTTGATGATTGAGTGGGAGTAGGGGGATTAGGCGGCGATGGTGTGTTGTCGCCTCCGCTGGAGTTAGCGCTGATTGCCTGACAGCACTCAAACGTGATCGGGCACGAATGTAAAGCATCGTCGGAGCCGTTTAGAGCCTTGGCATATGACGTGCAATACGCGGGTTTGAGCGAGCGACGATGGCTCGGCTGAAAGTTGGCTCGAACGTACTTTGCGGACCGCAAGGGGCGATAACTTCTGGCAACCGATTCGGCATCGGGCAGCGCGTTGGCTGTTTCCAGGAACATCCTTGACTGGATTGCGTTTCCTATTCCGGACCTTTCCAAAACAGGGAGAACGGTGTCATGGACTGGAACCGCGTGGAAGGAAACTGGAAACAGGTGAAAGGCAAGGTCAAGGAGCAGTGGGGCAAACTCACCGATGACGACCTTGACCGCATCGCCGGCAAGCGCGATCAACTCGAAGGCAAGATCCAGGAGCGTTACGGCATCGAAAAGGACCGCGTGCGGCGCGATGTCGACGATTGGTACGGGCGGCAGGGTTGGTAGGCATGTGAGCCCCGGCTGTGGCCATTCCAGGACGCGGCCCAACAGTCCGGCAGGACCATGCGGGCGCTGAGCCTTGTCGTCGGTTGAGTTTTGCAGCAAGGATTTCGTAGTGTGGCTGAAAATATCTCTCGCAAGCAGGAGCAACGGGGGACAAGAAGAATTGTCACGTGGGCGATCGCAGTTATCGCCGTGATTTTTCTTGCTCTACTGGCTATATTCGTGCTCGGCCCGTTGCTATGACTTTCATGGCGATGATTGAGCTGTCTCCGATCCGGGGATGATCGGGCATTGGTCGGGGACGCGGGCAGCGGCCACCAGTGAGCAACTATGCTTCAGGCGAGGGCATGCGGCCAGCGCTGCTTCCGCGGCCGGACGACGCCAAGGCGGCGCACCTATATCGACCGCCGTCGCGCGGCTAGCCGGTCTGCAGTGCCGGCACAAAACCTGTTTCACAAGAATTTTGCTGAACACGATTTCGCCGGGAACATATCAGGAAAGGATTGGTTTGGTGGCGGTACACCCAACCAGGAGATCCACCATGATCGTCAAACTTCTGTCCGCCGCTGTGCTCGCGCTCACATTGGCCACATCGGCAGTGGCACAGTCGAACAGTTCCGGCTCCAACAGCGGTTCGGGCTCGAACGACGGCACCGGGGCTACGTCTGGAAATACCGGCGGCAACAGCGGCACCGGCTCTGGAACGTCCGTGAATCCTTCCGATCCGAGCACTACAAATTCGACAAATTCCACAACGAAATCAGGTGGCATGACTGACCGCTGCAAAGATTCGGCAGGCAACGACATCGACAACAACACCGCGACCGGCACGACAACATCGAATGTGCAGAACTGTAATAAATGAGCCGGCTCCTCAATCCGTTGCCGGACCAGTGCTTCGGCAGCGCATTGAGCGCTGAGAGCGGTAAGCGCAGATGAACCGGCAGGCCGCCAAGCAAGCGCCGCCCCGATTCTGGTGGTTGGCAGGAGCATCGGCGGCTGTCGTCATCGGTTTTGCCGTCTTTGCCAGCGGTTTGGTTCGCAGCAACAGTCTGCGAGAAACCACGCTTGTGCAGGCGATCGGCGGCGACCCTCAACGAGCCATCCCGGCCATGATCCGCAACGGCTGTGGCGGATGTCACGAAATCCCGGGGGTGCCCGGCGCCCGTGGTACCGTCGGTCCCTCCCTGCGGGGCGTCGTCGAAAGAGGATATATCGGGGCATCGCGAGCCAGCCCGGATGCGATGATGCGCTGGATCAGCAGAGCGCGGGACGTAGACCCGAACACGGCCATGCCCAATACAAATCTGTCGCCTCAAGAGGCACGCGACATCACCGCCTATCTCTATGCGCGGACATGAGGCGCACTGAACTGGTCCGACGGCGCAGGCGCCTTGCCAGCAGAAGCAGCAGCCCAGGCATCAACACGGCGGCGCACGCCACAAGTGATTGAGCCGCCAGAACCATGATTGTCTGGCCTGTTGTCGAGCCGGCCCGCATCTGGCGTATATCGGCCGCGGTAACGCTGACGTCGGGATTTCCGAACCGAGCGGTGACGTAATTTGCAAGGGCTGCCACCTGGCCATCGTCCAGCCAGCCGCCGAAGGCCGCCATCGACTTACGCCCCGCCACGTCGCCAGCTTTGACGCCTTCAAGGATGGTCATGGCGACATCCTCGGGCGTGGCCGCGCCGGGGGTGCTGTTGCGGGTCAAGGACGGATAGGATCCGTCTGACGATCCGCCTCCGTTCGCCCCATGGCACGTCGAACAGAGCGATCGATAGAGATCATCGCCGGCTGCGGTCCCGCTGCCTTGCGTCATCCCTTCGGTTCCAGCATCGCCGTCGGCCGTGGCCGCGTTACCCCATGAGAACCGCGGCTGCTTTTCGTCTCCCGATTGGGCGGGCACGTCCCTGAGATAAGCGACGATGGCCTGGATATCGTCATCGGAAAGATGTTGCAGGCTGTTCATGACCGTTTCCGCCATCGGCCCGCCCGCATAAGCCTTCCCGGGAACGGCGCCGGTTTTGAGAAATCGAGACAGCTCTTCGTTGCTCCAGCCGCCGACGCCTGCGATCTTGTCGCTGGTAATGTTGAAGGCCTGCCAGATGCCGGCGGTGCCGCCGGCAAGCTTGTGGTCTTCATCCATGCCGAACGTCGCATTCCTTGGCGTGTGGCAGGCACCGCAGTGGCCGAGCACCTCGACCAGGTAGGCTCCCCTGTTCCATGCGGCGGTCCGGTTCCGATCGGGCGTGAAACTGCCGGTATGCAGGTTCGCGAGCTTCCACAGCGCAACTGTCCAGCGCTGGTTGAATGGAAAAGGCAGGATGTTTCGCGGCTGCGGCTGCGAGATCGGCGGCTGCGCCAGGAGGTAGGTCCGGATCGCAAGCACGTCCTCGCGGCTCATCGCGGCGAAGCTGTCATAGGGCATGGCGGGATAGAGATCGGCTCCGTCGCGCCTGACACCTTTCTGCACGGCCCGCACGAACTCGTCCGCGGAGTAGCGTCCAATGCCCGTGTCAGGATCAGGTGTGATGTTGGTCGAGTATACGTCGCCGAAGGGTGTCGGCACGCGATAGCCTCCAGCGAACGGGCGGCTCGGATTGGACGTGTGGCAGCCGATGCAGTCGGCCGCTCGGGTAAGGTATTCACCCTTCTGGATTTCGCTCGCCCGCAGCTCAGTGCAAAGCGCCAACGATGCCAAGACGAGCGCGACCGCCCGGGAGGTGACGGCCGGGAATGGAATGCCCGCGGCAGGCCAAGGCGCGCACCGGCGGACGGCCAATCTCCGGGCCTTTGACCTCGTCACAGTTCGCACCCGCTGAAGATCAGCCCTGCCATCAGCTGCGCCAGCAAGATGAGCGTGAACAGCACCCCGATGCCCACGGAAGTCCTTGCAAGGAATGCGCGCGTGCGCGCCTTCCGGGGCGGGACCGTACCATGTCCGCGGTCATGAACGGCGTGCCACGACAGCAGCGCGCCTGCCAGGGCGACAGCGGCGCCTGTCAACGAGAACAAGGCAGTGGGACGAAAGCCGGCGTGGCATTGCCAGGATGCAATCGAATAATCGAGCTGCAGCGTTATTGCCCACGCAACTGGTCCGCTGACCAGGCCTGCCCAGGAAACGCCGGTACGGATCGCCTGCATCTCACATCCTCGGAGCCCAATAGATAACAAGATAGAGCACGACCCATGAGACGACGACGAAGTCCCAGTAGAAGGCGTTGTCCGAGACGTCGCTGAAGCGGCGGCCTGCCTTGCCTTTTTGCGTGAACATGAGAACCGCCAGGACGATCGTGTCGCCGACATCGGTAAGGAGATGCGTCGTATGCAGCCCGAGCAGGAACCAGACGATCGATCCGTAAGCGTTCTGATCCCAGGAAATCCGCAGAGCCGGAAATTCCCAGATGCGAACGATCAGCGGAAGAATGCCGACGGTCGACATGACGACCATGCCAAGGCGAACTTTCGCCAGGTCCTGGCGACGTGCCCAAACCTCGATCATGTGGTTGGGCACGACGCTCGCAACCAGAATAACCAGTACTGCCGTCCCCGGCAGCAGATCTGGCGCAGGGGCCCCAATGGGCCAATGCCGGGCCAGCACGGCCAGATAGAAGTAAGTGCCTATCGCCAAGGCAAAACCGGTTGCCTCGAGAGCAATGAAGGCAAGGGTTCCCCACCACATCGGGCTCGCTGACCCGAAATCGTATGTGGGCAGGTGACTGACGTCGGCGACGGGGCGGTGCCTCATTCCTCGTCCTCCGGTTCGCCTTTCGGCCAGAACCAGCAGATGAAGCCGATCGAAACCGGGATCGCTCCCCAGACCACCGCCCACGGCGTGTATATCGAACCGAGAAATGCGCCGCCGACTGCGATGGCCGACAGCAACGGCCAGATCGAGTTGTCAGCCGATGGTACCCTTACTTGCGGCATCGCATCGGCGACCGTGCCGGCGAGCACCTCGCGGGCGTCGACACGCAGACCTTCGACCACTGGGAGCACATCGGGCTCGGCCCAAAGCGGTTCGCGGTGAGTTACCACGGGCAGCCGCGAAAAATCGTAGGAGGGCGGCGGCGACGTCGTCGCCCATTCGAGCGTGCTCGCGCGCCAGGGATTGTCTCCTGCAATGCGGCCGTTGCGGAGGCTGAGCAGGAGATTCAGGAAGAAAAGCGCAAAGCCCGCGAACACCACCAGCGAAGAGAGGCTGATGAAGAGGTTCATCTCTCCCCAGCCGCTCGCCGGCGGATACGTATAAACGCGGCGCGGCATGCCTTGCAGACCGAGAATATGCATGGGGAAGAAGGTGAGATTGAACCCGAGGAAGACCAGCCAGAAATTCCAGCGGCCGAGCCTCTCGGACAGCATGCGTCCGGTGATCTTGGGAAACCAGTAATAAACGGCGCCGAGCAGGGGGAAGACGGCGCCCCCGACCAGCACATAATGGAAATGGGCAACCACGAAATAGGTGTCGTGCACCTGCAGGTCGAGCGGCACCGAGGCGACCATGACGCCGGTCAGGCCGCCGATCACAAAGGTGAAGATGAAGCCGAGAACGAAAAGCATGGGCGTGGCGAAGATCGGCCGGCCGCCCCAGATCGTCGCAATCCAGCAGAAGATCTGAACGCCGCTCGGAATGGCGATCATCATCGAGGAAGCGGTGAAGAAGCTCTCGCCGAGTTGCGGCAGGCCGGTAGCGAACATGTGGTGCACCCACAGGCCGAAGGAAAGAAAACCGATCGCGATCAACGACAGCACGATCCCGAGATAGCCGAACACCGGGCGGCGAACGAAGGTCGGCAGGATCGCGGAAACGAAGCCGGTCGCCGGAATGAAGATGATATAAACCTCGGGATGGCCGAAGAACCAGAACAGATGCTGCCACAGCAGTGCATCGCCGCCTGCTGCGGGGTCGAAAAATTTTGTGCCGACCAGGCGGTCGAGGATCAGCATTGTGCTCGAGACCATCACGGCCGGCATGGCGAACAGGATGACGAAAGCCGTAACGAGGACGGACCAGACATAGAGCGGGATGCGGTCGAGCGACATGCCGGGGGCACGTTGTTTGAAAACTGTCGCGATGATCTCGACCGCTACCGCGAGGGCGGACACTTCGGTGTAGGTCACCATCTGCGCCCAGAAATCGGGGCGCTTGCCGATGCCATATTCGGGTCCGGCGAGCGGCACATAGGAAAACCAGCCGGCATCCGCACCGGTTTCGAAGGCGAAGGCGATCCAGATCATCAGCCCGCCGGAAAGATAGACCCAGTAGCTGAATGCATTGAGCCGCGGAAAGGCGACATTGCGAGTGCCGATCATCAGCGGCACCAGGTAAATGGCGAAAGCTTCCATCACCGGCACGGCAAACAGAAACATCATCGTCGTGCCGTGCATGGTGAACAACTGGTTGTAGAGATCGGGACCGATATGGCCGGCCTCAGGCTGGGCAAGCTGGAAGCGCATGGCGAGCGCTGATAGACCCGCAAGGATGAGAAACAGGAAAGCCGTCACGATATAGCGCCGTCCGATCAGCTTGTGATCGACCGTGACCAGCCAGCCGTAGAAGCCTTTCGGCGTTCGCCAGGCATGCGCCAGAAAGGCGCGCAGTCTCACCTCTTCGAGACCGGTGTCACGGATGCCTTTCAGGGCCTCCTGAGTGTGCTCGGCCGGCTTTCCCGCAAGGCCACTCATTCGAGGCTTCCGAGATAGGTGACGACCGCGTTGAGATCGTCGGCGCTAAGGGCAATGCGCGGCATCTTGGCGCCGGGCTTTATCGACTGTGGATCGGCGATCCAGGCGGCGAGCGCGCCAGGGGTCATGGCGAGCGTATCCGCGGCCAGTGCGCGTCGGCTGGCGAGATGAGTTAGGTCAGGTCCCACCGTTCCGCTGGCAGGCGTGCCTCTTATCGTGTGGCAGAGCGCACAGCCGGTGGACAGAAATGCCTGTTGGCCGCGGCGCTCTTCGTCGCCGCCAGGCGCGGATGCGACGGCGTTTTGCCTGGATTGCCATGCTTCGAACGCTTCGCGGCTTTCCGCGATGACGGTGATGGCCATATGGGCGTGCTGATAGCCGCAGAATTCGGCACACTGGGCACGATAGATGCCGGGCTTATCGGCGACGAGTGTGAGCTCACTCGGCCGGCCCGGAATGAGATCGCGCTTGCCGGCAAGGTTCGGCACCCAGAAGCTATGAATGACATCGAGCGAATCGAGTTCGACCTTGACCGGTTCGCCAACCGGGACATGGATTTCATTTGCCGTGACGATCGATTGGGACCGATCATCTCCGGGATACCGGACCTCCCACCACCATTGGTGCCCGGTGATGCGCACGGCAAGCGTTTCCGTTCCACTCAGCGAAGCAATGGATTTGCCGGCGAAAAAACTCGCTATCGTCATCATGACGAGCACCAGAACGGTCAACGCAATGGCGCTGCCGACAGCGCGGGTAAATCGGCGCTCCTGACGAGAATCGATCTCGAGCGGCGAGCGCGTTGTCTCGGACAGGCGACGACGCAAAAGCGCTGCCGCCAGGATCAACATGACAAGCAGCCACGTGGCCACTGCGATTGCGCTGAAAGACCAGATCAGATCAAGGATTCTCCGGGCATTCGCACCGTGTGCATGGAGGGCCGATTGCCTGTCGCCGCATCCTGCCAAGGCCAATATCGGCGCTGCGCTGATCGCCCTCAAACGCCGTTGCGCGGCCGTTCCATGAAAGGTGCCAGGCAAGATTTGCCTTGGACATGTGGGGGCAAGCGACATTCGCGGTCGTGTCAGCCTGCGAGAGCTGGCCAACGGACTCATGCACCTCGCCATGAAGGATCCACCATCGTTGCCAAGGCCATAACGCGGCTGACTGAAAAAGGATGCTTGGCAACACCGCCCGGCTGAAAACCGACGCGAAGCGGTGCGGGTTAGACGATGCGCAACTGCTGGAAAGCCTGTTGCCGCCGACCGCTCGTTTGAATCCAGAGAGCGACCAGGAGCAGTGCGGCCCCGCCATAGATCAGGCCGGCGGGAATCCACATGATCAAGCCTGCAAGTTGCTGGTCCTCGAGCGGGTTGAGCCCCCATAAATCCGAGCCGATCGCATTATCCGGATACCACAGCCTGGGCGAGACGACGAGCAACACCCCGAGCAGCCCGGTGTGGAGGGAGGTGAAGAAAAGATGCATCACGGCATTGCCGCAAGCCTGCTCGCGGCCAAGGCCAGGCAGCAGCACCCACCAGAACAAAAGCCCGCTACCGAGGAAACTCGCGTGCTGGGCATAATGCAGGAAGCCCTGCTGGAGGGCAGCCTCGAACAGCGCCGGGACATGCCAGATCCATATCGCGGCTCCGTGCAGGACGGTCGCGACCACAGGACGGCTGATGAACGCCCAGACCGCCCGAAGCGCATTTGCATGTCCGGCCGCTCCGAATATCTGGCGCAGCTGTACCGGCAGGGCCCACATCATCGCCGCCGTCGGGCGGGAGGCAACCAGCAGAGGCGCTGCGACCGCCATCAGCAATTCGTGCTCGATCATGTGCGCCGCAAACACATGTTCGCCCAATGCATGGATCGGGCTTACAAGGGCGAACGCCAGGACGGACCAGCCGGCAGCAAACAGCAAGGCCTGCCGCGATCGCAAGCGACGTCCACGTCCGCTCCGTCGCCACAGCCGGCCAGCGCCGGCAACATACAGCAAAAGGATTGCCGCCAGTGGCAATGTGATGGGTAGCGCCAGAGTCCAACCAGCCTGCGGAGCGCCGTTGCCATAGCAAATCGAGGTCGAAAAGAGCGTGTCGAAGCTCATGATCCGCATCCGTCATCCGGAAGAGCGCGGGTTCATCTGGAAAGATTCAGAATGAAGCCACTGAGGCGCGCTGTTCCACCTCCCTGCGCCGCCTCTAGGCATCCATCATCGATTTCGCCGGCTCACGGGCGATATTTTCTTCTATGCGTTCGTGTCCCGGCGTCCGCGGCAGGGCCTGGCGGAAGTTCTTGGCGTAGTCTGCCGGCATTTTGGGCGGCATCAGCGGCTCATAGGCATCTACCAGCGCTTCGATCACGACAGGGCCTTGCGTGGCGAAAGCCTGGTCGAGAACCGTCTCGATCTGATCGGGCCGCTCGATGCGAAAACCCTTTGCGCCCATTGCTTCTGCCGCCTTGGCAAAATCGATCGGCTGCAATTCGCAACCGAATTGCGGGTTGCCCAGAAACATCATCTGCTCCCAGGCGATCTGATTGAGCATGTTGTTCTTGATCACCAGAACCTTCAGCGGGATCTTGTAGCGCACCGCCGTCGAGAATTCGCCGAGCTGCATGGCAAAGCCGCCATCGCCGACGATGGCGGCAATCGGTCGACCGGGAAACGCTATGCCGGCAGCGATGGCGTAGGCCAGACCGCAAGCCATCGACGCCAGCGATCCGGACACCCCGAATGCCTGGCCGCTGCGAAGATCGACATGGCGGGCGGCCAGCTCCGTATTCTGACCGGAATCCGTGGCCAGCACTGTGTCGTCGGCCAATCTTTGTCCGAAAGCCCGGGCAATCGCTTGTGGCTTCAATGGTTGCGCCTGCATGTCTTCCGACTGCCGCATCATCTCGCGCCATTTTCTCATGGTCTCCTGGGAACGGCGCAGGAATTCATCCGAGGGCTTTTGCGTCAGGCGCTGGTTGAGCGCGCGCAATGTCTCTGCCGCGTCGCCGACAAGGCCGGCCTCGACCGGAAAGCGCAAGCCGATCCGTTGCGCATCGCAGTCGATCTGGACGCCACGGGCCTGTCCGGGCTTCGGGTAGTATTCGATGTAGGGAAAGGTCGAACCGATAATCAGCACACCGCGTCACAGTTCTCCATCGCCTCTTGCGAAGCCAGGGTTCCAAGAATGCCGATCCCGCCGGTGGTGTAGGGATGGTCGTCCGGCAGCACCGCCTTGCCCAGCAAAGCCTTCGCGACAGGCGCCTGCAGCAGGCGCGCCGTGTCTTCGAGTTCGGCGGCCGCGCCGATGGCGCCGCGCCCGGCCAGGATCGCAACCCGCGAAGCGTCATTGAGAATGGCGGCGGCTTTGTCGAGCTCAACGTCCAGCGGTACGCTGTGACCGGCGAACATATCCTGCGGCGTGTGCGCCGGGCGATTGCGCTTGGAGCGCTTCGACGGATCACGCTCCTGCTCCTGGATGTCGCTGGCAATCGAAAGATGGGCGACGCCCTTGCGCGCCAGCGCGGTTCGACAGGCAAGGCTGGCGACGTTTTCCATATGCGCGGCGTCGGCAACATGGGCGTTATAAACGGAGACATCGTTGAACACGCGCGTCAGATCGACATCCTGTTGCGTGAACGTCTCGATCAGATCGTGGAACTGCATGCCCGTAATCGCCAGCACTGGAGCCTGGTCGAGCTTGGCGTCATAGAGGCCGGTCAGAAGATGTGTTCCGCCGGGGCCGGACGTCGCAAGGCACACGCCCAGCTTTCCTGTCCACTTGGCATATGCACATGCCATGAAGGCAGCCGACTCTTCATGCCGGACCTGAACGAAGGCAATTTTGTCGCGCCGCGTCCGCAACGCTTCCATGACCCCGTTTATGCCGTCTCCCGGCAAGCCGAACACCACCTCCACGTCCCAGGCGACGAGTGTGTCGATCAGAATTTCTGCTGCATTCGGCATGTCAGGGTAGCTCCGGGTGGATGGTGTCCGAACCGGTGAATCCCGAGTTGGTTCCTTCGTCGCAATAAATCGTGACAGGTTTCTGGGGCGATCTTCCTGGGGCGGTCTATTCGATCTGCTCGAACGTGCATTGCCGTGGCGCCTTGTCGGGGCGCCAGCGCAGCAGTTTGGTGCCATGGCGAAACCGATTGCCGGTGACGTGGTCGAACCGGACCTCCACCACCAGTTCAGGTTCCAAAGGCTCCCATTGTCCGCTGCGCTCCGTGCTCCAGCGGCTCGGGCCGCCGGGCGCCTTGCCGGTGAATCCGGGCTCTGACCGCAGCCCTTCCAGCCGGCGCGTGAGCGCTCCTCTGTCGGTCCTGGCGATGGTCGACGTGAAGCCGACGTGATCGAGCTTGCCGTCGTCATTGTAGAGGCCGAGGAGCAGTGAGCCGACCTCACGGCTATCCGCGAGATAGCGGAAACCGCCGACAACGCAATCGGCGGTGCGCCTCGGCTTTACCTTCACCATCGCACGTTCGCCGCACAGATAATGCTCGTCGAGCACTTTGGCCACGATGCCGTCGGTCGATGCATGGCCGGCCCCGTTCAGCCATCGAGCCGCCGTCGCTGCATCATAAGTGCACTTCGACAGGCGAAGATCCGGACTGTTCGAGGAGGTCACGAAGTCCTCGATCGCTCGCCGCCTTTCGACAAGTGGTTTGCCCGTGATGACCTCGCCGCCCGGCCTGGCAAGCATGTCGAAGAGGATCAGACTGGCAGGCGTCTGCGAACTCAGTTTGCGGATTCTGCTTTGTGCCGGGTGAAGACGCATCTGCAGCGCCTCGAAGGAAAGCTCACCGTCCACCTCGATGACAATCTCGCCGTCGATGACGAAATGCCCGCGCTTGAGGTCACGCAGGATCTCCGTGATTTCCGGAAAATAGCGGCCGAGCGGCTTGCCGGATTTGGCGCGCAGGTCAACGGTGTCGTCGCTCTTGAAAGCAAGGCAGCGGAATCCGTCCCATTTAGGCTCGTACTGCCAGCGGTTCCCATCCCTTGGGATTGCATCGGCAAGCCTGGCCTCCATCGGAGACGTATCCAGCGGGAGCGGGAAGGCGTTTATCGGCTCATGCACGGATCAGGCCTCCAAAACCGGTTCAGGAACGGCTCCGGCTTTTCAACTTCCAGGACAGCACCGCGTTCCATCTGACGGGTTCATGGCAGGTCCTTCGCGATGGACATTTTCATTTGCCGCCGGAACCCGGTGACGGCTGGCCGCTTTGATGTCATCGGCGGCGCGAAAGGAGATGCCCATCGACCTCTCATTGTGGACAGCTTTTGTCGGAACCGTCATTCTGATGCAGGTGCCGCCAGGCCCCGACAGCATGCTGGTGATGGCCCGCGGCATCGGACACGGGCGCGGCGTGGCGTTGTTCACGGTACTCGGCATGACGCTGGGCGCCGGACTGGTGCAGCTTCCGCTGATTGCATTCGGCCTGTCTTCGCTTGTCCACGCCTCGCCGGTGGCGTTCAATCTGCTTCGATGGGCCGGGGCGGCCTATATCATGTGGCTGGGTTTCCGGCTGCTGCTTTCAGCCTCGGCAACCATTCCCACAGGTGACATCAAGGCCCTGCGGCCGCTCGCCGCCGCCCGGGAAGGAATGATCGCCAATCTGAGCAATCCCTGGCCTTTGATGTTCATGGTTGCGTTCCTGCCGCAATTTGTCGACCCGCATAGGGGCTCCGTCACGTTGCAACTGGTGCTGCTTGGCGCAACACAGAAGATAACCGGTGTGCTGGTGCTGGGAGCCTACGCCTTGGCATCGGGCGCGGTCGGCGCATGGGTCATGCGGCACCCTCGCGCAAGGCTTTGGCAGCAGCGGCTCGCCGGCTGTCTCATCATCGGCCTCGGCGTGCGGATGGTGATCGGCGGCAGTACGAGCCGCTGACTTCAAGAAATAGCTTTTGTGCCTGAAGGACTGGCTTTGACACATGCATTCTCTTCTTCAGGCAAACGGAGCATTCGCTTTGACGTCGGCTCCGCCGCCGTCGCGGGCCGGGACCGTGTCCAGGAACAAAAAACCTGACCGGAGGTTCGAACCTCGATCTCAATGCAGCTGCAACGCTTCATCGCCATCCGATTGGAATGTTCGTCATGATTTCTTGCGTGGCCTCGGTAAAGACGCGCCTTCAATGAACAAGCCGCCTGAGAATGCTGGCCAAAGGGAAAGCAGGCGAAAAGGGGGCGACGTCGTTCGGGCGCTTGGGCTTGGCCTGATCACCGGCGCGGCCGATGACGACTGCTCGGCCATCGGTACCTACGCCAGCGCCGGAGCGCGGTTCGGCCCCGACCTGCTGTGGACGGCACCTGTCACGCTGCCGATGATGTATCTCGTCGTCTACCTTTCATCCAAACTTGGCCAGGTTTCGGGTCGCGGGCTTTTCCAGGTCATATCGGACTTCTATCCGCGTTGGCTGCTATGGTTCGTGCTGGTGGGCGTGCTGATCGGCAACACGATCGAGGCAGCCGCCGACCTTGGCGCCATGTCGGCGGCTATTGTGCTGTTCGTTCCGCTGCCTGCTCCGTTGGTCGTCACTGCCGTTGCGGTCGTCATTTTTGCCCTGCAGGTGCTCGGGTCGTACAAATTGATCCGAAATGTGTTCCGGTGGCTGGCTCTGGCTCTGCTTGCCTATGTGGTCTCCGCAGTGCTTGCCAAACCGGATGCCGCTTCCGTCCTGCGTGGCACGCTGTTGCCACAAATCGAGTTCAGCCGAGAGTACCTGTCCATCCTCGTCGCCATCGTCGGGACCACTCTCTCCGCATACCTTTACACGTGGCAGTCCAATCAGGAGGTGGAGGAGGAGATCGCCAAGGGTCGAACGAGCCTCGAAGAGCGCAAAGGCGCCACCGAGGGTGAACTGCGCCGATCCCGCCGCGATATCCTGATCGGCATGACGTTCTCCAATCTGATCATGTATTTTATCATCCTTTCGACCGGGTCGACGCTCTACAAGGCCGGACACACGCAGATCGAGACAGCGGCACAGGCGGCCGAAGCGCTGCGGCCGCTTGCCGGCGACGCTGCCGGCATTCTCTTTGCGGCCGGTGTAATTGGCGTCGGCTTCCTGGCCGTGCCGATCATGACCGCTGGCGCTGCTTTCGATTTCGCCCAGGCGATGGGATGGAAGAATAGCCTGCATGCCAAACCCCGGCAGGCTCCCAAATTCTACATCGCGATCGGGGTCATAACGCTGGTGGCGGTGGGTCTCAATTTCTTCGGCTTCAACCCGATGAAAGCTCTCGTCTGGTCCGGCATCGTGCAAGGATTTTCAACGCCGCCGCTGCTGCTTCTCATCCTCATCATGACCAACAATCGCAAGATCATGGGCGACAAGGTCAACAGCACAAGCACGAACATCCTGGGCGGCGTGACGACCTTGGCGATTTTTGCGGCGTCGGCGGGATTGGTGGCAAGCTGGTTCTTGTAGCTCGCATGGCATGACAGATGTTCAGGCACGGTGGAACATCGGCGGTCAAATCCCGTTGAGACGCTTGTGGGAGAAAGGAGGTTGTCCATGTCAAAGTTGCAGGCCGCAACTCCGGACCGTTTAAGGCAACTCAGGCTTGAAGCTTCAGCACATTTCGCTCCGTTGATGCTGAACGAAGCCCTGTTGCGCCTTTCCCATGCCTGCGGAGGCGACAGCCTCGACCGCTTCGAGAAAGCCATGGTTGATCAAATCGAGGCTGCCAAGGACGATCGGGCCGATTTCGAAACGATCAAGGAACTCGCGATCGAGCAGCTTTACGCCCTGGTCCGGAACGCCAACGATTCGCCGAAAAAGAAACAGTCGCTGGAGAAGATCGACACGCGCAGAACGCCCGGCCGGTCCGAAGAACCACGCACGCTCGAGGACCAACTGCAGGCGGGGTTGGAGGATTCCTTTCCGGCGAGCGATCCGCCTTCGGTGGTGTCCACGACCATTTCAGGCGGAGCAAAGAAGCTGGTCGGGACCGACGAGGTCCTGGAGAAGCAGCGGCGACAAGCGTCCAGCAAGGAAGATCGCTCGTAGACCGCGGTGCCGGCTGGGTTGGCGGCAAACCAAAGAGTGCGGACGCGCCAACGGAAACAGCTGACGCCATCGCATCAAAGTTTGACAGCCGCCTCCCGCGCCCAGAGCCGCAGTTTGCGGCATGACTGCACAAACGCAGCTACCGAAGCTGCCGAATCCAGCCGCCTCAGCCCCTCATCGGCATCGGGAGCGACGCCTGCTTTGATCAGGAGCGGCTCGGCCCCGAAGGTGAAGCCGATGAACTTGCAATGCGCAAACGCATCAGACACGAAATCCTTCGCAGCGGCCTCCTTGACCAGTAGCCCGGCGCCCGCCTCGGAGAGGAGCAGCACCACCGCGTCGAACAAAACGGATGGACCGCCGTCGATCATGTGCCTTGCTTCGATGTGGGTGCCGTCGGCGGCTTCGACGCCGCCCACCTTGGGCGCAACCACCTCCATCACCGCGCCTTCCGCTTCGATGGCGGAACGAAGTTCCTCGAACAGCGCGACATCGGCTCCATCGCTGAGCATGACACCGACTTTGCGGCCTTCGAAACTGTCGGGCCCGTTTTGGATGATGCTGAGCGCCGGCGACGGCGGCAAGTCATCGCGCGGTGGAACGGCGGCTTCGGCAGGTTCGGGCATGTCACGGATGCCGAGCTTGTCGGCGACCGTGGTCGCCAGCGTTTCATCGATGTTCAACAAATGCGAAACCATGCGTTCGCGGATCGCCGGGGCCTGGACCTTGCTCAGTTCAAACGTCAGCGCCATTGCGATGTGACGCTGCTCCGGTGGTGTCTGGCTGTTGAAGAATTGCCGGGCCTGGCTGTAGTGATCGGCGAAGCTCTCCGCGCGCAGACGTACTTTCTGCCCTTCTTCGGCATCGGAGAAAGAACGGAAGCCACGCTGCGGATCCTCGCGCGGTCCCAGTCCCCATGAGTTCGGTTCATAGTTGGCGCGACCGGCCGGATTGCGCATGGCCATGTGCCCGTCCTGTTGAAAATGGGCGAACGGGCACTTCGGCGCATTGATCGGCAGATGGGTAAAGTTCGGACTGCCCAGCCGCTTCAATTGGGTATCGAGATAGGAGAAGTTGCGGCCCTGCAGAAGCGGATCGTTGGAGAAATCGATTCCGGGCGGCACATTCTGCGTCATGAATGCAACCTGCTCGGTCTCGGCGAAGAAATTATCCGGCATCCGGTCGAGCACCAGCCGACCGACCGGAATTGGTTCGAGAACCTCTTCGGGAATGATCTTCGTTGCGTCCAGGATATCGAAGTCAAAACTGTCGGCAAACGCCTGATCGAACAGTTGCACCGTCAACTCCCATTCCGGGAAATTGCCGGCCTGTATGGCCTCCCACAGATCGCGGCGATGGAAGTCGGGATCGGCGCCGTTGATCTTGACCGCCTCGTTCCAGACCACCGATTGCATGCCGAGCTTCGGTTTCCAGATGAACTTGACGAAGGTGGATTCGTCCTTGGCGTTGACGAGGCGGAACGTATGCACACCGAAGCCTTGCATGAAGCGGAAGGAACGCGGGATGGCGCGATCCGACATGATCCACATCACCATGTGCATCGATTCCGGCATCAGGCTGATGAAGTCCCAGAAATTGTCGTGCGCCGTCTGTGCCTGCGGAAAAGCACGGTCGGGCTCCTGTTTGGCGGCGTGGATCAGATCGGGAAACTTGATGGCGTCCTGGATGAAGAAGACCGGAATGTTGTTGCCGACCAAATCCCAATTGCCTTCCTTGGTGTAGAGCTTGACCGCAAAGCCGCGCACGTCGCGGGCGAGATCGAACGAGCCCTTGTTGCCGGCAACCGTCGAGAAACGAACGAATGCCGGCGTCTTTTCACCAGCTCGCTGGAAAATGTCGGCACGTGTGTATTTGGCCAGTGAGTCGTAGGTCTCGAAATAACCATGCGCGCCATAGCCGCGGGCATGGACGACCCGTTCCGGGATGCGTTCGTGGTCGAAGTGGAAAATCTTCTCGCGAAAGTGAAAGTCTTCGATCAGCGATGGTCCGCGTTCACCGATCCGCAATGTGTTTTGGTCGTCGGAGACAGGCGTTCCGAGCGCCGTGGTAAGGACAGGCGTGTCGTCTCCCGCGATCTGGTGCAACTCGCCGCCATTTCCGCGCGCGCTATTCTGATCCAGTCCACTTGCCGATTGGCGAGCGGAGGGGCGAGCGGATTTGGCCATGACAGGTCCTCGATCGATACTGGAAGGTTGAAGTGGCAAGCCATCAAACTGCCGGTGAACGGCTTTGTTCCCGTAAAAAAGCGGACGCTGTAGATACCACTGTCGAAGGAGGCGTCGCTGCTGCGGCGATGGTATGCGCCGATCGCATGACAGACATCTCCGCCCGCGAAGAATTGTGAAGAGTTGTCTCCAGCAAGAGGAACGAACCAAACTTCCATGCATTTAGCTGAGGCTGCGTTCACACACTCTTTCTTCTGGGAGCTGGACCATTGTCATCCGGAGGCTGCCTTTTGGCCGACCAGGAAACCAATGAAGTTTCCATCGTTGACCTGATACCCGCCCTGCGGGCATTCGCCCGCACCTTCTGCCGCGTCCCCGACGATGCTGACGATCTCGTGCAGGAGACACTGACCAAGGGTCTCGCCAACATCGACAAGTTCGAACCCGGTACGCGAATGAAGTCGTGGCTCTTCACCATCATGCGCAACACCTATTATACCCGGGTCAAGATCGCTGCCCGGGAGGCGCCAGGCCTGCTCGACTGCGCCTCTTCGAGACCAATTTCGGAAGCCACCCAGGAATGGACTGTTCAGAGCAGGGAAGTTCACGGCGCCATTCAAAGACTGCCTGAACACCAACGCGAGGTGCTGATGCTGATCGGCGTTTTGGGAGTGAGCTACGAGGAAACCGCCGATATATGCGGTTGCGCGGTCGGGACGGTCAAAAGCCGCCTGAACCGTGCGCGCGCCAACATCCTTGAACTCCTAGGGGAGAGTTCGCTGGAGACATTGATGGAGAGGAGAAACCAGCTGTCGGACGGTCAGCTCGACGTCGAGGTCGACAGCCGCAGATAGTCAGTTGTTCGCGTCGCGCCGACGTTTCTCGACGAGCGCGTTCTGCAATTCGATCGCCAGCTTGGTGAGGCGGTCCGGAATCTTTTCCTGCTCTATGGCTGCCAGCAGGGAGGCAATCTCCCGATCCACCGCCATCTCGACATGCGGATCCGCGGTATCGTCGCTCGAACGAGACATCACATTCTCTTGATAGCGGTCCCTTGATCGTAGTGTGGTGATAAGCGCCCGGCATTACAAGCCTGTGTCCACCGCCGAGAAGCTGACCGGCGGACCCTTGCACAGGTTTATTTCCTTGCTCCTTGGTCGCCCCGCGGACCACAGGCCCGCGCGGTGGCGTTCAGTCCTTCGGCAATCGATTAGCGGCGTAATCCTTCGGACTTGATCCGATTGCCGTCCAGCCCGCGCTCCTCCTTCGAATCGAGGACACTCGTTGGTGCCCTTTGCTCGACGTCCGAACTGGCATCGTGCTGTAATGTTCCGTCTCACCGAGCGAGCAAAAAAGCGTTGCCATCCCATGATCGAAACGGCTTCTCACCGTCGATGAGGACCCGCAATTGATGAGCTTGCGCCAGACGGCCGATATCGTCGCGGTCTGAGAAAAGCGATCCGCGATAGGAATAGTTCAGCAAGGCGAGCCAGCCCGGCCGTTTCAGAACGCGCGCAATTTCTTCGAAATGCCGCTCTGCCATGCCGGCCAGAACCAGATAGGGAAAGCTGTCGACCGCCAGCACGCAATCGAAACTGGCATCGTCGAAATCGGCCAGATCGAGACCGGAGGTTTGTCGTAACTCGACATTGCCGAGTGCGGCGCATTGCTCTGAGGCGATGGAGATCATTCGCGACGATATATCGATACCGACCATCCGCTTGAAGGATCTGCACAGCGCACGCTCGAAACGGCCGATGCCGCAACCGATGTCGAGAATGCTCCGTTCCCTTCCGGTGAATTCTCGGGCTTCCAGCCATGCGACGATTTCGTTGGTCGTGGCTGTGAGCCTTTCCACATCGCCGAGGGACGCCAGTTGGACACTCGCGGCTCCCGAAATCGCTGCCGCGGCATCGAAGCTGGACGCCAGCCGCATGACGACATCGGCATTCGTCTCGTCCTCATTGCGCTCATGGCGAACGGCGCCGCCCGTCGCTCGCAACATGGCAAAGACGTCTGGTTTGCAGCGCAGCAGTCCGGCGACCTTCCGCAATCTTGCCGCGTCGCCGGTATCCGCCGGACGGACTTTCAGCACGACCTCCGCCAATTCCGCTGCCCCAATTGTGGGCGGCAGGTGGAGCGCCAGCCTGACGAGAACACCTTCGGCGCAAATACCGTCGGCCATGCAGTCTTCAACCGCCAGCCTGACCGATGTCCGGCGCTGGGCGCCTTTCGGTGCGGTTACACTCATGGGTCAACTCCGCGTCCAGACCCTGCGCATCGTCCACCTGTCGGCGGCGCCCCAGCCATATTTGTAGGCCTCCTGGCCGCGCAGGAAATCGAACTCGCGCGCATCTTCGCGGATCGACTCCACGATTGCGTGGCCAATCAGGATCGCGCCCGGGCTCTCCTCGGCATAAGCAGGGTCGAACCCACCCAGATAAGCGTAGGCACGGCCGCGGTGGTGAAATCCGTAATAGGCACCGATGGTCCTGTCATCGATCGCGAGCAGCCAGCATCGCACCAGACCATGAGCATCGAGCAAGGGAAGCGAGAGCCGATGGAATTGCTCGACGGCGGGGTTGGCCAACACACCCCCTCCGTGTTCGGCCCATCGCACATTGTGCAGGCGGATCAATTGATCGAGGAAGGTTTGCGGACTGCCGTTTGCCGATGACAGCGCAATCCGGCCGCATCTTGATGCCGCCTGGCGCGCCCGACGCAACTGGCGTCTGCGTCTTGCGGGGACGCAGCCTGCCAGCGTTTCGTCGCCGGCGATGGCGAGCACGGGGCAGGCGGCATGGGCGGTCGGCCGATCCATCTCGGGATGCTTCATCGCAAGGGCGACGCTGTCCTGCGGCAAGTCCGACAAGATCCACTGCGCCCACCCGATCGAGAAGATCGACTCGGCGATAACGCCGACAACCTCGGCTTCGATCCCAGGGACAGCCAGGATGTCCAGATAATCGCTGAGCGAAATGCCGACCGGAAGCAGCTTCGAACCAGCCGTCCCATGCTCCAGGTAACACGGCGCCAGCCCGACCAGATCCCCGCCGTGCCAGACCGCGACTGTCGCCAGTTCACCGGGTGCGAATGCGTGCCACCATGGCACCAGCCAGGCGGGAGATTGAAACGGCGTCGCCGAGGGACTCTGCTGCCACAGTTTCCACCAGTGCGGCGTCAAGGCGTCGAACTGCGCGGGGTCACCGATGATTTCGCAGCGCAGCACCGCTTTGCTCACGGCGTCGCAGCCAAGCGCCGGCGACCAGTGCCAAGCTGTGCCAGCGCCTGATAGGCGTCCATGTAAGACGAGATCATCCGTTCCAGCGAAAACCGCCGTCGCGCCTCCGCCCTGCATGTCTCGGCATCCAAGCTGGGCGCCGCAAGAATGGCTTGGGCCATCTCGTCGACCGTGTCGACGAGAAAGCCCGTCCTGCCGTGCTCTACGACATCGGGAAGCGCACCATTTGGAAAGGCGACTACCGGGGTACCGCAGGCGAGGGCCTCCATGGCCACAAGCGAGCTGGTCTCGGCTGCGAGGCTCGGAATGACCAGACAGCGCGCTGCGTTGAGAAAGCGTCGCTTGGCGGTGAAGCCGAGCGGACCAAGGAAGCGGCGGCGGCCATCGAGGCGAGATTGGACCTCGTCGCGAAAGTACCGCGTATGTGTTTCGTAGGGATAGACCTTACCGCCGACGACCAGCGGAACGCCTGCTAGTTTGGCTGCATCGAGCGCCAGGTGAATGCCCTTCTCCGGGCAAACCCGGCTCAGAACCAGGGCAAAGTCGCGCTTCGGCTGCGGCAGGTTCAGTGCTTGGATGTCGACGCCGTTCGGAATCGGTGCCGTCAGCCTGGCGCCTGATGGCGCGGTTTTCTGCTGGCTGGGTGAGACCGCATGAAGCCAGAGGTCGCCACGCGTCGGGCGCAATGCCGCGGCCGGATACCAATCCAACGGCAGGTGGAGGGTCACCAAGGTCGGACCATCGTCGGGCAGATAAGCGTCGAAATCGATGCCGTGCAGATGAACCACATCGATGGGCCATCGGGCGCGGGCAGCGGCGATCGCTTTGCGATGGGCCTCTTGCGCGCGGCGCTTCGCCGCCTCGTCGAGCATGCCGTTTTCGGCCGGTATTTCCACAAGCGTGCCGCTCGTGCTGGAGCCACGGCAAGCAATGACGATAGATCGATGGCCGGCGTGAACCAATGCCCGATCGAGCATCGACAGAACCTGTTCGGCACCGCCGACAGCGTCGGGTCCGACGGGCGCGAGAGGGTAGGCGACATTGAGGACGGTGAGTGTCGCGGCCGGTTGCGTCCCGGTGCCCTGCGCCGCATCCCCACCTGTCAGTGGTGTTGCGAAGTCCGGCATCTGATGCATGGGCAGCATGACGATTTCACGCGGCCGAGGCCCGCCGCGTGGGGAGCGAGGCGGATGTCATGCCAGGCGCATAGCGGCGGATCATGGTTGAGCAGAATTCCGCGAACTCCTCCGGCACCAGTGGCGGGCTGGTGTGGTGGGGCATCATTCCGCGATGCTGAGGTGTGAAGCAGAAGGTGACCGTCACGTCGAAATCGGCGAGTGCTTCCATCTGCCGGTCGAACCAGTCCAGCGCATTCGGCCGAAAACTGTCCGCCCAGGAAAGCCCGGTACGCATATAGGTGACACCCAGCCGCTTCATCCAGGCGACAGCGTCGTCCAGCCGCGGATCTTCGAAATGAAACCACTGCACCAGTCCCATTGCGGGTGTATAGCGCAGGAATTCCTCCAGCGCGGGCTTTGGCGTGCCGTCCTGGCGCAGCAGCCCCATATGGAAATGACGGTAATAAGAGGAGCCTTCGGCTTCGCGGTGACGCGTCGTTGCTTCCCATTCACGCGGAAGATCGTAGAGGCTGTACCACTGGACGCGTGGTGCATTGCCGAGCAGCAATTCAGCTGTTCGCTTGAGCCCCCAGACCTGGATTTCCTCGGCGCCGAAGGTCGATACGCCGACTTCGCTGACCCAGATGGGAAGGTCGGTGACGGTCGCGATCTCGCCGATCTTCTGCGGCCATTCCTGGATTTGCCACAGGTTCCAGTCGAGCGGAAAGCCGTGCACGGCGACGGCGTCGACATGATCCAGCACGCCGAATTCCTTCATGCGGGTGATGAATCCCGGGTCTATCGGCGAGATGCCACCGAGCACTTTGGTCAAAGCCGGGTTTTCAGATGCGATTGCGTCCGCCGCCAGGATTGCCATCCTGGCGAAGCGGCTCCAGTCGGGGTCGAGCTCGGGATCCCAATGCGATTTGTTGTTGGGCTCGTTCCAGATCATCGCGGCTTCAATCATGGCGCTGTCCTTTCGAGGGGTAGACGGGACCGCCACTGGCCGGGTCGCCTGCGGCCCGGCAGAAATAGACCTCCTGCTCAGGGTGCAGAACGATCTCGAAACCGGCGCTGCGCAGCATCGCTTCGGTGCAGGCTCGATTGGGTATCCACCAGTTGGTCGGGTCGTCGGCATAGCGGTGCTCGATGAAATGGAGCTTGGGAAATTCCGGCCGGTCGAACAGGTCATGCGTCCAGAAATGATAGTTCTCTTCCATCTCGGGAAGATCGGTGCTGCCGCGCTGCATGGACTGGAAGATCATCAGATCACCGGCGACATGCTCACGGATAAGGTCGAGCGCAAGCAACGGGTGGCGCAAGTGATAAAGCACCCCCATGAACAGCACGATATCGAATGTTTCGCGCAGGGCGCCGACGTCGTAGACCGACAGTTTCTGGAATTCGATCTCGCAATTGGCGATCTCGGCGGCAAAGCGGGCCTGCGCCAGATAAGCCTCATCGAAATCAATGCCGAGGACACGGGCAGCACCTCGCCGTTTCATCTCGATGGAATAGAAGCCGGCATTGCAGCCGATATCCAACACCGTCTTGCCTGTCAGATCCGCGGGAATGGCCTCGGCGAATTTGCGCCATTTGATCAGCGGGTAATTGCCGAGAAAATGGTTGGGAGCGGTTTCGACACCGGCCAGTTCCATGTTGTGGAACCATGGGCCGAGAGCATCGATACGGCGGCGGATTTCGGCATGGGAATGCAGCATGGTCAGGCTCCTTCGCCGGGAACGACAGGCACATGCGGGTGTGCTCCACCCACAAGCATGGCGGTTTGGCGTTGTTCGGATGCGACGCCCTCTTCGAGCAGCCGAAGAGCCGTGCGATAGCCGTTGAAGGTGCCGACATCGACGTAGGAGACTCCGGCCCTGACACCGTAGGCTTCACCGCCGGCAGCCAGATAGGCATTGATCAGGGTGCCGATATATTCGTCACGCCGGTCCCGTTCACGCCAGAGTGCAGCGAGCTGGTGCAAGATCCGGCCCGGCATCTTGAACGCCCCCCAGATCCAGTTCGTGGCAGCGTCTTGCCGCTTGACCTGAATTTCCTTCACCCGATCTCCCTCGTCGAGAACCACGGCATCGAAAAATTCCGGGCGGTCCACCGGGAAGAGCAGAAACGATAGGGAACTATCCGGCAGGCAGGAGAAGCCGTCCTCGGGGAACCAGATCGTATCGGGCAAACCAATCAAAACCGTCTCGTCGGGCGCGACGAGAGGCGCTGCCCGAAAAATCGCATCGCAAAGTCCAACAGGGTTGGGCTGCACCACGAACAGAGCGGCAGCGTCACCATAGCCGGCGGCGTAATATTCGAGAATGTCGGATTTGCCCGATCCGATGATGAAACAGATCTTGTCGACGCCGGCGCGCACCATCCGCCGCACCAGGTACTCGCTCACCGCGCAGGGACGCTCCGTCTGTCCATCGATCCGACTGCCTACCGGCAGCAGCTCTTTCGAGAAGCCGAGCGGTTGAATGCGGCTGCCGCGCCCGGCAGCGGGCACAATGCCCAACATCAGACTGCTTCCATCATCGGTTCGCGGGGAGATCTTTGAAAGGCGTCGTTTAGAATGTGGTCCAGCTCCGCCGCGCGTCGGGCAGAAGTGTGTTCGTCCAGAACCCGTTCGCGCGCACGGGTTTTGATGGCATCGAGTTCATCTGCCGGCAAGGCGAGCGCCGCGACCACGTCATCGGTGTCGTGGGCCAGCAGGATCTCGCTGCCGGGTTCGAAGAAGCTGCTCAGGCCAGGCCAGGTGTCGGTTATGATCGGCACCCCGCATGCCGCCGCTTCGAACAACCGGCCCGAAGGACACCAGCCTTTTTGCACCATCGCCTCGCGGGTGACATTCAGCGTCAGTCGGGAGGATGAGAAAAACGCCGGATGATCGGCCGGTGGCAGATGCCTGACGAAGAAGATGTTGTCGCCCCACGGGAATTCCTGCGGATACTGTGCGCCGCCGATGATGAAGCGCTGATCCGGTAGACGCGCGGCGGTGCGGACCAGCAGCTTTTCGACGCCGGCCTGGCGATCCGCCGCGTAGGTCCCGAGATAGGACAGATCACCGGCGAATTCGGCCCGCTTCTCTGCCGGCCGGTGTTGGTCGGGATCGACGTGCCCATAGAGCGGCACCACATGGCGCGCACCCAGAACCGTCTTCAGCGCGTCGACCGCCGAGCCGCCGGTGTAACTCAGGACGAGGTCGAAATCGGCAAGACCCTCAGGGCCGAAATAGGGTGGACGCTCACCTTGTTCGATGCGGGCAAGCGTGACCGGCGTGTCCAGATCGTAGAACACACGCAGTCCGCGGCCTGCCTGCTGCGCCAACCGCGAGGCGTCCACGGCGTCGGGACAATAAGAGGTGACGATAACGACATCCGATTGCTTGACTGTTTGCTCCGCGACCCGGCGGATGTCCTCCCAGTCCGGGTAGAGCACGACGTTGCCGCCGTCCAGGCGATCAAGATCGCGCGCTCCGGCATAGTAGGGCGTGTCGCGTTCGAAGAAGGTAACGGACCAGCCGCGCCGGGCGAGGGCTCGGATCAGTCCCCTCCATAAGGTGGCATGGCCGTTGCCCCATGAAGACGTGACGGTAAGACCGAAAATGACCATCTGCATCCGGCAAATCCTCGTCAGGCAACTTCGTTCAATCGGATCAGCTTCGCCCCCCAGTCCCCCGACACGATCGTCGTGATCGAAGCGGGATCGATGTCGAAGCGAAAGCAGTCGCCGGCCGGCAAGCCAAGGACCTTGCAGACGGCGGCCTTGATCACATCGGCGTGGCTGACCAGGGCGACACACTGATTCGGATGCTGCTCGTGGACAGCATTCATCACCGCGACGACGCGCTGCTGGACATCGTGCATGGTCTCGCCACTCGGTGTCCTTGCCACTTGCCGCTGATCATTCCAGGCTCGCCAGCTGGCGTCGCCATTCAGCTCATCGAAAGTCTTTCCCGACCAGTCGCCGAAGTCGATCTCGTCAAGTTCGGCGCAGATCGCGATTTCTCCGACACCGCAGGCGAGCGCAACTGGCAGCGCCGTCTCTCGGGTACGCTCGCGCGGGCTGCACAAGATCGCGACGATGGGCTCCCGGGCCATGCGGCAGCCAAGCTGCGTTGCCTGCGCCTTACCGGCATCGCCGAGGCAAACGCCGTCCATACGGCCTGCCAGATAGGAGCCGACATTTTCGTGTGCCGCATGGCGGATCAGAAAGAAGGTCGTCGTCATTCTGCGGCATCGAGCAAAGGCTCGTCCTTGCCTGCGATAAAAGCGAGCGTGCGCTGCCGCGCTTCGGCGTCGGTGAACTGTTCGGGAGGCGACTTCATGAAATAGCTGCAGGGACCGGTCAGCGCGCCAGCTATGCCGCGATCGAGCGCCAGCTTGGCGCAGCGTACCGCATCGATCACCACGCCGGCCGAGTTGGGCGAATCCCAGACCTCCAGCTTGAGCTCGGCATTGAGCGGCACGCCGCCGAAGGTCGTGCCTTCGACCCTTATATAGGCCCACTTGCGATCGGTGAGCCAAGGCACATGGTCGCTCGGGCCGACATGGATGTTGCCCGGCTCCAGGGGAACATCGAACTGGCTGGCCACGGACTGTGTCTTGGAGATTTTCTTCGATTCCAGCCGCTCGCGTTCCAGCATGTTGAGAAAATCGGTGTTGCCGCCGAAATTCAGTTGATAGGTGCGGTCGATGCGTACGCCGCGTTCACGGAAGAGATTGGCTAGCAACCGATGCACGATGGTCGCGCCGACCTGGCTCTTGATGTCGTCGCCGACCAGCGGCAGCCCGCGCTGCTCAAAGCGCCGTCGCCATTCTGGACGTGAGGCGATAAAGACCGGTATGCAATTGACGAAGGCGCAGCCGGCCTCGAGTGCGCATTCGGCATAGAAGCAGGTCGCCTCCTCGGAACCCACCGGCAGGTAGGAAACCAGCACGTCAGCGCTGCTGTCACGCAGGATCTCGGTGACATTGGCAACCGGCTCGGGAGCTTCTTCAATCTCGTCGCGCAAATATTTGCCGATCCCGTCCAGCGTCGGTCCGCGCTCGACGCGAACGCCGGTTGTCATGGCGTCGGCAAAGCGGAACGTGTTGTTGGGGGCGGCGTAGATCGCTTCCGCGACGTCGAGGCCAACCTTGCTCTTGGCGACATCGAATGCGCAGACAATCTCGATGTCGTCGACATGGTAACCGCCGAGGTCGGCATGCATCAGCCCAGGGATTGGTTCGTTGCTTTTAGCGTGACGATAGAACGAGAGGCCCTGCACCAGGGAGGATGCGCAATTGCCGACCCCAACGATACCAACACGAACCTTTTTCGATCCCACGAAACCGCCACCCTATGTTGTTCAAAGGTAAGTTCCTGGCGCCGAACCATCAGCTTGCCGGAATGTTCCTCCGCCCATCGAAAAATTGCGCGAGACAGCATGGATCGAAGCCGCATCCGATGCGTTCCCGCACGGCAAGCATTGGAAACCGATCGATGATCGTCTACGGCGACCACAAGCGGACGCAGGACGCACAACAGCTTCGCGAAGCAGCAGGCGAAATGGCCGTAAGACTTGATCGGATGTCTCATGGCATCCGACGCCATGCTGCATTGGTCGGACTGTTCATCAGCGTGTCGGAGCTGGTTCAGGCGCTTGCCGACCTCGATTTCGGAACCTGCGGCATCGACATTTTTTCGCCACGGCAACAGCAAGGCGCCAGGCTGCTGGTCGGACTTGCGGCAGAGGTAGCGAAGTCGTGGCGAAGCGGTTTCAACGTTGGCGGTGGCATCGATCCGGGACTTCTTAAGCTGCTGGCCGGGCTCGACTGTCAGGCCGAGGTTCTGACCGGCTCCGCCGAGGGTTATGCGCATTATGCGCTTTATCCCGAAAGCTATTTGGACGCGGCGCAGAAGTCGGGGCTCGATGCGAACACATGCGTTATCGGTGTCCGCAGCATTGGCCTTGGGCTCGCAGCTATGGTGGCGGCCTCGATTGGCGCGCCGGCGCCATTCAGCGTTCGTCCGATCGGCCATCCCTTCCACAGGCACATCAACGCCGATCCGCGGTCGATCACCGCCTGGAAGAACAATCCATCGGCGCGTTTCGCCGTTGTCGACGAGGGTCCCGGCCTGTCCGGCAGTTCGATGCATGCCGTTGTCGTTTGGCTGCGTGAACTGGATGTCGATACGGACCGCATTCACCTGTTTCCCAGCCATTCAGGCGGCCCGGGCAGCGAAGCGTCGCCGGAGGCTCGGGAAACGTGGTCGCGCTGTCCGAAACATGTGGCGACGGCGTTTGAATGCACCTTCTCCGAAAGCTCGAAAATTCCCACGCTGCGCGATTGGGTGGCCGAGGCGGTCGGCAGGCCGGAATTAAACCTGACCGAACTATCTGGTGGCGAGTGGCGGGCCGCCCACTATGCCGACGAAGGACGCTGGCCGCCGAGCCCACGCGGTACCGAGCGGCGTAAATTCCTGGCGTCCGCAGGGCGTGACCGCTGGCTCGTCAAATTCGCCGGCCTCGGCGAAACCGGACTCCGCAAGAAACGAGCCGCGGCGATGTTGCATGAAGCCGGGTTCGGATCGCAAGTTGTCGCGCTTTGCCATGGCTTTCTGGTTGAACGGTGGATTGATGGCAGCACGATGGATCAGGCGCCGCTGCCCAGGGAAAAACTGATCGCGGAGCTCACAAACTACCTGACCTGGCGTGCGCTCAATCTTCGAACTTGCGAACCGGGTGCATCATTGCTTGCGCTCGCGGAGATGGCTGTTTCCAATGCCTCGGAAGCCTTGGGCGAGAAACGCGCAGCGACGTTGCGCGGTTGGCTCTCGAAACGGACCTCCGCGCATGTGCTGCAGCGCGTTGAAATCGACGGAAAGCTTCAACCGTGGGAGTTTCTCGTTCGTGCAGATGGCACGGTGCTCAAGACAGATGCTGTTGACCACTGCCGGGCACATGATTTGATCGGCTGCCAACCGATTGAGTGGGACATTGCCGGCGCCCGCGTCGAGTATGGACTGTCCGACAGCGATGTGAGGACCTTGGTCGAGGGAATGGAACTTGCCATCGACCGTGACCACATCGGCTTTTTCGAACCATGCTATTTGGCATTCCAACTCGGGCTCTGGAGCACGGCTGCGCAATCCGAAAACGGCGGGGAAAAAACAAGACTGGCCGAGATGGCAGACCGATATAGGATGCCGCTGATACGGTTCCTGGACGAATGCCGGATATGATCGTTCCGATCAGTCCAGCCTTCGCAGCATGTCTGCTTCCTGCTCGAGAATAGTGGCCACTTCCTCGCGCTGCAGATGCGTCATCATCAGGCTGACGCAGCACTCGAGATAGGTAATCGAGGCGCGCCGCAGATAGGCAGCGGTCTCGCGTTCGGCCATCTGGTCGATATCCCTCGAGGGGCGCTTGGGTTGCATGAGGGTGATCCTCCGTATCGGGTCCTCCTGCCAAACCACAAGCCTGGGCGGATGTTCCGCACGATCTCGGGAAAGGTTCGGTGCCATCTCGCATCACGCCGGAAGGTTCTGCAGCCCTCCGGGTGCGGGCCTCGCTCTTTTGGCAAAGCCCGTCATCTGATCGCCGATGCGGCTGCCTTCGAGAGCTGCGAAATAATCGATCGTCAGCTTGAGCCCTTCGTTGAGGGGCACCTTCGGCGTCCAGCCGAGCAGCGCTTTTGCGCGCGAAATATCGGGCTGCCTGCGCCGAGGATCGTCTTGCGGCAGCGGTAGAAATCTCAGATCCGATTTGGTACCCGTCATCGCCTTCACCAACGCAGCCAGTCGCACGATGGTGAATTCTCCGGGATTGCCCAGATTGACCGGCTTGCCTGGATTGGGATCGATATCCATCAGGCGCCTCAATCCATCGATCTGATCGGAGACATAGCAGAAGGATCGCGTCTGCAAGCCGTCGCCGAAGATCGTCAGGGGACGTTTCTCGAGCGCCTGCATGATCAGGTTCGAGACGATGCGGCCATCCGCCGGATCCATTCTCGGACCGTAGGTGTTGAAGATGCGCGCGACGCGCACGTCGGCTTTGCCGGCTCTCAGATAGTCGAAGCAAAGCGTTTCGGCGGTGCGTTTGCCCTCGTCGTAGCAGGCGCGCGGACCGGTGCAGTTCACGTGGCCGACATAATCCTCCCTCTGGGGATGCTGTTCCGGATCGCCATACACTTCGCTCGTCGAGGCCTGTAGCAGCCGCGCGTCATATCGGACAGCGAGTTCGAGCAGGTTGAGCGTTCCAATCACGCAGGTTCGCGTGGTGTGGATAGGGTCGGCCTGGTAACGCGGCGGCGAGGCAGCGCATGCCAGGTTGAAGATACGCTCCACGGGCTCGCCGAGATCCAATGGCCGGCAGATATCCTGCTCGATCAACCGGAAACCCGGATGGTCCATGATCGAGATGATGTTCTCCATGCGCCCAGTCAGAAAATTGTCGGCGCAGATCACGCGCCAGCCGTTGCGGAGCAATGTTTCGCAAAGATGCGAACCGAGGAATCCCGCACCGCCGGCAACAAGCACTGCCTTTGCCCTTCGCGCGTTTCGTGTTTGTCGCATCGCCGTTTTCTCCTGTCTGCTGGTCATGCTGCGCTTCCGATGTCGAAATCGAGGGCCGCCGCCCTTGGCTGTGTCAACGCCGCCACGAATTCGCGGGCCCTGGCCGCACCGGTGTGGGATGCGAGGACGCGTTCGCGGGCCCGGCGGGCCATGGCGAGGCGTGTGCGCTCGGGCTCGCCGAACAGGATCTCGACGACATCGTCCGTTTCCCCGGGGGTGTGGATCGCCGATGCAGGAAAGAAGCTGTCGAGCCCTGGCCAGCGATCGCTGATGATGGGCGTGCCGCAAGCCGCCGCTTCGAACAGGCGCACACTGGGCGACCATCCGGCAGCGATCATGGAACTGCGTGTGACGTTCAGCGTGTAACGCTGACGGCTGTAGAACGCGGCATGATCGGCGGGCGGCAGATGTTCGATACGTTCGACATTGTCCGGCCAGATGATGTCGGATGGGTACTGCGAGCCGGCCACGACGAAACGCCGGTCCGGCATATGCCGTGCGGGCTCGAGCAGCAGCGCGTTCAGCGTTGCCTGCCGGTCGGCACTGTAGGTGCCGAGATAGCCGAGATCCCAGCTGATCGGATCGCCGGTCCGGTGGTGCCGTTCCGGGTCGACCGAGCAGTAGAGCGGTTCGGCGCGGCGCGCGCCGAAGTCCTCCACCAGACGGCCAAGCATCGGCCCGCCGGTGAACGAGAAGTAGACGTCGAAGTAAGGAATCTGCCGCCAGCTCAGATAATCGCAATCGTCGGCTGAAAGCTGCGCCACGGTCACCGGCGTGTCGATGTCGTAAAAGCAGAAGCGCCCTTTGCAAAGTGAAGCGACGATGTCGATGACCACGCGCCCTTCCGGCACAAACGAGCCGATGACGACGATGTCGGCCTGCTCCAGGCACCGGGCGTAGTCGCGTTGCAACTCCGCAGTGGTTTCGTAGTAGCGCAAGGCGCAGAAATCCGGATCGCGCAGATCGCGGTGGTTTGCGTACCACGGCACCTCGCGCTCCAGAAAGGTCACGCGGTGGCCGAGTTCGTGCAGACCTTTCAGCAGGCCTCGAAACGTCGTGGCGTGGCCGTTTCCCCAGGACGAGGACAGCGACAGGCCAAGAAAGACGATGTCCAATTGCTTGGTCATTCCGCTGCCTCCACGGTCCCCTGCTCGAAGTGACGTTTGAAGACTGCATCGGCCACGTCCGCCCGCAACGCGTAGGTGTGATCAGCCAGCACGCGGCAAAGTGCGGCCTGGCCGATTGCCTTTGCCCGACTGGAGGTCAGCGAGCACATGATCTCGGCGACATCGCCGCCGTCGCGCGCCACCAGGATCTCCTCGCCTGGTTTCAGGAACAGTTCCACGCCCAGCCACGCATCGGTGATGAGGCAGGCGCCGGCGCCGGCCGCCTCGAAGACACGCGTGGCCGGTGAAAAACCGTTTACGGCCATGCTGTCGCGGCTGATGTTCAGAACCGCCTTGGGTGTGACGTTGAAGGCATTGTGATCCCGGGTGCCGACGTGACCGAGCCAGCCGACATTGGCGGGAAGCGGCTTGTCCCCCCAGCCCGATCCACCGAGCAGAAAACGCTGTTTCGGCAGCTGGCATGCGGGATCGAGGAAAAACGCTTCGACCCGTGCCTCACGATCCGGCAGCCTGTTGCCAAGGAACGCCAGATCGCAAGCGAAACGCGCATTGCTGGTGACCGGATAATGCGTTTGGGGATCGAGCGCATTGTAGATCGGCACGCATTCGTTCGCCCCCATGGCACGGTAGGCCCATACCACGGGGTCGCCGCCTCCATAGGTCAGCACAAGGTCGATTTCTTGCAGGGCGCTATGGAGCGGATGGTCCGGTTCGTCGCGCAACTGGGCAAGGGTTGCCGGAGCGTCCACGTCCCAGAATACCACCAGCGCGTCGCTGCGGGCGTGGTCGAGAACGGCGCGCAGCAGCGCCTCGTCCTCGAAACCGACGCCACTCGCCTTGACGACGATGTCGGCGCTGGCGGCACGTGCCGCGACCTGCATCAGCGCGTGCTGGGTCGCTTCATAAACGACGACAGTGCACCAGTCAGGCGCCTCGATGTCGCGATTCTTCTGCCGGTCGTAGACGTCGGGTTCATAGAAGGTGATTTCGTAGCCCAATTGGGAAAGCGCCTTCAGCAACCCGCGATAGTAAGTCGCGGCACCGTTCCAGTAGGACGACAAAAGACTCGATCCGTAGAATGCCATCTTCATGCGGCGGCTTCCTTTGCGGTGGTATTGTTGATGGTATGTTCGGTCGTGCATGCCGTGAGCACGCGGAACAGCTCGTCAACGCGGTGCTGGCAGGTATGCCGGGAGCGAATGGTCTCGAGGCCCGAAGTCACCAGGGAAGCCGCGAAATCCGCATCGGCCAATACCGCCCGCAAGTGTTGCCGCATCTGAGAGCCGTTCTCCGCAAACAGGAAGTCGACGCCGGGCCTGAACAACTGCTCGACATCGGACCAGGGTGCTGAAATCAGCGGAATGCCGCAGGCGAGCGCCTCGAACATCCGGATCGTCGGAATTCCAGGCAATCCCTCACGATAGGGGCGCCGTGGGATGTGAACGGTGACACGATGCGCAGCGAACGCCTTCGGCACATCGGCATTGGCGATCCATCCATCATAGCGCAGTCCGGCGGCGGCCAGGTCCGCAAGTGCGGGCTTGGGATAGCGTACGCCGTGAACAGTGGCCTCGAGACCGAGATCGTGTACTGGCTCGATCAGAAATTCCTTGAGTTCGGCAGTCCGCTCATCGTCGCCCCAGTTTCCAATCCAGACCAGATCGGACATGGGATGGATCTCTGGGTGCGGCTTGAACAGGCGATCGTCCGCGGCTTCATGCCAGGTGAAGACGCGCTTGCCCCAGCCGGCGCGCAGATAGCTCTCGCGCAAGGCCTCGCCAAAGGCGAGGACGCCGTCATAGTGCTCCAACCGTAGCGCCGAGATTGCCTCGGTTGCCGATACGGCCCGGTGATGGGTGTCATGAAACAGAAGGATGAAGTTGCCGCCAGCGGCCCGGGCACGGCCGATGCGTGCGACAAGCTCCGGATCCGTCCACTCATGAACGATCACAACGTCGGCCTCGGCGATCCAGGCCTCGTGATCGAACCCGGCATTGTAGGTCACCGGCATCAACTCTGGGAAATCCTTGCGGAAGCGTTCGATGGCGAAGGATCCCTTCTCGGCCAACAGGTTCGAACGGCTCCAGCCGTCGGACGGCTCCAGCGCGACTGCCTGGTGCTGGCGCGCGATCAGATCCCGCATGATACCGCGCAGGAAATGGGCATTGCCGTGGTTCCAGTCGGATACGACCGAGTGGGTGTAGAACAAAAAGCGCATGGTCAACGCCCCGCCATAGCCAGAGCCGCCTTGTCGTAGACGCCTCGCATGGCTGCCGCTTGCCTGGCCAGTGTAAACCGGCGGCTCCGTCGCATCGCTGCCTGGCCGAGCTCTCGCCTGAGTTCGGCATCGCTGGAAAGACGATTGAGGCCGGCAGCGAGGTCGTGCGGATTGCGCGCGTCAAAGAACATCGCGGCCCCGTCCCATAGTTCGCGATAGGTTGCGATGTCGGAAAGCACCAGGGGCGTCGCCGACATGGCAGCTTCCAGCGCGGCCAGACCGAATGGCTCATAGATCGACGGCGACACGAAAATGCCGGCGCGCGCCATCAAGGAGCGCACCTCGTGAGACGGCAGTGCTCCCAGAGGAACAGCATAGCTGAAGCTGGTACGCCCGCCGTTCGGACCGTGCATCGAACCGGCGGCAAAGACGGGCCATCGCGTCAGCGACGCGGCCTGGTCGATCACCGCCGCATTCTTCCCCTCGTCCCACCAGCGGGCAGCGGCGAAGACGAGCGGTTGGCGCTTTTCGGCCTTCGGCACCGGACTGGCACTATTTCCCACCACACTCAGACGCGCGATCGGGCCGTAGCAGGTCTCAAGCATGTCGGCGTGGCTGCGGCTCGGCACGATGACTGCGTCGGCCCTATTGAAGCCACGCCTGTTGCGCTCCTTCTGCCAGGCCCATGCGCCATCCACTGCCTGTTTCCTGACGGCGTGGAACCATGTCGTCACGCAGGAATGGGAGACCGCCACGGCTGGGCACGGCGCATCGAATCCCGCCGCCTGCGTCGGCGCGTTGAAATGGACTAGGTCGATGGCGTGGTCGCGCATGGGCGCAAGCAATTCTAGCGGTAGCGCATCCAGGTCGCCGCCGTTGTGGGTCATCCAATCCGGCGGCGTGTTCAACCAGATCAGCGTGGTGAAAGCCTCTGCCTCCGCAGCCTGCTGCCTCGTCGGCTGGGGACCGAGCCCGGCAAGCACCACACTGTCGCCGCCGTTCACAAGTTCCCTTGCCAGATCAAGCGCATAGCGCCATACGCCGCCCACGGCATCGACGGTCATCAGGATGCGCCGCGAGCGCGGCGTCAGTGTCCGCAACATGTCGCCTCCAGTTCCGCCAGCGGCCGGGGCCGCTTCTCCTGGATGTCACTGAATTTCTGGAAGGATGCGAGATAGTGGTCATGGGCGCGCTCCCAGGCAAGGTCGTCGGGTTCGCCCCAAAGCTCGCGATAGCTGGGCGAACTCGGATACGGATAAAGCGGAACAGGTTCATTGGCCCATACGCCGTGGTCGATCAGGTGGGTTCGCCAGTGCTCGACCAGGGCGGGATCATCCTCGACCACGCCGATCAGATTGGCTTGAACGAATGGAACGTGACGTCTAGCATCGACGAGCAGCGCGGCAAGTTCCTCGGTGCCCAGCCGGCAGCGCTTGGCCAGCATCGCCCGGCCTTCAACCGTCAGGCTTTCGAGCCCTGCTTCAATGGAGACGCAGCCTGCGGCGCCCAGCAATTCCAGCAGCTCGGGCTTCCACAGATCGATGCGGGTCTGCACGCCGAATTTCACATTGCGATCGACCAAGGCTTCCAGCAACGCTTTTTGCGGCAGGAAGATTTCGTCGATGAAGTAGATGTAGCCGACACCTTGGGCAATCAGCCGATCGATCTCCGCGACCACCGCTTCGTGGTTTCGACGGCGATAGGCATCACGGAAATCGATCTTGGCGCAGAAGCTGCAATTGTAGGGACAGCCGCGCGATGCCTCGACTTCCGCGCCGAACCCGACCTGATTGTCATCGAACCTGTGATGGTGGTGCGAATGGGCTGCGATCCAGTCCGCAGGCCATTCGAGGGGTGGATGATCGACAAACGAGCTGGCGTGGACGCCGCCGTTCGAAACCACCCTGGCATCCCGCAGATAAGCGGTTGAGGGCACTGCGCTCCAATCGTCGCGCCGGGCAAGTTGCTCGACGACTTCTTCGCATTCGCCGCGCACGACGATGTCGACGCCGAGCTTGCGCAAGGTTGGCGCCGGCGTGGCCGAGCCGTGCGGCCCGACGGCGACCGTGCGTCCACCGCGCCCGGCGAGAAGGTTGAGGAAATCGGCCGGCACGCGCAATTCCGGCGGTGCGCAGCGCCAAAACAGATAGGTCGGCGCGGTACTGACGACAGTCATTGCCGGGGCGAAATCGGCCACCCGCTCGCAAAGACCGGAATTGTCGAGCTTCTGCAACTGACCATCCAGCATCAGCACCTCATGTCCGGCGGCTTCGAGCAGGGCCTTCGAATAGCCGAGTTCCAGCGGCAGATGTGGTTGGCGGCAGCCGAAATAGATGCTGTCGTCGTAGGTCCAGAATGGGTTTACCAGAGCGATTTTCATGCGACGTACCTCACGGCTTCGGGGTGAGGCTCGAGCCGGTGGCGCTGCAGCCAGTCGGCCAGGTCGCGGACGCCTTCGCGCCATGAAACCTGGGCCATCCAGCCAAGCGCGGTTTTGATCTTGCGGGTGTCGGCGACGAAGAAGGGCTGGTCGCCGGTGCGTTCGCCATCATGGCGGATTGAAAGCTCATGGCCGGTCAGGCCACGGATCTCGCTCAACAGCGTGCGCAGGCTGAGCGCATTTTCCGGGCCGCCGCCAAGATTGAATGCCTGGCCTTTGGTCGTCTCGATGCGGTCGAGTACGGCCCTGTAGGCGGCGACGGCATCGGAAACATGCAGGATATCGCGCACTTGCCTGCCGTCACCGTAAATGGTGATGGGGCGTCCCGTCAGCGCGCTGAGCAGGAAGTGCGCGACCCAGCCCTGGTCCTCGGTTCCGAACTGGCGCGGTCCATAGATGCAGCTCATCCGCAGCACCGCCGTCGGCATGCCGTAGGATTTGGCGTAGTCGAGCACATACTGGTCCGCCGCGCCCTTGGAGCAACCGTAGGGCGTGCAGAAGTCCAGGCCCCGAGCCTCATCGATGCCGTTCGCCTGGATGACGCTGTCGCAAGGCACATAGCGGTCGCCGTCCTCGCGGACCGCGACGTCGGGCAGGCTGCCATAGACCTTGTTGGTGCTGGCGAAGACAACAGGAATACGCTCACCGCTCAGTCGCGCCGCCTCCAGTACGTTGAATGTTCCGCGAAGGTTGATGTCGAAATCCTCGCCCGGCTGGACCAGGCTTGTGGTGACGGCGGTTTGCGCGGCCAGATGGAAAATTGCCTTTGAACCCGTCAGAGCCGGCGCCAAGGCGTTGGCGTCCCGCACGTCGATGGTCTCCACCGTGAGGCGACTGGCGTGTTTTTGTGCCAGCCATTCAAGGTTCTGCTGGACGCCCGGACGGCTGAGATTGTCGATCACCAGCACCGGTTCGCCATCCGACAACAGGCTGTCGGCGAGGTTCGATCCTATGAAGCCGCTGCCGCCGACGATGGCGACCGGCGCGTCGCGTCGATTGCGTGTGTTCATGACACCAGCCCGCGTTCTTCGAGCTCGCGTTTCATGTCGGCGCCGCGGTCGACGGCGGACGTGTTACGCACCCAGGAAACGAAATCGCCGAGCGAATTCTCCAGTTGCCGCACTGGCTCGAAACCGAGCAGCTCACGGGCCTTGGAAATATCGGCGAAGCAGTTGCGGATATCGCCGGAGCGCGCTTTGCCGAGCAGTTCGGGCGAGCGGTTCGGTGTCCCCATGGCCTCGGCCAGCAATCGTGCGACTTCGCTGATCGCGTAGGCTCGGCCGCTGCCGATGTTGATGACATGACCCTTTGCCTGGCGTTGCTGCAGTGCAAGGCGAAAGGCGCGGGCGACGTCATGCACATGGACGAAATCGCGCTTCTGTTCGCCATCCTCGAAGATCATTGGCCGTTGGCCGTTGGCGAGACGCGAAGCGAAGTTGGCCAGCACGCCGGTATAGGGGTTCGACAATGCCTGGCCGGCGCCGAAGACATTGAACAGGCGCAACGCGACAGCATCGATGCCATAGGCTTCGCCGAAGATCAGCACAGCGCGTTCTTGTGCGTATTTTGTCAGCGCATAGATTGAGGCGAGATCGACCGGCTTTTCTTCGTCCGTCGGCAGCGGCGAGAGGGGGGCTCCCTCTGGCGATAGCGGATTCCATTGCCCGCTTTTGATGTCGCTCGCCTTGCGCCGGGCATTGTCGATGCGCCGGCCGTCTGGCGTTGCATAAAGCCCTTCGCCATAGACGCTCATCGACGAGGCGACGACGATCCGTTCGACCGGGTGCTTGATCAGTGCTTCAAGTAGCGTTGCGGTGCCGAGATCATTGGCGCCGACATAGCGCGCGATCTCGTACATCGATTGTCCGACGCCGACTTCCGCCGCCAGATGAATGACCGCGTCAACACCTTCCAGCGCACTGGCGACCGCCTCCCGGTCTCGGACATCACCCTTGATCAGTTCGGTCCCGGCGGGAAGCGCGACGGCTTCGCCCGCATGCACCTGCTCCAGCAGCGCATCGAGGATGCGAACCGAATAATCCTGCTCGACGAGTTCCTGTGCGACATGCCGGCCGATGAAGCCGCAGCCTCCTGTAACCAATATGCGTTTCACGACGACTCCTCAGACAAGTAACCTCGGCGCCCCGAACTTTTCGGCAAAAGGTTTGTTCCCTTGCTTCAACAAAGTTCCTTTGGCGGACTTCGTTGGGAGCCGGCATCGCGATCACGGCGCGGTGCTGGAACATTGACGCCCTTGTGCTGTTAGGACGCCCGACAGCCCGCGTGTCCCATGGGGCAACGCCGATCAAAGGAGATTTCAATGTCTCAGTCGCAAACGACCACCGACCACGACGAAATTCGCAAGTGGGCCGAGGAGCGGGACGGCCGGCCGGCAGTGGTGCGCACAAAAGGCGAGGGCGGCATCCTGCGGATCGACTTCGGTGAGCCTGAGGAAGCATTCGAGCCCATCGAATGGGACGAGTTCTTCCGGATATTCGACGAGAACGATCTGGCCTTTCTGTATCAGGCCAAGACCGGGGAGGGGAAAGCCAGCCGTTTCAACAAATTCGTCGAGCGCGATCAGAAGGACTGATGACACAAGCCAAGCGGCTGATCTGTACGGCCCAGTTTTCGAGATGTGGTCAACAATGACGGCCCCGCGGCTTACCACTTCAGCCTGAGAGGGAGGGTAAAACTAATGCATCAGGTTTGCGCCGCGGGTTTTCGCCATCTCTCGCATGATGCCGTTGAGCCAGTTTTCAGTGGATTGACCAAGCTGTCTGCGGTCGACATCCCGGATCGCTTGCTCGAGCGTCCTCTCGACGAGCCGATCCGATGCGTCGACGTCTCCCAGCAAAAGGCGAGCCGCAAGTCGCAGTTTAGGCAAAAGCGCGAAGACATCGTCGGACGGGTCCGGCGTGGAACTCGCCCGCCCCGGTGCCTGCGGGGGAAAGAGTGCGTTGAACACCGCCTGGCTGCCCGAGGATTTCCGCAGATTGCTGGCGTAGCGGAGATGGTCGGGAATGGCGATGTCGTCATCGCCACTGAAGAACACGAAGGGGACACCCCGGCGCATCAACTCATCGGCGATTGGAAACACGCGTCGGCCATTGAGATTGACGTCGAGGATTGCAGCTTCGGCCGTCCCGGTGTGTTTGGAAGCCTGTTCGACGGTTGCAGCGGGACCAAGGATTATGGCGCCCATATTGCTGAAGAACCGCGCAAGATCTCCCGCCAGCGTCCATTCGTCTTCGACTATCAGAATATGCAGCCCCCGCAGGTCGCGCACATCGTCATCCTTTCTTGGAACGGAGGTTAGCATGCAGCGCATTCGCTTCCCGAATTCTGTCATCCAGGGCCGCCTGCAACCGCTTCGCAAGCATCAGCATGCGATCCGGGACGGGCCCCGCATCGGAATCTGCTAGCGATCCAGGCGCCCCTGACACCACTGGCGCTCGGAGTTTTATGTCAGCAGAGCGTTTCGTCATTGAACCACCATTGATATCGGGTTCAACGTCATCCCTGACGTCTTGTTCCATACGTCTTGCGCGCTATATGGTTATGTCCTGTTCGATCCGGCCTTGAGGAGACTTCATGTCGGGTCGGCGAAAGGGGGACATGCCGTGACTGCCCGATCGACTAGATTTCCCATCGTTGGCATCGGCGCGTCCGCGGGTGGCATTCCCGCGATGGAAGGCTTGTTCAAAGGCGTTACCAGCCAGCCCGGCATGGCGTTCATCATCATCACGCATCTCAGCCCGAAGCGAGAAAGTCTGTTGCATGAAGTTGTCAGCCGCTACACCGAGATGCCTGTCGTTGTGGCCGAGGATGGCATAGCTGTTGTACCTGACCACGTCTACGTGATGCCACAAAACGTCACTCTGGCGATCGCCAACGGTGTGCTGCGCCTGCGGCGGCCCAACGGGCTTACCCAAGAGCGCAAACCCGTCGACATCTTCTTTAGTGCGCTCGCTGAAGACCAGGGCGAATATGCCGTGGGCGTCATTCTGTCGGGCGGTGATTCCGATGGAACGCTGGGCGCCAAGGCGATCAAGGAGCGGGGTGGCCTCACTGTCGCGCAAGCGCACGACGGCTACGGGCCGCGCAATCCCGACATGCCACAGAGCGCTATTGCCAGCGGGCTCGTCGACGTCGCTGTGCCCGCCGAGGAGATCGGGGCGAAGCTGGAGGCTTTCGCCCGCGGCTTCGACACGCTGGAAGGGCTGGCGGAAGAAGATGGCGACCATACGGCCGACATCGATAAGGTGCGAGAACAGATATACGCCATTCTGCGCAGCCACTCCGGCCACGACTTCTCGGGCTACAAGACCAAGACATTTCTGCGCCGCGTGAAGCGACGCATGCAGATCGCCCAGGTCCATTCCATCAGCGCCTATATAGACTGGCTGAAGAAAGATGCTCGCGAGGTGATGAACCTTTTTCGCGATCTGCTGATCAATGTCACCAACTTCTTTCGCGACCCCGATGCCTTCGAGTTGCTCGAGCGAAAGATCATACCGCAGTTGTTCGAAGGCAAGACCGCCAGCGACACCGTCAGGGTCTGGGTTCCCGGATGCGCCACGGGCGAGGAGGTGTTCTCCATCGGCATCCTGCTGCGCGAACACATGGAGACGCTTACGGTCGTTCCGCGCGTCCAGATATTTGCCACCGACATAGACGAGCCTGCGCTGGCGGTGGCCCGGGCGGCACGCTATCCCGAAGCCCTGCTGCAAGGGCTTTCACCCGAACGCCGACAGCGGTTCTTCAACGGCGACGGAGAGAGCTATGTCATTAGCAACGAGATACGGGAACTGTGCATCTTCTCGCCGCACAGCGTCATTCGCGATCCGCCTTTCTCGCGCATGGATCTGGTCTCCTGCCGCAATCTGCTGATCTATTTCGGCCCGAGCATCCAGAGCCGTGTCATCCCTGTCTTTCACTATGCATTGAAGCCCGGCGGTTACCTGTTCCTCGGCACCTCCGAAAGCGTTGGGCAGCACGACAATCTGTTTGCCACTGTCGACAAGAAACATCGTCTCTTCCAGGCGCGCGAGCATGCCTCGCCGCATATCAGGCTGCCCGCCTTGATCGGTGAGAGCCGTTCCGGCGTCTTTCCCTCTGAAAGCGCCGGCTTAAGGAAGGGAGCCGCCGGTTATCCGCTGCGCCAGGCTGTCGAGGCGCAGGTGCTGGAGCGCTTCGCTCCGCCGCATGTCCTGGTCAACGCCGAGGGCGATGTCGTCTATTATTCGGCCAAGACCGGCAGATATCTCGAAGCGCCGCAAGGGATTCCCAGCCGGCAGTTGCTGACGATGGCTAGGCGTGGGCTGCGACTGGACCTCCGCGCCGCGTTGCGGGAAGCGACGACCACGCGCCGCACAGTGGTGCGGGAAAACCTCATCGTAGAGGAAGACGACGAACGGGTCCAGCCGATCAAGCTCACGATCGAACCGCTCACCGAACGTGGCAATGGCGAGCCGCTTTATCTCGTCCTGTTCGAACCGTCGGGGCCGACCCAGGCCCGCTCAGAGGAAGACGGCGGCGGCCGTGACAGTGACAGCACCGCCGATCTCGAGCGGGAGCTGCGCGACACCAGGGAGCGCCTGCAATCGACGATCGAGGAATACGAGACCGCGCTGGAGGAGGTCAAATCGTCGAACGAGGAACTCGTCTCCGTCAATGAGGAGGCGCAGTCCACCAACGAGGAACTCGAAGCCTCGAAGGAGGAGATGCAGTCGCTCAACGAGGAGCTCAACACGATCAACGCCGAGTTGACGGCCAAGATAGAGGAGCTCGACCACGCCAACGGCGATCTGCGCAACCTGTTCGAAAGCACCGACATCGCGACCATTTTCCTCGACCGCAGCCTTGTGGTCCGTACCTTCACGCCGGCGGCGTCATCCTTCTTCAGCCTGCGTCCCTCCGATGTCGGCCGGCCGCTGACGGATCTGTCTAGCCAGCTCGACTACCCCGAGTTGAAGCAGCACATCGACAAGGTCTTCGAGACAGGCGAGATCCTGAATCACCATCTGGCACGCGATGCCAGGGGCCTGTTCCACATGGTCCGCATCAATCCCTATCGCGACAAGGGCAACAGGATCCAGGGCGTAGTGGTGACACTTGTCGATGTCACCACTCTGGCACAGGCGGAAGAGCATCAGCAGGTGCTCATCTCGGAACTCAACCATAGGGTCAAGAACATGCTTGCGGTGATCGCCAGCATTGCAAGCCGCACGCGGGAAAGTTCTGATACGAAGGAGGAGTTCGCGGATGCGCTGATCGGCCGCCTGCATGCCATGTCGCGGGCCTACGGCCTGCTGACCCGGGAGAGATGGAAGGAAGCCTCGGTCAGGGAAATGCTCCAGCAGGAGCTCGAACCATTCGGCATCGAGCGGATCGAACTCGATGGCAAGGATGTCAAACTAGGTCCGCAACAGGGGCTTTCCCTGAGTATGGCCATCCATGAACTGGCCACCAACGCGGCCAAGTATGGCGCTTTGTCAAAAACCGACGGCAAGGTCAGTGTGCAATGGTCGATCGACGATGACAGTTTCACATTTGGCTGGCGAGAAAAGGACGGCCCTCCTGTCAAGGCGCCGTTAGACAATGGCTTTGGGCTGACCTTGTTGCAGGGTGAAATTGATTACAGGCTGGGCGGCCATGTCGAGACCGCGTTCCACAAGGACGGCCTCAGCGTCCAGATTGCGTTTCCGGCAAACCACAAGGAGGCGCCGTGAGCGACAGGCCGCGCGTTCTGGTGGTCGAGGACGAATGGCTGATCGCCGAAGACGTCGCGTCTCGCCTGCGTGCGGCGGGTTATCCCGTGATCGGCCCGGTCTCGTCGGTCGCCGCGGCTCGTCAACTTATCGATGCAGGCAAAGTCGACGTGGCGCTGCTGGACATTCAATTGAACGGTGAAACAAGTCTGCCCGTGGCCGAAACACTGTTGGCTCGCGGTATCCCCTTCGCCTTCATGACCGGATTTGGGCCCCGTGACGTTCCCAAACCCTTCCGAAACTGCAAATTCGTGCCGAAGCCGGCAGGCGACGCTGCCCTTCTCAACACCCTGGCCGACCTGGCATCGCTTCGTCCCGACACGCATTCTCCGTGATTTCAGGCAGTGCTGGCCTCGATCGATCCGGTGACTCCGGCCCGCCCGATTTAGGGTTCATTCGACTGTGAACACCTCAGGGACCGCGAAGTGGAACAACTCAAGTCCGTGCGAGTTCGGTAGCCGTGCAGCGTCATCGCTCCCCTCGTTTGATGCTGGACGATCGGGTCCCCCTCAGCCTGATCCGCTCGCGCTTTCTGTTGGAAAGCGCGAGCCTTTAATCATCTCGACGATCATGTTTTTGGACCGGGTGGGAACAACGTACCGGTTCGGCAGTTCGGCGTGCAGGAGGAACAAAATGCAATTCGCCGAAGAAATCGCGCTCAGGCGCGTAAAAATGCTGGTCGAACAATATGTTGTCGCCAGGAGCAGGAGATATGATTTCGTCTCGACGGAACTTGCCTGCAAAGCCATCCGCCAGGTCGTACGAAGTCCGATTGAAGATGCCGAACTGGACCATCTGCTGGCCAGAAGCGCCGTCAAGCAAGGGCTTTCGGTGCGGTTCGACCGAATAGGTCATTGGCAGGCGGCTTCGCCCGAACTCCAGGAGAAGTCAGCATGAGAGCAGTGCTATTGATGTCGGCGGCATTGCTCGCCTTGGCGGGGTGCAACGATAATGCCGATCCAGCCAAGTCCAAGACGGATACTACGAACAGCCAACCGGTCGACAAGAATCCCACTACCGACACCGACCCGACACCGCAGACCAGCACCGGCGGCGAGCAGCAAGGTACGCAGCCAACCCAGCCGGCATCTCCAAAGCCAAGTGGCGGCTAGGCCAAGTGGCGGCTACGGTCGCTTCTGTGCCCAACGGCGGGGTCGCCGGACACGTCTCTCCGGCCGGGACCGAGGCCTCCGGCCTCAGCAAACAATTCTTACGGGAACGGACTTGACGGCCGGAACGTGGGCCTCCTTGGCGCGATGCCATAGGGGCACCAGGGGATTGAGTTCCGGATAATAGCCGGCGCAGTTGCCTTGCGGCACGGAATAGGGTGTCACACGAAGGCCGCGCACACGCCGCTCCACACCGTCATCGGCATGCGTTTCGAGATCGATCTGCTGCCCCGCGGTCAGTCCGAACCGCTGGATGTCGGCCTCATTCATCAGCAACACCATGCGTGTACCGTGGATGCCGCGCAACCTGTCATCATAACCGTAGACGGTCGTGTTGAACTGGTCGTTGGATCGCACTGTGATCAGCGTCAGCACCTTTTGGCCCGAGACATCGATATCGGGATCTGTCTCCAGCGTGGTGGGCGGCTTGAAATTGGCCTTCTTGTTCGGCGTTTCCCAAATTCGCTTCGATGCCTTGATGTCGCGATGGAAGCCTCCGGGTGTCAGGAACCGCTTGTTGAACTGGCGGAAATGCTGTGGAAAGCAGCGCTCGATCTCATCACGGATGCGAGAATAGTCGGCAATCCACTTATCCCAAGGGATCGAACTCATGTCTGGCACGGTGGCCTTGGCCAGCTCCGCGACGATCTTCGGTTCCGAAAGCAGGTTTGGCGAAACCGGCGGGCGCGATCCAAAGGACCCATGGATGCAGGCGGTCGAATCCTCCATGGAAACGGTCTGATCGCCGCTTGCCTGGCGATCTCTTTCTAACCGGGACAGGCAGGGCAACAGATAGGTTACTGCCCCCGGCAGGAGATGACTTCGGTTGAGCTTGGTCGCGATTTCGACATGCAGGCCAAGTCTGCGCCAGGCTTTCTCAACGAGGCCGGTTTCGGGCACGGCGCGGACGAAATTACCACCCAGGCCGACAAAGCCTTTCACCGAGCCGGCGATGACGCCTTCGCAAGTCTCGACCGTATCGAGGCCCTTCTCGCGCGGGGGCTCGAATGCATAGAACTCGGCGAATTTGTCGAGCGGAACGAGTTCAGGTTTTTCGGATATGCCGACGGTGCGCTGGCCCTGGACGTTGGAATGACCCCGCAGGGGCGAAATGCCGGCGCCGGGTTTTCCCATATTGCCCCGCATCAGCAGCAGATTGCACAACATCTGCACGTTTTCGGTGCCATGCCTGTGCTGTGTCAGACCCATGCCATAGTTGCCGATCACCGCATTGGACCGGCTGTAGACTTCGGCGACATGCTCCAGATCCGGTCGCGCAATGCCCGACCGGGCGACGATGTCATCCCACGCGGCAGCGCGCAGATAGGCCTCGAATTCGGCGAAACCATGCGTATGTTCCGCGATAAACCCGATATCGAGGATACGCGAGCTTCCCTGCTCGCGGGCCGCATCGTCGAGCGCGAGCACAGCCTTGGCGATGCCGGTCATGGCGGCGATATCGCCGCCGCCGCGGACCTGGAAGAAGTCGCTGGACATTTTCGTGCCGGGCCCCGGCGACAGCATGTCAACGGGATTCTGCGGGTTCTTGAAGCGCTTGAGCCCTCGCTCCGGCAAGGGGTTGAAGGTGAACACCGGCACATTGCGTTCACGGGCCTCCTGCAGCGGGTGCAACAGCCGCGGCGCCGTCACCCCGGTGTTGTGGCCGAAGAAGAACATCATGTCGCATTGCGAAAAGTCTTCGAGTTGTACGGTTCCAACCGGCGAGCCGATTGATCTGGGAAGCCCGACCGAGGTCGATTCGTGACACATGTTGGAAGAATCGGGCAGGTTCGACGAACCGTAGATGCGCGCGAACAGCTGATACATGAAGGAAGCCTCCAAAGAGGCCCGGCCGGACGTATAGAAAACCACCGATTTCGGATCGAGGCGCCGAAGTTCCATGCCGATCTCGGCGAAGGCTTCATTCCAGGACACCGGCTCGTAGCGGTCGGTGACGGCATTGTAGCGCAACGGATCGGTCAGTCGGCCCTGCTTTTCCAGCTCGCAATCCGGCCAATCGAGCAGTTCGGTGACGGAATGTCGTGCAAAGAAATCGGGGCCGCAGCGCAGCTTCGTCTGATCCCACAGCGTGGCCTTGGCGCCATTTTCGCAAAACTCGAAAGGCCGCGGCTCTGCCGGCTTGGCCCATGAGCATGAAACGCACATATAGCCGTCTGCCTTGTTCTGCTTGAGCAGAGTGCTCCATATCCCAGACATCAGAAGGCCTTCGCCATAGGCTTTACGGATCAAGGAAGACAGGGATCCCCAGCCGCCCGTCGGGTGGTCGTATTTCTTGATTTCGACATGATCGGTAACGGCAGGTTTCATGGCAGAACCTTGCAAGTGCGACTACCAAACCTCGCCGCTCGTTGATTGTTCCCCGCTGCCGGGATGGGAACGTCGCTGGTTCAATCCAATCCCGCCAATCCCGGATCGCCCCACCGCTGGAGGCCAGGCCGGCAAGCGCCAGACCCGGTCCTCACTGAGGGCGCTTGCCTGTGGAACTATTTCCGTCATGGGCTGTTCGGCGATGGAAGGAGCCGCAAATGGAGCGACGCAACGCAATAATCTCGCTGGTGATAGCGGCGGTCATCATTGTCGGTTTCGTCGTCGGCTTTTTCTACGTTGACATGGGATGGCAGACCTCGCCGCTGAAACGCGCGCCGGAGCAGAACCAGGGCGGCAATGCCCCGGCGGATACCGCCCCGGCTGCCGGCGTCCAGAAAAATCCCAGGGAAAACACGGAAATGCCGGGGCAACAGTGATCGATGGCTGGCAGCAACAGGGGAGGGTGACCTGGCCGTGACGCTGTCGAACTGAGATCAACACAGCACCGATCTGGAGTGCGGATGATGGGCATCCTTTCCGACCTCGACAAGAAGCTGACGGACAATATGTACGAGCATGGCAGCGAACTCACCGATGCGGTTTCGGATCTGCCGGAAGCAGTTGTGGAAGCGGTCGAGCGGCTGATGTTTTTCATCCAGCCCGACGCGCGCGACACAGTCAGAAGTCAGGTTCTCGGCCTCATTCACGAATACGGAATCCAAGACGCTTCGAGCGGGGATCGCCCCGATTGACGTTCAGCACCCCACTAGCAATCGAAACCCGATTGAGACCGCCTCGTGCTCCGGATCGGGAGCCGCGGTTGTTGACGGACTCGTCGAGCGCTCTAGATCAGATTCACGCCGGCCGCGGTTTGTTGCGTCGGGGAGACTATTCTGTGGCGCACCAAACGCCTGATTTGATCGTTAGCCGCCGCTATCTCAGGCTTGACTGCTTGTGCCTGCTTTTGCTGATGCTCTCGGCATGCTCATCTCCCGATCAGATCGAGCAGCAATCACGAACCGTGGCGTCCGCATCGCAGACCGTGTTGATGGCGCTGGACGCCTGGGCGGCAGGGGCGGCGCCGACCGCATACACGGTGGACACGCTGCAATCGATCGGCAAGACGCTTGCCGATGTCGGGGCGCAAATCCGGTCCGCCGAAATCAGTGAACCCACCGAGCAAGCTTCTCTGACAAAAGCAGTCAATGATTTGTCGGTCGGGGTGACGCGTGCCGAGGCCGGACTGCAGGCAGATGACCGGCTGGAAGTCCAAGACGCGCAACAGGATTTACGGCTGGCGTCGCGTGCGCTCGCTACCGCCTACGCCAAGTATTTCGCGCCGAAGCCATGAAAAAGCTCATGGAAATATCCCTCGGCGTCGTCACCAGCGTCGGCGGCTTCCTCGAAGTTGGGTCCATGGCGACGGCGGCGCAGGCAGGCGCGATGTTTGGCTTCCAGTTGATCTGGGCGGTGGTGCTTGGCACCGTCTGCATCATCTTCCTTGTCGAAATGTCCGGCCGGTTCGCGGCCGTGAGCCATCACACGATCTCCGACGGCATCCGCGAAAGGTTCGGTTTCAACGTCTTTCTATGGCCGTTGCTTGCCGCCTTGCTGGTCAATTTCCTGGTGCTGTCCGCAGAGATCGGCGGCGTTGCCATCGCGCTCGAACTTGCCACGGGCATAGGCTTCCAGTGGTGGGCACTGCCGGTGGCTTTGCTGGCGTGGCTGCTGCTCTGGAAAGGCACGTTCGGCGTCATCGAGAAGGGCGTGTCGTTTCTCGGTCTGGTGACGCTGTGTTTCGTCGTCGGAGCGGTGATGCTGAGACCTGATTGGACGGCAGTCGCAAGGGGCGCCGTGCCTTCGCTGCCGGTCCACGATGCCGCCAATTACTGGTTCATGGCGGTCAGCATTCTGGGCGCCTCGATATCGCCCTACCTGTTCATGTTCTATTCCTCGGGGGCCATCGAGGACCGGTGGGACAAAAGCTATCTCGGCGCCAATCGGGCCATAGCGGGGTTGGGCATGACCTTCGGGGGCACCATCTCGATCGGCGTGTTGATCGTGGCCGCTCTCGTGCTCGCCACGCATGGCGTCACCCAGGTGGACGACTATCACCAATTGCCGTTGATGCTGATCCCCATATTCGGCTTCTGGGGCTTCGTGCTGTTTGTTGCTTCTCTCGCCATCGCCTGCTTCGGCGCCGCACTCGAGGTCGGGTTGCAACAGGCCTATCTTGTGGCCCAAGGATTCGGCTGGAATTGGGGCGAGGATCGCAAGCCGCGCGACGATCCGGGTTTCAGCGCCATCTACACGATATCATTGCTGTTGGCGGCTATTCCCATCGCGCTTGGTCTTGACCCGCTGAGGCTCACCATCTTTTCCATGGCGCTGACGGCTGCCAGCCTTCCGCTGACCGTCGTTCCGTTCCTGTTTCTGCTGAACGACAAACGTTATGTCGGCGAGCATCGCAACGGCATTTTGTCAAATGCCGCCGTCATCTTCATCATCGCGCTTGGCTTCGTACTGGCGGTGGTGACCATCCCGCTGCAGATATTCGGAGGCACATGATGAAGTTGCTGCGTGATCTCCTGGACAAGCAGGTGGTCGACCGCGAGCAGGTCAAGGTCGGTAAGGTCGACGGTTTGGTGGCGCAGTTGCGGCCTGGCAAGCCGCCTCGAATCATTGCCATCGAACTCGGCTCCATCACCCTGGCGCGTCGCCTCGGCGCACGGCCCGGGCGCTGGATGGCGCGGCTCGCGGTCAAGCTGGGTGGCAAGCAGCATGGCGAACCTCATCGGATCGCCTGGCGCAAGGTGAAAGATATCGGCATCGATATCGAGTTCGACATCGATGTGCGAGAAACGTCGATCTTCGCCTGGCAGGACTGGTTGCGCGACCATATCATCGGGCGCATTCCGGGAGCTTGATGATGATCACGGTCAATCTCGAGCATCTGGCGGGGCGGCGCGTACTCTCGCAGCGCGGCAAGAATGTCGGTTATATCGAGGAGATCCGCGCCGAACGGGATGGTGACGATTTCGTCGTCACCGAATTCCACGTCGGGGTCTACGCTGCTTTCGAGCGTCTTTCGGCTTCGGCCATAGGCGTGGCGGTGCTGGATCTTTTCCGATTGCGCCGCCGCGACGGTCTATACCGCATTCCTTGGGACAAGCTCGACATCTCCGATCCCGCGCGACCGCGGCTGCTGTGCCCAATGACCGAACTCTCAGGCATGAAGGACGCGCCAGACCTCCAGGAATAGGTCGTGGGTGCTGCATCGTCGGGATTAGTCTCAGCGCAGCATGCTTGCCGCCAGGAAAACCACGGCTGCTGTCAAAACGACAGCTGCAATCACCAACACCGGCCAGTTGCCGCCAGGCCGCAGTTCCGGCTCGCCTTCGACCGGACGCATGGCATTGGCAAAGCTGGCATCGTTTTCGAATTTTGGACGAGTGCGCGGCGGACTTGTCTTAGCGACCGGATTTTGTGTGTCCGCGGCCTCTGCGTCTGTCTCAAGCGGGGCAATGGCGGGATCGAACCCCGGCGTCTTGTCGTGCGTTGCTCCTGCCTGAACTTCGCCTCTGGCCGCGGCAGGCGTGAGACCTGAAACCTTAGCCATAATCTCTCCCCTTCGAACCAATCTCGGCAGTATCGCACTTGCAGGCGCCAGCGGAACCAAGCTTGCATGCACTGAGGCGACCCGCCACGGTCAGACTTGCTCGCTCAGCAGAATCCTGGCGTCCTTGGCCGCAACGATGAACGCCTGTCGTGCCGCCCTTGTCGGCTTTTCGCCTCGCATGACGGCAAGGCACGCTCTGATCGCGGCAAGACGCCTCTCGGATGTCGGCTTTGGCCAGTCCCGCAGCAGCACTTCGGCTGCGTCCGACACCGAAACCACAACCCTGTCGCGGTCTATCCGGCCAGGTTGAATGACAATCGGCTTTCTGAAATGTCCAGTACGCACATGCCTCTCCAGCGGGATGCACTCTATTCGACACGCCGCTGCAAGAGTGCGCGTCGCGACGCGCTTTAACTCCGCAACCGTCGGTTTGTTCCAGAGCACCTGGCGTTTGAAACAACTAGCCGATGGCCATCCGTGCGCGCCCGTCCCAAGACTTACAACAGGTCCTTGCGAAGGAAGATTCGTACATGCCCTGGAATTCCGAATTCGACTTTGCCGAATTCCTCGAACCCATGCTGCATGTAGAATAGCGGCGCCTGGAAACTGCTTGTCTCGACCACGGCTTTTTTGCAGCCACGCTGGTTCATGGTGCCGGCGTTCCTGTCGCCTGTCACTTCTCCACATTTTCCGTCGATGTGGCAGATCTCACGCGAGATAATCCGGCAGCCTCATGCGTGGATCGTGGTGCTGCCGGGCCTGCAGGCATGTCGTCTGGGTATCGGAACAAAGCGCATCTTGGCCTGCTAGGGCGACGCATCCCAGGCAAGGACAAAGCCGATGAAAACACGACAATTTTTCGCATCGCTCGCCGCTGCTTCCATTCTTCTCGCCGTGCCTGCTTTTGCTGCCGACAGCGCCCAGGCCTTCGTCGACAAGGCTGCCATCGGCGGCAAGTTCGAAGTCGACTCGAGCCAGATTGCCTTGGGCAAGGTTCAGGACCAGAGCATCAAGGACTTCGCCCAGATGATGATCCGCGATCACGGCGCGGCCAATGCCAAGCTGGCAACGGTGGCCGGCGAACAAAAATTGAAAGTGCCGTCGGCGCTTGATGCCCAGCACCAGGGCGATCTCGACAAGCTCAAGAATGCGCAGGCACCGATCGATCCAGCCTATGTCGACATGCAGCGCAAGGCGCATGCCGACGCCGTCAAGCTGTTTGAAACCTATGCCAGCGGCGGCGACAACGCCGGGCTCAAGACATTCGCCCAGCAAACGGTCGATACGCTGAAGACGCACCAGCAGATGATCGAAAAGATCGCAGCCGGGCAGGACGCCATCACGGGAGCGACAACCCCGGCGGTGAAGACCGACAACACCCCCAATGCCGCCGCTCTCGTTCCCGGCGCAAACAGCTTCACCGAAGCCCAGGCCAAGAGCCGCATCGAGGGTGCAGGCTATACCAACGTGTCGAAGCTTACCAAGGACGACCAGGGCATCTGGCGGGGCCATGCCACCAAGGCAGGCGAAAGCCTCGCCGTCGGCCTGGACTATCAGGGCAACGTCGTTGCCGCCAGCAAGTGAGCACGGATCAGGAGAAATCAATGAAAACGGTAACTGGACTGTTCGACAATTATGACGACGCGGCCGACGCGGTCCGCGAACTGGAAGCCACGGGCGTCCCGCATGCGAACATCAGCATCGTCGCCAACAACTCGGATGACTGGTACGAGGGCGACCGTTCGGAGGCTGCCGAGGATGCCGGGGCTGGCGCGGGGATTGGAGCCGTGATCGGCGGTGCCGGCGGATTGCTGACAGGGCTGGGGGTCATGGCCATCCCGGGCGTCGGACCTGTGGTCGCGGCGGGTTGGCTCGCCGCCACCGCGACAGGTGTCGTTGCCGGGGCGGTGGCAGGCGGTGCGGTCGGAGGCATTGTCGGCGGTCTGACGGAGTCCGGCGTGCCCGAGAACGATGCCCACGTGTATGCGGAGGGCGTACGCCGCGGCGGCACGTTGGTCACGGCCAGGGTGGACGATGAACTCATTGCAAATGCCGAGGAAATTCTGGGGCAATCCAGATCGGTCGATCTTGCCGAACGCCGCAGGGCTTACGAGGCTGGCGGCTGGACCGGCTTCGATGCCAATGCCGGCGAATATATCCCTGATGAGACCGATCGCGACAGCGCTCGGACGATCAATCGGCCTTGAACGAGGAGGTGTGGTCGCACGTACCGAACGACGAGGTTTCACGAAGTGCTACGGAGCTTGTGGGACAGATGTTCGAGTTGCCCGGCTTCAAGATCTCCGTGAGCAAGGGCATGAAGCTTCCCGGCTGTCCGGCGCGTTAAGTGATCTCAGTTGAATCCCCGACCGTTCAAGCGAACTGGCTGGCTGTCGGGTTGGCGTGCTGCACGAAAAGTACTCAGCGATCAAGGTGCGGTGTTGGTATGGTGGTGCGCTGGCGGGCTCTGGTCACGCTGAGCCGCACGTCTGCCGCCTGGCTCATATCGGGCGCGCCTTTTCGATCTCACAACTCGATTCTAGTGACTGTGGCTCCCCTTATGTTCGACTATTAACTGTTCGGCCAAGTTGGGCGTTGACGCTTCCTCTCTATAAGAGTTAATAATCTCCTAATATAAGAAGCATCTAAAGTTCGTGGTCGAAAGCCACGAGTTTGACGATGTAGGTTGGGTAGGGAACGTAGCGTGACGACCAGTCGTCGCGTCCAGCAGCATCGGGTCAATATCCGTCCGTGAATGGCCAGCTTGAGGCGGCTGTTCCAAGCGCGGCGGTGTGCCTGGATGAGGGCGAAAATTCATGCCTGCCTGGATTCGCGCGGTTTTTCTTCGGCTGGAAGCAGCCGGTCGTTCAGTACTGTCGATAAAACAGATGAGGCGTCTGTTCTTAAAAGGGGGGTTGAAAAATGGCTACTCAGGTCACCGGTGCCGGCGGCACCACGACGTCTTTCTCCAACACGCCGCAGGCGAAGGATGACCTGTTCAATCTCACCGAGGATACGGTCGTCCTCGCGTCAGGTTCGCAAACCATCATAGTTCTCGATGTGATGGCGAACGATCTGGGTGGAAACGCAAAGTCCCTTTTTTCGGTGGACGACGGGATTTCCGCGTCGACGGCCACGAAGCAATACGCGCCGATCGACCTGACGAACCAGGACGTCCAGTCAACAGGCATTTCAAACTGGGAAAGCATCGGCGACGGCGTTTTGATTCGCATCAACAACGGCAAGGTCGAAATGGACCTCAGCGGGTATCTGGCGGCGCATGGTTTCGCGAACCTGCAAGCCATGGGTGCGGGCGACCAGATCAACGAGACTTTCACCTATGCGATCAAGCTTGGTGGCGGAACGCTGAGCTGGGCCAGCGTGTCGGTCAACATTCAGGGAACCAATGACGGCGCAATCATAACCGCCGTCCCCGGCGCAGACCTGACTGTAGTGGAGGCCGGCGGTGTTGCCAATGGCACGCTGAATGATCCCAACGCCAGTGGACAGCTGATCATCACCGACCCCGATGTCGGCCAGAATCATTTCCAGACTCCAACTTCCTCAAGCCTGCAGGGCACTTACGGCGCCTTCACCTTCGATACGACAACTGGTGTGTGGGCCTATACGCTCAATCAGGCACTTGCGGATCCATTGACGCAGGGCCAGCATGTCACCGACACTCTGACGGTAAAATCGGCGGATGGAAGCGCCAGCTACAATATCGTTGTCAATATTACCGGTACCAACGACGCCGCCGTTCTGTCGGCCGATGTCCGTAATCTTACGGAAGGCAATACAGCCGCGGCAATCAGCACCTCGGGCACACTCACCATCTCCGACGTCGACAGCCCGGCAACCTTCGTCGCCCAGGCCGCAACCCTCGGAACCTATGGCACCTTCGCCATCAATGCGGCCGGCGCCTGGACCTACACGGCATCCTCGGCCCATGACGAGTTCGCCGCCGGCACCACCTACACCGACACCTTCAATGCCGTCAGTGCCGACGGCACCGCCACAACGGTGACCATCCACATCCTGGGCACCAACGACGCAGCCGTGCTGTCGGCCGATGTGCGCGACCTGACCGAAGCCGATACCGCAGCGGCGATCTCGACCTCGGGCACGCTGACCATCTCCGACATCGACAGCGATCCCCACTTCGTGCCCCAGGTGGCTGCCGCAGGCAGCTACGGCACCTTCGACCTCGATGCCAACGGCAACTGGACCTACACGGCATCCTCGGCCCATGACGAGTTCGTCGCCGGCACCACCTACACCGACACCTTCAATGTCGTCAGCGCCGACGGCACCGCCACAACGGTGACCATCCACATCCTGGGCACCAACGACGCAGCCGTGCTGTCGGCCGATGTGCGCGACCTGACCGAAGCCGATACCGCAGCGGCGATCTCGACCTCGGGCACGCTGACCATCTCCGACGTCGACAGCGATCCCCACTTCGTGCCCCAGGTGGCTGCCGCAGGCAGCTACGGCACCTTCGACCTCGATGCCAACGGCAACTGGACCTACACGGCATCCTCGGCCCATGACGAGTTCGCCGCCGGCACCACCTACACCGACACCTTCAATGCCGTCAGCGCCGACGGCACCGCCACAACGGTGACCATCCACATCCTGGGCACCAACGACGCAGCCGTGCTGTCGGCCGATGTGCGCGACCTGACCGAAGCCGATACCGCAGCGGCGATCTCGACCTCGGGCACGCTGACCATCTCCGACGTCGACAGCGATCCCCACTTCGTGCCCCAGGTGGCTGCCGCAGGCAGCTACGGCACCTTCGACCTCGATGCCAACGGCAACTGGACCTACACGGCATCCTCGGCCCATGACGAGTTCGCCGCCGGCACCACCTACACCGACACCTTCAATGTCGTCAGCGCCGACGGCACCGCCACAACGGTGACCATCCACATCCTGGGCACCAACGACGCAGCCGTGCTGTCGGCCGATGTGCGCGACCTGACCGAAGCCGATACCGCAGCGGCGATCTCGACCTCGGGCACGCTGACCATCTCCGATGTCGACAGCGATCCCCACTTCGTGCCCCAGGTGGCTGCCGCAGGCAGCTACGGCACCTTCGACCTCGATGCCAACGGCAACTGGACCTACACGGCATCCTCGGCCCATGACGAGTTCGTCGCCGGCACCACCTACACCGACACCTTCAATGCCGTCAGTGCCGACGGCACCGCCACAACGGTGACCATCCACATCCTGGGCACCAACGACGCAGCCGTGCTGTCGGCCGATGTGCGCGACCTGACCGAAGCCGATACCGCAGCGGCGATCTCGACCTCGGGCACGCTGACCATCTCCGATGTCGACAGCGATCCCCACTTCGTGCCCCAGGTGGCTGCCGCAGGCAGCTACGGCACCTTCGACCTCGATGCCAACGGCAACTGGACCTACACGGCATCCCCGGCCCATGACGAGTTCGCCGCCGGCACCACCTACACCGACACCTTCAATGCCGTCAGTGCCGACGGCACCGCCACAACGGTGACCATCCACATCCTGGGCACCAACGACGCAGCCGTGCTGTCGGCCGATGTGCGCGACCTGACCGAAGCCGATACCGCAGCGGCGATCTCGACCTCGGGCACGCTGACCATCTCCGATGTCGACAGCGATCCCCACTTCGTGCCCCAGGTGGCTGCCGCAGGCAGCTACGGCACCTTCGACCTCGATGCCAACGGCAACTGGACCTACACGGCATCCTCGGCCCATGACGAGTTCGTCGCCGGCACCACCTACACCGACACCTTCAATGCCGTCAGTGCCGACGGCACCGCCACAACGGTGACCATCCACATCCTGGGCACCAACGACGCAGCCGTGCTGTCGGCCGATGTGCGCGACCTGACCGAAGCCGATACCGCAGCGGCGATCTCGACCTCGGGCACGCTGACCATCTCCGATGTCGACAGCGATCCCCACTTCGTGCCCCAGGTGGCTGCCGCAGGCAGCTACGGCACCTTCGACCTCGATGCCAACGGCAACTGGACCTACACGGCATCCTCGGCCCATGACGAGTTCGTCGCCGGCACCACCTACACCGACACCTTCAATGCCGTCAGTGCCGACGGCACCGCCACAACGGTGACCATCCACATCCTGGGCACCAACGACGCAGCCGTGCTGTCGGCCGATGTGCGCGACCTGACCGAAGCCGATACCGCAGCGGCGATCTCGACCTCGGGCACGCTGACCATCTCCGATGTCGACAGCGATCCCCACTTCGTGCCCCAGGTGGCTGCCGCAGGCAGCTACGGCACCTTCGACCTCGATGCCAACGGCAACTGGACCTACACGGCATCCTCGGCCCATGACGAGTTCGCCGCCGGCACCACCTACACCGACACCTTCAATGCCGTCAGTGCCGACGGCACCGCCACAACGGTGACCATCCACATCCTGGGCACCAACGACGCAGCCGTGCTGTCGGCCGATGTGCGCGACCTGACCGAAGCCGATACCGCAGCGGCGATCTCGACCTCGGGCACGCTGACCATCTCCGATGTCGACAGCGATCCCCACTTCGTGCCCCAGGTGGCTGCCGCAGGCAGCTACGGCACCTTCGACCTCGATGCCAACGGCAACTGGACCTACACGGCATCCTCGGCCCATGACGAGTTCGCCGCCGGCACCACCTACACCGACACCTTCAATGCCGTCAGTGCCGACGGCACCGCCACAACGGTGACCATCCACATCCTGGGCACCAACGACGCAGCCGTGCTGTCGGCCGATGTGCGCGACCTGACCGAAGCCGATACCGCAGCGGCGATCTCGACCTCGGGCACGCTGACCATCTCCGATGTCGACAGCGATCCCCACTTCGTGCCCCAGGTGGCTGCCGCAGGCAGCTACGGCACCTTCGACCTCGATGCCAACGGCAACTGGACCTACACGGCATCCTCGGCCCATGACGAGTTCGTCGCCGGCACCACCTACACCGACACCTTCAATGCCGTCAGTGCCGACGGCACCGCCACAACGGTGACCATCCACATCCTGGGCACCAACGACGCAGCCGTGCTGTCGGCCGATGTGCGCGACCTGACCGAAGCCGATACCGCAGCGGCGATCTCGACCTCGGGCACGCTGACCATCTCCGATGTCGACAGCGATCCCCACTTCGTGCCCCAGGTGGCTGCCGCAGGCAGCTACGGCACCTTCGACCTCGATGCCAACGGCAACTGGACCTACACGGCATCCTCGGCCCATGACGAGTTCGCCGCCGGCACCACCTACACCGACACCTTCAATGCCGTCAGTGCCGACGGCACCGCCACAACGGTGACCATCCACATCCTGGGCACCAACGACGCAGCCGTGCTGTCGGCCGATGTGCGCGACCTGACCGAAGCCGATACCGCAGCGGCGATCTCGACCTCGGGCACGCTGACCATCTCCGATGTCGACAGCGATCCCCACTTCGTGCCCCAGGTGGCTGCCGCAGGCAGCTACGGCACCTTCGACCTCGATGCCAACGGCAACTGGACCTACACGGCATCCTCGGCCCATGACGAGTTCGTCGCCGGCACCACCTACACCGACACCTTCAATGCCGTCAGTGCCGACGGCACCGCCACAACGGTGACCATCCACATCCTGGGCACCAACGACGCAGCCGTGCTGTCGGCCGATGTGCGCGACCTGACCGAAGCCGATACCGCAGCGGCGATCTCGACCTCGGGCACGCTGACCATCTCCGATGTCGACAGCGATCCCCACTTCGTGCCCCAGGTGGCTGCCGCAGGCAGCTACGGCACCTTCGACCTCGATGCCAACGGCAACTGGACCTACACGGCATCCTCGGCCCATGACGAGTTCGTCGCCGGCACCACCTACACCGACACCTTCAATGCCGTCAGTGCCGACGGCACCGCCACAACGGTGACCATCCACATCCTGGGCACCAACGACGCAGCCGTGCTGTCGGCCGATGTGCGCGACCTGACCGAAGCCGATACCGCAGCGGCGATCTCGACCTCGGGCACGCTGACCATCTCCGATGTCGACAGCGATCCCCACTTCGTGCCCCAGGTGGCTGCCGCAGGCAGCTACGGCACCTTCGACCTCGATGCCAACGGCAACTGGACCTACACGGCATCCTCGGCCCATGACGAGTTCGCCGCCGGCACCACCTACACCGACACCTTCAATGCCGTCAGTGCCGACGGCACCGCCACAACGGTGACCATCCACATCCTGGGCACCAACGACGCAGCCGTGCTGTCGGCCGATGTGCGCGACCTGACCGAAGCCGATACCGCAGCGGCGATCTCGACCTCGGGCACGCTGACCATCTCCGATGTCGACAGCGATCCCCACTTCGTGCCCCAGGTGGCTGCCGCAGGCAGCTACGGCACCTTCGACCTCGATGCCAACGGCAACTGGACCTACACGGCATCCTCGGCCCATGACGAGTTCGCCGCCGGCACCACCTACACCGACACCTTCAATGCCGTCAGTGCCGACGGCACCGCCACAACGGTGACCATCCACATCCTGGGCACCAACGACGCAGCCGTGCTGTCGGCCGATGTGCGCGACCTGACCGAAGCCGATACCGCAGCGGCGATCTCGACCTCGGGCACGCTGACCATCTCCGATGTCGACAGCGATCCCCACTTCGTGCCCCAGGTGGCTGCCGCAGGCAGCTACGGCACCTTCGACCTCGATGCCAACGGCAACTGGACCTACACGGCATCCTCGGCCCATGACGAGTTCGTCGCCGGCACCACCTACACCGACACCTTCAATGCCGTCAGTGCCGACGGCACCGCCACAACGGTGACCATCCACATCCTGGGCACCAACGACGCAGCCGTGCTGTCGGCCGATGTGCGCGACCTGACCGAAGCCGATACCGCAGCGGCGATCTCGACCTCGGGCACGCTGACCATCTCCGATGTCGACAGCGATCCCCACTTCGTGCCCCAGGTGGCTGCCGCAGGCAGCTACGGCACCTTCGACCTCGATGCCAACGGCAACTGGACCTACACGGCATCCTCGGCCCATGACGAGTTCGTCGCCGGCACCACCTACACCGACACCTTCAATGCCGTCAGTGCCGACGGCACCGCCACAACGGTGACCATCCACATCCTGGGCACCAACGACGCAGCCGTGCTGTCGGCCGATGTGCGCGACCTGACCGAAGCCGATACCGCAGCGGCGATCTCGACCTCGGGTACGCTGACCATCTCCGACGTCGACAGCCCCGCAACCTTCGTCACCCAGGCCGCAACCGTCGGAACCTATGGCACCTTCGCCATCAATGCGGCCGGCGCCTGGACCTACACCGCCTCTTCGGCCCACGACGAGTTCGTCGCCGGCCAGCATTACACCGAGAATTTCGACGTGGTCAGTGCCGACGGCACCCACACCTCGGTGCATATCGATATCCTCGGCACCAATGATGCGGCCGTGCTCTCGTCTGCCTCGGTCAATCTGACCGAAGGCAATACGGCGGCGGTGATCAGCACTTCGGGCACGCTCACCATCTCCGACGTCGACAGCCCCGCAACCTTCGTCACCCAGGCCGCAACCGTCGGAACCTATGGCACCTTCGCCATCAATGCGGCCGGCGCCTGGACCTACACCGCCTCTTCGGCCCACGACGAGTTCGTCGCCGGCCAGCATTACACCGAGAATTTCGACGTGGTCAGTGCCGACGGCACCCACACCTCGGTGCATATCGATATCCTCGGCACCAATGATGCGGCCGTGCTCTCGTCTGCCTCGGTCAATCTGACCGAAGGCAATACGGCGGCGGTGATCAGCACTTCGGGCACGCTCACCATCTCCGACGTCGACAGCCCCGCAACCTTCGTCACCCAGGCCGCAACCGTCGGAACCTATGGCACCTTCGCCATCAATGCGGCCGGCGCCTGGACCTACACCGCCTCTTCGGCTCATGACGAGTTCGTCGCCGGCCAGCATTACACCGAGAATTTCGACGTGGTCAGTGCCGACGGCACCCACACCTCGGTGCATATCGATATCCTGGGCACCAATGATGCGGCCGTTCTGTCATCCGCATCGGTCAACCTGACCGAAGGCAATACGGCGGCGGTGATCAGCACTTCGGGCACGCTCACCATCTCCGACGTCGACAGCCCCGCAACCTTCGTCACCCAGGCCGCAACCGTCGGAACCTATGGCACCTTCGCCATCAATGCGGCCGGCGCCTGGACCTACACCGCCTCTTCGGCCCACGACGAGTTCGTCGCCGGCCAGCATTACACCGAGAATTTCGACGTGGTCAGTGCCGACGGCACCCACACCTCGGTGCATATCGATATCCTCGGCACCAGCGACAACGGCGCACCAGTCGCTGTCGCCGATACCAATTGGGCGAAAGAAGACACCAACACAAGCGCAACTGGCAACGTGCTTCAGACACTCGTGCATGCCGGTGCACCGTCGGGAACGTTCTCGGACCATGCTGATACCGATCCTGATGCCGATACACTGGCTGTCTCCGCGCTCTCCGGCGGCATCGACAACGGCACCACATTCACCAGGACCGGAACTTACGGCTCGCTTGTAATCACCAAGGCGACCGGGGCCTACACCTATACTTTGGCGAATGCCCAAGCCGATGTGCAGGCCCTGGCAGCGGGCCAGACCGTCACGGATAGCTTCACCTACACCGTCTCGGATGGGCATGGCGGAACAACATCGGCCAACCTGGCTGTGACGGTCTTCGGCACGGACGAAGTTACTCCCGGGCTAATCACCTTGGTAGCAGATGGCAAACAGGGGAATAACGCTGACCCAAGTACCGTTACCATAACGTTTACTACGGCCGTCCATACGAATTTTGCCAATCTATCCGACGTAATGCACGTTTCCGGCCCTGCAAATGTAACAGTGATAAATGGGTCCGGCTTTTTCGTTGATTCGACACATTACCGGTTCCTCGTCGACAAAGGCGCAGGAAGCAGCAACGGATCGTCCTACACCCTTAATATCGATGCCGGAGCATTCTCGGATACGACCGGTCATACGAACGCAGCCGCCAGCCAAGGCGGCCTCAAGCCCGCCGGCACGTCCGGCGAGCCCATCAATCTCGCCTTGACCGACCCCTCGCATGAAGGTGCGCTCATCACCGTCACGGTGAAGGACGTGCCTTTGGGCTGGACCATCGACGGCGCAACCCATAACGCCGACGGAAGCTGGACGACACAGACCAACGACCTGCACGGGCTGACCGTCACCACACCGGCAAGTTTCACCGGCGCCGCGGTGCTCGACGTGCAGCTGACCTGGACCAATGCCGACGGCACGACGGGCAGCGCGTCGATCGCCGACAATGTCGAGGCCTACGCTCCGGGTTCGCCGATCTTTGCCTGGTCCGGCGACGACGTGCTGACCGGCTCCAGCGGCAACGACCTCTTCGTCTTCTCGCAGCCGATCGGCGCCGATACGGTGCATAATTTCGACGCCGCGGCCGACCAGATCGACCTCATCGGCTACAACGGACTGGCAAACTTTGCCGACCTACAGACCCATATCGCCGACGATGCCCACGGCAACGCGGTGATCACGCTGGGCGATGGGCAGTCGATCACGTTGGATGGCGTGCACTCGGGCGCGCTGACGGCAGGCAATTTCGTCTTCGACCAGACGCCGGTGGTCAACAATGCCGGCACCATGACGATCGGCGACGGCGCCTTGCTGCCGCTGAGCGGCATGATCAACAATAGCGGCCTTATCTCGCTGGACTCGACCGGCGGCGATACGCTGCTGCAAATCATCCAGCATGGTGTGACCCTGCAGGGTGGCGGGCAGATCCTGCTGTCCGACAGCGCCGCCAACGTGATCTCCGGCACGGGGCCGGACGTCACTCTGGTCAATGTCGACAACACGATATCGGGCGCCGGCCAGTTGGGCGGCGGGATGCTGAGCCTCGACAACCAGGGCACCATTATCGCCTCCGGCGCGAATGCGCTGGTCATCGATACGGGGGGCAGCGTCGTCACCAACTCCGGAACATTGGAGGCGACCGGTTCAGGTGGACTGACGATCACCGGCGGGCTGGCGAATTCCGGCATGCTGTTGGCCAATGGCGGCGACATCGTCATCCATGGCCAGGTCACCGGCGACGGCGATGCCACGATCGGCAACCTGTCGAAGCTTGAGTTCGGCAGCGCCTCGTCGACGGATGTCACCTTCGCGCACGATGCGGCCGGCACGCTGCAGCTCGACGATTCCTTCGATTTCAGCGGGCGGATCGGCGGCATCACCAATGACGACAGGCTTGAGCTCGAGGACATCCTGTTCGGCGCGGGAACGACGGCCGTCTACCAGGCAAACCAGGATGGCAGCGGCGGAACGCTGACCGTTTCGGACGGCACCCACGGTACCGCGCTGCATCTGGTCGGCAGCTACGATGCGAACGGCTTCAAGCTTGCCGATGACGGCCAAGGCCATACCGCCGTTTCGTACAATCCGGCGGAATTCACGCTGACGGGCGTTGGCAATGGAGCAATTTCAAGCGACTTCGTTGTGTGAACCAAAAGGCCGCCGCCAGCGGCGGCCCACCTGGCCTGATGCGTATCGAGTGGGGTTCTGGACGTGGATAGCAAATCTCGAATTGTGAAGGATGCGCTTCGGGCCTGCCGCCGCTATTTCCTGGTAGCGGCGGCGTTCAGCCTGGCCATCAATCTGCTCTATCTCGCGTCCCCACTCTACATGCTGCAGATCTATGACAGGGTCGTCACCAGCGGCAGCGAAACCACGCTGGTGATGCTGACCCTGGTGTTGCTGGCGGCCTTTCTTTCGCTGGCCGGCCTCGACCTGGTGCGCGCCTCCATCCTGACGCGTGCCAGTGCGCGGCTCGACCGGCTGCTGTCGGCAAAAGTCCTGGCCGCGTCGGTCGAGACCCCATCGCCCGGCTCGTCGCCGAGCCAGCCCATCCGAGACTTCGACACGTTCAGGCAGGTCATCACCGGCAGCGGCATCCACGCTTTGTTCGACCTGCCATGGTCGCCCATCTACATCGGCATCATCTTCCTGCTGCACCCCTGGCTCGGCTTCTTCGCGCTGGGCTGCTCGCTGCTTCTGGTCGCCATGGCGGTGCTAAACGAATATATCGTGCGTTCGCCGCTGAAGCAGGCCAACGACCTGGCGACGACCAACTATAATTTCACCGAGATGAGCCTCAGAAACGCCGAAGTCGTTCGCGCCATGGGGATGATCGACGGCCTCATCCGCCGCTGGGGACGCGACCGCAATTTGGCGCTGCGGCGCCAGGCGGAGGCAAGCGATCGCGCCGCCCTGATGTCGGGTCTGATCCGTTTCCTGCGGCTCACCATGCAGTCGCTGATCCTCGGCCTCGGCGCCTATCTGGTGATCGAACGGCAGATCACCGGCGGCACCATGTTCGCAGCGAGCCTCTTGCTGGGCCGGGGGCTGCAGCCGGTCGAGCAGATCGTCGGCCTTTGGCGCAGCCTGATCCTGGGGCGGGCGGCGTTGGCAAGGGTCGAGAAGCTGGTCGACGGGGGCGCGCAGAGCGAAAGATCGTTCAACCTGCCCAAGCCCACCGGCAAGATTTCGGTTGAGCAGGTCAGCTTTGCAATTGCAAGCCAGCAGAAAGTGCTTCTGCGGGACGTATCGTTCCGGCTGGAAGCAGGCGAGACGCTGGGAATCGTCGGCCCTTCCGGCGCCGGCAAGTCGACGCTGGCGCGTCATCTCGCGGGCGTCATGCAACCCAGCCGTGGTACCGTCAGGCTGGACGGCGCCGACCTGTCGCAATGGGGACACGACGCGCTCGGCGACCACATCGGCTATCTGCCGCAGGATGTAGAACTCTTCTCCGATACCGTCGCCGCCAACATCGGCCGCTTCAAGACCAATGTCGACCAGGAGGTCATCGAGGCCGCGCGGCTCGCCGGCGTGCATGAGATGATCATCCGCCTGCCGCAGGGCTATGAGACCCAGATCGGCGAAGGTGGCGCAGTGCTGTCGGGAGGATATCGCCAACGGATTGCTCTTGCCCGCGCAGTGTTCGGAACGCCGAACCTGATCATTCTCGACGAGCCCAGCTCCAATCTCGATGCCGATGGCGACCGCGCGCTGAGCGACTGCGCGATCGAACTCAAGCGCCGCGGCAGTACGGTGATCATCGTCTCTCACCGGCCCTCGACCCTGGCGAATGTCGACAAGATCCTCCTGTTGCGCGATGGCGCCGTCGAGGCCTTTGGCATGAGAAACGAGATCGTGGCGCTCCTCAACCAGCGCGCGGCTCCAATGGCGGTGGCAACGCAATGAGCCGTGTTTGGAGAGAGCGATGAGCGACGGCGCCCTTACCTACCGGAGCCTGCCTGGCGACGCCGGTATTCTGGCCCCGGATTCGATCCGGGTGCCGGCCTATATCGGTCTGCTGATCATCGTTGCTTTCTTTGGCATCTTTGGCGGCTGGGCGGCCTTTGCCCCGCTGAACGGCGCCGTGCTTGCCGACGCCATCGTCAAGGTGGATGGCAATCGCAAAAGCGTACAGCACTTCGACGGCGGTACGGTGAAGGAGATCCGCGTCAAGGATGGCGACGTCGTCAGGAAGGGCGACATAATGCTGAAGCTGGACGACACCAGGATTCGGTCCGAGTTCAATCTTTATGCCCAGCAATATGCGCTGTTGCGCGCAACCGATGCCAGGATCCGAGCCGAACTGGACGGCAGCGAGGTTGTTGCCTTTCCCAAGGACATTCTCAAAGAGCACGAAGACTACCTTAGGGATGCAATGGCAAACCAGATCGCCGATCTGGAAAGCCAACGCGCCTCGATGGCCGGCGCCAGGCAGATCCTCGAGCGGCGCATTGCCGAACTCGAGGAGCAGATCCAGGGCAAGCAGTCTCGGGTCGAATCTTACCATGCCCAGTTGCAATCGACGATCAACGAGAAGGCCAGCCTGTCGAAGCTGCTCAAGGCCGGATTGACGACCCGCCCACGCATCCTGGAGCTGGAAAGATCCGCCTCGGATCTGCAGGGCCTGATCGATGAGAACCTCGGCGCGATCGGCGGCAGCCAACAGAGCAAAGCCGAACTCGAAAGCCAGATCGCACAATTGACAAATGAGCGCCGAGCCAAGCTGTCGGCCATGCTGATCGATACGCAATCGAGCCTTTCCGACCTCGTGCCCAAGATGTTTGCCGCCCAGGCTGCCATGGACCGAGCCGAGGTGCGCGCGCCGTATGACGGCCAGGTGATGGATCTCAGCGTCTTCTCGATAGGCGCTATCGTTTCGCCGGGCCAGACCATCCTCGATATCGTGCCGACCGAAAATTCGCTGATCGTCCAGGCCCAGATTCGCGTCGAGGACATATCGAACCTGCGACCCGATATGGCTGCCGAAGTTCGTTTTACATCCTACAAGCAGCGCTCAATACCCATAATTCATGGCCGCGTCACCCGCATTTCGGCGGATCGCATTACCGACAGCAAGACCGGGTTTCCCTACTATCTTGCCGACGTAGCGGTCGATCCGGTGGAATTGGCAGCAGCCCCACAGATTGCGCTTTATCCGGGCATGCCAGCGTCAGTCATGATCGTCACCGAGGAACGCACCGCGCTCGACTACATTCTGGGCCCGCTGGTTGTGTCGTTCCACTCCGCCTTTCGCCAGAAATGACGGATTAGCCAAGCGACTTCGCTTTTGAGGTGATTCTGACGCAGAGCAGTCGGAGACAAGCCGACAACCAGTCGCTCATGGTCTGCATGTTCCCTGCCGACAGCCCCTCTGTTTCTTTGGTGCTGGATCTGATCATCCTAGATGTTTGATCCCGGGCTTTATGGAGCATCCTTGTCTCCCGAATCAAAGGATGCGCTATGGGCCAAGTTCTGCATGGGAGCGCCAAAACGACAGAGGCGGTCCGTCGAGCGATACAGCATAGTCAAGAGAGCCTGAGGGGGCTGGCCAAGCGGGATCAACCAGAAGACGGTTGCGAAGTGGAAGAGGCGAGCTTCGGTCGCCGATCTATCGACTGGTCCGAAGGAACCGAGATCGACGGTGCTCTCGATTGAGGACGAGGCGGACATTGTCGCTTCCCGCCGCTACACGCTGCTGCCACTCTTCCGTGCGGTGCGCACGGAACTGCAGGACATCATTTCCGCCCACATCTGGAAGCCGACAACTTTTCCTGAATGAGTGTGCGAAAAGAATGCATGGTTCCAAGTCGGCTGGCGGTTTGCGCGCCAAGGCTGGTTTGATCAGCTGCACACTGATCGTGACGACAACTGCAACCGTCGCGAGCTCCGGTCCTGGGCCAACCGACCACATAAGTTTATTCGTTTTTGACCAATACGCGCCGGTGAATTCCTGTAATCTTCGGAACAACACCGGGACAACCGGGTCAACCAGAAAGGTCGGGGAATGAAATACGTCGTCGATACGATCGGCGGTCCCGCAGGCGGTGATGCCTGGCAAGCCGCTGTTACCGAAGCCTATTTTCCGCTCGACACCGAGTATCGGAACCGTCGCGAATTTTCAGGCACGCTGGAAACCTTCTCGCTTGGGCTCGTCAGCGTGTCTAAAATGCGCTGCGATGCCGTAAGCTATCGTCGCCACCGCCGCCACTTCCTCAACGAGCGTGACGCCAGCCTGCTCATCACGATCCCGGAGATGTCGGAGGTGAATTTCTCGCAAGGGTCGAGAACCGTCAATTGCAGGCCGGGGGGCTTTCTCGTCGAGCGGGGAGATGCGCCTTACGAATTCTGGCACGGCAAGCCAAACGCGCTGTGGGTCCTCAAGGTACCATCATCGAGCGTTCGGGCACGGATCGGATCCGCCGAACGGCTCAGTGCGCTCAGTTTCGACGCGACCCAAGGCATCGCCGCGCTCTTCCTCGACACGGTGCGAACCACGATCGGCCATCTCGATGAGATCACTGAAGTCGCTCGTGAGATGATGGGCAGGCACATCCTGGAAATGCTGTGCCTGTCGATCGTGAGCGACGATCGCGTGCTGGACAGCAGCATCTCGTCGATCCGGGCCGGCCATTTGCATCGTGCCGAGCAGTATATTCGCGACAATCTGAAGAATTCCGACCTCGGCCCGCAGGCGGTGGCTGATGCCTGCGGCATCTCCCTGCGTTACCTGCAGGTCCTTTTTCAGGACAGCAACCAGTCGATCAACGGCTTCATCCGCGACGCCCGGCTTGAACTTTGCGCCGAGGAGCTGATGTCGGTGACCAACATCAGCAGCGTAGCCGAGATTGCTTACCGCTGGGGCTTCGCCGACCAGTCCCAGTTCTGCAAGCACTACCGGACGCGGTTCGGCTGCGCACCGACGGATACCCGTCGCGAAGCAGCGAACCGGGCGGGCGGCTCTTCGGCCTCGCGAGAGCGCCACTAGTCCCGACGAAATCCGGGCCAATTCCACCATTCATGCAACGTCTCCCCGGCAAGGGGCGACGAAGGCGGGGCTTTGCCCGCAAGACCTAGCGAAGGAACTGTCATGAGCCGAATCAGAGTTGCCGTCGACGTCGGAGGGACTTTCACCGACATCTGCATCATGGACGAAGACAGCGGAGCGATCCGCATCGAAAAAACCGCCTCCACGCCTGACGATCCCATGCAGGCCATCATGAATGGCGTGGAGCAGGGGCGCATCGATCTTTCGGAGGTAACGATGTTCTCTCATGGTACGACGGTCGCCACCAATGCGCTGATCACCCGCCGTCTGCCGCGCACCGCAATGGTCTGCAGCGAGGGTTTTCGTGACGTTGTAGAGATCCGTCGCGCCAACAAGGAAGATCTCTGGGACACCTACAAAGATGTCGCCAAGCCCTATATCCCGCGCCGCGACCGGCTGACCGTCCGGGAACGGGTCAGTGCCGAGGGCACGATCCTGGAAGCGTTGGACGAAGAGGCCGCGCGCCGTGTCGCGGAGATTCTCAAGAAACGGCAGGTCAAGTCCATCGCCGTCTGCTTCATGAACTCCTATGTCAACGGCGCCAACGAGCGCCGCATGCGTGAGATCCTGAAGGAGGCAATGCCGGATCTGCCGGTCTCGATCTCCTCGGAGGTGATGCCGGAAATCTTCGAGCACGAACGTTTTTCCACCACCATGGCGAACGCCGTCTGCGCCCCGGTCGTCGTCGACTACGTGTCGCGTCTCGGAGAAAAGCTTGCCGACGCCGGATACAAGCGAGATCTCCTGTTGCTGCACAGCGGTGGCGGGGTCATGACGCCCGCGAGCGTCAAGGATTTCTCAGCCCGGCTCGCGGGATCCGGCATCGCCGCCGGAGCGATCGCAAGCCGCTTCATCGGAAATCTCTGTGGCTACCCGAACTCGATCGGCTTCGACATGGGCGGCACCAGCACCGACGTCTCGCTGGCCTGGAACGGGGAGTCGCGCATCACAAAGGACTGGTACATCGAATTCGGATATCCGATCCGCTTCCCCTCCATCGAGGTATTGACCATCGGTGCGGGCGGCGGGTCGTTGGCATGGCAGGACGAGGGCGGCAGCTTGCGCAACGGACCGCAGTCCGCTGGCGCCTTTCCAGGTCCGGCCTGCTACAAGAATGGCAACCGCATTGCCACCAACACCGATGCCAATGTGGTGCTCGGCCGTCTCGGCACCAGCCTTGCGGGCGGCAAGATCACGCTCGACCCCGCTCTGGCCGCCGAGGCGGTTCAGGAGACGGTGGCGGAACCCTTCGGCATGGAACTCCACCAGGCGGCCGAGGCGATCATCGCCGTCGCCAACGCCAATATGGGCAATGCCGTCCGGCTTCTCTCCATCAGCCGAGGCTACGACCCGCGCGACTTTGCGCTGGTCGCATTCGGCGGTGCTGGCGCTTTGCACGGAGCGGCTGTGGCCAAGGAGCTTTCGATTCCAACCGTGATCGTACCGCCCAATCCCGGCGTTACCTCCGCGCTCGGTTGCCTTCTCGTCGACGTGCAGCACGATTTCTCCGAAAGCTTCATGGCCGATGCTTCGACTGTCTCGCCCGCCGAGATGCAGGCAGCCTTTGTTCTGATGGAAAAACAGGCGGTTGAGCGTCTGGGCCATGAGGGCGTGGCGCAGGAAGACATGGCGCTGCAGCGCACGGTCGAGATGATGTACCAGGGCCAGTGGCGCTCGCTCGCGGTGTCAGCCCCGGCGCGCATCGAGAGCATCTGCCCGCTGATCGAGGCATTCCACAACGAACACGAACGCGAGTTCAACTACCGCCGCGAAGACGCGCCGGTATCGATCTTCCGCATCGCGGTCAAGGCGATCGGCATCGTCCCGAAAGCCGAGATACCGCGACACGGAGTCTTGCCTCATGTGCCCGAGCCGCTCGGCCGCCGCGGCGTCTGGTTCGACGGCGTATCTCATGATGCGGCTGTCTATGAACGCGATCAACTCAGCGCCGGCGCTGCCTTTGCGGGACCCGCCATCGTCGAACAGTTCGATTCCACCACCGTGGTTCCGCCGGGAATGAGCGCGACCGTCGATGGCTTCCTGAACATTCTCATCGTGACGAAAGGCTGAAACATGACAAAGCTGATTGAAACGAGCCCTGGCCTCGATCCGGTAACGTTCGAGGTGCTGAAGAACTCCTTCATCACCACCGTCGACCAGATGGCCGAACAGATGCTTCGCACCTGCTATTCCTTCGTCATCTACAACCGAGACTTTTCGAATGCCCTGCACGACGCCGATGGCAACTCCGTCGCCCAGGGCAACTACGACATCGCGGTCCATGTCGGCACATTGCACAACACGTGTAAGGAAGTGATCCGGGTCTTCGAAGGCGATATGGCACCCGGCGATGTCTACGCAATCAACGATCCTTATGCCGGCGGTACGCATTTCAGCGACGTTCGGCTCGTCCGGCCGATCTTCGATGAAGACAAACTGATCGGCTTCTCCCAGTCGAACGGACACTGGTCGGATCTCGGCGGCTCGGTGCCGGGCTCCTTCGACGTCACCGCCCGCGACATGTTCCGCGAAGGGCTGCGGATAACGCCGCTGCGCCTTTTCCAGCGCGGCCGCTTCTGCTCCGATGTTGCCAACATGATCGCGGCCAACACGCGCGATCCCGCATCGATCATTGGCGACATCCATTCCCAGGCGCAAGCGACGCAGGCGGCCGAGCGCGAACTGCTGCGGCTGGTCAAGAAGTACGGACGCGGCCAGGTCATGCGCGGTATGGAGGAGGTTCAGGACTACGTCGAACGTGCCGTGCGAAAGCGTCTGGCGGAGCTGCCCGACGGCACCTGGGAGACGGTCGACTACATCGACCGGGATCTCGGTGCCGGCGAGGGCATGATCCCGATCCGCATCAAGATGACGATCAAGGGCGACACGATCCACTACGATTTTACGGGAAGCCACTCGACCATTGCCTCGATGTATAATTCCGCACCGGGCGCAACCTTCTCGGCCGTGGTCGCCGGCATGAAAACCTTCTTTCCGGACCTCCCGCTCAACAGCGGGTTTTACCGGATGATCGAGGTGACCGCGCCGAAGAATAGCATCGTCAGCGCGGAATGGCCGGTGGCGGTGACCGGGTTCCTGATGCCGTTTGAAAAGATCATGAACGCGATCTTCGAGATGTGGTCGAAGATCATGCCCGAACGCGCTATCGCCTGCGCCTTCAACCTCGAATATCTGCTGGCCGGGGGACGGGATGCGCGCAAACCCGAAAAGCCGATCTTCATGTTTTACGAATGGCTGCCTGGCGGCTGGGGCGGGCGCAACGGCAAGGATGGTGCCGATGTCACAACCGCCTGCTTCGGAACCGGGCTGATGTCGCAGCCGAACGAAGGCAACGAGCGGGTCAATCCCACTCGGACGCTCGAGTTCCAGATCAAGCAGGATTCAGCCGGGCCCGGCAAGTGGCGGGGCGGCGTCGGCGTGCAGAAGACCTCATTGCTGCTTGAGGCTGAAAATGCCGTCATGTCCTATATTTGCGACCGCGAGCGTGCTGTCGTCTGGGGTGTCGAAGGAGGCCTGCCGTCGATGCCCCACGGCTTGACCATGAAGCGCGCCGGAGAAGAGACCGAGATCTGGCTCGGCTCCGTATTCTCCGATTACTCCGTCCACACAGGCGACCAGTTCGCTCGTCCGACGGCCGGCGGCGGTGGTTTCGGCGATCCACTGCAGCGCGAGCCCCGCAAGGTGATGGAGGACGTGATCGACGACTACGTTTCCCTGGAGCGTGCCAGGACTGACTACGGTGTGGTGATCCGCGAAATCGACCGCGACCTGTGCCAGTACGAAATCGACGAGATGGCGACCGAAGCCTGCCGTGCCGACATCCGGGCGAAACGGAAGGGCTGGGCACGCATGGATCCCGAGGAGGTCGCGCGCAAATATCGCTCCGGCGAGATCGATACGCTCGATGCGGTTCGGCACTATGCCGTGATCCTCGACTGGGAGACTGGCGAACTACTTCCCAAAACCACCGCCCAGTTCCGGGAGAGTTTTGAGAAACGGACCGTCACCCACTGGGTTTGAGCGCCAGCGAGCGCGCCGCAATCTTGCGGGCGCTCGCGGGATGCCAGAGTTATCTGTTTTTTCGATACCATATTCAAAGAATTACTATTTCACAGGAACCTAAAGCTGGAGCAACAATGTCGCAGCGCCGCGAAGGTTGGCTGCTCCGAGGGGTATGACAGATGGCACCAGGCGTGGGACGATCGTTCACCGCGGCCAGCACACTTGAAGAGGCAATGGCCGCACGCCGGCAGGGCGCGGTGGTGCTTGCAGGCGGCACCTGGATGATGCGTGATCCCCAACGCGGGGTCGACCTTCCCGACGCTGTGGTCGCACTCGACCGAATACCGGCCTTGTCCAAGGTCGAAATCGACTCGGACCATGTCGTGATAGGTGCAGCTGTTACCCACGCAGTCCTTGGCCGCGCGTTGCATGGGGCAGCGGGCTTCGAAGGTCTGGTTGCCGCGGCGGAGAACGCGGCCAATCCCGGTATCCGAAGGGTCGCCACCGTGGGCGGCAACATTTGTGCCCTCGACTTTGCCGCCGCCGATCTCGCCCCTGCGCTTCTCGTCTGTGAGGCGACGGTGGAGCTGGAGACGTTCGAAGGCCCAAAACTCATCGGTATTTCGGATTTCCTCAAAGACAGGCATGCGCTGCTGGCAGAGGCGATTGTGACGAGAATTCATCTGCGCCGCGACCTTGTCGCAAGCGCGCATATCCGCCTGCCGCTTCGGAAGGCTGGCGACTATCCGGTCGCCGTCGTCTCGCTTGCGGTGGACAAGGACAAACGATGTCGCATCGCCGTCGGCTCGGTGGAGCCGGTAGCGCGGCGCTGGACGGCGCTCGAACAGGCGATGAGGGCAAGCCAGGCCTCCGCGCTCGATCCGGAGCGCGCTGCCGGGCTTGCACTGGAGCACAATGATTTTCAGGGCCGCGACGGCAGGGAAGCGGAGGGTTGGTACCGGCGCCAGGTTCTTCCGCCGCTGGTCAAGCGCGGTGTTGCCGCACTTCTCAAGACCGAGGGCCTGGCATGGTTGTGACATTCCAGCTGAATGGCGAGGACTGCAGCTTTCACGGCGATCCGATGACGCCGCTCGTCGACATCTTGCGGCGGGAACGATTCCTGACGGGGACCAAAGCCGTGTGCCGCGAAGGCTTCTGCGGCGCCTGCACGGTGCATGTCGACGACGAAGCGGTGCCGTCCTGCCTGAAGCCGATTGGCCTGGTCCAGGGATGCGCGGTCACGACCATCGAGGGATTGAGTTCCGGAAACCAGGCGCTGCATCCGCTCCAGGCCAATCTAGAGGCCGCCGATGCCGTGCAATGCGGCATGTGTTTTCCGGGAATAGTTATGAGCCTTTCGGCGTTCGTGCGTGACAATCCGCATGCGAGCCGTCCCGAAATCAAGGCCGCGATGGTCGGCAACATCTGCCGCTGCACCGGATATGAGCGGATCGTCGACGCCGTGGCCGACTGCCTTGACCAAGCGCGGAAGGCTGGCCAGTCGGTGGGAGGCCTCCATGTCTGAGCTGTCCGCCACCGTGATGAATCTTCCCCGCCGCGATGCGCAGGACAAGCTGCGCGGGCGGACGAAATACACCAACGACCGGGTTCGCCCCGACATGTTGCATGCCGTGCTGCTGCGGTCGACCGTTTCCGCGGGGCGTATCCGCAAGCTCGACCTTTCGGCGGCACTTCGCTGTCCTGGCGTGCGCGCGGTGGCGACCGGCGCCGACGCGCCAGGCCTCTACGGCATCGGCATTGCCGACCATCCGCTCCTGGCCATCGACACCATCCGCTATCATGGCGAGCCAATCGCCGTCGTTGCCGCCGAAACGGAGAAGCAGGCGCGGGCGGCGCTTGCCGCCATCGTGCTTGAGATCGAGCCGCTGGCACCGGTGTCCACCATGGCCGAAGCGCTCCAGCCCGCAGCCCGTCTCGTCCACGAGGGCTGGCGCGGCTATGAGGTGATCACCGAGGGCGGCGCACGTGCCGGCAACATCGCATGGGAGGCAAAATCCAGCCGCGGCGACGTCGATGCGGCCTTCGCCCGTCCCGACATACGCATAGTCGAGAGCAGCTTTACCGTCGGCCGGCAGAGCCATGTGCCTTTCGAACCGCGCGTTGCCATCGGCTCCTGGGAGGACGGCCGGGCTCACATCCAGACCTCGACGCAGGTGCCTTGGACAGTTCGCAACGTCACCGGAAGGGTCATGCAGCTTGCGCCCGGGCGTGTGCGGGTCACCGTGCCGCCTGTCGGAGGCGGGTTCGGCCTGAAATTCGATGCGTCCATCGAGCCGATCACGGCACTTCTGGCGCGGATGACCGGGCGCACGGTGGTCCTGGAAAACACCCGGCAGGAAGAGATGGCAACTTGCCTCTGCCGCGAGAATGCGGAAATCCGCATCCGGTCCGCTGTCACTGCCGAAGGATACATCGCCGGACGCGAGGCGGTCGTGCTGATGGACTGCGGCGCGTATGGCGGCGAACAGGTTTTCCTGACAACGATGACGGCGCACACGCTGGGCGGCAATTACAGGGTTGGCGCAACGCGGCTCGTCAGCCGCGCCGTATACACCAACACACCACCCAACGGCGCTTTCCGAGCTTGCAACGGCGTCTACAACACCTTCGCGTTGGAGCGACACACCGACGAAATCTGCGATGCGCTAGGCTTCGACCCAATGGAGTTCCGGAAGAAAAATGTCCTGGGAGATGGCGATCTCGGTGCCACGGGGCAGGTTTTCGAGGCCGACGTGCTGGGTCCGATGCTCGATCGCATGGAGACACTGCGCGCCAGCACCGGTACATCAGAGGCCAAGGCCGACAGCAGGCTCTATGGAATTGCGACCACGGTCGGCACATGGTTCGTTTTCGTCGGGCCTTCGGCGGCGACGGTGAATTTGAACGCCGACGGCAGCGCAACGCTGGTCACCTCGGGTGTGGAGATCGGATCCGGCACGATGGTGCAATCCCTGCCGCAGATCGTGGCTGGGCAGCTCGGGCTTGCTCCCGACCAGGTGATCGTGCGCGAAGCCGATACGGATGCCGCCGGTCTCGATGTCGGCGTTGGCGGTGGGCGCACCACCGTGTCCATTGGTGCCGCGAGCATCGCCGCCTGCGCGGAGGTGCGGGAGAAGCTGCTTCGGACCGCCGGCGAGATGCTCCAGACCCGACCGGAAGACCTGGTGCTGCGGGACGGTCGTGTCGAGATCACGGGACGTCCCGGTTCCGGCATGTCGATCCCCGCTGTCGTCGCCCATGCACAGGCAACCACTGGCCCGATCACCGGAAGCGGGGCCTTTGCCGCCAGGAACACTCCGGCAATGTCCGGCTGCGCGATGGGGCATTTCATCGATGCGCTCGACATTCCCGTCTTCGTCGTTCACGAGGCCGAGGTGGCGGTTGATCCGGACACCGGCCATGTCGAGGTGCTGGCCTATCGCGTAGTTCAAGATGTCGGCCGCGCGCTCAACCCGCGCGCCATCCTGGGCCAGATACAGGGCGGCGTGGTACAGGGGCTCGGCTATGCGTTGCACGAGGAGGTGACGCTCACCGCCGACGGACGCATCGCGCAGGACGATTTCGAGACTTATCGCCTGCCGCTGGCGCAGGATGTGGTTCCGGTCGCCGCCGACCTTTACGAGGGCGCGCCGTCGATGGGGCCTCTAGGCACCAAGGGTGCGGGCGAGGTCCCGATCCTGGCAGTGGGCGCGGCAATCGGCTGCGCTGTGGCACGCGCCATCGGCAAGCCGGTACGGCAGCTGCCACTGACGCCGCCACGCGTGCTTCGACTGCTGCATGAGCGCGAACCACCGCCGGAATTCCCGCACGTCGCCCCCGGCTGGGCGTTGAACACTCTGGGCTGAGGCAAGTAAACCATGGTCACCCTGAACTGCGACATGGGCGAAAGCTACGGCAACTGGCGCTTCGGTGACGATGCCGGCATCATGCCTCATATCGATTGCGCCAACATCGCCTGCGGCTTCCACGCCTCCGATCCATGGACGATGCTGAAGACCGTGCGGCTCGCCCTTTCGCATGGCAAGCGGGTCGGCGCGCATCCCTCCCTTCCCGATCGTGAGGGGTTCGGCCGGCGCGAAATGAGACTTCAGCCGGAGGAACTGACAGCTGCCTTCCTCTACCAAATCGGTGCTCTGACAGGGATGCTGGCCGCCGAGGGCGGGCAACTCAGCCATGTCAAGCCGCATGGCATCATTTACGGCATGGCCGCGCACGACGTCGACACTGCCCTGGCAATTGCCGCGGCGGTCAAGCCGTTCGGCGTCCCTCTCTTCGGCATGGCGGGAACCTGTCACGAGACGGCGGCAGCCGAACTCGGCGTTGCCTTCGTGGGCGAGTTCTTTCCCGATCTTGCCTACGCTCCCGGCGGCAGCCTGATCATCCCGCGCGTCCAGTCGGCCATCGACCTGACGCTTGCCGAGCACCGCATGGTGGGAGCGCTTACCCGACGCGAACTCGTCACGACAGACGGCACGATCCGCCCGGTCGACTTCGACACTGTCTGCATCCACTCCGATCCGCCGAATGCGCGCGACGTCGCCGCGCTGATGCGGCGGATCATCGACACTCATTCCAACGGCCTGCCATGATTCATTCTCCCGAATCGTGAAAGCTCCACGCAAGGGACTCGAGGACTATCTCGAACTCACTGCCCGAACCATTTCTCCAAGCCGCTGAGGACTTCCATGGATGCGCTTTCCAACTCTCTCGCCGCCGCCGACATCGCCACCACCATGCACCCCTACACCAACCTGCGTCAGCACGAAGAAACCGGGCCGCTGATCATCAGCCGCGGCGACGGCATCCGTGTGTATGACGAACGCGGCAAGGAATACATCGAAGGGCTGGCCGGGCTCTGGTCGGTGGGCGTCGGCTTTTCGGAAAAGCGGTTGGCCGACGCTGCCTATCAGCAAATGCTGAAGCTGCCCTACTACCACACCTTCTCCTCCAAGGCGCATGAGCCATCCATCCGGCTCGCGGAGAAACTCGTGGAGATGACGCCGGAAAACCTGACGCGTGTCTTCTTCACGTCGTCGGGCTCGGAAGCCAACGACACCATCGTCAAGATGATGTGGTTCATGAACAACGCGCTGGGCCGGCCAAAAAAGAAGAAATTCCTGGCACGGACCAAGGGCTATCACGGCATCACCGTCGCCTCCGGCAGCCTGACAGGCTTGCCGGTCAACCATCGCGACTTCGATCTGCCGGCCATTCCCGTTCGCCACCTGACCTGCCCGCACTTCTATCGCTTCGGCATGGCAGGCGAAGACGAAGCCGCCTTCACGGCGCGCCTGCTCGCCGAGCTGGAAGCGGTGATCGCGGAAGAAGGGGCCGACACCATCGCAGCCTTCATAGGAGAGCCGCTCATGGCAGCCGGCGGCGTTCTGCCACCGCCGGTCGGGTACTGGGAAGGCGTGGAGAAAATCTGCCGGGCAAATGATATCATTCTAGTAGCGGACGAGGTGATCTGTGGTTTCGGGCGGCTTGGTACGCCCTTCGGCGCTCAGAAATACGGCTTCACGCCTGATATCATGACGGTCTCCAAGCAAATCACGTCGTCTTATATGCCGCTTGCCGCCGTCATTTTCTCCGATGCGATCTATCAGGCGATCGCCGACAACACCGCCACGATCGGCAATTTCGGCCACGGCTTCACGGCGTCAGGTCATCCGGTCGCGACGGCAGTGGGTCTCGAAAACCTGGCCATCTTCGAGGAGCGGGACCTGATCGGAAACGCGGCCCGCCTCGAGACGTCGTTCCAGGCCGGCATCCGCTCATTTGCCGATCACCCGCTTGTCGGCGAAGCGCGGGGCACCGGTCTTATCGGCGCCGTTGAGCTGGTGGCAGACAAGGCGACGAAACGCCCCTTCGCCAAGGTTGGGCGCGCAGGGGGTATCGCAGCAGGGATCGGCCACGAGGAAGGCCTCATCTTCCGCGCCATCGGCGATCAGCTCGCGCTCTGCCCGCCGATGATCTCGACAGAAGACGATGTGAAAGAAATCATGACGCGCATGGGCCGGACGCTTGAGCGCCTGACCGGTGCGGTTGCCAAGGAGGGACTCGAATGACCCGCATGAAAGCCGAACCGGTCGTCCATATCGACGACGAACGCTTTCGGGTCACCGAATGGCGCTTTGCCACCGGGGCCGAGACCGGCTGGCACATCCACGGACATGACTACGTCATCGTGCCGCTTACGGACGGCAAGCTCGGTCTCGAAGGTCCGGACGGCGCGCAGGCGCAAGCCGCTCTCACCCAAGGGGTGCCCTATTCGCGGCGGACGGGTGTGGCCCATAACGTCATCAATGCCGGCGATGCGCCGCTGGCCTTCCTGGAGGTCGAGGTCGTTGAGGCCGGCGACCTCGCAGCCAGGCGGCTCGCCGTGCTCGACCGGTTCCTCGCAGCCTGGAACGCCCGCGACGTGGGCGCGCTGATGGACTGCATGGCTGAGAATTGCGCTTTCCACGGCTCGGCTGGACCCGATGCCGAAGGGCGCAAGCATATGGGGCGTGACGCCGTGCGCGCCGCCTATGCAGCGCTGTTCGATGCTTTCCCGAAGGCCGCGTGGACCAGGGGACGGCACGTCGTGACGGGCGACACCGGGCTTTCATCATGGCGCTTCGTCGGCACCACGGCAGCGGGGCAGCAAATCGAAGTCGACGGCTGCGATATCTTCGCTTTCTCGGGGGAGCTCATAGCGCTCAAGGATTCCTACCGCAAAGCGCGAGGGTAGCGAAAATCTGAATTCATCGGGCGACGAGGGCGGTCCAAGCGGGCCGCCCTCGTTTTTTGTCCAAAGGCAAGATCCTCAAAAGATGAAAGGGCCGGGCTTACCCGGCCCATCTTCTTACTTGAGCAAGGCTTCCATCGGTACCGGCTCGGAAATCGTCCAGTTGCCTACAACACCCGGCTTGCCGGCCTTGGTCTCGACGATCAGGTACCGCGTCTGGTTCTGGTGATGCAGTTCCGGCGTGAAGGTACGAGGCCCGAACAGCGTCGGCTCGTTCTTCATCTTCTCCAGTTCCGCGACGACGGCGTCGGCATCGGTCGTGCCTGCACGCTCCACCGCCTTGGCCCAGACGTCGACCATGACGTAACCCGGAAAGACATACTGGCTCGAGGGATCGGCGCCTGTCTTCGCCTTGTAGGTGGCATTGAACTTCAGCACTTCCGGATTGGGATCGTCGCCATAGATCGATCCCTGAACGGGGACGTAGAAGTTCGTCAGATCGGGCACAGCGGATAGCCAATAGCTACCGTCGACGCCCGAGCCATTCAGGATCATGGAGTTGATGCCCGCGGCACGAAGCTGCTTGATGGCCGAGACAGCGCCCGGCATCATTGTGCAAAGCATGATCGCATCCGGCTCCTTCGGCAGAGACTTGATGCGAGTGATCTGCGCGGCGATGGAGGCGTCCTCGTTCTTGAAGGTGTCTTCACCGACAAGCTTCGCGCCTTGGGCTTCGAGCTTCGGCATCATCCAGTCGAAGCCGTCGCAGATGCCCTTGTTGTAGGCCGTCCAGGTATCGAGCAGACGGTAGAAGTCCTTTGCGCCTTTTTCCTTGAATGCCCACTCGGCCATGGTCGCGCCCTGCACGGGCGCCAGCACCGACGCGGAGAAGCTGTGCGGGCCGACACCCTGGATACCGGCCTTGACCGATTCCGCGCACAGGAAGAAGGAGATACGGCCCGCGTCCTCGGCCGCGAGCGCAGCCGGCGATCCGAAGTCGTAGTCGCACGAGACGACCACGAGATCCGCGCCCTGGTCGAGCACGGAGAGGCCCGCCTTGGCGCCTTCGGCCCGGTCGGACTTGGTGTCGGCCTTGACGACCTTGATCTGCTTTCCAAGCAGACCGCCAGCCGCATTGATCTCGTCGATGCGGATCAAGGCCGCCTCCTGCGCAGGCTTGTCATAGGCTTCCATGAAGCCCGACTCCGCAGTGGCGAAGCCGATGACGATGGTCTTGTCATCGGCCAGGGCCGGGTATGCGATGGACATCGAGGCCAGAGCGGTTGCGACAATTCTCATTTTGTATGTCATGCACGTCTCCTTTTTGTTTTCCGGTCGGGCTTGTGCCGCCGGTCACTTGTTGCGACTGCTGCGGGGTAAGGTGATCTCGCGGTTGCCCATGAGTCCGGATGGGCGAAGCGCGAGGATCACGATCATGATGACGCCGAGGGCTATTTCCTGAACCCCTTTCGGGAGGGCGAAAGTGGACTCGCCGAGCGATACGCCTGCCTCCAGCCAGCGCAGCGCCTGGATGAGGGCGGACAGCAGGACGACACCCACCACACCCCCCGACAGGCTGCCCATGCCGCCGACAACGAGCATGGAAAGGGTGATGAAGGTGAGACCGAGATAGAATGTGTCGGGTGTGACCACGCCGATGGAATGAGCCATGAGCGCACCGCCCAGCCCCATCACCGCGCCTGATATGACGAATGCCACCAATCTTTCCCTGGGAATGTCGATACCGGAAGCCGCGGCGGCGGTGGGCTCGTCGCGGGCAGCACGAAGGGCCAGGCCGGACCGGGAGATCGCGTGCGCCCAGGCGATGAAGATCGCGACCACGGCGCCGATGAGATACGGCCAGATCACGCGTACGATCGGAATGCCGACGACCGATGAGGTCGCTCCGGTCACGCTCTCCCAGTTGGAATAAATTGTGTTGATCATGGCGAGCATCGCGAAGGTCGCGATCGAAGCCGCGATGCCCGATAATCGCATCAGCACCCGCCCGAAGATGAGAGCGGCGAGGGCGGCGAACAATGCTGCCAGCGTAGCCGATTGCCAGTACGGCAATCGGGTCGCCAGCAGCCATTCGGGCAGTCCCGGCAGCGAACCGCGTTTCATCATCGGATTGATGGTGAGCCACGCGGCCGCGTAGGCGCCAAGGCAGGTGAAGCCGATATGCCCGAAGCTGAGAACGCCCGAATTCCCGATAAAGATGTATAGGCCCACGACGAGGATGACACGGACGAATACGTCGATCACCGTCTGGTTGAAGGGCCGCGATCCGGTCATCACCGTGATCAGCGCGATGGCCAGCAGCAGCAGAGAAAGCAGGACCGGTGTCAGGATTGTGCGGCGGGCAAGCGCGAAGCGGGCGGGCTTTCGCTCGGCAGCCGGGGCACCGGCAGCGGTAGAGTTGGTGAGGGAGGCGGCGACACCCATGAAATCAGATCCTTTCCTTGGTGCCGCGCGCGGCAATAAGACCCTGTGGGCGGAAGAGGAGGACGAGGATGACCGCTCCATAGACAAAGGCATCGCGGAATGGCCGGGCGTCGATGGGCAGCATGACTTGCATGATCACCGAGGCGGCACCCAGCAGGAAGCCGGCGAGCACGGCTCCCCCGAGGCTGCCGAGGCCGCCAATGACGGTGGCGATGAAGGCCATCAACATGATCGAGGCGCCCATCTGGATGTCCAGCGTGCCTGTCTGGGCGCCAAAGATCAGTGCAATGGCGGCGGCCAACGCGCCGGAGAGGGCGAACGCGCCCATGATAACCCGGTTCGCACGCACACCCAGCATTCGGGCCATCGAGAAGTTCTCGGCCGCCGCCCGCATCTCCAGGCCGAAGCGGGTTTGACGCAGGAACAGTGTCAGGCCGATCAGGATGACCATCGTGGCCACGATCGTTATGAGCTGGAGGAGGGGAAGCCTGGCACCAAGGATCTCCACCGGCTGGGACAGTTCGGGCAGCAGCGAGATCGATTTCGGCCGACTGGAGAAAAGCATGAGCAGGAAGTAGCGAATGACGAAACCGAGCGCGAAGGAGGCGATCATCATGGTTGCCGGATTTGCCTGACGGAACCGCCTGAAGACGACGATTTCGCACAGCACCGACAGCCCGGCCCCGCAGAGGAGCACGAATGGCAACAGCAGGTACCACGGCAATTGGCCGGCGAAGACGATGGCCATTGCGTCCGTAGACGGCCATAACAGGGCGAAGACGCAGAAGGCGATGACGTCGCCATGCGCGAAGTTCACGAGCCGCATGACGCCGAAGATGAGGGCAATGCCGAGCGCCCCGAGCGCATAGAGCGAACCAAGCGAGAGTGCGTCGAACAGGATCTGAAGCATCTCAATTGTCCTCGTAGCCGAAATAGGCAGCCTGGATCGCCTCGCCATTGCCGAGCGTCCGCGCGTCGCCATCGAGCACGATCTGTCCGCCACGCATCAGGATCATCCGCCCGCCCACCATCATCGCCCGGGCCGAGCTCTGCTCAACGATCAGGAGCGTGAGCTGGCGCTGCGCACGCAGCGCGATCAGCCGCTCGTAGACCTGGTCGTTGATGTTGGGGGCGAGGCCCAGTGAAGGCTCGTCGATGGCTACAAGCCGCGGATTGGTCATCAGCGCGCGGCCGATGACCAGCATTTGCTGCTGCCCGCCGGACAGCAATCCCGCCTGCCCGTGCCGCCTCTCTTTCAGCATCGGGAAGGTTGCGTAGACGGCTTCGAGTTCGTCGGCCGCTCGGCTGCGCCAGCCGCGTTCGCGGGCATGCATGCCGGTTCCGACCAGAAGGTTCTCTTCGGTCGTCAGCGAGCCGAAGACATCGCGCCCCTCCGGCACCATGGAGAATCCGAGCCGGGCGATGTTCTCCGGCGCCTGGCCGGTGATCTCATGACCAGCAAGGTCGATCCGGCCGCCCGCCACCGGCGTAACACCGGCGATCGCGCGCAGCAGCGAAGACTTCCCGGCTCCGTTCGGGCCGGTGATGAACAGGATTTCTCCCTCGTCCATGGAGAAGGAGACATTGCGGACCGCCGTGAGACGGCTGTAGCGGATGGTGATATCGGAAAGGGCGAGCAGGCTCATTCCATCGCCTCCAGCACAGGCAGGTCGGTGTTCGCGGCCGTGCCCATATAGGCGTGGCGCACCTTCTCGCTGTCGCGGATCGCGGCAGGCGGTCCTTCCTCGATGATCGCTCCGGAATCGAGCACGACGATATGCTGGCAAAGGCCGAGCACCAGCCCGACATTGTGCTCGATGAGCAGGACACCACAGCCGAGATCGCTGGCGATGTGTCTTATCAGGGCGGAAAGCTCCCGCGCCTCCAGTGCGCTCATGCCAGCCGCGGGCTCGTCGAGCAGGATGTATGCGGGCCGTCCCATCAAGGCGCGGCCAATGGCGACGCGGCGCTCGTCCGTGTATGGCAACGTTCCGGCGATGCGGGTACCCAGCGCACCGATGCCTATCCAGTCGAGCATCGCTTCCGCTTCGGCGATGGCAGCGCGCCGGCTCATTCCCAGGCCAACGCCCGTTACCTCCAAATTGTCCAGCACAGGCAGGTCGCGGAAGAGCCGCCCACCCTGAAAGGTGCGGGCAATGCCGCGCCGCCGGACCTGATGCGGCTTGAGACCCGTGAGTGCTTCCCCGTCGAGCTTGATGGTGCCTTCCGTCGGTGCCTGGAAGCCGGTCAGCACGTTGACGAGCGTGGTCTTGCCAGCGCCATTCGGGCCGATGAGGCCACTGATGCGGCCGGGCGTAATTTGGAGGTCTACCGATGACAGGGCCTTCAGCCCCGCAAACGATACCGAGACGTTCTCCGCGCTCAGATGACTCATGACCCTTTCCTTCTTTCTACCGACGGAAAGGCGCGAAGCATCCGGCCTTGCGGCCAGCCACGTTGCAAATGTCTTCCCCTGTCGGTTCCGGCGGTCTCTAGCGGACTGCTCGGGTGCCAAATTCACGCCGTTGCCCGGCGTCGTCTTGTCGTTTCGCGCACCGGATTTTGTCTTCCGCCACGCGCGGTCGGTTTTGGCCGGCCGATCTCCTCGCCTCCGGCTCCTCCGCCGGCATTTTCCCGGCTGACGTCAGCCGGCCAGATGCCCTTCAGCACGCGCCAGCGCGGCGCGCTGTTCGGTTCGCGCGGCAAGCGCGTCTTCCAGCGTCACCGGAACGAAGCGCGCCGGGGTGTGCGGCTGGAGTTGGGCGATAAGGTCCATGTCGGCCGATATCACCACGCCCAGCATCATATACCCGCCACCCGAAACCGCGTCCCGGTGAAGAACGATCGGCTCCGTGCCACTCGGCACCTGGACGGATCCGTAAGGATAGCAGGCATCGACGATGTTCGAGGGGTCGGAGCCCGCACCGAAAGGCTGCTCGCGCTCGACGAATTCCAGCGGCGTCCCGCCCCGGAAGCGATAGCCGATACGGTCGGCTTCGGGCGCGACCTTCCAGGTTTCCTCAAAGAACCGATTGCCGGCAGCCTCAGTGATCCGATGCCAGTATATGCCGGGAAGCATTCTGAGTTCCGCCGGGCTATTGCGCGCGCGGCGCAGATTTGCAGGCAGTGAAAGACCGGCTTTGCCGGAACCTTCGCCGAGGGGAAGCTCATCGCCCGCCTTCAGCGTGCGGCCCTGATGGCCGCCGAGTGCGCCCAGAATGTAAGTCGAGCGCGAACCGAGAACCACGGGTACGTCGATGCCGCCGGAGACGGCCAGATAAGCGCGCGCGCCGCCCTTGAGGAAGCCGAAGGAAAGCCGGTCACCGGCCTTCACCGGAAAACTTTCCCACGTCGACCGTTCCTCGCCATTGAGTTTGGGTGGGAGCTCTCCACCTGTGACGGCGACGACCGCGGATTGGGTGAATTCGAGTTCGGGACCCATGAAAGTGGCTTCGAGCACCGCGGCACCCGGATCGTTGCCGACAAGCAGGTTTGCGACGCGTGTCGCAAAGCGGTCCATGCCGCCGCCTTCTGGAATGCCGACATGATAGTGGCCGGGTCGGCCAAGGTCCTGCACGGAAGTGGAGAGGCCGGGAGAGATTACCTTAACGGCCATTGATAAGCTCCATCAGCTTTGCGTTGGTGCCGTAAATGTCGCTGTTGAAATCCTTCAGGCTGAAGGTGCACTCGCGAACCGTCGGCTCCCACCGATTGGCTTCGATTTCCTCAAGCGTGGCGTCGTAGTCATCGCGGCCAATGGGCTTGAACTTGACGATGTCGCCTGGCTTGAACAGACACATGTCATCGGCGAGGTAGCGCACCTTCCTGGTCGGGTCGTAGATCGGGGCCGGGGTTATGCCATACATCTGGTAGCCGCCAGCGCCGCGTACCGAATAGATCGCTGCAAAGCAGCCGCCATGGCCAATGGTGAGCTTGGGAGTGTCGGTGCGTGGACGCAAGTATTTCGGCGCCTGAATCTGTTTCTTGCGCTCAACCATCTGGTACAGGAAGGGCAGTCCGGCGACGAAGCCGACCATCGATACGAACCAGGGCTGGCCGGAATAGGCCTCGATAAACTCTTCCACCGTGGCGTAGCCGTTGATGCGTGCCGAATATTCAAGATCGGTGGAGGAGGGGTCCTGATGGCGCTCGCGGAAGCGCAGGCAGGTTTCACGCGTCCATGGATCCTGGAAATAAACCGGCAGTTCGATGATCCGGGTCTTCAGCACCGGGTCCGACTTCGAGGCGGCCTCTTCCATCGACTTCAGTTCGCTGAGCAAATCCTGCGGCTTGACGATGTCGGGGTTGAAGCGAATCTGGAAGCTGGCGTTGGCTGGGCAGATCTCGGTGACGCCTCGGATGCCTGCCGTACGCACCGCATTGGTCATCGAAAGGCCGGTAAAGAAGGAGGTGAGCGACATTTCTTCGGACACCTCGCCGAAGATATGTTCGTCACCGCCGAAGTTGAATCGTATCGACATCGGTCCTCCTTAACCCGCCAATGCTGCGGCGTTTTCGATGAGCCAGCCTTCCAGCCAGCGGGTATGCACGTCTCCCGCCCGCATCGCCGGATCGGCGGCCAGCGCAAGAAACAGCGGCTTGGTGGTCTTGAGCCCGCCGATCTTCAACTCGTTGAGCGCGCGGATCAGGCGCACTATCGCCGCCTCGCGCGTCTCTGCATGCACGATCAGCTTGGCAAGCAGCGAGTCATAAAAGGGCGGCACCTGATAGCCTTGATAGAGCATCGAATCGAAGCGTACGCCCGGACCGCCGGGAATGCGAAGCTCGGCCACCTGCCCGGGGAATGGAGCGAACTCCTTCGCCGGGTCTTCGGCATTGAGCCGGACTTCGATCGCATGCCCTTTGACGGAGACATCGCTTTGCCGGATCCGCAGCTTCTCGCCGCCGGCGATGCGAAGCATCTCCGCAACGAGGTCGATGCCGGTGATCGCTTCGGTGACCGGGTGCTCGACCTGGATACGGGTGTTCATCTCGATGAAGTAAAAGCGGTCTGCTTCATCGTCGTAAAGATACTCTACCGTGCCGGCACCAGAGTATTTGACCGCCTTGGCCAAGGCGACCGCTGAAGCGCAGAGCTCTTCGCGCAGCCTGTCTGAAAGTGCGCGCGACGGCGCCTCCTCCCAAACCTTCTGGCGTCGCCGCTGCAGCGAGCACTCCCGCTCGTAGCAGTGGATGGCATCGCTTCCGTCTGCCAGCACCTGCACCTCGATATGGCGGGCCTTGCCGATCACCTTTTCCATGTAGAGACCACCATCGCCAAAGGCGGCGAGGGCTTCTGCCTCGGCCTGAGGAAAGGCTTGTTCGAACTCTGCGAACGAGTTCGCGATGCGGATGCCCCGCCCGCCGCCGCCTGCCGCCGCCTTGATCATCACCGGAAAACCGGTTGCGGTCAGCACCTCGTGGCCAGCCTCGAGGCCCTCGACCCGGCCAGCCGAGCCTGGCACGACGGGGACACCTGCAGCGGCAGCGGCCGATCGCGCCGAGACCTTGTCTCCCATCATCCGGATCGCATCTCCCGACGGGCCGGCGAAGACCAATGCAGCGCCTGTGACCGCGTCGGAAAACGCGGCATTCTCGGCAAGGAACCCATAGCCTGGATGAACACTGTCGCAACCGGTGTCGCGGGCAGCCTTCAGAATTGCTTCGACATTGAGATAGGACTTCTTTGCAGCTGGTGGGCCGATGTTGACCGCTTCGTCCGCAAGCTGGACGTGGAGCGACTCGGCGTCTGCGGCCGAATACACCGCCACGGTGGCGATCCCCAGATCTTGCGCGGCCCGGATGATCCTGACCGCTATCTCGCCCCGGTTGGCAACCAGAAGCTTTTTCAGCATCAGTCGAGATCCGCAATAGGTGCGCCGGCCATGATGGGATCCTCATTGTCGGCAATGAAGCGGATGTTCGTACCGGCCGTCTCGGCCCTCACTTCGTGGAACGACTTCATCACTTCGATGAGACCGATTACGTCTCCGGCGGACACCGCGTCGCCATCCGCCTTGTATGGCGGCTGGTCTGGCGAAGCGCTGCGATAAAAAGTGCCGGGAAGAGGTGAAAGAATCTGGGCCATAAAAAGCTCCGGAAAACTGCGGACAGACTAATCTGGAACCGCCCGCACGGGCGGGTTCGGTCGAGTTCAGTGCCAGGGGGCGATTGCGGTGCGCACGGCCCGGGCTATTTCGATGGCGTTCGGCGTATCGGAATGCACGCAGATGGTTTCGCAGCGTACAGGGAAGAAACTGCCGTCCTCTGCCGTGCCCTCGCCCTCCCTGATGGCGCGTACGCACCGCTCGGCCATCTCTGCGGGGTCCTTGGCGTCATGAACGCGTGTCAAGATCAGCTTGCCGGAGGCATCGTAGTCGAGATCGGCATAGAACTCAGCGACAAATGGGATACCGCGCTCTTGATAGATCTTCTCGTGCAGGGTGCCCGTCATGCCGAAGAGGGGTACGCCGAAAATTTCTGCCGCGTCGCACACGCCATGGGCTATTGCCTCCTGCTGCATGGCCATGAAGTAGAGGCTGCCATGCGGCTTGATGTGGTGGAGTTCCACACCCTCGGCCTTGAGGAAGCCGGCAAGCGCTCCCACCTGGTAAATGATGGTGTTCCTGACTTCTTCGCGGGTCATCCGCATCTCGCGCCGGCCGAAACCCTGAATGTCGGGCAAGCCTGGATGGGCGCCGATCTTTACGCCACTCGCCTTGGCGCTGCGGACGGCGGCGTGCATGTGATCCGGATCGGAAGCGTGAAAACCACAGGCGACATTGGCAACGTCGATGATGGGCATCATGCCCATATCGTCGCCAACCTTGTAGAGGCCAAAGCTTTCGCCCATGTCGCAGTTTAGCGTCACCGCCATCGCATTGTTACCCCTCGAAGCTGCCGTCTTTGCGGCGTTGCAGCATTTTTTGCGCATGCGAGGGCATTTGTGAAATAGTAGTTTATTGATTGTCATATCAAAAAAACAGATAATGGTTCTGGGCCAGGGCGCACCATGACCATCACCTTGAAACAGTTGGATTATTTTATCGCGACCGCCGAGAGCGGACAGGTCAGTCATGCCGCGGTGGAACTCAACATCTCGCAATCGGCGGTCACTGCGGCGATAAAGACGCTTGAGGCTGACCTGGGCGTACGGCTTTTGGAGCGTAACCACGCTGGCGTAAGACTGACGATGGAGGGCGCGCGGTTTCTTGAACATGCGCGTGTTATCACCGGGGCCGTCGCTGCGGCCGTCCGAAGCCCGTTGCGCGATAGGAAAGGCCTGGCGGGCAAGCTGCGGCTGGGCATGACCTACACGGTCGTCGGCTACTACATGTCGCGCCACTACGCGCGCTTTCGAAAGACCTATCCCGAGATCGAGGTCGAGGTGCTGGAACTGCCCCGAGACGCTCTCGAAAGCGGGTTGATGTGCGGGGACATCGACATGGCCGTGATGCTGGTGTCGAACCTGGAGCACACCAAGGAGTTGGCGCAGGAGGTCTTGATGCGGTCGAACCGCCGGCTCTGGCTTTCGGCTGATCATCATCTGCTCGCGCGGCAGGAGATCAGCCTCGCCGATGTGGCGGCGGAAGATTATGTCATGCTGACGGTTGACGAGGCACGCACGACGGCCGCCCGTTACTGGGATGCCGCGGGCCTTTCGCTCCGCGCCGTCCTTACCACCAGTTCGGTCGAGGCCGTGCGGTCGCTCGTGGCTGCCGGCATGGGGGTCACTGTCCTGTCCGACATGGTTTACCGCCCCTGGTCCTTGGAGGGGCAGCGCATCGAAGTGCGCGGGCTTGTCGAGCCCATCCCCACTATGGACGTTGGCCTTGCCTGGTCGCGTGACAGATCAATCGAACCGGCGGCTGCGGCCTTCCGGGCCTTTATGTCCGTAACCATGGGCGGCGGCGGCTAATCTCCTGCCGCCAGTCAGGCGCTATGGCTCAGGCTCGCTGGTTGAGCAGCGGAGCATGCGCGCTCAGGAGCTGATGCCTCGCATCCTCAAGGGGGATTTCACCTTTGTCGCAAATTACCTCGTCATCGTCGTCCCTCAGGTTGCTCCCGACAAACAGAAGGAATTCTTGGACAGTCTTATTGGTCACCTCGGACCGGAACCGGAGAAGTTTCTCATCGGCGGGCGGTGACTTCACGGTTGCGGGCTACGATCTGCTCGTGGCGGAGGGGAGGCGTCGCCTCCATGAAGCCCTTGATCAGCGCGTCGCGAATTCCGGGTGCGCGCGCCTTTTCCGCCGTGGACAGCGCATCCTGAAGATCAGGCAACGTCAGTTCCGTGCAGTAGGCGGGCGTGCCCGGTTGCTGGCGCCAGGAATTCGCGAGATCGCCGGCATCAAGTGCGTCGAAACCGGTCTCGTTCACCAGTTCGCGTGCGATCGCTTTGGCATGCACATCATCGCCTGCGACGGGGATCGCGATGCGTCCGGTCATTCCGGCCGCTGCGCCACTTTCTGCGAGCGTTTGGGCGAGGACTGCATTGAATGCCTTGACCACTGGCCGGCCGAGTTGTTCGCTGGACCACACGCTTTCCGGCTTGCCATCGTCAACCTCCGCGATATTCCCGTCGCGCATGGGATAATAATTGGAGGTGTCGATCACGACCACGTTGGCTGGTACATCGGCAAAGAGGCCGGCGACATCGGGGATCTTCGCAAACGGGATCGATAGAACGATCGCCTCGACATCCCTGGCTGCTTCGTGCGCGGCAACCGGGATCGCACCAACCTCCGTCGCTTTCTCGCCGATGTCCTCAGGCCCCTTCGAGCCCGCCAGCTTCACCGCGTGTCCGGCGGCTGACAGCTTTCGTGCAAGGGTGGTGCCGATATTTCCCGCGCCGATAATGCCGATCTTCATGCCGATTTCCTTCCAGATAATTGTGATTATGAGCTCAGCGCATGGTGCGCGGATCTACTCCGTATTGAGCGGACATCCAGAGGGTCACGCAGGGCGGTGCTGCCGACGGAGCAGTCCGCCTCGAAACTCGTATAGCTCGCGGCATCTGCTGACGGCGCGCGCCAGGCGCCAGGCAGGTTGCGGTACCCGTTGCCCGGATGCATGCCGGTATCATCTGCCTGATCATCGTGTCCTCGTTTAGCTCGCTGATGCCGACCTGTTAGAATAGTCGACCGGGGGCTATATGGAGACTCTCTCCGATTCGGCTTTTAGATGCGGAGAGTGTCTCCGGTATTCAAGGGTTCAAAGTCAGTAATGTCGCAATTGTCGGTCGCGTCAGCCCTGCGCAGGGACGCGCAGCATAATCGGGCGCACATTCTCGAGGTGGCGCGACAAGCGTTCGGCAACGATAGTGTTGACGTTTCGATGGATTCTATTGCGAAGCTGGCGGGCGTGGGAGCAGGGACGCTCTACCGCCATTTTCCAAACAAAGACGCCGTGCTGGCTGCGCTGTTAGTTCTTCATTATGAAGGCCTCGACCATCGTCGCGTTGAAATCGAAGCCGGGGAGAGCGATGCAGGCCGCGCACTCGAACTCTGGGTTGAAGCTCTCGGCGACTGGATGCTGGCTTATCAGGGCTTGCCTGAACCGTTACGGGCGGCTTGCCGAGTAGAATCCCCGCTGACGCCGACCTGCCATGCTGTCATCGCGACGACCGAGCGAATCCTGAAGGCTGCACAGGACGAAGGGCTTGCACGACGGACGATGACCGGGCGCGACATCTTTTTCGGGGCACTGGCGATCGCTTGGGCGAGCGGCGCAACGGCAGCGGGCGAAGACACCCGCAACGTGCTTCGCGACATTCTGAAGAACGGGTGGATGGAACCGAAAACAGCACCGGGCGGCCGACCTTAGTCTGCCTATCCGACTGCGCAGCCTCTCGAATTTAATCACGCCCGCCGCTAGCGGGTGTGCATCAAACAAGCGCTCTCTGACAGGGCGCCGTTGGGCTTGGGAAGGAGCGGCGTGCGAGGGCGGCAATTGGTCGCCCGCCCGCAGCCGCTTGCACAACCGCGATAGCAAAACCTTGGCATGATGAGGAAGAATATTGGACGAGCGGGGGTTTTCTGTACCTCTTGACCAAGCGTGAGCACTCGTCTTGGCGCTATGCTATCATTTCTGATCCCGCTTCCTGAAAACGGGGGATCCCGCAGAGCCTGAGGCAAGTCACCACTTCGTCCAGGATGATATCCAGTGCCTTGGCCACGCCGGGCTCGCCAGCCACGGCGCCGAACAGGGCGGCCCGGCCGATCGCCGCGACGGTGGCGCCGCGTGCCTTGGCCTTGACGATGTCCGTGCCCGTGCGGATACCGGAATCGATGAGGATCGGGATTTGGGCGCCAAGTGCCTGACGGATAGCGGGCAGGGCATCGATGCTCGATACAGCACCGTCGAGCTGGCGGCCTCCATGGTTGGACACCCAGATGCCATCGGCACCAGCCGCCACCAGTCGCGACGCATCGCCCGGGTGCAGGAGGCCCTTGACCAGCAGCCGGCCTTTCCACCAGTCGCGGATCTGGCGGAAATCGTCCCAGTCGAAACCTGCATGAAGGCTGCCGCCAACACGCGCGGCGATCGTCAGGCCGGCGCTGTTGTCACCGAGATAGCCGCGGACGTTCTCGAACTGGGGCAGACCGCCGCGCAGCAGGCGCAGCGACCAGCCAGGATGAAGCATGCCTTCCCAGAGATGCCGGGCCGAAGGCCGCAGTGGGATAGATATGCCGTTCCTAAGATCCTTTTCGCGCTTGCCACCGGCTTGCAGATCAACGGTCACCACCAGCGTCGAATAGCCAAATTCTTCCGCTCGCCTCACCAACTGGCGATTGAAGTCGAAATCCTTGAGCACATAAAGCTGGAACCACAGCGGCCCCTGTACGGCTCGCGCCATGCCTTCGATGCTGGCCGTGGCCATGGTGGAGAGCGTGTAGGGGATGCTGCGAGCGGTTGCCGCCCTCGCGATGGCAATGTCGGCTCCGGGCCTGACCAGCGCGCAGGAGCCCATCGGGCTGATCACCAGCGGTGTTGGCAAGGTCTCGGACCAGAGCGTCGTGGAAACGTTCGGATGCGAAACATCGATAAGCACGCGCGGCAAAAGTCTGATCTTTTCGAAATCGCTTCGATTGGCGTTGAGGGTGAGTTCTTGCCCCGCCCCGCCATCGATGAATTCGAAGACCGACTTCGGCAGACGACGGCGGGCAAGCCTGCGAAAGTCCTCGACCGAAACATGGCGATCGAGAGCGCCCATCTCAGGTCTGGACCCTGTGCCCGCCGGCAATGAATATCCGGCGCATGAGCGTCTGGCCGACCTTGCCAGGTCCAACAAGATTTATCCTTGGCTTGGTCATATCAGTCGCGCCCGGCCGTGAGCCGGTCGCAGACCGAACGGGTTATCTCGCTGGTCGACGCCCTGCCTTTCAGGTCGGCGCTCAGAAGCCCATTGGCCAGGCAGTCCTCGGTCACGCGACGGATGCGCGCGGCGGCCTGGTTGAGCCTCTCGTCGCCATGCTTGTGGCCGAGCCAGTCGAGCATCGAGGCTGCCGACAGGATCGTCCCATAAGGGTTGGCGATACCCTTGCCGGCAATGTCGGGTGCCGAGCCGTGCGCGGCCTGAAAGAAGCCGTTGGCCGCGCCGATCTCGGCTGAAGGCGCCATGCCCATCCCGCCCACCGTCGCGGCGGCGAGGTCGGACAGGATGTCGCCGAACATGTTCTCGCTGACGATGACGTTGAAATGGCCCGGTTTCACCACGAGATACATCGCCATGGCGTCGACCAGCGCGTGCTCGGTCGCGATATCGGGATAGTCCTTCGCCACTTCGTCGAAGACGGAGCGAAAGAAGGCATAGCTGCGCAGCACGTTGGCCTTGTCGCAGCAGGTCACCCGGCGCACGCCGTCACGGGGCGCGCCGCCCGACTGGCGCGCCAGTTCGAAGGCCTTGCGTGCGATGCGCTCGATGCCGGAGCGGGTCTGCACCAGCGTGTCGACCGCCACTTCGCCGCGCAACAGCGCGCCCGATCCCCGCGCGGCGTAAAGCCCTTCGCTGTTCTCGCGCAAGATGATGTAGTCGATATCGCCGGCCTTCACTCCGCTCAACGGGCTCGGCACGCCCTCGAAGAGCCTGACGGGGCGGATATTGGCATAGAGATCGAGTTCGAAGCGCAGCCTCAGCGTGAAATCCAGGCCTGCTTCGGTCCCATCGGGATGGATGACGCCCGGCAAGCCGCCCGCACCATGCAGGATGGCGTCCGCCTCGCGGCAGGCCTGGAAGGTCGGCTCGGGAAAGCTCTGGCCGGTCTTCAGGAAATGCTCGGCTCCGGCCGGGTATTCGCTGAAGTGCAAGGGGCTGCCGGGACCGAGCGCTGCTTTCACCACTTGAACCGCTGCGGCGCAGACTTCCGGGCCGATGCCGTCGCCATGCACCACGGCGATTTCGTAGACAGGCTTCATCGCCAACTCCCAAATGGTCTAACGCTCAGATGCACTTGCCGCCATCGACGTTGAGGTCGACGCCGGTGATCATGCTGGCCTCGTCGGAGCACAGGAATGCCGCGGCGTTGCCCATATCCGCCGGCGTAGACAGCCTGCCGATCGGAATGGTGGCGACGACGCGGGCGCGGTTCTCTTCGCCGGAGCCGATGAAAGTGGACAGAAGTGGCGTGTCGCCGGCAACCGGATTGATGGCGTTGACGCGGATGCCGAAGGGGGCGAGTTCCACGGCCATGGCCCGGGTTGCGGCAATCGCCCAGCCTTTGGAAGCATTGTACCAGGTCAAATTCGGGCGCGGCGAGACGCCGCCGGTGGAGGCGACGTTGAGGATGGCGCCCGATTTGATGGATTTGAAATGCGCAACGACCGCACGGGCGCCATTGTAGATGGATCGCATGTTGACGTTGGCGATCCGGTCGAACATCTCTTCGTCCATTGTCTCGAGCGCCAAGGGCGGCTGGGCCACGCCGGCATTGTTGACCAGTATGTCGAGACCGCCAAAGGCCGAGCGGGCCAGGTCTGCCGCCGCTTCGAAGCTTCCGAGTGTCGAGACGTCGCCTGTGATTGGCCGCACATTTTCGCCGGCTTCGGCAGCAACGCGGGCCGCGGCGGCCTCATCACGGTCCATCAACACGACCAGCGCACCTTCGGTGACGAATTTCCTGACGATGCCTTCGCCAAATCCCGAACCGCCGCCCGTGACGATAGCGACCTTGCCAGCAAGTCTCATATCTGTTCCTCCGTTGCCGGCACCATCGGGGAAGTCGCGTGCATTGCACAGTCCGATTATCTGAACGCCCTTTTAGCTTTCCTTGTTTGAGGTCGACCGGCGTGGGAGTCATAGTCGCCACGGAATTGTGAGGAGGAAGAGATGACGCTGAATTTCGACCCGCGGGCGAAGGCCACGGCGCTCTACCATGGCGAATTCCGGCCGATGTTCGTCGGCGGCAAGTGGGTTCCGGCACAATCCGGCCAGGAGATGCAGGCGCTCAACCCGGCGACTGGCGAAGTGCTGGCCACGGTGCCGCGTGGCTCGGCGGCCGACATCGATGCGGCGGTGGCCGCTGCGCGCACGGCCTTCGAAGGGCCGTGGTCAAAATTCTCGCCCTACGAGCGGCAGTGCGTGCTTCTGCGCATCGCCGATCTCTTCGAGACCCATTGGGAAGAACTCAGCGTTTCCGACACTCTCGACATGGGACTGCCGATCACGCGCACGCTAGCCAACCGGCGGCGCGTCATCGGCATGCTGCGCTTCTATGCGGGCATGGCGACCGCGCTGCATGGCGAATCCATAGACAATTCGATCCCCGGCGAGATCGTCTCGTTCACAAGGCGCGAGCCGGTAGGCGTTGTCGGCGCGATCATCCCCTGGAACGCTCCGACCGCAGCGTCGATCTGGAAGATCGCGCCGGCGCTCGCCACCGGCTGCACCATCGTGCTGAAGCCCTCGGAGGATGCTTCGTTGACGCCGCTGCTGATCGCCAGGCTGATGCAGAAGGCCGGCGTTCCCGACGGCGTCGTCAACGTCGTCACCGGCACCGGGACAGAGGCCGGGGCGCGGCTCGCTGAACATCCCGACGTCAACAAGATCGTCTTCACCGGCTCGACGCTGACCGGCCAGGCCATCGCGCGGGCGGGCGTGACCAACCTCAAGCGCGTTTCCCTGGAGCTCGGCGGCAAATCGCCGATCATCGTCTGCCGCGATGCCGACATCGACAAGGCGGTTCCGGTCGCCGCGATGGCTGTGTTCGTGCATTCGGGCCAGATCTGCATCGCCGGTTCGCGGCTTTTCGTGGCCCGCGAAATCCATGACGAATTCGTGCGCCGGGTCGCCGAGTTTGCCGGCAGGCTTCGCATCGGCCATGGCATCGAGGCGGAAACCGAAATCGGCCCGCTCATCAATGCCAGGCAGGCCGGCAAGGTGGTGGGCTATATCAAGGCCGGCCGCGACGAAGGCGCGGAACTGATGGCGGGCGGCTCGCGACTGACCGGCGGGCCCTACGACGGCGGCAATTTCATCGCGCCGACTGTCTTCGGTGCGGTGTCGGACAAGATGACCATCGCGCGTGAAGAGATCTTTGGTCCGGTGATTTCGGCGATGCCGTTCGACACGCTCGACGAAGCCGTGGCGCGGGCCAATGCGACGCCCTATGGCCTGGCGGCCGGCATTTTCACCAGTCATCTTGGCACCGCCCACAAGCTCGCCCGCCGCATCAAGGCCGGCTCGGTATGGGTCAACATGTACCACGCCATCGACCCGGCGGTGCCGTTCGGCGGCATGAAGATGTCCGGCTACGGCCGCGAGGGAGGCATCGAACATCTGCATGAATATCTGGAGACCAAGTCGATCTGGATCCAGACCGACTGAGGGTGCGCTGATATTCAGGAGAGGCCGGGCTGCCAATGGCGGCGTTCCCAACGCACCATTCTCGGCGCTCGTGCAAGGTGCCTGTCCGAAGGCGCGACGCTCAGTTTGCCAGTTCGCGCAAATTGGTGCGGATGAGGTTCATCAGCTGTTCGGAGAAGGAGTGGTGCACATAGCCCCGCGCGGTGATGATGCCGACCGAGCGGTGGGCGTCGCGATGGTCGATCGGCACCACCCGCATACGCTCGTCATTGCGCGAAATGGCGATGCCGGGCACCACGCAGACGCCAAGTCCCGAACACACCAGCGCCACCGCCGTCTGTGCGCTTTCGACCTCGTATTGCGGCTTGAACTCGATGCCTTCCGCCGCCGTCAGCCGATCGACAAGGCCGCGCACGGCGGTCTTGCGGCTGAGCAGGATGAGCGGATAGCGCAGCAGGTCCGAGAGCAGCAGCTTCTTTTCGCCACCGTATATTTCCGTGGGGATGCAGGCCATCAGCGGATCGTCGAGGATGGACTCGAACTGGAAGTCCGTCAGGTTTGGCAGTTCGGGGCCGATGTAGAACTCGACCTCCTGCTGTTGCAAAAGGCCAAGCGCGGCCTGCGGCGGGCTCTCGATGACCTCGACGATGCTGCGTGGATAGCGCAACTTGAATGTCGCCAGGATATCGCCCAGCCGGCTTGCCGCGAGCGTCGGGGCGCAGGCGATCTGCACTTTGCCCTTGCGCCGAGCGGCGACCTCCGTCAGGCGGTCGAGGCTGGTCTGCACCTGTGACATCACGTTGGCGATCTCCTCGAACAGGATCTGGCCTTCCGGCGTCAGGCTGGCACGCTGTGCGGTGCGGATGAACAGCGAGATGCCGATCTGCTCCTCAAGGTCGCGAATCTGCATCGAGACCGCCGATGGCGAACGGTTGCTCTCCTCGGCAGCACGTCGGAAGCTGCCGTTTTCGGCGGCAAGCAGGAACGTCTGCAGAAGTTTGAGGTTGACGCTGGGCATATCCGCTCGGGCAGGGTGATCTGACCCCTGACCTATTCAGACGCGGAACCGATTGCAAGGCAATAGGGCAGGCCAGACATTGGTCCTGGCTTGGCCGGCAAAAGTGTCTCTCTTGTCGAGCCGCTCAATGAACCGCGGCGAACATGACGCGTTCCTCGGTGGCCTCCGAAAGCATCATCTCCTCGACCACGCGGCCGCGCTTGACCACCAGAATGCGATCCGAAACGGCGAGAATTTCAGGCAGGTAGGACGAGATGACAACGACGGCCATGCCTTGCTCGGCGAGATCGCTGATGAGCTGGTGGATCTCGACGATGGCGCCGACGTCGACCCCGCGTGTCGGCTCGTCGAAGATCACCAGCCTCGGCTTCTGAATCAGCGATTTGGCGATCACGACCTTTTGCTGGTTACCGCCGGAGAGCTCGATCATCCGGGCTCGGTCGCTGGTCTGCCGCAGGCTCAGACGTTCGCCCCATTCGCGGGCAAGTTGCCTGGCTCGCGCCAGCGACACCATGGAGACGGGATTGGCGCCCTCGGTCAGTTCACCCATTTGCAGGTTCTCGCCCGCGGTCATGGTTTCGAAGAAACCGTCGACCTTGCGATCCTCGGTGACATAGACGATGCCGTCGCGCACCGCAGGCCTGGGCACCCGATAGCGCACCGACTTGCCGAGCAGGCGGATCTCGCCGCCGTGGAAGATGTTGCGCTTCAACAGTCCGGCGACGACCTTGGCCATTTCGGTGCGGCCGGCGCCGACAAGGCCGAACATGCCGGTGACCTGGCCTGAAAACACCGAGAAGGAAGAGTTGCGCACCAGGCCGGCGCAGGACAGATTCTCGACCGAAAGCACCTTGTCGCCGTAGGGGCGCGCCGTGCGCTTGACCTCGCCATGCAGCGTTTCGGTGAGCGTGCGGCCGACCATGGCCTGCACGATCGAGGCGCGGGTGAAGCCCTTGGCCTCGCCGGACGCGACGATCTCGCCATCGCGCATGACCGTGATGCGGTTGGCGACGGCAAGCGCCTCTTCCAGCGCATGGGTGATGAAGATGACGGCGATGCCCTCCTTCACCAGCCGCTGCAAAAGTTTGAAGAAGTGGCTCTTCTCTTCAGGCGTCAGCGTCGCGGTCGGCTCGTCGAAGATGATGACGCGAGCCTTGTGGTGGACGGCGCGCGCGATCTCCACCATCTGCTTGTGCGCCGCGCCCAGCGTGCTGACCTGCGCGGACGGGTCGACCTGGAAGCCCATGCCGGCGAGGAACTGCCGCGCCCGAATGTAGAGGCCGCGCAACCGGTTGAACATCTTCTCTTCGCCGAGATAGAGATTCTGCGCTACCGTCATGGCCGGCACCAGGTTGGTTTCCTGGAACACCATGGCGATGCCGGCGCGCAGCGCTTCGGCGGGCGTGGCGAAGGACACATCCTTGCCGTCGAAGGTCATCTTGCCCTCGGTCAGCTTGAAGACACCGGCCATGACCTTGGTCAGCGTCGACTTGCCGGCGCCGTTTTCCCCGAGCAGCGCGTGGATTTCGCCTTTGCGCAGGTCGAAATTGACATTCTTGAAGGCCGGAATGCGCGCGAATGCCTTGGCGGCATCCCTGAGTTCAATGATGTTGGCGTCCGACATCGCTTAGCCTCGCTTGCCGCTGGCGGCGCTCGCCACGCGTACGATCCTCGATCCGCCGCGCGAGGCGACCAGCAGATCATCGCCCAGCTCGCAGGCGCTCAGCGTCCCGTGCACCTTGCCGTCTGCGCGCGAATGGAAACTCGACAGCGGCTTCATGTTCTGGTCGCAAAGAACCACCAGCCCGTAGGACCTTGTCACCGCGTATGGCTTCAGCACGTTCATCTGCTTCAACTGGCTGCCTTGCATGGGCTCGCGATAGTCGCGCCATGAGCCGAGCGACGGCGCCATCCAGTAGGCCTCCGGGACTTCCGCCAGCATGCGGGTGCGGTAGGTCTCCTCGCGCAGGATGAACTCCACCAGTTGGTTGCGCACGGAATAGAAGGTCAGCCAATAGCCGGCGTTGAAGGCCGGGGCGATGCGGGCGGGGTAGGCCGGCAGATGCTCCAGCACGGGCAGCGTCGCCTTGGTGGCAAGGTCGATCGCCAGCACGCGGTGGCGCCAGGCCTCCGAAACGTAGATGCGGTTGGAGCCGGTGGTGGCGATGCCGGCCGGCCAGGCCAAGCCGTCCCTGACAAGCTCCAGCCGGCCGTTTTTTAGATCGAGCCGCCAGACCGAACCGGACACGCTCTTCTGCATCAGGTCGCGACGCCAACCGCTCGCCGGCACTGAGGCCGAACCGTTGGCCACCAGCAAGGTGTTGCTGTCGAGGAAGGTGAGAGCGGTGATGCAGGAGAGGCGCCGAGCCTCCTCACCCGTCGCCTCGCGCCCGTCATGCAGGCCGCCGTGGACGACGACGCCCTTGCCGTCGATGGCCATCGCGGTCATGCCGCGGGCATGGGCGAGTGCGGTGATCTCGCCCGGAAATTCCTGCAAGGTTTCGGCATGGCCGTCGGCGCTAAAGCGCATCAGCCGGTTGGCGCTGCTTGCCAGAATGCCCTTTTCGGTGCGTACGAGATTGTCGGCCTCGGCGAGGCCGGCGAACGGCTCGGCTTCCTCCAGTCCTTGGTTGGGCAGCAACGGCCCGTCGAGCGTCGGCACGGTCACTGCCCACTCGCCACGGCCGAGAAAGCGGTCAAGAAGCTGGCTCAAACCGCTCATGGCTTTTTGCCCCAGTAGGAATCCGAGCTGAACCAGTCGGGATCGACGCCTTTCAAGGGCAAGGTGCCCATGCGGTTGTTGAAGATGCCGCAGAGATAGAGGATGCCCTTGTGCTCGCGCATCGAGGTGATCATCGGATGCTTCTCGCCGGTCTGGTCCCACAGGCTTTCGAGGATCTGGCCGTTCTCGTCGAAGCGCAGCACGCAGCCGGTGTTGAGATTGGGCATCAGCCACGCGTCTTCCGATACGCGCCGCGCCATGCGACGGCGGAAGCTCGGCATTTCAAGCGAGAGATCCAAGGCCGGCGTGCGCATGCCCATCAGGGCCAGCCAGTAGGTACCGTCGGAGGCGCGGTTGATGTTGTCGGGATAGCCGGGCAAGCCCTCGATGACGCGCTCGACTTGGCCCTTCTTCGGGCCATCGAAATAATAGCGGCTGATGCGGCAGGCCCAGCTTTCGGCGAACAGCACCGACTGGCCGTCGAAGGCCGTGCAAATGCCGTTGGGGAAGACGAGGTTCGACAGCAGTGTGCGTGTCGAACCGGATTTGGGATCATGGACGATGATGCGTCCGTTGCCGCGGCTTTCCAGCGCGTCGGCATACCAGTCATGCATTTCGAAGCGCACGGTGGCTTCCGAAAAGACGATGCGGCCGTCCGGAAGAATGTCGCAGTCGTCGGCGAGCTTCATGGTCGAGTCGTCGACCACCGAGGTCAGTGAGCGGTTGGTTTCGGCGGTCAGCAGCTTTACGTCGCCGGCCGGCGAGACCTGATAGAGGCCCATGCCGGCGACGCAGATGACGAGATTGTCGTCGCGGTCGAAAGCCATGCCGAGCGGCGAGCCGCCAATATGTGCGAACACTTCGCTATCGGTGTAATGGGGCGGCTGGAAGCGCAGGATCTCGCCCTGGCGGCTGCCGGTGTAGAGACGGTCCTGCCGGTCGAAGATCACATCCTCCGCGCCGTCGAGAACGCCGAGGCCGATGACGCCGACGTCCTTCAACCGGTCATTCACCGCCATTGGCGCGCCGGGCGCGGTCGAGATCGCCTGCGGCATCTTGGCGAAGGTTGGCGAGATGTAGACGCTGCGCAGGATCTTGTGGCGGTTCTTCACCCAGCGAACGTCGAGAAGCACCGACAAAAGCAGCACGATGCCGAGGATCAGGAAATTGACCGGGCCGGGCACGGCCAGCGCAAGCAGGCTGTTCGACAGGACAAGCACGAAGACGGTGCCCATCAGCGCCTTGGCGACCGAGCCGCGCCCGCCGCCTAGCGAGATGCCGCCGAGCACGGTCGCGGTCAACACCTGCAGTTCGAGACCGGTGCCGATGTCGGAAGCGGCACTGCCGATGCGGGCCGAGAAGAAGAAGCCGGAGAGCGCCACCAGTACCGAGCACAAGACATAGGCGCTGAACAAGATGAAGCGCACATTGATGCCGGCATTGTAGGCAGAGCGGCGCGCGCCGCCGACCGCGAACAGCCGCCAGCCATAGCGGGCGCGCGACAGCACGAGATGGATGATCAGCGCGATGACGACGAAGACCACAAAGGATGTCGGCACGCCCCAGATCGTACCGAAACCAAGAAAATCATAGGCTGGCGAGTCCGGACCGCTGGTGACGATCCGGGTCGAGACCTGGGGAAAGACGATGTCGAAGGTCGAGCGGTAGATGATGAGCGTCACCAGCGTGGTGAGAAACGCCCGCATGCGCAGGAAGCCAACCAGGAAGCCGTTGATGGCGCCGCAGACGACGCCGAGGCCCAGGCACGCCAACAGGCCGGTACCAAAGCTCCACTGCTCGACATTCATCCCATAGAGCGTGACCAGCACGGCGAGCGCGAAGGTCGACCCGACAGACAGATCGATGCCGCCTGACACCATGACGATGGTCATGCCGAGCACCACAAGGCCAAGCTCGGCGGTCTGGCCGCTGAGATTGGTCAGCGTCGCCAGATCGAAGAAGCCCGGCACGATCGAGCCGAAGATCGCGCACAAAATGACCAGCGCCATGAAGGGAATGACGCTGTCGATCCACTTCTTGGTCAGGATCTCCCCGACCACGTGGTCGGGGAGCAGGCGGTAGCGCCAGCGCACAAGGCTTTCAGCCATGCTCATCAAGGAAGTCCGTTACTTGAGCTCGTCCAGCTTCCAGCAATTCCTGCCGGTCGCATTGGCCTTGTCGACGCGGGTGATCGGACCGAAGAAGATGGTCTTCTCGCTGCCCGCCTGCCGGCCGGACTGCTGCAGCAGCTCGGAAATCTGTTGTGCTGCGATCTCGGCCTGGATCGGGGCATTAAAGTTGAAGATCACGTCGAGCAGCCCGTTCTTGATGCTCTCGCAGCCCGTGGCGCTGCCCGCGCCATTGGTGACGATCGTCACCTGGTCCTGCTTGCCGGCGGCCACGACGGCGGCACCGGCGCCGACCTCGGCATTATCCCAGATGCCCATGATGCCGCACAGGTCCGGATGCTGCTGGAGGACCGTCTCGGTGATCTGGCGGGCCTTTTCGCTCATGTAATCGGCCGGCTGGTCGGAGACGAGCTGCAGCTCGGGATTGGCCTTCAGCACCTCGTCGATGCCGGTGCGCATGTAGATGTTGGCGGCACCCGTCTGGACGCCGGCGAGCCAGACCACCTTGTGCGAGACGGCATTGGGCCCGGTGCAGTGCTTGACCAGTTCGCCCATTTCGAGACGGCCCATTTCGATCCAGTCGTTGCCGACATAACTGTCCGTCTGGGTGGCCGACTGCATGTTGACTTGCAGCACCTTGATGCCGGCCGCCTGCGCCTGTTTCAACAGGCGTGCGTAGGTCTGGACGTCGGGGTTCTGCACGATGATCAGGTCCGGCTTCTCGGCGATGGCGCCCTGCATGGCGCGAATGCCGGCATTGGTGTCGCCGGAGGGATCGCGCACTTCGAGGCTGAAGCCGTAGCGAGCGGCGTGACGCTGCCACACCACCACCCAGGCCTGGTTGAGGTCCATGCCCTGCGAGATTGGCACGAAGATGACCTTCTTGCCCTTGAGCGCCTCGAGATAGGTGGAGCGGCCGACCTGATCGGTTTCCTGCGCCGTGGCGATTTTCGCCGCGCCCAGCAGCGCCAGCGCTGTCATGCCCGCGAGCAGGCAGTTCTTGAACAACTTCATGGTATCCTCCCAGATTTATGTCTCGGTTCTTGTTTCAGATGTCGCCGCTTTGCGAGGTCTGCTCGTCGCGCGGATTGATGATGGCGTCGATCGCCAGCGCGCCCAGCAGGATCACGCTCTTGATCAGGTTCTGGCTGGTGTAGCTGAAGTTCAGGATCGTCATGCCGTTGGTCAGGATGCCGACCAGGATGGTGCCGACGATGACGTTGCGTACGCCGCCCTGGCCACCGGAGAGGCCGATGCCGCCCAGTACGACGACCAGCAGCACGTCATAGATCAGGCTGGAATTGTACAGGCGCGTGTCGATGCCGGTGACCAGCCCCAGCATGATGATGCCTGCGATATAGGCAATGAGGGCGCTGATGACATATTGCGTCACGATGATCGGGCGCGTCGGCAGCCCGGTCGTGCGGGCCGCGTTCGGGTTGTCGCCAGTAGCATAGACCAGCCGGCCGAAGCGGGTCTTCCTCAGGAAAAAGCCCATGAGCGCGGCCACCGCCGCGAAGATGATCACCGACATCGGGATGCCGAGGATGGTTCCGTTGCCGACGAATTTCAGCCAGCCGATATCGGAGGGGGCATAGAGCACGTCGGACGCAAAGACGATGCGGCCAGAGCCGTAGACCGAGGACGCGATGGCAAGGGTGGCGAAGATCGGCGGAATTTCGGCCACCGCCACCATGACGCCGGTGAACAGGCCGATGGCCGTGACCAGGATGGCGCCGAAGACGACGGCCAGCGTGAAGTCGACGCCCCAGGTGGAGATCCAAATGCTGAAGGCGACGCCGACGACCATCACCGCCACCATGGTCAGGTCGATGCCGCGCCCAACGACGATGAACCCCATGCCGACGGCCAGCGTGCCGAGGATCGAGACATTCTTGAGAATGGCAAGGATGTTGCCCTGGCTCAGGAAATTGTTGAGCGTCGCCGAGAACACCAGGAAGAGGACGGCCGAGATCGCGCCGACGACGAGTTCCTGGGACATTTTGATGCCCAAGCGCGCGGTGTCGGATTTGCCCGAACCAGCCAAGTCTGTTCCTCCCTCGCTGCCGGTTTGAACCGGCGGCGTGCCAAAGCGGCCTTGCCCCAGGGGCTTTGCCGCGACGACGTTCCTCCACAGCCCTAAGCCGGCTGCTTGCGTAAAGACCATCGCGGCTCAGGGCGGCAGGGGCAATTTCGATTTTCTGATGCGCTGTGCAGTTCGTCAGTGTGGAAAAAGAGGATGAGGAATCGTCGGTTGTGTGCTCTGCCGGATTTCACCTGTCGCAAAGCTCAGCCCGATGCCGGCAGCGTGCCGCGATCCCCGTGACGGTACTTTCCTGAGTGACGGGAGTGTCAAGTAAGGCACAAGCGGGCCCTGCTCTCCCTGGGTTTCCGTCCTACAGGCCGTTTCCATCGATCATCGCCATCAGGCAATCGCCAGCTTGTGTGCCGCTGATGCCCAGATCACGCACGCTGTTCATGTGGTTTCGGTCATTCAGGCGGAGGTCGCTGACAGGGTGCCCCTGCGCGCGCAAGCGCTTTCCGAAGTCGGCGGCCTGCTGGTGAAAAGGTGACGTTTCCTGATCTCCGACGAGAATGGTCGCTGCCGTCTCCGGGTCATGCCACCGCGTCATTGGGGTGAAGGCAGCTGCCTCCTCATCGGTGATGCCGATTAACGGCTGGAGGAAGGAGGTCTGAAGGGGCTTGAGGTCGTAAAGGCCGCCTAGCAGCAGCGCCGCACGTATGCGCGACGGCATTGGCGCCTTTTCGAACAGGAATGTGGCCAGGTGCGCACCCGCCGAATGACCACTTACGCTTAGCCGGGCAGGGTCGCCGCCATGGGCGGCTATATTGTCCAGCACCCATTGTTTGGCACGCCGGATCTGGTCGACGATTGCCGCCATCCTGAATTCGGGCATCAGCGCATAGTCGACGATGACCGCGATCGCCCCAGCTTTGGTGACTGTGTTCGCTACATAAGAATAGTCGCTCCTGGAGAACATGCGCCAGTAGCCACCATGGATGAAGATGTGCACGGGAAGATCCCTGCGCACACCGGGCGGAAAGAACAGGTCCAGCCTTTCGGCCTCGCCCTCGCCATAGGCGATACCAGCCGACATTGGCAGGGTCGCCCGGGTTTCGGCGCTGCGAGTCACTATGTCGGTCACGATATCGTCAAAATCGGCCACATGGTCGCGCGTGCGGAAAGGGTCCTTTGATATGACCGCCGGTTCAGAAGGTGACGGCAATATACTTAGCCTCCATGAACTCGGCGATGCCGTGGTGCTGGCCACCTTCGCGGCCAAGGCCGCTCTGCTTGACGCCTCCGAATGGTGCGGCCGGATCCGACATCAGTCCCCGGTTGAGGCCGATCATGCCGGCCTCGATCCCCGACGCCACCCGCATGCCGCGCCCAACATCGCGCGTATATATGTAAGCGGCCAGGCCATATTCCGTGTTGTTGGCATGGGCGATGGCCTCGGCCTCGGTGTCGAAGCGTGTGATAGGTGCCACCGGGCCGAAAATCTCCTCGTGCGCCATCTCCGCATCCGGCGGCACCTCGGACAGCACTGTTGGCGGATAGAAGAATCCTTCTTCCTCCGAAATCGCCCCGCCGCAAAGCACCTTGGCTCCCCGGCCCACCGCGTCCTTGACCAGGCGATCGATTTTGTCGACAGCCTTTCTGGTGATCATCGGCCCGCACTCGGTGTCGGCATTCGGGCCCGCCCCCACCTTAAGTGCCGCCATGCGCTTGCGGAGCCCGTCGGCAAAAGCATCATAGATTCCCGATTGCACATAGAGGCGATTGGCGGCGGTGCATGCTTCGCCGGCGTTGCGCATCTTGGCGATCATCGCGCCATCGAGGGCGGCGTCGAGATCGGCATCGTCGAAGACGACAAACGGGGCATTGCCGCCGAGTTCCATAGAACACGAAATGACATGCTTTGAAGCCTCGCCGAGCAAGGTTCGGCCGACACCCGTCGACCCCGTGAAGGACAGCTTCCTGACCCGCGGATCGGCAAGCATGGCCGAAGTCAGCGGCCCGGGACTGGTCGTGGTCAGCACGTTGACGACGCCGGCAGGCACGCCGGCTTCGCTGTAGAGTGCCGCCAGCGCATAGGCCGTCAGTGGTGTTTCGCTGGCCGGCTTCAGGACGACAGTGCAGCCTGCCGCCAGCGCCGGCGCGATCTTGCGGGTCGCCATCGCGGCCGGAAAATTCCACGGTGTGATCAGCACGCAAATTCCGATCGGCTCATAATCGACCACGATCCGGTTGGTGCCGGATGGCGCGGTGCCGAATTCACCGGTGATCCGGACCGCCTCTTCGGCATTCCAGCGGAAGAACTCGGCGGCATAAGCCACTTCGCCGCGCGCGTCGCGCAGCGCCTTGCCGTTCTCCAGCGAGATCAGCATGGCGAGCGTTTCGGAGCGTTCGACCATCAGTTCGAAACAGCGCCGAAGGATTTCCGAGCGTTTGCGCGGCGCAGTTTCCCGCCATCTCCTAGCTGCTTTGGCCGCCGCCTCGACGGCGGCGGTGGCGTCCTCGACCGTCGCATCGGGAACTGCCGCGATCACCGCCCCGGAGGAGGGATCGACGACATCGATGAGCCGACCGTCGGAGGACGACCGCCAAGTGCCGTCGATGTAGAGTCCGTGCGAAAAACCGCGCACGTCATAGCCATCCTGGTCGAGTTGCTGAGCGTTCAAATTCATCGCTTTGTTCCGTTTCTCACATAACGCAGGCGGCGAGGTCGCCGTCATGGGCAGCCTGGACGAGGCGTCGCATCGTGCCGAGATCGAACGCACGCGGATTGTTCTTGATCAGGCGGTCGATGCCGAGCGCTTGCTCAGCGGTCCAGTCAAGCTTATCGGCAGGGAGGCCTAGATCAGCCAGTGTCGGCGTAATACCGATCGCCGCGAACAATCGCCTGATCTCCTCGATCGTGGCGGCTGCCATCTCGTCGGCGGTTCGCGCCTTGGCCTCCAAGCCAAGTGCCGCGCCGATCTCTGCCATCTCGTGAGCGGCGACGCGGCTGTTATAGGTCATCACGTAAGGCATCATTGTGGCCACGCCCAAACCATGGGCGGTGTGGGTGAGGGCGCCTGCCGGGTATTGCACGGCATGCGCCGCCGCCGTGCCGGCGGTGCCGAACGCGCAGCCCGCCGCCAGAGCGCCCATCATGACATCGGCACGCGCGTCGGCATCCGTGCCGTCGCTGCAGGCTTTCTCCAGACTCCGGCCAAGCAGCTTTATCGCGAGCAACGCGAAATGGTCTGTCAGCGCAGTCTTGCCGATGAAGACATGCTGTTGCGGCAGATTGGGGTCTTCACCGCGCCGCATGGCGGTGAAGGCCTCAATCGCATGGGTCAAAGCGTCGGCGCCGGCGATCGCGGTCAGGCCAGGCGGACAGGTCATTGTCAGCTCGGGATCGCACAGAGCGACCGCGGCGATAAGGTGAGGGCTCGATATGCCGACCTTGAGCGTCCGGTCCGGGTCGGAAATCACCGCGACCGGCGTCACCTCGGAGCCGGTGCCGGCCGTGGTGGGTACGGCGATCAGCGGCAGTGTCTGACCCGGCACCTTGAACTCCCCGTAATAGTCCTGGAGCTTGCCGCCATGGCTGAGCAGCAGGGTGGCGCATTTGGCGAAATCGAGACAGCTGCCGCCGCCGATGCCGATCACCATATCCGGCCCGAACCCCTTCGCTTCCTCGACGCAGACGCCGACCGTATCGCGTGGCACGTCGGGCAGAACACGATCATGCACCAGGACCTCGATCGAGGCTGACTGAAGGGACTTGATGATGTCGGCGAATACCGTTGTGCCCGCGAAACGCTCGTCGGTGCAGACCAGCGCGCGTCGGCCGAACCGGGCGGCGACCGTCGGCAGCACATGGCGTTGCCCCTTCCCGAACAGGATTTCACGCGGCAACCGCAGGGCGGCGAAGAGGGTCATGATTGGTCCTTTGGCGGCTGCTGACTGGAAACGGAGGCATTGAACTCGGTCTGGATCGGACGGTTTAAGAGTGTGTCTCTCGCACTTAAAAGATATCCGCTTTAAAATCGTATAGGATATAGGATTGCATCCGCGGAACCATCGTGTTAGCAGTCCTCACTGTCAAGAGGCAAAATATGCAGACCGCAAACTTACCCGACCCAAGCGACGCCAGCATTGGAGCTGGTCGCATCCAGCGCGCCAACAGTCTCGTCGAAGATGTCTATGAAGCCATCTTCGCGCAGTTGATGGCGCTGAAGATCCCCCCCGGCTCGCGCATCACAGTCGACAGCTTGGTCAAGGAATTCAACGTCTCGCACACGCCGATCCGGGAAGCCCTCGGACGGCTCGAAGGCGAAGGCCTGGTGCTCAAGACGCATCTGATTGGTTATCGTGCCGCGCCCCAGATCACCCGGCGCCGTTTCGACGAATTATACGAGATGCGTCTGCTGCTCGAGCCGCATGGCGCCGCAAAGGCCGCCGCAACGATGGACGACGCCAAGCTCGATCTGTTGCTCGAAGCTGCCGGCGTGATGTCACGCCGCGAAGGCAAGGATGATCGCGTGCGCTATTCGAATTTCGCCAGGCAGGATGCGATCTTCCACGACAAGATCATGGAGTTTTCTCAAAACGAACTCATCCGCGAGACGTTGAGCCACCAGCACACGCACTTCCACATCTTCCGCCTGATGTTCCATGCACGCGTGACCGAGGAGGCGCTTGACGAACACGAGGCGATCCTTGCCGCGTTCGGCTCGGCCGATCCCGATGCCGCCGAAAAGGCGATGCGCATCCATATAGAGCACTCGCGCGATCGCCTGCTCCCGGCATTCGATTGAGGTCGGAACGGATGTCCATTGCCGCGAATATCGCCGGGGAGGGCGGGAGCACGTTGTCCAGCGAAGCGCCTGGTTCGCTTGAACCGGTGCTGCGCGCCCAGGAATTGTCCAAGCAATACGGCCCAGTGACGGTGCTGTCGGACGTCACCCTGGACGTCCTGCCGGGAGAGATCCACGCCATCATTGGCGAGAACGGTGCCGGCAAGTCGACGTTGATGCGGCTGCTGTCCGGCTATGTCGAGCCAAGCCACGGCACGTTGTCGATGAACGGACACGCGGTGAAATTTGCCAAGCCTGCCCAAGCACAGGATGCCGGTATCGCTTTGGTTCATCAGGAGATCCTGCTCGCTGAGGGGCTCACGGTCACCGACAATCTGTTTCTCGGGCGAGAGCTTTCGCGTGGCCATGTCGTGGATGACCGCACCATGCGCCGGCTGGCAACCGAGAAACTGGCGCAGATCGGCTGCGCGGTCTCGCCAAGGGCACTGGTGCGCGACGTTTCGCTGGCAGACCGGCAGATGGTGCAGATCGCTCGCGCCCTGCTTGACGACCACAAGGTGGTTATCTTCGACGAGCCGACCGCCGTTCTGACCGGTGGCGAGGTCGAGCGCCTGCTGGAGATCGTCCTGCAACTGAAGGCTCACGGCACCGCCGTGCTCTATATCAGCCACCGGTTGGATGAGGTGCAGCGGGTCGCAGACAAAGTGACCGTTCTGCGCGACGGCAAGATGGTCGGCACCTATCCCGGCAAGACGCTGAGCCAGATGGACATGGCGCGGCTGATGGTCGGGCGCGAACTGGCAGCGCTCTATCCTGAGAGAACCGCAGCGCCTTCGGATGTACCGATGCTGAGCGTGAGGAACGCCTCCGTTCCCGGCTATGTGGAGGACGTGTCGTTCACGGTCCACAAGGGCGAGATCCTGGGGTTCGCCGGTATGGTCGGCGCAGGCCGAACCGAACTCTTCGAGGGCATTATCGGCTTGCGCCCGGCAGTTGCCAAGATCGAACTTGAGGGCAAGTCGGTCCATTTCCAATCGCCGCGCGCGGCGATCGACGCCGGCGTCGGTTACCTGACCGAGGATCGCAAGGGCAAGGGACTGCTGCTGCAAGAGCACCTGGCGCCTAACCTGACGCTGTCGGCGCTCGATGTGTTTCATCCCGGCCTCTCGATGGGTCGGCGCCGCGAAGCGCAAGCCCTGGAACAGGCCGTGGAGACATATGACATCAGGCTGAAGAGCCTCGGCGCCAAAGCGGCCCAGCTTTCCGGGGGCAATCAGCAGAAGCTGCTGCTGGCGAAGGTGCTGCTGACCGATCCTTCGGTGGTCATTATCGACGAGCCCACGCGTGGCATCGACATCGCCAACAAGGCGCAGATCTATGCCTTCATCCAGGAGCTTGTGGCCAAGGGCAAGGCCTGCATCGTCATCTCTTCGGAGATGCAGGAATTGATCGGCATCTGCGACCGCATCCTGGTGATGCGCGAAGGCCGCATCACCGGCGAGGTCAGTGGCGCCGAAATGACCGAAAGCAATGTGGCGGTACTGGCGACCAGTGGCCCCAAGCAAGGGCCAAAAGCCAAGGGAGGCACAAAATGGCTGTCATGAGCGAATCCGCATCCAGGCGTCGCCCCCTCGATCTCAACATCAGTTGGACCGATATCGGGCCTTTTCTTGCGCTGGCAGCTCTGCTGGTGGTCGGTTACCTCATCAACCCCGATTTCCTGTCCGCCACCAACCTCGCCAACGTCATCACCCGCAGCGCCTTCATTGCTATTATCGCGGTCGGCGCGACATTTGTGATCTCGTCGGGGGGGCTCGATCTTTCCGTCGGCTCGATGGCCGCCTTCATCACCGGCATCACCATCATGTTCATGAACGCGGTGGCGCCGCATGCCGGCATCTGGGCTATTCCCGCCGGTATGGCGGTTGCGATCCTGGTCGGCCTGGTGTGCGGGCTTGCCAACGGGCTCATCGTCACGGTCGGCAGGATCGAACCGTTTATCGCCACGCTGGGCACGATGGGGATTTTCCGGGCGCTGATAACCTATCTGACCGATGGCGGCACGATACCGATCGACAGGTCGTTGCGCGAGGCCTACCGGCCTGTCTATTTCGGCACGGTCGGCGGGATCCCGGTTCCAATCCTCATATCCATCGCAGTCGCCGCGGTCGCATCCTTCATCCTTTACAAGATGAAATATGGGCGCAAATGTGCGGCGGTCGGCGCCAATGAGGATGTCGCCCGTTATTCCGGCATCTCGGTGATCAGGACACGGACCGTGGCCTATATCGTCCAGGGTGTCTGTGTGGCGATTGCCGCGATCTGCTACGTGCCGCGCCTGGGCGCCGCAACGCCGACAACCGGACAGCTTTGGGAACTGCAGGTCATCACCGCCGTGGTGATTGGCGGCACCGCATTGCGCGGCGGCAAGGGCCATGTGTGGGGGACAGTCGCCGGCGCCGTCATCCTGGAACTCATCGCCAATCTCATGGTGCTCTCGGACTTCGTCTCCGAATACCTCGTTGCCGCTGTTCAGGGCGTCATCATCATCATCGCCATGCTCATCCAGCGGTTTTCGAATTCGAAATAGCGCCGCGTCCGGACCACGCGGATTAACGTTCTTGTAGGTCCAAGGGAGAAGACAATGTTCAGTAGAAAATGGATTGCGGCAGCGACACTTGGCGCGCTGCTGCTGGCCGGCCAGGCCATGGCGCAAGACAAGAAGGTCATCGCGGTGTCGATACCGGCCGCTGACCACGGTTGGACAGCGGGCATCGTCTACCACGCACAAGCGGCGGCCAAGGAAATCAACGCCGCGTTCCCGAACGTCGAAGTGGTCGTGAAGACGTCGCCGTCCGCGGCGGAGCAGGTCAGCGCGCTTGAGGACCTGTCGGCCAGCCGCAAGCTGGATGCTCTGGTGATCCTGCCTTACAGCTCGGAAGAGCTGACCCAGCCGGTCAAGGCTATCAAGGACATGGGCACGTTCATCACCGTCGTCGATCGCGGTCTGACTGACGCCTCCGTCCAGGATCTCTACCTCGCCGGCGACAATATCGCGGTTGGCACCAACACCGCCAAGTTCATGATCGACAAGCTTGGCGGCAAGGGCGACGTCGTTGTGTTGCGCGGCATTCCGACCGTCATCGACGACGAGCGCATCAAGGGCTTCCAGGACACGATCAAAGGCACTGATCTGAAAGTCCTCGACATCCAGTACGCGCATTGGAACAGCGACGAAGCCTTCAAGCTGATGCAGGACTATCTGGCCAAGTACCCGCATATCGATGCGGTGTGGGCCAATGACGACGACATGCTGCTTGGCGTGCTCGAGGCGGTCAAGCAGTCGGGGCGGACCGACATCAAGCTTGCGCTCGGTGGCAACGGCATGAAGGACATCGTCAAGAAAGTGATCGACGGCGACGCCATGACGCCGGTCGAGACGCCATACCCGCCGTCGATGATCAAGACCGCGATCTACATGACAGTCGCCAACCTGATCGGCCAGGCACCCGTCCGTGGCACCGTCAAGCTCGACGCGCCGTTGATCACCCAGGCCAACGCCAAGGAATATTACTTTCCGGATTCGCCATTCTGACCCTATCCGATTTCACAGAAAGGCAGGCGCAGTCTGCGCCTTGCCTAGCTCAAAACACTGAGAGGAAGAGCCATGCCAGGCAAAAAGATACTGATGCTGACCGGTGAGTTCACCGAAGAATACGAAATCTTTGTCTATCAGCAAGCGATGGAAGCCGTCGGTCACACCATCCACGTGGTATGCCCGGACAAGAACGCCGGAGATCTGATCAAGACCTCGCTACACGACTTCGAGGGCGACCAGACCTACACCGAAAAGCTCGGCCATTATGCGCTGATCAACAAGACTTTCTCGGAAGCCGAGAGGCAACTCGATCAGTATCATGCCGTCTACTGCGCGGGCGGCCGCGGCCCGGAATACATCCGCACCGACAAGCGCGTGCAGGCGATCGTGCGCCATTTCCACGAGGCCAAGAAGCCAATCTTCACCATCTGCCACGGCGTGCAGATCCTGATCGCTGTCGACGGCGTGGTGCGCGGCAAGAAGGTCGCGGCACTCGGCGCCTGCGAGCCGGAGGTGACACTGGCGGGTGGCACCTATATCGACCTGTCGCCGACCGAGGCCTATGTGGACGGGACAATGGTTTCGGCCAAAGGTTGGACGGCGCTTGCTGCGTTCATCCGCGAATGTCTGAAGGTGCTGGGAACGGAAATCCGCCACGCATAAACTTCTGGAACCGACGCATTCGCCAAGGGATGCGTCGGTTCCCTTCAACAGCGCTTCCATATCCATCAATTCGGTCGGGATCGCGGCTCCCGAGCTACGATATAGGCGAGAGACTTAAGTATTGCCGCCTGTTGCGCCGCTTTTCGTCCTGCCTGTTCCACTGGTGCTGTTCGACAGGGTTGGCGCGCGGCGTTGTTTCAGCATCCGGATAGGCCGTGTCGTCGACCGTGCGGCCCCGTCGTCCCCCCGAGGCCACCTCGCTCCGGGCTTGCTCATTCGGATTGCAAGCTGCTGACATCAGTCAACGCCTGCAACGGCGCTACGCCAACGGAAATCGGGGTGCGCTTGAGTTCAGGCCCGCGTCAGTAAATCTGGCATCGCGGACAATCCAATAATCTCCCGGCGTCCGGGCTGGTCGTCGGCCTGACGAAAAGAACGGCGTCCAGGAACGATTTCGGCCGGCTGTCGTTGCCTAACATTAGGTATCCCTTATGGACTTTGCGAAATGCCGCTGTGTCAGAATCTATGCCCTCTTGAAATGACGTTCAAATGTCCGCGCTGCGGATTGGCTTTGCTCAAACCCGGGCGCTGGTTCCAGGTTGCGTCCAAATATCGCTGCGAGGGCTGTCACAGCGAAATCCGGATTACGTATCCCGACAAGATTGCACTTTTCCAGAAGTATGCGGATTCGCAGGGCGAGGTCCATCTCCCCCAAAGCATAGCTCAGTCCTGACCAGTCGTTCAGCGGCTAGGCCACGGTCCTGCCAGGAGGGCAGGCGATCTGAAGGCTGACTTCCGGCGGTAGGGTTGCCTGTAGCATGGAACGAAATCCGTTCCCTGCGGTTGGAGTTGTCCAGCTACACGCGATTGAACCGGCCTTGCCCCACAGTCAGGAGCAGTGATGCAAACATACCTGGTGGAACAAATGGAGGGGGATGACGTGGTCGCGGCGAGTAACGTCAATGCGTCCAGCCCGTTCACGGCGGCGACTATGTCAACGGGACGCCAGGTTACCCTGCGGACTTGGGAAAACAATTGGGTTCGTGTAACGGATGAGCTTGGAGGGGAAGTGTTCGCATACTGCTTCGTTTCAAGCACTGGCAAAGCGGATAGCAGCGCGCAGCCCGACACCTCTGTAAGGTAAGGTAGTCCCGCAGCCCGGGCGGGCGCAGGCTGGCCTCTTCATCTTCGAATAATTCAAGCGATTAAGACCGTCTCACGCATCATCCGAATGATTGATGAAAAGATCATGCCGCGGAGCGATAAGCGGCAACAATCCTAGCGTGGGGCCCTTATGTCTCTGGCGCATTTAGAATCTTCGAGGGCGATTCAAACGGTGCAGGCTGACTACCAAGCGGTGGTCCCTTGCCGATGGCTAAAAGCTCCCGATCATGCTCTTGACCATGGCGGGCCTGTTCTACGTCTGCATCAACGGATGGGAACTGGCTTCGCCGACGTTCCTGTCTTTGATCACCTGAGGGAGATCGCCGGGCGTTATTCCGAAAAATTAGCCGCCAGCGACGGCACCAATCGACTGACCTATTTCGAGCTTTTTCGGGCGGTCGAGGCATTGGCCGGCTGGATTGAAGCCGTCGTTCCCGACGGAAATGCGGTTGGAATACTTCAGGCCAACTCGGTCTGGTACACCGTTGCGATGCTGGCCAGCATGGCATCCGGTCGGCCGTCAGTGCCGCTTAACGTGCGAGATCCGGACTCGCGCATCAACGAAATCGTCGCCGACGCGAGGCTCTCCGCCATAATTGGCGACAAAGGCCTCCACGGCCTTGATCTGCCCCAGCACGTTGCCTGGATCGATATGGCGCAATCATTGCAGGCAACGCCCCATCCAGCCGCACACCGTGTGGTTTCTGTCGATGCACCGGCAATCGTGCTTTATACCTCCGGCAGCACGGGCCGCCCCAAGGGGATTGTCAACAGCCAGCGGAACTTGCTGTGCCGAGTGCAGCAATATGTCGATGCGTGCCACATCAATGCACAGGATGTATTCCTGCCTCTGACCGGCCCGGCAACCATCGCCGGCTGTCGGGAAATTCTTGCCGCTCTTCTCACGGGTGCCACGTTGCAGCTTGTGGAGGTTGAAGCCGTCGGCCTGCGCGCGGTTCGCGGCCGCATGCAATCCGAAGGCGTGACGATCACCTATCTGGTGCCGGCATTGCTTCGCGCTCTCTTGGCGGATGAACCCGCGGACGCCTTTGGTTCGCTCAGAGTTGCCCGAATTGGAGGCGAGAAGGTATCTTCGGCCGACATCCGCCTCGTGCGCAAGGCTGTCCCGCCAAATTGCCTGGTGCAGATCGGGTATTCATCGACGGAAACGACGGGATCGCAGTGGTTCTTGCCGCACGATTGGCCGGAATTCGATTCTTCGGCTCCCGTCGGCTGGCTGCTTCCGGGAATCAGCTTCGCAGTGGTCGATGAAGAGGGTTACCCGGTTCAGCCCGGCAAGATCGGAGAACTGTTGATCAGAAGCCCGTATGTCGCGCTTGGACATTGGGAAAACGGGGCCGTTGTTCCGTTTGAAGTAGACCCCGACGACCAGAAGCTTCGCATCTTTGCGACGGGCGATCTTGTGCAAATCGGGAGTGACGGCCTGCTGCGGGTCATAGGCCGCAAAGGGCGCCAGATAAAGGTCAATGGGCGGCGCGTTGAGCCGGCCGAACTCGAACGGGTTCTGCGTGGCGCGCCGTCGGTGAAGGATGCCGTGGTTATCGTCACCCCGGCGAATGAACTGGTTGCATTCGCCGTACCGCACAGCGGAGCAGGAGCCAGTTTTTGCGACGAGCTGCGCCAACTTGCCAGGACAAAATTGCCGCCGGCGCTTTGCCCGTTGCGACTCCATGCAAGCGCCGAGATACCGCGACTGCCCGGCGGAAAGATCGATATGACAACGCTGGCTGCAATTGACCTTTCGGTTCGGGAAACCACGCCCCCACCGCAAATACCCCATGCGGGACATGAAGTTCCTGCTCATCAGATCGTACGGCGTGCCTGGACCAAGGTCCTCAAGACGCGGGTCGCCCTGGGCTGTTGGGATGAAGCGGGGGGAGATTCGCTGAAGCTGCTGCACTGCGTCATGGAAATCGAAAGCGCGATCGGGCAGGAGCTCGGATTGGAAGCCTTCACGGTTGGAATGAGCTTCGATGAGATGGTTGCAGCGGTCATTTCTGCTCAAGGAGGCGGCGAGCACGCGCCCGCTTGGAAACACGAGCCTCCGCTGCTTTTCCTTTTCCCCGGGTCGGTCGGCTATGGTCCGAGCCTTGCTTCGTTCGCATCGGCGATAAGCAAGGTCGCCAGGGTGTCTCCCATCAGATATCCGGCCCTGGGCATGATCCTGCGAGGTCAGAACACCGTCGCCGCAATGGTCGAAGCTGCAATCGATCATATCAACCGCGTACAGCCGACCGGCTGTGTTCGCCTGCTTGGTCACTCGCTCGGAGGAGCGGTCGCTTTTGAGGTTGCCGCGCGTCTGCTTGATCAAGGGCGAGCTGTAGCGTTCACGGGCATTCTGGATACCAGCCTGGTTGGCGAACGCAGCAAGCGTTGGGAGACGATTACCCGGACATTTCACCGGATCCGAACCAATCGTATATCGGCTAGTCGAGTCGCATGCCGCGCGCTTGCCAAGGTCGCGGTCAAAATGCACTGCGAATCCCGGCTTGCCAGCTTCCTCGACCGCTATGCCGAGGGTCAGTTCAACCCGACGAGCTTCAGAACCAAACTGGAACTGCAGGAAGTTCTGCGCGCGCGCGCCTTCTTCCAGTGGCTCACAGAACCCAGGCCGATACTGCCGATCACCGGCACCTTGTTCCGTTGCGCGCGGCCCGGAATGCCGCTTGCACTTGGGTGGGATCGGGCATTCGTCCATCTGGACGTCATTCCGATCGCCGGCACTCACATCGACATGGTCGTGGAGCCCCATCTGACCATCAATCGCCCGCTCATCGAAAACGCTGTGACTGAGACCTACTCTTCAATCGAGTCACAGAAACGGGAGGCAGTGTCATCGACCTGATCGGGGAATTCAGCAGCGATGTGCTGGCGCTCGATGCCCGGCTGGAGATCGATCGCATCGTCGAGACCTTGCGCGAACAGGTTCTCGGCACACAACGGCGCCGCGGAGTGGTTGTCGGGCTCTCCGGAGGCATCGACAGTTCGGTCGTCGCAACGGTCTGCGCACGCGCGTTCGGCAGGGACAAGGTACTGGGCCTGTTCATGCCGGAGCGCGATTCATCCGGCGACTCGTTGAGGCTTGGCCGCAGCGTCGCCGGGCAGCTTGGCATCGACACAATCCTTGAGGATATCCAGCCGGCGCTCGAGGGCATCGGTGCCTACGCCCGACAGACGGAGGCCATCCGAACTGCCGTCCCTGGATATGGCGAAGGCTGGAAATGCAAGCTGGTCATGGCATCGGTGCTGGAGAGCAGCGGCCTTAATATCACGCGCCTCACCGTCGAGGATCCGGACGGAAAGATCGACACCGTGCGTCTTTCGCCGGCGGCTTACCTGCAGATCGTCGCTGCAACCAACTACAAGCAGCGGGTTCGCAAGATGACTGAATACTATCATGCGGACCGCCTCAACTATGCAGTGGCAGGCACGCCAAACCGGCTCGAATATGACCAAGGCTTCTTCGTCAAGCAGGGCGACGGCGTCGCCGACGTGATGCCGATCGTCCATCTCTACAAGACCCAGGTTTATCAGCTGGCGGAATATCTCGGGATTGACGAGGAGGTCCGAACGAGGCCGCCGACCACGGACACGTTTTCCATGGCGCAAACCCAGGAGGAGTTCTACTTCGCCTTGCCCTATCAGCTGATGGATTTGTGCCTCTACGGCATGAATCACGGAATTTCGGCCGGCGTGGTTGCCGCCGCCGCCGGCCTGACGGCCGAGCAGGTCGAGAAGGTCTATAAGGATATCGTCAGCAAACGCCGCGCCGCCCGCTACCTTCACGCACGGCCGCAGCTGTCCGCTGCGATGGACAGGGATTGACCCATGTGCGGCATCGCCGGAATTGTGGCGCTGAACGCGGCTGCGGAGCCTCCTTCACGAGCCGCGCTTCTACGAATGGCAGCCGCGCTCTCCCATCGAGGCCCGGATGAGAGCGGCGTTTACCGCGACAGGCGGGCGGGGCTGGCGCATACCCGTCTGTCGGTCATCGATCTCTCGACCGGACAGCAGCCCCTCGCGGACACCGGCGATACCACCTGGATCGTGTTCAACGGCGAGATCTTCAACTACGTCGAGCTGCGTGAACAACTCATGGCGCTGGGGCATCGTTTCCGCACCCGCAGCGATACCGAGGTCATCGTGCACGCCTACCGCGCCTGGGGCGTGGCCGCATTCGAGAGGCTAAACGGGCAGTGGGCACTCGCCATCTGGGATTCGCTGACAGGCCGTCTCGTCCTGTCGCGCGACCGGTTCGGCATCTGCCCGCTGCATTTGTGCGAACATGCTGGCCGCCTTCACTTCGCCAGCGAAGTGAAGGCCATTTTCGCAGCCGACCCGGCGATACTGCGGGCCTTTGATCCGGCGGGGATAGACCAGACTTTCACGCTGTGGACGGTCGTACCGCCGCAAGGCGTATTTCAGGGAGTGAAGGAACTTACCCCCGGCCATGTACGCATCTACGACAATGGCAGCGTTCGTGAGCACGCTTTCTGGAAACCTTGCTATCCCGAGATCGCGGACCAGGCCCATGGCACCTTCACCGGCTCACTGGACGATGCGGTGGACGAAGTGCGTAGCGCCTTGCAGGCCGCGACGGCGCTTAGAATGGTCAAGGCGGATGTGCCGGTTGGCTGCTACCTTTCCGGCGGGCTCGACAGCTCACTTGTCGCCATGCTCGGTAGGCGCTTCGCCGGCGCGCCATTCCAGACCTTCTCGTTGCGTTTTGCTGACGCCGAATATGATGAAACCCGTTACCAGCGGCTGGTTGCAAGTGCGAGCGGCGGCGAGCACCACGAGGTGATGGTTTCGCGCGGTGATATTGCCGAGGTTTTCCCAGATGTGATCCGTCACGCCGAGCGTCCGATTCTCAGGACCGCGCCGGCGCCGTTGTTCCTTCTCTCGAGGCTGGTGCGCGAACATGGCATCAAGGTCGTCCTGACCGGCGAGGGCGCCGACGAGATGTTTGCCGGCTACGACCTGTTCCGTGAAGGCAAGGTCCGCCGTTTCTGGGGGCGGCAGCCCGCATCCGCCCGACGCGCGCGACTGCTGGAACGGCTCTACCCCTATCTGAGCCGGTCGCCGGTCAAGCAGCAGGCGATGGCACGCCAGTTCTTTGGACACGGTATCCATGCATTTGGCGCGCCCGGCTTCGCGCATGACACCCGCTGGCGCACCACCAGCGCCATCAAACGGCTGTTCTCGGCCGACATGCATGCCGAAGCGGCGTGTCACGACGTGGTGGCAGACCTGCTTGGCCGCCTGCCCGAAGAGTTTCCACGATGGGGTCCTCTCGCGCAGGACCAGTATCTTGAGATCAGGACGCTGATGTCGGGCTACCTGCTCTCCTCGCAGGGTGACAGGATGCTGATGGCCCATTCTGTCGAGGGGCGCTTCCCGTTCCTGGACGACAGGCTCGTGGCCTTGGCGAATTCGCTTCCGCCCGACTACAAGCTGCGCATTCTGGATGAGAAACACGTGCTGAAGCGTGTGGCGAAATCGATCGTGCCCGCGGAAGTCGTGGCCCGCAAGAAGCAACCCTACCGGGCGCCCAACGCACTTTGCTTCACGGGCGATGGCGCACCCGCCTATGTCCGCGAAGCACTCTCCGAGACTGCCCTGCGCGCGGCGAATGTCTTTGATCCGAACTCGGTCGCGCGCCTGCTGGACAAATGCGCTGCCAAGACCGGCGATGGGGATCTGTCCAACTCGGACAACATGGCGTTGGTCGGCGTGCTGTCGACGCAGCTCCTCCATCAGCAGTTTGTCGCAAGCCGCCCATCGAGCGCGCATGCGGTCGACCTCAGGATAGATGTCGATCACCTGCACAGGGAAGAGGTGCTGGTATGATGCATGGCGCCGTACCTCTGCTGGACGATTACCTCAGTCATTCGGCCGAGCGGCTCGGTGGCAAGATAGCGCTGGTGTGCGGCGAGCACCGGCTCACCTATGACGAGCTTGAGACACGCTCCAGCGCGGTCGCCCGTCATCTCGTCACGTCCGGGGTCGCTCCCGGTGACCGCGTTATGATCTTCGCCGACAACACCGTCGAGACCGTGGTCAGCTTCTGGGCGGTTCTCAAGGCGAGCGCCGTTGTGTGCGTCGTCAATCCGCTCACCAAGAGCGACAAGCTGGGGTATTTGCTCAACGATTGCCTTCCGGCAGCATTGATCACCGACAAACATTTGCAGCCGGTCTTTGCTGAGCCGGCGCGTAACTGTCCGTCGCTGCGGCGGCTCATCGTCTCCGGTCAGGTGGACGACGCCGAGCTCCGGGGATTGCCACATGCCGTGCGCTGGGATGAGGCGGCTGCCGGCCACGGCAAAGCGCCGGCCCGCCGCCGCATCGATATCGATCTCGCAGCCATCATCTACACGTCGGGCTCGACCGGCGAACCCAAAGGCGTGATGCTGACACACAGGAACATGATGACAGCCTGCACGTCTATCGCCTCGTACCTTGAGCTTGGCGAAGACGACGTGATCCTCAATGTCTTGCCCCTGGCCTTCGACTACGGCCTCTATCAGATGATAATGGCATTCCGTACCGGGGCGCGGTTGGTCCTCGAGCGCTCGTTTGCCTTCCCCGCACAGATACTTGCGATCATCGAAAGGGAGAGAGTTACAGGCTTTCCCGGCGTGCCGACCATCTTTGCCGCGCTGTCGGATCTCAGGACGCTGAAGGCAAATGATTTTGCAAGCATAAGGTATGTCACGAACACGGCGGCAGCCCTGCCGCTTAAGCACATTCGCCTGCTCCAGGAACTGTTTGCCGCCGCCCGCATCTATTCGATGTACGGCCTGACCGAATGCAAACGCTGCACCTATCTTCCGCCGGACGATCTTGCCCGAAAACCGTTGAGCGTGGGGATCGCCATCCCGAACACCGAAATGTGGATTGTCGATGAGGATGACCGAAGGGTTGGTCCCAATGTCGTCGGCCAGTTGGTCATCCGCGGGGCAACGGTCATGAAGGGCTACTGGGGTAAGCCGGAGGCTACCGCGAAGAAGCTCAAGCCAGGTCCTTTGCCCGGCGAGCAGGTTCTGTACACCGGCGACTACTGCCGAATGGACGAGGAAGGCTACCTCTATTTTGTCGGCCGCAGCGATGAGATCATAAAATCGCGGGGAGAAAAGGTGGCGCCTAGGGAAGTCGAAAACGTGCTGATGGAAATCCCGGGAGTACGGGAAGCCGCGGTTGTCGGAGTACCTGACGACCTGCTGGGGCAAGCAGTGAAAGCGTTTGTCGTCATGGAGCAAGGAACGATCATGGGCGAAAAGCAGCTGCGGATGGAATGTCAGAAGCGATTGGAAAACTTCATGATTCCGAAGTCCATCCAAATTGTGTCCAGTCTGCCGATGACGGACACGGGCAAGCTCAAGAAAATGGCGCTGTCATAAAGCAATTTACGGAAATTATTTGGATCGGAGGCCAATTCAATGCTGAGCACGAACAACAGAATTGACACCTACAGCGATCAAATCCGCGCCTTTCTGGCGTCAAACTTCTACGTAGCCGACCCGCGTGCGCTGGAAGTTGAAACGTCGTTGCTCGACCAGGGCATCATAGACTCGACTGGAGTGCTTGAAGTTATCGGCTTCGTCGAGGAGACATTCGGCATCACTGTCGAGGACAGTGAACTTCTGCCTGAGAATTTCGATTCCATCCAGGGAATTGCACGTTACGTGGTCAGCAAGAAAAACTGATCGCCGGGCCACGGCTTGAGGGCGTCGTCCCAACCGAGCGCGCAAACCAAACCCATGGCGCGGCTCACGCTGGCGCTTTGGCCCGTGCACAAACCACCCTGGCTTCACCGGCTTTGTTCGCAACAGTGCGAATGCTCTCATAGGCTTTGGAACGCTCAACCAAACTCATGACCTGCCGGTCCTGGCCAAGCCCGACCTCGAAAAGTAGCATGCCACCTTGCCGCAGATAGTGCTGCGCCTCCTTGATCACCCGCATATGAATGCTCAGGCCGTAAGGCCCGGCAGCGAACGCCTCACGGGGTTCAAGTTCCATCAGATGCGCGCGGTCGTTTTCGAGCCGCTTCTCCGAGATGTAAGGCGGGTTGCAGACGACCAGATCGATCGTACCTTCGAGCTCCAGACCCGAGAAGGAATTGAAGAGGTCGCCCTGTAGCACCGAAATACGTCCGGCCAGGCCAAGATGGGCAACGTTCCGGCAGGTGGTTTCGACGCAGCTGTCAGTAAGATCGCTCGCCCAGACGCGCGCGGTGGGGACCTTGTATCCAATGGCGCAGGCGAGATTGCCCGCCCCGCAGCACATGTCCACGACACGCGGTACCGGCCTGTTAAGTTCACGAAGCACATTGAGGGCGGTGCTGCCGAGCAGTTCCGTCTCCGGGCGAGGGACGAGCACGCCGGGCGCGACAACCAACTTCAGCCCCATGAAGTCGGTACGGCCGGTGCTGTAGGCGCTGGCGACATCTATTTCACCAATCACGGCAAACCCGCTTTCTTGATTTCCCCATGTTGATTTCTCAGGCGCCCGGTCTTCATGCCGTGGGCGAGCCATCAGCAACGTCGTTCCCGGCTCGGTTCACGTCCGCGCAACTACTGGATCGCCGCGCTCTGCAGTTCGCTGCTGAACCTCACCTCGATGGTGTCTCCAGGCGCAACCTCGGTGTCCTGGTCGACCGGTCGACCTCTTGACGCGTCGCCGGCCCCGCCGGTTATTGTGATCCGCGCCTGAAAGGTTTCGCCGGCGACGGGCAGTGGAAGCGCGGACGCCCCTGATGGCTGAAGCTTCTGGCTGGCTGCGTGGAGCCTTGCAGTGGTCTCGGCGAGGCGAAGGTCGGTGTCCCTCAATTCGTTCAGAAGGCCGATCCTTCTTTGATTTTCATTGCGTCCCTGCTGCCTGACAGAGTCTTCCTGCTGGCGCCGCGTTCTCATCAGTTCGACCGAGGTCTCGAGCGCCCGGCTCGACGACATCAGCACGGCACGCCTGACGTCGGCGAGCCTGCTGTTGGTCAGGTTGCCTGATTCGAACGATTTGGTGACCCGCGCAAGATCGTCCTCATCCTGTTTCACCGCGGCCGCTTCCGTCTGCTCGCGCTTGAGCAGAACCTCGACCTGAGCCTCGGCATCCTTGGCGGTCTTGTCGAGATAGCTTTGCTCCTGCTGAAAATTGTTCAGCGAAATCTTGAGGCCCTCCGCTTCCGCCTGCGCGACCGCCGATATCAATGCATTCGACAGGGGCGAGCCTTGCGGCGGTTGCATGTCAAATTCTGCCTGGTTCTGAAGTTCGGCGCGGATGCGCGCGCCATGAAAGTAGTCTCTGATGTAGTCCCCCCAGATCGACTCGTAGTCGCGTCGCAGATCAACGGGATCAGGTCCGCTTTGGCTTGCCCGAGACCGCAGGAGACTAAAACCGCCGGCGACGGCAATTGCCTGTCGGACAGTCATGAGTGGCCGGTAAGTCTGCTGCCCTGGTGTCAGCACATCGCCAGTCACATAGATCGGACGGTACTCCGCGATCACGGCCGTGACGTCGCTCGGCTTGATGACGATCATTTGCTCCCGTCCATCAGGCAGGCGCTGATGGACTATCTTGGTTGGCAGCACCGCCTCCATGCGCGTCTGCAATTCGGCCGGCGTCAGCCCGCCAACCGGGATCATCCCGAACTCGGGCAGCGCGATCGAGCCATCCATTTGCACGATCGCGCGTTGCGTTCGCTCCGCTATGGAGGCTATTCCTATCTCCACCGTATCGCCGGGCGACAGCTTATAGGCCACCGGCGCTTCAGCCGCGGCTGCGATATCCAGGGCCAGGCAGCCGGCAAGGGCTGCAAAGAGAATTCGGCTAACGAAGGCCATCGATGGCAATCTCCCTTTAATTCAGGCCCGGCTGCTGCGGCCAATCGAGATGGGCGACGAATTCGTAGACCGGTCCACCAGGCACCCCCCAATTGCTCGACCAGATCACTTGCGACCCATCAGGGGAGGGTGAGGCATGTGTCTCGCTCCAATAGTCGAACGGAGCGTTTCGCGTCTGCACGATGCGTCGGACCTCCTGACGACCGTCGACACGCAGCGCGATCACTTCGCGCGTGTATGGCGCCCAGTCCGGGTGGCTCCGAACCTCATCGGGATTGCCCCCGTAACTTATAAATGCCCATTCGGGCCTGTCCAAAGCACGCAGCGACGTATGCTCGGCCTCACCGTACTTCGTGAGCGACGTGACCTTTCCATCGGACAGCCGACGCTTGATCACCTGATATTTGTCCGGAGCGGATTTGCTGGTTCCGACGTAAATTTCGCTGCCATCCGCATCGAGAGTCAAATCGCCATGGCCGGGCCGATGATGATCCTTCCACGTTTGGCGCAGGGTGCCGTCGACTGCGAAAATGGCTCGCTGTTCGGTGCCGTCGACCAGATTTTGGAAACACAGGATGTTCTCTCCGAGCGGAGAAATGGTGCAGGAACTGGTCGTTCCGGCAACCTGGGCGAGATCGATGTCCGGGTATTTCAGACGCCGGTCGATGTCGTATGCGAAGACGACAGCAGCTCCATCATTGCGGGTCGCGCGTACGGCAATGCGGTTGCCGTCACGACTAGGATTTCCCTTGGACGGGCCGAATTCGAGATCCCGATATTTCGTTGCGGCATACACTATGTCCTCACGATTGGTGCGGGGCGCCCAGGTCGATATCTTTTGACCATCGACACAGATCATCATCTCCGCGTTTCGAGGGCGCCATTCGCACTCACCCGACTTGTTGCGATGAAACAAAGGGAGGTAGGTTTTCCCGTCGAGGAAACACATGCCGTTGCAGCCGTTCATGAGGACGAGGAGGCTCTGATCCGCATTCCAGGCTTGCGCGCTCGAGTAGCGATGACTGCAATATATTTTGCCGCAGACAATTCCGCTGCCAAGCGCTCCGGGCTGAGTGATCCGAGTAAAGCGGATCCCTGTCGCCGGATCAGTTGCAGGTTTCAGATAAGCGGGCAGATCCATTGCCGGCTCCGTGCCTGCCGCACCGCTCGGCCGGTTTCCGGCTGTGTGCAGCGCCAGCAGCGCGGCCATCAACAGCAAAGCTGGTATGAGCCGCGGAAAGGTCATGTCATGTAGCTCATTTCGCGTCGGACGCGGCCTTCGCTGAGGCGCGAGCGCCACCACTCGATGGTCTTTTCCAGACCATCACGCAAGCTCGTATGTGCCCGCCATCCGACTTTACTTTCAAGGTTCGAGGAATCGGCGAGCAACGCGCGAACCTCGGAGTTTTGCGGCCGCATCCGGCTTTCATCTCGACGAACTGGTTTCCTGGTGCCACTCAACTCGAGCACCAACTCCAAAACGTCCGAGACACTGACGGCGCGCTGGCTGCCTGCATTGTAGGCATGGCCAAATTCAAGCTCGGCCGCCCCTGCCGCCACAAATGCCGCAGCAGTGTCCTCCACAAAGGTAAGGTCGCGGATAGGGCTGGTGTCGCCGACCATGATCGCCGGACAGTTCTCGTCCAGAGCCTGCCTTATGATGGTCGGCACGATGGCCCGCTCGCTCTGGCGCGGCCCGTATGTATTGAACGGTCGCAGGATGACCACCGGCACATCGAAGGACCTGGCATAGGACGCCGCCATCATGTCTGCGCCGATCTTGGACGCAGAGTAGGGGGACTGTCCCTGCAGTGGGTGGGATTCGTCGATCGGCATGGTCAGAGCGGTGCCATAAACCTCGCTCGTGGACGTATGCACAATGCGTTCGGTTTCCCAGTGGCGTGCCGCTTCGAGGACATTCACGGTGCCCAGCACATTGGTTTCCACATAGGATTGGGCAGCCGCGTAGGAGTAGGGAATCGCAATCAGCGCAGCCAGGTGAAACACCGCCGCCTGGCCGCGCACGATCCGGTTGATGAACGCGCTGTCACGAACATCCCCGCGAATGCATTGCAGCTGGCCTCGAACGTGGTCGGGTAAATCGTCCAGCCAGCCATGGCTGTCGAACGAGTTGTAGAGGGCCAGTGCCGTTACATCGGCGCCTTCGTGCACCAGCGCTTCCGTGAGGTGGGATCCGATAAATCCATCCGCACCCGTGACCAGGACCTTCCTGCCGTGATAGCTCACGACTGCGCACTCCTTTGATCGTGTGAGCTGTCAAACTGGCGAACGAACAACAATCCATTCATGCCAAACTCTCCTCACTTTCCAACTCTACCCACTTGCCGCGGGAGGCAGGGACACGCCGAAAACCGCCCTGAAGCCTCGCATTATCCAGACGAGGTCCGATGCAATCGTGCGCCGCGGATAGTAGGCGAGGTCGATCGTTGCCTTGGCCGGGAACAGGACCTCTCGATAAAACAGGAGCGGATCAAGGGAGGGCGGGTAAAAACAGGCTTCGTGACGGAATAGAACCTGGGTCGGGCCGAGCAGGCCGGGCTTCCACTGCAGGACGGCTTCATTGCCGCCGCGGAAACAATCGGCGAAGGCAAGGCTTTCCGGCCGCGGGCCGACAATTGCCATGTCTCCCGTAAAAACGTTCCACAGTTGCGGCAACTCATCAAGTTTCGTTGCCGCGAGAAAACGGCCTATCCGCGTCATCCGGCTGTCATCGTTCATGGTCAGCGCAAGGCCGAAAGGATCGGCTGTTGTCTTGAATTTGCGGAACTTGTACATGCGAAACGGTTTTGCGCCGGCACCCAGGCGCGTCTGTGCGAAAAGCACGGGCCAACCACCCTCGACAAAGAGTGCGACAGCAATCAGTAGCATCAGCGGAGCGAGTGCCATTCCCGCTGCTGCGGCGAGGATGATATCCATCGCGCGCCTGGCAATTCCGTGGCTGGTGCCAGCTACGGCGGGCCGATGCATAGTCACGTCGAGTGCGTTCATGCCGCGGCTCCCGCGCGCCCGCTGCTTTCAATCGCGGTGGCCAACGCAACAACCACCGACTCGATCGCACTTGCCGTAATTTGCGGATGTAGTGGAATCGTCAACTCCCGCTGCGCGAAATCCTCGGTCTTCGGCAGATGGATTTCAGTGAACATTTGGCGATAGAGCGTCATCTGGTGCACGGGCGTATAGTGGATTGTGGTCTGTATTCCCTTCGTTCGCAGATGGTCGATCACCGTTTGCCGGTCGACGTCATGTGGCAGGAGGACAGGCATGATGTGATAGGCCGAGGTCCGCGGTTTGCAGAACGGAACTGTCACAGCCGAGCAATAGTCTGCGATCAGACGTCGATAGAGGACGACCAATATGCGCCGGATTTCATTCCATTCCTGCAGGTTCTGAAGCTGGACCAAGCCAATAGCGGCGCGCAATTCATCCATGCGATAATTGAAACCGAGCATCGTCACATCGTATTGCGGCGTGCGGCTGTTCAGCCGCTGATGTGTGCCGCTGGTCATCCCATGTCCGCGAGCCTGGCGGATCGCTTCACGGAGCTGTGCATCCCGGGCGATTACGGCCCCACCTTCCGCGGTGGTCATGTTCTTGTTGCCGTAGAAGCTAAAGGCCGCGGCCGCACCGTAAGTCCCCACCTCCTTAAGGCCGGGAGCATGCGCGGCATCCTCGACGATATGCAGTCCTCGCACACGGGCAAATCTCTGCCATTCTTCCCGGTCGGCGAGGTAGCCGGCAAAGTGGACGAGAATGACGGCCTTGGTGCGTCCGGTGCACTTGGCTTCCGCGTCGCTTAGGGACATCAGTGGCACTTCGGCCGACTCTATGTCGACGAATACCGGTGTTGCTCCTACGTAGAGCACTGCATTCGCGGTCGCCACGAAGGTCAGCGAGGGAACCAGAACTTCGTCTCCGGGACCGATCCCAAGTGCATGGAGAATGAGATGCAGGGCGGCGGTGCAAGAGCTGACGGCAACGCAATCGACCGCATCATGCACGGCCGCGAAGGCCTCTTCAAAGGCTCGTACCTGGTCCCCCATCGTCAGCCACCCACTGTCGACAACTTTGGCCAAGGCCGCCTTTTCCGGAAAGCCAAGAATAGGAGCGCTGACCAAGAGCATTACGACCTCCTCATGTTGGCGTGGTCGAGCGTTCAGCCCTCAAGCGGCCGCTGCCGAGACCTCGATCGATGCGGACTGCTCTTCCCAGGCAATGGTTTGTGCGTTTTGAAAATCTTCAACGCGTCCGATATCCAGCCAAAGCCCGTCATGTTTGTAGACGTGCACATTCGTGCCGTTTTGCATCATCTGCAGCATGAGATCGTCGAATCCGAAGGCGATGCCGTCAGGTATAAAACGAAAAACGTCTGGATTCATGCAATATATTCCCATGCTTACCAGATGGGATAGCGTCGGTTTTTCACGAAATACTTGAACGGTATTGTCGACCTCGTCGATGACGCCGAAGTCCATCTTGATGACGCGGGATGCGGTGGCTATGGTGACTGGATCCGTGTGTGTGCGGTGTGATGCCACAAACCGGCTGAGACTGAGATCGGTAAGTACGTCCCCATTGAGAACAATGAACGGCTCGTCCAGTTCCTCCCTGATCAGGGAGAGTGGGCCAATGGTGCCGAGAGGTTCCAGTTCCTGGGTGTAGCGTATCCTTAGATTCCACTGGGATCCGTCCCCGCATACGGTGCGGATCAAGTGCCCCAGATAGCCGGTCGTGACGTAGACTTCCTGAATGCCGTTCCGCCGCAGCCACTTCAAAAGCAATTCAAGAACCGGTCGAGCACCGATCGGCATGAGAGGCTTGGGCAATATGGATGTGAAAGGCCGAAGGCGTGTTCCCATTCCACCGCACTGAATGACCGCTTTCATCTCGTCCTCCTATTGATACGACTGTCGCGGTGTGATGGGTCCAACCCACCCGGCCGGAAGGCACGCCAGTGTTGGTTTTGCCTCTCCGGAGTGCAGCGATGGTAAGTGGCGCTTGAGAAGGCGTCGTCGTGCATTTGAATGGCACTTTCCCGGCCTTTTGATTCAATATTCCAGTTGGCAGCGCATGGGCGCGGCAGGGCGATCAGAGCTGGGAACTGTTCACATGTCCGGCGCCGGCAACGACCTTCTCGGAAGGGCATCGCTACCGTTCGTACGAAAAAAACACTTCAACATCTGGCCCTGAAATGTGTGCGATTGTAAGCTATATTAGAAGGTTGAAATGTGCCGATGGGCGGCGGCGAGCGTCGACATACGGGGGATCAGCGGGCGGCTGATCTGTGTTGGGTCACCGCACAGTCCATCCAAAGGGAGGTTTCGGCAGCTAGGGACACATGCGGGCTGCCAAAAGGTGGGTGGTTCATGTATCGTATTATCATCGCCGATGATCACGGCTTGTATCGTCGTGGGCTGCGACTGGCTTTGATGGCCGGCATTCCAGACTTGGAAATATTCGAAGCGGCGTGTTTTGATACCGTCATAAGCCTGCTTGAAGATCAGGCGCCTGTTGATCTCGCCATCATCGACCTGAACATGCCGGGACTGTCCGGTCAGGACGACCTTCGCGACGTCTTACCGGCTCATCCCGACACACGGTTTGCAATTGTCTCAGGGACCGATTCACGCGCCGAGATTCTAACTGCCCTCTCGATTGGACTTCATGGCTATATCGTAAAGTCCCAAACGGACGAGGAGGTGGTCCTGGCGGTGAACGAAATCCTGGCTGGCCGCATTTACGTTCCGGCACTTCTTTCACAAAGGTCCAAGGAGTCGGTGCGCCTTCCATCCGAGGCTCCCACGCAAATGCCCCACAGGACCATCAGCGTCAACAATCTGGGCAGGCTTACGTCCAGACAGAAGGAAGTCCTCAGGTTGATGGCTGAAGGTTACTCGAACAAAGAGATTGCCCGCTCTCTTGAAATTGCAGAAGCGACGACGAAGATTCATGCGGCTGCCGTCCTGCGCGAACTTGGGGCACGAAACCGGACGGAAGCCGCGGTTTTGCTGAAGACATGGGCCGCCAGGGACATCAACTAGCGCCGATTGCTTTTGGCGGCAGCCGGACCGAATATTTCAGTCCGTGATCCAGCATCTCAAGCTTGGAAGAGTGGCCCACGATAGGCTCACCGTCGGCTCCGATAATCAACGACCCAAAGCCACGCCGAGCCGAGGTGGAGACCCGGCGCTCTCCCGATTCCGACCATTCAAACACTATGTCGGCGCCGGGCTCCTGGGCCACGAATTGCCACACCACCTCGATCCGTCCTGCCGGAGTGCCGAGAGCCCCATGCTTCACGGAATTGGTCGTAAGCTCGTGAACGATCATTGCGAAGCTCTCAGCCGAACCCTCAGCCATTTTTATTTCGGGTCCACTGATCGAAATGTCATGCGTCCCCATATAGGGCTGCAACTCCTGAACGATGAGGTCACGCAGGGAAGCCGACAGGCTGCCATCGCGTGAAAGAAGCAGATGCGTCGCCTGGAGTGCGCCGATCTTTTCGATCAGTGTCTGCTTATAGCTAGCGATATCATTGTCGGGGGCACCAACCATATTCACAAGCGCCGTGATCACCGGAAACAGATTGTTGAGCCTATGGCGCTGTTCAAGCATAGCCCGCTCTCGCTTCTTCGCCGCAGCCCGCAGCAGAATGGTTATGCGCCGATCGGTGAGATCCGCGGCGACTCCTATTCGCTGTGCACGACCGTCGCGCAATTCGTCCCGTCCCCGAAGAGCAATCCAGCGGATATGCCCGCCAGTTCGCCTGATGCGGATCTCAGCGTCATAGTCGGCGCCTGATGCAAGCTCTCCCGGGGCCATCAGATTAGGCAAGTCGGCCGGGTGAACGACCGCAGTCAATTCCTGCAATGGACGGCTCGGCGCGGGTGCCAGCCCCATCATTTCCCAGAACGCGGCTGAGCCCTTCACGGACCCGCTCTCGAAATCTATGCGCCATGTTCCCAACCGGCTTGACGATAGCGCCAGGTCCAACCATTCCTTCTGAGCCCGGAGTGCCTCGCGGGCGGTTCGCTCTCCCGATATGTCGTCCACCACTACAAAAATGCTTTGAGGGAGAGCATCGGCTGGCACGGCCAAAGACAGGGCCAATCTTGTCCACAAAATCGTGCCGTCTCTTCTCAGGAGACGGATCTCCGAGCCGAACGAAGTCGTGTCTTTCAGGCGAGTCAACGCTTCCGCCAAGGTGTGGTTGTCGTCGGGGTGGACGAGTGCGCTGAGCGGCAGACTTGAAAGCTCCTCCTCGACATACCCTGTCATCTCACAAAGACGCTTGTTGGACCGTTGCAACTCTCCGTTCTCATTCATGTTGGCAAAGCCAATGGCGGCACGTTCGAATGCCCAGCGATACCTGTTTTCGGTTGCTTCCAAGGCCGCGAGTCTAGCCTCCGCAACCTGCAAAAGGGCGCGGTAGTCCTGCCTCTGCCGGTGGAAAGTCAGGGCGATCATCCCCCCTGCAACCAGCAGCAGAATGGCTTGAACCCAAAGGCCGACATCGATTGGATGGTGCAGGACATCCCGCGTCAACAAGCCGACGGCAACCATCACAAATGTTGCCGCAAGAGCGATCATGCGATCTTCGAGATATGAGATGGCAATAATGGCGGGAACAAACTCAAAAAAGCCGATGTCGTATGCCACAGAGGTCGGCAGCGCTGTCTCGACTGCAAGTGTCGCTATCAGGAGCGACATCGAGGCAAGGCGGGTCAGCAACTTGCCTGAGCTGTTCGGATGCAAACTGAGCGAATGCAAACGCATGTGCCAGACTATAACCTTCTGACTAGTCCGTCGAGATTAGACCGAAAAGCGTACAGACTAGTCCGACCGCAGGATTGTTCCCCGGGATTGTAGCGCGCATTTTGTCCGATGTCGGGGGCGGATCGGACCGCTACTCTCCAAGCGACCTGACTGACATGTTTAAGGCACCTCCTTTTGACTGGGAGGCGTTGCCGTTTTGCGGGAGGTAAGAAAATGGCACTGGTTGGTAGGCAAGATGATGGAATCCTTGGTCGCCAATATGGAAGTTTCGGGGGAAAGCCTGTCTCCGCCTTGAGAACGCAAGGTGACCATGCTTCCGCTTGGCATCAAGCACCACAACGGTTCGACAGCGTTGCTGTCGAGCCACGGCAGAGCAGCCTTGCATCTGTTGTGAGAATGCTTGATCGCATCGGTTGTGGCTACCTGATCCTGAACAGCGACAGGAAGGTCATGGAGTGGAATTCAGCCGCTCAAAACACCTTGGAGCGCGAAGGCGAGGCAGCCGATACGGCCAGCAAGGTATTTGCTGCGCTGAGACGGCTGATCGCAAACGTGCCGGGCAATTTTTCTCCTGGCACGCTTTCATGGGTGGTGATCCGAGGCATGGGCGACAGGCCCCTGATATTGAACGAGAAGGGCATAGCAACGCCTGACGCGACAAGCATCGTGGCGCTGCTGGATCGTGAAAACAGGTCCGGGCCAAATCCCCAGACGCTGCAAAGAATGTTTGGTCTGACGAGTGCCGAAACGCAGCTCGCACTGCGCTTGGCGCAGGGCGATGCCCCTTTGGAAATAGCCCGCAAGCGGCGCTTGAGCCGGACCACGATAAGGTCGCAGCTGGCGTCGCTGTTCGCCAAGACCGAAACACGGCGACAGGCGGAACTGGTAGCTCTTCTTGGGCGCATATGCGTTTTGCCGTGAGGCAAACGCCTTTACCATGCGCGCGCACAACAGGCTTGTGCGCGCAATCTGTCGCTGATGTGCTTGTCGGCCAGCCTCACCTTACCGCCGTCGCGTGCGCACCCGGCCCAATCTTGGGCGGATTGCAAACACGTGATTAAGCACGTGCCAGCCCGCCACCTTCATGACCGAAGGCCGGAAGATCTGAATCCCATCCAGGAACGTAGTCAACCAGGACTGCTGGTGGAACCGCATGGGAATACGAGCAACCCGCAGCGCCCGCAGCAATGTCTCGGGAGGCGGGAGATGGTTGCGGTCTTTGATGAGATTCCAGTTAAGCTGCTTGACGGCGAGGGTCACTTCGTCGACCTCGCGGAAACTCTTTGACGTGGTAATGCTTGGATGGCTCGTTGCATCATAAAAGGTAAGCGGATCGCTTATCGCCACCATGTCCCCATGGCTGGCTAGATCGACGAAGAACAGTTGATCCACTCCGGCCGGAATCTCTTTGTGCGTGCGCATCAAGCAGCCGGCACGAATGACGTCGCTGTTGATCAGCAATGTGGATGGAATGATCCCCAGGCAGCGTGTCGCGCGCACCAGATAGAGGTCCATCAGGCACTGCTGGCTGGAATAAAGGGAGATCGCTTCCTGCTCCTTGGGGACTTGGCGAAATCTCACTCGCTTGTCCTCGATTATGTTTGCGGCAGACGTCATGAAGGCGACCGACGGGTGCTGTTTGGCAACTTCGGCGAATGTCCTGAGTGCACCTGGCGCAAGCCAGTCATCGTCGTGCAGCAACTTGATCCACCGTCCAGAGCAAGCCAGCATAGCGTTGTTGGTGTTCTCCACCTGACCGCGACCTCGGCTGTTCTCGATGATGCGGATGCGAGGTTCGCTTCGTGCATAGTCGGTCACGATAGCCCAGGTCTCGCCCTGCGCTCCCTCGTCGTCGCTCACGACCAACTCCCAGTCGGAGTAATCCTGGCCCAGGACGCTGTCGATCGCTCTGCGGATCGTATCGGGCCGGCGAAAGGTTGGTATCCCGACAGAGATAAAAGGGCGTGACCATGAGACATCGGCACGGTCATGCTGGGTGACCGCAACTGCCGCTTGAAGATTGTCAACCGACGACGAATTCATGGTGTTTTTTCCTCGAGACATTCATGTTGGATGCACGTTGCAGCGCCTGCTGGTTGAGGGTCGTGGGTCAACAAATACAGCGATGCTGCCATTTTCAGAGCGAAACCCGACGCGCCGCCGGCGGCCATGAAATAGATGACGGTGACTGGCTGCCAGCCCGCCTGGGCGCCGGCGAGCAGCGGGCCAAACACGAGAACCGCTCGTGCGAGGTCGATGACCAGTCTTGTTCCTTGCCGACGTAGCAGAGCGGGAACGTCGCTAAGCGGAGTAGACAACGCTTGTGCCGCGCCCATCAGCGCCAGTGCGGTCATGATTTCCGCGGTGGGCATCCAAGGCTCGCCCAGGAGCGGAACGACCACATAGGGCGCGGCGAGTCCAAGCAGCAATATCGGCACCGCGGTAAAGCCGGCGGCCAGCAGGAGAAGCCCGCGTGCCACGCCAAGCAGGTGTCCACGATTGTTGTTCTGGTTTGCTTCGGCGACAAAAACATTGCTGAGCGGTGAAGCGATCAGCGTCACTGGACCGGTAACCAGGCGCGTTGCCACGCCCAAATATCCCGCAAATGCGGTGCCGAACAGCCCACCGACAAGAACTGCCGGAAGATTGTTGATCGCTATGCTCGCGAGTGTTGCGGGGATATCGAACAGAGGAAATTTGTATTCCCGCCGGGCCTTTTCGAACACCGCACGCCAAGGTGCCCGGGCGATGCCGCGCAAATCCTCCCAGCTCGTCACCCGATAACCGATATACCCGATAAAGACGAACTGGCTCAAAATATGGGCATGGATCATCGCTTCGCCGCCGAGGTTGGCGATGCCGAAAACCAATTGCAGTGCAGCCATGCTCGCCGGCAGGATCAGCCGCCCAAGGGCAAAGTCGCGCAAAAGCCCAGCACGCAGGCTCCAGCAGTTCATGGCTTCGACCAGACCTGCGCCTCCCATTCCGATCGGAATGAGCCAGGCAAGCGAGCCGAGGCGGTTGGGAGCAAGGTTCGACAGCATCTGTCCGGCCGAAAAGGCCAGGACGGTGGTCACGAACACAGCCAAAAGGATAAGCTTGACCGTCACATAGGCCTGGGCGCTCCCCTTAACCCCATAGAGTGACGCCTCGAAGCGCAATGCTGCGACCCCGGCGAGTATGTTCACAATCGACAGATAAATCGTAAAGATGCCGAAATCCGCAGGCGAATAGAGCCGCGCCAAGACCGGAATCGCAGCAAGAAGGGTGAGTTGGCCGACAATTGCCATCGCCGACACTTCACCAGCTGCACGAATGATCGAACCGATCGTGCTCGGCCGAACAGCAATGATGGCTGTGTCGGCCGCGGGAACCATCTTGGGTCTCAGAAGGTCGCTCAGTGCCATCGGTTCGCGCTTCCGAGGGAGGCAAATATCGGGGATTGCCGCAGCCTACGATGCACACCGAACCTTGCCATCATTCACCTGAATGACGCGCTCTGCGGACAGGCTGCACCCTGAATCGTCCGGGCCGCTCCCTGGATGAACCGCCCCCGGATCGTCCGCGGCCCAAGGACGAGCCTGTGCTTGGTCATGCTATCTGCTCGCGCAAGAGGTCGGCGCTATCCTCGAGCCGATATCCGGCATGTTTTTTCAAGTTCACTTGCGTGAGGACGCTGCCGACGGGTACCCCAAGAGAACCGTTGCCCTGAAGGAGTTCCAGCACCCCGCGAGCGAGGGTACGTGGCGTTTTCCTCCATCGGACGGCAAAAAGCACCGCATCAGCCCATCCAGCCAGAAATTTGGCTTCCGGCCGCCCGAGCGCCGACGGCAGGTTTATGATGACGATGCGATAGGTCAAGTGCAGATCCGCCATCACTTTGCCCCCATCCTCGCAGGACAACACCGCCAGCAGATCGTCCGACGGAGCAGCGGTCATCACGTCGATGCCGATTTCATGCAGACTGGCCACGGCGTTTTCCAGGTTGCTGCGATTGCAGACATAGTCAGCGAAGGAATGGCGGCTCTTGCGCTCGCTGAACTGATGCAGGAACTCGAGCGTGAGTTGAACGCCCTTGCGTTCAAGATCGATCAAGAGAACACGACCGCCCATCCGCGTGCCGGCCAGCGCCAGACTCCATGCGAGCTCGGTCCCCCCATCCTCCGGGACGCTGGAGGTGACAAGCGCCGTGTACGACGAACGAGCCCTCAGCGCATTGGGCGCCGCAGCAATCAGCAACGACGTCACGGCGCGGCTATAGGCGGAGCTGCGCTCGCCCAGGACAAGGGTTCGCAGTCGTTTGGCATGCACCCTGCCTGCTTCGGGAATCTGCCCCATACATGGAACCTTGAGCACCGCTTCCGCCTCGGTCTCACCGCGGAAAGTCCGATCGAAGTGATTGCGCATCGTGACGAAAATCGCGCCCAGTATAGCGAACACAATCATCCCGGGCGGAACAAGGAAGATGGCGGGCAAGGTCTGCGGGATGGTCGGCGGCCATGCCGCCGATAGGATGGAAATTCCAGCCGAGGGAACTCCGATACGCCGCGTCAAATCCTGTTGCCGGCCAAGAAGTTCGTTGTATCGCTGGGTCAGCAAACTGACCTGCGGCTCGAGAACCCGCAACCCGGAAAGCCGGCTGGCGGTGTCGGCCATGACCGCATCCAAAATGGCCTTCCGGCTCTCAAGAGTGGCGATCTGGGCACGGAAAATGTTTGCGTCCGCAGCAATCTTGTCGATGCCTTGTTCGACCTTGCTTTCGGTCAGGTTTCTGAGTTCTTGGTCCGCAGGCGCGCGAGCCTGTCGAGCCGCGAGATCGGCAAGTTCAGGCCCGCCAATGGCTTCGGCCACGGAGACGAAAGAAGCCCCCTGCGCTCGAAGCTCCTGAACATGTCGCAGCCGAGTTTCCACAGCGGCGAGATCTGCGTTTGACATCGACAATTGCTGGCTGAGGTCGGCCCGTTCCCTGGCTGCATTGTCCGCCGAGCCTTGGTCGATGGCTCCGTGGCTCAACCGATATTTCTCAAGGCGGTCGGCCGCTGCCTGCAGATCGTTTTGCAGCCTGGGCAGGCTGGTGGTGATCGCATCGAGTTCTTGCTGGTCGGATGCCTGCCTTCTCCTTATCAGATTGTCGACATAGACCTGAGCGAATGTGTTGGCCACGAGCGCCGCCCGCGCGGGACTGTCATCGGCGAAAGCGACGGAGACTACTCTCGATCGCAGCTCCTGCCCGACCCGCATTCCTTGCCGCAAGGCTCTCAATTCGGAGGCATCCTCGGCCTGTGAATCGCTGATTGTTTTGTCCGCTCCTGGCCACAGTCGGTCCAGTAGACCACCGGCAAGCGAGCGTGTCCTCGGGGGAGGGATGGCAGACGGCTCAAGCCGGGAATTCCCGCTAGCGGAATTGTCCTGTCCGGTTTCAGCCGCACCTGTCTTGCGCAGTGCCGCCATGACGCGGCGCAGATGGTCTTGCGACGATAGCATCGTGATGTGGTCATCTATGCTTGAATCGACGAGGTCCTGCGAAGACGGGGCGCCGACGGGCAGTGAACCGCGCGATGGGGCGTCGATGATAAGCTGAGTAGTTGCTTCGTAGAGAACCGGGCGAAGACTTCCAAGCAACCCCGCCAGCAGCCCGCCCAACACAGCGAAGGCAACAATAGACCATTTTCGCCTTGCCAGAATCACGAAGAGTTGGTGCGACGCGGTGGCCGGCTCGACATATTCGCGCAATGACCGCACGTGCACTCTGCCTTCGAGAACCGGTGCTGGTGGTTGATTGATCCGTGGCAGCTGGATCGGGCTGATTGCGGAACCTACCATTTTATACTCCTGCCAGATCGGGTTCATGAATTGGGCCGGTTTGCTGTGCTTGCCGGTTGGCTCGGCTCCGCCAGGCCTGGAACATCAATGCGGACCACAATTCGCGCGAGCGGTTCTGGCCATCAATGTGATCGCGCCAGCAGGCGTCGATCTTCGCAGCGTCCAATACGTCACTGCTTTCTGCTCGCATGTCGGCGAGAAGATCGCTGGCCCAGTTGCGCAGCGGACCCCGCAGCCATGCTGCGATAGGGACATCGAAGCCCTGTTTCGGACGCTCGATCAGGTGCTGCGGGAGATAGCGGCGTAGCAATTGACGAAGAATCCATTTGCCGGCGCCATCACGAACTTTCATGTTGGATGGCAGCCGCCAGGAGAATTCGACAACGCGGTGGTCAAGCAGAGGACACCGGCCCTCAAGGCTGTTGGCCATAGTGGCACGGTCCAGCTTCACCAAGATATCGCCAGGCAAGTACCCCGCCATGTCATCGCACAGAAGACGGGAGAGCAGGTCGTCAAGCGGCGGACCGCCGTGGCCGTAGATTGGTTCGGTGGGCCGCTGACGTCCCAGGTTTTCAGCCTGTGGCCGCGCCAGCCGCTGAAACAATTCGTCTTCATTCGATGCCGCGAGCAGCCGGGCGAGACGTTCCATCCGGTCGCTCCGGATAAAATGCCTCGCGCTCGCAGAGAGTGGCAGTTTGCCGATGACATCGTCGCGTCCGGCGCGTGCGAAAAAACCTGCCCCTGCCGCCAAGGTTCGGCGCAGTTGTCGGGGCAGGCGCAGGTGTCGTTTCAACCGCTCCGCCATGAAGTGGCGGCCGTATCCTGCGAAGCATTCGTCACCGCCGTCGCCCGACAGCGCTACGGTGACGTGCTGACGAGCGAGCCTGGCAACGAGCAAGGTCGGTATCTGCGATTCATCGGCGAAGGGTTCATCCCAGACCTGCGGCAACTCGGGAATGACGTCACGTGCGGCGCTGGGCGAGAGGTGAAGTTCGGAGTGGTCGGTGCCCAGATGACGGGCAACGGCCGCTGCGTATGGAGCTTCATCAAAGCCGCCCTCTGCGAACGAGATCGTGAAGCTGCGAACCGGCTTGCAGGATTGAGCCTGCATCAGGGCGATCACGGCTGAGCTGTCGATCCCGCCCGACAGGAAGCCGCCCAGAGGGACGTCGGCGATCATGCGTTCCCGCACGGCCAGCCGAAGCCGGTTGTCCAGTTCGTCAACCAGATCTTCGTCGGTGCCGGTAGCGGGGTTCCGTCGCCCATCGGCTGCAACGTCAGCCAGTGACCACCAGCGGTGAATGCGTTGGGAAAGACGGTCCGCGCTGCGGTCTTCGGCAAAATTCGCCGCGGTGACGGAAAGGACGGAACCAGGCGGCAGTTTGAACACGCCTCGCCAGATACAGAGATGGTCCGGCACCCATCCCGTTGAAAGCATTGCCGCCGCGGCATCAAGATCAAGGTCGGGAGAAAAGCCCGGAAAGGTGTTGATCGCCTTCAGCTCAGAGGCGAAGACCAATGCGTCTCGGGTCGAAGCAACATAGAGGGGCTTTTTGCCCATCCTGTCACGGGCCAGATAAAGGCTTCTTGTCTTCAGATCCCACAATGCGAACACGAACATTCCGGCAAAGCGTTTGAGGGCGGTTTCAAGCCCCCAATGCTCGATTGCGCTGAGCATCACTTCGGTGTCGCTGGCGCCTTGAAAGGTTTGGCCCGCACCCTCGAGTTCGCGACGCAAATCGCGAAAATTGTATATCTCACCGTTGAAGGTGATCACGTACCGGCCGCTGGCAGAATGCATCGGCTGGTGCCCGGCGGCTGACAGGTCGACAATTGCCAATCGCCTGTGGCCCAATGCGATTCCAGCCTCGCGATCGGCCCAGAGCCCTTCGCCATCCGGGCCCCGGTGACGCAGCGATGCGGTCATCCGCCCGATCGCTTGGAGCGGCTTTATGTCTGTGGCATCGGAAGCCAATAGAATTCCGGCGATCCCACACATTTAGGGCACCCTGGGCTCGGCAAGTTGCCGCCGAAGTGCGGTCGGATTTCCGGCAACGAGGCAGAAAGCCAGCGAAAACCACACGATCGGATGGCGGATGATCAGGTGAGGCATGCTGAAGATTATCGTCGACGCACCGAGCACCAGCAGCGCGTCGAATCCCGCTCGCCAGGCAAGCGACATTGCGGCTCCCACGATCCAGACCAATGCCATCACCGCAAGCAATCCGCCCTGCAGGTAAAGGTCAAGAACGGTATTATGGGCCTCGAAAGGTCGCTGCAGAAATTGACGGTCGGCGACGGGCGGGCGCTCGAGGTGAGGCCCAGGGCCCAATCCCAGCGACCCGGATTTCAACCCCGTTTCCACCGCGTCCTGCCACAGATAGAGCCGGAGTTCGAACGTTTCGAGTGTCGCTTCCCCACCCTGGTCCTTGGTAAGGCTCTTGGCAAAATGGGCGACGCTGGCCTCTTCGGTGAGCGCGTAGGGCGTCATCGCCAGCGCTAAAGGCAAGGAACCCGCCAACAGCACAATTGCTGACAAGCGGGGCAGGCTGGCGCGACCGCTTGTTGCGATCCATGCACGAAGCCGCAATCCGAGAAAGACGAGGCAGCTCAGGATACTGGTGTAGAGATAGGTGTCGCTCTTCGTCAGCCGGCCGACATAAAAGGTCAGGATCAGGCTGGAGAATGCGAGCAAACGGCGCCATGGGTTGCGGGTGGTCGTGGCAAGGTGCAAAGCCAGGGGGCCAAAAAGCGCGCAATAGAGCGCAAGTTGGTTCGGGTTCTCGGACCAGCCACGGAATCTGTCCCAGAACCAGGGGTCGACGCCGGGCTGGTGGGCTACCCCAAATGCCAATCCCAGCTGAATTACGAAGCTTCCATTGGCGATGGCGATCACCCACCAGGCACTGCGGCGAAGGTGACGATCGGCGTCGGGCTCCGCGGCCGCCAGGCATGTGAAGCCGGCCAGCAGCATGTAGGCCATCAGGTCATGTACCAGCCCGGTCAAGTAAAGGACGGTGGTCAGGTAGCCGACGATCGTGCCGATTCCCAAAGCCAGCGACAAGATCAGCCAGAAGCTCGCCAGTTGGACAAAAGCGGGTGTGACCTGGAGACGACCCCCGGCGAATATTCGTCCAATCGCCAGAACGATCCAGATCGCGATGAACAATTCGCCATAGCCGAGCGGCAATCCCGGAACGGCCAGTTGCGTCGCGTAGGACATCGCAACTCCCAGGGCGAGCAAGGCGTCCCGGATCATTGACGTGCTCCGCCCCGGTGATCTGCGAGGCTGCCCTCAAGTGCGACAGCAGGGAGCGGTCGCGGAAGCCCCGCGCGGAGTGTGTTTTCGTACAGGTCGCAGTACTGATCGACCACCAACGGCAGGGCAAATCGCTCCCGCACAAGTTCAGCGGAACGGACGCCCATTGCCTTTGCCCCAGCGCGGTCGGACAGCAAGTCTATTGTTCGCGAGGCAAGGGCATCGGCGTCATGCGGTGCAACCAGGTAGCCATTCCACCCGTCTTCGACGACGTCTCTGCAGCCTGGCATCCTGGAAGCCACGATTGGCAGTCCCGAAAGCCCCGCTTCCAGCAACACACGCGGTACTCCTTCGCGATACTGGGTGGGAAAGGCGAATACATCGGCCATGCCGAGGAGATCAGCGACATCGCGTCGTGGACCCAAGGCCAGCACATGAGATGCGTGCCGGTCGATCTCGGACTTGTCGATTGCGAATGAGCCTTCGGATTCTCGCGGGCCGACAAGCACAAATCGTGCTGCTGGTCTTTCGGCCACGACGCGAGGAACCGCCTCGAGGAGGGTTCCCACACCCTTCTGACGGGTCAAGCGGCCGACAAAGATCACCACTTCGGCGGACTGGAGGCCGAGTTCCTTACGCATCTTCGTTGCCGAGGACCCGAGATGGCGCACCGTTGCGAACGCATCGACATCGATTCCGGAACTGCGTATCAGTCGCGAGCTTCCGCGACCGGTCAGCCGAAAGCGCTCGAAGAACAGTTGGTCATCACGATTTTGGAAAACGGTCGCCGCCGTCCACGAAGACGCGAGCCATTGCAGCGCGCAATAGACCGGACGCAGGGCCAAAGCGCGAGGCGCCAGAGATGAGAACGTCCAGCCCAGCCCGTTGATGGTGCGAATAACCGGAACTGTTCCCCGCATGGAAAGGGGCGTCAACAGATTTGGCTTGGTGTCGAAACTCTGGATGATGTCGGGCCGAAGCTCCCGCATCAATCGGCGCATCGTTCCGAGAGCACGCCATTCTCCGCCGCCAGATGCAAACCGGTCGAAGGAAAACCTGTGATGCGAAATGTCATGCCTTAAAAACGGTACGGGAGAACCGCTCGAGACCGCCGTAACGCGAAAGCCTTTCTCTCGCAGCGCGATGAGGAAGGGAACTCTCAAGGCGTGATCCTCGCCTCCCACGCAGACCAGATGTGGGTTCATCTGCCTCTCCCCAGCGCACACGGCGGGCAATCGAGTAACTGACGCTCTCGATGCTGCCACGGCCCGGTTTCATCACCTATGAGCGCATCCCGCCCGAGTGCACGCTATGGGGAGGCCGGGTTCCTGTCCTCGTCCGTTTGAATGACACCATGATGTTTGGAAAGGGGTAGGACCAGTGAGGCGAGATTCCCTCGCAGTGGGGAGCGCTAATGTCCCTCCTGTCTTGCCGACGCAGTCTCACCGGGACGCCCCCACGGCATTGCCTGAAGTGGGTACGATGAGTGGCTGGAGTAAGGCGTGGCGGACCTGAACTCCGCGGCTCGCTGATGGGCGCGAAGTTCGGACGCTCGGCCCAAACGACTGTCGGCGAGGCACCAAGACCTCGCCGACCTTTAAGGCATTCGTCGCTGGAGCGTCAGGTGACCAGGAAAGACGATGCGGTAATCGACAGATGCGGAGAGAGGCTCGCGAAATGGATCTGGTTTGCGCCTCCGACGCCGTCGCTGTCGAAAGAAAGAGCTCCGGTCGAACTGTTGTAGATAATGTGATCGGAACTGTCATGCGCCGCTTTGCCGGCAAAGAAAGCGTCCGACGAGAGGCCCCCCTGATCGAGACCGGCAAAGATGGAATGGTCGAGGTGGATCTTGTCCTGGGCTTTGTTGAAATCAGTGATCCTGTCGACGTTTCCAGAACCAAGGGCGGTACTGAACACGAAGGCATCTCTGCCCCCGTGCCCGGTCAACGTATCGGCCCCGCCGCCACCGTCGATCTTGTTGTTACCGGCATTGCCGTGAATGGTCTGTCCGAATTCGTTGCCGGTCAGATTGATGGCGGCCTTGCCGGACGTCTTGGTGGTTGCGAGTTGCTCGATGTGCGAGCCAGCCGAAAGAGCGAAGCTCACCGAGGCAAGAACCTTGTCGAGGCCGCTTCCTCTCTGCTCCACCACCTTGTCGTGGGCATTGTCGACGTAATAGGTGTCATTGCCGCCATAGCCGGTCATCTTGTCGGCGCCACCGCCGCCATTGATCTTGTTGGCACCGCCATTTCCATAGATGGCTTGACCGAATTCGTTGCCGGTCAGGTTGATGGACGCCCTGCCACCGGAATTGGCGGTGGAGAGCTGCTCGACATGTGATCCCGCCGTAAGAGCGTAACTCACCGAGGCCGCGACCTTGTCGAAGCCCCCGTTTGGCGCTTCCATGACCTTGTCATGAGCATTGTTGACGAGATATTTGTCATTGCCCCCGGTTGCGTGGAAAACGTCTGCGCCGCGCGTGCCATGGAAGACATGATCGCTGCCCGACGGGGCCGGCGCGGTGGGAGCAGGGGTGCCGACGTGAGTAGGAGGTGTGGTCGGTGTGCCGACCGGATCACTGACCGGGGGCGTGGCAGGATCACTAACCGGGGGCGAGACCGGGGCATGGGTGCCCTCGAGATTGTGCTGGAGGAAAAAGGCTTTCAGTTCCGAGGCGCTTTCAAGCGCGGTGTCGCCATTCTGCGTTCCCCATTTATAGGTATAGTCAAAGGCCGGCGACGGAACCAGTGCGGCCCAACGATCAATCATGGCCTGCTCCTGGGCAGCGGTGGGCATGACAAACTTGCCGCCAGCGCTGGTTTCCCAGTTGCCACCACCGAACGCCTGGTAAAGCGGGACGATCTTGTCAATCGGGATGCCTGCTTCACCGGCAGCCGCAACCATCTTGTCGATATGGGTGTAGTCGGGAGCCGAAGTGTTGTTGATGGGGTAATAGCCGATACCGTAGAAATCGATGCCCGTATTCGCCGGATTGTAAGCGGCGTGGGCCGGGTCGTTCGGGTTCATGTAGCTCGGGGAGCCATCCGTGCCCAAGTTCATCATCGTGATGAAGGTCTTGGCGCCGGGAACATGAGAATGAATCCAGTCGGATTCCGCCTTTAGGTTTGCAGCGGTTGCGTAGCTGCCCCACTTGCCTGTCGGATCAGGCTCGTCGCTAAGGTAAAACCCGAACACATTTGGATTACCTATGAAGGGAGTGACTTTATCAATGAAAGACGAAGTTACTCCGTCGTGCTCACCGAGATAAACCAAGCCTTTCATGCCATCCGGCAAGGCATTGACTTGCGAAACGTACTGAACATCAGCCAGATTGAATCCGGCGGTTGCGATCTCGGCGGCTGATCCACCGGACGCGTAGTGGAGTGTCATCCAAAAATCCTTTGGTTGATTCGGTTATGCCCCACGTCTGCTTAGTTGACGGCGCATATTAGGCCCAAATCAAATACGACACCCGCTGGATAGAATCTTTGATCGCCGACAGGATTGCTGCACAGCAGGAGATGTTCCGCTTCGGTCAACCGAAGTCTTTTAAAACAGTGCCGCAACAACAACATAAGCCCCTCTCATCCGGCTCATTGTTGAGCCGCGTGATTGGGAAATATCCGCCTTTCCCGACCGGGTTATCCCCAACTAGGGGAAAGCCATTGAGGATGCCTCGGCACATGAACCGAGGCTTGCGCTGACGCCCTCGCGGCTCACCCGCCAACTTGACGGTCGAAAGATCGTGCCGCTTGCGGCGTGAAGCGGCCACCTATCGCTGCTTTAGGAGCACTTTCTGCCTTGATCCTATTTAAAAAATCGATGGCCCAACTCTCATTTGAAATATGATCCGATCCAGCGCATGGAGAAAAAGTCATCTCTCCAAAATATATGTCACCATTAATGCTGTACAAATCGACCCTGACAAACTCAACATCCCTAGATATCGTTTCCGCGATCTCGATCATTTTTTCGAGATTTTCCGGCCTTTCTACGTTTTCTGGTAGGTCATAACCATACATGACATCAATCTGCTTAAAATCCGGAAGAGAAAATACAGCCCTTTTATGATCAACAAATCTACCGACGTCGACCTGAAGATAAATTGCCTTGCCGCGAACGCAAAAGAATTTGTAGTCACTTAATTCACCACCAGTAGAAATGTTGTCTTCGACAATTAATTTCTTTTCCATTTTATAATATTGTGTCTCTCGTCCGATATTAAAGTACGACCTCTTAGAGAAATTTAAGAATTCCTCTAGAGTTTTCCTATTGAGCGGTTTGTCGAGGAATATAATTTTTCCAGAGGAATGGGTCGGCTTCATCACGAAATGACGTCCGAGGAAAGGCTGGATCCAAAGTAAAATGTCATCTGCCGTCGTATTTCTATCTATCTTGAATACAGAGATCGTCTTTGGGGTTTTAAGGCCTGCGATTCCACTAGCTATGTACTTAGCATAATGCTTATCAACGCAAATCTTCTCCAGGTATCCCCATCTATTTCGTATCATTCTGTCAAATATAAAATCATTTATCGTAGCCGATTGACTGGAAACCCGTCTTGGGAACCTGTTGTTCCCGTTAAAGAATCCCGCTGCTGCTATGGGGTAGTTCAGAACGTAGAAATTCGGGGTTATCAAGCTGACCCTATATATCGTTTCCCAGACAGCTCTTCTTAATTTCCGATACTTCTTTTCCACGCAACACCCCACTACGCGGATAACGCACGGCTAACGCGGCGTCCGCTCTGATAACGACGATGGCGAAGGCGCGATCCGCCTCCTTGGGCAGGTTGGCAGCCGTCACAGATGGGGCCGGTCGAACCCGTCGGCCAGCGCCCCGAGGTGAACGAGCCCTCCAGTCGCCATCCCTGCGCATGCGTTAAACCACAATACGTCAGGCTCGATCACCGTCCTCCTCCGTTTGAATGACGATCCGGCGTGCCGGCCTGACGGTCGTCAATTTGCCGCCTCTGGAAGTCTGGGAGACTGATGGTCTGCTCGGGTGATTGGTGTATCGGGGCGAGATCAAATACAGAATACAGAACGACAAAAGGTTTGATTGATCTAAGTTGTTGCTCCGCATCAGGTATTTTGTGTCAACGACCGTGGCGTCTTTGAAAGTGTGTGGAAGCAAGGACATAAGCCCCTTTTGCGTGTTCCATTCTGGACTGCGTTACTAGCGTGAATTGCCGTTTTTTGGGGGAGTTATCCCCAGCCTGTGCACGCTGCGGGTCGCGTTTCGTTGGTCCTGCGCCACGAATCCGCTGCATTTTCCTCAAAGTCGACGTATGTAAGCAGAGCGTAATAAGGGGGGCGACGGATAGCGGCTGCTATGCGCACCAAGAAAGGTTTGAGCCATCACAATTTACGGAAGTAACGGCGCGGCAGTGTCGCGCGAACGACCGCTGGTCATGAAAACATCGGGGGCCGGTTCTCCCGAGCTGCGTTCCGCCATTCTCGCCTGCATGCCTGGGCTGCTTGGCGTGGCGCTGTTTTCGGCAGTGATAAACATTCTCGCCCTGACCGGTTCGGTTTATATGTTGCAGATCTACGATCGCGTTCTGCCGTCGCAGAGCGTTCCCACCCTGGTGGGGTTCACGATCGGCATGCTGGGCTTGTATGCGGTCTACGGGCTCCTGGATTTCGTGCGGCTTCGCGTGCTGGTCCGCATCGGCAGTCTTCTCTATAGAAATTTGCAGCAAAAGGTGTTCTCCATCTCCCTGTCCTTGCCGCTCAAGGCAGGACGTGATGCGGGCCGTCTGCAGCCTTTGCACGATCTTGACCGACTGCGCGGCTTTCTTTCCGGAACGGGACCGACGGTCATCTTCGACGCTCCGTGGATCCCTTTTTATCTGGTGATCATTTATTTGCTCCATCCTTTGCTCGGCTTGTTGGCAACCGTCGGCGCGATCGCCGTGGTCCTCCTGACGGCGGTTGCGGAAGTCTTTAGCCGTGGTCCGGCCGCGCGCGCCTCCGAAGACTTGTCGTCGCAACGGGCGCTTGCCGACTCCGCCCGGCGCAACGCCGAGGTTGTTCATGCTATGGGGCTTTCTGGTCGACTGGCTCGACGCTGGAGCGACGTCAGCCGCGCATATCTTGGTCAGCAGGAGCGCCTCTCGGATGTCGTCGGTGGCGCCAGTTCCTTCTCGAAGGCGCTTCGCATGGGTCTGCAATCCGGCGTTCTGGGGCTCGGTGCCTACCTGGTCATCGGCGGTGAAGCTTCTCCTGGGGTGATTATCGCATCTTCCATATTGCTCGGCCGGGCCTTGGCCCCAGTTGACGCGGCGATTGCAAACTGGAGAGGTTTTCTATCGACCCGGCGCAGCTATAGCGAGCTGGCAGCTGTCATGGCTGCATTTGGCAGTCAGGACGATCCGATGGAATTGCCTCGTCCACAGGCACGATTTGCCGTCGAGCAACTGACAGTCGCGCCGCCCGGCCTGACAAGACCGACCGTTGTAAATGTAAGTTTCCACCTGTCGAGGGGGGCTGGAATGGCCGTCGTCGGCCCGAGCGGCTCCGGCAAGACGACGCTGGCCCGTTCGTTGGTCGGGGTGTGGAAGCCGCTCCATGGCTCGGTGAGATTGGACGGCGCCTCTCTCGATCAATGGAACTCGGAACATCTCGGCGCCCATATCGGCTACATGCCGCAGGATGTGGAGTTGTTTGACGGCACGGTAGCAGACAACATTTCGAGGTTCCGAGGCAAGACGGATCCAAAAGGCGTCCTTGCGGCGGCAAGAGCCGCCGGCGTCGAGAAAATGATCATGCAACTCCCTCAGGGATTTCAGACCCGCATCGGGGAGGGGGGAGCAGCCCTGTCGGCAGGGCAGAGGCAACTCGTGGGTCTCGCCCGAGCACTTTATGGCGAGCCGTTCCTTGTCGTGCTCGACGAACCGAACTCGAACCTCGACGTGGATGGGGACGCTGCCCTGGCCGGCGCCATACGGGCAGTGCGTCAGCGCGGGGGCATCGTCATTGTCGTTGCGCATCGTCCCTCGGCACTCGCCAACATCGATCAGGTGCTGGTTATGTCGAACGGGACGGTTCATGCCTTTGGCTCGCGCGAGGAGGTCTTGGCGAACGTGCTCCGACCTTCACCGCCTGTTTCACCTCGGCCATCTTCTTTGGCGCCGATACCGGGGGTTGCCGGGCATGCATGAGGCTCTGCTCGAAACATTCGTCACCTTCTCGTCCTATGCCCGGACCCTTCGTGGCAGCAAAGGGCCTGCCGTGAGCTCGCCAGATCTGCCGGACGGTATTCGGGCCAACCTGATATTCGGCTTGGTGATTACAGGTCTGCTGGTCCTCGGCGGCGGCCTGTGGCTGGGATTGACCAAGATCGCCGGCGCCGTGGTTGCACCGGCCACCGTGGTGGTAGAAAGCAACGTCAAGAAGGTCCAGCATCAAACCGGAGGAACAGTGGGCGGGATCTTCGCGCAGGACGGAGATCATGTGCGAGCCGGCGACGTGCTGGTCAGGCTGGATGACACGCTGACACGCGCGAACCTGCAAATCATCAGCGAGGATCTCGATCGCGCGACCGTTCGCCTCGCCCGGCTGGAGGCCGAGCGCACGGGCTTGGCGGAAATGCAGCTGCCGGTCGGCCTGAAAGCGCGAATGAACCAACCGGAGCTGGCTGCGCTCGTCAACGGCGAACGCGCTCTCTTTGAAACGCGCTCTTCGGCTTTGGCTGGACAGAAGGCACAGCTGAGAAGCCAATCCCAGCAACTTGAACGTCAGATCGACGGTCTTAAAGCGCAACAGAGCGCGGTGGATGAATCGGTTGCCCTGCTGAGCAAGGATTTCGCCGACGTTGATTCCCTCTACGCCAAAAAACTCGTCTCCAAGGAGAGGGTAAGCAACATCAAGTTGGATGCCACCCGGGCCAGGGGAGAATCGGGTCGCCTCGCTGCAGCAGTAGCTGAAGCCCAGGCGCGCATCAGCGAAACGGGGTTGCAGATGCTGCAGCTGGATGACCAAAGGCGCACTGACGTGACGACCGAACTCCGCGAGACGGAAGCCAAGCAGACCGAACTCAACGAACGGAGGATTGTGGCGCAGGATGAACTGACCAAGACAACGATCCGCGCGCCACAGTCCGGAACGATACAGGAATCGGCTGTCCATACCGTCGGCGGCGTTATCGCGCCTGGCGAGATGCTTATGACCATCGTACCTGATACCGACGATCTTGTGGTGGACGCGCTGATCCCTCCGTCGCGGGTCGACGATGTCCGGCCTGGGCAGCCGGTGTCGATCCGTTTTCCGGCGTTCGACGTGGGAACCACTCCGGTCTGCCAAGGGTCAGTGAAACACATCTCGGCAGATCTGATTAAAGACCCGCAACGTCAGCTTTCCTATTTTTCGGCGCGTATCAAGGTTGAAAGCAAATCAAGCTGCCTGACCGAAGCGAAGGTGCTGAGGCCAGGTATGCCCGCCGAGGTTCATATCCGCACCGACGAACGCAATGTCTGGTCTTATCTGTTGAAACCCTTTGCGGATCAGATGTCCAAAGCGTTTACGCAGTGATGGCGAGGTGGAGGAGGGCGTGACCAATAGGATATCGGGATTTCTGGCGGCCCGACGGCTTTTGGGGGCGGGCGGCCGTCGAGCCTAACCGGCGACGCGGGGATGAAGCGCCTCCGGCTGGAGGAAACATGCGCGTTGTGTGACGCTACCGCATCATTCGAATAGCGAGGCTGGTTTACCGTCCCCAGACAACGGCATTCTCATGCCGTTTAATGATGTGCTTCAGGTTTTCGAAGGCGGTCGTGACGTGGCCCGCGAAGCGCTCTGCCGCCGGTGAGCGTGGTCCGCTGACCCGGCGAAGGATACCGAGTGAGCGGCTGGGCTGCGGGATTTCATAGGGCAGCACCGTAACCCGGCTCTCCTTGCGCTGCGCGAAGACTACGGAGAATGGCAGCACGGCCAACGCATCGGTTTCGGCAAGGAAGTTGATCACGCTCATCAGCGAGCCTCCCGAATAGCGGATGTTCAGGTCCGACATGCCGATGCTCATCAGGATCATCTGCAGGTCCGACATCAGCGGAGAGCCGGGCAGGGGAGCCACCCAGGGAAAGCTGGTCAGGTCATGCGCCCTGAGGCGGCGATTTCGCAGCAGGGGATGATCGGGCCGGCAAGCCACGACATTGCGTCCGGGCAGGATTTCGGTGAATTCGAAGCCGGGACCAAGGTCGAGAACGCCGATCGGCACGATGCCGAGGTCGATCTGGTTGCTGTCCAGCGCCGCGACCATCTCGGGCAGGTTCATATAGCTCTGCTGAACGGTGACCTCGGGTTCGAGCTTCTGGAATTCTCCGATCATCCGGCTGATCATCGCGTCCATGAAGAAAGGCACGCCGCCGACACGCACGACGCCCTTCGTTCCTTTCATGAAACCCTGCACCGCATCCGACGCCTTGCGGGACGCGGTGATGATCGTGCGGCCCTGCGCCGCCAGCTGGAAGCCGAGCGGCGTCGCCTGCAGCGGCCGGCGGCCCTTGAGGAACAGCGGCTCACCCACCCGCGCCTCCAGCATGGCCAGGGATCGGCTGACCGCCGGCTGGGTCAAGCCCAGCATGGCGGCTCCTTCCGACACGCCGCCGGCATCCAGCACCGCGGCGAGCTGCATGAGGTGGCGCTCGTTCAGCTTCATAGCAAAACGCTATACAAGGGACGTCACATCTCATCAAGCATCGCGTCGGGCCGTGCTATCCCGCTTGGCAAGGGGAAGGGAGGCCCCGGCGGAATGCACGGCCAGCACGACCCGAAGCGGGATGAGTCCCCCAAGGCGATATCGACGCAGGCCGAGGAATTCTCGCGGCGCCTGACGGCAATGGGCCAGTCCCGCTTGGCGGCGGCGGCGCAGGCAGCCGTGGATGGTTTGCACGCGCTGATCGTGGAGTTGCGGCCCTCCGGCGAGGAATTCCGCCAGGCGATCGATTTTCTGACCGAGGTTGGCCACTACGCCGATGCGCGGCGCCAGGAATGGGTGCTGTTCGCCGACGTCCTGGGCGTGTCTTCGCTGATCGAGGATCAGAACAGCCCGCGCCCCGCCGGAGCGACACCAAACACCCTGGCCGGGCCCTTCTACCGGGCCGACGTGCCGGAGATGCCACCCGGCGCGAACATCTCGCGCGATCACAAGGGCGAGCCGCTGGAGGTCGCGGGCCGCATCGTCGCGCTCGACGGCGCGGGGGTCGGCGATGCGACGGTCGAGATCTGGCAGGCCAATGCCGAGGGTCTCTACGAGAACCAGGAACCCGACCGCCAGCCGGAATTCAATCTGCGCGGACGCTTCCGTACCGATCCGCAGGGACGGTTCCGCTTCACGACGGTGAAGCCGAAGGGCTACACGCTGCCGTCGGACGGACCGGTCGGTCAATTGATGTCAGCGCTGGGCCTTGGCCTCGAGCGGCCGGCCCATATCCATTTTCGCGTCTCGGCGGAGGGCTTCGAGACGCTGACGACCCACATCTTCGACCGGTCGGACCCTGCGATCGGCCGGGATGCCATCTTCGGGGTCAAACCCGAACTCATGGCCGAGTTCCGCGCGCTGCCGCCCAATGGAGGAAAACGCAAGCACGCGCTCGACCTCAACCTCGTGCTCTGCCCGCAGCGGCGGAGCGATACCGAAACCTCTGGGAGGAGATGACCGATGGCACGTATCAGCGGCTACCACCATTTGACGCTCTCGACCGACAGCGCTCAGGAAGATTTTGATTTCTATACCAAGGCGCTCGGCCTGCATTCGGTGAAGCGCACCGTCTTGTTCGACGGCGTCATCCCGGTCTACCACCTCTATTACGGCTCGCCCAATGGCGATGCGTCGACGATCATCACCACCTTCCCGTTCCGCAAGCCGGGCGTCTATGGCCGCCGCGGGTCCAACCAATCGCGCACCATCATGCAGTCGATCCCCAGGGGCGCCGCGGATTTCTGGGTCGACCGGTTGAATGCGCGCGGCATCGAGGCCATCAAGATCACCCGTTTTGGCGCCGACCGTGCGGCTTTCGCACATCCCTGCGGCATCCCGCATGAGCTGGTGGAAAGCGACAGGGATCCCCGCGCGCCCATCACCAACGAGGCGCAGGGCATCGGCAAGGCCCACGGCATCAAGGGAATCTACGGCGCCGTGGTGGCGGTGATGGACCGCACCGCCATGGACGACTTCCTGACCATCGCATTGCCGATGGAGAAAGAGGCCGACGACCACGAGGGGCTCGTGTTCCGCGTGCCGGATGCGGCCGGCGTCGCACAGCGCGTGGAGGTCATTGTCGACCGCGACAGCCCGCAGGGCACCTGGACTCTGGCGGGAGGCACGATCCACCACCTCGCCCTCAACACCGGCGACGAAGAGAACCAGTTGAAGCTGCGCGCTCATATCGAGGGCCTCGGCTTCACGGACATATCGGAGCAGAAGGACCGCAACTACTTCAAGTCCTGTTATGTCCGCTCGCCCGGCGGCGCGCTGTTCGAAATTGCCTGGACCACGCCGGAAGGCTGGGCCAAGGACGAGCCTCCGGGCCAGATCGGCAAGACGCTGGTCTTCCCGCCTTGGTTCAAGGACCGCGAGAGCGAATTGCAGGCCGGCCTGGAACAGGCGGATTTCGCGTGAGTTCAGGCAGCGGTCCGCTCCGGCTTGGGCCAAGAGGCCCCGAGGCTAAGGCGATTTGCGTCTTCGTCCACGGCCGCGGCCAATCGCCCGAAGAGATGCAGTCCCATGTGCTGTCGCGGCTTTCCGCGTCGGCCGTGGCCTTCATCCTGCCGCGCGCGCCGCACGGCATGTGGTGGGAGGCGCGTGCCGTCGACCCGTTGACGTCGGTCGCCCGCGCGCAGCTCTCTGACGCGCTCGACCACCTTGCGGCCGCAATGGTTGCGGCGCGTGCCGAACTGCCCGGACTGCCGCTGCTTCTCGCGGGCTTCTCGCAAGGGGCGTGTCTCTCGATCGAATATCTCTGTGCGGGGCTGCCGCCGCCGGACGCTTTGGCGGCCTTCACGGGCTGCCGTGTCGGCGTTCCGGCGGACGAAAGATCCGAGGCGGCGCCGGCCGGAATGCCGATCTATCTTTCCGGTGGTGATGCCGATCCGTGGATACCGGTCTCGGCGTTTGCCGATGCCGCGCAATCGCTGGGCCGGATTGGCGCGAGCCTGCGGGCCGATCTGTTCCCGGGCCGCGGCCATGAGGTCTCGGACGCCGAGATTGCCATGCTGGGCACTATCCTCGACGACCTCGCGGCCGGGCGTGGCCCGCGCATGGAGGCGGCGCGATGATGGACAGCTTCACCTTTCCGGGCCTGACGACACGGGTGGTCTTCGGTGCCGGCACCATGGCTCGCGTCGAGGAGGAAGTCCGGCGGCTCGGCCATGAAAAGGTGATGGTGCTTTCGACGCCGCATCAGAAGGGCGATGCGGAAAGGCTGGCCGCAAGCCTTGGTGGCCTCGCCGCCGGGATCTTTGCCGGCGCGGTCATGCATACCCCTGTCGAGGTCACGGAAAAGGCCATCGATACCTTCCGAGGCAGTGGCGCTTCGGCGGTCGTCAGCCTCGGCGGCGGCTCGACCACTGGGCTCGGCAAGGCCATTGCCGTGCGGACGGGCGCCGACCAGGTGGTCATTCCCACCACCTATGCCGGCTCGGAAATGACCGACATACTCGGCGAGACGGCAGCCGGCGAGAAGACCACCCGCCGCTCGCCGGACATTCGCCCAGAGACGGTGATCTACGACGTCGATCTGACACTGAGCCTGCCGGTAAACCTCACCGTAACCTCGGCGATGAACGCGATCGCTCATGCGATGGAAGCCTTGTATGCCCCCGATCGCAATCCGGTCATCGTGCTGATGTGCAGGGATGCCATGGTTGCCTTCCGGGAAGGCATTCCAAGATTGATCGGCAATCCGCAGGATCGCGCGGCGCGGACGCAGGCGCTCTATGCGGCGTGGTGCTGCTCGACCGCGTTAGGCTATGTCTCGATGGCGCTGCATCACAAGCTGGCGCATGTCTTCGGCGGCTCGTTCGACACGCCGCACGCCGAAACCCACGCCATCCTGCTGCCCTACACGACCGCCTTCAACGATGCGGCGGTGCCCGATCTGCTGCGCCCGATCGCTGAGGCATTCGGTGGTGGTTCGGCGGGCGGCGGGCTCTGGGATTTCGCACAGTCGGTCGGCTCTCCGCTGAGCCTGAAGGCGATCGGCATCGAGGAGGCCGATCTCGACCGCGCGGCGGCAATCGCGGTGAAGAATGCCTATGCGAATCCAAGGCCGATTGATCCGGGATCGATAAGGGAACTCCTTCAGGCGGCGTGGGAGGGACGCCGTCCGGGGGACTGAGAACAAAACAAGAGGGAGGAACCAAACATGATCACAAGACGCAGCCTACTGAAAGCCTCGGCGGCGACAGGCCTGGCGCTCGCCGGTTCGCGCCTGGCGACGCCGGCCATCGCGCAAGGCGCCAAGATCCGCCTGGGCTATGTTTCGCCGCAGACGGGGCCGCTCGCCGGCTTCGCGGAAAGCGACGCCTACAACATCAAGGCCTTCCTCGCTTCCGAGGCGGGCAAGAACTTCGAGGTCATCGTCAAGGACAGCCAGTCGAACCCCAACCGCGCGGCCGAGGTAGCCAAGAGCCTGATCGTCGATGACGAGATCAACCTGATGCTCGTCGGCTCGACGCCCGAGAACACCAATCCGGTGGCCACCACCTGCGAGGCGGAGGGCGTGCCGGTGATCTCGACGATGGCGCCGTGGCAGCCCTGGTTCATCGGCCAGCAGGGCAATCCGGCCGATCCGTCCTCGTGGAAGCCTTTCAACTTTGCCTATCATTATTTCTGGGGTCTCGAAGACATCATCGCCGTCTACACCGGTATGTGGAAGCAGCTTTCCACCAACGGCAAGGTGGGCGGGCTGTTCCCGAACGATGCCGACGGCAATGCCTGGGGTGATCCGAAGAACGGCTTGAAGCCGGGCCTCGATGCCGCCGGTTTCAGCCTTGCCGATCCCGGCCGCTATCAGAACCTGTCGGACGATTTCACTGCGCAGGTCAACGCCTTCAAGGCAGCCAATGCCGAGATCGTCACCGGTGTGGTCATTCCGCCGGACTTCACCACCTTCTGGAACCAGGCCCGCCAGCAGGGCTTCAAGCCCAAGGCGATAACGGTGGCCAAAGCGATCCTCTTTCCGCAATCGGTCGAGACGCTGGGCGATGCTGGCCACAACCTCTCATCCGAGGTCTGGTGGTCGGCCTCGCATCCGTTCAAATCGTCCGTGACGGGCGAGAGCTCGGCGGAAATCGCGGCGGATTTCACCGCCAAGACCGGGCGCCCCTGGACGCAGCCAATCGGTTTTGTCCATTCGCTGTTCGAGGTGGCGGCCAATGTCATGGGGCGCGTTTCGGATCCGACCAATGCCGAGGCGATCGCGGCGGCCATAGCCGCCACCGACATGACGACGGTGGTGGGGAAAGTGGCATGGAGCGGTGCGGGACTGCCGCCTTTCGCCGCGAAGAACGTCTGCAAGACGCCGCTCGTTGGCGGCCAGTGGCGGAAGAAGGCCGGTGGCGGCTTCGATCTGGTGATCGTCGAGAACGCCGGCGCTACCGAGATTCCCACCGCTGGCAAGATGGAAGCCCTGGCCTGACGCTGCCGGGGGCGCTGATACCGCCGCCCTCGTTCGGCGCGACCCAAGGATGACTGTGATGATACTCAGGCTGGAAAACGTTTCGAAGTCCTTCGGCGCCCTGAAGGTTGCGGATTCCGTGACCGTCAGCGTGCCGCGCGGCGAAGCGCTGGGCATTATAGGCCCGAACGGCGCGGGAAAATCGACGCTCTTCAACCTGATCACCGGAAACTTGTTTGCAAATGAGGGCCGCATCGAATTCCTCGGCCGCGACGTGACCCGCGCTCCGGCCATGGAGCGGGTGCGCATGGGCGTCGGCCGCAGCTTCCAGATTCCGCAGCCTTTCGAGGGGCTGACCGTGTTCGAGAATCTCTTGACCGCCGCCGCCTTCGGCCGCGGCGGACGCGAGGCCGAGATGGTCGAGGATTGCGCTGGTATCCTCGAGGCGACGGAGCTTCTCAGGAAAGCCAATTTCGTGGCCGGCTCGTTGAGCCTTCTCGACCGCAAGCGCCTGGAACTCGCCCGCGCCCTGGCGACAGGCCCCGAACTTCTGCTTCTGGACGAGATCGCGGGCGGTCTGACGGAGGGCGAATGCAAGGCCCTGGTCGCGACGATCAGAGCCATCCACGCGGGGGGGACCACCATCATCTGGATCGAGCATGTGCTGCATGCCCTGAATTCGGTGGTCGAGCGGCTCCTTGTGCTGGATTTCGGGCGCGTGATCGGGATCGGCGCGCCTGATGAGATCATGGCCTCGAAGGCGGTTCGCGAAATCTATCTGGGGCTCGAGGTCTGATGTTGGAAACGCGCGGCCTCACCGCGAATTACGGCCAGTTCCGGGCGCTGTTCGGTGTGGATATCACCGTGGCCGCGGGCGAATGCGTGGCGATCATCGGCGCCAACGGCGCCGGCAAATCCACGCTGATGCGCTCGATCACCGGCGTGATCGGCAACGCGCCCGGCATGGTGCTGCACAGGGGCGAGCCGATCGGCGCGCTGTCTTCGGCCGAGATCATGAAGCGCGGCATCGCCATGGTGCCGGAGGGGCGCCGGCTGTTCCCTTCGCTGACCGTCGAGGAAAACCTGCTGGTCGGCGGGCAGGCGCGTAAGGTGCAGGGGCCGTGGAGCCTCGACGCGGTCTATGACCTTTTCCCGATCTTGGGCGAGCGGCGCAAGAGCCCCGGTACCGCGCTCTCGGGTGGCCAGCAGCAGATGGTGGCGATCGGCCGGGCGCTGATGTCGAACCCCGAATTGCTGCTTTGCGACGAGATCAGCCTTGGCCTCGCGCCCGTCGTCATCCGCGATATCTACGCAGCACTTCCCAGGATCCGCCAAGGCGGCGCCGCGATCGTGCTGGTGGAGCAAGATATCGGCAAGGCGCTGGCAGTGGCCGACCGCGTCTACTGCATGATGGAGGGTCGCGTCACGCTGGCCGCCAGGGCGGCCGAGGTCACGCGCGAAGATATCCACTCTGCCTATTTCGGAGTGGCGGCATGACGCGGGAACCAAGGCTCGGTCGTCTGCTCGCACAGCACCCTTGTGGCCTGATCGAGGTGGCGCGGCGATGATCTGGCTGGACACCCTCGTGCAAGGGATTCTGCTGGGCGGGCTCTATGCCCTGTTTGCAGCAGGGTTGAGCCTCGTCTTCGGCATCATGCGGCTGGTGAACCTAGCCCATGGCGACCTCATCATTCTTGCCGCCTATCTGGTGTTGATGGGCGTTACGCTGCTCGGCTTGTCGCCCTGGATCGCTGCCCTGATTGCCATGCCGGTGATGTTCGGGCTCGGCTGGCTGCTGCAGGCCGCCGTCCTGAACCGCGTGCTAGGCAAGGACATCCTGCCGCCGCTTCTGGTCACGTTCGGCCTGTCGGTCGCCTTGCAGAACGGCCTGCTCGAGGCCTTCTCCGCCGACAGCCGCCGCATTCCGGTGGGCGCGTTGGAAGGGGCATCGCTCGATCTAGGGCTGGTCACGGTTGGGATCATGCCGTTGATGACCTTTGCCTCGGCGATCGTGACGATCATTGCGCTCAACGCGCTCTTTTACCACACCGCCCTCGGCCGTGCCTTCCGCGCCACCTCGGACGACGCCGTGACGGCGGGGCTGATGGGGATAGAGCCGAAGCGGATTTTCGCGATCGCCACCGGGATCGCCATGGTCGTGGTGACGCTGGCGGCGCTCTATCTCGGCATGCGCGCGAACTTCGATCCTTCGATCGGACCGGCGCGGCTGATCTATGCCTTCGAGGCGGTGATCATAGGCGGCCTCGGCAGCCTGTGGGGGACGCTTGCCGGCGGGATCATCATCGGGGTGGCGCAAACGTTCGGCGCCGCGCTCAATCCGGAATGGCAGATCCTGGCCGGCCACATCGCCTTCCTGGCCGTGATGCTGCTCAGGCCGCGCGGACTTTTTCCGCGCGCAGTGGATTGAGGGGGGCGGCATGTATCGACTGACAACCCGCACCCGCGCCGGAACCGTGACCGCGATCATCGTGCCGCTCTTCCTCGTCGCCGCGCTCGCGCTGCCTGCCGTGGCCTCGCGTGGTGTCATACAGGATCTGTTCTTTATCCTCACCATGCTGACGCTGGCGCAGATCTGGAACCTGCTGGCGGGCTATGGCGGCCTGGTCTCGGTGGGCCAGCAGGCTTTCGTCGGCATCGGCGCCTACGCGATGTTCGCCGGCGTGATCCTGCTCGGCTGGAATCCGGTCCCAGCGATCCCGCTGGGCGCCCTTGCGGCGCTGGTGCTGGCAGTTCCGACGGCCTTTTTCGCGTTCCGCTTGCAGGGCGCGTATTTCGCCATCGGCACCTGGGTGATCGCCGAAGTGACGCGCCTGCTGGTTGCGCAGTGGAAGGCACTTGGCGGCGGCACCGGCACGTCGCTGCCGCGCGAGGCGACGAGCAGCATCCTGGGCACCGATGCGGTCCGGGCGCTGTTCGGCGTCCGCGAGGCCGCGGCACGCGATATCATGGCCTACTGGCTGGCTTTGGTGCTGGTCGTGGCCGTGACGGGCGGGATCTACTGGCTGCTGCGCAGCCGCCTCGGGCTGGCGCTGGCGGCCGTGCGCGACAATGTCGACGCGGCGCAATCGGTGGGCGTCGATACCGCCCGGCTCAGATGGGCGGTCTTTCTGATCGCCGCGGCCGCCACCGGGCTGACCGGCGCGCTGATTTTCCTGCAGACGGCCCGCATCTCGCCGAGCGCGGCCTTTGCCGTCACCGACTGGACCGCCAACGTCATCTTCATTGTCGTCATCGGCGGCATCGGCACCATCGAGGGGCCGATCCTCGGTGTGCTGGTCTTCTTTGCGCTGCGCTCGGCGCTGGCCGACTACGGCAGTTGGTACTTGATGACGCTCGGCCTCATCGCCGTTGTCGTGATGCTTTTTGCGCCAAAGGGGCTGTGGGGCCTGATCGCGTCCCGCAAGGGCCTGCACCTGTTTCCGGTCCGCCGCAGGCTGACCGGTCCGAAGATCGAGGGAGGAATTTGATGGCGGATATCGAAACCGACGTGCTGATCGTCGGCACTGGCCCGGCCGGCTCGGCCACCGCCGCGCTGCTGTCGAGCTACGGCGTGGCCAACATGATCGTCAATCGCTATCGCTGGTTGTCGAACACGCCGCGTGCCCACATCACCAACCAGCGCACCATGGAAGTGCTGCGCGACCTCGGTCCGGATGTCGAGGCAGAGGCCATGATGCACGCCTCGCCGCAGGAACTGATGGGCGAGAACGTGTTCTGCGAAAGCCTGGCCGGCGAGGAGATCGGCCGCATGAAGAGCTGGGGTACAGCGCCGCTCTCCAAGGCCGAACATCTGCTGTCGTCTCCCTGTTTCATGAACGATCTGCCCCAGACCTTCATGGAGCCGATCCTGTTCAAGTCGGCCTGCGCCCGCGGGACGCAGGCACGCATGAGCACGGAATATGTCGGCCATGTCCAGGATGAGGACGGCGTGACCACGACCTGCCGCGATCGGCTGTCGGGTAAGGATTTCACCGTGCGGTCGAAGTTCCTCGTCGGCGCCGACGGCGGCAACTCGCTGGTGGCCGAGCATCTGGGCCTGCCGCTCGACGGTAAGATGGGCGTCGGCGGCTCGATGAACATCTTGTTCAGGGCCGATCTGTCGAAATACGTCGCGCACCGGCCGAGCGTCCTCTACTGGGTCATGCAGCCCGGCGCCGACGTCGGCGGCATCGGCATGGGTCTGGTTCGCATGGTGCGGCCGTGGGATGAGTGGCTGATCGTCTGGGGCTACGACATCAACCAGCCGCCGCCGGAGGTAACGCCGGAACTGGCCACCGAGGTCGCGCGTCAATTGGTCGGAGATTCCGCGCTCGAGATCGAGCTCCTGGGCGCCAACACCTGGACGGTGAACAACTGCTTCGCCACGCACATGCAGAAGGGGCGGGTGTTCATCATGGGCGACGCCGCGCACCGGCATCCGCCCTCGAACGGGCTCGGCTCGAACACATCGATCCAGGATGGGTTCAATCTCGCCTGGAAGCTTGCCAAGGTCGTCAAGGGGCAGGCGGGCATCGGGCTTCTGGATAGCTACTCTGCCGAGCGCGCGCCGATCGCGCGCCAGATCGTGACGCGGGCGAACCAGTCCATCGCCGAATTCGGACCGATCTTCGAGGCGCTCGGCATGGATGGCGGCGTCGATCACGACAAGATCCAGAGGAACATGGAGGCCCGCGCCGACGCGACGCCCGCCGCCGAAGCGCAGCGCGAGGCGCTCCGCAAGGCTATCGCCTTCAAGAAGTACGAGTTCGACGCCCATGGCGTCGAGATGAACCAGCGCTATGCGTCCGGCGCGGTGGTGACCGACGGCCAGCGCGAGCCGGCATTCGAGAAGGATCGCGAGCTGCACTATGCGCCAACGACGTGGCCGGGCGCGCGCTTGCCGCATGTCTGGGTGTTCGAGCGCTCGGGCAGGAAGGTCTCGACGCTCGATCTTTGCGGGCATGGCGAGTTCACGCTTTTGACCGGTATTGGCGGCGAGGCGTGGGTCGCCGCGGCGGAGACGGTGGGCGCGGAGCTCGGTCTGCCGATCCGCAGCCATGTGATCGGCCCGCGCCGCACGATCGAGGATCATACCGGCGACTGGGCCGGCGCGCGGGAGATCCGCGACACCGGCTGCCTGGTCGTCCGTCCCGACCACCACGTCGCCTGGCGTTCCGAAACGCTCGCGGCCGATCCGGCGGCCGAACTGCGCCGGGTCTTCAAATCCGTTCTGGCGCGCTGAGGAGTATCCCATGATCGACGAACACGAATCCGGCTATTTCACCGAGGCGAACTCGGCCGAGGTCGTCGTGGCGCGCAACAGGAACGCCAAAGACGAGCGGCTCAAAGAGGTGATGGAGGTCATCACCCGCAAGCTGCACGAGGCGGTGAAGGAGATCGAGCCGACGCAGGAGGAATGGTTCGGCGCGATCATGTTCCTGACGCAGACGGGCCAGATCTGCAACGAGTGGCGGCAGGAGTACATCCTGCTGTCGGATGTTCTCGGCGTCTCGATGCTGGTCGATGCGATCAACAACCGCAAGCCGTCGGGTGCCTCGGAATCCACGGTGCTCGGGCCTTTCCACGTCGCCGACGCGCCCGAATTGCCAATGGGATCGAACATCTGCCTCGACCAGAAGGGCGAGCCGATGTTCGTGCATGGCCGCATCCTCAATACCGAGGGTAACCCGATCGCAGGCGCCAAGATCGACGTCTGGCAGGCCAATGACGAGGGTTTCTACGACGTGCAGCAGAAGGGCATCCAGCCCGACTTCAATCTGCGCGGGGTGTTCCGCACCGGTGCGGACGGACGTTACTGGTTCCGCGGCGTGAAGCCCAAATACTACCCGATCCCGGACGACGGTCCGGTCGGCAAGCTGCTGGGCGCGCTAGGCCGCCACCCCAATCGTCCGGCGCATCTCCACTACATTGTCGAGGCCGAGGGCTTCGACGCGCTGACCACGCACATCTTCGATCCGGACGATCCGTACATCGATTCAGATGCCGTCTTCGGCGTGAAGAAAAGCCTGCTCGCCGAATTCCGCAAGGTCGAGGACGCCGAAGCCGCGGCCAGGGTCGAGGTCGCGGCGCCGTTCTATGACGTAGAGTTCGATTTCGTGCTGTCGCGCAAGGGAGGAAACTGATGGCCGCACTTGAGAAGATGTTCGATGTCAGAGGCAAGTCGGTGATCGTCACCGGCGGCGCCAGCGGCATCGGGCAGGCCTATTCCGAGATCATGGCCGAGCACGGGGCGAAGGTCTGCATCTTCGACCTGAACCCTGCCGGGCTGGAGAAGACCGTGGCGGCGATCAGGGCGGCGGGTGGCGATGTCTGGGGCCAGGTCGTCGATGTCGGCGACCGTGCGGCCATGGCGGCCGCCTTCGACAAGGTGGCCGAGAAGGCCGGCTCGATCGACGTCGTGTTCGCCAATGCCGGGATCGACGCCGGGCCGGGCTTCAACACCCCGACGGGCGAAAGGAACCCCGAGGGCGCCATCGAGAACCTGCCCGACGAGCACTGGGACAAGGTGATCGAGATAAACCTGACCTCGGTCTACACCACGATCAAGCATGCCGTGCGGCACATGAAGCCGAATGGCGGCGGCCAGATCATCGTCACCTCGTCCATCGCCTCGCTGATCAACGAGAGCATCGTGGGTACACCCTACATGCCCGCCAAGGCCGCGGTGAACCATCTCGTTCGCCACATGGCGATGGAGCTCGGCGCCTACAACATCCGCATCAACGCAATCCTGCCCGGGCCGTTCATCACCAACATCGCCGGCGGCCGGCTGCGCAATCCGGCGGACCGCAAGGCCTTCGAGGCCCAGTCGCTCATCGGCCGGATCGGTGACCCTGAAGAGATCAAGGGCCTGGCGCTCTATCTGGCGTCGCCGGCCGCGTCCTACGTGACGGGCTCGCTGATCGTCATCGATGGCGGCTCGCTGCTGAGGATGACCTGAACAAGCTTTGAACTGAGACCGGTCCCGTGGGCCGGAGAAACTTAACCCAGGGAGGAACCGACAATGACCTACTACAACAAACTGGTGAAATCGGGCTTGCGGCCCAGCCGCCGAAGCGTCCTGAAGGGGATTGGAGCCGGCGTTGCCGCCAGCACGCTGGGCATGCCGACCTATCTGCGCGCCGCGACGGCGGGGAAGATCAAGCTCGGCTATCTCAGCCCCACGACCGGGCCGCTCGCCCTGTTTGGTGAAACGGATGGCTACACCTTGCAGAAAATCCGCGCCCTGCTCGGCGGCCAGCTGCAATGTGCCGACGGCAATACTTACGAGATCGAGATCCTCGATCGCGACAGCCAGTCCAATCCGAACAAGGCATCGGAAATCGCCGGCAACCTCATCCTGAACGACGAGGTGCATCTGCTCGTACCGGCCTCGACCACCGACACGATCCTGCCCGCGGCCGAGCAGGCCGAGCTTTATGAGACCCCCTGCATTTCCTCCGGCGCTCCCTGGCAAGCGGTGATCATGCCGCGCGGCGGCGGCAAGCAGACCTTCGACTGGACCTATCATTTCTTCTGGGGCCTCGACGAGGCGCTGAACACCTTCGTCGGACTCTGGAGCCATCTGGAGACCAACAAGAAGGTCGGCATGCTGTTTCCGCAGAACATCGACGGCGAGACCTGGGGCAACGACGAATATGGCTTGCCAGCGCCGACCCGCAAGGCCGGCTACGAGGTCGTGGTGCCCGGCTATTTCCAGCCCCGCACCAATGATTTTTCCGCACAGATCGCCGAGTTCAAGAAGCAGGGCTGCGAGATCATCGGCGGCATTACCTATCCGGACGATCTGAAGACCTTCGTCACCCAGTGCAACCAGCAGGGCTTCAAGCCGAAGGCGGTCACGGTGGCGGCGGCACTCCTGTTCCCGGGGGGTGTCGAGGCCATGGGTCCTCTAGGCAACGGCATGTCCTCGGAGGTCTGGTGGACACCGGCCTTCCCGTTCAAGTCGTCGCTGACCGGGCAGGTCAGCAGCGACATCGCCAGCCAATGGGAAGTCGATTCGAAGCGGCAGTGGACGCAGCCGCTGGGCTATTCGCATGCCTTGCTCGAGGTCGCGCTCGACATCCTGAAGCGCTCTTCCAATCCGCTCGATCGTACAGCCAACCGAGACGCCCTGGTCGCTACCGATCTGCAGACGCTGGTCGGTCATATCAAGTTCGACGGCTCGCCCCACAAGAACATCTGCAAGACGCCGATCTTCGGCGGCCAGTGGGTGAAGGGCGAGAAATGGCCTTATGACCTGAAGATCGTCGACAACACGGTCAATCAGCTCTTCGCGCCGCAGCAGGCTATTCAGCCGATCGCCTGGTGACATGAGCGGGGACGCGGGCAGAGTCATGGGTAGGGAAATCCTGCTGAAAGCGCACGGGGTGTCGAAGTCCTTCGGCGCTGTCCGCGTCCTGCATGACGTGACTTTCGACGTGCATCGGGGCGAGGTGCTGGGCATCCTCGGCCCGAATGGGGCGGGCAAAACGACGCTGTTCAACGTGATCAGCGGCGACTTGAAGACGTCCGGCGGCGAGATACAGCTCGGCGACACGGCACTCCGCGGCGAGCCGCCCTTCCGCCGCTGCCAGATGGGGATCGGGCGGACCTATCAGATCCCGCGTCCCTATTCCGGCATGACCACCTTCGAAAACCTGCTGGTCGCCGCCGCTTTCGGCGGCGGCCGGTCCGAGAAGCAGAGCTATGCTTTCTGCGCCCAGGTCCTGCGCGAGTGCGAACTCTCCGACAAGGCCAATGTCTCGGCCGGCGCTCTCACTCTGCTCGACCGCAAGCGGCTGGAGCTGGCGCGCGCGCTGGCGTCGGATCCGAAGCTGCTGCTGCTGGACGAGATCGCGGGCGGGCTGACCGACGATGAATCGAAGGCGCTGGTGGCGCTGGTGCGCCGCATCCGCGACCGCGGCATCACCATCGTGTGGATCGAGCATGTGCTGAACGCGCTGCTGGCGGTGGCCGACCGGCTGTTGGTGCTGAATTTCGGCGAGAAGATCGCCGAAGGCGTGCCCGCCGACGTGATCGCGCTGCCCGAGGTCCAGCGCGTCTACATGGGGATCGAGGGATGACGGCCGTTCTTTCCACCCACGGGCTGTTGGCCCGCTATGGCGACTTCCAGGCGCTCTACGGCGTCGACATCGAGCTGCACCAGGGTGAGGCCGTGGCCTTGATCGGCGCCAACGGGGCCGGAAAATCCACCCTCCTGCGTTCGATCATGGGCCTGCTTCCGGTCGGGCGCGAGATGGTGCTGCTGCACGGTGAGCCGGTCGGCGGCACCGCCACCGACCGCATGGTGCAGAAGGGCGTCGCCATCGTGCCGGAGGGCCGCCGCCTCTTCACCGGCATGTCGGTCGAGGACAATCTGCGCGTCGCCATCGACCAGGCCGCGCGCATGGGCGCCAAGGGCGGATGGACGCTGCCGCGTCTGCACCAGCTGTTCCCGATCCTCAAGGAGACGGCTCGCACCCAGGTGCAAAGCCTCTCGGGCGGGCAGCAGCAGATGGTGGCGATCGGCCGCGCGCTGCTCTGCCAGCCGCGCGTGCTGCTCTGCGATGAGATCAGCCTTGGTCTCGCGCCCAAGGTGATCCGCGAAATCTATGCCGCCTTGCCCGAAATCCGCGCCACCGGAACGGCGATGATCGTGGTCGAGCAGGATGTCGGCCTCGCCCGGACCGCCACGGACCGCCTCTACTGCATGCTGGAGGGCCGCGTGACCCTGACCGGCAGGTCCGCCGAAATCACGCGCGAGCAGATCGGCAAAGCCTATTTTGGAGCGGGCCATGGAGTGGTTTGACGCCTTGGTGCAGGGGGTCCTGCTGGGCGGCATGTATGCCCAGTATGCACTCGGCATGGCGCTGATGTTCGGCGTCATGCGGATCGTCAACATCAGCCATGGCGATCTGGTGATCCTTTTGTCGCTGATCGGCATCTCGATCGCCACGGCTTGGGGTCTGGGACCGCTGCCGGTGCTGATCGTGCTGGTGCCGCTCGCGGTGCTGATGGGCTGGGTGCTGCAGAAGGCCGTGCTGAACCGCGTGGTGGGCAGCGATCCGCTGCCCTCGCTGATCGCGACCTTCGGACTGTCGATCGCGCTGCAGAACCTGATGCTCCAGATATGGTCCGCGAACAGCCGATCGCTGCCCGGCCATGGGATCGAGAGCCAGTCCATCGAGATCGGCGGCATCTATGTCGGTCTCCTGCCGCTGATCGTGCTGGCCGTTGCCACGGGCCTGACAGGAGGCCTCGACCTGACGCTGAAGCGCACGCGCTTTGGTCGCGCGCTCCGCGCCGCGTCGGCCGATGTCGAGGCGGCGGCGATGACCGGCATCAACCCGCGCGCCGTCTATGCGATAGCGACAGCGGCGGCGGTCGGCATTCTCGGTTTTGCAGCCGTCTTCCAGGCGCTGCGGTCGACTGTTGCTCCGGCCGATGGGCCTGCCCAGCTGATCTACGCGTTCGAAGCGGTGATCATCGGCGGCATGGGGACGGTATGGGGCGCCTTCGTCGGCTCGATGGTGCTCGGCATCTCGCAGGCCATCGGCTTCCGCATCGATCCGGGCTTCGGCGTGCTTGCCGGACATATCGTCTTCCTGGTCGTGCTGGCGACCCGCCCACAGGGCCTGTTCGGAAAGGCATTGTCATGAGTGCGATTCCCTATGTGGCAACAACCGAGGTGCCCGAAGTCGTGGTCCAGCGCCAGACCCGGTCCGGTCGCATTGCGATGACGCTGGCGGTGCTGGCCATGATCGCTGTCGCTGTCATGCCGTGGTGGGCTTCGACCGGCACGATCCGGTCGGTTCTGGTGCTGTGCTGCTATATCGCCGTCGCGCAGATGTGGAACCTGCTCGCCGGCTATGCCGGCCTCGTCTCCGTGGGCCAGCACGCCTTCATGGGCGCCGCCGGCTATGCGCTTTTCGTGCTGGCGCAGACCTACGGCATCAATCCGTTTGTGGCGGTCTTCCTGTCGCTCCTGGTGCCGGCCGCGCTGGCCGTGCCGATCTACCTGCTGCTGCATCGCCTGGATGGCCCCTATTTTTCGATCGGCACATGGGTGGTGGCCGAGGTCTTCCGGCTGACCGCCTCGAACCTGCCGCTCGTCAATTCCGGCGCGGGCATGTCGCTTCGCGTGATGAAGGACTATTCGGCCTTCGAGCGGAATGTCGCTATGTCGCTGCTCTGCGCGGGGATGCTGCTCGTCACGCTGGGCGGCAGCTATTGGCTGCTTCGCTCGCGCTTCGGCCTTGCGCTGATCGCCATACGCGACAATCCGGTTGCAGCTGCCAGCCAGGGCGTGAATGTCGTGAAGCTACGCTTCCTGATCTATGTCGCGTCAGCGGTCGGCTGCGGTCTCGCGGGCGCGATCTATTTCATGGCGCAGCTGCGCATCACCCCCGGTTCGGCCTTTGACCCGATGTGGGCGAACGTCGCGATCTTCATCGTCATGGTCGGCGGGATCGGGTCCATCGAGGGCGTTCTGATCGGATCGCTGATCTTCTTCATCGCGGACCGCTGGTTCGGCGAATACGGCGCGACCTATTTCGTCGTCCTCGGCCTGATGACGCTTCTGGTGGCGCTCTACGCCCGGACGGGCATCTGGGGCCTGATCTCGAAGCGGTGGGATGCACCATGGTTCCCGATCCGACGCAAGCTCGTCGACCCCGAACCGCTGACGAGGAGGATTTCATGAAAGCCGCCATCTTCGATAAGGTCGGCGTCCCACTGCGGATCGGCACGGTGCCGGACCCGACGCCAGCACCGGACGAGGTCGTCTTGCGTGTCGCCGCTTGCGGCATCTGCGGCAGCGATCTGCACATCACCGAGGATCCGGTGCCTTTCGGCATCGAGGCAGGCTTTGTGCTCGGCCATGAATTCTCCGGTGACATCGTCGCGGTCGGATCGGAGGCAACGGGCCTTCGGATCGGTGACCGGGTCGCTGTCGTGCCGATGCGCGGTTGCGGACACTGCGAGGCCTGCGAGCGCGGCGATCCGGCGCGCTGTCACGAGATGGAGCTGATCGGCGGCGGCTATGCGCAATACGCAACCGTGGCCGCACGCCAATGTCATATCCTGTCCGACGATGTAGCACTCGAGGATGGTGCGTTGGCCGAGCCACTGTCGGTCGCCCTGCATTGCATCGTCCGTTCGGGCATGAAGCCGGGGGATCGGGTCGCCATACTGGGTGCCGGGCCGATCGGACTGCTCGTCGCCTTCTGGGCGCGGCGCATGGGGGCATCGCGTGTCGTGGTGGCCGACATCCACGGCCATCAGCGCGAGCGTGCGCTTGCTCTCGGCGCGACCGGCTTCGCGCTTTCCGGCGAAAAGCTGAGCGAGAACCTCACCGATCTCTGCGGCGGAGCGCCCGACATCGTCTTCGAATGCGTTGGCAAGCGTGGCCTCATCGGCGCGGCGGTCGAGGCGGTCCGGCTGCAGGGCACGGTGGTCGGGGTCGGCCTCTGCATTGGTGGAGACCAGTGGGACCCGTTCGTTGCGCTGACGAAGGAAGTGAACCTGCTGTTTTCGGTCTTCTTCCATCAGCGCAACGAATTCGGCGTCGCCCTCGATGCGCTTCGAGGCGGACCTTTCGCACCGCAAGCTCTGGTCACCGACCGGATCGACCTCTCGCCGGTTCCGCAGATATTCGAGAGCCTTCGCCGCCGCACCACGCAATGCAAAGTGCTGATCCAGCCGGACCTTGTTTGAGGAGAGTGAAAAATGGCCGTTCAATTCGAAACGCTCGAATACGATATCGATGGCACGAAAACGGTGGTGATGGCCATCGGTAGAGGCAAGCCCGTGCTGTTCCTGCACGGCGCCTCGACGCTTGAAGGCTTCGACTTTGCCGAGGGCCTCGCGGACCGTTTCCGCGTGCTCTGCCCGAGCCATCCGGGCTTCGGCTTTTCTGGCCCGGCGCCGCATGTCGCTACGATGTCCGACATGGTTTTACACTATCTGAATCTGCTCGATGTTCTCCGTCTGCCGGAGAAGCCTCATCTCATCGGCTTTTCCATGGGCGGCTGGATGGCGACCGAACTCGCTGGCCTTGCGCGCGAGCGTTTCGACAAGGTGGTGCTGATCGCGCCGGCAGGGCTCAACGACCCCGCATATCCGGCCACTGATCTCGGCGCGGTCGCGCCGCAGGAGTTGCCGGCCTATCTGGCGCAAGACGTCTCGGTGGCGCTGCGCTACTTCCCGGATGGTTCCGACGCCGCCTTTGCCGAGGCCTTCGGCGCCGATCGCGCCCGCGAAGGCGAGACGCTCGGCCGGCTGCTGGCGCCGTTCGGCATGGGGCATCCGAACCTGCGGCGCTTTCTGGCGCGCATCGCCAATCCGACACTGGTCGTCTGGGGCACCAGGGACCGTATGCTGCCGGCGGGACAGGCTCCGCTCTTCGTCGAGGCGCTGCCCGACGCACGCCTGATCCTCGTCGAGGACGCCGGCCATTTCGTCATGCAGGAGAAACCCGAAACGCTCAGGAAGATCGGCGATTTCTTCGCCGGCTGATCGCATTTGAAAAGGAGGAGGAGAACACGATGAACAAACCCATCAAGCACAGCTCGTGGGGGACGACCACCGACTATCGCGACTTGCTCAGGAAGATCGCGGAGATCGGACCGGCCCTGGAAGCCAACGCCACCGCCGATGAGGAGAATGGCGAACTGACTGCGGCCACGTTCGAGCTGCTGAAGCCGCTGCGCATGTCGCATATCTTTGCCGCGGAGAGCCTCGGCGGTGCGCAGTTGCGACCCACCGAGGGTCTCGAACTGCTGGCGGCGATCACCTGGCACTCCGGGGCGGCCGGCTGGGTTTCCATGGTGCATTGCTGCATCGGCGCGATGTCGGCTGCCTTTCTGCCGGACAGCGCGGTCGAGCGGCTGTTCGCGCCGGGCTCCGACAACCGTTTCTCGGGACAGGGGGCGCCGCTCGGCATGCTGAAGAAGGTCGACGGTGGCTACCGGCTGAACGGCAAGTGGAGCTATGGCAGCGGCTTCAGCCACGCCACCTATAGCCACAGTGCCGCCTTTGTCGACGACGGCACCGGCAAGCCCGCCAAGGACGATAGGGGCAATGTGATCATCATGTGCGCCCATGCGCCGATCTCCCAGCACAAGCAGCTCGGCAATTGGGACGTTCTGGGCCTCGGTGGAACCGGCAGCATCGACTATGCGGCCGAGGATGTCTTCATCGCCGACGATCTCGTCTTCCCGATCCTGACCGCGCCGCCACTGCGCCAGAAGGAGTTCTTCAGTCTCGGTGTCGTCGGCCTCGCCGCCATCGGTCATACCGGCTGGGCACTCGGCACCGGGCGGCGGATGCTGGACGAGATCGCCAAGTTCGCCCGCAGCAAGTCAGGCCGCGCCGGGTTGATCGGCGAGAGCGAGAAATTCTGGCACGACTATGGCCGCGCCGAAGCCCGCTATCGCGCTGCCCGCGCCTTTGTCTTCGAAGTCTGGCGCGACATCGAGGCGACGGTCGAAGCCGGCAACAGCATGTCGACGCGGCAGATCAGCCTTGTCCATCTGGCCAAATCCGAGATTCATGAGGTTGGCGTCGATATCTGCAACTTCGCCTATCGCGCGGGCGGCGGCGCGTCGCTGCGCGCCGGTGTGATCCAGCGCACCTTCCGCGAGATGATGGTGGCGGCCAACCATTTCACGATCGCGCCATCGATCGTCACCTCGGCCGGCCGCGACATCGGCGGGCTGTGGAGCGATCGCACCTGGCAGTTCTACGATCTGATCGAGAAGAAGTAGTCGCAAGGGCCGGACGGCGGACCCATCCGGCCCCATTTCATGCTGCAGAAGAGAGACGTCGATGAGCTTCCCGCATCCGATGACCAACGCCTTCCGCGAAGCCTTTCGCCACCACCCGGCCGGTGTTGCCGTGATCACGGCCGATCCCGGCGACAGACCGGTGGCAATGACCGTGTCCTCGCTGATCTCTGTAAGTGCTGCGCCACCGGTCGTCGCCTTCTCGCTGTCGATGAAATCGACCTCGTCCGAACCCTTGCTACGGGCGCAGACCATGGTGATCCACCTGCTGCGCTACACCGATATCGACCTGGCGCAGCTCTGCGCGTCGAGCGGCGCGGAACGCTTCCCGCCGGGAGGCGCCTGGGCTCGGCTGCCCACGGGCGAACCGCGCTATACCGGCGTCTCGACCTGGTTCCGCGCCCGCCGGCTCGGCGTCCTGCCGATCGAGGGCGCGACACTGGTGGCGGCCGAACTCCTTGACGGCGAGGTGCAGCCGGACGAGATCCCCCCTGAGGCGCATTCGCTGGTCTACCTCGACCGTCGCTGGCATCGCCTGCACAAGGAACTGGACGGCGTGGCTGAACTTCTTGAGTCGTCGCGTTTTCTTTGAACGGTGCCGGCGGTCCGGCCGCTGCGCACGGAATTCGCTAAGCCAGTCAAACGCGTTTCGAGCGTCAGTCGCACCGTCCCCCCACTGGCCCGCCGTGCAGGGTCCAGCCAGTTGGGCACTGGTCGGAGCTTCGTCCCGCATCGGATGCATGTCTCAGCTTACGTTAGACATTTCCACAAAATATATCACATGTTGACGTTAATTTAACAGGCTACTATGGTCTGTTTGCCGCGTCGGATGCGGCGCTTTGGTATCACCGTTGCTCGTTGATTGTCGTCATGTCCGTTATCCCTATCCCAACCTGCAGGATTGCCTTGCAGCGCCCTTCACCAGTTGCTGAAAACGGCGGCGCCCATGCCCAGTTTGCTCGGAATCGATAACGGTCTCACGGTCACCAAGGCGGTGATCTTCGATGCCGATGGCACGCAGTTGTCGGTGGCGCGTCGGCGGGTTCCGCAATCGATGCCCCATGCGCGCTGGGTGGAGCGCGACATGGCCGGCCTCTGGCAAGCGACCGCCGACGCAATCAAGGAGGCGATCGCGCTATGTGGCCGCCCGGCGGACGACATCAGGGCGGTGGCGGCAACCGCGCATGGCGACGGTCTCTATTTGCTCGACAAGGATCGTCGGCCGCTGGGGCCTGGAATCCTGTCGCTCGATAGCCGCGCCGGCAAGATTGTCGAGCGATGGTCGGCGGACCGGGTCTTCGAAGAGGCGCTAGCGCGAACAGGCCAGGCGCCCCACGTCTCGGCGCCGTCGGCGCTGCTCGCCTGGATCAGGGAGCACGAACCGGCCCGCTATGGGCGTATCGGGCATATACTGGCCTGCAAGGACTGGCTGCGCTTTTGCCTGACCGGCACGATCGGCACCGACCGTACCGAGGCCAGCACCTCATTCACGGATTTCCGCACGCAAGCCTTCGCGCCGGAAGCGATGCGAATCTTCGGATTGGACGATGTTTTCGACGCGCTGCCGCCGATGGCGCACTCCGCCGCGATCGTCGGCCATGTCACCGCCGAGGCAGCCGAAATGACCGGCCTTGCCAAGGGAACACCGGTCGCGTGCGGACTGCATGACGTGACTGCCTCCGCACTTGGCATGGGCGGCCATGAGGAGGGCGTGCTCGCCATCGTCGCCGGAACCTATTCCATCAACGAAGTCGTCTCTTCGCAACCACGCGTCGACCCGCGTTGGCTCTGTCGCAACGCCATCGACGCAGGCCGCTGGAACAACATGGCGATCTCGCCGGCGTCGACCGCGAACTACGACTGGTTTCTCGACACGTTCTGCCGCTCGGAGCAGGAAAAGGCATCGGTCGATGGTGGCTCGATCCACGAGCTTCTGGCAGCAGAGATCGACACGGCGCTGAAGAAGCCGTCGACCATCCTGTTTCACCCCTATCTATTCGGCTCCCCTTTTGGCGATGTCGCCAGCGGCAGCTTTGTCGGCCTGCACGGCTGGCATAATCGCGGCGATATACTCAAGGCGGTTCTGGAGGGCATTGCCTTCAATCATCGCACCCATGTGGAAGCCTTGCGCGACGGCTTTGCCGTCAGCGAGATCCGCCTGACCGGCGGCGGTTCGCGCAATCCGGCCTTCGTTCAGATGTTTGCCGACGTGCTGAACGCCCCGGTCATCGTCACCTCGACCGACGAGGCCGCGGCCTTTGGCGCTGCCCTTTGCGCGGGGGCGGCGGTTGGCATCTTCGCGACGCCGCAACAGGGCGCCAGGCAGGTCGGGATGACGGCGCGCCAATACGAGCCTGACCAAGCCTCGAGTGCTGTGTTCAACGAGCGCTTTTCCCTCTATGGCCGCATAGCCGGTGCGCTCGAACCGCATTGGCCCGACATCGAGAAGCTGGGCCGGCCAGACACTGGGGGAACCGCATGATCAAGGCCGACGAACGACGCGAAGAGATCGCCGACTATGTGATCAAGCTCGGCCAGGTGCGCATCGACGATCTGGTCGAGCATTTCGGCGTGTCGCGCATGACCGTCCACCGGCATATCGACCGGCTGGCGCAGCAGGGCGTGCTGCGCAAGCTGCACGGTGCGGTGACGGTTCAGCCTTCCGGCCTCTACGAAAGCGCCTTCCGCTACCGTGTGACGGTCAACCGGGCCGAGAAGGATGCGCTGGCGCGGGCAGCACTCGATTATGTCGAAGCCGGCCAGGTGGTGATGCTGGACGATTCCTCGACGGCAAACGCCGTCGCGGCACTGCTGCTCGACGTCAAGCCGCTGACCGTCATCACCAACTCCGTAGCGACGGCATCACTGCTGATCAATGTCGACGAACTCGACTTCATCTGTCTCGGCGGCCAGTACCACGGCACCTACAACGCCTATATCGGTATCGTCTGCGAGAACGCCGTGGCGCAGCTGCGCGCCAATGTGCTGATCTGTTCGGCTTCGGCCATCACCGGAACCACGGCCTTCATCCAGGATCCCAATGTCGTGCGGGTCAAGCAGGCGATGATGGCCGCATCGGTCAAGCGTATCCTTCTGATCGACCATGCCAAGTTCGACAGGATCGCGCTGCATGTCTTCGACGATCTGACCAACTTCGATGTCGTGCTGGCGACCGAAGGCCTGGGCGATGCGCGGGCGCAAGCCCTCGAACGGGCCGGCGTGAAGCTGCACATCGTCAAGACGAAAGCGTCATGAGCTCAAGCGAAGCAACATTTACGGAAAATCCCGCCGGGCGTTTGGCCGCCATGGCCGGAACCGGCGAGGTCGACGTCGTCATCCTTGGCGCCGGCATCAACGGGGCAGGGCTGTTTCGCGACCTGTGCGCGCAAGGCGTCAGCTGCCTGATCGTCGACAAGGCGGATTTCGGCTCGGGCACCAGTGCCGCGCCATCGCGGCTCATTCACGGTGGCCTGAAATATCTCGAAACCGGCGAGTTCGGTCTGGTGGCGCAGTCGACGCTGGAACGCAATCTGCTTTTGAAGAACGCGCCGCACTATGTCAGCCCGCTGCCGACCGTCATCCCGATCTTTTCCTGGAGCAAGGGCATGCTGGCGGCATTGCGGACGCTGTTCGGCTCGACCAGCGCACCGCGCAGCCGCGGCGCCATCCTGATCAAGATCGGCCTGATGATCTATGATTTCTACGGCTCGCGAAACCAGGTCATGCCGCGCCACCGCATGATCGGGCGGCGCCAGGCGCTCAGCGGGATGCCGGCGCTCAATCCTTCGATCGTCGCCACCGGCACCTATTACGACGCCAAGATAAGCCACCCCGAAAGGCTCGTGCTTGAACTGATCCTCGATGGGCGGCAGGCAAACGCGGCCTCGGCCAGCGCGAACTATACGGCGCTGGTCAAGTCCGCCGATGGGGTACTGACCTTCCAGCCGGAAAACGGCGCGGCGTTTTCGGTGCGGCCGAAGCTGGTGGTCAACGCCGCCGGTCCGTGGATCGACGATGTCAACGAATTGCTTGGCGCGCCGTCGAAGATGATCGGCGGCACCAAGGGCTCGCACGTCCTGCTCAAGCATGACGAACTGGTCAAAAGCCTGGCCGGGCGCATGCTCTATTTCGAAGCCGATGACGGCCGCATCTGCCTCGTCTACGATTATCTCGGCCTGGCGCTGGTCGGCTCCACCGACATCAAGGCCGACAATCCCGACGCGGTGCGCTGCGAGCCCGACGAAGTCGAGTACCTGCTCGACAGCGTGCGGACTCTGCTGCCGGGAATGGCGTTCGAGCGCGACCAGATCGTCTATGCCTATAGCGGCATCAGGCCGCTGCCGGCCTCCGATGCATCGCTGCCCGGGCTGATCAGCCGTGACCACTCCGCGCCGGTCGCCGACCCGGATCGGAACAGACCTTTCGCGGTCATCTCGCTGGTCGGCGGCAAGTGGACGACCTTTCGCGGCTTCGCCGAGGAAGTCGCCGACACCGTGCTCGGCCGCCTGCAGCGCAGCCGCAAGGTGACGACGCAAGCCATGCCGATCGGCGGCGGCAGGGATTTCCCGACCAATGCCGCAGCGCGAGCAGGTTGGCTGGCTCTGGCTCACTCGAACACGGGCGCTGAGGAACGGCGTCTCGATGCGCTGCTGTCGCGATACGGCACCAGAGCCACGCAGATCGCCACGCATGGGTCGGGCGATGAGGGTCGGCTGCCGGATTCAGAAAGCTACAGCAAATCGGAAATCGACTACATCGTCCGCAACGAGTTCGTCGAACATCTGGCCGATATCGTCATGCGCCGCAGCACCTTGGCGATATCAGGCTCCCTGACGGGCCGCGACCTGCAGGCGATTGCGGCGATTGCCGGACAGGCGCTGGGCTGGAGCGCCGGGCGCCTTGCAAGGGAAGTCGAGGCCGCAATTGTGGAACTCGAGGACCGGAACCTGATGCGGCTGGGCTGATCAGTCAGTCACCGATGCTCTTCACAAGGCAATCCGGTCGGTTTGCCCATGGATGCGCCGCATCCGCAAAACGCCCAACTCACAGGCAGGTTGGGATTTTGCCGATATTAGATATTATCATTGAAAAACAGCTAGTTAGAAAAAAATGGATAGCTGATGGCCGTGCAATTCTGCTGGCTTAAGCCAGAGATAACACAGATTGACGTTAAATTAACACAACTGTATGATCGAGTAACATGCTCACCTCCTAATAGGTCGATGTTGCCCGCCGAATGCCGGCAGACCGGCGTTTCGGGAAGGGCGAGACCTGTGAATTCCCCGTATGTGCATGCGCCCAACCCGGCGGGGGATTGACAGCAATGCAGGGATGTGAAAATTTTTGCATACAAAGATAATAATATCATCTCAGGGAGGAGATGGCTTGAAATCCGGCGGAACCGCTAACCGCGATCATGAGTCCAGCCTCGCCACCCGCGCGGCCTGGCTTCACTATGCCGGGGGTCTGACGCAGGCCCAGGTGGCCAAGCGGCTCGGCCTGACCAGCCTCAAGGCGCATCGGCTCATCACGCGGGCCACCCAGGATGGCCTGGTCAGGGTGATCATCGACGGCGACGTCGGCGAATGCATCGACCTCGAGCAGCAGCTGATCAATGCTTACGGGCTCGATTACTGCGAGGTCGTTCCGGATCTCGATCAGGACGAGCTGCCGCTGAAGGCGCTTGGCATCGCCGGCGCTCAGTTTCTGAAGCGGGAGATCGATCGCGGCGAGGACATGCTGATCGGCGTCGGCCACGGCCGTACCCTTGCCGCAAGCGTCGAGTATCTGACGCGCACCGCCGCCGCCCATATCCGTTTCGTCTCGCTGCTTGGCGGTGTGACGCGCAAGTTCGCGGCCAACCCGCACGACGTCATGCATCGGCTGGCCGAGCGGACCGGCGCGCAGGCCTATGTGATGCCGGTGCCTTTTGTCGCCAACACCGCGGAGGACCGTGAGGTGCTGCTTGGGCAGCGCGGCATCAGCGATGTCTTCGACCTCGCAAGCCGGTCCGACCTGATGTTCGTCGGCATAGGGACCGCCGAGCGGGAAGCTTCGCTGGTCGCCACCGGCATGATCGAACATTCCGAAATCGATGAGGTCAAACGCGATGGCGGCGTCGGCGAGCTGCTCGCCCACTTCTTCGACGACCAGGGACGCCCAGTGGAAACGGCGCTGTCGGAAAGAATCCTGGCACTCCCGCGGGACCAGTTGAAGGGCCGCCGGATCGTCGCCGTCGCCGGCGGCAAAGTGAAAATACGCGCTATCAAAGCGGTGCTCGAAAGCCGCTATCTGAGCGGCCTGATCACCGACGAATCCACCGCTCGTGCCCTTGTCGAACAGAACAAACCAAATGGTGCGAAGCGCCATATGAACGGAGGATCGCCAAATGCGTGACAAGCGCGGATCAGCCTTGCTGGCGGTTGCGTCATGAGCGCGAAAGCCGCCACCGCATCGACCAGGCCTGCCTCGCCCGCCCTGCGTCGGGCACTTGCCGGCGCCGCGGTTGTCGTCCTGCTCGGCGCCATGGCGCTCGATACCAAGGTGGTCAGGATAGGGTCGGCAGGCGACGTTCGCAGCGCCGTGTTTTCCGCCGCTGACTACGGCAAGTCGGAATTTCCCAAGGTGCAGGCCGATGTGGAGGCCCGCGCCGCCGACGCGGTGACGGTGGCGACGGCGATTGCCAAGGACAGGGCAACGGCGGAAAAGGAATACGGTGTGCCTGCGGGCGTCGGACCGGTCATTTCAGTCAAGTTCACCGGCGTCGTCGGCGAAGGAAAATCTGGCATCTACAAAGTCGCCGTCGACGGCGTACCCGATACGTTGATGATCCGCGTGCAGACGGGACCGGCGATCAACGGGACGGAACTGCGTGACGCCACGGGCAAGATCACATTCGGCCAGTTCACCAACCAGATTGAGTACCAGGACGCCGGTTCGGCGCTGAACAATGAGATGAAGAAGGAAGTCCTGGCCAAGGTCGATACGAGCACCTTGACCGGCAAGACCATATCGGTGGTCGGCGCATTCAAGCTGGTCAACCCGAAGAGCTGGCTCGTCACCCCCGTGAGGCTGGACGTCAAATGAAACCGGCTGCCGACACCGGACCCGCGACTGGCGACGCCGTGCTTTCGGCGCGCAACATCGTCATGTCGTATGGCGGCGTCCATGCGCTCAAGGGCGTCAATTTCGACATCCATCGCGGCAAGGTCACCACGCTGTTCGGAGAGAATGGCGCCGGCAAGTCGACGCTGATGAAGATCCTCTCCGGCGTGGTCACGCCGACATCCGGCGACATCGTGCTCGACGGCAATCTCGTCAGCTTTTCTTCGTCCTCGGACGCGCGCGATCGCGGCATCTCGATCATCCACCAGGAACTCAGCCTGGCGCCCAACCTCAGCGTTCGCGACAACATCTTCATGGGCCGCGAACTGCGCACCAGGACCGGCCTCGACTTCGCCGAGGAGCAACGCCAGGCGCGCGCTCTGATGGCTGATCTCGAAGAGGACATCGATCCGATGACCCTGGTCGAGGATCTGCGCCTCGGCCAACAGCAGATCGTCGAGATCGCCCGGGCCCTGTCGGTCGATTCGCGCATCCTCATCATGGACGAGCCGACCTCCGCGCTCAGCGCAACCGAGGTGGAAGTTCTGTTCAAGGTGATCCGCGATCTGACCAGCCGCGGCGTCTCCATCGTCTACATATCGCATCACCTCGAAGAGGCGCTGCAGATCACCGACTATGCCGTTGTCCTGCGCGATGGCGCGATTACCGCGACGGCCGAAGCCCGGGATATCGATCTCGAATGGATCGTGCGCAACATGGTCGGTGAGAATTTCGATCTCGGCTCGCCGCCGACCGGCCATGAATTCGGCGAAGTCGCCCTGTCGATCGAGGATGTCAGCGTCGTCGACACTTCGGGCTCAGGCTATTCCGTCGTCGATCACCTGTCGCTGGACGTGCGAGCAGGCGAGATCGTCTGCATCTACGGGCTGATGGGTGCCGGACGCACGGAATTGCTGGAGGCCGTCGCCGGACGAGTGCCGATGGCGGGCGGGCGGGCGCTGCTGGAAGGCGAGGACGTCTCGGGGCTGAGCATTGCCCAGCGTATCTCCAGAGGGCTTGTGCTGGTCCCCGAGGACCGGCAGCGCGACGGGCTGGTGCAAACGATGACCGTCGGTCGTAATCTTTCGCTCGCCAGCATCGAAGCGTTCGCCAGGGGCCTGTTTCTGTCTCGTTCCAGAGAGCGAGAGCTGGTCGAAGACTCGATCCGCAAGGTGACCGTCAAGACCGCTGGCGGCAATGCCATGATCGGATCGCTGTCGGGCGGCAATCAGCAGAAGGTCGTCATTGGCAAGATGCTGACGACCAATCCCAAGGTTATCCTTCTCGACGAGCCGAGCCGCGGCATCGATGTCGGCGCCAAGGCCGAAGTCTTCCGCTTGCTGAGCGAACGCGCTGCGCAGGGCCTTGCCGTCGTCTTCTCGACCTCTGAGGTCAACGAATGCCTCAGCATTGCCCACCGCATCGTCGTCATGCGCCGCGGCAGGATTTCAGCCGAATTCGGCGCCAATGCCACCAAAGAGCAGATCATGGCCGCCTCGGGCGAAGCCGTGGTCGGCTGATCACCAGGAATTTCGGAGCCCACACCATGACCGATGTCAGCCAGGCCAGAAAACAGTCCAGTCCAAGCGCGAGCGAAGGCTTCGATCTCGCCAAGCTGCTGCTCGAGGGCCGCGCTTTCTTTGCCCTGATCGTCATCATCGTCGTCTTTTCGATCCTGTCGCCCTACTACCTCTCGGTGGCGAACTTCCTGACCATGGCCTCGCATGTCGCCATCTTCGGAATCCTCGCGATCGGCATGCTGCTTGTCATCCTCAATGGCGGCATCGATCTGTCGGTGGGGTCGACGCTGGGCTTGGCCGGCGTCGTTGCCGGCTTCCTGATGCAAGGGGTGACGCTGACCTGGCTGGGCATCGTCCTCTATCCGCCGGTGTGGGTGGTCGCGGTGCTGGCCTGCATGCTCGGCGCCGTCGTCGGACTGATCAACGGCGTGCTCATCGCGCGCTTCAAGGTTCCAGCTTTCGTCGCCACCCTCGGCGTCATGTACATGGCGCGCGGCCTGGCGTTGCTGATGACCAGCGGCCTGACCTACAACAATCTCGGCGGCAAGCCGGAGCTCGGAAACACCGGCTTCGATGCGCTTGGCTTCAACCGCTTGTTCGGCGTGCCGACGGGCGTCGTGGTTCTCGTGGTCATCGCGCTCATTGGCAGCATCGTCCTGAACCGAACCGCTTTCGGGCGCTGGCTCTACGCCTCGGGCGGTAATGAACGCGCGGCCGAACTCTCCGGCGTTCCGGTCAAGACAGTGCAGATTTCCGTCTATGTGCTGTCGGGCATCTGCGCCGCCATTGCCGGCCTGATCCTGTCCTCGCAGCTTACATCGGCGGGACCGACCGCCGGCACCACCTACGAACTGACGGCCATTGCGGCCGTCGTCATCGGCGGCGCGGCACTGACCGGCGGCCGCGGCAACATCCGCGGAACCCTGCTCGGGGCCTTCGTCATCGGCTTCCTGTCCGACGGTCTGGTGATCATCGGCATCTCATCCTACTGGCAGACAGTGTTCACCGGCGCGGTCATCGTGCTCGCCGTGCTCCTCAATGCCGTTCAGTATCGCCGCCGCAGCAAGCTCCCAAGCGCGACAGGTGGCCAACCGACTTCTCAGAAACGGGGGAAGGCCGAACCGGCCAATCCTGCCCAAGGGAAGACTGCCAGGTGAACTGGCAGCAACACGCATAATCATTGGAGGAATGTACATGAAAACCATGCTGAAAAGTCTGCTCGCGGCCGCGATGGTCGTTGGGTTCACGGCCGCCGCGTCAGCCGCGGGCCTGATCTCGATCATCGTCAACGATCCGGCCAATCCCTACTGGCTGACCGAGGGCAACGTCGCCAAGGCCGAGGCCGAGAAGCTTGGCTATACGGCCAATGTCGGCGCCCACAAGGGCGATACCAATACGGAAAGCAATTTGATCGACACCGCCATCACCAACAAGTCGGTGGCGATCATTCTCGATCCGGCCAACGCCGACGGCTCTGTCGGTGCGGTGAAGAAGGCGATTGCAGCCAACATCCCGGTGTTCCTCGTCAATGCCGAGATCAACCAGGAAGGCCTCGCCAAGGGGCAGCTCGTTTCCAACAACGCGCAGGGCGCTGCTCTCGGTGCCCAGCAGTGGGTGCAGGCCGTCGGTGAAAAGGGCAAATATGTCGAACTGCTCGGCGCCCCGTCGGACAACAATGCCGCCACGCGCTCGAACGGTTACGCGACTGTGCTGAGCCAGTACCCGGATCTCGAAAAGGCTGCTTCGCAGGTCGCCAACTGGGATCGTACCCAGGGCCACGACAAGATGCAGAGCATGCTGCAAGCCAATCCCGACATCATCGCCGTGATCAGCGGCAATGACGAAATGGCTCTCGGCGCGGTTGCGGCGCTGAAGGAAGCTGGCAAGCTCGCCGGCATCAAGGTCGGTGGCTTCGACGGCTCCCCGGACGCGGTTGCGGCGATCAAGTCCGGTGAACTGCAGTACACCGTGCTTCAGCCGGTCGCCATCTTCTCGGCCAAGGCCGTGCAGCAGGCGGACTCGTTTATCAAGACGGGTGCCACCGGTGCGGCGACCGAGAAGCAGCTGTTCGATTGCCTTCTCATCACCAAGGACAATGTCGACAAGTACACCGCACCCTTCGTGCTGTCTGAGTAATACCTGTACAGGGGGTGTCCTTGCGGGCACTCCCTGCCTCTTCTACGAAATGACTGCCCTCGTGAACTGCCTTCGCAACCAATCGGAATTTGCGGCATGAAAGACCTGCTGATCGGCATCGACGCGGGAACGTCGGTGATCAAATCGATCGCTTTCGATCTGTCCGGGCGGCAGCTCGCCATGACGTCGGTGCCCAATAGCTTCGTCACGCTGGAAGGCGGCGGCGCCGAGCAGGACCTCGACCAGACCTGGCGCGACATGGCACGGACCGTTCGCGATCTCGCGGCCAAGATTCCCGACCTCGCGCAACGAACCGCGGCGGTGGCCATCACCGGGCAAGGCGACGGAACCTGGCTGATCGATAGCGACGGCTTGCCTGTCTCGCGCGCCTGGCTGTGGCTCGATGCCCGCGCCGGACATTTGGTGGACGAGATGCGCGCCGATCCCCGGGATCGCAGGCGGTTCGAACTGACCGGCACGGGGCTGAATTCCTGCCAGCAAGGCGCCCAGCTTGCCTTCATGAAAAAGAATCATCCCGACATGCTGGAGCGGGCGGCCACCGCACTGCATTGCAAGGATTGGCTCTACTTCAAGATGACGGGCGAGCGCGCCAGCGATCCCTCCGAGGGAACCTTCACCTTCGGCGATTTTCGGTCGCGCACCTATTCCGACGAAGCCCTCGACATCCTGGATCTGACGACGCATCGCCGCCTGTTGCCTCCCATGCTCGAAGGCACCACCGACCATCATCCGCTATCGCGATCGGCGGCGGCGGAGACCGGCCTGCTCGAAGGCACGCCGGTGGTGCTGGGCTACGTCGACATGGTCATGACGGCGCTCGGAGCCGGCCTCTATGATCCCTCGGGCAATGTCGGCTGCACGGTCATCGGCTCGACCGGCATACACACGCGCTTCGCAGCCACTCCCGACGATGTCGTGCTGAACGCAGATGGCTCCGGCTACACGATCGCCATGCCTATTCCGGGCGCCTTTGCACAATTGCAATCCAACATGGCGGCGACGCTCAACATAGACTGGGTGCTTGGCCTTGCGCGCGACGTGCTCGCCACGGCTGGCGGCAAACCTTCTCATGACGAGTTGCTGAAGGCGCTCGACGCTTGGATGGAAGCATCGGAGCCGGGATCGCTGATCTACCAGCCTTACATATCGCTAGCCGGCGAAAGAGGGCCGTTCGTCGACCCTGACGCACGCGCCGGCTTCATCGGCCTTTCGGTCAAGCATGGCTTTGGCGATCTGGCACGCGGCGTGCTCGAGGGATTGGCCTTCGCCGCTCGCGATTGCTACCAGGCGATGGGCGCCGTGCCGAGTGAGATCCGCCTGTCGGGCGGCGCAGCGCGCAGTCCGTCTCTACGTCGCATCATCGCGGCGGCGACAAGGGCGCAGGTGCGCACCAGCAGCCGCCAGGAAGCCGGCGCGGCGGGTGCCGCGATGATGGCCGCGGTCGGGCTCGGCGTCTACGGCTCCATGGAAGACTGCGCCGCCGAATGGGTGACGCCGCTTCTCGGCGACTGCGATGCCTATGACGAGGCGCTTTCGCAAACATACGATGCGCTCTTCCCTTCCTTCGTTGCGGCGCGCCAGGCGCTTCGGCCGGTGTGGAAGGGCATGGCGCACCGCACAGGAGCAAGATCTTGAGCAATACAACAGATGTCGTCGATCTCTTCGTGATCGGCGGCGGCGTCAATGGAGCCGGCATAGCGCGTGATGCTGCAGGTCGTGGCCTGTCCGTCATCCTGTGCGAAAAAGACGATCTCGCGCAAGGCACCAGTTCGCGTTCCGGCAAGCTGGTGCATGGCGGCCTGCGCTACCTCGAATATTATGAATTCAGGCTGGTTCGCGAAGCGCTGATCGAACGCGAGGTGCTGCTCGAGGCGGCGCCGCATATCATCTGGCCGATGCGCTTCGTTCTACCGCACAGCCCGCAGGATAGGCCGGCATGGCTGGTCCGGCTCGGGCTGTTTCTCTACGACCACCTTGGCGGCCGCAAACGGCTGCCTGGGACAAGAACGCTGAACCTGAGGACCTCGCCTGAAGGCGCGCCGATCAAGGACGAATTCAAGCGCGGTTTCGAATATTCCGACTGCTGGGTCGACGATGCGCGCCTGGTGCTGCTCAATGCGCTCGATGCAAGGCAGCGAGGCGCCAGAGTGCTCACGCGCACCGCCTGTGTCGCGGCGCGCCGTGAAGGCGGACTGTGGTCGATCGACATGCAGGATGGTCGCACGGGCGCCGTCACGAAAGTCCGCGCGCGCGCTCTGATCAACGCAGCAGGTCCCTGGGTCAACGACATTGTCAGCCGCGTCGCCGGGCAGAATTCGACGCGCAATGTCCGGCTTGTAAAAGGCAGCCATATCGTCGTGCCCAAATTCTGGGAGGGGCGGCAGGCCTATCTCATCCAGAACAACGACAAGCGGGTGATCTTCGTCAACCCGTACGAGAACGATCTGGCGCTGATCGGCACGACCGACATTCCCTACGAAGGCAGGCCCGAGGAAGTGGTCGCCGAGGCCAGCGAAGTCGACTACCTGATCAAGGTGGTCAATCGCTATTTCAAGCGGCAGCTGACGCCACAGGACGTGGTCTACAGCTTCTCCGGTGTGCGTCCGCTCTATGACGACAATGCCGACAATCCAAGCGCGGTGACGCGCGACTATATTTTCGAACTCGACGCCTCCAACGGCAACGCACCGCTGCTTTCGGTGTTCGGCGGCAAGATCACCACCTTCCGCAAGCTGTCGGAACACGCGCTGGAAAAGATCCAGCCATTCTTTCCGACGATGAAGAAAGCCTGGACGGCCAAAATTCCCTTGCCGGGGGGCGACCTGCCCAATGCGGACTTCGAGCAGTTTCTGAGCGATCTGCATGTCGAATTTCCATGGCTCAGCCCGTCGTTGGTGAAGCACTACGCTCGAAGCTACGGCACCCGCGCCAGGCAATTGCTCGCCGGCGCGCAAAGCGAGGCTGATCTCGGCCGACGCTTCGGTCCCGATCTGTATGAACGGGAGGCAAAGTTCCTGGTCGAGACCGAATGGGCTGGCACATCAGCCGATATACTGGAACGCCGCACAAAGCATGGCCTGCATATCAATGCGGCCGAGCGGAAAGCATTCGAAGATTGGTTCGGTAACATCATGGCGACGGCGGACTGATGGCCTTCACGCTTTCCCTCAACACCAATCCTCTGGTCAATCGCTTCGCCGATCCAGACGATTTGATCGACGCGATTGCTTATGGCATCGGCATTCGCGACGTGCAGTTGACGCATGAATTCGTCAATCCGGGCTGGCCGGCGGCCACGATTGCCAAATTCCTGCGCCTGTTCAACAGCGCGCTTTCGCGGACCGGTGTCAGGATCACCTCCGGCATGACCGGACCTTATGGCCGGCTCAACCATTTCGGCCACCCGGACGCCGACGTCCGGCGCTACTATGTCGACTGGTTCAAGACCTTCGCCGACATTTCCGCCGAACTCGGCGCGCCAGGCATGGGCACGCAGTTCGCCATCTTCACCTACAAGGACTTTGACGATCCGCAACGGCGGGCAGCACTTCTCGATATCGCGCTCGAATGCTGGCGCGAGGTTGCCGAACACGCCAGGGCGGCGGGGCTGACATACCTGTTCTGGGAGCCGATGTCGGTCGGCCGCGAGTTCGGCCACACGATCGAAAGCTGCGTCACGCTGCAAGGCGCCATCGACGCAGCGAAGCTGCCCATACCGATGAAGATGATGGTCGATATCGACCATGGCGACGTGACCTCACCCAACCCTGCCGACACCGATCCCTACGCCTGGGCGAAAGCGTTTCCATTGCAATCTCCGATCATCCACATCAAGCAGTCTTCCATGAACAAGGGCGGCCATTGGCCGTTCACGGCCGCCTACAACAAGGATGGCCGCATAGTGCCGCAGAAGTTGCTGGACGCGGTTCGGCAGGGTGGTGGAACCGACAATGAAATTTGCCTTGAACTTTCCTTCAGGGAGAGGGAACCAGTCGACCATCAGGTTATCGAGATGATCCGCGAGTCGGTGGATTTCTGGGCGCCTTACGTCGACAGTGGCCGGGACAGTCTCAAGCCTCGGACTTGAGCGAATACGTCGCCCGGAAGCCGGCTTCGGCCGCAAAAGTATCGAAGGAGAAAAACAATGGCCCCATATTGGGTCGGCACGAGCTGGAAGATGAACAAGACGCTTGCCGAGGCGTTGCTGTTCGCCGATGCGTTGGCCGCCTTCGTGCCTGGTTTCGATCAGGCGATACAGCCTTTCGTCATTCCGCCGTTCACCGCCGCGCGCCAGGTCAAGGCGGCACTGGCCAACACCCGCGTGAAGGTAGGTGCCCAGAACATGCATTGGGCCGATGCCGGTGCCTGGACGGGAGAGATTTCGCCAGTGATGTTGAAAGACTGCGGGCTGGATGTAATCGAACTTGGCCATAGCGAGCGCCGCGAGCATTTCGGCGAGACGGATGCGACTGTCGGACTGAAAACGGCGGCTGCTGTCAGGCACGGTTTTGTGCCACTGATCTGCGTCGGCGAGACGCTGGACGAGCGTGAATCAGGCCGCGCCGAGGCGGTGCTGACGGCACAGGTTCTCGGTGCGCTGCAGGAGCTGAGCGGCGATCAACCGAAGGCCGAAATCCTCTTTGCCTACGAGCCTGTCTGGGCGATCGGGGAGAAGGGCATTCCCGCAAGCGCCGACTATGCCGACAAGCAGCAAGCGCTGATCAAGCAGGTAGCCGCTGACCGGCTGCCGGCTGCCCCGCCTGTGCTTTACGGCGGCAGCGTCAACCCCGGCAACGCGGCCGAACTTATCGGCCAGCCGCATATTGATGGCCTGTTCATCGGCCGCTCGGCGTGGCAAGCGGAAGGCTATATCGACATTCTGAAAAAGGCGTCGGCCGCCATCGCGCGCTAACCGCGCGAGCAATTCCGGGAAAGTGTGAAGCGGTTTTCCGTCCGGAATTGCGTCAAATCAAAGAGACAGAGACAAAAGCAAAGGAGTTCATCATCATGAAGATCGCACTCGGAGCCGACAGCGCCGGCAAGCCGCTGCTCGATGTCATCGCCAAGCATCTCGCCACCAAGCCGGAGTTGCAGGTCGTCGACCTGAGCCAGGCCGGCTTCTACGCCGATATCGCCGCCTCGGTCGGCCACGAAATTCTCGACGGCAACTACGACCGGGCCATCCTGTTTTGTGGCACCGGCATCGGCGTCAGCATCTCTGCCAACAAGGTGCCGGGCATTCGCGCCGCGTTGACCCACGATACCTATTCCGCGGAGCGCGCCGCCAAGTCCAACAACGCCCAGATCATCACCATGGGCGCCCGCGTCATCGGTCCCGAACTGGCGAAATCGATCGCCGACGCATGGCTTGCCTCCGAGTTTGATCCGAATGGCCCATCTGCCGCGAACGTGCAGGCCGTCGACAAGCTCGACGCCAACCGCTGAAAGACGCGGCAAGTCCGCTGATGATCAGTCGGTCAAGGCGGTCCGCATCGCCTCGATCACGGTGACGGCGGACGCAGCGCCCGGATCCATATGGCCAAGCGAACGTTCGCCGAGGCGTGATGCCCGGCCCTTGGTGGCCACCATCGCTTTGGTCGCTTCCGCGCCTGTCTCTGCCGCCTGGGCGGCGGCCTTGAGACTGGCGGCCAGATCCTTGCCTGAGGCCAGCGCTTCGCCCGCCGCTTGCCCCGCCGGCGCCCATGCATCGATCATCGTCTTTTCGCCAGGTTCTGCCTTGCCGCGATCCTGAATGCCCTTGGCCATGGCCTGGAACAGGGCGACCACATCCGCGTCGTCGAGCGCCGTCTTGCCCTTGACGGCTGCCGCGGCGCGCATGAGCGCGGTCGCATAGAGCGGACCGGAGGAGGCGCCGACCGCATTCAGGAACGACTTTGCCGCCGTGTTCAGCAAGGTGGTCGGATCGGTCGCCGCGGTGTCCAGTCCGGCCACCGCATCGCGCGCAGCGGAAAATCCAAGCTCCATCGCGATGCCGTGGTCGGCGTCACCGATAACCCCGTCAAGCGCGCACAGCCTGTCCCTGTCTGCTGACATGGAGTTTGCGATCGCCGCGAACATCGTGACAAGGCGGGCAGTATCGATTGTCGTCATGTCTTAGTCCTTGCCACAGAGTGGGTTTAGCCGGCGCGAAACATGGCGCAGTCGCAGGGGTGGTCCAGCATCGTCTGCAACTCGCCGTCCAGCCGATGCAGCGTGATCGAGGCCCCGGCCATTTCGAGCGAGGTGCAGTAATTGCCGACCCAGCTTGCGTGGATGGACACACCGATCTCATCAAGCCTCTGCTTCACGCGCCGGTTCATGATGTAGAGTTCCATCAGCGGCGTTGAGCCCAGCGAATTGACGAGCACCGCGACCTTGTCGCCGCGCGCCGGCGCCATCTCGTCGAGGATCCTGTCCAGCATCTCGTCGGTGATCTCATCGGCTGTTTTCAACTTTTCGCGTGCGATGCCGGGCTCGCCGTGGATGCCCATGCCGATCTCCATCTCGTCCGGCCCGATCTCGAAATTTGGCCGGCGGGTCTGCGGCAGCGAACAGGGCGACAGCGCCACGCCCATGGTGAAGGTGTGGTCGTTGGCCTTGCCGGCGATGCGCTCGCATTCGTCGAACGACAACATCCGGTCGCAGGCGGCGCCGGCCGCCTTGAAGATGAAGAAATTGCCGGCGACGCCGCGCCTCTTGTGCCGCTGGTCGCGCGGTGCCGAGGCGACGTCGTCGGTGCTCAGCACCGTGCGCACCTCGATGTCGTCCATCGCCGCCATCTCGGCCGCCATGTCGAAATTCATCACGTCGCCGGCATAATTGCCGTACATGAACAGCACGCCGGCGCCGCCGCTGACCGCCTTGGCACATTCGAGGATCGGGTCCGGCGGCGGCGAGGCAAAGACATTGCCGATGGCCGCAGCGTCAGCCAAGCCCTTGCCGACAAAGCCGAGAAAGCTCGGCTCGTGGCCCGAGCCGCCGCCGATGACCAGGCCCACCTTGCCCTGGCGCGGCCCGTCGCGGGCGACGATGGAGCGTGGACTGCCGTCCACGCTTTTGAGATGGCGGGGATGCGCTGCCAGGATGCCTTCCAGCATCTCGTCGACGGCGCGGTTGCCATCGTTGATGATCTTCTTGGTCTGCACCCGGCATCCTCCCGACTTCGGCATTTTCGCAGATAATACCGGGTGTTACCGGGATTTCCACCCGGCAAGGCGTATTTCGCGCGCTGAGATGTTCCCACGGCCAACACCTGGACGCAGGCGCTGGCTGTTTCAACCGCCGAGGCCGTCGCGGATGGCTGAGAAATAGCGATCGGTCCCGACCTGGCCGCCCTTGAGCGCGACCTCCAGTCCGTCGATCGCCTTGACGCGCGAGTGGGCAACGCAAAGCGGGGAACCCGGCGAAGCGGGCAGCGGCATGCGAATTGTCAGGGCATCGACGCCCGTCTCGCCGAGTGCGTGGCTCGACGTGTCGCCGCCTGCAATGACCACGCGACGCAGGCTCTGTTCCACCGTCAGGTTGCGAAGGATTTCTCCGAGGCCGCGGCCAAGCCTGTGGCGGGCGCCTTCCTCCCGGTCGATTTCGGCGCCCCTGTCGGCAGTGGGGCCAAGCGCGGTGTAGAGGATGACGCTGCGCCCGGCTTGCAGACTGGCACGGCCGCTTGCCGTTGCGCGCGTGATCGCCTGCTGCGAGGCCTCCGAAACCAGTTCGACCGGATCGACCTCGATGCCGTCGAAACCGTCGGTCAGGGCATGCCGGATCTGTCGTTCGGTGGTCGGCGAGCAACTGCCCGACACGACGGCTATCCGCTCGGCAGCGCCCGGCGGTGTGAAGCCTGGCCCAGCGCTGACGACGCCATTCGACGTCCATTCGGCCAGCAGCGCATATTCGACACCGGACGAGCCGACGACAAAAGAACCGCCGGGCTTGCGAACTTGCCACAGTTCCTTGCCGGCCAAAACCTGCGTCTCCAGACTGTCGACATCGACAAGCACGATGGCGGTGCCGTTTCCGGTCAGGCGATCGAACGCCGCCGACCGCGATGCCGACTGCAGCGTCGCAAGATCGACCAGCCCGGAGCTCAGCGCCGTCTGCCGCGACAGATGGATCAGCAGATCGGACTCATCCATTGGCGTCGTCGGGTGACGGCTCATCACCGGGTGGCGATCAATGCGGAAATATTGGTCGCGATAGGCCGCGAACAGATGGCCGAAAGCGGTATAGCGCTTGAGCTGCGGCGCGCCGACCAGCAGCGGCACACTATCCTGCGCGAACACCGAGCGGCCGACCTCGATGGCTCGGCCGATGCTGCCGATCGTCGGGCTGGAATCGAAGGTCGAGCAGACCTTGTAGTGGCAAATCTCGGCGTTAAGCGTCTTCAGCCAGCCGAAGGCATCGCGCAGATGCGTGTCCATCCATTGCGGCGTCTCACTGCGGCTGGTGCCGGCCAGCCCTATCGCCCGGCAACGGCCAAACCGGGACAGCAGGGCCGCGTCCGGCTGGCGCATGAACAGCACGGTCGGCACGCCACCGAGCTCGAGCGCCTCCATGACATCGGTCGAGCCGGTCAGGTCGTCGCCATAATAGCTGAGAAGCAGGTCCTGCATCGTCTCAGGCTGCCTTGCCGTCGCCGAATTTTTCGATCGACCGCGCCAGTTCGGGATGGTTCAAGGCGAAGTCGGCCAGCGGAATGCCGTCGACCGCCGCTTGCCAGGCTTGCTGCACGGCACGTACGCCGGCGCCCGGTCCGTCCGGATGGCTGACGATGCCGCCGCCGCAGAGATAGAGAAGATCCACGGTCCGGCCGGTCCGTGCATATGTCTCGGGCGCCTGACCGCCCCACTGGCCGGAACCTGCCACCGGTAATGCGCAGTCCCCAGGCGAAAAGATCGGCGTCGTCACCGCCTTGAAGGATTCGACGAAAGAGTCATCCGGCTCCCAGTATTTCGAGGCGATGCCGTTGATCTGGAACTGGTCGACGCCGAGCAGTCGCCAGACTTGCTGCCAGACCTTGAAGTCCATGCCGAGGCCGGGGTGACGGGTGAGGATGTCCCAGCCGTTGCGATGAGCATGCAGCACCAGGCCGGAGCGTTTTCTCAGGAATGCCATGCCGCCAAAGCCGATCGAATTGATGTTGATAACAGCACAATTGCCGCCGGCCTTCGCCACCAGATCGTGGTTGCGCATCATCTCGTCCGGATCGGCGTGCGAAATGCCGAAGGCATACATGACCTTCTTGCCGGTCTTCTGCTCGTGATCGAGGATCAGCGGCATGATTGCCTTCACCCGTTCCGACAGGGGCGAATAGGCCGGGCTCATCAGCTTCTCGTCATCCTTGATGAAGTCGACGCCGGCGGCGATCAGTTCCGCCACCATTGCCGCCGTCTCGTGCGGCCGCAATCCTAGCGCCGGCTTGACGATCGTGCCGATGATCGGGCGGTCAGTCACATTGGTCAGCCGGCGGCTGCCGGCGACACCGAACTGTGGGCCGGGATGTGCCCCGCGATACTCCTCCGGCAATTTCATGTCGACGACGCGAATCCCGGTAAGGCCCTTGATCGAATAGGTGCCGCCGATGGCAATCGTCATCAGCGCCGAAAGGTCGGTGCCGATGGCATCGAACGGAAAGGCGATGTCGACATTGGCGCGCCTGAACGGCCCCTTACCGTCATTGGGAAGCGACGGCCGCTCGGCATCGGGCAGAGGCCGAATCGCCAGCACACGTGCCGCCACCCGGGCCTTCAGTTCCTCGGTCTCGCCGGGCAGCGCTACGAAGGTGCCGGTCGACTGATCGCTGGCGATCTTGGCCGCCAGCGCTTCGATGCTTCCAGGCGTTTCGATGCGGTAGGTGAGGGTGATCATGGTCCGCTGTCTCAAGCCGAGGCGTTCGAAAAAGGTTCACTGGTGTTTCAAATCTGGTATAATGAGTACATAAGTATTGCAAGTCATATCCGGCAGCGGGATCGACAGACGGCAATTCCGGGAATTGTGGCGGTAGTGTTAGATAGGGCCGGGTCAAGGGAGTGATTCGCGGCGATGAACCGTTCGGAACCGATTGTCCGGCGCAAGCTTTCCGATGAGGTCTTCTTGCGGCTGAAGCGCCTGATCACCAGCGGCGAGCTGATGCCAGGCGACGACATGCCCTCGGAGCGCGAGCTGATGGAGCGCTTCGAGGTCGGCCGCCCCGCGATCCGCGAGGCGATGCAGGCGCTGAGCAATATGGGGCTGGTTGCGATCTCGCATGGCGAACGCGCCAAGGTGCTGCAACTCACCGCCAAGTCGATCATCAAGCAGGTCGACGGCGCCGCCAAGATCATCCTGTCGTCATCGAAAGACACGCTGGAGCACCTGAAGACCGCGCGCATCTTCTTCGAGCGTGGCATGGTCAGGGAAGCCGCCGAAAAGGCCACCGCCGAGGATGTGCTGCGGCTGCGGGCCACCGTTGCCGAACAGCGCGGCTTTCGCGGCGATTCCGAAGCCTTCATCTCCGCCGACATGAAGTTCCATACACAGATCGCCGCGATCTCCGGCAACCCGATCTATGTCGCCGTCAGCGAGGCGATGCTCGGCTGGCTGAAGGAATACCACACCGAAATGCTGATCTGGACCGGCAAGGAAAAGTTCACGCTCACCGAGCACGAAGAGATCATCGGCCGCATCGAGAAGAAGGATGCCGATGGCGCCGAGAAGGCGATGATCAAGCATCTCGAACGCTCGCGCGCGCTCTATGTGATGAACTCCGAAAAATAACGTCAGTCGATCCGGACGATCTCGTAAGGCGTCATCACGAGATGGCCTCGGCCAAAAGCTGAAATGTCGACTTGCACGTCGTCCGCCGTCAGGTTCGCCAGCCACACGACAGTGTCGCCCGAGGCCGAGCGTCCAGCCAGCGCCAGCACCTTGGTCTCATCGCTCGTCCCTGCGGCCACATGCGCAAGGCCGGCCAGTTCGCAAAGCCCCTTGATGGCTCTGAAGAGCGGCCGGGGCGATCCTTCCGCGACGGGTTCTCCGGATGACGCCAGCACGCCGAACGGTCCGGTGAAGCTGGAGAGCGTGAGCTGTTCCAGCCCAGCGGCTGCGACGCGCGCGGCATAGCCGACCGTCCAAGCCGCCGCGAACTGGCCGGCATGGCGCGGATCGCTGTCGGCCATGGCAATGCGCTGTCCCCCGGGATTGGGTTTGGTCGCTCCGCCATAAGGGTTCTGGCGCATGGCAATCGTCGATGGTCCGATCCGGTAGGGTTTTGCCCCGAAGATCGCCCGTGCCGATTGGGTGATGAAAGGCAGCGCCTCCAGCGACTGCATGATGCTGAGATCGTCGGCGGCATGCACGATCGGGCAAGTGCAGTGGGTGACGAAATCGAGCTGGTCTGCCGGCACGCGCTTGCGGTTGAGTTCGGTGAAATAGCTGAACATGCCGCCGCCGAGGCGGATACCGGGGAATGCCCGCCGCGCTGCCGCATAAACGTCGTCGAGCGGCGGGCATTCCGGCCACGCGCTGCCCGGCGGCGTCGACTGCCGATCGACCGACGGCGACACGGCAATGGCCGAGAGTTTTAGCCCGGCCCGGCGAACCAGGTCGGCGACGCCGGACAGCTCGGCGTCAAGATCGCCAGCGCAGGCAACGACGCATTCGAGGGTTGTTTCGGCTGCGTAGGCAGTTGCGAGCCGGGCGAAAGCGCGCAAGGCATCGAGCCCGTGGCCGCGCGTCGGATCGTAGTGAAACAGCAGCTGTTGTGGGCCGAGTTCCGCCAGCGTGGAGAGGTTCGCCAGCGCCGTCTCGACATCCTCGGGATAGATGATCACGCCGATATCGGGCAGCCTTGCTCCCGCCTCGGCGAGTTTGACTCTGACCGGTTCGCTGGCCACTGCGGCAGCCGGCGCTTTGCCGTCACCTGCGATGCGCAGGCTGATCGTCTGGCGCAGGGGCTGGCCGGCAGGCAGCACATACGGCCACGGCAGCACCAGCGGCCGCACATAGGTCTTGTAGGAGGCGTCCGACCAGTTGCGCTGGTCCTCCATTTCGAAAGTATCGCCTTCCATCCGGCACTCAGCGGTGACACCAGGCCGAACCTGATGGGAGATGGCGCGGATATCCTTGAAAGGCTGCCAGGGGTCGATCAGTTCGGGAAGCTTTGTCGCCACCACGTTGCCGTCCGTATGCTCGACCGTGACCGGGCTGCCGGCGAGGCGGGCGATCGGGTGCAGGATGCAGAAACCGCAGCGGTTGGTTTCGAAATCGCTTTCGGGAAGGGCGCTGACGTCGAAGACCAGACGGCCGTCGGCAGAGCCTTTGATGGTGGCGCGGAAGCCGAGCCGGTTTCCATCGGGGGCCAGGCAGCTTGCCGAATAGCTGACCGAAAAAGCGTCGGCAGCCTGGTCGATGATCAGGTCCGTCAAATTTGGCTCATAGGTGCCCCAGTCGCGGTCACGCACGATATAGGCGATGGCGCGCAGCACTTCGGTGCCGCCATGGCGGATGGTGCGTAGATTGCCGTTGACGAAGTCGGCGCTGAGCGAGCCTGCGCTGAGCCTGACCGGCTCGGCCTCGACCACGCGCGTGCCGTAGAGCAGGAAAGTGTCGGCGGTCATTTCGGCAAGGCGTCGAGTTGCACCGATTGCCGGCTCGCGGCCCCAGCATAGGCGGCCTCGACCAGCGCGAACGTTTTGAGATTGTCCGCGCCCGAGGTCGCCGGCTCGGTCCCCTTTGCCAGGCAGTCGACCCAGTGCTGCTGGATGGCTACGACGCTTTCCTGGATGTTGTGCCAGGGCCGCGACGCCCAGGCCAGCAGCGGCGGCGAGACGTCGGTGACGGCCGTGCCGCTCTTGCCGGTGACGGTCAGCCGGTATCCCTGCGCCAGCCGGATCGTGCCGTCGCTGCCATCGATCTCGATCAGCGTTTCGGGAAACGGCTCGGTGGCGAGCTTGGTCGCGTAGCTGCAGTCGACCACGGAGGTTGCGCCGCTCTTGTGGTCCATCAGCATGGTCGCCACATCCTCGCCCGCAATGGCGGGATTGATGCGGGCGATTCGTGTCGTGATGGTCGAGACGTCGCCGAGCAGGAAACGGGCGATATCGAGGATATGGATACCGAGGTCCTCGATGATGAAGCGCTTTCCCGTCGCCAGATAGGGCTGACCGGAAAACACGTCATAGGCCGAGCGGAAGGAGATACGCCCGAAGAAGGGCGTGCCGATCTCGCCGCTATCGAGCACGGTCCGCACCGCCTGGATAGGTGACTGCCAGCGAAAATTCTCATGCACCATCAGCGGAACGCCGGCTTCCGCGCATGCCTTGACCATCGCCTTTGCGTCGGCAAGCGTCGGCGCGAACGGCTTTTGGCAGATCACCGGAACGCGATGGGCGGCCGCCATTTCGACCAGCGGACGATGGCTGGGCGCGGTGGTGGCGATATCGACGAAGTCCAGGCTTTCGCCGGCAAATAGTTCCGCCGCATCGGTATAGCGCTTCGCAATGCCGAACTGGTCACCGACGATCCGCAACCGTTCCGGGTCACGGTCGCAGATGGCGATGATCGAGGCGCCCGCTATGTCGCGCCAGGCATGCATCTGGTTGACGGCAAAGAAGCCGCAGCCGATCAGCGCTCCCCGCAGTTCCGCCATGCTCAGCCTGCCTTTGCCATCTGCATCAAGGTGACACGTTGCTGAAGCCGGCGCTGTGCCTGGTCGACGACGACGGCGACGATGATGACGAGGCCCTTGATCACCATCTGCCAGAACGAACTCACGCCCATCATCACCAACCCGTCCGAAAGAATGCCGATGACGAAGGCGCCGACGATGGTGCCGCCGATCGTGCCGCGGCCGCCCGACATCGAGGTGCCGCCGAGCACTGCCGCCGCAATGGCGTTGAGCTCGAAGCTTTCGCCCGTCGCCGGATGCGAGGCCATCAGCTCGGACGAGATGATCAGGCCGACGATCGCCGCGCAGAAACCGGAGAACATATAGACGAACATCTTGACCATGTTGACCCGGACGCCCGAAATCCGCGACGCCCGTTCATTGCCGCCGACGGCGAAGATATGGCGACCGAGTGGCGTGTACTTGGCGAGATAGGCGGCTCCCAGTGCAACGACGATGAGGATCCAGATCGCCACCGGCAGGCCAAGCAGCCGGCCCGCCCCGAGGAAGCCGAAGCCGGTGGTGCCAAGCTCCGGCTTGCCGACGAGGTTGGGAAAGGTGCGGCCATCCGACGACAGCAGCGCCAGGCCGCGCGCGACATAGAGCACGCCGAGCGTGGCGATGAACGGCGCGACGTTTAGCCTGGTGATCAGCAAGCCGTTGACGGCGCCGATCAATATGCCGACGGCAAGCGTGATCAGCGCGATCTCAAAGACGTTGAAATAGATGGTGTAGCCGATCTGCAGGTCGACGCCGTTGAGCACGAGATACCCGGCCACCATACCGCACAGGCCGACGATCGAACCGACCGAAAGGTCGATGCCACCGGTGATAATGACGAAGGTCATGCCCATCGCCAGGAACGCATTCAGCGCCACGTGCTTCGACATCAGGATCAGATTGGCGGTCGACAGGAAATTAGGCGCCGCGATCGAAAAGAAGATCAAGACGGCGATGAGCGCGATGAAGGTTCTCGCCTTCATCAGCGTCAGCAGCAGCGAGCCGCTCGAGACGGAGGGGACAGCCGCCTTGGCCGGGATGTCAGTCATGGGCGGTTTTCTCCGTGCGCGGGGTCGGCCCGTGGCCAAGTGCCGAGGCGGAGACAAGGGCTGCCTCCGTCGCCTCGGAGCGATCGAACATGCCCGTCAGTTTTCCGTTGCTCATCACCGCAATGCGGTCTGACAGCGCCATCACCTCATCGAGATCCGAGGTGGCGAAGAGAATGCCCAATCCATCGCGCGACAGTTTGCGCATGGTGCGGAAGACGTCGGCCTTGGCGCCGACATCGATGCCTCGGCTGGGCTCGTCCATCAGCAGCACCTTGGGCCCGGTGAGCAGCGCCTTGCCGATCACCACCTTCTGCTGGTTGCCGCCCGACAGCGACGACACCTCTTGCGCCGGGTCGGCGACCCTGATCGCCAACTCCCGCACCACCTGCGTCACCGCCTGCCTTTCGTCGGCGCCACGGATGTGGAACAGGCGGGCAAAGCGCGACAGGCTGGCCAGCGTCAAATTGCTGTCGACCGAAAGGATCGAGACAAGCCCTTCGCGCTGGCGATCCTCGGGGATCAGCGCCAGCCCGCGCCGGATGCGCCGCGTCGTATCGCGCTCCTTGACCTTTCTACCGCCAATGAAGATGTCGCCGGTCGAATGGCCGTGGCGGCCCATGATGCAGTCGAACAGTTCGCTGCGCCCGGCGCCCATCAAGCCGTATATGCCGAGGATCTCGCCGGCACGCAGCGACAACGAGACATGGTCGACGGCAAGTCCGCCGGTGGCACAAGGCAGGCAGATCTCCTCGGCACGAAAAATCTCTTCGCCCGGAAGATGGCCGTCGGCCTTGGCGAAGTCCTTGGCGTCGGAGCCGATCATCTGGCGAACGATCCACTGCGTGTCGACGTTCTTCATCTCTTCCTGGCCGGTGATGCGGCCGTCACGCAGCACGGTGATGTAGTCGCCGATGCGGATCAGCTCTTCGAGCCGGTGCGAGATGTAGACGATCGCCACGCCGCGCGCCTTGAGGTCGGCGATCACCTTAAACAGGATCTCGACTTCCGCAGCACTCAGCGCCGAGGTCGGTTCGTCCATAATCAGGATGCGCGCGTCGAGCGAAACCGCCTTGGCGATCTCGACCAGTTGCTGCTGGCCGATACGCAGATCCTCGACCAGCATGTCGGGCCGGATGCCGGCCTGCAGGCGTTCCAGAAATTCCGCAGCGCGGTTTTCCTGTTGCGCGTGGTCGATTTTGCCGAAGCGGTTGGTGATTTCCCGGGTGGCGAAAATATTCTCGGCGACGCTCATATTGCCGAACAGGTTCAGCTCCTGGAACACCATGCCGATGCCACGGTTCACCGCATCACCGGATGACGAGAAGGAAACCTCTTCGCCTTCCAGCAGGATGCGGCCGGCGGTCGGCCGTTCGACGCCGGCGATGATCTTCATCAGCGTCGACTTGCCGGCGCCGTTTTCGCCGACCAGCACGTTGACCGCGCCCTTGCGCACCTCGAAATTGGCGCGCTTGACCGCAACGGTGCCGGAATAGACCTTGGAGACGTCCTCCAGCTTCAGGATGATTTCGCGCTCCGCGATCGCGCTCATGGCTTCGGCCCGATCTCTGCTTCCGCCGGCGTCACCAGCGGCAGGTCCTGGCCGCTGCCCAGCGTGTAGGCGCCGAGCACCTTGGCGCTGCGGCCTTCCAGCGCCTCGCGCGGCAGCTTCGACAGCACCGTCTTGTCGGCATAAGCGTTGAAAGCCTTGCCGAACTGGGCGAAGTCGATCTGGTTGGTGAAGTCGTTGAACTGGATGAAGTCCAGGCTGTCGCGCAGCGCGGTACCGCGCACCGCCGGTCCGATCTGCACCCGTGCATCGGCTTTGCCGTCGCCGTCGACATCGACGTCGACCGTTGCCGCACGCGACTGTGTGTTGGCCGCGATAATCTTGCCTTCCAGCCGAACCGCGAAAGTCCAAGGCGAATTCGCCTGCTTGTTCGGATTGCCGTATTTGGCGCCGGCAGCCGCTGGGTCGGTTGTCGCCAGGGTGTGAACCTGCGCAAACGGTCCGGCTTTCTGCTGGAGATAGGGCACGACCTTTGCCGCCCATATCTCTTCGACCATCTTGTCTGGATTGAAGGTGGCAGCGTTGTTGCCGTCGTCCGATTTCGTCGGCAGGATCTTGCAGGCGGTCAGGCTGATGCCGACCATCACGGTAAGGATCGGCCAGTTCGGCTTGGTGTTCAGCATGGCGGCCTGTCGTTCAGCATCGTGGGCGGCCCACGGAAAATGGCGGCGAGGGGCGATCCTGGGTTCGCCCCTCGCTATTCAAATCACGCTGGCTCAGTTCGTCAGCGCGAAGGTCTCCAGCTTGGCGGCATTGTCGCCATTGACCAGAACGCAGTCCATCAATTGCTTTTCCTTGGCCGGCGACTTCTTGTTCTTGATGAAGTCGTTGGCCTGCTCGACCGCCATCTGCGCCTGCGCGAAGGCGGGCTGCAGCACCGTTGCCTTGATGCCGCCCGAGGTGATGGAGTCGCGAACATCGTTCGATCCGTCGAAGCCGACGACGATGACATCCTTGCGGTTCGCCGCGGCAAGTGCCGCATAGGCGCCCATCGCCATCGTATCGTTGCCGGAGATCACGCCCTTGATGTCGGGGTTGGCCTGCAGGATCGATTCCATCTTGGAATAGGCTTCCGTCTGGCTCCAGTTGGCCGACTGCTGGGCGACCATCTTCAGGTCCGGATAGTCGTCGATGACGTCGTGATAGCCCTTGGAACGAATGCCGGCATTGGTGTCGGATTCCTTGCCGACCAGCTCGACGAAATTGCCCTTCTCGCCCATCAGCTTGACGAATTCCTGCGCGCCGAGCTGGGCGCCCTGGTAGTTGTTGGAGACGATCTGCGCGACGGCGACGCCGGTGGCGTTGATCTCGCGGTCGATCAGGAAGGACGGAATGCCTGCGTCCTTGGCTTTCTGTACCGCGGCGACGGTGGCGTCGGCGCCGGCATTGTCGAGGATGATCGCCTTGGCGCCGCGGCCGATCGCGGTGTCGATCAGCTCGGACTGCTTGTTGGCGTCGTCGTCATGGACCAGCACCAGCGCCTCGTAGCCGAGTTCCTTGGCCTTGGCTTCGGCGCCGACGGCTTCCGCCTTGAAGAACGGATTGTCGTGCGAGGGCGTGATGATGGCGATGAGATCCGCCGCGTAGGCGGGCACGGCCGTGCCAAGCGCCAGCATGCCGGCGAAAGCCGCAAGCGTCATTCTGCGTGTAAGTTTCATGAAGTCCTCCCGTTTGAAAAATTGCCTTGGTTACCCAAAGCATCTGTCGGCATCCGAATTCGTCAGGCGGCGCGGGCGGCGGATCGCTTCCGGGCTAAAGAGCCGTTTGCCGGCTTCCCCTCCACGGATCGTTGCTCCCCAGCCATCCTCCACTCGCCCAGGCATCGTACTCCTGCGAAAACCCTGTCGATCCGAGCCATGAACAGCTAAGCCAACTGGTATGATGAGTCAACCACGAATTCAGGTGATATGTACCTGATGAGCTACGATGCCGAGCGTCGCAACGGTACGGCGACGTCGCGGCGGCAGCGCTTCTCCTCTTCAGGTGATACGCTGAATGCTGGCGGCGATCTCTTCCGGCTCGAACACGCGCTTCCAATCGTCCCGCATCAGCACCGGCTTGCCGAACTCGATCGCCTTGTTGCAGGCATCCGAGAAAACGCCCTTGGTCTCGCCGAAAATGACGGCGCCCAGCACGTTCATATGGCCGAGCAGGAAGTCGAGCGCCGCCTGCTGGTCGACGCCGCGTGCCACGACCTCGTCGACGGCTTCCTTCATGACCACCAGCAGCGAGGCGCACACCGTCTCCGAAAGCCCGGGTTCCAGCAGCGCCATCTGTTCGACGCTGACGCGGTGCGAACGCATGACCGGCGCCCAGATGATCTTCGCGATCGCCTCGCCCTTGGCGTAATCCTCTTCCGGCCCCTGCATCAAGGCGCTGACCATATGCTGCTTGGCCTTGACGCCGCCGAAATAGTCCTTCTTTGCCGCCATATCTGTTTCGTCGTTGAAGATCGGCGGATGGCAGGGGTGGGTGACGAAATAGGTGAGGTCCGGTCGATTCGGCAGGTGGCCGGCGAAGGGTGCCGCCGCGTCGAGCACCACCACCATGGTGCCCGGTGCCAGCTTGCTCTCGATGCTGGTCGCCACCTTGCCGATATGCGTGTCGGGAACGGCCAGGATCACCACATCGGCGCCCTTGAGCGCTTCGTCGGCGCTGACAGTATCGAAACCCAGCCCGGTCTTCAGCAGTTCGCGGCCGGCATCGCTGACCTCGACATGGCGTATTGTGTAGGGCGACCCGCGAAAATTGGTCGACAGGCGGTAGCCCATTTTCCCACCGGCACCGAACAGCGCAATCGTTGTCATTTGGTCACTACTCCTGATCTCAGCGGACGGTATCGCCCGTCGTCAACTGATCAACTGGTATAATCACGCTACCAGATTTTGGCAATCCGATAATGACCATGCGATGCGTTCGCCGCGTCATCGGCTGCCGCCCTCGCAAGCTCAAGCACGAGAACCATGGATGACGCGCTCGGGATATGATCTCTAGATCACCAGAAGAAGCCCGCGCTTGCCCGCCGAGTGCGCATGAGCGCTGCTCTGCCATCCCCAGAAATAGGAGGCATGTGATAGGGGTCGGAGGTCGGGCCGGGCGCTACTTCAAAAGATCGACCAGCATGTCGAAAGCCGCATCGATATCGCCGCGAACCGCCGCCTGAACTGCCTGCTCGTCCCGGTCGCGCAGGGCCGCAAACATCTGTTGATGGTATGTGTTCGCGGTCGAGTAGGATCCATGCAGCATATTGAAATAGGGGCTGATCTGCAGCCACAGATCCTTGATGATCTTGAGCAGGGTTTCGGATCCCGCTGCTCGGTAGATTGCGAAGTGGAAGGTATAATTCGCCCTGAGATAGGCCTTTACGTCGTCCGCGCCATTCGCGCGTTCCAGTGAGTCCAGATCGCGCGCGAAAATCGCAAGGTCCGCCTCGCTGCGGTTCTGTGAGGCCCAGCCGGCGGCGATGGCCTCTATCTCAAAACGTACATTGCGCAAATCGGTGAGCCGCTCGCGGCTGAGCGCCGGAATACCAATGGAGCGCCCGGATACTACCGTCAGCGCGTTGGCTGCCGTCAGGCGCCGCAGCGCTTCCCTGACCGGCATCGGACTGACGCCAAAGGCGTCGGCGAGGCTCTGAACCGTGACCATCTCGCCCGGCACGATGCTGCCGTCGAGGATCAACTCGGTGACCTGATTGTAGACCCGGTCCTGCAGAGTTTCCTTGGACAGTGGAATGATCTCGACACCAGGCTTCCTGAACGCCGATCCAGCCATCTCCTGTCAACCTTCCCGCCTGAGGGCGACACCTGCTTGTGTGCTCGTGTCGGAATGCAAGGTTCGTGGTGCCACGTCAAGCGGCTGACATGGCCGGTTTTGATATAAACGATTTCATCATTGATATTTGATCAAATCATGATACGGTCGCTGGCATCGAATGACAAGGGTTTACGTTTTGTGCCCTTGGGAGGCATTCGGTCGTTCTGTTTGGGAGGAGTTCCACATGGGTATCGGATCGAAAGTCCGGCGGCTCGCGCTGCTGGCCGGCATGGCTGCGTGCGCCTTCGGCCTGTCCGCCGCGCAGGCCGCCGAGAAGCACAAGATCTTTCTCAGCATGAGCTACATCGGCAATGATTGGCAGGCGGAGGCGGCCAACATGGTCAAGGCCATGGCCGCTCATAAGAGCCTGGCCGACAAGGTCGACCTGCAGGTCCAGGTCGCTGGCCCCAACGCGCAACGCCAGATTCAGCAGATCAACGCAATGGTGCAAAGCGGCGCCGAAGCCATCGTCGTGTATCCGATCTCGCCGACCGCGCTCAACCAGGTCGTCAAGAATGCCTGCGACAAGGGTGTGAAGGTCTTTGCGTACGACGCCGAGATCACCGAGCCTTGCGCCTACAACGTCCACATAGACCAGCTGGAAGCGGGCAGGGTGACCGCCGAATGGCTGGTCAAGAAGCTCAACGGCAAGGGCAACATCATCGCCATCACGGGCGTCCCGGGAACATCCGTTGACGATCAGCGGACAAAGGCCGCCAAGGAAGTCTTCGCCAAGTATCCTGATATCAAGATCGTCGGCGAGGCTGTCGGCATGTGGAGCCAGGCGGTCGCCCGCACCGAACTTTCGAAAATCCTGGCCACCCGCAATTGGGACGACATCAACGGACTGTGGATGCAGGTCGGCTGCTTCACCGCCAACTCGATGCAGCTCGAGGCTGGCAAGAAGACCAGCGAACTCCTGCCTTGCGCCGGCGAAGGTTCCAATGGCGGCCGCATCCAGATGCTGCCGGAGGGCACCGAAGTCGAAGGTGCCGCTCCTCCTTATGCACCGGCGGGCGCACAACGCATTTCCTATGCCTCGCCGCCTTATTCGGGTGCGCTGGCGCTGAAGCTTGCCGTCGAGGCGATCGAAGGCAAGGACGTGCCGAAGACCACCATCCTGCCGCTGCCGGTCGTTACCAATGAGACGATCAAGCTGTGCGACGAAGGCACATGGGCGGAGATGAAGGCCGGCTGCAACGCCTTCAAGCCGTCGCTGGTCTCCAATCCGGGCTGGTTTGCCTCGATCTTCTCGGACCAGACACCCGAGGTCGGCCTTAATGCTGCCCTCGTCGGACAACCGGAGAACTAAGCCTCCCAAGGCCCGTGTGACGATGCACGGACAACTGTCCGTGCGTCGTCAATCCATGCCAAGCCGGCGATCGAGGACAATGACAGAACACTCCGAGCTCCCCGCCATCGAGATCGATGGCATCGGCAAGGCGTTCGGCCCGACCGTCGCGCTGGACGGCGTGTCGTTTGCGATCGCGCCCGGCAGCGTCCATGCCCTGCTCGGTGAAAACGGAGCCGGCAAGTCGACACTGGTGAAGCTGCTGTCCGGGCTGGTCCGGCCGAGCCAAGGCCATGTCCGTGTCTTCGGCAAGGAGATCGCTTACGGCGCACCGCGCGCAGCACATGCGCTCGGCATGCAGACAGCATTCCAGGAGATGACCCTGGTGCGCGATCTCTCCGTGCTCGACAACATGCTGCTGCCTTACGCCCCCGTCGGCATCTCCGGCCTGATCCGCCGCGGTGCTGCCCGCAAGGCCGTCCGCCGCCATATCGAAGATCTCGGTTTTTCCGTCGATCTCGATGCCGAGGTGAGCGAGCTCGAGCTTTCGGTGCGCCAGAAGATCGAGATCGCGCGCGCCGTTTACCGCAAGCCGCGCATCCTTTTGCTCGACGAACCGACCTCGACGCTCGCCGGACGCGACGTCGACTGGCTGGGCGACATCATCGCCAGGCTGAAGACCGCGGGTACCACCATCGTCTTCATCACCCACCGCATGCGCGAGGTCCGCGCTTTTTGCGACACGCTGACGATCCTGAGAAACGGCCGCCACATCGTCACCGCGCCGGTCGCCGATGTCTCGGATGCCGACGTCATCGAAAAGATCATCGGCCGCAGCATCGAGCAGACCTTTCCGCCCAAGCCGGACAGCGCCCAGGCCTTCGGTCCGCCGGTTCTGGGCGTGCGCGACCTCAAGGTCGGACGCAAGCTCGACGGCGCCGGCTTCGATCTGCGCAAGGGCGAAATCCTCGGCGTCGCCGGGTTGCAAGGCATGGGCCAGCAGGACCTGTTCCTGGCCTGCTTTGGCATGGCCGAGATCGAGCGCGGCCACATCCTCGTCGACGGCCGCAAGGTCTGGCTCGGTTCGCCGGCCGATGCCTTGCGCCCCAACATGGCCATCGGCCTGGTGCCGGAAGACCGCAAATCCGAAGGCCTGTTCCTGAAATTGTCGGGCAGCCAGAACGCCACGCTGCCGGTGATATCGCGCTTCACACGGCTAGGCCTTGTCGACGCGCAAGCCGAGACCCGCTCCGTCGAGGCGGCATTCGCCACTGTCGAGGTCGACCGCCGAGCGCTGTGGACGCGGGCCGGTGCGTTTTCCGGCGGCAACCAGCAGAAGATAGCCATCGCCAAGTGGCTGGTGGCGCAGAGCCGCATCCTGCTGTTGTTCGATCCCACCCGAGGCATCGACGTCGGCACCAAGCACGAGCTTTATGTGATGATGCGAAACTACGTGGCTTCGGGCGGTTCGATCCTGCTGCACTCGACGGAGATCCCCGAACTCGTTCACCAATGCGACAGGGTGCTGGTCCTCTATGACGGGCGCATCGCCGCCGAACTCGAAGGCGACGCCATCACCGAACCGGCCATCATGCGCCCGGCGCTCGGCCATGCCGGGGAAGCCGCCGCATGAGCAGCGCAGCAGCCTCATCCCCTGTTCCCGGCGGCTTCGGACTGCGCCGTGCGCTGGTGCGCAATCGCGGCGCGCTGATCGCCGCGGCCGTCCTGGCGATCCTGCTCTTCGTCGTCGACTGGATCAGCGCCGGGCCGCTGACCTATTTCGATGTGTCGTTCCTGTCGAGCGGCGGCGCCACCTCGGCGCTCGCGGCGATCGGCCAGACGATCGTGATCCTGTCGGGCGGCTTCGACCTGTCCGCCGGCGCGGTGATATCGCTGGTCAATGCCGTGCTGGCATCGAGCATGGATCCGATGGCGCCAGGCGCAAGCATCCTCCTGTGGACCACCGTCGGCATCGGCGTCGGCATGGCGGTGGGCGCCTTCAACGGCTTCTTCATCGCGGTGCTGCGCATGCAGCCGATCGTGGTGACGCTGTCGACCATGTTCATCCTGCAAGGCGTCACGCTGCTGGTGATGGACAAGCCCGGCGGCTTCGTGTCGCCCGATCTCGGCACCTTCTATCTCGGCGACGCGATCGCCGGCTGGCTGCCGATGCCGCTGGTGGTGATCGGTGTCGTCCTGCTCGCCTGGTTCTGGCTGAAGGGAACCCGCTTCGGCACAGCACTCTACGCGCTTGGCAGCGATCCGGAGTCGGCCGCTTCCGTCGGCATCAATGTCGTTCTGGTGCGCTTTGCCGTCTATGTCATCGCCGGCGGCTGCTATGGCCTTGCCGGCGTGTTCATCAGCGCCCAGACCGGCAGCGGCGATCCGCTGGTCGGCAATCCGCTGCTCTTGTCGATGTTCGCGGCGGTCGTCGTCGGCGGCACGCGCCTCGGTGGCGGGCAGGGCGGCCCGGTGGGCTCTGTCTTCGGCGCCTACATCCTGATGATCGTGGTAAACATCCTGCTGGTGCTCAACGTATCGGCCTATTATTCGACCATTGCCGAAGGCACCATTCTGGTGCTGGCGGCACTTGCCGGCTCGATCTCGCATGCATCGGTGCTTGCCGTGCAATTGCGCGCCGCGCGTGCCCGGTTTGCCGCCTGGCGCGCCGGCATATTGCCCTCGCAACTCGAGCGCGTGGACCGGCGTCTCAAGATCGCCGAGCCAGCCCATGCCCAGCGCAGTCCGGCATCGCCGCGCCCTGCCTTCCATCTGCGCAATGCGGAAACGCTGCGCTATGCGCTGCCGGCCTATGTCTGCCTGCTGCTCATCGTGCTTGTCACCCAGATCTGGCTCGGCCGCGCGATCCTCAATCCGGGGTACTGGAATTCGCTGCTGGTGCTATCGTCCTTCCTAGCCGTCCTGGCGCTCGGGCAGGGAACCGTCATCCTGACCGGAGGCCTCGATCTCTCCGTGCCGTGGACGATCGGCATCTCCGGCATCATCCTGGCGGGCATGGTCAACGGCTCCGACGCCGCCCTTGTCTACGCCTTGCCGGTCGTCTTGGTGATGGCCTGCGCCATCGGCTTCGCCAATGGTTTCGGCATCGTCTATCTCGGCATCTCGCCGATCGTCATGACGCTCGCCACCAACGGCATTCTGCAAGGCTGTGCGCTGCTCTATTCGCAGGGAACGCCGGCCGGGTTTTCCTCGCCGATGCTGCGCTGGGTCATGACGGCCAAGCTCGCCGGCCTGCTGACTCCAATCGTGCTGCTGATGGTCGTCTTTGTCGTCGCAGCGGTACTCCTGCTTGGCCGCACCCCGTTCGGAAGGCGCGTCTACGGCATCGGCAACGGGCTGCGCGCGGCGCGCTTGTCGGGCATCGGCGTCGAGCGCACGCTGATCCTGGTCTACATGCTTTCGGCCGTCTGCGCGGCTGTTGTCGGCGTCATGCTGACCGGCTTTTCGGGTCAGGCGAGCCTCGGCATGGGCGACGACTATCTATTGCCGTCGATCGCCGTGGTGGTGGTCGGCGGCGCGCTGATCACCGGCGGGCGCGGCCACTATCTCGGCATGCTCGGCGGCGTGTTGTTGCTGACGGCACTGCAGATGCTGCTCGCCGGCACCACGCTTCCCTATGCCACGAGGGCAATTCTTTACGGACTGGTCGTTCTGGGCGCCGTCATGGCGCTGCGCGAACGGCGGCTGCAATGAGAAGGACATGACCATGAGCACAAGGGCGCCGGCATCGGCGGACGAATTTTTGACCGGGCTGAAAGGCCAGCGCGTGCTGGTGACGGCGGGCGCAGGCGGCATCGGGTTTGCCATAGCCGACACGCTGTCACGCCTCGGCGCCCGCATCGTCGTCTGCGACGTTTCCGATGAGGCGCTGGCCGCTGCTCCCAGCAAGATCGACCTGGTCGCGGCGGTCAAGGCCGACGTCTCGCGCGACGAGGACGTCGACCGTCTGTTCGAGGCGGTCGAGAAAAAACTCGGCGGGCTCGATGCGCTGATCAACAATGCCGGCATTGCCGGGCCGACCGGCGGTGTCGACGAGATCGATCCGGCGGACTGGCGGCGCTGCATCGACATCTGCCTGACCGGCCAGTTCCTGTGCGCCCGGCGCGCGGTGCCGCTGATCAAGGCGGCGGGCGGCGGTTCGATCGTCTCGATGTCGTCGGCCGCCGGCCGCCATGGCTACGCCTTCCGCACACCCTATTCGGCGGCCAAGTTCGGTGTCATCGGTTTCACGCAAAGCTTGGCCAAAGAGCTCGGGCCGCACGCCATCAGGGTCAACGCCATCCTGCCCGGCATCATCGAGGGCCCCCGCATCGAAGGGGTTATCTCGGCGCGCGCCAAGCAGGTCGGTATCAGCCACGAGGAGATGACCGGACGCTATCTCCAGAACATCTCGCTGCGTCGCATGACCAGCCCCTATGATGTCGCGTCGATGGTCGCCTTCCTGCTCTCCGATGCGGGGATCAACATTTCCGGCCAGTCGCTCGGCGTCGACGGCAACGTCGAAACACTTTGAGGAACAAACCATGGCCAATGTCGCGATCGTCGGAAGCGGGTTCATCGGACGGGCCTGGGCGATCAGCTTCGCCCGCGCCGGCCATGACGTGCGGATGTGGGACCAGTCGCCCACTGCCACAGGTGGAGCCCGCGACTACATTGCCGGCGTGCTCGGCGATCTCGCCCAGAACGATCTTCTGCGGGGACAGCAAGCCGGTGAGGTTCTTGACCGTATCTCCGTTGTCGCCGAGCTTGAAGAGGCGTTGGCAGGTGCCGTGCATATCCAGGAGAACACGCCCGAGAATCTCGAGGTGAAGCGCAAGGTGTTCTCCTTGATCGACACGCTTGCCGATCCCCAAACAGTCATCGCCAGTTCCACCTCGGCGCTGTTGCCGTCGAAATTCACCGACCATCTGCAAGGGCGGCAGCGCTGCCTGGTCGTGCATCCGATCAACCCGCCCTATCTCATTCCGGCGGCCGAAATCGTGCCGGCGCCGTGGACCTCGGCCGAGACGGTCGAGAGAACCCGCGCCTTCCTCGTCGACGCCGGCCACGCGCCACTGGTCATGCAGCACGAGCTTGACGGCTTCATCATGAATCGCCTGCAAGGCGCATTGCTTGAGGAAGCTTTCCGGCTTGTCGCCGATGGCTACGCCAGTGTCGAGGATGTCGACGTCGGCATCCGCGACGGGCTGGCGCTGCGCTGGTCGTTCATGGGGCCGTTCGAGACCATCGATCTCAATGCACCCGGCGGCGTGCGCGACTATGTCGAGCGCTATCAGGGCATCTATTCCAACATCTTTCCCCAGACGCAGCGGCGCGTCGACTGGGCCGGCAAGGTCATCGACACGGTCGAGGCTGATCGCCGCAAGCGACTGCCACAGCAAAGCCTAGGCGACCGGCAGGTGTGGCGTGACCGCCGGCTCATGGCGCTCGCCGCCCACAAGAGAAAATCGGATCAGGAGTTTGGAGAATGACGCAAACCAGTCGCAAGCCGGGACCTGCACAGACCAGGGGCAAGGTCATCATCACCTGCGCGGTGACGGGCGCCATCCACACGCCGACCATGTCGCCCTATCTGCCGATCACGCCCGACCAGATCGCTTCGGAGGCGATCGCGGCGGCGGAAGCCGGTGCCGCGATCCTGCATCTGCATGCCCGCGATCCGGAAACCGGCAAGCCCGACCAGACGCCGGAGGCCTTCGCCCGCTTCCTGCCGCGCGTCAAGCAAGGCACCAACGCCGCCATCAACATCACCACCGGTGGCAGCCCCTACATGAAGGTCGAGGAGCGCGTGCGCCCGGCCGCCCAGTTCAAGCCGGAAGTCGCCTCGCTCAACATGGGCTCGATCAATTTCGGGCTCTATCACCTGGCCGACAAATACGAGACCTTCAAGTTCGATTGGGAAAAGCCGCATCTGGAAGCGACGCGCGACCTCGTCTTCCGCAACTCATTCAAGGACATCGAGTACATTCTGGCGACCTGCTACGACAACGGCACGCGCTTCGAGTTCGAGTGCTACGACATCGCCCATCTGTACAACCTTTCCCACTTCGCCGACCGTGGGCTGGTGAAGCCGCCTTTCTTCGTGCAGTCGGTGTTCGGGCTGCTCGGCGGCATCGGCACGCATCCAGAAGACGTCGCCCATATGAAGCGCACTGCCGACCGGCTGTTTGGCGACCAGTTCCGGTGGTCGGTGCTGGGCGCCGGCGCCAGCCAACTGCGCATCGCCGCGCAATCGGCGGCCCTTGGCGGCAACATCCGCGTCGGGCTGGAGGACAGTCTGTGGGCGGGCAAGGGAAAGCTTGCCAAATCGAACGCCGAGCAGGTCTTGCTGGCCCGCAAGATCATCGAAGGGCTCGGCATGGAGGTGGCGACGCCCGACGAGGCACGCGAAATCCTGTCATTGAAAGGCGGGGACAAGGTCGATTTCTGAGGCGGCCCGAGCAATCGCCGCGAGACGCAAAACGGAGGAGGACGGCATGAAGATCGAAGTCGTGGTGGACGTGAAGACCACACTGGGCGAAGGACCGCTGTGGGACGTCGAACAGGAACGACTCTACTGGATCGACAGCTTCGACGGGCGCGTGTTTCGGGCGACCGCCGACGGGCGCGAGATCCGGTCATGGGACGTGCCGATGAAGATCGGCTCAATGGCGCTGCGCAAGGACGGCGGCGGCGCTGTCGTCTCGCTGCAGCGCGGCTTCCATCTGCTCGATTTCGCCACCGGCGAGGTGACACTGATCCACGATCCCGAGCCGGACAAGCCGATGAACCGGCTCAACGACGGCAAGGTCGACCGGCGCGGCCGTTTCTTCGCCGGCTCCATGGATACGATGGAAGAGGGGCCGTCCGGCGGTCTCTACAGGCTCGATCCGGATTTCTCCGTCACCCGGATCGATTCCGGCATCATCTGCTCCAACGGTCCATGCTGGAGCCCCGACGACCGCACCTTCTATTTCGCCGATACCTGGACCGGCGAGATATGGGCCTACGACTACGATATCGCCACCGGTGCCGCCACCAACAGGCGTACCTTCGTGCGCGTCGACACCAGCCGAGGCGGTGCGGCGGACGGCTCGACCGTCGATGCCGAGGGCTATCTCTGGAATGCGCTGGTCTATGACGGAAGGCTGGTGCGCTACGCGCCCGATGGCAGCATCGATCGCATCATCGACATGCCGGTCAAGAAGATCACCAGCGTCATGTTCGGCGGACCGAAGCTCGACACCCTCTACGTCACCTCGATGGCCAAGCCGCCGCTGCCGCGTTTTCCCGGCGACGGCGTTTTGCGCGGCAGCCTGTTCGCCATATCAGGCCTTGGCGTTAGGGGCGTCGCGGAACCGCGCTTCGGCGGCTGACGCCAGGCAAGCGAAGCGCCGGTAAAATACGCAGATCAGGCCTTGGCGCAGGAATTCGCGCAAGTCTGGCAATTGATGCCGAACGTGTGCATATACAGGCATACATATATCCATGCAGAGGGGTTTCCGTTAGGCTGAGCGCCCCGCATCAAACGGGAGCATCGATTGCCAGGATTTGCGGAAAGCGTGATGCAGGGGCCGCGAACCGTGGCCGAACAGGTCGCCAATGTCCTGCGCGAAGCGATTGCCAGTGGGACCATCAAGGCGGGCACTCCGCTGCGCCAGGACGAATTGGCCGAGCAGTTTGGCTTCAGCCGCATGCCAATTCGTGACGCCCTTCGCCAATTGGAAGCCGAAGGTATTGTTTCCATTCATCCGACAAAAGGCGCGCAGGTCGCCCGGATGGACAGCGCCGAGATCAGTGAAATCTATGCACTGCGCGAATTGCTCGAATGCGAGGCGTTGCGGCTTTCGCTTCCCAATCTCGCCGGTGACAGGCTCGACGAGGCGGAACAGGTTCTCGATCAGATCGACGCGGAGCGCAATGTCGGCCGATGGGGCGCGCTGAACCGTGCCTTTCATCTGGCTCTCTACGATGCCTGCGGCAACAATCGATTGCTGGCCTTAATCGAGGCGCACCACAATGCCGCCGATCGCTACGTCCGCATCCTGCGGTCGAACCTGGACTATCGCAGCCGCTCGCAGACGGAGCACCGCGATCTGCTGGCCGCCTGCCGGTGGCGCGACGGCGACAGGGCCATAGGCATTCTGAGGCAGCATCTTCGCGAGGGAAGCGAGACGCTGGTCAGCGCGATCAGGGAAGATGGCCTGTCGCGAAAATCCTGACGACATGGCTTGATTTGCCTCTGCGCACGATCACTGCCACATATTGCAACATCGCTACTCGATCCGAGGATCATCATGTCCCCCGACAGCAGCCTGCCGGCGCGCGCCCTTGCTCCACGTCGCCACGAAGAGATCCTGCGGCGGCTGGGCGCCCAGGGGTCTGTCAGTGTCGCCGAACTGGCCGGGTTCTTCGATGTCTCGCGCGAAACCATCCGCCGTGATTTGAAGCTGCTGTCGGATAAGGGACGGCTCGGCATCGTCCATGGCGGCGCCGCCCGCTTCGAGCCGAGCGAACCGGCAATGAGCTTGCGCAGCCACGAAAATGCCGGAGGCAAGGCCGCGATCGGCAGGCTGGCTGCCGGTCTTGTAAAGGACGGCATGGTGGTGTTCCTCGATTCCGGCACCACCACATTGGCCGTCGCACAAGCCATGGCCGACCTGCGCGATCTCACCATCTGCACGGCGAGCCTGAAGATCGCGCTTCTGCTGTGCCACGTCTCAGGCATGCGCGTGCATGTGCTGGGTGGCGAAGTCGATCCAGGCGAGGAAGCGGCCTCCGGAATCGACATGCTCGAAGCTATGTCGCGCTTTCGCGTCGACATCGCCTTCCTCGGTGGTGGCGCGCTGTCGCCCGACGGCGAGGTGACCGATTTCACCCGCGCCGGCGCCGAACAGCGCAGCCGCATGATCGCGCTTGCCGCCAAAACCTACTTCGTTCTCGACAGCAGCAAGTTCGCAAAGCTGACGCCGCTCAGGATTCCGAATTTTCAACGCGCCGCCGGCGTGATCGTCGACGCGAAACCGCAGGCTGACATCGCTGAAGCGCTTGCGCGCAAAGGGCCTGAGCTGATGGTTGCCTCTTTGATGTGATATTTTGTGGTATTTTGTGTTGATATTTGGAATTCGGCTGCTATGATCCAACCGGTGTCAAAACGGCAGGATGTCCCATGGCAAACGAATTCCCTACGCAAGCGCGCGTCGTCATCGTCGGCGGCGGTATCATTGGCTGCTCGGTCGCGTATCATCTGACGAAGCTCGGTTGGACCGATGTCGTGCTGCTCGAACAGGGGCAACTCAGCGGTGGCACCACCTGGCACGCCGCAGGGCTTGTCGGCCAGTTGCGCAGTCATTCCAACATGACCAGCCTGATCAAATACTCCACGCAGCTCTATGGCGAGCTGGAGGCCGAGACCGGGCTCGCCACCGGTTGGAAGAATTGCGGCTCGCTATCGGTGGCGCGGACCGCCGACCGCATGACGGTGCTGAAGCGCACGGCCGCATCGGCTCGCGCCCAAGGCGTCGAGATCGACGTGATTTCGCCGAAGGAGGCGGCCGATCTATGGCCGGTCATGGCGACCGACGATCTGGTCGGAGCCGTCTGGCTGCCGGGCGACGGCAAGGCCAATCCGACCGATCTCACGCAATCGCTGGCCAAGGGTGCGCGCAATCGCGGCGCGAAAATTTTCGAGCAGGTCAAGGTCACCGGCATCAGCGTGAAGAACGGCGTCGCCTGCGGTGTCGAGACGGACCGCGGCAACATTGCCGCCGAGATCGTCGTCAATTGCGCCGGCCAGTGGGCGCGCAAGGTCGGGCTGATGTGCGGCGTCTCGGTGCCGCTGCATTCGGCCGAGCACATGTACATCGTTACCGGCAGGATCGAGGGCGTGCATCCGGACCTGCCGGTCATGCGCGACCCCGACGGGTTCATCTATTTCAAGGAAGAGGTCGGCGGCCTGGTCATGGGTGGCTTTGAGCCGCACGCCAAGCCGTGGGGCATGAATGGCATTCCCGAAAATTTCGAGTTCGCGCTGTTGCCGGACGATTGGGATCAGTTCGAGATTTTGATGGAAAACGCGCTGGTCCGCGTGCCGCAATTGGCCGAGGCCGAGGTCAAGAAATTCTACAACGGTCCCGAAAGCTTCACGCCGGACAACAATTTTCTCCTCGGCGAGGCGCCGGAACTGAAGAATTTCTATGTCGGCGCCGGCTTCAACTCCATGGGCATCGCCAGCGCCGGCGGCGCGGGCAGGGCGCTGGCGGAATGGATCGTCAACAGCGCGCCGACCATGGATTTGTGGCCGGTCGACATCAGGCGTTTCGCCTCCTTCAACAACAATCCGCGCTGGCTGCATGACCGTGTCAAGGAAACGCTCGGCTTGCATTACGCCATGCCGTGGCCGAACCGTGAACTGGACACGGCGCGGCCGTTCCGCCGCTCGCCGCTCTACGACCGGCTCGCCGCCAAGGGCGCCTGCTTCGGTTCCAAGATGGGCTGGGAGCGGGCCAACTGGTTCGCGGCACCGGGAGAGAAGACCGAGAACGACTATGCCTTCGGCCGCCAGAACTGGCACGAGGCGGTCAAGCGCGAAATGAAGGCGACACGCGAAGCCGTCGCCATCTTCGACCAGACCTCTTTCGCCAAGCTCCTCGTGCAGGGCCGCGATGCCTGCGCCGTGCTCAACTGGATCTGCGCCGGAAATACAGACGTACCGGACGGTACGTCTGTTTACACGGGCGTGCTCAATGCACGCGGTGGCTATGAGACCGATCTCACCGTTATGCGGCTCGGCGCGGAGAAATTCCTCATCGTCACCGGGTCCGCACAAGCTGTCCACGATGCCGACTGGATCGTCAAAAACATTCCGTCCGACGCGCATGCAATCGTGACCGACGTCACCTCGTCCTACGCGGTGCTGGCGTTGATGGGACCGCGATCACGCGATCTGCTGGGCAAACTCTCCTCGGCCGATCTTTCCAACGCCGGCTTTCCCTTCGCCACCATCCGCGAGATCGATATCGGCTATGCCACCGCCTATGCCAACCGTATGACCTATGTCGGCGAACTGGGCTGGGAACTGATCGTGCCGACAGAATTCGCCGTCGGCGTCTATGAGGCGTTGCATGAGGCGGGCCGTGAATTCGGTCTGCTGGACGCCGGTTACTACGCGCTCGATGCCTTGCGCATCGAAAAGGGTTTTCGCGCCTGGGGCAGGGAGTTGACGCCTGATATCGACCCCTGGCAGGCCGGGCTTGGCTTCGCCGTGGCGATGGACAAGCCAGGTGACTTTATCGGCCGCGACGCGCTGGTTGAGACGAAGCCATCGGCAGCACCGGCAAGACGCATCGTGCTGTTCACGCTCGATGATGCCGAGCCGATGCTGTGGGGCGGCGAACTGATCCTGCGCGACGGCAAGCCGGTCGGCGAAGTCCGCTCGGCCGCCTACGGCCACACGCTTGGCCGCTCGGTGGCGCTCGGCCTGATCGAGAACGAGGCGGGCGTCGACGCTGCATTTCTCACCGGTGGTCGTTTCGAGATCGACCTTGCCGGCGTTCGCCATGCCGCGACAGCACATCTGCGCAGCCCCTACGATCCGAAGTCGGAGCGGGTGAAGGCTGATGCGGTGGAGATCAGGGCCGCCGCTTAATCCGCCGACATCGAGCGCGCCATATCCAGGAAAGCCCGCACCAGTTTGCCGCCGCTGCGTTCACGCAGGCAGATCAACGCCTCGTCCATCAGGGTCTCGGGAGCATCGATGGTGATCGGCACCAGCCGCGAATCCTGGCCGAATTCGGCCGCCGAGACAAAGCCGATGCCGGCGCCCGAGGCGACGATCTCGCGGACGGCTTCGCGGCCCTCGGCTTCGATCGCCGGCCTCAATTCGATTTTCGAGGCGGCTGCGAGATCTTCGAGTTTCTGACGCGTCTTCGATCCACGCTCGCGCATGACCAGTGATTCCTGCGCGAGCTGCTTGAGGGTGAGCGACTTTTTCGCGGCCAGCGGGTGGTCGACGGATGCAAACGCGATGATCGGCGTCGAGTTGAGTTTCAGCACCTCGAAATCGCGCCCCGTCGGCACCTCGCCCAGCACGCCGATATCGGCATCGTAGCTGTAGAGGCTGCTGATCACCGTCTCGGTGTTGCCGGCGCGCACCGAAACCTGCACGCCGGGATAGCGGGCCCGGAAGCTGCCGAGAATGTGAAGCAGATGATGTGCGGCATCGGCGACGATGCGCAGCGTGCCGGAACGCAGGGCGCGGGACTCCGTCAGGAGTTCGAGCGCCTGTTGCTCGGTATCGAACATGCGGTGGGTTATTTCGAGCAATTTCTGGCCCGAATGGGTCAGCGTGACCTGCTTCTTGTTCCGGTTGAACAGCAGCACATCATACTCTTCCTCGAGCTTGCGCACCTGGTCCGAGATCGCCGGCTGGGTCAGGAAGAGCGCCTCGGCGGCGCGAGAAAAGCCACCGCAGATGGCCACCTGGTGAAAGGCTCGCAACTGGACGTAGCGCATCTCCCGTGCCTCCGACACTTCTGAAATCACCGACATCTTATCATAAGGGTTGCTTAGGAAAAGATCGAAAGGAACGATTTGACTTATGTTTTGCCGACCCTCAGCCTGAGCATGGGTCGACATCCCTGCCGGCCGTTGGCACCGGAGGCGTCGCCATGCAATTTTCCATCATCCTGCTGCATCTGGCGGGTGCGGTCATGCTGCTGCTCTGGGCCGTGCATATGGTGCGCACGGGTGTCGAGCGGGCCTGCGGGCCCGCTTTGCGTGATGCCCTGAGGCAAGCCCGGGGTGAGCGGATCAAATCGGCCGGCGTCGGCACCGTGCTTGCCGTGCTGCTGCAGAGCTCGACCGCCGTCGCTATCCTGGCGGCCGGGTTTGCCGCCAGCGGCATGGTTTCGGTGTCGGCCGGGCTGGCGATCCTGCTGGGCGCCGATCTCGGTTCCGCCCTGGTCGTGCAGGTGCTGTCGTTCGACCTCAGCTGGCTTGTGCCGGCGCTGATCCTGGTCGGCGGCGCGATGGCCCTGAAGTTCGAAGTGGCTGGCATCAGGCATAGCGGGCGAATCCTGATGGGGGTCGCCTTCGTCCTGTTGTCGCTGCATATGATCGGCGAGGCGACCGCACCGATGCGGCAGAGCACCTTGCTGCCACTGGTGATCTCCTATCTGCGCGCGGACTATTTCACCGCCTTTGCCGCCGCTGCCCTGTTCACATGGCTGATCCACTCCAGCGTCGCGGCGATCCTGCTGTTCGTCACGCTTGCCGCGCAAGGCGTCTTGCCGGTCGAGGTCGGTCTGTTCTTCATCCTCGGCGCCAATTGCGGCGGCGCGCTGATCGCGGTTTGGCTGACGCGCGGCGAAGCCGTCGAGGCGCGCCGTATCCCGCTCGGCAATCTGATCTTTCGCGGCACGGCGGCGCTGGCGGCTTTGTTCGCGCTTCAGGCCGTGACCTTCCCGGCGCATCTGTTCGGCGCAACCGAAGGCCGCCAGCTGGTCAACCTGCACCTTGCCTTCAATCTGGTGCTGGTCATCTGCTGCTTGCCGTTCACCGGCATGATGGAGCGGCTGGTCGCCTTGTTGATCGCAGACAGGCCGGTGGCAAAGGCCGGAGAGGGTGGAGACCTGATGTCGCGCCGAACCAGCGCGCTCGACCGCACCGTCATGCGCACACCCGGTCTTGCGCTAGCCAGTGCGACCCGCGAGCTGCTGCGCATGGGCGAAGTCGTCGAGGTGATGCTGCGCCCAGTGATGGATTTCTTCGACGCCGGCACCGGCGACCAGATACGCCAGGCCCAAAAACTCGATGAGGAGGTCAACCGCGCCCATACCGAAATCAAGCTCTACATTGCCGAAGTCAATCGCGGCAGCATGAGCGTGGCCGAAGCGCAGCGCGGCATCGAGCTCACCGACTTCGCCATCAATCTCGAACGCGCCGGCGACATCGTCGCCAAGAACCTGCTCGTGCTCACCCAGGAGCTGCGTGACAAGAACCTGCGCTTCTCACGCGACGGCTGGAGCGAACTGGCCGGGCTTCACAACCGTGTCATGGCCAACATGCAGCTTGCACTCAATGTGCTGGTGTCGAGCGATCTCGATTCGGCGCGGCAACTCGTCGTCGAGAAGGAGCGGATGCGCAGACTGGAACGCACGAGCCACGACCGTCACCTCAAGCGCCTGCAATCGGGAATGCCGCAGAGCATCGACACCAGCGACATCCACCTGGAGGCCGTGCGGGCGCTGAAGGAGATCAACTCGCTGATGGCCTCGGTCGCTTATCCCTTGCTGACGCAGAGCGGTGATCTGCTGGAAAGCCGGCTGGCGAGAGGGGCTGCGGAAGTGAGGGCTCCTGCACTGGCCTGAGGACGGATTCCCGCCCGGCAGGTCATTACTAAAATCGATACATCGATACAAAATAACGATTTTACAAATAGATCATTCAGGCCAAGAATAAGGCCACATCGAACGCAGATCGAGCGGAGGACAACATGCTCGCCGAGACGAAATTTGCCGCGGAGCCGCTGGCCAGCCCGGCGCTGGGCGAGCCGTATCTTCTGACCCCGGGGCCGCTCACCACGGCCTATTCGGTCAAGCAGGCGATGTTGCGCGACTGGGGATCGTGGGACGGCGACTTCCGCGCCATGACATCGGATATGCGTCGCCGGCTGCTGGCGCTGACCGGGGACAGGAACGATGAGTTCGACTGCGTGCCGATGCAAGGCAGCGGTTCTTTCTGCGTCGAAGCGATGCTGGGGTCGTTCGTGCCCAGGGACGGCAAGGTTCTTGTGCTGGCCAACGGCGCCTACGGCCTGCGCGCCGCGCAGACCATGCAGTATCTCGGCCGCGCCTATACGCTGATCGACAAGGGCGACTATCTGCCCCCGCGCGGCGACGAGGTGGCAGCGGCCCTCGCGGCCGACCCTGATATCACCCATGTCATCGCCATCCATTGCGAGACCAGTTCCGGCATCCTCAACCCGGTCGCTGAAATTGCCGAAGCCGTCCATGCCAAGGGTCGCAAGCTGCTGGTCGATTCCATGAGTGCGTTCGGCGCCGTGGCGCTCGACGTCAACGAAATCCGCTATGAGGCGATGGTCTCGTCCGCCAACAAGTGCATCGAGGGCGTTCCGGGTTTTGGCTTCATCATCGCCCGCAAGAGCGAACTGGACGCCGCCAAAGGCAGGAGCCATTCGCTGTCGCTCGATGTCCACGCTCAGTGGGCGCACCTGAACAAGACCGGCCAGTGGCGCTACACGCCGCCGACGCATGTCGTGGCCGCCTTCCTCGAAGCACTGCGCCAGCATGAGGCCGAAGGCGGCGTCGCCGGCCGTGGCGCCCGCTATACGAGGAACCGCGACGTCATGGTGGCCGGCATGCGCGACCTCGGTTTCGAGACACTGCTCCGGGATCGCTGGCTGTCGCCGATCATCGTCACCTTCTTCAACCCGGCTCATGCCAGTTTCGCGTTCGACCGTTTCTACGACCTGATGAAGGACAAGGGCTTCATCATCTATCCGGGCAAGCTGACCGCCGTGGATTCGTTCCGCGTCGGCTGCATCGGCCAGATGGACGAACATGTCATGCGCCGCGTCGTCGAGGCGGCAGCGTTCTCGCTTCATGAAATGGGCGTCGACACCGCCGCCCCACCCGCCGCGGCACTTGCCGAACGCGCCAAACTCGCCGCCTGAAGCGGCCGACTTCGAGGATATCAGATGAACCAGATGTCTCCTGTCACCGTGTCGGTCAACGGCCGCACCTATGCCTGGCCGCGCGTGCCGGCGATCGCCATCTGCCTTGACGGCTGCGAGCCGGCCTATCTCGACGAAGCGATAAAGGCCGGGCTGATGCCGGCTCTGGTCAGGATCAAGCAGAAGGGCACGGTGCGCTTTGCGCACTCTGTCATTCCGAGCTTCACCAACCCCAACAATCTGTCGATCGCCACCGGCCGGCCGCCGTCGGTGCATGGCATCTGCGGCAACTATCTCTATGAGCGCGAGACCGGCAAGGAAGTGATGATGAACGACCCGCGCTTCCTGCGCGCGTCGACCATCTTCCAGGCCTTCTACGATGCCGGCGCCAAGGTCGCCGTGGTCACCGCCAAGGACAAGCTGCGTGCCTTGCTTGGCAAGGGCCTTGCCTTCGATGAAGGCCGCGCGCTGTGCTTCTCGGCTGAAAAATCCGACACCACCAGCAAGGCCGAGCACGGCATCGACAATGCCTCGAAGCATTTCGGGCTGCCGGTGCCGGAGGTCTATTCGGCAGAGCTGTCGGAATTCGTCTTCGCCGCCGGCGTCCAGCTGCTGAAGGAATTCCGCCCCGACATCATGTATCTGACGACCACCGACTATGTGCAGCACAAATATGCGCCCGGCGTGCCGCAGGCCAATGCCTTCTACGAAATGTTCGACAAGTACCTGACCGACCTCGATGCGCTGGGTGCTGCCATCGTCGTCACCGCCGACCATGGCATGAAACCGAAGCACAAGGCCGACGGCTCGCCCGACGTGGTCTATGTCCAGGATATTCTCGACGACTGGCTGGGCAAGGACGCCGCCCGCGTCATCCTGCCGATCACCGACCCCTATGTCGTGCATCATGGCGCGCTGGGTTCCTTCGCCACCGCCTATCTGCCTGATGGCGCCGACCAGGCCGATATCATGGCCAGGCTGGCCAAGATCGACGGCATCATGCTGGTCGTCGACAGCCCGACCGCCTGCGAGCGCTTCGAACTGCCGGCCGATCGCATCGGCGACATCGTGCTGATCTCGACCGAGAACAAGACGATCGGCACTTCGGAACATCGCCATGACCTGGCGGCTCTGAACGAACCGCTACGGTCGCATGGCGGGCTGACCGAGCAGGAGGTGCCGTTCATCGTCAACCGCGTGCTGCCGGAATTGCCGAACGAGCCGACGCTGCGCAATTTCGATGCCTTCTATTACGCGACGATGGCGGCGGCGCTGGCGGGCTGAGCCAATGTCGACCCCCACTCCGCCTCGCTACGCTCGGCACCTCTCCCCCGATCGACGGGGGAGAGGAAAGGCGCCAGGGTTAGCCGCGGCTTAGCCTGGAAACGTTGAGGCACTGACCTCGCCTGATTTCCTCTCCCCCGTCGATCGGGGGAGAGGTGGCCCGAAGGGCCGGAGTGGGGGTCGATCCTCCGCGCAACAAGAATCTGCTGGAGCAGAACCCATGACCAAGCTCGACCCCGCCATCAAAGTTCGCCACGAGCCGATGCGCATCGCCGGCAGACGAGTCGATGCCGACGGCGTCGTCGAGGTGCGCTACCCCTGGAACGACACCGTCATCGGCACCGTTCCGGCCGGCCGCGCCGATCACGCCCGCCAGGCGTTCGAGATCGCCGCCGGCTACAAATCGAAGCTGACCCGCTACGAGCGCCAGCAGATCCTGTTTCGCACGGCGCAAGCGCTGGCCTCGCGCCGCGAAGAAATCTCCGATCTCATCACGCTCGAGCTCGGCATCTCCAAGACGGACTCGCTCTATGAGGTCGGCCGCGCCTATGACGTGTTCACGCTGTCGGCACAGATGTGCATCCAGGATGACGGCCAGATCTTCTCCTGCGACCTCACCCCGCACGGCAAGGCGCGCAAGATCTTCACCACCCGCGAGCCGTTGAAGGCGATCTCGGCGATCACGCCGTTCAATCATCCGCTCAACATGGTCTCGCACAAGGTGGCGCCGGCGATCGCCACCAACAATTGCGTGGTGGTCAAGCCGACCGAACTGACGCCGATGACGGCGCTTCTCTTGGCCGACATTCTCTATGAAGCCGGTTTGCCGCCTGAAATGCTGTCGGTGGTGACCGGCTGGCCGGCCGATATCGGCAACGAGATGATCACCAACGACAACATCGACCTGATCACCTTCACCGGCGGCGTGCCGGTCGGCAAGATGATCGCCCGCACCGCCGGCTACAAGCGCCAGGTGCTGGAGCTCGGCGGCAACGACCCGCTGATCATTCTCAACGATCTATCGGACGAGGATCTGGCAAAGGCGGCGGACTTGGCAGTGGCCGGAGCGACAAAAAACTCCGGCCAGCGCTGCACCGCGGTCAAGCGCATCCTCGTCCAGGAAAGTGTCGCCGACCGCTTCGTGCCGCTGGTGCTGGAGCGGGCGAAGAAGATCCGCTTCGGCGATCCGATGGACCGCGCGACCGACCTTGGCACCGTCGTGCACGAGAAGGCGGCGGCGCTGTTCGAAGCCCGCGTCCACATGGCTGCCGAGCAAGGCGCCGACATCCTCTACAATCCGGGTCGTCAGGGCGCGTTGCTGCCGCCAATCGTCGTCGATCGCGTGCCGCATACATCCGAGCTGGTCATGGAAGAAACCTTCGGGCCGATCATCCCGATCGTGCGTGCGCCGGACGATGACGAGGCGTTGATTGCGCTCTCCAACTCGACCGCCTTCGGCCTGTCGTCGGGCGTCTGCACCAACTCTTTTCCGCGCATGCAGAAATACATCGCCGGCCTTCAGGTCGGCACCGTCAACATCTGGGAAGTGCCGGGCTATCGCATCGAGATGTCGCCCTTCGGCGGCATCAAGGATTCGGGCAATGGCTACAAGGAAGGCGTCATCGAAGCGATGAAGAGCTACACCAATGTGAAGACATTTTCGCTGCCCTGGTCCTGACCGGACGGCATAGACGGATAGAACAATCGAGGGAGCGTTCGCCGCTCCCTCATTCGCATTTCGGAGACCATGATGGCCGCGATATCTGAACTTGTGCACACCGAAGGCGATTCCAACACCACAGCGGCTCGCGGTCGCTGGGATGCCGGGCAGGGCGATCCGCGGATCCGCGGCCTGCTCGATCGCGACGCGGCCGCCTTCATGCACCAGAGCCTGTCCAGCCCCTGTTTGTCGACGATCGCCAAGGCGCAAGGCATCTGGATCGAGGACACCGCCGGTCGCCGCTTCATGGATTTCCACGGCAACAGCGTCCATCACCTCGGCTATGGCCACCCGAGGCTTGTGGCCGCCATCAAGAAGCAGCTCGATGAGCTCTGCTTTGCGCCGCGCCGCTTCACCTGTGAGCCCGCCGTCGAACTGGCCGAGAAGCTGGCGGCATTGGCGCCCGGCAATCTCGGCAAAGTGCTGTTCACCACCGGCGGCTCGGACGCCATCGAGGTCGCGCTGAAGATCGCCCGCGCCGCGACCGGCCGCTTCAAGACGGTGTCGTTCTGGGATGCGTTCCATGGCGCCGGCTTCGGCGCAGCAAGCGTTGGTGGCGAGGCGACCTTCCGCTCGCACATATCAGGCCCGATGATGACCGGCACCGAGCACGTCGCGCCTTGGGACGGCTATCGCTGCCCCTATGGCCACGATTCCCTGGAAGCATCGGGCCTCGCCTGCGCCAACATGATTGCCTACGTCCTTGGCCGCGAGCAGGACGTGGCGGCGGTCGTCGCCGAACCGATGCGGGCGACGCCAAACCCGCCGCCGCCGGGCTTCTGGAAGCGGGTGCGCGAGGCCTGCGACCGGCACGGCACGCTCTTGATCTTCGACGAGATCCCGACCGGCCTTGGCAAGACCGGCAAATTCTTCGCGCACGAGCATGATGATGTGACGCCTGACATCGTCGTCCTCGGCAAGTCGCTCGGCGGCGGCGTCCTGCCGATCGCCGCCATCATCGCGCGCCGCGATCTCGACGTCACCGGTGGCTTCGCGATCGGCCACTACACCCACGAGAAGAACCCGGTGACGACCCGCGCCGCATTGACGACGATCGACATCATCCTGGAGGAAGGGCTGGTCGAGCGCGCGGCCGAACTCGGTCGGCACATGCTAGGGCGCATGCAGCACCTGATGGCGCGCTCGCCCCATGTCGGCGACGTCAGGGGCAGGGGACTGATGGTCGGCGTCGAGCTCGTCGAGGATCGCGATACGCGCCAGCCGGCACGCGATCTCGCCGAGCGCGTCTTCTATGCTTGCCTTGAACAGGGGCTGAGCTTCAAGATCAGCCAAGGCAACGTGTTGACGCTGTCGCCGCCGCTGGTCATTTCGAAAACCGACCTCGACGGCGCGCTCGACATCGTCGAGCGCACGGTGCTGGCGGCCTGACCGTGAAGGCCGTGCGCACCGACCGCGAACTCGAATGTCCCGGCATCGACGCCGGCTTGCGGGCGAGGGGGGTCGAACTGGTGACGCTGCCGGACGGCATCCCCGAAGCTGATCTCATGCAGGCCGTTGCGGACGCCGATCTTTTGCTGATGTGCTACACGCCGATCACCGCACGGGTGATCGAGGCGGCTCCCAGATTGAACGGCATTGTCAAATATGGCGTCGGCGTCGATGCCATCGACATCCCCGCCGCGATGCGGCGTGGCATTCCCGTTGTCAACGTGCCGGATTATGCTGAGGAAACCGTCGCCGAAGGCGCCTTCGCGCTGATGATCGCGCTGGCCAAGCGGCTGCCCTCCATCACCGCGGCGGTGTCACGTGATGGTTGGATCTGGCCCGAGCAACGCTGGCTGGGGCGCGACATGTCCGGCGCCACGCTTGGGCTCGTCGGCTGCGGCAAGATCGGCCGCAGCATGGCGCGCATGGCAGGCCAAGGATTTCACGCGCGCGTTCTCGGCTTCGATCCCGGTGTCGATGTCGCAACCATGCGCACCGCCGGCATCGAGAAGGTAGAAGACCTCCACGTCATGCTGCGCGCCTGCGATTTCGTTTCCCTCCACTGCGTGCTGAACGACAGGACGCGCGGCTTGATTGGTGAAGCCGAGCTCGCTTGCCTGAAGCCTTCCGCTATCATCGTCAACGTCTCGCGCGGCGCGCTGATCGACGAGGCCGCCCTTGTCGAGGCGATCATCTCGGGGCGCATCGGCGGCGCCGGGCTCGACGTCTATTCGGTCGAGCCGCTGGCCAAATCGGGCCATCCGATGAGCGCGCTGTTCGGCCGCGACAACGTCATCCTGTTTCCGCATCTCACCTTCTTCACGCAGGGGGCCATGCGCCGGCTCGAAGACGACACGCTCGCGCGCTGCTTCGAAATTCTCGAAGGCCGGCCGGTTACCGTTCGTTCGTTCGACCCGCGGCTGCGGGCGCAGACATCTGGGGTTTCATTCGGCTGACCATCACCATCTCTGCAGCCAATCGCGGGCCTTCCGCGAGGCCGGAATCGAAGCCGGGCGAGCGTTGCGACAGTTCCATGACAACTATCAGGTAAAATTTGCCTCTCATAAAATAAATAGATTTTACTTATCGATCGTCCGTCCCCAAAGTCGGCACAACGACGAGATCGAACGGTGCCGCATAAGGCTCCGGCCTACAGGCGAGATCGTCACAGTGCATCGCAGAATGTGCCATCAATCACAGGGGAACTGAGCATGAAATCGCAAAAGGCAACCATAGCTATGGCCTTCGCCGCGTCGCTGTTGGCGTCGTCGGCTCTTGTCGGACCGGCACTCGCCGACGGCGTCGTCACCATCTATTCCGCCGACGGCCTGCATGACGGCAATGGCAGCTGGTTCGAGACCGAATTCGCCGCCTTCACCAAGGCCACCGGCATCACCGTGCAGTATATCGAGGCAGGTTCCGGCGGCGTCGTCGAGCGTGTCGCCAAGGAAAAGTCGAATCCGCAGGCCGACGTGCTGGTGACCTTGCCGCCCTTCGTGCAGCGGGCCGCGGCTGACGGCCTGCTGCAGGACTACAAGCCGGAAGCCGCCGACCAGATCGATGGCGGCACAGACAAGTACCGGCCGCTGGTCAACAACTATATGAACTTCATCTACAACAGTGCCGTCCTGCCGGAAGCGCCAAAGGCCTACAACGACCTGCTCGATCCGAAGTTCAAGGGCAAGATCCAGTATTCTACCCCCGGCCAGGCCGGTGACGGCACCGCCGTCATGCTGCAGATCATCCACGCCTTCGGCAGCGAGGATGCCGGCTTCGAGTTCATGAAGAAGCTGCAGGACAACAATGTCGGCCCCTCCGCTTCGACCGGCAAGCTGACCGCGCTGGTCAACAAGGGTGAGCTGCATGTCGCCAATGGCGATCTGCAGATGAACATGTCGCAGATGGCCGACAATCCCAATATCAAGGTGTTCTGGCCGGCTGGACCTGACGGTGTGCGCTCCACCTTCGCGCTGCCCTATGAAATCGGCCTGGTCACCGGCGCACCCAACGCAGACAACGGCAAGAAACTGATCGACTTCCTGCTCTCCAAGGAAGCCCAGTCGAGCATCAGTTCCGTTGCGCTCGGCATGCCGGCTCGCAAGGACGTCAAGCCGGATGACGCCAACTTCGCCAAGGCGCAGGAGGCGATGAAAGGCGTGACCATCTGGTCGCCGAACTGGGACGACGCGCTGAGCAAGCTGCCCGATTATGTCAAGCGCTGGAACGAAGCGACCGGAAGTTGATCCGCAAGGGAAACCCGGAGGACCACGCCATGTCGGCCGCAGCGTTTACTGGTACCAGTGTCATGGACATCGACGCCGCGAAGGTTCGCGGCGCCGGCTCCAATGTCCATTTCGACAAGGTCAGCGTTGCCTATGGCGCGCATGTCGTCCTGCATCCGCTGACCCTGGATATCGCACCTGGCGAGATCCTGGCGATGATCGGCCCATCCGGATCCGGCAAGACGACGGCCTTGCGCGCCGTGGCGGGCTTCGTGCGACCCGCCAGCGGGCGGATCCGCATCGGCGCCACCGATGTGACCGATCTGCCGCCCTACGAGCGCGGCCTTGGCATGGTGGTGCAGAACTACGCGCTGTTTCCGCATATGCGGGTCGAGGACAACGTTGCCTTCGGCCTCAGAGCACAGGGCGCCGACAAGGCGCTGATCGGTGAGCGGATCAAGGATGCGCTGGGCACTGTCGGCATGTCGGCCTATGCCCGGCGCTATCCGCGCGAGCTTTCGGGCGGCCAGCAGCAGCGCGTGGCGATTGCGCGTGCCTTGGCCGTGCGGCCGCGCGTGCTCCTGCTCGACGAGCCGCTCTCGGCGCTCGACGCCCAGATCCGCCGCAACATGGTCGAGGAGATTGCGCGGCTGCACCGCAGCCTGCCCGGCCTGACGATCCTCTATGTCACCCACGACCAGACCGAGGCGCTGACGCTTGCCGACAAAATCGCCATCATGCGCGACGGCAGGGTCTGTTCGCATGGACCGACGACCGAACTCTACCGCCGCCCGCCAAACCGTTTTACGGCCGAGTTCCTCGGCCGCGCCAATCTTCTTCCGGTAACGGTTGCCGAGGCCGTCGGGCCGAAGGGATTTGCCACGGCAAGGCATGGTGACGCGCTGCTGACCGGCGCCGGCCGCAACGAGAAGGCCGGCGACAAGAGCCTGCTCTGTATCAGGCCGCAGCATCTCAGCCTGACCGCCGACAGCGACCATACCAACCGCATCGTGGGCACGCTCCAGGAAGTGCACTGGCAGGGCGAACTGACCCATCTCGTGCTCGACGTCGACGGCACGCCGGTGCGTGTCTCGGCGACCAGGCTGCCGATCGCCTTGCCCGAACCCGGCGCCAAGGTGCCGCTGTTCTTCGCGCCCGCCGACACCTCGCTTCTCCCGGAAGACGCCGGTGTCTGAGGCGGTCGCCATCCCTGCGCCGGCGATGAAGCTCTCGTCGGGTAAATTGTGGATAGTGCCACCGGCGGCCCTGCTGGCGCTGCTGTTCTTCTATCCGTTGGCACTGATTGCCCGCCAGGCCTTCCTCGACGACAGTGGCGTCGCCAATGTCGCCGAAGTCATCCGCGTGCTGCATTCGCGCTTCTTCCTCAACGCGCTGATCAACACGGTGTCGATCTCGGTCGCGGCGACAGCCGGATGCCTGGTCGTCGGCCTCGTGCTGGCGCTGATTCTGGCCTTCGTGCCGTTCCCCGGCAGCGGCTTCATCGCCCGGCTGATCGATACCTTCATCGCGCTGCCGACATTCCTGGTGACGCTTGCCTTCACCTTCCTCTACGGCTCCGCCGGCATGCTCAATGCCGGGCTGATGGAGACCTTTTCGCTGCCGCTGCCGCCCGTCGATTTCCTCTATTCCGCGTGGGGTGTGATCCTGGCCGAGGTCACTGTCTACACACCCTTCATCCTGCGGCCGCTGCTCGCCGCCTTTTCGCTGGTCGACCGTGGCCAGATCGAAGCGGCGAGCGTGCTCGGCGCGCGGCCGTTTCGCATCGTTCGCCAGGTCATCCTGCCGGCGGCAATCCCGGCACTCATCGCCGGCGGCAGCCTCTGCCTGTTGTTGACCGTCAACGAATTCGGCATCGTGCTGTTCATCGGCGCCAAGGGCGTCATCACCCTGCCGCTGCTGATCTACGGCAAGGCGATCCAGGAATCGGCCTATCAGGTCGCCTGTATCATCGCCGTCGTCAACATCGCGCTGTCGCTCGGCCTGTTTGGCCTCTACCGTTTCGCCGCCGGCCGGTTGGGAGCCTAGCCTATGCTGGTCTGGTCACGCTCCGGTCGTCTTGTCCTGTGGGTGCTCTTCGCACTGATCTTCGGCGTGCTGTTCCTGGCGCCGCTCGCGGTCATCCTCCTGTCCAGCCTCGCCGACCAGTGGAACGGCGTGCTGCCCAACGGCCTGACGACGGAGCACTACACTGATGTCATTTCCGGTGCCGCCGGCAGAGCGGTCAAGGCCAGCCTGGTCACCGGCTTCCTGGCCAGCGCGCTGGCGCTGGTCAGCGGCACCTGGGCGGCCCTGTCGCTGCGCCTCCAGGGCCATGCCTTGCGGCGGCTGCTCGGCCTTTTGTTCTTCATCCCAAGCGCGGTCCCTTCGGTGTCTGTCGGCCTTGGCCTGCTGGTTGCCTTCAGCCATCCGCCGCTGCTGCTCAACGGCACGATCGCGATCGTCATGATCGCGCATTTCGTGCTGATCTCGGCTTTCACCTTCGGCAATGTCTCGGCTGGACTGGCGCGGCTGTCGCCCGACTTCGAGCAGGTGGCATCGAGCCTCGGCGCTCGCCCGGCCTACCGGCTTTGGCACGTCACACTGCCCTTGCTCGCACCCTATCTGGTCGCCGCCTTCGGTCTCAGTTTCGCGCTGTCGATGGGGGAACTCGGCGCCACCGTCATGGTCTACCCGCCGGGTTGGGTGACGCTGCCGGTCTCGATCTTCAGCCTTACCGATCGCGGCGACATCTTTGCCGGCGCGGCACTGACAATGATCCTGGTCGTGGCGACGCTGGTTCTCTTGCTCGGGCTGGAGCGCATTACCAAGCGCGCTACCGGCTCGTAGGACTTTCCCGAGTCTCAGCCCTGCGCCGGCCTGCGTTCGACGATGTAGATGTGGTCTGCCGCCAGCACCACGTCGCCGCGCTGGTTGATCACTTCGCACCGCTCGATCACCCGTCCTGAACCCGGCCGCTTGGGATCGTCTTCCTTGACCGCGATGGTGGTGCGCGTGCGGATTGTGTCGCCGATGAACACCGGCTTGATGAAGCGCAGCCGGTCGTAGCCGTAGGAAAAGGCGACAGGGTTAACGACGCTCGCGGTCAGCCCGATGCCGACCGAGAACACCAGCGTGCCATGCGCGATGCGCTGGCCGAATGGCGTCGTCTTCATGTACTCGGCGTCCATGTGGTGCGGAAAGAAATCGCCGGTGTGGCCGGCATGGACGATGAAGTCGGTCTCGGTGATGGTGCGGCCGCTTGTTAGGCGCGACGCGCCAATCTCGTAATCCTCGAAATACTGGATCTGTTCCATCAGGGTCTTTCCGCAATCGGCGTCGCCGGTGCCGCGCTCGACTGATACGCCGCCTCGACCAGCGCCATCGTGCTCCAGGCATCTTCGACGGGGCTTATCAGCGTATCATCTTCTCCGGTCGCAAAGCGCTGGACATTGGCCATGCGGCCGACGAAGGCATCGGGAAACCACTCGCCGGCCAAGGGCACGGCGATCCAGCCCGTTCCGCCCTTCGGATAGATCTCCAATACATCCGGTTCGCCTGTGGGATAATCGAGGTTGAGACCCAGCTTGAGATAGGCGGCACCCTCTGTGCCGCAGATGCGGAACTCGCAGGCCTGATGCCGGCGACCGAATTTGTGGTCGTGGTTGATCGACAGCGCGCAACGCACGGTGTCGCCATAGTCGAGAATGGCGCTGGTGCGCGTCTGCGCCACCTTATGGTTGGGATGGCCGAGCGTCTTGGCGTGCACGCCTCTGGGGTCGCCGAGCAACTGCCGGATCAGGTCGAGATAGTGGATCGAATGCATGGCGATCTCGACGCGCGGCGCCTTGAGCAGGAATTCCCAAAGCTCCCATGGTGTCGCCAGCGCCAGCCAGGCGTCGAAGTCGACGATCTCGCCGAGCCAGCCCTTGCCGATGGCATCCTTCAGCGCCAGCATCATTGGCGCGAAGCGCAATTGGAAGTTCACCGCCGCGTGCAGCCTCCTGGCGCGGCAGATTTCGAGGATCGCGGTCGCCTCGGCAAGATTGCTGCCCATCGGCTTCTGGATCAGCGCCACCGCGCCGTCAGGCAAGGACTTCAGCACATCGGCATGATGCGACGGCGGGGTGGCAAGATCGAAGATCGCGCCCTCGACAGCAGTCGCTTCTTCGACCGAGCCAAAGGCCGTCACGCCCCATTGGCTGGCCAGCTTTTCAGCCCTGACATGATCAGGATCATAAAGCCCGGCAACCGGAAAGCCGGCCTTCCGGTAGGCTGGGAAATGCGCGTCGCCGACGATCGATCCCGCGCCGAAGGTGACGATCGGCCGGGGTCTTGAGGGTTTTGGCCAGGATTGAACGAGCAAGGCAGGGTCGAAGCCGCCTTCAGTCATGATGGAAGACCTCATCCATCTCGGCCCACCACTCGCCCTCCTGGCGGGTCGCCAGCGGCTCCTGGCAGGGCATGCAGACGGCCCACCATTCCTGCGTCTTCGGGTCGGCCGCCATCTTGGCCATGTCGGCGGCATAGTCGGTGCCGTGGTATTCAAAATAGGAAAACAGCAGGTTCTCCGGCCGCTTCAGGTAGATCGAATAATTCTTGATGTTGCAGGCCGAGATCATGGTCAGCACGCCGGGCCAGACGGCGGCATGGAGGCGGACATACTCCTCGACCTTTTCCGGCTTCAGTCCGAGAATCATCCCCATCCGCTGCATATCAGTCTCCTATTTCGTGATCGCCGTGGTGAATTCGGCGATGCTCATGGCCTTGACCGCGTCCCAGTCCCAATCGATGCCGATTCCCGGTTCGTCGGGCGCCAGCGCCTGGCCATCTTCGATGCGCATGCGCTTGCCGGTCAACTGGTCGAGCTGCGGAATGTACTCGACATATCGGCCGTTCTGAACAGCGCAGGTCAGGCTGACATGCAGTTCCATCAGGAAATGCGGGCAGACCGGAATGTCGAAGGCCTCTGCCGCGTGCGCAATCTTGAGCCAGGGCGTGATGCCGCCGATACGGCCGACATCGACCTGCACGATCGAGCAGGCGCCTTTCTGCATGTACTCGCGAAAATGGCGGAGGGAGTAGAGCGACTCGCCGATGGCGATCGGCGTCGGCGTCGAGTTCGACAATCGCACATGCCCGTCGATGTCGTCTGCCGGCAGCGGTTCCTCGATCCAGGCGAGGTCGAGCTCACGCAGCCTCGCAGCGCGCCGGATCGCTTCGTCGACCGAAAACCCCTGATTGGCGTCGGTCATGATCTCGTAGCCGTCGCCGACCGCCTTGCGCACCGCCGACAGGCGGGCAAGATCCTCCGACCCGTGCGGCCTGCCGATCTTGACTTTCGAGCCGCGAAATCCCTTCGCCTTGGCGGCCAGCGCATCGTCGACCAGCGCCTGCGTCTCGATGTGCAGCCAACCGCCTTCGGTGGTGTAAAGCGGACAACGATCCTTGGCGCCGCCGGCCAGTTTCCACAAAGGCAGGTTTTGCTTCTTGGCCCGCAGATCCCAGAGTGCTGTATCGATGGCGGCGATCGCGATGGCGGTGATGGCACCGATGGTCGTGGCATGGGTGGCGAATTCGAGATCGTGCCAGATCGCCTCGATCATGTCGGGATCGCGGCCGATCAGGCGCGGCACCAGATGGTCCGAGAGCAGCCGCATCACCGACGAACCGCCGGTGCCGATCGTGTAGCTGTAACCGGTGCCGACCGCACCGTCGGAATCGGTGATCGTGACGATCGGCGTTTCCTGGCTGACGAAGCTCTGGATCGCGTCGGTGCGCTTGACCTTGGGCACAAGGTCCACCATGCAAAGGTCGACTTTCTCGATTCTGGCCATGCCGATCAGCTCCGCAATGTCTTTCCGGTCTCAGTGGCAAACAGATGCGCCTGCGACATGTCGAGGCTCATGGCGACCCGCTCGCCCGGCCGCAGTGGCCTCGGGTTCAGCATGCGCGACACCCAGTCCGTGCCGTTGAATTCGACGAACACCAGCGTCTCGTTGCCGAGCGGCTCGGTGACCGTGATCGGCAGTTCGATCTGGTGGACGTCGGCCGCGCCACCGGAACTGATGCCATGGCCGGTCGGATAGATGTCGTCCGGCCGCAGCCCGAACACGATCTTGTCGCCGGTGGTGACATTGGCCTTGAACTGAGTGGGCAGCGGCAGTCTTTCGCCACTGGCGAAAACCATCTGGCCGTCATCGATCGTCGCCTCGTGCAGATTCATCGGCGGTGAGCCGATGAAGCCGGCGACGAAGCGCGTCGCCGGCCGCCGGAACACCTCGTCGGGCGTGCCGACCTGTTCGATATGACCGTCGCGCATGATGACGATGCGATCGGCAAGCGTCATCGCCTCGACCTGGTCGTGGGTGACGTAGATCACTGTCGACTGCACCTTGGCATGCAGCTTCTTGATCTCGGTGCGCATCTGCGTGCGCAATTTGGCGTCGAGATTGGAAAGCGGTTCGTCGAACAGAAACACATCGGGGTCGCGCACGATGGCGCGGCCCATCGCGACGCGCTGGCGCTGACCGCCGGACAGTTGCGACGGGCGGCGGTCGAGCAACGTGTCGAGGCCGAGGATGGCCGAGGCCTCGGCGACGCGGCGGTCCATGTCTTCTTTGGCGGCGCCGGCGATCTTCAGGGAGAAGCCGAGATTCTCGCGCACCGTCATGTGCGGATAGAGCGCATAGGATTGGAACACCATCGAGATGTTGCGCGAGCGTGGCGGCAAATCGTTGACGATGCGTCCGCCGACCTCGATCGAGCCGGCGCTGATTTCCTCCAGCCCGGCGATCATGCGCAGCGTCGTCGACTTGCCGCAGCCGGACGGGCCGACCAGCGCAATGAACTCGCGGTCGGCAATGTCGAGATCGATGCCGTGCACGATCCCAATAGTGCCGTAGCGCTTGGTCAGCTTGGTGAGGGTAACGGTTGCCATGGGATCAGCCTTTCACCGCGCCGGAGGTCAGGCCGCCGACAAGGTGTTTCTGGACTATGTAGGTGAGGGTGAGCGCCGGGATGATCATCACCACGGCCAGCGCGCACATGCCGCGCCAATCGATGGTGAACTCGGCCGTGTAGTCGAGCAGGCCGACCGGCAGCGTCTTGGCGCTCACCGAGCGGGTCAGCTGCGAGGCCAGCGCGAACTCGTTCCAGCAGGTCAGGAAGGCGAAGATCGCGGCCGACGCAATGCCCGGTCCGGCGAGCGGAAACTCGACCTGCCAGAACGCCTGCCAGCGCGTGCAGCCATCGATCTGCGCTGCTTCCGCGAGGTCCTTGGGCACCTGGCGGAAGAAGCCGTCGATCAGCCAGATGGTGAACGGCACGTTGAGCGCGACATAGGCGAGGATCAGCCCGAAATGGGTGTCGATGATGCCGAGCCGCACATAGAGGAAGAACAGCGGCAGCGAGAGCGCGATGCCCGGCACGGTGCGCGTCAGCATCAGGCCGAGGAAGACGCTCGATTTACCGCGAAAACGATAGCGGGCGAACGCATAGCCGCCTGCCATGCCGATGGCCACCGCAATCACCGTCGAGGTCACCGAGATGATCAGCGAGTTGCGGAAATATTCAATCACCGGGATGCCGCCCTTGCCGATGCCTGAGAACATCGCGACATAGGCGTCGAACGAAATCTCCTGTGGGATCCACACCGGTGGCTTTGCCATGATCTCGACCGTCGGCCGCAGCGACGACAGCACGATCCACAGGCCCGGCAGGCAGATGGTCAGCATCGCCAGGAACAGGCCGATGCGATAGACGATGCCCAGCAGCCGGCGCTTCAGGCGGGCGGAAGAATTCTCGTCCATCTTCACCACTCCGCACCGATCTGCGTGCGCGCCGCGGCGAGCTTGTTGAAGAAGTAGACGGTGAAGGCGATCGACAGCAGGATCGAAAAATAGGCCATGGCGTTGGCCATGCCCATGCGCCCGTCGCTGTAGGCGGTGCGGGCCACCAAGGTCCATAGCAGTTCGGTGCGGCCCGCCGGTCCGCCATCGGTCATGATCTTGACGATGTCATAGGCGCGCGCCACGTCGAGCGAACGGATGGTCATGGCGATGTAGGCGAAGGGCATGACGAATGGCCACGTCACATAGCGGAATGTCTGCCACGGCGTGCAGCCGTCGACCCGCGCCGCCTCGATCGGCTCCTTGGGCATGGCGAGCAGGCCGGCGAGGATCAGGATGGCGAAGATCGCCGTCGACGACCAGATCTCGGCGATCGAGATGGCGATGAAGGCGAGATGGCCCTCGATCAGCCACGGTATGGCGTCTCGCGTGATGCCGAGCGACTGCAGTGCATTGTTCACCAGGCCGATATTGTCGTTGAACATGAACTTGAATTGGAAGCCGACCAGGATCGGCGAGAACATCATCGGAAACATCATCAGCGTGCGCAGGATGCGCTGGCCGCGCGTCGCCTTCTCGACGAGCATGGCGAGGCCGAGCCCGAGCAGCATTTCGAGATTGAGCGCGATGGTCAGCAGCAGAACCGTGCGACCGAAGGCCCACCAGAAGTCGGTGTTGGACAGGATCGAAAGATAGTTCCGGATGCCGATGAAGACGTAGAACGTTTCGGGCCGCGTCAGGCGGAACGGGGTGAAGCTCGAATAGAGCGACAGAAGCAGCGGCACCACCACCACCGCCGCCAGCACGATCATGGCCGGAAGCAGCAGCAGGAATGGCGCGGATGGCTTGAAGCCCTTCATCAGAATCCTTGAGTGTTTGTATTTGGACGGCGGTGCGTTGGCTGGGCGCGAAGGGTTAGCGTAAACCGCTGGCATCCCGCGCAACGCGATCGCCTCCCCCATTGCTGATGGGGGAGGCAGCCCTGGGAGCCGTTGCTAGAGCTTGCCGGCGTCCTGGAGGATTTGTGTCGCCTTGGCGGCGGCTTCATCCAGTGCCTGTTTCGAGGTCTTGTCGCCGAGGATCGCCGCCTGCAGCTCGGGATAGACGGCGTTCGAGATCTCGATCCATTCAGGCGTCTGCGGCACGGCGAAGGCGTGCTTGGCCTCTTCCTGGAAAGCGGTAAGAACCTCCTTCTTGTAAGGATCGTTTTCGGCCTGCTTCAGGTCCCAGTCCCAGACCGCGGTGCGGGTCGGCAGCGGACCGGCGGCGGCCTCGAGCTTCTGGCTGTCCTCGTTGGTCAGCCACCAAACCAGGGAAGCCGCGGCCTCCTTGTTGGGGCAGTTCTCGGTCACCGAGAAGCCATGGAAGCCGGACCAGCCGGTGCGCTTGCCGGACGAACCCTTCGGCGCGACTTTGACGCCGACATTGCCGGCGACCTTCGACGACTTCGGATCGTTGAAGAAGCCGGCCCAGCCCGGCCAATCCAGGTTGATGGCGACAGTGCCGGACGCAAAGCCCTGGCCGAGATCGTCCCAGAGATAGTTGGTGGTGCCGGCCGGCACGGCCTTGGCCTTGTAGAGGTTGACGAACCAGTCGAGCGCCCGGATGCCGGCCTCGGAGTTGAAGACCGGCTTGCCGTCCTTGTCGAGATATTCGCCGCCCTCGGCGACGACCATCTCGTAGAAGCGGCCGTTGATCGCCTCTTCCTTGCCGGCGAACTGGGTGCCGTAGAAATTGGGCGGGTTGGCGAAGAACTCGGCCTGGTCGGTGACTTCCTTCCAGGTGTCCGGCGGCACCAGATCATAGCCGTATTTCGCCTTGAACTTGGTCTTGTTGTCGGCGTTCTCGTACAGGCTCTTCTGGTAGTAGAGCGCCGAAACGTCGAACTGCGCGCGCGGCAGCATCTCCAGCTTGCCGTCGATGGTAGCCGACTTGATGGTCGACGGCACGAAGGCGTCGATCTCTTCCTTGGGCAGCAATTTGCTGAGGTCGGTGTAGAGGCCCGTATATTGCGGCGCGAACGACGAGTGGTTCCAGCCGACGCACCAGTTGGTGCTGCCCGAGGCGATGTCCGACTTGAGCTCCTTGTCGATGTCGAAGCCGTTCTTCTTGGTCAGGATGTTGACCTTGGCGCCAGTCGCTTTCTCCCATTCGGGAATGCGTTCGTAGAGCTTTTCATATTGCTGGCCGCCGATCAGCTTCACGTCGACGGTCACGCCTTCGAACTTGCCGGGCAGGTCGCCGGCAAGAGCAGCGCCTGCACCTGACGCGAGCAACAATGCGCCGGCGCACACGCCGGAAAGCAGTCTGTTCATTGGTATCCTCCCTTGGTGCCGCCTTCGCGGCGACCGCAACTCGTCTGATGACAAGAAGTGCTACATTCATATACAAACAAAACATTCATAGACACGTCAAGGCGAAATTTGTTTCCGCCGCGCACGTTCCTGCGTATATGAAGGGCGAAATTCACTGGAGGATGAGCCCATGGACGACAGCGAAGACGAGCGCTATCGCGCGCCGGCGCTCGACAAGGGGCTCGATATCCTTGAACTGCTGGCGGGCGTCGACGGTGGCCTGACCCAGGCCGAAATCGCCAAGAAACTCGACCGCAGTCCCAACGAATTCTATCGCATGCTGGACCGGCTGGTGCGGCGTGGCTACGTCACGCGCCTCGACGGCGACCGCTATTCGCTGACGCTCAAGCTGTTCGGCCTGGCACAGCTGCACGCGCCGGTACGGCGGCTGGTCTCCTATGCGACGCCGCTGATGCGTGAGCTTGCCGAGACATCGCAGCAGGCCAACCAACTCGTTGTTTTTGATCGTGGTTCTGCCGTCGTCATCGGTCAGCAGGAAGCACCGAACTACTGGGGCATATCGATCCGGGTCGGCTCCCATATCAGTCTATTCGATACCGGCTCGGGACATGTGCTGCTCGCCTTCCGCTCACCGGAAGAGCGCCAGATGATGATTTCCGAACACGTCCGCAGCACCGACAAGACGGCGCAATCGAGCGAGTTCTTCACCCGTCTCGACCAGATCCGCGACCGTGGCTACGAGATGATGGCTTCGATGCAGACAGCCGGCGTCTTCAACCTGTCGGCCCCGGTGCGCAGTTCCGACGGCAAGGCGATCGCCGCGCTGTCGATTCCCTACATCACGGTGGTCAACGCGCCTTCCGCACCCGATATCACCAGGACAATCGAACTGTTGCTGGCAACGTGTGAAAAGCTGTCGCACCTTGCTGGATCAGCAGTCGGCTCATCGGTGTGAATTCTTATTTGAATGAAGAATTCTCTCGTGAGATGATTTGAAAAGCCAGAGGGAGGAGCCTCGCCATGATCATCGACACCCATCTTCACCTCATCGATCGCTCGGCCCTGCGCTATCCCTGGCTCGCCGGCGTGCCGGCGCTCAACCGCGATTTCTCTTATGAAGACTACACGACGGAGGCGCAGCGTGTCGGCGTCGAGCGCGTGCTGCATATGGAGGTCGATGTCGATCCGGCCGACATCGAAGCCGAGACGGCTCGTGTGGAAGGACTGTCACGGCAGCCCGGCAGCATGCTGGCCGGGGTGATCGCGTCCTGCCGTCCTGAGGAAGGAGACTTCGCGGCCTATCTCGAACGGCAGCGGGCAAACCCGTTCGTAAAGGGCTTTCGCCGCGTCCTTCATGTCGCGCCCGACGAGCTCTCGGAAGGTGCGGTGTTCCGCGACAGCATCAAGCGGCTTGGCGGCACCGGCCTGACCTTCGATCTCGTCGTGCTGCCGCACCAGATTCCCAAGGCTATCGTGCTTGCCGACCTGGCACCCGATGTGACGTTCGTCCTCGACCATTGCGGCGTGCCCGACATCAATGGCAACAGGGAACATCAATGGCGCGAGCATATGAGCGAGATCGCCCGGCGCCCGAATGTCATGGCCAAGATTTCCGGTGTCGTCGCCTATGCCGATGCCGGCAGCTGGACGGTCGAGACGTTGCGGCCGTACGTCGAGCACACCATCAATTCATTCGGCTGGGACCGCGTCGTCTGGGGCAGCGACTGGCCGGTCTGCACGCTAGGCGGCGGCCTGTCGACCTGGGTGGCGGCGACCCATGCATTGCTCTCGGGCTGCAGCATTGCCGAGCGCGACAGGCTGTTGTCCGACAATGCCCGCAAGCTGTGGCGGCTCGACTGACAGGTCCTTTCAGATGGTTGCCGAGACGTGCCGTTCGCGGCCATAGAGCGAAACCAGCAGCACGATGACGAAGCCGAGCGCGGCCTGCACTGCCGCGGGCTGGAAGCCGAGGCCGATGAGCAGCGTGTTGATCTCGGTCAGCACCAGCACGCCGGCGATCGTGCCGAGATAGCTGCCCCGGCCGCCGACCAGTGCTGCGCCGCCGACGACGACCGCTGCGATGGTCTGGAACAGATAGGGCTGGCCGACATCGCCATAGGCCGAGCCGGTGAAGCCGAGCAGCAGCACGCCCGCGACAGCGGCGAAGAAGGCGCTTGCTGCATAGGTGATGACCCACATGCGAACCGGATCGATCAGCGCCAGCGGCGCCGCTCCCGGATTGCTGCCCAACGCATAGAGCCGGCGGCCATAGGGCGTCCGCTCCAGCACCAGCACGACCAGCGCCGCCAGCACGACCAGGCTTGGCACCAGCCACGGCACCGGCAGCGGGCCGGCCGATCCGCCGATCGAGACGAAGCTGGAAACCGCTTGTGGCGCGGAGCCTGACGGGAAGCCGGCTGTCCACAGCAGCACCAGCCCTTGCACGACCATGCCGATTCCGAGCGTGACGATGAGCGGCTGGATGTCGAGGCTGCGCGAGATCAGCCCGTTCAGCCCGCCGATGACGAGCGCCAGCGCGCCGACCAGGCCGCAGACGAGAAAAAAGTTCCAGCCATCGCCATAAAGCTGCGCCGCCACAACATTGGCAAAGCCGATGACGAAGGGGATCGAAAGGTCAATGCCGCCCATGATGACGACCAGCGTCTGGCCAATCGAGGCCACGGCGAGCAGCGAGGCGAGCACCAGCATGGCCCGTATCGCAAACGGCGCCGAGTAGCCGGGAATGAGAATTGTGCCGGCAAGGTGCAGAAGGGCGGCGACGCAGAAGGCGCCGACGACGCGGGCGTTGGTTGTCGCGAAGAGGTTTTGGCGCAAAACCATGTCAGCGTCTCCCCATGGCAAGACGTTCCTGCAGCGCTGTCAGCATCACCGCCAGCACCAGGATCGCGCCGTAGGCGATCTGCAGCACGAAGGTCGAGACGTTGAACGTCGTCAGCACGCTCTGCAGCAGGAAGATGTCGATGGCGCCGATGGCGGCACCCGCCACGCCACCACGGCCGCCGGCCAGGCTGACGCCGCCAAGTGCTACGGCGGCGATGGCGATCAGTGTGTAGGTCGGCCCGATATTGGGATCAGCCGAGCCGATCAGCGCGGTCAGCATCAGCCCGGCGCATCCGCCGAGGATGCCGGTCATGACATAGGCGATGAAGCGCACGCGCGTGACATCGACACCGGCGGTGTAGGCGGTGCGGTCGTCGCTGCCGACCGCCATAAGCTGGTCGTAGTATGGTGTGCGCCGCACCAGCCACCAGGCGACGAGCATCGCCGCCAGCGGCAGCATCGACAGCGAACCGGACAGCGCCTTGAGCCAGGCCGGCGCTGGGCCGATCGGCGCCGGCAGGATTGTCAGCGTCACGCCGGTCAGGATCAGATAGGTGCCGAGCGTGGCGACGATCGGCTGAATGCGCACGATTGTCGCCAGGAAGCCGTTCGCCGCGCCCACCAGCGCGCCGACGAGCAACGCCGCCGGAACGAGCACCAAGGGCGACGAGATGCCGGTGCCGAGGAACAGCACCTGGATCGTCAAAGCGTTGACAAAGCCCATCAATGGCCCGACCGAGATGTCGATTCCGCCACGCCCGGCGAGGATGACAGGCGTGGAGGCGATGGCAGCACCGATCAAGGGCGCCGCCAATCCGACCAGCGCCCCCCAGGAACCCGGCTGGAACCGTCCCGGGCTGAGGATGAGATTGACCGCAAGCAGCACGACCAGCAGCACGACGGCGAAGCCGAAATTTCGTCCAAGGGACAGGAGGCGCGCAACAGGGCTCATGCCGCACGTCCGAACATGGCTGATATCACGCCGTCGGTGGTGAGCGCGTTGCCGGCGATCTCGGCCGCGACTTCATTCTCACGGAACACCAGCACGCGCTGGCACAGGAGAAGAATCTCCTCGATTTCGCTGGACAGGATGACGAGCCCCATGCCGTCGGCCGCCAGCCCGCGAAACACGTCGTAGAGAACATGCCGCGTCGCCACGTCGACGCCACGCGTCGGATCGTTGAGGAGCAGGATCGCGGGCTCCAGCGCCAAGGCCCGCGCCAGCAGCACCTTCTGCTGGTTGCCGCCCGACAAAGTGGTGATCGGCGCATCGGGCCGGGGTGCGGCGATTGACAGTTTTTCGCGGTAGATGTCGTAGCGCGCCTTGCGCGCCGCCGGGCTGATCAGGCCGAGTCGTGTGTCGCGCGACAGAGTCGAAACGGCGAAGTTGTCGAGCACCGACTGCGTCGGGAAAATGCCGTTGGCGCGTCGGTCGCGCGGCAAATAGGCGATGCCGCTGGCGACAGCCTTGCGAAACCCGGTGATCTTACGGGACGCATCCGATGCACCGAGTTCGATCGAGCCGCCATGCGGCGGTTCCAGGCCAGCAAGCATCTTGAGAAACAGCTCCTGGCCATGACCATCGAGGCCGGCAAGCCCGACGATCTCACCCGGAGCGATTGCCTGCGTGATCGGGCTGGCGCCGGGCGCGATGACGAGTTCGCGAACGGCAAGACCACCAAAATCGAGAGCGGTGCGATCAGCCATGCGCAAGCTCCGCGGCGGTACGTGGCGCCATTGTCTTGAGAAGCTCAGCCGGCGTCGAAGCGCCGCGCTCTTCGGTGCGCACCACGCTGCCGCCCCGCAGGATCGAGATGCGATCCGAAAGCGACATCACCTCGTCCATGCGGTGGGTGATGAACAGGATCAGGCAGCCCTCGCCGGCAAGCGTACGCATCAACGAAAAAACGGATTCGCGATCGGCGAAGTCGAGCGCGGCGGTGACCTCGTCGAGGATCAGGATCTTTGGGTTGCGCACGATCGCGCGAGCAAGGACGACCAATTGCTGCGCGGCGAGCGGCAGCAGGCCGGCTGGCATGTCGAGAGGGACGTCGGTGACCGCGAAGCGCTTAAGCGCAGCTTTCGCCCGGTCACGGCGCTCGTTGCGGGGCACAGCGCGCCGGACCAGCCGGTCGAGGCCGAGCAGGATGTTGTCGGTCACGCTGCGATCCGGCGCGATCAGCACCTCCTGGAACACCGTGGCGAAGCCTTGCGCCTGGAAGGCCGAGGGGTTGGCGCCCGAGAACGGCTTGCCGTGCAGGAGGATCGCGCCGCTGTCCGGCTGGACGATGCCGGACAACAGCTTGACCATCGTGCTCTTGCCCGAACCGTTCTCGCCCAGGATGGTGTGGATGGTTCCCGCCCGAAACGCGATCGATGCGTCCGCGAGCGCGATCGTCTCGCCATAGCGTTTGGATATGGTTTTGACTTCAAGCATGTCGCATTTCGATGCTGGCAGGCCGGCTCCCCGAAAGGAGCCGGCCTGTTGAGAGATTAGCAGGCGTCACTTTGCACAGGCATCGGGCACCTTCGAATAGTCCCAGCCCTTGGTTGGCGCCGGGTTCGAGAAATAGGCGTCGAGCCATTCCTCCGGCATCGGATCTTTCGGCGGGATCGGGAAGATAGACACGGCGTCCGTCGTCATGCAGTCCTTGTACCAGGCACCGAGATCGGCGGTGTGGACAGGCGGGATCGGGATCAGCAGCGTGTTCAGCTTCGGCTTCTGCCCGTCGAGCATGCGCTCGCCGACGCGGAACAGCGTCTGCGCGGTCCAATGCGGCAGCACCGCATGGCCTTCGAAGCGGTACTTGTCGGGGTTGGCCTTCCAGTAGCCCAGCGCATCGCCGGTGATCGAGCCGGTGATCAATGGTGCGGGCCGGCCGGCTTCTGCGAAGGCTTCGGCGACGACGCGGCTTTCGCTGCCTGTCGTCCACACTGCATCGATCGGCGCCGGGTTGGTGGCGATCGCCTGCAGCACCACGGTCTTGGTGACGTTGGCTGTCCAGTTGCCATTGACATTGCGCGAGATCTTCAGCTTCGGATTTTCAGTCAGCGCCTTGTCCGCGCCCTGGCGCTCCTGCACCACGATCGGGTGTCCGGCGATGCCTTCGACCAGAAGGATGCTGGCGCCGTCCGGCTGCGCCTTGCCGATCGCCGCCATCATGTCGTAGCCCCAGCGCGCATAGTTGGAATCGACATTGATGGCGTTCGGGCTGGTCACCGAACCGGCAGCGGTGATGAACGGAATGCCGGCTTTGGCGGCAGCGTCGATCGCATCATCGAGTGCCGTCGCCGAGCCCGGGATCGAGGTGATGATCGAGCACTTCTTGTCGATGAAGGCGCGGATCTGGTTGATCTGCTGGCTGGCGTCGTTGTTGGAATCAGACACCTCGAAGCTGGACACCGTTCCGTCGGCGATCAGCCCGTCGACGAGACGCTTCAATTCCTTGGTCACCGTGACCCGCCACGGGTTGCCCTGGTAGGATTCCGAGTGGCACCATTTCCACGGTTTCGGCGGCGCTGTGAAATTGTCCCAGGCCGAAGGCAGCACCTTCTGCGGCGCGCCGTCATATTGCGCCTTGAGTTCGGTCGGCAGCCCGCCGATGACGCCTTGCACATCCTGCGCAAAGGCGGTCGTTGCAAGCGCGGTTGCGGCCAGCAGGCCGCGGATCATTCCTGTCATCTCGTTCTCCTCCGTTCGGTTTGGTTCAGGCTCCTCCACCGGCAGCGCCGGACACCTGCACCGGGGAACTCTCCCGAAACAGGCGATTGAGATCGGCAACAACCTGTCGGGCTTGATGCCGGGAGGTCATGCCGGAAAGGATGCGTTCGGATGCTGCTTGCTGGAAAGTCATGTAGCCGTCGTGGCGCGGCCGCACCCATGCACCCTCCAGCGTCGCGCGCGTATCCCGATAGAAGTCGCCGGTCGCTTCATTGACAGCCTGGTCCTCCCAGGCCGCTGCATGGCCGGGCTGGCCGCCGGCGGCGGCATAGGCGTCACGCTGGACATCGCCGCTCGCGACCCAATAGGCGAAGTCGATCGCGGCATCCCTGGCTTTGGAAAAGGCTGATACGGCTATGCCGGTGCCGCCAAGCGCCGAACCGACCGGGCCGCCGGAACCGATGACCGGAACATCGGCAAAGGCCAGCCGGTTCGCCCGAAAGCCAGCCGTCGCATAGGAAACGTAACCATAGATCAGTGGCGCGCAGACGAACCTGGAACCGGCCTCCGCCATACGTTCGGAGACGGCAATCGGGTCCATCTCGAAACACGCGGGATCGACCAGCGCTGCGATCTCGCGCATTGCCTCGAAGACTTGGCTACCGATCTCCACATCGATCAGATCGTGGGACGGATCGGTCGTGCAGGCACGCCCGAGATTGCCGGCAAGCGTGTAGAACACCATCAACACGTGAGGCGGCCGCAGCGGCAGCAGCACGCGGCCTTGCCGGGCGAGATCGAGCACCTCGCTCCAGCGCGCCGGCGGCGCCGCGATCGCGTCCGGCCGCCATGCCTGGACTTGGGCCGCCGCATCGATCGGGAAGGCCCATTGCCGCCCATGCCAGTTGTAGCTCGGATAGGACTGGCCAACGCTGCCCGAGGCAAGGGCTGCACGATCTGCCTCGCGTCCGGCGACATCCAGCGGCTCCAGGCAGCCTTCGGCCGTGATCTGGCCGACATGCGGATGGTCGATGACGATGAGGTCATAGGCGCGCGCCAGTTCTTCGACCGGGAAGGATTCGAAGTCCTGCAGCGAGCGCTTGTCCCATTCGATGGCAATACCGGTCTTCTGCTGCCACAGCGCCGAGCAGGCGACCATCGGATCATAGCCACGCGGATGGCTCCAGGTCATGCCTTTGAGCTTGGGCGAACTCACAGGCCGAACTCCGCGCGGATGGCGGCACTGTGCTCGCCGATGCGGGGCGCCGCCCGATCGGCCTTGGCTCTTATGCCATCGACCCGGAGCGGCGAACTCGTGGTGAGGATCGACACATCGTCCTCGCGCGTCACCGTCTGCAGCATATCGAGCGACTGGAACCCCTCGCTTGCCAGCATCTCGGGCCAGGTCAGCACTTTGGCGCACCAGATGTCGGCCGGCTCGAGGATATCAAGCCACTCGTCGATCGTCTTGGTGGCGATCCGCTGTGCGATGATCGCCTTGATGTCGTCGCGCGCGGTGAACCACGACGCAGGCTTGTCGCGATAGGGTGCGAGTTCGCTGAGCGACAGGAGATCGGCCAGCTTGGGGATCGGCGTCATGGCGATGGCGAGGTATCCGTCCTTGGCCGGGTAAACACCGTAAGGCGCGGACAGATAGGCATGCGCGCTGCGGAAGCTGGAGCGCCTGGGCAGCCGGCGGCCGTCATTGAGATGCGTCGTCAGCACCTCGAACTGGAAATCGACCAGCGCTTCCAGGAGACTGGTTTCGATATGGCTGCCCTGGCCGGTGATGCCGCGCCGCACGAGTGCGGCCAGAATGCCCTGCGCGCAGGCGGCACCGGCCAGCATGTCGCCGATGGCAAGACCGAACGGCACCGGCCCTTGGTCCTCATCGCCGTTCAGCCACATCACACCGGAGCGCGCCTGCGCCAGCAGGTCTTGGCCGGGTCTCTTGACCCATGGTCCGTCTTCGCCATAGCCGCTGATCGAGGCATAGACCAGCCGCGGGTTGATCTTGCGGACCGCCTCATAGTCCAAGCCGAGCCGCTCGATGACGCCCGGCCGGAAATTCTGGATCAGCACATCAGCCTTGGCCAGAAGGCCGCGCAACGCCTCGAGATCGGCCTCGTTCTTGAGGTCGATGGCAAGACTTTCCTTGGCCCGGTTGATGGCGTGGAAGATGGTGGAATCGCCGCCGATCTCGGTGTCGCTGAGATAGAGCCGGCGCGACAGGTCGCCGCCATCCGGACGCTCGATCTTGATGACGCGGGCGCCGAGATCGAGCAGCCTGAGCGAGCAATAGGGCCCGGACAGGAACTGGCTCATGTCGACGACGACGAGACCGGCGAGCGGCAATTCGGCTGCTGCCGGCATGCTATTTCTCCGTCTTGCCGACGAAGTCGGCCGGGTTGCGGTACTTCACCGTCTGCAGATGCTCGCAATACAAAACGAGCTCGCCTTCACCCTTGAACACCTCGTAGCTGGCGCGGATCAGCCCCATTTCCTTGTATCGCGGCTTCTTGTCGAGGTTGGAGCGGATCGAATAGATCGTGTCGCCAATGAAGACGGGTTTTATGAAGCGGAGCTTGTCGTAGCCATAGGAAAAGGCGTTGACGCAGTTGGTGGCGACCAGTCCCAGGCCAGCCGAAAAGACGAAGGCGCCGGCGATCAGCCGCTTGCCGAAAATGCCTTCGCTCTCGGCAAACATCTGGTCCTGCACATAGGGGTGAATGTCGAGCACCAGCGTGTTGAACAAATGGCTGTCGCCTTCGGCCATTGTGCGCCGCAACGAGCGGATCTTCTGCCCGACCGGCCAATCCTCATAGAACCAATTTTCGGCGTTCCACACCGGCAGCGCGGCGTGATCCGCCGGCATGTTCTTGGGATGCGTCGAGGCGACACCGACGGTAGGTGCGAAATCGCTCATGGTCGGCACCGCCAGACCTGCACGGGGCACGTCACAGCTATCGGAAAACGCATCAAGGCGTCGAAATGCAAGACGTCTCCTCCCATCAATCTTCTTTTGTAAATAGTATTTTCACATATGGGGTTGCGTTGCAAGCGTGAACAGGCGAAATTTTGGCTGCTCCCGCGCGCCAAAGCGCAGGCGGGTAGGGGAGGAAATCATGCGCGAGAATTGTCTGGTCTTTGTCGGCAGCCTGAACCGCGAGGCGCCGTATTTTCAGGGCGCTCGGGGCGTCGGCCTCAGCGTCTACAGCTTTGACGAGACGACGCTGGAAACACGAAAACTGGCCGAGACCAACGACGTCGACAATCCGACCTTCCTCTCGGTGACACCGGACGGCTCGCGGATCTACGCCAACTCGGAAGTGTTCACCTGGCGCGAGGGCACCGTCTCAGCTTACAGCTTCGATCGAGCTTCGGGGACGCTCATTTATCTGAACAAGCAACCGTCGCTCGGCAGCATAGCCGCCCACAACACCATCACCCGCGACGGGACAAAACTGCTGGTCGCCAATTACGGCATGGGCGAGGGCGGCCCGGATCGCGCGGTGGCTGTCTATGGCTTCGAAGAGAACGGCGCCTTGTCGGCGCCGCTTGCCAGCGTTTCGCATGAGGGCAGCGGCCCGAATGTGGCGCGGCAGGAACGCTCGCATGCGCACAGCGTCACCGAAACCATCGGCGGGGGAACAGCCATCGTCGCCGACCTCGGCATCGACCGGCTGGTGTCTTACCGGATCGAGCGCGAGGGCAATCTGGCCAAGCTAACCGAATCCGCTTTGCCATCCGGCGCCGGTCCACGCCACCTCGCACTGCATCCGAACGGACGCTTCGTCTTCGTCATGAACGAACTGGATTCGACCATCGTGTCGATGGCGCTGGACGAAGCCACCGGCAAGCTCTCGATCATCGACGCAAAGCCGGCGGTGCCGGCCGAGGCACGCGACAGCAACCACTGCGCCGATATCCAGATCTCACCGGATGGCCGTTTTGTCTACGGCTCCAACCGCGGCCATGACAGCGTCGTCATCATGGCGGTCGACCAGCAGACAGGGTCGCTCAGCCTCGTCAGCTATATCCCTTGCGGCGGCGCGACCCCGCGTAACCTGGCGCTGACGCCGTCAGGCGGCCATCTGTTTTCCGCCAACCAGAATGGCGACCGCATTTCGATCTTCGCCCGCGACGCCGACAGCGGCATACTGACCGACACCGGGCGCGCCATCGAGATCGGCACGCCGATGTGCGTCAAGATCGTGCGCTGAACGCCCACAACTGCGAAGCCTCGGAAAAAATCGCCCGAGGCTCAAGCCTGTTGTATTGCCGAGAGCTTCCAGTTCGATCCATTCTCACGCACGAAAGTCCACAGCTCGGTCGTCTCTGTCGGATGATCATCGTCGCCCGCGACGATTTTGCCGCTGGCCCGTTCGCGCGTCACGTCACGAGATTCGTAGCGCAAGGCGGCCGTGGCGTAGTCGCGCTCATCCTCGCGCCAGCTTTCCGCGATGTCGGCCTGCAGCAAGGTGATATCAGTCACCTCGTTCCTGAGACCTTTCTGGGCATTGTCGGCCAACTCTTCCGACAGATAGGATACCATTTCGGGTGTAACCGCCCGGCGCAGAGCGGCATGGTCTTCGCGCCCGAATGCTTCCTGGACATCGGTCAGCAGCTGCTGGAATGCGTCGAGATCCGTCTGGGCCAGCGTGATCTCCTCGGAGGCGGCGGCCGGAGAGCCTCCACCTGAACCGCCGCCGAAACCGGGAATTGTGAAGGAGCCTGCAGTCTGCTGCCCTGCCGTTGAGCGGTTCTCAAATCGCGAAGCCTGGGCATTGCCGGCACCTGCGAGCGCCGGCGCGGGGCCGCGCGCGGATTGCGAGCGGAAGAACCTGATGGCCAGCATGATCGCGCCACCGATCAGCAAGGCCTGAAGCAGGAAACCGAACATGCCGGCCAGGCCGCCGAAGCCCTGACCCAAAAGCAGGCCGAACAGGCCGCCGAGCAACAGGCCGCGCATCATCGTTCCACCGAAACCGCTCATGAAGCCGGGCCTCTGCAGGCCGGCCTGCGGCTGCCGGGCCGCGTTGTTCACACCGGTGTTGGGCGTCATCGACCGCTCGACCGGAGCGGCCGGTGCTGGGGCCGTCCTGGTCGGCGGTGCCGATTGGAACGTACGCATGCCACGACTGCCGAAACTGCCGCCACGACGGGCCTCGGCATGGTCCATCGCAACCATGGAGAATGCAAGGAACAGTCCTGCAAAGAGGGCTGCAAATCGGCTGGTGCGGGAAATCATCGGAGATGAACCTTTGTCGATGTGGTTTCGGAAGTTTCAGCAAGCGCCGGCCTGGATGTCGGGCGTCATGCGGTCAGTCGAACAACTCTTCGAAGAATGATTTCTTCCGCTTCGGATAGCGGTGACCGTGCGAGCGGGAATAATCGTCATCGCGGCTCTGGCCATGTTGTGGCTGGGAGAATGCTGCCGGCTGTGGCTGCGGCGCGGGCGCCGCTTCCCTGCCGGAACGCTCGATGATCTTGTCGAGTTCTCCTCGATCAAGCCAGACGCCGCGGCACTGCGGACAGTAGTCGATTTCGATACCCTGGCGTTCGCTCATCACGAGCGCGACGCGGCAGGAGGGGCAAACCATACCGAGGAGGGAAGTAGATGTCATACGGGGCTCCAAACCGAAAGGAATGAGCCCGCTTGACCGAAAGAATGGAAACGGGCCCGTTAAAGCGGTCCGACATCACAATCGCCAAAAGCGACAGTCAGAGGGGCCCGGCCCGCACCGAACAGTTAGGGATGCAAAGCCGCGGCTTCAAGGCCGATATTGCCCTGCAAGAATGATTTGTTCGCCACCGTTGCTCAGGCAGTCACCACGATTCAAATCGTCACCACGATCTCAGATCGTCACCACGATCTCAGATCGTCACTACGATCTCAGATCGTCACTACGATCTCAGATCGTCACTACGATCTTGCCGAACTGCTCGTTCGATTCCAGATAGCGATGCGCCTCGACGATTTGGTCGAACGCGAAGGTCCTGTCGATGATCGGCCTCAGCGTCCCGTCCTCCAGACCTTCGACGATAAACGCCTTGGCGGCCTCGAGTTTCACAGGGTTGCCGGTGATCTCGTGGACGAGGTAGCCGCGCAGTGTCAGCGTTTTGCTCAGCACCGCTGGCAGCGGGAATGGCGTCGGCTCGCGGCTGAGACCGCCATATTCGATGAGGATGCCGCCACGCGACATGGCCGCTGTGAGTGGCTCGAAGATCGGGCCGCCGACCGCATCGAACACGACGCGCACGCCTTCAGGCCCTGCGATCTCATTCAGCCGTGCCGCCAAATCCTCCTCGGCCAAGGTGACGACTTCAGCCGCGCCGGCGTCGAGCAGGGCCTGCCTCTTCGCCGATGTCCGCGTCACCGCAATCGCTGTTGCACCGACCCTGTTGGCGATCTGGATTGCCGCAAGCCCGACGCTGCTCGAGGCTGCGGTGATCACCACGTGGTCTCCGCTGTGCAGCCCGGCGATATCGATCAGCGCGCCATAGGCGGTGAGATACTGCATCCAGACGGCCGCTGCCGTCTGCCAGTCGAGCGACGGCGGATGCTTGACGACAAGTCCGGCGGGGTAGGTGGCAAACTCGCCATAGGCCGGCCAGCGGATCATCGATTGCGGCGGGATAACACTGACGCTGTCGCCCGGCGCGAAATCCCTCACACCGTCGCCAATAGCCTCGATGACGCCCGCTGCCTCGAGGCCAAGCCCCGAGGGGAGCGTCGGCGTCTCGATATAGGAAGCCGCGCGCAGCAGCGCTTCGGCGCGATTGAGGCCGAGTGCCTTGACCCGGATTTGAACTTCGCCCGAACCCGGTGGGGAAAGCGCGACATCCTCGATGCGCAGAACCTCGGGGCCACCATGCTGGTGAAAGCGAACTACGCGTGTCATTCGGGATACTCCAAATCATCAGAACCGAATGAGCTATGCAGCCGGTCTTGCCAGGGATAAATGGCTGTAAGAGAAGAACAGTAGAAACCAGGAGTTCCGAATATGGATCGGCTTGAGAGCATGGCCGTGTTCGTCAAGGCGGTCGATCTCGGCTCGTTCGCGGCCGCGGCGGTCGCGCTCGACCTCTCCGGACCGATGGTCGGCAAGCATGTCCGGTTTATCGAGGAGCGGCTGGGCGTGCGGCTGCTCAACCGGACCACGCGACGGCAGAGCCTGACCGACTTCGGCCGCGCTTACTATGAACGCTGTCGGGTGGTGCTCGCCGAGGCCGAAGCCGCCGATGCGCTCGCCGCCGAACAGTTTTCGGAGCCACGTGGAAAACTGCGGGTCACCATGCCGGCGCATTTCGGGCGCCATTGCGTGACCCCCGTGTTGCTGAAGCTGGCCCATCAATATCCGATGCTGGAACTCGACCTGTCGCTCACCGACCGCTTCGCGGATCTTGCCGAGGACGGCTACGATCTCGCAATCCGCACCGGCACTCTTGACGACAAGGTGGGGGTGATTGCGCGTCGCGTCGCGCGTCAGGGCATGGTCGTCTGCGCGGCACCCTCTTATCTCAGAATTCATGGCGAGCCGCAGCGGATCGAGGATCTCGCCGACCATCAGGCGATTGTCTACCGCCGGCTCGGCCAGGTCGTTCAGCCGTGGTTGTTTGTGCGCGAGGGGCAACCCACGCTCGAGATCACGCCAACCGGACGGCTGCGGCTCGACGATCTCGATGCCATCGCTGACGCGGCCGCCGACGGCATGGGGCTGGCCTGGCTGCCCTGGTGGCTGGTACGCGACCGCATTCAGGCCGGCGCGCTGATGGCGCTGTTGCCGGACCAGCCGCGATATCTCTACGACTGCCACGCGCTTTGGCTGCAGACACCGCATCTGCCGTTGAAGGTGCGGCTGGCCGTCGATGCGCTGGCCGTCGCCTTGCCGAAATCGATGGCCTGATTGCCAATCGCCGCCGCTCAGTTGAGATCGCGCCGATACTCCTTGACCTCGCTGCGGTCGACGATCCGCTCGTCTCCGTCATGGGCAGTGATGTGGGTCTCGATCCGCCAGGCGTCGCGCAGCGCGCGCACCGTCGCCGTCACTGAAAGGCGCGCCTGCCAGTCGCCGCGGCCATAGGATTTTTCCCAGGTGCAGGTGCCGACCGCCGAGGTCGGGTCGTCGGGGTGAATGGAGAACCGGTCGACATGCTTCGCTGAAAGGACGATTCCCGTATGCGGATGCCGCACCGTGCCGCCATCATTGACGACTTGGTAGACGGTCTCGCCAGTGACCTGGTCTGTCGAAACCGAGCGCTGAAAGCCGTCCCCTTTGGTCAGAACCTCCTGCTCCATCGGCGCGGCGCTTTCCGGAGCCAGGAAGGCCCCCAGCGTGTCGTCCAGCTTCTGCGGCGCGCGCACCGGCAGGATCAGCCGGCTATCGCCGCAATGGATCGACAGCGTCGCCTGCTCGGCGGTCGGAAAGACGATCGGCCAATGCGATGTCGCCAGTGCCAGCCGGATACGCTCGCCAACCTCGAAACGCTGCCCGCAGCAGCGCAGCTTGATGCGGACGGTCTCCGCCCGGCCCGGCACCATGGGTGCGATGTCCAGATCATCGTTGCGATGGCTCAGATTGAGGATGCCGTAGCTGACGCGCGAGGCAGCACCTTCCGGGAACACTTGCGACAGCGTGGCGGACAGAAGCGCAACCGGCTTGTCGGAGGAGAGCTTGACCTCGAATTCCGGGAAACCAAGGATCTCGACCGCTTCGGTCAACGGCGCCGTCTCGAAGATCAGGGCATTGCCTTCTTCCGTGCGTTGGTCGACCGGCAAGGTCGGCATGACGCCATAACCGCACCAGGCGCCGGAAGACAGGCCGGCCGTCTGCGGCGATGAAATCTCCAGGATCGTGTCTTCGCCCCTGGCCTCGCTCAGCACATGCGGCGCAAGGTTCAGCACCTTTTCGCCGACCCCCGGCCCCGGCCAAGCCGGCTCGGCGACCCAGCGGCCGGGCCGCTCGTCATAGATCGCCGCCGGCCGTGCGGGATCTTGAATCCAGGCGCGCAGCATCGGCTCGTCGGCAATGCCGGTGTTTATGCCCTTGAGATATTGGTCCCACCAGCGCAGGCACTCCTGCAGGAAGCCGATGCGCGGTCCTGGCATGGCGAAGTGCGGATATTTATGGCCCCAGGGTCCAATCAGCCCTTTGCGGGGACCGCTTAGCTTTTCCAGCATCCGGAAGATCGGATTGGGGTAACCGTCGGCCCAGCCGCCGACGGCGTAGACCGGGATTTCGACATTGGAATAATCCTCGCAGATCGAACCGTGCTTGTAGAAATCGTCGCGGCGCTGGTGTTCAAACCAGTCCTGCATCCAGATGCCATTGCCATTCAGCCGTTGTTTCCAAAGATCGCGCCAGCGGTCGCCGACAATGAGCGGGTCGGGCGGGGTCATGGCGATGGCCCAGGCGGTGGTTCCCCACATCAGATTGTCGCACATCATCGCGCCGCCGAGATAATGCACGTCGTCGTTATAGCGGTCGTCGGTCGAGCACAGCGAAACGACGGCTTTCAGCGCCGGCGGCCGGCGGGCCGCGACCTGCAGCCCGTTGAAGCCGCCCCAGCTGATGCCGATCATGCCGACGCTTCCCGAGCACCAGGATTGCCTCGCCAGCCATTCGATGACCACCAGGCAGTCATCCTGCTCCTGCTTCAGATACTCACCCTTGCACAGTCCTTCGCTGTCGCCCGAGCCGCGCATGTCGACCCGCACGCCGGCATAGCCGTGACCGGCGAAATAGGGATGCGTCAGCGCATCGCGCTCCACCGTTCCGTCACGCTTGCGATAGGGCAAATATTCGAGGATCGCCGGCACGGGATCGCTCTCCGCGTCTTCCGGCAGCCAGACACGCGCCGCCAGCTTGACGCCATCCGGCATCGGAATCCACAAATTCTCGATCTCGCGGCTTTTGCGCGGGAAATCGGTGACGACGCGGATATCTTGCATGGCGGCTCCTCTCAACGCCCCGGCCGACACTTGCGCCGGTGGCGATCCTTATGTGTTCAGCGGGAAATGGCAGGTCAGACGGCTGTCGCCGACCGAGGCCGGGACGGGGACATCCAGCGCGCAACGGCCCTCGGCCTGCGGGCAGCGTGTGTGAAACTCGCAGCCTGAGGGGCGCGCCAGCAAGGACGGAACGTCAGCCGGCAGCGTGATGCGCTGATGCACCCTGTCGGGATCAGGCTCGGGATTGGCGGAGAGAAGGGCCGCCGTATAGGGATGATGCGGGGCGCGGAAGATCGCTTCGGTTTCGCCCTGCTCGACGAAGCGCCCGAGATACATCACCGCCATGCGGTCGGCGATCTGGCGCACGACATGCAGGTTGTGGGTGATGATCAGCATCGACAGGCCCATGCGGTCGCGCAGGTCGTTGAGCAGGTTCAGCACCTCTCCCTGCACGGAGACGTCGAGGCCGGCGGTCGGCTCGTCGGCGACGACCAGCACCGGGTCCAGCGCAATCGCCCGCGCTACGCCGACGCGGCGCGCCTGGCCGCCGGATAGCTGGTGCGGGTAGCGGTCGGCGAAATCGCGCGGCAGCCCGACCAGCGCAAGAAGCCGTGTGACTTCAGCGTTGAGATCGCGATCCGACAAACCGTGGATGACGAAAGGCTCCGACAGCAGCGAGCGCACGCTGAGCCGCGGCGACAGCGATCCGACCGGATCCTGGAACATCATCGGCATGCGCCGCCGCACCGGTTTCATCGCGGCGTTGGACAGGCCTTGCAGTTCCTGTCCTTCGAACACGATCGTGCCTGCTTTCACCGGCTGAAGACCGTTGAGGGTGCGCGCCAGCGTCGTCTTGCCCGAGCCGGATTCGCCGACCAGCGCGAAGGTGCTGCCTCGTTGAAGCGTGAAGCTGACGCCGGAGACCGCTTCGATTTCGGTGGCCCGCCCCGCGAGCCTGGCGGACAGGCCGCCAACCCGGAACGAGACGCGCAGGTCGCTGACACGGAGCAGGTCTTCGTTCATGCGCTCATGGCCCCCAGTGGAACGTCCGAGTGCCAGCAATGGGCGATATGAGATCCGCCGACAGGGGCGCTGGGAGGCGTCGTCAGGCATTGGGCGTCGGCGCGATCGCAGCGCGGCTGGAAGACGCAGCCGCTTGGTCGGCGGCGCAGGTCCGGCAAGGTCCCGGCAATCGTCGGCAGCCGGGACACACGCTGCGACAGCCGGGCGGGATCGCAGGCCAGCAGCTTCTGCGTGTAGGGATGGCGGGCGTCGTGGAAGATCTCGCGGGTCGTGCCGCTTTCCACCACCTCGCCGGCATACATCACGATCATCTCGTCGCAGAGTTCGGCGATCACGCCCAGATGATGCGAGATGAACAGCACCGAGCAGCCGATGTCGCGCTGCAGATCCTTGAGCAGTTCGATGGTGGCCACCTCCAGCGTCGCATCGAGCGCCGTGGTCGGCTCGTCGGCGATCAGCAGCGCTGGCTCCATCATCAGCGCCATGGCGATGGCGATGCGCTGCTTCATGCCGCCGGAGAATTCGTGCGGAAACTGCGTCAGCCGGCTTTCCGGATCGGGAATGCGAACCTTGCGCAGCATGGCGACCGAGCGCGCATCCTTGTCCCGCTTCGACAGACCCGAGCGATACTGGATGTCGCGCATCTGCCGCCCCACCGACAGCACCGGGTTGAGCGCACCCATCGGGTCCTGGAAAACGGTGGCGATCCTTTGCCCGCGCAGGCCGCGCATCGCGGTGGGGTCGAGCCGGGCAAGGTTCTTGTCGCCCTCGAAGATGATCTCGCCCGATAATATCTCGCCATTGTCGGCGAGCAGGCCGAGAATGGCGTTGATGAGCGTCGACTTCCCGCAGCCGGATTCGCCGACCACGCCAACGCTGCGGTTGGCCGGCACGGAAAAACTCACCTGCTTCAGCGCCTCCAGTCGCCCACTCTCGGTGTGGAAGGCGACGCTCAGATCCTTGATCGCGAGAACCGTCATGACCGCCCCTTCAGCCGGGGATCGAAGAGGTCGCGCAGCGTCTCGCCGAAGAAGGTGAAGCCGAGTGTGGTCAGCACGATGGGCAGGCCGCCGGCAATCACGATCCAGTAGGAATCGCGGATGTTGGCAAAGCCGTCATTGAGGATCGCGCCCCAGCTCGGCGTTGGCGGCCGCACGCCGAGCCCGAGGAAGCTCATGCCGGCCTCGATCGCCACCACCACGGGAATGTCCATCGATATCAGGATCAGGATCGGGCCGATGATGTTCGGCAGGATATGAACGCGCAGGATACGGCCGGCACTGGCGCCCATCGAGCGCGCCGCCATGACATGTTCGGCCGACTTCAGCACCAGCGTCTGCGTCCTGATGATGCGGGCATAGCCCGGCACATTGACCAGCATCACCACCAGCACCACCGCATAGAGCGAGGGGCCGAACAGGGTGACCAGCGTCAGCGCCAGCATGACGGTGGGAAAGCTCTTCACGGCGTCGAAGATCAGCAGCAGCACATTGTCGAGCCAGCGCGGCCCATAGCCGGCGATCAGCCCGAGCACCACGCCGACGACCAGCGACACCGCTGTCGCGCCCAGCGCGATCAAGAGCGCGACGCGCCCGCCATAGAGCACCCGGGTCAGAAGATCACGGCCGAGGTGGTCGGTGCCGAGCAGATGCAGCAGGCTCGGCGAAGCGAAGCGTTCGGCCGGCGATATCTTGCTCGGCGCATAGCTGGTCAGCGCGCTGGCAAACACCGCCGACAGCACCACCAGCGTCACCAGCGTCAGGCCGACGGCGCCGAGCGGCTCGCGCATGATGCCGCGCACGGTGCGCCACAATCCGGACAACCGGCTGCCGCCGGAAGACAGCTCAGTTGAAACTTGATCTGACACGGGGATCCAATACACCGACCAGAATGTCGGCCGCTACGTTGACGAGGACGAAGAAGACCGTGGTGACCAGCACGGCTCCGGAGACGATGGGGTAGTTGCGCACCGAGATCGCCTCATAGACCAGCTTGCCGATGCCGGGGCGGGCGAAGACGATTTCGGCGAAAACGGAAGACGACAGCATGTGGCCGATGCCGACGCCGAGCAGGGTGATCGTTGGCAGCACGGCAATGCGCAGCGCGTAGGTGTAGACGATCCGGTGCTCTGTCAGGCCGAAGGCGCGCGCCGTGCGGATATGGCTGGCCTCCAGCGTCTCCAGCATCGAGGCGCGCACCATGCGCGAGATGTAGCCGATCCAGCCAAGCCCGACCGCCAGCGACGGCAGGATGAGGTGCTGGAGCCGGCTGGCGAGGTCGCCCGGTTCGCCGGCGCCGATCGCCGGCAGCCATTGCAGTGCGACCGCGAACACCAGCAGCGAATAGATGGCGACGACGAAGGACGGCACCGCGATCATCGCCACCGAAAGAACCCCGATCACCTGATCGACAAAGCCGCCTCGGCGCACCGCGGCGATACAGCCAAGCGGGATGCCAAGCGCCACCGACCAGGTGATGCCGCCGACCACCAGCGCCAGCGTGAACGGAAGCTGCTCGATCACCACGTCCAGCACCGGCCGGTTCGACAGAACCTCGGTGCCCAGGTCACCGCGCAGGACCGATCCGTAGAAGTGCAGGAACTGCCGCCACACCGGCTGGTCGAGGCCCATGCGTACGCGCAGCGCCTCCATCATCTCCGGCGTCGCGCGTGGCCCCAGCGCGACGGAGGCCGGGTCGCCGGGAATGAGGTAGACCATGGCGAACATCATCATCATAGCGACGCTGATGATGATGGCGCCAAGCCACAGACGCTTGAGGGCGTAGCGGATCATTTTCGGTACCTGTCGGACGGTCTTTGGTGGGGGCGAGCCCCGCCCGCCGACATCATGCCGGTTTGAAGTCGGTGAACACGGGTTCGCCGTTCGGCTTCAGGCCGGCCACAAGCGTGTCTCGATTCATGATGCCGGTGACCTCATGCGTCAGGAAAACGTAGTTGCCGTTCTCCTCCATCAGGTCCTGCAGCTTCTTGTAGATGACATCGCGTTTCGCCGGGTCGAGCTCGACCATGCCTTCGGCATTGAGCTTGTCGAATTCCTCGCTGGAAAACCGCTCCCAGTTCCAGACGCCGATCTGGTCGCGGGTGAACCAGGCAGTCGCCCAGCTCGGATCCGGCTGCATGGAGAAGCGGCTGATGATCATCTGCAGCTTCTTCCAGTAGTCGCCTTCCTTGGCGCCAAGCGTCCAGAAGGTGCCGCTGTCGTTCTGCTTGATCTCCACATTGAGGCCGACATCCTGCAGGTTCGACTGCACGACCTGCGCCGCGGTCAGCCGCTCGGTCTTGTTGAGGATGTCGAGCGTGATCGTCGTGCCGGCCAATCCTTCCTTGGTGATCATGTCGCGGGCGCGGTCTGGGTCGAAATCGAAAAGGTTCTTCTCGCGATGGCCGGGCAAGCCGGGCGCGATGATGCCGGTGGCGGTTGCGGCGGCGCCGAAATAGGCAGCATCGACCACCGCCTTGCGGTCCACGGCGTACTGAACCGCGCGGCGCATGTTGGGATTGCTGAAGGGAGCGACATCCTGGTTCATGCCGAGCCAGACAAAGGCCAGCGAAGGCTTCTCCACCACGGTCGTCTTCGGCGGCGGCGTCTGCTTCAGGCGCGAGATCGAGGAGACCGCGGTCCAGGTGTAGTCGAGGTCGCCGGCCTCATAGCCGAGTTCGGCGGTCTTCTCGTCCTCGATCGGATGAATGTGGATTTCCGCGAAGGCACCTTGCTCGTACTTCCAGTCGGGATTGCGGACCAGCACCGTGCGCTGCTTGGGCAGCCATTCCTTCAGGATGTAGGGGCCTGACTGAGCCACTGGCTTGACGCCCATCTTGCCACCGAGCTCGGTGATGGCGCGCTTTGACAGGATGGTGCCGGACGGCGTCGGCAAGGTCGACGTCCACAGCGGCGCGAAGGCTTGTTTCAGGTGGATCAGCCCCGAAAGCTTGTCCTTGACCTCGACTTCCTTGAGCGTTGCCCAGTCGCCGGAATAGGGGCTCTTGTTGGCTGGGTCGGCGATGCGTTCGATCGAAAACTTGACGTCTTCGGCCGTCATCTGGCCGTAGCCATCGGTGAAGCCGATATTGTCGCGCAGCTGGAAGGCGACGGTCAGCGGATCGAGCTGCTTGATCGTTTCCGCCGCCATCGGCCGCCAGCCCCAGCTGTCGCCAGGCGTGGTGACGACGAGGCCGGCGAAGATGACGCTGGTGATGTCGCCTTCAGGCGCCGCCAGCCGGAAGCAAGGGTCGAGCGTCTGGATGTCGGCGTAGGATCGCACCTTGAGGATCGGCCCGTCGCTCGACCAGGAAACTTTTGGATTGACCATTGAGGCAAGGCCGAAAGCGCCGGCTCCGGCGAGCAGGCTGCGGCGCGAAACCCTGGTGTCGGCTAGAATGGACATGCTCTACCCCTCAGCTGTTTTCGTTGTCTTGTTTTCAGGCCGCAGGCCATTCTCCAAGCCGGGCCGAATGTGTCGGTCCGCTAAAACTGCTAATAATAGACATCTATGTCTAGCGAAAATTTTGCCGGCACGTCCGAATCTTGGATACCGACGATCTTGCGGAAAATCTCGACATCTGTTCCGACCGCCGCCGGCGCGTCGACTTGGGCAAGTCGCGGGCGGAATGTGATCGCGCAGACGATATGGCCTGGCCCGCCATTCGGTGGGGCCTGGATCAAGAGCTGTAGCGGAGATAGGTCTCTCCGCCGCCGCTCACTTCCAGATTTCAGCCGCCAGGCGCATGAAATTGCCGCCCAAGACATCGCGCACGGTCTGCTCGGACTGGCCGCGGCGCAGAAGAACCTCGGTCAGTTCGCGCATCTGACCTGGAGCCGCGTAGGTCGTCGCCCCCTCCGGATATTCGCTCTTGGGCCAGAATTGCGGATTGTCGGAAATGATGCGGTCGATGCCTTTGACATCAACCGGAAAGGCGTAGTCCAGTCCGATGCCGACATGATTTGGGCCAGCCAGGTCGACGAGATATTCGATGTGGTCAGCCAACCTGTCCGAGTCCGTGCGTCCCTCTCCCAGGAAACGATTGAGCCCGACGATCGCGACGATGCCGCCGGTGCGCGCGCAGGCCTTGATCTGCTCGTCGGTGATATTGCGGCCATGGCCGCACAAGGCCTTGGCGTTGGAGTGCGAGAAGATGACCGGCCGGTTGGAGTATTCCATCACCTCCATCGAGGTGCGATAGCCGGTGTGGGTGACGTCGACGAACATGCCGAGACGGTTCATCTCGTCGATGACCTCGAGGCCGAACGCCGTCAGGCTGGTCTCGACATCGTGGCAACCGCCGCCGGCCAGATTGTTCCTGTTGTACGCAAACAGGATCTGGCGGACGCCCAGATGGTGATAGAACTCCACCATCTCGATACGGCCGTCGAGCGCGTTCATGCCCTCGATGTCGAAGGTGATCGCCAGTTTGCCTTCAAGCTTGGCCTTGCGGATTTCCTCGACGGAGGAGACCAGCGTGTAGTGCTCGGGATTGGCAAGGATCCAGTGGCGGAAATTTGCGAGCGTCCGCACGGTCTGCTCCCAGGGCAACAGGTCGAAGCCGACATCGATCGACAGATAGTCGATGCCGGCGTCGCGCCAGATCTGCAGATTGTTCAGGTCCGCCGCCGGGTCCGGCATGAAGCCGGAATGCGCGTCCCATATGATTTCACTGTCGAAAATGGCCTGGGCGGCTGTCGAAACGCTCACTTTTTCCTCGCTCTCTCGGCGACACAACACAACGGAAAGCCGGATCAAGCGGCGTTCCGGACGTGTGATCCAGATGCAGTGCGCATCAAGTATCAGGCCACAGACACATGTGTCTAGACAGTCCGGGACGAGCCTGTATGGTCGCCGTCGCTGTATGTCGCTCCGACCGGAACATCGGCAAAAGGGAGAACAAAGATGAGTTCAAACGGAAGCCATGGCGGCAGCGATAGCAGGCATATCGCGGTGATTGGCGGCGGCATCATCGGCTGCAGCGCGGCTTTCCATCTGCTGCGGTCCGGCGTGCGCCGGGTGACGGTCATCGATGCCGGCCAGCCGGGTGCCGCAACCACAAGCGCCGGTGCTGGCTTCGTCTCCCATTGGTCCGCCGGCATGATCCCGCTCGGTGAAGAGGGCTTTCAGTTGCAGCAATATGGCCTCGATTTCTATCGCAGGCTGCACGAGGTCGGCGCCGAGATTGGTTATCGGCCGAACGGCACCTTGATCATGGCGCTGACCGAGGACGGGCGCGAACGCTTCGTCCGCCCGGTGCTGGATTCTCCCTATGCGCCGCCGGAAATGCAGGACCTGGATGCCGTGCAGATCGGGCAGAAGATGCAGGGCCTCATCGATCCGGCCCGGGTCCATTCGGCGGCCTACAATCCGCACGGCATCCAGCTCGACACCAAGCTGGCGATGGGGGTGCTGACCGGCCAGATCAGCGAGCTCGGCGGCGTCTTCCGCAGCAACACACGCGTGACTGCCGTCCATGATGCCGGCGACCGGGTGACGATCGAGACCGACCAGGGCGGCCTTGAGGCTGATGGCGTGATTGTTGCCGCCGGCGCCTGGAACAACCAGGTCCTGTCAGGCCTTGGCTGGCAGTTGCCGCTGCTGCGCGTCGTTGCAACGCGCATAGTCACCGACGACCGTGGGCTGCCATCGACCATTCCCACCGTCCAATGCCGCGAATTGCGGCTGTGGCTGCGCGAGACATTCGGCGCCGTCATGTGGGGAACCGGCCGGCACTACAAACCTCTCTACAAGACGAACGACAGCGAAATCGAACCCGGCCAGCCGCACAATATCGGGCTGATGCAGGAAACCTCCGAGCAGGAGCTTGCCGAGTTGCAGACGGTGTTCCCGCCGCTGCGCGGTTCGACGATCGCGAGCTGGGCGCAAGGCGTGCCGTGCTACACGCCCGACAACAACCTTATCGTCGGCAAAGTCCCCGGCAGCGACAATATCGTGGTCGTCGGTGGCGACAATGAGAGCGGCGTCACCCATGGACCGGGTCTTGGCCGGCTCTCTTGCGAACTGGTTCTCGGGCAGACCCCGTTCGTTTCCGTCGAGCGGTTCCGTGTCGATCGCTACGCCTCCAACGCCTTCAAGTCGGAAGCCGAGATCGAGGCCGCCATGCCGGCCTGGGGCGCGCGTCACGAGGCGTCGCGGTTTGGTCGCGAGGCCTGATCGTCAGCTGCCCCCGGCGCTTGCCTGCAAGCTGTCGCCGACGCTGCCGAGCAGCGCCTGCGCCACCGCCCTGACAACCGGGCCGGCGTTCTTCCTCATGACGATGTGGAAGGAGCCGGCGTGGCGCCGCGAGGTCTTGGTCAGCCGGACGAGCTGGCCGCGGCGCAGATGCTCGTCCGCAAATCCCGCCCAGGCGAGCGCCGCGCCGCGCCCGGCGATGGTTTCGTGTATCATCGACATGTAGCCGGTGAACCGAGGTCCGTCGAGTTTCCGGTCGGTTCCGACCCACGATTGCCAACTGTCGATCGCGCCCGGCGGCGTCACCTGATGCAGCAGCGGCACTGCCAGGAAAGCCTCAGGCTCTTCCGAGGCGAGCGCCGGATAACGCGCCAGGAACGCCGGCGCGCAAACCGGGAACCACTCACCCTCGAGCAGTTTTTCGGTCACGAATTCGGGCCATTGCCCGGCTTCGCCGAAACGGATCGACAATGCCACTTCAGGCTGGTCGAAATCCCTGTAGTCGGTGGATGTCTGCAGCAGCACCCGGCCATCGGCAACCTGCGATGTGATGAGGCCGAAGCGCGGCATCAGCCATGCCTGCGCGAAGTCGTGGCTGCAGCCGACCACGAATGTATCGCTGTCGTGCGCGGTCAAATCCTCGACCGCTTGCCTGATGGTGCCGAGACCCTCGCGGATCGCTTCGGCCAGCGTGTTGCCGGCCCCGGTGACGGCGACGCGGTTGCCTCTGCGCGTGAACAGCTCGACCGACAGCTGGCGCTCGAGATTGGCGACATGCCTGCTGACCGCCGATTGTGCGATGTTGAGCTCCTGTGCGGCCAGCGTCAGCCCGCCATGCCTGACGGCAGCCTCGAAGACGACCATGGCGTTCAGCAGGGGAAGCGATGTCTTGAGGGTTTTCACGATCCAAACCTGCTTTCATGCCTTTTCGATATGAAGGTCTATCATTTCTGTATTTGCTGCAAGCCTTTCCGCATCGCACACTCTATCGAAACGTCATTCGAACGCCAGCGAGCAGAAAGGTGTTTGCCGTGCAGGCCTACACATCGAACAGCCAGCCTATCGACAGAAGCGAGACCGTCAGGCTGATCGACCGGCAACGTCCGGACTGGTCGCTGGAACAGGCCTTCTACGCGGCCCCTGCCATCTTCGCGCTGGAACGGGACTTGTGGTTTCCGCGTCAATGGATGCTTGTCGCCCATGCCAGCGAGGTCCCAGAAAAGGGCCGCTACATCGTGCGCCAGCTTTTCGACGAGGAGATCATCGTCGTGCGCTTCGACGACGGCGAGGAGGACATCGCGGCCTACTACAATGTCTGCACCCATCGCGGCTCGCGGCTCTGCGCCAAGGATGGTCGCGGCAAGCTTCTGGTCTGCCCCTACCATGCCTGGTCGTTCAGGCTGACCGGCGAGTTGCAGTCACGGCAGGATCTACCGGAAAGCGTCGATCCGGAAGCGCTGGGACTGCACCGCGTGCCCTGCAAGCATTTCGGCGGCCTCGTGTTCTGCGGCCTCGATGCCAATTCGCTGCCCGACATCCAGCCTGTCGCGGACGGGCTGACCGGCGGCTTGCGCGAAAACGGCCTTGACCGCGCACGCATCGTCGCGCGCAAGAACTATCTCACCAAGGCGAACTGGAAGCTGGTGCTCGAGAACTTCCTCGAATGCTATCACTGCCGGCCGGCCCACCCCGAATATTACCGCGTCAACGGCCATGTCAAAGTGACCGCGACCCGCGACGCCGACAAGGCGGTCGAGTGGCAGAATGAAATCGAGGCCTGGCACAGCGTCATCGGCGATGCCGAGTTCCACAAGGGCGCGTGGCAGGCTGGCGACCTCGACACGATGCCGTTTGCCATGCACCGCAAGCCGATCGGATCCGGCCGCAACACGCTGTCCAATACAGGTGAGGGGGTCTCATGCCTGATGGGCGGCCGTCACGCCTATGATGGTGGCGAAAGCGGCTTCCGCCTCGGACGCCTGTCGTTTGCAAGTGCTGCCAACGATTATGTCACGCTGTTCCAGATGATACCGCGCAGCGCCACGGAAACCGACGTCATTCTGACCTGGCTCGTCGACAAGGACGCCGATGGCGACATCGACGCCGATGCGATCAGCTGGATGTGGGACGTCACCACGGTGCAGGACAAGAAGATCACCGAGGACAATGCCGACGGCATCATGTCGCGCGCCTACCGGCCGGGTCCCTATACGCCGCTGGAAAGCCAGACCTCGTTCTTCGTGCAGACCTATCTGTCAGAACTGCGTTCGCTGATCACCGGCACGCGCGGCGCACCGCTCAGCCAATGGTCTGCGCCGAAGGAACTTTTCGCCTCGCCGAAAGCGGCGAGCTGCAACACGCGCCTCTGACCCGCAGCCGAAGATGCCTCTTTGAGGCGTCGCGTTCCGATGCCATATGAAGGTGGCCGACGGAATGTTGCGGGAGAGGTGGTCATGACCAAAGGTTCGGATCTGTTCGTCGCGGCCCTCGAGAACGAAGGGGTCGAGCGGATTTTCGGCATTCCGGGCGAAGAAAATCTCGATATCGTCGAATCCATCCGCCGCTCCTCGATCCAGCTGATCCTGACCCGCCACGAGCAGGCAGCCGCTTTCATGGCCGCCACCTATGGTAGGCTTACCGGCAAGCCGGGTGTGTGCATCACCACGCTTGGCCCGGGCGCGCTCAACCTTTCGACCGGTTCGGCCTATGCGCTGCTCGGCGCGATGCCGATGATCATGATCACCGGCCAGAAAGGTATCCTGTCATCCCGGCAGGCGCGCTTCCAGATCGTCGACATCGTCGCGGCGATGAAGCCGCTGACCAGGCTGTCGCGTCAGATCGTCTCGCCGAAGATGATCCCCTCGTTGGTTCGCGAAGCTTTCCGTGTCGCCCAGGAAGAGCGTCCCGGCCCCGTACATCTTGAATTGCCGGAAGACATTGCGGCGGCCGAGTGTGAACCGGTAGCACTCGTGCCAACGCATCCGGTCGAACTGCCGCTGGCCAGCCCGGGCGCGCTTGATCGCGCCGCCCGTATGATCACGGAAGCCAGGCGTCCGCTGCTGATGTTTGGTGCGGCGGCGTCGCGACCGCGCGTGACTCCCGATGTCGCCCAGTTCGTGCTGCGGACGCAAATTCCCTATTTCACCACGCAGATGGGCAAGGGCACCGTGCCTGGCGGCACGGAGCTCTATATGGGAACGGCAGCCCTTTCGGAGCGCGACTATGTGCACGAGGCCATCGAACAGGCCGATCTGATCATCACCGTCGGTCACGACACGGTAGAGAAGCCGCCCTTCATCATGGGGGCGAAGGGGCCGAAGGTCATTCATGTCGGCTATCATTCAGCCGATGTCGAGCAGGTCTATTTCCCGCAAGCCGAAATCGTCGGCGACCTCGGTCCTTCGCTGGCGCTGCTGGCCGACCGCATCGAGGGCAAGGTCCCCAATGCACAGGCCTTGCTGCCGCTGCGGGAAGGCATTCTGAGCCGCATCGCCGCGCGCGCCACCGAAGATCGCTTCACGCCGCAGCGCATCGTGCATGACGTGCGCGCCGTGATGCCGCCGGACGGGATCCTCGCCCTCGACAATGGCATGTACAAGATCTGGTTCGCGCGCAACTACCGCACCCGCATGGCAAACACGATCCTGCTCGACAATGCGCTGGCCACCATGGGCGCGGGCTTGCCGTCGGCGATGATGGCGGCACTGCTCTATCCGCGGCGCCGTGTCATGGCCATCTGTGGCGATGGCGGCTTCATGATGAACAGCCAGGAACTGGAGACCGCCGTCAGGCTCAAGCTCAACCTCGTCGTTCTGCTGCTCGAAGACCATGCCTATGGCATGATCCGCTGGAAGCAGGCGGTCGACGAATTCCCGGATTTCGGCATGACCTTCGGCAATCCCGACTTCGTCAGATATGCCGAGGCCTATGGCGCCAGGGGGACTAGGGTTACGGAGATCGCCGACTTGCGGCCGGCGCTGGAACAGGCCTTCACCGGCGGCGGCGTGCACCTCGTCGTCGTGCCCATCGACTATTCCGAAAACACCAGGGTGCTCGTCGACGAACTGCGCGAGCGGCTGCCGGCGCCGCAGACGCCCTGACGGCGGCAAAGCCGCCGTCAGGATTGCCTGGAGCCGTTGCCGGAGCTCCTACAGCTTGCAGTAAGGGGTGACCGGCGCGATCGTCCCGAAATCCTTGGCGATCTCATAGCTGATGCCGTCTGCGGCCGCCTTGCCGACATAGGAATGGCAGAGCGTGTGGTTGTTGCTGGCATCGACCCGGATCTTGCCTTGCGGCGCGTCGAACTCGATCGTCGGCAGCGCCTTGAGCACATCATCGTCCTTCAGCGATCCGGCCTTCTCGGCGGCCAGGGCGTAGAGATGCAGGCCGTTGTAGCCGGCTTCGCCGATGCCGTTGACCATCTTCTCCTTGCCGAACTTCTCGCGGAAGCTCGCGATGAACTGCTTGTTGACCGGATTGTCGAGCGCCATCCAGTAAGGCTGCGGTGCGTAGGTGCCGGCCGCAACGCCGGGCGGCAGCGCGTCCTTGTTGAAGACCTCGTCGAGCGGTGCGATCAGCGGCTGCTTGATATCGAAGCTGCGATACTGCTTGAGCTGGGTGACGGCGTCGTTGCCGACCACCATCGACCACACGACGTCGGGCTTCAGCGACTTGATCTTCTGGAATGCAGGGCCGAAATCCGTTGTGCCGAACGGATAATAGTCGGCGCCGATGATCTTGCCGCCGGCCTTCTCATAGGCTGCCGTGATCGCCTCGGTCATCTTCTGCGGCCAGGCATAGTCGGAGGCCATGACGTAGATGGTCTTGCCGAGGTTCTCGGCCACCCACGGCATCATCGGGTCGACCTGCTGCATCGGGATCGGGCCGGTGGCGACGAAGTAGCGGTTGCATTCGCCGCCCTCGAAATTGGTTGGGTAGAAGAACAGCTTCTTGGCCTTCGAGGTCACCGACAGCGTAGCACTTCGCTCCGGCGAAATGATCGTGCCCATGACCACGTCGACCTTGTCTTCGTTGATGAGCTTGCGCGCCTTGTCGATGGAACCCTTGGTCGTGGTCTGGTTGTCCTCGATGAACAACTCGACCTGGCGCCCGCCAATGCCATTGGCGGCGTTCAGTTCGGCGGCGGCGAGCTTGTAGCAATTGAGCAGCGTCTCGCCGAGGATCGCCTGCAGCCCGGTGATCGGGATCGACAGGCCGACCTTGACGGTGTCGGCGGCGCGCAGGACCGACGGCGCACCGACCATGGCGAAAGCGGCCGCGGCGCCGCCGGATTTCAAGACAGTTCTTCTGCTTATCATTGTTGTGTTCCCTTCCAGTCCCAGGCGCGCCCCATGCACGCCTTACAAGTCAACAAGCTCCCAGGCGCGCTTCAGGCGCGCCTTATAGGGCCAACAGATCCTTCAGCAGGGTCTCGTCGGCGAACGCCTCCGGCGCGCCTTCATGGACGATCCTGCCCTTCTCCATCACCAGGCAGCGGTCCGATGCCTTGAGAACGAGATCGAGATTCTGCTCGACCAGCACGATCGCGATGCTGCGTTCGCGCGCGATGCGCGGCACCAGCTCGGCGATCGACTGCACGATGTTCGGCTGTATGCCTTCCGAAGGCTCGTCGAGCAGCAGCACCGACGGCAAGCCGCACAGCGCGCGGCCGATCGCCAGCATCTGCTGCTGGCCGCCTGAAAGCGTGCCTGCGATCTGTGCTTCGCGTTCGCGCAGGATTGGAAAATAGCCGAAGATGTCGGCCGGAATGCCGCCGTCGCCACGGTCCTTGGCAGCGCGGGTGCCGACCTCCAGGTTTTGCCGCACCGTCAGCTGGTTGAAGATCCCGCGCCCCTGCGGCACATGCGCAATGCCTGCCCGCGCGCGGCGGAAGGCCGGCGCGTTCGTGAGGTCCTTGTCACCGAGAACCACCGCGCCACCGCTCGCTCGCAAGCCGCCGGCGATGACGCGCAGCAGCGTCGTCTTGCCGGCGCCGTTACGGCCGAGCAGGCCGACGACTTCGCCCGGCGCGACACTGAGGTCGATGCCGTTCAGCACCGGGAGCGGGCCGTAGCCGGCCGACACCGCCATTGTCCGCAGCATGATCAGCGCCTCCCCAGATAGACATCGCGGACCATTTCGTCGGTCTCGATGTCATGGAAAGGACCGCTGCGGAGGCGGCGTCCCTGATGCAGCACCAGCGTCTCGCAGTTCAGCGCCCGTACGAAGCGGATATCGTGTTCGACGGCGACGATCGAGAACTCGCCCTTTAGGCGCAGCAGCATATCGGCCGTCGCCAGCGTCTCCTGCGGCGTCATGCCGGCGGTGGGTTCGTCGAGCAAAAGCAACCGCGGCTCGATTGCCAGCGCCATGCCGATCTCCAGCCATTGCTTCTGGCCATGCGCGAGTTCGCCGGCCGGTGTGGCAGCGCGATTGCTCAGCGCGACCAATTCCAGCAATTCGCCAACCGGGCGCACAGGCGAGGGCGCCCCCCAGCGGGCGACCTTCACATTGTCTTCCACCGAGAGGCTCGGGAAGACGGACGGGATCTGGAACTTGCGCGCGATGCCGAGCCGGGCGATGCGATGCAGCGGCAGGCCGGCTATGTCGTGGCCGAGGAAGCGCACGCTGCCGCTGGTCGGGCGCAGCGTACCGGTCAACACATTGAGGAAGGTGCTTTTGCCGGCGCCGTTCGGGCCGATGATGCAGCAGAGTTCCTTGTCGCGTACAGTGAGGTTCAGGGCCTCCAGCGCCTGCAGCCCGCCAAAGCGGATGCCGACATTTTCGGCCTGGAGCAGGATGTCGCTCATTGTGCGCGCCTCCCGCCTTTGAACAGGGCTTTCAGTCGCGCGTAGATCGACAGGATGCCGTCCGGCAGGACGAAGACGATGATGACGAAGACACAGCCGAGCAATAGCGGCCACAGGCTCGGGTTGAAACTGCTGATCGTCTGCTGCGCACGCTGGATGAAGATGGCGCCGAGCACCGGCCCCAGCAGCGTGCCGCGCCCGCCGACCGCCACCCAGACGATGACTTCCGTCGACAGAAGCAGTCCGGACAGATCCGGTGCCACCAACCCCGCCATGCAGACATAGAGCGCGCCGGCAAGGCCGGCGATCGCCGCCGACAGGACGAAGGTGACGAGCAGCCGCAACGGCGCATTGTGGCCGAGCGCTGCTGCCCGGACTTCATTGTCCTGTATGGCGGTCAGCACCGTACCCCAGCGGCCACGGCTGATCGACCACAGCGCCAGCACGGTCACCGCGACGATGGCCGAGACGAAGATGTAGCTGGGCAGGTCCTGGCTGAGATCGACGTGCAGCCCGCCGACATCGAAGGCAATCGGCGGAATGCCGATCAGCCCGCTGTCGCCGCCGGTGACCGAGCTCCAGGAGACCGCCGCCTGCTGGCAGATGACGCCCATGGCCAGCGTGACGATGGTGAAATAGCTGCCACGGATGCCGCCGAAAAACAGGAAGTAGCCGATGATGGCGGAGACCAAGGCCGCACCGGCCACCGCACCGATGATGCCAAGCAGGCTGGCGAAGGAGATCGCATCGTTGAGCGTGATCAGCGCCATGATGTAGCCGCCGATGCCGAAAAACGCAGCGTGGCCGAAACACAGGATTCCAGTGCGGCCCCAGAAGAAGTCGAGGCTCGCGGCGAACAGGCCGAAGATCAGCGCGTCGCGGATCACGGTCAGCTGATACCCGCCGACAAAGAACGGATAAATGATCGCGAGCGCCACGCAGGCGGCGAAGATCAGCAGCCAGTTGCGGTCGCGGGCGATCATCGCGACGCTCCGTTGAACAGGCCGTTGGGCCGAAGCCGGACAGCGACGATGGCCGCCAGCAGCACGACCGCCTGCGCCAGCGACGGCGAGATCTGATAATTGAGGATGCTGGTCAGCCCGCCGACGAAGACGCTGCCAGCGACGAGGCCGCCGATCGAGCCGACGCCGCCGACAATGACGACGAAGAAGGCGTTGGCGAGATAGTTCACCCCCATCTGCGGCAGCACGATCGCCAGCGGCGCGACCAGTCCGCCGGCGAGCCCGGCGATGGCCGCGCCGAAGGTGAAGGCGATGGCGTAGGTGCGCCGCGTGTTGATGCCGACGCCCTCGGCCATTTCGCGGTTCTGGATGACGGTGCGGATGTCGAGACCGAAGGACGTGCGGCTGATCAGCAGGATGACGCCGAGCAAGGTCAGCATGGCGATGCCGATCAGGATCAGCCGATAGGCCGGGTAGACGGTGAAGAAGAGGTCGAGCGTGCCCTCGATAGGCGGCGTCACCGGCTTGGCGCCGAGACCGAAGATCAGTTCCAGCCCTTGCTGCAGGATCAGGCTGACGCCCCAGGTGGCAAGCACAGTTGAGACCGGCCTGGAATAGAGATGGCGGATGATGGCGAATTCGAGGATGCAGCCGATCACCGCGCCGGCGATGGGGGCAGCCGCCAGCCCTAGCCAGAACGAGCCACCCATGCTCTGGACGAAATAGACCGCGAAGGCGCCGACGGTGACGAACTCGCCATGTGCCAAATTGGTCACGTTCATCAGGCCGAAGCTAATCGCCAGCCCGAGCCCGACCAGCATCAGGATACTGATCAGCGTCAGCGCATTGAGCAGCGTGGTGATGACAAAATCCATCGCGTCAGGCCGCACTGGCGAGACGTTGGCGCAGGCCGGCGAGCAGGCCTTCGGCGGCATCGATCACCGCGGCCTGATGAAGCTGCAGGTCTTGCCCGGCCCATTCGTCGATATGGTCCGACAAAGGGTCGACCACTTCGGTACGGTGATTGGCTAGCGTCTCGATGACGGCATGGCCGCAGAACGGCACATAGCCCTCGGAGTAGCCGCCTTCATGGGTCATCATCAGGCGCCCTTGCGAGGTCTCGGCGGCCAGCGCAACCATGCGCGCGGCAAGACGCCTGAAGCATTCGCTGTTGAGCATCATGCGGCCGAGTGGATCGAAGCCGGACGCATCGAAGCCGGAGGCGACGATGACGAGGTCCGGTCTGTAGGCGCGCAGTGCCGGCGCGACAACGCGGTCGAAAGTCGCTTCATAAGCACCGGTTCCGCTGCCGGCCGGCAGCGGGATGTTGATGTTAAAGCCCTCGCCGGCATCTTTCCCGTTGTCGGCCAGCGCACCGCGCCCGGTCGGATAGAGATTGTCCTGGTGCACGGAAATGGTCAGAACCGACGGGTCGGAATAGAACACCGTCTCGGTGCCGTTGCCGTGATGCACATCCCAGTCGACTATCGCCGCGCGCCCGAGCAAGCCTTCATGCTGCAGCCGGCGGACAGCGACGCCAATGTTGGAGAACAGGCAGTTGCCCATCGCCTGGTCGGGCTCGGCATGGTGTCCCGGCGGCCGCGCCAGCGCATAGGCATTGTCGACCCGGCCCGTCAGCACGGCGCGCATCGCGGCATAGGTGGTGCCGGCCGACAGCAGCGCGATGTCAAAACTGTTGAGGCCGATCGGCGCCTGCGGCCCGGCGAAACCGGAGCCGCGTTCGCTGAGCATGCGAATATCGTCGACATGGCGTTGCGTGTGCACGCGCAACAGGTCGTCGACCGAGACCGGCTCGGGGATGATCGGCACCAGATGCCGCGACAGGCCGCTGACCTGGATGAGGTTGTTCAGCCGGCGCTTGGAGCCAGGGGATTCTAGATGCCGGCCGGGTTCCACGAAACGGCCGGGCGGCATCATGTCGGCGCTGGAGCCGGTGTCATGCCACATCAGCTGTTCGTGAAAAACGTAGCCTGTCGCCATCCGCAGCGTCCTCTGAAAACCAGGTGACGCTAGCAGGCTAACGATCAGATGGCCCGACCCGAAAGTGGGGTCGTGCCTCTTATCTATGCCCCTCCTTTCGGAGGGGTATGGGCGCCTGCAGATCCTTGCGCAGCGCGCACCGCCTGCACCCGGTTGGTCACCGCGAGCTTGCCGAAAATGTTCTTCAGATGCCATTTCACCGTGGTCTCGCTCACCGACAACGCCAAGGCGATATCGCGGTTGGACATGCCCTCGGTGAGATAGCGCAGCAGTTCGGCCTCGCGCTGGGTGAGCTGTTCCTTCTCGGCGGCTGGTGCGGCCAGCTTGCGCGTCGCGACAGGCATCGCCTGCGCGGCATCGATGATGCGCGACGCATAGGCTGACAGTGCGGGATCGGTCTTCGCCTGGGCCGCGCGCAGCCGCATCAACCCTTCGACAACAGGCCTTCCCTCGTCGACGAAAGAGCGGATGAAGCCGGAGGGTTGGGCGAGACGCAACGCATTGAGGAGATTGCGGTCTGCCTCGCGTTGGTCGTGGGCAGCGCTGGCCGCTTTGGCGCGCAGGATCAGCGCCAATATATGGCGGCGCATGCGCCCGCTGTCTTTCGTGCGCTCGAGCAGCGCGTCGAAAACCCCCGCGGCAGCGGCATAGGATTTCTCGGCCGTCAGCAGGCGGCCCTCGGCAAAGAATTCGAACTCGTTGGCGGTGGTGATGACCACCGAAGCCTCGGTCCCTTCGCCCCGATGCTCGGCCAGCAGCGCACGCGCCTCGGCAATACGGTTCTGGTCGAGCAGCACACGTATGCGGTCATGCACGATCATCGATGCCAGGCGGCGATACACCGAGCCATGTACGCGTTGATAGACGCGCTCAAGCATATCCAGTGCCGCTTCGGTGCGACCGGTCAGCTGCAGCACGCGGGCATAGGTCGGCACGCTGGCCAGAGGATAGACAATGACTGCCGCGCCTTCGATCTGCGGTCCGAGATTCTCGACCAGGGTCAGCGCTTCGCCCGACGCATTGGTCTCATAGGCAAGTTCCGCAAGCAGCGTGCCGGCCAGGGCCTCGGCATAGGAGTTTGCACCGATCCGCGCCCGAGCCTCGATGATCGCGTTGCGCAGCAGCCGCTCGGCGGCGGGCAAGCGGCCCGCCGAACGCTCGATCACGGCCATGTAGCAATTGGCAATGGTGACGCCGAGCAGGCTGCCGCTTCGCTCATGCGCCCGGCGTGCCGCATCGATGGCGGCGCGTGCGCCGTCGAGGTCACCCAGCGCATAGAGGTTGTAGCCGATGACATTGGCGGTAGCGCCCTCCATGAACCAGGCATCGGGCGCGATGACGCGCAGGGCCGCAAGGGCTGTGTCGCGCGCCTGATCGAACTGCTCCAGCGTGCTGTGAACGGCGGCGGCGAGAACCACGAGCTCGGCCTCGATCGTTGTGCCGGTCATCGTGCCTGGGTCGTTGCTGTCGGTCGGTCCGGCTTCGACCAGCTTGCGCGCATTGCTCAGCGTCTGTTGGGCAATCTCCGGCTGGCTGCTGTGCACCGCCAACCACAGCACGACCAGCTGCAGCCGAATGCGCTGGTCGATCAGCTTCCTCGGCAGCAGTGCCAGCAGCTGGCGCACGTAGAGAAGCTGGCACTGGGCGATGAGGTCGAGCGCATTGTTCTCCACGAACACCGCCGCGCGGGCCTGGTCGCCGGCGGCCAGCGCGTGCCCGATCGCCTCTGTCAGCATCTTGCGCTCGCCGAACCATTCGGCGGCCGCCAGATGCAGCGGCGCGATCATCTCCGGTTCGCGCCGTTCCATTTCGCGGCTGAGGAAATCGCGGAACAGGTGATGGTAGCGGAACCAGCGCCGCTCTTCGTCGAGCGGCACCAGGAACAGGTTGCGCGTCTCGATCTCGGTGATCGCCGCTTCGGCGTCGGCCGCGCGCATCACCGCCCGGCAGGCCTCGGCGCTGAAGCGTTCGAAGATCGAGCTGTAGAGCAGGAATTTTGCGATCGCCGGCGGCAGTTCCAGGAACACTTCGCCCATCAGGAAGTCGGCGACGTTTCGGTTGGCGCCGGTAAAATTGCCGATGACGGTTTCCGGTGCATGCGCGGCACTCAGTGACAAAGAGGCCAGTTGCAGGCCGGCGGCCCATCCTTCGGTGCGCGAGCACAAGGTCTCCACCGTGCCGCTGCTGACGCTCAGGCCCAACTTGTCGTTGAAGAAAGCTTCGGCCTCGGACGAGGCGAAACGCAGATCGTCGGGGCCGATTTCGAAAACGTCGCCAAGCACCCGGAGCTTGCCGAGCTGCAGGTCGGGCAGGCTGCGTGAGCCGATGACGAAAGCAACATTTTCCGGCGCCTGCCGGGTCAGGCGCTCCATGAACCGCTTCACCGCCGGCGCCTCGACGGCGTGGTAATCGTCGAAGAACAGGGTGATGTCGGCCTCGCGCGCCGCCAGACCCGCCACAAGTGCCGCGAGCACGACATCGAGCTGCGGGATGGGGCTCGACTGGAAGGCAAGGTCGAGTTCCGCCGGGCTCTGGACCAGATGGCGCAGCGCGCCCACCAGATGCGATAGGAAGGCGCCCTCATCATTGTCCGTCGCCTCGCAGGACAGCCATGCCGTCAGCCTGCCGTGGCGTGCGATTTCCGCAGCCCATTGCGCCATCGTCGTCGATTTGCCGAAGCCGGCGGGCGCGGCGAACAGCACGATGCGGGTGTCGATATGACGCTCCAGCGTCGACAGAATGGTCTCGCGGCGCACCCATCGGCGATGGTGCGGCGACGCTTGGCTGACGGATTGCGGAGCTGTTCTCATCTAGGTCCGCACAGCCTGTAGCTTCTCTGGGGGGGAGAGTCGCCGCAGCCGCTCCACTCCGCTTCGATCAGCGGAATTTGCGGTGCGGCATCGCGCGGCAAGGTTCCCTTGATACGGGGATCGTCGACGATCTCAAATCCGGTAGCGAAGGGCACGAACCCGCAGGCGCTGTAGAATCCGATGACGCTGTGATGATCGAAGCTGCTTGTATGCAGCCAGATGCGGCTCGGGTTGAGACGCCATGCGAGCTCCAGTGCCCCGGCCATCAGCCGTTTGCCGAAACCGCGGCCGGTCAGGGACGGGAACAGGCCGAAATAGGTGATCTCGATCTGGTTACTGTCGGCGACGAAAAACTCGACCATGCCGAGATGCGCGCCGGTTTCGTCATGGCCGTAGTAGAGATGCTGGCGCGGGTCGGAGAAATGCTCGGTGATTTCGGCATCGGACATTTCGGAAACGCGGTCCCACAGCCAGGGTGCGCCGATCTCGAGAAAGATCGCCCGGTAGGAAACGCAGTCGGGCGTCGTGATCCGTGTCATGGCCAAGGGGTGCGCGAGATCCGGCTGCGGCGTACGCGCTTCCATCCAGGTCACCGCATTGGCAAGCTTGCCTGCCGGCAGGCGATGGTAGCCAATGGCGAGATCGGTGATTTCGGCGGGCATCGTGTCTTCTGTGATCAACGCATTCCTCGTCATGTCTTCCAGAGATAGCAGTATCGGCTTGCTGCATCCGATGCCAACTCCCCCAAGACCATGGCAGCATCGAACGGCAAGTCCTGGACTGAAAGTTTGGCGCGCATGCCTCTTGCATTTCACAGGAATGGCATATGAGATATGATACACCATCCAGATGAAAGTGAAATATGATGCCTGAGCGGATTGCGGATGAGGCCATTCTGAGCGCAGTCGATGATGGCTTCGCCCGACAGGTCGCGTTTCTGCAAGACCTCGTGCGCTTTCCCTCCCAACGTAGCGAGGAACACCCCGCGCAGTCGTTTATGGCCGCCGCCTACGAGGCGGATGGCTACGCGGTCGACATGTGGCGCGTCGATGTCGATGAGATTCGCGACCTGCCGGGTTTTTCACCCGTGGCGGTCTCTTACGACGATGCCTTCAACGTCGTTGCTACCCACACGCCGCGAAACGCGACCGGCCGCTCGCTGATCCTCAACGGCCATATCGATGTCGTTCCGACCGGACCGCTCGACCGCTGGGTGCGCGATCCCTACGACCCGGTGATCGAGGACGGCTGGATGCATGGCCGCGGCGCCGGCGACATGAAGGCCGGCCTGTCCGCCTGCCTCTATGCACTGAGCGCCTTGCGTAGCCTTGGCTATCAGCCGGCCGCGAACGTGTATCTCCAGTCGGTGGTCGAGGAGGAATGCACCGGCAATGGCGCGCTTGCATGCCTGCAGCGCGGCTATCGCGCCGACGCCGCCTTCATTCCCGAACCGCTGGAGCCGCGGCTGATGCGGGCGCAGGTCGGGCCGATCTGGTTCAGGGTCGAGGTCGACGGCGATCCGCAGCATGCGTCGGGTGCATTTTCGGCCGGCGCCAATGCCATCGAAAAGGCCTTCGTCATCATTCAGGCGCTGAAGCAGCTCGAAATCGTCTGGAACGCGCGCAAGGTCGATGACAGGCATTTCCATGATCACCCGCATCCGATCCGCTTCAACCTCGGCAAGATCGAAGGCGGCGAGTGGACATCGAGCGTTCCGGCGCGCTGTGTCTTCGAGATGCGCGTCGCCACCTATCCCGGCCAGAGGCTCGAAGACGCCAGGGCCGAGCTCGAGGCCTGCATTGCCGATGCGGCGCGCGCCGATCCGTTCCTGGCCAACCGACCACCCAAGATGACCTACAATGGCTTCATGGCCGAGGGCTATGTGCTGGAGGGCGCCGACGAGATGGAAGCGGTGCTACGCCGCAGCCATACCGCCGTCTGGGGCGAGCCGCTGACGGAACACGTCACCTCGGCGACCACCGATGCACGTTTCTTCGGCCTCTATGCCGACACGCCGGCGATCGTCTACGGCCCGATCTGCCGCATGCCGCATGGCTATGACGAGGCCGTCGATCTCGACTCGGTGCGCAAGGTCACCCAGACGATCGCGCTGTTCATCGCCGACTGGTGTGGCCTCGAACCTATCGAGGCTAAGCCATGAATGCGGCGGTGCCCGATGCGTTCGGCGAAACACTCGCCGAGGACGCACCGGATGTCTCCACGGCCGGCGCCCTCGCCATCCTGCGCCGGCACTACGGGCTGAACGGCACCGCGCGTCCGCTGCCTGGCGAACGCGACCACAATTTCCATGTTCAGACCGACGGCGAGGGCGAGTTCGTCCTGAAGATCTCCCATCCGGCGGAAGAAGCTGGCTTCACCGATTTCCAGAACAAGGCGCTCGACCACATCCTTGCGGTCGACCCCACCTTGCCGGTTCCCTCGGTGCGCAAAAGCCTCGAGGATGAAGCGCAGTTCGCGGTCAGCGTCGCTGGATCGGCGCCGCGCATCATCCGGCTGGTGACCTATCTGTCCGGTCAGTTGCTGTCGCGCTCGCCGACTTCCGAGGCGCAGGATCGCAATCTGGGCATCTTCCTCGCCCGCCTCAGCCGGGCGCTGCGCGGCTTCTTCCATCCGGCCGCCGGCAACGACCTGCTCTGGGACATCCGCAAGGTCGCCAAGACACGGCCGATGATGGCGCACATCACTGATCCGAGTCGGCGGGCGATGGTCGAGCGCGCGATCGACTCCTTCGAGGAGCATGCTGCGCCGGTCATCCCGAGCCTGCGCGCGCAGATCGTCCACAACGACATGAATTCCTACAATGTGGTGATGGATGCTTCGCGGCCGGAGGTCGTGAGCGGCATTCTCGATTTCGGCGACATGATCCATTCGCCGCTGATCTGCGACCTCGCCATCGGCGCCGTCTACCGCTGGCCGGCGGAAGGCCATCCGCTGGCACCGGCGGCGCGCTTTGTCGCAGGTTATCAGTCGCTCCAACCACTGGAGGAGGAAGAGATTGGCATTCTCTTCGATCTGATCCGTGCCCGACTTGCGCTCATCGTCAACATCGCCAGCTGGCAGGCCGAGCGTTTCCCGGCCAAACGCGACTACGTGCTGCGCCTCGCCACCGAAGTCTGGGCTTCACTCGAACGGTTGAACGGCCTGTCGTCCACCGATGCCCGCCGCTATTTTCTCGACCATTCCAATCCGGAGTAGATTCCCGTGTCCCAGTCCTCGCCATACCCCGCAAATGCCGACGCGGCTGCATCGGAGCGCGCGCTGCTCGAACGCCGCGCCAGGCTGCTTGGGCCGACCTACCGCGCCTTCTACCGCAACCCGATCCATCTGGTGCGCGGCAGCGGTGTGTGGCTCTACGACGCCCAGGGCCGCAAGTTCCTCGACGCCTACAACAACGTCGCCTCGGTCGGGCATTGCCATCCGCGCGTCGTCGAGGCGCTTTCGAGGCAGGCCGCAACGCTCAACACCCACACACGCTATCTCAGCGAGATCATCCTCGATTACGCGGAAAAGCTTCTCGGCACCGTTCCGGTCCATCTCGGCCACGCGATGTTCACCTGCACCGGCAGCGAGGCGAACGACCTTGCCATCCGCATTGCCCAGCATTCCAGCGGCGGCACCGGGGTGATCATCACCGATTTCGCCTATCACGGCGCCACCATAGCGACGGCGCAACTGTCGCCGGCGGCGGTCGGGGCAAAGGGGGTGCCAGCGCACCACCGCACGGTGGCAGCGCCGGACACGTTCCGCGACCATGGCCGGGCCGCGCATGATTTCGCCGGAAATGTCGCCGCTGCCATAGAGGACATGCGAGCAAAAGGCATCAAGCCGGCGGCGCTGCTTCTCGACTCGGCCTTTTCCAGCGACGGCATTTTCTTTCCCGATGCGAAGGTGATGCGCGAGGCAGCCGATCACGTCAAAAAGGCCGGCGGCATCGTCATCGCCGATGAGGTCCAGTCCGGCTTCGGCCGGCTTGGCCAGGGCATGTGGGGCTTCGCAAACTATGGCATCGAGCCTGACATCGTCACGATGGGCAAGCCGATCGGCGATGGGCACCCGATGGGCGCCGTGCTCGTGCGGCCGCAGCTTGTCGCCTCCTTCGGTTCGAACACCGGCTACTTCAACACCTTCGGCGGCAATCCGGTCGCGGCCGCTGTCGGCCTCGCCGTTCTCGATGTCATCGAAGGCGAGGGGCTGATCGAGAATGCGCGCAATGTCGGCGCCTATACGAGTGAACTGCTGCGCGCCCTGCAGGGCCGGCACGGCGCGGTCGCTGATGTCAGGCACAACGGCCTCTATTTCGGCGTCGAGCTGACGGCGGACGGCGACGAGGCTGTGGCCGCCACCAAGACATCGGCGGTCGTCGAAGCCATGCGCGAGGACGGCGTGCTGATCTCGTCCTGCGGTCCGCGCGGCAATGTGCTGAAGATCAGGCCGCCACTGCCCTTTGCCAGGGACAATGCCGAGCAACTGGCCGAGACGCTCGATCGCGCTCTGTCGAACTGGTGATCGGAGCGGCCCGCGTATGCTGAAGCTTGAACATCAGACCCTGAATGACCGCGCCTATGGCGCGCTCAAGCAGGAGTTGATTTCCGGCGGCTTCAGCCCGGGCCAGGCGCTGGTCATCCGCAAGCTCGCCGAGACGTTCGGCATCTCGACGACACCGATCCGCGAGGCGCTGCAGAGGCTTGTCGCCGAGCGGCTGCTCGAGATGCAGAACAACCGCTCGGTCATCGTGCCGTTGCTGTCCGCGCCTGCCTTCGAGGAGCTGACGCGCATCCGCATCGCCGTCGAGGGACTGGCGGGCGAGATGGCGGCGACCAGGATGAGCGAAAGCGGGCTGGCTGACATCCAGGCGACGCTCGCCGGCATGCAGCGTGCCATTGAGGCCGGCGACGCCAGGGCCTATCTCTCATTGAACGAGGCGTTCCACTTCGCCATCTACCAGCATGCCGGCGCGCCGATCCTTTTGAACATGATCCGCGACCTCTGGGGGCGGGTCGGGCCTTATCTCAAGCTGCTGATGCAGGCCGATCGCTACATCCCGCAGTCCAACGACGCGCATCGCAAGATCGTCGCCGCACTGGAGCAGCGCAGCGGTCCCACTGTGCGGATTTTCATAGAAGAGGACATCGCCGTGGCGGCCGCTGTGCTGTCTGCAAACCTTGACGCTGCCAGGGAGCCGTCGGCCTAGCTCGTCCCGTCCAGCCGGTCGCGCAGCATGCTCCAGCCGAGCAGCATGTTGGGCGCGTGCCGCAGCACGGCGTGGAACGGTATTGGCGCCGGCGGCGCGAAGGGCAGCGGCAGGTCGCGGGCGTCGGTGCCGGCGGCCCAGTCGGCCAGAACCTTGCCCATCGCCGTCGTCATGGCGATGCCGCGCCCGTTGCAGGCGCGACCGGCGATCAGTCCCGGACCGAGGTCGATCAGGTGCGGCAGGAAATCCGGTTCGACCGCTGCCATTCCCGACCAGCTGTAGGCAAGCGGCGGCAGGTCGGGCAGACCGAGATGCCGGCCGAGCCTTCGCCAGATCGTCTGCGGTACGCGCGTATCCGCACCGGCGCCAAGGATATGCATGCCGCCGCTGATCAGCCGGTTTTCGGCGTCGAAGCGGAAGGTGAACAGATTGCGTCTGGTGTCACCGACACCTTGCCCGCCGGGAAGCAATCGGTTGCGCACTTCACGAGGCAGCGGCGCTGTCGCGATCTGGAAGACTTTCAGCGGGAAGTAGGTTCGCTGCAACGACGGATTGAGGGACCAGCCATAGGCGTTGGTGGCGATCAGCACCTTGCCCGCGCGTACCGAGCCAGAGGGCATTTTCAGCATCCAGCCATCGGCTATGCGATCAACCGAGGTGACGCGCGTCTGCTCGAAGATCTTTGCGCCGGCCTTCTCCGCCGCATCGGCCAATCCGCGCGCATAGGCGACCGGATTGAGCACGCCGCCGGAACGGTCCATCCAGCCGCCGACATAGCCTGGCACGCCTGTCAGGGCTTCGACTTCCTGCCGATCCAATGTGACTGCCGGCCGGCCACGCTGTGCCCACTGCCCGGCACGTGACTTGACCTTTTCAAAGGCGGCAGGCGAATGCGCCGGCTGGATCCATCCGTTCTGCACGGCGTCGCAGTCGATGCCGTGCTGCCGGATCAGGCGGAAAACCAGGTCGGCGCTGCCGGCGGCGAAATCGATCAGCCTTTCGCCACGCGATGGTCCGAGATGGGCCAGTATGTCGGCCGGGTCCATCTTGGCGAAGTTCGGCACGACGAAGCCAGCATTCCTGCCGGTTGCGCCCCAGGCGATGAATTCGGCTTCGAGAACGGCGACGGAAAGGCCTTTGCCGGCGGCGTGCAGCGCGGTTGAAAGGCCCGAAAAGCCGCCGCCGACAATGGCCAGGTCGACATCGAGCTTACCCTGCAGCGCCGGCCGTTCGCGGCGGTCGCGGCTGACGGCAAGCCAGAGTGAAGCGCCATGCGCTTCCTGCCGAACCGCGGCATTCATGACGGGGAAACGCTTTTGGCCGTAGTCACCTTCGTCCGCTTGCCGAGCCAAGGCCGCCGTGGCCTGTCGCCGAACAGCCCGTTCGGCCGGACCAGCAGGATAACGCAGAGCATGACGCCGATGGCGGCGATCTGCAGCGCGGCGGCACGAGCCTGCTGTTCCGGCGGGAACAGGATGCTGGTCAGCGTGCCCGACCCAGCCCATATCGCCCAGACCAGGATGCTGCCGATGACGGCGCCGAGATTGCTGCCCGAGCCGCCCACGATCAGCATCACCCAGACCTGGAAGGTCAGGATCGGCAAATAATTGTCCGGCGCGATGAAGCCGGTGAAATGCGCCTGCAGTGCACCGGCCAGCGCCATGATGGCGCCGCCCACGGCAAAGGCCTGGACTCGGTAGAAACGCGCGCTCTTGCCAAGCGAGATCGCCGCCCGCTCATCCTCGCGTAGCGCCTTCAGCACGCGGCCCCACGGGCTGCGCGACAGATGTTCCAAAGCGAAATAGGCGACCAGAGTCACCGCCGCGACCACGGCAAGGTTCGACAGGTTGAACAGCAGCGGCGTCTCGGCAAGGCTGCCGAAGGGGCGCGGGATGAAGCCGATGCCGAACGGGCCGCCGGTCAGTTTCTGCGCGTTGAGCGCGACCAGTTGCACGATGACGGCGACGCCGAAGGTGGTGATCGCCAGATAGTCGGACCTGAGCCGCAGCGTCGCCATGCCAGTTAACGCCGCGGCAATGCCGCCGACGACCATGGCGCCCGCCCAGCCGACAACGATCGGCAGGCCAAGGCCACCCAGCCGCGCGGCGTCGTCGGGAGTGGTCAGCAATGCCGAGGTGTAGGCGCCGATGGCGACGAAGCCGGCAAGGCCGACATTGAACAGGCCGGTCAGGCCCCACTGCAAATTGAGCCCCAGCGTGACCAGCGAAAAGATCAGCGCGGTGGTCAGGAAGAAGGCGCCGTAGCCGATCAGATCCATCAGCGTTCCCTCACACCAAACAGGCCGATCGGCCGCACGAACAGCACCGCCATCAGGATGATGAAGGAGACGGCGGCGCGCCATTCGGCGCCGATCAGCTGCACGGCACCGGCCTCGGCGAGCCCGATGATCAGGCCGCCGAGCACGGCGCCGGGGATGCTGCCGATGCCGCCGAGAATGGCGGCGGCAAACATCGGCAATAGCATGTCGAAGCCCATGAACGGGCGGATCTGCACCAGGATGCCGATCATCACGCCGGCCACGCAGGCCAGCGCCCCGCCGATGACCCAGGTGACGCGCACCACGCTGGCGACGTCGATGCCGACGATGCGGGCCAGTGCCGCGTTCTGGCTCAGGGCCTGCATCGAGCGGCCGGTCTGCGTGCGCGTCATCAACAGATGCACGGCGAGCACCAGCACCGCGGTCAGCAGCAAAAGCGCGATCTGGTCTGACGTGATGCGGATGCCGAAGCCGACCGGCATGGCGATCTGGATCGCCCGGCTGAAATAGGTCGGCCGCGAGGTGAAGGTGAATTCGAGCAGGCTTCTCAGCGCCATCGAGGCACCGAAGCTCGCCATCACCACGATGATCGCCTGGCCTTGCGAGCGCAGCCGCGAAAACAGCACCTTGTCGAGCAGCAGCGCCAGCAAAGCGGTGAACGCCATGCCGACGACCAGCGCGACAATCAGCGGCCAGCCGAAGGACAGCGGTGCGATCGGTGCCACCTTGCCGACTGTCGCGCCGATGGCGCTGACGACGGCCAGCGTCGCGTAGGTGCCCCAGGCCATGAAGTCGCCATGGGCAAAATTCGAGAAGCGCAGGATCGAATAGGTAAGCGTCACGCCGATGGCGCCCAGGCCGATCATCGAACCCGTCAGCAATCCGTCGACGACAAATTGCAGGCTCATGCCCCACCTCCTGTGCCGGACTTGCGGGGGCGCTGGCCGAGATAGAGTTCGGCGACTACCGGATCGTTCCACAGCTCGGAAGCAATGCCCTCGTGCCGGTCTTTGCCTTCGACCAGCACATAGGCGCGGTCGCCGATGGCGAGCGCTGCCTTGGCATTCTGTTCGACCAGCAGGATGGTGACGCCGGACTTGCGGATGTTTGCCAGCATCTCGAACACCATCGAGACGAATTTCGGCGACAGGCCGGCCGACGGCTCGTCTAGCACCAGCACCTTGGGGTGGACGATCAGCGCCCGCGCAACGGCGAGCATCTGCCGTTGTCCGCCCGAGAGGTTGCCGGCGGCGGTGCGGCGCTGGCGGACGAGATCGGGGAAGGCGGCATACATCTCCTCGATGCGCGCAGGAATTTCGCGCCGCTCAAGGATGCCGCAAGCAACTCTGAGATTGTCCTCGACCGACATCAGTGGGAAGATGTTTTCGGTCTGCGGCACGAAGGCCAGCCCGAGCCGCACCATGGTGTGGGCCGGCGCGGCAGTGATGTCCTTGCCGTCCAGAAACACTGTGCCGCCGGTGATCGGGACGAGGCCGGCGATGGCCTTGATGAAGCTAGACTTGCCGGCGCCGTTGGGGCCGAGCACCACGACGATCTCGCCCTTGGCGACGGTGATCGAGGCGCCGCGCACGATCGGCACGCCGGGCTCGTAGCCGGCTTCGAGGTCGCGGACATCGAGAACGATCTCGCTCATGCCGCGCCTCCGAGATAGGCCTCGATGACGCGCGGGTCGCGAGCGACCTCTTCGGCCGTGCCTTCACTGAGCAACTGGCCGCTCGCCATGACGAGGACGCGATGGCAGAGCCGCGTTACCATGTCGATATTATGCTCGATCAGCAGGAAGGTGATACCGCGCGCATTGATGTCGCGGATGCGGTCGATGATGACTTCGAGCAGCGTCGCGTTGACGCCGGCCGCCGGTTCGTCGAGCAAGATGATCGCCGGATCGGCCATCATCACGCGGGCGAGTTCGAGCAGCTTGCGCTGGCCGCCGGAAAGCACGCGCGCCGGCTCATGCGCGAGATGGGCGAGGGCGACCAGTTCCAGCAGTTCAAGCGCCTTTGTCCTGGCGGCCCTTTCCTGCGCGGCGACGCGCCATGGCGTGACGAAATTGGCAAGCAGCTTTTCGCCGGCCTGACCCTGTGCCGCCAGCATGATGTTTTCGATCAGCGTCAGGTTGGGCAGCGGGCGCGGTATCTGAAACGTGCGGCCGAGACCGCGTCCGATGCGCAGATGTGCTGCTTCGCCCGAGACGCGCGCGCCGTTGAGAAGGATTTCGCCGCTGGTCGGCAATATGCTGCCGGCAAGCAGGTCGAACATCGTCGTCTTGCCGGCGCCGTTGGGGCCGATGAGGCCGAGGATTTCGCCCGCTTTGACGTTAAACGAGACGTCGTTGACCGCGACAAGGCCGCCGAACCGCCTGACGACATTCCTTGCCGTCAGAACCGGCGCGCGGGTTTCCCCTTGCCGTTTGGTTGCCTCGCTCATCAAACCCTCTGGCCGAAGACGATCGCTGCCGCCTCCTGATTATGATTTGTGATCACACTTGCGTTGATCACGCTATTCGGCTTTAATTTCCTCCGCAAGCCGAAAACCGGCCACGAACGGAATTCCATGCAAAAGGCTGCCATCGAAAAGAACAACGAGGTGATCGCGGCCCAGCTTGCGCCGGTCGGCCGCGAGACCGTGCAGGACCGCGTGTATTCCGAGCTGCGCCGCGCCCTGATTGGCGGCCTGTTCGAACCGAGCCAGGTGCTGACCATCCGCGGCCTGGCTGACGCCTTGGTCACCTCGACCATGCCGGTGCGCGAGGCGCTCGGCCGGCTGATCACGGAAAAGGCGCTGGAGGCGCTGCCCAACCGTTCGGTGCGCGTGCCGCCGATCACGCTGGAACGCCTCGACGATCTCCTGCGGGCTCGCATCCTGATCGAGGGCGAGGCGATCGCGCTGGCCGCCGCCCGCATGGGTCCGCGCCAGATCGCCACCATCGAAACCATCCTCGCCGAATGGGACGAGATGCGGGCTTTGAAACACAAGAAGGACGTCGACCGCGAAGTGACGCTCAACCAGAGCTTTCATTTCGAGATCTACCGCTCCTGCGGTTCGGCCGTGCTGATCCCGATGATCGAGAGCCTATGGCTGCAATCGGGTCCCTGCATTCGTGTCGCCATCTACGCCTTCTCGGAAGCCGGCGAGGTCGACACCGCCCAATATCACCGCCGCATCGTCACGGCGCTGTCCACGCAGGATGCGCAGGCGGCGCGCGAGTCGCTGGTCGCCGACATCAGCCGACCCTTCACCTTCCTGCGCAGCAAGCTGCAGGCCGCCGCCGCGAAAGACCAGACATGACCGCCATCAGGATCACCGAGCCGCGCTCGCAGCTTTCCGTAACGGCATTGCTGCTGCCCGAGAAGGCGCCGGAAAACGCTGCCTTCCTCTTGGCCTATCTCGGCACGCCACGCGTTGTTCCGGGCATCCATGCGATGTGGACGGGGCCTGAGATTTCCTGTCCGGTTCCTTCAGCCGACCTCGAGGGCCAGGCCTATGCAAAACCGTTGCCGGCCGAGAACGCGACGCTGAACCCGCAGCCGGGCGATATCGTACTGTCCTACGTGCCGTCACGCATGTGGGGCGGCAATCCCAATGCGATCTTCGACATTGGCCTCTACTACGGGCAGGGCGCGCGGCTCTTGTTCCCGATAGGCTGGCTGGCCGGCAGTGTGGTGGCGCAGGTGCGCGTCGAAGAGCGTGACCGGTTCGCCGCCGCGTGCGGTGTCATCCGCCGCAACGGCGCCTGCGATATCACCTTCAGCCTGATGGAGGCCTGACATGGCCGACGACAGTTTCGAGCTGTTCGACCTTCGCGTCGAGGCGATCATCCCCAAGGACAAACCTATCTATTGCGGCGCCAAGGAAGGCGATTATTTCGAGCTCAAGGGCGAGATGCTGTCGATGCCGGCAGGGCAGGGTTTTTCGATCTATTCGATCGCCGCCGTGTTGCCGCTGCTGGCAGCCAAGCAGCGCCCAACCCACCCGAACGACTGGATGACCTCGGACGCCGAGATCGCTTGTCCCGATCCCAATTGCGGCAGCCGGCTGCGGATCGTCAGGGCCGCCAAGCGGCGCTTCAGCCACGCCGAGACGACGGCGGTGCCGCTGCCGAAAGAGGATGACCTTAGATGACCGCCAAGACCTTCGAACTCGGCCCCGGCTACACCATCTCGCGCGTCATTCGCGGCGGCTGGCAGCTGGCTGGCGGCCACGGCGCCATTGACCGCAGCCAGGCGGTGGCCGATCTGATCGCCACTTTCGATGCCGGCATCTGGACCTATGATTGCGCCGACATCTACACCGGCGTCGAGGAGCTGATCGGTGCCGCGCGCCTGCAGCTGGCCAGCGAGCGCGGCCTCGACGTCGCGGCCCGGATGAAGGTGCACACCAAGCTGGTGCCCGACCTCGAACGGCTGGCCAGTATCAGCCGCGACTACATCAGGGGCATCGTCGACCAGTCATTGCGGCGGCTGAAGACCGAGCGGCTCGATCTCGTGCAGTTCCATTGGTGGGACTATGAACAGCCGCGCTATGTCGATGCCATGGGCTGGCTCAACGAGCTTCGGTTGGAGGACAAGGTGCGCAATCTCGGCACCACCAATTTCGACACGCCAAGGCTCGCCGAGATACTCGCTGCCGGCATCCCACTGGTCAGCCAGCAACTGCAATATTCCGTGCTCGACCAGCGCCCGGGCAACAGCCTGGCCGCGCTCGCAAAACAGAACGGCGTCAGCTTCCTCTGCTATGGCTCAGTTGCCGGCGGCTTCCTCAGCAACAAATGGCTCGGTGCGGCCGAGCCCGCCACGCCGCTCGAAAACCGCTCGCTGGTCAAGTACAAGCTGATCATCGATGATTTTGGCGGCTGGGAGCTGTTCCAGCACCTGCTGCAGGCGCTGAAGGCCGTTGGCGACCGCCACGGCGTTGACGTCGCCACCATCGCCAGCGCCTGGGTGCTGGAGCAGCCGCAAGTGGCGGCGGTCATCGTCGGCGCCCGCAACCAGGCCCACGCCATTGCCAATGCGAAAATCATGGACGTTGCGCTCGACGCCGAGGACCGGGAGCGGATTGCGGCCGTCATCGCGCAAGGCACCGGCCTCGAAGGTGACGTCTACACGCTGGAACGCGACCGCCGCGGCCGCCACGGTTCGATCATGCATTACAACCTCAATGCGGGGAAGAAATGAGCGGCGAACCCTCCCTGTTTTCACGCGCCAGCGCCGAAATCATCGACCTGCACCGCTTCTTCGTCGACTGGTTCGTCGCCGCGCGAGCCAACACGGTGGACTTCGGCCGCTTCGAACGCGCCATGGGCAAGGACCTCAGCATGGTGGCGCCGGACGGGCAGATCCTCGATCGCGAAGCGGTCGTCGACCATGTCCGCGCAAGCCGTGCTTCCTGCGACGATGGTTTCGCCATTTCGATCGAGGACATCCGGCCCAGCTGGCAGGACGCGGATACCATCGTCGTCCTCTATGTCGAAGCGCAGCTGCGCGCAGGCAAGCACAGCCGCCGTCAATCGAGCGCCGTCTTCACGACCAGTTCATCGGCGCCCAACGGCGTCGAATGGCGACATCTGCATGAAACCTGGCTGCAGGTGCCGGAACGCTGAACAAGCTCCAGAGTTCAAATACAGTCGAGTAACGAAAGGGGAACAACAATGACAAAGACGATACTCCAACTCACCACAGCGCTCGCTCTCGTCACGATGGCGGGTGCTGCGCAAGCCGCCGATTGCAAGATCACCGTCGGCCTCGTCATGGAGCTGACCGGCCCGGCCGGCGAATACGGCCAGGCCGGCGCCAAGTCGGTCGAGATGGCCTTCCGCGACATCAACGGAGCCGGCGGGGTGCGCGGCTGCGATCTCGTCACCGACACGCGCGACAGCCAGAGCCAGGGCAACATCGCGGTCGACGCCGCCACTCAGCTTGTGCAGGTCAAGAAAGTGCCGGTCATCATCGGCGGCATCATCTCGTCGGTGTCGATCCCGATCCTGACCTCGGTGACCGCGCCAGCCAAGATCGTCCAGGTCTCGCCAGCGTCGTCCTCGCCGACGCTGACGGCGCTCGGCCGCGACGGCAAGACCAACGGCATCTTTTTCCGCACCATCACCTCGGATGCGCTGCAGGGTGTCGCCGCCGCCAAATATGCCATCGACAAGGGTTTCAAGAAGCTGTCGATCATCCACGTCAACAACGATTTCGGCGTCAACATGGTGGCCGAATTCTCGCGTGCCTACAAAGCGCTCGGCGGCACCATCGTCTCCGACACGCCTTACAATGAAAAGCAGTCGAGCTATGCCTCCGAAGTCACCGCGGCAATGGCCGGTGAACCGGACGGTCTCTACCTCGTCAGCACACCGGTCGACGGCGCCACGGTCGCCCGCACCTGGATCTCGCAGGGCGGCGTGCAGAAATTCCTGCTCAATGACGGCATGAACAGCCCGGACTTCATCGAATCCGTCGGCGCCGATTATCTGAAGGAAGCCTACGGCACGTCGTCCGGCACCAGCCCGACGGCCTCGACGGAGTATTTCACCAAGAACTATAAGGAATTCTCCGGCATCGAACCGACCAATCCGGCAGCCGACCGTTCCTATGACGCCGGCGCGATTGTTGGCCTCGCCATCGCCATTGCCGGCTCCGAGGACCCGGCCAAGATCAAGGACGCGATGTACAAGGCGGTCGATCCGGCCGGCACGCCGATCTTTGCTGGCAAGGAAGAGTTCGCCAAGGCGCTCGGCCTGATCAAGGACGGCAAGCCGATCCGCTACGAAGGCGTCATCGGCCCGGTCGCCTTCGATAAATATGGCGACATCACAGGCCCGTTCCGGCTGTGGAAGATCGTCGACGGCAAGGTAGCGACGGACGGTGAAATGACCACCGACGATGTCAACGCCTTGCAGGCCAAGCTTCAGTAAGCATCATTCCGTTTGGTCCGGCATCGATTATGTCAGCATCGATGCCGGACCAAGAATATGGCTGCCTCATTGCGGCGCTCTTGCCCGGCACTCACGTCCGTTCCGTCGCAACTTGCCTGGGGATGAGAAAGCGGGCGGCGAGCACGCAGAGCAGCACGGTGAACATCAGGATCAGCGCCACCAGCGCATTGATATCGGGTGAGAAGCCAAGCCGCATCATCGCCCACAGCCTGACCGGCAGCGTGCTTTGCGTGCCAGTGACCAGGATGGTGATCATGGTCTCGTCGAATGACAGGGCGAAGGCCAGGATGGCGCCGCCGACCATGGCGCTCGACAGGTTCGGCAGGATGATGCGCCAGAAGGTCTGCCAGCCCGTGGCACCGAGATCGTAGGACGCTTCAACCAGCGTGCGGCTCATCGACTGCAGCCGCATCAGTACCGTGCGGTAGACTATCGCCAACACGAAAACCGTATGGCCGATAACGACCGTCAGCAGCGAGCGTTCGAGGCCGATCTCGCGGAAGAAGATCAGCAGCGCCAGGCCGCTGATGATCGGCGGCATCAGGAACGGCAGGAAGATGATGAACTGCAGCAGCGAGCGTCCGGAACGGCGCCCATGATAATAGAGCGCCAGCAGCGTTCCGCTGACCACCGACAGGATGACGGTGCAGACGCCGACGATCAGCGTCGTGCGCAGAGCGGCCAATATGTCGTGGTTTTCAGCCAGCGCCACATAGGTCGCAAGCGTCGGCGACGACCAGTCGACGGAGCCATGCGAAATGGTGAAGAACGACGAAACGATCGGCACGAACAGCGGGCTGTAGAGCAGGACCGCAACCAGCGTCGTGATCGCGGCCAGAAAGATCGTGGACAGTCGGGGCAGGGCGCTCATACCGAAGTCCCCGGGTTGCGGCCAAAGCGTTCGCCGATGAGGATTGCGGCGATCACCACGACGGCCAGCGCCACCGACAGCGCCGCGCCGAACGGCCAGTTATAGGCCGTGCCGAACTGGCTGTAGAGGATGCGGCCGAAGGTGAAGCCGCTGATGCCGCCGACCATTTGCGGCGTCAGGAAATCGCCGATCGCCAGCACGAAGACGAAGCTCGCCGCCGAAGCGACGCCGGGCAGGCTGAGCGGCAAGGTGATGCGCAGGAAGGTCTGCAAGCCGCTCGCGCCGAGATCGTCGGATGCGCGCAGCAGCACCTGCGGAATCCGCTCCAGCGACAGGAAGATCGGCAGGATGGCGAAGGGGATCAAGAGCAGGGTCAGCGTCAAAAGGATGGCGTTCATATTGAACACGAAAAGCGTCGACGGTTCCTGCAGGATACCAAGCGCCACCAGCGCCTTGTTGAGGAAGCCGTTGAGGCCGAGGATGCTGCGGATCGCATAGATCTTGATGACGTAGCTCATCAGCAGTGGCACCAGCAGCAGCATCAGCAAGGCGTAGCGCCAGCGGCCTTTCAGCGTCGTCAGGAAATAGGCGGCGGGATAGGCAAGCAGGATGCAGATGATGGCCACCGACACGCACAGCACGATGGTGTTCCAGAACACCGGCAGAAAGACCGGATCGGTGAAGAACCTGACATAGTTGCCCAGCGACAAGCCGTAGACGATCGTGCCCTGGTCGACGCTGAAGAAGCTGTAGCCGAGGAAGATCGCCAGCGGCACCAGGACGAAGACCACCGGCAAGGCAAACGCCAGCACCGTCACCAGCAGTGACAGCCGTCTTTCCGCAGGCAGTGTCGATCCGGCTTCGCTCATGCCAGCACCAGATGGCCTTCATGCGGCGCAAAGGAAAGCGATACGGCCTCGCCGGATCTGAGCGCGCTGCCGTCGACGCGGCTCGGCACGCGCAGCCGCAAGCGTTGCGCGGCATTGTCGGCGCCGGCCGCGATGGTGGCGACGGTCGACGAGCCGGCAAAGGCCAGATCGGAGATCGTGCCGGAAAAACGGTTGTCGGTGTCCTTTGCATCCGCAAGGTGCAAGGCTTCTGGACGGAACGCGGCGTAAGCGCTGGCGCCTTCCGCTGCGGCTTTCAAATGCGGCTGGTCGCTGATCGAACAGATGAGGCGCCCGAGCGCCGTCTCGATCGATCGCAGCTCGCCCTGGACCGGTCCGAGTTTCCCGGCCACCAGATTGTTCTCGCCGAAGAAACGCGCGACGAATTCGCAATTCGGTCTGTAGTAAAGGTCGTGCGGCGTGCCGAGCTGGCGGATATGGCCGGCCTCCATGACGCAGATCCGGTCGGCCATGCCGATGGCTTCTTCCTGGTCATGGGTGACGAACAGGAAGGTGGTCCTGATTTCGCGCTGGATGGACTTTAGGAACACCTGCATCTGCCGGCGCAGTTCGAGGTCGAGTGCGGCGAGCGGCTCATCGAGCAGGATCAGGCGCGGCTGGCAGATCAGCGCACGGGCGAGTGCGACGCGCTGGCGCTGGCCGCCGGAGAGCTGCGCCGGAAAGCGGTCGGCGAAACGCCCGAGCTGGACCAGTTCCAGCGCCTCCGCGACTCGGCGCGCGATTTCCTTGCGCTGGACATGGCGAACCGAAAGCCCGTAACCGACATTGCCGGAAACGGTCAGGTGCGGGAACAGCGCATAGTCCTGAAACACGGTGTTGAACGGCCGCCGGTTGATCGGCATGCGGCTGATGTCTTGCCCATCCAGGCGTATCTCGCCCGACGTCAGGGGTTCCAGCCCGCCGATCAGCCGCAGCACCGTGGTCTTGCCGGAGCCGGATGGTCCAAGAACGGTGAGGAACTCACCGTCCTTGATCGACAGGTCGATGTCGTGCAGCACGGGGACCGTGCCGTAGGATTTCGAGACGGACCGCAGCGTCAAGAGGTCGGTGTTCTGGTTCATGAAATACTCTCGCATACGCTTCGGCGGTCCGGAACCTCCGGACCGCCGGGTCCTTCGAAGGCAGAGGGCACAAAGATCAGGGCGTTGCCTTGACCTCGTTCCACATGTCCGAACGCTTGAGCGGGTCCTCGACATTGTTGAGCCAGACCAGCTTGTCGTTGCCGCCGGCGCTGCCGGTTTCCGTCACCGTGTTGCCGAAGCCGGTGCGCTCGGAAAGCTCGCCGCCGACCCTCTTGCTCAGCATGAAATCGATCCATTTCTCGGCTGCCGCATTATCACGGACACCCTTGGAGATGACCCAGTTGTCGAGCCAGGCAAGCGCGCCCTCGCTCGGATTGACATAGGCGACATGGGCGCCGATCTTCTGCAGCGCCTTGACCTGCTGCTGGCCGTAATTGGCCCAGATCAGGGCCACATCATTGTTTTGGTAGATCTGCTGCGCCTCGTCGGCGGTGGTGTAGAAGCTGAGCACGTTGCGCTTGAGTTCGACCAGCTTGGCCTTGACTGCAGCCATCTGCTCTTCATTGAGGTTGAACGGATCCTTGTAGCCGAGCGTCAGTGCGGTGAACGAGAAATTGTGCTCGCCATTATCATACGCCAGCACCTTGCCCTTGTAGGCCGGGTCCCACAGAACCGACATCGAGGTCGGCGCCGGCTTGACCTTGTCGGTGTCGTAGATCAGGCCGATGGAGTCGAAGCAGAACGGAATGCCGTAGACCTTGCCGTCCTTGGTCACGCCGCTGACCGCCGTCAGGTCGCGGAAGCGCGGCAGCACGTCTTTCTGGTTGGCGAGCTTGGTGACGTCGATCGGCGACACCAGGTCAGCCTTGATGTAGCGCTGCAACTGGGCGGTGTTGACAGCAAAGACGTCGAAGTCCTGGCCCTCGCTGCCCTTGATCTTGGCCCAGATCTCGTCGTCGCTGCCGATGAAGACGACATCGACGCCGATGCCGGTCGCGGCGGTGAAGTCCTTGACCCAGTCGGCATCGGCGTAGCCGTCCCAGGCCAGTACCCGAAGGTTCGCGGCGAGCGCCGCCGATGTCATCAGGCCGATGCCGAGCCCGATTGTCGCTAGTCTTAGAAACGCTTTCTTCAGTCCCATTTTTAATCTCCCATTATCGTTCTGGTGGACCGTAATTTTCGGGCCTGCGCCGTCACAGCTGGGTAACAGCGACCAGTCCCTCGTCCGGCACCGACACCATCCGGTTGCGCAGTGGCTTGCCGAACGTCTGTGCCTGGATTTCATACTCGTCGCCGGAAGCCGTCTTGACGCCGGAGGCGTAGCTCATCACCGCCGCGCCGAAGAAATAGGCGTGCAGGTCGCCCGCCCTGCGGTGCATCGGGTAGCGGAAATGGAAATGTTCGAGATTGGCGATCGAGTGCGACATGTGCGCTTCACCCGACAGGAATTCCTGCTCCCAGATAACAGTGCCGTCGCGCAGGATGCGCGAATGGCCGCGCACTTCTTCGGGCAGGTCACCGATCAGCAGTTCCGGGCCGATCGAGCAGGAGCGCAGCTTGGAATGGGCGAGATAAAGGTAGTTCTCGCCCTCCGTCACGTGGTCGGAATATTCGTTTCCGAGCGCATAGCCGATGCGATAGGGATGGCCATCGGGTCCATTGACATAAAGCCCGACGATCTCGGCTTCCTCTGCACCGGCTTTCGCGAATGCCGGCATCGGCAGCGGCGCGCCGGGCGGGACAACGCAGGTGCCGACGCCCTTGAAGAACCACTCTGGCTGAATCCCGATCTTGCCGGCGCCAGGCTTGCCGCCCTCCAGCCCCATGCGGAAGATTTTCAAGGAATCGGATTCGTCGGCACCTTCGCCATGGGTCAGAACATGCATCTGGTTGCGCGCGGCGGCACTTCCGGTGTGGGTGAGGCCGGTGCCGGTGACCAGGAAGCGCGCCGGTTCGGGATGGTCGACCGGAGCGAGCACCTGGCCGTCGCGCAACAGCTGGTCGTAGTCGATCGTCGCGCTGCCGGTCCGCTTCTCGACCAGCGCTGCGATCGACGTGCCCTGGGCAATTGCCGCTTCGGCCAGCTCCAGCACGCTGCTGGTCTTCTCGAGAGGGTGCAGATGATTGCCGTCATCGCAGACACGGCCAACCCCTCTGCTGCCGTCGGCCATTCTGAATTGAACAAGACGCATGAACTAACCTTCTTCCTTTGAAACCGTACGGATCACACCCAGCCCGCATCGACGATGAACTGCTGGCTCGTGCACATGCGGCTGTCGTCGGCGGCGAGGAACAGCGCCATGCGCGCGATATCGGAGGGTTGCAGCCGGTCGGGCAGGCACTGCCTTTCCGCGATCTGGCGTTCGCCGGCCGGGTTCAACCACAGGCGAATCTGGCGCTCGGTCATCACCCAGCCCGGCACCATGCAGTTGACGCGGATGCGCTCAGGGCCAAGCTCGCGGGCCAGCGCCCGCGTCATGCCGTAAACAGCCGCTTTCGCGGTGACATAGGCTGGGCAATCTGGATCGCCGACCATCCAGGTGATGGAGCCGAAGTTGATGATCGAGCCGCCGCCCTGCGCGCTCATCTGCGGACGCACTGCCTGCGCCGCGAAAAACTGGTGGCGCAGATTGACCGCCATGCGGTCGTCCCAATAGGCAACCGTCACATCCTTGGTCTGGTGGCGGTCGTCATTGCCGGCATTGTTGCACAGCGCCTGGATGGGGCCATTGTGCTGCATTGCCTGCACGGTTGCCGCCTGCAACTCTTCGACGTTGCGCAGGTCGCAGGGAATGAACAGCGGCGCGGCATGTCCCTCGGCCGCAATCGCGTCGACCAGACGTTGGGATGGTTCTTCGGCCATGTCGACGAAGGCGACGCGGCTGCCCTGGGCGCAGAAATGGCGCACCAGGCTTTCGCCGATGCCGCTGCCGCCGCCGGTTATGAAGACGCTGCGGCCCTTGAGGCTTGGATAGATCGCGTAGCCGATTTCATCCGTCATCGCGCGCCTCTCTAGTGCGAATGCCGAGGAATGCCGGCATCGCGCCGGCCGACGAGAAAGTCGAAATCGCAGCCCTTGTCGGCCTGCAGCACGCGCTCGACATAAAGGCTCTGGTAGCCGCCCTCCGGCGACGCCGGCGGCTTCCAGTCACGCCGGCGGATGGCGAGCTCCTCTTCCGACACCAAAAGTTCCAACCGGCGGCCGGCGACGTCGAGCTCGATGAGGTCGCCGTCGCGCACCAGCGCCAGCGCGCCGCCTGCGGCTGCTTCCGGTGCCACATGCAGAACCACGGTGCCGTAGGCGGTGCCGCTCATGCGCGCGTCCGAAATGCGCACCATGTCGGAGATGCCTAGCTTGAGCAGTTTGGCCGGCAGCGGCATGTTGCCGACCTCGGCCATTCCGGGATAACCGCGCGGCCCGCAGTTCTTCAGCACCATCACCGAGGTGGCGTCGATGTCCAACTCCGGATCGTCGATGCGGGCGTAGTAATGCTCGATGTTTTCGAACACCACCGCCTTGCCGCGATGCTGCATCAGCTCGGGCGTTGCCGCGGACGGCTTGATGACCGCGCCGTCAGGCGCCAGATTGCCGCGCAGGATGGAGATGCCCCCTTCCTTGGTCAGCGGCTCGCTCATTGGGCGGATCACTTCGCTGTTGTAGTTGGGCGCGCCGTCGATCAATTCACCGATGGTCTTGGCGCTGACGGTCATGGCGTCGCGATGAAGAAGCCCCACTTCATCAAGCGACGCCATGACCGCAGCTAGCCCCCCGGCGTAGTAGAAATCTTCCATCAGGAACCGGCCCGACGGCATCAAATCGACAATAGTTGGAACGTCACGACCTAGGCGGTCCCAGTCTTCGAGGCTGAGATCGACACCGATCCGGTTGGCGATGGCGATCAGATGCAGCACCGCATTGGTCGAGCCACCGATCGCGCCGTTGACGCGAATGGCGTTGTCGAACGCTTGCCTGGTGAGGATCTGCGCGATCGTCACGTCCCTGCGCACCAGATCGACGATCTGGCGTCCGGCCATCTGGGCGAGCACGCCACGGCGCGAATCCACCGCCGGGATCGCGGCATTGTCCGGCATGCCGATGCCGAGCGCTTCGACCATGCTGGCCATGGTCGAGGCGGTGCCCATCGTCATGCAGCTGCCCGCCGATCGGCTCTGGCCCTGCTCGGCGGCGAGGAAGTCGGCAACCGGCATGCGGCCGGCTTTAACCTCCTCGGCGAATTTCCAGACATGCGTGCCCGAGCCGATATCCTGTCCGCGGAACTTGCCGTTGAGCATCGGCCCGCCGGAAACGGCGATGGTCGGCAGGTTGCACGATGCGGCACCCATCAGCAGCGCCGGTGTGGTCTTGTCGCAACCGACCAGCAGGATGACGCCATCGATCGGATTGCCGCGGATGGACTCTTCAACATCCATGCTGACCAGATTGCGAAACAGCATGGCGGTGGGGCGCATGTTGCTCTCGCCCAGCGACATCACCGGAAATTCGAGCGGCAGGCCGCCGGCTTCATAGACGCCGCGCTTGACGTGATCGGCCAGCGCCCGCAGGTGGGCATTGCACGGGGTCAATTCCGACCAGGTGTTGCAGATGCCGATCACCGGGCGGCCGTCGAAAGCGTCGGCGGGGATGCCCTGGTTCTTCATCCAGCTGCGGTGCATGAACGCGTTCTTGCCTTCGCCGCCGAACCAGGCCTCGGACCGTAGCTTGCGTTTGTTCTCGCTCACGATGCCAGCTCCCGATTCTGGCGGCGCTTGTTGCGGTTCTCGACACTGCGGCGCACGTCCTCCTCGGCATTGTCGATGAGGACCAGCAGCGCCTTTTGTGCGCCGGTCGCGTCGCCGGCGGCGATCTTTTCGGCGACTTCCCGGTGCAGCGGCAATGAGGGGCGCTGCCCTTCCGGATTGTCGTTGGAAAGACGAAAGCTCGTCACCAATGCGGTTTCGACCAGTGCCGCCAGCGAGCCGATCAGCTCATTGCCGGTCATGCGCAGTATGGTCTGGTGGAACAAAAGGTCAGGCTTGGCGAAGCGGTCGCCGTCGTCGACCACCGCCTCCATTTCGACCAGAGCTGCATTGATCTCGGCGATCTGCGCTGGCGTGGCGCGCTGGGCCGCAAGCGCTGCCGACATCGGTTCGATGGCCCTGCGCAATTCGAACAGCGCCCGGACATCGTCGGCGCTGACACCGCTGGCATAGCGCCATGACAGGACGTCCGGGTCGAGGAAATTCCAGTCGGCACGAGGACGCACCCTTGTGCCGGTCTTCGGCCGCGATTCGACCAGCCCCTTGCCCGCCAACACCTTGATCGCCTCGCGCAGCACCGTGCGGCTGACCCCCAGCATCTCGCTTGAATCGTCGGCATTGGGCAGTGCCTCGCCGGGCAGGAAATCGCCTTGAACGATGCGCAATCCGATTTGCTCGACGACGGTCGCATGCAGAGCGGTGGAGCCGCTGGAAACCGCCACCGCGACTCTCGACGTACGCGCCATACTGAAAGATTTGTTATTCTTCATACTATTCATATGATATGTCTTATAGGCATGGCGATTGGAGTCAAGGGATGGGGGTGTGCCGATGACAAAGAATTCCGCTGCCGTTACCGAGCAGCACCAAGAGCTGATCTCGATCAGCGATGGCATTGCGACCGTGGAAATCGTCCCTGCTGCCGGCGGTGCCCTGGCGTCGTATCGCTGGCGGCAAAACGGATCCGTCGTGGATTGGCTGCGCCCTGCTGACCCGGCGGCGATCGGCCGCCGCGATGCCGGCGCCATGGCCTGCTTCCCGCTGGTTCCCTATTCCAATCGCATAAGGGGCGGCCGCTTCGCATTCGCCGGCCGCACCGTCGAACTGCCGACCAACTCGGACGATCCGCACTATGAGCACGGCCATGGCTGGCGTCGATCATGGACAGTCGTGCGGCACGAAGCCAGCAGCACGGTCCTATCCTATCGCCATGCCGCCGGTTCCTGGCCGTGGAGCTATGAGGCAAGGCAGGCCATCTCGCTGATCGATGGCAGGCTGGCGATTGCCCTCTCGCTGCGCAACCTTTCGGACACGCCGATGCCGGCAGGCTTTGGCCTACATCCCTATTTTCCGTCGACGCCGTGGACACATGTCCAGGCGCGGGTGTCCGGCATGTGGGAAACCGATGCGGAAATCCTGCCCACCATCCACGTCCCGCCGCCGCCGGGCGCCAACCCGACCACGGGCTTCGACGTGTCGGAGACGGACTTCGACACGGTCTTCACCGGATGGTCGCGCCGCGCCCGGATCTCCTGGCCGGAGCATGGACGGCAACTGGACATCGAGGCCGAGGCGCCACTCGATTTCCTTGTCCTCTACACGCCGCCCGGCGAGCCGTTCTTTTGCGCCGAACCGGTCAGCAACATCACCGATGCCTTCAACCGCAGGGCTGACACGGGCATCGAGGCCGGCTGCATCGTACTGGCGCCCGGGCACATGAGGTCCGCAAGCGTTCGCTTCACGCCTTCGCGGGAGATCTGATCGCCAGTCTGAGCCGCATCAACTGCTTTGCCTCGCCGCTTCGCGGATGGTCTGCAGCAGGATGGAGAAGGCCGGCGAGGGCGCCGTGTCGGTCCGCATCGTCAGGCCGACCGGTCCTTTGGTTTCCTCGGTGTCGACCGGCAGGGCGACGAAGGCGCCACTGCCGAGTTCATTGGCGACGACGCCGGCCGAAATGATCCAAACCGCATCGCTCTGCCGCAGGAAGGCGCGGCCGAAGGAGTCCGAGACGGTTTCGATCTCGGTTGCCGGCGCCGTCATGCCGCTGGTGATGAACAGGCGGTCGACGAAAGGGCGGATGACCGATTCCCGTGTCGGCATCAGCGCCGGGAACTCGTCGAGCCGCGCGAACACGTCCTGTCCGGGCTCAAGCAGCGGATGTCGCGCCCGCACCACGAACAGCACCTGTTCGGAGTAGAGATGCTCGAAGAAGAAGCCGGTCATGTTCTCCGGCGCCGCCAACCGTCCGACGACGAGATCGAGCGCGCCGGTGCGCAACTGTTCGAGCAGCACCGCGTTCTCGCCGGTGACGATCTTGATCGCCGCACCGGTGCTCTCTTTGAGGAACAGGCTCATGGCAAGCGGCATCACCCGCGCCGACACCGTCGGCAGCGCGCCGATGCGGATCGGGTGCCGGTTGACCGATCCGTCCTGGCGGACGGAATCGACGCCTTGCTTGAGCGCCGTGATCGCCGTGGCGGCGTGGCGAAGGAAGATCTCGCCGATGCGCGTCAGTCGGATGCCGCGGCCGTCGCGCTCCACCACCGCAACCCCCAGCGCCTCTTCCAGTTCGCGCAATGTCTTGGTCACGGCCGGCGGGCTGACATGCAGCAAGTCAGCCGCTCGCGCCACGCTCCCCTGCCGCGCAACTTCCAGGAATGCCTGCAGGTGACGGAACCGAATGCGGCTCTCGGACATGGATTCGATAACCCCTGAGTTAATGAAACGCCAAAAAATATCATTTTACCGAACCAAACGCCTTGTGCAATGTGAGGGCGGAGGATCGAAACCGTGCCATTCGTCACCATCTGCGGCATCACGCTGCACCATCGCCACATCAAGGCGACCGGCAATGCGCGCCCAATCATATTCATCAATTCGCTCGGCACCGACTTCCGGATCTGGGACGAAATTGTCTCGACGTTCGATGGTGAAATGCCGCTGCTGGTGTATGACAAGCGCGGCCACGGACTGTCCGACATCGGCGACATCAGGTCGATCGACGATCACGTCGATGACCTCTCGGCGCTCATCGATCATTTCGGCTTGAGCAAGGTCGTGCTGTGCGGCCTGTCGGTCGGCGGCATGATCGCGCAGGGGCTCTATGCCAGGCGGCCTGAAATCGTCGAAGGCCTGATCCTTTGCGATACGGCACACAAGATCGGCACGACAGACAGCTGGAACACACGCATCGCGACCGTCGAAAGCAAGGGCATCCAGGCGATTGCCGATGGCGTGCTCAAACTATGGTTCACCCCCGCCTTCCACGCGGCGCGTCAGGCCGAGCTCGACGGTTACTGGAACATGATGACGAGGCAAGCGCTTGCAGGTTACGTCGGGACTTGCGCGGCCGTTCGCGATGCCGATTTCACCGATGCTGCACGCCGCATTGCGGTGCCGACGCTCTGCGTCGCCGGCGACCAGGATGGCTCGACACCTCCCGATCTCGTCCGCTCGCTGGCCGCGCTGATCCCCGGCGCGCGCTTCGAAATCATCCGCGACGCTGGACACATTCCTTGCGTCGAACAGCCTGAAGCGCTCACCGCCCTGATCCGCGGTTTTATCGCGTCGCTTGCCCCTGGAGCAGAAACCCATGGATGAAGTCCCCGGCGATGCAGCCAGATATCGCACCGGCCTCGCGGTGCGGCGCTCGGTGCTTGGCGACCGCCATGTCGAGCGCGCCGAGGTCGCCGCCACCGATTTCGACCAGCCTTTCCAGGAGCTGATCACCGAGGCCGCCTGGGGAACCGTGTGGGCGCGGCCGGGCTTGACCAGGCGTGAGCGTTCGATCGTCACGCTGGCGCTGCTGGCCGCACTCGGCCATGATGAGGAGGTTGCTATGCATGTGCGCGCCACCGTCAACACCGGCGCCTCGCGCGACGATATCTGCGAGGCGTTCCTGCATGTCGCCATCTATGCCGGCGTGCCGGCCGCCAACCGTGCCTTCAAAATTGCCAAGGACGTGTTTTCGGAAATGGACGGAAGCCAGAATGACCGCTGAGTCCGGCTCGAACCGGAGGCCCGAGACCGGCGCCTTCTTCCAGCGCGACCGGACCTGGCATCCGCCTGTTCTGACACCGAATTACAAGACCTCCGTGCTGCGCTCGCCGCAGAAGGCGCCGCTGCCGTTCGACAACACGCTGTCGGAGATTGCAGGCCCGGTCTTCGGTCACGCCATGCTCGGCAAACTCGACGCCGACCTGATCCACAATTTCGCCAGGCCCGGCGAGAGCGCGCTCGGCGAGCGCATCATCGTCCATGGCCGGGTGCTCGATGAACGCGGCGTTGGCGTACCCGGCGCGCTGCTCGAATTCTGGCAGGCCAATGCCGGCGGCCGCTACCGCCACAAGAAGGACGGCTATCTGGCGCCGCTCGACCCGAACTTTGGCGGCTGCGGGCGCGCCATAACAGGCGAGGATGGCGGCTACGCCTTTCGCACCGTCAAGCCCGGCCCCTATCCCTGGCCGAACGGGCCGAACGACTGGCGGCCCTCGCACATCCATTTCTCGGTCTTCGGCCACGGCTTTGCGCAGCGGCTGATCACGCAGATGTATTTCGAGGGTGATCCGCTGATCTGGCACTGCCCGATCGTGCGCGGCATCCCCGACAAGGCCGCCGTCGAAACGCTGATCGCCACGCTCGACATGCAGGCGACGATCCCCTTCGACGTGCGCGCCTACAAGTTCGACATCGTGCTGCGCGGGCGCCGCGCGTCGCTGTTCGAAAACAGGCTGGAGGGCAATTGATGGCCCAGTCGCTCGACCGGCTCAGGGAAAGCCCCTCGCAGACCGCCGGACCTTATGTCCATATCGGGCTGACGCCCAATTTCTGCGGCATCGGCGGCGTCTATGCGACCGACCTTGGTGCGACCATGGTCAACGACAAGACCAAGGGGGAGCGCATCGGCCTGCGCATCCGGGTGCTCGACGGTACCGGCACGCCGCTCAAGGATGCGCTGATCGAGATCTGGCAGGCAGATGCGGATGGGCTCTACAATTCGCCGGCTGAACTGCGCGGCGCGGCCGATCCGAACTTTTTCGGCTGGGGCCGTTGCCCGACCGACATGGACACCGGTCTGTGCACGTTCGAGACGATCAAGCCGGGCCGCGTGCCGTTCAGGGACGGAAGCCTGATGGCCCCGCACATCACCCTCTGGATCGTCGCGCGCGGTATCAATCTCGGCCTGCACACACGGCTGTATTTTTCCGATGAGGAAAAGGCCAATGCCGGGGATGCGATCCTGGCGCGCATCGAGCACCGCGTCCGCGTGCCGACGCTGATCGCCGAGCGCAACGGCGATATTTATGTTTTCGACATCCATCTCCAGGGGGAGAAGGAAACGGTCTTCTTCGACAGCTGATGGTCAGGAGGAGCAGGATATGACCGTATCGCCCTTCGACCATCCACTGCTCTCCGCTCTTCTCGGCGACGAGGAGGCGAACCGGCATTTTTCCGTCGAGGCGGAAATCGAGGCGATGCTTGCCTTCGAGCGGGCGCTGGCGCAAGCGGAAGCTGAAAACGGGATTATCACCAAGGATGATGCCGCCGCGATCGTGGCCGCACTTGCCACATTCCGGCCCGACACCGCCTTGCTGCGGGCTGCCGTCGCCAAAGACGGCGTCATTGTGCCGGAACTGGTACGCCAGATCAGGGCGGCGGTCGGCGAACCGCATGGCGATAAAGTGCATCTCGGCGCAACCAGCCAGGATGTCATCGATACCGGCCTGGTGTTTCGGCTGAAGTCCATCGTCGAGCATCTCGGCCTGCTCCTGACCGAGACCATTATACGGCTCGTCTCGCTCGAAGAGCGGTTTGGCGGCAGGGCGCTGACGGGAATGACGCGCATGCAGCCAGCCATTCCGATCAAAGCGGCCGACCGCGTCAGGACGTGGCGGGCGCCACTGCAACGGCATCAGGAAAGATTGTCGGAACAGTCGAGGCGTCTGCTGGTGGTGCAGTTCGGCGGTGCCGCCGGCACGCTGGAAAAGCTAGGCGACAAAGGTCCGGCGGTGCGCGCAGCACTGGCCGCAAAGCTCGGCCTTGGCGACGCACCGCATTGGCAGAACCAGCGTGACGCACTCGCCGATTTCGCCGGCCTGATGTCGCTGCTATCAGGCAGCCTCGGCAAATTCGGCCAGGACATCGCGCTGATGGCGCAAGGTGGAACCGAGATCGAGCTTTCCGGCGGCGGCGGCTCTTCGGCCATGCCGCACAAGCAGAACCCGGTGAAGGCCGAAGCGCTGGTGGCGCTTGCCCGCTTCAACGCCACGCAGCTTGCGGGCATGCATCACGCGCTCGTGCATGAGCAGGAGCGCTCGGGCGCTGCCTGGACGCTGGAATGGCTATTGCTGCCGCAAATGGTCATCGCGACGGCCGCGTCGCTCCGCCTTGCCGCTGAGCTGGCCGCACAGGTCGAAAGTCTCGGCCACTGATGCGCACGCAAATCGTCATCGTCGGGTCCGGACCGTCCGGCCTGCTGCTTGGGCAGCTTCTGGCCGGCATCGGCGTCGAGACGGTCATTCTGGAACGCGCGAGCCGCGAGCACGTGCTTGGCCGAGTGCGGGCAGGGGTGCTCGAACAGGGCACCGTCGAATTGCTGGAACAGGCCGGCGCGGCGGCAAGGCTGCACGCGGAAGGACTGCCGCATTCCGGCATCTCGCTCGCCTTCGACGGACGCCTGCACCGCATCGACCTCGAGGCACTGACCGGCGGCAGGCATGTCACCGTCTATGGCCAGACCGAGGTGACGCACGATTTGATGGACAAGCGCGATGCGGAGGGACTGACCACGATCTACGAGGCGGCAAATGTCGCGTTGCACGATTTCGACGGCGCCGCACCTTTCGCGACCTATGACAAGGACGGGGTCACGCATCGCATCGATTGCGACTTCATTGCCGGCTGTGACGGCTATCACGGCGTCAGCCGCAAATCGGTGCCCGAGCGTGCGCTGAAAATCTTCGAGCGGCAGTATCCGTTCGGCTGGCTCGGCGTGCTGGCCGAAGTGCCGCCGGCCGATCACGAACTGGTCTACGCCAATCATGAAAGGGGGTTTGCCCTGTGCTCGATGCGCTCGACGCACCGCAGCCGTTACTATGTGCAGTGCCCCGAGGGCGACCGTGTCGAGGCATGGTCGGATGAGCGCTTCTGGGACGAGCTGCGCCGCCGCTTGCCCGAGCAGACGGCGGCAAGCGTCGTCACCGGCCCATCCTTCGAGAAATCGATCGCGCCACTGCGCTCCTTCGTTGCCGAGCCGATGCGCTTCGGCCGGCTGTTCCTGGTCGGCGACGCCGCCCACATCGTGCCGCCGACCGGCGCCAAGGGTCTGAACCTCGCTGCCAGCGACGTGCGCTATCTCTTCTCGGGTTTGTGCGACTTCTATCGCGACAAATCCGCGGCTGGCATCGACTGCTATTCGCAAAAGGCGCTGGCGCGGGTCTGGAAGGCGGTTCGCTTTTCCTGGTGGATGACGACGATGCTGCATTGTTTTCCCGACACCGGCGAGTTCGGCCAGCGCATCCAGGAGGCCGAGCTCGACTATCTCGTGCAGTCGCGTGCCGCATCGACCGCGCTCGCGGAAAACTATGTCGGCCTGCCCTATTGAGGCTGCGGATCATCCGGCGCCTTGCTGCCTGGCAAAATCCAAAAGCATCGGGCGCTGCCCCTTGAGGATTTTCACCTCGGCCTCGGGCAAGGTGAACCAGCCCGCTCTGTCGACCTCCGGGAACTCCTTCAGGGATCCTGACCTTGGCGGCCATTCCATGGTGAAAATGTTGCTCTTGATGGCAGCCACATCGATGTCGATGCGCGCCTCGACGGACCAGGCCGTGACAACCTTGCCACCGGGTTGTTTGTAGTCGCCAAGCCGCGCGAAGGTGCCGTCGACCCTGACGCCGAGCTCTTCCTCGGTCTCGCGTTGCGCTGCCGTCAACTCATCCTCGTCCTCGCCGACGAGACCCTTCGGTATCGACCAGGCGCCATCGTCCTTCTTCGCCCAGAACGGCCCGCCCGGGTGAACCAGCAACACCCTGAGATCGCCATCGCTGCGGCGATAGATCAGCAATCCCGCACTGCGTTTTGCCATTTTTGTACGTCCATTTGCGAAGCCGGCAGCCTGCTGATGGTCCTTGAATCGTTGATGCGAACCTTGCACTAGGGGATTGCGACGCTATGTCAGGCGCGTCTGCATTGCACCTCGGTCGCGAGTCCGGCAATCTGATACCATCGCTTATTTGGCGGCTCGAAGGCTAGGTGACGATGCAACTCGGTCTTATTGGCTACTATAGCGACTTCGTGGTGTATCCGCTGGTGATCGCCGTGCTGGCAGTGGCCGGGCTGCTCGAGGCTGGCGAAGAGAGTGCGCCAGGCTGGATCGGCACTGTCCTCGCCTGTCTCGGCCTCTGGACGCTGATCGAGTATGTGCTGCACAGGTTCGCTCTTCACCATATTCCTTACGTCAAGGACCTGCACGACCGTCACCATGTCGAGGAACGCAGTTCTGTGGGCACGCCAACCTGGCTCAGTCTCGGCGTGCATGCGCTGGTCGCGTTTGTGCCCGTTTGGGGGGTCTCAGATTTCGCCACGGCGAGCGCGGTGAGCTGCGGGTTGATGCTGGGATATCTGTGGTACATCAGCATCCACCACATGATCCATCACTGGCACCCGGCGCATCCGAGCTATCTCTACACGCTCAAGCGCCGTCATGCGGTGCATCACCACATCGACGAAACGGCCAATTTCGGTGTGACTTCGGCATTCTGGGATCGCGTTTTCGGCACGGCGCAGCTCTGAAGTCCTCAGTCCTCGCCGTTCAGCGCCTCTTTCCGCGACCCCCGGAAGTCTTGGCTCCGCGAGGCCCGCTCTGGACCGGCGTGTTGTTCTGGTTCTCGTCGGACAGTTTTCGCCAGCGGGCAAGGCGCTCCGGGTCGAGCGTCCCCGCCTTCAAGGCAGCCTGAACCGCGCAACCCGGCTCGTGCACATGCGTGCAGTCGCGGAACTTGCAGAGCGGTGCAAGCTCGGTGATTTCGGCAAACAGCGTGTCGATGCCGTAGCCGACATCGCTGACCTGCAGCGTCCGCATGCCCGGCGTGTCGATCACCCAGCCACCGCCGGCGATGGAATGCAGCGATCGCGACGTGGTGGTGTGGCGTCCCTTGGAATCGTGCTCGCGGATGCCCCCGGTCTGTTGCGGCGATTGCTGCGCCGATCCGGCCAGCGTGTTGACCAGCGTCGATTTGCCGACGCCGGAGGAGCCGATCAGCGCCACCGTCTGGCCGACACCGCACCAGGCAGCCAGGACGGTTGCCGCATCCGATGTGCGGGGGTTCAGCATCACCACCGGCAATCCACGCTGCAACGCCGCAGCTTGCTTCTGGTAGGTCTCGGCGTCTTCAGCGGTATCGGCCTTGGTCAGCAGGATCACCGGCGTCGTTCCGGCCTCGTTGGCCAGCGCCAGATAGCGCTCGAGCCGGGCGGGATTGAAGTCGGCATTGCACGAGGTGACGATGAACAGCGTATCGACATTGGCCGCGGCAAGCTGCGGCACCCTGCCGCCGCCCTGGGTGCGGCGTTCCAGCACCGTCTTGCGGGTCAGGCGGCGCTTCACAAGGTGTTCATGCCCATCGACCAGCACCCAGTCGCCGACGGCATAGTCACCGGTGTTCGCCTGCGCCGCCAGCGTCAGATCGACCGGCCCTGCCTGGGACAGGCCGGTCAGGCGATCGCGGTGGACGGTGGCGATCCGCGTCGGGACAAGATTGGCTTCGCCGGGCTCGAGCTGGTCGCCGAAAAATTCGGTCCAGCCCAGGCTGGCGAGCGATGGCGTGGAGTGATCCGTCACGGCTTTGACCACGGCGTCACGGACATTGGACGGTATCCCTGGCAGGGGGGCGAACGGGGTGGGGTGATTTCCAAGCCGTGTATGGGCGGCATGGCGACATTTGGCAAGCAGGCCCGTAGCCGAGGGCTGAGCGGCAAGCTTCTGCAGCCTATCCTCGTCGAACTGACGCCATCAGGTTTAAAGCGTTAACAAATAATTTGACGTACGCAATCTTTTTGCATTCTAATGGGAACTGTGAAAATTGACTGAATAAGTTCCGTCGAGCATTGTCGCATCCGGTCAACGGCCGCATGACTGTGGGCGGGGCCGATCGTTGGCAGGGGATCAGGAATATATCGATGGCGGAGAAGACGCACCGCACGATGGACGACTTCGCCCAGGCATGCGGCGTGTCGCGCCCGACGCTGTCCAAATATTTCGACGATCCGGCGAGCGTGAAGCCGGCGACGCGGGCGCGCATCGAAGCCGCCCTGCGTTCCTCGGACTATCAGCCGAACCTTTTCGCCCGCAATCTCAACCGCAAGCGCACCCGCAACATCGGCATCGTCGTGCCGACGATCACCGATCCTTTCTACGCCGAGATGGTCAGCCGCATCGAATTTCGTTGCCGCGACGAAGGCTACTGGCCGATCGTCATTTCCTCGCATGGCTCGCCGAAGCTGGAGGCGGAGTCGGTCAGGACGCTGCTGTCGCTGAAGGTGGCCGGCGCGATCATCGCCCCGCTCGGCCTTGCCTCCGACCGCAGCGTCTTCGACAAGCTCGGGCAGGACATTCCGATCGTCTATTTCGACACCTATATCGAGGGCGATACGCCGTTCGTCGGCAACGACAACCGGCAGAGCGTGTCGACCATCGTCGACTATCTCTGTCGCTCGGGCGAACCGCCGGTCTATCTCGACATTCCGCATGTCAACCACAACTCCGGCGAACGCCAGGAGAGCTACATCGTCGCGATGGAGACCGCCGGCTTCAAGCCGGCCGTCATCGAGGCCGCGCGCGATTACACCTGGGACTTCGAACGCATCGGCTACGAGCAGACGGAAAAAATGCTGGAGGCCGGGACCTTGCCCGGCCGCACCATCCTGTGCGCCAACGATCGTCTCGCCTTTGGCGTAATGGCGGCCGCGTACTCGCGCGGCCTGAAGGTCGGCCGCAGGCCCGATTGCGATCTGCGCGTTGCCGCCCACGACGACCATCCGCTGAGCCGCTACACCTGTCCGGCGCTGACCACCATGGCGCAGGATTTCACCGCCATGGCCGGCCGCAGCGTCGAGATCCTGCTGGCCCTGCTGGACGAGGCCGATCCGCCGAAGCAGGGCATGGCGCGCACCGTCAAGCTCGGTGCCACCCTGGTGATGCGTCAGTCGGCCTAACCGGTCGACGTCGATCCCTCGAAGTGGCGCCAGGCCGTCACCCCCTCGACCACCGCTTGCCGGGCGGCGGGAATATGGCGTCCCATCGAGACGAAGCCATGGATCTGGCCCGGCCATTGCCGCAGGATCACAGGCACGCCCGCGGCCTGCAGGCGCGCCGCATAGGCTGCCCCTTCGTCGGCCAGGATGTCACAGCCGGCAAGCGCCACGAATGCTGGCGCGACGCCGGCAAGATCAGGCGCCAGCAAGGGCGAGACGCGCCAGTCCATGATATCGTCGGGCGTTCGCACATAATGGTCGCGGAACCATGCCATGGTCGTCGCGGTAAGGCCGAAGCCGTCGCCGAAACGCCGGTAGCTGTCCGATGTCTGCCGCGCGTCGGTGTTGGGATAGATCAGGATCTGGGTCGCAAGTGGTGGAGCGAGCCCATCGCGTGCGAGCAGCGCCAGCACTGCGGCAAGATTGCCGCCGGCGCTGTCGCCGGCAACACCAATGCGCACCTTGTCGATGCCCAGGTCGACGGCATTCTCAGCCATGAAGCGAAGTGTCGCCAGGCAATCCTCGAGCCCGGCGGGAAATTTGTGCTCCGGGGCCAGGCGATAGTCGGGGCAGACAATGACGGCGTTGCCGAGATTGGCCATCAGGCGGCAGATCTCGTCATGTGAATCGAGATTGCCGATGACCCAGCCGCCGCCATGCAGATAGAGCAGCGCCGGCGCCCCGCTCGGCAGTGCGTCGATGCCGCGATGGATGCGGACAGTGATGGGGCCGTTCGGCCCGTCGATCTGCTGTTCAAAGGTCGTCGCGACCGGCTCATGCTCACCTTGCAGCGTCGGGAACGAGGCGTTGTAGGCAGCTCGCGCCGCCGCCACGCTGCCGGTCTCGAATGGCTTGCCGCCGGCTGCACGAGCCATGTCGAGGACGCGCAGCGCATCCGGATCGAGCGTCATGATCATACCCTCAGGCCAGCAGATCGCTCGCCTCTTCCTCGGTCAGCAGGGCCGGCTGGACGACATCGCCCGCGATGGCGACCGAGCCCTGTGTTTCACCGGAGCGCAGGATAGCCTCCATGATCTCCAGTACATGCAGCGCCAGATTGCCGGAGGCGCGTGGCGTGTTGCCGGTCTGAAGCGAGCGCACCAGATCGGCGACGCCCAGCATGCGGTAATTGGCGCGGTCGGGCGCGGCGTAGGGCCAATTGCGGGCGCCGTAGAGCTCGCCTTCGCTGGCGAAATCCTTCCACTCGGCGCCGCGTTCGGACAATGAGACGGTGCCGCCGAACGTGTCGGGATCGGGCAGGCGCAGCGAGCCTTCCGTGCCGTGCAATTCGATCGGGTGGTTGGAGTGCTTGAAGACGTCCCACGAGGCACCGAAGGTGACGGTGGCGCCCGAGCGGAATTCGAGCAGCGACAGCACGTTGGTCGGCGTGCCGACCTTGAATTTGGTGTTCTTGTACGGTCCTTCGGCAGTGATCAGCCGCTCCTCCTGGCCGCGCGTCGCCATCGCCATGACGCGTTCGACCGGGCCGAGCAGATTGACCAGCATGGTCAGATAGTAGGGGCCCATGTCGAACACCGGGCCACCGCCTGGCTGGTAGTAGAACTGCGGGTTGGGGTGCCAGTGCTCCATGCCGCGCCCCATCATGAAGGCGGTGCCGGTGACCGGGCGACCGATGGCGCCTTCGTCCATCAGCCGGCGTGCCCGGCGTCCGGCAGCGCCTAGGAACGTATCCGGCGCCGAGCCGAGCAGCAGGCCGCGTTTGGCCGCCTCCGCCACCAGCCGGCGGCCGTCGCTGGCGGACGTCGCCAACGGCTTTTCGGTGAAGACGTGTTTGCCGGCCGAAAGTGCTGAAAACGAAATGTCGAAATGTGCGGCGGGAATTGTCAGGTTGAGGACGAGATCGATCTCGGGATCGGCCAGCAGGGCATCCACACCGAGTGCCCGGATGCCATACTCCTTGGCCCGCAACGCAGCCATGTCGGCCGAAATATCGGCGCAGGCACGCAGCTCGATGCCGCCGAAGAGGGCGGCATTGCGCAAATAGGTCATCGAGATGTTGCCGCATCCGATGACACCGATTCCGAGCTTTTCCTTCGATTTTGCCGGCATGTTCGATCGGTCCTCCCTGTAGGTCATGCTCTGCCGGATCCGCTGCGCCGGCAACGGGTCCCGTCCGGGAAAGCGCTATACAACATTTTAAATATTGACGCGCGTAAAATTTTTATACAACATGCGAAAATGCTGGCGCGATATCGGGAGGCTGCCAGTCCTGGGAGGAGAAAATGACCGACATGAAAAAACGGCCGACCGCCGATGCGGATGCCGTGGGTCATGCGCGCATCGGATATTTCCGCCGCGGCCAGGGACCTCGACGGGGTCAGGCATAGATCACCTTGGCCCCTGTCCTATCAAGCTGGCTGCGTATTGGGCCGGACAGGCCATCGTCGGTGATCACGACATCGACGCTCGACAGCGAAAAGGCCTTGGAGGTTCCGCTGACGCCCCATTTGCTCGAATCCGCAAGGAGGACAACGCGCCGGGCCATGCGCACGAGGTTTCGCTTGGTTCGCGCCATGTCTTCGTTCACGTCGACCACATCCAGTGACGAGTCAATCGCATGCGCTCCAACAAAGACCTGATGCGCTACCAAGCCGCCGAGAGCCGTGTCGGCATCGGTGATCAGCGTGCTTACCGTGTCCGGGTAGACCCGGCCGCCGATCATGTGAACGTCGAGCCCGGGCCGATGCATCAGATGCTGCACGATATTCATCGCCGTGGCCGCGACCACGACATTGCTGAGCGGCGGTAACAGCATGGCAACCTGCATCAATGTCGAGCCGCCATCGAAGATGACCGATTGGTTGTCCTCGAACAGGTCTATCGCTGCCCGGGCGATGCGTTTCTTTGCATCGAGGTTTGTTTGCATCCGCCGGGCGAACGCGGCCGTGGTCGAATCCGTGGTCCGGGTCACCGCGCCTCCGCGGGTCTTGGTCAGCAGTCCCTTGCGATCCAGTATCTCGAGGTCGGAGCGCACCGTGACTTCCGACACGCCAAAATCGTCTGACAGGTCCTTGATGCGAACCTGCCCGCTGCGTTGCACTTCACCCAGGATCGATTGGCGTCTCTGCTCTGACAACATTGGCCTGTCCTTGCCCCCATGCGCCAAGCGATCGCCCTGGCCTCGGTTCACTCTACCAAAAATAGGCGAATTCGAAAGATTTCGAAAGATTGCATTTGTTATTTCTTTCGCAAACACTGGATCCAGGATTTTGAAATCAATCAATTGGAGAGTTTTGGACTCATGAGCCTCGGAACCAAGGTGCGCCTGGCGCGCCTCTTCTCGCATCCATCGGGGAATCTTTTTGGCGGCGCGGTCGACCACTTTGTCGGCTATGGCGATGTGCGCAAAGGAGGTCTTGCCGACCTGCCGGGTGCGCTTGCACGCGTCATGGTAGGCAAACCCGACTACGTCAGCATCCAGCCTGGCACCGCGCGCCATCTGTGGCCGCAATATGCGGGCAAGGCTTCCCTGGTGATCCAGGCCGGCTGCTTCACCCCAGACGATCGCATCAGTGAACTGATTGCAACGCCCGAGGATGCGGTGCGCGCCGGCGCCGATGCGTTGGCCGTGGCCATTCCGGTGCGCGGCGCGACCGAGGGAAAATACATACGCTGGCTGACCGATTCGGTGAACGCGGCGGCTCGTTACGGCATGCCGGTGGTAGCGCATATCTACCCTCGCGATTTCACCGACGGGGCAAAAATCGTCTTCACCCCCGACGAGATCGCCTATGCGGCACGCATCGGCTACGAGTCCGGCGTCGATGTGATCAAGATCGGTTACACGGGCGATTTCGAGTCGTTCCGAGAGACCGTTCGGACCTGCCCGGTGCCGGTTGTGATCGCTGGTGGTCCGAAGACCGACACGCTGCTCGGCGCCCTTCAGCAGACGGCGGACGCCATCCGTGCAGGCGCGCGCGGTGCCGTGGTGGGCCGCAATCTATGGGGGCACGGCGATCCGGAAAAGGCAGCGATCGCCTTTCGGGGCGTCATCCATGACGGCCTTTCGGCGCAAGACGCCTTGACGAAGGCGGGTGCCTGAACGATGCCCGCCGTCCCTTCAATCCTCGGCTTCGGAGCTATTGCGATCGACGACATCGTCTATGTCGATCAGCCGTTGTCGGCGGGCAAGGGGAAGGTTTTGCAAAGTGCCCGGGCTTTCGGGGGAAACGTCGCGACGGCACTTGCCGCCGTCGCGCGGCTCGGCGGAAGCGCCGGGTTCGTCGGATGGCTGGGCAGTGCCGCCGACGACGCCGTGTTGCGCGATCTCGTTGCGAGCGGCATTGAAACCGCGTTCGCGCCGCGCCACCCGCACGCGCGCCCGGTGCGCTCGCGGATCACCGTCGGTTCGGACGGGGAGCGGTTCATCGCGTATGACGACGAAGCGATGCTGGGCACCGCGCCGGACTTTCCGGACGAGGTTCTCAGCCGCGCGACTGTCCTGATCGTCGACAGTTACGGGATCGGGTCGCTGGATGTCGTGGCTCGGGCTCGCGATCTCGGCCTTGCGATCCTCGGCGATGTCGAATGGAGCCACGGCCCGGCCACCGAGAGACTGATCGGGCTCTGCGACCATCTCATTCTTCCGCTCGGCTTTGCGCGGACCGCCACCGGCCGCCACTCGCCGGCCGAGATACTCGATGCATTGTGGTTGCCGTCGCGGTCCGCCGTGGTTCTGACGGATGGCGGCAGAGGCGTCTTCTATCGCGGACGCGACGAGACAGGGCTCTGGCACCTGCCTCCGCAACGGGTTGCCGTCGTCGACTCGACCGGCGCCGGTGACTGCTTTCATGGCGCCTATGCCCTTGCATTGACGCGCGGGGCCGACACCGCAGGCCGGGTCGCATTCGCGGCCGCGGCGGCGGCCCTTTCGATAACGGGGCGGGGCGGGCGCGAGGCGCTTCCGACCGACGACCAGGTCAAGGAACTCCTGGCATCGACGAACGCGCCGTCGGCAGTCGAACTGAAATATGCGCGGCTTGATACCGGAACATAGCCTGAACTATCCGAGGAAAATTTCGCAGGTGAACGTAAGCCGAGGACAATCATAAAAATCAACGGCTTAGGCTTGTGGAGGGAGGAATATGGCAGAAGTCGTTCTTGAGAATATCTGCAAGACATACGGGAACAATTTTCACGCAATCGACCAATTGAACCTGTCGGTCAAGGACGGCGAGTTCTTGATTCTCGTCGGGCCGTCCGGCTGTGGCAAATCCACCGCGTTGCGGATGATCGCGGGATTGGAGGACGTCACCAGCGGCAGCCTCCGGATCGGCGGGGTCGACGTCGTCGACATGCCGCCCAAGGATCGCGACATCGCGATGGTCTTCCAGAGCTACGCCCTCTATCCGCATATGACCGTGTTCGAGAACATCGGCTTTTCGATGCGGCTGGCAGGCAAGCCGAAGGCCGAGCGCAAAAAGCGCGTGGACGAGATCGCCAAAACCCTTCAACTGACGTCTCTGCTGGACAGCAAACCCGCGAACCTTTCAGGTGGACAGCGTCAAAGGGTTGCCATGGGCCGCGCCATGGTGCGCGAGCCGGCAGCCTTTCTCATGGACGAACCCCTTTCCAATCTGGACGCGAAACTGCGTGTTCAAATGCGCGCCGAAATCACCAGGCTGCAAAAGCAGCTCGGCGTAACGACCATATATGTGACCCACGACCAAACCGAAGCCATGACGATGGGCGACAGGGTCGCGGTGTTGAAAGGCGGCGTGCTGCAGCAGGTCGACGCACCCAAGAGGCTCTATGAATCGCCGGTGAACGCTTTCGTTGCTGGCTTCATCGGGTCTCCTTCGATGAATCTTTTCGAGGCAACCCTGACGGGCGACGAACTGATGTCCGGCGCCTTGGCCATCCGGCTGCAGGATGCAGCCTTCGTGCGCAGGCCGGGCTTGAGGTCGTATGCGGGGCGCAAGGTCGTGTTCGGGATACGACCGGAGGATCTCTATGACAGCAGTCTCGAATCCGGCCGCAAGTATCAGACGATACCGGCAAAGGTGACCTCGATCGAAGAACTCGGATCCGAACAAATCGTTCATCTCAACATCGACGCGGTCCGGGTGGACTCCGGCGACCCTGACGCGGTGCAGGATTTCGGCCTGGCGTCGAATGCGGTGGCGAAATTCGAACCGGTCAGCACAGTCCGCTCCGGCTCGGAAATCAGCTTGGCCCTGGATGATGCCAAGCTCCATTTCTTCGACCCCGAGACGCATCTGGCAATCTGAATATCAGCGATAAGACCCGCGGGCGAGGGTGAGGCGCCTGCGTAAGAAGACTTCTGAATAATCAGACGATCGGCCGCATTGTGCGGGCGAATATAAAGAAGGAGGAGAAAATGACGTTTCGTATTAAATCCGCGATGCTGAAAATAGCCGCGGCCGCATGGTTGCTTGGCGCAACCGGCGCCATGGCGGATACGACGCTGGAATTCACCCAATGGTGGGAGCCCGAATTGCCGGCTGGCTCGCTCAGGTCAATTATGGACGAGTTCGAGGCGGCAAACCCCGGAATCAAGGTGACGCTGGTCAGCGGCCCCTACGCCACCACGCGAGACCAGATCTCGGTTGGTGCTGCAACCGGAACGCTCAGCGACGTCGTCGGTCTCGACGGCGCCTGGGTGAACAATCTGAATGCGCAGGGCGCACTCGCCGACATGAATCCGATGATGGATGCGAGCGGTTTCGACAAGAGCCAGGTCGCGGATATCATCAAGGTGGACGGCAAGGCCGTGATGTTTCCCGTGGCTTCGTTCGTCTATCCGGTCTTCGTGAATTTGGACCTCGCCGCCAAGGCGGGCGTGACCAAGCTGCCGTCGACCCGTGCGGAGTTTCTCGAAGCCGCCAAGAAGATGACGCACGCCGACCAGAACCAGTATGGCTGGGTGCTGCCCCTGTCGCTGCAAACGCCATCCGGCGTCCAGAACGACATGATGTCGTGGGTTTGGGCTTCGGGCCAGTCGATGATGGCGAGCGGCAAGCCGGACCTTGAGGGCAAACCGGTGGTGGATATGCTCACTTTCGTCAAATCACTCAATGACGCCGGCACCATCTCGCCCGGCATCGCCACCAAGACCGAGCAGGAAAAGGTCGAGGAGTTCGTCAACAACCGCGTCGGGATGATGATCGACTCGCTCGCGCATGTGAACCTCATCCGCAAGCGCAATCCCAAGCTGAACTTCGACCTCATCCCGGTCCCTGTCGTGGAAAACTATACCGGCAAGCGCGGCCTTCCCTATGCCTCCTGGGGCATCGGCATCTCTGCGGCTTCGAAACATCAGGAAGAGGCCTGGAAACTCGTCCAATATCTGATGAGTGAAAAGGTCAACGCCAAGCTCGTGTCGCTTGCAAACGCCTTCCCGGGCAACGTCAACGCCAAGCCCGATTTCGTGACCTCGGACAAGGCTTTCGGCAAGGCTTTTGAAATCTTCAAGACCGGTCATCTCGCCAATGAGTTCACGGGCCTGCCGGTGGCTGAAGACCTGATGACCCAGTTCGACGTGCAAGCCCAGAAGATGCTCGCCGGCGAGCAGTCTCCGGAACAAGCAGCCGCCGCCGCTCAGAAGGGCTGGATGGCGAAATTCTGATCGGCCTGTTCCCGTTTGCTGTCTTCGACCGGGTGACCTGACTTCGGGCAGGCCACCCGGCAACGGATCGGCATTCTGAGTGGACTTGTTTTTGAAAGCTTACCTTCCCTTGAAGGCGTATCCCAAGGTTGGCACATGACCCGGCAAAAGCGCTCCCACCACAAGCTTAAACGAGCGGTCGCACCCTACCTCTATCTGTCGCCCTCGCTGCTGATAATCGGGCTCCTGATGCTGCTGCCGATGGTGACGGTGATTGCCTACTCGTTCCAGAACAGCGCGGTGCTGCGTCGTGACCCATCCTTTGCCGGACTGAAGCACTACCAGGCGATCTTCGACGACCCTGTGTTCTGGGCTTCGCTGTGGCACACGCTCTACTTCACATGCATGAGTGTCATTTTCCACATGACCATCGGCATGGTCTTCGCGCTCATGCTGAACAGCGACCGCATCAATCCGACGCTGCGCAATATTCTGCGTGTGCTCTACATACTGCCCTGGCTGTTCACCGCGGTGATCATCGCCGTGATCTGGCGCCTCCTGCTTGAGCCGAACGGTGTCGTGAACAGTATTCTCATGCAAATCGGCATCATCGGTTCCAAGGTCGAATGGTTTTCCTCGCCTGAGACCGCGCTGCATGCAGTCACTTTTGCCAATATCTGGGCGGGCTACCCGCTCTTCATGGTCAGTTTGCTCGCGGGTTTGCAGGGCATTCCCAAGGATTTCTACGAGGCCGCCGATATCGACGGGGCGAAAGCCTACCAGAAGCTGATCTTCATCACCATTCCGCAGCTGATGCCGATCATCATCAGCATCTCGCTGCTCGACTTCATCTGGACCATGCAGGTCTTCCCGCTAATCTGGATAACGACGGGCGGTGGCCCGATCTACTCGACCGAGGTCCTCAGCACCTACACGTACAAGCTGGCATTTTCGAGCTACAACCTGTCGCAGGCTTCGGCCAGCGCCGTGGTCATCCTGCTGATCTCTCTCGGCCTGACGCTGTTCTATATTCGCTATCAAAAGGCTCGGTAATCACCATGAGGAAAAGGCACACGCCGAAAGACAGGCTGATCACCGTGGCGCTCCATGTAGCGCTTGCAGCAGGGCTCTTTTTCGCGGCATTCCCGATCTACTGGATGCTGAGCAGCTCGTTCAAATCGAATACCGAAATCTTTGCCCTGCCACCAACCATCCTGCCAAAGGCGTTCACGCTGGAAGCGTATGCAGCCATCCTTGGCGACCCGGTAAAGCTGCGCTTCTTCTTCAACAGCTATTTCGTGGCGGGAGCGGTGACCGTGCTGACGGTGCTGATCGCCTTGCTGGCGGCCTACGGGTTCAGCCGCTTCAATTTCCGCGGCAAGGGCAGCCTGAACACAATCATCATCAGCACGCAGACGATTCCGCCGATCACACTTTTGATCCCCTTCTTCGGGCTTGTCGTCTCATACGGTATCTTCGATACCTACGTCGCGCTGATCCTGACCTACCTGGTGTTTACGCTGCCCTACGCGATCCTGCTGATGACGGGATATCTGAACACCTTGCCCCGCGATCTCGATGAAGCCGTGGCTGTCGACGGCGGCAGCAGCTGGACCGCGCTTTGGCGGGTGATTGTCCCGATTTCACTGCCTGGTATCGTGGCGACGTCGGTCTACACCTTCCTGTTGTGCTGGAACGAATTTCTCTTTGCGCTGACGCTGACGAAATCGACGTCCATGCGAACCGTCCCGATCGGCATCCAGCTGTTGATGGGGCAGCACGCCTTCGAATGGAACCAGATGATGGCGATGAGCGTGCTCGGCTCGCTACCGCTCTTGCTCATCTACCTCGTTGCCCAGAGATACTTCCTCGCCGGTATGACCGCAGGCTCGGTCAAGTAGGATGTTCATCCCACGGCGACGCAGGATGGCATCAATCAATAAGCGGTATCAAGGATTGAAAGGATGAACGTGAAAGACCTCAAAGTCGGCTGCCAGACCTTCACCTGGGAAATGCTGGGAGACCGGTTCACCGGCGGCCCCGACGATCTGCTGAGGGCGATCTCTGACGGTGGCTATGCCGGCATCGAGATCACCAACACTATGATCGGACATTATGGCAACAAGCCGAAGGAGTTCGCCGCCGCGCTGAAGGCGTGGGGGCTGACGCTGGTTTCCTTCGCCTTTGGCTCGAACAGTGGCTTTACGTCGAAGGAGGAGATCGGCGCCGACCTCGAAACCGCCAAACGCTGGATCGATTTCGCTGCCGCCTTCCCGAATGCGCTGGTCTCGATGGGCTCGGCGACGGTGGTGTCCGACGGGCCGCGTGAGGATAAGTTCGCCATCGCGGCCGATGTCTACAACAACGCCGGCGAGATCGGACGCAAGGCCGGTGTTCAGGTCGCGGTGCATCCCAGCTCGCACCACAACACGCTGCTGTTCGACCGCGCCGATTACGACGCGATCTTTGCCTTGCTCGACCCCGACCTGGTCGGCTGGGTACCGGATACCGGCCATATACTGCGCGGCCACAAGGACATGTCCGATACGCTGCGCACCTACCGCGACCGCATCCGCTACATCCACCTCAAGGACGTCGATGCCAACGGCAGCTGGGCCATGCTCGGCAAGGGCGTCTGCGACACGCCGGCGGTGATCGAGATCGCCAACACCGCACCGCGCTTCAACGGCTGGCTGGTGCTGGAGGAGGAATCCGAAACGGCCGCCGCCGATCCCGCCGGCGCGGTAAAAACCAACCGCCAGACAATGCGCAGCTTGGGCGCCTGAAGAACGAGACGATGATCAAGAAACAGGACAGACGCCTCAGGGTCGGTGTGCTCGGCTGCGGCCCCATCGCGCAGTTCGCGCATCTGCAATCCTGCGTGAAGGCTGGGAATGCCGACCTCTACGCCATCTGCGACGCGGCACCCGATCTGCTCGCCCGCATGGGCGCCACCTACGAGCCGCAAAAGATGTATGCCGACTACGACGCCATGCTCGCCGATCCCGAACTGGAAGCGGTGATCGTCGCCACGTCGGACGCCTATCACGTGCCGATGTCGATCAAGGCGCTCGATGCGGGAAAGCATGTCCTGTGCGAAAAGCCGATCGGCACCTCGGTGGAGGAAGGCGAGGCGCTGGCCCAGGCGGTCAGGCGCTCGGGCAAGGTCCTGCAGGTCGGTCACATGAAGCGCTTCGACCCGGCACTGGAGGCGGCGCGCGACTTCGTCCGCGATGAAATGGGCGAGGTGCTGGCGCTTAAGGCCTGGTACTGCGATTCCACCCATCGCTACACCAACACCGATGCCATTCAGCCGCTGCCGGTCACCAGCAAGCTGGCGAAGAAGCCGACCGGCAATCCCAAGGCTGATCTCAGGCAATATTTCATGCTGGCGCACGGCTCGCATCTCGTCGATACGGCGCGTTTCCTGTGCGGCGAAATCGTTGCCGTGCGCGCCCGCCTCAACGAACGCTTCGGCGCCTATTGCTGGTTCGTCGAGACCGAATTCGCCAGCGGCGCGCTCGGCCATCTCGACCTGACGGTTGCCGTCCGCATGGACTGGCACGAAGGTTTTCAGCTCTATGGCGAGAACGGCTCCGTCATCGCGAAAACCTTCAACCCCTGGTACTTCCGCGCCAGCGAGGTCGAGATCTTTTACGAGAAGACCGCCACCGCCCACAAGCCGCTCGGCGCCGACGGCCACTTCTTCCGCCGCCAACTGGAAGGCCTAGCGGATACAGTCCTGAACGGCACGCCGATGCGCGGCGCCAATGTCGAGGACGGCATCGCCTCGATCCGCGCCATGGTCGCCATCGCGCGTTCGGTCGAGACAGGTGAACGGGTCGAACTCGCCTCGGCTTCGGGAGCGGTCTGATGCGTCTCGGCATTTTCGCCAAGACATTTGCCGGCACAGAGCCGGCTGCCGTGCTGACGGCGGTTAAGCAGGCTGGCTATGAGACGACGCAGTTCAATCTAGCCTGCGCCGGCCTGCCATCGATGCCGGATGTCGTGCCGGCGGAAGCAGTCACTTCCACCCGCGCCGCAGCACAATCGACCGGGGTTGCACTCGCCGCACTGTCGGGCACCTACAACATGGCGCATCCCGACAAGGCTGTGCGCGACGACGGTCTTCGCCGTCTTGCCGTCGTCATCGAGACGGCGGCGGCCCTCGGTATTCCGCTGGTCACGCTCTGCACCGGCTCGCGCAACGCCGCCGATCAGTGGGCGTATCATCCCGACAATAGCACGCCGGCGGCCTGGTCCGACATGGCCGCCGAGATGGAGAAAGCGCTGGCGGTTGCCGAAGACGCCGGCGTCGATCTCGGCATCGAGCCCGAGCAGGCCAACATCGTTACCTCGGCCAGGGACGCGACCAGGCTGATCGCCGAAATGGGATCGAAGCATCTGAAGATCGTGCTCGATCCGGCGAACCTGTTCGAGCACGCGACGCCACACGAAGCGCGCGCCATCGTCGCCGCCGCGATCGACGAGGCTGCCGGCCATATCGCCATGGCGCACGCCAAGGATCGCTCTGGTGACGGCCGCTTTGCCACCGCCGGACAAGGCATCGTCGATTTTCCGCATTTTGTTTCACGGCTGAAGGCAGCGGGCTTCGACGGATCGCTCGTCACCCACGGGCTGTCCGCCGATGAAGCCCCCGGCGTCGCAGCCTTTCTGCGGGGACTCCTCTGATGGGCGCCGCGCCGGCGATCCTGCTTCGCGACGATGCATCGCTTCGTGTCTTCGACACGGGGCAGGGCAGGCCTCCCGTCGTCTTCCAGCATGGCCTCGGCGGTGATGCGGCACAAGTGGCGCAGAACTTTCCCGATGGTCCTTCATACCGCCGACTGACCGTCGAATGTCGCGCTCAGGGCGGCTCCGGCGCCGGCAGCAAGCGTCCTTTTTCGATCGAGATGTTCGCCGACGACGTGTTGGCTGCCGCCGATGCCGCCGGCCTCGACCGTTTCGTCGCCGGCGGCATCTCGATGGGCGCGGCAATCGCCTTGCGGCTTGCGGCCCGGCACCCGGATAGGGTCACAGGTCTCGTGCTTGTTCGCCCTGCCTGGGCTTTCGACGCGGCATCGCAAAACATGCGCCCTTACGTGGAAGTGGCGGAGCTCATCCGCGGCCGTCCGCTGGATGACGCGCGCGATGCGTTTGCGGCCTCCGCCACGGCGGCTCGCTTTCGCATCGAGGCGCCGGACAATCTTGCTTCCCTGCTCGGCTTTTTCGCGCGCGCCAATGCGAATGTTTTCGCCGAGGTGATGCGAGCGATCGCAAACGATGGGCCCGGCGTGACGCGGGCAGCGGCCGCCGGCCTCGCGCTCCCGACACTCGTCATCGGCAGCGGCATCGATCTCGTCCATCCGCTGGCCACCGCGCGCAGCCTTGCAGACACCATCCCCAATGCCGCCTTTGTCGAGGTGACGCCGAAGGCCACCGACAAGGAGCGCCATTTCGCCGAAATCCGCGCCGCCATCGGCAGCTTTCTCAACACAAATTTTGACAAGCAGGACCAATCATGATCTCGAAATCTCTCTCCGGCCCGGCCGCCATCGCCGAACTGCCACGCGATCGCATGATCGCCGAATTCTCGCTCTGGTCTGCCAATCTTGCCAATTTCGAGAACGACTTGAAGCGCATCGAACCCTATGTCGATCTTCATCATATCGATGTGGCGGACGGTCATTTCGCCCCGTCCTTCCTGTTCTTCCCCGACCTCGTTGCCCGCATCGCCGGGCTGACGGCGAAACCCATCCACGTCCACCTGATGGTCGATGAAGCAATCGTCGAGGCGCAGACGCGCCAGTTCATCGAAGCCGGCGCCGACATGATCAGCGTCCATGCCGAGAATGGCGAAGCGGGATTGCGCGCCGTGCGGCTGGCGCGGGAGCTCGGCGCCGAGGCGGGCGTCGTGCTCAGGCTGGAGACGCCTGTGGAAGCGGTGACGGCCTTCGTCCCGGAAGTCGCCTTCGTAACGCTTCTTGGAACCGCAATCGGCGTCAAGGGACAGAGCCTGTCGGACAAGGCCTGCGACAGGCTGGGCGCTACCCGCGCTATCCTGAGAAAGGCCGGCCGTGAGGCGCAAGTGGTTCTGGCCGCCGACGGCGGCATCCGCCACGAGACCGTGCCGCTGCTGCGTGCCGCCGGGGCCGAAACCGTGGTTCTCGGTTCGCTCGCCTTCGGTGACAAGGACCTCGCCGGCCGCATCGGCTGGCTGCACGGCTTGAAGGTCGCGGCATGACAACGGAAGCCGCCCTTGCGATCGATCTTGGCGGGACGGAGCTTCGCGCCGCCTTGGTCGACCGCGAAGGCAAGATTCTGGCATTCGCGGCGGTGCCGACGCAGGCGCAGGCCGGTCCAGACGTGGTGATCGGCCAGATCGAGGCGCTGGCGGCGACCGTCCATGCCGAAGCCCCGGCACTGTCGGTCGTCGGCGTCGGTGTCGGTGCGCCGGGACCGCTTGATCCGCTGGCCGGCATCGCCGTCGGCCCGCCGACACTCACCGGCTGGCTGGATGTGCCGCTTGCCGACATCCTCGAGCGGCGGCTCGGCCTGCCGGTCCGTCTGGAGAACGACGCCAATGCCGCGGCGCTCGGCGAATGGCGCTTCGGCGCCGGCCATGGCGCTCGCTCGCTGGTCTTTGTCACGGTGTCGACCGGCATCGGCGGCGGTGTCGTCGTCGATGGGCGCATCCTGCATGGCCGCCGTGGCCTTGCCGCCGAGATCGGTCACATGACCATCACCAATGAGGGCGAGCGTTGCGTGTGCGGCGTCATCGGCTGCTTCGAGGCCATCGCTTCGGGAACCGCGCTCGGCCGCCGCGCCACCGCCGCCACGGCGGCCGGCGACGGCTCTGCCTTGCGGCGCCTGTCAGCGGATGCGGAGGTGACCGGCCGCCACGTCGTCGAGGCGGCACGGCTGCGCGACGATCTTGCCTCGGCCTTGCTGGACGAGGAAGCCCGCTGGCTGGGCGTCGGCTTCACCAACCTGTTACATCTCTATTCGCCCGATGTGCTGGTCGTCGGCGGCGGCATCGCCAATGGGCTCGACCTGATGGCGCCGACCATCGAGGCAACCATCAGGCAGCGGGCCATGCGCGCCTATCGCGACGTACCGGTCGTTCCAGCACAGCTCGGCCGCCATGCCGGGCTCGTCGGCGCCGCCAGCCTTGTGCTGTTCGACGACGAGGGCACTTTGGCAGCCCGCATGCCTGTCGGCCCAAGCACATATCCGGACACACCACTGAGCAAGATCGGCACCGTCTGACGTGCGACTGCATGACAAAGGCCGGAGGCAGCATGCCTCCGGCCTTTTACGCATAAGCCACGCGTGGTTACTCGGCGGGGACGACATCCGCCGGCAGGCTGTCGTTAGCCGTGCCCGCCAGCGCCCTCGCCAGCTTGGCCTCGTCGAGTTCGCCTTCCCAGCGCGCCACCACCAGCGTGGCGACGGCATTGCCAACGAAGTTGGTCAGCGCCCGGCATTCCGACATGAAGCGGTCGACGCCGAGGATCAGCGCCATACCGGCGACCGGCACCGCCGGAACCACCGACAGCGTGGCGGCAAGGGTGATGAAGCCCGCTCCGGTGATGCCGGCGGCACCCTTGGACGAGAGCATGGCCACCAGCAGCAGCAGGATCTGGTCACCCATCGACAGGTGGATGTTGGTCGCCTGTGCGATGAACAGCGCCGCCAAGGTCATGTAGATGTTGGTGCCGTCGAGGTTGAAGGAATAGCCGGTCGGGATGACCAGGCCGACCACCGAGCGCTTGGCGCCGGCCTTCTCCATCTTTTCCATCAGCGAGGGCAGGGCGGCCTCCGACGAGGAGGTGCCCAGCACCAAAAGCAGCTCTTCCTTGATGTAGCGGATCAGCGACAGGATGGAGAAGCCGTTGTAGCGGCAGACCGCACCCAGCACGATGAACACGAACAGGAACGACGTCACGTAGAAGGTGCCGACCAGCATGGCGAGATTGATGACCGCGCCGATGCCGTATTTGCCGATGGTGAATGCCATGGCGCCGAAGGCACCGATGGGGGCGGCCTTCATCAGCACGCTGACCAGCTTGAAGATCGGCGTCGTCAGCGCCTGCAGGAAATTGAGGACGGGCTCGCCCTTGTCGCCGACCAGCGCCAGCGCGATGCCGAACAGCACCGAGAAGAACAGCACCTGCAGGATGTCGCCGTCGGCGAAGGCGCCGACGATGGTCGACGGGATGATGTTCATCAGGAACCCGGTGACCGACTGATCGTGCGCCTTGGCGGCGTAGGTGTTGACGGTCGAGGCGTCGAGCGTCGCCGGGTCGATGTTGAAGCCGGCGCCCGGCTGCACGACATTGGCGACGACAAGGCCGATCATCAGCGCCAACGTCGAAAAGGTGAGGAAATAGAGCATCGCCTTGCCGGCAACACGCCCGACCTTCTGCAGGTCGCTCATGCCGGCAATGCCCGTTGTCACGGTCAGGAAGATGACCGGGGCGATGATCATCTTGACCAGCTTGATGAAGGCGTCGCCGAGCGGCTTCATGCTCTCGCCGACCGACGGATAGAAATGGCCGAGCAGGATGCCGACGGTGATCGCGACGAGCACCTGCACGTAGAGTTGGGCATAGAAAGGTTTGCGCTGCGCGGCAAGCGCGCCTGATTGGTCTGCGATGTGCATCGAACTCTCCCTGGCCGGATGGGCGAAAACGGATCGCCTGCGTGACTTCTCCCATCGCGGCGCTCCGGTCGCACGCCGCTGAAAACAGTTTTGCAAGCGTCGTGCCAGATCGGGGAAAGGCCGGAATCGCGGATTTCCGCCTTTGTCAGAGGTCGCGCGGACAATACTTGTGCGGATTTCCGCACAAGTGGCGTTTGCCTGGGCGGATTTTCGCATTACACTGACCGGAAAGCCGCGAAGAAAAGGGAGAGGGCAGACGCCGCAGGCAGGCACCGATAGCGAATCCCAAGGGTTTGCCGGCCGTGAGTTGCTGCGCGAGGCGGTGGCCCGGCTGCGCGATGGCCGCTGGCTTGCCGTGGTCGCAGCCCTTGCCGTCCTGGCTGGCGCGATCGCCATCGCCGGGCGCATCGCCTCCGGCCAGGCGGCCGACAATCTGCGCGACACAGCACTTGCCGCTCTGCCGCTGGCGGCGGGAACGCTGACCGGCGAAATCGAAAAGCAGCGCCTGGTTCCCTTGGTGCTGGCCCGCGACGATGCTGTGCGGGGCGCGCTGCGCCGGGCCGGGAAGATGCAAGAAGCGGCCCTCAACGACAAGCTCAAGGCGATTGCCGGCGATGCCTCGGCCTCCGCCATCTATGTCATCGATACGGCAGGCATCGCCATATCAGCCAGCAATGCCGGCGAACCGACCAGCTTTGTCGGCATCGACTATAATTTCCGGCACTATTTTCAGGAGGCGATGGCGAAAGGTGCTGCCAGCCAATATGGCCTCGGCACGATCAGCGGACGGCCGGGACTCTACCTTTCGAGCCGCGTCGACGATAACGGCAAGCCGCTTGGCGTTGCGGTGTTGAAGGTCGAGCTCGACGGCGTCGAGGCAAATTGGCGTTCCAGCGGTTTCCTTGTCTTTGTCACCGATGAACGAGGCGTCGTGCTGGCCACCAGCCAGCCCGACTGGCGGTTTCGTGCGCTGGCACCACTGTCGGCCGAGGACGTGGCCGCCGCCCATGAGCAACTGCAATTGGCCGATGCTGCCTTCGAGCCGCTGCCGTTCAGACGCGGCGCCGGCGATGGCCTGGCGACGATCGACAACGCCGGAAAACCACGCCAGTTCGTCGAGGTGGTGCAGGATTTGCCCGGTGCAGTCCCAGGCTGGCGTCTGTGGCTGCTGACGCCCGCCGACGCTGCTCTCTCCTCGGCCGCCAATACGGCGCGCCTGACCACGCTCCTGGGCTTGCTGCTTCTAGGCCTGCTTGCCTACGTGCTGACCCGGCGCCGGCGAACGCGCAGGCTAAGGCAGGAAGCGCTGGCGCGCATGAATGTCGAACTGGAAAGCCGGGTCAGCACGCGAACGGCCGAGCTGACGCGCTCCAACACCGCACTTGCCGGCGAAATCGCCGAGCGCGAGAATGCCGAAGCCAAGGTCCGCCGATTGCGCGACGATCTCGCCCAGGCCAACCGGCTTTCCATCCTCGGCCAGATCGCCGCCGGCGTGGCGCATGAGATCAACCAGCCGGTCGCCGCCATCCGCACCTATGCCGAGAATGCAGGTCGTTTTCTGGACAGCGGCAAGACCGGATCGGCCAGCGGCAATCTGACATCGATCGTTTCGATGACCGAACGCATCGGCGCGATCACCGGCACCTTGCGCACTTTCGCCCGCCGGCCGGGCGTCGCCGCTTCGCCGCTGCCGGTGCGCGAGGCGATCGACGGCGCGCTGTCGCTGCTGTCAGGCCGCATACGCGATTCCGGCGTCACCATCGTCAGGCCGCGCGGCAATGCCTCGCCGGTGGTCATGGCGAGCCGCATCCGGCTGGAGCAGATCCTGGTCAATCTTTTGCAAAATGCATTGGACGCGATGAAGGACCAGCCCGATCCCCGCATCGAGATCGAACTTGCCGAGCGCGACGACAGGGTGCTGATTTCGGTGCGCGACAATGGACCCGGCCTTGGTCCGGAGGCGGCTGGCAATCTGTTCATGCCGTTCCAGACCACCAAGGAGAAGGGGCTTGGCCTGGGGCTGGTGATCTCGCAGGAGATCGCCCAGGAATTGGGCGGCACGCTGCGGCTCGATCCCGGCAATGGCAGCGGCGCATCCTTCACCATCGATTTGAGGCGAATTGAATGACAGACGGATCAGGGCTGGTCGCGCTCGTCGACGACGATGCGGACCTCCTTCACGCCACCACGCAATTGCTCGAGCTTGCCGGCTTCACGGTGGTCGCACTCGACGCCGCCGAGGCAGCACTTGCCGTCGTCGACAGGAATTTCGAGGGCGTCGTCGTCAGCGATATCCGCATGCCGGGCATGAATGGTCTGCAGCTGTTCGATCGCATCAAGGCGATCGATCCGGATATACCGGTGATCCTGGTTACCGGCCATGGCGACGTCGATCTTGCGGTGGCGGCGCTCAAGGACGGCGTCTACGATTTCATCCCGAAACCCTATGCCGGCGATCGCCTTCTCGAGGCGCTGAAACGGGCGAGTGAGAAGCGGCGGCTGGTGATGGAGAACCGGCGGCTGCGCGAAGCCGCGGCACTGGCCGCCGACGGCCTGCCGCTGATCGGCGAGGCACCTTCCATCAAACGGCTGCGCGAGACCTTGCGCCAGATCGCCGACATGGATGTCGACGTGCTGGTCGAGGGAGAGACCGGAACCGGCAAGGAAGTGGTGGCGGACCTCCTGCACCGATGGGGGCGGCGGCGCGCAAAACCCTTCGTCGCGCTGAATTGCGGCGCCCTGCCGGAGACGGTCATCGAAAGCGAGTTGTTCGGCCACGAGGCTGGCGCGTTCACCGGCGCGCAGCGGCGGCGGATTGGCAGCATCGAGCATTCCAGCGGCGGCACGCTGTTTCTCGACGAGATCGAATCCATGCCGCCTGCGCTCCAGGTCAAGCTGCTGCGGGTGCTCGAAACGCGCAGCCTCACGCCGCTTGGCTCGAACGAGATCCGGCGCATCGATCTCAGGGTCGTCGCGGCGACCAAGGTCGATCTCGGGCGGCCGGACCAGCGCGGCGATTTTCGCGAGGATCTGTATTTTCGCCTCAACGTGGTGACGCTGCGCATTCCGCCGCTGCGTGAACGCCACGGCGATATCCCGATGCTGTTCGGGCATTTCCTCGGCAAGGCGGCCGAACGGTTTGGCCGGCCTGTCGCCAAGGTGAATGCAGCCGTCAGCGATCATCTCCAGTCGCATGACTGGCCGGGCAATGTGCGCGAGCTCGCCCATTTCGCCGATCGCGTCGCGCTCGGTCTCGGCCCCGACGAGGAGACGAAAACGGTTCGCGCGCATTCGCCGGAGCCTGCGGCAGCATTGCCCGAACGGGTCGGCCACTATGAGGCGCAACTGATCCGCGATGCGCTACGCGACCATGGCGGCGACGTGCGCGCCGCCATCGACGCGCTCGGCGTGCCGCGCAAGACTTTTTACGACAAGCTCAAGCGCTACGGCATTGCCGCGTCCGAATTTCGCAATGGCGGCGATGCCGATACGCAACCCATCTCGGAAAAGCGATGAACACGACACTGGAAACGACGGCAAATCCCTCGCCGCAAGACCTCACTTTTCTCAGCGAAAGGCTGACGGCGTTTAACGACGGCGATGTCGGCGCGTCCGAAAGGCATGCGCTTGCGGTGTTCGTGCGCGACGACGCCGGCGCGGTCGTCGCCGGCATTTCCGGCTACACCGCCTGGGGATGGCTTTATGTGCAATGGCTCTGGGTGGATGAGCGGCTGCGTGGCCAGCACATGGCCGGCAAGATGCTGGACGCGGCCGAACATGAAGCGGTGGCGCGCGGCTGTCAAAACGCCTGGATCGACACCTTCAATCCGAATGCCGCCAAGGTCTATCAGCGCCAGGGTTATCAGCCCTTTGGAACACTTGCCGACTTCCCCGTCGGCCGCAGCCGCATCTTCCTGCAGAAGAAACTGGCTTAACCGGCGAGTTTTCCGCCCTGCATCGGCCGCGGTGCGCCGGTCGTGCTCGGAAAACTGATCGGCAGCCCGCGCAGCACGCGAACCGCGAGGAAGGCAAAGCATTCCGCCTCCACCGCGTCGCCGCTCCAGCCCAGGCTCTCGGCCTGCACCACCTCGACGCCGGCGCGGCTGGCCAGCATCGCCATCATGGTCGGATTATGGCGACCTCCGCCGCTGACCACGAGTTTCTTCGGCCGGTGCGGCAAGAGGTCGAGCGCCTTTCCGACGGCCGCAGCGGTGAAGGCGGTGAGCAGCGCCGCGCCATCCTCGGCGCTTAGGCCGTCCGCCATCGCCGCGCCGAAGTCGAAACGGTCCAGTGATTTTGGGTAGGCTTTGCTGAGATAAGGGTGCTGCAGCAGCTTTGCCAAGCGCTCCTCGTCCACCTTGCCCGCCCCGCCAAGCGCGCCGTCGCGGTCCATTTCGCCGAGCCCTTTCGACTTGATGAAATCGTTCAGCGGTGCGTTGGCGGGGCCGGTATCGAAGGCAACGACATTGTCGGCACCGTCCCACCAGGTGATGTTGGCGACGCCGCCGAGATTGAGCACCGCCACCTCGCCGCTGGCGCCGGCGCTGCGCATCAGCGCGGTGTGGTAGGCCGCGGCCAAGGGCGCGCCTTGTCCGCCGGCGCGCATGTCGGCCGAACGGAAATCGTAAGCGACCTTGGTGCCCAATAACGCGTGCATCAGTTCACCGTCGCCGAGCTGCCTTGTCTGGCCAAGCCGTCCGACCTGCGGCGCACGATGCAGCACGGTCTGGCCGTGAAAACCGACGACGCCGATGTCGGCCATCGTCATGCCATAGCTCTCGACCAATTCCTTGACCGCCGCCGACTGCGCTCGCGTCAGGGCTTCTTCCGCGGTGCGAAAAATCGCCGGCTCCGGCCCGACAAAGTTCCACGCCTGTGCCTGCGTCAGCGTCTCTTCCAGCAGGGAGCGGATCGACGCGGGATAGGGCATCAGCCGGTAGGTGCCGAAATCCTCGATGCGTTCGCCATCGGTCTTGATCAGCGCGACGTCGATGTTGCCGTCCAGCACCGTGCCGGTCATCAGGCCGACGGCCCAGATTGGTTCCATAGTCGTTTCCTCGTTGAGCATGATCTTTTCCGAAAACCGTTTCCCACTTTTCGGGACCATGCTCCAGTCCCCATCGATGAGATCGCCGATAGCTTTGCGAAGCCTGACGATTCTACCGTCAAAATATCGGTCGGATGAAGGTCCAAGCCTTGCCACTGTCGAAGTGGCGGTCTCGGTGCTGAAGGCCGAACGGCCTTCGTAGCGCCACAGGCGATGCTGGACCGCGCAACGTCGGTTCTGCAGCCGTCTGGCTCAACAACCGCCGAGATGCCACCTCTTGCCTGTCAGCCCCGAAGGCGCGACCTTGCCTGATCTGGCGAACGCTTCCGCCGAAATCCGCAAGGAGTGAAAAATCATGGCATCCGATGTGGCCGTCATTGCAGGCGCCGGCGCTGGTCTGAGCGCCTCGCTTGCGCGCCTTCTCACCCGGGAAGGCTTTCGCGTGGTTCTGGCCGCCCGCAATGTCGAGAAGCTCAGCGCTCTGACCGACGAAACCGGTGCGCTGGCCGTCGAGACGGATGTTGCCGACGTCGCGTCCGTCGCCAGCCTGTTCGACACCGCAGACAAGGCCGGCCCGCTGGCGCTTGCAGTGTTCAACGCCAGCGCGCGCACCCGCGGACCGATCGCCGAGCTCGATGCCGAAGCGGTCAAACAGGCATTGCTGGTCGGCGCCTATGGCGGCTTCCTGGTCGGCCAGCAGGCGGCGCGCCGGCTGCTTGCGCGGGGTTCCGGATCGATCCTGTTCACCGGGGCCACCGCCAGCGTGAAGGGATTTCCCGGCTCAGCCGGCTTCGCTATGCCGAAATTCGGCCTGCGCGGCCTGGCGCAGTCCATGGCCCGCGAGCTCGCTCCGCAGAACATCCACGTCGCCCACTTCATCATCGACGGCCAGATCGAGCCGGCCGGACAGGTGGCCGATCCCGGCCGGCCGGACCGCCGTCTATCGCCGGACGCCATCGCCGAGGCCTATCTTACAACCCATCGCCAGCATCGCAGCGCCTGGAGCTCGGAGCTTGAGCTGCGGCCCTGGGCAGAGACGTTTTGACAGTGCAGCTGATCGCCTAGTGGCAACTGATCGCCTGGCGGGAAGTAACGCGATCCTTCCGCCATTCCTTTTACATTAGGTGATACTAATATTTTGTGGCGCTGAGCTGCTTATCCGATACATAAAAAAGCGCAGTGTAATATATACGTTTGTTTAACGTCGGTTGTGCATCTTGCTGGCTTTCCCGGTCTAATTGAGAACGCGTATGCCGGTTACACGTCGTACACTGCTTGCGGCCGGGAGCGGCGGGTTGCTGATCTCGCAAGCCCAGGCGGCCAACACTCCAGGACAGCAGCCGGAGAACGCCCCAACGCCGATCGCGAGCGGCGATGCCTTGCGCATCGCAATGCCGGTCTTCGCTTCCAATCCGTTCTTCCCGGCCGACGGATCCGGGGACAATGGCATAGACATGGAACTGGCCCACGGCATCGCCGCGGCGCTTGGGGTCGAGCCGGTGTTCGACCGATCCGCCGCAACGTTCGACGATATCGTCAGACAGGTCAGTTCCGGACAGGCCGACATGGCGATTGGCAAGCTCAGCAGGACGCTTCAGCGCGGCCGGTCGATCATCTATTCCCGCCCCTACGCCATGCTGCGGCAAGGGCTGATCGCCAACCGCCTCAACCTGGCGCGTATCGCGCAAGGCAAGCCGCCAGAACAGATTGTCCGTGATTTCTCAGGCGATCTCGGCGTGATCGAGGGCTCTTCCTTCGCCACTTATGCGGCCACGACTTTCCCACATGCGCAAATCCATCGCTTGGCAAGCTGGGATCTGATCATCGATGCGATCCGAAACGGGACGATCGACATGGCCTATCGCGATGATTTCGAGATCAAGAAGCTGATGGTCGACGATCCGTCGATGACAGTCGTAGCGCGCTCCATCACGCTGACCGACAAGGTCGATACGATCGCAGTCGGCGTGCGGCCGGACAATCCGCATCTCGCGGCCTTTGTCGATCTGTATCTCGACCTCGCGCGGGGTCAGCAGATTCTCAACACGGACGAGATCATCGCCCGCTATCGTCTGGGGAGCAAAGCCTGACAATGGCCATCTCCGACGCAGCCGGACCCCTGCCTTTCGATTGGCGCCTCGCGGCAAGGCGTATCTTGCGATCGCCGGTGACGACGATTGCGATGATTGCTGCAGGAATCCTGTGCGGCCTCTACTATCCAGACTTTGCCCATGCGATCAGCCCTGTCGCACAACTCTACCTGAATTTCCTAAAGATGGTCGTCCTGCCCTATTTGGTCTCGTCGGTCATCTTCTCCATCACGGCGATGGTCCAGGACCCGAAATCGGTCCGCTACCTTGGTAAGGTGGGTATGGCCGTGCTGGTCGTGTCGTTCCTGGCCGTGCTGGTGAGCGGCACCTTGTCGCTGATCCTGCAGCCGGGCCAGATCGAGAATCCCCAGTCGCGCATCGAGCTTGGCGAGTTCATCAATTCGCAAGGCAGCGTGTCCACCGATCTCGCCTTCCCGTTCCAGCCGCCGCCCTCCAATGGGGATCCCAGCGGCGGGCATTCGATCCTGCTCGACCTGGTGCCGAACAACGTCTTCAATGCGCTGGCCTCGGGACAGACCATCCAGGTTCTGCTGTTCTGCCTGCTTTTCGGGCTCGCGATGGGGAAGATTCCCCAGCCCTCGTCCATGAGCCTGACGCAGGCGCTCAACGCGGTCTACAGGGCCTGTACGGTGCTGACCAACTGGTTCATCTGGGGGTTGCCCTTTGCAACCTTCATCCTGATCGCGGACCAGACCGCGTCGACCGGAACCAAGCCGCTCACGCTGATGGGCGGTTACCTGCTGGTGATGGGTCTTTCCTGCCTCATATTCGTTGCCGGCGCCTTTGCCATTATCGCCATCCGGTCGCGACGAAGCTACTGGACGACGATCAAGACCTGCCAGCCCCTTCTCATGGTGGCCATCACCACACGCTCTACGGTCGCCTCGCTGCCGTGGGTCATCAACCTTTTGAGCGAGCGCCTGCGGTTCAGCCTGGTGGTCGTGGAACTGCTGGTGCCGCTGCAGGCGGCTTTGCTGCGTACAGGCCCGGCGCTGCTCTACACTTCGGGTGCGCTGTTCATCGCCCAGCTCTACGGCCATCCGCTTGCAGTCCCCGACCTCGTGCTCGTCGGCATCATCTCGGCGCTTCTCGCCCTCACCACCGGCGGCATGGGCAGCCTGCTCATCCTGTCGCAGATGTCCATCGTCTGCGGCTACCTGAAGCTTCCCTTCGAGGCGGCGTTCGCTTTGTTCGTCGCGGTGGATGCGGCCGTGGACACGTTCATGACGCTGGCCAGCGTCTGCACCGTCGCAGCGAGCACGGCAATGATCGCTCCCAGCCACAGGGAGACGACACAGCCTGAAACCGTCTCGGAACAGCTCGAAGCCGAGCCTGCCGGATGATCGACGACACCATCCGTCCCCAGCTCGGCATTATCGGCGGCCTCGGGCCGCTTGCATCGGCTGACTTCTACTTCAAATTGACCCGGATGACCCAGGCGTTCAGAGACAACGAACATGTGCCTGCCGTGATCCTCAGCATACCGCAGCTGCCCGACAGGACCGAAGCCATCCTTGCCGGCCATGACGGCCCGCTGGCGCCTTTGAAAGCGGCGGTCGCGACGCTCAATGCGCTCGGCGTCGCCTGCGTCGCGATGCCGTGCAACACCGCCCATCATTGGTACGACCAACTGGCGGCGAATTCGCGCGCGGAAATCATCCATATCGGCGACGCCGTGGTGGCGGAGACGCGTCGTAGCCTGGAGCGGGGCCGGGTTGCTGTTCTCGCCACCCAGGGCACGCTGGTCTCCGGCTTCTATCAGGACAGGATGTCGGCGGCGGGATTTGAGCTCTGCCTTCCCTCGAACGAATTTCAGGCGTGCGTCGACAGCGCGATCAGCCTCGTCAAGGCGGGTTCGATCGTGGATGCGGCGGTTGAAACCGAGCGCGCGCTCGACATCGCGCAAGCGACCGGCGCCGATGCCGCCCTGCTCGGCTGCACCGAACTGTCGGTGGTGGCCGCCAGCCTCAACGACGTGAATGGATTGGTCGTCATCGACAGCAATGCGGCCCTGGCGCGAGCCTGCCTGACGCGATTAGGGTTCGGTACGCAGGAAGCCCGAGGCCTGCCGACCGTATCGCGGCCGCCAGGACATGATTGGCCGATGCGCGCCAGCTTGGCCGTACTGGCGTAACCCGATCTAGACGCTCTCGAGGTATGTCTCGATCTCGAAATCGCTGACATTGAGCGCGAACGTGTTCAGCTCCTGGCGTTTGCAGGCCACAAAGGAGTCGCGCAGGATGGTTGGAAAAATCTCCGCCACATGCGTCCCGCTCTCGAAGGCGGCGATCGCGGATGCCCAGTCCGGCGGCAGCTTTGCCGGCGGAAGTCCCTGGCCGTCTGTGCCGATCGGATCACCTGGAGACAACTGTCTTTCGATGCCGGTCAGCGCGGCGCCCAATATGGCCGCAAGCACCAGATAGGGATTGGCGTCGGCTCCCGATACGCGGTGCTCGATACGGCGAGCAGCGGTCGGCCCGCCCGGAATGCGGATCGCGACCATGCGGTTCTCATAGCCCCAGGCGACCGCAGTCGGCGCATAGGATCTTGGGCGCAGCCTGCGGTACGAATTGAAGTGCGGCGCGAATACCAGCGTGCTCTCGGCCATTGCCGCAAGCAGGCCACCGACTGCATGGCGCATGGTCTCCGAGCCCTGGTCGGTGCCGTCGTCGAAGACGTTGCGCCCTTCACCGTCGACCAGGCTGAAATGAACGTGAAAGCCGTTGCCCGCCCGGTCGCCATAGGGCTTGGCCATGAAGCAGGCGGCAAAGCCGTGCTTGCGGGCAATGCCCTTCACCGTGCGCTTGAACAACACCGCATCGTCAGCCGCCCGCAACGCGTCCGCGACATGGTTCAGATTGATCTCGAACTGACCGACGCCGTTTTCGGCGATGGCCGTGTCGACGGGAATGCCTTGCGTCCGGCAAGCCTCGTAGACGTCATGGATGAAGGATTCGAAATCGTCGATTTCGTCGATCGACAGCGCCGCGTCGGAATCGAGCCGGCGTCCGGTCACCGGCGAGACAGGGCCGACCGGCCGCTGCGATTGCGGATCGACGAGATAGAATTCGAGTTCCGTTGCCGCGACCGGGGTCAGGCCCAGGGCCTTGTAGCGATCGAGGATGCGGGCCAGCGCCCGTCGCGGGTCGCCGAGATAGGGCGCGCCGCTTTCGTCGGCAAGCCACAGCGGGACAAGTGCCGTCGGATGCGCCGTCCAGGCCACCGGCAGAATGCCGCGCCCGGTCCACTGGCACAGTCCATCGGCATCGCCGGTCGAGAAAACCAGGCTGTTGCCTTCGATGTCTTCGCCCCAGACGTCCAGTCCGATCAGCGAAAAAGGCATGCGCAGCTTGCCTTCCAGCGCCTTTCTTGCCTGCTCGACGGGAATGCGCTTGCCGCGCATGATACCGTTGAGGTCGCACACCGCCGCCCTCAGGCTCTGGATGTCGGTTCTGCTTTCAAGCCAGTTCAAAACGTCCGCAATTGCATCGCTCAATTTAAAACCTCTGGTTTTCGAAGGTGCCGCAGCCTGACCGGCCGCACGTCCCTGGTAAAAATAGCTGGTGAGTTTTAGGAAAACAGACGTGGCTGTCGCCAAGCGCTTTTCCTTATTTTTTCAAGTCACTAGCTGGTATGTCGGGAGGCATTTCAAAACCAATTGCGCGATCTGCGATCGCAACATAGAGGTTGGAGGGCGGAATGCCAAGCACGAGCCGGTAAACCAGCGCGCAGCCGCTATCGGCGGGAGCGGCGAGCTCGCTGCGGTAAGATCCGGCGCACGCAGCGCCCGAGCCACGCTGTGCAAAACGGTCATCACAAATCTTGACCTCGCATGCACTTGCACCTCTGGCCGCTGTCTGGCTTTTTGGGGTACCCATCGCAACGGACTGATTCGCGTCATGCCGCTCGATTGCAATATGCCCAAGGCAGTCTGCGGGTGGGTCGTGAAGCGCGCGCAATTGACGAAGGAGAAACAGGCATGGCCGAGTTCAAGAAGCCCGAAATCTCCGAGATGAGACCCAAGATCACCGTTATCGGCGTCGGCGGCGGCGGCGGCAATGCCGTCAACAACATGATCGCCGAGCAGCTTCAGGGTACCGAATTCATCGCCGCCAACACCGACGCGCAGGCGCTGACCATGTCCAAGGCGACGCGGCTGATCCAGCTTGGCGCTCATGTCACCGAAGGGCTGGGCGCCGGATCGCTTCCCGAGATCGGCCGCGCCGCGGCCGAGGAATCGCTCGACGAGATCATGGACCATCTGGCCGGCACGCATATGTGTTTCGTCACCGCCGGAATGGGCGGCGGCACGGGAACCGGTGCGGCTCCAATCATCGCCCAGGCGGCGCGCAAAGCCGGCATCCTGACGGTTGGCGTCGTCACGAAGCCGTTCACCTTTGAAGGCCGGCGCCGCATGCAGATGGCCGAAGAAGGCATCGAGCGGCTGCGCGAGAGCGCCGACACGGTGATCGTCATCCCGAACCAGAACCTGTTCAGGATCGCCGATGCCAAGACCACCTTCGCCGATGCGTTCGTCATTGCCGACCGGGTGCTCTATGCCGGCGTCAGCTGCATCACCGATCTCATCGTCAAGGAAGGCCTGATCAATCTCGACTTCGCCGATGTCAAATCCGTGATGCGCGACATGGGCCGCGCCATGATGGGCACCGGTGAGGCTTCCGGTGAAGGCCGCGCGATGAAGGCGGCCGAAGCCGCGATCGCCAACCCGCTGCTCGACGAAGTGTCGATGAAAGGCGCCAAGGGCGTGCTGGTCTCGATATCGGGTGGCAGGGACATGACCCTGTTTGAAGTCGACGAGGCCGCCACCCGCATCCGCGAAGAGGTCTACGAGGATGCCGACATCATCGTTGGCGCCATCTTCGACAAGGGCATGGAAGGCCGCTTCAGGGTCTCGGTCGTGGCGACGGGCCTCGACCGTGCTTTTGGCGCCGAGGATGCCGACGCCGGCATCGCGCGCGACCACGCCGGTCAGCCGGCGCGGACGCTTCAATAGTGTTCGGTAAACGGGCAGGGCGCTGCGGCGCTCCTGCCCTCGATACCAGCGTTCAGCTCAGCCGAACTTCGGGTCCAGACTGCCCGACTTGTAGCGCTTGGCCATTTCGGCGACCGGCAGCGGCTTGATCTTCTGCGCGTTGCCGGCGGTGCCGAACTGTTCGAAGCGCTCCTTGCAGAGCTTGCGCATGGCGGCCATGGCCGGTGTCAGATACTTGCGCGGGTCGAACTCGCTCGGGTTCTCGGTCAGCACCTTGCGGATCGCGCCGGTCAGCGCCATGCGGTTGTCGGTGTCGATGTTGATCTTGCGCACGCCGTGCTTGATGCCGCGCTGGATCTCCTCGACCGGCACGCCCCAGGTTGGCTTCATCTGGCCGCCATATTTGTTGATGATCTCCTGCAGGTCCTCGGGCACCGAGGACGAGCCGTGCATGACCAGGTGCATGTTCGGCAGCCGGCGATGGATCTCCTCGATGACGTTCATGGCCAGCACCGCGCCGTCCGGCTTGCGCGAGAATTTGTAGGCGCCATGGCTGGTGCCCATGGCAACCGCCAGCGCATCGACATGGGTGTCCTTGACGAACTCGACCGCCTGTTCGGGATCGGTCAAAAGCTGGTCGTGGCTGATCGCCCCTTCGACGCCGTGGCCGTCTTCCTGCTCGCCGCCGCCGCTTTCCAGCGAGCCGAGCACGCCGATCTCGCCTTCGACGGACACGCCGCCCCAATGCGCCATGTCGACGACGCGCTTGGTGATGCCGGAATTGTAGGCGTAGTCGGCCGGCGTCTTGCCGTCTTCCTTCAGCGATCCGTCCATCATGACGGAGGTGAAGCCGTACTGGATCGCGGTGACGCAGGTGGCTTCGTTGTTGCCATGGTCGAGATGCATGCAGACCGGAATGTCGGGATGGATTTCGACCAGCGCGTCGATCAGCTTGGCCAGCACCACGTCATTGGCATAGGCGCGCGCGCCGCGGCTAGCCTGCAGGATGACCGGCGACTTGGTCTCCTCGGCGGCCTCCATGATGGCGAGGCCCTGTTCCATGTTGTTCATGTTGAAAGCGGGCACGCCATAGCCGTATTCGGCGGCGTGGTCGAGCAATTGTCTCAGTGTTATGCGAGCCACCCAATAGTCTCCCGTATCTGGTTTCAAGCGCAACGTCGCGGGCCGGCCGGTTTGCCGGTCGGCCCTTGATGCTTCTGGCGGGATTTCAAGGGAACCGCAACCTTCGGAGCGCTTCTCGATCGCAATTCTTGTTGCAGGGTTGAAATCCGGCCAGTTTGACGACCTCAGGCCGCGATCAGGTCCCGCGCCGCCAGGAGTTGCACGCAGGCGTTCGCCGCTTCCTTGCCCTTGACGGTGAAGTGCTCGAAGAAGAAGCGGTGGTGCTCGGCGCTGTCGTGGTAGTTGTGCGGGGTGAGCACCGCCGACAGCACCGGCACGCCGGTCGACAGCTGCACGTTCATCATGCCGTCGATGACGGCACTTGCGACGAACTCATGCCGGTAGATGCCGCCATTGACGACAAAGGCTGTGCCGAGGATCGCGGCATAACGGCCGGTCCCGGCCAGGGTCTTGGCATGCAGGGGAATTTCATAGGCGCCGGGCACGTCGAAGATGTCGACGGTGAAGCGCTCGTCTCCCAGAGAGGCCAGTTCAGCTTCGAAGGCCTGTACGCACTGGTCGACGATGTCGGCATGCCAGCGCGCGCGGATAACGGCGATGCGGGTCGTTTCATAGTCTTTATGGGAATGCTGATTCATGGGTCCATCCTTCCGTTTCGAACCAGAATCAGGACGCACGATACGGATTAAGCCCGCAAAAAGCGGGCCGGCTTCCGTTTCGTCCTCTTCCATCCGGACTGTAACCGTCGGCTCCGGAATCACACCGGATCTGCTGACCTTTCCACTAGAGCGCCACGCGTCTCTTGGACGCGTAAAGGACGCTCTAGCACTTAAGAATCCACGCATTGATGCGTGGACCGGAAAGCGCTCGCGGGCTTGGGTAGAAACCCTTACCGCCGGTGGGGACTTTCACCCCGCCCTGAGAACATTAACGGCTTTGTATGAAAGGGCAGGACGCTGCTGTCAACCGTGAGAAGGTTGGGCCAAGCACGTTCGACTACCGCGTGCGCCACGCCGCCGCCGATGCGGCGATCAGCATGAGCAGTGCTGCAACCATCACGCAGACAGCAAAGCCGAAGTTGGAATAAAGCGGCCCGAAGCTGGTGGTGCCGACAAAGACCGCGAGGTAAGTCACCGCACTGTTCAGCCCCATGATCGTGCCGCGCCGCGACGGATCGAGCGCAGACAGGCGCATCACCAGGACGTTCAGGCCGAAATGATTGGCCAGTCCCCAGATTGCCACCATGGTCAGGGTCAGCCCGAAACTGTCGCTCGTCGCCGCCATCGCGACGTAGACCACGGCGACAAGAAGATAGGCAAACGGCATGACGCGCCGCGCACCCAGTCTGTCGATGATGCCGTCGAGCAGAGCAGCCGTCCCGAAGCCTATGCCGTAGGCAAGCGCCGCCAGGCCGTTGGCGCTCACCGGCTGTCCAAGCCCGACATGAAGATGGTCGCCGAGATAGCCATAGACGCCGTAGAACGAAGTCATGAAGGCCGCGCACGCGACCAGCAGCGGCAGGATTCCGGGAATGCCGAGCGCTTCCAGCGGGGCGGGCGCCGGTCCGGCCTTCCTGATGTCGCTGAGCGACGTCGCTGTCAGCCCCATCCATGCAAGGGCCGCAAGCACCGCGACCGCTGCGAAAACGGCGCGCCAATGCACCAGATCGGCAAGCACGGCCGAAAGCGAAACGCCGGCAACCATGCTGAGTGTCCATCCGGTCAGCACGACGCCGATCGTGCCGCTCTCCCTGCCCGGAGGAGCAATGGCCGCCGCGCTGGCATAGATCGCCGGCATGGCGACGCCGGCGGCGATGCCGGCCAGCAGCTGTGCGGCGACCAGCATGATCACCGTGGGTGCCGCGGCGCTGGCGACCAGCGCCAGTGCCAACAGCAGCAGTGCGCCCTGCAGCATTCTGCGAGCACCGAGCCGGTCGATGTAGCGCGCCAGGAACACCGCGCTGGCAGAGGTGCCGAGGCCGAACGCGGCCGCCGCAATCATCACGGCCGGCACGCCGGTCCCGAACGACGAGGCGACAGCCGGTGCAATCGGACCCAGCACCAGCGAGTTCGAGCCGATGACCGCGATGCAGCCCGTCAACAGATAGGCAAGCGCCGGGATCGGGGCTCGGGCAGTCAATGGTGCAAGTTGATCAATGTTCGACATATCGGCATAATGGCCGTATTCTATTCAGCGGAGAACCAGGAATTTCGCCATGGATGAAGAAACAGATGGCATTCTGCAGAACAGGCCAGCGGCCCGCGATCTCGACGCGATAGACCGAAGAATATTAGGTGTCCTGGTCGATGATGCCACGATCAGCTACGCCGAACTCGGCGATCGCGTCGGCTTGTCGCCACCCGCAGCGCATGAGCGGGTCAAACGGCTCCGGCGCAGCGGCGCCATCCGCAACACGGTCACCATCATCGATCCCCGGGCGGTGAAAAAGCCTTTGCTCGCCTTTGTCCATATCGACACCAGGGGCTGGGGAAAGACGCCGGAACTGATGGCGGTCTCGCAATATCCCGAAGTGGAGGAAATCCATACCGTCGCCGGCGACACCTGCATGCTGCTGAAGGTCCGCACCGAAGACACCAGGGCCCTCGAAGGCCTTTTGGCGCGCCTCTACGAAACGCCGGGCGTCACCTCGACGCGCAGCTATGTGGTGCTCTCGACCTATCTGGAGCGGCCGGTGCAGCCGGGTATCACCGAGACTTGGCCGACACCCAAGCACATGGCCGAGCCTCTGTACTAGAAGCGAGCGGCTACGCCCGCTCGGGAAACATCTGCTTCAGGCCCTCGCGCGAGGCCTTGGCGACACCGCGCTCGGTGATCAGGCCGGTCACCAGCCGCGCCGGCGTCACGTCGAAGGCCGGGTTGGCCGCCGGCGTCGTCTCAGGCGAAATGCGCACCTGGGCAATCTCGCCGGCGGCGGTCTTGCCCCAGACCAGCGAGACCTCGTCGGCCGAGCGTTGCTCGATCGGGATCTCGGCCAGACCGTCATGCACCGTCCAGTCGATGGTCGGCGACGGCAATGCGACATAGAACGGCACGTCATTGTCGGCGGCGGCGAGCGCCTTGAGATAGGTGCCAATCTTGTTGCAGACGTCGCCGTCGGCGGTGGTGCGGTCGGTACCGACGATGACCATGTCGATTGCGCCGCGCTGCATCAGATGGCCGCCGGCATTGTCGACGATCAGCGTGTGCGGCACGCCGTGCCCGGCCATCTCCCAGGCGGTCAGCTGGGCGCCCTGGTTGCGCGGCCGCGTCTCGTCGACATAGACATGGACCGGAATGCCGGCTTCTGTGGCCAGGTAGATCGGCGCGGTCGCCGTGCCGTAATCGACCGTCGCCAGCCAGCCGGCATTGCAATGGGTCAGGATGTTGACCGGCTCGCCCTTCTGCTTGCGTGCCGCGATCGCCTTGATGATGGCGAGACCGTTCTCGCCGATGGCGCGATTGAGGCCGACATCCTCGTCGGCGATCTCACTGGCCCGCCGATAGGCGGCTGCGGCGCGCTGTTCCGTTGGCAGCGGCCGCAGGAAGCGCCGCATCTCATCGAGCGCCCAGCGCAGATTGATCGCGGTCGGCCGCGTCTCGTGCAGGGTCTCCCACACGGCGTCGAGCGCTGCATCCGACGCATCGTCGGCCATCTGCATGGCGACGCCATAGGCAGCGGTGACGCCAATGAGAGGCGCGCCACGCACCCACATGTCGCGGATGGCGGTGGCGATGCCGGCAACCGTGCCGATCCTCTCGATGCGGAAATCATGCGGCAGCCAGCGCTGGTCGATGATATCGACCGAACGCCCGTCGTCGCTCAGCCAGATGGTGCGATAGTGGCGGTCGCCGACGTTCAAATGCTGCTCTCCTGTTCGATCAGCGCGGCCAGTTGGTTGACCTCGTCGATGCTGTGGATCTGGCGCCGGTTGACGGCGAGGTGGCGGCCAAATTTCAGCGCCTTTGCTTCACAACTGGCGCGCAGATCCTCGTCGGCAATGGTCTCGAAATCGGCATTGTGAGCGAGACCGAGGATGCGCCGGTGCACTTCGACGCCGGCAAAGCCTAGCAGATCGGTCCAGATCTGGTGCAGCACATGGTCGCGCGCCTGCTCTGAGGCAAGGATGTCGCCCTGGTCCTCGAACAGGCTCTTTTGGTAGAGCATGCCGGTGCGCTCGCTGCGCCATAGATGCGAAAACTCGGCGCGGAACACCGACCAGGTCTCGACCGTCACACCGAGCAGATAGGCGCGCATGGCGTCGCGCTTGCCCTTCTGTTCGTGACCGCGTTGCGAGAAGAAGGACATCCAGAAATTGGCAAGCAGCATGCCGACGTCGAAAGCCATCGGGCCGTAGAAGGCGAACTCCGGATCGATCATCCGGGTCTCCGTGTCGGTGACCATGATCGAACCGGAATGCAGGTCGCCATGCAGCAGCGTTTCGGCATTGGCGGCGAAGATGTGCTTCAGCCGCTGCGCCTCGACCTTGAGGTCGCGGTCGGCGCGCAGTTCGGCGACCAGGCCGTCGAGCTGCGGCGAGGTGTGCCGGTTCATCTTGGCATCGAAATAGGGATCGGAGAACACCAGGTTTTCGGTGATGTCGCAAAGCTCGACATTGTCGGCGAACAGCGCCAGATCGGCCTTGCGGTCCTTGGCGGCCATATGCAGGTCGGAGCCGCGAAACAGCGTGCGGGCCATGAACAGGCCGATATCCCGGGCGATGTTCGGCAGTTGGCGGCCGTCGATCAGGGCACGGCGCAGGATGATATGCGGCGGCGCAAGATATTCCATGATGATCAGCGCCTGGCCTTCATCGAAATAATGGATCGCCGGCACCGAGCCCGGCGCGCGCGCCTCTTGCCTGGTCAGCGCGTGATATTCGAAGAAGGAGCGCTTCAACGGCAGCGGCCAGCTGTCGCCGACCAGGCGGACATAGGGCAGGGCCTGCTTGACCACGGCCGCACCGCTGGCGCCCTCGACGATGAACACCAGGTTGAGATTGCCGTCGCCGACCTCGCGGACCTTCCAGGCGCCGGTGTCCTTGCCGATCTTCGCGCACAGCGCCTCGTTGCCGCCAAGGCGTGCAGCCAGGGTTTCGACCGACAGGGCTTCGAACGGCAATTCTTCAGTCATCGTTATCCTCCCGCATATGCGCTTCCAACATAACGGAGGCGTGGCGGCCGGGCCAAGCTAGGAAGCGATCTGGCAATTGTCAATCGTGTTGACAATTGCCGATACAGCTCATAGCGTCATGTCAGGGAGGAACGCATGGTCGGCAATGCCGTGTTCCGCGTAGAGGGACTGAGGAAATCCTTTGGCCATAACGAGGTGCTTGGCGGCGTCTCGCTGGAACTGTATGCCGGTGAAGTGACCGTGCTGATGGGCGCCAACGGCGCCGGCAAATCCACCCTCGTCAAGATCATCTCTGGTGTCTACGAACGCGGCGGCGGGACGATGGCGCTCGCCGACCAGGATTTCGCGCCGAAAACCCCGGCCGAGGCGATCCGCGCCGGCGTCGTCACCGTGCATCAGAACATCAATGACGGTGTCGTCGCCGATCTCGACGTCGCCACCAACCTGACGCTGGACCGGCTGAGCGGCAGCGGTGCGCCGACCCTGTTCAATCCAATGCGCGTGCGGCGAGAGGCCAAGGCGGTTGCCGACCGCATGGGGCTGGCCATCGATTTGAAGGCGCGGGTGAGTGATCTTTCGCTGGCCGATCGCCAGATGGTGGCGATTGCCCGCGCGCTGGCGCACAAGCCGAAAGTGCTGATCCTCGACGAGCCGACCTCATCGCTCTCCAGCGCCGAGGCTGATCGGCTGTTTGCCCTGATCGACAGGCTGCGCGAGCAAGGCGTGGCCATCCTCTACATCTCGCACCGTATGTCGGACATAAGGCGGCTGGCCGACCGCATCGTCTCCATGCGGGACGGGATCATCTCAGGCATTTTCGACAAGAAACCGCTCGACTATGAAGGCGCGGTCAACGCCATGCTCGGCCGCAAGATCCATCTCGACCGGATTGTTGTCAGGGATTCGGCCAATGCCGTCTTCAAGATAGACGGTCTGCGCATCGCACAAGGCGCACGGCCGATCTCGCTGACGCTCGGCGACGGTGAGGTCGTTGCCATCACCGGCCTCGTCGGCGTCGGCAAGACGGCGCTTGCCGAGACGCTGTTTGGCGTGCGCCAGCCGCTCGCCGGCACAATGACGCTGAACGGCAGGCCTTATGCGCCTGAAACAGCCGGCGAGGCGATCGCCGCCGGCGTGTTCCTCGTCGCCAAGGACCGCGGCGAGAACGGCATCGTCGGCGGCTTCAACATCCAGGAAAATATCAGCCTGCCGTTTCACAAGCGCATGTCACGTTTCGCTGTTCTCAAGCGCCGTCTGGAACGCGCCACGGCGCGTCGGCAGATCGAGGAGCTGGGCATCGTCTGCCGCTCCGAGAAGGATGAGATGTCGGAGCTCTCCGGCGGCAACCAGCAGAAGGTGATGGTCGCCCGCTGGATGGCGCAGGATGCAAGGCTGTTCATTCTGGACGAGCCGTTTCAGGGCGTCGATATTTCCGCCCGGCGCGACATCGCCGCCAAGCTCAGGGCCAGTGCAAACGGACGCGCCACGCTGCTGTTCGTCACCGAACTCGACGAGGCGCTGGAGACCGCCGATCGCATCCTGGTCATGTCGGAACAGACCATCGTCGGCGAGCACCGCAATGCCGATGTCGATCTCGACCGCCTGTTGGCCGAGGTCGCCGGCGGGCCGCTGCACAGTGCCGCCTGAGCGCGGGCGTTAGGAATGGGAATGGAGAGAGCATGGGTTCGGGTTGGGTAAAAACGGCAGCAGCGCGCGGGAACGCCGAATGACATTACGCGACCACGCCATCCGCTACGGATTCATCGTGCTCTTGTTCGGGCTCGTCGCCTATTTCTCGATCGCCGCCGACGGTTTCGTTTCGCCGCAAAGTGCGGTTTTCATCTTCCAGTCGGTCGCCATCACCGGCGTGCTGGCGCTCGGCGTCACCGCCACGCTGGTCGTCGGAGGTTTTGATCTGTCGATCGGCTCGGTCGCCACCTCAGCCATGATGGCGGCCGCCTATGTCATGGTGGTGCTGGAGCAGAACGCCCTTGTCGCGGTCGTCGTCTGCCTGCTCATCGGCGCCATCGTCGGCCTGATCAATGGCTGGCTGATCGTCTACATGCGTGTGCCCGATCTGCTGGCGACGCTCGGCATGATGTTCCTGCTCGTCGGCCTGCAGCGCATTCCAACCGAAGGCCGCTCGATCGCCACCGGCATGACCATGCCTGATGGTTCGGTCGCCAACGGCAAATTCTCCGACGCCTTCCTGGCGCTTGGCCGCCACCGCTTCGACTTCTTCATCCCGAACCTCATTCCAGTGTCGGTGGTGGTGCTGCTCGTGCTCGCCGTGCTGATCTGGTTCTTCCTCGAATACACCCGTTTCGGCCGCATGATGTATGCCGTCGGCAGCAATGAGCGCGCCGCCGAACTCGCCGGCGCGCCTGTCAAGGCATACAAGATCTGGGCTTACGTCATTTCAGGTGTTTTTGCCTCGATCGGGGGCATTTTGCTCGCTGCCCGGCTTGGACGCGGCGACATCGCCTCGGGTAATAATCTGCTGCTCGATGCGGTTGCCGCAGCGCTGATCGGCTACGCGGTGCTGGGTGCCGCCAAGCCGAACGCCTTCGGCACCGCCATCGGCGCGCTGTTCGTCGGCATCTTGCTGCAGGGCCTGACGATGATGAACGCGCCTTACTACACGCAGGATTTCATCAAGGGCGTGGTTCTGGTCGTCGCCCTTGTCTTCACCTTTGCGCTTTCGGGCAGGGGCAGGAGATAGCTTTCGACCGGAACAGGATTTTCGAGTTCAACAAGAGTGGAGGAAAACAAAGTGAGCATTACAAGAAGACTTCTGGGGAAGGTGGCGCTCGGATTGGCCGGCGCAACCATGCTGATGCAGTTTCCGGCTTTTGCCGCGGACAAGCCGACGCCCTTCGACAAGCCCGGCGTCAAGATCGCGCTGGTGCGCTATCTCTCGACCGGCGACTTCTTCCAGGCGTATCTCTCGGGCGTCGAGGCGCAGTCGAAGGCGCTCGGCATCGACCTGCGCGTCCTCGACAGCCGCCAGGATGCGGCTCTTCAGTCCGACATGGTCGATCAGGCCATCGCGCTCGGCGTGCAGGGTATCATCATCCAGCACGGCCTGACGGAATCGATGAAGGACGCCGCGCAGCGTGCGGTCGACGCCGGCATCAAGGTTGTAGCCTTCGACGTCAACGTCGAAAACCCCAAGATCCCGCAGATCGAACAGTCCGACCGCGACCTGGCCCGCCTCGCGCTCGAGCAGGCGGTCAAGGACAATGGCGAGAGCTGGAATGCCGGCTATGTCTATGTTGCCGGCATCGCGCCGCTCGACCGCCGCAACGAGACCTGGGTTGACGTCAAGAAGAAATATGCCGGCATCAAGGAAGTCGCGATGTTCGGCACGCTCGACAATCCGATCGCCAACTCCGTCGCCAACCAGGCGCGTTCGGTGCTGACGGCGCATCCCGACATCAAGGTGATGTTCGCTCCCTATGACGAATTCGCCAAGGGCGTGAAGATCGCTGTCGACGAAGCGGGCTTGAACAAGGGCATCAAGATCTATTCGGCCGACATTTCGACCTCGGACATCGCTGCGATGCGCGAGCCCGACAGCGCCTGGGCCGCGACCGCCGCGACCAACCCGGCCGTCGTCGGCCAGGTCTCGGTGCGTGCGCTGGCGCAGCTGCTGGCCGGTGAAGATCCGGGCCACAACGTCGTCGTGCCGCCGACACTGATCACCCAGAAGGACCTCATCGACAAGGACATCAAGAACATGGAGGACCTGTCGGCCAAGCTGCCGCAGTTCGCCCACGCCGATGTCGCGATGCCGGCCTGGATGCCGAACCCGAACGCCAAGTAACTTTCGCAATCGAAGGCCGCCTGCAGCCGCTTGCTGCAGGCGGCCTTTTTGCTGAATATCTGCAGCCGGCGCCAGGCTCCGGCCCAAGGTTCGGTGCGTATATGGAAGCTCAGGCGGCAATCGAGGAAAACCTGTCCGGCGCCGTCGCCGGAACCTTGTTTCGATGCCCGCAGGCCACCACGGGTGTCGTGGTGCTGGGTGGGTCGAGTGGCCGCGTCGATGTCGGGCGCGCACGGCTCTTTGCAAACGAGGGCTCGTCGGCTTTGGCCCTGCAATGGTTCGGCGGTGAGGGCCAGCCTCCCGGAATATGCGAAATTCCCCTCGAAACCTTCTTCGCGGCAACCGATTGTCTCCTTGAAACAGGATGCCACCGCATCGTCTATGTCGGCACATCCAAGGGTGCCGAGGCCTCACTGCTTGCGGCGGTCCATGACCCGCGCATCGACGCTGTGGTCGCCATCAGCCCGTCATCGGTGATTTGAGGAAATATTGGTGCTGGCCGGGATGGCGTCAGCTGGCCTGAACGATCCTCATGGTCGCTCGACGGAATCCCCCTGCCGTTTGTGCCGACGGATCCAAACTGGACACCAGAATACGTGGATGGCTTGGTATCCTACAGGGGACTCTTCGAACATTGCTTGAAAACCTCCAGGCAGGAAGCGGCTGCGGCGACCATCCCCGTTGAGACCGCATCGGCCGAGATCCTGCTGGTCGCAGGCGGCGACGATGCGCTGTGGCCCTCCCTATGGTTCGCGACAGAGATTGTTCGGCGGCGCAGCGAAGCAGGCAAGATCACACATCTCGTGTCATCGCCGGATGCGGGGCATCGCATTCTCTTGCCTGGCGAGAACACACCACGCTCGACATTGCATGCACATGGCGGCAATGACGAGGCCGAATCACGGTTGGGCAGAATGGCGTGGGAAGGCATCCGAGAACTGCTGTAGCTGCAGATCCCGAATACCTTCGCCTGTTTTGCGTCAGTCTCGGCCGGTTTTCCCTACCGCAGCGCTGCCGCGATATTGCCGCCGTCGACGGTCGTCACGTCGGCGGTGGTGCGGTCGGCCAGCGCATGATGCAGGAAGGCCTGCGCCACGTCCTGCGCCGTCACTTCCTGGCCGAGCAGATTGCCGGACATGTAGTCCTTCTCCGACACGCCGCGCGCGCCTGAGCGGCTGGCAATCATGGCGTCGGTCAAAAGGCCCGAGCGGATGCGGTCGGCGTTGACGGCGTTCGAGCGGATGCCATGCGCGCCATAGTCGAGCGCGTACTGCCTGGACAGGAACAGCGTCGCCGCCTTCGGCACGCCATAGGCGCCGAACTTCGGGCCGGGGTTGACGGCCTGCTTGGAGGTGTTGAACAGAAGCACGCCGCCGGTGCCCTGCTCGAGCATGATGCGCACGGCATTCTGCGCCACCGATTGGTGGGCGAAGAAATTGAGCTCGAAACTCTTGCGCAAAAGTGCATCGTCGAGCTCGCCGATGCGGCCTTCCCAGGCGGCGCCGGCATTGGAAACCAGGATGTCGACACCGCCGAACACGGCGACCGCTTTGTCGAAGGCGGCACGCACCTGTGCCGGGTCGGTGATGTCTGCGGCGACGCCGATCGAATTGTTGCCGGCTTTCTTCGCTGCATCGGCGGCTTTTTCGGCGTCGAGATCGACGACGACGGCATGGGCGCCATTGTCGGCGAACAGCTTTGCCGTCGCTGCACCGATCGCGCCGGCACCGCCGGTGATCAGCACCACCTGGCCGGTCAGCGGCTTCGGCTTGTTGGAGGCGAGCTTGGCCTGTTCCAGCGACCAGTATTCGAGCGGGAACAGGTCGGCCTTGGAAAGCGGATGGAACCGGCCGACGGCCTCGGCGCCACGCACTGCCTCGATCCACATCTCACCGACATCCGACGCGATCTTCGCGTCCTTCAGGGTGCGGCCGTGGCCGAACATGCCGAGGCCGGGCACCAGCGTCAGCCGCGGCATCTGGTCAAGCATGGTGCGCTTGACGTCGTCGAGCGCATCATTGGTTTCGAAATAGGCGCGATAATCCTTGGCGAACGCGTCGACATGGCTCTTGATCACCGCCTTGTAGTCGCCGGCCTTGTCCGCGTCGGGCGCCGGCAGCGCCATCGGCCCGGTCTTGATGCGGATCGACAGATCGGGCGTCGAGACGCCGCGCCCGGCATAATCGGCGATCTCGGCTGAATTGATGAAATCGACAATTGCCGGCGAAGTGCGGAAATCGCTGACCATTCGGTCGAAGCGGCCTTCGCCGCGCGCTACCGCCACCGCGCCGCGCAGCATCGGCGCGATCGACGCCGGCGTCGCGAGCTTTGCCGGCAAGGCTGCCTTTGCCGCCTTCGGCTTGCCGCTTGCGGCAATATAGTCCTCGGCGACGTTCACATAATGGATCATCCGGTCGTAGGCCTGCTTCGCATCGTCGCCGAAGGTGAAGATGCCATGCTTGTCGAGGATCAGGCCCTCGACGTCAGGATCGGCGTCGAAGATGTCGGCAGCCGCCTTGGCGAGATCGAAGCCGGGCATGATGTAAGGCACGTAACCCATCTTGCTGCCGAAAACCGTCTTCACCAGCGGCTTGGAGTCCTCCTGGTCGACGATGGCGAGAATGGCGGTCGAGTGCGTGTGGTCGACGAATTTGTGCGGCAGGAAGGCATGCAGCAGCGTCTCGACCGACGGGTTGGGCGAGGACGGATCGATGAGGTTGACGCGTTGCAGGGCAACCATGTCCTCGTCGGCCAGCCTGTTCAGCGCGCGCGCCTTGAGCAGCGGCTTGAGCTTGACCGCCGGCAGGCCCTGCGGCTCGATGACGCCCATGTCCCAGCCGCTGCCCTTGACGCACAGCACGTCCCACTGGTCGCCGACGAGGTCGGTTGCCGTCGTCTTGCAAGAGGTGTTGCCGCCGCCATGCAGGACCAGCCGTGGTTCGCCGCCGAGCAGCCGGGTCGTGTAGACGCGCAGCGCCAGGTCGCGGCCGACACCCTTTTTCGCGTAGTCTGCGACGAGTTTTTCGGCGGCTTCGTCATTCCACAAATTCTTCATGTTCGCTTCGTCCGGTTGTTTGTCTTTGATGGTGAAACAGGAATGCCGCGACGCTTTGATGACAATGCGCCGGCGGCGGAGATGGGATTTCCTAGGAGGCCTTTTCTGTCGTGGCAGCCGCATGATCCAGAAGCCGCTGCGCCATGTGCGCGCCGACCACCAGATGCGTGCAAAGGCCGCCGGCGATCGCCGCGAGCAGCGGTTCGAACTTGCTGTCCTCCTGCACCACCACCAACCGCCTGGCGATGGCGCGCAGCGATGCAAGCTCGGCGGAGATCACCCGCCTGTTATAACTGCAGTCGAGCACCTTGCCCTCGGCGTCTATGATCTGCCCGGCAATCACGCCGGCAGCGCCTTGGCTGCGCAGATCCGCCATTTCGCTTGGCGTCAGCGCGCCGCATTTGACCAGATGGCTGTCGGCGTCGACCGCGCCGACCGAGTATAACGCCAGGTCGCATTCGCCGACACCCGACAATTGTTCCCGGATCACCGGCTCGGCACGCAGCGCACGCGCAAGTTCTTCCGTAGACAGCACCAGCGGCGCGTAGAAATTGAGCCCTTTGGCGTTGAGCCGCCGCGCGATTTCCATAGTGCATTGGTCGGGGCGATAGGAATAGGGCGCGCCGAGATTGCCGCAGAGCTGCACCACCGTGACATCCTGCAGATCGGCATAGGACATGACGTCGGCAATCATATAGACGGTGCGGCCCCAGGCGACGCCGATGCGGGCGCCCTTCTTGACCAGTTCGAGAAAGACGCTCGCCGCCAGCACGGCGATTTCCGTCGACGGGTCGGCAATATGATCATTCTCCGGCGCGATCCAGACGGCGTCGAGGCTCAGCGTATCCTCGAGCTTGCGCGCCAGCACGTCGTCGGTGAAAAGCTGGGTCGAAGTCGAGATGTTGACGATGCCGGTCTCGCGCGCCTTGCGCAGGTACATGGCGACCGAGGCACGGGAAATGTTAAGCTGGCTCGCCACCTGGTCCTGCCGCAGGCCATGGGCATAGTAGAGCCAGGCGGCCTTGTGGATGAGTTGTTCTGCCGGTCGGATCGCCATGCCGTCTCCTCAGCTGACATTATTCACGGCTCTCGACAAAAGTCAAACTGGGCAGAGGTATGCGATGCTCCCGCTTGCGCCGAATCTGGTTCATCATTGTGCCGAATGCGCTCTGTCGTGGCATCGTTTGTGGTGACGCGGCCCAAGCCTGTGATTAGAACGTCTGAAAGAAAATCGCGGGGAGCATGGGATGGGCAATCCTTACGACCAGGATCTCGACAAGAACGCCGCCAACCATCAGCCGCTGACGCCGCTCACCTATCTGGAGCGCGCGGCCAAGACCTATCCCGACCATATCGCCATCATCCATGGCCGCCAGCGCATCGACTATCGCACTTTCTGGCAGCGGTCGCTGAAGCTTGCCTCGGCCCTTCAGAAGCGCGGCATCGGCAAGGGCGACACCGTCACCGTCATGCTGTCAAACACGCCGCCGATGCTGGAGGCGCATTTCGGCGTGCCGATGACCAAGGCGGTGCTGCATTCGCTCAACACCCGCCTCGATGCGGCGGTCATCGCCTTCCAACTCGATCATGCCGAGACCAAGGTGCTGATCGTCGACCGCGAATTCTCCGGCGTCGTCAAGCAGGCCCTGGAACTGGCCAGGGTCAAGCCGCTGGTCATCGACTATGACGATCCCGAATACGCCGCCGACGCGCCGTACCCAAAGGGCGAGCGGGTAGGCTCACTGGACTATGAGGCATTTGTCGCAGGCGGCGACGCGGACTTCGCCTGGTCGATGCCCGACGACGAGTGGGATGCGATTTCGCTCAACTACACGTCCGGAACGACGGGCAATCCGAAGGGCGTCGTCTACCACCATCGCGGTGCGGCCCTGATGGCCTACACCAACACCATCCATGCCGGCATGGCCAAGCACGCGGTCTATTTGTGGACGCTGCCGATGTTCCACTGCAATGGCTGGTGCTTTCCCTGGACGCTCGCCGTCCAGGCCGGCACCCATGTCTGTCTGCGCTGGGTGCGGCCGAAGCCGATCTACGATGCGATCGCCGATCAGGGCGTCACCCATCTGTGCGGCGCGCCGGTCGTCATGTCGGTGCTGATCAATGCCAGGGACGAGGACAAGCGCGCATTTCCGCAGACGGTCACTTTCAACACGGCTGCAGCACCCCCGCCGGAAGCCGTGCTGTCGGGGATGGCGGATGCCGGCTTTGCCGTCACCCATCTCTACGGCCTGACCGAGACCTATGGCCCGGCGGTCGTCAACGAATGGCACGGCGCCTGGGATGATCTCGAAAAGGGCGAGCGCAGCGCCAGGAAGGCGCGGCAGGGCGTGCGCTATGCAGCGCTCGAAGGCCTGACGGTCATGGACCCCGAGACGATGCGGACGACACCGGCCGACGGCGAGACAATCGGCGAGGTCATGTTCCGCGGCAACATCGTCATGAAGGGCTACCTGAAAAACCGCAAGGCGAGCGACGAAGCCTTCGCCGGCGGCTGGTTCCATTCCGGCGATCTCGGCGTCATGCACCCCGATGGCTACATCCAGCTCAAGGACCGCTCCAAGGACATCATCATCTCCGGTGGCGAGAACATTTCCTCTATCGAGGTCGAGGACGCGCTCTACAAGCACCCGTCGGTTGCCTCTTGCGGCGTCGTCGCCAGGCCCGACGACAAATGGGGCGAAGTGCCTGTTGCCTATGTCGAGCTGAAACCCGGCAAGGTCGCGACCGAAGCCGAGATCATCGATCACTGCCGCGCGCTGCTTGCCCGGTTCAAAGTGCCGAAGGCGGTCATCTTCGCCGAAATCCCGAAAACCTCGACCGGCAAGATCCAGAAATTCCGGCTACGCGAGATGGCCAAGGGGGCTTAGCTGCATCGCCACCCATGCTTCGCCTCGACAATTTGTCGCGGGCTTCGTCATCCTAGGGTGTAGCAGTCGCGAGCGACGTCGCGGAAACCCGGGAGCTGCTCCGCAGCCCAAGGGATCCATGCCGTCACCTTGCGGCCGAGCTCCGACAGTCGAGAATGGCGGCTGCAGGCTACAGCTCGCTGACCGGTGTAACCTGTTGATCCGTCGCACTCTTTGACCAACGCCGCGGCATGGATCCTAGGGTCTGCGCCGCGTCGCTTCGCTCCTTGCTTCGCCCTAGGATGACGAATTCATCAGGGCCAGCCGCTAACAGCGATCGTCGATTCCACCTTCTCACTGTCACCATCTGTCATCATTCGTACGTGTATACCGAATCCGCATTGACAGGTCCTTCTTTTCGATTTACGAGTGATGAAAATCAAAATTCGTCACTCGTAAATCGATAGAGGATCATGTCCGAAGCCGCCACCATAGTCGCCGAAGCCGCCCGACAGGAAAATGTAACGCGCATTCTCGATTGCGCCGAGCGCCTGTTCCGGCACTATGGCTACGGCAAGACCAATGTCGCCGACATTGCGCGTGAGCTCGGCATGTCGCCGGCCAACATCTACCGTTTCTTCGCCTCCAAGGTCGAAATCCACCAGGCCGTCTGCGGCCGGATGCTCGGCGCCAGCTACAAGATGGCCTACGAGATTTCGCGCCTGCCGATCAGCGCCGAGGAGCGGCTCCGGCGCTACGTGCATGCGCAATACAAGATGACGATGGAGGTCATGCTCGACGACCAGAAGGTCCACGAGATGGTCATCGTCGCCCTCGAACGGGATTGGGGTGTGATCGACAAGCATGTCGACAGCATTCACGACCTGTTCGCGGAAATCATTCGTGACGGGATCGAGGCCGGTGAGTTCAGAAAACAGGATCCGGTTATCGCGTCTCGCTGTTTCGGCGCCGCGACCGTCATCCTGTGTCACCCGCAGATGGTGGCGCAATGCCTTGCCAAGACCAACCGGGCAATGCCTGACGACCTCGTCGACTATGCAATCAAGGCCTTGAAGTAGCCTCCGCCCGTCGGGCGCCGGTTTCAACGATTCATCTCCATTTCGGGAGTACGCGCGTGTCTTCGTTCAGTTCAATCATCGGCAGGTTGCCCGCTGTAGGCCCGGTGCTGCTTGTCACCGCCACCCTCGGGCTTGCCGGCTGCAGCCAGGAAAAAGCCGAAGTCAAGGATATCATCCGCCCGGTCAAGGTTGTCGAGATCGCGAAGGTACATGACACCCGCACGCTCTCCTATTCCGGGTCGGTGAGGGCCCGCACCGAGAGCGCTCTGGCATTCCGCGTCAATGGCAAGATCACCGAGCGCCTCGTCGATATCGGCCAGCATGTGGCCTCGGGCGATGTGCTCGCCCGCATCGATCCCATTGACTACGACCTTTCGGTCAAGAGCGCGCAGGCAGCGCTCGATGCCGCCGAGCGGCAGGTCGAGACCGTGGAACTCGCCCGCAAGCGTGCCGAGCAGCTTTTTGCCAAGAATTTTGCCCCGAAATCACAGCTCGAACAGGCGACCTTGACCTATGACCAAGCGGTCGCCACCCGTGATTCCGCCCTTTCGACACTGGCTCAGGCGAAGAACCAGGTCGGTTATACCGACCTCAAGGCCGACAGGGATGGCATCGTCACCACGGTCAGCGCCGACGTTGGCCAGGTGGTCGGTTCCGGCACGCCGGTTGTCACTGTCGCTGTCGACGGCGAAAAGGAAGTGCTGATCGCCGTCCCCGAAATGGAAATCGCCGAATTCAAGCCGGGCAAGGCGGTCAAGGCGGGCTTCTGGTCGGACGATGCGCTGGCGCTCGACGGCAAGGTCCGCGAAGTCGCCGGCAGCGCCGATCCGCAATCACGCACCTTTGCCGTCCGCGTCAGCCTGCCCAACGATCCGCGTGTGCTGCTCGGCATGACCGCCAGCATCGAAGCCACGGCGGCCAATGAGCGGCAGCTGGTCTCGATCCCCCTGAGCGCACTGGCCGAGCAAGGCACCCAATCGATCGTCTGGACCGTCGATCGTGGCGCCGACACCGTTCATGCTCGTCCGATCAAGGTTGCCGAGTTCGCCGCCGATGGCGTGCGTGTCGCGGAGGGTTTGAAACCCGGCGATGTCGTGGTCGCCGCCGGCACGCAATTCATGACCGAGAACCTCAAGGTGAAGCTCGCCGGTGATACGGCGCTGCAATCGGCATCCGCGGCGGACGGCGACGCCAAGCAGGTGCGCTGACGACAGACAACCGGCTGCGCGTTCCCGCAGCCGCTGGTTTCCGGGCGGCAGGCGCCCGACCGAGACGCTCGATTGATGTAACCCCCACATCGATTTCGCGTCCCACCGCGATGAGTGCTTCTCCGCTGGGAGAGCCTTGCCGCCCGGAAGCCACTACGAACCCTCGATTTTGTTGCGCTAGATAGATGGACCAGCGTCGATGACCAATTCCACGGAAGAGAAGCGGCCCTTCAACCTGTCGCGCTGGGCAATCGGCCATCCCGCCATTGCGCGGTTCCTGTTCGGCCTGATCATCATTTCCGGCGCGCTCGGCCTGATGCGCATGGGCCAGAAGGAAGATCCCGATTTCACCTTCCGGGTCATGGTCGTCCAGGCGATCTGGCCGGGCTCCTCGATCCAGGAGATGGAAGATCAGGTCGTCAACAAGATCGAACGCAAGCTGCAGGAAACGCCGCATCTCGATTTCGTGCGTTCGTTTACCCGCGCCGGCAGCGCCATCATCACCGTGCAGATCAAGGGCGACACCAACACCGCCGAGGTGACCGACGCCTTCTACCAGGTGCGCAAGAAGGTCAGTGACATTGCCGGTGACTTGCCGCAAGGTCTGCTCGGCCCCTATTTCAACGACGAATTCGGCGACACCTTCATCACCCTGCATTCGATCAGCGGCGATGGCTTCAGCTATCCCGAGCTGAAGAAGTTCGCCATCCAGGCGCGCGACATGCTTTTGACGACGCCCGGCGTCGAAAAAGCCGTTATCATCGGCGACCAGCCTGAAAAGCTCTATATCGACGTCTCGTCCAAGGCCCTGGCCGAACGGGGCCTGACGCTGACCGATCTGCAGAATGCGATCAAGGGACAGAACAATGTCGACCCGGCCGGCTCCGTCGATACAGGCACCAACTCGGTGCGCATTTCCGTCGAGGGCGATGTCGGCAAGGTCGAGGATATCAGGAACCTGCGCCTGCGCGCCGGCGGTCAGGTCACGAGGCTGGGCGACATCGCCACGGTGAGTTCGGGGTTGCAGGATCCGTTCCAGCGAAAGTACCGCTTCAACGGTCACGACAGCGTGCAGTTGGGCGTCGTCATGGCCAAGGGCTTCAAGGTTACCGATGTCGGCAAGGATGTCGAGGCCACCTACAAGCGCTTCGAAGAGGCGCTGCCCTACGGCGTTGCGGTCGACCAGATCTCCGACCAGCCGGGCGTCGTCACCGATGCGGTGGCGGAGTTCATGCATGCGCTTGGCGAAGCGTTGCTGATCGTGCTCGTGGTCTCGTTCCTGTCGATCGGTTGGCGTTCCGGCCTGGTCATCGCCATCGCCATCCCGCTGGTGCTGGCCGCGACCTTCGCCATCATGTACGAGCTCGGCATCGACCTGCAGCGCATCTCGCTCGGCGCGCTGATCATCGCGCTCGGTCTTCTGGTCGACGACGCGATGATCGTCGTCGAGATGATGGAGCGCAAGCTGGAGGAGGGAATGGTCAAGGTCGAGGCGGCGAGCTTCGCCTATTCCTCGACCGCCTTCCCGATGCTGACCGGCACGCTGATCACCACGGCCGGCTTTATTCCGGTCGGCTTCGCGGCCTCGACCGCCGGCGAATATGTCCGCACGCTGTTCTATGTCGTCGGCATCGCGCTGATCGTCTCCTGGTTCGTCGCGGTCTATTTCACGCCATGGCTCGGCAACATGATCCTCAAGCAGCGCAAGCATGCCGGCAGCCATCACGATGTCTTCGACACGCGTTTCTACCGCCGGCTTCGTGCCACCGTCAGCTGGGCCGTGCGCCATCGCATCATCGTCCTGGTGATGACGCTGGTCACCTTCGGCACCAGCCTGTGGGCTTTCCAGTTCATTCCGCAGAACTTCTTCCCGCAATCGTCGCGGCCGGAAATCCTCGTCGACCTTTGGCTGCCGGAAGGCACCAGCATCAAGGAAGTCGAGGCGCAGGCCAAGGCGCTCGAGACCAAGATGATGGACGACAAGGACAAGCGTTTCATCGCCACCTATATCGGCGAGGGCGCGCCGCGCTTCTTCCTGCCGCTCGACCAGCAGCTGAGCAACCCCAACTTTGCCCAGTTGCTCGTCATGGCCAATGACGAACCGGCTCGCGAGCGTCTGATCGTCAAGTTGCGCACCGTTCTGGCGCAAGACTTCCCGTCCATCCGTGCCAAGGTCGATCGTCTGTTCCTCGGTCCGCCGACCGGCTGGCCGGTGCAGATGCGCGTCATGGGGCCGGATCGCCAGGAGGTGCGCCGCATCGCCGACCAGGTGAAGGCGAAGTTCCGTGAAGATCCGCTGCTTGGCGCCGTGCATGATGACTGGCTGGAGCCGGTTCCGGCGATGAAGCTGGTCATCGACCAGGATCGTGCCCGCGCACTCGGCGTTACCTCGCAGCGCATCCGCCAGATGCTGCAGGCGACGATGTCCGGCGCGCCGCTCGACGACTTCCGCGACGGCGAGGAGACGGTGTCCATCGTCGCCCGCGAGCCGAATGCCAGCCGCAGCCTGCTGTCCTCGGTCGACTCGGTCTATATCCCGACCGACTTCGGCGGTTTCGTGCCGCTGTCGCAGGTGGCCAAGGTGGTGCCGGTGCTGGAGCAAGGCATCGAATGGCGCCGCGACCGCCTGCCGACCATCAGCGTGCGCGCCACCTTGCCCGACGGCGTGCAGTCCAACGACGTCGTCACCAAGATGTACAACGACATGAAGGACCTGCGTGCGGGTCTGGCGCCCGGTTACAAGATCGAAATCCAGGGCGGTGCGGAGGATTCGGCGGAAAGCCAGGCTTCGATCGCCGCCAAGGCACCGATCATGCTGGCCGTCATTGTCGTGCTTTTGATGATCCAGCTGCAGAACTTCGGCAAGGCGATGCTGGTGCTGGCGACCGGTCCGCTTGGCATTATCGGTGCTGCCGCGGCACTCCTGATCAGCGGTGCGCCGTTCGGCTTCGTCGCCATTCTCGGCGTCATCGCGCTGCTCGGCATCATCATGCGCAACTCGATCATCCTGGTCGACCAGATCGACCAGGACATCGCCGCGGGCATGGACCGCTACGAGGCCATCATCGGTTCGGCCGTTCGCCGTTTCCGGCCGATCACGCTGACGGCGCTGACGGCGGTGCTGGCGCTGATCCCGATCTCGCGCGGCGTCTTCTGGGGTCCGCTCGCCTACGCCATGATGGGCGGCATCCTGGTTGCCACGGTGCTGACCATCCTGGTCCTGCCGGCCGGTTACGCCCTGTTCTTCGGCCGGGAGCCGAAAAAGCGCGGGGCGGAGGGACGGACGGACGATCTGGAACTGAGCCAGGAAGCCGAAAAGCCGCAACTGGCGCTGGCCGCCGAATAGATCGATCACGCCAGTCGAAAAGGATCGGGCGCGCCGAAGCGCGCCCGATCCTTTTCCTTTTTATGAGGTCAGATGACGAAGAACCAGTTGGCGAGCAGCATCACCACCACGCCGGCGACCAGCGTCAGATAGGGCAGCATGCCCGCCTTTTTGACCGAGAGGTCGGCCCCCGTCATGCCGAGATCGGCCAGCATGTGGTCGGGGAACTTGCCCTTGTCCTGAATGTAGTGTCGGAAGCAGAACACCGGGATGATCAGCGCTGCCGTGATCAGGCCGGCCCACAGCGCCATCGGGTTCCATACCTTGGCACCGGCGCCCATGAAGATCGCGTTGACATAGGCGAAGATCGCCCCGATCCCGAGCAGCCAGCTCGGCGCCTTCCAGGGCCGTGCGATATGGCCGTTGTCGATGCGGTGGATCCAGCCGGCGTTGAGGTTGAGGAAGTTGAAGATGATGTAACCGCAATTCGACACGGCGAGGATGAAGAAGAAGCTCGTCGCGTCGGCCGAGGCGATGGCCAGCACGATCAGGTTGAAGACGAGATCGGTCCACATTGCCCGTGTCGGCGCACCATGTTCGTTGACATGGCTGAGATAGCGCGGCAGCCAGCCGTCGACCGAGCCCTGGTAGAGCGTACGCGAAGAGCCGGCCATGGCCGTCATGATGCACAGCACCAGCGCCAGGATCATCAGCATCACCAACAGGCTGTGGACTAGCGCGCCGCCGCCGACCATGCCGGCCAGCGCGTCGGCGACCCCGGAGCCGTCGACGATCGGCGTCGCCAGCATACCGTTGAGGCCAAGCACGCCCTGGAAGGTGAACGGCACCAGGATGAACAGCAGCATGCACAGAAGGCCGGAATAGAAAATCGCCTTGAACGTGTCGGTGCCGGGGTTCTTGAACTCGGATGTGTAGCAGACGGCGGTCTCGAAGCCGTAGGTCGACCAGGCGGCGATGAACATACCACCAAGCACCAGCGTCCAGCCGGCGATGTTCCAGGCACCGGGCTCGGGCGCGTAGGCTGCGGCCAGCGGCACCAGCGGCGAAAAATTCGCCCAGTTGATCTGGCCGGTGACGATCGGCACCACGCCGACGATCAGCATCGGGACGATGACCAAGAGGCCGATATATTTCTGCACATTGGCGGTGCCGAGAATGCCGCGATGCTGGATCGCAAAGATGATCAGCATCAGCACTGCGCCGATGAAGAAGGTCGCGTTGAAGGTGAACGAGACCGGTCCCAGCGTGTGGCTGTAAAGCGTCCAGTTGCGGATTGCCGGCGTCGCCGCCGCGGTCACCGCTGTGATGGCGTCGGCGGCACTCGTCCCGGCATGCGCGGCGATATAGGCGACGACATCGGGTGAGGTTTCGGTGAACAGCGGCACTGGCGCCAGCGCGTTGAGGATGTAGGCGGCGGCGATCGAGCAGCCGAGCGACAGCACCGGCGACCAGGCGAACCAGTTGCACCAGACAGACAGCGGCGCGATGAACTTGGAATAGCGCAGCCAGGCGGTGGCGCCGTAGATCGACGCGCCGCCCGACTTGTTCGGAAACAGGCCGGCGATTTCGGCATAGGTGAAGGATTGCAGGAAGCCCATGATCATGGAGAAGATCCAGATCGCGAAGGCCAGCGTGCCGGTCGTGCCGGCAATGCCGCCGATCGAGAACAGGACCAGGGCCGGCACGCCGCTCGCCACCCAGAAGGCGCCGCGCCAGTCGATATTTCGGTGCAACTTGCCTTCGGCAAGCGGCTCCAGGACAGTCGTTATCGTGCTCATATGTCTTTGTTCCCCATTTTGATGTTCCCCGTTCGTGACGGCCGCGACTTCGCGAGGCTTCATCATCGACGCATGCTTTGGGCGGCTGTCGGTGTTTCCACTCAGTCGCATTTTTTTCTTAACAGTGAAGATTGATCCGGCGCGCTTTCAGGTCAAGCGATTTGTCGCGCCGTGCACATCACGCTTGCGAAACATGTCGGCTTCACACTGCCGCGGTGGGATTGTTCGGAAAAGGACCAAGGGTCAGGAAGCGAAAAACCCGCCGGAGGCGGGTCGCGGCGCAAATCAGCACCATGGACGAATATGTAGCATAGCTGCCCTCAGCAGGTCAAGAAAAAATTCCTATCACGAACTGCAGCACGGCCTCACTGTCTTGGGAGGGAAGGGCCGTCAGGAACGCGGTTTGGTCTTTTGCGGATCGTAGTGGGCGAAGGCGACGACTCGCGCCGGCAGCCGCTTGGCATGGCCGTCGAGCTTGCCGATCTCGACCTCGGTACCGACAGCCGAATGGGTGACATCGAGCCTGGCCAGCGCGATGGTCTTGTTCAGCACCGGCGAGCGCATGCCTGACGTGACCACGCCGATCTGGGCACGGCCGACATGCACGCAATCGCCATGGCCGACGTCGACATTGGCGTCGATGTCGAGACCGACCAGCTTCGTCTGCGGGTGCTCCTTGCGGCGGATCAGCGCCTCGCGGCCGACGAAATCGTCGGTCTTGCTCTTCAGCGGCACAGTGAAGCCGATGCCGGCCTCGAACGGATCGGTCTGGTCGGAAAATTCGTATCCGGCGAAGATCAACCCGGCCTCGATGCGCACCATGTCCAGCGCCTGCAGTCCCATCGGCTTCAGCCCGTGCGGCTGGCCGGCTTCCCAGATGGCGTCGAAGACCTTTTCGGCGTCGCGCGGATGGCACCAGATCTCGTAGCCGAGCTCGCCGGTATAGCCGGTGCGCGAGACGACGACCGGAATGCCGTTGCCGCCACCAATGCGGGCGACGGCGAAGCGGAACCAATCGAGTTCGTCGATCGACGGCTGCAGCGGCGAGGTCCAGATCACCTCCCTGAGGATGTCGCGGCTCTTCGGTCCCTGCACGGCGACATTGTGCATCTGGTCGGTGGAGGAACGCACAAGGACATTGAGGCCGAGTTTTGTCGCCGTCTCGCGCAGCCACTCGCCAGACAGATCGTCGCCGCCGACCCAGCGGAAATTGTCCTTGCCCAGCCGCAGCAGGGTGCCGTCATCAATCATGCCGCCATGCTCGTAGCACATGGCCGAATAGACCACCTGGCCAACGCCGAGCTTCTTGACGTCGCGGGTCAGCGTGTATTGCAGCAGCGCTTCGGAATCCGGGCCGGTGACCTCGAACTTGCGCAGCGGCGACAGGTCCATGATCACCGCGTCTTGGCGGCAGGCCCAGTATTCGGCGATCGGCCCGTCCTTGGCGAAGGAATTGGCGAGCCAATAGCCCTTGTACTCCTGAAAGTTGCGGGTGTGCTTGGCAAAGCTCGAATGAAAAGCGGTCTCGCGGGTCATTTTCGGTTCCGAATCGGGCGTCATGCGTCTGGCGATCGCTCGCGAGAATTTGTGCTGGCCGGAATAGGTCCGCACATGGATGTCGGTCGGGTTCCAGCCATTGGCCGGCGTCGTGTCGTCGGGGCAGGCGGAGGAAACGCAAACGATGTCGGTGAGCGCCCTGAGCAGCACATAGTCGCCCGCCCGCGACCACGGCTCGTCGGACACCATGACGCCATGCGCGTCGATCGCCGTGTTGAAGAAGAAGTTGATCGCCATCCAGCCCGCGCGGGGATTGACGCCCTTGCCGGCCAGAGCGCCGTTGAAATTCTCCGAACAGTTGGTGTGTCCGGGATAGCCGATGTCGTCGTAATATTTGGCGGCGCAGGCGAGCGCGAAGGCGTCGTGCCGGCCGCATGTGTCCTGCACCACCTCGACCAGCGGCTCCATGTCCTGGTCATAGTATTTGGAATGCAGGCCGGGCATCGGGTAGCTCGCACCCATGAGCGTGCGCGTCGTCGTCACGTCGAGCGGATGATCCAGTCCCCTGTCCAGCTTGCGCGCCGAAAAGCACTGGAAATCGGTGCATTGGCGCCCGTCGACATCGATGATCTGCAGATAGTCGCCAGCCCTAACGAAATAGGCCTCCGCGGTCGCCGAATGGACGCGCAAATCGAGCACCGGGTCGGCAAGCGGATCAGCCAATACCGATTTCGCCGCCGGGCGGATCGTGGCGCGGCGAACGAAGACGGTCAGCGGTGTCGCCGTGTCATGACCATCGACCAGCATCGGCCCGCCGGGGGCGGCAATCAGCACCGCACCATCGCGTGCGACGGTGAAAGCCTGCTCGGTGCCGGCCGGTGTCGTGACGCCGAACACCCGCACGGCCTTGGCGTGGTCAAGCTGCACCTGCCGGCGGGCGAGTCCGCTCCGCAGGGATGCGAGACTGTCGTCGCCCTCTATGAGCAGCGCTTTGATGCCGGCAGCGTTGCTGTTCGATGCTTCACCAAAAATGCCGGGATCGGTCGCGCCGGTCCTGTCCCAGGCCAGAAGTTCGCAGGCCTGGCCGCCTTCGACATTGCGCACGGTGATCGCGTCGCCGGCCTCGATGTCGATCAGCACCGCGCCGTTGCCCTGGATCGTATAACGCTCCATGCCCGGCGGCAGCGCGATCTGGCCGGGCCTCAGGATGAGGCTAGGCTTGGGCGGTCCGGCAGCAATTGCGGGGTAGGGCGACTGGCTCATCTCAGCCTTGCGGTTCGAGAAACAAGTTTGCCTGTGCGTGAAATTATTTTAGCAGCGAGAATAGCAGTGCGGTTGGGTTTGGCAAGGCGGAGGTGGCGCGCTTTGCCTTCTCCCCTTGTTGTGGGAGAAGGGAAGACTAGCCAAGGCTAAGCCGGTCTCTCTGTATGGTTGATGTCGACGCCGTACTCCGCGCCCGAATCCAGCATCGTATGCCAAAGGCTCTCGGCAAACGTCGCAAACATCAGAACGTTGAACACCGCCTGCCCATCCGTCCGATCACTGTCGCGCCAGAGCGTGACGCTGGTGTGATCCATCGACGTCGCGGCGGCGGCGCCAACCGGAAACGAATCGGGATGCAAATCGATCGACGACAGTTTCGCCAGCATTGTCCGCGCCTTGGCGCCGGAGATGCTGACCAGAACCCGCGCATGCGACTGGTCCGACAGCGAGCCGGACAATGCGGGCTCCAGCGTCTGCATCGTGTGCTTGCCGCCCTTCGACAGCACGAAGAACTGGTCCGGTCCCGACCAGATCAGCGTTGCGTCCGAAGTCCGCACCGCCTTCGGCGCATCAGGGACAGCAACACCAAACCGAGCCTTGGCGGCTTGTCCCAGCTCGGCCGCCTGGCCGCGCCGCGCCATCACCTGGATCAGATCAAAATTGCGGATCTCGGTCAGCGAAATGCCGGCCTCGATACCGCGTGCGCCATCTGTACCGGTGACAAGCGCATGCTCGAGTGGGCTGCGAGAAACCCAGGAAAACTCAACCACGCTGGCGCCCTCCATCCGGGTCGTAGAAGACGGGATTGCAGAGTTCGACGTCATAGTCTTCGCCGCGCAATGGATCATGCGCGTGCACGATCTCGCCGATGCGTTCGCGGCCGCGTTCGACAAGCGCGAGCCCGATCCACTGATTCAACGTCGGCGAGAAGCAGACCGAGGTGACATAGCCCTGGTCGTTGCCGGGGCCGGGCGTCTGCCCCTTCGGGATGATGTGTGCGCCGGAGCGCAGCCGGCGTGTCTCGTCCGTCGGCTTGATGCCGACGACGACCTGGCGATCCGGGGCTACCAGCGCCTCGCGTCCGGCCATGACGCGGCCGATATAGTCTTTCTTGGTCGACATCATCTTGCCCAGACCAAGATCGGCCGCTGTCGTCGTGCCGCTCAGTTCCGGTCCGGCGATGTGGCCCTTTTCGACGCGCATGACGCCGAGCGCCTCGGTGCCGTAAGGCGTCACGCCGAATGGCGCGCCGGCCAGCATCAGATTGCGCGCCATCGCATCGCCGAAGCGTGCCGGTACCGAGATCTCGAAGGCCATTTCGCCGGAGAACGAGATGCGGAACAGCCGCGCCTTGAGGCCGCCGCGCAATGTCACTTCGCGCACGCCCATGAACGGAAAGCCTTCGTTGGAAAGGTCCTCGGACTCATCAACGATCTGTTTCAGCAACTCCCGCGCGCTCGGTCCGGCGATCGAGAACTGCGCCCACTGGTCGGAGACGGAAGTGAGCTGCACGTCGAGCTCCGGGAACAGCACCTGGCGGCAGAATTCGAGATGCTGCATCACCAGACCGGCCTTGGCCGTGGTGGTGGTGAGAAAATAGTGGTCTTCGGCCAGCCGCGACGTGGTGCCGTCGTCATAGACGATGCCGTCCTCGCGCAGCATCAGACCGTAGCGCGCCTTGCCCACTGCAAGACTGGAGAAGGTGTTGATGTAGACGCGGTCGAGGAAGGCGCCGGCATCCGGACCGTGCACGTCGATCTTGCCGAGCGTCGAGACATCGCAGAATCCGACGCCTGAGCGCACCGCCTTGACCTCGCGCGTCACCGATTCCAGCCAGTCCTTCTCGCCCGCGCGGGGGTACCACTGCGCCCGCTTCCACAGGCCGGTGTCGACGAAGACAGCACCTTGTTCCACGGCCCAGTGATGCGACGGCGTCAGCCGCGTCGCATGGAAAGTCTCGTCGCGGTGATGGCCGGCGAAGGCGCCGATGGCGACGGGCACGTAAGGCGGCCGGTAGATCGTTGTCCCGGTCTCGGGGATCGAACGGCCGCTGACCGCAGCCATGATGGCGAGGCCGGCGACATTCGAGGTCTTGCCCTGGTCGGTCGCCATGCCGAGCGTCGTGTAGCGCTTCAGGTGCTCGACCGATTCAAAACCTTCGCGCTGCGCCAGTTCGATGTCGGAAGCGGTGACATCGTGCTGGTAATCGACAAAGGCTTTTCCCTTGCCCGCGACATGCCAGAGCGGCGTCAGCGAAAAAGCCTCGTCATCGGCGGCAGGCGCGGCGCCCGCCGTACCATTGTGCCCCGTGTCACGCGCCGCTGCCGCGCCAGCGGCAAATCCCTGGCTCAGGCAGGCGCCGAGGCCAAAGTCGCCATTGGCGGCGCCCGCTGCGACCATACCGGGCGGCGCGCCGTCCGGTACGAAAGCAGCAATATCGTCGCGCCATTTCGGCCGTCCGCGATGGTAGGAGGTCAGCCCGACCGCCGGATTCCAGCCGCCGGAGACGGCAAGCCCGTCGGCTTCGACTTCCGCGCGCGCGCCGCCAGTCAGCGCTACCGCGACTTTCCTGACGCCGTCCTTACCGCCATCGACGCTGCTGACGGCTCCGTGCAGCACGGGGAAGCCGCCCTTCGAGGCCAGCGAACGATGCGCCGGCGATATTTCGGGCCGTGCATCGATGACCGCCGCGATCTGCAGGCCGGCACCGAGGGCCGCTTCGACTGTGCGCCAGCCATCCTCATTGTTGGTGAATAGCGCGATCCGTTTTGCCGGTGTGGCGGCGTAGCGCGCGACATAGGTGCGCATGGCGGAGGCCATCATCACGCCGGGCGTGTCGTTGCCGGCAAAGACGATCGGCCGTTCGATGGCGCCGGCTGCCACGACGCAGCGCTTCGCCACGATCCGCCACAGGCGCTGGCGCACCTGGTGCTCGGGCGGCGAGGGCAAATGGTCGTTGACCCGCTCAATGGCGCCATAGGTGCCGCCATCGTAGACGCCGAACAGCGTCGTGCGGGTCATGACGCGGACGTCGGGCATACCAGCCAGTTCAGCCAGCGTCCGCGAAATCCACTCGGCCGCGGGTTCGCCGTCGATCATTCCGCCATCCGACAGCAGACGGCCGCCGAGGACAAAATCCTCTTCGCACAGGATGACGCGGGCGCCAGAGCGGCCGGCTGCCAATGCCGCGGCCAGGCCAGCCGGGCCGGAGCCGGCGATCAGCACGTCGCAATGCGCCCATGCCTTGTCGTAATGGTCGGGATCGGCGATGCCGGCGGCACGGCCAAGGCCTGCGGCGCGGCGGATCGCCGGCTCATAGATAGCTTCCCAGAACTTCGCCGGCCACATGAATGTCTTGTAGTAGAAGCCGGCAACGAAGATCGGCGCGAACAGTTGGTTGACCGACATCACGTCGTGGCGCAGCGACGGCCAACGGTTCTGACTGGCGGCCTCGAGCCCGTCATAGAGTTCGGCCGTCGTCGCCTTGGTGTTCGGCTCGCGCCGTGCGCCGGTGCGCAGCTCGACCAGCGCATTGGGTTCTTCCGAGCCCGCAGTCAGGATGCCGCGCGGGCGATGGTATTTGAATGAGCGGCCGACCAGCTTGACGCCGTTGGCGATCAGCGCCGAGGCGAGCGTGTCGCCCTGGAAGCCGGAGAAAGCCTTGCCGTCGAAACGGAAGTTCAGCGGTGCCGAGCGGTCGACAAGCCCGCCATTGCCGAGCCGGTGTGTCTGCGCGCCGGCCATCACGCACCAACCTTCGCAGCGCCGGCACCAGCCGCCGGTTCGATGGAGGAAATCTCGTGCGTCAGCGTGTTGCGGGTGACCTTCAGCCAAGCCCGGCAACCACCGCCATGGTACCAATATTCGCTGGTCGCGCCGGCGACATTGTCGCGCAGATAGACATAGTCGAAGACCTCGTCTTCCGAGGCGCCGGCCTCGGGCCGCACCGGCTTGGCGTCGCCGAGATAGGTGAACTCGCCGAGTTCGCGTTCACCGCAGAAAGGACAGGCAATGCGCATTTCTTCTAAACCGCCTTCAATGCAGGTTCGGTTGGGCGCCCTGGCCCTTTTCGTCGATCATGGCGCCAGTTCGGAACCGGTCTAGGCGGAACCGTGCCGCTTCTTCATGCGACTCGTCGCGAGCCAGGAGGTGCGCAAAGACAAAACCGGACCCTGGCGTCGCCTTGAAGCCGCCATAGCACCAGCCCGCGTTGAGATAGAGCCCGTCGACGGGCGTCTTGTCGATGATCGGTGAACCATCCATCGACATGTCCATGATGCCGCCCCACTGGCGCAGCAGGCGCACGCGGCCGATCATCGGCATCAGCGCCATGCCGCCCTCGCAGACGTCTTCCATCACAGGCATGTTGCCGCGCTGGGCGTAGGAATTGTAGCCGTCTATATCGCCGCCGAAGACGAGGCCGCCCTTGTCGGACTGGCTGACGTAGAAATGGCCGGCGCCGAAGGTCATGACGCCCGGGATGAGCGGCTTGATCGCCTCGGAGACGAAGGCCTGCAGCACGTGGCTCTCGATCGGCAGGCGCAGACCGGCCATTGCTGCGACGCGCGACGAGGAGCCGGCGACCGCCATGCCAACCTTTCCGGCGCCGATCTTGCCGCGCGACGTCTCGACGCCGGTCACCTTGCCATTGGCGTCCCTGACAAAACCGGTGACTTCGCAATTCTGGATGATGTCGACGCCGAGTTCGCTCGCCGCATGCGCATAGCCCCAGACCACCGCATCGTGCCGCGCCGTGCCGCCGCGCCGCTGCAACAGCCCGCCTTGCACGGGAAAGCGCGCATTGTCGAAGTTCAGGAACGGGATCATCTTCCTGACGGCAGCGAGGTCGAGCAGTTCGGCGTCGATGCCGTTGATGCGCATAGTGTTGCCGCGCCGCGCATAGGCGTCGCGCTGCGCATCGGAATGGTAGAGGTTGATGACGCCGCGCTGGCTGACCATCGCATTGTAGTTGAGGTCCTGCTCCATCCGCTCCCACAGCTTCATCGACAATTCGTAGAAGCCGGTGTTGCCGGGCAGACCGTAATTGGAGCGGATGATGGTGGTGTTGCGGCCGGCATTGCCGGAGCCGATCCAGCCTTTTTCGAGCACGGCGACATTCTTGATGCCGTACTCGCTGGCGAGGAACCAGGCGGTGGCCAGCCCGTGCCCGCCGCCGCCGATGATCACCACGTCGTAGCGATCCTTCGGCGTGGCGTCGCGCCAGGTGCGCTGCCAGTTCTTGTGGCCGGACAGGGCGGCACGAGCGAGCGAGAAGATCGAATATTTCATCAGTTCATTCCGAGGTCGCTCGCGTCGCGCTGGTGGTCAAATATCCAGCGTGTGGTCGCGCTCCCATTGCGTGAAGTGCGAAGCATAGGAATTCCATTCCTGGTGCTTCAGCTTTAGGTAGGCCGACGAGAATTCCTCACCCAGCGCCGCCTTGAGCGATTTGTCCTTGTCGAACTCGCGCAAGGCGTCAAGCAGGTTGAGCGGCAGTTTTGGCGCGCCCTTTACCGTATGGCCATGCTGGTACATGTCGATGTCGTAGCGCTTGCCAGGATCGGCCTTCGAGCGAATGCCGTCGAGGCCGGCGGCGATGATGACCGCTTGCAGGAGATAGGGATTGGCGGCGCCATCCGGCAGCCGCAGCTCGAAGCGGCCGGGGCCGGGCACCCGCACCATGTGGGTGCGGTTGTTGCCGGTCCAGGTCACCGTGTTCGGTGCCCAGGTCGCGCCCGAAATGGTGCGCGGCGCGTTGATGCGCTTGTAGGAATTCACCGTCGGGTTGGTGATCGCGGCCAGTGCGGAGGCATGTTTCATGATGCCGCCGAGGAAATTCCTGCCCTTGGCCGACAGGCCGAGCTCCATCGAATTGTCGGCGAAGACGTTGGTCTTGCCGGCCTTGTCCCAGACCGAGATATGCGCATGGCAGCCATTGCCGGTCAGGCCCTGGAAGGGCTTCGGCATGAAGGTCGCGCGCAGGCCATGCTTTTCCGCGATCGACTTGACCATGAATTTGAAGAACGAGTGCTTGTCGGCGGTGGCCAGCGCGTCGTCGAAGGCCCAGTTCATCTCGAACTGGCCGTTGGCGTCCTCATGGTCGTTCTGATAGGCGCCCCAGCCGAGCGCCAGCATGTGGTCGCAGATCTCGGCGATGACGTCGTAGCGCCGCATCACCGCTTGCTGGTCGTAGCAGGGTTTTGAGGCCGTGTCGTATTCGTCGGAGATCGTCTTGCCGTCAGGCGAGATCAGGAAGAACTCGGCCTCGACGCCGGTCTTGACATGCATGCCGTCGCTGGCGGCTTCCGCGATCAGCCGCTTCAGTGTGTTGCGCGGCGCCTGGTCGACCTCCTTGTCGTCCATGATGCAGTTGGCCGCGACCCAGGCGACCTCAGGCTTCCACGGCAGCTGGATCACCGAATCCGGATCCGGCACCGCAAGCATGTCGGGATGCGCCGGCGTCAGGTCCAGCCATGTGGCGAAACCGGCAAAGCCGGCGCCGTCCTTCTGCATGTCTGATATCGCCTGCGCCGGCACCAGCTTGGCACGCTGGCCACTGAACAGGTCAGTGTAGGAAATCATGAAATATTTGACGTTTTTCGCCCTTGCGAATTCAGCAAGATCAGTTGCCACGGTAGTTCCCCATTTTATCGATTGTTGTTCCCGAGTATGCGGGAATCGGCCCTTCGTTGATCAGAAGCCGTTCTTCCCCGGTATCCAGTTGGTGCCGGCCAGCGGCACGCCGGCCATGGCGGCTGCCTCGATCGTCAGCGCGACCAGGTCCTCGGGTTCGAGATTGTGCAGGCTGTTCTTGCCGCACGCGCGGGCGATCGTTTGAGCCTCAAGGGTCATCACCTTGAGGTAGTTCGCCAGCCGGCGCCCGGCAGCCACCGGATCGACCCGCTTCATCAGTTCCGGATCCTGCGTGGTGATGCCGGCGGGGTCGCGCCCCTCGTGCCAATCGTCATAGGCGCCGGCCGTGGTGCCAAGCTCGTTGTACTCCGCCTCCCAGCGCGGATCGTTGTCGCCGAGCGCGACAAGGGCCGCCGTGCCGATCGAGACCGCGTCGACGCCGAGCGCCAGCGCCTTGGCGACATCGGCGCCGTTGCGAATGCCGCCGGAGACGATCAACTGCACCTTGCGGTGCATGCCGAGGTCCTGCAGCGCCTGCACGGCCGGCCTGATGCAGGCAAGCGTCGGCTGGCCGACATTTTCGATGAACACTTCCTGGGTGGCGGCGGTGCCGCCCTGCATGCCGTCGACGACAACGACATCGGCGCCGGCCTTCACGGCAAGCGCCGTGTCATAATAGGGGCGCGCGCCGCCGACCTTGACGTAGATCGGTTTTTCCCAGTCGGTGATTTCGCGCAATTCGAGGATCTTGATCTCGAGATCGTCGGGTCCGGTCCAGTCGGGATGGCGTGAGGCCGAGCGCTGGTCGATGCCTTTCGGCAGCGTGCGCATTTCGGCGACACGATCCGAAATCTTCTGGCCAAGCAGCATGCCGCCGCCGCCCGGCTTGGCACCCTGCCCGACGACGACCTCGATCGCATCGGCGCGGCGCAGATCGCGCAGGTTCATGCCGTAGCGCGACGGCAGATATTGATAGACCAGTTGCTTGGAATGGCCGCGCTCCTCCTCGGTCATGCCGCCGTCGCCCGTCGTGGTCGAGGTGCCCGACAGGGTAGCGCCGCGTCCGAGCGCTTCCTTGGCCGGACCCGACAGCGAGCCGAAGCTCATGCCGGCAATGGTGATCGGAATCTTCAACTCGATCGGCTTCTTGGCATGGCGAGAGCCGAGCACGACCGATGTGTCGCAGCGCTCGCGATAGCCTTCGAGCGGGTAACGCGAGATCGAGGCGCCGAGGAACAGTAGGTCGTCGAAATGCGGCAGCTTGCGCTTGGCGCCGGCGCCACGGATGTCATAGATGCCGGTCGCCGCGGCACGGCGGATCTCGGAAAGCGTGTAGTCGTCGAAGGTCGCGGATTTGCGCGGCGTCGTCGGCGGGTTCCTGTAGGTCATGCTGCCTCAATACGCGTCGGCGTTGTCGATATTGAAATTATAGAGGGTACGCGCCGAGCCGTAGCGCTTGAACTCCGACGGCTTGACGCCGGTGACGCCGGCGCGGTCGAGCAGGCCCTGCAGCAATTCCAGATGCTCGGTCCGCATTTCCTTGGCGATGCAGTCGGCGCCGAGGCTGTCGACCTTGCCGCGCACGAAGAGCCGCGCCTCGTAGATGGAATCGCCGAGCGCATCTCCGGCATCGCCCAACACCACCAGATTGCCTGACTGCGCCATGAAGGCCGACATATGGCCGATATTTCCATGCACGACGATATCGATGCCCTTCATCGAAATGCCGCAGCGCGATGAGGCGTTGCCTTCGATGACCAGCAGGCCGCCCTTGCCGGTGGCGCCGGCATACTGGCTGGCGTCGCCTTTGATGGTGATCGAGCCCGACATCATGTTCTCGCCGACTCCAGGCCCTGCCGAGCCATGCACGGTAATGGTGCTGCCGGAATTCATGCCGCCGCAGTAATAGCCGACGCTGCCGCGCACATCGATGGCAACAGGCTGGTCGACGCCAACGGCCACCGAATGGCTGCCTTTCGGGTTCAGCACTTCCCATGCCGTTTCGTTCGAGCCGGGAGCCAGATTGTGCAGCGCCTGGTTGAGTTCGCGCAGCGACAACTGGTCGAGATCGAAGACCCGAGGGTCGTGTGCCGCGGTTTTTGAAAGCGTGGTTGCCGGCATGAACTCAATGCTCCCAGAAATAGACGGTTGCGGGCTCGGGTTCCCAGACCCTCGCATTGTCTATGCCGGGCAGTTTGGTCAGCGCGCGATATTCCGAGCCGAAGGCGACATATTGGTCGGTTTCGGCCATCACGGCTGGCTTGCAGGCAATCGGATCGCGCACCACGCCAAAGCCGTTCTTGGTGCCGACGACGAAGGTGAAGAAGCCGTCGAGGTCGGAGAGCGTGCCTTCCAGCGCCTCGCCGAGATTCTTGCCATGCGCCATCTGTGACGAGAGATAGGCGGCAGCGACTTCGGTGTCGTTCTCGGTTTCGAAGGTCATGCCTTCGCGGATCAGTTCGCGGCGGACATTGTTGTGGTTCGACAGCGAGCCATTGTGCACCAGGCACTGGTCGGCGCCGGTCGAGAACGGATGCGCGCCCATCGTCGTCACCGCCGACTCCGTCGCCATGCGGGTGTGGCCGATGCCATGTGTGCCGGTCATCTTGCGGACATCGAAGCGATCGACGACAGCCTCGGGCAGGCCGACTTCCTTGTAGATCTCGACCACGTCGCCGGCGCCCATGATGCGGATGTCGGGGCGCAGCGCCTGGATGGTTTCGCGCGCTTCATCGATCTTGGCAGGCGTGGTCCTGACGACTGCATGGGTGGATTTCACCGAGATCGTCACCGGCGTGCCGATGGCCTTGGCGAGCTCCGCCTCGAGGCCGCGGAAATCGCGGTCGGGCTTGGCCGACTGGATGGTGATCTTGGCCTCATTCTTGGACGGCGCGCCATAGATGGCGATGCCGGCGCTATCGGGACCGCGATCGCTGAGCGAAATCAGCATCTGCGACAGCATCGCGCCAAGCTGGGGTTCCAGCGACTTGTCCTTCAAGAACAGTCCGACAATTCCACACATGTCAGCCTCCCGACGTTTTGTAGCTAAGAGATCGTTTGCAACTCTGAAATGATGTATCGAATGAGGTTCGCAAATTCAATCGTATGAAAAAAATATTCCTCTAGTTACCTATGCGTCTCAATGCCGCTCTGCCCACTATCGTTGCCTTGCCGGGCGTTGTGAACCCATTTGGCGGTGCGGATGCGGGCGAGCTTGTAGGCGTCCAGGATCGACAAAGCATAGATCAGGAAGCCGCCGGCGTGACGGCCGACGAAGCTGGCATCGGGCGGCGCGATCTTGGCCGTCACCCATGCCAGGATCACCATGAAGAAAAGGAATTGAAGGCCGCGCACCGGCACGCCCAGAATGACGTGCCCGCTTCCCGGCAGCACGATTGCGGCGCCGAGAACCAGATAGGGATTGGTGGGTGCAGTGGCGGAACTGGTCATGCGGCCTGCCGTTCGCTTTTGTTGATCGCGTTGCGAAGCGCCGACACCGACATCAGCAGCCTTTCGATCAGCGCGGGATCGAGTGCGGCGTCGCCGAATTCGGCCTGCCGGAAAACGCCATAGCGCGCCCGCTCGGCTTCGGCCAGAAGCCAGACGATGCGTATACCCTTGGGCGTGATCAGCAGTTCCTTGGCGCGCCCTTCGGAAAAGATCTCGATATGGCTGGCGATAAGGCCTTGCGGAAAGCGCGCCGCCCTGCGGTCGGTGCGCAGCACCGACTCGGCGGGGAATCCCGGAGCCTTGGGCAGCGTATGCTCGAGATGATCGAAATTGGAAAAGGTCGTCGGCGAGCCCGGCCGCATCATCATGTCGAAGGTGGCTGGTACCGCGACCTCTTCGGTGATCGAAACACTGAGCCAGCGCGCCGGCAGTTTGCGCGTCGCCAGCGTATCGACGATGGTGCGCACCTGGACACGTTTGCTGTTCCAGGATCCTTCCCAGGTGATGACGCCGGCGGTGCCATCCGAAACATTGGCAGCATCGGCGATGATTGTGCGGATGCGGTCCTGCTCGACGGCGAGCGCCATCGATGCCCTGCTGCGGCTGGCACGCGCTTGCCAGGCAAGGTGGAGAACGACAACCAGGACAATGGCCCCGGCCAGCAGTGCTGATGTCAGCTCGGACATTTTCTCATGCCAGGCCCGCCTGGGATCCGGACGGGCCTACTCCCATCAATAACCCTGCGGCTTTGGCCACGGCATGGTGAACTGGTCGCCGCGCCGCACGAATTTGTAACGGTAGAAGTGGAACCACAGCGAGATCAGGAAGTAGAAGGCGACCATGGCGATCAGCTGCGAGCCGAAGCCGAGGAAGATTGCGAAGAAGGTCACCACGCACAGGCAGAACAGCACCATGGCCGGGATCGGATGGAAGGGGTGGGTGTAGCCTCGGCGGATCGAGCCCAACGGCCACTTCTTGCGGAACATGATGATGTTGATGCTCATGAACGTGTATTGCAGCACCCCCGACAGGATCGAAAAGGTGATCGCCTGGTTGAGGTCGGCGATGAAGGCGAAGGCCAGCGCGATCGGCAGCAGGAACAGGATCGACCGATAGGGCGTGCGATATTTCGGATGCACGGCCGAGAACCATGTCGGCAGATAGCGGTCACGGCCGAGCGAGAACCAAGCGCGCGCCGCATCGTTGATGCAGCCATTGGCCGACGCCAGCGCCGCCAGCAGCGTGGCGACGAACAACAGGTTCTCGAGCAGCGGGCTGCCGGTCAGCTTGCCGGCGTCCCACAGTGGATAGTAGGTGATGCCGAGATATTCCCAGGGCATCAGCGAGGCGCAGACATACCAGGTCATGGCGGCTGCGATCAAAAGCGTGATCATGCCGGCCATGGTGCCGTAAGGCAGCGAGCGGGCCGGGGAGCGCACTTCCTCGGCGGCCTGTGTGGTGCCTTCGATGCCGAGATAGTACCATATGCCGAACTGGAAGGCGGCGATGACGCCGATCCAGCCATAGGGAAGCGCATTGCCTGGGGTGACCAGTTCGTTCAGCTTCAGCACCGCGCCTTGCGTCCACGGGCTGACCGAAAAGAACAGGATGACGATCGAGATATAGGCGATCGCGGTGATGACGAAGTTGACGTTGAGCGTCATCAGCACGCCGCGATAGTTCAGCCACGCCAGCACGACGATGGTCGCGGCGATGAAGGAATTGTGGGTGAGCCCTTCGACGCCGGCCTTGGCGACGATGGTGTCGCCGAGCAGGATGGCGTCGGACACTTCGAGCATCGTGTAGGCAAAGACCAGGAACAGCGCGACGTTGAACGCCATCAGCGGTCCGACGATGTGCTTTGCCTGCGCATACTGGCCGCCAGCGGCGGCCACGGTCGATGTCACCTCGGAATCGATCATCGCGACCGAGGTGTAGAGCAATCCGACGACCCAGCAGACGATCAGCGCGGCCAGCGCGCCACCCTTGTCCGCCGAGAAATTCCAGCCGGTGAATTCGCCGACCAGGACGATGCCGACGCCGAGCGCCCAGACATGGGCCGGTCCGAGCACGCGCAGGAGTGAAACTCTGTCCCCTTGGACAGCCGGGGCAGCCGGTTCAAGTGCGATCGTCATTGTTCAATCCTCACTCAGATCCGGTGTTTTTCGGAAGTGGCTTCCAGTTCGCCTTCGCGCGACGAGGTCAGCACCTCTTCGGAGAAGGTCGTGTCGACCTTGAACCAGTCGTAAAGCATCCACAAAGCGAGCACGATCGAGATGCCCCAGCATGCGTAAGAGAGTGCCACCCACATGATCGTGTCCCCGAATTAAATCGTCCTCAGAACTCTTACTTGATCGTCGAATTTTTCGTTGATGACGTCGCGATATTCGCGGTCGGATGCGCGAAACAGGAAGACGAAATAGCCTATCAGCACCGCAGCCATTATGATCAGCGTCGGCCAGTCGATGACATAATGGAAGCGGTTCTGGATGATGTCGTGCGCGGTCTCGGGCGTGTAGCCGAGCTTTTCCCAGATCGAGGCCATGGTCGGGTTCTGGCCGAGCGCTTCCCACGTCTTGGCGTCGAGCGCGTCGATGGATTTCGCCGCACCGGCGAGGCCCAGTTTCAGCGGCAGCCACAGCGCCACGAAAATGGCGACGACGACGACAGCGATGTCGAAAACCTGCCCGGCCTTGCTCTGCTCCGGCGGCGTGTAGCGGGACATTTCTTCTACCCCTCAGGACTTGCGGTTGCGGAATGCGTCGGCGTTCTTGATGTCGAGCCCGTAGATGAATTCCTTGTCTTCCTTGTAGTGCTTGACCATCGCCAGGATGGCGGCCGTGTTGAAGATCAGCACGGCGGCGGCGGCGATCGCGACCACGGCCTTGATGCCGCTGTGCGGGATGTAGGGCCATGTCATGAGCAGGACAAAGAGGATCGTCGCCCAAAGGCAGACGATCAGGAGCGCGGATCCGCGCACGTCGGAGCGGTACAGCGCTTCGATGCGCTGCTGCATGTCTGACATCGGTTTTCCCCTTTTTCCAACGCTCGACCCCGAATTGGCCGGCCGCTGCCCTCTTTCAAGAGAGTGAAATTTTTTTCATAAATTCAGTCCGAATCCCGCAATTGTCAAGCGCGATTTACGTGAGGTTAACTGTTTGCTTTGCGCGGCGGATTTTGCCTGACAATGAAATTAATTGCTTATGGGTATTGCGGCGTCCTGGCGTTTGCGATCAATATTCGGTCAAAGCTCCCGCCACTGCGCAGGGGGCAGGGAACAGCAGAGCTTTATCGAAACGGAGGACGAGCGGATGACGGCATCCTGGAGATTTTCGACCCTGGCGGATCGCCACCGAGCGCTCGGTTCGAAGCTCGAAGACTGGAGCGGCATGGGAACCGCCTGGACCTACGACAAGGATGCCGACGAGGAGTACATCGCCATCCGCACCAAGGCTGGCCTGATGGATGTCTCCGGCCTCAAGAAGGTGCACATCACCGGGCCGCATGCTTCACACCTGATCGACCTGGCGACGACGCGCGACGTCGAAAAGATCTACCCCGGCAAGTCGGCCTATGCCTGCATGCTGAACGAGGCGGGAAAATTCACCGACGATTGCATCCTCTACCGCACCGGCCCCAATGCCTGGATGGTCGTGCATGGTTCGGGCACCGGCCATGAAGAATTGCAGCGGGCGGCTATGGGCCGCGACGTGTCGCTGCGCTTCGACGACAATCTGCACGATCTTTCGCTGCAGGGTCCGACATCAGTCGATTATCTGGCCAAGCGCGTGCCGGGTATTCGCGACCTCAACTATTTCCATCATATGCAGACGCAACTGTTCGGTTTGCCCGTCATGATCTCGCGCACCGGCTACACCGGCGAGCGCGGCTACGAGATCTTCTGCCGCGGCCAGGATGCCGGCACGATCTGGGACAGGATCCTCGACGAGGGCAAGAGCGCCGGCATCATTCCGTGCCGCTTCACCACCCTCGACATGCTGCGGGTGGAAAGCTACTTGCTGTTCTACCCCTACGACAATTCGCAGAAATACCCGTTCGACAATGAAGGACCCGGCGACACGCTGTGGGAACTCGGCCTCGACTTCACCGTCAGCCCCGGAAAGACCGGCTTTCGCGGCGCCGAAGAGCATTATCGCCTCAAGGGTAAGGAGCGCTTCAAGATCTACGGCGTTCTGCTCGACGGCAAGGAGCCGGCCGATGAGGGTGCGCCGGTCTATCGCGACGGCAAGAAGGTGGGCGTGGTGACCTGCGCCATGTATTCGCCGCTGGTCGAGAAATCGATGGGCATCGCCCGCCTCGACGTCGACTGCGCGGTCAAGGACACCAAGCTCGAAATCCGCAACAGGAGCGGCGCCATCAAGGCCACCGCCCAGCCATTGCCATTCGACGATCCCAAGAAGACCAAGCGCACGGCGAAAGGTTGAGGCATAGTCGACGGCGAGGGGTTCGAGCAATTCCAGGAAAAGTGTGAAACGGTTTTCCGTCCGGAATTGCGTCAAAGCAAAGAGATAGAGCGGTCCGCCGTTTCTATGAAACGGTGAAGCGCTCGAAGGCACGAAGACTTAAATGGCAGCCAAAAGCATCATCAGCCGGCCTGTTTACGGAACCTTGTCTCCGCAGCCCGGCAAGCATCATCTTTTTATCGCGGATGCGGAAGGGGCGCTGGCGATAGCGGAGATGGCCGGGAGGGCGCCGCCCGGGTTTTTCGACGACGCCGAAATCGTCTTCATTCCCGGGCCTGACGGCAAACACACCGCAGCCCTCGAAGCGCTGAGACCGGCGCAGTTTCATCTGTCGCCATCCTTCGCCAGCCTGCTGCCACGGCTTAGGCAGACACTGACAAATGCGCATATGGGCCTGCGCCTCTATCTCGCCGGCACTGAGGGCCTGATCGGCCAGGCCATGCAGGTGGCGCTTGAAGCCGGCATCGACCACACTTCGATCCAGACCGAGCACCGCGGTTCGCTGGCGCGGCGCATGCAATGCGTCCACTGCAAGGGCATCACCGAGAATGTGACGACGCAGCCGGCGACCTGCGCGCATTGCGGCCTGCTGCTTCTGGTGCGCGATCATTATTCCAGGCGCATCGCGGCGTTCCAGGGCGTCTGCATCAACGCCGAGGATCGCAGCGAGATTCCTCCGATGGAGGAGGTTTTCCGATGAGCACCGGAACCACAAAACTCGATGTCGTGGTCAGCGACGTCGTCCCGGTCAACGACCTCGTCACCCGCTTCCATTTCCGCCGGCGCGACGGCGAGTTGCTGCCGACCTTTTCCGGCGGCGCCCATATCGTGGTCGAGATGCGCGACGGTGAACGCACCAGGCTCAACCCCTATTCGCTGATGGGCTCGCCGCTCGACACGCGCGAATACACGATCTCGGTGCGCCGCGACGATGTCGGCCGCGGCGGCTCGCTGTTCATGCACCGGAACGTCAAGCCCGGCATGGAGATGGTGGTCAGCTATCCCGTCAATCTGTTCTCGCTCGACCTGCGCGCCAAAAAGCATCTGATGCTGGCCGGCGGCATCGGCATCACGCCGTTCATGGCGCAGACCGCTCAGCTTGCGGCGGAAGGCGGCAATTTCGAACTGCACTACACCTGCCGCACCGCATCGCTCGGCACCTACGCCGATGTGCTGCGCGAGCGCTACGACCGACGGGTCAGGCTCTATCATGACGACCTTGACGAGCGCATCGAACTCGACCGGCTGCTGTCGACGCAGCCGCTCGGCACGCATCTCTATGTCTGCGGCCCGGCCGGCATGATCAACTGGGTGCGTGATCGCGCGGCAAGCCTCGGTTGGCCATCGGAAACCGTGCATTTCGAGCATTTCGCGGCCCCCCAGCCTGGCCTGCCTTTCGACGTGACGCTTGCCGTCAGCGGCAAGACGATCCGCGTCGATGAGCAGCAGAGCCTCTTGGAAGCGATCGAGGCGGCCGGCGTCGATCCGCCCTATCTCTGCCGCGGCGGCGTCTGCGGCCAGTGCGAAACCAATGTCATCTCTTGCGACGGCAAGTTCATCCACAACGACCACTGGCTGAGCGAGGAAGAGCACCGTTCGGGCAAGAAGATCATGCCGTGCGTGTCGCGCTTCGAGGGCCGGTCGCTGGTCCTGGAGCGCTAGGAGGAAATCATGGGCATCACCTTTCGCAAGGAAACGTTCCGCGACGACTTCACCTTCAGGAACAGCCCTGAGCACATCAGGCGCTTCCCGTTCCCTTTCCACGAAGACGCCTACATGTATGCGGTCAACATCGAGCCGCATGTCGTCGGGCCGAAAGGCAGCGTGCTGGAAAACCTGATCGACGTCGACGAGCACTATGTCGCCGAGATGCAGGACCGGGCGCTGGTGCTGGCCGAGGACCCGCTGCGCTGCCAGTCGCTGCCGCACATGACGCTGGCCGGCTGGGACCTGCTGGAACTGCTGATGGAGCAGCAGGCGCTGGGCTATCCCGAACATTTCACACTGACCCGCGACGGCGACCGCTGGCGCTGGATCAACCGGCCGCTCGGCATCGACGACACCTTCACCTTCGGCGACACCTCGACGCTGCCTTACGGCCCGATGGAGTACATCACCCGCCAGAGCCAGGGCGACTTCTGCATCCTCGACCAGCGCGACGGCAATCTGTGGATGGATGCCGGCATGGTCACCACCCAAGCCGACTGGTCGCTCGATTTCGACATCGGCATGAACTTTTTCGAATGGCACGCGCCGGTGCCGCTGGCGCATGAGAAGGGGATTTTTGTCAGGGCGCTGAAATTCCTCACCAACATCCAGCAAGGCAAGCCGGCCAGGCGCCTGAACTGGACGATGACCATCAATCCGCGCCTCGACACCAGCCCCGAAAACTATCACAAATGGGGTCCGGACCGGGCTACGGTGACGCCGGAGAATGTCGGCGACAAAGTGCATCTGCGCGTCGAGCTGCAGAGTTTTTGGCGCCTGCCGCGCTCGAATGGCATCGTCTTTCCGATCCGCTGCTATCTGATCAAGATGGATGAGCTGGTGACGCAACCAAAATGGGCCCGGCGCCTGCACCGTGTCATCCGCGACCTTCCCGACGAACTCGCCAACTACAAGGGCCTGACCCGATATAGGTCAACGTTGGTCGAGTGGCTGTCGAAGCTCGACGACGGCAGCCCGACGAGCCCTGGGTTCGGGCCGGATTGAGCGACGCCCGCGAAGCTGCCGATCTCCCCCTCGTGGGGGGAGATCGAGTCCCGCTCAACCCGCGCTCTGCGGATAGCAGATAATCGACAAATACCGCATCGGCAGTTTCGTCAGCTGTTCCGGCCCGTGCGGCGCGTCGGCGTCGAAGAACAGGCTGTCGCCGGGCTTCATCGGGTAGAGATTGCTGCCGTGCCGGTAAACGACCTCGCCCTCGAGCATATAGAGGAATTCCATGCCCTCATGCTGGAAGGTCGGAAACACGTCGGAATCCTCGGTCAGCGTGATCAAATAGGGCTCGACGACGACGCCGCTGGTGTTGGAGCCGATATGGCCGAGCAGATTGTACTGGTGACCGGCGCGCGTGCCGCGGCGCTCGACATCGAGGCCTTGGCCGGCCTTGACGAAAACGGCGCTGCGCTCTTCCTCGAAGCGGCGGAAGAAGGCTGTCACCGGGACGCCGAGCGCCCGCGACAGCGCCTGCAAGGTGGTCAGTGACGGCGAGGTGATGCCATTCTCGATCTTCGACAGCATGCCCAGCGAAATGTCGGTGGCGACCGCCAGATCGGCGACGGTGATGCCGAGCTTCTTGCGGAAGGCGCGCACCTCGCGGCCGATCGCCACCTCCAGCACCTTTTCGCGCGTGTCGCGAATGGCATGCGGGTTCTGCGTCAGCGGCGCGCGGATGGTTTTCCCGTCGGCCGAGACCTTTGGCTGCGGCTTGGCCTTTGCACCGGCTGGACCAGCCTTGGAATCGGAAACCTTCTTCGCCATGTCGCCCCCGGCACTCCTGCGGATTTATTTCACTCTAGGTGAACATGTCAGGTGCCGATACAGCAGCGCAACTGCGACGGCAAGTCGCCTGAAAGCGCATGCGCACGATCCGGCGTTTGGCCGCGTCCGGTTTTTTGCGGGAAATCCACATCGGCGGAACGTTGTTTCCGCACCGGGCTGTTGACAGCACGAAAGGGCCAATTACTGTCCCTGTGAGTGAAATTTGTTTCGTAAGAGCAATTCCGGGAAAGCGCATAGCGCTTTCCCCTTGGGAGTTGCGTCAAGGCAAAAGTCGAAACCAGATCGGGAGGCCTGCCATGAAAAGTCGCGTTGCCGTCATCGGAGCCGGCCCATCCGGCCTGGCACAGCTCAGGGCCTTCAAATCGGCGGCCGACAAGGGCGCCGACATTCCCGAGATCGTCTGCTTCGAAAAGCAGTCGGACTGGGGCGGCCTGTGGAACTACACCTGGCGCACCGGTCTCGACGAGCATGGCGATCCGGTGCACGGTTCCATGTATCGCTATCTCTGGTCGAACGGACCAAAGGAATGCCTGGAATTCGCCGACTATACTTTCGAGGAGCACTTCGGCCGGCCGATCGGCTCCTATCCGCCGCGCGCCGTGCTGTGGGACTACATCAAGGGGCGCGTCGAGAAATCAGGCCTGCGCAAATGGGTGCGCTTCAACAGCCCGGTGCGCATGGTGACGTTTTCGGACGAGACGAAGAAATTCACCGTCACCGCGCATGACCGAACCAACGACGTCACTTATTCCGAAGAGTTCGACAATGTCGTCGTCGCCTCCGGGCATTTCTCGGTACCCAACGTGCCCTATTTCGAGGGTTTCTCCACCTTCAATGGCCGCATCCTGCACAGCCATGATTTCCGCGACGCGATGGAATTCAAGGGCAAGGATATCCTGATCATCGGCCGCTCCTATTCGGCCGAGGACATCGGCTCGCAATGCTACAAATACGGCGCCAAATCCATCACCTCCAGCTACCGCTCGAAGCCGATGGGTTTCAAATGGCCGGAGAATTGGAAAGAGGTGCCGCTGCTGCAGAAGGTCGTCGGCAAAACCGCGCATTTCAAGGATGGCACGACCAAGGATGTCGACGCCATCATCCTGTGCACCGGGTACCTGCATTCCTTCCCCTTCCTGACCGACGATCTGAAGCTCAAGACAGCCAACCGCATGTGGCCGCTCGATCTCTATGAAGGCGTCGTCTGGGAGAAGAACCCACAGCTTTCCTATATCGGCATGCAGGATCAGTTCTACACCTTCAATATGTTCGACGCGCAGGCCTGGTTTGCCCGCGACGTCATCATGGGCCGCATCAAGCTGCCCTCGGCCGAGGCGATGGCCGCTCACGGCGCGAAGTGGCGCGCGCGTGAGGAAACGCTGGAAGACGCCGAGCAGATGATCTGGTTCCAGGGCGACTACACCAAGGAATTGATGGACCAGACCGATTATCCCGGTTTCGACGTCGAGGCGGTCAACCAGACCTTCATGGAATGGGAACACCACAAGGGCGAAGACATTATGAGCTTCCGCGACCACGCCTACCGCTCGCTGATGACCGGCACCATGGCGCCGCTGCATCATACGCCGTGGCTGCAGGCGCTCGATGATTCGATGGAGAGCTATCTTGAGGTGAAGGGCGTTGCGGCGGAATAACGAGTGGGCGCCGTCAGGCCGGCGCCTCGACCCAACCGTGGCGACTCTCGCCATAGACAGACTGCGTCGGCGCCGGAAATGCCGGGTCTCCGAAGCAGCCGACTGCGACGGCTACCGCCGCCGGTTTTCGTGACGGATACCAGAAGACCGTTGAGCCGCACGTTCCGCAGAAATGGAAGGTGACGGGAAAGCCGCTGTCGGAATCGCGTTGGAATGTCTGGAATGAGCCGCTGATCTCGGTCTCGGCGGCATCGAAGAAAGCGGCGATCCCGAACGGACTGCCGGTCCGCCGCTGACAGTCCAGGCAATGGCAAAGCGAGACCTTGGCCGGCTCTTGCGGGCAGCGGATCTGCAATTGGCCGCAGGTGCAGTGAGCGATCCGGCCAGTCATCATTCTCTCCTGTGTCGGGGCGGCTAATCCTAACCCAGCCTTGCGCGCGCCTTCGCCGTCCAGGCGCTGAACAGCCGGTCGGCGACGATGCCGATGAAGGCGATGGCGAGACCGGCGACGATGCCGCGGCCGGAATCGGCTTTGGACAGTGCGATGAACACTTCCTGGCCGAGATCGCGGGTGCCGACCATGGCGCAGATGATGATCATTGCCAGCGCCATCAGGATCGTCTGGTTGACGCCCAGCATGATCTCCGGCAGCGCCAGCGGCAGTTGCACGCGAAAGAAGGTCTGGCGCGGCGTGCAGCCCGAAACCTTGGCCGCCTCGATCAGCGCCGGCGGCACCTGCCTGATGCCGTGATTGGTGTAGCGGATCGCCGGCACCACGGCGAAGGCGATCGTCGCGATCATGGCGGTGACGTCGCCGACCCGAAACAGCATCACCACCGGGATGATGAAGCAGAAGGATGGCAGCACCTGCAGCGTATCGATGACCGGCGTGACGATTTTCTCGAACCGGTCGCTGCGCGAAGCCATCAGCCCGATCGGGATGCCGATCAGGCAGGCGATGAAGGCCGAAATACCGCAGAGATAGACCGTCGCCATGGTCTTTTCCCACAGGCCGGTGATGGCGCAGAAGGCGGTCAGCGCGGCGACGAGGACGGCGAGACGCAGGCCGGAGAGTTGATAGCCGGCAAGGCCGAGCAGGAAGACGGCGCCGAGCCACGGAAAGCCCTCGCAAAAGGCGCGCAGCGGGTTCAGCAGATTGAGGATGAGCGCCACGCGAAACGCTTCGATCGTGTCGAAGAAATTGATGGTCACCCAGTTCACCGCCGCCTTCCACAGCGGCGCCGTGGTGAAAGTGATCGCTTTCGGCACCACTGCCAAGGCCGGCACGAACAGGCCGGACAGTGTTGTCACGACAAGGATGGCGATGGCCAGCGTCAGGTTGGGGTAGCGCCGCCAGAGGCTCGGGCTTACCTCCTGATGGACATGGCCCTTTGCTTGGCTGTGCGCGATGGCCTGGCTCAGCCGGTCGAGTGCGATGGCGAGTGCCACAATGGCAAGGCCGGCTTCCATCGCCTCGCCGACCTTCAGCGCGCGTAGCGCCAGGAGCACGTCGTAGCCGAGGCCGCCGGCACCGATCATCGAAGCGATGATCACCATGTTCAGCGCCAGCATGATGACCTGGTTGACGCCGACCATCAATGTCGGCCGCGCCGACGGCAGCAGCACCCGCCACAGTTTCTGCTGCGCCGTGCAGCCGGCCATTTCGCTGAAATCGTCGATCTCCGACGGCACCCGCGACAGGCCGAGCATCGTTGCTCGCACCATCGGCGGGGTGGCGAAGATGGCGGTTGCGATCATCGCCGAGACCGGGCTGTTGCCGAACAGCAGCAGCATTGGGATGAGATAGGCGAAGGTCGGGATCGTCTGCATCAGGTCAAGGGCAGGGGAGACGATGAGCCTTTCGGCCCACGGCTTGCGCCACGCCCAAATGCCGGCGAACAGCCCGGTGACGATGCAGAACGGCACGGCGATGGAGATCAGCCCAAGCGTCAGCATGGCGCTGGTCCATTGGCCGAACAGCGCGATATAGAGAAAGCAGCCGCCGACCAGCAGGCCGAGCTTTCTGCCGCCGGCTGCATGCCCGGCGATGAAGGCGGCAGCACAGACGCCGACCCAGGACAGCCGCGGCAGGACATAGGCGTCCGCGCCGTGACCGATCTTGAAATTCTTGGCCAGCAGATTGAGCGCGAAATCGAGCGGAACGCCGAGCACAGCGGTGATCGAGCGGGTGAGCCACGACAGGTTCGACTTGATCCAGCGCATCAGCGCGCTGATCCAATCGGCGACCGGCACGACGGCGCTGGCCGGATAATTGACCGCCCAGGGCAGGTGGTCTTGCAACAGGAACACGACAAGCGCGGCCGCGAGTGCCACCGCCCAGACGAGCAGCCAGACCTGAACCGGGCGCGACCGTGTTTCGCCGGCGCTTGCCGTCACCGTCATGTGCCGGCTCCGGAACGCTCAATGCCGGCCAGCAGATCGATCACCGCTTGCGGCGTCACCTCGCCGATCGGCTTGCCGCTGCCGTTGACGACCGCGAACGGCTTGTTGGCGGCAACGATGCTGGCGGAAAAGCTGGATATCTTGGCCTCCGGCGCCACCGTTCCGCCGTGCTCCGAGCCGTCGCAGGCGCGCATGAGGCTGCGTGCCGAGATCACCTTGGCGCGGTCGACGTCGCGGGTGAACTCGGCGACGTAGTCGGTCGCCGGATTGACCACCAGTTCCTCCGGCGTGCCGATCTGGATGACCTCGCCATCCTTCATGATGGCGATGCGGTCGGCCAGCCGGATGGCCTCGTCGAAATCATGGGTGATGAAGACGATGGTCTTGTGCAGCATCATCTGCAACCGCATCAGCTCGTCCTGCATCTCGCGGCGGATCAGCGGATCGAGCGCCGAGAACGGCTCGTCGAGGAACCAGATTTCCGGTTTTGTCGCCAGGCTGCGGGCGATGCCGACACGCTGCTGCTGGCCGCCGGACAGTTCGCGCGGATAGAAATGCTCGCGACCCCTTAAGCCGACAAGCTCGATGACCTCGCGCGCCCTTGCTTCGCGTGTCGCCCGGTCCTGCCCCTGGATGCTGAGTGGGAAGGCGATGTTCTCCAGCACGTTGAGATGCGGCAACAGCGCAAAATTTTGGAACACCATGCCCATGCGGTGTCGTCGCAATTCGATGAGTGCTGCATCGGAGATTTTCAGCAGGTCATTGCCCTCGAATTCGACCTTGCCGTGGGTCGGCTCGACCAGCCTCGACATGCAGCGCACCAGCGTCGACTTGCCGGAGCCCGACAGGCCCATGATGATGAAAATCTCGCCCTGGCGGATTTCAAGGTCGACGGCGCGCACCGCGCCGACCAGCCCGGCAGCCGTGACGTCGGCCATGCTGGCCTTGCCGTCACGTTCACGGATGAAATTGGCCGCGTTCGATCCGAACAATTTCCAGACATTGCGGCAGGCAAGCTTTACCGGACGGGCGTCTTTTGGCGCGCCCGCCGTGTTTGGCTCCTGTTCAGTCCTGTCCGTCATTCGAACGTCCCTCTGGAATATCAACAAGTGAGGCCCGGCTGGTCAGCAGCCGGGTCTCATTTTTCCAGTCGGAACGATCACTGCGCCCAGGCTTTCCAGTCGGCCTCGTGGGCGGCGATCCAGGCAGCTGCGACGTCTTCCGGTGTCTTGCCGCCGAGATCGATCTCGCCGCTCATCTTGTTGAGCTCATCGGTGTCAATCGTGTAGGCCTTGGCCACCTTGTAGGCGACCGGCCATTTGTCCTTCATGCCGGACCAGGAGTATTTCCAGATCTCGCCATGCGGCTTGCCGCAGTCATATTTGGCGTCGGGGTTCACGCCCCATTTCGGGTCGTTGTAGCACTCGGGCGTGTATTCCGGGAATTCAACCCACTCGCCCTTGTACTTGGCCGGCGCCCAATGCGGCGAATAGATCCACAGCATGATCGGCGCCTTGCGCTGATAGGCGGAATCGAGCTCGGCGAACATCGCCGCGTCGGTGCCGGCATGGATGACGGTGAAGGGCAGTTTCAGCGCCTCGACGCGCTCGTCGTCAAAGCCTTCCCAGGTCACCGGGCCGCCGAGATAGCGTCCCTTCGGTGCGGTCTCCGCCGTCGAGAAGGCTTCGGCGCATTTCGGGTCCTTTAGCGCTTCCCAATTGGGCAGGCCCGGGCATTTCTCCTTCATGTATTCCGGAAACCACCACTCTTCCTTGGCCTTGGGTCCGAGCTTGCCCAGCCGTTCGGTCTGGCCGGTCGCATCGGAAGCCTTCATGGCTTCGCCGGCGGTCGTGTCCCAGAACTCCAGGCCGACATCGAGATCGCCATTGGTGAGGCCCGTGGTCAGGCTGGAGAGGTAGTCGGCCGTGGGATACTCGACGGTATAGCCGAGCTTTTCCAGGATACCGCCAAGGATCTTGGCGTTCAGATTGACGCTGGTCCAGTCGAACAGCGCGATCTTGATCGGATCGTTGGATTCTGGTGCGGCGGCTTGGGCGGAAGGTGTCAGTGCACTCGCCGCGGCGAGTGCGAAGGTTCCCATTGTTAAGTTCGAAATCACACTGCGAAGTGACATGCTTGTTCTCCTTCAAGCTGTGAAAATTATCGTTCGTTCCCTTCTTGCGGCTTTTCTTGATTGTGTTGGAAAGGCTGGTCTTTGCGCAAGGCCGTCGGCGCCAGATTGTTGCCCCGGCTTTGGCCGGCGCAGGCAAGATGGTGCTCAATTCTAGTGATGATGGAACAGGACTGCAGTGTCGGCGTCATGGTTGCCGACGGATCGCTGCGGGGGCGGTCATCTGCGGATCGATTGCCAGTCTTGCGGCGCCTTGCAAGGTGCGAGCCATCAAGGTCTCATGTTCTCGGCTGTCGACCCGGCAAGCGCCATCTCGCCAAGCCAGTTTCATGGGATGAAATTATATATATCAAGGTTCATGTCGCGCAACGACTAACACCGCGCGAGGCGTATAAATTCAGACTGCAGGCGAAGTTGAACCTCTACCAGCAGACGTAGCCGCCATCGACAATCAGGTCGAGGCCGGTGACGAAGCTCGCTGCGCGGCTGGCCAGGAACACCGTCGGTCCGACCATTTCCTCCGGCGCCGCCATCCGCCCCATCGGCGTGTCGCGCTTGAAGATCTTCACCTCTTCGGCCACCTCAGGCCGCTTGTTCATCGGCGTCAGTGTGTAGCCCGGGCTGACGACATTGACGCGCAGGCCGCGATCGGCCCACTCCATGGCGAGACTCCTGGACATGTGGATGACGGCGGCCTTCGAAGAGTTGTAGTGCGCCTGCGTCAGGCCCCGGTTGACGATGGTGCCCGACATCGAGGCGATGTTGATGATCGAGCCCTTGCCTCGCACCAGCATCTTGCGCGCTTCGGCCTGACAGGACAGGAACACGCCGGCGACATTGACCTCGTGCACCTTCTGCCACGTCTCCAGCGGCATCGTCTCGGCGGGTTCGGAGCCGGCAATGCCGGCATTGTTGACCGCAACGGTCAGCGCACCGAGTTCGCTCTCGACTCGATCGATCGCCGCCGCCAGATCGCTCTGCGATGTCACTGTACCGTTCAGCACCAGCGCCTTGCGGCCGAGTGCCGTGATCCGGTGCGCCGTTTCATCCAGCCCACCTTTCGACGCATGACCAAAACAGGCGATGTCGGCGCCTGCCTCGGCCAGCCCGATCGCGATGGCCTGGCCGATGCCGCTGCCGGCGCCGGTGACCAGCGCGACATCGCCATCCAGCTTGAAAAGATCCATCGAGTGTCCTCCCTGTCCCAGGGAGGGTATGCGCTGACCCGTGCTTCGATCAAGCGCCCGCGCGCAAGCGGCGTCGATGCCTAGAAATAACCGCTCGACGCGGCCGTGGCTTCCTTCGGGATTTCGACGCCATCGACCAGGATCTTGTCGACCAGCTCGTGGTGGAAACAGACCAGCCCCTTGATGCGCTCCGCCTCGTGCACCGGCTCAGGATAATACCAGACCAGGTTCTCGTGGCGCTTGGCCTTGGTCGTCACGTGATAGTAGTTGGAGATGCCCTTGTAAGGACAGCGCGAGATGTAGCGGCTGGGCGCGAACATATCGAGCCGCGTGTCGGCGATCGGCAGATAGTGGCGCACCGGATGGCCGGTCTCGAACAGGAACACGCCGCGGCGTGAATCGGCGACCTGCTCACCATCGAGGATGACCTGCACGCGCCGCGACGACGGCAGGCAGTCGACGCGGCGGAACGGATCGCGGGCGTGGACGAAGATTTCCTCGTCCTCCTCGAACCAGTGTCCCATCTTGCTCCAGGTGAAAGACATGTAGTCCGATATCGGCGGACAGCCCTTGACCGGATCGAGATAGCGCCAGGCCGCGTCCTCGACCAGCGTGATGCCGGTGTTGAGCGAATAGTGGGTGGCTGTGCCCTTGAATGGGTCCTCTGTCGTGGTCTTGCTCGGCAGCAGGAACTCCTCGCGAACGTCGCCGATCGGAAAATAGTAGACCGGCAGATGATCGGATTCGTAGAACACCAAGGCGTTGGTCGTATCGGCCACGGTCATTGACCCCACCTGCACGCGCAGGCGCTTCTGCGTCGGCATGGTGAAGGCTATGTAGCCCGGCTCGAAGTCGTACTGCACGATGCTGTCGAGCAGCGGAAAATGCGGCCCGCGGCCGCGCAGATGAGGCTTGCGAATGGTAGTCTCCCGTTTTGTTTCTTTTGTCATCGGGCGTTGAGGCACGATCAGCTCAGGGACACGCGATCGAGCAGCAGGCCGGCGGCGATCGGCGGCAAGCCGCTGACATTCTTGCGCACCGGCACCAGCAGATCGGGGAAATAGCTGAAGATGACAGGCGTCTCGTCGAGCAGCAGTTTCTGGATGTCGGAGGCGGCAGCGCGTTGCGCGCCGACATCGAGCGCCTTGAGATAGCTGGTGACCATGCCGTCATAGGCCGGGCTCTTGAAATGCGCCGCATTCCACGGACCGTCGCTGACCAGCGGGCTCTTCAGGAAGACGTTCGGCACGCTGCGATGGGCGTAGTCGGTGATGCCAAGTGGGCTGTCCAGCCAGTCCGACTGGCCGAACACCGCCTTGCCGTAATATTTGTCCTGGTCTTCGATGTTGAGCGAGATGCGGGCACCGATTTCCTTGGCGAAATTCTGGAACAATTGCGCGTAGCCGGGAATGTCGGAATAGCGCAGCGTCGTTAGCGTGATGTCGAAACCACTGGCAAGGCCCGCCGCCTCCAGCAACTGCTTGGCCTTGGCGATATCCTGGACGCGCTGCGGCACCGTCTTGTCGGTTGCGGGGAAAGCGGGTGCGAAGGGGCTGTCATTGCCGGTCGCCGCCATGCCGCGGCACAGCCCGTCGACCAGCTTGGAGCGGTCGATGCACAGCGCCAGCGCCTGGCGCACGCGCTTGTCGGTGAAGGGGCCGGTGTCGCAGCGCATGTGAAGCTGCCGGTGCGCGGTCGAAGCGACACGCAGCACCGTGATATCAGGACTGTTCAGCACCACCTGGCTTACATCGAGCGGAACGGCGTCGAGGATGTCGACCTCGCCGGCCTGCAGCGCCAGGATGCGCGGTTGCACGTCGCCGTAGAATTTGAATTCGAGCCGGTCAGGCAGCGCCTTCTCGCCCCAATAGTCGGTATTGCGGATGAAGGTCGCGCCGACCTTTGGCGTGTAGGTCTCCAGCCGGAATGGCCCGGTTCCTTCGAACGTCTTTTCGTAGTCGCCCTTGTAGCTCGCCGGCAGGATGACGGCGTTGTAATTGTCGATCGACACCGAATAGGGAAAGCTGCCATTCGGCGCATCGAGATGGAAGGCGACGGTGTGGTCGTCGACCTTCCGGGTGCCGCCTTTCGACAGCAGCCCCTTGAACACGGAAAGTGCATTAGAAGCGCCGTTGGGGTCGGCCAGCCGGTCGAAGGTCGCGACGACGTCGTCGGCCTTGAAATCCTCGCCATTGTGGAATTTCACGCCCTTGCGCAGCTTGAACGTCCAGACGCTGCCGTCCTCGTTCGGCGCCCAGCTCTCCGCCAGCACCGGCTTCAAGGTGAGGTCCGGCTGCGTGATGCAGAGAAATTCGGCGGTCTGGAAAACCAGCTGGTAGCTGCCGCTGTCATAATAGGTGACGGGATCGATGGCGCCGCCCGGCGTCGCCACGCCGGCGCGCACCGTGCCGCCCGGCTTGCCCTCCGCGCGTGCTTGCTGCGTGCCGAGGCCGGCGGCCGCGACAAGGCTGCCCAGGAACGGCAGTGAGAGACCAAGCACGCTGCCATGGCGCAGGAAGTCGCGGCGGTCCATCCTGCCGGCCAGCAATTCGTCGACAGCGGAATTTTCGATTGCAGTGAGCGTTCTGCGAGCGTTGTCGATCATCCGGAAATGCTTGGGCATGGCTGGATTCCTCGCTTGTCTTGGGGTTCGGCCATCTAGTTCATTGTTGACTGCCGCCGGAAAGCGATATTTTTTGATAGGGGTCATCGAAATTTTCGATGCAGAGGTGGGCATGGACACTGAAAATCTGCGCAGCTTTCTCGAAGTCGCCACCCATGGCAGCTTCACCGTTGCGGCCAGCCGGCTCAACCTCGCGCAGTCCACCGTCAGCGCACGGATCAGGGGGCTGGAGGAGCAGTTGGGCCGCCGGCTTTTCGTGCGCGACCGCGATGGCGTCACGCTGACGCCGGCCGGGCGGCAGTTCCTGCCACATGCCTCTTCCATCACCCGCACCTGGGAGCAATCGCGGCAGGACATCGCCGTTCCCGATGGCTACGAGACCTTGCTGCGGCTGACCGCGCCTGCCTATCTGTGGGACCGCATCACCTCGCCATGGGTCGAGTGGATGCGCGCCAGGCGGCCGAACGTGGCGCTGCGGCTGGAGGGCAGCTTCCCGGACTCGGCGATCGACCAGCTGGCGGAAGGCCTGCTCGACATCTGCATCCTCTACCTGCCGCGGCCGCATCCCGGCATCGTCTACGAAACGCTGGCGGTCGATCAGGTCGTGCTTGTCCAGCATGCCGCGCAGACCAGGCCGTGGACCGAAAACTACATTCTGATGGATTGGGGGCTGGAGTTCCGCATCGAGCACGACCGCGCCTTTGCCGGCATGGTCAAGCCCGCCATATCGGCCGGACTGGTCTTCATCGGGCTGCAGCACGTGCTGTCACAGCAGGCCGCCGCCTATCTGCCGCTCAGCGCCGTCAGCGGTCATATCGAGCGCGGCGAGATGCGGCGCATCGACAATACGCCGGTGTTCCAGCGGCCGATCTACCTCGCCTATCCCTCGAACCCCGCCTCGTCGGATGTTCTGGATGTCGCGCTCACAGGCCTGCGCACGCTGGCCAGGAACTGGGCTGAAGGGCAGGGCTTTTCGGAAGGTGACCGTGCTCTCAGCATGGCCGGCCAGGTCTGACTGGCCAAGCCACGGAAGCGCGGCGCTATGCCGGCTCGGTCACGGCCGCTCTCTGCAGCCTGGCCAGTTCGGCATATGGAATGTGGCAGCGGATCGAATGGCCGGGCTGGGCCTCGCTCAGCGGCGGCTCCTGCTGTTCGCAGATCGGACCGATCTTGCGCGGGCAGCGCGTGTGGAACACGCAGCCCGACGGCGGATTGGTGGCGCTCGGGATTTCGCCGTCGAGACGAATGCGCGCCGTCTCGGTCTGGTCGAGTTTGGGCACGGCCGACAGCAGCGCTTCGGTGTAGGGATGATGCGGCCCGGAAAAGACCTCTTCCGACGGTCCGAGCTCCATGATGCGGCCGAGATAGAGCACGGCGATCTTGTCGGAGAGGTAACGCACCACGGCCAGATCATGCGAGATGAAGATGTAGCTGACGTCTTCCTTCGACTGCAGGTCGGCGAGCAGATTGAGGATGGCAGCCTGCACCGAGACGTCGAGCGCCGAGGTCGGCTCGTCGCAGACGACGATGCGCGGGTCTCCGGCGAAGGCGCGGGCAATGGCGACGCGTTGCTTTAGGCCGCCGGAGAGCTGGCGTGGCTTGACGGCAAGATGGCGGTCGGTGAGCCGCACCGAGCGGACGAGGTCGTTGAGACGAGCCTCCAGCGCCTTGCCGGAGAGGCCCGCCAGCCGCTTCAGCGCGCGTCCGATCAGATGCCGGATCGAATGCGATCGGTTGAGTGCGGAGTCCGGGTTCTGGAAGACGATCTGCATCGCCTTGATCTGGTCGTCGCTGCGGTTCTCCAGCCTGGGCGCCAGCGCCTTGCCTTCCAGCTCGATCGTGCCGCCTGCGTCCGGCGGCACAAGGCCGAGCAGCAGCCTGGCGAAGGTCGTTTTGCCGCTGCCGGATTCGCCGACCAGCCCGAGCGTTTCGCCAGGCCGCAGGTCGAGCGACACGTCCTTCACGGCGCGCAGTGCATGGCCATGGCTGGCATAGGTCTTGTTCAGCCCGGTGACGCGCAGCACCGGCGCTGCCGCCGCCCTTGGTACAGGCGCCACATCGCTCGGCGTCGCGCGCGGCAGCGCCTGCGCCTTGTCGTGATGAAAGCAGCGCGACAGCCGGCCGCCCAGATCAAAGAGCGGTGGCAATTCGCTGCGGCAGCGGTCGTCGGCGAGCGCGCAGCGATCGGCGAAGGCGCAGCCCTTGATGTCGACCCCGATGCCGGGCAGGAAGCCGGGAATGGTGTCGAGGCGGCCCTGGTCCTTGCGTTGGCCCCCGCGCGGCAGGCAGCGCAGCAAGGCTACGGTGTAGGGATGGCGCGGGTCGTTGAAGACGACCTCCGTCGGTCCTTCCTCGACCAGCATGCCGGCATAGAGCACGCCGACGCGGTCGCACATGTTGGAGACGACGGCGAGGTTGTGGCTGATAAACAGGATCGAGGCCGAGAGTTCTTGCCGCAGCTGCGCGATCAGGTCGAGCACTTCGGCCTCTACCGTCGCATCGAGGCCGGTGGTCGGCTCGTCGAGGATCAGCATCGAGGGATCGTTGGCCAGCGCCATGGCAATCGCCACGCGTTGCTGCATGCCGCCGGAAAGCTGGTGCGGGTAGCGCTGCATGACGCTGACGGGGTCGGAGATGCGCACGCGGTTCAGCATGGCAATCGCCCGGTCGGTGGCCGCTTGTCCCGAAATGCCGCCGAGTTCAAAAATCTCGGTCAACTGACGGCCGACGCGGATCGACGGGTTCAGCGCCTTGCCCGGGTCCTGATAGACCATGGAGACGCTTTCGGCCCGCGCCCGCCTGAGCGCCTCGGCGTCGAGTTTCATCACGTTCTGGCCGTCGAGCGATATCGTGCCGCCGGTGATAGAACCGTTTCTCGGCAGATAGCGCACCACCGTAAGCGCCACGGTGGATTTGCCGCAGCCGGATTCGCCGACCAGCCCATAGGCTTCGCCCTGGCCGATGGTGAGGCTGAGGTTACGCAGCACGGCGCGGTTGCGGCCGGCGACGCGGTAGGCAACCGAAAGATCGGTGACTTCGAGTGCGTTTTCGGCCTTGGCGGAGTTAGTCATTGAGCGCTCCGTGAACGCCGTCGGCGGCCAGATTGACGCCGATGACCAGCGAGGCGATGGCGAGCGCATCGAACAGCACCGTCCACCAGAAGCCGCCGCCGATCATGCCGTAATTGTTGGAGATCGACAGCCCCCAGTCGGGAGAGGGCGGCTGGATGCCGAAACCCATGAAGGAGAGCGTGGCGACGGCGAAGATGGCATAGCCGAGCCGCACAGTGGTTTCGACCAGGATCGGCGGAATGACGTTGGGCAGGATCTCGACGAACATCGTATGCAGGGCACTTTCATGCCTTAGCTGCGCGGCAGCGACATAGTCGAGTTCACGCTCGGCCAGCACCGCCGAGCGCACGGTGCGCGCGATGATCGGCGCGAAGCTTAAGCCGATGACGACGATGACCGTCGTCTTCGAGGTGCCGAGCGCAACGATCGCCAGCAACGCAACGATGACCACCGGGATCGCCATGAAGGCTTCCAGGATTCGGCTGACGACATCGTCGACGAGGCCGCGAAAATAGCCGGTGACGAGGCCGAGCGCCGTGCCGGCCACTGTCGCCAGCAAGGTCGCCAGCGGGGCGACGGTCAGGATGTCGCGCGAGCCGACGATGACGCGCGAGAAGACGTCGCGGCCGATCTGGTCGGTGCCGAACCAGTGTTCGGAAGAAGGCGGCGCCAGCGCGTTGATGATGTCGTCGGCGAGCGGGTCGTAGGGTGCGAAGTGCTCGCCGAACAGCGCGCAGGCAACCCAGAACAGCACGATGGCGAAACCGACAAGGAATGTTCGCGAGCGCAGCAGCGAGAAGAAGACCTCGGCCAGCGGGCCGCGCGGGCGCGTGTCGTCGGGTGTCGGGGAGGTGGTCTGGATGGTGCTCATTGGTCTGACCCCAGCCGGATGCGCGGATTGAGCACGGAATAGAGGAAGTCGGCGACAAGAGTGGCCACGGCATAGACGATGCCGATGGTGAGGATGCCGGATTCCAGCATCGGGAAATCCTTGCCGCGCGCGGCAGTGAAGATCAGCGAGCCGATGCCCTGGTAGCGAAACAGCGTTTCGATGACGACAAGGCCGCCGATGAGGTAGCCGGTCTGCGTGGCGATAACGGTGATGGTCGGCAGCAGCGCATTGCGCAGCACATGGCGCCAGATCACCGTGCGCCAGGGCAGGCCCTTCAGCACGGCCGTTCGCGTGTAGTCGGAATCGAGCGCTTCGATCATGCCGGAGCGCGCCATGCGGGCGATGTAGCCGAATAGCACCAGGAACAGCGGCAGCGACGGCAGGATCAGGTAGTAGAGCTGCGTGAAGAAGCCGGCGTCGCGCGGCCATGCGGCCGATATCGGCAGCCAGCGCAGCCAGACACCAAAGATCAGGATCAGGATGATGCCGGTGACGAATTCCGGCAGCACCGTCACCGACAGACCGCCGAGGCTGATGATGCGGTCGAGCGGGCGGTTGAGGTTGAGCGCGGCGACGACGCCGCCGAGGATGCCGATCGGTACCACCAGCACGAAGGCGACCGCCGCCAGCTTCATCGAATTGCCGAGCGCATCGACGACGAAAGGCGCGACCGGCGAGCGGAAGATGTAGGACGTGCCCATGTCGCCCTGGACGAAATTGGAGATCCAGCCCCAGTACTGTGCCAGCAGCGGGCGATCGACGCCGAGCGTGTGATTGAGCGCGTCGACCGCGCGCTGGTCGGCGAACGGACCCAATATGGCGCGCCCGACGTTGCCGGGCAGCACCTGGCCGCCCAGGAACACCATGATGCTGAGCAGGAACAGCGTCACCAGCGACAGCGAGACACGCCGGGCAAGGAAGGAGAGAATGGCTAAGACTCCTTGTGGAGCCAGCCCCATGCGGGAGCTGGCTGTTAGAGGATTGGCTTTCCCTTTGAGCATGATCCCGAAAAGTGGGGACCGGTTTTCGGAAAAGGTCATGCTCCAACAAAGAGTTAGTTCAGGCTTTCGATGCCTTGTCGAGGAACAGCTGCGACATGGCGGTCGGCTGTACGCCGGCCACGCCCTTCGCCGTCGCCGTCAGATAGTCGTAGAAATAGCCGAAAATAACAGGCGTTTCCTCGAGCAACAGCTTCTGGATCTTGCCGGCGTCGGCCTTCTGCGCCTCGAGGTCGAGTGCTGCGATGTAGCTGGTCGCCAGCGCGTCATAGTCCTTGTTCTTGAAATGCGCCGCATTCCAGGTGCCTTCGCTCTTCAGCGGTGCCGCAAGATAGACGTTCGGCACGCCGCGGTGGCCGTAGTCGGTGATGCCCATCACCGAATCCAGCCAGTTCGACTTGCCGAACACCGCGTCTCCGTAATAGCCGCTCTGGTCGAGGATGTTGAGGTCGAGCTCGACGCCGATCTCCTTGACCCAGTTCTGGATGAGCTGGGCGTATTCGGGGATTTCCAGGTAGCGTTCGGTGGTCAGGGTTATCTTGAAGCCCTGGCCAAGGCCGGCTGCTTCCATGAGCTGCTTGGCCTGGGCGATATCCTGCTTGCGTTGCGGCACGCTCGTATCGGTCGAAGGATAGACGGCGGCGAACGGGCTGTCATTGCCCAGGGCGGAGCGTCCCTTCATCAGGCCGGCGGCCAGCTTGTCGCGATCGAGGCAGAGCGCAATGGCTCGGCGCACGCGCGCATCCTTCAACGGACCCTCGTCGCAGCGCATGTGCAGCTGCTGATGGGCCGACGACTTCAGGCTGATGATGTCGATGTTCGGATCGTTGAGCAGAGCGACGCCGGCCAACACCGGCATCTGGTTGATGATGTCGACCTGTCCGCCCTGCAGCGCCAGGATCTGCGGCTGCATGTCGGTGAAGAAGGTGAATTCGGTGCGCTCGGGCAAGGCCTTGGGACCCCAATAGTCCTCGTTGCGGACGAAGGACGCGCCGACCTTTGCCGTGTATTTCTCAATTCTGAACGGCCCGGTGCCGTCGAAGCTCTTTTCGTAGTCGCCCTTGTAGCTCGCCGGGATGATGACGGCGTTGTAGTTGTCGGACGACAGCATGTAGGGGAAGTTGCCGTTCGGCGCATCGAGGTGGAATTCCACCGTGTAGTCGTCGACCTTCTTTGAAGCGCCTTTCTGCAGGATGCCGGTGAACACCGACAGCGCATTGGACGAGTTGGCCGGGTCGGCAAGGCGGTCGATGCTGGCCACGACGTCGTCGGCCTTCATCTCGCCGCCGCTGTGGAATTTTACGCCCTTGCGCAGCTTGAAGGTCCACACCGTGCCGTTGTCGTTCGGTTTCCAGCTTTCGGCCAAGGCCGGCTGCAGCACCAGATCGGGGCCGTCGACGCAAAGGAATTCGGCAACCTGCTGCATGATCAGCAGGCCGCCGGCGTCTGCAATGCTGACCGGGTCGATCGTCGCCGCCGGCACACTGCTGGCGACGCGGATGGTGGCGCCCGGCGCGCCCTGGGCGCGCGCCAGCGACGGCATGCCGCCAAGGCCGGCGGCCATGCCTATGCGGCCCAGCAGCGGCAGCGACAGGCCGAGCAGGCTGCCGTGACGGACGAAGTCGCGGCGGCTGACACGGCCGTCGACGAGGCCATCGATCAGGTGATTTTCAAGCGGCGTGCGATTGCGCCGGATCAGGTCGAGAATGCTGTGGTTCTTGCTCATGGGTTTTTACCCTTTCCCCTATTTCTTATGGTTGACGAAATTTTCGTGGATTGCTCCATTTTCCCGGCATCGGAGGCCTGTCTACCGGAACTTTAGCATGCGGTTTTGTCCGGTCCATCCAGTCGTGGCGTGGACGCTCGGGATTGTTGGCTGCACGGCTTCCACCGTCTTTGTCCAACCTTCCCGACCGAAGTCGCGGCGGTTGGTTTCTCGTGTCTGGCCGTCGGTCTTGGCCGCTAGCCGTCATCTAGTTCAGCGGCAAACGGCGATAGGTTCCGGGCTTTGCCGGGTCATGATACTTGTTGCACGGTCCTTTCTCGGTAAAGTCTCTGTGACAGGCAGCGAGGTTTTCGCGCGACAAGGTGACGCCGAGACCGGGACCTTCCGGAACGCGCACGACATTGTTTTTCGGCGAAAACGGTCCTTCCTCGGTGACATCCATCGGCAGCATGCGAAACAGCGACTGGTTCGGCTCCCTGATCCAGCCGAGTGCCGCGCACAGATGCAGATAGGCGGCGCTGCCGATGCCGCTGTCGCCGCTGTAGCACCAGAAATCGATCCCGGCATGCTCGCAGGCGCCGACGAAGCGCAACAGCCGGCCGATGCCGCCATGCGTCGTCGGGTTGCCGACGAAGGCGTCCGGCACTTTGGTTTCCATGGCGCGCGCAATGTCGATGTTGTGGGTCGAGAACGGGATCGAGCAATGGCGCCGCAACTCGCGCATCTCCTCGATGGTCGCCACCGGATCCTCCCAGTTGCGCACGCCCAATTCTTCCAGCGGGCGCGCCAGCCGCCGCGCGGTGCTGAGCGAATAGGCCTGGTTGGAATCGATACGGATCATCGCATCGTCGCCGAGTTTCCTGCGGATCAGCTCGACCATCCTGAGCGAGATTTTCGGATCTTCGGTCGAGAACTTGCCTTCGAAGAAAGTCGTTCCATGCGTCTCGTGCAATTCGACGCAATAGTCGGCGACTTCCTGGGGCGTCGTCTCGCCCTTCACATTTGGCCCATCACCGCGCAGCGAAAAATAGTCGGTGAACGGGATATCCTTGCGTACGGCGCCGCCAAGCAACTGGTAGAGCGGCTGGTTCCATGCCTTGCCGCGCAGGTCCCACGAAGCCATCTCGATGGCGCCGAAAGCCATGATGCGTGTGCGGTCGTTGATCGACTGCACGCCGGTCCAAAAGGGCAGGCAGACATGCTCGGCGCCGGCGATGTCGAAGGCATCGCGCCCGACCAGCCGCGGCGCCAGGACATCATTGATGATCGCGGCCGCCGCTGGCGTCGGCGCTTCGCCGAGGCCGACCAGGCCATCCTCGGTCTCGACTTCGACGACGGTCGGTGAAAATCCGTCGAGTTCGCCGAACACCCAGGCATAGGGCGCTTCGAGGCGCAAATTGATCGGCGTGGCTTTGATGCTGCGGATTTTCATCTCAGCGCCCGACCTCGAAGAACGGCGCGCCGAGCAGATCGGGAACGACGTCTATGCCGAGACCCGGCCCGTCTGGAATGCCCATGCGGCTGCCGGTGACCGGTGGCATGTTCGATGCCGTGCGCACCGTCACCCATTCATGGAAGGCGATGGCGTGCAGCCGGCGCTCTTCCGGCGTCGACAGCGACAGATGCGCCATCGCCGCGGTGTCGATCTCGGCGCCGCCCGTGTCCTCGACCGTGATCATGAAGCCGAGGTCGACGGCAATGTCGCGGATCTGGCGCGTCTTCGTCACGCCGCCAAGGCGCGAGATCTTCAGCGTCAGCCCGTCGGCCGCGCCCAGGCGATGAATTTCCAGCATCGCCTCGAGCGAGGTGACGGATTCGTCGAGCACCATCGGCTTGTCGAGCATGCGGCGCACCGACATGTTTTCATCGATCGTGGTGCAGGGCTGCTCGAACGTGTAGTCGATGGCGCGCGTGGCATCGGCGAATTGGCGCGCCTGATAGGGAGTCCAGCCGGCATTGGCGTCGCAGAAGATGACCGTGCCTTTCGGCACCGAGGAGGCAACCGCGATGACGCGTTCGATGTCGTCATGGACATTGCCGCCGACCTTGACCTGCAGCCGGTGGAAGCCGTCCTTGACGATGCGCTTGGCCAGCGCGGCCATGGCGTCGACGCTCCCGTGCGTGACGACCTTGTAGAGTTCCGCGGTGTCGCTTTCCTTGCCGCCGAGCAGCGTGACCAGCGGCACGTCGGCTGCGCGCGCCGCCAGATCCCAGCAGGCCATGTCGAGCGCCGACTTGATGTAGGGATGGCCCTTGAACACCGTGTCCATCAGCCGCCCGATGCTGGCCAGCCCGCGCGGATCGCGGCCGATCAGATGCGGCGCGATCTCGACCACGCCGGCGCGAACGCCGGCGGGGAAGGCGGCCGAGTAAAAATTGCCGAGCGGCGCCATCTCGCCCCAGCCGGTGATGCCGCTGTCTGATGTCATGGACACGATCACGGCGTCGAAGGCGTCGGCCTCGCGCCCCTTCGACATGCGGTATGGCCCGTCAACGAAGGGCTGCATGACGTGGTAGGCCTTGATGGTCTCGATCTGCACGTGTCTTGTCCGCTGTCTGTGGTGTTGGGAACGGGTCAGGCGCCCCTCGACGGGCGTTGTTCGAGGCCGCGGGCGTAGGCAAGCAACTCCTCGAAGTCGAGATCGATATGCTCCCTGGCATGGCACTGGGCCGCACGCATGTCCTTGCCCTTCAGCAACCGCACATAGGTTTCGTGAACGTCTTCGGCCGGCACCGGCTCGTTGCGGGCATGCTGGTGGAGCGCGAAATACATCTGCAGCCGGCTGGTCAGCCGCTGCCAGGTTTCCAGCAGCACCGAATTGTCGGCCCATTCGTAGATCAGGCCATGCAGTTGCAGCGCGGTTTCGATCTGGCGTGTCGTGTCCAATGCGCGGGTCGCCTGCTTCACGGCTTCGTGGCGCCGATCGAGCTCGTCGAAGAAGCGCTGGTCACGCAGCGGCCACGCCCGCTCGATGGCCAGCTCGTCCATCACCTTGTTGAACGAATAGGCATCGTCGATGTCCTTGGCTGTGACCTCGATGACGAAGGTGCCGGCATAGGGGATGCTGGTCAGGATGCCTTCCTGGACCAGCTCGCGCATCGCCTCGCGCAGCGGCGCGCGGCTGACCCGCATCTGTTCGGAAATCCGCAGTTCGTTGAGCTTCTGGCCGGGTGCGAGCTGCCCGGTCAGGATCGCGCGCCGCAACAGCGCAACGATCTCGGCGCGTCGCGTCGTGTCCGCGATCGGACTGAAATCCGCTTTCGCCATTCGGCCACTCCCAGGAAACCGAAAGCAAGGCAAGCAGATTGTCGACAATCTAACAAGAGGCTATCTCAATTGATTGGCCAACGCTGCTGAGACCGTTTCGAAATTCCCCCTGGCGAGTCATATGGAGCCGCTGTGGAACGGTTGCCGCCGCTGAATGCGATCAAGACTTTTGAAGTTGCCGCCCGTGCCGGCAGCTTCACTCTGGCCGCCTCTGAACTCGGCATGTCCTCTGCAGCGGTCAGCCAGCAGATACGCAATCTCGAAACCTGGTTCGGCAAGCAGCTGTTCGTGCGCAGCGGCAACCGCATCGCGCTCACCGACGCCGATCGCCTCGGCAAGGCTCGGCCTGGGCATCGCGCTTGGCCAGCGGGTCATAGCGCACGCCGATCTGGAGGCCGGTCGGCTGATTGCGCTCTCCTCGTCTCGGTGCACCTCGGGCACCCCTATTGTGCATTCATGCCGCCGGCCAAGGCCGACCGGGCCGATGTTGCCGGTCTGGTGGAACTGCTCAGTCGAGCGGCGCCCGCGACCTGTGGGAAGGCCGGGGCGCCGCGCTGAAGCCGGATCCTGACGGGGGTGTTCAGGTGGCCGGCTTTTCCGGTATCGGCGATACGGGCGCTCCGGGGCCGATCTTCTGCAGATTGCCCGTAATCACCTGGTCGCCCTCGGCGACGCCGCTGAGGATGGCGACCTGATCGCCGCTCGTCGGTCCGAGCGAAACCAGCCGCTGGTCGACCGTATTGCCCTTGCCGACGACATAGAGATATTTGCCGAGCTGGCTTGAGCCCAGCGCCGTCTGTGGCACCATCAGCGCATCGGCCTGCTCTCTCACATGCAGCCGGACACGGACATATTGGCCCGGCAGCAGCGTGAACTTGCCATTGCCGATCGTCGCGCGCGCCGTGATCGTGCCGGTCGAGCGGTCGACCGAATTGTCGATGAAGGTAAGCTCGCCCTTCTGGCTTGCCTCGGTCTGGCCGGGGAGCAGGACATCCACTTCGATCGGGCCGTTCGCACGGGCTTGCTCGATCTCGGTCAGATCCGTCTCGCTCGGGTTGAAGGTGACGTAGATCGGGTCGAGCTGCACCAGCGTGTTGAGCACGGTGCCGGCGACGCTGACCAGCGTTCCGACCGAGGCCTGGTTGCGGCCAAGGCGCCCGGCAAACGGCGCCCGGATTTCAGCGTAGCTCAGATTGAGCTCTGCCGTGCGGACCGCCGCCTGGTTCAGCGCCAGCGATGCCTGCGCTTCGCGCAAGGTGCTGGTGCGCTGGTCGAAGCCGTCCTTGGCGAGGTAGCCGCTCTTGGCGAGCTCGGTGCCGCGACCAAGATTCGAGCGGGCATAGTCGAGCGTCGCCGTGTCGCGCTGCACTTGGGCCTTGGCCTGGTCGAGCGCCGCCTGGAAGTCGTCAGGCGAGATCTTGTAGAGAAGATCGCCTTGCCGGACGTCGACGCCGTCGGCTGCGGTCTGCTCCTGCAGATAGCCGGGAATCCTGGCCTGTAAGGTGATGCTGCGGATCGGCTCTGTCCGCGCGGCATAGTCGAGGTAGATCGGGATCGTCTTCTTGACGACGCTGACCACCGGCACCGGCATGACGAACGCCGCCGGGGCGGGCGCCGCACCTGCCGTGCCGGCATTGAGGCTGAGATTGCCCATATCGAGCAGGTGGACGCTGGCCACCGAGATCGCACCCAGCGCGACAGCCGTTCCCAACGCGATTTTCCATTTACGCATGATCAGTCTCCAATCTTATTCGGCCGCTTCCGCCAGGGGCGGTAAAGCGTGCTCAGCAGTTGGTTCATTGTCTTGAGAGGCGGGCTCGTCTTTGCCGCGGCGTTCGCGCAGCTGTTCGATGACCGCGTAGAACACCGGCACGAACACCAGCGACAGGATGGTCGCCGCGACCATGCCGCCGAACACGGTGGTGCCGATCGACTGCCGGCTTGCCGCACCGGCGCCGGTCGCAAACATCAGCGGCAGCACGCCGAGGATGAAGGCGAAGGCCGTCATCAGGATCGGCCGCAGCCTGAGCCGTGCCGCCTCCATCGCCGCGTCGACGATGCTGAGGCCTTCCTCGCGCCGTCGCCTTGCGAATTCGACGATCAGGATCGCGTTCTTGGCCGCCAGGCCGATCAGCATGACGAAGCCGATCTGCGAGTAGACGTCGATCTGCATGCCACGCAGCAACAACGCTGCGAAGGCGCCGAACAGGGCCAGTGGCACCGCCAACAGCACCATGAACGGCATCGCCCAGCTCTCATACTGCATCGCCAGGATCAGGAAGACGAAGACAATGGCGAGGCCGAAGACGACGGACGCGATCGATCCTGCCTTGAGCTCCTGGAAGGTGATGCCGGTCCATTCGAAACCGAAATCCCTTGGCAGCGCGGTTGCAGCGGCCCGTTCCATGGCGGCAACCGCCTGGCCGGAGGAAAAGCCCGGTGCGGCGCCGCCATTGATCGAGGCCGAGGCATTGTTGTTGTAGTGCGGCACGGTCTCCGGGCCGACGAAGGGCACGAGTTTGCCCAGCGTCGAGAGCGGCACCATGCCGCCGGAGGCATTGCGCACATAGAGCCGCGAAATGTCGGCGGCACCCGCACGTGCATCCTTGTCGGCCTGGATGGTCACCCGGAAGGTGCGGCCAAACAGGTTGAAGTCGTTGACGTAGAGCGAGCCGAGATAGATCTGCAGCGTGTTGAAGACATCGGGCAGGTTGAGGCCGAGCAGTTTGGCCTTGCTGCGGTCGAGGTCGTAGTTGAACTGCGGCGTCGAGGTCGAGAACGGCGAGAACAGCTGCTGCGGGTTGATTTCCGGCTGCTTGCGCGCCTCGGCGATCACGGCTTGCGTCGCATCGTTGAGGGCTGAACTGCCGCGGCCGGTCAGATCCTCGACGACGAACTCGAAGCCGCCCGTCGTGCCGATACCGGGGATCGACGGCGGATCGAAGCTCAGCGCAAAGGCCTCCGGGATCTGCATCAGCTTGCCGCGCACATCGGCGACGAGCTTCGACGCGCTCTGGTCGGGGCCCCGCTCCTCCCATGGCTTCAGGATGGCGAATTCGACCGCCGAATTCGATTGCGCGGCACTGGTCAGGAAGTTCAGGCCGCTGATCGAGCCGACGATGTCGACGCCGGGCGTCGCCTGCAGGATGTCACGCGCCTTCTGCGCCACCGCGTCGGTGCGTTCCAGCGACGCGCCGTCGGGCAACTGGATGACGACGAAGAAATAGCCCTGGTCCTCGACCGGAAGGAAGGTCGAGGGCAGCCGCTGCCAGACGAAGTAGGTGGCGACCAGCCCAGCCGCGAACAGGCCGAGCATGATCCAGCGCAAGCGGATGAGGATGCGCACACCATTGGCATAGGCGCGCGACAGCCTGTCGAAGCCGGTGTTGAACCAGCGGAACGGGGCGAACTGCGTTTCGCCGCGATGCCGCAGGAAGGCGGCACTGAGCGCGGGGCTCAGCGTCAGCGAGTTGAAGGCGGAGATGCCGACGGAGATCGCCACCGTCAGTGCGAACTGGTTGTAGAGCTTGCCGGAGACGCCGGGAATGAAGGCGACCGGCACGAACACCGCCATCAGCACCGCGGTGGTGGCGATGATCGGGCCGGTGACCTCGGACATTGCGGCCTTGGTCGCCGCAAGCGGTTTGAGCCCGGCCTCCAGCTGTCGTTCGACATTCTCGACCACGACGATGGCGTCGTCGACGACGAGGCCGATCGCCAGCACCATGCCGAGCAGGGACAGCATGTTGAGCGAGAAGCCGAACATCTCCATGACGACCAGCGTCGCCACCAGCGACACCGGAATGGCGATGGTCGGGATGATCGTCGTGCGCCAGCTTTGCAGGAAGAGGAACACCACGGCGACGACCAGTACCAGCGCTTCGCCGAGCGTGATCAGCACGTCATGCATCGACGCCGAGACGAAGCGGGTGGTGTCGTAGTGCATCGCATAGGACACGCCCTTCGGGAAACGGCCCGACAGCTCCTGCATCTTGTCCTTGACGCGCTGCTGCAGATCGAGCGCGTTGGAGCCGGGCATCTGGTAAACGGCAAGCACCACGGTCGGGTCTTTACCGAAGAAGGCAGACGACGAATATTGCAGCGCGCCGAGTTCGATGCGGGCGACGTCGCGCAGCCTGACCAGCGAGCCGGTATCGGTGTTGGCGCGCACGACGATGTCGCCGAATTCCTTGGGATCGCTCAAGCGGCCGACGGCGTTGACCTGCATTTCGAAGGCGGTGCCCGCGGGTGCCGGCGACTGGCCGATCTTGCCGGCCGCCACCTGGACGTTCTGCTCGGCGATGGCGTTTTGCACATCGACGGCGGTGATGCCGAGATTGGCGAGCTTGTCGGGATCGAGCCAGACGCGCATCGAATAGCGCCGCTCGCCGAAGATCTGCACGTCGCCGACGCCGGGCAGCCGCTTCAGCGGGTCGACCACCTGCAGATAGGCAAGGTTGCTCAGCGCCACCGGATCGACCGAACTGTCGGGCGAAGTCAGGTTGACGATGAGGACGAAGTTCGGATTCTGCTTCTTGATCGTCACGCCGCCCTGGTTGACGATCGCCGGCAGCGACGAGGCGGCCTGCGAGACGCGGTTCTGCACGTCGACGGCGGCGGTGCTCAGCGAATAGCCGACATCGAAGGTGATGGTGATGGTCGAGGAGCCGTCATTGGAACTCGTCGACGACATGTAGGTCATGCCCTGCACGCCGTTGATCTGCTGCTCCAGCGGCGTCGTCACCGTGTCGGCCACCACTTGTGCGCTGGCGCCCGGATAATGGGCGCTGACCACGACCTGCGGCGGCGTGATGTCGGGAAACTGCGAGACGGGCAGCAGGAAATAACAAATCGACCCGGCGAGCACCATGATGATGGCGATCGCCGAGGCGAAGATCGGACGGTGAATGAAAAAGTTTACCACGACACGCACGCCTCTCCGGCTGCTGTTGCCCGCCCGAAGGCGCTGGCAACCCTGGACAGCCTTTGGCCGCGCTTGTCACCGAGGCCGTCCCGCGAACGCAGCAACGGCACCTCGCCACGCTGCGTATCGGCGAGCGAGCGCAACATCGTCTCGAAGGCGCGCGGGTCGACGCCATCGGCTTTCATGACCAGCCGGATCATCGGATCCCGGACGGCTTCATCTATGGTAAGATCGCGGCGCTGTGGCATGGCCGGCTCCTTGTCTGTCGATTCGCAGCCCGTGCTCGCGAACCGTTTTCATCTCTTCACCGGCCGAGGCCGCATGATTGGCAGTTTCTCGCCCCTCTCGTCTGGCAGGGCCGTTCACGGCCTTGTTATTGACGGTGGACGATATAGGTGTTACCAGTAAGTAACATTCTGGAAGTTACAGACCGGTAACACCCTAGTCAAGAGGTGGCCGAGGGTTTTTTGGAAACGAAAGGAGATCATGATGGCAGACGGCATCGTGGAGCGCTCTCGTCCCCGGGATCGGATCCTGGAGACGGCACGCGACATGTTCCACAAGCATGGCATCAAGGGCGTCGGCGTCGACGCCATCACCGAAGCTGCCGGCACGAACAAGATGACGCTCTATCGTCACTTCGAATCCAAGGACGAACTGATCGTCGAATGCCTGCGCGCCAATGCGGCCAAGGCCGGCGCTATGTGGGAAGCATTCGAGGCCGAATTCCCTGGTGACAAGCTTGCCCAGCTGCATGCCTGGGTTCGCAAGGCGGCTGCCATGCTCAATGCGGACGGCCGCGGCTGCGACATGGCCAACGCCGCCGCTGAGCTGACCGAGCCGGACCATCCGGCCAGGCTGGTGATCAAGGAGCTCAAGGAAGCCCAGCGCGCGCGCCTTGTGACGCTATGTCGGGATGCCGGCATTGGTCAGGCCGAACTGCTCGCCGATACGCTGTCGCTGCTGTTCGAGGGCGCGCGTGTCAGCGTGCAGACCGTGGGTACCGAAGGTCCGAGCACCCAGTTCGTGCGCATGGCCGAAGGGCTGATCGTTTCGTTCCGGGGCGCTGCCGCCGGTTGAGCTTCGCCACGATTGTTGGCGGGTTACGGCTCTATGACGGAGGGCCGCGTACGCCTTTGACCCAGGCGGTATGGAAACTCCGGCGGCCAAACGAAAAAAGCCCGCTGCCGGGAGGAGGTGGCAGCGGGCTCGATTTTCGAATGTGGCGCGGGAGGAGGTGCACCCCATTCAGCGTCGGCATCGCATCTGGGAGGAGTAGATGGCCGACAACCAGAACCTACGAGTTGCCCAACGATTCGGCAACAAAGAAACTTGCATAGCTGCTGTGCAGATTTGCCGTGCCAATTATCATACAAATCCGGCAACAGGCATTTTTGCAGGCCGCCTGCTTCACTGCACCGGCACGTTTTCCCTGAAGATCAAGTGCGGTTCGATGAACTTGCGCGTCAGATAGGGTGCGGAGGAGGCAATCGAGCCGAGCAGGCGAATGACCGACTGCTCGGCGATCAGCCGCGCATTCTGGTCGATGACGACATCGGCGAGATCGTCGACGAGATGACCGCGCGTGTCCTTGGTCAGGTCGTGGCAGATGAACACCGGCTTGCGGTTCGGCCTGGCCTCGCGGATCGCCTTTGCAACGCCCGAATGTCCAGCTCCGACGCAATAGATGCCGAGCAACTCCGGCTCGTCGTGCAGTGCCTTCATGGTCTCGGTGTAGCTGGCATCGGGCTCGTCGTTGATCTCGACGGCGCTGCTGACGGTCAGATTGGGAAACTCCTCATTGAGCACCGAGCGGAAACCCATCTCGCGTTCCTCGTGGCCGCGATAGGAACGTGAGCCGACGACCATCGCCAGATGGCCGGTGCGGCCGCCAAGGAAGCGTCCCATCAGCAGCGCCGCCGTTCGTCCCGCCACCCGGTTGTCGATGCCGACATAGGCCGCGCGCGGTGCCGTCGGAACATCGGACACCAGCGTCACCAGACGCATGCCGGCTTCGACGATGTCGCGGAGGATGTTGCGCGTACGCGGATGATCGACAGCGATCACGCCGACGCCATTGGCCCTGAGCGACAGGTTTTCGACAGCGCTCTGCAGCGCGTTCGGCGAGATACCGGCGAGATTGTGGATCCGGCACGAGGCGACAAGCGGCAGACGCGCGGCGTAGTCCTCGATATGCCCGGCGAGATCGCGCATGAAGGCATTGCTGCCGATCGGCAGCAGGAATTCGAGGTGGGCGGGCCGCGAGGGCAGCGTCACCTGATCGGCGACCGGCAGGTAGCCGAGTTGCTTGGCCGCCTCCATGACGCGCTGGCGGTTGGCCGCACTCGCACCCGGCCGGTTGTTCAGCACCCTGTCGACCGTTGCGGTCGATAGCCCGCAATTGCGGGCGATATCCGAGACGGTGGCTTTCATGCCGCTACCCACAGCCCGCAATTGCGGCGATATCCGAAACGGTGGCTTTCATGCCGCTACCTATGCGCCCTGCGATGCCGCGCCAGACAAGCGATGCGATCTGAGGCAGCGGTGATTGCCGCCATCACCCGACAGTCAGTGCGACGGCTTGCCATCGGTGATGGCATCGCGGATTTCCTTGTCCGACATGCCGGTGATGATCCGCTCTACCTCCGCCACGCTGGTCGTCTTCGGGTCGATGTCGTCGGCGACCACCTTGCCCCGGCGCATGACGACGATGCGGTCGACCACCTGGAAGACATGGTGGATGTTGTGGGCGATGAAAATGCAGGAGTGACCGGAATCGCGGGCGCTGCGCACGAAACTCAGCACGCCCTGTGTTTCGGCGACGCCCAGATTGTTGGTGGGCTCGTCGAGGATGATCAGGTCGCTGTCGAAATGCATGGCGCGCGCGATCGCCACCGCCTGACGCTCGCCGCCGGAGAGCGAACCGATCGGCGTCGTCGGCGGGATGTTCTTCGAGATGCCGACCTGCTTGAGCAAATCGCGGGCAACCGTGTTCATCGCCTCCTGGTCCATCCGGTTGAGGAAGCGCGGCGGCTTGATCGGCTCGCGCCCGAGGAACAGATTGCGGGCGATCGACAGTTGCGTGACCAGTGCGGAGTCCTGGTAGATCGTCTCGATGCCGTGGGCGATGGCGTCGCTGGTGCTGCGCAGGCTCACCTTCTTGCCACGGATGAAGATATCGCCGCTGGTCAGCGGAACGGCACCCGAAAGCACCTTGATCAGCGTCGACTTGCCGGCGCCATTGTCGCCGAGCAAGCCGACGATCTCCCGTTCATTGACATGGAAATTGGCATCCTCCAGCGCCTGCACGCGGCCGTAGGACTTGCGGATGTTCGTCATGCGGATCAGTGGCTCGGCCATGGTTCAAGTCCCCGCCTGATGCCGGCGTTCCAGCCATGAATGCAGTGCCATCATGCCGAGGATGATGGCACCGATGAAGATGTTATAGGCAAGACCAGGCACGCCGATCAGCACGATGCCGTTGCGCATCACGCGCAGGATCAGGATGCCGAGCACGGTGCCGATGATCGTGCCGCGCCCGCCGGTAAGTGCGGTACCGCCGATCACCACCATGGCGATGACTTCCAACTCATAGCCGGTACCGCTGTTGGGGTTGGCGGCGGACGTGCGCAACGAAGAGATGACGCCGGCAAGCGAGGCCATGACCGACGACAGCACGAACAGGCCGATCTTGACCCCGCTGACATTGACGCCGCGCGCCCGCGCCGCGCTCGGGTTGCCGCCGGCCGCCTGGATCCAGTTGCCGGTGCGGCTTTGCGTCAGCACATAGCCGAGCGCGATCGCCGCGGCGATGAACCAGAACAGTGACATGTAGATGCGGAACGGGCCGATGAAGAAGTCGCCGACCAGCGCTTCCGCCAGCCAGCTGCCCTCCGCACTCCAGGTGCGCTGGGGAAAACCGTCGGTGACGAAAAGGGCGGTGCCGCGCACCACCAGCAGCATGCCGAGCGTCACCAGGAAGGATGGGATCTTGAGCTGCGTCACGAACCAGCCATTGACCAGCCCGATGAAGGCGGCGACCAGCAGCGCGGCGACAAAGCCGGCTTCGAGCGAGGTCAGGCCGCTGTTGAACAGGGTCCACATCAAGACCGGCGAGAAGCCGAACAGGGAGCCGACCGAGAGGTCGAACTCGCCGGACGTCATCAACAGCGTCATCGCCAGCGCGATCAGGCCGAGCTCGACCGTGAAAGCCAGCGTGTTGGAGATGTTCTGCGGCGACAGGAAGTCGTGGTTGAAACTCCAGAAAACGGCGATCTCGACGACGAGCAGCACGAAAGGGCCGAATTCCGGCCGTGCGATCAGGCGTGGGACGAGCGAATGATTTTCCACAGGCAATCCGCGACATGAGTGGAAGGCTGAGCGTTGCACATCGCGTGCGAAGGGCTCGGCGAAATGGAGAGCCAGTCGCGACCGTTGGGCGGCCGCGACTGTTGAGATTGGATGTTACTTGCCGGACAGGATGTCGTCGTAGATCTGCGCGGTGTCTTTTTCATAGAGCGCGCCGGTGATGACGTTGAAGCCCGGAGGAATGCCGCCGGCGGCCATATTGGCCAGCGAAAGCGCGACATAGCTGGTCGCCTGCGGGTCCTGCCACTGGCCGGCATTGACATAGCCGTTCAGCACTTCCTGGGTGGTGTCGAGCGAATTGCCCCAGCCGACGACCGGGATTTCGCCCGGCTTGATGCCGACCTGGTCGAACACCCGCTTGATCGAGCCGGTGACAAGGTCGCCTAGGCCGATGATCGCCTTGACCTTGGCCTTGTTCGCCGTGAGGTAGTCGACCATGCGGTTGATCACTTCAGCCTGATCAAGCGTCGCTTCCGTGATTTCATAGGTGATGCCGAGCGGCTCGAAGACGCTCTTGATGCCTTCCTCTTCCTGCACGCCATAGGTGGCGCCGGGGATTTCGACCGGCATCCAGACGAAGTCGCCCTTCTTCACCAGGCCTTTGTCGACCAGATACTGTGCCCAATGCTTGCCGAAGGTGACATTGTCGCCGCCGACATAGGCGTTGAAATCGGCTTTCGGATCAGGCGTGTTGAAATTGATGATCGGCACTTTCGCCGCACGCGCTTCCTTGACGATCTCGATCAGGCTGCCCGGATCGGGGCTCGTGGTGACGATGCCATCGGCCTTGGCGGAGAGGGCGGCGCGAACCGCTTCCTGCTGCGAGGCGACATCGCCGTTGTGGAACGAGGTGTTGACCGTGTTGCCGGTGTCCTTGGCCCACTGCTTGGCGCCGGCCAGGAAGTAGGTCCAGACCGGATCGGCCGGACCGCCATGCGAAATCCAGTAGAACGTCTTGGCCTGTGCCGCTGCTGGTACCACCATCAGCGCCACCAACAGGCCGTATAGAACGAGTCTTAGCCGTGTCAGCATTTGATTTCCTCCCGTTTGTAGATCGTCAGTTCAAAATCCGTCCCTTGTTCTGCGTCTTTTGCCAGTGCCGATTGAATGCGTCAGAGCATCCCCTTTTTCGACGGATGGCAAGCCTCCATCTGCCAGGCCTCCATTTGCAGGTGTAGTGGGCGCCTGACGGGGCGTCATCAGCCGTCCCATCAGATTGCATCAGTTGAGGTGATTTTCCGACTGTCGGATAATTGGCGTGATTGTTTCGGGTCGCGCAAACGCGGCCCGCGCCGACAAGGGCACGCCGACGACCATCCCAGGCCCACGGGACCAGGTCCGCAGCGCCCTGGCAGGGCGCCGACGATACCGGTTGCTAGATCAGATCGGCTCTGGCCAGCTCCCGCATCAGATGGCTGGCGCCGTAGGTCCAGTGCGGGCAGTCTGGCGACAGCTGCACGCGGTTGACCAGCGCTCCGAATTTTTCCGACGAGATGGTGACGATGTCGCCGACCTTGTGGGTAAAACCCTTGCCCTTCTCGCCGCGATCCTTGGACGGAACGAACATGGTGCCGAGATAGAGCGCCAGCCCGTCCGGATACTGGTGGTGCAGCCCCATGGCCGCGGCGACCAGTTCCTCCGGCGAGCGGCTGATCTCGGCCATCGAGCTTGCGCCCTCCAGCGAGAACCCGTCCTCGCCCTCGACTTTCAGGCGCACGACGGCGCGCTTGACGTCATCGATGGAGAATTTGTCGTCGAACAGGCGGATGAAGGGGCCGAGTGAGGCCGAGGCATTGTTATCCTTGGCCTTGCCGAGCAGCAGCGCCGAACGCCCTTCGACGTCGCGCAGATTGACGTCGTTGCCGATGGTGGCGCCGACGATCCTGCCGCTGGAGGCGGCGATCATGGCGATCTCGGGTTCCGGATTGTTCCAGGTCGACACCGGGTGCAGCCCGACATCGGCGCCGAAGCCCACCGAGGCCATCGGCTGGCACTTGGTGAAGATCTCGGCATCGGGGCCGATGCCCACTTCCAGATATTGCGACCAGGCGCCGCGCGAAATCAGCTTGGCCTTGATCTCCATCGCTTCGGGCGAACCGGGCTTCAGCTTCGACAGGTCGTGGCCGATCAGTCCGGCAATGTCGGCGCGGATGGCGTCGGCTTTTTCAGCCGAACCACGCGCCTGTTCCTCGATCACCCGTTCCAGCAGGCTGACGACGAAGGTGACGCCCGATGCCTTGACCGCCTGCAGGTCGACCGGGGAGAGCAGGTAGGGTTTTGCTGGATCGCGCCCGGTTTCAAAACTGTTGGCGGCGATGTCATCGAGCGAACCGATCGGTCTGCCTTCGGCCGAGCGGACATGCCCAGCCGGGTCGGCCATCTCGCAAAGGTCGCGCATGGTCGGTGCCGTACGCGAGGTGATGTCGAAGACCGTGCCATCGCGAACCGTGACGACCAGCGGGTATGCAGCACCGCTGCTTCTGGCGCGTCCGACAAAAAGGCCCTCGCTGGGCAGGTGGGTCGGGTTCGTCATGGCGCTCTGTCCTCTTAGTGATCGGCAATGTGGTGAAGTGATCGACAATGTGGGCTAGCCGGATCGGCGTGGCACTTTCACCGGATTCCCGTCAAAGGTCTATCCCGTCGCAGGCGATCGGAACTCTGGGTCTCCGGTCGTCTCGGCGGCAGTCCACAGGCGAAAGCCATGGTGCTCTTTCAAAATTGTGAAATTCTGACTAGGATTTTCACCAATCGCAGCGCATTCAGGTGACCCTTGGCGACAGCATTCTCCGATCCCATCTGGCGCAGGCCGCAGGCAGCTTCCACGTTTCAATCGCTTCCGAATGGCGAACGGGTCGATCTCGCCATCGTTGGCGGTGGCATCATGGGCTTGTCGACTGCCTTGCATGCCGCCCGGCTTGGCCTGTCGGTGCAGGTGCTGGACGCCGGCGAGATCGGCCAGGGCGCATCAGGCTTGAATGGCGGCCAGGTCATTCCCGGCCTGAAATACGATCCGGAATGGTTGCTGGAGCATTTTGGCCCGGAGCGCGGCGAGGCGCTTGTCAATTTCGCGGCGTCGACCGCCGACGCGGTGTTCGAGCTGATCCGCGACGAGAATCTGGCGGTGCCGTTCGTTCGAAGTGGCTGGATCCAGGCGGCGCACACCGAGGCCGCGCTGAAGGCGGCGACGAACCGCGACCGGCAATGGCACGCGCGCGGTGCCGACGTCCGGTTGCTGAACGCAGAGGAGACCGCAGCCAGGACCGGCGCACAGGGTTATCTCGGCGGCTGGCTCGACCGCCGCGCCGGTGTGATCGATCCGCTCGCCTACACGTCTGAACTTGCCCGGGTCGGGACCGCGACTGGCGTGAGGATAGCAGAGCGCCAAAGGGTCGTGCGGCTCGCCAATGCCGCCGGTGTTTGGCGTGTTTCGACCGAAAATGGCCTGGAATTGCAGGCAAAGGCGGTCGTGCTGGCGACAAACGCCTATACGGACGGTCTGATCCCCGGTCTCGCCCAGACGATCGTGCCGCTGCATTCTTTCCAGATCGCCACAGCGCCGCTGCCGTCCAACCTGGCGGCCACGATCCTGCCGGAAGGGCAGGCGGTGTCGGACTCCAGGCGCATCCTCGTCTACTACCGCAAGAGCGCCGACGGCCGGCTGGTGCTTGGCGGACGGGGCCGCATGGCGCTGCCGACGAGCGCCGGCGACTGGGCGCATCTCGAGCACGCGCTGGTACGGCTCTATCCCTCGCTGTCCGGCGTTCCCATCGAGAAGCGCTGGTTCGGCCGGGTTGCGATGACGCCGGACCACCTGCCGCACATCCACGAGCCGGAGAAAGGCCTGCTCGCCGTGGTCGGCTGCCAGGGTCGTGGTGTCGGCCTGATGACTGCGCTTGGCGAGCGCATCGCCGGCTACCTCCAAAGTGGCGACGCCAGGCAATTGCCTTTCCCGGTCTCGCCGATCCGGCCGATCCCGTTTCACGCCTTCCGCCAGGTCGGCGTCGCCGCGACCATCGCCTGGTATCGCCTGCTCGATGCGTTGGAGCGCTGACCAGGGCGCTTTATCTCCTTGGAGTTCCGTTAGGGGATTCTGCTTGACAGTTTCATGGATATGAAAAACTCTAGGCCAATTTCAAATTTCCAATAGGCAGGTCGATGTCGACCCTAGTTGCAACATCAGCGCCAGAGGCCCGGTCTTCCCAGGGCTTCCGGGTCGCCATGCTGCTGCCGGGCGCGCTGGTCACCTTGCTGCTGATCCTGTTTGCGCTTGGCCTCGTGCTTTTCCTCGCCTTCCGCGGCAATGACGGTTCGCTGCTCGGCGCCGGTTTCACCGTCGCGAACTTCGCCACCGTGGTGTCCGATCCGCTGTACTGGACGGTGACGCTGCGCTCGCTGATCATTGCCGCTCTGGTCACGCTGGCGACGGTCGTCACTGCCTATCCCGTCGCCTACTACCTTGCCTTCCATACCGGCCGGCGGCGCGGCCTGCTGCTGTTCCTGGTGACGCTGCCGTTCTGGACCAGCTATCTCCTGCGCGTCTTCGCCTGGAAGATCGTGCTCGCCTACAATGGCGTTTTGAACTCGGCGCTGATCGAAAGCGGCATCTGGTCCGAGCCGACATTGGCCTTTCTCAACACGCCGGCCGCCGTCGTCGTCACGCTGGCGCACGCCTATGCGCCTTTCGCCATCCTGCCGATCTACGTGGCGCTGGACACCATCCCGAAATCGCTGATCGAGGCCGCTTCCGATCTCGGCGCGCGGCCATTCACCTCTTTCCGCCGGATCGTGCTGCCCAATTCGATGCCGGGCGTGCTGGCGGCAGCCCTCGTCGTCTTCGTGCCGACGGTCGGCGACTATGTCACGCCGGCGCTCGTCGGCGGCCCGGCCAGCACCATGATCGGCACGCTGATCCAGGCGCAATTCGGCAAGGCCAATGACTGGCCGTTTGGCGCAGCACTCTCCGTCGCCGTCATGCTGGTCATCCTGTGCGTGGTGCTGGTCGCCCGCTTCGCCGACCGCAGATTTGGCAGCCGCACATGAGCACTGCACGCACGCAGGGAGGTGGCCGCTGGCTCGGCATGTATGTCGCCGCCTATCTGGTCTTTCTCTATCTGCCGGTGCTGCTGATCCCGCTGTTTTCCTTCAACAACTCGATCCAGGCAGCGTTTCCGCTGCAAGGTTTTACCTTGCAATGGTACGCGACGCTGTTCGGCAATTCGGCGCTGACCGGTGCACTCTTGAACAGCCTCGCCATCGGCGCCATCGCCGCCACGGGTGCGACGCTGTGCGGCATCACCGTATCCTACATGGACCTCTACGGCCGCTCGCCGCTGGCCGCCACCATCAGCGCCATCGCAAGGCTGCCGATCCTGATCCCGGGCGTCATCGTCGGCATATCGCTGCTGATCCTCATCAACCTCGTTGGTCTGGGGCCATCGCGCGTCGCCATCGTTCTCGGCCATATATTGGTGGCGCTGCCGACGACCGTGGTGATCATGCGCAGCCGCTTCGCCGCCATCCCGAAAACCATTCGCGAGGCGGCACTCGATCTCGGCGCCTCCGACTGGACGACCTTCCGGCGGGTCATGCTGCCGCTCAGCCTGCCGGCCATCGTCTCGGCATTCATGCTGGCCTTCCTGATCTCCTTCGATGAATTCATCGTCGTGTTCTTCCTGGCCGGCACCGAGCCGACGCTGCCGCTCTACATCTGGAGCCAACTGCGTTTTCCCCGGTCGCTGCCGACGGTCATGGCGCTCGGCACTTCGATCCTGGCGGTGTCCTTCGTCATCGCTGCAGCAGCTGAAATCCTGCGCCATCGCGGCTTGTCCGCCACGGCGCCAAAGCCCGCGGATCCATCACAACCAAAACAAACCAAGAGAGGAGAACTGCAATGGCATTCGACCTGAAATCGATCTCTGCAAAGACTGTTTGCGCTGGATTGACGGCGTTCGCGCTGGCGCTGTCGTCGACCGTCGCTTTCGCCGGCGACAAGCTGCAATATTTCACCTGGTCGGGCTATGAACTGCCCGACTTCAACAAGAGCTTCCTTGCCGCGCATCCCGATGGCGTCGAGGCCTCGATCTTCGGTGACGACGATGACGCCTTCACCAAGGTCAAGGCCGGCTTCCGCCCAGACATTGCGCATCCCTGCTATGACAAGGTGGCGCGCTGGAACAAGGAAGGCCTGCTGCAGCCGATCGACACCAAGCGCATCAAGAACTGGGACTCGATCTTCCCGGTGTTCAAGAACCTGCCAGACCTGCAGGCTGGCGACGGCAAGGTCTGGATGGTGCCGTGGGACTGGGGCAACACCTCGATCCTCTACCGCACCGATCTGGTGAAGAACCCGGAAGCGAGCTGGAACCTTCTGTGGGACAAGCAGTATGCCGGTCGCATGGCGACGATCGACGCGGTGCATGACACGCCTGTCGTGGCGGCGCTGCTCGCCGGCGTCAATCCGTTCGACATGACGCCGGAGCAAATGGACAAGGTGGCCGAGAAGCTGCGCGAGCAGCGCCCGCTGCTCTCCAACTACACCACCGACATGACCTCCGTCGAACAGGCGCTGGCCAGCGGCCAATTGGTCGCCGCCATGACCTGGAACGCGTCGGCCACCTCGCTCAAGAAGCAGGGCGTGTCGGTCGAGTTCATGAAGCCCAAGGAGGGCATGCTGACTTGGGCCTGCGGCTTCGTGATGCTCAAGGACGCCAAGAATGTCGACCTCGCCTATGATTTCATCAACAGCCGGCTGGAGACGGATTCCGGCAAATACCTGATCGAGGCCTACGGCTATGGCAGCTCGACCAGTTCGGCCTTCGCGGCGGTGCCGAAGGAGGAACTGGAGAAATTGCAGCTGCCGTCCGACCCGGAGGTGATGCTGAAGACCACCATCTTCACCGGACCGATGAAACAGAATGACGACCTCGCCAAGATGTTCGAGAAGGTGAAGGCGGGGGGATAAAGCTCCCCCTTCTCCCCTTGTGGGAGAAGGGGGAGCCGAAGGCGACGGATGAGGGGTGCTCCAGGGAACACCAGCGTCTCACTCCGCTGGAACACCCCTCAACCGTCTCGGCGCTGCGCGCCGATCCACCTTCTCCCACAAGGGGAGAAGGGAAAGCAAACGAGGACGAATGCATGGACATGCTGGATGAAGCGGCTGGGAAGCCGAAGGACGATGCCGACGTTCGCGTCGGCCGGCGCGTGCGGGCGCTGCGGCTGGAGCGCAATCTGTCGCTGGCCGATCTTGCGGCAAAGGCCGGCGTGTCGATCGGTGCATTGAGCCAGATCGAGCGCGGCATGTCCTCGCTGCGCGTCAAGGTGATCTGGCCGCTCGCCGCCGCCCTCGACATCGAGCCGTCGGCGCTGATCGCCGACGGCAGCGACACGGCGAACGACCTCTATTGCGTGCGTGCCGACAAGCGGCGGCAAATCCCGGTGAAATCGGAAGGCATTGCCAAGGCGCTGCTGTCACCGCCGGGCGCGACGCTGACCGGCATGCTGGTGACGGTGGAAGCCGGCGGTGGCACGGCCGAGGCCTATGCGCATGCCGGCCATGAATTCGGCTTCGTGCTGGCCGGTGAGGTCGAACTGGTGGTGGATTCGACGAAATACGGGCTGAAGGCGGGCGACAGCTTTGCCTTCAAGAGCACGCTTTTGCATGCCTTCCGCAATCCGGGCGCCGAGCGTTGCCAGATCCTCTGGGTCAACACCACGAAGCCGTCCGAGGTTCGCGATGGCGCCTGATCCACTCGTCCGGCTGCAGGCGGTCTCGAAGATTTTTCCCGGCGGCATCGTCGGGCTCGACGCCGTCGATCTCGACATTATCAGCGGCGAGTTCATCACGCTGCTCGGGCCGTCGGGTTGCGGCAAGACCACCAGTCTGCGCGTCATCGCCGGTTTCGAAAGCCCGTCGAGCGGCAAGGTGCTGCTAGACGGCCGCGATATCACGGCACTTCGCCCGTTCGACCGGCCGGTCAATACCGTGTTCCAGGACTACGCGCTGTTCCCGCACATGAATGTTGCAGAAAATGTCGGCTTCGGTCTGTCGCTGCGCAAACTGTCTGGAGCCGAACAGGCTAAGCGCACCGGCGAAGCGCTCGACATGGTCGGTCTCGCCGACAAGCTTGGCGCCCGTGTCTCCGAACTGTCTGGCGGCCAGCGCCAACGCGTCGCGCTCGCGCGTGCCATCGTCTGCGAGCCGCGCGTGCTGCTGCTCGACGAGCCGTTGTCGGCGCTCGATGCGCATCTGCGCGAACAGATGCAGGTTGAGCTGAAGCGGCTGCAGTCGCGGCTTGGCACCACCTTCGTCATGGTCACCCACGACCAGACCGAAGCGCTGTCGATTTCCGACCGCATCGTCGTCATGAACAAGGGCCGCATCGAGCAGATCGCACCGCCGGCCACACTTTATGACCGGCCTGCCACGAAGTTTGTGGCGAGCTTCATCGGCACCATGAATCTCCTGCAATCACGGTTTGTCGGCCGCGATGGCGATCGCTTGCGTTTCACCGCCGGCACCCTGCCGCTGGAGGCTATTTCTGAAACCGGCGAGGCACCTGCCGAGGGCGCTACCCGCACCATCGGCGTGCGCCCGGAGGATTTGCTGGCGATGACCGAGGCCGCGCCCGGCACCGCACCGGCGCGCGTCAACAGCGTCGTCTTTCACGGCCGCACGCTGCGCCTGCATGCCGAACTCGGGCAGGGCGCGCCTGTCGTCATCGACGCGCCGCGCCAGGCCGAGGGTTTTCGCTTCCAGGTCGGCGACGTGGCGCATATCAGCCTGCGCCGTGGCGCCAACTGCCCGGTGCTGCCAGGTTAGTTCATCGAACTCTAAAAACCGGAGCCAACTGGGCGATCCACGATTTCCTCGAGGTCGAGGGTATCATCGGCTGCTGGGCGTGAGCTCGAATAGATTCCAGGCTTGACTCAAGGAGAGTGTTCCTGTTTTGTTCCTAAATGGAGCAAAACAGGAGCGTTCTTTGCCGGGCGTGTGCGTATGTATCTGCAAGGCGAATTCGACTATGGACTTCCAGAGCCGCCATGGCGGCCTAAACGGCCCGAGCGCGTGTTCTTCGGTTTGTTTTTGCAGTCTAAGGACCATTCGCGCTTTGCCGATTGTCAAAATCGGCTATGCGGCCAATGCGGGGTAACCGGCGACCAACTGCTACCGGAGCGTTTTCACGTCAGCCTGCAGCATGTCGGTGATTACAAAAGGCTACGGTCCAAAATTCTTTTTGCGGCCGCCCGATCGGGACGGCGCATTGCGATGGCCCCGTTCGAGGTTACCTTCGCTATGCCAGTAGCTTTCCCGGCCGACCGGCGACTAGGGGCAAGCCAGCCAAACACCCTTTCGTGCTTCTCGCCGATGACGGACCGGTTTGTGAGTTGAGCAGGAAGCTCGGCGTCGAAATGCTGCGCGAAGGCCTCAAGGCGTCAGATGGTTTCGTTCCGCATCTGACGCTTGCATATGACCGAAAACTTGTCCCCAAACAGCCTATGGGCCCAATCAGCTTTGTTGCACGAGAGTTCGTCCTTGTGCACAGCTTGCGCGGACTGAAGAAGTACGTTTTCCCGGAATATTGGCCGCTGAGCGCGATGTGATGTGCTCACATCGTCGTCACATACTCCGAGCGATATCCATCATCCTGACATGGCTTGTCAGCTACCCCGTGGTCCGACGATGGCAGGCCAGCGAGTCGTTGCCTATTTGCAGTGCGTCTGAACAGGAGGAACGCAAATGACCATCGCGGAAATTGCCAAGGATTTTACCGAGCTGCTCAAGCAGGGCGAGAACGAAGCTGCCGCCGAGAAGTACAATTCCGACGATATCGTGAGCTACGAAGCCATGGAGGGGCCGATGGCCATCTCCCGTGGCAAGGAGGCTCTCAGGCAGAAGGGCCAGTGGTGGCAGGAGAACAATGAAGTCCATGGCGGCTCTGTCGAAGGCCCCTATGTCAATGGCGACCAGTTCGCGGTGCGCTTCAAGTTCGACATAACGCCCAAGGCTACCGGCGAGCGTGTCACCATGGATGAAGTTGGCCTCTACACGGTCAAAAACGGCAAGATCACCGAAGAGCGCTTCTATTATTGAGGCCGGCCCCCGGCTTCCGGCTCACATCGCTGCTGCATGATCTGGAGGTTAGACGGCCAGGACATTGTTCTGGCCGTCATGTGGAACGGAGATATGGCAACGGCTCTGGCAAAGCGGAAAGGGTGGTTTAGTCTGTGGAACGGATTCGACAGTCAGCCAAGGAAGCACGCTTTTGACGATCACCATGTATGGCATCACCACTTGCGACACTGTCAGGAAGGCGCGCGTCTGGCTGGAAGGCCATGACGTAGCCTACCGGTTTCACGATTTCAGGGCCGAGGGACTGGACGCGAAGCGGCTGGATGGTTGGGCGGGCAAGGTCGGCTGGGAAAAGCTGCTCAACAAGGCGAGCACGACGTTCCGCGAGCTGCCGGACAAGGAAAAGCAGGGTCTCGACGAGAAGAGCGCCAAGGCGCTGATGCTGGCCAAGCCGACCATGATCAAGCGGCCGGTGCTGGAAGTAGGCGACCGGGTTATGGTCGGGTTCAAGGCTGATGTCTATGAGGCGGCGGTGGGGAAGTAGAGCTGCCTCTCGTTCCACGGTGTTCCGTGGCGCCCCCCTCTGTCCTGCCGGACATTTCCGGCAGGACAGAGGGGGGGCGCTGGCCCGCCGGCTTTCGAAGGTTCCGAGTGCCCTCAACCCGCGCGCAGATAGCCCGCCAGCGCCACCGCATTGTTATGCGCCTCGTCATGCGCGCCGTAGAGCAGCGTCACCTTGCCGTTACCCAGCAGGCCTCGCAACTGCGTCACCGCCGCGCCATTCCCATCCAGCTCAGCGCCATACCGCTCCTGAAATTCCGCCCAGCGCGCCGCCTCGTGTCCGAACCACTTTCGCAGCTCGTCGCTCGGCGCGATGTCCTTCAACCACAGCGTCAGCGCGGCGTCTTGCTTGCTGACGCCGCGCGGCCAGATGCGGTCGACCAGAACCCGCTGCCCGTCCTCGGCAGCGGGCGGCTCGTAGATACGCTTGACCGCGATGTTGAAGGCCATCACACCTCTCGGCTGGAACCCTCACGCCCACTCGCCCTTGCGCATGACAGGCACGCGGGCGCCGTCCTTGTGGACGCCATCGATGTCGATCTTGTCCGAGCCGATCATCCAGTCGATGTGGATGAAGCTCTTGTTGCCGCCGCGCGCGGCGATCTCGTCCTGGCTGAGCGAGGCGCCGTCGACGAAGCACTTCGAATAGCATTGGCCGAGCGCGATGTGGCAGGCGGCGTTCTCGTCGAACAGCGTGTTGAAGAACAACAGGCCGCTGGCTGAGATCGGCGAGGAATGCGGCACCAGCGCCACTTCGCCGAGGCGGCGCGCGCCCTCGTCGGTATCGAGCACCTTTTTCAGCACATCCTCGCCCTTCGAAGCCTTGGCCTCGACGATCCTGCCTTCTTCGAAACGCACCGAAATGTCGTCGATCAGCGTGCCCTGGTAGGACAGCGGCTTGGTCGAGGAGACATGGCCTTCGACCCGCCTCGCATGCGGCGTGGTGAAGACCTCCTCGGTCGGGATGTTGGGGTTGCAGGTGATGCCGTTCTTGGCGGTCGAGGCGCCGCCCATCCATTCATGGCCGTCCGCCAGTCCAACCGTCAGGTCGGTGCCCGGTCCGGTGAAGTGCAGCGCATGGAAATTATGGCCGTTGAGCCATTCTGTGCGGCTGCGAAGCGCCGCGTTGTGCGCCTTCCAGTTGCCGATCGGGTCCTCCACATCGACCCGCGACGCGGCGAAGATGGCATCGGCGAGTTTCACGACCGCAACATCGTCGGCATCGCCGGGGAAGACCTGTTTGGCCCAGGCGAGGTCCGGATAGGCAACGATGTTCCAATTGATGTCGAAGCCGGTGATCTTTTCCAACGCCGGCTGATAAGCCATCGAATTGGCCTTGTTGGCGCGCGCCACTTTCGCCGGATCCTGTGCGGAGAGCAGCGACGGATCCTCGCCGCGCACCGCAAGCCTGGCCGCATTGTTGGAGAAGGCCTTCGCCATGCCTTCATAGAGCCAGCCGGCGGCGCGGTCGAAACCGGCATCGGCGCCGAAGCGGTAGCGCGCCAGCGTCATCTCGTCATCGTTGAAGATCGGCGTCACCAGGCCGGCGCCGGCCTTGTAGGCATGCTCGACGATCCGCCTGGTTAGCGGCAGTGCCGCGATCGATGACGTCAGCACCAGATCCTGCCCTGGCTGCAATTGCAGCCCGACCTTGATGGCGACTTCCGCCAGCCTGTCGAGCTTCACCGGGTCGATCGATGCGGAAACGCCGCGCGAATGTGTGGTCATGATCCTGCCTGTCGTAGTTTGATGTCCGACCTATCATAGAGCGGCGGCGCGGCGCTTTCCACCGCGATCGCGCCGGCGGGTTTTGGGTTTGCGGACCCGAACCGCGCCATGGTTGCTTCGATCTCTTCCCTGATCCAGATCTTGAAATCCCGGACCTTGCGGCTTTCCGCCTTGACGGACGAGGTCACCAGCCAATAGCCGAGCCCGCTCTGGGCGCGGATGCCGAAAGGCGCCACCAGCCGCCCGTCGGCCAGCGCATCCGCGGCGAGCAATTGCCAGCCCAGCATCACGCCATGGCCGGCAATCGCCGATTCCAGGCACAGCATCGGGTCGGTGAAACGCGCACCCTTGAGGAAGCTGACAGGTGGGACGCCGGCCGTCTCGAACCAGCTTTCCCAGTTGATCATTGCCCGCTCGTCGGTGATCGCGCAGGTCTGGGCAAGGTCCTCGATCGACTTCAGTTTTTGGGCAATCGCCGGCGCGCAGACCGGGAAGACTTCCTGCGCCAAGAGCAGTTCCGTGCGCCCGCCCGGCCATTTGCCGTCGCCAAGCCGGATGGCGATGTCGATGTCTGAGTGATCGAGATTGGCCAGCCGCACCGAAGCGTCGATGCGCAGCAGCACGTTGGGATGCCGGTCGAAGTGGCGAGATAGTCTGGGCAACAGCCACTTCGAGGCAAAGGCCGGCGCCACCGAAACCACCAATGTGCATTGCGTAGCCTCGTCGGCCAGCGCCACGGCCTGGGAAAGCTCACGAAATCCAGCACCAAGGCGGGCCGCGAAGACGGCGCCGAATTCGGTCAGCACCAGACCGCTCGCCGTTCGCTCGAACAGCGCCTGGCCGAGCTGTTTTTCGGTACGGCTTATCTGCTGGCTGACGGCGCTGACGGAAACGTTGAGCTCACCGGCGGCCGCCGCCAGCGATCCGAGACGGGCAACGGTTTCGACGGCGCGCAGGCCGTTGAGGTGGACGCGATTGAGCATGGCCATTGAGTTTTTCTAAACTGATCCGGCTGAAATCTCAATTGAAAGGCATGTCGAAACGGCGGATTTTATCGGAAGAGACAGACCTGTGGAGCCGGAAATGCTGAGGATCTTGTCGTCGTCGCTGAAGGTCTTTTTCGCTGCGAGTACGCCGTATGAGCCGCACCCGGACAGCGAAACGCAGAGATGGCTGACCGATCCGCTTTCGCATCCGATGCTGAACACCATGTCGGAGCGCGAACTGGGCGATGTGCCGTTCAGGCTGACGGCACGGCGGACAGTGCACGAGACGGCCCCGTTGCACGCCGGCGGCCGCTGCTGAGCAGGCGCCAAGCGTTCCGGCTTGAGGAAAGTCGAGGCGAGCACCACGTCCCGCGCACGCGCTGGCCCAACAGATGGCGATTGTTTCAGCGACCCCTGCACTTATTGTGCAGTGCAATGACATCAGCCACCTCGACAGCGCTGCGTTTCGCCTTCGCCGGCATGATTGCCATGGCGGTTGCCATGGGCATCGGCCGTTTCGTCTACACGCCGATCCTGCCCGGCATGATGCAGGAATTGCATCTGTCGCCTGCCGATGCCGGTTGGATCGCGTCGGCCAATTATCTCGGTTATCTCGTCGGCGCGTTGGCAGCGGCGGGCGGCTGGGCGCATGGGCGCGAGCGCCTGCTGATGCTGGCGGGGCTTGGCGCCAGTACGGTCCTTGCCGCGCTGATGGGGCTGACCGAAGCGATGGCGGCCTTTCTCGCTATCCGCTTTCTGGCCGGTCTGGCCAGCGCCTTCGTCATGGTGTTCATGGCCAGCATCGTTTTCAGCCACATCGCGGCTGCCGGTCGCAACGACCTGCAGGCCTGGCATTTCGGCGGCGTCGGGCTCGGCATAGCGGCATCGGCGGCGATGATGGCGGTGCTGGTCGCCGAGCATTCGGGCTGGGCTGCAGGCTGGCTGTGGTCGGCGGCGATTTCGGCCTGTGGTTTCGTCCTCGTTGCGCTGTTGGCCAATGAGGGTCCGCTCGGCAACGGCGAAGTCACCCGCGAGCCGGCACTGCGGATGGACCGGTCGTTGGTCAAGGTCATCGTCGCCTACGGCCTGTTCGGCTTTGGCTATGTGGTGACGGCGACATTCCTGGTCGCCATCGTCCGGCAAGGCGGCGGCAGCCGCGTCTTCGAGGCCATGGTGTGGATGGTCGCCGGTCTTGCGGGCTTTCCCTCAGTCTGGCTCTGGCAGAAGGTCGCGGCCCGCACCGGCCTCTATGCCGCCTATGCGCTGGCGTGCTTCATCGAAGTTGCCGGCGTCACCGCCAGCGTCGCCATCGGCGGCGCCACCGGGCCGCTGCTTTCCGGCGTGCTGCTCGGTGGCACCTTCATTGCCATCACCGCATTTGGCCTGCAGGCCGCCCGGCAGCAGGCGCCAAGCGCGCCGCGGCGGATATTCGCCCTGATGACGGCTGCGTTCGGCCTTGGCCAGATCATCGGGCCGGTCGCCGCCGGGTTTCTGGCGCAGATGTCCGGCGATTTCTTCCTCGCCTCGATCACAGCCGCGATCGTGCTGGTCGTCTCCGGCGCCATCACATGGTCGGCTGCGCCAAAATCGCCATGATTGTGGGCTTGCTGTGCCGGGCATCGGGCACGGGCATTTTCTTTCCCACTAATGTGTGACTTTATGCCCGCTGTCGTCAGCTGATTTGCGCCTAGATCGAGGAATTCGCCACAGTGTTCGTATCCTTTTTCCCGCAGCCGAAGCTGTTCTTCACTTCGGCCGCCGTCTGGAGCCTTGCGGCGATCCTGTTCTGGTTCTTCGGTGGTGAACAATTAGGTACGGTTTTCGGATTGCCGCCCGCCGCGGCCGGCGCGCCGCCCATCATCGGCATCGCCATCCTCGTATCGAAGCCGTTCCTCTGGTTCTATCTCTATTTCGCGTTCTGCGTGCTCGTCTTCTACGCATTCTGGAGCTGGTATTCGCCGCATCCGTGGCAACGCTGGTCGATCCTGATGACCGCGGTCATTCTGTTCTTCATCTATTTCAATGTGCAGGTCAGTGTCGCCGTCAACGCCTGGTATGGGCCTTTCTTCGACTATGTGCAGGGCCTGATGTCGGGGACTGGAAAGTCGACCAACAGCGAATTTTATATCGGATTGGCTGATTTTTCGTGGCTCGCCCTGGTCGGCATGAATGTGCAGGTGGTCAACGCCTTCATCGTCAGTCACTGGATCTTCCGTTGGCGCACGGCGATGAACAACTACTTCGTCGAGAATTGGGGCAGGCTACGCCACATCGAGGGTGCCTCGCAGCGCATCCAGGAAGACACGATGCGGTTCTCGCAGATCATGGAAGATCTCGGCTCCAGCTTCGTCCAGTCGATTATGACGTTGATCGCATTCCTGCCGGTCATGATCCAGTTGCAGGCCCATATCACCGAGTTGCCGATTATCGGCGCGATTCCACAGCCATTGGTTGTCGCAGCCCTTGCCTGGTGTCTGTTCGGGACGATCTCGGTCATGGTTGCAGGTCTGAAACTTCCAGGGCTGCAGTTCCGCAACCAGCGCGTTGAGGCAGCCTACCGCAAGGAACTCGTCTACGGCGAGGATCACGCGGACCGGGCCCAGCCGGCCACCACGGCCGAGCTGTTCGAGAATGTTCGCCACAATTATTTCAGGCTCTATTTCCACTACATCTATTTCAACGTCGTCCGTTACACCTACCTGCAGGCCGACAACATTTTCTCGCTGCTGATCCTCGGTCCCTCGCTGGTGGCGCACAAGATCACGTTCGGCGCGCTGAACCAGATTTCGAACGCATTCGGCAAGGTGACCGGTTCACTGCAGTTTCTGCTCACCTCCTGGTCGACCATCGTCGAGCTGCAATCGGTCCACAAGCGCCTGCGCGCCTTCGAGGCGACGCTGCAAGGCGAGCCGCTGCCCGATATCGACCAGCGCTATCTGGCAAGGCAGGGCGCTGAGGATCCGGCCTAAAGATCGAGGTTGGAAACGAACCGGTTGGCGGCTCAGCCGCCGACTGAGACCTGCCTCTGGCCGGCATCCTGCCGCGAAACATAGTCGCGAAAACTGATGCATTCGACATCGGCCTTGACACAGACATCGCCGGCAAAACGCTCCAGCGCGTTCCAGTAGGCGCCGTCATTCATCAGCGCGAAGTGGAAGCCGAGCTCCAGCGGAATGCGCTTGCCGGCATACTGCTTGTCGAAGGCGGCGCGGAAGGCATCATAGGTCCGGTTGGCGAACTCGCCCGCTTGGCTTGGCCGTTCGAAGCCGCCGGAATGTCTGACATAGAGATTGTAGTCCATGGCGATCACCGGCCGTGACTTCGGTCCTTCTGGAATCTGCGGCAGCGAAAAGTGCATGACGCCGTTGCTGGCCGTCGGTCGGGCGGGGCCCTGCGAGACGCCGCTGGCGTCGAATTGATAGCCGGCGGCCGGCAGCGCTTCATAGAGCGCCTTGCCCGTCGACAGATACGGCGCGCGAAAACCGACAACCGCATGCCGTGCGAAATCGCGCCAGCCCTCAGGCTCGGGCGCAATGCCGTTGATGGCATAGGCGTTCTCGAGAATGTGCTCGAACGAACCGAACTCTTTCAGCCAGTCGGCCTTGCTCCAGTCCTTGCCGTCGAAATGGCCGCAGCCATGGCTGGCGATGTCGTGGCCCTCATGCGCGGCAAGCCCGATCTGCTCGAGCCGGTCGGTGACTTCCTGTTTCGAGGCGGCAAAGCCGATATTGGATTTCCCGGCGCTTCTGCCGGGTGCGGTGTATTCCTTGCGTGTTTCCGTCGACAGCAGGAAGACGCAGGACAGAAAATAGGTGAAATGTGCCCCGGTGCGCTCAGCCAGTGCTCGACTGCGCTTCCACTGCGAAATGTCGCGGGCGCTGTCGAACGAGATGATGACGACCTGCTTGGGCTTTGCCGGCATCGGTGGCGCGGGCGGGTCGGCCAGAGCCACGCCGGCAGTGACGAGCGCGGCAAGCGAAAACGCAACAACGCGGAACGGACGAAGCATAGGAATCTGATCTTAACTCGGGGAACGTCTGCAAGCCGGCTATCGCCTAAATGTGGCGCGGGTGCGATGGGCCTCTTCGGCTGCTCGTCCGGGGCAAACATCCGTTTGCCCCGGACAATAGCGATTTTCCGGTTGAACCCCTTCCATGCCGGCAAAATTTCGCTAAAACGCGGGCTGACAAAGGCCCGACCGGGCAGGAATGGTTTGATTTGATGTCCGACGACAGTTTTATCCGTGAAGTCAACGACGAGATCCGTCGCGAACAGGCGCAGGCGCTGTGGGACCGTTTTGGCCCAGCCCTGATTGTCGTTGCGATCCTCGTGGTGCTCGGCACCGCAGCCTTCGTCGGCTATCGCTATTGGGACGAGACGCGCGCCAACCGCTCGGGCGATGCGTTCTCGCAGGCGCTGAAGCTTGCCAATGACGGCAAGAACGATGAGGCGCTGACCGCGCTCGATCAGTTGGAGAAGGATGGCTACGGCGCCTATCCGCTGCTCGCACGCATGCGCGGCGCGACCGTCAAGGCGAACAAGGGCGACGTTCCCGCCGCCGTCAAGGATTTCGACGAAGTCGCCGCCGACACGGCCATTCCCCAGAGCATTCGCGACATGGCGCGGCTGCGGGCAGCGCTGCTGCTCGTCGACCATGGCTCGTTCGCCGACGTGTCCAGCCGTGTCGAAGCGCTGACATCCGACACCAACACGCTGCGCCACACGGCGCGCGAGGCGCTCGGCCTTTCCGCCTGGAAGGAAGGCAAGACGCAGGACGCGCTGAAACTGTTCGACCAGATCGCCGCCGATGACGGCGCCCCGCGCAACACCCGCGAGCGCGCAACGTTGATGTCCGAGCTGATCCGCGGGTCGGGCAGTGCGTCGTGACCTTCAAAGTCGCCATCATCGGCAGACCTAACGTCGGCAAATCGACTCTCTTCAATCGGCTGGTGGGAAGAAAGCTGGCGCTTGTCGACGACACGCCGGGCGTCACCCGCGACCGTCGCGTCCACGCCGCCAAGCTCTACGACCTGCATTTCGATGTCATCGACACCGCCGGCTTCGAGGACGCTGGTGCCTCGACCTTGCCCGGCCGCATGCGTGCGCAGACCGAGATCGCTATCCGCGAGGCCGACCTGATCTTCTTCACCATCGATGCCAAGTCCGGCCTTTTGCCTGACGACAGGACCTTCGCCGAGATCGTGCGCAAGTCCGGCAAGCCGGTCGTGCTGGTCGCCAACAAGGCCGAGGCGAAGGGCGCCCAGGGCGGTATGCTGGAAGCCTGGGAGCTCGGCCTTGGCGAGCCGATCCCGGTTTCGGCCGAGCATGGCCAGGGCATGCCCGATTTGCGCGACGCCGTGATCGGCGCGCTCGGCGAAGCGCGCGCCTTCGGCGAAGACGAAGATGGCGAAGACGAAGAGATCGCTGCCGGCGAGGTGCTGATCGGCGAGGATATCGCCGATCCGGATGCCGAGCACACCTATGACGACACCAAACCGATGCGCATCGCCGTCGTCGGCCGTCCCAATGCCGGCAAGTCGACGCTGATCAACGCGCTGATCGGCGAAGAGCGGCTGCTCACCGGACCGGAAGCCGGCATCACCCGTGATTCGATCTCGGTCGATTGGGATTGGCATGGCCGCCGCCTGAAGCTGTTCGATACGGCCGGCATGCGCCGCAAGGCCAGGATTCACGAAAAGCTCGAAGTGATGTCGGTGCAGGACGGCCTGCGCGCCATCCGCTTCGCCGAGATCGTCATCATCGTGCTCGACGCCACCATTCCCTTCGAGAAGCAGGATCTGCAGATCGCCGACCTGATCATCAGGGAGGGCCGGGCGCCGGTGATCGCCTTCAACAAATGGGACCTGATCGACCATCCCCAGGAGCTTCTGGCCGAACTGCGCGAGAAGACGGAACGGCTTCTTCCCCAGGCGCGCGGCCTGCAGGCCGTACCTGTCTCCGGCGAGACGGGGCGCGGCCTCGACAAGCTGATGGATGCCGTCATCAGGACCCACAAGGTATGGAACAGCCGCGTCTCGACTGGCAAGCTCAACCGCTGGCTGGAAGGCATCCTGGCACACCATCCGCCGCCTGCCGTGGCAGGGCGCCGGCTGAAGGTCAAATACGTCACCCAGGCCAAGACCCGGCCGCCGGGTTTCATTGTCCAGTGCTCGCGGCCCGATGCGATGCCGCAATCCTATGTCCGCTATCTCTCCAACAGCCTGCGCGAAGCCTTCGACATGCCCGGCGTGCCGATCCGCATCGCGCTGCGTACGTCGGACAATCCATTCGCCGGCAGGTCGAACAAGCGTAAATAAGCGGTCGGGCGCTGGATACCTGTTCCGGCTGTCTAAGCGACCTCCTTCAACCGCTCGTCCCGTGGCAGCGCCTGCAAAGCCGCCTGCAGCAATATGTCGGCCAGCCGCGCTGCCACCGGATCCAGTTCAGCATCCTTCTGGTGCAGCACCAACGCCATTTTGGGCAATGCCGGCAGCCCGGCGATCTCCGGCGTCATCGCGCTGACGCTGGCCGGCAGGCCGATGTCGGTGCGGATTGTCAGCCCCAGCCCCGCCGCCACGGCTGCCCAGATGCCGCCAAGGCTCGGGCTGGAAAAGGCCATCCGCCACGACAGGCCGGCGCGGTCGAGCGTTTCGGTTGCCACCGTGCGCAGAAGGCATGGCGCTTCGAGCGCCACCAGCGGCAGCGGCTCACTGTTGCGCAGGCTGGTCTCGATACGCTTTGCCGGCCCGATCCAGCGCATCGGCACATCGGCGACATGCTGGCTGTAGGGCAGCGTTTCGCCGCAGTGCCAGGCGAGCGCGATATCGAGGCTGCCTGACAGGACCCTTTCGGCAAGGTCGTGGCTGCGTGCGATCCTGGCTTCGATCTTCACCTTGGGGTGCGCCCGGGCAAATCGGCCGAGCACGTCCGGCAGCACCGCCTCGCCGAAATCTTCCTGCAAGCCGAGCCGTACCCAGCCTTCCAGCTCGACACCGTGGATGGCGGATGCTGCCTCGTCGTTCAACTCGATCAGCCTGCGCGCATAGCCGAGCATGGTCTCGCCGGCCTCGGTCAAAGCGAGGCCCCGTCCTGATTTGCGGAAGATCGGCGTCGCCGCCTGTTCTTCCAGTTTCTTTAATTGCGCGCTGACCGCCGACGTCGACCGGCCAAGCCGGTCAGCGGCCTTGGCAAAGCTACCCAGCTCCATGCCGGTGACGAAACTGCGCAGGACGTCGAGGTCGAATGTCACGCGTCGCATGTTGGAAGTCCCGATTTTCAGGATTGTAAGTTCAAAACTTCCTGATTTTCAGGATGAAATTATAGCGGTAGGGACAGATCGTCAAGGCCGGACCGCTGGCCAGCACGGGAAATGAAGTCATGTCCGCCATTGTCAATTGCACCGACCGGCAGCCGTCGGAACTTCTGGAAGATACCGGTTCCACCGGAAGGGTGTTCACGCCGGGCCATCGCTGGAAAGTCCTGGGCATCGGCGTTGCCGCCAATGCCGCCTTCTCGGCTACGTTCTCCGGCATCCCGGCGACGGCGGTCGTTCTTCGCCAGGGCTATCACCTAGGCAATGCCGAGCTCGGCCTGGCGCTCGGCCTTCTCGGGCTTGGGGTCGCGCTCAGCGAACTGCCCTGGGGTCTGCTCACCGATCGCTGGGGCGACCGCCGCGTGCTGTTGATCGGGCTCGGCGCGACGGCGGCGTGGCTCCTGGTCATGGCGATGCTGGTCGTGCCGACAAAGGCCGGCACTCCCGATGTCACGCTGCTCTCCGCGAGCCTATTCATCACCGGATTGCTCGGCGGCAGCGTCAACGGTTCGAGCGGCCGCGCCATTGTGGGCTGGTTCCGGGAAAACGAGCGCGGCTTCGCCATGAGCATCAGGCAGACGGCGGTGCCGCTTGGCGGCGGCCTTGGCGCGCTCGTGCTGCCCTCGCTTGCGCTGGCTTTCGGCTTTGCCGCGGTGTTCGGGGTCCTGGCGGGTGCATCCGCTCTGTCTGCCCTGTTCGCCTGGCGCTGGCTGCACGAGCCGCCGACGGCAGGCGAGGGCCATCCCGCTTCGGCTGTGGCCGGACCGGCGCCGCTGCGCAATCGCGACGTCTGGCGTATCGCGACCGCCATCGGCCTGCTCTGTTTTCCGCAGGTGGCCGTGCTCACCTTCGCCTCCGTGTTCCTGCATGATTTCGTTGGGTTGGGAACGGCGGCAATCAGTGCCAGCCTCGCCGCGGTGCAGATCGGCGCCATGGTCATGCGCATCTGGAGCGGCCGCTTCACCGACCGTCACGGCAACCGCCGCCAATTTCTTCGCTTGTGCAGCGCGTTCAGCGCCCTTGCCTTCGCCATGCTTTGGCTGCTCGTCCTGTTCGGCCCAACCATTCCGGGCGGCCAGCTCATCTGGTCGGCGGTTCTTCCGGTCGTGCTTATTGTCGCAGGCATCTCTGTCTCCGCCTGGCACGGCGTCGCCTACACCGAGCTTGCCACCCTTGCCGGCGCCGGCCATGTCGGAACCGCGCTCAGCCTTGCCAACACCTTTGTTTTCGTCGGCTTCTTCCTGGTGCCGGTGGCCATTCCGGGGCTCTTGCACCTCTGGTCCTGGTCCGGCGTCTGGCTGGCGGCCGCCATCTGCGCGCTGATCGCCCGGCCGATCTTCCTGCGCCCGGCCTGAATGGTCGGCCGCAAAATCGCCCGACTTCGCAACCACGACCTCGGGCCGACCGGGAAAACCCGATCGAATCCGTTAACGTCCCATCAAGGTTAATGCATCATTTTGCTCTCCAGTGGGGTCTGTAGCGTTCCTGGAGAGAGTTCCGTGCATCGACGTGTGTTGAAGCGGCTGGTTGCCGCCGCCGGTGAGAGAAAACGTGGCTTTCTGGGTCCGCTCGTCATCGGTTTCGGCATCTGGATCGGCTTTCCGACCGTCGCCGCCTATCAGGACATGACGAGCCTCGTTTCCGGCCTCGAAGCATCGAGCACGCGCTGGAATTCCTATGTCGAGAAATCCGTCGCCGGATCGACCCACGCGGCCGAGATGCCCTTTGTCGATTCCGATGTCACCGGCTCCATTTCCGGATCGGGCGTCCACCTGGCCGGTGTCGGCAACGTGTCGTTTCGCGGCAAGGGCGGCAAGGTCAGCGCCACGCCCGATGAGGACCGCGTCGTGCGCGCCGAGAAGAAAGGGCGCATCGTCCAGATGTCTCCCGTCGCACCGCCAAAGAACTTCAACGCCGGCTCGATCTTCGAGCGCACGTCCTCCTTGCTGCGACCCAGCATGGACAGCGGCCTGAAAATGGCTTTCGCCAAGCCGCAGATCAAAGGCAAGGAAATCCAGATCGCCGCCGCATTCCATGCGCGCGAGGACAAGAAGCCGGATCCCGGCATGCCGGCCATGCTGGCGGCGCTGGTCAACAACGACCATCCGGATGTGCTGGCCACCGCCTATGCGCAATCCGAGCCGGACTATGCCAAGGCATCGCCCTTCGAGGCCCTGCTTCAGGACGAGCAGCCCAATGAGGGCCGCTTCATTCCGCCGATGGCAAAGGGCGATCATTCGTGGATCCAGAACCCGCTGCCGGCGAGTGTCTTCTCCAAGAAGGAGCAGGCATGCCTTGCCAACGGAATCTATTTCGAGGCGAGGAGCGAATCCGTGCGCGGCCAAGCCGCTGTCGCCCAGGTCATCCTCAACCGCGTCCGCAATCCGACCTATCCGAATTCGATCTGCGGCGTCGTCTACCAGAACGACAGCTGGTTCAACCGTTGCCAGTTCTCCTTCGCCTGCGACGGCAGGAAGAAGCGCATCGATAGCCCAGCCGCCTACAAGACCGCCCAGGAGATCGCCATGGCCGTCACCGCCGGCAAGATCTTCATTCCGGAAGTCGGATCGTCGACCCACTACTATGCCCAATATGTCCATCCCGGCTGGGCGCGCACGATGCAGAAGATGACCAAGATCGGCCTGCATATCTTCTATCGGACCTATGGCGGCGGCTGGAGCTGAGTGCGGAGCAGCCGCTGATCTTGATGTGGCGCGCAGCCGATCAAAGAGCCATTGCGCGGGGGATTCGCCCCATGCATCCTCGTCATCCTGGCGGGCACGATGTCGCACCTTCGTAATTCATTGATTTCATTGCCTAAAATACATGGCAATGAACTTCCGCCCGTGGCTTGACGGGCGCAAACCCTCTAACTATGTTGCCGGCGACTTTAGAAGCGGACGGACGGTGACGGTCTGACCGGGCAGGGGGGTTGCGATGGCCGACAAGAATGGGCCAGACGGAACCGGAGAAACCGGCCGCGGCAATCAGCATGAACCCGACATCCGCGACGACGATCTTGAGCGCCGCCGCCGTGACCTTGAAGCTTCGCTTGCGACAAGGCGGCCGGGCCGGCTCGAGGGGAAAGACGACGCGAAAGCGGGCAGTGTGGCCGGTTATGGTCAGGCGCTCAAACTCTCCAGCGAGTTTATCGCCGGGGTGGTGGTGGGTGCCGGCATCGGCTGGGTCATCGACCGTTTGGCGGGGACATCGCCATGGGGTCTGATCGTGTTTCTGCTGCTTGGTTTTGGCGCCGGAGTGCTCAATGTGATGCGTTCCGCCGGCGTCGTGGCAGAATTTGGACAGGGCGATAAATCGCGCCGTGGCCAAGACGACAAGAAATGACCGCGCACCATGTGCGGTAATGGTAACGAGGCCGTACGCGGCATTGACGGGGTTTGAACGTGGCAGCTGACAAGGTCGATCCGATCCACCAGTTCCATATCAACAAGCTGATTCCGATCGACATCGGCGGCTATGACCTGTCTTTCACCAATTCGGCGCTGTTCATGGTCGCAACCGTGATCGTCGCGGCTGGATTCCTGTTTCTCACGACGTCGAGCCGCAGCCTGGTTCCCGGGCGACTTCAGTCGGTCTCCGAGATGGCGTACGAGTTTGTCGGCAACATGTTGCGCGACGCCGCCGGCACGCAGGGCATGAAGTTCTTCCCTCTCGTGTTCTCGCTGTTCATGTTCGTGCTCGTCGCCAATCTGCTTGGCCTGTTCCCCTATTTCTTCACCGTCACCAGCCACATCATCGTCACCTTCGGCCTTGCCGTGCTGGTGATCGCAACCGTGGTCGTCTACGGCTTCATGAAGCATGGTCTTGGCTTCCTGAAACTGTTCGTGCCGCACGGCGTGCCGGTCTTCCTGCTGCCTCTCGTGGTGCTGATCGAAGTGATCTCCTTCGTGTCGCGCCCGGTCAGCCTCTCGGTTCGTCTGTTCGCCAACATGCTCGCCGGCCACATCACGCTGAAAGTGTTCTCCGGCTTCGTCGTCAGCCTGAGCGCGCTCGGCGCGGTTGGCGTCGCCGGCTCGATCCTGCCTCTGGCGATGGCGGTGGCGCTGACGGCACTGGAACTGCTGGTCGCCTTCCTGCAGGCCTACGTCTTTGCCGTGTTGACCTGCATGTATCTCAACGACGCCCTGCATCCAGGGCACTAGGTCCAAAAGTTTCCGGCCCAAAGATTTCCAACATTGGCGCCGGATGGAATCGCAACGGAATTTTAGATCCAAAGGAGTTGAACAAATGGACGCAGAAGCAGCAAAGTACATCGGCGCCGGCATCGCTTGCCTGGGCATGGGTGGCGCGGGCATTGGCCTCGGCAACATCTTCGGCAGCTACCTGGCGGGCGCACTGCGCAACCCGTCGGCCGCCGATGGCCAGTTCGGCCGTCTGATCTTCGGCTTTGCCGTGACCGAAGCTCTGGGCATCTTCTCGCTTCTCATCGCGCTTCTGGCCCTGTTCGGCTGAGCACTCGGGAAGATTGGACAGGCCGGCCGCGCAAGCGGCGGGCCTGAATTTCGGGGATAGTCCATGTTCGTGACATCTGCCTTTGCGCAAGAGTCCGCGCCATCAGCCGATACCAGCCACGCTGCGACGGAAGGCGACACGCATTCCGGCACCAGCGTGCCTGCTGAAGCGCATGGCACGTTTCCGCCATTCGATCCGGCGACGTTCCCGTCGCAGCTTCTGTGGCTGGCGATCACCTTCGGGCTGTTCTATCTCTTCCTGAAGCGGGTGGTGATGCCGCGCGTCGGCGGCATCATCGATGTCCGCAACGATCGCATCACGCAGGACCTCGACCAGGCGGCCAGGTTGAAGGGCGAGGCCGACGCCGCCGTTGCTGCCTACGAGCAGGAACTGGCGGAAGCCAAGACCAAGGCCAACGCGATCGGCCAGCAGGCCAACGACGCTGCCAAGGCCGAGGCCGACACCGCTCGCAAGAAGGTCGAGGCCGCGCTCGACGCGAAGCTTGGCGAAGCCGAAGCCCGCATTTCTTCCATCAAGGCCAATGCCATGAAGGAAGTCGGCAGCATCGCCGAGGACACCGCTTCAGCGATCGTCGAGGCTCTGGTTGGCGGCAAGGCCAGCAAGGCCGAGATCGCGGCCGCGGTCAAATCCGTGGCCCGGTGAGGAGCGCATCATGGATTACACATCTCTCGCGACGCTCTGGGCCACGATAGCCCTGATCATCTTCCTCGGCGTTGCCGTCTACATCAAGGTGCCTGGCATGATCGCCAAGGCGCTCGACGCCCGTGCCGCCAGGATCAGCAATGAACTGGACGAAGCGCGCCGGCTGCGCGAGGAGGCCCAGCAGCTGCTCGGCCAGTACCAGCGCAAGCGCAAGGAAGCCGAGCAGGAGGCCGCCGACATCGTCGCTGCCGCCAAGCGCGAAGCCGACATGCTTGCCGCCGACGCGCATAAGAAGACCGAGGACTATGTCGTCAGGCGCACCGCGCTTGCCGAACAGAAGATCGGTCAGGCCGAGCGTGATGCCATCAGCGAAGTGCGCGCCAGCGCCGTCGACATCGCCGTCGAGGCAGCACGCGCGCTGCTTGCCGGCAAGATCGACGCCAAGGCCGGTGCAGATCTGTTCAAGGCTTCGCTCGCGGACGTGAAGTCGAAGCTGAATTAGGCGGTTCGTCTAGCCAGTCATCGAAAGCCGCCCGGGCAACCCGGCGGCTTTTTTGTTGCGGCGCTGAAGCTGCCAATCTCCCCCCTCGTGGGGGAGATGCCCGGCAGGGCAGAGGGGGGCGTGAAGGAACGCTAACCTTTGTTGTCCTAAGGTCTATCGGGACAAGCCTGAGGGCATAACTGCAATCGATTGAGAGGCCGGCGGGACAGCGCCCCCCTCTCTCCTACCGGACATCTCCCCCACAAGGGGGAGATTGGCTTGTCGTCGTCGTCGCTCAATCCAGCCCGGCGAAGCTCTCTTCTTCCACCACGTCCACCTCGGCCCCACCCAGCCGGAATGGCGCAAACGACACGCGGTGCAGCCGCGCCACCGGGCCATGCGCTTCGATCGCGGTGCGATGGCGAACCGTGGCGTAGCCCATATGGACTTCGAACCCGTAGCGGTCGTGATGGTTGCCGCAGCCGCACATCATGCGGTCGCGCATCACCTTGGCGACGATCGAGGCGGCGGCGATCGACTGCGAACGCTGGTCGCCCTTGATCAGCGCGCGCCCTTCACAAGGCAGTCCCGGCGGCACGTCGCGTCCATCGGCAAGCGCAAGCTTCGGCCGGACCGACAGCCCTACCAGCGCGCGCCGCATGGCTTCCAGGCTTGCCTTGAGGATGTTGCTGCCGTCGATGCCCTCGGCGCTGATGGAGGCCATCGAGACCGCCTGTGCGGAGCCGAGAATGCGCAGGAACAGGGCCTCACGCTGCAAATGGCTGAGGCGTTTGGAATCGTCGAGGCCGTCGGGAATGTTGGCGGGATCGAGCACCACCGCTGCGGCGACCACCGGCCCGGCCAGGGGGCCGCGGCCTGCCTCGTCCATCCCGGCGACCGGCCACAGGCCCTCCGCCATCGCCTTCGTCTCGAAGGAGAAGTCGGGCTTCTCGATGATCTCAAAGAGAGGCGGAGAATCAGAACGCGCGCGAGCCATGTTGCGGCGAGGTTCGCATCGGCTCCGATTCTCCGCAAGTCCCTCCGGGTCGGGTGGGGCGCCGGACCGGGAGGGCACCGTCTGCAGGCCGGGGCAGGCCGGACGGGATTCTTGGTGCGCGACGGATCAAACCATCGCGACGAATTGTCTCTTCAAAGCAGCGTCAGTTGCACCTGGTCTTTCCCGGCGGCAACGAACTGATCGGTCCGCAGCGTGCGCCGTTCGGCATTGAGACCAAGCCGCTTGGCTGTGATCTCGAAGCGCCGGCCGATCTGCCAGGCATAGGGACCGGCGCCCTTCATGCGCTTGCCCCATTCCGAATCGTAGTCCTTGCCGTCACGCATGGAGCGGACAAGCGACATCACATGGCGGTAACGGTCGGGATAATGGCGCAGCAGCCAGTCCTTGAAGATCGGGCTGACCTCCAGCGGCAGCCGCAGGATCACATAACCCGCCTCGCGCGCGCCGGCCGCACGTGCCGAATCGAGGATGCGTTCCATCTCCGGATCGGTCAGGCCCGGAATGATCGGAGCCACCATGACCGACGCCGGAATGCCGGCATCCGAAAGCTGCCGGATCGCTTCCAGCCGCTTGGTCGGCGTCGACGCGCGCGGCTCCATGGTGCGCGCCAGCATGCGGTCGAGCGTCGTCACCGACAGCGCCACCTTGGCGAGCCCTCGTTCGGCCATGCGCGACAGGATATCGATATCGCGCGTCACCAGGGCGGACTTTGTCACGATGCCGACCGGATGGCCGCGCGCTTCCAGCACTTCGAGGATTTCGCGCATGATCCGGTATTGCTTCTCGATCGGCTGGTAGGGGTCGGTGTTGGTGCCGATGGCGATGGTGCGCGGCTGATAGCTGTCCTTCGAAAGCTCCTTGTCGAGCAAGCGCGCCGCATCAGGTTTGGCGAACAGCTTCGATTCGAAATCCAGACCCGGCGACAGGCCCATGAACGCGTGCGTCGGGCGGGCAAAGCAATAGACGCAGCCATGCTCGCAGCCGCGATAAGGGTTGATGGAACGGTCGAAGGAAATGTCGGGCGATTCGTTGCGGGTGATGATGGTGCGCGGCTTCTCGACCTGCACTTCGGTCTTGAAGGGGGGCAGTTCTTCCAGCGAATTCCAGCCATCGTCGAACACGTGCCGGCTGACTGGCTCGAATCGGCCGGACGGGTTGATGCCGGCCGACCTGCCGCGGTTGCGGTCCGGGCGGACACGCATGCCGCTCTGCTCGACCATCGCATTGGCCATCTCGGCTCTTCCTGCTCCGAAAGCTGCAATGTCGGCGCGCACGATCTGTTCCATTTTCGCCCGCTCCCAGGGACTGTCCGTGTTGTGTCGAATCGCTCTGTTCATGAAATTATTCCTATTTCATCGATGAGAACAAAGCAAGAACTTTCTATGGTGCGATGCAAAACTGGCGCTGTCCGGCGCTTTCCGCTATTCGGCTAAGGATGCTCAGTGTTCTCATCGAAACCCGCAATGACGAGGAGGGCCTCGCCCGCACGCTCGCCTCGCTGATTGGCGGCGCGGTCGAAGGCGTGGTGCGTGAAGTCATCGTCTGCGACACAGGCTCCACCGACCAGACGCATCGTGTGGCCGAGCATGCCGGCTGTCAGTACGTGACCGGCGGTGTCGCTGCCGGCATCCGCCAGGCCAAGGGGGATTGGTTGCTGCTCCTGGAACCGGGCGCGCGGTTGGTGGAGGGCTGGATCGATGAGGTTGTCGCGCATACGGCCAGGCAGACCATGGCCGCACGATTTTCGCGCACGCGGGCCAGCCGCACGCCATTCCTGGCACGGGTCTTTTCGGGAAACCGCGCCCTGGCCGACGGATTGCTGATCAGCAAGCGTCAGGCGGCGGCCGCGGCCAAGAGTGCCGGCAGTGCTGAGGCCATCGCCCGCGGCCTCGCAACGAAGCGGCTCGACGCCGAGATCTGGATGGCGCCCGCCAAGCAGGAACGCCGCTCCTCGACATGATTTTTTGCAACTGCTCAGGCCATTGTGCATTGCACAAAATCTGACGCGGGGTTAGCTTCCGTTCAAGCGGGAATTGGGTTTGGGACATGCCGAGTGGCGAGCACCGATGCGGCATCGGTGGTGCTCTCATAGCCGAGGACCCAATGAAGCTTTCAACCCCCGACACATCCGGCGCGGCCAGTCTCGAGGCTATTGCGCGCGACGGCAGTCTGTTGCGACGCATCGCGGTGCGCATTCCGACCTATCTCAAGGACCTGCGCGAAAACCCCGCCTGGCTGCCGATGTTCGTGCTGGCGCGCACAATGCCTGGACGCCGCATGCATTGGCTGGGCGCAAAACGCGCCCGCCCGGTCGCCAATGCCGGGGATACGATGTTTGCCGGTGTCGAACGGGGAGCGGTCGTCGATGCGTTGCGCTCCGACGGGCTGTTCTCAGGCCTGGTCCTGCCGCCTGATATCCATGAAGAGATCGCCGACTTCGCCGGGCGCACGCCTTGCTTCGGCAATTTCGACCGCCGTCTCGAATTCATGCCGGGGGAACATGCCGAGGCCGAGAAACGCCTTGGCCGCTCGCTGCTCAGCGGGCATTTTTTCGAGCGCATCCTCGACTGCCCGGCGGCGCTTGCCATCCAGCGCGATCCGCTGCTTCTGGATATTGCCGCGCACTATCTCGGCGGCCAGGCAAAACTGATCACGACGCGCGTCTGGTGGAGTTTTCCAACCGGTGCCGCTTCGGATGCCGACAAGAACCTCGCCTCGCTCGGCAAGTATCATTTCGACCTCGATGATTGGCGCATGCTGAAATTCTTCTTCTACCTCAAGCCGGTCGACGCCGACACCGGTCCGCATGTCTATGTCAGGGGCAGCCACAAGCGCCGCAGCCTCAAGCACCAGCTCACGCTTCTGGTTGGACACCCCGCGCAACAGGTCCTGGATGTCTATGGCGAGCAGAGCCCGGTGACGCTGACCGGCGAGGCCGGTCTCGGTTTCGTCGAGGACCCTTTTGGCTTCCATATGGGCACCGTGCCGGCACGCACGCCGCGACTGATGATGGAAGTCGGCTTCGGCGTGTCGCCGCCGTCGCGCCGGCGGTTTCATGGCGAACCGGTCATCCGCTGAGAGCGACGCTTGCCTCGGCTTTACGGAGCTGATTTGCCGCGCCGCAAATGCTCGTCCAGGCGCGGCATGATCTCGACGAAGTTGCACGGCATATGCCGGTAGTCGAGCTGTGCCTTCAGGATGCCGTCCCACGCGTCCTTGCAGGCGCCTGGCGAACCCGGCAGCACGAAGACGAAGGTGGCGTTGACGACGCCGCCGGTCGCCCGGCTCTGGATCGTCGAGGTGCCGATCTTGTCGTAGGAGATCCGGTGGAACACTTCCGAAAAGCCATCCATGCGCTTTTCGAAGATCGGCTCCAGCGCGTCCGGCGTCACGTCACGCCCGGTGAAGCCGGTGCCGCCGGTGGTGATGACGACATCGATATTCTTGTCCCGCGACCACGCCAGAACCGTGTCGCGGATTTTTTCCCGATCGTCGGTGACGATATCGCGGGCCGCCAGCATATGGCCGGCCTCGGTGATGCGGTCGGCCAGGGTCTGGCCGGATTTGTCGTCGGCGAGGCTGCGCGTATCTGAAACGGTCAGCACCGCGATGCGCACGGGAATGAAGGAGCGGCTCTCGTCAATTCTGGCCATCAGATACCTCCGATGCGATGCTGCGCGTCGCCGCGACGAACCAGTCGGGCTGGCGGCCGCGGATTTCGGCGGCGGCGCGCTTGGCGACATTGCCGGTCTCGAACAGGCCGAAGCAGGTGGCGCCGGACCCGGACATCCGTGAAAAACCCGATCCGGCCTTGTTCAGCCAGGAAAGCGCCCTGCCGATAGCCGGCTGCATCGCCAGCGCGGCGGGCTCGAGATCGTTGCGGGTGATCTCCAGCCAGTTGCGCAGGCTATGAAAATCGATGCTGCGCGGCAGCGGCGGCAAGGCCTCGTTGTCGCGCCGGGAAAGCGCCGCAAAGACGTCCGCCGTCGAGACCGGGGTGCCCGGATTGACCAGCACCAGGCCAAGCGCCGAAAAATCCGGCACCATCGACAGTTCATCTCCGATGCCGCGCGCGACCAGCGGCTTTGCCGCCAGGCACATCGGCACATCGGCGCCGAGCGAAATGCCGATCCGCGCCAGCTCTGCGCCGTCGATATCCAGGCCCCATGTCTCCACCAGCCCGCGCAGCACGGTCGCCGCGTCGCTCGAACCGCCGCCGACGCCGGAGGCGACCGGCAGGTTCTTTTCCAGCCGGATAGCGACCGGCGGTGTTCTCTCGTGCCCGACCGCCTGTCGCAGGGCATCGCGCGCCCTAGGCACCAGATTGCTGGCGTCGAGAGGAACGGCCGGGGCGTAGCGGCCGGACACGGTAAATTCATCGATGTCGGCGGGCGCGATTTCGATCCTGTCGCCAAACCGCGTGAACACCGCCAGGCTTTCGATCAGATGATAGCCGTCAGGTCGCCTGCCGGTGACATGCAGCGCAAGATTGATCTTGGCGTGCGCGTGCCAGCTACGCGACCCGATGTCGGTGTCCACAATGGTCTGCGAAATGGTGCTCAGTCCTTGGCCAGCCGGTACTCGCCGGTCTTCGGATCCTTGACCAAAGTGCCCATCGCGCCGTTGGCCGTCTGCTTTTCGGTACGCCGCACCTTGGCGGTCACGCGTTCGGCTTCCCTAATGAAGGTGCGGTAGCCGAAATAGGCGGCGACGCCAACGACGGCGAAGAAAATGATCTGCGGCATACCAAAACTCCTCCCACGCTGGGCCGGCGAAGGTGGCCGGTCGGGTCGGTTAAGCTCTCATGCTAGACGCTTTTGCCGTGTTTTTAAAGCTCGAAGCGAGACCACAATGCGCGCTCTTCCGCCGCATCGATCAGGCCGCTGGCGGCAGCGCCTGCGATATCGGGCGCTGAAAAGCCCTTGCTTGAGCCAAACAGGCCGAAGCGGCTGAGGAAACCGCGCGGTGTCGTGATCAGCCTGAGCTGGGTTTTCGCGCCGAAACGAGTCTTGAGCACCGTGCGCATGTCGCCGAGCGCATCGACCAGGCCGAGTTCAAGGCCCTTGATGCCGGTCCAGAACAGGCCGGTGAACAGGTCCGGGTCGTCTTTCAGTTTCGCGCCGCGCCGCTCCTTGACGAGGTCGATGAACGTGCCGTGCACCTCGAGCTGCAGCGCCTTCAGCCGCTCGACATCTTCCTTTTTCTCGGGCTTGAACGGGTCGAGCACCGCCTTGTTCTGGCCGGCGGTGTGGACGCGTCGCTCGATGCCGATCTTCTTCATCAGTTCCGGGAAGCCGAACGAAGCCGAGACCACGCCGATCGACCCGACGATGGAGGATGGGTCGGCGAAGATCTCATCACCGGCAACCGCGATCATGTAGCCACCCGACGCCGCCACGTCTTCGACGAAGACCAGCACCTTTCTGTTCTTTTCCGTGGCCAGGTCACGGATGCGCTTGAAGATCAGCCGCGACTGCACCGGCGAGCCGCCGGGCGAATTGATCGAGATGGCGACTGCCGGGGCGTCGTAGGAAAACGCCTTCTCGATGAGGCCAGCGGTGGAGGCCAGCGACAGGCTCGGCCGGAACTGGCCACCGCCTGCCATGATGGTGCCGTGCAGCCGGATGACCGGAATGGTGACGACGGTGGAGCGCCAGGATTTCGGCAGCAGGCGGTTGATAAGGCGTTTCACGAGGGCGTGGTCTCCGGTCGATAGGTTGCAGGCATGTAGGGATTTCCCGGCCAACGGCAATGTGGCCAGGCAGAATAGCTCAATCTCCGAACAGCGAGGCGAGGCCGTTGGTGATCATTTCGCTGCGCTCGTCGGGGCCGTTGCCTGATTGCGCGTGCAGCATCAGGGGCGGGCGGATGGCAAGCTTTCCCCGTGTCCCGAGCGCTGCCCGCACAACGATGCGGATTGCCGCGGCGTCTGGGCGAGGGTGGACGGCGAGCATTTCGGCATCGCCGAAGCGCCCTGCGATCGCATCGAGAATGGCGCCGAGCTGTTCGGGGCGGGCGATGACGGCAAGCCCGCCGCGCGGCCTGACAACCGCCGCCGCACTGCGGATCCAGCTCTCGAACACCCCGTCCTCCATGACATGGGCCTCTTTTCTGAGGCGATCGGGGGAGGCGCGGTCCCGGGGAGCGTTGAAGGGCGGGTTCATGATGACGAAGTCGAAATCATTGTCGGCGAGGCCGGCGGCCGCCCGCGCCCGGCCCGATACGGTGACATCGGCGACCAGCACGGAGGCGCGATCGCTCAGATGGGCATTGCCGGGATGGGCAAGGGTGGCTGCCGCGAAGGCCGCCATTTCCGGCGCGCGTTCGACAAGCACCGCCTCGGCGGCCGGGCAGCGCGACAGCACCGCCAGGCCGGCGGCCCCGGCACCGGCACCGAAATCGGCGAGACGACCGGCAAGGGAGGACGGCACGGAGGCCGCCAGCATCATCGCATCCATGCCGGCGCGATGGCCGCCTTGCTTGGGCTGCACCAGCCAGAATCGGCCGCGATGGAAAGCGTCGACCGTATGGGCCGGCGTGTCCGGGACAAGGGCGGCGGGCGCGGCGGACATTATTTTCCGCGGATTTCGTTGGCGATGCCGGCATCCCTGAGGATGCGCCGTGCCGCGTCGGCCTGGTCGGCGTCGACCATGACGCGCTTCTGCAAAAGACCGATCGACCCTTCGAGAATGCTCATATTCTGGTCGGCGACAAAGCAGGCAATGCCGGCGTCGCGCATCAGCGATTCGACAAAGGAAATGATCACGGCATCGTTGGTGCGGACTAGTTCTATCATCGTATGAAACTCGCAGTTTGCGCTATTGATGTAAACGGGCAGGGCATTCCGGGGCAGAGCCGTTCCCTTGGGGTCGTTGACATTCTGTCGCCGCCGCCGCGCCAATTCGCCACTTGCCGTGCCCATGTCCGCCGCCCTAGAGTCCATACAGGGACTAAGGGTGCCGTCGCACGCTCTATACCAAGACGGGAGTGATTGTCGTGGGTGTCGTTCTCAACATCGAAAACGGGAAGCGGGAGCCCGCCTCCATCAAGGATCTGATCGATCTGACTGTCGCCGATATGGGGCGCGTCAATGAATTGATCCTGTCCAAGGCCGGCTCCGACGTCGAGATGATCCCGGAGGTCGCCAACCATCTGATCTCGTCCGGCGGCAAACGGCTGCGGCCGATGCTGACGCTGGCCGCAGCCCAGATGTTCGGCTATGCCGGCGAGGGCCACGTCAAGCTCGCCACCTCGGTCGAATTCATGCACACCGCGACGCTTCTGCACGACGATGTCGTCGACGAGAGCGGCATGCGCCGCGGCAAGAAGACCGCCCGCATGATCTGGGGCAACCAGGCAAGCGTGCTGGTCGGCGACTTCCTGCTCGGCCAGGCCTTCCGCATGATGGTCGATGTCGGCTCGCTCGAAGCGCTCGATATCCTGTCGAGTGCGGCCTCGATCATCGCCGAGGGCGAGGTGATGCAGCTTGCCGCCGCCAAGAACCTCGAAACCACCGAGGACGAGCATTTCGCCGTCATCAAGGCCAAGACCGCCGCACTTTTTTCGGCGGCTGCCGAGGTCGGCCCGGTTATTGCCCAGGCGACGCGCAACGATCGTGCGGCGCTGCGCTCCTATGGCATGAATCTCGGCCTGGCCTTCCAGCTGATCGACGACGCGCTGGACTATGGCGGCACCAGCAAGGATCTCGGCAAGAACGTCGGCGACGATTTCCGCGAGGGCAAGGTGACGCTTCCGGTCATTCTCGCCTATCGGCGCGGCACCAAGGCCGAGCGCACCTTCTGGAAACGCGCCATCGAGGACAATGTCGCCGATGACGCCGGCCTGGAAAAGGCGACCGGCCTGATGACCCGCCACGGCGCCATTGCCGACACAATCGGACGCGCCCGCCATTTCGGCGAGATTGCCCGCGACGCGCTGGCGCCGCTCGAAGCGACGCCGCAGAAATCGGCGCTGATCGACGTCATCGATTTCTGCATCAGCCGGGTGAACTGAGGCTGGACTTTCGCGACGCTATCTCTGGCCTGGGCTAAGAGGAAGTTTAGGAATTCGGTCCCGCCGTCTCGACAAGCCGCCCTGCCGCAAATTATCTATAAAACATGGCAAAGGGCACAGACGACACCATCGCGGTGCGCATCAGCAAGGTTCTGGCGGACCGCATCATCTCCGGTGCGATCGAGCCGGGGGCCAGGCTTCGGCAGGATCACATCGCCGAAGAATTCCAAACCAGCCATGTTCCGGTGCGCGAGGCCTTCCGCCGCCTCGAGGCGCAAGGGCTGGCCATCGGCGAGCCGCGCCGCGGCGTGCGTGTCGCATCTTTCGATCTGGGCGAGGTCAAGGAAGTCGCCGAAATGCGCGCCGCCCTTGAAGTGCTGGCGCTGCGCCACGCCGCGCCGCATCTGACATCGGCCATTCTCGATCTCGCCGAGGAGGCGACCAAGGCCGGCGACAAGTCCCGCGATGTCAGGTCGTGGGAGGAAGCCAACCGCGCCTTCCACCGCTTGATCCTCGCGCCATGCGGCATGCCGCGCCTGCTCGCCACCATCGACGATCTGCACGCGGCAAGCGCCCGTTTCCTGTTCGCGGCATGGCGCTCGGAGTGGGAGACACGCACCGATCAGGACCATCGCGCGATCCTCGCCGCCTTGCGGCAGGGAAACACCGAATCGGCGGCCGTCACACTGGGGCGGCACGTCCAATGGATTGGCCGCAAGCCGGTCAGGACGGCTTCCGGAACGACGCGCGAAGCCTTCGCCATCGTAGGTTAGACGGCCTCCGCCAAAGCCAGGGCTTGCAATCTCCAGGGAAGTGTGGATTCGATAATAGATCGAAAACAGAAATTATCTATAATTTGAAATCGATCGAAGGAATCCCAATGACAGACGTCGCATTCTCGTCCAACAAGCCGTCGTTCAGCCCGCTCCGGCTCCAGGATCGTTCTCTTGCCTGGCAGATTGGAGCCGTTGTGCTCGGCACCCTGTTCCTGACGCTGTCATCCTACGTCGAAGTGCCGATGGTGCCGGTCCCGGTGACGATGCAGACCTTCGCCGTGACATTGGTCGGCGCGCTCTATGGCTGGCGGCTTGGCGCGCTCACCATTGCCGCCTGGTTGGTCGAGGGCGCTGTCGGCTTTCCCGTTCTGTCCGGAGGGGCAGCGGGTGCGGCGCATTTCGTCGGGCCGACGGCTGGCTATCTCTTCGCCTTCCCGCTTGTCGGCGCAATGGTCGGCTGGCTGGCCGAACGCGGCTGGAACGGCAAAAGGGTGATGCTTGCCTTCGTCGCCATGCTGCTTGGCAACCTTGCCTGCCTTGTGCTGGGCACAGCATGGCTTGCCGTCATGATTGGAGCCGAACAGGCCGTTACCTTCGGCTTCCTGCCGTTCATCGTCGGCGGCTTGCTCAAGTCGGCGCTGGGTGCCGCGACCCTCATGGCCCTTCCCGGCGGTAAGGCCAAGCCGGTCAATCCGTGACGATCAGGCTGCGCGCCCATCACCTCCTTTGCCTGCTCACCTATGTGGGCAAAGGATACAGCCCCGCCTTCACCGCCAATTATGATCGCGTCGCGGTGCGCCTGAGCCGGGGCGAGGACATCCTCCTCGTTTCCGGCCCGGACGATGTCTGCGCCCCGTTGCTTGATGAGCCGGAACCGCACTGCCTCAACGAGAGTGTCGTCGAGCGGGACCGGCTTGCCACGCAGGATGTGGGCGAGTTGCTGGCGCGGCCAATCCGCGTCGGCGCCCGTCTTGATCTCGATCCTGCGATGCTGGGCCGGATGCGGCAGGCGTTTTCGGCTGGCCTTGTACGCAAGGCCTGCGGCGGCTGCGAATGGAACGAACTGTGCAGCACGATAGCGGCCGGCGGCTACAGCGACACGCTGGTGCAACGGTCTGCCTCGCCAGGCGAGGGCTGATATTGGCCCGAGCCTTAGCGGTCGAAGCGGAGCCTCAGCGTCGAATCTGTGATATATTCGGCGCCGCGTAGGGCCATGGCCGAAATCCCAAGAGCGGAAAATTGGTGCCTGTCGCCATGATTTGTTAATCGGGTGCCCGGATTGTGAATTCGAGGCGGATTGAAGCGCGACCCCAAAAAGGCCATGCTTTGCCTGGAAAGATCGAGTCTACGCCGATCCCGCTGACGCGGAGATGGCGCCTGGCTGAAAGGGATACGATGCGGCAAGGACGTGCGCGCTGGCTGACAAGGCTGGCAATTGTGACAGGCATGGCGATCTCGGCTTTGCCGGCCTATGCCAAGCAAACCACCGAACCGGTCAAGATCACGTCGTTTTCGGGCGCCTATCTGGCAGCCCGGATCGCCGAAGGCGACAACGACCTCGACAGCGCCATCGCCTACTACAAGCAAGCATTGGCCTTCGATCCGAGCGACACCGGCCTGCAGCAGAGCCTGATGCTGTCGCTGATCGCGCAAGGGCGCTTCGACGAATCCCTGGTCTATGCCGACAAGCTCAAGGAAGTGCCTGACGTCGAGCGTTTCTCGCGACTGGCACTCGCCGTCGATTCCTTCCACAAGAAGGATTTCACCAAGGCGCAGTACTGGCTCAAGCTGTCGCTGGAATCCGATCTCGACCGGCTGATCTCCGGGGTGATGTCCGGCTGGGCGCAGCAAGGCGCCGGCGAGCCTGCCGATGCGATGGCGTCAATCGACAAGCTGCAGGGGCCGGATTGGTTCGGCCTGTTCAAGTCGTTCCACCGCGCCCTGATCGCTGATGCATCCGGCATGCCCGAAAAGGCCGAGGCGATCTACGCCGCGACCATGCAGGATACCGCCGCCGGTGGTGCCGCTCCCGAAACCTGGATGCGCAACGCCCAGGCCTACGCCTCGTTCCTGGCCCGCAAGGGCGACAAGACCAAGGCGCTGTCGGTGCTCGACCAGGCCGAGGCGTTTTCGCCTGGCAAGCTGGAAATCGTCGCCTTGCGCGACCGAATTGCAAAAGGCGACAAGATTGCGCCCCTGGTGGCCGGCCCATCCGATGGCGCCTCCGAAATCCTGCTCGACCTCGCCACCGCGCTCAATCGTGGCGGCGGCGAGCCGTTCGTGCGCCTCTATCTGCAATATGCGCTTGCTTTGAAGCCTGATAGCGACGCTGCCCTTGTGCAACTCGCTGCCGTGTCCGAGCAATTGAAGGACGGCGAAGGCGCCATCGCGCTCTATCGCCGGATCCCCGCCGGTTCGCCGCTGAAGGAGCTTTCGGACCTGCAGCTCGGCCTCAACCTTGCCGATCTCGACCGTCACGAAGAAGCGATCACTCATCTGAAGGCTTTCGTCGACGCCCATCCCAATGACATGCGCGCCTATCTGGCGCTCGGTGGCGTCTATTCCTCGAAGGAGGATTTCCGTTCGGCCGCCACACTCTACGACAAGGCTGTCGAGGCGCTGAAGACGCCGACCGCAGCCAACTGGAACATCTTCTACCAGCGCGGCATCGCCTATGAGCGCCTGAAGGAATGGCCCAAGGCCGAGCCGAACTTCCGCAAGGCGCTGGAACTGTTCCCCGACCAGCCGCAGGTGCTGAATTATCTCGGCTATTCCTGGGTCGACATGAACATGAATCTCAAGGAAGGGCTGGCGATGATTCAAAAGGCCGTCGACCTCAGGCCGAGCGACGGTTACATCGTCGATTCGCTGGGTTGGGCCTATTTCCGCCTCGGCAGGTTCGATGACGCGGTGCGCGAAATGGAACGCGCCGTGTCGCTGAAGCCGGAAGATCCGGTTCTCAACGACCACCTGGGCGATGCCTACTGGCGCGTCGGCCGCAAGCTGGAAGCCACCTTCCAGTGGAATCAGGCTCGCGACCTGAAGCCGGATCCCGATGTGCTGGCCAACTTGCAGCAGAAGCTGATGAAGGGCCTGCCGCCGATCGAATCCAACACGGCGCAGGAGACCCCGAAGGTCAAGCCGGAGCCGGTGCCCGCCCCGAAGGGATGAAGTCAGCCATTTGAATTCAACGCAAACGGGGCTCTTTTCAGGGTCCCGTTTTCGTTTGAACCGCGTATCCGGCTGGCTGCCTCAGAAGAGCTTGCGATAGACGACAAAGCCGGAGTGTTCGGCGACCTTGTCGTAAAGCTTCATTGCCGTGTGATTGGTCTCATGCGTCAGCCAGTATACCCGGCCTGAACCGGCTGCCCGGGCGCGCTCGTAGACGCCCTCGATCAGCGCCCGTCCGATGCCTTTGCCACGCGATGCCTGCGTGGTGAAAAGGTCCTGCAGATAACAATTCGGCGCGATCGCCGTTGTGCTGCGATGGAAGAGATAATGCACGAGGCCGAAAAGCCGTCCCTCGCTTTCGGCCACCAGCGCGTGGACCGGCTCATAGGCATCGAAGAAACGCGACCATGTCATCTGGGTAATCTCACCCGGCAGGGCCGTTTCGCCCGAGCGGCCATAAAATGCATTGTAGCCGTCCCACAGCGGCAGCCATTGCTCGAAATCCTGTCGCGCAACGGGGCGGATGACGATCGGGCTGGGCATGGCTGGAACCTGTTGTCGTTGCTGCACAGGCGAACAGAGCGCAGGCCCGAGAGATGGGCAATGGGCCAGCCCCTGCAAAGCTCTCAACATTGTCCATAATGTCGGCGCGACCGCATCGGCGTGCTTTGCTTGACGCTTCGCCGCCGTGTCTCTAGGACGTGCCGGCAAGCTAGCCTGTGCTGTCGAGGCCACCCGTGACAATTGAAATCCCCGCCCATATGCATCCCAGCCGCTCGTTCCAGGGGCTGATCCTGACCTTGCACAACTATTGGGCGGCCTATGGCTGCGTCATCCTGCAACCCTACGACATGGAAGTCGGCGCCGGCACTTTTCATCCGGCAACGACGCTGCGCGCGCTCGGCCCAAAGCGCTGGAACGCTGCCTATGTCCAGCCCTCGCGCCGCCCCAAGGACGGGCGTTATGGCGAGAACCCGAACCGGCTGCAGCATTATTACCAGTACCAGGTGATCCTGAAGCCGAACCCGCCCAACTTGCAGGAACTCTATCTCGGCTCGCTGGCGGCGATCGGCGTCGATCCGCTGCTGCACGACATCCGCTTCGTCGAGGATGATTGGGAAAGCCCGACGCTGGGCGCCTGGGGTCTCGGCTGGGAATGCTGGTGCGACGGCATGGAAGTCTCGCAGTTCACCTATTTCCAGCAGGTCTGCGGTATCGAATGCGCGCCGGTGGCCGGCGAACTCACCTACGGGCTGGAGCGGCTGGCCATGTATGTGCAGGGCGTCGACAATGTCTACGACCTCAACTTCAACGGCCGGGAAGGCGCCGACAAAGTCACCTATGGCGATGTCTTCCTGCAGGCCGAGCAGGAATATTCGCGCCACAATTTCGAACACGCCAACACGGCGATGCTTCTGCGCCACTTCGAGGACGCCGAGACCGAATGCAAGGCGCTGCTCGATGCCGGCGCGCCGGCATCGAACGACAATCTGCCGATGCACCGCATGGTTTTCCCGGCCTATGATCAGTGCATCAAGGCCAGCCATGTCTTCAACCTGCTTGACGCGCGCGGCGTGATTTCGGTCACGGAACGACAGAGCTACATCCTGCGGGTGCGCAATCTGGCGAAGGCCTGCGGTGAGGCGTTTTTGAAGACGCAGGCGGGTGGCCTGGCGGCCTGAGTCTCAGGCCCGCTTCGTCATCTCGAAGGAAACTTTGATCGGCAATATGTTCTGGCTGCTGGCACCGTCGATTGTGCGCAATGCCTGTCGAACGCCCGGCATCGAGAAGGCACCGTGAGCCTGCGCGGTGAAGCAGGCGCCGAGTGCGAGGATCTGCAGAAGTCTGGATGCCGTTTTCATGGTCGTTGAGCCAAATGTTCCCTGCCTGAGCGTGGGTCGCTTCAGCGCTGCGTTCGGTTCATGGAAATCTTTGATCCAAGGACGGGTGGCGCGGTCTCGTCCCGACAGGATGGCCAAAATTTCTGGAAACGGGCGCAAATCGGCGATCCCCGTGCGGAAAGGGTGACAGCGGCCAGCCGAGTTGCTATGCCCCCGCCCGGACCATTTTGCCGCGTGAGCCCCATCCATGCCCGACCTGCTTCTAGAACTCCGCTCGGAAGAGATTCCCGCCCGCATGCAGCGCAAGGCGGCTGGCGATCTCAGGAAGATGCTGACCGACAGCCTGGTCGAGGCGGGGCTGACCTATGAGGCGGCGCGCGAGTACTGGACGCCGCGGCGGCTGACCCTCGACATCAGGGGTCTCACCGCGCGCTCGAAGGATATAAACGAAGAGATCAAGGGGCCTTCGACATCGGCGCCCGAACAGGCGGTCCAGGGCTTCCTGCGCAAGGCCGGACTTTCCTCGATCGCCGAGGCGCATGTCCATTCCGATCCGAAGAAGGGCGATTTTTATGTCGCCCACATTTCGAAGCCGGGCAGGGCGGCCGAACAGATCATCGCGGACCTGGTGCCTGATATCATCCGCAATTTCCCGTGGCCGAAATCGATGCGCTGGGGGCCGGCCTCGGCCAAGCCCGGTTCATTGCGCTGGGTGCGCCCGCTGCAATCGATCCTGTGCACCTTCGGCCCGGAGACCGAGGAGCCTGTCGTGGTCGATTTCGAGATCGACGGCATCCGCTCCGGCAACATCACCTATGGCCACCGTTTTCATGCGCCTGATGCGATCACGGTGCGCCGCTTCGACGACTATGTTTCCAAACTGGAAGCGGCCAAGGTCGTGCTCGATGCCGACCGCCGCAAGGAGATCATCCTTGCCGACGCCCGCAATCTCGCCTTCGCCAACGGGCTCGACCTGGTCGAGGACGAAGGGCTGCTGGAGGAGGTGTCCGGGCTGGTCGAATGGCCTGTCGTGCTGATGGGCGAGTTCGAGGAGGCATTCCTCGCCATTCCAGCCGAAGTGATCCGACTGACCATCCGCGCCAACCAGAAGTGCTTTGTGACACGGCCGCAGGGTGTCGACGACGCGCTTTCCAACCGCTTCATCCTCACCGCCAACATCGAAGCCAGGGATGGCGGCAAGGAGATCGCCCACGGCAACGGCAAGGTGGTGCGCGCCCGTCTGTCCGACGCGCTTTATTTCTGGACGACCGACCAGGGCGATTTGCCCGACCTGCGCGAGCTCGAGGCATCGGCGGAAAAATTCGGGCTTGATCTCAAGAAGCCGCTCGACCAGCGCATGGCCCGCCTCGACCATCTCGGCGTCACTTTCCACGCCAAGCTCGGCACGCAGGGCGAACGGGTGGAGCGGATCAAGCGATTGGCGGAAGAAGTGGCTCCGATCGTCGGCGCCGATCCCGCGTTGGTGGGCCGCGCCGCTGTCCTGGCCAAGGCCGACCTCACCACCGAAGTCGTCGGCGAGTTCCCGGAACTGCAAGGCGCCATGGGCCGCAAATATGCGCTGCTTCAGGGCGAGCATGCATCGGTCGCCGCTGCAGCGGAGGAACACTACAAGCCGCAAGGCCCGTCCGATCGCGTATCGAGCGATCCGGTTTCGATCACAGTGGCGCTTGCCGATAAGCTCGATACGCTGGTCGGTTTCTGGGCAATCGACGAAAAGCCGACTGGGTCGAAGGATCCCTATGCGCTGCGTAGAGCGGCGCTGGGTGTGGTTAGAATATTGGTCGAGAATGATATTCGACTGGCGCTGGCAGCCATCGTCGGGAAAGCGTCTGACCTTCTGTCCTTCTTCCACGACCGCCTGAAAGTCTACCTCCGCGATCAGGGCGCCCGGCACGATCTCATCGATGCCGTCATCACGCCGCAGTCCGACGACCTCTTGCAGATCGTGCGCCGCGTCGAGGCGCTCGGCTCCTTCCTCGACACCGAGGACGGCAAGAACCTGCTCGCCGGCACCAAGCGCGCGGCCAACATTCTGGCTGCCGAGGAGAAAAAGAAAACGGCGGTCGCCGAAACCGTTGAGCCGGCGCTGTTTCGCGCGGATACCGAGAAATCGCTGTTTGCGGCGGTGAACCAGGCTGAGAAGCAAGCCGGCGAAGCGATTCAAAACGATGATTTTTCCGGCGCCTTGCTGGCGCTTAGCGTGTTGCGCGAGCCGGTTGATTCATTCTTTGAGCATGTTCTTGTAAACGATGAGGATCAGGCGGTGCGTGCCAACCGCCTGGCGCTGCTCGCCCGCATCCGCACGGCCACCGGTCAGGTCGCGGATTTCTCCAGGATCGCAGGTTAAGGCGAAGAAAATATTCTCTGCTACCGGCCGTTCGAGCCGGCTTACAGTCATATGGCGATGATCTCTCCGTGGCAAAAGGGACATGTTCCCCAACCCCACGGAGGCTTCCATGAATTCCGATCACGAAATCGAAGTGACAGAAGAAACTCCCGCCGAGGCGCTTGAATCCGCTTCCGAAACCATTCTCGATCATGCCGCCGCCGCAGCGATCGAAGCCGCTGACCTGTCTGATGACGACGAAGACGGCGACGATGAAGAAGGCGAAGAGTCCACCGAAGCTGCCACGCTCTCGGATGACGACGAAGATGAAGACGAGGACGAAGACGACGCCGAGGACAGCGTGAAGGCTGAAGGCGACGAGTCCGAAGAAGAAGACGACGACGACAAGGAAGAAGCGGCCTGATCTTTTCAGCCGCCGAGTCTATCGATGGCAAGGCGGCGCCGAGGCGCCGCCTTTTCCTATCAGCCGTCCCCGAAGCCGACTGTCAGCCGCCCCGGCGACGGCCCGTCAGTTCTCGAGAATGCTGACGCGCACGCTGTTTTCGTAGACATCGACCTGGATCAGCGGTTCGCCATTGACGATGGCGCGCTTGGTCGAGGAACTCATCGCGCCGCCGCGTTCCAGCATGCGCTGCAGGTCGGCGCGCTGGTCGTTGGTCCTGAACCAGCCATCAGCCTCGTCGTCGCTGTCACGGCGGTGGAATTTGTGCCAGTTGGCGCGGTCCTGCCGCACCATCTGCGCGGCATTGTCCAGCGCGTAGCCGTCACTCGCCTGATGATCCCGATCGGAAATGCGCGCGACATAGGATCCCAGCATGTCGTCGGCATGAGCCGCGACGACGCCAAGCAGTGACGCCAGCAATAGGCCTGCTCCGGTTACGATTCCAGATTTTCTCATGGACCCCCCTCTACCCCTAGTGATGAAATCCCGTCTGCCAGAAATGCCTGGAACGGGGACTGCCTGGCAATGGTGCGCCGGGCGCCAGATCGCCGTCAAGTCACGCCATCGATGTCGGCTGTCTTTGAGCCGAGGCTACTTGGTGTAGCCGTTGGGAGGCATGCGCTGCCCTGCTGCCGGGGCCGGAGCGCTCGGCGGGGCGGGTTTGTTCTCGGCGTTCCCTGAGGGGGCAGCGGAAGCGGTGGCCGTTGCCGGCGCGGTGCCAGCGGCCGGCGCGGCACCGGTCGCTGGTGCAGCGGTTGGCGCGGGTGCCGGGAAATCGGGACCCGTAACGCCGCCACGGATGACCATCGGGCCTGGCTGGAAGCCGTGTCCGGTCGCGGGCTTGTCCGGGATCGCCGCTACCTTTTCATCGGTGACGTCGGGCGCTTCCCCTATTGCCATCACCGATCGCGCATCGCTGGTGTTGACCGCATCGACGGTTCCAGGCTGGTTGGGAGCGCCGATCCTGACGATCGATGGTGTGGAGGATGGCGTGCCTGGAAAAACCAGGGATGACGCCTGGGCTTCGCCGGCCGCAACAGCAAGAATGATACCCAGCAGGATACGCGCAGACACCGATATCGCCCCTTTGCCCAGAAGCTGTTCGATAGCAGGCCGGAATTGATGCCGGCTTTCGCGGAAACATAGCATTTTAGGGATTGATAAATCGCCAATGCTCCTGCTCGCCAACAAACGGTTACCCAACAGCCGACTTGCCCAATGGCCGCCATCGTACTACGCACCCCGCATCTGTGAGGTGACGAGAGTGGCTGAAATACTTGGCTCGGGCGAGGCGCTGGAGCGGGCGCTGGCGCTGCTCAGGGAGGGCGATGTCGTCGCCATCCCGACGGAAACCGTCTACGGGCTGGCCGGCGACGCGACCAACGGCATCGGCGTCGCGCGCATCTTCGAAGCCAAGGGGCGGCCGCGCTTCAACCCGCTGATCGCCCATGTCGCCGACATGGCGATGGCCGAGCGCCTCGCGCTGTTCGATCCGCTGTCCAGGAAACTGGCGCTGGCGTTCTGGCCCGGTCCGCTGACGCTGGTGCTGCCGCAACGGCCCGGCAACGGCATCCATCCGCTGGTCACCGCCGGGCTCGATACAATCGCCTTGCGCATGCCGAGGGGCTTTGGTAGCGATCTGATCGCCAGGCTCGGCCGCCCGCTTGCCGCGCCCAGCGCCAATTCATCCGGCAGGATCAGCGCAACGACCGCGCAAGCGGTGGCAGCCGATCTCGGTGCGCGGATAAAGCTGGTGGTCGATGGCGGCGCGACCCCGGTCGGGCTGGAATCGACGATTCTCAAGGCCGAGGGGGAAAGAATGCGGCTGCTGAGGCCCGGCGGCATCGCCGCCGAGGAGATCGAGGCCGCCATCGGCATGGAATTGTTGCGCGGCGGCACCGCCAGTATCGAGGCGCCGGGTATGCTTGCCTCGCACTATGCGCCAGGTGCTGCGATGCGGCTCAATGCCGGCACGGTCGGCGAGGGCGAGGCTTTGCTCGGCTTCGGCAGCCAACGGGCGGACGGCTGGCGCCGCGCCGAAGCCTTCCTCAATTTGTCCGAAACCGGGGACCTGCGCGAAGCGGCGAGCAATCTGTTCGCCTATATGCAGGCACTCGACCGCAGCGGCGCGCGCACCATCGCCGTCGAGCCTATTCCCTGCGACGGGCTCGGCGAAGCAATCAACGATCGGCTGTCGCGTGCAGCCGCCCCTCGTGACATCACGCAACCCGCAACATAGTTTCCCCCATGATCGAAATCACAAAGACACTCGATCCCGCCCTCATCGATCGCTTCGCTGCGATCGTCGGCGACAGATATGCGCTGCGTGATCAGCAGGACATCGCGCCCTACCTCATTGAGCGACGTGGGCTCTGGCACGGCGCGACGTCGCTGGTGCTGCGGCCGGGCAGCGTCGACGAGGTCAGCCGGATCATGCGGCTGGCGACCGAGACGGGAACGCCGATCGTGCCGCAAAGCGGCAACACCGGGCTGGTCGGCGCGCAGGTGCCGGACAGGTCCGGGCACGAAATCGTCCTGTCGCTGTCGCGGCTGAACCGCATCCGCGAGATCGATGTGCAGTCCAACACCGTAACAGTAGAAGCCGGTGTCATCCTGCAGACGCTGCAGGAGGCAGCCGACGCCGCCGACCGGCTGTTCCCGCTGTCGCTGGCCGCGCAAGGCTCCTGCCAGATCGGGGGCAATCTTTCCTCCAATGCCGGCGGCACCGGCGTGCTTGCCTACGGCAATGCGCGTGAACTTTGCCTCGGTGTCGAGGTGGTGCTGCCGACCGGCGAGGTGTTCGACGACCTGCGCAAGCTGAAGAAGGACAACACCGGCTACGATCTGAAAAACCTGTTCGTCGGGGCCGAAGGCACGCTCGGCGTCATCACCGCCGCCGTGCTGAAGCTGTTCCCGAAACCGAAGGGGCGCGAAGTCGCCTTCGTCGGCCTGTCGTCGCCCGAGGCGGCACTTTCGCTGTTCGGCCTGGCCATGGACCGTGCCGGGGCAGCACTCACCGCTTTCGAACTGATCGGCAGGCGGCCATATGATTTCACCCTGGCGCATGCCCAGGGTGTGGTGCGGCCGCTGATCGAGGACTGGCCGTGGTACGTGCTGATGCAGATTTCATCAGGCCGTTCGTCGGAAGATTCGAGAGCGTTGATCGAGGATGTGCTGTCGGCTGGCCTCGAACAGGAATTCGTCGGCGACGCCGTCATTGCCGCGAGTCTCGCGCAGGGCGATGCCTTCTGGAATTACCGTGAGTTGCTGCCCGAGGCGCAGAAACCGGAGGGCGCCTCGATCAAGCACGACATTTCGGTGCCTATCGCATCGATCCCGCGTTTCATCGAAGAAGCCGCCGGCGCGGTGGCGTCGGTGAGCGCCGGCGCGCGCGTGGTCTGCTTCGGCCATATGGGCGACGGCAATCTCCACTACAACATTTCGCGGCCCGTCGACGGCGACGATGAGGCGTTCCTCGCTCTCTATCACCCCATGAACAAGGCGGTGCACGATGTGGTGCGCAGCCTGCACGGTTCGATCTCGGCCGAGCATGGCATCGGCCAGTTGAAGCGCGACGAACTGATCGCCACCGCGCCGCCGATGGCGATCGATCTGATGCGAAGGGTGAAGGCCGCTTTCGACCCGGCCGGCATCATGAATCCGGGTAAGGTTATCTGATCCTTTCGACATCTTGTGGTTGGTGGGATTCCGATAACCATCCCTGAGATCAGCAAAATTTAACCGACTTTCTTAAGCGGGGCGGTAAGGAGCCCGCGCTACTGTCTCCATACAAACGAGGCTGGAAAAACCGGCCCGGAGAGAACCGGACACCGGCTCTCAGGAGACAGACAGGAAGGCCACTCTATGAACACCGGACTGAAGCCAGTCTGGGCGGGACGCAACATGCGTCTCGACCCATTTCGCCTGCCGCAAGTGGTGAGCTACGCGACTCGCGACGACTACGGCGATGTAACCTTCACCATCGACCAGCGCGGCGCCGTGATCCGCCGCTTGCTCGAGATGAGCGGCCTGCCCGCGATCATCGTTCTGCCCTCCAATGCGTTCCGCGGCGTTGCCGCCCGCGCCATGGAGGATCCGGACGGCAATGTCACGGTGACCTTGGAACTCCTGCACAACGACCCGATGCTGTCGGTGCCGCTGCTGGTGGCCGACGATCTCGACGATGTCGCCGCCGACTGGCGCGCCTGGGCCGACGCTTACCGCCTGCCGATGCTGCTCATCGAATCGGACGGCGTTGCCCGCACCCTGGAAGAATCGCTCGGCGCCGCCATCAAGACGCTGCCGCCGCAGGATCGGCGCAAGGGGCGGATTTCGAACACGCGCCGCCCGCGTTTCCTCGCTCGCCGCAGAGCTGGCGACCTCGGTCTCAGGCTGGTCATCGACGGCCAGGAGATTATTTCGAGGGATTAGGATGGATCTTCCTTCTCCCCCTGTGGGAGAAGGTGGCCGAGCGAAGCTCGGTCGGATGAGGGGTGTTCCAGCTTGGCAACGCCGGCACTCCGTCCAGCACCCCTCAACCGTCTTGGCGCTGCGCGCCAATCCACCTTCTCCCACAAGGGGAGAAGGGAAAAAGCCCGCTAAACCAGCGGCTTCAGAGCCACCCACACAGCGCCGCCGATCAGGCCGAGGAAGATCAGCCAGCCGACCTGGTTGTTCGACCTGAACAGGCGCAGGCATTGGTCCGGATTGTCGATGTCCAACACGGCGATCTGCCGCGCCATATGGGTGCCGGCGGCGATCAGCCCGGCCAGCGCCACCACCGGCGCCTGCGCCGACGCGAAGGCGATGGCGAAGCAGATCAGCGCGCCGCCATAAAGTCCGGCCAGCCAGGCCTTGGTGTTGTCGCCGAACAGGCGTGCCGTCGAGCGCACGCCGACAATGGCGTCATCTTCCTTGTCCTGGTGCGCGTAGATCGTGTCGTATCCGATCACCCACAGGATCGAGCCGATATAGAGCATGACAGCAGGCCCATCGAGATCGCCGAACTCGACCGCCCATCCCATCAGCGCGCCCCAGGAAAAAGCAAGGCCGAGCACCAGTTGCGGCCAGTTGGTTATCCGCTTCATGAACGGATATATGGCGATGACCGCCAGTGAGCAGATGCCGAGCAGGACGGCAAAGCTGTTGAACTGGATGAGCACGACGAGGCCGACCAGGGCCTGCAGGACGAGAAACAGCCATGCCCGCCGGCGCGTCGCCTTGCCTGACGGCAGCGGTCGCGAGCGCGTGCGCTCCACCTGGTTGTCGATGTCCTCGTCGACGAGGTCGTTGTAGGTGCAGCCGGCGCCGCGCATGGCGATGGCCCCGATCAGGAAAAGCACGAGATACAAAGGCGCCGGCAGCAGCGAGAGCAGCGGGTCGCCCGGACGCGGATAGGCGCTCGCCGCCAAGGCCGCCGACCACCAGCACGGCCACAGCAGCAGTTGCCAGCCTATCGGCCTGTCCCATCGGGCAAGCTGCGCATAGGGCCATATCGAGCGCGGCAGCACGCGGTAGACCCAATGGCCGTTCGGCGCATCGGCGACACGGCCCTGGGCCGCTTTCGACTGGATGGTTTCCATGCCCATGGAGTGGCAGCAGCGGCGGAAACCGTCAAGCGGCAAGCGGAGACGCGGCGCCCGTCAGCCTTTCACGAGGCAAAGATGTCGCGGGTGGCGAACCAGTCCTTGGCCACCTCGACGAAGGCCAGCGCTGCATTCGACACACGCTGATGCGTGTCATAGGTAAGCAGGATCCGCTGCATGGGCAGCGGATCCGACAGCGGCTTGCAGATGAGCGGCAGCCCGTCATAGCTGCGGTCGCCATGCGGGCGGGTGTAGCTGACCGCAACGCCGAAGCCGTTGGCGACCATGCTCCGTTGCAGTTCGAACGAGCTTGTCGTCGTATCGGCCACAGGCGAAAGGCCGCGGCTGCGGAACAGGTCTAGCATATGCTGCCAGCTGTGCGGCTGGTCGGTGGTGATCAGCGGATAGGCAGCCAGATCGGCAAGGCTGACCGACGGGCGATCCGCCAGGGCATGGCCTGCCGGCAACAGCGCGTGCGGGCGAAGTTCGCGCAGCAGGATGCGGGCGAAATGCGTCGGCAGGCTGAGATCATAGGTCAGGCCAAGATCGATGGCCGCATCACCCAGCCGTCGTCCCAGCGTCTCGAACGTCTCGTCGCGAACGACGATTTTGACGGCTGGATAGTTTTCGGAGAAGGCGCGGATCAAAGCCGGCGCGAAGAAAGGCGCCAGATCCTCAAAGCATCCCAGCACCAACTCACCGCTGACAGCCGATTTGCTTGAACCCAGGCCGATGAGTTCCTCCGTTTCGGTGAGAACCTGCCTTGCCTTGGCCACGACGGCGCGGCCGAACGATGTCGGCGACACGCCGCTTCCCCGCTGGCGGACGAACAGTTTCTGGCCGAAATTCTTTTCAACCGCGTCGATCGCCACCGAAATCGAAGGCTGAGAGACGTTCAGCATCTTTGCCGCGCCGGTGACGCTGCCGTGACGCGCCACGGCAACCAGATAGCGCAGCTGCGTGAGAGTCACACTCATAGGGGCACTCTATATGTCAGATCGAAAGTTATTATTTTACCGAATGACTGACTGTTGCGATAGTGGCTTTATTCCAAGAGGAGAACGCCATGGCTTCCCGGACTGCCACCCTCGACGCCACCAGGATCGGCGCGTCCACGATTGCCGATTATCAGCGTGACGGCGCTGTTTGCATTCGCGGCGCCTTCAAGGGCTGGGTCGACACGATTGCCGCCGGCATCGAACGCAATATGCAGAACCGCAGCGCCACCGCATCCGACATAGCCAACGGTCGCGGTAGTTTCTTCGATGACTACTGCAACTGGGAGCGCATCCCCGAATTCGTCAGCCTGGTACGGGACTCACCCGCCGCCGAACTGGCGGCGGCGGTGATGCAGTCGCGCACCGCGCAGTTCTTCCATGATCATGTGCTGGTGAAGGAACCCGGCACGCAGAAGCCGACGCCCTGGCATCAGGACATCCCCTACTATTTCGTCGATGGCCAGCAGACGGTGAGCTTCTGGATACCCATCGACCCGGTGAAAGAGGCGACGCTGCGGCTGATCGCCGGCTCGCACAAATGGGACAAGATGATCCTGCCGGTGCGCTGGCTCGACGATAGCAATTTCTATGCCGGCGAGGGCGACTATCTGCCGGTGCCCGATCCCGACAAGGATCCGTCGATGAAGGTGCTCGAATGGGAAATGGAGCCGGGCGACGCCATCCTGTTCGACTTCAGGACCGCGCATGGCGCGCGTGGCAATATGACCGCGGCGCGGCGCCGGGCGCTGTCGCTACGCTGGGTCGGTGACGATGCGCGCTATGTCGAGCGGCCGGGCCGTACCTCGCCGCCCTATCACGGCCATGGCATGCAGCCGGGCGAGAGGCTGCGCGAGGACTGGTTTCCGGTGGTTTTCTCCGCCTAGCGAATCGCCAGAAAATTGGCGGCGGGGATAACGTTCCCGTGCGCAATTGCGATCTAAACACCCTGATGCCTTGACCCGTCGCCCGGAGAGCAATAGCGGGTCTCCAAGAGACTGTTTCGAAATTCGCTCTGGCGAGTCATATGGTGGTGGTTTCGAGAACCGCAGCGGAGCGGACATTTGGTCCGTGAGCTCAGTTCTACTGCACGCAGTAGAACGGGAAGCGCAGAAAACGCCATCAGATGGCCGCCAGAGCAGAATTTCGGCATCAAGAGGTGGCCATGAACGTTCTTCTTCTGGGCTCCGGCGGCCGCGAACATGCGCTCGCCTGGAAGATCGCCGCGTCGCCGCTGCTGACGAAGCTTTATGCCGCCCCCGGCAATCCGGGCATTGGCGGCGAGGCCGAACTGGTCAAGCTCGACATCGCCGATCACGCCGCGGTCACCGCATTCTGCCGGGAGAAAAAAATCGACCTCGTCGTGGTCGGTCCGGAAGGCCCGCTGGTCGCCGGCATTGCCGACGATCTGCGCGCCGAAAATATCCGCGTCTTCGGTCCCTCCAAGGCAGCGGCACAGCTGGAAGGCTCGAAAGGTTTCACCAAGGACCTCTGCGCCCGCTACAACATCCCGACCGCCGCCTATGGCCGTTTCAGTGACCTGGCCTCGGCCAAAGCCTATGTCGAAAAGACCGGGGCGCCGATCGTCATCAAGGCCGACGGGCTCGCTGCCGGCAAGGGCGTCACCGTCGCCATGACGCTCAGTGAAGCACAGGCAGCACTCGATGCCTGCTTCGATGGTTCCTTCGGCGCCGCCGGCGCGGAAGTTGTGGTCGAGGAATTCATGACCGGCGAGGAGGCGAGCTTCTTCTGCCTCTGCGACGGTACCACCGCACTGCCCTTCGGCACCGCGCAGGATCACAAGCGCGTCGGCGACGGCGACACCGGTCCGAACACTGGCGGCATGGGGGCCTATTCGCCGGCACCGGTGATGACTTCGGAATTGGTCGAGCGCACCATGCGTGAGATCATCGAGCCGACCATGCGCGGCATGGCCGAACTGGGCGCGCCTTTTTCCGGCGTGCTGTTTGCCGGGCTGATGATCACCGACAAGGGGCCAAGACTGATCGAATACAACACCCGCTTCGGCGATCCGGAATGCCAGGTGCTGATGATGCGGCTGAAGGACGATCTGCTGGTTCTGCTCAATGCGGCAGTTGATGGCCAACTTGCCCACACCTCGGTGCGCTGGCGCGACGAGGCGGCACTGACCGTCGTGATGGCGGCGAGAGGCTATCCTGGCACGCCGGAAAAGGGCTCGGTCATCCGCGGTGTCGAAGATGCGGCGGGCTACGGCGTCCAGATATTCCATGCCGGCACCGCCATCAATGGCGGCGCGCTGGTGGCCAATGGCGGCCGCGTCCTCAACGTGACGGCATCAGGCGCCACGGTCGGCGAGGCGCAGAAACGAGCCTATGCCGCGCTCGACCGCATCGACTGGCCGGACGGTTTCTGCCGCCGCGATATCGGCTGGCAGGCGGTGGCGCGCGAACAGGGAAACTGAAGTCCGCGTTGGCTTACCGCTGGCCGCGATCGAGTTCGGTGGAAGCGGTGCTGAGCGGATCGGCAGCGGCAAAGGCAGCGTCGAGTTGTGCGGGCGAACGCCGCTCGGTCCGCTTCCAGGCGACATATTGTACAATGCCGAAACTCGGTCTCCGGGGCACCGTCTTCACGACCGGCATGCGGAAGCTGTCGCGGAAACGGGACCAGCGTGTGCCCAACGCTGCGACCATGTCCTCGAAAGTCGGCGGCGCGGCCACAGACGCATAGGTGATGGTGACATTGCCGGCGAGGCCGGCCTCGCGTGAAACCGGTAGCGGTATGGAGGCGAGATAGTCCGGCGGCACGTCGATAAGCCCGCCGAACGGCCATTGCGCGCGCAGCGTGGCGGCGTCGGTCGGCGCGACATTCACGTCTATGTCGTTAGGCGTGCCGGCAACCCTGTAAGGGCAGCGGAAACGGCCGCAATTGGCTTGCGCCGAAAACTGCCACAGTGCGTAGCCTTGCCAGTTGCCCATCGGAAAATGCACGTCGATGTCGGACTTATAGCGGGCATACCAGAGCGGCAGCCGCGACAGGAGCCGGTATCGGTAGCTGTTGTCGGCAATGTACTGGGCGGTCTTGCCGTTGGTGTACAGCACCGGGAAACGGCCGATGCGCCGATGCACCTGGCGCACGAACTCCTCGGCATCGTCGAGCGACATCCATTGCGAGGGATCATTGCCCTCAATGTCGAGAGCCATGAGATCGTCTGGTGCGGGCTCGGCGAAATCGAGGAAATTGTTGGCCTGCTCGACCGGATTGCCGGGGCGGGCAAGGTGATAGGCGCCCCATTTCAGGCCGAGTGCCTTGGCCACCACCCGGCGCGTCTGGAACAGTTCGCGCGTCACCGCATGGCGTTTCCACAGCGCCTTGCAAAGCTTCACCTCAATGTCGTTGCCCAGGCAGAAATAGGGCGGCGGCATGCCGTCGGAGGCCTTGTTGATGAAGCCGACGACCCGCTTGTCGGTGGCGAGCTGCGCCCAATCGATGGAATTGTATTCGTAGGCATCGACCACCAAAGCGCGGTCGGCGTTCTTCCAGGGTTCGGAAAAATCCGAAGCCTTTGCCGCCGTGGACAGCGCCATCGTCGCCGCCAAGGCGAGAAGCGCCAGCGCATGTCCAAAAGTGTGCAGCGGTTTTGGGGCAACGACATGCGGAGGAAACAATGGCTTGAAGGGCGTCGGCACGACACTCTTCAAGCGGCGAAGGAGGCGCGCCGTCCTTTTCAAAACAGGGAATCCCCGTTGATCAAAGACAAATCCTGAACGGCTATGGTTAAGGAAGTACTTTCGGGGCTGACTTCAGAAAAGCTGGCGACGCATCAGCTGCTAGAATTCAAACGGGTCCGGAGCCGGCTCTTGCCGCAGCGTGCCCTCGGCGGCGCGTTTGCGGTGGTGGGCGAGTGAGCATTGCGGCGAGCATAATGTGCCGCGATCCGACCAGTAGGCGGCCCCGTGGTCCAGTCTGCCGCCATGGTAGCAGAACCCCTCCGCTCGATAGGGCAGGCCGCATTCGATGCAGCGATAGGCGTCGGGTCTGGCAAGCATGGGCGGTTCCGGTTGGCTGGTTCTGATCCGTCGCCGGTCGACTTGATCCGGCATGGATTGAACTTAATACGCGCCGCCGCGATTGCAAAATCCGCGTGACAAAATTTGACGTTTACGTAAAAAGAAGATGGGAGAGCGCTGATACGGCGGGTGGTTTTGCAGCGGCACCGGCTCTAGGGTTGGGCGGGCCGATGCATCGGGAGGAGTGAGCGGCATGTATAGAGCACCGGTCGAGGATATTGCTTTCACCCTCAAGCACGTCGCCGGCATGAAATCGGCGCTCGATGCCGGCAGGTTCGGCGATCTCGGCGATGACCTGGTCGATGCCGTTCTTGGCGAGGCCGGCCGCTTCGCCACTGAAGAGGTCGCACCGCTCTACACGATCGGCGATCGGCAAGGTGCCGTGCTGAAGGACGCTGCCGTCACCACACCACCCGGCTGGAAGGAACTCTATCGCCGCTGGATCGATGGCGGCTGGAACGCGCTCTCCGGGCCTGAGGAATATGGCGGCCAGGCGCTGCCGACCATGCTTGGCGTTGCCGCGCTCGAAATGTGGAACTCCGCCGCCATGGCCTTCGGCATCGGCCCGACGCTGACCATGGGCGCTGTCGAAGCGCTCGACAAACACGCCTCCACAGACCTCAAGGCAAAGTATCTCGAAAAGCTCGTCTCCGGCGAGTGGATGGGCACGATGAACCTGACCGAGCCGCAAGCCGGTTCGGACCTTGCCGCCTTGCGTGCCCGCGCGGAGCCGGTGGGTGACGGCAGCTACCGCATCTTCGGCCAGAAAATCTTCATCACCTATGGCGAGCACGATTTCACCGACAACATCATCCATCTGGTGCTGGCGCGGCTGCCCGATGCGCCCTCCGGCACGCGCGGCATATCGCTGTTCCTGGTGCCGAAATTCCTGGTCGGCGACGATGGCGCGCTCGGCGCCCGCAACGATGTCTTTTGTTCCGGACTTGAGCACAAGCTCGGCATCCATGCCTCGCCGACCTGCACCATGATCTATGGCGACGGTTTCCAGGGCGCCAAGCCCGGCGCTATCGGCTGGCTGATCGGCGAGGAGAACAAGGGCCTCGCCTGCATGTTCACGATGATGAACAATGCGCGGCTTTGTGTCGGCATGCAGGGGGTAGCGGTCGCGGAAGCCGCAACGCAGAAGGCGATCGCCTATGCCAATGAGCGCCGGCAGGGCAAGGCAGCGAGCTACACTGGCACGGGTATGGCGCCGATCGTCCATCACCCCGATGTCCAGCGTAACCTGCTGACCATGAAGGCGCTGACCCAGACCGCGCGCGCCATCAGCTATTCCTGTGCCCACGCCATCGACATGGCCCGTGTCTCCGCCGGTGACGAGGCGGCACACTGGCGCGACCGCGCCAATCTGCTGACGCCGCTGGCAAAGGCCTTCTCGACCGATATCGGCGTCGAGGTTGCCTCACTCGGCCTCCAGGTTCATGGCGGCATGGGCTTCATCGAGGAGACGGGAGCGGCCGCCTTCTATCGTGATGCGCGCATCGCACCGATCTACGAGGGCACCAACGGCATCCAGGCGATCGATCTGGTGATGCGCAAGCTGCCGCTCGGCGGCGGCAACCATGTGCATGGTTACATCGCCGAACTGGCTGATATGGCCGCAGCGGTGCGGACCTCGAACCTGCAGGGTTTCGGCCGCACCGCCGACGCTCTCGACGCGGCACTTGGCGATCTCGGCGAAGCGACCCGCTTCCTGCAGAAACTGGCGGCCGAAGGCCGGGCGGACGAGGCGCTGGCGGGCGCGACGCCCTATCTCAGGCTGATCTCGCTTGCCGCCGGCGGCGCCTATCTGGCGCGCGGCGCTCTTGCCGATCAAGGCCGTATTCCCCTTTGCCGCTTCTTCGCCGAAAACCTGCTCGGCGAGGTCAGCGCTTTGCGGGCGCGCGTCATCAATGGCGCCGAAAGCCTCGCCGCTGCCGGAAAAACGCTGATTTCCGCCTGACGTTCACAAGGAAAGAACCGTGACAGACCATATCCTCGTCGAGCGCCAGGGCGCCATCCAGATCATCCGCATGAACCGGCCGGACAAGAAGAACGCGCTGACGCGCGCCATGTATGCGAAAATGTCAAAAAGTCTGGCTGAAGGCGACGCCGACCCGGAGATCCGCGTCCATGTCTTTCTCGGCGTGCCCGGCGCCTTCTCCTCAGGCAACGACCTTGCCGACTTCATGGTCATCGCCACCGGCGGTGACGGCGGCACCGAAGTCTGGGACTTCCTGATGGCGCTGGCCAAGGTCGAGAAACCCATGGTCTCCGGCGTCGACGGCATCGCGGTCGGCATCGGCACGACGCTCAACCTGCATTGCGACCTGACCTTCGCCACGCCACGCACCGTGTTCAGGACACCTTTCGTCGACCTTGGCCTGGTGCCTGAGGCGGGATCGAGCCTTTTGGCGCCGCGCATACTGGGCCAGCAAGGCGCTTTTGCGCTGCTCGGCCTCGGCGAGGGCTTTTCGGCTGAACGGGCGAAGGCCGCCGGCCTGATCTACGAGGTGGTCGAGGAAGCAGCACTGGAGGCCTCGGTGCTGGCGGCCGCCGGCCAGATCGCGGCCAAGCCGCCGCAGGCGTTGAAGATCGCGCGCGACCTGATGCGCGGCTCGCGCGACGACCTCGTCGCCCGCATCGGCGAGGAAAGCGAGCATTTTCGCGAGCGCCTGAAGTCCGATGAGGCGCGCGCCGCGCTCACCGCGTTCATGACGAGAAAGAAGGCCTGAGCCTCTTCTTCAGGGATAAAGCCTCGTCTTGTCCCAGTCGCCTTTCGCGTTGCGGCTGAAGACGAGCCGGTCGTGCAGGCGGAACGGCCTGTCGTGCCAGAACTCGATTGTCGTGGGCACGATTCGGAAGCCGGACCAGTGCTTTGGCCGCGGGATCTCGCCGATCGGGTAGCGTGCCGTGTATTCGGCCACTGCCTTCTCCAGCGCAAAGCGGCTTTCCAGCGGCCGCGATTGTTTCGAGGCCCATGCGCCGATGCGGCTGCCGCGCGGCCGTGTCGCATAGTAGGCGTCGGCTTCGGCGTCGCTGACGATCTCCACCGGTCCGCGAATGCGTACCTGGCGGCGCAGTGATTTCCAATGGAAACACATCGCCGCCTTCATGCTGCCAAGAATCTCCTGGCCCTTGGCGCTCTCGAAATTCGTGTAGAAGACAAACCCGCTTTCATCGAACCCCTTGAGCAAAACCATGCGCACATCCGGCATGCCGTCGGTATCGACGGTCGCCAGGGCCACGCCGTTGGGGTCGTTCGGCTCGCTTTTCGTGGCGTCGTCCAGCCATGCGGCAAACAGGCGAAACGGCTCGGCAGCCTCGGTAAAGTCACCGCTTGTTAACTCAGTGTCACTCATAGTTTTTCTCAAATTGTCACGAAGATTCTTACAAAGCCAAGATTCTTAACGAAGCAAGGGGGAGGCTGCCGATTGTCGCTTATCGCGCAAGCTTTTGACAGCAGGCAATGGAGCGTTATCGCTTCGGCCAGCGCGAAAGCCGCGATCGTGGCGGTCGCCTTGCCGCTTGCCGCTTGTGGCGCCGGCGGCTTCAGCCTGGAAAAAGCCGAAGTCGACCGCTCGATCCTGACCAGCAGCACATCGGCCTCGGCCGCGCCGGCCAGTCTGGATCGCGACTCCGACCAGACGACGATCGGCAATGCAGTCTCCTCGGCCGACATCGAGCAACTCGGCGGGCAGGCCGTCCCATGGGCCAATGCCGGTACCGGCTCGCGCGGTTCCATCACCGATCTGGCGGAATTGAAGGACAACGGCCAGACCTGCCGCCGCTTCAAGGCCTCGCGCGAAAGCTTTGACGGCGTTGCCATGTTCGAAGGCGAACTGTGCCTGGCCAGCGCCGGCGGCTGGCGCATGCAGGACTTCAAGGCGCTCTGATTTCCGCGTCTGATATGCGGCTCCAGCACTGGAATTTCTTCCTATGGGAGCGCATATAAGAGGCAACCAGAGACTCAACTCTTCTCCAGGGCAGTAAGCATGCGCGACCCCTATGAGGTGCTGGGCGTTGCCAGGAACGCATCGGCCAAAGACATAAAGTCGGCGTACCGGAAACTCGCCAAAAAGCATCATCCGGACCAGAATCCGAATGATCCAAAGGCGAAGGACCGTTTCGCCGCGGCCAACCAGGCCTACGAGATCGTCGGCGACGAAAAGAATCGCGCCGCTTTCGATCGCGGCGAGATCGACGCTGACGGCAAGCCGCGATTCCAGGGCTTTGAGGGCGCTGCCGGTGGCGGCGATCCGTTTGGCGGCTTTCGCCGGCAGCAAGGTCCGGGCGGCTCGCGGTTCGAATTCCGCTCCGGTCGACCCGGTGGCGATCCGTTCGACGGCAACAGCGACATCTTCAGCCAGATTTTTGGCGACACTTTTTCCGGCGCGCGCGGTCCCGGCATGGGCGATCGCCGCCAGCAGGCGACCGCTGCCGATCTGAACGTGACGCTCGACGTCACCATCGAGGAAGCGGCGACCGCTGAAAAGGTGACGGCGATGTTCCCCGACGGCCGCAAGGTGGCGGTCAAGCTGCCGGCCTATGTCGAGGATGGCCAGACCATCCGCCTCAAGGGCCAAGGCGAGCAGGGGCCGGGCCAGCCAGGCGACGCGCTGGTCAAGATCCATCTGCGCCGGCATCCACGCTACCGCATCGAAGGCCGCGACCTGCACGCCGATCTGCCGGTGACGCTGGCGGATGCCGTGCTCGGCGCCAAGGTGCCTGTCGAGACGCCGACCGGCAGGCTCGCGGTCAACATTCCGGCCTGGTCGAGCTCCGACAAGGTCCTGCGGCTGAAGGGCAGGGGCCTGCCGGAAAAGGCCGGCGGTCACGGCGATCTCTACGCTCATGTGCGTATCATGCTGCCGGAAGGCGGTGACAGCGCGCTCGAAGCGCTGTTGCGCAGCCAAAAAGGCTGATCGGCGGCTTTTGTCCCCTGAACTGTCCGTTTTGAGCGCTTGAAGGGGCTCTGTGCCTGTGCGATAGGGCAACCCACAAAGCTGAAATCTTGCGGAGAGCGCTCACATGGCGGGTGGACAGGGCCTAATGGCCGGCAAGCGCGGCCTCATTCTTGGCGTCGCCAACAATAGGTCGATCGCTTATGGCATCGCCAAGGCCTGCGTCGATCATGGCGCCGAGATAGCGCTGACCTATCAGGGCGAGGCGTTCAAGAAGCGTGTCGAGCCGCTGGCGGCGGAACTGGGCGCCTTTGTCGCCGGCCATTGCGACGTCACCGATCCGGCGAGCCTGGATGAGGTTTTCGCCAATGTCGCCAAACATTGGGGCAAGCTTGATTTCCTCGTCCACGCCATTGCCTTCTCCGACAAGGATGAGCTGACCGGCCGCTATGTCGAGACGTCACGCGACAATTTCCTGCGCACAATGGACATTTCGGTCTATTCCTTCACCACCATCGCCAAGCGCGCCGAGGCGCTGATGACCGATGGCGGCTCACTGCTGACGCTGACCTACTACGGCGCCGAAAAGGTGATGCCGCACTACAACGTCATGGGTGTCGCCAAGGCGGCGCTCGAGGCCAGCGTGCGCTACCTGGCGGTCGATCTCGGCGCCAAGAAGATCCGCGTCAACGCCATTTCGGCTGGCCCGATCAAGACCCTTGCCGCTTCCGGCATCGGCGATTTCCGCTACATCCTGAAGTGGAACGAGTACAATTCGCCGCTGAAGCAGACGGTGACGCAGGAGGAAGTCGGCGATTCCGGCGTCTATTTCCTGTCCGATCTGTCGCGCGGCGTCACCGGTGAAGTGCACCACGTCGATTCGGGCTACCACGTCGTCGGCATGAAGGCGGTCGACGCGCCTGATATTTCGACGGTCAAGGACTAGCACCCCCCAACCGTCGTCCGTCCCGATCCGCACCGGAAGACCTGATGTACCCGCTGGTTTATATCGCGCGCCACGGCCAGACCGCGTGGAACGCCGAAATGCGGCTTCAGGGGCAGGCTGACACCGATCTCAATGCTCTTGGCCGCGAACAGGCGACCGGCAACGGGCTTCGGCTAGCTGCGTTGGTTCCAGATCCCTGGGAATTCGACTTCGTCGCCAGTCCGATGAAACGGACGCGCGAAACGATGCAGCGTATTCGCGCCGCGATGAAGCTGGATCCGGATGCCTATCGAACCGATCCGCGCCTCGTCGAGGTCAATTTCGGCGATTGGCAGGGATTTACCTTTCCCGAGCTGGAGACGCGGTATCCCGGAGCAAGCGGGACGCGTGCTCTGGACAAGTGGAACTTCCAGCCGCCCGGCGAAGGCGCCGAGAGCTATCAGATGCTGCTCGAACGGGTGAGGCCATGCTTCGACGCGATCGAACGCCAGACGATATGCGTGACCCATGGCGGCGTCATGCGCACCTTGTTTCGTTTCGTTCTGGGATGGGCCGAGGACGAGGCAGCGAACCTGGAAATACCGCAGGATCGCCTGCTCAAGCTCGAAGGCAAGAGTCTGGAGTGGCTTTGATGCATGTCGCCCAAAAGTGGCCCCGGTTTTGGGAGAACGACATACATAAAACAAAGACCTAAAGCGGGTCGCCTGAAATCCGTTCAGACGCAACACGCTCTAGGCCATTTCGCAGGCGGCTCGGCGAAAGCTGAACCGCAAACGCTGCATTCAATTGAGGTTGGAAGCTCTAGTTGGCTGAGCTGTCCGGCAGTTCCATGTCGGTGATGACGTTTTCGCCATTGGTCACATCGTAGGCGATGACGATGTCCATGCCCGGCTTCAGCGCGTCGAGATCGGTCTCTGCGTTCAGCTTGTAGGACTTGCCGTCATCCAGCGTCAGCGTCGCCGTGTCCTTGTCGATCTTCTTGATCAGGCCTTCGGTCTGGCCGGCGAAAGCGGCGGTGGAAAGCAGCAGCGTGGCGGCAACGGCGCTAATCAGGGTACGCATAATCGTTCCTCTTTATCATTGCACCGGCATGGCGGCGGGCTGTTCAACAGCGGATGGAGCAGAGCAGAAACCAACCGAATGTGTCAAAACTAAATCCGCCAGATCACAGTTTGACCCCTGTGAAAAACGCCAATAGAACGCAATCTTCAGCCGGCTCCGATGCCGGGCAGGGTATTTCATGTCTCACAACACGTTCGGCCACCTTTTCCGCGTCACCACCTGGGGCGAAAGCCATGGCCCGTCGCTCGGCTGCGTGGTCGACGGCTGTCCGCCCGGCATCCGCTTTACGCGCGACGAGATCCAGGCCGAACTCGACAAGCGCCGTCCGGGACAGTCACGTTTCGTGACGCAGCGTCGCGAACCAGATGAAGTGAAGGTGCTGTCAGGTTTCATCCTCGACGAGGACGGCGAGACGATGATCACCACCGGCACGCCGGTGTCGATGCTGATCGAGAATGTCGACCAGCGTTCAAAGGATTATGGCGAGATCGCCCGCCAGTACCGGCCCGGCCATGCCGACTACACCTATGACGTCAAATACGGGGTGCGCGATTATCGTGGCGGCGGCCGCTCCTCGGCCCGCGAGACGGCAGCCAGAGTGGCGGCCGGTGCCTTGGCGCGCAAGGTGGTGCCCGGCGTGGTGGTGCGCGGTGCGCTGGTGTCGATGGGCGAGAAATCCATCGATCGCGCCAACTGGAACTGGAATTTCATCGGCGATGCGGAAAATCCGTTCTTCACCCCCGATCCGGCTTCCGTTCCTGTCTTCACGCAGTATCTCGACGGCATCCGCAAGGCGGGCTCCTCGGTCGGTGCGGTGATCGAGATCGTCGCCGACGGCGTTCCACCGGGCCTCGGCGCGCCGATCTATGCCAAGCTCGACCAGGACATCGCCTCCGGCCTGATGTCGATCAACGCGGTCAAGGGCGTCGAGATCGGCAACGGCTTCGAGGCCGCCCGCATCACCGGCGAGCAGAATGCCGACGAGATGCGCATCGGCAATGACGGCAAGCCGGTGTTCCTGTCCAACAATGCCGGCGGCATCCTCGGCGGCATCTCGACCGGCCAGGCAATCGTCGCCCGTTTCGCCGTCAAGCCGACCTCGTCGATCCTGACCCCGCGAAAGTCGATCGATAAGGACGGCAAGGACGTCGAGATCATGACCAAGGGCCGCCACGATCCATGCGTCGGCATCCGCGCCGTGCCGATCGGCGAGGCAATGGTTGCCTGTGCGATCGCCGATCATTATCTGCGGCATCGGGGACAGACGGGGAGGGGAATAGGGGAATAGGGGAATAGGGGAATATGTTGCGCTCTTAGCCCGGCCGGCCAAATCTTTTTGCTTTTCCCTACTCCCTTACTGCCCTACTCCCTTATTCCCCTGCGAGCAAAGCGAGCACTTATGCCTTACGACCAGAAGAAAATCGTCGAAGCCCTGCGTGCTTTCGAACGCGGCGAGATCGTCGTCGTCATGGATGATGACGGACGCGAGAACGAGGGCGACCTGATCGTCGCCGCTGTCCACTGCACGCCCGAAAAGATGGCGTTCATCGTTCGCCACACCTCCGGCATCGTCTGTACGCCGATGCCGCGCGAAGAAGCCAGGCGGCTGAACCTTGCCCCCATGGTCGCCGACAACGATTCCGCCCACACCACCGCTTTCACCGTCAGCGTCGATTTCAAGCATGGCACCACGACCGGCATCTCGGCCGAAGATCGCACTTTGACCGTTCGCAATCTTGCCAACGGCAATGTCGGTGGCTCGGATTTCGTCCGGCCCGGCCACATCTTTCCGCTGATTGCGCGCGAAGGCGGCGTGCTGATGCGCTCAGGCCATACCGAAGCAGCGGTCGATCTGTGCAAGCTCGCCGGCCTGCCGCCGGTTGGCGTCATTTCCGAGCTGGTCAATGATGACGGCACCGTCAAGCGCGGTCCGCAGGTGCAGGCTTTCGCCGAGGAGCATGGCCTCAAGCAGGTTTCGGTCGCCGACCTCATCGCCTACCGGCAGCGCAAGGAAACGCTGGTCGAACGCGTCGCCTGCTCGGAAATCGACACGCTCGGCGGCAAGGCACAGGTCTTCACCTACACGCTGCCGTGGGACTCCATGCATCACGTCGCCATCGTCTTCGGCGACATTCGTGACGGCGAGGACGTGCCGGTGCGTCTGCATTCCGAGGATGTGGTGACCGATGTCTTCGGCACCAGCCACCGGCTCGACGCCATCATGAAGACAATGGGCGAGCGCAGGCGCGGTGTCATCGTCTATCTCAGAGAAGGCTCCGTCGGCGTTGCGCATCAGGAGCGCAAGCGGCCGGCAAGCGGCGACCGCGAGGATCACGAAGAGGCGCGCCGCCGCGAAAACGAGTGGCGCGAGATCGGGCTAGGCGCCCAGATCCTCAAGGATCTCGGCATCTCCTCGATCAACCTGATCGCCTCGCGCGAACGCCACTATGTCGGCCTCGAAGGTTTTGGCATCCACATCGCCAAGACGGAGATCCTCTGAGCCTCCCGCCGATCCGGTTGCCGGAGAAGACGGATGAATGCGTCTCTGCCTTCCAGCCAGCGCAGCGAGCGGCTTTTGCTGCGCCGCCCAGAAGAGGCTGATCTGGATTTCCTGATCGACCTCTTTTCGCGCCGGGAGCTTGTTGCTCATCGTCCGGACCCTGTCCCGGATACAGCCCAGCAGAGCGCCGCGCGGCTGACGCGCGACATCGGTCATTGGGACAAGCACGGCTTTGGCCGCTGGGCGGTCGAGGCGGACGAAAAGCTGGTCGGCTTCGGCGGCGTCACGGTATCGGCGGATTTCGACGGTCTGAACCTGTCCTATCATCTTCATCCGGCGAGCTGGGGACATGGCTATGCCACGGAATTGGTGACGGAAGCACTGCGCACCGCGTTCGGCCCCTTGCGTGCCGATCGGGTTGTCGGCCTCGTCCGCCCCGCCAATCCGGCTTCGCGACGGGTGCTGGAGAAATGTGGCTTCGTCTTCGAAAAAGAGGTGATGTTGCATGGGGCGCCAACGATAGTTTTGGCATTGGCGCACCCAAGAAGAGTCAATATTTCAGGCCCGGCCGCCTAGAGCGGCGCGCCCGGCCTAAGGCCCGGGCGCGCCGGAACTATTCCGCAGCAATCGCGGCTGCTTCGCATCCGTCCATCTCGCACTCAGCCGTGGCAAGGCTGCGCTGGCCAAGCAGCACCGTGGCCAGCGCGATCGTGCCTGAAGCCACAGAGACCCAGAACCCGTTCTGGGCACCGAACGCATCGACCACCGCGCCGGCCGCGAACGAGCCGAGCGCCATGCCGATGCCGATGCCGGTCATGACCCAGGTAATGCCTTCGGTCAGCATCGCCTCCGGCACATGCCGCTCGATCAGGCCGAAGGCGGTGATGAAGGTCGGCGAGATCGCCACGCCGCTGATGAACACAGTCAGCGCCAGCAGTGGCACGGTGTCGGCGGTGAGCGGCAACAGCGTGCCGAGCGCGACGAGGGCGACTGCGATGGCCAACTGGCGTTGCAGCGGCGCCTTCAGGCTGAGCGCGCCGACGATGATGCCGAGCACGAACGATCCCAGCGCGTAAACGCCGATGACAAGGCTGGCGGCGCCGGGCTGGCCAAGCTCCTTGGTGATCGCCACGGTGCTGACTTCCGTCGTCGCGAAGGTCGCGCCGATGAAGATCAGGGCGAAGGTGATGATCTGAACCGGCCGCAGGCGGATCGCCGAGCCGCTTGAGCCATGGTCCACCGGCCGCACTTGCGGCTCCGTCGAGCGTTGCAGGATGAAGGCCGCTGATCCGAATGCGAGAAATAATGTGCTCACCAGAACGCCGGCTTCCGGGAACAGGGCAGCACTGAGACCGACCGATAGCGATGCCCCGGCGATATAGACCAGTTCATCGGCCGCGGACTCGAAGGCGAATGCGGTGTTCATCTGCGGCCGTCCGCGGAAAATCTCTGTCCAGCGCGCCCGCACCATCGCCGGCATGCTTGGCATGGCCGCGGCCAGTAGGGCCGACACGAACAGCGTCCACACCGGCCAGTCCTGGTTGGCCGCCGCTATCAGGACGGCGAAAGCCAGCACCGCGATGATGGTGGTGGGCACGACGATCCGTGTCTGGCCCAGGCGGTCCACCAGTCTCGATATCTGCGGCGCAACGAAAGCGTTGGCCAGAGCGTATGTTGCCGAGACGGCTCCGGCCAGCCAGTATTCGCCACGCGTCTGCGACAGCATCGCCACGATGCCGATGGGCGCCATGGCGATCGGCAGGCGCGCCATGAATCCGGCGGCCGCAAAGCCCTTGGCTCCGGGGGCACGAAAGATTTCCGAATAGGGATTTTGCATGGGTGGTTCCTCGACAAAGGACGATTCGGCAATTACATACGAAGCGTATGATTGTTAAATAGAGCATACGCCGCGTATGTCAATTGGCATACGTTACGTATGTGAATAGGGCCAGAAGCCATGCACAGACCCCGCAAGGAGATGATCGCCGAGACGCGCGCAAAGCTGATCGCGGCGGCCCGCCATGCCTTCGGCACAACAGGCTATGCGGAAGCCTCGATGGATGATTTCACCGCTTCGGCCGGGCTGACGCGCGGCGCGCTCTATCATCATTTTGGCGACAAGAAGGGGCTGCTGCAGGCGGTCATAGCCCAGATCGACGGCGAGATGGCGGCGCGCATCAATGAGGTCGCGTCGAGAGCGCCGACCCGCTGGCAGCATTTCGTCGACGAGTGCTCGACCTATATCGAGATGGCGCTGGAGCCGGAAATCCAGCGCATCATGTTCCGGGATGGCCCGGCCGTGCTGGGGGATCCAGCGCAATGGCCGAATGCCAGTGCGTGCATCGTGTCAATGACCGACCATCTGACCGCGCTGCAGGAGGAGGGGGTCGTTGTCTCGAGCCTCGACCCCGAGACGGCCTCGCGACTGATCAACGGAGCGAGCAGCCAGGCAGCGCAACGGATCGCCAATTCGGACGACCCCGAAGCGACGTCCAAGAAGGTGGTGACGGCGTTCAAGCAACTGCTCGAAGGCCTGCTCAAGAAGCCGGATCCGCAGTCGAATTGAGTTCCCACCGGAGCTTTCGTGCCGGCATCTGTTCCCGATAGGAATTTTTTCTTGACACCTGCCCTCAGCTAAGGTACATATTCGTCCATGGTGCTGATTTGCGCCGGTGACCCGCCGCACAGGCGGGTTTTTCGTTTGATGCTCCGTCAGACAACGCGCCGGCGAAAGGCTGCGAAAGAAAACCGTTGCCCCGAATTCGTCGCGCTTCGGCGTCAGGGGCCGGCAATTGACAATCGCCGGGTTGAGTTCATCCTCTTCCACCATCTCTGAGGCGGAGATTCGGGGCACATGTGGGATTTCGAGATCGGCCGGTCGGTGTCCATCATGATGCGGACCTGGCCGTTCATCGTCTTTCGTATGATCGTCTATTTCGGCATCACGCTGGCCTACATCATGGCGACCGGCACCGGTGCCTCGGTCGGCTATGGTGTCGGCCATATCTCCACCGATCCCGACGGGCCCATGTCCTTTGCCCTGTGGGGCGGCGTGGTCGGGTTTGGCATCGTCTCGATCGCGGTCTACTGGATCCGCGAATACATCCTCTATATCGTCAAGGCCGGCCACATCGCCGTCATGGTTCATCTGATCGACGGCCGCGACATTCCCGGCGGTCAGGACCAGATCGCCTACGCCAGGGATGTCGTGGCCCAGCGTTTTGCCGAGGCCAATATCCTTTTCGTCGTCGACCAACTCGTCAAGGGTGCCATCCGCGCCATCACCGGCCTGCTCGGCGGTATCGCCGCCTTCCTGCCGATACCGGGCCTGAGCGGCCTGGTCTCCTTCATCAACACGGTGATCCGCCTGTCGCTGACCTATGTCGACGAGATCATCCTCGGCTACAACATCCGCATCAATTCAGCCTCACCCTTCGAGACGGCGCGCCAAGGCGTCGTGCTCTATGCCCAGAACGGCAAGGTCATGGTCAAGAACGCCGTCTGGCTGGCGGTCATCATGTGGGGCGTGTCGTTCGTCATCTTTCTGATGATGCTGGCGCCTGCCGGCGCCATTCTGTTCCTGATGCCCGGCCAGCTCGCCGGCTGGGCCTTCGTGCTCGCCATCGTCTTCGCCTGGGCGTTCAAGGCGGCCTTCATCGAGCCTTTCGCCATCGCTTGCCTGATGCAGGTCTATTTCAAGACCATCGCGGGCCAGGTGCCGGATCCGGCCTGGGACGCCCGGTTGGCCGAGGCGTCGTCGAAGTTCAGGGAGCTCAAGGACAAGGCGCTCGCCTCCTTCGGCGGTTCGCGCTGGGGTACGGCCGGCGCCACACCCTGATCGGCCGGGCAGGTGGTGTCTGGTGAGGCAGAAACGGTGTTGAGGCGCGCCACGGTGGACTTCAGCTGTGTCTCGCCTTGCCCGGAAAACGTCTCGCTCATGATCAGTTCCGGCAGCGGCAGCCGCCGTCCCCAACCATGCGTTTCAAGGTCCGGTTTGGAAGCGAACTCGGAAACACGGCCGACGCAGAGATAGGCGATTGGCGTTACGTGATCCGGAATGGCCAACAGCCGCTTCAGCGCCTCAGCCTCGATGATGCTCACCCAGCCGACGCCAACGCCCTCGGCACGCGCGGCCAGCCAGAAATTCTGCACCGCGCAGACGGTGCTGTAGAGATCCATCTCCGGATTGTGCCAGCGTCCCAGAGGCGAACCTTTCGAGCGCTGCCGGTCGCAAGTGATGCAGATGTTGAGCGCGCTCTCGCAGATGCCTTCCAGCTTGAGCTTGCGGTACAGCGCCTGTTTTTCCGCCTCGATCGCCGGCAGTTCCTGCTCGCGCGCGGCCAGGAACAGGTCGCGCACCCTTTCGCGTCGCTCGATGTCACGAATGACAATGAAATTCCATGGCTGCATGAAGCCGACCGATGGCGCATGATGGGCGGCAAGCAGCAGCCGCGCCAGCACGTCGTCATCGATCGCGGTGGGCAGGAAATGGCTGCGCACGTCGCGCCGCGTGAACATGGCGCGATAGACCGCATCGCGCGCATTCTGGTCGAATCCATCGTCAATGGCAGCGGTCATATGTTCCGGCATCGCTTGTCCCCTTGCGATTGCAGATTCAAAACGGTCAGAGCGTACTTTGTGCGTCCAAATGGACGCACGTCGCTGTGATGTCATCCGCCTGACCATGCGGATGACGATGCCTGCCAGGCCGGTCTTCTGGCTTGGGATCAACCCGCGTCCGGTGCCTTCCCGTCATCGACAGTGGCATTTACCGGCGCGGTCCCCCTCACAGCGTTGGGCACGCCACGGAATTCAACCGTGTTCCCGATTCTCCCGCTTGCGGCGGGCACCAGGCAGTACCAAGAACCTTACGCCGAAGCGCCGGCGAGGCCAATGCCCGCGGCGACGCGAATGGACGCAGGCGCGATTTTCCCCAGTCATCGGCCGCCCGTGCATGGCCTTTGTCGATCCGGGTCACTAGATTAGGACGATGACCACCCGTCTCTACACGCATCCGATCTTCCTCGAGCATCTCACGCCGCCCGGACATCCCGAGCGGCCCGACCGCCTGCGTGCCATCGAGCGCGTGCTCGATGAGGAAGCCTTTGCCGGGCTCGATCGTATCCAGGCGCCGGAAGGCGACGAGGCCACCATCCTCTACGCGCATCCTGCCGATTTCGTCGCCCGCGTGCGCGCCGCCATTCCCGACGAGGGGATTGCCCGCATCGATGCCGACACCACTGCCAGTCCTAAGAGCTGGCAAGCGGCGATCACCGCGATCGGCGCCGCCAACGCCGCCGTCGATGATGTCTTTTCGGGCCGCGCCGACAACGTCTTCGTCGCCGCCCGGCCGCCCGGCCATCATGCCGAAAAGACCACGGCCATGGGCTTCTGCCTGTTCAACACGGCGGCGATCGCGGCGCGTTATGCGCAGAAGAAACACGGTGTCGAGCGCGTTGCCATCGTCGACTGGGACGTGCATCACGGCAATGGCACGCAGGATATTTTCTGGGACGATCCCTCGGTGCTCTATTGCTCGACACACCAGATGCCGCTTTATCCCGGCACCGGAGCGAAGACCGAAACGGGCGCCGGCAACATCGTCAACGCACCGCTGGCGCCGCAGACCGGCAGCGAAGTGTTTCGCGATGCCTTCCTGTCGCGCGTCCTGCCCGCGCTCGACAATTTCGCGCCCGACCTGATCATCATTTCGGCCGGGTTCGACGCGCACCACCGCGATCCGCTGGCCGAGATCAATCTGACCGAGGATGATTTCGATTGGGCGACCGGCCAGCTGATGCAGCGCGCGGCACGCCACAGCGGCAACCGGCTCGTCAGCCTGCTCGAGGGCGGCTACGATCTGCAGGGATTGGCATTTTCGGTCGCCGCCCATGTCGGTCGACTGATGAAAGGATGAACGATGGCTGGTGAGACCAACGAAGACGTCAAGGCGATGAGCTTCGAGCAGGCACTCGATGCGCTGGAGAAGATCGTCGATGATCTGGAGCGTGGCGACGTGCCGCTCGACCAGTCGATCAGGATCTATGAACGTGGCGAGGCGCTGAAGGCGCATTGCGACCGGCTGCTGAAGGCCGCCGAGGACAAGGTCGAGAAGATCAGGCTGTCGCGCGACGGCAAGCCGGTTGGAACGGAGCCGCTCGACGCGGATTGAGGCCGGTCCGAACGATGGCCTCGCCTCACCGGTTTTTGGACATGATCATGATCGAGGATATAACTCGTTGCGATTGAAACAGCTCAAGGACAAGAGGAGATACGGAAGCGATGTGCAGAAACATCAAGACCCTGTTCAATTTTGATCCGCCGGCAACCAATGACGAGGTGCGCGACGCGGCCCTTCAGTTCGTCCGCAAGCTGAGCGGAACGACGCGACCCTCGAAGCAGAACCAGCACGCCTTCGATCATGCCGTCGACGCCATCGCGGCCTCGGCGCGCGAACTGCTCGATTCCCTGGAAACCCATCAGCATCCGCGCAATCGCGAAGAGGTGGCGGCCAAGCTGCGGGCAAAGGCGGCCATCCGCTTTGCCTGATGCGGCCAGGCGGCCTTCGACCACCGACAAGGAGAGTCCATGAGCTTCTTCCCCGGGAAAGACCCTGAGGTGGGCGATGCGTTCGCCAGCGATCAGATCGAATTGATGGTCGTTCCGAACGCCAAGGACATCGGTGGTTTTCAGGTGCACCGTGCCCTGCCAACGGCAAAAAGGCGGTTGGTCGGTCCGTTCATCTTCTTCGACCGCATGGGTCCCGCGATCCTGCGGGCCGGCCAGGCGCTGGACGTCCGTCCGCATCCGCATATCGGACTGTCGACGGTCACCTATCTGTTCGACGGCAAGATCCGGCACCGCGACTCCCTCGGCACCGAAATGGTCATTCAGCCCGGCGACGTGAATTTGATGACCGCCGGCCGCGGCATCGTCCATTCGGAGCGTACGCCGGAGGAACTGCGTGGCGCGCCGATGTCGGTATCCGGCCTGCAGACATGGCTGGCGCTGCCGGACGACAAGGAAGAGGTGGCTCCTGTGTTCGAGAACACAGGAGCGCTCAGGCTTCCCCAGATTGATGCCGAAGGCGTCAACGGGCGCCTCATCATCGGCGATTTCCAAGGATTACGGTCCCCGGTCAGGGCCGATTCGGAGACGCTCTACGCCGACCTGCGCCTGGCGCCCGGCGCCAGCGTGAAAATCCCTGCCGATGCGGAAGAGCGCGCCATTTACACGCTGGAAGGCGAGGTCTCGATTTCGGGCGATGTGTTCCCAGCCGAACGGCTGCTGGTGTTCCGTCCCGGTGACGAGATCGTCGTGTCGTCGCAGACCGGGGCGCATTTCATGCTGTTCGGCGGCGCCTCTCTTGGTTCGAAGCGTTACATCTGGTGGAATTTCGTCTCGTCGTCGAAAGAGCGTATCGAACAGGCGAAAGAGGAATGGAAGACAGGCCGCTTCGACATCGTTCCAGGAGACGAGGAAGAGTTCATTCCGCTGCCGGAAAGCTGATGCCTGTCGCCCAAAGTGGCCCGGTTTTGGGGAAACGACCTGCATAGAAGCAAAAGACCACAGTCTGATCCGCGTCACTGACACGCATTTACTTTCGCCGGCCGGCGGCCTATTTCGCCCATCAACCGAAAGCCTGAGCACCGTGAACGCAACGCCGCATACGCCGCTTCTCGACAAGGCCCGCATCCCGGCCGACCTGCGCATGCTTGCCGAGAGTGAACTGCCGCAACTGGCGTCCGAGCTTCGCGCCGAGCTGGTCGACGCGGTATCCCGCACGGGTGGTCATCTGGGCGCCGGCCTTGGCGTGGTCGAGCTGACGGTGGCGCTGCACTATGTCTTCAACACCCCCGATGATCGGCTGATCTGGGATGTCGGCCACCAGGCCTATCCGCACAAGATCCTGACCGGCCGCCGCGACCGTATCCGCACGCTGCGCCAGGAAGGCGGCCTGTCCGGCTTCACCCGCCGCGCCGAGAGCGAGTACGATCCCTTCGGCGCTGCCCACTCCTCGACATCGATATCGGCCGGCCTCGGCATGGCCGCGGCCCGCGATCTCTCCGGCGGCCGCAACAATGTCATCGCCGTCATCGGCGACGGCGCCATGTCTGCCGGCATGGCCTACGAGGCGATGAACAATGCCGGCGCGCTCGATGCACGGCTGATCGTCATTCTCAACGACAACGACATGTCGATCGCGCCGCCAACCGGCGCCATGAGCGCCTATCTGGCGCGGCTGGCCTCCGGCAAGGCCTATATCGGCCTGCGCGATTTCGGCAAAAAACTGACGTCTTATCTCGGCAAGCGTGCGGATCGTGCGATCACAAGGGCGGTCGAGCATGCACGCGGCTACGTCACCGGCGGCACGCTGTTCGAGGAACTCGGCTTCTATCACATCGGCCCGATCGACGGCCACAATCTGGAGCATCTGATCCCGGTCCTGAAAAATGTCCGAGACAATGGCGAAGGCCCGGTGCTCATCCATGTCGTCACCCAGAAGGGCAAGGGCTATGCGCCGGCGGAAGCCGCCGCCGACAAATATCACGGCGTCAACAAGTTCGACGTCATCACCGGCGCGCAGGCCAAGGCGCCGGCCAACGCACCGGCCTACACCAAGGTGTTCGCCGAAAGCCTGGTCCAGGAGGGCCGCGAGGACGACCGCATCGTCGCCGTCACCGCAGCCATGCCGAGCGGTACCGGCCTCGACCTGTTCGGCGAAGCGTTCCCGTCGAGGACCTTCGATGTCGGCATCGCCGAACAGCACGCGGTGACCTTCGCCGCCGGCCTCGCCACCGAAGGCTACAAGCCGTTCGCGGCCATCTATTCCACCTTCCTGCAGCGCGCCTACGACCAGGTCGTCCACGACGTCGCCATCCAGAAATTACCGGTGCGCTTTCCCATCGACCGCGCCGGCTTCGTCGGCGCCGATGGCGCCACCCATTGCGGCGCCTTCGACACCACCTTCCTGGCGACACTGCCGGGCTTCGTGGTGATGGCGGCGGCCGACGAGGCGGAGCTGCGCCACATGGTACGCACCGCGGCAAGCTATGATGACGGCCCGATCGCCTTTCGCTATCCGCGCGGCAATGGCGTTGGCGTCGACATGCCGGAGCGTGGCTCCGTGCTCGAAATCGGCAAGGGCCGCATCGTCAGGGAGGGCACCAAGGTAGCATTGCTGTCCTTCGGCACACGGCTGCAGGATTGCCTGATCGCCGCCGAGGAGCTAGGGGCTGCCGGGCTCTCCACCACGGTCGCCGACGCCCGTTTCGCCAAGCCGCTCGACGAGGATCTGATCCGGCGGCTGGCCCGCTCGCATGAGGTTCTGGTGACGGTGGAGGAGGGCGCCGTCGGCGGCTTCGCCAGCCATGTGCTGCAGTTCCTCGCCCATGAAGGCCTGCTGGAAAGCGGCCTGAAGGTGCGCCCGCTGGTGCTGCCCGACGCGTTCACCGACCACGCCAAGCCGGAAAAGATGTATGCCGATGCCGGGCTCGATGCTGCCGGCATCGTGCGCACCGTGTTCGTCGCGCTCGGGCATACGGTTCGCGCCCAGCGCGCCTGAATCAAAGTCTCAGTGACTTGAATCAGTTTGCCGGCCAACGTTCTTAACGCGTTGTTTACGCTGCGGTTTGGCGCTTTGCTTACCGTGTCTCTTGGCCGTTTTTCAACGGCGCCCTGCTAGATCGTGATCAGGCAGGGAGACAGCAACAATGAAAACGCTTCTGTGGGGCGCAGCGCTTTGCGCCGTCATCGTCGCGCCGGCCACAGCCGAAACGCGCTATGATCGCAGCCTCGAAAAGGCGGCCATGGGCATCGTCGCCGGCAAGATGGGCGACATCCGCGGCGGCTTTTCCTTCAAGCAGGTGCCGCAACTGGTGGTTCTGCCGGCCCCCGTTCCCGCACCTGCGGTTGCCATCGAGCCTTCACGCGAGCAAGCGTCGGGAGGGCGTGCGGATGGGTTGTCTCCGGCCGTCGAGCGCCCGGTTTCGCGAAGCGTATTCTGAGCTAGAGACCAGCAAGCCCTGATCGGGATTGCCCGATCGTTTCATCGTGCTTTGCCGCTGTGCGGGTGATCTAAAGGCGTCGGCACTGCTACTCCGCCGCCACCAGCTCCGCTTGTTGCGCCGGTTTCTCGGGGCGCCAGGATTGCGCCGCGTGGCGGGCGCGGTCTGCCAGGGCGGCAAGGCGTCCGCGCAGGTTTCGTCCACCCACCACTGACGACAAGATCACCGAATGCGTCGCAAAGCGGCGCTTGAAATCCTCGCCGCCGCAGAGAAAATCGATCGTGGTCAAGCCCCTGTCGAACGACCACTGGATGTAATCCATCATCAAGACCATGCCCGGCGAGGCCCGTTCGAAGGCCGGATCATAGGTGGTGACGAAAGCCATCATCGTTCCATGCTGCTCGAAATTGATCGATATGGCGATGATCTCGTCTTCGCGTTCGAGCACGAAAATGCGCAGCAACCCAAGCCCGGCCAGAACCGAGATCAGTGCCGGCAGCGCGGGGGAACCTTCGTCGAACAGGTCCGAGACGCGGCCGTGTTTTGCGAGCCATAGCCGTTTCAGCGCGGCGACGCGTTCCAGCACCGGCTCGCGGGCTTCGTGCGCATCCATCAGGCGGAAACGCAGCGCGCCGCCTTCCTCCATGAATTTGTAACCACGGCGATAGTTTTGCCGGGTTTTCTTCGACTGGCTTTCAAACCATTGTGCGCCGCGTTGTCCGGCGCTGGAAACTCGGTAGCTGACCTCGCTGCGGTGGCTCGGCTGCAAAATGCTGCCCTGGCCTGGGGCGGCGGGACCAAGCAGGGTCCGGAATCGAGCATCGGGCAACAGCCGATTGAGATACGCAAGATCGAAGCCGCCATCGTCGAGGATATGTTGCCAGAGTTGCGGCAGGATCTGTGGCTCTGCATCGGGAGCAAGCAGGACATCGCCATAGTCGCAGTGATCCTTCGCCGCCCATTCCAGCATACGGATGCCCGAGCGCCAGAAGGTCGCGAGCGCAATGACCGCCTCGAGGCGCTCGCCGCTCCAGACCAGGCCGATCCTGAGGCCGCGGCGGTCCTGATGCGGTGTGGTGTGCCACCAGGCCGAGATCCAGTCGGGATGCTGGAAAACGAGGCCGCCGGCGCGTTGCCAGAGCGCTGCCCAGGCGGGCGCGATTTCTGCCAGTCGCTCTGGCGAGGTTGCAATTTCGATCCGGTGCGCTTGCTGCATCCGGAACACGGCCGGTCCGTTCATGGCTTGCCCCCCTGCGGCGATTGCTGTGGCTCGGGCTTGTCGGCGCGGAAATGTCTGGCGATCTGCCGCCACATCCGCTGCAGCGGCATGACATAGAGGCCTGCGAGCGACTGGTAGTCGCGCACGTTGCGTTCGATCAAACCGAACTTGAAGTCCTCGTCGGGTTTCGGAACGCACAGAGTTCCGAAGAGCCGATCCCAGAACGAGAAGAGCAGCCCGAAGTTCTTGTCGTAATGGCGCGGGTCGGTGCTGTGGTGCAACTGATGCCAGTGTGGGCACAGGATCAGATTGTTCAACGGCCCAAACGAGATCTTGAAATGCGTGTGCCTGACGAAATCCATCATCAGGATGTTGCGTATGATGTAGACGTTGACGCCGAAGACCGTCAGTTCAACCAGGTTCAGCGACACCAGCGACCAGATGCCGAAGCAGATGCCGGGAATGACGCCGTCCCAGGCCCGGTTCATCAATTCGTCGAGCGGGTGGACGCGATCCTTGGTGATGCCGACCATCACCTCGGCCGAATGGTGCACCTTGTGCAGTTCCCAGAGCACCGGGTAGCGGTGCTGGGCGACATGATAGAGATAGTACGAAATGTCGTAGGCAAGCAGCATGGTGAGGGTGAAGATCGTCACCGTCACAGGCCCCGCCGGCCCCTCGATCAGAGGCGGCTGGATTGCCAGCAGCGTGGAGAGCAACCAGTTCGTCGCATAGCCGACGGCGCTGACGAAGACGACGCCGGCGGGCAGCATGAGGAATGGCATCAGCGCCTTCCGCGTCACCCAGAACAAAAGGTCGGCTTTCGCCGAAGGATGCGTGATGACCTCATGCGGGACCGCGAACTCGAAGAATTCTTTCCAGCTCTTTTTCTCGACCGTGCGCCAGTAGGCGACCAGGGCACTGACCAAAGCAGTCAGCAACAGAAGTCCGGTCGCCAGCAGGCCGGCGCCGGAAATCCGGTCAAGAACCTTGTAGACGATGTCGCTGGCCATTTCCAAAGTTGCCGCCTCTCCATCCGGGTTTTCCCGTCGTCGCGGTCATAACATTGAAGTCCTCAAGCAAATGCGATGAAAATTGGTTAAGAAATCATGAGGCTTTCTAGATTGTTGGTATTTACCCGCAGGCGGTGAGACCTCATGCTTCGGCGGTCATCCGTCTCAACGGGCGTAACGCATGGGTATTCATAAGGATGGTCGGCGGGACGGAACGCCTCACCATCGTCGCCGTGCAAGATGCTGAGCGTGATGATGGGAACGGGAGACGAAATGCTTCCATGTGGCGCTCTTGCCATCGTCGTCGGCTTTCGCCATGAAGGCCGATGAATTCGCCTCTGCCAGCCAGCGCACGCCAGCGGCTCGACGACCTGCTCGTCCAGCGCGGGCTGTTTGCCAGCCGCTCACGTGCCCGCGATGCGGTCGAGCGCGGCACTGTGACCGTCGACGGCGTCATTGCGCGCAAGCCCGGCCAGAGCGTTTTGCCGCAATGTCACGTTGCCATCGATGATCCGGCGCAAGGCTATGTGTCGCGCGCGGCACTCAAGCTGATCGGCGGGCTCGATCATTTCGGCCTCGATCCTGCCGGCCGTGAAGCGCTCGACATCGGCGCCTCGACCGGCGGCTTCACCCAGGTGTTGCTCGAGCGCGGCGTGGCCCATGTCACCGCCGTCGATGTCGGTCATGGCCAGATGCATCCTGATATCGGCGGCGACCCGCGTGTGACGGTGATCGAAGGGCTGAACGCCCGCGACCTCGCCGTCACCGATCTCGGCGGGCGTATTCCGGATTTCATCGTCTCCGACGTCAGCTTCATCTCGCTGAAACTGGCGCTGCCGCCGGCCCTTGGCCTGGCCAAGGCTGGCGCAAAGGCCATGTTTCTGGTCAAGCCGCAATTCGAGGCCGGCAGGGAAGCGATCGGCAAGGGTGGTCTGTTGAAGGATCCCTTCGACGCCGCCCGTGTCGCCGGCCTGCTGCAGGATTGGCTGGACTCCGTTCCCGGCTGGCGCTCGCTGGGGCTGCATCTGTCGCCGATCGATGGCGGCGACGGCAATCGCGAATTCCTGCTCGGTGGGATCAAGGACCGATGAGCGCGCGCTTCAGCATCAGGAAACTTGGCGCCCAGGGCGACGGTGTCGCCGAGACCGAGACAGGCGATCTGTTCATTCCCTTCACACTGCCCGGTGAAACGGTCACCGCCGCGCGCGAAAGGGATCGCGCCATGCTGATGGCGGTGCTGGAAGCATCGCCGCTGCGCATCGATCCCGCCTGCCGCCACTTCACCGAATGCGGCGGTTGCGCGCTCCAGCATTTCGAAGCCGAAGCCTATCGCCGGTGGAAGCGCGAAAAAGTGGCGCACACCCTGAAGGGCAAGGGCATCGATTGCGAGATCGGTGACTTGGTCGCCTGCGCACCGCAGACGCGCCGCCGTGTCGTGCTTGCCGCCCGGCGCACCGAGACAGGCATGCTGCTCGGCTTCCATCGCCATCTGTCGCCGGAGATCGTCGCCATATCGGAATGCCCGATCTCGCTGCCGGAGATCGTTGCCGCCCTCGATCGCTTGAAGGCGCTCGCCGAATTGGTCTGCGCAACCACCAAATCGTTCCGGCTGGCGGTCACCGTGACCGGTTCGGGGCTTGATGTCGCGGTTCACGAATCCGGCAAGCTCGGGGAGCACCAGCGCCGGATCGCGGCTAACTTCGTCATGGCGCAGGGCTTTGCCAGGCTGTCCATCGATGACGAAATCATCATCGAGCCGAAAAAGCCGGTGGTCATGTTCGGCAGCGTCGCTGTCGCCTTGCCCCCGGGCGCGTTCCTGCAGGCAACCGAGGCCGCCGAACAGGCGATGGCCGACATCGTCGGCGGACATCTGAAGCGTGCCAAGAAGGTGGCGGATCTTTTCGCCGGTTGCGGTAGCTTTGCTCTGCGCCTGGCCGCGAAGTCGGAAGTCCATGCGGTGGAAGGCGATGCGGCAGCGCTTTCAGCGCTCGACCGTGGATCGCGCTTCGCCACCGGCTTGAAGCGGGTGACGGGCGAACGCCGCGACCTGTTCCGCCGGCCGCTGACGTTCAAGGAGTTGAATGCGTTCGACGGTGTGGTGTTCGACCCGCCGCGCGCCGGCGCCGAGGACCAGTCGAAGCAGATCGCCCGCTCGGATGTTCCCTACGTTGCTGCGGTATCCTGCAATCCGGTGACGCTGGCTCGCGACCTGCGCATCCTCATCGACGGCGGCTACGCCTTGAAGAGCGTGACGCCGATCGACCAGTTCCTGTGGTCGCCGCATGTCGAAGCGGTGGCACTGCTGGAGAAGCCGAAGAAGCGGCGATAGCCTGGAGGCTTCGGCCCTACGAACTTGGCGACAGTCGTTTCGACGTGCCGCCGCGTTGGTTGATCGACACCCAGGTGTTTGGGTTCTGCTGCGACTGGCGTTTCACGAAGTAATAGCCCGTCGCGTTCCAGGGCCTGATCTCATTGACCAGATTGTCCAGGACAAGATCGCCCTTGTCGGTTTTCACCGTCAGAATGGTGTGGCCTTCATTGTCCAGGTCGCGCACCACGGTCATCAGCAACGCCTGCCGGGGGAAACCCGCTGCCAGAAGAAGCTTGCGCTTGTAGAGCGCGTAGATCTTGCAGTCGCCCTTGCCGTCCACCGGATAGTCCCAGTGATCCGCCATCGTACCCCAGTGATCGAAATTGCTGACGGGTTTGATGGCGCTGTTCGCCTTGTGATTTATCCGCTTGAGGATGCGTAGGTTCTGCGCGGTCAGCTTGACATTCGCCGCCGGCAGAGCGGGCACCTTGCACTCCTTTGGCCGGCGATGGCAGAAATCGACCCAACCGTAGGGGACGCTGGTGCTTCCACCAACTGCGGCAGATTGCGTCGATCGCGACTTGAACAATGTCGACTTGAACAATGTCGACTGTGCCGCCGCCGGACTGGCTTGCAACCATGTCGCGCCAATCAACGAAACGAAGCCAAGCAGGAAAGAGGAGGTCAGGACGCCGGGGAAATGCCGCATTGCCAACACCACCGCAACCAGAGGGCCGGCACTGCGTTCGTGCGGAAACGGCAGCCCAGGCAGTTAAACACCTAACAATTTCCTAATGCCGATTGTGTTCACTTCAAGGTGCAGCCGGGAATTCAAACTGGAAAACGCAAGCATCAGCCGGCGCATTCGGTCTGACTCGACCATCAGGGCGCCAGCGACGGACCTTTGTCATGCGTCCTGCAAGCTGTCATATCCCGCCGTCTTTGCAGCCTTGAGGAAATTACGATCAAAGGTTGCAAAGCCAGCGCAATGAGCTGATTTCCCCAGATGCAGAGCATCTGCGAAATCCATTCCCTTCTTTGCGAGGTCGAGTGCGGACGACACCACCGCGCTGTCCGCGACCTCTACTGTTGGGAGCCCGCCAAATGTCCGCAGCGCGATGTCAGGCGCCGCATAACCGTAAGCGCCGGCGCAGCTCTCATGATGGCGCTCTCGGGTGCGCTCGTCGCCTGGATTTTGCGAAAGATCGCTCGAACCGGGCTATTGCCGTCCTATGCACTTGGCATCGCGGCCATGACGTTTGTCGCAGCTGCGCTGTATGTCTCCGGCCATGACGGGACCGTCGACTACCTGAGTGCTTGGGTCAAATATGCGATCGGTGGCGTCATCGCCTTCCTGATTCTCTACACGACTTCGCGCCGGTCTATCGGCAAGGCATAACGGCCCGGCCAGTTGGCCGTTCGCTCAGACCCGCGTGCCGCCCACCGTCATCTGGTTCATGCGCAGATGCGGCTGGCCGACGCCGACCGGCACGCCCTGTCCGGCCTTGCCGCACATGCCGATGCCGGTGTCGAGCTTCATGTCGTTGCCGATCATCGAGACGCGATGCATGGCGTCCGGACCGTTGCCTATCAGCATCGCGCCCTTGATCGGCTGCGTCACCTTGCCGTTCTCGATCATGTAGGCCTCGGTGCAGCCGAACACGAATTTGCCCGAGGTGATGTCGACCTGGCCGCCACCGAAGGAGACGGCATAGATGCCGTTCTTGACCGAGGCGATGATTTCGTCCGGCTCCATGTCGCCCGCCGTCATATAGGTGTTGGTCATGCGCGGCATCGGCTGGTGTGCGTAGCCTTCGCGGCGGCCGTTGCCGGTTGCCTTCATGCCCATCAGCCGGGCGTTCTGGCGATCCTGCATGTAGCCGACCAGCTTGCCGTCCTCGATCAGCACATTGCGGGCTGAAGGCGTGCCTTCGTCATCGACTGTCAGCGAGCCGCGCCGCTCGGGCATCGTGCCGTCGTCGACGACGGTCACCCCCTTGGCGGCGACCTGCTGGCCGAGCAGTCCGGCGAAGGCCGAGGTCTTCTTGCGGTTGAAATCGCCTTCCAGCCCATGGCCGACGGCCTCGTGCAGCATGACGCCCGGCCAGCCGCTGGACAAGACGATGTCGAAGGTGCCGGCCGGCGCCGGTATCGCCTCAAGATTGACCAGAGCTTGCCTGAGCGCCTCCTTGGCGGCGTGCTTCCAGCTGTCCTCGACCAGGAATTCGCCAAACGCCTTGCGGCCGCCCATGCCGTAGGAGCCGCTCTCCTGGCGGTCGCCATTGCCGACAACGACGGAGACGTTGACGCGGACCAGCGGGCGGATGTCGCGCACCACCTGGCCGTCGGCGCGCACGATCTCGACATGCTGCCAGGATGCGGCGAGCGATGCCGAAACCTGCCGCACGCGCGGATCCTCGGCGCGCAGCCAGGCGTCGATTTCCTGCAGGAGCTTTGCCTTGGCCTCGAAGGAGGGCGAGGGGATCGGGTTCTCTTCGCCATAGAGATGGCGGTTGGTGCGGGCGGGTGCGGCGGCAAGCGTGCCGGAATAGCCGCCCTTGACGGTCGAAACGGCATCGGCCGCGCGCAGCAGCGAAGCTTCGGAGAGTTCGCTGGAATGGGCATAGCCGCTGGCTTCGCCGGCAACCGCGCGCAGGCCAAACCCTTGGTCGGTGTTGAAGTTGGCGGTCTTCAGCCGGCCATTGTCGAACATCAGCGCTTCGCTCTCGCTGTATTCGAGGAACAGCTCGCCGTCATCGGCGCCGTTGATGGTTTCGGCGACGATCTGCTTGATGCGATCGTCTGAAATGTCGAATTGGCCGATCAGGCTGTTCATGGCGCGTCCGTTCACAGGAGGAATGGGTCTTTGCCACGATGTAGGCGCGAAGGTGCGCCGAGACAATCGCTCAGCCGCATTGTGAAGACAAAAGCGGTTTGCCAGCAGACCGTCGACGTCACTTCTGGTTGATGAAGCCGGTGATGTCGCCGGGCTTTCAGGGGAGGGCGGCGAAGCCGTCGGCAAAACCCTTGAGGTCGACCGGGATGCCGATGCCTTCTTCCGGGGTCTGGAAGACGATGAAGGTGGCCGACGTGCCGGTCTTCAGCGTGTCGAGAAGCGGCTTTTCGAGGATAACCTCGGCATAGCAGCCGTCCTGGAAACAGCGCACGAAATAGGCGCGACCGATGTCTTTGCCGTCGACATTGAGGCCAAGCCCGTTGGGCAAAAGCACGCCGAGCGGCGCCAGCACGCGCAGGATCTCCGCCTTGTTGTCGGCGGTGCGCAGCACGACGACCGACAGTCCCATCTCCGGACGGTCCTCGGCGACGACGTTCTGCATCATCACGCATTGTTCCGAGGTGGCACCGGCCGGCGTGTCGCAGATGATCGACCATGCGCCATGCGTCGAGCGAACGGTACCGCTCGGTTGCGCGGCGTTCGCCGTGCCGGACACGATCGCGGACAAGCCGATGCCAGACAGGGCGGCGAAAAAGATGACCTTCGCCCAGTTTCTCGAAAACCGAGAGTTTCTCGAAAGCCAGTAATTCATGACGGCTCCATTGCGAATCACGGCACTTTAAGCCGCGCCAAAGCCAAGTAAAGGACGAGACCGCACCAGGTCTGCCCCGAAAAAGCCAATACGGCGCTTTTCCCTGCCAATTTCGCCCGAATTGCGACGTTCGGCACGTGCGCGCCGCGGGAATGCCGCTGTGGGTTCAATGTAGGCGATTCGGGGCTGCCGCGGCTGCCTCCAAAGGCACATCCGGGCTTGCGCGCAAAAATGCCGCACGGTTTCGTCCGCTCCTTTCTTGCGGAGGGAAAAAGAGTATGGTTTGAACCAGCTTGAAACTGTCGGGATTCCCGTCCCGGCATTGTTCGTTATTCTCGTGGGTACCACAGCGAGGAACTGGGAGACGATGAGGGCGATGAGAAATTTCCTGGCAAACGCCAAGGTTCCAGCAAGTGCCAAGTTTCTAAGTGCTTGTGCCGCTATCACGTTTTTCGCCGGCGCATCCGCCCATGCCGACCAGCCCAAGAACTGGGAGACAACCTTCCAGGCGCCGGCGACCGACATGATGCGGCAGATCGAGTGGTTCGGGAACTACACAATGTGGTTCATCGTCCCGATCACAATCCTGGTGCTGATTCTTCTCGCCTATTGCATCATCAGATTCCGCGCGAGCGCCAACCCGGTTCCGTCCAAGACCAGCCACAACACGTGGATCGAGTTGATCTGGACGATCGGACCTGTCGTCATCCTGCTCCTCATCGCTATCCCCTCGTTCCAGCTGCTGACCGCGCAATACACGCCGCCGGAAGAAGCAAAGCTGACCGTCAAGGCGACCGGCAACCAGTGGAACTGGGACTACGAGTACCAGACCGACAACACGCTCTCTTTCAACTCCGCGATCCTCCAGGACGCCGAACGCGCCGCTGCCGGCAAGGAGGACCGCAAGGTCTACCCACGCCTGCTGGCCGTCGACAACGAGCTGGTCGTGCCGGTCAACACCATGACCCGCGTGCTCGTCACCGCGACCGACGTGATCCACTCCTTCGCCATGCCGTCGTTCGGCATCAAGATCGACGCCGTTCCGGGTCGCACCAACGAGACCTGGTTCAAGGCGGAGAAGGAAGGTATTTTTTACGGCCAGTGCTCGCAGCTCTGCGGCAAGGACCATGCCTTCATGCCGATCGCCATCCGCGTCGTCTCCGATGCGCAGTTCAAGACCTGGCTGGCGGCAGCCAAGACCGACCTGCCCGGCGCCAACAAGACGCTGATGGCCGAGGTCGACGGCCAGAACAAGGTAGCGGCCGCCGGCAACTGATGCCGCGGGTTAGCAAGATTTAGGGAACGGAGCGGAACATGGCAGACGCTGCAGCTCACGACGGGCACGACCACAAGCCTTATCACGGCTGGGTGCGCTGGGTTTATTCGACCAACCACAAGGACATCGGCACGCTCTACCTGATCTTCGCGATCATGGCCGGCATCATCGGCGGCGCCTTGTCGGTCGCCATCCGCATGGAACTGCAGGAGCCTGGCATCCAGATCTTCAGCGGTCTGGCGCAGATGGTCTACGGCATGAACGGTGACGCCGCGATCGACGGCGGCAAGAGCATGTACAATGCCTTCGCCACCGCGCACGCCCTGATCATGATCTTCTTCATGGTCATGCCGGCGCTGATCGGCGGTTTCGCCAACTGGATGGTCCCGATCATGATCGGCGCGCCCGACATGGCGTTCCCGCGCATGAACAACATCTCCTTCTGGCTGCTGCCGCCGGCCTTCATCCTGCTGCTCACCTCGATGTTCATGCCGAGCGCACCGGGTGCCTATGGCGTCGGTGGCGGCTGGACGCTTTATCCGCCATTGTCGACTTCGGGCCAGCCCGGGCCGGCCATGGATCTGGCGATCCTGTCGATCCACATTGCCGGTGCCTCGTCGATCCTCGGCGCCATCAACTTCATCACCACGATCTTCAACATGCGCGCGCCTGGCATGACGCTGCACAAGATGCCGCTGTTTGCCTGGTCGGTGCTGATCACCGCCTTCCTGCTCCTGCTGTCGCTGCCGGTTCTGGCCGGCGGCATCACCATGCTGCTCACCGACCGCAATTTCGGCACCACCTTCTTTGCGCCCGATGGCGGCGGCGACCCGATCCTGTTCCAGCACCTGTTCTGGTTCTTCGGTCACCCTGAAGTGTACATCCTGATCCTGCCGGGCTTCGGCATCATCAGCCACGTCATCTCGACCTTCTCGAGGAAGCCGGTGTTCGGTTACCTCGGCATGGCCTACGCCATGGTGGCGATCGGCGCCGTCGGCTTCATCGTCTGGGCGCACCACATGTACACGACCGGCCTGTCGCTCGATACGCAGCGCTATTTCGTCTTCGCCACCATGGTCATCGCGGTGCCGACAGGCGTGAAGATCTTCTCCTGGATCGCGACGATGTGGGGCGGGTCGATCTCGTTCAAGACGCCGATGCTGTGGGCGCTGGGCTTCATCTTCCTGTTCACCATCGGCGGCGTCACCGGCGTCCAGCTGGCCAATGCCGGCCTCGACCGCTCGCTGCATGACACCTATTTCGTCATCGCCCACTTCCACTACGTGCTGTCGCTGGGCGCGGTGTTCGCCATCTTCGCCGGCTGGTACTACTGGTTCCCGAAGATGACCGGCTACATGTATTCGCCCGTCATCGCCAACACCCACTTCTGGGTCACCTTCGTCGGCGTGAACCTGATCTTCTTCCCGCAGCACTTCCTCGGTCTCGCCGGCATGCCGCGCCGCACCATCGACTACCCCGATGCGTTTGCCGGCTGGAACTATGTGTCGTCCATCGGCTCCTACATCTCGGCCGTCGGCGTCCTGATCTTCCTCTATGGCGTGTTCGAGGCCTTCCAGAAGAAGCGGATCGCCGGCGCCAACCCATGGGGCGAGGGCGCAACGACGCTCGAATGGCAGCTGCCTTCGCCGCCGCCCTTCCACCAGTGGGAACAGCTGCCGAAGATCAAGTAAGGCGGCTGCCCGCTCGAATACGAAACCGCCGGTCCGCCGGCGGTTTTGGCCAACGGATGATGGACTTAAGTACGCATGGCCCTTGTCGACGACCCATTGATTGACGAAGCGGGCTTTCGCATGTCGGAAGCGACGGCGGGCGATTTCTTCGCGCTGCTGAAGCCGCGCGTCATGTCGCTGGTGGTGTTCACCGCCTTTGTCGGCCTGGTCGCCGCACCCGTGACCATCAACCCTCTGCTGGCGGTGATCGCCATCCTGGCTATTGCGATAGGTGCTGGCGCCTCCGGCGCACTCAACATGTGGTACGATGCCGACATCGATGCCGTGATGACCAGGACCGCCAGCCGCCCGGTCCCGGCCGGTCGCATCCAGCCGCACGAAGCGCTGACCTTCGGGCTGGTGCTGTCGGTGCTGTCGGTGATGACGCTCGGCGTGCTGGTCAACTGGCTGGCGGCGACGCTGCTGGCCTTTACCATCTTTTTCTACGCCGTCGTCTACACGATGTGGCTGAAGCGCTGGACGCCGCAGAACATCGTCATCGGCGGGGCCGCCGGTGCCATTCCGCCCGTGATCGGCTGGGCCGCGGTGACCGGGACGGTCAGCCTCGAAAGCGTTGTCTTGTTCCTGATCATCTTCCTTTGGACGCCGCCGCATTTCTGGGCGCTGGCGCTTTTCAAATCCGAGGACTACGCCAAGGCCGGCATTCCGATGATGCCCAACGTCGCCGGCCACGCTTCGACGCGCCGCCAGATCTTCGCCTATGCGCTGGTGCTTGCCCCGGTCGGCGTGCTGCCGTGGATGCTCGGCTACACCACGCCCTTCTATGGCGTGGCCGCCCTGTTGCTCGGGGTCGGTTTTGCTTGGTACGCGTGGAAAGTGCTTGGCATGGCCGACGATGACCGCGTCATGAAACCGGCCAAGGCCCTGTTCGCCTATTCGCTGCTTTATCTCTTCGCCATCTTCGCTGCCTATCTGGCCGACAGCGTTGTCGAACGCGCGCTTGCCATGGGTGGAGCATGACCATGATCGAGGAAAAGCTCGAGACCGTCACGTTGACCGAGCGTCAGAAGAAGGCGCAGCGCAGCCGTTCCATCGCCATCGGCGTGGCGCTGGCGCTGCTGGTGGTCATTTTCTACATCGCGACGATCGTGAAGTTCGGCCACAATCTGGGCACGATGTGATGAGCGTCGAGACGTCCAGGAAAGCGGCGGGCAAGAACAGCAACGTCATCGTCGCGGCTGTCTGCCTCGCCTTCTTCACCGGCATGATCGGCATGGCCTATGCCGCGGTGCCGCTCTACAAGATGTTTTGCCAGGCGACCGGCTATGGCGGCACGACGCAACGTGCCGAGAAGCAGTATGCCGGCCGCGTGCTCGACCGCGAGATCACCGTCCGCTTCGATGCCAACATCGCTGGCGTGCCGTGGGAGTTCCAGCCGGTCCAGCGCTCGATGACGATGAAGATCGGCGAGACCGTGCAGGCGCACTATCAGGCGACCAACAAGTTCGATCGTCCCGTGACCGGCCGCGCCACCTTCAACGTGCAGCCTGAGCTGGCGGGACCATATTTCAACAAGGTCGAGTGCTTCTGCTTCACCGACACGACGCTGAAGCCCGGCGAGACGCTGGACATGCCGGTCCTGTTCTACGTGGACCCCGACATCGTCAATGTGCCGGAGCTCAAGGACGTGAAGACGATCACGCTGTCCTACACGATGTTCCCGGTCGAGAAGACCAAGCCGGTCGCCTCCTCGGCGCCGGCCGATGGCAACAGCAAGACAATTTCGAATACCGAAGCAAATCTCGGGGGTTGATATGGCAGACGCGCACGCAAAACCACAGCATGACTATCATCTCGTCGACCCGAGCCCATGGCCTTTCCTAGGCTCGGTAGGGGCGCTCGTCATGGCCTTTGGCGGTGTCGCCCTGATGGAATATCTGAAGGGCGGGTCGTTCCCGGTCTTCGGCTTCAACATCGCCAATCCGTGGCTGTTCTTCATCGGCCTCGTGATCGTCCTCTACACCATGTTCGCCTGGTGGTCGGACACGATCAAGGAAGCGCATGAGGGTCATCATACGCGGGTCGTGTCGCTGCACCTGCGCTATGGCATGATCATGTTCATCGCCTCGGAGGTGATGTTCTTCGTTGCCTGGTTCTGGGCCTATTTCGATGCCAGCCTTTTTGCCGGTGAGGCACAGAACTACGCGCGCGCCACATTTACTGGTGGCGTCTGGCCGCCGAAGGGCATGGAGGTTCTCGATCCCTTCCATTTGCCGCTCTACAACACCGTCATCCTGCTGCTGTCGGGCACCACGGTGACCTGGGCGCACCATTCGCTTCTTCACGGCGACCGCAAGGGGCTGATCAACGGCCTGGTGCTGACCGTTGGCCTCGGCATGCTGTTCACCATGGTGCAGGCCTACGAGTACATGCACGCTCCGTTCGCTTTCAAGGATTCCATCTATGGCGCCACCTTCTTCATGGCGACCGGCTTCCACGGGTTCCACGTCATCATCGGCACCATCTTCCTGTTGGTCTGCCTGATCCGGGCGATGAAGGGTGATTTCACCCCCAAGCAGCATTTCGGCTTCGAGGCGGCCGCCTGGTACTGGCACTTCGTCGACGTGGTCTGGCTGTTCCTGTTCGCCTCGATCTACGTCTGGGGATCGGTCGGCGCGGTGATCGAGGGTCACTGATCCAGGCCTGAGGGATTTTCATTTCTGGAGGCGGCCGCGGCAACGTGGCCGCCTTCTTCTTTTTGGCGCAATGATCGCTGATCGATTGCCAATGCGACTGACAATCTTCCGGGCTATTTGCGCATTGATGATCGGGGCACTCCCGGCCTTTGCCGGCGAGAAGGTGGACCTGGTGCGTGTTCACAAGGCCGAACGCCGGCTGGAACTGATCGGCGACGGCAAGGTCCTGCGAAACTACGGCATCGCGCTCGGCGGCGATCCCGTCGGGCACAAGCACCAGGAGGGCGATCAGCGCACGCCCGAGGGGAACTATGTCCTCGACTGGCGCAACCCGAACAGCATCGCGCACAGATCGATCCATATTTCGTACCCCAATGCCGACGATGAGGCCGCCGCCAAGGCGCGCAATGTCGGCGCGGGCGGCATGATCATGATCCACGGCCAGCCGAATGGTTATGGCTGGTGGGGCTGGCTGCTTCAATTGGTCGACTGGACCGACGGCTGCATTGCGGTTACGGACTCCGACATGGACGAAATCTGGGCGCTGGTGGCCGATGGCACACCGATCGAAATCGAGCGGTAAGCAATGAGCGACGACGCTCCCATGAGTGAAGACAGAGCGATCTGGCCGCCGATCGATCCGATCTCGGCCGGCCTACATGGCCGCTGCCCGCGCTGCGGCGAGGGGCGGTTGTTCTCCGGCTTCCTCACTGTCGGCAAGCGCTGCGTCAATTGCGGCCTTGATTATTCCTACGCCGATGCCGGCGACGGGCCGGCGGTGTTCGTCATCCTGATCATAGGCTTCCTTATCGTCGGCCTGGCGCTCTGGGTTGAAGTCACGCTTAGCCCGCCGCTCTGGCTGCATCTGCTGGTCTGGATTCCGCTGGCTGTCGTGCTGTGCCTGGCGGCGCTGCGGCTGATCAAAGGCGTGCTGCTGACGCTGCAATACCGCAACAAGGCGGCCGAAGGCCGGTTGGATCGCGGCGAATGAGCGAGGCAACCGTTAAAGCCGATGGCCGATCGCGGCCTAGGACGGCACTGCTGCTCGGCCTTGGCCTTGTGCTGTTCCTGATCCTGCTGGTGCTCGGCACCTGGCAGGTGCAGCGCCTTTATTGGAAGGAAGGCCTTCTGCAGACCATCGACCAGCGCACTCATTCAGCGCCGCGGCCGCTGGCCGAGGTCGAGAAAGAATTCGCAGCCACCGGGGACGTCGATTATACGCCCGTCGCCGTCACCGGGACGTTCCTGCATCAAGGCGAACGGCATTTTTACGCGACCTGGGAAGGCGATGCCGGCTTCAATGTCTACACGCCGCTGGCGCTCGACGACGGCCGCTTCGTCCTGATCAATCGCGGCTTCGTGCCTTACGATCTGAAGGATGCCGCCAAGCGCGCCAAGGGACAGGTGACTGGCAGAGTGACGGTCACCGGGCTCGCCCGCAACCCGCTGCCGGCGAAGCCGTCGATGATGCTTCCTGACAACGATGTGGCGAAGAACATCTTCTACTGGAAGGACCGCGACGTCATGGCGGCGAGCGCGGGCCTGCCGGCTGGGTTCACGCTGGTGCCGATCTTCATCGACGCAGACAAGACGCCAAATCCAGGCGGATTGCCGGTTGGCGGCGTCACTATCATCGACCTGCCGAACAGCCATCTGCAATATGCCGTCACCTGGTACGGGCTTGCCGCAGCGCTCGCCGCCGTGCTCATCCTGCGGCTTCGTCGCCCCGCGAAAAAGGAATGAACGCGAGCGACGCCCCCTTTCTACCGATGCCCTTGACAGGGCAGGGGTGCGCACCTCATTTCGGCTTTGATCAACCGGCCCGGATTTAATGCTTCAGACAACCACCAAACCACCTCTGACGATCCGGCTCTGCCAGCCGCGCGGTTTTTGCGCCGGTGTCGACCGTGCCATCCAGATCGTCGTGCTGGCGCTGAAGAAATATGGCGCGCCGGTCTATGTCCGCCATGAGATCGTGCACAACCGCTATGTCGTCGAGGGGCTGCAAAGCCTTGGCGCCGTCTTCATCGAGGAACTCTCCGAGATCCCGGCCGAACATCGGCAGTCGCCCGTCGTGTTCTCGGCGCATGGCGTGCCGAAATCGGTGCCGGCGGATGCGAAGGCGCGCAATCTCTTCTATCTCGATGCCACCTGCCCGCTGGTGTCGAAGGTCCACAAGCAGGCGATGCGCCATCAGCGGCTCGGCCGTCATGTGCTGTTGATTGGTCACGCCGGACATCCCGAGGTGATCGGCACCATGGGCCAGCTCCCGGACGGAGCGGTGACCCTGATCGAGACCGAAGCCGATGCCGCAAAGCTCTCGCCCGTCGATCCGCAGGCGCTAGGCTTCGTTACCCAGACCACATTGTCGGTCGAGGACACCGCCGGCATCATCCGCGCCTTGCAGGATCGCTTTCCGGCGCTGCAGGCGCCAGCGGCGGAATCGATCTGCTATGCCACCACCAACCGCCAGGAAGCCGTCAAGGACACCGCGCCGGGCGCCGATCTCTATCTGATCGTCGGCGCGCCGAATTCATCCAATTCGCGACGACTTGTCGAAGTGGCGGAGCGTGCAGGCGCCACCATGTCGCTTCTCGTGCAGCGCGCCGCCGAGATTCCGTGGAATGACATCGGCAACATTTCGACGCTCGGCCTGTCGGCCGGCGCGTCGGCGCCCGAAATCATCGTCGACGAGATCATCGACGCGTTCCGGCAGCGCTTCGATGTCACGATCGATCTGGCCATCACGGCCACGGAAACGGAGGATTTTCCGGTCATGCGGGTACTGCGCGATGTCGAACTGACGCGGGCCGACATGGCCTTCGTCAATGGAGCCGCGTAAGGCACATGGCGGTCTACACTGACGTCGCGGAAGGCGAACTCGGCGCATTCCTGAAGCGCTATCCGGTCGGCGATCTCCTGTCCTACAAGGGCATCGCCGAAGGCACCGAGAACTCGAACTTCCTGCTGCACACCTCGAGCGGCTCCTACATCCTGACGCTCTATGAGAAACGCGTCGAGAAGGCGGATCTGCCGTTTTTCCTCGGGCTGATGGGCCATCTCGCCTACAAGGGCGTGTCCTGCCCGCTGCCGGTGACCGCGCATGACGGCAGCGTCATCGGCACGCTCGCCGGCCGGCCGGCGGTCATCATCACCTTCCTGGAAGGGCTTTCGTTGCGGCGGCCCACAGCCACGCATTGTGCCGAGGTCGGCAAGGCGTTGGCGCAATTGCATCTGGCCGGCGCCGATTTTTCGATGACGCGTCCGAATGCCCTGGCCATCGACGGCTGGCGCAAGCTCTGGGACGCAGCGCGCGACCGCGCCGACGAGGTCGAGCCGGGCCTGGCGGCCGAGGTTGATGCCGACTTTGCCGATTTTGAGCGCAACTGGCCCAAAGACCTGCCGCAAGGCATCATTCATGCCGATCTTTTCCCGGACAACGTTTTCTTCCTCGGCGAAAAGCTCTCCGGCCTGATCGACTTCTATTTCGCCTGCGACGACCTCTATGCCTACGATGTCGCCACCTGCCTCAACGCCTGGTGCTTCGAGAAGGATTTTTCCTTCAACCTGACCAAGGGCAAGGCGCTGCTCGCCGGCTACCAGAGCGTCCGGCCCCTGAGCGATCAGGAAAAGGCTGCGCTGCCGATGCTGGCGCGCGGTTCGGCGTTGCGCTTCATGCTGACCCGGCTATACGACTGGCTGACCGTCCCCGATGGCGGGCTGGTGATGAAACGCGATCCGACCGAATACATCAGAAGGATGCGGTTCCACCGGGCGATCAAATCTCCTTCGGAATATGGATTGGCCTGATATCATGAGTAAACAGGTTGAGATCTTCACCGACGGCGCTTGTTCGGGCAATCCCGGCCCTGGCGGCTGGGGCGCGATCCTGCGCTTCAACGGCACCACCAAGGAGCTTTCCGGCGGTGAGGCCGAGACGACCAACAACCGGATGGAACTGTTGGCCGCTATTTCGGCGCTGAACGCGCTGAAGGAACCGTGCACGGTCGAGCTTCACACTGACAGCAAATACGTCATGGACGGCATTTCCAAGTGGATCCACGGCTGGAAGAAGAACGGCTGGAAGACCGCCGACAAGAAGCCTGTCAAGAACGGTGAACTCTGGCAGGCGCTCGACGAGGCCAACAAGCGCCACCAGGTCACCTGGAACTGGGTCAAGGGCCATGACGGCCATGTCGAGAACGAGCGCGCCGACGAACTCGCGCGCGAAGGCATGGCGCCGTTCAAGAAAGGCCCGTTCAAGCCTGCAGCAGCGCCAAAGCCTGCTGCGCCGGCAATCGCGAAGGTGCGGCGCTCGACCCAGAGCTATTGAATTTCAGGAGCGGCGCGGCTCGGGTACGAAGAAGCGGATCAGCCAGCGGGCGGCGGCAACTACTACGATATCGGCGCGCATTCCGTTGTCTACGGCTGGCAGCCGATCGACAGGCCGACACAGCCGTAAGCGCTTATCGTATCAGCAGCGCCGTGCCCCAAAGCCCAAGTGCGAACACCGTGTGCGACACCAGGTTCAGCGCCCGGATCCGCATCGGGTTGGGCCGCTTCGAGGCGGCCCAGCCGGCGCCCATGCCGGGTGCCAGCAGGAACCAGCCGGCGCCGACGGTGACGATGCCGAGGATGAGGGCCGGCAGAAATGTCGGCGCGGCAAGCCAGCCCGCTCCGGCCAGCACCACCAGGATGATGCCGTAGGCGATGCCGACAAAATAATGAAAGGCCCAACCCAGCGCCTTTTCATGCGCGTAAGGTGCTGCATCGCCGATATCGTCGTGGAAGACCTTGTCACGGAGATGCCAGACCCAGCGGCCGACCGGCCCCCAGTTCGGCCATGGCTGGCCGAACGCCTTGTGCAGGAAGATGGCCCAGAGATCCATCAGCACGGTGGCGCCGACGCCGATCGCGATAGCGCGCCAGAAGATGTCAAACATCGCTAGGATCCCCCCAAAGCAACCCATGAACCACAAGCGCCATCGCCGTTGCGGCCGAAGGCGCACTGAAGTTCAGAGCTGTCCCAGAATATGGGCCGCGCCGGACTCGTCGACACCGGGCTTGGTCTCGACATTGAGCGCGGTGACCTTGCCGTCGTCGACGATCATCGAAAATCGCTTCGAACGCAGCCCCATGCCGCTGGTGGAAAGGTCATTGTCGAGGCCCACTGCCTTGGCGAAATCGCCACTGCCGTCGGCCAGGAACAGGATCTTGCCCTCGCCGCCGGTGAAGCGCGCCCAGGCGCCCATGACATGGACGTCATTGACCGAAACGACGGCGATGGTGTCGACGCCGCGCGCCAGGATGGCGTTATGGTTCTCGAGATAGCCGGGCAAGTGGTTGTTGCTGCAGGTCGGCGTGAAGGCGCCGGGAACTCCAAACAGAACGACCTTTTTGCCCGGGAAGATCTCGGCCCCGGTGATCGGCTTGGCGCCGTCGTCGGTCATCGTCTTGAAGGTCACGTCAGGCAGCTTGTCGCCAACGGAAATGGTCATGGATTCCTCGCTTGGGAAATGGGGAAGGACGTGTCTTTGCGTAGCGAACCCAACGGCTTCCTGCAACCGTTGCGATGGGCTGGATCAAGGGAAAGGCAGAACCCCTTCGACAGCGCCCGCCGCACTCGTCAGCGTATAGTGAAGCCCGCCATCGGTCGGCGTCGTCGAGGGGCGGTCGAGGATCGGCACGGTGAAAATCAGCTTGCCGTCCTTTTCGCTGCGGGCCGGGGTGCCGAACATGTAGTCCCGCTCGCCGGCAACGAAGAAATCCGCCGCCGCCGGATCGCCGGGAAAGCTCGCCTCGACAATCAGCGTCTCATGGTCGCCCGGCAGCACATTGATGCCGAAATCGGACCTCGCGGGCGCAGGCAGTGCCGTAAAACTCGCCTTCACCAGCGCCGCGTCCTCGGCATTGTCCGGATCGGAGGCGGGGTCGACGGTCAGCCGCGTCTGCACCGGAATGCAGATCGTTTCGCAGATGCCGAGAAAGATGTCGGCATCGATCACCGCCGGCTGGTTCGGCGTCGCCAGCGTGAATGTCACCGGCAGAGAGACCGGATAGTTGTAGCCCGCCCATTTGCCGTAGCCGTCGTCATGGCGCTGCGGCGCCGGAAACGACAGAGCGGCGTCGGCGATGTTGGTGCTGGCCGAAATGTCGAGTTGCGGCGGCACGCCCGCGTCTCCCGGATCGCGCCAATATGTCTTCCAGCCGGGCTTGAGCGCTATGTCGAGAACGCCCCGTATGCGGCCGGCATCGTCGGCTTTGCCTGATGTAACCAGCCGGACCTTGCCGCCTTCGCTGTTGTACCACGCCGACGAAGAGGCGGCGGCGGGAAGAGCGGTGGCCGATCCGATGGCGGCGCCGAGCAGCAGGATTTTCAAGCTTCGCATGGCGGTGATTTGATCGTCCGTTCGTGGCCGCGCAATGATTTCATGGCCTTGCCGGTATCATATTTGCGTGACTTCGAGGGAGAAGAATGTTCGAGCCGCCGCCACAGGCTTTGGTCGAATCCAGCACGGCGCATCTTTTCGACGCTTTGGAAACGCGTTACGCTCCCTTCATGGACTTGTTGCGCCACAAGAAGACGGTCGCCAGTCGCGGCTTTCTTGACGATCAGTTCCTGATTGCCATGCCCGGCATGAAGGACGACCGTTTCACGCGCTCGGTCATCTATGTCTGCGCCCATTCCGATGAAGGCGCCATGGGCCTCATCATCAACCAGACGCAGCAGATGCTGTTTCCGGACTTGCTCGTGCAACTGGGCATCATGAACGAGCAGGAGGCAATCCGCTTGCCGGCTCAGGCCCGCGATTTCGTCGTGCGCAATGGCGGCCCCGTGGATCGCAGCCGGGGCTTCGTCCTGCATTCGGGCGACTATCGGGTGGAATCGTCGCTGACCGTTTCCGACGACATCTGCCTGACGGCGACCGTCGACATATTGCGCGCCATATCGTCCGGCCGCGGACCCCGTCATGCGCTGATGGCGCTCGGCTATTCCGGCTGGGGTGCCGGCCAATTGGAGACCGAGATCGCAGAAAATGGCTGGCTTACCTGTCCGGCCAGTGCCGAGCTTCTGTTCGACACCGATATCGAGCGCAAATACGACCGGATTCTCGCCTCGATCGGTATCGACCTTGCGCATCTCAGCCTCGCTGCCGGACACGCCTGATCCGTTTACGCTTGCGTCAGCGGATACTGCTCTTTCAGCGTCTTCAGCACCTGGTCGCCCGGCATTGGCGCGCCGAACATGAAGCTCTGGACATACTCGCAGCCCATCTGGCGCAGTTCCAGCGCGTCGCTCTCGTCCGAAATGCCCTCAGCGACGACGGACAGGCCGAGTTCATGCGCCATGTTGACCATCGATTTCAGCAGCACCGCGCGCTTGGGTGTGTTGTCGTCGACGAAGCTCTTGTCGATCTTGATGGTGTCGAAGGGGAAACGCGTCAGATAGGCCAATGAGGAATAGCCGGTGCCGAAATCGTCCAGCGACAGGCCGATGCCGAGCTGCTTCAGCTTGGTCAGCACATGGGCGGTCTGCTCGGGATTGTCCATGACGAGCGATTCTGTGAGTTCGAGCCGGAAGCAGCGCGGCTTCAGGTTGGCCCGCGCGATGACCGAGCGGACGTCGCTGACCAGGTCGCGGCGGATCAACTGCCGGCTGGACAAATTCACCGAGACCGACAGCGGCGCGTCGCCGATCTGCTTTTGCCAGCTGGCGAGGTCTTCCGCCGCCTGCTGCATGGCAAACAGGCCGAGCTGCACGATCAGTCCGCAGCTTTCGGCGACCGGGATGAAATCCGCCGGCGGGATCATGCCGCGGCGCGGGTGGTCCCAGCGCAGCAGCGCCTCGAAGCCGGCGACACTGCCGTCCTCGAGCCGCACGATCGGCTGGTAGGCAAGCGTGAATTCGCGTCGCTCGATGGCGCGGCGCAGGTCGGATTCGAACTGCAGCCTGTCGGTGCCGACAGTGCGGAAAGCCGGACGGAACGGCTCGATCCTGTCGCCGCCGAAGCGCTTGGCCTGATGCATGGCAAGCTCGGCATCCTTGACCATGTCCTCGGCCGACATCTGTGGCGAATTCCAGGTGATCAATCCGATCGAGGCGGTCAGCACGATCTCGCGCTTGGCAAAGGTGATCGGATTGTTGATGGCATGCTTGATGGCATCCGCCACGGCGGCGATGCGGGCCGGGTCCTGTTCGGACAACAGCATCAGCGCAAACTGGTCGCCGGCAAAGCGCGACAGCGAGTCCTTCGGCTTGAGCAGCCGGTGCAGGCGACGCGCGATGGTCAAGAGGATGGTGTCGCCGGCCGAGATGCCGAGCCCGTCATTGACCTGCTTGAAACGGTCGATGTCGATGACGAAGACGGTCGGGCGCACCTTCTCTTCGGTGCGCGCGATCGAGATGATCGCTTCCAGCCGGTTCATCAAAAGTTCGCGGTTCGGCAGGCCGGTCAGGTTGTCGTGCACGGCATCGTGCAGCAGCCTTTCCTCGGACTTTTTCTGCTCCGTCACGTCGACCATGGTGCCGACGCAGCGGATGACTTCGCCGTCGGATCCGATGACCGGGCGCGCACGCAGCGAGAACCAGTGATAGTGGCCGTCAGCGCCGCGCAGTCGGAAGTTCTGCGACACCCGGCCGCGCCGGTGCTCGAGCACGACGTCGAGCGTCGTGCGGAACGTGTCTCGGTCGTCGGCATGCAGCACCGGCAGCCAGTTACGCGCCGCACCGCCGAGGCTGTTCGGCGCCAGCCCGAGTTGGATGCTGACATCGGGCTTGGTGACGACGCGGTCGCGCAGCACGTCCCAGTCCCACACCGTGTCGCCCGATCCGGCGACAGCAAGCGCCTGCCGCTCCAGATCGGAGAACAGGCCCTGATGCAGCGCGCCGCCGGCAAAGGCATGCTGCATGACAGTGAAGCCGATCAGCAGGATGATCAGGATCAGCCCGCCGCCCAGGGCCGGCTGGGCGATGTCGTTGTCGAGCATGCCGGTGATCGCCATCCACGATCCGCATAGCCACAACAGCACCATGACCCAACTGGGCACCAGCATGATCGCACGATCATAACCACGAATCCCGAGGAAGATGATCAGGCCAAGCCCCGTCAGTGCGGTGGCGGCGAAGGACAGTCTGGCGATGCCGGCGGCGACCGCCGGATCGACGATCGCAACGCCGGCGATCAGCACCAGCCCGAGGATCCAGACCAGTGCGCCATAACTGAAATGGCCGTGCCATCGGTTGAGGTTGAGATAGGCGAACAGGAACACCACGAAGGTTCCCGCCAGCGCCACCTCCGTTCCCGCCCGCCACATCTGCTCATTGCCGGGCGAGATCTCGATGACCTTGTTGAGGAAGCCGAAATCGACGCAGATATAGGCCAGTACCGCCCAGGCAAGCGCGGCGGTCGCGGGGAACATCGAGGTCCCCTTGACCACGAAAAGGATGGTCAGGAACAGCGCCAGCAGGCCCGCAATGCCGATGACGATGCCGCGAAACAGCGTGTAGGAATTGACCGAGTCCTTGTAGGATTCGGGATCCCAGAGGTAGACCTGCGGCAGCTTCGGCGAGGCCAGTTCGGCGATGAAGGTGATCACCGTGCCGGGGTTCAGCGTCACCCGGAAAACGTCGGCGTCGGGACTGGTCTGGCGGTCGAGCGCGAAGCCTTCGCTGGGCGTGATGGCAGCGATGCGGGTCGAGCCCAGATCCGGCCAGAAGATGCCGGAATTCACCAGGCGGAAATGCGGTGCGACGATCAGCCGGTCGAGCTGCTGGTCGGTGGTGTTGGCGAGCGCGAAGACAGCCCAGTCGCCGGTCGAACGGGCATCATTGGCCTCGACCTCGATGCGCCGCACGATGCCGTCCGGACCCGGCGCGGTCGACACCTGGAAATTCTCGCCCTGGTTGCGGTAGATCTCGACGGCGCCGGAAAGGTCGAGCGCGACGTCGTCGCGGGCGATCTTGATCGGCTCGACGGCGAAGGCCGACGATGCCGCCCACAGCGTCAGGAGTGTCGCGAGGACAATGGCGAACAGCGGCCCGTTGCGCAGGAATTTCGTCAAAAATCAGTCCTTCGTTCCAACGCCCGGCGGATCGTCCGCGATCCGGGCGTAGAGGTAGTGGTCCTGCCAGATGCCGTTGATCCTGAGATAGGATCGCAGCAGTCCTTCGCGCCGAAATCCGGCTTTTTCAAGCACGCGGATCGACCTGATATTGTCGGGAATACAGGCCGCTTCGATCCGGTGCAACCTCAGCGTATCGAAGGCGAAGCGGGTCACCACCTTGACCGCGTCGGTCATCAGGCCGCGGCCGCCGAAGCGCTCGCCGATCCAGTAGCCGACATGGCCGCTTTGCGAGACGCCATGGCGTATGTTGCCGAGCGTGATGCCGCCGGCAAGCTTGCCGCTGCTCCTCTCGAAGATAAAGAAGGCGATAGCGGTTCCCTGAGCATAATCCTCGCGGTAGCGGCTGATGCGCAGCCGCCATGCGTTGCGGTCGAGTTCATCGGGAGTCCAGCGTGGCTCCCATGGTTCGAGGAAGGCGCGGCTTTCCCCGCGCACCGCCGCCCACTCGCGATAGTCGTTGGTGAACGGCACGCGCAGCGTGACACGGTCGCCCTTCAGTGCCGGCAGGTCACGGCGAAAGAAAGGGAGCGCGAACATGGCGCTTTGAGGGGCTTAGACGGCGAGCTTGCGGGCCGCGGTCTGCGTGCCCGCGAGCGATTCGAGAATCGCCTCGTAGGGCGCCAGTGTGCCCACAGGCCCGACAGCGGTAAGCGTCGGCTTGGTCGAGAACAAACGCGACGATAGATCGGTCAGCCGCTCGATCGTCAGCGCCGACAGCCGTTCCATCAGTTCCTCCTTGGCGATCGGCCGGCCGAACAGAAGCAGTTGCCGTGCGATCTGCGAAGCGCGGCTGGCCGGGCTTTCGGCTGACATGATCAGTCCGGCGCGATATTGGGCGCGCGCCCGGTCGAGTTCTTCCTGCAGGATCTTCTCGCCGGCCTTCTGCAGTTCGTCGATGATGACAGGCACCAGTTCGGCGATGTCGCTCTGGCCGGTCGCTGCATGGACGCCGAAGACGCCGGTGTCGGAAAAGCCCCAATGGAAGGCATAGACCGAGTAACACAGGCCGCGCTTCTCGCGGACCTCCTGGAACAGGCGCGACGACATGCCGCCGCCGAGGATCATCGACAGCACCTGCGAGGCGTAGAAGTCGCGCACATGATAGGCCCGGCCTTCGAACCCCAGCACGATCTGCGCGTCCATCAGGTCGCGGTCCTCGCGAAAATCGCCGCCGACATATTGCGCATATTGCGGGATGGTGCTGTCGGCCTTGCTGCGGAAGCCGCCGAGCTGCTTTTCGACCTCGCGCACGAAATTGTCATGCTTGATGTCGCCGGCGGCGACAATCACCATGCGCTCGGCGCCATATTGCCGCTCTATGAAGTCGTGAAGTTGTTTCGAGGTGAAGGATTTGACCGTTTCGGGCGTGCCGAGAATGGAGCGCCCAATCGTCTGATGGCGATAGGCGGTTTCCGTGAAACGGTCGAAGACGATGTCGTCGGGCGTGTCGTGCGCGGCGCCGATCTCCTGCAGGATCACATGCTGTTCGCGTTCGAGTTCCTGCGGGTCGAATTCGGACTCCTGCAGGATGTCGGCAAGAATGTCGACGGCCAGCGGCACGTCGTCGGAGAGCACCCTGGCATAGTAGGAGGTGGTCTCGACGCTGGTGGCGGCGTTGATTTCGCCGCCGACGTCCTCGATCTCCGAGGCGATTTCGAAGGCGCTCCGCCTTTTCGTGCCCTTGAACGCCATGTGCTCGAGCAGATGGGCCATGCCATGCTCGTCGTCACGTTCATTGCGGGCACCCGACTTGACCCAGGCACCAAGGGCAACCGATTCGATGCTTTGAAGGGTTTCGGTGGCGACTGTCAGGCCGTTCGACAGACGGCTTACCTCAACACCCATATGGCTACTACTCCCTAACGCGCCGCCCGCGCGCGGCGGCCGACGTAATCTTCCACCATTTTCAGGTCGGATGGAAGTACCGTGTATTTTTCCTCCGATGTCATCAACCCACCTAGCCACGCGGGCAGTGCGGGCGACACGCCGCTGGCGGCTTCGACGGCGGCCGGGAATTTTGCCGGGTGTGCTGTACCCAGCACCACCATCGGCACGGCGCCTGACGCCTTGCCTGCGGCGACATGCACGGCTGCCGCAGTGTGCGGATCGAGCAGATAGTTGCTGGTCGCGAGCGTCGAGCGGATGGTGGCGGCGACCTCGTCCATATCAGCGCGGCCGGCGTCGAATTCGGACCGCATCCCGGCGATTTGGTGGGGTTCGATGGTGAAAGCACCGGACTGCTTCAGGCCGTCCATGTAGCGCCGCACGGTCGCGGCGTCACGGCCGGAGGCCTCGAACAGCAAGCGTTCGAAATTCGACGACACCTGGATATCCATCGACGGCGACGTGGTCGCAAAGACGCCCTTGGTGCGGTATTCGCCGGTCGAAAAAGTGCGCGCCAGGATGTCGTTGTCATTGGTGGCAATGACCAGCCGATCGATCGGCAAGCCCATCTTCTTGGCGGCATAGCCGGCAAAGATATCGCCGAAATTGCCGGTCGGCACGGTGAAGGAAACCTGCCTGTCCGGCGCGCCGAGCGACAGCGCCGAGGAGAAATAATAGACGATCTGGGCCATGATGCGGGCCCAATTGATCGAATTGACGCCCGAAAGCGCCACCCGGTCGCGAAAGCCGTGATCGTTGAACATGCCCTTGAGCAGGCCCTGGCAATCGTCGAAATTGCCTTCGATCGCCAGCGCATGGACATTTGCAGCCGTCGACGTCGTCATTTGCCGCTGCTGCACCGGCGAGACGCGGCCATGCGGGAAAAGGATGAAGATGTCGGTCCGGCTGCGACCGGCAAAGGCATCGATGGCCGCCCCGCCGGTATCGCCCGAGGTGGCGCCGACGATGGTGGCGTGCTGGTCGCGTTCGGCAAGCACATGGTCCATCAGCCGGGCCAGAAGCTGCATCGCCACGTCCTTGAAGGCGAGCGTCGGCCCGTGGAAGAGTTCCAGGACGAAGGTGTTGGGGCCGGTCTGCACCAGCGGGCAGACGGCCTCGTGGCGGAAGGTGGCATAGGCTTCGCGGACCAGCCGCTCGAAGACGGGCGCCGGGATTTCGCCGCCAAGGAACGGCGACAGCACGCGGATGGCAAGGTCGGGATAGGCAAGGTCGCGCATGGCGCGGATCTCGGCGGCGGAAAACTGTGGCCACTCGCGCGGCACGTAGAGCCCGCCGTCGCGCGCCAGCCCAGCCAGCACGGCGTCGGAAAATCCAAGAACGGGGGCTTCCCCGCGGGTACTCACATAGTGCATGTCACAATTCCGTTACTGCCTGGCTTTTTCCGTCCACCGCAAGGTGGTTAATTCTGCGCTGGCTCAGTCGCATTTTTGCCGCGCGGTTGATATACGTCACCAGCTTTGCGAGAGGGAAGTGCAGTTTCATGGCGTTTCGTACATTCAGTGGTCGCTTTTTGGCGGGTCTTGCGCTCACCGGCTTTATGCTTGCCGCCGCCGGCTGCCAATCGGGCGACAATGGCATCCTGAACCTCGGCATCGGCAAGAAGGAGGACCCGACGGCGCCACCGCCGCCGCAGGATCCGAAGATCCTGGCCAGCCAGTTGCAGGCCTATTGTCCCAGGGTGACGGTGCGGGACGGCACGGCCTTCTTCAACACCTATTCCAGGGAAGCTCAGAAGCCCAAGCCCAGGATCAAGAAGACCGGCGATGCCGCGCAGGATGCCGCGGCCCAGGCCGAGGCTGACGCCGCTGCTGCAACGCCGCCCGACGAATCGGCCAACATCATCTACCAGGCGTCGGTCAGCGACGTGACACGCGACTGCAGCCGTGCCAACGGCCAGTTGACGATGAAGATTGCGGTCGCCGGCAAGATTGTCCCCGGACCGAAGTTTTCTCCAGGCACGATCACCATGCCGATCCGAACGGCGGTGATGCACGGCACCGAGGTCCTCTATTCGCAGCTCCACCAGTATCAGGTCCAGGTCACCGATCCTTCGGTTGCCACGCAGTTCGTCTTCACCGATTCCAATGTCGTCGTGCCCGAGCCGACGGCCCAGGATTATCAGGCCTTTGCCGGCTATGACGAAACCGCGCATCAGGCAACGGCCGACAAGTCGAAGAAGACCCGCCGCAAGAGGGCTGCCGCGACGAACTAGGTCTCGGCAGTTGCATGAGGCGTGCGTCGCGGCGCACGCTTCTCAGGCGTCCGACCACTCCGACAGCGCGGCGATCACGCTTTTCAGCTCTGCCCAGCGGCGGATCACCGTTTCGGCGCCGGCCTCGGTGAGCGCGTCGGCATGGCCGGGATAACTGTGTCCCGCGCCGGTGAAGCCGATCACCCGCATGCCCGCCGCCCTTGCGCCGTGGACGCCGTGCACGGAATCCTCGATAACGAAAGTGTTCGCCGGGTTGGCGCTGAGTTTCTCCGCCGCGAACAGGAACACGTCCGGCGCCGGTTTCGTTTTCCCGGTCGGTGTTTCCATCGCCGAAAAAATCCGGTCGGCGAAAAACGGCAGAAGATGCACCTTCTCCAGCATGAATTCGATCCTCTCGGAGCGTGAATTCGAGCAGACACAGCGCGGCACGGTTACCGCGGCAACGGCCTCGCGCGCGCCATCGATGGCGCGGACGTCGCTGCGCAGTTTGCGGTCGACCAATTGTTCCTCCCTGTCGATCAGAGAGGCCTGGAAGGGGATGCGGGACTTTTCCTCGACCCGCAGCATGATGTCCTTGAAGGTCAGGCCGGCATAGCTCTCCGAAATCTCCTCAGCCGATATCTCGTATCCTGCCAAGGTCAAAAGCTCGGCGTCGACGCGGGCGGCGATGATCTCGGAATCGACGAGCACGCCGTCGCAATCGAAGATGACAAGGTCTGGCTGGGGCATGGTGATCCGGACAATGGGAGGGCGAAGTGCCTCGGAAGGCTCAGGCGGCGCGGCATACACCAACAGGGCCGCCTTCGCAAATCCGCCACACCCGTCCTCGGCCTTCACGGAATATTTACGCTGATCGGTAACCATAACCAGGAGTAAACAGTAACGCGTGCCTTGGGTGTCAGAATGTCTGCCGTGCGTCTTCTCGACGAGCTTTCCCACGCTCCCCAGCAATCCGAATGGCTGGACACGATCCTCAAGGGCGACTGCGTTGCCGCGCTAGACCGGCTGCCCGAAAAATCGATCGACGTCATCTTCGCCGATCCGCCCTACAATCTGCAGCTCGACGGCGACCTGCACCGCCCTGATCAGTCGAAGGTCGACGCCGTTGACGACGATTGGGACCAGTTCGAGAGTTTCGAAGCCTATGATGCTTTCACGCGTGCCTGGCTGCTGGCGGCGCGCCGGGTGCTGAAGCCCAACGGCACCATCTGGGTCATCGGCTCCTATCACAACATCTTCCGTGTCGGCGCCAAGATGCAGGATCTCGGCTTCTGGATCCTCAACGACGTCGTCTGGCGCAAGACCAACCCGATGCCGAATTTCCGCGGCCGCCGTTTCCAGAACGCGCATGAGACGATGATCTGGGCCACGCGCGACCAGAAGGGCAAGGGCTATACCTTCAACTACGAAGCCATGAAGGCGTCCAACGACGATATCCAGATGCGCTCCGACTGGCTGTTTCCGATCTGCACCGGCGGCGAGCGGCTGAAGAACGACAATGGCGACAAGCTGCACCCGACGCAGAAGCCGGAAGCGCTGCTTGCCCGCATCATGATGGCCTCGACCAAACCGGGCGACATCGTGCTCGATCCGTTCTTCGGCTCCGGCACCACGGGCGCGGTGGCCAAGCGCCTCGGCCGCCATTTCGTCGGCATCGAGCGCGAGCAGGCCTACATCGACGCCGCCAACGAGCGCATCGATGCGGTGCGACCGCTGGATGGCGCCGATCTCACCGTGCTCACCGGCAAGCGTGCCGAGCCGCGCGTTGCCTTCGTCAGCCTGATCGACAACGGGCTGATGATGCCGGGTGCGACGCTCTACGACGCCAAGAAGCGCTGGTCGGCCAAGGTGCGCGCCGACGGTACGGTGGCGATCGGCGACAGCGCCGGTTCGATCCACAAGATCGGCGCCGAGGTGCAGGGGCTGGACGCCTGCAACGGCTGGACCTTCTGGCATTATGAGCGCAGCGGTGGCCTGACCCCGATCGACGAGCTTCGCCGCATCGCGCGGCTCGGCATGGAGCGGGCAGGGGCCTGAGGCCCTGCCAATTGCTTCGAATGCCGTTGATTCAAAGGCTCAACGGATCGCGCGAAGCGATTCAAATCAGGCCTTGATTCCGAGACGTTCAAGGTCTGCTTGAAGCGTCCTTGCGTCGGTGAACAGCACCGATTGCCAGCCTGCCGCCTTGGCGCCGTCGACATTCTTCTGGCTGTCATCGATGAACAGCGTCGCGGCCGGTTCGAGGCCGAATGCGGCGACGTGGTGATCGTAGATGGCTCGGTCGGGCTTGATCTGGCGAATATCGGCCGACACCGTCACGCCGCGCGGACGATTGAGGAAATCGAAGCGCTCGCGGGCCTCGGCCAGCGTGTCGCTGGCGAAATTGGTCAGCATGGTCACGTCGTGGCCGCTCTCGATCAGACCGACCATGATGGCGACGCTGTCCTCATAGGCATGCGGCACCATCTCGTGCCAGTGGCGGCGGAAACCGCGGATGTTTTCCGCGTGATCGGGATGGTCCGCGATCAGCAGCGCCTCGGCCTCTTCCCAGGTCCGGCCGCGATCCTGCTCGATGTTCCAATCATGCGTGCAGACATTGTCGAAAAACCACTTTCTCTCTTCGGCATCCGGAATGAGGCGGCTGAACGGAATGTTGGGATCGTAGTGGATCAGCACGCGGCCGATGTCGAAAACGATGTGGCGTATTTCAGTCATGGGGCCTCTTTGCACTGTGTGGCGACGGCTTTTTCGTCGCGCCGGGTATCGCAGCCTCGATTGCCTTTTTCATGACAGTCGGCAGCGCCTCGCCGGAAATCTCGTGAGCGAGCGACCAGAAATGCCCGTCTGGCGCATCACCTTTGATGTGAGCGTGAAAGACTTCGAGTTCGAGAGCGAAATGCGTGAAGACATGCGCAATGCGGCCCGCATGCCGCCAGTCGGCGGGAAACGGCGCGGCCGCTTGCGTGGTTGCCCCATCGATCCGCGCGGTCCAGCCTGTCGTCGGCACCTCGGTCATGCCGCCGAGCAAGCCCTTCTCGGCCCGTTTGCGCAGAAGGATGGCGCCGTCGGCCCGTACGGCGACAAAGGCCGCGCCGTGCCGCTGCGGCTTGTCGGCCTTGGGCAGGCGCACCGGGAAGTGCTCGGGATCGCCTGAAACGACCGCGTCGCAGTCTTCGCGCAGCGGGCACAGCATGCAGCGTGGCCGGCGTGGCGTGCAGATGGTGGCGCCGAGATCCATCATCGCCTGGGCGAAGTCGCCAGGCCTTATCCCGGACACCATGCGCTCGACATGGGCGCGGATCTCGGGCTTGGCTTCGCTCAACGGCGTTGTGATCGAAAACAGCCGGGAGATGACACGTTCGACATTGCCGTCGACAACCGCGGCGGGGCGATCGAAGGCAATCGCCGTGATGGCCGCCGACGTATAGGCGCCGATGCCGGGCAGCTCTCTCAAACCCGTCTCCGTGTCGGGAAACCGGCCGCCACGCTCGGCCACAAGATCGGCACAAGCCTTGAGATTGCGGGCGCGGGAGTAGTAACCGAGCCCCGCCCACGCCTTCATCACGTCCTCGGTCGGCGCCGCGGCCAGCGCCTCGACATCGGGCCATTTCTCGACGAATACCCGGAAATAGGCCTTCACTGCTTCGACGGTGGTCTGCTGCAGCATGACCTCGGAGAGCCAGATGCGGTAGGGATCAGGCCGCACGCCGCGTGCATGCTCACGGGGCGTGATGCGCCACGGCAATTCACGGTGATGCACATCATACCAGCCGAGCAGGCGGGATGCGATATCGTCGCTGACACCGGATGCAGCTGTGCTGCTATCTCCAGATGCAGCTATGCTGCTATCTCCGGATGTGGCTTTGCCACTATCCCAGGATGCGGTCTTGCGGGTCTGGTCTGCTGGTGCCATTGATCTTGTATTGGCCTGGCCGGTATCTGCTGGGGTCGTGGCTGGAGGACGTACATGGCAGGGAGAACGCCCTACGGCAATCCCGTCCCGGTCAGCGATCTCGCGACCAGGATCCTCGATCCGGTGCTGCGCAAGCGGGCCGGCATTTCGATCGGCCTCGTCCAGTCATGGGACGAGATCGCTGGCCCGCGGCTGGCCAGCCATTCGCGTCCCGAAAAAATCCAGTGGCCGCGCCGTATGCATGAGGACGATCCGTTCGAGCCGGCCGTGCTGGTCATTGCCTGCGAAGGCATGGCGGCACTTCATCTGCAGCACGAGACGGGCGAGATCATCAACCGGGTCAACGCCTTCCTCGGTTTCACCGCCATCAACCGCATCCGGATCCTGCAGAAGCCGGTGACAGCCGACAAAGGAAAGCGCAGACCGGCCCTGAGACCGCTGACCGCGGCTGAGAAGACGAAATTGTCGGGGACTGTCGGCCTGGTCGATAATGAAGGACTGCGCGCCTCGCTGGAGAAACTTGGCGCGACCATTATTGGGGAGAGAAAATCATAGGCGTCTTGAAGAAAGTCATGGATTCGTCGTCTATATCTCGCATTCGTGATCGCCCTTGTCAGGTTTCGCGATTGGATTGGGGATCGAGATGCCTTAATTCGCGCCAACTCTCGCCTTTTCGTGTCTTTGCATTGCAAAATCCAACCCTTGTCAGGTGATTCGTATGAACCGTCCCCCGTTTGGCCAAAGCTTGTCTCGCAGAAACGTCCTGTCTTCGCTGGCCGCCATTCCGGCGGTGGCCCTGCTCGCGGCCTGCAGCGACTCTGGCGAGGAGGCGAAGGCTGCGAATGTGAAGCCCGCTGAGCCGGCCGCTCCCGCAAAGCCGGCCACGCCGGCCGCCGCCACCGCGCCGGAAGCCCAGGGCACCGTGGACATGACGGAACTGATGAAGCCGGGCGCGCTGCCCGACAAGCAGCTTGGCAAGGACGACGCCAAGGTCACCATCGTCGAATACGCCTCGATGACCTGCCCGCATTGCGCGCATTTCGCCGAGACCACCTTTCCGGACCTGAAGACCAAGTACATCGACACCGGCAAGGTTCGCTACATCCTGCGCGAATTCCCGTTCGACCCGAGCGCCGAAGCCGGTTTTATGCTGGCGCGCTGCGCCAAGGATAACTATTACCCCATGGTCGACGTCCTGTTCCGGCAGCAGGCGAACTGGGTTGGCGTCCAGAATACCAAGGATGCGCTGCTGCAAATCTCGAAGCTCGCCGGTTTTACACAGGAGTCCTTCGAGACCTGCTTGACGGACCAGAAACTTCTGGACGATGTGAGATCGGTCCAGAAGCGCGGCGCCAATGAATTCAAGGTCGACTCGACACCGACCTTCTTCATCAACGGTAAGACCTACAAGGGGGCGATGTCGATTGAGGAAATGTCGGCCATCATCGACCCTCTGCTCTGACGTCCAGTCAGCCCTGAGGCGGCGGCGCTTCGGCGTGCGCGGCTTCTCGTCGTGCCGCGACTTCCTTTCGCAAAACCACCGAAATCCGCTTAGCGGGCGGCGCGAATGAAGTTTTCGCGCCTTCGCCTCCTCGGTTTCAAGTCCTTCGTCGAGCCCGGCGAGTTCGTCATCGAACGCGGCCTGACCGGCATTGTCGGACCGAATGGCTGCGGCAAGTCGAACCTTGTCGAGGCGCTGCGCTGGGTGATGGGCGAAAGCTCCTACAAGAACATGCGCGCGTCCGGCATGGACGACGTCATCTTTTCCGGCTCGGGCACTCGGCCCGCCCGCAACACCGCCGAAGTCACGCTTTTCCTCGACAACAGCGACCGCTCGGCGCCTGCTGCCTTCAACGATGCCGACGAACTGCAGGTGTCGCGCCGCATCGAGCGCGAGGCCGGCTCGCTTTACCGTATCAACGGCAAGGAGGCCCGCGCCAAGGACGTGCAGCTTCTGTTCGCCGACCAGTCGACCGGTGCGCGTTCGCCGTCGATGGTCGGCCAGGGCCGCATCGGCGAACTGATCCAGGCCAAGCCCCAGGCACGCCGCGCCCTGCTCGAAGAGGCGGCAGGCATTTCCGGCCTGCACACCCGCCGCCACGAGGCAGAACTGCGGCTGAAGGCGGCCGAGCAGAACCTGGAACGGCTGGACGACGTCGTCGGCGAGCTGGAAAGCCAGATCGAAAGCCTGAAGCGCCAGGCGCGCCAGGCCTCCCGCTTCAAGAACCTGTCGGCCGATATCCGCAAGGCCGAAGCAACGCTGTTGCATCTGCGCTGGACGCTGGCCAAGACCCAGGAAGGCGAGGCGCGATCGGCGCTGGCGGTTGCCACGGCACTGGTCGGCGACCGCGCCGCGGCCCAGATGGCCGCCGCCAGGGAGCAAGGCATAGGCGCCCATCGGCTGCCGGACCTGCGCGACGCGGAAGCCGCCGCCGCCGCTGCCTTCCAGCGCCTCTCGATCGCCAAGTCGCAGATCGAAGAGGAAGCCGGCCGCATCCGCGCCCGTCAGAGCGAACTCGAGCGCCGGCTGCAGCAGCTCGACGGCGATATCGCGCGTGAGGAGCGCATGGTCCGCGACAATGCGGACATTCTCGAGCGCCTGCGCGCCGAAGAGGCGGCACTCAATTCGGAAAATGCTGGTGCCGCCGAGCGCGAGGCCACCACCCGCGCGGCTTTCGAACAAGCGGCATCTACGCTTTCACAAAGCGAAGCCAAACTCGCCGCGCTGACTGCCGAGCGGGCCGAGGCTGCCGCCTCGCGCAACCAGATCGAACGGACGCTGCGCGATACCGCCGAGCGCCGCGACCGCTTCGCGCGTCAGCTTGCCGATGTCGACCGGGAATTGTCGGAGATACTCTCCAAGGTCGCTGGCCTGCCCGATCCGGCCGAGAAGCGGGTGCTGGTCGAACAGGCCATGGCGCTGCTGGAGGAGGCCGAGGCTGCCGTGTCCGAGGCCGAGCAGTCGGTCATCGATGCCCGCGCTGCCGAAAGCGCTGCCCGGCCACCGCTTCAGGATGCCAGGGCCGAGCTGGCAAGGATCGAAACCGAAGCGCGCACGCTGGCAAAAATCCTCAATGCCGCCAGCGGCGATCTCTTCCCGGCCGTGCTGGAGCAGATCAGCGTCGATCGCGGTTTCGAAACGGCGCTGGGTGCAGCCCTTGGCGAAGACCTCGACGTGCCGCTCGACCGCAGCGCGCCGGTGCATTGGGGCGAAGGCGCGATCCAACCCGGCGACGCGGCTCTGCCGGAAGGCGTGAAGAGCCTGGCCAGCGTGGTCCACGCGCCGGCACAGCTCGCCCGCCGCCTGGCGCAGATCGGTATCGTCGATGCCGCCAGCGACGGCCGCCGGTTGCAGCCGCTGCTTGCTCCCGGCCAGCGGCTGGTCAGCCGCGAGGGCGCGCTATGGCGCTGGGACGGCTTTACCGCCAGCGCCGATGCGCCGACCGCCGCGGCGCAACGGCTGGCGCAGAAGAACCGGCTGGCTGAGCTCGATGCCGAGGCGATACAGGCGATGCTCGTCCTGCGCCAGGCCGAGGAGGCACTGGGAGAGGCCGAACAGGCGCTCCGCCTGGCAAGCGAGGCCGAGCGCAACACGCGCCAGGCCGGGCGTGACGCACAGCATCGGCTGGACGCCGCCCGCAATGCGCTGGCCGAGGCCGAGAGGGCCGGCGGCGAATTGCAGAGCCGGCGCGCAGCACTCGATGAAGCGCGCGCCCGCATCGTCGACAGCCATGAGGAGATTTCGGCCGCCTTCGCCGAGGCGGAAATGCTGCTGCAGGACGCGCCCGATCTTGGCGATCTGCAATTGCAGCTCGAACAGTCCTCGGCCAATGTCGCGCGCGACCGCGCCGCGCTTGCCGATGCGCGTGCGGTGCATGAGGGGCTGCGCCGCGAAGCCGAGGCGCGCGCGCGCCGGCTCGATGCCATTGGCGCCGAGCGCAGCAATTGGCTGGAGCGGGCCGAAAACGCCTCGACGCAGATCGCCTCGCTTGGCGAACGCAAGGCCGAGGCCGAGGCCGAACGCGAGCGGCTGGCGGATGCGCCCGATGAAATCGACGCCAAGCGGCGCGCGCTGCTGTCGCAACTCACCGAGGCCGAAACCTTGCGCAAGGCGGCGGCCGACCGTCTGCAGGAAGCGGAGAACCGGCAATCTGAACTGGACAAGGCCGCCACCGGCGCCATCCAGTTCCTGGCCGAGGCGCGCGAGACCCGCGTTCGAGCCGAAGAGCGGCTGACCGCGGCCGACGAACGCCGGCTGGAGGTCGAGGCGCGCATCCAGGAAACGCTGAACACACCGCCGCATCTGGTTATTCGCCATACCGGTCTGGAGGCTGACAGCCCGATGCCTGAGATGCCCGAGATCGAGCGTCAGCTGGACCGGCTGAAGATCGAGCGCGAACGGCTGGGCGCCGTCAATCTGCGCGCAGAGGAAGAGCAGAAGGAGCTTTCCGACCGGCTGGAGGCGATCGTGTCGGAGCGCGAGGACATCATCGAGGCGATCCGCAAGCTCAGGCAGGCGATCCAGAGCCTCAACCGCGAAGGCCGCGAGCGGCTGCTTGCCGCCTTCGATGTCGTCAACGGCCATTTCCAGCGGCTGTTCTCGCATCTGTTCGGCGGCGGCACGGCGGAATTGCAGCTGATCGAATCCGACGATCCGCTCGAGGCCGGCCTCGAAATCCTCGCCCGCCCGCCCGGCAAGAAGCCGCAGACCATGACGCTGCTGTCGGGCGGCGAGCAGGCGTTGACGGCGATGTCGCTGATCTTCGCGGTGTTCCTGACCAATCCGGCGCCGATCTGCGTGCTCGACGAGGTCGACGCCCCGCTCGACGATCACAATGTCGAGCGCTTCTGCAACCTGATGGACGAAATGGCCGCCACCACCGAGACGCGCTTCGTCATCATCACCCACAATCCCATCACCATGGCGCGCATGAACCGGCTGTTCGGCGTCACCATGGCCGAACAGGGCGTCAGCCAATTGGTGTCGGTCGACCTGCAGGCGGCCGAGGCCATGCGCGAGGCAAGCTGACCCAGGTCGCGCTGGCTGGAATGGGCCGCACCGGAGCAATTTCAGGAAAAGGGTGCAAGCGGTTCTCGCCCGGCAAAAAATGTCAGGGCCGCGGACTGTGCCTGTGCGAATGATGTTTGGCCGGGGACCAGACGAAATAGAGCGATCCCAGTTTCAGCACAGGCACCCTGCGATCCCGCTCGCGATCACGCAGTTCGCGGTAGGTCTTCACCTTCAGTGTGCCCCCCGGCAATCTGATTCGCAAAGCCATGATGCATAGAGCTTACGTGCTTTCTCCAGACGATGGAAGATTCATTTCAAGTTCCTCATCAGTATTCGAGCTCTTGGATGGTCGATCAGGAATTGTACTGGGCCACCAGATGACGAAATATTTGCCAAACTGCCAGACCGGGACTTCGCCCTTGTGCTCCCGCCGCCGCAACTCATGACGTTGCTTGACCTTCAACACACCGCCCGGAAGCCTGATCTTGATCGTCATCGTCCCTCAATACTGATGGCGAACTTCCTGGGTGCCGCGCCCAAAATATCTGTCCGGCCAAGTTAGAAAAATTGCTCACTCTCGGATCGGATCGTTGCAATCCGATTTCGCTGAGTCAATGGAGCCGAGGGCGAACTCCTGTGGCTATCGGCGCCGTGCAGATAAGGCTTGAGAGCGGGCTCAACCTCTGCGCCGCAAGATCCAGTTCAAACAGATCACGGCCACGAGGCCACATGCGATGCCGGCGCAATCGGCAAACCAGTCGAACACATCCAGATCGCGCCGTATCAGCGCCGTGCCCTGCAGGACCTCGATCGCCGCTCCAATCATGGCCAGGAAGACGATTAGTCTTGCTTTTCGATCGGGCCAGCCGAGCCCTCCAAGGAAAGTCATGACGGCAAAGGCGCTGGCGTGGTTCAGCTTGTCGGAACGGAAACCGATATCGATCCCGTACTCTTCGAGTCGGGGTATAGGCAGCAGTGCAAGGGCAAGAACAGCGGCAAGCGTGGCGAAAAAGGCGATCCGTTCGACGGCTGGATAAAATCTCATTCTGTTCCAATCTTTGCCTGGCCGCCGGGAAAGTCGAATCCGGCTCGGTATTGGCAGTTCAGGCTGAAACTCGGATCGACGGCGTTGTTCTTCTAAAGCCGCAATTTTTGCTTGAGCTTTTTCAGCCAGGTCTGTTCCGCCTCATCCTGATTTTGATGCGCCGGGACGTAGCGCGGCCGTATCTTTTTTCCTTTGATGTAAAATGGCTTTTCGACTTCTCCAACCAGATTGACGAAAAGCCGGGATTTGTTGGTGGGTTGGCGGACTGTGACGCCGTGGACCGATTCAATCGAATTGATGAACAATACAAGAATGTTCTTGTCGTATTGAACTGTTTCGACGCATTCCAAATGGGTGTCGTCGACATAGGCATCATTGAAGAGTGTCGCTTTGGCTTTCAGTGTGGCGTATTTGGACTGGAAACGACTAATTGTCAGGTCCCCGCCAACGGCATCATAATCTTCCGGCCTCATATAAAACAGGCCAGAAAATAGCTTGTCGCCATTGTCGATGTGGCTTGTCCGCACCGATCCGGCATTGGTCACCGGCGTGTTCCCGCTGAGCATCGCATCCATCAGTATGTCGCGCGTTGCATAGGTGTCACTAAACCTGATGCCCGCTTTCATATTCTTGAGGCGTTCATAATTGGGGTAATAATCAGGGTAAAGCTTGCGAATATCTTCGTAGAACAGGTCGGCGACCTCGCCGAAAAATGCTTGCGATACATGGTAGGCGATAAAATCGCGCCATATTTGCGGCACGGCTTCGTTCGACCGAACGCGGTGGGCCTCATAATCCCACCTGGTGTTGTTGCGGCGTGTATCGATTTCGAGCGTTTCCGGAGCGGGAAACGTGCCGGCCAATTCCTGGTAGAGATCGAGGGGAAGGGCGTCACGCAGGATGACGTGTGGAAACGGCTCCGATCGAACGTCGGCCTTGGTGGCTCGTTGAAGGACCGAAAGCGGCTTTGACATCGATGGTGTCCCAGATCGAGTTTGTCCGAATTTGGACAGCGAGGATCGTGTTCAAGCTGTTCGGGTTACCGCCTTTCAACGGATCCCTTTCTGCGTCTCGTTCAAAGATTGGAGCGTTGAAAAGGGCTCCGCATGGGCTTTTACCATTTCGCTCATTAGAATATCCGCGCCAGTCATGAGGGGGACCAGGGATTCCGCAAATGTGTATGTTTTGATGCCGTAAAGCCACTTCAGGTAAAGAAGGGCAGCTGACGTGCCGGAGACGCAGCCAACGATGTTCATCCGGGATACGACAAGCTCTATCGGATATATGTGTGGCAGGTTAGCTTCCATGATCCTGGTGTTGGCGTCGGCCGTCACATTGCCAACTGTATCCAGCAATTCGGGGAAGAAGGGCTTGCTTATTCTGGGATGTTCCTTCCAGACGACGTCGTATCCCCTCTCGACGATCTGCTCCGCAATTCGTCTATAGATCGCCGCCTCTTGCGCGTACGACATTATGCGGTTTCGCGACAATGCCTGGCCGAGCAGCAGGATCCGTGGGTTGGCTGACGCACGGCAATGTTCATCGCCGCCGGAAAGCGCATCCCTGCAGGCTTCATCTATTACGTCGCGCATCAGCGAAGCGCCGACCTGAAATCTTGGTACGTTCTCCAGTGCATCGTGAATGGGGATTTCGTGAAGCAAAGAATAAAACTTCGTCACCCGTCTCAGATGGTGTCTTTCTATCCTGTCGGCCGCTTTCCTCAATCGGAACGCCGGTGAAATTGTAGAGAGTCCTGCAATCAAGACCGCGGTGATGCGTCGTCGAAACCTTGTGCCCGGCGGCCGTGACATGGTTGCCATCTCGAATGGAAGGTATGACGTCAAGCCATCCTCATACAAAACGATCTTGGCTTCAGGGTATGAATCCAGCAGTATTTTTTCCGACGGCCGGTTAACGAAGCAGGCCCAGATTTCAGCTACGGAACTCGCGTCGAGACCAATTGTGTCTCGGATCAGACGATGGATCCGGAAAATTTGCAGTTGCCCATATTTACGCTCGGACGTCAGAAGGTCGTACGCCCATATGATCCGTCTCCAGGTCCATACTTTAGACGCAAGTTCAGCAAGACCGGTCTTGAAATGCTCGGAAACGCCGGCCGTTTCATAAAGCAGGAGATAGTCCTCATGCTCCTGATCCGCCGGGGAGCTTCCATCCATTGTTGATTGGCGAAGTGAGGCAACCAGGCTGAGCAATTGCCAGCTGCCAAAGACGCAGCATATTCGAGCTGGCAATTTAAGATCTCCAGATCGGATGGAAATAACGCTGCATGTTCCGCGATCTCAACCGCAAAATTGCTTCATATCCGACAGGCCGTGTGGCTCGGGGCGTCCCACCCGCTTCGTAATACTGCCTATCGCGTCGGTAGGAAATATCTTTCAGACGGCGGGTCTAACGTCCAAGACAGGCTGGAGTTCCGCACAATAGGCAGGCGAATTCACTTCAACTGAGCGGCAGAGACCTGTCGAGATCCGGCAATAGCACCCGGTGCGGCAGACCGCTCATGCGGTCGTCTTGCTGCTTCGGGTCCCTCTCGGCACCAAGAGCACGAATTCTCCCGGTTTTCGGGAAGGTCGTTGCCCGGGAAAGCGGGTTTCGCTTCCCCCAGTCAAAAGTAAGCTCCAGCCATGAACCGGAGCTAGATGATGACAGAGGCAGAAACCAGAATGTTTCACACGCTTGATGTGCCAGCCGGTCCGGTGCGGCGGCCTGCAATCCCGGCCGACCTGACAAGGCAGGGCATGTGTGGGCGCATCTGCGCATCATGCCCGATACAAAGCCCGCACTGCTCCTCGAACGCCCTTGAGGCCGACGCTTCGGCGCAACGTCCCCGGTGAGCAGGCTAGAGCAATTCTAGGAAAAGTGTGAAGCGGTTTTCCGGCCAAAATTGCCTCAAAACAAGAGTTAGAGCAGCTCGCCGTTTCCGTGAAACGGTGAACTGCTCTAAGGGCGGCGCCAGAAAATGCGCCGCCCTGTCGGAGGGGTCGTCCGCGATCAGGCGGCGAGCCAGGCCCGTGTGAAATCCTGCTCATAGGCCTGGTGCATCTGGTAGCCCATCAAGGAAGGTTTCATATGGCAGAACAGCTTTCGCCAGTAAGGCTGAACGATGATGCCGGAATCCTGCAGCATGACCTGGAGTTCCTTCATTACCACACGGCGCTGCTCCGGATCGGCGATGGAATTGGCCTTGTGGACCTTGGCATCGAAGTCTGGATCGGCGAACCCCGTCTCGTTCCATGCCGAACCGGTCTGATAGGCAAGCGCATAGGTCTGGATGCCGAGCGGTCGGGCGTTCCAATTGGTCGTCGCGAAGGGATACTTCGTCCAGTCGTTCCAGAACGCCGATTCCGGGATGACGGTGCGTTTCACCTTGAAGCCGGCGTCGCGCATCTGCTGGGCGACGGCATCGGAGCTTTCCTTGCGGTAGTCGGCTTCGACCGAGATCAGATCGAACTCGAAATCGAGCTGGCCGGCTTCCTCGAGCAATGCCCTGGCCCGGGCCGGATCACGTTTGATCGGCGGCAGGTCGGCGTGTTCGGGATGCATCGGTCCGACATGATCGTTCTGCGCGACGATGCCCATGCCGTCGGCGCCCAGTTGCAGCACCGCTTCGTTATCGACCGCAAGCTGTATGGCGTTGCGCACGCGCTTGTCGTCATAGGGTTTGGCGTTGACGTTGCAGCGCGAGACCAGGGTGGCGGCAGTGACGATCTCGCTTTTCTTCAGGCCCAGCCTGTCGAGCATGGCGACGTCATAGGACTGCGTCTGTCCGTTCAGGTCAATCTCACCGGATTCGAAGGCGGAGACGGTGGCGGCCGAGTCGGTGCCGTAGTCGGTCCAGTCGATGCCGTCGAGGAACACCTCGCCGCCCCACCACGACCCGTCCGGCCGCTTGCGCACCGAGGCAGCAACGCCGACATCGAGTTTTTTAAGCTCGAATGGACCCGTGGAAACGGGGTTGGCCGACAGTGGCGCTGCCTTCGGATTGAACGTGCGGTGGACGATCAATGCCGGGTAGTCGGTCATCGCAGGAATGATGGTGATGTCGGGCTGCGACAGTTTCAGGACCACGGTGTGGTCGTCGCGAACTTCGATGGCACCAGTGCGCGCCGCCTTGGTGTCGGGATCGATCAGGGCGGTCATGCGCCCCGCCATCGAGTTGCCGGCGGCATCCTTCTCACACCAGCGCGTGATGTTGAAGGCGACATCCGTGGCGGTGAAATCGTCGCCGTTCGACCACTTCACCCCTGGGCGCACCTTGAGCACATATTCCGTGGCGTCCGCATTGATCTCCCAGCTCTGCAGCAGCACCGGCTCGAAGGTGAAATCCGGCTTCCAGCGCACCAGCGGTTCGAGAAACTGCATGGCGATGTTGCCCATCTGCGAAACCTTGAACTTGCGCGGGTCTTCCAGCTCCATCACCTGCATGGCAACACGCAGCACGCCGCCCTTTCTGGGTTGGGCGGCTTCCTCGGCCCGCGCCGGGACCGGTTGACCGATGAGCCCATAGGCAATCGCCGTGCTGGCGCCGAAGGCGCTGGCCAACGCCAGGAACTCGCGGCGGCCAAGCGCGCCGCTCTTCGCGCCTTTCGCAAATGTGCCGATCGCCGGATGAAGAGGTCTGGATGTCATATCGGTTCTCCCATTGTTGATTTTACGCCCAAATTCGGTGGAATGCCCTTGCCGCGTCGTTGCTGGGCGCTGTTTTCTACAAGACCCAGCCGATGGCGGCGGGGCCGCGACGGCGAGGGGAAGGCAAGATGAATCTTCTGACGGCGATGCGGGTGTTCGATCGGGTCTGCCTGCTGGGCAGCCTGTCGGCGGCGGCGCGCGATCTCAACATGTCGACGACGGCCGTCAGCCGCACCATCAAGGAACTGGAAGACGACCTCGGCGTCCGGCTCATCAATCGCACCACAAGGCGCCTCAGCCTCACAGAGGCGGGCCGCGACTATGCTCCGCGTGCCCGCATCCTGCTCGACGACATTTCCGAACTGCAGGATTCGACGCGCGGCCTGCACAAGGAGACGCGCGGCCTGATCCGGGTTTCCTGCTCCAATGTTCTGGGCCACACGCGCATAACCAAGCTGGTGCCGAAATTCCTCGAAGAGAACCCGCTCACCACGATCGAGTTCGACCTCACCGCGCGTTATGTCGTCGGCATTGTCGAGGAAGGTTACGATGTCGCCATCCGCTTCGGCGGTCAGGCCGATTCCGCCTTGATTGCCCGCCGGCTTGGGGAAGTTCGCAACTATGTCTGCGCCACGCCCGATTATTGGGACACAAACGGCCGCCCGGTCCACCCGGATGAGCTGGCAAGCCATTCCTGCGTGCTGAGCAATTTCGCCAAGCGGCTTGGCACATGGCCTTTCATCGGACCAGACGGCCCTTTCGATGCGGCTGTCGGCGGGCGCATCTCGACCAACAGCGTCGAGGCCGCCTACCAGATGACCACCGCCGGTTTCGGCATCGGCAATCTGCCCAGCCTGCTGGTCGATGCTGCGATCAGCGACGGCCGGCTGGAAGTGCAGCTGGATGAGTTTCGCCCCGGCTCCAGCCCGATCTACGCACTCTATCCGCACCGCACCTATATTGCGGCCAAGGTGCGCGCGTTCGTCGATTTCCTGATCCGCGAACTGTCGGCCGACTTCACCGCCTGAAATGCTGCCCGATTGCCGGCCAACGCCGTCAGGGGCCTGGCGCGAACGCCAGGCCCCTGCTGCCCCCGTCGCCCGACGCGGCAGCGTCATTTCCACCAGGCGGTGGTGTCGTACATCGGTCCCGGCTCCTCGAAGAGCTTTTCGTATTTGCACAATGCCGGCGTCTTGCCGAGCGGTACCGAAACACCGTCCCTGAACGCCCATTCGCCACGTTGCGTCGTATCCGCCCGCACATAGCTGGACAGTGCAAAGGCGCGGTCGTGCTGTGACCTATTGGGCGAGGAGCCGTGCACGGTGAGCAGCCCCCATAAAGCAAGGTCGCCCGGCTCCAGCACCAGCGGAACGATGGTCGCCGGGTCGATGCCGACCTTGCGCAACTCTTCTTCGGCGGTCAGACCCTTCATCAGCTCGCCGGTTCCCTCGTCCGACAGGCCGAGATAGCCGAGCTTGTGGCTGCCGGGCACGACCTGAAGGCAGCCATTGTCCAGCGTCGCCCGATCGACCGCGAGGCCTGTTGTCACGGTGGCGTCGGCGACATTGTCGAAGGCGGCCTGGTTACGGAAGCGCAGATCCTGGTGGAAGCGATAACCCGTGACATTGGCGCCGGGCGGCTTCCAGTGCAGCTGTTGGGCGATCTGTTTTATGTCGCGGCCGATCAGACCCTCGAGCAGCTTCAGATAGTCGGGATTGCGGCGGAATTGCTCGAAATAGGAATTGATCCAGGAAAACCAGTAAGCCTGCAGCACATAGCGTTGGCCAAAGTCCGATTCAGGCAGGATCTGGAAATTCAGGTTGCCGTGCCGGAAAGTGGCGTGATGCTTGAGGCCTTCGGCATAGACCGCATCGGTTTCCTTCTTCAGCCGGATCATCTCGTCGCCGTCGACGAATTGTCGAACGACCGCATATCCTTCCTCGCGGTACTGCTCCACCGCTTCGCGTGCCTGCCTGTCCGTCAGCATATCCGTGACAACCCCCGTCTGTGATCTGTGTCGATCGTAACAAACGGGTTGCCGGCGATAAGCCGTGGATTTTGGCATCGACTTTCCCGATTATCGGGAAATTGAGCGGGGCCTCAAAGGTGCATTGGCCGCAACCGGCTGATCAGATACGTGCTGCGCCGGCAGGCCCTAAAAATAGGTTCGCGGCGCGACAAGGTTCTTCTGCTGGCGAACATAAAAACAATAGAAGCCGAACGCCGCGGCAAACCACATGAAGGCCTCACCCATGGCCAGCCGGTTGTTGGAATTGGTAAGGATGCTGAGGGCGAAGAAAACCAGTGTGGAGATGTAGCAGGACCATGCGGCCGGAGCGACAAGCTTGGCTCGCATGGCCAGCAGAACCTGCCTGGCCGACCAGGTGTAGAGAAAGGCAAAGAACGCCAGTCCGACCAGACCATAGCGCACGGCAATTTCCAGATAACCATTGTGGAAGACGTTTAAGATCATGGGATGATAGGTTCTGTTCTCCCACTCGGTCAGCCAGCTGGAACTGGCTCCGAAGATCGGGTGGCGTTTCCAGATATCGATCGCATCCGCCCACAGCATCAGCCTTTCCTTGGCTGCAAGCGGAACCGCATCGCTCGCGATGGCGCGGTCGAATGCGGGAAGGACGCCATGCCTGAACACATCCGGAACCAGGGTTTTGACGAAGGTCATGGTGTCGCCGGCGGTGGACGAGAAGATGTTGTGTGTTGCGACAATGCCGGCCGCCACGATCGCCAGCACGCCACCCGAAACCAACAGTTCGCGGCGATGGCCTCTCGCCAGGGTCATGACCGTCAACAGGAGCAGCGCAAGCGCAAGCGCAAGCCACACGCCCTTTGACCGCATCTCGATGATATTGACGACGGCAAGCAGCAGGACGGCTGTCGACAGCGCCCAATAAAGGTTCTTGGTTGCTTTCCCGAGGTCCGTTCTCTGGGCCGTGTAAGCCATGAATTGCAGCGTGCAGAGGAAGATGAAACCGGCCGCCACCGACGCGTGGATGGGATTGTTGAAAAGCCACGGGGCCGGTTGGATATCCTGAAACATGTTCGAACAGGCGGTGTCCGCCGCCAGGAAGACAAGACTGAGGATCATGAACCAGAGGACCAGCCGTGCGGGCTGCCTGACAAACAGCAGAAAGGCGAATCCGGTCGTCGCATAGAACAGCGGAAACATGTAAATGCCTTCGGCGCCACCCAACTGGTGGGTGCCGAAATAGACGATCGCCAGTCGGATGAAGACATAGAGCGACCAGCCCAGACACAGGAAGCCGACCCAACCGATCAGTGGTTTGCTGTAGGTCCACAAATCCACCCTGAACCAGCGGATGACCGCGACCAGGGCCAGCGCCAGGCCCGCATAGCGGTAGGTGTCTGCCTCGCGCCACACCGCGGAAACCATGGCGAGAATGGCGAGTGCCGCAAGCAACAGAAGCAAGGTGTGGCGCGGCGCGTTGTCCTTGGCATAGTCCAGGGTATCTCGCGGCAAAGGGGGCCGCAGCAGGACGTGATGCAGGCGGCGCAGCTCGTCACCGGCCCGCAACACCCCGGCACGTAGCCGGCTCGGCCCGCCCAACCTTGCGGATTTGTAGCTTCCCGAGGGACCGGCTATGCCGGAGATCTCGCTGCTGGCGGCGAAGCCAAGCACGTTTTGGCGGGCGGAATAGACCTTCAGGCCGGTATCCCAAAAGCGTTCGAGCGCGACGTCCCATGGCATTTTCATGACGGCGAGCGCCGACAACAGACCCTGCGCGCCCTCCCGCGTCACCAGATAGGCGGCGGCCGAGCCTTGCGGGCCATGCAGCGCACGACCGATCTCGTCGCCTTCCGCCGTCTCGACGGCGCGCATGAAGAAGCTGATGCGATGGTTGATCAGTTTGATGACGTCGAAATCCGGCACCGCCGCGATGATGGCCTCGATGCGCCGCATGGTGTTTTCGCTGAAGAGGACGTCGTCCTCGACGATCAGGCCATGGGCGCTGCCACCGGCCACGAACGTTTCCAGCGCCTGGATATGGCTGCGGTAACAGGCATATTCGCCGGAAAGGATGTCGCGCCCGCTCAGCTTGCGTGCGGCTGGCAGATCGATCTCCGTCCAGGCCTCTTTGGCAAGCGCACGGCCGTCGACGGCGGCAATGCGCTGCAAGGTCAGGCCTGCCGCTTCGGCGCTGGCGAGCAATTCGCTCCAGCGCTGGGTCTCGCGATCGAGGTTGATGGCGAAGATAGGAAGGTTCATTGAAGTTCCATGTTGAGCCGCCACCCACCCGGTCGACCTATGTATGGAAAGAGGGAGATGTTCAAGGCGACACTGTTCAGATCAAGCAAGTGGTGACTTGAATTCGCCGCGACGGCGCAGGCCGCCGATCAGGTCAGCTAGAGCGCATCGGCTAATCCTCGATCCTCTGTGGGTGGGGCGGATGGTGGCGGACCAAGGGCGTCTACGCCGGCGACTCGTACGTGCCGGGGCTGTTGGGCGTTGCGCGCCACTCGGGCTGACGTTCGGCGCTCGCCTCGGCGAGCGCGCGCCGGACACCTTTGACGTTATAGTCCTTGAGATAACCGGGTGAGCCCGGCTGCTGACGCCATGACTCCGCGATAGTGCCCGCGTCCACGGCGTCGAAGCCGATCCCGTCGATCAGCGCCATCGCCTTGGCCTTGGTCCTGGCATCATCGCCCGCCACCGCCAGAGCGATACGGTCCGCGGAACCCGCCGACTTGGCGCCCGGTTGAAGATGGGTCGCTTCTATAGTGTTGAAGGCTTTGATCACCGGACGCCCAAGGTGCTGCTCGACCCATTCGCTTTCGGTGCTCCCGTCCTCAATTCCGTCCAGATGACCATCGCGCTGTTGTGGGTAGTAGTTGGTCGTGTCGATTACGGCGACGTCGGCGGACGTGGCCGCGAACAGTTCGCGGGGCAGACTAGGGATTTTGTTTGTAGGAACGGCGACGACCACGACCTCCTGGCCGCGGACAGCATCTTCCATCGTAGCCGCCCGCGCGCCGGTTTCCGCCGACAGGTCCGCCAAAGACTCTGGTCCGCGCGAATTGGCGATCGTGACCTCGTGCCCTCCGGCCCGGAAGAGACGGGTGAGTGCGCTGCCGATATTGCCAGCGCCAACAATGCCGATTTTCATGTTTGTGCCTTTCGAAGATGTGGGGGGTGAGAATGCTGACAAGCTGTATGGACCCTTGCATTCTATCGATAAATGGCGTCATGAAACCGGCTCTCCCAACCAGGAGTGTGGAATGGATCGTCTCGCCAGCATGGCCGCATTCGTGAAGGCGGCAGAAAGCGGCTCCTTTGCAACGGCGGCATCGGCGCTCGGCATCTCACCGCAAATGGTAGCCAAGCACGTCACCTATCTGGAGGCCCGCTTGGGGGCACGCCTGCTCAATCGCACAACCCGAAAGCAAAGTCTGACGGTGATCGGCAAGTCCTACTACGATCGGTGCAAAGTGGCGCTGGCCGAGGTCGACTGGGCGGATGCAATTGCTGATGAGGCCAGGGGCAAACCGCGAGGGCTGTTGCGCGTCAACGCGCCGGTTTCATTCGGAGCTCACTGCGTGACACCTGTGGTCGCACGATATTTGAGCAGCCATCCCAGTGTCGATGTCGACCTGGTTCTCAACGACCGCTTTGTCGACCTTATCGACGACGGGTTTGAGGCGGTGTTCCGGATCGGTCCTCTCGGAGAATCTAACCTCGGAGCGATCGAGCTCGCACCCTTTCAGACTATCGCCTGCGGGTCGCCTGCATACCTAAAAGAGCGAGGGATGCCATCGACTGTATCGGATTTGGCCAATCATGAATGCCTGCTCTTCGGCAACTGGCCCGAACCAACGTTCAGCGACTGGCTCTTTGTACGGGACGGTCTCACCTCAAAGGCCCTGGTCCATGGCCGTCTCAAGGTCAACAGTCCCGCTTCGTTGCTGGAGGCGGCGCTCGCAGGTTTCGGCTTGGCGCTCATCGGGGAAGAGTCGGTGCGCACGCACCTCGCGACCGGGCGGCTCGTCCGAGTATTGCCGAACTATGAAACGCCTCCGCGTCCAATTCATCTGCTGTTCCACCCTGATCGGCGACAAACGCCGAAGCTGAAGAGCTTCATCGAGATGGTGGTGGAACAGCTGGGATGTGGCGAGGCAGCTGGCCACTGACAACCTGTTGAGGCTCCGCAGCTAGGGCGCGGGTTTTACTAGTCTAGTGACTTTCACCAACTGATCAGGGGCGATTTGCGCAGCCACGTATCCGCGGTGAGTTGCTGAACGACGAAATCCGCGACATCGGCTCGGGCGATCGTCCCGCCATGTACACCTGAAAGGTCGGTCAACGCCTTGATGCGACCGCGCGCCGGCTTGTCGTTGAGGACCATTGGTCGAACGATGGTCCAGTCGAGCGTGCTGCCCCGAATGGCATCTTCCTGGCGATCCTTGTCTTCGTAGACCTTCCGCAGCATCAGGGGCAGGAGCAGCCGGTCGAAGAAGAAGCCGCCATGGCCGCGACTGTCACCGGCGCCCAGGCCAGTGATGCTCACCAGACGACGGATGTTTTGCCGCTCCATGACGCCGACCAGCGCGCGCGTCGCCGTCGAAAGCATCGTCACCTCACGGAATGGGCTCATGGCGGTGCCCAATGAACTGACAACGGCATCGCAGCCTGCGATGGCACGGGCCAGTGCGGCCGGATCGCGGGCGTCGCCTTCGACGAGCTCGGCGCCGGTGAGGTTCTCGGCCTTTGCCTTGGAGCGAACGAGGGCTACGACGTCGTGTCCTTCGGCGAGAGCCTTGCCAACAATCAGCCGGCCGGTTGCGCCTGTGGCGCCTAATACCAGAATTTTCATGTCAAACCTCCGAAGGCGTGCTGATGGACGGGGAAAAATCGATGAGACGCCGGCGGAGGAAGTCGCTGATGGCGTTCACGGACTGCTCGGCCGCGAGGAACTGGCCGAGGGAGGATTGGAACACGTGCGGCATGCCCTCCCAGACCGACAATGTGATCTCCACGCCGGCCGCCCGCGCCCGGTCGGCATAGCGGATGGAATCGGCGAGCAGCAATTCGTCGTCGCCGACATCGATGCGGATCGGCGGCACGCCGCCTAGCTGCGCATAGAGCGGCGACGCCTTAGGGTTCGTGGTATCCTGGCCCTGAAGATACATTTCCGCAAAGGCCTGGAGCACGCCGCGCGTGAAGATCGGATCCGCCGCTGCCCTCGTCTCGAAGCTGTCGCCGGTGAGCGCCAGGTCGGTCCAGGGCGACATCGCCGCGGCCCCGACCGGTTGCATCATGCCATTCGCCTTGTCGGCAGCTAGGATCGACAGCAGTGCCAACGTCAAGCCGCCACCGGCAGAGTCGCCTACAACCGCAATCCGTTCGGCACCCTCCGCAACGAGACCACGATAGGCAGCGACCGCATCGTCGACCGCTGCCGGGAACGGATGCTCGGGGGCGAGCCGGTAGTCCGGGACGAAGGTATCGGCGCCAACGCGTGCGGCGATCTGGCCCGCGAAGTTGGTGAGCGCCTGGGCTGAGCCGAGCACATAGCCACCACCATGAATATAGAGCACGCGTGCGCCCGGCCGCGGGTGCGGCAGTCGCAGCCAGAAGCCCGCAATGCCTCCGACCGTCGCAGGCTCAACCCGCACATTCGCAGCGGCGGGTGTAGCGGCAAACATGGCGTCGAACATCGGGCGCGCGTCAGGGCCCATCGGCTCGCCCTTGTGGGCCGAAGCGGCCTGTCGCATCGCGGCCATGGCCGGAGCGTCTTCAGGCAAGAGGGGTTGGATCGTCGTCATCGTCTTGTCTCCTTGGTTGTGGGGGTAGGGATGTAGGCTCAGTTCTTCGCCCACTGCGTCGCGGCATCCTTGGCAAAAGCGGAATAGGAGCGCGGGGCGTGACCGAGCAGCTTGGTCAGATGGGCAATGTCGTTGGTGGTCGCCACTGCGCCATCGCTCTGATACCGACCGAACATCAGGCGCAGATCGAGCGCGTGCCAGACGGGCAGCATGGTCTTCGTGCGCTGCTCCATAACGACAAGATCATCACCGCCGTACCGGATCGCGCGGCCGAGGGCTTCGCTCCAGATGGTGGCGATACCTTCGCCAGTCAGGCTGTCCGGACCGACCAACGCGTAGGTCTCGCGACCGAGCGGCGTCGCAGCCTGCTCACGGCGAACCAGCTCGATCGCGGCGGCCTCGCCGATGTCTCTGACATCAACCATCGAGATACCCTTCGCGCCGATCGGCGCGCCATAGACGCCGGCCTTCAAAAGCACGTCTTTCTGACGAAGATCGTTCTGGATGAAGTAGGCGGGCCGCAGGATCGTCGCGGGCAAGTCGAGCGCCTCGATCATCCGCTCGACCGTGTACTTGCCCGCGAAATGCGGAACGTCGGCATAGGGCTCGCCGCCGAACACCGAGAGATAGACGATGCCCTTGACGCCGGCCTCGCGAGCCACCGTCAGCGCAAGCATGGCCTGGGTCAATTCGTCCGCGACATTCGGGGCGAGCAGGAACAATGTGCTGACGCCTTCCAGCGCGGATCGTAGCGAATCCGGGTCGGCGAGATCACCGCGGACCGCCTTTACACCTGATGGCAGTTGCGCGGCCTCAGGGGAACGAGTCAAGGCGCGGACCTCCACGTTGCGCCCCTGCAGGTGGGCCAGGACTTGGGATCCGATCGTCCCGGTGCTGCCGGTTACCAAAATAGCCATTGTGAAAACTCCTTATGATGTTTGTGCGTGTCGAGAGAAAGATACGCGTTCCAATCATGAGCGGGAGATGCCATGTTAGAAACAACCTGTCTCGATATTGGAACACCCATCCTATGGATCTCGAAGCTCTCTCGGACTTCAACCTCGTTGTCACCCATGGCGGTTTCGGCCGAGCTGGTCGCCTCTCCGGGCGATCCAAGGCGACGTTGTCGCGCCATGTGAGCGAACTCGAACACAGCCTTGGCGTGAGGCTGATCGAGCGTGGATCCCAAAGTTTGCGACTGACAGACGAAGGTCGCGCGCTTCACGAGCGCACCGACGGACTGCTGTCGGAAATCGCCGAAGCCGGGGAGGCGATCGTCTTGGGTGCGTCCACCCCGAGAGGCAGGCTGCGGGTGAGCGCTCCCGTGGTTTTCGCGCATGTGGTGCTTCCCAGGATCTGCACCCGGTTCGCTCTCGCCTACCCGGAGGTCAAGCTTGAGATTGTTGCCGAGGATCGCAAGGTCGATCCGGTCGAGGATGGCTACGACCTTGTTATCCGGATCGATCCTTCACCAGATGAACGGCTCATCGGTCGCCGTTTTCTCAATGACGAGCGCCTGATCGTTGCCTCACCGGACATGCCGCGCCCTCAGCCGGCGCCTGGCGGTGGACCGAGCGCCGTAAAGGCGGTCTTGCTGAGCGCAACTCCGCTAAATGTTGTTTGGCGCATGAAATCCGATTTTGAGGACGAAGTCCTTTTCAAGCCCGATCCGATCCTGCGCTTCTCTTCCCTGCTGATGGTGCGCGATGCCGTTCTCGCAGGTGCGGGTGCGGCGTTGCTTCCGAAGCTTCTCGTCGCAGGCGATATCGAGGCGGGCCGACTGGTTTGCTGGGGAACTGATGCCGGTCCGTCTGTCGAAATCTGGGCGCTCCAAAGTTCGCGGCGTCTTGTCGGTGCGAAGGTGCGCGCTTTCCTGGATGTGATGGAAAGGGCCTTTCCTGCCAAAGTTTTCGATCCTGCGTCCTGAACAAGAACCTGTGCTGCCGCCCATCAGCGTTGGAGAAAGAGGTGGCACCGGACATACAGTCGCACCGTTGGTGCGTCAGCGGCGTAGCGACCTTTGGCTCTGGTCTTGCTCACACGGCTTTATTCCCCGCACGGGCGCGTTATTTTTTGTTAACTAATTACCCTAGTGCTGTCGAACTGCGCATGGGATCGCGGCGAGGTTCGCGCCAACTTCAGGCAACTTTTGACCTACTTGCAGAATCAGCGGCTGCAGCGGCGTCGAGCTACGCCATCAAGGGGAAGTTATCCACAGGGCATCCAGTTTGGCTGGGGCGCCAGGATTCGAACCTGGGAATGTCGGTACCAAAAACCGATGCCTTACCACTTGGCGACGCCCCAATTGCCGTCAGAGTCGCTTGTGCGGCGCGTTATTAGCAGAGCAGCCAAAAAGCACAATGCCCCATGAATGGTGGTGAGAACGCCTGTTTGGGCAGCAAAAGCAACGCCGCCAGACGGCACGAGCTGGCTATTCGGACCACACCGCCATCTCGTTGCCGGCCGGATCGGCAAAGTGGAAACGGCGGCCGCCAGGGAACGCGAAGATCGGTTTGACGACCGTGCCGCCGGCGTTTTCGACAGCCTCGAGGGTCGCCTCCAGATCCCTGCTGTAGAGCACCGGCAGCGGCTTTGATGGCGCTTCGGCGGCGTCGGCCTGAAAACCCCCGTCCAGGCCTTCGGCAAAGGCCGAATAGGTCGGCCCATAGTCAGTGAACGACCAGGCAAAGGCGGAACTGTAGAAGGCCTTCAGCCGGTCCAGCGTCCCGCCCGTCGCCGGCATTTCCAGATAGTCGAGTTTTCCGGACAGTTTCATAGCCACCTCTTTGTTCACTGTATGTTCTACTCCAGAATCCCCGGCATAGCAAGTCTTTTTGCCGCATCCTGAGGCACGGCTTTGCTTAATCGATTGTAGTGGCCGGACGGCTTTGCCGACGCCTTGCCTTTCGCACTGCAGCATCATATCGCTCCAAGGACGGACCGGCGGAACTTTCCGTTTCGCCAATCTTTCCAATCTCCTGCAACCGGAGAGCGATGCATGACCAAATGGGTTTTCACCTTTGGCGATGGTGCGGCGGAGGGCCGTGCCAGCGACAAGAATCTCCTGGGCGGCAAAGGCGCCAACTTGGCCGAGATGTGCAGCCTGGGGCTGCCGGTGCCGCCGGGCTTCACCATCACCACGGAGGTCTGCAACGCCTACTACGCCAACGGCCGTATTTATCCGGCCGGGTTGGAAGCCGATGTCGCGGTCGCGCTCGATCACATCGGCCGGCTGACCGGTCGTCGGTTCGGCGACCCGTCGAAACTGCTGCTGGTGTCGGTGCGTTCCGGCGCTCGCGCCTCGATGCCCGGCATGATGGACACCGTCCTCAATCTCGGCCTGAACGACGAGACGGTCGAGGCGCTGGCCGCCGATTCCGGCGATGCGCGCTTTGCCTATGACAGCTACCGCCGCTTCATCCAGATGTATTCCGATGTCGTCATGGGTCTCGACCACGAAGTGTTCGAGGAAATCCTGGAGGACCAGAAGGGCGGGCTCGGGCACGAACTCGACACCGAACTGACGGCGCTCGAATGGCAGGGCGTCATCGCGCTCTACAAGGCCAAAGTCGAGGAAGAGCTTGGCAGGCCGTTTCCGCAGGATCCGCATGAGCAGCTCTGGGGCGCGATATCAGCCGTGTTCTCGAGCTGGATGAACAACCGCGCCATCACCTATCGCCGCCTGCACGATATTCCCGAAAGCTGGGGCACGGCGGTCAACGTCCAGGCCATGGTGTTCGGCAATATGGGCGAAACCTCGGCCACCGGCGTTGCCTTCACGCGCAACCCGTCGACCGGCGAAAAGATGCTCTATGGCGAGTTCCTGGTGAACGCGCAGGGCGAGGACGTCGTTGCCGGCATCCGCACGCCGCAGAACATCACCGAAGCGGCGCGTATCGCAGCAGGCTCGGACAAGCCGTCGCTGCAGAAGCTGATGCCTGACGCGTTCCAGTCCTTCGTCACCATCTCCGATAGTCTGGAGAAGCACTACCGCGACATGCAGGATCTCGAATTCACCATCGAGCGCGGCAAATTGTGGATGCTGCAGACCCGCTCCGGCAAGCGCACCGCAAAGGCGGCGCTGAAAATTGCCGTCGAGATGGCGCGCGACAGGCTGATCACGAAAGAGGAAGCCGTTGCCCGTATCGACCCGGCCTCGCTCGACCAGTTGCTGCATCCCACCATCGACCCCAAGGCCGCGCGCGACGTCATCGGCATCGGACTGCCGGCCTCGCCCGGTGCCGCTACCGGCGAGATCGTCTTTTCCTCAGCTGACGCCGAGGACTTGAAGACACAAGGGCGCAAGGCGATCCTGGTGCGCATCGAAACCAGTCCCGAAGACATCCACGGCATGCATGCGGCGGAAGGCATCCTGACCACGCGCGGCGGCATGACCAGCCACGCCGCGGTGGTGGCGCGCGGCATGGGCAAGCCTTGCGTCTCGGGTGCCGGCTCGCTGCGCGTCGACTACAGGGCCGGCACGCTGCTCTCGATGGGGCAGACCTTCCGCAAAGGCGACATCATCACCATCGATGGCGGCAACGGCCAGGTGCTGAAGGGCGCGGTTGCCATGCTGCAGCCTGAACTGTCAGGCGATTTTGCCGCCATCATGGAATGGGCGGACGCGGTGCGGCGCATGAAGGTGCGCACCAATGCCGAAACACCGCTCGATGCGCGCATGGCGCGCTCCTTCGGCGCCGAAGGCATCGGGCTTTGCCGCACGGAGCACATGTTCTTCGACGGCGACCGCATCGTCGCCATGCGCGAGATGATCCTGGCCGACACCGAAAAGGACCGGCGCGCCGCACTCGCCAAGCTTCTGCCCATGCAGCGCTCGGATTTCCTCGAACTGTTCGAGATCATGGCCGGCCTGCCGGTGACGATCCGATTGCTCGATCCGCCGCTGCACGAATTCCTGCCCAAGACCGAGGCTGAAATCGCCGAGGTCGCCGCCGCCATGAACGTGTCGCCCGACAAGCTCAGGCAGCGCACCGAGGCGCTGCACGAGTTCAACCCGATGCTCGGCCATCGTGGCTGCCGCCTGGCCGTCTCCTACCCCGAGATCGCCGAGATGCAGGCACGGGCCATTTTCGAGGCGGCCGTGGAGGCCGGCAGGAAGGCCGGCGCCCTGGTGGTCCCCGAGATCATGGTGCCGCTCGTCGGCCTGGTGAAGGAGCTCGATTACGTCAAGGCGCGCATCGATACGGTTGCCAAGAGCGTCATGGAGGAAACCGGCGTCAAGATCGACTATCTCACTGGCACGATGATCGAGCTTCCCCGCGCCGCCATCCGCGCGCATGTCATTGCAGAATCAGCCGAATTCTTCTCCTTCGGCACCAACGACCTGACTCAGACGACCTTCGGCATTTCGCGCGACGATGCGGCCTCGTTCCTGGAAACCTACCGCCAGAAGGGCATTATCGATCAGGACCCGTTCGTCTCGCTCGACATCGAGGGCGTCGGCGAACTGGTGCGCATGGCCGCGCAAAAGGGCAAGGCGACGCGGCCCGACATCAAGCTCGGCATCTGCGGCGAACATGGCGGCGATCCGGCCTCGATCCGCTTTTGCGAAGAGGTCGGCCTCGACTACGTGTCCTGTTCGCCCTATCGCGTGCCGATCGCCAGGCTGGCGGCAGCGCAGGCAGCGGTGCTGGTTGCGAAGGCAGGCCGAGGATAGGATCCATCCAGCTTACCGTTTTGTAAGACAATTCACGCGAACGTGCTGGCGGCGTCGCGTAATCTCGACATTGTTCCTGCCCAATTTGCGGCCATCCGCAAATTGCTCCCGGAAACAGATGCTGCAGATTTCTCCCGCGCCGCTCCGCTCGATCCTGGTCATTCAAACCAAGTTCATAGGAGATCTCGTCCTCGCCTCGGCGCTCGCCAAGAACCTGCGGCTCGAATTCCCCGGCGCCAGCATCGTCTTTCTGTGCGAGGCCCGCTTCGAGAGCTTCGTGATCGCCCATGGTATCGCTTCCGAGGTGGTCGCATTCAGGCGCGACCGCATGCGCGGCACCCCCTTGGAGCGAGGGAAGGAGCTCTATGCCATGGTGCGGGCGTTGCGCCGCTTCCGCTTCGACCTGACCATCGACCTGACCGATTCGAAGACGTCGCGCATCCTCACCGGGCTCGTCCACGCAAAGACCCGTGTCGGATACAATCCTTCCGAAAGACCCTTGCGTATGCTGGAGCGGCAGCCCGCCAACGTCCTTGCCAAGCCCTACGGCTTTGATGGCCAGCATTTCCTGTACCGCTACCTCTCGCCGCTCGAAGCGCTCGGCATTGAACTTCGCACGGTGATTCCGAACCTTCAGCCGCTGCCATTGGAGACGGCGAAAGCATTGGCGCTGCTGGATAAGCACCATCTGCGGCCAAATGCCTTCATCGCCGTGCATGCGGGTGCAAGCTTCGAGGGGCGACGTTGGCAGCCGGAGCGGTTTGCAGCAGCGATCGTCGAGATTGCCGGCGAGACCGGCCTGGACGTCGTGCTGGTGGGCGGCCCGGACGAGCGCGAGATCGCCGAACGCATCGTCGCCAGGACCGCGCCGCCGGTCGTCAATCTCGTCGGTGACCTGTCGCTTGGAAGCCTGCTGGCGGTGCTGAAACAGGCCCGGCTGTTTCTCGGCAATGAGAGCGGCCCGATGCACATGGCGGCAGCCACTGGGACCCCGGTTGTCGGGCTGTTCGGTCTGACGGAGCCGTCGCGCTGGGGTCCCGTCGGCGTGCCCAGCATCTCGCTCCAGCCGCCGATGCCTTGCGCCTGCATGGCCGAGGACCTTTGCCGCGCGCCGGATCCCAGCAAGGCATGCTGCGTCTGGGGCCTGGAAGTCAAGCCTGTGGTCGACGCGGTGCGCGAGGTTCTTTCGCGCACCGAAATGCAGCTGGAACGCGTCATCTGAGATCATGGGTCGCATGCACGACTCTCGACGCGGTAGAAGACACGTTCGCCGCAGGAACGGTCACATTGTCGCGTGGAGCGCTTTTCTGCTATGCATCATCCTGATTTCCGCCTTCATGCGGGTCTTTGGGATGTCTGCTTGAAATGACGGGTCAGGAAATCGGTTTGATGCGCCTGCTGCAAAAAAATCTCTGGATGATCGCCATGTCGTTGGCGATGGCATCCGCCGGCCATGCCGCGCCGCTCGTCGAGCCGACGCTGCACATCAGGCCGCAGGCGAGCGGCGCCGGCCGTGTGGCACTCACGCTCGATGCCTGCGGCGGACAGACCGACAGCCGGATCCTTTCGGCGCTGGTGGACAACAAGATCCCGGCCACCATTTTCGTGACCGGCATCTGGCTGAAGCGGAACGCCGCCGCCGTCGAGATCATGCGGGCGCATCCCGATCTGTTCGAACTGGAAAATCACGGCGGTCACCACATCCCGGCGGTCGACACGCCGCGGAAAATCTACGGCATCCGCAGCGCCGGCAGCCCGGATGCGGTGCTGGCCGAGGTCGAATCGGGGGCCGCCGCTCTTGCCGGGACCGGCGAGCCGGCGCCGAAATGGTTTCGTGGCGCAACCGCCGAATACAGCCCGTCGGCAATCGCCATGATCCGCAAGCTTGGCTTCAAGGTCGCGGGATTCTCGATAAACGGCGACGGCGGCTCCTTGCTCGGCGCCAAGGAAACCGCGCGGCGCATCGCGGCGGCCAAGGACGGCGACGTCATTATCTCGCATATCAACCAGCCGACCCATGCGGCCGGCGAAGGCGTGGTGCAGGGGCTGCTGGCGCTCAAGGCCAAGGGCTTGACCTTTGTGCGGCTCGACGATGCCGAGGGCATCGGCAATAACGGCACCACGGAGTGAGTGGCCAGCCGAGCGTATCCCGCTTCGGCGTTGGCTCAGTCCGGTTTGGCTTCGATCGTGACCTTGCTGGCGTAGAATGCGCCGTGGTTGCCGATTTCAGCCATCTCGTCGAAAGGCCGTTCATAGGCCCACATGGCGTTCTGGCCGGTCTCGCCGGCAGGCAGCACGCTCCAATAGCTTGCATCGCCCTTGTAGGGGCAATGGGTCGAGTGGTCGGTGCGGCCAAGCTTGCCGAAATCGATGTCGGCGAACGGAATGTAGAAGGCCGCCGGATAGGGAGCTTCGGTCAGCACCTTGGCCTTCGCTGTTGAAGCGATGACCACGTCTCCGGCGCGCACGGTAACGGTGCCGGCATAGGGCTCGATGGTGATGATTTTGTCCGGGTTGCGTTGGAAACCGGGTGCGGGGTTGGCGATCTGATCCATGCGGCGGCTCTCCTTGCGTCGACTTTGAGATGTGTCGCGCAAACGCATTGTTCAAGGCCTGCCGTCGCCATGCAACACGCAAACACCTGCCCAGGCCGGCACTGCCGGATCGCGCCTCCGAATATCCTCGATACTTGTCGTCAGCTGTCAGGCAGCGGCCTTGAACACGTCCATGAGACCGGCATAGGCGGCAGCAATACCGGCGACCGGGTTGCTGCTTCTCGATACGGTCTCGACCTTCAGGGAACCACCGCCGGTCGGCAAGGTGAGCAGCAGGAACTGGCGGTTTCCGCCATCGCCGACTGACGCGGCTGCGACGTGCTGGTCCTCGCCCTGGTTCTGGACGCACATCTTGAACAGCAACGTGCCGCCGACCGCTTCCAACGCGCCGCCGACAACTTCAACAAATTCATCTTCGGAAACAGTCTTTGTGTCCGGCACCAGATCGGCCAGACTTTCGGCAAGCGTACTCTCGAGAGCCTTGTCGTCGAGCTGCGCGTCCATGCGAACCTCTTTCAGTCGCCAATCGCACCCCTTTGCCCGTTAACGAAGCTTAACGCCGACGATGGCCGGATTGTGGCGGTTGTTCCCAATGCAGTGCTCGGCCGTATTGGCGGCTGGACAATCCGTCGGTTCGCTCCACAATGGGACAAAAAGCACAACGCAAAAGCGTGAGGGAGGACCGAATGCTGGGACTGATGCAGGAATGGCCGCTGCTTTGCCATAAGCTCATCGACAATGCCGAGCGGCAGCATGGCATGCGCGAGATCGTGTCACGCTCGATCGAAGGGCCGATCGTGCGCACCACCTACGCCGACATCCATCGTCGCGCTCTGAAGGTCGCCCAGCGGCTGGAACGCGACGGCTATGGGTTGGGCGACCGCATCGCGACGCTGGCCTGGAACACCGCCCGCCACATCGAGGCCTGGTACGGCATCATGGGCATCGGCGCCATCTACCACACGCTCAATCCGCGGCTGTTTCCCGAGCAGATCGTCTGGATCATGAACCATGCCGAGGACAAGGCAGTCTTCGTCGACCTAACTTTCGTGCCGCTGCTCGAGAAGATCGCCGGCGCCGTCAAGTCGCTGAAACAGGTGATCGTGCTGACCGACAAGGCACACATGCCGCAGACGACGTTGCCCAATGTGGTCGCCTATGAAGAGTGGCTTGAGGAGGCGGATGGCGACTTCGCCTGGAAGACCTTCGACGAAAGCACCGCCGCAGGCATGTGTTACACCTCCGGGACCACGGGCGATCCCAAGGGCGTCGTCTACAGCCACCGTTCGAACGTGCTGCACGCCATGATCGCCGCCATGCCCGACGCCATGGGGTTGTCGTCGCGCGACACGATCCTGCCTGTCGTGCCGATGTTTCACGCCAATGCCTGGGGCCTTGGCCAGAGCGGGCCGATGATCGGCGCCAAGCTGGTCATGCCCGGTTGCAAGATGGACGGCGCCTCGATCTATGAACTGCTCGACACCGAGAAGGTGACCTTCAGTGCGGCCGTGCCGACCGTCTGGATGATGCTGCTGCAGCACCTGGAGGAGACCGGCAAGAAGCTTCCCTATCTCAATAAGGTCGTCATCGGCGGCTCGTCCTGCCCGCGCGCGATCATGACGAAGTTTCAGCAGAACTACGATGTCCAGGTCATCCATGCCTGGGGCATGACCGAAATGTCGCCGCTCGGCACGCTGTGCACCCTGAAGCCGGACTATGCTGGTCTTGAGGGCGAAGCCCGGCTCGATGTCCAGCAGAAACAGGGCTATCCGCCGTTCGGGGTCGAAATGAAGGTGACCGACGACAACAACAATGCGCAACCCTGGGACGGCAAGACATTTGGCCGCCTGAAAGTGCGTGGGCCGGCCGTTGCCCGTGCCTATTATGGCGGCGCCGGCGTGGAGCAGTTCGACGGGGATGGCTGGTTCGATACCGGCGACGTCGCCCACATCGACGCGGGCGGCTATATGCAGATCACCGATCGCGCCAAGGACGTCATCAAGTCCGGCGGCGAATGGATTTCGACCATCGACCTCGAGAACCTGGCTGTCGGCCATCCCGATGTCGCCGAGGCGGCAGCCATCGGCGTCCACCATTCGAAATGGGGCGAACGGCCGCTGCTGGTCGTCGTCCGCAAACCGGGCAAGGAACCGAGCAAGGCTGATATTCTCGACTTCATGGACGGCAAGGTGGCCAAATGGTGGATGCCGGACGATGTCGCCTTCGTCGGTGAAATTCCGCACACCGCCACCGGCAAGATCCAGAAGATCACCTTGCGCCAGCAGTTCAAGGATTATCGCCTGCCGACGGATTGACGCGATGTCGCATGTTTCGGCTTCATGGCATCGCAAAAAGGTTCTAAGTCTCCGTTCGGGTTGGGGTGGTACGGCAATCGATGGCAAGTATTCCTGAACGGCAAACGTCGAGGGCGGCCGGATGGTCGCGGCGCACGGCCGCTTTTTCGTTGGTCCTGCTGCTGACGGTCTTTGTCGGCCATCGCTTCGATCTCGTCGAAACACCTGTCTTTCTGTGGGTGCTCGGCATTGTCGCGCTGCTGGCGGCGATGGCGCTGTTGTTTGCCGGATTTGCCTTTTCGCGGCTCTGGAATTTCGGCGACCGCGGCGGTCGCGACCTGACGGTCGGCGCGCTGCTGGCGCTGCTGGTGCTCGCACCCTACGGCGTCGCCGCCTACTGGGCGACGATCTATCCGCCGCTCAGGGATATCTCGACAGATTTCGACGAACCGCCGGCGCTGGACGTGAGCGACCGCACGAAGGATATGAACGTGCTTGCGCCGTCGACGCCTGGGGAACAGCGGCTGCAGACCGATAGCTATCCGCTGGTCAGCGCACGCAGCTACGACCTGCCGTTCGAGACTGTCGTCAATGCCGTCGAAACTGTACTCGATCGGCGCGACTGGGATCTATCGGAACCTTATCCTGATCTCGCCGGGCAAAGCGAGGTGACCATCACCGCCGTCGCCAAGGGCTTCGTGATCGGCCTTCCCGCCGATGTGGCGATCCGCGTGACGGACGATGGCGATACGGTCATCGTCGACATGCGGTCGGCGTCCCGCTACGGTCGCTACGACCTTGGCGACAATGCCGCGCGTATTGTCGATTTCCTTGCCGAGCTCGACCAGGAAGTCGCCGGTCAGGTTGGCGCCGCGCCGGCCGAGTGAGGCACGGGCACTTGGCAGTGGGCTGCGTTGCCTATCCGGCCGGCGTGAAAATGCCGTCGATGGCCGGTGCGGCATCGGTCACAACCAGACCGCGCGCCGTCAGATCCTCGAGATGGGCAAGCACCGACAATCCGGCGGCGCCATGCAGCCGCGGATCGGTATCCCTGTAGATCGCCTTGACCATGTCCACGATCGTCCGGTCGCCGGCCCGGACCCGCTCCAGGATGGCGCGCTCGCGCATCTTGCGGTGCGTCTTCAGCCCGCGCATGAAAGCACGCGGTGCGGTCACCGGCCCGCCATGTCCGGGCAGCAGCAAGCGGTCCTCGCGTTCGATCAGCCGGTCCAGCGAGGCCATGTAATCGGCCATCGCTCCATCCGGCGGGGCGACGATGGAGGTTGCCCAGGCCATGACATGATCGGCCGAAAACAGGATGCCGGTTCCTTCCAGCGCGAATGCCGCATGATTGGCGGTGTGGCCCGGGGTCAGAACCGTCCTGATCGACCAGCCGTCGCCATCGACCGCCTCGCCGTCGGAAAGGGCGATGTCGGGAACGAAAGCCATGTCTGCATTGGCGTCGAGCGCATTGGTCTCGCCGATATGCAGGGCTCTTGCCGGCCGGTGCGGCCCCTCGGCCAGCACGATGGCGCCGGTGCGCTCTTTCAGCCGGGCCGCCAGCGGGGAGTGGTCGCGATGCGTATGGCTGACGAAGATATGGCTGACTGGCCGGCCTGCGATCACTTCGAGCAGGGTCCGCTGATGCGCCTCGTCATGCGGCCCCGGATCGATCACCGCCAGCGTATCGCGGCCAATTATGTAGCTGTTGGTGCCGTGAAAGGTGAAAGGGCTTGGATTGCGGGCCGTGATGCGCTGGACATCGGGCGCGACGCTCACCCCCTGGCCATAGAGGGGGTCGAAGCCGGTATCGAACTTCAGTGCCATGCATCGGTGCCTTGTTTGGGGAAACGGCAAAACCGATTGCCGCATAACACGCAAGCCAATATAGGAGGATGTGAGGCCGCGAACATCTGGTAGCGGCAATCGGATTGGGGAAATACCATGGCAATTGCAACTACGATGCGTCCGCTTGTTTCTCTGGCTCTGCCGCAAAGCGGCGCGGCTCGGCTGGCAACGCAGCTTTTCCTGGCCATCGCCGGAACGCTTGTGCTGACCTTGTCGGCCAAGACCAAGGTGATGCTCGGGCCGGTCGACATTTCGATGCAGACGCTGGCCGTCCTCCTGATCGCCGCCGCCTTCGGCATGCGTCTCGGCGTCGCCACCCTGCTGCTCTACATGGCCGAGGGAGCCATGGGCTTCCCCGTCTTCCAGAGCACGCCTGAAAAGGGTCTCGGCATTGCCTACATGCTCGGCTCGACCGGCGGCTATCTCGCCGGCTTCGTGGTCATGGCGGCCATTGTCGGCTGGGCGGCGGATCGCGGCTGGGACCGCCATCCGATCAAGCTTTTCAACGCCATGCTGGTTGGCGAAGTCGTCATGATGGCGATGGGCTTTGCCTGGCTGGCGCTGCTCATCGGTCCGGAAAAGTCGTGGCAGTTCGGCGTCGTGCCGTTCATCGTCGGCGACCTGATCAAGGTGGCTCTCGCGGCAAGCCTTGTGCCGGCCGTCTGGACGCTGCTCAAGCGCGGCTGAAGCACGAGCCGCGGCTAAAGGCTGAACAGTGGCATGGCGTCATTGGCGGATTTCGGCGTGGCGTCCGCCAAGCAGCCCGCCTTTCTATCAGGCGGGCCGTTCTACTTTTCAATTCGCCGTCGTCATCCGGCTCGAATTGCCGTTTCGGTGGCTTACACTTTAGACTTTCGCCAGCCAGCTAACCATGCCTCCCATTGGGAACAAAACCAGCGCTCCCCCTTCGCCGGGTTCACAACTGTTTGGTCGTAGTACTTCTGGCCTGGCGTATGAAAGATGCGCTCGCCCGTATTGATGCTGATGTTACCCTTTATGTAACACCCGTTTGGAGCAGACACTCCACTCCGATGCACAACCGGAAGGGGATGCTGGTCAGCCTGCGGTATGAAGTAACTCGCGGCGGCAACGCCGAACAGCAATAACGGGACTAGTGCGCGCTGCTCCAACAGCAGGCGCTTGCGCCGCCTTCTAGGCTGCGAATCCTTTTTCCCATGCAAGCCCATAACCCACTCCGCAAGTGCAGAATGCGACTCTCGTCGTTTGGAGTCCAGATACGAGTGGAAGGGGTGAGGTGATCTTTTTATTAGTTGTTGACTTCAAATTTACAGTAAATAAATGGTTAATTCGCTGAAAAATTCTTTCTTAACTTAATTCATTCATCATAAATCGCGGTCAGGGGGCAGTGGTGGTGAATAAGCTATTTTTCGGCGACAATCTCGACATGCTTCGTGAGAATATCGATGATCAATCCGTCGATCTAGTCTACCTTGATCCGCCATTTAATTCCCGTGTAAACTACAACCAATTATTCAAGGAGCCGACCGGCGCCCCGTCCGAAGCACAAGTACAAATTTTTCAAGATACGTGGGGATGGGGGCAGAGTGCGGAGAGTGCTTTTGACGACGTGATGAGACAGGGCGGCGATGTCAGCGTTTTGCTCAGAGCCATGCGAAGCGCGCTTGGGCAAAATTCAATGATGGCATATCTTGCGATGATGGCTGTCAGACTGATCGAATTGCATCGCGTTTTGAAACCAACCGGATCGCTTTATCTTCATTGTGATCCAACTGCGAGCCATTATCTAAAACTATTGCTCGACAATGTTTTCGGCGGTGAGAATTTTCTTAACGAAATCGTTTGGAAGCGGACAAGCGCCCATTCAGCCGCGCGCCGGTGGGCTGATCTGCACGATACGATTCTCTACTATTCAAAAGGCCCTGAATACACTTGGAATAGGATCGTGACACCCTACGACGCGAGCTATGTCGCTCGCTTTAAAAACGTAGATAGTAATGGACGCCGATGGTCGGATGACAATCTCACTGCACCCGGCACGAGGAGGGGGTTTTCCGGAAGTGAATGGCACGGCTTCAATCCGACCGAGAAAGGCAACCACTGGAAAATCAGCAACAGTGCAATTGAAGCGATTGCAGGGGAAGAAGCAGTCGCTACCCTCAACACGCTTGAAAAGCTGGATTTGTTGCATTCGAACGGGATGATTTATTGGCCGCTCGGTGGTGGGTTTCCTCGATTCAAGAGGGTGCTTGGCGACGGTCTTCCGCTTCAAGATCTGATTCTCGATATTCCGCCATTGAATTCGCAGGCGAGCGAACGACTGGGATATCCAACCCAAAAGCCGAGTGCGTTGCTAAGCAGGCTGGTCAGGGCGTCTTCCAATCAGGGCCAAGTGGTGCTTGACCCTTTTTGTGGCTGCGGGACAACTATCGAAGCGGCAGAGACGCTTGGCCGGCAATGGATTGGAATTGATGTGGCCCACTACGCTGTTTCTTTGATCGAAGCTCGCCTCAATGCCAACCATCCCAGGGCGACCTATTCGATTGACGGGCGTCCCACGACTATCGATGGCGCGCACGAACTTGCCAGACGCGACAAGCATCAGTTCCAAATGTGGGCGGCGTGGCGTCTTGGAGCGCAAAGCTATCGCGAGACGAAGAAGGGACCGGATCGAGGTATTGACGGAAGAATTCAGTACAAAAATGGCATCTACGGGTGGGGCCAGATCATCATTTCCGTCAAAGGCGGTGACCACGTGGGTGTTAGCGCCGTGCGAGATCTACGAGGGGTCATCGAACGCGAAAAGGCCGAAATGGGGGTGATGGTAACTCTGGCTGAGCCAACTCGACAGATGGTGAACGAGGCAGTTTCAGCGGGCTTTGTCAGTCAATCTGCGCACGGGCGAAAGCCGCGCTTGCAGATTGTAACGGCTGAAGAAATCATCAATGGGCAAATGCCCGACTTTCCTCCGTTGCCAGAACCGATGCCGATTCGGCAACGCGCCAAGAAACACAAGAAGAGTGACCAGATTGAAATGCTGCTGCCAATAGGCGAGGGCATCCCTGTCAAATTGCGGAAGAACGAGGTTCTTGATCCTCGCTATCTCGATTTGGTTGGCTAGGCTGAGGGGCGTCCGCAATAAAAGAGTCGACTTGGCCCTACCGTTCAACTCCCATTCCGCTTTGCAAGACCCCAAGCGTCATTTACGACATTGAGAGCCTGTTCCCCAGGCATGTTACGGATGGGCGTTTCTGATGAAGGTTCTGGTCACCGGCGCGGCCGGCTTCATAGGGTATCACGTAGCCAAGCGGCTGCTGGAGCGCGGTGACGAGGTCGTCGGCATCGACAATGTCAACGACTACTACGATCCGCAGATCAAGGAGGCGAGGCTGCGGCTCCTGGACGAGGCGAGCCGCAAGACCAATGCCGGCTATCATTTCATCCGCGGCAATCTCGCCGACAAGAGCGTGGTCGACGCCTGCTTTGCCGACCACGCATTCGACCGGGTGATCCATCTCGCCGCCCAGGCCGGGGTTCGCTACAGCCTGGAAAACCCGCATGCCTATGTCGAAAGCAACATCATCGCCTACACCAACATGCTGGAGGCCTGCCGCAACAGCGCCGTCGCGCACCTGACCTATGCCAGCACCTCGAGCGTCTACGGCGCCAACACCGACATGCCGTTTTCCGAGCACCGGCCGGCCGACCACCCGCTGCAGTTCTACGCCGCGACCAAGCGCGCCAACGAGTTGATGGCGCACAGCTACAGCCATCTGTTCGGGCTGCCGACGACCGGGCTTCGCTTCTTCACCGTCTATGGCCCCTGGGGGCGCCCGGACATGGCGCTGTTCCTGTTCACCAAAAACATCCTTGCTGGCGAGCCGATCAAACTGTTCAACAACGGCAACCACACGCGCGACTTCACCTATGTCGACGACATCGCCGAAGGCGTGATCCGCGCCAGCGACAGCCCGGCCACGGGCAATGCCGCCTGGGACTCCAGCCGTCCCGATCCGGCCACAAGCAGCGCCCCCTGGCGCATCTTCAACATCGGCAACAACAGCCCGGTGAAGCTGACCGCCTATGTCGAGGCGCTGGAAAATGCGCTGGGCCGCAAAGCCATCATCGAACTCTTGCCGCTGCAGCCCGGCGACGTGCCCGATACCTTTGCCGACACCTCGGCGCTGGAGCAGGCGGTTGGCTACCGCCCGACGACGACGGTGACCGAGGGCGTCGGGCGATTTGTGGAGTGGTACCAGGGGTATTTTGTACAGAGATAGCGGAGCACCCACCCCTGTCGGCATCTTCGACATGGAAGTCGCGGCGCTCGCTCCGCTATGCTTCGGAAACAGCATGGCGCGAAAACAATTGCCGCAACATAAATAAATGGCGAACGGTTCCAGCGTGTCGCGCCAATGCGATAGAGCGGAAGTCCTCAGTCGACTTCACACCTTATTGGCAGCGTCGAAAGGCTGCTAAGGACGCCCTTATGGTCGGGGGGGAATTGTCAGCTCTTCGTCATCGACCGAAAATGGGTCATCAATTTGCACATGCAGCGTCCGACCACAGCAAACCGCCCGCCTAGCTGTGCGCTTCAAATCTTGTAGCCGCCAGGCGCTGGCGACGGTGTGGCCTCCCGATGTGAAAACGTCATCAATCAGTATAATGACACCGAAGGGGACGGGTCCCGTCAACACAAGGTCCGGGAGCAGCAATTCCGGTTTTCGAGAGGCGCTATCAGTACTTTTGGGAAGGTCTTTCCGCCATCGGAGTACGTCCGCGACGACCACTCCCCCTCCGCATGCCGCCTTCGTGGCGTTAGCAATTGCCGCAGTTCTCGGCGTGTCTTTTTTGCCAACAACGGCAGAACGATTTGGGATTGGGACTAGGACCTTAGGGCCAATTCCCACAGTTTTAACTAGAGGAGCCGCCCATTCAGCGAACCATTCCAGGGCTTTATCTTTGTTCTTGTCGGTAACATTAACCCATTTTCCGCCAATACTGACGGTGGCGTATTGGCTAGCAGGTATCGGCTTTCCTTTGACCGCGCTCACCAAAAGGGTTGAATCATAGTCAACGCCGCGCATATGCCCGACGCCGCTCGTAAGGTATTGAGCGCGAAAATGGACCTTCATTTGCCATCCGGTGGAAGCTAATGCTACGAAAGCAGCCGGCTTGTAATGTCAGAAATATCGCGCAATGGCACGCAGGTATCGTATTCCAAAAACTTCTTCGGCCAACTGAGACGGGTATCCTCGACAACCGAATTTGCGATGAATAGCCAACGCCCCAGCTTTGTACATTCAGCAGCTTGGTGAAGAGTGCCGGACGTGTCGGACGCCTCAACGATCACACTGGCGTCCGTCAGCGCGGCCATCAGGCGGTTTCGTTTTGGAAAATCAGAAGGGAATGTCCGCTGACCGGGCCTGAATTGTGAAATAAGCAGATGGTCACTGTAGATTTTCATCTGCGTTTCGGCATGATCGATTGGGTAAGCCTTGTTGAGTGGCGTGCCAATAACCGCGATAGTGCTGCCACCGGCGTCAATCGCTCCCAGATGAGCGGAGATATCGACTCCCTTCGCCAGCCCGCTGGTCACGACGATACCCGCCTGGACAAGCTCTCTCGCAATGCGCCGTGCCCTAGCTGCGCCTTCCACACTAACGTCTCTTGCGCCAATGACCGAAACGCATTTGCTCTTCAAGAGCGATAGGTCGCCTGCGTAATAGATGTCGAGGTCGGCATCGTCTTGATCGCGAAAAAGGTTTGTTTGTGTAGCTGGGAAAGGTCTGCCTGTGTAGTCAAGCAAACGCTGAAGCGCGATAGTAGTCGCTGCCGACGGTGGAGCGTAACGCGACCTATGACTGTCGCTCCGTTCAAACGAGGTTTTCTCTTTTTTGGCCATACGCTGCAGCAAGACTACCCCCGGTGTTTGCCGTCATATCCGCCGGAATTAAACCTATCCCGATTCGTCAACAGTAAATAGGCGCAGTCGTTCAGTTCCTGTGGAGGGTCATAGGGCATGTGCGCTTTATCAGCAATTTGTGTTGGATGCGGGAGCATCCTTGGCGTTCAGACCTTAGTCCACCGGCCTCGACGCGAGCGAGGACGCCTTCAAATGTCGCGATCATCCTGAGATTGTCAGCAATGATTTCTTCAGCGAGGTCCGTCCGCCCATCTTTATCGGTGCCCCAAAGTTCGCGAGGATGCAACCGCACGAACTCGATATCCTTATACAGCCGGACAATCGTGCCCTTGTACCTTTCGATCAGGTCTTCGCGCCTATTCATTGTGCATTCTCCGCTATGGGCCAAAGCGGTATCTAGTTCCTTTTCTGCCGTTGTTAAGGTCCATCGGCGCGGCTCCTTATGCACGGTCACGTCCCTGTTGTTGCAGAGCGAAGCGCTGGCGAGCCCATATACCAATTTAATATCTGCCTTTGTCTCTCATCCGCGTCGCTTGCCAAGAGGAGGAGCCTTAAGCGCGTCGAGCTGATCCTGAAGACGACCGTTCAACACGATCATTTCCTTTAGCGCCTTCATTGTATCGCCTTTGTGCAAGGTGACGAATTTGTTGGCTACGGCCTGCAATGCGGCCTCTTGACGGCTGTCCAGCGTGACAATGTGATCCATAGCGGTAACTCCCAATGCTTAGAACAATGAACCCTGCGTCGGGGTTTGTCGCGGCATCTTGATCTGGGTCGCCGGCTTCTCGACAATTGCGAGAGCATCGTCCGGTGCGGAGCGTTGTAGGCGCTTTGCTTCCAACCAAGGCGCGCTAAGCCATGTCTCGGTCTCCTCTCGCGTCGTCAAAATGACCGGCATAGCTTTCTCATGGATGGGAGCGACTAGGGTATTGGGCTTCGTCGTCATGAAGCCGTAGACCTCGTGATCGCCGGGGCCTTCCTTGACCTTGCGCACGCCATGCCAGAGCGTCCAAAAGCCGGCGAAGAAGAAAAGCGGACGGGTCTCGTCAAGAGCGAACCAATAGTTGCGCTTCATGCCGGTCTCCGGATCAACCTCGCTAGGATTGGGGCTCGGCTCCGCGAAGCTCGTCACCGGAACAACGCAGCGATGTTCGATGCCGACATATTGCTGCCAATGGGCGTATTGTGGGTTGCGCACGTTCGTGGTGCCCGGGTCAGAATTGCCCCTAACGCGTTCTATTGGTGTAGGCATTCCCCAGCGGAGGTTGGCCAACTCTCGTTGGCCGTCCGACGCATTACGAACTACCGGTCCGAATTGGTTAGGGTAGATATCGATGGACGGCTCCATGTTGCCCAGGATGTCACGAAGGGCGCCTGTAAACTGGCGAATGGCCTCTTGCGACGTGGTGATGTTGTAGAGATTGCACATGTCTTGCCCCTAGTTGCGCAGAATCTCGGGAACGCTGAGCGGGCCGAGATCAAGGATGCGCTTGTACTCACCGATGCGGCGCCAGACGCCCCGCACATTCCCTTTTTCCCGATCGCGCTTCGGATCGTACATGACGCCGTCGAAGTGATCTCGGAACGCCGCCGCAGCGGGAGCTTCGGCGAAACAATAGAGCCGATAGTCTTCATACTCCCCATTCGGCCATATCGCTTGCACCTGCCTGATCTGGTGCGAGAAGGCCATTTCCTGACAAAACTTTGTGATCATGGTGAAGTTCCGGTCCGTGCAGATATCATCTGGCAGCGCGACTTGGTGCGGCCACTTGTGGTCAATGACCGATCGGGCCGGAGTGGCTCGGCTGCGCTTTGGCATCTAGTGCGACCTGGCGGTTTTGGCTCCTGCCTCACGTGCGTAGCTTGGTTCCTGTAGCTGTTCCGGCAATTGTGAACAAAAAGAGAACAAAAGTCAATACCCTATCTTGACGACAGAGGAATATGTTCCTCATCTCCTAGAATGCCGGAGCAATCAGAAAAGTGGCCGAAGGGCGTCCCTTGGACATTGATGCATGCCCATAACGCCGGGCAGGTGGCGCGCATCCGATGCGGGCTTTGCAATATCAAGCGCTTCTACAAGCCGAAAGAACTTCGAGAGGTTATCGGCAACGTCTCGATTGATCAGTTGCGGACCAAGGTTCGCTGCGAGAGGTGTGGGCGCAAGGATTCCATCGACGCCGAGCTATTTCATCCGGTCGGACAGGAGCTTGAGACCATGCGGTTCCGGCGCCTAGTTGAGATCAGGTGGGAAAAGCGCGTGGTTTGGAAAGACGAATAGGAACGCTTCTGCAAACGCCGGTGGCCGGCTAGCGCGACGTCGACATCCACATTATCCACGAACTCCGTCGATGCGCTACGGCCGGGCATTTTCAGACCGACGAAATATCCCAATGTCACCGTGCTGACGTCCGGAACGATTCCGCCGAATCCGGCCGACCTGCTCTCGTCGCCGAAGATGGCGTTGATCTTGACCAATCTAGGCAAACGCTTCGATCTGGTCATCATCGACGCACCGCCGGTCGTCGGTCTTTCCGACGCACCAATCCTCAGCCGGCTTGCCGAAGGCACATTGATGGTCGTTTCGACCAACCAGGTCACACGCAAGTCAGCCAAAACGGCACTCAAGCGTCTGCGCTCAGCCGGTGCGAATGTGATCGGAGCGGCGATGTCGAAATTTACGGTCAACAAGTTCGATTACAATTACGCCTATAAATACATGAACTATCAGTACTACGACTATGGCGCGAGTACCCCGAAAATTGAGGGCAAAGTCGATGACGGAGCAGGCCAGCCCGCTCACGCGAAATCTCCGGCGTTCAGGCGTTTGGTTCGTCGCCTCCGTTCTGGTGTTGGCGGTTTCGTCAGTAGGGCTAAGTCGGCTTCTTGAGTCGGAAACGCCGGCCGTCTCGCTTGCGCTCGATCCGTTCAACGTAGATGCCTTGATAGGCGAAATTGCCGGTCGGTTGAGCGAAACAGGCGACGGTGCTGATCTCGATGTCTTGGCAACAAAGGCGAAGGGCGCGCTTCGTTTCAATGTCGCGGATGCCCGGCTCTACAGCCTGATAGGCGAGATTGAGTATCGACAAGGCGAGAAAGATGAGGCTTTCGAACTCTTCGACCAGGCTCGAAAGCTGTCCAAGACTGAAATCCATTCGCTTCAGAGATCGATCGATCGCTCGATCGAGGTGGGCGATCTGTCAAAGGCCGTTGCCGAGATCGACACGTTGCTGCGCCGGTGGCCCGACAGATTTCCAGTCATTGCGGCGGGCTTGCCGGCTATTCTTTCAAACCCGGACGGATATCAGGCTGTCCTGGCAGCCTTGAGGATCGAGGCACCGTGGAGATCCAGTCTTTTCACCGCGCTTGGCAAGGATCCGCGGGGCCTGCGCGTCGCAAATCAACTGTTGCTGGACCTTGCCGGATCGAGCTCACAACCGACGTCGAAGGAATTGTCTGCCGTAATCAACGGGTACATCAGGCAGAAGGAATACGAGGCGGCCTACCGGCTGTTCCTGTTCAGTCTGTCCGATCAGGAGCGGACACTGGCCGGATACATTTTCAACGGCGGCTTTGAACAGATACTCAGCGGCAAACCATTCGACTGGCAGGTTCGCGACCGCTCCGGTCTGGAAATTACCTTTGCCGGGGCGCGCGATGTTGGCGAAGGCGATAGCGGAGCGACTGTCCGATTCCTGAATACGCCGGTGAAGAACGCCGCGCTCCAGCAATATGTCGAACTGCCTCCCGGCTCCTACAGGATTTCCCTGATCGCCTCCGCGAGAAACCTGAAACTGCCCAAGCAGTTGTTCTGGTCCATCAGATGCGCGGATCCGGCGGGCGAAATAGCTCGGTTCGACATTCCGGAAGGCACGTTCGATCGGCGGGAGTTGAGCCTGGATTTCGCGATCGGACCAAGCGCGTGTCCCATGCAATTGTTGCGGCTGGAAACAGCTGCCATCGCTGAGAGTTGGCGATTTCGGTACGTTGGCACGTTGGTCATGCACAAATTGAGCATCGAAAGAGTTTCATCTTGAGAGAGCGGTCAACCCGGCCCACGGAATGGGAAAAATATCTGCTTGGGTCGGTTCTTTTCCTGTCGGTGCTGATTGGCGGCGGCACCGCAAGCGGTCTCTACACCGAAGCGCTGATCGAGGTGGCCGCGATCGTCTCGGCCGCGGCCGTCTTTTCAAGGCCGTCGGAACACGGCATCCCTCGCTCGGCCCTGTGGTTGCTTGCTCTGGGCCTTGCCGTGTTCTGTTTTCAAATCGTGCCGCTGCCCGCCGCTCTGTTGAGCGGATTGCGGCCTGAGGTTCTACTTGCAAATCCGTGGCTGAGCGGTGAAACCGGGCTGCGTTTCGTCAGTGTCGGCGTGGGACGTACGATCGAGTGTCTGTTGTATTTCGTGGCGATGGCTGCATTCTTTCTGAGCGTCACCCGCTTGCGCCCAGATCAGGTCTACGGCCTTCTGCCCTTCTTTTTCATGGGTGTCATCTGTAACGGACTGGCTGCGGCGATCCAGTATTCGCTCTCCGATAGGGTTGCCATACAGGGTTTGTTGCCGTTCACGATCAATGCGGGACTGTTTGCCAACCAGAACCATTTTTCAGCTTTGCTCTTCGTCTCCATCCCCTTCGTTGTCTACTACGGCCTGTTTCGCGGGCACCTTCTGTCCGGGTCGCTCGGCTTGATAACGCTGCTGCTGTTGCTTCTGGCCGCCGGTTCGCGCGCCGGTATTCTGATAGGGCTGGCGATCACCATGGTATCAGTCGTCTTTCTGTCCGCGCGCTCGAGGCTGGGCGGGTATGGAATACCCGCTGTCTTCATCGGGCTTTCACTCTACACGATCGGGGCGTGGACGAAGATCGATGCGGAAGTGGTTGACCCGGCCTTTGGACGGGCCGAATTTGCCCGATCGACGATCGCGGGAATTGAAGAGAACTGGGCGACGGGCGTCGGCTTTGGCAGTTTTCCGAAGGTCTATCAGATTTACGAAAAGGGAGAGATGATCTTCAAGCCCTACGTCAATCACGCCCACAATGATTATCTGGAATTGGCACTTGAAGGTGGCGCTCCTGTTGTCTTTCTGGTCGCAGCTTACGCGATATTGCTTTTCGCGTTTTCCGTTACGGCACGGCGAGATCCGCTGCAGAAAATGGCGTTTCTCTCAGTATCGTTTCTGCTCGTTCATTCCTTGGTCGATTATCCCTTGCGAACGGCGGCACTGGCGATGACCTTCGCCTATATGAATGGCGTTATCTTTCACAAGGGACTTGCTGAGCGGCTGAGCCAGAGAGGCGAGTCGACCGCCGCCCATGATGACAATCTGCTTGTTCCCGTCAGGCCGGCTTTGGCAAGACGATAGCAATGCGTCGCCTGAATTGGCCATGGATTGGCGCCGGATCGTGACCCAGTCATTTGACGAACGCCGAGATTGACAAGCCAGTGCATGGAACCTAAGCACGGGCGGCTAGGGCCGGGGGGTTCAGGCATGTCAAGGAGAGCTTCTTGAAAGGAATTATCCTTGCTGGAGGCAGTGGAACGCGTCTTTATCCACTAACATTAGCAGTCTCTAAGCAAATTCTGCCGATATACGACAAGCCGATGATCTATTATCCGCTGAGCGTTCTGATGCTCGCGGGTATCCGAGAGATTCTGATCATTTCGACGCCGCGTGACCTGCCGGTTTTTCGCGATCTGCTTGGCAATGGATCGGAGTTCGGGCTCGACCTGTCCTATGCCGAGCAGCCGCAACCCAACGGGCTGGCGGAAGCCTTCATCATCGGCCGCAATTTTATCGGCAAGGACAACGTGTCGATGATTCTCGGCGACAACATCTATTTCGGCGATGGGCTGTCGCAGCTTTGCCGCGACGCTGCCTCGCGCGAAAAGGGCGCCTCGGTGTTCGCCTATCATGTCGAGGATCCCCAGCGTTATGGCGTGGTTTCCTTCGACAAGGCCACGGGAACGGCGCTGACGATCGAGGAAAAGCCGCAGGTGCCGAAATCCAACTGGGCGGTCACCGGTCTCTACTTCTATGACAACGATGTCGTCGACATCGCCCCTGCCATCCGTCCCTCGGCGCGCGGTGAGCTCGAGATCACGGCGGTCAACAACGTCTACCTTGAGCGCGGCCAGTTGCATGTGCATCGGTTGGGGCGCGGCTATGCCTGGCTCGACACCGGCACCCATGACAGCCTGCATGAGGCCTCGTCCTTCGTGCGCACCATCGAGCACCGCCAGGGCATCAAGGTCGCCTGTCCCGAAGAGATCGCCTTTGAACAGGGTTGGCTGACTGTGGACCAGGTTCTGCGTCGCGCCGATCACCTGGGCAAGAACGAATATGCCGCCTATCTGCGCCGGCGTGTCGTCGACCTGTCGGAGGCCTAGGTGCTGGAAGTCAGGCCCCTTGGCATCGATGGCGTTCTGGAAATCGTTCCGAAGCGACATGGCGACGCGCGCGGCTTCTTCGTCGAAACCTACAATGCCGAGCGCTTTTCGCAGGCCGGCATAGACTTGGCTTTCGTGCAGGACAATCATTCCTATTCCGCCGCGGCGGGCGTCTTGCGAGGGCTTCACTATCAGCTTGCGCCGCGCGCCCAGGACAAGCTGCTGCGCGTCATCCGGGGCAGCATTCTCGACGTTGCGGTCGACATTCGCCGCAGTTCCAAAACTTTCGGAAAATGGGTCGCTCTCGAAGTGTCGGCCGAAAAGGGCAACCAGATTCTGGTGCCGAAAGGCTTCGCGCACGGCTTCGTGACGCTCGTGCCCGACACCGAGGTCCTGTATAAGGTGACCGATACCTATTCGCAGGCGCATGACCGGTCGATCCGTTTCGACGATCCCGCCATCGGCATCGAATGGCCGTCATTGACTGGCGGGTTCCAGCTCTCGGACAAGGACCTCAAGGCGCCGCTGCTGGCTGCCGCCGAGGTGTTCGCCTGATGGGTTATTTGAGGACAGCGGCATGAATTTTCTGGTGACGGGCGGTGCTGGCTTTATCGGTTCGGCGGTGTGCCGGCATCTATGCGCCAACCCGGCCTATCGGGTGACCAATCTCGACAAGCTGACCTATGCGGGAAACCTCGCCTCGCTGCGGCCGATCGAGAACGCACACAATTATCGCTTCGCGCAGGCCGATATCTGCGACGAAAGGGCCGTGCTCGACATCCTCCGGCGCGACGATATCGACATCGTCATGAACCTTGCCGCCGAGAGCCATGTCGACCGCTCGATCGATGGGCCGGGCACTTTTATCGAGACCAACATCGTCGGCACCTACAAGATGCTCAATGCCGCGCTGGAGTACTGGCGCGGCCTGCCCGAGGACAGGAAGAGCCATTTCCGCTTCCATCATGTCTCGACCGATGAGGTGTTCGGCGATCTTCCCTTCGATGGCGGCATGTTCGTCGAGGAAACGCCCTACGCGCCATCCTCGCCCTATTCCGCCTCGAAAGCGGCCTCGGACCATCTGGTGCGGGCCTGGCACGAAACCTATGGCCTGCCGGTCGTGCTTTCCAATTGCTCGAACAACTACGGACCCTATCACTTTCCCGAAAAGCTGATCCCGCTGGTCATCCTCAATGCGCTCGACGAAAAGCCGCTGCCGGTCTATGGCGCCGGCGCCAATGTGCGCGACTGGCTGTTCGTCGAGGATCACGCGCGCGCGCTGGAACTTGTCGCGACCAGGGGACTACCGGGCGAAAGCTACAATGTCGGCGGCAATTCCGAGCGGACGAACCTTGGCGTCGTCGAGACGATCTGCGATCTGCTCGACAGCAGGCGGCCGCGGGCAGGGGGCAAGAGCTATCGCGACCTGATTTCCTTCGTCACCGACCGCCCCGGTCACGATCGCCGCTATGCCATTGACGCCTCGAAGATAGGCCGGGACCTGGGCTGGACGCCCAATGAGAATTTCGACAGCGGCCTCGCCAAGACCGTCGACTGGTTTCTCGACAACAAATGGTGGTGGGGACCGATCCGCGAGCAGCGCTATGCCGGTGAACGGCTGGGCGAAGCACGCAAGGGGGCGGCGTGAGGCTGGTTGTCACCGGGCGCGACGGACAGGTCGCGGCAAGCCTTCTGGAGGCCGGCCAGGCGGCCGCCGGCGTTGAGGTCATCGCCATTGGCCGTCCGCAACTCGACCTTGCAAGACCCGACACGGTGATCGAAGCCATCGCGGCCGCGAAGCCGGATATCGTCGTGTCGGCTGCCGCCTACACGGCGGTGGATCAGGCCGAGGACGAGCCCGATCTGGCATTCGCGGTGAACGCCGTCGGCGCCGGCAAGGTGGCGCAAGCCGCGGCGGAGCTTGGCGTTCCCATCATCCATCTATCGACCGACTATGTCTTCGACGGCACCGCCCCTGGCGCCTATGTCGAGACCGACGCCACTGCACCGCGCAGCGTCTATGGCGCCTCCAAGCTTGCCGGCGAACAGGCGGTTGCATCGGCCAATCCGCGCCATCTGATCCTGCGCACGGCATGGGTCTACAGCCCGTTCGGCAAGAATTTCGTGAAAACCATGCTGCGGCTGGCCGCCGACCGCGACGAGATCGCGGTGGTGGCCGATCAGTGGGGAAATCCAACATCGGCACTTGATATCGCCGACGCGATCCTGCATGCGGCGGCACGGCTGCACGAGGGCGCCGCCACATCCGGCATCTATCATCTGGCCGGAACCGGCGAGGCCAACTGGAGCGGCTTTGCCCGCCATATCCTCGACACAAGCCGCGTGTTGGGTGGTCCCTGGGCGCGGGTACGGGACATTGCTACGATGGACTACCCAACCAAGGCGCGCCGCCCCGCCAATTCCCGGCTATCGAGCGCGAAATTCGCCGACGTGTTCGGCTGGAATGCACCGGACTGGCGTCAATCGACGGAGGCAGTGGTGCGCCGTGTCCTGGTCTGAGAGACGGAATGGACCTTGAAGTATGAACAAGGATCCATCGTCGAAAAACATGCACGATGCAAAGGGCGGTCCGCAGGTGGTCCACCCACGGGTGGCCGGCGAAGCGTCACTGTGCGCTCGGACCAAGGCGCACGCAGCGCCGCGTAGAGAACATGCCAGCTCACTCCGCGGCCTGTACGACACCCATGTGTCGAACAAACGCGCAGCAATGCGGGACAGATGAATGGTATTCTCCGAACCGGTTTTCCTTTTCGCCTTTCTGCCCATCGCCATGGCCCTTGTCATGGTCGGAGGAAAACGATTCACGGCACCCATGGTGCTCTTGACCAGCTTGGTCTTCTATGCGTGGGGATCCGGCGCTATCGTTGCTGTACTTATCTTCTCAATCGTTTTCAACTGGGCTTACGGCAGAGTAATCGAGAGAAACAGGACGAACGCGGTTTTGATGATCGGCATTGGGGTAAACGTTCTGCTTCTTTTATACTATAAGTATTCCTACTTCATTGGCTTGAACGTGGATGAGGCAATCGGCACTCATGTGTCCGATTCTTTCAAGAGCGTCGTGCTGCCTATCGGAATCTCCTTCTTCGTCTTTCAGGCGATATCGTACCTGATCGACATAAAACGTGGAGATGTTCCCGCGGAGCGCAACCTCATAATCTTCGGAGCGTACAAGTCCTTTTTCCCGCAGTTGATTGCCGGCCCCATCGTGCGATTCCGCGATGTCGGCGAGGATTTCCACAATCCGCAAATATCGATGGAAAATATCTCGGCGGGCGTCGCCCGGTTCGTCCACGGCCTGCTCAAGAAAGTGATTATTGCCGATGCCGCGGGCGCTATATCTGATGGATGCTTCGCAGTTCACGGCGCCGATGTAACCATCACGGTAGCTTGGCTGGGCGCGCTCGCTTACGCAATCCAGATCTATTTCGACTTCTCGGCATATTCGGACATGGCCATCGGGCTAGGCCGAATTTTCGGCATCCGTTTCAACGAAAATTTCATGCGGCCCTATTCGGCTTCGACAGTGACCGAATTCTGGCGGCGTTGGCATATCTCGCTTTCCACGTGGTTTCGCGACTATGTGTACATACCGCTAGGCGGCAGCCGCAAAGGCACAATCCGCACCTATCGCAACCTCGCTATAGTGTTCCTAGTCACCGGCCTGTGGCACGGCGCCGCCTGGACCTTCGTGATCTGGGGCCTCTATCACGGCGCCTTTCTCATCTGCGAAAAGCTGGTATTCGGAAACGCGGCCGCGGAGAAAAAGAGCCACGTGCTTCGGATCTTCTATCTGCTTCCGGTAATCATCATCGGCTGGATCATTTTTAGGGCCGATTCGCTCGCCCAAGCGTGGACTTTCATGACGAACCTCTTCGCGTTGGGCGAACTCGGCGCGCCGCTGCCGGAACCCGTGGCCGCCGCGCTCAATCCGCGAACAGTTCTGTTTTTCGCAATCGGGCTTCTCATCTTCGTGGCGCCGCGCGGACCTGCGATTGGGGTCTGGCTCGCGCAGGATCCCACACGCTTTCGCGTTCTCAGTCGTGTTCCCTATACCGCGGTCGGGCTCATCCTTGCCGGAGTATTCGTGCTGTCGAGTTCGTTCAGTCCATTTCTGTATTTCCGTTTCTAAGACTGCTCACGATCGTAAAGAACATGGAGGCCAAGTTGAGAGGCGCGAGCGAAACGGATGGGAGACGACGCAATCTCCATGCCTTGGCAGAGTCGCCGTTGCAGCTTGGACAGTTTGATCTGAAGCTCTTTCCTTCGTACCGCTCGCATCACCCAGCGACTGTGCTGAGGCAGCAGAACCTTCGTGGAGGCGATGGGGAATGAAACAGGACGTTCAGGACTTGCGGGGAGTTCCACTGACCGCATTGTTTCGCGGGGAATCCGTCCTCAAGAAGATTCAGATCGCGCTGTTCGCATTGTTCTTGACGGGCCCGTTGGTGACACTTTCAGTCTTCGGCCTTCCTGATCTCTATGAACGGCGCGACTTCACGTCTTTTCCGACGCTTGGTCACTTACTCTCAAATGATAATGTCGGGCGCAAACAACTTTCGGACGCCCTGATCGAACGATTCTACCCTCGAAAATGGGCCGTGAGCGCCCGCAATTGGATTGATTGGCGCTTCTTTGGCTTTCTCGACACCGACACCGTTGTCTCCGGCGGGAACGGATATCTCTTCTACAAACCAGGCATCGTCAGCCGGGACTGCTCGAAGAAGGACGATATCACCGCCAGTCTCGAAGCCTACCGCCTTCACATGGCACTAGCCGCAGCGGCGGGCATGGATTTGATGATCACGATGTCGCCGAACAAGGAAACGGTCGAGAGGGACTCGGTGACTGGCCGAGCCGCGATCTATGCCAAGTGCTACGACGAAATCCGCCAGATCGAGACCGATGCGTACCAACGCTATGGCCGTGGCATGTTTCACAGCCACGAGGATTCGATTCGTCGAATTGGCGCGCGCGTCGGCCAGCGCTATGCCCGCTACGACACCCACTGGGTGCCCGCGATGCACATCGCGGCAATCGAAGACATACGCGAATGGCTTGGCTATCCCGCCCGCCTTGCGACCATAAACACCACCACGCAGACTAGAAACATGGAACTGACGGGGATGGTCGCGCAGAACGACCCAGAGACTATTCCTGACGCCGTCGATGACGATCTAGCAAAATGGGCTGCCCAGTTGCAGAAGATCCCCGGCCGGACAGTGATTCTTCACGATTCATTTTACATGGCGCTCGCCAGACGGCTCAGCCCGCATTTCCAGGACGTCAAGTTCATCCATCTCGAGGACGCTGCCGCTGCGTTCCGTAACCGGCCCGATGCTCAATACGACGAAATCGTCGCGAGCCTAAAGCAGGCGGACCGGATCATCGTGAATTCGGTGGAGCGTTTTATGGCCATGCGCCATGTCAATTCGGCATTGTCGTGGGACAGCGTTCTTGGTCAGGAAATCCTTCGCCGCAATAGTATCGCGGCAGAGGTGCGCTGCGGTTTCGATTCCGCAGCGGACGCACCTGAATCGTCTTTGAGCCTCAAGAATCTAGAACGTGTTTCACCGACCCGTTTCCATGTCACCTCGGAGGATCCCTACATTCTGATTGAGCCGGGCGTCGCCCCGGCCGGAACCAAAACCTTCTGCTTCTCGCTCGCCATCAAGGCCCCTGGATCGGAGATTGTTGGCTTGGCGATACCTGGCCGCGGTGCGGGATTTTCCAAATATTCCGTTGTAACTGTGCCGCTGGACCACCAAGGACGAGGCGAGATCAATTTGCTGCTGCCGGCCGACTACATGGGCAGCGTCTTCCGCATTACGCCGACATTCAGCAGTCAGGACTTCGAAATTGACCGTCTTAAGACTCGTTGGCAGTAGCGGACGTGCCCGGCTCATTGAGCTTTTCGGGCAATGCTGCGCGATTGAGACGCCACAGTGGGCGTTGAACGAACCTCCTCTAATGTCACGCCTCGATCACGTGACGTTCGATATGCTAGAAAGGAGATTACATGCGTTGGGTATTCCATGTGGGATTTCCAAAGACCGCCACGACATCCATTCAGGCGGTTTTGCCCAAGCTTTCCGGAGTATTTTTTGCCGGGAAGGAACAGGGGTTTGTACATGGCCAGCATGGCGAACTGATACTTCGGCGCTGGTTGCCAAACCTGACCCGATGGAACACGCCAGTTCATCTGCTCGCGGAATGGCGGCGCGAAATTGAAAACTTGGCGACGGCGGCCGGCGCAGCGACCGTTGCGGTTTCAGAAGAAGACCTCACGAATTTTCCAGCGGCCATGCCGCCCCTCGAAATCTGCCTCAATATCGCGAGCCTCTTCGGCCCCGATGTGAGTTTCGTCTTTGTCGTGCGAAATCACTGGGATCTGCTCAGATCCACCTACAAGGAGCGCGTGAAGAATGGTATGCCTTACGACTTCAGGCATTTCTGTGTCGATCTGATCTCAACGCGCCACTATGGCATGCTGCACAAGTGGAATTACGCTCGCCTCTTTTCGTCGATGGCACAGTCCGGGCTCGATTTGAACGTCTTTCTGTTCGAACGATTTATCTCTGACCAATCGTATCGGGACCGGTTTTTTTCCGTAATGGGTGCGGTCGAGCCGCCGCAGGAGATACCGCACGAAAACCCCACGGCGGACGATCAGGCTCTCGAGTGGCTGCGGACTCAGAACCTGGCAATGCTTGGCGGGACGTTTGCGCTGGCGCCCGTGCCTTCCGAGTTCTTAAAGATGCATGAGCGTGATCGTGCCCAACTCGAGTGGCTTGCCCATTACTTAGACGTTTCAGACGGTACGTTTTCGGCTTGGAGCGTGGAGATGCGCGAAAAAATCAAGCTGCATTGGGTTCTCAATCAAGATCCCAAAAGCGCGGCAACAGGGATCGATTGGTCACTTCCGCCGAAACTTACCGAAGAATTGATGCAAATATTCGATGCCTCGTGCTTCGGACTCGACGTGTTCGTGGGTGAACCATCCGCGCCGTATGGATACGCGCAGCCTCCCACCTGACTGAAGCAGACAGCTGCATTCCAACTTGCAGCTCTTCGATCAATATGTGTCCGCCAGAGTTGGGGTTGTGCCTTGATTCACGGACATCGCCGTGGGACAAGCTGCGCCGACCCGATGCAAGAGTTGTAGCATACCACGATCGGAGCGAGGATGCGGATTTTCATTACAGGCGGAGCGGGGTTCATTGGCAGGCGCCTGTGTGCACTGCTCAAGGTCGACCACGAGGTCACCGTCTACGATAATTTTCTCCCTCAGGTGCATGGAGCAGACGCGGCGCCGTCGCCGATGCTGGAAGGCGTCCACGTCATTAGGGGAGATGTGCGAGACGCGGCGGCACTTGCCGCGGCGTTCCGCGAGGCGCGACCGGAGCGCGTCTATCACCTCGCTTCGGAAACCGGAACGGGCCAGTCCTACGACGAGCCGACCCGCTACAACATGGTCAACATCATAGGCACGTCCCACCTGATCGACGCGGTCCGGGCGCAGGTCGGCGTAGGCAGGGTGCTCGTCGCGGGTTCGCGCTCCGTCTATGGCGAGGGTGCGTGTGTGGATGCACGCGGCAAACATGTCCTAGCGAGGGCCCGCACGGCTGAGGACATGGCGAAGGGAATATTCACGCCGCGCAGCGCGACGGACGAACTGCTGACCCCCGTCGCTACGCGCGCCGCCATTTGTCCGGCGAGCCCCGCATCGATCTACGCCTCGACCAAGCTCTTGCAGGAATATCTACTAGCGCAGGCGTTCTGGGGCACTGATGTCGAGGTCGGGATTCTGCGCCTGCAAAACGTCTACGGACCGGGACAATCGCTTTCCAATCCCTACACGGGGGTAATCTCGATCTTTCGCAAGCAGATTGAGGAAGAGTCTACCCTCAACATCTACGAGGACGGTGCCATCGTCCGCGACTTCGTCTACGTAGATGACGTGGCGCGGGCCTTTGCGTTGATCGGGCTTGCCGAGAAGTGTCCGAGCGAAGTGCTCGACATCGGCTCGGGCGAACCCACGCAAATCATTGACATGGCGCGGATGCTGCTGGTCATGATGGGACAGCCGAAGGACAAGCTTCGGGTGACCGGGCAATTTCGCGCCGGCGACGTGCGCTACGCAGTGGCCGATATTTCCGACACGATCCGACACCTCGACTGGCGACCGCAGGTGACCCTTGAGGCCGGCATGTCGAAGTTTTTGGAGTGGGGCGGGGAGTGAAATCTCCGTCCGGTCCGCGCCGAAGCGAAAATCTCGCTGAGCTGGCAGCCGATTTTCGATGGGCGCGGAGATCGCATTTCTCATCGCACTGAGAAAGTGGTTACGGATATGGTCGACTGTCTGATCAGCTAGCCACAGATGAGTATATTATGATGGGGACACTTCCTACGTGGAGTGTGTGCGAGGCTGGATAAACCGATACGCAAATCAGCGATGGTGCCATGTTCATGATGCGGCAGCGCATGTTAAATGGACATGAATTTCCAAAGTCAGACTGGAAGAGGAAGATTGTTGACCTCTGCATTCCATGATCAGCCCGATTCGGGGGGCGAATTTAGGCAACGAATTCCGGCTAGAAGAACGGGCACAGAGGCAGAAAACTGAATGACTTTATACCTGCACATCGGCCCGCCCAAGACCGGCACCACTTACATTCAAGAGATGTTCGTCGCGAACCTGGAAGTCTTTCGTGGTCCGGAATTTTGCTATCCGGTACTCGGGCGCGATATGACTGTTCACGGCCGATACCCAGGCCATCACGGGTTTTCGCTAGCGGCCGAGAAGTATATTGGCGATGAGGCTGATCCAGATCTTCATTCGAAATGGATCAATATTTTGAGAAATAACAAAAACGTGATTCTGTCGGCTGAAGGCATGTCTGGATGGAGTTCATTATATATAAGGAAAATGCAAAGTATCGCGAATGATTGCAATCACGGTTTGGTTGTAGTATATTTTGTAAGAGAGCCAAACGATCTTCTGTATTCTCAATGGAAAGAGGAGGTTAAGCTTGGTTTCGGTGAAGAGTTAAGTGAATTTCTGATAAAGCACTTGATAGATCCGAAATATTCGTGGAGGTATAATCCTATAGGGGACCTTCTTAAATTTAAATTTGAATCACCCGATTTTGATTATCACATATATCTATACGATGTTCTCGTGCGGCAAGGGGAGGATATATTTTTGGCTATGGCCAGAAATTCTTTCGGAATAAGTGATCTTTCCGCAAGCGGCGGTGGCGCCAACGAATCCCATACCATCGAAGTAATTGACTCGATGTTGAGGTTCAAAGAACATCTTGGCGAAGAACATGGTGCTTTGGGAGGGCAAGTCAGAGAAGCGATGTACGCGTTACAACTCAAGGAAATGCCGGATATTTATGAAATAATCGAAAGAATATACAAGGAAAATATGCCAAAAAGGAATATTTTACTTTCAAGGGACACTTACCACCATGAGATGCTGGAGCAGGAAATCGCAAGCTACGACCGACTTGGAAAATATCTAAGGACGCAGGTTCCGGAAAATGGAATTTTCCCTAGAGATCCCCTTACGCTGCATTACTATGATCGTAGGGACGTTTGGGCCAACGCCACCGTCAGCAACCAGTTGAGGCGCCTCGCCGATCGCCTCAAGCCCTATTTGCAAAGTGCCGCCGTAGCACCCGAGGGTTGGTTGGCGCCGCTGAAGGAATCTTCCTGACATTGCGGATCGCGGCGATCCGCCCGAAACCGGCTTGACGGACGATGACAAAATGTTGCATCGCCCCCGTCTTTCCAAAAGAATGGGCGAAGGTGATCTTATGCGATGCTATGCGATTTATGTCCTCCATGATGATGTCAGCGAGACTTCGGCGGCACTTGCAGGGGAGGCCTTGCGCCGCATCAAGGGCGCCGCGGACTATCTATTGGTGGTGGCGCTGGCTCCTTTCAACAGTACAGTCGGCGTCCTTCTGGCCGATCTCGCTGACGCGGTCGTGGGCCCGCACGCTCGCCTGACGTTCAAGGAAGGGATTCGCCTGGGCCTGAAACACATCTATGAAACCGCGCCTGACCTGGCGGACTGCGTTTTGGTCACCGGATCGCATATGGCCGGGCCGATCGGGGTCTTCGAGCCATATCTAGAGCGGGCGCTCGCTTCGGACGCCGATCTTGTGGCGCCCTATTTCCACGCCCCGAAAATCGATCCGAGGCTCGCGGCGCGGGATCTTCCGGCAAGAATTCCCTATTTCGACTTCACTTTTTTCAAGCGCAGCCTGCTTGCACAGGAGAGTTTCCGTCGATTTTGGGACCGTGCCGAGCCTAGTTCGGACTACTGGTCGGATTTCCTTGGGATAGTGATCGCGTTCGGCCAGTTGGTCGAAAGCTCCGGCTTCAAGGTCGAGTATTTACTGGACCCGGAACAGCTAGAATCGTTCGATCCCCGCATGTTCGAGGTCCACAAGCTCGTCGAACTCGGCGGCCCGGTCGTTCCGAAGGATGTGTTCCTGCTCGATCCGCTAATCCACGACTTACAAGCGATCTATGCCCGCCGGGCGCTCGATGCACTTGCACTGCGCGACCCGGAACTGTGCAATCTGCTGTGGAACGTGCTTTTGACAGAGGCGGAATTGCGTACGCTTCACACCAACCTCGAGGAGCACGCCGTTCTCGATGACCGCTACGTCGGGGAACCTAAAGACGAATGGAACTTCGGCACGGTGGCGGTGTTCATTCACGCTTTCTATATTGATGTGCTGAAAGACATCTGGCCTAGCCTAAAGCAACTCCCGGGCAAGGCAGACCTTTATATTTCAACTGCGTCCGAAGAGAACAAGGGGCATATCGAAGCCTTCATCGCGGATCAAGGTTGGCCGAGAGGGATGATCGAGGTCCGGGTGGTCGCCGCGAATCGCGGCCGCGACATGTCCGCGCTATTCATAACCTTTCAAGATGTCGTCCTTGCCGGAAATTACGAAGTGGCGCTGCGCCTCCATTCGAAACGGACGCCCCAGGTGGGCCGGCAGATCGGAAACTCATTCCGCGACCACCTACTCGACAATTTGATTTTCAATAGTGATTACGTGCGCAATCTTTACGATGTCCTAGATCAGAATCCCAAGATCGGCCTTGTCATACCGCCTACGGTGCATATCGGTTTCGGCACGCTCGGTCATGCTTGGTACACGAACAAGGCTCCCATGCTGAAGCTGGCGGCTCAGATTGGGATCAAAGTTCCCGTCGATCGCGACACGCCAGTGGCCGCTTACGGCACGATGTTCTGGTTTCGCACCGAGGCGCTGCGGCCCCTGTTCGAGCATCCCTGGAAATGGACGGACTTCAACCCCGAACCACACCATGTCGACGGCGGCCTAGCCCACCTTCTGGAAAGACTGATGGGCTATTGCGCCCAAAGCCGCCATTTCCGCACGCTCACGATCTGCAATCGTTACGCGGCTGCGCGCAATTATGTGAAGCTTGAATACAAACTGCAGCTTCTCGCAGCGCAACTTCCCAGCCACAACATCTCGATGCAGTATGAATATCTGTTGCAGAAGCGGTCAGAGGCGCCGATTCGTAGATGGATCCACAAGAAACTCGAACGCCTATATGCGGATCATGTTGTGCGCCGGCCGAGGCTTCTCAACCTGGTCCGGCCACTCGCCCATTTCGTGAGAAATTTGATCGCTCTTCGCTGAGGCCTCGGGCTCCCGGCGTTTGAGAGGCGCTTTAAGTCAGCGATTCCACCCGGCCGGCTCGAAGCGTCATTTTCTTTGTGCAAACGCGCTCGATGAGCGCTTCGTCGTGGCTGGCCAATACGATGATGCCGGCCTTTTCCGCCAGTTCGTTCATCCGTTGTTTGGCTTTTTCCTGAAACGATGCGTCGCCGGCGCCAATCCATTCATCCATCAGCAGAATTTCGGGCTCGAGCGCGGTCGCCGCCGCAAATGCCAGGCGTGCCGCCATGCCCTGGCTATACGCCTTGAACGGCAGGTCTATGAAGTCACCCAGTTCGCTGAAATCGATTATCTCTTCCATCTTCTCTTCGATCTCGGCCGCCGTCCAACCGCTGATCAATCCCCTCAGCACGATGTTCCTGCGCCCGGTGGCCTCGGGGCGAAACCCTATGTTGATGTTGAACAGGGCATCGACCTTGCCCGCGATCGATATCGTGCCACCCGACGGCTGATAGATTCCATATAGAACCTTGAGCAGCGTCGTCTTGCCGGCGCCATTCGGGCCGACAAGGCCCAGTCGGTCGCCTGCCTTGAGTTCGAAGCTAACATCGTCGAGCGCCTGCACGACCTGCTTGCTGCCCGACTTGGCTATGTTGCCGCCAAGAGCGCTGCGTCGCCTGCCAGGCGCCGAAAGTGTCAACTTTTCGAACAGGCGATAAACAAGGCTTACATTGTTCAGTTGGATGGAGGTCATGGAACTCAGATCAGGAAAACGACGCGCTTGCGATAACGACCCAGCAACAGCAGGGCGATCGTCCAGACGCCGAGACAGATGTAACCTGTTATCACCAACGCATGCGTCGGAAATATGCCGGCCGTGATCGGCTCACGCACGCCCTCCAGGAAATAGGTGAACGGATTCCAGTGATAGGCATACTTTTGGACACCTTCCTGACCGCTATAGACCCAGAAGACCGGCGTGACGAACATGCCGACCCGCATCAGATTGCCGACGATGAACTCACTATCGGGAAAGAAGGCGCCCAAAAACGCAAAAACCGTTACGAATGCAGGCGTTGCCAGGATGATGAGCAGCAGACCCAGCAGCGATAACAGCCAATTCGCGTTGATCCCGTAACCGCCCAGCAGCAGAACAAGAACACAACCCGCCAACGAATAAGCAGCCCTGATGATGCATTGCATCGTCAATCGCATCACATAGACGAACAACGGCAGCGTTGTGCCTTGAATGAAGCTCGCTTCTCGCTGGAAGAGCGACACGCTCATGGTGATGGTTTCGGTGAGATAGAACCAGACCAGCATGCCGATGGCTACATAGGCTATATAGCTTGGGTTGCTGGCGTCGGTGGTCACGAAAACAAAGACAAAAGTGCCGACGAAAGCGAAATAATTGACCAGCATCCAAAGCGGGCCGAGCGTCGTGCGTCTGTGCTGGTCGCCGATGTCCTCGTGAGCAAGCGCGATCCAGACCCGGTGTAATCTCATGGCCTTTGAGATGTCGTCAAAAGCGCCGTTTAGTGCCGCAATCATAGCTGGGAGTATCGCAATCCGTTATTCTGGCGCATTATTCTTCGCTGGCCATAGCGAACCACCAAGCCCGTCTCTAATAGCCATTTCGATGGGCATATGGCAACGCATTGCGTCGTAACGCGGTGGGGAGCAGAGTCAACTGCGGCAAAACTGAACGCATGTTGATGCTGTGTGACTTATCTATTAGCTCCTGATAATGTTTCCTTTGCGGCAATCGCCCCAGCATGATCCATGTTCTCCACTGGACGCCTCCACTCCGAAAAAACCTCTGGCTATGCCGTCGCCCCCGCAGTATGCGATACACCACGGCGGGGGCCGGGGATGGCACTTAAGGTGGATTGGTCGCGAAGTATCTTCGTGTTCGCACTTCGCTGGTGTCGATGCCCTTGAGCCTGGAGTCTAGTGCCGTCCAATGAATTCCCACCTTGAAGCTGTGTTCGGGCTCAGGCCACAGATGCGGCGCGCCTTCATCATGGTCCAGGACGTGGTCATGGTCCTGGTCGCCGTGGCACTCAGCCTTGTCCTTTCGCGGTCGAATCTTTCGTTCGAAGCGCTCTCCGAGGAGGGTCTGGCGACATGGGCGGGCATCGTCGTCATCAGCCATTTGTTGTTCCGCTACAGTGGCCTTTACACCACCGTGTGGCGCTTCGCCTCGACGCCGGACTTTTTCAACATCCTGAAGAGCTGCGCGATTTTGACGTTCACTCTTTACATGGCGTCGCTGCTGCTGCGTTTTTACCGGCCGGTGGCGGGGCTCAACGAGCGTCAGTTCATCGTCTTCTTCCTCGTCTCCTTCACCATCATATCGGCACCCCGGCTTTTCTACCGCTTCCTGCGTGACGGCGCGAGCTGGGGGATTCTGAGCCGCAAGACCGACGCCAGGCAGGCCAAGCGCGCTCTGTTTGTCGGCCGGCTCGGCGAGGCCGACCTGATCATTCGCTTCACCCGCACGGCGCAACCGGCGGACTATTCCATCGCAGGCATCATGGCGACCGAGCGCGGCGCGCCGTTGGGCACGCGGATCCAAGGTGTTCCCGTGGTGGCGACCATGCCGCGCCTGATCGATGTCCTGGAAGACTATGCGACCGGCACCAAAAGCCTGGACCTGCTGATTTTCGGCAGCGGCGCCGAGCACGAAATCGAAGACTATTCGGAACTTGTGCGCATTGCCCGGCACGGCGACATAAATGTGGTGCAGTTCTCAGGCCTTTCTGAGTTGGAGCAGCACGGAAAGCTGGTTCTCGACACCGTCGAGATGGAAACGATCCTGCGCCGTCCGACGGTCGCGGCCGACATCCAGCGCATCGGCGCTTTTGTGGGGGGCAAACGCGTTCTTGTGACCGGCGGTGCCGGTTCGATCGGCCAGACGCTCGTCAAGCGGTCGCTGGAACTGGGAGCCGAGGCGGTGCTGGTCGCCGACAACTCCGAGTTCGGCATTTTCCAGCTGAGCCAGTATGTTGACGAGAAGGACCATGACCGCCTCAAGGTCCGCATCGTCGATGTCGCGGACCGGCGCCAGATAACGCGTGTCGTCACGGAATTCCGGCCGGACATCATCTTTCATGCCGCGGCCCTCAAGCATGTTCCGCTGCTCGAGGAAAACTGGGATTCGGCCATCCAGACCAATATCTTCGGAACGCTCGTCTGTGCCGAGGTCGCCGCCAAGTGCGGGGTTGCGCAATTTGTCCTGATATCGAGCGACAAGGCGGTGGATCCCTCGTCAGTGCTCGGCATGACGAAGCGGGCCGCCGAACAGATCATCAGCGCCTTGCATGGCACGCCGGCAGGCGAGACAAGCGGGCGTCGCCCGGCCACCAAGTTCATTGCAGTGCGGTTCGGCAACGTCTTCGGCAGCAATGGTTCGGTGGCGACCATATTCCAGGCGCAGATCGAGGCCGGAGGGCCCGTCACCATCACCGACCGGCGCATGACGCGCTATTTCATGACCGTGGCCGAAGCCGTCGATCTCGTCATCATGTCGGCGGCCGATGCCGCGTCGCGGCAGAGCGGAGACGATTATGCCGTCTATATGCTTGACATGGGCAAGCCGGTGCCGATCCTTGAAGTGGCCGAAACGATGATCCGCTTGTCCGGAAAGAGCCCATACAAGGACATCGCGATCCGGTTCACCGGCATAAGGCCGGGTGAAAAACTCCACGAAACGCTGCATGGCGAAGACGAGGAACTCGTCGAACTCGGCATCTCGAAGATTTTCGGCCTCAGCACGGACGTCGTGGAATGGTCGGATGTCCAGGTCGCGCTCACGGCGCTGCAGCAATCGGCGAAAAACCAGGACAAGGCTGCCGCGCTCGCCGCATTGGCAGGTCTCGACCGCGCCAAGAAGGCCAGGGCAAGTGCACGTCAAGACGCGATTCCGAAGACGGCCGGGCAGGCGACCTAGAACAATTCCAGGAAAAGCGCACGACGCTTGGGAATTGCGCCAAATCAAAGAGATAGATCCAATCAGAATCAGAAAGCGATCTTGCTCGTGAGCAAAGATGATCTGCGCATCGCGGTCCTGATGGGCACGAAAGACGGCGCCGCCTTCATCGAGGAGCAGCTGCAGTCCCTGCTCGAGCAGTCGCACCCTCTGGTCGACCTGTGGATTTCAGACGATGGCTCCACCGATGGCACGACCGCCATCATCGAGGCATGGAAATCCCGCTGGCGGCCCAAGGGTCGAATGACGCTCGTCGAGGGGCCGCGGCAAGGCTTCGCCGCCAATTTCCGCTCCATGATCGTCGATCGACGCATCGAGGCGGACTGCTATGCCTTCTGCGACCAGGACGATATCTGGGAGCCCGACAGGCTGGAGAGCGCTATCGACTGGATGCGGACCCAGGATGCGAAAATCCCGCTGATGTTTTGTTCGCGAACCGCGACCATGACGGAAACAGGAAGCCTTGTCGGCCATTCGCCTTTGTTTGCCCGGCCGCCAACCTTTCGCAACGCGCTTGTGCAAAGCATCGCCGGCGGCAACACCATCCTGCTCAACGCAGCGGCACGCGACCTGCTGGCCAGGGCCTGTATGCGGACCGGGTTCGTCAGCCACGACTGGTGGGCCTATCTCATCGTGACCGCTGCCGGCGGCATCGTCCGCTACGATCCGCGGCCGCTGGTGCGCTACCGGCAGCATGCGGCAAACCTGGTCGGCGCCAACGTGTCCTGGAAAGCAAGGGTGTCCCGGCTTGGCCGCCTGTTCAAGGGGGAATTCGCCGGCTGGACGGACCTCAACCTTGACGGTCTCGCCGTCAATCGCGACCTCCTGACCGAGGACGCGATGGCGTGCCTCGACCTTTTCACCCGCGGGCGCAACGGCGGCCTTTTCCGCCGCTTGGCAGGTTTGCGCCAAAGCGGCGTCTATCGGCAGACCGTTTCCGGAAACCTGGGGCTCTATCTCGCCTTCATCCTGGGGCGCATCTGAACATTGCGACGGCTGCGTGGCGCGCTTGGTCAAGAGATCGGCTCATGCTACGTCGACCGGATTGACGGCATTGGCCTGCGGCATTGCCTCGGGACTTCGGCAGGGAGCACTATCGGCCGTTCATGAAGGCAGCCAAGCAAATCTTCGATCTTGCCGGTGCGGCTCTGCTGCTGGTGGCGACATCTCCTGTCTTGGCGCTCACCGTCCTTGCCGTTCGGGCATCGTCGCCGGGCCCGGCTATTTTTTCACAGGTGCGGGTCGGCCGTGACGGTCGGCTTTTCCGCTGCCACAAGTTGCGCACGATGTATGTCGGGACGCCGTCGCTACCCTCGCATGAGGCGCCGGCGGATTCCGTGACATCGGTTGGAAAGGTCTTGCGGAAGTTCAAGCTGGATGAGCTGCCGCAATTCTGGAACGTCTTGAAGGGCGAAATGAGCCTGGTCGGGCCGCGGCCCTGCCTGCCGACCCAGACGGAATTGATCGAGTGTCGCAGGCGGCTGGGGGTTTTGGCGGCGCTGCCGGGCATAACCGGCCTGGCCCAGATCAGGGGCATCGACATGTCTAACCCGGAACTCTTGGCGCAAACGGATGCTGCCTACCTCCGCACCGCGTCGTTCTGGCTCGATCTTCGGATCCTGTTTGGAACGCTCTACCGCTGAGCAGACCATGAAAAGATCATGGTCAAGCAAGAAAGTCAGGATCTGCTGAGCCGCGCCAGCTCGGCCAGCCGCTCAAGCGTGCCGGCTTCGGGCGTCCACCCCTGCGATACCAGCAGGGCGGGGTCGCATATCTGTGTGGCGGTCAGGCTGTCCCAGAACGCCCGCCTGCCGAGTGCGGCCACCACCGGCCGTATCAGCCCGGCCGGCACCGCCATCAGGCGCACAGGCCGCCCCAAACCTCTGCGAAAGGCGGTGATGACGGCGTCGACGGCGACCGGCGGCACATCGGCGCCGACATAGATCGGGCGAAGCGGCCCGGAATGGCTGAGCAGGTGCGACACTGCTCGCACCGCGGCCTCGGAAGACATCAGCGAGCGGATTCCGGTCAAGGCACCCGTCGGCAGCGGCAGCGGCGTATCGGCAAGGCGCATCAGCGTTGCCAGATTTCCCCTCATGCCGCTTCCATAGACCGGAGGCAGGCGCAACACGGCGGCGTCGGAGCGGCCATGCGACGCATAGGCGTCCAAAACCGTGATCTCGCTTTCGCGCTTCGAGCGTCCATAGGCGCATTGTGGGGCAGGAAGCGTGTCCTCGTCGATCGTTGCGCTGACGTGCGCGCCGATCACCGCCCGGATCGAGGAGAGATGAATGAAACGTCCGCTTATCTGGGCCGCCGCTGCATGCGCCAGCCTTGCGCTCAGTTCCACATTGGCCGCCTGGTAATCGGCTTCGGTTGCATTTCCCCGATCATTGTTGAGGCCAGCGCAATGGACGACGTCAGTCATATGCCGGGTCAGTTCCAGAAAGGCGGCGGCCGGCGCATCGAAGCCGGGCATCGGCACAGCCTCGTTCTCCGAACCAAGCCTCTCGGGATGGCGGGAGGCGAGGCGAAGCTCGGCACCGGCTTCGCGTAAGTGGCGCACGACAAGACGCCCGATGAAACCTGTCGCGCCCGTGACCAGAACCTTCATGGCCTTGCCCGAGACAGGTCTTGCGTGACTGGTGCAAGTGCCGGCTCGTCCAGCAAAGGAACATGGCGTCCGGAGGCGAGATATGTTCCGCTCACCAGGAAGACCATCAGCACCGAGTCCAGAATGTCATGGCCGACCAGGATGCCTGTCATTCCGGCCGTCAGATAGGTGATCACCACGACGACAATCATGGTGGCGCCGAACCGCTCGTTCGGATCGCTGCTGTTTCGCAAGACCCGGGCGGCATTTCCAGCGGCAACGATAAAGATCGCTGCCAGCGTCACGGCGCCCAGAATTCCTGCTTGCACCAAGGCGGTCAGGAAGCCGTTGTGGAAATGGTTGAAGCCTGTGTCCATCGCGAACTGCTCATGAAAGCCCTGTTTGATCAGAAGCTGGGTTGCACCCACCCCGTGCCCGAACAGTGGCATGTCATGGAATGCTTTGAGGCCGATCTCCCAAAGCGCAACACGTATTCCCAACGAGGTGTCGTAGTTGCCGCTAGCTCCAAGCGCACCCCAATCGGAGCGCAAAAAGTCGACCCGCCCGGATATCGCCTGGAAGCTGGAAGCGGCGATCACGACGCCGACTGCCGCCAGCAGCAGCAGCAGGCGAACGGCATTCCTGCCCCTGAGCCTGTGCCGGTTGATCAACATGACGGCTATGCCGGCAATCAGCAGTGCCAGCCAGATGGTACGCGAGCCGGAATAGATGACGGCGATCGTCCCGGCCAGTGTCGCGTAGAAGAGGGGTGTCCGGGCTTGCTCAATACTGGACAAGGCGCCAGCCACACACGTCACCACGGCAAGGCAGACGACGGTTGCGAAGACGATCGGATTTCCGGCTCCCCCCTCCGCCCTGACGCCAATCCAATATTGCTGGATGACGGCCATGAGCAGCGCGACAAAACAGGCGGCCATGCTGGAAAGCACGACGATGCGGGCAAGCGTGGTTTTCTGCGTGTTGCTCCAGGTCGAATAGGACACGGGAAAAAACAGGAAGGTGACGAGCGGGATAAGATGCGGCGCATCCCGGACAAACGAGTTGTTGACGATGGACGCCAGGAGATTGGCGGCGCAGTAGGCATAGATCGCGACCGTCATCCAGATCATGGGCCGGTCGGCGTTGAAGCGCCTTTTCCCTAAAGCAATCAGCAGGGCGGACGAAAGGCCTCCGCAATTGAACACAAAGCTGACCACCGACCCCAGAACCGGTGGAAAAAAGAAGCAAAGGATGGAGAAGTAGTTGTTGATCCGCGAAGGCGAGAATTGCTGTGTGAGGGATGAAAGCCGGTTCAATTTTCGGGCTCGCTGTTTTCGGCAAGTGTCATGCGGCGGATCTTGTTTAGCGAAGTTGAATGCGCTCGCCTCGAAATTGCCCAGGCCTCATAAAGCGCTTGCCCGCTGCCGAAGCTGGTATAGCGGCCGCCCCCCGTTTTCGATAGTGTATCTGGTGGATTGCCACCGAAAATCGGCGGCAGGCGACGGTCGGCCAAGGGAAGTCGCTTGAAAGCCGTAGCCGGCCATTCAAGCAATATTTTCCCCGTGTTTTCTCGGTTGTTGAGCTTGCGGGCAGGAATTTCCGGGTTTGATGGTATCTGTGGAAAATTCATTCTCGAACCATGTGCGGCCGGGCCAGTCTTGCATTGTTCTTGACAACGGCGATCTGCTAGAACGCCGGCACGAGGAAGATTGTCCAGAAACAAGGCTCGAACCGGGCGCAAAAGCTCGATGATTTGAGGCAAGGTCTTCTGTTGGAAATACGAAAGAACGCCCACGGTCCATGACAACAGCGCTTACGCATCTTCAGCGGCTTGAGGCCGAGTCCATCCATATATTCCGCGAGGTTGCGGCCGCCTTTGCCAAGCCGGTCATGCTCTATTCGGTCGGCAAGGATTCATCCGTGTTGATGCATCTGGCGATGAAGGCGTTTTATCCCGCCAAGCCGCCATTTCCCTTTCTTCACGTCGACACGACGTGGAAGTTCCGCGAGATGATCGCCTTTCGCGATCAGATGGCGCAGAAACTCGGCTTTGATCTCCTGGTTCATGTCAACGAAGACGGCGTGCGCGACAACATCAATCCGTTCGACCATGGTTCGAACACCCACACCCATGTCATGAAGACCGTGGCGCTGCGCCAGGCGCTCGACAAATACGGCTTCGACGCGGCCTTTGGCGGCGCACGCCGCGACGAGGAGAAATCGCGCGCCAAGGAGCGCATCTTTTCCTTCCGCAATGCCCAGCATGTGTGGGATCCGAAGAACCAGCGCCCCGAAATGTGGAAGATATTCAACACCCGCATCGCATCGGGTGAATCGATCCGCGTCTTTCCGCTGTCGAACTGGACCGAGCTGGATATCTGGCAGTACATCCTGCAGGAAAGTATCCCGATCGTGCCGCTCTATTTCGCCAAGGAACGGCCGGTGGTGGAACGCGACGGCATGCTGATCCTGCGGGACGACGAGCGCATGAAACTCCGCCCCGGCGAGACAGTGGAGAACCGGCTCGTGCGGTTCCGCACGCTTGGCTGCTATCCGCTGACTGGCGCCATCGAATCGGAGGCCGACACGCTGGAAGCCATCGTCGGCGAAATGCTGACGGCACGGACATCCGAACGGCAGGGTCGCCTGATCGACCGCGATGAAGCCGGCTCGATGGAAAAGAAGAAGCGCGAGGGGTACTTTTGACCATGCGCCACATCATGGCAAAGAGCCTCGCCCCCACCGACGGCGTTCGCGACTATCTGGCGGCGCAGGAGAAGAAGTCGCTGCTGCGCTTCCTGACCTGCGGCTCGGTCGATGACGGCAAGTCGACGCTGATCGGGCGCCTGCTGTCCGACACCAAGCAGATTTTCGAGGACCAGCTCGCCGCGCTCGAACGCGATTCGCGCAAGCATGGCACGACGGGTGACGACATCGATTTCGCACTGCTGGTCGACGGCCTCGAGGCCGAGCGTGAGCAAGGCATCACCATCGACGTCGCCTACCGTTTCTTTGCCACGCCGAAGCGCAAATTCATCGTCGCCGACACACCTGGCCACGAGCAATACACCCGCAACATGGCCACCGGCGCCTCGACCGCCGACCTGGCGATCGTGCTGATCGATGCCCGGCAGGGTGTGCTTCGCCAGACAAGGCGACATTCGATCATCGCCTCGCTGCTCGGCATCCGCCACGTCGTGCTGGCCGTCAACAAGATCGATCTTGTCGATTTCGATCAGACGGTTTTCGACCGGATCGTCGAAGACTACGGGCAATTCTCGCGCGATCTCGGCTTCCAGACGATTGTGCCGATCCCGATGTCGGCCCGTTATGGCGATAATGTCAGCCGTCGGTCGGAAAGCATGGAATGGTATTCCGGCCCAACGCTGATCGAGCATCTCGAAACCGTGTCGGTCGACCAAGCGATGGTCGAACTGCCGTTCCGTTTCCCGGTCCAGTATGTCAATCGTCCCAATCTCGACTTTCGCGGCTTTGCCGGCACGGTCGCTTCCGGCTCGGTTGCGCCCGGCGACGAGGTCGTTGTCGCCAAGTCGGGCAAATCCTCGCGCGTCAAGCGGATCGTCTCGTATGGCGGCGATCTCGCCCAGGCGGCTGCCGGACAGGCCGTCACACTCGTCCTCGACGACGAAGTCGAAATCTCGCGCGGCAACATGCTGGTTTCGCCTGCCGCACGGCCGCAGGTCGCCGACCAGTTCGCCGCCAACATCGTCTGGTTCGACGAGCATGCGCTGCTGCCGGGCCGCTCCTACATCCTGCGCACCGAGACCGACCAGACCAGCGCCACCGTCACCGATCTGAAATACCGGATCAACGTCAACGACTTTGCCCATGAAGCGGCCAAGTCGCTCGAAATGAACGAAGTCGGCATCTGCAACATCTCGACGCGGACGCCGATCGCCTTTGATCCCTTCGCCGAAAACCGCACAACCGGCGCCTTCATCCTGATCGACCGCATCTCCAACGCCACGGTCGGCGCCGGCATGATCCTGCACTCGCTGCGCCGCGCCGAAAACATCCATTGGCAGTCGCTCGATGTCGGCAAGCGCGTGCGCGCCGACATGAAGAACCAGCGGCCCGCCGTGTTCTGGTTCACCGGGCTGTCGGGATCCGGCAAGTCGACCATCGCCAACCTGTTCGAAAAGAAGCTGTTCGCCACCGGCCGTCATACTTATATCCTCGACGGCGACAACGTCCGTCACGGTCTCAATCGCGATCTTGGCTTTACCGATGCCGATCGCGTCGAGAACATCCGCCGCGTCGCCGAGGTGGCGCGTTTGATGGCCGATGCCGGGTTGATCGTCATTGTTTCGTTCATTTCGCCGTTCAGCGCCGAACGGCGCATGGCACGTGAATTGATGGCCGACGGAGAATTCGTCGAGGTGTTCGTCGATACGCCCTTCGAGGAATGCGCCAGGCGTGATCCGAAGGGCCTCTATGCGCGCGCGCTGAATGGCGAGATCAAGAATTTCACCGGCGTCGATTCCCCTTATGAAGCGCCGGAAACCCCGGAGATCCATCTGCAGACACTCGGCAAATCGGCCGAAGAGATGGTCGACGCCCTGGAACACTGGCTGAACGAGCGCGACATTGCCGAAGACCAATACGATAGCGGCGGCGGCATCTGACGACAGGCTGATGCTTGAAATCTTCGAGCGCCTGGCCTTGTCGGCCGGGCGCGAGGTGATGCGCGTGTTCCACGCCGGCTGTGCGGTTGACCGCAAGTCCGACGCTTCGCCGGTGACCGAGGCGGACCGCGAGAGCGAAAAGATCATTCTCGCCGGACTGCGTGCCGCATTTCCCGATATCCCCTGCGTGGCCGAGGAAGAAGCTTCCGCCGGTATCGTGCCGCCCGACCTAAATGGGGCTTTCTTCCTGATCGATCCGCTCGACGGCACCAAGGAATTCGTCAACCGCCGCACCGATTTCACCGTCAACATAGCGCTGGTTCGCGATGGTGTGCCGGAGGTCGGCGTCGTCTTTGCGCCCTGCACGGGCCGCTTCTTTTCCGGCCTGCCGGGAAGGGCGGAATCTCTCGAGATCGATGGCGGCTACCAGATCGTCGGCCGCCGGCCGATCTCGGTGAGAACGGCCGTGGCGCCGCTGGCCGTCGTCGCCAGCCGTTCCCACAACACGCCGGAAACCGAGGCCTATATTCGCGACCTTGGTGCCGCCGAAATCGTCTCGGTCGGTTCGTCCTTGAAATTCTGCCTTCTCGCCAGTGCCGAGGCTGATGTCTATCCGCGCTTCGGCCGCACCATGGAATGGGACACGGCGGCAGGCGACGCCATCCTGCGCGCCGCCGGTGGCATGACGCGCACGCTCGATGGCCAGCCTCTGGTCTATGGGAAGCGCCGGCAAAGCGACGACGAGGATTTCGCCAATCCGCATTTCATTGCCAGCGGCGGGGCAGGGGTCAGCCCCGCCTGAGAAGGCCCGGTAGCTTACTCGGCCGCTGCCTGCGCCGAATTCGAGCCTATATAGTTGCGGATCGTCTCGATGATGCGGTCCTGGTCGGCTTCGCTGAGATAAGGGTGCATCGGCAGGCACAGGATCCGCTTCGGCAGGTCTTCCGAAACGGCAAGGCCGGTCGGCGTACGCGGATAGTCGCGATAAGCGACCTGGGCATGCAGCGGCTTCACATAGTAGATGACAGACGGAATGCCCTTTTCGCCGAGATGCGCCCTCAGCCCGTCGCGCTTCGGCGTCTCGATAGCGTATTGCGCCCAGGCCGAACGGCTGCCGTCCAGATTGCGGGCGGCGGTAACGACGTCGCCAAGCCCATCGGCATAGCGCTTTGCCACGACCTGCCGGGCGACCATCTCGTCTTCGAGAATGGCCAGCTTCTCGATGAGGATCGCCGCCTGTATCGTGTCGAGCCGCGAATTGATGCCGACGCGGACATTGTCGTACTGCGTCTCGCCCTTGCCATGAAAGGCGAACGAGCGAAGCTGTTCGGCCAGCGCATCGTCATTGGTGAACATCGCGCCGCCGTCGCCGTAGCAGCCAAGCGGTTTTGCCGGATAGAAGCTGGTCGAGCCGACCGCACCGAAGGAGCCGCACATCTTGCCGTCGAGCGAACCGCCCATCGACTGGGCGGCATCCTCGATCACCATCAGGCCTTCGCGGTTGGCGATCGCCATGATCGCCTCGTAATCGGCGGCAAGGCCAAACAGATCGACGGGAATGATTGCCTTCGGCTTCAGCCTTCCTTCCTTCTTGATCGTGGCAATGGCCGCTTCGAGGCTGGCAATGTCGATGTTGTAGCTGTGCGGGTCGACATCGACGAACACCGGCTCGGCCTTGGCCAGCGCCACCACTTCGGCGGTGGCGGCGAACGTGAAGCTCGGCACGAACACAGCGTCACCCGGGCCGACGCCGGCCGCAAACAGCGGCAACAGCAGCGCGTCGGTGCCGTTGGCGCAGGCCACGACATGCCTGGTGCCGATATAGGAGGCAAGCTTGTTCTCGAATTCGGTGACTTGCGGGCCAAGAATATAGCGGCCCTCGTCAACGACACGGTCGATCGCGGCCTTCAGCCGGTCGCGGATTCGTTCGCGCTGCGCGCCAAGATCGATGAACTGCATGTCGGCCTCAAAATGGGTTAGCCAGATAATCGGCCGCTGGTACCAGAGTTGCGCTTGCCGAGAAAGCCGGGCAGGCGGAGCCCTAAATTGCGGAAGTGTCGCAGTCCGTTACCAGTTTTCCCGGCGAATGTCAGTCAGATGCCGGAAATCCGGGCTTCGTCGGGCGCCATCCCGCCCTTATAGCCTTGGAAAGAGCCCCTGCGAAACATAAAGTGATCGATTGGGCTCAACTTATGTTGAGCGTTGCTCAGGCGATTTCATGTCGCCAGGGTGGATTGGCGCCGGCCCGCGACACGGTCACTGCCGCCGCCTTCGCGCCGAGCGCCAGCGCCTTACGGATGGCGTCTTCCGACAGTCCGGAAATCGCCGCCTTCGTCAGCAGGCCTTGCTCATGCAGCGAGGCGAGGATGCCGGCGTTGAACGTGTCGCCGGCGCCGACCGTGTCGACCACCTCGACCCTTTCGGGCATCACCGTGACGGCGTGCTCCTTGCTGTAGCCGATCGCGCCTTCGCCGCCATGGGTGACGACGATCAGCTTCGGGCCGCGGTCCAGCCAGTTGCGGATGACATCCTCATGCGAGCCGGCTTCGCCGAACCAGTTCAGGTCTTCGTCCGACAGTTTCACGATGTCGGCCATCGCCATCATGGTGCGAATGCGCTTGAGGTGCTTGGCCTTGTCCGGGATGAAGTTCGGCCGGATGTTGGGGTCGAGCATCATGACGCGGCTTTCATGCTCGCGCCGCATGAACTCTTCATAGGCACTGCCGGCGGGCTCGGAAATCAGGCTGATGGCGCCGAACAGCATGGCTTCGATCTCGTTGCCGAGCTGCGGCAAATCGTCGATCGTCAGCATGCGTCCGGCGGTGTTCTCGTCATAGAAAGTGTACGTCGCCTGGCCGTTGGTGAGCTTGACGAAGGCCAGCGTGGTTGGCCGTGGCGAGGTGTGTGCATAGGTGGAACTGACCTTGCTCGCCCCAAGCGCATCCCGGAATTGGCCGCCGAACAGATCCGACGACAGGCCGGAAAAGAAGCCGGCCGGCGCGCCGAGCCGGCCAAGTGCGATTGCCGTGTTGAACACGGCGCCGCCGACATAAGGCGCAAAGGCCGGCTCGCCCGCTGTCGTCGTGCGCGGCAGCATGTCGATCAGGGCTTCGCCGCAGCAGAGGATCATGGCTTCTTGGTCTCCGGCGGATAGATCACGCCCTTGCGTATGATGATGTTGGCGTAGAGCCGCGGCTCGCTTGTCGCGACGATGGCATGCGCCGATTTGACCCGTGCATAGAAGTCGGCGCCGGCCAGCGCAACCACCTTGCGGCCTGGCGCCCGTTTGGCGCAGATCGCTTCGATCTCATGATGGACAGGATCGGCAAGCGAGGGATCGCCTCGGACCGAGGCGCGAAACAGCGCCTCCGGCACGGCGTCATCGACAGGCAGGACACTCAATATCGCGTCGAGTACCGGGATAAGAGGGTGGCCATCGGCGCGTATCAGTCGGGTTGCCTGCTGTTCCGCCGGATAGTTTCCGTCGACAAGGGCGATTTCGTCGCCATGGCCCATGCCGCGCAGGATCGCCAGAAGTTCCGGACCGAGCAGCGCCGGGATTCCGATCAGCATCAGGCGCTCCTGGAAATCGTCGTCGAGCCGATCAGGAAGCGTTCGGAAAGTGGCAGGCTGGCGCCGCCGAGCGCCCGGGCATGGATACCGACGGTTCCCTCGCGAATGGCGGGCAGCTTCAAGCCTTCGCCGTCGATCGTGGCGATTGCCGCAATGATGGCGTCGACCAGCTGGCGGCGCACCGCCTTCGGCATCCAGCCGTCGATCACCGCCGCTTCGAAATCGATGATCGAGGATGCGGCGACGATGGCGTAAGCGAGCGCCCTTGAGGCGCTGGCGATCCAGCCGTCGAGTTCGGGTCCGATCTCGCCCCAGTCTTCCGGCGAGGTCCACAGATGCGAGGCCTCGATGCCGCGCGCATTGAGCGCCTTTTCGAGCATGGCGATGGAAGCGACATCGATCAGTTGGGTCGGCTTGCCGTCCGGCCCGGGCACGGGCATGGAGCCGAGCGCTCCGGCATTGCCGGTCGGGCCGCCAAAAAGCCGGCCGTTCAGCACGATGCCGCCACCGGCAAAGGCGCCGATATAGAAATAGACGAAGTCACGCGCAGCGCCCGCCTGCCCGAAGACGAGTTCGGCGCCACAGGCCGACGTGGCGTCGTTCTGCAAATAGACCGGAAAATCGCATTGCGCCTGGATGTCGGCCCTGATGTCGCGGTGACGCCATTCGTCCATCACGTCGCGCGGGGCGCCGGCGGTATCGGCCCAGTTCCACAATTCGAACGGCATGGCGATGCCCAGCCCGGCGATGCGCTTGTCTTGCGCGGGCGTGAGCTCGCCGCGCATCTGCCGCATGCCGTTGCTGACGAAGTCCACCGTCTCGCGCGGCGCCGGGTAGCGATAGGAATGCTGCAGCATCGAACGGACATTGCCAAGGAAATCGATCAACACCAGTTCAGCGCTGCGGCGGCCGATCTTCAGGCCGATGAAGAAAGCGCCTTCGGGATTGAGCGCCATCGGGATGGAAGGCTGGCCGATCTTGCCGCGCAACGGCGCCTGACGCAGCAGGAGGCTTTCTTCCTCCAGCTCGCGCATGATGACCGAAACCGTCTGCGCCGAAAGTCCGGTCATGCGGGCGATGTCGGATTTTGCCAGGCTGCCGTGTTGACGCACCAGCGACAGCACCAACCGCTCATTGTGGTCGCGCATGCCGCTCTGGTTGGTGCCGCGGTGAATGAGACTGTCATTCACCTCGGGCGAACCGTGCCTCGCAATGGCCGTTTCCACCCTGTTCCTCTCCCGTCGTTTCCCCTCAATGCTTTTGGGCCAGAATGGGTGAACGAAGCAATGCTGTCAATAATAAATAAGAGTGATTTAATTATTGACAGGGGCTTCGGCCTGGTGTCTGTTAAGGCAGCGTCCACGCTGGGAGAATTTCGTTGGATGCGCTGCAGGTGCCGGTTGGCCGGCATCGGAATGGTTCCACTGGGAGGAAAATCGTGACCAATACAAAATTGTTGAAATCGACCGTGTTTGCCGCCGCGGCTCTGGGGCTGATGGCGTTTGCCTCGTCCGCATCCGCGGCCGGTGTCGGCGCCTGCCTGATCACCAAGACCGACACCAATCCCTTCTTCGTCAAGATGAAGGAAGGCGCGACCGCGAAGGCCAAGGAACTCGGCGTCGACCTCAAGACCTATGCCGGCAAGATCGACGGCGACAGCGAGAGCCAGGTCGCGGCGATCGAAAGCTGCATCGCCGACGGCGCCAAGGGTATCCTGATCACCGCATCCGACACCAAGGGCATCGTGCCGACCGTGAAGAAGGCGCGTGATGCCGGCCTGCTGGTGATCGCGCTCGACACGCCGCTCGATCCGATCGACGCCGCCGATGCGACCTTCGCGACGGACAATCTCGAGGCAGGCAAGCTGATCGGGGCCTGGGCCGCCGCCACGCTGGGCGACAAGGCCAAGGACGCCAAGATCGGTTTCCTTGACCTGACGCCTTCGCAGCCGACTGTCGACGTGCTGCGCGACCAGGGCTTCATGATGGGCTACGGCATCGATGTAAAAGATCCCAACAAGATCGGCGACGAGACCGATCCGCGCATCGTCGGCCATGACGTCACCAACGGCAACGAAGAGGGCGGCCGCAAGGCGATGGAGAACCTCCTGCAGAAGGACAACACCATCAACGTCATCCACACCATCAACGAGCCCGCCGCTGTCGGCGCCTACCAGGCGCTCAAGGCTGTCGGCCTCGAAAGCCAGGTGCTGATCGTTTCCGTCGACGGCGGCTGCCCCGGCGTGAAGTCGGTGGCCGAAGGTGTCATCGGCGCCACTTCGCAGCAATACCCGCTGCAGATGGCTGCACTCGGCATCGAGGCGATCGCCGCTTTTGCCAAGGACGGAACCAAGCCGAAGCCGACCGAAGGCAAGAACTTCTTCGACACCGGCGTCAACCTGGTGACCGACAAGCCGGCCACCGGCGTCAAGTCCATCGACACCAAGGAAGGCCTCGCCAAGTGCTGGGGCTGATGCCGTTCTGACCGGCATCCAAGGAACCTGAGCGGTCGGGGCTTGATCCCCGGCTGCTTCGGGTGGACGATGGCTCGCGTGACCGCGAACAATCCCGGCAGCAGACCGGAAAGGCGTGGACTGGCGTCGGCGTTTGGCTGAAGCCTACGGGGAGAAAACATGGCTCAAGCTCAGGAATTCGAGAAGGTTCTCTCGAGCAGCGACACCAGCGTTGCTGCTTTTGACGAGCACAAATCGGCCGTCAAGCGTATCCAGCATTTCTTGCATTCGACGCCGGCCGCGGTGCCGCTGATCGTCCTGGTTCTGGCGATCATCGTCTTCGGCATCACCATCGGTGGGCGTTTCTTTTCGTCCTACACGCTGACGCTTATCCTGCAGCAGATCGCCATCATCGGCATTCTGGGGGCTGCGCAGACATTGGTCATCCTGACCGCGGGCATCGACCTGTCGATCGGTGTGATCATGGTGATTTCAGCGGTGATCATGGGCAATTGCGCGGTCTCCTACGGCATGCCGAGCGCGCTCGCAGTGGCGATCGGGCTTGCCGCCGGCGCCGCCTGCGGGCTGCTCAACGGGGTGCTTGTCGCCTACATGAAGCTACCACCCTTCATCGTGACGCTTGGCACCTGGAACATCGTCATGGCCACGAACTTCATCTATTCGGCCAACGAGACGATCCGCGACACCGACGTCGATACCCAGGCGCCGCTGCTGCATCTCTTTGCCATCAGTTTCAAGGTCGGCACTGCGGTGCTGACGCTCGGCGTCATTGCCACGGTCCTGCTCGTGATGATCCTCTGGTACGTGCTCAATCACACGGCGTGGGGCCGCCATGTCTACGCCGTTGGCGATGACCAGGAGGCGGCGAAGCTGTCGGGCATCCAGACCAAGAAGGTGTTGATGACGGTCTACACCTTGGCCGGCCTGATCGCCGCTTTCGCGGCCTGGGTCTCCATCGGCCGCAACGGCTCGATCTCGCCGTCGGCTGCCGTCACCGACTACAATCTGCAGGCCATCACCGCGACGGTGATCGGCGGTATTTCCCTCTTCGGCGGACGCGGCTCCATCCTGGGCACGCTGTTCGGCGCGATGATCGTCGGCGTCGTTTCCATGGGCCTCAACATGCTGGGCGCCGATCCGCAATGGAAGGTGCTGCTCACCGGTGTGCTGATCATCGGCGCCGTGGCAGTCGACCAATGGATCAGAAAGGTGTCGGCATGACCATGACCCAGGAACCCATCCTCACCGCGCGTGGCCTGATCAAGCGCTATGGCCGTGTCACCGCCCTCGACAATGCCGACTTCGACCTTTATCCCGGCGAAATCCTCGCCGTCATCGGCGACAACGGCGCCGGCAAGTCGTCGCTCATCAAGGCGATTTCCGGCGCGGCCGTGCCCGACGAAGGCGAGATCCGGCTTGAAGGCAAACCCGTCGCCTTTAAATCGCCGATGGAGGCACGCGAAGCCGGCATCGAGACCGTCTACCAGAATCTGGCACTGTCGCCGGCGCTCTCGATCGCCGATAACATGTTCCTTGGCCGCGAGATCCGCAAACCGGGTTTTCTGGGCGATTGGCTGCGTATGCTCGACCGTCCGGCGATGGAAAAGCGCGCCCGCGACAAGCTTACCGAGCTTGGCCTGATGACCATCCAGAACATCAGCCAGGCTGTGGAAACGCTCTCGGGGGGCCAGAGGCAGGGCGTTGCGGTGGCGCGCGCGGCCGCCTTCGGCAGTCGTGTGGTGATCATGGACGAGCCGACGGCCGCCCTTGGCGTCAAGGAAAGCCGCCGCGTGCTCGAGTTGATCCTCGACGTCAAGAAGCGCGGCCTGCCGATCGTGCTGATCTCGCACAACATGCCGCATGTCTTCGAAGTGGCCGACCGCATTCACATCCACCGGCTCGGCCGTCGCCTCTGCGTCATCGATCCCAAGCAATATACGATGTCCGATGCCGTGGCCTTCATGACCGGAGCAAAGGTTCCGCCCGAGGCAGCGCTGGCGGCCTGATACATGTCGTCCAAGTGCTGGAGGGTTGGCGGCACGGCAAGCACGGAACAGGAATTTGAAGCGCGTCGCGCGACCGTCTTGGCGCGTTACACTTGCGAATTGCCAAATTGCCGCAGGGGGCGTGCCGGTTCGGGCTTGTTTAAATCGATTGAATATATAGCGGTATCAGCTAGCATGGGCTGGGAGGAGCGATGAAAGCCGGTATGATCATGGCAACCGCACGAGAGGCATCATGACGAGCGCGATGACATCCGACCCCCTTCCTCCACTGCTCGAAAATCCTGATCCCAAGACACTCGCACGTGAAGTCTTGGTGGCCCTCAAATACCGGGTCGGCAAGGATACCACCGTTGCGACCCAGTACGACTGGCTGACCGCCTCGATCAAGGTCGTGCGCGACCGGATCGTCGATCGCTGGATGCAGGCGACGAAGGAGGCGTACGATCAGAAGGAAAAACGCGTCTACTATCTGTCTCTGGAGTTCCTCATCGGCCGCCTGATGCGCGATGCCTTCTCCAATCTCGGCCTGATGGACAACATGCGCGAGGCCCTGTCGTCCCTGGGCGTCGATCTGGATCTCATCGCCGCACTCGAGCCGGATGCCGCACTTGGCAATGGCGGCCTCGGGCGGCTTGCGGCCTGCTTCATGGAAAGCATGGCGACCGTCGACATTCCCGCGCATGGCTACGGCATCCGCTATGCCAACGGCATGTTCCGCCAGGAGATTCACGACGGCTGGCAGGTCGAATTGCCTGAAACCTGGCTCGATCACGGAAACCCGTGGGAATTCGAACGCCGTGAGCGCTCGTTCGAGGTCGGTTTCGGCGGTTCGGTGGAATCGATCACCTCCAAGGACGGCCGCCTCGAACGCCATGTCTGGAAGCCGACCGAGCATGTGCTGGCCGTCGCCTATGATACGCCCGTCGTCGGCTGGCGGGCCAACCGCGTCAACACGCTGCGGCTCTGGTCGGGCATGCCGGTCGATCCGATCCTGCTCGACAAGTTCAATGCCGGCGACCACATCGGCGCGCTCGCCGAAAGCAACAAGGCCGATGCCTTGTCGCGCGTGCTCTATCCCGCCGATTCCCACAAGGCCGGGCAGGAACTGCGGCTTCGGCAGGAATATTTCTTCTCCACCGCATCGCTGCAGGACATCGTCCAGCGCCATCTCAGCCAATATGGCGACCTGAAGTCCTTGCCCGACAAGGCTGCGATCCACCTGAACGACACCCATCCGGCCATCGCTGTGCCGGAGTTGATGCGCCTGTTGATGGACGTCCACGGCATGGACTTCGATCAGGCCTGGGACATCACCCAGCGCACCTTCGGCTACACCAACCACACGCTGCTGCCCGAGGCGCTGGAAAGCTGGCCGGTGCCGCTGTTCGAGCGGCTTTTGCCGCGCCACATGCAGATCGTCTATGCCATCAACGCTGAAGTGCTTCTGGAGGCGCGTGCGTCCAACCAGTTCTCGGACGAGCAGATCGGCCGCATCTCGCTGATCCAGGAAAATGGCGACCGCCGGGTGCGCATGGGCAATCTGGCCTTTGTCGGTTCGCACTCGATCAACGGCGTTTCGGCGCTTCACACCGACCTGATGAAGGAGACGGTGTTCGCCGATCTGCACAAGCTCTATCCCGATCGCATCAACAACAAGACCAACGGCATCACGCCGCGGCGCTGGCTGATCCAGTGTAATCCCGGGCTGACGTCGCTTGCCCGCGAGGCGATCGGCGACCGCTTTCTCGATGACATCGACGCCATCAAGGATCTCGACGGTTTCGCCGGCGATGCCGCCTTTCGCGACAAGTTCGCCGCCGTCAAGCGAGCCAACAAGGCGCGGCTGGCCAACCTCGTCGCCGACCGGCTCGGCATCAAGGTCGATCCCTCGGCGCTTTTCGACATCCAGATCAAGCGTATCCATGAATACAAGCGCCAGCTTCTGAATATCCTCGAGGCGATCGCCCTCTACGACCAGATCCGCTCGCATCCCGAGCGCGACTGGATGCCGCGCGTGAAATTCTTCGGCGGCAAGGCGGCGCCCAGCTACCACAATGCCAAGCTGATCATCAAACTCGCCAACGATGTCGCCAAGGTCATCAACCGCGATCCGGCCGTGCGCGGTCTCCTGAAGGTGGTGTTCGTGCCGAACTACAATGTCAGCCTTGCCGAGATCATGATGCCGGCCGCCGATCTGTCCGAACAGATCTCGACCGCCGGCATGGAAGCGTCGGGCACCGGCAACATGAAGTTCGCGCTGAACGGTGCGCTGACCATCGGCACGCTCGACGGCGCCAATGTCGAGATCAAGGAATGCGTCGGCGACGACAACATCTTCATCTTCGGCCTGACCACCGCCGAGGTCGCCGAGCGGCGCAACAACGGCTACGATCCGCGCGCCGTCATCGAAGGCTCGCCTGAGCTGGCGCAAGCGGTTGCGGCTGTTTCGTCAGGCGTCTTCTCGCCGGACGATCCGGAGCGTTACCGCGATCTCATCAACGGTCTCTACAACAGCGACTGGTTCATGGTTGCCGCCGATTTCGATGCCTATGCCGCCGCCCAGCGCGAGGTCGATGCGGTCTGGCGCAACAGTCCCGACTGGTACGCCCGGGCAATCCGCAACGTTGCGCGTGTCGGCTGGTTCTCCTCCGATCGCACGATCCGCCAATATGCGAAAGAAATCTGGAACGTGCCTGTCTGATGTGATTGCATGAGGCCGCAAACAATGTGGTCCCGGTGATGTGAATTGAATGTCGGATTCACATCACTAGAAACAAACACTTGGTGCCCGGGGAGGGACACTGCCTGATGAAGAAGCCGCGCGCGACCGCTGCGACAAGCGGGCCGGATGGACTGGCGCCAGCCGGCGATGTCGCGGCGATTGTTGCCGGCACGCACGGAGATCCCTTCGCCGTCCTTGGTGTCCATGAGGTCGGCAAGAGCCTGTATGCCCGGTGCTTTGTTCCGAATGCCGAATTCGTCACCGCCTACACGCTGACCGGCACCATCGCGGGTGAACTGTCCAGGCGCGACGATGGCGGCTTTTTCGAAGGCAAGCTCTCGATCAAGAAGCGGCAACCCCTGCGCTATCATGCCAGGAACGCCGGCGGCGACTGGTGGCTGACCGATCCCTATTCGTTCGGTCCGGTGCTGGGCCCGATGGACGATTACTACATCGCCCAAGGCTCGCATCTCAGGCTGTTCGACAAGCTCGGCGCCCATGTCATTGATCACGAAGGCGCCACCGGAGTGCATTTCGCCGTCTGGGCTCCCAATGCGCGGCGCGTCTCTGTGGTCGGCGACTTCAACGAGTGGGACGGCCGCCGGCACACCATGCGAGACCGGCGCGACACCGGTATCTGGGAACTGTTCGTACCCGACATCGGTGCCGGACGACCCTACAAATACGAGATCATCGGCCCCGATGGTGTGAGGCTGCCGCTGAAGGCCGACCCGTTCGCCTTCAAATCCGAACTGCGTCCGGCTACTGCTTCGGTCGTGGCGGTGCCGCCGGCGCACGAGTGGGGCGACGAGGCGCATCGCAATTTCTGGCGCAATGCCGATCACCGGCGAGAAGCCATCTCGATCTACGAGGTCCATGCCGGCTCCTGGCAGCTTCGCGACGACGGAACGTTCCTGTCATGGGACGAGTTGGCCGACCGGCTGATCCCCTATGTGGTCGAGACCGGTTTCACCCACATCGAATTCATGCCGATCTCTGAACATCCCTACGACCCGTCCTGGGGCTACCAGACGACCGGCCTTTACGCGCCATCGGCCCGCTTTGGCGACCCGGACGGCTTTGCGCGTTTCGTCGATGGCGCCCACCGCGCCGGCGTCGGCGTCATCCTCGACTGGGTGCCGGCACATTTCCCGGTCGACGCGCATGGCCTGGCCAATTTCGATGGCACCGCGCTCTATGAACATGCCGATCCGCGCAAGGGTTTTCATCCCGACTGGAACACCGCGATCTACAATTTCGGCCGCCGCGAGGTGGTGTCGTTCCTGGTCAACAATGCGCTGTTCTGGGCCGAGAAATACCATGTCGACGGTTTGCGCGTCGACGCGGTCGCCTCGATGCTCTACCTCGACTATTCGCGCAAAGCCGGCGAATGGATCCCCAACGAGAAGGGCGGCCGCGAGAATCTCGAGGCGGTCAGCTTCCTGCAGAAGATGAACAAGGAGGTCTACGGCCATCATCCGGGCGTCATGACCATCGCCGAGGAATCGACCTCATGGCCGAAGGTCTCGGCACCGGTGCATGAAGGCGGCCTCGGCTTCGGCTTCAAGTGGAATATGGGCTTCATGCACGACACGCTGGAGTATTTCTCCAAGGAGCCGATCTTCCGAAAACACCACCACAACGACCTCACCTTCGGCCTGACCTACGCCTTCTCGGAGAATTTCGTGCTGCCGCTCTCGCATGACGAGGTCGTGCACGGCAAAGGCACGTTGCTCGGTAAGATGGCCGGCGACGACTGGCAGAAGTTTGCGACGCTGCGTGCCTACTACGCTTTCATGTGGGGCTATCCCGGCAAGAAGCTGCTGTTCATGGGACAGGAGTTCGCGCAGCGCCGAGAATGGAGCGAGGCGCGCGCGCTGGACTGGAATCTGCTGGAGTTCAGGCCGCATCGCGGCGTCTGGCAGACGGTGCGCGATCTCAACTATCTCTACCGTTCGCGCCCGGCGCTGCATGGCCGCGACTGCGAACCGGAAGGGTTTTCCTGGCTGATCGTCGACGACAGCCAGAATTCGGTTTTTGCCTGGCTGCGCAGCGCGCCGGGCGGCAGCCCGGTGGCCGTCATTTCCAATTTCACGCCGGTGCCGCGCGATAATTATCGCGTGCCGTTGCCGACATCAGGCAAATGGCGCGAGATCATCAACACCGACGCTTCTGAATATGGCGGTTCCGGCAAGGGCAATGGCGGCATGGTCGAGGCACGGGCGGAGGAAGGAAGCATCGCCGCGACGATGCTCTTGCCGCCGCTGTCCACGATCATGCTCGAGCTCGTCGCCGACTGAACCCATCGACACTGAGTAACATGTCGAGATCGAGTAACTTGGGAGGGTAGAAATGGCAGACTTGAAACGGACCCAGCCGCTGGCGCGCGATGCCATGGCCTATGTATTGGCCGGCGGCCGTGGCAGCCGCCTCAAGGAACTGACCGACCGGCGCGCCAAGCCGGCCGTCTATTTCGGCGGCAAGACGCGCATCATCGACTTCGCGCTCTCCAACGCGCTTAACTCCGGCATTCGACGCCTCGGCGTTGCCACCCAGTACAAGGCGCATTCGCTGATCCGTCATCTGCAGCGCGGCTGGAACTTCCTGCGCCCCGAGCGAAACGAAAGCTTCGACATCCTGCCGGCCAGCCAGCGCGTCTCGGAAACGCAGTGGTATGAGGGCACGGCTGACGCCGTCTATCAGAACATCGACATCATCGAGGCCTACGGACCCGAATACATGGTCATCCTGGCTGGCGACCACATCTACAAGATGGACTACGAGATGATGCTTCGCCAGCACGTCGACGCCAATGCCGACGTCACCGTTGGCTGCCTCGAAGTGCCGCGCATGGAAGCCACCGGCTTCGGCGTCATGCATGTCGATGGCAAGGACAACATCATCGCCTTCGTCGAAAAGCCCGCCGATCCGCCCGGCATTCCCGATAAGCCGGAGTTTGCCTTGGCCTCGATGGGCATTTACGTCTTCAAGACCAAGTTTCTGATGGAGCAGTTGCGCCGCGATGCGGCCGAGCCGGGCTCGAGCCGCGACTTCGGCAAGGACATCATCCCCTATATCGTCCAGCACGGTAAGGCGATCGCGCACCGCTTCGCCAAGTCCTGCGTCCGTTCGACCGCCGAGAACGAGGCCTACTGGCGCGACGTCGGAACGGTCGACGCCTATTGGGAAGCCAATATCGACCTGACCGATATCACGCCGGAACTCGACCTCTACGACCGCGACTGGCCGATCTGGACCTATGCCGAATTGAAGCCGCCGGCAAAGTTCGTGCATGACGAGGATGGCCGCCGCGGTTCGGCTGTGTCTTCGCTGGTTTCGGGCGATTGCATCGTCTCGGGGGCTTCGCTGAAAAAAAGCCTGATCTTCACCGGCGCGCGCATCAATTCCTATTCGACGCTCGAAGAAGTCGTCATGCTGCCCGACGTTCATGTCGGCCGGAACGCAAAGTTGAAGCGCGTGGTCATCGACCATGGTGTTAGGATACCGGAAGGGCTGGTGGTCGGCGAAGATCCTATTCTCGACGCCAAGCGCTTCCGCGTTTCCGAAAAGGGCATCTGCCTGGTCACCCAGGACATGATCGACAAGCTGGGGCTCTGACGCATGCAGGTTCTGTCGGTCACGCCGGAAATTTTCCCGCTCATCAAGACCGGTGGGCTTGCCGACGTGACCGGCGCGCTGCCCATTGCCTTGGCGGCCAAGGGCGTGACCGTGCGCACGCTCATGCCCGGCTTTCCGACCGTCATGGCTGCCTTCAAGAAAAAGCGGGCGGTTCTGCAATACCCCTTGCTGCAGGGCGGCAAGGCCTCTGTCCATTCCGTCCAACTCGCCGGGCTCGAACTGTTCGTGCTCGATGCGCCGCATCTGTTCGACCGTCCCGGCGGCCCCTATGGCAATGCGACTGGCGTCGACTGGCCAGACAATTGGCGGCGTTTCGCGGCGTTGAGCCAGGTCGGCGGCGACATCGCCGGCGGCGCCATCTCGGGCTACCAGCCCGACATCGTGCACGCCCATGACTGGCAGTCGGCGATGACGCTGGCCTATATGCGCTATGGCAAGGCGGTGGGCGTGCCTTCGATGATGACCGTCCACAACCTCGCCTTCCAGGGCCAGTTCGGCGCCGGCATTTTCGGCGAGCTTGGCTTGCCGGCGGCGGCGATGGCGCTCGACGGCGTCGAATATTATGGTGGTGTCGGCTTCCTCAAGGCGGGCCTGCAGGCCGCCTGGGCGATCACCACGGTCAGTCCGACCTACGCGCAGGAAATCCGCTCGCCCGAATTCGGCATGGGCCTCGACGGCCTCATCAACATGCGCTCCAGCGATCTCTATGGCATCGTCAACGGCATTGACACCGGCATCTGGGATCCGGAAACCGACAAGCATCTGGTGTCCAACTACACGGGCAGCACGCTGAAGGCGCGCGCACCCAACAGGGCTGCCGTGGAAGATCGCTTCAGCCTTGAGCGCGATGACAGCCCGATCGTCTGCGTGGTCAGCCGCCTGACCTGGCAAAAGGGCATGGACATATTGGCGCTGGTGGTCGACGGCATTGTCGCGACGGGTGCGCGGCTCGCCATCCTGGGATCGGGCGATGCCGGTCTCGAAGGCGCGCTGCTTGCCGCTGCCGCCCGGCATCGCGGCCGCATCGGCGTCGTCGTCGGCTACGACGAGGGGCTGTCGCACATCATGCAGGGCGGCTGTGACGCCATCGTCATCCCCTCGCGCTTCGAACCGTGCGGGCTGACGCAGCTTTACGGCCTGCGCTATGGCTGCGTGCCCGTGGTTGCCCGCACCGGCGGCCTCGCCGACACGGTCATCGACGCCAATGAGGCTGCCGTCTCTGCCGGCGTCGCCACCGGCTTCCAGTTCGCGCCCAACAATGGCGGCGCCTTGCTGCACGCTATCCGCCGCCTCGTCGACGCCCATGCCAGTCCGACGGTCTGGGAATCACTGCAGCGCCAGGGCATGAAAGCCGATGTGTCGTGGGACAAGAGCGCGGAAAAATACGTCGAACTCTATCGTTCGCTGCTTTCGAAAAGGGTTGCCTGAAGCATGATACGGACCGTTCCCACCAAGCCTTATTCCGACCAGAAGCCCGGCACGTCGGGCCTGCGCAAGAAGGTGCCTGTCTTTCAGCAGGAGCACTATGCCGAGAATTTCATCCAGTCGATCTTCGACGCGCTCGACGGTTTCAAGGGCAAGACCCTGGTGATCGGTGGCGACGGCCGCTTCTACAACCGCGAGGTCATCCAGAAGGCCATCGCCATCGCAGCCGCCAACGGCTTCGGCAAGGTGATGGTCGGGCAGGGCGGCATCCTGTCGACGCCAGCCGCTTCGCATGTCATCCGCAAATACAAGACCTTTGGCGGCATCATCCTGTCGGCCAGCCACAATCCGGGCGGCCCGCATGAGGATTTCGGCATCAAGTACAATGCCGGCAATGGCGGCCCGGCGCCGGAAAAGCTTACCGACGCGATCTTCGAAAAGACCAAGGCGATTTCGAGCTTCAAGATCGCCGATATCGATCCGATCGACATCGACACAAGAGGAACGGTCAAGGCCGCCGGCATGACGGTCGAGATCATCGATCCGGTCGCCGACTATGCCGCGCTGATGGAAAGCCTGTTCGATTTCGACGCCCTGCGCAAACTCTTCAAGTCCGGCTTCCGCATGCGCTTCGACGCCATGCACGCGGTGACCGGTCCCTACGCCAAGGAGATCCTGGAAAACCGGCTCGGCGCGCCCAATGGCACCTGCCGCAATTTCAAGCCGCTGCCGGATTTCGGCGGCCACCATCCGGACCCGAATCTTGTCCACGCCAAACACCTCTATGACGAGATGATGGGACCGGACGCGCCGGATTTCGGTGCCGCCTCGGATGGGGATGGCGACCGCAATCTGATCATCGGCAAGGGCATTTTCGTCACCCCGTCGGATTCGGTCGCCATGCTCGCCGCCAATGCGCGTCTGGCGCCCGGCTACAAGGCCGGTTTGAAAGGCATTGCCCGCTCGATGCCGACCAGTGGCGCGGCCGATCGCGTTGCTGAAAAACTCGGCGTCGGCATCTATGAGACGCCGACCGGCTGGAAATTCTTCGGCAATCTGCTCGATGCCGACATGGCGACGATCTGCGGTGAAGAGAGTGCCGGCACCGGCTCCAACCATGTCCGCGAAAAGGACGGCCTGTGGGCGGTGCTTTTGTGGCTCAACATCCTTGCCGCGCGTGGCGAAAGCTGCAAGCAGATCGTCACCGAGCACTGGGCGACCTACGGTCGCAACTACTATTCGCGGCACGATTATGAAGAGGTCGAGAGCGACCGCGCCAACGCGCTGGTCGACGAACTGCGTGCCAAGCTCGGCTCGCTGCCTGGCACCAGCGTGCGCGGCCTGAAAATCGCCAGCGCCGACGATTTTGCCTATCACGATCCGGTCGACGGTTCGATCAGCGAGCATCAGGGCATCAGGGTTCTGTTCGAAGGTGGTTCGCGGGTCGTCTTTCGGCTGTCCGGCACCGGCACGTCGGGCGCGACCTTGCGCGTCTACATCGAGCGCTACGAGCCGGACAAGTCTCGGCACGATCTCGACACCCAGGCCGCCCTTGCCGATCTGATTGCCGCGGCTGACGATATTGCCGGGATTCACAGCCATACCGGCCGCCCCAAGCCGAGCGTGATCACTTGAGAGTGGCTGCGCGCGTTTCACCTTCTCCCCTTGTGGGAGAAGGTGGCCGAGCGAAGCTCGGTCGGACGAGGGGTGCTCCAGCTTGGCGCAAACCGATGTCCAGATCACTAACGCCGCGTTCCTTCCAACACCCCTCATCCGTCTCGGCGCTGCGCGCCGATCCACCTTCTCCCGCAAGGGGAGAAGGTGAGGCGCGGGCATGACCCAGCTCGGCGCCACAGTCACCCGCGAAGGCATCCGCTTTGCCGCCTGGTCGCAGGCCGCCCGTCGGCTTTGGGTCTCGATCTTCGACGAGCAGGGCATGCGGGAAATCGAACGGCTCGAACTGCAGCGGGAAGGCGAGGGCGTCCACGCGCTGTTCGTTGCAGGTCTTGGCTCCGGAACCCGCTACGGTTTCCGCGCCGACGGGGACTATGCGCCGGAGCATGGACTGTGGTTCGACCCCGACAAATTGCTGACCGATCCCTACGCCGTCGAGATTGACAGGCCTTATGCCTATGACTGGCGGCTGGCCAATCGCCGGGGCGAGGGGGGCGATACCGCGTCGCTGATGCCGAAGGCGATCGCGGCTGCGCTACCGAAGCCTGTGCAGGCTGCGCCGCCGCTCTTCCGCGCCGGCGGCCTGGTCTACGAAATTCCGGTGCGCGCCTTCACCATGCTGCATTCGGACGTTCCCGAAAAATTGCGCGGAACAGTCGCCGCACTTGCTCAACCGGCGATCGTCGAGCACCTGAAAAAACTCGGCGTTGGCGCGGTCGAACTGATGCCGGTGACCGCGTCGATCGACGAACGGCATCTGCCGCCGCTCGGGCTGCGCAACGCCTGGGGCTACAATCCCGTGACGTTCATGGCCCTCGATCCGCGCCTTGCGCCGGGCGGCATCATGGAACTGCGAAACACGGTCGCTGTGCTGCGCCAGGCTGGTATCGGCGTCATCCTCGACCTCGTCTTCAACCACACCGGCGAGAGCGACAGGCTTGGTCCCACGCTGTCGCTGCGCGGCTTCGACAACCAGGCCTACTACCGGCACACACCTGATGGCAGGCTGGCCAACGACACCGGTACCGGCAACACAGTCGCTTGCGACCATCCTGTGGTCCAGGAGATGGTCCTCGACACGCTTCGCCATTTCGTCAGGGATGCCGGTGTCGATGGCTTCCGCTTCGACCTCGCTCCCATTCTGGGGCGGGTCGAGGGCACATTCGATGCCGAGGCGCCGCTGCTGAGAGCGATGCGCGATGACGCACTGCTGGCCGATCGCGTGTTGATCGCCGAGCCGTGGGACATCGGCCCCGACGGCTATCAGCTCGGCAATTTTCCAGCGCCCTTCCTCGAATGGAACGACAAGTATCGCGACGATGTCAGACGGTTCTGGCGCGGCGACGCCGGCATGGTCGGCGCCCTGGCGACCCGGCTCGCCGGTTCGTCAGATGTGTTTGCCGCGAACGGGCAAGGCGCCAGCCGCAGTGTCAATTTCATCGCCGCCCATGACGGCATGACGCTCGCCGACATCGTGCGCTACGAGCGCAAGCACAACGAAGCCAATGGCGAGCAGAACCGCGACGGCCACAATGAAAACCTGTCCTGGAACAACGGCGTGGAAGGTGATGCGGACAACCCGGCCGTGGCAGCGGCTCGCCAGAACGATCAGCGCGCGCTGCTCGCCACGTTGTTTGCCTCGCGCGGCATCATCATGCTGACCGCGGGCGACGAATTCGGCCGCACCCAGCAAGGCAACAACAACGCCTATGCCCAAGACAACGAGATCACCTGGCTCGACTGGGCCGGCCGCGACCAGGCGCTGGAGCGCTACACAGCGGCACTCTCGAGGCTGCGCCGATCGATGCCGGCGCTTTCCGACACAAGCTTCCTCACTGGCCAGCCGCCGGCAGGTTCGGAGATACCGGACGTCGCATGGCTTGCTGAGACGGGCGCGCCGCTCGATGAACAGAGCTGGCAGGATCCGCAGCGGCACCGTCTTGTCATGGTCCTGAGTGGCGCCAGCGATGACGGCCGCCGTCTTGCGGTGCTTATCAACGGCGATCGCCGGGCCTGCATGTTCACCTTGCCTGAACGAGACGGATTCTTCTGGGCCCCAGATATCGAAGCGCCGGATGCGGCGGATATCTCGCGGCCAATATCCGGGCGGACGATGATCTTCATGATCGAACGAGCGCAGGCCGGCACAAGGGAGAAGCGCAATGGCGGCGAGTGACAAGAAGGGATGGTGGCGCGGTTGCGTCATCTACCAGATCTATCCGCGCTCCTTCCAGGACACGACCGGCGATGGCAGCGGCGATCTCGCCGGTATCACATCGAGGCTCGCCCATGTCGCCTCGCTCGGTGTCGACGCCATCTGGCTGTCGCCTTTCTTCAAGTCGCCGATGGCCGATATGGGCTACGACGTGTCGGACTACTGCGATGTCGATCCGATGTTCGGCACGCTCGAGGATTTCGATGCGCTGGTCGCCGAGGCGCATCGTCTCGGCCTGAAGATCATCATCGACCAGGTGCTGTCGCATTCATCCGACAAGCACGACTGGTTTGTCGAAAGCCGCGCCAGCCGCGATAACCCCAAGGCCGACTGGTATGTCTGGGCCGATACCAAGCCAGATGGCAGCGCGCCAAACAACTGGCTCTCCGTCTTCGGTGGCCCGGCCTGGGAATGGGATTCTACCCGCCGGCAGTATTACATGCACAATTTCCTCCCCTCGCAGCCCGATCTGAATTTCCACAATCCGGAGGTTCAGGACGCGCTTCTGGAAACTGTGCGCTTCTGGCTGGAGCGCGGCGTCGACGGTTTTCGGCTCGATACGGTCAATTACTATGTCCACGACCGCTGGCTGCGCAGCAATCCACCCTTGGCATCAAGCGTCGCCGGCACCAACAGCGAGACCAACACCTACCTTTACCAGGAGCACCTGTTCGACAAGACGCAGCCGGAAAACCTGGCGTTCCTGCGCCGCTTCAGGGCGCTGCTCGACGAATATGACGACCGTGCTGCCGTCGGCGAGATCGGCGATGAAGGCCGCTCGCTGCAGACGCTCGCCGCCTATACCTCAGGCGGCGACAAGCTGCATATGTGTTACACCTTCGACCTGCTCGGTCCGCAGTTCTCGGCCGCGCATGTGCGTGGCTGCGTCGAAGCCTTCGAGGCGGCCGTCTCCGACGGCTGGGTCTGCTGGGCCTTCTCCAACCATGACGTGGCGCGCCATGTCAGCCGCTGGACAAGGCCGGACAGCGAGCCCGACGCGGTCGCAAGATTCTCGATCATGCTGCTCGCCTGCCTGCGCGGCTCGATCTGCCTCTATGAGGGCGAGGAACTCGGGCTGGAGGAGGCGGAGCTGGCCTATGAAGATCTGCGCGATCCCGTCGGCATCCGCTTCTGGCCAGGCGTCAAGGGCAGGGATGGGTGCCGCACGCCGATGGTGTGGGAGGCCGGCGCCGACAATGCAGGCTTCTCCACGGCCAGGCCCTGGCTGCCGATACCGGCCAGCCATCGCGCTCGCGCCGTCGACGTCCAGAATGCCGACACGGTCTCTGTGCTCGCGTCCTACCGGGCTGCGCTGGCCTTGCGCGGGGAGCATGAGGCGCTGATATCCGGCTCGATCCGCTTTCTCGACGCCGAGGGTGACCTGCTCGCTTTCATCCGCGACGGCGGCGGTGAAAGACTGCTCTGTGTCTTCAATTTCGCCGGAGGACCGGCCAATTGGCCGTTGCCGGGGGACATCGGAGCGGTTGCGCAGCTGGATGGCAATGCCGCGGTCGTCGAGACTGAGCTTTTGCTGCCAGCGCTCGGAGCCTTTTTGGGCAGGCTCGACTGATATCCCGACGTTACTGCACCAGCACGGCACGTCCGCATGTCGCGCCGGTGACCCGGACATCGGCCACGCCGAGATGCACGCCGAGCGTATCGAGTAGATTGTAAAGCAATGTGTCGACTGGTGCGGTCACGGTTTTCAGAAGCGTCGTCACAGCTGGCTTCACGGTGCCGAGCAACGCCGTTACGTCAAGCCCGAGGATACCAAGCGCATTGACGGAAAGCGACAACTTGTCGACCAGTGACGTTGTCAGCGTCTGGGTAATGTCCCGTGTCGGCGTCGTCTTGATGGTTTTGGCGGCGATCTCGGTTTTGTTGAAGACCAGGTTGGTCGGGCTGACGTTGGTGATGTCGGCACCCGCCGAACCCTTCACCAATATTAGCGGGATTTTTAACAGCAGCAGATTGAGGCTGACATCCGCGATGTTGGCGTCGGAGAACGACTGCGGGTTGCTGAAATCCGCGAAGGCGGTGGGGCTGTTATCGGCATCGCTGGCGGCAAGGTTCACCGCCGCGATGCCGGGCTTCGCGGCAATGGTAACCTTCAGGCTGTCGGGGCCGGTCGGGCAGTTGATGTCGGTCAGCTTGGCCTCGGCGTAGGCTACTTCGACATTCAGCGGCAGCTTGACCGACAGCAGGCTGATACCGCCGCCCAGGTTTGGGTTGCCGACGCCGACCGTGACAAGCAGCTTGATGCGCGTTTGCGCGGTGCGAACCACGGTGCCGGCTTCTCCAACCGCCAGCCATGGCGAGGATTGCGGTGGTTCGCCGATGGCGATGGCGAGCGTGGTCGACAGCACCCCGGGAATGGTGGCTCCGAGGGCGACGTCGACCTGTTTTGAACCGTTTGCCAGTCCGGCGGCGGCCGTCAGCATTCCCAAGGCGCTGGCGTCGACGCCGAGGCCGGCGGGCCTTTGGCCGAGGCCCAACTTGCCGACGGAGCCGAGATCGACCAGATGACTGAGCGGGATCTGGACCGTGCTGGTCGACTTGGACGCGATCGTCTGCAGGGCGACCTTGGCCGTGTTGCCAAGCCCAGGCACATTGGCCATGGCCGTGGCGATCTGGCCGACGGTCGCCTTCGATGCCAACACATCCGAATACGAGACGCCAGTTAGGTTCAGCTGTGTGGCAAGGCCGTCCACGAAGGAGAGCACGCTCACATCCGCGGAGATCAGCGCGTTGTAGTCCATGACACTGAGCGAGATGTTGCTGCCGAGCAGTCCGCCGAGAAGCGCGTTGAGGATACCGCCATCGAGGCTGGCGAGCCTCGATCCGACCGAGAACGTCGCCTGTGGCGTCATGCTGGCGGTGGCTTGGGTGCCGATGACGGGAGTGGGGATCAGCGAACTCGCGAAATAGCGGGCGGGGATCTTCTTCAGGGTGACACGGACGGCATTGTAGGGGGTTATGCTGGCCTGGAAACGCTGGCCCACATTGGCCCCGGATGCCACATATCGCCCGGGCGTGACCGTCACGACGGTTTTGCCGACCGCCGGCTCGATCGTCTGTCCCGAGCTTTGAACGACAACCCCTGGCATGCCGTTGTCGGTCAGCGTGGTAACGACCGCTGTATTGACATTGGTCATGTTCGAGGCGGCGGTGATCGCCGCCAGATCCACCATTGCCTGCGCTTCGCGGCGCTCGGTGTAGATCGAGGCTTCGTCGATGGCCACTGCGGCCAGCGCCAGCGCCACCGGCGCGCTCAATGCCGCCATGACGGTGAAGTTTGCTTTCCTGTCACTCAGCATCAACCGGGCAAGCCGACCGATCCCATTGCACGCATGCAGCAGCATTCAAATGCCCCCGACCCTGATCGTTGACTGGCGCCTGATCGTGGTCCCGGGCATGGCTATGCCCGGGAAAAGGTTCCAGATCGGCAGGTTGCGGGCGTCGTATTGTATGGACACCACGAACTGGCTTCCATCGGCCGAGCTGTCGTTGGCCTGGTAGGTCAACTTGCTGACATCCACGAAGGGATATCCGCCGGCATTGTTGGTGACGAAGCTGGCTACGAGCGTTTGACGTTCGGTTTGGTTCAACCCGGCAATTGCCGTGCGGGCGGCATCCGCTGCGATCTGCTGGATCGAGTTGGCGGCGCCGAAGTATATACCGTATGCAACCATTCCGAGTAGAAGAAGAATGAAAATCGGTGAAAGTAAGGCAAACTCAACCGCAGAGGTACCGCGCTCTTCTTGAAATTTCCGCATTAGTTGACGGATTTTGGGCAATTTACTTGCTCCGTTACTCATAGCCGCCGCGCGTCTGAAGCTCGAACTGTATAGAAGGTACTCGTAATGTAACCTCAGGTTGCTTAAGAACGTATTAAGACATTCCGGCAAACTGGCATGGCTCCCGATTCGCGGTGAAAAATAGCGTCGAGGTGAAGAAACCAAGTCAAGCTTTTGGTTTCGGCTGGTGTTTCAGCGGCCACACCATAGCTTTCGTCCGCCTTACTTTGGGTGACCCAGAGAGTCTGTTGAAATAAAAATTCTCCGCGTTAGTGTCTGGGCACGAGCCGCAGGACGGGAACCAGCGGCGCGCTCAAAGGGGTCAGATATCGGCTCCAGGGCGTCAACACTTAATAGGCGCGCCAACGGCGGCGCCGACAGGGAGAACTTCATGCTGAAAAACATGCTGAAGGCGACTGTGTTCGCCACGACGATGACGCTGGCCGCCGGGACGTTCTACACGCAGGCCTTTGCCGAGACCGTCTATAACAGGGGCACCGCCGCTGAATCGGAGTCGGTCGATCCGCACAAGACCTCGACGGTTTACGAAGCCAATGTCCTGCGCGACCTGTTCCAGGGCTTGGTCATGCAGGACCAGAAGGCCAATCTCATTCCTGGTGCCGCCGAGAGCTGGACGGTTTCGGACGACGGAACCGTCTATACGTTCAAGCTGCGCAAGGACGGCATGTGGTCGGATGGCAGCCCGGTTACGGCGGACGATTTCGTCTATGCCTTCCACCGGCTGGAGGATCCGGCGACCGGCGCCGAATATGCCTCGATGCTGTATCCGGTAAAGGGTGCGGAGGACGTCAACACCAAGAAGGGCAAGCCTGAGGACATGGGCGTCAAGGCGATTGACGCAAATACGCTGGAGGTCACGCTGAAGGCGCCGACGCCCTACTTCCTGGAGATGCTGACCCACCAGGCGACCTATCCGGTGAGCAAGGCCTCCATCGAAAAGCTCGGCGCCGATTGGATCAAGCCCGGCAATCTCGTTTCGAACGGCGCCTATACGCTGGCCGAATGGGTTCCCAACGATCATATGAAGCTGGTCAAGAACCCGAAATTCTGGGATGCGGCGACCGTCAAGTTCGACGTCGTCAACTACATCCCGACCGAGGACCGCTCTTCGGCGATGAAGCGCTTCGAGGCAGGCGAACTGGACAGCTACGACGACCTTCCGACTGAACAGCTCGCCGATCTCAAGACCAAGTTTGGCGACCAGATCCACGTCGGACCGTATCTCGGCACCTATTATTATGCGATCAAGACCGACAAGGCGCCGTGGGATAATGTAGAGCTGCGCAATGCCATCTCGATGGCGATCGACCGCGACTTCCTCGCCGAAAAAGTCTGGCAGAACTCGATGCTGCCCGGCTATTCGATGGTGCCTCCCGGCATCGAAGGCTACACGCCGGCAATGGCCAAATATGCGGACATGCCGCAGATCGACCGCGAGGATGCGGCCAAGAAGATCCTCGAGAAACTCGGCTATACGCCCGAAAAGCCGCTGAAGATGGAAATCCGCTATAACACGTCGGAAAACCACAAGAACACTGCGGTGGCGATCCAGGAACAGCTGAAGCCGCTTGGCGTCGATGTCACGCTGCTCAACACCGACACCAAGACCCACTACTCCTTCCTCGAGCAGAAGGGTAACTATGATCTGGCACGTGCCGCCTGGATCGCCGACTACAAGGATCCGGAAACCTTCCTCGGCATCTCGCGCAAGGCCAGCGGCAACAATTATTCGGACTACAACAGCCCGGCCTATGAGGCGGCCATGGACAAGGCGGCCGCCGCCGGCGGCAACCCCGAACAGCGCATGAAGGAACTGGCCGACGCCGAACGCATCCTGGTCGACGATGTCGGCCAGATACCGCTCCTCTATTACAGCTACCACGATATCGTCTCCTCGAAGCTGCATGGCTTCGTCGACAACGTGATGGACGTGCATCCGTCGCGCTTCGTCAGCAAGGACTAACCCTGGCCAAGCCACCGCGCCCTCCAGGCGCGGTGGCGATGGTTTGCCATCGCATCGGCCCGGGTACCGGAATTCGATTTCGGCAAATGTCGGTGCGAAGATTTGAAAGCTGGAGCGCGGCCGTCTAACTGGACGCGCGCGGCTCTGGATCAAGCGGGGCACCGATGCTGCGATACGTATTACGGCGGCTTCTGACCGCCATTCCAACGCTGTTCGTCATCGTGACAATGGCGTTTTTCCTGATGCGCGTCGCGCCGGGCGGTCCATTCAACCAGGAGCGGGGGCTCAGTCCCGAGATCAGGGCCAATCTCGAAGCCCAGTTCGGCCTCAACGACCCGCTCTGGCTACAATTCGTCCACTATCTCGGCAATTTGTTGCGCGGCAATTTCGGCCCGAGCTACAACATGCCGGATTTCACCGTCACCGAACTGTTCGCCAAGGGGCTGCCGATTTCGGTTCAGCTCGGCGCCTCGGCGCTCGTCCTGGCGCTGCTGCTCGGTTCCGTGCTCGGCACCATTGCGGCGCTCAATCAGAACAAGCTTGGCGACTATACGGTGATCGCGCTGGCGACGGCCGGCAGCACCATCCCAACCTTCGTCATCGCGCCGGTGATCCAACTCCTGTTCGGGCTGACCTGGAGGCTGCTGCCGATCGGTGGGTGGGGCGATGGCGCTTTCATCAACAAGGTCGGTCCGGTGCTGACGCTCGCCCTGCCGCAGATCGCCATCGTCGCCCGGCTGATGCGTGGCTCGATGATCGAATCCTTGCGGTCCCACCACATCCGCACGGCGCGCGCGCTGGGCCTGTCCGACTGGTCGGTGGTGGTCAAGCATGCGTTGCGCGGCGCCATCCTGCCGATCGTCTCCTTCACCGGTCCGGCGTCGGCGGCACTGCTGACCGGCTCGGTCATCGTCGAGACGATCTTCTCCATCCCAGGCGTCGGCCGCTATTTCGTCGATGCCGCGCTCAATCGTGACTACACGCTGGTGATGGGAACGGTGGTGGTGATCGCCATCTTTACCATTGTCTTCAACCTGATCGTCGACGTTATGTACGCGGTCGTCGATCCGAGGGTGCGCTATGACTGACATCGCGGCCACAGTCGCCCCCACCGTCATCGGCCGTTCGCTCTGGGGGGATGCCTGGGCGCGGCTCAAGGCCAATCGCGCCGCCATGTTCAGCCTGTATTACCTTGCCCTGATCGGGGTCGTCAGCGTGTTCGGGCCGTGGTTCGTGCCGCATCAATACACCACCATCTATGCCGACTATGTGCGCATGCCGCCAAGCCTGTCAGCCTATCCGAAGGCCGACATGATCGAGACGGCGCTCACCGAAGCGATCAAGCGCATGCGGGTCGACATCAAGGAATGGCGGCAGGAAGGCAACCAGGTCTTCGTCACCGTCAAGTCGACCAGGCCGATCGACGATCGCAACATCCGCTATCTTGACCGATCCGATGCCTTTGACGACACCAAGATCGAGAGCAAGTCGCCGGACGGTCTCGAAGTGACGATGAGCGCCTCGATCAAGCAGCAATATTTCCTGTTCGGCACCGACAACACCGGACGGGACCTGTTGTCGCGCACGCTGATGGCCGGGCGTATATCGCTGGCCATCGGCCTGCTCGCGGGCGTCGTGGCGGTGGTCATCGGCGTGGTCTACGGGGCCGCTGCCGGTTTTGCCGGAGGCAAGGTCGACGAGGTGATGATGCGCATCGTCGACGTGCTCTATTCCTTGCCCTTCATCTTCTTCGTCATCATGCTGGTGGTGTTCTTCGGCCGCAACTTCGTGCTGATGTTCCTGGCCGTCGGCGCCGTGCTGTGGCTCGACATGGCGCGCATCGTGCGTGGCCAGGCACTGTCGATCCGCCGCCAGGAATATGTCCAGGCGGCGGAAGCCATGGGCGTCGGCCAGCGCGGCATCCTGCTGCGCCACGTCATCCCCAACCTGCTCGGCCCGGTGGTCATCTACATGACGCTGCTGGTGCCGCAGGTGATCATCCTGGAAAGCTTCCTATCGTTTCTCGGCCTCGGCGTGCAGGAGCCGATGACCAGCTGGGGCGTTCTGATCTCGGTCGGCGCCAAGAACATCGGCACCGCCAACTGGCTGCTCCTGTTCCCCGCCTTCTTCCTCGTCTCGACGCTGTTTGCGCTGAACTTCGTCGGCGACGGCCTGCGCGACGCACTCGACCCGAGGGATCGCTAAGATGGGGATCGCTAAGATGCGGATCGATAAAGAGGGAAACCGCTGAGATGGCTGCTTCCGAAACGATCCTCAGCGTCAAGGATTTGCGTGTCCGCTTCCGCACGCTCGACGGCGCCGTCGAGGCGGTCAAGGGCATAAACATCCATGTCAAATCGGGCGAGACCGTTGCCGTGGTCGGCGAATCCGGCTCCGGCAAAAGCCAGACGATGATGGCGGCGATGAGCCTGCTGGCGTCGAATGGCGAAGCGACAGGCAGCGTCGACTATCGTGGCCGCAATCTTCTAACGCTCAGCAAATCCGAGCTCAACAAGGTCCGTGGCCGCAAGATCAGCATGATCTTCCAGGAGCCGATGACTTCGCTCGATCCGCTCTATTCGATCGGCAACCAGTTGATCGAACCGATCCGCCGGCATCGGGGCCTGAATGTCGCCGAGGCGCGTGAAGAAGCGCTCAAACTGCTGCGGCTGGTGCATATTCCCGATCCCGAGCGGCGGATGAAATCCTATCCGCACGAAATGTCGGGTGGCCAGCGCCAGCGTGTGATGATCGCGATGGCTCTCGCCAACGACCCTGACATATTGATCGCCGACGAGCCGACGACGGCGCTCGATGTGACCATACAGGCGCAGATCCTGATGCTTCTGGCCGAATTGCAGCGCAAGCTCGGCATGGCGATCGTCTTCATCACCCACGATCTTGGCATCGTCCGCCGCTTTGCCGATCGGGTCTATGTCATGCGCCAGGGCGAGGTTGTCGAGGAGGGGGAGGCGGAGGCCATCTTCGTCAACCCACAGCATGCCTACACGAAAATGCTGCTGGCGGCCGAGCCGACCGGCAGCAAGGCGCCGCCGCCCGCCAACGCCCCAGTGCTGCTCGAAGGCAGGAATGTCGAAGTGACGTTCAGGATCGGCGGCGGGTTTCTTGCTGGCGAACCGCTGATGCTGCGTGCAGTCGATCACATCTCGATCCGGCTGCAGCGCAACCAGACCATCGGCATCGTTGGTGAATCCGGCTCGGGCAAATCGACTCTTGGCCGCGCCTTGCTGCGGCTGTTGCCGAGTGACGGGCTCATCCGTTTCGGCGATCGCGACATTTCCCAAGCCGACCGGCAGGCGATGCGGCCGCTGCGGCGCCAGATGCAGCTCGTCTTCCAGGACCCGTTCGGCTCGTTGTCGCCGCGCATGACTGTCGGCCAGGTCATCACCGAAGGACTTCTGGTGCATGAGCCTGACCTTTCGGGCAAGCAGCGTGATCAACGCGCGGTCGAGGCATTGCGCGAGGTCGGCCTCGACCCCAACGCCCGCAACCGCTACCCGCACGAATTCTCCGGCGGTCAGCGGCAGCGCATCGCCATTGCCCGCGCCATGATCCTGAAGCCTAGGCTGGTGGTATTGGATGAGCCGACTTCGGCGCTCGATCGCTCTGTACAGAAACAGATCGTCGAACTGCTGCGCAAGCTGCAGGCGGACCACGAATTGTCCTATCTCTTCATCAGCCACGATCTGTCGGTCGTGCGCGCCATGGCCGACTACATCATCGTCATGAAACAGGGCAAGATCGTCGAGGAAGGGCCGACCGAGGCGATCTTCAGCAATCCGCAGCACGCCTACACACAGACGCTGATGGCCGCCGCGATCGACGTGACGCGATTTCGCCTGAGCGCCTGAACCGGGCTCTGCACCGAGGCGTTGGCTGTCCGCTCAATTCGCGGACCTCTGGCACTTGCGAGCTCGCACGGCGGCAATGGCATCCTGTTGCTGCTTAAGCCGGTCGATCCTGGCTGTTTCACGGTTGGCTACCGCGGTCTTCACGCGTGAGCCGCCGAGCAGCCAGCGTGGAACATTGGTGTTGGTGACCTTGCCGCGCGTGATTGCCGTTTGCGAGATTTCACGGGCGACGTCTCCCATCGCGCTGTTGAGGTCGGTGCACGTCATTGAATCGTATTTCGCTGGATCGACGGTTCTGCCGAGCGATGAACAGCCAGCGACGAGAACCAGCGTCATCACAAGAATCAAGGGCGGGGCTGTGGTTAAATTCAAATTCATGTCGCACTCGGCCCGCCGTTTCGCTCATTCCATCAGGTCCATCGACCCTAGAGCCGACGGGCCTTTTCGTCAAAATATGCGGCCGCGAAGGAACCTGCCACAGGGTTCGGCCATGCGGCCGACGGCAGGGACATCCCCAGTCTGAATTGCTATTTGCCGGGTGTGGAGTTCAATCGCTGGCGAACGGAGAGTGCCGGTTCCGGCGACGTCGAGGCGGCTTTCCTAAGCTGCTTCGGCCACCCACGTCGACGGGGGACCGCCGAGCACTGTCTGAGCGATCTCGGCGTCATTTTCATCGACATGCGCCGTCACCAGGACGACGCCCTCGGCCACGTCCTGATCATCCGCCTTCATGGCGCGCAGGGCGAATGTTCCAAACAGACCGCCGGCAACGCCGCCACAGACCGCGCCAGCCACCGCTGTTGGCAATACGCTCGCAGCAACAGGATTGATGCCAACTGCCGCAACGGCGCTCAGACATGCCAACCCGCCGGCGGCAGCGCCCAGTACCGATCCCAAAGCGGAAACCCAAACAGATCCTGTCTCGTCATTGTAAGGCCCGATGATCGCGATCTGTACGCGAGGAATTCCGGCCGCCACCAGGTTGCTAGCGACCCGCGTCGCATCGGCGTGGGAATCAAAAAGTCTGCTAATCGTCGGCATGGTCGCTTAACGCTTCGGGCTGTTCAGCAGCGTGTCGGTGAGGAATGACGCGGCAATCAGGTCGTCAACCTCGATTCGGCCCTCGCCGCCCTCCATGATGGCCGCGACCTTCTGGAAGGTCTTCATCTCGTCTTCGGTAATCTGGGCTTGCTGCATCCTGGCCTTGATCTCTGTTACTCGCGTGCTCAGGGCATCGGATCGTTTGGTCTCACGGTTCGACATGCTGCTGCTCTTGGTTTCATCGATCATTTTTGCCCGCCACCCCGAATTTGGGGCAAGCGCATGCGTTTCCAACCTGGACTTCGGTCGGGCAGGGGTCAGACCTAAGTCTGGCTAGGGGCAATTGTCTTGCCGACGGTGCTGCCAAAAGCATGATCAAAGGGCCTCTCGTGGCCCGATTCCTTAAAGAATCGGGCCGGAGATCTGTGGTCAGTACCCGTCGTTCTCGATCACCACGGGATGGTGCCGATGGTGGTGGCGATGGGTGGAGACGGAACCTGTCACGACAACGGTATCGCGGTGATGATGCCGGCGCCCATGGTCGTAGAACGCCACAGTACCATGGCGGCGGTGGTGCAAGCGCTGACCGTCTTCGTTGATGATCTTGACGCTGCCGTGATGTCGATGATGGGTTCTAACAACCACATCGGCTTCGGCTGCCGAAGCCACGACGGGCAGTCCAATGGAAAGCGCCAACGCGCACATGATCATTGTTTTCATTGCAATTTCTCCGTTTTCTTAATTAGCCCTTCATTGGATTAACTGCCCCTGATCGCTTTGGTTCCGGTGGTCCGGCATCGGCCCGAACGTTCACTGTCACCGCCGGATCTCGTCAACGACGGAACATTAGACGTGCCTGATGGTTTTATTTCTCGCAGCCGGGATCACGATTTGGTGTCTGCTGCGGATCAGTCGGCAAAGACTGGTCGGCCCGCGTTCTCCGCAAGAGGCGCGGGCTTCCCCCAGGCAACAGGAGAGAGATCATGAACAATATCATTTGGCTCGTTGGAGCTGTGGTCATCGTGATAGCGATCTTGAGCTTTTTTGGCCTCCGCTAGCCGGACGCGCGTACCAGTTGAGATGTTTTCCGGAATCTGTCCGCGAGCGCACGCACGAAGGCATCAGGCGGCCGGTTGAGACCGTCTGGTTGCTGTCCAGTGCAACAGGCATCGCTGTCGGCCGGCGGGGAGACGCGAGTAATCTCGCTTGAGGGGCAGGTGGAGCGCCGAAGTCGGGATGCGCTAACTCTTTGTTTTTTCTGGTCGGAGTGGCAGGATTTGAACCTGCGACCCCCTCGTCCCGAACGAGGTGCGCTACCAGGCTGCGCTACACTCCGTGACCAGACCGCGGGCTTATAGCCGCCACACTTCGTTCCTGCAAGCGGCATGGCAGCACTTCTGTCGCATTTCATCGGCTTTCGTCGAGCATAGCCCGAAAGGCTCGGATTCCCTCCTGGGATAAACGTGGCTTAAAGCCTTCTGTGCTAAGCCGCAGTCCTCGACAACTCGTAATTTCCGCCACTCGGAGTTTTCCAGTCTTGTCCTTCAGCATCGTTGGCGACGCCCGGCCCAACAGTTTCGAGTTCGAAACCGAAGCGCTGATCAAGCCATCCGGCTTTCGAGAATATGATGCGCGCTGGTGGTTTGGCCATCCCGGCTCCGCGCAACTGCCGGAGCTCAATCTGATTGGCGTCCAGGCGCTCGGAATGGGGCTTGGCACGCTGATCCGCCGTGTCGGTGCCGGTCCCGATATCGTCACCGGGCACGATTTCCGCTCCTATTCGCTTGGCATCAAGCTGGCGCTGGTGTCCGGTTTGATGGCTGCAGGCGCTCGGGTGAGGGACATCGGACTGGCGTTGTCGCCGATGGCCTATTTCGCCCAGTTCGCACTGGACGTGCCTTCGGTCGCTATGGTCACCGCCTCGCATAACGAGAATGGCTGGACCGGCGTCAAGATGGGTGCGGCGCGGCCGCTGACTTTCGGGCCGGAAGAGATGAGCGCGCTGAAGCAGATTGTACTGGCCGGCGATTTCGATCTCGTCGGCGGCGGCTCCTACGATTTCGTTCGCGATTTTCGCGCTACTTATCTCGACGATCTGACCGAGGACAAGCGCATCACCCGAAAGCTGAAAGTGGTCGCCGCCTGCGGCAACGGCACCGCCGGCGCCTTCGCGCCGCAGGCGCTGCAGCGCATCGGCTGCGAGGTCATCCCGCTCGATGTCGAACTCGACCACACCTTTCCGCGCTACAATCCCAATCCCGAGGATATGCAGATGCTGCATGCCATCAGGGACAAGGTGCTTGAGACTGGAGCCGATGTCGGCCTTGGCTTCGACGGTGACGGCGACCGCTGCGGCGTCGTCGACAATGAGGGCAATGAGATTTTTGCCGACAAGGTCGGTGTGATGCTGGCGCGCGATATCTCCAGCCAGCATCCGGGCTCGACCTTCGTCGTCGACGTCAAGTCGACCGGCCTGTTCAACACGGACAGCGTGCTGCGCGCCAACAGCGCCGTCACTGACTACTGGAAGACCGGCCACTCCTACATCAAGCGCCGCGTCGCCGAGCTTGGCGCCGTCGCCGGTTTCGAAAAGTCGGGCCATTTCTTCTTCAACCCGCCAGTCGGGCGGGGTTATGACGATGGGCTGGTCACCGCCATCGCCATCTGCCAGATGCTGGACCGCAGCCCCGGCAGTTCGATGGCCGATCTCTACCGCGCGCTGCCGCTGACCTTCGGCACGCCGACCATGTCGTCGCACTGCGCGGACGATGTGAAGTATGGCGTTGTCGAGCGGGTGGTTGCCGACTTTCAGGCCATGAAGCGGGATGGAACGGTTTTTGCGGGCCAGAAGATCGCCGACCTCATCACCGTCAACGGTGCGCGCGTTGTCGCCGAAGACGGCACCTGGGGACTGGTGCGCGCCTCGTCGAACAAGCCGGAACTGGTCGTGGTCGTCGAAAGCCCGGTGTCGTCGCAGCGTCGACGGGAGATGTTCGAGGCTGTCGACACCGTGCTGCGCCGCAGCCCCGAGGTGGGCGCCTACAACCAGACCTTTTGAATGGTGGTTGAATGACCGAGCGGATTGTCAGTTTTGTCATGAGCGGCGGCGTCGGCTCGCGGTTGTGGCCGCTGTCGCGCGAGGACAATCCCAAGCAGTTCCACGATTTGTCCGGCGACGGCTCGATGCTGGCCAAGACCTTGCGCCGGCTGACGGCCCGGCCGGAAGGCGAAACGCCGATCTTCCTGATTGCCGCGGAGCGCCATGCCGACCGCGTTCACGCCGATCTTGCCGGCCTCGACCTCGCCGGCGGCGGGCCGCTGTTCGAGCCGACCGGGCGCAACACAGCCGCCGCCGTCGCACTGGCGACGCTGCGCACACTGTCCGAGTTCAGCGACAGCCTGGTGCTGGTGGTGCCGTCGGACCATGAGATATCGACCCCGCGCCAGTTCTGGCAGAGCGTCGAAGCCGGCACCGAAGCAGCGCGTAGCGGCCGGCTGGTGGTGTTCGGCATCAGGCCGATACAGCCCGAGACCGGCTACGGCTATATCGAGGTTGCGGCCGAAAGCGGCGGCATCTTCGACGTGTCGCGCTTCGTCGAAAAGCCGGATCTTGCGACTGCGCAAAGCTATCTCAAGGCCGGAAATTTCTACTGGAACACCGGTATCTTCCTTTTTCGCGCCAGCGCCATGCGTGATGCCTTCATAGCGTTCCAGCCGGATATCTGGCAGGCCACCGAAGCAGCCTACAAGGCAGCGACATCGGATTTGTCCGGCCTTTACATGCCGCTAGAACTCTACGCCGCCATTCCGTCGAACTCGATCGACTACGCCATCATGGAGCGGGCAAAAGACATCGCGATGGTGCCGGCCGGCTTCCGCTGGAACGATCTCGGCTCATGGCAGTCGCTGCTCGATGTCGGCCCCGCCGACGACCGGGGCAATGTCATCATCGGCGATGTCGTCGCCATCGATTGCGAGAATTCCTACATTCGCAGTGACGGCCGCCTGCTGTCGGCGATCGGCATGAAGGACATCGCCATCGTTTCGACATCGGATGCCACCTTCGTCGCTCCGGTCAGCCACAGCCAACACGTCAAGAAGATCGTCGAGCAGCTCGAAAAATCGGGTCGCCTGGAAACCAGGTTCACGCCGGCGCATGACCGCGTCATCGAAAGCGGCGCCTGGCGGCGGCGCGTGCATCACTGGCTGTTTCAGGAGACCTTGCCGCTGTGGTCGACATCGGGCGTCGACGAACGCCATGGCGGCTTTCACGAAGCGCTTGGCCTGGACGCTTCGCCGTTGATGAAGCCCAAGCGCATGCGCACCATGGCAAGGCAGGTCTATGCCTTCGCCGTTGCCCGGGCGCGCGGCTGGGACGGTCCGGCCGACCGGCTGATCAGCCATGGCATCGCCTTCATGGCCGGCAAGGGCCGCACCGACAAGGGCGGCTGGGTTCGGACGCTGAATGTCGACGGTTCGGTCGCCGACGCCACCGAGGATGCCTACGATCATTCCTGCGTGCTCCTGGCACTGGCGCATGCGCATATGTCTGGCAATCCCGACGCTTTGCGCCTCGGCGAGGAAACCTTCGCCTTTCTCGATGCGCATCTCGAAGACAGCCGCATGACCGGCTTCCTTGAGACATCGGATGGCAAAGGCGAGCGCCGCTCCAACCCGCATATGCACCTGCTCGAGGCCTTCCTCGCCTGGCACCAGGCGACCGGCGAGCGCGCCCATCTGCGCCGCGCAGCGCGCATCATCGACCTCTTCCGCAGTCATTTCTTCGATCCGGAAAGCTGGACGCTTGGCGAGTATTTCGATGCCGAATGGAAGTCATCCGCCGGCGAGAAAGGCTCGTGGACCGAGCCTGGCCACCATTTCGAATGGGCCTCTTTGTTGGTCGATTTCGCTGGGCGCAGCGGCCAGGCCGAGTTGAGCGGCTTTGCCAGGAAACTCTACGCCTCGGCCATCGCCAATGGCCTCAACCGCGCCACCGGCCTTGCCTATGGCGCCGTCTCGCGGCAGGGCCTGCCGCTCGACCTGATATCGCGCAGCTGGCCGCAGGCCGAAGCGGTGAAGGCGGCGATCGCGCTGGATGGTTCGGGCGGGCCCGATCTCAAGCCCGAGATCGAAGCGCGCGTCGGCCGGTTGTTCCGCTGGCACATCGACCCGGCGCCGCTCGGACTGTGGATCGACCGCATCGACGAACGCGGCCGCTCGCTGGCGACCGATGTGCCAGCCAGCATCTTCTATCATCTGGTCTGTGCGCTGACGCAATATCTGGACAGCACGGCCGACCTGAAGGCGTAGAGGGCTGGATCAGTACGGGCTCGCCACGTCACCCGTCTCGACATAGATCGACTTCAGCTGCGAATAGAGCGCCAGTGCGGCCAGTGAATTCTCACGCCCGATGCCTGACTGTTTGAAGCCGCCGAACGGGATTTCCACCGGCGTCAGATTATACGCGTTGATCCAGCAGGTGCCGGCCTGCAGTTCGGCGATGACGCGGTGGGCGCGCGGCAGGTCGCGCGTGAAGACGCCGGCAGCGAGGCCGAATTCGGTGTCGTTGGCGCGGTCGATCACCTCGTCCTCGCCGTCGAATTTCAACACGCCCATCACTGGTCCGAAAATTTCTTCACGGGCGATGCGCATGCCATCGGTCACGCCGGTGAACACCGTCGGCTCGACGAAGAAGCCGCCCTGAAAGCCCTGCAGCGAAGGCACATTGCCGCCGCAAGCAAGCGTCGCTCCATCCTGCTTGCCGATCTCGATATAGCCGACCACCTTGTCGTGCTGCGCCTTGGAGACCAGCGGTCCCATCTGGGTTTCGGGATCGAGCGGGTCGCCGATGCGGATTTTCTTGGTCCGCTCTATCAGACGGTCGACAAAGCGGTCGTGGATGCCGCTCTGCACGAAGACGCGCGTGCCGTTGGAGCAGATCTGTCCGGTCGAATAGAAATTGCCGAGCATGGCGCCGCCAATGGCGTTCTCGATGTCGGCATCGTCGAACACGATCAGCGGCGACTTGCCCCCGAGTTCCATCGTCGCGTGCTTCATCTTCGAGCCGGCAAGCGACAGCACCTTGCGGCCGGTCGGCACCGAACCGGTCACCGAGACCTTGGCGACGACATCGTGGCCGACAAGCCCGGCGCCGACATCGCCATAGCCCTGCACAACGTTGAACAAGCCGTCGGGTAGCCCAGCTTCGCTGTAGATCTCGGCCAGTGCCAGCGCCGACAGCGGCGTGTTTTCCGACGGCTTGAACACCATGGCATTGCCCATGGCGAGCGCCGGTGCCGATTTCCAGCCGGCGATCTGGATCGGGTAGTTCCATGCGCCGATGCCGACACAGACGCCGAGCGCTTCGCGCCTTGTGTAGGCGAAGGGTCCGCCGAGATCGACCGACTCGCCATTGTAGGCGGCAACGGCACCGCCGAAATATTCAAGGCAGTCCGCAGCCGAGGGCGCATCCGCCACCAACGTTTCCTGGATCGCCTTGCCGGTATCCAGCGTCTCGATGCGAGCGAGGTCGGCGTTGCGGGCGCGCAATATGTCGGCGGCGCGGCGCAGGATGCGCCCGCGCTCAACCGGCTTCAGCCGCGCCCAGGCGGGCTGCGCCGCTCGTGCTGCCTCGACGGCGAGTTCCAGCACGTTCGGCGTTGCCGAACGCAGCATGGCGATGGTCTCGCCGGTTGCCGGATAGATGACCGGCAGCGGGGCGCCGCCTTCGTCCTCGATGTAGCGTCCGTTGACATAGTGCGATGCCGTGGGCTGAGCGCGCATGGAAGTCTCCAGATTGTCTTTCGCGGCATGCGGATCGTGCAGTCACACGATCATGCTCTATCTGTCCGACGCCTGCCAGCGCGGATTGATCCATGGTTCCTGGTTGGACGGCGCCAGCGGCGTGCGGCCAAGGATGTGATCGGATGCCTTCTCGCCGGTCATGATCGACGGCGCATTGAGATTGCCGTTGGTGACGCGCGGGAAGATCGAGGAATCGGCGACCCGCAATCCTTCGACGCCGATGACCCGGCATTCCGGATCGACGACGCTCATCACGTCGTCGGCGCGGCCCATCTTGCAGGTGCCGCAAGGATGGTAGGCGCTCTCCGCGTGATCCCGGATGAAGATGTCGAGATCGTCGTCCGACTGCACGTGGCTGCCCGGCGATATCTCCTTGCCTCGATAGGGATCGAACGCCGACTGGCCGAAGATCTCGCGGGTCAGCCGGATGCAGTGGCGGAACTCCGCCCAGTCGTCTGGATGCGACATGTAGTTGAAGTGGATCATCGGTTTCGATTTCGGGTCCGGCGAGCGCAGCGTCACCGACCCCCGCGACTTCGAGCGCATCGGTCCGACATGCGCCTGGAAGCCGTGCGACTTGGCCGCCGCCTTGCCGTCATAGCGGACTGCCGCGGGGATGAAATGGTACTGGATGTCGGGGTAGTCGACGCCGGCACGCGATCGCACGAAGGCCGCCGCTTCGAAATGGTTGGTCGCGCCTAGCCCGGTCTTGAGGAACAGCCACTGCGCCCCGATGAGCGCTTTCGAGAACGGATTCAGCACCGAATTGAGCGTGATCGGCAGCAATGATTCCTGCTGGATGTAGAGCTCCATATGGTCCTGCAGGTTGCGGCCGACGCCGGGCCTGTCGGCCACCACCGGAATGCCGTTTTCGCGCAGATGCTCGGCCGGACCGATGCCGGACAGCATCAGGATCTTGGGCGAATTGATCGACGATGCGGCGACGATTACCTCACGTCGCGCCTTAACGACCTGAATCTGTTTGTGAGCTTCGATCTCGACGCCGATGGCGCGCTGATTCTCGATGATCACCCGCCGCGCAAAGCCCTTGACCAGACTGACGTTTTTGCGCTTCAGCGCCGGCTTCAGATAGGCTGATGCCGCCGACCATCGGCGGCCGCCGCTGATGGTCTGCTCCATCGGCCCAAAACCTTCCTGCTTGGAACCGTTATAGTCCTCCGTCAGTTCGAACCCGGCCTGGCGGCCAGCCTCGACGAAGGCGCCATAGAGCGGATTTTTACGCGAGCCGCGCTGCACATGCAGCGGCCCGCCGTGCCCGCGCCAGCCATCCTCGCCGCCATCCGAATCCTCCATGCGCTTGAAATAGGGGAGCACGTCGGCGAAGCCCCAGCCGGCCGCACCCTCTTCGGCCCAATGGTCGAAGTCGCGGGCGTGGCCGCGCACATAGACCATGCCGTTGATCGAGGACGAGCCGCCGATAACCTTGCCGCGCGGTGTCGCCAGCACACGGCCGCCGAGATGCGGCTCCGGCTCGCTGGCAAAGCCCCAGTCGTACAGGCTCATGTTGAGCGGGATCGACAGCGCCGACGGCATCTGGATCAGCGGCCCGATATCGCTGCCGCCGAATTCGATGACGATGACCGAATGCTTGCCGTCTTCCGACAGGCGATAGGCCATGGCCGAGCCGGCCGAGCCGGAGCCGATGATGACGAAATCCGCTTCAAGCATGGTTCATATGCGCCATGAAATCGGCGAGCGAGACATTGCCGCCGGTAGCCACAACAAGGACGGTCTTGTCCTTCACATCCACCTTGCCGCCGAGCAATGCCGCGATCGACGCCGCCCCCGACGGTTCGAGCACCAGCTTCATGCGCTCGAAGGCGATCCGCATGGCGCGCCGCACCGATTGGTCGTCGACGGTGATGCCGTGAACACCCGCCGTCTTGACCGCGGCAAACGGAGCATCGCCCGGCCGTCGTGACATCAACCCGTCGCAGATCGATTTCGGCCCGATCGGCATCGTCTCGATAGCGCCATGCGCCAGCGACGAGCCCATGCCATTGAAACCTTCCGGCTCGACGCCGATGATCTCTGTCGCTGGCGACAGATAATGGAAGGCAAGCGAAACGCCGCCGATCAACCCGCCGCCACCGACCGAGCAGAACAAGAGGTCGGCGCTGGCACCTTTGGCTTCGAGTTGGTCAAGCGCTTCGAGGCCGGCGCCCGCCTGGCCGGCGACGATCTCCGGATCGTCGAATGGATGCAGCAGCGCCAGGCCCTCTGTCTCGGCGATCTCGCGCGCCTTGGCGGCGGCGACTTCCTCCCGCGCGCGCTCGCCATGGTCGGTCAGCACGACGCGGGCGCCATAGCCCGCCGTGGCATCACGCTTGGCGGCCGGTGCGTCGATCGGCATGACGATGGTGACGGGAATGCCAAGCGCCTGGCCGGCAGCCGCCAGCCCTTGCGCGAAATTGCCGGAGGAGTAGGCGACGACGCCCTTCTTCGCTTCGTCAACTGAAAGCTGCTTCAGGCGCCAATAGGCGCCGCGCACCTTGAATGAGCCGGCCCATTGCAGCGATTCCGGCTTGATGAAGACGCGGGCGGCGCCGGTCTCGCGGGCTAGTGCCGTCGATTCCAGCAGCGGCGTGATCTGCGTCGCCCTGGAGGTGACGGCATAGGCCTGCTTGAGATGGTCAAGGGAGGGGACGAGAAGGTCTGACATCATTCGCCTCGCGGATACCGTTTGCTCTCTTCGAGATTGTCGAGGTTCATGTGATTGCGCATGTAGCGCTCGGACGCCTTTTGCAGGGGCTGGAAATCCCAGGGGTAATAGGCGCCGTTGCGCAGCGCCGGATAGACGACCCAGCGGCGCGCCTGGCTTTCGCGGACAGCGGCGTCGAAGCCGGCCATGTCCCAGCGTGTCTGGACCTTGTCCATGAATGCCGCCACCAAGCCGGCATTGGCGGGGTCGTCGGCCAGATTGTTTCGCTCGAGCGGATCGGCTTCGAGATCGAACAGTTGCGGCGGATCGAGCTCGCAGTGGACGAATTTGTATCTGCCGTCGCGGATCGCCACCAACGGCGCATTGGACCCTTCGGCCGCATACTCCATCAACACCGGTGCGGTGCGCTCGATGCCCTCGGTGAGCGGCAGCAGCGACTGGCCATCGGTCCACGGCGCGATCGCAGCGATGTCGATGTCGGCGAGATCGCAAAGCGTCGGCGCCAAGTCGAGATTGGAGACCGGCGTCTCGATCAGCCCGGCGCGAACGCCCTTGCCGGCAATCATCAGCGGCACCCGCGCCGAACCCTCGAAGAAGCTCATCTTGAACCACAGGCCCCGCTCGCCGAGCATGTCGCCGTGATCCGAGCAGAACAGGATGATTGTGTCGTCGGCCATGCGGGTGCGCTCGAGAACGTCGAGGATCTCGCCAAGCTTGTCGTCGACATAGGAGATGTTGGCGAAATAGCCCTGCCGCGAACGACGCACCTGCTCTGGCGTGATCTCGAAAGAGGGGTAGTCACTGGCGTGGTACAGCCGCCGGGAATGCGTATCCTGCTGGTCATACGCGATGAACCCGGTTTCCGGGTCCAGCGCCTGGCAATGCTCATAGAGATCCCAATATTGCTTGCGCGCGACATAGGGATCGTGCGGATGCGACAGCGAGACAGTGAGGCACCAAGGCCGATGGTTCGCATCGTCCTGTTCGCGCGAAAGCTGATAGAGCTTCTGCGTGGCCAGGAACACGACCTCGTCGTCATACTCCATCTGGTTGGTGATCTCGGCGACGCCTGCACCGGTCACCGAGCCCAGATTGTGATACCACCAGTCGATACGCTCGCCGGGCTTGCGGTAATCCGGCGTCCAGCCGAAATCGGCTGGATAAATGTCGGTCGTCAGCCGCTCCTCGAAACCATGCAACTGGTCCGGCCCAACGAAATGCATCTTGCCCGACAGGCAGGTGTAGTAGCCGGCGGCGCGCAAATGATGGGCAAAGGTCGGGATCGATGAGGCGAATTCGGCGGCATTGTCATAGACGCCGGTGCGCGACGGCAATTGCCCGCTCATGAACGAGGCACGGCCCGGCGCGCAGAGCGGCGAGGCCGTGTAGTTGTTGGCAAAGCGCGCCGAACGCGCGGCCAACGCTTTCAGATGCGGTGTATGCAGAAACTCCGCCGGTCCGTCCGGAAACAGGGTTCCGTTGAGCTGGTCGACCATGACGATCAGGAAATTGGTTGGCTTCATTGTCACTGTTTGCGCCGCTCGCCAAGTTTGGTTTCGAGATAGTCCTCGACCAGCGCGATCGCGGTCGCGGCATCGGGCACGCCGTCTTTCAGCGCCCGCCTGATGTAGAGCCCGTCGATCATCGCCGCGGTCGCTTCGGCGGCGCGGTCGGCTTCGGCTCTGGGCAAGATCCCGGTCAGCCCGCTCATCAGGTTCGAGTGCAGCCGCCGCGCGTAGACCTTGAGCAGCCGGCGCAAGGCCGATGATTTCTGCGCCTCGACATAGAAGGCGAGCCAGGCGGCGATGGTTTCCGGCTGGAACTGGATGTCGGAGAAATTGACAGCGACCACCGCCGAGACCCTTTCGCGCGCGCTATTGGCCGAGCCAAGGGCGCGCAACGTATCGGCTGTAAGCTCCGCCAGTATGTGCCGCATCGTCGCCAAGAGCAGCTCGTCCTTGGCGCCAAAATAATGATGGGCAAGGGCTGACGACACGCCGGCGCGTCCGGCGATCTCGGACATGGTCACGTCGAGCGAACCGCGCTCGCCGATCGCCGAGATCGTCGCGTCGATCAGCGCTTTGCGGCGCAGCGGTTCCATTCCGATTTTCGGCATCTCGCCATGATCCTTTGAGAAAACAGGATTATTTTTTATTGACGCGTCAATCAACAAAAAAATCGGCCGCGATCTCGGCTGTACCAAGCGATTGTACGCCTCCAGCCCTTCACGAAACCGGCACGATTGTTTATCTTTGAACAATAGATGCGAAATGCGCCGTGAGCCGACATGCCAGGCCGGCGCCAAGGATGGAGACCGCCATGACCGCATGCATCGTCGGATGGGCGCATTCGCGCTTCGGCAAGCTTGAGGGCGAAACGCTCGAAAACCTCATCGTCAAGGTGGCAACGGACGCGCTCGACCATGCCGGCATCGGTCCCGACGAGGTTGACGAGATCGTGCTCGGCCACTTCAACGCCGGTTTTTCGGCGCAGGATTTCACCGCCAGTCTGGTGCTTCAGGCCGACGATCGGCTGCGCTTCAAGCCGGCGACGCGTGTCGAGAACGCTTGCGCCACCGGATCGGCGGCGGTCCGCCAGGGCATCCGCGCCATCGACGCGAATGCCGCTCGCATCGTGCTGGTGGTCGGCGCGGAGCAGATGACGACGACGCCGGGGCCGGAGATCGGCAAAAACCTGCTCAAGGCGTCCTATCTGCCCGAGGACGGCGAGACACCCGCGGGTTTCGCCGGCGTCTTCGGCAAGATCGCGCAGGCCTATTTCCAGCGTTATGGCGATCAGTCGGATGCGCTGGCCATGATTGCCGCCAAGAACCACAAGAACGGCGTCGACAATCCCTATGCGCAGATGCGCAAGGATTTCGGCTATGAGTTCTGCCGCCAGGAGAGCGAGAAGAACCCCTTCGTTGCCGGTCCTCTGAAGCGCACCGACTGCTCGCTGGTCTCCGACGGCGCCGCCGCCCTTATCCTTGCCGACACCGCCACGGCGCTGAAGATGCGCCGTGCCGTTGCCTTCCGCGCCAACGAACATGTGCAGGATTTCCTGCCGATGTCGAAGCGCGACATTCTGACCTTCGAAGGCTGCGAGCAGGCCTGGAACCGGGCGCTGAAATCGGCCGGCGTGACGCTCGACGATCTGTCCTTCGTCGAGACGCATGACTGCTTCACCATTGCCGAACTGATCGAGTACGAGGCGATGGGCCTTGCCAAGCCGGGAGAGGGGGCGAAGCTGGCGTTGGACGGCACAACGGCCAAGGATGGTCGCCTGCCGGTCAATCCATCCGGCGGGCTGAAGGCCAAAGGCCATCCGATCGGCGCCACTGGCGTGTCCATGCATGTCTTGACCGCCATGCAGCTTGTCGGTGAGGCCGGCGGCATCCAGGTGCCGGGCGCAAAACTGGGCGGCATCTTCAATATGGGCGGTGCGGCGGTCGCCAACTACGTTTCCATTCTCGACCGGATCAGATAAACCGCCCGCATTTGCGGGAGGTGACATGACAAATCCGGTTTTGATCGAAGTCTTGCGCGGCGCGATCGTCGAGAGCGCGCATCGCGGCTCAGTCGCGGTCTTCGATGGCGACGGCAAGCCCGTGTGGGAGATCGGCGATACGGCCAAGCCGGTGTTTCCGCGCTCGGCGGTCAAGGCGATCCAGGCCTTGCCGTTGGTCGAAAGCGGGGCGGCGGATGCCTATGGTTTCGGCAACCGCGAACTGGCGCTCGCCTGCGCCTCCCACTCGGGCGAGCCGGCACATGTCGACCTTGCGCGATCCATGCTGGCCAAGGCTGGGCTGGACGGATCGGCGCTCGAATGCGGCACGCATTGGCCGTCCAATCATGACGCCGAGATTGCGCTCGCCCGCGCCGGCGGCTCGCCGAACGCCTTGCACAACAATTGTTCCGGCAAACATTCCGGCTTCCTCTGCACCTGCGTCCACGCCGGTATTGCGCATCGCGGCTATGTCAAGCCGGGACACGGCCTGCAGGACATGGTGCGCGATACCATGCAGTCGGTGACGGGCGCTGTCCATGGTGAGGACCAGCGGGCCATCGACGGCTGTTCGATCCCGACCTACGCGGTGCCGCTCAGGAGCTTCGCGCTCGGCTTTGCCCGCATGGCCACGACATCAGGTTTTGGCCCAGAGCGAGCCAAGGCTGCAAAGCGGCTGCTTTCCGCCTGCATGGCCGAGCCCTTCTTCGTTTCCGGCAGCGGCCGCGAAGACGTCGCGTTGATGGAGGCCGCACCAGGGCGGATTTTCACGAAGGGCGGCGCCGAAGGCGTCCATTGTGCCGCAATTCCGGAACTTGGCCTCGGCATCGCACTCAAATGCGATGATGGCGCCGGCCGCGCCGGCGAAGCCATGGTTGCCGCGGTCCTTGCCAAACTGTTGCGTGCCGACGAGGCCTTGGCGGCGAAGCTGCTCGAATTGGCAAACACGCCCATCGAAAATCGCAACGGTGCCAAAGTCGGAGCGCTGAGGCCGACGGCAACTCTCAAGTGACGTGATTGCGCTCGACGGTCAGATGCGCGTAGCCGCTACCGTTTGACGAGGCGAGATCGCCTGTCGCGGGCTCCGCCCAGCGCTGGCCGACAACCGCACCGTTCAGCGCGCCGTCGATGACATTGTCTGAAATGACGGCCGTACCGGCGCCCTCGACCACGGATACGACGATCCCGGTTCCTGCCTTGCGGATGATGTTGCCGGTGGCGACGACATTGCGCAGGTACGGGCCCCAGCCGATCTGCATGCCATAGAGTGGCGCGTTCTCGATGACATTGTTGGAAACGGTGGTGTCGGCCTCAACGCCGATGCCGACGCCAAATCCCGGCGAGTCGGCGGGGTAGGGGCCGCTGGTCGACAGATTGCGCACGATGTTGCCGGAACAGACGCCCATGCGGCCGCCTTCGTTGAAATTGACGATCGAGATGCCGTTGGCGGCGCCGTCGACGATGTTGTTGCTGATGATGGCGCCTTCGAACGAGAACTCGGAATAGATCGCCGTTTCGCCAGAGCGCGAGCAGGTGTTGCCCGATATCTGCAGGTTGCTGGCGCTGTTGGCGCGGATGGCCGAGAAGGCGCAGTCCGAGACGATGTTGCCCGAGATGACGACATTGCCGGCGCGAAAGGCATTGATGCCGTTGCCGTTCTGCCCGGTTCCGCCGCTGCGTGCCTGGATCCCTTGGACGCGGTTGCCGGTGACCATGGTGCCGTCTTCGGCCACCTGCCAGCGGTGTACGAGGATGCCGCCATTGGCGCAGTCGGAAACGGTGTTGCCCGTGATGGCCAGCCCGCCGGCTTCGACCGAATAGATGCCGGCATCGGCGGCGCCCGATATCTCACAGCGCTCGATCCGGCCGATCGCGTGTTCCAGCGCCAGCCCGTTCTTGCCGCTGCCGGTGATCTGGCAATTGTCGATGGCGAGGTGCGCGACACGGCGCAGATCGAGCAGCCCTTGCGTGTAATCGCCCATCGCGCGGTTCGCACCATCGAAGACCAGTCCGCTAAGTTCGATATGGTCGGCCTGTTCGGCCATGAACAGGTGGCCGTCACCGCCGTAAACGATGCGCGTCGCGCCCGGCACGCCGGAAAGACGTACGCGGCCGGGCAGCGAAAGATTGGAGACGACATAGGTGCCGGGCGGCAGGAACACCGGCATGTCGCGGCTGTTTGCGTCACGCAGCAGTTTGGCGAAGGCCTTGCTCTGATCGTCTGATGTGCCGGGCTGCACGCCGAGTTCGGTGGCATTGATCGAGCCGCGCATCGAGGCTTTCTCGATGCCGCTCAAGCTTGCGGCTACCGCCTTGCCGAGCGCAAGGCCCATGACGGCAAAGCCGGCGGTTCCAGTCAGCAGCGTTCGTCTGTTCAACATCGGCACAGAATCCCAGCGTTCAACCTTGGCGTCGCAGGAATCGTGCCAGACGGTTTGCCTCTCCTCTGGACGGAAACGACAATGGCTTGTCGAGCAGCCTCTGCGGGCCTAAGTTCAGGAAATGAGCAGAGCTTTCACCCGCGAGGAAGACAGCGAAAATGCCATCGCCGGTGTCGGTGAGCGGCCGGTCAGCCAGCATCGCAATCTGGTGACGGAACGCGGCCTGGCGCAGATCGAGGAAAATCTGGCCGATCTGCGCGACATACTGGCGAAGGCCGAACGCAAAGCCGACCGCGAGCGCATAGCGGTCGTGTCGCGCGATCTGCGTTACTGGACCGCCCGGCGCGAAAGCGCCGAACTCTCGGTGCCGGAGCCGGGCAGTGACGTTGTGCGCTTCGGCATGGGCGTCACGATCGAGAGCGATGACGGCAAGAAGGTGCATTGGAAGATCGTCGGCGAGGACGAGGCTGATCCCACCAAGGGCAGCATTTCGCATGTTTCGCCAATGGCTGTCGCCCTGTTCGGCAAGAAGATCGGCGACTTGGCCAGCGTCAACGGCAAGGAATGGGAAATCGTCAAGTTGTCCGAGAGCTAATCCACGAGCTTGACGACATGGTCGCGGAAGAAAGCCGCGGCTCCAGTTTCATCGATCTCGCCAGCAGCGACCATCAAGACCAGTTGAATGACGTCCTGCTGGTCGGCCTCGACGCTCAATCCGTTGAAATAAAGAAACAGATCGGCCGCTGCAAAGGCAGTACGCTTGTTGCCGTCAACGAACGGATGGTTTTTGACGATGCCGAACAGGTATGCCGCCGCCAGTTCGCAAAGATCCGGATCGCCATAAATCTCTCGCTGCTGTGGACGGGATAGCGCCGACTCCAGCATGCCTTCATCACGTATGCCTGCCGCCCCGCCGTGCAGGCGCAACTGCTCAGCGTGAAGCGACTCCACGAACTCCCTAGAATGATGCTCGGTCATTTCGCGAGCGCGCGGTAGGCAACCTCGTACTTTTTCATCCGCTCGCGTGCGATCTTCATCTTACGCTCGAATTCCTCGGCGCTGTCTTCGGTGCGACGCAAACGAAGCTCTTCACCTTCCTGAACGATGACGATGCTGTCGCCTGCCTTCATGTTCAAACGATCGAGCAACTCCTTGGGCAGGATCACACCCTCGGAATTGCCGATCTTGCGAATGGTCGTGTTCATGACAGATATCCTGTTGCAACGCAGATTATAACTCGACCGGCGAGAAGTTGCAACGGATATTATAACAAGTCTAGGCCCAGCAGCCGGTCCAGCAGGCGATCCGCTGCCTCTGGAATGACTGTGCCCGGCGGGAAGATCTCGGCAGCGCCGGCTTGCCGCACCGCGTCATAGTCCTGCGGTGGGATGACGCCGCCGGCCACGATCAGCATGTCGCCGCGACCGAGCTTCTTCAGCGCGTCGCGCAGTTCGGGGATCAGCGTCAGATGTCCCGCCGCCAGCGACGAGGCGCCGACGATGTGGACGTCCTGTGCGACCGCCAGCCTGGCGATCTCATCCGGTGTCTGGAACATCGCGCCGACGGTGACGTCGAAGCCGAGATCGGCGAAGGCCGTAGCGATGACCTTCTGGCCACGGTCGTGGCCGTCCTGGCCCATCTTGGCGACGAGAATGCGCGGCTTGCCGCCGGTCTTCTTCTCGAAGGCGTCAAGCTTGTCCTGCAGCCCGTCGACCACGGGATGATCGCCAAGCGCCTTGCGATAGATGCCGGAAATGGTCTGCACCGTAGCGACGTGGCGCCCAAACGCCCTTTCCAACGCGAATGAAATCTCGCCGACCGTTGCATTGGCGCGCGCGGCTCGGATGGCGAATTCCAGCAGGTTTTCATTGCCTTGCGCGGCACGGGTCAGCGCATCGAGTGCGCTTTCGACGGCGGCGACGTCGCGCGTGCCCTTCAGCCGTTGCAGCTTCGACAATTGCCGGGCCCTGACCTCGGCATTGTCGATCTTCAGCACGTCGACCTCGATGTCGGTCTCGGGCCGATGGGCGTTGACGCCGACCAGCATCTGCTCGCCGGAATCGATCCGCGCCTGCGTGCGCGCGGCAGCTTCCTCGATGCGCAGCTTGGGAATGCCCTGTTCGGTCGCCGCCGCCATGCCGCCGAGCGCCTCGACCTCCTCGATATGGGCAAGCGCGCGCGCCGCCAGATCATGCGTCAGCCGTTCAAGATAGGCCGAACCGCCCCACGGGTCGATGATGCGCGTGGTGCCGGATTCCTTTTGCAGGATGAGCTGGGTGTTGCGGGCGATCCGCGCCGAATGGTCGGTCGGCAGCGCCATCGCCTCGTCGAAGGAATTGGTGTGCAGCGATTGGGTGTGGCCCTGCGTTGCAGCCATTGCCTCGATCATGGTGCGGACAATGTTGTTGTAGGGATCCTGCGCCGTCAGCGACCAGCCAGAAGTCTGGCAATGGGTGCGCAGCGACAACGAGCGCTCGTCCTTGGGCGAAAAATTCTTCTGCATCAGGGTCGCCCACAACAGGCGCGCGGCCCGCAGCTTGGCGACTTCCATGAAGAAATTCATGCCGATGGCCCAGAAGAAGGACAGGCGCGGCGCGAAGCGGTCGATGTCGAGGCCGGCCGCGACGCCGGCGCGAGCATACTCGATGCCATCGGCGATCGTATAGGCGAGTTCAAGGTCGGCCGTCGCGCCGGCCTCCTGCATGTGATAGCCGGAGATCGATATCGAATTGAACTTCGGCATGTTCTTCGATGTGTACGAGAAGATGTCCGACACGATCCGCATCGAGGGTTTTGGTGGATAGATGTAGGTGTTGCGGACCATGAACTCCTTCAGAATGTCGTTCTGAATGGTGCCGGCGAGATCTTTCTGCGCAACGCCCTGTTCTTCCGCCGCGACAATGTAGAGCGCCATGATCGGCAGCACCGCGCCGTTCATCGTCATCGATACCGTCATCTCGCCGAGCGGAATGCCGTCGAAGAGCTGCCGCATGTCGAGAATGGAATCGATGGCGACGCCAGCCATGCCGACATCGCCGGCAACGCGCGGATGATCGCTGTCATAGCCGCGATGCGTGGCGAGATCGAAGGCGACCGACAGGCCCTTCTGGCCGGCGGCAAGGTTGCGTCGGTAAAATGCATTGGATTCTTCGGCCGTCGAGAAGCCGGCATATTGCCGGATGGTCCAGGGCTGCTGGACATACATGGTCGGGTAGGGGCCGCGCACGAAGGGCGGCAGGCCGGGATAGGTGTCGAGATGCGGCAACCCCTTGAGGTCGCTTTGATTGTACAGATGCTTGGCGACGAGCCCTTCCGGCGTGGTCCGCTGGCCTTTGACCTCGACGGGAGCGCGGCGTGGCGGGACCCAGCCGATCTGGCCGAAGTCCGGGATCAAGAGCCGGCTCCGATCGATTGGTCGATGCGGACTGGAAACAGCGCCTCGCAGACGGCAACGCCTTCGGTGAAGGCCGGCCGCCGTTCCGCCGCCAGCGTCTCGACCGGACGTTCGTCTTTCGATGGATAGAGCGTGGTGCCGATGATGGCCCGTTGGCCTGTGCGGTAGGCTGCATTGCGCTGCTCCGCAGCTGCGTGGACGCGCTTCTGGATGCGTCCGTCCTGAAGGCTGGACAGGACACCGCCCTCGGCTTCGATCGTCTGCAATTCCGTCCACGCCAACTCGCACAACTCCGCGGTCAACGCCTCGACGGCGCCGGAACCATAGGCGGGATCGGTGACATGATCGATATGGCTTTCATTGGCCATGATCAGCTGCGTGTTGCGGGCAACACGACGGGCAAAACCCGCCGGCAGACCATGCGCGATCGTGTGCGGCAGGATGGAGATCGAATCGGCGCCGCCGCACGCCGCGGCAAAGCATGCAATGGTGGTGCGCAGGATGTTGGTCTCCGGATCCATCGCCGTCATCATGCGAAACGACGTCTCGGCATGGATATTGGCGGTGGATGTCGGGATCGAACAAGCCTCCTGCACCCGCGCCCATAGCCTGCGCAGTGCTCGCATCTTGGCCGTCGACAGCAACTGGTCCTGGTCGACGCTGAGCGCAAAACCGATATGGGGTGCGGCATAGACAAGCGGCTGCCGCGCCGTCTCGAACATTCTGAGATAGGAGACAGCCGAAGCCAGCATGATGCCAAGTTCCTGCGCTTCCGTGGCGCCGGCATTGTGGAACACGCGCCCGTCAGCTTCCAGCAGCACGCCCGGAACGCCCATCGCGAAGAAGTGCGCCAGCGACTGTGGCATAGAGGCCTGCAGCGCCTCGATCGACATGCGCAGCCGACCGGTTCCCGCGAAGATCGCCGCTGGATCGATGCCGAAGGAGAGGTTGAGCTTTGCCGGGTCCGATCGCCGCTTGCTCAGGAACGCGACCAGCCAGTCGGCCACGGCGCGGCTCCAGGGATGGGCGTCGATGCGAACCTGGATGCGGTTGAGCGGTATGCCGTCCAGCACCGCCTCCAGCGCCTCCGCCGTTCTCGGCAAGCCGTAGCCGAACGCGTTGGGCGCCCCTTCGAAGACCAGCGACAATCCCGTGGCACCCTGTGCAACATCCTCCAGCGCTTGGCTTCTGGCACGGTCGATGTCCGGATCGTCGATGCGCTGGCTGACGATCCATGGCGATTTCGGGTTTGTACGCACGATCGGTTCCGCCGCGGTGCTGCGGTCGTAGAGCGGTTCGATACGGATGTTGTCATCGCTGTGCGAGACCAGCTTTTCCTCGAAGGAAGCGCCTGCCAATGCCTTTTCCGCCAAGGCGAGCCATCGCTGACGCTCGGCGTTCTCGGGTTCCACGTCCTGGATCAAGGCTCCGGCGCCCATCCGTCCTCCTCGTTTCATGCGGCCGCACCAGCCGGGAGCGGTTCAGTCTACGGTCCCCGGTCCGATATCGCAATGCAATGCGCTTTCAGAGACCGGATTCGATCCATCAGATATAGGTCAGTCCGCGTGGACGACGATTGCCAAACAGCGGCAAAATCCGCAAGCTCCAAAAACCCGATCTGAACGAATGGGGCCGATTTGGGCGAATGGCCCGGATTTGGACGAATGGCCCCGATTTGGACGAATGGCCCCGATTTGGACGAATGGCATTGTCGCTGTGCAATGGCCTCACTATACCTGCGGCAAGGCCACTGGCTTTAGACACATCAGTTTGCGGAGACCGGACATATGGCTGACGAGACCAGTATTTTCATCGGCGCCAGCCGAAAGCCCGACGACAGCTATCAGCGTGCCGAGCAGTTGTTGCTGCGATATGGGAATCGTCACGGCCTGGTGACCGGCGCCACCGGCACCGGCAAGACCGTCACCTTGCAGATCCTGGCCGAAGGATTTTCCAACGCCGGCGTGCCGGTGTTCTGCGCGGACATCAAGGGTGATCTGTCGGGCATCGCGATGATGGGCACGGCACAGGATTTCCTCGTCAAGCGGGCCGAACAGGTCAAGCTCGATCCGTATGACTTCCAGGAATTTCCCGTTATCTTCTGGGACTTGTTCGGCGAGCAGGGTCATCCGATCCGCGCCACGGTCTCGGAAATGGGGCCGTTGTTGCTGTCGCGCCTGATGAACCTGACCGAGGCGCAGGAAGGCATCATGAACATCGCCTTCCGCCTGGCGGATGAGGAAGGTCTGCTGCTGCTCGACATGAAGGACCTGCAGGCGCTGCTCGCCAACATCGCCGAGCGCGCCGACGAGATCGGCTCGCGCTATGGCAACGTGACGAAGCCATCGGTCGGGGCTATCCAGCGCACGCTGCTGGTCCTCGAACAGCAGGGGGCCGCAAACTTCTTCGGCGAACCGGCACTGCGTATCGCCGATATCATGCGCACCACCCGCGACGGACGCGGCGCCATCAGCGTGCTTGCCGCCGACAAGCTGATGATGAATCCGCGGCTCTACGCGACCTTCCTGCTATGGCTGATGTCGGAGCTGTTCGAGGTGCTGCCGGAAGTCGGCGACCCCGACAAGCCGAAGCTGGTGTTCTTCTTCGACGAGGCGCATCTTCTGTTCGACGAAGCACCCAAGGTGCTCATCGATCGCGTCGAGCAGGTCGTCCGACTGATCCGCTCGAAAGGCGTCGGCGTCTATTTCGTCACCCAGAACCCTTTGGATATCCCTGAAAAAGTCCTGGCCCAGCTCGGCAATCGCGTCCAGCACGCGCTGCGCGCCTATACACCGCGCGAGCAGCAGGCAGTCCGGACGGCGGCCGAAACGTTCCGGCCAAATCCCGATTTCGACTGCATGACCGCCATTACACAGCTTGCCACTGGCGAGGCGCTGGTCTCGACGTTGGAAGCCAAGGGTGTTCCGTCCATGGTGCAGCGGACACTGATCCGCCCGCCATCCTCGCGGCTTGGGCCCATAACGGCCGCTGAGCGGCAAAAGCTGATCCAGGAAAGCCCGGTCGCCGGCCAGTACGATCAGGCCGTCGATCGCGAATCGGCTTTCGAAATGCTGCAGAAAAAGGCCAAGGACGCGCAGGATGCCGAAGAGCAGGCCCAGCAGGCCGGCAGCGGCGGCTCGCGCTGGACCATTCCGGGCTTCGGCAATGACGATCCCGCGCCGCAATCCGGTGGCAGGCGCACATCTGCACCGCGCCCGTCCAACCGCCAGACGGTCGCAGAGGCGGCGATCAAGTCGGTGGTGCGCTCGGTCGGCTCCTCGGTCGGTCGGGCAATCGTGCGCGGCATTCTGGGGAGCTTGTCGCGCGGGCGGTGACTGGAGGCAGTGGGCGCCGCTGCCTAGTCAGCTCAGAAAATCGAATTCGTGATCGCCTTGACCGGTCCAAGCAGCACCGAACCGTCCGGCACGCCGGCATCGATCGGGATCGCCTGTCGGTTTGCCGTCGCCACCATGGGTTGGCTGGCGTCGCTGGTCACGATGACCGGCGTCTTCGAAGGCACGCGATCATAGAGGTCGATAATGTCCTGGTTCATCAGACGCACGCAGCCTGACGACACCGACTTGCCGATCGAGCGCCACTCCGGCGAGCCGTGCAGACGGTAGAGCGTGTCGACATTGCCCTGGAACAGATAGAGCGCGCGTGCACCGAGCGGGTTCTTCAGGCCGCCGGGCATGCCGCCATTGTCGGCACTGTAGGGTTTCAGTTCCGGCTGGCGGGCTATCATTTCGTCCGGCGGCGTCCACTTTGGCCATTTCTGCTTCCACTGAACGACGGCGTCGCCAGACCATTCGAAGCCGGCGCGGCCAAGGCCGACACCGTAGCGTATCGCCTGACCGCCTGGACGAACCAGATAAAGGAAGTGGCCGGTCGTATCGACGACTATGGTTCCCGGTTTCTGTCCCGTCGGGTCGGGAACGATCTGACGCAGGAATTGCGGATCGATCTTGTCGACTGGGATGGCCGGCAAATCGAAGCCGCCGTCGCTGACTGCTGCATACATCGTCACATAGTCCGCCAGAGGCGGCTCGACATAGGTTGGTGGCGGCGGCTCGACCGGACCCGGCCCGGTGGTGGCGCATGCGGAAACCGCGATCGAAGCGGCGCCCAGGGCTGCGGCATTGAGAAAGCCGCGACGGCTCAGGCGAAAAGATTCGATTTCGGTTATGGACATGGTTGCCTTCTTTAAGTCTCAAATCGCAACAAAGCGTGAATTCGCCGACAGTTACGCGGGTGCCTGACAACACCTGGGGCGATAGGCGGTTCCGATTCTGGCCCGAACGTGGGCAAACAAAGGCGAAGCTGTGACCAGGCTGCTACTGTGGCGCCAGAGACACAGGTCTCTTAGCTGCCGGGCACAAGGGCTTCGAGCGACGGCAGGATCAGGGCCGGTGGGAAGTCCCGGTATTCTTCGGGCTGGTTGGAGCGGTTGATCCACACCGTGCGAAAGCCGAATTTGGTGGCGCCTGCAATGTCCCAGCGATTGGACGACTGGAAGGAAACCGCGCCGGGGTAGAGGCGCCAGCCGGTGGCGACCATGTCGTAGACCGCGGGATCGGTCTTGAAGCGCCGCACCGTATCGACGGAATAGATATCGTCCAGAACCTGGTCGAGCGCGGCGGATTTGACCGCCGCCTGCAGCATTTCGGGCGAGCCGTTGGACAGGATCGCCAGCCTCGCTCCCGAAGCCTTGAGCGCCTTGAGCACGGCCGGCACTTCCGGATAGCAATCGAGCCGCCAATAGGCATCCAGCAATATCGCCTTGAGACCGGGGTCGGCCGAGGGAACCTTGCGCAAGGCGAAATCGAGCGCCTGTTCGGTCAGTTGCCAGAAATCGGCATAGGCGCCCATCAGCGTGCGCACCCAGGAATATTCGAGCTGTTTGGCGCGCCAGATCTCGGACAACAATTGGCCGTCCGGCCCGATCCGGTCGGCATGACGGCGTACGGCGGCATGCACGTCGAACAGCGTGCCATAGGCGTCGAAGACATAGGCGGCGTATTGCATGACAGCAGTTTTGAGGGCAGGCGCGACAAGGTGCAAGCTTTGATTGCATTGCGCCCCGGCACTGGCCTCAACAAAACTCCATGATGCCGGTTGACGGCGCCCGCCAAAGCATCTTCCAATGGCTGTCACACGAGACCGATTGAGACGGGACGAGATGATGACACTGGCGGCTGCGGCGCAATCCACGACATGGACTTTCGTCGACGGTGATTGGCACGAAGGCAACGTCGCCATTCTGGGGCCGCGCAGCCACGCCATGTGGCTCGGCACCAGCGTCTTTGACGGCGGCCGCTGGTTCGAAGGCGTGGCGCCGGATCTCGACTTCCACGCAGCCAGGGTGAATTCCTCGGCGATTGCGCTCGGCCTGAAGCCGAACATGAGCGCCGACAAGATCGTCGGGCTGACATGGGATGGGTTGAAGAAGTTCGACGGCAAGACGGCGGTCTATATCAGGCCGATGTACTGGGCCGAGCATGGCGGCTATATGGGCGTGCCGGCCGATCCCGCCTCGACGCGCTTTTGCCTTTGCCTCTATGAATCACCGATGATTCCGGCGACTGGCTTTTCGGTGACCGTGTCGCCGTTCCGGCGTCCGACCATTGAAACCATGCCGACCAACGCCAAGGCCGGCTGCCTTTACCCCAACAACGGTAGGGCCATTCTCGAAGCCAAGATGCGCGGATTCGACAACGCAATGGTGCTCGATATGCTGGGCAACGTCGCCGAGACCGGAACCTCGAACATCTTCCTGGTCAAGGACGGCCACGTCTTTACGCCTGCGCCGAACGGCACCTTCCTGTCCGGCATCACCCGCTCGCGCACGATAGCGCTGCTCGGCGAATATGGCTTCAGGACCACGGAAAAGACGCTGTCGGTGCGCGATTTCCTCGAAGCAGACGAAATTTTTTCGACCGGGAACCATTCCAAGGTGGTGCCGATCACGCGCATCGAGGATCGCAATCTGCAACCCGGGCCGGTGGCCAAAAAAGCGCGCGAACTCTATTGGGATTGGGCGCATTCGACTTCTGCTGTTTGAGCGGATAAAAAGGCGATCGACGCTTCATCCGGAGTTGTCCCAACCCATTCCAGACCTATCTTACTCCGGTATCGACACCGGATTTTTCCACGAGGGAGTACTATCCATGGCCTTTGAATTGCCCGCTCTGCCTTACGACTATGAGGCCTTGCAGCCTTACATGTCGAAAGAGACGCTGGAATATCACCACGACAAGCACCACAAGGCGTATGTCGATAACGGCAACAAACTCGCCGCCGAGGCCGGCTTGGGCGATCTGTCGGTCGAAGAGGTGGTCAAGCAGTCGTTCGGCAAGAATGCCGGCCTCTTCAACAATGCCGCCCAGCATTACAACCACATCCATTTCTGGAAGTGGATGAAGAAAGGCGGCGGCGGCAACAAGCTGCCGGGCGCCTTGCAGAAGGCAGTCGATAGCGATCTCGGCGGCTACGACAAGTTCAAGGCCGACTTCATTGCCGCTGGCACGACACAGTTCGGCTCCGGCTGGGCCTGGGTCTCGGTCAAGGATGGCAAGCTGGCGATCTCCAAGACACCGAACGGCGAAAACCCGCTCGTCCATGGCGCGTCGCCGATCCTCGGCGTCGATGTCTGGGAGCACTCCTACTACATCGACTACCGCAACGCCCGGCCGAAATATCTCGAGGCGTTCGTCGACAGCCTGATCAACTGGGACCATGTCCTGGAATTGTACGAAAAGGCGAAGTGATCGATTTCCAGAAGCCCCGGTATCACCCGGGGCTTTTCTTTTCTGCGTCCCGCAAGAGCAAAGGTCCGGCAAAAATCATCAGGGGGAAGGGAATTTTCCCTCTGTAGCATCCGTTGACGTCCTGTCCCGAAATGCCTTCATCATGGAGCCAATTGAATGAGAAAGCTTGTTATCGCCATCTCTATGCTCGCACTCGCGGCTTCGGCGGCCTTTGCCGACCCGATCCTCGACCGGCAGGCACTGATGAAGGAACGTGGAAAGATCGTCGGCGGCCTGTCGAAAGTGGTCAAGGGCGAGGAGCCGTTTGATGCCGCCGCGGTGCTGACGGCGCTGCAGGCGCTGCATGCGAATGCCGAGAAAGTCGACGTAGACGCGCTGTTTCCGGCGGGCAGCGACACGGGCGGCGATACCACTGCGTCGCCGAAGATCTGGGAAGACATGGCCGGCTTCAAGGCCACCAACGCCAAATATGTCGCCGACGTCAAGGCAGCGGCCGCTGCCGCTCCTGCCGACGTCGATGCGTTGAAGGCGCAATTCGGCGCCATCGGCTCCGATTGCGGCACCTGCCACCAGACCTACCGGGTGAAAAAAGGCTGATAGCGGGCGATGCCCTGGCTAAAGAAACTCGTCGGCGCCATCGTCATCCTCGGCGGCGTCGCCGCGGTTGCCGGGTGGGTCGGGTCGGCGCCGGTGAGGCTCGACAGGGAGACCCTGGCCAAGCTCGGTCCTGGCGACGCAGCCAGGGGCAAGCGCATTTTTTATGCCGGCGGTTGTACATCCTGCCATGCAAAGCCGGGCTCACAGGGCGATGCGCGGCTTCAACTCGTGGGCGGTCTCGAGCTCAAGACGCCGTTCGGAACCTTCGTGCCGCCCAACATTTCGCAAGACGCCAAGGACGGCATCGGCGCATGGTCGGTCGAGGACCTCGCCAATGCCATGCTGAAGGGCGTGTCGCCTTCGGGCCGACACTTCTATCCGGCGTTTCCCTATGCGTCCTACGCGCGCATGAATCCGGCCGACATTGGCGATCTCTATGCCTTCCTCAAGACGCTGCCGGCCGTCGCCGGCAAGGCGCCTGCAAATTCGCTCGGTTTTCCCTTCAACATTCGTCGCGGCATTGGCCTGTGGAAATTGCTCTATCTTAGCGACCAGCCGGTCGTTCCATTTCCCGCTGGCACGCCCGATCCGGTCATGGCCGGCCGCTATCTGGTCGAGGGGCCGGGCCATTGCGGCGAATGCCACACGCCGCGCGACCTCGCAGGTGGTACGAAAAAGAACGTGTGGCTGGCCGGTGCGGTGGCTGCCGAAGGCAGCGGCGTCGTGCCGAACATCACATCGGGCGAGGGCGGTATAGGCGATTGGTCGGAAGCCGACATCGCCAACTACCTCGAAACCGGCTTCACGCCCGATTTTGATTCCGTCGGCGGCGCCATGGTCGACGTGCAGCGAAACATGGCCGAGCTGGCGCCGCAGGACCGTGCTGCCATCGCCGCCTATCTCAAGGCGATACCCGCGCATCCAAACGGCTATCCGGCCCGCAAGAGGGCGAACTAGTCTAGATCGAGTCTGCGGATGACAGGTGGCGGTCACCGAGAAAATCGAAGCCCGTTTCGAAGAAATGGTTGTAGTTGCAGGTCAACTCTTCGCCAGGCGCGATGTCGCGCAGCGCAAAACTCTCCTCGGGTGAGGAGACGTCGCAATTAGGCTCGTCGGCATGGTTCATGTAGCGCGCGTCGTCGGCTTCGAAGACGATGTAGTTCGGATCGCGGCGGTCAGGATAGGAGTAGCGGTCGAGATAGCTCTTCACCGGGCCGGCCGCCCGCTCATAAGTCTCGACCTCGATGAGCCGATCGAACCTTGGGTCTAACTTCCAGATCAGAGTACCGCGAGGAATGTGGTTCTTGGCAAAGACGCCGATTCCCTGGATGGGTGATTTGTCGAGATAGACGTCGACGAGCAGCATAATGAACCTTTACGCGATTGGAGGCTGTCAGGCCGGAAAAGCCGCGCACTGGGTAGCGCGCGGTCGTCGCAATTGCGAGTGAAAATGAGCGACGGGAGCTTCAAAAAGTCCTGACACCCAGCCCTCTGGCAAGGGTGCATCGATCATCGTCCAGAGTCAGCGTTGCTGCAGCGCCAGACGGACGCCCAAAGCGCAGTAGATGCCGCCGACAACTTTGCCCTGCAATCGTAACACCGACGGATTTCGGCGCAGGAACGTGCCGAGCCGGCCAGCGCTCACGGCAAAGACGACCGTGCTGAAAAGGCCCAGTATGACGAAGATGACACCCAACGCGGCCATCTGAAGCATCACCGATCCGTTTTCAGGCCGCACGAACTGAGGCAGAAAAGCGAGGAAGAACAGCGCGGTCTTGGGGTTGAGCACTTCGGTCAGGACAGCCTGTCGAAACGCCGTGCCGGCGGAGATCGCGAGTGCACCGGCCGCCGGGTTGGCCGGTGTTTTCTCGATGATCGCGCGAATGCCGAGATAAACCAGGTAGGCCGCGCCGATGTACTTGATGACGCTGAACAGCGTCGCCGACGCGGCGATGATCGCCGAGATGCCGATCATGGCCATGACGGTATGAAAGACGTCGCCGGCAGCGATTCCGGCGCCCGTCGCGATCCCGACCTTAGTTCCGGAACTCGTTGCCCGGGCGATCGTCAGCAGGGTGGCGGGGCCTGGAATGAAGACGAAGCCGAGCACGACCGCGATGTAGGCGATCAGGGTGGTCAGGTCGATCATTGGTTGGTTGCTCCCGTAAGCTGCGCCTTGCCCATCACTTTCAGCGCGAAGGAATAGGTGTAGGCGATCTCTTCCAGCCGCGAAAACCGGCCGGAAGCGCCTGCATGACCGGAATCCATGTTGATCTTGAACAGAACCGGATTGTCTCCGCTCTTGCGGTCGCGCAGCCGGGCCACCCATTTGGCCGGTTCCCAATAGGTGACGCGCGGATCGGTGAGACCGGCCAGCGCCAGGATCGGCGGATAGTCGTGATCAGAGACATTGTCGTAGGGCGAATAGGCAGCGATCGTCCGATAGTCGTCGGCGGACGCGATCGGGTTGCCCCATTCGGGCCATTCCGGCGGCGTCAGTGGCAGGGTCGCATCGAGCATGGTGGTGAGCACATCGACGAAGGGAACCTCGGCGACGATGCCGCCAAAACAATCCGGCGCCATGTTGGCGACGGCACCCATCAGCATGCCGCCGGCCGAACCGCCTTGCGCGACGATACGGTCATGCGCCGTGTAACGCTCCGTGACCAGATGGCGCGCGACGGCGATGAAATCGGTGAACGTGTTCATCTTGTTCTCCCGCTTGCCGTCATCGTACCAGCCATAGCCCTTGTCCTTGCCGCCGCGAACGTGAGCAATGGCGAAGACAAAGCCGCGGTCGACCAGCGAGAACCAGTTGGTGTTGAAGGCGGCCGGCACGGTGATGCCATAGGAGCCGTAGCCGTAAAGCAGGCAAGGTGCGGATCCGTCCAGCGGCGTGTCGCGATGATGCAAAAGCGAGATCGGCACCAGTTCGCCATCGCTGGCCGGCGCCATCAGCCGCCGCGTGACATAATGGTCCGCATCATGGCCGGACGGCACTTCCTGGGTCTTCAGCAGCACCCGCTCGCGGGTGCGCATGTTATAGTCGAACACCTGCGCGGGCGTCGTCATCGACGAGTAGGAAAAGCGCATGATCTCGGTGTCGTACTCATAGGAACCCGACAGGCCGAGCGAGAAGGCCTCCTCGTCGAGGGACAGAAGATGCTCCTCGCCGCTGATACGGTCGCGCACCACAATGCGCGGCAGGCCTTCCTTGCGTTCGAGCCGGACCATGTGGTCCCTGAAGCCGATCACCGACAGGATCAGCCGGCCGGGCTCGTGCGGCACCAGTTCCTGCCAGTTGGCGCGCACGGGATCGCTCGCCGGCGCCGTCATGATCTTGAAGTCCTTGGCGCCGTCGGCATTGGTCAGGATGAAGAAGATATCGCCGCCTTCTTCCAGCTCGTATTGAAGGCCAACCTCGCGCGGCGACACCAGTTTCGGTTCGGCAGACGGATCGTCGGCGCGCATCAGGCGGTATTCCGAAGTCTCGTGATCGTTGATGCCGATCATGATCCATTCGTTGTTGCGGGTGCCGTCGACATTCATGAAGAAGCCGGGATCGGTTTCCTCATAGATCAGCCGGTCGCTGTCCGGGCTGTCGCCCAGCGCATGGAACAGTACCTTGGACGGGCGATGGTTGGGATCGAGACGCGTGTAGAAGAAGCCGTCATTGCCTGCGTTCCAGACGCCTGAACCGCCGGTGTCGGGGATCTGGTCGGCAAGCTCCTTGCCATCGGCAAGGTCGCGCACGCGAAGCGTGTAGAATTCGGAGCCCTTGTCGTCGAATGCCCATAGCAGCTTGGCGTGGTCGGCCGAATGGTCGACACCGCCAAGACGGAAATAGGCCTTGCCCGCGGCCTCCGCGTCGCCATCGAGCAGGATATGCTCGGCGCCGCCGTCGCGCGACATGCGGAAATAGCGCGGCTGCTCGCCACCAAGTTTAAAGGACGAGCCGTAGGCATAGGGCCCATCCTTCATCGGCACGGAAGAATCGTCTTCCTTGATACGGCCCTTCATCTCCTTGAAAAGCTGCTTTTGCAGTTCGACCGTGTCGGCCATCAGCTTCGAATGGTAGGCATTCTCCGCCTCGAGTTCTGCGCGGATCCCCGCATCGAGCAATGACGGGTCGCGGAACATCTCCTGCCAGTTGTCGGCTCGCAGCCAGGCATAGTCGTCGGTTCGCGTGATGCCGTGATGCGTGTCGGAAACCGGCCGCTTCTCGGGCGTTGGCGGGCTGACGATCGGAAATATGGATGTCTTGGTCATTGCGTCTCGCTTTGCCAGTATCTTCAATGGGCCAGTATCTTCAATGGGCCAGTATCTTCAATGGGCCAGTATCTTGAAGGGCCATCTCGAATGGAGAAATATCTTGAATGGCAAATGAACACGCCGATCAGGGCAGGTTCAAGAGCCGGAGCGTATGGGTTGTGTCGGCTCCAGGAGATGAGCCGGGAGGAGAGATGATGACTATTTGGTCTCGGACTGCTGCGGCTTTCGCCGTTGCTTCGCTAACTCTGGGCTTTGCCGGCCAGTCTCATGCGACCGTATTCGCGGCTTGGCAAGTGGCCAATGTCCCGTTCGGCGACACGCTCAATGTACGCAAATACCCTTCGGGCACATCCCAAAAGCAGGCGGGATATCCGAACGGCACCGTTCTGCAGATGACCGGGCGATGCACCGGCGGAATAAACCTGCTCGACATCGCCAACCAGCCGGCATGGAAGCAGGCACAAAAGATCCGCTATCGCTGGTGCGAAGTCTGGCATGATCCGGTCCAGAACGGCAATTTCGTCACCGGCTGGGCCTATGGCAAATACATCATCCCGCATTGATTGAGGCGGCAGCAATCAGCCGATCGGTCGGATGACTGGCATGTCGCCTGATTGCTTGTGTATGACCACGGCAACCTGTGGTTTTGTGGACAAATGCGAACAACCAATATTTCTCGAGCGATAGCCAAGCAAGATCAAACATTAAAACCCGTTTCGTGAGTTGCCACGAATGTAACGGCGATCTGACGTTACGTCAGCTGCCGCCGACGGGAACGCGAAATATCGATAAATTACACAATGCACGAAAGATTGAAGCTGATCGCGGAACATTTGATCAATATCGTTCAATATAGCGCGAGGGGCGAATTGACTTACTTGGTCTGCACGCTCATTGATGTGCCCGCGACACGAATCGTAGAAACTCTACCTGCACAAAATTCGTGCGATGCCCTGCTTGTAAAAAAGGGCGCAGATCGATGTAACTCTTGTTGGGGACCGAAGACCATGGATATTGTCGAAACACCTTCCAGAAACAGCGATGCGCTGATCGAATTGACCGCCGATGTGGTGGCCGCCTATGTCAGCAACAATCCCGTGCCGGTCGGCGAATTGCCGAACCTGATATCCGATGTCCATGCCGCGCTCGGGCGTGTGGGCGGAACCGCCGAACAGCCGCCTGCCGACAAGCAGAAGCCGGCGGTCAACCCGAAGCGGTCGGTTCATGACGACTACATCGTCTGCCTTGAAGACGGCAAGAAGTTCAAGTCGCTGAAGCGCCACCTGATGACCCACTATGACCTGACGCCGGACCAGTATCGCGAAAAGTGGAACCTCGACCCGACCTATCCGATGGTTGCACCCAACTATGCAGCTGCCCGGTCCCAACTCGCCAAGAAGATGGGTCTCGGTCGCAAGCGCAAAGCGCGGTAATTGCTGCCAGCCAGATCGGATCGACATCAACGGCGCCTTCGGGCGCCGTTTGATTTTTGCGAGCCGCGACGCGCGGATCGGGTCGGGAAGCGTCAGGCGGTCTGCTTGAGCGCTGCCTCGGCGTCGCGCTTGATGCGCTTGACCATTGAGCGAAGGCCGTTGGCGCGCTGCGGCGACAGATGTTCGTCGAGGCCGAGTTCTTTCAATGTCGCTTCCGCATCGGTCTTCTGGATTTCGCTGGCGGTCCTGCCGGAAAACAGCGCCAGCATGATCGCGACCAGCCCACGCACGATATGAGCGTCCGAATCGCCGGAGAAGGTGATGACAGGATCGGCTCCAGCTCCGCGTTCAGTGGTCAGCCAGACTTGGCTGACGCATCCCGGCACCTTGTTGGCGGGGCTGCGCTGCTCGTCCGGAAACGGCGGCAGCGCCTCGCCGAGTTCGATGACATAACGATAGCGGTCTTCCCATTCCTCGAGGAACGAGAAGTCGTCGCGGATCGTCTGGATCGTCGTGGTCATGTCTGGGATATAGTCACGCGGCGGCTCCGCGTCACGGAAAAAACAAGGACACCGCGGGCGTCGAGAGGGCAGACAGCCCGCGGTGCGCCGTCGAAACGGCTTAATTCTGAGGCGGCAGGTTGACGGTCTCGGGCAAGACGATTCCTTCGGGCACGCTGCCGGTCATCGTCGACGTGTCGGGGCCGGCGGCGGACTTGTCGTCCATCATCGCTGCCGCGATCTTGGCGGTCTCCTTGGCGCGGGCGGTAATGGTGTGCATCGCCGACTTGCCGGTCTCGCAGACATCGGGTTTGCGTTCGCAAATGCCGGCGATATCGCCAACCGCTTCGCGTGCCGCAAACAAGGCCTGGATCGGTCCGACGCTTTCATGCCCCGCTTCATCGGGGCCGACACTCAATGGCAGCGCCAGCAGCACCAGCGAAAACCAGAAAGCCATTCTTATGAGGAAGACCATGCCCTTGCCCTCTCGTCGTGACCGGATCATGCATCCATATGGCATGACCTCTTTTGTAGGCAGGATTTTGGCACACAGGCGCAAAGGACGGCTTGCGGGCAAAGAGAGAATTTTCCTCAAATTTTAGGCAAATTCGAAACGAACCGTTCTGCAATCGATTTGTCTCAAATCCGAGCAATTTTCCTTAACAACAAATAACCATATATCCCCATGATTTTCCTGCGTTTTTCTTGAAATAGGGAAATCCAGGTGCCGAGTGCGCCCGGCCGATGGGTGCCGTCGGCGGATAACTCTCCGTTTACTATGGCTGCATTTGTCCGTGCTTTCGGCCGCCGGCATCCCGATATTTGCCGCAGGCCGGGCCCTGGTCGGCCCTGCCTTATCCATTCCTTAAACGCTGGATGCGAGTTTCAAAGCCAACCAGAACCATCTGCAAAGCAGAGCTGTCCACGACAAGTGCGAGTGCGTTGAGTTGAGTTCAATCAAGGCCAGATACGTTGAATTGCCTGGCGCGATTTCGGCCGGTTGCGAACGTATGGTCCATCCGTCCATCCTTGGGCGGAGCGACCGCGAGCGCCAGCGCCGCTTTATCGGCGTCATGCTCGCCGCTCCTTTCTTTGTCGCCGGTGCCGCGGTCACGCTGGTTACTTCAGGCATGGGCGTCGCCGTCACCATGGCCGCCATTTTCGCCGCCTTTGGCCTGTGCTGGTTCGTCGCCTTGCTGGTGGCGGCGACCGGCAAGATGGCGATAGCGAGTTGGGTCGCCCTGGTGCTGGCCGGCATTTCTCTCGGCAGTCTCATTGCCGCCGCGGGCGGGCTGAGTTCGCCTGTCGCCATGCTTGTCGTGGCGCTGCCTTTTGAAGCCTGGTGGATCGGCGCTTCGCGGCGCGCGGCACTGTGGGGAGCCGTGTCGGCCGCTGTCGCCATCTTGGCTCAGCCTTTGGCTGGAACCGTATTCCCGTTCGCAGGAGCGCAGATCGCGGCGTGGCACTGGTTGGTGCCGTTGGCCTGGACGCTCACACTGATCCCGCGCGCATCGGCATTTCAAAACACGGCCGATGCGGCTGATGTGCTCGACACTGCCGACCGGCTCGAAGACATCATCGATGCGGTGGTCTTGCGCGTCGCCCGTCATGGCGAGGTCCTGGACGCGTCGCCAAAAGCGCGCACGCTTTTGAAACTGCCGCCCGAACTGCTGTCCGGAAACGGCCTCTTCGATCGCGTCCATCTGTCGGATCGCGTTTCCTATCTCAGCGCAATGGCCGACATGCGCGACGGCGCACTGTCGCGCCGGCTCGAATTGCGCATCCGGCTGCCTCAGAATGGCAATGGCCTGACGGCCGACAATTACCGGCCGTTCTCGCTTGATCTCGTGCGTGGTGAGGAACAGGGTGATGTCTTTACGTTCGTCCTGAGGCAGAATGACGAGATCGCCCGGTTGCGCGAGGACCTGGCGGCTGCCAATGAGGCGGCCGCGTCCGCCGAGGTGGCGAAGGGACGCTTCCTGGCGGTGGTCAGCCACGAACTGCGCACGCCGTTAAATGCCATTATCGGCTTCTCGGATATGCTGCTGCATGAGATGTTCGGCGCCTTCAAGGATCCGCGCCAGAAAGAATATGTCGGCCTGGTACGGGATTCGGGCCAGCATCTGCTCGCCGTCGTAACCTCGATACTCGACGTGTCCAGGATTGAATCGGGCGTCTATGCGACCGAACCCGAGCCTTTCCGGTTCGCGGAAGCGGTCGGCATGTGCCAGTCGATGATGCAACTGCAGGCGCAGGCCAAGAACATCGATCTGCAGGCGCAGATCGCGCCGGACGCCGGCGACATCAATGCCGATCAGCGCGCCGTGCAGCAGATGCTCATCAACCTGGTCTCCAACGCGATCAAGTTCACTCCCGACGGCGGCGACGTCGTCGTCGGCGCCAAGCGGATCGGTTCGCGCCTGCATTTCTGGGTCAGGGACACCGGCATCGGCATCGCCGAGGAGGATTTCGCCAATCTCGGCAAGCCCTTCATGCAGATCCAGAACGACTATACGCGCCGTTTCGAGGGGACTGGTCTTGGCCTTTCACTGGTCAAGGGCCTGGTGGCGCTGCACGAGGGCACGATGTCCATCGAAAGCATGCCAGGCGAGGGCACCACGGTGACCATCAGCCTGCCGGTGAACGGACCGAAGGGACATCAGGCGGAGAAAGCCGGCGTGCTGACCATGCCTGTGGCGATGGCGAAAGGGGACAGAGATGGCTCGCTCCGCAAAACCGGCTAAGGCGGTCAAGCGCCGCAGCAATGCCTTTCAGGACGGCGCTGTCGCCGTCGGCGGCATGATCTCGCGCAATCCCGTCCTGGTGGGCGGCTCGACGGCATTCCTGGTGACGCTGTTCTACGTCTCGGCCAATGCCTTGTGGTATCAACCCTTCCCGCATGCCGGCGCATTTTTTGCGACCCGCAGCATTGCGGGCTTTCCGCACGCGACGCCCGACGAACCGGAGACGACATTCAACATCGTGCGGCCATCCGGCGCGCCGGCACCGATCAAGGGCGATCCGGTTGTCGAGCAGGTGCAAGGCATATTGAAGGATCTCGATTTCTATTCCGGGACGGTCGACGGCATTTCCGGACCCAACACCCGCAAGGCCATCCAGGACTATCAGCAGAAGGTCGGGCTCAACACGTCCGGCGAGATCGACGCGCTTCTGCTCGATCAACTGGGCGCGACGCCGAAGACAGCTTCCGTCGTGCCCAGACCGCAGCCGCGCCCGGATATGCCGGCCGCCGTTCCGGTGTCTTTGCAGACAGGTTCGGGACAGACAAATTCCGGGCAGGCGGATGCCGCGACGCAAGCGCCCGATGCCCGCATCGTCAAGATCCAGGCCGGGCTCAAGGCGTTCGGCAATGACGACATGCAGCTGGATGGTGTCGTCGGCGCGCGCACAAAGGCGGCGATCAAGGAATTCCAGTCGCTGTTCGGGCTGCCGCAGACCGGCGAGCCCGATGAGATCGTCTATGTCAAGATGCGCGAGATCGGCCTGACCAACTGACGGCCGAAACGACGGCTCGCCGAGCGGCGGAAATATCGATAGAGAACCGGCAGTTTCGGGAGCTCTCTCATGCGCGTCACATCGGATCTGTGGGTTTCGGCCCTGTTGCGCCGGATTTTCGGCGCCGGTGGATTTGCCGCCGTGGTCAAGCGTGGCGCGACCGAGGCCGGCGCTGTGTTCGTGCTGGCGCGGGGCAGGCTGGGTGAGGTTGCCCTGTTCGGGCCGGCGCCGCAGACAAGCTATGATTCGGCCAAGCCCGACGACCGGTTTTTCACTCTGCTCGGAGCTGGTGACGATCCCGCGGTGCTCGAAGCCAGGCTGGAACGGGAGAAAAAATTCGATCCCGACATCTGGGTGGTCGAAATCGAGGCCGGTGCCGTGCCCGTCGAGGAGCTTATTTCCGTGAAGACGCCCTGAGGCTGGACGAAGCCGCCGCATCGTCGCTGTTCGAAGCGGTGCGTGTATCGCTGTTGGCAGGTGCTGCGCCGCGAACCACCCTTGAAAGGATTTCCGCTCTCCACGACCGCATCTTGTCCTGGGCCGCCTCGCGATGCAGCAGCCGGTAGCGGTCGAGGAAAGTCCGGATAGCCTGCGGGTGCGGGAACTGGCTGGGATAGACGGCAACCGTGACCAGGAAGGCCCTGTCTTCGCTGAGGTCGAGCGAGCGCAAGGCGACAAGCAGCGAGGCATAATTCTGTTTGGCGGTGAGCGATCGCGCGATCTCGAAATCGATGTCGAGTGCATCGGCGAGCGCGGTCTGGAAGAACGCGGCGTTTCCCGTCAGCGCTGTCTCGCGCAATTTCATATAGGTGTCGGCGCCCTTGAAAGGCTCGGCGGTCGCTGTCTTCTCGTCGCCGGTGCGCATCATCGAGCGCAGCCTGCGCCGTGCATTCTCGGCCGCGATGCCGAGTGTCTGTTCCCGGGCTGGCTCGCCGGAGGCGGTATCCGCGCTCGCTGGCGCGATCTTGTCTGCCCCAGCGGCGTTCGCATCCGGGTCCGGCGCGCGCACCAGGGTTGGCCTCTCGAGGGCCCTGATCAGGTCAGCAATGGTCGGGTTCAAGCCCTTGCGGCGCGCGATGGCACGCGCATGCGGCAGGCCATGCCGCCCGATCAGGGCGATGAGATCGATGTCGCTGACGGCGCGTGAGCGGATGAGCAGCGGCGCGGCAATGTCGACCGGTTCCTCGCAAAGACGGCGCACCAGGGCAGCGGGCGCGTATTCGCATTCGGAAAGGGCGGCTGCCACGTAACGGCGGGATTCGACGGACACGTCATTGAACAGCGGCAGCGTCAGGTCTTCGAGCTGGCCGATCTCGCGGCGTGAAGGGCGGGTGAGCGAGCAGAACGCCGACACCGCGGCGCGGAACAGCCTTTCGGCCTTTCCCGAGTCTTTTCGTACCGCGATTTGCCTGAAGTCCGAAGATGACACGAAGGATACGCCCGTACTCGACACAAGCTTGGCCGCGCTCCACCGGGACTATGTCGGTTTCGCGAACGCCAAGAACAAAGATCAAGTTAGCGACGATCCGTTAGCGTTCCGTTAACCCTCTGCCGGCCTTAATGACATTTGGAGGCGTTGCGTTGTGCTCCGGGGAAACCGAGAGGAATGCGCGAACCATGGGCATGGTACTGTCTTTCGTGCCGCGTACGGCACCAAACACCAGAGCAAAGCAAACCGCCGAAATGCCGGCGGCGGTGATCATCTTTCCCGGCATCCGCTATGAGCGGTCGCATGCCGGCGAAGTGCGGCCGGTCGATCCCGACAAGACGGGGTCGCCAGGGACGAAGCCGGTCCCGCACCACTGAGTTTCGGCGGCCACGGACCTTGGTCCGGGATCATGTCTAGTGCATGTCGCCCGAAAGTGACCCCGGTTTTGGGAGAACGACATGCATAAAAAAGACCTGAAGCGGGTCGTCTGAATCCGTTCAGACGCGACACGCTCTAGAAGTCCTGCAACTCGCAGGAGCTCTGTTCGAAGAAGCGCGACACGATCGGCTTCCAGCTGCTGTCGGGCACGAAGGCACGGATGACGAAGATGCCTTCCTCGATCGGCGCTTCGACGAAGATCGCCCCCTGAAGATCCTCTGGAAGGTCCTTGCGCACGTCGATCATCTGCGCCGGCGTCAGCACCACGGCATCCAGAACGCCGCCGGTCGCTGTGTGGTCGTTGAAGGAATAGATGTTGTGGCCGCTGCGATCATAGACCGACACCGACCAGAACGGGACATGTCCAGGTGCCTTGACGCGGACCAAACCTTCGCCCAGGTCGAACCGGCACGCCGTTGCATAAAACAGCGGGTCGACGGATTTCACCACGGGCGCCCCACCGGCCTCGGCATCGAGCCGCGTCATCTTGTAGAGATCCGAAGCCATGGACAGCCGCGACCAGGCGTCGCGCTCGGAAAACTCAGGCACCAGCAGCAGCACGGCGATGTGCACGATGCCGGCACCGAGCAGGCCGAGCAGGACGGCATGCAGAAGTCTGCGCATCGCCGCATAAAAACTACGCATTGCAGCCGACCTTGACGATCCGCGGCAGCGAGACGTCCGACAGGCCCGTGCTGCTGGCGATTGGCGTGTCGTAGAAGGTCAGCACGAAATACATCCTGCCGAAGCCGTCTGTCAGCAGCCAATTGCCGGGCATCGGGTGATGGCCGGCGGAAATGATCACCGAATTGTCGGGCTGGCGCACCACCCCGTAGGATTGCAGCGCCGCCAGCCGGGATTTGCCGGTCTCGACCACGCTGAGCGACTGGTCGGCGGCGTAGAGCGTCCAGAACCGCGCCGTCGGAAATCCGCCCTCGATGGTGTAGGTGCATTCGCGCTTGAGCTCGGCGCCGCCCGTGTCTCGCTCGGCGACGAAGGACAGCCCCTCGGCACGGCCGAGTGCAAGCACGCCCTCGCGCGCCACGCGAGCCTTGGAATAAGGATCGGCGGACGGCGTGCCGATATCGGGAAAGGCTGTCCATTGACCGATCCGGATGGCGCCGACGCCATCCTGGACTTTCAGCGCATACCAGACGCTGCCGCCACCGCCGATGATGGCTATGGCAAGCGAAAGCAACGTCAGGAAGGCAGTTTTGAGCATGAAGGGCCGGGGACACCGAAGAGTTGCCGCTCGGGGATATCGCGGCGCAGGGCCTTGTGGCAAGCGGGCCGATGTAGAATTGCAGCCGCCTCTTCCTTCTCCCCCTGCGGGAGACGGTGGCCGAGCGAAGCTCGGTCGGATGAGGGGTGTTCCAGCTTCGCAAGGACGGTGATCCGGCCAGCACCCCTCAACCGTCTCGGCGCTGCGCGCCGATCCACCTTCTCCCACAGGTGGAGAAGGAAGAGGCGCGCCATCACAGCGCCGACAGCGTCTCCGGCGGTTGAGGCGTATTGAGGACGGGCGCCGACTGGAAAAGGCTGGTCATGTCCCGCAGCGTCTGCGTCGTGCGGCTGGACAGCACCGGCGGCCGTTCGGCGGCTGCATCGGCCACCGCCTGCGCGTCGCTCTTCTTCTGTGCTTCCTCGGCCTTGGCAGCGATCTCCTCGTCGATGAAGGGCTTGTCGATGCCCGGGATCGGCTTGAGGTCGATGTTCTGGTGCGCATAGACCATCAGGCGCTGCCATACCATCGCAGGCAGCGAGCCGCCGGTCATGTTCTTGGTCGGCGTGAAATCGTCATTGCCCATCCATACTGCCGCCGTGTAGTTGCCGGTGAAGCCGACGAACCAGGCGTCGCGGTAGGATTGCGTCGTGCCCGTCTTGCCGGCGACGACGATGTTGGGAAGTTGGGCCCGCCGCGCCGTGCCCATCACCGGTACTGCCGCCAGCATGGTGTTCATCGATTTCAGCGCCTGCTCCGACAACACCCGGTGTGGCGGCGGCGCATCCTTGGCGAAATCATAAACCACCTCGCCGGTGCGGGTGACGAGTTGGCTGATGCCGTGCCGGAAGCCGACGAAACCGTTGTCGGCGAACACGCTGTAGCCCGTCGCCTGGTCCATCACCGTCATGCCCGAGGTGCCCAGCACCATCGTCTTGTGCGCTTCGAGCGGCGATTCCACGCCCATCGCCTCGGCCATGGCCTTGATCGGGCCGATGCCAAGGTGATCCTTGGCCAGCCGAACCGGCACGGTGTTGATCGATTTGGCCATAGCCATGATCAGAGTTACATTGCCCGCCGATCCGCCGCTGTAATTGTGCGGCGACCAGGACCCCCAGCTGATCGGGCCGCCGGAGATGATGGAGTTGGGCGTGAAGCCGTGTTCCATCGCCGTTGCATAGACATAGGGTTTGAATGACGAGCCGGTCTGGCGCAGCGCCTTGGTGGCGCGGTTGAACTGGCTGGCGCCATAATCGCGGCCGCCGACGATGGCGCGCACGGCGCCGTTGGTCTCGATGACGACGACGGCACCTTCGGTGACGTTGTACTCCTTGCCGAACTGGCGCAGGTGGAACTCCACCGATTCTTCCGCTGCCTTCTGGATGTTCGCGTCGAAGGTGGTGTGGGCAACAAGCGAGTGCTGGCCCGGTTTGGCGATCTTCTTGACCTCGTCGAATGCCCAGTCGAGGTAATAGTCTGGACTTTTCTGCTCGCCGCGGTCGACGACATCGGCCGGATGCAGCCTTGCCTGCAGAACCTGGCCCTCGGTCATGAAGCCGGAATCGACAAGGTTGGACAGCACCACATTGGCGCGTGCGCGCGCTGCCGGCAGGTTGATGTGCGGAGCATATTTGGTCGGCGCCTTGAACAGCCCGGCCAGCATCGCCGCCTCGGCGAGGTTCAGATCCTTGACGCTCTTGCCGAAATAGAAATCGGCGGCCGCCTCGATGCCGAACGTGCCGCCCCCCATATAGGCGCGGTCGAGATAGAGCTGCAGGATTTCCTTCTTCGACAGATTGGCCTCGAGCCACAGCGACAGGAAGGCTTCCTTGATCTTGCGCTCCAGCGTGCGCTCATTGGTGAGGAACAGGTTCTTGGCCAGCTGCTGGGTTATGCTCGAGCCGCCCTGAACGACGGAATTGGCCCGCACATTCTCGAAGATGGCGCGGGAAAGGCCGAGCACATCGATGCCGTAGTGATCGAAGAAGCGGCGATCCTCGGTAGCAAGCACCGCCTTGATGACGTGATCGGGCATCTCGTCGACCGGCACGGAATCGCGCTGGATGATGCCGCGCTGGCCGATCTCGTTGCCATAGCGGTCGAGGAAGGTGACGGCGAAGTCGCCCTGGGCGCGCCAGTCGCCGGCCGTATCCTGGAAAGCCGGAATGGCCAGCGCCAGCATCACCACGATGCCGCCGGCGCCGAGCGTAAAACCTTCGCTCAACACTTCGATGATGCCACGGCGCCAGCCGTTGACGCGGAAGCGCCGCGAGAAGATCGTCGCCGATTCCCAGAACTGGCGCGCCTTGAAGCCGATCTCGTAGAGCGACGAATCGATCCACGCGTCGAGCGCCAGCAGCCGGGCGGCGATCGGACCTCTTCTCTTGCGCGGTTCGGGACTGGCCATTCGGAATCCGGCTAGCAATTGCACGACCTGAGTACCGCAAACCGGCAATTTCAGGGCGATGCATTCCGCAAGACTATTCCTCCATTTTTCCAGCACTCACAAGGGCAGCGAAGACACAGTATCGGGTTTGTTGCTGAGGGGCGAGCCGGCTCAGGCCGGTTCGCGCTTCAGCGCCTGCGCCATGCAGTGGATGCCGCCGCCGGTCTTCGAAATCTCGCTCATGTCGACGGCCGCGACCTCGAAACCGCGGGCCTTGAGCTGGCCGATCAGCGACTGGCTGGAGGTCGGCGCGATCACGCGGTCCTTGCCCAGCGACATGAAGTTGCAGCCGAGCGCCATCGTGTCCTGGAACGGCACGTCGATGATCTCGTGGCCTTTGCCCTTCAGCCAGTCGACAATGCCGGGCTCGGTGCAGGCAAGGCAGACGGCGGTCAGTTTTTCGGCGATCGGCACCACCATCAGGTCGATATGGACGTAATATTCGTCGATGAAAGCGATGCGGGTTTCCCAGCCTTCCTTGTCGAACCAGGCCTGCACCTGGCGCGCACCTTCCTCCTGCGTGCGGGCGCCGCCGCAGCCGATCAGCACGACGCCGTCCTCGATGACGTTGAAGTCGCCGCCCTCGAACGTACCAGCCGTGACCATGTCGTAGATCGGGATGCCGAGCTTTTCGTAGGTGCGGATCGCGGCATAGTTCTCGCCGCGCCGCCACCAGTTGGCCATGGCGGTGATGAAGGCGCCGTAGGGCGTCATGACGCTGGAATCGCGGGAATAGACCTGCATCGGCAGCTCGGGCGTCGGCTCGTGCCAGTGGATGTTGACGCCGAAATGCTCGTAGGCGGCGACCAGGTCCTTGTGCTGTGCTTGTGCGATCTGGACGTTGCAGGGCGCCTCGCGCAGGTGCTTGCGCGACAGCGAGCTGGTCGACAGATGACGCAGGAAATTGGGCGAGCCGAGCAGGACGTCGGTCAGCACGTCGGTCTCGTTGGCAAAACCCCAGGCGGTCAGCGGCTTGGTGCCGCCGGCGGGGTTGCGGCGCTGCAGCGAAAACGGCTCGGCGACAATGCGGTCATGAACGGTCATGGGATGCTCCTCGTGAGGTGACTTGGGGGTGTCTGATTGCTCGGTATCCACCAGTCGCGTCCACGCGGGGTGGTGACATATTCTGGCCAGCGAAACCCGATCGGCGGCTCGTAGTCGCAAAGCGGTGCGATCCAGTTCGAACCGCCGATGCCGCCGCCGGTGCGGGTAACGAACTCGTCCATCGCCGCTTCGCGGGCAGTCTGGTCTTCCAGCAGGCGAAGGGCGGCGAGCGCGATCGTGCGGGAGGCGCAGGCCACCATCGGGTCGATCGTGGCCGAAATACCGCCCAGCGCATTCATCACCCAGGCTGGATAGGGATAGCCGGTCTCCGAACGCAGTGCCGGGCGGGCGACATAGAAGCGCGCCGTCGGCGTGTGCCAGCTCATGTCGGTGTAATCGTCGGAGGTCGAATTGACCTGCGAGGGCGGCAGGTCGCGGCGCAGGATCGCTTCCGCCGCCTGCGGCTCGATCAGGCGCTCCAGCTCTTCGATGAACGGCTCGTCGCTCGCCATGCGCCCGGCATTGACCTGCATTTCGCGCGCGACTGCCTTGGCGTCTTCGTCCCAGCGCGGCGGCCCGACCGTCGACAGCGCTTCATAGGCGATCTCGGCCATGGCATGATTGGCAAGTCCCGGTCGTGACTTCGACACCCAATGCCGCTCGGTGCGGCAACCACTCATCGCTGCCGCCGCCTCGGCATTGCGGTCGAGCACCGCGGTGACCTGCTCGGCCATGGCAAGCGTCGGCACGCGGATCATGTACTGAATCTCGGCCAGCCCCGCCGGCAAATTGTCGGCGGTCGCTTGCCCCGCCGTCAGGATCGCCTCGCTGATCGACCAGCCGCCCTGGTGAGGCAGCATGGAATCGCGCAGAGCCTTGGAGGCCATGTACATCATCATCAATGCGTCGTTGGCGCCGGGCGCGCGCGCCGCCGAATGTGCTTGCGGAATGGGTGCAGCGCCCGCAGCCAGCGCCCAGCGCTCCGGTTGGTCGCAGATGAAGCGATAGATCATCGCGTAGGCCGCGCCGCAATGCGTGTCCCAGCGCGCCGTGTTGCAGAGCGGCAGCATGTAGAACGGATGAAAGGAGATCATGCCGGCAAGGCCGTCATAATAGCCCTTGGCGGCATGGATCGGCTTTGACCCACGCACCTTTTCCGCCGGCTCGCCGGTGAAGCGCAGCGTGCCTGATATGCCGTGGCGCTGCATCGCGGCCTTGGTCGCCAGCAGCCCGCCGAGGCTCGAAATACCCAGCCCGGAATGCGGGTCGGTGTGGCCGCCGGCCTGGTTGCCAAGTCCCCGGCGCGGACGCTCGACCGTAGCGGCATCCTGGCAATTGCCCGGCACCGCGTCGTATTCGGCGTACATGCCGATGGTCGGGCCGGGGCCGTTGGTCCAATGAGCGCAGAAGGCGGTTGGCATGCCGCCGGAGCCTTCTTCGACAGAAAAGCCTTCGAGTTTCAGTCGCTCGACATACCAGGCGGCGGATTGATATTCCCGCCACGCGGTCTCGCCGTAATCGAAGATGATGCGTGTCCACGCGGACAACAACGGCTGGATGCCGTCGAGACAGGCAAGGGCGGTTGCTTGCGCCGAGGTGGCCACCGGTTTCTCCATGGCATGAGAAGAAAGCAGTGAAGCGGTTCGCTAAAAAGTGATATGTTTTCCCGGTTCGTGCAAATTCGGTTCACCTGAGGCTCCTTGCGTATACCATCCACACAAGCGCTGCGTGCGCTCGACAGCTTCGCCCGCCATGGCAGCGTCTGGCGCGCCGCCGACGAGTTGCACCTGACCCGCAGCGCCGTGAGCCATCAGCTTCGTCTGCTGGAGCGCGATCTCGGCTTCGACCTGCTCGAACGCATCGGCAAGGGCGTGGCGCTGACGCCGCGCGGCCAGCGCTACGCCAGCGACGTGCGCAAGGCGCTCACCGTTTTGGGCGATGCGGTGACGCGGGACGCCGGCACCGGCGTCGGCGGCTCGTTCGCCGTCAGTTGCACGCCCGGCTTCGCCTCGCTGTTCTTGTGCACCCATATCGGCGAGTTCCGGCAGATGTATCCTGACGTGGCGCTGCGCATCCTGACGCCGCGCCGGCTCGACGATGTCAGCAACGCAGATGCCGATGCCTTCATTGCGTTTGGTGTCGGCAATTGGCCGAACCGGGCGGTCGAGCCGCTCTGCGAAATCTCGTTCACGCCGCTCTGCAGCCCGACGCTGCTCAACAAGGTCGGCGGGTTTTCCCGGCCGTCGGACGTGCTGCGCGCCAACCTGCTGCATCTCGACGACACCGAGGATTGGGCGCGCTGGCTGGCGCTGTCCAAGGTGGAAAACCCCGACATCGAGGGCGGCATCTTCTTTTCCGACATGAACCTGGTCTTTTCGGCGGCGATTGCCGGGCAAGGCATCGCCATGGGCGACGAACTGACCAGCCGGCGGGCGCTGAGCGAGGGCCGGCTGGTCAGGCCGTTCGACATCGCGATCAAGTCGCCGCGCTCCTATTTCCTGGTCTCCGAACACGCCAAGGCCTCGCATCCGGTGCTGGAAGCGTTCGCGGGATGGCTGCGGTCGAAACTCCAGGAGAACCGCATTCTGCCGTATTGAGGGCAAGGCGGCGCCATCTCGCCATAGATGAATGGAATTTGCCGATCACGCGAAAACTATTCGGTTGCGGTGAGCCGGCACCCTGCCTACGATTTCGACAAGCGTTAGGGAAAGGGCAGTATGCAGCAACCCGGCCGTGCCGCAGAGATCAAGGCAATCGGGATCGGCAAGAGCTTCGGCTCGTTCCGTGCGCTGGACAATCTGTCGCTCAATATCGGCCGTGGCGAGTTCCTGACCCTGCTCGGGCCGTCGGGTTCGGGCAAGACCACCTTCCTGATGATCCTTGCGGGCTTCGTGCAGCCGACCGAGGGCAAGCTGTTCAGCGACGGCGTCGACATCACCGACCGACCGGCAGAGCAACGGGCCGCCGGCATGGTGTTCCAGGGCTACGCGCTGTTCCCGCATATGAGCGTCGAAGCCAACATCGCCTTCCCACTCAAGGTGCGCAAGAAATCGGCCGCCGACATCAAGCGCCGTGTCGGCGAGATGATCGAGCGCGTCGGTCTCAAGGGCCACGAGAAGAAACTGCCGGCGCAACTATCGGGCGGCCAGCAGCAGCGCGTGGCGCTGGCCCGTGCGCTGGTGTTCGAACCTGGCGTGCTGTTGCTCGATGAGCCGTTCTCGGCGCTCGACAAGAGCCTGCGCGGCCAGATGCAGGCCGAGATGAAGCGGCTGCACCAGGAAACCGGAACCACTTTCGTCTTCGTCACCCACGACCAGAGCGAGGCGCTGGCGCTGTCGTCGCGCGTTGCCATCTTCAACCACGGCAAACTGCTGCAGGTCGGAGCGCCCGACGAAGTCTACGACCGGCCGGACAACCGCTTCGTCGCCGAGTTCCTCGGCGAAATCAACATGCTGCCGCTGAAGGGCGTCAAGCCTGCCGGCAATGGCTCGACCGGCCTGTGCGAAGACCGTGCGGTCAGCATGGGCTGCAAGGCCGAACTCGTGCGCGGCGATGCCATCCTGGCGATCCGGCCCGAATACATGTCGATATCGGGCGAGGCGGCGGATGGCGAGAATGGCATCGCCGCTACCGCCACCAACTCCACCTATCTGGGCGCTGCAACGCGGCTCGACCTGACGACACGGCAAGGCGCCAAGGTTACCGTGTCGGTGCCGAACGAGGTGGCGGCCGCAGCGCTCAGCAAGGGAAATTCCGTCTGGCTCACCTGGCCGGCGGAAAAGGGTTTCCTCCTTCCTCATGGAGGGCAATGACGACGGTGTGGCGAGATGTCGCTCCACCGCTTTCCGGCACTATCAACAACAAAAAAGGGGAACTGACATGACACATGACACCAAAAAACAAGCCGTCGAGAGCCTGTCCGCCAGGGCAGGTCGCGGCGAGATCTCGCGCCGGCAGTTCACACAGCTGGCGGCACTCGTGCTGGCCGGCACGCCGATGCTGCTGCGCTCGACAGGTGCCTTTGCGCAGGCCAAGGAACTGGTGCTGGTCAACTGGGGTGGCGATGCCATCACCGCCTATGATGCCGCCTATGGCCAGGCCTTCACCAAGGACACCGGCATCGCCGTCAAGATGGACGGTTCGGGTCCGACCGAAGGCGCCATCGCCGCGCAGTTCAAGAGCGGCGCGCCGACCTGGGATCTCGTCGACGTAGACCCCTTCTCGGCCATCACGCTCGGCGCCCAAGGGGCTCTCGAGCCGATCGATTACAACATCGTCGACAAGAAGAAGATGCGGCCCGGCTTTGGTTGGGAATACGCCGCCTCGACCTATTTCTTCTCCTATGTCATCGCCTATGATTCCGAGAAGTACGGCAAGGACGCGCCGACCGGCATGGCCGATTTCTTCGACGTGAAGAAATTCCCCGGCAAGCGCTCGCTCTACAAATGGGGCGTATCGAGCTGGGAAGCAGCACTTCTGGCCGACGGCATCGCACCGGCGTCGCTCTACCCGCTCGACCTCAAGCGCGCCCATGACAAGATCGCCGCGTTCAAGGAAAACGTCGTTGCCTATTGGGGTGGCGGCGCCGAAAGCCAGAGCGTGCTGCTCAATGGCGAGGCCTCGATGGCGATCGTCTGGTCGACGCGCGCTTCGCTGATCGAGCAGGATTCGGGCGGCAAGATCAAGTTCATCTGGGACCAGGGACTGATCTCGCCCGGTGCGCTGGCCGTGCTCAAGAACAACCCCGGCGGCAAGGACGCTGCGATGAAGTTCATCGCCAGTGCCCAGGACCCTGAAAAGCAGTTGGTCATGTTCGACAAGCTCGGCCAAGGTCCTGCAAACCCGGCGGCAGACGCGCTGATCACGGCCGACAAGAAGCGCATCAACCCGGTCGATCCCGAGAACATGAAGAAGCAGATCGCGCTCGACATGGACTGGTACGCCAAGAACTACGGGCCGGCGCTCGACGAATACACCAAGATCATCTCGGCCTGATCAGGGCCGGGGTAATCGGGTCAATGAGATCCTATCTCTCCGACAGGATGGGCGCGGCGCTGTTGATGGCGCCGCTGCTCCTGTTTCTTGTCCTGGCCTATGCCTGGCCGTTCCTTGGCGTCGTCAAATGGAGTTTTACGCTGCCGACGCCCGGCCTCGGCCAATATGAGGCGCTGCTCACCGACGATCTGGTGCAGTCGGTGTTCATCCGCACGCTGCGCATCGCGGCGGTCGTCACCGTGGTCTCGGTGGCCGCTGCCTACGCCATCACCGTCGTCTGGGTGCGTGGAACCCCGGCACAGCGCCTGATCGCCGAGTTCTGCATTCTCGTTCCCTTCTGGATTTCCGTGTTGACCCGTGCCTTCGGCTGGGTGGCGCTGCTCTCCAATCGCGGCCTGATCAACACGTGGCTGCAGGCGATCGGCTTCATTTCCGAACCGCTGGCGTTGGTGCGCAACGAATTCGGCGTCATCGTCGGCATGACGCACTTCCTCATTCCTTTCGCCGTTTTTCCGCTGGCATCGGCCATGCGCAGCCTCGACGACCGCGTGCTCCTGGCGGCGCGCGGGCTCGGCTCCAGCCGCATGCGCACCTTCTGGACGGTGTTCGTGCCGATGACGCGCTCCGGCATCATAGGCGCGGCGATGATCGTTTTCGTCTTCTCGCTCGGCTTCTTCGTCACGCCAGCGATCCTTGGCGGCGGCCGGAGCGTCATGATTGCCGAGCTGATCTATCTCAGGATATTCCAGAGCCCGGACTGGGGGCTGGGTGCAGCGATCAGCGTCGTGCTGGTGCTGTTCGTCGGCGCGCTGATGGCGCTCTTGTTCCGATATGTCAGACCGAAGCAGTTGATCTGATGCCGACCTACCGCCCCGGTCCCGTCTCGCTGATCATCGCCGCCTTCGTGGCGCTGTTCCTGCTGATGCCGCTGCTCGCCGTCATCCCGGTGTCGCTGACGCCGAGCCGCATGCTGGCCATGCCGTCGGGCGAACTGTCGCTGCGCCATTACCGGGCGCTGATCGAGGACCCGCGCTGGCTCCAATCGATCCTGCTCTCGATCCGCATCGGTGTCGTCAGCAGTGCCTTTTCAACTGTGCTGGCGCTGTGCTTCAGCCTTGGCGTCTGGATGTTCCAGCCGCGCTTCACCGCGGCCCTGGTCGGCTTCGTGCTGCTGCCGATGGTGGTGCCGCCGGTGGTCTCGGCGATCACGCTCTACTTCTTGCTCACCTCGATCTCGGGTTTCAGCGCGTTCTTCGGCTACGACACCTGGCTGGGCGTCGCCATGGCCCATTCGGTGATGACCGTGCCCTTCGCCACGGTGCTGATGCTGGTCTCGCTCAGCCAGCTCGACCGCCGCATCGACCTTGCCGCCCGGGGCTTAGGGGCCACTGTGTGGGAGCGCGCCACCCGCATCATCATGCCCAACATCAAGTTCGGCATCGTCACCGCCGCACTTCTCTCCTTCGTGCTGTCCTGGGAAGAAATCGGCGTCACTTTGTTCATCACCTCTGTCAACGCCATCACGCTGCCGCGGCTCATGTGGATGGGCTTGCGCGACAACATCGACCCGGCGATCGCGGCATTGTCGGTGATCCTGATCATCATCACCGTGCTGGTGCTGGCGGTGCGCAGTTTCGTGGCCAGGCAGCGCGGGGCGCAGTGAGAAGGCAAAGCATAACGCAGGCCCGCTGAAGGCCTCCGGGGACAGCGCTCCCTCCCGTCCTGCCGGACATTTCTTCCCGGCCCGCGAGGGCGTCGGGCTACCCCATCGCGCGGCGGATTGTCCTGGACAGGTTGGCAAGGAATGTCGGTCGGGACGATGCGTCAAGCTTCCACGACAGCACCGCCATGGCCATTTGCCGCGGCAGCATACCGACCGACAGGAACCAGGCGGCAAGCACGGCGAAACGCCCCGCAACCCGCTGCTTCGTGGATCGGAAGCCGGCAAGGAACGGAGCAAGGTTAGGTGACCGGGAACCGGGTGTCCACATTCACGCTCCGCGGCAATCAAGCCGCAACGTAGGCGGTTTTCTTACGCAGATAGGCATCGAAGCCGTATTTGCCGTCCTCGCCGCCCAGCCCCGAACTCTTCCAGCCGGAATGAAAGCCCTGGACCATCTCACCGCAGGTGCGGTTGATGTAGAGCTCGCCGAAGGCGCTTTCGCTGTTAAAGCGCATGACGCGGTTGAGACTGCCGGTGAACAGATAGGCGGAGAGGCCGAATTCGGACTCGTTGGCCAGCCGCAGCGCTTCGTCGAAATCGGCGACGCGCATGACTGGCACGACCGGCCCAAAAATCTCCTGCTGCATGATTGGCGCCGCATTCGAGGGTGCCATCAGCACGGTGGGCTCGAACCAATGCCCCTTGGCGAAGGCATCCCCCTCCGGCCGATGGCCACCGGTCAGCAGCTCCGCGCCGCCTCGCACGGCCTCGCCCACCATGGCTTCGACCTTTTCGAGTTCGGGCCGGCTGATCTTGGGGCCCAGATCGACCGCGTCCAGCGGGTTGCCGATCCGCAGTGCCGCGGCCCGCGCGACGAAACTGTCGAGGAACCGGTCGGCGATGGTCTCGTGCAGATACATACGCTCGTTGCAGGTGCAGATCTGGCCGCAATTGGTGAAGCGGGCAATGATTGCGGCATCCACCGCGGCATCGATGTCGGCATCGTCCATGACAATGAACGGCGCCTTGCCACCCAGTTCCAGGCGAATGACCTTGAGGCTTTTGGCGGCAGCGGCATAGATCTCGCGCCCGGCGCGTACGCTGCCGGTCATGGTGACGAGGTCTGAGTGCGGACTGCGCACCAGCGCCTCGCCAATTTCGCGCCCGCTGCCGCTGACGATGTTGACGACACCGGTGGGAATGCCGGCCTCCTCGCAGAGCCGGCCGATCTCGAGCAGGGAAAGCGGCGTCAGTTCGTGTGACTTGAGCACGATGGTGTTGCCGGTCGCCAGCGCCGGGCCGAGCTTCCTGCCGGCCAGCGCCACCGGATAGTTCCAGGCGGTCAGGCCGACCACCACGCCGTAGGGCACGCGCCGGATCCAGATCTCCTCGCCCGCCGCATCGGACGGGATGATGTCGCCTTCGATGCGCCTGGCATTGTCGGCGGCAAATTCGATGAAGCCGATGGCGCCGCCGACTTCGCCACGCGCCTGGGCGATCGGCTTGCCCTGCTCCAGGGTGATCAGCGGGCAATGATTTCGCGATCGCGCTCCAGCAAGGCGCAGAGCCGGCGCAGCATTCGGGCGCGTTCGATCGGCGGCAGTGCCGCCCAGGCTGGCTGGGCATGGCGTGCCGCTCTCAGCGCGTCTTCGGCATCGCCGGCGACGCCTTCCGGGACGCTGCCGACCAGCTCCTCTGTCGCCGGGCTGTAGACGGCAATAGCGCGCGTCGACCGGCCAGACGTCCAGCGGCCGCCAATATACATCTTGCCGTCGATAGGCAGCCCGGTTTGCGCGGTCATGGCTGTTATCTCCGGTTCAACGAAACAGCGAGGATGATAATGACGCCCTTGACGATCTCCTGGATGGTCGTCGAGAGGCCGATGACCACCAGGCCGAAGGCAAGGATGCCGATGAAGATGGCGCCGATCACCGAGCCGATCACCGAGCCGCGGCCGCCGAACAGGCTGGTGCCGCCGATGATAACCGCGGCAATGACGTTGAGCTCGAGTCCGACGCCGACACTAGGGTTGCCGGCCGAAGCGCGTGCCGCCAGCATGTAGCCGGCGAAGGAGGCGCAGGCGCCGCAGATGGCAAAGGCCACCACCTTGGCGCGGTCGACGTCGATACCGGAAAACCGTGCCGCTGCTTCGTTGCCGCCGGTCGCCGCCATCTGCCGGCCGATCACCGACAGATGCAGCACATAGATGCCGGCCAGCGCGAACACCACCGTCCACCACACCGCAGCCGGCAGGCCGATCAGCGTGCCGTTGGCCATGATCTTGCCAAGCGTGCGGTCGCCGATCGGCACCGGAAGCGAATCCGTAAGCGTGAGTGCCGTACCGGACAGGATGCTGAGCATGCCCAGCGTCACCAGGAAGGAGGGGATGCGCAACCGGGTGACGATCAGGCCGTTGATCAGCCCGACCAGCGCCCCGAAGGCCGTCATCACCGGGATCGACAGCCACGGCGTGATGCCGGTCTGCATCAGTATGGCGCCGACCATGGCCGAAAGGCTGGCCAGCGCGCCGACCGACAGGTCGATCTCGCGGCACATGATCACCATGGTCATGCCGACCGCCATGATCGACACCACCGCGGTGATGCGGCCGATGGCGTTCGCCGTCGCCAGCGAGGCGAAGTTGGGCGCGTGCAGGATGAAGAACAGCGTGATCAGTCCGAAGACGATGAAGGTGATGTGGTCGCGAGCCAGGCGTTTCGCTCTCTGCCAGGCGAATGCACGTCTGGCGGCGGCCATGTCGGAGCTAAGGCCTGGGGTGAGGATCGAGTTGGTCATGCGGCCTCGTGTATGGTGGCGAGCTGTTGCAGCACGGTGCGGATTTCTTCCTCGCCGCGCGGTGTGGCCTCGCCCGGCACCAGCCGGCCGTCGACCATATAGATCAGCCGGTCGGCGAGACCGGCCAGTTCATCGAGTTCAGAGGTGATCAGCAGCACCGCCATGCCCTTTTCGGCAGCCCGCAGCACCAGCGTCCGCATTTCCGCCTTGGCGTTGACGTCGACGCCTGCCGTCGGCTCGTCGAGGATCAGCAGTTTTGGATTGCTGGCAAACCACTTTGCGAACACCACCTTCTGCTGGTTGCCGCCCGATAGTTCCGAAGCCGGTTGACCGGGCTCGCGGCAGGCGATGTGCAGCGCATCGCGAAAGCTGAGGAACATCTCGGTCTCGCGCCGCCACGACAAGACGCCCGGCCAGCGCGACGTCAGTTCGGCCAGATTGGGCAGAGCCACATTGGCGGCCAGGCTGTGTTGAGCGACCAGCCCTTCGGCCCTTCGGTCCTCCGGCACCAGCGCCATGCCTGCGCGGATGCGCGGCGGCGTCGCCAACGCGCCGATCTCGCGGCCGCTGAGCTGTACGTCGCCGCGCGCATCCGGGATCAGCCCGAACAGTGCCTTGGCAAGCGTCGAGCGGCCGCTGCCGACAAGGCCGGCGATGCCGACAATTTCGCCGGCGCGCACGGCAAGGCCGACATCGCGCAGCTTTCGCGCCGTACCGAGGTCAACCACCTCGAGGACGATTTCGCCCGGTTCGCGTCGTGCCTTCGGCTTCATCACCACGATGGAGGCCGACCGCGCCATCAACCGCGACACCTCGGGTATGGTGATCTGCTCGGTGGCAAACGGTCCCTGGATATGGCCGTCCTTGATGATGCTCAACCGATCGGCGACGCGAAAAATCTCCGACATGCGGTGGCTGATATAGACGACGCCGATGCCTGTGGCGCGCAGTTGGGCGATGGTGGCATGCAGCACCTCTTCTTCGCGCACGGTAAGCGACGAGGTCGGTTCATCCATGACGATCACCGAAGCGCCGCGCGACAGCGCCTTGAGGATTTCGACCTGCTGGCGCGCCGCGAACGGCAGATCTTCGACGAGCGCGTCCGGATCGAGCGCAAAGCCTTGCCCGGCGATCAGTTCGACTGCCTCGCGCCGGATGCGGCGGCGGTCGATGCGCCCGCCAAACAGCAGCGGCTCGCGGCCAAGAAACAGATTGTCGGCGACCCTCATCGCTGGCACCAGGCTCAATTCCTGGAAGATCATCGCCACGCCGGCTTCGAGGCGCGCGCGCGTCGAAATGGAGGCCAACGGTTCGCCGCGCACCAGGATCGTGCCTTCATCGGGCGCGTGAATGCCAAGCAGCACTTTCATCAATGTGGACTTGCCGGCGCCGTTCTCGCCGAGCAAGGCGTGGACTTCGCCGCCCCGGACCTCGAAATCGACGTTGCGCAGCACGGTGTTGGCGCCGAACCGCTTGACGATGCCACGCATGGAAACCAGCGTGGGCAGGGGATTGTCGGCAGCGGACATGGCGATTCCCAAAAGAGGCGATATGGGCGGCGGGTCGGCCCGCCGCCCGGGATCGAGATCAGTAGCAGGCGCCGGCACAGGCCTTGACGACATCTTCCGGCACGTCCTGTTTGGTCACCTGCTTGAGGGCCGACAGAAGATTGGCCTTCTTCACCCGCAGCGAGGGCAACGAGATGTAAGGCGGCACCTGCTTGCCGAGCAGGGCGGCAGCACCTGCCTGGGCTTCGGCTATGCCGAGATCGTAAGGCAGTTGCGCACCGATGGCGATGATCTGGTCGCGGGCTATGTAGAGTGCGCTGTCCGGGCCGAGATCGTTGGTGGTGACGACGAGATCGTTGCGGCCGAGCGACTCGGCGCCGGCAAGCGTCTGCATGGCCGGGTCGCCCCACACCGCGAAGATGCCCTTGATATCAGGATGCGCGGTCAGCATGGCGACCGCCTTGTCATAGGCCTCGCGCGGCTGGGTGAATTTTTCGCGTGCCGCCACGGTGACGCCGGGATGGGCGGCGACCGACTTCTCGAAACCGGCAACGCGTGCCGCGATCGAATAGTAGGATTCCTGGATGTAGGTCATCAGGCCGACTTCGCCCTTGCCGCCGATCGCCTTGATCATCTCGTCGGTGGCAAACACCGCGTTCTGCTCGTTGTCGGATGCGACCACGGTGACGTAGTCCTTGCCGGGCGCCATGCCGTAGGCGACATTGTCCATGAACACGATCTTCACGCCGCTTTCGGAGACCCGCTTGTAGGCATCGGCCTGGCCCTTGGGGTCGATCGGCACCGAGAAGATCAGATTGACCTTCTGGGCGATCATGCCTTCGAGTTGGTCGGCCTGGGCGGTCGGCGCCTGCTTGGCGTCGGTGACCGCCACGACCTTGATGCCGTACTCGTCGAGTGTCTTCTTCAGCGCCTCGACCTGCAAAGTGTTCCAGGGCGAGTCCATCGCCTGCATCGCAATGCCGGCGGTGAAACTGCCGGCCTTGAGCTTCGCCAGCTCGTCTGCCGTGAAGGTCAATGAGGCGGCGGGGCTGGCCGGTACGCCATCGGGGAAGCCGACCACCGGCTGGCCGGTCGGCGACAACGGCAGCGGCACCATCAGTTCGGCGGCTTCCGGCGGCATGTCGGCGGCGACGACCGCCATGGGCGCGGCCGACAGCAACAAAGCGAGTGCGAGTGGACGAAGGCGAGACGGTCTGGTCACGAGTGTTCTCCGTATAGTTCCCCTGAGCGGTTGATTCCGCTTCAGTTTTTCAAAGAAAATATTGCGGCAGGTCCTTCTGAAGCCGTCGCAGTTCGCCTTCGTTGTAGCGAATGTGATGGGCGATGGTGTTTGCCGCCTTGCGAGGCCGTCCGGCCTCGATTTCGTCGACCACCATCGAGTGCTCGGCGTAGGAGATGGCGAGACGACCGGGGCGGGGCAGGCCGAGCCGGCGCACGCGCACCAGGTGCAGTCGTGCCGCCGCGATCTGGTCCCAGAGACCCGGCAAGCCGGCGAGTTCCACCAGCATGCGGTGGAAGGCGTCATCCGCGTCGTGGAAACCGTCCACGTCGCCGGCGGCCACAAGCTGGACCTGTTCCAGCAATTGGTTGCGCAGTGCCGTCACGACAGCGCTTTTCGGATGGGATGCGAGTTCATGCACGATCTGCGCCTCGACGGCGCTGCGCAGGAACGAACTCTCGATCACGTCGGCCGGTGAGATGCGCGAAACGTAGGAATTGACCTGCGGGATCACCGTGACGAGCCCCAGCCCAGCCAGGCGGTTGATCGCATCGGTCACCGGCTGTCGCGACACGCCGAGCTCCCTGGCGATGTCGTCCTTGAGCAGCAGATCGCCCGGCCGACGGTCGACCCGCACGATCGCCTTCAGCAGCGCTTCGAACACGAATTCGGCGCGGCTCCGGCGAACGGAAGCATCCACCACGACGTCTTCATCATCTTCATTTGCTGCCATTTCGACGCCCTTTGCCTGCGGTCGGTGGCCATAGGCTAAACACCAACAACCGCAGCGATCAAGCCAATTTTTGCCATTTTTGGAAATTAGGCATGCGGTATGCATATCAATTAATTGTTTTTATTAGATAATATTTTTACAGATGAACATACTAAAATTTCAGTTTGCGACTGGATGTGTTTCCAAATATGGATGTCTGGTAGCGAAAGTCGGCAAGATTCCCGGAGTTGTGGGCTTTTTACCGATTAGGCGCTTGGACGAAGCACAAACAAAAATTTTAGATGCGAGGCGTGATGCTGTTGCGGAATGATCCTGTCGGGGCCTTCGTGGATTACCCGCCAATCCCGATCGCTTCGGCGGCAAGCGGACCGCTCGCCGGCCTGACCCTGGCGGTGAAGGATCTCTATGACGTCGCGGGCTATCCCACCGGCGGCGGCCATCCGCTGCGGCGCGAATGGAGCGGCGGCAAGCCCGACACGGCGCCAGTGGTCCAGACATTGCTGGATGCCGGCGCCCGATTTATCGGCAAGACCCACACCGACGAGTTCGCCTATTCGATGAATGGCGAGAACCCGCATTACGGCACGCCGGTGAACCCGCGCGCACCGGGCCGCATTCCGGGCGGGTCGTCGTCGGGTTCGGTCGCCGCGGTGGCGGCCGGCCTCGCCGATATAGCGCTCGGCACCGATACCGGAGGGTCGATCAGGCTGCCAGCCTCCTATTGCGGGCTGATCGGCCTGCGGCCGACGCATGGCCGCATCGACACGGTTGGGCTGCAGCCGCTGGCGCGCAGCTTCGACACCGTCGGCTGGTTCGCGCGCGACGTCGGTGTCTACGAGGCCGTGGCCCGGCTGCTGCTGCCGGAGGACACCATTCCGCCGCCAATCACCCGCCTCGTCGTCGCCACGGACATCGCCAGCTACGTGCTGGGTCACTTGGAGCGCCGCGTCTTCGAAGACGTGCTCGAGCGGCTGTTTCGGATCATCGACATCGCCGGTGAGGTCCGGGTCGCACCGGATGGCTTCGATGCCTGGCGGCCAATCTTTCGCGCTATCCAGGCCTACGAAGCCTGGGCCGACCACGGCGCCTGGATCACCGAGCACCGACCGGTCCTCGGCGAGGGAGTGCGGCAGCGCTTCGACTGGGCCGAGCGGGTGCCGATCTCCGACTACGAAACCGCTCTTGCCGGGAAAGCCGTCGTACGGGAACACTTATCGTCATTGGCTGGCTCAGGAACCGCACTGGTTTTCCCGACCGCCCCTTCGGTCGCCTTGCCGCTGGGCATGGCGGGAGAGGCTCTGGAGGCCTATCGCAGCCGGTCGATTTCGATGCTTTGTACGGCTGGGCTGAGTGGTCTGCCGCAGATTTCGATGCCGATCGCGGAGGTGGAGGGACTGCCGTTCGGAATTTCGATCCTTGGTCCGAGGAATTCCGAAATGGCCCTGCTGGCTCTTTGCCGGCGAGCGCTCCAGCAATATCCGGATCGGGGGTGATCAGATCGGTCTACAAGGGTGGCGGGCTTGCCAATCTGTTCATAGCAGGGTGGTATTCTAGAAATCGCTGGCGTTCATGATCCGGACGAGACGACCCATGTGATCTGGCGCAGGATTGTCGGTGCGGCTACGTTGCGCGCGAATTGCCGGTAGCGCAAAAGGCCGGCTCGAGGCCTGGCAGACGAGGGGAAACGACAAATGACCGCGTCCGGCGATTTGCAGCAGGCATTGTTCCAGAGATTGAGAAGCGACGCATCGCTGTCGGCGCTGCTGGGTGGCGCCGGATTGCTTGAACAGCCAGCCGACAATGCCGCCTTTCCCCACGTGACTTGCGGCCAGACCAGTGCCTTCGACTGGGACACGGGCGTCCAGAACACCGACGATCAGTTGATTACGCTGCATGTCTGGTCGAAAGCCCATGGGGATGCCGAAACGCTAGCCATCATGGCCGCCATCCAGGCGCGCCTTGCCGACGCAGCATTGGTGATCGGCCCTCGCGGCCAGACACGACTGTCGCTGGAATTTGCCGAAGCCCGCCATGACGAGGATCTGCTCGTGCATCACGGGCTGCTGCGTTTTCGCGCGATGACGCAGGAAAATGCCTGATGCGCTTTCAATATGGTCAAAACGGAGTCTAGACTGGACTTTCGCGGGATTTCGCCTGTTCGAGGCGGTGAAATTCCAGGTTGACTGTCTCGCGTTGCAGGGGTGTGACGAGGATGTTTTCAGCGGCGTTCACCGTTCATTTCACGTTCAGCACCGATGCGTTACAACGCCGGTCATGAAAACGCTTCGCTCCCACTTCCGAACCGCGACACTGGCGCTTTGTGCTGCCGGGCTGTTTGCGTCGCAGGCGATGGCGATGCCGGTCATCGCGCCGCCCGACCTTGCCAGTCCGATCGTACTGGCGGCCTCCGATTGCTACGCCATCGGCCAACAGGTGGCTGAGCAGAATGGCGGAACGCTGGCCAAGGCCTCGCAATCGACGCGCGGCGGTCAGCCTGTCTGTGTCATCGTCGTGCTCGTTCCGGGCAAGGACGGACAACGTCCGCGCCGTTCCGAGATCGTCGTTCCGCTGAACTGATCCAATCAACCTTAGGCCACGTTTCCCAGGCCGCCGGAATCGGCCTATATCTGCCCCAGTTTTCCATCCGACAAAGCTCTTCCATCCGACAAAGCTCTTCAACAGGTATCGAACTCCGCATGCGTGTACTGGTCGTCGAAGATGACAAGGATCTCAATCGGCAGATATCGGATGCGCTGGTCGATGCCGGCTATGTCGTCGACCGCGCCTTCGACGGCGAGGAAGGCCATTTCCTCGGCGACACCGAGCCCTATGACGCGGTCGTGCTCGATATCGGCCTGCCGCAGATGGACGGCATCAGCGTGGTCGAGCGCTGGCGACGCGGCGGCCGCAAGATGCCGGTGCTGATCCTGACGGCGCGCGACCGCTGGAGCGACAAGGTTTCCGGCATCGATGCCGGCGCCGACGACTACGTCACCAAGCCGTTCCACATCGAGGAGGTGCTGGCGAGGCTGCGGGCTCTGATCCGGCGCGCTGCCGGCCATGCCTCGTCCGAGCTGACCTGCGGACCGCTGCGCCTCGACACCAAGGCCTCCAAGGCCGATGTCGGCGGCGTGCCGCTGAAGCTGACGTCGCACGAATTCCGCCTGCTTGCCTATCTGATGCACCATATGGGCGAGGTCGTCTCGCGGACCGAACTGGTCGAGCATCTCTACGATCAGGATTTCGACCGCGATTCCAACACCATCGAGGTGTTTGTCGGGCGGCTGCGCAAGAAGATGGGCATCGACATGATCGAAACCGTGCGCGGCATGGGCTACCGCATGCGTGAGCCGGAGGCGTAACTCGGAACCGCTCAAACCAACCGCAAGGACGCCGCTTTCGCTGCGTTTGTGGCCGCGTTCGCTGACGTTCCGCGTCATCGCCTTTTCCACGGTCTGGGCGATCGTGACGCTCGTTGTCATCTTCACCTTGATCACCACCCTATACCGCCAGGCCAGCGAGCGCGGCTTCGACAGCCTGCTTTCGGCGCATCTGTTCAACCTGATCGGTTCGATCGGCATCTCCGACAGCGGTGCGCTGACCGGCGCGCCAGATCTCGGCGACCTCCGGTTCTCGGAGCCGAATTCGGGCTGGTACTGGTCGGTTGAGCCCGCTTCGGAAGGCGTGCATGGCGATCTCCATTCGTCGTCGATGACCACGACGATCCCGTCACCGAGCGTTGCCGAGGTGCCGTTCAACGCGAGCTTCCAGCGCAGCTACGCAGCCGAAGGCATCGACGGCGAGCAACTCGAAGTGTTCGAGAGCGAATTCGTCCTCGACGCCAAGAACCGCGCCGCGCGTTTCCGCGTCATGGGCAACCAGAGCGAACTCGAACAGGAAATCGCCACCTTTCAGCGCCGCCTGCTGACCTATCTCAGCCTGTTCGGCGTCGGCATGATCGCCATCAACGCGATCGCAATCCTGCTCGGCCTGCAGCCGCTGCGCCGGGTCAGAAACGCGCTCGCCATGGTGCGCGAAGGCACCGCCCAGAGGCTCGACGGCCGCTTCCCGGCCGAGATCGAACCGCTTGCCAACGAAACCAATGCGCTGATCGAAAACAACAGGCGCATCGTCGAGCGGTCGCGAACACAGGTCGGCAATCTCGCCCATTCGCTGAAGACGCCGCTGGCGGTACTGCTCAACGAGGGCCGCGCGCTCGGCGGCGCCAAGGGGCAGTTGATCGCCGAACAGGCCGCTTCCATGCAGAAGCAGGTCGAACACTATCTCCAGCGCGCCCGCGTCGCGGCACAACGCGACAGCGTGGTCTACCGCACGCCGGTGACGCCGCTGGTGCAGCGCATGGTGCGGGTTCTGCGGAAGCTCAATCCGCAGACAAATCTGTCGCTGTCGCTGCCGGCGGCCGAGATCGTCTTCGCCGGCGAGCGTGAGGACCTTGAGGAACTGCTGGGCAATCTCCTTGAAAACGCGATGAAATGGGCAAAGAGCGCGGTGCAGGTCTCGATCGTGCCCTTGACCGGCAAGGACGACCCGGCCGGCCTGTTCGAGATCGGCATAGAGGATGACGGTCCGGGCATTCCCGAGGACAAGGCGCGCGAGGCGCTGAAGCGCGGACGGCGTCTGGACGAGACAAAGCCCGGAACAGGTCTGGGCCTGGCCATTGTCGCAGACCTCGTCAACGAGTATGGAGGCGTTCTGGCGCTCGAACGGTCCGGTATGGGCGGATTGAAGGCGGTGGTGCGATTGCGGAGCCTTCAGTGATGTTCACCAGAGCCGATCGACATAGAGGGGCGGGAGATGTTGTTGGCGGCATGTCCATTGGTCCCGCAGCGGCCAGCGGCCAAATTTCCGACAAATATCAATACTATGGCCACGCCGACTTCTCGATGACGCGGCCCCCGGCGCATCCATGGCAGGCTCCAACTCAAGAAAACCGGTTGTTGGCATGAAGATTCGCGTCGCGCTTGTTTCCGCATTGCTGGCTGTTTCCGGCTGCACCACCTTGAGCGGCAAGGGTCCAACCGTGGCAGCGACACCGGCCTCGACACCTCCTTCCAGCGGCAAGGTGACCACGACGATCATTTCGGCGATGGGCGGCGGCCTCATCAGCGGGGCGATCGGCAACGGCCTCAGCGAGACCGAGAAGCGCAGCGCGCTCGAGGCTGAGTACAAAGCGCTGGAATACACGACCAGCGGCCAGAAGGTGACGTGGAAAGGCGCCCAGGCTTCGCGCTACGGCGAGGTGGTTCCGGCCCAGCCCTACCGCGTCGGTTCGCAGGACTGCCGCCAGTACACGCAGACGGTGTTTTCCGGCGGCGCCGGAGTCACGGCGCGCGGAACCGCTTGCCGCAACGCCGATGGCAGCTGGACACCGCTGACCTGACGACCGTCTGCCGACGATTGGCGGCTGGCGTCGTCAAAGCGTCGCAGCATGCATCTGTTGGCACGGCAGAGCTCTGCCGTTATTGGAAGAACCATGCTGTTCTGGGTCATAGCCGCCATTCTCACGCTGGGTGCAAGCCTGGCGGTGCTGTTGCCGCTGGCCGCCAGCGCGAAGGGCGCGTCGTCGAGCGGCGAACATGATCTCGAAGTCTATCGCGACCAACTGTCCGAGCTTGACCGCGACGCCGCGCGTGGCTTGATCCAGCCGGCCGAAGCGGCCGAGGCCCGCGCCGAGATCGCTCGCCGCATCCTTCGCCTTGACAATGCGGGTACCGCCGGCGGCGCAAACGCGGGCCGAGCGCCGGCCACCGCAAGGCTGGTGGCAACCGTAGCCGTGCTGGCGGTGCCGCTGGTCAGTTGGGGGCTCTATGTCAAGCTTGGCTCTCCCGACCTGCCGTCACAACCGCTCAGCGAGCGGTTGGCCAAGAATCCCGCCGACAGTTCGGTCGACGAACTGGTGGCGCGGGCCGAAGCCCATCTGGCCGCCAATCCCACCGATGGCAGGGGCTGGGACGTGCTTGCACCGGTCTATCTGCGCATGCAGCGCTTTTCCGACGCGGCGGATGCCTATCGCAACGCCATTCGGCTTGATGGCGACAGCGCCGTTCGCCAGGCAGGTCTCGGAGAGGCGATCGCCGGCGCGGCAGGCGGCATTGTCTCGGCCGATGCCCAAGATGCTTTCGAGGCAGCCCTGAAGCTCGATCCGGCCAATGCGAAGGCCAGTTTCTACCTGGCCATGGCGTTGGCGCAGGAGGGTCGCGCCAAGGAAGCGACCACGGCATGGCAGGCGATGCTGGGCAGATTGCCGCCGGACTCGCCATGGCGCGGTGCCGTCGAGCAGGCGCTGGCCAAGTCCCGCAACCCCGAAGTGGCTTCCGGCGGCGCCGCCAACGGCCCCGATGCCGGCGATATCGACGCCGCATCCTCGATGTCGCCGAAGGATCGGGAAGCCATGATCAACACCATGGTTGCCGGCCTTGACGACAAACTGCGGCAAAATCCGCACGACCCGGAAGGATGGATGCGGCTCGTTCGTTCCTATGTCGTGCTTGGCAAGGCCGATCAGGCGCGTCAGGCGCTCGGTCGCGCCATTGCCGTCTTTGGGGCCGACAGTGACCAGGCGAAGAAATTCACCGCCTTTGCCGCTTCGCTTGGGCTTGCGGCGACGGAGTAGAACAAGACATGACGCGCAAGCAGAAACGATTGTCGGTGATCGCGGGCGGCCTGGTCTTCCTGGGTGCCGCGACCGGGCTGACTTTCTACGCGCTTGGCCAGAAGGCCTCCTATTTCTACATGCCGGCCGATCTCACCACGGCAAGCGTCCAGCCTGGCCAGCGCATCCGGTTGGGTGGATTGGTCGAAAAAGGCACGATCCAGCGCGGGCAGGGGGCCACGGTCGGCTTTTCGGTCACCGACACGCACAAATCGGTCAAGGTCACCTATACCGGCATCCTGCCCGACCTTTTCCGCGAAGAGCAGGGCGTCATCACCGAGGGTAGTTTCGGCCCGGACGGGGTTTTTGTTGCCGATAGCGTGCTGGCCAAGCATGATGAGCGCTATATGCCCAAGGAGGTTGCAGACGGCCTCAAGGCCAAGGGCGTGTGGCAGGAGAGCAAGAGTGAATAGCTCCGGCAGGAGAGCGACAGTGGATCACGGGCATGGTTGAAACCGGACATTTCGCCCTCGTCCTGGCGTTTGCGCTTTCGCTGGTGCAGACGCTCGTGCCGCTGTTTGGCGCACGCCTGAACAACCAGCGCCTGATGGCCGTCGGCGGCCCGGTCGCGGTGACCGGCTTCGCCTTGACGGCGCTGTCTTTCGCAGCGCTGGCGAGTGCCTATGCGAGCTCCGATTTCTCGGTGGCAAGCGTGTGGGAAAACTCGCATTCCTTGCAGCCGTTGATCTACAAGATCACCGGAACCTGGGGCAATCATGAAGGCTCGATGCTGCTTTGGGTGTTGATCCTGACCTTCTTCGGCGCACTCGTCGCCGCTTTCGGCTCCAACCTGCCGGCGACGCTGCGCGCCAATGTGCTTGCGGTGCAAGGCGCCATCGGCGCCGCCTTCTTCCTGTTCATCCTGGCGACGTCCAATCCGTTCATCCGGCTCAACCCGGCGCCGATCGAAGGCCGCGATCTCAACCCGATCCTGCAGGATCTCGGCCTCGCCATCCACCCGCCGTTCCTCTATCTCGGCTATGTCGGCTTCTCGATCTGTTTTTCCTTCTCGGTCGCCGCTCTCATCGAAGGGCGCATCGACGCGTCGTGGGCGCGCTGGGTGCGGCCGTGGACGCTGGTCGCCTGGATGTTCCTGACCGGCGGCATCGCCATGGGATCATACTGGGCCTACTATGAACTTGGCTGGGGCGGTTTCTGGTTCTGGGATCCAGTCGAGAACGCGTCTTTCATGCCGTGGCTGGCGGGCACCGCGCTGCTCCATTCGGCCATTGTCATGGAAAAGCGCTCGGCGCTGAAGATCTGGACGCTGCTGCTCGCCATCCTGACCTTTTCGCTGTCGCTGCTCGGCACCTTCCTCGTGCGTTCGGGCGTGCTGACCTCGGTGCACGCCTTTGCCACCGATCCGACCCGGGGCGTGTTTATCCTGTGCATCCTGACGCTGTTTATCGGCGGCTCGCTGGCGCTGTTTGCGCTGCGCGCTTCCCGGTTGACGACCGGCGGCCTGTTCCACCCGATTTCCCGAGAAGGGGCACTCGTCCTCAACAATCTGTTCCTGACCACGGCGACGGCGACCGTGCTTGTCGGCACACTCTATCCGCTCGCTGTCGAAGCCTTTTCAGCCGACAAGATCTCGGTCGGCGCGCCGTTCTTCAATCTCACCTTCGGGCCGCTGATGGTGCCGCTGCTGCTCGTGGTTCCGTTCGGGCCGTTGCTGGCCTGGAAGCGCGGCGATGTTTTCGCCGTCGCGCAGCGCCTGATGGTGGCCTTTGCAGCGGCGCTGCTGGCGACGCTGGTCACCGCTCTGTTCATCGACGGCGCCTCGGTGTTCGCAGCCCTGGGCGTAGGCCTTGCCGTCTGGCTGATCCTTGGCGCGCTCACCGATCTCGCCGTCAAATCGGGCTTTCGGACCGTCGCAACGGGGATCATGGTCCGGCGCTTGCTCGGCTTGCCGCGTTCGGTCTTCGGCACAGCCTTCGCTCACCTCGGCCTCGGCCTGACCACGCTCGGCATCGTCGGCACACTTTGCTTCGGCACCGAGAAGATCCTGTCGATGCATGCCGGCGAGACCGTCGAACTGTCCGGCCATACGCTGCGTTTCGTCGGGCTTTATCCGGCCCAGGGACCGAATTACAGCGAGGATCGCGGCCGCTTCGAGCTGATCGGCGTCAGCGGCAGCCCTGTTGGCGAAATCAGCTCCGCCAAGCGGTTTTATCCGGTGCGGCAGATGACGACGACGGAATCCGGCATCAGGACGATCGGTTTCTCGCAGCTCTACATCTCGCTCGGCGACGAGGGCAAAGATGGTTCGGTCGTCGTGCGTTTGTGGTGGAAGCCGCTGGTGACGTTGATCTGGGGCGGTGGCCTGATGATGATGGCGGGCGCGGCGATGTCGCTGATGGACCGGCGCCTGCGCGTCGGCGCGCCGTCGCGACGGCGCAAGCAGGCGAGCGTGGTGCCATCCGCGACCCTGCCATGAACGCACGGCTTTCGCTGACCTCCATTATCCTGCTGCTGGCGCTGTTTTTTGCCGGCACGGCCTTGGCGGTGAAGCCTGACGAGATGCTGCCTGATCCTGCACTTGAGGCGCGGGCTCGGGCGCTTTCGGAAGGCTTGCGCTGCATGGTCTGCCAGAACCAGTCGATCGACGAATCCGATGCCGACCTTGCCCGCGACCTGCGTGTCCTCGTGCGTCAGCGCCTCGTCGCCGGCGACACTGACCAGCAGGTCATGGACTACGTGGTTTCGCGCTATGGCGAGTTCGTGCTGCTCAAGCCGCGTTTCGACCTGCGCAATGCATTGCTGTGGGGCACGCCTGTCCTGCTGTTGCTGGTGGGAGGCGTTTTCATCGTGCTGACCGCGCGGTCGCGTCGCTCGACGGCAACCAATGCGCTGACCACTGAGGAACAGGCGGCGCTGGACAAGATACTAGGCAATTAGCTCGGCCATTCTTCCGAGGGCCAGTCCCGCGACGTGTGAATGACGCGCAGGATAACGACGCTCTGACGGCCAGCGATCGGGCGCAACTCATAGGCAATGATGTGGTGTGGGGCAGGCGGCCGATGAACGTCTCATATGTGCCTGTTACTCGGCCTGGCCGGCCCGTCGCCATATCACCAAGGCCTCGGCCCATTTCACGAATACGATCCGCCAGGCGTGCTTGCTGTCATTTATGAAAGCCTTGTGCTGAGTTGTGTACAAGATAGCGCATAGGGCATCGCGGCCAACGGGTTTGTGCGTCTCCCGACCCCAAAACATTACCAAAGTTTCATGTGTCGGAAATGGCGCTGTAATGTGCGCCACTCTAATTCTCTTGCTTGAGGATGCCCATCAGCAGCGTCCATTTGGAAAGAGGATACGAGATCCATGAATATTGCCCCCCGTTCATATTCCGTCACCAGCAAGCGTCTCATGGCTGCCGTCGCGTCTGTCGCCGTGGCCGGTGCGATCGGCGTCGGTGCGCTGACCAGCGGAACCAGCCCTGTTCTGGCCGATGCCGTGCGCGTCGAGGCGCCGCAGGTACCGGGCTTCGCCGATGTCGTCGAGCGGGTTTCTCCCGCTGTTGTCAGCGTCAAGGTCAAGGCCAAGATCAGCCCGGCCGCCGATGACGGCTCCGACCCGTCCGACGATCAGGATGGCATGAACAACCTGCCCAACAATCCGCAACTGCGCCGCTTCTTCAAGGAATTCCGCGGCTTTGGTGATCAGGACGGCCAGGGTGGCGGCAACAGGCGCTTCAGCCATCGCGACCGCAACAACGACCAGCCGCGGCCGGTTGCACAAGGGTCCGGCTTCTTCATCTCGGATGACGGCTATCTCGTCACCAACAACCACGTCGTGTCGGAAGGCTCGGCCTTCACCGTGGTGATGAATGACGGCAAGGAACTCGACGCCAAGCTGATCGGCACCGACCCGCGCACCGATCTCGCCGTGCTCAAGGTCGATGGCGTCGGCAAGTTTACCTATGTCGACTTCGCCGATGACTCCAAGGTTCGCGTCGGCGACTGGGTGGTGGCCGTCGGCAATCCGTTCGGCCTTGGTGGCACCGTCACCGCCGGCATCGTCTCCGCCCGCGGCCGCGACATCGGCGCTGGCCCTTATGACGACTTCATCCAGATCGACGCATCGGTCAACCGCGGCAATTCTGGCGGCCCGACCTTCAACCTCAACGGCCAGGTCGTCGGCATCAACACCGCGATCTTCTCGCCGTCCGGCGGCAGCGTCGGCATCGCCTTCGACATTCCCGCTTCGACCGCCAAGCAGGTCGTTCAGGACCTGATGAAGAGCGGTTCCGTTCAGCGCGGCTGGCTCGGTGTCGAAATCCAGCCGGTCACCTCCGACATCGCTGAGTCGCTTGGTCTGAAGTCCAACAACGGCGCACTGGTTTCCAGTGCCCAGGACGATGGTCCCGGCAAGAAGGCGGGCATCACGGCCGGTGACGTGATCACCCAGGTCAACGGCAAGGACGTCGCTTCGCCGAAGGAACTGGCACGGCTGATCGGCGCCTACTCGCCTGGCAAGTCGGTTGACGTCACCGTGTGGCGCGACGGCAAGAGCCAGACGGTCAAGGTCGATCTCGGCAAACTGCCCTCGAGCGACAAGCAGGCCTCTGTTGACCAGTCGCAGCCTGCCGCTCCGGCAAAGCCCGACACGCTGGCCGATCTCGGCCTGACCGTCACCAAGTCCGAAAACGGCAAGGGGCTGGTGGTGACCGACGTCGATCCTGACAGCGATGCCGCCGATCGCGGCATCCAGCCGGGCGACGTCATCACATCGGTCAATTCGACCGAAGTGAACGGCACCGACGACGTCACCAAGGCGATGACCGAAGCGGTCAAATCCGGCCGCAAGGCGGTGCTGATGCAGATCACCCGCGACGACACCAATCGTTTCGTCGCGCTGCCCGTCGCCAAGGGCTGAGGTCGGCTCCGGAGCGTTCTCTCGGCCTTCCGAGGCGGGTGAGGGCGTTCCGGCGGCAAGTTGGACTTTTCCAGTGCGCCGGTTCAACACCCCCGAGCCGCCGTACGGGAAAGCATGGAGGAGCGCGCGTTAGTCAGTCATCGCGCCTTCCCCCGGCGGCAGCGGGCTTTCCATCGCCCGCTGCCGCACAATTTCAAAAGCGCTTCAACGATCCGATGCCACCGACATCGGCAGCGAGCAGCTTTATCGCGCACTGCTTCGAGCGATCTCGGTCGCGATGCGCTTTGGCAAAGGCCACAATGCAGATGTCTGCCACTCAACCTTCCGGCGAAATCGCGTATAACAGCCCTATGAAGATTCTCGTCATAGAAGACGATCGCGAGGCTGCGGATTACTTGCAGAAAGCCTTTGCCGAGGCCGGTCACACCGCGCATGTCGCCGGTGACGGCGAAACCGGCTTTGCGCTCGCCGACGCCGGCGACTACGACGTGATGGTGATCGACCGGATGATGCCGCGTCGCGACGGCCTGTCGGTCATTGCCGGTCTCAGGTCCAGGGGCAACACGACGCCGGTGCTGATCCTGTCGGCGCTCGGCGAGGTCGATGACCGGGTCACGGGTTTGCGCGCCGGCGGCGACGATTACCTGACAAAGCCCTATGCCTTCTCCGAGCTTCTCGCCCGCGTCGAGGTGCTGAACCGGCGCGCCAGTGCCAAGGAAGCGGAAACCGTCTACCGCGTCGGCGATCTCGAACTCGACAGGCTGTCGCATTCGGTCCGCCGTGCGTCACGCGAGATAACGCTGCAGCCGCGTGAGTTCCGCTTGCTCGAATATCTGATGCGGCATGCCGGCCAGGTGGTGACGCGCACCATGCTGCTGGAAAATGTCTGGGACTACCATTTCGATCCGCAGACCAATGTCATCGACGTCCATGTCTCCCGGCTGCGTGGCAAGATCGAGAAGGGCTTCGACAAGCCCATCCTGCATACGGTTCGCGGCGCCGGCTATATGCTGAAGAGTGGTTAGCTGCGGCATGGCTCTTTCCGTGCCAGCCATCATGAAGACGACGGCAGCGCGGCTTTCGGCGCTCTATTTCCTGCTCTTCGCGCTCTGCGCGGTGGCGCTCGTCTTCTACATGACCTCGCTGTCGGCGCGAATGCTGACCGCGCAGACGCAGGAGACCATCAATGACGAAGTGCTCGGCCTTGCCCGCGCCTATCAGCGCGGCGGCCTGCCGGTACTGGTCCGCGTGGTCGAAGCGCGCTCGCGCCAGCCCGGCGCAAACCTTTACCTGATCGCCGACGCCAACGGCCAGATCCTGACCGGCAATGTGCAGAGCCTCGAACCTGGCGTTCTCGAAACCGAAGGCTGGACCAGCAGTCCGTTCTCTTATCAGCGCTTTGGCGAGGGAGAGCTCGAGCGCCTGCGCAACCTTCCCGCCGAGCAGGGTACCACCACCCAATCCGAGCAGAACGATGCGCAGGCGCAGGGCGAAAAAGGCCACAACGCCATTGCGCTGGTGCTGCGGCTGCCGAACCAGATGATCATGCTGGTCGGCCGCGACCTTGGCGAGCCGGAACGGTTTCGTGCCGTCATCCGCCGTGCGCTGATGCTGGCGCTCGGCATGATGGGGCTGGGCGGATTGCTGATCTGGTTTTTTGTCGGCCGCGCTGCGCTGAAGCGCATCGACAGCGTGTCGGAAGCCAGCCGTCGCATCATGGGCGGCGATCTGTCGGGCAGGCTGCCGGTGACGGGGGTTGGCGACGAGTTCGACCGGCTCTCCGAAAATCTCAATGCCATGCTGGCCCGGATCGCCACGCTCAACGAAGGCTTGAAGCAGGTTTCCGACAACATCGCGCATGATCTGAAGACGCCGCTGACCCGGCTGCGCAACCGGGCCGAAGCGACGCTTTCGGGCAAGCAAAAGCCCACCGACTACCGGCAGGCGCTGGAAGGCACCATTGCCGAGTCGGACCAGTTGATAAAAACCTTCAACGCCATCCTGATGATTTCCAGGCTGGAGGCTGGCTACTCGTCTGAAAATACGAACCGCGTCGATCTTGCGGAAGCCGTACGCGATGTCGTCGAGCTCTATGAGCCGGTGGCGGAAGAGGCAGGCGTGTCGCTGGAAGCAGACGCGCACGAGGCGGTGTCCGTCAACGGCAACCGCGAACTGATCGGTCAGGCGCTGTCGAACATCGTCGACAACGCCATCAAATATTCCACCGGCGCCAATGCCCAGCCGGCGGTGCGCGTCACGCTCGAGCGAACCGGTGCGGACGTTCGCCTGTCGGTTGCCGACAATGGCCACGGCATTCCCGACGATGGCGACCGCGCGCGTGCCACGGAACGTTTCGTGCGGCTGGAGAAGAGCCGTTCGCAACCGGGTTCCGGTCTTGGCCTCAGCCTCGCCAAGGCCGTCATGACATTCCACAATGGCCGGCTTGAACTCTTGCCTGGCAATCCTGGATTATCCGTGGTCATGAGTTTCCCGGTTCGGGAGGATCACTGATGAGCACGGCTGCGAGAGCGAAAGATTGGCTGCTGAAGCCGGCGGCCAGGCTTGTTCCGCTGGACAAGGACCGTGCGCGGTTGGAACTGGCCGAGATCGGTTCCGCCGCGCGCGAAGAAGGGCTGACGCGGCTGGCCAAGTTTCTGGCCGGCAAGGGGGAGGGCCAGGATTTCCTCGCCGCCGTCTTCGATCTGTCGCCGTTCCTGCGCGATACGGCACGTCGCCGGCCGCAAATCCTGGACGGGCTGTTCGAGCAGACAATCGAGGCTCGGCTGAAAGCGATCGGCGCCGCCATAGACCAGGCGCATTTGGCGGAAACCCTTTCGGAATCCGGCTTGATGATGGAGCTGCGCCAGTGGAAGGCGGAGGCGCATTTCCTCATTGCGCTGGCCGATCTTGCCGGCGAGGCCGAAACGGCGCTGACGGTCCGGCGGTTGAGCGACCTCGCTGACGCCTGTACCCGTGCCGCCGTCGACTTCCTGCTGCGCGACGCGCACGGCCAGGGCAAACTCAAACTGCCGGATGTCGACAACCCGTCGAAACAGTCGGGTTGGATCCTGCTCGGTATGGGCAAGCTCGGGGCACATGAGCTGAATTTTTCCTCGGACATCGATCTGGTGGTTTTCTTCGATCCGGAAGCACCGGCGGTCGTCGACCCGCTCGACGCCACCGAATTGTTTTCGCGGCTGACGCGCCGCCTGGTTCGCATCCTGCAGGACCGCACCGAGCACGGATATGTCTTCCGCACCGATCTGAGGCTGCGCCCCGACCCCGGCTCGACACCGCTGGCGATCCCGGTCGAGGCGGCACTGCGCTACTATGAGGCGCGCGGCCAGAACTGGGAGCGCGCCGCCATGATCAAGGCACGTCCGGTGGCCGGCGATCTGGCAGCGGGCGCTGCCTTCCTCAAGGAGCTTCAGCCCTATATCTGGCGCAAATACATGGACTACGCGGCGATTGCCGACGTCCATTCGATCAAGCGCCAGATCCACGCCCACAAGGGCCATGGTGAGATCGCGGTCAAGGGCCACAACGTCAAGCTCGGGCGCGGCGGCATTCGCGAGATCGAATTCTTCGTCCAGACCCAGCAGCTTATCGCCGGCGGACGCTTCCCTGAACTGCGTGGCCGCGAGACCGTGCCGATGCTCGGCGAGCTTGCGACACGCGGCTGGATCACCATCGAGGCGCGCGATGCGCTCGCCCGCCAGTACTGGTTCCTGCGCCGCGTCGAACATGCCGTGCAGATGGTTGCCGACGAGCAGACCCACACGCTGCCGGAAGATGATGAAGGCTTGGAGCGCATCGCCCGCATGCTCGCCTTTGCCGATGCTCCTGCCTTTTCCCAGGCGTTTCGCGCCTCGCTGCAGCAGGTCGAACGCCACTACGCGGCACTGTTCGAAACAGCACCGGAACTTTCGACAGGCATCGGCAATCTCGTCTTCACCGGCGATGTCGACGATCCCGATACGCTGCAGACCTTGCACGGCCTCGGCTTCCAGCGGCCAAGCGACATCTGCCGCGTCATCCGAGGCTGGCATTTCGGTCGCTATCGCGTCACTCAGTCGGCGGAGGCGCGCGAGCGGCTGACGGAATTGACGCCGGCTCTGCTGCGCTCCTTCGGCCAGACGCGCCGGGCCGACGAAGCGCTGATGCGCTTCGACGAATTTCTCGCCGGCCTGCCGGCCGGCATCCAGCTGTTTTCCCTGCTGCAGTCCAATCCGGCCCTGCTCAAGCTCCTGGCAACGATCATGGGTGCGGCGCCCCGGCTGGCGGCGATCATCACCCGCCGGCCGCATGTCTTCGATGGTCTGCTCGACCCGGCCTTGCTGACGGAGCTACCGGACCGCGCCTATCTGTCGGCACGGCTTTCCGCCTTTGTCGAGGGCGACCGGCTTTATGAGGACGTGCTCGACCGGCTGCGCATTTTTGCTTCCGAGCAGAAATTCCTGATCGGCGTCCGGCTGCTCGCCGGCTCGATCGATCCGGCGCGCGCCGGCCGCGCCTTCTCCGATCTGGCGGATCTCACCATCGAGGCTGCGTTGCAGGCGGTGACGGCCGAATTCGCGGCGCGCCACGGCACCATTGCCGGCGGCGTGGTTTCGCTGCTCGGCATGGGCAAGCTCGGCAGCCGCGAGCTGACCGCCGGATCGGATGTCGACCTGATCCTGCTTTATGACCACGCGCCGGACGCCGAGGAGTCCGATGGCGGCAAGCCGCTGGCGCCTTCGCATTACTACACCCGCATGACGCAGCGGCTGATCGCGGCTGTGTCGGCGCCGACGGCGGAGGGCGTGCTCTACGAACTCGACCTGCGCCTGCGGCCATCCGGCAACAAGGGTCCTGTGGCCACCCATATCGATGCCTTCAAGAAATATCAGCGCCAGGAGGCCTGGACCTGGGAACACATGGCGCTGGCCCGGGCCCGCGCCATAGCCGGCGACGCCAGCCTGTGCAGTGAGGTTGAAGCGGAAGTGGCGGCGGTGCTTGGTCAGCCGCGCGACGCCGCAAAGGTGATGGCCGAGGCCTCGGAGATGCGCGCCATGATCGAAAAGGAAAAGCCGCCGCGCGACCTGTGGGACATCAAGCTGATCCCCGGCGGCCTCATCGATCTCGAATTCATCGCCCAAGTGGCCGTCATCACCGGGCAGGTAGGCGCCGGGCCGCGCGTTACCGGTACCGCCGAAATCCTTTCGCGCCTGTCACCGGGCTTCGCCAATGCCGGGGCGAGGCAGGAGCTTTTCGACGCCTATGCGCTCTATCTGGCGCTGACCCAGATGACGCGGCTGTGCCTTACCGGAGCCTTCGAGCGCGACGACGTTCCGCCGGGGCTTTCGGATCTGCTTCTGGCGGTGACCGACCTGCCGGATTTCGGTGTGCTGGAAGCACACCTCAAGGAGACGTCGCAGAAGGTCAGGAAAGACTTCCACCTTTTGCTTCGTACGGGATGACCGGGAAGCGATCGTCCCTTGGAATCGGGGACGTTTCGTGGTCCTCCAGTCTCATGCAGCTACTCTGTTCGCCGAATCTGCTGCAGCGCCCGGCTTGCGTGAGACTGCAAAATCCGGTCGCGCAGATAGGCATAGAAACGCGGCGGCAGCATGCCATAGTCGAATCGGGACGGTTTGCTCCCCGCGATAGGCCTGAGATCGGGACCCGGCCAGAGGAAATGATTGGTTTCGGTGACGACGATCCATGATGGCGTGTCATCGAGGCCGAGATAGGCTTTGAGGGGCGCAGGTATTTCTACTGCATCGGCAGGATCAGCTGGTGGCGAGTGTGTGACCGGAACGACCGTTATGACTTCACGGCCCTCCACGACCCGGCGCGCGGCGACAATGGCGCATGGTCGGTTTTTTGCGACCTTCTTCGGCACCCTTTTCGTGTTCTCTCACCCAGAGGTAAGAATAGGAAATCACCAGACCCGGGATAGGTTTGGGCAGGCTCACGGTGTCCAGTCTTTGAGCATTGCATCAAGCCCGGCATATTCGCTCGATACCGCGCTTTCGGCGATGGCGTTAAGCGTCTCGTCGTCCAGCTCTTCCACAGGACGGGCGACCCGTCCCTTGACCAAGACCTCGAACATCGCCGCCGACAGGAGTACCGTGTGGGTCCGGCCATTCTTTGTGATTGCGACCGGCGCACGCTGGGCAGCATCCTGAAAACGCCCGACATTCTGCTGGAATTCCGTTGAAGTCACTCGCATGACAAGGCCTTTCTTTTTTATCCAAAATAGATAAAATAGATAACTTTGTCAAAGCGTTTCACCTCGCGTCCACGAGGTGGATCAGGCCTGGGATGGTGATAAAAACTTCACGCTGCAACCTTGACGGCCAGCACGCTCTTCTTCACCGGAATGCGCACCGACACGATAGTGCCGACACCTTCGCTCGACCGGATCTTCAGCGCGCCGCCCTGAAGCTCGGCCAGCGAACGTGAGATGGCAAGGCCAAGGCCGGACCCGGCATGGCTCTTGGAGAACTGGTTCTGCACCTGTTCGAACGGCCGTCCGAGCTTTCCGAGCGCCTCCTTGGGGATGCCGCAGCCATTGTCCTCGATCGTCAGCACCAGCGCGCCGGATGTGTTGCGGGCCCTGACCGATATGTGGCCGCCCTGGCCGGTGAACTTCACCGCATTGGACAAAAGGTTGATGACGATCTGCTTGATCGCACGGCGATCGGCGACCAGCGTCAGCGCATCGGCAATGCGCGTTTCCACGGTGATGGCCTTTTGCGCCGCCTGCAGCGAAACGACGCGTACGGTTTCGCTGATCAGCGGGCCGAGGTCGATCTCTTCCCGGTCCAGAGAGAACTGGCCGGCCTCGATCTTGGACATGTCGAGAATATCGTTGATGACGCCCAGCAGGTACTTGCCGCTGCTGTTGATGTCGGTGGCATATTCCTCGTAGCGCTCCGATCCGAGCGGGCCGAACAGCCCTTGTTCCATCAGTTCGGAGAAGCCGATGATGGCGTTCAGCGGCGTGCGCAACTCATGCGACATGTTGGCCAGGAATTCGGATTTGGCCCGGTTCGCCGCTTCGGCCCGTTCGGTTTCCTTCATGTATTTGCGGTTGAGGTCGACCAGTTCGCGCGAACGCTCCTCTTCGGCCCGTCGCGCGAGGCTGAGATCATGGATCGTTGCCATCAGCCGTCGCTCACTGTCGACCAGCTTCTCCTGGTGCAGCTTGATCTGGGTGATGTCGGAACCGACCGAGACGATGCCGCCGTCCCGGGTCTTCAGTTCGTTGACCTGCAGCCAGCGGCCATCGGCCAACTGCCGCTCGAAAGTGGCGCCGCCCTGCAGGCCGCTGGTGTGGGCAAGCCGCCTTTCGGAAGCAAAGGCCAGCATGCGTTCTTCCAGCGCCGCGCGCGCGGTGCCCGGCATCACGTCGCGGTCCGAAAGCCCGTTGTCCTGCTGGTATTTGGAATTGCACATGATCAGGCGCTGCGTCGAATCCCACAGCACGAAGGATTCGTTGATGTTCTCGATCGCCGTTCTGAGGCGAAGGTCGGCAGCCTCGGAACGCAGCGCCAGATGACGCTGTTCGGTGACGTCGACGGCGATGCCGATCAGCTGGATCTCCGGCGCTTCCGGATCGATGACCTGTGCCCGTGCGCGCATCCAGACCCATTGGCCATCGGCATGGCGCATGCGGAACACCTGATCGATGTGATCGATCTCGCGTGCGACGATTCTGTTGGCGAGCTCGAACAGGTCGCCGTCCTCGGGATGGATGATCTGATCGACCTCGCCGAAGGACAGCATCGTTTCGCAAGGCTTGTAGCCGAGCATGTCGTACATCGAGCGCGACCAGTACATCTTGCCGCGCACCATGTCCCAGTCCCACAGGCCGCAGCGGCCGCGAACCAGCGCCATGTCGATGCGCTGATGCGCTTCGAGGTAGATGCGGTCGGCCGCCTGCGCACGTGCCGCCTGGCCGAAATAGGCATAGAGGATGACGATCAGCACACCGGCCGTCAGCACGAACAGGGTGACGTTCAGCGAAACGGTCTTGCGCCAGGCATCGAAAACCGCGTCCTGTGGCACCAGGGCCGCCGATGCACCCTTTCCGCCATTCGCGAGGCTGACCGCGGCGTACCAATCCCGTCCGTCGATGTTGACGTCCATGACGCCGGCACGATCGCCGAACATGAACAAGGGCTGGCCGCCCTCGACGAGGCCGTCCAGAGAATGGCCCTGCCATGGCATCGAGCGTGGCGTCACCGCGACGATCTTGAAAGCGCTGTCGGTGATGACAAGCACATGGCTGCGGCCCATCGCGCCCTGACGGCTGGTGGTCTCCAGTAGATCCTGTATGGCGCCAGGCACCGTTTCCGAGGTGGTGGCGAGCGAACTGGCCAGCTGGCCCGCCGCCAGCGTCAGGATCGCCTTGGCATTGCGCTCGACATCGTCGCGCTCGTTCATCAGCGACAGCACGCGCAACGCCGCGATGACGATCAGGAAGGTGATGATGAGGACGGGTATTGATCGGCGCAGCAGCGGCTCGGCGGCCAGAAGCCGCCGGTAGGCCGGTTCGGCGATGAGTCGCGTATTCCCGGCAAGACCGTCGCCGCGCGTCTCACGATGCGCAAAAACCGTCCCTCCGGGCGCGCCCCACGCGTCCGCCTTCGCCATAAATGGCACTCCCCGAATTTGCCTATGCTGCTTGGTGATCCGGCAAACGCCGCACTTCCGAATCGTCAGTAAAGAATCAAAGGTGATTCGCCTTGTCCAGTGGTCCGGCGAAAAAAGATTAAAAATCGACTAAAATAATGGGCTTTCGCTGGCGCAGCGCCTAACGGAAGCCGCTGCTGGCAGGTCCTGGTTGAAATTCACCAGCTTGGCGGCGTGCACGGATCTCCCTTCTGCCACAAGGGGAGAAGGAAGAGAGCGGCTAAGCCAGCGTGCGCTCGACAATATCCCGCAGATCCGCCGACAGGTTTTCGGCGCCGGCGATCGAGAGCAGCGCTTCCCTGGCCTTCGCCTGCCGCAAGGGTTCGAGCGAACGCCAGGATCTGAGCGCCGTCGCCAGTCTTGCCGCCACTTGCGGGTTGCGCTTTTCAACCTCGAGGACGGTTTGAGCAAAGAACCAGTAGCCTTCGCCGTCGGCCCGGTGGAAGCCGGTCTGATTGGCGCTGGAAAAGGTGCCGATCAGCGAGCGCACCCGGTTCGGATTGCCCATCGAGAAGGCCGGGTGGTTGGTCAAGGCCTTCACGGTGTCGACGGTTTGCGGCCCCGGTACGCTGGCCTGGATCTGGAACCATTTGTCCATGATCAGCGGGTCGGACCCGTAGGTGGTCTCGAAAGCCGCCAGCGCCTCGACCGCCTCGGGCGAACCGTGGTGACGATGCGCGAGCACGGCAAGTGCTGCCGCGCGGTCGGTCATGTTGGTCGCGGACTGGAAATGCCCGGCAGCGAGTTCCGCTCCGCCCGGCTGCAGCGACAGATAATCCAGCAGGGTGTTGCGCAAGGCGCGTCGTCCGGCGCTTGCCGCGTCGGGGCTGAACGCTTCTCTGTCGGCAAGGCTGAGGTAGAGGCCCGAAAAAACGTCCCGGTTCGCAGTGCCGATCGCCAGCGCCAGTGCCTCGCGAGCCGCATAGATGGCATCGGGGTCGATGTTCCTGCCGATGTCGCGGGCAATGTCGGCTTCGCCGGGCAGGGCCAGCGCCAATGCCCGATAGGCCGGCTCCAGCGTCTCGTCGCCGGCAATGCTGCCGGCGAGCTCGGTCAGCCGCGGCGCAAAGGCCGGCTGCTTGCCGCCGAGGATCTCGCGGAACGCTGATATCAGCGCATCGGTCAGCAATGTGTTGAAAGCCTGCCAGCGCGAGAAGGCGTCGCTGTCATGGCGGGCAAGGAAGAACTGGTCGTCGGCTTTCTGCTCGACGGACAATGTCACCGGCGCCGAAAAGCCGCGGTTGAGCGACACGGCCGGGCGCTCGGTGACGCCTGAAAACCGCACCATGTGGCGACGCTTGCGGATATGGATGACGCCGTCCTCGACGCTGGCGCCCTCGACGCTACTATACGGCACAGGCTTGCCGCCGGCGCCGATCAGCCCGAAAGCGAGCGGGATGTGCATCAGCCGCTTGCGGCTTTCGGAGGGTGTCGGCGGCACCGACTGCTCGATTTCGAGCGTGAACTCCTGCGCGGCTGGATTGTGCGTCGAACTGATCGTCAGGTTCGGCGTTCCCGCCTGATGATACCAGAGCGCGAACTGCGACAGGTCGCGGCCGGACGCATCCTCGAACACCTTGATGAAATCCTCGATCGTCGCCGCGTCACCGTCGTGCCGCTCGAAATAGAGGTCCATGCCGGCGCGAAACACGTCGGCACCGAGAATTGTGCGGATCATGCGCACCACTTCGGAGCCCTTCTCGTAGACCGTCGCGGTGTAGAAATTGTTGATCTCGCGGTAGCGGCGCGGCCGCACCGGATGCGCCAGTGGGCCCTGGTCCTCTGGAAACTGGTGGGCGCGCAAGGTGCGCACTTCGGCGATGCGCTTGACCGCGCGCGAGCGCTGGTCGGCGGAGAATTCGTGGTCGCGGAAAACGGTCAGGCCTTCCTTCAGGCAGAGCTGGAACCAGTCGCGGCAAGTGATTCTGTTGCCTGTCCAATTGTGGAAATACTCATGCGCTATGATCGCCTCGATATTGGCGAAATCGGCGTCCGTCGCGGTCTCCCGGTCGGCCAGCACATATTTGTCGTTGAAGATGTTGAGGCCCTTGTTCTCCATCGCGCCCATGTTGAAGTCCGACACGGCGACGATGTTGAAGACGTCGAGATCGTATTCGCGGCCGAACGCCTCCTCGTCCCATTTCATCGACCGCTTCAGGGCGTCCATCGCATAGCCGGCCAGCGTCTCCTTGCCGGGCTCGACATAGATGCCGAGCTCGACCGTGCGGCCGGACAGGGTGACGAAACTGTCCGCGAGCCGGCCGAGATTGCCGGCCACCAATGCGAACAGATAGGACGGCTTGGGGAAAGGGTCGTGCCACACGGCATAATGCCAGCCGTCGCCGAGGTCGCCCTTTTCGAGCGGGTTGCCGTTGGACAGGAGCAGCGGCGCCTCGTCGCGCATTGCCTCCATGCGCACCGTGTAGACGGACAGGATATCGGGCCGGTCGAGGAAATAGGTGATGCGGCGAAAGCCCTCGGCTTCGCATTGCGTGCAGTAGACGTGGCTCGAGCGGTAGAGGCCCATCAGGGCTTCGTTGCCCGCCGGCGCCACCTCGGTCTCGATGAGCAACTGGAAGCGCCGCGCCACCGGTGGCTTGAGGATGGTCAACTGGTCGGGCGTCGCCAGCAGATCCGCCGGTTTTACCTTCTTGCCGTCGATCTCGATGTGCTTGAGCGTAAGCCCGTCGCCGTCGAGCACCAACGGAGCCGATCCGGAGACGCCGTCACGGCGCTCTATCGTGAGCACGGCGGTGACACGCGTTGCGTCTGGCGAAAGGCGGAAGGTGAGGTCGGTTTGCGGAATGAGGTAGTCGTTGGGGCGATAGTCTTCGAGCTTGAAGACCTGGCCGGTGTCCGTGCGCATTCCGTGGGTTTTCCTGTCGATTGCGTTGGCGGCGGATTGTGTCCGCTGGTCCAAGAAATTTGAAGTCCGCGCTCTTTACACGAAACGGCCCCTCGACAAAACTGAGGCAATGCCTATTTCAGGCGTTCGTTCTCCTGTCATCATCACGAGGCATCCATGACCGTCGTCACACCGAAATTCGGCATGGGCGCATCCGTGCTGCGGCGCGAGGATGCCGCCTTCATCCAGGGGCAGGGCCGTTATACCGACGATATCCAGCCGGCTGGCGTCCTGCATGGCTATGTCCTGCGTTCGCCGGTCGCCAAGGCCAGCTTCACCATCGGTTCGACCGAGGCGGCGAAGGCCGCACCTGGCGTCCATCTGGTACTGACCGGCAAGGACCTTGCCCATCTCGGCGATCTGAAATCCGGCGTCATGCAGGAACAGCCGGACGGCACCAAGGCGCCGACGCGCGACATCCCGATCCTGTGCCGCGACCGCGTCAACTATGTCGGCGATGCCGTTGCCTTCGTCGTCGCCGACAGCCGTGCCTTGGCGCAGGATGCCGCTGAACTGATCGATGTCGACTATGACGGCGAAGACGCAGCCTCCGGGACCGCAAATGCACTTGCCGAAGGCACGCCGCTGGTCTGGCCGGAGCTCGGTTCCAACCGCGCCTTCAGCTACCACATGGGCGACAGGAAAAAGACAGAAGCGGCTTTCGCCAAGGCCGCACACGTCACCCGCATCGAGTTCGTCAACAACCGGCTGGTCTGCAACTACATGGAGCCGCGCTCCGCGATCGGCGAATGGAACGCCGAGGAGAAGCGCTTCGTGCTGACCACCGGGTCGCAAGGCGTGCACTCCATGCAGTATATCCTGGCCAGCGTGTTCAAGATCAAGAAGGGCCAGTTGCGCGTCATCACGCCAGATGTCGGCGGTGGTTTCGGGCCGAAGAGCTTCGTCTACCGCGAATATCCGCTGGTGCTGGAAGCGGCGAAGCGGCTTGGCCGCCCGGTGAAATGGGCCGGCGACCGCACGGAACACTTTCTGACCGACGCGCAAGGCCGCGACAATTTCGTCACGGCCGAGATGGCGCTGGACAAGGACGGCCGCTTTCTCGGCATGAAGGTGGACCTGCTCGCCAACATCGGCGCCTATATCTCGCAATATGGTCCGTTCATCCCCTATATCGGCGTCACCATGTCGACCGGTGTCTACGATATCCAGGCGCTCGACGTCTCGGTGACCGGCCTCTACACCAACACCTGCCCGGTCGATGCCTATCGCGGTGCCGGCCGGCCGGAAGCAGCCTTCCTGCTGGAAAAACTGGTCGATGCCTGCGCCCACGATCTCGGCCTGCCCGTCGAGGAGATCCGCCGCCGCAATTTCATCCGGCCGGAGCAATTTCCCTACCGGACGCAAACCGGCCGCCTCTACGACACCGGTGAATTCGAAGGCCATATGGAGCGCGCCATTGAGCAATCCGAATGGAAAGCGTTTCCGGAGCGGCTGGCGCAGTCGAAGGCCGGTGGAAAAATCCGCGGTCTCGGCATGGCGACCTATATCGAGGCCTGTGCCTTTCCGGGCTCGGAGCCGGCCTTCGTCGAACTCAATGGCGACGGCACGGTGACGCTGAAGATCGGCACCCAGACCAACGGACAGGGACACGCCACCGCCTATGCGCAGTTCCTGTCGGAAAAGCTCAATCTCGACATCGACAAAATCCATGTCCGCCAGGGCGATACCGATGAATTGAAGGCCGGCGGCGGCACCGGCGGCTCGCGCTCCATTCCGCTGGGGGGTGTGTCGGCTTCCCGCGCGGGCGAGGATCTGGCCAACAAGATCAAGCGCATCGCCGCCGACGAGCTCGAGGCTTCTGCCGGCGACATCGAGTTGTCCGATGGTGTTGCCCGCATCGTCGGCACCGATCGCTCGCTCGATTTTTCCAGCATCGCCAAGGCCGCCAAGACGCCTGACGATCTCAAGGGCTTTGGCGAGTTCGTCCAGGACGAATGCACCTATCCCAACGGCACCCACATCTGCGAGGTCGAGATCGATCCCGACACCGGCGCGACCGAGATTGTCCGCTACACCATCGTCGACGATTTCGGCGTCACCGTGAACCCGATCCTGCTCGCCGGCCAGGTGCATGGCGGCGTCGTGCAAGGCATCGGCCAGGCACTGACCGAGGACACTATCTACGGCGAGGACGGACAGCTTTTGACGGCGAGCTTCATGGATTACGCCATGCCGCGCGCCGACAATTTCCCGTTCTTCCATTTCGAGACCCGCAACGTGCCGTCGACGACCAATGCACTCGGCATCAAGGGCGCGGGCGAGGCCGGCACCATCGGCTCGACCCCGGCGGCACTCAATGCGGTGACCGACGCGCTCTGGCGCGCTTATGGTGTCAAGCACATCGACATGCCGGCAACGCCGGCGCGTATCTGGGCGACGATCCGAGAAGCGTCGGGAGCGTGACAGCGGGCCCCGGCAGCCCCTCGGCCACAGCCAGCGATGATGCCGGCGGGCACGACACGCTTACCGGCATCATGCTCAAGATCGTGTCGGTGGCGGTCTTCGTCGGCATGCAGACCTGCATCAAAGCCGCAGGCACGGTTCCGGCCGGCCAGATTGTCTTCTTCCGCTCTTTCTTCGCCATCTTCCCGATCATCGCCTTCCTGGCCTTCAGGAAAGAGCTCGGCACTGCCTTCACCACCAAGCGTCCGTTCAACCACATCGCCCGCGGCCTGGTCGGCGTCTGCGCCATGGGGCTCGGCTTTTTCGCGTTGACCCGGCTGCCGCTGCCGGAAGCGATCACGCTGAACTACGCGCAGCCGCTGCTGGTGGTGGTGTTCAGCTCCATCTTCCTCGGCGAGGCTATCCGCGTGTATCGCTGGAGTGCGGTCGCGGTCGGCCTGGTCGGCGTGCTGATCATCTCCTGGCCGGAACTGACGCTGCTGAGTTCCGACCAGGCGCTCGACGACCAGGAAGTGCTTGGCGTCATGGCCGCTCTTGTCGCGGCAGCGATCTCGGCCGTCGCCATGCTCTTGGTGCGCAATCTCGTGCAAAGCGAGCGTACGGCGACCATCGTGCTGTGGTTTTCGGTGACGGCGAGCGTCATGTCGCTGCTGTCGCTGCCATTCGGCTGGCAGGCGCTGACGCCGCTCCAGGCGGCCCTTCTTGTTGCCGCCGGCTTCTGCGGCGGCCTTGGCCAGATCCTGATGACGGCGGCCTATCGCCATGCCGAAGCCTCGGTCGTGGCGCCGTTCGAATACACCTCGATGATCCTAGGCCTCGTCGTCGGCTATCTCGTCTTCGGCGACGTCGCCACGCTCCATATGCTTGTCGGCGGCCTGATCGTCGTCGCCGCCGGCATCTTCATCATCTGGCGCGAACGCCAGCTCGGCCTGGAGCGCACCCGCACGCGCAAGGCATCTTTGCCTGAAGGGTGATTACGACAGCTCGGCTCGCTCCTTCGCCAACCGAACCAGCACCGTCCTCGTCTGTTCGTCGGCGGGGAAAAACGATTCGATCGCCAGTTCCGAAAGCGTCACGTCGAGCGGCGTGCCGAACACGGTGATGGTGCTGATGAACGACAGCACCTGATCGCCATGCGCCAGCCTGAGCGGATGCACGATGGCGTTCGGCTCGACCGGCGACGGCCGGTTGCTCCTCAGGCCGGACGGATAAGTCCTCAGTTCACGCTCGAGTTCGATCAGCACCGCGTCGCCGCTCGCGTCATTCTGGTGTTTCAGGCGCTCGAGCAGATGCGTGCGCCATTCCTGAAGATTGACGATGCGTGGCGCGATGCCGCCGGGATGCAGGCTGAGGCGAAGCACGTTGACCGGCGGCGTCAGCAGCGAAGCCTCGCTGACATCGGCAAGGAAGGGAGCGATGGCGGCGTTGGCCGAAACCAGGTTCCAGTGGCGGTCGACAGCGAGTGCCGGGAACGGCTCGTGGCCTTTGAGCACGATTTCGACCGCCGCCATCGCCGGTGCCATTGTCGTGTCGGTCAGCGAGCGTTCGCCGAAACTGGGGGCAAAGCCGGCGGCGAGCAGCAACTGGTTGCGTTGCCTTAGCGGGATCGACAATTGCTCGGCCAGATGCAGCACCATGTCGCGCGAGGGCGCGGCGCGGCCGCTTTCGACGAAGCTCAGATGCCGCTGCGAGATTTCGGCCTCCATGGCGAGGTCGAGCTGCGACATGCGCCGGCGCGTGCGCCATTCGCGAATGAGGCTGCCGGCGGAGGTTTGGGCTGTTGTCATGAGTGGATGGTTAGGCTGGTGAGGACGGCATTTCAATTACCTGCAAGGTTATCGCTAGGTGAGCGCTCGCAGCTTTGCCTTCACTTCGAGGAAATCCCGCCACGCCAGCTTCTTATGCGACGGGGTTCGCAGGAGATAGGCCGGATGCAGCGTCGGCATGGCCGGGATGGCGATGCCGGATGCCGTCGTGTGAACGCGCCAATTGCCGCGCAGCCGCAATATGCCTTCCGAGGTGTTGAGCAAGGTCTTGGCCGACGGGCCGCCAAGGTTGATCAGCACCTTGGGATTGACCAGCTCGATCTGCCGTTCGATGAACGGCCGGCAGATCTCGGTTTCGTGCGGCGTCGGCGTGCGATTGCCCGGCGGCCGCCAGGGAATGACATTGGCGATATAGGCTGAAGTGCGGTCGAGCCCGATCGCGGCCAGCATGCGGTCGAGCAGCCGGCCCGAGCGGCCGACGAAGGGCAGGCCCTCGATGTCCTCGTCGCGGCCGGGCGCCTCGCCGACCAGCATGACGGCGGCTTCCGGGTTGCCGTCGGCAAACACCAGGTTCTTGGCGGTGGCCTTGAGATTGCAGCCCTCGAACGCCGCCATATGCTGGCGAAGCTCGTCCAGCGTCGTTGCTGTGGTCGCCAATTGGCGGGCAAGTGCCGCCTGCGCTTCGTCGGGAACCGCAGTCGTCGCAGACGGCGACCGCGCAACGGGTGGTGCATTTGCTCTGTCCCCGGCTTCGCCGCGGGACACGGTCGTCGAGCGCAGCGGTGCGGCGGTGCTACCCGAAGGCGCTGCGATCGGCGCGCGCTCCATCGGCTTTGGCGCAACCTCGGCGAACCGGTTCACCGGCTGCTCTTCGAGCGCCTCGTCGACGCCCACGCTGGCGTAAAACGCCAGCAGGTCGGCGATATCAGGTCTGTTGGTTGGGGAAGCGGCAGTCATCGATTCACATTCGTCCGCGTGGCGGCAATTTGCAAGGCTGGCAGCTTGGGTTCCTTCGGAGCCTCTCGCCGGCGCGTTGGCTGACGGAGCATCAAACGAAAAACCCGCCTGTGCGGCGGGTCACTGGCGCAACTCAGCACCATAGGCAAAAATGTACCATAGCTGATCTCACCGAGTCAAGAAAAAATTCCTATCGTGTCAGCCCGTTGGTATGCGCGGATCCTGCACCAGGTAGAAGGTCCATCTGGGCGTGTAGTCGGTCATCAGGAATTCGAAGCTGGCGGTTTTCAGCGGGTCGACCTTGCCATTCCTGAACAGCAGCCGGTCATAGGGTTCGAAATCGCGATCGAAATCGGCGAAATTGCTCGACCGGATATTGTCCGGCGTCTTGTTGCGCTGGTCGAAGGAAAGCCCGTCGCCGAACACGCTCGGCTGGTTCAGGATCTCCTGCAATTCGAACTGGAATTCGACCCAGGCCTGGCCGCTGTTGTTGAGCACCTCGATGCGCATATACATCATGCCGTTGGCGAATTCGCCGGCCTTGCCGAAGGCCTGGATCGGCTTTGTCGTGCGGATCGTCAGCGTCACCGGCGTTGACGAAGTCAGCTCTTCGGTGATGACGAACGGATCGTCCTTTGTGCCGATGCCCGAGGCTCCGGTGATGTGGAAGCCGCCCAGCTCGTCGGAGAAGGAGTAGGCGCCCGCCGCCCAGACCTTCACTTCGTCGGCGGCAGCGTGATGCGGCGCCAGCATCAGAAGGGCCCAAAGGAGCGCCCGGCGGATCCGGCCGGGCGGGAAAAGAAAGCGCGTCGATGAAAAGCCGGCTGGCCCAGGAAAGCGCATGGCGTGAAGTATGGCCGATAAGCAAGCCGTCGAACAATTAAAAACGCGCGCCCCGCAGGCAATGCCAGGAGAAAAGCAGTCTTCCAGCCTCGCAATGCGCGACTTTTTGGCCAAAACGGCATTGTCACGTATGCGCCGGTTTCCTGTCGTCAATTGATGCGCTATGCAGCGCGGGAGCCAGCAAGATACCCGAATGGGATAAGCCAGTGCGGAGGGGTTGATGAGCGACATCGAACGCGAAAGCATGGAATTCGACGTGGTTATCGTCGGTGCCGGGCCGGCGGGCCTCGCCGCCGCCATCCGCCTCAAGCAGGTCAATCCCGAGCTTTCGGTCGTCGTCCTGGAGAAGGGCGGTGAGGTCGGCGCCCATATTCTCTCCGGCGCCGTCGTCGATCCGATCGGCATCGACCGGCTCTTGCCGGGCTGGCGCGACGAGGACGGCCATCCCTTCAAGACGCCGGTCACCGCGGATCATTTCCTGGTCCTTGGTCCTGCCGGCTCGTTCCGTCTGCCCAACATTTTCATGCCGCCGCTGATGAACAATCACGGCAACTACATCGTTTCGCTGGGCAATGTCTGCCGCTGGCTGGCGACCAAGGCCGAAGCGCTCGGCGTCGAGATCTATCCGGGCTTTGCCGCTGCCGGCCTGCTCTACAATGAGCAAGGCGCCGTCACCGGCGTCGTCACCGGCGACATGGGCGTCGAGAAGGACGGAACGCACGGCCCGGGTTTCGCACCCGGCATGGCGCTGATGGGCAAATATGTGCTGATCGGGGAGGGCGCTCGCGGCTCGCTCGCCAAGCAACTGATCGCCAGATACAAGCTTTCCGATGGCCGCGAACCGGGCAAATACGGCATCGGCCTGAAGGAACTCTGGCAGGTCAAGCCGGAGAACCACCGGCCGGGGCTGGTCCAGCATTCCTTCGGCTGGCCGCTTGACTTGAAGACCGGCGGCGGCTCGTTCCTCTACCATCTCGAGGACAATCAGGTGGCGGTCGGCTTCGTCCTCCATCTCAATTACAAGAATCCCTGGCTGTCGCCGTTCGAGGAATTCCAGCGCTTCAAGACCCATCCGGCGATCGCGGCTACGTTCGAAGGCGGCAAGCGGCTGGGCTATGGCGCGCGCGCCATCACAGAGGGCGGCTGGCAGTCGGTGCCGAAATTGTCCTTCCCCGGCGGTGCGCTGATGGGCTGTGCCGCGGGCTTCGTCAACGTGCCGCGCATCAAGGGTTCGCACAATGCGGTGCTGTCTGGCATGCTGGCGGCCGAGCATGTCGCCGAGGCGATCGGCGCCGGGCGCGCCAACGACGAACTCGCTTCTTACGAGGAAGCCTGGCGCGCGACCGACATCGGCAAGGATCTGAAGAAGGTGCGCAACGTCAAGCCGCTGTGGTCGCGCTTCGGCACCATCGTCGGTGTCGGCCTTGGCGGTCTCGATATGTGGCTGAACACGCTGTTCGGTGTCTCGCCCTTCGGCACGCTGAAGCATGGCAAGGCCGACTATGCAACGCTCGAGCCTGCCGCCCGGCACAAGAAGATCGCCTATCCGAAGCCCGATGGCGTGCTGACCTTCGACAGGCTGTCCTCGGTGTTCCTGTCCAACACCAATCACGAGGAAAACGAGCCGGTCCACCTGCTTGTCGGCGACATGGAGCTGCAGAAGCGTTCCGAGCACGATGTCTTTGCGGGCCCCTCGACGCGCTATTGTCCGGCCGGGGTTTACGAGTGGGTCGACAAAGACGGCAACGCCGCCGCCGATCCCACGGCCAAGGATGTGCGCTTCGTCATCAACGCGCAGAACTGCGTCCACTGCAAGACATGCGACATCAAGGACCCGAACCAGAACATCAACTGGGTGCCGCCGCAAGGCGGAGAAGGCCCGGTCTATCAGGGCATGTAGGCCCGCGCCGGCCGCGGCGTGCAAAGGTCCCGACGATGGCTCGGGGTCTCCCGTGGCATGTGAAACATTAGAACTGTTGAAACTGCCGCGCGCTTATGGTTCCATTCCTTGACGATAAGGAGATGGCCAATGCGCCTGGCGGTTCTGGCATGCCTTGTGGCGATCGGTGCGCTGTTCGGCTTGGCTTCGGCGGCCTCGGCCGGCACCAGGGTGGTGGTCAAGACGCGGACCTACGACATCACCGGGAACACGGGGCTGGCGCTAGTCCAAGCTATGGACCGCAAGGGGCCGAAGCACGGCTTCATGACGCATGCCATCGCGCTGACCGGCTACGCTGTGGATTGGGACCTTGACACCAGCCAGGACAATGGCGTCTGCCGCTTGCGGCGTGCCAACGGCACGCTCAATCTCTTCTACACATTTCCGCGTGTCGCCTCGGCCACCACCCCGACGCTCCGGAAGCGCTGGACGCGGTTCTTCGCCGGCGTCCGCGCCCATGAGGAAACCCATGGCCGCATCGCCAGGGAGATGATGCGGGCCACGGAAAGATCCATCTCCGGCCTCAGGATTGCCGACGACCGGTCCTGCTACAAGACACGTCGCGAGGCACAGCGACGCATCAAGGCCACCAATGCCGCATATGAGGCCAAGCAGCTCGCTTTCGATGCGCGCGAGCATCGCGACGGCGGCCATGTCCAGCATCTCGTCATCGCTTTGGTCAGGCCCTGATCCTTCAGCCTGGCGTCTTGCCGGTCTGGACAATGGCCGCGGTCGCGGTTTCATGTTCATCGAGCGGCTTTTGCTGATTCAGCCTGAGCGAGAACTCCACCATGACCGGAAGGTGATCCGAGCCGGTGTCTTCCAGCCGTGTCGCCGAATGGATCGTCACGCCGCCCTTGCTGAAAACCTGGTCGATCGGCAGGCCGGCGAAGCGCCGCAGGAAATCCGGCAGCCTGATGTGGATCCAGGTCGGGCCGGCGGAAGGCATGACGGTCAGCCCGCCAAGCGCCGCGACCCGCCGCACGGCGGCACTCCATGGGGCGGCATTGCAGTCGCCCGCCATGATGGCCGTCTCGCCGAGCGCGGAAAGCGGCTCCGTCAACTCGCCGATCTGCCAGTACTGCTCGCGTGGCCAGGGCCAGCTGAGATGGATCGCGGCGACATCGACGTCGATGCCGCCGAAGTCGACGGTCGCTGTCGCCATGGCACCACGCCTTTCGCAACGCGCCTCGGTGCCGGCGGCAAAGGGCCGCCGCGAGAGCAGCGCGACGCCGAATATCTTGTTAGGGTAAGGACAGAGGATCCGGTATGGATATGCGCTGCTGATATAGCCAAGCTCGGTCGCCCACATCGCCGACACCTCGTCGAGGGTGATCACGTCGGGATTGGTCCGGCCGATCAGCGACAGCACCTTCTTCGGCGTTGGATTGTCGTAGCGCAGGTTCATCTGCAGCAGCTTGTAGATCGCGCGGTCTTCGTTCTTGGCTTCATAGGCGGCCTGAACCGGCCACAGGCGGGAGAAGGACAGCGAGCCGGAAGTGGTGGCGAAGGCCGCCACGGCAAAAAGCAGTGCCACGGCCGCTTGCAGTCGAAATGTCGTGGCCAGCAGCGGCAACGCGCAAAGCGCCATCAGCACGGCAAGGTGGACGCGGAAATGCGAGAAGGAATCGAAGGCGGGATGCAGCGTTCCGAAAAACCCGGCCACCAGCGCGATCGAACAGGCCAGCATTGCCAGGAATGCAACCGAAATCAGCAATGTCCCGAAGCCCGCTTTCTCCATGCCGCCTGCTTATCGGCAGAAATGCGGCTCAATCAAGATGGCGAAACGCCCATGCGATGCGTGGAACCGGCCTACTGGAACGCCGTTTCCGAAAAACTTCTGAGCTTGCGCGAATGCAGCCGCTCCATCGGCATTTCCGCGAGCTTCTCCATAGCCCTGATGCCGATGGTCAGGTGCTGCGCCACCTGGCGCTTGTAGAATTCGGTCGCCATGCCGGGCAGCTTCAACTCGCCATGCAGCGGTTTGTCCGAAACGCACAGCAGCGTGCCGTAGGGAACACGGAAGCGGAAGCCATTGGCGGCGATGGTCGCCGATTCCATGTCGAGTGCGATGGCGCGAGATTGCGACAGACGCTGTACCGGCCCACGCTGGTCGCGCAGTTCCCAGTTGCGATTGTCGATGGTGGCAACGGTGCCGGTGCGCATGATGCGCTTCAGGTCGTAGCCCGAAAGGCCGGTGACTTCGGCGACGGCTTCCTGCAACGCCACCTGGATCTCGGCCAGCGGCGGGATTGGCACCCAGACCGGAAGATCGTCGTCCAGCACGTGGTCCTCGCGCACATAGGCATGCGCCAGCACATAGTCGCCAAGCGCCTGCGTGTTGCGCAGGCCGGCGCAGTGACCGAGCATCACCCAGGCATGCGGCCTCAGCACCGCAATATGGTCGGTGATGGTCTTGGCGTTGGAAGGCCCGACGCCGATATTGACCATGGTGATGCCGCCATGTCCCGATTTCTTCAGGTGATAGGCCGGCATCTGCGGCAAGCGCGGCGGTGCAACGCCTTCGCTGGGCGCGCTCTGCCCGCCCTTGGTGATGACATTTCCCGGCTCGACGAACTCCGTGTATCCGCCGCCGCCATTGGCCATCAGGTCGCGGGCGCGGGCGACGAATTCGTCGATGTAGAACTGATAGTTGGTGAACAGCACGAAGTTCTGGAAATGCTGTGGCGTGGTTGCCGTATAGTGCGACAGCCGGTGCAGCGAATAGTCGATGCGCTGCGCCGTGAAAGGCGCCAGAGGCCTCGGCTCGCCGAAGGCGACTTCGAAGGTGCCGTTGGCGATCTGGTCGTCGGTGCCATCGAGATCGGGCACGTCGAACAGGTCGCGGATCGGCCGCTTGATACGCTCTGCCGCCGCGCCGTCGACATGGGTGCCTTCAAGGAAGGCGAAATGCAGCGGGATGGGTGTGGTCGATTCCGACACCGTGACCGCAACCCCATGATTGCGCATGATCAGGCGCAACTGCTCGACGAGGTAGCTTTCGAACAGGCCCGGCTGGGTGATGGTGGTGGAAAAATGCCCAGGTGTCGGCATATGCCCATAGGCCTGGCGCGAGTCGATCTGGGTGAATGAGTTGGTGGTGACGCCGATCTCCGGATAGAAGGCCCGGTAGCGCTTGCCATTATCACCGCCTGCTGCCGCCAATTCTGCGAAGGAATCGCGCAGGAACCTGGTGTTGCGATCGTAAAGCGCCTGCAGTGCCTTGACGGCCTTTTCGGCGCTATCAAAGCTTTGCCGGCCAAAAGGCTCCGGCATGACGACAGATTCGATGGCTTGTGGGTAGATTCGCTTTTCCATGGCTCAATATAGAGACTTGGATCGGCACTTGGGAGGGGTGTCGCGACCGAAGGCGGTCAAAGCGCCGTTTTTCTTCAACCGCGCTGCAGGCTGACCAGAAGCACAAAGCCGACGCCGGACTTCTTCAGGGCCGGTGCGTCGATCGTCGAGCCGGCGTCAGCGCGCATCATCGGCACGGCCAGGACCGGAGCGGCCAGAACCGTCAGGATAAGCGCCGCCCGCGGCAGAAGCCGAAGGGTCTTGAGAGCGTTGGCGGCGATGCGGTTCATGGCGTTCAGCTTTTCTTTTCGAGGTCTTGGTTTCTTTGTTCAGTTGCGAAGATGGGTGGGGCAGGCGAGGCGGCAGGTTCTGGAACTGGCTTCGTCCCAGGCGCGGGCCGGACGGCCCGCTTCAGCGACGAGGATGGCGAAGAACATTCCAAACAGGCTCACCAGCAGGCAGACGATGGTGAAGCGGCGAGCAAGCATTGGGTCGGTCTCCTTCAACACGCCGGAGAATGCCCTGATGCAACTGAACCGGCTCTGATGGCGGCGTTCATCTGCGGTTCAAGATGATTGACGGGGTTTCGACGGCGCCGGCGTCGGTTGGATAGCCGCCGGCCTCCATCGAGCATCACCGGCGCAGGATGTGTCGACAAAACGAAAACGGGGCCCGTCGGGGCCCCGTCATCAGGTCGGAAAGATGCGCTCGATCAGAGCTTGTGCCAGGTCTGGCTCTTGCAGATCAGCCCGCCGAGCACGCAGCCGCTCATCTTGAGAGAGGTGCCCGACAATGTCGCCTTGCCCGAATAGGTCTTGTCGTTTGCCGGATCGGTGATGTTGCCGGCATATTTGTTGTCGCCCGTCGCCTTGAGCGAGCCGATGGTCTTGCCGGCATATTTGCCGGACTTGAGCGTGATGGAAAACGAGCCGCCGCCAGCGATGGCTGCGGTGTCGCCGGCCTGCGTCTTCCAATTGCCCTCGATCGGATCGGCCCAGGCCGCACCGGCCATGATCAATGTGGCCGCAAGGGCCAGGCTCACTCTTCGAAACATGTCTTCCTCCCTTTAGATGTCCGGCCGGATGCTCCGCCTCGGTCTGCCGCTTACGCAAACGTAAGCTAATCCAGCTCCCGGCAAAACAAAAGCGGTGCCGCAACGGAAGACTTTCGGATTTTGAAGGGCCCCGAATGCGCCTCCTGGCCAAGGAAATGAAACGATCGGCGCATCGCCTTTGTCTCCTGTGGTTAGCGAAGTCTTGAATTGGCATCGGGAAATTTTCGTCAAATTTGACGCAAGCAGGCTGAATTGCTGGCTTTGTATCCTTAACGAATTTCCGCGTTTACCTCTTGTTTTAGCTTTGTTTTCCTCAAATTAAGCACGCCATTTAACGACGGATTCAAGCCTGCACGGCATTCTCGAAAGCATCGGAAGAGCAGCCGCCAAGGACGAAAGAAGGCAGCTCTCGGGAGCCTGACAGGGGCCGGAAACAGGGGATTGAAATGGCACGTTTTGAAATGCTTGAAGCAGGTTTCGGCGCCATGGGGGCAACTGCCCAGGCCGACATCCTTTTCGAACTGGGCATGATGTATGCGACCGGCCGCGATTGCGAGACCGATGTCGTTGCCGCCCACAAATGGTTCAACATCGCCGCCATCAAGGGCTCGGCCCGCGCCGCGGAACTGCGCTCGGAACTGTCGGCGGCCATGTCGAAGGTCGAGATCGCCACGGCGCTTCGCGAAGCCCGCGAATGGATGACCATGCACTGAAATCTGCCAATCGCAGACAGGCCTATCGAAGACAGGGAAGCTCCGGGATCAAGGCCGCACAGACGGCCGGACTCGGCGAAATTGAAGGCCGCGCAAGACGGTCATGAGGGCAAGAGAAAGAACGCGGCAGGCCGCAAGGCCCAGTCGTGCGCGACACAGGGAAGCTGAGCGGGATTTTTAGGGGCGGGGGCGCCTGGAGATTGCTCGACGGGCAAAAAAGCCACGACCAGCCGGAACAAGGCTGGCGTGGCTTTTTGCGTGGATGACGTCTTGCAGGCCCAATCGAGCGGCGCCAATGCGCCTAGACAGGCCGAATGAAGGATGAAATTGTCCCGCCTCTCTGGAAGAAGCGTGGCCGGGGCGGCCGCGCGTGAGTGGAGGAGTTCTACCATCATGAAAAAATTGAGTATTTTGAACGCGGCCATATTCGGCCTGATGATGAGCACGCCGGTCGCATTTGCCGACGATATCACCTTTGCGGTGATTGGCCCGATGACCGGACAGCTCGCCACCATCGGCGATCAGTTCAAGCAGGGCGCACAGGCCGCTGCCGATGCGATCAATGCCGCTGGCGGCGTCAACGGCTCGATGATCAAGCTTGATATCGAAGACGACCAGTGCGATCCCAAGCAGGCGGTGTCGGTTGCCAACCGCGTCGTCGCCGATGGCGTCAAGTTCATCGACGGCCATGCCTGCTCGGGTTCGAGCATTCCGGCCTCGGCCGTCTATGCCGAAGCCGGCGCGCTGATGATGAGCCCGGCTTCTTCCAACCCGGTGCTGACCGACGCGGCCGCCAAGGCCGGCTGGCCGACGATCATGCGCCTTTATACGCGTGACGATGCGCAGGGCGCCTTCATCGGCCCATGGATCGCCAAGAAGTTCGCCGGCAAGAATGTCGTCGTCCTGCACGACAAGAGCGCCTACGGACAGGGCGTGGCTGACGCCGTCAGGGCAACGATGAATGCCGGCGGCCTCAAGGAGGTCTATTATGACGGCATCAACGCTGGCGAGAAGGACTATTCGGCTCTCGTCACCAAGCTCAAGGACTTGAAAGCCGACGTCGTCTATTTCGGCGGCTACCATCCTGAAGCTGGCCTGATCCTGCGTCAGTCGGCGGAACAGAACCTGAAGTTCCAGCTGATCATGCCGGACTCCATCGCCTCGCCGGAATTCTGGCAGGTCGCTGGCCCGGCCGGCGAGGGCACCATGTTCGTCTTCCCGTCGGATCCGCAGGCAAAGCCGGAAGCCAAGGCAGCCGTCGAGAAGATCAAGGCCGGCGGTTTCGTGCCGGAGGGCTTCACGCTGTTCTCATACGCCACCATCCAGGCATTCGCCGAAGGCATCAAGCGTGCCGGCAGCGACGATCCGGCCAAGGTTGCCGAGGCGCTGAAGAACGGCACGCCGATCAGCACCGTTGTCGGTAATGTCACCTTCGACGAGAAGGGCGATCTCAAGAATGCCAGCTACGACATCAACCAGTGGCATGACGGAAAATATGCGCCGATCGCGCAGTAATCGCCGGCCCGGCGACTGAATAGCATAGGGAAATGGCCGGGGTCGTCCCGGCCATTTTCTTGTTTGCCCTGTAGTCTGCCTTTCGAACCGTCAGCTGGCTACAGCGGCCGAAGCGGCTTGTTCCTCGACGAACCGTACCAGTACCGTCCCGTCGGTCACCTGCACGCCCTCGGTGGCGATCTCGGCGATCACGCCGTCATGTGGCGCGGCGATGGTGTGTTCCATCTTCATCGCCTCCAGGATCAGCAGCGGTTCACCCTTGATCACGGCATCGCCCTTTCCCACGCGCACCAGCTTGACCAGTCCCGGCATCGGCGCGCGCAGGCTGCCTGAACCCGCCGCTGCCTCGTCGGCTCGTGCGAGCGGGTCCGGCACCGTAAAGGTGTAGCCGACGGCGCCTTCGAACACGGTGATGTGGCCTGGCCAGCGGGCGAGGCGTGGTGTTGAGCGAAAATCATGCGAATTGGTGTCGTCATAGGGCTTGTCCAGCGTCACCTGGAACCGCCCGTCATACCGCACCGAAACTTTCGCCACGATTTCGTCTTCGCCAAACTTCAATCGTGTGCGTCGCGCCACGCTGTGGAAATGCGCATAACCGGCAAGCGACGACCACGGATCGTTGGGTGACGGCGATGCTCCGGCGCCGGAGGCCGCAACGGCCGCGGCAGCGATGGTTTCGCCGGTCGGCGGCGCGACCTCGGTCAGCGCCGTCTGGTGCCTGGCGATCAGGCTGGTGTCGACGTCGCCTGCGGCGAAATCCGGATCGGCGGCGAGAGCGGCAAGAAAGGCGGTGTTGACGGTCGAGCCGGCGATCTCGGTCCGGGATAGCGCCGCGCCAAGCGCCTCCAGAGCCGCCTGCCTGTCCGTTGCGTGGACGACCAGCTTGGCAATCATCGGGTCGTAATAGGGCGAGATGGCGTCACCCGCTCGCACGCCAGTCTCGATGCGAATCGTGGCGCCTTGCGGGGCCGCATCCGGAAATTTCAGATGATGCAGCGTACCGGTCGCCGGCAGGAACCCTTTTGCCGCGTCCTCGGCATAGATGCGCGCCTCGAAGGCATGGCCGACGAGCGCGATCTCGCTTTGCGTCTTGGGCAGCTTTTCGCCTGACGCGACCCGCAACTGCCACTCGACCAGGTCGGTGCCGGTGACCATTTCGGTGACCGGGTGCTCGACCTGCAGACGGGTGTTCATCTCCATGAACCAGAAGCGGTCAGCCTTCAGGCCCTGCGAGGCATCGACGATGAACTCGATGGTACCGGCGCCTGAATAATTGATCGCCTTGGCGGCCTTCACTGCCGCCTCCGTCATCGCCTTGCGCAAAGCGGGCGTCATGCCGGGCGCCGGCGATTCCTCGATCACCTTCTGGTGGCGGCGCTGCGCTGAGCAGTCGCGCTCGTAGAGATGCACGACATTGCCCAAATTGTCGCCGAAGACCTGCACTTCGATATGGCGCGGCTTGTCGACATATTTTTCGACCAGCACACGGTCGTCGCCGAACGCGGCTTTCGCCTCGCGCCGTGCGCTGGACAGCGCCTCGGAAAACTCATCGGGATGCTCGACCCGGCGCATGCCCTTGCCGCCGCCGCCGGCGCGCGCCTTGATCAGCACTGGATAGCCGATCTCGCGCGCCTTGGAGGCAAGCAGCACGATCTCCTGCGCCTCGCCATGATAGCCCGGCACGACCGGCACGCCGGCCTTTTCCATCAGCCGCTTGGCGGCGTCCTTCAGCCCCATGGCACGGATAGAGGCCGCGGATGGGCCGACGAAAATAAGCCCCGCCGCTGTCACCTGGTCGACGAAATCGGGATTTTCCGACAGGAAGCCGTAGCCGGGATGAATGGCTTGCGCACCCGTTGCCAGGGCCGCCGCGATGATCTTGTCGCCGCGCAGATAGCTTTCGCCGACGGGCGAGGCGCCGATATGCACCGCCTCGTCGGCCATCTCGACATGCAGGGATTTTGCGTCGGCATCCGAATAGATGGCGACGGTACGCACGCCCAGCTTCCGAGCCGTACGGATGACACGGCAAGCGATCTCGCCGCGGTTGGCGATCAGGATCTTGGCGAACATGGAGCCTCCGCATGTAAGGTTCGAAGTCCATGGGAAGCATGGCGCTTGAACACCCCCCTCTGACCGGCAGGACAGAGGGGGGTGCTGTCCCGCGAGCCTTTTAAGCCCTCGGAGTAAACCTCTCCCTTACCAGGGGAGTGCTCTACCTTGCGGTCGGCTGTACCTACTTCGAGGCCGCGATCTCGCAACCGCCGCCGGTCGTGACTTTGTAGTGGCCGCGGGTGGACTGACAGGATTTCATCGCCAACTCTTCGGCCGTCTTTTGAGATGGTGCGTTGAGGTGGCCGCCGCAAACTATGTACGACGACATTATCCGTGCGTAGGGAGTGGTTGCGTACGCTGAATGGCCACCGGCCGCGACATAGGCCTTGTAGGCCTTGGTGCAGGGATCCTTGGGATTTCGCGGCAGGTACGGCGGGAAACGCTTGTCTCCCTCGCTTCCCGCCAGTGAGCCGGCCATGCCCGCGCCGCACGCGGCGATCGTCAGCAATCCGGCAAATATCGCCATGGCTGTTCGCTTGGAATTCGTGGATTTCATTTTGTCTTCCCCAAGGAGAAAAACCGGGCGCTTTCCGGTCTATTTGGACGCGGCGATGCTGCAGGCGCCGGCGACGGTAACCTTGTATTTGCTTTTGCTGGCCTGACAGGATTTCAGTGCCAGTTCCGCCGCCGCCTTTTGTGACGATGCATTCAGCTTCACGCCGCAAACGAAGTACTCGGTCGCCGGAACGATTGGCGTCGCCGCGAAAGCCGAATGGCCTGCGGCTGCGAGATACGCTGCATAGGCCTTCCCGCAGCCCCCGGTGGTTCCTATAGGAATGGTCACCGGGTAGCGCACGTCGCCCTTGCTGCCTGCCAGCGATCCGGCCATGGCGGCGGTGGAGGCCGCCACCATCAGCAAGCCTGCCACTATGGGGGTGGCTGCTCGTTTGCAGGTCCCGGATTTCATTCTGCTTCCCCCATTCGCAAAAAAGTCTCGGCCGGTTGCTTATTTCGATGACGAGATTGCGCAGCCGCCACTCGCGGTCTTGAGCTTCCACCGTGTCAACCCGGCCTGGCAATTGCGCAGCGCCGTCTCTTCCGCCGCCTTCTGGGACGGCGCGTTGAGCTTCGTCCCGCAGATGATGTAGAGGTCGACAACGCGCGAATAAAAGGTTGTGGCGTAGGCCGAATGGCCGCTCGCCGCGACGTAACCCTTGTAGGCAACGTTGCATTCGCCCGAACCCAAGGTCGGCGGAAAACGCACGTCTCCCTTGCGTCCTGCGAGCGATTCCGCCGAGCTGATGCCGGTCGCCGTTAATATTAGAAATGCGGAAAGTATCGAAGCAGCCGTTCCCTGGCAATATTTCAGTTTCATTTCCAGTCCGTCCCCATTGCCCCATGCTCGATAAACAGTAGCGAATATTTTGTCCCCCCGCCAGTTCACTGTTTGAGATTCGAAGCCGCCTATACTGACCAATCGCTTGGTCCATACAGTTCAGCCTTTTCACACGGCAGCAACGGCCTGCCGGTATAGTTCCGCCGTTTGGCTGTCGAAGTTGACCGTCCATTCTCACATCCGAAACACGCCGAAGCGCGTGTCCTCGATTTCGGCGTTGAGCGCGGCCGACAGGCTGAGCGCCAGCACGTCGCGCGTCTTCGCAGGATCGATGATACCGTCGTCCCAGAGGCGTGCGGACGAATAGAGCGGATGGCCCTCATGCTCGTATTTCATCAGGATAGGCTTCTTGAATTTCGCCTCTTCCTCGGCGCTCCATTCTCCGCCCTTGCGCTCGATGCCTTCGCGTTTGACCATGGCAAGCACCGTTGCCGCCTGTTCGCCGCCCATCACCGAGATGCGGGCGTTCGGCCACATCCACAGGAAGCGCGGTGAATAGGCGCGGCCGCACATGCCGTAATTGCCGGCGCCGAACGAACCGCCGATGATGACAGTCACCTTCGGCACCCTGGCGGTGGCAACCGCCATCACCAGCTTGGCGCCATCCTTGGCGATGCCGCCTGCTTCATATTTTCGACCGACCATGAAGCCGGTGATGTTCTGCAGGAAGACCAATGGAATTTTGCGCTGGCAGCACAGTTCGATGAAGTGCGCGCCCTTCAGCGCGCTTTCGGAAAACAGCACGCCGTTGTTGGCGATGATGCCGACCGGCATGCCATGGAGATGGGCAAAGCCGGTGATCAGCGTGGTGCCGTAATTCTGCTTGAACTCGTCGAATTCGGAACCGTCGACGACGCGCGCGATGACCTCGCGCGCGTCATAGGGCTGGCGCAGGTCGGTCGGCACGATGCCATAAAGTTCATCCGCCGGATGAAGCGGCGGAATCGCTCTCCTAGAGTTCAGGCTTACAGTCTTGTTCCGATTCAGGTTCTTGACGATGCGCCGGCAGATGGCGAGGGCATGGTCGTCGTCCAGCGCATAGTGGTCGGCAACACCGGAAAGCCTGGTGTGCACATCCGCACCGCCGAGATCCTCGGCACTGACATCCTCGCCCGTCGCCGCCTTCACCAGCGGCGGGCCGCCGAGGAAGATGGTTGCCTGATTGCCCACCATGATCGTCTCGTCGGACATCGCCGGCACATAGGCGCCGCCCGCCGTGCACGAACCCATGACGCAGGCGATCTGCGGAATGCCTGATGCCGACATGTTGGCCTGGTTGTAGAAGATGCGGCCGAAATGCTCGCGGTCGGGAAACACCTCGTCCTGGTTGGGCAGATTGGCGCCGCCGCTGTCGACGAGATAGATGCAGGGAAGATTGTTCTGCAGTGCGATCTCCTGCGCCCGCAAATGCTTCTTCACGGTCAGCGGATAATAGGTGCCGCCCTTCACGGTGGCGTCGTTGACGACGACCATCACCTCGGTGCCTTCGACGCGGCCGATGCCGGCGATCATGCCGGCCGAAGAGATCTCCTCGCCATACATCGACCATGCCGCGAACTGGCCGATCTCGAGGAAGGGTGAGCCGACATCCAGCAATTGCGCAAGGCGCTCGCGCGGCAGAAGCTTGCCGCGCGAGACATGGCGCTCACGCGCTTCCTCCGAACCGCCGAGCTCGACGGTGGCAGCCTTCTCCGCAATGTCGGCGACCAGCGCCCGCATGCGCTCGGCATTGGCACGGAAGGTTTCGGAGGAGGGGGAGATCTGGGTTTGCAACGTGGCCATACCTACACCCCCTCCGCCATGATCTCGCGGCCGATCAGCCAGCGGCGGATTTCGCTGGTGCCGGCGCCGATCTCGTAGAGCTTGGCGTCGCGCAACAGGCGGCCGGTTGGATAGTCGTTGATGTAGCCGTTGCCGCCAAGCAGCTGAATGGCGTCGAGCGCCATCAGCGTCGCCTTCTCGGCGGCAAACAGCACGCAGCCGGCGGCATCTTTTCGCGTCGTCTGGCCACGATCGCAGGCGGCGGCGACGGCATAGACATAGGCGCGCGCGGCATTCAGCGTCGTGTACATGTCGGCCAGCTTGCCCTGCACCAGTTGGAACTCGCCGATCGCCTGTCCGAACTGCTTGCGCTCATGCACATAGGGGATTGCCACGTCGAGGCACGCCGCCATCAGGCCGATCGGGCCGCCGGCAAGCACCGTGCGCTCATAGTCTAGGCCAGACATCAGCACTTCGACGCCGCGCCCTTCCTCATGCAGCACGTTGTCGAAGGGCACCTCGACATCCCTAAACACCAGCTCGCCGGTGTTGGAGCCGCGCATGCCGAGCTTGTCGAGCTTTTGCGCCACGGAAAATCCGGCAAAAGCCTTCTCGACGATGAAGGCGGTGATGCCGCGCGATTTCAGGTCCGGATCCGTCTTGGCATAGACCACCAGCGTCTCGGCGTCCGGCCCGTTGGTGATCCACATCTTGGTGCCGTTGAGCACGTAGCGGTCATTGCGCTTTTCGGCGCGCAGCTTCAGCGAGACGACGTCCGAGCCGGCGCCGGATTCCGACATCGCCAGCGCGCCGACTCGCTCGCCCGAGCACAGTGGCGGCAGGTATTTTTCCTTCTGCGCCGGCGTCGCCCAGCGGTTGATCTGGTTGACGCAGAGGTTGGAATGGGCACCGTAGGAGAGGCCGACCGAGGCCGAAGCGCGCGAAATCTCCTCGACGGCGATCACATGGGCGAGATAGCCCATGCCGCTGCCGCCGAAATCGGGGTCGGCGGTGATGCCGAGCAGGCCGAGCGCACCGAGTTCGCCCCACAGATGCACCGGGAATTCATTCGAGCGATCGATGTCGGCGGCGATCGGCGCGATCCGGTCCCGGGCAAAGCGCCGCACCATGTCGCGCAGCGCCTCGATCTCTTCGTCATGCCCGAAGCTGAGCGTGTTGGTGTACATTTTTCTCCTCCCTGCGCATGACCCCGAAAATCGACTTTGATTTCGGAAAGGGATCATGCGCGAATCAAAATGCTGCAGCGTCCTTTGCGCGTCCGAAGGGACGCGCGGCGCTGTAGGCGTCGATCTTCGCGCCGACGAGCCGCATTGTCATTGAAAGATATGTTGTGGTCACTTCAGCGATCGACAGCCGTTCGCCCGGCCGAAACCAGACGATGACGCCGGTCATCATCTGGATCAGCGCCATGGCGGTCAGCCCGGTGTCGTCGATGCTGAAGGTGCCCGTCTCGGCGCCGTCGCGCAGGATGGTGCGCAGCTCCTTCTCGTAGGCAGTGCGCATGCGCAGGATCTGCGTCAGCCTTTCCGGCGACAGGCTGCGCAATTCCATGTTCGACACATGCGTGGCGTGCCGTCGCTCGATGTGGAAAGTGATGTGGTTTTCGACATAGGCCGAAAGCCGCTGCACGGGATCCGCATTAACCGGGCGATCTGTTTCCCACGCTTCGGTCAAACCTTCCATGTGCTCGCGCATCAGCGTGAACAGAAGCTCTTCCTTGGTCGGAAAGTAGCGGTAGAGTGCGGCCGCCTGTACGCCGACCTCGGCGGCGAGCTGTCGCATCGACATCGCCTCGTAGCCAAAACGCGCGATCAGATTGACCGCCGCCTCACGAATGGTCGCTTCGGTCTTTTCGCCATCAGACCCGGCGGTGCGTGCCATGTCAGCTCCTCTGCGGAGCAATAATAAAACGAACGTTTAATTAATTCAAGGCGCTCAATCCAAATCCGCCTTCATGCCACGATTCTGAACCCAACAGAGGCGTTGTCTGCCTCCAACTCCTCGACGTCGACCTTGGAAACCAAAGCCCCGGCCGGCCCTTTCCAGAGGCGCTCGATCATTGTCGAGACCGCCTCATCGAGGCCTGCGATCTCGGCCGTTACGGACCCGTCCGCTTCATTGCAAACCCAGCCCGCAAGACCAAGGCCCGTGGCCTCATCCCGGGCCCAGGCTCTGAAGCCGACGCCTTGCACGTTACCGTAGACGCGTGCGTGCACTTTCCTGCGATGACCAGCCATGAATCTCTCCAAGCCTGTCTCGTTTTGAATCTGGCGCACGGCCTGAGGAATGCAACCTGCGCGCGGACGCAATAGCTGGGCCTTCCGGCTTTAGCTGGCCTTCTGGCCTTGAATTTAATTGACTCAGTCCACTAATTTAGGAAAATGGAACTGCTTTATTAGGAGCTGGCCGCAAATGTTGGACGAACGCAACGCATTGGTGGCCGATGTCCGGCGCTTCAATCGCTTCTACACGCGTACTGTCGGCCTTCTCGACGAGACGCTGACACAAAGTGCATTCACTTTGACCGAGGCGCGCGTGCTGTTCGAACTGGGTCACCGCAGCAACCCGGCTTCCGCCGAAATCGCCGGCGAGCGAGGTTTCCTGGCTGGGGCTTTTCGGCTGGAGAATGGCCCGGCGGCCTCCGAAATATCGAGACAGTTGCGTGTCGATGCCGCCTATCTGACGCGGATCCTGCGCAAGTTCGCGGGCCAGGGGCTGACCGAGGCCAGAACGGACCCGGCTGACCGGCGCCGAAGGGTCCTCTCGCTGACCGCAAGGGGCGAGGCAGCGCTTGCCAGGCTGCAGGTGGCGGCCGATCGGGATACGGCGCGGCTGATCGAAAGCGTACCCGACGACAGGTTGCATGAACTGCGCAGCGCCTTGCGCAAGGCGGGGGAATTGCTGGGTGATCCCACCCGTGAAAGCGGCGAGGTGACGTTGCGGCCGCACCGCGTCGGCGATGTCGGCTGGGTCGTGCAGCGCCAGGCCCAACTTTATGCCGAGGAATATGGCTGGACGATCGAGTTCGAGGCCATGCTCGCCGAGATCGGCGCCGATTTCATTCGCAATTTCGTGCCCGGCCGCGATTTCTGCTGGATCGCCGAGCGCGGTGGTCAGCCGGTCGGCGCGGTGTTCCTGGTTCATCAGGATGACAAGGTGGCCAAGCTGAGAATGCTGCATGTCGAGGCGTCGGCGCGCGGCTTCGGCATCGGCAAACGACTGGTGGCGGAATGCGTGAACCAGGCCCGGGCTTGCGGCTACGCCAAGCTGGTTCTGTGGACCAACGACATCCTCGTTGCGGCGCGCGCGATCTACGAACGTGCCGGCTTCAGGCTGGTCTCGCAGGAGCACCACCGCAGCTTCGGCAAGGATCTGACCGGCCAGACCTGGGAAATGGATTTGTAGGCGGCTTTTGCTGCCGGTTGCGCGCCAGCGGTATCCTAATTGCCCCGCGCTGCCGCCAAAGCACCGGGAAGTTCCTCGGCAAAAATGTCGAGCTCGTGATCGAGGCCGACGCTGACGCGGATGCAGCGGTCGAGCCGTGGCACCATCGGCTTGCGGATGAAGACGTCGCGTGACAGCAGGGCTTGCAGAACTTTCAGCGCAAAGGCGCCATCGCCGCAGCAATCGATGGTGACGAAATTGGTCGCCGACGCCAGTGGCTTCAGCCCGTTCGCCTCGGCAATACCGGCGATGCGTCGGCGGCCGGCCGCGACCCGCGCCACCACGCTTTGCAGACAGTGCTGATCGGCGAGCGCCTCGACGCCGGCGATCTGCGCCATGCGGCTGACGCCGTAATGATTGCGGATCTTCTCGAAGTCGCGGATCACCTGGGCCTCGGCGATCGCATAGCCGCAGCGTATGCCCGCCAGCCCGTACGCCTTCGAGAAGGTGCGCATGCGGATGACGTTTGGCCTGGAGATATCGATCGGCGGCAGCGCCGAGGCCGGCCCGAGTTCGCCGTAGGCCTCGTCGAGCACCAGCATGGTGGCTTGCGGCAGCGCCTCGATGAAACGGATGATCTCGCTCGCCTCCCACCAACTGCCCATCGGATTGTCGGGGTTGGAGAGATAGACCAGCGGGGCCTTGTCCCTGCGCACCGCCGCCAGCAGGCCATCCAGGCTTTCCCGGTCGTTCTCGTAAGGGACCGTCACCAGTCGTCCGCCGACACCGGCGATGTGGAAGTTGAAGGTCGGATAAGCGCCGAGCGATGTGACCACAGCATCGCCGGGCGCCACATACATGCGTGCCACCAGAGCGAGCAGGCCATCTATGCCTTCGCCGACAACGACGTTCTCTGCTTTTACGCCGTGATGCGCGGCCGCCGCCACCTTCAGATCGTGATTGTCGGGATCGCAATACATCCACATGTCGCCGGCGATCTCGGCCATGCGGGCGATGACGCGCGGCGAGGGACCAAAGCTGCTCTCATTGGCGCCGATGCGGGCGCGAAAAGCGCGGCCACGCTCGCGCTCCTGCGCTTCGGGGCCGACAAACGGCACCGTCGAGGGAAGCGCTGCGATGAGCGGCATGAGGGGAGGGCGCTGATGCATGGTGGAAGCTCGCTTGAAAGGGCCTTCTTGCTAGCGCGCCGGATGGGTCGGTGCAAGTTGCCGCTGGGCAGATCCGTAACGCTGGATTCTTTCGGCCGCTTTTGCTAGCGAGACGTGATGAACAACCGTCTGCCGCCTGCCTGGTCCAAACACCTCAAGGTCCAAACCGGGCCGAAACCCAAATTCCCGCAGCCAAATCTGCGCAACGCAAATTCGCTTTCGCCTGCGCAGGCAGACGATGCGTTGCTGGAGCAGGCGTATCAGTTTCAGCAGGCCAAGCGGCTTAACGAGGCTCAGGACCTATGCCTTCGGGTGCTGGCGCGCACGCCTAACCATCCGCTCGCCCTGTATATTTTGGGGACCGTGTGCCTGGGCTACGACGATGAGGCGGCCTTGCGATATTTCGCACGAGCGGTCGGCGAGGAACCAAAAAACCCCTACTACCACCTTGGTTTGGCTTCGGCCTATGTGAAGGTCAGTGAATATTCACCGGCAATCGAGCATATGCAGTATGCCTTGGAGTTGCAGCCAGGTCTCATCGAAGCGCTTTGTGCATTGGGGGACGCTTATATCCAGTTTGATAAACCCGACATGGCTTTGCCGCTCTATGAGAAGGCGCTGAAGATCAACCGCGATCATCCCAAAGTGCGGATAGGACTGGCCAGCGCGCTCAGCAGCCTGGGGCGCATGGACGAGGCCGCCGCCTTTCTTAAAGAAGCAATCGAACGTCGCATCGCAATGCCGACTGCCTACAACGACCTTGTACAGACGCAAAAGTTCACCGAAGAGCCAAAGGAACTACAATCCATCGTTGGTGAACTCGGCAATCCCAAGCTTGATCTGGACGGCGTAGAGAAGCTCCATCTGGCGGCCGGCAAGGTGCTGAACGACCTCAAGCGCTATAAGGATGCATTCGGCCATTTCAACAAGGCCAAACAGGCCTCGGGCCGCTACTTCGATATCGACCAATACCGTCGGTGGGTAGATTCACTGATTGAGACCTTCACGCCTGAGATGCTGGCTGCCAGGTCGGGTTACGGAAATCCTTCGGAAGTTCCTGTGTTCGTGGTCGGCATGCCGCGCTCGGGAACGACACTCACGGAACAAATTTGCGCAAGTCATCCCGATGTCCATGGCGCAGGGGAACTAAGCAAACTCAGAAGAGTCGCGAATGCGATCGACCTCAGAAAGTCATCGGCCGGGAGGCTAAACCATGCGATGGCGTCGATCACAGAACACCTGTCCGGAACACTGGCCGAAGAGCACCTGACCTATCTGAGGGAGCGAGCGCCTGCCGCGCTTCGGATCGTGGATAAGATGCCTCATAATTTTGAGCTGATCGGTCTTATCGCCGTTCTCTTTCCCAACGCGCGAATCATTCATTGCCGTCGTGACGCCATCGACAATTGCGTCTCTTGTTTTGTCCAGAAATTCGGCGAGGGGCACAGCTACAACACCGACCTGAAGACACTCGGCCTGTACTATCGAGAATATGACCGCCTGATGCAGCATTGGAACGAGGTTTTCCCGAACCTGATCTTCGAAAATCAGTACGAGACGCTGGTCGACGATCAGGAAGCGCAGTCACGCCGCCTCATCGATTACCTTGGGCTGCCCTGGGATGACGCCTGCCTGCGCTTTTTCGACAGGGATGGTTCGGTCAACACACCCAGTCGCTGGCAGGTTCGCCAACCGATCTACAAATCGTCGGTCAAGCGCTGGAAGAATTATGAAGGCGAGATCCAGCCACTCATCGATGCTTTGGGCGACTTGGCGGACACGTAACTCAGACCAGTCCTGCGTTCCGCTCATGCGCGCACGTCTCCTCGATTTGGTTGGCACTGCTGAGAAATAGAGCTGAAGAAGCTTACGGATGCGCGTGATTCCGCACCCGATGATCCCAACACAATCGCTCGGTTGGTCAATTGATTCTGCTGGTCGACACGCTCGAAGTGCTTGGCGCGAAAACTCACGCACTGCCGGACTGCCGGAGCTGCCGGGGCTCGGCTTCGTCGGCTGGCTATTGTCGCTCGCAAACCTTCAAGAAGTGCAGGGGCTCGGTCTCGGGGCGGCTCAACTGCATTTGACGAGTCTCTCGGAACCCGGCGTAAAAAACCCGGCGGTTGCCCGCCGGGTTTTCGATTTCGACAAGTCGAAATATATTAGAACGAGCGCTGGAAGCGGAGGAGGCCGCCGATGCTGTTCTTCTTGTCGGCCGGTGTGAACGATGGGTTAACATAGTTGACATCGCCAAATCGGCCTGCATGGAGGTAGTCGACTTCGGCCGTGACCGTGAAGCCCGGCACAACGTCGTAAGCGATGTTCGCGGCAACGCCGACGTTCTTCCAATCGTCAGCAGACACCTGAGCGTTGAACGAGGTTTTTTCGTTGAACTTGTAGGTGCCACCGCCCCACACTGCCCAATTGCCACCCCACATCTTGTAGAAGCCGCGACCGTTGGCGTCGACATGATTGCTGAGGTTATCGTTGAGATTGTCGTCCGAACCGTAGCCGCCCATGATGAACAGCGAGAGTTCGTTGGAGACGTTCACATCCAGGCGAACCTTGCCGGCCACTTCTTCGTAATTGCTGTCATAGGCGACGACACCGGTGATGGCGCCCCAGCCCTGCGTGTACTTCACGCCGCCGACGACATGCGGAACATAGCTGTCGATCGTGTCATTGGCGTTACCTTCTTCCAGCGAGACCACTGCCGAGAAGCCGTTGCCGGCGTCGAAGTAGTACTGGACGACGTTGGTGTCGAAATCGCCGTAGGGAACGAGCGTGTCGTTGATGACGTTGCCGGCGTAGCCGACGAACGTATCGAAGGCCGATTCGTCCTTACCGACGCGCAGGCCGCCGAGCTGGATCCAGGCGAAGTTCAGCGAGACGTCCCGGTTGTGGGCGGCGTTGACGTCCTCGAAGGCGTTGTCGTCGCCGAAGTTGAAGCGGGTCTCGGTGTAGGTCTTCAAGGAGCCGAGTTCGGTTTCCTGACCGGTCCAGGTCTTCAGCGTGAAGCGGGTATTCTTCAGCCAGGTATTGTGGTCATCACCATCCTGGTGATCCGCGGCTTTTGCACCATCGAACGAACCGAGGTCGCCACCGCCGATGTCATAACGGACATAGCCGCCGACGCGCAGGCAGGTCTCGGTGCCGGGGATGTAGAAGTAGCCAGCGCCGTAGACGTCGCAAATCTTGACGTATTCAGCGGGTTCCGGCTCGGCGACGACGACGGCGTCGGCGGCGCGCGCACCGGAAACTGCGATCAGGGCCGCAGCGGAGCCGAGGAGAAGGCTCTTAATGTTCATTTTCTGACCTCCAGTCAGAATCGAGAACGGAGGTCGGTAAAACCCAGCTCTCATGTATTTTTTTCTTTATATTTCAGATGGATAGATAAAAAGGCCTTCAGCGGGGCTCTGTCCGCCAAAGCCGTTTACTGGCGAAAGCCTTGCCCGATCCGGTCTTGAAATATCGCTCGAACTGCCGTGCGTTGGTCTCGGTTTCGACCGCGATATAGGTCTTCAGGGCTACAGGCAGATAGGCTCTGGTCGAAGTCACATAGCCTGATTGATGCGATTCGAACCGGCGTCGAAGGTCGTTTGTCGACCCGACATAGACATCGCCATTATGAAGCTGCAGGAAATACACGTACCACATGGTCCCCCTACGCTACTTCGTAGCTTCGGGCGACACTCCCACGCCGATGCGGTTCCGGGTGGCCTGCCACCGAAGCCCGCAGGGCGTAGGGTGGCGGAGAGGATGGGATTCGAACCCACGAGAAGCTTTTGACCTCTACTCCCTTAGCAGGGGAGCGCCTTCGACCACTCGGCCACCTCTCCGTTGCGCCGCTGGATAAAGAAAAGCGCCGGCACAATCAACAAGCCCGCATCATTATATGCAAAATAAGAAGGCGCCGAACCGCAATCTTCCATGGATGTGGCGGTTCTGCGGTTGTTTCCTGGCTAGCGACTCGGGAATTCGCCATGATTCCGTCGGCCCATCGCCGGATTCGCCGGCAAACAAGGGAGTGCGGCGGCCTGATGGTTAACGAGAGCTTTCTGAGTGAGGCCAAATCGTGTCATTTGTGCAACAACGCCGGGGGATAGCAGCCAGGCAGCCCTTTCACCGGTACGATCGTGGTTGAACCTCGCCGCCTCATGGGTAATGTCGATTTCGAAGGAGCGGCGCGGTGCGCATCTTTTTCGGTAGTGGGGATGGGGCAGGGAACGCTGTCCTTCAGCAAAGAATACCCAGACCCGTTTTTTAACTTTTGACTGGAGGTCAGAAAATGAACATTAAGAGCCTTCTCCTCGGCTCCGCTGCGGCCCTGATCGCAGTTTCCGGTGCGCGCGCCGCCGACGCCGTCGTCGTCGCCGAGCCGGAACCCGCTGAATACGTCAAGATTTGCGACGTCTACGGCGCTGGCTACTTCTACATCCCCGGCACCGAGACCTGCCTGCGCATCGGCGGCTATATCCGTTATGACATCGGTGGCGGCGACGTCGGCTCGTTCGATGGTGCAAGAAGCGCAGATCATCAGGACATCGGTGAGAGCAACGACACCTGGCGCAAGAGAGCCCGCTTCACGCTGAAGACCTGGACCGGTCAGGAAACCGAACTCGGCACCTTGAAGACCTACACCGAGACCCGCTTCAATTTCAGCAACACCCAACGCGATACGAGCCCGTTCATCAATGCTGCTGGCAACGAGCCTGTTTCGCTGAACTTCGCCTGGATCCAGCTCGGTGGCCTGCGCGTCGGTAAGGACGAATCGGCCTTCGATACGTTCGTCGGCTACGCCGGCAACGTCATCCAGGATACGCTGGTTCCCTATGGCGGCTTCGACACCAACGTCATCCAGTACTACTTCGATGCTGGCAACGGCTTCTCGGCTGTGGTTTCACTCGAAGAAGGCTATGGCGCCTACACGATCGACAGCTATGTTCCGCATGTCGTCGGCGGTGTGAAGTGGACGCAGGGCTGGGGTGCAATCACCGGCGTTGTTTCGTATGACAGCAACTACGAAGAAGTCGCCACCAAGGTTCGCTTGGACGTGAACGCGACGAACGAGCTGACGCTGTTCATCATGGGCGGTTACGGCACCGACGACAACTACACCGACGCAAGCTTGAATTTCCCTGCTGGTGGTCGCGGCATGTACAAGCAGTGGAGCGGCAATTGGGCACTGTGGGGCGGTGGCACCTACAAGTTCAACGAGAAGACCTCGTTCAACGCTCAGGTGTCATATGACGAGGGCAAGAACCTCGGCATCGCGGCGAACATCGCCTACGACGTCGTTCCTGGCTTCACGGTTACGGCCGAAGTCGATTACCTTAATGTCGGCAACGACACCGTGTCCAACTGGACCCATGCCGACAAGAAGAGCAACATCGGCGGTATCCTCCGCTTCCAGCGCTCGTTCTAAGGGCTGGTTCCTTACAGGTGAAATCCAGCCCGGGCGCGCAAACGCCCGGGCTGTTTTTGTTTCGTGACTGGATCAAGGCAAACGGAAGGATGGGGGTAACGGTAGCTGAATAAATCCGTGGGGTGGTTTCGTGGGATCCGCTGATGGGCGGATGAAATCACAACTGCGTGATTAAAATCTCTTGAAAGGACGCTTCCAAGCGGGTAGGGCTGACCTATCCCACTCGGGGGTGTGGCAAATGATGACGAACGAAGCGATTCAAGAGGGCGAGTCCTCTGATCATTTTTCGATGTTTTCTTCTCAAAGTCCGAAGATTCGATACACCTACAACAAGATTAGAGAAGTAAAATCGCATCGGGTCGGAGATCTTTTTTCAGCATATCGGGACATATTATGGGATGATGGGCGGCATAAGTATAATGTCAGCTCGTTCATCGGCGAAATAGACGAGATTCTCCTTGGTGAGCGTTTCAGCGCCTTTGACCAAAGTACCCTGGACAACCTTATCGGCACCCTGCGCCAGCGCGGCAACAGCAACGCAACCATCAATCGAAAGATGGCTGCCCTCAGCAAACTGCTGCGCAAGGCTCACAAGATGGGAGATATCCACAGCCTGCCCGAGTTCCGCCGCCAGAAGGAGCGGGCGGGTCGGATTCGCTTCCTCGAAAGGGACGAAGAGGCGCGCCTGTTCGCCGCCATCAAGAGCCGCAGCGAGGATGCCTACAGGCTTTCCGTTTTCCTGGTCGACACCGGATGCCGTCTCGGCGAGGCGCTTGGGCTGATCTGGAACGATATCCAGGAGCATCGCGTCTCCTTCTGGATCACCAAATCCGGCCGCAGCCGCACCATTCCGATGACCGAGCGGGTCAAGGAGGTCATCAAGCTGCCTCCCACCGAGGGTCGTCGGCCCAAAGGACCGTTCACCAAGCTCAGCCAGGCACAGTTCCGTGCCATCTGGAACGACGCGAAGGCCGAAGTCGGCCTCGGCGCCGACGATCAGGTGGTGCCGCACATATTGCGCCATACCTGCGCCTCGCGTCTGGTCCAGGGCGGCATCGACATCAGGCGCGTGCAGATGTGGCTCGGCCACCAAACGCTGTCGATGACGATGCGCTACGCGCATCTGGCCACCAACGATCTCGATGGCTGTGTCATCGTGCTGGAAACGCCTCGATCGACTCAGCCGGGCGGCAATTGCGCTGAAGGCCCCATGTTTTCTTCGCCCGTGACGACGCCTTCGTCGCCGACGGCAGAGCGGAAAACGAGGGACGAGGCAGCCGCCGCCGCTAAGGAGTCGCCGAAAGCGACTCGGAAAAGTTCAAAAGCCAAGTAGGCTGAAGAATCGTGCCTATACTATCATAGCTATCCCGTGACCTTGTTTGGTCATGGGGTTTACTTCAGGATATTCTTCCGCTCGGCCTGATCGAGAAAAGTGCCTATGTCGCCCGGTAGGCTGCCGGTCTCGAGGAACGGCGCATGGCCCTGGCCCTCGACGGTGATCGTCTCCATCATGAAATGGCGCTCTTTCATCTGCTTGAGCGTGTCTATCGACAGCAATCTCGAATTGGCACCACGTATGGCGAGCAACGGGATGGCGGCCAACGCCTCGAATTGAGGCCATAGATCAGGCAGCTTCTGCGTCAGATCGAGACTGGCAACGGTATCCACCAGCTTCGGATCGAAATCCGGCACCAGCCCACCATCCGTTTCGCGGTAGAGAGCCCATACCATCCGATCCCAATCGGCGCCGGCAAGAGCGGAGAAGTCTTCGCCATGCACGCTGCGCTGGGCGGCCGCCGCCTGTGTGCGGGTTTTCGGTGCCGGGTCGCGCTCGAGATAAGACTGGATATGGGCAAGTCCGGCCGTCTCGATCATCGGTCCGATGTCGTTGAAAACAATGGCTTTCAGGACGGATGGCCGCATCGTCCCGAGCACATGGATGATCAATCCCCCGCGCGAGGTGCCGATGAAGGCCGCTTCTCCGATGTTCAGCGCCGCCAGCCCGGCGAGAATGTCGCCGGCCTCCACGCCGACATTGTAATTTTTGACGTCGGGATCATAAGCTGACTGCCCGCGCCCGCGGTAGTCGAAGGCGATGACCTTTCGTGGAGTTGCCGCATGCGTCGACAGATAGAGCGCCAGCTCGTGAAAATCCCTGGCATTGCGGGTCAGGCCAGGCAGGCAGACAACCGGCCAGGGTCCGGAATTGGCCTCGCCATAGACGCGCGCATGGAGTTTTAACCCGTCCGGTGCGCTGTAGAAGAAGTCGGAAAAAAGCTGCTCGCTTGCCATCGGAATGTGCGACCTCGCTGTATCAATCTGGACAGCTACAGGCGAGGGCAGGGATGGTCAATAAAAGGCGCTCTTGCCTTCTCCCACAAGTGGAGAAGGACAGAAAGGCTCAACTCCGCCCGTTCACCAGATCCCCGACAATGTCGTATTTGCCGGAAATACGCATCTTGTAGACCTCGTAATTCTCCATCACTCGCTGAACGTAACTTCTTGTTTCCGTGTAGGGAATCCGCTCGATCCAGTCGACGACCGCGTCGATGTCCTTGCCGCGCGGGTCGCCATATCTGCCCACCCACTGCCTGGCCCGGTTGGGGCCGGCATTGTAGCCGGCGAAGGTCAGCACGTAGGAGCCGTTGAAGCGGTCGAGCTGTTCGCCGAGGAAGGCCGAACCAAGCGTCGCGTTGTAGCCGGCATCGGTGGTCAGCCGTGTTTGCGAAAACTGCAGCCCGGCCTTCTTCGCCAATTGCCTTGCGGTTCCCGGCATCAGCTGCAGCAGCCCGCGCGCGCCGGCGCTCGACACGGCGCCGATGTTGAATTCGCTTTCCTGGCGGGCGATCGCATAGGCCAGCGCCTTGCCTGAGCCGGAAATGTCGGCCGAATCGGGAATGACGCCGAGCGGATGCGACAGTGCGCCGACATCGATGCCGCGCGCCCCGGCGATCTTGCCGATTTTCAGCGCCATAAAATGGTTCCCTTGCTTTTCGGCAAGGACAGCGAGCAGCGCCAGTTCGCCTGGACTGGTCAACTGGCCGGCAAGGTCGCGATAGAGCGTCTCGGCATAGCGATCGTAGCCCGCCTCCTGCAGCCGCTTGATGGCGCTGACGGCCTCGCGGCCGGCAAAGTTCTGCCGGTCGGCGGCGCTTGGCGAGGGATAGACGATGTTGAGCGCCTGCCGACCGACACGTTCGGCGGCAAGCTGGCCGTAGAATGTCGTGCCGTAGGCAGCGGCGCGCGCAAAATAATCCCTGGCGTTGCCCGGGCCGCCGACTTCGGCGGCACGGCCGAGCCAGTAATACGCGCGCGACAGCGTCATCGGCCCTTGGGCAAGGTCGGCGATGCGAGCGAAATGCGTTGCGGCAAGCTTGGGGTCGTTCAGGCCGCGCAACGCGTACCAGCCGGCATGGAATTCGGCGTCGGCCGCATTGGTGGCACTTTCGGCAGCGTGTGTGGCGACGATCTTGTACGCGGCCTTCATGTCGCCCTGGTCGACCAGTTCACGCGACAGCACCCGGCGCTCGACCCACCAGGCATCCGGATCGACCAGAGCTTCGCGATCGGTCGGTGCCTGCATCACAATGGCTGCAGCGCCGGCAAAATCCTCCTGCTTGCGCAAATATTCGGCCTGCGCGAAGAAGTAGCCGGCCGAACGTTGCATTGCCGGCACGGCCTTCAGCAGCTTGGGCGCGTTCTTGTCGCCTTTGTCGGCCGCCGCCCATGCATCGGCGAGCTGCTGGGCGCCGGCGAGGCCGGCGACGCGCAGCGCGGAATTCGCGCGGTCGGCATAGAACATGCGCTCCATGCGAAAGCGGTGGTCTGCGGCCGGGATCAGGCTGCCGAATTCCTTGATCAGCGCCGCCTCGTCCCTGGCCTCCAGGATCGCGGTGCGCCAGAAGGGCGACAGCACGGAACGCGCCGCCTTGGTATTGCTGGACGCCACATAGGCGCGGGCGAGAACCATCACGCCTTCGAATGTCTGCGGCTGGCTGCCATCGAACGCCCTGATGACGATGTCGGGGGCAGGGTTCTCTCGATAGAGCGCGCGCTCGCTGTTCTTGCGAAGGGCTACGGTCCCCGGCCAGTTGGGCAGCATCTTGGCCGCAGCAGTGATATCGTCGCTCGGAACCTTATCGCCGCCATAAAGCGCGATCGCCCAGGCAAGGATATGCTGGTCGAGCGACTGCGCCGGAAGGGCATCGCGCACGCCACGAGCGCGGGGACTATCACCCTGCGCCAACGCATCCAGTCCGCTTTTCAGAGGGGCGACGTCGGGCAAGGGCGCCTGTCGCGTTCTGTCCTGCAGGTCTGGCAGCGCAATTGCCGCGCCTGGAACCGGAATGGCTGAGGTGACCCGTGCGTCCACGCTGCCGCTGATCGCCATGCCCGGCATCAGCGCGAGCGCGGCGCCAAGCAGCGCGAGAAGGTGAGGCCGACCGCCCGGCATGATCCCTAAATCTTTCCTTGTCCTGGCATTCCACAAGCTGGCGAAGATGCCTCGAAGCCTAAACTTAGGTCGTGAAGAGCCCGTAAACAAAGAGTTAGCGAGGCCGTTCGAATTGCGCTTGCTGGCACCATGGCAATGCTTGCCGCGCAACCATGTCGAGACTATGGTGCGCCGCTTCGCTTTCAGTTAGAAGGCGCGACCACAAACACCGACACAAAACACCAGAAGTGCCAAGGAGTTGGACGATATGCTGAGAGGCTCGCTTACTGCGCTCGTGACACCGTTCGAAAAGAGCGGGCGTTTCGACGAGAAAGCCTTTCGCGCATTCGTCGAATGGCAACTCGCGGAGGGCACGACGGGCCTGGTGCCGGTCGGCACCACCGGCGAGTCGCCGACACTGTCGCATGACGAGCACCGCCAGGTCGTCAAGGTATGCATCGAGGTGGCCAAGGGACGAGTTCCGGTCGTCGCCGGCGCTGGTTCCAACAACACCGAGGAAGCCGTCGGGCTCGTGCAGTATGCCGAGAAGGCCGGCGCCGATGCCGCCCTGGTCGTCACGCCTTATTATAACAGGCCGACGCAGCGCGGCCTGTATGAGCACTTCGCGGCGGTCGCCAGGGCGACCAAGCTGCCGATCATCATCTACAACATCCCGCCGCGCTCGGTCATCGACATGATGCCGGACACGATGGGCCGGCTCGTGCACGACTTCAAGAATATCGTCGGTGTCAAGGATGCCACCGGCAAGGTCGAACGGGTTTCCGAGCAGCGTGCCACGTGCGGCAAGGATTTCATCCAGCTTTCGGGCGAAGATGCTTCGGCGCTTGGATTCAACGCGCATGGCGGCGTCGGCTGTATTTCGGTGACGTCGAACGTCGCGCCGCGGCTGTGCGCCGAATTCCAGGAGGCAACGCTTGCCGGCGACAGCGCCAAGGCGCTGGATCTGCAGGATCGCCTGCTGCCGCTGCACAAGGCGATCTTCATCGAGCCTGGCGTTTCCGGCGCCAAATACGCGCTGTCGAAGCTAGGCAAGGTCGAAAACGTGCTGCGCTCGCCGCTGGTGACGATCGAACAGTCGACTGCCGACAAGATCGATGCGGCTATGAAGCACGCCGGCTTGATTAATTAGGGATGAGGCGCCACCTCTCCGCATCATGAATCAAGTCAGAAAAGCCGATCCCAACAACAAGACCGTTTCGGAAAACCGCAAGGCGCGGTTTTCCTATGAGGTGCTCGACACGGTCGAGGCCGGTCTGGTGCTGACCGGCACCGAGGTCAAGTCGCTGCGCCAGGGCCAGGCCAACATCCAGGACAGCTACGCCTCGGTCGAAGGCGGCGAGATCTGGCTGATCAACTCCTATCTGCCGGAATATCTGCAGGCCAACCGCTTCAACCACGAGCCGCGCCGCCGCCGCAAGCTGCTGCTCAACAAGCGCGAAATGGCGAAACTGTCGCAAAGCGTCGACCGCGAAGGCATGACGCTGGTACCGCTGAAAATCTATTTCAACGACCAGGGCCGCGCCAAGCTGCTGCTCGCCGTCGGTCGCGGCAAGAAACTGCACGACAAACGCGAGAGCGAGAAGCAGCGCGACTGGTCGCGCGAGAAGGGCCGGCTGTTAAAAGAGCGTGGGTAGGCTGGGGCCATTCGCTTGAAGAACCGGATTGTCCTCTTTGGTCTGGCCAGTCTGGTCTTGGTATGTTTCGTCGCAGCAGGCGGCTACATCTATTTCAGGGCATTCTCGCCGGACCGCGACAAATATCCGCTCAGGGGCATCGACGTTTCCCATCATCAGGGCCGGATTGACTGGCCGCGTGTCGCCGCCGACGATGTCGCCTTCGCAGTCATCAAGGCGACCGAAGGCGGCGATCATGTCGACGATGCCTTCGCGAGGAATCTGGAAGAGGCCCGCGCCGCCGGTCTCGCCGTCGGCGCCTATCACTTTTTCACCTTTTGCCGACCTGGCGCCGACCAGGCGAAGAATTTCATCTCGGTTGTGCCGCACGACCAGCCGCTGCTGCCGCCGGTCGTCGACATCGAATTCGGCGGCAACTGCCCGCAGCGGCCGACGCCCGAACAATTGAACGCCGAACTGGCCGCGTTCCTCGCTCCAGTCGAGGCGACGTTCGGCAAGCCTGCGATCGTCTATCTGACCGATGAGGCAGCGCAGACCTATGCAGGGCGCATTGCTGCCCGTCCGCTCTGGCTCCGCTCGTTGCTCCTGGAGCCGGACCGCGACGACTGGGTCTACTGGCAGTACCACAACAGGGGTCGCGTCGACGGCATCAATGGCGATGTCGATATGAACGTGCTGAAGGGTGGGCCAGCGGTGCTGGCTGCACTGTTTGCGCCATCAAGCTGATCCGCTGGCGCCCGACTCTATTTCTGCAGGAACGCCGCTATCTGGCTGAAAACGCTAACGAACATCGCTTCGGTCAGCACACCGGTGTTGGTGTTGTAGCGCGAGCAATGGTAGCTCGAAAACAGCGTGATGCTGCCGGCCGGCAGCTGCCCGCCATGCTTGAACGGATAGGCGGCGACACGCCCGCCCAATGCCCGCACCGTCGACTGGTGCGCGATCGATCCCAGTGCCAGCACGGCGCGCAGGTTCGGGAACCTGGCGATCGTCGGCACCAGGAATGTCCGGCAGGTGGCAATCTCAGCGCCCACCGGCTTGTTCTCCGGCGGCACGCAGCGCACCGCGTTGGTGATCGCGGTGCCGACCAGCTCCAATTCGTCATCTGGCCGCGCCTTGAACTCTCCGCGCGCAAAACCGTGCGAAATCATCGTCGAGTAGAGCAGGTCGCCGGCATAGTCGCCGGTGAACGGGCGGCCCGTTCGATTGGCACCGCGCAGGCCAGGCGCCAGCCCGACGATCAGCAACTGAACCGCCGCGTCACCCTCGGGTGGTAAAAAAGTCGGCACCGGCGCATTGAACCAGGACGGCTCGCGCTGCCGCCACTCGGCGATGAAGTCATGCAGCCTTGGGCAGAGCGGGCAATCGCGGCCGGGTTCGGAGGCGGAAAGCACGGTCAAGGCGACCGGCCTCAATAATCGTCCTCGTCGACTTCGGCCGGCTCGGGCCTGCGCACCGGGCGTTCGGACGGGTCACGGCCAACCTCGTTCTTCAGCGTCGTCAGGTCGATGAAATGGTCGGCCTGGCGGCGCAGATCGTCGGAGATCATCGGCGGCTGCGAGGCCATGGTCGAGACGATCGACACCTTGCGGCCACGCCGCTGCAATGCCTCGACCAATGTGCGGAAATCGCCGTCGCCTGAAAAGATGACGTAGTGGTCGACGATATCGGCGAGTTCCAGCGCATCGACGGTGAGCTCGATGTCCATATTGCCCTTGATCTTGCGGCGGCCGGTCGAGTCGGTGAATTCCTTGGCCGGCTTGGTGACCACCTTGAAGCCATTATAGTCGAGCCAGTCGATCAGCGGACGGATCGAGGAGTATTCCTGATCCTCGACCAGCGCCGTGTAATAATAGGCGCGCAGCAGATAGCCGCGCTTCTGGAAGCTCGACAGAAGCTTGCGGTAGTCGATGTCGAAGCCGAGCGCGCGCGACGTCGCGTAGAGATTGGCGCCGTCGATGAATAGGGCGATTTTTTCACGAGGGTCGAACATGGAAAATATTCCTTCTCGAAATAAACACCCGTCTAAACCAAATGCGATAGCGTTCGGTCAGGCTCATAATAAACCGGCTGACCTCTATGCCATCCGAGATAGCGCCAGTTTCGCGGCAATCCAAGGGCGTGTGCGGCACCGCAAGCAATTGTGATCGCGACTATGTGAGCTGTGTCGCGACGATGAGCCGGGCAAAGGCCGGCAAAGCCGACGCTGCCGCTAAAGCTTGTGTTTAAGCATCGGCGCAACATGCGGCAGCCCAACCTCCGCCTCGTGCACTGAAGTCCAACCCTCCGCCACAGGACGATCCGCAGGGATCGCTGTTCCGAAGTGGGGGCGGCAAATATAGCGAGTCGCCCTCTAGCACCGTCCTATCGTATCCGTCTCCGCTCACCTTGCGTACGAGATTGTGCTAGAAGATCTGGTATCAGTGGACGGAAGTGGGGATTGACTGATGGGCGACGACAAAACCAAACCGCTCCGATCATTCTTTCCCATTCGCATACACATTGGTAACAGGCGTCCGAAGAAGGCCAAGGAAAAAGAGCCGTTCTATCCACCCGGATGGAGCATTCCGTTGACTCCTGGCGAAGAGTCTCAATGGAGGCTGGCCGGTTACATCGCTTGGTTTCTGGTCATCGGCGCATACGTCGCCGCCACATTGGCCGCGGCGTACGGTGCAGCCGCACTAATTGTATATATCGCCCCTTTCTTCCTGCAATAGCGTTGTCCAATTAGCCGCATGATGCGGTGAGAGCGCCATTCAGAGCGGCGTTTACCTTGTGCTTGCGTATGCGGCTGCACGACGAGCAGCGCAGCCGTTGTCAGCGCTGTCTCATGATCTGCGGTCTGGTGTCGACGTGAAGCATTAGGTTTAGTTTCTTGCCACCGCACTTGGAGCAGGCGAACGGCGGCACAAGGTCGTTGTGCATGGTGCCGTGGTCCGGTCCAGCCTCTCTCGCAAGGCGGCTAGGTCCGGCATCGCGCTATGCCAGCAGAGATAGGTGTGGCAGTGGAGTAAAAGCCGCGCGCTGTTATTGATATGCGGTTGGATTGTCGATGCCATAAGAATCGAATAGGAACGTCGTCCTATTTGCCTCAACCGCTGTCCGGATGGATCGCCGATACTCTAACGCCGCGAGCGCTGTGTAGGGGGCTGTGCAAGTGCCTAAAGAACTATTCGATGTTATCGACGGGCATGCTTTCGATGGGGACCACTGCTTCCTTTGTGGCACTCGTCTTCATCTAGGCAATCGCACCGTAGAGCATGTCTTTCCTAGGTGGCTTCAAGACGCCTATAGCCTCCGCGATCACACGATCACCCTGTTAAATGGGACACGGATTCCTTATCGCAGCCTTGTGATCCCCTGCTGCAACACCTGCAACGGTACGCACCTGTCACAACTGGAAAATCGCATAAAAACAGTGGTCTTGGATGAAACCAAAACGCTTGATGAGATCAACGATCAAGACCTGAACGCTTGGGTTTCAAAAATATACATCGGCATTCTGTGGAAGGAATTGGAGCTACAGTTTGATAGGCGAAATCCCGAGAAGGGTCCGATATTTCCAAAAGAGGCAATGGAAAATTTTCGGATGGTGCACTTCTTTATGCAGTCATGCCGAAAGAATATGATCTTTCATGCTCTCGGGGACGGCTTTCCAAACTCACTTCTAAGGGTCTCCTGTAAGGTTCCACGCGATATTCAAGACCAATTTGATTACTTAGATAATCTTGCAGGTCACACAGTAGCTGTTCGAATGGGAAACAAGGGGGTGCTTGCCATGTTCGACGGCGGGCTACACAATATGATTTTCCCATATTTTTCTGATCGATTATTTGAGAATAAGCCACTCCACGGTGAGCAATTTAAGGAGATATTTGCTAAAATTACCTACAAGAATTTGTTGTCACTGAGGGTGCCTTATTATGTATTCATCCAAAACCAGGAAGCCGACATTTATACAGTTAGCGTTCTAGCCTTCGATGATCTCAACAAAGGGGCGAGCTGCTTGACGGTTGCTGCAGAAGGCGGCCCGATCGTGATGGTACCAATCCTCCCTGACGCTGCTTTGGAGGGGCCTGCCTACGGCGACTGGTCGCAAGAGGAGTTTGCCCGCGTGTTGTCCACGTACACAGGCATCCCTTTCGAGCGCCTGTTTGTTCCACCTGATCTCGTTCGAACGTCTCTCCGCGACGATAACGGAAATTTCCTTGACATACCGGTGGAGGTCCCTGTCTGACGTTTTGGGCCGCGACTATGGAAGTCACCCCCGCATCATTCTAGCAGCACGCCAAGGGAAGACGTCTGCAGCTTTCATCTCAACCGCCATCCATCGTGAACATGACACGAACAAAGCCAGCCAATCGGCTGCTGATGCTAATTGATCCCAACTGCGGCATGGCTAACTAGTCGCGAGACCTTGAAACTCAAGACTTCCATACAAAGCTTGTATTTTGGCGGCGTTCGGGTTATGGACCGCGCCTGTTTTCCATCAAATCCATCGCATGAAAGGGGCAATCCATGGCCCGCGTAACCGTTGAAGATTGCATCGACAAGGTCGACAACCGCTTCGAACTGGTGCTCCTTGCCGGCCATCGTGCCCGGCAGATCAGCCAGGGCGCGCCGATCACAGTGCCGCGTGACAACGACAAGAATCCGGTTGTGGCGCTGCGCGAGATCGCCGATGAGACGCTGTCGCCCGACGACCTCAAGGAAGATCTGATCCATTCGCTGCAGAAGCACGTCGAAGTCGACGAGCCCGAGGCCGATGGCGAGGCGATTGCCGATCAGACCGGCACTGCCGTTGCCGCCACCGACGCCGACGACGCCGAGGAGAACATCACCTTCGACCGGATGACCGAGGAAGACCTCCTGGCCGGCATCGAGGGCCTTGTGCCGCCGGAAAAGAGCGACGACTACTAAGCCAGCGTTCTGGACCTGCCTGGAATACGTTTCCGGCACTTCCGTCCAGTCAGTTTCGTGGCTATCTATGGGATGCGCCGTACGCTAGTGCGGCGCATCAATCATTTCAGCACCGCGAGATTCCGCCCATGATGCGTCAGTATGAGCTTGTCGAGCGCGTCCAGCGCTACAAGCCTGACGTCAACGAGGCGTTGCTCAACAAGGCCTATGTCTATGCCATGCAGAAGCATGGCCACCAGAAGCGCGCTTCCGGCGATCCGTATTTCTCGCATCCGCTCGAAGTCGCCGCCATCCTCACCGAAATGCATATGGACGAGGCGACGATCGCGGTCGCCCTGCTGCACGACACCATCGAGGACACGACCGCCACGCGGGCCGAGATCGACGATCTGTTCGGTCCCGAAATGGGCAAGCTGGTCGAGGGCCTGACCAAGTTGAAGAAGCTCGATCTGGTCTCGAAGAAGGCCGAGCAGGCGGAAAACCTGAGAAAGCTTCTGCTGGCGATTTCGGAAGATGTCCGCGTGCTGCTGGTCAAGCTCGCCGATCGTTTGCACAATATGCGCACCCTCGACCACATGCCGGAGGCCAAGCGCCTGCGCATCGCCGAGGAGACGATGGATATCTACGCACCGCTGGCCGGGCGCATGGGCATGCAAGGCATGCGTGAAGAGCTGGAGGAGATCGCCTTCCGCTTCATTAATCCTGAAGCCTATCGCGCCGTCACCGCACGGCTTGCCGAAATCTTCGAACGCAACAAGGGCGTGCTGACGGACATCGAAAAGGCACTGTCCACGCTGTTCGAGAAGCATGCGATCAACGCCAGCGTAAAGAGCCGGCAGAAGAAGCCGTGGTCGGTGTTCCGCAAGATGGAGGCCAAGGCGCTGTCCTTCGAGCAGCTCTCTGACATCTTCGGCTTTCGCGTCGTCGTCGACACGGTCGAGGACTGTTACCGGGCGCTTGGCGCCATCCACACCGCGTGGTCTATGGTGCCGGGCCGCTTCAAGGACTACATCTCGACGCCGAAACAGAACGACTACCGCTCGATCCACACCACCATTGTCGGCCCGTCGCGCCAGCGTGTCGAGCTGCAGATCCGCACCCGAGAGATGAACAAGATCGCCGAATACGGCGTCGCCGCCCATTCGATCTACAAGGATACCGGCGGCAAGACGAATGGCGCCGCCCACGCGATTTCAAAGGAAACCAACGCCTACGCCTGGCTGCGCCGCACCATCGAGCAGCTTGCCGAAGGCGACAACCCTGAGGATTTCCTCGAAAATACCAAGCTGGAACTGTTCCAGGACCAGGTGTTCTGCTTCACCCCGAAAGGCATGTTGATTGCGCTGCCGCGCGGCGCGACACCGATCGACTTCGCCTATGCGGTGCACACCGATGTCGGCGACACCTGCGTCGGTGCCAAGGTCAACGGCCGCATCATGCCGCTGATGACGGAACTGAAGAACGGCGACGAGGTCGAGATCATCCGCTCCAAGGCGCAGGTGCCGCCGGCGGCGTGGGAATCGGTCGTCGTCACCGGCAAGGCGCGCTCGGCCATCCGCCGTGCCACCAAGAACGCCATCCGCAAGCAATATTCGGGTCTTGGCATCCGCATCCTGGAACGCGCCTTCGAGCGTGCCGGCAAGACCTTCACCAAGGAGAGCCTGAAGCAGGTGCTGCACAGGCTGGCGCGCAAGGACATCGAGGATGTGCTGGCCTCTGTCGGGCGTGGCGAGCTCGCCTCCACTGATGTCATGAAGGCGGTATTCCCTGACTACAAGGATGAGCGCGTCACCACGGCCGTCCCCAAGCCGCGAGAGGAGGGCTGGTCGAAGATCCGCAATGCCGCCGGCATGCTGTTCCAGATTCCGGGTCGTGCCGCGCGCAAGGACAAGGACCAGCCGCGCGATGGAGCCGTGCCGATCCGCGGCGTGCGCGGCGATCTGCCGGTGCGCTTCGCGCCGGAAGGGGCAGTCCCTGGCGATCGCATCGTCGGCATCGTCCAGCCGGGCACCGGCATCACTATCTATCCGATCCAGTCGCCAGCGCTGCAGGCGTTCGATGACCAGCCCGAGCGCTGGATCGACGTGCGCTGGGACATCGATGAGCGCACCAAGGAACGCTTTCCGGCGCGCGTATCGGTCACCGCCATCAACGCGCCGGGGTCACTCGCCGATATAGCGCAGGTGGTTGCCTCGAACGACGCCAACATCCATACGCTGTCGATGGTGCGCACTGCGCCCGACTTCACCGAAATGCTGATCGATCTCGAAGTCTGGGATCTCAAGCACCTCAACCGGCTGCTATCGCAGCTCAAGGACAATTCGAGCGTCAGCGACGCAAGACGCGTCAATGGCTAGACCATGCTCCGGTTTCGGACAACATCATGGTCAATCAAAAAGAGGCAGACATGAACACCGATGAAGTGCTGGGCATTTTCCGCGAGGCGGGTGCTGTTCTGGAAGGGCATTTCATTTTGACCTCGGGCCTGCGCAGTCCGGTCTTCCTGCAGAAGGCGCGCGTGTTCATGCATGCCGACAAGACCGAGCTTCTGTGCAAGGCGCTGGCGGAGAAGATCCGCGCAGGCGTGCCCGGCAAGATCGACTATGTCGTCGGCCCGGCGATCGGCGGGCTGATCCCGGCCTATGAGACCTCACGTCATCTCGGCGTGCCGGCGATCTGGGTCGAGCGGGAAGGGGGCGAGTTCCGCTTGCGCCGCTTCGAGATCGCCAGGGGTTCGCGTGTCGTCATCGTCGAGGACATCGTCACCACCGGCCTGTCGATCCGAGAGACCATCGAGTGCCTGCGCGAGCTTGGCGCCGAGGTGGTTGCCGCGGCCTGCATCATCGACCGTTCGGCCGGCAAGACTGATGTCGGCGTGCCGCTCATCGCGCTTGCCGAGTATGAGGTCCCGGCCTATCCGGCCGACCGGCTGCCGCCGGAGCTTGCCGCCATCCCGGCGATCAAGCCCGGCAGCCGCAACATCTGACGGGGCATGCCGACATGCGTGAAGACGAATTGGAAATGATCGCCGGCATCGATCATTTCGTGCTGACGGTCGCATCGCTGGAAGTGACCTGTGAGTTTTACCAGCGCGTGCTGGGTTTTGAGCGCATCGACGCGGCCGATCGACCGACGGCGCTGGCTTTCGGTAGCCATAAGATCAATGTGCATGAGGTCGGCCGGACTTTCGAGCCAAAGGCGAAGTCGCCGACATCAGGATCAGGTGATTTCTGCCTGATCACCGAGCGGCCACTGGATGAGGTCCGTGCGCGGCTCGCGGCCAATGGTGTGGTGGTGGAACTCGGCCCGGTTGAACGTGTCGGGGCCCGAGGTCCAATGATGTCGGTCTATTTCCGCGACCCGGACGGCAATCTGGTCGAGGTCAGCGAATACCTGCCGTAGCCGCTGGCGGCGCTGTGCCTTTCGGCGATGCGACTGCCGTTCCTTAAATTTGCCGCGATTGTCCAATGTTCGAAGCAAGACCTGCCGCCCCGAAGGGCGGCGACAAGCGCGGCACAAAAGGTGTTTGGTTGTTCTTGCGCCAGCGCGTTGTTATATAAGCTGGCGATTGCCATAGGGTGATCGTCAAGCGCAAGATGTGGCTGCCACGCCCGGCTGAAGGTGCCGTTGCGGGCGCTGTGGAACGGGAACAGAGTGCTATTTCGACGCCGCAAGCCTGATGGCCTTTATGAGCGGGTGCGTACCTATCTTTGGCCGCGCCGCTCGTTTTCGCGCTCGCTTCAGTATTTTTCCAAGCGCATCCTGCGGCTGAAGGCCACACCGCATGCGGTGGCGGCCGGCGTTGCGGCTGGGGTCTTCGCTTCATTCTTCCCCGTCGGTTTCCATTTCATCATCGCTGCCATCCTGTGCTGGGTGATCGCCGGCAATCTGGTGGCGGCGGCGCTTGGCGCGGTTTTTTTCGGCAACCCGCTGACCTTCCCGTTGCTATGGGGCGCGTCGTGGGAAACGGGCAAGCTCATCCTGCATGACCGTTTGCCGACGCATGGGCCGCCGGCGCATCTGGGCGAGATGTTGCACAACCTCTCCTTCGCGCAATTGTGGAAACCGGTCCTTGAACCGATGCTGATCGGTGCGGTTCCGCTCGGCTTGATCTTCGGGCTGCTGTTCTACGCCATCACGCGCTGGGGCATGAACGCTTTCCGCGAACAGCGGCGCAAACGCCTGGCCGAGCGCGCAAGCCGGCATGCGCAATCGTCCCATCCCGGCGCAAGCATCGGTTCCACTGCGCGATGATCATCGGCATCGGCAGCGACCTGATCGACATCAGACGCATCGAGAAATCGCTGGAGCGTCACGGCCAGCGCTTCGTCCAGAGAATCTACACCGACATCGAACAGGCGCGTTCGGACAATCGACGCGCCCGCGCGGCCTCCTATGCCAAGCGTTTCGCCGCCAAGGAGGCCTGCGCCAAGGCGCTGGGCACCGGACTGGCGCAGGGCGTGTTCTGGCGCGACATGGGTGTCGTCAACCTGCCCAGTGGCGCGCCGACCATGGCGTTGACGGGAGGAGCGCAGGCCAGGCTGGACAAAATCCTGCCAAAGGGCCATCGGGCGGCAATCCACCTCACCATCACGGATGATTTCCCGCTCGCTCAAGCCTTTGTGATCATCGAGGCGCTGCCCGTCGAAGAAGCGCCACATTGATTGCCTCTGACGACCGGCATTGACGTTGCCCAGCGCGCGCCGAGACTCTATACCATCCAACGCACAATCGAGGACGACATGAGCGTGGCTGAAAAATCCGAGAAGAAATCCGGCGGGCTTGGCGAGACCGTCAGCGTCATCGTGCAGGCGCTTTTGCTCGCCCTGGTCATCCGCACGCTGCTGTTCCAGCCTTTTTCGATCCCGTCGGGATCAATGCGGCCGACGCTTTTGGAAGGCGACTATCTGTTCGTCACCAAATGGTCCTATGGCTATTCGCGCTATTCGCTGCCTTTCGGACCCGATATTTTTTCGGGCCGCATCTGGGGCTCCGAGCCGAAGCGCGGCGACGTGGCGGTTTTCAAGTTCCCGCCTGATCCGTCCGTCGACTACATCAAGCGCGTGGTCGGCCTGCCGGGTGACAAGATCCAGGTCAAGGACGGCCAGCTGTTCATCAACGGCGTCGGCGTGCCGCGCGTGAAAACAGGCCAGATCGACAATCCCGACATCACCGAGGAATCGCGCCCGATCGATGTCTATCGCGAAACCCTGCCCAACGGCGTCAGCTACGACACGCTTGACCTGAATTCGAACTCGATCGGCGACAACACCCGCGAATTCGACGTGCCGCCCGGCCACTATTTCATGATGGGCGACAACCGGGACAATTCCGCCGACAGCCGTTTCACTGTCGGCTACGTTCCCGCGGAAAATCTGGTTGGCCGCGCCAATCTTGTCTTCTTCTCGATCGCCGGCAAGGCGAGCCCTCTCGAAATCTGGAAATGGCCGTCGCTGATGCGCGCTTCGCGCCTGTTTCACCTCGTCAATTGATGGCTTTGAAGCGCCCGACAGGCGAAACACTGGCCGGTTTGGTGAAGGCCAAGACCGGTTACGTCTTCAAGGACATCCGTTTGCTCGAGACCGCCTTGACGCATTCCAGTGCGGTCAAGGCGGCCACCAATAACCAGCGCCTTGAATTTCTTGGCGACCGCGTGCTCGGGCTTGTCGTCGCCGATATGCTTTTCGAAAAATTTCCCGATGCGCCGGAAGGTGAAATCGCGCCGCGCTTCAATGCGCTGGTCGATGCGCGGACCTGCTCCGAAATCGGCATCGAAATGCAGCTGGAGGATCTGGTCCGCGCCGATTCTGCCTTGAAGATGCGGTCGCGGGGCTCGGGCGGAAACTATCTGGCGGATGCGGTCGAAGCGCTGATTGCGGCGGTTTACGTCGACGGTGGCATCGAGGCCGCGCGGCGGTTCGTCCTGCGCTACTGGGAACCGCGCTCGCATACGGTGATCGCAAAGCCGCTCAATCCGAAATCCGATCTGCAGGAATGGATTGCCAAGACCAGCGATATCAGACCCGAATATGTGATCGACAAGCGCGAGGGACCCGACCATCAGCCGGTCTTCACTGTATCCTTGCAGGTCCGCGGCTTTGCGCCGATAAGCGGCACCGGCGGCTCGCGCAGGGCGGCCGAAGAAGCGGCGGCTTCGGCATTTCTTGTGCGCGAAGGCGTTTGGGCCGCCGCATCGGCCCAAAAATCGGGGGGCTCGCGGCCCTCCAGTGAAGGGAGCGCGGCATGACCGCTACCGAAGAGCCGGCGACCACAGCCGCCGCCACGCATTCCGGCTTTGTCGCGCTGATCGGCGCGCCCAATGCGGGCAAGTCGACCTTGGTCAACCAATTGGTCGGCGCCAAGGTGTCGATCGTCACCCACAAGGTGCAGACGACCCGCGCCATCGTGCGCGGCATCGCCACGCATGACAATGCGCAAATCGTTTTCGTCGACACGCCCGGCATCTTCAAGCCGAAGCGGAGGCTCGACACGGCGATGGTGACCACCGCCTGGGGCGGCGCCAAGGACGCCGATATCGTACTGCTTCTGATCGACGCCGAGCGCGGCATCAGGGGCGACGCCGACGCCATCCTCGAACGGCTGAAGGATGTGCGCCAGCCGATGGTGCTGATCCTCAACAAGGTCGACCGCGTCAAGCACGAAGCGCTGCTGGCTCTATCGGCGGCAGCGAACGAAAGGGTGCCGTTCAAGCGCACCTTCATGGTGTCGGCGCTGACCGGTTCCGGCTGCAAGGACGTGCTCGATTATCTGGCCGAGTCTCTGCCGGTCGGTCCCTGGTACTATCCGGAAGACCAGATCTCGGACCTGCCGATGCGCCAGCTCGCGGCCGAGATCACGCGCGAGAAGCTTTATCTCAGGCTGCATCAGGAATTGCCCTATTCCTCGCATATCGAGACCGAGAAATGGGAAGAGAAGCCGGACGGCTCGGTGCGCATCGACCAGACCATCTATGTCGAGCGCGACAGCCAGAAGAAGATCGTTCTCGGCCACAAGGGCGAGACCATCCGCGCCATCGGCCAGGCGGCGCGCATGGAGATAGCAGGCATCCTCGAACAGAAGGTGCACCTGTTCCTGTTCGTCAAGGTGCGCGAGAACTGGGGCGACGACCCCGAGCGCTACCGCGAAATGGGGCTCGAGTTTCCGCGCTAGGCTCGATGGTCAGCGAGCCGAACATCGACATAACGCTTGTCAGCCGATTGATCGCCACGCAATTTCCCAAGTGGAAGGATCTTCCGGTCAGGCCGGTTGCACCAGGCGGATGGGACAACAGGACCTTTCATCTGGGCGGCGAGATGACCGTGCGACTGCCAAGCGCCGCGGCCTATTCCCTGCAGGTGGAAAAGGAGCATCGCTGGCTGCCGAGGCTCGCACCTCTGCTGCCGCTGCCGATCCCGGTGCCGCTGGCGATGGGAGTTCCGGCCGAAAGCTATCCCTGGCACTGGTCCGTCTACCGCTGGATCGAAGGCGAGACGGCAGAGCGCGAGCGGATTGCCAGCCTGCCGCAATTTGCGACCGACCTGGCCGCGTTCCTGGTCGCCCTTCAGCGTATCGATGCCACCGGTGGACCGGCGCCGGGACAGCACAATTTCTTTCGCGGCGGAGCACTCAGCGTCTACGATGGCGAGGCCCGGCAAGCGATTGCCGCCCTCGACGGCAAGATCGATACGGCCGCAGCCAGTGCGGTGTGGGAGGCAGCACTTGCCGCACAATGGCACGGTGCGCCGGTCTGGTTCCACGGTGACGTCAGCTGGGGAAACCTGTTGGTCAGGCAAGGCCGATTGAGCGCGGTGATCGACTTCGGAACCTCCGGCGTCGGCGATCCCGCCTGCGATCTGGCGATTGCGTGGACGCTGTTTGAAGGCAAAAGCCGGGAGGCGTTTCGTGCCGGGCTTCCGGCCGACGAGGCGATGTGGGCGCGCGGTCGTGGCTGGACGCTTTGGAAGGCGCTGATCACGGTCGCTGGACAGATCGACGCCAACCCTGTTGAGGTTGAGAAATCCTGTCACGTAATCGATGAAGTCCTTGCCGACCGCGCGCGCGAGCGTGAAGCGCCGAACGATAAGCCGCTCTAGCCAACCAAAACCCAGTCCCGTCGCCAAACATCCGCCGTCGCATGGCGCGACCAGGGACATTCCGACCGACGCATGCTTCCCGGGAGTGCCAATCCGCCTGATCGAGGCGGACGACCACGTCGCCCGTGTCGCCAAGGTCGACTGAGAGGCGTCACGGAGGAATCGTTTTTGAACGGTTGGCTGCTGTCACAATCGGGGACGCCACAGCGCTCCAGGGTTTCGATCGTCTTGGAAGAAGCAGACAGGCTTGGAAGCGTCATCCCGCTTTTCGCCTCGGCATCAGAGTGAGATTGGCGAATGGGCGTCATCTGGCGATAGAGGGGTCGGCAAGATTCAGGTCGATGTCGGCGAAAACCAGGTAGATATTCCACATTGTGCGGTATTTTTAGAAATATAAAACGTTGAATTATATTTAGCCGCGAAAGTATCCCGTATATATATTCAATATGTGACGTTGTGCCACTTGTGCCATTCGCCGTCACGCAAAGTGTTATTTGTGCAACACAGCATTAATCTGTTCACGGAATTGGCATTATTTCGGAAATCGTCATTGAAGGCAGATGATCGATGGGTATGTTCGCCGCTGAAAAGGGCGAGCGGTGTGAGCCTTTTTCGTTGTGGGGGTGAGGCGGGAAAACATTGCCGCCAGCCACAAATCCGAAGCCATTTATAACTATGACTGGAGAGGTCAGAAAATGAACATCAAGAGCCTCCTTCTCGGCTCAGCCGCGGCCCTGATCGCGGTCAGCGGCGCGCGCGCCGCCGACGCTGTCGTCGTCGCCGAACCGGAACCGGCCGAATACGTCAAGATTTGCGACGTCTACGGCGCCGGCTACTTCTATATTCCGGGCACCGAGACCTGCCTGCGCATCGGCGGTTATCTCCGCTACGACATGGGCGTCGGCGATTCCGGCTCGCTCGATGGCGCCAACAACGTTGCCGATCACATGGACGGCGATAGGCACGACACCTATTACAAGAACATGCGCTTCACGCTGAGGACTTATACCGGCCAGGAAACCGAACTCGGCACGTTGAAGACCTTTACCGAAACTCGCTTCCAGTTCGGCAACTCCTCCGGCGACTATACAGGCGACGGCACCGGCTGGCAGGCCGGCAACAAGACCACCACCCTCAATTTCGCCTGGATCCAGCTCGGTGGTCTGCGCGTCGGTAAGGATGAAACGGTATACGACCAGTTCATCGGTTATGCCGGCAATGTCATCCAGGACACGCTCATCCCGTATGGTGTCAAGGATACCAATCTCATCAGCTATTACTTCGACGCTGGCAGCGGCTTCACGGGCGTGGTCTCGCTTGAGGAAGGCACCGCCGTCAACACCATCGACAGCTATGTTCCGCATGTCGTCGGCGGCTTGAAGTACAAGGGCGACTGGGGTGCGATCACTGGCGTCGTGGCCTATGACAGCAACTATGAGGAAGTGGCCGGCAAGGTCCGTTTGGACGTCAACGTCAGCAAGGAACTGACGCTGTTCGTCATGGGCGGCTACGGCACCAACGACAACATCAACGACTTCGGCACAGGCCGTACCCAATACAAGCCGTGGGGCGGTAACTGGGCAGTCTGGGGTGGCGGCACCTACAAGTTCAACGAGAAGACCTCGTTCAACGCCCAGATTTCCTATGACGACTGGAAGAACCTCGGCGTCGCTGCCAACGTTGCCTATACCATTGTGCCCGGCTTTACGGTCACGACTGAAGTCGATTACCTCAATGCAGGAAAATTCGACGACTTCGACTTCAACAACTGGACCAAGGCCGACAAGAAGAGCAGCGTCGGCGGCATCGTCCGCTTCCAGCGCAATTTCTAGCAGATCGACTGACCTCACCAGCCCGCCCGCAGCACATCGCTGCGGGCGGTTTTTTATGCATTGGTGTGAGAGTTACCCAGGAGCCAAGCCCATACCTTGATTTCGCCACCCGATCGGTGAAAAGCTCCTGAAATGGAATGGCGCGACGAGGGAATCATTCTCGGCACCCGCAAGCATGGCGAAACCAGCGCCATTCTCGAGGTGCTGACGCGAGCGCATGGCCGTCATCTCGGCCTTGTTCGCGGCGGCCGTTCGCGCAAACAGCAGCCCGTCCTCCAGCCCGGCAATCGCGTCGACCTGTTGTGGCGTGCGCGCCTTGATGAACATCTCGGCACGTTCCAGGCCGAAGCGATCGAGATGAATGCTGCCCGGTTGATGGACAGCGCCGTCGCCGTCTACGGCTTGCAGACCATGGCCGCGCATCTGCGCCTGCTGCCCGAGCGCGACGCGCATGAAGGTCTCTACGAAACGCTTGCCGTGATGATCGTCCATCTCGACGACGCCGACGTTGCCGGCGAACTGGTGGCGCGCTTCGAGCTTCTGGTGCTGGACGAACTCGGCTTCGGCCTCGATCTCAGTCGATGTGCCGCCACCGGCACGCGACAGGACCTGGCCTATGTCTCGCCGAAGTCGGGACGCGCGGTATCGCGCGAAGCCGGTTTGCCATGGCGCGACAAGATGCTGGCTCTGCCGGCCTTCCTGCAGCGCGGCTCTGGGCTGCGCGCCGATGCGGCTGATGTCGAGGACGCCTTCCGGCTCACCGGCTTCTTTTTCACCCGGCACGTCTATGAGCCGCGCGGCATCGAGCCGCCGGACGCTCGTACCGGCTTCCTCGCCGCCTTGCGCAAACATCACGCACGCGGCAAGGCCATAGCTGGCGAGGACGCAGCCAGAGAAATCCTCACATGAGCGAAGTCGAATTTTATCCTGGCCGGGTCTCACCGCTCGGCCTCGGCACCATTCCGCACGCCGACATCCTGAAATACACCGGTTTGGAATTGCTGCAGCGCATCGTCGACGGCAAGTATCCGGCGCCGCCGATTTCCTTCCAGCTGAATTTCACTCTCACCGAAGTCTCGGAAGGGCGCGCTGTCTTTCGTGGCATGCCGAGCGAGCGCCATCTCAACCCGCTGGGCAGCGTGCATGGCGGCTGGGCGGCGACGCTGCTCGATTCGGCACTGGCCTGTGCCGTGCAGACGCTGCTCGAAAAGGGCGAGGCCTATACGACGGCGGAGTTCAAGGTGAATTTGACGCGTCCCATCACGCCGAAGACCGGCGAGGTGGTCTGCGAGGGCAGGGTTGTTCACAAGGGCCGCACGTTGGCGGTGTCGGAAGCGACGCTGAAGGATGGCGGCGGCAAGCTGCTGGCTTTCGGCACCGAAACATGCTCGATCTTTCCGGCCGCCAATCTGGCGGCGCGCTGAGTTTTCTGGCCGCTTGGCCGCCGCATTTGAATGTCAGTACGACGAATGTCAGTGAAAACTGGCCTGGTTTGGGGGAACCGCCATGTTTGAAAGCCTGATTGGCCTAGTCGCCATCATCGCCTTGTTCGTCATCATTTCGCGCCAGCAGAGCCGCATCGGCCTTGTCGAGCGCGAGCTTGGCGCGCTGCGCAGCCTTGTGCTCTCGGGAGCCGTGCCGCCTGCGGCCAAGCCGTCCGAACAGGCGGTGGCCGACGACGTGCCCGCCGATGTGATTCCAGCCGTTGCGGCAGCGGCCGACATTCTCTCTCCAGCGACAAGCGAGCCGGTCGCCGCACCGGCGCCAGCCACGGAAACGGAAGACTCGACCGGCGAGATCGTGTCCGGGCCGTGGACCGCTCCAGAACCGGCGCCGAAGGCGGTGGAACCCGCGGAGCTTCCCGGAGCGACGAAAGCCGCCCGCCAATCCGATGTCGAAACCGCGCTCGGCACCCGCTGGGCGGTCTGGGTCGGCGGCATCGCCCTGGCGCTGGGCGGTCTGTTCCTGATCCGCTACACCATCGAAGCCGGCATTTTCGGCCCCGGCGTACGGCTGACCATGGCCGGCGCGCTCGGCCTTGTGCTGGTCGCCGGCGGCGAGTTCATCCGCCGCACCGGCTTCAAGATGCCCGTACAAGGCGCCGCGGGCGCCTATATTCCGGCGATCCTGACAGCGGCCGGTGCCTTCATCCTGTTCGGCACCGTCTATGCCGCGCATGGCATCTACGGCTTCATCGGCCCGGCACTCGCCTTCACGCTGCTCGGCGTCATCGGCGTGGCGACGATCGCGGCAGCCCTTGTCCATGGCCAGGCGCTGGCCGGCATCGGCCTTGTCGGTGCCATGGTGACGCCGGTGCTCGTCGCCTCGCAGGCACCCAATCCCTGGGCGCTGTTCGGTTATCTTGCGATCGTGCTCGCAGCGACCGGCGTCATCGCCCGCATGCGCGACTGGAAATTACTGATGGCGGCCGCCTTTTTCGGCACCGGTGCCTGGACCATCCTCTATATGACCGATGCGCCGGGGGCGAACCTCTCTGCGATCCTGCTCATCGACGCCGTCACGCTGGCCGTGCTCGCCCTTGTCTGGCTCGCTCGCCGTGGCGACGAAACCACGCCAGACAGGGCTTTCGACTGGCCGTCCATCGTGCCTGGCCTGTTCGTCGCATTCTCGGCACTGGGCCTGTCGGTAGACCCGGCCTTTGCTGCCGCCGGCTATGCCTTGCCGGGCGCGGTGGTGATCGCCGCGATGGTGGCGGTCACGCTTTATCGTCCGCTGGCGCTGCCGCTCCTCTATGCCGCGGGACTGGTCACGGTGCTGATCTATCTCGGCATTATCCCGCCAACCTCGATCGCTTCCGATTTTTCGGGCGGCGCCCTGGGCGTCGACGGACTGCCGGTGGCCACGTCCAACGCGCTGACCTTGCGCATCGGCATCGCACTCGGCCTGGTCTTCATCGGCGCCGGCTTCTGGGCCGCGCGCCGGTTCGCCGCTGGGACACAGATACGTGCGGCCTCATGGGCGGCGTGGGGCGTCATCGTCCCGCTGGTCGTCCTGCTGGCGCTCTGGTTCACTTTCGGCAATCTCGACCGTGACCCTGTCTACGCCGCCGCAGCGGCACTGTTGGTCGTCATTTTCGCCGCCGGCGGCGAGTGGATCGCGCGGGCCGAGGAGCCGCCGCTCAAGGGCGGTGTCGCGGTCTCGTTTGCCCTGGGCGGCGCGGCCATCGCCGGGCTCCTGCTCATGCATATGGCTTTCGATTCCGGCTGGACCACCATCCTGCTCGGTGCGGCGGCCATCGTGCCGGCGCTGGCCACGCGCTGGCGCTCCTATCCGGTGCTCGGCTGGATTTCGGTCGGCGCGGTGATCGCGGTGCTTGGCCGTGTCGCCTTCGACCCGACCATTGTCGGCGCCGGGTTCCTGTCGACGACGCCGGTGTTCAACTGGCTGCTGCCGGGCTACGGCGTGCCCGCACTGGCCTTCGGCTTTGCCGCCTGGCAGCTTGCGCGCACAACGAATGGCCGGCCGCGCCTTGCCATGGAAGCGGCGGCGGCGCTGTTTGCGCTGCTCACGCTCGCCATGCTGGTGCGCCACGCCATGCATGGCGGCGTCATCGACACGGGTGCCATGACGCTCGCCGAACAGTCGATCTACACCCTGATCGCCATCGGCGCCGGCGCCATCCTGGTCGCCATCGACATGCGCTCGCCAAGCTCGGTGCTGCGCTATGGTTCGATGGCCGCCGGTGTGGCCTCGGTCGCTTTCATCGTTGTCAGGCATTTCGTGGTGCTGAATCCTTTGCTTACCGACGAATCGACCGGCCGTATCCCGGTGTTCAACCTGTTGTTCCTCGCCTATCTCCTGCCGGCGGTCGCCGCCGGGGGACTGGCGCTCTACGCCAGGGACAAGCGGCCAAAATGGTATGCGCAGATGCTGGCCGTGGTGGCTGCCGCGCTTGCCTTCGCCTATGCCACGCTGTCGGTGAGGCGCCTGTTCAAGGGCGAATTCATCGGCCTGTGGAGCGGCCTCGGCCAGTTGGAAACCTACACCTATTCGGCGCTCTGGCTGGTGATTGGCGTTGCGCTGCTCTCAGCTGGCGTCTGGCTGAAATCGCAGGTGCTGCGCATCGCTTCGGCCGCGCTGATCGCGATCGCCGTGCTGAAGGTCTTCATATTCGACATGTCGGAGTTGGAAGGCGTACTCCGGGCGCTATCCTTCATCGGCCTCGGCGCGGTTCTGATCGGTATCGGCCTGTTCTATCAGCGGCTTTTGACACGGGCGGCGAGGGAAAACGGATAAAGGCAAGCAAGAACAATAAGATTTCACCCCGACCGGGAATAAATCGGCCAATGGGCTCGTTATCTCATTGCTTGGGTGACCGGGGCGGGAGACCGCTTCGCGCTGGCCGCTTGCGCCGCGCCCGGAAGGCGCGTTCAATCCAGATCAACAAGGGCGACCTCGAAACCAGCGGTCATGGACGAAAAGAAGGCAGCAATCCTTGGCGAAATACCGCGCCTGCGCCGTTACGCACGCTCGCTTTTGCGCGACCGCGACGCTGCCGACGACCTTGTCCAGGATTGCCTCGAGCGGGCGCTTGTGCGGCTCGACAACTGGCAGACAGGAGAAAGCCCCCGGAGGTGGCTGTTTACGATCATGCATCATTTGTTCATCGACCAGATGCGCAAGGTGAACCGCCGCGGCGAGGCGGCGATGTTGCCGCTGGAGGCGGGCGAGGCCGTTGCCCAGCCGGCAGAGCAGGTGGAGAGTATCGCCTCGCGCGAGATCATCGACGCGTTGCAGGCGATCAGCCCCGATCGACGCGCAGCTCTTGTCATGGTTGCCATCGAAGGTTTTTCCTATGCCGAAGCCGCCAACATTCTGGGCGTCCCCGCTGGCACGCTGATGTCGCGCATTGCGCGCGGGCGTGAGGAATTGCGTGGGTTGCTGGACGATACGGCGCGTCGCCGCGCAATAAGGATCGTCGAGAAATGATCCGCCGCGACTTTTCCGAACGGGACATCCACATGGCGCTCGATGGCGAGCTGCCTGCAGACGAGCGCGCCGCTTACGACGCCTGGCTCGACGCCAATCCCGAGATGAAGGCCAGGAGCGCCCGCTTCACCGCCGACCGGACGGCGCTGCAGGCCGCCTTCGCCGGGGTGCTGGACGAAGCCGTGCCCGCGCGCCTGCGCAAGGTCGTGCTCGGCGAGGCACCGGTGAGGGCTGCCGCGCCACGCTCACGCTGGTGGCTTGCCGCTGCCGTGTTGCTGGTCGCCGCCGGCGGGCTTGGTGGCTACCTTGCCGGCGTCGACGGCATCGGCCAGGAGGACCCGGCGGAAGATCGGCTGGCCGAGCAGGCAATCGCGGCCCATGTCATCTATGCCGCCGAAAAGCGGCATGCCGTCGAGGTTCCGGCCAGCGACAAGGACCATCTGCAGACCTGGCTGTCCAACCGGGTAGGGTTGAAGCTGGTGGCACCCGACTTGACCGCGAACGGTTTCCAGTTGGTCGGCGGCCGGTTGCTTCCGGCAGGCGAGAGCAAGGCCGCCATGCTGCTTTACGAGGACGGCAATGGGCAGCGTATATCGCTGTTCGTCACCACGGCATCGACGGAGAATGCCAAGGGCACCTACGCCGCCACGCAAGACGGACCCGAGGCCGTCTACTGGCTGGACAAGGGCTATGGCTGCGCCGTCGTCGGCTCCTTGCCGCGCGAGCGGCTGAACGAGGTCGCCAGGAACGCCTACACGCAACTTGTAAACGGGCTGGCAAGCTGAACGGCACCGCTTTTGCCGGTGCCGTCGATCCGCGAATGCCGATCCGGCCGAAGGACCTTTTGCGCCCGTCGGATCGGCGTCGGATTTGTCACAATTCGGCCCTAATCGAGGTGCGATAGCGCTTGATGAATGCCGTCGCATCGCCCCGAAAATCGGAAACGGTTTTTGGAAAAACGAGGCGAAGATTCAAGGTGGTGGAGCGGACTTCGTGCGCCCAGGTGGACGCCGGTTTTCCCAACGCCCTGGTTGGCGTCAAGGACGTGTTCGAGTAGGGCCATTTCCACCACCAATCGAGGTTTTCTGAAGCCGCATGCCTGCCGAGATCCGCACGGCCCGCGCGTCTGACGTCGATGATCTCGCCGCCATCGAGAAAGCTGTTTTCTCAAGCGACCGTATTTCCCGCCGCTCCTTCCGACTGTTCATCGAGCGTGAAACCGCCGAGACGCTGGTCGCCGAAGTCGACGGCCGCGTGGCCGGTTATGCGATCGTGCTGTTTCGCAAAGGCAGCGGCGTGGCGCGCCTCTACTCGATTGCGACCAGTCCGTTTTTCGGCGGGCTGGGTGTCGGCCGCATGCTGCTCGGATCCGCCGAAGATGCCGCCTTCGAGCACGACCGCATGATGCTGCGTCTCGAAGTTCGCGAAGACAACAGCCGCGCGATCCGCATCTACGAACGGGCCGGTTATCGCAAGATCGGGCGTGAGCCCGGCTACTATGAGGATGGCGAAACGGCACTTCGCTACGAAAAAACCTTGCGTGGCGACATTCCGATCGCCACCAAGGTGCCGTTCTACCCGCAGACCTGTGAATTCACCTGCGGTCCGTGCTGCCTGATGATGGCGATGGCCAATTTCGATCGCGGCTTCGTGCCGGATCCGGTCATGGAAATCCGCCTGTGGCGTGAAGCGACGACCGTCTTCATGATGTCGGGTCCCGGGGGTTGCGAGCCGTTCGGCCTCGCTGTCTCGGGCTATGAGAGCGGGCTCGCGGTGGAGATCTACGTCTCCTTCTATGGCGCGCTGTTCCTGCAATCGGTGCGCAGCGAGGACAAGCGCAGGGTAATGGAACTGGCCCAGGTCGACTTTCGCCGACGCGCGGAACTTTACGGCATCCCGGTGAATTACCGTGCATTCACAATCGACGATATCCGCGCTGCGATCGCTGGGGGAAAGCTGGTGCTGGTGCTGATCAGCGGCTTCCTGATGTTCGGCAAGAAGGTGCCGCACTGGGTGCTGGCGATCGGCGATGACGGCGACCATATCCTGATCCACGACCCTTGGGTCGAGGATGAAAGGCAGGAGACCATCCTTGATGCAGCCAACATTCCCGTGCCTTACGGCATCTTCATGAACATGGCGCAGTTCGGTCGCGATGGACTGCGGGCCGCCATCACTCTGGGAAAGCGTGACAGACAATGACCTGGGTCATCCTTACCGGCAGGCAGAGCGATCTCGACCAGGTGGCGACACCGCACAAGATCATCACCAATCGCGACTATCTCGCGCATCCGTCATTGTTTCGCGGCCAGCGGCCGAAGGTCATCAACCTGTCGAACAATTACGCCTACCAGAGCCGCGGCTACTATGCCTCGCTGCTGGCAAGCTCGCGCGGCCACAAGGTGATCCCGACCGTCGAGACGATGATCGACCTGTCGGAACGCAAGCTCTATGAGCACGCGCTGCCGGAACTGGAACTGGCGCTCAACAAATGCCGCAAGGATCTTGGTGGCGCCTTTCCGCAAAAGGTCTGCATCTTCTTCGGCATCGGGCCGTCAAAAATCTGGGACCGTTTCGCCAAGCTGTTGTTCGATTGGTTCCGCGCACCGGCGCTCGAAGTCCACATCAAGGACAGCGCCGAATGGGCCTCGATCCGCAAGATCGGCTTCCATCCGCTGGCGCGGATGACCGAGGACGAGGAAAAAAGCTTCATACAGTGCCTGGAAACCTACACCAACCGGGAGTGGCGCGACACCAAGGGCCGCACGCCGGCGCGCTATACCTTCGCCACGCTGGTCGACCCGCATGAGGAATTGCCGCCCTCGGAGATCTCGTCGCTGCGCTATTGGGCCAAGATCGCCGAGAAGATGGGCGTCGAAATCGAGCCGATCACCAAGCGGGACCTGGCCAAGCTCGCCAATTACGACGCGCTGTTCATCCGCGAGACCACCTCGATCTCCAACCACACCTATCGTTTCGCCCGCCGCGCCCAGCAGGAAGGCATGCCGGTGATCGACGATCCACTGTCGATGATCCGCTGCACCAACAAGGTCTATCTCAACGAGCTGATGGCCTACAACAAGGTGCCGGTGCCGCCGACGGTGATGATCGCCGGCACCTCGGATCTCGAACTGGCGGCGCAGACGCTGGGCTTTCCGCTGGTGCTGAAGATCCCGGATTCGTCGTTCTCGCGCGGCGTCAAGAAATGCGCCAATTTCGAGGAACTGAAGACGCTCGCCACCGAATGGCTGGAGGATTCCGACCTTCTGATCGCGCAGAAATTCATTCCGACCGAATATGATTGGCGTGTCGGCGTGCTCGGCGGCCAGCCGCTGTTTGCCGTGCACTATCTGATGGCCAAGAAGCACTGGCAGATCGTCAACCACAAGGCCAACGGCAAGCCCGACCAGGGCGGCATCAAGACCTTCACGCTGAAGGAAACGCCGGCGCATGTCGTCGAGACGGCAGTGAAGGCCGCGCGCTGCATCGGCGACGGGCTCTATGGCGTCGACCTCAAGGAGACCAAGGACGGCGTCTTCGTCATCGAGGTGAATGACAATCCCAACCTCGATCATGGCTGGGAGGATTCCGGTGAGAAGGACGAGGTCTGGGTGCGGCTGACGCAATGGTTCCTGGAGCGGTTGGACCGGCCGGGGCGGTAATTTGATCGGGGGTAGAACATGCAGTTTATCGTGATCGAGGATTTCACCGGCTGTGATCGCAAGGAGATCTATCGCCGCTTTCGCGACCGCGGCCGCCTGAAACCGGACAAGCTGCTCGTGCACCACAGCTGGATCGCGGCGGACATGAGCCGCTGCTTCCTGCTGGTGGAGGCCGATGACGTCACGCTGCTGCAGCGTTGGGTCATCGAATGGGCGGATCTGGTGGAATTCGAGATCATCCCCGTGGCGACAAACAAGGACATGGCTGAGGCATTGAGCGGGCACCTCTGACGATTGCCGCGTGTCGCGTCAACGCAGTGCCGGCGAGCCGACTGCGCGCCGGCACTCGTCGATCAGCCACTGGCGAAATGCGTCCACGACATCGCGTCTGGCGCTGCGCGCCGGGATCGTCAGGCAATAGGGCTGGCGCAGCTCGACCATTTGGGCGAGGGGCCTGACAAGTCGGCCGTCCTCCAGCGCCTCGGCACAGTAGATCCCTTGCGCCAGCGCCACGCCCAATCCCGAAATGGCAAGGTCGAGTGCTGCGCGCGATGAGTTGGCCGAGAGGCCGCGCTGCGCTGCCCGGCCGGGTTCGATGCCGGCCGCCTCGAACCAGTTGTGCCAGGACGGAAAGGACGCACCGGTCGGTCCCCAGCCGGTATGGATAAGCGGCAGGCTGGCGAGGCCTTCGGGTTTGATCGTGTCCGCCAGCCCGGGTGCACACACGGGATAGACTGCGTCCTGGACGATGTCCTCGGTCGGGTGCTCGCGATAGTGCGGGCCATAAGTGAGCCTGATGTCGATCAACTCACGGTCGAACGGCACCGGGTCATCCTCGCCTCTGAGCGATATGTCGACGGCGCCATGGCTGGAGACAAAACCAGTGAGGCGCTGCGAAAGCCAACCCATGGCCATGGATGGCGGCACCGACACCACGAGGCGCGGGCGGAACGCATCGCCGCCCAGTTGGCGCGCGACGCTGCCGATCTCCTGGAAGGCCATGGTCAGCCTGGGCAGCATCTCGACGCCGGCCTCGGTGAGGACGGCGCGCCGGTTGACGCGATGGAACAGCTTGCGGTCCATCTGCTCCTCGACGGTGCGGATGAGCTGGCTGACGGCGGCGGCCGATACAGAAAGCTCTTCCGCCGCCCCCGCAAAGCTGCCTGTACGGGCGGCAGCCTCGAAAGCCTGAAGTCCTTTGAGAGAGGGAAGTACGGCCATGATCACCGGATAGATAAGTTCAGCTTATCTAAATCGCAGAAATCGTCATTTTTGGAAAGATTTTTCATGCGCTACAGTGGATTCTATCAAATCCCAGCCTGGATCGAAGCCCGTGGATCATCGCGACGTAATTTCATCGTTGACGCAGGAGGAGCGCAACCGGCTGACCGCCAAGTCTGATGCCGCGGGCCTCGTTCAGCTTGCCGCTCATTGGGGTGCGATCGTGATCCTCGGATCGCTGATCGCCGCCAAAGTGCCGTTCTGGCCGCTGCTGATGCTGCCGCAAGGTCTCCTCATCGTGTTCCTATTCACGCTGCTGCACGAGACGGTTCATCGCACGGCCTTTGAGGCGCAGCGGCTGAACGATCTCGTGGCGCGGGTGTGCAGCCTGGCGATCGCACTGCCGGCGGACTGGTTCCGCTACTTCCACTTTGCCCACCATCGATACACGCAAGATCCCGACAATGACCCGGAACTGGCGTTCCCCAAGCCGGAGACATGGCGGCAATACCTCGTCCACATATCCGGCATCCCGTTATGGTGGGGCCACATCAAGACGCTTTATGCCAACGCCGCGGATCGTGGTCGCGAAAGCTACGTTCCGCCAAAGGGCTATGACAAGGTGCGCATCGAGGCACGCGCCATGATTGCCTTTTATGCCGTGCTCCTTCTGCTTGCCGTCTATTTCCGGCTCTCGGTGCTTGTCTATGTCTGGATTTTGCCCGCTCTGTTGGGGCAGCCGTTTCTGCGCCTCTATCTCTTGGCCGAGCACGGTCGTTGTCCGTTCGTCGCCAACATGCTGGAGAACACCAGGACCACATTGACCAACTGGCTGGTCCGCAAGCTGGCGTGGAACATGCCGTTCCATGCCGAGCATCATGCCTATCCCGGCGTGCCGTTTCATCAACTGCCGCGGTTTCATGCGCTGATCGAGCGGCATCTCAAGGTGGTCGAGCCCGGCTATGTCAGCTTCCACGAAAAGTACATCGAGACGCTGCATTGACGATGGCCGGCCTAGCCAGTCTGGCTGTGCGGCGCCCGGGATCTCAACAGGCGCTGGATCTCGGCCGCCTTTGACGGCGCGCCGATCAGAAAGCCCTGCGCCTCGGTGCAGCCATTGCTGCGCAGGATGTCGAGTTGCACCTCGGTCTCGACCCCCTCGGCGGTGACAGTGATGCCAAGCTCGGCACCCAGCCCGATGACGGTGCGAACGATCGCCGCGGTGTCGCGATTGCCGAGGTCGTGGATGAACGAACGGTCGATCTTGATCTTGTCGACAGGAAAACGCCTGAGGTAGCCGAGCGACGAATAGCCGGTGCCGAAATCGTCCAGCGCGATGCGGATGCCGAGTTCGCGCAACTGCCGCAGCGTCCTTAGCACCACCTCGCTTTCGTCCATCAGCACGGTTTCGGTGATCTCCAGTTCCAACCGACCGGCTGGCACGCCGGAGAAAGCCAGCGCCGAGATGACGCTGCGGGCGAAGCTGCCGCTTTTAAGTTGCACGGCCGAGACATTGACCGCGACGCGCAGGCCGGCGGGCCACCGTGCCGCCGCCGTGCAGGCTTTCCTCAGCGCCCATTCTCCAAGCGGCACGATCAATCCGGTTTCTTCGGCGACCGGAATGAAGCTGTCCGGCGCCACCATGCCACGTTCTGGGGAATGCCAGCGCATCAAGGCTTCCGCGCCGACGATCTCGCCGGAGGCGATGTTCATGATGGGTTGGAAATCGAGGTCGAATTCCTGGCGCGACAGTGCGGTCCCGAGGTCGACCTCCAACGCACGCCGTGCCTGTACCATTGCGTCCATTCCGGGTTCGAAGAACCGATACAGATTGCGGCCTTCGCTCTTCGCCCGGTAAAGCGCTGTATCCGCGTTCCTCAGCAGCGTGTCGGCGTCTCCGCCGTCGTTGGGGAAAACCGCGATGCCCAGGCTGATGCCGATATGCATCTCGCGGCTCTTGTCGCGGAACGGTTTTCCGATTGTCTCGACGATGCGCTTCGCGAGTTTTTCAGCATTGGCAATGCCCTTGAAATTGAACTGGATGATGACGAATTCGTCGCCGCCGAAGCGGGCAACGACGTCGTTTTCATTATGCAGGCAGCGCTGCAGCCGCTCGGCCACGCTCTTCAGCAGCCAGTCGCCGGCCGGATGTCCCCAGGTGTCGTTGACTGCCTTGAAGCGATCGAGATCGAGCGAGAAGATCGCCAGCGGCGTGGCCGCCGTGTCCTCCAGCGCAAGGTCGAGCCGTTCGCGAAACATCGAGCGGTTGGGCAATCCCGTCAGCGTGTCGTGATGCGCAAGATGGGTCATGCGCTCTTCGGTGCGGCGACGTTCGGTGACGTCGTCGAAGGTCACCACCCAGCCGCCGCCATCCATCGGCCGACGTGTGACCAAAACCGTCCTGCCGTCGGTAAGATGCCGATAGGCCGAATGCATTGTTGCCGCCGCCAGACAGGCTTCGGTCTTGGCGACTTCGCTGTCGACATCGATCTTCGTATAGATGCCGAGTTCCAGCAACCGTTCGAGCGCGTCGCGGTGCGTCGTTCCAAGCGGAAAGTCCACCGGGGTGACCTTGTAGAGCTCCAGAAAACGCCGGTTGCGCACGATCATCTTGCCGTCGGCGTCATACATCAGCAAGCCTTGCGACATGTTGGCGAGCGCTGCGTCGAAGCGGCGGTGCTGCTCCTTGAGATCCTCTTGCGCGCGGCGCTGCTCGGTGATGTCTTCATAGATCGAAACCCAGCCGCCCAGAGCCAGAGGGCGGTGCGAGATGCTGACGATGCGGCCGTCCGACAGTGTTTCTTCGTAGGTCGAGGGCTTCGCCTGATCGATATAGGGCTTGCGGATGGCGTAGAGTTCGTCGGCGGTTTGCGAGGCGACGCCGATATCGACGCTGTGGCGCAGAATGTCGAGGAACCGGATGCCGGGCCTTATCACCCTGGCGTCGAGGCAAAAGATGTGTAGGTAGTTGCCGTTGCAGATGATCATCCGCTCGTCGGCGTCGAACATGCACAGGCCGTGCGACATGTTCTCGACCGCAGCCGAAAAGCGTTGGTTTTGCTCCCGCAGTTCGTCTTCCATGTGGCGGGAGCGGTCCATGCCTTCGGCCTCCCGTTTCGGGACGGCCGAACCATCCTTGGCATCAGCGACGGGCATGAGCGCGCCTGCGGACCGTGATCGAACAAGCTACTGTGGTCGCCGCTGGTTAATTTAGCGTTTTAATGCATGTCGCCCAAAAGTGACCTCGGTTTTGGGGGAATGACATGCATAAAGACAAAGACCTAAAGCGCGTCGCGTGAATCCGTTTCAGCGCGACGCGCTTTAGCCGATTGCGGTCGCCGAAACCTGATGCCGCGACGTCTCGATCGCCGAAAACCGTTTCAGAAACGCGTTCTGCGCCCAGGTCACCGAACGTGGCGTGAAATCGAAGCGGTCGGCATTGAAGCCGCGCGGACGGCCGAAGAACTCGGTCGCCTCGGCGGTCGAAAAGCCGGCGAGCAGCGTTGCCTCGAAATAGGCGGCGATCTGGTCGGCGCGCTTGATCTCCTTGCGCAGCGCAGCACTTGGTTCCGGAGGCAGCGAGAAGCGCAGATGGATGGCGCGCTGCAGCCGTAACTCACAATCCTTGTAGCTGCCGCCCATCACCGATTTGAACGGCGAGATCATGTCGCCGATGACATATTCGGGGGCGTCGTGCAGCAGGGCCGCCAGCCGGGCGTCGGCCGAAGCCTCGGGCACCAGGTCGCAGAACAGCGCTTCGACCAGCAGCGAGTGCTGGGCGACCGAAAACGCATGCTCGCCGCTGGTCTGGCCGTTCCAGCGGGCAACGCGGGCGAGCCCGTGCGCAATGTCCGAAATCTCGATGTCGAGCGGCGAGGGGTCGAGCAAATCGAGCCGGCGGCCCGACAGCATGCGCTGCCAGGCGCGTGCCGGCGCGCCGACGCGGTCGGCCGCCATCAGGCCTCCTCCGCGCTGACGGCTTCCTGCGGGAAGGCGAATTTTGCCCAACCGGGAATGGCCAGCGTTAACGGAACGTCCCCGGCCATGATCGGCTGGCCGGCATCGAGCGCCGCCTTGACCCGGTCGATGCGCGCAATGGCCAGACCGGTCGTGTCTACGGTCGAGCCGAGCGTGCCAACCGGCCTGCCTGCGACGGTCAGTTCGGTGCCGGGCGCGGGCAGGGGCCTGTCGGCCGATGCAATCAGCACGCGCCGCCTGGCCGTGCCGCGATGCTGCATGCGCGAGACGACCTCCTGGCCGACATAGCAGCCCTTCTTGAAGCCGATGCCGCCGGTTTCGTCCAGCAGCACATCGTGGGGGAAGGCGTCTCCGAGTTGGTAGTCGCTGCCGCTTTCGGCAATGCCGCCGACAATGCGGAAGGCTTGCCACGCGGCAAGATCGCCGCGCTCATCCGTTTCGCCATAGGAACGCGTGACGGCACCCTTCGGAAAGCGTGTGTCGGCGGCCGCCGTTGAATCAGATTGTGAGGGTGTTGATTCATGTCCCCACGCGACGGTGACAAACGCCTGATCGGATTTGGCAATCTCGACCTTGGCGCGCAGTTTGTAGAGCGTCAGCCGGCGTACGAAATCGTCCGATATGTCGGCACGGCATTCGAGCCGGAATGCATTCTCGCCGGTGCGGGAGATCAGGAAATCGAACAGGATCTTGCCTTGCGGCGTCAGCAGCGCACCGGATTTGGCTTCGCCGGGAGCCAGGATGTCGAGATCGGTGGTCAGGATGTTCTGCAAAAAATGCTCGGCATCCGGACCTGATACGGAAATGAGGGCGCGGTCTTTGAGCTGGGCACAGGGCATGGGCGGAAAAGCAACCTGATCTTGCAAAATGGTCGGCCTTTACGTAAGCCGCTGGCACTCCCCCCGCAAGAGAGCATGGCCATGATCTACGACCTCATCCTGACAGGCGGCACAGTGGTCAACCATGACGGCGAAGGGGCTCGCGACATCGGCGTGAAGGACGGGCGCATCGCTGCCATCGGCGATCTCCGCCAGGCCTCGGCCGGCGAGACGATCGACTGCCGCGGCCTGCATATCCTGCCGGGTGTCGTCGACAGCCAGGTGCATTTTCGCGAGCCGGGACTGGAGCACAAGGAAGATTTGGAAACGGGTTCGCGCGCTGCCGTGCTTGGCGGCGTCACCGCCGTGTTCGAGATGCCCAACACCAATCCGCTGACCACCAGCGAGGCAACGCTTGCCGACAAGGTCCGGCGCGGCACGGGGCGCATGCATTGCGATTTCGCCTTCTGGGTCGGCGGCACCCGCGAGAATGCCGGGGATGTCGGCGAGCTTGAGCGGCTGCCGGGTGCGGCCGGGATCAAGGTTTTCATGGGTTCGTCCACTGGCGACCTGCTGGTCGAGGATGACGAGGGCGTGGCGTCGATCCTGAGAAACACGCGCCGGCGCGCCGCCTTTCATTCGGAAGACGAATTCCGGCTGCGCGAGCGCCTTGGCGAACGCATCGAAGGCGACCCGGCATCGCACCCTGTCTGGCGCGACGAGATCGCCGCCTTGCGCTGTACCGAACGGCTGGTACGCATTGCGCGAAACGCCCGTGCCCGCATCCATGTTCTACACATCTCGACCGCCGAGGAGATTGTGTTCCTCGAACAACACAAGGATGTCGCGACCTGCGAGGCGACGCCACATCATTTGACGCTGAGCGCCGACGACTATGCCCGGCTCGGGACGCTGATCCAGATGAACCCGCCGGTGCGTGCCGCGCGCCATCGCGATGGCGTCTGGCATGGCATTGCGCAAGGCATCGTCGATGTGCTCGGCTCCGACCACGCGCCGCACACGCTGGCCGAGAAGGCAAAGTCCTATCCGGCCTCACCGTCGGGGATGACCGGCGTGCAGACGCTGGTGCCGATCATGCTCGACCACGTCAATGCCGGCCGGCTGACCTTGCAGCGCTTTGTCGACCTGTCTAGCCACGGCCCGCAGCGGATCTTCGGCATGGCGAGAAAGGGCCGCATCGCTGCCGGCTACGACGCCGACTTCACCATCGTCGATATGAAGCGGCGCCAGACCATCACCAATGCGCAGGCCGGCTCGAAAGCCGGCTGGACGCCTTATGACGGGAGAGAAGTGGTCGGCTGGCCGGTCGGCACCGTCATTCGCGGCCGCCGCGTGATGTGGGAAGGCGAGATCGCCACGCCAAGCCAGGGTAGGGCGGTGGAGTTTTCTGAGGCATTGCCCCGCTAGGCTCCCCACCCCCGTGGGTGGGAAGAGCCGCTCTCAATCCCCGGCGACGAAGAACGACCATTGTCCGCTAGGGGTGATACCGACGCGATAGAAAATATAGGCGCCGAACTGCTTCATGTCGTCGAAATCGCCAGCGGTGACGATCTTGAACAGTTCGACCCGCTGCTTGGCGTCCAGCTTGTCCAGCGGTAGGGCGAAGAAATACGGCCACACGTAGAGCTCTTGTGGCGTGCCGGCATCGAGGTGGACGTAGCCGGCATCAAGCACCTCCTCCAGGATGGCCAGGATTTCCTGGCCGTCCGGGTCGCCCGAGAGGCCCTTGAGGAAGGCGACGGCATCGCCATCAATGTCGGTTAGGGACAATTGCGTTGTGTTGTCGCCCGTGCCGATCAACGGCCGCAACTTTTCGATATCGCCGCCCTTGCAGGCTTCGACGATCAAATCATGCATGCGCCGCACTGGTTCCGGCAGCTTGCCGAGATCGTAGATGACCTCGGGCACCGGCGTGTCCGGATCGACGCGTGGCCTGGTCACGCCGCCATCCGCCGGACTGTCCGGCTCGGCTTCGGCAGGAGCAGTCGGCTGGCTAGACGGCGGCGGCGTCCCGACCGGGTTGGGCATTGGCACGGTGCTTCCGGGGGGCGACATGTCGTCGGCCGGCGGCGTGACCGTCGGGGGGAGCTCTTCGCGCTTGATTTCGCTCAGCGCATAGGCGGGGCTGCTCGCGAGACACACAACCAGGGGAATCGCGGCACAGCAAGCGGCGAAACAGATGCGAAGGACCAAGCCACGCGGCTTGCCTGACATCGAAAAACTCACTGCCCGTTTCTCCCTGCTTACGGGCATGACGCCCGAGCGGCATATTGCCGTCAAAGAACCGGACGTCGGTTCAGTGCCGCAGCCGTTCAGGTTCGAAGGCGCCAGCAATCACCTTTTCACGCATCCGGTCGAGCAGGGCAAGGGCCGAGGTCTCGCCATTGGCACGCAACATCTCGCCGAAGGCTGTTTCGAGCGCTGCTTCGGCAATGATCTCGGGCTCTATCCCGGCGGAGAGACCTTCCGCCCAGGCCTCGCTGTGGCTTTCCACGGCGGTCAAGCGTTTTTCTTCCCTGACCAGCGCGTCGATGTCGTTGACACCATGTTCCATAAGCGAATGTCCACCCTTTCAAGCTGCGATCCATTGATGTGGATCAGGCCTGATCTGTTCATTTCACACGCAGGGACAATTAAGTATTTGTAAATACGACATTTTTTTGATCGTCTTTTACAAAGCCCGATTGCCTTGTGCGAAGCTGCGTTCAGTTCGAGTCAAACTTAGCCGATTGGGGCGGCCTGCGGGGCGAAAACCTTCAGTTTGAGTTAATTCCGCTTTCGCGCGGTAAGGTTTCGTTAATACTGTTGCAGAAGCGCAACATGAGGATTGCACCAAGATATCGCCTGGCACAAGCCGATATATCGGCTGTACCCAGCAATGGTTCGGATAGTTGTCGATGAGCGAGTGCCTAAAGCGCGCCGCGTTTGAACGGATTCAGGCGAGGCGCTTTAGGTTTTCGTTTTTATGTGTCGTTCTCCCAAAACCGCAGCCACTTTTGGGCGACATGCATTAGTTGCCGTAACGCGAGGCGATATCGCGAGACAGCGTCTCGCCTTCCTTCATGTAGCGGCTGATGGCTTCGGTCGCCGAGGGCGTGCACCTCGTATAGGTGCCGCCGAAGGAGCGGTAGCCGCGATTGAAGCTGGCAATGAAGCGGGCGCGCCGCTCGGCGTCCGGATTTTCCGAATCGAGCAGTTTTGTCATCTCGACACGCCACTGGTCGCCCTTCTCGCCGCACAGATTGCGCAGGAAATGCAGCGAGCCCAGAACCTCCGCCAGCCGCATCAACCCGGGCTCGAACGGCGACTCGGCGCTGAGCGCGGGCCGTATCGAAACGGTCGCGCCGACCGCAAGACACAGGGCGACGAGCATGGATGGACGATTCATAAGCCTTCTCTACCAGCTGCGTGGCTCTGCTAAACAGCATAAGTCTTTGTGGCGAAACAATTTGTCGCCCGCAAGTTGATTTCAGGACAGCAGTCCGGCGTTTCCGCCGGGGGCCAACAAGTCTTCGGCGACCGCGAATACCGAGCCTGCCAGCGGCAGCGCCGCCATCTCGCTGAGCGTATAGAAGGCCGCCGTCTCCGCATCGTCGCTGGCCACGGCCTCGCCGCCGGCATAGGCGGCGCCGAAGACTGTGAGGAGATAATCGACCGGGTGGCTGTCATCCCGGCCGTCGATGCGGATTTCCCGCAGCGGGCGATAATTTGTGGCACGCAAACCGGTTTCTTCCTGAAGTTCGCGCTCTGCCGCTGCCTCCAGCGTCTCACCAGGTTCGACCTTGCCGCCCGGAAAGGCATAGAGCCCTTGCGACGGTTGCCGGGCTCGCTTGACCAGAAGCACGGTGTCTGCCCGCACGACGGCGACCGAGACTGCCGGAAGTATTTTGCGCGCTTCGTTCATGGATTCCCAATCAGGCTGAAGGCCGGTCAGTTGTGGACCGGCCAGCGTGGACAAGTTTTAGCGGTTGCGCAACGCCGGTTCCATCGCCACTTTCAGAAACCGAAGCTTTCGAAGGGCATCAATCGACCATGTGCGGACGTTTCGCCTTGACCGCGACGCCGGATCAGACCGCTGCCTTTCTGGACGTGGCGGGGCTTGAGGATTTCCCGGCGCGCTACAACATCGCCCCGACGCAGCCGATCCTGATGGCGGTCGCCGGCCCTCCGCAGGCGCCGGGCTCCAATCTGCCGGACCGGCAGCCAATGCTGGTGCGCTGGGGGCTGATCCCGACCTGGGTGAAGGATACACGCGAGTTTCCGCTGCTGTTCAACGCGAGCTCCGAAGGGGCTGCCGAAAAGGCGTCGTTCAAGGCCGCCATGCGCCATCGCCGCGCTTTGGTGCCGGCGTCCGGCTTTTATGAATGGCGGCAAACCGGTGGCAAGAAGGGACAGCCTTACTGGATACGCCCCAGGCATGGCGGGTTGGTTGCCTTCGCCGGGCTGATCGAGACCTATGCCGAGCCGGGCGGTTCGGAAATGGACACCGGCGCCATCCTGACCATCAACGCCAATGCCGACATAGCGCATATCCACGACCGCATGCCGGTGGTGATCGACCCCAGGGATTTCGCCCGCTGGCTGGATTGCCGCACGCTCGAACCGCGCGATGTCGCCGATCTGTTGCGACCGGCACAGCTCGATTTCTTCGAGGCAATTCCGGTCTCCGACCTCGTCAACAAGGTCACCAACACCGGACCGGAGATTCAGGAGCGGGGCGAGATCGGGCCGGAGCCCGAGAAGGTCAAGCGCCAGAAGTCCGGCGCGGACGACAGTCAGATGACGTTGTTCTAGCAGAGGGCGCGCGCGTCGGCGCCTTCATTTCTGGCGCCATTGGCGCCGGCCGCCCATCCCTTCAGGCAGCGCGGGGCGAAACGATCTTCTGCGCCGGCTTTTTCTTCTTGGCGGTATGGAGAAGGGCGGCGACGATCGCGGCCGGGCCGATTGCGCGATAGTGGTTGGCCAGCGCCGGCTGCTTGGCGCGGTTGGCTTCCTGCTTGGTTCGGGGCATGTCTCTCTTCCCTGGTAACATTTTCGTGTCTGCGTTTGATGGCCGATTCTGACCAAATCGTGACGCCTGCTGATCTAGCCGGCGAATGTTTCATGACTGTGCCGACATGTTTAATAAAATGTTTCAGTGCATCATTACCTGTGACCCAGCGACGGTTTTGCCGAAACTTGCGACTTGACGGCAACACAAGCCAAGGCGATAAAGCCGCCCATGAAAACGTCTTTCGCCATTTGTGGCATTTGCATTATTGGCTAGCCTCGCGCTGGTCCGGACGTTTTCGCCTCATCTCTCCCCAGATTGGACAAACGCCCCGGCCAGCAGGCTGGAGCCTGATTTGCGTTCGCGCAGGGCTGGCTTCGTCGAATTGAGTTCTGAACCGGGAAGGCACGAATGTCCGACGCATCGCAGGGCCTGCGCCTCTACAACACGCTGACGCGGACGAAAGAGGATTTCGTCCCGATCGATCCGCTGAACGTGCGCATGTATGTCTGCGGCCCGACCATCTACGACTTTGCTCATATCGGCAATGCCAGGCCGGTGATCGTCTTCGACGTGCTGTTCCGCTTGCTGCGCCATCTCTATGGGCAGACGCACGTCACCTATGTGCGCAACATCACCGACGTAGACGACAAGATCAATGCGCGCGCTTTGCGCGATTTCGGCGGCGAGATCGCTTCCGGCACGCTGTCGTTGAATGAGGCGATCAGGCGGGTCACCGAAAAGACCGCCGGCCAGTTCCACAGCGACGTGGCGGTTCTCGGCTGCCTGGCGCCGACGGTCGAGCCGCGCGCCACCGAATTCGTCGAGCCCCGTGCCGACGGCAAGGTCGACATGATCACCTTGATTCAAAGCCTGATCGAACGCGGCCATGCCTATGTTGCTGCGGGCGAAGTCCTGTTCGACACGGCGTCGATGCCCGACTACGGCCAGCTGTCGAAGCGCAATCTCGACGAGCAGCAGGCCGGTGCTCGCGTCGCCGTCGACGCGCATAAGAAAAATCCCGGCGATTTTGTCCTCTGGAAGTTGTCGTCACCGGAGGAGCCGGGCTGGAATTCGCCATGGGGCAGGGGTCGGCCGGGCTGGCACATCGAGTGCTCGGCGATGTCGGCCGCCTATCTCGGCGAGGTCTTCGATATTCATGGCGGCGGCCTCGACCTGATCTTCCCGCACCATGAAAACGAGATCGCCCAGTCGCGTTGCGCCCATGGCACCGAAATGATGGCCAACATCTGGATGCACAACGGCTTCCTGCAGGTCGAAGGGCAGAAAATGTCGAAGAGCCTCGGCAACTTCTACTCGATCAACGAACTCCTGGAGACCGAGACCTTCGGCGGCCGCAAATGGCCGGGCGAGGTGCTGCGGCTGGCGATGCTGATGACGCATTATCGCGAGCCGATCGACTTTTCCGTGCGCAAGCTGGAAGAGGCCGAGAACACCCTGCGAAAATGGAAGCGGGGAGCCGACCTCGCGCCGACGGCGGCGGGACAGGTGCCCGTGGAGATCATCGACGCCTTGTCGGACGATCTCGCCACCTATGCCGCCTTCCAGGTCCTGACCCAGTTGGCCGGCGAGGCAGTGGACGGCAACGATGCCGCTGCATCGCTGAAGGCGTCGCTGCTGTTCCTCGGCTTCGACGTCGCGTCGGCGAAGGTTGATGAAGGCCACGTCGGCAAGGCCATCGCCAAGCGTCTCGCGTTCATCGCCGCCAAGAACTGGGCCGAAGCCGACCGCATCCGCGACGACCTGCTGGCCCAAGGGATACAGTTGAAGGACGGCAAGGATCCGGTCACAGGCGAACGCATCACCACCTGGGAGGTAAAAAGATGATCGATCATCTCGGCATCAACGTTGCCGATTTCGACGCTTCGAAGGCTTTCTATGACAAGGCGATGGCGCCGCTTGGTGCCGCGCTGTTGTATATGGTGCCGCTGGAGTACACCGGCGGTAAAAAGGTCGGTGGCTACGGTCGCGATCGGCCGGTATTCTGGCTGCAGGAAGGCAAGGATGGTCAGAAGGCCCATCAGCACGTCGCCTTCACCGCGCGCAGCCGCGCCGAGGTCGAAGCCTTCTATGCTGCGGCGCTTGCCGCCGGCGGCAAGGACAATGGCGGGCCGGGCCTGCGCCCGCACTATCACCCGGACTACTATGGCGCCTTCGTCCTCGATCCCGACGGCAACAACGTCGAGGCCGTCTGCCATGCGCCGGAGTGATCAGCGATGAGCCTCGACAACCGACCGATCTACACCGGCGGCTGCCAGTGCGGCGCGGTGCGCTTTCGCGTTGAAGGCGCTTTGGGCGACGCTTCGGTCTGCCATTGCCGCATGTGCCAGAAGGCGTTCGGCGCGTTCTACGCGCCGCTGGTTTCGGTGCGTGGCGCCAGGCTCGACTGGACGCGCGGCGAGCCGAAATACTTCCGTTCGTCCAACCATGTCGATCGCGGTTTTTGCGCCGATTGCGGCACGCCGCTGACCTTCACCGCGCCGGACGGGGTTGGCCTCGCCATCGGTGCGTTCGACAATCCAGCGGAGATCGTGCCGCTGATTCAATGGGGGATCGAGGCAAAGCTGCCCTATGTCGACTCGATCCCGCAACTGCCGGGCGAGGACACCATGGCCGACATGTCGTCGGCCTCCTATCTGGCCGATCTCGTTTCCTACCAGCACCCCGACCACGACACCGAACAATGGCCGCCAAAGGAAAGATCATGACCGATCAGGTAAGAACCGGCGGCTGCCAGTGTGGCGCCGTGCGCTTCCGCGTTCATGGAGCGCTCGGCCGTCCGTCCATCTGCCATTGCCGCATGTGCCAGAAGCAGTTCGGCTCGTTCTTCGGCGCGCTGGTCACGGTGCCCAGAGATGGCGTCGAATGGACCCATGAAGAGCCGAGTTACTTCCAGTCGTCGGTCAACATCGATCGTGGTTTCTGCGCCCGCTGCGGCACGCCGCTGACATATCGGCAGCCCGGCGGGCTGGAAATCGCGATCGGTGCCTTCGACGACCGTTCGGACCTGGCACCGCAGATCCAGGTCAACTATGCCGCGCGGTTGCCCTGGGTGGAGACGATCTTCGATCAGCCCGTCCACCAGGATCCTGATTATTACAACAGGCAGGAATCCATCATCTCCTTCCAGCACCCAGACCATGAAACGCCGGACTGGCCGACCAAAGGTTTACAACTATGAGCAGTCAATTGCGTACGCTTTATCCCGAGATCGAGGCGTTCGATTCCGGCATGCTCGATGTCGGCGACGGCCACCAGGTCTACTGGGAGCGTTCCGGCACCAAAGGCGCCAAGCCGGCGGTGTTCCTGCATGGCGGGCCGGGCGGCACCATTTCGCCAAAACACCGGCGGCTGTTCGACCCGAAGCTCTACGATGTCATCCTGTTCGACCAGCGTGGCTGCGGAAAATCGACGCCCAACGCCTCGCTCGAAGCCAACACGACATGGCACCTGGTCGCCGACATCGAACGGCTGCGCGAAATGGCCGGCTTCGACAAATGGCTGGTGTTCGGCGGCTCCTGGGGGTCGACGCTTGCGCTCGCCTACGCCGAGACCCATCCAGAACGCGTCAGCGAACTGGTGGTGCGCGGCATCTACACGCTGACGCGTGCGGAACTGGAATGGTACTATCAGTTCGGCGTCTCGGAAATGTTCCCGGACAAATGGGAGCGCTTCCTGGCGCCGATCCCGGAGGCCGAGCGCGGCGACATGATGGCCGCCTATCGCAAGCGGCTGGTCGGCACGGATCGCAAGGCGCAGATCGAGGCGGCCCGCGCCTGGAGCCTGTGGGAAGGCGAAACGATCACGCTGTTGCCCGAGCCGGAGACAAGCGGTCCGTTTGGGCAGGACGACTATGCCGTCGCGTTCGCCCGCATCGAGAACCACTATTTCGTCCATGCCGGCTGGCTGGAAGAGGGACAATTGCTGCGCGACGCGCACAGGCTGAGTGACATCCCCGGCACCATCGTCCATGGCCGCTACGACATGCCATGCCCGGCGCGCTATGCCTGGGCGCTGCACAAGGCCTGGCCAAAGGCGGATTTCCATCTGATCGAGGGCGCCGGTCATGCTTATTCGGAGCCGGGTATCCTCGACCGGCTGATCCGCGCGACGGACAAGTTTGCAGGCAAATGACCATGACCCGCGGGCGCCTCTATCTCTTCGACACCACGTTGCGCGATGGCCAGCAGACGCCGGGCATCGACTTTTCCGTCGAGGACAAGATCGCCATCGCAAAACTGCTTGACGCTTTTGGCCTCGACTATGTCGAAGGCGGCTATCCCGGCGCCAACCCGACCGACACCGCCTTCTTCCAGGAGAAGCGCACGGAGCGCGCCAAATTCGTCGCCTTCGGCATGACCAAGCGGGCAGGGGTGTCGGCGTCCAACGATCCCGGCCTAGCGTCTCTTGTGCAATCGAAATCGGATGCCATCTGCTTCGTCGCCAAGAGCTGGGACTACCACGTCCGTGTCGCGCTCGGCTGCACCAATGAGGAGAACCTCGACGCCATCAAGGCCTCCGTCGAGGCGGCGATCGCCGCCGGCAAGGAGGCATTGGTCGACTGCGAGCATTTCTTCGATGGCTTCAAGGCCAATCCCGACTATGCGCTGGCCTGCGCCAGGACCGCCTATGATGCCGGGGCGCGCTGGGTGGTGCTGTGCGACACCAATGGCGGCACGCAGCCATCGGAAGTCCGCGCCATCGTCGAGAAGGTTATTTCGTCGGGTATTTCAGGCGATCATCTCGGTATCCATGCCCATGACGACACCGGCCAGGCCGTGGCGAATTCCCTCGCCGCTGTCGAGGCTGGCGTGCGCCAGATCCAGGGCACGCTCAACGGCATCGGGGAGCGCTGCGGCAACGCCAATTTGATCTCGATCGTGCCGACGCTGGCGCTAAAGCCGGCCTTCGCCGATCGTTTCGAAACTGGCATTTCGGCTGAGGCGTTGACAGGCATTTCCAGGTTGTCGCGCGCATTTGACGAACTCCTGAACCGAGCGCCAGAGGCGCAAGCGCCCTATGTCGGCGCTTCCGCCTTCGCCACCAAGGCGGGTATCCACGCATCCGCACTGGCCAAGGAGCCGGCGACCTATGAGCACGTCCCCCCCGAAACCGTCGGCAACCGCCGCCGTGTCATGGTCTCGGACCAGGGCGGCAAGGCCAATTTCCTCGCCGAGCTGAGGCGACGCGGCATCGAGGTGCCGAAGGACGATCACCGGCTCGACGCGCTGATATCCGTGGTCAAGGAGCGCGAGGCCGAGGGCTATGCCTATGAAGGCGCCGATGCCAGCTTCGAACTCCTCGCCCGCAAGATGCTGCACGGCCTGCCGGAATTCTTCAACGTCACCTCGTTCCGCTGCATGGTCGAGCGCCGCTTCGACGCCAACGGCCAGTTGAAGACGGTCTCCGAAGCGATCGTCAAGGTGGTGGTCGATGGCGAGGAGAAGATGTCGGTGGCCGAAGGGCATGGCCCGGTCAACGCGCTCGACATCGCGCTGCGCAAGGACCTCGGCAAATTCCAGGGCGAGATCGCCGACATGGAGCTGGCCGACTTCAAGGTGCGTATCCTCAATGGCGGTACCGAGGCGATCACCCGCGTTCTGATCGAATCGCATGACGGCACCGGCGCACGCTGGTGGACGGTGGGCGTTTCCGAGAACATCATCGACGCCTCGTTCCAGGCGCTGATGGATTCCATCGTCTACAAGCTGATGAAGAACCGCGAGATGGCCGGACTGGTGGCCGCCGAATAGGGTTGAACCATCAGCGAAAGTCCATTGATCCATCAGAACTTTGCGATGGTCTTGCCAAGGTGACTGGGCCATAGCGTTGGCCCATGGCCACTGAAGCAATTACCCTGGATGCAGAGTCCAAGGCCCGGCGCGGCTTTCTGCTGGCGCTCGGCGCCTATCTGCTATGGGGATTGCTGCCCTTCTACATGAAGGCGGTCGCTCATCTGCCGCTCGCGGAAGTCATTGCCCATCGCATCGTCTGGTCGGTGCCGATCGCCGCCGCCGTTCTGATCTGGGCCGGCCGCACGGCGGATTTCAAGGCGGCGCTGCGTTCGCCACGCACCATCGCCATGGCCGCGCTGACGGCGGCGCTGATCTCGGTCAACTGGGGCATCTATGTCTGGGCGATCGCGGTCGACCGCACCGTCGAAACCGCGCTCGGCTACTACATCAATCCCCTGGTCAGCGTCGTTGTCGGCGCGCTGCTGCTCGGCGAGCGGCTCGACCGGCTGCAGATCGCGGCGGTGGTGCTGGCGGCCGTCGCCGTCGCCGTGCTGACCATCGAAGGCGGCAAGCTGCCCTGGGTGTCGTTGGCACTGGCGTTTTCCTTCGCCGCCTACGGCTTCTTCCGCAAGACGCTGCCGATCGGCCCGAGCCAGGGATTTTTGCTCGAAGTCCTTCTGCTGTCGGTGCCGGCACTTGGCTACATCGTCTATCTCATCGCGACCGGACAGGACCACATCGTATCCAGCAGTGGCACGGATACGGCGTTGCTGATCGGCTGCGGTCCAGTCACATCGGTGCCGTTGTTGCTGTTCGCCTTCGGCGCCAAGCTGCTGCGGCTGTCAACCATCGGCATCATGCAATATATCGCGCCGACCATGGTGTTCCTGATCGCCGTTCTGATCTTCGACGAGCCTTTCGGCACCATCCAGGCCATCGCCTTTGCGCTGATCTGGGCGGCTTTGGCAGTCTATTCCTGGTCGATGTTGACGACAGCGCGCCGCGCCGCGCCGCAGCCCGCACGGTAAGGGGGTTCGATGTACCTGCTGCATATCGCCAACAAAAATTATTCCTCATGGTCGCTGCGGCCCTGGGTGCTGATGCGCGCGCTGGATATCCCATTCGAGGAACGGCTGACGCCATTCCCGACCGGATCGAGCTGGGATCTGTACCGTTCCTTCTCACCGAGCGGCCGCGTGCCGTGCCTGGTCGACGACGGCTGGGCGGTTTGGGATTCGCTGGCCATCGTCGAATATCTGGCCGAACGCCACCATGGCGTGTGGCCCGTCGAAGCCAAGGCGCGCGCCTGGGCGCGCTCGGCCGCCGCCGAGATGCATTCGAGCTTCACCGCATTGCGCAGCGCCTGTCCGATGAGTTGCGGCGTGCGGGTAGAGCCGTTTCCGATGTCCGATGCGCTGAAGCAGGACCTCTTTCGCCTCGACGACCTCTGGAATGATGGTCTTGCTCGTTTCGGCGGGCCATTTCTGGCGGGCGCTCATTTCACCGCAGTAGATGCTTTCTTTGCCCCGGTGGCGTTCCGCGCACAGTCTTATGGGCTCTCCTTCGAGGGTGCGGCTGCAGCGTATCCGGCGCAGTTGCTTGCTCTGCCGGCGATGCGCGAATGGCATGCGGCTGGGCTTGCCGAGACCTGGCGCGAGCCCGATCACGAAGCGGAAGTGGCCGCCGCCGGCACCATCATCGAGGATCTTCGCGCCACTGCGTGAAAGCTGCCGGCGGGTGCTACATCTGTCCGAGCCGCCTGACAAAGAGATAGGTCGCGCCCGCGATCACCATCGACACAGCAGTCACCACCCAAAAGCCCATTGGCGTGTCGACCAGCGGCAGGCCCCCAACGTTCATGCCGAACAGGCCTGAGATGATGGTCATCGGCAACAGCACCGCCGTCATCACCGACAGGACGTACAGCAGCCGGTTCGACTGCGTCGTCAGCTTTGCCATAAGCTCGTCCTGCAATAGCCGGGCGCGCGCCTGCAATTGCTCGCCGTCATAGTGCAGCGTCTGCGCCCGGTGTGAAAGGCGCGCGGCCATGTCGTTGATGCTGTCTGGCAGGTCGTTGCGGTGCGAATGATCAAGGTGACGGAACAGATTGGTCAGCGTCGCCATCTGCCTGTGGATCACCACCAGATGCCGGCGCGCGTCGACCAGGGATTGCCGTTCATTGTGCCATGCGTCGCAGACGATACGGTCTTCGATGCCGTCGAGACTGTCGCCGAGTGCCGCAAGTTCCGCCACCATGCCATCGAACGACTGGCCGACGACAGCCTCGATCAACTCGGCTGGCGAGCGGAACTTGCGCGATCCATTCTCGATCGCCTTGCGGATGTTGTCGACCGACTGCAGCGGTTGCTTGCGGGCGCCGACCAGCATCGTGTCATTGAGCGCGAAGCGGAAATGGCCAAGCCCGCCCGCTTCCGCCGAATAGTCATGGCGCAGGTCCGGCAGATCGCCATAGAGCCAGTCGTCCTCGAGGTCGATGTGGCAGCCATGGCTGGCGGACAGGAAAGCTTCACGCGCCGGTGCCGGCAAAGCCCGATCGGCGCCGATTTCGTGACGGGCCCGCATGTCGGAAAGCTGGTAGCTGCGCCATGTCCAGTGCGCGGCGGCGGCGTCCCTGGTTCGCACGCCCTCAGCGGTGAAGTGATAGATGAAGAACAGTCCGTGCTCGTCGGGCAGGTAGGGCGACAGATCGGTGCCTTCCGGGGCGAGAGAGATGTCCATGGGCGGTGCCAGATGCATGTTCCGAAGATGGCGCCGCACGGCGGCTGCCTGATACTGATTCCTAGCACGCGCGAAGCCGGTTTCGTGTGACGGTTTCTTGACAGCCGATCACAGGCTGTCGATCCCCCGTGTCAATCCGGTGGTGACGCCTTCGTCACCCCCGGATGTGCCCTGTCAGTGCTTCGGGCCGAAGCCGGGGTAGGGCTTGAGGGGCACGATTGCGGCAATGTCCATCATGCCGGCCTTGACCAACGGCAAGGTGGCGAGGTGGCCGCGAACCTCAGCATCATCAGCAGCCTCGAGCATCATGCCGCTGCCCGGGATGTCGCCTCGGTTCCACACCTGACGTACCGCCCCTTCGGCGTAGAGCGTGCGCCGCTGTTCGGCTTCGCCGGGCAGAAGCGGAGCGAAATCGGCATCGGTAAATTTTTCGGTGTTGCGAGCGAGAAGGGCAAAGAACTGCATGGCGGTCTCCTTTGGTTGGGATGGCCGAGTATCGCTTTTGGCTGGCCAGACAGTCCAAGACTGATTAGGCTAAAGTTGAGACCCAAAGGGACTTGAGCCTTGGAGGAGAAATGTTCGACCTGCGCCAGCTCCGCTATTTCGTCACGGTCGCCGAAACCGGAAATGTCGGGCGCGCAGCCGAAATGCTGCATATTTCCCAATCGCCACTCAGCCGGCAGATCATCCAGCTCGAGGAGCAGTTGGGTGTTTCCCTCTTTGAGAGGTCGAAGCAGCGGGTCCATCTCAACGCCGAGGGCCGCGCCTTCCTCACCGAGGCCCGCGCGCTGCTGTCCAATGCGCGACGTGTGGAGGAGTTCGGCCGCAACCTGGCCAGCGGCGCCGTCGGCCGGCTCGCCATCGGTTATGTCGAAGGGGCCGTTCATGCCGGGCTTGTCGCCGGGATGCTGCGCCAGTTCCGTCGCGACCGGCCGGATTTCCACCTGCAGCTGAGAAGCCTGCGTTCGGCGGCGCAGTTGGAAGGGCTACGGCAGCGGTCGCTGGATCTGGGCTTTGTCTACTCGTCGCCACCCGATGATGATCCGGATGTCGCCGCCATGGCGCTGCGGCATGAGCCGCTGGTGCTGGCGATCCCCGAAGATGACCCACTCGTTGAAGTGGCAGAGATCGGGCCTCACCATCTTGACGGTCGCACCTGGATCACCGTCGTGCGCCAGCCGGACGACACCAATCGCGGCCAGTTCCTTGCCGCCTGCGCCAAAGCCGGCTTCTTGCCCGACATCGCCTATGAGACGGCGGACCCGCTGACCTCGCTCGGCCTTGTCAGCGCGGGTCTCGGCTTGGCGACGGTGCAAGCCAGCCTGCGTGCCGCCGCGCCGCCGCGGATCGTGTTTCGCGACCTGCCGTGGTTCGACCGCACGGTTTCACTCCATCTCGCTTGGCGGCGTCATGACCGGCGCGCGGTGATTGCCGATTTGCGGCAGGCTGCGGCGGAAGAGGGGAGTAGGGGAGTAGGGGAGTAGGGCAGTAGGGCAGTAGGGCAGTAGGGCAGTAGGGCAGTAGGGCAGTAGGGCAGTAGGGCAGTAGGGCAGAGACCTCCAGGCAATTCACTTGTTGTCACATATTGCCCTACTGCCCTACTGCCTTATTCCCCTACATCTTATCGATCACCGACTGCACGCCCTCGGTCGGGGCGTCGACGGACGATCCGGCTACCATGATGGCGGCGACGATCGCTTCGGGGTCGTCGACGACCAGCGGCTTGACCCGCTGCGCGGTGTGGATGAAGCCTTCGGCGGCCATGTGATCGAGCAGCGCCAGCATCGGATCCCAAAATCCTTTGACATTGGCGAAGACGATCGGCTTGCGATGATGGCCAAGTTGTCCCCAGGTCATGATCTCGACGATCTCCTCGACCGTGCCGATGCCGCCCGGCAGTGCCACAAAGGCGTCGGATTTCTCGAACATCTTGTGCTTGCGCTCGTGCATGTTGTCGGTGATCAAGAGTTCATCGAGCCGGTCAAGCGCTGTTTCGCTCGCCTCCTTGTTGATCAGGAAGCGCGGAATGATGCCCGTCACCTTGCCGCCGGCCTTGAGCGCGCCTTCGGCGACAGCGCCCATGATGCCTTTGGTGCCGCCGCCATAGACCAGCCGCAATCCCGCTTTGGCAATTGAGCGCCCGAGCAGGTGTCCGGCCTTGATATAGATTTCATCGCGGCCCGGAGACGAGCCGCAATAGACGCAGACGGATCGAATCGTGTTCATGTCGATGATTGGTGATTGGGTCTGAAAGCGCGGTCAAGCCCCAAGGGTTAACAGCCTGGGCTTTTTCTTGTCGGTATTGCTAAAACAGGCTAGACCGGCGTTAGGTGGCTAAGGGGTAGGGAAATATGGCAATTAATCCACTGAAGGCGTTCCTGTTCGCGGCGGGTGGGACCGTTGCGGCCGCGGGAACCGCCTATGTAGCGGGCGCACTCGACCCGTATCTCAATCCCACGCCGCCGGCGCAAGTGGCGGCGCAGACGCCGCCCGCAGCGGCAAAATCGGCCGATCCCGGCACCGAAGCGCGGCTGCCCGCCGCTGAAGTCCCGGCGGCTCCCGCCGCAGTGCCCCAGGCAACGGCACCCGCCGCACCGGCCGCGGACGCGGCGGCGCCTGCTGCGACCGGTCCGGTCGCACCGTCCTTCGATGTCGTGCGCGTCGAAAGCAATGGCTCGATTGTCGTCGCCGGCAATGCGGCACCCAACGCCAAGGTCGAAATCCTCAATGGCTCGACGGTGCTTGGCTCGACGGTCGCTGGTCCCGATGGCGCCTTCGTTATCATTCTCGATGATCCGCTGAAGCCCGGCGATTATACGATCGCGCTGCGCGCGACCACCGGTGACGTCGTAACGCCCTCGGTGCAGACCGCCGTCGTTTCGGTTCCCAAGGATGCGGCCGGCCAGGTGCTGGCCATGGTCGAGGAGCCGGGCAAGCCGGCCGAATTGCTGACCGTTCCCGCACCCGAGACAAAGCCGGCTGCTCCGGCCGCCGCGCCGGCTGCTCCCACAGCCGAAGCCCCCGCAACCGCTCCGGCGCCAGCCGCCCCAGCGCCAGCCGTGGTCGACGCGACACCGGCTCCTGCAGCGCCGGCGACGCCGCCCGTTGCAGGCGTGACCGAGCCCAAGATCGTCGTCGAGGCGGTCGAGATCGACGGCAGCAAGATCTTTGTCGCCGGCCTCGCCGATGCCGGCCGCAAGGTGCGCGCGTATGCCAACGACATCCTGCTCGGTGACGCGCAAACTTCGACGGACGGTCATTTCCTGGTCGAGGCGACGCGCGACATTCCGGTCGGCAGCTACACAATCCATGTCGACGGCCTCGATGCCGACGGTGTGACAGTTGTGGCCCGCGCGGCCGTACCGTTCGAGCGTGAGCCCGGCGAAGCGATCGCCGCCGTGGCACCCTCGGCGCCGAAGCCCGTTCAGCCCAAGCCGGCCGCACCTACCACCGCCGAGGCACCGGCCGCGGCCACGACGCCTGCTCCCGCCACCGAGGCTCCGGCCGTCATGGCGGAGGCGACGCCGCCAAGCGATGTGCCCGAGACGGTGGCGCCCAAGCTTGAACATGCCGACGGCGCCGTCATCATCCGCCGCAACGACACGCTGTGGCGGATCTCGCGGCGCGTCTATGGCCACGGCGTACGCTTCTCGACCATCTACCTCGCCAACCAGGACCAGATCAGTGATCCCGACCGCATCTGGCCGGGCCAGGTGTTCAAGGTCCCGGAAAAGTCGAAGGAAGGCGAAGCCGCCGACCTCAAGGCCATGGGCGAGCAGGCAACGACAGCGCCCGCCAAGACGGAGTAGGGTTTGAGCGCCGACGGTTGAGCGCAATCTCCCCTTGTGGGAGATGCCCGGCAGGGCAGAGGAGGGCGCTGTCTCGCCAGCCTGTCGGCCAAATCCGGTCGAGCTACCTTACGGCTGCTCGTAATGCTTTGATCGTGGAAAGTCGCGATCCTTCGCGCCCCTCTCTGTCCTGCCGGACATCTCTCCCACGAGGGGGAGATTGGCGGTTCCGGCGCTCTGCCCATAGGGTTAGCTTGCCCCGTGCCCGTCCATCGTCTATCGCCGATGAACGATGGCAGAATCCCTGATGGAAACAAACGCATCATGCGGCGGTCCGGACAGCCGTGCGGTCGCCGCCCGACTTGCAGCGCTTTCCCATCCGGCGCGGATCGAAATCCTGAAACACCTATCGACGAGCAGTTCCTGCTGCTGCCGCGAGGTCGTCGACCGCTTAGATCTGGCGCAGTCCACCGTGTCACAACATCTGAAAATACTGGTCGAAGCCGGGCTGGTTCGCTTCGAGCCCGATCGCCAGCGCTCGCGCTATGCGATCGACCATGCCGCGCTCGCCGATGTCTCCGCATCGGTGGCCGCTCTCGTCAATTCCTGCTGCTCCGGCCGCTGAAATAAGAAGAAGGCACAAGAAATGGCCGAAAAAACCGTCTCCGACTCCTCGACTTTCAAGACGCTGCTCAATTTGTGGCCTTACATGTGGCCAGCGGATCGCGCCGATCTGAGAGCCCGGGTCACATGGGCGACGCTGTTGCTGGTCGTCGCCAAGCTGACGCTGGTCGCCGGTCCCTATTTCTTCAAATGGGCGACCGACGCGCTGGCCGGCGACGCCAAATCGGCGCCGCCGCTGCCGAGCTTCCTGCTGGCGCCCGTCATGCTGGTCGTCGCCTACAATGTCGTGCGCCTGGTGCAGCTTGGCTTCAATCAGTTGCGCGACGCGCTGTTTGCCCGCGTCGGCCAATATGCCGTGCGCCAGCTCGCCTTCCGTACTTTCGTTCACATGCACCAACTGTCGCTGCGCTTCCATCTCGAGCGCCGCACCGGCGGCCTGTCGCGCATCATCGAGCGCGGCACCAAGGGCATCGAGACGATCGTGCGCTTCATCATGCTCAACACGGCGCCGACCATCCTCGAATTCGCGCTGACCACGGGCATCTTCGCCTACACCTATGGCTGGAAATATGTGGTCGTCGTCGCGGTCACCGTCTGGGTCTATGTCTGGTTCACGGTCCGCGCCAGCGACTGGCGCATCTCGATCCGCCGCGACATGAACGACAGCGATACCGACGCCAACACCAAGGCAATCGATTCGCTGCTCAACTACGAGACGGTGAAATATTTCAACAATGAGGGCATGGAAGCCGAGCGCTTCGACCGCTCCATGGCACGCTACGAGGTCGCCGCGACGCGCATCTGGACCTCGCTTGGCTGGTTGAATTTCGGGCAGGGCATCATCTTCGGCCTGGGCACCGTCATCGTCATGTGCATGTCGGCGCTCGAAGTGCAGGCCGGCACGCAGACGGTCGGTGACTTCGTCTTCATCAACGCCATGCTGATGCAGCTGTCGGTGCCGCTCAATTTCATCGGCTTCATCTACCGCGAAATCCGCCAGGGGCTCACCGATATCGAGCAGATGTTCGATCTGCTGGATGTGCCGCAGGAGATCGTCGACAAGCCGGATGCCAGGCCAATCGCGGTCAGCGCCGGCAAGGTCGAGTTCCGCGACGTGCACTTCTCCTATGACCCGAACCGGAAGATCCTGAAGGGCATCAGCTTCGAGGTGCCGGCCGGCAAGACCGTCGCCATTGTCGGGCCTTCGGGTGCCGGCAAGTCGACCATCTCGCGGCTTCTGTTCCGCTTCTACGACGTGCAGGGCGGCCAGGTGCTGATCGATGGCCAGGATATCAGGGACGTGACGCAGGAGAGCCTGCGCGGGGCGATCGGCATGGTGCCGCAGGACACCGTGCTGTTCAACGACACCATCGCCTACAACATCCGCTATGGCCGCATCGGTGCCAGCGAGGAGGATATGCGCAAGGCGGCCGAACTCGCTCAGATCGGCCCGTTCATCGAGCGATTGCCTGACGGCTACAAGTCGATGGTCGGCGAACGCGGGCTAAAACTTTCGGGCGGCGAGAAGCAGCGCGTGGCAATCGCCCGCACCATTTTGAAGGCGCCGCCGATCCTGATGCTCGACGAAGCGACCTCGGCGCTCGACAGCCACACCGAACAGGAGATCCAGGCCGCGCTCGATCTGGTCAGCCGTGGCCGCACCACCATCGTCATCGCTCACCGCCTGTCGACGGTGATCACGGCCGATGAGATCATCGTGCTGCAGGACGGCCAGATCGCCGAGCGCGGCACCCATGCCGAGCTGATGCGCAAGCATGGCCTCTACGCCTCGATGTGGGACCGCCAGCGCGAGGCGACCGAGGCCGAAGAGCGGCTGCGCTTGGCTCGCGAAGGCGACGAACTTGGTGTCATTGTCCGCCGGCGCACGTCGGAGGTGAATTGAAGGTTCGGCGTGTGATCTGATTTTTGCACTTGATCTCAACTTAAGTTGAGATTGTAGGCCGTTCCTGAGCCCAAAAAACACCATGATCCAGGAACGGAGCAATCGAAATGAGCAAGATAAATCAGACTGTTAACGGCGGCAGCGTGTTCAGGGTGGACAAATTCGTCGTCCCGGCCGGCGCCCGCGAGGAGATACTCGCCAAGGTCAGGACAACGCATGAGTTGCTGCGCCTGCAGCATGGCTTCGTGCAGGATTTCCTGCTCGAGCAATTCTCCGGGCCGGGCGAATTCAACCTCGTCACCATCGTCGAATGGGAAAGCCAGGCGGCCGTCGACAATGTCGTGCCGATCGTCAAGGCCGCGCACGAGCGCATCGCCTTCAACCCGCAGGAGACGATCGCCCGGCTCGGCGTTCGCGCCGACATCGCCAACTATCAGAGGGTTCCCGGGCTGTAGCAAGGCTGTTACGGCCAGCCGATGCCAGGTGCCGGCGCTTCGACGCTGAACACCTGGCCGGTGCGGGCGTCGCTGAGCATATGCTCGAAGCCGCGCCATTCGGCGGCGAGAATGAACAGCGTTTTCCTGTCGGTGCCGCCCAGCATGCAGGCAAAGCAGCCGCGATCGACGGTCACTGTCTGCAGCACCTCGCCGCCTTCACGCACCCGCACGCAACGCTTGTTGGGAACATCCGCATACCAGGCCGCCCCTTCGGCATCGAGGCAGATGCCGTCGGGATAGCCGTCGAGGTCGGCCCAGACCCTTCGGTTGGCAAGGCTGCCGTCGGCGGCAATGTCGAAGGCGGTCAGCCGATTGGCATGGGATTCCGCGACAATCAGCGTCTTGTTGTCCGGGCTCACTGCCATGCCGTTGGCAAAGGCGATATTTTCCGCCACCTGCCGGACCGCGCCGTCCGGCGTGATCAACACGATGGTGCCGGGGCTGAAATGCTCGCCAGAAGCCGGCGCCGGTCCGCCGCCATTGACATAGGTGTTGCCGCGCCCGTCGACGACGATCTCGTTCCAAGGGCTTTTCGACAGGTCACGCAAATCGGCGCGAGTGACGAGGCTCCCGTCGGCCTCCTGTCGTAGCAGCAGCCCTTCGCGGCCGGAGATGACGAGCAGGCGGCCATCCGGCAGCCAGTCAATGGAGTAGGGCAGGACAGCCGGTACGGTGAGCATGACCTCGCGGTTGCCGTCGGCATCGACGGCGATAATCTCGCCGGTGCCCCAGTTGCAAAGCCACAGCCGTCCGTCATGCCAGCGCGGCGACTCGCCGAAAGCGAGACCGGCAGTGACGAGATGCGCTTGGGGGGCAGGTGGTTTCTGCATGTAGGGGACTCCTTGTTGAGTGCGTCAGCATCGCCAAATGGTCCATGATGGCGCTGTCTCACCAAGGACGGGCGAGGCAGCGGTCTGCCGACAGGCACAGAACCGATAATTTTGGTTTGGCTGCTCTTTGCTGAGTTCGCGACGAAGCCTCGAGGTCAGTTTTTGGAGTGTTCTTCAAACTATCGGTTGAAGTGTTCTTCAAAATATTGGTAAGACGCAGTGAAAATGAATTTCAAGCGCCTTTTTATCCACTTTTCCAAGTGATATTCTGCTGACAGACTCTGATCTACCGGTATTGCTTTCCTCCGGGTAAGAAGGCTTTGGAATGTTCGGAATTTTTTCGCGAAAGAAAAGGCTGCAGCAGTCGACAACGATTTCGGCGTACCAGCCGGAGCAACCGACGGCCAGTCCGCGCGTGACTTCAATTGTTGTCCCGTTTTCAGCAGTCGAGCGCGCCGCTAAGGAAAACTACGTTGCTGACCTCGTGACTGCAGTCATGGATTTCGTGACCGCAATGTTTGATCAGGGCCTCTACAAAGATCACGAAATACCGCCGTCAGCGAGGCAGTTTTTTCACGCTTACCTATACGGGATGGAAGTGGCTAATGGCGGCCATAGCCAATTTATTCACAATTACCGTGATCACCTCGATAAAGTCACCTCGGATGTGCATTTGGCTTTGGCTGGAATGCGAGCAGAAAACCATTTAGCTATTTTGAAACAGATGGTTGCTTGGGTCCGGGAACATCCCAAGGAAGCGGAGGAACAGACTGGATTCGAAGGTGGCCGCGCTGATTTCCTTGATGGACTCGACGATCTTTTTTACAAGGAGGAAGACAGCGTCCCGATGCTTGCCCGCGCAGTGGGTTGGATAGCCTCCTGGCCTGAACTGGAGATTGTCGACGATGCCGAATGCCAGGAGGCCACTCTTGACATTGTGATGGCCAACTCCAGGCGCGAACCTCGATTGCGCCATCGTTCGATGTTCCATCTGAAAGCAGTGATGACGAGCCGACTTGAAGTGGGCATCGGGCTCGCCTGTGCAGCTTTGCCGCAGCCCGAGGTTAAGCTCGGGCTCGGCAAAGGACGGATGTTGGACATAGATGGCGAGAAGCAGATGACATTTCCGGTCGTAACCAACGCCGGCAGGGTGCGTTTGTGCGTAGTCACGCCAACGCATGCGGCTGCATACCAGTACCTGGCTGCTGATGGTACAGAACTGCAACTCGACCTCGGACCGGTCGATAGCGTTGATGAGTTACTTGGCGAAGGTGCTCCACGTGTCGGTCTGAAGCTGTCGCATGTCGGCGCTGATTCAATAGCGACAGTCATCGAACTGGCTGATGAATACGGGGCACCAGCAGCCCTCGACCTTCTTTTGCGCAGGGCTGGAATTGATACGGCAGGAGCAGTTGCTTTGCCATCGATGCTGATTCCGAGCGAGGGAGGATCGGTCGTCAGTTGGACAGTTGCTGCTGACGGTAGACTGCTGTTTTTGGTGTCCTCTCCCAACGGGAGCGCGCTCTTGAGGTCGGGCGCCGAAGATCCGCTGGCGGATGCCCATAGGCTTGAGATCGAAGAACATTTTGTGCGCGCCGAAGCCGATGGTGCCAACTGATCTGGGCTGATTGTCTCGAAATTCTGACGCCAGTGGCACAGGCATGCGAGCCGGTCGCGACCTCACGAACGCGGAGCGTTCGGCTATCCTGAGGCGACAGGCCCTTGCCCGTTCGCCCGCGCCGCCGATTGTTGCGTTGCGGCGAGGGGGGCTTTCGGCTATTGAGGCCGGACTTGAAACGGAGCCTGTTTTTAGCTGATGAGCCTTGTCGATACGGTCAAGAACGCGTTCGTACCGATCCATCGCGAAGGCTATCCCTTCATCGCGGCCTTTGGCGCGGCGACGCTTTTCCTCGGCTATTTCTCCTCGGTCCTGTTCTGGATCGGTCTGATCCTGACGGCCTGGTGCGTTTATTTCTTCCGCGATCCCGAGCGCGTCACGCCGGTCGACGACCGCTTGGTGGTCAGCCCCGCCGACGGCATCATCTCGGCGGTCGGGCCGGCCGTGCCGCCGCGCGAACTCGGCCTCGGCAATGTCGAGATGACCCGCATCTCGGTGTTCATGAATGTCTTTTCCTGTCACGTGAACCGCGCCCCGGTACGCGGTCGTATCGTCAGGATCGAACACCGGCCCGGAAAATTCCTCAACGCCGAACTCGACAAGGCCAGCACCGAGAACGAGCGCAACGGCCTGGTCATCGAAAGCCCCAACGGCACGATCGCCGCCGTCCAGATCGCCGGCCTGGTGGCGCGGCGGATCGTCTGTTGGGCCGAGGCGGGCGGCTCGATCGGCACCGGCGAGCGTTTCGGCTTGATCCGCTTCGGCTCGCGCGTCGATGTCTTCCTGCCCTTGACCGCCACGCCGCGCGTTGCCGTCGGCCAGACAGCGGTCGGCGGCGAAACCGTGCTGGCCGAATTCGGCGGTGTCGCCGGCACACCCCTCGTGCGGATTTCCTGAGCCGTGGGCACGCAGTATAAGAAGTTCGAGGCCCATGCCAGCGGCGGTCCGCGCATCCGCGAGATCCCGATGCGCATGGTGCTGCCCAACCTCGTCACCGTGCTTGCCATCTGCGCCGGTCTGTCGGGCATCCGCTTCGGCTTCGAAGGCCGCTTCGAGCCGGCCGTGGTGATGGTGCTGCTGGCCGCTTTCCTCGACGGCATTGATGGCCGCTTGGCGCGGATGCTGAAGGCAACCTCCAAATTCGGCGCCCAGATGGATTCGCTGGCCGACATCGTCAATTTCGGCGTCGCCCCGGCTTTGGTGCTTTATGCCTTCCTGCTCGACCGTGCCGGCTCGCCGGGCTGGATTGCGGCCTTGCTGTTCGCCATCGCCTGCGGGCTAAGGCTCGCCCGCTTCAACGTGCTCGACGACGAGAAGGCCGACCGCCCGATATGGCAGTCCGAATATTTCGTCGGCGTGCCGGCGCCGGCTGGTGCTGTGCTGGTGATGCTGCCGCTCTATCTCTATTTCCTGCGCACAGGGCTGGAGCCCAGTCGTCCAGCGGCCTTCGTCGCCACCGGCTTTACCATACTGGTCGCCTTCCTGCTGGTCAGCCGGCTGCCGGTCTATTCCGGCAAGAGCCTGAAAATCCCGGGCGACAGGGTGTTGCCGATCATCCTGGGTGTCGTGCTCTACGTACTGCTGCTGATGACCTACCCCTGGTACACGCTGACCGCTTCGGTTGCCGGCTACCTGATCTTCCTGCCGTTCAGTGTGCGCGCCTATTCGAAACGCGCCAAGCTGGAGGGCGAGAAGGTGCCGCCTTCGGATATAGGTTAGAAGGTCGGCGGAAGTGCTTGATCCGACTCAGGCCGCGACGCCGAGCCCCAGCCTGTCGATCGCCAGCTTTCGGGTCGAGACATAGTCGGTCTTGCCCGAACCCAGCACCGGGATTTCCTCGACCTTGACGATGTCGTTGGGCACCATCAGTTCGGCGGCGCCCGCTTGTTTGCCGAATCTGCGCAACTCGTCGGGATTGGCGTCGTCGGCGGTGGTGACCAGCACAATGCGCTCGCCGCGCCTCTTGTCCGGCACCGCTACCGCCGCATGGCGTTCTTCCGGCCACAACGACTGCACCAGCATCTCGACAGCACCCAGCGACACCATCTCGCCGGCGATCTTGGCGAAGCGCTTGGCGCGGCCGCGAATGGTGATGAAGCCTTCGCGGTCGACAGCGACGATGTCGCCGGTGTCGTGCCAGCCCGTCAGCGGCTGCAATTCACCGGGGCGGTCCGATGTCATATAGCCCATCATCAGGTTCGGTCCGTCGAGCCACAATTGGCCGGCATCGGAAATGCCTTCGATCGGCTCAAGCTTCATGCGCATGGCCGGCAGCAGCCGCCCGACGGTACCGTCGCGGCCATGGATTGCCGTGTTGACGGCAACCACCGGTGCCGCCTCTGTCAGCCCGAACCCTTCGATGATCTCGGCCTGGAAGCGTTCGCGATAGACACGGCGGGTTTCCGGCTTCACCGCCTCGGCGCCGGCAACGACGAAGCGCAGGCTGGAAAAATCGCCGTCCTTGGCGGTACGCGCATAGTTGGCGAGGAACGTGTCGGTGCCGAACATAATGGTCGGTTTCACCTTGCGCGCAACCTCGGGGATGATCTTGTAGTGCAGCGGCGAGGGGTAGAGGAACAGTTTTACCCCGGTGACCAGCGGCAGGATGGTGCCGCCCGTCAGGCCGAACGAATGGAACACCGGCAGCACGTTGAGCAGGATGTCGGCGGGCGAGATGGTGATGCGCGCCTCAGCCTGCATGGCGTTGGCGTAAAGGTTCTTGTGCGACAGCACGACTGCCTTCGGCGTGCCTTCCGAGCCCGAGGTGAACAGGATCACCGCCGGCTTGGCCGCGTCCTGTCGCTGCAGCGGCCAGCGCCACAGCAAGGCGGCGGCAAGCTTGTCCAGCGCGGTGACGCTCTCCCGCACATCCTCGAGCCAGAGAAGCCTGGCGCCGCCCTTTTCGACCGCCGCGACGATATCGGCAAGATCGGCCTTCTCGACGAATGCGCGGGACGAAATCACGGTCCTTATCACCGCCGTGCGCACGGCCGCGGTGACGCTCGCCGGCCCGGCCGTGTAGTTGATCATCGCCGCCACCCGGCCGGCCGACAGAAGGCCGGTGAGCGACAGCACGACGCCATTGGCATTGGGCAGCATCACGCCGACTGCCTCGCCCGGAGCCGTTACCGCCTCGAAGCGCCTGCCCAGGACGCGGGCGCCGATGAACAGCTTGCGGTAGCTCAGCGCGCCGGAGATCACGTCCTCGATGATGATATGCGAAGCGCCGACGCGGTCGGCGGCATCGCGCATGGCCAGGAACAGGCCACGATCGAGGTTGGTGCCGAAGAGCCGCGCCTCGGCGACACGGTCGAACAGCGCGTTGGTGTTCGAGGCCTGCTCGGGGTTGCGCGCCACCAACTCAGTGATGGTCATCGGCTCCAGCACGCTGATCGACAGTTGCGGAAACCAGTGTCGTGGCGCCTTGTCCCCAGGCGTCAGCGACACCGGCAGGCTGCGCGCGCCGCCGACGAAGATCGGCACGATTTTGGCATCGGCCTGCATGGCGATGCGGGTGACGGCACGAAACAACCGAAACGTCTTGACGTCGGGCTCGACTGCATCCAGCAGATAGACAGCGAGCCGGCCCTTGCCCTTCAGCACCCGCACCAGCCGGCGGCTGACGAAGACATGTTCGGCGTTGAAGGCGATGGTACGGCCAAGCTCGCGCCAAGGTTCGAGCCACGGCGAGCGCGCCGAGACCTCATCGAGAATATGCAGCGTGTCTTCCGGCAGCAGCGACAGCATCAGCGCCGGCTCGAAGCGCGATTGATGCGAGATGACGTAGATGACTGGGGCCTGCGCCTTGCGGGCGATCCTGATGCGGCTGTCTCCGATCCGGTAGGCAAGCTTGAACGGGACATAGAGCAGCGCCTGGGTGAAGCGTAGGCCGAGGCGGAATTTTTCCGCCACGCCAATCAGGAGCCAGGCCAGAACAAGACCCGCAAGCAGCGCCAGTGTCAGGATCATGCCGCGTCTCTCCCAACGTTTTTAGCATCTCGGCTCTTTGCGGCCGTGTCGGCCAGAACCTAGACGATGTGGGAGCAAGGTCAATGCGGAGCTTTTGCTTCCCTTGGTGCGGGAAGCTGCTTCTCACGCCGCCTGCAGCCGTCCACTGATGAAACGAAATTCCTGCGTCTTGCCGCCATAGCCGTAAGCGGCTGCCGGCACTTCATGCACGAAGGCGTAGCTCTCCTCGTGCACGCCGCCCAGCAGACGGCCGAAGGCTGCGAAGATCGCCTTCAGATAGGCCTCCAGCTCAAGCTTGGTGTTGGTGCCGTCGACCACCTTGATATCAAGCCAGAACGTGTTGGTGCCGTGCTCGGCCAGCGACTTGCCGCCGGCGAACCAGTGCTGCGGATCGACATAGGACACGGCAACTGCCGTGATCGTCGGGTCCTTGCGCAGCTGCGTCGCGGTGATTTCTGTGGCCTCCTTTGCGATGCGAGCGGAAAGCGCCGCGTCAGGTTTGCCGGTGACGCTGATGTTGATGATAGGCATTCTTCTTCTCCTTGGCTTGAGCGGCGTCCGATCGCCGTTGAAACAACCATGCCACCACCTTTTAGTCAAAAAAATCGAATTGTTTTTAAATGATAATTCGATAGTATCGAAGTATGGAAACGCTCGATCCCGATCTGCTCCGAACCTTCCTTGCTTTCGTCGACAGCGGCTCGCTGGCCCAGGCGGCTGCAAGCATCGGCCGTTCGCCCTCGGCGGTGACCGCCCAGATGCAGCGGCTGGAGGAAGTCGTCGGTGAGCCGCTGCTGGCGCCGCAGGGGCGGGGACGTGGTTTGACGCCGGCGGGTGAGGATCTCGTCGGCCACGCCAAGCGCATTCTTGCCGTCCATCGCGAGGCTTGGCTGGCGCTGAAGGGCGCCCGCGCTGCCGGGCGCGTTGCCATCGGCACGACGCAGGATTTTGCCGACAGCGGCCTGCCGGATCTGCTGCGTGCTTTCGCCGGCAGCCATCCGCGCGTCAGGATCGAACTGCGGGTCGGCCGTTCCGCCGAGTTGGCGCAGGCGCTGCAGTCTGGCGGCCTCGATCTGGCGATCGTCATGCGCCAGACGGCAGCGGCGGACGAAGTCGGCGTGCTGCGCGAGCCGATGATATGGCTATGCTCACAAAAGGGGCTGGCCACGCGGCAGGAGGAACTGCCGCTGGCGCTGCTCGATCCATATTGCGGTTTTCGCGAAGCGGCACTTGCCGCACTCGATGCCGCCGGCCGCCGCTACCGCATTGCTGCCGGCAGCGCCAGTCTGGCCGGCCTGCGCACAGCCGTGAACGCCGGTGTCGCACTGACGCTGCGAACGGCTCGCTTTGCCCATTCCGGGATTGTCGAGGCGCCGCGCCAGCTTGGCCTGCCGCAGGTGCCTTTGGCTGAGTTCGCCATCCGGCTGCGCGCCGGTGCCGATGGATCGGCAGCCGATCTGGCGACCCTGCTCAGCGCCAACCTTGCCTTGTCGGGCTGAATGCCCAACGAACCCGACCTTGCGGTCCCAAGTGGCAAAGAAAAAGCCGACCTTGCGGTCGGCAAGCGGCAAAGAAAAAGCCGACCTTACGGTCGGCTTGGAGTAGGACGGGCCGAGGGGTTTGGGGGGACTTGGGGATGGCCCGTCGCAGCAATAATGCCTGACCCGGATGATGGTTCCATGACTGTGTCGCTTTTTTAAGAAATATTTGACGCCATGCGTTGCGAGCGCGCCATCAGCCAATCCCGCCCCGCATGGGCGAACACTGCGGTGAGCACGACGGCGCCGCCGATCATGCTGGCGGCTGGTGCAATCTCGCCCAGGAACAGGAAGGCAAACAGGATCGCGAACGGCACTTCGGCCGAACCGAGAAGCCCGGATTCGGCCGGCGGGATGAGTCGTGCGCCCTCCGTCCACAGGATCGAGGACAGCGCGAAGGACGCGCCGAAAGTGGTGAGCAGAACGGCATCTCTCGGCGAAACCGCCAGCGGATCGGTGACGAACCAACCGAGCACGAACAACAGGAATGCCGACACCGCACCGGCCCACACCACGGGCGTGTCGCGGAAGGCGCGAACCATGATCATGTAAAGGCCGCTGCCGATGGTCATCAGCAGTGCCAGTCCGTCGCCGAACAGATTGCCGGTGCCGAAGCCGGACCAGACCATGATCGCCACGCCGCACAGCGACACTGCGGCGGCGACCATCGTCTGCAACCGGAAGGGTTCGCGCGTCAGAACCCAGGCCAGCAGCGCCGTGACGAAAGGTACTGTGGCATAGATGACAGCGACATTGGCGACGAAGGTGAACTTGAACGCCGAGATGAAAGCGATGCTGGCCAGCGCGCCTTCCACCGCCAGCAGCCAGCCGCGCCAGCCAAGCCGCAGGGTCTCACGCCCACCGGAACGGTGACGCCGCCACAGCACATAGAAGCTGATCAGGATCGCGCCGACAAAGCCGCGCCAGCAGATGATGGTCAACGGGTCGGCGTGGATTGATTTCGTCAGCACGCCCGTCAGGCCGAAGACGGCGGCTGAGGACGACACCAGGATGATGCCGAGTGTCCGCTCCGCGGCGGTGTCGGTGGCGGCTGCAATCTTAGTCATGCCGCCAGCCTACGCCGCTTGGTCCTGACATCGTAGCGTCAGCAATCATGGCCATGCACATCATAGCCGTTTGCGGAAATGCTCGGTGCCGACGATCAGCAGGCCGGCGGCGACGATCAGCGCAGCGCCCAGGAAAACTTCGCGGCGCGGCACGTCGCCCCAGATCGCAAAGCCGAGTGCGAATGCCCACAATAGCGAGGTGTATTCCAGCGGCCCGAGAACCGAGGCCGGCGTGCGCTTCATGCCTTCGAAGAGAAGATACTGCGCCAGGCCGCCGAGTGCGCCGACGCTGGCAAGCAGCAGCAGCTGGGTCCAGTCGGGTGTCCGCCACCAAAGCAACGCCGGCACCGCCGAAAACAGCAGGAAATAGAAATTGTTGAGCAGGAGCTGGATCATCGAGCGCTCGGCAAGGGCGGTCCTGCGCAAGAGCACGATGGCGATGCCCCACAAGAAGGCGGCCGCCAGCACCAGCAGCACCGGCACGGACAGGCCGAGATGGGTCGGATCGCAAGCGATGAACACGCCGGCAAAGCCGATCAGCACCGCCAGCCAGCGCAGCATCGGCACTTTTTCGCCGAGCAGGAACACCGAAAGCACGGTGACGATGATCGGGGCCGCGTAATAAACGGTGGTCAGTTCGGCGAGCTGCAGGCTGCGCGCGGCGTTGTAGTAGCAGAGCCACGCAGCAAGCGTGAAGGCACTGCGCACCAGCATCGGCCGCACGATCGGCGAGCGCATCGTGTCGGCAAACAGCTGTCGTCCGCCGATCGCCGCGCACGCGCCCAGAATGGTGATGCTGCGGAAGAACATGATCTGCCAGACGCTCATGCCGACGACCAGCAGCTTGATCGAAGCATCCTGTGTCGAAAACAGCAGATAGGCCGCACCGGTCAGCAGGATGCCTGCAAGAACCCGCTCGCGTGTTTCGAGAATGGCGATATCGGCCATAAGGCGCGTGGGACCAAATTTGCCGGAGCGGCAGAAATGCTGTGAGGAGCGACACAAGGGAGCCGTGAATTCAACTCCCTTGGTACCAAGCTATACGGGCGAAAACCCCTGCGGCGCTACGCCAGTCCGGTGCTTATATTGGGGCACGGGTCCATGGCGAGCTGCACTGTCGCCAAGCCTACTGCGTCGCCTGATAAAGCTCCGAAGCGGCTTCTTTCAGCGCGCGCCGGCCGTCGGACCTGAAATACATCATGTGCCCGCCCTCGACGACATCGAGACGGATGGGCTTGGCATTGGCGAGCGACGGGATCTGGCTCACCAGGTAGCGCGAGGCGAGGTAAGGTGTCACCAGATCGGTGTAGCCGTTAACGATCACGACGCCGAGCGAAGGGTTCAGCGAGCGTGCGCGCTGCAGATCGTCCATCACCCCGGCATAGCCTTGCCGCGAGGCGCCGGTCCCGTAATCCCAATTGTGGCTGATTTCGCCATTGAGCAGCCGATAGCTGACATCGGTGCGAAAATGCAGTTCGTCGCTGATATAGCCGACGAATGCCGACGTCAGCGCCGGCACGCTGCGGTCGAGCACCGGATCCGGGCCGGCGATGCGGGCGCTCTCGGGCGCGATGTCGGCCGTGCCGATCGTGGCGTCATAGGGGCTGAGCACCTTGCCGCTGGCGCGGGCGAACTCCCTTGCGAACAGGCCGGTGGGGATGCGGGCGGAGTTCCGCTGCACCAGGTCGAGCGGCAGGCCGGTGATGTCAGCCACGCGTTGGCTGGCCAGCCGCCTGCCTTGCTCCAGTCCGCTGGTGATTGCCGTGAGGTAATCGCCCATCGCATAATGTTCGACGTCTGCCAGCTTCTCCCGCAACGCGTCGCCGCTGACGCCTTCGGCGCGCAGGCGCACCGCCGCCAGTGAAGGCAGTTCGAGTGCCCAATGCAGCGGCTCGAATTCGTCGGGCTGCACCAGCGTGAACTCCAGCGCCGGGGAGATCAGCACGATGCCGTTCGGACTGATGCCGATATCTTCCTGCAACGTCCTGGCGAGCAGCGCTGCGCGGAACCCGCCATAGCTTTCGCCGGCGAGGAACAGTGGCGACCCGGTGCGGCCGTTCTGCGCGAGATAGAGCCGGATGAAGGCGCCTATCGAGCTGGCATCCTGGTTTACGCCCCAGAAATCGCGCGTGTCCTGACCCGGTGCCTCGCGGCTATAGCCTGTTCCCACCGGATCGACGAAGACGAGATCGGTCATGTCGAGCCAGCTGTCCGGATTGTCGATCAGTCTTTGCGGTGACGGCAGGAATTCGCCGTCGGCTCCCGTCGCGATTATCCGTGGACCGAGTGCGCCGATATGCAGATAGGCGGACGCTGCTCCAGGGCCGCCGTTGAACACGAAGGTGATCGGCCGCTGCTGGTCTTTGGCCCCGCTTGCCGGCGGCTCCAGTGTGTAGGCGACGTAGAAGATCTCCGCCGTGACGTCGCCCTTGCCCGATAGCAGCGACAGGGTCGCCGCCTTTGCCTGGTAATCCAGCTTGCGCCCGGCTAGCGTGATCGAATGGTTGGTGGTCTGCGGCGGCGGCAGCAGGGATAGCACGCCGCCCGAGGGCGCTGGCCGCTCCGCCGTTTCAGCCAGGACGGGCTGCGCCAGGACGGCGAGCATCGGCAGGATAAGGCAGATCAGTTTCAATTTGACCGGCATGATGGCTCCGCGACAACGACTCCCGCATAGGTATGGCCGAGAGGGTCGAAGTCAAAGGAAATGGCTGATTTGAACTTGCAACGGCTTGCGCTAGAGCCGGATGATTTCAGGTCGATCGACCTGAAATCTGAATCCGGCTCTAAATCAAACAGAGGGAGCATGATGCCGTCCGAAAACCGCTTCACACTTTTCGGCATCATGCCTAGTATGAATTGGAATGCAGTCGAACCTTTCCCTCGATCAGTTTGGGCGCTGGAGCGGCGGTGTCGCCGCTGCGGCCGTTGCCGTGACACCCGAAGAATTGTCGGCTCGCTTCACGGCAGCGGCGAGCGAGTTGCTTGGCTCCGACCGCGCCTATGTCGGCTTTTACAGTCGCGACATCACATCCCTGACCATCGACGATGCCGGTCCCGATCGCTGGAACCGCGACTACGATGCACGACTGTATCGCCAGGATCCCTTCTTCCAGAGGTTCGCCAGCACAAGGCAGGATTTCCTGTTGCCGCTGTCGGCACTCCGCAATGGCGACTTCCAGCGCACTCCCTACTATCGCGAATTCTTCGGCCCTTCCGACAGTTTCGACGAGATCACCGGCGTGTTCAATCTCGACCGGCTGACCGCTGGCTATGTCACTTTTCTCAGGCGAAACGGGGCAGAACCGTTTGGCGAGCAGGATCTGGCGACGGCTTGCGCGGCAAGCAGCGCGACAAGGCTCATTTTGGAAAGATTGCTCCATCTGTGCCGCTTCCGGCACAAGGGCGCCGCAATCGGTGACGCTCGCTCGCGGCTGAGCAGGCGCGAGACCGAGATTGCACGACATCTGGTCGATGGTGGCAACGCCAAGACGATTTCGCGATGCCTCGCCATCTCGCCCGGGACCGTCCGCAACCACATCAAGCAGATCTATCGCAAGCTCGGCGTGCACTCCCAGGTCGAGTTGCTGGCGGCCATCCGCGAAGCCGCTTGAGCCTGACGGCTTCCGCCCGGCTCTGTCTTTTTGCTTTGACGCAATTCCCAAGGGAAAGCGCTACGCGCTTTTCCCGGGAAAACCGCTGCGCACTTTTCCTGGAATTGCTCTATTGTCCCGTCACGATGCGCGTCCACATGCGGTTTTGTGATCGCAGCAGCTTTGGGTCGTTGTTGTCCACCACGAACAGCTTGGCCTTCACGGCATCAGGCGGAAAGACGCCGGGATCGCTGGCTATGGCCTTGTCCATCAGCGGCAGGGACTCCGGTATCGCATTGGCGTAGGAGACATAGCTGGAATTGGCCGCGGCGATATCGGGCCGCAGATTGAAGTTGATCCAGGCCTGGGCGTTGTCGGGATGCGGCGCATCTTTCGGTACCGCCATCGTATCGAAGTTGATGAGCGTGCCTTCTTTGGGGATGGAATAGGCGATCTCCAGCTTCTTCACGGATTCCGCCGCACGGGTCCTTGCCTGGAGTATGTCGCCCGACCAGCCCAACACCACACAGATGTCACCGTTGGCGAGGTCGTTGATGTATTTCGACGAATGGAAATAGCGGATGTAGGGCCGCACCTTGACCAGCAGGTCCTCGACCTTGGCGAGGTCGTCGGGACTGGTCGATTTGGGGTTGATGTGAAGGTAGTTCATCGCCATCGGGATGACTTCAGCCGGCGCATCGATGATAGCTACACCGCAATCGGACAGCTTCTTGACCACATCGACGTCGAAGACCATGGCGAAGGAATCTGTCGGCCCGTCCGGCAGCCGCTGCTTCACCGCAGCGACGTTGTAGCCAATGCCGTCGGTGACCGCCATATAGGGCACTGCATGCAGGTTCTGCGGGTCGGCGCCGGCGATCAGCGCGAGGGCTTGCGGATCGATCTTCGAGTGGTTGGCAAGCTTCGATTTGTCGAGTTCCAGGAAAGCCCCTGCTTTGACCTGGTTCTTGAGGAACGGATAGGCTGAAGGGTAGACCACGTCATATCCGGAGCCGCCGGTGAGCAGCTTGGTCTCAAGCACCTCGTTGCCGTCATAGACGTCGTAACGAACCTTGATTCCCGTTTCCTTCTCGAATTTCTCGGCCGTGTCCGGCGCGATGTAGTCGGACCAGTTGTAGACGTTGACGATCTTTTCCTCGTCCGCCGAAGCCGCATTTGCGCAGACGCCGCAGGCAAGCAGGGTTGAGAAGATCAGAGCGCGCATGAATGTCCTCCGTTTTCGCTATGTGTTCTCGGCATGCTCCGTCCCTCAACGTCGTTGCGGGGCATAGACCGGCAAGGTGATGCAGGCGACATTGCCGCCGCCCAGCAGGATCTCTCGCGAGTTTTCGATGCCGACTATCCGGTGGTCGGGAAACAGCTTGGCCAGCGTCCGCTTGGCCTTCACATCGAGATCGCAGCCGAACTGCGGTACCACCACGACGCTGTTGCCCGGATAGTAGTTGATGTAGCTCGCCGCGATCCGGTTTCCGGCCGGTCGCGCCCAGGTCGAATCCAGCCGGTCCACGCTGTCGCTTTCTTCCGGCGTCATCTCGATCGGCATGGGGTGGGGCAGCCGGTGAACTTCCAGCGCGCGGCCCTTCGCATCACGAGCCGAACGCAGCACCTCTTCGGCTTCGCGCACGATATCGTATTGCGGGTCTTCCCGATTGTCGGTCCAGCTCAGCACGACCACACCGGGGCGCACGAAGCAGCAAACGTCGTCGACATGGCCGTCGGTCTCGTCGAAGGCAAAGCCGCGTGGCAGCCAGATGACGGTGTCGACACCGAGATAGTCGCCAAGCTGGCGCTCCACCTCGGCCTTGCCGAGATGAGCGTTGCGATTTCGGTTGAGCAGGCATTGCTCCGTCGTGATGAGCGTGCCCTGACCGTCGCACTGCAACCCGCCACCCTCGGCGATCAGAGGTGCGCGGTAGCGATCCATGTTCTCGATTTCGAGCACTTTTTGCGCCGCAAGGTCATCCAGGTCCCATGGCGAATAGAGGCCGCCGTCAAAACCGCCATAGGCGTTGAAGATCCAATCGACGCCACGCACGTCGCCTTGATCGTTGACGACGAAATTGGGACCGCTGTCGCGCAGCCAGGAATCGTTGGTGGACATTTCCACGACGCGCACATGACCGGGCAATCGCGCTCGGGCATTCTGCCACTGGCGAGCAGAAGCCGCCACCGTCACCGGCTCGCTTTGCGCGATCGCCGCGGCGACATCGGCGAACAGTTTTTGCGCGGGCTTGGCGCCGAGGCGCCAGGTGTCCGGCCGCTCCGGCCAGATCATCCAGCAGCCTGACTTGGGTTCGAATTCGCCGGGCGCGCGAAACCCATCCTGTTTCGGCCTTGTCGAGAGGGTTCGAGGCATCGGGGACCGCCGGGAAATGGAGTGATGACTTGCCCGGATCAGACGTTTTTGGGACCTTGTCCGTCAATGTCCCATTTGGGATATCGGTGTAGGCGGCTGGCACCTGTTGCGGAATGGCATTGCCTTCCCAAGGTGATCGGCGCAAATCTTGACCGGACGGCGCATGCCGGTGACGCAAGCAGTCGACGAAAGGGGAAAGCGTGGATGCGACCGAACTGAAGGCCATGCAGGCGCCGCTGAAGCAGGCGTATCGTGACGACGCTTCGCAGGCCATGATCACGCTTCGCGCCAAGGGCTCGATCGACGACCAGTCGGTTGCCTGCAAGGTGGAGACGGGCAGGGCGCTCGCCATCGCCGGCCTGCATCCGGCAACAGGCGGCTCAGGCCTTGAGCTCTGCTCGGGCGACATGCTGCTGGAGGCGTTGGTCGCCTGCGCTGGGGTGACGCTGAAGGCGGTGGCGACGGCGCTCGAGTTCAAACTCGGCGCCGCCACGGTGGAGGCTGAAGGCGATCTCGATTTTCGCGGCACGCTCGGTGTCGCCAAGGATGCGCCGGTCGGCTTTCGCGCCATCCGGCTCAATTTCAACCTCGACACCGATGAGCCGCAGGAGCGGATAGACTCGCTGCTGAAGCTGACCGAGCGTTATTGCGTGGTATTCCAGACCATCAGCCAGAAGCCGGAACTGACGGTCAGCGCCCGCCGCTGACGCCTACTGTGCTGACGGTTCTTCGGCGTCACCCTCGTCGGTGAAGGGCGAGGCGCTCGGCACGCATTGCACCGACCAGCCGGCCGGTGTCGGCTGCTTCTGATATTCGGTGATGGCGGCGGTGCATTGTTCGCGCTTGTCGAAGGTGCTGGGCAGCACGACCATGCCGCCTTGCGGACCGGCGATTACCAGATACCAGACCAACGCTGCTGCGGTCGTAGCCATGGGGATTTCCTTGTTCTGCCAGTTGGGCGCTTGTTGTGGGAGTCGCGGTGACCCTACCAACTCCAAGGAAATGACGAAAGCATGACCGCGGCACAGCTTCCCGCCGCCAAATCACAGCCGCGTGATGTGACGGCGGGTTTCCCAGCCCGATTTCGAAGCGCAATCGGCTCAGTTGGTGGCAAAACAATAGAACAAGCCATCGCCCCCGGTGCCCTTCAGCGCCTCTTGGCTGCAGCCGCCGCGCGAGGCGTGCGAGGAATTCCAGGATTTGGCGGCTGCCGAATCGTCGAGGCCGGTACGGTCGTGATGGCCCATCATCGCGGCGCCTTCCGCCCCGCTCATCGTCCAGTCGCCGCAGGTCTGGTCGGCGATCTTGGTGCCGTCGGGCTTGGAGCCGGTCAGCACGTCGTGGCGGTTCGGCGTGTCACCGCGGCCGTTGACCACTTCGCCTTTCTCGTTGAGCGCCGTCTGCTTGGTGATGCCGTTGGCATCGCTGTGTAACGAGGCGACGTCGTCAGCGATCTTGACGCCCTTGGCGTTCACCCACGGCCCCTTGCCGATACGGTCGCGGGCGTCGGTGTCGCTGGTCGACAGATAGGCGGCCCAACTCTTGCCGGTGACGCCGGCGGCTTCCGCCAGCGATGCGCAATGCGCGTCAGCACCCTTGAGGCCGCCGAGGTCGGCACCCTTGCCGGAACCGACACTGGTGACGAAGAAGCTCATCTTGGCATCTTGCGAGTAAGCGGCGCCCGCGGCTGCGATCAGGATGGCCGCGGTGGCGAGAAGCAGTTTGCGCATGGTGGTTCCTCCGGTTTGGGCTTCGACTACGTCGAAGAAACGTTTCCGGAGGCCTGTTTAATCCCTACGCATGTCGCTTAAAAGTGCGCAGCGGTTTTTGGGAAACCGACATGCGTCAAAAAAAGGCTCAAGTTTATTCCGGCTGCCTATAGGCGACGAAGCGATTGTGCTTGGCCTGGAAGATCAATCCGGTCTCTTTCAGGTCCGGGCTGGCCAGCGGCACGATCCGCTTGGCGATCTCGGAGGGATGCGGCAACGTCTCGGGATCTTCGCCCGGCACTGCCTGGGCACGCATGGCGGTGCGGGTGGCGCCGGGGTCAGCGGCGTTCACCCTGAGCGGCAGGCTCTGCGCCTCATGCGCCCAGGAGCGCATCATCGTCTCCACCGCGGCCTTGGATGCCGCGTAGGGTGCCCAGAAGGCGCGCGCCGAGTGCGCGGCGTTGGAAGACAGGATGATCGCGCGGCCAGCATCGGAGAGCCGCAGCAGAGGGTCGACCGAGCGGATCAGCCGCCAGGTCGAGGTGACGTTGATGGTCATCACCTTCTCGAAGGTTTTTGCTTCGACATGACCGATCGGCGAAATGACGCCGAGAACGCCGGCATTGGCGACGAGAATGTCGAGCTTGCCCCAGCGTTCGTGGATGGCGCCGCCCAGGCGGTCGATGCCGGCCATGTCGGCGAGGTCGAGCGGCACCAGTGTCGCCTGGCCGCCGGCCGCCTTGATCTGGTCGTCGAGCTCTTCCAGCCCGCCGACAGTACGAGCCACCGCAATGACATGCGCGCCGGCGGCAGCCAATTCCTTGGCAATGAAATAGCCGATGCCGCGCGAGGCGCCGGTGACAACCGCAACGCGGCCGGAAAGGTCGAGGGTCATGCGATGGATTCCGGGAATTGACTAACGCTGATGGCGGTCCGGCCTACGTCCCGCTTGTCGCCAGCAGCGACAGCGTGCGCACATTGTCGTGGCCTTCGAAGTCGAGCAGGCGGGTCGGGTACTGGCCGGTGAAGCAGGCATCGCAGAATTGCGGCTGGTCGTTGTCGCGGCTGGCCTCGCCGACCGCGCGGTAGAGCCCGTCAATGGTGAGGAAGCCAAGCGAATCGACGCGAATGAACTCGGCCATCTCCTCGATCGACATGCGCGATGCCAGGAGCTTCGATTTCTCCGGCGTGTCGACACCGTAGAAGCAGGAGGCGCGTGTCGGCGGTGAGGCGATGCGCATATGCACCTCCTTGGCGCCGGCGTCGCGCACCATCTGCACGATCTTTTGGCTGGTGGTGCCGCGCACGATGCTGTCGTCGACCAGCACCACGCGCTTGCCTTCGATCATGCGTCGGTTGGCATTGTGCTTCAGCTTGACGCCCATGTGGCGGATCGAATCGCCCGGCTGGATGAAGGTGCGGCCGACATAATGATTGCGGATGATGCCGAGCTCGAAGGGAATGCCGGCCGCCTGGCTGAAGCCGATCGCCGCCGGCGTGCCCGAGTCCGGCACCGGCACGACGATGTCGGCCTCGACCGGGCTTTCGACCGCCAGCTCGGCGCCGATACGCTTGCGCACCTCATAGACGTTGCGGCCTTCGACCGAGGAATCCGGCCGCGCGAAATAGACATATTCGAAGATGCAGAAGCGGGTCTTCTGCGGCTCGAAGGGGAACAGGCTCTCGATGCCCTTGGACGTGACGACGACCATCTCGCCGGGCTTCAGGTCGCGCACGAAACGCGCACCGATGATGTCGAGCGCGCAGGTTTCGGAGGCCAGGATCCAGGCGCCGTCGAGATCGCCCAGCACCAGCGGCCGGATGCCGAGCGGATCGCGGCAGCCGATCATCTTCTTGGCCGTCATCGCCACCAGGGAGAAAGCGCCCTCGACCTGCCGCACCGCATCGATGAAACGCGAGTTCAAATCGCGCTCCTTGCTGGTGGCGACGAGGTGCAAAAGCGTCTCGGTATCGGAGGTGGAGGAGAAGATCGCGCCTTGCTTCTGCAGCGCGCGCTGCACGGTCATGGCGTTGGTCAGATTGCCGTTGTGGGCGACGGCGAAACCGCCATCGGCCAATTCGGCGAAAAAGGGCTGGATGTTGCGCATGCCGGCGCCGCCCGTGGTGGCGTAGCGCGTATGGCCAATGGCGCGGTTGCCTTGCAGGCTGTCGATGACGCGCTGCTTGGTGAAGGTGTCGCCGATCAGGCCGACATGGCGTTCGACATGGAACTGGCTGCCGTCATAGGAAACGATGCCGGCCGCTTCTTGGCCGCGATGCTGCAGCGCATGCAGGCCCAATGTAACGATGGCCGCAGCGTCCTGCCGACCGAAAATGCCGAACACACCGCATTCGTCGTGGAAATGGTCGTCGGCCTCGGCGGAAAGCACGTCGTCTGCGTCTGCCATCTTAAGCTCCGCTAAAATCGCCATATAATGCGGGTTCGCGCCGAAAGCAACGCGGGCCGTGCAGTCGTTCACACCATCGTCAGATCCTGACGCCGTTTTTCGGCGTCAGTTTGCCGGTGCCGCCGGTGCCGGAGCGGCCGGGGCGTTGTTCGCCGGTGGTGTTGCGTCATTGTCGTCAGGCGCCGGCGCGTTGGTATCGTCGCCGCCCGCCGGAGCATCCGCCGCCGGTGCGTCCGGAGCAGCTGGCGTCTCGGCGGCCGGCTGATTCGGATTGAGCTTCTTGAGGATCGCGTTTTCCGGATCCTCGGGCAGCAGGCTTTCGAGCTTGGCGCCGATTTGTTCGAGCAGCGGCCGCGATTTGGCTTCCGTGACCCAGGCTGGCGCCTTGGCGCCGGCCAGCCAGTTGAAGAACAGCAGGGCGACGGCAACGACCAGGATGCCGCGCGCGGCGCCGTAAAGGAAACCTAGCGTCCGGTCGAGTGCGCCGATCCGGGAATCGATGATCCAGTCGGCGAGCTTCATCGTGATGACCGAGACGACGATCAGCGCGATGATGAAAACCACGCCGGCGGCGGCCGCCATGGCCACCTTTTCATTCTCGATGTAGGGAGCGAGGTAAGGCACGACCGGCTTGTAGAAGAAGAACGCCGCCGCTGCCGCCGCTGCCCAGGAGACGACGGACAGGACTTCGCGCGAGAAGCCGCGAACCATGGCGAGCATCGCCGAAACCAGAGTGAAGCCGACGAGAATTCCGTCAAGCAGCGTAATCGGCATGTCTTTCGCCCCACTCCATGAGCCGCATTATAGCGCCGAACATCGGGCTCTGGGTCCGATGCTCTAGTCTTCTTCGTCCACGCGGCTTCGGCGTGAGCCGGCTATGCGTGCCACGAGGTCGGCAAGCTCGGTCGGCTGGAAAGAACCGGCCCCGATCCCCCCGGCCAGTTCCCCGCTGCCCGAGGGCAGAACCGCGCTTCCAAAACCCAGCTTTTCGGCTTCCTTGAGGCGCTGTTGCGCATGCGCAACCGGCCTCACGGCGCCCGAAAGGCTGATTTCGCCGAAATAGACGCAATCGGCGGGAAGGGCAAGACCGGTGAGCGAGGAAACCAGGGCGGCCGCCACTGCGAGATCTGCCGCGGGCTCCGAAATCCGGTAGCCGCCGGCGACATTGAGATAGACATCATGGCTGCCGAATCGCACCCCGCAATGGGCTTCGAGAACCGCCAGGATCATCGACAGCCGTGCGCCGTCCCAGCCTACGACGGCGCGGCGCGGCGTGCCGAGCGAGGAGGGTGCGACCAGTGCCTGGATCTCGACCAGCACCGGCCTTGTCCCCTCCATGCCGGCGAAAACCGCCGCCCCCGGCGATTTGGCATGGCGTTCGCCAAGAAAAAGCTCGGACGGATTGGCGACCTCGCGCAGGCCCTTGTCCGACATTTCGAAGACGCCGATCTCGTCGGTCGGTCCAAAACGGTTCTTCACCGTGCGCAGGATGCGGTAGTGGTGGCCGCCTTCGCCTTCGAAGTAGAGCACGGCGTCGACCATGTGCTCGACGACGCGCGGCCCGGCAATCTGGCCTTCCTTGGTGACATGGCCGACCAGTACGATCGCCGCACCCGTGGATTTCGCATAGCGGATCATCGCCTGGGCGGCGGCGCGCACCTGGGTGACGGTTCCGGGCGCCGAATCGGCAAGGTCGGTCCACAGCGTCTGGATCGAATCCAGGATGACGAGGTCAGGCCGCTTGCCGTCGGCGATCGTCGCCAGGATGTCCTCGACATTGGTCTCGGCGGCAAGTTCCACCGGAGAGGAGGCGACGCCAAGCCGCTGCGCCCGCAGCCTGATCTGCGCGACCGCCTCTTCGCCCGAGACATAGACGATGCGGTGGCCTTTTGATGCCAGCGCCGCGGCCGCCTGGGTGAGCAGCGTCGACTTGCCGATGCCGGGATCGCCGCCGACCAGCAGCGCCGAGCCGCGCACGAAACCGCCGCCGGTGGCGCGATCGAGTTCGCCAATGCCCGAGATGATGCGTGGCGCGTCCTCGATATCGCCGGACAGCGTGGTCAGCACCACGGCGCGTCCCTTGCGGGCGTTGCGCGTGTTGGCTGGTCCTGAGCCGATGCCGCCGGACGTGCCTTCCTCGACCAGCGTGTTCCACTCGCCACAGGCATCGCATTTGCCGGCCCAGCGCTGATGCACCGATCCGCAGCTTTGGCAGATGAATTGGACGCGCGATTTGGCCATTAGATGGAAGCCACGCCGTGACAGGCTGGCGGGGCAGCGCCCCCCTTTGGCCTGCCGGCCATCTCCCCCTCCAGGGGGGAGATTTGCAGCTTCAGCGCTTGCGCCTTCTTTTCAACGCCAAAAATTGGCGAAAGGATCGATGACATCCGATCTCCCCCCTTGAGGGGGAGATGTCCGGCAGGACAGAGGGGGGCGCCAAGGAATGGGACCTGTCTCAATAGGTCACTCGAACCTTTCCGGCAGATGATGCTCCTCGGCGAGGTCGGAGAAGCGGGTGAACTCGCCCTGGAAGGCAAGGCTGACGGTGCCGGTCGGTCCATGGCGCTGCTTGGCTATGATCACTTCGGCCTTGCCCTGGACCTCGATCATCTTCGTCTCCCAGGCGAGATGCTCGGGCGTGCCTTTCTCCGGCTCCTTGTTCTTGATGTAATATTCCTCGCGGTACACGAACAGCACGACGTCGGCGTCCTGCTCGATCGAGCCCGATTCGCGCAGGTCGGACAGCTGCGGATGTTTGTCGTCGCGGCTTTCGACCTGACGCGAGAGCTGTGAGAGCGCGATGATCGGCACGCCCAACTCCTTGCCGAGCGCCTTCAGTCCGGTGGTGATCTCGGTGATTTCCTGGACGCGGTTCTGCGACGCCTTGGCAGATGAACCCTGCATCAGCTGGATATAGTCGATGACCATCAGGTCCAGCCCGCGCTGGCGCTTGAGGCGGCGGGCGCGCGCCGCGAGCTGGGCGATCGAGATACCACCCGTCTGGTCGATGTAGAGCGGGCGCTTGTGGTTCTCCTGCGTGTAGGCGACAAGCTTGCCGAAATCGGCTTCCGTCAAATCGCCGCGCCGGATTTTCGATGATGGAATCTCGGTCTGCTCGGAGATGATGCGGGTGGCCAGCTGCTCCGACGACATTTCAAGCGAGAAGAAGCCGACGACGCCGCCATTGGCCGCCTTGACGGAGCCGTCGGCCTGTTGGGCAGGCTCATAGGCGGCAGCGATGTTGTAGGCGATGTTGGTGGCCAGCGACGTCTTGCCCATGCCTGGGCGGCCGGCGATGATGATCAAATCCGAAGGCTGCAGGCCACCCATGCGATGGTCGAGATCGCGCAGGCCGGTGGCAATGCCGGACAGGTGGCCATCGCGCATATAGGCCGCGCTGGCCATGTCGACGGCATTCTTCAGCGCATCGGAAAAGCTTTCGAAACCGCCATCGTAGCGGCCGTTTTCGGCCAGTTCGAACAGCCGCCGCTCGGCATCCTCGATCTGTTCGCCGGGTGCCATGTCGACCGGCGCGTCATAGGCGATGTTGACCATGTCTTCGCCGACGGTGATCAGCGCGCGGCGCGTCGCAAGGTCATAGATGGCGCGGCCATAGTCGGTGGCGTTGACGACGGTCACAGCCTCGACCGCCAGCCGCACGACATATTGCGCCATCGTCATGTCGCCGACCTTCTCGTCGGCCGGCAGGAAGGTTTTCAGCGTGATCGGCGTCGCCACCTTGCCCATACGGATGAACTCGGACGCCACCTCATAGATCTTGCGGTGCAGCGGCTCGTAGAAATGGCTGGCCTTGAGGAAGTCAGAGACGCGGTAGAAGGCGTCGTTGTTGACGAGGATAGCGCCGAGCAACGCCTGCTCGGCCTCGATGTTGTTTGGCGCTTCACGATAAAGCGGTGTTTCCGCGACGCCGAATTTTCGCGCTGCCTCTGCCATGATATCCCCGATTTCAATCCCGGCCTTTCGATATCAGAACGTGATGAGTCGGTGCTGACCTTTCTGCATCACTACCCAACCAAAGAACCTTGATGCCCGTTGTTCACAGGAACAACCAATCGTCCACAGGAGAGTATTCGCGTGCCCCGATTCCGGTTGACTCGACAGGGCGTGGATCTCTATCTGACTCGTCGGAACAAAGCAAGAACAATGGCACTGTTCATTTTGCGATGTTGTCCAGCCTGTCGCCCCAGTCCAATCGCCGGGCCAACTTGAAGTCGGCGCCGTCGCGCTTGGTGAACAAGCGCTCGGTGGCGGTGCCGTCGTCCTGGCAAAGCTTGAGCAGAACCTTGCCGGAGCCGGATTTCGGTGGCGCAAGAACTCGTGCCTGGTGTGATGTGGGGCCGTCGCGAGAAGCCGCGACGTAGATGAATTTCTCGTCTTCCCACGGCACGTCGGCATCCTTGGCCAGCCGATGCAGGCGCGAGCGGGCGACGCGGCGGGAAAAATGGCACCAGTCGGGCTGGACCAGCGGGCAGGGCGCCTGATGCGCGCAAGGCGCAAGCACATGCGCGCCCGCCTCGATCAGCTGCCGGCGCACGGCAAGGATGCGCTGCCAGCCGGCGGGGGTGCCCGGCTCGACGATCAGGAGCGTGTCGCCAGTGAGTTGCCAGAGCCGGTCAATGAGTTTCGGCAGCGATGCCGGCGCGATTTCATCGAGCACATAAGCGCACGTGACCAGATCGGCCGGCTCGATGTCAGCAAGGTCGATGGTGGCATCACCGGCCAGCCATCTGGTCTGGGCGGCAATAGTGTTGCCGGCAAGCGTCTCGCCGACCTTACGCACGGCGGCACTGGCTTCGAACAACACCGCCTGTTCGAGATCGGGCCACAGATCGGTCGCGGCCCAAAGCACCGTGCCAGGGCCGGCGCCGACATCGAGCAAGGTCCTGGGCTGAAAGGCAGGCTTGGCGTCGCTCAGCGCGTCGAGGCTGGCACGGATCGCGGCATAGGTTGCCGGCAGCCGCGTCGCCAGATAGGCCTTCACCGCCAGATCCTCGGCCATGTGCAGACGGCCGTCGCGCAACTCGGCGCGGTAGCGGTCGGACAGCGTCTTTGCCGCTTGCTTGAGTACCGCCAGCGGAACGTTTTCGAGCAGACGCTCGACACCTTGGCGAAGGGAGGCAGGCAACTCCATCTCAAGCGCCCCGCGGGACGAGAAGGATCACCGAAGCACCGGCAATGCAGAGCGCGGCACCGGCAAGATCCCAGCGGTCGGGGCGAACGCCTTCAACCAGCCACAGCCAGCCAAGCGACGCCACGATGTAGATGCCGCCATAGGCGGCGTAGGCGCGACCGGCGGCTGACGTGTCGACCAGCGCCAGCAGGAAGCCGAACAGGGCAAGCGAGGCGAGGCCGGGAAGCAGCCAAAGCGGCGACTTCTCCAGCCGCCACCAGGCCCAGAATGAAAAGCAGCCGGCGATCTCGGCCAGAGCGGCGGCGGCATAGAGGACAAAGGTCATGAAAAAGGTCCCGCGACGGTCACGGGACCTTTTTCAGTGCAGGCGCCGGCAATGGCAAGCGGCAATGCTATTCCTGGTCGGCAACCTTGCGGCGGCGAGCCGGCTTGGCGGCCGGGCTCTTTTTGACGGGAGCCGTTTCACGATGCCCCATATCGCGCATCTCAAGCGCTTTTTCGCATTTGGCCATGTAGTCGCGTGTCATCGGCAGCGTATCGTTCTTCTTGGCGATCTGGATCTGGAAGATCACCAGATCCTGCCAGCGGAAGGCGGCTTCCGAGGCCGCCAGATAGAATTCCCACATGCGGCAGAAGCGCTCGTCATAGATCGCCTTGGCCTTGTCGCGATTGGCGGCGAAGCGCTCGCCCCAGTGCTTCAGCGTGTCGGCATAGTGGAGCCGCAGGATCTCGACGTCGGTGACGACCAGGCCCGACTTCTCGATCGCAGGCATCACTTCCGACAGCGACGGGATGTAGCCGCCCGGGAAGATGTATTTGCGGATGAAGGCGCTGGTCGCCCACGGCACGCCGGAACGGCCGATCGTGTGCAACAGCATGACGCCATCTGGCTTGAGCAGCGTCGCGCTCTTGTCGAAGAAGGTGCGATAGTGGTTGACGCCGACATGCTCGAACATACCGACCGAGACGATGCGATCGAAACGCTCATTGAGTTCGCGGTAGTCCTTCAGCTCGAAATGCACGCGGCTTTCCAGCCCTTGCGCATGCGCCCGGTCGGTGGCGACGCCATGCTGCTCGGTCGACAGCGTGACGCCTTGCACGTCGACGTCGAACGCCTTGGCGAGATAGAGGCCAAGCCCGCCCCAGCCGGAGCCGATGTCGAGCACCGTCTGGCCGGCCTTCAGCCGGAGCTTGGCGGCGATGTGGCGTTTCTTGGCGGCCTGCGCCTCGTCGAGCGTCATATCCGGCTGCTCGAAATAGGCGCAGGAATATTGCATGTCCTCGTCGAGGAAGAGCCGGTAGAGATCGCCCGACAGATCGTAGTGGCGCTGCACGTTGCGCCGCGAGCGCGAGGCGGTGTTGATCTGCTGCAGTCGGCGGAAGGCGTGGCGCAGGCCTTCGATGGCCTTCGACCAGGTGGCGTCGATGCCGCCGCTGCCCATGTTCTGGAAGGCGATGCGCATCACGCCCAGCACGCCGCCCTCGAGAATGTCGAGTTCGCCGTCCATATAGGCTTCAGGCACCGCCAGCATCGGATCGAAGGTGATGGCGCGCTCGGCATGCGCGGTTTTGATGTGCATGTGCACCGGTTCGCCGCTGCCGTCGCCGAAAACCACCGCCGTGCCCTTGGGGCCGGTTACCCTAAGATTGCCGGTGCGCACCAAGCGGTCGAGAACGCGCTTCAACAGAATATTCATGACCAAATGTCCCCTCTCGGCCAGACAGGCTGCCTTGGCGCGTGACCGCGAAAATCGGGATCGATTTCGCCGGAGATCTTGCGCCGAACCAAAGTTGCACAGCGTGCTTTGCGCGGCCAAAGGACGCGCGACGCCATAGTCTGCAACAATATATAGGGGTTCGAAAAGTTCCATTTGGCACAAAAATGCCCGGGCGCGAGGCCCGGGCATTGGTCCAGCATGGCTGGATGACGGCAAAGTGATCGGAGCTTGGCGTCAAGTCGTGATCAGCCCATGGCTCCAATCGCTTGCGACGTGTGATCAGGCGTTGTCTTCGTCGCCTTCGAACTCGGTGTTCGGATCGAAGAAGTTCTCCGGCCGGGCGTTGTCGTTGATGTCGTCGCCATAGATGGCTTCGGCGGTGGTCAGCGTCTCGCCCTTGGCCTGGCGCTCGGCTTCGTCGGCCGTGCGGGCGATGTTGAGCGTGACGGTGACCTCGACTTCCGGATGCAGCGCGATCGCCACATTGGTGACACCGATGGTCTTGATCGGCTGGTTGAGCAGGATCTGGTTGCGGTTGATCGAAAAACCTTCCGCCGTCAGCAGATCGGCGATGTCGCGGGTCGAAACGGAACCGTAAAGCTGACCGGTTTCGCCGGCGGAGCGAACGGCGATGAAGCTCTTGCCGTCGAGCTTTTCAGCGACCTGGGCCGCTTCCGACTTGCGCTCGAGGTTGCGGGCTTCAAGCTGGGCGCGCTGGCCTTCGAACTTCTTCTTGTTGGCTTCGTTGGCGCGCAGCGCCTTGCCCTGCGGCAGCAGGAAGTTACGGGCGAAGCCGTCCTTGACCTTGACGGTATCGCCCATCTGGCCGAGGCGGGAAACGCGTTCGAGAAGAATGACGTCCATGGATTTGTTCCTTTGGTTGGACGCCAATCGATCGATGAGATCGGCGCCGAAAGTCTTGGGAACAGGTCAGGAAGCTTGAGCGCCTTTGGCGCTGGTGTCGCTGTCCTGCCTGTGCGGCAGTTAGAGGTTTTGACCTCAACCCGGGATTTGATGTTCAACCCTGCGGCGCCCGTCGCCGTGGGAGAAGAGCGGGCGGCGAACCGCCCGCATTTGAGATATTAGCGAACCACGTAGGGCAGCAGGCCGAGGAAGCGGGCGCGCTTGATCGCCTTGGCGAGTTCGCGCTGCTTCTTCTGGCTGACGGCGGTGATGCGCGACGGCACGATCTTGCCACGCTCGGAAATGTAGCGCTGCAGCAGACGCACGTCCTTGTAGTCGATCTTGGGCGCGTTGGCGCCGGAGAACGGGCAGGTCTTGCGGCGGCGATGGAACGGGCGCCGGGTCGGGATCTGATTGATGTCGACCATTATTCTGCACCCCCTTCAAAGCCTTCGCGCGGACGGCGCGGACCACGATCGGCACCGGCGTCGCCGAACGAGCGCGGCGGACGATCGCCACGGTCGCCGCGATCACGATCGCCGAACGAACGCGGACCACGATCGCCACGGTCACGGTCGCCGAAGCCGCCGCGTTCCGAGCGCTCTTCGCGCTTCTGCATCATGGCCGACGGGCCTTCCTCATGCGCCTCGACCTTGATGGTCAGGAAACGCAGCACGTCTTCGGACAGGCCCATCTGGCGCTCCATCTCGTTGAGCGCGGCCGCCGGGCAATTCAGGTCCATCAGCGTGTAGTAAGCCTTCCGGTTCTTGTTGACCCGGTAGGTGAGGGACTTCAGTCCCCAGTTCTCGACCCGGCCGACGGACCCGCCATTTGCGGAGATGACACCCTTGTACTGTTCGACAAGCGCATCGACCTGCTGCTGCGAGAGGTCCTGCCGGGCAAGAAACACATGTTCGTAAAGAGCCATTATGTCTTATGCCTTTCTTCGTTTCTCTCCCGGTTCCCGGCGGCAAAAGCCTCTGCAACTTCTCTGACCCGCAAACCCTCGAGGGGCAGGGGGGAAGAAAGGAGCATGACGAGACGGTCGAGAGCGGAGACACGGGAGGCGGAAGCACTTCCGGCTTCACACGAAGGTTCTGAAAAACCTCCGGCCCTCCGTTCAGCCCCCAGCAAGGACCGGCAGATTGCGGGCGTCTATACAGCAATCCGGCCGCAAAGCAAGGGCAAGCGGCATTCCCGTGTGTCGCAGGCGACGATCGGGAGCAGCAACGGCCGGAGTCGTGGTTTCCGGCAACCACGTCTTAACCACACCAGCAGGTTGTGTGGAGTTGAAGCCTGGCCGTCAACGGTCGATTCATCATGGAAGGCGCAAAAGCCCGGACAACCGCGCAAAAGCGGCAAGCATTTCCGGGGGTAAGGATGCTTCTCAACAAATTCTGGCGCTCGAAGAGCGGCAATTTCACGCTTGTGCTGGGACTGGGTTTGCCGGTCATCCTGACGGCAGTCGCTTTCGCAACCGATGTCTCGACCCTTATGCGGGCCAAGAGCAATTTGCAGAACGCTCTCGATTCGGCAAACCTTGCTTCTTCGCACCTTGGCGATCTCGACATCACCCGCAATGACGCTTTCAACCGCTATTTCCAGGCCAACATCGTCGGTCATGGCGAGCTCGACAATGCGCAGGCGACGTTGACTGTCGACAAGGGCGTCAACTTCGTCAAGACCAAGGCGGTTGCCTCGGCGGACGTCCATCTCAACTTCGCCTTCCTGTTCGGCGACAGCAAGCACATCGTGGTCGATGCCTCGGCGGTCGAATCGAACAACCAGCTCGAAGTCGTGCTGGTGCTGGACAACACCGGCTCGATGGCCGGCGCGCGGATGACGGCGCTGAGGACGGCGACAAAATCGTTGCTCGACACGCTCGAAGCGGCGAAATCGCCAACGCGCAAGATCCGCGCCTCGCTGGTTCCTTTCGTGACAGCCGTCAACGTCAATGGCGACGGCTTCGACCCGTCCTGGATCGACATGGACGGCAAGTCGTCAACCAACGGCGTCAATTTTCCCGTCATCGACGGCAAGCGGCCGAACCACATGGCGCTTTTCAAACAGCTCAAGAAGACCGGATGGGCCGATGCCGGATGGAATGGCACCGGATGGAAAGGTTGCGTCGAGGCGCGGCCAGGCGCTTACAATATCTCCGACACGCCACCCGACCCGGCCAAGCCCGACACGCTGTTCGTGCCCTACTTTGCGCCGGATGATCCCGAAGACGCCCAGAAGCCGTCTGGCTCCTATGGCAATTCGGATAAATACTACAACAACTCCTATCTCAACGATGTCAGCGACAAAACCAGGCTTGCCCAGTCGGGCATCAACATTCTGGGCATCGATCTCAGCAACCTGCTCGGCAATCTCATCGAACTTCTGTCGCCCGATGACAGGGATGCCAGGGAAAAGATCGCCAAATATGTTGCGCCCGCCAAGGAACTCATCACCGAGATCGGCTCTCCCGTCACTGTCGGCCCGAACCGTGCGTGTCCGACCCCGGTGGTCCCCCTGACCGACGACTTTGACAAGCTCCGCAAGGCGGCCAGTCAGATGACCGAGTGGAATGGCTCGGGTACCAATGTCTCCGAGGGCCTGTCGTGGGGTATGCGCGTGCTGTCGCCCGCCGCGCCCTACACCGACGGAGCGCCGTGGAAGACGCCTGGGATCAGCAAGATCGTGCTGTTGCTCACCGACGGCGAGAACGTCGTCTATGGCGCCAGCGAACAAGAATCGACAAAGTCGGATTACACATCCTATGGCTATCTGGCTGGCGGCCGCTTCGGATCGGACAACCAGACGACCGCTGCGCGCAATGTCGACGGCTGGACCAAAAACGTTTGCACGCAATTGAAGAACGAGGGCGTGCAGATCTACACCATGGTGCTGCAATCCGACACCGCAGCCAACCGTGCACTTTACAGCGCCTGCGCCTCGGATCCGAGCAACTATTATGCCGTCAACGATCCGACCAAACTGCCGAACGTGTTCCTTCAGATCGCCAACAACTTCACGAAGCTGCAATTGACGAACTGAACACGCGACCCGAGACGGACCAGCAGGCTCTGAGGAAATCGCTGGCCTCAACTCGTATGGGCGGCGACAATCTTGTCGACCGTTTCGGGGAAGAAGTCGGGTGCCGCGTGGCGTTTGCCGAACATCATATCGTACTGCAGCAGGCGGAAATCGCGGATCGCCGGATCGATCTCCTTCTGCCGCGCCCAATCGGGCGTGGCCTCGCCAGCCGGCGTCAGCAGCAAATTGCGGTCGACGACACGGTAGTGTTCGCTCATCTCGCCCAGGAAGCCGGTGTAGTAGGGATGGCTGATGCCGGCCGTCTTCAGGATATGATAGGGCAGGAAGGCCGGGCTGACGGCGCCCATGTGCTCAGCTGGCCCGGTGCGGTTCGACCAGATGACCAGCGGCGTCTCATGATGCTCGAGGGCAGCCTCGGGCGACGCTTCCTTGCGCGGCGCGACATTGTCCTTCAGGAAGCCGGTTTCGACATAGACCGGCCCGAGCGGCGGCAGATGGTCGCCGAAGAAGGCGATCACGGTTGGGCGGGAGCGTGTCTTTGCCCATTCGACGAGGCGTTCGAGACCGCGATCGGCATCGGCTGAGCCTTCGGCGTAGCTGAGCAGCGATTCGCGCGCCCACTGGCTGATCGGCGCCTGCACCCTGTGCGTGGGACTGTAATAGCGGTTCGGTTCGTAGGGACCGTGGTTTTGCAGGCTGACCGCAAAGAAGAACACCGGCTCTTCGCTGGCGTCGGCCTCGCTGATGATCTCGTCGGTCATCGCGGCATCCGATGCCAGTGGCCCGCGCTTTTGCATTGGCGGCAGCGTCTCTTCCGACTTGAAATCGTTGAAGCCGAAATCGGCGTAGACCGCGCCACGGTTCCAGAACCAGTTGGTGCCCGGATGGATGGCGCGCGCCCGATAACCCTGGCTCTTGAGGAAGGTTGCCAGCGACGGCGTCGGCGTGCGCACATATTGCTGGTAGGGGATGCTGCCGGCCGGCAGGAACGCGTTGGAGAAGCCGGTCAGCGCCTCGAACTCGATATTGGCGGTCATGCCGCCGAACTCCGGCGAGAACATCGAGCCGGAGCGCAGCGCCCGCACATTGGGGATCGGATCGGGCGTGATGGTGACGCCGGGCAGCTTGGTCGGGTCCCAGAAGGACTCGCTCATGACGATGATGATGTCAGGCTTCTCGGCCGGCACCGAGGCGGTCACATCGGGCCTGGCGATCGCCGCGATCGCCTTGTCGGAATAGCCCGGCGGCGCAGAGACATGCGCCATCGGCACATTGAGCGCAAAGGCCAGCGCAAAACCGTTGGAGGCATAGTTTTCCTTCTGGTCCCACATGATCGGGATGATCTGCAACCGGTCCCTGGTCCAGGAGAAGGTGGCATAGTCCATGATCGAAACGAAGAAGGCGAGCAGCGGCACTGCCAGCGTCAGCCGCGCAAGGCGTCCCTTGCGGCTGAGTGCGGGAACCTTGCGGCGCCACATCCGCCAGCCATAGACGAGCAGCGACAGGCCGGCGACGATGCCGACGACCATGGCGAGCGCGGTCATCGGCCGGTCGCGCACCAAAAGCGGCAACAGCGCAAAGATCTGGCGGGCATAGAGGAAATCGGTCGGATAGAGCGGATCGCCGAGATAATGCGACTTCTGGTGGCCGACGAAGGCAAGCGATAGCGTCAGCGGCGCGACGATCATCAGGCTCTGATGGCTGCGGCCCAGCACCGCATCGAGGCCGATCAGGATCAGCGCGAACACGACGATGGTGGTCCAGCCCGGCTTGAGCGGCTGCAGGAAGAAGGAGACCGTGCCGGCAAAGTCGCCGCGCACGATCAGTTCGATGGCAAACACCAGGACGGCGGCGATCGCCAGGCTGATCAGCCCATAGCGCACGACCGGCCATCTCCTGCCCGGCAGATAGCCGGTGGAGGGGTCGTCTTCCAGGAACTGTGGCGCGGCCTTGCCGGCGCGTTTGTAACTCTTTGCCACTTTAACTTCCCCACCCAGCGACAAGCACGTCACTCGATTGTCATGGAATTGTCACGCAAAGCTAGCGCCTGTGGCCAAAATAAGAAGAGCCAGCAAACGAATCGTGAGCGGTTTTCATCAGGAGTGATCGCCAAAAAGCCTTTCGGAACAGGCACTCGGCGGATGAAGCTGCCGTCGAGCAGGGTCGAACCGGGCTTGACTTGGCGGCCTGCCTTGCGTCACAGGCAAGAAAAACTCGTCTATCAGGCAAGCAAAACCAGCCCTTGGGAGCCCGCGCATGGCCGTTGCATTCACCTTTCCTGGACAAGGCAGCCAGGCAGTCGGCATGGGCAAGGATCTCGCCGAGGCCTTTCCCGAGGCGCGCAGAATTTTCCAGGAAGTCGACGACGCGCTCGGCGAAAACCTGTCGAAGCTGATCTGGGAAGGGCCGGAAGAGACGTTGATGCTGACCGCCAACGCGCAGCCGGCGCTGATGGCGGTGTCGCTGGCCGCGATCCGGGCGCTGGAATCGCGCGGCTTCTCGCTGAAAGGCAAGGTCGCCTATGTCGCCGGTCATTCGCTGGGCGAATATTCGGCGCTCGCGGCCGCTGGCTTCGTTTCGGTTGCCGATGCCGCCAGGCTGCTGCGCATCCGCGGCAATGCCATGCAGGCGGCGGTGCCGGCCGGCGAGGGCGCCATGGCGGCGATCATCGGATTGGAACAGGCCGATGTCGAAGCCGCTTGCGCGGAAGCCGCCAAAGGCTCCGTCTGCCAGATCGCCAACGACAATGGCGGCGGCCAACTGGTCATTTCCGGCGCCAGGGCCGCGGTCGAACTGGCGGCGAAACTGTGCACTGAGAAAGGCGCCAAGCGCGCACTGATGCTGCAGGTGTCCGCGCCCTTCCATTCGGCGCTGATGGCGCCGGCCGCGAACGTCATGCGCGACGCACTCGCCGGTGTGACAAAGAATGCGCCGGTCGTTCCCGTCCTCTCCAATGTCACGGTCAGCCCGACCAGCGATCCGGACGAGATCGCCCGCCGCCTGGTCGAGCAGATAACCGGCCGCGTACGTTGGCGCGAGACCGTGGAGTGGTTCGGCGCAAATGGCGTCACCACGCTTTACGAGATTGGCGCCGGCAAGGTGCTTTCGGGATTGGCGCGGCGCATCAACCGCGACATCGCCACTGCGTCGGTCGGCTCGGCGGCTGAGGTCGAGGCAACGCTAGCAGCGCTTGCATAAAGCCCCATTTGATCCCATTCCCTGCAAAAGGGGTGTTCTCTTCTCAATCAGGAGACAAAAATGTTCGAATTGACTGGCCGCAAGGCGCTCGTCACCGGCGCATCGGGAGGCATCGGCGAGGCGATCGCCCGGATGCTGCATGCGCAAGGCGCGATCGTCGGCCTGCATGGCACCCGCATCGAGAAATTGGACGCGCTGGCTAGCGAGCTTGGCGACCGGGTCAAGCTGTTCCCGGCCAATTTGTCCAACCGTGACGAGGTCAAGGCGCTCGGCCAGAAAGCCGAGGCCGATCTCGAAGGCGTCGACATCCTGGTCAACAACGCCGGCATCACCAAGGACGGGCTGTTCGTGCGCATGTCGGATGCCGATTGGGACAGCGTGATCGAGGTCAATCTGACCGCCGTTTTCCGGCTCACCCGCGAACTCACCCATCCGATGATGCGCCGCCGCCATGGCCGCATCATCAACATCACCTCGGTGGTCGGCGTGACCGGCAACCCCGGCCAGACCAATTACTGCGCCTCCAAGGCCGGCATGATCGGCTTCTCCAAGTCGCTGGCGCAGGAGATCGCCACCCGCAACATCACCGTTAACTGCGTTGCACCAGGCTTCATCGAATCGGCAATGACCGACAAGCTCAACGACAAGCAGAAAGAGGCGATCATGGCGGCGATCCCGACGCGGCGCATGGGCACCAGCGTCGAAGTCGCGTCCGCCGTCGCTTATCTCGCCTCCAACGAAGCCGCCTACGTCACCGGCCAGACCATCCACGTAAATGGCGGCATGGCTATGATTTGAACGAGGTTCTGCAGCAACGCCGGCGGGTTGTGTAAAGAGACCATTTCGGCTTGGACCTCAGCTATTTTTCGTGTAATGCGGCCCGCAACCCGGCGGTTCGGGCAAAAATCGGTCCGTAGTCGTTGCGTTTCCGGCAGGACCATCTTTCAGCTTGATTAGCGGCATTCTGCCCGCTAACGAAGACAGACAAACAAAAGACGAGGATGCCCAAATGAGTGACACCGCAGAGCGCGTCAAGAAGATCGTCATCGAGCACCTTGGCGTCGATGCCGACAAAGTGACGGAGCAGGCGAGCTTCATCGATGATCTGGGCGCCGACAGCCTCGACACGGTCGAACTCGTCATGGCGTTCGAAGAAGAATTCGGCGTCGAGATCCCCGACGACGCGGCCGAGACCATCCTGACCGTCGGCGATGCCGTGAAGTACATCGACAAGGCTTCGGCCTGACGCTTTCTGCAGTCATCACCGGGGAGGACCTGCGATGAGGCGTGTCGTCGTCACGGGCCTTGGCTTGCTGTCGCCGTTCGGCATGGGCTTCGAGCACAGCTGGAAGGAGCTTCTGACCGGCCGCAGCGCTGCCAAGCGCATCACCGAGTTCGAGGTGGAGGACCTTGCTTGCAAGATCGCCCACGTCATTCCGCGTGGTGACGGCAGCAATGCCACCTTCAATCCCGAGGCCGTGCTCGAGCCGAAGGAATTGCGCAAGATCGGCGACTTCATCCTGTACGGGATTGCCGCCGCCGACGAGGCGCTGAAGGATTCCGGCTGGGAACCCAAGACGCATGAAGAGCAATGCGCCACCGGCGTCCTGATCGGCTCCGGCATCGGCGGCATCGAGGGCATCGCCGAGAACGCGATGATCCTCAAGGAACGCGGCCCGCGCCGCATCAGCCCCTTCTTCATCCCGGGCCAGATCATCAATCTCGTCTCCGGGCAGGTTTCGATCCGGCACGGGCTGAAAGGCCCGAACCATGCCGTCGTCACGGCCTGTTCGACCGGCGCGCACGCCATTGGCGATGCTGCCCGGCTGATCATGTGGGGCGATGCCGACGTGATGGTCGCCGGTGGCGCCGAAGCGCCGGTGACGCGGCTGTCGATCGCCGGGTTCGCCGCATGCCGGGCACTGTCGACGGAACGCAATGATTCGCCGCAAACGGCGTCGCGCCCCTATGATCGCGACCGCGACGGCTTCGTCATGGGCGAGGGCGCCGGCGTTGTCGTGCTCGAGGAGCTCGAACATGCCAAAGCGCGCGGCGCCAAGATCTATGCCGAGGTGACGGGTTATGGTCTCACCGGCGACGCGCATCACATCACGGCGCCCGCCGAGGATGGCGATGGTGCCTTCCGTTGCATGACGGCGGCACTCAACCGGGCCAAGCTTACGCCTGCCGACGTCGACTACATCAACGCGCACGGCACCTCGACCATGGCCGACACGATCGAGCTCGGCGCTGTCGAGCGGCTTGTCGGCAATGCCGCATCGAAGATTTCGATGTCGTCGACCAAGTCGTCGATCGGCCATCTGCTTGGGGCGGCCGGTGCCGCCGAAGCGATCTTCTCGATCCTTGCCATCAGGGACAATGTCGCGCCGCCGACCATCAACCTCGACAACCCCGAACGCGAAACCGCGATCGACCTGGTGCCGAACAAGCCGCGTGCCCGCCAGATCGACGTGGCGCTGTCCAATTCGTTCGGCTTTGGCGGGACCAATGCGTCGCTGGTCTTCCAGCGCTACAATGGCTGATCGTCCGGCTGCCGGGCGACGCTTTGGCGTGCCGTCAATTTTGCCATATTCGCCTCTACTCTGCCGCTGGGGATTCGTTGGGCGATCAAACGGTAGGGCGAAATGAACACAAATCCGGCAGGCAACGGAGAATTCGGGCAACGGTCGGCAACATCCGGACCGATCGTGCCGAAAACGGCCAGCGAGGCGTTGCGGCCAGAGGCCGGCACGCCGCCGCCGAAGCGCTCGCGTGCGTCACGCAGCCAGGTCGTCGTGTTCATGAACTTCGTCATCTCCTCGGTGATGCTGGTGGTTCTGGCGGCCGGCGTCGCGGTCTATTTCGGCAAGCAGGAATTCACCGAGCCCGGACCCTCCGCTAATGGCGATACCTTCCTGGTCAAGCCGAACACCGGCGTCCAGGATATCGCCGACCAGCTCGAACGCCGCGGGCTGATCAGCGATGCCCGGGTATTCCGCCTTGGCGTGCGCGCCTTCGGCAATGATTCGGCGCTGAAAGCCGGCGAGTACGAGATCAAGCCCAGGGCTTCCATGCGCGATATCATGGAGCTTCTGAAGAGCGGCAAGTCGGTGATGTATTCGCTGACCATCCCTGAAGGACTGACTGTCGACCAGGCACTGCAGCGCATCGCCGAGGAGACTGCCTTGAGCGGCGACATGCCGGCAACCACGCCGCCGGAGGGCAGCCTCGCCACCGACACGCTGCGCTTCACGCGCGGCGCGACACGCCAGCAGATGGTCGACAAGCTGCTTGCGGATCAGAAGAAACTGGTTGACGATGTCTGGCAGCGGCGCGCGCCGGACCTGCCGCTGGCCAACGTCGAAGAGTTCGTCACGCTGGCTTCGATTGTCGAGAAAGAGACGGGCAAGGGTGACGAGCGTTCACGGGTTGCCGCCGTCTTCCTGAACCGGCTTGCCAAGGGCATGCGCCTGCAATCCGATCCGACCATCATCTACGGGTTGTTCGGCGGCAAGGGAAAGCCGGCGGACCGGCCGATCTACCAGTCGGATATCCAGAAACAGACCCCCTACAACACCTATGTGATCAACGGCTTGCCGCCGACGCCGATCGCCAATCCGGGTCGTGCAGCGCTGGAGGCGGTGGCCAACCCATCGAAGACCGACGACCTCTATTTCGTCGCCGACGGCACCGGTGGGCACGTCTTTGCCGCGACGCTGGACGAGCACAACGAGAATGTCGCCCGCTATCGCGCTCTGCAGAAGAAGCAGGCGGATGACGTCGCCAAAGCCGCCAAGACGACCGGCGGCGGCGACAGCAATGCCGTCAAGCCGGCGGACGGTGGGCCGGCCGACAGTGGGCCGGCTGACGGTGCCGACGACAGCGGCGGTGACGCGGGCGCTGCCCAGTAGAATGAAGAAAGGCGTTGCCCGACAGGCGACGCCCTGACATTTGCAAGAGCGCCGCGCGTCCGATTTCGACGCGCCTGCGGCGCAGTCATTTTCAAGCCGCACTAGCTCTGTCCGGAAAGCCGGTTCGGGGCAATGTGCCAGGGACGTGTGGGCGATATGAATTTGCAGAGCATGACCGGTTTTGCACGTGCCGTCGCCGAGCACGAAGGCACTTCGATCGCCTGGGAGGTCAAGTCCGTCAACGGCAAGAGCGTCGAAGTACGGCTGCGGCTGCCGCAAGGCTTCGAGCGGTTGGAACCGGCTGTCCGGCAGATACTTCAGAAACGTTTTGCACGCGGCAATTTTCAGGCGACGCTGACCATCGGCCGTGCCGTCGGCGCGCAGGCGCAGCCGGTCGTCAACGAAGCCTTCCTGAAGGACCTGGCCGGGCTCGCCAAGCGGCTGCAGGAGCAGTTCGGCGTTGCTGCGGCGACCTCGGATGGACTGCTGTCGCTGCGCGGCGTGCTCGACATTCCCGAAACTGTCGAAACCGAGGAGGCGAGGGCCGCGCTCGATGCCGCGATCATGGCCGCGCTCGAAGTGGCCTTGAACGGGCTTGAACAGGCACGGCAGGGCGAAGGGGCCGCGCTGGCTTTGCTGCTGTCGGGTCATATCGACACAATCGAGGCGCTGACGCTGCGGGCAGAAGTGGATCCATCCCGCGAGACCGCGGTGATCCGGGAACGCATCGCCGAGCAGGTCAGGCTGCTGATGGACGCTTCCGCCAATTTGGATGCCACCCGACTGCACATGGAGGCCGCGTTCCTGGCCACCAAGGCCGATATTCGCGAAGAGATCGACCGGCTGAAAACGCATGTCGCATCCGGCCGGGCACTGCTGGTGGGCGGCGGCGCGGTCGGTCGCAAGCTCGATTTTCTGGCACAGGAATTTAACCGCGAATCGAATACGCTGTGTTCGAAGTCGAATGCCGCCGCCATCACCGCGATCGGGCTGGACCTGAAGGCGGTAGTCGACCAGTTTCGTGAACAGATCCAGAATCTGGAGTAGCCGATGGTTGCCAAGGATTTGGGGTCCCGCATTCGCCGCCGGGGCCTGATGCTCGTCCTGTCGTCGCCATCCGGCGCCGGCAAGTCGACGATCGCGCGCAATCTTCTGGAAAGCGATTCCAGCCTCGAACTGTCGGTTTCGGTCACCACCAGGCCGCGTCGCGGCAGCGAGATCGAAGGCGTCCACTATCATTTTCGGACGATGCGCGAATTCGAGCGGCTTCGTGATTCCGACGCGCTGCTGGAGTGGGCCGAGGTGCATGGCAATTGCTATGCGACACCGCGCGAGCCTGCCGAACTGGCGCTGTCTGAAGGGCGCGACATGCTGTTCGACATCGACTGGCAGGGCGCCCAGCAGCTCAAGGAGAAGATGCGCGCGGACATCGTCTCGATCTTCATCCTGCCGCCATCGATGAAGGAGTTGAAGGCACGGCTGAAGCGCCGCGCCGAAGACCAGGAAGCGGTGATCGAAACGCGGTTGAAAAACGCCCGCAACGAGATCGAGCACTGGAAGGAATATGATTTCGTCATCGTCAATGACGACCTCGATCGCGCCTTCGCCGAAGTGCGCGGCATCGTCGTCGCCGAGCGGCTGAGACGCGACCGCCGGCCAGGCCTGTTCGATTTCGTCTCGGGACTGTTGGACGAGAAGACGGGTTGAGGCGGTGAAGCGCCAATCTCCCCCTTGTGGGGGGAGATTGGCAGCCTCTTACACCGCGTTTGTCAACCTTACAAACTCCTCGACGCTGAGCGTTTCGGCGCGGCGTGTCGGATCGATGCCGGCGCGTTCGAGCAGGGCCTCGCCGCCGAGGCTCTTCACGCTCTGCCGCAGCATCTTGCGACGTTGGCCGAAGGCGGCTTCTGTGACGCGGCCGAGTTTCTTCACCTCGGTGGGCAGGGGCATCGGGCGCGGCACAAGATGCACCACCGAGGAGGTGACCTTTGGCGGCGGCGTGAATGCCTGTGGCGGTACGTCGAAGGCGATCCTCGCCTCCGTCCGCCAGCCGGCAAGAACCCCCAGCCGGCCATAGCTGTCGCTGCCGGCGGGAGCGACGATGCGCTCGGCCACCTCGCGCTGGAACATCAAAGTCATCGAGGTGTAGAAAGGCGGCCAGTCGCTGACGGTCAACCAGCGCACCAGCAGCTCCGTGCCGATGTTGTAGGGCAGGTTGGCCACGATCTTGACCGGGCCGCCATTGCCGGTCGCTCGACTGGCAAGGCCCGTGAAATCCGTCTTCAGCGCATCGCCCGAAACAACCTCCAGCCGGCCGGGATAGTGGTCGGACACTTCGGCAAGAGCAGCCAGGCAACGTTCGTCGCGCTCTATGGCGATCACCTGGCGCGCTCCGTTGGCAAGCAAGGCGCGGGTCAGCCCGCCGGGACCGGGGCCGACCTCGATGACGGTTGCATCGGACAAGTCGCCGGCGGTGCGGGCGATCTTGCCGGTGAGGTTGAGGTCGAGCAGGAAATTCTGGCCGAGCGCCTTCTTCGCCTGCAGCCCATGACGCTCGATCACCTCGCGCAACGGCGGCAGCCCGTCGATGCTCATGTCCGAGATCTCATGCGGCAACCGCCTTGGTGTTCGTGTCGGCCAGCCGCCGGGCAAGCTTCAGCGCCGCTATCAGGCTGTCGGGCCGCGCCACACCCTTGCCGGCGATGTCGAAGGCCGTGCCGTGGTCGGGCGAGGTGCGGATGAAGGGCAGGCCGAGCGTGACATTGACCGCCTCGTCGAAAGCCAGCGCCTTGGCCGGGATAAGCGCCTGGTCGTGATACATGCAAAGGGCCGCGTCGTAACCAGCCCGCGCCCGGGCATGGAACAATGTGTCGGCCGGCAAAGGGCCGAAAGCGTCGATGCCTTCGGCGCGCAGGATGTCGACCGCCGGGCGCACGATCCGCTCGTCCTCGAGGCCCATGGCGCCGCCTTCGCCGGCATGTGGATTGAGCCCGGCAATCGCCAGCCGTGGCCTGGCGATGCCGAAGCGGCCGGCAAGGTCGGCAGCGGTGATACGCGCGGTGGCGACGATCAGTTCGGTGGTCAGTGCCTTCGGCACCTCGGCCAGCGCTATGTGGATGGTGACGGGAACGGTGCGCAGGTCGGGTCCTGCCAGCATCATCACCGGCATCGCCTCGACGCCGCTGTGCCGAGCCGCCAGATGCGCCAGATATTCGGTGTGGCCGGGAAAGCGAAAGCCGGCATCGTAGAGCGGCTTCTTGGCGATGGGGCAGGTGACCACGGCCGAGGCTTCGCCGGCAAGGCAATCGGCGACGGCGCGGTCGATGGCCTCGATCGTGGCGGCCGCATTGGCCGGATCCGGCTGGCCGGGGCTGTCGATGCAGCCTGCAGCCAGCGGAACGATCGGCAAGGCGCGGGCAAAGACCTGCGCCGCTTGTGCCGGGGTGGCTTCGGCGATCGGCAGCGAGAGGCCAAGCAGGCGCGCCCGGGAGGCGATCAGCGCCGGATCGGCGAGCAGGTAGAAGGGGGGCAGGGCGGCAGCCTCGCGCGCCATAAAGGCGGCGATGGCGATCTCCGGCCCAATGCCGGACGGATCGCCGGCGCTCAACGCGAGCGCAGTCACTGCGTTGCCCACGTCAGCGCTTGACGATGCGGGCTTTTGCCTTCAGCTCGTCGACATATTTCTTGCTGAGCGCGTCGGCATCCTTGTCGCCGCCGGAGCCTTCGGCCTGGAACGCCATCTGGGCAACCTTGTCGTCGGACACTTCGCGCGACGAGCAGATGCCGATGAATTCGACGCCGCGTTCGGTTTCGCGCGTGACGGTGGCACCGCCGACTTTGGTAGCTTTGATCTGCTCGGCCCAGTCCGGCGGCAGTTGCGGCGCCAGCACCCGGCCCAGATCGCGAACGGTGACGTCGATCAGGCCCTTGGCGAATTCGCGCGTCGTGTTGCAGCCATTGAAGCGGGCGCGCATGGCGTCGGCCTCTCGCTTGCGTTTGCCCAGCGTCGCGCTGCGTTCAGCCGCCGGCACCACGAAGATGACCTGCTGCAGCATGTATTCGGTGGCGCTCGGTTTGGCGCCGCCTTTTTCGAGCATCTTCCTGACGAGATCCTGTTCGCTGACGGCGCCGGTGCCGTCGCCGGAACGGTAGCGCGCGCTCAAGGCCTGGTTCCAGGCCATCTGGGCGCGGATGAATTCCTTGAAGTGGCTCTTGGTGACGCCCGACTTCTCCATGACGCCGTCGAGCTGGCTGAGCTGCATCTTGTTGCTCGAGGCAAAGCGCTGGTACGCGGCATCGACCTGGGCGTCGCTGATGCGGATACCAAGCCGCTTGGCCTCGGCCATACGCAGCGTCTGGTCGATCATTTCCTGGCCGGCATCGCCCTTCTTGCGCTGCAGCTTCAGGAAAGCGGCGCGATGGGCGATGTCGCCGGTGGTGACAGGAATGTCGTTGACGACGTATTTGATCTCGCTGGCGAAAGCCGGCGGCGCCATTACGGTGATCGACACGGACGTCGCCGCCACGAGCAACGCGAAACCTGCTGAAAAGAGGTATTTCCTCATCGTTGGCATCCCAATTCTATCCCGGTCCCGCCCAATTTGATCTTTCCAGGTGCGCGAAATCCGTGCCAGCCCTATGCGGCGAAACGATGTCGCCGATTGTTACTGGATCGTGTCGACGGCACTGGTCGACGAGCCGAAATCGCCGAGGGTGCGGAACGACAGATTGAAGCCGATGGTCTGCGACACCTCCCTGGTGTTCAGATCGCGCGACTGCGAGTAGGTCATCAAATAAGTGAAGCAGGAATCGTTGTAGGCGAAGCCGACACCATCCTTGACCAGCAGGCTTTGCTGCAGGTCGTAGGTTCCTGTGCCGAACACGCGCCAGTTTTCGGCCAGATGCGTGGATGCACCAAGCGTGACTTCGTGGCGGTCGGTGGTGAAGCCGTACAGCGGCTGGGCCTGGATGAAGGCGTATTTGGCGCTCAGCGACACAGGCAGGCCGGAATAGGCGGCCTTCACCTCGGCGCGGCGGATCTCGAAGCTCTGTTCGTCGAAACGGCCGCTGACCGAGGCCGCGAAGCCGTTGGGGCTGTTGATGCCGAACAGGCCGACATAGTCGGACTTGGTCGTGTCGAGGCCGGAGTTTGCGCCGACATTCACCAAATCCGGCGCGGCGAACGAGTTCTCGCCGCCAATCTGATAGGATTGGCCGAAAATGGCATTGGTGCCCCAGCCATTGTTGTAGGAGCCGGAATAGCGGAAGCCGACATTGGCGCGCGAACCGCCTTCGACGCGGTCGTAGCCGGAGAACTTGTCGCGTTCGAACAAGGTGGTCGCATCGAAGACCATGCTTTGGGCGTCTTCGTTAGGCACTGAGAGGCCGCCGACATATTGCTCGTTCGGACGCATGAAAACCTGTGCCATCGGTTCGATGACATGGCTGGACCCGCTGGCCATGGAAAACAGCACCGGCCAACGCATCTCGAGGCCTGCGGTTGCCATGTAACGGGCAAATGACGAGCGCATATCGGCCTGCTCGTTCAAATTTGCTGCCATATTGTTAATGGCAGTGAGCGAAGCCGATGACGCATTGAGGTAGTCGACGTCGCCCTGCAGTGCGAGCAATGGCGTCAGCACCAGCCCGCCATCAGTGACGAAGCTCCGCTTCCACTCGGCCTCGGCGGTGAGACGGCCCGATTCGCCTTCGATACCAGGGACACGCTGTATGGGGATGGAGAAAGTGTCATCGAGTTCGTCGCGGCGGATGACACGCGCGTTGACATTGAGCGATAGCTGGCCGCCGGCCACCGACGCATCAGGAATATAGGCGTAGTCGAGCGACGGCAGCACCCAGGGCTGTTGTCCGCTTCGTGCAGAGGCGTTGTCGTCAGGTGTATCTTCCTGCACATCGAAATGCATGGCGCGCACGTCGAAATAGTTGCGGCCGTTGAGACCCGTCAAGTAGACCGACGACTGGTGGACGCTGCTATTGTACTTTTCGATGCCGTAGGTGTTCGAGAAATTCTTGTCGGTCTGCAGCAGCACGTCCCAGCCGAAGTTCCAGCGTGAGTTGATGGCGAACTGCCCCTGGGTACCCATCATGCCGCGGAATTTGTTGGGATCGCCGGCGCTGCCCGAATTGACGTTGTGGCCAGAGCTGGAGGGGAAGGCAGTGGTGTCGAGGAAAGCGTCGGGATTCTGCTGGTGTATCCCGGCGATCTTCAAGCTGTACTCGCCATTGTTGAAGCGCTGACGCCACTCGGCCTCACCGAGGAAACCCTGCTTGGTATAGCCGGTGCCGGTGACGGTCAGGTCGTAGGTCGGCGCCAATGCGAGATAATAGGGGACTTTCACGCCGACGCCGAGATCGCTCTTGTAGATGATGCTCGGGATCAGGAAGCCGCTCTTGCGCTTCACCGTCGGGTCGGCAATTTCGAATGCAGGCAGATAGGCAAGCGGAAAACCGAAGAACTCGAAATTCGCATTCTCGAAGCGAACCGTCTTCTTCTCGCCGTTCCAGATGATCTTCTTGGCCTTGACGCGCCAGGTCGGCGCTTTGTCCGGCTTATCCTCGCACGGCTCGCAGGCGGTGTAGACGCCATTGTGGAAGGTGGTCAGCACGCCGCCCATGCGTTCGGCGCTTTCGGCGGCGAAATAGGCCTTGTCGATGGTTTCGACCCGCAACGCGTTGACGAAGCCGTCGGCAAAGTCATCGGTGATGTCGATATGCTGCGAATTGATCTTGGTACCGTCGCTGTTGATGACTTCGACGTTACCGCTTGCGACCATTCGCTTGGTGTTGCGGTTGTACTCGACCCGCTGGGCGACAAGGCGATTGCCACCATAGTCGATCTGCACGCCGCCAACGGCGGTCACGGTCTGGTTGTCGTTGTTATAGACCAGCGTATCGGCGGCCAGCAGCATTTGCGAGCCGGATGGAACCGATGTCGCCATGTCGCCGACGTCCTGCGCAAGCGCCGGTGCCGGAACGGCGTAGGCAAGCACGCACGCCAAGGCGGTCGCCGCATAGAGGCGCGCCAAACCGGCCTGCCTGTTGCTGGGCAAAAACGCCTCCCTCACTAGCCGTCTTCCTTGTATAGCAGGAAAGTCACCCCGAAGAACATAGCCACCATGACCGGTACCCAGGCGGCTACGACAGTCGGCACGAATCCCGCCACGCCGAATGCCTTCACCAGAACCGAAACGACATAAAGCAGAAAGCCAGCGATGATGCCACCCAGAATCATCGTCGCCGACTGCCCCATCCTAGCAAATCGCATTGAAACCGTTGCCGCGATCAGCGTCATGGCGACGAGAAGGAACGGCAACGCCACGAGCGAATCAAACTGCATGGCAAAGGCATTTGCCTTGAGGCCGAAGGAGCGGGCAACCTCGATCTTTCCGGGCAGGTCGTAGAAGGGGATGGTTTCCGGGCGCGCCAGCCGCTCTTGCACGAATTCGGGCTTCAGATTGGTCGGTACGCGATCGGTTGCCGATGCCTGGATCGTGCCGTTCTGGAACGTCTTGACGTCCTGCAATTCCCAATAGCCGTCGCGCAGGAAGGCACGGGCAGCATCCTTGCGCTCGACGATGTTGCCTTGCGGGTCGAGAATGAAGAATACGACATCGGCCATTTCCAGGCCCTGGTTCAGGATGGCCCGCGCACCGATGATGGTGTCCCCCGAACTGGTTTTCTGCCGGATCCAGGGCGCGGCATCGGCCGAGACCGTATTCGATTTGCCGGAACGCAGCTGGGTTTCGATCTGCTCGGACCAGGAGAATGCGTGCGCGGCGAGCGGATTGATGACGCCAACCGACAGGACGCCGAACAGCAAGGCTCCGATACAGCAGGGCAAGAGGAACTGCCAGGCGGAAACACCGGCGGAACGCGCGATGACCAGCTCGTAGCGCCGGTTCAGCGACACCAGCGTCGCCATCGCCGAGAAGAGACCGACGAACGGCACCGTCTGCAGCATGATCATCGGCATACGGAGGCCTGAAATGGCTACCGCCGTGCCGTAGGTGAAGCCGGGCAGGCCGGTGGTGCGGCCGGACAGCTCGGTGAAATCGATCAGGAACACCAGCGCCAGGAGGCCGATGAAGAACCAGATGGTGATCGTCACGTAGCGGAAGAAGAAATAGCGGCCCAGTGTCCAGCCCATCAGCCGACCCCTTGCCCTGATGTGCCGCGCCTGGACAAACGCAATTTGAAAGCATTCCAGCTGTCAGCGATGCGCGAGGCGAAGTTTGTCATCCAGTCCGCCCAGGTCACGGGCAGTTCCAGTGTCCGGTTCGAGACGATGAACCAGATCGCCACCGCGGAAGCCACGATCGGCACACCATAGACCATATAGGCATATTGCGGGATCTCATCCGCCTTGCTGGCGGCGAAAAAGCCCAGCCAACGCACGAACAGCGATATCGTGATCGCCGTGATCAGCGGATTGACGCGCGCCTCGCGGTGCGAGCGCGCATCCCCGGCGACCGCAAGCGCGATCAGCGCGAAAACCATGGAATAGGTCCATTCCGAGAACCGCTGGTTGACTTCGGCCCGGTATTCGTAGGGGCTCTGCTGATAATACTTGTCGTTGGCGCTCGGGTTGAGCAGGTACTGCGTCGTCTGGTCCTTGGGCAGGAGCGTCACCGCTGAAGCCGCCGCCATGAAGGCCGACATGTCGAAGGCATAGGAGGTGAAGCGGATGACGGAGAGATCGCCGGTCAGCGTTTTGCGATGGATGACGCCGTCATTCATCATCAGCACCTTTTCACCGCCGCGTTCGATGATGCTGCCGGTCTTGGCGTAGTAGACGAGGTTGACGCCTTCTTCGCGCGAATCGGCGACGAAAATGCCGCCCAGCCGATTGTTGGGAAGGCGCTCGCCGACCTGCAGGAACAACCCGTCGTCGATCTTGCGGAAGGTGCCTTCCTGGATGATCAGCGACAACAGATCCGCGCGTGACGACGCCACCAAGGCCCGGTTCTTCTGCCTTGCGTAAGGGTCGATGCCGTTGTCGACGGCAAAGGAAAAAACAGCTGCGGCGAGCGCCAGCAACATGATCGGCCGCACGATCGTCCAGCGCGAGGCCCCCGCGGCGTTGACGACGGCAAGTTCGGAATCCGAATTCATGACGCTGAGTGTCTGTGCGACCGCCACCACCAGCGCAAAAGGCACTACGATCGGGATGATGGACGGAAGGATGAGGGCGGCGACTTCGAAGAAGGTCAGCGCCGACTGGCCGCTGTCGGTGACCAGATCGATCTTTGCCAGCACCTGCGTCGTCCATACGATCGCCAGCGTCCACACAAGAGCGGCCATGAAGACCACGAAAGCGCGGCGCATGATGTAGCGTTCAACGACCTTCATGAAGGCTTTTCTCGATTTTTTCGAACGGCATCATGCCGCCGAACAAGGTAGCTGTCCGGCAGCGCCTGCACAACTGGCTCATCAGATGGTCTATCCGGGTTCTGTCCCACATCACGCCCCCCGGCTGGGCGGAGTGTCGGCGGGAATGGATAAGAAAGGGCGAACATCGATGGTTAACAACAAGTTGCGGCAAAAAGCGGGGCCGTGCCGCGACGAATCGTCATCGATTCCATAGGTCATATGGGATGCCAATTCGGCAAAGTCTTGCCAAATGCCGGAAAACGACCAAATGTCGCGCATCGTTTCGAACAGCTTCCCCAAAAGTCGCGCATTCCCTGAAAGCAGGACATGATGAATCAAAGACCGTCGATCGCCTTCGCCAAATTTTCCGGGTCCCAGAGCGCGGTGAACAAGAAGGGCACGGTCTTCGTGCTCGCGGCGGATGAGGGCGGCCTCAGCGACGTCGCCAAGGCCGGTGATCCCGGCAAGACACTGGAGCGGGCTTTTCCCGTGGCTGAGTTCACGGGCAAGTTCGCCAGCACGGTGGAAGTTCTGGCCCCGCAGGGAGCGTCGCTCGACAGACTGGTGGCGATAGGCACCGGCAAGGTGTCGGGACTGGACGAATATGCGTGGTTGAAGCTTGGCGGCACCGTTTCCGCGTCGCTGCGCAAGGCGACCGAGGTAGCGGTGATCCTCGATGTGGTCGGCGCCTCGCCGAGCGCGAAGGACGCGGCAAGCCTTGCCGCGGGCATTCTCCTGCGCAGCTATTCCTTCGACAAGTACAAGACCAGGAAGGATAAGGACGACGGCAAGGCAGAGCCGAAGAAGCCGGTCAAGGTGACCATCCATACCGCCGATCCGGCCGCTGCGAAGAAGGCCTTCGCCGATGCCGAGGCGGTGATCGACGGCGTCCTTCTGGCGCGCGACCTCGTCAACGAACCGGCAAACGTGCTTGGGCCGGTCGAGTTCGCTGCCCGCGCCAAGGAACTCGAGGCACTCGGCGTCAAGGTCGAGATATTGGCTGAGAAGGAAATGAAGAAGCTCGGCATGGGCTCGCTGCTCGGTGTCGCGCAAGGCTCGCCACGCGGCGCCCGCATGGCGATCATGCAGTGGAACGGCGGCAAGCCGAAGGACAGCCCGATCGCCTTCGTCGGCAAGGGCGTCACTTTCGACACCGGCGGCAATTCCATAAAACCGGCCTCGGGCATGGAGGATATGAAGGGCGACATGGGCGGCGCCGCCGCCGTTACCGGCCTGATGCATGCGCTGGCGGCCCGCAAGGCGAAAGCCAATGTCGTCGGTATCATCGGACTGGTCGAAAATGCCGTCGACGGTCATGCCCAGCGTCCCGGTGATATCGTCACTTCGATGTCGGGCCAGACCATCGAGGTGCTCAATACCGACGCCGAGGGCCGCCTCGTGCTGGCCGATGCGTTGTGGTACTGCAACGACCGCTTCCAGCCGAAATTCATGGTCAATCTGGCGACGCTGACCGGCGCCATCATGGTGGCGCTCGGCCAACATTATGCCGGCCTGTTTTCCAACAATGACGAACTGGCCGAAAAATTGTCGGTGGCGGGGCAGGCGACTCAGGAACGGCTGTGGCGCATGCCGCTCGGCGCCGAATACGACAAGCTGATCGATTCCAAGAACGCCGACATGAAGAACATCGGCGGCCGTTTTGGCGGCGCCACCATCGCGGCGCAGTTTCTGCAGCGCTTCGTCAAGGACACGCCATGGGCTCATCTCGACATAGCCGGCACGGCGATGGGGGCGCCGTCGAACGAGATCAACCAGTCGTGGGGTTCCGGTTTCGGCGTCAGGCTGCTCGACCGGCTGGTGCGCGATAACTATGAGCAGTGAACGGGTTCGATCACTATAGGCTGAAGCGATGGCCGACGTTCTGTTCTACCACCTGACCGAATCGACGCTGGAGGATGCGCTGCCAGGCCTCCTGGAGCGCAGCGTCGACCGTGGCTGGCGCGCCGTGGTGCAGACAGGCACCGAGGAACGCCGCGATGCGCTCGACCAGCATCTTTGGACCTTCCGCGACGATTCGTTCCTGGCGCACGCAACCGATCGTGAGGCTCATCCCGGCGAACAGCCGATTCTGTTGACCACCGGCGACGGCAATCCCAACGACGCCAAGATAAGGTTCCTGGTCGACGGCGCGGTGCCGCCTGACCTTGGCGGCTACGAGCGCGCGGTGTTCCTGTTCGATGGCCACGATGCCGCCCAGCTCGAGGCGGCGCGAGGACACTGGAAGGTGATGAAGAGCGCTGGCCACGACGTCACCTACTGGCAACAGACGCCAGATCGCCGCTGGGAGCGCAAGGCGTAGACCAGCCGCTTGTGGCGGATGACACGATCCTACAGTCTTGCCTTGATCCGGTTCTGTTTCCGGGTGACGTAGTCGCCGTGTTTCAATCTCTTGAAAACATACCAGTCGCCATCCGGAGCCTTGCGCTGGTAGATTACTTTGCCAGCCTGGCGGTGCTCGAAGCAGGTCATCGAGCCCTTCACGCCCCAGGAACCGTGCCATTGCGCACGCCAGCACAGCTTGCCGCCGCCGGGAATGAACCACATGCCGTCGCCATAGCCCGACTTGCCTTTGTCGTGGGTCCAGGACTCGAACTGTCTCTGCTTGACGGCAAAGAAGCCGGCGCCCTTCTTGCCCCACAGCCACGAATGGTTCTGATAGATCTGGTAGACGCCTTCGTCAGGAACCGCTGTGGCCTCTTGAGCCTGCTCGGCGATTTTCATCGCCGTCTTGGCTGTCGCAGGAGCCTGGAAGGCAAGAACAAGAACGGAGCAGGCGAATGCCGCTCCAAGATAATTTCCCACTACCCGCTTCACGAAACTTCTCCACAGACTGATTTACGCCACGCCTCAATCCTCATCCCGAACCGCTGGTTCGGGATGGATCACGATCAAACAAGGAGATTGGAAGTCGATCCCGATCGCGTCGGGGTCGATCAGCACGATGCGTCTACGGCAGGACGTGCTGGGTCACCCTCCAGTCGGGCAGACCATAGCCACCCAGCCACGGCCACACTTCCTTCTGGTTGAAGTAGACAACCGAAGTCAGCGCCGGGAACTCCGCGTAGGATTTGCGGGAATCTTCCTGCCATTTCGAGACATAGTCCTGCTTCCCGACATAGCCGAGTTCCGCAACGATGATCGGCTTGTTGAACACTGCAACGCGGTCATAGCCGGGCTTCAGCAGCTCAGCGAAGGTGCGGTCGCGGCCGGTCTCGTCATCATCTTTTTTCTGCAGACCGAACACCGACAGGCCGATGACGTCGACATAGTCGTCGCCGGGGTAGTATTTTTCCAAACCCTCTTCGCCTTTGGGCGACCACATGTACTTGGCTGCGGGGGCAGCTTTGCGGCAGATGTCGACTTCGCGCTTGTAAGCGGAGATCCAGTCCTTGGGAGCCCAGTTGGCCCAGGTGAAGCGGCCGTTCTTGTCTTCCATTTCCTGCGCCCAGCGAATGGTCACCGGGCTCTTCATCTGTCCCACCAGGTCGCAGATCGCCTGCATGTTGGCGTCATATTTGCCGCTCAAAATGCCGTCGCGCAATTCGGGCGGGGTGATGCGCCAGTCCTTGGACCAGGTCCACGGCTCAACCGTGATCAGCAGCGAACGGCCGCGCTGCAGCGCATAGGCGTCGGCGAGTGGCAGCGTCGACAGATCGACGTCTTCCCAGGGCAGGAACAGCTCTTCGATGCTGGCGCTCTTGTCGGCGCTGAAGTCGCCGTAGGGATCGTAGGATCCGAACGCCGAGGCGGCGCTGCTCGTCTGGACGGGGTCCGTCGCGGCTACTGAGCCAGCGCCTCCTGCCGTGGGGAACGCGGCGCTTCCGCCCAATGCCAGCGCGATTGCAAGTGCTTTTACTGTGGAGTGTTTCATGTCGATCTCCCATGGCCCCAACCTCTTGCGGAAGTTAAGGCTTCGCCCGTGCGCATCGATGCTTGATCGACACGATTACCCAAAACCGATCGGCTCTATTTGGCAGAATCTGCGGGATTTCGGAGCGACCCGTTGGCGGATGTGCGAAACCTGACACAGAGCCACCCAAAAAATTATCTCTCAAGGCCCTATACAGGGGGCGCTCGAGAGAAAGTTCGCCGCGATACTCACAAATTCGCGTCAATATCCCGATATATCATCCCTGGCTAATTTAAGAGCCGGTCGCGACCAAGAGTCAAGTGCAATTAACGGTTGCTTAACCATGTGCGCGCGACATGGTTAACGCTGCTCTCAAAGTTCGATCCTTGCCGGACAGCTTTGGCCCATCGGCGAATTCTCCAGCGCTGAAAAATTTGCGGCTCATCGTTCACGTGCTGGTCGGTGGAAACTGTTCCACCGGACTATCCTTAACCAGTTCTGAAGAACCGTAGTTAAGAAATAACTAATTTAGTTGACTCTAAGGATGCCTGAGCGGATTCTGCTGCTGGGTTAGGCTCATCGGCCGTCGTTTGGCTGATGCTCGGGTGGCGGCGTTAAGTGTATGAGTGTTTCCGCGGACGTGGGGATCATCGGCAGTAAGACCATGCCGAAACGGGGGCGTGGGGCAGCTCCGGGGAAGGCGGCGGAGAAGCCTCCTTTTCTGGTGCCCGTGCTGTCGGCCGCCCAGAAGCGGATCTGGAAGCTGGGACTTGCCTGCTGGTCGGTAACGTTCGGATTTTTCTGGTTCTGGTGGCTGCAGCCCGGGCACATCGAACACGTCATCCCATACATGCTGGCGACATTGACGCTCGTATGGCTGACATTCATGCCGATGTATTTTCTCTTGAACGTGCATGCGATGAAAAAGCCGTCCAGGCTTCACACGATCCCGAAGCATTCGCGTGTCGCGATGGTGGTGACCAAGGCTCCGTCAGAGCCGTTTTCCGTGGTTGCGCGAACCCTCGAGGCAATGCTGGCGCAGGACTGTCCGCATGATACCTGGCTGGCCGACGAGGACCCGTCCGAGGAAACGATTGCCTGGTGCGATGCCCATAACGTCATGATTTCGACGCGGCGCGGGCGGGAAGATTATCACCGCAAGGTGTGGCCCCGCCGGACGCGCTGCAAAGAGGGAAACCTGGCCTTCTTCTACGACCACTATGGTTATGAACGCTATCACTTCGTCGCTCAGATGGACGCGGACCACGTCCCGACACCAACCTATCTCAGGGAAATCCTGGTCGCCTTTGCCGATCCGGCGGTTGGCTATGTATCGGCGCCGAGCATATGCGACAACAATGCCGCTGAAAGCTGGTCGGCACGCGGCCGGCTGTTCCCGGAAGGGATGTTCCACGGACCTTTGCAGTCCGGCCACACGGGCGACGGAACGCCGCTCTGCATCGGCTCGCACTATGCCGTGAGAACCGCAGCGCTCAAGCAGGTCGGCGGCCTTGGCCCGGAACTGGCCGAAGATCACTCGACGTCCATGCTGTTCATTGCGGCTGGTTGGCGCGGTGTGCATGCCATAGACGCCATTGCCCATGGCGACGGCCCGCAAACCTTTGCCGATCTTGTCACGCAAGAGTTCCAGTGGTCGCGGAGCCTGATGACGATCATGCTCGAATACTCGCCCATATACCTTTCCAAGGTATCGCCACGGCTGAAATTCCAGTTCCTGTTTCGCCAGCTCTGGTATCCGCTTTTCGCCGTATTTTCGCTTCTCATGTACATCATGCCGATATACGCACTTCTTACGGGTCAGAATTTCGCCAATGTGACGTATATTGACTTCCTTCTACACTATGCGCCGAACTCGATTTCGCTGATTGTGCTGGTGATGCTGTTGAAGTCCTTCGGGCTGTCGCGCCCACTGACCGCCAAGACGATCAGTTGGGAGGGAATGTTGTTCTCATTCTTCGCTCGTTGGCCGTGGGTGCTGGCGGGCACGCTGTCGTCGATCCGCGATTATCTGACCAAGTCGTTCGTCGATTTTCGCGTTACCCCCAAGGGCAGTGGCCCGAAAAACCTGCTGCCTGCCCGCGTTATTGTTCCCTATGTGGTGCTTGCAATGGGAGCTTCGCTGCCGGTCCTTCTTGTAGACCGCGCCTCGGACGCCACCGGCTTCTACTGGTTCGCTGCCTTCAATGCGTTCGTCTACGGATTGCTTGTGGTCGTGATCATCACCAGGCACCTCGTGGAGAACAAAATTTCGTTGCGTTGCAATGCCGCGAAACTCACCTTGCAGGCCTCGCTCGCTGGCGTTGCGCTCTTCGTCCCGGGCGCCGCGTTCTGTGACCGCGGCCTGGAAGGCATATATGGGCTCCAGCAGGGGGCAGGCGGTATGCGCATCGTCAGCGTGGCCTACCCGGTTTCCGGAGCCGGGCGCGGCGGGAGCGGAACCCGCACATTCCATCTTGACCCCGCCTGGAATCCGCCACGCTGACGCCGACAGGCGTCCGTGCGCAAACAACTCCCCTGAACCGCATTTGCCTTGATAGCCGGCCGGCAAGCTGTAGCAGGGCCAGGCACGAGCCCAAAAGGTCAAATTTTAATAATATCCGGTCGAGTGCCGAAAGACCGCGCTCATCATATCGTTTGCATGATATTTAATAAGTCTCCCCTAATATACAGCCCATGATGTGAGTGGCGATGGGTCACTCGCGTGGTGCGGAAAGCAAATAAGAGCAATATATCTCCGCGCTCCAGCGACTTGTATTTCATGGCAGGGGATAGCGATGAACAAAATAATGGAAAGAGGGGCAAGGCTCGGCAAGAAACATGCCTGTGCATTTGCCGCGGTTGCATTGATCTCGATGATGTCCGGTTGCCAAAGCATGGATGCCACCAAGACGAGCTCGATCGGCACCAAGCCCGTGGTTCATTCGCTCGGCCAGAGGGTGCACTACGCCAAGGACAAGCGGCTGCATCTGATCAACCGCAAACCGCTCACCAAGATGACCAACGTGACGCGTACGAGGGAGGAGGCCTATGCGGCCTTCGTGCGGCCGCAGCGGGTCGGCAGGCCGGCGACGGTGAAGGTCTCCTACAGTCTGGGCAATGGCGGCCCGCTGCTGGGTCATTCGCCTTGGATATGTGGTCCAAGCGGTTTCGGCCAGCGCGCCAGCTGCCGTTCGCGTTACTGAACCATCAGACCTGAAGCGCGGCGATTTGACTGCTGCCGGGTCTTTGCCGGGGGGCGCGAGTGGAGGGCGAGGGGTTTGCGCAGACGTTGCGCTTTGCCTCTTGCCCTCCGACCGCCATGCGTTCGTTAGGCGCGGACCTCCGTGGCATTCCGATCAGGTCACGATGGTCGGCCCGGGGCGTGCCAGCCGTCATTGTCGCCGGCCGGCGGCCGTAGCCGCGCGACATAGGCCGATGCTCCGTTCGCCTCGTGATAGACGCGTGCCAGCATTTCCGCCAGCACGCCCGACGTCACCATCTGCACCCCGGCGATGAGCAGGAAGAAGCCGGTGAACAGCATCGGGCGTGTTCCGATGTCTTCGGCGAAAAACAGCTTCAGGCAAAGCAGGTAGGCAAGGATCAGCGAACCCAGCGCGCCAAGCACGATGCCGATGCCGCCGAAGAAATGTCCCGGCCGTGTGCGATAGCGCATGAAGAAGTACATGAACACCAGATCGAGCACGACCCTGAAGGTGCGCGAAATGCCGTATTTGGACTGGCCGTGGATGCGGGCGTGGTGCGTCACCACCTCCTGCGCGATGCGTCTGGGGGTCGTCACCGTGGCCAGCCATGCCGGGATGAAGCGGTGCATCTCGCCATAGAGCTTGACGCTGCGGATGACGTTGCCGCGATAGACCTTGAGGCTGCAGCCATAATCCTTGAGGCGCACGCCGGTGACGCGCGCGATCAGCGCGTTGGCGATGCGCGAGGGCAGCCTGCGCATGAAAAACCCTTCCTGGCGGTCCTTGCGCCAGCCGACCACCAGGTCGAGATCCTCGCTCAGCAGGCGATAGACCATGCGTGGGATGTCGTAGGGATCATTTTGCAGGTCGCCGTCGATCGTGGCGATGACGTCGCCGCGCGCCGCGTCGATGCCGGCCTGCATCGCGGCGGTCTGCTTGTAGTTGCGCACGAGCTCGACCGCATGCACATGCGAGCCGTAATGCGCTGCAAGGCGCCTGATCTCGCTCACCGTCGCGTCGGTGCTGCCGTCATCGACCAGCACGACCTCCCAGGGCTGGTCGTAGCCTTCCATCGCCTGGTGGATCCGTGCCAGCAGCGGCTCGACGTTTTCGGCCTCGTTGTACATGGGGACGACGATGGACAGCGTATGGTTCGGCATTACCGCGCCGTCAGGCAGTCCCGAAGCAGGGATGGGCAATACGTTCATTGGGATGGCTTCCTTGCAGGTCCGACAGCCGGATTTCCCGGCAGCGTCGATTTCGAGGGAAACAGCCAGGCGATCGCACCCGTGGCGATTGCCGAGCAGAAGATGAACAGGTGCAGCGCCAGCGCCGCCTGCAAGCCATTCTTCATCGTGATTCCGGAGGTGAGCAGCGCCGCCGCTGCTCCCGCTTCATAGGTGCCGAAGCCGGCGACGCCTTGCACCGGCAGTATGGCGGCTCCTTCGGCCCCAACGACGCCTGGAAAGGCGGTCGAAAAGGATGTCCCCAGCAGCATTGCCAACAACCATCCCTGCACAGTGAGCTTCAGGGACCAGTTCGCGATCGTCCACCACCAGCCATAGCGCGAGCGCCCGGTTGCTTCGGTGAACACATCTCGGAGCTTGCCGAGCTTCGCCACGATCTTGCCGCGGCCGGCCCAGTCATGCGGCGCACGCGCCCAGCGCGGCAGGTACCAGGCGGCGGTGATCAAGACGGCCCCGCCCGCAATCCTAATCGCCGGATGCAGGCCCGGCCACACCGCCAGGGCCAGCACGCAGACGACGAAGGCGTCCTGCAGCCTGAACCACAGCAGTGAGGCGCTGGCGCGCATGATCGGTATGCCGAAGACCTGGCGCAGGAGCAGGGGAAAGGCCGTCTCGCCGCCGCGAAAGGGCACGACGTTGATCATCGCATTGTGGATCAGAATGACGCGCAGGCAGGCGCCGAAGCGGCCATGCACCTCGTCGCGGAACTCGTCGCAGACGCGCAGCGCACGCAAGACATAGGTGGCGAAGAACGCGATCGTCGCCACGGCGAAGGTGCCGGGCGTGATGCGGGCAAAGGCGTCGCCGACCATGCGCCAGCGCGAGTCGCTGGCGAGCCAGGCCAGCAGGGCCAGCGTCACAATGATCGAAATCGCTCGTTTCAACAATTCCTCCGGTCGCAACCGTCGAATTCCGCCAGCCGTAGAGATATTTGACGTTGCTGGCCGGCTTGTCTCGCTTAGCTTGCTGCGTTGGGCAGGCGAGGGCGGGTCGGCAAGGTCGCTGACCGTCGCCGGATTTCCAACGTTTGCCTGATCCCCAGCCCATAAGCCCAACGGCCTGACCAGATCAAGGCCGGCTGATTTCATAAATCAGGAGGTTGTCCGAATCCAGCCGCTTGGTCCCGATCTTGTTGAGATAGTCGATCACCCCGTCATGATGCTCGATGAACGGCCGTTTCTGACTGTCTTCGGCATCCTTTGCCACGCCGAACCAATCCGCGCCTTGCGTGCGAAGTTCCTCAAGCTGTGCTATCGCGATGGCATCGTCCTCGACGAACCTGGACCACTCCACGTCGCCGCCACCAGGCGGAAACACCCACCCGCGCGCCCTGCTGTAATAGACTGCGACGGGATCTCCCACCTCCGGAGCGATGGCCACGACAAGATCGCCAGGTTGGGCCCTGCGCGCCAGCTCGTCGCCAAGCAACTTTCCATTCATGGCGAAGGGCGCCTTCATCGTCCGGACGAGGGGAAAAGTCGACCAGACAAGCATAGCGGCCACGATGCAAATCGACCGCAGAATTATCCCAGGAGACGGAACGGTTTTGGCTCCAAGCGTCGCCAGGACGACCGCGCCACGGCCGCAAAACATCGCAAATGGCACATGGAATATATGATAGTTCCATGGATTGGTCGTGATCTCACGTGCCGCAGCGAGATAAACAACAGAGGCCGCTGCAAGCCATATGAAAGGTATGGCCGAAAGAGCGCGTTCTTTCGATTCCGCGACTGGCTGGGGCGGCATCCAGAATCCGACCGCCATCAAAATCATGAACGGATAGCCATAAAACCACCAGACCGACGTGTTCCAAACAGATTTGAAATAGAAATCGTTGGTGAAAAACGTCCAGAATCCAGAATCCCAGATGTATCCGCTGCCCGCGACATGAAAGGGCGGATAGGTTCGCCCGAGATAAATGGCCCAGCTGTAGTAGGCGCCGATGACGAACAGGCTGACCAGTCCGCTTATGAATACTTTGGCCGCATGCTTTCGCCGATTTTGCAAAAGCCAGCAAACCATCAGATAGAATATGACGCCTCCAGCAGCCAAACCCGGTGGTTTTGCAAGCACACCGAGGGAAAAGCTGGCTGTGGCGAAAGGGAGCAGCCACGCGCTGCCTCCCGTCCAGTATTTCGTGAAAAGCCAGACGCCCAAGGTTACCAGAGCCAGCATCGAGGGGTCGGGAAGAAACGAGCTGTCGATCATGATCGCCGCCGGCATCAGCGCATAGGCAAGTGCCGCGGCGTGGGCGTGCGTCTCGCCCCAGCATAACGCCGTTAGTCTGTGCAGTGAAAACACCGTCACCAAGCCGAAAAGGGCCGCAATCATGCGGCCGAACCAGTCGTGCCAGCCAAAGAGTTGGTAGAGTATGGCGGTCAGATAGCTGACGATCTGGAACTCGCGGCCCTGATAGCTTGGCCCGGGCCCGGTCCAGCTGACCTCGGGGAAGAAGATGTTCCAGCTGCGCTGCTGGAAATTGTCGGCCATCATCGCGGTACTTGTTTCGCGCCAGCTGAAGGCATCGACCAGCGGCAAGGTTATGTTGTGGAACCTGAACAGGATCGCAATGAACAGTATCCCCAGCAAGATCGCCATGTTGAGGCTCACGGTATTGCGAGCAGTCGTTTCCCGGACGGTCGACTGCTGCCGGTATTGCTGACCTTCGGCCTGGTTCAATTCCGGGTCGCCCGCCATTTGAAACCGCGTCCTCCCTCACGTCTGCGGATGTTGCTTTTGAGTGCGATTGTCAGAGTTGGCAGAGCATATGACACATTTCTTAATTTTGACGACAGCGGGATGCGCACATCTGGAACGGTTGTTGTCCGTCCGCTCGCAAAGGTTGACATCACCGTTCTCGCGACTGTTAAATAGTTCATACGGCTGTCAGAGCGATGATAGTGCTATCTTGGGCAAAACGGGCATGCGAACGCCAATTGTACTGACAGCTCTGAACGGATTGCCACCGCATGGTGTCGACCGTCGACGCAAACATTGTCGGTTCGCAAGTTGTATGCAACTCATGTTTCTCCTGGCCCTCTGCGGCCAGACGGCGCTTTCGGGAACGGCGCATGCGGCTGCCGCCAAAGACGGCAGACCAGCGGGAACGGTCATCGCACCGGCTCCAACTGCCTACGAGCTGCAGCTTCTTTATGCCGACCGCACATGGATATGGAAAAACGGCGCGGCCTTTTTCGCGCAGGGCAATCGACGTCTCCAGGCCTGGACGTCCGGGCAGGACACCGCGTCTGTCGCGGAGGGCAGATGGCTGGTGACCAAGGACGGCAAGATGTGCATGGAGCTCGCCTGGCGATCGAAGGGCTACACCGGCGAGCAGCACCGCACCTGCTACAGCCACCGCATTCAGGGCCGGAATATCGAGCAACGCAAGGATCCGGACGGGGAATGGTACGGTTTCAAGCGATCTCCCGAGGATCCTTCCGACGAATACAAGAAATTCGAAGCAGGCGACACCAAGGGCGCGCAGTTCGAAGTGACCCGCAAGCTGGTCGATGCCAAAAAGTAGGCCGCTTCCGGCCGCGCTGAGATGGCCTGGCTGTTCTCCCCGTGCGCCTGTTGTGGAACCCGCGAATCGCTTATGGTTGAGTGGCTCGGCAGGCGCGATCGGCGCGCCGATCGCATTTAATCGCATTCAATTGCATCACCCGGACGACAAGACGATGGCCTGCCATACGGTTTTGATGAAATTTAATAATTAGTGATATCTAATATAACGTGTGATGTGCGAGTGGTCACTCATGCGGCGTGGAAGCGGCCCAAGTATAGTATGTCGCAATGCGCCCCTGGCTTATACTTGATAGCAAGGGACAGAGGATGAGAAATTCCGCGAGCGTATTTCGCTCAAGCAAGAATGTCGTGTCTATTGCCGCGGCTGTGGCGCTGAGCTCTATGGTTGCAGGTTGTCAAGGTATGGACGCAACTGAAACCGGTTCGGTCCTTATCAGGCCCATCGTCCACCCGGTCCGCAGTCAGCCCGCGGTCCAGCCCGTGCAGGCCAGATTTCTCGTGCGCTCGCTCCGGGCCGACCTTCCGATCCAGATGACAAGCACAATAGGGACCGAAAGTGCCTACGCCTTTGCACCGCCGCAACGGATCAAAGCCAGCACGCCGGCGCCGGTGAACATCTCGTTCAATCCGGGCGATGGCAGCACGTTCTCGGGCGGCTCGCCTTATATCTGCAGCCCTAGCGGATTTGGCCAGCGCGCGAGCTGTCACCCCCGCTATCTCTGACCCGTCGGGCGACGACCGGCGCTGCCGCCCTCACTGGCGGCAGTTTCATGGGCCTGGTCTTCAGTCCGAAAAAGGGAGCGGCCGTCCTGACAATCGTATCGATGTCTGAAAGCTCCGGCACAAAGCCAAGATGTTCGCGTGCGCTTCCCGGGTCGGCGTAGAGCTCCGCCGGATCTCCGGGGCGTCGGCTCCTGAACACTGCCGGAACCGGCCTCGACGTCATTCGGCCGACCGCCTTGACAATCTCCTTGATGGAGACGCCTCGCCCTGTGCCGAGATTGACCGCAAGGCTTCGCCCGCCACCCTCGAGATGCATGAGCGCTTTCAGGTGGGCGCGGGCCAGATCGGTGACGTGGATATAATCCCTTACGCAAGTGCCGTCCGACGTGTCGTAGTCGGTGCCGAAAACCTCGATCGCGTCGATGATGCCCGATGCGGCCATGAGCACTCTGGGAACCAGATGGGTTTCCGGCGAATGCCACTCACCGAGCTCGCCATCGGGATCGGCGCCACAAGCATTGAAATAGCGCAGGATCGCAAATTTCATTCCGTACGCGGACGCATAGTCGCCGATGATCTGTTCGCCGATCAGCTTGGTGCGCCCATAGGGGCTGATCGGATTTTGCGAGGAGGTCTCGCGAACCGGCAACGCCTCCGGCACGCCGTAGGTCGCACAGCTGCTGGAGAAGATGATGTTTTCGATCGAACTCGCGCGTGCGGCATCGAGCACCGCGATGGTGCCTGTCACATTGGTCGAATAATATTCGGCCGGCTCGCGAACGGACTCTCCGACATAGGCCAGCGCAGCAAAATGGATCACGGCCGTCGGCCGGTGCGTTTCCATCGCCCGCCGCAGTGCATCCCGATCCCGGATATCGCCGACGACAAGCGGCCCCCAGGCGACGGATCTCTCATTGCCGCGGCTCAGATTGTCGAAAACCACCGGCATGTAGCCGGCGGCGGCCAACTGCTTGCAGGTGTGGCTGCCGATGAAGCCGGCTCCACCCGTCACCAGGACCGCCGGCCGGCTCATGAAGCAGCAGCTCCTCTGGCGGTGTGACTTCCGTAGAGCAGGGTATCAAAATACTCGACGGTACGCGCGAGCCCCTGGCTCAAGCTGATTTTCGGCTCCCAGCCGAGATTGGCCCTGGCAAAGGAGATGTCCGGCTTGCGTTGCCTGGGATCGTCGACGGGCAGCGGCCGATGCACGATCTTCGATCGGGCGTTGGTGTAATCGACGACCAGCGTCGCCAGTTCCATGATGGTGAATTCGGCAGGGTTGCCGAGATTGACCGGGTGGGCGGGCGCGTTCGGCGCATTCATCAGCCGGATAAAGCCCTCGATCAGGTCGTCGGCATAGCAGAAGGAGCGCGTCTGCTGGCCGCTGCCATAGACGGTCAGGTCCTCGCCGCGCAGCGCCTGGACGATGAAGTTCGAAACCACACGTCCATCGTCGGGCTGCATGCGGCGACCGTAGGTGTTGAAAATGCGGGCGACACGAATATCGAGACCATAGGTTCTCGAATAATCGAAGAACAGGGTTTCGGCCGAGCGCTTGCCTTCATCGTAGCAGGAGCGCGGCCCGTGCGTGTTGACGTTGCCGAAGTAGCTCTCGGGCTGTGGATGCACGAAGGGATCGCCATAGACTTCGGACGTCGAGGCCTGGAATATCTTGGCCTTGTTCTGTCGCGCGAGTTCCAGAAGGTTCAGCGAGCCAAGCACGCTTGTCTTGAAGGTGTGGATCGGATCTGCCTGGTAGTGCGGCGGAGAGGCTGGGCAGGCGAGATTGTAGATCTCGTCGCACTGAAGGTCCGAAGGCAGTGCATCGACGATGTCGTGCTCGATGCAGCTGAAGCTCGGATTGCGCTGAAGGGCATTGAGATTGTATCTTTTGCCGGTGTGGAAATTGTCCAGCGCGACAACGTCGTATCCGTCCCGCAAAAGACGTTCGCACAGATGCGAACCTAAAAATCCCGCTCCTCCGGCGACAAGGGCGCGTCGTCGGCTTTGGCTGGCGTCCTTTTGGCTGCCGGATTCCAGTTTCAGAACCTTGACAAGCTTAGTCATGCTTTCCTCATACGCACCGAACACGCTACCGCCGGGCCGGGACAAAGCATCGCCCGGCCACGTTCCTGAGAACGTGGCAAACCTCCTGCGGAACCGCCATCACTGATGTGCGTCAATTGTTCTTGGCTTTCGCGAAGCTGGTGCGACTACACAACCTCCGTGCTGCCGCTCAGCATTCTCCGCGCCCCGAAATCGCGATCACACGCCCGGTGTCACCATCGATTGCTCGCCCAAATTGCACATCCCAACGCATCGAAAATATACCTGTGGAAATTATAGTCAACTAAATTAGCAATTCCTTAACCAAATGCGCTCGCGAATGGTTAATCATGAAAGCGGCTACGGCCTCTCGGACCGAAGCATGGCGCACAAGGCAAATCCTGTTTACGAATCAGCATATTGGCTCGATCGACGTCAATATGTTGCCGGACGCGGCAAGCTGTCCCTTGAGGTAGAATCAAAACCTGACAGCAAGAACGGCCAAGAATGAGCCGACAGCAATATTCAGCGCGGCGCGCGAAATACACGGCTTAATTTTTGAGCGCATAGGTAGAACGTTATCGGCATTGTTGCGCAGCCACGCCGCCAAGCTGGTTGCGCTCGCACCCCGCACGGTCCACCTCCAGGGTGGCTGCCGCAACTGGCCATCGCCTTTTGGCCGTCGGGGCGCTATTGGCAAGGTTACGATACGCCATGGTGATGTGAATGCGCTTTCTGTTTGTCCTGATCCTGCTTGTCGGCGCCGGCGTCGGTGTCATCTATCCCTGGGCGATGAGCAATTTCTCCGGGCACGAGATCGGCACCTGGCGGGTCTATGAGCAAGGCCGTTTCAAGCCGCTGACGGTGCCGCTCTCCGGCCGCGATGCGCCGGTGCGGGTGCTGGTCGACCTGACCGCAAGAGCCGAGCGCATCGTCTCGCAGCAGCGCACCGTGCTGACGCTGACCGCCGCCAGCAATGGCCGCACGGTGCTCGCCTCGACGCTGCAGTTCAACCATTCCGACAATCCTCGCCAGGCCAGCCCGCAACTGCCCGACAAGATCTTTCGCGACGAGGCCGGCGTCATCGCGACCGTCAGCCCGGGTCCCTACATCTTCACCGTCGGACCGGGTGATGCCGACGACATACCGATGCGGGCTGTCGATCTCATCCTGCGCTCCGGCGCAGGCGAGATCGACAGCCGTGCACGGCCGGTCGGCTTCGCGCTGATGGCGATCGGCCTGATCGGATTTTTGCTGACCTTGCGCACTCGAGGCGGTCGGCCGGAAAATCCGAACTCTCAGCCGCCACCGCCGCGCTGGGGCAGGGGCTGATGCATGTCGCCCAAAAGTGTGCAGCGGTTTTGGGACAACGACATGCATAACGGCACAAGACGATGAACTACCGCCACGCTTACCATGCCGGGAATTTCGCCGACGTCGTCAAGCATGTCGTGCTGACGCGCTTGCTCGAGTATCTGAAGCAGAAGGACAAGGCGTTTCGGGTCGTCGACACCCATGCCGGCATTGGCCGCTACGATCTGTCGTCGGCCGAAGCGCAGAAGACGGGTGAGTGGCAAGGCGGCATCGGCAGGCTGATCGATGCCCCGTTTGCCGCGCCGGTGGCAGCACTGCTCGCGCCTTATCTGGAGACAATACGGTCGCTCAACCCTGAGGGTGGCATCCAGAAATACCCGGGCTCGCCGTTGATTGCGCGCCATCTCATGCGCAAGCAGGACAGGCTGACCGCGATCGAGCTGCACCCCAAGGATGCCGCGAGGCTGAGGACGTTCTTTGCCGGCGATTTCCAGGCCCGGATCATCGAACTCGATGGCTGGCTGGCGCTCGGCGCCCATCTGCCGCCGAAGGAGAAGCGCGGCCTTGTTCTCATCGATCCGCCATTCGAGGAAGCGGGTGAGTTCGATCGCCTCGTCGACGGGCTCATAAGGGCGCACAAGCGCTGGCCAGGCGGCATCTACGCGCTCTGGTATCCGATCAAGGACCGCAAGGCGATCATCGCTTTCCGCAAGGCGCTGAAGCAATCGGGCATCCCGAAGCTGCTCGACATCGAATTCGAGATCAGGCCGGCCTCTTCGGAACCCAGCCTCGACGGCAGCGGTCTGCTGGTGGTCAATCCGCCGTTCACGCTGGAGGGCGAGCTGCGGACGCTGCTGCCGGCCCTGCACAGGCTGCTTGCGGTGGGGCAGCCGGCGCACTGGTCGTTGGAATGGCTGGCCGGCGAGCAGGCTTGAGGCGGGCTCATTGACGACCCGGGACCCGCGCTCTTTTGGATCCGGACATGAACGTGCCAGAGCCATTCCGGTGCCGTGTAAATTCGGCTTTGGTCGAAAAGCAGTTTCAAACTGGGAAACCATTGTCAACGCAACCGCTTGACCGCCGCCGAGCGAATCCGCACAGTGCGCACAATCGACCTTGAGAGGCTGCCATGACTCGCTTCGCCAAATCCGCTCTTGCCGCCCTGATTTCGCTCTGCACCCAGCTTGCCGCGCCTCTCGGTATCACCCAGACCGTGCAGGCCGCCGATCTTACGGTCTATTCCGATGAAGACAGCGGGGTCTGCGGTCAGCCTTGGGTACTGAACAAGATCACCAGCCGCTTTTCCTATCAGGTGCATCACGTGCCGCATCTGCCTGATGTGCAGATCACCGATTTCCGGCGCATTCACCAGCATCGCTATCTGGCGGCCGACGATACCTGGCCGATCGGTCGCCGTTATTGCGGGGCCACCGTCAGCCTGTCCGACGGCCGCGATCGCACCATCTGGTACCTGATCGAGGAAGGCCAGGGCTTTGCCTCGATCGGCGACAATGTCGAATTCTGCGTCTCGGGCTTCGACCGCTGGATGGTCTACAACGGCCGCTGCCGCATTCTGCGCTAAACCCGGTTTCCCCTTCCAATCTCTTTCGCGCCTGTGGCTTGATCGGCTGCAGGCGTTTTTCGTGCCGCGTTGACAGCTGGCGCGATCCGTCGCATATGTATGAGACAGACCTGTCTCACCACTCGGTATGCGCCATGACACCATCGCCCGTTTCCGATAAGCGCCAGCACGTCGTTGAAACGGCCTACGTGCTGTTCAAGCGCGCCGGCTTCCATGCGACGGGTATCGACCGGATCATCGCCGAAGCCGATGTGGCCAAGATGACGATGTATCGCCACTTCCCCAGCAAGGACGAATTGATCGTCGAGGTGCTCGACTATCGCGCTATGCGTTTCGACCGCCAGCTCGACCGGCTCGCCCAGGAGGGCATTCCGCCGGAACAGAAAATCGGAAGGATCTTTGACTGGCATGCACGCTGGTTCCGCAGCGCCGATTTCCATGGCTGTCTGTTCGCTCATGCATTGGCCGAGTTCGGCGATCCCGGGCATCCGGTTTTCAAGGCCGTTGTCAGGCAGAAGAACGGCCTCAAGCGGCGCATGCGGTCTATCCTCGAAGAGATGATGCCGCGCGGCCGCGCCGAAAGCGTGGCGGCGACACTGCTTATGCTGATCGAAGGTGCGACCTTGCTGGCGCAGATGGGGCCGGCCGACGCCGCCATTCGCGACGCCCGCAAGGCGGCCATGGGCATCGTCGCTGCTTCGCGTAAGTCCCAATGAGCCCGCTGGTCATCGGGCTCGCATTGTTTGCGGCGATCCTGCACGCAACCTGGAACGCGTTCCTGCGCACGGGGGCCGACAGGTTGTGGACCGTCACCGTCATGAGCTTTTCCAGTACGGCGCTCGCCATCCCCTTAGCCTTCTTCCACGCCGTTCCGGCCGCGCCGGCCTGGTCCTACATTGTGCTCTCGGCCTGCCTGCAGGTTGGCTACAGTTTGTTTCTGGTGGCCGCCTACAGATATGGCGAGCTGGGACAGGTCTATCCGATCGTTCGCGGCAGCGTGCCGCTGCTCGTCACGCTCGGCGGGTTCTTCCTGGCCAACCAGCAGCTCACTCTGCCGCAGACCATCGGTGTCGCGCTGGTCGCGGGCGGCATCATGGGCCTTTCTCTCGGAAGGGGCAGGGCCGCCACGACATCGATACTCTATGCGCTGGCAACGGGAGCGATCATCGCCGCTTATGCGACGGTCGATGCGCTCGGCGTTCGGGCGGCGGGAAACGCCGGCGCCTATACCGCATGGGTGCTGCTGATCTACGGCGCGTTGCTGCCGGCGGCCTTCGTCGCCTGCCGTGGCCGGCTCACAGTCGACCTGGGTGCGCCGGAAACCTGGAAGGCGCTGGGCGGCGGCCTGTTTGCACTTCTGGCCTACGGTGTCGTGGTCGCGGCCTTCGCGCTCGGACCGGCCGGTCCGATCACCGCGATCCGCGAAACCAGCGTCGTCTTCGCGGCCTTCATCGGACGCCTGTTCCTCGGCGAGGTGCTGACGCCGCGGCGGGTCGGCGCCTGCGCCATCGTCGCGCTCGGCGCCATCTGCCTCGGCTATCAGCCGTGACGGGAATGCGCATCGCGCAGTTTCTCGATTTTCCTGATGGCGCCGACAGGTAAACCGGCTAGTCTGGACTTCCGAGAGCGGCATTACCCTCGGGAGTTTTCATGGATCTCGCGACCTCGCTTGCCTTTGCGGCCGCCTTCTTCGTGTTCGCTGCCAGCCCGGGTCCGGACAACATGACGATCATCGCGCGCACAATCTCCAATGGCGCCGCGTCGGGCATCGCCTACGGTGCCGGCACCGTGGTCGGCATCCTCATCTTCCTGATCCTCGCCGCCTTCGGCCTGTCGATCGTCGCCGCCAAGACGGCGATCGTCATGACGGTGCTTCGCTATGGTGGAGCGGCCTATCTGGTCTGGACGGGCATCAGGCTGTGGATGGCGGCGCCCGTCATTCCCGAACTGCAGCCCATCTCAGGACAGCGAGGGCTGTTGATGATTTTTGCCACCGGCATCGCGCTCAATCTTGGCAATCCGAAAATGCCGTTGTTCTACATTGCGCTGTTGCCTAGCGTCGTCGGCGCATCGCTCGACGCAGGTCATCTCGGTGTGCTGATGATGGTGATCGTGGCCGTCGAGGTCGTGGTGATCGGCGGTCATGTCGTCCTCGCCGGTCGCGCCCGCAGCCTGTTGCGCACACCAAGGATCGTACGCCGGGTGAACCGCGCGGCGGGCGGTGTGATGATCGGCGCCGGCGTTGCCGTTGTTGCCGCGCGCTGAGCGGATTGCCCAGTCATCACGCTATTTCCTGCGCGCCGCCGCCTCGGCCTGATCGAGGATCTTGCGCAGGAATGCGGCATGGCCGCGGAACGCGCGCCGTCCGCTCGTCGTCGCCCTGACGCGCGTCTGCGGCCGGCGGCCGACGAACAGCTTTTCGATGTCGACATAACCAGCCCTGGCCAGCGTATCGAGATGCGCACCGAGATTGCCGTCGGTGACGTCCACGATGGCTTTCAGCCCGGTGAAATCCAGCGTTTGCCGCCTTTCCAGCATGCTCAGCGCCGCCATGATCCTGAGCCGAGTGCTCTGGTGGATGATTTCGTCGGCACTCATCGATTGGCTCCGGCGCAGCCAAGCCGGAGGCCGCCGACAACCATGCTGCCGCCGTGGCGGACCGTCTTGGCAATCTCGAACGGCGACAGCGCCGCTTGCTCCTGTGCGATCGACATTGAAATGCTCCAGCATGCTGTACAGAATACTCTGCCATGTAGAGTTATCTGTCAATTCACGAGCAGGCCGATCTGCGTTCGTGCTTGACAAGACGATGCACCGATCGGCTGTCGCATTGCAGTATAGATCGTCCGCCTGCACGAGATGATCGCACCGATGAGGCAGCGGTCATGATATCGGCGGCCGACGATCGACACGCAAAGCTGCTCGCTGATCTTCGGAGCTTCACGAGAGGAGCGCTTCCGCGGAGTGTGGAGAATGTCGGCGACACATTCTAGCCAATGGTCGAAGATCAGAAGTGAATTTCTGCGACGATCAGCACGACCATGTGCCGATCGTAACCGAAATTTAAGCTGCGAAAATCAGTCTATTGCTTCGCTGGCTAGCAAGCCGCGAGTCAGATATGCATGAGCGCGCCGGGTCATTACGGCCGTCGGCACAAAGGAAGGGGCATCGCATGGCTAAGCAGTCATCCAAAGCGCCGGCGTCCAAGGCACCGGCAAAGAAAGCACCCGCAAAAGCAGCAACGGCAAAGGTCGCAGCTGCAGTGAAGAAAGCAGCACCCGCTGCCAAGCCGAAGGCCGCGGCGGCCAAGGCAAAAGCAGCACCGGCCAAGAAGCCGGCAGCGAAAGCTGCGGCGAAACCGGCAGTGAAGAAGGCGGCACCCGCCAAGGCAGCGGCAAAGCCGGCTGCCAAGGCGGCACCGGCCAAGAAGCCTGCAGCGAAAGCTGCGGCGAAACCCGCAGCGAAGAAGGCAGCAGCACCTGCCAAGAAACCGGCTGCCAAGGCTGCACCAGCCAAGAAGCCGGCTGCCAAGGCTGCTCCGGCAAAGAAGGCTGCGGCAGCGAAATCTTCAGCGCCGGTGAAGAAAGCGGCACCTGCGGCCAAGCCGAAGGCAGCGCCGGCGAAGGCCGGCAAGAAGTAGTCGCGCTTCCCTCGCCGGGGGCGGTGCCGAAACAGTCAAGGGCGGGTGCCTCACAGGGCGCCCCGCTCGTTGTTTAGGCAGTCGGAAGGCGAGAACAGAGGCGGACGGAGGATATCTTTTCGCAGCTCCCAGGACTTCGCCATAGGGCGGAGTCCGGTGGGGCTTTTTTCGTGTCATTCATGCGGGTGATGAAACATCGGCGCGAGGCTCGTCGGTCTTGCCAGTCGGCTGGCGGCTTCGCGCGATCCCGGCAACCATGGTGATGAAGCACCGTCTTCATGGAGCGCTCGCTAAACGGCCCTGGCCGCTGCGTCGCTCGCTGGCGGCTGGGTTTTCCGCTTCTGGCCATTGCCCGATCGCGCCCGATCGGTCAACACTGCCGGCCTGCAAAACAGGAAACGGATCATGCCCAGACTGCTCTATGCGTCGTCTTCTCCCTACAGTTCCAAGGTACGAATGGCGGCAGCCTATGCCGGCATCGCTGTCGATCTGGTGCCGATCAAGACCGAGGAGAAGCCGGCCGACTTGATGATCGCCAACCCGCTCGGCAAGATTCCGGTTCTGGTGCTCGACGACGGTCGCTCCATCCATGACAGTCGCGCCATCACCCAGCATCTCAACCGTTTGTCGAAGAGCGCGCTTTTTCCACGCAATCCCGACAAGCGGCTCGAGGCGGAAGTGCTGGAGGCATTGGCCGACGGCATTTGCGACTGTGCGCTGTCGATGGTCTATGAACGGCGCACGCGGCCTGAGGAGATGGTCTATCAGCCCTGGCTCGATCGCCAGTGGGCGAAGATCACGGCGGCACTCGACCTGCTCAACGCAAACCCGCCGAAGCTGCCGAAAAAGATCACCGCCGGCCAGATGGCGCTGCGCGCCTGCCTTGGCTATCTCGCGCTGCGCTTTGCCGGGAAATGGGAGAAGGGTCGCGCCCGGCTGACGCGGTGGGCGGCACGCTTCGACGAGAAGTTTCCAGAACTGAAGCCCTGCATTCCCGGTTGACCGCCCATTACCCGAATAGATTTACCCGGAAATCACGCGAGCATAAAAAAAGCCGGGCGCGAGGCCCGGCTTTTTCGTGTCGTGGCTTGAACGACTTAGAACTTCATACCGACGCCGAAGGTGACGCGGTTGTCGGTGGCCTTGACCTTGCCGATGCCATCGAAGCTCTTGCTGCCGAAGTCGGTGTAACGATACTCGACGCGACCGAAGACATTGTCGGTCAGCTTGATGTCGGTGCCGAGACCAGCGGTCCAGCCGAGCAACGTGGCGCGGTCCGAACCGTATACGTCGTCTTCGACCTTCAGGCTTCTTCCGGCGAGACCGCCGGTGCCATAGAGCAGGATTTCGGGGGTCACGGCATAGCCGAGACGGGCTCGCAACGAACCCTCGAAGCCGGCCTTGGAATTGACGCCAGAATCGTCGCCCTTGACGCCGTTGTAGCCGAGTTCGGCTTCAGCGCCGTAGACGAAGTTCTCTTGCTGCCACTGATAGCCGCCGAAGACGCTGCCGACGAAGCCCTTGGTGCCGACGTCAACATTGTCAACACCCAGATCCTTTTCCTTGGTATGGCCGCTGAAGCCATAGCCGACGTTGAGACCGGCGTAGGGTCCGGCCCACGAAGCGACGGGAAGTTCAGCGATCGGCGCAGGTGCCGGCGGCTCTTCCGAAACCACGTCAGCAGCATAGGCAGTTCCGCTGAGGGCGAAGAGCCCGAGCGCAACGGCCAGCGGCCGTGCGAATTTGAGATTGGCTTGCATTGTTCTTTACTCCTTAAGCCACAGGACACAGGCTTGTTTCTCACGATCGCCATCGACCCGTCCGGGGGGTGAAACGGATCTGGCGTTCGTCGGTTCCAAATGTCGTGTCAAAATGCGGCTGAAGCGAACCTGAACTTGGGTCATTCCCCGGCGCAAATGAGGCAGAACCTTGACGTTGCATCTTCGCAACAGCGAAATGGCAGGAACCATCCCGTGCTGCGCTGCACACCGCTTGGTGCAAGGACTCCAGCACCCTATATTGCGGTCGGGCACGCCTGAGTCCAGGGCGGGCCAAGATGCCCAAACGGCCGTTTCGCCACAATGCTGCCCAAGGTGCGAACACCATTTAACGCATGCCGGGCCATATTTCGCCGGCACTGCTTTTTCGGGCCGAAATTGAGGATTGACACGATATGAGCAAAGCCACTGTCACGGCGCTGGTGACGGGCGGGGCCAGGCGGATCGGCAGGGCGATCGTCGAGGATCTCGCCGCGCACGGTTTTGCCGTCGCCATCCATTGCAGCCGCTCGCGCAGCGAGGCCGATGCGTTGGCTGCCGAAATCATCGCCGGAGGTGGCCGCGCCGCAGTGGTCGCCGCCGACCTGACCGATATGGACGCCATCGATGACCTTATCGGCGAGGCGCAAGCAGCGCTCGGGCCGCTCTCGCTGCTGGTCAACAACGCGTCGCTGTTCGAGGACGATTCGGTTCTGGATTTCGACTGGCGGGCCTGGGACCGGCACTTTGCCGTCCATGTGAAAGCGCCCGCGCTCCTGGCGCAGAATTTCGCCCGGGCACTACCGGCAGGGCAGGAGGGCCTGATCGTCAACATGATAGACCAGCGCGTCTGGCGGCCGACGCCGCGCTACTTCTCCTATGCACTGTCCAAATCGACGCTGTGGACAGCCACCCAGATGATGGCGCAAGCGCTCGGTCCCCGCGTCCGCGTCAATGCCATCGGCCCGGGGCCGACATTGAAGAACGCGCGTCAGGACGACAGCGATTTTGCAGCCCAAGTCGATGGCCTGATCCTCAAGCGCGGCCCGGAATTGCCGGAATTCGGCGCCACAATCCGCTATCTCTGGGAAGCGCGCTCGGTCACCGGCCAGATGATCGCGCTTGATGGCGGCCAGCATCTTGCGTGGCAGACGCCCGATGTGACAGGCATGACGGAATGAGTCCTATAGACCACAAAAGCAAGCCGCGCGGCGGCACCGACGATCTGCCCCCCGATATCGACCTCGAGGACGAGGCGGTCGAGGAGATCGTTGAAACCGTCGGTCCCGATGTCGCCTTCACCGCCATCGACTGGACGCCGCATGCCGGCGACGCGGAAGGCATGATCGGCGCCGAGGTGATCCAGACGCTGGTCAAGCGGCTGCCCAACGCGCCCGGCGTCTACCGCATGATGAACGCTGCCGGCGATGTGCTCTATGTCGGCAAGGCACGCAGCCTGAAGAAGCGCGTCACCAACTACGCGCAAGGCCGCTTCCACACCACCCGCATCGGCCGCATGGTGCGCGAAACGTCGACGATGGAGTTCGTCGTCACCCGCACCGAGATCGAAGCGCTGCTGCTCGAAGCCAATCTTATCAAGCGCTTGCGGCCGCGATTCAACGTCCTGATGCGCGACGACAAGTCGTTTCCCTATATCCTCTTGACCGGCGACCATGTCTCGCCCGGCATCTACAAGCATCGCGGCGCGCGCTCGCGCAAAGGCGATTATTTCGGTCCCTTTGCTTCGGCCGGTGCCGTTGGCCGCACCATCAACTCGCTGCAGCGCGCCTTTCTGCTGCGCAGTTGCACCAACTCGTTCTACGAGAACCGCACGCGGCCATGCCTGCTTTATCAGATCAAGCGCTGCGCCGGCCCCTGCACCGGCGAGGTCTCGCACCAGGACTATGCCGAGCTGGTCAATGAGGCGAAGGACTTCTTGTCCGGCCGCAGCCAGAAGGTGAAGACGGAAATCTCGGCCGCCATGCAGCAGGCGTCGGAAGCTCTCGATTTCGAGCGCGCCGCGATCTATCGCGACCGGTTGGCGGCCCTGTCGCATGTGCAGAGCCACCAGGGCATCAATCCGGCGACCGTCGACGAAGCCGATGTCTTCGCCATCCATCAGGAAGGCGGCCAGGTCTGCATCCAGGTGTTCTTCTTCCGCACCGGCCAGAACTGGGGCAACCGCGCCTATTTCCCCAAGGCCGATCCGGCGTTGGAAGCAGCCGAGGTGCTGGGCTCGTTCCTGGCGCAGTTCTATGACGACAAGCCGACGCCGCGGAACATTCTTCTGTCGCATGGCGTCGAGGATCAGGAACTGCTGGCCGAGGCGCTCTCCACCCGCGCCGGCCGCAAGGTCGCGATCTCCGTGCCGCAGCGCGGCGAGAAGAAGGACCTGACCGACAACGCTTTGCAGAATGCCCGCGAAGCGCTCGGACGCCGGCTGGCTGAAACCTCCACCCAGGGACGCCTGCTTGCCGGTTTCGCCGAGACATTCGGCCTGCCGAAGCCGCCAGTGCGCATCGAGGTCTACGACAATTCGCACATCATGGGCACCAATGCCGTCGGCGCCATGGTCGTTGCCGGACCGGAGGGGTTCGTGAAGAACCAGTACCGGAAATTCAACATCCGCTCGACCGAGATCACGCCTGGCGACGATTTCGGCATGATGCGCGAGGTGATGGAACGGCGGTTTTCGCGGTTGCTCAAGGAGCATGGCGATGTCCCGGCTGGGGATGCAGCCGACGGTTCGGCAGACGATATGGAGGACGATATCTCCGGCAGCTTCCCGGCCTGGCCCGATGTCATCCTGATCGACGGTGGCCAGGGCCAGATGACCGCGGTGCGCAAGATCCTCGCCGATCTCGGCATCGAGGACCGCGTGGTTGCCATCGGCATCGCCAAGGGCCAGGACCGCGATGCCGGCCGCGAGCGGTTCTTCGTCAAAGGCAGGGACTCGTTTTCCCTACCGGTCCGCGACCCCGTGCTCTATTTCGTCCAGCGGCTGCGCGATGAGGTTCACCGTTTCGCGATCGGCTCGCATCGGGCTCGCCGCAAGAAGGAAATGGTCAAGAGCCCACTTGATGAGATCAGTGGCATCGGTCCCGGCCGCAAGCGGGCATTGCTGCTGGCATTCGGCACCGCCAAGGCGGTCAGCCGCGCGGCCATCGAGGATCTGCGGAAAGTCGACGGGATTTCCGAGCAGGTGGCGAAACTGGTCTACAATCACTTCCACGAGAGTTGAAAAATCTGGCACTTTCATCTGGCCTGTCGAATCTGGCCTGTTGACCCCCCACATTCGCTTCTGATTTGAGTAGGCAGGCAGAAAGAGTTTCCCGGATATGGCCAAGCGCGCGTTCAACCTGCCCAACATGCTCACCTACGCCCGCATCGTCGCGGTGCCGATGGTGGTGCTGTGCTTTTTTCTCGAAGGACATCTGAAGTCGAGCGACTTTGCCCGGTGGTCGGCGCTGATCATCTTCCTGCTCGCCTCGATCACCGATTATCTGGATGGCTATCTGGCGCGCGCCTGGCAACAGACCTCCAACATCGGCAAGATGCTCGACCCGATCGCTGACAAGCTGCTGGTCGCCACCTGCCTGCTGCTGCTGGCTGCGGACACCGATCGCCATGCGGGCATTGCCGGCTGGTCGTTGTGGGCGGCGATCATCATCCTGTGCCGCGAAATCCTCGTCTCGGGCCTGCGCGAATATCTGGCGGCGCTGAAAGTCTCGGTGCCGGTGACGCAGCTGGCAAAATGGAAGACCGCCATCCAGATGGTCGCCATAGCGTTCCTCTTGGCCGGACCAGCCGGCGACAAGATCTTTCCGCTGACCACCCAGACCGGGCTGGTGCTGCTGTGGATCGCGGCGTTGGTCACGCTCTACACCGGCTACGACTATTTCCGCGCCGGCCTCAAGCACATCATGGACGAGTGAGATGACGACCCGGCTCATCTATTTTGCCTGGGTGCGCGAGCGCATCGGCATGCCCGAGGAAGACGTCGACTTGCCGGCTGGCATCGAGACGGTCGCCGATCTCCTGCGCTGGCTGAAATCGCGCGGCGAGGGCTACGAGCACGCGCTGCAATATCCCGACGTGATCCGCGTCGCCATCAACCAGGAGCATGTCGAGCACCGCGAGAAGATCGCGGGCGCCCGCGAAATCGCGCTGTTCCCGCCGATGACCGGGGGCTGACATGACCGGCGCGGTCTTACCTGTCGTGCGCATTCAGCGCCAAGATTTTGACGTCGCGGCCGAGATCGCCAGACTGACGCTAGGCCGCGCCGATATTGGCGCCGTGGTGAGCTTCTCAGGCCTTTGCCGCGACGAGCAGGGCGCGCTCTCAGCGCTCGAGCTCGAACACTATCCCGGTATGGCCGAAGCAGAAATCGCCCGCATCGCTGCTGAAGCGGTCGAGCGTTGGCCGTTGCAGGGGCTCACCGCCATCCACCGCCACGGGAAGATCGCGCCCGGCGAGAACATCGTGCTGGTGGTGGCAGCCTCCGCGCACCGCCATGCGGCGTTCGAGGCGGCGAATTTTCTCATGGACTATCTCAAATCGCGCGCGCCCTTCTGGAAGAAGGAGCATCGGGCTGACGGTTCGGAGGGTGGCTGGGTCGAGGCCAAGGAAGCCGATGCAACGGCCGCGCAACGCTGGAAAGCGTCCGAATAAGATCGCCGCAGCCATGCATTGACCGCAATCCTTTGGCCAATTGGCGGAATTGGTCAGCCTGGGCATGGCAGCCCGGGGTTGAGGGAGATGGTCATGCTGGACAGGATCGCGGAGTTCTTCATCTTCGGTTTCGTGCCTCTGGTCGTCGGCATATTGGCCGTTCCTGAGCAGTCTGTTGCCGCCGAAAAGGCAGTGAGAGGCGAAGTGATCTATCGCGAGCGCATTGCCTTGCCGCCCAGTGCCGTGCTCTCCGTGCAACTTGCCGATGTGTCGCTGGCCGATGCGCCGGCCACCATTATCGGCGAGCAGAAAGTGAAGCCGACCGGCCAGGTGCCGATCAGCTTCGAGATCAAATTCGACCCTTCCGTCATCCGGTCGCAGATGACTTACGCGTTGCAAGCCCGCATCACCGTCGACGACAAGCTCCTGTTCATCTCCGATATGCGCCATCAGGTCGATCCGCTGACCGACGTGCCGCAGACCATCATGCTGAAGATGGTCGCCCCGAACGCCGAGCCGACGGTTTCGGTCTTCGACCAGCTCTGGCTGGTCGACTATGTCGACGGCATCGGCGTCATCGCTGCCCCGCAAGCGACATTCAGGGTCAGCGAGGCCGGCAAGGCGGGCGGCAGCGGCCCCTGCAACACCTATTTCGCCACCGCCAAGGTCAATGGGCAAACGATCGTGATCGGAGACATCGGTTCGACCTACAAGGCCTGTGCGCCAGAGGTGATGGCCGAGGAAAAGGCGCTGTTCGATGCGCTGGCCAAGGCGGCGTCATACCGTGTCGAGGCCGGCAAGCTCATCATATCAGGCAAGGATGGCCGCGAGATCCTGCGCTTTAGCGCGGCGAGCTGACCCCCAACGAAAAAGGCCGGCGAAACGCCGGCCTTCTTTTTACGGAATCCAAGGTCTGGATCGTCGGCTCAGCCGACGATCTCGGTGTCCGAGAACCAGTACTTGATCTCTTCTGCCGCGGTCTCCGGTGCGTCGGAGCCGTGCACGGAGTTTTCGCCGATCGACAGCGCATGAACCTTGCGGATGGTGCCTTCGGCGGCGTTGGCCGGGTTCGTGGCGCCCATCACTTCGCGGTTCCTGGCAATGGCGTTCTCGCCTTCCAGCACCTGGACGACGGTCGGTGCCGACGACATGAATTCAACCAATTCGCCGAAGAAAGGACGGTCCTTGTGGACGGCATAGAAGCCTTCCGCTTCGCGGCGGCTCATCCAGACCCGGCGCGAGGCGATGACGCGCAGGCCTGCCTCTTCCAGCATCCTGGTGATGGCGCCGGTGAGATTGCGCCGGGTTGCGTCCGGCTTGATCATGGAAAATGTGCGTTCGAGCGCCATGGGTCGTCCTTGTCTGAGAATGGAATTGAGAGTGGCGGGCTCTATACAAGCCGCCCGGCCCATTGCCAAGGGCCCCCGATCAGACGGCTGCACAGCAACGCTTTGCTTGCTATAGTCGCGTGCCGGCGCCGCGCTGAGGTCGGGCCGTATGGAGACAACATGACCATGACAGACGATCGTCAGGAACGCATTCGCAACCGTGCGCACCAGATCTGGCTGCAAGAGGGCCAGCCGGCTGGACATCATGAGCGCCATTGGCATCAGGCGGCGGCGGATGTCGACCAGGAGGACGCCACGGACAAGTCGGCAGCCAAAAAGCCAACCAAGAAGGCAGCTGGCGCCGCCAAGCCAAAAGCCGCCCCCAAGGAGGCAAAGGCTGCCACGAAGGCCGGCAAGCCAAAGAAGGCGGCCAAGTAAGTTACTGCTTTACGGCGTCAAGCCGCGGCGGCCACCTTTCGCCCCAGCCCGCCATGCAGGTCGAGGCAGCGGGCGAACCACTGCGCCACCACGTCGCCGTCGTCGAGCAATTGGTAGGGCGAGGCTATGCGCGCCCATTGCAAGGCGCCGAAGACGATATAGTCGCCAAACAGCGGCGCTCCGCGCCGCCGATGAACGGCTGATAGAAGAGCATCGAGCGCAATGGCTCCAGCGAGGCTCTGAAAGTGCCGAGCCCGGCCTCCCTGGCGGCCGTCACCTCCTCCAGCCTCTTGCCAAGACGCTGCTCCCGGCTCTGGCGGAAATAGACGGCGTTTTCCGCGTCCTGCATGGCATGAAGGTCCATGATGGCCGCGGTGGTCACGTAGGGATGAATGGTCACTTGCGACCAGCGTTCGATGAAGCGCGCCATCGCCTCGCCGCCTTCACCGCCAAACAGCGTCGGCCGGTCCGGATAGGCTTCATCGAGATAGAGCGCGATGGCGAAGGAATCCGCGAGGACTGTCTCGCCGTCGCGGATCACCGGAACGGTTTTCGAAACGCCGCCCTCGACAGCGGGCACCTCGAGAAAGCGCGTCGGTACGGTTGATATGTCGAGCCCCTTGTGGGCAAGCGCCATCGCCACCTTCCAGCAATGCGGGCTGAACGGACGTGTGCTGTCGCGTCCGACGAGATCATAAAGCAGAATGGTCATTGGCGGCGGCTCCCGTGCGGGTTAGGTAGGCCCCGCATCGACGCGAGCCGAGGGAAGCCATGAGACAGCATTTCATGATGTTTGCGGCCTATAATCAATGGGCCAACGGTCGCATCTATGATGCCGCCGCCGAACTCGATGATGAGGAATTCAACCGCGATGTCGGCGCCTTCTTCGGCTCGATGATGGGCACGCTCAACCACCTTTTGACTGCCGACCGCATCTGGATGAAGCGCTTCACTGGGGAGGGCGACGCGCCGACGACACTGGACGCTATCCTGCATCGGGGGTTGACCGGCCTGCGGGCGGCGCGTGAAGCCGAGGACAGGCGGATCATCGATTGGCTCGGCGGCCTCAATGACAAGGCGTTGACGGGCCGGTTCACCTACATGACCGTCTCGGACATGCGCACCGTCTCGCAAAGGCTGGCGCCGGCGCTGGACCATGTCTTCAACCACCAGACCCACCATCGCGGCCAGGCGCATACGATCTTGACCATCCTGGGACGGCCAAGCCTGGGGTTGGACCTGATGCTTTTCCAGCGGACCGAGGAGGGCAGGGCTTTCGCCTGATCGGTGGCGTTGGCGTAGCCAGTCCGAAGGTTGTGCCGGCCGTCGCTGCATTTTGTGCTGCAGCATCGTCTTTGCATCAGTAGGCACCGGATGGATTCAGGCAGCCGTCGAAGCCTCGCCCCTGATTTCGTTGTCCAACTGGGACTGGGTCAGGGCCGCTTCCGCCATGACCCACTGCTTGAACAACTGGACCTTGCGTGCGGCAAGGCCTTTCAGCGGAGAGACAAAATACCAGCCAGCCGTGTTCGGATGATGGACGGCGAAGGGAGCCACCAGCCTTTCGGCGCGAATGTCGCTGGCCATATAGGCACGGTTGGCCACCGCAAAGCCCATCCCGGAATTGGCTGCCTCGTAGGACATCATGCACGAGTCGAAATAGATGCTCTTGGTCTCGCTGAGCACGAAGCTGGCGCCGGCGAAACCAAGCCAGGACTGCCAATTCTGGGTGCAGGTGTCGGAATGCAGCAGGGTGAAGTGCTTGAGGTCGTCCGGTGTCACCTTCGACAGCCGCTTGTCGCCGAGGACTTCGTGGAACAGCTTGCGGCTGCACACCGGTGTCAGGTCTTCGCGAAACAGCAGATCGGATTGCAGCCCGTGAAAGTGACCGTCGCCATAACGGATTTCGAGATCGAATTCCGAGGCCGTGAGCTCATGCGTCGCGTAGGAGGTTGAGACCCGCATCACGATATCGGGATATTGCTGCTGGAACAGCGGCAGGCGCGGAAACAGCCAGCGTGCCGCAAAGGTCGGCAGCACCGATATTTTTAGCACATGCTCCTGCGATTGCCCGGTCGCTTCCATGCTGGCGGCGACGATTCGCTCCAGCGCCTCGCGAACGCGCGAGACATAGGTCTCGCCCTCCGGCGTCAACGACACCGCATTGCCGCCGCGCTGGAAAATCTTGAAACGAAGCTGATCCTCCAGGCTTTTCACGCGCTGGCTGACCGCTGAAGCGGTAATAAACTGTTCTTCACCGGCGCGCGTGAAATTACCGTGCCTTGCAGCACTTTCCACGATTTTCAGCGAATTGAGGTTGACCTGACTGAGCAGACGCACGGTTTCGACCTTAAGCTTGGCTTACACTAGCACCAGCATTCCTAATTTTACAGGGGTGGGTGAATTAATCGACTGTTTACCAAGTGTTGCCCCCATCCTGGAGAAGTACAATGAACGCCCATACCATTCCCGAACTGCGTTATGCGATGAGCCGCGAAGCCATTATCGGCCATGAAACCGCCTGGAAAGTGTCGAGTTTCGGTGTCGCGCAATATCTGCACGGCTATGACCCGGCACTGCTTGCCGCGATCGAGGAGGCTGCCCTGAAGCTCAAGGCCAGCCATGCCGTGCACAAGCACCTCGATCTGACCTTCATCACCGGGGCCGACCGTTTCATCCCCGAGATCAGGGAATTGCTGCATGACAAGCTGCGCCTGGAGCGGCTGTCCGACATGATGGGCACCAAGCTGGAGCCCTATCCGCTGTCGATCGTCGGCTCGACGGTCACCTTCATGAATCCCAGGGACGGCGCCGTGGAGTGGCATTGCGATGGCGTTCCGGTCACCGAGCTCATTCCGCTGTCGATCAGCAATCCGCTGGTCGGCGGCCACCTCGAAATCTATTGCGACGACTCCGAAACCGGCCGCGCCATTCTCGAATCCGGCCGCGAGATCCCGCGCAACAGTGTCATGCGCATCGATCACAAGATGAACTACGCGACGCTCGGCCAGTTCCTGGGCGTCCTGCATCGCACCGCGCCGATCCGGTTCGGCGAGCGCGTCACGCTGGTGCTCAACCAGCGCTCGGTGGCCAAACCCTATGTCGACGACAACAGAATGTTCTATCTCGCCGCCGACAATGACCACGACCGTGAGTGGGTCAGCGAACTGGCCGAAGATGTCTGGACCAACCAGCTCCCGGCCTACCGTCGGTTCGAGGCGGAGCATCCCGTGCCCGCCGCCGTCGATGCTCCGGTTCCGGGCGGAGCCAGGGAATCATGGTAGTGAACCATGATCCCGAAAAGTCGGAACCAGTTTTCGGACAGGATCATGGTCGAACAGCAAAATAGAATCCCATGCCGATTGTTTCGGCAGGGATCCGGCTCGATATCCGCGTTGGTCTTCGCTGCCGGTGCGGTGGCGTTGTGGTCCACCAATGCCCTGGTCGGCAAATCCCTGCTGGCCGGCCACCCGGTGTCGCAGGTCCAGTTCCTGCAATTTGCAGGCGCTGCACTCGTCTTCGCCGCCATCCGATTGATGAGCCGGAAAAGAGTAGCACCGGTCACGGCCGGGGCGGCGTTCATCTCTCTCGCGGTCGGCTTCATCGGTCTGGTCGGCACCATGGTGCTGCAATACATCGCCTTCGCTTCGATGCCGGTGATCGAGGCCAATCTGGTCGCCTACACCTGGCCGTTGATGGTCGCGGCGGCAGTCATTGCCTTGGAAAATCCGCGGCGTCCGGCACTGTTGGGTCTCGCCGCGGTGGTAGGCTTCATCGGCGTCGCACTGGTGATTTCGGGAGGGCGCAACCAATCCTGGTTCGAGGGCGATCTGGTCGGATATCTCGCCGCATTCGGGTCGGCGCTGTGCATGGCCTTATATTCGATCATGGTGGGACGGGTCGCCACCCCAGCCGATCGCCTGTTGCTGCCGTCATCGTTGATCGGCGTCGCTTTGACGTTTCTGTGGTGCGCTCGCGACGGTTTCACCTGGCCCATCGGCGCGGACCTGGCTCTCGGCCTTTATCTCGGCGCCGGTCCGATGGGCTTGGGCTACTATTTCTGGTCGCGCGCCTTGAAGCTTGAAGGCAGCGGCAGGGTCGCGGTGGTCGCCTATCTCACGCCGATCGCCTCGACCCTGCTTTTGACCTTGTCCGGCGAACGGCTGACGCTGACGGCCATTGTCGGAGCCATCCTCGTCATCGGCAGTTGTGTCGCGGTCGGTGTGGAACGTTCGGAGGCCGAAAGCCATGTTTGACGAGAATGAGCGTCTGGCCATTCAGGAAGCGCATTGGCTGATCGACGAATTCGGCGCCGAGGCGCCGCTTTACGCCGCGATGAGGGCCGAAAAGGCGATAGAACAAAAGGATTTCGCGCGCTGCGCCCGCTGGAAGCGTATTCTGGAGATATTGGACGAAAGTCCTGCCGCTAAGTCTGCTGGTTCCAAGTATTAGATTTTCTAATTTGCACGGCGTCGATTTCGCATGAATGCTATTTTGGCCGATTCTTCATTCTTTTATGAGACTTGGCGGTCCGTTGGGGGACGCGGTTAAAGAGATACATCGACACAAGTCTTCGCTGGGGTGGAGGATTTTGTCGCAAATAAGGTGAAAGAATTGTCAAATATCGATGATAAGACCGTTATCGAGCTGACGGCCGATATTGTCTCGGCCTATGTAGGCAACAATCCCCTTCCGGCTTCCGGCCTGCCTGAGTTGATTGCCAGCGTCAGTGCTTCGGTTCGCAAGCTCGCTGGTGCAGTTGTCGCGGAAACTCCAAACCTGGTTCCGGCAGTCAATCCGAAGAAGTCGGTGTTTCCCGACTACATCATCTGCCTTGAGGACGGAAAGAAGTTCAAGTCGCTCAAGCGGCACCTGCGGACCGACTACGGCCTAAGCCCGGACGACTATCGGGCCAAATGGGGCTTGCCGCCGGACTATCCGATGGTTGCGCCGAACTACTCGGCGACGCGATCGGCGCTGGCAAAGTCGACGGGACTTGGCCGCAAGCCGGCAGCAGCGCCGGCCGCTGTCGCCAAGGCAACGAAGCGCAAGGCGACTGCCTGAGAGCAGGCAAGCCACCGTTCGGCTGCTTTGACGGCGCCCTCGCGGGCGTCGTTTCGAGGCCTTGTGCGGCCAACTGGCCCGCAAGGCCTTGCGAAGCGTTGATGTCCGGTGCAAAAGCGCGGCCATGCTGATCATCAACGACCTATCGCTCCGCATGGCCGGACGCCTGCTTCTCGACCATGCCTCGCTGACCTTGCCGGCCGGCACCAAAGCCGGCCTTGTCGGCCGCAACGGTACCGGCAAGACGACGCTGTTCAAGGCCATTACCGGCGATTTCCCGTCCGAGACAGGCTCGATCAGCCTGCCGAAGAGCACCCGCATCGGCCAGGTGGCGCAGGAAGCGCCAGGCACCGAGGATGCGCTGATCGAGATCGTGCTCAAGGCCGATCTCGAACGCACGGCGTTGCTCGAAGAGGAAAAGACGGCGACCGATCCGCACCGCATCGCCGACATCCATATGCGGCTGGCCGATATTGACGCGCACTCAGCCGAATCCCGCGCCGCCACCATTCTCGCCGGCCTCGGCTTCGATGACGCTGCGCAACGGCGTCCGGCCTCCTCCTTTTCCGGCGGCTGGCGCATGCGCGTGGCGCTCGCCGCGGTGCTGTTTGCCGAGCCCGATCTGCTGCTGCTCGACGAGCCGACCAACTATCTCGATCTTGAAGGCACGCTGTGGTTGGAAAACTACGTGTCGAAATATCCGCACACCGTGCTTTTGATCTCGCACGACCGCGACCTGCTCAACCGCGCCGTCAACTCGATCGTTCACCTCGACCAGAAGAAGCTGACCTTCTGGCGCGGCGGCTACGACCAGTTCGAGCGTCAATACACCGAACAGAAGGAATTGCAGGAGAAGGGCCGCGTCAAGCAGGAAGCCGCGCGCAAGCACATGGAATCCTTCGTCGAACGGTTCCGCGCCAAGGCCTCCAAGGCGAGACAGGCACAGTCGCGCATCAAGGCACTGGAAAAGATGAAGCCGATCGCGGCCCTCGTGAACGACTCGGTGCGGCCGTTCTCCTTCCCCGAGCCGGTGAAGACGGTGGCCTCGCCGATCGTGGCGCTGAACAACGTCAATGTCGGCTACACCGAGGGGCAGCCGATCCTTAAGAAGATGACGCTGCGCATCGACGCCGACGACCGCATCGCGCTGCTCGGCGCCAACGGCAACGGCAAGTCGACCTTCGCCAAACTGCTGTCCGGCCGGTTGAAGCAGGAGAGCGGCACCATGACGGTGGCGCCCGGGCTGAAGGTGGCGATCTTCGCCCAGCATCAGCTCGACGATCTGCGGCCGGACGAAAACGCCTACGAGCATGTCCGCCGGTTGATGCCGGAGGCGCCGGAATCGAAGGTGCGCGGCCGCGTCGCCCAGTTCGGCCTCACCACCGAGAAAATGAACACCGCCGCCAAGGATCTTTCGGGCGGCGAGAAGGCGCGGCTGCTGATGGGCCTGTCGGCCTTCGAGGGGCCGAACCTGTTCATCCTCGACGAACCGACCAACCATCTCGACATCGACAGCCGCGAATCGCTGATCCATGCGTTGAACGAATTCCCTGGCGCCGTCATCCTGATCTCGCATGATCGCCATCTGCTCGAGGCAACCGCCGACCGGCTGTGGCTGGTCAAGGACGGCGCGGTCAACCCCTATGACGGCGATCTGGAAGACTACAAGACGCTGGTCACCGGCGTGTCCGGCGACCGCCGCGGCAAGCGCGAGGCGGAAAAGGCGTCAAAGGCCGATCGCCGCCGCGATGCGGCCGCGCGCCGCGCCGCCTTCGAGCCGCTGGCCAAGGAAATCCGCGCCACCGAAGCGCTGATGGACCGCATCCGCAAGCGCATCGACGGCATCGAGGACGAACTGTCCAATCCGGCGGTGTACGAAAAGGATCCCTCGACGGCGACCCGGCTGGCCAAGGAGCGCTCGCAACTGGCCCAGACGCTGGCCGGCCACGAGGAAAAGTGGCTGTCCATGTCGGCAGAGTATGAGGAAGGCACGGCGGAGTGATTACGCAATCTCCCCACAAGTGGGGAGATTGGCTAATCATCTGGCCCTACACGCGCCCTTTGAAACCCGCTAGTCTTGCCGCATGAACCAGCACGCCAAGCTCAGAATCGGCCATTCCGCCTGTCCGCATGATTGCCCGTCGACCTGTGCGCTCGAGGTCGAACTGCTCGACGGCAATCGGATCGGCCGCGTCCATGGCGCCAAGTCCAACAGCTACACCGCCGGCGTCGTCTGCGCCAAGGTTGCGCGTTATGCCGACCGCGTCCACCATCCCGACCGTTTGCTGAAGCCGCTGATCCGCGCCGGCGCTAAGGGCGACGGCGCCTGGAAGGAAGCGAGTTGGGAGGCCGCGCTCGACCTCGTCGCCGAAAAGTTCATTGCGGCCGAGGAGAGGTACGGCTCGGAGACGATCTGGCCCTACTACTATGCCGGCACGATGGGGCTGGTGCAGCGCGACGGCATCGACCGGCTGCGCCACGCGAAAAAGTATTCCGGCTTCTTCGGGTCAATCTGCACCAATCTCGCCTGGACGGGCTGGATGATGGGGGCCGGCGCCTTGCGCGGGCCGGACCCGCGCGAGATGGCGAAATCCGATTGCGTGGTGATCTGGGGCACCAATGCGGTGGTGACCCAAGTCAACGTCATGACCCACGCCATCAAGGCGCGCAAGGAGCGCGGCGCCAAGATCGTCGTCATCGACGTCTACGAAAACGCGACGATGAAGCAGGCCGATCTCGGCCTGGTGCTGAAGCCGGGCACCGACGGCGCGCTGGCCTGCGCGGTCATGCATGTGCTGTTCAAGGAGGGCATGGCCGACCGCGCCTATCTCTCGAAATACACCGACGACCCGAGAGGGCTGGAAGCGCATCTCGAGACGCGCACGCCGGCGTGGGCGGCCGGGATCACGGGCCTGACGGTTGCCGAGATCGAGGCCTTCGCCCGCCTCGTCGGCACGACCAAGAAGACCTATTTCCGCCTCGGCTATGGTTTTGCACGCCAGCGCAATGGCGCCGTCAACATGCATGCCGCCTCGTGCATCGCGGCTGTCACCGGCAGCTGGCAATATGAGGGCGGCGGCGCCTTCCATTCCAATTCCGGCATCTTCAAGCTCAACCAGGATGTGCTCGAAGGCACCAAGATGCGCGATCCCTCGATCCGCTATCTCGACCATTCGCGCATCGGCCCGGTGCTGACCGGTGCCAGCGATGCGCTCTATGGTGGCCCGCCGGTGACGGCGATGCTGATCCAGAACACCAATCCGGTGAATGTCGCGCCGGAGCAGCGGCTGGTGACGCAAGGCTTCCTGCGCGACGACCTGTTTACCTGCGTGCACGAGCAGTTCATGACCGACACGGCCAAGCTTGCCGACGTCGTATTGCCGGCCACGATGTTCCTCGAGCACGACGATGTCTACAAGGGCGGCGGCAACCAGCACATCACGCTTGGCCCCAAGCTGATCGAGCCGCCGGAGGGACCGCGCACCAACCATTTCGTCATCGAGCAATTGGCTGATCGCCTCGGTGTCGCCGACCGTCCGGGTTTCGGCCTGACCGAGCAGCAGCATATCGACATCATCCTGGGCAAGCGCGGGCTGGGCAGTTTCGAAAGCTTGAAGCAAGACAAATGGGTCGACCTGCAGCCGGATTTCGAGGCAGCACACTTCATCAACGGATTTGGCCACGCGGATGGAAAATTCCGCTTCCGCGCCGACTGGACCGGGCAGGCGGCGCCCAACCGGCCGCCCAAAAGCATGGGCCTGTTCGGCCCGGTGGCGCGGCTGCCGGAATTCCCCGACCATGTCGACCTGATCGAGGTCGCCGACGAAGCCCACCCGTTCCGGCTGACGACGTCGCCGGCGCGCAACTTCCTCAATTCGACATTCTCGGAAACACCGGTGTCGAAAGCCAGGGAGGGCCGCCCGGAACTGCTTCTACATCGCGACGATGCCGCGGCACTTGGGCTGGCCGATGGCGACCGTGTCGAGGTCGGCAACCAGCGCGGCGAAGTCGTGCTGCATGCAAAACTGTTCGACGGCATCAAGCGTGGCGTGGTGATCGCCGAAGGCATCTGGCCAAACAGCGCCCATGAGCGCGGCGAGGGCATCAACGTTTTGACCGGCGCCGACGCGCCTGCACCCTATGGGGGTGCTGCCTTCCACGACAACAAGGTCTGGCTGCGCGCGGCAAGGTGAGAGAACTCAGTTGCTCTCGCGTCAAATTATACCGGCAGGGCTTCGGCCACCTTCTTTCGGTTTCGCCTAAGACTGATGTCGTCGGCGATCTGCTCGGCCTCGATCGAGATTTCGCGCAGCAATCCGGTGACCGGATTGTGAAAGCCGATGAGATAGAGGCCAAGCTCTGAAGCCCTCGCATTGACGCCGCTGCGCTCTGGCTGAACGCCGGGCTCCAGCAATTTGGCGTAGCCGGGCCGGAAGCCGGTGGCGAAGATGATCGCATCGAACTCGCCATGCTTGCCATCGGCAAAACGGGCGCCCTGTTCGGTGATCTCGGCAATGTCGGGTGCGACCTTGATCGCGCCTTCGCGTATTTTGCGCACCGTGCCAATATCGATCGTCGGAATGCGCGACGAGAGCGCGATCTGCTGCAACATTCCTTGCTGCGGCCGCCTGAGCCCATATTTCCCGAGCCTGCCCAACGCCAGATCGAGGATGATGGGAAACAAGGCATCGTTGATGCGCTGCGGCATCAGGCGCGCCGCCATGCCGATCATCTGGATGGGCACGCCAAGCAGTTCGCGCGGTACGATATGAACGCCGCCGCGCACCGAAATCGTCGGCCGCGCACCGCCTTCCACCAGATCGAGCGCGATCTCGGCGCCGGTATTGCCCATGCCGACGATCAGCACCGGCCGGCCGGCGAAAGGCACTGCGTTGCGATAGTCGGCGCTATGCAGCTTTTGGCCCTTGAAGGCATCGGCGCCGGCAAATCTGGGCATCAGCGGCTCTGCGTTGTTGCCAGATGCAATCACAACGTTTGAAGCATGCAAGGGACCGGTCGTCGTATCCACGAGCCAGCTTCTGCCCCGCCGGGTGATCGCCCGCACTGTTTCTCCAAATCGCGGCCGCAGATCGAAACGTTGCGCATAGGCATCTAGATAGTCGACGAAGAGATCGCGCGGCACATAACGCGGATAGTCCCTGGGAAAGGGCGCGAAGGGCAGCGAGGAAAAGCGCTTGGCCGTGTGCAAATGGACGCGCTCATAGTGGCGTCGCCAGGCGGGTGCGGCCTGCTGCTCCTTTTCCAGCAGGACGAAATCCTGCCCGCTCTGCCGCAGGCACGCGGCAATGGCCAGGCCCGCCGGCCCGGCACCGATGATCGCAACTGGGGTGGTGTCGTCCAAGCGCGCCTCCGCGGCAGAATTCACAGCCCGAGAATGTCAAAAACATGGTGGGAAAGTAAAGGCCTGCCGCGCGACAAATATTTAGACAGGCAAAGGCACCGTCAACCCTACCTTGACCCGGTCCATGGCAACGAACGTGCGGAATTTGCGGACATTGTTGCTGTCGAAGAACAGTTTTCGCGTCAGCGCCTCATAGGCGCCCATGTCGGCCACTGTGATGACCAGGATGAAGTCGGCCTCGCCGGTGACGTAATAGCATTGCTGGACCTCGGGGGTCGCCGAGAACTGCCGCTTGGCCGCGTCGATCAGTTCGGCGCGTTCGCTCTCGAGTTCCACCTCGACGAAGATGGTGATGGGTTGGCCGACCGCTGCCGGCTCGACGACAGCGACATTGCCGGCAATGACGCCGGTCTGCTCCATGCGCTTGATGCGGCGCTGCACCGCCGGCGCCGACAGGTTCACCGCCTCGCCGATCAACCGCTGCGGCGCCGTGTTGTCGCGCTGCAGGATGGCAAGGATGGCGAGATCGAAACTATCGAGCGAGGACGGCAATGCAGGCAATGGAATATCCCGGACGAAACAAACTTGCATTTAAGAGACCATATTACAGCGCTCTTTGCGTCGCTCCTGCAATATGTTCTCGCTGACCAACGGGACCGGCCAATGTTCCTGCTCAACCGCAACGCATCGCACCGCCGGCCGTTCGATCCGATCGATGCCGAAACCTTTGGCGTGGCCGGAGCCGACACGGTCGAGCGTTTTCTCAGCCACCGCGACAATCACCGGATGACGCCGCTGCATGCGCTGCCGGCGCTCGCCAGCGAATTCGGACTGGGCGCCATCCATATCAAGGATGAGGGCTTTCGCCTCGGCCTCGGCAGCTTCAAGGCGCTTGGCGGCGCCTATGCCGTCTTCCGCCTGGTGCTGGAGGAGGCCGGCAGTCGCCTTGGCCGGCTCCTCGATGTGGCCGATCTCGATCGGCCTGATGTGCGGGCGGTCGCCGCGGCGATGACATTTGCCTGTGCGACCGACGGCAACCATGGCCGCTCCGTCGCGCAAGGCGCGCAACTCGTCGGCGCGCGGGCGGCGATCTTCGTCCATGCCGGGGTCAGCGAGGAGCGCATCGCGGCGATCGCCCGCTATGGCGCCGAGATGATCCGCGTCCACGGCAATTATGACGATTCGGTCAGGCAAGCTGCCCAGGTTTCGGCCGACAAGGACTGGACCGTGGTCTCCGACACCTCGTGGCCGGGCTATGAGCGCATTCCCGGCCTGGTCATGCAGGGCTATACCGCGATCGTACGCGAAGCCTTGCGCCAACTCCCTCGGACGCCGACCCACGTCTTCGTGCAGGCCGGTGTCGGCGGCATTGCCGCCGCGCTGGCCGGTCATCTGGCCACCGTGCTCGGTGACGCCAGGCCGACCTTCATCGTGGTCGAGCCGGCGCGTGCCGCTTGTGTTTTCGCAGCCGCCCAGGTCGGGCGCCCGGTCAAGGTCGCGCACGGCCAGCCGACGGTGATGGCCATGCTTGAATGTTACGAAGCCTCGCCGGTCGCCTGGCGGGTGCTGGCGCGCGCCGCCGACGCCTTCATGACGGTGGATGAGGACGAGGCCATCGCGGTGATGCGGCGGCTGGCCTGGCCGGCCGGCGGTGACCCGGTGATCGTTGCCGGCGAAAGCGGTGGTGTCGGCCTTGCCGGGCTGATCCGGGCGGTGGCCGACAACCGGGCCGATCTTGGACTTGACGGCAAATCGCGGGTGCTGGTGGTCAACACCGAAGGCGCCACCGACCCGCATCGCTACGCCGAACTGGTTGGCATGAACCCGGCCGATGTGCTGGAAGGCAAGATGACAGTCGAGGCAACGGCATGATCGCCATCGATGCGCAGCGCCTGCTCGGCCGCATCCGCGAACTCGGCGCTGTTGGCCGGGATGGCGAGGGCAGGCTGACCCGGCTGGCCGCCTCAGACACCGACAGGCAGGGCCGCGACCTCTTCGTCGGCTGGCTTCGGCAGGCCGGGCTCGATGTCGCCATCGACCGGGTCGGCAACATTTTCGGCATCTGGCAAAACCCGGAAATTACCGGGCAAGCGCCGCTGCTCATCGGCTCGCACCTCGACACCGTCATCGATGCCGGCATTTATGACGGCTGCTACGGGGTGCTTGCCGGGCTGGAAGTGATCGAGACGCTCAAGGCGACGGGCTTTTCGCCGTCGCGCCCGGTCGCGGTCGCCGCTTTCACCAATGAGGAGGGCGTACGCTACACACCCGACATGATGGGCTCGCTGGTCCACGCCGGCGGCATCGATGCCGAAACGGTGCTGGCGGCCGTTGGCACCGACGGCAGCGTGCTCGGGCAGGAGCTTGCCCGCATCGGCTATGCCGGCGACCGGGAGCCCGGCTTCCTCACGCCGCACGCCTATCTCGAACTGCATATTGAGCAAGGGCCGGTGCTGGAGCGCGAAGGCTTGCCGGTCGGCGCGGTGGAGAATCTGCAAGGCATCTCCTGGCAGCGCATCACCATCGACGGCGTCGCCAACCATGCCGGCACCACGCCGATGTCGATGCGCAACGATGCCGGCCACGCCGCCGCCCGGGTCATCACCTTCCTGCTCGACCGGACCAAAGCCTCGAACGCGCCGACCGTCGCCACCGTCGGCACGATCCGCTTCGAGCCGAATGCCATCAATGTCATCCCTTCGCGCGCGGTCTTCACCGTCGATCTGCGCGATCCCGACGAACAGCGCCTGCAGGCGGCGGAAGCGGCGCTTGCCGCCTATCTCGAGCAGCTTGCCGCCGCTGAGAACGTGACGGTTTCGGTCGAGCAACTGGCCCGCTTCGAACCGGTGATCTTCGACCTGCGCATCGTCGAACAAATCGAGGCCGCCGCGAAACGCCGTGGCCTCGGGGTCAGGCGCATGACATCAGGCGCCGGCCACGACGCGCAGATGCTGGCGTGTATCGCGCCTGCGGCGATGATCTTCGTGCCGAGCGTTGGCGGCATCAGTCACAGTCCTCGCGAACACACCGATGACGCCGAGCTTGTTGCCGGCGCCAACATCCTGCTTGATGTGGCCGCGCAACTGGCAAAGTAGGTCAGAAGGGGCAGAAGCAGAAGGGGCAGAAGAATGTCTGAACTCGATCGCGACGCGCTGAAGCAGGAGATGATTTTCTGGCGGCGCGATCTGCATGCACACCCGGAATTCGGCTTCGAGGAGACGCGCACCGCCGCCTTCGTCGCCGCCAAACTGCGCGAATTTGGGTTGGACGATGTCACCGAAGGCGTCGGCGGCACCGGTGTCGTCGGCACGCTGAAGCGCGGCAGCGGCAACCGGGCGATTGCGCTGAGGGCCGACATGGATGCGCTGCGCATATCAGAACAATCGGACGCATCTTACCGGTCCGGCAATCCCGGCATCATGCATGCCTGCGGCCATGACGGCCACACCACCATGCTGCTCGGCGCGGCAAAGCTGCTGGCCGGTGAGGGCGGTTTCGACGGCACCGTGCGCTTCGTCTTCCAGCCGGCCGAGGAATGGGGCAGGGGCGCACTCGCCATGCTCGACGATGGGCTGATGCAGCGCTTTCCCTTCGACGAGATATTTGGCCTGCACAACATGCCCGGCCTGCCGATCGGGCATTTCGAGACCTGTGCCGGACCCATAATGTCGGCCGAGGACAACTTCGAGATCGTGCTCAAGGGGCTCGGCGGCCATGCCGCGCGGCCGCATGCGGGCAACGAGACGCTGGTCGCGGCCTGCGCGCTGGTCACCAATCTGCAGACCATCGTCTCGCGCCGACTGAGTCCGGCCGACATATCCGTGGTTTCGGTGACCGAGCTGATCACCGACGGCACCCGCAACGCTCTGCCCGGTCTTGCCCGCATCCTCGGCGATGCGCGCAGCTTCCGTCCCGAGGTCAGCGCCGAGATCGAGCGGCAGATGCGCATTCTCGCCGAGGGCATCGCTGCCGCCTACAATGTCACCGCCGAGGTCAAGTACAGCAGGGAGTTCGTGCCGCTGCGCAACGATGCCGAACTGGTCGATGCCGCATTCGCCGCCGCCAGAGGCGTCTTCGAACCCGGCAACATCGCCGTCGCCCGCGAGCCGATGACCGCCTCCGAGGATTTTGCCCGCTTCCTCGACCATGTGCCGGGCTGCTTCGTCTTCCTCGGCAATGGCGAGGGTTCGGCGCCGCTGCACAATTCCAGCTACGACTTCGACGATGACGGGCTGTTGTTCGGCACGAATTTCCATGTCGCGCTGGTCAGGCAAAGGCTCGCGGCCGGGAGATGATCGCGGCGTCACGATTGTCAAACATGCGTATCGCGAGCCGGATATGGGTAGAGTCGCGGGCAGATACGCTGTTAACAAAAACAATGTTCCGATGACGCAGGGGAAAGACTCAGCTAGCCTTACCTGTGCGGCGGACCTAATTATCCGCTTGGCCGGCGCTTCACTCCTCCCAAGCGGCGCCGGCCTTCTTCTCCAAAAGTTCGTCCGGGACGCCACAGCGGGTTGCGGCAGCACGCGAACCTCGCAAAGGCCAAGTTCCGCCTCCGGTTGCCTCGAGAATGCATCGGGAGCGCTGGCGAAACCGCCCTCCATCTTCGACTGCGCGCGTGGACGATTGGCAAGGGAACCAAAGGCGGTTTCCCCGGTTGGTTCTGCTCCAAAGGAGTGTTGCACCATGTTCCGTCTGCTCGTCGCCGGCGCCTTCGCCTATGTCACTTATCGCATCGCCAGGAAGATGGTCGAAAACGTGCCCGATACGGTCGACCCGCTGCTGTTGCCGCCGTCGCAACCTGATCGCGAGACCTTGCGACGGCAGTCGGCCGACATGGGTGTCGATCCGCAACGCTAGCCGCGATCCCTTCTCTTCAGACCGGCCCCAGTCCTGCATGGGTTAGGTGTGCCCGCATCGATGTTGCGAACAAAGCAGAAACGATGCTTGATGGGCGATGAACCTCGCCACCGCTGATTCGACCTTTCGGGAACCGACCGTCCAGCCTGCCTATCTCGCGCGGCTGAACGATGCCCAGCGCCAGGCCGTCGAGCACGGCGCCGGTCAGATTGCCGGCCCGTTGCTGGTCATTGCCGGCGCCGGATCTGGCAAGACCAACACGCTGGCGCATCGCGTCGCTCATCTGATCGTCAAGGGCGCCGACCCGCGCCGCATCCTGCTGATGACGTTTTCGCGCCGCGCCGCATCCGAAATGGCCAGGCGCGTCGAGCGTATTGCCGGCGAGGTGCTCGGCCGCGATGCAGCCGTCATCACCGATGCGCTGACCTGGGCCGGCACCTTTCACGGCATCGGCGCGCGGCTGTTGCGCGACTATGCGCTGGAGATCGGCCTCGACCCGGCCTTCACCATCCATGATCGCGAGGATTCCGCCGACCTGATGAACCTGGTCCGCCACGAGCTCGGCTTCTCGAAGACGGAAGCGCGCTTCCCCACCAAGGGCACTTGCCTTGCCATCTATTCGCGCGCCGTCAACGCGCAGGCGCCGCTCAACGAGGTGTTGGGTTCCGCCTTTCCCTGGTGCGCCGGCTGGGCGGAGCAGCTGAAAGAATTGTTCGCCGGTTATGTCGAGGCCAAGCAGGCGCAAAACGTGCTCGATTACGACGATTTGCTGCTCTACTGGGCGCAGATGGCGGCGGAGCCCGAGATAGCAGCGCATCTGGGCGGGCGTTTCGACCATGTGCTGGTCGACGAATACCAGGACACAAATCGCCTGCAGGCTTCGATCCTCATGGCGCTGAAACCCGACGGCGCCGGGCTGACGGTGGTGGGCGACGATGCGCAATCGATCTATTCGTTCCGCGCCGCCGAGGTTCGCAACATCCTCGACTTCCCCAATCAGTTCGCGCAAGCCGCCGACGTGGTGATGCTGGAGCGCAATTACCGCTCGACCGAGACCATCCTTGCTGCCGCCAACGCGGTGATCGGCGAAGCCTCGGAGCGCTTCACCAAAAACCTGTGGTCGGAGCGCAAATCCAGCGACAGGCCAAAACTGGTGACCGTGCGCGACGAAGTCGAGCAGGCCAATTTCGTCTGCGACACCATCCTGGCCGAGCGCGAGGCGGGCACAGCGCTGAAATCCCAGGCGGTGCTGTTTCGCGCCTCGCATCACAGCGGGCCGCTGGAGATCGAACTGACGCGGCGCAACATTCCCTTCGTCAAATTCGGAGGCCTGAAGTTTCTCGATGCCGCCCATGTCAAGGATGTGCTGGCGGTGCTGCGCTTTGCCGAAAATCCGCGCGACCGTGTCGCCGGTTTTCGCGTATTGCAACTCTTGCCTGGCATCGGCCCTTCGGCCGCCGCGCAGATCGTCGAGACCATGACGACGGCGCTGGACGAGGCCATGGGGCTGGCCGGCTGGCGTCCGCCGCAACGCGCTGCCGATGACTGGCCTGGCTTCGTCTCGCTCTATTCCGGCCTGCGCGCCGGCGCCAGATGGCCGGCCGACCTCGAACAGATCAGGCTGTGGTACGAGCCGCATCTGGAACGCATCCACGAGGACGCGACGACGCGCCGGGCCGACCTGTTGCAACTTGAGCAGATCGGCTCGGGCTATGCCTCGCGCGAGCGCTTCCTGACCGAACTGACGCTCGATCCGCCGGACGCCACCAGCGACCAGGCTGGGCCGCCGCATCGCGACGAGGATTATCTGATCCTGTCGACCATCCACTCGGCCAAGGGCCAGGAGTGGAAAAATGTCTTCGTGCTCAACACCGTCGATGGCTGCATCCCGGCCGATCTCGGCGTCGGCACCAAGGAGGACATCGAGGAGGAGCGCCGGCTGCTCTACGTGGCAATGACGCGGGCCAAGGACAATCTCAACCTGGTCATGCCGCAGCGTTTCTTTCCACATGGCCAGGCGGCGCGCGGCGACCGCCATCTCTATGCCTCGCGCACCCGTTTCATCCCGGCTTCGATCCTTGCCGCATTCCAGCAGGTGTCGTGGCCGAGCGCACAGGCAGCACAGGGCAGGGCGGCCCGGCCGGAGGTGCGCGTCGACATCGGCGCACGCATGCGCGGCATGTGGAAATAGCCGAGGCCATGCCGCAGCCGCCGATCAGGATCGCCATCGCCGGCGCGCTCGGCCGCATGGGCCGCCAGATGACGGACGCCGTGCGGGTCGATCCACGGCTGGCGCTCGCTGCGCGGTTCCATCGGCCCGGCGCTGTCGGCGATGGGCTGGTCAGCCGCGAGGAGGCGCTTGCCACGGCCGATGTGGTCATCGACTTCACGACGCCGGCGGCCTCGGCTGACCTGGCAAGGTTTTGCGCCGCCCGCGGCGGGCCGGCCCTGGTCATCGGATCGACCGGTTTCGATGCGACTGAATTCGCCGACATCGCCGAGGCCGCGAAGACCATCGCCATCGTGCGCTCCGGCAGCTTTTCGCTGGGGCTGAACATGCTGGTCGGATTGGTCGAACAGGCGGCGACAGCGCTCGATCCCGAAGACTGGGACGCCGAGGTCTTCGAGGCGCATCACCGACACAAGATCGACGCGCCGTCAGGTACCGCTTTGATGCTTGGCCAGGCCGTGGCCGGCGGCCGCAAGGTCGAGCTCGACGCGGTGGCGCGGCATGTTCGCGATGGCGTTGCCGGCGCGCGGCTTGCCGGCGAGATCGGCTTCGCGGTGGTGCGTGGCGGCAGCATCATCGGCGAACACAGCGTGAGCTTCTGTGCCGACGGCGAGCTTGTGACCTTGTCGCATGCGGCCGGCGACCGCGTCATGTTCGCCCGCGGCGCCATTGCCGCCGCGCTCTGGCTCGAGGGACGCCCGCCCGGCGAATACGACATGCGCGACGTTCTCGGTTTCGGCGCTCCGTGACCGGCAGCCACAACGGATTCCATTTCAACGGCCGTTAAAACGACTGAAAGCCAGCTGAAAGCTTGGGCGTGCCATGAAGTCATTGCGGCGTTCGCCGTGTGACCGGTGCGGGAGCGGCCGGTAAGGAGGAATGCGGCGCAGCCGGGATGGCGCGCCGCCCAAGTGGAGGAAGTTTCGTGACCGGTTTCATCTCGAAGTGCGCCCTGCGCACAGCGGCGCTAACCCTTGCTATTGCAGCCACAAGCGCCACGGTGGCTTCGGCTGCCGACAAAATCACCATCATCGTCGGCGGCATGGAAAAGCAGATCTATCTGCCTGCCGTGCTCACCCAGCAGCTCGGCTACTTCAAGGACCAGGGGCTCGATGTCGAACTGCTCAACTCGCGCGCCGGGGTCGAGGCCGAAAATGAACTGCTGGCCGGTGCCGTCCAAGGCGTTGTCGGCTTCTACGATCACACCGTCGACCTGCAGTCGAAGGGCAAATACATCCAGTCGATCGTCCAGTTCAGCCAAGCGCCTGGTGAGGTCGAGCTGGTCTCCGCCAAGCACCCGGAGATCAAGTCGCCCGCCGATTTCAAGGGCGCCACGCTCGGCGTCACCGGTCTCGGCTCCTCGACCGATTTCCTGACCCAGTATCTTGCCGTGCGCAGCGGCCTGAAGCCCGGCGACTACACGCTGCTGCCGGTCGGCGCCGGCAACACCTTCATCGCCGCCGTCAAGCAGGACCAGATCCAGGCCGGCATGACCACCGAGCCGACCATCGCCAAACTGCTCAAGACCGGCGAGGCAAGCATCCTGGTCGACATGCGCACGCCCGAAAAGACCAAGGAAGCGCTGGGCGGCGACTATCCGGCGGCGTCCTTCTATGTCCAGTCCTCTTGGCTGGAAGGCCACAAGGATGAGGCACAGAAGCTCGCCAATGCCTTCGTCAAGACGATGAAATTCATCGCCACGCATTCGGCCGAAGAGATCGCCGACAAGATGCCGAAGGATTATTATGCCGGCAACCGGGACCTTTACGTGCAGGGGCTGGCCGGCGGCAAGGCGATGTTCACGCCGGATGGCCGCATGCCGGCCGATGGTCCGCCGACCGTGCTCAAGGTTCTCTCGACATTCTCGAAGAGCCTGCAAGGCAAGCAGATCGACCTGTCGAAGACCTACACGACCGAATTCGTCGACGCCGCCAAATAGCGGCGCCAGCCTACCACTCGTTGAATAACAAGGACTTGCGCCGGCTGCTTGAATCAAGAAGGCAGCGGCGCGGCCTCCCGAACACCTGGAGATCCGTGGCACTGCCGCGGGCTCCCTTGCCCCATTGCGACAGGAGTGCGCCATGCAAGTGCAACCCATGGCGGCCGAGAAGCTGTCTCAGGCCGCGCCACAAGCCGACGCCGCGATCGCCATCGATGATGTGACCTTGCGTTTCGTCACGCCCGACGGGCACATGATGACGGCGATCCGCGATTTCACGATGACCGTGGCGCGCGGCGAGTTCGCCTGCGTCGTCGGGCCGACCGGCTGCGGCAAGTCGACGACGCTCAACCTGGTCACCGGCCTGTTGCGGCCGACGACCGGCAATGTCCGCGTCATGGGCACGCCGGTCACCGATATCAGCCGGGACATCGGCTTTGTCTTCCAGGCGGATGCGCTGTTTCCCTGGCGCAGTGTCATCGACAATGTCGCCGCCGGTCCACTTTATCGCGGCACGCCAAAGGCGCAGGCCTACGACCGCGCCCGCGACTGGATCGCCCGCGTCGGCCTCGGCCGCTTCGAGAAGCACTATCCGCACCAGCTTTCGGGCGGCATGCGCAAGCGCGTCGCGCTGGCGCAGACCTTCATCAACCAGCCCAAGATCCTTTTGATGGACGAGCCGTTCAGCGCGCTCGACATGCAGACGCGCACCGCCATGCAGGACGAATTGCTGGATCTGTGGTCGGAGCAGAAATCCTCGGTTGTCTTCGTCACCCACGACCTAGAGGAGGCGGTGGCGCTGGCCGACAAGGTCTATGTGCTCACCGCTGGGCCGGGCACGGTCAAGAGCGTCTACCGCATCGACCTGCCGCGCCCGCGCGTCATGGCCGACATCCGCTACGACCCGAACTTCGTCGAGATCGCCAAGGTGATCTGGAACGATCTGCGCGAGGAAGTGCAGCTCGGCCAGAGCCGGACCTTGCAGACCGGACATTGAAAGGAGAAACAGCATGACCGCAATCTCTCCGACCGCCAACCAGGCCGCCGTCCGCGATGCTTCCATCGCCGTTGCCGAAGCCCGGGCGAGGGCAAAGCTGCGCCGCCGCCACGCGCTTGTCATCTCCTTGCGCCTGGCGATCCTGGTCGTCTTCCTTGGCCTGTGGGAACTCGGCGCCGACTACAACATCATCGACCCGTTCTTCTTCGCCAGCCCTTCTGGCATCTGGCAGCAGGTCTGGTCGTGGATCACCGAAGGCACCTCGCAAGGCCCACTCTGGCTGCAGATCTACGTGACGCTGGAGGAAACCTTCCTCGGCTTTGTCATCGGTGCCCTTGGCGGCATCGCCGCCGGCATCATCCTCGGCCGCAATCGGCTGTTGGCGGATGTCTTTTCGATCTACATCAAGATCGCCAATTCGGTGCCGCGCGTCGTGCTCGGCTCGGTGTTCATCATCGCGCTCGGCCTCGGCATGGCGTCCAAAGTGGCGCTTGCCGTGGTGATGGTGTTCTTCGTTGTTTTCGCCAACGCCTTCCAGGGTGTGCGCGAGGCCGACAGGGCAATGATCGCCAATGCCCAGATCCTTGGCGCCTCGCCGTTCCAGATCACCCGCACCGTCATCATTCCTTCGGCGATGAGCTGGATCCTCGCCAGCCTGCATGTCAGCTTCGGCTTCGCGCTGGTCGGCGCGGTGGTCGGCGAGTTCCTCGGCGCCAAGCAAGGCATGGGCCTGCTGATCTCGACCGCGCAGGGCGCCTTCAACGCCAATGGCGTGTTCGCCGCGATGATCATCCTGGCTGTCATGGCGCTGGTGGTGGAGTTCATCATCACCCGCTTCGAGAACTATGTCGTGAAGTGGCGGCCGGCGCCGTTCAACGAGCAGGGAACGTGATCGGTCAGACCAGGGGCAGCCTGACCGGTCAGGCCAGCGGCAGCCTGACCTCAACCAACAGACCGCCGGCCGCGCCATCCCCAAGGGTGACGCGGCCGCCGGCATTTTCGACGACCTCGCGTACAATGGCGAGCCCCAGCCCGCTGCCTTCCTCGGTCGAACCGGCAATACGGTAGAAGCGCTCGAAGACATGGTCTCGCTCGTCCGCCGGAATGCCAGGCCCGTCGTCGGCGACCGTCAGCACGGCTTCGCCGTCGATGGCCGCCAGCTTCACCGTGACACTGCCCTCAGCCCGGGAGTAGCGCAGCGCGTTGTCGACGAGGTTGACGATCATCTCGCGCAGCATGGTGCCGTCGCCGATGACCGGAACGGGGCCAGCCTCCTCGAGGCCGAGATCTATTTTGCGATCGATGGCCGTTGGCGCCAGGGTTTCCAGCACGTGCCGGGCGGCTTCCGCCAGGTCAATGCGGTCGGCGCGCGGCCGCCGGCTGCCTGGCTCGGCGCGTGACAGGGTCAAGAGCTGTTCGGCCAGCCGCGCCAGTTTGCCGGAACTCGCCTGCAGCGCCACCAGCGCCTCCTGGCGGGCATCGGCGGCACTTTCGCGAAGCGCATAGCTTGCCTGTGTCGACAGCAGCGCCAGGGGCGTGCGCAGCTGGTGCGCCGCATTGGCGATGAAGCGGCGTTGCGCCGCCATCTGCGCCCGCACGCGCTCCATGTAGGCGTTGAGGGCGTCGATCAGCGGGCGGATCTCGCTTTGCGCACCGGGCACTTCGACGGGGTCAAGGTCGCTGCGGTTTGGCGAGCGTACCGCATCGCGCAGCCGGATCAACGGCGCCAGGCCGCGACGCAAGCCGAGCAGCACGAACACGCCGGCAATCGCCACCAGCGCCAGTTGCTGGGCAAAGGCGCTGAACCAAAGCTGTTTGACCATGGCGTCATGGCCGGCAAGGGTGACGCCCACGGTGACTGATATTGGCGAGTCGTTGCCGGCGCCGATCACCGCATGGCCAAGGGTCAGGAGCCGCAGCTGGTGATCGCGGTAGGGGGCCTCGACACTGGCATGCTGCGGCGCTTCGGGCAGGTCGGGATATCCGGTCAGCAGCCGCCCGCCGGCTGTCTCGACGCGATAGTAGACGCTGTCGCGGTCGCCGGTGTCGAACATCTCGATCGCCGCCGGGGGTACCGTGGCATCGAGCACGCCGTCGACCATGGCGACCTGCTCGGCAATCGCCCGCGCCGATCCGACGAGCATCCGGTCGGTGACCAGGTCCGCGGTCGCCAGTGCGTTGCGCTGGCTGGTCCACAGGTTGATGGTCGCGAGCCCGGCAAGCGGCAGCACCACCCATGCCAGCAATTGCAGGCGGAGGCTGTTGATCCTCATGGCGCCAGGATCGTCACGGCGCCAAATCGTCTTGGCGCAAGAGGTAGCCGAGGCCACGCAGTGTGGCGATCTGGACCCGTGACCCTTCGAGCTTCTTGCGCACGCGGTGCACGTAGATCTCGATGGCGCTGGGATCGGCGTCGGTCTCGAAATCGTAGATCGCGGCCGACAATGCCGCCTTGCTCACCGTGCGTCCGGCCTTGACCATCAATTGCTCAAGCACGGCATGCTCGCGCGGTGTCAGCGCCAGCGCCTCGCCGGCAAGCGAAAACAGCCGCGTGTTGGTGTCGAAGACGAGATCACCGCAGGCAACGACCGGCGCGGTGCGGTCATTGGCACGGCGCAATTGGGCGCGGATTCGTGCTTCGAGCTCTTCGATCTGGAAGGGCTTCGCCAGATAGTCGTCGGCGCCTTCATTGAGCCCTTTGACCCGACCGTCGAGACTGGCATTGGCGGTCAGCACGATCACCGGCACCCGGTTGCCGCGCGTCCGCAACATTCGCAGCACCTCCAGCCCGCTCATGCGCGGCAGCGCAAGGTCGAGGATGACAAGCGCGTGGTCACCGGCGGCGAGCGCGTGTTCGACATCCTCGCCATCATGGACGATGTCGACGACATAGTTCGCCTGACGCAGGGTCTTGCCCAGCCAATCCGCCAGCTCGCGATTGTCTTCTACAAGCAGCAACCGCATTTCTATCGCTGTCCTGGGGTGCAGGTCACCCGGATTTCCGCCCACTTCTTCAACTGGCGCCGCCAAGTCGCGCCCGATTGATGATCGTGCACAAGCGATAATCTCGATCCAACCGCAAGGCAAATGTAGGAGATCCAGAAGTTCAGATGGTGCGCAATCGTTTCAAACCGAACCGTTCAGTTCGATTTCTGTTGACGCACTGTGTAGCAGATGGTGAACGCCGGCCTGGCGAGCGGTCGCGCCTGGTGATGGGCGTTATCGATTAACTGTCTGATTTCAAACAGTTAAATTATGACCGCCGAGACCCTGTGTCAAATTTCAAGGCCTGGATTCGAGCCGCGGGGGAACATCTTCGTGATTGGAATCCGCGGCAGGGCGAGCCCATCTCGGGGTGGTCCGAGCGACGCGAAATTCCTCCCAAGGGCACGCCACTAGACGGACATGACAAATACTGGAGTAATTAAAATGACCAAGATCGCTCTTACCGCCGCCGCCATCCTCGTTGCCACGGGCACTGCTTTTGCCGGCAGCGACAATTATGGCTCGGCCAACGCCAATCAGCCTGCCGTCGCTGTCGACCATTCGATCACCGCTTCGGTCTCCAAGTCGACGCAGACCGTCCAGGCCCCCGCTTCGCAGGGCGCTGACCGCAACCTCTTCGGCCGCTAATCGCGACTGCCGATATCGACCCAACCTTGAACTCAGGAGTAATTAAATGACCAAGATCGCTCTTACCGCTGCCGCCATCCTCGTTGCCACGGGCACTGCTTTTGCCGGCAGCGACAATTATGGCTCGGCCAACGCCAATCAGCCTGCCGTCACCGTCGACCAGTCGGCCACTGCTTCGATCTCCAAGTCAACGCAAACCGTCCAGGCCCCCGCTTCGCAGGGCGCTGACCGCAACCTCTTCGGCCGCTAATCGCGACTGCCGATATCGACCCAACCTTGAACTCAGGAGTAATTAAAATGACCAAGATCGCTCTTACCGCTGCCGCCATCCTCGTTGCCACGGGCACCGCTTTTGCCGGCAGCGACAACTACGGCTCTTACAATGCCAACCAGCCTGTTGCGAACCAGTCCGTGTCCGACATCGACACCACGCACACCGGCTCGATCCCGAAGTCCGTAAAGACGCAGGGTGATGCCAATGCCAACGTGCCGGCTCAGTCGGGCCAGGGCATCTGGGGTCGTTGATTTCTGAAGTCTGCGACCACAAAGAGCGGTGGGCCTTGCCCGCCGCTCTTGTTTTTTTATGCATGAGCAGGATTTCGGCCGACGGCATCGGTGTCGGAGCGCCGATCGTAAATCGAACCAGCTGGTTCAATTTATGTTGACGAATCGTGAACGCATGGCGAGCGCTGGCTCGATGAACCGCCGCACCATGCGTCAGGCACCCTCCTTATAAGCATCTGAGATCAATTGATAAACAGGGTGAGCTCAATCCCTTGGCCGACGTTCGAGGTCCCGATTCCGCGCGTCAGGGAACGTCTTCGTGATTGGAAGTCGGCGCACGAAAAACCCAGATCGAGGCTGTCCGAGCGACGCGAAATTTCCTCCCCAGGGGCACGCCACTAGACGGACAGAATCAGGAATACCGGAGTAAATAGAATGAACAGGATCGCTCTTGCCACCGCCGCCATCCTCGTTGCCACTGGTGCCGCTTTTGCCGGCAGCGACAACTATGGTTCGGACAATGTCAATCAGCCGGCCGTCACCTCGCACGCGGTCAATGTCGACCACAGCTACACGGCTTCGACCCACAGGCAGGTCAAGCATCGCGACCTCACGCTGATGCCCGATTCGGTCCAGCCGGAATCCGGCCAGGGCAACTGGGGAAACTGACGGCTCAGGCGGGTGTGCGGCGGGCTTGGCCTGCCGCACCTGCCATGGACACTAGCCGCCCAGGTCCTTCGGCCGCAAGCAATGTGTCAGCCGGGCGGGGGATACGCCGAACCAATCGCCTTCGAAGACCACCCGGGCCAAGGCTGCCGTCGGGAATTTTTCCTCAAGTCTCGCGATCGCCTTGGCGTCCGACCCCGGCCCGGCAAGCTGTCTGGCCAACTGCTCCAGGCCCGGATTGTGGCCAATTACCAGCAAGCTGCCGCTTGAAGCGTCGGTTTGACCAATCTGGCTCAGAATGTCCGCCGCTGAAGCATCGTACAGCGCCTTGAGGAATGCGACCTGGGGCGGGACGGGCAATTCCGCCGCCACCAGCCGCCAGGTGTCGCGGGTGCGCAGCGCCGCCGACACCAGCGCCAGGTCCGGCAGCCAGCCGCGCGCCGCAAGCTCGCGCCCCATCAACCGGGCTGCCTTCACTCCGCGTTCGGCCAAGGGCCGGTCGAAATCATCGAGATCAGGGTCGTCCCAGCTGGATTTGGCGTGACGAAGCAGGAGAAGCTGTTTCATCGCCGCTCTAAGCTCAAGGCGTGATGCGCGCCAGATGCTCGAGGTCGGCTTCCTCGCGCAGCGGATCCGGGGCCATCACCACCGAGGTGCCGTTGTCGGCATCGTCGGCAAAGTGGGCAAGCACGGTGCGGCCGGCCTCCATGCGCGCCTTGCCTTCGGCGACCAGCCCCAGCGCCAGCGGATAGAGCCGGTGTTCGGTCTTCAGCACGCGGGCTGCCAATGTATCGGCGGTGTCGCCGACCATCACCGGCACGGCTGCCTGTGCGATGATCGGGCCGTCATCCATCTCGGAGGTGACGAAGTGCACGGTGCAGCCATGGATGCGGATGCCGGCGGCCAGCGCGCGCGCATGGGTGTCGAGCCCCTTGAAGGCCGGCAGCAGGGCAGGGTGGATATTGATCATGCGGCCCTGCCATTTCTGGACGAAGCCGGGGCTAAGGATGCGCATATAGCCGGCCAGCGCCACGATCTCGGCGTTGAAGGCGGTAAGGGCCGCGTCGATGGCGGCGTCATGCGCCTGCTTGCTGCCGTGGTCGGCACGCGAGACGACCTGCGTGGCGATACCGCGCGCCCTGGCGATGCCGAGCCCGGCGGCATCCGCCTTATCGGAAATGACACCGACGATCTCGGCCGGGAACGACGGGTCGCTGGCCGCGGCAATCAGCGCGGTCATGTTGGAGCCGCGTCCCGAGATCAGGACAACGGTGCGTTTCCTCTGCGCGCTCATAGGCCGATCGAACCCCGATAGATGACGCCTGCGTCGCGGCGCGGCACGATGCGGCCGATCGGCGTCACCGTCTCGCCGGCTTCCTGTAGCACGGCCGCGACCTGCGCTGCCTGGCCGGACGCGACCGCCAGGATCATGCCGATGCCGCAATTGAAGGTGCGCATCATTTCTTCCGGCGCCACGCCGCCGGTCTTGGCCAGCCACGAAAACACGGGAGGAACGTCGATCGCCTCGAGGTCGAGCTCGGCCGAAAAATCCTTGGGCAGCACGCGTGGAATGTTTTCCGGGAAGCCGCCGCCGGTGATGTGGGCGAGCGCCTTGATACCATGCGTGTTGCGGATCGCCTTGAGAATCGACTTGACGTAGATGCGGGTCGGCTCGAGCAGTGCTTCGGCCAGAGTGGCCTCGTCGTTGAACGGTGCCGGATCGCTCCACGACAGACCGCTGACGGCGACGATGCGGCGCACCAGCGAATAGCCGTTCGAGTGCAGGCCGGAGGAAGCCAGGCCCAGCAGCACGTCGCCTTCGACAATGTCATCGGTGGGCAGCAATTGGCCGCGTTCGGCGGCACCCACCGCAAAGCCGGCGAGGTCGTAGTCGTTGCCGTGATACATGCCGGGCATCTCGGCGGTCTCGCCGCCGATCAGCGCGCAGCCGGCCTGGCGGCAGCCCTCGGCAATGCCGCCGACGATCGCGGCACCCTGGTCGGGATCGAGCTTGCCGGTGGCGAAATAATCGAGGAAGAACAGCGGTTCAGCACCTTGCACGACGATGTCGTTGACGCACATGGCGACGAGGTCGATGCCGATCGTGTCGTGCTTGCCGGCATCGATGGCGATCTTGAGCTTGGTGCCGACGCCGTCATTGGCCGCCACCAGCACCGGATCGGTAAACCCGGCCGCCTTGAGGTCGAACAGGCCGCCGAAACCGCCGATCTCGCCATCGGCGCCCGGCCGGCGCGTCGCGCGCACCAGCGGCTTGATCTTCTCGACCATGAGATTGCCGGCATCGATATCGACACCGGCCTCGGCATAGGTGAGCCCGTTCTTGCGCTTGTTCACGTCGCGCTTGCTCATTTCTGGTGCCCGTTCAGCAATTTTCCTTGTCGCGGGCTCTTCGCATGAACGGTTTCTGTCCGCAAGGATAACGGCCATCTCGGCCTACAAAACCGTGGACAGCGCGCACGTACAGGCGCTCGTGATTGGCGAAAGCCAAGCTGAAGGCCGCTCCCGTGCGGGGAGATCGGCAGCTCCTCCCTTGTTGCCACCCGCCATCTTCATCATCTATCTCCGACCAAGAGGAGGTGCCAGGCATTTGACCATCCCCAACCTGATCACCATCCTGCGCCTTGTCCTGGTGCCGGCGGTGGTGCTGGCGATGCTGCAGGCGCGCTGGGACTGGGCTTTTGCCGGGTTCCTCGTCGCCGGCATTTCGGACGGCGTCGATGGCTTCATCGCCCGCCGTTTCAATCAGCAGTCCACGCTCGGCGCCTATCTCGATCCGATCGCCGACAAGCTGCTGCTGGTTTCGGTGTTCGTGGTCATGGGCCTCATCGGGCAATTGCCGCTGTGGCTGGTCGTCACCATGGTGTCGCGCGACGCGTTGATCGTCTGCGCGGTCCTGCTGTCCGCCGTCATGGCCCATCCGGTCGAGATGAAACCGCTTTTCGTGTCGAAGGCCAACACCGCCATCCAGATCGTGCTGGCGGCGGTTGTGCTGGGTGAGCTTGCCCTGTCGGTTCATCTCGACCCGCTGAGGCCGGTTCTCATATTGCTGTCCGGGGTCTTGACCGTGGCTTCGGCCGCAGCCTATCTCGTGACTTGGCTGAGGCACATGAGCTGACATGACGAAGGCTCCACTCCGGACATCCGAGACAGAAGCGGCGGCGATCGAGGCCGCGGCCGCCGACATCGCCGCGTCCGCGACCTTTCGCCGCCAGATCTTCTTCTGGCTGGCCGGCGCCGCGCTGCTGGCGCTTTTCCTCTATGTCTTCAGCGCCATCCTGCTGCCCTTCGTCGCCGGCATGGTGCTTGCCTATTTCCTCGATCCCGTTGCCGACCGGCTGCAGCGGCTCGGCCTGTCGCGTTTCATGGCGACGGTGGTCATCCTCATCACCTTCCTCATCGTGCTGGTCCTGGCCTTTGTCATCCTCATTCCGGTTCTGGCCACGCAGATGGCCGATTTCGCCGGCAAATTGCCGGAATATCTGACCCGGCTGCAAAGCCTGATCACCTCGTTCGATCCGAAATGGCTGGAGCAGAAGTTCGGCGTCAACGCCAATAGCTTGCGCGACGGGCTGAATTCGCTGCTGACCTCCGGCTTCGGTTTTGTCACCACCGTCTTCACCTCGCTGTGGAGTTCCGGCATGGCGCTGGTTTCTGTGGTCAGCCTGTTCGTGGTGACACCGGTGGTCGCCTTCTACATGCTGCTCGACTGGGACCGCATGGTGGCGGTCATCGACGGCTGGGTGCCACGCGACAACGTCCAGACCGTGCGCGCCATCGCACGGGACATCAACACCGCCACGGCAGGCTTCGTGCGTGGCCAGGGCACGCTGTGCCTGGTGCTGGGCGCCATGTATGCCACCGGGCTGACGCTGACCGGACTGAACTTCGGCATCCTCATCGGCCTGTTCGCCGGGCTGATTTCCTTCATCCCCTATGTCGGCTCGCTGACCGGGCTGGTGCTGGCCGTGGGCGTCGCCTTCGTCCAGTTCTGGCCGGACTGGACGATGATCGTCGCGGTCGCGGTCGTCTTCTTCATCGGCCAGTTCATCGAGGGCAACATCCTGCAGCCGCGGCTGGTCGGCAAGAGCGTCGGCCTGCACCCGGTATGGCTGATGTTTTCGCTGTTTGCCTTCGGCGCGCTGTTCGGCTTCGTCGGCTTGTTGATCGCGGTGCCGGCTTCGGCCGCCGTCGCCGTGCTGGTGCGGTTCGCAATAGCCCGCTATCTCGAATCGCCGCTCTACAAGGGCCGCGGCGCGGCACCTGTGCCGCAGCTTCCGGCCGATCGCGGCGGCGGCCACCGCACGCAACCGCGTCGCTGAAGTGACTGCCCAGCCAACCGACCCGCCGCGCCAGTTGCCGCTCGACCTCGGCCATGGCACCGGCTATTCGCGTGACGAACTCGTCGTCTCCGGCACCAACAACCAGGCGGTTGCGCTGGTCGACCGCTGGCCGGACTGGCCATCGCCGGTGGTGGTGCTGGCCGGTCCCGCGGGTTCTGGCAAGACGCATCTGGCCTCGATCTGGCGCGCGCGTGCCAATGCGGCGGCGGTCGACGCCAGGCGCATCGGCGACAGCATCGCCAATCTCGGCGCGCGGCCGGCGCTGATCGACGATGTCGATACCGGGACGGTTGACGAACAAGGCCTGTTCCATCTGATCAATGCGGTGCGTGGTGCCGGCTCGCAACTGCTTCTGACGGCGCGCCGCTTTCCCTCGGCCTGGGGTGTTGGCCTGCCTGATCTTGCCTCGCGGCTGAAGGCGGCTGCGACAGTCGAAATTCATGAGCCCGACGATCTCCTGCTGGCAGGCGTCATCACAAAACTTTTCGCCGACCGTCAGATCGAGGTCGAACCGCATGTCGTGCAATATCTGGTCCGCCGGATCGAGCGCTCGCTGGCGACAGCGATGCGCGTGGTGGAGCGGCTCGACCGGACCGCGCTCGAACGCAAGACGCCGATCACCAGGGCGCTGGCAGCCGAAACCGTCAGCGCCATGGATGAAGGGCAGGGCGAGTTCGAGATCTAGCCTGAGAGGCCGGTCTCAGAGCCACATTCTGGCGAAATGACGGACTGCGAGATAGACGGCAGAGTGAGCGGCGATATAGCCGGCGGCGACCAGCACAAACATCCCGATACTGACACGCCAGGAGCGGGAGACCACGGCGCCCGGGGCCTGCCTCGCCTGTCTGCGGCTTTCACGGTTGTTCCACATCGCCAGTGCGGCGCAGGCAATTGCCCACGTCACCATGACCGGAACCGTTATGCCGGCGTAGGCAAAGTAGGCCGGTCCGAAAAGCGACACCCAGGCATCGATTCCAAGCATCTGACCCCCTGTTTGCCGAACCGCGGCGCCGGACACACGGCCGGAGCCGCAGCAAGTGAACCGTATGGCTGCGCCGGGCATTGGGCTGTGAGGGGATGGTCGGAGTGGAGAGATTCGAACTCCCGACCCTCTGGTCCCAAACCAGATGCGCTACCAGGCTGCGCTACACTCCGAACGGTCTGTTGCCTATTCATTTCGGTGGTGCATGGCAAGTGCAAAAACCTGCGAGAGCAAAAACCTTGCCGCCGTGCGCATTGCGCAGTAATGACGGGCGAAGGGTAGCGATGCTGCCTTGCACAACAACGAGGTGGCCATGTCCGCGCGCATTTTCAGCCCAGCCAAAACCGCGATGCAGTCCGGCAAGGCCAAGACCGGTTACTGGGTGCTGGAATTCGATCCCGAGTCGCGCAAGAAGATCGACCCGCTGATGGGCTATACGACGTCGGCAGACATGAGAAGCCAGATCAGGCTTAGCTTCGACACGCGCGAAGAGGCGGTCGCCTACGCCGAAAAGCAAGGGCTCGCTTTCCGCGTCGAAGAGCCGAAAGAGACCAAGCGCCGCCAGATTTCCTATGCGGAGAATTTCCGCTATGACCGCAGGACGCCCTGGACGCATTGAACGGCGCCCGGCGCCAGAATATCCAGCCGGCCCAAGGGCCGGCCAGCGGTCCCGTAGCTCAGCTGGATAGAGCACCGGCCTTCTAAGCCGATGGTCACAGGTTCGAATCCTGTCGGGATCGCCAAAGCCTTTCGGTCCGTTCCGGACACATAGGTTACGGTTTATACCGGAGACACGGGCTTTCAGAGAGCGGTATCAGGTCTCGTGCGCTCAGACCGCTGCCGCTAGAAGCAGCGTTACCCCCAGGACCGTCGACGCATAGATCGTCGCTAGGAGCACGATCGGCCGAGGATACTCGGTGGGTGTTGCGAGGCTGGTAATGTCGGGACCCCGAAACGTTTCGGTGCCGGGCGACGGGACGTCGGCGGCGGTGGCAGCGTTGTCATTGCAAGCGCGCAGCACAGAAAGGCGCTGGGTTATATCCGCGGCGATCAGAGGATCGTCCGCCACCAATCTCGACCAGTCCGAAACAATGCCGATTTCATGTTGTGACATCGCGCGCCTCCCTTTTGCGGTCTAACAGCGATATCTAAATTATGTTCCACTAATAGTTTCGCGAGGCGGACCGCTCTTTGTCACTGCGGTCTTCTGATCGATGAAAACCACGCCCGCTGCCTCCAAGCCTCGACGGATGGCAGCCAGCTTGGCGGGACTGGGAATCCTTCGCCCGCTCTCAAAACTGCCAATCGTTCCTTCGCTGAGGCCGCACTTCGCGGCGAGTCGCACCTGCGACCACTTCAGGATCGCTCGTGCAGCTCTGCACTGCTGGGGTGTAAGGGGTTGTATCCCTGAGACGGTGGCGCTTCGCTTGTTCACATCCTGACGGTCCTTCGCTTCGGCGGGACACGGCTTTGCACCACGCGCACCTTGTCCAGATCCACCGTGACTATTGGCCCGAGCGACACCGTGACCTTGTCGCCGTCGATCCGCGAAACGTCCCCGGGCAATTCCATCTGCTGGCCCCTGGTCAGCCTGGTTGCCGGATCAATGACCGAATGCGGAAGACCGGGGATCGACACGCTGACGCGGTCCTTCGTGACGCGCTTCAGCACCGTCGCCATGACCGCCACCTCGTCGCCGACTTTATTGCCATGCTCTGATTCTGGGGCGGCATCCGCCGGCGTCAAGGATTAGCTGCGTCTGATATAGAAAAGTCCGCGGGCGTGGCTCGGCGCCAGCGTATTATTTCGTTACTCGGCCTTTTCGGAACCTTCCCGCGCACGGCGCGTTCGGCCCGCTGTATTCGCGGACCCTCATATAAAAGTGGACAGGCGGGAGGCAAACAAGGGTGGGGAGGAGTGTTGCCATGTCGAAGCGAGAAATAGGGATATCTTCGGCCCTCGATCGGCGCATTGCCGATCTCAGGGCCAGGATGCAGGACGCCCGGATCACGGAATACGAAATGAAGACCTTTCAAAAAGTGGCTTCAGCCATGGGAGGCGACGGAGGCTCCCTGCGTCTCGATGCCGACGACCTGATCGCGGCATCCTTTGTCGTCGATGCGCTGGGTGAATCGACGCTCAACTGACGACGAGCGATCTGGCTTCGCGCGCCGTTTTGCCCTTGCCCGGCCGGCAATTGGCCCACGCCTTCAAGCTCTGAACAGGATGGTTGCTTTCCAGCGGCCGTCCTGTGGCGTCTGCGCAAGCGTCTGTCGCAAGTCATAGGCAGGGGCTGGTTGGCCGGTGGATTTGATTCCGCCGCCGACATCGAATTGGAGGGAAAGTCTTATCAATTTGTTTGTGTTGGTGCGTCATAGTAGCGACGGCTAACGGAGTGGACGCGATGAAGCTCGATCTGTCGCCGACGAGCTGGGGCAGGGTGATCGCTGTCACGGCAGTCGGTACGGCATTCTTCATTGCCGTGGCGTTCTTCGTCGATTCCTTCAATTTTCCCTATCTTTCGCCCGAGGCCGTGTGGCGGGCGCAGATGACCGACCTGATGCTGCCTTTGGTGCTGGGCGGCTCGTTTCTGTTTTTCCTGATGTGGAAGATTCGCCAGCTGGCCATCGCGCAGCGCGATCTCAGCGTCATCGCCGCGACCGACAGTCTGACGGCGGTGCTGAACCGTGGCGCCTTCTCGATGCTGGTCGAAGCCTATCTCGAGCAGACCCGCAAGCAGGAGCAGACCCGTTCGGGGGCGCTGCTGATCATCGACGCCGACCACTTCAAGTCGATCAATGACCGCCTGGGCCATGATTGCGGCGATCAGGCCCTCAAACTGATAGCGCAGGCGATCAAGGGGCAACTGCGTGGCAGCGATATCGTCGGCCGCATCGGCGGCGAAGAATTCGGCGTGTTTCTGCCCGGCGTGGATCCCTCGCAATCCTGGGTGGTTGCCGAAAGCATCCGCCGGCGTATCAGGGAGATGGAATTCTCACCCGGCGGCAGGCCTTGTCCGCTTTCCGTCAGCATCGGCGGCACAAGCTTTACCGGCCCGATCACCTATGAGGAAATCTTCTCCGCTGCCGACAGAAGGCTTTACACGGCCAAGTCGAACGGACGCGATCAAGTCAGCTTCGATCCGGCCGGAACGTCTCCGGCGCCTGCGCCCGGCGTCGCCACCGTGCATTGATGACAGAACTTGCAGAAGGCTGATCGGGAAGCTCTCGAAACAGACGCTCCCTCTATGCGTTCAAACACTTACGACCATCCGCAAGGAATCAGATCCTTACGGATAGCATGCCGGCTCGATGGGGCATGGACTGCAACCGCTTGCCGGTATACTCCCCCGCGTTAGCGATGTTTCGTTGTCGGCAGAAACGGTTTTGACTCCTGAGTTTCCAAGCGTTCCGGTCGACATGCGATCATGATTTTGATGCTGGCGAACAATGCGGAAACGATTGGGTAAACACAGTTATTATGATCCATTTGTTCAACGGCTTTCAGGATCCTTTCGGCGGCAGTGACCTCAAGACGTTGGAACTTTATCGGCTGTTGAGCGCCGATTCGGAGGTGCGCCTTTGGGCTGCGTCATCGAGGGCTTCAGATGAATTAATGCGGCAATTCCCGATACGCCGTATTTCCCCGCTTACGCGAAAAGTTCCGGATGGCGGCACTTACGTCTTTCTCGGGGCGCATTGGCGCAACAAGGTGTGGCCTTACCTGATCCCACGGCCGCGCCGGCTGATTTACGACTTCAACACCCTTCATCCGAAGGTTCTCAACCTCACCACGCGCATGCCTCGGAGCTTGGGATGGCCCGCCGCCGAGATAGTGGTTGTTTCCGACTTCCAGAAGCGATTGCTCCAAATCGACGGCACCGTGCACCCGTCTCCGATCGAGATCGAACGTTTTTCATCACGACGTCTGGGTTCGGATCGTCCCTTCACCGTCGGACGCTTGAGCCGCGATGGGCCGGGCAAACACCATCCCGCTGACATACCCCTCTACGAGACATTGCTGGCCGAAGGCACAGCCTTGCGGATTCAGGGGGGGATAGGGCTCAAGGACAGCCTCATGCCGCATCCGCAGCTCGAACTGTTGCCACCCGGCCAATTCTCCGCCGAAGAGTTTCTGCAGACGCTCGACGTGTTTTATTATCGCACCGGTTGGCATGTGGAAACCTTCGGTCGCGTCGTGTTCGAGGCGATGGCCTGCGGGTTGCCCGTGGTCTGCCATTCCCATGGCGGCTATTCCGACCACATCAGGCATGGCGAAAACGGTTTCTTGTTCGAAACGACGCAGCAGGCGGCGCGCATCCTGGCCGATCTCAAAGCCGACCCGGCGCTGCGGGCGGCAGTGGGCCTCAAGGCACGGCAGACCGTCGAGCAGATCTATTCTTCCCAAGCTGTGCGACAGAGGCTGGATTTCTATCTGCGTTAGCTGCACGTCATCCCTTGGGCCATGGGACATCCTTGGCGCAACAACATGCCCGCTGTCATCGATCTCGACATCGCGCTAAAGCAGGCACGCAAAGCGGACGAATGGGGCCGACAGCCAGCGGCGTGCCACAGACTGGGCAGGACTTCTTATCGATGACATTGATGGGCGCGGCGGCACTGCTGATCCTGATCCTGACTTACGCCGGTGTCGCCATTGGCCGCATCCCCGGCCTGCGCCTCGACCGGGCAGGGATCGCGCTTCTCGGCGGGGCCGCGATGATCGCCATCGGCGCGCTCAGCATGGAGGATGCGTACCGGGCGATCAATTTCGACACCATCACGCTTCTGCTCGGCATGATGATCGTGGTGGCGCATTTAAAAGTGTCGGGCGCCTTTCGTGGCCTTGGCGCCGTCGCCATCGAGCACGCGCATGCGCCCTTCATGCTCTTGGTGATGGTGACGCTGCTGACCGGCGTGTTGTCCGCCTTCCTGGTCAACGACGCCATCTGTCTCGTCATGGCGCCGATCGTCGTCCACGTCACCCGCGTGATCAAGCGCAACCCGATCCCCTATCTGATCGCCACCGCCACCGCGTCGAATTGCGGCAGCGTCGCAACCATCACCGGCAATCCGCAAAACATGGTCATCGGTGCACTGTCGGGCATTTCCTATCCGGCCTTTTCGGCAGCGCTGGCTCCGGTCGCCCTGTTCGGCCTCGTCGCGGTCGTTGTCATCATCCGTATTGTCTTCCGGGCCGAATTCGCCCGCACCGTCCAACTGACGCCCGAGGTCTCGCGTGGCCGCATGCACAAGGGGCAGGTGCTGAAGGCGGTGGTGGTCTGCATCGGGCTGGCAATTGCCTTCTTCGCCGGCGTGCCCGTCGCCAAGGCAGCACTCATCGGCGGCGCCATCCTCTTGCTCACCCGGGCCATCAAGCCGGAGCGCATCTACCGCGAGATCGACGGTCCGCTGCTGTTCATGTTCGCCGGTCTGTTCGTGGTCGTCGCCGGCGCCGAAAAGACGCTTCTTTCGCCAGACATGATCGCTTCGGCCAGGAATCTCGGGCTGGACGACGTCTGGCGGCTGTCCGGCTTCACCGCGGTGCTTTCCAACATCATGAGCAATGTTCCGGCCGTGCTGGCGCTGCGGCCCTTCATACCCGGCCTCGAAAGCCCCGAGCGCGCCTGGCTGGTCGTCGCCATGAGCTCGACGCTGGCCGGCAATTTCACGCTGCTGGGTTCGGTCGCCAACCTGATCGTCGCCGAACAGGCACGCGCCGCCGGCACGACGCTGTCGTTCGGCGCTTTTTTCAAGGTCGGCTTGCCTTTGACGCTGATAACGCTGGCCGCCGGCACCGCATGGCTGGCTTTCGGTTTCTAATGCATGTCGTTGCCCCAAAAGTGGCCCCGGTTTTAGGGCAACGACATGCATAAAACCAAAGGCTTAAAGCGCGTCGCGCTTTAGACCTGGCTGCCTGAAAGTCGCGCCCGCACCAGCGTCGCCGCGGCGCGTCCGGCCGCTTCGATGTAATCGGGGTTGCGGTGGATCAGCATGATCGAAAAGCAGCCGTCGATCAAAAGCACGATCTCGCGCCCCAGGGTTTGCGGCTCCGCGACGCCATGGTCCGACAGGGCGCCGGCCAGCCATGTTTCGAAATTCAGCTTGTGCCGCGCGCCGACCTTGACCGCCGGATGTCCGGGCATCGAGGCGAGTTCGGCGGCCGTGCGCAGGAAGCCGCATCCCTTCCATTTCGGATGGCGAGCGGACCTCGCCAGATTGGTGAAGATCGCCTCGACCTTGCGATCCGCGCCGCCTTCGGCAGCCTCGAACCAGCCGGCCATCCGCTTCAGATTGGGTTGGTCGCGGCCGTCCAGATAGGCCGCGATCAGGTCGTCCTTGCTCTTGAAATGGTAGTAGAGCGTGCGCTTGGTGAGACCCGCTTCCTCGGCAACGGCATCGACGCTGACACGACCGATTCCTTCTGCATAGAAGAGTCTGGTCGCGGCATCGACAATGCGTTTGCGGGTAGGGCTCTGCGTGTCGGGCATAAGCCTATGTATACCGACTAGTGAATATACACAAGCGACAAAGGGCATAGTCTTCCTTCCATCAGCATGATGGAGAAGGAAGAGCCAAATGACAGATCTTGTCCTTAGCGAAACCCGGGATGGGATTGCCATCCTCACCCTCAACCGGCCGGAGAAACTCAACGCGCTGAACTATGCCCTGATCGACCGCCTGCTTGCGGTCCTTGACGACATGGAAGTCGATGACGGCGTCCGAGCGGTCATTCTGACCGGAGCAGGGGAGCGGGCGTTTTCGGCGGGGGGCGACATTCACGAGTTCTCGGCCAGCGTGGCGCTTGGCGTCGGTGTCGCGATGCGGGATTTCGTCATGCGCGGGCAGCGGCTGACGGCGAGGCTGGAAGCCTACCGCAAACCCATCATCGCCGCCGTCAACGGCATTGCCTTTGGTGGCGGCTGCGAAATCACCGAGGCCGTACCGCTCGCTATCGCCAGTGACCGCGCTTTGTTCGCCAAGCCGGAAATCAACCTCGCAATGCCGCCGACCTTTGGTGGAACCCAGCGCTTGCCGAGGCTCGCGGGGCGCAAGCGGGCGCTCGAACTGCTGTTGACCGGCGACTGGTTTGCGCCGCCGCGGGCGCTTGAACTGGGTCTCGTCAACGAGGTTGTGCCGCATGCCGAGTTGATGCCGGCGGCATTTGATCTGGCCAGGCGTATCCTGCGGCACTCCGATCTGGCGATTGCCGGCATCCTCACGGCAGTGGCGCGCGGCCTCAACCAGAGCATCGCCGAAGGTTTGCTGGTCGAGGCCGAGCAGTTTGCGCGGATGGCCCCGACCGCTGATCTGCGCGAAGGGCTGAATGCCTGGATTGCACGCCGCGAGCCGGGCTATGACGGCTCGTGGACACATATCGCGCGTCCCGACGAGGCCAGGCGAGCCTGAAGCGGGTCGCTTGAATTCCTCAGGCGACCCGCTTCAGGTCTTTGTTTTCATGCGTGTCGTTCTCCCAAAACCGAGGTCACTTTTGGGCGACATGCACTCGTCGGAGCTGGATCAGGGCGCCACCACCAAACGGCCCTTCATGTTGGGGTGAAAGCGGCAGAAGTAGTCGACCGGTCCCGCCGTCTTCAAAGTCAGGCTTGCGGATTTCTTCGGCGGGATCATCACTTCCCAGCCGCCTTTCACGGTGGCCGTGTGGGCGAACACATCCTTGTTCACCCACTCGATCGTGTCGCCGACCTTTGCCTCGACGGTGGCCGGAGAGAACACCAGCCTGTCGATGGTGACCTGGATGGTTTCGGCTTGCGCCGGCACGATCCCGACGGCGAGCGTCAACGCAATCCACAGATGGCGGTTCTGCATGCTCCCGGTCCTTACTTGAGCATGCCGGCGACGTGTTCGGCGTGCTGCTCATGGCCCTGGAATATCTTCAGGCCGGTTTCCAGCAGGCTTTTCAGCTCGGCATTCTGCGCCGACGGGATCAAAAGGGTTTCGAGCGCGCCGTTGACCTGCTTGTGATAGGCGACCTCATTGTCGACATAGGCCTTGTCGAAGGCAGCGCCGTGGAGTTTGTCGAGCTTGGCCCGCTCCTCCGTCGCAGCTTTGGTCAGCGCCTTGCTGGTGGGGTTGTCTTCCGGGGTGACCTTGAGCTTCTTGACCAGGTCGAGCGCCTGAATATTTACAGCCTCGTGATCGCGGACCATGTCCTTGGCGAAATCGACAACCTCCTTGTTCTTCGATTTGTCGATGGCCAGCTTGGCCGCTTCGATGTCGATGACCCCGGCCGTGTAGGCGATATGGGCGATCTGCGGATCGGTCGGCTTGTCGGCGGCTTGTGCGAACGGGGCGGTGCCGAGCAGCAGCAGGGCGGCGAGGGCAGCAGTGTGTCGGATAGACATGGCATCTCCTTCGCCGGGACGCTGAAATCGTCCCGGACAGTGTTTTTCGGTTGACGGTCATTGGATGCTGGTCAGCGGCAAACGTTCCCGCTGAAATGAACTGAAATCCGCTGAGGCTCAGCTTTCCAGCCCGAGCCGTCGCATCACGGCGCTGGTCAGTCGTTCGCAACGCCGGCCGGCGAAGGGGAAGGCGTCGAGCAGCACCGGCCCGATCTGGTCGTCCAGCGCCTTGCGGACAAGGGCGCGGGCGCGGTGCAGCCTTGTCTTGACGGTTTGCGGCCGCACGCCGAGGAGGTCGGCGGTCTCTTCGATGCTCAGCCCCTCGATCACCCGCGCCACGAACACCGTCCGGTAGACGTCGGGAAGGCTGTCGGTGGCCTGTTCGACCAGTTGGAGGATCTGCCGTTGCGCCATTGTCCGTTCCGGATCGTCGCTGGGATTGAGGGGAAACCGGATGATCTCGGCTTGCGGATTTTCCGGCAGCGCCACCGTTTTGCGCCTTTTGCGCAGCCGGCCGAGCGCCTCGTTGATGACGATGCGCGATAGCCATGTGGCGAGCGAGGAGTCGCCGCGAAACGCATCGAGATGGGCGAAAGCCTTGACGTAGGCCTCCTGCACGATGTCCTCGGCCTCGCTGTCATTGCGCACGACGCCGCGCGCGATCCGGTAAAGCCGCTGATTGTGTGTCTTGATGATGGTGCGGAAGGCGTCGCCGTCGCGCGCCAGCGCGCGGTGCACAAGCTGCATCTCCCCTGGCACAGCGGAAGGCACGGCCGTCAACACAGCAGGCATGGCAAGTTTCCTCAACCCAATCTCCGAACCAGGATCTCGATTGGGAGATTGGACGCTGTCGCCGGCAAAAGGTTCCCGAAGATTTTCTGCCGGGTCCGGCGGCCGCTACACTACAGTGCGAGCGAAGGCTTGTCAGGCAGCCTGCAGGCGCGCCGTGGCCGCCAACAGATCGGTCTGGGTGATCAGCCCGAGAATCCGCTTGTCGTCGTCGACGATGATGACCGCATGGCTGCGGCCGTCGGTGAGGACGGGCAGCAGACCCATGGCGGCGACGCCGGCGGCGGCTGTTGCCGCGGGCGTTAAGACGGATCCAACCGTCCCCGAGGCCTGGGTGAGTTCGCGCAACCCCACCGTGCCTGCCAGCCTGGCTTCCGCATTGACGACCGGCAAGGTGCGGATGTTGTGGTCAAGCAGCAATTGGCGCGCCGCCTCGGTGGAGGTGTGAGCATCGACCGAGATCACATCGCGCGACATGATGTCCTCGCACAGAAGGGTCTTGTGCGCGCGCACCATCGCCTGCAATTCGACCTGCCGCAGCAGCCGGTCGAGATCGTTGCGATCGATATCGAACGTCTCGTCGAGTGCGCCAAGCGCGGCATCGATGTCTTCCGACCGAAAGCCCACGCGCAGCTGCGCCGGCAGATCGCCGGTGCCGTGGCTGTTTGCCGGCGCCGCAACCGGCACATGCGGATAATTGCGCCGGGCCAGCCTGTGGAAGCCGTAGCCGAGCGCCACCAGCAGGATCGAGTTCAGCGCCACCGGCACGAATGGAAACAGGAAGCCGGCGCTGATCACGGCAGGCCCTCCCAGCACCGCGGTCAGCGCGGCCGCTCCGCCCGGCGGATGCAGGCAGCGCGTGAACGACATGGCGGCGATGGCCAGTGCCACCGCGATGCCGCTGGCAAGGGCGGTTTCGTGGATGAAATGCGCCACGATCACGCCGACCAGTGCCGATATCGTGTTGCCGCCGATGATCGACCATGGCTGTGCCAGCGGACTGGCGGGCACGGCGAACAGCAGCACCGCCGACGCCCCCATCGGCGCCACCAGCAGCGGCACGTGCGGGCCGTTGCCGAGCACAAGGCTGGCGATCACACCGGTGAGTGCAATGCCGATCGTCGCGCCGATACAGGCGACGAGACGCTCGCGCAGCGTCGCGCCGGCAAGAATGGGAACAAAAAGGCGGAAAGCCATGGGGTCGAAAACTCTGCCGATATTCCAGGGGAAGTCGAAAATGTGCTGATCGCACCGCAATGACGCGGCATCGTTGAATTTGAAAGCCAAACTGATCCGGGAAACTGCAATTTGAGGGAATAGAATTCCGCTACGCAGCCGCCGCCGCGGTCAGGCCGCGCGAAATGTCGGCCTTCAGGTCGTCGACGTCCTCGAGGCCGATCTGCAGGCGGATCAATGGACCCTCATAGGGGGCCTTCGCGACAACGCGGTCGCCGAGCCAGACCGGCACGGCAAGGCTCTCATAGCCGCCCCAGGAATAGCCGAGGCCGAAGATTTGCAGCGCGTCGAGAAAGGCGTGCTGCTGCTTTTGTCCGCCGCCGGCAAGCACGATGGAAAAGATGCCGCTCGATCCGGAGAAGTCCCGCTTCCACAGTTCGTGGTCCGGGTGGCTGGGCAGGGCCGGGTGGAGCACGCGCGCCACGCCCTTCTGGCCTTCGAGCCAGGAGGCGATGGCAAGCGTGCTGCGCTGATGGTGTTCGAGGCGCACGCCCATGCTGCGCAGGCCGCGCAGCACCTGGTAGACGTCGTCGGGCCCGGCGCAGCAGCCAAGCGTGCAGAAGCTTTCATAAAGATGCGTCCAGCAGCTCTCATTGGCCGACACCGTGCCAAGCAGCACGTCGGAATGGCCGGCCGGGTATTTGGTCGCCGCATGGATCGAGATGTCGACACCGTGGTCGAGGGGGCGGAAATACAGTGGCGTCGCCCAGGTATTGTCCATCATGATGATGGCGCCCGCGGCGTGCGCCGCCTTGGCGATGGCTGGGATGTCCTGCACCTCGAAGGTGTTGGAGGCCGGTGATTCCGTGAACACCACCTTGGTGTTGGGCTTGATCAACGCCGCGATGCCGGCGCCGACATGGGGGGCGTAGTACTCGACCTCGACGCCCAGCCGCTTCAGCATCGTGTCGGCGAAGTTGCGGGTCGGATGATAGACGGTATCGACGATCAGCAGATGGTCGCCGGCCGACACGAAGGCGAGCAGCGGTACCGTCACCGCCGCAAGGCCCGACGGCACCAGGATCGTGCCTGCCGAACCTTCCAGCGCGTCTATGGCGTGGGCGAGCGCATCGGTCGTCGGCGTGCCGCGCGTGCCGTAAGTGTATTTCTGGGTGCGAGCCGCCATTGACGCCGCGTCGCGAAAAAGCACGGTCGAGGCATGCACCACCGGCGGATTGACGAAGCCGAAATAGTCGTGCGGATTGTTGCCCGAATGGGCAAGCCGCGTGTTGATGCCCATCCCGCCGCTAAAGTGCTCGCCGTCTTTCGCCATTCTGCGTCGCCTTGTTTGACAAGCCGCTAGCCATAGTGCGGCGGCATGGACCGTGCAACAGCCACCGTCCGCCAGGAGATGGACTTCGAATATGCCAATTCGTCGCGGCAAAAACAGCGATGCGGGGACAGGATATCAAAACGAAAAACCCGCCTGTGCGGCGGGTCATCGGCGCAAATCAGCACCATGGACGAAAATGTATCATAGCTGAGGGCAGGCTGTCAAGAAAAAATTCCTATCGCGAAAAGGCGGTCTTTGATTGACCTGCGTTCGGAGCCCTCATCTCCGCCGATCGGCTATTGTGGGCGGCTGCGGAAGGTATATGATTGTCGGCTAATATTAATCGCCGGATTGCTTCGATCAGATGCTGCCGGATGGTTGCTGCCGGTTGACCTCTGGTCCTCCACGATCCGGATCGCGCTCACCAAGCGTGAGCGCGGCAAGGGAGGAATGCCATGCCGGACGTCAAATGGGCCATGAAGGCGCGCGAATTCATCAACTGCAACTGCGCCTATGGCTGCCCGTGCCAGTTCAACGCCATGCCGACATACGGGTTCTGCCAGGCGGTCGCCGGCATGGAAATCGAAAGCGGCCATCACGGCGACACCAAGCTCGACGGATTGCGGTTCGTCGGGATTTTCAGCTGGCCCGGCGCCATACACCAGGGCGGAGGCGAAGCCGCGGTGATCATCGACGAGAGGGCGACGGAAGCCCAACGTGGCGCGCTGCTTCGCATATTGGGCGGTCTGGATACCGAACCGGGTGCAACGATATTCCAGGTCTTTTCGACCACGCTGGAGAAGTTCCACGACCCGATCTTTGCGCCGATCGAATTCAACATCGACGTCGACGCGCGAACCAGTCAGCTGCATGTCGAGGGTATAACCGACGGTCGTGGCGAGCCGATCCGGAATCCGGTCACCGGCGCTGCCCACCAGGCGCGCATCGACCTGCCGCACGGCTTCGAATACGCGATCGCCGAGGTCGGGCGCGGCTGGACAAAGGCGACGGGCCCGATCAAGTTCGAGCTGGCCGATACGCACAGCCATTTCGCCAATCTGCATCTCACGCAGAGCGGCATCGTGCATTGACCTGATCCAATGGGCGACACGGCCCTCGAGGCGGTGCTGCGGCGCGATCGCGCGGTCGTGATGGCCGCGCTCGTGGTGATTGCCGTGCTCGCCTGGGCCTATGTGCTGTGGCTCGCCACCGACATGGTCATGCCCGGCTCCGCCTTGCCGGACAGCGGAGGCGGTGACATGGCCGGAATGGACATGTCGAATATGGACGGGTCGAACATGGGTATGGGCGGCATGGATATGGGCGCCGCCGTGGCGCCAGGCATCCGGGCCTGGGCATTGGCCGATTTCGCTTTCACCTTCACGATGTGGGCGGTGATGATGGTCGGCATGATGACGCCTTCGGTCGCACCGATGTTGCTGCTCTATGCCGGTGTCGGCCGCAAGGCGCGGGCGGATGGCAGGCCCATCGCTTCGACGGGATGGTTTTTTGCCGGCTACCTCGCCGTCTGGGCCGTCTTCAGCCTCGTGGCGACCGGTGCGCAATGGCTGCTCGCCCGTCTTGCCTTGCTCGACCCCTCGATGGCGACCGGCAGCGCGGTCCTCGGCGGCCTCGTCCTGATCGCCGCCGGTCTCTATCAATGGACGCCGATGAAGGGCGTCTGCCTGCGCCAATGTCAGGCCCCGATCGCGTTCCTGGCCGGCCATGGCGGATTCCGCTCCGCTCCGCTCGGCGCGCTCCGGCTGGGCATCGATCACGGCGCCTACTGTCTGGGGTGCTGCTGGGCGCTGATGGCCCTGCTGTTCGTCGGTGGCGTCATGAACGTGCTGTGGATCGCCGGCATCGCCATCCTCGTCCTGCTGGAGAAGACGGTGCCGACCGGGCAGCTGATTCCGCGCGTTTCAGGCGCGTTGATGGCTGGCATCGGGACCTGGATCGTCTTTCAAGCCTCTTGAGAACAGTCTTCGTCTGCGACCTGTATTGGACTGCAGCCGCCAGTAAATCGTCAGAAGACAATCTTGGGACATGGTAGTTCGCCCCACGCGGAGGTCAACAACCACGAGGTATTTGCCCGGGATGGATTTCGCTGCCGCGGCCGGTATCGGCCCCGCGTTGGCGTTGCATCAGCTTTGCCGCCTTTATTGGCCCCTGCTGACTAATTCGCGGGCGTGTTTGTCTGTAAATCAGGCATTTACGGCAATCGGTTTTCAAACTCTTCGGGTTTGGGTCATTTCCCTTGACCTCACAGGAATTATCGCCTTCGATGACATTTGTGAATGGGAGGCGGCGCGTCGGTTACGATGCGGGGTTTCGGGATGGGCCGGGATGAAGCCGCGTTCACACGGGAGAAAAAAATCAGGATTTACTCCTGAAAAACAGAGAAAAGGGTCTGTGGGTCATGAAACACATTGCTATCGGCATTCTAGGCGCCGCCACGCTTGGATTGATGGCGTCCGCCGCGTCGGCGGCCACGCTCGACACCGTCAAGGCGAAGGGCTTCATCCAGTGCGGCGTCTCCACCGGCCTGGCCGGCTTTTCGGCGCCGGACGACAAGGGTGACTGGCAAGGCATCGATGCGGATTTCTGCCGCGCTGTCGCGGCCGCCGTCTTCGGTGACGGCTCCAAGGTCAAGTTCACGCCGCTCAGCGCCAAGGAGCGGTTCACCGCGCTGCAGTCGGGCGAGATCGACATCCTGTCGCGCAACACCACCTGGACCATCAACCGCGATACGGCACTCGGCCTGAATTTCATCGGCGTCACCTATTATGACGGCCAGGGTTTCATGATCAACGCCAAGAAGCTGCCGGGCGTCAATTCGGCATTGCAGCTCTCGGGCGCAGCCGTCTGCGTGCAGAGCGGCACCACCACCGAGCTGAACCTCGCCGACTATTTCAAGGCCAACAAGATGGAGTACAATCCGGTCGTCTTCGAAAAGCTGGAAGAGGTCAACGCCGCCTATGATGCCGGCCGCTGCGACGTCTATACCACCGATCAGTCGGGCCTCTATGGCATCCGCCTGACGCTGGGATCGCCGGCCGACCATGTCGTGCTGCCCGAGATCATCTCCAAGGAGCCGCTCGGACCTGCCGTTCGCCAGGGCGACGACCAGTGGTACCACATCGTCAAATGGACCTATTTCGCGCTGCTGCAGGCTGAAGAGCTCGGCATCACCAAGGCCAATGTCGATGAGATGAAGAACTCGGCCAGCCCCGAGATCAAGCGCGTTCTCGGCCAGGAAGCCGACACCAAGATCGGTACCGATCTCGGCGTCTCCAATGACTGGGTGGTCAACATCGTCAAGGCCGTCGGCAATTATGGCGAAATGTTCGAGCGCAATGTCGGCTCGGGCAGCCCGCTGAAGATCGCGCGCGGCATCAACGCGCTGTGGACCAAGGGCGGCCTGCAATACGCGCCGCCGATCCGCTGATCGAAATGTGATCCGGGAGGCAGATCATCTGCCTCCCGGTTTCTCTTTCCAGGGGACGGTCGAATGGCATCGCAGGACGTACTTCGCGAGGAGCCCAGCCGCGGTTCCTTCATCAACGATCCGAAAATCCGGGGCATATTCTTCCAGCTGCTGGTCGTCGTGCTGCTGGTGGCGGGCGTCTGGTGGATTGCCCACAACGTCATCGACAACCTGACGCGGTTGCGCATCGCTTCAGGCTTCGGCTTCCTCAAGGGCCGCGCCGGCTTCGATATCAGCGAGAGCGCGATCGCCTATTCGTCGGATTCGACCTATGGCCGCGCCATTCTGGTCGGCCTCCTCAACACGGTCATCGTCGCCATCGTCGGCATCATCACCGCGACAATCATCGGCTTCGTCATCGGCATCGGCCGGCTCTCGAAGAACTGGCTGATCAGGAAGATCTGCACCGTCTATGTCGAGGTCTTCCGCAACATCCCGCCGCTGCTGGTCATCTTCTTCTGGTATTCCGGCGTGCTGGCCGTGCTGCCGGCGCCACGCGACAGCATCAATTTGCCGTTCGGCTCCTTTCTCAACCAGCGCGGTTTCTATTTTCCACGCGCCGTATGGGGCGACGGTTCATGGCTGATCTTCGTCGCCCTGCTCGTCGGCATCGCCATGGCGTGGTTCGTCGCGCGCAAGGCGCGGCAACGGCAGATGGCGACCGGCCAGCAATTTCCGGTGTTTTGGACATCCGCGGCGCTGATCGTCGGGCTGCCGCTGCTCGCCTATGCGCTGAGCGGCTTTCCCCTGAGCTTCGACTACCCCAAGCAGTCGACTTTCAACCTGACCGGCGGCTTTCAGGTCCGGCCGGAGTTCCTGTCGCTTTATCTGGCGCTGTCCTGCTATACCGCCGCCTTCATCGCCGAGATCGTGCGTGCCGGCATCAGGGGTGTCAGCGCCGGCCAGACGGAAGCCGCCGGTGCGTTGGGATTGCGGTCCGGATCGATCCTGCGGCTGGTCGTCGTGCCGCAGGCCATGCGCATCGTCATTCCGCCGCTGACCAGCCAGTATCTCAACCTGACCAAGAACTCGTCGCTGGCCATCGCCATCGGCTATCCGGACCTGACGGCGACCGCCGGGACAGTGCTGAACCAGACCGGCCAGGCCGTCGAGGGCGTGGTGATCATGATGGTGATCTATCTCGCCATCAGCCTTCTGACCTCGCTTGTGATGAACTGGTTCAACGCCAAGATGGCGCTGGTGGAGAGGTGAGGTAAGGACATGCAAGAACATGATATGTCCTGGGTGCGCACCGAAATGGTGCTGGCGCAGCCGGCGCCCGCCAGCGTCACCGGCCTCGGCGCATGGGTGCGCAAGAACCTGATCGCGTCTACCGGCGACACCATTTTGACAATCGTCGGCATCGCCCTGGTGGCGATGATCCTGCCGCAAATCATCAATTGGGCGTTCATCAACGCCGTGTGGACGGGGCCGGACCGGACCGTATGCGCCACGGTGGCGCAAGGCGGCATCCAGCCGGATGGCTGGACCGGCGCCTGCTGGGCTTTCGTCAATGCCAAGTTCGGCCAGTTCATGCTCGGCCGCTATCCCATCGAGGAGCGCTGGCGGCCGATCCTGGTCGCCATCCTGTTCGTGGCGCTGCTGGTGCCGATGCTGATGCCGAAGGTGCCACGCAAAGGGCTGAATGCGGTTCTGCTGTTCTTCGTGCTGCCGATCGTCGCCTTCGTCCTGCTGGTCGGCGGCATGTTCGGCCTGCCGCATGTCGAGACCTCGCTTTGGGGCGGGCTCTTGGTAACGCTCAGCCTGTCCTTCGTCGGCATTGCCGTGTCGCTGCCGCTCGGCATCGTGCTGGCGCTCGGCCGCCGTTCCAAGATGCCGATCATCAAGACGCTGTGCGTCGTCTTCATCGAGACGGTGCGCGGCATCCCGCTGATCACCGTGCTGTTCTTCGCCAGCGTCATGCTGCCGCTGTTCCTGCCGGAGGGCGTTTCGTTCGACAAGTTCCTGCGCGCTTTGATCGGCGTGTCGCTGTTTGCCGCCGCCTATATGGCCGAAGTGGTGCGCGGCGGCCTGCAGGCGATCCCCAAGGGCCAGTATGAAGGCGCCGATTCGCTCGGTCTCGGCTATTGGCAGAAGATGTATTTCATCGTCATGCCGCAGGCGCTGAAACTGGTCATCCCGGGCATCGTCAACACCTTCATCGGCATGTTCAAGGATACCAGCCTGGTCATCATCATTTCGATGTTCGACCTGCTCGGCATCGTCAAACAGAATTTTTCCGATGCAAACTGGGCAACCGCGCAGACGGCGAGGTCTGGCCTGATCTTCGCGGCCTTCGTCTTCTGGCTGTTCTGCTTCGGCATGTCGCGCTATTCAATGTACACCGAACGCCGGCTCGACACCGGCCACAAACGCTGAATGCATGTCGCCCAAAAGTGTATAGCGGTTTTGGGGTACGACAGGCATCATTACCAACAACAAAAGAACAAGGGGATCCCTCTCATGGCCACCGAAAATGCCGTCAGCGCCGAAGAGATCAAGGTCAACGCCGCCAAGATGCAGATTTCGACCACCGATGTCGCCATCGACATCATCGCCATGCACAAATGGTATGGCGAGTTCCATGTGCTGAAGGACATCAACCTGAAAGTGATGCGCGGCGAGCGCATCGTCATCTGCGGCCCCTCCGGCTCCGGCAAATCGACCATGATCCGCTGCATCAACCGCCTGGAGGAACACCAGAAGGGCAAGATCATCGTCGACGGTAAAGAATTGACCAACGATCTCAAGAAGATCGACGAGGTGCGCCGCGAGGTCGGCATGGTGTTCCAGCACTTCAACCTGTTCCCGCATCTGACCATCCTGGAGAACTGCACGCTGGCGCCGATCTGGGTGCGCAAGACGCCGAAGAAGCAGGCCGAGGAAATCGCCATGCATTTCCTCAAGCGCGTCAAGATCCCGGAACAGGCCAACAAATATCCCGGCCAGCTTTCCGGCGGCCAGCAGCAGCGTGTGGCGATTGCCCGCTCGCTGTGCATGAACCCGCGCATCATGCTGTTCGACGAGCCGACCTCGGCGCTCGATCCGGAGATGATCAAGGAAGTGCTGGAGACCATGGTTGGCCTTGCCGAAGAAGGCATGACCATGCTGTGCGTCACCCACGAGATGGGTTTTGCCCGCAAGGTCGCCAACCGGGTGATCTTCATGGACCAGGGCCAGATCGTCGAGCAGAACACGCCGGCCGAGTTCTTCGACCACCCGCGCCATGAGCGCACGAAGCTGTTCCTGTCGCAGATCCTGCACTAGGCTTTCGATGTTTGCGAGGAGCCCGGCTGAAACACTGCCGGGCTCTTTTGCGTATGGGATAACAGGCGACCGTTCCTGTCGCGCTGGAGCGCTTTTGCAGAGCCGCCTTTCATGAAGAGACTGGGACGTTTTCTAGGCCTTCTGTTGATTGTCGTCGCTCTCGCCGTGACGACGGGCACCCTCGTGCCGCGGCCGCTGTGGCCGGCGGCCGCCGCCATGCCCGCCGCGACGCGCCACATCCTGGTGCTGAACAATCCGATCCACACCGATATCGCCATCCCGGTCGACGATGCCGTGCGCCGGCGTTTCCACTTCCTGGTCGACGCCGGCATACCGGCCGACAGGCCGGAGGTCCGCTACATCGTCTTCGGCTGGGGCGGTCGCGCCTTCTACCTGGAGACGCCGACATGGTCCGAGCTGAAGGCGGTACCGGTGATGAAGGCACTGACCCTCGACGCGTCGGTCATGCATGTCGATGTCGCCGGTGACATCCTCGAACCGCGTCCTGACATCGCGGGGTTCGACATCACAGAGGACCGGTTCGCGGCGTTGCTCGATTTCATCGATGCGAGTTTCCAGCGCGGACCGGAAGGCCCGATCCTCGTTCCGGACGCGGCCTATTCCAGGTTCGACGGCTTCTACGAAGCCAACGGCCATTTCAACGCACTGATCGGCTGCAACACCTGGACGGCGGCCGCCTTGCGCACCGCAGGCCTGCGCACCGGCTGGTGGAACCCGCTGCCTGTATCGCTCGGGCTATCGATGCGGCTGTATAATTAGCGTGGGCATTCCGCGAATTGGCGAGTGTCGCGTTCCTTCACACCCCCCTCTGTCCCGCCAACCTTTCGCAGGTTTCAGCTTTCGTCAGCCTCCGGTGCCCGCCAGCCATAGAGCCAGTCCAAATCCGCCGCGAGTTTTTCCGACGAGCGCATTTTCAGGAACACGTTGCGCGCAATCGCCACCGGCCCTGCGGCATGCCAGGCCAGCCGGTTGACAGCGCCGCGTCGGGCGACCTGCGCGACACGCGGCCGCCGCGACTGCTCCCAAACCGCAAGCGCGGCCAGCGGGTCCGTAGGGGAGGCGTAGACGGCGTCGGCAAGCGTCGCCGCATCCTCGATCGCCATGGCCGCACCTTGCGCCGCGAATGGGGTCATCGCATGCGCGGCGTCGCCGATCAGCGCCATGCCGTTCGGTGTTGTCCAGGGCTGTTGCGGGTCGACAGTGTGGATCGGCCACGCGGTCCACGGGCCGGCCTGCTCGACCAGACGGGCAAGTTCTGCCGCAGTGCCGGCAAGAGCTCGGGTCAGGATCCCGGCGTCGGCGTTGCCGGACCAGCCCTCGGCAATGCGGTCGCCCCTGGTGAAGGCAGCGAGATTGAAGGCCGCACCCTTGCTGACGGGATAGGCCACCATATGGAAGCCGGGATGCAGGAAGGTGGTGACGCAGTCCCTGGCTCCGATGGCGGCAAAGCTCTGCCCCGCGGCGCTATCGGCTGCGATGGTCGCGCGCCAGGCCAGTTCGCCGGAGAAATGGTTTCTTGGCGAAGCCGACCCCTTGGCCGAGTCGACAAGTGCGCGCACCGACGACCAGACGCCATCGGCCCCGACCAGCAGGAAGCCCTCCGCCTCGATGGTCTTGCCGTCGATCTCGGCCGTCGCCGTGATGCCATGCGGGCCGGAGGCAACGTCGCCGATGCGCGCGCCGGTGGTGAGATGGATATCCGGCACCTCGGCAACGCGCGCGGTCAATGCGCTCTGCAGATCGGCCCTGTGCGCGACGAGATAGGGTGCTTGCCAGCGGGTTTCGGCGGCTTGCCCCAGCGGCACGCGCGCCAGTTCACGCAAGGTCGCGGCCTTCTTCAACACCACGGCTTGCGGCCGCACAGCTGCCGGCAGCAGCCGGTCGAGCACGCCGAGCTGGCGAAGGATGCGCGTCGCGTTTGGAGAGAGCTGGATGCCGGCGCCGGCAGCTTCCAGGCGCTGCGCCTGTTCGAACACCCGAACCGCGTAGCCGCGCGAGGCGAATGCAAGGGCTGCGGTCAATCCGGCGACACCGGCCCCGGCGACGACAATTTGCCGGGAACGCGTGTCGTTCATCGGGCTGGTCGCGAAAGTCTCAGGCGGCCTGTTCGATGTAGATGCATCCGGCCGGCAGCGTTTCCGTCGCCTTCAGCTTCGGCGAATAGCGGTAGAGCGTCGAGCAATAGGGACAGACTTTTTCATTGTCGTCGCCCATGTCCAGAAACACATGCGGGTGGTCGAAAGGCGGATTGGCGCCCGTGCACATGAATTCCTTCACGCCGATGTCGATTGCCGGATAGCCCGCATCGTTCTGAAAATGGGGAATGGAACCGCCTGCCATCGTCGTCTCCTTAACGCAGTCTCGTCTGCATCTGGATCATATCAGGCCTCTTTGCAAGTTCGATGAAATCAAACTGTCGCAAAAGCCTGTCAGAGGATAAGTTAAGCCGGTTAACCCATGGCCCGAAAACCGATTTCGGTTTTCGGGAGGGACCATGGGTCGCTAGAGTGACTGGCTAGCCGGCTTGAGCGGGTGTGGAAGAGCGGGAATCATGAACGAACTGAAGCCGGTGCAGAACGAATTCGTGGATGTCGAGGTGGCTCGCCCGGAAGGCGGCAACCCTGACCGGTTTGTCAACCGCGAGTTTTCCTGGCTGCAGTTCAACCGGCGCGTTCTCGAGGAATCGCTGAACCTCAATCACCCGCTGCTGGAGCGCGTCCGCTTCCTGTCGATCTCGGCCGCCAATCTCGACGAGTTCTTCATGGTCCGTGTCGCCGGTCTTGCCGGCCAGGTGCGCGAGGGCATCACGCTGAAGAGCCCCGACGGCCGCACCCCCGAACAGCAGCTCGAACAGCTGCTGCGTGAGGTCGAGCGGCTGCAGGAAGACCAGCAGAAGAGCCTTTCGGCGCTCACCGTGCTGCTCAACAAGGAAGGCATCGAGAGCATCACCCGCGATGCGCTGACCAAGGACGAGAAAATCTGGCTGGAAGACCATTTCCAGGAGCAGGTTTTCCCGGTGCTGACCCCGCTGTCGATCGACCCGGCGCATCCGTTCCCGTTCATCCCCAATCTCGGCTTCTCGATGGCGCTGCAATTGCGCCATCGCAAGAATGGCGAGGAGATGAGCGCGCTGCTGCGCCTGCCGGTGGCGCTGAAGCGCTTCATCCGTCTGCCGGACCGCAAGCATCATGTCCGCTTCATCCCGCTGGAAGAGGCTGTCGGCCTCTATATCGGCAAGCTCTTCCCCGGCTATGAGGTCAAGGGCTCCGGCACGTTCCGCATCATCCGTGACAGCGATATCGAGGTCGAGGAGGAATCCGAGGACCTCGTGCGCCTGTTCGAAACGGCGCTGAAGCGGCGTCGGCGCGGATCGGTGATCCGCATCGAGTTCGACAGGCTGATGCCTGGCGAATTGCGCGATTTCGTCGCCGGCGAGCTTGGCGTGTCGTCCAGCCGCATCAGCGTCTTGACCGGTCCATTGGCGCTCAGCCAGATTTCCGAGATCGTCGCCGTTCCCCGCGACGACCTGAAATTCACGCCCTACAATCCGCGTTTTCCCGAGCGCATCCGCGAGCATGGCGGCGATTGTTTCGCCGCCATCCGCGAGAAGGACATCGTCGTCCATCACCCTTACGAATCCTTCGATGTGGTGGTGCAGTTCCTGCGCCAGGCAATGGCCGATCCGGAGGTGGTGGCGATCAAGCAGACGCTTTACCGCACCTCCAACGACAGCCCGATCGTGCGCGCGCTGGTCGACGCGGCCGAGGCCGGCAAGTCGGTCACCGCGCTGGTCGAACTCAAGGCGCGTTTCGACGAGGAAGCCAACATCCGCTGGGCGCGCGACCTGGAGCGGGCCGGCGTGCAGGTGGTGTTCGGCTTTCTCGAACTGAAGACACATGCGAAAATGTCGCTGGTGGTGCGGCGCGAGGACGGCAAGCTGCGCAACTACGTGCATCTTGGCACCGGCAACTACCACCCGGTCACCGCGCGCATCTACACCGACCTGTCCTTCTTCACCACAGATCCGACGATTGCCCGCGATGTCGCCCAGCTGTTCAATTTCATCACCGGCTATGCCGAGCCGACGGACGAAATGCGGCTGGCGATCTCGCCGTTCACGCTGAGAAGCCGCATCCTGAAGCACATTGCCGACGAGATTGCCTACGCGGTGCAAGGCAAACCGGCGCGCATCTGGATGAAGATGAACGCGCTCGTCGATCCGATCATCATCGACGCGCTCTACGATGCCAGCCGCGCCGGCGTCGAGATCGACCTTGTCGTGCGCGGCATCTGCTGCCTGCGGCCGCAGGTTCCGGGCCTGTCGGAAAACATCCGCGTAAAATCGATCGTCGGCCGTTTTCTCGAGCACAGCCGCATCTATTGTTTCGGCAATGGTTACGGCCTGCCGTCGGACGAGGCGATCGTCTACATCTCCTCGGCCGACCTGATGCCGCGTAATCTCGACCGCCGCGTCGAAACCATGGTGCCGATCACCAATCCAACTGTGCATGAACAGATCCTTGGTCAGATCATGCTGGGCAACATTATGGACAATCAGCAAAGTTTCGACGTATTGGCTGATGGAACCTCCCGGCGCGTCGTGCTGGAGGAGGGCGAGGAACCGTTCAACGCGCAGGAATATTTCATGACCAATCCGAGCCTGTCGGGACGGGGTGACGCGCTGAAGTCGCATGCGCCCAAGCGCATCGCGCAGTTCAAGCGCCGCAAGAAGAACGCCGCAGCGTCCGGCTGATGCTGTCTGATTCTCAGGGCCGGCTGCAGGACCGCCGACCGCTGTCCATCATCGACATCGGATCGAACTCGATCCGTCTCGTCGTCTATGAGGGGCTGGCGCGCTCGCCGACCATGCTGTTCAACGAAAAGATGCTGGCCGGTCTCGGCCGCGGCATCGTTTCGACCGGCAAGCTCGACCCCGAGGCGGTAACGCGCTCGATGGAAGAGTTCCGCCGCTTTCGTGCGCTTTCCGACCAGGCCGGCGCCGAGCAAATGTATGTGCTGGCGACCGCGGCGGCCCGCGAGGCGGTCAACGGCCCCGATTTCATCCACCGCGCCGAGGATGTGCTGAAGACCGAGATCCGAGTGATCAGCGGTCGTCAGGAAGCGTACTATTCCGCGCTCGGCGTCATTTCCGGTTTCCATCCGGCCGATGGCATCGCCGGCGATCTGGGCGGCGGCAGCCTCGAACTGGTCGATGTCAGCGGCGAGGCGATCGGCGACGGCATCACGCTGCCGCTGGGCGGCCTGCGCCTGCAGGACATGGCGAAGAACTCGCTGGCCCAGGCGGCCAGGATCGCGCGTGACGAACTGGCGAAGGCCAAGCTGTTGAAAGGCGGGCAGGGCAGGCCCTTCTACGCCGTGGGCGGCACCTGGCGAAATCTTGCCCGGCTGCACATGGAAATGACCAACTATCCGCTTGGCGTCATGCACCATTACGAGATATCGGCCGAAAGCGCGGCGAACTTCCTCAAGCAGGTGGCCAAGGCCGAGATCGAGAAGGTCAAGGGCATCGAAGGCGTTTCGAAGAACCGCCGTTCGCTGCTGCCCTATGGCGCCATCGTGCTGCAGGAGATCATGGCGGCGATGCAGCCGTCGAAGATCATCGTCTCGGCGCTCGGCGTGCGCGAAGGCTTTCTCTATTCGCTGCTCGACGAGGCGGAGCAGAAGGCCGATCCGCTGATTTCGGCCTCGGAGGAACTCGCCCGCCTGCGCTCGCGCTCCGTCACCCATGCGCACGAACTTGTCGACTGGACCGCCAAGACCTTTGCCGCCTTCGGCATCGACGAGACCGAGGACGAGGCGCGCTACCGCCACGCGGCCGCATTGCTGGCCGACATCGGCTGGCGCGCGCATCCCGAATACCGCGGCAAGCAATCGCTCAACATCATTGCGCACGCGTCCTTCTTCGGCGTCGACCATCCTGGCCGTGCTTTCCTGGCGATGGCCAACGCCTATCGTCACGACGGCATCTTCAACGAAGCCATCGCCCCCGAGATCAAGGCTCTGGCATCACCGCGTTATCTGGAGCGCGCCCGCGTGCTCGCCGCGATGATGCGCGTCGTCTACCTGCTGACGGCGTCGATGCCCGGCATCATGCCCAGGCTGAAATGGGAACAGCGCGCCAACGGCGTGCTGGCGCTGGTCTTGCCGGCATCGCTGGCCGATCTCTATGGCGAGCGGCCGGCCGGGCGCCTGGCGCAGCTGGCCAGGATCACCAACCGCCGGCTGGTGCTGGCCGTCGAGGGTGGCCCCAGCATGTCGGTGAAATAAGGCGCTAGCTGCTAGCAGACCCGTGTCTTATCTGACTTAAGCATAGACCTGCCGGTCGTACTTCGCCGGCGGCTTCGCGTTTGATGACCGGCTTCCCCCAATCCGTCGCTGCTTTGCAGCGCCACCTTTCCCCCCTCCGGAGGGAAAGGAAGGGAGCCTTGTTGGAAGAGCGTTGGCGGCAACAGGCTCGCGGCCTTCCTCTACCCCGTCGATCAGGGGAGAGGTGACTCGACGAAGCCGAGACGGAGTGGGGTCGATCAGCTCGGGCCCATCTACGCAAAAATATCAAACCGCGCCGCGCCCGTCGATCGACCATGCGCCGGCGCCGGCCATCGCCAGCGCTACAAACCCACCTGATATCGCAATGTCCTTCATCAGCATCTGCTGGTGCAGGAAGGCGAGCATCGCGTCGCCGCCGCCCTGGCCATAATGGCCGATGAAGCCGGCGACGATACTGAAGGCAGCGAGCAGAAGCGCTATGATCCGGGTCTGGAAACCGACCAGGATGAGCAGCCCGGCGATCAGTTCGAACAGTCCCGTGCCCCAGGCAGCAAGTGTCGGCAGCGGCAGGCCGAGGCCGGCGAAATAGCCTGTGGTGCCGGCGATGTCGCTCAATGCATGGAAACCGGAAGGCACGAACAGGGCGGCGAGCAGCAGCCGGGAGAGCAGGAGCAGCGCGTTGCGGGGCATGTTCACCTCCGTTGTCGGCCGCCGGCCGGCCTCGTCCCGATAGCCCCGATCCTATCAGAAACTCCGGCCGACAGATCGGCGGTCATGCACCAACAACGAAAAAGCGGCGCGGAAAATTCCGCGCCGCTTTCTTGTTCGGCTATTGCCGGGTCTTGGCTCAGCCGCGCTTGGCGTCGATCGAATAGGCACCGGCGCCCGAGGAAGCCAGCACGAGGAAGCCGCCCGCAATGGCGAGGTTCTTGAGAAACTGGATCATCTGCATCTGGTCGGCCCAACCGGTATGGGCGACCAAACCGGTAGCGACCGTGAAGACCGCCAGCACCCAGGCGACAATCCGGGTCTTGAAGCCGACGAGGATGGCGAGGCCGCCGAGAAGCTCGATCAGGCCGACGACGGTGGCCGTTACGGTCGGCAAGGGCAGGCCGAGGCTGCCGAAATAGCCCGCTGTTCCGCTAATGGCGGTGAGCTTGCCGAAACCTGAAAGCAGGAAGATGACCGCGAGCAGGACGCGGCCGAGGAGGATGGTGGTCGAGGCATTGGATGCGCCGGAACCGGCGACTGAAATGTTGGTGGACATGGTGGCTCTCCGGGATGGGTTGATGCCGGGGAGATAGAGCAAACCGACTGTTCACCAAAGCCACCAGACCGGCGACACATTGTTCACAGTACTTACGTTTCCGTGATCGGGCGGCCTGCGCAAAATTCGCTTCGGGTGAGGTCGTGACGGGAGTAAATTCTCCCCTCACGAAATACCGGGCTTTTGGTTGACGCAATTCCGGACCGAAAACCGCAGACACTTTTCCTGGAATTGCCTACCCCGGATGCGTCATATCCTCCGGCCGCACCAGCCGGTCGTAATCGGCTTCGCTGACCAGCCCGGTGGCGAGCGCTTCCTCGCGCAAAGTGGTGCCCTTCTTGTGCGCGGTCTTGGCGATCTTGGCGGCATTGTCGTAGCCGATGGTCGGCGCCAGCGCCGTCACCAGCATCAGCGAGCGGTCGAGTGCCGCCTTGATGTTGTCTTCGCGGGCCTCGATGCCGACGACGCAATTGTCGGTGAAGGAGACCGAGGCGTCGCAGAGCAACTGCACCGACTGCAGGAAGTTGTAGGCCATCAGCGGATTGTAGACATTGAGCTCGAAATGACCCTGGCTGCCGGCGAAGGTGAGCGCCGCATTGTTGCCGAACACCTGTACGCAGACCTGCGTCAGCGCCTCGCACTGGGTCGGGTTGACCTTGCCCGGCATGATCGACGAGCCCGGTTCGTTTTCCGGCAGCGACAGTTCGCCGAGGCCCGAGCGCGGGCCTGAGCCGAGGAAGCGGATGTCGTTGGCGATCTTGAATAGCGCGGCGGCCGCCGCGTTGATGGCGCCGTGCGAAAACACCATGGAATCATGGGCCGCCAGCGCCTCGAACTTGTTCGGCGCGGTGACGAAGGCGATGCCGGTGATGGAGGCGATGCGATCCGCGACCCTTTCGGCGAAGCCGACCGGCGCGTTGAGGCCGGTGCCGACGGCGGTGCCGCCCTGCGCCAGTTCCTGCAAGCCGGGCAACGTCAGCTCGATGCGCTTGATCGACGAAGCGACCTGCGCGGCATAGCCCGAAAATTCCTGGCCAAGCGTAAGGGGGGTGGCATCCTGCGTGTGCGTGCGGCCGATCTTGATGATGTGATTGAACTCTCTGCTCTTGGCGGCGAGCGCCTTGTGCAGGTGCTTCAGTGCCGGCAACAGATCGTGCACGATACGTTCGGCGCAGGCGATGTGCATAGCTGTCGGATAGGTGTCGTTCGACGATTGGCTCATATTGACGTGATCGTTGGGATGCACCGGCTTCTTGGAGCCCATGACACCGCCCAGCATCTCAATCGCCCGGTTGGAGATCACCTCATTGGCGTTCATGTTGGACTGGGTGCCCGAACCGGTCTGCCAGACCACCAGCGGGAAATGCTCATCGAGCTTGCCGTCGATGACCTCTTGCGCCGCCTCGACAATCGTCTTGCCGATCGCAGGATCGAGCCGCTTGAGCTCCATGTTGGCTTCGGCCGCCGCCCGCTTGACGATGCCCAATGCGCGCACGATCGACGCCGGCTGCTTCTCCCAACCGATCTTGAAATTGCCGAGCGAACGCTGCGCCTGCGCGCCCCAATACCGGTCGGCGGCGACTTCGATGGGACCGAACGTGTCGGTTTCGGTTCTGGTCTTTGCAGCGGTCACGGGTCTCTCCTTGTCGAAGTCGGCAACGGCGTATCGCGTTGCACAAACGGCTTCAAGCGGAGAATGCGGGCGGCGAGGATGCAAATCGGTTGAAGGCGCGGCGCTTCTCTCCTTCTCCCACAAAGGGAGGATGCAAATCGGTTGAAGGCGCGGCGCTTCTCTCCTTCTCCCACAAAGGAAAGAAGGGAAGGGCTGCGCAGTTTCGGCCTCTCACCACAGCGGCGGACCGACAATGTCGATGCCGTTTTTTGCGCAAAGCTGCACCAGTGCCGCGATGATTTCCGGTGTTGGTTCCATCAGCGGCGGCAGTTCGGGCTGTTCGGCGGGACGGCTCGCCTGACGCAGCATCGTCTCAAAATCCGAACCGCGCGTGATGGTGAGGGCGCGCGCACCTTCCGGGGATTCGACCCGGTAGGTGTGCGGCAGGCCTTTCGGTGCGATGACGGTTTCGCCGGCGTCCGCAATGCGTTCGTGGCCGTCGATCTGAAAGCGCAATCTCCCCTCCAGGATGTGAAACACTTCGTCTTCCCTGCGATGCACATGCAGCGGCGGCGAGTCGCCATAGGGCATGTGATGCTCGACGACGCAGGTGCCGTCCTCTCCTGCCATCGACGAGACGTGGATCGCGACGAGCGTGTTGTTGAACCAGAAGAGTTCCTTGCCTGTGATCGTGCCGGGGGTCATTGTCATGGCGTGTCTGATCCTTCTGTTGCCTGTGCCTGCTGGGCCGATGACGATCTAGCCAGGGATACGCCGACAACGGAAATCGAATGATCGTATGGGGCGAATTGATGCGATGAATTTGAACGCGCTCGACCTCAATCTCATCAAGGTGTTCGACGCCCTTCTGCGGGAGAGAAGCGTTACGCGTGCCGGCGAGCAGATCGGCCTCAGCCAACCTGCCGTCAGCGCTGCGCTCAATCGCTTGCGACATCTTCTCAACGACCAGCTGTTCGTGCGACGGGGCAATGACATGATGCCGACACCGCGCGCCGAGAGCATGGCCGAGCCGTTGCGCGTGGCGCTTCGCGAGATCGAACGCGTCTTCCATTCGGCCAAGGCGTTCGATCCGGCGGAACTGGAGCGAACCTTCACGTTCATGGGGGCGGATTTCTTTTCGATGATGCTGATGCCAGCGCTGGCGGCACGCATCGCTGGCGCCGCGCCGCGCGCGTCGCTAAGGTTTCTCGATAGCGCGCGCGGCGATGTCTCGCGGCTGCTCCAGGACGATGAAATCGACGTAGCGCTCGAGCGTCCGCTGGAGGTCTCCGACTGGGTCTCAAGCACGCCTCTGTTCCATTCACCATTCGCCATCATCGCCGCGCAGGACAACGCTGCGATCAGGCAGGCGGGAATCATGGAAGGCAAGACTCTGCCGATCGACCTCTTCTGCGAACTGCCCCATATTCTTCGTTCTATCGACGGCTCGATGTCGGGCTCCACCGACGAGGCGCTCCGCAAGATCGGGCGGACGCGCCGTGTAAGCCTGACCCTGCCGCACTTTCAGGCTGTCGCATTAGCCGTGGCAAATGGAAACCACCTGTCGGCGGTGCCCAGGCAGTTCGCGGTTTGGGCGGCCGAGACCCTGCCGCTCGTCATCTTTGAACCGCCGCTTCCCATTGCTGTTCCGGAAATCAGGATGTACTGGCACGCGCGCCACGACGACGAGCCACCCCATCGCTGGGTTCGCGATCAGGTCCTGGAGGCGGTAGGCGTACTTGGATTTGTAGAAAGTGGCGTCGCTGAAAATGTCGGCGCTTGGCGTGGCGCCCGGACGGATCAGCCCGCGGTATAACCACCGTCGACGGAGAAGACCCCGCCGCTGGTCCAGGCCGCCTCGTCGCTAGCGAGGTACACTGCGATGCCCGCCAGATCGTCGGGGCGGCCGATTCTGCCAAGCGGATAGCTGCGCTCGACATAGGCTTTCAGCTCGGCCTTTGCCTCGGCCGGCAAATTGTCGACGGTCTTGCGTCGCATGGCGGTGTCGACAGTGCCGGGCGCGATGGCGTTGACGCGGATGCTGCGCGGGCCGAGTTCGAAGGCCAGCGATTTGGTCAGCGAGTTCAACGCGCCCTTTGACAGGGAATAGAGGCTCGAGGGCCGCTTCGGGATCATCTTGTTGGCGAAATAGGACGAGATGTTGATCACCGACGCGCCGGCCGCCAGATGCGGCAGCAGACCCTGCGTGAGGAAGAACACCGCCGTCACATTGAGCGCGAAGGATTGTTGGAACTGCGCCTCGCTGACGGTCTCGAACGGCACCAGGAAAGCCACCCCGGCATTGTTGACGAGAATATCGAGCGGCCTGCCGGATTTTTTGACGTGCTCGACGACGGCCGCAATGCCGGCCGATGTGGCAAGATCGGCCGACAGCGTCTCGATAGTGCCGCCGAGGTGCTTATGGGCGGCGTCGAGCTTCTTGGTGTCACGGCCGACGATCAGGACGTCCGCGCCCTCGCGCGAAAAGGCCTCGGCGATCGCCAGGCCGATACCGTCCGACCCGCCGGTGACCAGCGCGCGCTTGTTGTGAAGTCTCATCGGATGCTCCGAGATTTCTGCGTCGTCGAGAGCACCGTATAGTGGCGGCCAAGGTCAAGCCGTCAGCCTATCCCACAGTATGAACTTCGACCGCTGCCACCCGGCAGGCCGGCCGAGGCTGGTTTAAGCGCCGGCGGTCGCAAGCTCCCCCAAAGCCAGCCGTCCCGCGACATAATTCTTGACCTGGCGGACAGCCTGTTCGCGCGACACACTGCCCGGCTGCAGGCCGAGCCGCAACCAAAGCCCGTCGATCAGCGCGGTGACGCCAAGCGCGATGTCGTCGGCATCTCCGGGCGAGGCGAGGCCGCGCAGGCCCGACAACAGGTTCGAGCGCATGCGCGCATGGATCACCCTCTGGATACGAGCCATCTTCTCGTCGCGCGGCACCTCGGCGCAGAGCGACAGCCAGGCATGGCAGAGAGGCGGCTGGAACAGATGCTCCTCGAAATTGCCCTCGATCACCGCATCCATGCGCTCCATCGGTGTCTGCGCCCGGCGAAGCCGCGCGATCACCGCCTGGCACAGGACGGCGTTTGCCTCACGCATCGCGTGCTCGAACAATTCCTGCTTGTTGCGGAAATAGTGCAGCACGATGCCCTTGGAGGCACCGGCCTGCGCCGCCACCTTTTCCAGTGTCGCGCCGGCAATGCCCTCGCGCTCCAGCACCGCGAAGGCCGCCTGCCGCAATTCCTTGCGGCGGATCTCACTGAGACGCTTGAGTTTCACGGCATCGGTCCATGCATGTCGAATCCACGTTGACATCTTCGTCCGTTCAGATCAAGAATTGACCCATGGGACAATAAAAAGACCGATTGGTCAATTTTGTGGACGAGGAGAACCGAAATGTTGCGCATCCTTGCAAATGGCGTCTGCCTTGCCGGCCTCATGTTGGCCACTCATGCGGCCCAGGCGGCCGAGGCCGAAGAGTGCAAGACGGTCCGCATGGCCGAACCCGGCTGGAACGACCTTGCCTTCACCACAGGAGTCGCAAATGTCCTGTTGGAGGCGCTTGGCTATCAGCCGCAAAGCCAGGTGCTCGGCATCAACGTCATCTACGAGGGCATGAAAAACAGGGACCTCGACCTGTTCCTGGGCTACTGGGACCCGGCCATGGTCACCTATTACGAGCCCTACAAGAAGGACGGCTCGGTCGAGAATGTGCGCGTCAATCTCGTAGGCGCCAAATACACATTCGCCGTGCCGACCTATGTCTGGGAAGCCGGCGTCAAGGACATTTCCGACCTGCACAAATTCGCCGACAAATTCGGCAAGAAAATGTACGGCATCGAGCCCGGTTCAAACCAGTTGATGATGGACGCTATCGCCGATCCCGCCTTTGGCCTGGAAGGCTGGCAGGTGGTCGAATCGAGCGAAGCCGGCATGCTTTCCGAGGTCGGCTACGAGATCAAGGAGAAGCAGTTCATCGTCTTCCAGGGCTGGGCGCCGCACCCGATGAACACGATGTACGACTTCAAATATCTGACCGGCGGCGACAAATTCTTCGGCCCGAATTTCGGCGCCGCGACGGTGACGACGCAGGTGCGCAAGGGCTATCTGCAGCAATGCCCGAACGTCGCACAGTTCTTGAAAAACCTCGCCTTCGACATCGATTTCGAGAATGTCGGCATGGGTTATCTGATCAATGACGGCATGAAGCCGGAGGACGGCGCGCTGAAAGCAATCACGGCCAACAAGAGCCGTCTCGATGCCTGGCTCGCCGGCGTCACCACCTTCGACGGCCAACCCGGGCTTGCCGTGGTCAAGGAAAAGCTCGGCCTGTGAGGGCGGCGGTGCTGAATGCCTGCGCGGACCAGGACGGCTGGGCCGGCCGCAAGCAGTTCGTCACTGTCGGCGATCTCGACATCGCCTATGTCGAGGTAACAGGCGCCGAGCCGGCACTGCTGTTGGTGCACGGCTTCACCGACACCAGCCGCAGCTTTTCGCTTCTTGCGCCATATCTGGCCGGCCGCCGTCTGATCATGCCGGATCTGCGCGGCCACGGCGCCTCGCAGGCCGGCAAAGGCTGCGGCATCGCCGATTTCGCCGACGATATTGCTGGGCTGGTCCTGCGTTTGCGGCTCGACCGGCCGGTCGTCGTCGGCCATTCGCTGGGCGCCATGGTGGCCATCGCATTGGCTGGGCGACACAGGGAGCTGATTGGCGGGCTGGTGGTGCTGGCCGGCACGCTGAAGTCCGATTTCGCGCCGGATCATCCGCTGGTCGCGGGCGTCGAGGCGCTGCGCGACCCGATATCGCCGGCCGATCCGTTCTACGCCTGGTGGCATGCCTGCAGTCCCGACGTGCCTCCAGCCTTTCTCGCTGGCCTGGCGCAAGAGGCCTCGGCGATGCCGACGCTGCGCTGGCGCGCGATTCTCGAGGAAATCCGCCGCGCCGATCTGACCGATGCGGCGCGGGCCGTGCAAGTCCGGACGCTGATCATTGCCGGCGCGTGCGACCCGCTGTTCGGCGAGGCGCACCAGCAGGCGTTGCAATCCGCTCTTGCCGGAGCCGTCTTCGTTCGGGCTGAGAGCTGTGGCCACAACCCGCATTGGGAAGATCCGGCCCTCGTCGCCAAGACCATCATCGAGGCATTTGAAGTCTGATGCATGTCGCCCAAAAGTGGCCCCGGTTTTGGGAGAATGACATGCACAAAAAAGGATCTATTCCTAAAGCGCGTCGACGCGCTTTAGGAATAGATCCCGACCAGCGATTGCGATGTCGGCGACAGCCGCAAGGTTTCCGTGGGTTTGGTCCGGCCGGGTTGCGCGGCCCGCCAAAAATCCTGCCATGCCGGCGAGGCGGCAAGCGCGGCCTTGTGGCGGGCATGCGCTTCTGTGCTGGCAAAACCCATGACGCTGATGAAGACGTTTTCGTCAGCCCGTACCGGCAGGCGCGGAAAATTGTTTTCGGCAGGCTCGGTCACGAACGCGGCGAGCAGGCGTGCGTCGGCCGTCATCAGGCACGCCGTCTCAATCTCGAAGCGGGTGGTGAAATCTGCCTCCGTGCCGGGCTGCAAATGATGAATCTCGATGACCACGATGCCGGCCAGCGGCCTGTTTCGAATGGGCTTTTCGTCGCCGGCCAGGCTTGGCCGCTGCGCCCCCGCAAGGTCGAAGCCGGCGCCCGGCCACGCCGGCTTGAGCAGCAGCACATCGTCGGAATCGATCATCGTCGCGTTGGCCGCATCGCGGTGCGCCGCCCAGACCGGCCCGCCATAGAAAGCGGCAAGAGCATTTTTCCGCGCAGCCATGCTGTCGAAGCCGCGCATCCAGACGAACATGTCAGGCCGATCGAGATCCCGGAACTGGCCGATGATGGTCATTCCGGTGTCCTCCTGGCCCTCGATCAATCTGCCGTCGAAGATGTCGATGAGCGTGTCGCGCCGGCCGGGTTTCAGCGTGTATTGCCGCAGCTCGACGACAGGCGAGGCGAGCGCTGAGGGTTTCGTCGCGACGTTCTGGGGCAGGTTCATCCGGCATTCTCCAAAACAGGGTGATTGTCCTGTTTGTAAAACAGACCGGTTGTCCTGTTTTGTCAATATGCTAATGTCCGGCAATGTCAGCAGAGATGATCGCTCAACCAAAACCGCGCCCGGGAAAACGCATCAACGACCCTGAGGGCATGCGCAAGAAAGTGCTCGATGTCGCCGAGGATGCGTTCCAGGCGCGCGGCTATCACGCCTCCAGCATCGGCGACCTGATGGCGGCGGCTGATGTCAGCGGCGGCGCGCTGCATCACCATTTCCCGACCAAGAAGGCGCTCGCGCTGGCGGTGATCGACGAGCGTGTGGCGGCAGCGGTCGAAGAGACATGGATCGCGCCGGTGCTGGCGGCGGCGTCGGCCCGCGAAGGCGTGCGCGCGGTGTTCGAGGCCGTGGCGGCGCAACTGGAGCAGCAGGGTTTCGTGCGCGGCTGTCCGCTCAACAATCTGGCGCACGAATTGTCGCTTGCCGACCCGGATTTCCGCATTGCCCTTGCCGGGATCTTTGCCGGGTGGCGGCGCGCGATTGCCGACAAGCTGCATGCCGACCAGCAGGTGGGCAAGGACGAGCACACGGACCCCGAACGCTTCGCCGCGCTGGCGGTCGCCGCCTATTCCGGAGCGATGTCGATGGCCAAGGCCACGCAGGATGCCGGTGTGCTGCGGGATTGCCTGGCGGGGCTGGAGCGCAGCGCGCCGTCGCCATCGCAGGGCGCATTGGCAGCCAGGCGACGCAACAGGATACTGCCACGGCCGGGAACCCCTTGACTCGCCGTGCTCTGGTTCAGCTACTCGGCCAGCGGCTTGATCGTCTCGTAGCCGTTGACGGATTCCGAACTGGTGCCTTCATCGTAGCGCCGCGCGAGCGCGGCTTGCAGATCTGGCGCATAGAGGGCGGTAAATGAATCCAGCGTCTCGCCGGCACCGTTCTTGAAGGTCTCCTTGACCGCCAGGACATTGTATTTGCACTCGCCCAGGCTGAATGTCTCCTTGCCCTTGACGACCAGGCTCAGCGTCTTGGTGCCCTTCGGCGGCTTGTTCGGCGACAGCTCGACGAACTCTATCGCGGCCTTTGTCCCCGCCTTCAGCGGAAACAGCTTTCGCAGATCGGAAAGCGGGATCATCGCCAGGCGACCGGTGTCGCTGTCGCGAAACACCTCGATCAGGCCGGCAAACAGATACTGGGTTTGCGGCGATTGCGATTCGTAGGTGTTGGCAACCGACATCATCCCGCCGGCCACGGGCCGAAATTCGCTCTGGATGCCGGGCCTCGCCAGAACGAAACCCTTTCTGGCGGACTTGACGTCGACGCAACCGGCCGCATGCGCTGTGCTCGCGCACAACATCGCGGCCAGGATCATGCAGATAGGTGCGGCTTTCATTTTTCGTCCTCCTCCGCTTGCGCAAGCGAGACATGCCAGACCCGTGGCGTCATGTCGATGATGGCGCAGAGGCGCTGGACGACCGGCCGCTGTCCATGCTGAATCAGCGTATGATGAATCGCCGTTCGACTGCATCGCTTTCCCGACGCAACTTCCTGGCGCAGGCTGCGGGATTTGCCGCGGCCGGCGCCTTGTCGCGCCCGGCCTTCGGCCAGACCGGGCAACGTGTCCAGTCGATCGACGCCACTTTCCTGTTCATCGCCGATGTCCATGCCTGCCGCATGGCGAGCGGCTTGAGCCCCAACTGCCTGCAGGAAGGCAAGACCGACGCCGCGCTGCTGCGCAGCGTGGCGGTGCTGAATGCACTTGGCGACAAGGACTGGCCAACTGAGATCAATGGCGTCGCCACCGGCCTGCGTTCGGCCGGCAGGATAGGCACGCCGCGCGGCCTTGTCGTCGGCGGCGACATCACCGACGATGGCGGCGGCCAGATCACGCAGCCGAGCGAGGGCACCCAACTGCTCCAGTTCAGCCAACGCTACAGCCAGGGCGTCGGTCCCGATCGCGTGCACATGCCGGTTTATATCGGGCTCGGCAACCATGATCTCGACCAGAACGGCCCGCCGCACCATGTCGACTGGTATCGGCGCGAACTGCGCGACTATGTCGAGGTCAACCATCGCGCCGGCGTGTTCTTCAAGCCGCCGGTGCCGGCCACCGACTATGATGTCGACACCGACTGTTACTCTTGGGACTGGGGCGGCCTGCATCTGATCCAGACGCATCGTTTCGCCGGCGATACCGGCCACGGCGCCGAGAGCAGCCTGCCATGGCTGAAGCAGGATCTGGCGACCTATGCGGCGGACGGCCGTCCGGTCATCCTGTTCCAGCACTATGGCTGGGACACTTTCTCGGTGGAACGTTGGGATGCCGCCAAGCGGCATTTCGATGATGACGGCAGTGGTGCGCCGCATTGGTGGAGCGAGGCCGACCGGCAGGCGTTGCTGGCGGCGCTGAAGGGCTACAATGTCGTCGGCATTTTCCATGGCCACCAGCACGAAACGCCGCTGATCTATCGCAGGGACGGGATCGACCTGTTCAAGCCGAAGGCTGCCTATATGGGCGGTTTCGCGCTGGCCAGGGTGACCAGCGACGGCATGGACGTGGTGCTGGGCGAGGCGGCCGGCGATCACGGCGAGGTCGCCTTCACCAATGCTTTCAGCAAGGGCTGGAGCACCTGAAAAAGGCGGCCTTCGCGACCGCCTTTCCCTCGATAAAGCGCGTTTGCCGATGTCAGATCAGAGCGCCTTCTCGACCTTGTTCTTGATGTCGCCATAGGCCTTCTGCACCTTACCGGCGGTCCGGTCGCCCGTGCCTTCGGCCTGGGTCTGCCTGTTGCCGGTTGCCTTGCCTGCGGCTTCCTTGACCGAGCCCTTGACCTGCTTGGCCACGCCCGCAACCTGATCCTTATTCACCATTTTTTGCGCATCTCCTGGGCTCTGAATTCGGAGGAATTCATTTGCGGTAGCTAACGAGCCGGCGTCGGTTAGGTTCCAGGCGTCGCCCGGACGGCAGATCAGGTCGCGCGGCCGCCGCCCTGGGGCAAGGCTGGTGGGCTAGGCTGCGAACACGTGTCGACCATGGAATTTGGATGGCCGTGCATGCGGGGAGAAAAATGGCTGAATTCACGCTCTATATCGGCAACAAGTGTTTCTCCTCATGGTCGTTGCGGCCATGGCTGGCGATGAGGCATCTGGAGATCCCGTTCGAGGAAGGTTTCGTGCGGCTGCGCACGCCTGAAACCTTTGCCAATCTGGCGAAAGTGTCGCCGACCGGTCAGGTGCCGGTGCTGAATCACAATGGCAAGATCGTCTGGGAAACCCTTGCCATCCTTGAATATCTCGCCGACCTGTTTCCCGAGAGAAATCTCTGGCCGGCCGATATCGACGCCCGCGCGCTGGCGCGTTCGGCCGCGAGCGAGATGCATTCCGGCTTTCGCGAAGTCCGCTATGGCTGGCCGATGAATTTGCGCCGGCCGAAGGGCCACAAGCCGCTCGACGCCGAGGGCGAGGCGCAACGCGCCCGCATCGAGGCGCTGTGGCGCGAGTGCCGGGAAAAATACGGCAGGGGCGGCCCGTTCCTGTTTGGCCATTTCACCGCGGCCGACGCCATGTATGCGCCTGTCGTCACCCGTTTCGACACCTATGGCGGCACGCTGGCGCCGGATACGCGCGCCTATCTCGACGCCGTGCTGGCAACGCCGGCGATGCGGCACTGGTATGCCGAGGCGGCCAAGGAGAGGTGGCCGGAACCCGGCCCGGACGAATAGCCGGATCCAACGAAAACGCCCCTCGCACCTTTTATCGTGCGGGGGGCGTCTTTGCCATCAACCGTTCTTTCGATTGCTCTCACGAACTGCTGACGACAAGGCATAAATGCGCCTTTGCGCGGATGGTTCCTGGATGCCAGAAAATTTTTTCAACTTGGCGCAAGCGCGCTGTTTGGCGCCCGGTTTGCCGTCATGCCAGCTGGTTTGGCCTGGTGTTTTGGGAGAAATCCGCATCTGTGGCTTTATGCAAATTTGACAGCGCGCCAAAAGAAGCCTACAAGCAAATCGTCGATATTTGTTTGACTGACTTTTGTTATCCGCGCTTTCGAGCGCGCCTTTGACGAACTTCCCACATCAAAAATCGGGACAAACGACGTTGTGCATCCGCATGGCGTCGAACGAATATTTGCCATGGAAAGGGTTCGTCATGAGCACCGGCACAGTTAAATGGTTCAACGCCACCAAAGGTTTTGGTTTTATTCAGCCTGACGACGGCTCGGCCGACGTTTTTGTCCACATCTCGGCCGTAGAGCGCGCCGGCATGCGTGACATCGTCGAGGGCCAGAAGCTCGGCTACGAGATGGTCCGCGACAACAAGTCGGGCAAGATGTCCGCCGACCAGTTGAAGGCGGCCTGAAAAACGAATTCTGCTCTCCCGGTGACCACGGATGTACTGGCACCGGTGAGTGGCGAATTCGGGCGCATGGCCGCGGAGACCTGAGTTTCCACGGCATATCATGTGCATAAGCAGGGCGTTCCCGTGCGGTGCATCCTTTTGGATGTCATCTGGTTGCGCGACGCTCTCATGGAAGGTCAGGCGGTGCCTGGCCTTTTTCATTTTCCGCGCCTTGCCGCCGAAAGTGCGCTGCGCGCCGGCCTGGACGTGCTAAGGGACGCTCCAGCAATTTGAATTTGCCGCGCGTATTGCTTTGTGCGTGATCCTGACCGAAGACCCGGTCTCGCTCCATCGGCACAGGCTCCTGACAGGAGAAAGATTTGACCACCAGTTCAAAGACAACCGTCGATCAGGCCGTGTCCCTGTTCAGCAAGACGCAAACCCAGTCGATGTCGCTCAACCGCATCAATTCCGAGCGCGACGCCGTCAGCGAGGCACGCGAAGCCAAGACCGCGCGTCTGCGCGAATTGCGCCTGGAGAAGGAGGCCGACGAGATGGCCGCCGCCGCCGCGCTAGCCGCTTTGCCGAAGCGGGCCGGACGACGCTGATGGCCACCAAACGCGTACCGCCAACACCGATCGCCGCCGACGCAACCATTGCCGATATGGTCGAAGGCCTCGACAAACCGGTCGAATTCGTCCGGCGTGTGCTGGAAAAGCTCGAACGCTGCAAGCGTGCCCACGGTGATGCCCAGGTTCGCGTCGGCGTGCGCGGCCGCGCCGAATGCCCGAACTACCTGATCGAGTATGTCCGCGAAGACGCCAGGACCCATGAGCGGGTGACGTATCAGGACGCCGCCTACAGCGGCAGCACGCATCGCGAGCTGGCAGCCCATCACATCGAGGCGGTGAAAAACTGGTCGCCCGAGGAAATGAACATCACGGCCGTTTCGGCGCTGATCGGCCGCCTGCGCAATCCGCGCGCCCCATCATCGCGCTTCGCCGACGAGGACTGACATGGCCATAAAATTCTCCTCCAAGGATCAGCCGGCAGCCTCGGGTGCTGCGGCAAAACCGGCCAAGCCGGTTGCCGCGCCGAAAGCCGGCGACGCCACCGAGGCCGCGACCGACCTGTTCAAGTCGCCGGCGGATTCGCCGAAGGGCAAGACGGCCAAGAAGAAATAGCGCGTTGCCGCAAGACGCCGATCACAATCCCGCCGCGCCAGGGCTGTCCGCCCTGGTGGCCGCCGCAAGCGTTTTGTCGTCGCAACAGGGCACCTTCGATTGCCAAAGCTGCGGTGCCTGCTGTTCCTATTCGGCCGAGTGGCCGCGCTTTTCCACCGAGGATGACGCACAGCTCGACCGTATCCCGGAAAAATATGTCGCATCCGACCTGTCAGGCATGCGTTGCGAGGGCGTGCGCTGCTCGGCGCTCTCCGGCGAGATCGGCAAGTCGACCGCTTGCGGCATCTACGACGTGCGGCCGGACGTCTGTCGCGCCTGCATGCCCGGCGACGAGGAGTGTCTGATGGCACGCCAGGCGCTCGGATTACCGGTGTAGCCAATCTCCCGTCGCCTCCGCTTGTGCGCCGACCCGCAGCCCGGTACCTTCCTGGCCGGGTAGGGTGCCGGAGGAACCATCGTGAGCATCGAATTTCTGTTGACGTCCCTGATTGTCGTGGCTTCGCCCGGCACCGGCGTTCTCTACACGCTGAGCGCCGGCCTCTCGCGCGGTGCGCGGGCCAGCGTCATCGCCGCCTTCGGCTGCACGCTCGGCATCATCCCGCACATGGCCGCCGCCATCACTGGCCTGGCGGCGCTGCTGCACACCAGTGCGCTCGCCTTCGAGACGCTGAAATATCTCGGCGTCGCCTACTTGCTCTACATGGCCTGGAACACGCTGAAGGAAAAGGGCGGCCTCAGCGTCGAGCAGGATGTGACGCCGCGCTCGGCCGGCAAGGTGATTGCCACCGGTATCCTCGTCAACGTGCTCAATCCGAAACTGTCGATCTTCTTCTTCGCCTTCCTGCCGCAGTTCGTCAGCACCACCGAGCCCAATGCGCTGTCGAAAATGCTGGAACTGAGTTCCGTCTTCATGCTTTTGACCTTCGTGGTTTTCGTCGGCTACGGCATCTTCGCAGCCTCGATCCGCAGCCATGTCGTCTCGCGGCCAATGGTGTTGACCTGGATGCGCCGGACCTTCGCCGGCGCCTTCGTCATGCTCGGCGCAAAGCTGGCGCTGGCCGATCGGTAGCGGGGAGCGGTTCAGTCTCGCTGATCCGCTCTCCTTTGTTGCGCTATTCCGGGCGAAAAGCGGTTATGCGCTTTCGGGGCATTGCTCGGCGCGCGCTACCCCTTCACATAGCCCATCGCTTCGACGATCCGCCCATCGGCCACACGCATGAGGTTGACGCCGCGCAGCGAATTGCCGTCGGTCATGAAATAGCGCCAGCGGATCGTTGCCCGGTCACCGGCAACGAAGGTTTCCTCGATATCGAAGCGCGTGCCGGCCTGGGTCGCGATCGCCGTCCAAAGCCCGACGCACGCTTCCTTGCCGGCATGGCGGGCGCCGTCCGGCGCCGGCACGGTGTTCTCGATCACGCAATCGTCGGCCACCAGCTCGGCGAGTGCCGAAGGATCATGGCGCTGGAATACGTCGTTGTAGCGCCGCATGATCTCGGCCGTCTGCTGGGACAGACCGTACGCGTTTGCGTCCATGACAAGCTCCTGTGTCATCTTCTTTCTCCTGGCTTCATTGACCTTTGGTGGCTTCGACGAGCGTTGCCTTGAGGGTGATCTGAGACACGCCGCCAAGGGCCCGCGAGACGAGGCAGCCCGCCTTGGCGGACTGTGCAAGGCGCTCGAATTCATCTTCGGCAAGTCCCGCGACCTCTGCCTCGGTTTCGAGTTCGATGCGGGTGATCGTCGGACCGGCAGCGGTTGCGCCAAGATGCACCTTGGCGACGGTGCTGATGCTTGTCGGGACATGATTGGCGTTGCCCAGCATGGCGCTCAGCGCCATCGAGAAGCAGCCTGCATGCGCCGCGGCGATCAGTTCTTCCGGGTTGGTGCCCAGACCGTTCTCGAAACGCGACGGGAAGGAATAGGCGCCTTCGAAGACGCCGCTGCCGAGCCGCAACCGGCCCGAACCTTCCTTCAGCGTCCCTTGCCACTTGGCCGAGGCTTCACGAATTGTCATGGTCGTTCTCCCTTGGGTTTGAGGACTCGATGGGTCAGGCGCCGTCGATGATCACCTTCCCGAAGACGTCGCCCTGCTGGAAAAAGCGGTAGGCATCGCCGGCCTCGGTGAAGGCGAAGACCTTGTCGATGACGGGCCGCAGGCGGTGCTGCGAGACGGCGCGCAGCATGGCTTCGAGATTGGTCCGGCTGCCGACGAACAGGCGGCTGATGGTGGCGAGGCTGCGCTGGTAGAGTGCCGCCGGCAGCTGGATCGATCCGCCTTTCGCATCCTGCAGCGTCAAGAGCACGATGTGCCCGTAAAGCGTGCTGGCGATCAGCGACTGCGCGAAGGTCGCCGGGCCACCGGTCTCGACGACGAGATCGATGCCGCCGGTCTGGTCGCGGACGGCCGCACCCCATTGCGGCATATCCGGTGTCGAAATCACCAGGTCGGCGCCCAGCGCCCGCAGCCTGTCGGCTTTCTCGCCGCGCGAGGTGACGACGGCGACATGGCAGCCGAGCAGCTTGGCGAACTGCAATGCAAAGAGCGAGACGCCGCCCGAGCCGATGACCAGAACCCATTGGCCGGGCTTCGGAATTCCGGCGCCCGTCACCGCATTCCAGGCGGTCAGGCCGGCGCAGGTCAGCGTTGCGGCCTCTTGCCAGTCGAGATGATCGGGCAGCCGCACCGCCCATTGTTCGTCGAGAACCGCATATTCCGCCAGCATGCCGTCCAGCGTGCAGCCGAGCTGGTCGACGAGCCCGGCATGGATGCGGCCATCGATCCAGCGCGCGAAATAGCTGCCGGTGACACGGTCGCCGACGGCAAAGCGGGTGACGGCAGCGCCGACGGCGACAACCTCACCAGCCCCGTCGCTCAGCGGAACGACGCCTTGGCGTGGCGGCAGCGGATAGGTGCCGTTGAGGATCATCGTGTCGCGTCGGTTGAGCGATGTGGCGCGAACGCGCACCACGATCTCATGCGGTTTCGGCTCTGGCTGCGCCGCCTCGCGCATCACCAGGGATTCGGTCCCGGATCCTTCGAGGCGGTAGTTGCGCATTTCGTTCTCCTCAAGGAATATATAGACTGATCTACATATTATGTAGACCGATTGTCATATTCTGCGCAAGGCCTATAATGATTCCTACTGACAGAGGTTGACATGGCCAACGACACCCGCACCCGCATACTCGAGACGACTGGGCTGCTGCTCAGGCAGCGCGGCTATCACGGCACCTCGCTCAACGACATATTGAGCGCCAGCGGCGCACCGCGGGGCTCGCTGTATTTTCATTTTCCCGGCGGCAAGGACCAATTGGTCATCGAGGTGACGCGCGCCAGCGTTGCCGACGTGACGGAGAGGCTGGGCGAAGCGCTGGCCGCCGAAAAGGATCCGGCGGTAGCCGTCCATCATATCTACCAGTCGGTGGGGCGCATGCTGGAAGACAACCAGTTTTCACTCGGCTGTCCGATCGCGCCTGTCGTGCTGGACTCGCCCACCGACGTGCCGGAACTGGCGGAGTTGTGCCGCTCGGCCTTCGAACAGTGGATAGGTCTGCTGCGGGACGCCTTCGTCAGGGCAGGGGTGCCCGCGCGCCGCGCGCATGCATTGGCACTACTGGTCGAATCGTCACTGGAAGGGCTGATGGTGATCGCCCGCGCCACAAGCGACCGCGCCCCGGTACAGGCCGTGGCCGATGAGGTGGCGGCGTTGATCGAAGCCGCGGTGCTTGATGGAGTAGGCCGCAATCGCGACGCGGCGATTTCCGCGGTCGGGATATCCTCACCGGGGACCTAACGTTGCGACCGCGCCTGATGTGGTCAACGCGGCAAAGACCCAGCGTATTCCAGCCATGCAGCCGAAGGCAGTGGGCTTTTTGCGCAGCTAATCCACAATGTCTTTGCGAGCAGCTGAAGCAAGGAAGGCCGAGCGTGTCTGTCCACGTTCACGCGCCGTCGCATCGATAGCTTCGAGCAGGCCCAGATCGAAAGATACGTTGATCCGCGTCGTTGATCCGCGATCACGGATCAACGGAATGACAGTCGTCATGGCGCCGTCGCGATCCTCCGCCAGTTCTGGATCGCTCATGATGGCATCGAAGTCGCGCGGCGGCGGAACGGGATCGCCGTCCATTTCCAGCATGCGGACATGGCCCGACAGCGCCTCGACGGCGTTGCGCACAGCTTCGTCGATCGTAACTCCGGCCGAGATGCAGCCAGGCATGTCGGGGAAGCTCACACCGTAGATGCTATCCGGGTCTTTGTGAAAGCAATGTAACGCAAGCTTCTCACTTTTGGTTCAGGAGGCCCGCCTGCTTCAACAAAGCGCGAACGGTTCCTGTCGGTATATCCCTTACGCGGATGTGGAATTGTAACGCGACCTGTAGACGACAGCCAACACCCGTTCTGACGCGTCCTAAAAGAACGAAAAAGGGCGGCATCGCTGCCGCCCTTTCCGTAAGCTTAGCCAGGTTGGCTGGATTAGAAATCCATGCCGCCCATGCCGCCCATGCCGCCGCCGCCCATGCCGCCAGGCATGCCGCCGCCAGCCGACTCCTTCTTCGGAGCCTCCGCGATCATGGCTTCGGTGGTGACGAGCAGGCCGGCGACCGAGGCCGCGTCCTGGAGAGCGGTGCGGACAACCTTGACCGGATCGACGATACCCATGGCGATCATGTCGCCATAGTCGCCGGTCTGGGCGTTGTAGCCGAAGGTCGCGCCCTTGTTCTCAAGGATCTTGCCGGCAACGATCGATGCTTCCGCACCGGCGTTGGCCGCGATCTGGCGGGCCGGAGCCTGCAGCGCACGACGAACGATGTTGATGCCAGCGGCCTGGTCGGCATTGACGCCGGTGGCCTTGATGTTGGCCGAAGCGCGCAGCAGCGCGACGCCGCCACCAGCAACGATGCCTTCTTCGACGGCCGCGCGGGTCGCGTTGAGGGCGTCATCGACGCGGTCCTTCTTTTCCTTGACTTCGACTTCCGTCGCACCGCCGACGCGGATCACCGCAACGCCGCCCGCGAGCTTCGCCAGACGTTCCTGCAGCTTCTCCTTGTCGTAGTCCGAAGTGGTCTCTTCGATCTGCTGCTTGATCTGGGCAACGCGGCCCTGGATCTCCGCCTTCTTGCCGGCGCCGTCGACGATGGTGGTGTTCTCCTTGGAGATCGACACCTTCTTGGCGCGGCCGAGCATGTTGAGGCCGACGTTCTCGAGCTTGATGCCGAGGTCTTCCGAGATGACCTGGCCACCGGTGAGGATGGCGATGTCTTCCAGCATGGCCTTGCGGCGATCGCCGAAGCCCGGCGCCTTGACGGCGGCGATCTTCAGGCCGCCACGCAGCTTATTGACGACCAGCGTGGCCAGAGCCTCGCCTTCGACGTCTTCCGAGATGATGAGCAGCGGCTTCGAGGTCTGCACGACGGCTTCGAGAACCGGCAGCATGGCCTGGAGGTTGGACAGCTTCTTCTCGTGCAGGAGGATGTAGACGTCCTCGAGCTCGGCAACCATCTTGTCGGCGTTGGTGACGAAGTAGGGCGAGAGATAGCCGCGGTCGAACTGCATGCCTTCGACGACTTCGAGTTCGGTCTCGGCGGTCTTGGCTTCCTCAACCGTGATGACGCCTTCGTTGCCGACCTTCTGCATCGCTTCCGCGATCATCTTGCCGACCGACTCGTCGCCATTGGCCGAGATCGTGCCGACCTGGGCAACTTCCTCGGAGGTTTTGATCTTCTTGGCAGCCTTGCCGAGCGCCGAGACGACTTCGGTCACGGCCAGATCGATGCCGCGCTTCAGGTCCATCGGGTTCATGCCGGCGGCAACGGCCTTGTGGCCTTCCTGGACGATCGACTGCGCCAGAACGGTCGCGGTCGTGGTGCCGTCGCCGGCGATGTCGTTGGTCTTCGAAGCAACTTCGCGGACCATCTGAGCGCCCATGTTCTCGAACTTGTCCTCAAGCTCGATTTCCTTGGCGACGGTGACGCCGTCCTTAGTGATGCGCGGGGCGCCGAACGACTTGTCGATGACGACGTTGCGGCCCTTGGGGCCGAGCGTGACCTTCACCGCGTCGGCGAGGATGTTGACGCCGCGCAGCATGCGCTCGCGGGCATCACGGGAGAATTTTACGTCTTTGGCAGCCATTTTTAGCTCCTGGCAGGGGCTTTGATCGAGCCCGGGAATTCAGTTGACGGAAAGGCCTGATATCAGCCGATGATGCCCATGATGTCGGATTCCTTCATGATCAGAAGGTCTTCGCCATTGAGCTTGACTTCGGTGCCCGACCACTTGCCGAACAGGATGCGGTCGCCGGCCTTGACGTCCAGCGGGACCAGCTTGCCAGCTTCGTCACGAGCGCCGGAGCCGACAGCGATGATCTCGCCTTCCTGCGGCTTTTCCTTTGCCGTGTCGGGGATGATGATCCCGCCAGCGGTCTTGGATTCGGATTCGACCCGGCGAACGACCACGCGGTCATGAAGCGGGCGGAACTTCGACTTTGCCATTTTTTCTTCCTCGATGAGAACGGTGAGAAACAGTTCCTCCATCCGGCGGCGCCGGACATGTGGTTAGCACTCACCAAAGGCGAGTGCTAACGTGGCGCTGAAATAGGCTGGCGGCGCGCCGGAGTCAAGGCGCTCGGAGCGCCTCTTGGCGCATGATGATGAACTTACCGGTGCCTGGCCGAACCGAGCACCAGAAGCGGGCACCGTTCCGCCAGCGGATAGCTTCCGCTCGGCACGACGCGCACGTCGCCGAACCAGTTGGCTGCCTCGTTGGTCAGCGTGGCCAGCGTCGCGAAGCTGTAGCTTATGTCCGAGCCTGCATAGACGTCGATCGTGTTGATCGAGCTCATGCTCCATCCTGTTCGCGCGGCAAGAGCTTCGCGGTCCGGAAACAGTCTGCCGAATGCATCGCGGATCGTTGCCACCTTGATGGTAAAATCGCGGTCGTCGGTCGTACACGCCATCGCAATCCGCCATTTGAGCGCGTGGAAATTCTCGATCCCGCCGGCCAGAACCAGAGCTTCGATGCCGCACAGATCGTCCGCCGTTTCCGGTCGTGCGAAGACACGGATCGCTGCGCGCCTGCCAGGCTTCAGCACCCTGGCGACCTCGCCAAACAACGAACTGCGCGCCGCCTGGGAAGCGACCGCCGACAGGCATCCGTCGCCGATGACGGCGTCGATGCTTGCGCGGTCCACGGGCAGGTTAAGCCAGTTGCCGGCGATTGCCCGTCGCGAGCCGTCGTCGCCAGCCCATACGCCGGAAATCATGGCCGCCGACTGGTCGACCGCCAACATCGACTTGCCCAGAACTGCCAATTCCGGGGTAACCCCCAAGAGAAGGACATCGGCATTTCCGAGATCAAGTTCGCGATCGAATATAGCGACGGTTTCCGCTGTCGGCCGGAGCGGCGCTTCCAGAAGTTTCCAATGGCGGTGGTAATCGTCCCAATGATTTGTCATGCAATTCCATTGGCCCCCTGCACGCCTGGATTTTGGATATCACCGGGGCTTAATAGAGGTCGTTGGACAAGCCAAGACATTTCAAGGCATCTACAGACAGTCCAGGAGGTGGATAGTGGCGCGTATCGCCGTGATAACGCATGAGCATGACAGGTTCCTAGGCAGGCGCGATATTCTGCTGCGCAGGAGCAGCCCATACATGCTGTTCGACATTCTTGCGGAATTGAAAAGGCGCGGCCATTCGGTTCGGGTTCAGCAAGGCCTGTCGAAGCCGGTCAGCGCCGATATGGCGGTATTGCATGTCGATGCCACGGTGACGCCCACGGACTATGTCGACTATGCCCGGAGTTTTGCATTCTGCCTCAACATCGGCGCCGCCGACATATCCAAACGGCGGATCAGCGGTGCATTGATCGACAAAACCGACAGCTGGCAAGGTCAGGTGATCGTCAAAAGCAATCTCAACAATCGGGGAATCCCGGAGACGCTCCTCAACCGGCGATCCGAGCGCGCGGGCAAACAGCCGCCGTTTCCGCATTTGCCAATCTTGCACCCCTATGAGATCCACAGATCTCTCGGCGACGTTCCAGACGGCGTCTTTGATTGCGACGATCTCGTCGTGGAAAAGTTCATTCCGGAGAGAGAACCCGACGGTTTTGCTGTTCGTTTCTGGGTGTTTTGCGGAGAGCGAGAGCGCTGCACCCGCTACGTCTCCCCGAACGGCCTGGTCAAGGCATCGGAGACGATCCGGCGCGAGCCCGTCCCGGTGCCCGACGAACTGCGTGAGCGTCGGCGTGAACTCGGCTTCGACTATGGAAAATTCGATTTCGTCATGCATGAGGGCAGGGCCATCCTCCTCGATGCGAACAAGACTCCCGGCCGTCCGCAAAATCTCGTCAAGATGTTCGCGGCCGGCGCTTCGGATCTGACACACGGCTTCGAAGGCCTCGTCCATCGGGCGAAATAGGCGCGGCTCTAGAGGAACAGCCGCAGCTGCGTGTGAATGATAGACCGGTAATCCTCGATGGTCCGGCGGCTTTCCGCTTCGCCCTCGGCAAGCGCCAGGCGCACCACGCCGCCGGCGAGCTGGAAGATCAGCAGAACCATGCGTTCGAACTGCTCGCGCCTCTCGGGCTCGAGCAAGGCGATGACGTGGTCGCAGAACATTTTGGCTTGGTGCCGCGTTTCGGCGAGGTCGAGGTTCTTGAGCGCCTTGTCGGCCTGGATGGCGTTCTGCAGATCCTGGATGGCCGGATCGCCGGCGACACGGCTGAGATAATCATCGAGCAGCCGGTCAGCGGCCACGATGACATCTTTCGCCTCGTGGATTTCGGCGATGATCGTCGTCAGCTGTGCCCGGCTGACCTCTGAAAACCGCTCATAGAGCATCGCCAGGATCGCCGATTTGTTGGGAAAATAGTGGTAGACGGTGGCGATCGGCCCGCCCGCCAGCATGCCGACTTCCTTCATGGTGACGGCGTCGATGCCCTTCTCGCCGATCAGCCGCATGGTCGTCGACAGGATCGCATCGATGCGCTCGCGGCTGCGTTCCTGCTTGGGCCGGCGCCTCGGCTCGGTCGCCATTCTCTTCAATTCCGTCATGCACCGATCTTTCGCACGGTTTTCAAATTCCGGTTGACAAGAAATATGATCAAGTATCAGTTTCTGAAATGCTGACAGGTTGTCAGCTTTTTTGCCGCGCGGCAAGGACGTTGGGGAGGCGCCTTTGGCTTCGACAGATACCGGCCACGCAGGCAGTGGCGACTGGCTGGTTGGCAATCCGACCGGCTGGCAGCTTGCCTCGGCTCTGTGGATCGGTTCGGTCGGCCTGCTCATTCTTGGCCTGCAGCCGGTGCTGCTCGGCGCCCTCTATACCGAGGGCCATGTCAGCGGTGATGAACTGGCGCTGGTCGCCACCGCCGAGATGATCGCCATTGCCATCGGCTCGGCTGTCGTGGCGATGTTGCTCTCGGCGCACAATATGCGCTGGAAAAGTGCCGTCCTTCTGTTGCTGCTGGCGCTGGCCAATGTCTGGACGGCCCATGCCGCGAGCGCCAACATGCTGATTGCGGCCCGCGCCCTGGCAGGGCTCGCTGAAGGCGGTCTGGTCGCGGTCGCCACCGAATTGATCGCCCGTTCGCGGCGCGCCGAGCGCATCGGCGGCTATTTCGTCACCATGCAGACGCTGGCGCAATGCGCGCTCGCCCTGTTGCTGGCGCTCTATGTCATTCCGGCCGCAGGGTCGGAGGGTGGCTTCATCGTTCTTGCCGTCGTCTGCGTCGTGTCGCTGGCGGTCGCTTTCACTGTCCCAGGTGACTATGCCGACCTGCCCAAGGAAGAGAATCTGGCCAATGTGCTGACGGTTCCCTCGATGACCGCGCTGCTGTCGGTCTTCTGCTACTTCATGTTCTTCGGCGCGGTCTGGGCTTTTCTGGAGCCGCTAGGCGCGCAATACGGCATCGATGGCCGCACCGTCGGCCTGATCGTCTCGGCCAGCCTCGCGGTGCAGGTGTTGGGGGCGATGACGGCGACCGCGTTCGAGGCGCGCATCGATTATCGCCTTGCCATCGCGGCGATCGGCGTCGTGGCGCTTGTCAGTTCCCTGGTTCTTGCCAGCAGCCCCGGCCTGACGACGTTCTGGGTCGCTGCCCTGGCCATGGGCTTTATCCTGCTGTTCATCGTGCCCTACCAGATCCGTCTGGCGATCACCGCCGACGAGACGCGCACCGCTGTGCTGCTGGTGCCGGCAGCCCAGCTGTTCGGCCTGGCGATCGGGCCGATTGCGGCGTCGCTGCTCATCGACGGCAAGGATTTCCGGCCGGTGCCGGAATTCGCCGCCGCCAGCGCGGTGGCAAGCGTGGCGCTGCTCGGTCTCTTCGTTCTTGTGTCACGTCGCCGTCGTGCGGTTGCCTGAGCGGGGAGCGCCATGTCGAACACTTGGAGCAACTGGTCGGGCTTCGTAAGTGCCGAGCCCAAGCTGATCGCCAGCCCCGGCGATGCCGGTGAACTCGGTGATCTCGTCCGGACCGCGCCCGGCCCGGTGCGCGTTGCCGGCGCCGGTCATTCCTTCACACCGCTGGTGAAATCGCAGGGCACGATCCTGTCCCTGGAGAGACTGGAAGGGCTGGTCTCGCACGACGCGCAAAAACATCAGGCGCGGGTGCGGGCAGGGACCCGGCTCGGCCCGCTCATGCACATCCTGCAAGGCATTGGCCAGGGCCTGCCCAACATGGGCGATATCGACCGCCAGGCGATCGGCGGCGCGCTGGGTACAGCCACGCACGGCTCTGGGCCGACGCTCGGCGCCTATCACACGCAGCTGGAGACGGTGCAGATCGTCGACGGCCTTGGCAAGGTCCGCGACTTCAAGCGGGCAGGGGATCGGGACATGATCCACGCCATCGGTGTTGCGCTCGGCGCTTTCGGCGTGCTCACCGAAGTGACGCTGAACAACATCGCGACCTACCGGTTGCGCCGCCGCAAATATGTGCTGCCGATCACCGAGATGCTGCGTGATTTCGAGGCGATGATGGCCGCGCATCGCTCGGCCGAATTCTACTACATTCCGTTTTCCGGCTATGCGCAGTTCATCGCCAGCGATTTCAGCGATGCCGCACCCACCACGCGGCCGCCGGAAGAGGACGAGGCGGGTTTGAGGACACTGCGCAGGCTGCGCACTTCACTTGCCTGGCTGCCATCGCTGCGTGGCCGCCTGATCCGATCGGCGGCCGCCAAATTTCCCGCCGAGGACTACGTGCAGGACTGGCTCAACGTCTATGCCAGCGACCGGCAGACCAAGTTCAACGAGATGGAATATCATTTGCCGTTCGAGGAAGGGCCGAAGGCGCTGGCCGAGATCATCGAGCTGACCGAGAAGCGCTTTCCCGAGGTCTATTTCCCGATGGAGGTGCGCTCGGTCGCGCCGGACCAGTTCTGGCTTTCGCCATTCTACAACAGGCTGACCTGCTCCATCGCTATCCACCATGACGCCGCGAACGATCCTTTGCCGTTCATGCGGGCGGCAGAGCCGATCTTCCGCAGATATGGCGGCCGGCCGCATTGGGGCAAGATGCACAGCCTGAAAGCGGCGGAGCTGAAAAAGCTCTACCCGCGCTGGGACGATGCCATGGCGGCGCGCCGCGACATCGATCCGGAAAACCGCTTCGTGTCGCCCTACATGGCCGGCCTGTTCGGCATCGAATGATGAGCACCTATTTTTCCACCCTCTCGGATGCGCTGAAGACCGCCGGCATCTTCCGACCCTGCCTGCTGCTCGACCGCGATCGGCTGGACGGAAACATTGCCCTGGTAAAAGGGAGGCTGGATCCCGGCCTGGCCGTGCGGCTGGTCGACAAATCGCTCGCCTGCCTGCCGCTGCTTGCGCATATAGGCAAGGCGCTTCGCCATGAGCGCTTCATGACCTTCCACCCGCCGATCAGCGAGGCGGTGCTGAAGGCGTTTCCGGATGCCGATCTGCTCTACGGCAAGCCGATGCCGATCGGTGCGGCAAGGGCTGCGCTGGTGAAGGGTGATGCCGACTGGTCGCGTGTCTGCTGGCTGATCGACAGCGAGGAGAGACTGGCGGAATACGGTGCTCTCGCTGACGAACTCGGCATCGGCCTGCGCATCGCTTTCGAGATCGATGTCGGGCTGCATCGCGGCGGCTTTGCTGATCCCGCGGCCTTGTCGAAGGCGTTGAGCGCGTTGCCGGCCCGGCTGCATTGCGAAGGCGTCATGGCCTACGAGGCGCATGCGCCTCTCATTCCCGGCCTTTTCGGCGGACCGGCAAAGGCATTGGCGGAGGCGTCGGCGCAGGCTGCGGCGTTCGTCGCCTGTCTCGGCGCCGACCACCGCCGCATCCTGAACATCGGCGGCAGCAAGACCGCGCTGCTTCATCGTGGCGGCGCGGCCAATGAAGTGTCGATGGGCTCGGCCTTCGTGCTGCCCAGCGACTTCGATACGCCAGGCCTCGACGGCTTCCAGCCGGCGGCTTTCATCGCTACGCCGATCCTGAAAGTGGTCGAGCCGATGCTGCCTGGTCCGCCGGCCGTTACTCGCCTGCTGCAGGCGCTCGGCCGCTTCCCGCGCAAGGGCTGCTATCTCTATGGCGGCAAGTGGATGGCCGAGCCGGTCTTCCCCCAAGGCATGAAGACGAACGGCCTGCTCGGCCTGTCCTCCAACCAGCAATTCATGGGCTTGCCCGCCGATGCGACCGCAAGGCCAGGCGACTACGCGTTTCTAAGGCCGACGCAGAGCGAGGCCGTGCTGCAGCAATTCGGGTCGATCGCCGTGTTTTCCGGCGGAAAGGTCATCGATCGCTGGCCGGCGCTGCCGATGGCGTGATCGAGCTACGCCTTCACCGGTACCCAGATCTCCAGCCCGCCATTGCCGCTGTGGGCATCGAACTCCGGTCCATAGCGCTCGAATTCCGGTGCATCCGCGATTTCGTGACCGGAGGCGGGCAGCCAGCTGTTCCAGATCGTGTTGATCGTCCGGCGGATGGATGAGATGTGCTCGCGGTGCGAGAACACCGCATATTTCTGCGCCGGCACCCGCACCCGATAGAAGTCCTTCGGCAGATCCGCAAAGCCGGACACTTCGACGCCGACGACATAGTCGAAATTGCCCGCGTCGTCGCCGTTAAGGCAGACGCCGTAGAAAACGCCTGAGATCTCGCCGGGGATGTTGCCGATATAGGGTGCAAAACGCTGCCACTGCATCGGAATCCCGGCGCTGGTTTCACAGCTGTAGCGTTCGCCGAGGCCGGCGATCAGGAACGGCCGGCTGGTCTCGAAGCGCGGTGGTTCGAGATTGGTGAGGAAGGACTGGCCCATCAGGATCGGCTCCACGAGGTCGAGGTTGTTGGTCGAGCCTTGCGCGCGCACCAGTTCCGGCGTGGTGCCGAACTGATCGCGGAAGGCACGGGTGAACGCCTCATGCGAGTTGTAGCCGGCGTCGAGCGCGACGACGAGGATGTCGGGCGCTCCGCCGGCCAGCTTGCGCGCCGCCTCGGTCAGCCGGCGTGAGCGCATGTAACCCATCACCGAGCGGCCGGTTGCGGCGCCGAAGGCGCGCGTCACATGAAAACGCGACACGCCGCTGCTTTGCGCGACATCGTCAAGCGAGATCGCCTGCGGCAGATGGCTCTCGACGAACCACAGCGCTTTCTCGGTCGGGTTCATGGGGCTCCTTTTCGCATTGGCCGGATCATCTTGGCGTTTCCTGGCGCGGCCAGTTTGATCGAAATTGCGCATCCCGTGCAATCTGCGCCGATCCCATGGGCTTTCGCTTGACAGCGGGCCGCGTCATCTCCTAAGAATGTTATGTTATTACATAAAGTGAGCGTGCAATGCCTGTTTCCCTTAGCTGGCCCACCACTTCGTCCGAGAAATCCATTGCGAAGAGTTTGGTGGAAATCTACGCTGAAGTGGTGATGGTCCCCGAGCCGAAAGGCGAGGGGTGAAAAGGGAACACGGTGAGGCCTGTTCAGGTCGAGGCCGTGGCTGCCCCCGCAACTGTAAGCGGCGAGCAAAATCCGTGAATGCCACTGGCCGGCAAGGCTGGGAAGGCAGGATGGCGCAACGACCCGCGAGCCAGGAGACCTGCCATCACTGAGTTGACCGGACGGGGTGTGCCGGGAGGAAACGCGAGTCCCGGTCTTGTTGGCCGGTTCGCCAGCTTCCTTCCGTCGCCAGTTTTGGAAAGTGACGGAAAGTTGGACGGCTCCATCGATCATCGCATCACCATGCGCACGCTTTGCCGTCCCCGCAATCCGGCGGGCTGCAGCCGATGAGCGCAGCGCTTCTCGAAGCCCATGACCTCTGTGCCATGGCGAATGGGCGGAATCTGGTCCAGGCGGTCAGCTTCTCGGTGGCCGCTGGCGATCGCCTTGCCATCATCGGTCCCAACGGCGCCGGCAAGACGACGTTGCTGCGCATGCTGTCGGGCATGATGCGGCCAAGTTCCGGCGAGGTGAAGCTTGGCGGGCGACGGCTCGATGGGATTTCTGTCGCCGAGCGGGCACTGCATATCGCCGTGGTCGGCCAGACCGACCAGCCCGATCCGCGGCTGGCGGTGATCGATTATGTCGAGCTTGGCCGGGTCCCGCATGCCGGGCTGCGGCGCAGGCGCGAGGAACGCGATATCGTCGTCGACGCGCTGCGCCGGACCGGCCTGCTGCCGCTGCTTGGCCGCACCATCGGCTCGCTGTCGGGCGGCGAGCGCCAGCGCGCCCAACTGGCGCGCCATCGCCCAGCAGCCCAAAATCCTGTTCCTCGACGAACCGACCAACCATCTGGACCCGCGCGCCCGCGGCGAACTGCTCGACCTCGTGGCAGGCTTTGAGATGACGGTGATCGCGGTGCTGCACGATCTGGCGCTGGTAGCACCCTTCGCCACCAGGGTGGCGGTAATGAACCATGCCCGCCTGCAAGCGCTCGCCGCACCGCGCGAAGCGCTGGCCCAACAGCTGATCCGCGAGATTTTCGGCATCGATGTGCTGCGCCTGCGCCATCCGACCGAGGATCGAGAGTTGACGGTGTTCGAGGTTCCGAACCGTGCCGCGCCGCCGTCGTGATTGAAGCCGTTCCATAGTCGACCCGATCCCACCCACAAGGAGCATACCCGTGAAACGCCTCGCTTTTTCGCTTGCCGTCTCGCTGCTGACCTCGACCGCCTTCGCCTTCCCGGTAACCGTCGACAGCTGCGGCAAGCCGCTGACCTTCGACGCGCCGCCGAAGCGCGCTGTCATCCACGATCTGAACATGGCCGAGATGGCTTTCGCGCTGAAATTGCAGCCGTCAATCGTCGGCCTGACGGGCATCACCGGATGGTACAAGGTCGGTTCCGAATTCAAGGCAGAGCAGGGTTCGATCCCGGAGCTGGCGCCGAAATATCCGACGCTCGAAAACCTCGTGGCCGTGGAGCCGGATTTCTTCTTCGCCGGCTGGTACTACGGCATGAAGCCGGGTGGCGAGGTGACGCCCGACACGCTTGCCCCGCACGGAATCAAGACGCTGGTTCTGGCGGAAAGCTGCGTCCATCTCGACAAGAGCCGCCCCGCCGCCTCGATGAACCTGCTCTATGGCGACGTCGAAAAGCTGGGCAAGATCTTCGGCAAGGAGACAGAGGCTGAAAAGCTTGTCTCTGGCTGGAAGGCGCAGCTCGCCGACATCACCGCCAAGGTCGGCAGCGCCAAGGGCACGCGGGTGTTCCTCTACGATTCCGGCGAGGACAAGCCGTTCACCGCAGGCAAGTTCGCCATCCCCAGCGCCATGATCACTGCCGCCGGCGGCGACAACATCATGGCTGACATGGACACCAGCTGGGGCAACACGGATTGGGAAACGGTGGCGTCGCGCAATCCGCAATTCCTCATCCTGCTCGATTACCAGGACGGTGGCGGCTACAGGAAGCTGCTCGATTTCCTGAAAGCGCATCCGGCCATGAAGGAGACAGACGCGGTCAAGAACGAGCGCTTCGTCGCCCTCCGCTACGCCGAGCTGACGCCCGGACCCGCCAACATCGAAGCGATCGACAAGATCGCCAAGGCCATGCACCCGGAAGCATTTTGAGCTTGCGCCATCCGGCATTTGCGTTGGCCATGCTGGCGGGAGCGGCGGCGATCGCCGCTCTCGCTCTGCTGTCGATCGCCTATGGCTCGACGCTGATCCCGCTGGCCGACGTTGTAGCAGCGCTTGGCCGCGCAATCGGCTTAGGCGGGCACGACGTGTCCGGGCCGGTCGGCAAGATCGTCGTCGATCTGCGGCTGCCGCGCACGATCCTGGCCATCTGCGTCGGCGCGGGCCTCGGCGTCGTCGGCGCGCTGCTGCAGACAGTGACCCGCAACGATCTCGCCGATCCGTTCCTGTTCGGCCTGTCGTCGGGCGCCGCCGCCGGTGCTGTTTCCGTCATCACCGTCTTCGGCGACAGCTTTGGCATCTGGACGTTGCCGGTCGCGGCCTTCACCGGCGGCATATTGGCCGCCGGCGTCGTCCTGCTGCTGGTCGCGCGGGTGAGGGGCCAAGGGCCGGAGCGGCTGATCCTCGCCGGCCTTGCCGTGTCCTTCATGTTCACCGCCTTGACCAACTACCTGGTCTTTGCCGGCGACCAGCGCGCCGCCCACTCCGTGTTGTTCTGGACGATGGGCGGCCTTGGCCTGGCGCGCTGGGACAATATCTGGTTGGGCGCGCTGGGTGCGGGCACCATTCTGGCTTACGCGCTGTGGAACCACCGCCGGCTCGATGCCTTCCTGGCCGGCGAAAACGCCGCCGAAAGCCTTGGCGTGCCAGTGGCGCGCATGCGCCGAATGACGTTTCTCGTCGCCGCCTTCTCGACGGCGATCCTGGTCTCTGTCGCCGGGGTCATCGGCTTCGTCGGGCTGATGATCCCGCATCTGTCGCGGCCGCTGGCAGGCCCCTTGCATCTGCGCCTGGTTGCCAGCTGCGCCGTCTTCGGCGCGGTGCTTTTGCTGGCCAGCGATCTTCTGGCCCGAACGCTGCTGCCGCCGCAGGAACTGCCGATCGGCATCATCACCAGCTCGGTCGGTGCGTTCTTCGTCGTCACCATGCTGATCCGCAACCGGCTTTGAGCGCGTTTGGCAACCGGTCGCCGGATCACACGGTCCAGAAATAGCGCACGATGTGGAAGAACACCGGGGCGGCGAAGACCAGGCTGTCAGTTCGGTCCATCATGCCGCCATGGCCTTCGATGAGATGGCCCCAGTCCTTGACGCCCTGGTCGCGCTTGATGGCCGAGGCGACCAGCCCGCCTAGGAATCCCATCGAGCAGGCGACGAAGGCCACGGCTGCCGCCTGCAGCGCCGAAAAGGGCGTCACGAACGACAACAGCGCGCCGAGCAGGCTCGCCGACACCAATCCGCCGATCAGCCCTTCCCAGGTTTTCGACGGCGAGACGTTCGGCGAAAACCGGTGTTTACCAAACAGCTTGCCGAAGATGTACTGCAGCACGTCGCTGCCTTGCACGACGATGATCAGGAAGGCGATCAGCAGCAGGGTGCGGCCCTCGAAGCCTGGCACGTCGAGTGTCAGCAGGGCGGGGACGTGGCTGACGCAATAGACCGAGATCATCACCGCCCATTGCTGCGCGGCGATCCGCTCGAGGAAGCGTTCGGTGTCGCCATGCAGCGCCGTGATGGCCGGCATCAAGAGGAAGCAGTAGACCGGAATGAAGATGACGAAGAGCCCGTACCAGGCGGTCCACACCAGCCAGTACTGAAACGGGATGATGATGCCGAACATGCCGAGCAGCACCCAATGGTCGCTGCGGCGCGTATGCGTCAGCGTCACGAATTCGCGCAGCGCGGCGAAGGAAATCAGCGCAAACAGGATGGTCATCCCGTAACGGCCGAAGAAGAAGGCGACCGTCATCAGCGCCACCATCACCCACCAGGCGTTGATGCGCTGCGTGAGATTGACAAGCGTCGAGCTCAGCGGCTTCGGCGCTCGCGCCGAAAGGATGGTGGCGACGATGCTGGCGGTGGTCAAAACCGCCAGCAGGCCGATGATCAGGATGGAGATCTCGTGGCGCATCAATCGTCTCGCTCGGGACGCGGGTTGAGCGCCAGAAGCGCGGCGTGGGCGCGCTCGAGAAAGGCGCGGCGTTCTTCGCCCGGGCCAACCGCGACAGGCGCGCCGAAAACGACGCGGCACAGCAGCGGCACCGGCAGGAACTGGCCCTTGGGCAGCACGCGCGACATGTTCTCGATCCAGCACGGGATCAGCTCGACCTCAGGCCGCGCCGTCGACAGATTGTAGAGCCCGGAGCGGAACGCCAGCAGCGGCTCGTCTGTCATGTTGCGTGTGCCCTCGGGAAACAGGATAAGCGAGTGCCCTTGGTCGAGAACCGACAGCATGATCTCGATGGGGTTTTCCTCAGGTCTCGTCCATTGCCGGTTGATGAGCACGGACGACAACATGTCCTGCGCGATGAAGCGGCGCAGCCGCGACTTCCCCCAATATTCGCCTGCGGCAACAGCATGGGTGATCGCGCGCTCCCTTTCGCTGAGACAGGCCGACAAAAGGATGAAGTCGCCATGGCTGGTGTGATTGGCGAAATAGATGCGCTGCCGCTCGGAGGGCAGGCTGCCGTTCCAGATCGGCCGCACCCCGGTCACCATCCGGGCCAGAGCCGACAGGCCGACGGAGGTTACCGTCTGCAGCAAGGTGAAGGTCTTGAGCGAAAGCTTGTTCATCGCGGCGCCCAAAACCCTGCCGCCAGAAGCGCTGCGGCAAACAGAGCCAGGGCAGCGCGCTGCTTGAACAGCAAGCGGCTTGTGCCGGCCATGCGGTCATCGAGCAAGCGTGTCGCGAACGGAGCCGGTTTCAGGCGCATGCGCGCCAACATGTCATCCACCGCGGCACCGCCGGAAGCTTCGTCGTCATGGCTCGCCATCAGTCGGAACAGCAGCGCGTCGAATGCCAGCAATGCCGACAGCGCCAGCACCGCAACCGCGCTCGCGGCGGCGATCGACAAAGCGATGGCCGCGGGCAAGGTCTCGAAGGCACCGCGCGCCGACGCGGCTAGAGGCGCAAGGACATTTGCGGCCAGCACGATTGCGGCCGGCCACGCGGCCTGTCGCATCAGCATGCCGGCGAAGCGGTCGGTGCGGTCCTGATAGGTATTGCCTGTCATGACGCCGCCCGCCCCGTAGCCTCTGCAAGATGAATCGGCCGGCCGGCGGCCGCGAGCATCTCGCGGGCGAGCGCTGGCGTCCCGGCCCTGCCGGTCGCCACCAGCCATTCGGCGACGACGCCGGCGCTGCGCTGGAAGCCGAGCGCGCAGCACACCAGGACGGTGCCGTCGCGGCGTGCATTCTCCAGCGCGCCGGCTGCCTGTTGCCGTATCGCCAGTGGCGGCGGCAACAGGTCGATCATCGGAAAGCTGATCCAGCGGCAATCGGTTGCCGCCGGCTTTTCGAGTTCGGCGGCGAGGTCGATGACCGTGCCGAAGCTGTTGGCCTCGCTTGCCGTGGGAAAGCGCCCGAGAAAGACACCTTCGGCAATCGCCACCTGGGGGGCAAGATTGCGCGTCCAGGCCCATATGTTTGCCCTGGCGCCGAGACGGAAAGGCAGGAGCAGGACACGGCTTGCAAGCGTGATGCTGCCATCGGCGGATTTCTGGAACACCTTTTCGCCTGCCCCAGCATAGGCGAAGGCGACGATGGCCAGCGCCAGCGCCGGCCAAAGCAGGAAGAGCGCGACAGCGCAAAGGAAGGCACCGAGCGCGGCACCGGCCAGCGCGAGGACGGCGCCCAGCGCGTAGAACCGCGCCAGCCGCCGCGCTTTCGCATCGTTGGTCAGCCGGAAGCCTGCAAACGGCAATGCGCCGCTACGCGGAAACAGCCACAGCGCAAAGAACCCGAGCAGCGCGCCGGTCGGGATGTCGATGAAGTGATGCTGCCAGGTCGTCAGCACCGAGGCGCCGATCAGAAAGCTCCAGCCATGCCAGAGCGGCAGGAGCAACCCGCCGAGCCGGTGGCGCCAATGATCCCAGATGATCGCCAAAAGGGCGATATGCAGCGAGGGCGCCTGGTTGAACGGCTTGTCGAAACCGCCGAGCACGGCAAACAGGAAGCCCGGCAGGCCGGTCGTCGCCGGTCGCACGAATGTAGCGGTCAGCGGGAACAGGATGAAGCAGATAACGGCGACGATTTGCGCGGTGAGATAGCGTCCGGCCAGACGGTCGACCCCTTGCCTGTCGTTGTTGAGCAGCAGCGACAGGCCGTAGAACAGGTTGATCGACCAATAGGGCACGATGGTCCAGGCGACGAACGGGATGCCGTGCTCCCACGAGAACACGATACTGCCGACATCGTCGCGCCGCGACGCCAGCCAGTTGGCGAAGCCGTAGCTGAGATAGAAGAACGGCGCCAGGAAGGCCAGCCACAGGGCTGCCCTGACGACCACCCGGCTATAGGGTTCGGCACGCGCCACGGATGCAGGCGATGACACCATGCTGCTCAGCGGCGCCGCGCGAGCGAGACGGTGAAGATGCCCCATTGGTCGATGCGCTGGTCGAGCTTTTCGAAACCGGCGGCTTCGACGAGCTGGTCCATTTCGCCTTGCGTGCGCCGGCGCATCACCCAGGCCTCGCCGCCGCGATGCGAGGTCAGGCTGCGGGCGATCATCTCGAGCTGCGGGTGCCAAGGCTGGTTGGTGTAGAGCAACAGGCTGCCCGGCTGCATGGCGCTGGCCAATCCACCGAGCGAGCGGGCGATCATCGCATTGTCCGAGAATAGCTCGTAGAGGCCGGAAACGATGGCGAGGTCCGGCGCCGGATCGGCGTTGGCGAGCATGTCGGCATCGAAAGCGTCGGCGCGCTGGAACGTGACGTCAGCCGGCAATTGCCGCTCCGTGATCAGCTTGCGGCCAAGCTGCACGTTGAGGTCGGAATAATCCTGCAGACGCACGCTCGCCGGCTGGTCGGGGCTCTTCACGATGGCATCGAGAACATAGCGGCCGTGGCCGGCGGCGATGTCGAGAATATGCACTGGCCGGCCAGTGGCCTTGAGCGTTGCCAGGCAAGAGCCGATCAGTTCTTCGAGATGCAGCTTGCGCTGGCGGATGCCGCGCCAGCCGATGGCTTCCAGGAAGACACGGTCGACGACGCGGCCAAGGGGCGTAAGTCCGCGCGCGTCGTTTTCGTAGACATAATCCAGCGTCGAGCCGGAATCGAAGCCGGTGGCAATGCCGGTCTTCATGCCTTGGGAGACCCAGGCGCCCATGCGGATGGAGGCGCGGCTGAATGCCCAATAGAGGCCCTTTGGCGACATCAACGCGAGCGGTGAAGCAAGCCGGTCGGCCTCGTCGCGTGTGTAGCCGGCAATGTCCGCCTGCTTCAGGTCGACCGGCGCATCCGGTGCCGCGAATTGCCTGGCCAGAAACGGCCGGATCAGGTCGAGGGCCTGCGCCCGGTCGCGTTCGCCCAGCGTGTCGTGGAAGAAGCCCGGCAGCACATGACGTTCCTTGATGCGGCTGCCGAGATTGACGAAGAACTCGTGCTGCGGGCCGTGGCGCACGACCCAGTCGCTGCCCGAAAGGAGAAGCTGCGTCGGCGCGGTGATGGCGCGGGCGTCCGCAACGATGCGGGCGGCATGCTGATAGAGTTCGATCAGGATGTTGGAACTGATCGGCCGCGTGATCAGTGGATCGCTCTCGAAAGAGGCGATTCGCACGGGATCATGGGTCAGGAATTTCGCCTTGACGTAGGAATTGACGAAGAAGCGGCCATTGATCTTCTGCCAGAGCGCTATGCCCTCCTTGGCGAAGGGCACGTAGAGTTTTACCGAGAAGGCCGGTGAGGCCAGCACCATGGCGCGCAGCTTCGGCGCATAGTCATGCACCCAGGCGGCGGCCAGAACGGCGCCGAAGGACTGCGCGATCAGCGCGATATCGCGCGTGGCGAAGCCATCCCTTTCAGCGATCTCGCGCATGAAGCAGTCGATGTCGCGCACCAGCGCCGAGAAGGACGGGGCATAGCCGCGCTCGCCGGACGAACGGCCATTGCCGCGGGCATCCCAGGCATAGAAGGCGTGGTCCGGCATCCGCAATTCATCGACGAGATGGGCCATGCGGCCGCCATGCTCGTGGCCGCGATGGAAGAGCACCACCGCGCCTTTGGCATCGGCCGAAGCCGCCGGCCAGAAGCGGTAGAAGATCTCCGTCCCGTCATGGCTGCGGAAGACCCGCTCCTGCGCTTGCCGCGCAAGGCTTTCCGTGACCGCGGCCGCGATGGGTTCGTGCATCATGGTCTTTCCCTCTGGCGGCCCCACTGGCGGCATTGCGAGCCTCGATGCTCAGCTGGCGCTGCCAATAAGCCCGGCGCGTATCCGGTTTATGGCGGTCAGCAGCGAAAGCGTTGCCATGGCCGGAAACACAAATGGCGCGATCGATACCGGCCACAGCCCTGCGGCGCACAGCACGGCGACGACGCCAAGCGCCAGCGCCCTGTCGCTCTTGCCGAACGGCCCGGCATAGTTGCGGCCGATCTTGGCGGCGATGCCGAGCACGCCGGCAAACTCGGTCAGCGCCGCCGATATTGCGAAGGCGACGACGCCCCATGCGCCAAATTCCGGAAAGACGGCAAAAGGCAGAATCAGCGCGAGGTCCGAAACGACATCGCACAACTCGTTCAGATACATGCCGAGCGTCGAGGCTTGGCCATGCTCGCGCGCCAGCATGCCGTCCACGGCATTCAGCGCCATGCGCACGAACATCACCACGGGGATAAGCAACAGCAGCCAGCGCCATTCATGCCGGATCGCAATGGCCGCGCCGGCGGCTATCGACATCGCGGCCGCCAGGATGGTTATGCTGTTTGCGGTGACCCCGATAGCCGCCAGCCGATTGACCAGCGGCCGCAGTCGACCCTGGAAGGCCGGCTTGAGAGCGTAAAGCGTCGGCATTGCGTTGATCCCCCGATCCTGTTCAGCGGCTGTACATCAATATGCCAGACGCGACCAGCGGAGAGGCGGCGCGGCCATCATGCGTTCGCAAATCGATAACCATGATTTGCCCGGCAAAGCTGTCATGCACATTTGTCGGCTTTGTGTGCACTGCGGCATCTTGAATAGTGAGCACGCTTATTATATATCTCGCTCATGGTTTCCGATGGCATCGACAGATTGGGCTTCTTGATCCACGACGTGCAGCGCCTGATGCGCAAGCGCTTCGAGGCGAGGGCCAGTGGCTTGGGGCTTTCTTCGGCGCAATGGCGGCTTCTGGTCCGCGTTGCCAAGGAAGACGGTGTCGCGCAGGCGCGGCTGGCCGAACTTCTCGAAATCGAGCCGATCAGCGTTTCGCGCCTGGTCGACCGCATGGAGGAGGGAGGCTGGATCGAGCGTCGTTCCGACGCTGCCGATCGCCGCGTCCGCATGATCTTCCTGACGCCCAAGGCAAGCGATGCCTACGCCGTGATCAAGAGCATTGCCGGAGAAGTCTATGAGGAATCGCTGGTCGGCGTGAAACCGGAAGCCCGTCGCGTCCTCGTCGAGGGACTTGAGGCGATGGTCCGCAACCTGACCGACGACGAGACGCCGTCCATTGAAAAAGTGAAGAACACAGAGGGCGCAGCAGCATGAACGCGGTAGCCAAGATAGACGAGAAAGTGACCGAACTGGAAATGGAAGCGCCGGCGCAGCCGGCCGCGGCCCCGGCAACCGTTGCTCCCCCGGTGCAGCCGGCTCCGGCGCCGGTGAAGAAAAAGCGCCGGCTGGGCCGCTTCCTGCTCATGGTCGCGCTGCCTGCGGCATTGGCTGTTGGCGGCGGCTATGTCTGGGTTACCGGCGGCCGTTATCAGGAGACCGAGAACGCCAATCTGCAGCAGGCCAAGGTGTCGATCGCTTCCGACACGGCCGGCCGCATCGTCAAGGTCGACATCTTCGATAACCAGCTGGTCAAGCAGGGTGACGAGCTGTTTGCCATCGACCCCGAGCCCTACCGGATCGCGTTGGCGCAGGCCGACGCGGCGGTGGCGGGCGCGCGTCTCAATGTCGAGCAGTTGCGCGCCGCCTATGGCCAGTCGATGGCTCAGCAGAAGTCCGATGCCAGCCAGGTCGCCTTCGCCCAGTCGCAGTTCGACCGCGCCGCCGATCTTGCCCAGAAGGGCATCAACGCCAAATCGTCGCTGGACGAAGCCAAGAACGATCTCGACAAGGCCAAGCAGCAGCTCGCCGTTGCCGAGCAAGGCATCATCAGCGCCAAGGCAGCCCTTGGCGGCAATCCCGACATCGAAACCGACAAGCATCCGACCGTGATGGCCGCGCTCGCCGCGCGCGACAAGGCCGCCTACGACCTGGCGCAGACCACGGTCAAGGCGCCGGCTGACGGCATCGTCAGCCAGGCCTCGTCGTTCAAGGTTGGCCAATATGTCGGTTCCGGCACGCCGCTGTTTTCGCTGGTCGAGACCGGCGACACCTGGATCGATGCCAATTTCAAGGAAACGCAGCTCACCCATATGAAGCCCGGCCAGAAGGCCGAGATCGTGGTCGACACCTATCCGGGGCGCACCTTCGAGGCGACGGTCAAGGCGATCGGCGCCGGCACGGGAGCCGAGTTCTCGCTGCTGCCGGCCCAGAATGCCACCGGCAACTGGGTCAAGGTCACACAGCGCATCCCGGTTCGTCTCGAACTGACCGATGCGGACGCCAAGATGGCGTTGCGCACCGGCATGAGCGCCACCGTTACCGTCGACACCGGCGTGGCGCGTGGCCTGCCTTCGATCTTCGGTCACGCCACGGCCGGCGAGGCCGCGCAGTAACGTCAACAGAATGCCGCAGGACCAGCTGCAGAGGTGAATAGCAGGATTGGTCTGATGGGAGGAGCTGGAAGGATCAGCGTTTGGGCACGCCGCATAGCGGCCTGGCCGAAGTCTGAAATCTCCGACGCGGACCCGTCGGTCCTCATGTTTCCGGGCGGCAGGCATCCGCTCATCAGAGACTTTCAGTCGATGTAACCCCCACATCGACAATCGCGTCCCACCGCGACGAGGGTCTCTCAACGGAAGGCGTCGCCGCCCGGAAACCCCTTGTACACGTTTTTGTTACCTGCTGGAAGTTCCACGCCATGAGCACGCCCGAACCCTTCAAAGAAGTGCCGCATCGCGGCCTGATCACGGTCGCGCTCATGTTGGCGACGATCATGCAGGCGCTCGACACGACGATCGCCAACGTCGCGCTGCCGACCATGACCGGCGATCTCGGCGCCTCGCCTGACAACATCAACTGGGTGCTGACCTCCTACATCGTTGCCGCCGCCATCATGACGCCGGTCACCGGCTGGCTGGCCGATCGCTTCGGCCGCAAGGAACTGTTCCTGACGGCGGTGGTCGGCTTCACCGTGTTTTCGATGCTGTGCGGCATCGCCTGGAGCCTGGAGACCATGGTGTTCTTCCGGCTGATGCAAGGCGTGTTCGGCGCCGCGATCGTGCCTCTGTCGCAGACCTTCCTGCTCGACATCAATCCCAGGGAACGCCATGGCCAGGCGATGGCCATCTGGGGCGCCGGCATCATGCTGGGTCCGATTCTGGGCCCGACACTCGGTGGCTGGCTGACCGAGAATTTCAACTGGCGTTGGGTGTTCTTCATCAATCTGCCGGTCGGCATCGTCGCCTTTCTCGGTATGGCCGCTTATTTGCCGGCTATCGCGCGGCGCGTGCGCGGCTTCGATTTCTTCGGCTTCGCCATGATATCGCTCGGCGTCGGCGCGCTTCAGCTGCTGCTCGACCGCGGCGGCGAGGTCGACTGGTTTTCCTCGGTCGAGATCTGGATCGAACTTGGTCTTTCGCTCACCGGCTTCTGGGTGTTCATCATTCACACCATGACGGCCGAGCACCCCTTCATCGATCCCAAGATCTTCCTCGACCGCAATTTCGTGACCGGGCTGGCATTCATCTTCGTCATGGGTGTGCTCATCCTGGCGAGCATGTCGCTGCTGCCGCCGATGCTGTCGACCATCTTCGGCTATCCGACCGTCACCATCGGCATCGTCATGGGGCCACGCGGCGTCGGCACCATGATCTCGATGCTCGTCGTCGGGCGGCTCATGAGCAGGATTGACGCCAGGATCCTCGTCGTCATCGGCTTCCTGCTGACCGCGCAGTCGCTCTACACTATGTCCAGCTTCACCCCGCAGATGGACAATTGGCTGATCATCAGCTCCGGCGTCATCCAGGGCCTGGGCATGGGGATGGTGTTCGTGCCGCTGTCGACCGTCGCCTTCGCCACGCTTGACGTGCGCTTCCGCACCGATGCCACGGCTCTGTTCAGCCTGGTGCGCAATCTTGGCTCGTCGATCGGCGTGTCGGTCGTGACGGTGTTGATGGTGCGCAACACGCAGATCAACCATGCCGAGCTTTCGGCCTTCATCAATCCGTTCAACCCCAATCTGTGGGCTGTCTCGCCGGCGGCCGCAGGCGGCGACCCAACGGCGCTCTCGCAGGTCGATCGCATGGTCAATCTCCAGGCCATGATGATCTCCTACGTCAACGACTTCAAAATACTCATGGTGATGACGCTGCTTGCCATCCCGTTTGTTTTCCTGCTGCGCAAGCCGAAGCAGGCGCCAGCCGGCGGCGCGCCGGCGGCGCATATGGACTAGCTTTCCATCAAATCGTCTTGGGGGTGGCGCACCGAACCGGCACGTTTTCCTATTTTCCGAGCACGAGGCTCCAGTAACGGAGCTTGCTGTCGCTGCCGTCGCGCACATAGGCAAGGCCGAAGCGTGTGAAGCGCGGGTCGAGCATGTTGCGGCGATGGCCTGGTGAATGCACCCAGATGTCGAACAGCTTCTCGAGGTCGAAACGACCCTCGGCGATGTTCTCCGCCGCGGCACCGGAAATTCGATTGTCCCTGACGCGCGAGGCGAAATCCTTGCCCCAGCCGGTGGTGTGGCTCATGCGGCGGCGCTGCGCCATGTAGCCTGCCTGCTGCAGGGCGGCCTGTTCGAGCTGCCGGTCGGGGACCAGCGGCGCGAGCCCGGCCGAGGCGCGGATGCTGGCCAGCGTGCTGGTGGCGGAGGAGGAGACCCCGGCGCCTTCACCGGTTGGCAGTGAAACGGTGCTGCAGGCGGCGAGCCCCGCCAGGGCTGCGAGGCCGGTCAGCACCATGCGCCTGTTCAGCTTCGGGATCGGGTGGGTTTCGATTTTCGCTATGGTCATGCCCCTGAGATAATGGCGATCATGGCTTTTGCCGGGCAGGGCGGCGAAAATCGAAGAGGGGGCGACAGACTGACGCTGGCCGGTATAACGCTGATCGGCGTGGCATGCTGGGCGGAATTTCACCAGGCGATCGACGGCGCTGCCTATCCCAGGCTGGCCGGATTGCGCCTCGCATCGAAACCGATCCGGCCGTGCGTTACCGCCATTTTTCTCAACGCTACCGCTGGCGCCGCCGCACGTCAGGTTGTCTCTCATTTCACCAGAGTGATCATCCGATCGGCATACATTGTGCGATTTCCAAGCGCCGCCGCGCAGTCCGACTTGACGGAAGAGTTCCCGGTCATCTGTATCGTATTGCCGACAAGCCTGAGACAGTCGCCCTGGGCGCTCATATCAGAGTTGCCGGCGTAGGAAATGGGCGCGTCCGGCGCGTAGATGAAACCGCTGAGCACGGAATTTGCGCCACCATTCAATGTCAGGGCAGACGTGTTGCCGTGATCCTGGAAAATGGTGATGCCAGCATAAGGGCCGCTGGTGGGCGGGGAAAGGTTCACCTTCTCATTGGCATTTATGTAGATCTGAGCGCTTTCCATGAGGAAAATGGTCACGCCCTGGCCAGTCAGGCTGCCGTTTCCCCCTGGCTTTATGGTGGTGCCGCGCATGATGTAGACGCCCGGATTAAGCGTGATGTTCCCCGATAATGTCTTGTCGCAATAAGTGCCGGGCGACAGCGTGTAGGTTTTGCCGTTCGGGACAGGCAAACACAATGTGTAAGGGGGAGGAACGACGTCGGCCAATGGATCAAAGGACGCGTACCTATGTTCGTGCGGCGTTCCGCAGGCGAGACTGGCGCTGGGTGGCAACAGCCCGCTGGTGCCACCGACGGTTGAGACACAGCCGGCCGAAACCAGTGCGGAACCACCCCTGTTGACGGAATCCGACGCGTCCGAGTTCGCCGCGATCACGCAATTGTCCATCGAGACGTTGGTCGAGCCCTGCAGGTTCACGGCGGCGGACGCATGCGGATCGAGCGCCAGCACGCAGGCCTGTGCGCCAGGTTTTATCTTGACCGAGGCCGAGCGGTAGGCCTGCCAGGGGGCCGAGGCGCTGATGAAGCTTGGGCGGCTTATGCTGGACGACAGCGAGATAAAGTAGGCGCTTGGACTGCCGCTTGCCGTTGCCGCGAAAGCGGAGACGCTGCCCAAATATTCCTGCTGGTCGGCCGCGCTCATATTGGCGGCGAAGAACTGCAGCCCAAGCTGCTGGACATCGCCAGCCGCCATATCGGGAGAGAACTTCGTGCCGATGGCGAGCCCAGCCGCGTCCAGCGAGTTCTGGAGTTGCGAGGCGTCATGGCTCGTGCCGATCAGATCGACGGCGCCGGCCAAACCAATCATTATTGGCAGCATAGCGAAGGCGGTCGTTATGGCAAAGTTGCCGCGCTCCGAAGACCAGAAGGCTTTCAATGCGAACATAGTCCCTCGCCGAAACTCGTAAAGCTCAGGTGATACGCCAGGGATCCCTACGAGTAATTTAAGTAAATGCTAAAATGCGTAAATGCTAAAATGCAGCACAATGATTGGCCAAAACGAAGGTCTGCCAAGGTACGCCATATGAGAGGCCATACGGAGAGTTGAACACAACGAGGAGTTGCTCCCCAGGCCATTGACCCGGCGACAATCGCCGCCAACTCTGCTATCATGCTTCTCGATCTTGAAGTGGCAGCTCTGGCGGCCATCCAGGCGGTGACCGCCCCGACACACGGGAGGAAGGTTATGGCCGGCTTTCATGTCATGGCGGACGCACGTGGAATGCATGTGCAGCCGGCGGTGCGCCGCATCGCCACGTCGGACCTTTGGGATGCGTTGCGTCTCGGGTTCGAGGATTTCTGGGCAAAACCATCGCACTACGTGTTCCTATGCCTGATCTATCCCATCGTCGGCCTGATCCTGACGCAGTGGACGTCCGGCGCCAATGCCATCCAGCTCATCTATCCCCTGATGTCGGGTTTCGCGCTGGTCGGGCCGTTTGCGGCGCTCGGTCTTTACGAGATCAGCCGCCGGCGCGAGCTCGGCATGAACACCTCCTGGCGGCACGCGTTTGATGTCCGGCGCTCGTCCGCGATCCCGTCGATCGCCGTCATCGGCGTCATGCTGGTGGCGCTGTTCCTGTTGTGGCTCTACACCGCGCAATCGATCTACACTGGCCTGTTCGGAGACCAGCCGCCGGCCTCGATCGGCGGCTTCATCCGCGACGTGCTGACCACCAGTAAGGGCTGGACGCTGATCCTTGCCGGTAATGCCGCGGGCTTTGTCTTTGCCGTAATCGTGCTGGCCACCACTGTGGTTGCCTTCCCGCTGCTGCTCGACCGCGACGTCGGCGCCGTCTCAGCCATCGAGACCTCGGCCCGGGCGGTGATGGCCAACCCGCTGCAAATGGCGCTGTGGGGCTTGCTGGTCGCCGTGCTTCTGGTGATCGGTTCGATCCCGCTGTTTGCCGGGCTCGCCGTCGTCATGCCGGTGCTCGGCCATGCCACCTGGCATCTCTACCGCAAGGTGGTCGAGCCGGAGCGGGCACAGCAGATAAGACGGCCGATGTAACGAAGCAGGCACCCATGGCCTTCACCCTGCCGAGACTGCCCAACAAGGTCGTCTGTCTGACCTGCCTTTGTATCGGTAGCTACCTGCATGCCGCGCCAGCGCGCGCTGACCAGCCGGTGCAGTTTGAAAGCGCGGCTTCGGAGCCAACGCCATTTCAGAAGCGCATTGCGCAAGCGGGCGGCAACGTCCCGAGGGCCGTTCCCGGCACGCCGCTGCAGGGGTATTTAACGCGTCCGCCGGGTGAGGGGCCGTTCCCGGCTGTCGTGGTTCTGCACGGATGTTCAGGTTTGCCCCGAAGTGTAAGGAAAACCTGGTCCGAGCGACTGTCTTCCTGGGGTTACGTCGTCCTCGTCGTCGACAGCTTCAGCACCCGCGGCATTAAGGAGACCTGTGATGGCCTCCACCCTGTTGATCGCGTATATGACGCCTACGGCGCTCTGGAATACCTATCAAAATACAGTTTTGTCGACCCGCGGCGCATTGCGTTGATGGGGTTCTCCGCTGGCGGGAACGCAACGCTCGAGGCCTTGCAGTCTGGTGGAGACGAGCGGCTTATGGAGCGCAAATTCAAGGCTGCGATCGCCTACTATCCGGATTGTTCGGCAACGAATGGCGACATGGCGGTCCCGACCTTGATCCTGATCGGCGAGCTGGACGATCGGACCCCCGCCAAAAATTGCCAGGAGATGATGACGCAGCGCAGCGGCAAGGGAAGCTCTGTGCAGCTTGACGTCTACCCGGGTGCTCGTCACGGATTTGACTCCGCAGGATTGAAGACCGGCATCGAGGCCTATGGTCAGTACAATACTGCCGAGCAATCCATCCTTGCCTCTCATGCATTCCTGAAAGAAGTCTTCGGCGGCTGACAGCGGCGACCGCCGGTTTGCACTCTCAGCGCTGCGCGTCTGTCGCCATCTTTAGCGCAAGAGCCGCCAGCACGGTTCCCATCATCCAGCGCTGGATGACCAGCCACAAGGGCCGTCCGGCGAGAAAGGTGGCGATTGAACCGGCCGTTACCGCGATGACGGCATTGACGCTGAGGCTGATCGAGATCTGTGTCGCGCCGAGCACCAGGAGCTGCGACAGGACGTGACCCTTGCCGGGGCTGATGAACTGCGGCAACAGCGACAGATAGAGCACGGCCACCTTCGGATTGAGCAGATTGGTCATCAGGCCCATGGCGAAAAGCTTGCGCGGCCGGTCCCTCGGCAATTCGCGCACTTCGAATGGCGAGCGTCCGCCCGGCTTCACCGCCTGCCAGGCCAGCCACAGGAGATAGAGCACGCCGGCAAAGCGCAGCGCATCATAGGCGAAGGGCACGGCGAGCAGCAGCGCGGTGATGCCGAATGCCGCCGCCAGCACATAGAAGACAAAGCCAAGCGCCACGCCGCCAAGCGAGATGAGCCCCGCCTTCGGCCCCTGCGACAGGGAACGCGAGATCAAATAGATCATGTTGGGGCCAGGCGTCAGCACCATGCCGAGGCAGACCAGCGCGAAGGCGAGATGATTGGCTGTTTCGGGCATCTGTTCTTCCCCAGCGCGCCGCGAATGGACGCGCGATCCGGCAGGCGGCCAAGATGTGCCTGTCCCGGGAGGCGCGCGCAAGTGCATGGCGGCGTCAGCCGTTGTTCCAGCCAGCCCCCGATGCCTGAGGATCAGCCGACGATGCGCAGGTTCGACAATTCGTTGCCGATTTCCTTGAAATCGTTCGACAAGCTGGCGCCGGTGGCATTCCAGAACAGTTTTGCCGGCTTGCTCGCGTCCGTTGGATCCTTGCGGAAGCGCGAGTTCGACGAGCAGGATTTCAGCGCCTCGATCGCCTGCTGATCGGCGGTTTTGGTCGTCGACAGGTCGAGCGCCACCGTCATCACCATGATATTGGCTGCCTTGGCGTTGTTGCAAAGCGTCGCCATCTGCTCGTTGAGCGCATTGGTGTAGTTGCCGTTCGAATAGTCGAACTGGCCAATGGCGCTCGATGTGCCCATGAACAGGCGGCCCACCGAAGTGCCGTTGTAGCCTGGGTTGAGATAGCCAAAGGACGCATAGGTCGATTTCGAATCGGCGGGGTCGGAATGGCTGAGCGAGGACGGCGTGTAGTAGGTATTGGCGCCGTCGGTCAGCACGATGACGACCTTGTCGTTGCCTCTCTCGGTTTCCGGGCGGCCTTGCGTGAACGGCTCGCCGCTCGAAACCACCCGCCAACCCCAGGCCATGCCTTCGGGAACATTGGTGCCGCCATCGGGCTTCATCAGGTCGATCGCGGCCTTGATCGCGGTAAGCCCAGTGGTAACGCTGACATCGGTCAGCGGCGTGATCGGGTTGGTGGAGCAGCTGTAGTTCGGCCCGTTGCCGGCGGCCAGCGCCGGCGCATTGATCGGCCTCGGTTGGAAATATTTGGACATGTTGCGCAGCCGGGATTGGCCGGTGCTGCTCGTCGGGTCGTCATTCCACCAGCTGTTGATGGCGCCATAGGTCGTCGGCGCGGCCTCGTCGGGATCCTGGGTGAGCCTCCAATGGTTGCCGGGTTCGTCCGGGGCGAACATCGGCACAAACATCGTCGCCGGATCGCCGACCCCTATGCCGGTGTTCGCCGAGCCGCCGGAAGGCGCCGCGTCGTTGACATTGTAGGGATAAGGCCTGGCCTCGACGCAGCCCTGCCAACTGGCGAACGGGCCATAGGTGTCGATGTAGTCGTATTCGTCGTGGTCGCGTTTGCAGGTGTTGTTCGGGTTGTATTCGTCGCACACCACGCGCTTGCTGTTGACGACACGCTCATGGTTGGTGACGACCTTCATGTCGCGATAGAGCGAAAACCGGGTCAGCATCTGGCCTTCGTCGGTTCCCCATCCGGTGCCGCGCTTGTACCAGATGCCGTTGGTCTGCTGGGCGTATTTGTCGGCTGCGTTCAGCGTCGACCAGTCGAAATTCTCGTTCGATACCGGCGACAGGCCTTCGGTATCCACCCAGGGCGCATTGCCGTTGCCGGGCCCGACATTGACCGAGGCGGCAAACGGCACGAGGCCGAACTGCACCGGCCTGTCGACCTGCTTGATCATCGCCGCCTGCTGGGCCAGCGTGTCGACCAGCTGTTTTGCCGCGGTCTTGAGAAGGTCGATGCGCGTTTGCCCCGAGCCCGTTCCGGTCTTAGTCATCGACCCGGAATTGTCGAGTACCAGGGCGACTTCAAGAGTGTTCTTCAGCCGCACTTCCGAGGTGATGTTGAAGCTGATCCTCTGGTTGGCGTCGGTTTCGGATTTGCCGACGAGCTGGCCGAAGACCGGATAGAAATAGGGCTTGTAGTCCAGCCGCGCGGTCATCTTGAGCAAGCCGCCGCCGGTGGTGTTGCTTGGCAAGGTAACGGTGAGCGTCGTATTGGCGGGATTGATCTTGTTGAGGTTGGCATTGAAGAAGTCGAGCGCATAGGCCCGCAACTGGTCGTCGGTGGCACCCTCCGTCAGCCGGCGCGCCGTGGCGAAGTTTGCGGCATCGAGCGCGTTCGAAACCGCCTGTTTTTCGCGGCTCATCTCGGTGAAGTCGACGGCCATTGCCAGGGCGCCCATCAGCGGAACCATCGCGACGACCGTCATAAGAGCATAGTTGCCGCGTTGGTCGCGGCAGAACTGACGCCAAAGTCCATGCATGTCTTGGAGCGGCCCCCGCCGGCGGATTCTCGATCGACGCCAGCTTTCCACAAAACGCTGAAGGCCGGGTTTGGCAAATCGCTCTATTGCCGGGTCAGCACTTCACCAACCGCTAACCAATCGTGCCTGGCGAAAGCTGGTGACAGGCCGGAATGGTTCGGCTAATCCGAACCGGCTGCGGCGAACCGTCTGTCGTGGCGGTCGCAACGATCATGACTGAAGGAAACGGCATGGCGGATTCGCCTGAAATCATCGGCTCGCTCGAAGACGTGTCGAAGGCCTATTCGGCAATCCTGTGCGACGTCTGGGGGGTGGTCCATAATGGCGAAACGCATTTCCCTGTGGCAGCCTCCGCATTGGCAAGGGCTCGAGAGGCGAAAATCCCCGTCGTCCTGATCACCAATTCGCCGCGCAGAAGTGCCGATGTCGTAGCGCAGATGAACGCGATCGGTGTTCCACCGTCAGCCTACGACCGGGTGGTTACCTCAGGCGACGTGACCCGGGATCTGATCGCCGAAGGGCCGCGCAAGATTTTCCATATCGGCGCCGACCGCGACTTCACCCTCTATGAAGGTCTCGACGTCGAGCTTGTCGAGGAGTTCGAGGCGTCCGGCGTCGTCTGCACCGGCCTGTTCGACGACGAGGTCGAGAAGCCCGAGGATTACGCGGAGCTCCTGCGGCGGCTGCGCGCCAGGAACCTGCCTTTCATCTGCGCAAATCCCGACATCGTGGTCGAACGTGGCGAACGCATCATCTGGTGTGCCGGCGCGCTGGCGCGTGACTATGCCCAGCTCGGCGGCCGCACATTGATCGCTGGAAAACCTTACGCGCCGATCTACAATCTCGCGATGAAGGAGGTTGCCGAGATTCTTGGCCAGCCGGTCGAGCGCGGCCAGGTGCTGGCCATCGGCGACGGCATGATGACCGATGTGAAGGGCGCCGCCGACAATGGCTTCGATGTTCTTTATGTCTCCGGCGGTATCCATGCCCGCGACTATGGCGATGCCCTGCAACCGGATCCGGCAAGATTGGCGGCCTTCCTGGAAAAGCATGGCTATGGTCCGGTGGCCGTCATTCCCAGACTTCGGTAGGTGACGATGGCAGCCTTCCAGCGCATCCTGGCAACCGCGCCGCTTCCCGCCGACCTGCGCGGCGGCGTCGTGGCGATCGGCAATTTCGATGGCGTCCATCGCGGCCATCAGGCGGTGCTCGAGCGAGCCTCGGCCGAGGCAGGACGACGCGGCGTGCCGGCCCTGGTGCTGACATTCGAACCGCATCCGCGCAAGATCTTCAGGCCTGATATCCCGTTGTTCGTGCTGACGCCGCCGCCGATGAAGGCGCGGCTGCTGTCGCTGCTGGGCTTTGCCGCACTGGTCGAACAACCGTTCACGCGCGACTTCGCCTCGCTGTCGGCGGAAGCGTTCGTGACGGATGTGCTGGAGACGAACCTCGGCATTACTCACGCCGTGACCGGGTTCGACTTCCATTTCGGCAAGGATCGTCAGGGCGGCCCGGCCTACCTGATGGCGGCCGGCGAGCGTCACGGCTTCGGCGTCACGCTCGTCGACGCGTTCCGGGACGAGGGCGCCGAGGTGGTGTCGTCCAGCCGCATCCGCGGATTGCTGGGCGAGGGTGAGGTGGCTGAAGCCGCCGGTCTGCTCGGCTACCGGTTCACCGTCGAAAGCGAGGTGGTCGGCGGACAGCAGCTCGGCCGCACCCTTGGCTTTCCGACTGCCAACATGAGGCTTTCGCCCGAAGCGACTCTGAAAGAAGGGATTTATGCCGTCCGCTTCCGCCGCGCCGACGGCACGCTTCACGACGGCGTCGCCAGCTTTGGCCGCCGCCCGACAGTCGACGACAATGGCGCGCCGCTGCTGGAAACCTTTGTCTTCGATTTCTCCGGCGACCTCTATGGCGAGGTTTGTCAGGTTTCCTTCTTCGGTTTCCTGCGTCCGGAGGTGAAGTTCGAGGGGCTCGACGCGCTGGTCGCGCAGATGAAGCGCGATGAAGCCGAGGCACGCGCGCTGCTTGCCGGCGTCAGGCCGCTCTCCGACCTCGACGCTGCGATGGCATTTTAAGCTACTTCTTCAGTGCCAGGCCAACGGCGATGAAGGTCCAGCCCTGGAAGATCAGATCGATCGCCAGGAACAGACCGAGCACCCACAGGCTGTTGACCGGCCAGCCCATGGCGATGATCAGGCCTGCAAGCGCGGTGATGACACCGGCGGCGACGATCCAGCCCCAGCCGCGTTCCGGCCGATGGCTGTAGCCGACCCAAGCCCTGAGCACCCCTGACGCGACGAGCGCAATCGCCAGCAGGAACGTCAGCACCGCCGAGGCAAGCAGCGGATTGCCGAAAGCGAAGAAGCCGGCAACGGCGTACAGCAGTCCGCTGAGCAGCCAGTAGAAGAAGCGGCTCCAGGTCTTGACGCCGAACGCGTGCACGATCTCGATGATGCCCGCCATCAGCATCAGCCATCCCACGACGTAGACGGAAGCCACCGTGGCGACGAACAGGTTGGCGAAGGCAATGCCGCCGAAGATGAGCAGCAGCACACCGAGCGCGACAAACCATCCCCATTTTGTTCGTGTCTGTTCGATCGCGATTTTCAGGGCGTCGCCATGCAGGGTCATTGTCGCGGTCTCCATCGAGGGCTGCGGAATACTGCGGATGGAAGGTAATCCGGGCGCGGGCCAACGTCCAGTCGATGACCGGCAGGGGGATCGCGGCAAAGCGCGAGCGTATGTCTCGGGTTTAAATCAAATTTTACCAAACGGCCGTCAAAGCTGTCATCGGTAATCGTGTGTGTCGTGTTAGTGGAGTGGCCATGAGTCCGGTCGGAAGAATCTCTCTTGTGTTGGCCGCTGCGGTGCTGGGTGGAGTGGGCGCTGCCAATGCGGGCGAGGGCAGCTGGCTGTCCGGCGACTGGTATCTGACCGTTGGCGCCACCGGCCTGGTCGCGCCCAATTTCGAGGGCGGCAGGAAATACATGCTGAGCGCCCAACCCATCATCTCATTGGGCAAGGCCGGACCGGCGGCACGCTTTGTCTCGCGCAACGACAACATCTCGTTGGCGCTGGTCGACGATGGCGGTGTCCGCGCCGGCCTGACCGGCAAGTTCCTGTTTTCCCGCGACGACGACAACGCCGATGAACTGAAGGGCCTCGATCCGGTGCGCTGGGGCGGCGAAGTCGGCGGCTTCTTCGAATTCTATCCGACGGACTGGCTGCGCGCCCGCGCCGAGCTGCGCCACGGCATTCGCGCCCACAACGGCTTTGTCGCCGACATCGCCGCCGATGCCTTTTACGACGTGACGCCGACCGTCAGGATTTCGGGAGGACCGCGTGTTTCCTTCGCCTCTGGCAACTATTTCGACGCCTATTATGGCGTCAACGCGCAGGAAGCGGTGGCCTCCGGCCTGAGCGAATACCATCCCGGTGGCGGGCTGAAATCGACCGGTCTTGGCGGCGCCATAACCTGGAAGGTGACCGAGCCGATGACCGCCAGCCTGTTTGGCGAATATTCACGCCTGATGGGACCGGCGGCCGATTCCAGCCTGGTCAAGGAGCGTGGCGACCGCAACCAGTTCACGGTCGGCGTGTCGACCACCTACCGCTTCGATTTCACGATGTAGGTGAATCGAACGAGAGACGCTTTATTCCTGCCGTGGCTTCGGCTAAAAGCCCAGCCATGACCAGCTTTTCGCGCCTTTTCGCGATCGCGATACGAATTACAGGCCCGGTGTTCCGGGTGGCCTGAGCGCCGCCGGAGCCGCCGGGAGTTTCTGCGCGCCCCTCGCGCTTTTTTCATAACATGATAGTTCACGCCCGAGCTTGTACGCCCGCCGGGCAATGCACATGGCAGACCAATGACCGACACAACTGAAACGATCGACTATTCCAAGACGCTTTATTTGCCGCAGACGGACTTCCCGATGCGCGCCGGCTTGCCGGAGAAGGAGCCGCTGCTGGTCAAGCGCTGGCAGGACATGGATCTCTACCGCAAGCTGCGCGAGAGCGCTGCCGGCCGCACGAAATACGTGCTGCATGACGGCCCGCCCTACGCCAATGGCAACATCCATATCGGCCATGCACTGAACAAGATCCTCAAGGACGTTATCACCCGCTCGTTCCAGATGCGCGGTTACGACTCGAACTATGTGCCCGGCTGGGACTGTCACGGCCTGCCGATCGAATGGAAGATCGAGGAGCAGTACCGCGCCAAGGGCAAGAACAAGGACGAGGTGCCGGTCAACGAATTCCGCAAGGAATGCCGCGAATTCGCCGCGGGTTGGATCACGGTGCAGGGGGCCGAGTTCCAGCGCCTCGGCGTCATCGGCGACTTCAAGAACCCCTATACGACGATGGCTTTCCATGCCGAGTCGCGCATCGCCGGCGAGCTGTTGAAGTTCGCCATGTCGGGCCAGCTCTATCGCGGCTCCAAGCCGGTGATGTGGAGCGTGGTCGAGCGCACGGCGCTGGCCGAGGCTGAGATCGAATACCACGACTATGAGAGCGACACGATCTGGGTGAAGTTTCCGGTCGCCAGCCTTGTCCGCCCCATTGACGATGGCCAGACCAAGCTGACGGAGGGCGCCCTCGATCTGCTGCAGGCCCACGTCGTCATCTGGACGACGACGCCGTGGACGATCCCAGGCAACCGCGCCGTCAACTATTCGCCGCGTATAAATTATGGCCTCTACGAGGTCACGGCAGCCGAGAACGCGTTCGGCCCGCAGCCGGGCGAAAAGCTGATCTTTGCCGACGCACTGGCCGAAGACTCCTCGGCCAAGGCCAAGGTCACCTTGAATCGTCTCCGCAGCGTCTCGGCGCAAGAGCTTGGAAGCCTTACGCTTTCACATCCGCTCAAGGGCTTGGGCGGCGGCTACGAATTTGCCGTTCCGATGCTCGCCGGCGACCATGTCACCGACGATGCCGGCACCGGCTTCGTCCACACCGCGCCCGGACACGGCCGCGAGGACTTTGACGCCTGGATGGACGCGGCGGTGGATCTGCGTGCACGCGGCATCGATCCCGCCATCCCGTTCACCGTCGACGATGGCGGCTTCTTCACCAAGGACGCGCCGGGTTTCGGACCGGACCGCGAGGGTGGGCCGGCGCGCGTCATCGACGACAACGGCAAGAAGGGCAACGCCAACCAGGCCGTCATCGACGAGCTGATCAGACGCAACGCGCTGTTCGCGCGTGGCCGGCTGAAGCACAGCTATCCGCATTCATGGCGGTCCAAAAAACCGATCATCTTCCGCAACACGCCGCAATGGTTCGTCTATATGGACAAGGACCTCGGCGACGGCTCGACGTTGCGCAGCCGGGCGCTCAAGGCCATCGACGAAACCCGTTTCGTGCCCGCCGCCGGCCAGAACCGCATCCGCGCCATGATCGAGGAGCGCCCGGACTGGGTGCTGTCGCGCCAGCGCGCCTGGGGCGTGCCGATCGCCGTCTTCGCCGATGTCGACGGCAATGTGCTGAAGGACGAAGCGGTCAACCAGCGCATCATGGACGCCTTCGAGAAGGAGGGCGCCGACGCCTGGTTCGCCGCTGGCGCCAAGGAGCGTTTCCTTGGCAATCACGATGCCTCCAAATGGAAGCAGGTGATGGACATCCTCGACGTCTGGTTCGATTCGGGCTCGACGCATGTCTTCACGCTGGAGGATCGCCCTGACCTGAAATGGCCGGCCGACGTCTATCTCGAAGGCTCCGACCAGCATCGCGGCTGGTTCCATTCCTCGCTGCTGGAAAGCTGCGGCACCAGGGGCAGGGCGCCTTACGATACTGTCGTCACCCATGGTTTCACCATGGACGAGGATGGCCGCAAGATGTCGAAGTCGCTCGGCAACACCGTGGTGCCGCAGGACGTCATCAAGCAGTCGGGCGCCGATATCCTGCGTCTGTGGGTGGTGACGACCGACTACTGGGAGGACCAGCGGCTCGGCAAGAACGTGCTGCAGACCAACATCGATGCCTACCGCAAGCTGCGCAACACCATCCGCTGGATGCTCGGCACGCTCGCCCATGACGATGGCGAAGAGGTGCCGCTGGAGAAGATGCCGGAGCTGGAGCGGCTGATGCTGCACCGGCTGGCCGAGCTCGATGAGGTCGTGCGCTCGGGCTACGACGCTTTCGAGTTCAAGCGCATCACCCGCATGCTGCTCGATTTCATGGTGGTCGAGCTGTCCGCGTTCTATTTCGACATCCGTAAGGACGCGCTCTACTGCGACGCGCCCTCGAGCCTGAAGCGCAAGGCTTCCGTGCAGGTGGTGCGCCATCTCTTCAATTGCCTGGTGAAATGGCTGGCGCCGATGCTGCCCTTCACCATGGAGGAGGCCTGGCTCGATCGTCATCCCGACTCGGTCTCGGTGCATCTCGACCAGTTCCCGCAAATCCCGGCGGACTGGCAGAACGAGGCGTTGGCGGAAAAGTGGCGCCAGGTGCGGCAGGTGCGGCGCGTCGTCACCGGCGCGCTGGAGATCGCGCGCGCCCAGAAGGTGATCGGATCGTCGCTGGAAGCGGTGCCGGTCGTCACCATCAGCGATGCAGCGCTCGAAGCGGCGATTTCAGATGTCGACATGGCCGAGATGGCGATCACCAGCGATCTGGTCATCGCGCATGGCGAGGCACCGGCTGGTGCCTTCGCGATCGACGACGTCAGGGGTGTCGCCGTGGTGGTCGAGAAGGCCGAGGATCGCGGCCTGTTAAAATGCGCACGCTCATGGCGCTACACCGCCGATATCGGCCAGGATCCGGAATTCCCGGATGTTTCGGCCAGGGATGCGGCGGTGCTGCATGAATTGAAGGCGCTTGGCCGGCTTTGACAGGCCGGCCAGCTTGATCGGTGCACAAATGCCACGCCGGGCGGGTGAAAACCGCCCGCGCGTTGCCCTTAACGAGTGGTTGAGGTAAACACGCGAAACTCCGGAAGACAAATTGTCGCCGGATTTCCGTCGCAAGTGCTTGGACGATGGGGACCGGCCACGAGGCTGGTGGCAATCGAGAGGCTGTCTAGAGTGGGACTTTTTGGCATGACCGAGAGATATAATGCGCGCCTGGCGCTGCTGGCGCCGCTTGTCGCGTCGGGCCTCGCTTTGTCCGGCTGCATGGGCTCTCCGACCTACGGCACCGACAAGACCGCCGGCGAACAGCTGGCCGGCGATATTTCAGGCGCCTTTTCATTTGCGCCGAAGCGCAAGGAACAGATCGACTACAAGCCGCGTCCGACGCTTGTAAAGCCGGCGCCCGGCCAGAAGGAAGCGCTGCCGACCCCGCAGGACAGCATCGAGACGGCGAGCGCCGAATGGCCCGAATCGCCCGAGCAGCGCCGCGCCCGCTTGCGGGCCGATGCCACCGCCCATCAGAACGACCCGGCCTATCAGTCGGAGATCGTCGACGACGTGCAAACCGATCCGGCCTCGGTGAAAAGGGCGATGGCGGAGTCAGGCTCGAGCCACCCGCCGGCATGGACACCGGCCGATTCCGACAAGGGCCGTGCCGCCGAGATCCAGCGTCGCCTCGCCGACAGCAAGCAGGGCGATCCGAACACCCGCAAATATCTGAGCGAGCCTCCAGTGCAGTATCGTGTCGCGGCCGGCACCGCGCCGCAGAACGAGCTTGGCGAGGACGAGTACAAGAAGGAACGCCGTCTCAAGAAAGAGGCGGAAGGCAAGAAGGGCAGCGGCTGGTTCGATTGGCTGTAAGAACACCGAATTGTGTCGCCGGGCGTAGCGCCCGCTTCAGCCGCGCCGCTCCCGAAAAAATCCTTTAAGCAGCAGGCCTGCTTCGGTCTCGCCCATGCCCGGATAGATGTCGGGCGCGTGGTGGCAGGTCGGCGAGGCGAAGAAGCGCACGCCGTTGACCACCGCACCGCCCTTGTCGTCGGCGGCGCCGAAATAGAGCCGGCGCAGCCGGGCGAAGGAAATGGCGCCGGCGCACATGGCGCAAGGCTCCAGCGTCACATAGAGATCGTGCCCGGTCAGTCGCTCGGCCGACAGTTTGCGGCAGGCTTCGCGGATGACCAGCATCTCGGCATGCGCGGTCGGGTCGGCAAGTTCGCGTGTGCGGTTGCCGGCGCTGGCGACAACACCAGCGCTATTGGCGATGACGGCGCCGACCGGCACTTCGCCTCGCAAGGCGGCAGCTTCGGCCTCCTTCAGCGCCAGCGCCATGAAATCGGGCCGCTTCACGCGATTTCCACTCCGATTATCTCCTCGCCACCTGACGGTGATCCTGTTATGGAGCGCATGACCTCGAAAATCGGGACTCGGTTTTCGAAAATGATCATGCGCCACATCAAAAGTGCTACAGCGTTCGTTGCGCGCCCGAAAGGATGCGCCACGCTGTAGCAGCGCAAACGGATAAAGGCCACATGGACGACAACGACAAGAAATTCCGACCCAGGAAGGGTCCGGCCAAGAGTGGGCCGAAAGCCGCGGGACCGCGCAGCCGCGATGGCGCCGCGGGCAAGGGCGGCAAACCGTCCTTTGGCGCCAAGAAACCTTACGCACCGCGTGGCGACCGGCCGATGGCTGCCGATGGCGAGCGGCCGAAGCGCGATTTCAAGGGCGGCGACAAGCCTTTCAGCAAAGGCCCGCGTCCGGAAGGCAAGCCTTTTGAGAAACGCGAGGGGCCGCGCAAGCCCTATGCACCGCGCGGCGATCGCCCAATGGCCGCCGAAGGCGAGCGCAAGCCCTATGAAAAGCGCGAAGGACCGCGCAAGCCCTACGCACCGCGCGGCGACCGCCCAATGGCCGCTGAAGGCGAGCGCAAGCCCTACGAGAAGCGCGAAGGGCCACGCAAACCCTATGCACCGCGGGGCGACCGGCCGGCTGGGGCGGCAGCGGGCGGCGAAAAGCGCTTCGACCGTCCCAAGCGCGATTTCAGTGACCGCGCCCCGCGTGACGCCGGCGATCGCCCAAAGCGTGACTTCGCCGACCGCCCCAAGCGTGACTTCAGCGATCGCCCGAAGCGGGATTTCAACGATCGGCCGCAAGGGGCGTCAGGCGGCAGCTTCAAGCCACGCCCGCGTCCCGCCGAGGCTGCGGAAGAGGCAGGCGAGCGCATCGCCAAGCGGCTGGCCCGCGCCGGCCTCGCCTCGCGCCGCGATGCCGAGGAGCTGATTGCCGCCGGCCGCGTCAAGGTCAATGGCCGCGCCCTGACTTCACCGGCCTTCAACGTGATGCCTGATGACATCATCCATCTCGACGGTATGGAAATCCCGCCGATCGAGCGCACAAGGCTGTTCCTGTTCCACAAGCCGGCCGGCGTCGTCACCACCAACCGCGATCCCGAGGGCCGCAAGACCGTCTTCGACGTGCTGCCGGCTGAATTGCCGCGGCTGATGACCATCGGCCGGCTCGACATCAACACCGAAGGCCTGCTGCTGCTCACCAATGATGGCGGCCTGTCGCGCGTGCTCGAACTGCCGGCCACCGGCTGGCTGCGCCGCTACCGCGTGCGCGTCCACGGCAAGGTCGAGGAAAGCGCGCTTGCCGGCCTGCGTGAAGGCATTGCCGTCGACGGCGTGTTTTACGGCGCCATCGAAGCGACGCTCGACCGTGAGCAAGGCACCAATGCCTGGCTGACGATTGGCCTGCGCGAGGGCAAGAACCGCGAAGTCAGGAACATCCTGGGTTCGCTCGGCCTCGACGTGACGCGGCTGATCCGTATCTCCTACGGGCCGTTCCAACTCGATGACCTCGCCGAGGGCCATGTGCTGGAGATCAAGGGCAGGGTGTTGCGCGACCAGCTTGGCGAGCGCCTGGTCGAGGAATCCGGCGCCAATTTCGACGCCGATGTCACCAAGCCGTTTTCCAACAAGCCGGTGCGGCGCACCGAAGTTCGCGAGCCGGAGCCGGAACGGCCGAAATTCACCCGCGATGGCGAGCGCCGCCCGATCGGCGAGGGCGGGTTGATCAAGAATCGCAAGCGCCGCGAAGGCAGCCGCGATGAGGCTCTGGGCAAACTGTCGACAAGCCCCGACAGAAACGCTGAGAAGAGTTTTGGCGAACGCGCCCCGCGTCCCGAACGCAGCTTTGGCGACAAGCCGCGGGGCAATTTCGGCGACAAACCGCGCGTTGGCTTCGGCGACAAGCCGCGTGGTGCTTTTGGTGGCAAGCCGGGCGGTGGCAAAAAGTCCGAGCGCGAGCAGCGGCCGATCGAGCCGCCCGGCCAGCGCAAGGCCAATGTCTGGATGGCGCCAGGCGCGCGACCGATCGGCAAGGGCAGGGCCGAAGCTGACGCCGCCAAGGCGGCTGACGCCAAGGCGCGCAAGGCCTCGTTCAAACCGACCTATGGCAAACCGGCCGGTGCAAAGCCGTTCGGCAAGCCGCGCGGCGAACGTCCGGGCGGGGCTGGCGGCGGTGAGCGTCCGCGCAACGGTCCCCGAGGCCCCAAAGCGAGATGAGAATCGTCGGCGGTGAGTTTCGCGGGCGTCCGTTGGCGACGCCGCGCTCGAGCGCCATCCGTCCGACGACCGATCGTACCCGCGAGGCGGTCTTCAACGTGCTGGCGCATCGCTTTGCCGAGCAATTGGACGGGGCACGCGTGCTCGACCTGTTCGCCGGCACCGGCGCGCTGGGACTCGAAGCGCTGTCGCGCGGTGCCTCCTACGGTGTCTTCATCGAGGAATCGGCGGAAGGCCGTGGCCTGATCCGCGACAATGTCGAGGCCTTCGGGCTGACCGGCCGCACCAAGATCTTCCGCCGCGATGCCACCGGCCTCGGCGAGGCCGGCACGCTGGCGCCGTTCGGCCTTGTCTTCGCCGACCCGCCCTATGGCAAGGGCCTTGGCGAGCGCGCCTTGCAGTCGGCCAAAGCCGGCGGCTGGCTTCGCCCCGGCGCGCTGTGCGTGGTCGAAGAGGCCGCGGTGGCGTCCTTCGAGCCAGGCCCCGGCTTTTCGGTGCTGGACGAACGCAACTATGGCGAGACCGTCATCCGCTTCATCGAGGCGTCCTGATACGCCTCGTATCCTTGGCCGGCATCCATGGGCCGGCCTCTTTGCCGGCAACATGATCAACAAATCACTTTGCTTGTCGCCAGCACCTTGCCTATCGTCTGTCGACAGAACCGGAGCCGTTGATGACATCCAGGATTGAATGGCTGCGGGGAACGCTGTTGGCGACCTCCTTGGCTTTTGTCACGACCAGCCCAGTGCTGGCCGAGAGCCCCGTCTTGCCCAACACGGTTCCGGCCGAGTTCAAGGTCACGGATTTCCTGCTCGACAACGGCATGGAGGTGGTCGTCATTCCCGACCACCGTGCGCCGATCGTCACCCACATGGTCTGGTACAAGATCGGCAGCGCCGACGAGCCGCCCGGCAAATCCGGCATCGCGCATTTCTTCGAACATCTGATGTTCAAGGCAACGACCAACCATGCGGCCGGCGAGTTCGACCGCGCCGTCTCCGATATCGGCGGATCCAACAACGCCTTCACCTCCTATGACTACACCGCTTTCCACGAGACGGTGGCGCCGTCGGCACTCGGGCTGATGATGAGCTTCGAGGCTGACCGCATGCGCAACCTCATCCTCACCGACGATGTCATCAAGACCGAGCGCGACGTCATCCTCGAGGAGCGCCGCTCGCGTATCGACAACAGCCCCGAGGCTGTGCTGGACGAGGAGGTCGATGCGACGCTGTGGCAGAACCAGCCCTATCGCATTCCGGTCATCGGCTGGATGCAGGAGATGCAGCAGCTGAACCGCGTCGACGCCACCGCCTTCTACGACAAATACTACCGGCCCAACAACGCCGTGCTGATCGTCGCCGGCGATGTCGAACCGGACACGGTGCGGGCGCTGGCCGAAAAGACCTATGGCAAGGTGGCGCGCGGCCCCGATCTGCCGCCCCGCATCCGCCCGGTCGAGCCGGAGCAGAACACCAAGCGCACGGTCACGCTCTCCGACGCGCGCGTCAGCGTGCCGAGCTTTTCCACGCAATGGGTGGTGCCGTCCTATCATTCGGGAAAGCCGGGCGAGGCGGAAGCGCTCGACCTCTTGGCGGAGATCCTCGGCGGCGGCAATCGCAGCCGGCTGTACCAGGCGCTCGTCGTCCAGCAAGGTATCGCATCCAGCGCCGGCGCCTTTTTCCAGGGCACCATGCTCGACGACACCAACTTCACCGTCTACGGCGCGCCGCGCGGCGATGCCAGGATTTCCGACGTCGAAACGGCGGTCGATGCGGAGGTGGTGCGCATCGTCCGGGATGGCGTGACGCCATCGGAACTGGAAAAGGCCAAGGACCGCTATGTCAGGTCGATGATCTTTGCCCGCGACAAGCAGGATTCCATGGCCAACATCTACGGTTCGACGCTGGCCACCGGCGGCAATGTGCAGGACGTCCAGCAATGGACGGACCGCATCCGCAAGGTCACCGCAGACGAGGTCAAGGCGGTCGCCGCGCGCTATCTGGTGCTCGCCCGGTCGACCACCGGCTATCTCTTGCCGCAGCAACAGGCGGGGAATTGATGATGAATTCGATCCCCATGAGCGAGGCAGCCCCCTCATCCGGCCGCTTCGCGGCCACCTCCCCACTGGGGAGAAGAGGCTGGCGCCAGCGCTGGCAAGCTCCTCTCCCCGTCGGGGAGAGGTCAGCCGAGCAAAGCGGAGGCTGGGTGAGGGGGAGCGCCGGCTTCCGCGATCGGTCGCTGCCGACGATTGCCGCATGGCGTGCACTCACCACCCTCTTTCTCTCCATCCTCTTCCTCATCCTGCCGGCGCTCACCGCGCGGGCCATGGAGATCCAGTCCGTCACCTCGCCAAAGGGCATCACCGCCTGGTTGGTCGAGGATTATTCCGTGCCGGTCGTCGCCATCCGCTTCGTTTTTGGCGGCGGCTCGACGCAGGATCCTGTCGGCAAGGAAGGGCTGGCCAATCTGATGACCGGCCTGTTCGACGAAGGCGCCGGCCCGCTCGATAGTGAAGACTTCCAGATCAAGCTCGACGATGCCGGCGCCGAGATGAGCTTCGACGAGAGCCGCGACGGCATCTACGGCTCGATGCGCATGCTGGCCGAGCAGCGCGACCAGGCCTTCGACCTGCTGCGGCTGGCGGTCAACGAGCCGCGCTTCGACCAGTTGCCGATCGACCGCATCCGTTCCCAGATCCTGTCCGGCATCATCGCCGGCGAAAACGACCCGGACACGGTGGCGCAGAACAAATGGGCGCGCGCCCTCTATGGCGACCATCCCTATTCCCGCTCCGATCAGGGCACCAAGGAAAGCATCGCCGCCATCACGTCCGATGATCTGAAAGCCCTGCACAAAGCGGTGTTCGCGCGCGGCGGCCTGCATGTCGCCGTGGTCGGCGCCATCGACGCGGAGACGCTGAAGAAGAAGCTCGACATGGTGTTCGGCGACCTGCCGCAGAACCAGGCGCTGAGGCCTGTGGCCGATATCGACCCGAAGCTGGCGCAGCATATCGAGGTCGACTACGACCTGCCGCAGACCTCCCTGCAGCTCGCCTTTCCCGGCGTGAAGCGCAAGGCGGCGGATTTCTTCCCCGCCGTGCTGATGAACGAGATCCTCGGCGGCGGCACCTTCACCTCGCGCCTGTTCCAGGAAGTGCGCGAAAAGCGCGGACTGGCCTACAGTGTCAACTCCTCGCTCATCAACCAGGACCACGCTAACGCGCTGATCGTCAGCACCGGCACCCGGTCCGACCGTGCGGCCGAGACGCTTGGCATCGTCCGCGATGTGGTCAAGCAATTGGCCGAACAAGGCCCGACCGAAGCGGAACTGGCGGCGACCAAGAAATACATGATCGGCGCCTACGCCATCAACAATCTGGACTCGTCCAGCGCCATCGCCTCGACATTGGTCGAGTTGCAGCTCGACGATCTCGGCATCGACTACATGCAGCGCCGCGCCGGCTACATCAACGCGGTGACGCTCGAACAGGTCAAGGCGGCGGCGAAAAAGCTGCTGACCACCGAGCCGACCATCATGATCATCGGCCCGAAACTGGCCGGAGCCGGCAAGGGATGAGCCCCACCTTCGGCATCGCCTTCGGCGGCGGCGGCGCGCGCGGGCTGGCGCATATCCATGTCATCGAGGCGCTGGACGAGCTCGGCATCAGGCCGGTGGCGATTGCCGGCTCGTCGATCGGCGCCATCATGGGCGCCGGCATGGCATCGGGCATGACCGGCAGGGACATCCACGACTATGCCCGCTCTATCCTCGGCCGCCGCGCCGAGGTGGCCAGCCGCATGTGGCGGGCGCGGCCGGGCACGATAGCCGAAGCCATGCAGAACGGCATCCGCGTCAGCCAGTTCAATGTCGAACGCATCCTGAAAGCCTTTCTGCCCGAGGCCATCCCCGAAACCTTTGCCGAGCTGAAGATCCCGCTGAAGGTGACGGCGACCGACTATTTCGGTCACAAGCTGGCCGTCTTCGAAGACGGCGACCTGCACTCCGCGCTGGCGGCGTCAGCGGCCATCCCTGCCGTGTTCCGTCCGGTGATGCGAGACGGCAGGCTGCTGATCGACGGCGGCATCTACAACCCCGTGCCGTTCGACCTGATCGAGAACGACGCCGACATCATCATCGGCGTCGACGTCGTCGGCGCACCGGAAGAGGCCGACCGCAAACAGCCGACCTCCGTCGACCTGATGTTCGGCGCCACGCAATTGATGATGCAGTCGATCATCGCCAACAAGCTGAAGCAATGCCGCCCCGACATCCTGGTCCGCCCGGCAGTGTCGAGATACCGCGTCCTCGATTTCCTGAAGATCGACGCGCTGATGAACGAGACGGTGGATATCAAGGACGAACTGAAGCGGCAGGTGGAGAAGGCGGTGGAGGCGAGGAATAGCGCCGCCATCAAGGGGAGACGGGGCAAGCAGGTCGGGTGAGGATGCATCTTCCCCATTCGATCTGAAAGGCTCCAACCGATTTACGACTTCGCCGCCACCGGCGCATACTCCAGCGCCACAACGCCGTTGCTGAACGGCGTGGCCGAAATCAGTTCGAGCGACGCCGGTTCGCCGCCTGGGAACAGCGGCTTGCCCTGGCCGACGGTGCCGGGATAACTGAGCAGCCTGACGCGGTCGACCAGGCCATGGCGCAGCAATTCCTGCGCGACGCTGAGGCTGCCATGCACATAGATGTTGCCGCCGCTGCCTTGCTTCAGCGTCCTGACCGCTTCCGGCAGCGGTCCCTTCAGCAATTCGGCAGGCTTCCAGTCGAGCGCCTTCAGGCTGTTCGACGCGACATATTTCGGCAGCGCGTTGAACCGTTCGGCAAAATCTCCGGTTTCCGTCGGCCAGGAGCCGGCAAAGATCTCATAGGTCGTGCGCCCCAAAAGCATGGCGCCGCTATCGGCAAGCTCGTCCTCCTTGAACCTGTTCATCTCGTCGTTCCAGGTCACGCTTGGCAGCTTCTCGACCTCGGCAATGCCATCGACGCTGATGAATTCGGTGACGATAAGTTTTCGCATGGCGTTCTCCTTCTTCGCTCAAAGGACGGACCGCGCAGGGTGTTTGCGACATGCTTCGTGAAAAATATCACTGTGCGGGCGGAGGCGCCGCGTTCAAGGGGAGACAGCGGAAGAGGACAAGGGTGAGCCCTGGTGAAACGCAGGGCTGGCCGGTAAACCCGTAACCCCACCGCTCGTCTTCAGTCCTTCGCCCGCTCCACATAAGCCCCATCGGCCGTCATCACCACCACGCGGGTGCCCGGCGCGATGTGGGGGGGCACCAGGGTGCGCACGCCGTTGGACAGCACGGCCGGCTTGTAGGACGACGAGGCCGTCTGTCCCTTGGTCGTCGGCTCGGTTTCCACCACTTCGAAGGTGGCGCGCTGCGGCAGCACCAGGGAAATGGCAATGCCGTTGAACTGCGACACCTGCACGGCCATGCCTTCCAGCAGGTAAGGCGCCATGTCGCCGACCACGGCTTCCGACACCGCCACCTGGTCGTAGGTTTCCGGGTTCATGAAGTGAAAGCCTTCGCCGTCGCGGTAGAGGAAGGTGTGCTCGCGCTCTTCGACATAGGCGCGCTCGACCTGCTCGGTGGTGCGGTAGCGTTCCGAAACCTTCACCCCGTCGCCGATGCGGCGCATGTCGAGCTGCGTTACCGGCGTGCCCTTGCCTGGGTGGATGTTTTCGGCAAAGAGGATCACATAAAGCTTGCCGTCCTTGTCGACGACATTGCCTTTGCGGAGCGAACTGGCGATGACTTTCACCACGGTTTTAAATCCTGCAAGAAGAGTTGACTGGCGTTTGCCGGCTAGTGCGGCGCTGGATGGGGGCCTACCGCATCTTGGCCGCCGCCGCCAGCCCCTTTCCACCATGTTCCGAGCCGCATGACCGAAGCTTCGCCCTGGTGGACGCCTGACGTTCACGCCGACCGCCGCCCGCGGCTGATGCTGCGCAATGGCATCGCCGCCGGCCTGCGCGACTGGTTCGCCGCCCATGATTTCGTCGAGGTGCAAACGGCGGCGCTGCAGGTCTCGCCCGGCAATGAGGCGCATCTGGCGGCTTTCGCCACGGAAGCGGTCGGGCCGGACGGTGCAAGGGCGCCACTCTATCTCCACACCTCGCCGGAATTCGCCTGCAAGAAGTTGATCGCCGCCGGTGAAACCAGGATTTTCAGCTTCGGTCCGGTCTATCGCAACCGCGAGCGCGGCCCCTTGCATCATCCCGAATTCACCATGCTCGAATGGTACAGGGTGGGCGAGGCCTATGAGAGCCTGATGCTGGATTGTGCGGCCTTTCTGGCGCTGGCCGCGACAAGGACAGGGGCGACTCTTTTCTCTTTCCGGGGCCGCGACTGCGATCCGTTTGCCGAGCCGGAACGACTGACGGTGGCGGACGCTTTCACCCGCTATTCCGGCATCGACCTGCTGGCCACGGTCGCCGCCGACGGCGGCACCGACCGCAACGCGCTGCACGCTGCCTTGACCCATGTCGGCCTGCGCACCGCGCCCGACGACAGCTGGGCCGATCTGTTCAGCCGGGTGATGGTGGAAAAAATCGAGCCATTCCTCGGGCAGGGGCGCGCGACCATCCTGTGCGAATATCCCGTCGCCGAGGCGGCACTGGCGCGGCCGAGCCAGCGCGACCCGCGCGTCGCCGAGCGTTTCGAGCTCTATTGCTGCGGCGTCGAACTCGCCAACGGCTTTGGCGAACTGACCGACGCCGACGAGCAGCGCCGGCGCTTTGTTATCGAGATGGACGAGAAGCAGCGCATCTATGGCGAGCGCTATCCGCTGGACGAGGATTTTCTCTCAGCCCTTGCCATCATGCCGCCGGCCAGCGGCATCGCACTCGGCTTCGACCGGCTGGCGATGCTGGCGACCGGCGCGCAAAAAATCGAGGACGTGATCTGGACGCCTGTCGCCTGAGGCGCGGAAAGATCTGGCCTATTCGATTCCAGCAATCAAGACTGGACCGTGACCCCGAACCAAGAGACCACATGATCGGTACTGGATTTCAAGGTCAATCGGGAAGATCTACAGTGGCTGCTTCTGAAACGGTCGAAATCGCCATTGTCGGCGCCGGAGTTGTCGGGCTGGCGACGGCACTTCGCCTTGTCGCGGACGGCCGCGAAGTCCTGCTCATCGATCCGAACGAGCCGGGCTCCGGCGCGTCGTTCGGCAATGCCGGAACGATCGCCGAATACGCCTGCATGCCGGTCGGCACTCCTGCGGTGCTGCGGGCGTTGCCAAAGCTGCTGCTTGATCCCGACAGCCCGTTTTCGCTGCGCTGGCCGGCGCTGCTGCAGCTGGCGCCATGGCTCGTTCGGTTCATGCGGCAATCGCTGCCGGCGGCCACCCGGGCCAATGCGCGGGCGCTCGCCGGACTGCTGGCCGACGCCCTTCCGGCCTGGGAAGACATGGTCGGGGAGGCCGGGCTGGAGGACCAGCTGCGCCGCAATGGCTGTCTTTACCTCTATCGCCACTTGAGCGATTTTGCCGCTGGCGCCGGCGGCCGGGCAATGCGCGCTGGGTTTGGCATCCACCAAGAGGTGCTGACTCCCGAAAAGGTGGCGGCGCTTGAGCCGGGCCTGCCGGCGACAGCAGCGCATGGCGTGTATTTTCCCGACTCGATCAATGTCACCGATCCGGCAATGGTGATGCGGCGGTTGCTGGGCGCGGTGAGTGCCCGTGGTGCATCGGTGAAGCAGGCAGAGATCACCGGGCTGCAGGTCGAGGCTGACGGTGTCCAGCTCAGCGGACCCGGCGTTCGCATCAAGGCTGGCACGGCGGTGATCGCCGCCGGTGCACGGTCGCGCGCACTGGCCGCGCAGGCCGGCGACAGGATTCCGCTCGAGACCGAGCGCGGCTATCATCTGGAATTCCAGACCGACGCGCCGCTGCTCAACCGACCTGTCTGTCCCGTCGATCTTGGTTTCTACCTGACGCCGATGGCTGGCCGCTTGCGGGTCGCCGGCACCGTCGAACTCGGCGGCCTGGTCGCGCCGCCAAATCCGCGCCGGCTGGCGCTGCTTGACCGTGGCGCCAGGCAAATTTTTCCCAGGCTCGGCTCGCCTGCCTCGCAATGGCTCGGCTTCCGGCCGTCCCTGCCGGATTCCAGGCCGGTCATCGGCGCTTCGCGCGGCAGCTCCCGCGTAATTCATGCTTTCGGGCACGGTCATCTCGGCTTGACGCTGGCTCCGATCACCGCGCGGCTGGTCGCCGACTTGATCGGCGGACGCGGCGATCCGGCTCGGCTCGCACCTTTCGCGGCGGGCCGTTTCGGCCATTGATCGATGGATGCCCTCGATCTGAGCTAGTGCGCGAAAACCTGCTCCAGCGAGCGAAAGCCCTTGAATTCCAAGGCATTGCCCGAGGGGTCGCGGATGAACAGCGTTGCCTGTTCGCCGGGCTCGCCCTTGAAGCGGACCATCGGCCGTTCCAGCCAGTCGATGTCGTCGCGCGCCTCCAGCCGTGTCGCCAGGCGCTGCCAGTCGTCCATCAAGAGCACCGCGCCGAAATGCGGGATCGGCACGACAATGCCGTCGACCTTGCCGTCGCTGGGGGCCTGTGCGGCCTGCGGCCGCAGATGCGCCGACATCTGGTGACCGTAGAGGTCGAAGTCGACCCAGGTCGCTGACGAGCGGCCGATCGCGCAGCCCAGCACCTCGCCATAGAAAACGCGGGTTTCATCGAGATCACGGACCGGGAAGGCGAGATGGAAAGGCGTCATCGAAATGCTCCGTGCAGGCTGCGAACCGATTTTGCGTCACAGGGTTCGCGGTTTGAACCGTCCGCCCTGCATTTTGATTGAAGCCTATGCCATTGCACAAGCCGGACCGGAACAATAGATGGGTGGGCAACGGCCGCACACCGGCCGCACCAGCAGGATTTCAGGCATGACCGACATATCAGACGCAGCAAAATTGACCGACCGCGTCGCGGCCCTGGTCGAGGCTGCCAAAAAGGCCGGCGCCGATGCCGCCGACGCGGTGGCCGTGCGCGGCCGCTCGACCGGTGTGTCGGTGCGTCTCGGCAAGGTCGAGGCTACCGAAGCTTCCGAAAGCGAGGATGTGGCGCTGCGCGTTTTCGTCGGCGGCCGCGTGGCGAGTGTCTCGGCGACAGCGGCGTCCGACCCGAAAACGCTGGCCGAGCGCGCCGTGGCGATGGCGAAAGTGTCGCCGCAGGATCCCTATCAAGGGCTGGCCGATCCGGCATTGCTCGCCAAACAGACGCGCGATCTCGACCTGTTCGACGCCACCGAAGTGTCGGCAGACCAGTTGAAGGAAGCCGCATTGGCGGCGGAAGCGGCAGCGCTTGCCGTCAAGGGCGTGACCAATTCGGCCGGCGCCAGCGCCGGTGCCGGGCTGGGCGGCCTGGTGCTGGCCACCTCGCACGGCTTCCTCGGCCACTATGTCGGCTCGCGTTTTTCGCGCTCGGCCAGCGTTATCGCCGGCGAGGGCACCGGCATGGAGCGCGACTATGAATTCTCCTCGCGCCAGCATTTTGCAGATCTCGATGCGCCCGAGGACATCGGCCGCAAGGCCGGCGAGCGCGCCGTGCGCCGCATCGGCGCGCGCAAGGCGGCGACCGGGCCGGTCAACGTGGTGTTCGACCCACGCGTCGCGCGCGGCATCGCCGGCCATCTCGCCGGCGCCATCAACGGCGCCTCGGTCGCGCGCAAGACCTCGTTCCTGCGCGACATGATGGGCAAGCAGGTGGCCGCCTCCGCGATCACCGTCACCGACGAGCCGCTCCGGCGACGTGGCCAGGCCTCGCGTCCGTTCGACGGCGAAGGCGTCGAGGGCGAAAAGCTGTTGATGGTCGAGAAGGGCGTGCTCAACCACTGGTTCCTGTCGACCTCGGCTGCAAGGGAGCTGGGCCTCGTCACCAACGGCCGCGGCGCACGCAGCGGCTCCTCCGTGACGCCATCCTCCACCAATCTCGCCATCGAACCCGGCGAGCGGTCGCCGGAAGAGCTGATCAAATCGCTCAAGACCGGCTTCTACGTCACCGAGGTGTTCGGCCAGGGCGTCGACATGGTCACCGGCGAATACAGCCGCGGCGCTTCCGGTTTCTGGATCGAGAATGGCGAACTGGCCTATCCCGTCGCCGAGGTCACCATCGCCTCGAACCTGAAGACGATGTTCCTCAACATGGTGCCGGCCGATGACCTCGACCGCAATTTCGGCACCGCGGCGCCGACGCTCCTGATCGAAGGCATGACCCTTGCCGGAGCATGACCTGACCACTGCCGGAGCCACCGAAGACTTGCCGCTGCTGCGCGATGCCGCCCGCGAGGCGGGGGTGATCGCCATGCGCTACTTCGGCAACAGCCCGCAAGTCTGGATGAAGGGCGGCACATCACCGGTCAGCGAGGCCGACCACGCGGCCGACGCCTATCTGCGCGAAACATTGCTGGCGGCGCGGCCGGATTATGGCTGGCTGTCGGAAGAGACAGTTGACGATCCGGTCCGGCTTTCGGCACGCCGCACCTTCGTCGTCGACCCGATCGACGGCACGCGCGGTTTCCTGGAAGGCCAGCGCACCTGGTGCGTCAGCGTCGCCGTCGTCGAGCATGGCCGCACGCTGGCCGGCGTGCTGGAATGCCCGGCGATGGAGGAGACCTATTGGGCGCTGCCCGGCCAGGGTGCTTTCCGCAACGGCAAGCGCATTGCGGTTCGCAAGCTGGCGGAAACGGCCGAGATTTCCGGGCTGAAGCAGTTGACCGACCTGATGCCTGCCGAATGGCAGGCGCGGCTGAAGCGGGCGCCTTACAGCCCTTCGCTCGCCTATCGGCTGGCCATGATCGCCAATGGCGCGCTGGACGCCACTTTCGTCAAGCCGAACGCGCATGACTGGGACATTGCAGCGGCCGACCTCATCCTGCGCGAGGCCGGCGGCCAGCTGCTCGACCAGCATGGCCGCGCTCCACTTTATGCCGGCGAGGTGACTCGTCACGGCGCCCTTGCTGCCGGCAGCGGTGAATTGCTGGCCGTGCTCGCCGGCGTCATCGCCGGTCTGGACACGTGAAAGCGTTTTCCCCGGCGAGATGAATTCATCTCGCCCTAAAGGTTCCAAAGTCGGCGGCTTTGGTCTAGACCTGTGACAAACTCACGATATGTGAAGGACCGACATGGCCGCGGAAGACGGAAAGAAACAGCTTTTGCATCTGGTGTTCGGTGGCGAACTGAAGAAGCTTGGCGGCACCGAATTCCGCGATCTCGACGGGCTCGACATCGTCGGCATCTATCCCGACTATCAATCCGCGCACACGGCGTGGAAAGCCAAGGCGCAAGCCAGCGTGGACAACGCTCACATGCGTTACTTCGTCGTTCATCTGCACCGGCTGCTGGACCCCGACAACAAGGCTGCCGGTTGACTTCGATGGAGCATGACCTGGCGAAAGGGCCAGCAAGCGATGCCGCGCCCACGGGCAGGGGACGCAGCCGCACGACCAAGGCCTTCTGGCGCAAGATTCGCCAACCGCTTGCGCAGTCGCGATTCGTCAAGAACGCCATCGCCAGCCTGTTCGCCCAGTTCGTCCGCTTCGTGCGCCTCACCAATCGCGTCGTCGAGGGATCGGCACGGTTTTCGGGCGGTGCCTATACCGAGTTCGAGCCTGGCATCATCGCCTTGTGGCACGGCCAGCATCTGCTGACGCCTGCCTATTATCCCAAGCGTAAGCCGCTGGTCGCCATGGTTTCGCGCAGCGCCGATGCCGAGCTCAACGCCTTGATGCTGGAAAAATTCGGCATCGAGGCGGTGCGCGGCTCGGGCGGGCGGGAAAATGCCAGGCACCTCGACAAGGGTGGGGCAAAAGCGCTTATCGCCCTGAAAAAGTCGCTCGCCGTCGGCAAGAACGTCGCCATGATCGCAGATATTCCGCACGGCACGCCGCGAGACGCAGGACTTGGTATCGTTCTCCTGGCTCGCCTCTCGGGCCGGCCGCTTGTGCCCGTCGCCATCACCACCAGCCGCCGCAAGGTGCTGGAGAAGAGCTGGGACAAGACCACCATCAACCTGCCGTTCGGCCGTTCGTCGATCGTCATCGGCCAGCCGATCTTCGTGGCGGCCGGCGCCGATGACGCCGAAATGGAGCGCAAGCGCCAGGAAGTGACGACAGCGCTCAATGCCGCGACCGCCGAGGCTTACCGTCTCGTGGATGCTCCGCGATGAGCGGCCGCTGGGCACGGGCCATGCTGTCGGCTTACCGATTCGCGGGTGCGGCAGCCTATCCGCTGGTCGGGCCCTACGTTGCCTGGCGCACCTCGCGCGGCAAGGAAGACCGCTACCGCCGCCGCGAGCGCTATGGCGTCGCCGGCCGCGCGCGCCCCGACGGGCCGGTGATCTGGATCCATGCCGCGAGCGTCGGCGAGACCATAGCCGTCGTGCCGCTGGTCGAAAGCATCCTCGACTACGGCGTCAACATCGTGCTGACGACCGGCACGGTCACCTCGGCGCAGGTCGCCGAAGAGCGGCTCGGTGACCGCATCATCCATCAATATGTACCGCTCGACCTCAAGCCGGCGGTCAGCCGGTTCCTCGATCACTGGCAGCCGGATCTGGCAATCATCGCCGAATCCGAGATCTGGCCGATGACCATCCTCGAGCTTGGCGCGCGACGCGTGCCGCAGGTGCTGGTCAATGGCAGGCTGTCCGACCGCTCGTTCAAATCGTGGAAGAAACGCGCCAACATCGCCGAGGCGCTGTTCGAGAACCTGGCTCACGTCGTGGCGCAGTCGGATGTCGATGGCGAGCGGTTTCTCGCGCTCGGCGCGCGGCCGGTGACGGTGTCGGGCAACCTCAAGGTGGACACGTCGCCGCCTCCGGTCGACGAACGGGCGCTGGCGACACTGCGGCGGCAGATAGGCACGCGCCCGACCTGGGCGGCGATCTCGACCCATGACGGCGAGGAAGTGGTCGCGGCTGAAGTCCACGCGACGCTGCACAAGCGCCACCATGGTCTTCTGACCATCGTCGTTCCGCGTCATCCCGATCGCGCCGAGGCGCTTGCGGCGCAGATTTCCGGCATGGGCCTGAAGGTCGCGCGGCGCAGCAAGGGCGACAGGATCACGGCCGACACCGACATATTGCTTGGCGACACGATCGGCGAGATGGGGCTCTATCTCCGGCTGACGGAAATAGCCTTCGTCGGCCGCTCGCTTACCTCCGAGGGTGGCCAGAACCCGCTGGAGCCGGCCATGCTCGACACGGCGGTTCTCGCCGGGCTCAATGTGCAGAATTTTCGCGAGGCCTACCAGCGTCTCCTCGACAGCGGCGGCGCCAAGCTGGTGCGCGATCGCGACATGCTGGCCGGCGCCGTCAATTTCCTCCTGACCAACGAAGTGGCGCGCCACGAGATGATGGCGGCAGGCATTGCGACCGTCGACGAGATGCGCGGTGCGCTGGCGCGTACGCTGAAATCGCTTGAGCCCTACATCCAGCCGCTGGTCGTCAAGTCGCGCCTGAAGGGCGCGAACGGGCGCTAGCGTGGCCTCGGAAGCACCACCATTCTGGTGGGAGGAGCCGGACTGGCGGGTCCTGGCACTGTCGCCGCTGTCGGCCATCTATGCGGCTGCCGCCGGCCGCGGCATGCGGCGGGCCAAGCGTGAGAAGATCGAAGCGCCTGTTCTGTGCATCGGCAATTTCACGGTTGGCGGCACCGGCAAGACACCGGTGGCCATCGCGCTCGCCAAGCAGGCCAAGCGCATGCATCTGAAACCAGGCTTCCTGTCGCGCGGCCATGGCGGCTCCTTCGCCGAGCCGCACGTGGTCGATATCGACCACGACAGCGCCCGGCATGTCGGCGACGAACCGCTGCTGCTCGCCGAACACGCGCCGGTGGCGGTGACGCCGAACCGCGCCGCCGGCGCCCGGCTGCTGCTGGAACGGAATGGCTGCGATTTCCTGATCATGGACGATGGCTTCCAGAGCGCCCGCATCCACATCGACTATGCGCTGGTCGTGGTCGATGCGCGCTACGGGATCGGCAACGGCCGCGTCATTCCGGGGGGGCCGCTCAGGGCCAAAATCGTCGACCAGCTGGTTTTCACCAGCGGGCTGTTGAAAATGGGCGAGGGCACTGCCGCCGACAGCGTGGTCCGCCAGGCGGCACGCGCCGGCCGGGCGATCTTCGAGGCCCATACAGAGCCAAGCGGCAAGGCAGGGCTTGCCGGCAAGCGGTTCCTCGCCTTCGCCGGTATCGGCCATCCCGAGAAATTCTTCGACACGGTGCGCGAGGCCGGCGGCGAACTGGCATTGACGCGGCCGTTTCCGGACCATCATTTCTATGCGGAGGACGAACTTGCCGAGCTGGCGGCGACCGCACGCACTGAGGGGCTGGTGCTCATCACCACCGCCAAGGACGCCGCCCGGCTGCGCCACGGCGCCTCACAGGACTTTCTCGACCGGCTCGAGGTGCTGGAGATCGACACGGTCTTCGAACTCGATCACGTTCCCGAGCGCATCATCGACGAGACGCTCGATGCCTGGCGCCAGCGCAAGCTGAAGGGTTAACTGCGCTTACGCAGCTCCGGATGCATCTCGATTTCACGGCGCAGCGAGGCGGTGGCGCTGATATAGGGCTCTTGCCTTGCGACGCTCCAGTACTTCAACTCGTCGAGCGGAATGCTTTCGCCTGTCACCGCGCAGCGCACGAACGCGCCGGGGCTGGTAACCTGGAAGTCGCCATCCAGGTAGCGGATGCGGGCTTCCTTGCCGCCGGGGCCTTCGAAACGGTTCATCATGCGGGGACGCCAGGGTTCATGAGGATTTCATCGCCATAAATTCCCGGCGAGGTCAAGCATGAGACAAGCCTGAGACAATGCTGAACGCTTATTGTGAAGCGGAAAAATGTCGTTGGTGGGCCGCAATGGACGTTTCCTCCACTCGTCTTCCCGCCCTGCTTAGGGAAGTGATGACGCCGCAAGCCGTGCCCTCGGGGCAGGCTGATCCAGTGATGACGGCACTGGTCAAGGCGCTGGTCCAACCGCCGGCGCCGTCTCTGCTCGCGCAGCAGACAGCGCCGGCGCTGTTGATTTTGCCGGCGGCGCCGATGGCCGTCAAATCGCAGCAGATCGCATCCGCTGGCATCGTCGATGCCTATCTTGCCCAGCTTGAGACGGGCGAAGAGGCGGCGTTGGCAACAGTCGTGGCGAGAAAGGCAAAACCCGAAGCCGAAACGCTGCGAGCCTTCTTGCCGCCTTCGACAACCGCCAATGACAATGCCTCCGCCAAGGTTGCGGGGCTGTCATTGCTGTCGCTTATCCCGCCGCAGGCTCCAATCCCGCGCAACGCTGCCGCCCTGGGTACGCCGGCGGGCAGGTACAGGCCGGCCAATCAATCCCATGGTGCGGTGCCGAACCCTGAGCAGTTGCTGGTGAAAATTGGCTTTGTTTCGATAGTGGCCGGTTTGCTGGGAGCGGTGATCCTTGGGTTCGTTTTGTTGTTGCTTCGTTGAGCTTCGAATCGGCCGGTTTTCCATATAGGTCCGGAAGGCCTATCGCTCGGCTTCGATAAACGCCTCGATCTTGTCCTGGGCCAGCCCGGCCTCTGCTGCGATGCGGCGGGCGAGGTCGGCGGCGGCGGCACGCGGCCGCCCCATCGGCCGGTCGAGCCAGTAGGATACCGGGTTGAGGGCTGTGCGCTCATCGACGGGAGTGATGCGGCCCGATTGTAATTGATGTCCGGTCAGCGGCGGGCGGGCCAGCGCGATGCCCAGCCCATAGGCGGCGGCGTCGAGCACCAGATTGTAGTCCTCGAAGCGGCGGTCCTGCGGGCGCGGGCGGTAATCCATGCCTTGCGCGGCAAACCAGGCGCGCCAGGCCGACGCGTCGGAATCATTGATCAGCGGATATTTGAGCAGCCGGGCAGGGTCGCCGCGGCCGATCTCGCGGGCAAGCTCAGGTGACGCGACGGGAAAGACATGTTCCTCGAAAAGTTGCACCGAGATGCGGCCCGGAATGCCGCCGCGTCCACAACGGATCGAGAGGTCGATGCCTTCATCGGCAAGGTCGGCCTGGCGGATGTCGACATCGAGCACGATGCGCAGCTTGGAGGGATTGTTCTCCAGAGCCGCCATGCGCGGCATCAGCCACAGCCCGCTGACGGAGGGGATCGAGGTCAGCCGCACCACCGCCGTGCCACGCGGCTCGACCCAGCGGTCGGAATGGGTCGATATCAGCGCAAAGGCTTCCGCCGTGCGCAGATGCAGCCTGTTGCCTTCGATCGTCAGCGAGACGCCGCGCGCACCACGGTCGAAGACTTTCAATCCCAGCCAGTCCTCGAGCTTGGCGATCTGCCGGCTGACGGCGCCATGGGTGATATTGAGCTTTTCGGCGGCCGCTGAAAAGCTGCCTGTCCGCGCCGCCGCATCGAAGGCGCGCAGCGTTTCGAGCGGCACCATTGTGTCCGAGCTGTGATCCATAGTCACAGGTGATCCTCGATTTCGTCGTTTGTCAACCGGGGTGAAAAGGCGTTTTCTGCCTTTCAGGACCGAAGAAATACGAGGGCGGTGAGATGAGCGAGATAACGGGCACGTTGAATTCGACACAGCGAATGGACACCACGGCAGCCATCGCGGTGGCGCTGACGGTGGTTGGTTGGGCCTCCGCCTTTCCCGCTATCCGAGCCGGTCTCGCCGCCTTCGGCCCACTGGAACTGGGTGCGTTGCGATTTGCCATCGCCGCTGTGCCGGCGGCGATCTTCCTGGCCGTCAAGCGCCCGGCGCTGCCAAGGCTCGACGAAGTGTGGCGCCTGGTCTTTGGCGGCGCCATCTTCGTCGCGCTCTACACCGTCATGCTCAATTTCGGCGAACTGACCGTCTCGGCCGGTGCCGCCGGCTTCATCATCAATGTCAGCCCGATCTTCACCGCCATCATGGCGATGGCATTGCTGGGCGAGCGCTTCTCAGGCGTGGCCTGGATCGGTACGGTGATTTCCTTCGCCGGCATAGGCATCATCGCCATGGCCGATGGGCATGGCCTGTCGTTCAACACCGGTGCTCTGTTGGTGCTTGGTTCGGCCTTGTGCTCGGCCGTCAACACCATCGTCCAGAAGCCGCTGTTTGCCCGCCATCATCCATTGACCATTTCGGCTTCGAACATGGTGCTCGGCGCACTATGCCTGGCGCCCTTCCTGCCGTCGGCCTTTTCGCAGGCGGCGGTCGCCGGCACAGCAGGCCTCGGCGCCGTCATCTTTCTCGGCATCGTGCCCAGCCTCATCGCCTATGCCGCCTGGGCGACCGCGCTGTCGCGTCTGCCGGCGGCACGTGCCTCCAACTTCCTCTATCTGGTCTCGCCGATGTCCGCGCTGATCGGCTTCTTCTGGCTGGGCGAAGTTCCCACGCTGCTCGGCATAATCGGCGGCGCGCTGGCGCTGGGCGGTGTCATCGTGGTGAATTTGAAGAGATGAATATTGCCGACCGTCCGCTTCCGCCATTCGGAACGATCCCTCGATCAAACGCGTTTAGCCGAGGTTTGTTCGACGGAGGTCCGAATGCCGGGTGCAACGGCGCACCGACGCATGCAACTGGATGATCTATCCATTTTTTATCGCGAGGCAGGGCCGTTAGAAGCACCTGTCTTGCTCTTGCCGCACGGCTATCCCTGCTCTTCGTTCCAATTCCGCCGACTGATGCCGGCGCTCGCCGACCGCTGGCGGACGATTGCATTCGACTGGCCTGGCTTCGGATACAGCGGCACACCCGATCCGGTCACCTTCGGCTATGATTTCGACGCCTATTGCGACGTGCTTTCCAAGCTTGCCGATGAATTCGGTCTCCAACGCTACGCCTTGTGGCTGCACGATTATGGCTCGCAGATTGGACTCCGGCATGCGATCTCGCACCCGGAGCGGATCAGCGCCCTGATCATCCAGAACGGCGACATCTACGAGGACGTGCTTGGACCCAAATACGCCACGATCAAGGCCTGGTGGACCGACAAGACGCCCGGCAAGCACCGTCCGCTCGAGGCCGCGGTAAGTGAGGACGGGTTCCGGGCCGAGTTCATCGGGGAAGTGGCTGACGACGTCGCCATGCGCGTGCCGCCCGATCTCTGGAGCCTTCACTGGCCACTGATGAACACGCCGGTTCGTCGGCAGATCGCCGTCGGTCTGATGGAGAAGCTGGAAGCCAATCTCACCTGGTTTCCGCGCTACCAGGCTTATTTGCGTGAACACCATCCGCCCACACTGATCGTTTGGGGGCCAGAGGATGGCTATATGCCCGCGGCGTCGGCACGGGCCTATCATCGCGATCTGCCCGATGCGGAACTGCATCTGATCGAAGGGGCGGGTCATTGGCTGCTCGAGACACATTTCGACGACGCGCTGCCGCTGGTCCGCGATTTCCTGGCTGGTGTTCACGGCTGATCACAACTGGCGTCCGCTATGCCCAGTTTGCTGTCCGCCTGACTGAAGGAGAACCTCATGCCGACCAAACCGACCATCGCGCGCATCTGGCGCGGTCGCACCCGCCGCGACATCGCCGACGCCTATGAGCCATACCTGCGTGCCGAGGGTATTCCGCCCCTCGAGAAGACGGCGCTTGGCGTCCAATTGCTGCGCGAGGACCGTGATGCCGAGACGTGGTTCACAACCATCTCGTATTGGGCCGACATGCAAGCGATGACCGCCTTTACCAAAGGCGAACCGACCAAAGTCCATCATCTGGACCGAGATGCCGAGTTCCTGATCGAGCTGCCGGAGCGGATCGAAATCCATCGGATACTTGTCGATCGTCGGGGACTGCGCTGAGCGCCGATCGGTGGTTCGCAACCTCTTCTTCTTCGCGGTGATATCGCTGATCTGGGGGCTGACCTGGGCCGCGATCAAGCTCGGTCTCAATGACGCGCCTCCGCTCCTGCTGGCGGCTGCACGCTATTTGCTGACCGCTTTGGCGGCAGGAGCCTGGCTCTTCGGCGAGGCGGTCGGCTGGGCTGAAATCACCGGTGCGATCCTCCTGCTGACGGCGGCTGCGATCGCGCTACTCGGACCGCTGGGCGAAAATCGCGGGTGACCACATTGTCGGCCGGCCTCCTTGACCTGCCGACCTCGAGCGGCGAAGCGATAGGCCCGCAATCCGTCCGCAGCTATCGCCGTCCGAAAAGCCGTTCGATATCCGCCAGCTTGAGTTCGATATAAGTGGGGCGGCCGTGGTTGCAGGTGCCGGAGCCGGGCGTCGCCTCCATCTGCCGCAGCAGCGCGTTCATCTCCTCGGCCTTGAGCAGGCGGCCGGAGCGCACAGAGCCGTGGCACGCCATGGTCGCGGCTATCTTGTCCAGCCGCTCCTTCAGCGTGTCGACCGTGTCGTTGTCGGCGATCTCGTCGGCGAGGTCGCGCACCAATTGCTGGACATTGGCCTCGCCCAGCATCGACGGCGTCTCGCGCACCGCGACAGCGCCGGGGCCAAAGCGCTCGATGCCGAGACCGAAGCGGGCCAGCGTTTCCGAATGCAGCGCAAGCCGCTCCGCATCCTCCTCCGGCAGGTCGATGATCTCGGGCAGAAGCAGCATCTGCGAGGGCACCGGGCGCGAGTGCAGCGCATTCTTCAGCGCCTCGTAGACCAGCCGTTCATGCGCCGCATGCTGGTCGACGATGATGAGCGAATCCCTGGTTTGGGCGACGATGTAGTTCTCATGCACCTGCGCACGCGCCGCGCCCAGCACCGCGCCAAGCAGCGTCTCCGTCGCCTCATCCTGTCCGGCGCGCGCATCGGCGCTGGCAAGCGGGCCGGCATCGAACGCCGCCTGATCGTTTTCACGCAAACCGCGATGTTCGAAGCCCGAGCCTTCGAAGCCCATGTCGAGCGGCCGCTGCGGCGATCGGGCCGCGTCGAAGTCGGACGGGCCCGACGCGCGGTAGGCCGCGTCGTAGCTGCGGTGGCCGTTTGCCGGTCCGCCGTGGCCGTAGGATGCGGCCCCTGGCCGGAACGCCGCCATCATGCCGGCGGCACCCGTGGTGGCGGCGCGGACGCCGGCATCGGCCAGTGCTTGCCTGATTGCGCCGACGATCAGCCCGCGCACAAGGCCGGGATCGCGGAAGCGCACATCGGCCTTGGCTGGATGGACATTGACGTCGACGATGGCCGGATCGAGCGTCAGGAACAGTACCGTCACCGCGTGGCGGTCGCGCGGCAGGACGTCGGCATAGGCGCCGCGTATGGCGCCGGCGATCAGCTTGTCGCGCACTGGGCGGCCGTTCACATAGGCATATTGCTGCAGCGCGTTGGCGCGGGTGAAGGACGGGATCGACACGTGGCCGGTCAGATGCACGCCATCGCGCATCGCGTCGAGGGCAATGGAATTGTCGGGAAAGTCGGCGCCCATCACCTGGGCGACACGACGCAGGCTGCCTTCCGCGCTGTCGTCCGCCGCCGGCAATTCCAGCGTCGAGCGGTCCGAGCCGGCCAGCGTGAAGCGCACGGCGGGGAAGGCGATGGCGATGCGCTTGACCACATCGCTGGTGGCCGAGCTTTCGGCGCGTTCGCCCTTCATGAACTTCAATCGGGCCGGCGTTGCGAAGAACAGGTCGCGCACCTCGACCGTGGTGCCGCGATTGGCCGCCGCCGGCCTGACAGGCAGGACGCGGCCACCCTCGATGCCAATCTCGGCGGCGCTGTCGCTTGCTGCCGTGCGCGAGCGGATCGAAAGTCGCGACACCGAGCCGATCGACGGCAGCGCTTCGCCGCGGAAGCCCAGCGAGCGAATGTCGTTGATATCCTCGGTGAGCTTGGAGGTGCAGTGACGTGCGATCGCCAGCGCCAGCTCCCGTTCGGGAATGCCGGAGCCGTCATCGGTGACGCGGATCAGGTTCAGCCCGCCGCCCGATGTGACGATCTCGACGCGCGAAGCACCGGCATCGAGCGCATTCTCGACCAGTTCCTTGACCACGCTCGCCGGACGCTCGATGACTTCGCCGGCGGCGATCTGGTTGATCATCGTTTCGGAAAGCTGGCGGATGGGCATGGCGGCACTATAGGCGGATTCGCGTCGAGCGGGAGGGGCAGAATTGCGCCAGCGGTGGATCAGTGGAAAACGACTTATGCCTGCGCCGCCAGCCAGTCGCGCACCTTGCGGGCGTTGTCGCTGAGCTCCCGGTTCTTCGGCCAGACGACATAGAAGGCCTTGCCGGTCTTCAGCACATGATCCGTCACCGGCACCAGCAGGCCCGACGCCAGCAGCCGCTCGGCGAGATGCCGCCAGCCGAGCGCGATGCCTTGGCCTTCCATGACACCCTGGATCACCAGGCCGTAGTCGTTGATGCGCAGGCCGCGCGCGGTATCGCTGAGATTGGCGCCCGCAGACTGGAACCATTCGTCCCAACTGGCCGCCTCGCGATACGGCTCCTCCAGATGGATGAGGCGGTGCGTGGCCAGTTCGGCAGCGGATCTGGGCAGGCCGAACTTTGCCGCATAGCTGGTGCCGGCGACGGGAAATATCTCCTCGTCAGCCAGCGGCAACGAATGATAGTCCGGCCAGTCACGCGGCGCGCCACCGCGCACGCCGAGGGGAATGCCTTCCGCGATGATGTCGAGGTCGCGGTCGGCGGTCTGGATACGCAGGTCGATGCCCGGCAGCTCGTCACGGAACTGCTGCAGGCGCGGCATCATCCAGAACGAGCCGAACGCGGTCGAGGCGGCCAGCGTGACATGACCGCCGGTCGCCTGCAGGCGCAGATCCTCCGCCGATTTGCGGATGTGCGAAAGGCCGAGCGAGACGTCGGCATGGAAGCGCTCGCCGGCCTCGGTCAGGAGCACCTGGCGGTGGCGGCGCTGGAACAGCTTGGCGCCGAGCTGTTCTTCCAGTCCGCGCACGGCATAGGAGACGGCGGCCTGCGTCATGCCCAGCTCGCGCCCGGCGGCGGTGAAGCTCGACAGCCGCCCGGCCGCCTCGAAGACGATCAGGCTGCCGGCCGAAGGCAGAAGGTGGCGCAAGCTTCGCATAAGCTGAGCTTATACAAGAGATCAGGATTTTCCAGCGTCACATCACCATTTTGTCGCGCTAGGCTCCTTCATGAGTGGAATGGAGTTGCCATGAACGCACCGGCCCCCGAAGTGACCGAACATGCCAACCGCCGCAGTGGCGGCCGCCTGGGGCGCAAGGCCCTGCGCGGAGCTCCCGTAACGTCGTTCCCGACGCTGGTCCGCCAGATCCCCGTCTACCAGATGGTCCCGGATGAGGCGGTCGAACTGATCCACGAGGAGTCGCTCTTGATCCTCGAAGAGGTGGGATGCGAGTTCCGCGACGACGAGGCGATCGCACTGTGGAAGGCGGCGGGCGCGGATGTCTCGGAAACCCGTGTGCGGATCGACCGGGCCCTGCTGATGGAACTGGTGTCGAAGGTCCCGTCGGAGTTCACGCTCAATGCGAGGAATCCGCAGCGCACGGTGCGGGTGGGCGGCAACAACACCATCTTCGTGCCGATGTATGGCGCGCCCTATGTTCGCGATCTCGATAACAACAGGCGTTACGGCACGCTCGCCGACCTCAACAATTTCCACAAGCTCGCCTACATGGCGCCGGCGCTGCATTCATCGAGTTCGGTCATTTGCGAGCCGATGGAAATCGCGGTACCGAAGCGTCACCTCCACATCATCCATTCCGCGCTTAAGCATTCCGACAAGCCGTTCATGGGCATCGTCACGTCCAAGGAGCGGGCGGAAGACACGATGGCGATGGCAGGCATCGTGTTCGGAGAGGATTACGTCCGCGACAATCCGGTCCTGGTGTCGATCACCAACTGCAATTCGCCGCTGGTGTGGGACGCCACCATGCTGGACGCGATGAAGGTCTATGCGCGAAGCAACCAGCCGCTGATCCTCGCACCCTTTGCACTGTGCGGCGCCTCGACTTCGGCGTCCGCCGTGGGCGCTGTGGCACAGGTCAATGCGGAAGCGCTGGCGGGCGTCGCCTTCACGCAACTGCTGCGCCCAGGCTCGCCGCAGATCTACGGACAGTTCATGGTCACGGTGGACATGAAGACCGGTGCTCCGATGGGCGGCACGCCCGAGGCGGCGCAGATGATGTATCTGATGGGAGCGCTGGCGCGGAAATACCGGCTGCCGTGGCGCACCTCCGGCTTCCATGTCGGGTCGAAGCTCAACGACGCCCAGGCTGGTTACGAGGCGAACATGCTGATGCATGCCGCCATCCTCGCCGGCGCCAACTACATCTGGCACTCCGCCGGATGGCTCGAGGCCGGCCTGACCTGCGGCTATTCGAAATTCGCCACCGACTGCGAACAGCTCATCGGCTGGTACAAATATGCCGGCGGCCTGCCGTTCGACGATTTCAAGGAAGCCATGGCGGCAATCCGCGAGGTGGGACCGCAGGGCCATTTCCTCGGTACCCAGCACACGCTGGAACATTTCGAATCCGCCTTCTTCATGCCCTCGATCATGGACTTCAATTCGTTCGAACAGTGGAAGGCAGAAGGGGCGAAGGACCACGACACGCGCGGCCGCGAGAAGGCGCGCAACATGCTGGCGGATTACGAGGAGCCGAAGCTCGACGAAGGCATCGCCGATGGCCTGATGGATTTCATCGCGCGGCGCGAGGAGAGGCTGCCGGACAGCGTCAGTTGAGGCGAAGAACCAAGATCAAAGGGAACCAGACGGGAGGAAAAAATGGCATTCTTCAGAAGCAGTGGCGATCGCGTGCCGAGCGCTATCGAGGCAATGGCGGTCGAAGCACGCGCGGGTCGTGTCGACCGGCGCGAGTTCCTGGCGCTGGCAAGCGCCTTCGGCGCATCGACGGCTCTTGCCTATGGCATGATCGGCCTTGCCGTGCCGGATCGGGCCTTGGCCGAAGAGCCGAAGAAAGGCGGAACGCTGCGCGTCTCGATGTCGGTGAAGGGACAGAAGGATCCGCGCACTTACGACTGGGTGGAACTGGCGAACATTTCGCGCTGCTGGCTGGAGCCGCTTGTCCGCTATACCAGGCAATTCACCTTCGAGCCGGTCCTGCTCGAAAGCTGGGATATCAACGACGACGCCACCGAATACGTGCTGCATGTGCGCAAGGGCATCACGTGGAATAATGGCGATGCCTTCAACGCCGATGACGTCGCTCACAATCTGACCCGCTGGTGCGAGAAGAATGTCGCCGGCAATTCCATGGCCGCCCGGGTCGGCGCGCTGATCGACGCAAAGACCGGCAAGGCCAGGGATGGCGCGATCACCAAGGTCGACGACAATACGGTCAAGCTGAAGTTAAGCGAACCAGACATTTCGCTGATCCCGAATTTCACCGACTATCCGGCGCTCGTCGTCCATCGCAGCTTCGATGCCGACGGTGCCGATCCGATCAAGAAGCCGATCGGCACCGGACCGTTCGAACTGGTCTCCTACGATGTCGGCCAGAAGGCGGTCGTCAAGCGTCGTGAGAATGGCAAATGGTGGGGTGGTGAAGCGCCGCTCGACAGCGTCGAGTTTGTCGACTACGGCACCGATTTCAACGCCACCGTGAACGCGTTCGAATCGGGTGAGATCGACCTCAATTTCGAGTCGCCCGCCGACTTCATCGACATTCTCGACAAGATGGATCTGGTGAAATCGGAGGTGGCGACGGCGACGACGCTGGTTGCCCGCACCAACATCACCCACAAGCCCTATGACGACAAGCGGGTGCGCAACGCCCTGCAAATGGCCGTCGACAACAATGCGGTCCTCGAACTCGGTTATGCCGGGCGAGGCACCCCTGGTGAAAACCACCACGTCGCCCCGATCCATCCGGAATACTATGCGCTGCCCAAGAAGACACGCGACGCCGCCGGCGCCAAGAAGCTGATGGCGGAAGCCGGACAGGCCGACTTCGAGCATGAGCTGATCACCATCGAGGACGATTGGCAAAAGAATACCGGCGACGCCATTGCCGGCCAGTTGCGCGATGCCGGGATCAAGGTGAAGCGCACGGTGCTGCCGGGTTCGACCTTCTGGAACGACTGGACGAAATATCCCTATTCGATGACGATCTGGTACATGCGCCCGCTTGGCGTGCAGGTGCTGGCGCTCGGCTATCGCACCGGCGAGGCCTGGAATGAATCGGCATATTCCAACCCCGATTTTGATGCCAAGCTCAAGCAGGCGCTTTCGCTCATCGACGTGGAGAAACGACGCGAGGTCATGAAGGATGTCGAGCAGATCCTGCAGGATTCGGGCGTCATTATTCAGCCCTTCTGGCAGAAGCTCTACAGCCACATGAGCAAGAAGGTGAAGAACTATGGTGTCCACCAGACATTCGAGATGGACCTTCAGAACGTCTGGCTGGACGGCTGAAACAAGGTGCTGCAGGACTTCATGAGCCGCAAAAAAGCCGATATGCAGGATACGTGGTGTTGATAGGCTCAAGCCGTCAAAAGCCGGAGATTCTGCATGCGACTGACAGTGATCGTTGCCGCCCTTTCGATAGCCCTGCCGGCCGGAGCCGTCGCCGGACCGGCGTCCGACGCGGTGAAGTTCTTCTATGCCCCGGCGGTCAAGTTCGAGGCCGACGAACAATATCGGGACCGGTTCACCGAACCGGTGACGAAACTGTTCGACCTGAACGACCAGGCAACGAAAAAGAACCCGGACCAGGTCGCCTGCATCGATTTCGATCCTGGTCTCGACGCTCAGGATTTCGATCAGAAAACCGTCTCGAAAACGCTGAAACTGTCTGAGAAGCAGGATGGCGACAACGCACAGGTCACGGCATCCTTCAGCCTGTTTCCGGAAGGCGATGATTCCAAACGTGAAATGCTCTGGTCGCTCAAGAAGATCGACGGCAAGTGGAAGATATCGGACATCGCTTCCAAAACCAGCGACTGGACGCTCAGCGCGCTGGAATGCATGGCCGGCCAGACGCCGGAGTGAAGCGATGGCCCACCGCCGGTTCGTGGCACTGTCGGGTGTGTGCCTGCTGGCGGCTCTGAGCGGCGCCGCCGCGCAAGGCTTGTTGGGTGCGCCGCCGGCAAACGCCCCGGCCGACACCCAGCCGAGCGACAGCGCTGCACCGCCCGCAAATGCGCCGGGCGGAGCGGCAGAACCGGCCACGCCGCCGGTTGGATGGTCGCCGGCCGAAGCCGCGCCCGCCGCACCGATCCAGCCGGGCTCGCCGACCGCGGTTGTGCGGCCGTTTTACGATCAGGTCGGGCTGGAGATCGATCCGGCCGAGCGAAGCCATTTCATCGATCCAGCCAAAACCGTGCTCGACAAGAGCGACGCCTTGCGCAAATCCGGGCAGGGCGAGTGCCTCGACCCCAACATGGCGCTCGACAATGCCGATTACGACAAGGCCGAGATCGACAAGAGCCTGAAGACGCTCGAGGCGATCAACGGTGACCAGGCCAAGGTCATCGTCGCCTTCGTCATATCGGGCAACCCGCACCGGCTGGAATGGAAATTCAAGAAGGTCGATGGCGACTGGAAGATCACGGACCTGTTGTCGGTGACCGGCGAATGGGCACTCAGCCAATATCAGTGCGAATGATGGGCGAGCTCAACCCCGCCCGCGATAGGGCGCCACCCCGGTGTCGGGGAGCCAGGCGCCTTCCGGCGGAGCGCCGGTTTGCCAGAACACATCGATCGGAATGCCGCCGCGTGGATACCAATAGCCGCCTATGCGCAACCACAGCGGCTTGGTTGCCGCCACGATGCGGCGGCCGATCATGACGGTGCAGTCTTCATGGAAGGCGCCATGGTTGCGAAACGAGGTCATGAACAGCTTGAGCGACTTCGATTCCACCAGAGCCGCATCGGGTGCGTAGTCGATGACGATATGGGCGAAGTCCGGCTGGCCGGTGACCGGGCACAGCGAGGTGAATTCCGGGCAGGTGAAGCGCACGATCGCCGGCGGCCCGTCGCCGCGCGAAAACGGTACGGTCTCCAGGACCGCAGCTTCGGGGCTCTGTGGCGTCTCGACGTGGGTGCCGAGCTGGGTGAGTGTTTTGGTGTCGATCATGGGCTCAATCCTTGTCGCATGTGCCCGGAGTGCGTTCGGGACGACATGCTTGAAAACGAATTTTGCCGCTCATTAGCACAATTTGAAACCGCAGGAAGACGATGACCTCCAACGATCCGCTTCTCCAGCCCTACCAGCTCAAACATCTGACGCTGAAGAACCGGGTCATGTCGACCAGCCATGAGCCGGCCTATTCCGAGGACGGCATGCCGAAACAGCGATACCGGCTCTACCATGCCGAGAAGGCTAGGGGAGGCATGGCGCTGACCATGACCGCCGGCTCGGCGATCGTCTCGCGCGACAGCCCGGCCGCTTTCGGCAATCTGCATGTCTATGACGACAGGATCGTGCCGTGGCTGGCCGAGCTCGCCGATGCCTGCCACGAGCACGACTGCAAGGTGATGATCCAGATCACCCATCTCGGGCGCCGCACCGGCTGGAACAAGGCCGACTGGCTGCCGGTGCTCTCGGCCTCGCCGGTGCGTGAGCCGGCGCATCGCGCATTCCCGAAAACGATCGAGGACTGGGACATCGAGCGCATCGTCGCCGACTATGCTTCGGCCGCCCAGCGCTGTCAGGCCGCCGGACTGGACGGCATCGAGTTCGAATCCTACGGCCATCTGATGGACGGCTTCTGGTCGCCGGCCACCAACCATCGCGACGACGAATTCGGCGGCTCGCTCGACAACCGCCTGCGCTTCACCAACATGGTGCTTGATGCCGTGCGTGCGTCGGTCGGCGAGAAATTCGTCGTCGGCATCCGCATGGTCGCTGACGAAGATTTCGAAAAAGGCCTGTCCAAACAGGAGGGCATCGAGATCGCCGGGCGGCTGGCCAATTCCGGCAAGGTCGATTTCCTCAACATCATCCGCGGCTCGATCGAAAGCGATGCGGCGCTGACCAAGGTCATACCGGTGGCCGGCATGCGCTCGTCGCCGCATCTCGATTTCGCCGGAGAGGTGAGGGCGGCGACGAAATTCCCGACCTTCCACGCGGCGCGCATATCCGACGTGGCCACCGCACGCCACGCCATTGCCACCGGCAAGCTCGACATGGTCGGCATGACCCGCGCCCATATCGCCGATCCGCACATCATCAAAAAGGTGATGGAGGGCCGCGAGCATGAGATCCGCCCGTGCGTGGGCGCCACCTATTGTCTCGACCGCATTTATGAGGGCGGCGAAGCGCTTTGCGTCCACAATGCCGCGACTGGCCGCGAGGCCGAAATCCCGCATATCATCGTCAAGACCGAAGGACCGAAGCAGAAAATCGTGGTCATCGGAGCCGGCGCCGGCGGGCTGGAGGTTGCGCGGGTCGCAGCCGAGCGCGGCCACAAGGTGACGGTGCTTGAAGCATCGAGCCAGGCCGGCGGCCAAATTCGACTGGCGACGCAGAATCCGCGCCGCAAGGAGCTGATCGGTATCATCGACTGGCGGCTGGCTGAACTCGCCCGGCTCGGCGTCGAGATCCGCTACGACACCTGGGCGGAGAAGGACGATGTTCTGGCGCTGTCACCCGACGTGGTGGTGGTCGCCACCGGCGGCCTGCCGCAGAACCCGCCGCTGACGGGCGGCGACAATCTTGTCACCTCAAGCTGGGACATCATGGCCGGCAGCGTCAAGCCGGCCGAAAATGTACTGCTCTATGACGACAATGGCGGCCATCAGGGCATGGGCGCCGCCGAACTGATCGCCAATGCCGGCTCGAAACTCGAACTTGTCTCGCCCGAACGTTTCTTTGCCCCGGAAATGGGCGGCATGAACCATGTGCCGTACATGCGCGCCTTTCAGGAAAAGGGCGTCAGCATCACCATCAACACGCGGCTGCGTTCGGTGCGCCGCGAGGGCAACCAACTGGTCGCCGAACTGGCATCGGATTTCGCCGATGGCTGGCGCGGCGAGCGCAGGGTCGACCAGGTGGTGGTCGAGCACGGTACGTTGCCGCTCGATGATCTCTATCTCTCGCTGAAGCCTCTGTCGAAGAACGGCGGTGCGGTCGACTACGAACGGCTGGTGAGCGGTGGCGACATCTTCCCCAAGCGCAATCCAGAAGGCGGCTTTGTACTGTTCCGCATCGGCGACGCGGTCGCCTCGCGCAACATCCATGCCGCCATCTACGACGGCATCAGGTTCGGCTTGCGGATCTGAAATTGGGCGTTGCGAGGATCGATGGCGCGCGGCCGGACCTGCGTACGAGAGCCCATGTACTTCGGTCTGGCCGCGCGCCCGCACGTCATTGGCTCGTCGCCAGACAACGCACGATTCTGTGAGGGTGTGCCGCGTGGCGGCGTTCAAAACATTCTGGCGGTGGCCATGCACAGCACTGTCAGCACCAACAGCCCCCCGGCAATGCGCTCGCCTCTTGTCATCTTCGCGCGCAACTGCCTTTCCGTTGCCGCATCAGCACCGGCAAGCTGCCTGCTGGCTGAGCCTACCAGCGCGCCTTGCACGCCGGCGGCGATCAGGGCCGCCACGATGCCCAGCGCCAGCACCTTCTCCATCGAGCCGAAAACACCCTCGTGAAAGAAATACCAGAGCAGTATGCCGGTCAGGAAAACCAGGCCGGCAGCGCCCATTTGCGGCCGGAAGAACCGTTCCGCCCGGATGTCCGGGTCACGGCCGACCGCGATGGTCGTGCCCGCCCAGAATACGCCTGCCATGACATGAAGACCGATAACGACGATGTAGACATATTGCATGACCGGATTTCCTCTTTAGCCCGCCATCTCTAGATGATTAGATATCGAATGGTTAGATGTCAATATATAAGTCGTGCCAGTTCCATCCGTGCATGACACCGTCTAGGGTCCTGCAATGACACCCTTTGACCGCCCGCCAGTCGGCATGAATCTCGGACGAACCGCCAAGCTGGTTGCCCAGGCCTTCGATGCTGCCCTGGTCGAGGCTGGAGGTACATTGCCGATCTGGCTCACGCTGCTATCGGTCAAGTCGAGCAACCTTGCCAACCAGCGCGAGCTTGCCGGCATGATCGGTATCCAGGGCGCGACGCTGACCCATCATCTCAACGCCATGGAGGCGCAGGGCCTGCTGATGCGCCGCCGCGACCCCGTCAACCGCCGGGTTCACCTGGTCGAATTGACCGAGGCCGGAGAAGCGATGTTCGAGACACTGCGAAAGGCCGCGCTCGTCTTCGACAAGCGGCTGCGAGTGGGATTGACCGACGAGCGTGTGGCGGAGTTCGCGCAGGTGCTGGCTGTGTTGCGGGGCAATGTCGGGGGATAGAACCCGGCGGACCAAGAATTTCCTTGGACTGGACTTCCCTCATCACATTTGTAACGTTCCATTGCCCGGCTGATCCTGGTGGGAAGAGGTCAGGCTCAACTCTTCCGCAAAATCTGTGCAAGAATACCGAAGCCGCTGGCTTCGGCAGCGAGAAGTCGCCGGAAAACCTAACAACGTTCGGGGGGACAAGTTGACCAAAGAAGATCTGTTCGTTCCGCGCCAGACCAACACGGCGCTTTACATCCAGCTATACGAGGCTGGATATCCGCTTGCCGATATCGCCAGGGTGCAGAAGGCGTATCGTGTGTGTTGCGCGATGTTCAACGGCCGTTATCGCAAGACGGGACGGCCTTTCATCTGCCATGCGGTGGGAGCTGCGTCGTCGGTCGCACATTTTGACAAAAGCGTCGATCTTGTCCTCGCTGCTATGTTTCACGCCGCCTATGACGGAGGCCAGTATCCGGACGGCAAATCCAGCAGGCGAACCGATGCTCACCGCAAGTGGCTGGAGCAAAAAATCGGTCCTCGCGTCGAGGGTCTTGTCGCTCGCGTGGTCGGACTGAAATTCGACACGGGAGATCCCGAGCGCATTGTGGACAAAGGTGTGCCTGCCGGCGACGAGGACATTCTGTTCCTGGCGCTTGCCCATGAGGTCGATGACCTGGCGGACGGCGGACTGGCGTTTGCGCCCAAATACGGCCAGTCGATTCGTTCGAGGGTTGCTGCCTGCGCCACTCTGGCCAGAAATCTGGGCCGCGAAAATCTTGCCGCCACCATCGAAGGTTACGGCGCCCGCTACGAGACGATGGCGTGGGCTGCTCCCCTCCAGGAGACGAAGCTGGTGGGCTTTCAGATGACGCCTAATTTGCGCACATACATCAAATTGCGTCGGCACAAGCTGCGCGGGGAGTCGATCGAGGTGCTTTGACGCCTTGCCGGCCATGCGACAGCATCGGGTACCGATGCACATCCGCTGAAGAACTTGCCGTCCTTACCGGTTCAGTCGTCGTAGCCCTGGATTGCCCCAAACGCGTAACGGCGCAGCTTCAGCGCGGCGATCAAATTGGTCAGCTTCGTCTTGCCGTCGAAGCCGTCCTGAAACATCTCGTCATGCATCAGCAGGATCAGCTTGCCGGGCTTGACGAAGCGGCCATAGCCGAACAGATGATCGATCTCGCTGACCAGATGGTCGACGCTCTGCACCGGCTCGCCGTTGTCCTTGTGCACCCATTCATGGTCCCAGCCGTAGAGATAGAAGCCTGAGGCCGCGACAAATTCGTAGTCGGGCTCTTCATGCCCCTCCTGGGCGAGGCCAAGCGAAGTGTCGTTCTTCGACATGGAGGGCAGCCTGAACACGTCGCGCCCCGGCAGCCTTGCATGCACCACGGGCTTCAAGCCGAGCACCGCGTTTGCCCGTACCATGTCGGCGACGACACCCTCGGTGTCGCCGTAGAAATGCCGGTAGTGATTGTAGGCATGGCTGTAGCTGTGGTTGCCGAGCGTCACCAGAGGAAGCTGCTTGGCGCGCTGGACGAGCGCTCTGTTGGCAGCGCTCGCCTGTGCGTGCATGCCGACCATGAATAGGGTTGCAGGAACCTGCTCGGCCTCCAGCACATCGAGGATGTTGCTTGTGCCGTTCAGCGGCCCATCGTCGAAGGTAAGATAGATGGTGCGATCGGCGCCCTGGGCGGGGGCCGCAAAGATCAGCAGTGCCGCAAGGGCAAACCGAAACGGTGTCATCAGCCCCGATATCCCTGTTGCGATCACGATAAGGCGGCCATCTTCACACGCGGTTGTCAAGGCAGCCCGGCCGTACCTATGCCAGGCTTCCTTGCAGCACCGTCAGCTTCGCCTTCTTCGGCATGCGGGCGGTCAGCCACTCCAGCGCCTTGTCGTGCGGCATCGGGAAGGCGATGGAGTAGCCCTGCACCTGGTCGCAGCCGATCGCCATCAGCGAATCGAGCTCGGCCTCGGTTTCGGCACCCTCTGCGACGATCGAGATGCCGAGGCCACGCGCCAGCTCGGTGATGGCGCGCACGATCTTCGAGTTGTCGCCATTCTCATGGATGTTCTGAACGAAGCGGCGATCGATCTTCAGCCGATCGATCTCGTTCGGGTTGACATGGCTGAGCGAAGCATAGCCGGTGCCGAAATCATCGAGTTCGAGATGGACGCCGGCTGCCCTGATGTGGCGCAGCTTGGCGGCGATGCCTGTCTTTTCGTCGTCGAGGATGACGGATTCGACGATTTCCAGCGACAGTTTTTGCGGCGGCAGCCCAGCCTTTTCCAGCGTCTCGAACAAGAACGCATCGAAATCGTGCTCGCGCAGCTCGGTGCCGGAAACATTGACGGCAAGCCGTCCGAAGGCAATGCCGGCGCGATTCCATTTGGCCGCCTCGTTGATCGCCTTGGTGATGACGATGCGGCCGATCTCGGGCATGAAGCCGCATTTCTCGGCGACCGGGATGAATTCGCCGGGCGGGATCATGCCGCGCTCCGCATGGTTCCAGCGCACCAGCGCCTCGATGCCGCTGATCGTGCCGTTGGTCAGCGAGACCTGCGGCTGGAAATAGACCTGGAACGCCCGCTCCGCGATGGCGACCTTGATGTCGTGCTCGAGCTGCTTGCGATAATCGAGTTCGCGGCGCAGTTCCTCGGAGAAGAAGGAGAAGTTGCCACCGCCAAGCTTCTTGGCGGAATAAAGCGCCAGGTCGGCATGGACCAGCAAATCCCCAGCATTGTCGGCGTCGATCGGATAGACCGCGATGCCGGCGCTGGCGCCTGGGAGAATGGTCGTGCCCTGGAAGACGATCGGCTCGTTGATGTGCGCCAGGATGCGCCGCGCCAGCATGTTGATGTCTTCGGTGCCGCCGGCGCCGCCGAGGATCATGACGAACTCGTCGCCGCCCAGGCGCACGCACAGATCCGACGCCCGGCAGGAATCGCGCATGCGCTGTGCCGTGACGACCAGCACATAGTCGCCGGCGGCGTGGCCGAGCGTATCGTTGATCTGCTTGAATCGGTCGAGATCGAGCTGGACGACGGCAAGGCGTTCGCGACGCCGGTGCGTGCCCTTGATCAGCGTGTCGAAATGATCGGTCAGGAACGTGCGGTTGTGCAGGCCGGTGAGGCCGTCATGAACCGCGATGAAGGCCATGGAATTGCGCGCGTCGATCAGTTCATGCGTCTTGCGCAGGATGGCGTTCGACATCGGCCTGAAGATGAAGAGCGCCACCAGTATGATGACGCCGATTGTGGCGTAGAACAGCGTGCGATGGAGAGCGAGCAGCTTCTCGGAGCGGTCGTCGGCGTCGGCAGTGATGCGCTGGCCGAGCGCGGCATAACCCGACAAGGTCGCATTGGCGACTGAGGCGTCGAGATTGACGCGTTCGCCGCCGCCCTTGTAGCCGCCATTGCCGCTGAATTGCGATTCATAGGCCGAGATCAGGCGGTCGCCATTGGCGATCAGCCCGACGGAGAAATAGTCGAGGTGGAAGGGCTTGGCGAAGAGGACGCTTTCGATCGACTTCGGGTCGAGCTTGGCCGGCGATTGCGGATCGGCTCCTGTCTGATCGAGCAGCAGGTCGTAGTTGGTCTCGAACTCCGCCGTTGCCTGCTTGAGCGCGCTGACCAGCGCCGGTTGCTTGTCGCGTGAACCGGCACCCGTTGCACTGGCAAGGAAGACGATGCGCTGCGACAGCGTCTTTTGTGTGCTGACGATGTCGAGCAAGGTGTGATTGTGCTGTTGGGTGGCCATCATCTGCTGCAGCAGGATGAAGGAGGCGATCACCATGGCCGCAATGATCAGCAGGGCTAGCCAATAGCCAGCCTTGATCAGCAGTATGAGCTTGCCTGAAACGGTTTGCACCGGCTGCTGCGACATTTTCGGGGGCGGCCCTCTCGCCTAAGGATTCTTGCCTAGGGATTCTTGCCTAGGGATTCTTGTATGAGCACCATTGAACTGCAAACGTTAACAGGACCGGAAATCGACGGCTGTCCGGCAAGGGGCGGCCGTGGAAAGATCGCGGAATGGTTATCGGCTCGTTTAGCACCGTACCGGCATTTGAGCGGTCATCGGCCAGAACCTTTGTCGTGGCGTCGTTCCTCGGCCGCGTGATGATCGACATCGGGGCCGCGTCGTGCTGCTTGCCACCGATCCGGTCGTTTTTGCGATGGATTTTTCGCGCGGACGAGACGACAGTCGGCCCACATCAAACGAGGCTAGGTCATGACCGCAGCATTCCTCTCCCACATCGACAGCGAGCTCGCGGGGCTCAAATCGGCAGGCCTCTACAAGTCGGAGCGGGTGATCACTTCGACGCAGTCGGCCGAGATCGAGGTCGGCGGCGACAAGGTGTTGAATTTCTGTGCCAACAACTATCTCGGCCTCGCCGATAGCGCCGATTTGCGCAATGCTGCCAAGCAGGCGCTCGACCGCTATGGCTACGGCATGGCATCGGTGCGCTTCATCTGCGGCACGCAGGAAGAGCACAAGCAGCTCGAATCGACGATTTCCTCCTTCCTCGGCATGGAAGACACCATCCTTTACGGCTCCTGCTTCGATGCCAATGGCGGCCTGTTCGAGACGCTGCTGGGCGAGGAAGACGCCATTATTTCGGATGCCTTGAATCATGCCTCGATCATCGATGGTGTGCGGCTGTCGAAGGCCAAACGTTTCCGCTACGCCAACAACGACATGGCCGATCTCGAGGCGCGCCTGAAGGAAGCCCGGGACTGCCGCTTCCGGTTGATCGCCACCGACGGCGTGTTTTCGATGGATGGCATCATCGCCAATCTCAGGGGTGTCTGCGACCTCGCCGAGAAGTATGACGCCATGGTGATGGTCGACGACAGCCATGCCGTCGGCTTCGTCGGCCAGAACGGCCGCGGCTCGGCCGAGCATTGCGGCGTCGAGGGCAGGGTCGACATCATCACCGGGACGCTCGGCAAGGCACTTGGTGGGGCCTCCGGTGGTTACACCTCGGGCAAAAGCCAGGTGGTCGACTGGTTGCGCCAGCGCTCACGGCCGTATCTCTTTTCCAACACGCTGATGCCGGCGATCGCCGGCGCTTCGATCAAGGTGTTCGAACTGATCAAGGACGGCGATGGGCTGCGCGACAAACTCTACGACAACGCTGCGCGGTTCCGGTCGCAAATGGGCAAGCTCGGCTTCACGCTGGCCGGAGCGGATCATCCGATCATCCCGGTGATGCTGGGCGATGCCAGCCTGGCGCAGGAGATGGCCGCGCGCATGCTGAAGCGCGGCATCTATGTCATCGGCTTCTCCTTCCCGGTGGTGCCAAAGGGGCAGGCGCGCATCCGCACGCAGATGTCGGCGGCGCATTCCAGCGCCGATATCGACCGCGCGGTGGAAGCGTTCGCCGCCGTCGGGCGCGAACTCGGCGTCATTTCCTGACAAGCCGGAATCGAAAAGCGATTCCGGAACAAGAGCTTCAAGGGACAAAAGCATGTCGAACATGATGAAAGCGCTGGTGAAGGCCAAGGCCGAACCAGGCATCTGGATGGAAGAGGTGCCGGTGCCGGAAATCGGCCCTAACGACGTGCTGATCAAGATCAAGAAGACGGCGATCTGCGGCACCGACGTGCACATCTACAATTGGGACCAGTGGGCGCAGAAGACGGTGCCGGTGCCGATGGTGACGGGCCATGAATTCGTCGGCACCGTTGCCGATTTCGGCGCAGCGGTCACCGAATACAAGGTCGGCCAGCGCGTGTCGGGCGAGGGCCACATCGTCTGCGGTCATTGCCGCAACTGTCGCGCCGGGCGAGGGCATCTGTGCCGCAACACGCTCGGCGTCGGCGTCAATCGTCCGGGCGCCTTCGGTGAGTATCTGGCTATCCCGCAGCACAACGTCGTGCCGATCCCCGATGATGTGCCGGACGAGATCGCCGCCATCTTCGATCCGTTGGGCAATGCCGTGCACACGGCACTCTCCTTCGATCTGGTCGGCGAGGACGTGCTGGTCACCGGCGCCGGGCCGATCGGCATCATGGGCGCGCTCGTCGCCCAATGCGTCGGCGCGCGAAAAGTCGTCATCACCGACATCAATCCGGTGCGGCTGGCGCTGGCGAAAAAGCTCGGCGTCCAGCATGTCGTCGACGCGTCCAAGGAAAAGCTGCGCGATGTCATGCCGGCACTCGGCATGACCGAGGGTTTTGATGTCGGCCTCGAAATGTCGGGCGCAGCCCCCGCCTTCCGCGACATGATCGACACCATGAACAACGGCGGCAAGATCGCCATTCTGGGCATCGCCCCGACCGGATTCGAGATCGACTGGAACAAGGTCATCTTCAAGATGCTGCATCTCAAGGGCATCTATGGCCGCGAGATGTTCGAGACCTGGTACAAGATGATCGCGCTGGTGCAGGGGCCGCTGGATGTTTCCGGGCTTATCACGCACCGCATCGGCATCGACGATTTCCAAGCCGGCTTCGATGCAATGCGCAGCGGCAGTTCCGGCAAGGTGGTGATGGATTGGTAGATGCCGCCCTAACGCAGAATTCTGTTTTTCATCAGCCATTTCACGGAGCGGGGCCACGCGTAGTTCGCACCCATGCGAAGATCGGTAAACCCCTCCGAAACATGTTTCCCGGTTTCGGCGTCAAGGATGCGAATGAACATAGTATGTTCTGTTCGGTTGACGCGCGTTACGACGCCAAGCAAGGCAAGCGACGCGCCGTGCTCCTTGGCAATCGGGCCTTCACAACCAGCGCAGTTGCGCAATCCGTGCGGCGCCGCAGCCTGTGTATCCCTCGCCGGCACAACAATTACTGTAAAACGCCCAGACTGGGAGAGCATGTCCTTAGCAACTTGTGCTGATTCGACAGATAGCGCCTGTCATATTCATCCGGGGGAATTATTCCCGCCCCGGCGCTCTTGTCCTCCAATTCGAAAGGGAACACTTCGATCGACATCGGCTTTGTCTGCTGCGCCTGCGCAAATGTGCAGGTGCCTACAAGCAGCGTCACCAGGACACTTAATGTGCGAATGCTCATCGTAGTCCTCCTGTCGGTATGATGGGCATTATACGCGGCCTGACAACGCAAATCACGATTAAATCGAAAGCAATGCTATGCTTCGGGAGTTCTCACGCAGTCTCGCTCGAACTCCGTCGTTCAGAGTGATTGGCTTGATCTTGGACTAACTCTTGCTCGGGACCAGACTGGTCTCCAATGCAGCCAGTCCGCTGGTGATCGCCGTGCGCTCTTCAGCGCTGAGCCTTGCCAGCAAATCCCGTTCGAACGCCTTCGCCAGCGGCACCATCTCGCGGTAGGCGGCCAGCCCCGTTCCGGTCAGCGTCAGATGTTCGATACGGCGATCTTTCTCATCAGGTGTCCGCATCAACCAGCGCCGCCGCTCGAGTTCAGCCACGGCGCGTGAAACCTTGGTCTTGTGCATAGCCGATTGCTCGCCGAGTTCGGTCGCAGTCATCGTTCCATGCTGCCCCAGCCCCGAAAGGGTGCGCCATTCCGGCCGCGTCAGGCCATGGCTGTCCTTGTATATCCTCGAAAATTCGCGGCTGACGGCGTCGGCAAGCCGGTAGAGCCGGTAGGGCAGGAAGTTTTCCAGATTGAGAATTTCAGCCGCGTCGGACGCTTCGCTCCTGATCGCCATTTTTCAAAGCCGCCATTGATGGTTACATTTTCGATGGTTACAAATGAAACCAGTTTGGTCAATTGAGATCCATTCCGGGAGGAAGCAATGGCCTTTTCCTATATGCCGGGCTTCGGCAACGATTTTGAGACCGAGACGCTGCCCGGCTCGTTGCCGCAGGGACGGAATTCGCCGCAGCGGCCGGCCTACGGCCTCTATGCCGAGCAGCTTTCAGGCTCGCCCTTCACCGCGCCGCGCGGCACCAATGAGCGGTCCTGGCTCTACCGCATCCGGCCGAGCGTCAAGCACACCGGCCGCTTCAAGGCGGCGAGCTATCCCTTGTGGAAGAGTGCGCCCAATGTCGGCGATCATGAACTGGCGCTCGGCCAGTATCGCTGGAACCCGGTGCCGATGCCGAAGGAGCCGACCGATTTCATCGCCGGTATGCGCAGCATCACAACCGCTGGCGACGTGCTCGGGCAGACGGGTATGGCAGCCCACGTCTATGTCGCCAACACCTCGATGGCGGACGATCATTTTTTCAATGCCGACGGCGAGTTGCTGGTCGTGCCGCAAGTCGGCGCATTGCGCTTCGTCACCGAGATGGGCGTCATTGAGCTGCGGCCCGGCGAGATCGCGGTGTTGCCACGCGGTCTGGTCTTCAAGGTCGAGCTGGTCGACGCCGAAGTGCGCGGCTACGTCTGTGAGAACTACGGCGCCAAGTTGACGCTGCCCGATCGCGGCCCGATCGGAGCCAATTGCCTGGCCAACCCACGCGATTTCAAGACGCCTGGCGCATGGTTCGAGGAGAAGGAAACGCCGTGCCGGCTGATCGTGAAATGGTGCGGCAATTTCCATGTCACCGAGATCGGCCATTCGCCGCTCGATGTCGTTGCCTGGCACGGCAACTATGCGCCCTACAAATATGATCTGGCGACCTTTTCACCGGTCGGAGCGCTTTTGTTCGACCATCCCGATCCGTCGATCTTCACCGTGTTAACGGCACCAAGCGGCGAGGAGGGCACGGCCAACATCGACTTCGTCATCTTCCCGCCGCGCTGGCTGGTGGCCGAAGATACCTTCCGGCCGCCCTGGTACCACCGCAACATCATGAGCGAGTTCATGGGCCTGATCCACGGCCAGTACGACGCCAAGGAAGAAGGTTTCGTGCCCGGCGGCATCAGCCTGCACAATCTGATGCTGGCCCATGGGCCGGATGCGCCTGGCTTCGAAAAGGCCTCGCGCGCGGAGCTGAAACCGGTCAAGCTCGACAACACCATGGCCTTCATGTTCGAGACCCGATTTCCGCAGATGCTGACCCGCTACGGCGCCGAGCTCGAAACCCGGCAGGACAACTACATCGACTGCTGGGCCGACCTGAAGAAGCGTTTCAACGGCACGCCTGAGGGCGACTGGTCTTGAACACCGAGCCAATGCCGGATCGGCTGGTGCTTTTGGGCTCGAAGGGTGGCCCGGCATTGCGGCCGGGTGGTCCATGGCCGAGTTCGTCGCTGCTGCAGATCGGCGGCCGCAGCATCGTCGTCGACTGCGGCCTTGGCGTGACGCGTGGTCTGGTCGATGCCGGCATCAGCCTGAAGTCGCTCGACCTGATCTTCATCACGCATCTGCACTCCGACCATGTGCTGGAACTGGGGCCGCTGATCCACACCGCCTGGACGGCGGGCCTCGCGACGCCCGTCGGCGTGTTCGGCCCGCCCGGCACCGGTCATTACTGGCGGCGCTTTTGCCAGGCGATGGAGTTCGACATCGAGATCCGCATCGTTGACGAAGGCCGGCCGGATATTCGCGATCTGGTGTCGATCAGCGAATTCGGCGAAGGCCAGGTGGTCGCGCAGGGCGGCTTGACGGTTTCGGCGCTGCGCGTCGAGCATCCGCCGGTGACCGACTGTTTTGCTCTTCGCTTCGAGCATGGTGCCAAAAGCGTCGTGTTCTCCGCCGATACGGCCTTTTATCCGCCGCTCGCCGATTTTGCCCGAGGCGCCGACATCCTCGTCCACGAGGCAATGCTGGAAGAAGGCATCGAGCGACTGGTGGCCAGGACCGGCAATGGTGCGCGGCTCAGAGAGCATCTGCTCGCCAGCCACAGCTTTGCCGAAGAGGCCGGCAGCATCGCAAGCGATGCCGGCGTGAAGAGATTGGTGCTCAACCACCTCATTCCGGCCGACGATTCTTTGATAGGCGAGGCCGACTGGACTGCCGCCGTCAGGAAAACTTGGAACGGCGACTTGACGATCGCCCGCGACGGTCTTGTTGTGGGCTTAAGCAGCGCCAAAGCTGCAGCAGGAGAGGAAACCGTATGAAGCTTGCCACATTGAAGGACGGGACGCGCGACGGGAAACTCGTCGTCGTCTCGCGCGACCTGACACGCTTCACCGACGCCTCGTTCCTGGTTCGCACGCTGCAGGCGGCGCTCGACGACTGGCGGCGCATCGCCCCGCATCTCGCGACAATAGCGGAATCGCTTGAGAACAATGCGATGCCGGCGGAGCGCTTCCACGAACATGACGCCCATTCGCCGCTGCCGCGTGCCTATCAATGGGCCGATGGCTCGGCTTACGTGAACCATGTCGAGCTGGTGCGCAAAGCGCGCGGCGCCGAGATGCCGGCGAGCTTCTGGACCGACCCGCTGATCTACCAGGGCGGCTCGGATTCTTTCATTCCGCCACGTGATCCGATCCGCACGGCTGACGAAGCCTTCGGCATCGACATGGAGGGCGAGGTCGCTGTCATCGTCGACGATGTGCCGATGGGTGCAAGCCTCGAAGAAGCAAAGGCAGCGATCCGACTGGTCATGCTGGTCAACGACGTTACGTTGCGCGCGCTCACCGGACCGGAACTGGAGAAAGGTTTCGGTTTTTTCCAATCAAAGCCGTCCTCGGCGTTTTCACCGGTCGCTGTGACGCCGGACGAACTGGGTGATGCCTGGGACGGCGGCAAGGTCAGCCTGCCGCTGCTTACCGATCTCAACGGCAAGCCGTTCGGCCGCGCCAATGCCGGTATCGACATGACCTTCGACTTTCCTGCGCTGATCGTTCATGCAGCAAGGACACGGCCATTGGCCGCCGGCACGATCATCGGTTCCGGCACCGTCTCCAACAAGCTCGACGGCGGGCCGGGCAAGCCTGTCTCGGCCGGTGGCGCCGGCTATTCCTGCATCGCCGAACTGCGCATGATCGAAACCATTGTGTCGGGCGAAGCCAAAACGCCATTCCTGCGCTTCGGCGACACGGTGCGCATCGAGATGAAGGACAAGGCTGGGCATTCGATCTTCGGTGCCATCGAACAGAAGGTCGAGAAATACGAGAGGTAAGGGCATGACGGGGGGCTATCTGCTGGCTGGTGTCTGGGCACTCGCCATACTGGCGGTCTTCATCCAGGCGATCCGGCTGAGCTATCGCATCGAGGCGCGATCGCCCGACCTGACCAACCGCAGCGGCTTTCCGCGCAAGGCGATGATGTTTTCCACACCATCACCAACATGGACGTCGCGCGGGACGCGGAAACGCAGAGCATGCGTCGGCGTATGAACTGGTTGCTGCTGATCGTTCTTGCTGGATTTGCCGTTATGTGGGCGGGCTTGTATCTGTCGCGGTCAACCGGATGACGTGATGAGCCTGCCCGACTACCCGCGCAGCATGGCCGGCAACAATCTCTGGTCGAACGACCGACTCTACCGCGCGGTATTGTCCCTTCAGCCCGGCGAAAGAGGTCAAGCGGCTGGGCTTGGGCGATCAGGCCAATACGACGTCATAGGCTGAAAATTGCCGATCCGCGGAGACCAACGTCAGGCCTTCAATTTGGGTCTGCGCAATAAGCAGGCGGTCGAAGGGATCGCGGTGGTGAAGCGGCAGATGTTCAAGTCTCGCCGCGTGTAGTTCGTTTACGCCGAGAATCGGAATCCCGTTCGATCGCAGGATGTCCACGATGTCGCCTGTGAGCGTCACTTTGCCGAGCGATTTCTTGATGGCGATCTCGGCCACCGAGACGGCGCTGACGATCACATCCTTGCCTGTGAGAAAGATATCGCGATGATGATCCGAAAGACGTGAATCGGCGTTGAGTACCCAAAGCAGAATATGGGTATCGACCAGATATCTGCGGCTCATTTAATATACTCGTCCCATTCGGGACCGAGTTCATCAAAATCATCCGATATCCAAATCTGGCCTTTCAGGGCGCCAAGCAAGCCTTTGCTCCCACCAGCCCGAACGGGAGCGCTCAAGGTTGCGACAACCTCTCCATGTCGGGTCAGATGGATCTCTTCGCCAGCCTGGGCACGTTTCACCAATTCGGAAAGCTGAGCCTTCGCTTTTGCCATGGGGATATTCATAGATGACCTCTTATGACCAGAATTTAGGTCATAACTGGCCGGGCCGCAAGTGAGTTCGATGGCTATTCCGCCGCCTGAACCTTGATCACCCCGCGCTTGATCTGGTCCTGTTCGATCGATTCGAACAGTGCGCGGAAATTGCCTTCGCCAAAACCTTCGTCGCCCTTCCTCTGGATGAACTCGAAGAAGATCGGCCCGATCACGGTTTTCGAAAAAATCTGCAGCAGGATCTTGGTCATGCCGCCGTCGACGACGCCTTCGCCGTCGATCAGGATGCCGTGCTTCTTCATCCGCTCGATCGGTTCGTCATGGCCGTTCACGCGGTCATACGACATGTCGTAGTAGGTTTCAGGCGGGCCGGGCATGAACTTCAGCCCGTTCTCGGCCAGTCTGTCGGTGGCCTCGTAGATTTCGTCGGTGCCGACGGCGATGTGCTGGATGCCTTCGCCATTGTACTTCTTCAGGTACTCGGCGATCTGGCTAGTCTCGTCCTTGGACTCATTGAGCGGAATGCGGATCTTGCCGCAGGGCGAGGTGATGGCGCGGCTGACCAGGCCGGTGATCTTGCCGTCGATGTCGAAGAAATGGATCTGCTTGAAGCCGAACAGGTTGCGGTAGAAATCCCACCATTTGTCCATCTGGCCGCGATAGACATTGTGGGTCAGGTGATCGAGATAGTAGAAGCCGACGCCTTCCGGCCGCGGGTCGCGCGCACCCAGCCACTCAAACTTGGCGTCATAGGCCGAGCCCTTCTTGCCGTAGGTTTCGATGAAATAGAGCAGCGAGCCGCCAATGCCCACGATCGCCGGCACGTCCAGCGCCTTGTCGGCACCTTCGTAAGGTGTGGCACCCTTGGCAACGGCATGATCGAAGGCGTGTTTGGCGTCGACCACCCGCCAGGCCATCGAGGCGGCGCAAGGGCCGTGCTTGTCGACGAACTTCATCGCATGCGAGCCGGGTTCGGCATTGACGACATAGTTGATGTCGCCCTGGCGCCAGACGGTGATGTCCTTCGTGCGGTGCTTGGCCACCGCGATATAGCCCATGCGGGTGAACAGCTCAGCCAGCTTTTGCGGCTCCGGATGCGCGAATTCGACGAACTCGAACCCATCGGTGCCGGCCGGGTTGTCCTTGCTGATCCTGGCGGGCGGGGCGTCGTGCGGGAAGGGACCCATAATATTCCTCCGAAAGCTGGCCTGGCCTGAAAAGGCGATTTGACACGATGATAACGCGGAGGAGGCGCACGGTGCTTGCATTCAAACGCTTGAAATGATGATGTCATGCGTGAAGCGTGCATGATGTAAGGGAAAGCCATGGATGAGGCGCGCATTGACCAGTTCGACCGCAAGATAATGGCACTGTTGCAGGGTGATGCGCGGCTGACCAACAACGATCTTTCGGAGCGGGTGAACCTGTCGGCGTCGCAATGCTCGCGCCGCCGTCAGCGGCTGGAGGAGGACGGCTTCATCAGGGGCTATCGCGCCGTTCTCGACCGCGACAAGCTCGGTTTTTCCCTGGTCAACGTCATTTCGGTCACGCTCGCCACCCACAATCGCGACAATGCAAGGCGCTTCGGCGAACTGGTGGCGCGGCTGCCCGAAGTGCAGGAAGCGCACGCGCTGACCGGCGAGATGGACTACATCCTGAAAGTGGTGACGCCGGATCTCAAATCATTGTCGGAATTCGTCAACGGCGTGCTACTGCCGCACGAATCCGTGCAGCACGTGAAGACGGCGATCGTGCTGGAGACGCTGAAGGAAACCGGCGCGCTGCCGATTTAATCTGAGCGGATATCATTGATACGTCGGCAGGCCAGAGGGGGTGTGAAGGATCGCCAGCCTAATGACGGAAGGGCCGTTCAACCCTTCGACTGCTGGATCAGTCCATAGAGATTGGTGCAGCGGGCGCCGGAACGGCAATAGGCGAAGACCGGGCCGTCGAGTTCCTCGAGCGCTTCGGCCTGATCCTCGACATTCTCGGCCGTGATCTGGCCGCTGATCACCGGAATGTAGCGGAAGGCGAGGCCTGCGGCTTCGACCGCTGCCCCGACGGTGTCGGCAGAAGGCTGGCCCGGCTGTTCGTCATCGGGCCGGTTGCAGATGACGCTCTTGAAGCCGGCTTTCTTGATGGCGGCGACGTCTTCGGGCTGGATCTGGCCCGAAACCGAATAGTCCTCGCTGATTTCGCGGTATTCCATGGCAGCATCCTCGCAAACTGGTCAGGTGGCAGTCTTGCCACTCCCCGACATGGGCGGCAATCCGTGCCGAAGGATTTCTCTGCCAAATAGACATTGCGTGCCAGAAAATCCAACCGGGCCGATGCGGCCCGGCTGGGCAATCCTTCAAACTCAGCTGCCGAGAATAGCGCCTTTGATCTGACGGATGTTGTTGTGCATCATGTCGATATAGGTCGCGGCCGGGCCGTCGGGCTGCGACAGCGCGTCCGAATAGAGCGTGCCGCCGACTTTGATGCCGGTTTCGCTGGCGATCTGCTCGATCAGGCGCGGGTTGGTGATGTTCTCGACGAAGATCGCAGCCGCCTTGTCCTGCTTCACCTGATTGACCAGCTTGGCAACGTCTGCGGCGGATGGTTCGGAGTCGGTCGACACCCCTTGCGGGGCGAGGAAGGTCAGGCCGTATGCATGTTCGAAATAGCCGAAGGCGTCGTGCGAGGTGATGACGACGCGCTTGCTCTCCGGGATCGAGGCAATTGCCGCTTTCACTTCACCTTCGACCGCATCAAGCTTCTTGGTGTAGGCGGCGGCATTGGTCTGATAGCTGACGCAGCCTTCCGAATCGGCCGCGCAGAAAGCCTCGGCGATGTTCTTCACATAGATCCTGGCGTTGGCAATCGACTGGAATGCGTGGGGATCGGTGACCGTCTTGCCGCCGCCGGTGCCGGCACCTTCGGCCGCGTCGGCATCGGCGAATTCAGGCTTGAAATCGATCGGCGTCACGCCCTTGGTCAAGGTGATGATCGAGGCCTTGGTGGCACTGGCATCGACCAGCCGCTGCAGAAAGCCTTCGAAATGCAGGCCGTTGACCAGCACGATGTCGGCCTTGGCCATGGCCACCGCATCGGCCGGGCTCGGCTCGTAGACATGGGCATCGCCATCCGGCCCGACGATGGTGGTGACATCGATGCGGTCGCCGCCGACATTTTTGGCGAAATCGGCAATGACGGTGAAGCTGGCGACCACTTTCAGCGGTGCCGCGAAGGCCGACGATGCGCCAAAGGCGGTTAATGTTATAACGCTCATCGCCAGGGCGGCATGGATGGATTTCAGCATAGAGGGGTCTCCTTCTAGGGGCGGGGATCAGGCCGTTCTGTGACGGTGATGGATGATGCGTGCGCGCAGGATGCCGCGCGTGCCAAACAGGATCGAGGCGAAATAGACGACGCCGGCCGACAGGATGATGGCCGGGCCGGATGGCAGCGAGGCGTGATAGGACAAAAGCAGCCCGGCGACGCAGGATGCGAAGCCGATCAGTACGGCCAGCACGCACATCGGCTCGACGCGAACCGTCCAGAAGCGGGCGGCCGCGGCCGGCAGCATCATCAGCCCAACCGATAGAAGCGTGCCGAGCGCCTGGAAGCCGCCGACGAGGTTGAGTACGACAAGGCCGAGGAAGATGAAATGCACCGGGCTGCCGAGCCGGCTGACCGAGCGCAGGAACAGCGGGTCGAGGCATTCGGCGACCAGCGCCCGCCAGAAGATGGCGAGGCTGGCCAGCGTCACCGCGACGATGCCGCCGATCAGCGTCAGGGCCTCGTCATTGAGCGCCAGCACGGTGCCGAACAGCACATGCATGAGATCGACGCTGGAACCGCGGATCGACACCATCAGCACGCCGATGGCGAGCGAAATCAGGTAGAAAGCCGCCATCGAGGCGTCTTCGCGCTGGATGGTGAAGCGCGAGACGGCGCCGGCGCCGAGCGCGACGATGACGCCGGCGATCAGGCCGCCGATGGTCATCGGCAGGATTTCCAGCCCATAGAACAGGAAGCCGGCGGCTGCACCGGGCAGGATTGCGTGCGCCATGGCGTCGCCCGACAGGCTCATGCGCCGCAGCATAAGGAAGACGCCGATCGGGCAGGCGCCGAGCGACAGCATCAGCGAGCCGATCAACGCCCGCTGCATGAAGGCGAAATCGGCGAAGGGCGCGATGACTAGGCCGTAAAGCATGTCCATCAAGCAGCCCTCGGTCCGACGCCATGTTGGTGATCGTGATCGTGGCCATGGTGATCGTGACCATGAGCGTCCTCGCCCGGCTCGCACCAGGGTGCATTTTCTTCCCAGGCCTCGTGAAAACGGCGGGCGCGCAACAGATTTTCAGGCTTCAGCGTTTCCCGGGTTTCGCCCCAGGCGATCGGCTGGCGGGCCAGAAGCAGCGTTTCGGGGAAATTCTGCCGCACCAGATCCAGATCGTGGACGACGACCATGATGGTGCGTTCCTCGCCATGCCAGTGCTTGATCAGCGCAATGAGGTCGCCGACCGTCTTGGCGTCGACGGCGTTGAAGGGTTCGTCGAGCAGGATGAGGTCGGCGTCCTGCAGCAGGACACGGGCAAACAGCGTGCGCTGCAGTTGGCCGCCCGACAGCGTGTCGATCGGCCGCTTTTCAAAACCGCCGAGGCCCACCGCCATCAGCGCCTTGCTGACGTCATCGCGATCTTCCTTGGTGTAGCGGCCAAGCAGGCCGCGCCGTGGCCACAGGCCGAGCGAAACCAGATCCACCACCCGCGCCGGAAAGGAGCGATCGAGCTCCGATTGCTGCGGCAGATAGGCGGCACGTACACCGGGCGCGCGGATAACCTCGCCGGCCATTGGCTTCAGGACGCCGACAATGCCTTTCATCAGCGTCGATTTGCCGGAGCCGTTGGCGCCGACCACAGCGGTCAACGAGCCCTTGCGGATGGTGCCGTCGAGATGATGGATCGCCGGATGGCTGCCGTAGCCAAGCGTCAGGTCGCGGAATGTCAGGCAGGTATTTGTCATTCTGCGATCCGTAGGCGGCGAAATCCGGCTGCTGGCAGCGGCCGATTGGATATGTGATGTTATTACATTAGTCAACAAGCCAATCCGGCGGAATTGCGACGGCAGGGTCAACTTGCCGTGTGTGCACATCCATATGCCGTTGGCCCAAGGGGATTCGACCTGGCGACCTTGCCCCAAGCCGGTCGCGACTCTAAAGAAGCGCAACCGCCACAGGAAGGAACCATCCAATGAGCATTCGTCGCATCGATGTCGGCCCGCGCATGAGCCAGATCGTCATCCATGGCAATACCGTCTATCTGGCTGGTCAGGTCGGCCAGCCGACCGGCAACGTCGCTTCGCAGACCAGGGACATCCTGGCGGCTGTCGACGAATTGCTGGCCAAGGCTGGCTCCGACAAGACCAAGATCCTGCAGGCGATCATCTGGCTGGCCGACATGAGCACCTTTGCCGAGATGAACGCTGAGTGGGACAAGTGGGTGCCGCAGGGCAACACGCCAGCCCGCGCCACCGGCGAAGCAAAGCTCGCCGCCCCGGAATATCTGGTCGAGGTTATTATTACCGCTGCGATTTGAGGCGTTGAAGCTGCCAATCTCCCCCACGTGGGGGGAGGTCAGCCTCACCCCTGCGGCCTGAACCTCGCTACCAGCGTGTGGCTCTCGGCCCCGTAGGTGAAGCGCACATGGGTGACCGGGTGCTCGGCGCTCCACGTCCGTCGCTCGACCACCAGGCAGGGCGCACCGGTTTCTATATCGAGTGCAGCCGCGATATGCCTGTCGGCGGCGACAGCGCGAATCCGGTGCTCGGCTTCGCTCCACGGCACGCGGCCAATCAGCCATGGTCCTGGTGCGGTGGCCACGAATTCCTCGTCCGCTGCCTCGGGCACGGCGGTGAGATTGATCAGCCGCTGTTCATGCGCGAACGGCCGCTCGCCGGCGAAATGACCGCACTCCAGCGCCAGCACCGGTCCGGCCACGCCCAGCTCCAGCAGCGCGCGATCCCCGGCGCTGCTGCGCCTTTTGTGTCGGGCGACGCGCTCGTAGCGATAGGGCAGGCCGAGCGCTTCGACCTCGATGCGGATATCGTGGATTTCCAGCACCGCGGCCTGCGACTGCGGCCGGCGCACAAAGCTGCCTGAGCGGCGGCGGCGCTCGATCAGTCCGGCCTTGGCAAGCTGCGACAGCGCCTTGTTCACCGTCATGCGCGAGCAATTGTATTGCACGCTCAACTCATGCTCGAACGGGATGCGATGACCGGGCGCCCAGGCGCCGGACAGGATTTTCTCGCTGATGTCGGAGAGGATGCGCTGGTGCAGCGAGCCGCCGCCTTCCGCCTCCACAGTGCCGGCCATGCTCATGCCGAAAGCGCCGTCATCACGTTGCGAAAACGCTCAGCGATGGCCTCTCGCTTCACATGCCTGCCGCCGCTAACCTGTTTGCGGCCATGCACCCAGACGCAGTCGACCTTGCTGCCATTGGCGAAGATCCAGGCGTCGAGGATCGCGTCGCCACTCTTGCCGGCCAGCGAGGGATTTTTGGGATCGAGCGAGACAAGATCGGCGGATGCGCCGGCGGCGATCGCGGAAGCACCGGCGCCAAGCGCGACGCTGCCACCGTCGAGCGCGGCGTCGAACAGTGCGCGACCGGTCGAGCCGCCTGCGACCGCCAGCACATTGCGGGCGCGGTGGGCGAGACGCTGCGAATATTCGAGCTGGCGTAACTCGTCGGGCAGGCCGATGAGCACATTGGAATCGGAGCCGACGCCATAGCGGCCGCCATGTTCCCTGAACAGCGGCGCGGCAAAAGTGCCGTCACCGAGATTGGCCTCGGTGATCGGGCATAGGCCGGCGATGGCACCGCTTTTGGCCATGGCAACGGTTTCAGCATCGGTCATGTGGGTGGCGTGGATCAGACACCAGCGCTTGTCGACCTTGGCATGGCCAAGCAGAAATTCGACCGGCCGTGCGCCCGACCAGGCAAGACAATCCTCGACTTCTTTCACCTGCTCGGCAATGTGGATGTGGATCGGCCCGTCCGGCGCTAGGGCAGTCACATCAATCAGTTCTTCCGGTGTCGCGGCGCGAAGGCTGTGCGGAGCGACGCCGACAACAGCCTGATCCAACGCGCGAACCGATTCGCGGCATTTCTCAACAAGCCGCGAGAATCGATTCACATCGTTGATGAATCGCCGCTGGCCTTCGTTTGGTGCGGCACCGCCGAAAGACGAGTGCGCATAAAACACCGGCAAAAGCGTCAGGCCGATGCCTGCCTCGCCGGCCGCGGCCGCAACGCGCTCGGCCATCTCGGCGAGGTTGGCGTAGGATTTTCCATCGCGGTCGTGATGCAGATAGTGAAACTCGCCGACGCGGGAAAACCCGGCTTCCAGCATCTCGACATAGAGTTGTGCTGCAACCGCCTCGACCTGATCGGGTGTCATCGACAGGGCGAAACGGTACATCACCTCGCGCCAGCTCCAGAAACTGTCGGCGGAGGGGCCGCGAAGTTCGGCAAGGCCGGCCATGCCGCGCTGGAAGGCGTGGCTGTGCAAATTGGGCATGCCGGGCAACAGGATCGCGTGACGTTCGTCGCCGGCTGCCGCAGCAGCGCCAGGCTGAACGGCTGTGATGCGTCCCTCGGCCAGGGTAAGCCGCACATTTTCGCGCCAGCCATCGGGAAGGAGCGCCTGTTCCGCAAAGATCGCTGCCACTTTTCTCTCCGGTTCTCTGTGTCTCATGCGATGAAGGCACTTGCAGTGCGTTTCAATATGTATATACATAATCGTCATCGATTGAAACGGAAAAGATGATGGCTGCAAAGAGCAAAAGCCGGGCAGGGGATCTTCGTCTGTGGCGCAATGCGCGGCTGACGACAATGGCCGACGGGTCTGCCGGACTTGGCGTCGTCGAACATGGCGCGGTCGCTGCGCGTGACGGCCGCATTGTTTATGCCGGCCCCGAGTCGGAGCTGCCCCCGACACTTGCCCAGGGCGCCGAGACGGTTGATTGCGAGGGCCGCTGGATCACACCCGGCCTGATCGACTGCCACACCCATCTGGTCCATGCCGGCAACCGCGCCAACGAATTCGAGATGCGGCTGGCCGGCGCCACTTATGAAGAGGTCGCCCGGGCTGGTGGCGGCATAGTCTCCTCGGTCAAGTCGCTGCGCGCCGCCAGCGAGAGCGAACTGGTCACCCAATCACTGCCACGCCTCGATGCGCTGATCGCCGAGGGCGTAACCACCGTGGAGGTAAAATCAGGCTACGGCCTGGACCTCGAAAACGAGAAGAAGTCGCTGCGTGCCGCACGACAGCTGGGCAACCAGCGGCCGGTGACGATCCGCACGACCTTCCTCGGCGCCCACGCGCTGCCGCCGGAAGCCAAGGGTGACAAGGACGCCTTTATCGATCTGGTCGCCAAGGAAATTCTCCCGGCGGTTGCCGCCGAGGGGCTGGCCGATGCCGTCGACGGTTTCTGCGAGGGCATCGCCTTTTCGCCGGAACAGATGGCGCGCGTCTTCGATGCTGCAAAGGCGGCCGGCCTGCCGGTCAAGCTTCATGCCGACCAACTGTCCAATTTGCATGGCGCCGAACTCGCCGCCCGTTACGGTGCGCTGTCGGCCGACCATCTCGAATACACCGATGAGGCAGGTGCAGCGGCGATGGCCAAGGCCGGAACCGTGGCGACGATCCTGCCCGGCGCCTACTATTTCATTCGCGAAACCAAGAAGCCGCCGATCGGCTTGTTTCGCCAGCACGGCGTCAGGATGGCTGTCGCCACCGACAACAATCCCGGCACTTCGCCGCTGACCTCACTGCTTCTGACCATGAACATGGCCGCGACCCTGTTCGGCCTGACCGTCGATGAATGCATTGCCGGCGTCACCCGGGAGGCGGCCCGCGCGCTTGGTTTGCTGGGAGAAACCGGCACGCTGGAAGCCGGAAAATCCGCCGACCTGGCGATCTGGAACATCGAGCGCCCCGCCGAACTCGTCTACCGCATGGGCTTCAACCCGCTGCATGCCCGCATCTGGAGAGGACAATGACCGAACTGACCCTGAAGCCCGGCAATGCGACGCTGGCCGACTGGCGCGCCATCTATCGTGGCGCCGTGCCCAAGCTGGACGATGCCTGCCGGCCGAAAATCAAGGCGAGCGCCGAGGCCGTCGCCAGGATAGTCGCCAAGGGCGAGCCGGTCTATGGCATCAACACCGGCTTCGGCAAACTGGCCAGCGTCCGCATCCCGGCCGAGGATCTCGAGACCTTGCAGCGCAACATCGTCCTGTCGCACGCCGCCGGCGTCGGCGAGCCGATGCCGGTTGCCGTTTGCCGGCTGATGATGGCGCTGAAGCTCGCCAGCCTGGCGCAGGGCGCGTCGGGTGTGCGGCCGCAAACCATCGAGTTGCTGGAAGCGATGCTGGCCAACGACGTCATCCCGGTGGTGCCGGCGCAAGGTTCGGTCGGCGCCTCCGGCGACCTTGCCCCGCTATCGCACATGACGGCGGTGATGATCGGCGTCGGCGAATGTTTTACCCCGCATGGCCGTTTCCCGGCCAAGGTCGCCTTCGTCTCGCATGGACTGGAGCCGGTGGCACTGGGCGCAAAGGAGGGCTTGGCGCTGCTCAACGGCACCCAGTTTTCGACCGCCTATGCGCTGGCCGCCTTGTTCGAGGCCGAAGTGCTCTACCAATCGGCGCTGGTCGCCGGTGCCCTGTCGACCGACGCGGCAAAAGGCTCCGACGCCCCCTTCGATCCGCGCATCCATGTGCTGAGAAAGCATCCCGGCCAGATCGAGACGGCCGACGCCCTGCGCAATCTGATGGCCGGCAGCGCCATCCGTGAATCGCATCGGGTTGGCGACGAACGCGTGCAGGATCCCTATTGCCTGCGCTGCCAGCCGCAGGTCATGGGCGCTGCACTCACCGTGCTGCGCCAGGCGGCCGACACGCTGGGCACCGAGGCCAATGGCGTCACCGACAATCCGCTGATCTTCGCCGAGGATGACACCGCACTTTCCGGCGGTAATTTCCACGCCGAGCCGGTGGCCTTCGCCGCCGACATGATCGCGCTCGCCGTCTGCGAGATCGGCTCGCTGTCGGAGCGCCGCATCGCCATGCTTGTCGATCCGGCACTTTCCGGCATGCCGGCCTTCCTGACGCCCAAGCCCGGCCTGAACTCCGGCTTCATGATCCCGCAGGTGACGGCGGCGGCGCTCGTTTCCGAAAACAAGCAGAAAGCCTATCCGGCATCAGTCGATTCGATCCCCACCTCGGCCAATCAGGAGGACCATGTTTCGATGGCGGCGCACGGTGCGCGCCGGCTGATCGGCATGGTCGAGAACGCCACCGCGGTGATAGGCATCGAATTGCTGGCCGCGGCCCAAGGCTGCGATTTCCACGCGCCGCTGGCCTCGAGCGACGCCCTGGAGGCGGTGCGCAGGCTGGTGCGGGCCGAGGTGCCACATCTCGACAATGACCGCCATTTCCACCCCGATATGGAAAAAGCCATCGCCATGGTGCGCAGCGGTGCGACCATCGAGGCCGCCGGCGGTGTGGCTCTGCCGTCGATTTCCGGAGCGGTGTGATGGCAAGCGCGCCCTGGCTGACGGTCACGCCCGGCGCAGCCCCGTTGCTGGTGTCGATACCACACACCGGCATCGACCTCGCCGGCCTTGAGAATCGGCTGGTCTCGCCCTGGCTCGGCCGCCGCGACTGCGATTGGTGGATCGATAATCTCTATGACTTTGCCGCCGGCCTCGGGGCGACGGTGGTGCACACCGCGATCTCGCGCACCGTCATCGACGTCAACCGCGATCCCTCCGGCGCCTCGCTTTACCCCGGCCAGGCGACGACGGGCCTTTGCCCGACCGAGACCTTCGATGGCGATCCGCTCTATCGCGAGGGCGAAGAACCGGGGCCGTCGGAGATCGACGAGCGTCGCGAGGAATTCTTCGTGCCGTACCATGCCGCCTTGCAGGCCGAGATCGGCCGGTTGCGCGGGCTACACGAAAAGATCGTGCTCTATGACTGCCACTCGATCCGTTCAGTGCTGCCGCGCCTGTTCGAAGGCACGCTGCCGGTTTTCAATCTCGGCACCAATGACGGCAGGAGCGCCGATCCGACGCTGCAGGCGATGGTCGGCCAGATCATGGCCGAAACCGGTGAAACCTTTGTCATCAACGGCCGCTTCAAGGGCGGCTGGATCACACGCCATTTCGGCCAGCCGCAACAAGGCGTGCACGCACTGCAGATGGAACTCTCCAACCGCATCTATATGCGCGAGCCCGATGGCAAGGGCACGCCGGACAATTGGCCGGTGCCCTATGACGCCGAGTTCGCAGCACCGATCCGCGCCACCCTGCGGAAAATCCTCGAGACCGCGACATCCTGGGCGCGTGTCTGACATCAGATCCTCTTATGGAGTGACGCCATGAACAATCCTCGCCACAACATCCGCGAAGTCCGCAGCCCGCGCGGCACCGAAATCAGCGCGCGCTCCTGGCTGACGGAAGCGCCGCTGCGCATGCTGATGAACAATCTCGACCCGGATGTTGCTGAAAATCCCAACGAACTGGTCGTCTATGGCGGCATCGGCCGGGCGGCGCGCACCTGGAACGATTTCGACCGCATCGTCGCCTCCTTGAGGACGCTGGCCGATGACGAGACTTTGCTGGTCCAGTCCGGCAAGCCGGTCGGCGTCTTCCGCACCCATCCGGACGCCCCGCGTGTGCTGATCGCCAACTCCAATTTGGTGCCGCACTGGGCGAATTGGGAAAAGTTCAACGAGCTCGATAAGAAGGGCCTCATGATGTACGGCCAGATGACGGCCGGCTCGTGGATCTACATCGGCACGCAAGGCATCGTGCAGGGCACCTACGAGACCTTCGTCGAGGCCGGCCGCCAGCACTACGGCGGCAATCTCAAGGGAAAATGGATCCTGACCGGCGGTCTCGGCGGCATGGGTGGCGCCCAGCCGCTCGCCGCCGTCATGGCCGGCGCCTGCTGTCTCGCAATCGAATGTAACCCGGACTCGATCGATTTTCGCCTGCGCACCCGCTACGTCGACGAGCGCGCCGAGACGCTCGACGAGGCGCTGGAAAAGATCGAACGCTGGACCAAGGCCGGCGAGGCGAAGTCGGTCGGCCTGCTTGGCAATACGGCTGAGATCGTCCCGGAGATGTTCAGGCGTGGCATTCGCCCCGATATGGTCACCGACCAGACCTCGGCGCATGATCCCATCAACGGCTATCTGCCGAAGGGCTGGACGATGGCCGAGTGGCGCGAGAAGCGCGTCAGCGACCCCAAGGCGGTCGAGAAGGCGGCCCGCGCTTCCATGCGCGAACATGTCGAGGCGATGGTGGCGTTCTGGAACGCCGGCGTGCCGACGCTCGACTATGGCAACAACATCCGCCAGGTGGCCAGGGAGGAGGGGTTCGAGAACGCCTTTGCCTTCCCCGGCTTCGTGCCGGCCTATATCCGTCCGCTGTTCTGCCGCGGCATAGGTCCCTTCCGCTGGGCAGCTCTGTCGGGCGATCCGGAAGATATCTACAAGACCGACGCCAAGGTGCGCGAACTGACGCCCGGCAACACCCATCTGCACAACTGGTTGGACATGGCGCGCGAGCGCATCGCCTTCCAGGGTCTGCCGGCGCGCATCTGCTGGGTCGGCCTTGGCGACCGCCACAGGCTCGGCCTCGCCTTCAACGAGATGGTGGCCAAGGGTGAGCTGAAGGCGCCTGTCGTCATCGGTCGCGATCACCTCGATTCCGGCTCGGTCGCTTCGCCGAACCGCGAAACGGAATCGATGAAGGACGGCTCGGACGCGGTGTCCGACTGGCCGCTGCTCAACGCATTGCTCAACACGGCGTCCGGTGCCACCTGGGTGTCGCTGCACCATGGCGGCGGCGTCGGCATGGGTTTCTCGCAGCACGCCGGCATGGTCATCGTCGCCGACGGCACGCGCGAAGCCGCCAGGCGCCTGGAGCGGGTGTTGTGGAACGACCCGGCGACCGGTGTCATGCGCCACGCCGATGCCGGCTACGAAATCGCCGTCGAATGCGCCAAGGAGCACCAGCTCAACCTGCCCGGCATTCTCGGGTGAGAAACGTCCGGCCGCAGGCAGGCGAAAAGCCGCGGAATCGGCTTTTCGAGTTTCGAACGCCCGTAACCATAGCGGAGGGCTAGGTATGCGCATCCTGCGGGCAGCCGAATACCGGTCGATGCCGTGGAAGAACGGCGGCGGCGTGACGACGGAAATCGCCGTCTCGCCGCCCGGTGCCGGGCTCGACGATTTCGACTGGCGCGTGTCGATGGCGCGTGTCGAATCGAGCGGTCCGTTCTCGCAATTCGCCGGCATCGATCGCACCCTTGCCGTGCTCGAAGGCGAGGGCATCGTCCTCGAGATTGCCGGTTACCCGCCGACGTCTATAAACAGGACGACCGCCCTGTTTTCTTTCCCGGCCGACGTGCAGACCTCGGCCGCGCTGATCGGCGGACCGATCACCGATCTCAATGTCATGACCCGCCGAAGCCGGATGACGCATTCGGTCGAACGCCTGGTGATTTCGGCCCCCGTGGAAATCCGGACTGAAGCCGGCACAACGCTCATCCTGTGCTTGGACGGCGACATCAGTGTGCCCGCCGCTGAACCGGTTCGCCTCGGGCCGCTCGACACGCTGCTGTCCGGGCCGGTCAGCACCGGCCTGCTTGTCCAACCCGCCCATGAGGCAACGCTGTACGTGATCCGGATCCGCGCCATCGCCGGCAACGATTAACGCTTGTTTCCAAACATGATCGCGGTACCGGCGAAATATAGCGTAAGCTGCTGGCGGCATCACGAAAAAGCCTGAATCCTCTCCGCCGATCTGGCTGGCGGGAAGTGGGGTGCTTGTCTTTGAGTTTTGCTGAGAGACGACGCCCTGTCGTGGTGCGGAAACAAACTTTCGGCAAGTGGGGTTTATGCAACCAATTGCATTTGAACCGGTTTTAGGGCCATTGCCGTGGCGGTGACGCCGCTCAGTGCCCGCTTACGGAATTTTCAATGAATATTCAGACGAATCCTGCCCAAATCGAGAAGACAAGCGCGAGCTTCCCGGCCATCACCGAAGAGCCGATCCGCTCCAATTACCTGCCCGAAGAGCGCCTTCGGCTGCTCGGTGAAAGCCTGGCGAAAGGCGACCTCACAGATCTGTTCGGGCTGACGCCCTTCGATTTTCAGGCCCGTATCCGCGACAGCGCCAAGAAGATTTTGGAAGTCTACCGGTCGACCAATGCGGCGCAGGCGAGGGGCGAGACGATCACGCCGGCGGCACAATGGCTGCTCGACAACAATTACCTGGTCGAAGAGACCATTTTCCAGGTCAAGCGCGACCTGCCGCGCCGCTTCTATCGCCAGTTGCCGACCCTGAAGCTGCCTGACGGCGGCAGCGTGCCGCGCGCGCTGGCGCTGGCCTGGACCTATGTCGCACATTCGGACAGTTCCGTTTCGGCGACGATGTTCAAGTCCATCGTCCAGGGTTTTCAGTCGGTCGAGCCGCTGAAGATCGGCGAACTCTGGGCGCTGCCTTCGCTGTTGCGCTTCGTGCTGATCGAAAATCTGCGCCGGCTGGCGGTCAGGGTCAACCGAACCCGTCAGATGCGCCAGATCGCCAACGATGTGGCCGACAAGGTCCTGGCCACCGACGACAGCGCGGACCGGCAGTCGATCCTGTCCAATTTCAGCGCACACGCACAGGACACCACCTTCGCCACCCAGCTGCTCTATCGCCTGCGCGATGGCTCGCAGAATGCCGGCAAGGCTCTGGAATGGCTGGAAGGCGAGCTCGAAAAGACCGGCTCCGATGCCGAGGAAATCATCATTTCCGAACATCACACGCTGTCCAGCGGCAATGTGACGACGGGCAACATCATTCGCGGCCTGCGCCTCATCAACGACGTCGATTGGACCGTGTGGTTCGAAGGCGTCAGCCGCATCGACACCGTGCTGCGCGAGCGCACCGATTTCGCCGCGCTCGACTTCTTCTCGCGCGACCAGTACCGGACCGCGATCGAGGAATTGGCGCGCCGCTCGAACCTTTCGGAATATCGCGTCGCCGAGAAGGCCATCGAGCTGGCCGGCCACGCCGCCAGCGATGGCGACGGCGACGTCGTTTTAACCGGGTCCGCCCACACCGATGTCGGCTTCTTTCTCGTCGGCCCACGCCGGCTCGAGCTGGAGAAGGCGATCGGCTATCGACCCACCATCAGCCAGACAGTCAAGCGTGCCTTCCGCAAGACCGGCTGGCTCGGCATCGTCGTACCGGTGTTTGCGCTGACGGCGCTGCTTCTCGTCCTCTCAGGCAATGCGCTTGCCAATCTCGGCCTGTCGGTGCCTTCGATCGTCCTGATGCTGGCGCTGTTTGCCGTGCCGGCCAGCGAGGGCGCGCTCGCCTTCTTCAACACGGTCGTTTCGCTGTTCCTGAAACCGACGCGCCTCGTCGGCTACGATTACCGGCACGGCGTGCCGCCAGAGGCGCGCACGCTGGTGGTGGTGCCGTCGCTGATCGGCTCGCGCGACGATGTCGAGGAAAACATCCGCAATATCGAGGTGCATCATCTCGCCAACACGGCCGATGAAATCCATTTCGCGCTGCTGTCGGACTGGCCGGACTCGAAGACCGAGATCGATGCTGCCGACACCGAAATCCTCGAATTCGCGCGTGCCGAGATCGCTCGTCTCAACGCACGCTATCCCTCCGAAGGCGCGCCGCGCTTCTATATCCTGCACCGGCGCCGGCTCTTCAATGCGGCGCAAGGGTCGTGGATGGGCTGGGAGCGCAAGCGCGGCAAGCTGCATGAACTCGATCTTCTGCTGCGCGGCGACAGCGACACCACGTTCCTGCCGCTCGACGTGCCGCTGCCGGAGAACGTCGTCCACGTGATGACGCTCGATGCCGACACGCGCACCACCCGTGACGCGGTCGCCACCCTCGTAGGCAAGCTCTGCCACCCGCTCAACCGGCCGCATTTCGATGCCAGCAAGCGCGTCGTCACCGCCGGCTACGCGATCCTGCAGCCGCGCATCACCGCGTCGCTGACATCAGGCGATGATGCGTCGTTCTTCCAGCGGGTGTTCTCGGCCAATCGCGGCCTCGACCCTTATGTCTTTGCCGTGTCCGATCTCTATCAGGACGTTTTCGGCGACGGGTCCTTCACCGGCAAGGGCCTCTATCACGTCGACGCCTTCGAGGCCGCCCTGCAGGGCCGCATCGAGGAAAACACCATCCTCAGCCACGATCTGCTGGAAGGCGCGCTGGCGCGCTCGGCGCTGGTCACCGACGTCGAACTGGTCGAGGACTATCCGACCCGCTACTCGGTCGACGCCTCGCGCCACCATCGCTGGGCGCGCGGCGACTGGCAGTTGCTCGGCTTCATGCTCGATCCGCGCTCCGGCGTGCCGGCGCTGTCGCGCTGGAAGATGATCGACAATCTGCGCCGCTCGCTGACGCCGATCTTCTGGGTGATGGCGGCGATTGCCGGCTGGACGCTGCTGCCCTTCACGCAGGCCGCGCAATGGCAGGCCCTGCTGATCCTCAGCCTGTTCATGGCGCCGACATTCGACATCGTCAACGCCATCCTGCCCAAGAGCGGCGACCAGACGCCACGCGGCCATTTCTCGGCCCTGGCACGCGACGTCGCCTTCGGCACCGCCATGGTGGCGCTGAAGATCGTGCTGATGGCGCACAACGCCTGGATGATGGGCGATGCCATCGTGCGCACGCTCTACCGGTTGTTCGTCAGCCGCCAGAACCTTTTGGAATGGCGCACCGCCTCGCAGGCGCACAAGGCGGGCGACAACGATGTCGGTTCCTATTACGGCATGATGTATGGCGCCGTGATCATCGGCTTCGTCGGCCTTGCCATTCCGGTGCTGGCCGATTCGACCGGCGCTTTCGTTGCCTTCTTCTTTGCCCTGTTCTGGATTGGCTCGCCCGCCATCGCCAGCTGGATCAGCCGTTCGGCTGAAACCGAGGATCGCTTGCGCATATCGCAGGCCGATATCCATACTTTGCGCACGGTGGCGCGGCGCACATGGCACTATTTCGAAAGCTTCGTGACGGCAGAGCATCACCATCTGCCGCCCGACAATTTCCAGGAAAGCCCGGCGCCGGTGGTGGCGCCTCGTACTTCGCCGACCAATATCGGCGTCTACCTGCTGTCCGTCGTTTCCGCCCGCGACTTCGGCTGGATCAGCCTGTCCGACGCCATCACCCGCATCGACGCCACCATGGCCACGATCGAGGGCATGCCGCGTGAGCGCGGTCACCTCTTCAACTGGTACGACACCACGACGCTGAAGCCGCTTTATCCGCTCTACATCTCGGCTGTCGACAGCGGCAATCTCGCCGGCCATCTGGTGGCGGTGGCGGCGGCCTGCGCCGAATGGGCCGAGGCGCCCTCCGTGCACCTCCAGGGCGATTTCGAAGGCATTCTCGACACGGTCACCATCCTCAGCGAAAGCCTCGATGATCTGCCCGACGACCGCCGTCAGCTGCGCCCGCTGCGCCAGCGCCTCGCCGACCGTCTCGACGGCATGCGGCGCGCTGTCGACACCATCAAGGCGCAGCCCGAAATGGCGTCGATCCGCACCATCAACCTGGCCGTGCTGGCCGGCGAGATCCGAAAATTGGCCACCGCCATCCATACCGAGGCGGTGTCGCCCCAAAGCGACGTCATCGTCGACTGGGCGGCAAGGCTGGAAGCCACCTGCGAAGCGCACGTCCATGACGCGCACAGCGACGACAATGCCGTCGAGGCGCTGCGTGCCAAGCTGCTCACCTTACGCGAGCGCACCCGCCGCTATGCCTTCGAGATGGATTTCTCCTTCCTGATGCGGCCGGAGCGCAAGCTGCTGTCGATCGGCTACCGGGTCGAGGAACACCAGCTCGACGAAAGCTGCTACGACCTTCTGGCTTCCGAAGCACGGCTGACCAGCCTGTTCGCCATCGCCAAGGGCGATCTGCCGACCGAGCACTGGTTCAGGCTTGGCCGGCCGATCGTCGAAATCGGTTTCCAGGGCGCGCTGATGTCCTGGTCCGGTTCGATGTTCGAATATCTGATGCCGCCGCTGGTCATGAAGGAGCCGCAGGGCTCGATCCTCAACCAGACCAGCAAGCTGATCATCAAGCGCCAGATCCAGTATGGCCGCCAGAAGAACGTGCCGTGGGGCATTTCGGAGGCCGCCTACAATGCCCGCGACCGCGAACTGACCTACCAATATACCAATTTCGGCGTTCCAGGCCTCGGGCTGAAGCGCGGTCTTGGCCAGAACACGGTGATCGCGCCTTACGCCACCATACTGGCGGCCCAGTTCAATCCGCGTGAAGCCGTGCTGAATCTCGCCCGATTGCGGGAGATCGGGGCGCTCGGCCGCCACGGCTACTACGATGCCGTCGACTTCACGCCACAGCGCGTGCCGGAAGGCACGGACCATGTCGTCGTCCAGAATTATATGGCCCACCATTCGGGCATGTCGATCGCGGCGGTTGCCGACGCCATCTTCGAAGGTCGCATGCGCGACCGCTTCCACAGCGATCCGGTCATCGAATCGGCCGAACTCTTGCTGCAGGAGAGGGCGCCGCGCGACATCCCGACAGCGACCGTCAGGACCGAGGCCGACGAACGCTCCAAGGACGAGACCGAAGTCGACAGCCCCGACACCCGCATCGTGCTCAATCCGCTGCAGTCGCTGCGGTCGACCAACGTCATGTCGAACGGCCGCTATTCGGTGATGGTCAGCGCGACCGGCTCGGGCTACAGCCGCTGGGGCGATCTCTCCGTCACCCGCTGGCAGCCGGATCCGACCGAGGACCGGCTCGGCTCCTACATCTTCCTGCGTGACGCCGGCACCGGCGACTGGTGGTCGGCTACAGCCGAACCGAAGCGAGCCGCCGAGGAAAAGGCGCAGACCTTGTTCTCCGACGACAAGGCGAGCTTCGTCAAATCGGTGGGCACGTTGCGCTCCGAGGTCGAATGCATCGTCATCTCGGAAGGCAATGGCGAGGGCCGTCGGGTCACGCTCTACAATGACGGTCCGTCCGACCGTCACATCGAAGTGACCTCCTTTGCCGAGCTGGTGCTCGGCCTGGAGGCGTCCGACAACGCGCATCCGGCCTTCTCGAAGATGTTCGTGGAAACCGAAATCTCTGCGAACAACGCGGCGATCTTCGCCACGCGGCGCAAGCGCGAGACCAGCGAGCCCGATATCGCCATGGTGCATTTCGTCACCGATCCGTCCGGATCGGCGCGCGACGCCGAGGCCGAGACCGACAGGCGCGCCTTCATCGGCCGTGGCCGCACCATCGTCGACGCAGCCGCTTTCGACCCGGGCGCCAGGCTGGGCGGCCACTCAGGCTTTACGCTCGATCCCGTCGCCTCGCTGCGCCGCCAGGTGCGCGTGCCGGCCAACAAGAAGATATCGCTGACCTTCTGGACAGTCGTCGGCGCCGGCCGTGCCGAACTGGACGAAGCCATCGCCCGCCTCGACCATCCGGAGAGCTTTGCCCGCCAGGCCATGCTTGCCTGGACCCGCAGCCAGGTGCAGACCCGCCATATGGGCCTCAGCCTGACCGATGCCGCCAATGTGCAGAAGCTGGCGCGCTATCTGATCTATCCGGATCCGTTCCTGCGTCTTCCCGCCGAATCCATCGCCTCGGGGCTGGGCAAGCAGTCGAGCCTGTGGCCGACAAGCATTTCCGGCGATTTCCCGATCTTCCTGGTCAGGATCGGCGATGTCGCCGATCTCGAAATCGTCGCCCAGGCGCTGCGGTTCCAGGAATATATGCGCACCCGCGGCATGATGATCGACTTCGTCGTCGTCAACGAGCAGGCGTCCTCCTATGTCCAGGACCTGCAGCGGGCGGTCGAGACGCTGTGCGAAAACAGCCGTCTGCGCGGCAAGGAGCTCGGGCCGCGCCAGCACATTTTCGCGGTGCGCCGCGATCTTATGGACGAGACCACCTACAAGACGCTGCTCGCCGTCGCCCGCGTCGTCCTGCACACGCGCAACGGCACCATCTTCGACCAGATCGAGCGCGCCGAGGCGGCGGCCCTGCAGGCGCGGGATGCTCTGGCAACGTTGCCGATTCCGCGTGAATTGCCGTCGCCGACACCCACGACGCATACTCCTGCCTCGCAGGCGGTGGCCAATGTCAGCGCCGATGGCAGCGGACTCAGCCAATGGAACGGCTTTGGCGGTTTCGACGGCGACGGACGGCACTATGTCGTGCGCCTGGCCGGGCGGCGCACGACGCCGCAGCCGTGGATCAACGTCGTCTCCAACGCCTCGTTCGGGTTCCACACCTCCGCCGAGGGCGCAGCCTTCACCTGGAGCCGAAACAGCCGCGACTACCAATTGACGCCGTGGTCGAATGATCCGGTCTCGAACCGCCCGGGCGAGGGCCTCTATATCTACGATCAGGCCAGCGGCAAGGCATTCTCGCCGCTCGCCGCCATGGTGCGCGATCCCTCGATGACCTACGAGGCCTGGCACGGCCAGGGTTTCTCGACCTTCCGCTCGAAGCGCGGACCGTTGTCGATGGACCTTACCCATGTCGTCGATCCGGTCGATTCCCTGAAGATCTCGCGGCTGCGCATCCAGAATTCCGGCTCGGTGCCGGCGCGGCTGCGTGTCTATGCCTATGCCGAATGGGTGCTCGGCGGGCATCGGTCGCGCACTGCGGCAACCATCGTCCCGTCGCGGGACGCGGCAACCGGTGCGCTGCTGGCACAAAACCCCTATGGGCTGGATTTCGGCGAGCGTGTGGCCTTCCTGGCGGCCGACGGCGGCGTCCATTCGGTGACCACAGACCGATCGGAGTTCCTGGGCCGGCATGGTTCCAGCGAGCTACCGCAGGCGGTGCTGAGTGGTGCGGCGCTGTCTGGCCGTGTCGAGGCCGGCGACGATCCGTGCGCGGCGATTGCCCGCGACGTCGAGATCCCGGCAGGCGGCGACGTGACGCTGCTCTGGCTGCTCGGCGACGCCGAGTCGGTCGAGGAGGCGAGCGCGCTGGTGCAGGAGCATCGGGCCAAGGACTTCGACCAGCGATTGGCCGACAATGAGCGCGAATGGCGCGGCTTCCTCGACACCATCCAGGTCGAGACGCCCGACAAGGCGCTCGACGCCATGGTCAACCACTGGCTTCCCTATCAAAGCCTGGCCTGCCGCATCCGCGCCCGCTCGGCCTTCTATCAGGCCAGCGGCGCCTTCGGCTTCCGCGACCAGTTGCAGGATACGCTGGCGCTGCTGGTGCATGACCCACAGTTGGCGCGCGACCAGATCCTCAACGCGGCGCGGCGGCAGTTCCCCGAAGGCGACGTGCAGCACTGGTGGCTGCCGCGCACGGGTGCTGGCGTACGCACGTTGATCTCCGACGACGTGGTCTGGCTTGCCCACGCTACGGCGCGCTATTTGCTGGTCACTGGCGATGCCTCCATCCTCAAGGAGCAATTGGCCTTCATCGATGGACAGCCGCTGGGCGAGGGCGAGCACGATGCCTTCTTCACCCCGGAAATCTCGAAGAAGACAGCGACGCTCTACGACCATTGCGCGCGTGCGCTCGATCTCGCCATCAAGCGCAGCAGCCCCGCGGGCCTGCCGCTGATCCTCGGCGGCGACTGGAACGACGGCATGAACCGCGTCGGCGAGCACGGCAGGGGCGAGAGCGTCTGGCTCGGCTGGTTCCTGCTGAAGACGCTAGGCGATTTCGCCCCCGTCGCCAAGACCGAGGGTGATGCCAAGCGAGCACAGGCCTGGGCAAAGCATGCCGATGTTCTGAAGCGGGCGCTTGAGAGCACCGCATGGGACGGCGAATGGTACCGGCGCGGCAGTTTCGACGACGGCACGCCTTTGGGGTCTCGCAACTCGCAGGAGTGCAAGATCGACTCGATCGCCCAGTCCTGGAGTGTGCTTTCGGGAGAGGGCGACCCGGCACGGTCGACCACCGCCATGGAGCAAGCAACGAAGCTGCTCGTCGACGACAAGCTGAAGATCGTCAAGCTGTTCACGCCGCCATTCTCGAAGACGGAAAAGGACCCCGGTTACATCAAGAGCTATCCGCCTGGCGTGCGCGAGAATGGCGGCCAGTACACCCACGCCGCCACATGGTTCGTCATCGCGCTTGCAGAGATGGGGCAGGTCGACGAGGCCTATCGTTGTTTCTCGATGCTGAACCCCGTCAACCACGCGACCGACGAGGCCACGGCCGAGCACTATCGAGTGGAGCCCTATGTCGTGGCGGCCGACATCTATGCCGGGGACGACAATGCCGGCAACGGCAAGGGCGGCCGTGGCGGCTGGACCTGGTACACCGGCTCTGCCGGCTGGCTCTACAGGGCTGCGGTCGAAGGCATTCTGGGCATCGAACGGCGCGGCAAGCGTGTCCAGTTCAAGCCGAAGCTGCCAAGCCACTGGGATGGGTACTCGGCAAATCTCAAAATGCTGGGGGCGGAACTCAAGGTTCGCGTCATCCGCGACAACAAGGCCAAGGCCGTGTCGCTGGAGGTGAATGGGGCAAAGACCAAGGCTTCGGCAGTCGAGCTGAAGGACGGCGAAGTTGCCGAGGTGGTCATCAGGATCCCGGCCTGAGGCCTGTTGCCCAAAAAGCATGCGCTCGGAGCGGGGGTCCGGGCCGCGACTTTTGTCACCACGGCGGATGAGAGGCCCCATCCCGCCTGGCGTTGCCGTCTGCCGTTGACGGGCATCTCGCCGAGAAGTCTATGAAATCAAAGGCTTGAGGCGTCCCATAGGAGTAGCCGCGAGCGGTGAGGGTTTGGCCACCCTTCGCCTGGAAGGGCATCCTGCAGCTTTGTTTTGCTTTATACTTCGCGAAAGGCGATTTCGGCCTCAGTCATCCGCCCGACATTGTTGCTGATTAAAATTATGGCAGCACGTGCCAACTGCCATGATTTCGCCGCATGCCTGACATTTTACCTGTCTTCTCAAACCGTTAGGTGATCACGGCAGATTTCGGAACGTCGCCATCTTTTGTTCGCTCTAAGGGAACTGAAGGGGTACACGGCCATTGTTTTGCGACGTATCAACCGGTACGAATAAAATGATGCAGTGCACAATAAACAGCGTGGCGGAGTAACTGGGGTGACCCTTCTGCAAATCTACTGGCGAGCTCTCGGTTATCTGGCCGCGGACAGGAAACGCGTTGCGTTGATCTGTTCGGCCAACGTGGCTCTCGCCATCGTAGCGCTTCTCGAGCCGATTATGTTCGGTCGCGTCATCGGCGCCATCTCCGAGCGTGGCTCTGTCTTCACCACGCTGGTCATGTGGGCCGGTCTCGGCGCCTTCAACATCGTTGCCTTCGTCATGGTGGCGCGCGGCGCTGACCGTTTCGCCCATGCTCGACGCAGCGAAGTGCTTTGCGAGTCGTTCGAGCGCGTGATCACCATGCCGCTCGCCTGGCACCATCAGCACGGCACCTCCAATGCGCTGCACACGATGCTGCGCGCCGTCGAAACCCTGTTCAGCCTTTGGCTCGAATTCATGCGCCAGCATCTGTCCACGGCTGTCGCCCTCGTGCTGCTGGTCCCGACCGCGATCAGCATGGACCTGCGCATGTCGCTGGTGCTGCTTGGCCTCGGGCTGCTCTATGTCGGCATCGGCCGGATGGTCATGCGCCGCACCAAGGCGGGCCAGGCCGCGGTCGAGCGCCACTACCACAAGGTGTTCGCGCATGTGACCGACTCGGTCAGCAACGTTGCGGTGCTGCAGAGCTACAATCGCCTCGGTCACGAGGCCGATACGCTGCGCCGCTACGTCAAGAACCTACTCGACGCGCAGAACCCTGTGCTCGACTGGTGGGCGCTGGCCAATGCCTTGCACCGTCTGTCATCGGCAATCTCGATGCTGATCGTGTTGTCGATCGGCTCCTATCTCGTGACTCATGGTCAGTTGGGTGTCGGCGACGTCATTGCCTTCACCGGTTTTGCCACGATGCTGATCGCTCGCCTCGACCAGATGTCGGCTTTCGCCAACCAGATTTCCGAGGCCCGTGCCAAGCTCGAGGATTTCTACCATCTCGAGGACTCCGCGGCTGATTCCGCCGAGCCGGACGGCTTGCGCGATCTTTCCAACGTCACCGGCCATGTGCGCTTCGAGAATGTCGGCTTTGAATTCGCCAATTCCGGCCAAGGCATCGACGACGTGTCCTTCGAGGTGCAGGCGGGCCAGACCGTCGCCATCGTGGGCCCGACGGGTGCCGGCAAGACCACGCTCATCAACCTGCTGCAGCGTGTCTTCTCGCCGTCCCATGGCCGTATCCTGATCGACGGCATCGACACCCGCACCGTGACCCGCAAGTCGGTGCGCCATTCGATCGCCACGGTGTTCCAGGATGCCGGCCTGCTCAACCGCTCGATCGAGGACAACATCCGTGTTGGCCGCGCCGATGCAAGCAATGACGAGATCCATGCCGCTGCCAATGCGGCTGCCGCACAGGACTTCATCCTGTCCAAGAGCAATGGCTACGACACGGTGGTTGGCGAACGTGGCGGCCAGCTGTCGGGCGGCGAACGTCAGCGCATCGCCATTGCCCGTGCCGTGCTGAAGGACGCACCGATCCTGGTGCTCGACGAGGCGACCAGCGCGCTCGACGTCGAGACCGAGGACCGCGTCAAGGAAGCGATCGACGAACTGCGCCGCGACCGCACCACCTTCATCATCGCCCACCGCCTGACCACCGTTCGCGACGCCGATCTGGTCGTGTTCATGGACAAGGGCAGGGTGGTCGAGATGGGCGGCTTCACCGAGCTGTCGCTGCGCAATGGCCGCTTTGCCAGCCTGCTGCGCGCTGGCGGCCTGCTCAACGACGAGGAGGTCCGCCGCCTCAGCCGCACCGTGCTGCAACAGCAGGAAGCGGCCGCCTGATCAGGCACGTCTCTGCCTTCTCCCACAGGGGAGAAGGCAAAGCGCTGCAGCCCTGCGACACCACCGCTCGATTGCCCCGAACGCCGCGGCGGTTTATGTAGAACCGCATGAGCGACACGACTTCACGCCTGACAAGCTGGATGGATCTCGCCAACCCGACGCGCTTCGTCGGGCTGGCGGACAAGGTCGTGCCATGGCTGGCCACGATCGCCGCACTGATCCTCGCAGTCGGGCTCTATATGAGCTTTGCCGCGCCTGAGGATTTCCAGCAAGGCATCACCGTCCGCATCATGTACATCCACGTGCCTTTCGCCTGGCTGGCCATGATGTGCTACACGCTGATGGCGGTCTCGGCGCTCGGCACGCTCGTCTGGCGGCATCCGCTGGCCGATGTCGCGCTGAAATCAGCCGCACCCATCGGTGCGGTCTTCACCGCGCTGGCGCTGATCACCGGTTCGATCTGGGGCAAGCCGATGTGGGGCACCTGGTGGGTCTGGGATGCGCGGCTGACCTCGGTCTTCGTGCTGTTCCTGATGTATCTCGGCATCATCGCGCTGACCCGTGCGCTCGACGATGCCAGCCGCGCCGCCTGGGCCGCCGCCATCATCACGCTGGTCGGCTTCATCAACATCCCGATCATCAAGTTCTCGGTCGACTGGTGGAACACGCTGCATCAGCCGGCCTCGGTGTTCCGCATGGGCGGCTCCACCATCGACCCCAGCCTGCTGTGGCCGCTGCTGGTCATGGCGCTCGGCTTCACCGTGCTGTTCTTCGCGCTGCACCTGATGGCGATGCGCACCGAAATCCGCCGTCGCCGGGTGATTGCCATGCGCAGGGTCGCGGCACGGCAGGCGGAGCGCTCTCCCCCTTCTCCCCTTGTGTGAGAAGGCAAGACGCTTCTTAGTTCACCCCATCCTTCCGCGCGCCGCCACCGGCAGCGTTTCCAGCACTTTGTCGCCGTCGACCAGGTTGACCTCGTTGAACAAGTTTGTGACGACGCAGCAATGGTCGGGCACGACACGCACGCGCTCGCCGATGCGCAATTTGCCGTCACCCGAAAGCGTGACGGTGCCGTGCTCCTCGCTCAGGCCCGTCACCCGCGCTCCCGGCACGCCGGGCAACTCGCCGAAATCGGCGAGACCCAGCGTGTCGCTGGACAGCGCCTTGCTGCCGGCATCGAGGATAGCGCGCGTCGCGGTGGGATGGCTGACCACCGTCGACAGCACCGTCAGCGCGCAATCGTCGAGCGTGCCGACGCCTTTGGCGACTTGATAGCGGTCGAGATAGATGTAGGTGCCTGGACGATACTCCGTGACAACAGATGTATCGCTGGAGCGCCACATATCCGGCGTGCCGCCGCTGGAGATGCGTTCGCAGGCGAGGCCCGATGCGGCCAGCGCCTGCTTGGCGTCGGCGAGCCAGGCTTCGGCCTCCGCTGCCTTCCCGGCGGCCGGGTAGGTCATCAGTCCTCCGAAGGCGAGGCCACCGGCTCTGTCGATCTGTCTTGCCAGCGCAACCGCTTCATCGGCCGACTGCACGCCGCAGCGTCCCATGCCGGTGTCGCATTCGACCAGCACCGGCAGGCGATGACCGGCATCGGTGAAGGTGGCTGCCAGCCCTTCGAGCGTCTCCATGCTGTCCGCTGTCACCGACAGGGTGACGCGCCCGTGCAGCGCCAGAAGCCGCTCCAGCTTGGCGCGCCCAAGGATGTTGTAGGGAAGAAAAATATCGGTCAGCCCGGCATCGGCCATCACCTCGGCCTCGCCGATCTTCTGGCAGGTGATGCCGACGGCGCCGGCCGCCACCTGCTTCTTCGCCCAATAGGGCAATTTGTGCGTCTTGATATGCGGCCTGAGCTTCAGCCCGTTCTTGTCGGCATGCGCCTGGGCGCGGGCAATGTTGGCTTCGGCGCGCGTCGCGTCGATGAGAATCGACGGCGTATCGAGGTCGTGGACGGTCGGCATCATCTTTCACCCCATGAGGAATCCGCGGGTTTTATGGCCCTGAAAATCCGCGATGTCACGCGGCCAGCGAAGCGGATCTGTGGTCCATGCGCCTAAGCGCAAGGCCGGGCAGGCGGCGAGATGGATCGACACCGCATCGACGTTCGGCTATGCGATTTGCCAGACAAATCGATACGAAGGGATCATGATCATGAAGCGCTCCGCCATCAACGACATCATCCGCGAAGCCGACGCTTTCATCCGCTCGTTCGGCTACATCATGCCGCCCTTCGCCTATTGGTCGCCGCAGGAGGCGAAGGCGCGCCAGGTCGACTCGTCGGCGGTGTTCACCTCGCGGCTCGGCTGGGACATCACCGATTACGGTCAGGAGAAATTCAGGGAACTCGGCCTGTTCCTGTTCACCGTTCGCAACGGCCGCTACGAGGACATGAAGAAGGGCATGGGCATGCTCTATGCCGAGAAGATCATGATCTCGCGCAAGGACCAGCTGTCGCCGATGCATCGCCACAACATCAAGGCCGAGGACATCATCAACCGTGGCGGCGGCAAGCTGGTGCTGGAACTGTTTATGCATGACCGCGACGGCGGCATCGATCCCAAGGCCGAGGTTTCGGTGCCTGTCGACGGAACCATCCACAGGCTGCCTGCGGGCGGGCTCCTGAAGCTCGACCCGGGCCAGAGCGTCACGCTGCTGCCCGGCGTCTGGCATGCCTTTTGGGCCGAGGGCAAGGATGTGCTGATCGGCGAGGTCTCGACCGTCAACGACGATCTCACCGACAATGTGTTTCGCGAACCGATCGGCCGTTTTTCCAACATCGACGAAGACGTTGCCCCGATCCATCTGCTGGTGTCCGACTACGAGAAGTGGCTGGGGTAAGGGGCCGCTCCACGCCCTCGGCGACGCCAGTCACACGACCGTGTGACTAGTCACACGGTCGAAAGTGGGTAGGCCGTAGCGCCTACCTACTGCGATCCTTGTTCGACCGATCCTGCCGCTTCGTCCTTGAAGACGACCTTTGTGCCTTTTTGCACTTCGGAGGCGAGGTCTTCGGCATCCCAGTTGGTCAGCCTGATGCAACCATGCGAGAAGGTCTTTCCGATCTTGCCTGGGTCCGGAGTCCCGTGAATGCCGTAGCTATCGATGGACAAGTCGATCCAGACCGATCCCACCGGATTGTTTGGCCCGGCAGCGATCGTGAAGGGGCGCTTGCTCCTCACTCCCTTGAAGGCAAACTCGGGATCGTAATGATAAGTTGGGTGGTGCACCACGCGTTTGACCTCCGCCTGGCCACTCGGCGCGGGCTTCTCCTGACTTCCGATCGAGGCGGGGTACGTCGCAAGCACTTTGCCGGAAGGGTCAAGCACCCGAACCTGGCGAGCGCTCTTGTCGACCTCGACGCTCGCGATGTCTTGCGGCGGATCACCTCGGGTGACAGCTGGCACGAGCAGCTTTTGCCCCGCCTTCCTGAAGCCGATGCCGGGATTGAGCCGTTCAAGCAGTTGCTCGCTGATGTGGAAGCGCTCCGCCATCTTTTCCAGGGCATTGTGGTAGGCCAGCCTGGGCAGGCGGGCCATCCTCTCCATGCGCGCCGGAATTCGCCTGGTGAACGGCCCATGCACATCCTTGCGTGTCAAATCGTAGGTCTCAATCGCGGGGCGCGAGGAGGTCGCGACCAGCTTGTCCCATGTCTCGCGGGTGAGCTTGCCGTCGGCAGGCAATCCGTTGGCCGCTTGGAACGCACTGACTGCCCGGGTGAAGTTCTCCGCCTGGCGGCCATCGATCAGGCCTGGCGAGAAGCGTGCACGATCCAGGAGGATTTGCGCCTTCAGCACGGTCGCACTGACGCCTTTCGCTTCGCTGCCGTCAAATTGGGCGTTGTTGACGGCGGCCGCGTCCAGTTTTGCCGCCGCCGTTGCATCGCATGCGATGACGAGCATGGCGACCGCGACAAGAACGAGCCTGATCATGGAGGTCACACTCCCGTATGGGCACCTGCTTCTATGACGTCGCACGGCCGATCTGGTTCCATTTCCTGCAGTTGCGTCCGACTGCCGAGTGCTGTGCGCGCAGTGAACCCGGACCAGGAGCACCCGGCGGTGGCGCGGGTGCATTGTTGATAAGGGGCCGCCATCATCAAGATGAATGGCGACTCCCGTCAGCGCATGTGTTGGCTTCAGAACCGCAGAGACCGGAGCGACAACGGGCCAACGCCCGATTGAGTCCGTCTCCACAGGCTCGGTGACCGAGGAGAGCCAGGATGCAATTTCCTGCCCAGAAGAACAAAGGACCGGCTCAATCAGCCGAGGATGAGCGCCAGGCACGGCTTGAGAAAACAGCCAGGCTCAAGCAGCTTCGCTCCTATGCTTCCTGGCTTTCGTCTGACCCAAACGCCCAACTTCACGATGAGATAGACTGCTCCGTGCTGATCGAAGGCGTGGGACGACGCAGCATGGAGCCTTGGCTGATCGGCAGGTGACATACCCGGGCGGCGAGGTTTCCACCGCCAACGACGATCTGGTCGACAATTGTTTGGCTAAAGCAGTTCACCGTTTCACGGAAACGGCGACCCGCTCTAACTCCTTGTTTTGACGCAATTCCGGACGGAAAACCGTTTCACACTTTTCCTGGAATTGCTCTAGCCGATCGGCCGCAACAGTGGCGACAGGCAGACTTCGCGTCAGTGACAGCAGCCTTGCTGCGCGCTCGTCCTGCACAGGCAGGACGAGGTGATCGGTACGTCCGCCTTGGCCAGCGCCGCTGCAAGGCTTGTCTGCAATGTCGGCAATTCATCGGTCTCGCCGCGCCGTTTCAGGCATTCCACAAGCCCGTGCAATGCCCAGACATTGTTCGGATGCTGGGCACAGCGCTGCACCGTGCCGCTCAGGCCCAGATCGTCGCGATAGACCTGTTCTGCTTCCTGCGCGTGACCCTGGTCGAGAAGCAGCGCCGCCAGCGCATGGCGCGGCGGGTGCATCCAGGCCCACGGCTCGGTGTAGGACAGATTGTCGTCAAGCTCGACCGCCTGCCGCAAATGGCCATACGCCTCCTCATGCCGGCCCTGGTGGTACGCCAGCTCGCCGTCGAGCAGGGCGGCACCGACAGCCAGCGAAGCTTGCGCCGGGTTGCTGAGGAAGCGCCGCTCGGGCGCAATGCCTTTCAGATGCCGATGGAACTCTTCGCGCTCACGTTCAGCCTCAGCGAAATGCTTGAGCGTCGCATGCGCCACACCCTTGGCGTAGCGCTGCATGGCCGCCGTCAGCACATAGAGGCCCGGCTCCTCGGTGATCGGTTCGTCGATGATCTCCTGCCAGCGGCCGAAGCGCACCTGCACATGCGATTTCATCGCATGGTAGCCTTCCACCGTCTGCGTGAGCTTGGGCCGGCCGGGGATGGCGACCACGTCGCGCCCGACCAAGCTGCGCACCCTGTCGGCTGCCCACAGTGCAGGCTGGTACTGGCCCAGGAACATGCAGGTGAACATCATCAGATGCAGATCGTGGCAGCAGCCGAGCAAATAATAGGTCGGCTCGTCGGCATAGGCGAGATAGAGGTCATTGGCGCGCACCGCCTTTTCGCTGGCGCGCTTTGCCTTTTCATACTCGCCGCACAGCACATAGATGTGCCCCGGCATGTGGTTCATGTGCCCGGCATCGGGGCACATCTCGCCGAGCAGATCCGCTGACCGCATGCCGCGCTCCGGCATCGTGGACATTTCCAGGAGATGGATGTGCAGGTGGACGATCGCCGGATGTTGTGCTGCGCCGGCCTCATCGGCAAGCCGGATCGACCGCTCGCAGACGTCGAGCGCCTCGACGACATCGGAATTCGGCGCCGGCGCGCCGGTCTTGAGGTTCCACAGCCGCCGCACCGTGCGCATCATCAGCGCTTCGACCAGCAGTGCCATCACATCATGGTCGTCGGGAAAGTCCCTGTACACAAGCCGCATCGCGGCGGCATAGGCGTCATCCCACCGTTCGAATTCGTCCGGGCTCACCCGGTGTGGCTTCTGAAAGCGGGCGGCCAGCGCCTCGATCAGCCGCTTCTCGATCTTACTGGCGGCAGCCGCATTGGCCCGCGCCAGCTGGACATGCTCGAAGCAGCGCTTGGTCGCGCTGTCGGCCTCGGCCTCGCCATGTTCCTTCCAGGTCAGATTGTAGAAAGGTCCAGCGGCATAGGCGATGCCCCAGTGAACCATCGCGCAGTGAGGATCCGTCTCCAGCGCCTTCTCAAAACACTTGATGCCTTCCTCATGGTTGAAGCCGTAGCACCAGTTAAGGCCAATATCGAACCAACGCTGGGTTTCTGTCGAGCGAGTGGAGATGGGGCGGCGGTAGGTGCCGAGGTCGAAGCGGTCCATGTCGTCTCATTTCAATTCTGATTGCCAGCGAGCCAGCTCTGGTCAGACTCCTTCGCCATCAATGTGTGCCGAAACTGGCAGGCATGGCAAACGCAACGAGTGCCATCGCTGCTTGCATTGGAGACTATCGCCGCCCTTAGCCGGTCTCTTCGGGCACCGTTTCGTTTTGCCAGCCGGCTAGCTCAGGCAGGTCGTCAAGCCAGCTTTTCTCCGTCATCAAGGCATCGCCGGCCTGCGGAGCAGCCTCGGTGGCGTTTTGGATGAGCCAGTCCATCCACTTCCGATAAGCAGCCGGGGTCAACTCGGGCGGCAGCACCTTGGCCTTGGCCAGCATGCGTTTGCGGAAACTCACCTGCCTGCGGAGTTTCGTCGTCGTGAATTTGATGGTCTTGCCTTGGTATTCGACCGTCCAGCGCCCGTCGCCGTGGCTGGTGAGCCTGTCGATGGCGAAGCCGACGTCCACCGGCCTATCCCGCCACGGAAGCTCGACCGCATTCTTCCTCAGATCGAGTGCCCATCGCCTGTAGTCGGTCCCGGCACGCTGGGGCGGCAGCATCCCAGCCTGTTCGAGCATCTTCCTGCGGAAGGTCGGCTGCTTCTTGAGCTGGCCTGTCGTCAGCTCGATGCGATGCCCGCGGATTTCGACATGCCAGCGGATCCTGCCATTGCCGAAATACTTGACCAGCCTGTCGATGACGAATTCGTCGTCGGAGAGCGTCACGCAGCCTTGGCTGATGCGTTCGAGAATGAATCGGCTGTCACTGACCATTACGCGTTTGCTCCATGCTCCTCGATGTAGCAGAGGCCGGGTGCCGGGAGTGGAGCGCGACCGGAATCGGCCTCGGCTTCATCGAAGGAAATCACGCAGCCGAGGCGGCCTACAGGAAGGCAGGGTAAGTGACGACACGGCGCGCGATGCGGCGAACGCCGGAATAAATATGCCGGCTCGTCGGATCGACTGGTGTTGCTGGCGGTGTCTTGAATTTCACGCTTGGCGCGTTCGACGGGGTCGCTGGTACAGCACTCCACTCGCTTAATCTGGTGCCATCTGGCAATTGGGGCCAATCCATTTATTTGCCGAAGTATCGAGTTCATTGTCCATGTCGGAGGCGCTGCATACAGGATACCGGTCATCACCGCGCCGAGCCATACTTAAGGACTTATACCGGCGAAGGAGTGCATCGTGATCTTGGGGCTGTTGGCCTTGTCGCTGCGACGAAAGCTTCATCATGCAATTGGCAAAAGCATCCGTGCCTTGTTTAAAACCAAAGCCGGTACACTGCGCCTTGTCTTCCGCAGTCTGGGTTTGACTGGCATTCCCCTTGTCTGTCGTGCAGCCAACCAAGAAAGTAACGAACATCAGAAATCCGATGAAGACCAAAGCGCGCATTCCGTTCTTCCTTCGATAATTTCGATCCTTTGACGATCCTATAAATGTCACCCCGCCGCAACCCACCATAGCTGGGATCCCGTCAGGTGGTCGCCAGGGAGCATTTCACGATGATGAGCGTTGGTGATTGTTTTGATCGAGAGAAGAGGAGTGGCTGGGGAACCTGGATTCGAACCAGGACTAACGGAGTCAGAGTCCGTGGGTCTACCGTTAACCTATTCCCCAGCAGGCACGATCTTGAATATCACGATAAACGTGAAAACCGTGCGGGCCGAGCGGGCAAGCCGCTGTGAGCGCTGCCTTGTAGCCGCCAGCGGAAAATAGTCAAGCCTGCTCTGTGCTTCAATGGCACGTTTCGACAGGACGCCACACTTCAGATGCCGGCGCGCGGCGCCTAGTCCAATTCCAGCCTTCAAGGCTCCGTCCGGCTGAACTGCGAGCGTTCGAAGAACAGCACGATGCCCAGGCCCAGAATCAGCGGGACGATCAGATAGAACAGCCGGAACACCAGCAGCGCCGCCAGCACGCCGACCGGATCCATGTCCGACAGGCCGGCGAGGAACACCACCTCGAACACGCCGAGTCCGCCCGGCGCATGCGAGATCTGCGCGATCGAGAAGGAGACGAGGAAGACGCCCAGTATGACGAAGTAGCCGGGATTGTGGGCTGCGGGCAGGGCGAAGAAGATGATCGCGGCGGCGGCCAGCAGTTCGATCGGGCCGATCAGCAACTGCCGGGCGACGATCGGCAGCGCCGGATAATGCAGCTGAAAGCTGGCGATCTTCAGCGGGCGCAGATGCAGCCAGCTGCCGAAGACATAGGCGGCGACGAGCAGCAGCATCGCGATACCGGCCGCTTCGGACAGGCCATGATGGGCGATGCCGGAAAATCGGTCGAGTATCTCAGGCTCGAACACCAGAACGAGGCCTGAGGCCAAAATCGTCGACAGCACGAAGGTGATCCAGCAGACCGCCACCAGCACGCCGACATCCTGTCCGGTCAGGCCCCTGGTACCGTAGGCGCGGTAGCGGATGACGGCGCCCGAGAACACCGAACCGCCAATGTTGTGCGACAGCGCATAGGTGGTGAAGGAGCACAGCGTGACGAACAGCCACGACACGCGCTTGCCGATATGCAGAAGCGCGATGTGATCGTAGCCGGCAAGCGAGGCATAGGCGATGATCGAACTCAGCGCGGCAAGGACCCAGCCGCGGGTCGGAATGGCAGCGATGCCGTCCCAGACATCGTCGAGCGAAATGCCGCGCAGTTCGTGCCAGAGCAGCAGCAGCGAGAAGATCACCGCGGCGATGCCGACGACCGGCCAGAAATAGCGTCTCCAGTTCATTGCCTGACTGCCATGCGTTGCGGGGTCCGCTTCCTTTCGTGGCTGGTGGGAGGCCGGCTGCGCCGGATTCTTCCGCTCATTTCAGAAATGCCTCATCGAAGCCGGCTATTCAACCGCGAACCCTTGTCGCAGCGGCGGCCGGCAAGATTTGTCCGTGGGGCGCCCGAAAGAGATGCCGGCAGGCGTTGCGCCGGCAACTGCGGCGCGCGGATTCATCACGCGGCCGCGCCGGAACGGCGGTCAGCGGCCGCGCCGGAACGGCGGTCAGCGGCCTGCCGGTAAAATTCGGCATGCGGCTCTTGGTGATCGGGCACGGCGCTGTTAGTCTGGCGACAACTTAAAACACTGAAGCGCCTGCTGCGTCTATCATAGGTTCGCGCGGCGCCGGAAGGAACGACAGTGGAAGACCACGATACCGGCGCCGGCGCGCCGGAGGTGGGCGTGTCCAGCGCTTCCCAGCGGTCGGCTGACCCGGGGAACGCAAGCTGGCAGCAACGCCGCCCGACGGAGCTCCGCTCGGCAGACGGGCAGGCGGGCGACGCACCCCACAAAGGCAAGCCCAAGAAGCGGCGCAAGCGAAGGCGCGGGCGCAAGGTTTTTGCGCGCGACGAAGCGCGTCCCGCGGAGAATCGATCGCCGGCGCCAGGCAAAACCGGTGCCCCGGCGGCGGAGGCCCACAGACCGGCGGAAGCGGTGGTCTCGCCCGCCGCTCTTGTGCCGCGGCCGGAACAAGGCGCCCGTCGACCGCCGGTCCATGAGCTTCCGGTGTTTGCGGCGCTTGACCTCGGCACCAACAATTGCCGGCTGTTGGTCGCCGTGCCGACGCGGCATGGCCAGTTCCGCGTCATCGACGCCTTTTCGCGCATCGTCCGGCTGGGCGAGGGGCTCACCGCCAATGGCCGGCTCGGCCAGCCGGCGATGGACCGCGCGGTCGAGGCGCTGAAAATCTGCGGCGACAAATTGCGCAACCGCAAGATCAGAAAAGCCCGGCTGATCGCCACCGAGGCCTGCCGCACGGCCGAAAACGGCGTCGAATTCATCGACCGCGTCGAACGCGAGGCCGGCCTGAAGCTCGAGATCATCGACCGCCAGACCGAGGCGCGGCTGGCGGTGTCCGGCTGCGGCTCGCTGGTCGAGCGCGACACCCAAGGCGTCGTGCTGTTCGATATTGGCGGCGGTTCGTCGGAAATCGCGCTCATCGATCTCGCCGGCCGCCGTTCGCCGAGGTTGGCCAATCATATCGTGTCGTGGACGTCGCTGCCGGTCGGCGTCGTCTCGCTGGCCGAGCGCTTTGGCGGCCGCACGGTGACGCGCGAGATCTTCGCCGCCATGGTCGATGACGTTGCCGGCCGGCTGGCCAGCTTCGACGGTCGCGATCGGCTGAGCCATCTCAAGGCCAGCCCGAATTTCCATCTGCTGGGCACGTCCGGAACGGTGACGACGCTGGCCGGTGTCCACCTTGAACTCGAGCGCTACGATCGCCGCCGTGTCGACGGGCTGTGGATGGACCGCGACAGCGTCGACCGCATGGTCGAAAGACTGGTTGGCTGGGATTTCCAGCAGCGCTGCGCCAACCCTTGCATCGGTGCCGATCGCGCCGATCTGGTACTGGCCGGCTGTGCTATCCTCGAAGCGATCCGCGCCGTATGGCCGTCCGAGCGGCTGCGCGTCGCCGATCGTGGCCTGCGGGAAGGTATTTTGAGCGAACTGATGGCCGATGATGGCGTCTGGCGCAACGATGGGCGTGGCAGAGCGTGAACAGTCGACCCCCACTCCGTCGAGCTACGCTCGACACCTCTCCCCCGATCGACGGGGAGAGGAAAGGCGTGAACTTATGCAGGCTGGCTCCCTTCCTCTCCCTCCGGAGGGGGGAGAGGTGGCTCGGCGAAGCCGAGACGGAGTGGGGGAAGCCGTTCACGAAACGCGCAGACGTCGAAAAATGAACACAACTCGACGAGCGAGAAAACCCGGACCAGAAATCAGGCAATGACCAAGAAACCGGAAAAACCAGGATCCGCCAGCATTCGCGTGCTGAAGACGCGGATCAAGAAGAAGAGCGGGCTGAAGGAATCGTCGCGCCGCTGGCTGCAGCGCCACATCAACGATCCCTATGTCCAGCGCTCCAAGGCCGACGGCTATCGCTCACGCGCGGCCTATAAGCTGATCGAGATCGACGACAAGCATCATCTGTTGAAACCCGGCATGAAGGTGATCGATCTCGGTGCCGCCCCCGGCGGCTGGTGCCAGGTCGCCGCCGCGCGGACGAAATCGACGGCCGACAAGCCGCATGTCATCGGCATCGATTATCTCGAAATGGACGCCGTGCCCGGCGCACCGGTGCTGCTGATGGATTTCCTCGATCCGCAGGCGCCGCAGAAGCTGGCCGAGGCGCTGGGTGGGGATCCCGATATCGTGTTGTCCGACATGGCGGCACCGACCACCGGCCACAAGCGGACCGACCATATCCGCACCATGCATCTGTGCGAGGTGGCGGCCGATTTCGCGCTCTCCGTCCTGAAACCGGGCGGGCATTTCCTCGCCAAGACCTTCCAGGGCGGCGCCGAAAACGAACTGCTCTCCATGCTCAAGAAGAACTTCCGCTCGGTCCATCACGTCAAGCCGCCGGCGTCGCGGGATGAATCGGTCGAGCTTTATCTCTTGGCCAAGGATTTCAAAGGGCGAGATCTTCCTTCTCCCCTGGGAGAAGGTGTCGCCGAAGGCGACGGATGAGCTCCAGGGAGCGCCAACGTTTCACTCCGCTGGAACACCCCTCATCCGTCTCGGCGCTTTCGCGCCGATCCACCTTCTCCCACAGGGGAGAAGGCAAGAGGGAACTACTTCCCCGCCGTGCTCGTTTCCAGCGTCTTGGGTGTGGTCAGGCGGCCGTGGCCGGAGATGGCGTTGCCGGCATCGGGCGCCAGCCGCATGAACGACAGCGACGCGGCGGCCGAAATCGCCGCGACGACGAAAAACGCGGTGTGGAAATCCGCCAGCGTCAGTGATCGGTCGTGCAGGCTTGTGGACACTTCCAGGATTCCGCCGGCCAGCGCCACGCCGAGCGCGACCGACAACTGCTGGAACACCGCCGTGATCGGTGTCGCCTTGCTGGTGTCTTCAGCCGAAACCTCGGCATAGGCGAGCGCATTGACGCCGGTGAAGAACATCGAGCGGATGAAGCCGCCGACGAGCAGCATGGCCAGCATCAAGAGATAGGGTGTGTCGGGTGTGAACAGGCCGTTGATGGCGATCGAGGCGGCGGCGACCAGAGAACCGACAACCAGGACGCGGCGGAAGCCGGCGACGCGGAAGATCAGCGCGGTGACAAACTTCATCCCGATGGCGCCGATCGCCGAGACGAAGGTGATCATGCCGGACTGGAACGGCGTCAGCCCAAAACCGATCTGGAACATCAGCGGCAGCAGGAACGGCACCGCGCCGATGCCGATGCGAAACAGCGATCCGCCGAGCACCGAAGAACGGAACACCTGGTTGCGGAACAGTTCGAGCGCCAGCAGCGGATTTTTGGCGCGCCGCGCGTGCAGCAGATAGAGCGCCCCCGACACCAGGCCGACCGTCACGGTGATGGCGCCGATTATTGGCGGCAGATACGGCAGGCTGACCACCGACAGGCCGAACACCACACCGGACGCCGCCAGCCCGCTCAGCACGAAACCGATGAAATCGAGCGGTGGCGTCTCGATCGAATCGGTCTTCGGCAGGAAACGCGTCGCCAGCCAGATGCCGATCAGACCGATCGGCACATTGATCAGGAAGATCCAGTGCCAGGTGAAATAGGTGGTGATGAAGCCGCCGACCGGCGGGCCGACCAACGGCCCGACCAGTGCAGGCACGGTCAGCCAGGACATCGCCGCGACCAGTTCGCTCTTCGGTGTCGCGCGCACCAGCACCAGCCGCCCGACCGGTGTCATCATGGCGCCGCCAATGCCTTGCAGGAAGCGCGAGACCACGAAAGCCGGCAGCGAACCGGACAGCGCACAGGCGATCGAGCCGACGATGAAGACAGCGATCGCGGCGCGAAAGATGTTCTTGGCGCCGAAACGATCGGCCATCCAGCCGCTGATCGGAATGAAGATCGCCAGCGAGACCAGATAGGCGGTCAGCGCCAGCTTGAGCGCGATCGGGCTGGTGTGGATGTCGATGGCGATCGCCGGCAGCGATGTCGCAATGACGGTCGAATCCATGTTTTCCATGAAAAGGGCGACCGCCAGGATGAGCGGAATGGTGCGGTTCAAGGAACGCGTCCAGACTTGAATGTTGCGTTGCCGGTTGCATGTCGGCCTTGAGGCGGGCGGTTATCATGCCTTCGCCGGGATGTCGCATTAATTTGCTGTCACTTTTGTGCGACCGGCAACCACAGGTGGCATCCCTTCGCCGGAAAGTCACCTTTCCGGGAGCGTGAAATCATCCGCTTTTCATCGGTGCTTGGACGTGGTACCAGCCAGCGCCAATCCTGAAAGGGAAGAAACGAGTCGGCGCTGTCCATTCCGGTCCAGCGCTTTTTTGTATTCCCCCACCGTTTTTATGTTCAAGGGACTGGCCATGGCAAAAATCATCGAAACGTCCACCGGCGCATTGGCGCTGACCTTTGACGACGTGCTGCTGCAGCCGGGTCATTCCGAGGTCATGCCTGGCGAAACCGATGTCCGCACCCGCATCGCCGGCGACATCGACCTGAATGTGCCGATCCTGTCGGCGGCGATGGACACCGTCACCGAGGCGCGGCTTGCCATAGCCATGGCCCAGGCCGGCGGCATTGGCGTCATCCACCGCAATTTCTCGCCGGCCGAACAGGCCGAGCAGGTGCGGCAGGTCAAGAAATTCGAATCCGGCATGGTGGTCAATCCCGTCACCATCGGCCCCGACGCGACGCTCGCCGACGCGCTGGGCCTGATGCGCAGCTATTCGATCTCGGGCATCCCGGTGGTCGAGAACGGCGGCAGCGGCGGCCACAAGATCGGCCGGCTGATCGGCATCCTGACCAATCGCGACGTGCGCTTTGCGTCCGATCCGGCGCAGAAGGTCCATGAACTGATGACCCGTGACAACCTGATCACGGTCAAGGAGAACGTCGACCAGGACGAGGCCAAGCGCCTCCTGCACCAGCACAGGATCGAAAAGCTGGTGGTCGTCGACAGGCAGGGCAATTGCGTCGGACTGATCACCGTCAAGGACATCGAGAAGTCGCAGCTCAACCCGCACGCCACCAAGGACGCACAGGGCCGCCTGCGCGCCGCCGCCGCCACCAGCGTCGGCGATGACGGTTTCGAGCGCGCCGAACGCCTCATCGATGCCGGCGTCGACCTTCTGGTGATCGACACCGCGCACGGCCACTCACAACGCGTGCTCGACGCCGTCACGCGGGCGAAAAAACTATCCAACTCCGTCCGCATTCTGGCCGGCAATGTCGCCACCGCCGCGGGCACGCAGGCGCTGATCGACGCCGGCGCCGATGCCGTCAAGGTCGGCATCGGCCCGGGTTCCATCTGCACCACCCGCATCGTTGCCGGCGTCGGCGTGCCGCAGCTCTCAGCCATCATGTCGGCGGTCGAGACGGCGCACAAATCCGGCGTCTCGGTAATCGCCGATGGCGGCATCAAATATTCCGGCGATCTGGCCAAGGCGCTCGCCGCAGGCGCCAGTGCCGCCATGATCGGCTCGCTGCTGGCCGGAACCGACGAAAGCCCGGGCGAGGTCTATCTGCACCAGGGCCGCTCCTTCAAGGCCTATCGCGGCATGGGCTCGGTCGGCGCCATGGCCCGCGGCTCCGCCGATCGCTACTTCCAGGCCGAGGTGCGCGACACGCTGAAACTGGTCCCCGAAGGCATCGAAGGGCAGGTTCCCTACAAAGGACCTGTGTCTGGCGTGCTGCACCAGCTTGCGGGCGGCTTGAAAGCCGCTATGGGTTATGTTGGTGGCCGCGATCTTGCCGATTTCCGCGAGCGCGCCACTTTTGTGCGCATATCCAATGCCGGACTTCGTGAAAGCCACGCCCATGACGTCACGATTACCCGCGAAAGCCCGAACTATCCCGGCGGAGCCTGACCAGTACGGGCTCGGGCGGAGCCTGACGGCAACGATCCTGCGGCTGCCGCGCCACGCAGGCGCACTCTGTTTCCTGTCGGCGGTGGTTTTCATCGCCATGACGGCTATGGAATTCCTCTACTTCCGCCAGTTGAGCGGCGGCTTGCCATCACTCGACATGCGTATTTTCGGTTTCACTCCGGACGAAGGCATGGCCTGGCTGACGGCACTCGGCCGGCGCGGCGGCGAGATCATTCTCGTCTGGCACTATCTGACCTTCGATCTGTTGTTCCCGGCGCTGCTGTCTGTGACGCTGGTCAGCCTGATCCTGGCCACCGGCCGGCGATTGAAGGCTTTCCGCGTGCAGCCGGTGCAGCTGCAGTCGATCTTCGCGCTGGTCCTGGTGCTGCCCTACACGCTTGCCGACTACGCCCAGAACATCGCGGTAGCGCGGCTTCTGTCCGATTTCCTGTCGGCGAATCCGGACTCGCTGTCTTTGGCTTCGGCGCTCACCGTCACCAAATTCGCGCTTTTCGCCATCCCGGTGATCGTCATTGCCGCCTTCTGGCTGGCAGGCCAGAAACGCCTGGCCTGATGCCGCGCGCAAAGCTCAGCCCGCTAGGGGACACTTGGTGAACCAGACCACGATCTTCTGGCCTGTTCTGGCGCATGTGCTGCTGATCTACATCGTCTACTGCGTCCTGGGTCGCCGCAGATACGGCGCAATCAGGTCAGGCGAGGCGAAGCCAGCTCAGTTCAAGGTGCGTTCGACCGAGCCGGCCTCCAGCGTCACCGTTGCCGCCAATCTCACCAACCAGTTCGAGCTGCCGGTGCTGTTCTATGTGCTGTGCCTGACGCTGCACCTGACCAACGGCGTCAACTATCTGACCCTGGTGCTGATGTGGATTTTCGTCGCATCGCGCTATTTCCACGCCTGGGTTCACCTGACCAGCAACAATCTGCTGCTGCGCAGCCGGTCATTCTTCGTCAGTGCGGTGATTCTCCTGCTGGGATGGATCTGGTTCGCGCTACACCTGCTCGGCATGGTTTGAGCAGGGCACCTTTTCCGTCTCCCGCAAGGGGAGAAGGAAAGTCCGCGAGGGACGTCTACAGGTCGAACACCGCAATCTTGCGCTTGTCGAACTTGATGCCGATCTCGCCGCGCACCAGCTTGAGCGCGGCCTCGCCGAACACCGCGCGCCGCCAGCCCTGCAGGGCCGGTACGTCGGCGTCCTCGCCCTCGGCGGCGATACGGTCGATGTCGTCGCTGGAGGCCAGCACCTTGGACGCGACGCCTTCCTTTTCGGCGACGATCCGCAGCAGCACCTTCAACAGTTCCGCCGCGGCGCTCGAGCCCTCGGGCGGCTGGAAACTCTTCGGCAGCTTCGGCATCTGCTCCTTGGGCAAGGCAAGGGCGGTGTTGACCGCGCCAAGCAGCGCCGTCGCCGTCGAGGAGCGTTCCCAGCCCTTCGGCGTCGTGCGCAGCTTGCCCAGGGCTGCCGCGTCGCGCGGCGCCTGCTGCGCCACCTCGTAGATCGCGTCGTCCTTCAGCACGCGGCCGCGCGGCACGTCGCGTTCGCGCGCCTCGCGCTCGCGCCACGCCGCAACGCCCTGCACGATCGCCAGTTCCTGCGGCTTGCGCAGCCGCATCTTCAGCCGCTTCCAGGCGTCCTCGGGATGCGGATCATAGGTTTCGCGGGAGGTCAGCACCTCCATTTCCTCGTTAAGCCAATGGGCGCGGTTTTCCCGCTCCAGTTCGGCGCTGAGGTGCTGGTAGACCTCGATCAGATGGGTGACGTCGGCCAGCGCATAGTCGAGCTGCTTGTCGGAAAGCGGCCGGTGGCGCCAGTCGGTGAAGCGCGACGACTTGTCGAGCCGCGCCCCGGTGATGCGCTGCACGAGCTGATCGTAGGAAACGCTGTCGCCGAAGCCGCAGACCATCGCCGCCACCTGCGTGTCGAACACTGGATGCGGAACCAGATCGCCGAGATGGACGATGATTTCGATGTCCTGCCGCGCGGCGTGGAAGACTTTGACCACCGCCTCGTTGGCCATCAGCCTGAAGAACGGCTTCAGGTCGATATCGGGAGCCAGCGGATCGATCAGTGCCGTCACGCCGGGAGCGGCCATCTGGATCAGGCACAGGATCGGCCAAAACGTCGTTTCTCGAATGAACTCGGTGTCGACAGTGACGAAATCCGACTTTTCGAAAGCGGCGAGAACGGTCTCGAGTTCTTTCTGGGTGGTGATGACGTGCATCAAATCGCTTTTGGCAGGAGTAAGGTCTTCCTAGATTTCAGCCGCCGGGGCTTTCGTCAAGCTTTGGCACCGCCATCATGAGGTTCCCGGACCGTCGGAATCGCCGTTTCTCCTGGCCAGCCGCGCGAAAACCGTCGAAGTGCGCAGGAGCGCAATGAAGCGGCCGCGCCTGCCCGCCGGCACGCCGGACCGAGCCTGCATGCGGTAGAGGATGACGGCGATGAAGATCGCATAGACCACCGCGCTGAATACAAACAGGGCGCCCGGTCCGAAATATTGCATCGCCGTCGAGGCGGCGAACGGGCCGCCGATCGCGCCGAAGGAATAGAACAGCATCAGCGCCGCGTTGATCAGCACGAACTCGCCGGTGTCGGCGCGGTCGTTGGAATGCGCCGCCGACAGCGAATAGAGCGGCATGGCGAAACAGCCGAAGATGAAGATGAAGATGAAGTTGAGCGCCGGATTGCTGCCGGCGATGAACACCAGCGCCAGCGCCGAAAACATCGCGCAGCAGGTCGTCATCAGCAGCACCCGGCGCCGGTCCCAGCGGTCGGAGAGGTAGCCGAGCGGATACTGGATGATGGCGCCGCCGAAGATGCCGACGCTGACGAAGGTGACGACATCGGCGACCGACATGCCGATCTGCTCGGCATAAACCGGCGACAAGGTGCGAAAGGCGCTGTTGGTGACGCCGACGGCGATGCAGCCGAAGCAGCCCAGCGGCGAAATCCGCCAGACGCGCGCTAGGTCGAGCTTGACGTCCTCCGGCGGCGTCGGGTTGGAGCGGTCGCCGAGCGAAACCGGCACCAGCGACAGCGTGATCATCATCGACATGATAGCGAAAATTGCGAAACCGCCAGCGCCGAAGATCGGGATCAGGAACTGGGCTGATGTCACCGAACCGATGTCGACCATCCGGTAGATCGCCAGCACGCGTGCCCGATCGTGATTGCTGACGCCGGAATTCAGCCAGCTTTCGACGATGGTGAACAGCCCGGCGAAGCAGAAGCCGCCGGCAAGACGCACCGCGCACCACATCACCGGATCGATGACCAGCACCAGGAGCAAGGTGCCGACCGAGGCGATTGCCGCCAGCGCCGAAAATGCCCTGATATGGCCGACCGCCTTCATGATGCGGGTGATGGCCAGGCAGCCGAGAAGGAAGCCGGCGAAGTAGAAGGTGCCCATCAGGCCTATGTCGGAAGCGGAAAACCCTTCCTGCGCGCCGCGCAGCGCGATCAGCGTGCTCTGCAGCCCATTGCCGCCGAGCAGGATGCCTGCGGCGAGAAGAAGCGGGATCATCGGGCGGATGGAGGACATGAAGAGGCGATCACGTGTCGGTGATCCCTTCTTGGACCATCGCCCTGGCCAACGCCAGCAGCAATTCCCAGCAAACTACAGCGAGGATATGTCCAACTCTTCGTGGAAGGTCCAAACGCTTATGAACGGGCCGTCGTTTAGGTTCTTGCTATAGATCGTCATGATCACCTGTTGCCGTTGATCGTCGCGCGGAGGCAACTGACCGGTGATGAGCCGGAAACCGTCGGGATCTACGCCAACAGCGAATTGCTGTTCCGGGTCGATACGATCGTAGTCGATTATGAGCCGCGATCCGTCGAACTGCTCCCGCATCGATTCGTCGTTCGGAAAGTCACCGTCGGAGAGGGCTTTGAACCGCGCCCAATCGTCTATGCGAGCCGCGTCAAGCAGGTTGACGATGCGGCTGCGCTCTTGAGGTGTCAGAAAGAGCTTCTGGTTTTGCATATCCTGATCTCATTTGCCGTAAACGTAGCGGTAGAGGATATCGCTATCCATTGTGCCGCCCAAGTTTACAACGGATGTCCTGTCGAAGCCGCTTGCCTTGACAAATCCGGCCTCCCATGCGCTTTTCGCGCAAATTTTGAGGCCGGGCTTGATGCTCGGCCCGCAACCCAGCACCCCGGACTTTACCAATGACAATGCACCGTTACCGCAGCCATACCTGTGCCCAGTTGAGGAAGAGCGACGTCGGCTCGACCGTTCGCCTGTCGGGCTGGGTGCATCGCGTGCGCGATCATGGCGGCCTGCTCTTCATCGACCTGCGCGACAATTACGGCCTGACCCAGATCGTCGCCGATCCGGATTCGCCGGCCTTCAAGGTCGCCGAGACCGTGCGCGGCGAATGGGTCATCCGCGTCGACGGCGAGGTCAAGGCGCGTTTGCCCGAGACCACCAACGCCAACCTGCCGACCGGCGAGATCGAGATCTTCGCCCGCGAGATCGAGGTGCTGTCGGCCGCCAAGGAATTGCCGCTGCCGGTGTTCGGCGAGCCCGACTATCCCGAGGATATCAGGCTGAAATACCGCTTCCTCGATCTACGCCGCGAGACGCTGCACAAGAACATCATTGCGCGGACAAAAATCATCGCCGAAATGCGCAAGCGCATGGGCGATGTCGGCTTCACCGAATTCTCGACGCCGATCCTCACCGCGTCGTCGCCGGAAGGCGCGCGCGACTTCCTGGTGCCGTCGCGCATCCATCCCGGCACCTTCTATGCGCTGCCGCAGGCGCCGCAGCAGTACAAGCAGCTGATCATGGTGTCGGGCTTCGACCGCTATTTCCAGATCGCGCCCTGCTTCCGCGACGAGGACCCGCGCGCCGATCGTCTGCCCGGCGAATTCTACCAGCTCGACCTTGAAATGAGCTTCGTCGAGCAGGACGACGTGCTGTCGACCATGGAACCTGTCGTGCGCGGGGTCTTCGAGACCTTCGCCAACGGCAAACCGGTGACGCAGAACTTCCAGCGCATTCCCTATGATGTGGCCATGCGCAAATACGGCTCCGACAAGCCGGACCTGCGCAACCCGATCGAGATGCAGGCCGTCTCCGATCATTTTCGCGATTCCGGCTTCAAGGTGTTCGCCAACATCCTGGCCAACGACCCGAAGGCCGAAGTGTGGGGCATTCCCGCCAAGACCGGCGGCAGCCGCGCCTTCTGCGACCGCATGAATTCCTGGGCGCAGGGTGAGGGCCAGCCGGGGCTCGGCTATATCTTCTGGCGCAAGGAGGGTGACAAGCTCGAAGGCGCCGGTCCGCTCGCCAAGAACATCGGCGAGGAACGCACCGAGGCGATCCGCCTTCAGCTCGGCCTTGCCGATGGCGACGCCGCCTTCTTCGTTGCCGGCGACCCGAAGAAGTTCGTCTCCTTCGCGGGGGCTGCGCGCACCCGTGCCGGCGAGGAGCTGAACCTTGTCGACCGCGAGCGTTTCGAGCTGTGCTGGATCGTCGACTTCCCGTTCTTCGAGTGGAACGAGGAAGAGAAGAAAATCGACTTCGCCCACAACCCGTTCTCGATGCCGCAAGGTGGCATCGATGCGCTGAACGGCGAGGATCTGCTCGGCATCAAGGCGTTCCAGTACGACATGGTCTGCAACGGTTTCGAGATCGCCTCAGGCGGTATCCGCAACCATCTGCCCGAAACCATGGTCAAGGCGTTCGAAACGGTCGGGCTGGACCGCGCCACGGTCGAGGAGCGCTTCGGCGGCCTCTATCGTGCCTTCCAGTATGGCGCACCGCCGCATGGCGGCATGGCCGCCGGCATCGACCGCGTCGTCATGCTGCTGCTCGGCGCCAAGAACCTGCGTGAGATCACCATGTTCCCGATGAACCAGCAGGCCTATGATCTGTTGATGAATGCACCCTCGGAAGCGAGCCCGCAGCAGCTTCGCGACCTGGCGCTGCGCGTTGCCGTGCCCAAGAAGGACGCCTGATCGCGCGCTTTGGGCGATGCTTTAAAGAACCGCCCGAACCGATTCTTTCGATTCGCTAATCCCAAGAAAAAGCCCGGCATCGCTGCCGGGCTTTTCGCATAGCGAGATCGCTTCGATCAGTCTTCGTTGGCCTTGACGGTGACACCGAGCGTCTTGGGCAGATCGAGCGGGTTGGACATGGCACCCGCCATGATCAGTGCGAACGGCACGGATGCCGGCGGCTCGGCCGAGATTTCGAGGCTCTTCGGATCGTCGAGGAATTTGCTGACCGCGGCCGTAACCTGTGCCGTCAACTCGGGGTTGTTGAGCTGCGCCATGCCGAACGGCACGATCGCCTTGGCCTGGTTGGCGATGTCCTTGCCGGACATGCCTTGCTGCTTGCCGACATAGTCCAGAACCTTGTTGGTCAGCGAATCGTCGTCGAAGCGGATCGAGGCGCTGTTGAACGAAAGCTGCTGCAACAGGCCGAGCATGGCCATGCCTTGCGCCGAATTGTCGGCGCCTTCCGGCTGTGCCGCCATCTTCTTCTGCATTTCCTGCAGCGACTTGATGAAGTCCATCGTGTAGCCGCCGAGATTGAAGGTCATGCCGAGCGTGCCGGCATTCTCGACCGAGATGTCGTATTTCGACAGTTCCATCTTGCCGTCCGTGGGCTGCCAGGTGCCGGCCATTTCGAGATTGCCCGCGATGTTCTGGTAGCCGAGCGCGTTGATGACTTCCTTGGACTTGGGATCGTCCACCAGCGTCAGGTCGGCATTGAATTTTTCGGTGGTTGCGGTGAATTCCATCGCCTTGCCGTCCGCCGGCGGCGTGATTTCGATGGCAAGCCCGTCCATCGAGAAGGCGGTCTTGTCGGCGACCTTGACGGTCATGTTCGAGAGTTCGGCGGACTTGTACATCATCAGCGAGCCCAGCGGGCCGGTGGCGCCGTCGGCCGGAACTGTCATGTCGTGGATGACGAAGGGGCTGAGGTCGAGGGTGACGCCGTCCTTGCTGTGTGTGAAGGCAGCCGTTGATACGGTGGCGATGTCATAGCCGCCATTTGCCTCGGTCACGCCTTCGAGTTTGACGTCGCCGATGGGAAGCGCTTCCTTCTCCGCCGCCGGTTTGATGGCAACGCCCTGCAGCACCATGCTGGTGTTGTCGCCGGTCACCCCGGTCCAGGTGATGTCGACACCTTGTGCGACAAGCGCTGCCTTCAGCCGGTCGGCCACTGCCGTATCCTGTGCGAGCGCCGCATTCAGCGGCAGCGTGAGCAAGAAGGTCGAAAAAGCCAGTTTCTTGAGAATTGAGCGTTTGATTGTCATCGCAAGGTCCCTGAGAGTGTCCTGAAATTGTTTTTTCAATTATTTGCGCCATCACCATTCCGTGACGAACTGGACCGGAAAAAGGCGTGTCCCGGCACATTGGTCAAAAATCGCGGTGAAAGGCAAACCCGATCCCACCGTCTTTGCGCAAACCGGTGAATTTGTCATGAAGAGCCGATAGCCGGATATCGTCGCGCTTGGCCATAGAACCCGCATGTAACAGGCTGATGTTGGCCGACATCCGCTGGGTTATGGTTTCATGTTGCAGAAAGGCCGGTATCTCCGTCGGGCTCTTGCCGCGAATCACCCGCTCGGCTAGTCCCAGCCGATGGGAAAAAGGCTTTTGCCGCCTGAAAATGGCGGTGGCGATCATATCGAGCCGGTCGATCTGAAGAAGGCGCTGGAAGAGCGTTATCTTGCCTATGCGCTGTCGACCATCATGCACCGGGCGCTGCCCGACGTGCGCGACGGACTGAAGCCGGTCCATCGCCGCATCATGCACGCCATGCGCCTGCTGCGGCTCAATCCCGACCAGGGCTTTGCCAAATGCGCCCGCATCGTCGGCGAGGTGATGGGCAAGTTCCACCCGCATGGCGACCAGTCGATCTATGACGCGCTGGTGCGGTTGGCGCAGGATTTCTCGATGCGCTATCCCCTGGTCGACGGGCAGGGCAATTTCGGCAACATCGATGGCGATAACGCCGCCGCCATGCGCTACACCGAAGCGCGCATGACCGATGTGGCGACCGAACTTTTGTCCGGCATCACCGAGGATGCCGTCGATTATCGGCCGACCTACAATGAAGAAGACGAGGAGCCGGTGGTTTTGCCCGGCGCCTTTCCCAACCTTTTGGCCAACGGCTCGTCCGGCATCGCGGTGGGCATGGCGACATCGATCCCGCCCCACAACGCCGCCGAGCTTTGCGATGCCGCACTTCACCTGATCGAAAACCGGGACGCGCCGGTGGCGAAGCTGATGGACTTTGTCCAGGGGCCGGATTTCCCGACCGGCGGCATCATCGTCGACAGCCGCGCCTCGATCCTCGAAGCCTACGAAACCGGTCGCGGTGGCTTTCGCGTGCGCTCGAAGTGGTTCCAGGAGGACCAGGGCAGGGGCACCTGGAGCATCGTTGTCACCGAAATCCCGTACGGCGTGCAGAAGGCGCGGCTGATCGAGAAGATCGCCGAGCTGCTGATGGCGCGCAAGCTGCCGCTGCTCGAGGACATCAGGGACGAAAGCGCCGAGGACGTCCGCGTCGTGCTGGTGCCGAAGAGCCGTTCGGTCGACCCCGGCATCCTGATGGAATCGCTGTTCAAGCTGACCGAGCTCGAAAGCCGCTTCCCGCTCAACATGAATGTGCTGTCGCGCGGCAAGGTGCCCAACGTGCTGTCGCTGAAGGGCGTGCTGCAGGAGTGGCTCGAGCACCGCCGCGAGGTTTTGGTCCGCCGCTCGAAACATCGCCTCGGCGAAATCGAAAGACGGTTGGAGATACTTGCCGGTTACCTGATCGCCTACCTCAACATCGACGAGGTGATCAGGATCATCCGCGAGGAGGATGAGCCAAAGCAGGTCATGATGGCCCGCTGGTCGCTCACCGACACCCAGGCCGAAGCCATCCTCAACATGCGGCTGCGCGCTCTGCGCAAGCTTGAAGAATTCGAGATCCGCAAGGAATTCGACGGCCTGAGCGCGGAGAAAAAGCAGATCGAGGCACTGCTTGCTTCAAACGAGAAGCAGTGGGCGACGATCAAGTGGGAAGTCACCAACATCCGCGACAAGTTCGGTCCGGAGACCGAGCTCGGCAAGCGCCGCACCCAGTTCGCCGACGCGCCCGAGCATGATCTGACCGACATCGCCCACGCCATGATCGAGCGCGAGCCGGTCACCGTGGTCGTCTCGGAAAAGGGCTGGCTGAGGGCGATGAAGGGGCATCTGGCCGATCTCTCGACGCTGACCTTCAAAGAGGGCGACAGCCTCAAGCTCGCCTTCCATGCGCAGACCACTGACAAGGTGCTGGTCTTCACCACCGGGGGCAAGTTCTACACCATCGGCGCCGACCGGCTGCCTGGCGGGCGCGGCCATGGCGAGCCGATCCGCATCATCGTCGATATGGACAATGACCAGGACATCGTCACCGCCTTCGTTCACGATCCGAAGCGCAAGCTGCTGCTGGCCTCGCACGACGCCAACGGTTTTATCGTGCCGGAGGAGGAGGTCGTTGCCAACACCCGCAAGGGCAAGCAGGTGATGAACGTCAAGGCGCCGGACGAAGCCAAGCGCTGCATCCCGGTCACCGGCGACCATCTCGCCATCGTCGGCGAGAATCGCAAAATGCTGGTGTTCGCGCTCGCAGAGATTCCGGAGATGGGCCGCGGCAAGGGCGTGCGCCTGCAGAAATACAAGGATGGCGGCCTTCTCGATCTCAAGCCGTTCACGCTGGAGAGCGGCCTCTCCTGGCAGGATTCAGCCGACCGCACCTTCACAAGGTCGCGCGAGGAACTGGCTGAATGGATCGGCGCCCGTGCCTCGGCCGGACGCATGGTGCCGAAGGGATTCCCGAGGACGGGGAAATTTGGGTAGCGAGTGAAGCTGCCGATCCCCCCTCGAGGGGGAGATGCCCGGGGAGAGCGACTATCTGGGGTGTCAAGTTGCACTCGCGAACTCGTTGCGCGCATCGCGTGCTTTTGCATTGAGGATGACGAGGAGTTTTCTGGCGAGTGCGATGCGGATGAGCATTTTTGGCTTTCCCGCCTGTTGCAACCGTTGAGCGAAAGCTTTGAGATTGGGATCGAATTTGGCCACGATGGCTGCGACGATGAAGAGGATGCCACGCGGCCCGGCGCGTCCGCCGCGCACATGCCTGTTGCCGGTGCGCTTGCCGCTATCGTTGGCGAAGGGAGCGAGGCCTGCCAGCTTGGCGATGGCCTTGTTGGAGATGAGGCCGATCTCGGGCAGTTCGGCCATCAGGCGGGCGACGGTGCGTCCGGCCACGCCCTTCAGCGAACGAAAGGCCTGCTCCAGCCTGGCCCACAGCGGATCGTCATCGATCATCGAGGCAATCTCGCCTTCCAGGCGCCGTTGCTCGCGCTTGAGGAAGGCCAGCATCGCCTCGATGCTGGCGCATACCTCGGCGTCGCGTGCGGCACTTCTACGCTGCTTGTTGATGGTCGCATCGCCGACAATCTGGCAAAGCCGGCCAACCAACGCGGCAATCCGCTGCTGGGCGGCGCTTGGCGGTGGCGTCGGCACAGTGTTCTTGACTGCGCCGTAGTGGGCGATGACAGCGGCGTCGATCCTGTCGGTCTTCTCAAGATAGCCCATCGCCTCGGCGAAACGGCGCACGCTCTTGGCATTGACCGCGCCGCACGGCATGCCGTGCGCCCACAAGAGCATGAATCCCAGCCGTTCATAGCCGCCCGATGCCTCCATCACCGCAAGGGCTGCGTCATGGCTGCGGCAGAACAGCCAAAGAGCTGCGATCCCCGCCGCGTCGTTGGCGAAGCGCGCTGCCGCTCCGCCAGGCCAGACATGCGCGTCCAGCCAATCTTTCGAAACATCAACTCCACAAATAATCCTGTTCACGGTAACCTGCCTTGTGCGTACGGTTGGAACCAAGCGACTGTTCGGTCGTGCGTGATGAAGGCGAAGATCCCAAGCTCTCCCGCGGCTGTAACCTCAGGTGGTACGGGCGACTTCGCCAAGCCAAGGTCCGGGCGGCCACCCGGACCTTGGCTCAATCGCTCTAATCCCACGAAATCTCTCTCGTGTAGATACAAGGGGGGCGCTGTCCCGCCGACGGTCGAGTTCACAGATACTCGATTGGTTTGCGGCTCACGGTCCAAATCCAAGGCCGCGATCCTTCACACCCCCCTCTGTCCTGCCGGGCCTCCCCCACGAGGGGGGAGATTGGCAGCTTCACCATCTCATTTGGACTATCGTCACGATTGCTGCACTATATCAGTGCATAGACAGGAGGGGTGTTTGGGAGAGCCAGGCGTTTGAAGGAAGCAAGAATCCAGAAACCGGAACGGCAGCAGCGCCTCTTCGGCCTGTCGACGCCGCTCAGGGCAGCCGTTATCCCGCCGCTGTCGGCGGCACGCTGGCTGCTGGTGCTGATCGTTGCCGCCGGCGTCTATTTCTTCCACGGCTTCCTGTTTCCGGTGCTGGCGGCGCTCGTCATCGCTTTCGCCAGCTGGCCGCTCTACCGCCGCCTGCTTGTCGCGGTCGGCGGCAACCGCACCATCGCCGCGACCTTCGCCATCCTGTTCATCCTCGCCTTCCTGGTGATCCCGATCGCGCTCGCCGGCACCTATGCGATCAACGAGGTCCGCGAATGGGTCGCCTGGGCGATCGAGACCAACCGCCACGGCGCGGTGACGCCACACTGGATCGCCACCATGCCTGTCGTGGGCGAGTGGCTGAACGAACAGTGGACCACCAATTTCGGCCATCCCGGCGGCATTGGTGAGCTGATCCAGCTGGTCAGCGGCGCTAATATCGGCAGCATCTATCGTGGCGTGCTGGCCGCAGGCGGCAGTGCTTTCGGCCTGCTGTTGACGCTGCTGTTCATGATGATCGCGCTGTTCTTCGCCTATCGCGACGGCGAGCACTTTGCCGGCCAGGTCGACCGTCTCGGCGAGCGCATCCTGCCGACCAGATGGGAGCGGATTTCGCGCGTCGTGCCGGCGACGATCTCCTCGACCGTGACCGGCATGACCGTTATCGCCATCGGCGAAGGGCTGGTGCTGGGCATCGCCTACTGGCTGGCCGGCGTGCCGTCGCCGGTCACGCTTGGCGCCCTGACCGGCGTCATGGCGCTGATCCCCGGCGGCGCACCGCTGTCGTTCACGCTGGTCTCGATCTACCTCGCCGCCAGCGGCTCGCCGATGGCCGGGCTGGCACTGTTCCTCTGGGGTGCGGTCGAGCTGTTCATCGTCGACAAGACGCTGCGCCCCAAGCTCGTCGGTGGCCCGATAAAACTGCCCTTCCTGCCGACTTTTTTCGGTCTGATCGGCGGCGTCAAGACCATGGGGTTTCTCGGCCTGTTCATCGGCCCGGTGCTGATGGCCCTGCTGGTGGCTATCTGGCGCGAATGGCTGCGCGAGGTGGAAATGGCGGAAGACGTCGTTCCCGATGGCGTCGCCGAGATCGAAGGCAGCCCGCCGCAGATCGAAATTGTCGCCGAGAAAAAGGCCCGGGCATGATCTTCGGGATCCAAGCGCGACTCACCTGACGTCGGTCTACGCATGTTTTTGCGATTTGTTCTGCCAAGAATTATTGAGGGAATGCAGGCGCGCGAAGGTTTTTTTGGCGCTGCCTACGAATTGCGAGGCCAACCTGATATCGATCAACACACGTTAGATCGGCTGGAAGATAGTCTCGCCTGGTTTCGACAGAACCTTGCGGTACCGCCACGTTTCAACCTCTCAAGATCGAAAGGTTTTTACCGGAAACAGACGACCCAAGGATTAAGCTGGTTCAAGCCAACGGCAACGGACCATTTGGCAAGGGCTTGTGACCTCGCGGCGCTCCTTGGGCGGCATGGGCATCATGTCGAGGTCATGAAGAGTTCCCGTCTGGGATATGTTGTTTACGAGGACGAATACCAGATAATCGCAGAGCCTTTTTCAGATACGGCAACGCGTTGATTGCGCTTGCGTGCGCTGCAGGTCTGGAACGACTGCCGTCCACTCTCTAGGCCGGGTGAGCGACGGCGAGCGTCGCTCGGCGCTTGCGGCCCTCATGCAGTTGCCACAGCGAATGCGCAGTCAGCGTGACGATCAGGATTGCGCCGCCGATCAGGCTGTTGCGGGTCGGTGCCTCGGCAAAGATCATCCACACCCAGACCGGCGCCAGCACGGTTTCGAGCAGGTAGAACATCGCCACTTCCGGTCCTGAAATGTATTTCGGCCCGGCGGCAAGGCAGAAGAACGAGATCGGCATGATGATGGCGCCGTTGAAGACGATCCACCATGGCGCGTTCACATGAAAGCCTTCGCCTGACACCATGAAGACCGCCAGCGCGAGCGGCAGAAGGACGCCAACGAGCGAGGTGAATCCCATGTCCTTGCCGCTGGCGCGCGAGATGGTGATGGCCACCGCGATGAAGAAGGCCGAGCACAGCGCCATGAAATCGCCGAACAGCTTGCCGGTGCCGACCGAGCCGCCGACGATGACCAGCACGCCGAGGATCATGATCGCCATCGCCGCGATGGTCACCAGCCGCGGCCTCTCGCGCAGGAATATCCAGGACAGCAAGCCCGCAAAGACGGTGTTGAAGGCCAGGATGAACACCAGGTCGGCGGTCGAGGTGTGGTAGACGGCGGTGACGAAGGTGATCCCGGTCAGCCCGTAGCACATCGCCACGATCAGGCCGGACCAGCCGGGGATCAGCGGCGGGGCGTTTCGGCTGAGTGCCCGCCAGACCGACCAGATGACCATGGCCGCGACGAAAGTTGTGCCGGTGCGCAGCAGCATGATCGTCCATGCGCCACCGTCGGCGAGGCGGATCAACGGTATGTCGACAGTCAGCGTGAGCCCGCCGATGGCGGTTATCAAAAGACCTTTCTGGTGATCGTGATGAGAGGACATGCAGGAACTTTCGCAATGAAATGCAGGCTGGCGGCCGGCCGGTGCAATGGCGCACTCTCTCCAGCCAACCGGCTGAAAGACCAGCATCCCCTGCCTTGAAACAGTTTAAAGGCGGACCTTGGAAAAGCTCAGCGTGAAACCGCTTCGTTGATGTAGCGTTCCCAGCCCTTGGGGCCGAGATGCTCCTGCGGCATGAAGCGCATCTTATAATTCATCTTGCGCGAGCCGTTGACCCAGTAGCCGAGATAGACATGGGGCAGGCCCATCGCCCTGGCGCGGGCGATGTGGTCGAGGATCATGAACGTGCCGAGCGACCGTTCCTCGAAATCGGGATTGAAGTAGGAATAGACCATCGACAGGCCGTCAGCCATCTTGTCGGTGAGCGCCACCGCGATCAGCTCGCCCTGTCCCTTGCCGGTGATGAAGGTGTCGGGTCCACGCCGCCGATATTCGATCACCTTGGTGTCGACATGGGTATCCTCGACCATCATCGCATAGTCGAGCACCGTCATGTCGGACATGCCGCCACGGCGGTGGCGGGCATCGAGGTAGCTGCGGAACAGGGAATATTGTTCGGTCGAGGGCTCGGCATTGTGCATGTAGCCGACGAGATCGGAATTGTGCTGCAGCACGCGCTTCATGTTGCGGCTGGCGACGAATTCCTGGGCGAGGATGCGTACCGAAACGCAGGCGCGGCAGGTCTCGCAGGCCGGCCTGTAGGCGATGTTCTGCGAGCGCCGGAAGCCGCCTTGCGTCAAGAGGTCGTTCATCTCCGCCGCCTTGTCGCCAACCAGATGCGTGAACACCTTGCGCTCGAACTGGCCGTCGAGATAGGGGCACGGCGACGGCGCGGTCAGGAAGAACTGCGGCGACTGGGTCGGATGCTGCGTCATCGAGCCTTGGAAACACTCCTTCGAATCGCTCTACCTTTGGCGCGGATGGCGAAAAATTCAACAGGATTATGTGGGCGCGGTCGACTCGACGCCTTCACATTTGTGCTCAATCGGTTGCGACTGCTCTTCAGAGGGCCGTTTCAGCGGTCGGTGCGGCTGACGACCGTGCCAAGCAAAAGATCGTGCAAGGTGCGTTTGCGATCGGAAAACAGCGTCACCAGCAGGACAAGCGGCGACAGGATTACATTGCCGGCCCAGAACAGGACCGAATGGACAACCGCAGTGAGGCCGTCGATCGGCCTGCCGTCGAGCCGGTCGAGCCGGATACCCATCATCTTCATGCCCGTGGTGGCCTGATCGGTGCTGCCCAGCGTGTTCCAGATGTAGAGGATGGCCACAGTCGGCAACAGGATGCCGAACAGCATCCAGCCAAGCCCGAGGGTCAAAAGCCCGAGGAAGAACACCAGAATGGCAAACGGGATGGTGAGCAGCGCGACGATGACATAGTCGATCATGAAGGCGAGGATGCGCTTCGTGCGCACGCCGTCATAGGCCCTGACATCGTCGAGCCTGCTGGTGATGAGTTCGCCGTCGAGAACGCGCGCGTTCATGTCATTTCCTCGTAACAAGGTCCGACATAGGGTGCGGACCGCTCAGCCATGAAATGGTGAAGGCCTGTGGCGGAATCAAGATCGCGCTTCCAGCGGTGCTCCAGCTTCGATGGCGTCGGGCCCGATGTGAACTGGTTGAATTCGCGGCGCGGATAGCATTAGCTTGTTGCGGCGCAGCAGAGCGCACAGGGGACTGGGCAATATGGACTACGACATGCTGGTCATCGGCAGCGGCCCTTCCGGCCGCCGTGCCGCGGTGCAGTCGGCCAAGCTCGGCAAGTCCGTGCTGGTGGTCGACCGCGGCCGGCGTCTGGGCGGTGTCTCGGTGCATACCGGCACCATCCCATCGAAAACGCTACGCGAAACGGTGCTCAATCTTTCGGGCTGGCGCGAGCGCGGCTTCTACGGGCGCGGCTACCGGGTCAAGCAGGATATCTCGGTCGGCGATCTGGTCGAGCGCCTGCACAAGACGCTCGACCATGAGGTCGAGGTGCTGCAGCACCAGTTCATGCGCAACACGGTCAAGAGCGCTCGCGCCGCGGTGAAATTCCTTGGCCCCAACAAGGTCAGCCTGACATCAGACACCGGCGATTACAGCGAGGTCGGTTTTGCCAATGCGCTGATAGCGGTCGGCACCAGGCCGCACCGCCCGCGCGACGTGCCTTTCGACAAGACCCGCGTCTTCGACAGCGACGAGATGCTGGAGCTTGATCGCTTGCCGCGCACGCTGACCGTGATCGGCGCCGGCGTCATCGGCGTCGAATATGCGACGATCTTTTCCGCGCTCGACGTGCCGGTAACCTTGGTCGAGCCGCGCAACTCCATCCTCGATTTCGTCGACCGCGAGATCGTCGACGATTTAATCCACCAGATGCGCGATCGCGGCATGACCATCCGGCTGGGCAGCGCGGTGAAGGAGATCCGCTCCAAGCCGGACGCCGCCGAAGTGGAACTGGCCGATGGCCGCACCATCCGTTCCGAGGTTGTGCTCTACGCCGCCGGCCGCACCGGCAATGTCGGCAGCCTGGGCCTGGATGTCGTCGGCATCGACGCCGACTCCAGAGGGCGCATCAAGGTCGATCCGCAATCCTTCCAGACCAGCGTGCCCAACATCTATGCCGCCGGCGACGTCATCGGCTTTCCGAGCCTGGCCTCGACTTCGATGGAGCAGGGCAGGGTGGCCGCCTGCCATGCCTTTGGAGTGCCCTTGCCGCCGCCGCCGGAAACCTTCCCCTATGGCATCTATGCGGTGCCGGAAATCTCGACGGTCGGCCAGTCCGAAGAACAGGTGCGTGAGAGCGGTGCGGCCTACGAGGTCGGCGTGGCGCGTTTTCGCGAGACCTCGCGCGGCCACATCATGGGTGTCAACACCGGCTTCCTGAAGCTGCTGTTTTCGATCGAAACGCGCCGTCTGCTCGGCGCGCACATCATCGGCGAGGGCGCCACCGAGCTCATCCACATCGGCCAGGCGGTGATCAATCTCGGCGGCACCGTCGACTTCTTCGTCAACAACACCTTCAACTATCCAACGCTCGCCGAAGCCTACAAGATCGCCGGGCTGGATGCCTGGAACCGGATGGGAAGAGGGTAGGCCGGCTGGTCGTGGCGGCGAGCCTGTCAGCTTGCCTGCGCCACCGCCGCCGGTCCCGCCAGCCATTGCCTGACGATTGCCGCGTCGGCGCTGCCGAATTCATGACCTGATGAGACAATCCTGGCGTCGATCTCGGCGCCATGCCGACTGAGCAATGTCACCAGAGCAGGGGCGAAAGGCGCATAGGTGAGGTCGGCGGCGCCGGCGATCATCAGCACCCGCACCTTTGACAGATCCGTCGCCGGCACATCATCGAGCACCGGCATCGGTCGCAGCAGCGCGGCGCGTTCGACAAGGCCCGGATGCAGCAGCATCAGGCTCGAAACCAGATTGGCGCCGTTCGAATAGCCGAGGAAAATTGTGCGCGAGAGGTCGAGATGATGGCGTGTGGCCGCGTCAGCGACGAAGCCCGCAAAGGCCTCGGTTTCGGTGCGGATGCTCGCCTGTTCGAAGCGCGTCGGCGTGATCCGCGCGAACCAGCGGAAACCATCCTCCTGGACAACGCGGCCACGCACCGCGATGAGCGTGGCACGCGGTGCGATCTCTCGCGCCAGCGGCACCAATGTCGTCTCGTCGACACCCGACCCATGCAGCAGGAAGAAGCAGTCGCCCGTTGAATCCGCCGCGCCGTAAAGCCGGTAGTGGAAGGCGAGATCACGCCGCAACGCACCATCTTGTGAGGTCTCGTCGATCATCGACCATCCTCTTGATTATATGACGTTTCGCTCAATTTGCCGGCTTCAAAACGCAATATTTTCAAGCTCCGCGAAAGTTGATTGAACCGGGCGCATTACAGTCCGTTTCTCCGCCGATAACATCCTTCGGGAGGAATCGAAGCGGTGCGCCGGGGGTCGCATTGCCGGTATGAACAACCAGCTTTGAGGCCTTTTTGTCGATGACCACCCAGATTTCCCCGGACCGCGATGCGCGTGTCCCAGACCGCGAGGCGCGTGTCCCGGACCGCACTGAGCGCGACACGCGCATCGATGTGATCCGTGCTCTCGCCTTGTTGACCATCTATGTCGACCATGTGCCGGGTACCGCCTTCGAGTATCTGACATACAAGAATTTCGGCTTTTCGGATGCGGCGGAGGTCTTCGTGCTGATCTCGGGAATCTCGGTCGCGCTCGCCTACGGCAAGAAATTCCAGCCTGGAAACCGGCTGCTGGCAACTTTGAAGATGTTGCGCCGCGCCGGTGTGCTTTATGCCACCCACATCGTCACCACCATGGTGGTGATGGCCATTTTCTGCGCTGCGGCAGTGTTTGCCAGGCGGCCGGAGCTTTTGACGATGATCAACATCGAGCCGTTGATCAAGAATACGCCAGAAGTGCTGATCGGCATCGTGACGCTCGGCCACCAGCTCGGCTACAACAACATCCTGCCCGTCTATGCGGTGCTGCTCTTGCTGGCGCCGCTGTTCCTGCTCATTGTCAGCTATCGGCCGGTCCTGGCACTGGTGGCATCCGGCGCCCTGTGGCTGGTCGCGGGGATTTATCAGATTGCTCCGCCCAACTACCCCGAGCCCGGCTTCTGGTTTCTCAACCCGCTGTCGTGGCAGTTCCTTTTCAACATCGGCCTGGCGGGCACGCTGCATGTGCGTCGCGGCGGCACCATCCCGGTCAATCGCTGGCTGGTTGGGGCGGCCTTGGCCTACACCGTTGTGGCCCTGGTCTGGGTGCACAGCCCGCTCTGGGGGCATATCTCCTGGTTTGGCCTGCCTCCGGTGCTGACCGGTTTCGACAAGACGTTCCTGTCGCTGCCGAGGCTCCTGCATATACTCGCAGTGAGCTACCTGATCGTGGCATTCCCGGCGATCTCGAATCTGTTTCGCACCGGGCGCGATCATCCGCTTGCCATATTGGGCAAACGATCGCTGCCGGTTTTCATTGCCGGCACGGTGCTTGCAATGGCGGCGCAGGTGCTGAAGCTGATCAATCCGGGCGGATTTGCCTATGACAGCCTGTTGATATCGGCCGGCATCGTCATGCAGTTCGCGCTCGCCTACTATCTCGAATGGCTATCGGGCCTTGGCTGGTCCGCCAAAAGCAGGCCGGCTCACAGCGCCGCACCGCCCGTCCATGCTGCATCCTTCGCGATGCCGGGCATGGCGACAAGAATGGGCCGTTGAGCTCAGGCGGGCGAGGGGCCGGATGAGGCCCGCACCACGAGTTCGACCGGCAGCGATTGCCGGCTGAACGAACCATCATTTTCAAGGATCGCCTTGACGGCAAGGCGGCCCATCTCGGCGATCGGCTGGACGATCGTGGTCAGCGGCGGCTTGGAAACCGCCCCTTCCGGAACACCGTCGAAGCCGACGACAGAAACATCGCCCGGTACCGCAATGTCGTGCTGCCGCAGCCAGTCCAGCGCATGGAGCGCCATCCTGTCCGACATCGCCAGGATGGCTGTCGGCGCCTCGGCACCGGCGAAAATATGGTCGAGGCCGGCCCACACGCTCTTCTCGTCATTGACGGTTTCGTAGATCGGCACACGCGAGACGTCGATGTCGACGCGGGAGAGTTCCGCGAGATAGCCACGCAAGCGGTCCCGCGTAGCGGAATAGAGGGCCATTTCCACCTGCTCCCTTGTGGTAGGGCCGAAGCCTGCGTCGGCACAGGGCAGGGTAAGCACGGCAAAGCGGCGATGTCCGAGTTCGGTCAGGTGGCGGGCCGCCAGGCCGGCACCGGCGATGTTGTCGACGCCGATCGCCGCGACCGCATCGTCGTCGTCCGAATCGAGATCGAGCGCCACAAAGGGGAGCTTGCGTTCACGTGCCAGTTGGACCAGCTTTGAGCCGCCATCGACACAGAAAACGATGAAGCCATCGACCAGCGCACTCTGGATGTTCCACGCCAGCTGCTCGCCATTGACGGCGGAGACCAGCGAAATCCCCGCACCGGTCGCGTCACAAGCCTGCGAGATGCTGGCCATCATCACCCGGGCAAAGGGATCGTCGAAGAAATAGGAGAGGGGTTCCGCGGTCGCGACACCGATGGCATTGACCTTGCCGGCGCGCAGCAGCCGGCCCTTGGGATCCGGTCCGCCATATCCCATGGCCTCGGCTGCCGCCTTGACCCGTTCACGGACCTCCTCGCGCACGATCTCCGGACGGGCGAAGACGTTGGACGCGGTGCCGTGCGACACGCCGGCTGCCTTGGCAATGTCCGCCAGCCGGACCGGTCTTGTCTTTGCAGAGATAAGTGGCGCCATCTTCGTCTCCTGAATTCTTCCCATTTAACACTTTCGTTGGATCGGTTCAAATTTTGGCTTGATCGAGGCTTCGATAGGGCCTATGTTTGAATCGATCCAAGGAAACGCCTGCTGGCAGAATTGGATCGATTCAACATCAAGTAGGGAGTTGTGTCATGCATCCCGTCAATTTTCTGTTCGAAGACATTTACCGCAACGACTGGAGCATCTCGTCGAACACCGCGACGCAGAAGCGCCGCGGCAAAACCAGCCCATGGGTCCGCGAGTTGCGGTTCCTTGTGGAGCGCAAGCGGAGCTGATCGGGGTCGGTTTTTCGCACCTCTCGATTGGATCGATTCAAGTGCTGAAAGGAGCGCACATCATGCATCCCGTGAGCTATCTATTTGAAGACATCTACCGCAACTATTGGGGTATCGCGCCGGCTTCCAAAAAGCCGCAAGGGCGTTGGTTGGCCAAGCTGCGGCGGCGCAATCGCGAATTGCTTATCAAGCCCGAGCGCCGGCAGGATTAGCAGCCACGCTCGACGTTTGGTGCCGGCGGGCGTCAGGACCGCACGCGCACCAGCGCCGAGGCAGCGATCGCCAGCCAGCCGGCAATGAGCAGCGTGCCGCCGATCGGCGCCGACAGCGGGAATAGCCGCGACCCGATGAAATCGCGGGCCAGCAGATCGCCGCAGAACAGCAGGAGCCCAACCAGCAGGATCAGGCTGCCGATGCGCAGGATCCGGTTCGCGCCAAGCAATCCGGCGGCAAGGAAGACCGGCGCATGCATCAGCAGGAACGATGCGGCGGTGCCAACGAAGGCGCCGCCGAGATGCGCCGCCGCGGCCGACAGCGCCACGCCGGCAGCACCGCAGAAGCCCCCGGCCAGGACGAGGATACGGCTGCTGTTGTCGGAAGGTCGTTCGGCTGTGCTCATGTTTGGGGCCCTGTGACGCCCAACCCCGTCAGGGCTTGCCGGGGTTGGCAACCATGTCCTGCTCGCGGCGTGACTGTGCCAGCCAGTTATACACCGCGCCGCCGGCCATCAAGATGGACGTGCCCAGAAACACCGAGCGCATGCCGAAATGACCACCGGCAAAGCCGCCCAGCAAGGGACCGGCGACTTGCCCGACATATTGGGCGGAGATCGACAGCCCGAGCACATTGCCGCCGACCCCATCGGGAACATTGTGGCGGATCACGCTGGTGATGCAGGGCAACAGCCCGCCCAGCGCCAGACCCATCAGGAAGCGCAGGCCGATGAGTTGCCAGCTCTGTGTGACGAAGGCCTGCGGGATCAGCAGCAGCGCCGAGACGGCAAGCGCGCCGATGATGACGTTCCAGTGGCCGACGCGGTCGGCGAGCTTGCCGAGGCGCGAGGCCGACAGGATGGCGCCAAGGGCCGCCGCCGACATGACGACGCCTGATATCAGCGTGACGCGGCTCTGGTCCTCGATGAGCTGCTGCACATAGACGGTGATGATCGGCTCGATCGACATGGTGGCGAAGCTCAACAGCATGCCGGTCGCCAGCATGGCGACAACAGGCCGTTTGTCGGGGATTTGTGACCAGCCGCCTTTCCGCTTCTGCGTCGCTCCGGCGTCTGCTGTTTTCGGCCGGGGATTCTCCTTGATCAGAAACGTGGTCGCCAGGAATGCCAGGAAGATGACGCCGCCGGAGAGGAGAAAGGTGGCGCGGATGCCGATCAGCGGCGGCAGGGCACCGCCAACCAGCGGGCCGACCAGAGCCCCGCCCGTGATGCCGGCCGACAGCAGGCCCAGCGCCCAGCCGGAACGCTCCTTGGGTGTCTGCATGGCGACGAGGATGGTCGATCCCGAGGAGTAGCCGCCGGCAAAGCCGATGAGCAGCCGCAGCAGCACCAGCTGCCAGACCGTCTGCACCATGCCGGTCAGCGACATGCATATGGCCATGCCGAAGCTGGCGCGAACCAGCATCACCTTGCGGCCATAGCGGTCGCCGAGACGTCCCCAGAGCGGCGCCACCAGCGCCGCCGCGAAGAACGTCGCGCCATAGGCAATCCCCGACCATTGCACGATCGCGGCGTGACCCTCGGCACCCAGCTGCTCGATATAGAGCGGCAGGAACGGCAGAAGCAGTGTCATGGCGACAAGCGTCGAAAACGAACCGGCGAAGCACACGAACAGATTGCGCCGCCAGTGGATGTTGTAGGTGCTGTCGGTCGCCGGGGGCGTGCTCTGCTGCATGTCGTGTGTCCTGTCCCAGCAACTCTTTTATCGATGCTTGCTGCGGATACCAATTTGGGATACCAAGATGGTGCACGTCATGGACGCAAGCTTGGCCGCTGTCAATGCAGCCTGTCGAACGTGATCGGCAAGACGATCGCAAACGGCCAAAAGGTGGAAACGACAATGTCGCAGATGCACAGCGTCGAAAAACAGCTTCGGCAGATGATCCTGGGCCTCGAGATCGGTCCCGGCGAAAAGCTGACCGAGCGCTGGATCGAGAGCCGTTTCGGTGCATCGCGAACCCCGGTCAGGGCAGCACTTCTGCGGCTCGAGACCGAGGGGCTGGTCGGCAGGGACGGGCGCGGCTGGACGGTGTCGCCGATCAATCTGGCTGAACTCGAGCAGATCGCCGTCTACAGGGAGGCGGTCGAGGTTGCGGCAGTTCGCCTGACATGCAGCCTGGCGGACCGGAGCGCCATCGATGTCATCGAGGCGATGCTCGAATCCTGCGACAACGACACGCCGCGCGAGGAATGGCATCGCGTCGGCATGGATTTTCACATCGAACTGGCGCGTCTGTCAGGCAATGAATTCCTGTTCCGGGCGGTCCGCGATGCCATGACGCGCCTGTCACGGGCGCGCTGGCTGGAGGTTCGCGACGAAGCGGCCCTCAGCCGCGCCTGGGCCGAACATCGCGCCATACTGGCGGCGGCACGCCGTGGCGACGCCGATGAAGCCGCGCGCCTGCTCTCGGTCCACATCGTCGGCAGCCGCGACCGGCTGGTGACGTCGCTCGCCAACGATCGGCGCGGTCTTCGCGCCAGAGGCTTTGCCGTCGTTGCTGCTTAAGGCGGATGAAGGGCGCAAAGCGGCGTCTGGACGTGTGCGCACTTTCGCCCTCGCTTCGCAGACGCCGATGGCGTAAGGAGCGGCGATGGAAAACAACCGATTTGAAACACCTGTGACTGTGAAGTCAGTCGCGGCGGGAAGCACTCAGCTCTTGCGCACGGCGCGTGAGGCTTCCGACTACCTCCTCAACAGCTGGCCCGGCAAGCGCAGCCCCAAGCATCGCGCGGCCCTGCAGGCCTGCCATGACGCACTCGCCGGCGACAAGCCGGCGATGAACGCCAGGCGCGCCTTCATTGCGGCGGCGCGCGAAGTGGACGTCTTTGTCAGCGACAAGGCGCCGGCCTGACACAAGGCGACATCCGAGGCGGCAATCCGGATTGAGGCACGGCCCGCATCTGCGGGCCTTTTGCCGTCACTTTGCCGTTTCGGTTTCGGCTTCAGTCTCGTCTTCGGGCTTCGAACGTTCCCTCGCTGCAACCTTGGCTGCCAGCTTCTCGGCCTTCTTGGCCGCCTTCTGGCGGTCGCGTTCCTTGCGTTCCTGATCGTAGTTTGGTGGTCGCGCCATATCGGCTCCTTTTTCACTGCCTCGCGGCTCTGGTCCTGCCTAGGAGCATTAGCCGTCAAACACAACAGCTGAAGCGATAGTGCGTCGATGATGGCCAGGCTTGCAAGATGCGCGCCGCAATGATGGGGCCACGCCCATCACTGCGGCGGCGATACCTATCGCCATCGATTTGCCGATCAGATGCCGCTTCGGTCAATCACCAGATCGGCGGCACCAAAACGGTCCTTTGCCGTCAGCTGCTGGTGCCAGTAGGGATAGAGCAAGGGCGGCCGGCTGACCGCGTCGAGGCGCGCGCGCTCCTCGTCGGAAAGCACCAGGCTTGCCGCCGCGATGTTGTCCCGGAACTGCGTTTCCGTCCTGCCGCCGATCACCAGGGAACTGATGGACGGCCGGCCAAGCAGCCAGGCCAGCGCCACCTGCGCTGCCGACACGCCGCGCTGCGCGCCGATCTCCACAAGCACATCGACGATCCGCCACAGCCGGTCCTCGTCGCGGATCGGTGGTTCCGACCAGCCCGCGAGTTGGCGGGCGGTGGGGCTGTCACGGCGGTATTTGCCGGACAGCAATCCGCCGGCAAGCGGGCTCCAGACCAGAACGCCCAGCCCCTGGTCGACGGAAATCGGCAGCAGTTCGTACTCCGCTTCGCGCGCTTCCAGCGTGTAGTGGATCTGCTGCGTGATGAAGCGCGGCTGATGACGGCTGTCGCTGATGCCGAGCGCCTTCATCACCTGCCAGCCGGAATAGTTGGAGCAGCCGACATAGCGGATCTTGCCCTGGGCAACCAGCGTGTCGAGCGCGGCGATGGTTTCCTCCAGCGGCGTCACGCCATCCCATTCGTGCAGGAAATAGATGTCGATGACGTCGGTCTTGAGCCGCTTCAGGCTCTTCTCGCATTCCCGGATCAGGTGATGGCGCGACAGGCCTTCATCGTTTGGACCTTTGCCGATCCGCATCCGTGCCTTGGAGGCGATCAGCACGTCGCCCTTGCGCTTGCCGCCGAGCGCTTCGCCGATGATTTCTTCGGAAATGCCGTTCGAATAGACATTGGCGGTGTCGATGACATTGATGCCGGCGTCGATACAGAGATCGATCATCCGGCGCGCTTCGTCGAGATCGGTCTTGCCGACCGCCGAAAAAGCACCGGCGCCGCCGAACGTCATGGTCCCCATGGTCAGTGTCGATACTTTCAGGCCGGAACGGCCGAGGGTGCGGTATTCCATGTCGGTCCTCGCGATTGCATTGGGAAAGGGCTGGGGAGGGCGCCCGAAAGTGGCCGCTATTTGTAGGACAATTTGGGCGACGTGTCTCCATGCCAGCGCGGCGGATCGATCATGCCTGGCTGGACCGACGGCGGCGGTGACCATGCTCGCGCTGCAATAAAACCGTCATTGCAGGCCTATATGGAAGTCGGCTCAGGTGTTGCCGTTCCCGGGCTGTAGGTCGGGAGTTTGGGGCGCCGGACGTGGATCGACAGAGCTTGCAAGTGGAGCAGCCGATAATGACCGAGCTAAAACAGAATTCTCCGGCCAGGGATTGGCTTGAAGCCGAGCTCGCCGACACGCTTGACGAAGACTATGAGCTCGAAATGTCGGAGCCGGCGCTGTCGATGGAGATCGCCAAGATCTACAAGAACTCGCATCCGCCTTCGATCGATCGCATGCAGTATTTTCGCGACCTGATCACCCTGCAGTCCGAATTGATCAAGCTGCAGTCCTGGGTCGCCCACCACAAGAAGAAGCTGGTGGTGATCTTCGAGGGACGCGATTCGGCCGGCAAGGGCGGTGTCATCAAACGCATCACCCAGCGCCTCAACCCGCGCATCTGCCGTGTCGTCGCACTGCCGGCGCCGACGGAGCGCGAAAAGTCGCAATGGTATTTCCAGCGCTATGTCCCGCATCTGCCGGCCGGCGGCGAGATCGTGCTGTTCGACCGCTCATGGTACAACCGCTCGGGCGTCGAGCGGGTGATGGGCTTTGCCCAGCCCGATCAGGTCGAAGAATTCTTCCACGACGTGCCGGAATTCGAGCGCATGCTGGTCCGCTCGGGCATCACCGTGGTCAAATACTGGTTCTCGATCACCGACGAGGAACAGCAGATGCGCTTCCTGATGCGCATCCACGATCCGATGAAACAGTGGAAACTGTCGCCGATGGACCTGCAGTCGCGCGTGCGCTGGGAGCAGTACACCAAGGCCAAGGAAGAGACCTTCGCCCGCACCAACATCCCGGAAGCGCCCTGGTTCATCGTCGAGGGCAACGACAAGAAACGCGCGCGGCTGAACTGCATCGACCATCTGCTCAAGCAACTGCCTTACGAGGAAGTGCCGCACGAGGAGATCACTTTGCCGGAGCGCGTCTTCAACCCCGAATACGAACGCCAGGTGCTGCCGCGCGAGCTCTACGTACCGGAGAAGTATTGAGGCAGACGAAGCTGCGATCTCCCCCACGAGGGGGGAGATTGGCTCTCCACCTTACGCCCGCTTGATGGTGACGTGCGTTGCGAGCGGGGTCGCCACCTGCTCGCTGCAGATATAGCCGAGCTTGAGCATGTCCAGGCCGGCAAAAAGGTTCTCGCCCGTGCCCAGCAGCACCGGCGCGATCGCCAGATGCATCTCGTCGATCAGTTTTTCCTGCAGATATTGCCGTATGGTGGCGACGCCGCCGCCGACCCGCACATCCTTGCCGCCAGCGGCAGCCTTGGCCTGTTCAAGAGCTGAATGGATGCCGTCGATGACGAAGTGGAAAGTGGTGCCGCCCTCCATCATGATCGGTTCCCGCTTGTGATGGGTCAGCACGAAAACCGGCACATGATAGGGCGGGTTGTCGCCCCACCAGCCTTTCCAGCTGTCGTCAGGCCATTCGCCGCGGATCGGTCCGAACATGTTGCGGCCGAGGATCCAGGCGCCGACATTTTCGAAGCTGCGCGCCGCGAACGCCTCGTTGACGTCGGTGGTGCCGCCATCTTGTCCGAGCACCATCTCGCGGAAGGTGCGGGTGTCGACAAACCACTTGTGCAAGGATTCCCCACCGACGCCGAGCGGATTTTGCAGATCCTGATCGGGACCGGCGCCATAGCCGTCGAGCGATAGGGTGAAAGCGTTGACGCGAAGTTTGGACATGCGAGCCTCCTCGATAACCGATTGTGTTTTGCAAGCAGTTTTTTGTAACAAACCGATTGTGAATTGCAAGCGGTATTTTCAAGCTCAAACGAAGCCCACGCAACGGTCAAGTGGCCCTCGCTATGGATTCCCCGGCCAAGAGCCGGAAATTGGTATGGATGTCGAAGCGGATTGGCCGACATTGCTCGCCGCGACCGGCCGTCGTCGCGAAGAGAAATTACCCCTTCAGCATCTCCGCCACTTCGGGTGCGAAATAGGTCAGGATGCCGTCGCAGCCGGCGCGCTTGAAGGCGAGCAGCGATTCCAGCATTGCCTTCTCGCCGTCGATCCAGCCATTGGCGCCTGCCGCCTTGATCATCGAATATTCGCCTGACACCTGGTAGGCGAAGGTCGGCATCTGGAACTCGTCCTTCAGCCGCCGAATGATGTCGAGATAGGGCAGGCCGGGCTTGACCATCAGCATGTCGGCGCCCTCGGCGATGTCCTGTTCGGCCTCTCTCACCGCCTCGTCCGAATTGGCGTGGTCGATGTAATAGGTCTTCTTGTCGCCCTTGAGCAGACCGGCGGTGCCCACCGCCTCGCGATAGGGTCCGTAGAAGGCCGAGGCGAATTTGGTCGCATAGGACATGATCGCCACGTCCTGAAAACCATTGGCATCGAGCGCGTCGCGGATGGCGCCGATGCGGCCGTCCATCATGTCGGACGGTGCGATGATGTCGGCGCCGGCGGCCGCCTGGATGACGGCAGCGGCGGTCACCTGTTCCACGGTCTCGTCGTTGACGATGATGCCGTCGCGCAGGATGCCGTCATGGCCGTGGCTGGTGAATGGGTCGAGCGCTGCGTCGGTGATGATGCCGATCTGCGGTACCGCATCCTTGATCGCACGGGTGGCGCGGTTGATGACATTGTCGGGATCGAGGATGTGCGAGCCGGTCTGGTCGCGCAGCGAGATGTCCACATTGGGGAAGGTGGCGAGGGCGGGAATGCCGAGTTTTGCCGCGCGCTCTGCCTCCTTGACGGCGAGATCGATCGACAGGCGGAAGACGCCGGGCATGGCGGCGATCGGCTCGCAAACACCCTTGCCCTCGACGACGAAGATCGGCCAGATCAAATCGTCGACCGTGAGCCGGTTCTCTTGCACCAGACGGCGCGACCAGTCGGCCTTGCGCATGCGGCGCAGACGGCGGCTGCCGGTGATTTCGTCGACGCCGCGCGCGCCGGCGGGCTTTGCGGGGGTGAATTTGTTCATCGCCAGTACTCTCGTTCGGGCAGGCTTTTACCACGAGCTCCCGCCGCTGACCAATGCGGCACGATTGTGCCAGCAACGCGGTCGAGGCCTATTCGGGTTGCCCATTGCCTGACAGAATCTGTGCCGCGCCCCTGATGGCGACACGGAAAGCCTCGTCGAAGCCGACACCGCGCACCTGCCAGATGTAGGTCTTGCCGGCCATGGCCAGCCGCCAGTCGGCGATCCAGCCCAGTTCCTTGTCGCTCCAGACGAGGCTGCCGTAAAGCGCCTGGTCGGCGCCGGCCCTCTTCGCCAGTGTGTCGAGCTTCGTCATCTCGGCATTGCGAAGCGCCTGATCGTCCAATCCGGCCTGCGACAGCTGCGCCACCGTGGGAAAAGTCACCTGCATGGCCAGCGGTACGGCGGCATTGCCGAACGATTCGCGCATCAGCATGCCACGGTCGTCCTCGGCATCGAGCGCGTAATGCGTTGTTCCGCGCTCGGTCGCCAAAAACACCACCAGCCGTGGCCGCTCGGTCAGCCACGGCCTGCTGCCGAGCGAAGCCAGCACCGGGTCGATGTCAGCAGGCTTGTACTGGCAGTAGAGATTATGAGGCCGATCGTACGTGCCCTGGTCGTCATGGTTGGGAATGCCTTCCATGCGGTCGCGATAGTGGAAACTGGCGACGAAGGTGCCGGCTTTGTCGCGCAATGCCGTCATTTCAGGTTTCGCCGGCAGGCGCTGATCGCCGGAAACCCGCACCAGAACCGCGTCGAGGCAGCGCTTGAAGCCGGACTGGCGGTTCTTCTCGTACTTGCCGTTGACGATGGTCTGCGAGCTGTAGAGGTCTTCCAAAGTCCCCGCCATGACCGGGTGAACAGCCAAGCAGAGGCTCAGCCCGATTGCCACCGGCGCAAGGTGCGAAAATCGAGTCATAAACAATCGTCCCGTTCGAAGACCCACCAGGTACGCTGCAATGAACTCTACCCAGTTTTCCGTATTGCAGCTCCATTTTTAGCACTGGCTCCTGGTCCGGGCCAGAGCTTGCACCGGTGTCCTCGCCATTGACGCACCCATGCGCCAAGCTTTAGCACTTCAGTCCCGGCGGCCGGGAGAGGGATTCTTTCACGATGGATTTTGGCGGAGGCGACGAGATCCGCTTCGAACATCTGGGCCGGGCCGGCGTCGTCACCTTGACGCGGCCGCAGGCGCTCAATGCCCTGACGCACCGCATGATCGGGGCGCTCGACGCCGCTCTTTCCGCCTGGGAGGCCGACCAGGGCATCGACGTCATCGTCGTCAAGGCAGAGGGCAGGGCCTTTTCGGCCGGCGGCGATATCCTGCATGTCTATGAGACAGGTCGGGCGGGAAAACCGCCGGTCGAGTTCTTCGCCGACGAATACCGGCTCAACGCCCGCATCAACAGCTACAAGAAGCCCTATGTCGCCCTGATCGACGGTATCGTCATGGGTGGCGGCGTCGGCATCTCCTTCCACGGCTCGCACCGGGTGATGACCGAGAATGCCCAGTTTGCCATGCCGGAAGTCGGCATCGGCTTCTTTCCGGATGTTGGCGCCAGCCACCTGCTGCCCGATCTCGGCGGCTCCTTCGGCATGTATCTGGCGCTGACCGGCAATCGCATTCGATATGGCGATGCGCTGTGGTCTGGGCTGGCCACCCATACCATCAAGGCCGAGGACCAGGCTGGCTTCCTCGACCGGCTGGCGTTGACCGGCGATCCGGAATCGGTGCTGCGCGGCTTCTTCGTGCAGGCAAGGCGAGAAACCGACAGACCGACGCTGGAGGAGATTGTTCGTCATTTTTCGCAACCGTCCCTGAACCGCGTCATCGACAGCCTCGAGCGTGCGGCCGCCGCCGATGAGTTCGCGGCAAAGACGCTGGCGACGATCCGCACCCGCTCGCCGACCAGCCTGCGCGTCGCCTGGCGGCAGATCAGCGCCGGACTGACGCTGTCCATGGAAGCCTGCATGAAGATGGAGTTCCGCATCCTCAACCGGATGCTCGCCGGCCATGATTTCTACGAAGGCATCCGCGCTGCCATCATCGACAAGGGCTCGAAGCCGCAATGGCGGCCGGCAAGCCTCGCTGCGGTCAGCGAAGCGGATGTCGATGCCTATTTCGCTCCGCTCGGCGAACGGGAACTCCTGATATGAGCGAGGTGACCTCAAGGCGCATCGTTCTGCAGCCCTCCGGGGTGGAGGTGATCTTCGCCTGGTTCCAGCGCGTCATATCGGGCTACTGCCTGCTGTTCGGCATTCTCTACTGGATCAAGCTGATCGGCTTTTATCCGGGCACACTGTGGCGTTTCGACCTGATGCCCGTGCACTGGCAGGTCGCGGCGGTGGTGCTCGCCGTGTTCTTTCCCTTTGCCGCTGCCGGCCTGTGGATGCTGGCGTCCTGGGGCCCGGTGATCTGGTTCATTTGCGCGGTGACCGAGACGGTCATGTACGCCGGCTTTCCCGAGCTGTTCGGCCACCGCTTGCTGATTGTCGTCTCGCATGCGGCGGTGGCGGTGCTCTATATCGTCTTTCGCGTCGTCATCTACCTGCAGAAGCGCCCGGTCCGCCACTAAGCCGTTGAACCCTTGGCGGCCCGGCTGTCGCCTCGAATGAGCCCTGCAATCGTTGGCGAAATCTTTAGGTTAATTATCCTTGCTCGGGTGACCGTTCGTTAAGCCTCTTCCGAAACCCCTTACCGGTAAGCTCTTGTTAGCCCTAGCGTTTAAGTCGAATTTTATGAGTATTCGATAGTGTCGCGATCAAGGTGAAAAACAAAAAATCACCAGGGCGACAAACGAGAGGCAAAGACAATGATCAATTCGCGTCCGGCGGCGAAGACCGCCAACGTATCCGACGATCGCCGTGAGGCTATCCGTTCCCTGTACATGGAATCGCTGCAGCTTGTTGAGCGGCTGCACCGCCGCCTGCTTGATGTGATCAAGGACGAATTCGACCGCAACGGCCGTTCCGACATCAATGCCATCCAGGCACTGCTGCTGTTCAACATCGGCAATTCCGAACTGACCGCGGGCGAGCTGCGCTCGCGTGGCTACTATCTCGGCTCGAACGTCTCCTACAATCTGAAGAAGCTGGTCGATCTCGGCTTCATCAACCATCAGCGCTCGCGCATCGACCGCCGTTCGGTCCGCGTCTCGCTGACGCCGAAGGGCAATGAGGTGGCCGAGGTCGTCGCCGGCCTTTACGAGCGTCATGTCGGCTCGATCGAACAGGTCGGCGGCATCAACACCGACGAGTTCAAGCAGATGAACCGCGCTTTGCAGCGGCTCGACCGCTTCTGGAACGACACCATCGCCTACCGGATGTAAGACATCCGCCGCATCGGATCCGGCCCGCGTCACAGAAGCGCGGCCGAAATATCGACCTTCAGTCAGGGCCGGTGCCGAGAGGCATCGGCCTTTTCTTTGATTTGGCTGGTCATTGCACCGCGTGGTCGATCGCCGATCGATACCCAAAAAGCACGGTCCGTTCTTTTCGGAATGCTGGCCGGTCGGATTTGGCCGCTAGGCCACGTTGCCGCCATATTCCAATGGAACCGAGAGTGGCAGTGATGCTGTGGTGAAGACCATGCGTTCACCCGCAGCCTGTATCGCGCCTGTGCATTGTCACACCAAGCTGATACGGACCATGGTTGGCTAATTGTTAAGATTGCCAATTTTACAGTGCGGGCGAGATCGCCCGGTGATCAACGCAGCAAGTGATCGAACTGCTACCAATGTCTGGAACGTCCATGAAAACCAGCCGTCGTTTTTTCCTGTCCGGAGCCTCCGCGCTCGCAGCCGCGGTGGTCGCCGGCGGCGCCAATGCGCAGGATGTGATCGGTGATATCCTGAAATCCTCGGCGCGCGGCAATTGGGACGACCAGTTCGACGCCCGCGCCAGCGAGGGTGGCAAGGTGGCCTCGACGCTGCCGATCTTCAGCCCGCAGACCGTTGCCTTCACGGAACAGGCGGTCGCGCAGTACCAGAACATTGTCGGGCAGGGTGGCTGGGTCGATGTTCCCGCGACCAAGAAGCTGCAGCTTGGCGTCGATGATCCCGATGTGGTGCCATTGCGCAAGCGCCTGATGGTCGCGGGCGACCTGTCGCAGAGCGCCGGCATTTCGACGGCTTTCGATTCCTATGTCGACTCGGCAGTCAAGCGCTTCCAACTGCGTCACGGCCTGCCGGCTGATGGCTCGATGGGCAAATACACCTATGCGGCGATGAACGTTTCGGCGCAGATCCGGCTTGGCCAGTTGCAGACCAATCTGCAGCGGCTGCGCGAGAAGGCCGGCACGCTGGGCAGCCGCTACGTGCTGGTCGACATTCCGGCAGCCCAGGTCGAAGCGGTCGAGAACGACCGCGTCGTGCTTCGCCACACCGCGATCGTCGGCAAGATCGATCGCCAGACGCCGATCGTCAATTCCAAGATCACTGAGATCATCGTCAATCCATACTGGAACGCGCCGGTCTCGATCGTGCGCAAGGACATCATTCCGCTGATGCGGAAAAATCCCGATTATCTCAAGAACAGCCACATCCGCCTGTTCGCGCCCGATGGCAGCGAAGTCGATCCGATGAATGTCGACTGGTCGACCGACGACGCCGCCAAGTACCGGTTCCGCCAGGATCCCGGCTCGGAAAACGCCATGGCTTCGGTGAAGATCAATTTCCCGAGCCCTGACGGCGTCTACATGCACGACACGCCGCAGCAGAGCCTGTTCGGCAAGATGCTGCGTTTCGATTCCTCGGGCTGCGTGCGCGTGCAGAATGTGCGCGACCTCGTCACCTGGATCCTGCGCGACACGCCCGGCTGGGACCGCCAGCATTTCGAGGCGGCGATCAAGACCGGTGAAAACACGCCGATCCAGGTCACCAATCCGGTGCCGGTCCACTTCCTCTATCTCTCGGCCTGGTCGACCGGTCCGGGCGTGGTGCAGTTCCGCGACGACGTCTACGCGCTTGATGGCAACAACGAGCTGCAGATCACGTCCGCGCTGTAAGCATTTGATTTCTATTTAAAAGGGCCGCCTCTCAGGGCGGCCTTTTTTCATTGATTGGGTGTCGCGGCGTTTTTCACGGGACGGGCGGCTGGACGGATCGGCCGGCTTTGCGCATGGTCGGCGGAAAGCCTGGAACCGGACCATGGAAGTCGCCGTCTTCATTCTGGTCGTGCTCGTCTTCGTGGCGCTTTCCGGCGCTCTGGTTCGCCTGGTACGGGTGCCGTTGCCGGTGCTGCAGATTGCGATCGGTGCCGCGCTTGCGTGGCCGGTGCGCGGCATCCATGTCGAGATCAATCCGGAACTGTTCCTGCTGGTGTTCATTCCGCCGCTGCTGTTCGGCGATGCCTATGGCGCACCGAAGCGTGAACTGATGGCGCTGCGCGGACCGATCCTGGATCTGGCCATAGGGCTGGTCTTCTTCACCATCGTCGGCTTCGGCTACGCCTTGCATTGGCTAGTGCCGAGCATCCCTCTGGTGGTCGCTTTTGCGCTTGCCGCGGTGCTGTCGCCGACCGACGCGGTGGCCGTGTCCTCGATCGTCGACAGGAATGTCGTCCCGGCGCGGCTGATGCACATTCTCGAAGGCGAGTCGCTGCTCAACGACGCTTCAGGCCTCGTCATGTTCCGCTTCGCCGTCGCAGCAGTGCTGACCGGCAGCTTTTCCCTTGCCGCGGCTTCGCTCAGTTTTCTCTATGCCGTGGCGATTGGCATCCTGATCGGCGTCGCGGCACTGTTCGTTGCCGCCAAGCTGCTGCAATTGCTCAACCGGATCGGCGGCGTGCCGGCCGAAGCGCAGGTGCTGGTGATGGTTCTGCTGCCCTTCATCGCCTATCTCGGCGCCGAGCATGTCGGAGCGTCCGGTATTCTGGCGGCTGTTACCGCCGGCCTGCTCACCGGCGGCTCCGGCGTGTTTCGCTTCCTCGGCGTCTCGGCCCGCATGCAGACGATGTCGCTGTGGACGACGCTTTCCTTCGTTTTCAACGGTGCTCTCTTCATCGTGCTCGGCCTGCAGCTTCCCGACATCATCCGCCATGTGCCGCCGGAACTCATGAGCCTGCACCCGATTATCCAGCCGATCGCGACCGTCGTGGCGCTGACGCTGTGCCTGATCGCGTTGCGCTTCCTGTGGATATGGGTAGGCGATCTCGCAGCCGGCATCGCCGCACGTCTGGGCAAGCGCAAGGTGGAACCGTTCGGGTTGCGCGTGCGGCTCGCCGGTTCGGTGGCCGGCGTGCGCGGCGCCATCACGCTGGCCGGCATATTGTCGCTGCCGCTCGCCATGCCGGACGGCTCGCCGTTCCCGGCACGCGATCTGGTCATTTTCCTGGCCGCCGGCGTCATCATCTGCTCGCTGGTCTTCGCCAGTCTCGCTCTGCCGACGATCGCCAGGGGGCTGGTCGAGCCGGGTGAGGATGCCGGCGCCGCCGAGGAGCGGCTGGCGCGTGTCGGCGCCGCCAAGGCGGCAATCGCGCGCATCGAGAGCATCGCCGGAGCCGCAGATGATGAGGGAGGCGAGGTGCCCGGCGCCAGGCTTGCCGCCGCCGACAGCATCGTCGCCGGGTACCGGCGCCGCATCGCCGCCTCGGACGAAGCCGATGAGGCCCGCGCCGAGGCGCGTGAAGCCGGAAGGCTGGAGCTCGAATTGAGATTTGCGGGCATCGAAGCCGAGCGCGAAGCCGTGCGCGCCATGTTTCGCAGCGGCGAGATCAACGACCATACGTCGCAGGCGCTGTTTACCGAGATCACGCTCACCGAGGCATTGCTGAGGGGCCGGAAGGCGAGGAAATAACGACGCGCGGGCCTGGCTGGCGCAATCCGGCCAGCAAATTTCGCGTGGCAAACGTGGCGGGGCGAAAACAACTGTGTTAATGGCGCCGCGTGCAGGTTGCCCAAAAGTGTACAGCGGTTTGAGCAACGACATGCATAAACAAAATTGCCCCCGAACCCCGAGGATTTCAGGCCATGGCAACAGCAGCGGCAGTGTCGAACAAATTCGAATCCTTCTTCGAAACCACGCTGGCCGACGCCGATCCGGAGATTTTCGGCGCCATCCGCAACGAACTCGGCCGCCAGCGCCACGAGATCGAGCTGATCGCCTCGGAAAACATTGTTTCCCGCGCGGTGCTTGAGGCGCAGGGCTCGATCATGACCAACAAATATGCCGAGGGCTATCCGGGCAAGCGCTACTACGGCGGCTGCCAGTTTGTCGACGTGGCCGAGGAACTGGCCATCGAGCGCGCCAAGAAGCTGTTCGGCTGCAACTTCGCCAATGTCCAGCCGAATTCCGGCAGCCAGATGAACCAGGCCGTCTTCCTGGCGCTCTTGCAGCCGGGCGACACGTTCATGGGCCTCGACCTCAATTCCGGCGGCCATCTGACCCACGGTTCGCCGGTCAACATGAGCGGTAAATGGTTCAAGGTCGTCTCCTATGGCGTGCGCCAGGACGACCATCTGCTCGACATGGATGCCATCGAGAAGACCGCGCATGAAACCAAGCCGAAGCTGATCCTGGCCGGCGGCACCGCCTATTCCCGCGTCTGGGACTGGAAGCGTTTTCGCGAGATCGCCGACGCGGTCGGCGCCTATCTGATGGTCGACATGGCGCACATCGCCGGGCTGGTCGCCGGCGGCGTGCATCCGTCGCCGCTGCCGCATGCCCACGTCGTGACGACCACGACGCACAAGTCGCTGCGCGGCCCGCGCGGCGGCATGATCCTGTGCAATGACGAGGACATCGCCAAGAAGATGAATTCGGCGGTGTTCCCCGGCCTGCAGGGCGGCCCGCTCATGCATGTCATCGCCGCCAAGGCGGTTGCCTTCGGCGAAGCGCTGAAGCCAAGCTTCAAGGTCTATGCCGAGAGCGTTGCCGCCAACGCCAAGGCGCTCGCCTCCAGCCTCAAGGAAACCGGTCTCGACATCGTCTCCGGCGGCACAGACAACCATCTGATGCTGGTCGATTTGCGTCCGAAGAACGCCACCGGCAAGCGCGCCGAGGCGGCGCTGGGCCGCGCCAACATCACGTGCAACAAGAACGGTATTCCGTTCGACCCGGAAAAGCCTTTTGTCACCTCGGGCGTGCGTCTCGGCACCCCGGCCGGCACCACGCGCGGCTTCGGCCAGGCCGAATTCCGGGAGATCGGCAAGCTGATCGCCGAAGTGCTGGATGGTCTCAAGGTCGCCAATTCCGACGAGGGCAATGCCGCCGTCGAAGCAGCGGTCAAGGCCAAGGTCGTGGCGCTGACCGATCGCTTCCCGCTCTATCCCTATCTCGGCTGACGCGATAGGAAGTTTTGCCGCCTGCTGCAACGACAAGCGTCGTTTCAGCAGGCCGGGGCGACCGGCAGGAGCCTTGATGATGCGACCATTTCGTTTCGCCGACCTTGGCGCCGTTGGCGCTCTGGCTGCTTTGATCGCCGGGCCTTTCCCCGGCAACGCCTTGGCGCAAACCGCCCCTGCTCAAGCCGCGCCCGCGCAACCCGCTCCTGCGCAACCCGCACCTCAGCCCGAGCCCGCGGCGCCCGCCCAGACGGCACCCAAGCTCGAAACCTTTGGCAGATGGTCGACCCTGGTCGACGAGGTCGACACCGGTGAGGATCTGCGCAAGACCTGCGCGGCCTCGACCGCCTTTATCGGCGCTGGCGGCGAGAGCGGCGTTCTGACGCTCATCATCACGAACGGCGATGCACTGCCGCCGGATGCCTACCCGTCCGTAACGATCGCCGTCGACAACAAGGCCTTGCCGGCCGGCAAGTCGGTTGCCGCCACTTTCGGCGACGACAAGGGCCGCGTCACTGCCAAGCTCCATTCCGATGGCGCCGTCAACGGCCGGCTCAGCTGGACCGTCGACAACCAGTCCAAGACCAGCCTGGCGCTCCTGCGCACCATGCGCCGGGCATCGGTGCTTGACGTCTCCTTCGGCGATGCGCCGGTCGGAAGCATATCCATGGACGGCTTCACCAAGGCCTATCGTAGTCTCGGCGCATCGTGCGGGTTTCCGACCGCCGACGTTGCTCCCTGAAGACATCGGTACGCTGTGCGGCTGCTGGCGAGGCTGGCAATCCTGCTTGCGCCTCGCTATCTCTGAAGGGCGAGGAAGCTGTTGGCGACACTTTGCCATCGCTGCAAAAACCTCTAAGCCTTTCGCTTCACCAGATTCGCCAACCAAAGGCTTCTCCATGCGCTGTCCCTATTGCCAGTCGGAAGATACGCAGGTGAAGGATTCGCGCCCCGCCGAGGATGGCGCGGCGATCCGCAGGCGGCGCGTCTGCCCCGATTGCGGCGGCCGTTTCACCACCTTCGAACGCGTGCAGTTGCGCGACCTCGTCGTGGTCAAGAAATCGGGCCGCAAAGTGCCCTTCGACCGCGACAAGCTGTTGCGCTCGGTGGAGATCGCCGTGCGCAAGCGCAATGTCGATCCCGAACGCATCGACCGCGCGGTGACAGGGATCGTGCGCCAGCTCGAAAGTTCCGGCGAGACAGAGGTTGCTTCGGGAGAAGTCGGCCGCCTGGTCATGGAAGCGCTGAAGTCGCTCGACGATGTCGCCTATGTCCGTTTCGCCTCGGTCTACCGCAATTTTCGGGAGGCCAAGGATTTCCATGAATTGCTGGGCGAGCTCAAGGGCGACGAAGTCAAGGGTGAAGAGGAAGCCAGCTGAGCATGACTGCAAGCGAACAGGCCGCCCTTGATCGCCGCTTCATGGCAGCGGCACTCAGACTGTCGCGAAAAAATGCCGGGCGCACCGCGACCAACCCGTCTGTCGGTACGCTGATCGTGCGCGATGACGGCAATGGTCCGATGATCGTCGGCACCGGCGTCACCGCTGTCGGCGGCCGTCCGCATGCCGAGACCGAGGCCCTGGCCGAGGCCGGCGACCTCGCGCGCGGCGCCACCGCCTACGTCACGCTGGAACCTTGCGCCCACCACGGCCGCACGCCGCCTTGCGCCAATGCGCTGGTCAATGCCGGCGTTGCGCGGGTCGTCGGTGCTGCCAGCGATCCCGATTCGCGCGTGTCCGGCAAGGGTTATGCGATCCTGCGCGCGGCCGGTGTCGAGGTGGTCGAGAAGGTGCTGGCGGCGGAAGCTGCCGAGCAGATGGCCGGCTATTTGATTCGATCGTTGAGAAAACGCCCGGAAGTGATTCTCAAGCTTGCGCTTTCCAGCGACGGCAAGATCGGCAGGGAAGGTGACGGGCAGGTGTCGATCACCGGCGATATCGCGCGCCGAGAAGTGTATCTGATGCGGGCTGAGGCGGACGCCATACTGGTTGGTATCGGCACCGCCCTTGAGGATGATCCGGCCCTGACGGTGCGTTTGCCGGGGCTTGAGAACCGTTCGCCTGCCCGCATCGTGCTCGACCGCCAGCTCAGGTTGCCGGAGGCCTCGAAGCTGGTTTCGGGCGTCGACCGGGTACCGCTCTATATCGCCGCCTGCCTGGAGGCCGATCCGCTGCGGCGGGCAGCACTCGAACGCGCCGGCGTGCGCTTCATCGGCACCGAGACGCACGAGGGCGGCGTAGCCTTGCCGGAACTACTCGAGGATCTGGCCGCGCTCGGCATGGCCAGCGTGCTGGTCGAGGGCGGCGCCAGGGTGGCGAGCGCTTTCCTGGCCGACGGGCTGGTCGACCGCATCGTGCTGTTCCAGGGACCGGATGCAATCGGCGACGACGGCATTGCATCGCCGATCGACGCCGACCATATCCCGGCAGGATTTCGCAAATTGCGCGAGATGCGCTTTGGCGAAGACAGCTACGCCGAGTGGATAAGAGACCTTTAGGGATCAACACCGATGTTTACCGGAATTGTCACCGATGTCGGCACTGTCGCGTCCGTCAAGCCGCTCAGGGAAGGGGTGGGGCTGCGCATCGACACAGCCTATGACCCGCAGACCATCGCCATCGGCGCCTCGATCTCCTGCGGCGGCGTCTGCCTGACAGTCACGGCCTTGCCCGACAGCGTTTCGAATGCGCGCTGGTTCGAGGTTGAAGCATGGGAGGAAGCCTTGCGGCTGACCACGGCCTCGGGCTGGAAATCCGGCACCAAAGTCAATCTGGAGCGGGCGCTGAAGATCGGTGACGAACTCGGCGGCCACATCGTTTCGGGCCATGTCGACGGCATGGCCGAGATCATCGAGCGCAAGGATGAGGGCGATGCCGTGCGCTTCACGCTGGAAGCGCCGCGCGACCTGGCGAAGTTCATCGCGCCCAAGGGCTCGGTCGCGCTCGACGGCACCTCGCTCACCGTCAACAAGGTCGAAGGCACGCGCTTCGACGTGCTTTTGATCCACCATTCGCTGACCGTGACCACCTGGGGTGAGCGCAAGGTCGGCGACCGCGTTAATCTCGAGATCGACACCATGGCGCGTTATGCGGCGCGGCTGGTCGAGGCGACGAAAGAGGGGCTTTAAGTGCTGCTGCACTCGACTTAATCAGTTTTAATCGCTATGATTAAATCTGATTGTGAGGCTCTGATGGATACAAAAGTAATCACCGCTCACGTTCCGCTGCCGCTGGCTGAAAAGGTAGATCAACTGGCTGCCCGCCTTGAGCGCCCACGCGGCTGGATCGTCAAACAAGCTCTTTCCGCGTGGGTGGATTTGGAGGAGGAGCGCCGACGGCTCACGCTTGAAGCAATGGCCGATGTCGACGCAGGACGGGTCATCGATCACCAGGCCGTGCAGGCGTGGGCTGAGAGTCTTGGTGCCGACAAGCCACTGCCGGTGCCTCGTTGATGGAGTTGAAATGGACCAACAAGGCTTTGTCCGACTTGGTCCGGCTACATGATTTTCTCGTGCTAGAAAATGGCCCGGCGGCCGCACGTGCCGTGCAGTCGCTTACTGCCGCGCCGGCACGGTTGGTCGAATATCCGCGCATCGGTGAGAGACTGGAAGAGTTCGAACCACGAGAAGTGCGTCGCATTTTGGTAGGCAGCTACGAAATTCGTTACGAGATACAGAACACGACAATTTCTGTGTTGCGCCTGTGGCATACGCGAGAGGATCGATAGGACAGGAGTCCATCCAGCAATCTTCCGCTTGCGATGAACCCGGCTTCGGCCTAAGTCACCGGCAACTCCCCGGAGACTTTTATGGCTGGTACATCCCAACACGGCAAAGCCTTCATTCGTCCGAAGGCGAAGGCGCATCTGCTCATTGTCGAAGCGCGCTTTCATGACGACCTTGCCGATGCGCTGCTCGACGGCGCGACAAGCGCGCTCGATGAAGCGGGCGCGACTTACGACGTCGTCACCGTTCCAGGTTCGCTGGAGATCCCCGCGGTGATCACCTTTGCACTGGACGGCGCGACGGAAGGCGGCACACATTATGATGGCTTTGTCGCGCTGGGCACCGTCGTCCGCGGCGACACTTACCATTTCGACATTGTCGCCAATGAATCCAGCCGCGCGCTCATGGATTTGAGCGTGCAGGACTCGGTCTGCATCGGCAACGGCATTCTCACCACCGAGAATGACGCCCAGGCCTGGACTCGCGCCAAGCGCTCGGAAGGCGACAAGGGCGGCTTTGCCGCGCGTGCGGCGCTGACCATGATTGCCCTCAAGGAACAATTGGGAGCGCGATCGTGAGCGAACCCGCTTCGCCCGGGCAGCCTGCGATGCGCCACGCCAACAAGCGCGGCGCTGCCCGTCTGGCCGCCGTGCAGGCGCTCTATCAGATGGATGTCGCCGGCAGCGGTGTCTTCGAGATCACCGCCGAGTACGAGGCGTTTCGCCTTGGCAAGGAAGTCGACGGCGCGCTCTATCGCGAGGCCGATGCGCAATGGTTTCGCGCTATCCTGGCGGGTGTCGTCGAGAACCAGAAGACCATCGATCCGATCATCCGCCAGGCGCTGACCGAGGACTGGCCGCTGTCGCGGCTCGATTCGACGCTGCGCGCCATCCTGCGCGCCGGCGTCTACGAACTGATGAAGCGCGAGGATGTCCCGGTCGCCGTCATCGTCTCCGAATATGTCGACATCGCCAAGGCCTTCTACGAGGAAGACGAGCCGAAGCTGGTCAATGCCGTGCTCGACCGTGTGTCACGCCGGGTGCGTGGCGAGGGGCGCGGCAAGGACGCATCATGACGGCAATCGCCGTCGAGGCAGGCAGCGAGGCGCGCCGCACGGCGCTGATCCTGGCCGCATCGCAGGCGATCATCGGCTCGGCGGCCCCCATCGCCATCTCCGTGGGCGCGCTGGCCGGGCAATATCTGCTTGGCCCCGACAAATCATTGGCGACAGCGCCGATCACCGGCTTCAACATCGGCGTGGCGCTCGGCGCGCTGCCTGCAGCGGCCATCATCCGCAGAATGGGCCAGCGCGGCGGCTTCATGACCGGAACGATCGTCACGGCGCTTGGCGGCCTCGTCGCCACGCTTGCGCTTTTTCAAGGGAGCTTCTGGCTGTTTGCCTTTGGCTTGCTCACGATCGGTGTCGGCGGCGCCTTCGTCCAGCAGTTCCGCTTCGCCGCCGCTGACAACGCACCGCCGGAATTCAAGGCGCGCGCCATCTCCTTCGTGCTGGCCGGCGGCATCGTCACCGCTATCCTCGGGCCGCAGATTGTCATCTTCACCCGCGAATCGCTGGCGCCGGTCATGTTTGCCGGTTCGTTCGTGTCCATCCTGCCGCTGGCCGCCGTCGGCGCCATCATCCTGTCCTTCCTGCGGCTGCCGGCGAAAGCATCCGGCAAGGTGGAGATCGCCGACAGCGACGCCAGACCACTGGCTGAAATCGTCACGCAGCCGCGTTTCGTCGCCGCGCTTTTCTGTGCGGTCGGCAGCTACGCGCTGATGAGCTTCGTCATGACGGGCGCACCGCTGGCCATGGTCGGCTGCGGACTGTCGGAGACCGACGCGACGCTCGGCATCTCCTGGCACGTCATGGCGATGTTTGCGCCAAGCTTCTTCACCGGCTCGCTGATCCATCGCTTCGGCGCCGAACGCATTGTGACCACCGGCCTGATCCTGCTCATCGGCTGCGCCATTGTCGCTCTGTCGGGCCTGGCGCTGTGGCAGTTCTGGACGTCGCTGATCCTGCTAGGCCTTGGTTGGAACTTCGGCTTCATTGGCGCGACCGCAATGGTGGCCTCCGCCTACCGGCCGTCGGAAAAGGGCAAGGTGCAAGGCTTCCACGACTTCGTCCTGTTCGGCTCCGTCGCCTGCGCCTCACTGATGTCGGGCATGGTCTACAACGCCTGGGGCTGGGAGATGCTGAACTGGATAGTCTTTCCGGTCACCGTCCTGTGCTTCGTGGCGCTGGGCGCGCTGAAGGTGACGAGCGCGCGCCCGGCTTGACGCCAAACCTATGCGTCCGGCGGCAACACCTGAAGCACCCTCGCTATGAACATATGGAACTCAGCCATGTAGTTGCGCAGGAAGTCCTCGGTGGATTCGACCGTCACTTCGCCGTCGTCCGTTATCAGTCCCGGCGTGAACTGGATATAGGCTTCCGGCGCATTCATCTGGGGTGAGTTGCAGAAGCTCAGAACGCTGCGCAGGCTTTGTTGGGCGACAGCGGTTGCGATGGCGCCCGGCGATGTTCCGATGACGGCGGACGGTTTGCGCGCGAATGAATTCTTTCCATAGGGGCGGCTCGCCCAGTCGATCGCGTTCTTTAATCCGCCAGGGATCGAGCGGTTGTACTCCGGGGTAACGAACAGGACGGCCTGAACGGACGCGATCGCCTTTTTGAAATCCCGGGCGACCGGCGGGAAATCCGCATCATAATCGTAGCTGTAAAGAGGCAGATCCCTGAAGGCGATTTCCGTCATTTCAAGTTCCGGAGGAGCCAGTTGAACGAGCGCCTTCGCGAGCTTGCGGTTGATGGATTCCCGGGCAAGACTTCCGATGAGGTAGCCGACTTTGTGTATGGCCATGACACGCTCTCCGTGTTTGCCACCCGCACTCCATGGCATTATCCGCCAGATGGCAGCAGATCGCCAGCGTCGCCTCAAAATCGGCCTTCCGAACAAAAATATTGCGCTGATCCCCCTTGTTATGAAACCGTGTGCCCCGACTGGCCGTTGAAGCCATGCTCATATGCGGTCATCGCGTTTCGGTTCATAGCTAGGGGTTCCACAATGTTTTCAGTCAAGTTTCTGGCCGGCGCGGCATTGGCGCTCGGCATCACGGTGGCTTCCGCCAATGCCCAGGTGGTTGTCTCTTCGAAGATCGACACCGAGGGCGGCGTGCTCGGCAACATCATCCAGCTCGTCCTCAACGCCAACAACATCAAGACATCGGACCGCATCCAGCTCGGCGGCACGCCGGTGGTGCGCAAGGCGATCACCGCCGGCGAGATCGACATCTATCCCGAATACACCGGCAACGCCGCCTTCTTCTTCGAGAAGGCCGACGACCCGGTCTGGAAGGATGCCGCCAAGGCCTATGAAACGGCCAAGAAGCTCGACTACGACGCCAACAAGATCGTCTGGCTGTCGCCGTCGCCCGCAAACAACACCTGGGCGATCGCGCTGCGCAAGGAAGTCGCCGAGACCAACAAGCTCGCCACGCTCACCGACTTCGGCAAATATGTCGCGGGCGGCGGTCAGGTGGTGCTGGCGGCTTCCGCCGAGTTCGTCAATTCGGCGGCTGCACTGCCGGCCTTCCAGACCACCTATGGCTTCACGCTGAAGCCGGACCAACTGATCACTCTCTCAGGCGGCGACACCGCGGCAACCATCGCCGCGGCCGCCAACCAGACCAACGGCGCCAATGCGGCCATGGTCTACGGCACCGATGGCGGCATCGCACCGTCCGGGCTCGTCGTGCTCGACGACGACAAGGGCGTGCAGCCGGTCTACCAGCCGGCGCCGATCATCCGCGAAGCGGTGCTGAAGCAACATCCCGAGATCGAGACGCTGCTGAAGCCGGTCTTCGCCAAGCTCGACCTCGTCACGCTGCAGGAGCTGAATGGTCGCGTGCAGGTCGGCGGCGAGCCGGTCAAGGGCGTCGCCGAGGACTTTTTGAAGAAGAACGGCTTCCTGAAGTAGGACGATTCCGGCGCGCCGCTTTCGTGGCGCGCCGGATCGACTGACGGGGGAGGGCGTGAACATCCGCTTCGACAAGCTCGGCGTGGTCATCGCCGCTATATCAGCCTACGCGGCTTTTGCCGCGCCCTTTGCCACGTTCCGTGCCAACCGCATCGTCCCCGGCCAGGCGCGCTCGATTCTTGAGGCGCTGCCGGCAACCACCGGGACGCTGCTGCTCGTCATGATCGTCGCCGCAGCACTCATCGCGCTGTTCAAGACACCGTTTGCGCTGCGCCTTGCCGCCAGCGTGGTGGCGCTTGCCGCGCTCGCGCTGCTGATCGGCGTCGCCGGAACATTCCTCACGCCGGAGGGCAACACCTTTGCGAGAGTTTCGCCAGCCTCCGGTTTCTGGATTCTGATCTTTGCCTTCACGCTTTTGCTCGCCGATGTGCTGACACGGCTGAACCTGTCGCCATTGGCACGAGTTGGCGTGCTTGCGGTCTCGGCTTTGGCGATCGGGCTGCTGTTGATTTCGGGAAGCTGGGACAATCTGTCGATCCTGAAGGAATATTTCAACCGCGCCGACAGTTTCTGGGCGGAGGGCTCCAAGCATGTAACGCTGGCGCTAGGGTCGCTGCTTGCGGCAGTGGTCGTCGGCCTGCCGCTCGGTATTCTCTGCCATCGTGTCGAAAGTCTGCGCGCCGGGGTTCTCAACGTGCTCAACATCATCCAGACCATTCCCTCGATCGCGCTGTTCGGCCTGCTGATCGCGCCGCTCGGCTGGGTGGCCACGCATGTGCCGGGGGCTGCCGCGCTCGGCATTCGCGGCATCGGCACAGCCCCCGCCTTCGTCGCGCTGTTCCTTTATTCGCTGCTGCCGGTGGTGGCCAACACCGTGGTCGGTCTCGCTGGCGTGCCGCGCACCGCCAACGACGCCGCACGCGGCATGGGCATGACCGACAGGCAGCGCCTGTTCGGCGTCGAGTTTCCGCTGGCTTTTCCCGTCATCCTCACCGGCATCCGCATCGTCTTGGTGCAGAACATCGGCCTCGCCACCATTGCCGCGCTGATCGGCGGCGGCGGTTTCGGCGTATTCGTCTTCCAGGGTGTGGGCCAGACGGCGATGGACCTTGTGCTGCTCGGCGCGGTGCCAACGGTCGCGCTCGCCTTTGCCGCCGCCATCATCCTCGATGCGGTGATCGAAATGACCGCCACCAGGCGCAGGGTTGAAACGGCATGATCGAGATCGAAGGCATTACCAAGCGCTATGACGCGACGACCGTGGTCGATGACGTGTCGATGGTCATCGAGCCGCGCACCATAGCCGTCATTGTCGGCACGTCCGGTTCCGGCAAGACGACGTTGCTGCGCATGATCAACCGGCTGGTCGAACCGACCTCGGGCATCATCAAGCTCGACGGCGCCGACAATCGTTCGCTGCCCGGCTATGAGCTGCGCCGCAGCATCGGCTACGCCATCCAGGGCCACGGCCTGTTCCCGCATCGCACGGTGGCGCAGAACATTGCCACCGTGCCGGTGCTGCTCGGTTGGGACAAGGACCGCATCAAGGCCCGGGTCGACGAACTGATGACGCTCTATCAGCTTGACCCCGAAGCCTTCGGGCCGCGCTATCCGCACGAACTGTCCGGCGGCCAGCAACAGCGCGTCGGCGTTGCCCGCGCGCTCGCCGCCGAGCCCAACGTGCTGTTGATGGACGAACCGTTCGGCGCCCTTGACCCGATCATCCGCAACAAGGCGCAGGAAGATCTGCTGGCGATCCAGAAGCGCTTCGGCACCACCATCATCCTGGTCACCCACGACATGGAAGAGGCCGTGCATATGGGCGACAAGATCGCGGTCATGGATGCCGGCAAGCTGGTGCAATACGCCAAGCCCGCCGAGATCCTGGCAAAGCCGGCAAGCGCCTTCGTCGAGACCCTGGTCGGCGCCAGCGAAAGGCCGTTCCGGTTGCTGTCGCTCGGCCGGGTCCGCGATGCCGTGGAGAAGGGCTCCGCCGAAGGCGAGGCGATCCCCGGCGACGCCAGCCAGCGTGACGCGCTGGCCGAATTGTTGTGGACGGGCCGGCCGGCGCTGCCGGTCAAAGGCGCCGATGGCAAGCCGCTTGGCCGCGTCACCGTCGACGGGCTGGTGAAGCGCGCGGCGAGGCCGGCATGAAGGCCTGGCTTCCATCGTTGCTCAGACTTGCCCTGGTGATGCTGCTCGTTGCCTTCGTCACCAATCCCGGCTGGTTCGTGCCGCTGCTGAAGCCGCTGACCGAAAACAATGCGCCGGTGATCTACAACCAGGGCAGCCTGCTGACGCTGACATTGCTGCATTTGCGCACGGTTCTGATCGCCACCGTGGCAGCAACCATCGTTGCGGTGGCGCTTGCCATCCTGGTCACCAGGCCGGCCGGCGCCGAATTCCTGCCGCTGTCGCGTAGCCTGGTCAACATCGGCCAGACCTTTCCGCCCGTGGCGGTGCTGGCACTCGCCGTGCCGGCCGTCGGCTTCGGCGAGAAGCCGACACTGATCGCGCTGTTTCTCTATGGCCTGCTGCCGATCTTCGAGAACGCGCTGACCGGCCTGACGACGCTACCTGCCAATGTCGTCGAGGCGGCGCGCGGCGCCGGCATGACCGGTTGGCAAAGGCTCACCAAGGTCGAGCTGCCGCTCAGCGCCCCGATCATTCTCGGCGGCATCAGGCTGTCGGTGGTGATCAGCCTTGCCACGGCGACCATCGGTTCGACCGTGGCAGCCAAAACGCTGGGCGAAGTGATCATCGCCGGGTTGTTGTCCAACAATCTCGCCTTCATCCTGCAGGGCGGCCTGATCGTGGCAGCCCTTGCCGTGCTGATCTATGACGGCCTGTCGGCCATAGAGCGCTACACGGCGCGCCGGATGGGCCGGGAGGCAGAGTAGCCACGCCCTGCGTCAGGGCTAATTTCAATCGATCTAATCGCAGGGTGCTGACGGCAGCCGCCGCCTGGTCCCAACCATTTGGGCGAAAGCCGGGCAAAAACCGAACAATATCTTGACGTTCGCAGCCCTGTTTCGCATACACCGCTGCGAAGAGGCGGATTCCGTGCTCGGAATCCGGTCTTTGTCTCAACGGCCCAGGGAGGGGTTCTTTTGGGCCATCAATCGAGGAAAATCCGGCAATGACAATTATTTCCGCCGTCATCGCCTGCGGCCTGCTTTCAATCCTTTACGCCATCTGGGCGACACGTTCGGTCCTTGCGGCCGATCAGGGCAATGCACGCATGCAGGAAATCTCCGCGGCTATCCGCGAGGGCGCACAAGCCTATCTGGCGCGTCAGTACACTACCATCGCCATCGTTGGCGTTGTCGTCCTCGTGCTCGCCTGGTGGTTGCTGTCCATCACCGCCGCGATCGGCTTCCTGATCGGAGCGGTGCTTTCAGGCGCCGCCGGCTTCATCGGCATGCATGTCTCCGTTCGCGCCAACGTTCGCACGGCGCAGGCCGCATCGAACAGCCTCGCTGCCGGCCTCGACATCGCGTTCAAATCGGGCGCCATCACCGGCATGCTGGTTGCTGGCCTCGCCTTGCTCGGCGTGTCGATCTACTACCTCATCCTGACCCACTTCATGGGCCTCCAGCCCAATGACCGCATCGTCATCGACTCGCTGGTCTCGCTCGGCTTCGGCGCATCGCTGATCTCGATCTTCGCTCGTCTCGGCGGCGGCATCTTCACCAAAGGCGCCGACGTCGGCGGCGATCTCGTCGGCAAGGTCGAAGCCGGTATTCCCGAAGACGATCCGCGCAACCCGGCCACGATCGCCGACAATGTCGGCGACAATGTCGGCGACTGCGCCGGCATGGCCGCCGACCTGTTCGAAACCTATGCGGTGACTGTCGTCGCCACCATGGTTCTGGCTGCCATCTTCTTTGGCGGCACCGCCGTGTTGGGTGCGGCCATGCTTTATCCGCTCGCCATCTGCGGCGCCTGCATCCTGACCTCGATCGTCGGCACCTTCTTCGTCAAGCTCGGTTCCAACGGCTCGATCATGGGCGCACTCTACAAGGGCCTGATCGTCACTGGCCTGCTGTCCATCGTCGGCCTCGGCGTCGCCACCCAGGTGACGCTCGGCTGGGGTGAGGTCGGCACGGTCGCCGGCATGGTCATCACCGGCAAGAACCTGTTCATCTGCGGCCTGATCGGCCTCGTGGTGACCGGTCTCATCGTGGTCATCACCGAATACTACACCGGCACCAACAAGCGCCCGGTCAATTCCATCGCCCAGGCGTCGGTCACCGGTCACGGCACCAACGTCATCCAGGGCCTCGCGGTCTCGCTGGAATCGACGGCGCTGCCGGCGATCGTCATCGTCGGCGGCATCATCTCGACCTATCAGCTTGCCGGCCTCTTCGGTACGGCGATCGCGGTCACGACGATGCTCGGCCTTGCCGGCATGATCGTTGCGCTCGATGCCTTCGGCCCGGTCACCGACAATGCCGGCGGCATCGCCGAAATGGCCGGCCTGCCCAAGGAAGTGCGCCACTCCACCGACGCGCTCGACGCGGTCGGCAACACCACCAAGGCGGTGACCAAGGGCTACGCCATCGGCTCCGCTGGTCTCGGCGCATTGGTGCTGTTTGCCGCGTACTCGAACGACCTGAAGTTCTTCGCCGCCAATGGCGACAAATATCCCTACTTCCAGGGCATGGGCGAGATCTCCTTCGATCTCTCCAACCCATACGTCGTCGCCGGCCTGATCTTCGGCGGGCTGATCCCGTATCTGTTCGGCGGCATCGCCATGACGGCCGTCGGCCGTGCGGCGGGCGCCATCGTCGAGGAGGTGCGCAAGCAGTTCCGCGAGGATCCGGGCATCATGGCCGGCACCTCGAAGCCGAACTACGCCCGCGCGGTCGACCTTCTGACCAAGGCGGCAATCAGGGAAATGATCATCCCGTCGCTGCTGCCGGTGCTGGCGCCGCTCGTCGTCTATTTCGGCGTGCTGCTCATCTCGGGCTCGAAGGCGTCTGCCTTTGCAGCGCTGGGTGCCTCGCTGCTCGGCGTCATCGTCAACGGCCTGTTCGTCGCCATCTCGATGACCTCTGGCGGCGGTGCCTGGGACAACGCCAAGAAGTCCTTCGAAGACGGCTTTGTCGACAAGGACGGCGTCAAGCATCTCAAGGGTTCCGAGGCGCACAAGGCTTCGGTGACCGGCGACACGGTCGGCGATCCCTACAAGGACACCGCTGGTCCGGCCGTCAACCCGGCGATCAAGATCACCAACATCGTCGCGCTCCTGCTGCTGGCCGTGCTCGCGCACGGCTGATCTAGACTTCAGCCCGAAACAACCCGCGGGAGCGATCCCGCGGGTTTTTTGTTGAGCAATGCCATGTCGACACGTCAACAAGCCGATGTCCGCCTTGCATGCGGTAAATGCGCCGGTATCTCATCTACCGGCTTGGGTTCGACGGCTTAAGCATCGCCGGCAAACATACGGGGATCTTGCCCTGATCGAGGCCATAACAAAAACCCGCAGGATCGCTCCCGCGGGTTTTTGGTCGCCTGAGATGATGAGGCTCCAGGAATGGAAGCCGAAAGGAATTAGGCGCCGCCACCCGGAATGCTGGGTGCCAGCTTGCTGGCACCGTTGATGATCTGGCTGAGGAAGTTCTGGTCCTTGCCGCCGGTCGGTGTGGTGCGTGAGATGAAGTCGAACATCTTGCCGTCCTTCATCCCGTAATTGGCGATCTGGGTGACGCGGCCATCGGCGCCGAAATAGACCGCCAGCACATGCTGGTCAATGAGCCGTGGCTTGTCGAAGGCGACGTAGCGCTTGCGCGTCTGCGAAATGTAATAGAAGGCCTCGTTGTCGAAGGTCGCGGTCGTCGACGGCGTGCCGAGCGCCAGAAGCACCTGCTCGCGGCTCGAACCGACCGGCACCAGGTCGATTGCCTGCTGGTCTATGACGTAACCTTGCGTCAGCGTCTCACTCGGGCTGAGGTCGCCGATCATCTTGGAGGTGTGGCAGGCCGATAGTGCCGAAACGATCATCAGCAGCGAGATCGCGCCGGCGGGCCTGGACGAGAAGGTCGACTTGAAATTCAGCGCGCGCAACAACAACTCCATTAGCTGGCCGCAACTTGCGCTGGGCCGCGAAACCGGTAAACCAGCTTGCTTGCCGATGCAACAAGCCCACTTCAACAAACGGTCCCCAGGAGACCATCCCCAATGTTCCAGCGCTTTTTTGGCCGCGAACGCTACGCCAACCGCGCTATCACCGAGGCGCTTTACGCACAAATCGTGGCGGCGGCGCGGCAGACGGTGTTTTATTCCCACTGGAATGTGCCAGACACGCCGCTTGGCCGTTTCGAGATGCTGTCGCTGCACATGTTCCTGTTCCAGCACAGGTTGCGCGGTGAGAGCGGTGCGGCGCAAGAGGTCGCCCAGGTGCTGATCGACGAGTTCTTCCTCGACGTCGACCATTCGTTGCGGGAATTGGGCATTGGCGACGTTGGCGTGCCCAAACGCATGAAAAAGCTGGCAAAGATGTTTTATGGCCGAACCGCTGCCTATGACGATGCCCTGGAAAGAAACGACCATGAAGCGCTGACCGCGGCTCTTGCCCGCAATGTCCGGCCCGACGCGGGCGCCTGGCTGGAGGCATCGCTGCTGGCCAACTATGTTACCGACGCGCGCAATCATCTGGCCGCGCAGACATCCGAATCGATTGTCTCCGGCACGCTGACCTTTCCCGCCGCCAAGGAGGTTGAACAATGAAGCATGTGGACCCGCAAAGCCCGGTCTCCTTCCGTGCAAACATCACGCGCCTGCCGCAAAAGGGCCTGCCGCTGGTTATCGAAGCCGATGCCGCACAGCGTGCGGCACTGGCCGAGGAGCACGGGTTGATTTCGGTCGAATCCTATCGCGCCGAGCTTCTGGTCGCGTCGTGGAAGCGCAATGGCGTGAAGATAAGCGGTCGTGTCGAAGCCGACATCACCCAGGCCTGCATCGTCACGCTCGAGCCTGTCCAAGCGCATATCGACGAACCGGTCGAAGCGCTGCTGCTGCCCGAGGATTCCAAGCTTGGACGGCAGGGTTTCGATGGTGGCGGCGAGATCCTGCTCGACGCGGAAGGCCCTGACAGTCCAGAGACATTTTCCGGTGACACGATCGATGTCGGGGCACTCGCCGAACAGTATTTCGGGCTCGCCATCGACCCCTATCCGCGTAAGCAGGGCGCATCGCTCAACGCCGGCAGCGAGACCGAACCGGCGGAGAATGAATTTCAGCAAAAACTGCGATCCTTGCTGGGAAAATCCTGAAAAGCTCGCCCGCGACGGAAAAGTCGGTTGTGTGGCAGCCCAAAACCGTTATTTTCGCCGAACCTTCGCGGTCGCTAAACGACCTGCCGCCTAACCGTGAGACAAATACCGCGTGATCAGGATTTCCATCGATGCCATGGGCGGCGATCACGGACCAGCCGTGGTCATTCCAGCGCTCATGACGGTCGCGACCCGTCGTCCCGACATCCGCTTCGTCATCTTCGGGCGTGAGGAGGTCGTGCGCCCGGAGCTCGCCAAATTTCCCAAGCTTGCCGAGATCAGCGAATTCTTCCATTGCGAAATTGCGGTCAGGATGGACGACAAGCCGAGCCAGGCGCTGCGCCACGGCCGCTGGAAGTCATCGATGTGGAAGGCCGTCGAAGCGGTCAAGGCCGGCACGGCCGACGCCTGCATTTCCGCGGGCAACACCGGTGCGCTGATGGCGATGTCGAAATTCTGCCTGCGCACCATGGCCACCATCGATCGCCCGGCGATCGCAGCCCTTTGGCCGACATTGCGCGGCGAAAGCGTGGTGCTGGATGTCGGCGCGACCATCGGGGCCGATGCGCAACAGCTCATCGATTTTGCCATTCTCGGCACCGGCATGGCGCGCTCGGTCTTCGGCATAGCCCGGCCCAGCGTCGGCCTGCTCAATGTCGGCGTCGAGGAGATCAAAGGCCAGGAAGAGGTCAAGGAGGCGGGGCGCATGCTGCGCGAAGCCAACATGGCCTCGATGAACTATCACGGTTTCGTCGAGGGCGACGATATCGGCAAGGGCACGGTCGACGTTGTGGTGACCGAGGGCTTCGCCGGCAACATCGCTCTGAAGACCGCGGAAGGCACGGCGCGCCAGATAGCGGGTTATCTGCGCGCCGCGATGAGCCGCACCCTGATGGCCAGGATCGGCTACGTCTTCGCTAAGGGCGCCTTCAACCGCTTGCGCGAAAAGATGGATGTCGGCCGCTCCAATGGCGGCGTTTTCCTGGGGCTGAGCGGGATCGTCGTCAAAAGCCATGGCGGTGCTGATTCTGACGGGTTCGCCGCCGCGATCGAACTCGGCTATGACATGGTCCGCAACAACCTCCTCGACCGTATCGAGGCCGATCTGGACCTGTTTCATGCGCGCAACCCGCGCGCCCTGTCATCTAGGAAATCCGACGTCGTCACCGACGCAAAGGAATAGGAAAGAACTTTGATCAGATCAGTCGTGCGCGGCACGGGCGCCGCGCTGCCCCGCCGAATCATGAAGAATGCCGATTTCGAAGGCATGGTCGAGACCTCCGACGAGTGGATCGCCCAGCGCACCGGCATTCGCCAGCGCCACATCGCGGGCGATGACGAGACGACCGCTTCGCTGGGGGAAGCGGCGGCACGTGCCGCACTTGCCAATGCGGGCCTCACGCCCGCCGACATCGATCTGATCGTGCTGGCGACCTCGACGCCCAACAACACGTTTCCGGCCACCGCCGTCGAGATCCAGAACCGGCTCGGTATGCATCACGGCTTTGCCTTCGACATGCAGGCGGTCTGTTCGGGTTTCGTCTATGCCGTGACCACCGCCGATCTCTACATCCGCGGCGGCCTGGCCAAGCGTGTCCTGGTGATCGGGTCCGAAACATTCTCGCGCATTCTCGACTGGAGCGACCGGTCGACCTGTGTGCTGTTCGGCGACGGCGCCGGTGCCATGATCCTGGAAGCGGGCGAGGGCGCGGGCACGATCGCCGACCATGGCGTTCTGGCGGCCAGCCTGCGCTCCGACGGCACGCACAAGGACAAGCTTTTTGTCGATGGCGGGCCCTCGACGACGGGTACGGTCGGCCACCTCCGGATGGAGGGCCGCGAAGTCTTCAAGCACGCGGTCGGCATGATCACCGACGTCATCGAGGCGACGTTCGCGCAAGCCGGTATCTCAGCCGAGGATCTCGACTGGTTCGTGCCGCACCAGGCCAATAAACGAATTATTGACGCTTCCGCCAAGAAGCTCGGGATAGCTGAGCAAAAGGTGGTGGTTACGGTCGATTTGCACGGTAACACCTCGGCTGCTTCCGTGCCGTTGGCGCTGTCGGTGGCCGTTGCCGACGGCCGCATCAAGAAGGGCGATCTCGTCCTCCTGGAAGCGATGGGTGGCGGCTTCACCTGGGGCGCTGTCCTGGTTCGCTGGTAAGTGCCGAACGGTCCAGTTTCGGTCCTTGACCTTGACGGATCAATTACTTAGGCTCTGCCGTTGTTGTGCCGAATTTTATGTTTTGAGCTGATGGGACGGTCGCATGGGGGGAAAGACACTTACGCGCGCCGACCTTGCCGAGGCAGTTTACCGGAAGGTCGGCCTGTCGCGCACTGAATCGGCCGAACTCGTCGAAGCGGTGCTGGATGAAATCTGCGAAGCCATCGTGCGCGGCGAAACGGTGAAGCTGTCGTCCTTCGCGACATTCCACGTCCGCTCCAAGAACGAGCGTATCGGCCGCAATCCCAAGACCGGCGAGGAAGTGCCGATCCTGCCGCGTCGGGTGATGACCTTCAAGTCGTCCAACGTGCTGAAGAGCCGTATCTTGCGCTCCCATCAGAGCGGCAAGGCCAAAAGCGGCAAGTAATCCTACTGCGCGGTTGAAAACCGCCGCCGCCATGACGCCGGGCTTGAATATTGCTTCATAAACCGCTGAAATAAGCCCCGATTCGGCAGCTAGGCCGGATCATCGTCCAGCGTGAGGATTCGCCCATGGACAAGAGCCCCGACGCCTTTCGTACCATCAGCGAGGTCGCCGAAGATCTCGATTTGCCGCAGCATGTGCTGCGCTTCTGGGAAACGCGTTTCAACCAGATCAAGCCGATGAAGCGCGGCGGCGGCCGTCGTTACTACCGGCCGCAGGATGTCGAGCTGATCAAGGGCATCCGTCACATGCTCTACGACCAGGGCTACACCATCAAGGGCGTGCAGAAGCTGTTGCGCGAGAACGGCAACCATTTCCTGGTTGCCATCGGCAATGGCGACATGGCCGCCGTCGAGGCGATCTCGCAGCGAAGGCAGGCTGACCAAGTGCCGCTGACGCCGGCGGCCCAGCCGCGCAGCATGGACGACGAACTGGTCGGCCAGCCGCGCGTCAAACCCAGCCGTCGCTTTTTCGGCCTGGGCAAGAGCGACGAGGACGGTCCGGTGCAGCCGGATGCATCGAAACTCTCGCGCGACAACAGGGCCTTGCTGCAGGAGGCGCTGTTCGACCTCCTGGAATGCAAGCGCCTGCTTGATCAGGTGCGCTGACGGCAGCCCGACGCGATAGTTCGAAACCGGAACCCGTCTTCCGGTGAGGCGTTACGTTTCCTTCTGCAAGTGAAGGAAACACATCATGGCCTCATTTTCGACCCTCTCGGACATCGATCTCGACAGGCAGGTCGCGGCTCTCACCAAAGAACTGGCCAGTTTGAAGAGGGCTGTGGCAAGGCGAGGCGGCGCCTACTACGAGGACGGTCGCGATGCAGCCTTCGACACCTATTCCGATCTTGCGGGGCGTCTGCGCGACGCCATGCCGGCACTGCGCAAACAGGGCAGGGTGATCGAGAGGTCGGCCCGCGACCATCCGGCGGCTGCCGCTGCTGTCGGCCTTGTGGTGCTCGGTCTTGTCGCCAGTCTGCTGTTCAGCCGGCGCTGAGGCGGTGCTTCTGATGTTGGAGATAGCTGGCGCCGTCATTCGACGAACTTGGTGCGCCCAAATCGTGTCGAGCTAACGCGCCGCAATGCCAAGGGACGACCGGCCTTGGACAGGAAGCCAAGGCCGGTCTTCTCGGTGGCAGTTTGCGGTGCTTAGGCCTTGTTTCCGATCACATGGTGGTGGTGGCGGTGATGATGGTGATGGCGGACATGGTGGCGATGATGATGGTGGTGACGATGGTGCTTTGCCATCGGGGCCGCATCCGCACTCGTCGCACCGATGACGGGCACCGTGAAAGCCAATGCAACTGCAAGCCCGAGGGCCGAGAGGAGGGACTTCTTCATGGATCGTTTCCTTTTGTTTCGCGGGCGCATATGGATCGGGGCGATAGCCCGGCCGCCGCGAATGGAATTACGCGCCTGAATTTTTTCGTCAGTATTTCCCGATTGTAGAATTTTGTTTCTGGACTGTTTCTGCCCAATCCAGCCTCCCGCCACCATGCACGGCAACATCGAGAGGCGGCCCATTGGCCGCCTGTCCGACTACATCGGCGGCACGACGCCGTTGGTTCCGACCACGACGCGGCTGGCGCTGAGTGCGCCGTCACTGCCCCGCTCAGCGGTGACAAAGACCGTCGCACCCGGCTTGAGGTCGGTCGGCGTCGCCGGCGCGAAGGTGACGACAGGGGTGGTGTCGGGAATCGAAATTTTCTTGGTCTGGCCATTGTCATAGGTCAGCGTGACGGATCGCCCGCTTATATCGGTAACATCGGCGACGGTGCCGTTGGTCATCCGGCTGTTTGGCTGCAGGTCCCAGGGGCGGTCACCCTCGCCGGTGCCTTTCAGCGCGGCCGGAAAGACCACCACCTCCAGGGCGCCGCTGCCGCCATCCGCTTTCGAAACGGAGGCAATGCCGAGGAAATCGCCCTGCTTGATGCCCGTTGCCGATGCGTTGGCGACGCCCGAGATCTTCCAGCCGGCCTTGAGCTTGATCGCGTCGGTATCGCCCTGGCGGGTTTTCACGGTGAGCAGCGTGGGCTTAAAACTGACCACCGTGCCGCGCACACGAAGCGCGCCTGCGGCTTGGGCGCCCGCGCCGGCGACGGAAAGGCTGGAAATCGTGCCGAGCACGACCATGACTGTCTTCAAGTTCATTGCAAAAAATCCTTCCGGGAAAGAACTGGCTGGAACCGGATGGTTTCGCGCCAGCGACCCGGAGATAACGAATGGGCGCGGCGAAACTGCCGGCAAAAGGCCAATCAGGCCTTCAAAACAACTTGATCGCGACGTGTGCGCCAGAGGCCGCGCCAGGCACCCGGTTCACGATCCCGTGACGGCCATTTTGGCTCTTGGCAAATCACCAGTGAGAGGGCATCTTCCCGACCGTCTCAGGCAACACTCCTCATTTGATCAAACTCTTTCAGTCATGGAGTTGCCAATGCCCCATAATGCGAAAAGCGAACCCCACTCCGAACCGGCAACCAACGGGAGCGGGCCAGATTACAACACCCTCAGAGCGATGCGGGAGACCCGCGGTTACAGCGTGGAAGAGCTCTCCCTGACATGCGGCCTGGCGGTGGACGAGATTGAGGATATCGAAAGCGGCAGAGTGACCGATCCGTCGAAGCTGCGTCGTATTGTGTCCGCGCTTCACCTTCCCCAGGAAGCTCTGATCACCCCGGCTGCGCCGCCGGCGGCGCAAGGTCGATCGCTGGCGTAGACCCGCACCAGGCATTCCAGAGAACCCGCCAAGGCCCTCTTGGCGGGTTTCTTTGTACCTGCCGCAGCGTCTGCTTCAGCCTGGCGCTTGCCGATTTGTATGCCGCGCGTGCTTATATGCGCGGCGGCCCCGGCTGCTGGACAGCAATCCGCCGTCCTTCAAGTTTTTGAACCATGGGTTTTTCGATATGAGCCTGGACTCCGTTCGTGCCTTCTTCGCCACCCACGCGCCTGACATCGACGTCATAGTCACGGAGGCGAGCTCGGCGACGGTGACCCTGGCGGCCGATGCGCATGGCGTGCTGCCGGCGCAGATCGCCAAGACGATCTGCCTGCGCATCGGCGACCGCACCATGCTGGTGGTGACCAGCGGCATCGCCAGGCTGGACAACCGCAAGTTCAAGGACCAGTTCGGCGGCAAGCCGCGCATGCTCGACGCGGCGGAAGTTGTCGAAGCGACGAGCCACCCGGTCGGTGGCGTCTGCCCGTTCGGCCTGCCGGCGCCGCTGCCGGTCTATTGCGACGTATCGCTGCGCGAGTTTGACGAGGTCGTGCCCGCGGCAGGCGCCACCAATGCGGCGGTGCGGATCAGCCCGCAGAGGATGGTTGAGCTGATTGGGGCTGGTTGGGTTGATGTGTGCCAAGGGTAGGCAATTTATCCAAATGTCGCGGCCGGTGAAAATAACAATCTTCGCCGGACTAAAACGGAATCTCGTCGTCTAACTCTCGTTTCTTGGTGAAGCTAGGCTCTGGCTTTGGAGCGCGAGGCGGTGCGATCGCATATGGTTCAGGAAACGAGGGCAGTTTCCGCTGCTCATCATCAAGCGCTTTTGCTTCAGCAACCGTTTGATAAATATTGCCCACTAATTTCGAAACAACATCATAGGACCCCCACAGTGATCCGGGAATCCCTAGAATCGCAACGCTAAGCAGTGTAACCTCAATGAGATTGAGCCGACTCTTGTCGAGAGCAGCCTCAAACTCATCTACCTTCTTTAAAAGCGCTTCTTTCTTGGCTCCGGTCAAATCGGCGGCCCGGATAGCATCACGTAGATGATGGAGGTGGCTTCTAATCCGATCCTTCGATGTCGCCGTCAAAGTCGTGGAATTCGCCCGCGAGCGAAGACTGTTATCCAACGCCAGCTGTGTCATGAAGTGGTCAAGGTCGGCGGTAAATTGCCGGTAAGCATCATGTTCAAATTTATCGACCCTCGGCACGTCCATCGAGACAAATGGTTCGATCTTTAAACGCCGCGCGGCACCTAACACAACGTTCGTCAAGCTGTGCCGGGCATCTTGGATTTCCCGCCAACCGGACTCTTCGTTGGAACTACTCAACGGTCGGGTGAACTCGTCGAGGCGTTTCTGCGCAATTCTCACGAACATTGAAAATGCTAACCGAGGGTCCTCGGGAAGCTCGTCCATTTCATCTTGCGTAACAAAATCGAAAACGTTCATGCAAGCAAAGATAATATGTCACTGGGATCACGCAATACTCGCCGCCCACAACGAACAGAATTATGAATTCTAGGCGCCTCGAACGAAAGGGAACGCACCTGTTCCAAGGCCCGAAATCCCGCCCAGAACGACAGTCGGGAGGCTCGATGGCCTCTCAGCCGTCCTCCGTCGCTCAACTGGTAGCTACGGATCTATCTCCGATTTCTCGGAGATCTCTCCCTTTGCTGCAGGTGGTGGTTCCACCGAAACATATGACCGTAACTGGGCGGTGGGCCGCCTCAACTTGCTTTCGCGATCCGGTTCCCCGGTGATCGCCGTGTGGGAAAAAAAGGCGAAGTCAGTTTCGAACCACTTGTTGTAGATGTCTTGGTATCGCACCGTGCCCGTGAGAAGCAGGACGTGGCCAGCGACCGGCTGGCGAAATTCGACGATCAGATCATTGAAAGCTGCTGTATCCAGCCTGACAGTCGTTGCTGGAACTTTGGGTCCGACCGCCGCCCACCGCTTCATTGGGTATGTCGCTGGGACAATCACGCCTGATACTTCGCCGATTTTAGCCTTTTGTAACCGGCCTCCAATCTCGAAAACACGTGCTGGCGTCTCGCCGACGTTTTCGATGCTCAACACAAGCCCGTAACCGACGTCGGTCCAAGAATGTTTTGCCGAGTTCACATGTACGTAAGCGCGGGTCTGGTCCTCCCCGAGCTTTCGTGCGTCGCCTATTGCTCGGGACGTCTGCCGAAGTGAGCCAAGTACCGCAAGGAGAGCAAAAGCGCTCAATACGATACTGACCACGGTGCCCCAAAACATCCATTTTGCCCAGAACGCCATATCCTGCTGGGCTTGGAGATCGAGCAGATCTTTAGTCGCGGGCAGGTTCGCCGCGACAAGGCGCAAGGCATCGATCAATCGGTCCACTATTGTGCCCCCATCACAACTTTGAGCCGGTACGTGCTTGCAATAGATTAGAAAGCCCGAGTCCGTCCGACCTTGGTCTCGTCGACATAGACGAGAAACTCCCTACCCAAATCGGTGATGCTCACCGATGACCCGGCCAAAGCAGCAAGCTCACTTCGTTGCAGAAAATGAAACCATTCGGTGAACGTGCTACTGGCATAAAAGTCGGGATGCTCGCTCTTAACCCGCTCGAAGAATTGTTCGGCCTGATCAAGCGAGGTTTGGCCGCCGTTGTCTCGGAGGCGCTTCAACCCTTCGAGCTGGCTGGCGAAAATGACCGAATAGATCGATTCGAATTGCCTACCGAGCCTAGCAACTGCTAGTTGGTGAACGAGTATCGGGATTCGTTGCTGGTCGTCGATCGGCTTGAGATCTCTGATGAGCGTGGCCTCCAGCGCTTTCTGCACAGTCGAGGCGTTTTCCGACACGTCGATCTTCAGCTCTTGGTCTGTCTCGACTACCTGCACCTGGCTCTGCTGTCGGAACGTAACGCCAGCCGGCCCGGCCGATTCTATGTCGTCGAACTTCTTGCGGATTTCCTTTCGGAAGGTGATTGCGATGAAAATCAGGGCTGCCGGCCAGCCAAGTCCTACGACCAACTCCGTGACGACCTTGAAGACGTCTAGCCAAGCCACGGAAAAGAACCATTGAGAAAAAGTCACCACGTCCCCCAAACCGGTCGAGATCCTCGACGCGTTACCCTTGGTAGAGAAATTGCTTTTCGGATGGCGAGGACTTGTGGGGGAAAGTCCTGCTTAAAAATGGTCGGAGTGGCCGGATTCGAACCGACGACCCCTTGACCCCCAGTCAAGTGCGCTACCGGGCTGCGCTACACTCCGGACCGCGGAAAGCCCTATATTCTCAAGGGTTCAGAAGCAAGAGGCGAATTCGCCGAAATTGCTGAAATGGGAACAAATGGTGTCCCGGTGTGCCTTTGGTGACCGAAAGTCACACCGAAAATCACACCGGATGTTCTGGCTGTGTTCTCGTTCGCGGGCGCCGGCCTACGTGCTCCATTGTTCGCCTTTGGCAGCGTCTGCCGAACTCCAATCACATTGATCTCGAGGCGGCCCGAGAAGGCTCTTGAGCTTCTGTAGTTCCCAAGAAATCCCCGTCAGGCCGTCGCTATAAAGAAATTAGCAGCACATCGAAGCTGTGATTTCAGAGGAAGTGACGATGAGTAGCCATCAGGGGAAACCCTATGCGGGCACCAGGCTCGCCAAATATCTTGAGAAGCGCATCCTGGAGCTGCGCCCGAAGAAGACTCAGATCGCGATCGCGAGTGAAGCCGGGTTTGTGAACCCCAACATGCTCGCCATGATCAAGGCCGGAACCGCCAAGCTGCCGCTCGACAGGGTGTCTGCATTGGCAACAGCCCTCGAGTGCGATCCCGTGATGCTTTTCCAGTTGGCGATCGAGCAGCTCGGCGGCGACACCACTGAGCTTGCCGTCAAGCAGATCTTCGGGACGTTAGTCACCGAGAACGAAGTTGCGTGGCTGGAAGAAATCCGCCGTGCGTCGGGCCACACCAATCCGAGCCTCACTTCAAAGGCGCGGTCTGCCATCCGCGGTATCTTCGGAAAATGACCGGCGAGCAGGACCTATATATCGAGGGCTGGCGCCGGATCGCCGATCATCGAGACCGTAAGATCACGCCTAACGAGTGCTACTGGCTCGAAGTGATCAGGCTCGCGTCCTGGGATTCGGATCCTGCACCCACTCTCGAGCGGGTGCAGAAGCTTCGAATGATTTTCCAGACCCGAACTTAACGCCAGACGAGTGTCCTCGGTCGCTGCCACGGCGCATTAGGCGTCGCGCGATCACCTGCTGCGTTGTCGAACACCTCAACTCGGACCACATCATGCAAGACGAAAACGGCTTCGATCCCCGTTGGACCGGTAAGTCCATTCCCAAGAAGCACTGGCATTTTCATCAGCAGCTCTTGGCACGATACGGCATCATTCTCGCTCCTGGTGAGTTCTCCCAGATGCTCCGCGATATCGAGACCGGTCGCGCAACAGTTATCGAACGTAGGTCAGCCTCCAAGGTCGTATACATGATCCGGAACACCCGCTTGTGGGACCGGTATTTCGTCCTCGTAACGAACGGCTATGTGGTGACCGCTCTTCCGCCCAGCAAGCGCTTCAAGAAGCTGCGGCGGGAGTTACCAGGCTAGATTGGGACATGCCGCGACACGCCTGTCCTTTCACGAGGCTCCGGCTGAGCGGCCTACGATTCTCCCAACGATCGTCGGGATATCTGGTCAGCCGCCTACGGACGCTTCTTTTGGAAGTTCTCCGACCATCCACCTCAGAACCTGAAGGTAGCGCGCGCGAATTTCTGGAGCCGCCAGGGCCGACAATGGGATTCGTATGTCTCCATTGAGATTGGCCATCTGAAACTCGAAACCGGCCGAGTGCATACGATCGACAAGCTCTTGGCGTTTCTCGTCGCTGGCAAAGCCAGGCGCATAGACCAGATAGCTCAGCGAGATCGAAGCCTTCCCATTTGGCACGAGGAAGAACGGATAGCGGGTGCTCCCCTTCACCTTGACTCGGGTTCCAATCGAGGGGTTTTGGGCTTGCGTCACAAAGGTCTCGAGGCCGAACTGGCGTGCGTGTTCGATCAAATCGATGGCCGTTGCTCGAGAGGCCGCTCCGTGCTTGACTTCTAAGCGGTCAAGCCATTCGGCCTCGTTCAAGACGACGGCTGACTGGGTCTTGGAGATCTTAGTTTCCGCGTTCTGGGTGCGGCCGAGAACTCGCGTCGATAAAAGGCGCCCTGCAGGGCTTAGGTGCTGGCGAATCTCGACCGCATAGACCTCGGCATCGCGCATTTGCCGTGCGAGAAACTCCACGATACGCAACAGCTCCGGGGGCATGTCGTCCACCACAAAGATCATGCGTATTCGCCCGTTGCGCAGATTATCTTCCACCCGTGGCCAGTAGTTCTCGGCATCCACCCCGTCGCCGAAGAGTTTCTGCAGGGTCTCGGTCGAATCGCTGCCCACGTCGGTGTGAGTCGTCGCAAACGACGCCTGGAGATCGCCGATGGCCCAATACGAGGGACCGTTGGCGGCGTAGTCGAACATCTGCCCGATCACCTCGCGCCGGCTTCTCGTGTCGCTGCGCCGCTTGACCTCGACAAGCGTCGGGATCGCGTCCTGGTCGAGGTAGAGGTGGTCGAGCGACCATCGCGCTGACCCACCTTCGCCGTCAGGCACCTCGACCTCCCGCGCAACAAGTGCCCAGCGACGTGGCTCCTCACCAGCGAACTGATCGCCGGCAAGAACCTCTGGGTGGCTTTCGAGCAGCGACTGGATAGCGTCTTCGTTCTCGTAAGGCGCCGGCTTCATCTCTGTGATCTTGTTGTGATTGTCGATGTGAAACAGTGAGGTGCGCATGGAGCTTTCTAATTGCAAACGTTCGCAGTCGAGGAATGGGTCCGGTAGTTTTTAGATGATTTGGGTGCGCACAGTCCAAGGGTATCCGGCCGCTCGGGCGAGTTACCAATTGCTGCCTTGTATCCAGCACTGAAACCGGACTTGTTTGCTAGCCCGCCTGGAGCGACAGCTTAGCTTGAAAGTCGAGGCGCACGATAAGATCCAATTTCTCTTGCAAGGGGACCGGTTCATATAGGCCAGGGAAACGCTCCCTCACTTTGTCAATGAACGCCTCCAGCTTCGACTCGTCTGCTTCTTTTAGCTCGGCAAGGTCTTCATCAGAGAGAGTGATCTGGACAAGGCCAACCCTGTATCGCTCGGCATAGTATTCCATTCCTTTGGGTAATGGCTCCTCGGGGGTCTTCGTGCGATAGCAGTAGTAAGATCGATTTGAGAACCTTTTGTGGGAGATAGCTTCAAAGATAAACGTTTCCCATTGGGCATCATTTAATTTCACTTCGCATGAAGCTACCTCTAGCTCGGTGCAACCCAAAATTTCTACACGGTTCATTCCTACGATATCTGGATTTCCCCATTTTCCACCTGATTTCTTGGTTGCAGCATCCTTGGCGACGTAGCCTTTCGTTTCAAGCCAAAGGCGAATTAGAGGGTAGAGATCCTTCTCTTGGAAGGAAATCGTTCCTCTGCCGGCTTGAACTTCTGTTGCAACTTCAGAGGGGCTGGGGCTTTCTGGAGCAAGCGTAGGCGAGGTGTCCAGCCAATATCCACCCCATGCGCCGCCGCTGACGATGGTTGATTCTTGGTCCGTGTTTGCCGCCTGGCTCAAATAGTTGAATATAGTATTGCGGGCCAGTGTTGGCTTCAACTGGCCGATTTCCATAAGGGCAGTCAGGTGATCTACTATATCCTTGCTCCGAACCGATGATTCGGAGCTGGTATGCCCCTTCGTTCGCAAAAATTCTTCCGCCCTACTTATCAAAGCTGTATACGACGAATTGGTATTCATTTCACTCCCGATTCCCTCTACCCTAGTTATGGGCAATGAAGCACAAGCGACATCTGCTTGGCCAGCGTCAGATTTTTGCCGCCTAGGGCTGCGAGACAACGAGAGACTCAATAGTCATCCAGGCCGACATGCCCTTGCCTCCCCGGACGTTATAATGTTCAGTTGCCATGCTTGTTTTCCCGGGGGAAATTATGAATGTTCTGTCTTTTGCGGATGCAATGGAGCGCACCACTAGGCTTCCGCACAAACATTTGATTTTAGGCAACGGGTTTAGCATCTCGCTAAAACCAGATATTTTCACATACGGATCACTTCTAGACAGCGCGGATTTTGGCGCAGCCCCTCACGTCAAAGATTTATTTGGGGCGATTGGAACTCAGGATTTCGAGCTTGTAATAAAGAATATTCTGGATGCGGCTACGGTTCTGGAGGTTTATGATCCAAAAAATGAGGCACTCATAAAAACGCTCAAGGCAGACGCAAATGTAGTTAAGGAGGCGCTTGTGACAGCTATCGCAAAACGCCACCCGGACAGGCCATACGATATTGACAACGATCAATACAAATCATGCAGAGAATTTCTGAGTAAATTCAAACACATATATACGTTAAATTATGATGTTCTTTTATATTGGACATTGATGAATTCGGATGTGGATCGAATTGATCTTAAATCGGATGACGGCTTCAGACACCCGGATCGAGAAGAGATTTATGTGACCTGGCAGGAAGGGCAGAGCGCTACCATTCACTTTTTACACGGTGCTCTTCATTTGTTTGATGCTGGCGCTGAAATTTTGAAATACACTTGGTCAAAGACCGATATACCAATTGTTGAGCAGATACGGCAAGCTCTTTCGGAGGATAAATTTCCTTTATTTGTTGCCGAGGGAGATAGTGAGAGCAAGCTTAGGAAAATCATGCACAGTGCGTATCTCCATAAAGGACTTAGAAGCCTTGAATCAAGCGCTGACAATTCCAGGGCCAGCTTCGTCATGTTCGGGCACTCACTTGCCGACAATGATATGCATGTTCTCAAATGCATTGGGCGAGGCAAGACTCCGCTGGTGCTAGTCAGCGTCTATGGCGATCCAGAGAGCCACGCAAACAAAGCGGTTGAAGCGAATGCGAGTTGGCTGGTTCGTTACCGTGGAGAGGTGAATAGTAGATATCCACTTGAGATAGTATTCTATGACGCTGCGACTGCGCATGTGTGGGGATGAACGGTCAGGCTGATACGTCGGGCTCCAAAAAGGTGGATCGCACACAGCCCCATTTGACCCATAGATTGGGCTGAGGCAGCTCGTCACCGGCCGATCTGATGGGGCATGACAACGTCAAGAGAATTTTTGACGGACCTTTCCGATGCTGCTCTTCTTGGAATTGACGTGGGGTTTTCTGCTCGTCGGCCGACGACGGGGCTTGCATGGTCCATCGGTGACTAGGCCGGGGCCGCGAAAACCCCGACCGGCGATTCTCATTGATAGCAATAGATGGACCGCTGCCAGCGCAAGATGCGCCAGACGGCATATAGATCCCAACTGAGAGCGCGTGTGCATCAGAGGGCTTTCGCAAAGCGCTGCAAGCCTGGGCTGAGCCACATCGGGTATGGAGTGAAGCTCCAGTCTGCCGCCCAGGCAACGGCCAATGACTCGTTGGACCTTCTTGAAAGATCTGCCCCTTTGCAGGGCCTCATTTCATACCGGAAAGCGCAAGAAATTCGACTGGCTCCACGACCACGCCGTTTCATTGTCCGTCTTCGACGAGCGCATATCGTAGGTGACGCTGCTGGTGGATATTTTGGATGCCATAGTTTCACCTCTGGACAAGATGGGCGGTTGCGGCTTTGAACGCTAAGTGAAATTGCCGAACCAACTAGTAGCCGAATGACCACCATCAGCCGCGCCGCGCTCCACAATCTGGTTTGGACGAAACGCATGGAAGAGGTCAGCGACGACCTCGGCGCTCCGGCCGGGTCCATCTCCGCGATTTGCCGGGAGAACGACATACCAGTGCCGCCGCCCCATTATTGGAGGATGGTCGCGGATGGCAGCCCAGCGAAACAACGAGCCCTACCGACCAACAAGTTCAGACGAAACCAGCTGGTGCAGATCGGCGGGCAGGTCGATCCGGTGCTGAACTTGGAAAGGCTCTCCGCCGGTCCCATCGCTGACGACAAGCCAGTCCACATTGCAGTTCAAGTCGAGGTCACTAATCCGCTGGCAATTGCAACACAGAAAGACCTAAAACGATCCTTGGTGGCTGGCGATGTCCATCTACGGTCGGGCCTCATACGTGTCGACATCGGTCGCGACAGTATCCCTCGTGCTGCGAATCTAATCGCTAGGCTGAAGGCAGCTATCGCACAGCGGTCATGGAGCGTCGCTGTCGATACCGGGGTGACGGTTGACGACGAGAGAGTCGAGCTGCAACTGTCCGAAGGATACGCACTGAGCCCGCACACTCCTACCGCCGCAGAAATTCGTGACTACCGAAGCTACGGCCGAGCTATTCCCGAGCATGATCGGATAAGGTCCGGATACCTACAGCTTTCGATCACAAATGCGACCTATCTTGGCGTCAGGCAGAAATGGGCTGACGGCAAACGCCAACGGATAGAGGATGTCCTAACGAGCTTCCTCGAGGGAATTGATCGGGCGGCAGCCGCTTTGAAGCAACGGCGGGTCGACCGAGAGGAACGCGAGCGCCAGTGGGCGGAGGAGCGAAGACGTAGAGAGGAACAAGAACGCCTAGACGTGATTGATAGAGTCCGGGGCGCGTTGTTCAAACAGCAAGCAGCTGCACATCAGGAGGCTCGTCAGCTTCGGGCGTATATCGATGCTATTAAGAGCCGGCTGGTCCGCGGGTCGGAACACGAAGCCGAAATTCAGGAATGGATTGCTTGGGCAGAAGACTATGTTGGCCGTATGGATCCTCTCACTCGTGGCTTACCGATCCTGCTTAGCGAGGAGGACGCTCTCAGATCAAGGTGGCAATATCCGGACCGCTAGGATGCGCGTGGCGGGATCTTGCCGTTGACCGCAGCGCAGATACTCTGAGTTGTCACGGGTCCTTCGGGTATCCAAGCCAGGCAAGCTGCCGACCTCCAAATCGCACGCCCCAGAGCAGGGGCCACAGGTTTATATCTGCTCGGTCGAGGAGATATGTCGAGAGAGCATGTCAGCCCAGGAAACCCCGTGCACTAGTTACAAAACGCCTTCTTTCTTTTGACAATCAATCTTATCGCTTGGATGAATTCCGACCAAGCGGCTAAGAGAACACGTAGGTTTTTCGATTGCAGCGAGGCCGGCTGCCAAAACGACAAAACGGGGCGGGGAATGGGGCATCCAAACATATTCGACCTGTGCAAACCGCGCGAAGACGTGGTCAATGGCACGATTGCGGATAGTGATTATGCAGCCAATCTCGCGAACGTCCTGACGGGACGAGCTTCGCGCGACTATACGGACGCTCCGACGTTCTTCACGAACACATATCCTACCGAGGGACTCAAAGAGCTTCTCATCAATGTTTGCAGCAGGCTGTCCGGCCGAGGTGAGAGCGTGTCAGCTGTTTTCCGGCTCGACACTTCATTCGGCGGCGGCAAGACACACGGCCTGATTGCCCTTGTGCACGCCGCAGCTGGGATGAAGGGCGTCTCGAATATCGCGGAATTCCTCGATCCAGCGCTTGTGCCTAGCCGACCCGTCCGTGTTGCCGCCTTCGATGGGGAGAATGCCGATCCCGCAAATGGCCGGCCAATGGGCGAAGGAATACGTGCCCACACGCCTTGGGGCGAAATTGCTTATCAGTTGGCTGGCAAGGCGGGTTACGAGATCGTTCGCCAATCAGACGAGCAGCGAATTGCCCCGGGTGCTGACACCATCAAGGAGCTATTTGGAACCGATCCAGTGCTTGTCGTTCTCGATGAGCTCGGAGAGTATCTTCGGCGGGTCCAAGGCATGGGTGGCCGCGACCAACTGACCGTCTTCCTGAAGGCGCTGCTGACCGCAATCGAAAGCACCCCAAATGCGGCGGTTGTCTATACACTCGCGGTTCGAGCCGATGGCAAGGGCTTGGATGCCTTCGCTGAGGAGAATGAATTTCTTGCTAGCGCCATGTCGGAACTCGAAAGCGTCTCCGGCCGCAAGGCGACCAACCTCAATCCAACAAGGGACGATGAGACCGCGAAGGTCATCCGGCGGCGCCTGTTTGTCTCGATTGACGATTCTAAGGCAGCGGAAGTGATCCACGCTTATCGCGAACTGTGGACTACTCACCGCGACATTCTGTCCGAAGAGGCCAGGCGTTCAGTCACGAGCACAGAATTCGCACAAACCTATCCCTTTCACCCGGACATGCTTGATACGCTCACCGGGAAAACCGCCACGCTCGGCGGCTTTCAACGCGTTCGTGGAATGCTGCGCATTCTCGCAAAGACCGTTGCGACCGTCTGGGCAAGCCGACCTTCCGATGCGTCCGCCATCCACCTGCATCACATCGACCTGGGATCGGATGTCATTCGCCGGGAGTTCACAACGCGCCTGCAGCAAGCAGCCTTCGTGCCGGCGCTTCTAAATGACATTGCTGGGCCGCCCGAGAAGCCGGCTTTGGCCCAGGAACTGGACTCGAAAAACTTCAAGGGCCTGCTGCCCTATGGCACCTACGTCGCTCGCACGATCTTTATCCACACGCTCGCGTTCAACAACGACCTTAAGGGCGTTGCCGCCGACCACTTGCGCTATTCGATCCTGAGCCCTGAGGTGGACCTTTCCTTTATCGACGATGCCAGGACGAAATTTCGTGCAGAATCCGCTTATCTCGACGATCGCCCAAATGCCCCGCTGCGCTTCAACGCCGAAGCCAACCTCACGCAGGTTATCGGGCGTGAAGAAAAGAATATCGATCCCGGTGAAGCGCGGACCCAGCTTGTCGACCGGGCAAAGGCAATCTTCGGCGGGCAATCCTTCGACCTCGTGCCATTCCCTGGCGGACCATGGGATGTCCCGGATGATGTTTCAGACGGGAAGCCGCGGCTTGTTCTACTTTCTCACGACGCGCTGGAAATCGGCGCCGATCTTCGCGAGATCCCCGAGATTGTCGGGCGCATGTTCGAACGCAAGGGCGCGGACGGAAACGGCCTGCGATCCCTGAGAAACAACCTGGTGTTCGTCGTCGCTGACGAGACCAAAGTCAACGAGATGAAGCGAGCGATCGTGCGCCGCCTCGCGCTTCAGGAACTCAAGCGGCCCGAGCGCGTCAAGGAACTTGCCGAGCACCAGCAGGCCAAGGTGTTCGAACTGGAGAAGAAGTCCGAGACGGAAGCCGCAATCGCAATCCAGCAGTGCTATCGCCATATCCTCTACCCGTCACGGAACGCGCTGAGCGGCGCTGGCTCCGTCCAGTTGGCGCATTCGGTGATCGATATTCAGAACGCCTCCGAGAGACCGGGATCAGGCCAGCTTCAGGTCGTTCGACAGTTGCAAAGTCAGAACAAGGTTCGCGACGCTTCTGACTCGCCCGATTCCCCGTCCTATATCCGCGACCGGACACCTTTGAAGAAAGGACAGATGACGACGCGCGATCTTCGCGATGAATTCCGCCGCGACCCTTCGCTGTCGATCCTTCTGTCGGATGATGTGTTCCGCAAGGCGATTCGAAAGGGCGTAGAAGAAGGCGTCTATGTCTACAGACGCGGCGATCTGCTTGCTGGCCCAGGCGATCCGATGCCGTCGATCAACATCGACGAAGAAACCACCATTTTCACGATGGACTTCGCCAAGTCCAACGGTGTTTGGCCACGGCCGGCGCCAGCGCAGGCGGCCCAAGCCGCTTCGGCCGGAACTGGTGCTGCGATTTCGAGCGAGCCGTTTCCACCGATCGAAGGCGCACCGGGCGGGAGCTTCGGCGAACGACCACAAGTTGGCCTGGAGGGTGCTCTTGTCGCGAATGCCAAAGTTTTCACCGCCGAGGGCGTGCTGAAGGAAGCGTTGCGGAAGGTGATCGAGCAGGCAAAGACCGCGAAGCTCGAAAAGGTAGATCGTGTCGTGATCCGCCTGTTCGAATATGGTGACGCGTTCAAGCTGATCCCGATTGCCAACTCGATTTCTGGAACCAAGCGCTCGGTGAAGTTGGAGGGCGGCTACACGACAACCCAAGACAGTGAGATGATGTTTGAGTTCAAGGGTGATGCTCAGGATGCTTCGACGATCAAGGACTATCTCGAACCGCAGTTTCGAGCTGCCAAAGTGACTGATCTCAAAGCCAGTATTCTGTTTGATTTTGAAGGCGGGCTCGCGCTGGATGGAGATGCCTCGGACAAATTCATCGAAAAGCTGACACGCTTCGCGAGCGCAGCTGCGTTTGTCGAAGCAGCGGCGGAGGTGAGGTGATGAACGTGCCGCGCCGCAAGGACGACGTTATGACCGTGTCAAAGACCCAGCCAGTCTACGAACTGCGCGCTCGCCGCCATGGCCCGGGTGACACCGAGGTTGAAGTCTGGCAACTCCCCTCGGTAGTGACGCCGCAGGTCACCACTCCGATCCGCCTTGCTGGTCTTCGCGGGCGGAACCTTGAACTTGCCGAGCACCGGGTGCTGAAGCGCCTCAAGGAAAGCGGCATTCGCCTTGATCTTTTGCCGATTGAGGGGATGGGATCGGCCCTGCCAGAAGAAACGGCGCTCCGGCTGGCGCTTCTTTTCCGCACCTTGGCTCCGATGCGCAATCGCGACAACATGGGCCTCGTTGCTGAAGGTATCGAGGTGATGGGGAAGGAGGAGGCCGGTTACTGGCTCGGCATGTCTGTCCACCGTAAGAATCCACGTCGGGTGCTGACTGCGCTCCGCATCCTACTCACTGACCCGGCAAAATGATGGAAGTCGAGCTATGTCGGATGTGAGGCTGATTGAGCGTTGGTTGCCGATCGGAGCGCTGAGCGAGGAAAGCGTGCGTGAGCGCCGGTCTATGACCGCCCTACCTCCGATCTACTATCTCCATGTTTGGTGGGCGAGGCGGCCGCTAGTGGCTTCTCGTGCTGCCGTCCTCGCTTCTCTTCTTCCTGCCGAGACTGATCGGGATGCCTTCTTGCATGCGATCGGTATCCATGGCGATCCGGTAGATTCGAAGAGACGGATTGCGATTGCAGATCGAAAGGGTGAGCGGCTTGGCAAGGATGCATATGGTTATAAGCGCGCGTTTTCATATCAGCCGACGGCCAATGAACTGACGGCGCTTGGCTTGCCATCGGCGCTAACGTTGCTTGATCCAACCGCGGGCGGAGGGGCAATTCCACTTGAGGGGACGAGACTCGGCCTAAAGACATTCGCAAACGACTTGAACCCCGTGGCCGCAACGATCTTGCGTGCAACCGTCGATTTTCCGCAAAGCCTCAACGAGAGACTGATCGATGAGTTCGATTCAGTTGGTGTCAGATTTCTCAAACGAGTGAAGGCAAAGTTCAAAGATGAGTTTCCCAAGGAACCAGGAAACGGACATCGCCCAGATGGATATCTGTGGGCTCGGACTATAAGTTGCCCCTACTGCTCCGGTTGGATTCCACTTTCGCCGAATTGGAGACTGAATGCCTCCGGCTTGGGGATCAAATTGGTTCCTCAACTCTCCCAGGGCCCCGGCAGCCAAGGGCGTATGTGCTCGTTCGAAATCGTAGAGTCGGTAGCGGAACAATCCGCGGGCACGATTTCGGATGGCGACGCAACATGTCCGTTTCCTGATTGCGCACGCGTTGTGGACGGCGACGAAGTCAAAAGACAGGCCCAAGCTAGCGGAATGGGGGATCAGCTATTCGCGGTCGTCTACAAATACCCTGCGTCCAAGGTAACAAAATCTGGAAAGGGCGGAAAACAAGAATGGCGCCGAGGCTACCGCTCGCCGAATCCAGATGATGAAAATGCCCAGGAAATCAGTGCCCGACTGGCTGAGAAGATGCCGGAGTGGGAATCACTGGGAATCATTCCAACGGAACCAATCGACGACATCTCTAACTACGATCGAGGGCACCGGCTTTACGGAATGACACAGTGGCGCGACATGTTCTCCCCCAGGCAGTTGCTCGGACATTGTCTTGCTGTCGAAACATTTCGGGAAATGGTTGAAGAAGACCGATCGACAGGTCAGCTTAGTGACGCGAGACGAGCTGCATACGTTTATCTTAGCTTCAGCTTGGATAAGTTGCGCGACTATAATTCGCGCATGACTCGATGGATTGTCCAGCGCGAGGTGATGGCGAACACCTTCGATAGCCATAACTTCTCGATCAAGTGGTCATATGTAGAGATGGCGGTGACGGTCGAGGGCCTCGGATTCGATTGGGTGGTGAGACAGACCAAGAAATGCATAAAGGAACTCGTCGAGCTTTCGACGCCCACCGCCACATCAGACGGCCCGCTATTCGGCGCTCAGGTGTCTAGGCCTAAGCTTGACGTGGTAATTTCCTCTAAGTCGGGTGCCTCGTTGGATCACATCGTCGATGGCTCAGTCGACGCAGTAGTGATGGACCCGCCCTATGGGGCGAACGTGATGTATGCGGAGCTGTCCGATTTCTTCTATGTTTGGCTGAAGCGAACCGCTGGCATTGTCATGCCAGAGTTGTTCATCCGAAGACTGACCGACAAGCAATCTGAGGCAGTCGCCAACAAGGCTCACTTTAAGGGCCAGAAGGGCGCGGATGCTCTCGCAAACCGCGACTATCAGGAAAAGATGGCAGCAATCTTCGCGGAAAGCCGGCGCGTGCTGAAGCCGAACGGCATCATGACCGTGATGTTTACGCACAAGGACACCAGTGCTTGGGATGCCCTGACGAAGGGGCTCATCGAAGCGGGCTTTATCATCACCGCCTCCTGGCCGGTGAACACCGAGGCAGAGGGGTCTCTTCACATCAAGGACAAGGCCGCCGCTAACTCCACAATCTTCCTCGTCTGCCGTCCGCGCCCTGCCGAACAGAGCGGCGAGACGACGTATTGGGAAGATGTCGAGCCGCTGGTGGCGAAGGCCGTCCGCACCCGGGTTGAGGAGTTCCAGAAGGCTGGGATCAGCGGAGTGGATCTATACCTTGCCTCCTTCGGTCCAGCGCTCGAAGAATTCTCACGGCATTGGCCCCTAAAACGCGGCACTCCCCGACCAGAACCTCTCGCCAAAAAGCGCCGCAAACAGGCCGAGCTTTTCGAAGAAGAATTCGATCCATATGCCGTGACGCCGGAAGATGCGCTTGATGCCGCGCGTCGCGAGGTGAAAACTTGGCGCTTGAATCAGCTCACCCACACCAAGGGGCGTAGCGATCTCGATGCGACGACCTCTTGGTTCGTGCTGGCCTGGGACGCGTTTAAGGCGCCGGTGTTTAGCTACGATGAAGGCTTGCGCCTTGCCCGTGCGGTGGGCGCAGACCTCGATGGCCAGCTCATCGGCAAGATTTGCGAAAAGAAGGGCTCGGATATCAAGCTCTGGGATAGTTCAACGCGCGCAGCCAAAAATACCCTCGGCCCCGCCGATGGCTCGCGCGCGATGATCGACGCAATCCACCATGCCGCTTATCGTGGCAGGACGCGAACCCTCGAAGCGGCTCTCGATCTTCTCAAGGATTCAGGGATCGACAGCGATCCTCAATTTCTGGCCGCGCTCGAGGCCGTTCTAGAGGTTCTGCCACCCTCGCGCAACTTTGTCGGCTTTGACATTGCCACCGGCGACGCGAAGTCGGCGGCCGATGATTTCGACGCCCTTGAGAAGCTGCGCCGTCTTGCCTTTTCCGACAAGGTAGATGAGCCCCAGCAGCTATCTCTCTTCGCCGAGGTGGCTGCTTGACGCTTCTGCGCGACACCGCATGGCGCCTCAAATATACGCCGGACGATGGTGACCTCGTCCGGCTGTTCTATGTGCCTGCGTTGCGCTCGGCGACCCGATATGATCGCCTTACAGGCTATTTTTCGGCGCGTGCCTTGGCGCTCGCAGCGCGGGGCGTCGAAGGGTTGATCGTTAACAATGGGCGAATGCGCCTGATCGTGGGCTGCACGCTCGGCGAAGAAGAGGTTGCAGCCATCGAGCGTGGCGAATCTCTGCGCGACGCCGTCGAACGAACACTGATCAAGATGCCGGTCTTGTCGGCCGATCCGCGAACGATCGATGCCCTCGAACTTGTCGCCTGGATGGTGGCAAACGGCTTTCTCGATGTGAAGCTCGCCGTGCCCTGTGATCTCGATCGCCGTCCGATCCGCGACGACAGCATCTTTCACGAAAAGACGGGCATCATCGAGGACAAGACCGGCGATCGGATGGCGTTCAACGGCAGCATTAACGAAACCGAATTCGGTTGGACGCGGAATTGGGAAAGCTTCAACGCCTTCACCTCGTGGAATGACGGCCCGCGGGTCGACGAGGAAGAAGCCGGCTTCGCGAAGCTCTGGGCGAATCGCGCCCACCGAGCGATCACCCTTGATGTGCCAACGGCACTGCACGAGCAGCTGCTGACCTTTCTGCCTGACCCTGAAAAACTGCCGAAGCGCCTTGCTGAGCACGACGATCAATCAAAAGGCACATCGACATCCAGGATCACTCCGGACCCGGTGGACGAGCCTATCATCCTTGGTTCAAGGCCAAGTGTTTCGGTCGACGAGGAGCGCCAGGCCGTATGGGAAAAGATTGCCAACGCTGCGGTTCAACCTGTCGGCGGCGATCGCGTCGGCGAAGCAACTTCTGCGGTCGTCCCCTGGCCTCATCAAATCCGCGCCTATCATCGGCTTTATGACAACTGGCCGCCTAAACTTCTGATTGCCGATGAAGTCGGACTTGGAAAGACGGTTCAGGCGGGGCTCCTTCTCCGGCAAGCCTGGCTGGCAGGGAGGATAAAGCGTGCGCTAATTCTGGCGCCTAAGAACGTCTGCAAGCAATGGCAAATCGAGCTGCGCGAGAAATTCAACCTAAATTGGCCGATCTACGATGGGCAGAAACTAGCTTGGCACCGGTCGCCAGGGCGGGATCATGACTTTGAAAGGGCAGTCTCACGCGAAGCATGGCATCGAGAACCGTTCGTGATCATGTCGAGTCATCTCGCTCGGCGCCAGGATCGGCAAAGAGAAATACTGGAAGGGGCCGAACCGTGGGATCTCATCGTTCTCGATGAAGCGCATCACGCCCGAACTAAGGGGGCGGGAACGCCACAGGCCAAAGGCCCGAACCGGCTTCTTCAATTGATGCGATCCTTGCGGCGTCGAACGGATGGGCTGATCCTTCTCACGGCGACACCATTGCAGGTCCATGCCACGGAACTTTGGGATTTGCTCGATCTGCTAGGTCTGCCACCCGCCTGGACGCCGGATGCTTTTGTTCGTTTCTTTTCGGAAGTTGCCAAGGCTCCTCTAGCCAACGAAAGCCTCGATTGGCTTTCGGCGCTCTTCCGGGCAAGCGAGGGTCACTATGGAGCGATCTCGCGAGCGGACGCGGAAAGGCTAACTCGTCTCAGCGGTCTCAAAACCCGGAAGGTTCTGCAGGCACTCCGCGATCCGGTTTCGATACCGCGGCGCCAGCTATCATCGGAAGAACGCCGCGCCGCGGTTGCGATCATCAAACAGTCGACCCCAGTCCGCGCACTCGTCTCGCGGCATACGCGCGAGTTGCTTCGCAAATACTTCAAAGCAGGGAAGCTATCGACAGCGGTCGCAACCCGCCAGGTAGAAGATCGTTTCATTCCGCTCTCGCCGGAGGAGAGCGAAATCTACCAGCAGGTTGAAGACTACATTTCACAGACCTACAACGCTGCGGCACCCGATGCCCGTAACGCGGTGGGATTCGTGATGACTATTTACCGCCGGCGCCTTGCCTCAAGTTTCCATGCGCTTCTGCAAACGATGGAGAAGCGCAAGGGCGGCGTCGGTGGCCTACTCCTGGCGACCGATGAAGCCAGGATCGACGAAGACATTGCCGACCAGGTGGAGGCTGGCGAAGAAATCGACATCGAAACCGTGACCGAGGACGAGCGCCGCGCTTCTGCGTTCGAAGAAATCGCGACTATCGAAACCATTGTTGACGAAATCAAGCAGCTGCCGACCGATACTAAGGCAATGGAGCTGTCGAGGGTTCTCAGCGAACTTAAAGGCAGCGGCTATCCGCAGGTTATGGTGTTCACCCAGTTTACCGACACCATGGACTATTTGCGGAATTTGCTCGTCGCCGCCGGCAAGTCTGTGATGTGCTTTTCTGGACGCGGCGGCGAAGTCCGCAACACCGATGGCAGTTGGACGTCGATTTCACGCGATGAGGTGAAGCGACGGTTCAAGGAGGGACGTTCAGAGATCCTGGTCTGCACAGATGCGGCAGCTGAGGGGCTGAACTTCCAATTCTGCGGCGCTTTGGTGAACTACGATATGCCTTGGAACCCCATGCGGGTTGAACAGCGAATAGGTCGCATCGATCGCCTGGGCCAGCGATTTGCGGATATCCGAATCGTCAATCTGCACTACGAAGACACGGTCGAGGCCGACGTCTATCGCGCGCTGCGCAGCCGCATTTCGATTTTCGAGAGCGTGGTAGGCGGCCTCCAACCAATCCTTACCCGGTTGCCGCGCATTATCGAGGAGTCCGTTCTGTCCAAATCTAGCGCGCCAGAAGGCAAGCGCGAGGACGCTCTTCAAGCCCTAGATAACGCCATTTCCGCCGGCGAAGGCTCCGCGCTGAACCTGGACGATTTTGCCGATGAGGATCTCGAAGTTCCGCTGCGCCCTGATCCAGCAATCACGCTCTCCGATCTCCGCTCTGTTCTCGACCGACCAGTTTTGCTTCCTCGTGGCACCGAAGCGACTCATCTGAATGAGAAGGACTACCGTCTAACTGACGGCCATCTTCGTCACGCCATTCGCGTCACGGTCGACCGGGAATTTTTTGAGATGCATTCAGATAGCGTAGAATTTTGGACCCCAGGCAGTCCGAGCTTCCCCGATCTCGATAGATATAGAATCGATGTTGTTGGATAGGTGTCGCGTTGAAAGACGCCGCAGGCGAACGGAATGGGGCGCATGACGGAAAGCTTCAACTACATCTCCTTCGGCAATTGGGGGTATGTCGAGGGGGACGTCGATGTTGTCACCATGGGGCGGGGGCGTATGTTCGAATACACGCCCTCCGACACCGAAAAGCGGCTTGAAAGCCTTGATTCCACTGCGATCGCCTTTCTCGAGACCCTGCCGACCTTCCTATGCAGCGAGATCAAGTCGGCCGGAGACGTTGTCTCCATGCTTATCAAATACGGCCGGATCTCTGACATCGCGCCCAGCCGCAAGGAGGTCTCCACGACCTTCGAGACGCTGATTGACTTTGGCGAAGTGGCATTCGACGACATTGAAACCGCCGCGTCGATGTTCGGCGCGGATCGGTTCCAGCTCCACCGCACACATTGGGCAGTGCGTAAAGGCGACGCGCGGGAGGTGCTGGCCCGATTGGTCAATCTCAAGCCCGATCTTGCCCATCTCATTATGGAGCAAGGGGCGCCCGCCGCTGTCGGCGCAGAAATCCAGCCCCCGCCACGCGACAAGAAGATTCTTGGCGTCGCCGACAGCGTGGCGTCCTTCCTTCAACTTCTATATGGCTCGCCAGCAAAGGCCACGACTGAGACCTTCTTCCGAGGCCACAGTGACGCCGGCTACGAACTGACGCCGTCCTTGCTGCGCAAATGGGACAATGGCGACTGGCAATTCATGCCTAGCGAGGACCGACTCTGCAAGGAACTACTGATCGCGCATTACGACGAGTTCCAAGGTGATCAGTATTGCTTCGATCGCCTCGTGCGAATGCAGCACTATGGCCTCCCGACGCGGCTGCTCGACATCTCCAGCAATCCGTTGGTGGCACTGTTCTTCGCCTGCTCCTCCAGGCCCGAGCAACTCGATATAGAAGGTGAGGTCATCGCGTTTCAGGTCTCGTCGGACCGTGTCAAATACTACGACTCCGACACCGTAAGTTGTCTCTCCAACCTCTCAAACCTCACCTACGCGCAAAAGAACGAGATCGATCTCACTCTCGACCGGGAACCCTTTAATCAAACAGAAGTCGCCAGCAAGCTGCTTCACCACATCAAGTCGGAGAAGGGCTTTTTCGAGGGCCGGATCGTCCCCGACCATCTTGGTTCAATCATCTGCGTGAAGGCGAAACGCACCAATACGCGCATTAAATCGCAGGCTGGCGCCTTTCTGCTTTTCGGGCACGAGGCGGCGCTTCCCGACGCGGGCCAAGACGGGATCGAGATCTTCCGGGTTACGATTCAGAACAAGGCGGATATCCTTGATCAGCTCGACCGTATCAACATTAATGCGACGACCGTCTATCCAAGCATCGATCAGACCGCAGTTCATTTGCGGGATCTGCATCAGTCGCCGCGGCCTCCCAGCACGGCGTCGAGCGCGGCGCCCGGGCGATGAAGCTGACCGAAATCGACATGGGTAGGCATGAGACCCAGAAGGTGACTCCGCCGGGGTGTTGCATATATTGCGGCAGCACCGAAGAGCTTACTGACGAGCACGTTGTTCCATTCGCGCTCGCCGCGAACTCGGTTATCTACCTCGATGCGTCGTGCAAGGCCTGCGCCGCCATCATTCAACGTTATGAGCAGGATGTGCTGCGCAAGCAGCTGGGGGTTTTCCGTGCCCAGGTCGATGCCCCCACGCGTAACAAGAAGGCGCGCGTCCAGAATGCCGACGTCCATTTCTTCGAGATCGACGATATGGGAAGGCAGATCCGAGATCTGGGATCCCGCAATTTCCCGGTGGGCGAACTACCTCTCACGTTGAACCTGTGGCAGCTGCCGGAGGCGCGAATCCTGCGTCCCGATGCGGTCGCGGGTGATGACTACGGCCGTGCTTGGTCGTTTACCGAGATGGCGGTCACAGATAGGATCAACCGAACGGTAGCACAACAAACCGGCAGCAAGCATGTCGCCATGAAGTTGGGCGACGTGAACCGTAGCAATTTCCTCCGCTTTCTCGCCAAGACGGCGCACGCATTTGCGGTCATGACCCTGGGACCCAACAGCTTCCGCCCGTTCCTGGCTGACGTGATACTCAAGCGAAGCGATGATCTTACGCAATTCGTTGGAGGTGGATTTCCGGCCGCGCCTCACGAGGTCGATCCGGCACATACCACCCTGCTTAGCCTAGGATCGCCGGACGCAGGCCCGGCAAAGGGGCTGATCGCAATCCGCCTGCAGTTCTGGCATGAGCTCAAGACGCCGGCATATATCGTTATGGTTGGGGAGCCGATCAGATCGCTCGATGAGATTTTTGGCGAGCATGCCGATAGCGCGAAGTCCGCTAGTGAGAACACATTTAGGGACACGCAGGTCATTACCAGGGCGCTCCCAGCCTCTCGCAGCCGTCAGCGATATCTGCATGCTCGGAACTCACCTGAGAGCTCCCTTTAGATTGAGTGCGTTTCGCCAGGAGACGGAGCCGTTGCCGAACGCTGGGAACGGAAAGAGTATCGATCTTTACCTTGTGGCAAGCCGGTCGATGAATGAATCGATCGAGACGTAAATCCGCCTTTTCGAGGAAATCGCACGGCAGGTAAACAGTCGCGCCATGTTTCCCTGAATGTGGTGGGGTTCAATCCGACTCGATTGAGCCCGCTAGGGCTTTTTTGTTACCTGGAAATGCACTATTTGGCCGCGATGGCGAAGACCAACTTCACGCACGCGCAGAGATACGCAATTTTCACCGCCCACAGTGAAAAGTGCTGGCTCTGCCGCGAGCCGGTCAGCTTGGCCGAAATGGAAGTGGATCACGTAATCCCGGAAAGCCTTGCAAAACATGCGGCGCTCAAGGACATCTTGAAGCTGATGGGCTTGCCCGAAGACTTCAATTTGAACTCTTACGCCAATTTGCTTCCGGCACATCGCGACTGTAATCGCGACAAGGGCGCGTATAGATTCAAGCCGACGCCCATGTTCATCAGGATTCTCGACCAGGGTCTCGAAAAGGCCAAGCACGTGCAGAAGTTGCACGACACATTCCTTTCGACCCGCAAGCTCAACACCGCGTTCAGCCGCATCCTAGCCGCCATCGAGGAAGGCAAGTTGTCGCCCGAGCAGATGAAAGAGCTTGCAGCCGCCGCGGCTATTGAGCACGAGCCGCAGCGCGAGCCCGAGATGCATGGGCAGCCTCTGTTCCTCAGTCCTGGCCTACGGGTCGTGGGGGAGGACGAGCATTTCCATTATCTCAAGGGGCTTAGCGGGATGACTGGTTATAGGCCCAAGGGCAACAACATCGACATCTCATTTGACTGTCCGAACTGCGGACCGACCGGGTGGAACGGAACCCGCTGCATCCAGTGCGGGATGCTCATCGACCCGGACTGACGCTCACCGAACGGCAAGAGTGCAGCCTTGGCCCGCCATGTGCGCAGGTTTTTCCCGCAGCATCTTGAAAGGTGCGGTTGCACCATCCCCTTCGGCGGCAAGCCTCGGCTTGTTCCGGCGCCGTTTGGGACCTAATAACTTACTATATACCGTAGACTTCGCAGTCTCAGCCCGTCCTTGCACATTCACTCCTCGGAGAAGGCAGCCGCGACGCGCGCCCCAAGGTGACGTAGTGCATCGCTGACGCGCCCGTTCAGTTCGTCGTAAGCAAGGAAGGTTCCGGCTTTCTGGGTTCCAACGCGCGGCGGCCGCTTCATCTTCGACCCCTGCGCCACCAACAGCCGTCGCTCTTGCTTTCGCAAGTGCATCGCTTGCCGCTCTCGGGCATCATCCATGGCCTTTAGCCCGATCACGCCGGTTTTCAGGAATTTCTCTGTCCGCTGCTGATCGTGCCAGGCCTTGACGGCCGAATTCACGGAGCGGCCAGCCTTCTTGATGTCCGAAAACGTCGGAAGCATAAATGTAAAAAACCTGCCTTGTAGTCTGGCGAAGCGCAATCGGCTGAGGTCCTCGAGGTAGGTTACGCCGAGCGCCGAGACTTCCGACCGATCCAGAGTGACCTCGATCCGCACCCGTTTGTCAGCCTCATCGAGCTCGATGGCCGTTCCGGTTCGTCGGTTCTGAGTATCGACCACCTTGTCCATGATGCGCCAGCGGACAATCTCGCTCTCCGCGCCGATATAGTAGGTGGCATCCGTGAACGGTGCCCGGTCCCGTTCTGTCGACATGAGCAGGTGCTCGTTGACCCAATCTGGTAGTTCTTTGGAGTGCTTCAGGGGGTGAGCCGTCTCATTAGTTCCGGACCCCCACGTAAATCTCGGCCGGTTCAATCGATCGGAGATGACATCCTGGTTTGCCCAGAAATGCCGCGCGAGCACCGTGAACAGCTTTGCGCGGATGCCGTCGTCTGGCTGCTTTGGAGTGAAGTCGACGCTGATCTCAATGGCGCGAATGAACGGCAGAACCTCTTGACCGTATTTGTCGCTGACCAGCTCGCAGGCGGTCCTGATCTTTCGCAAATCGGGCTCTTGGATTTTCACGTCGAAGGTATCTGCTAAGCCTCCTGGCTCTTCGCTTAGCGGCTGCACGAACGGCTTCCTGCCTAGGATAGCCTCGATATCGTTTTGCAACCACTGAAACTGTGTCTTCCGGCCAAGCCAGAAGCTGATCGTAACCCAGTCAATTACCGCTCGACAGTGGAACGCATCCAAATTGATCTCCGGCTCCAACGCGTAGCGCCCGGCCAGGCGAGCCTGCGAATTCGCCATGGCTCGCCGCCGGAAGGCGAGCTCACCGAGGTGAGCCTTCGTCTTGATTGCGTAAAGGGGGACCGCTGCTTTCATCTGCGCCATGCCATGCCATGCGAGGTCACCGACGTATCGGGTGCGGTGAGTCGCGGCAACAACATAGCCAAGAGCACTGCAGTGCCGTTTGCTGACTCATAGATGGCCCTAGGGGCTGGCGTGCTGTCCGTCGCCCCAATCTACTTCGTTTTTACCGAACGCGCTGGTGGGCCGCTACGGCAGGACGCCTCATACGCTAATTGGCCCATCCACACGCGGCGGCCAACCCAACCTTCCGGTCGATCAACAGATCGCTTCTGCTCTGCGCCAGGAGAGGTGTGGGCCTAGTGTTATGGGCCTGACCTTGGACACTATATTGGACTTGAATTGTCCAACGAAATTGAACAAACCGGTTGATATCGGAGCAGGGCGATGCAGCGCACAGCCTCGGCTGCCTTAGGGAGGGTGCCGAGAACTCTGGCACCCTCAATGAGCATGTGGATCGCGACGGGATCGACGCTTGCAAGGACGGGATAGGAGGAAAGTCGGTGTTCGTTCAATGCCTGACATGACGAAGGCAGACCGAGATGCCTCCTTTGCTGAATTCGAGCATTCTGTCGGATTCGTCGTTCGCATCCAGAGGCGACCATCAGCACGGCACAAACTAACGGTCGGAAGCCACTCATGCCAAAGCCTGGCACGACACTCGACCGGAGCGAAGCGCAGAGGTTGAAAATATGTTTTCCCCCTTGCGGGGTAAGGAGATCGCTCTCGCTGACAGGTAGTGTTGCCAGAGTGTTCAATAGTTGCTGCGCTCGACTGGTGAGTCGAGCGCGTTTCGGCCCGCTGGTAGGTCTGTAAGCGCTATACTGTTTCGATCCATTAGCTGCCTGCGATGTTGACAGTGCGAGCAAAAAGCTGGTTTCGGGTGAAATGTGCCAACGTAATGTAAAACTCTGTCAACTTGGCGGTAGGTTTGGGGCTGTTTTGGTTGACAGACGGTTGTCACTTGGTGGCCTTGGATAGCTGAAATTGCCTGGCGGGCAGGGGCGTAGTTGACACATTCCTAGGTTTGGTTGACACCCGCCGGGTTGAGTGTCAACCTGATATTGCAATCTAGGGTAGTAGCGAAAGGTAGTCGGTTGATGAGGTATCGGCATCTTTTGATCGCGAGCGGTAGAGGAGGTTTGAGGCCAGAAATTGCGGTGGTAACAAAAGGCATCCCCAACGTATCCGCAAATCTTCCCTAGGACTTCGATGGATCTCCACGGGAGACAGATTTCACCTGCTCTCCGGGACGAATAGCGAGCCATTCCCCGATTTTTCTCGAACCATGTTTTTGATTTGGATCGCTATCCGAGATGAACTCTTCTACACGTGGCGCCCTGCGCGGCGCTCTCCCGATCTAGCGCTCACCCAAGGGAGCTTCGGCACGGACAAATCCAAAGCCTCTCTCAGGAACCTGCTTTTGGAGCTGCTCGCCTCAGGCTTTAGACGTCGCTCGATAACTCACGCCACGCCCGTGTAGCGCCTTTTCCAGCTTGTTGAACCTTTCCACGGCGTTCGAAATCAGCCTTTCTGGCGAAAGCCTATACTAGGGTCGCACGCCTCGGGCGCGCGGTTCACAGTCCCCTCGGTCTCTTCCTCGGTTAGCTCGATTTCGGAGAGGCAGGCCGTGTCCATGATCGAGAACTGGGTCGAAAAACAACGTTACAATGTGAGAATTACCTGTTTCCCATAATTCTCGTGGACAACGATTTCGTAGAGCTTCATGAGCCTGCTCCTCGGCGTTCCCACGAAGCATATGGAACTCTTCCAGGTCTGGCGACGACCAACAATGAAAAGAGTCGCCATCATTGCCCTTGCGGCACTCATAGTCGCTTTGCCGGTCAATGTCGCTCGTGGAGCAGACCGCCGATGAGGGCGAAATACGTGGAACTGAAACGAGCGAATACCGCATCATTCGCCCGACCAGTGAAGCTGCGGAAGAGGCTTGTAGATTTAACGATCAAAGGTGGCGCAGGGCTGGTCGATGACATCACTGCCCCATCGCCCGAGCACTTAGTTTAACGAGGTTCGCATGAAACAGCCACATAGCTACGTAGCCATGTGGCTGCGAGGTTAGCGGGTGGAGCGTTTTGGGAAAATGGGCTTCGGTGGCTTTGTATAATCCGCCGGGCGAGGAACATTCTCATAGCCGACTTGGCCGAAGGCAATCTTCTCCGTCAAGCGCTCGACTAGGGACCTGTCATCCAGCCAGAGGCAGGTTCCATTATCTAACAGAACGGCTCGAGCGCTACCGGCACCTCCGCCAGCAAAGCGCCCTGGAGAAGCATAGCGGTATCGGCTCGGAGGCTCGGCCAACATGACGCGTCCGAGGGCGTCGGACACGTAGAGGTCCTTGAGGAAGTCATCCGACGCAACCCTGCTCTTGTCGTCGGTGGACCTCTCCTTGGGCTTCTCAGCTAGAACGCGGGCGTTGCGAGTGCTGACACGCTCCTTAAACGCTATCATTCGGGCGTCGAGAGCCTCTTCCGCCTTGGTATGCGCGGCGATGCGGCGCGAGAACAGGTTGCGGCTGACGAGCGCCCAAAGGCAGATCGCGCTAAGCGCAACCATAAAGATCCAGAAGGGCGTGCTCATCGTTGGAACTCCTCGTTGAGGATAGCTCGTCCCACACAATGTAGGACGAAGGCAGCTCCTAGGCAACTTAAGGTGGCTACGACGAGCTCCCCATCTTTCAAAGTTGCCAGCAGAGAGGTGTGGTAGAGGAAGCCAACTCCAGGACCGATCAGACCCAATGTCACTGCGGACGTGGACATACGATCAAAGGCGTTGGCAGTGAATTTCGCCAGCTCCCGTTCTCGCTCCCTGTCCTTCTTGAGTCTGACGGCCTCCTTCTCGATCGCGGCCTCTTCAGCCGCGAGATCCTCGATCTCATCGTCTTCCGCTTTCTGTTCCGCTGCGTGCCGGGCTAACAACTCTTCGACATCTTTATCGAACATGCTTTCGGCCACCTCAGGCCCCTCTTGGCCAGGCTTTGTCGGTTCCTCTCTCTTTGCCACCTAACTCCCCCTCTGTCTTTGTGGAGTTGGTAGCGTAGAACTCGGTGGCGGGAAAGCTACTCCGGCAGGCTTGGATCGTGGCGGACAATCGCGTCGAGGATGGTCCGCTAGGGTGAGGGGTGTCTTCCTCGATCTCGGAGCGGGTGATGCCGCGGGCTTTGGCGTCCGCCAGCATCTTATTGGTGAGCTTGTCCACGGAGATGACATCGGCGCCGATGGGCAGCCACCAGTCCGTCGCCTGGACGATCTCCATCAGCGCCGCCCTGGCCGCGTCCTCGCTCGGGTGAACCTTCCCTTTGGTGTAGGGTGCATGCAGATCCGCGCCGAGCCGTGGGCGCCAGATTGCCCAGCGGTATTTCGGCATCGCCCTGTAGTAGCTCAGCCAGATATCCCAGCCGGCGCCCTTGAGCTGCTCCCAGCCATGCGGGAGGGCTGCCATCAGGACAAGGCCGAAGGATAAGGCCAGATGGCGGAATCCCAGCCTGGTCGGCCGAGCGAAGTTCCTGAAGGACGAGGACAAGCTTGGCCACGCATCGCTAAAGGACTTTTGGGAGCGAAGCTAAATGTCCGTCGAAGACCTCACCGGCGCAGTGTCAGGGCCGGAGGCGGAGATCTTGGTCAGTTTGATATCGCCAAACATTATGAATTCTGGGTTCGACGCCTGAACGGCTAAGTCGACGGTCCTTTCGACCTCAGCTACCACCGCTCGAAGCCGCTCCAAAGTTCGCTCCGCCCGCCACGGCGCACCTTGTTTGTCGACCCTATAGTCGTAGCGGATTCTCACATATTCCTTCGACCGTTTTGGCGATTGAATGAACTCTTGGACCTCTTTTGGCAATTGCAGCCCTAAGGCCGTGCAGGCTGTTAGCCTGTCAGCAAAGTTGTGGTTGTAGTCTCGAACATCCTCCGGCGTCGTGCCGCCGAGTAACTGGAAACTTCGCAGGTAGTTTTCCAAGGCCTGGAAGTAGAGAAGTCTCCGTGGATGGTCCGACATCTGCGGCCCAATCTGCGCCAGGGCGTCGGCGCTTATCCTGTAGGTCTGGGCAAAGCGGAAGACGCCGTAGGCCGTCAAGTCCTTGCCGTGGACAACTTTCGTCGTTTTCGTGACGGCTTCCCCCATGGTTAGGAGGATGCCGCCATTTGCTTAGCGGGGCAAGCCGTATCACCGCCTACCGATTGAAATCTTTGGCATGTCGTCGCCTTCGCCCTGTATGAGGAATTCAGCGAGCGCGCCCATCAGCCACTCGGCATTTTCGCGGTCGAGCAACATATCGACCGTGTCGTCGTCGTCAGTGACCAACTCTAGCGTGCCTCTCAGCGGCTTGCGGGAAGTCACTTCTACATCACCGTCCTGATACTCAACAAATTTCGGCATAGTTTTCTCCTAAATGATCGTGGGCTGCAGACGTGCATGAGCAGGTCCGCGAGCCAGTTGATGTTCAAGGAGTTGTGTTGGGCAGCCGTGCTGCTCGTTGTCTACGACGTAAGGGCTCCCCCATCGTCGGTTATCACGCGGCGTTATACTCAGAGTGCTCGGCGCCGGTTCTCTCGAGGCACGGTGCAAGAGTGACCCAGTGGGTGTAGGCAGTCAAGGTCATTCAGTCAGCCTTGAAGCCGGCAAGAAGCAGCTTCAGCGCAAGCCACTATCGAACCGCCGCACGAAGGCAGACTTCTTCATTTCCTTGCTCGGATCATCGCCCACGCGATCGCCAGTTCGGCCTCGACCATCGCATTTTCCTTCTGGGTTATGTTGCCGGCGGCGATCAGCAGGCACAGCGAGCGCATCACCTCGCCGCGTAGCCACCCGGCTTCAATCATGCAGTCGACGATCGCCTGTAAGCCCGGCTCCATCGCCTCCTGGCAGTCGACCGATCGATCGGCATAATCGCCTTGGCGCCTTGGTCTGCTGATCATCCGTTGCCGTCCATTGTGCTCTCTTCATAAAACTTTCGCGGCACTGGCAGATTAGCGTTAGCGACGAGCCACTCGTCGACGATCGTTTCCAGCAGATCGAGCTTAGGCGTGGCGGCAGACTACGGCTGAGCTTCGTCCAAAAGCTTCGCGAGAAGGCTGACGAATGCGATAAACTCCAAGGCCCGTTCTGCATCGTCATTGATGAAGCCGTGTGCTCGGGGGTTCCGCAGACCCGAGACAGCACCACTAAATAGCTGCATGAAGCCTTTCTGTTCGTCTTTGTCGCTCTGATCCTGAAGGGCGTTGAACTTCAGTGCTGGGTTAGCGGGGTTGAACGCCCGCTCCATCAGCGTCGTGCCATCGAACTCAAGCCCGCTGCGGAGACGCACTAAGCCGTTGAGTGCCTTCACCGCAGCCTCTACAGCGTTGGCGTAGTGGCCGTCCTGATAAAGCCTGTTTGCCGCGCGCGCGATTTCGGGCTGCAGATCGAGCCCGCCGTAAGCGCGGACCGTCCTTTCTATGCTGTTCTCGCTCTCGTCACCTACCCGCTCTTCAAAAATTTCGATGACCGACTTCAGTTTGGAGATACCACCTCGGACTTTCTCATCGACGGTGTCGATGTTGCCCCTCAGCGAGTCGTCCATCCCTGAAAACCAGACATTAAATACCGGCTTGAATGTCTCGATTCTGTATTCTGCATATTCCAGCGTATCGGCTCCAAAAATGTCCCGAAGAGTGGAATTGATCTTGGTTGAAAAACTATCGAGGACATTCCCGCCGTCCTTTTCCGTCAAGCTAAGGACGTCGAGCTCGGATAGCTCCTGAAGTCGCTTCTTCAGCCTAGGAAGAGCCGCACGGAGTTGCGCGTCCGATAGGCTCGCTGAGCGTAAAGTAGTTTCCGGTCGGCGAGCCATCCTATTCCCCTTTCAAAACCATCTGACCGGCGGATCACGCCTTCGCTTTGCTCTTGGCAGCCATTTTCCTCTTCGGCTTGGCCGACGCCTTCCGGCCGAGCCCGGCTGCCTTTGCCAGCGACGACCGCTGGGCGGCGTAGTTCGGCGCGACCATCGGATAGTCCGACTTCAATGCCCACTTGGCCCGATACTCGTGGGGCGTCAGGCCGTAGTGCACGTCGAGATGACGCTTCAGCGATTTGAACTTTTTCCCGTCCTCGAGGCAGACGATGTAGTCGGGGAACACCGATCGCTTGGGATTGACCGCGGGAGCCTGGGCCGGTGTCTCGGTTTCGACCGGTCCGCCGATCTTCGAAAGCGACGAATTCACGCTTGCGATCAAATCTGGGAGTGAGGCAACCGGCACAGGGTTGTTGCTGACGTAGGCGGACACGACATCCGCAGTGAGCTCGATCAGTTCTCTTCGGCTATTCTCAATCTTTTCCGGCATGGAACAACTCCCATTTACGGCGGCTATGGTTGAAATCTCTTAGCCAGTTTTGGGAGAAATTCCACCCGCGTAGTGGTTGCGTGAAGTGATCGGCATGCTCAGCACCGTGAACAGCGCGCTGCCACAGGCAAGAGCCGCGAGTGGATGAGCGCGCGGCTATTCCATGCCGCCGGCGAGTAGGTCCACACGATCCGCTTTCGGCGCCTAGTGGAGATTCGATGGGAGCGGCCGGTGATCCTTAGGATGGCTAAGTGACGTAGCGTAAACCGCAGTCCTTCTGGGTCTCCGCTATAATTGGACATATGCAGCGCCTTCTTACTCCAGCCGAAGCGTCAGAACTTCTCGCGATCAGCCCAAAGCACATACGTTGGCTCACCGATGCCGGTCAGTTGCCCTGGGTCAATATTGGTCTCGACGGTAGGCGGCCGACCCGTCGCTACAGGCAAGAAGACTTGCTGCAGTTCATCGAGCGGAGGAGCAGGAACGCGTGTCGGTATATCGAAAGCACGGCAAACCAGAATATCACTACGACTTCATCTTTCACGGTCGTCGATTTTCAGGCGCCACGGGCACGAGCAACAAGCGGCAGGCGGAACGTGTCCTAGACGAGAAGCGTCGACAGGCGCGGGAGCGTTCTAGGCAGGCGGCGGCCTTCACCGCTGAAGGGCCGATGTCCCTGGAAATCGCCACCTCGCGCTTCTGGCACGAGGTAGGCCAGCACCTAGCGAACTCGGATAACTATTTCCGTTTCCTCGGTTGGCTCTTGGAGCACTTCGGTAAGCACATCACGCTCGACCGCATTACGGACTCAATGGTTGCGGCAATGGTGTCAAAGCGCCGAGCCGATGGAGTCACCAATGCGACCGTCAATCGCACTACGACTGTCCCGCTCCGGGGGATTATGACTCGAGCAAAGAAAACGTGGAAGGTGCCGATCGGCGACATCGACTGGAGCCGTCACCTGCTGAAGGAACCGAAGGAACGTGTGCGCGAGGCCAGCGTGGACGAGGAAAAGCGCTTATTAGCGGCTATGCGCGAGGACTACGCGCCTGCAGTTCGTTTCGCGATCCTCACCGGTTGCCGTCGGATGGAGATCGTTGATCTCGCCTGGTCGCGAGTTGATTTCTTCGGCAAAACCATCACCGTCGTAGGCAAGGGCGACAAGGCCCGAATTCTCCCGATGACGGATGCAGTTTACGATCTGCTCTGGCCTCTTCGCGGCCACCATTCGACGGTCGTCTTCACCTATACCGCGAAGAGGACGAACAAGCAGCTCGGCCTTGTTCGCGCCAAGCGCTATCCGATCACGATGGAGGGCTTCAAGACGGCCTGGCGCCGCTATCGTGCCAAGTCAGGGGTTGAGAACTTCCGCTTCCATGATACCCGCCATACCGCCGCCACGCGCACTCTGCGCACCGGCAATATGAAGGTCGTCCAGCGCATGCTCGGCCATGAAGACATCACAACTACAGCGAAATACGCCCATGCGATGATCGAAGATATGCGCGTGGCCATGGAGGCAGCAAACCACACCGGAAGTCACACCGGACGAGCAAAGAAAGTCACTAGCGGACTGAAAGATAAGAAGAAATCGGCCTGAGCAACCTTGACCCCCAGTCAAGTGCGCTACCGGGCTGCGCTACACTCCGGACCGGTCGCGATGTATCGTGATAACCCCGTGCGGGTCAACCGAATTCCGCGACTTTTATCCCGCTGCGATTGCCGGTGCCGGCGAGCCCTGAAAGGCAGGCCGCAACAACCGCTGGTGCCTGTATTCCAGAGCGATGGCGCCCCAGATCAGGCCGAGCAGCAGGTACACGTGGCGCCAGTGGTCGATGTCGATGAAGGTGCCGAGCCCGATATTGCCGATGAAGGCGACATAGGCGCACAGGAGATAGGGCTGCCACGGCCGGTCGCGCAGCAGGATGCGGAAGCCGGCTGCTATCGTCCATAGAACGAGCGCGAGGAACGACACGAAGCCGAGCCAGCCATAATCCATCAGCATCTTCAGCCAGATGTCGTGGGTGTCTTCACCGAAGATCGTGCCGAAGACCAGCGGGCCGATGCCGAACGGATGCTCCATCGCCATCTGGAAGCCGATGCCATAGCGGGCGAAGCGGCCGAGACGGGCGGTGTCGTAGCTCTGTTCGAGATGGGCACGGTTGGAGAACATCTCCGACACGCCGGGCAGCTGCAGGATGACGATCATGGCGACGACCAGCAGCGCCAGTGCCGCAATCGTCATCACCACCACGCGCAGCCGGAACATGCCGCTGGCGCTCTGCAGGAACAGGCAGCCGGTGAGCAGGACGGCCGAAACGGCGAACATGCCCCAGGCGCCGCGCGAAAAGGAGAAGAAGATGCCGGCGGTGATGATCAGCAGCGGCACGGCCAAAAGCGGCATGCGTGTCACCGGTCCGGTCAAAAGCAGATAGAGCAGATAGATGCCGGGCAGCACCAGGAACGGGCCGAACACGTTCGGGTCCTGGAAGGCGCCGGCGGCACGGTCGTATTTGGTGAACATCTCGGCGCCCGGAAAGGCATGGAAGTAGCCTGCAATGCCAAGCAGCGAGGTGGCCACGGCCGAGACCACATAGGCAATGAAGATCAGCCGGTAGAGGCCCGGCTGTACGGCTGTGATCGATGCGAAGAACACCGCGCTGAAGGCGAGAAACAGCGAGACGGCGAGATAGAGCGGCGTGTTGGCGAGGTCCGCCATCTGCGTCATGGAGATCATGCCGCCGATGTTCATCGTCACCAGCAGCACCAGCAGCGGCGTGGCCGCGCGGGAAATCCGCAAGCCGAAAAGCGCCCAGATGGCAATCAGCCCGGCCATGTAGAGCTCATAGGGCGCCGGCTCGCTGATGACGAAGCCGGACAGCAGAATGCCGAGGAAGACCGCGCCCGACGAAATCAGCGCGACCAGCTTGGCGTTGACCACGGCCTGCGGCAGATCATGGCTGATCGCGCTCAATAGGCGTTTTCCGTATTGAGCAGCCGGAGCGGCGTCAGGAACAGGATCCGCAAATCGAACAGCAGCGACCAGTTCTCGATGTAGTAGAGATCATACTCCGTGCGCATGCGGATCTTCTCGTTGGTGTCCATCTCGCCGCGCCAGCCATTGATCTGCGCCCAGCCGGTGACGCCGGGCTTGACCTTGTGGCGGGCGAAATAGCCGTCGACGACCTCGTTGTAGAGCAGGTTATGCGACTGCGCGGCGATGGCGTGCGGACGCGGGCCGACCAGCGACAGCGAGCCGAGCAGCGAGTTGAAGAACTGCGGCAGCTCGTCGATCGAGGTCTTGCGGATGAAGCGGCCGACGCGGGTGACGCGAGGATCGTTTTTGGTCACCGTCTGCTTGGCGGTCGGGTCGGCCTTGTCGGTATACATCGAACGGAACTTGTAGACCTCGATGATCTCGTTGTTGAAGCCGTGCCGCTTCTGATGGAACAGCACCGGCCCCTTGCTGTCGAGCTTGATGGCGATGGCGGTCGCCAGCATCACCGGCGAGAACACGACGATGCCGATCAGGCTGAAGACGATGTCGAAGGCGCGTTTGGCGACCGAATCCCAGTCGTTGATCGGCTTGTCGAAGATATCCAGCATCGGCACCGCGCCGATGTAGGAATAGGCACGCGGGCGAAACTGCAGTGCGTTGGAATGCGCCGACAGCCGGATGTCGACCGGCAGCACCCACAGCTTCTTCAGCAACTGCAGAACGCGGGATTCGGCGGTCAGCGGCAGCGACACGATCAGCATGTCGATGCGGGCTATGCGGGCGAATTCAATCAGTTCCGAAATGGTGCCGAGCTTGGGGTAGCCGGCGACGATGGGCGGCGAGCGCTTATCGCCGCGATCGTCGAAGATGCCGCAGATGCGGATATCGTTGTAGGGCTGCTTTTCGACCGAGCGGATCAGGATTTCCGCCGCCTTGCCGCCGCCGACGATGACGGCGCGCCGCTCCATGCGGCCATCGCGCGCCCAGGCCCGGATCAGCTTCGACATTACCAGCCTGAGGCCGAAGATGAGAACGAAGCCGATGACGAACCAGCTGCCCAACAAAAGACGCGAATAGTTTTCCGACATCTTCATGACGAACGCCGTCAGCGCCATGAGGGCGAAAGTGCCGGCCCAGACCAGCAGCACGCGGCCGAAATTGGCGATCGGCCGCATCAGGGCGACGATCTGGTAGCAGTCGGTGACGTCGAGCAGCACCACGGCAAGGAACGACGCGGCGGCGATCGTTACCGGATACTGCCAGGCGAGATAATTGAAGAACCCGACATAATGGAAATAGACGGCGAGCCCGGACAGGAACAGCAAGCCGAATTCGACCATGCGCAGGACGCCGCTGACCATGATCGGCGACATCGTATCGCGCCGGTACTGCGAGGCGACCTGGCGCGCGACATCGTTCATGCCGCTTGGCGTGTCGCCATCGGCCGGGCCGTCGAATTTACGCACCGCCTCTGCTGAAAAGCGGCGCGCGGGGTCGATCTCGTTCATGAGGGCTTTCCGCAAGCTTCCCCTCGGTCATAGCAAAAGAGAGCTAAGAAACCCTTGAAACAACATACGGCTTTGGAACGGCTTGGTCCTGCGCCTACCTGTCGAGCGCGGCGAAATAGGCGTTCTCGATGTCGGCGGCCATCACATCGGCGCCGAAGCGTGCCTTGAGGTCGGCCCCATCCGGCATCAGATCGCGATAGGCGGCCGGGTCGGCCAGCGCCTGGCTCATCCTTTCGGCGAGCTCGATCGGGTCAGGTCGGATCAGGGCAGGGGAACCGGTGTCGAATATCTCCGGAATGCCGCCGACCGCTGTTGCGATCATCGGCTTTCCCGCGGCAAGCGTTTCCAGGACGATATAGGGCATGGCTTCGGCGCGCGAAGGAACGATGATAAGCGCGGCAAGGGCAAAGGCCTCCCTGGCCGGCATCGGCGGTAGGAAGCGGACATGGCGCTCGAGCCCGAGGCGTTTCACTTGCCCGTGGTAACGCGGTAGGTCGTCGCCGTCGCCGACCATCACCGCGGTCAGCGCGCGGCCGAACCGTGGGCCGGCGAGCGCCAATGCGTCGATGAAGATGTCCGGCCCCTTCAGGTCGCGCATCATGCCGATATAAAGCAGGTCGGCTGCGTCCGGCGCGGTGATCACCGGCTCGAATTCAGTGGCGCGCAGGCCGTTATAGACGAGGGTGTTGGGAATGGGCGGCTCGCCGACCTTGTGGCGATAGGTCCGCCGCTCATAGTCCGAGACAAACAGCAGATAGTCGGTGAAGCGAGCCATGAAGCGCTCGAGCGCGAAGAACAGCTTTCCGGTGGTCGTGTTCTCGTCATAGTGGAGGGAGCCGCCATGCGGCGAATAAAGGCGGGCTACGCGAGACCTTGATACCCGCAACAACGAGCCGAACAGACGGGCATAGGCGCCACCCTTGGCGCCGTGTCCGTGCAGTACGTCCGGCCGCAATTCCTTGATGATCCTGTACGTGCGCCAGGCCGAGGCAAGGTCGCCGGGACCGACGTGGCGCTGCATCGGCGTGCGATGAATGCCGAGCGCCAGCATGTTCTTCATCTGCTCGAACAGATGTTCCTCGAACGCGCCGCCCGTCGTCGAATCGCAGACGATGCCGACGGAATGCCCGGCGGCGACCTGCGCCTCGGTCAGGTCGCGCACATGCCGGAAAATTCCTCCGACGGGTGAGCGAAAGCAATGGACGATCCTGAGCCTGTCCGCCACTTGGTATCTGTCAGAACAGGCGTTCGCGGACGTAGACCGTATCGCCCGGCAGCAGCGGGTCGGAGGTGACCACGCGGCCGGTCATCACCTTGCCGTTGATGTCGCGGGTGATGTCGACGCTTTCCTGGTTGGCGCGCGGCGTGAAGCCGCCGGCAATGGCGATTGCCTTCTGCACCGTCAGGCCGGGGACGTAAGAGTATTGGCCGGCGGCACCCACTTCGCCCATGACGAAAATCGGCCGGTAGCGGTCGATCTCGACCGAAACGTCGGGATCGCGCAGATAGCCTTGCCGCAATTTGTCGGCGATCTCCTTTTCCATCTGCTGCGCGGTGTGGCCGCGCGCCGGTATGGCGCCGACAAGCGGGAAGGAGAGATAGCCGGATTGATCGACGCTGTAGGTGTTGGTCAGCCCGTCCTGCTCGAACACGGTGACGCGGACGCGATCGCCGGCGCCAAGCCGGTAGGGCTGATCGAGCACCTCATGGAAGGCGGCCGGCGTCGGCCGGTAGCTGGAACAGCCAGCCAGCATCGATACGGCAAGCAGCGCGCGAAACAGGGAAGCAGTGCTTTTCATGACCGGACAAGTACCTTCGACTGGGCCGCTGCGGCGTCGCAGCAAACATCAGGGATCGAGGCCCGTTATCATCCTGTTAGGGTTAATGGCCGGTAAAGGGAGCGGCCGACACGTGGCGCATCGGCAAGAGTTTTTGCGATTTCTGGCGGTTTTGTTTGTCGCCCGCCAGTAAACCCTAACGGAAACTTACCGCGATCTTAACGGCTGAGTTACCATAGTTGTTTACGGTGCGTGCTGACCCAGTATCGGAGTAGGGATGCATGTCCGTTCAGTCCGCGGCCGCAGATGTCGATGTCGATCTCAGGCAGCTCTTCGCCAGCCTGGCGAGGAATTGGCTGCGTATAGGCCTCGTCGTCCTGTTGGCGACCGGGCTGGCCTTTGCTTTCGCCTCGCTGGCAACCCGGCACTACAAGGCCGAGACGCAGGTGGAGATCGCGCCGCGCGAATCCATCTACACGCGGCCGGCCAGCAATAACAACGACACCGACAAGCCTATTCTCGACGAGCAGGGCGTCGCCACCCAGGTCCAGATCATTTCCTCCAACGAAATCCTCAAGCAGGTCTCGCAAAAGCTTGGGCTGGAAAAACTGCCCGAGTTCAATGAAGCGCTCGACATGTCGGCGCTGAGCCGCGCTCTGGTCCTGGTCGGGCTGAAAAGCGACCCGATGGAAATTCCGACGGAAGAGCGCGTGCTCAAGAAAATGCACGAGAAGCTCAACGTCTACGGCGTCGAGAAGACCCGCATCATTGCCATCGAGTTTTCATCGGAAGATCCCAAGCTCGCGGCCGCCATACCGGACGCCATCGCTGCCGCCTATATAGCGGGGCAAGGGGCGGCCAAGCTCGAATCGAACAGCGCCGCGGCAGACTTCCTGGCGCCCGAGATCGCCGACCTGCAGCGGCAGGTCAAGGATGCGGAGGCGAAGGTCGCCGCCTATCGCGCCCAGTCCGATCTTCTGATGGGTGGCAACAATTCGGTGCTGGCCACCCAGCAGCTTTCGGAACTGTCGAGCGAACTGTCGAAAGTGCGCGCCAACCGCGCTGCGGCCGAAGCGACCGCCGACGGTGTGCGCAGGGCGCTGCAGAATGGCGGTTCGCTGGACGCCGTGCCGGAGGTTCTGTCATCGGACCTGATCCAGCGCTTGCGTGAGCGACAGGTCGAATTGCGCTCCAACATCGCCGATCTGTCGACGACGCTGCTTGGAAATCATCCGCGCATTCGCGCGCTGAAATCGCAACTGTCCGATCTCGACGCGCAGATCCGCAGCGAGGCCCAGAAGATCATGAAAGGCCTGTTGATGCAGGCCGAGACGGCAAAGGCCCGCGAGAACCAGCTCGTCGCCGACGTCAACACATTGAAAGCCGCTTCGGCGCAGGCCGGCGAACAACAGGTCGACCTCGACGCACTGCAGCGCGACGCGACCGCCAAGCGGCAGCAGCTCGAACTCTACCTGACCAACTACCGCGAAGCCGCTTCGCGCCAGGACCGCAACTATCTGCCGGTCGACGCCCGGATCGCCTCGAAGGCGTCGGTTCCCTCCGAGGCCTATTTCCCGAAGGTCGGGCCGATCGTCGGCGCGGCTTTCGCCGCATCGCTGCTGATCATGGCCATCGTGACGCTTCTGCGGGAGCTGTTCTCAGGCCGCGCGATGCGGCCGGCGAGCGGTTCCCGTTTCGAACGGATCGATGAGGTGGCGATGCCCCATGTGGCGCAGACGCCGGCCGCCAAGCCATTTGTCCGCCCCGAGCCTGCCGTCTTCCAGGAACCCTTCATTCACCAGGAACTGCCTGAACCTGCGCATGAAGCCGATGCGGAGCCTTATGCCGCTGCGATGCAGGCCATGGCCGAGGCGCCGGATGTGGTCGCAATGCCCGCTACGGCGGCGACAGAGCAGACGGTTGTCGAGCCCGAACCGGCGCGCTCCACCCTGGGCGAGATCGACATCGAAAGGGCTGCCGAAAAGCTGATCTCAAGCGGTGCGGCGCGCGCCATATTCGTCTCGCCGGAAGGCGACGAGGCGGCTGCATCGGCGATCCTGGTGGCGCGCGAAGTCGCCGACGCCGGGCTGCGCGTGCTGTTGCTGGACCTCACCGCGTCGGGGGCCGCCTCGCGGCCGATGCTGGACAGCGGACTTTTTCCCGGCATCACCAACCTGCTCGCTTCGGAAGCGCAGTTCAGTGACGTCATCCATGCCGATCTCTACTCGGACTGTCACGTCATTCCGGTCGGAACCGCCGATCCGGTCCGCGCCATGCGCGCCGCCGACCGGCTGCCGATCATCATGCAATCGCTGACAACGGCTTATGATCTGGTCGTGGTCGAATGCGGACCAGCCGACGCGCAGGGCATCGGCCGTCTGACCGGCGACGCCACCGAGGTTTTTCTCTCCATGCTGGAGGCCGACGACGAGGTGACGCAGGCTGCCGTCAAGCTGATCGAGAACGGCTATCCCGACCTGACGCTGGTGACGCCGCTCGGCCACGAACCGCCCGGCAATCCGGTGCCGGGACGGCGCACTGCCGCCGCCTGAGAGAGCTGCGGATCGCCTGGCGGAGCCGTTCAGCGGTTCGCCCGATCTAGCCCAGTTCCAGGGTCGTTACGCCGAACACCCTTTGCCGGTCCAGTTCCGGGGCAGGCCCCTTGTACATGCGCGTGGTGGTGAAGGTCGGCGCAAAGCCGGCCGCATCGAGCGCAGTTATGAAACCGGTGTTATCGGCGGGGACGTCGATATGCAGCTCGCCGCCCTCACAGGCACCGGCCAGTCCCTCCAGGAGTTGCAAAGCGATTTCCATGTCGTCGGCAAACAGCGGGCCGATCTTGAAGCCGGATCGGCACCGGCGCACTACGCCAAAGCCGGTGACGCGGCGCGAACCGATTGCCGCCAGCCCATGATGCGGTTCCTGCAGCCATCGCTTCAGGAAGGCGTCTCGGGGCGCCGGAAAGCAATGGGCGTCATAGGCGACGACATCGGACAGGAGTTGCGTTGTAACCACCCGCAACCCATCGGCCCTGGCCGCCGGGCCTGCCTTGCGCCCGGTGAAGCGGATGGTCTCGTAGGCCGGCGCGAAGCCCTTGCGCCGGTAATTGGCCTGCTGCTCGGCGACGCCGTCGAGGCCGACGGTCCGGCTTGCAAGCCTTGTCATGCCGGCGTCCCACACCGTCTTGCCGTAGCCCATGCCGCGCATGTCAGGCCGGGAGATGTAGAGGCCGATGAAGCCGAATTCGCTGCCATAGGCCACGGCCGAAATTGCCGCGACCATGTCGTCGCCGACAAAGGCGCCGATGAAGCCTTCGGGGTCCGCCGCCTGGAGCATCGCTGGGTCTTCAAGACCTGGGTTCCAGCCTTCCGCAGCTGCCCAGTCGACGAGAAGCGCCAGTTCCTGCAGGGACAGTGTGCGGATGATCGGCTTCATGACGTTAGCTATCTTCTTCCGTGGGCGCCTGGCCGGCGGCTTTGCGGCGCAGTACCTTGGTCAGCTTCCAGATCGTCGGGCTGTTCTTGACGAAGGCTTTCAGCCGCGCGCCTTGCCGAAGCGTCAGCGCCAGCATGCGGCCCTTCACGGTCAAGGGGACCAGCACTTCGAAATGCCGCGTTTCGATATCGCACCACAGCCGCTTGTAAGGCTCATCTCCTACCGAAAAGTCATACACCTCGAAACCGGTCTCGCAGGCTTCCTGGATGTTGTCGAAGAACAGGAAGTCGCCGGGGCTGGCGTGCCCGAGATCGTCCTCGGCGATCGCTCCGAATTCGCAGATCAGGCGTTTGCCCGAGCGGCTTGAACCGGTAATGGCGCGCAGCTTACCGGCAACCTCGAGCCCGTGCAGCACGAAGGAAGGCTTGTCCTCGCTAAGTGCTTGCGAAAACAGCGCGCGGAAGAAGCCGCGCACCTGCGCGTCGCCGAAGACGTTGGCGATGCCCATCTTGCGGAAGCGGAGTTCCTTCATCTCGAAGAAGGCGTCGAGCAGCCTGTCGACCTCGTCGGGGGTGCGGGCCTCGATGCGCCGGTGGCTGCCGACGGTCTCGAATTTCCGGATCTGCGACCGGTGCTTCTTGCGTTTGCGTTTGCCACTAGCGCGAGAAAGCAGCGCATCGAAGCCGCCGGCGAGATCGACGGCCAGCGACAGATTGGGGCTGGAAAAATGGTCAAGCGATGCGAGCGGATTGGCGACGCCCTCGAGATCGGGCAGCAACCGCTCGAGCGCGACCAGATCGATGTCCGGGCGTGCGTTGGCGATGGCCGCCAGCACCGATCGGAGGGCCGGCATATCCACCTTGGCCAGCCAGTTCGGGTCCGCGGCGACGAAGTTGCCGTTGGCGTGACGCCCACCCATGAAGCGGGCGATCCGGAACGGCCCCTTCGAGGCAACCTCCAGCGCCAGCGAAAAAACCGGTTTGCCCTCGGCACTCAGCGTCGCGACGAGCAGGTCCGGTCGTGTCTCGGCCGCCCAATTCAGGATCCAGGCAGCACCCTGCGCCGGACCAAACAGAGCCGAGCGGCAGAACTCGGCATAGGCCGCCAGTCCGTCCGTGGACGCCACCGAGATCGACAGGCCGGCACGGTCCCGTGGCAAGGCGCGCGACGATGCCTCGGTCGCCGCAAGCCGATTGCCGTCAAATGACGCAGTTGCGTCAACCATACCTCAATCCTTAGGGCGTATTGGTCGCGATTTGGGGGTTCGCATAGGCGCATTCCGTGCTTGGATCAGCCTAGGCGCAAAAGGTGAATGAATGATCGACGGCGGGGAGGCAATCCGGAAACTGGCGCTGAACGTCGCCCGCTATACCGGCCTTGCACCGCTGGCCAAGCCGTTCATCGGCGGCATTGGCGCCATCCTGATGCTGCACCGTGTTACCGCGACGCCGGAAAAGCCGGACAGCGTCAACCGGCATCTGAATATCGCGCCCGGCTTCCTTGACGCCATGATCGCCGACATGAAGGCGCATGGCTATGCCTTCGTCTCCATGGACGAGGCGGTGGAGTGCATCAAGGCGGGCGGCAAAGGCGGTCAGTTTGCCACGATCACCGCCGACGATGCCTATCGCGACAATATGGTCGAGGCGCTGCCGGTGCTGGAGAAGCACGGCGCGCCGATCACCATCTATGTCGCGCCCGGGCTGATCAACGGCACAGCCGACCTGTGGTGGGACGTTGTCGAGGACATCGTCAACGCGCGCGATACCTTGACGCTGACGCGGCCGAATGGTCCGCTGTCGATCGATTGCTCGACCCCCGCGAAGAAGCTGCAGGCCAATGCACGCCTGCACGCCTATCTCACCTCCGAAATCCGCGAGGAGGACCTGCAGGCGGTGTTGCGCGATCTGGCTCGCGCAAATGGCATCGACGCCGACGGTCCGCGCCTGCGCACATTGATGAACTGGGACGAAATCCGCCGCATCGCCGCGCATCCGCTGGTGACGATCGGCGCTCATACGATCAACCACAGCAATCTGAAGCGGCTCTCCGAAGCCGATGCCCGGCACGAGATCGGCGCCGTGCGCGCCATGTTGCTGGCCGAACTGGGCGAAGAGCCCCGCCATTTCGCTTACCCCTATGGCTATGCGAGTGCCGTAGGCTGTCGCGAAGTCGGCTTTGCCCGTGACGCAGGCTACACCTCTGCCGTGACGACGCGCCACGGCGTGCTGCGCGCCGAACATGCCGGGTTCCTGCATGCTTTGCCGCGCATTTCCGTCAACGGCCGCTATCAGAGCCTCGCCCACATTCGCACCATGTTGTCGGGCGTGACGACGCCGCTCGCCAATGCCGGCAAGATGGTCGTCACCATCTGACGCTGGCGGTTTCGCCTAGCGCTTGGCCCTCGGCTCCAGCATCAGCCATTTGATGATGCCCATTGCCGGCAGCACCCAGAGCAGGCCGCTGAGCAGGAAGAACAGGAAATGCACCCACGGACCCGACTCCGACAGCCGGGCGACCGCGAAGATCGATGCGACCAGCGCATAGATGATGACCAGCGCCACCAGCAGAAACATTCCGATCAGCTTTTTCAGGCGCAGGGGCATGGTTGGTCTCCTGATCGAGCATGCCGGAATTTGCACAGGCGGCCTGGCAGGCTCAAGGGGGTAACGGCCTCGCATAGGCCTTGAGGCGAGACTGCGCAACCGGTGAGACGCGGCGCGACGGCGTGCCGCGCCGGATGGTCTTGCCAGCACGGGTGCGATGGTCCACCAATCCGCCAAATCAACCTGCCGGGACAAGATCATGGCTGCCATATCAGCTGCCGCGCCATACGTCGCCCGCGACCGCGACCTGCATAACCGGGCGCTGCTGCGCGCCTGGCTCTATGTGGTGCTTCTGGTGCTGTTTGCGCTGGTGCTGGTCGGCGGCGCCACCAGGCTCACCGATTCCGGCCTGTCGATTACGCAGTGGAAGCCGATCCATGGCGTGATCCCGCCGCTCAACGATGCCGAGTGGCAGGAGGAATTCCAGCTCTACCAGCAGATCCCGCAATATGCCGAGCTCAACAAGGGCATGAGCATCGAAGCGTTCAAATCGATCTTCTGGTGGGAATGGGCGCATCGCATCCTGGCGCGCAGCGTCGGCCTGGTCTTCGCCTTGCCGCTGCTGTTCTTCTGGGCGACGCGCCGCATCGAGCGCGGCCTGGGTCCGAAACTCGTGGGCATTCTGCTGCTTGGCGGCCTGCAGGGCGCCATCGGCTGGTGGATGGTGGCCTCTGGCCTGGTCGACCGGGTCTCCGTCAGCCAGTACCGGCTGGCGACCCACCTGACGCTTGCCGCGCTGATCTTCACCGCCACCATGGTGGTCGCGCGCGGGTTGGCGCCGCATTCCGAGCCTGCCGCCGATAGGTCGACGCAGAGGCTGGCCGGCTTCATCGTGCTGCTGGCGCTGATCCAGATCTATCTCGGCGGCCTGGTCGCCGGGCTGGACGCGGGTTTGAGCTACAACACCTGGCCGCTGATGGACGGCAAGATCATTCCTGGCGATCTGCTGATCCTCGAGCCGGCATGGCGCAACTTCTTCGAGAGCCCGAAGACGGTGCAGTTCGTGCATCGGCTTGGCGCTTACACGGTATTCGTCGTGGCCTTGTGGCACATGATCGCCACGCGCCGGCGGCTGCCAGGCTCGACGCATGCGCGGCGCGCGACGCTGCTGTTTCTACTGGTGCTGGTGCAGGCCTCGATCGGCGTCGGCACGCTGCTCATGCATGTGCCGTTGCATATGGCGCTGACCCATCAGGGATTTGCGCTGATCGTGCTGGGCTTTGCAGCAGCCCATTGGCGCGGCACCAAGGGCGCCTATCCCTTGCCGACGGGAATAGCGCTCAGGGGCTGATCCCGAGCCGATCTACTGGGTCGGATCAGAAGCCTGCCCGCACCGCCCGGATCGCCTTGACGATCGACATTTCGCGATTCTCCTCGACCGCATTGTCGTCCTCGTGATGCCAGGACGCCGACAGGCATCCATAGGCAATGGCATGATCGAGGATAGCGGTCGGTGTCTGGCTCAGTGTTCTGGCAAAGATCTCGGCCATATCAGCGATCCGCTTCGGATCGAGGCAGAGATCGTCCCGGTCGAGCGGGTTGTAGAACATGTTCGCCGCGTCGAAGCCGGGATCGCCGAGCACGCCCTTCGGATCGATCGCCAGCCAGCCGCGCGGCCCGTGCAGGATGTTTTCGTGATGCAGATCGCCATGCAGGGGCCTGATGTCGTGCGGATCGGCCAGCAGCCGCTCGGCGATGACGGCTGCCTCGACATAGAGGCTGTCAAGGCCGGCGTCGCGATCGGTATTCGCCTTGTCGAACAGGCTGGCGAAGCGTTCCCGGAGCGGCTGAAGCTCGGACGGGTAGGGGGCTTTCCCCCGTGAAAACAGTTTTGCCATCAGCTCCGCCGCGATTGCGGTCGCGGCAAAGTCGCCCTGTTCGTCGAGAACCTGCTGCAGCAGGGTTTCACCGGCATATTCGAGCAGCATGCTGTGGCCGTCGCGGCCGAGCAGACGCACCGCGCCTTCGCCGCGCCGCCAGGCGAGATAGTGCTCTCCGCGCAACTCGTCGGCGACGTCATCGAAAGGCTTCAGCGCCTTGACGATCGCCGGCGATCCGTCTTCGCGCAATACCTTCCAGATGCGGCTCGAAAAGGTCTCGGCAATGAGTTCGGGCGCGCTGACTTTCCAGCGCGCCGGAAAGGCTGGCGTGTCCATCAGAGGCCGAGCATCAGATCCATGTTCTGGACGGCGGCACCCGAGGCGCCCTTGCCGAGATTGTCGTAGACCGCCAGCAGCAGGGCCTGCGCCCGTTTGTCGTTGGCGAAGACATAGACCTTCATCCGGTTGGTGCCGTTGTAGATCTCCGGATCGATCTCCGGCATGCGCTCCGAATGCGCATAGGGCGCCACCTCGACCACACCGCCCTTGATGGCGGCGAAATGGTCGGCAATCGCCGCATGCAGCTCCGCACCGGTCGGCACATGGTCGAGGCCGCCGAGTTGCAATGGCACCACGGTGATCATGCCTTGCGCGAAATTGCCGACCGCCGGCTGCATGATCGGATCATGCGACAGCCTTGCATAGGCCCTCAATTCCGGCACGTGCTTGTGCTGCAGGGTGAGGCCGTAAGGCAGGAATTCCGAGGCGTCCTCGCCCTTGGCGACGTAGTCCTCGATCATCGGCCGTCCGCCGCCGGAATAGCCCGAAATGCCGTTGACGGTGATCGGAAAATCGGCCGGCAGCAGGCCTGCTGTGACCAGCGGCCGCAGCGTCGCGATCGGTCCCTGCGGCCAGCAGCCTGGGTTGGCGACGCGCTTTGCCGAGGCAATCGCCTTTGCCTGGTCCTTGTCCATCTCGGCGAAACCATACGCCCAGCCCTCCGCCACGCGATGCGCGGTCGACGCATCGATGACCCTGGTGGTGTCGTTGGCGATCAGCGAGACGCTTTCCTTCGCCGCGTCGTCGGGCAGGCACAGGATAGCGACATCGGCGGCATTGAGGAACTCGGCACGTGCCGCCGTTTCCTTGCGACGCTCGGCGGGGATGGAAATGATCTCCAGATCACCGCGCTCGGCAAGCAGCGCCCTGATCTGCAGGCCGGTGGTGCCGTGTTCGCCGTCGATGAAGATTTTCGGTTTCATGGGTTGTTCAAATTCCCTGAGTTTTCAAGACTATATGCCCTGGCCTTGAATCACTGCGGCACCATTGTGATTGCCGTTGTTCAGCTCTTCAAGCCGGGCTTTCCGTTCAGCAAGCAGACCGAGATATTGCATGGCCACCATCGAGCCGGCGATTGCCGTTATATCGGCGTGATCATAGGCCGGCGCAACCTCTACGACATCGGCGCCGACAATATCGATCTGGTTGAGCTGGCGCAGCGTCGACAGGATCTTGGCCGAGGACGGCCCGCCGGCAACCGGCGTGCCTGTGCCGGGCGCATAGGCCGGATCGAGGCAGTCGATGTCGAAGGTGAGATAGGTCTTTTTGCCGCCGGTGCGGTCGACAATGGCGTAGGCAATGTCGGACGCCCGCATCTCCTCGATTTCATGGCCATGGAGGATCTTGATGCCGAACGTGTCGGGCGCATGGGTGCGGATGCCGATCTGGATCGACCGGTCGGGATCGATGATGCCTTCCTTGACGGCGCGACCGACGAAGGAGCCGTGGTCGATGCGCTTGCCGTCGTCCGGCCAGGTGTCCTGGTGGGCGTCGAACTGCACCAAAGCGAGCGGACCATGGATGGCGGCATGCGCCTTGAGCAGTGGCCAGGTGACGAAATGATCGCCGCCGAGCGTCAACAGGAAGGCGCCTGATTTGAGGATCTTCGCCGCTTCGCGCTCGATCGTGCCGGGCGTCTTCTGATGGTTGCCCGAATCGAGCAGGCAATCGCCATAATCGACGACCGCCAGATGCTCGAACAGATCGCGTGAAAAGGGATATTGCGGGTCGTTGTCGAGGATCGCCGAGGCACGGCGGATCGCCTGCGGCCCGAAGCGGGCGCCAGGCCGGTTGGTGACGGCGGCATCGAAGGGAATACCCCACACCACCGCATCCGCGCCCTTCACGTCCTTGGTGTATTTGCGCCGCATGAACGACAGCGCGCCGGAATAGGTCGGCTCAAACGCGCCGCCCGTTTTGGAACGGGCGGTGAAGGCGTTGTCGATGGTGTGGTTCGCCATTACGGATCCTCGTTTTTCATCGGGTTGCAACAACTACAGAACCGGCACGGAAGATGCCAGTCATAGCTTGGCGAGACGGAATGGCGCTGCCCGAGTGCCACGGCAAGACAGGATTGTATCATCATGACGCAGACCGCGTTTCTCAACCCCACCCGTGCCGCGGCGTCGACCCACACCGGCACGGTCGCCGGCGAACGCTTCCTGGTCCTCGATTCGTGGCGCGGCATCTGCGCGCTTCTGGTGGCGCTGTTTCACTTTCCTACCGGTTCGACGATTTCGCAAAGCGCCTTCATCGGTTCGTCCTACCTGTTCGTCGATTTCTTCTTCGTCCTTTCCGGCTTCGTCATCGCCAGCAGCTACGGCGATCGGCTCAACCAACCGGGACAGGTCGCGCGTTTCGCCCTGGTCCGTTTCGGCCGCATCTACCCGCTGCATCTGCTCATGCTTGCCGCCTTCGCCGGTTTCGAGCTGCTGCGGCTGATGCTGCCGCAATTGCACGGCACGGGGGCTGCCCCCTTCACCGGCGGCTTCGACCTCAACAGCCTGCTTGCCAATCTCCTTCTGCTGCAGGGTGTCGGCTTCGAGGATCAATTGACCTGGAATGCGCCGAGCTGGAGCATTTCGGCCGAGTTCTTCGCCTATCTCCTGTTTGCCGGCGTGGTCTTCGTCGCCGGCGCGCGCGCCTGGATATGGTTCGTCGCGGCCGCCGTCACCGCGCCGCTGTTCCTGCTCGGCTTCTCGACCCATCATATGGATGTGTCCTTCGATTTCGGCTTCATCCGTTGCCTGTACGGCTTCTCGCTCGGCGCCTTGCTGGCCTGGTTTCAGCATGATTCCATTGCAGGGGCGCGACAGGCTCTCGCCAGGGGCGGCCCGCGCATGGACTGGACCCTTGCCGAAATCGTCATGGTGGCCGTCATCGTGCTTTTCGTTTCGCTGGCGGGCGACAATGACTTCGGCATCGCGGCACCCCTGGTGTTCGCGCTGGCGCTGTTTCTGTTCGCCCATGAGGGTGGCTGGATCAGCGCCTTGCTCAGAGCCCCGTTCATGCTGACGCTTGGCGCGCTGTCCTATTCGATCTACATGGTCCACATCTTCGTCCAGGCGCGCCTGATCAACGTCGCGGGGCTCGTCGAGCGCAAGCTCGGCCTTGGCCTGATCGGCGACTTCATGCTGCGCGGCCAGCCTGCCACCGGCTTCGGTGCCGGCTGGACGGGGGCGGTGGCGATCGTCGTCATGCTCGCCGCTACCATTGCCGCCTCCTGGATCACCTGGCGTTTTGTCGAGATGCCGGCCATGGCGTGGTTCCGCAGGCTCTCGAAACGCATCTGACGCACCTGCTGCGAGTATTCCGCTAGCCGGCTTCGTTCACCCAGATGTCACGGGCGTCGCCTATCCGGGTGTCGATCCGGCAAGGAGCGATTCTCGATGCGGACCATCTGGCTGAGTTTTCTGCTTTACACGGCCGTGGCAGCCGCCTCTGGCCAGGCCTTGGCCGGCGAGACCCGCGCCAGACAGATCCTCGACCGCTTCGAGCATGCCAACCAATGGCGCGATCACGTCATGGTGGCTGCGCATCGCGCCGGCAGCATGCAGGCCGGCAAGACGCTCTACGCGGAAAATTCGATTGCCGCCGTGGAGGGCTCGATCGCCATGGGCGCCGAAATCGTCGAGGTCGACATCAGGCGCTCGAAGGACGGCGAGTTCGTCGTCATGCACGACAGCTGGCTCGACCGCACCACGACCTGCAAGGGCGAGGTGGTCATGTACACGCTGGCCGAACTGAAGACATGCCGGCTGGTGGTCGAGGGCACCGGTGCGGCGACAGGTGAAACAGTCTCGACGCTGCACGAGATGCTGATGGCGACCAGAAACCGCATCCTCATCAACCTCGACAACAAGCTCGACGTCGGCGCCCTCCCGGGCATGATTGCGGTCGCTCGCGGTCTCGGCATGGCCGAACAGGTCATCGTCAAGGAGAACCTGTGGAATTCACAACGGATTTCCACGGTCAAGGCTGCCATGGAGACCATTGGCGGCGGCTTCCAGTTCATGCCGATCATCGCCGATGACGCGGTGCATGACGCCGGTTTCGCCGGGACGGTCGACCGCGCCTTCTCGCCGCGCGCGATCGAGTTGATCAACTGGCGGGCAGGCGCCGAGACGCTGACCGAGACGGGCGGGCCGCTGTTCAGCACGCGCATGCGCGCGGCCGCTGTGAGGGGCAACTGGCACATCTGGGCCGACACCTACGCCATCGCCAACAAACCGGGCGGCTTCCTCGCCGGCGGCCGCGGCGACGAACTGGCGGTGCAGGCCAGCCTGCCGCGCGAAAGCTGGGGTTTCTGGGCCGATCGCGGCGCCACCATCATCCAGACCGACGAGCCGAAGGCGGCAATCGACTGGCTGGCCGCGAATGGTTTTCGCGTGCCTTATGCCGACGAGGCGCGGCCGGTTGAGCCGGCGAATACGGCGAGCATCAATTAAGCGGCGGCTGACGCTGCCAATCTCCCTCACGAGGGGGGAGATTGGCTAGCTTCAAGCCGCTAGCGCCACGCCGTCCAGTTCGCTGAGCGCATCCTGTGGCAATTCCAGTTCAGCCGCAGCGAGGTTCTCCCTGAGATGCCCGACCGACGATGTGCCGGGGATCAGCAGGATGTTGGGCGCGCGGCGCAGCAGCCAGGCGAGCGCGACCTGCATTGGCGTGGCGCCGAGGCGCGCCGCGATTTCCGACAGGGTGGAGGATTGCAGCGGGTTGAAGCCGCCGAGCGGGAAGAACGGCACATAGGCGATGCCATCGCGGGCAAGATCGTCGATCAGGGCATCGTCGCCGCGATGCGCCAGATTGTACTGGTTCTGCACGCAGACGATCTCGGCGATCCCCCGTCCTTGCGCGATCTGCGCCGGCGTCACGTTGCTCAGCCCGATGTGCCTGACCAGACCCTGTTGTTGGAGCTCGGCCAGCACGGTAAGCGGCGCTTCGATCGATCCTTCGGCGGGGCCATGGGTATCGAACATGATGCGTAGGTTGACGACGTCGAGCACCTCGAGCCCGAGATTGCTGAGATTGTCGTGCACCGCCTGGGTCAGCGCTTCCGCGGAAAAGGCCGGCAGCCACGATCCATCCGCGCCGCGCCGGGCACCGATCTTGGTGACGATGACGAGATCTTGGGGGTAGGGCGCCAGCGCCTCGCGGATCAGCCGGTTGGTGACGTGGGGACCGTAGAAGTCGCTGGTGTCGATATGGTCGACGCCTTGCGCAATCGCCTCGCGCAGCACGGCCAATGCCGCGTCATGATCCTTGGGCGGCCCGAACACGCCGGGTCCCGCGAGTTGCATGGCACCGTAGCCGAGCCGCTTCACGGTGCGGCTGCCAAGCTTGAAGGTGGCGGGGGCGAAGGTGCCGGATTGTTGGATGTTGGGCATGATTGATCTCCTATGAGGAGGCGGAGATAGGCGCTGCCCAACCTCGTGATAATCCGGTACAATCCACACAGGCCGTGCGGAATGGCGAACAATGATGGACCTCAGCGATCTGAATGCCTTCGTGGCGGTGGCGCGCGCCGGCGGCTTTCGCGACGGCGCGCGTGCGAGCGGCGGCAGCGCCTCCGGCCTGAGTGAGGCGGTGCGTCGCCTGGAAGTGCAGCTCGGTGTCAGGCTGTTCAACCGCACGACGCGCAGCGTTGTCCCGACCGAGGCGGGCCTCAGCCTGCTGGAGCGGCTCGGCCCTGCGCTGTCGGAGGTGGAGGCGGCGCTGGACGTGGTGAACGGCTTTCGCGACAGGCCGGCTGGCTCGTTGCGTCTCAACGTGCCGGTCAGTGCTGCGCGGCTGATATTGCCCGACATCGTGCCGGGTTTCCTCGCCGCCTATCCCGGTATCCGGCTGGAGGTGATCGCCGACGAGAACTTCGTCGACGTGCTGGCGGCCGGCTGCGATGCCGGCATCCGCTATGACGAGCGGCTGGAGCAGGACATGATCGCGGTGCCGATCGGACCGCGCGTGCAGCGTTTCGCCACGGCCGCCAGCCCTGCCTATCTTGATCGCCATGGCCGCCCGCAACACCCGAGCGACCTGCTTGGCCACTCCTGCGTGCGTGGGCGCTTTGCCAGCGGTGCGATGCTGCCGTGGGAATTCGAGCGAGACGGCGAGGTGGTGCGGGTCGATCCGACAGGCCCCTTGATCGTGCGGATCGGCGGGGCGACGGATCTTGCCGTCGACGCGGCTATTGCCGGCACCGGCATCATCGGCCTCTTCGAGGGCTGGCTGCGCCCTTACTTCGACAGCGGCGCTCTTGAGCCCGTGCTCGAACCGTGGTGGCAGAGTTTTCCCGGACCGTTTCTCTATTATCCCGGCCGGCGCCTGGTTCCGGCCCCGCTGCGGGCGTTCATCGACTATATCAAGGGCGGCAAGGCCTGACCTGTTTCCGGCGCCGTCACCCCACCCGGCGCTCCGCGCCGACCTTCCCATTGAGGGGAGGTAGGGCGCCGCGCTCTTCTAGCTCCCCTTGATGGGAAGGTCGCGCCGTAGGCGTGGGTGGGGTGACTGCCGAGCCGCAAACAAAAAGGCCGCCGGAGGCGGCCTTTTCGATTGTCTGAAGCTGCGAAGTGCTTAGCGCTTGGAAAACTGGAAGCTACGACGGGCCTTGGCCTTGCCGTACTTCTTGCGCTCGACGACGCGGCTGTCGCGGGTCAGGAAGCCGCCCTTCTTGAGCACGGCGCGCAGCGTCGGCTCGTAGTAGGTCAGCGCCTTGGAGATGCCGTGACGCACGGCGCCAGCCTGGCCGGAGAGACCGCCGCCGACGACTGTCGCGACGATGTCGTACTGGCCGGCGCGGTTGGAGGCGATGATCGGCTGGTTGAGGATCATCTGCAGGACCGGACGCGCGAAATAGGTCGCGAATTCCTTGTCGTTGATGATGATCTTGCCGGAACCCGGCTTCACCCAGACGCGCGCAATGGCGTTCTTGCGCTTGCCGGTGGCATAGGCGCGGCCCGACTTGTCGAGCTTCTGGACGTGGACGGGGGCCGCCGGCTGGGTATTGGTGTTGCCGGTGGCGGCGCCCAGTTCTGCGAGCGAGGAAAGCTCAGCCATCTTATGCGACCTTCTTGTTCTTGGCGTTCAGCTTGGCCACGTCGAGCACGACGGGCTGCTGGGCGACATGCGGATGCTCGGCGCCTGCATAGACGCGCAGGTTCTTCATCTGGCGACGGCCGAGCGGGCCACGCGGGACCATGCGCTCAACGGCCTTCTCGACGACACGCTCGGGGAAACGACCCTCGAGCAGCTGGCGCGCGGTGCGCTCCTTGATGCCGCCTGGGTGGCCGGTGTGCCAGTAATAGACCTTGTCGGTGAATTTCTTGCCGGTGAACACCACCTTGTCGGCATTGATGACGATGACGTTGTCGCCGTCGTCGACGTGCGGGGTGAAGGTCGGCTTGTGCTTGCCGCGGAGATGATTGGCGATGACAGTGGCCAGACGACCGACGACGAGACCTTCGGCGTCGATCAGGATCCACTTCTTCACCACATCCGCAGGCTTCTGCGAAAAGGTTGTCATGTTTTCTGCTCTCGGTTCTGACCTTCATAAGAGAAGGCGTTTCTTGTTGCTTGGATTGGCGAAAGGCGCTTGCCCGCCGCCAATAACAAAACGGCGGCCTTTGCGGGCCGCTGCTTCGTGGAGGCTTATAGGCGAGGGTGGTGACCGCGTCAAGGCGAACGAAAAGGTAGATATCAGGTAAAATGTAGCAAAAACAATAACTTGAACAAAAGGTATTATTTTACCACATCACCATTCCGCTTCGGCGGGATCGAATAGGTGCCGGTGGCATGCGCCACCGTGTGTCCGTCTGGGCCGGCAACGATGTCGATGTCGAACACCATCAGGCTCTTTCCCAGCTTCAGGATGCGGCAATGGCCGTCGATCGGTCCTGCCTCGGCCTTGCGCACGAAATTGATGTCGAGGTTGACGGTGACCGAAAGCGCATCCGGCCCGGCATGGCTGAGCACGCAGACGTAGCCGCCAATGTCGGCCAGCGTGAACAGCGAGGGGCCGGACACCGTGCCGCCGGGACGCAAATGCCGTTCGCCGGCGTTGAGCCGCACGGTGCAGCCGCCCGGGAACACGTCGATCGCCTCGAAATATTTGAACTGCTCATTGAGCTGCGGATAGACGGTTTCCATCAGCGCATTGACTTGTTGCGCGGTCAGCACGGGCTTGAGGTTGGTCTGAGCGGGCATGTCTTAGTCTCTCGCTTTGCGCCAGGCCTGTATGAGCGCAGCGCGGCATTTCTGACAACCTTCGTCCCCTGGCGCAAGCGATCGGTGTTGGACGAAACCTGATCCGGTATTAGATAGTCTGGCAGCCCCAGCGGAATCGCGGAGAACCTTAGCCATGGCCGAAATCCTTGCCATCAAGCCTGCCGCCGTTGAGGGTCCGGTGGTTGCACAACTGGACAAGGGCGTGCTGCGCCTCACACTCGCCAATCCGCCTGCCAACGCGCTGTCGCTGGCGGTGATGGCGGCGCTGACGGCCGAACTCGAGCGCGCCAGGGCCGACAAGGCCGTTCGCGTCATCGTCTTGTCGGCTGCCGGCAAGGTGTTCTGCGCCGGCCACGATCTCAAGGAAATGACCGCGCGCCGCACTGACGCCGATCATGGCAAGGCCTTTTTCGCAGAGACGTTTGCCGCTTGTGCGACGCTGATGCAGGCGATCGTGTGTCATCCAGTGCCTGTCATCGCCGAGGTTGACGGCCTGGCCACCGCCGCCGGGCTGCAACTGGTCGCCAGCTGCGACCTGGCGATCGCTTCGCATGAGGCGACCTTCTGTACGCCGGGTGTCAACATCGGCCTGTTCTGCTCGACGCCGATGGTGGCGCTGTCGCGCAACGTCTCGCGCAAGCATGCGATGGAGATGCTGTTGACCGGCGAGACCATCGATGCGGCAACCGCCAAGGAATTCGGCCTGGTCAACCGCGTCGTGCCGCGTGAATACCTGAATCAGATCGTCACCAAATACGCGCAAACCATTGCTTCCAAATCATTTTTGGTGGTCAAGACGGGCAAGGAGGCGTTTTACGCGCAGGCCGAAATGGGGCTGGCGGATGCTTACACCTATACCGGCCGGATCATGGTCGAAAACATGCTCGCGCGCGACGCCGAGGAAGGCATCGGCGCCTTCATCGGCAAGCGCAAGCCGGAATGGACGGACGAATAGGAGCAGCACCATGGAGCCGCGAATCTCTATCATTACCATCGCCACCGATGATCTGGACCGCGCGGTGCGCTTTTACGAGGCTATGGGCTTGAAGCGGCATGCCGGTATCACCGACGGTGTCGCCTTCTTCCAGATGGGCGGCGTCATTCTTGGTCTGTTCCCACGTGCCAGCGCAGAAGAGGATTCCGGCATCGCCTTCGCCGCGGCGCCATCGGCGGTCTACCTCGCCTACAACACCCGCTCCGACGCCGAAGTCGACGACGTGCTCGCCAGGGCGGAAAAAGCCGGCGGCCGCATCGTCAAGCCGGCCGGCCGCGCCTTCTGGGGCGGCTGGTACGGCTACTTCGCCGACGCCGACGGGCATGTCTGGGAAGTGGCGCACAATCCGGCCTTTCCGATCGCCGAAGACGGCACGATTTCGCTACCTGGCTGATGGCCCATCGCAAGCAGCTGACGCGGCTCAAGGCTCCCTATCTGAAGCGCATCCTGCTCGATGCCGTGCGGGTCGAGGATTGGGAAAAATATCCATGGAACCTGCCGCTGTTTCGCGGCCACGACTTCGAACTCGAATTCACCACGCCGATCACCATCATCGTCGGCGAGAACGGCACCGGCAAATCGACGCTGCTCGAGGCGATCGGTGCCCTGGCCGGCTATGACGAAGCCGGTGGCGGCAAGGGATATAGGCCGGTCGACCATTCCAGCGCCATCGACAAGAGTGGTGCCGCGCTGGCCAACGCATTCCGCGGTCACTGGCTGCCGAAAGTCACCGCCGGCTGGTTTTTTCGCGCCGAATCCTTCTACTCCGTGGCCCGATATCTCGATCAGGCGGCACTGGAAGACCCTTTCAGGCCCCCGCCGCCGGACTTCCTGTCCTGGTCGCATGGCGAGGGCTTTATCCGTTTTTTCGAGGAGCGCTGCCGCAGGCAAGGCATCTACATCCTCGACGAACCCGAAAGCGCACTGTCGCCGACGCGACAGATCGAGCTGCTCAAGATGCTGCGGCGCATGGACCAGTCGGGTACCGCGCAAGTGATCATGGCGACGCATTCGCCGCTGCTGATGGCTTGTCCTGGCGCGCGGCTGTTCCGCATCAGCCGGTTCGGGCTCGATCCCACGGATTTCAGCGATACCGATCATTTTCGCATGATGCGCGACTTCTGCACCGATCCGCAGGCCTTTATGGAGGAAGCGCTGCGGGAGGATGACGCGTGAGCGCCGGCGATGATGACCTTAACTGGCGCGTCGAGCAGGCGTGCCGCGAAGGCTGGCCGGCGGCGACCGAGACGTTGGTTGATGGCTGGCTTCTGCGGCGATCGGGCGGACGGATCCGGCGTACCAATTCGGCCAATCCCTTGCGCGGCGAGCGTGGCGCGCCTGATGCAGTCATCGACGCCGCCGAGTCCTTCTACATCGGCCACGGCCAGACGCCCTTGTTTCGGGTTCCCGGCATCGCCGGCGAGCTCGAAGCCGCTCTCGACCATCGCGGCTACCAGCCGGAAGGCGGCACGATCCATCTCCATGCCGGGATCGGCGACCTGGCTGAATTTCGCGATGAGCAGGTCACCGTTTTGAAGGTGCCGGGCGAGGACTGGCTCGCGGCGCGGTTCCGCATGGGAGCCTTTGACGACGCCGAGCGCCGCATCTTTCGCGAGATGACCGGGCTGATCGTCGGCGACCGGGCGTTTGTGTCCTATGAACGCGACAGCCAAATTGCCGCCCTGGCCTATGGTGTCATCCGCAATGGCCTGCTTGTGGTGGAATCGGTTGAAACCGATGGCCGTTTCAGGCAGCAAGGCCTGGGCCGCAAGACCGTCGGCGGCCTCATCGGCTGGGCGCGGCGGGCAGGGGCTCACGCCGCATGCTTGCAGGTGGTGGCCGACAACACACCGGCCTGCGCTCTCTATGCCTCGCTTGGGTTCAGCCGTGAACTTTACCGATACCACTACCGCAGGAAGCCGCATGAACCACGATAGCTACGACAACACTTACATTGCCGGCATCCTCAATTCGGTGAAGACCATCGCCATGGTCGGCGCGTCCGCCAATGATGTGCGGCCAAGCTATTTCGTGCTGAAATATCTGCTGGCCAAGGGATTTTCGGTGTTTCCGATCAATCCTGGCCAGGCCGGCAAGGAGATCCTCGGCCGGATGACCTATGCGAGGCTCGCCGATATTCCGGAGCCGATCGACATGGTCGACATCTTTCGCGCGCCGGCGGCGGTGCCCGGCATCGTCGACGAGGCGTTGCGGCTCGATCCCTTGCCGAAAGTGATCTGGATGCAGCTTGGCGTGCGCCATGACGAAGCAGCCGCGCGCGCCGAGGCCGCCGGCATCAAGGTGGTGATGAACCGCTGCCCCAAGATCGAATATGGCAAGCTGTCCGGCGAGATCGGTTGGACCGGCGTCAATTCCGGCGTGCTGTCGTCGAAGAAGCCGCTGATGCGGTCGGGATTCCAGAGTTTTGGCGTGCGGCAGAAGTAGTGCACGTCGCTCAAAAGTGCGCAGCGGTTTTGGGATAACGACGTGCACCAAAAGCAAGGCCTGACGCGCGATGCGCCTTAGGCGCAAAATTATTCCTTAGGCCAGCGCATTTTCTCGGGCCTCGGCCGCAGATCGCTAGCCGAAGGGTATTTTCTTCTTTGCATTCGCGCTCATGCTTCGCCAAGAATGCCCGGCGATTTCAAGAGTTTCAAAAGGGAGGTTTTCAGTGACCCGCACGCCAGGTTTCAACACGCTCGCCGTCCACGCCGGTGCCAAGCCCGATCCGGCGACCGGCGCGCGCGCCACGCCGATCTACCAGACGACCTCCTTCGTCTTCGACGATGCAGACCATGCCGCGTCGCTGTTCGGGCTGAAGGCCTTCGGCAACATCTACACCCGCATCATGAACCCGACCCAGGCGGTGCTGGAAGAGCGCATGGCGGCCCTTGAAGGCGGCACGGCGGCACTCGCGGTCGCCTCCGGCCATGCGGCGCAGGTGATCGTGTTCCACAATCTGATGCAGCCGGGCGACAATTTCGTCGCGGCCAACAAGCTTTACGGCGGTTCGATCAACCAATTCGGCCATGCCTTCAAGAATTATGGCTGGGAGGTGCGATGGGCCGACACCAACGATATCTCGACCTTCGAGAGCCAGATCGACGACAGGACCAAGGCGATCTTCATCGAGAGCCTCGCCAATCCGGGCGGCACCTTCGTCGACATCGAGAAGATCGGCGACATCGCGCGCAAGCACGGCCTGCCGCTGATCGTCGACAACACACTGGCCTCGCCCTACCTCATCCGGCCGATCGAGCATGGCGCCGACATCGTCGTCCATTCGCTGACCAAATTCATCGGCGGTCACGGCAATTCGATCGGCGGCGCCATCGTCGACGGCGGCACCTTCGACTGGTCGAAATCGGGCAAATACCCGATGCTGTCGGAACCGCGCCCCGAATATGGTGGTCTTGTCCTGCACGAAACCTTCGGCAATTTCGCCTTCGCCATTGCCGCGCGCGTGCTCGGCCTGCGCGATCTCGGCCCGGCGATCTCCCCGTTCAACGCCTTCCTCATCCTGACCGGCCTGGAAACCCTGCCGCTGCGCATGCAGCGCCACTGTGACAATGCCGTGACGGTTGCCGCCTGGCTGTCCAACCACCCCAAGGTCGCATCGGTGAATTACCCCGGCCTGCCCTCAGACAAGAACAACGCGCTGCAGAAGAAGTACTCACCGCTTGGCGCCGGCGCCGTGTTCACCTTCGCGCTGAAGGGCGGCTATGACGCGGGCGTCAAATTCGTCGAGGCGCTCGAGCTGTTCTCGCACCTCGCCAATGTCGGCGACACCAAGTCGCTGGTCATCCACCCGGCCTCGACCACGCACCGCCAGCTTTCCGACGAGCAGAAGGTCAAGGCCGGCGCAGGACCGGACACGGTGCGGCTTTCGATCGGCATCGAGGACGTCAACGACATCGTCGCCGACCTCGAACAGGCTCTAGCCAAGGTCTGACCGATCATGAGCGAGTCGAACTTTCTTTCCATCGGCGTCGACGCTGTCGACGCCGAACAGGGTGCACCGGCGCCCGACCGGCTGATCTCGGGCGATCCCAAATTCCGCACCTGGAATGTCGAGGAGCGCGACGGCGGCCTCTATGCCGGCATATGGGAATCGACCCCGGGCAAATGGCGCATCGTCTATGACGAGTGGGAGTTCTGCCACATCCTGTCCGGCGTTTCGGTGATCGCGGAGGACGGTGGGCAAGCGCGCACCGTCAAGACCGGCGACAGCTTTGTGCTGAAGCCCGGCTTCAAGGGCAGCTGGGAAGTGCTTGAAACGACTCGCAAGGAGTATGTGATCAAGCTTTGATCTCGCGTCGCCATGATGCTCGCGATCGGGGGGACAAACCGCTGTCCTGCCGAGCTATTTCAGAGGCAGAAAGAGTTCAACGACCACTTCGCGTAGCGGGCCCTCCGGGAAGTGGGACAGATGTCGTTGGCAATAGATCGGAAAGTCGCGTGCTTCCTCGCCGCTGGCCGGAAGCCATTCACGATAAAGATAAAGTGCTGCGGGTTCGAGATTGTTGGTATTGCCAGGGTAGCGCAGCACCGCGCAGCGCCCGCCGGGGATCACGCCAGCCTTCATCTGCGCGTCATTCGCCTCGATCGGCCGGTCGGTCCCGGCACAAATGTCCATGCTGTAGTCAGCCGGGACCGCGGGCTCCCTTTCGGAACGGAAGACGTTGAAGGTCGGGCTTGTCTCGGGCGACAAGCCCGCGGCCTTGCGCCAGGCGATGAACCGCTGGATGGTGTCCTGGAGCGTCGCCCGGTCTCCGCGGTGCTCCATGATCGCCACCGGCGTCGGGGGCACATCGCGGATCGTCACGTCGTCGTGTTCAAAGATTATCTGCATAAGCGTGTTCCTTGCTTTTTCGAGGGGCCCGAAGGCCATGAGCCACGACCCCCAGTCGGGAGACTTCCGGAACGACGACGGCGATTGTCCGAACCGTTGCCGAAAGGCGCGGGCGAAGGCATCCGGCGCGTCGTAACCGGCATCCATGGCTATGTCGGTGACGCTTTGGGCGTCACTTTCGGCAAGTCTGTACGAAGCACGCTTCATGCGGGCGAGCTGGACATAGCGATGCACGGACACCCCGAAGGTGGACGTGAACTGCCGGTGGAAATGATATTTCGAGAACGCCGCGACACCGCTCAACGCCTCCAGCCCCAGATCGTCATCCAGATGCTGGTCTATATGGTCTAGCACCCGCTGCATTCGGGCTTGGTAGTTTTCAAGTGCGGCCTTCAACGTCTCTTTCTCCGTGACGACACCAGTTAGGCCTTTCCGGATATATCGCGCTCGACCGATCTTGCGATTTGGCATGGATCGACAGGGGCTGCCAGCAACGGCCTTCAGGCTCTCCCCCAAGCTTGTGCTGCCTGCGTATGACTATTTCGCTGGAACTGGCTGAGACAGCTTCCGGTGCCTTGTCGTGGAAGGGCATCGTGGGCGGTCCGGTGAGCCGACCTTGTGGTTGCTGCTGGCGCTATGGCTGGAATAGGCCGGCGCCCAAATCCGCGCTTCGTCAAAAGCCGACGGCGAGCCTTTCCAGCCCATGGAAGTGGTAAGTGTCGCGGAAGCTTGGCCTTTCGGCAAGATGCAGCTTCGGGTGCCGTTCGAACAGGGTTTTCAGCGACACCTGCAATTCTAGCCTGGCCAGCGGCGCGCCGATGCAGAAATGGATGCCGGCGCCGAATGACACGTTCTTCTGGTCCGGACGATCGGGCCGGAAAGCTTGCGGTTCGGCGAAGGCGCGCGGGTCATGATTGGCCATGCCCAGCAGCAGCCCGATCGTCTGGCCCGGCTGCACGACAATGCCAGGCGCGACTTCGATCTCCTGGTAGGCATAGCGCGTGAACATGTGCAGCGGCGCGTCGAAGCGCAGGCATTCCTCGACCGTTGCCGCGGTCGCTTCGGGTGAGCCGAAGAAGCGGCTGACATCGCCGCCTTGCATAAGGATCGAACGGACAGCGTTGCCGGTCTGATGCACTGTCGCTTCATGACCGGCATTGAGCAGCAGGATCGCCGAGGACACCATCTCGTCCTCCGACAGCTTTTTGCCGTCCTCCTGCGCCGAGATCAGCAGCGACAGCAGGTCGTCGCCAGGGTTCTTGCGTCGCTCGGTGACATGGAAACGCAGGAAATCGGCAAATTCGCCCGCGGCGCGGTTGGCCGTCTCTTCGATCGCGCGCGTGCGGCCATGCATGTACATGGCAACCATCTGGTGCGACCAGTCGAGCAGTTGCGGCCCCATGTCGACCGGCACACCGAGCATTTCGGCAATGATGGTGATCGGCAAGGGCGCCGCGAAGGCAGGCAACAGGTCGACCGTCTTGCCTGGTTCGAAACGGTCGATCAGCTCGTTGGCCAAAGCCTCGACACGCGGCCGCAGCCGTTCGACCTGACGCGAGACGAAGGCGCGGTTGACCAGTGTTCTCAGCCGCGTGTGCACCGGCGGCTCCAGTTCCAGCATCGAATTGGCTTCGACGCCGTCGAAGGCCCTGAGATGGCTGCGGTCCTGTCCGATGCCGCGACTGTGTGGAATGCCGGCCGGATTCTGGCGGCCGAAACGGCGGTCGCGCAGCAGCCGGTTGACGTCGTCGAAACCGCCAAAGCACCAGAAGCCGAATTCTTCCCAGAAGAAGGCATTCGATGCGCCGTGCAGAAATGCATAGGCCTCGTACGGGTTCTGAAAAAAGGCAGGCTCGTGCGGATCGAGCCGCAGGTGTCGCGTGGCTGGATCAAAGACCAGGCCGGGTGGCGTCAATTTGCTCATGCCAGACCAATAGCGCGGCTTGCCAGCCTGGTTCCAGACCGTATGTTGGCGCCCGCAATCCAATACGTTGAGCCAGCCGACCGGCTGCGGAAAGTCTGATTTGATGAAGGTGATCGTTGTCGGTGCGGGTATTGCCGGCCTCTCGACCGCGTGGTCGCTGGTCAAGGCGGGTCACAGCGTTTCGATCGTCGAGCAGGGGCCGATTCCGAACCCGCTTGCCGCGTCGGGCGACCATCATCGCATCATCCGCCGCGCCTATCGCGCGGGGACCGGCTACGGCCGGCTGATCACCGAAGCCTACCAGGCCTGGGACGAGATGTGGGCCGACCTCGGCGAAAACCATCTCGATCCCAGAGGATTTGTCTGCATTTCGCGCGAGCCTGGCGACGAGGCCGAGGAATATCGCGAGGGCCTGGAAGAAGGCAATTTTCCGTTCGAACTGCTGGAGCCCGACGCGGCGGTGAAACGCTGGCCGTTTCTGGAAGCCGGGTCGTTTCGCTACGCCTATTTCTCGACCGAAGGCGGCGCCCTGCATTGCCGCAAGATCGCGTCCGGCCTGGCAAAGTGGCTGCGCGCCAACGGCGCCAATGTCTACGAAAACAGCAAGGTCGTCGAGGTCGACTCCGAGGCCGGCCACATCGTGCTCGAAAGCGGCGAGACGATGCAGGCCGACCGTATCGTCGTCGCCGCCGGCGCCTGGGTGCTAAAGCTGTTTCCGGAACTGGATGGAGAATTGAAGACCTATCGAACCGCACTTGCCTATGTCGAACCGCCGGCCGACCTCAAGGCGGCCTGGCAGGCGGCACCGGTCGTGCTCGATGTCGGCGGCGCGATCGACGGCTATGTGATCCCGCCCTCCGGCGGCGCCGGCATGAAGTTCGGGTCAGGGCTGCACAAGGTGCCGACCAGCGACGCCGATTGGAACCGCGAGCCGGTGGCGGGCGAGGGCGAGGCGATCCGCAACCTGTTTTCGCCGCCGATCGCCCGCATCGAAGAGTATCAGGTGACCGAAGTCGTCACCTGCGCCTACACTTTCACATCAGACGAAAAATTCATGGCGCATGAAAAGGGCAAATGCCTTGTTGTCTCGGCATGCTCCGGCCACGGCTACAAGTTCGGCGCTGCGGTCGGCAGGCGCGTTGCCGCTGCTGTCGGCGATGGGGATATCGCCGGTCTGAAGGCATGGCTGCGGGTGGAGGTCGCCTGAAACACGAGGCCAAATCCGCAGCGGTTCAATGATTGAGTTCGTCTGCGGCGGCAATGACTTCGGACACAATCGCCCGCACGTCATCCAAGGTCGTCCTGTGATTGACGAAACACGCCCGCAGCGCGAACTGACCGTTGATCGTTGCATTCGACAGATACACGCGGCCGCGCGCGATCACGCGGCGCAGGATCGCTTCGTTGTCCTTAGAGCGGTGACGGAAACAGACCGCGCTTAGCGATACCGGCGCAAGCTGCTCAAGCTCCGGCTGTGAAGCGATTGCCTGTGCCAGCATCTGGGCATGGTAGAGATCGCGCGCGATGGCTTCGCGATAGGCACGGCGCCCGTGATACTGCAGCGACATCCAGAGCTTCAGCGCACGGAAGCGCCGAGACAGTTCGATCGACTCTTCAAAGAATGCAAATGCTTCCGTTGGGTCTTCGCTCAATATCCTGACGTAGTCGTCGCTGTGCGAGAAAGTCGTGCGCGCAATGTCTGGGTGACGATTGAGCAGGCAGCCGCAATCGAGTGGCTGATAGAGCCACTTGTGCGCATCGAGCGACAGCGAATCCGCCAAAGACAGTCCCTGGAACTTTTCCGGGACGGCCAGCGCCGCCAGTCCCCCATAGGCCCCATCGACATGCATCCACAACGCTTCCCTACGGGCAATGTCTGCGATTTCGGGAAGGGGATCAATCGCACCGGAGATGATGGTGCCGACCGTGGCCACGATGGCGATGGGCATGTTGCCGATGGCGCGGTCGGCGGCAATGGCTGCCTGGAGGGCATCCGTCCGCATCCTGAATTTGTCGTCGACAGGGATCAAACGGAGATTTTTTCTACCGATCCCCAACAGCGCGACGGCCTTGGGAATGGACATGTGCACTTGCTCGGAAGCATAGATCACGCACGGTCGCACGCCTGTTTCGTTGGCTGGCAGCTTCGCTTCCCGCGCCATCGCCAGGGCCATGAGGTTCGCCGTCGAGCCGCCGCCGCACAGGCTGCCTGTAAATCCGGGGCAACCGACAGCCTCCGCCAACCATTCGACGACGGCGCGTTCGATCGATGTCGCAGCCGGTGCCGAGCGCCACGACGTCACATTCTGATTGAGCACCGCAGCCAGCAATTCCCCCAGCGCGCCGATCGGTTCGCCGGAGCCGACGACATAACCGAAGAACCTGCCGGTTGAAGGCCGCACATGCTCCGCTATCGACTTGAAATCCTGCAAGACTTCCCGACCACGACCGCTCTCCTGCCAAGGCCGCGAGAAGAGTTCCGTCGTCTGTTTGCCGCTGGTCGTGGGATACGTCCGACGTTCCTCGAGGGAGGCCCAATAGCCTTTGGCAAGCGCCAAGGCTTCTTCGGCAAGGTCTGACAATTCCTGATTGGAAATTTCCAGGTCGCGCATGCCCTCAGCCCAACGGAGATCCGCTGCGACGCAGGGTACGCCATGCGCGCTAATCCTGGCAATGCCTGGGAATATGCACCCGCCGCCAACTGGATGAGCCTTCCCGGACCAACACACGACGCGCGACGGTCTGGTAGGAGGCGGGGACATCGATGACGCGCCTTTGTTCCGGCCGCACCAGCACCTCCTCGGCGATGCTGTCATATTGTGCGGGAATGACGACGCGCCGCGTGCGTTCGGGCTGGATCACGACGGTCTCTGCGACGCGTTCGTAGCGCGCCTTGTGCCATACCTTGCACAGCACCTTGCGGCCATGGATGACGCGCCATTCCCAGGAATAGCCGCCGCCATCGACCCGGACCGTATGGTAGACGGTGCGGGTGACGGCCGGCACGACCTCATAGGTCACCTGTGCCGGGACGGTCATCACCACGCGTTCGCGGGTGCCGTAGATAGGGGCGATATAGTCGACCTGCTGACCGGGCGGACTGACCATTACGTCTTCATAGACGGTATCATAAATGGCCGGGGTTCGGACGGGTTCATAGCATTCGACGGCGCGGCCGCCGGCCGCCGTCTGCGAAATCGTGCCGAGCACGGTCAGGCCGGCAATGGTGAAGCATGCGGTTTTCCCGGGCATGACACTCCCCCTGTTGAACTCTATGCATAAGTTCAACGTTGAATTGTAGAGGAAGCCGTCTCGGAAAAAAGCGGTTTCGGCGCATTTCGTTAAGTGACGCGGTTAAGAAACTGCTACGTTGCGGGGCCGGCGATGCGGCTCCGGACCCGCGGAAGCATCCGCCGCCGCGAATCCTTGGTCAGAAAGCTTGATTCGACTTACCCAGATGGCTAGGAGGGGTCGGCCTTGCACAAGGACGAGCCGGCATCCTATTTACGGAATAACGATCCAGAACCGATTCTGCCCGATCTGCCGGCATTCCCGGCGCCGGAATCCCACCGCGAGATAAGAGATACCTGATGAAGAACCCCGTCGAAACCTACATGAACCTCGTTCCGATGGTGGTCGAACAGACCAATCGCGGCGAGCGGGCCTACGACATTTTCTCGCGCCTCCTCAAGGAGCGCATCATTTTCATCACCGGTCCGGTCGAGGACGGCATGGCGACGCTGGTCTGCGCGCAGCTTTTGTTCCTCGAAGCTGAGAATCCGAAGAAGGAAATCAACCTCTACATCAATTCGCCGGGCGGCGTCGTCACCTCGGGCATGGCGATCTACGACACCATGCAGTTCATCAAGCCGGCCGTGTCGACGCTCTGCATCGGCCAGGCGGCTTCGATGGGTTCGCTGCTCCTGACTGCCGGTCACAAGGACATGCGCTTTGCCACGCCGAACGCCCGCATCATGGTTCACCAGCCTTCCGGCGGCTTTCAGGGCCAGGCGTCCGACATCGAGCGCCATGCCCTGGATATCATCAAGCTGAAGCGTCGCCTCAACGAGGTCTACGTCAAGCACACCGGCAAGAGCTATGAAGAGATCGAGAAAACGCTCGACCGCGATCATTTCATGACCGCCGACGAAGCCAAGGATTTCGGCCTCATCGACAAGGTCATTTCGTCGCGCGAGGCGGCCGAAGGGGCGCTGGCATAAAGGCAAGTTGGCAGTTGGATGGCACCATCACGCGCTTTTGGCGCGTCTTGCGGCATTTCGGCCACAATTGGCTGTTCCCTCGGGGGACAGGATTGCCTACGTTAAGGCTATGTTGAGTTTCGGCGGCTTAGCTTTATGCGGGGTTGTCGCGAATCATTGCCACGTTTTCTGATTTGTGTTTCGTACGGAATGCGTTGCGGGAGCCGGGACACACTGGCGGCGGCGGATTCCCGCGATAGATAGAGTATGCGCCCTTTCAGCCAGACCATCGGCGGGCGGCCATGAAAGGACATGAAAATGAGCAAGGTCGGCAACAACAGCGGCGATTCCAAGAACACGCTTTACTGCTCGTTTTGCGGCAAAAGCCAGCACGAAGTGCGCAAGCTGATCGCCGGTCCGACGGTCTTCATCTGCGACGAGTGCGTCGAACTCTGCATGGACATCATCCGTGAAGAGAACAAGACCTCGATGGTGAAGTCGCGCGAAGGCGTGCCGACACCGCAGGAGATCCTCAAGGTTCTCGACGACTATGTCATCGGTCAGCCCTACGCCAAGCGCGTGCTGTCGGTGGCGGTCCACAATCACTACAAGCGCCTCGCGCATGCCGGCAAGAACAACGATGTCGAACTGGCGAAGTCCAACATCCTTTTGATCGGCCCGACCGGTTGCGGCAAGACGCTGCTCGCGCAGACGCTGGCCCGCATCATCGACGTGCCGTTCACCATGGCTGACGCGACGACGCTGACCGAAGCCGGCTATGTCGGCGAGGACGTCGAAAACATCATCCTGAAGCTGTTGCAGTCGGCCGACTACAATGTCGAGCGCGCCCAGCGCGGCATCGTCTACATCGACGAAATCGACAAGATTTCGCGCAAGTCGGACAATCCCTCGATCACCCGCGACGTGTCGGGCGAGGGTGTGCAGCAGGCGCTCTTGAAGATCATGGAAGGCACGGTCGCCTCCGTGCCGCCACAGGGCGGCAGGAAGCACCCGCAGCAGGAATTCCTGCAGGTCGACACAGCCAACATCCTGTTCATCTGCGGCGGCGCCTTCGCCGGGCTGGACAAGATCATCTCGGATCGCGGCCGCAAGACGTCGATCGGCTTCGGCGCGGTCGTCGCTTCGCCGGAGGATCGCCGCACTGGCGATGTTTTCCGCCTGGTCGAGCCCGAGGATCTGTTGAAGTTCGGTCTCATCCCTGAGTTTGTCGGCCGTCTGCCGGTCCTGGCGACGCTGGAAGATCTCGACGAACCGGCGCTGATCCAGATCCTGACCGAGCCGAAGAACGCGCTGGTCAAGCAGTATCAGCGGCTGTTCGAGATGGAAAATGTCGACCTGACCTTCCATGAGAACGCTCTTTCGGCGATCGCCAAGCGCGCCATTGAGCGCAAGACCGGCGCGCGCGGCCTGCGTTCGATCATGGAGGCGATCCTGCTCGACACGATGTTCGAGCTTCCCGCACTCGAAGGCGTGCGCGAAGTGGTGATTTCGGAGGAGGTGGTGACCGGCAGTGCCCGGCCGCTCTACATCTACTCCGAGCAGAAGGAAAAGAAGGGCAATGTCAGCGCCTGACATGAGCCCGCAGCGAAATTCTGAAACGGCGCCGCAAGGCGCCGTTTTGCTGTCGCACAGCGGTTTGCGCGGCGTACGGGCTTGGCGTCGCAAATGTGTCACTCGCGGACGGGTTGGGAGTGCGGATTTGGACACGCCCCTTGATCTTTGGGGGTCGTGCATCCAACTAACTGGAGAAGGCCGAGGTGCCCGATTTCTGTGCTGTAAAACTCCCGTCACAAACGGTGGTAGGCGGAACGATCCCCGGTCGTTAATATAAGATTCGCGGTTGGCTCAATTAGCGGCCGCGACATGAAAGGTTGGACAATGGCCAAAGTATCCAAGGCACCCAGCGACGGCGTCTTCGCAGTTCTCCCACTGCGCGACATCGTGGTGTTCCCGCACATGATCGTTCCGCTCTTCGTCGGGCGTGAGAAGTCGATCAAGGCGCTGGAAGAGGTGATGGGTCAGGAAAAGCAGATCCTGCTTGCCACCCAGATGAATGCCGCTGATGACGATCCCGAGCCCGATGCCATTTTCGACATCGGCACGCTCGCCAATGTGCTGCAATTGCTCAAGCTGCCCGACGGCACCGTCAAGGTTCTGGTCGAAGGCGCTTCGCGTGCGAAAATCGTCTCGTTCACCGACCGTCCCGATTTCCACGAGGCCCGCGCCGCGGCGCTGGTCGAGCCGGAAGAGGAAGAGGTCGAGGTTGAGGCGCTGGCGCGTTCGGTCGTCACCGACTTCGAGAATTACGTCAAGCTGAATAAGAAGATCTCGCCCGAAGTGGTGGGTGCTGCCAGCCAGATCGACGACTACTCCAAGCTCGCCGACACGGTTGCCTCGCATCTCGCCATCAAGATCCCCGAGAAGCAGGAGATGCTGGCCACGCTTTCGGTCAAGGAGCGGCTGGAAAAGGCGATGGGCTTCATGGAAGCCGAAATCTCCGTCCTGCAGGTGGAGAAGCGCATCCGCTCGCGCGTCAAGCGCCAGATGGAGAAGACGCAGCGCGAGTACTACCTGAACGAGCAGATGAAGGCGATCCAGAAGGAACTCGGCGAAGGCGAGGACGGCCGCGACGAGGCCGCCGAGATCGAGGCGCGCATCAAGAAGACCAAGCTCTCCAAGGAGGCCCGCGAAAAGGCGGAAGCCGAGTTGAAGAAGCTCCGGACGATGTCGCCGATGTCGGCTGAATCGACGGTCGTGCGCAACTATCTCGACTGGATCCTGTCGATCCCGTGGGGCAAGAACTCCAAGGTCAAGCAGGACCTGGCTTTCGCGCAGAACGTGCTCGATACCGACCATTTCGGCCTCGACAAGGTCAAGGAGCGCATCGTCGAGTATCTCGCCGTGCAAAGCCGCCAGAAGAAGCTGAAGGGGCCGATCCTGTGCCTCGTCGGCCCTCCCGGTGTCGGCAAGACCTCGCTCGGCAAGTCGATCGCCAAGGCGACTGGACGCGAGTTCATCCGCATGGCGCTGGGCGGCGTGCGTGACGAGGCCGAGATCCGTGGCCACCGGCGCACCTATATCGGCTCGATGCCCGGCAAGGTCATCCAGTCGATGAAGAAGGCCAAGAAGTCCAACCCGCTCTTCCTGCTCGACGAGATCGACAAGATGGGCCAGGACTTCCGTGGCGATCCGTCATCGGCGTTGCTCGAGGTCCTCGATCCGGAACAGAACTCGACGTTCATGGACCACTACCTCGAGGTCGAATACGATCTGTCGAGCGTCATGTTCGTGACGACGGCGAACACGCTGAACATCCCGGCGCCCTTGATGGACCGCATGGAGATCATCCGTATCGCCGGCTACACCGAGGACGAGAAGATCGAGATCGCCAAGCGGCACCTGATGCCTAAGGTGATCCGCGATCACGCGCTGCAGCCGAAGGAGTTTTCCGTCGGTGAGGACGCGATCCGCGCCATCGTCCAGACCTACACCCGTGAAGCGGGCGTCAGAAGCCTCGAGCGCGAGCTGATGAAGCTCGGGCGCAAGGCGGTGACCGAGATCCTGAAGACGAAGAAGAAGACGGTGAACATCACGGCGGCGAACCTCGCCGATTACCTCGGTGTTGAACGCTTCCGCTTCGGTCAGGTCGAGGCTGACGATCAGGTCGGTGTCGTTACCGGACTCGCCTGGACGGAAGTCGGCGGCGAGCTGCTGACGGTCGAAGGCGTCATGATGCCCGGCAAGGGCCGCATGACGGTGACCGGCAATTTGCGCGACGTGATGAAGGAATCGATTTCGGCGGCGGCCTCCTATGTCCGCTCGCGCGCCGTCGATTTCGGCATCGAGCCGCCGCTGTTCGACAAGCGCGACATCCACGTGCACTTGCCGGAAGGCGCCACGCCGAAGGACGGCCCGTCTGCAGGTGCTGCCATGGCGACAGCCATTGTATCGGTACTGACGGGTATTCCGGTCCGGGCGGATGTGGCGATGACCGGCGAGATAACGCTTCGCGGCCGCATCCTGCCGATCGGCGGGCTCAAGGAGAAGCTGCTCGCCGCACTGCGCGGCGGCATCAAGAAGGTGCTGATCCCGGAAGACAATGCCAAGGACCTGGCGGAGATTCCGGACAATGTGAAGAACGGCATGGAGATCATTCCGGTCTCACGTGTCGGCGAGGTGTTGCGCCACGCGCTGGTGCGTATGCCGGAGCCGATCGAATGGGTCGAGCCGGTCAATCCGCCGGCTGCGACAGACAGTGCCGACGACGCTGGAAAGTCCCTGGCGCATTAGAGCGCCGGGCGTCCATCTGGACGCACAAAGGACGCTCTAACGCTTAGACTTGCGCATGGTCCTTGCCGCAAACCGGCTACGGTTTTCGGGGCCATGCGTTGGTTTTCGTCAAGGTTGCAGCGCACAAACGGAGAGCCGGGCCTGGCGCCCGGCTTTTTCATGTGAAAAACCCCGGAATTCCGGGCTTTTTCCGCTTTTTTCCTGCCTTTTCGACTTGGTTGCGGGAGCGCTTCTTTCTAAAGTCCGTTTCCTGCCGGATGAGTCGATAGTTCCGGTGTTCTCATGGAAGGGAATTTTTATGAACAAGAACGAACTGGTGTCCGCTGTCGCCGACGCCGCGAGCATTTCGAAGGGTGACGCGCAGTCGGCGGTCGATGCGGTATTTTCCGTGATCACCGGCGAACTGAAGAAGGGCGGCGATGTCCGGCTTGTCGGCTTTGGCAATTTCACCGTGTCAAAGCGTGCCGCCTCGACCGGCCGCAATCCTCAGACTGGCGCAGAAGTGAAGATCCCGGCGCGTACCGTGCCGAAGTTCTCGGCCGGCAAAGGCCTCAAGGACGCAGTCAACTAAGCGTTTTTTCTTTTCAGAGACCTCAGAAAAGCCGGGCTTGCCCGGCTTTTCATTTTGGTGCCCTACGTTGGTTCATGCGACCAGAAAAGCCGGGCTTGCCCGGCTTTTCATTTTGGTGCCCGACGCTGACGCGATGGCGGCCGGCTTATGCGGTCGGCGCATCAGTGCGCATAAGACCTTCCTCCTTGAGATCCGCCCAAAGTGCTGCGGGCAGTTTCGCATCGAGCAGCGAGCGATTGCTCTCGACCTCGCTCGGCCGTTGGCCACCGGGGATCACCGAAACGACTGAAGGATGCAGCAGCGGGAATTGCAGGGCGGCCTCGATCAGCCTGACACCATGACGCTTGCAGACGTTCTCGATCCCGGCGACCCGGTCGAGTATGTCCTTCGGCGCTTCGGAGTAGTTGTAGTAGGCTCCGGGCTTCGGCCCTGTTGCGAGGATGCCGGAGTTGTAGGGTCCGCCGAGAACGATGCCGATGCCGCGTGCCTGGCAGAGCGGCAGGAAGGACGTCAGCGCCTCCTGTTCCAAGAGCGTATAGCGCCCGGCCAGCAGGAACAGATCGAAGTCGCCGCGCTCAGCCAGCGTCTGCGCGACCTGCCACTCATTGATGCCGCCGCCGAACGCCTTGATCACGCCCTGGTCGCGCAGCGACAGCAGGCCGTAATAGCCCGAGCGCATGAACTCCTCGATGCGCCGGTCGGAGGCTTCCTTGCTGCCATGCGTGAAGATGTCGACATCGTGCACGAAGAGTATGTCGATCCGATCGACGCCGAGGCGCTCAAGCGAGGCTTCGAACGAGCGCATGACACCGTCATAGCTGTAGTCGTACACCTCGCGGCGTGATGGCGTGTCGAAGAACTTGCCGATGCCGGTGCGCTCTTCGGGCGGGCAGGCACGCATGATGCGGCCGACCTTGCTCGACAGCACATAGTCAGCGCGCTTCTTGCCGCGCAGGAACGGGTTGAGCCGCGTTTCCGAGAGGCCGAGCCCATAGAGCGGCGCGGTGTCGTAGTAGCGGCAGCCGGTCGCCCAGGCGGCCTCCAGCGTGGCGTTGGCGTCCTCGTCGGAGACGGCACGGTAGAGATTGCCGAGCGGCGCCGCGCCGAAGCCGAGCTCGGTGAAACTGATGCCGCCATTGCCGATGCGGTCGAAATGCCGTGTCTTCATATCCTGCCGTTTGCCTCGCTTGATTTGTCTGACATGACACTATCACGCCTGTGATCAGGCAAAAGCATAGCTGCGCGTTGGACACGCATTTTCACGGTTGCTAGCATAACGAAATCAAGCTGTTCGTGGCAGCAAGAGCGGCAAATACCAGGGTGATTTTTCAATGGCGGGTTTGCGGTGAGCGACAAGAGCAAAAGCCTGTTCGAGACCGCGCTTGAGGAGCTGGGTGGCGTGCTGGCACGCATCGACGAAAGCCGGATCGACGCCGCCTGCAAAACGCTAGCCGGCGCGCGACAGATCGTCGTCTATGGCTGCGGCCGCGAGGCCTTGCAGGTCAAGGGTTTTGCCATGCGGCTCTACCATTTGGGCCTGCCGGTTTCCGTGGTCGGCGACATGAACACGCCGCCTCTGGGGCAGGGCGATGTCTTCCTGGTCAGTTCCGGGCCGGGAGAAACCTCGACCGTGCTGACCCTGATGCAGGTCGCGCGCCAAGCAGGTGCAACCAATCTCCTGCTGACCGCCCAGGCCGAAGGCAGCGCGGCAAGGCTTGCCGACTTCACGCTGCTCATTCCCGCGCAGACCATGGCCAACGATCAGGGGGCGCAAAAAACATCGGTCCTGCCGATGGGCTCGGTGTTCGAAGGCGCGCTGTTCCTGCTGTTTGAGGTGATGGTGCTGAAGCTTAGGGAATTGACCGGCGTGTCGCCCGAAGCCATGCGCGCCCGCCACACCAACATGGAATAGATCATGCGCTATGAACTGATGCTGCCACACCAGATCAGCAGGGCGATCGCCGAGAATTGGCCGGTCGCTCTGCCGCTCGGCGTGCTGGAATACCATGGCGAGCACATGGCCGTCGGCATGGACACGCTGGCCGTCATCAAGACGCTGGAGCTGTTCGAAAAGGAGAAGGACGTCGTCATCCTGCCGCCCTTCTACTACGGTGCGGCAAGCTATGCGGTGGCGCCGCCGGAAGGCAGCGGCTCGGTGCAGGTCGGCGGCAATGCGCTGGCGCCGTTCGGCGAGGACTTCTACAGCCTGCTGCGCATCGGCTTCCGCAACATCCACGCCATTATCCACCACCAGACCGAGAACTTTGTCGCCGGCATGCCGACCGATCTGGCGTTCAAGGCCGCCGGCCGCCAGGCGATCTTCCGCTTCCTCGAAAAGGAGCGCGGCGAGGGCTGGTGGGGGTCGCAGGCGATGGCGGACTATTATTCAGGACACGCGGCGGGTGAAAATTTCTTCAACTGGGTGCAGGTGCATCCGCTGATGTCGGCTGACATGAACGGCAAGTACCCGTTCGACCATGCCGGCATCGGCGAGACCTCGCTGATGCTGGCGCTATGCCCGGAGGCTGTCGATGCCAATCACTTCGCCGACAATACCGGCTGGTATACGGCGAGTGCCAAGGACGCCTCGGCCGAGCTCGGGCAGAAGGGCGTGGCCATGATCATGGATCATCTGCGGATGATTCTAAGGCCCTAGCGCGGTTCTTCCTTCTCCCAAGGTAAGAGGGCGCCATGCTACTTCACCGCGCCCGCGGTCATGCCCATGATCAGATAGCGCTCCAACGCGATGCCAATGACGGCGAGCGGCGCGATGGCCGCCGTCGCTAGTGCCGCCATCGACCACCAGTTGATGCCTTGCGAGCCGGTCTGGCTCGCCACCATGACGGGAATTGTCTTGGCGTCGGTCGAGGTCAAAAGGGCGGCGAAGAAATACTCGTTCCAGCACAGCACCATCGCCAGGATGAAGGCGGCGACCATGCCCGGCAGCGCGATCGGCATGACGATGCGGAAGAACGCGCCCCAGATCGACAGCCCGTCGACAAGGGCGGCTTCCTCGAGCTCGACCGGGATCGAGTTGAACTGGTCGCGCATGATCCAGATGACGATCGGCAGCACCATCAGCGTGTAGAGCAGGATCAGCCCGATGCGCGTGTCGAGCAGGCCGACCTCGCGGTAGAGCACCAGGAAGGGCAGCGCCAGCACCACCGGCGGCAGGATCAGCTGCGACAGGAAGAAGAACGAGATGTCCTCGTTCTTGAACCAGGCGAAATGGTAGCGATAGCGGGTGAGCCCGTAGGCGGCGAGGCTGCCGATGATGATGGCGAGGCTCGACGCGCCGACCGAGGTGATCACCGAATTCATGAAGCGCTTGAGGAACTCCTCGCGCACGGTCGAGGTCTGGAAGATCGAGTCCGGCGACAGGCCGAGCGAACGCCAGCCCTTCCAGTCCGGCTGGAAGTCGACGAAGGGGATGAGATGGCCTTGCGTGACGTCGACTGCGGTCTTGAACGAGGTCGTGATCGTCCAATAGATCGGGAACAGGCAGATGAACGCCCAGAAGGCCAGCGCGCCATAGATGAAGACGCGGCTGGCGAGGAAGCTCGCCGGCGAGCGGATCTCCGAGGCGACATATTCGGTGGTCTGAACGCTCATCGGGCTCAATTCACCCCCATCTTGCTTTAATTGACATTGCGGACAAAACGGTTGGCAAATTTCAACAACCACGTGACGAACACGACGATGATCACCAGATAGGCCATCGCCAGCATGGTTCCGTAGCCGACATTCGAGCGGTCGCGGTATTCGCGGTAGATGAAGCTCGACACGGAATCGGTGGCGCCGCCGGGGCCGCCGGACGTCACGGTGATGATGATGTCGGCAAGCTTCAGCTTGAAGATGATGCGCAGGACCACCGCCGTCACCGACACCGGCAGCATCAGCGGGAAGGTGACCTGCCAGAAGGTCTGCCACGCATTGGCGCCGTCGACGCGTGCGGCTTCGAGCACCTCGCGCGACATCGCCTGCAGCCCGGCCAGCAGCATGATCATCATGAACGGAATGAAGGTCCAGGCATCCAGTATCATGATCGATATGCGCGCGATGATCGGATCGGAGAAGAAGGCGGGATTTTCCCAGCCGAGATGGCGCGCCAGCGTTGCGGCCGGTCCGAACCTGTATTCCATCAGCGATTTTCCGATCATCCACGACACCGCGACCGGCGACAGCATCAGCGGCATCAGGAAGACGACGCGGAAGAATTTTCGCGCCCGGATCTGGGCATTGAGGAGCAGCGCCAAGCCGAAGGCAATGACATATTCGACCGCCACCGCCAGCACGTAGAGCACCATGTTGAACAGCGCGTTGCGGTAGTAGGGATCGCCCAGCATCTGCCAGAAATTGTCGAGCCCGTTGAACCGGCGGCCGCTGAAGGAACTGAGGTTCCAGTCGGTGAGCGCGATGTAGAAACCGAACAGCGTCGGGAAGATCACCATGGCGATGGTGAACAGCAGCGCCGGCAGCAGAAACAGGGCACGCTGGCCGTCTTCGCCGCGCGTCAGCACCTGGCCGACACCGATCGCCACGCCCCACAGCACATAGGCATAGACGACGGGGCGCCAGGTCTCGAAGCCGATCGTATCGGGGCTGCCCTTGTAGAGGATCTCCAGCACGATCGTCGCCAGCAGGCCAAGCGTCGCAACGGCCATCAGCGCCCAGCCAAGGCGTTTACGGCCTGGAGAGATCAGATCGGAAGTGCCGGCATCTGCCGGCCACGGGTTCGCGGTCGATGTCTGGTCAGCCACAAATCTCGCCCGTTTGAAGGCTCTCGAGGAGCCGGAGCCTGTCTAAAGTGGTCCGGCGTTGCCGCCGGACCACGGTTCATAGGCCAGCCTACATGCCGAGCGAAGCTTTGTAGAGCTTGATCTGGTTGTCGCGGCCGATCTGGTCGGTCAGCTTCTCCCATGCCGCCGCGATGGCGTCGGCGCCTTCCTGCGCCTTCATCTTGCCCGCGAAAGTGTTGGCCAGGATGTCCTCGGCGGCGCTGTAGTACTGGAAGATGCCGGGGATGCGTGGCTCGATCGCCGCGTTCGGATGGTTGTAGCTGTCGGATTCCGATTTGAGGTAGGAGGTGATGAAGGCCTCGTCGTAGCCGGCCGCCACCCATTCGGGAATGTCGAAATGCGAGTTGCGGTAAGGCTGGAAGCCCGACGGATACATCGCCGTCCAGATCGACAGGTCCTTGCCGCCGAGATGGGCTGCAGCGGACCATGCCGCCTTCTTCTTCTTTTCGTCGGCATCGACGCGGGCCATGACATAGACGCCCCAACCGAGATAGGCGCAGTTGGGCGCATAGTTCGGGCCGCTGGCGAGCTTGTCCCAGGCGCCGGTCTTCGCATTGTAGACATCGTCCGAGCCCGGCAGGATCGAGAAGCCGGTGACGTCGCCGACGACGGAAGAGTCGTTGGTCTTGACGTTGGAGCCGACGTCGCCCCACCAGGTGACCATCGAGCCGGTGCCGGCCAGGAACTGCTGGAAGGCGGTCGTGTTCGGATCGGCGTTGATCTGGTCGGCGGGTTCGGAGGGCAGCGCGTCGATGACGTCCTGGATGGCGCGCACCCAGGCCGGATTGTTGACGCGCGGCTTCATCGTGTCGGCGTCGAACAGCCAGGCCTTGTCGTCGGGGTGCTTGGCATAGGCGGTGGCGCGGCTGCCAAGGAAATAGAAGCCGAAGCCGCCCCAGGGCTTCGGCGCGTCGAGATAGCCATAGACGTCCTGGTCCTTGAGCTTCTTGCCCTTCAGGAACTTGGTCACCGCCTGAACCTGCTGCCAGGTCTTCGGCACGCCCCATTCACCTTCGCCGCCGCCGTCCTTCCAGGCCTTGGCGAGGTCGGCATCGGCGAACACGTCGGTGCGGTAGTTGAAGTTGTGCGCGTCGCCGTCGACGGTCACGCGGTATTGCTTGCCGTCCCAGGTGCCGACCGGCGGCTTCAGATAGCTGACCAGATCGTCGAAATCGATCTGGGTCTTGACCCAGTCGGGCATTTCCGACGTCAGGCCCTTGCCGCAGACATCGCCTTCGAACGGCGCGCCCATTTCGATGATGTCGAAGTCGACGGTCCCGGTCGCGATCGACTGCTGCAGTCGGGCGTTGTAGTCGGCCTGCGCCAGGTCGATCCAGTTGATCTTGGCGCCGGTATAGGTCTCCCATGGCTTCAGGAAGCCGCGGAACAGCACATTGTGCAGGTTCTGGTTGTTGAGACCCATGAAGGTCAGCTCGACGCCGGCGAATTCGCCTTCCTTGACATTGGCCTTGGTGGCTTCGAGGCAGAGTTCACCGACCTTCTGGAAATCGGCGTCCGTCGGCTGGCCTTTGCCGACGCCGGGGATCTGCAGGATTTTTGTGCGCAATTCACTTGCCGCGGAGGCCGGGCGCGTCAAGGCGCCAAGTCCGGCGCCGGATGCGGCTGCGATCGCGGCCATGCTTGCCGCACCCTTCAATATGTCGCGCCTTGTGGCGCCGGCTCGAACCAGTTTGTCGTAAAGACCCGTTCTCATCGCCTATTCCTCCCAGAACATCAGTGTGAATAAATCGGCCAACTGTCGGACGCCGGAGCGCCAACGATGCTCCCGTTTCGGAAACGAATTAGGCAGGACCCCACCCTGCGTCGATTGAAGTTCCGATTGCGGATCGGGCACCGACATTTTGACCAGCGCCTGCCACTATTCTCACAACCCAACGCCGTGTCAACGAGAGCGGGTTTTTATCTATAAGGGACCGACTTGCCCTGGCAGGTCGCGTTGGTTAGCTTCTGCGCCTACGGCTAATGGAGCCGATGGGGGAGACATGGCGCAAGTCGCGATCAGCAAGGTGGCCAAGGCCTTTGGAACGGTCAAGGTTCTGCACGAAGTCAGCGTCGATATCGCAGACGGACAGTTCGTGGTGCTGGTTGGCCCTTCGGGTTGCGGCAAGTCCACGCTGCTCAGGATGGTGGCCGGGCTGGAGACCGTCTCCGCCGGCACGATCGCCATCGGCGACCGCGTCGTCAATCATCTGCCGCCGGCCAAGCGCGACATCGCCATGGTGTTCCAGAACTATGCGCTCTATCCGCACAAGACGGTCGAGCAGAACATGGCCTTCGCGCTCAAGCTCAGGAAAACCGATCCGGCCGTGGTCGCCGAGCGGGTCAAGCGCGCCGCCGACATCCTCGACCTCAACCCCTATCTGAAGCGCTATCCCCGCCAGCTTTCCGGCGGGCAGCGCCAGCGCGTGGCCATGGGCCGCGCCATCGTGCGCAATCCGCAGGTGTTCCTGTTCGACGAGCCGCTGTCCAATCTCGACGCCAAGCTGCGCGTGCAGATGCGCACCGAGATCAAGGAACTGCACCAGAGGCTGAAGACCACCACCATCTACGTCACCCACGACCAGATCGAAGCCATGACCATGGCCGACAAGATCGTCGTCATGCGCGACGGCCGCATCGAGCAGGTCGGCGCGCCGCTGGAACTGTTCGACCGCCCGGCCAACCTGTTTGTCGCCGGCTTCATCGGCTCGCCTTCGATGAACCTGCTCAAGGGCACCATGCGCAAGGGCGACAAGCCAGGGGTCGACATCGCAGGCACGCTGTTCCCGATCGGATCGGGCAATGCCGCGCAGGACGGTCAAGCGGTCGTCTATGGCGTGCGACCGGAGCACCTCGAGATCCATCCCGACGGGGTGCCGGCGAAGATTTCGGTGGTCGAGCCGACCGGCTCGGAAACGCTGGTGTTCCTGCGCTTCGGCGAAGGCGAGATGGTGGCGCTGTTTCGCGAGCGCCACGACTTCAAGCCGGGCGATACGCTGAAGCTGAAGCCAAGGCTCGACCAGATCCATCTTTTCGACGCAGAGACCGGCAAGCGTCTCTGATCTCAACTCACGAGGAATACCATGCTCAAAGGCATCAACCCGCTGCTCAATGCCGACGTGCTGCAGGCATTGCGGGCAATGGGGCATGGCGATGATCTGATCATCGCCGACACCAATTTTCCGTCCGATTCGGTGGCGCGCCAGACGGCGCTCGGCCGCGTGCTGCGCATCGATGCCTCGGCCGCGCAAGTGGTCAAGGCGGTGCTGTCGCTCTACCCGCTCGACACGTTCGTCGACGATTCGGCCGCGCGCATGGAAATCGTCGGCAAGCCGGACGAGATTCCTGCAGTGCAGAAGGAAGTGCAGAAGGAAGTCGATAAGGCCGAGGGCAAGTCGTGGCCGATGATCGCGGTCGAGCGCTACGCCTTCTACGAGCGCGCCAAACAAGCCTATTGTGTCATCCAGACCGGCGAACGCCGCTTCTATGGCTGCTTCGCCTTCCGCAAGGGCGTCGTGCCGCCGGATGCGGAGTAGCGGCATGGCTTCGGGCAAGCCGGTCGTCATATTGGGTGTGTTCGTCGCCGACACCGCCTACAGGGCGCAGCGGCAGCCGCGCATGGGCGAAACGATCCTCGGCACATCCTTCGCGCTGGGTCCCGGCGGCAAGGGCTCGAACCAGGCGGTGGCCGCCGGCAAGCTCGGCGCCGACGTCACCTTCCTCACCCGCCTCGGCGTCGATCCCTTCGCCGACATGGCCAGGCAGACCTGGGCGCAGGCGGGCGTCAAGGATGCCGTCATCGATACGCCGGAAAGCTACACCGGCGCGGCCTACATCTTCGTCGAGGAGACGACCGGCAACAACGCCATCATCGTCAGCCCCGGTGCTGCCATGCTGATCTCTCCAGCCGATATCGAAGCCAATGCCGCATTGATCAGCAATGCCGGTGTCTTTGTCACGCAGCTCGAACAGCCGATCGAAGCAGCCATGCGGGCGTTGGAGATCGCGCGTGGGGCAGGGGTGACGACGATCCTCAACCCAGCCCCTGCGGCAAAGCTTCCCGACCGCATCTACACGCTCTGCGACTACCTCACGCCCAACGAGACCGAGACGGAGGAACTGACCGGGATGAAGGTGTCCTCGGTCGACGAGGCGCGAGCCGCCGCCGACAGTCTGCTCAAAAAGGGGGTCGGCACAGTCATCGTCACGCTCGGCGACAAGGGCGCGCTTTTGCACTCGAAAGATCGCTCCGACCACGTTCCAGCCGTCAGCGCCGGCCCGGTGGTCGAAACCACGGGGGCAGGCGATGCTTTCAATGGCGGGCTTGCGGCAGCACTTTCGAGGGGCGTGGAACCGCTGCAGGCGGTGCGCTTCGCTTGCGCCGTCGCCGGAATCTCAGTGACCCGGCCAGGGACTGCGCCATCCATGCCGACGCTGCAGGAGGTCGAGGCGCTGCTGGCGAGAGGATGATCTTGCGGGGCCAGACCTAGGCGCGGGCCAAAAGAACCTGAGTTACCTCAGGTCTCTTGCAAGACAACATTTTTGACAATCAATGTCGACATTTCTCCAAAGCCAAGGGCTTGATACCCTTGAGAGAAATGGCGCGAGTGACGGGGCTCGAACCCGCGACCTCCGGCGTGACAGGCCGGCACTCTAACCAACTGAGCTACACCCGCGCATGGCGAACACGTGTCAGCCGTGTTCGTCGTTGGGGCGCTGGATAAGGGGTTCGCCACCGGGTGTCAAGCGCACCAAACCATCATAACAGCAAACAGGAGAAGGTTTTTTGACAGCCGGCGTTTTGTTGGCAGAACCGGCATCCAACCAGGGCGTCCTGCGCTCATTTGGCCTTGCGAAGCGGACCCTGACCGCTTAAAGGTCCGGCCCGGAGCGGGCGATTAGCTCAGTTGGTAGAGCGCTTCGTTTACACCGAAGATGTCGGCGGTTCGAGCCCGTCATCGCCCACCATTCACACGATCTCCGGTGCGCACGATCTCCGGTGCGGTTGTCAGCCGTTTGGCGACATAGATGCTGTGGTCCGGCAATCCCGGCTCCCGCAACACTGCGAATCCGATGGCCCTGTAGAAGCGCAGCGCGTTGTGATTGTCCGGCATCACTTCGAGGCAAAGCCCGCGAGATCCGAGCGCGGCGAGCCTTTGCTCGAGAAAAGCCATCGCTCGCCGGCCGATGCCTTTTCCACGCGCTTGCGGCAACAGGTCGATATGACCGTGCGAAGGGTAGGCAGCCAGAGCCGGCGGAATGGTGAAGTCGCGATGATGGATCTGGTGGCGAGCCCAGTCGCTGCCGCTCCAGCGCGTGCGGTCGGGTCCGGGATCGGTCACCTGCGCGCGAAGGCGCGGATACCACCTTGCTGCCAGGCCTGCATTGAAAGCCTTTGTGTCTTTTGCACCCAGCAGATAGCCCGCGGCGCCCGTTGGCCCATCGACGATGAAAGCGAGGTCGGGCTCCAGCACCTGGTAGGGGATGGTGTAGATTTGGCCCAACAGATCCGGAGCGTCTTCGCGACCGGTTGCATCCTGGCCGGCATCACCGGTCTTGAGGCAGATCATGGCAAGTGCTGGATGGTCGGCCTCGGTCGCCTGGCGCAGGAAGAAGCCATCGCCGAAATCGATGATCATGGCGGAACGAGCCGGAAATCGCTGCCTTCGGGCAGCAACTGCCCACCATCGACGACGATGGTCGTGCCGGTGATGTAACTGGCATCGTCCGAGGCGAGGAACAGGAAGGCATTGGCGACGTCGCGCGGGCTGCCGAGGCGGCCAAGCGGGATGGAATCCTCCATGTTCTTGATGAACGCCTCGCCGCGATGCAGCTCGATCGCTTCGGTCAGGATGTTGCCGGGCTCGACGCCGTTGACGGTGATGCCGTAGCCGGAGAATTCCAGTGCCGCGGCGCGGATGAAGCCGTTGATGCCGGCCTTGCTGGCCGAATAGTGGCCATGGCCCGGGCTGGTGACATGCGGACCGGTGATGGAGGAGGTGTAGAGCATGCGGCCGAAGCGTTGCGCCTTCATCGGCACCAGGGCCGCGCGGCTGGCATTGAAGGTGCCGCGCAGATTGACCGCCATGACTCGGTCCCAGTCGTCGGCGCTGGTGTTCTCGATCAGCTGCCAGGGATAGATGCCCGCATTCTGCACGATGATGTCGAGACGGCCATGCTGCTTCAGCGCCAGCGCCACGGCGGCCTTGGCGTCGCTCATTTGCGAGATGTCGGTGCGGATGAAGGGGACGCCCAACTCGCCAGCGGTCGCTTGCCCGGCTTCGACTTCGGTGTCGGCGAGCACCAGCTGCGCTCCCTCTTCGGCAAAGCGGAGCGCAATGCCCTTGCCGATGCCGCGGGCGGCGCCGACGATGAGCGCCACCTTGTCTTTTAGCCGTCCTGTCATGCGAGCCGTCCTGTCATGCGAGTCTTTGGCGAATGGTTTGCTTGAAGGCGTCGAGCAGCACCGCGGCCAGCACCAGCAGGCCATGAATCACCTGGGTGAAATTGGCCGGCAGGCCCATCAAATTGATCGCCGTGTTGATGGCCGAGAGCAAAAGCACGCCGGCATAGACGCCGGGGAGGGTGCCGACGCCGCCTTTGAGGCTGACGCCGCCGATGACGACCGCGGCGAAGGCGTTGAACAGCAAGCCGACGCCGAGATTGGCGGTGGCGCCCGACGTGCGGATCGCCAGCAGCCAGCCAGCGAGGCCGGCGATGGCGCCGGCGAGCACGAAGGCGATGATGAGATTGCGGTTCACCCGGATGCCGGCGCGGAAGGTCGCCGTCTCGTTGCCGCCGATCATCACCAGATGCCGGCCGAACGGCGTCTTGGCCATGATCAGCGAAAAGACCACGAAACAGCCAACCGCGATCCAGGCGGTGAGCGGCAGGCCGACAAGGCGCTGGATGCCGAACCAGCGGATGGCCGGCGCCAGGTCCTGCGCCGAGCGGCCGCCCGACACGACCAACACGAGGCCGCGCACCCAGATGTAGGACGCCAGCGTGATGATGAAGGCGCTCATCTTCACCTTGACCACCAGATAGCCGTTGAAGGCGCCGATGAGACCCCCGACTGCCAGCGCCAGCAGCAGCGAAACCGGAACCATCAGCCACTCGGGATGCAGCTGCACGCCCATGCCGATGCCCGACGAGCAAAACAGGATGCCGACCGCCATGGCGCTGAGCGCTGCGACGGATTCGACCGACAGATCCATGTGACCGGCGATGATCACCAGCGCCAGGCCGATCGACATGACGCCGAGCACGCTCGAAGCCTCGATGATGTTGGCGAAGATACCGAGCTGAAAGTAGTTCGGGACGAAGATGGAGAAGACCACCAGCACGAACAGCAGCATGAACCAGACGAGGTTGTCGAGTACGAACTCCAGGGCTTTGCGTGTGCGCGGGTTCATGGGCTGATCCGGTTGGCGCCCCCGCGAAATCAACTCGATTCCGTCGGGTTCAGGCGCGGATTCAAATTCGCCACGGCATCCTTTCGGACGCGGCGTTGTGAAAAAGCAGGCTCCGGGCCGCTACGGCCCGGAGCGCTTCAGATGACTATTCCACCGACTTGACGGTGTCCGTCGGCGGCTTCTGGTTGCCCCAGAAGGCCGGATTATCGACGTTTTCCTTGGTGATCGCGGCACCGGGGATCTTGATGTTCGGACCCCAGGATTCCTTGGTCACGGTCGATTTCAGGCCGAGCACGTCGTATTCGCCGGGCTTGATTTCCTGCTTCTTGACGATCTTGTCCATGAACATGGCGACAGCCGCGGCCTGCGCGTAAAGCGGCTGCTCGATTTCGGCGTTGAGCCAGCCCTTGCGGATCAGGTCGAGGCCGACCGGAGCGCCGTTCGAGCTCATCAGCATGACGTCGCCCGGCTTCTTGCCGGCCGCCTCGAGCGAGGCGACGGCGGCGACCGATAGGTGCGCGGCATGGCTGAAGATCAGGTCGATGTCGGGATTGGCCAGCATCTGGTCGGCAACGATTGTGCCGGCATTGCTGGCTTCCCATTGCATGGCCGGAAGCGAGATGATCTTGACGTCCGGAAAAGCCTTCATCTTCTCCTCAAAACCCTTCTGGATGTCGAGCGTGTAGGGATCGCCGGGGTCGCCGAGCACCTGCAGAACCTTGCCCTTCACCGAGCCGTTCTTGGCTTTCAGCAGCTTCTCGGCCTGATCCGCGGCGACGTAGCCGATCTCGACCGTTCCGGCGACAGAGGTGAAGTCGGACGGGGTCGAGGTGATCTGGCGGTCGAACTCGACCACCGGGATGCCGGCGGCGCGTGCGGCTTCGATGGACGGTTTCAGCGCATTGAAGTCGACTGCAGCCAGGATGATGGCCGCCGGCTTCAGCGCGATGACATCGTTCATCTGCGATTGCTGGGCGTCGGTCTTGTTGTCGGCGTTCAGCGTCTTCATCTCGTAGCCGGTCTGCTTCAGGAACAGTTCCAGCGCGCTCACCGAGCCGGTCTGGAACTCGTCCAGCAGGGTCGGCACCATATAGTAGACGATACCCTTGGACTGGGCGAATGCCGGCGTGAGCGTGGCAAAGGCCAGTGCAAGGATACCGAAGACAGCAAGAAGTATTCGCTTCATGTCGTTCGCTCCTCTTAAGCCGGACCCCTCTTTTGTCCCTCAGCCTGTCGGTCCGGCGCCGGCAAGCGTCTCACCGGTGATCATGTTGATCACCGCGTCGGGACTTGTTTTATTGCGTGCGACATCGCCGGCCACGACGCCTTGGCGGATCACCACGATCCGGTCGGCGACCTGAAAAGCCTGCTGCATGATATGGGTGATGATGACGACGCCGATGCCCTGGTTCGCCACCTGGCGGATCATGTCGAGACCGCGCCGCGTCTGTTCGACACCGAGGGCGGCGAATGGTTCGTCGAGCAGCACCAGCTTGCCGCCCCAGTGCACGAAGCGGTTGAGTTCGATGGCTTGCCGCTGGCCGCCCGAAAGATGCTCGACATTGGCGCGCAGCGAGGGAATGCGGGTGCCGGCATTGGCCAGCGCCTTTCCGACGACGGCTTCCATGGCGCGCTCGTCGAGCACGGGAATGCCGAGAAACTTGCGGGTGATCTCGCGGCCCATGAAGAAATTGGCGACCACGTCGACATTGGTGCACAGCGAGAGATCCTGGTAGACGGTCTCGATGCCGGCCGCCTTGGCCTCGGCCGGTGATTTGGCGAGGAATTCCTTGCCCTCGAACAGCATGCGGCCCGATGTCGGCTCCAGTCCGCCTGATATGATCTTCACCAGTGTCGATTTGCCGGCGCCGTTGTCGCCCAGCAGCGCCACGACCTCGCCCTTGCCGATCGAGAAGCTGATCCCCTTGAGCGCTTCGATCGCGCCATAGTTCTTGGTGACGTTGTCGAGCACCAGCAGGGGTTCACTCATGCCGCAATCTCCCTGCCTTTGAGAAGGTCGCGCTCGCGTTCGCGTTCGGCCGCGAACATCTGCCCGAAGCGAGGTGACAGAACCCCGGAAACCGCCAGGGCGGCGGCGCCGCGCAGCACGGAATGCTGTCCGCCGCGCGCGACCACGACCCTGGGCGTCGTGCGGTCCTTGCGGGCCGAGACGGAGTTGTGCAGGCCCGCGGCCGAACCAGCCAGCATTTCGAGCAGGTCGGTGGACGCCAGCCCGCCGAGGATGACCGTCTCCGGGTCGAACAGGTTCTCGATGACGGCGACGGCGTTGTGAAAGATCGGTGCGACTTCGGCCACCCAGTCCGCCTCGCTGCCGTTCCAGCGCCGGAGCGCCTCGAGCGACAAATATCTTTCGAGGCAGCCGCTGTTGCCGCAAGGGCAGGCTTCGCCGCCGGGAATGACGGGAATGTGTCCGATCTCGCCGGCATTTCCCCAGGCGCCGCGCAAGGCGCTGCCGTCATGAACCATGACGCCGCCAAGGCCGACGCCGAAATAGAGATAGTAGTATTCGGAAAACTGGGCGCCGAGGCCATAGAGGCGCTCGCCCATGGCGGCCGCGGCCATATCGGTTTCAAAGAAGGCCGGCAATCCGGTGGAGGCCGCCAGCCGTTCGCGCAGCGCCACATCCTTCCAGCCGGTCATGGTGGTCGGCCCCACGAAACTCATGGACTCCACGTCGAAGGGGCCGGGCAGGGCCATGCCGACGCCCAGCACCCGTCCGCCAGCCCGCAGTCTGGTCAATTCCACCACCATCGCCCCGATCAACTCGAAGGCGCGGTCCGGCGTCGCGTTCGGCGCTTCGCGGTAGATGCTCTCGATCACGTCGCCGCTCAGATTGATTAAGGCGGCGCTGATACCAAGCGGAGTGATGTGGATACCCACGGCATAGCCGCCCTCGGGGTTGATCCGGAGCGTCGCCGGCGGCAGGCCGCGCCCCCTCGGCTCTTCGCGCAGCGACAGGATGTAGTCCTGATCTTCCAGTTCGCGAACGATGGTCGATACCGTCTGGACGGTGAGGCCGACGCGCCGGGCGATCTCGCCGCGCGCGATCGGCCCGTGCAGGCGGATGGACTCAAGCACGATGCGCCGGTTGTATGGCCGCCCGAACTCCTGATTGGTCCCCCGCAGTGCCATGCCTTGCGCCCCTTAGGAGAGGATAGCTTGGCACCGCTTATTTATTCAGTCAAATGGAATTCAAAAATAAATGATAGTGAAACACAAATCTTGGGAAGGCCGGGTATGGACGTACCCGGTTCAGGACCTGCCCACACGCCGCCCTGGCCGATTGCCGCCATGGCGGAACCTCTTCAATGGTGAGCGAACCCGCGACCGTTGATGACAAAGCATGGAGCAAAGATGATCGAATTGCCGTTTGCCCGCGACGAGTACCGACAGCGGCTTCGCAAGATCCGCACCGAGATGGCCAAGCGCGGTCTCGAGCTTCTTGTCGTCAACGACGTTGCCAACCAGCATTACATCACCGGCTATGACGGCTGGTCGTTCTACACGCCGCAAATGGTGCTGGTTCCAATCGAGGAGGTCGAGCCGGTCTGGATCGGGCGCGCCATGGATGCGGCCGGCGGTCTTCTGACAGCCTGGATGAAACCGGAAAACGTGGTCGGCTTTCCGGAAGACCATGTCCAGCGAGGCGATCGCCATCCCATGGACTGGATTGCGAACTGGATTGTCGCCAAGAGCTGGGGGAGTCGCCGTATCGGCATCGAACTCGAAGCCTATTATTTCTCCCCCAAGGCGCACGCCCGGCTTGTCGCCGGACTTCCCAATGCAAAATGGCACGATGCCGACCTGCTGGTGAACTGGATCCGGGCGGTCAAATCGGCGCCGGAGATCGCCTATTTGCGCAAGGCATCGACGCTCGCCGAAGCTGCCGTCACGCGAGCCTTCGAGGTGATCGCGCCGGGCGTTCGCGAATGCGACGCCATCGCCGCCATCCAGGCGGCGCAGATCGCGGGCAGCCCGGATTTTGCCGGCGACATCACAGCGCTTCCGCCGACAATCCTCGGTGGCGAGAATGCCTCGGCGCCGCACATCATGTGGAGCGACAGGCGGTTCGGAGAAAACGAGACGATTGCGCTGGAACTTGCCGGCGTTTGCCGCCGCTATGCCGCCGGCCTCGCCAGGACCATGCAGCTTGGCAAGACGCCGACAAATGTCTCGGATACCGCCAAAGCGGTGATCGAGGGCATGGACGCGGTGCTCAACGCGGTCAGGCCGGGAACGACTGCCGAAGCGGTCGAAGCTGCCTGGCGCAAGGTCATCCAGCGTTATGGACTGAAGAAGGAATCGCGCATCGGCTACTCCATCGGCGTCGCCTATCCGCCGGATTGGGGCGAACACACGATCAGCCTCAGACCGGGCGACAAGACGGTGCTTGAACCGGGCAACGTCGTTCATTCCATCCTTGGCATGTGGATGGACGGCTGGGGCATCGAGGTCAGCGAGACCATCCTGGTCACCGAAACCGGCCACGAGACCCTGACGAAGTTCCCGCGAGAGATCCATGTCAAATCCTGAGGGTTCGGCCACGGCGGGTGGTGTTGTGAAAACCGTGACGACCGATATCGACGCCGGAATTCTCGACCGGATGATCGAGGTCCGTCGCCATCTGCACCGCAATCCCGAGCTTTCGAACCAGGAGGCCGGCACGCAGCGTTACCTCAGGCAGATGCTGGTGGATCAGGGAATCGTCGACATTCGCGACGTCGCCGGCTTTGGCCTTGCGGTCGATATTGTCGGCGCCGGCAGGCCGTCAAATCGAAAGATCGCCATTCGTGCCGACATCGATGCCTTGCCGATCGAGGAGGAGTCCGGTGTCGATTATGCATCGACGAATCCAGGTGTGATGCATGCCTGCGGTCACGACGCCCATGCATCGATGGCTTTCGCGGTGGCCGCGCATCTTCACCAGTCGCGGGACAGTTTTGGCGGTACCGTTCGCCTGATCTTCCAGCCGGCGGAGGAGGACGAACCGTCGGGCGGCAAGCGGGTGGTGGAAGAGGGGCTTCTCGACGACATCGACGCCGCCATCTGCGTCCACGTCGATCCGTACACACCGACCGGCAAGATCGCCGTCGGCTCCGGTCCCTACACTCTGGCCTGTGACACGTTCGATGTGGCCGTCATCGGCTCGGCGGCACACGCGGCAAAACCGCATGAAGGTGTCGATGCGTTGGCCGTGGCTTGCTCCCTGGTGAGCGAATTGCAGAAGATCGTTTCACGCGAGACCGATCCGTACGATCCGCTGGTGATTTCCGTCACGGCCATCAATGGCGGCAACGCATATAATGTCACCGCCGGCAGGGTCATGTTGAAAGGCACCATCCGCAGCGGCAGCGATGCAACCCGCGAGCGGGCCTGGCACCGCGTTCGTACGATAGCCGCGGGTATGGCGACGAGCCACGGCGCGCGTGTCGAGGTCGACATCCACAAGGGCGAACCCGGCGTCGTCAACGATGTCGAGATGACAGAGCTGATTGCCGCCAGCGCCAAGGCCTGCATCGGTGCCGACAGCGTCCTCAACACGCCCGGATGGACGATCGCGGACGACTTTGGCTACTACAGCGAGAAACGTCCTTCGGTCTATTTTCGGCTGGGAATCCGGAACGAGGAGATCGGATCGGTCTTTCCGCTCCATCACGCCCGGTTTCGTGTCGACGAGGCCGCGTTGAAGGTCGGCGCGACCACCTTGGTTGCGGCAGCGACGGCGTTTCTGTCGACGGGAGCGCCTGAGCAGCCATCATGACGATCATCGGCGCATGGGGCAGGAGCCTGGGATCGCTTACAGATACTGGGCGACCTTCTTGCCGACCGTGAGGAAGCGCAAGGGATCGATCGCTTCGCCATTGTGGCGGACTTCGTAGTGCAGATGCGGGCCGGTCGAGCGGCCGCTGCTACCGGTCTTGCCGATGACGGCGCCGGCGTCCAGTTTCTCGCCGACGGTCACGTCGATCTCGCTGAGATGCCCGTAACGTGTCGCAAAACCATTGCCGTGGTCGACTTCAACCATGCGGCCATAGCCGCCGTTCCAGCCGGCCTTGGTGACGGTGCCAGGCGCCGTGACTTTTGCGGCCATGCCGATCGGCGCCCTGAAATCCATGCCGGAATGCAGGGCGGCGGTGCCAAGGAGAGGGTCGGTGCGCACGCCGAACGGGCTGGTGACGGAGTGACCCGGAGCCGGATTGGTCAGCGGCAGCTGGCGCGCTTCTTTCTTGAGATGGTCGAGCGCGTCCAGCGCTTCGTCCAGCTCCTTGACCTTGCTGTCGAACATCATCGAACTGTCGAGCGGGATCAGCGGTCCGCCGACGTCGCTGTCGCCCTTGCCGAAGTCGCTGTCGACGGGCAGTCCGGCCGCCTCGAGCGCCTGGGTGATGGCATCGGCGCTCTTATAGGCATTGTCGGCAAGCGTGCTGATGCGGGTCAGTTGATCGCTCTCGATGGATTTCAACGACTGGTTGATCGAGACGAAGAGCTTGTCGGCACGATCGGCGGCTGAATCATTGGGCAGCGGATCGGAGCGGGTTGACCACAGCGAGAACGGCCTTGTGTCGCCGGCGCCGAGATCGGCGCTCAGGCTGGCGACCGCATAATTCCGCGCGGGCTCCTTGATGCTGCCGGTCGCTTCGGCGCGTTTGTCCGGCTTCGCAGCCGCTGCCGGATCTTCGGCCGGCGCTGCGCCGACTTCGCTCTCGGCGCGTTCGAGCAGCGGACCAAGGCGGCCATGACGCTGGCTCAACTGGCTCTGGCGTTCAAGCAGTTCGCTGACCTTGGTTTCCATCAGCTGCTGGTCGAGCAACTGGCGGCTGGTGATGCGGTCGACCTGGGCGCGAAGCGCCGAAATGCGATCTTCATAGGCTTGCTGCATGCGCGCCTGACGCGCCGTTGTGGCGCCGATCAAATCGTCGCGCAGCACGAGATAGGAGGTGGCCATGAGGTAGCCGACGGCAATGGCGGCCAGCGCCGAGCCGATAAAGGCCGCCAGCCACGGTCGGATCGTAAAATGCCTGATCTCGTTGCCCCGGGCGATGATGACCGTATGGGGCTCCTTACGCTTGCCGAAGACTGCGGACTGACCGGTTGCGTTCACGGGACCAAGCTTTCGTTTACGACACCACGACAGCTTGATTACACATTATTAGGGTTAACAAAGGCTTGCAGCGATAGCTTGCTCACAGCGATTGCCCGCCAGGCGTGCGTAAGGTTGCAAGGGAACCTGGGCCAGCCTCGCCGGCAAACCTCAAAGCGCTCGAACGGCCTCGAGTACCTCTTCGGCATGGCCTTTGACGCGGACCTTGCGCCAAATCCTGGCGATCCGTCCGTCGCGGCCGATCAGGAAGGTCGCGCGCTCGACGCCCATATACTTGCGGCCATACATCGATTTCTCGACCCACAGATGGTAAGCCTCGATCACTTTGCGCTCCTCGTCGGCGGCGAGGTCGATGGTGAGATTGTATTTCGACTTGAACTTGTCGTGCTTCTTGACGGGGTCGGGCGACAGGCCGATCACCACGGCGCCGGCCTTCTCGAACTCTGGCTTCAACTGCGAGAAGCTGATCGCCTCCTGCGTGCAGCTTGTTGTGTCGTCCTGCGGATAGAAATAGAGCACGATGGGCTTGCCGGACGATGCGGCAAGGCTGACCGATCCGCCGCCGTCCCGCGGCAGGTCAAATTGCGGCGCGAGATCGCCTACGTCGAGGTCAGCCATACCGATGCCCTTGTTTGAGGTTACGCGCGAAGCCACACCGATATAGTGTCGGACGGGGATTCGTCCACGATCGAGTTCGTACAACGGAAAATTGCGTGGATCAGGAGCGACCGCAGCACGAGAAGATCCGGTTCAGGCGTGATGAGATCACCGACCTGGGGACCTTTCCGTCCGCCTGCCGTGTGCCGCCGCTTGGTCAGGCGTCGATCGGACGCGGTTTTCGCATCCTGTCGCGACTGTTCGCCGGTCTGGTCGCTTTCGTGCTGCTGGCCGCCGTGCTCGTTTATCTGGTTGGCGCCTCCGGCATCGGAGCCGACCGGCTTCGCGCCGAGGCGGAAACGGCGCTTGAGAAACTGGCGGGCGTCGATGTCAATGTCGCGGTCGGGCCTGCCCGCATCACGCTCGACGGTTCGAGTTTCATCGCGCTTCAGGTCAGCGACGTCAGCTTGAAGACATCAGACGGCAAGCCGATGGCCGATGCCGGCCGCGTGCGCTTCGGCGTGCGTCTGTTCCCGCTGCTGTGGGGAGATGTGCGGCTGACCAGCGCCAGGATCTCGGATGCCCGCATCGTCGTGGCGGCGATGCCGTCAGGCGGCGACTGGACCGCCGGCCTGCGCAATGCGGACGGCCTCATCGACCCGGAGAAGCTGTCCGCCGCGGTGTTCGGAAACATCAACCACGCACTCGATGCCGTGCGGGAGGATTCGCTGCGACGCATCGATCTTCGCAATGTCGAATTCGTGCTGCCCGAAACCGGAGCGATCAAGCTCGTCAAGATCACCGACGCCACCGTCGTGCAGTCGGGACCGGGCGGCATGCAGTTTTCCTCGAAGGCAGACATCGACGGCAGGACGCTTACGGTTGCCGCTACCGCCACCCGTGATATCGCGGCGCACCGGGTCACGGCGCTGGATGCGAGCGTCGATCTGGCCGACACCGGCGCGGCCGCTGCCGGCAAGTTGGGACCCGTCGCGTTGAAGCTGACGGGATCGGAAGGGTTCGGCGTGAACGCATCGCGGCTGACGGCCGCTTTGTCATCGACGGGCTCTGTCCTCGATCTCGGCACGCGAGGATTGCTGGCGGCGGACGTCGATATCAATGCGACGCTGGTTGCTGGCAGCAACAAGGTCCAGGTCGACAGATTGCTGCTGAAGACCGGCCGCTCGACATTCGATTTCGCCGGTTCGATCGGGCCGAAGCCGGCAAGCGGAGCGGTGGGTGAAGAGCCCTCCTATCGCTACGACCTGACCAGCGACGGATCGTCGCTTGCGCCTTCGGAGTCGCCCGAGCCGGCGCTCACCTTCCTCGCCCGGATCGCCGGTGTCTACAACACGGTGAGCCACAAACTGGTCGCAGAGCAGATCGCGCTTCGGTCCGCCGGCTCCGGCGAGGTGCTTGGCACCGCCGCCGTGGCGTTCGTCGACGGCAAAGTGCCGGGGATCAATCTGGCGTTCAACATCCACGACATGCAGGTCTCTCACGTCAAGCAGCTATGGCCGTGGTTTTCGGCGCGCAATGCCCGGCTCTGGGTGCTGGCCAATCTGTTCGGCGGCCGTGTCGTCGACGCCAACCTTCAGTTCCAGGTGGTGCCGGGCCGGCTCGGCAACGGCGTGCCGCTTTCGGCCGATGAGGTGTTCGGCCGCTTCCAGATCGAGGGATCGCGATTCGACACCGCCGGCCGCATCCCGCCGATACGCGACGCGGTCGGCGTCGTCGGTTTCCACGGCAACGATGTCGATATCTCGCTCTCCTCGGGCACCGTCTACATGCCCAGCGGCCGCACCGTGGCGGCCAGCAACGGCACGCTGACGGTCAAGGCGGCGAACCGCCCGCCGGTCGTCGGCGCGCTCGACATCGATGTCGACGGCGACGCATCCGCCGTTGCCGAACTCGCATCCTACGAGCCGATCAACGCCATGCGCCATGTCGGCATTCTGCCGGAGGACCTGTCGGGCAGCGTCACCGGTCACGTCAAGGCGGATATTCCGCTGCAGTCCGGCGTCGACTCCTCGAAGCTCGATTGGCTGGTGTCGCTCGACTACACCGGCATGTCCCTGGCCAAGCCCTTCGAAGGACAGGTCGTGACGGATGCCGACGGTTCGATCACGGTCGACCCCGAGAAGGCGGTGATCTCCGCCAAGGCGTTGCTGAACGGCATTCCGGCCGAACTCGATCTGATCGAGCCGCTCAGGGATGAGGGGCCGGCGCGCAGCCGCAAGGTGGCCCTGGTGCTCGACGACAAGATCCGCGCCGCCGCCATGCCCGGCCTGAAGCCGCTGCTTGCCGGAACTGTGAAGGTGGCGATCGACAAGAACGGCAGCGGCGACCAGAACGTCTCGGCCGACCTGACCAACGCCAGGCTGGACATTCCCTGGGCGGGCTGGAGCAAGGGGGCGGGGGTGCCCGCCAACGTCACCTTCGTCATGACCAAGTCCGGCGACACCACGACGCTGTCCGATTTCAATCTCGACGGAAAGACGTTCTCCGTCGACGGCAGCATCGTGCTGGTCAATGGCGCCTTGTCGTCGGCGCGGTTCAGCAAGGTCACCTTGAACAGGGGCGACGACGTTGCCGTATCGGTGAAGCGGTCCGGCAAGGGCTATGCGGTCGACATATCGGGCAACGCGCTCGACGCCCGCTCGCTCATCAAGCAGTTCACCTCCGACGTCGACACGGCTACCAAGACCACCGGTTCCGATGCCATTTCCGTCAGCGCCGATGTCGACCGGCTGACCGGTTTCCACGACGAGCAATTGTCCAATCTGAAGCTCGACTACAGCGCGGCCGGCTCGCGGGTGAACGGGCTGAAGGTCAGCGCCACGGCCAGTTCAGGTGCGGCCATATCGATCAGCAACACGACCGGCGCCGGCCGGCGCACGCTCAACATGCAGTCCGCGGACGCCGGCGCCATCCTGAGATTCCTCAACATCTACGAACATATGGAAGGCGGCGTGATCACGCTCGCACTGGCCGGGCCGAGCGACGGATCGCTCAAGGGCAAGGTCGACACCAGCAATTTTTTCGTCGTCAACGAACCGAAGCTCGCCTCCATCGTCTCGACCACGCCGGCCGGCGACAACCGCAGCCTCAACCAGGCGGTCAAGGGCAAGCTGGACACGTCGCGGGTGAAGTTCGAACGCGGCTACGCCGAGATCGACAAGGGCAGCGGCTATCTGAAACTGGCCAATGGCGTGCTGCGCGGACCGCGCATCGGCACCACGTTCCAGGGGACGCTCTACGACCAGAACAACAACATGGACATGACCGGCACGTTCATGCCGGTCTATGGCCTCAATCGCATCTTCGGCGAATTGCCCATCGTTGGCGCGCTGCTCGGCAATGGCCGCGACCGTGGCCTGATCGGCGTCACCTACCGGCTCAAAGGCAACGCCAACAAGCCGTTGCTGGACATCAATCCGCTGTCGGTGATCGCGCCCGGAATATTCAGGTCGATTTTTGAGTATCGGTGACCGAGTTCAAATCGGCCGTATCAGAATGTGTTTTTTCTTTCCCAAGGAAAGCTTTACGACGTTCTCCGGACTCAAATCCTGAGGGGTCACCAGCCGGCGCTCGTCGCTCACCGGCTCGTCGTTCAGGCGCACGGCGCCGCCCTGCACATGCCGCCGCGCTTCGCCGTTCGACGCCGCCAGTCCGGCGGTGACCAGCAGCGACAGGATGCCGACGCCGGTTTCGAGCGCTGTCCTGTCGACCTCGACGGTCGGCAGCGACTCCGCGAGCGCGCCTTCCTCGAACGTCTTGCGCGCCGTATCGCTGGCTTGCTCGGCGGCCGCGCGGCCGTGCAGCAGGGCGGTGATCTCGGTGGCGAGGATCTTCTTGGCCTCATTGATCTCGGATCCGCCGAGCCGCTCGAGCCGCGCCACTTCGTCCAGCGGCAGCGTCGTGTAGAGCTTCAGGAAGCGGGCGACGTCGGCATCCTCGGTGTTGCGCCAGTACTGCCAGAATTCGTAGGGGCTCAGCATCTCCGCGTCGAGCCAGACCGCGCCCGAAGCCGACTTGCCCATCTTGGCGCCCGACGAGGTGGTGAGCAGCGGCGTGGTCAGTGCATAGAGCTGCGCGTCCTCCATGCGGCGGCCGAGATCGATGCCGTTGATGATGTTGCCCCACTGGTCGGAGCCGCCCATCTGCAGGCGGCAGCCGAGACGCTTGTAGAGCTCGACGAAATCATAGGCCTGCAGGATCATGTAGTTGAATTCGAGGAACGACAGCGACTGCTCGCGATCGAGCCGCAGCTTGACGGAATCGAACGCCAGCATGCGGTTGACGGAAAAGTGACGACCGACATCGCGCAGGAAATTGACGTAGTTGATCTCCATCAGCCAATCGGCGTTGTTGACCATGATGGCGTCGTTGGGACCGCTGCCGAATTTGAGGTAGGGCATGAAGTTGCGGCGGATACCGGCAAGATTGTCTTCGATGTCCTGCGGGGTCAAAAGCTTGCGCGCCTCATCCTTGAACGACGGGTCGCCGATCATCGAGGTGCCGCCGCCCATCAGCGCGATCGGCCGATGACCGGTCTGCTGCAGCCAGTGCAGCATCATGATCTGGATCAGCGAGCCGGCGTGCAGGCTCTTGGCGGTCGCGTCGAAGCCGATATAGGCTGTCACCGTCTCCTTGGCGAAGATATTGTCGAGACCGGCATCATCCGAAGTCTGGTGGATGAAACCGCGCTCGCTCATCGTGCGCAGGAAATCCGATTTGAAGGCAGGCATTTTTTCTATTCCCGAAAGCGTCCGGCCGCTGTGGCTCAGGCGTGCATGAACGCGGGCGTTTAGCATCCAAGCGCGATCAGCAAAAGTGGTTTCCGGTTTTGCGACTGATCGCGCGCCAGACAAAGGTCCAGCGATCAGCAAAAGTGGTTTCCGGTTTTGCGACTGATCGCGCCAGACAAAGGTCCAGCATCAGCAAAAGTGCTTTCCGGTTTTGCAGCCCGCGCGGATGGCGTTTGCGAATCCTTGCTTCGTCGTTTGGGCTGGCGTATTGAGGCGCCGCGCAGGGCAGGGCCTGAGGCGCCGCGACGGGGCCATCCCGCAGATCAGATCCGGAAAGCTCCGCGATGAACAGGAACTATCTCTTTCTCTTTCTGTTCAGCGTGCTGATGACGTTCAGCGGACTGGCGAGCCTTCCACCCATCGACCGCGACGAATCCCGTTTTGTCCAGGCCACCAAGCAGATGGTCGAAACCTCCGACTATGTCGACATCCGTTTTCAGGATGCCTCGCGCTACAAGAAGCCGATCGGCATCTACTGGCTGCAATCGGCGGCCGTGGCGCTGAGCGGCGAGGGGGCGGCGGCGCCGATCTGGGTCTACCGCCTCGTCTCCATGCTTGGCATTGCCTTGGCCGTCGTCGGCATCGCCTGGACGGGCACCAAGCTGTTCGGGGCCAATGCCGGTCTCGCCGCCGGTCTGATGATGGCGGCGATCTTCGCCACCGCCTTCGAGGGCCGTGACGCCAAGACCGACGCCATGCTGCTGGCCTGCTGCGTGGCGGCGCAAGGCGCGCTCGCCCAGATTTATCTGGCAGCGCGCCGCAACGAACCGGTAGCCGCCCATCTGCCGTGGATTTTCTGGGCCGCTCAAGGACTTGGAATCCTTATCAAGGGGCCGGTGGCTCCGCTGTTGTCGGTGCTCACGGTCGCCGCCCTGTTTGCCTTCGAGCGCGACTGGCGCTGGCTCCTGAAGCTGAAGCTCGTGCGCGGTGTCGCTCTGGTGGTGCTCATCGTGTTGCCCTGGGTCGCCCTCATCACCTGGAAGAGCGGCGGCGCCTTTCTCAACGATGCCGTCGGCAAGGACATGATGGCCAAGGTGGCCTCGGGCGAGGAATCGCACGGCCTGCCGCCCGGTTTCTACATGCTGACCTATTCCTTGTTCATGTGGCCGTTCGGCCTGATCGCGGTCGGCGCCGGGCTGCAGGCCCTCAACCGTCTGCGCGACGATCCCCGGCTGCGTTTCTGCCTCGCCTGGTACATTCCGTTCTGGCTGGTGTTCGAGCTGATCCCGACCAAGCTGCCGCACTATGTCCTGCCGGCCTATCCCGGCATGGCGCTGCTGATCGGCTGGCTGCTGACATTGTCGCCGCAGGAGGCCAATGCGCCGCTCAGGCGCTGGCAGGACTGGTTGTGGTGGTCGACCGCATTCGGTCTTGCCGTGGTCAGCCTTGGCCTGGCGGCGGTCTGCGTCGGAGCGCCGATCTATCTCACCGGCTCCTTTTCCTGGTGGAGCATCCCCGCCGCCGCGGCGGCGCTGGCGGCAGGGTATTTCGCTTTTTCGCGACAGCTGCAAGTGCCGCTCTCCCGCATCGGCGCCATCGCGGTCTGCGCCGGCATCACCTATGGGCTGTTGTTCGGCGTCATCGCGCCTTCGCTGAAGCCGATCTGGCTGAGCCCGGCGATCGAGGCGGCAGTCCAGGCCAACAGGCCTTGCGACACCACGGTGCTCGCCTCAGCGGAATATCACGAGCCGAGCCTGGTGTTCCTGGTCGGCACCAAGACGGTCCTGACCGATGTCGATGGCGTCGCCAAGCATCTGCTCGGCGATCCGGCCTGCGCGCTGGCGCTGGCACAAATCGGCGACGAGCAGAAGCTGAATGGCCTGTTGGAGGCGCAAGGCAAGTCGGCGAGCCGCGTTGCCGAGGTCGACGGCCTCAACTATTCGTCGGGAGACAAACTGTCGCTCGGCCTCTATCGTGTAACCCAGTGACGGCTCGCCGATGCCCATGACGGCAACAATGGGGTCGAATTTCCTATGCTGGTGAAATCACGCCCGCCCGTTTCGAGCCTGCTCCTTGGCATAGGGCGCCGGTCGCTCGACAACTTTCGCGATACGATGCAGATCGCCAAAAGCCGCCTTGCCACCCGGCCGGCCAGATACCCGAATATTTTGTGGTCGGTCTGGGTGCTGGTCTGGGTCTTGCTGACCGCGGCGGCATTTGTTCGTCTCGACACTCCGGCCGGAATGCTTCACGGCAAGTGGTCGGCGGGATTTGCCCGGACTGCCGACTTTTTCACCCAGTTCGGCCTGGGAGGCTGGTATATCATTCCCTCAGTGCTTCTGCTTGTCGCCGCGAACCTGACGGATTGGCGAAGCCTGTCGCGGCGCTCGCTGATGCTGCTCTACAACTGGACCTGCCTGGCTTTTCTGGTGCTGTGCGCCACCGGCCTGTCGGGGATCGCCGTCAATGTGCTGAAATATGCCATTGGCCGGGCTCGCCCGCTGTATTACGAGGACTTTGGCGTGCTGACCCTGCACCCCTTCGCTTTCGATGCGCGCTTCGCCGGCTTTCCGTCCGGCCATGGTACGACAATGGGCGCGGTTTTCGGGGTCGCTTTGCTGTTGTTTCCGCGGCGATGGTACATCGCCCTGGCGATCACCGCCTGCATCGCCTCGACCCGTATCTTCGTTGGCGCGCACTATCCCAGCGACACCGTCGCCGGCTTCGGCCTTGGCTGCGGTTTCGCGCTTGCCTGCGGGCTGGTCTTTGCCCGGCTCGGCTTCATCTTCCGGCCGACGCCGTCGGGACTGCCGGTCCGCAAGAGAACGTTTCGGCTGATCGGACCGACAAGGAAGGCTGCCTGAGCATTCGAAGTTCAGTTGCCGTCCAGTCCGCCATAGGATCTGACCAGGTCGGCCATGCCGGGCGATTGGTGGTCTTCGCTTTCGAGCCCCTGTGCAACGCCGACGCGATCGGCGACCGGCCGGTTCTGGCTGACCTTCCACTTGCCGTGGATTTCGCTGATCTCGATTTCCAGCCCGATAATGCCCTTGATCTGCGACTGGATGAAGGGCTCCGGCGCATCGGTCACCGCCCAGGGCGCGGCGCGGGCGCCTTCCTGGGAGACGGTCAGATCGGCGATCTGCTGCGCCAGCCAGTCCTGATCATCCATCACCTTGACGGTGCCGCGAACCTGCACGATGGCATAATTCCAGGTCGGCACCACCTTGCCGGTCTCGCGCTTGGTCTCGTACCAGGACGGCGTCACATAGGCATCGCTGCCCTGGAAGACGATCAGTACGGTTGACGCCGGATTGTCGGCCAACAGGCGCCATTGCGGGTTGGCCCGCGCCAGATGGGCGCGCAGCCTGCCGTTCGGCCCGATTTCCGCGTCGAGCAGGAACGGGATGGCGTTGGCGACCGGCCCATCGGGCCCGTTGGAAATCAACAGGCCCAGCGGATGCGTCCGGATCAGCCCGTGCAGGATTTCCGGCCGCGTTTCCCTGAAATGAGGAGGTTCGTACATCGCCGTCCCTGCTTTCTTTGCTTATCTCAGCCGCTTCGGCCGCGGATCCGACAATTCGCCGGCCAGCCGGCGGTCGAGATAGTCGGCGCATTCCTCGAGCAGCAGGTCGGCATCGTTGGAGAAGAAATGGTTGGCGCCGGGCAACGTCTTTTGGGTGATGGTGATGCCCTTCTGCGTGTGCAGCTTGTCGACCAGGCCCTGCACATCCTTCGGCGGCGCCACCTTGTCGGCATCGCCATGGATGATCAGGCCCGATGACGGGCAGGGCGCCAGGAACGAGAAATCATAGGTGTTGGGCTGCGGCGCGATCGAGATGAAGCCTTCGATCTCGGGCCGGCGCATCAGAAGCTGCATGCCGATCCAGGATCCGAACGAGTAGCCGGCGACCCAGCAGCTCTTGGAATCGGGATGCAGCGACTGCACCCAATCCAGCGCCGCAGCGGCATCCGACAACTCGCCGGTGCCGTGGTCGAATTCGCCCTGACTGCGGCCGATGCCGCGGAAATTGAAGCGAAGCGTGGTGAAATCCCGCTTCTGGAACATGTAGAAGAGGTCGTAGACGATCTTGTTGTTCATCGTGCCGCCGAATTGCGGGTGCGGGTGCAGGACGATGGCAATCGGCGCGCTCTTTTCCTTGGAAGGCTGGTAGCGACCTTCCAGGCGGCCGGCAGGACCGGTGAAAATGACCTCAGGCATAAAATACTCCACTAGGTAATACGAATGCGCGGTGCCTGGAACGTTTCCTCTGGCCTTGACGCAGGGCGAGCGTCTTCTTAGAAGCTAGTTTAGAATTGTTCAAAACTGAGTGGCAAGACATCGAGCCCGGCCACCCGCGCCGCAAGCCGCGTAAATAGGACGGCTCGCCTTGGAATTTCAAGGAAATAACGCCATACGACGGCGGAATGGCTTCTGACGGGACTTGACGGACGAAAATGGCCGCAAAACGCGCCTATCTCGACTACAATGCCAGTGCGCCGCTGCTTGCCGCGGCCCGCGAAGCTATGGTCGCGGCGCTCGATGTCGCCGCCAATCCGTCATCGGTTCACGCCGAGGGGCGGGCGGCCCGCCGTCTGATCGAGACCGCAAGGCGTGACGTGGCGGCGCTCGTCAACGCCAAGCCCGAGCACGTCGTGTTCACCTCCGGTGCCACGGAAGCAGCCTCGACGCTGCTGTCACCCGACTGGCAGATGGGGCGCGGCACGGTGCGCATGAGCCGGCTTTACGTGTCGGAGGCCGATCATCCCTGCCTGTTGAACGGCGGACATTTCCCGTCAGCGCAGGTAAACCGGATCGGCGTCGACGCCAACGGTATCGCCGATCTCGACGCTTTGGCGGCAGCGCTCAGTGGTCATGACAAGAGCGAAGGCCTGCCGCTGGTTGCCATCCACGCCGCCAACAACGAGACCGGCGTCATCCAGCCGATCGATCGCATCGCCGGGATCGTCAAGGCGGCGGGCGGCATCCTCATGGTCGACGCCGTGCAGGCCGCCGGGCGTGTTTCGATCGATATGTCAGCGGGTTACGCCGATTACCTGATTCTGTCCTCGCATAAGATCGGCGGCCCCAAGGGCGTTGGCGCCATCGTCGCCGCTTCCGACCTGATGATGCCGAAGCCTCTGATCAATGGCGGTGGCCAGGAAAAGGGCCATCGCGGCGGCACCGAAAACCTCGCGGCCATTGCCGGCTTTGGCGCCGCCGCACGCGAAGCCCTGGCCGGGTTGCCGGCCATAGATGCGGTGCGCCGGCGCCGCGACGAGATCGAGGCCATCGTGAAAACGCTGGTGCCGGACGCGGAAATCTTCGGAACCGGTGCGCCAAGGCTTGCCAATACGGCATTCTTCGCTATTGCGGGCGTCAAAGCCGAAACCGCGCAGATCGCCTTCGACCTGGCCGGTGTAGCGCTGTCGGCCGGCTCTGCCTGTTCGTCGGGCAAGGTCGGACCGAGCCATGTGCTGAAAGCCATGGGATACGGTGACAGCCTTGGCGCCTTGCGCGTGTCGATCGGTCCGGCGACGGGCGCGGAAGACATCGAGTTGTTTCGCGTTGCGCTGACGGGAATCGCCGCGCGTCGGGCGGATAGAGAAAAAGCCGCGTGAGCGGTTGGGGCATCGGACCGAAAAGCACGTAGCGATTTTCGGGAAAATCCGATGCTTGACGAAAATGATTTGGGCCATTCGGCCTGGTAGAGCCGTGCGTTTCATGCTGGCCGGGTGAATTTCCGGTCGAAGCGCACTATATGAAACTTACGCTGCCGCAAGCGCCTTTTTGGGGTTCGTTTTGGCGGTGCCATAGTTTGAAAACTGTCGGGCCTTGACCCCGGCGTGGATGGAGAACGCATATGCCTGCTGTGCAGGACACGATCGATCGGGTCCGAAAGATCGACGTCGACCAATACAAATATGGATTCCAGACCGAAATCGCGATGGATAAGGCCCCCAAAGGCCTCAGCGAAGACATTATCCGTTTCATTTCGGCCAAGAAGGACGAACCGTCCTGGATGCTGGAATGGCGTCTGGAAGCCTATCGCCGTTGGCTGACGCTTGACGAGCCGACCTGGGCGCGCGTCCACTATCCCAAGATCGATTTCCAGGACATCTACTTCTACGCGGCGCCCAAGAGCACGCCCGGCCCGACCTCGCTCAGCGATGTCGATCCCGAACTCTTGAAGGTCTACGAGAAGCTGGGTATTCCGCTGCGCGAGCAGGAAATCCTCGCCGGCGTGCAGAAGACCGACGCCTCGGAACTCGAGGAAGTCAGCGACAATGTCTACAAATCGGGCCGCGTCGCCGTCGACGCCGTGTTCGATTCCGTTTCCGTCGTCACCACCTTCAAGAAGGAGCTGGCGCAGGCCGGCGTCATCTTCTGCTCGATCTCGGAAGCCATCCGCGAGCATCCCGAACTGGTGAAGAAGTATCTCGGCTCGGTTGTGCCGACCTCCGATAATTATTACGCCACGCTGAATTCGGCCGTGTTCACCGACGGCTCGTTCGTCTTCGTGCCCAAGGGCGTGCGCTGCCCGATGGAGCTGTCGACCTATTTCCGCATGAACGAGAAGAACACCGGCCAGTTCGAGCGCACGCTGATCATCGCCGAGGAGGGGGCTTACGTCTCCTATCTCGAAGGCTGCACGGCGCCGCAGCGCGATGAGAACCAGCTGCATGCTGCCGTCGTCGAACTGGTGGCGCTCGACGATGCCGAGATCAAATATTCGACGGTGCAGAACTGGTATCCCGGCGACGCCGAGGGCAAGGGCGGTATCTACAATTTCGTCACCAAGCGCGGCGACTGCCGTGGCGATCGCTCGAAGATCTCGTGGACGCAGGTCGAGACCGGCTCGGCGATCACCTGGAAATATCCGAGCTGCATCCTGCGCGGCGACGATTCCTCGGGCGAGTTCTATTCGATCGCTGTCTCGAACGGTTATCAGCAGGTCGACAGCGGCACCAAGATGATCCACCTCGGCAAGAACACGTCGAGCCGCATCATCTCCAAGGGCATCGCCGCCGGCTTCTCGCAGAACACCTATCGCGGCCAGGTCTCGGCGCACCGCAAGGCGACCAACGCCCGCAACTTCACCAACTGCGATTCCCTGCTGATCGGCGACCAGTGCGGCGCGCACACCGTGCCCTACATGGAAGCCAAGAATTCGACGGCGCAGTTCGAGCACGAAGCGACCACGTCGAAGATTTCCGAGGACCAGAAGTTCTACGTCATGCAGCGCGGTATCCCTGAAGAGGAAGCGATCGCGCTGATCGTCAACGGCTTCGTCAAGGACGTCATCCAGCAACTGCCGATGGAATTCGCCGTCGAGGCGCAGAAGCTGATCGGTATCTCGCTTGAGGGCTCGGTCGGCTGACCGGACAGATATTCAGGAAACGAAAAAATGCTTGAAATCAGAAACCTGCACGCCCGCATCGTCGATGACGGCACCGAAATCATCCGCGGTCTGAACCTGACGGTGAAAGCCGGCGAGGTCGCCGCGATCATGGGGCCGAACGGCTCGGGCAAATCGACGCTGTCCTACATCCTCGCCGGCCGCGAGGACTATGAGGTGACCGAAGGCGACATCCTCTACAACGGCCAGTCGATCCTCGAAATGGATCCGGCCGAGCGCGCCACGTCAGGCATTTTCCTCGCCTTCCAGTATCCGATGGAGATACCGGGCGTCGCCACCATGGAATTCCTGAAGGTGGCGATGAACGAGCAACGCAAGGCGCGTGGCGAGGAGCCGCTGAAGATCCCGGAATTTTTGAAGCGCGTGAAGGAAGCCGCCGCCTCGCTCAGCATGGACATGGCGATGCTCAAGCGGCCGCTCAATGTCGGCTTCTCCGGTGGCGAGAAGAAGCGGGCAGAGATCCTGCAGATGAAGCTGCTGGAGCCGAAATTGTGCGTGCTCGACGAAACCGATTCCGGGCTCGACATCGATGCGCTGAAGATCGTTTCCGATGGCGTCAACGCGCTGCGCGCGCCGGACCGGGCGTTCCTGGTCATCACCCATTACCAGCGCCTGCTTGAGCACATCGTGCCCGACACCGTGCATGTGCTCTACAAGGGGCAGGTCATCAAGTCGGGCGACAAGTCGCTGGCGCTCGACCTGGAAGCCAACGGCTACGCCGGCGTGATCGGCGAAGCAGCGTGAGATGCCAGAGGGCAGTTTGATGAACATGCACGCACAACCGCAGCGGACACCGGCCGAGACAGCGTTGATCGACGCGTTCGGCGACCGGCTGTCGCTGCTGCCGGGTGACGGCGCGGTGATGCTGAAGCGCGACGACGCCATCGAGACGATCAAGCACGGCCTGCCGACGCGGCGCGTCGAATCCTGGCACTATACCGACCTGCGCCGGTTGCTGAATACCGTGCCGGACTTCGACCCGGCCGCCTTGGCCAAAGTCATTGCGCCGATCGTCGACGGTTCCACCGTGGTGTCGATCCTGAACGGCAAGTCCGACGCCAAAGCGCCGGTTCTTGAAGGCGTCTCTTTCCAGCGCCTGTCGGAAAAGCTGGTCGACGGCAGCGCAGCACCTGGGCTCGACCCCTATGGCAGCGACGACGCCATCGGCGCGCTGAACACGGCTTTCGTCGCCGACGGATATTTTGTCGACATCGCCGATGGCGTGGAACTCGAAAAGCCGGTCGAGCTGCAGAACCTGCAGGCCGGCGGCCAGACCCATGTGCGCCTGCCAGTGCGTGTCGGCGCCGGCGCCAAGGCCGTCATCGTCGAACGGCAGACGGGTGACGGCGCTGCCCTGGGCAGCTCGGTCAGCCAGCTCGTGCTCGGCGAAGGCGCCGAGGTAACGTGGCTGATTGTCCAGGAACAGCCGGAAACGGCGACGCATCTGGCCCAGTTCAAGGCCCATATCGGCAAGAATGCCAAGCTGACGTTGTTCGTCATGAACGCCGGCGGCAAGCTCGTGCGCCAGGAGATCATGGTCAGGACGACTGGCGAAGGCGCCGATTTCAAGCTGCGCGGCATCAACCTCTTGGCCGGCGACACCCATACCGACGTGACCATGGTTCTCGACCACGCCGTGCCGCACACGACCTCGACGGAGATCATCCGCAACGTGGTGACGGGCAAGGCGCGCGGCGTGTTTCAGGGCCGCATCAACGTCCATCAATATGCGCAGAAGACCAACGCCAAGATGGCATGCAACACGCTGTTGCTGTCGGACGATGGCGAGTTCTCGACCAAGCCGGAGCTTGAAATCTTCGCCGACGACGTGATTTGCGGCCATGGCGCGACGGTCACCGAGATCGACCACGATCATCTGTTCTACCTGATGGCGCGCGGCGTCGACGAGAAAAGCGCGCGGGGGCTGCTCGTGAAGGCCTTCGTCGCCGAGGTGATAGAGGAACTGGACGACGAGGCGATCGTCGAAGCGCTGGAAGCGCGGCTCGACGGCTGGTTCGTGACGCACGGCTAATTGGATGGGGTCCGGCAAAGCCACCCCTCATCCGTCTTGGCGCTACGCGCCAATCCACCTTCTCCCACAAGGGGAGAAGGTAAAGCGCTAGACCTTCTCCCCTTGTGGGAGAAGGTGGCCGAGCGAAGCTCGGTCGGATGAGGGGTGTTGGAAGGATCTCGGCCTTGGCCGGCAAGGACTTTGAAATGGACCAGAAACTCGAAAACATTCCCTACGACGTCGAAGCGATCCGCCGCGATTTCCCGATCCTGTCGCGGGAAGTCTATGGCAAGAAGCTGGTCTATCTCGACAATGGCGCCTCGGCACAGAAGCCGCAGGTGGTGCTCGACGCTGTCCAGCACGCCTACAGCCAGGAATATGCCAACGTCCATCGTGGCCTGCATTTCCTGTCCAATGCCGCGACCGACGCCTACGAAAAAGCGCGCGAAACGGTACGCCGTTTCCTCAACGCGCCAAGCACCGACAACATCATCTTCACCTCGAACACGACCTCGGCCATCAACACCGTGGCCTATGGCTATGGCATGCCCAACATCGGCGAGGGCGACGAGATCGTGCTGTCGATCATGGAGCACCACTCCAACATCGTTCCCTGGCATTTTATCCGCGAGCGGCAGGGCGCCAAGCTGGTCTGGGTGCCGGTCGACGATCTCGGCGTCTTCCACATCGAGGAATTCGAAAAACGGCTGACCGACCGCACCAAACTGGTCGCCGTCACGCAGATGTCGAATGCGCTGGGCACGGTGACGCCGATCAAGGAAATCGTGCGCATCGCGCATGCGCGTGGAATTCCCGTCCTCGTCGACGGCAGCCAGAGCGCCGTGCATATGCCGATCGATGTGCAGGATCTCGACTGCGACTTCTTCGTCTTAACCGGGCACAAGGTTTATGGCCCTTCGGGCATCGGCGTGCTCTACGGCAAGAAGGACATTCTCCAGGGCATGCGCCCCTTCATGGGCGGTGGCGAGATGATCGAGGAGGTGACGGAAGACATCGTCACCTACAACGAGCCGCCGCATCGTTTCGAAGCCGGCACGCCGCCGATCGTGCAGGCGATCGGACTGGGTGCCGCGCTCGACTATATGGAAACGATCGGCCGCGAGCGCATCGCCGCGCATGAGGAAGACCTCAAGACTTATGCGCATGAGCGGCTGCGCGCCATCAATTCGCTGCGCATCTTCGGCGATGCGCCCGGCAAGGGCGCCATCATCTCGTTCGAACTGCAAGGCATTCATGCGCACGACGTGTCGATGGTGATAGACAGGCAGGGCGTTGCAGTCCGCGCGGGCACCCATTGCGCCCAGCCGCTGTTGAAACGTTTCGGCGTAACCTCCACATGCAGGGCATCGTTCGGCATGTATAATACCAGGGCCGAAGTCGACGCTTTGGCCGAGGCGCTTGAAAAAGCGCGCAAATTCTTCGGATGACGATTTTTTTGGGTGACGACCATGGATGATGCAAGCATCGCTGCCGAGACCACTCCGGAAACCGCGCCCAATGCGCTGGTTTCGGGATCGGCCATCCCAGCCGACGAACTGGCGCGGTTGACCGACGACATCGTATCGGCGCTGAAGACGGTCTACGATCCGGAAATCCCGGCCGATATCTACGAGCTCGGCCTCATCTACAAGATCGACATCGAGGACAATCGCTCGGTCAAGATCGACATGACGCTGACCGCTCCCGGCTGCCCTGTCGCCGGCGAAATGCCCGGCTGGGTCGAAAATGCCGTCGGCGCCGTCGAAGGCGTGTCCGGCGTCGAGGTCAACATGACCTTCGACCCGCCCTGGTCTGCCGACCGCATGTCGGAAGAGGCGCAGGTGGCGGTGGGTTGGTACTAGCGTCAAGCCTGGAACACTTGCGCCAGGGATAAAACTTCACCATTTTAGGTGAGGAATCATTCGGCAGGCCTTGAACCTGCATGGAATGGAAGGAAAAAGAATGGGACGCTTCGCCGTCATCACCATGACCGAAAAGGCCGCCGACCGGGTGCGCGAGATCGTCGCCACCCGCGACAACGCGCATGGCATCCGCCTCGGCATCAAGAAGGGCGGCTGCGCCGGCATGGAATATACGGTCGATCTGGTGAGCGAGCCCAACACCAAGGACGACCATATCGAGCGCGACGGCGCGCATGTCTATGTCGCGCCCGAGGCCGCGCTATTCCTGTTCGGCACCGAGATGGATTTCGAGCAGACGACGCTGCGCACCGGCTTCACCTTCCACAACCCGAACCAGAGCTCGGCCTGCGGCTGCGGCGAATCCGTCGAACTGAAGCCGGCCGACCTGAAGGCACTGGCAGAGGCACGCGCTTCGGCCTGATTTTTTCCTTCGCCCCGTTTACGCGGAGAAAGTGTCACGAAGTGACGGATGAGGGGCAGCGCCAGCCTCTCCAGAGTTAGCTCCGCCCAGCTTGCCGGCGTACGTCGTTAGAAAATCCAAGCAATTGGCTTTTCGTTCGCTGCGCGGATCACTCCTCACCTCCCCGTAAACGGGGCGAAGAAACTCACTCCACCCACATGCCCGTCCGCTTGTGCCAATCGGCGATCGATTCCTCGGGATAGACGTCGAAGACCTTGTCGTGCTTGCCAACCACCGGCTCCACCCAGTTCGCTTTGTATTTCAGCATCAGGTGCACTCGGCTCGGCGGAATGGGTAAATCGCTGTCGATCGCTGAGGCGAAGGGGTGCACCAGTTCCGGCCAGGTTGGATCGTAGAGCCAAAGGGCTGAGCCGCATTTCTTGCAGAAATTGCGCTCGCCGGTTGAGATTTCGCAATGCGGATGCTCGTCGTCCTCGATCTCCGCCCGAAAGACGCCGAGGCTGCGCTTGCCCCTGATGTTCAGTGTCTCGTTGTCGGCACCGAGATTGATGGCAAACCCGCCGCCGCCCTGCTGCTTGCGGCAGATCGAGCAGTAGCACAGCATGAATGGCGCCGGCGTGTGGCTCTCCACCTCGAAACGCACGGCATTGCAGCGGCAGGACCCTTTCAGCAGGACGGGCATGGCGGGAAAACTCCGATACCTCTCTCAACCTGTCAGCATGATTTTGGTTGCGGCGATGACAAGGCCAGATGCCGGTGACATGATCTCGGCATGGACAATGAACGCATCGCCGAACTGTTCGAGGGCCTAGGCCCGGTCAGCATCCGCAAACTGTTCGGCGGCAAGGGCATCTATTTCGACGGCGTCATCGTCGCCATCGTGCTGCGCAGCGAATTGCTGTTGAAGGCCGACGAGCAAAGCGCCCCCGAGTTCGAGGCCGCCGGCTGCACGCAATGGACCTATACCGGCTCGCGCCACGGCAAGCTGGTCGCCATGCCCTACTGGAGCGTTCCCGACAGCGCGTTCGATGATCCCGAGGAGATGGCGGCCTGGGCACGCCGGGCGTATGAGGCGGGGCGGCGGGCGGGGAAGTGACGCCAGCCTTCTTGGCACAGCGGAGGGACAGCACCCCCCTCTGTCCCGCCGACCTTGGAGGCCGTGCCCTACAATGCCCTGGCTATCCTCGCCGCCAGCCGTGCATTGTTTTCCACCAGCGCGATGTTGGTCTTGAGGCTCCTGCCGCCGGTCAGTTCGAGGATTTTTCCCAGCAGGAACGGCGTCACCGCCTTGCCGGTCACGTTGAGCGCTTCGGCGGCCTTCTGCGCGGCGTCGATATAGCCCGCCATCTCCGCAGCCGGGATTTCCTGGTTTTCCGGCACAGGATTGGCAATCAGCATGCCGCCAGCAAGCCCAAGTGCTGCCCTCGTCTGGTAGAAATGCGCGATCTCTTCCGGCTCGTGCAAGGTCAGCGGCGCGCGGAACGGCGATTGCCTGGACCAGAAGGCCGGCATCGTCTCGCAGCCATGGCCGATCACCGGCACGCCGCGCGTTTCCAGCACCTCCAGCGTCTTTTCGATGTCGAGGATGGCCTTGGCACCAGCTGAGACGACAATCACCGGGGTGCGCGCCAGCTCGTCGAGATCGGCGGAAATGTCAAAGCTCTTTTCGGCGCCCTTGTGCACACCGCCGATGCCGCCGGTGGCGAACACTTTTATGCCGACAATATGCGCCGCGATCATGGTGGCGGCGACCGTGGTGCCGCCGGTGCGCCCTTGCGCCACCGCAAAACCGAGATCGGCGCGCGACAGTTTCATGGCGTCGCCCGTCATCGCCAGCGATTCGCGCTCGCCGTCCGAAAGCCCGATCTTGATGCGGCCGCCAACCACGGCGATCGTCGCCGGCACGGCGCCGCCATCGCTGATGATCTTTTCGACATCGGCCGCCATGGCGCCATTGTCGGGGTAGGGCATGCCATGGGTGATGATGGTGCTTTCCAGCGCCACCACCGGCCGGCCGTCGGCCAGGGCCTGCGCCACCGGCGCGTGGATGTCGATGAAGGGGCGGGCGGTCTCAGGGGTCATGAAGGTCTCCTATCCGGAATGCGGCGCGTCCGTCGGACGCTCGGCAACATCGCGGCACTATGAATTCGCCGGTCTCATGCCACTTCCCTGGCATCCGGCACAAGAGCCAACGCTTCCGCGAAGCTCGCCGCGGTGAACTCCGGAACGGCGGCGGCGCTTTCGATGGCAAGCGTCGCCCCGGCAATGCCTTCGCGCAGAGCTGCCCGCAGCGGCAGTCCGCGCAGCAAGGCAGCGACCGTTGCGCCCGCCAGCGCATCGCCGGCGCCGGTGACGTCGGCGACCTTTCTTGGTGGCGGCGGCAGGATAGAGAAGGCGCCGGCTTCATCGAAGCCCAGCATGGGCCCGCCGCCTGCCGTCACCACGCCGCTGACGAGGCCGCTGCATCGCAACCCGTCGACCACCTCGCGCTCCGTGGCATTCGCGGCGACGCCGGCCAGCGCCATGGCCTCGCGCCGGTTCATGAAGACCAGCGAAAGCTCCTTCAGCACCGGTAGCAACCGCACCACCTTGGCCGGCGAAATGGCAATCGCGAAAACCGGCTTGCCCGCGGCGAGCGCGACCAGCCGTTCCAGCGCCGTCGTCGGCAGATTGGCGTCGCAGAAGACGGCATCTGCGGCAGCGATCACCTCCCGCACCCTGGAGCGCCTGATCTGCTTGGGAAACGCCAGGTCGTAGAGCGCCATGTCGGCAAAGCCGACGATCAGTTCGCCTTCGCTGTCGATCAGCGCCGTGTAGCTCGGCGTCGTGCGGTCGAGGAAAACCGCCGACAGGTCGGCAATGCCTGCCCCGGCGATGGCTCGCGAAACGGTGTCGGCAGCGGCATCGCCGCCGCGAACCGACATCAGCGACGCGGAGACGCCGCGCCGCACGGCACTGCGCAAGGCGTTGAAGACGCCGCCGCCGACATCCTCGCGCATCGTGCCCGGATTGGAGGCGGCGGGCACGTAGGCGCCGGACACCTGGCCGCGCCGGTCGATATGGGCGCCGCCTACGGCCAGTATTTTCGCGGATTTCAGCATGCCGGCGATATGACCTTTGTTATTCCAGCCGCACAAGCGCTAGGCTGTGCGACCGAGCTTCGCATGCAAGGCGGCGATTCGGCAGGTCGAAACAACCGAGCCGTCTGGCCCAACGTGCGGTGCATTCCCGATCGAATCCTTGGACAAAAAAAGAACAAATCCGGATATTGCTTGTTTTTCAGTTATTTGGTCCCTCTTGCCAAATGAGAACAAAAAAGGTACAAATAGGCAGGGATTACGGATTGTCCGGCCTTCATTGACGACCAAGGGGTGATGTATCATGGCTCAGAATTCTTTGCGGCTGGTAGAGGACAAGGCAGTGGACAAATCAAAGGCTCTGGATGCGGCGCTGTCGCAGATCGAGCGGGCTTTCGGCAAGGGCTCGATCATGCGGCTCGGCGCCAACGAGCAGGTCGTCGAGATCGAAACGGTGCCGACCGGCTCGCTTGGCCTCGACATCGCGCTTGGCGTCGGTGGCCTGCCGCGCGGCCGCATCATCGAGATCTACGGGCCGGAAAGCTCGGGCAAGACGACGCTGGCCCTGCACACCGTGGCCGAAGCCCAGAAGAAGGGCGGCATCTGCGCTTTCGTCGATGCCGAGCACGCGCTTGACCCGGTCTATGCCCGCAAGCTTGGCGTCGATCTCGAAAACCTGCTGATTTCGCAGCCCGACACCGGTGAGCAGGCGCTGGAAATCTGCGACACGCTGGTGCGCTCCGGCGCCATCGACGTGCTGGTGGTCGATTCGGTCGCGGCGCTGACGCCACGTGCCGAAATCGAAGGCGAGATGGGTGATTCGCTGCCCGGCCTGCAGGCCCGCCTGATGAGCCAGGCGCTGCGCAAGCTGACCGCCTCGATCTCGCGCTCCAACACCATGGTCATCTTCATCAACCAGATCCGCATGAAGATCGGCGTCATGTTCGGTTCGCCCGAGACGACGACCGGCGGCAACGCGCTGAAATTCTACGCATCGGTGCGCCTCGACATCCGCCGCATCGGCTCGGTCAAGGACCGCGACGAAGTCGTCGGCAACCAGACCCGCGTCAAGGTGGTCAAGAACAAGCTGGCGCCGCCCTTCAAGGTGGTCGAGTTCGACATCATGTATGGTGAAGGCGTGTCCAAGACCGGCGAACTGGTCGATCTCGGCGTCAAGGCCGGCGTGGTCGAGAAGTCGGGCGCCTGGTTCTCCTACAATTCGCAGCGTCTCGGCCAAGGCCGCGAGAATGCCAAACTGTTCCTGCGCGACAATCCCGACACCGCACGCGAGATCGAGCTGGCGCTCCGACAGAATGCCGGGCTGATCGCCGAAAAGTTCCTTGAGAATGGCGGCTCCGAAGGTGGCGACGACGGGTTCGAGGAGGAATCCGGCGCGATGTGACAACTCGCGAGGTCGGCCGGAGTTCGGCCATAATCGCATTCTATTATCTCGGGCTTAAGTAATCGAGTTCCGCGTTAATGCGTTTTGAAACCGCCGGCCCAGTGCCGGCGGTTTTGCGTTTCGGCGGCGAAAACAGGCCGGTTCGAACGGCCGGCAAAGGCCGTGGATTGGACCAATTCCGTGTTTCTGGACAGGGTGAAGCGCGGCGGCTAAAAGGCCAAGTCCTAATCTTCTAAAACGCAGAGCCCATTTCCGCCGGTTTGCCGGCGGCCCTTCCGAAAAGGCAGCATTCATGAGTGGCGTGAACGAAATCCGGTCGACATTTCTCGACTACTTCCGCAAGGAGGGGCACGAGATCGTCGCGTCGAGTCCGCTGGTGCCGCGCAACGACCCGACGCTGATGTTCACCAACGCCGGCATGGTACAGTTCAAGAACGTCTTCACCGGCCTGGAGAAGCGGCCCTATTCGCGCGCCTCGACCGCCCAGAAGAGCGTTCGCGCCGGCGGCAAGCACAACGATCTCGACAATGTCGGCTACACCGCGCGTCATCTGACGTTCTTCGAGATGCTCGGCAACTTCTCCTTCGGCGACTATTTCAAGGAGCGCGCCATCGAGCTTGCCTGGAACCTGATCACCAGGGAATTCGGGCTGAGCAAGGACAAGCTGCTGGTCACCGTCTATCACACGGACGACGAGGCGGCCGGCTTCTGGAAGAAGATCGCCGGTTTTTCCGACGACCGCATCATTCGCATCGCGACCTCGGACAATTTCTGGGCGATGGGCGACACCGGACCCTGCGGGCCGTGCTCGGAGATCTTCATCGACCGCGGTGAGCACATCTGGGGCGGCCCTCCCGGCAGCCCGGAGGAAGATGGCGACCGTTTCCTGGAATTCTGGAACCTGGTGTTCATGCAGTATGAACAGGTGACGAAGGAGGAGCGCATCGACCTGCCGCGCCCCTCGATCGACACCGGCATGGGCCTGGAGCGCATGGCCTCCATCCTGCAAGGGGTGGAAAGCGTCTTCGAGACCGATCTGTTCCGTCACCTGATCGACGCGGCCTCGTCCGCGATCGGGCATGGTCCCGACAAGGAGACGGTCGCCTCCTACCGGGTCATTGCCGATCATCTGCGCTCGTCCTCCTTCCTGGTCGCCGATGGCGTGCTGCCCTCGAACGAAGGCAGGGGCTACGTCCTGCGCCGCATCATGCGCCGCGCCATGCGTCATGCGCAGTTGCTCGGTGCCAACGAACCGCTGATGTGGAAGCTGGTGCCGGCGCTGGTGCGCGAAATGGGCCAGGCCTATCCGGAACTGCTGCGCGGCGAACAATTGATCACCGAGACGCTGAAGCTCGAGGAGACCAGGTTTCGCAAGACGCTGGTGCGCGGCCTCGGCCTGCTTTCCGAGGCGACCGAAACGCTGCATGCCGGCGACATGCTGGATGGCGAGACGGCCTTCAAGCTCTACGACACCTATGGCTTCCCGCTCGACCTGACGCAGGACGCACTGCGCCAGCGCAGCATCTCGGTCGATATTGCCGGCTTCACCAACGCGATGGAGCAGCAGAAGGCCGAGGCGCGCAAGCATTGGGCCGGGTCCGGCGACGCCGCCACCGAGACCATCTGGTTCTCGGTGCGCGAGAAGGCCGGCGCCACCGAGTTCCTCGGCTATGAGACTGAAGCTGCGGAAGGCATCATCCAGGCGCTTGTCCGGGACGGCAAGGCTGTCGACGGCGCCGGCAAGGGCGACGCGGTGGCGATCGTCGTCAACCAGACGCCGTTCTATGCCGAGTCCGGCGGCCAGATGGGCGACACCGGCGTCATCTCCGGCGAGGGGTTCTCGATCGAGGTTTCGGATACGCAGAAGAAGGCCGACGGGCTGTTCGTGCATATCGGCAAGGTGGCCAGCGGCACCGTCAAGACGGGCGCGGCTGTCGAGCTGAAGGTCGATCATGCAAGGCGCTCGAGGCTGCGCGCCAACCATTCCGCGACGCATCTGATCCATGAGGCGCTGCGCGAAGTGCTGGGCAGCCATGTCGCACAGAAGGGCTCGCTGGTCGCGCCCGAGCGCCTGCGCTTTGACATCTCGCACAACAAGCCGATTTCGGCCGAAGACCTCGAAGAGGTCGAGCGCATGGCCAACGAGATCGTCGTCCAGAACGGCCCGGTGACCACGCGCCTGATGTCGGTCGACGATGCCATCGCCGAGGGCGCCATGGCGCTGTTTGGCGAAAAGTACGGCGACGAAGTGCGCGTCGTGTCGATGGGCACCGGCCTGCACGGCGCCAAGGCGAACCGGCCCTATTCGGTCGAGCTCTGCGGTGGCACCCATGTCCGGGCGACCGGCGATATCGGCCTCGTGCGTGTCGTATCGGACAGCGCGGTCGCCGCCGGCGTGCGCCGCATCGAGGCATTGACGGGCGAAGCCGCGCGCAAACATCTCGACGAGCAGGACAGGCGTTTGAAGGCGACGGCAGCCGTATTGAAGATTTCGCCGGCCGATGTACCGGCGCGCGTCGAGACGCTGCTCGAAGAGCGCAAGAAGCTCGAAAAAGAACTGACCGAAGCGCGCAAGAAGCTGGCATTGGGAGGCGGATCGTCTGCCGATGCTCCAGCCGCCAATGAGACGGTCGCCGGTGTCGGCTTCCTCGGCAAGACAGTCTCAGGTGTCTCACCGAAGGACCTGAAGCCGCTGGCCGATGCCGGCAAGAGTTCGCTCGGCTCCGGCGTCGTCGTCTTCGTCGGCGCCGGCGAAGACAACAAGGCAAGCGTCGTCGTCGCCGTCACCGACGACCTCGTCGGCCGCTTCAGCGCCGTCGACCTTGTCCGAGTGGCCTCGGCGGCGCTCGGCGGGCAGGGCGGCGGCGGACGGCCCGACATGGCCCAGGCCGGCGGCCCCGACGCTTCCAAGGCCGATGATGCGATTGCTGCGGTAAGGGCGGCACTCGAAGCGGCGTAGGCGTGGACTGAATTTAAAGCAACGGTTGGAGGGACAGCGGACGTCTCTTATCAGCCGATTTTTTCAGTCCGCACGAAGCTCGGCCGAGCCGCAATGCGCGCATACCAGTCCCGGATATCAGGGAACTCGGCCAGCAGATTTCGCCCCTCGGCGACCTTGACGAAATAGCCGATGATCGGTGCGGCATGCAGGTCGCCCAGTGTCAGCTGGTCGCCCAGCAGCCACGGTCCCGGCGCTTTCAGCGCGGACAGCGTCCGAAGCGCTTTGCTCGCCTGAGCAAGGCCGCCGGCGATCAACGCCTCATCCGGCGCTTCCTTCTCCAGCCGCTCGACGGCGACATCCCAGACCATCGACCTATAGGCGTAGGCATCGAGCAAGCCGATGATCAGGTTCATGGTTGCGCGGGTGCGCGGATCCGATGGCTGTAGGGCAGGCCCGTCGAACGCCTCGTCGACATATCTGGCAATAGCGCTCGTCTCGAAGAGCCGAAACGCGTCATGCTCGAAGGCCGGGATGCGGCCGAACGGATGATGCTCGAAATACCAGGCGGGAACGCCCTCGGCGGCAAAGACATCGACCGGCACAAGCTCGTAGTCGATGCCTTTTTCCGCGAATACGAGGCGGACGATGCGTACATAGACGCTGTAATCCGCCCCGTAGACGATGGGCTTGCCCATCTTGCTTACTTATCAGGCCATCGCCTTCTGCAGGTTCTCGTCGATCTTGTCGAGGAAACCGGTGGTCGACAGCCAAGGCTGGTCGGGGCCGATCAGCAGCGACAGGTCCTTGGTCATGAAGCCGGACTCGACCGTCTGGATGCAGACTTTTTCCAGCGTCTCGGCAAAGCGCTTCAACTCGGCATTGTCGTCGAGCTTGGCGCGATGGGTGAGGCCACGCGTCCAGGCGAAGATCGAGGCGATCGAATTGGTCGAGGTTTCCTCGCCCTTTTGATGCTGGCGGTAGTGACGGGTGACGGTCCCGTGCGCGGCTTCCGCTTCCACGGTCTTGCCGTCCGGCGTCATCAGCACCGAGGTCATCAGACCGAGTGAGCCGAAACCTTGCGCGACCGTGTCGGACTGCACGTCGCCGTCATAGTTCTTGCAGGCCCAGACATAGCCGCCCGACCATTTCAGGGCGGAGGCTACCATGTCGTCGATCAGGCGGTGCTCGTACCACAGCTTCTTCGACTTGAACTCGGTCTCGAATTCAGCCTCGTAGACCTCCTGGAAGATGTCCTTGAAGCGGCCGTCATAGGCCTTCAGGATGGTGTTCTTGGTCGACAGATAGACCGGGTAGTTGCGCAGCAAGCCGTAGTTCAGCGAGGCGCGGGCGAACTCGCGGATCGACTCATCGAGATTGTACATGGCCATGGCGACACCGGCGCCGGGCGCGTCGTACACATCGTGCTCGATCACCTGGCCGTCCTCGCCGACGAACTTGATGGTCAGCTTGCCCTTGCCGGGGAAGCGGAAATCGGTGGCGCGGTACTGGTCGCCGAAAGCATGACGGCCGACGATGATTGGCTTGGTCCAGCCGGGCACCAGGCGCGGCACGTTCTTCATGATGATCGGCTCGCGGAAGATGGTGCCGCCGAGGATGTTGCGGATGGTGCCGTTCGGCGACTTCCACATCTTCTTCAGCTTGAACTCCTCGACGCGCTGCTCGTCAGGCGTGATCGTCGCGCATTTCACGCCGACGCCGTATTTCTTGATGGCGTTGGCCGAATCGATGGTCACCTGGTCGTTGGTGGCGTCGCGATGCTCGATGCCGAGGTCGTAATATTCCAGCTTGAGGTCGAGATAAGGGTGGATCAGCTTGTCCTTGATGAACTGCCAGATGATGCGGGTCATCTCGTCGCCGTCGAGTTCGACGACCGGGTTCGCCACCTTGATCTTCGCCATGGAAAGAATGCCTCGTTGCTGGGATGTGGGACGGCCTTGCCCGCGTGGCGTTGGGCCGGGAGATGTCGCCCGTATATCAAAGCGCTTTTGGCCACGCAAACGGCGATCGGTCACGAATTGGAGGCCAGAGCCGTCGTCATTTGCGAATGCTTCATTTTCCCGGCCGAATATGGCAGGGGACGCTGAAATGCCGCAAACAGCAGTTCATTGACAATCATGCCCGTCACCAAAGATCCTGATAGCATTGCAGTCGCCGGCCCGGCGATCATCCTCGTCGAGCCTCAGCTTGGCGAGAACATCGGCATGGTCGCGCGCGCCATGGCCAATTTCGGTCTGTCGGAGCTGCGCCTCGTCAATCCGCGTGACGGTTGGCCGAGCGAGAAGGCACGTGCGGCGGCCAGCCGCGCCGATCATGTCATCGACGCCGTCACCGTCTTTGACGATCTGGCCTCGGCGCTCGCTGACCTGAACTTCGTCTTCGCCACCACGGCCAGGCAGCGCGACGGCTTCAAATCCGTGCGCGGGCCGGTGGAGGCGGGCAGATTGCTGCGGGCGCGCCACGTGATGGGCCAGCGCACCGGCATCCTGTTCGGCCGCGAGCGCTTCGGCCTCTACAATGACGAGGTCGGCCTTGCCGACGAGATCGTCACGTTCCCGGTCGATCCCGATTTCTCGTCGCTCAACATCGCCCAGGCCGCGCTTCTGATGTCCTACGAATGGATGAAGTCCGGCCTGGAAGACGAGACCAAGACCAATTTTTCCGGCCCGGACAGGAAGCCGGCAAGCAAGGAGGAATTGCACGGCCTGTTCGCCTATCTCGAAGGCGCACTGGAAGCACGCGGCTATTTCCGGCCGGCACCGAAGAAGCCGAAAATGATCGACAATCTGCGTGCGGTGCTGACGCGCGCCGGTTTTGCCGAACCGGAGCTGAAGGTGCTGCGCGGCATCATCTCGTCGCTCGACAGGTTTTCGCCGGCGATGCCGCGCGGCGACGGGTCCCCTGGCGATGATCCACGACGCTTGCCCGCGGCCGCCGCGCGGGCCCGCAAGGCGGAAGCGGCGCGCCTTGCCGGCGCCGGCAAGGACGATGACATACCGCCGCTTGGCGGAAAAGGAACCGACAATGACTGAGCGGCCGATCCTGATGTTCGATTCGGGCATCGGCGGGCTCACCGTACTGCGCGAGGCGCGCGTGCTGATGCCCGACCGCCGCTTCATCTATGTCGCCGACGACGCTGCGTTTCCCTATGGCGCCTGGGAAGAGCCGGCGCTGAGGGTGCATATCCTCGAATTGTTCGGCAAACTGCTTGAGCGGTTTGCGCCGGCCATTTCGGTCATCGCCTGCAACACCGCCTCGACGTTGGTGATCGACGCGCTGCGCGACAGATTTCCCGAGCATCCTTTTGTCGGCATGGTGCCTGCGATCAAGCCGGCGGCGGAACGCACGCGCTCAGGGCTGGTTTCGGTGCTGGCGACGCCTGGCACCGTCAAGCGCCAGTACACGCGCGACCTGATCAGCAAATGGGCGCAGAAATGCCATGTCCGCCTGGTCGGCAGCGACAGGCTGGCGGGACTGGCTGAGATCTACATGCGTGAGGGCTTCGTCGATGAGGAGGCCGTGCGCGCCGAGATCACGCCATGCTTCGTCGAACGTGATGCGCTGCGTACGGATATCGTCGTGCTCGCCTGCACACACTACCCCTTTCTGGCCAATCGTATGCGCAAGACGGCGCCTTGGCCGGTCGACTGGCTCGACCCCGCCGAAGCGATCGCGCGCCGGGCGCTGTCGCTTCTCGCCGACATCGATCCGAGCGGTCGTGGCGAGATGTTGCCTGAAGGGCCCGACCTTGCCGTCTTCACATCGAAAAGAGCCGATTTCCCCACCCGCCGCCTGATGCAGGGGTTCGGGTTGGCGATGTCGTGATTGCGAAGCGGAACATCACGGCAGTCGTTGCGTTTTTCTCCTGATGCCAACGGGAGAAAGAGCCATGCCAGCCACCTCGAAAGCCCAGCAGAAAGCCGCCGGCGCGGCTCTGTCGGCCAAGCGCGGCGAGACCAAGAAGAGCGAACTCCAGGGCGCTTCCAAGGGAATGTACGAATCGATGAGCGAAAAGCAGCTCGAGGAATTCGCCGAGACGAAGCGCAAGGGCCTGCCGGAGAAGAAGTCGAAAGGCTAGAGTGCGGTCCGCCGTTCAAGGGAAACGCCGAAGAACACGAGCCGGAATCGAAAGCCCGCGGCCAAACCGCGGGCTTTGAAGTGATGTCGGCCGCCTGAGACCGGATTGGAGCCTACCAGCGCCCTCTGCACTGCTTGATCTTGTAGCGGATGACCTTCTTGTGGCCGTGCCGCCAGATGATTTTCTTCTTGATCACGATGCGGCAAGCCTGGTGGTGCCGGTGCCCTTGCCAATGCCTGGCCTCAGCCGGCTCCGGTGTCATGACCGCCATGGATCCCACCAACACAGCGGCTCCTGTCAGGGTAAGGAAGAATTTCTTCATGCGAATGTAGCTCCTCTGCTCCGGTCCCTTCCTGATGCCGCTGGCGCAACCTCCCGCCACATCCGGCACTGTACTCAACCCAGAGACGCTATATCGTCGCCATGGCCTACGCCAGCCACAAGCTTGACACCGGTTAAATCTCCGTTTAATCAGCGCGCCAACACCGGGCCGCAATGCCCGGTGGTTTTCTTTATGTGCGCAAGATGCGTGGAAATCCAATTCTACTATCTTGTTTGAACTGACGTGTCCCGTGGGTTTTCCGCCGCGTTGCGTGGGAAAACCCTGTCAGGTCTCGAAAACGGAGGCCAGAGGAGGGCGCGTTTCCTTCACCCGGACCATGAGGTTCCGGGTGTGTTGTTTTGAAAAGGGAATGCGATGAGCAAGCGCGAATCCGCGAAGTACAAGATCGACCGCCGTCTCGGCGAAAACATCTGGGGCCGCCCGAAGTCCCCGGTCAACAAGCGTGAATACGGCCCCGGCCAGCATGGCCAGCGCCGCAAGGGCAAGCTTTCCGATTTCGGCCTGCAGCTGCGCGCCAAGCAGAAGCTGAAGGGGCACTATGGCGACGTTTCGGAAAAGCAGTTCCGCAAGGTCTATGAAGAGGCTGACCGCCGCAAGGGCGACACCTCGGAGAACTTGATCGGCCTGCTCGAGTCGCGTCTCGACGCGGTCGTCTACCGCGCCAAGTTCGTGCCGACCATTTTCGCCGCCCGTCAGTTCGTCAACCACGGCCACGTCAACGTCAACGGCAAGCGCGTCAACATCGGCTCGTACCGCTGCAAGCCGGGCGATGTCGTCGAAATCCGCGAAAAGTCCAAGCAGCTGGTCATCGTTCTGGAAGCGGTCGGTCTCGCCGAGCGCGACGTGCCGGACTACATCGAAGCCGATCACAACAAGATGGTCGCGACCTTCTCGCGCATCCCCGGCCTGGCGGATGTTCCGTTCGCCGTGCAGATGGAACCGAACCTGGTCGTCGAATTCTATTCGCGCTAAACGAGCGCGTTCTGCGACATCCTGCGAAGGCCGCCCGTCGAGGCGGCCTTTTCTTTGTCGGTCATGTCCGCTAATCCGGCGCTCTGGGCCATTGAAAGCGACATGCCATGAACATGCTTCCAGACATTGAAACGCTCGAACCGGTCGCCGACAGCGAAGGCGGTTTCCATCCGCTGTTCGCCGACGTGCCGTCCTCGGTCGAGTTCAACAAACTGCGCAAGCGGCTGCTGCGGCTGACCCGGCAGGCGATCGAGGATTTCTCGATGGTCAAGCCCGGCCAGCGCTGGCTCGTAGCGCTATCGGGCGGCAAGGATTCCTACGGCCTGCTCGCGGTGCTGCTCGACCTAAAATGGCGCGGGCTCTTGCCGGTCGATCTTCTGGCCTGCAATCTCGACCAGGGCCAGCCGAATTTCCCCAAACATATCCTGCCGGACTATCTCGACAGCAACGGCATTGCGCACCGGATCGAATATCAGGACACCTATTCCGTCGTCACCGACAAGCTGCCGGCGGGCAGCACCTATTGCTCGCTCTGCTCGCGTCTCAGGCGCGGCCATCTCTACCGCATTGCACGCGAGGAGGGGTGCTCGGCGCTGGTGCTCGGCCACCATCGCGAGGACATTCTCGAAACCTTCTTCATGAACCTCTTCCATGGCGGGCGTCTCGCCGCCATGCCGCCAAAACTGCTCAATGACGAAGGCGACGTCATGGTGCTGCGGCCCTTGAGCTATTGCGCCGAGGTCGATCTGGAAAAATTCGCTGCCGCCATGCGATTCCCGATCATTCCCTGCGATCTCTGCGGCAGCCAGGAAGGTCTTCAGCGCAATGCCATGAAGGCGATGCTCGAGGACCTGGAAAAGCGCATGCCGGGCCGCAAGGATACGATGCTGCGCGCGCTGTCGAACAGCAGGCCATCGCATCTGCTCGACAGAAAGCTGTTCGATTTCGCTGCCCTCAACGAGACCCTCACCACAAGGCAAGCCGATGACATTTGACGACACCGCGATCGACTGGCTGGCCGGCATTCTGGCCGAGGCGGCACTTGCCGAGATCATGCCGCGCTTTCGCCGGTTGGGCGATGGCGATGTCAGGCAGAAGACGTCGGCCGCCGACCTGGTGACCGAAGCCGACGTCAATGCCGAGCGGCTGATCACCGCGCGGCTGCGCGAGCGGTATCCCTCAGCGATGGTCGTCGGCGAGGAGGCCTGTTCCGACAATCCAGCGCTTTTAAACGGGTTGGGCGATGCCGATCTGGCCTTCGTCATCGACCCGGTCGACGGTACTTTCAATTTCGCCTCCGGCGTGCCGCTGTTCGGCGTCATGCTGGCGGTCGTGGTCAAGGGCGAGACCGTCGCCGGCATCATCCACGATCCCGTCGGCAAGGACTGGCTGATTGGCGCCAGGGGTGCCGGCAGCCATATCCGGCATGCGCATGGCAGCATCGAGAAGGTGCATGTAGCGGTACCCGCGCCGATCTCGGAGATGACCGGCTCTGTCTCCTGGCAATATATGGCCGAGCCGGAACGGACACGGCTGGCGCGCAACCAGACCAAGATCCTGTCGCAGTTCGCCTATCGCTGCGCCGCGCACGAATATCGCCTGCTGGCGAGCGGCCATGCCCACTTCGTCGTCTACAACAAGCTGATGCCGTGGGACCACCTGGCCGGCGTGCTGATCCATGCCGAGGCCGGCGGCCATGCGGCGCGCTTCGACGGCAGCGCCTATCTGCCCTCGCATCTCGGCGGCGGCCTGCTTGTCGCGCCAGACAAGGAAAGCTGGCACGAATTGCGCCGCGAGCTCTGGGCGCAGTAGGATCGATTGCTGCGTTAGCCGAAAGCAGTACAATCTCGCGCAAATCCGGAGGCTCTCGAATGAAACCTCGGTTTGCATTTGTCGCGGTGGCTCTTGCCGCCGGTCTGTTCGCCAGTTCCCTGGAAGCAAGGTCGCAAGAGCGCAGCTGTCGCAGTACCGATCCCGTCGACACGATAAAGGAGATGTCGGACGCGATCTATGCCTGCTGGAAGCCGCCACCCGGAACCGCGGGCATGTCCCTCACGCTGCGGTTCTCGCTTCGCCGCAACGGCACGCTGATCGGCAAACCTCGCGCCACATATTCCGATCTGGGAACCGATGCCCAGCGCAGCCGGGCCTTCGTGGCATCCATCCTCAGGGCACTCGATGACGCTCTGCCATTGCACTTTTCGGACAGCATGGGCGAAGCAATTGCGGGGCGCATGCTTGCCCCTCGGTTCACGGCAGCCCTTGAAGGTGCGTCCTAATGCAAGTCGGTGATGTGCCCTGAAACGGGCGGGTTCTGTGGCTGGAACATCTTGCCGCGCTCGGCGATGAAGATCATCAGCAGCGCGGCGACCGAGACGCTGCAGAAGCCGGCGGCCAGCGGCGTCACCGTGCCGTTGAAGGCCTGGCCGATCAGCGTGCCGAGAATGCCGCCGAGAAACGTCTGCATGAAACCGAGGATCGACGAAGCCGTGCCGGCCAGTTGGCCGAGCGGCTCCATGGCCAGCGCGTTGAAGTTCGCGCCGAGCGCACCGAATGGAAGCATGGCGCAGGCAAAGAAGGTGATGAACAGCCAGAGCGGCATCTTCATCTCCAGCGAAATCACCAGCCAGGCAAGGCTGATGACCAGGAACAGCAGCAACGCACTCTGCGACAGGCGGCGCATGCCGATGCGGCCGACAAGGCGCGAGTTCAGAAAGTTGGAGAAGGCGAGCACGCCCGCAACCCCGGCAAAGATGACCGGGAACATCTCGGCGACTTTGAAAATGTCGACATAGATCTGCTGCGCCGAAGCGATGAAGCCGAACATGGCGCCGAAAATGAAGGTGCTGGCGAAGGCATAACAGATCGCAATGCGGTTGGTGAGAACGATACGAAACCCGCCGACAATGGAGTTGAGCGTCAGCGGCCGGCGATGTTCGGGATGCAGCGTTTCAGGAAGGCGCAGCAGCGACCAGGCCGAGACGAGCAGCGCACCGACGGCCATGGTGACGAAGATCCAATGCCAGGTCGCAAACAGCATGATAAATTGGCCGATGCCGGGAGCAATGACCGGTATCGCCATGAACACCATGAAGATCAGCGACATCACCTCGGCCATGCGCCGGCCGTCGAACGTATCGCGCACGATCGAGACCGCGATGACGCGGGTGGCGGCTGCACCGATGCCTTGCACGGCCCGGCACAGCAGAAGTGTTTCAAAGCTTGGTGCAACGGCGGCGGCCGCAGCCGCGGCGACATAAATCACCAGCCCGGCGACCAGTGGTGCGCGACGTCCGAAGCGATCCGAGATCGGCCCGAAGAACAGCTGCCCGCCACCGAAGCCCAGAATGTAGGCCGTTATGACGTACTGCCGGTGGTTTTCATTTTCGACGCCGAGCGAGGCGCCGATCTGCTGCAGAGCCGGCAGCATGATATCGATGGCCAGCGAGTTCAGCGCCATCAGTGCCGCGCACAGAGCGATGAACTCCCAGCGCGGAATGGGCAGTTTGCTTGCCGATTGCGGCGCTGGTCTTGGCTGGTCCACGGCAAGTCCGATCTTTCAAACGAAAATGCGCCGGCGGGCCGGCGCATTGGCTCGTCCTGGTCCTGGGGTCAGGACATGAAAATTGCCGAGGTGAGGTTGCCCCGGTGCCTGGTGCTCGATGCCCGAAAATCAACGTCGATTTCGGGCATGCACAAAACAGAAATCAGGCGGCGCCTTTGACGCTGACGCCCTTCTCGACGAGGAACGTCTGCAACTCGCCCGCCTGGAACATCTCGCGCACGATGTCGCAACCGCCGACGAATTCTCCCTTGACGTAGAGTTGAGGGATCGTCGGCCAGTTGGAGTATTCCTTGATGCCCTGGCGCAGTTCAGCCGAGTCCAGGACGTTCACGCCTTTGTAGTCGGCGCCGATATAGTCGAGGATCTGGACGACCTGGCCGGAAAATCCGCATTGCGGGAAACCAGGTGTGCCCTTCATGAAAAGGACGACGTCGTTGCCCTTCACTTCATTGTCGATGTAGTCGTTGATGCCGCTCATGGAATATCCTTTCCCGCCTGTGGGAGTCAGGCTCGAAACATACCCTTCAAATAAACCCAACGATTGCTCGAAACAAGACGTTAGCCGCGCCGTGGCTGAAATGGCGCAAAGGATGAGCCGTGTTGGGCCAAGCGCTAAGGTCAGTCGGGAACGCTGGTCTGCAGCGCCAGTGCGTGCAACACGCCGCCCATATTGCCCTTCAGCGCGTCATAGACCATCTGGTGCTGCTGGACGCGGCTCTTGCCGCGAAAGCTCTCGGCCACCACCTCGGCCGCATAGTGGTCGCCGTCGCCGGCGAGATCGCGAATCGTCACCTTGGCGTCCGGAATGCCGTCCTTGATCAGTTTTTCGATGTCGTGGGCATCCATTGCCATGGCAAAATCCTGTTTCGAGCGGCCGGTAGCCGGCCATAAGATGAGAGTCGGGTGAGCCTAAAGCCTTTCCGGTCCGGATTGAAGCCGTTCTGTCCCGCCAACGGCCACACGGCTTCAGAGAAAGACTAGGCCGGTGGGCTTGCTTCATCCTCGGCAACGTCCTCGCGTGTCGAGAAAGCGCGGCCAAGGCTGAAGGCAAGCACATAGAGCGGCGCGTTGAGCAGCAGGCTGACAATGGGGAGATAGCTCGTCATTTGCCAAGCCGGCGAGAAGAACCCTTGGCCATGGCCGTCGCAGATGAGCGACGAGCCGTACTCCCACAACGCGCCCACGACCACCGTGCCGGCGAAAAGCTTGACGCAGGTGACGATGTGCCTTGCCCGTGCCGGATCCGGGAAAAGGCGGCCCCAGAGCACCAGGCAGATGATCGGGACCGCGTAGAGGAGGTTCTGCAGCGCCAGCATCGGGACGGCGCCGTTCGCCGCGGCAAGGAACTCCGCACGTGTTTCCAGCCGCATACAAACCTCGCTCGAGGTTGTCGACAGCAGGAAAAAGACGAACGTTCCCAGGAACCAGAAGAAGAACAGCGACGGCCAGAAAACCACTGCAAGCAGCGCCCGGGCAGCCAGTGTGGTCAACTAGCCTGATCCATGAAGCGCGGGAACCAGCCTTCGTGAGCCGAGGAGAGTTCGCTGACCGGGATTGCCCTGGCGTCGCCAAGCTTCAGCGCGCTGCCGCCTGTGGAGCCGATCCACGGCGCGAAGATGCCAAGCTCGCCCTGCTGCTTGCGAATGGCGTCCCATTCGTCACCATGCGGGTCGATCGACAGCGTCAGCAGATAACGGCCCTGATCCTCGCCGAACCAGACCGGGATCGGGTCGGTGCCGACAAGGCCGGGAACGGTGGCGCCGATGCCGGACGCCATCACCATTTCGGCTAAAGCCACCGCGATACCGCCATCGGAAACGTCATGCGCCGCCGTGACGATGCCGGAGGCGATGAGCGCGCGCACATGGTCGCCGACGCGCTTTTCATGCTCGAGGTCGACCGGCGGCGGCGGTCCATCCGTGCGGCCGTGTATGTCCCTGAAATAGACCGATTGCCCGAGATGCGTTCCCCAGGACGCCGGCGCGCCGACCAGCAGGATCATTTGGCCCTCGGCCGCAAAGCCGGCCCGCACCATCTTCGACCAATCGGCGATCAGGCCGACGCCGCCGATGGTCGGGGTTGGCAGGATGCCCTGGCCGTTGGTCTCGTTGTAGAGCGAGACATTGCCGGAGACGATCGGGAATTCGAGCGCACGACAGGCGTCGCCGATGCCCTTCACGGCACCGACCAGCTGGCCCATGATCTCGGGCCGTTCCGGGTTGCCGAAATTGAGGTTGTCGGTTGCGGCCAGCGGCAGAGCGCCGGTGGCGGTCAAGTTGCGCCAGCATTCGGCCACCGCCTGCTTGCCGCCCTCGTAAGGGTCGGCCTCGCAATAGCGCGGCGTCACGTCGGACGAGAAGGCGAGCGCCTTGGTCGCATGGCCTTCGACCCGCACCACGCCGGCATCGCCGCCTGGAAGCTGCAGCGAATTGCCCTGGATCAGCGTGTCATACTGCTCCCACACCCAGCGGCGCGAAGACAGGTCGGGACCGCCGAGCAGCTTCAGCAGCGCGTCTGCAACATCGGCTTGCGGAACGTCATTGGCGGCCAGCGGCGCCGGCTTCTTCGGTTCGATCCACGGCCGGTCATATTCCGGAGCCTTGTCGCCAAGATCCTTGATCGGCAGGTTGGCAACCTCGTCGCCCTGGTGCAGCACGCGGAAGCGCAGATCGTCGGTGGTCTTGCCGACGATGGCGAAGTCGAGCCCCCATTTGTGGAAGATCGCCTCGGCTTCCTTTTCCTTTTCCGGACGCAGCACCATCAGCATGCGCTCCTGGCTTTCCGAAAGCATCATTTCGTAGGCGCTCATGCGCTCTTCGCGCACCGGCACCTTGTCGAGATCGAGCTCGATGCCGAGGTCGCCCTTGGCGCCCATTTCGACCGCCGAGCAGGTGAGGCCGGCCGCACCCATGTCCTGGATGGCGATGACGGCGCCCGAGGCCATCAGTTCGAGGCTGGCTTCCAGCAGGCACTTTTCGGTGAAGGGATCGCCGACCTGCACTGTCGGACGCTTCTCATCGATCTTGTCGTCGAATTCGGCCGAAGCCATGGTGGCGCCGCCGACGCCGTCGCGGCCGGTCTTGGCGCCGAGATAGACGACCGGCAGGCCGACTCCCTTGGCTTCGGACAGGAAGATCGCATCGGTCTTGGCAAGGCCCGCTGCAAAGGCGTTGACCAGGATGTTGCCATTGTAGCGGGCATCGAAATTGACCTCGCCGCCGACCGTCGGCACGCCGAACGCGTTGCCATAGCCGCCGACGCCGGAAACCACGCCTGAAACGAGGTGCCTGGTCTTGGGATGGTCGGGCGCACCAAAACGCAGCGCATTCATCGCCGCGATCGGCCGCGCGCCCATGGTGAAGACGTCGCGCAATATGCCGCCGACGCCGGTCGCCGCACCCTGGTAGGGCTCGATGTAGGATGGGTGGTTGTGACTCTCCATCTTGAAGACGACGCAGTCGCCATCGCCGATGTCGACCACGCCAGCATTCTCGCCCGGCCCCTGGATGACCTGAGGTCCGGTGGTCGGCAGCGTGCGCAGCCATTTCTTCGAGGATTTGTAGGAGCAGTGCTCATTCCACATCGCCGAGAAGATGCCGAGTTCGGTGAAGCTCGGCTCGCGCCCGACGAGGTCGAGAATGCGCTGGTACTCGTCGGGCTTGAGCCCGTGTGAGGCAATGAGCTCGGGGGTGATCGGCACGGAATTGGAAATGGTCATGGGCGGCGATTTTTATCCGGGACGTTGGGATTTTGAGTCCCGTCTTATCGCAAGCCTTGCGGCCGATACACCCATGGATTGACGAAAAACGACGGAAAACCGGACAAAGCCACGCAGTGTCAGGAGAAGCTGTCGTAGCCGGCGCGGCCTTCATCGAGAAGTCGCCGGATCACCGCAACGCCTTCAGCGATATCCCCGCGCTGTCTCGGCTGCGAAACGCCGAAGCGGACGCCATGGAAAACCTGCTCGGAACGGCCGGCCTTGAATTCGTCCTCGTCGTCGATCAGCACGCCGTGCTCCAGGCAAGCGTTCTTGAAGGTGCCGGAAAGCCAGGGGTCGGGCAGGGTCAGCCAGACAAAGGGCACCCTGTCATGCGACTTGAAGGCGAAGCCGGCCAAAGTCTCGCGCACGATGGCGATGCGGGCGCTGATTTCGGCGATGCTGCGCTTTCGTATCTCATCCGCCTGACCGGACAGCACCAGCCTTGTATTCACCTCCGCCAGCAGGAAGGGCATGCCGCCGGTCATCATCTTGTGGGCGACGCGGATGCGGTGGCGGTAGGCGGGCGGGCAGGAAAGCCAGCCGCCGCGCACACCGGCTGCGACCGACTTCGACAGGCCGCCCGCGACAATGGTCCTCTCAGGAGCATATTCGGCCAGCAACGGCGTCGGATCATCGGTCAGATTGCCATAGAGGTCGTCCTCGATGAGGACGACATTGTATTCGCGTGCGACATGGGCGATCGCTTCGCGGCGCGCCGCCGACAAGGTGGCCAGCGTCGGATTCTGCGCCGTCGGCATCAGGAAGATCATTTTGGGATGCTTTTGCGCGCAGACGCGCTCAAAATCCTGCGGATCGATGCCTTCATCGTCCGATGCCACCAACGCGGTGCGCCTGCCGATCAAGCCGGCACTGCGGGAAACCTGCGAGTAGGTGAGGTGCTCGAAGGCAACATAGTCGCCAGGCATGGTGAGCGCCGCGATCGCCGCCATCACCGCCGCATGGGTGCCGAGCGTGGGAACGATGGTGTCGGCATCCGGGCGAAAGGAATTGCGCGCCAACCAGCGGGCGCCGGCTTCGTACCATCGTTCGGGGAAATCCCTGGTGTAGCTCGAAATCTCATGCGGATGGTCCTGCGCCGTGCGCGACAGGACACCGGCGACAATGTCGCCCTGGCCGATATCAGGTGCTGCGGTGCTGTCGAAACGCAGCTTGCCTTTAGGCGCATCGATATAGCGCGTGCCTTCGCCGCCGACGTCCGGAGCCGGAAAATCCGGCTTCGCGCGCTGGCCGAGCACATAGGTTCCACGCCCGACCTCGCCGCTCACCAGCCCACGCTCGCGCAGCAATTGATAGGCCCGGCCGACCGTGCCGACGGTGGTGCCGATGTCGTAGGCGAGGTCGCGCTGCGGCGGCAACTTTGCGCCGGCATCGATCACGCCCCGATCGATGTCCGTCTCGATGGAATCCGCCAGCCGCTGATACAGCGGGCCGGAGCCGGCAGTGAGATCTGGAAGCCAATTTGTCATGGTGACAATTTTCTATATTGCACCGATAGATGAGTCAATACATATCGATCGCGTGCCAAAAGGGTACAATTTAGGACTTTGGCAGAAAGAAAATGAATACAATCGCGACAATACGTCATTCGAGCGCTGCATTATCGGCCCAATCGACACGCCCGTCGGCTCAGCGCGGCTTTGTCAGCCGCCTTGTGCGCGTGCTGAGGTCGCTGGCAAGATGGATCGACAACCTGCTGGATCGCCGCCGCAGCCGGTTGGCTCTGCTGGAGATGACCGACGACCAGCTCAAGGATATCGGCGTCACGCGCTGCGACGCCCACCGCGAGGGCATCAGGCCGTTCTGGGACTGACCGTGATCCCAAAAGTGGGAACCGGTTTGGGAAAGATGATGGTCCCGGGAAATCCGGACAGAAGGTCCGCACAGTTCTAACGGACCCTCGACGCCCTTGTGCGTGCAACGGCATGGTCCGCAAGGACGGCGACCACGCACAGCACGAGGAAAAGTCCGGTGATGGCTGCAGCTGAGATGACGACGCTGGTCGCGCCGTTCTTGGCGATGTTCAGGAAAGGGTAGGGCACCTCGCCGGCAAGCGGCGCCCGCACCAGCGCATAGACCAGATAAGCGATGGGATAGATCACCCACCACGAAATGTCGCTCCAGCGTGTCCGGCCGTCGGCGCCCGATATCAGCCACCACAGCACGAACAGCACCGGCGTGACGTAGTGCAGGAGAACATCGCAGAGCAGGAACAGTCCCTGCGGCTGCCAGAGTCGTGCCAGAACCGTTGCGTAGATGATGAAGACCAGTGCGATCGAAACCGCAACGCCGGTGCGCATCCGCGCCCCTGCAAAGGCCGGCAGCCAGGCATAGAAGGTGGGTGACAGCAGCGACGTGTACACCAGCACCGCGCCGATGTTGGTCAGGATGGTGAAGAAGCTGAAGACGAAAATGACGGAGCCAAGCAGGCTGCGGCCTGCTTCCATCGATGCAGGAATGCTGATGCAGAACTGCAGGATGAGCCCGGCCAGACCGATGACCAGCCCCACAATCTGCAGGAACCGGCCCATGGGCTAGGCCGTCGCGGCGCAGGCCGGATTGCCGGCCTGCCAGCGGGAAATATCGGAGCCGATGCGGGCGCCGAGCGGATCGTTCATCAGCGGTCCGAAGACGTCGACACGGCTAGAATTGCCTTGCGCCTGCACGACCAGCAAAGGTTTGCCGCCATAGTGCTTGGCCGGAACCAGCAGGAAACGCGGCGTGCCGCTGAACGAATTCAGCTCATTGGCCATCTGATACGGTTTGAAGGCCGGGTCCTTGCTGGCGATCCAGCATTTGTGGGCGGCGATCGCCACTTGTTCCATGGCCAGCAGCGCAGCACTTTTGCCCGAGGGAACAGGCGTGCTCTTTGGCGTCGACTGGCAGGATGCCAGCACAAAGCCCGCCGCGGCGACCAGCGCGATCGTCCTCGACTTGATCAAGCGGCACCCATCTCAAGCTCGGACAGGAAGATTTTCAAGCCGTCGGTCATCTCGCCCCACACACGCGACAATGCCGGGTGTTGCGAGGCGATCTGCTGGTAGGCGTCGAATTTGGGATAGGCGTCGAGCAGGTCGTGGCGTCCTGTCATGGCGCGGAAATTGTTGAAGATGAACCGCGTCGGCGTCAGCCAGGCATCGGCGAAGCTGATGTCGTCGCCGAGTGCGAAGGGCCCTTGCGCCATACGGGCCTCGATTGCCGCCAGTCCATGATGCAGGCGGGCGAACTGAGCGTCGATCTCGGCATTGTTGCGCTTCGGCACGGAATGAAGCTCGAAAAGCTTCATCAACGGGGTCAGCACATCGAGATCGGTGATGCGGGCGAACATGCGCACCAGCGCACGGTCCTTGGAATCGGGCGGCAGCAGCGCCGGTTCCGGAAACCGTTCCTCGAGATATTCGGCGATGACCACCGATTCGACGATCGTCTCGCCCGAGCCGGTGATCAGCACCGGAATCCGGTTCATCGGCGAGATGGCGCGAAACTCTTCCGGGATGGGAAAACCGGGCGGCGGCGCGATGATCTTGAGTGGTACGTCCTTGATGTAGGCCAATGCCCGCACGATCGACGAGTAGGGCGACAACGGCCGCGAATAGAGTTTCATGACCGTCTCTCTCCCCAATGAACCAGACTTGCTCCAAAGAGACAGGAATGTCCGGCTGTTTTCAAGCTGTTCGCTTCGATATCGTCAGGCAGCGATGCCGAGGGCGCTCTCGAACAGTCCGCGGCCGTCGGTACCGCCATGGGCTGCTTCGATCAGGTTTTCCGGATGCGGCATCAGCCCGAGCACATTGCCTTGGCTGTTGACGATGCCGGCAATGTCGTTGATCGAGCCGTTGGGGTTGGTGCCCTCGGCATAGCGGAACACCACCTGGCCTTCGCCTTCGAGACGGGCAAGCGTGTCGGCGTCGGCGAAATAATTGCCGTCATGATGCGCGACCGGCGAGCGGATGATCTGGCCCGGCTGATAGCGGCGGGTGAACATGGTGTTGGCATTGGTGATCTCGAGCTTCACCTGCCGGCAGACGAATTTCAGCGAGGTGTTGCGCATCAAGGCACCCGGCAACAAGCCGGCCTCGACCAGGATCTGGAAACCGTTGCAGACGCCGATGACCGTCACGCCCGCGGCCGCTTTTTCGGCCACTGCCCGCATGACCGGCATGCGCGCGGCGATCGCGCCACAGCGCAGATAGTCGCCGAAGGAAAAACCGCCCGGAATGGCGATCAGATCGACATCGGGGATTTCGGTGTCGGTTTGCCAGACGGTGACCGGCGGTGTTCCCGAAATCTTGGTCAGCGCCGCGATCATGTCGCGGTCGCGATTGAGGCCAGGCAGGAGGACGACGGCTGATTTCATTTCGGTTCGTAAGGCCTTTGTGCTTCGGCGAGTTCGCGCAACTCGAGGCGCTGCTCAATCCGTTCAAGATGTTGATCGATACGGCCTGCTATCGCGTAGATATTGTTGACGTCCGTTGCGTGCTCAACGCCTGCAAGCCTGATCGCTACAATCTCGAGAAGCTCGTACATCAGTTCATTCGTGACTTCAGGCATCCGTGCCTCCGGCACAGCCTTAGGTAAGCGTCACACTATAATTCTCGATCACCGTATTCGCCAGCAGCTTGTCGCACATGGCCTTGAGGTCGGCTTCGGCCTTGGCCTTGTCGCTTTCCGCCAGCTCGACATCGAACACCTTGCCCTGCCGCACCGTGCCGACGCCGCCGAAGCCCAGGCCGGACAATGCGTGTTCGATCGCCTTGCCCTGCGGGTCGAGCACGCCGTTCTTGAGGGTGACGGTAATGCGGGCCTTGATCACGCTGGACATGCTCCTGTTCTGACTATCGGGTCGCAAACCGCGATCAGTGCGGCTTGCCTTTGAGGCCGTCGGTCGAGGCGACGAGCACCGGGCCGGTCGGGCGCGGCGGCTCGTTCTCGTTCATGATGCCGAGGCGGCGGGCAACTTCCTGGTAGGCCTCTACGAGGCCGCCCATGTCGCGGCGGAAACGGTCCTTGTCGAGCTTGTCCTGCGTCGCCACGTCCCACAGGCGGCAGGAGTCCGGCGAGATCTCGTCGGCGACGACGATGCGCATCATGTCGCCTTCGAACAGGCGGCCGCATTCGATCTTGAAGTCGACGAGCTGGATGCCGACGCCCATGAACAGGCCGGAGAGGAAGTCGTTGACGCGGATCGCCAGCGCCATCACGTCGTCGATCTCCTGCGGGCTCGCCCAGCCGAACGCGGTGATGTGCTCTTCCGACACCATCGGGTCCTCGAGCGCGTCGGCCTTGTAATAGAATTCGATGATCGAGCGCGGCAGAACGGTGCCTTCCTCGATGCCGAGCCGCTTGGACAGCGAGCCGGCGGCGACATTGCGCACCACCACTTCGAGCGGAATGATCTCGACTTCCTTGATCAGCTGCTCGCGCATGTTCAGACGGCGGATGAAATGGGTCGGAATGCCCATGCGGTTCAAATGGTTGAAAATATACTCGGAAATGCGGTTGTTGAGGACGCCCTTGCCGTCGATGACCTCGTGCTTCTTCTTGTTGAACGCGGTCGCATCATCCTTGAAGAACTGGATAAGCGTGCCCGGTTCGGGTCCCTCATAGAGGATCTTGGCCTTGCCTTCATAAATGCGGCGGCGATTTTTCATCTGATTTTTCTCTGGGGTTCCGGACAGGCGGTATCAGACCATTTCCTGTCCGTCTGCCTGAAATAGTGCGGCTACGGTAGGGTTCAATGCCGGGTCTATCCCAATCACATCGTTTGCTCAATCGGCAAATCCTTCCAATCAACCGCTTTCGGGACTGAAATGCCGCAGCGCAGCATGCGATGAAGCGTATTGACCGGCCCGCGACCTTTTGGTTTGTGCTTTGGCAACGCACATATTCACTGCCAACGAATCGAATTTGACCCGGAGGGACGCCATGAGCAGCATGAAAGACCGCGAAGAGGGCTTTGAGCGTAAATTCGCATTCGACGAGGAGCTTCGGTTCAAGGCCTCGGCGCGCCGCAACAAGGCGCTCGGCCTGTGGGCCGCCGAAAAGCTCGGGAAGTCCGGCGCTGATGCCGACGCCTATGCCAAGGAAGTGGTTATCTCCGACATCGAGGAGGCCGGCGACCATGACGTGTTCCGCAAGATCCGTGGGGATTTCGACGCGGCCGGCGTCGAGCAGTCGGACCACCAGATCCGCCGCACCATGGACGAACTGATGGCGCAGGCGATCGAGCAGATCAAGAACACCTGATCCGGGCCATGCGCTGATCCGGCGGCCATACGCTGGACCAATCGACCGCCCGGCCTACCCGGGCGGTTTTTCTTTGCCTTTGCCGCGGTTTCCGGCTGAAACTGCGGTCGCTAACAAGGAAAGAGTTCATGTCCCTGAAGTCCCGCCTCGCGGCCGATGAAACGTTGTTCACGGCATGGTCCGGTGTCCCGGATGCCTTGACGGTCGAGATCGTCGCCAAGCAGGGTTTCGATGCCGTCACGCTCGACATGCAGCATGGCGGCCATCACGAAGACAGCGTGCTGCGTGGCCTGGTGCCGGTGCTCGCAGCCGGCAAGCCGGCGCTGGTGCGCATTCCCGTTGGCCGTTTCGACATGGCAAGCCGCGCGCTCGATTTCGGCGCCGAGGCAGTCATCGCGCCGATGGTGAACTCGGTTGCCGACGCAAAACTGTTCGCCGCCGCCATGAAATACCCGCCGCTCGGCGAGCGCTCCTGGGGCCCGACCTACGCTTTTCCGCGCCACGGCCAAGGCGACCAGGCCGACTGGCTGCGCGACACCAACCAGCGCACCATGGCCTTCGCCATGGTCGAGACGCGTGCGGCCCTCGATGCGCTCGATGGCATTCTCGACACGCCCGGCATCGACGGCATCTTCCTCGGCCCGTCGGATTTCTCGATCGCCTGGAGCAATGGCGCCACGGTCAATTCAACGCTGGAAAGCATGATGGAGACGGTGGCATCGGTGGCCGATCGCACCCGCAAGGCGGGCAAACATGCGGCGATCTATGTTGTCGAGCCGGCAATTGCCGGCCGCGTCGTGTCGATGGGCTACCGCCTGCTGGCCATGGGCTCCGAGCATTCGCTGATCGGGCTTGGCGCAAAAACGCTGATCAAGAGCGTCCGCGATTCGATCGGCTCCTGAAGACGCTCAGGGTTTCAAATCCGTCAGGAACTTGGCGAAGGTCATCGAGCCTTCGGGCCACGGTCCGAAGCCCGAATCCGCGTTGAGATGACCAGTCTCGCCGGCATCGATGAACAGCGAACCCCAGGCGCCGGCGATATCCTCCGCGACTTCGAAAGCGCAGAACGGATCGTTGCGGCTGGCGATCACGATCGATGGAAAGGGCAGCGGCTCGCGCGGGTAGGGGCCGAAGGTCATCAGGTGCCTGGGCCTGATCTCGGGATTGGCGACATCGGGCGGCGCCACGAAGAAGGCCCCGGCGACCGGCTTGCGGAATTGCGGAATGGCTTGCACCGCCGCGGCGACGCCGAGCGAGTGCGCGACCAGGACGACCGGCCGCTCGGCCTCGTCCACTGCCTTGGCAACGCTCGCCGTCCAATCCTCGCGCACCGGCTTCGACCACTCCGCCTGTTCGACGCGGCGCGCCGTCGACAGCTTCGACTGCCAGCGGCTCTGCCAATGGTCGGGGCCGGAATTGGTGTAGCCTGGTACGATGAGAATATCTGCGTCTCTGACCTTCATGGCGCTGAGATAGCGAGCGGCATCGCTTCGTGCAACCGGCAGGAACGCCACTTTTGATCACAATAGTGAACACCATGTTCGCTTCTTCGCGTCTTGTGTGAACGATGCGGATGGACGATCTGTGGTCAGGAAAAGAAACAGCCGTGCGCGGGAACCCTGACTTTGGAACTGACACGACGTACAATGATCGGCGGAGTGGGGTTTCTCGCTTTGGGAGCTTCGTCGCAGGCCGGTCGAACGGAGCATTTGATGAGCGAGTTGCCTTTTGCCGCCACCACCCCGGTCAGCGTTGCCCGCGTCGGGCTGAAGGCGCGCGACGCGGAAAGCCTTGCCGCATATTATCGCAGCATCGTCGGTCTGCAGGAACTGAGCCGCGCCGATGGGGCGATCACGCTGGGCGCCGCCAACCGTCCGTTGCTGGTCATCGAGGCCGATCCTTCGGCCAAGCCGGATGATCCTCGCAGCGCAGGCCTGTTCCATACGGCCTTCCTGCTGCCCAGCCGTGCCGATCTCGGCCGCTGGATCAACCACGCCATATCAAACAAGATCGCCATCGAGGGCGCTTCCGACCATCTGGTCAGCGAAGCACTGTACCTGACCGATCCCGAAGGCAACGGCATCGAGATCTATGCCGACCGCCGTCCGCAGGACTGGAAGTGGAATGGCGACAAGGTGGCGATGGCGACCGAGCGGATGAACATTCCGTCCGTCGTTGCCGAAGTGCCTGCGGGTGACGCCGGCTGGCAGGGCGCGCCGGAAAACAGCGTCGTCGGCCATGTCCACCTGCGCGTCGGCAGGCCGGAAGACGCCGAAGCCTGGTGGAACCAGGAATTCGGCTTCGACACGGTGGCCAAATATGGCGGCCAGGCGGTGTTCCTGTCGTCAGGCGGCTATCACCACCACATCGGCGCCAACGCCTGGCAGAGTTCGGGCGCAGGCTGGCGCGATTCCACCCGGTCGGGCCTGGCCTGGGTCGAGATGCGTTCGGACAATGTGACCAGCCCGGTAACTCGGGAAGACCCGTGGGGCACGGTCATCAGGACTGTTCCAGGCAAGGCCTGATCCGCTTACGGGAACATCAAGGCCGGCGGAGGCGCCGGCCCGAGCTTATGCGACCGACTTTACGACAGAAACGGCGACCGTATGAATTCCGCGACGCGGTAGACGCGGTACTGGCGCGGAGTTAGTTGGCGCTTGGCCAGATGATGTCTCCAAGATCGAACAGGCTTGTCGCCCGATCTTCCCAGCCGTCGATGTCGACCTTGCGTAGATCACTTTCCGCATGGAGAAGCGTCAACGTCAGAAGGCGCCGTCTCATCGCGCCGTCGCACTCGCCATCAACCACGCCGTATCCTCTCAGAAGTGACTGGGTACGGCCGTGCAACCCCGCGCACATGAATGCGGTAGGTGCAAGAAGGTCATATTCTCCCCAACCCGTCATCACATCGCCGAAATCGATGATCCCCGCGAGTTTCCATACGCCGCGATCTTCCGAAAGGAGGATGTTCTGGGGAATCCAATCTCCTGTCAGGATGACCGGTGGTGCATCGAGCGGAATGACTGACGTTGCATCCGCGAGAAGCATGCGCAGATCAGACAGAAAGCCCGGTGACATCCCCAACTGCCGGTGATGCTCGAAGCAATTGTCGATCTGTCCTTTCATGAAGTCCCGCCATGAGGGCCTGCATGTACCCAGGTCTGCCGGAGGAAGTGCCTGCATGCTGGAGATGGCACCTCCTATCTGCTCAAGTAGACGCTCCTTCTCCTCCTCTGGCAGCAGCGGCCAAACCATCGACCCTGCGGTGCCGTCAAGCTTGGTGATGATAAGCCAGTTCCAGCCGTTGCCCTCACCTTCTGCTTTGATCGAAGGGATCGGAACGTCCATTTTTCCAGCCAGATACCGAAGCGCATTGCGCTCGCTGACGAACTGCGTCCGGTAAATCGGCGGAAAGAGCTTCAGTATCAGTTTGTCGTCGAGATCAACGACAAGGTTTGTGCTGTTCCCGAATTGCGAGAGGACGGTGGGATTGATGCCTTCTTCGCGGGCAATGTGGTGCACGAGCGGCAACCACTGATTTGGACGGGACCGCCACCCCTCAAAGTCGGCTCCATCAGCGATGTCAGGCAGTTCGGCCATGCAGATTGCTTGCTCGGTGTTCGGTTTATCTCGCGACCTTCTTCGGACCGTTGGAGGCGATTCCGGAACACTCACGCTGCAAGCGGAGCCGGCCCCAAGCTGCTTGGTTTCCACATTTCGGTTAGCGCTGGGCCGAGACGGGCCTTTGTTCCGGACGGCTCTCAGGTTTCCCCGAACACCCGCTTGAAGATCGTGTCGACATGCTTGGTGTGATAGCCCAGGTCGAATTTCTCGCGGATCTCGGCTTCCGGTAGCGCTGCGGTCACTTCCTTGTCGGCCAAAAGTTCCTCAAGAAAATCAGCGCCTTGCTCCCACACTCTCATGGCGTTGCGCTGCACCAGCCGGTAGGAGTCTTCGCGCGACAGGCCCGCTTGCGTCAGCGCCAGCATGACGCGCTGCGAATGCACGAGGCCGCGGAACTTGTTCATGTTCTTCAGCATGTTGTCGGGATAGACGAGCAGCTTGTCGATGACGCCGGTCAGCCGTGACAGTGCGAAATCGAGCGTCACCGTGGCGTCGGGGCCGATCATGCGCTCGACCGAGGAGTGCGAAATGTCGCGCTCGTGCCAGAGCGCCACATTCTCCATTGCCGGCAGCGCCATGGAACGCACCATGCGGGCAAGGCCGGTGAGATTTTCGGTCAGCACCGGGTTGCGCTTGTGCGGCATGGCCGACGAGCCTTTCTGGCCCGGCGAAAAATACTCTTCCGCCTCCAGCACTTCGGTGCGCTGCAAATGCCGGATCTCGATCGACAGCCGCTCGACCGACGAGGCGATGACGCCGAGCGTGGCGAAGAACATGGCGTGGCGGTCGCGCGGGATCACCTGCGTCGACACCGGCTCGGGCTTAAGGCCGAGCTTCGCCGCCACGTGCTCCTCGACATAGGGGTCGATGTTGGCGAAGGTGCCGACCGCGCCCGAAATGGCGCAGGTGGCAATGTCCTCCCGCGCGTGCACCAACCGCTCGCGGCAGCGCGAGAACTCGGCATAGGCCTGCGCCAGCTTGACGCCGAAGGTCGTCGGCTCGGCATGGATGCCGTGGCTGCGGCCAATGGTGACGGTGTTCTTGTGCTCGAAGGCGCGGCGCTTGAGCGCTGCAAGCAGACCATCGATATCGGCGAGCAGGATGTCGCTGGCGCGGGTCAGCTGTACGGCGAAGCAGGTGTCGAGAACGTCGGACGAGGTCATGCCCTGGTGGATGAAGCGGGCGTCCGGCCCGACGAATTCGGCAAGATGGGTCAGGAAGGCGATGACGTCATGCTTGGTGACGCGTTCGATCTCGTCGATCGCCTCGACGTCGAATTTTGCGGCACTGCCCTTTTCCCAGATGGTTTTTGCCGCTTCCCTGGGGATGACGCCGAGTTCGGCCAGCGCATCGCAGGCATAGGCTTCGATCTCGAACCAGATGCGGAACCGGGTTTCTGGCGACCAGATGGCGACCATTTCCGGCCGGGAATAGCGAGGGATCATCGGTCAGTCCTGACATATCGAGAAGTTTGCCCGCGTCCTAACAGAGGCGAGCAAAATGCTCAACGCCGCTGGCGCGCAAACCAGACGCCCGCGGCAAACAGAGCGATGAAACCAACTGGAAAATAGAGCCGGATGCCCAGCACCACGAATTGATAGAGCGCAATCAACGTCGTGAAGACGAACTGGAGGACCCAGGTGCGGGTGAAAGCAGGCGCATGCCACTCGGCGTAGTAGGAGCGGTACTGCAGGGCAAACAGCCCGCCGGTCAGGCCGATCGTCGCCGCTGCTAGGCACACGAAGGCCGCGGCGAAAGCGACTTCCCAGCGTCTTCCCTGCGAGACCAGCCGCGCCGCGAACAGGCCGATCGGGAAGGCCAGCGCAGCTCCCGCCGCAAACAGCATGGTGACAATGCGGATTTTCGCCGGCGTCTCCCAGTCGCCCAAAAACAAGGTGAGGAGCGCGCTGGCGCCCATTGTCACAGCCCACAACAAGGCGCCGACAAGTGCTGTGCGCGGCGTCGGTATCGCGCGGCGAAGGCGGTTCAGCGCACGATCGCGCGCGGCGGGTTGAGCAGGGGGTGTCACAGGCGGCCGGTCACCGCGATCCAGCGAAAGTCCGGGCCTTCAAAGCCGTATTGGCGCACCGCGATCAGCACGGCATAGGCGCTGAGGCTGTCCATGGAAAAGGTCTGCACGGCGCCGATGCGATAGCCGTTCGGGCAACCCCGGCTTTTCGGTATCGCCTTGTCCTCGTGCAGCAGCTTGGTCGTGCCGCCATCCTGCGCCTCGATGCGCAGCAGCCGGAAGCCGTTGATTTCGCCCTGGCTCTCGCAGCCATCGGCGTTGTTCATGCCCAACTCGTCGAGCCGGAACTCGAGCGGTGGGTCGACCGGAGTGAAGATCGGGCGCGGATTGACCGCCATCCGGTGCGGATCCGCCGAAAGCTCGGTCACCGGGTTGAAACCTGCGGTGATGCCCCGGTTGGCGTCCAACTCGGCCTGGCTGGCAATGGATTCGCCTTTTTGCCGGGCCTGAAGGCGCACCGCATCCAGTTTGGCATTCTCGTCCTCAAGCCGGACCCGGATCGGCGTGCCCTTCAGAAAGCTGTCGGTGCTGGTGTCGATGTAGTAGCGGTTGGCATAGGGAAAGCCCGATCCATCCTGCACGCCATATTCCTCGAAAGCGAAGACGCTGCCGTCCTTGGTGAAGCCGAGGATCTCAAGTTCAGCGACATCGCCGGCATGAGCCGTGATCGAGGTCGCAAGCTGTGCAAGCAGGCCAACGGCAAACAGAAAGAGCATTCGCATCGGTCTTCACCCCCGTGATCGTTTCAATCCCCTAGCACGACGGAATCAAAACGTCGTGCGGTGCGAAAGCCGATGCATCCAATCGGCCCGTCATTTGTTATTGTCGGCAGTCCCAATGGAGAACCACCATGACCGACACCAGCAAAATTCGTGAGCATATGGAAGTCGTCGGCGCCGATGGCGTGCATGTCGGCACTGTCGACAAGGTCGATGGCCAGCGCATCAAGCTAACCAAGGCCGATAGCGGCGAGGGCGCCCACAAGGGCCATCACCACTACATTCCCCTGAGCCTGATTGCCGAAGTCGACGGCAAGAAGGTCTGGCTGTCGGCGAATTCTGATGTCGCGGTGACGTTCGAGGAAGAAAAGTCCGATCCGGTCTGATTGATCGCTTCACTTCATGCGTGACGACCAGGCCGGAAACAGATCGTTTTCGGCAGGCGTCGCGGCATAGACGCCTCGGCTGATGGCGCGCGCCATGGTGGCGCCGGCGGCGGCGTAGAGATCGATTGCTGCATCGGCGGAGAGTTCGATACCGCTCGTGCCGGTCGCCAGCGCGAACACAAGGTCGCCATCGGCCGGCGTGTGCGTCGGCCAGATGGCGCGCACGAATCCATCATGCGCCGACATCGCCAGGCGCTTGGCGGCAGCCTTTGTGAGCACCGCATCGGTGGCAATGACGGCGATGGTGGTGTTGCCGCCGGTCTCCGTCTGCCGGCCAAAATGTTTGTCGCGGTACTTCAAAAGAATCCGTTTCGCCTCGTCAGGCATCGGCGAGGGATAGCCAAGCCCACCGAATTCGTCGCCGATTTCGAACGGTGCCGCCCAGAAATGGCGGGTTCGGCCTGTGGTCACCGAACCGGTCGGATTGACGGCGGCCAGCGCGCCGATGGTGACGCCATTGTCGAGCAGCGTCGAGGCGGAGCCGAGGCCTCCTTTCAGCCCCGAAGTGAGCGCGCCGGTGCCGGCGCCGATAGTGCCGAGTTGGAAATCGGCGGTGGCGGTTTGCGCGGCTTCATAGCCAAGCTCGCGGTAGGGCGGATAACGGCCCCAATCCTTGTCGCCGCCATTGCGCAGGTCGAACAGAATCGCCGACGGCACGATCGGAACGCAAAAACCGCCGACCTCGAGGCCGATGCCGCGTTCACGCAACGCCGCCTGCACGCCGGAAGCTGCGTCGAGGCCGAAAGCCGAGCCGCCCGAAAGCACCACGGCGTGCACCACATCGACGGAATTGTGCGGTTCGAGCAGGTCGGTCTCGCGGGTGCCCGGCGCACCGCCCAGGATCTGAACGCCGGCCACTGTGGACGCATCGCAAAGCACGGTCGTTACCCCGGATTTCAGCCTGGCGTCGGACGCATTGCCGACGCGCAGGCCGGCAACGTCGGTGATCAGGTTGCGTGGGCCGGTGCGAAACATCAGTTGCTTTCCAAGGGCGCAAAGCGCGTGCCATCGAAGCGGAAGACGCGGTAGGGGCTCCGGCTGAGATCGCCTTTCGCATCAAACCGGATCGGCCCGATCGCCGTGGTGAAATCCTGTCCGGTCAGAGCTTCGGTCAGTGGTTTGCCCGAGCTTTCTGACAAGCCCGACGCTGCCTTGGCGATTTCGACCGCCGCAAAGGCCGGCAGCGTATAGCCGTCGGGCACGACCTTTTGCGCGGCAAAGGCCGCCAGCACTTTTGGATCGGCGACATCGGCCCATTCCGGCGGTGCGATCATCAGTGTGCCCAAGGAATAGGGCACGTCGCCGGGCGGCGTGCGCAGATTCTCGCCGCCGGCAAAGACGATGCCCGCCTGAAGCTGTGCGGCATCGCGGCCCATGATGGCGATGTCGTCGCCATCGCCGCCGGCAAAGACATGCGTCGCGCCGGCCTTCTTCAGCCGACCGATCATGCCGATCTGATTGTCGAGCTGGGGCCGGAACGTGTCGACGAACACAGGTTTCAGCGCTGCCTGTTCGGCCGCTGCCCGCAACGTCTCGGCGATTTCACGGCCGTAGATGGTGCCGTCGTCGATAATGGCGAACAATTCGTTTTGCCACAGGCGGGTGAGGGCTGACGCGACCGCATTGCGCTCATCGTCGCCGCGTGGTCCGAGGCGATAGACCGGCCAGCCGGTCTTGGCGCGGCGGTCGGTCAGGCTTTCGGTTCGCACGCCAATGGTGATGACCGGAATGTTGGCGTCCTTCAGGATCGGCATCGCCGCCTCGATCGCCTCGGTGCAGAGAAAGCCGACCACGATATTGACCTTGACGGCTGCGAATTCCCTGGCCGCGGCAGCGCCGCCATCGGCGGTGCAGGCGTCATCCACGGTCTTGAGTTCGATGCCGTCCGCTTCGGCGGCCATACCGGTACCGGCCTCGATCTGCTTGCCGAGAATGGCCGATGGTCCCGACAGGGGCGCCGAGACGCCGACCAGCAGCGTCCGGGCATCCGCACCACTGGCCAGGAACAGCCAGAACAGCGCCGCTATTGTTCTTGTCTTGGGTCGCATTCGAGCGATGGGATCCTCCGGGCCGGTCCTATGCTCCCGGCACTGTTGCCGCCAAGACCTAAAGGCTGCCCGGCCTTGGTGCAACACGCGAATTTCGGGATATGGCTCAGGCACTTCGCTTGTGGCGGGCTATGTCTGGCCATATATGTCGATAGGATCCTGACAATGGAAAAAATACGGTGCTGAAGAAGAACGACATTGGGCCGCAGGCCTATCGCGACGCGATGAGCCACTTTGCCGGCCACGTCCATGTGGTCACCACCGACGGGCCGGCCGGCAAGCGCGGCGCGACGGTGATCGCGGCCTGCTCGGTTTCGGACACCCCGCCGACCATTCTGGTCTGTCTCAATCGCGAAAATCCCAAGAACGAACCGTTCGTGAAAAACGGCAGGTTTGCCTTGAACACCCTGGCTTCCCACCAGGAGCCGCTGTCAGTCGGCTTTTCCGGAATCACCGGCTTGCCGGTCGAGGAGCGCTTCGCGCTCGGCGAATGGGACGTGATCTCCACCGGCGCGCCGACGCTGAAGGGTGCGCTCGCCGTGTTCGACTGCGAATTGATCGATACCAAGGACCTGGCCACCCATCGTGTGCTTTTTGGCAAGGTGACAGGCCTGCGGATGGGCGATAATTTGCGGCCGCTGATCTATCACGCCCGCGGCTACCACGTACTGGAAAGCGGAGCGGCGGCGTTCACGGAGAAAGAATGACCGAGCTGAAACCGCGCGCCGCGCCACGGACGATCGACGAGACGCTCGATCTCCTGACCGGTGCGGACTATGTGGCGGACCGGTCGCTGGCGACCGTACTGTTCCTGTCGTTGCGTATGAAGCGGCCGCTTTTCCTTGAGGGCGAGGCCGGCGTCGGCAAGACCGAGATCGCCAAGGTGTTGGCACAGGCGCTCGGCCGCCGGCTGATCCGCCTGCAATGCTATGAAGGCCTTGACGTCTCGTCCGCCGTCTACGAGTGGAACTACGCCGCGCAGATGATCGAGATCCGCATGGAGGAGGCGGCCGGCAAGGTCGAGCGCTCCGCCATGGAGCGCAACGTCTTCTCCGAAAAATACCTGATCCGCCGCCCGGTGCTCGATGCGCTGACCGGCAAGGCGGGGGCTGCCCCGGTTTTCCTGATCGATGAGCTCGACCGCACCGACGAGGCGTTCGAGGCCTTCCTGCTCGAAATCCTGTCCGACTTCCAGGTGACGGTGCCCGAGCTCGGCACCATCAAGGCGGAAGAGCCGCCGATCGTCATCATCACCACCAACCGCACCCGTGAGATCCACGACGCGCTGAAGCGGCGCTGCCTCTATCACTGGGTCGACTATCCCAATGCCGAGCGCGAGTTGGAGATCGTGCGCCGCAAGGTGCCGCAGGCCAACCAGCGCCTTTCGGCCGAAGTGGTCTCCTTCATCCAGAAGCTGCGCCAGATCGAGCTGTTCAAGGTGCCGGGTGTCGCCGAAACCATCGACTGGGCCGGCGCGCTGACCGAGCTCGACAAGGTGGCGCTCGATCCGGAAACCGTCTCCGATACGATCGGCGTGCTGTTGAAATACCAGGACGACATTGCCCGCATCGAGCAGGGCGAAGGCCAGCGCATCCTCAACGAGGTGAAGGCCGAGCTTTCGGCGGCGGAGTAGGCGATGCCGCGCCCCGAGCCAAAAGAGGCCATGCCGCACGGGCGGATCGCCGACAACATCGTCTATTTTGCCCGCACCTTGCGCAAGGCGGGCATGCGGGTCGGGCCGGCCTCGGTCAAGGACGCCATCGAGGCGGTGCTCGCCGCGGGCATCGGTTCGCGCGACGATTTCTACTGGACGCTGCACGCCGTGCTGGTGTCGCGGCATGAGGATCACGCCATTTTCGACGAGGCCTTCCGGCTGTTCTGGAAGTCGCGCGAACTGATCGAAAAGATGCTGGCGATGTTTTCGCCGGTGGCGCCCGACACCAGGGAAAAGCAGAAGCCACGCGCCGCTGAAAACCGGGTCAGCCAGGCGATGTTCGAGGGACACCAGAAGAACCAGCCGCCACAGGAAATTCCCGAGATCGAGGTCGACGCCCGCTTCACCTTTTCCGGCAACGAGGTGCTGCGGGCCAAGGATTTTGCCCAGATGAACGCCGCCGAGATGGCCGACGCCAAGAAGGCGATCGCGCAGTTGCGGTTGCCTTTCGACATGGTGCGGACGCGGCGCTTCAAGGCCGATGCGCATGGCCGCCGCATCGATCCGCGCGCCATGATGCGTTCGGCCGCGCGCACCGGCGGCGAACTGATCCTGCCGAAATTCCGCTCAGCCCGCGAGGTTCATCCGCCGCTGGTCGTGTTGGCCGACATTTCCGGCTCGATGAGCCAGTACACGCGGATTTTCCTGCATTTCCTGCATGCGCTGACGGAAAAAAGGCGTCGCGTGCACACCTTCGTCTTCGGTACCCGGCTGACCAATCTGACGCGGCAGATGCGCCATCGCGACCCGGATGCAGCCCTTGCCGACTGTTCGGCAGCGGTCATGGACTGGTCGGGTGGCACCCGCATCGGCGACACGCTGGCCGAGTTCAACCTGATATGGTCGCGCCGCGTGCTGGGGCAGGGGGCGGTCGTGCTTCTGATCACAGATGGGCTGGAGCGCGACGATGTCGCCGGCCTGTCGGAGGAGATGGAGCGCCTGCACAAATCCTGCCGGCGGCTGATCTGGCTGAACCCGTTGCTGCGCTTCGACGGCTTCCAGGCGCGCGCCCGTGGCGTCAAGGCGATGCTGCCGCATGTCGACGAGTTCCGCTCGGTGCACAATCTCGATGCGCTCGCCGATCTCTGCGCGTCATTGGACAAGAAGTCGGCACAATCCGTCGATCCGCGCCGATGGCTGGAAGCTGGCGCGAGGCGCGCCGCATAACCATATCCTTCCCATCCGGAAAACAGATCCCGAGAAAAACAGACTTCTGGAGAAACGGTCATGGAAAACAGCATTTATCTGGATGAGGCCCGCGACCCGCTGATCATTGCGGAGGGCTGGATGAAGGACGGCAAGGACGTGGCCATCGCGACAGTGGTCGAGACCTGGGGTTCGGCGCCCCGACCTGTAGGCAGCCATCTGGTCATCGACGCAGACGGCAATTTCCACGGCTCCGTCTCGGGCGGCTGCGTCGAAGGCGCCGTGGTCAGCGAGGCCATCGACGTCATCGACAGCGGCAAGGCCAGGATGCTGGAGTTCGGTGTTGCCGATGAAACCGCATGGCAAGTGGGCTTGTCCTGTGGCGGCCGCATCAAGGTGTACGTGGAAAGACTGGGCTAGAGCATGATCCCAAAAAGTGGGACCCGGTTTTTGGACAAGATGATGCTCGGACAAGAGATTTCCTGATGGATCCCTACGCCTTAAAAACTTTGAACGCCGAACGACGCGCCCGCCGTGCGGCGATCCTTGTCACCGATCTCGGTGACGGCCGCGACCGGATCGTGCGCGAGGGCGATCACGTCGCCGGCGATCTCGGAACCGCGATCGCCAGGGCGTTTCGCACCGGTAATTCCGGTTCGGTCGAAGCCGAGGGGCGGACTTTCTTTCTCAACGCGCATCTGCCGCAGCCGCGTCTGGTCGTGATTGGCGCTGTCCATATCAGCCAGGCGCTGGCGCCGATGGCGAAGATCGCCGGCTATCCCGTGGAGATCATCGACCCCCGCACCGCTTTCGCCACGCCGGACCGCTTTCCCGATGTGGCACTTCATGCCGAATGGCCGGAGGATGTGCTGAAGCGTCAGCCGCTCGACAGCTACACCGCACTTGCCGCCGTCACCCATGATCCGAAGGTCGATGATTTCGCCCTGAAGGCAGCACTAGACGCCAACTGCTTCTATGTCGGCGCGCTCGGCAGCAGGAAGACGCATGCCAAGCGTGTCGAACGTTTGCTGGCGCTGGGCGCGAGCGCCGACCAGATCGCCCGTATTCATGCGCCGATCGGGCTCGATATTGGTGCTGCCAGCCCGGGAGAGATTGCTGTTGCGGTGTTGGCCCAGGCGATCCATGCCTTCCGCTCGCGCGGGCTGGACGCAAAAGGTGCGGCGGCGTGAAATTCGGACCGATCCCGATCGAGACGGCGGAGGGCGCGGTGCTGGCACACTCCACCACCGCTGGTGAACGCCGCTTCCGCAAGGCGCATAGGCTGAGCGCCGAAGATGTGGCGCTGCTACGGACTGCCGGTGTTTCCGAGGTCGTTGCGGCTGTTTTGGCTGAGGACGACCTCGGCGAGGATGCGGCCGCGCAAACGATTGCCGGGAGCATGGCCTTTCGCGGCATCGAAGCCAAGCCTGCCGCGACCGGGCGGGTCAACCTCCATGCCAAGGCGCCGGGCATCTTCACGGTCGATGCCGCTGCCATCGACGCCATCAATGCCATCGATCCCGCCATCACCATCGCCACGCTGGCGCAGCATGCGCCGGTCGAAAAAGGCCAGATGGTCGCGACGGTGAAGATCATTCCCTTCGCGGTCGGTTCAGCGCTGGTCGACGCTGCGACAGAAATCTGCGCCGCAGGCGAGATCTTTGCCGTCAATGCCTACCGGCCCGTGCGTGTCGGCGTCATCCAGACGGTTCTGCCGGGCATCAAGCCTTCCGTGCTCGACAAGACGCTGCGGGTCACCGAAGCACGGCTGGCGCGCACCGGCGGCAGGCTGACGGCCGAGCGCCGCACGGCGCATGAGATCGCGCCGGTGGCGGAGGCCACGGCTTCCCTGGTGCGCGACAATGACGTGGTGGTGATCTTCGGCGCCTCGGCGATGAGCGATTTCGCCGATGTCATTCCCGCGGCGATCGAGAAAGCGGGCGGTACCGTCGTCCGCGCCGGTATGCCGGTCGATCCCGGCAATCTGCTGGTGCTCGGTACGCTCGGCGGCAAGCACGTCATCGGCGCGCCCGGCTGCGCCCGCAGTCCCAAGGAGAACGGGTTCGATTGGGTGCTGGACCGATTGATCGCCGGTCTCGACGTGACCGCCAGGGATATTGCCGGCATGGGGGTCGGCGGGCTGTTGATGGAAATCCCCACACGGCCGCAGCCCCGCGAACCGCTGCCGGCCAAATCTCAACTGAAGGTCGGCATCGTGCTGCTGGCGGCCGGCCGGTCGAGCCGCATGGGTGGACCCAACAAGCTGCTGGCGCTGTTCGACGGCAAGCCGCTGGTGTACCGCACCGCCGAGCGGGCGCTTGGCTCGAAGGCGTCCAGAACTGTCGTCGTCACCGGCCACCAGCGCGAGCGGGTGCGCGCTGCGCTGGCGGGCCTCGACGTGACCTTCGCGCACAATCCTGATTTTACCGACGGCTTGTCCACGTCGCTGAAGGCCGGCATTGCCTATCTGCCGGAGGACTCCGCCGGTGTGATGATCGCGCTCGGCGACATGCCCGATATCACGTCCGACGATCTCGACAGCTTGATCGATGCGTTCCGCAAGGGCGGCGGCAATGCGGTGGTCCGCGCTTCGCATGACGGCAAGCGCGGCAATCCGGTGCTGTTGCCGCGTTCGCTGTTTCCGGCGATCGCCCATCTGGAGGGCGACACCGGTGCACGCCATCTGGTCGAGACCGAAGGGCTCGATGTCATCGATGTCGAGATCGGCGCGGCGGCGTCTGTCGATGTCGACACGCGCGAGGCGCTGGAAGGCGCCGGCGGCGTGCTGCAGGATTGACAAACCCAAGCCGAATTACGCATGCCTTGGGTATGTCTTTTCGCCGCCAAATTTTCTGTGCCTTTGCAGTCACGACCGCGTTGCTGTCTTCGGCCGCGCAAAGTCAGACGCTGTCCCTAAAACCCTTCAAGGACGATCTCTTCGCCTATCCGCCCACGCTGTCGTCCGACAGCAACGGCGCCTACACGGTCATCGACTACCGCGAGATGCGCGACATCAACCAGCGTGACCAGGTGCCCGAGCGGCGGGTGAACGCCCAATATACCGACGCCAGCGTGCGCAAGGTGCAGCAGGATCTGTTGCTGAAAACCGACGCCGGCGATATCAGGCATGTCGCCGTCGGCAAGACCGAGGGCGCCGGCATCATCGTGCTTTACCTGCACGGGCAGGGCGGCAGCCGCAAGCAAGGTGTCGACGACTTCACCTTCGGCGGCAATTTCAACCGGCTCAAGAACCTGATGGCCAGCAATGGCGGCCTCTACCTTAGCCCGGATTTTACCGATTTCGGCGACAAGGGAGCAGCGCAGGTGGCAGCGCTGATCGGTCACTATGCCGACCGGTCGCCAGGCGCGAAGATCTTCGTTGCCTGCGGATCGATGGGTGGTGCGCTGTGCTGGAAGCTTGCCGCGCGCAAGGACATGGGCGGCCGCATCAACGGCCTGCTGCTGCTCGGCTCACTCTGGGACGACAGCTTTTTCGCGAGCCCAGCATTCAAGCGCCGTGTGCCGGTCTTTTTCGGCCAGGGCAGTCACGACGTGGTCTTCCCAGTGGCAAATCAGGAGGCATTCTTTCGCTCGATCCTGGCCAAATCGAAGACTTACCCGACCCGTTTCGTTCGTTTCGAGACCGGCACCCATGGCACCCCGATCCGCATGACCGACTGGCGCGGCACGCTCAACTGGATGCTGTCGAAGGCGCCCTGATCGACACAGCCTACAAGCTCGTGTGATGCTCAAGGCGCAGTGTTGTAGTCGACGACAGTCTCGGGATTTTGCTCGCCGTCATAGGATGCATCGACGTCGTACTGGACCAGCGAGAAATTGCCGTTGCGGAACAGATACGTGCCGGCGTCGGAAGCATCGCCGACCCCGCGCCACTTGTTGAACGTGGTGATCGTCTGGGTGGCCTCGTCGTAGTCGGAATTGACCGCCCAGCCGGACGTCTGGAAACCGACGATGCTCATGCCCAGCAATTTGCCGTTGCTGTCATTGTTCTCGTAGCGGATGTCCATCTTGGGTTCGGCGAATTGCAATTGCTGCACGGCCGATGTCTCGTCGGTCATATAATAGACCGAGCTTTCATTGTAGGCGGCGGCCGAGCAGGAAAAATGGAACAGCCGCGTCTCCTTGTTGGGGTCGCCGGGCTGCGCATCCTTGTCCTTGTATTTGATTGAAAAGACCGTCGGCTCGTCGGCCAGGAACTGCTTGTCGCACTGGTCGCCATAGGTTGCCAGAAACGCCTTCTTTGCCTGCTCCAGCGCAGTGTCCTTCTTCGGTGGCGGCGGCCCGTCGCCGCAGCTTGGCGGCAGCGCCTCCTCGAAATCGGCGGTGGAGGGTTTCAGTGCCCCCTTCTCGATGTGGATCGGATCGAAGGGTGGCTCCGCCTGGATCTGGGCATTCACCTGGCGCAGCGTGTAGCAGCCGGCAAAAACCTTTTCGCCGCCGCTCTTGTCGGTGGCGCGGATGGCGACGGGCACGTTGTAGAAAATGCTGCCGGCCGCACCTTCGTCGGAAACCGCCCCGGTCAAGACCTCGACCTTGTCGGTGCCGTCATAGCCTTTGACGAAACTGTCGAAATCCTTTGCCGGTTTTGTATCGCCGAAATACCCCCAGGCGCGGGCGAATTCGTGCCGGCTGATGGCGCTGTAGAGCGAACGCACAACAGCATCGGCGCTCGACCGGTCGTCGACATAGGGCGTTTCGCGGGCATCTTCGGCTGCCAAGGTCGTTTGACCGATCGGGGCAAGGGAGAGAAAGGCAGTCGCTGCGAAAAGGGCGCATCTCATCGGGAACCTCCGCTCGATAAGAGGATTCTACGACGGCGATTGCGGCAACGTGGTGACGCGGCGTCGGCGGCCTTGAAAAATCCTGCACGAAGGCGCTACGTCGCGTCCGCCGGCGCTGGGCCGGGCAGGAGATTTGACGTGACGATATCGATGTATGAGGCATCCGTGCCGGTGTTTTCGGCCAGGCTGAAAGCGCTTTCCAATGTGCTTGCGACCGCCGAACAGAATGCGCTGGACCGCAAGATAGACCCGCAGGTTTTTCTGACGGCGCGGCTGGCGCCGGACATGTTCGCCTTGACCAGGCAGGTGCAGATCGCCACCGATCATGCCAAGGGCGCGCCGTCACGGCTCGCCGGCCGCGAAGTGCCGAAATACGAGGACAATGAGGCGAGTTTTGCCGATGTCCAGGCTCGCATCACGAAGACGCTCGACCTTCTCGCGACATTTTCGGCTGCCGAATTCGACGGCTCCGATGACAAGATCATCGAGCTGAAGCTTGGTGGACGCGAAAGCTCGATGCCCGGCCTGCAGTATCTGCTGCATGTGGCCATGCCCAACTTCTATTTCCATCTCACCACGGCTTACGACATCCTTCGCCACAATGGCGTACCGTTGGGCAAGGCGACATTCCTGGGATCGCGCTAAGGAATTGAGTTTGTTGGAGGTGTCCCGGACCGATCCGGGACATCCTGAACACCGGATGCAGCTAGCGAACGGACATTTCGCGGGCGATGCGGGGGAAGTCGGCCGGCTTGATCCCGATGTCGGCGCGGTCGGCATTGCTCATCGAATGAAGCAGCGCGAGCGCCGAGCGGTATCTCAGATGTTCCTGTGGCCGAGGCCGGGCGAACATTTCAGTGAAGAAACCCATGATTCAAGCCCCAAAATTGGTCCTCCACGGCTGCCAATATAGGTGAATCGTGACAATTGTGCAGTGCAGCATTTGCATACCTGCCATGTCTTGGCGATTTTTTTCGCCATTTTCCGCAACCGGGTGAAACTTTTGCTGACGCGCATCGTAGCCTCGAATGCTGGCTGCATGGCTGCCACGAGGCGACGGCTAAATTCATTGAGATCGGTGCCATGCATTTTTAACGAGCCGGTTCTATGCTTCGATACCCGAATGGTCGGGCGAGGGGGAGGCTGACATCGCTACTGGCGCTAAGCGGGATTTCGCTTCGTTGCTCGACGACCTCTTCATCGCCCCCGACAAGAATGGCGAGGACGTAGAGGCCGGCGCTCGTCCATCCATCCCGTTCGACTATCTTTCGGTGGCCGATGAGCTCCATTCCGGTCGCATCAAGGTTTCCGCTGCCGAATATCGCGAGGCAGGCGCGGATCTGGCGACCGAATTCGCCGCTTTGCTCGATCATGCCAAGCTGGCTCTCGCCGGCGAAGAGCCAAAGCCCGAGGAAAAACTGCCGCCGATCGATCCCGAAGCCATCGCCGTCGAACTCGGCCTCAATCAGCCCAAGCAGGTCGCCGATTTCGGCCGTATGCGCCGCAGCTTTGCCTTTGCCAACCATCCCGACCGCGTCGCCCCGCATCTGCGCCAGCGCGCCATGATCCGCATGCAAGTGGCCAACATGCTGATCGACGAGGCCAAGCGTCGTGCACTGGCCGGTGCTCGCCGCTAACCCGGCTGGTTCACGCAAAAGTCGGCCTGGCGAGGCTTGGAGAGCGGCTCTGCTTTGCCTATAGATGCGGCTCCTCCGCGCAGTCGCGCCAGCCTTCCTCCGGAGCCGAATTCCATGCACAAACGCCGTCTCGGTCGGACTGATCTTCTTGTTACCCAGATCTGCCTGGGCTCCATGACCTGGGGTCAGCAGAACACCGAGGCCGAAGGCCACGCCCAGATGGACCTGGCTTTCTCGCGCGGCGTCAATTTCATCGACACCGCCGAGCTCTATCCGATCCCGCCCAAGGCGGAGACGCAGGGGCGGACCGAAAAAATCATCGGCAGCTGGATGAAGGCCAAGGGCAACCGCGACAAGGTGATCTTGGCCTCGAAGGTCGTCGGCCGCACGGCCAACAGCTGGTTTCGCGGCGACAGGCCGTCGCAACTGGTGCGCGCCGATATCTTTGACGCCATCGACAAGTCGCTGGCCAAGCTCGGCACCGACTACATCGACCTCTATCAGATCCACTGGCCGGAGCGGGATATCCCCTGGGGCGCCAACCCGACGCGCGTCGGCGCCGTGTCGCCGCGCGCCGATTCCGTCGGCGCACCGGCCGGCGAAACGCCGATCGCCGAGACGCTTGCCGTGTTTGACGAATTGGCGAAGGCAGGAAAGATCCGGCATTTCGGCCTGTCGAACGAGAGTTCCTGGGGCGTGATGCGGTTCCTTGCCGAAGCCGACAAGGGTATCGGCCCGCGCGTCGCGTCGATCCAGAACGCCTACAATCTCGTCAACCGCACCTTCGAGGTGAATCTCGCCGAGGTCTGCGAGCGCGAGCAGGTGTCGCTGCTGCCCTATTCGCCGCTGGCGCAGGGCTATCTCACCGGCAAGTACGACCACGGCGCGCGGCCTCAGGGCTCGCGCACGCAGCTGTTCAATCGCGGCCAGCGCTACGAGACGCCAGGTGCCGCCGAGGCACAACTCGAATACAATGAGCTGGCGCGCTCCTTTGGCCTGGAGCCGGCACTGTTTGCCAACGCCTTTGTCTCGAGCCGGCCGTTCGTGACCTCGAACATCGTCGGCGCGACGACCGTTGCGCAGCTCGATATGGCGCTGTCTTCCGTCGACGTCGTCTGGACCGACGAAATGCAGAAGGCGGTGGATGCGATCCACCAGCGGGTCGGCAATCCCTGTCCTTGAACGGGGATTGCTGGCCGAATATCCAACGATTACAATGGGAGAAGGGCGGCAATGAATTTTCCGATCGAGGCTATCCGGGGGAAATTTCCCGCTCTCTCTCTGGCCGACAAGGGCCGCCGCCGCATCTATCTCGACAACCCTGCCGGCACGCAGGTGCCACAGGCAGTGGCGGATGCGGTATCGCGCTGTCTCTTGACCACCAATGCGAACCTTGGCGGCTACTTCGAAACGACGATTGCCGCGCAGGCCGTCGTCGATGAGGCACATGAGGCCATGGCCGATTTCCTCGGCGCCGCAAGCCCTGAGGAAATCGTCATCGGCGCCAACATGACGACGCTGACCTACCACATCTCGCGCACGCTCGGCCGCACGATGCAGCCCGGTGACGAGATCATTCTCACCCGCATGGACCATGAGGGCAACGTCTCGCCCTGGCTGCAACTGGCCGAGGATCACGGCCTCGTCGTGCGCTGGCTGCCGTTCGACGAAACCAGCTGGCAGGTCGAGGAGGCGACGCTGGCTGGCTTGCTTTCGGAGAAGACACGGCTGGTCGCGTTGAACTACGCCAGCAATTTGACCGGTTCGATCAACCGGGTGAAGGCGCTGACTGCGATAGCCAGGAATGCCGGTGCGCTGGTCTATGTCGATGCCGTCCAATTCGCGCCGCACGGGCTGATCGACGTGCAGGAGCTCGGCTGCGATTTCCTGATCTGCTCGGCCTACAAATTCTTCGGCCCGCATATGGGCATATTGTGGGGCCGCCGTGATGTCATCGAGACGCTGGAGCCCTACAAATGCCGCTGCTCTTCCAACGGTCTGCCGGAGCGGTTCGAACTCGGCACGCCGCAGATCGAGCTGATGGCCGGCCTCACCGCCGCGGTCGACTACTTTGCCGACCTTGGCGCGGCGGCGGGCGAGGGCGGTTCAAGAAGGCAGAAGATCGCCAAGGCGTTCGCGGCTTCGATCGCGTACGAAAACCCGCTGGCGCAACAACTGATCGACGGCCTGTCCGATATCGAGGGCCTGACCGTCCACGGCATCACCGATCCGAAGCGGCTCGGCGATCGCGTGCCGACGGTTTCCTTCACCGTCGATGGCATCGTGCCCGAGACGATCGTACGGCTGATGAACGCCGAAAAAATCTTCCTGTGGTCCGGTCACAACTACGCCTGGGAGATCGTCCACCAGCTCGGCATTCCAGCCGAGCATGGCGTCGTGCGCATCGGCATTGCTCACTACAACACGGCAGCCGAAATCGACGAAACGCTGGAAAGTGTGCATCGGGTCATCGCCATGCTCAGGCAGCAGCGCTCCTGACGCTGGCTTGAGCATTCACCGCATCTTGCCGCCGAAACCAGTGAGGAAGGCGGTGAGATTGTCGCCGAGTTCGTCGCAGAGGTAGCCGCCCTCCTGGACGATGACCGTCGGTAGGCCGAGCTTTGCGATGGCCTCGCCGATGCGCGAGAAGCCAGGCGTCGTCACCGAAAGTCCGCCGAACGGATCGCCCTCGAACGCGTCGAGGCCGAGCGCCACAACGAGCGCGTCGGGCGAAAAGGCACGGATACGCTGGAAGGCCACCTCGAGCGCTTCGAGAAACGCCGCGTCGGCGGATTTGCGCGACAGCGGCAGGTTGAAATTGTAGCCGAGGCCGGGCCCTTCGCCGCGCTCGTCGGCATGGCCCCAGAAGAACGGATAGAAGCGCACCGGATCGGCATGCAGCGAGACGGTCAGGACATCAGGCCGTGCATAGAAGATGCCTTGCGTGCCGTTGCCGTGATGCAGGTCGACATCGAGGATCGCCACCCGTGCGGCCTGTTTACGCAGAACCTGCGCGGCGACGGCCGAATTGTTGATGAAACAGAAGCCGCCGGCGACATCGGCAAAGGCATGGTGGCCGGGAGGGCGGCACAGCGCGTAGGCGGCCGGTGCGCCTGATATCACCGCCTCGGCCGCATCGACCGCGCTCCAGGCGCTCCATAGCGCGCTCTGCCATGTCTCGCCCGAGATCGGGCAGGCGGTGTCGGCCATGTGATAGCCGGCCTGGCCGACCGCCGAGGCCGGATAGGAGCCATTGCGCGCAATCGGATGGATGTTGGGGATCACTTCGGCCGAAGCGCCCTCGATGCGCTGCCAGCGCGCGTAGATATGCTCGAGGAAATCCAGATATTCCGGCGTGTGCACCGCCGCGGCCGGGCCGAGCCCATGATCCCGAGGTCGCTCGATCGTGCAACCCGCAGATAGTGCGCCGACTAACAATCTCTCGATGCGCTCCGGCTTTTCCGGATTGGGCTGTGCCGCGCCGCTCGAAAGAAAGGCCCTGGGGTCGTGGCGCTTCTGTTCCTCGGCATAGAAGGCTTTCATTCCTGATCCCCGTTTTCCGGCGCGTCGGCGAAAGCAAAGAAGGCCTCGCCGATGATTTTTTGGGTCTGTTCGTAGCTCGACCAGGCGATGCCCAGCCTCTCGTAGAAGGCCTTGGCCCCTTCATTGTCGGTGTCGACGGACAGCCGGAGATAGACGCCGCCTTCCTTCCGGCACTGCGCCGCAACACGCCGCAGCAGCCGCTCGCCGATCTTGCGGCCGCGAAAACGATCCTCGACATAGAGGTCCTGCACATAGACGCCAGGCCGCCCCATCCATGTCGAAAAGATCGGGAAATGCAGGCAAAGGCCGGCAAACTCGCCGCCCACTTCGGCGATCAGGGTGGAGAAAGCGGGCTTTTCACCAAAGCCGTAGGTGCGCAAATCATCTGCTGTCGAAATGATCTCCTCGGGCGCACCGATATGCGTGCCGAGTTTCAGGATCGCGGCGTGGATGGTTTCGACGTCTTCCACTCGGCCGGGGCGGAGGCGGATTTTGGGCGAGGCAATCATTTCAGGTTCATCTCAGATCAGCATCTCAAAACGCCACCCGGTCGCCGCCCTTGAGCGCCAGCATGTCGCGCGCTTCGGTGGGCGTTGCAACCTCCAGCGACAGCCCGTCGAGAATGCCACGGATACGGCGCACCTGATCGGCATTGGATTTCGCCAGCTGGCGGCCGTCATAGAGACTGTCCTCCAGCCCGACACGGACATTGCCGCCCATGGCTGCTGCAATTGAGATCAGCGGCATCTGCTGGCGGCCGGCGGCGAGCACCGAGAACTGGTAGCTGTCGCCGAACAATTTGTCGGCGATCCGCTTCATGTGGACGAGATTGTCCGGGTCGGCGCCGATGCCGCCCAATATGCCAAGGACGAATTGGATGAACAGCGGTCCCGACACCAACCCCCGATCGCGAAAATGCGCCAGCGAATAGAGATGGCCGACATCATAGCATTCGAATTCGAAGCGCGTGCCGCAGCCCTTTCCCAGTCTTTCCAGCACCGCTTCCATATCGGCGAAGGTGTTCTTGAAGATCGTGTCGCGGGTGGCTTCCAGCAGCTTGGGTTCCCATTCGTGCTGCCATTCCCTCGGCTTGTCGAGCATCGGGAACAGCGCGAAATTCATCGAACCCATGTTGAGCGAGCACATTTCGGGTTCGGCCCGCAAAGGGGCTGCCAGCCGCTGGTCCAGCGTCATCAGCGACGAGCCGCCGGTGGTGATGTTGATCACCGCATCGGTCGCCTGCTTGATGCGCGGCAGGAACTGCATGTAGACGTCCGGATCGGCGGTCGGGCGGCCATCTCTGGGGTCGCGGGCGTGCAGATGCAGGATCGAGGCGCCGGCTTCCGCCGCCGCGATCGCGTCTGCGGCGATCTGGTCCGGCGTCACCGGCAGATAGGGCGACATGGACGGCGTGTGCACCGAGCCGGTGACGGCGCAGGTGATGATGACTTTTCGCGGTGCCATTTCTTACCCCTGGCCTCCGACCGGCAGGTCGAGCTCGGCGGCCAGAACCTCCAGCGAGTCACCGATGATGGAGATGATCTCGCCGACCTGCTCGGCCGTGACGATCATCGGTGGCGCGACCATGAAATTGTCGCCGTCGACGCCGCCCTTGACCCTGCGGCCATAGATGATCAGCCCGCGTTCATAGGCGAGGTCGAGCAGCCGCTGCGTGGCTTTCTTGTTCTGGTCGATCGGTTTTAGGGTCTCGGGATCGGCGACCATCTGGGCGCCGGTGAGCAGGCCCTTGCCACGCACGTCGGCAAGGAACGGAAACCGCTTCGCCAGGCCTTTAAGCCCGTCCATCAGCACATCGCCCATGGCTGCCGCATTGGCGATCAGGTCGAGCCGGTCCATTTCGCCGAGCACAGCCAGGCCGGCGGCACAGGCCAGCGGATTGCCGGCATAGGTGTGGCCGTGCTGGAAGCCGCCGGAGGCGAGCAACGGCTGCACCAGCCGCATCGGTGCGGCGAGTGCGCCAAGCGGCGCATATCCGGAGCCCAGCCCCTTCGACAAGGCGACGATGTCTGGCTTGCAGTTCCAGTGATCGCCGCCGAGGAATTTGCCGGTGCGGCCGGCACCGCTCATGACTTCGTCGTGGATGAGCAGGATGCCGTAGCGGTCGCAGATCTCGCGGATGCGTGGATAATAACTGTCCGGCGCCACCAGCGCCGCGGTCGCCGCACCGCCGATCGGCTCCATGATGAAGGCAACCACGCTGTCTGGACCTTCCGCAAGAATCTTCTCCTCCAGCATGTCGGCATAGCGGATGCCGCGCTGCTCAATCGAGAGATTGTCGCGGTCGCGCCAGGCATTCGGCGCCGGCACGGTTGGCATCACCCGCATCATCGGCTCGAACGTTTCGGCCAGCGCATCGTCGCCGGTGATCGAGAGCGAACCCAGCGTGCCGCCATGATAGGAGGGGAAGCGCGTGATCACCTTCCAGCGGCCGGCCTGGCCGGTGGCGACCGCCCATTGCCGCGCCAGCTTGATGCAGGATTCCGTCGCCTCCGAGCCACCGGAGACGAAGAAGATGCGGTCCATGCCCTCCGGCAGCTTGCCGGCCAACTCCCGCGCCAACTCCTCCGCCGGCTCGTTCTCGAAATGCAGCCGATAGGCGAAGGTGGCGCGGTCCATCTGCCGCTTCATGGCGTCGAGCACATTGCGATTGGAATGGCCGATATTGGCCACCATCGGGCCGCTCGAGCCATCGATGAAGCGGCGGCCGTCCTGCGTCCACATGTAGATGCCTTCGGCGCGGTCGATCAGCGGCCGGCGCAGGCTGGACAGATAGAACAGATGCGAGTCTCGCCGGGCTTCGGTTTCTTGAACGGCGGATTGGACTTTCGACATGTCAGGACTTTCCGAGGTAACGATCGAGGACATTTTTCGTGACGCGTTCGACCATCGGGTCCTGTCTTAGCAGGCCGGCGACCCATTCGCAGCTTCCGGCATGGAACACCTCGCCCTTGCCGCGCGGGAAATTGACGATCATGCCGTTGCCGCGTTTGACCTTTTCCAGATTGGCGTCGCTCGCCTCGCCAAACAGCGTTTCGGCGGTGAAGCGGCCGTCTTCGTCGGTGAGGAACTGGTCCTCGATCGGGACATCGGCGCTTTCCTCGTCCTGGGAGGCCATGCCGACGGCGAGAACCTGCAGGCCATCTGGCGCGCCGCTGGTCGCAGTCGGGTAGGGCAGGCCGCCGCGTATCTCGAAGTCGAGCCCGTCGACCTCATAGCCATAGACATGGCTGTCGGCGCCCAGCAGGTCGCCATAGTAGATGCCGGTGCCGGCGAAGGCCCAATGCTCGGGCCGGTAGACCGGGAAACCACGCACGCCGCGCGGTGCACAGCCGCCCCAGCCGGCATAGACACCGCGCGTCGCGTTGAGCCCGAAGGTCGCCGAACCCGGCCGGCCAATTTCCGGCGCCTCCCAGGAATTGGTGGCACGGGTGACGTCGCCGTCTGGGAGATAGGCCGGATCTTCGGCACGCGAGCGATATTTGTAGCAGACCTGCCGGCGGCCCTCGTCTTCGAACCGCGTCTGCCACATGAAATTGCCGGCAAAGCGCGCCGCATGGCCGCCGCGGGTCACATAGGCGTCGACGGCATCGCGCATTTCCCAGGTCCAGTATTCGTCATGACCGACGAACACGGCGCAGTCATAGCCGTCGAGAATTTCCGGCGAAAAATGCAGATCATGCTGGCTGGCGAGATCGACTTGATAGCCGGCCCGCTCGGCGAAGCGGAAAAAATGGCTGTCGTAGCTGGCCCAGCCGGACGAAGCGTATTTCTTCGAATGGCCGGTGGCGAGCGCCCACTCCATGTGCGGATAGCGCGGCACGGTCTTCGGCGGCACAGCGACCTCCAGCGGCACACGCGGCGCATCCTTGGGCAGCACGACGAAGCCACGGCACCAGGGGCGCTGCGTCGAGACGATGGGCGAATACTGGTTGCGATCCGGCCCGGTGATGCCCTGATAGTGGTTGGAGCCGCCCCAGGTGTTGTAGGCCAGCCATGTGCCTGTCGCCGCCACCTGGAGCACGCGGCCAGGTTTGCGGCCCGGCTGCGGGCAGACGATGAAAATATGGTGGCATTGGATCGGCTTGCCGTCGAGCCCGTCGGCGGTCAGCGTGACCCGATAGGCGCCGGACGGCCAGTCGTTCTCTACACGGAATTCAAACGAGGCTTCCCAACCGCAGCCTTCAGCCGAACACTGGTCGGGTGTGTCCTGCCAGCGTGCCGCGATGCCCGATTTCTCGAATACTTTGTTTTCGCTGCCGCCATCTCGGGTGATTGTGATGCCGAACGTCGCAGCTGTCGAACTGACATGCAAAGCCACCGTTTCGCCGGCGCGATAGGAAAACCGGTCGCTGTAGCACCAGATCTCGCCGCGCTCGCCATCCATGCCAGGCCATTCGTAGTAATGGCCGCGCACCGCGTGGCGGCGCTGCTCCGGCGTCAGTCCGAAATCGGGGAATTCCGTGTTTGGGCTGTTCATGGTCATCCTCAGGCGGAAAGATATTTCTTGAGGAAGCTGCGCGTGCGGTCCTTCTGCGGCGCGCGGAACATGTCGCCGGGCGGGCCTTCCTCGACGATCACGCCGCCATCCATGAACAGCACCCTGTCGGCCACTTCGCCGGCAAAGCGCATCTCATGCGTTACGATGAGCATGGTCATGTGTTCGGCGGCAAGCTGTTTCATCACCGCATTGACCTCGTCGACCAGTTCCGGATCGAGCGCCGAGGTGGCTTCGTCGAACAGCATCACCTTGGGCTGCATCGCCAGCGCACGGGCAATGGCCACACGCTGCTTCTGGCCGCCCGAGAGCCGCGAGGGGTAGGCGTCGATCTTGTCGGCGAGTCCGACCTTGGACAAGAGGCTATGCGCCAGCGCATGCGCGTCACTTTTGGTCATGCCTTTGAGGATGATCGGTCCCATGGAAATGTTCTCGATCACGGTCAGATGCGGGAACAGATTGAAGTGCTGAAACACCATGCCCATCTGCTGGCGCACCTTGTTGATGTGCCGCTCGAAGGCATGGCCGTGCAGCTTCTGGTTGACCTGCACGCCGTCGAGCCAGACTTCACCGGAGTCCAGGGATTCCAAATGGTTGATGGAGCGCAGCAGCGTGCTCTTGCCGGAGCCACTCGGGCCGATGATGGCGACGATCTGCCCGCGATCGACCGACAGGCCTATGCCTTTGAGAACCTCGACGGCGCCAAACGATTTGCGCGCGCCGCGAACCTCGACCATTGGCCGCTGCGGGCTCATCGGGAAACCTCCACATGTCTTTCAAACCGACGCAAAGCCGCCTCGAGCACAAGATTGAGAATGTAATAAAGCGCCGCTGCGGTGATGTAGAACTCGAACGGGCGGAACGTTTCGCTGATCGCCAGCTGGGCCGAATGGACCAACTCGGCGATGCCGATGACCGAGACGATCGAGGATTCCTTCAACAGCGCGATCAGATTGCCGCCGATCGGTGGTGCCGTGTTGCGGATGGCTTGCGGTATCACGACATGGCGCAGCGTCTGCCACTTGCCGAAGCCGATGCTGCGCGCACCCTCCGTCTGGCCGACATCGACGGCGACGATGCCGGCGCGGATGATGTCGGCATTGTAGACGGCAAAGTGCAGGCCGAGCCCAACAATGCCGGCGGCAAGGGCGGGAATGTCGATGCCGATCTGCACCAGGCCGAAATAGATCAGGAACAGCTGCAACAGCAGCGGCGTGCCCATGAACACCCACATGAGGGCGCGCACGGGATAGGCAACGATCTTAGGGGCGTAGAGCACGATGACCGCGAACAGGATGCCGCCGACGAAGCTGAGTGCGCCCGCCGAGACCGTCAGCACCGCCGTCCACCAGGCACCAATCAACAGAAGGTCCCAGTAGGGCGCGACGACGGTGAAATCCAAACCTTGCATCGTGCTCTCCGGTCAGACGATGGCGAAGCGTTTGTCGAGCAGGTCGACGACCCGCGCAACCGCGTAGACCATGATCATGTAGAGCAGGGCTGCAACGCCGAATATCTCGAACGGCTTGTAGGTGGAGCCGATGAAGCGCTGGGCGGTGTAGGTCAGTTCGACGACTGAAATGGTCGACACAAGTGCTGATCCCTTCAACAAAGCAACCGTATTGACCCCGAGCGGCCGGATCATCAGCCGTGCGGCCTGCGGCAGCACGACCTTGCGCAAGGTCTGGAAACGGCTGAAGCCTATTGTGCGGGCGGCCTCCGTCTGGCCCCTGTCGACCGCGACCAGCGCACCACGGATCGATTCCGCCATATAGGCGCCGATGTTTAGACCGAGGCCGATAACGCCGGCGGCGAACGGCTCCAGATTGATGCCGATCTGCGGGCCGCCGAAATAGAGCACGAAGAGCTGGATCAGGCACGGCGTGCCGCGAAACAGGCTGACATAGAGCGTGCCGATGGTCCGCAGGATTGCCGATTTCGACATCTTGGCGGCCGCGGCCAATGAAGCAGCCGCGAGGCCCAGGATCAGGGCCAACACCGTGATCTCGATCGTCACCAAGGCGGCCTCCACGAAGAACGGGAAGACGCGCTGCATCAAGGAGAAATCCATGAAAGGGTCCAGCAGGAGTAACGCTCGGCTTCAGGCGGCTTTGGTCGCCTGAAGCCAGGAGAGATCAGCGGATGTCGCTGCCGACCCACTTCATCGAGATCTTTTCGTAGCTGCCGTCCGCCAGCATGTCGTCCAGCGCCTTCTGCATCGCAGCCTTGAGCTCCGGATTGTCCTTGCGGATGGCGATGCCGATGGCAACAGCGCCGCCTTCGATATCGGGCGTGTTGAGCTTGCGGACCTTCTCGCCCGTCTCCTTGACGGCAACCATGACCGGAATGTTGTCGACGACTATCGCGTCGACGCGGCCGGCCCTCAGTTCCAGCAGCAGTTCCGGCAGGCCCTTGTAGGTACGGATATCCCAGCCGCCCTTTTCGCGCGCCCATTTCTCATGCGTCTCGCCCAGCGTCACGCCAATGGTCTTGCCCTTGAGCTCGTCGAGGCTCTGCACTTTCGACTGCTCGCTGACGAAAACGGCGCGGCCGGCGTGGTAGTAAGGCCCGACGAAATCGACCACCTTTTCACGCTCAGGCGTGATCGTCATCGAGCCAACGACGGTGTCGTATTTGTTGGCGAGCAGGCCGGCAATGATGCCGTCCCAGGCCGTGGTGATGATGGTGCCCTTGACACCGATGCGCTCGGCGATGGCCTTGCCGATATCGGCGTCGAAACCGACGACTTCATTCTGGTCGTTGACGAAGTTGAAGGGCGGATACTGACCGCTCATGGAAATCTTCAGCTCGCCCGCCGCCTTGATCTTTTCGAGGTCGTCGGCCCTGGCCGAAACGGCAGTGAAGGTCGACGCAAGCAGCAGGGCCGCAACGGCGATGCCGGAAAATACTCTGTTCATCTGATTTCCTCTCCTCTGGATGGCGCGCAAGGTTTGTTCTTGGGAGGCGTGCAGACGCTTTCCTGTCATCAATGATTGCCTTTGCGGTATCATTGCGCAAATAGATAATGCGAATAGAGAGCATAGATATCAGGAATGGTACTTCCACGCCCCGAACGGCTGGTCTGGGATCTCGACTGGAACCTTCTGAGGACATTCGTCGTCATCGCGGAGGTGAAGGGCATCACGCGAGCTGCGGAGCGACTGAACCTCAAGCAACCCAGCGTCAGCAATGCTCTGCGGCGGCTGGAGGACCGGGTGGGCCGGCGTCTGGTCGAGCGCGACGCGACGCGCTTCGAACTGACCGAGGTCGGGCGGCTTCTCTACGAGCAGAGCGTCGAGGTGTTCGGCACCATATCGCAGTTGCCGCTGCTGATGCGCGGCATCAGCGACGATGTTACCGGCCATGTGATGATCGCGACGGCAAGCCATGTCGTCTCGCCGCTCTTTGATCAGGCGCTGTCCGAGTTCCACAGCAACTACCCGCACGCCAGCATCACCATTTCAGTCGCAGCAAGCACCGAAGTCGCCAAGCAGGTGAGGGACCGGCGTGCTTCCTTCGGCATCTGCCTGGTCAGCCAGCGCGATCCGGCGCTGGAATATGCGATGGTCTACCGCGAGTTCTTCGGCTTCTTCTGTGGGCCGCAGCACAGGCTTTACGGGCAAACCGGGCTGACGCTGACCGATCTCCGGGGCGAGCCCTCGGTATCGTTCCAGACCGACCATATCTCGGATGCGTTGCGGCCGGTCGCGCTGTTGCGCAGCGAGGCCCGGCTCAACGCCGATGTCGTCGGCGTGTCCTCGAGCCTGGAAGAGGTGCGGCGCATGATCGTCGCCGGGTTGGGCATTGGGCCGCTGCCGCTGCACGTCGCGCGGCGGGACGTGGCGGATGGAATGCTGTGGCGGCTGCCGCCCTATGACGCGCCGCCGGCCATCGACATCTTCCTGCTGGTCAATCCGGACAAGGTGATGAACCGCGCCGAGAAGGCGCTGCTGTCAGGGCTGCAGATGCTGATTGCCGACACGCCCCTCGAGGACCGCATCTACATAGGCTGACGGGCGGAGACAGGCTTATTCGATCAGGAAGGCCGAAGAGCGGTCGCGCATCGGCTCGTCCAGAGCGACCGAGGCGCGCGCGGCAAGGTCGAAGCGCACGCTTGTCGTCCGGCTCGATGCGCGGACAATGCCGTCGAGCGAGCCCAACATCACCTGTTCGAAGGTGATGGAGGTGCGGCCGATCTTCACGACATGCGAGTGGATGGTGATGAGCGCACCGGCTTTCGTTTCATGCCGATAGTCGATTTCGGTGCGCACGTCGGCCCATCCGATCTGCGACGCCTGGTTGTCGTCCTGTCCGGCGATATGGCCGAGAAGCTGGAAGCTGGCATCATCGAACATCGCCGCGTAGTGACGCACATTCACGTGCCCCATCACGTCGCACATCCAGGGATGAGCGACGCCGACAAAGGTGACGAGAGATTTGCTCATGGGGATTTGCTCCGTGGCCCTCGACGATCGCGCAGACGCAATATCGAAACGCGCGACGACAGGCAAACGATCTGCTGTCCCTGGCATCTTCGAACCGAGAATGGCCTTCGGACTTCGTATTCGTTAGCCGCACCCTTGGCCGCCTCCATCAAACGGACTATCTCAGGGTTGGCGGCGTTTCCGCCACGGGGGTCGGCATGCTCAGAGTGCAAAAGGTCAAGGTCGACGAGATCTACGTGCCGACGGCGCGCAAGAAGACGCTGCATCCCGAGACCGTCCGCCATCTCGCCGAGGACATTCTGGAAAACGGCACGAAGACGCCGATCCAGGTCCGCCATGACGGCAAGCGCCACATCCTCGTCGAAGGCCTGCACCGGCTGGAAGCGGCAAAGTGGCTCGGCGAGACCGAGATCGAGGCCTATCTGGTGCAAGCCAAGCGCCACTGAGGCTTTGGCCCATCCATCACTTTGTCATCCTCGGGTCTCCGCGACGGAGCTGCGTTCCTGCTCCGCCCGTGGATGACGAAGGTGAGTGACGCCTCGGGTCAATCGAAACGGTGTCGCAAAATTTTCGCTGGCCGATGTCGGCTTGCGGTTCATCGGCTCGTCCTTGGGACGGAAGCCAGATCAAACGCAGGACGCCATCATGACCACCAAGCTCGACATCGCCCCCACCAACGACCGCGAACTGGTTCTCGCCCGCATCATCGATGCGCCGCGCGAGAACGTCTATCGCTGCTGGACCGATCCGAAACTGATCACGCGCTGGTTCTCTCCAAAACCGTGGACGACGCCGCGCGCGGAGATGGATGTGCGCGCCGGTGGCTCGAGCCTTGTCGTCATGGCCAGCCCGGACGGCAACGAGTTCCCCAACCCAGGTGTCTTCCTCGAAGTCGTTGCCGGCAGGAAGATCGTCCTCACCGACGCCTACACTGAGGCTTGGCAGCCTTCGGAAAAGCCGTTCATGACCGTCGCGCTGACCTTCGAGGACGAGGGCAACGGCAAGACCCGCTACATCGCTCGGGTCAGGCACTGGAGCGTCGCCGACCGCGAACAGCATGAGAAGATGGGGTTCCACGAGGGCTGGGGACAGTGCGCCGACCAGCTCGAAGAACTCGCCAAAACGCTTTGATCCGCATAACGCCTTGATATCGACAGGAGAGGAGATCGATATGTTCAAAACCCTGTTTTTCGCCATTTTTGCTTCGGCCGCAGCACTGCTTGCCTGCCCGGGCATCACCAATGCAGAGGAGACAAAACCTGCCATGACGACTGAAACGAATGCACTGCCGAAGCCGGAAAAGTCCGGCCTTCTGACGATCAACGGCCTGAACTACTACTATGCGATCTATGGCAAGGGCGAGCCGCTGCTTCTGCTGCATGGTGGTCTTGGCACCACGGATATGTTCGCGCCGATCCTGCCGAAACTTGCCGAAAACCGCACCGTCATCGGCGTCGACCTGCAGGGTCACGGCCGCACCGCGCTGGGTGACCGACCATTCACCGTGGAGGCGATGGGCGACGACATGGCCGCCATCGTCAAGGCGCTCGGTTACAGCCAGGTCGATGTCATGGGCTATTCGCTAGGCGGCGGCGTCGCCTTCCGCATGGCCGTCCAGCATCCCGAAGCGGTGCACCGCCTCGTCCTGGTATCGACCGGCTACGCCACGGACGGCTTCTATGACGAGATGCGTCCGCAGCAGGCACAGGTGAGCGCAGCCGCGGCTGAGTTCATGAAGGACACGCCGATGTACAAATCCTACGTCGCGGTGGCGCCGCATCCGGAGGAGTTCCCGAAGCTCCTCGATGCGCTGGGCGGCTTCATGCGTCAGAACCGCGATTACTCGGCCGATGTCGCCAAGCTGAAGATGCCTGTCATGCTGGTCTATGGCGACAGCGATATGTATAAGCCCGAACACGAGATCAAGTTCTATCAGATGCTCGGCGGCGGACTGAAGGACGCCGGCTGGATGCGCGAGAACCTGTCGCAGAACCGCCTGGTGATCCTGCCCAACCGCACCCACTACGATGTCTTCTTCGCCCCGGAGCTGACGGCCGCCGCGCTGCCGTTCCTAAACGGCCAGACCAAGGTCAAGACCTGGGACGAGGTCGTCGGCGAAATGGAGTGAACGCCAAAACCGCCGGCTGTTGGCGGGCAGCCGGCATTCCGTGGCTCCATGACGGCTTTCGGCGTCATGGCTTCATCCCAACTCGCATCAGCACAAGCGATGACATTGCATCAAAGCTTTTCAATTGACCCAATCGGCCCCGCCGATACGTTGCGCGCCTATTCTCTCCCACCAGTGGATCCAGACAATGGCAAGATATGAGGGCGGATGCCTGTGCAAGGCGGTGCGCTACCGCGCGGACGCGGCTCCCATCAACGAACGCGTCTGCCACTGCCGGCTTTGCCAGAAGGCGATCGGCGCCGCCTTCAACGCACGCGTGCTGTTTCGCATCGAGGACGTGACGATCGATGGGCCGCTGGCGACTATAGGCTCTTCACCGGATCTCAAGCGCGGCTTTTGCCCGAGCTGCGGCACAACGCTGTTCTCCCGACGTGATTCCGCAGGCATTATCGGCATCACCACCGGTTCGCTCGACGATCCCACGGTTTTCAAGCCGCAAATGCATATTTTCACGGCCTCGAAGCAGCCTTGGCTGGTGCTTGATGACGGCCTGCCGAAATACGAAGGCGCCCCTCCGCCAGGCTAATTTTTCCCTTCTCCCCTTGTTGTGGAAGAAGGTGGATCGACGCGCAGCGCCAGGGGAAGGGAAGAGCGCAAGCATGGCCAAAATTTAATCCAAATCGACACGAGATAGCCGGCAAAGCGTCATTGGCGAGCCATCTTTGTCGTCCTATTTAAGGGTCGCGGGTACGGCATTCGAGGAGACGACGGATGAACGACAGCATCAGCACCCTGGACGAGCTTTTGAGAGATCCGATGGTCCTGCTTGTGATGGAGCGCGATCGTGTGCGTCCCGAACAGGTGCGCATGCTGCTCGAACGGGCTCGCCGGCCTTCGACCGATGAGCCCGAAGTGCCGCCGGCGCATGTGATCGCCAGGACATGCCAGAAACTCTGGCTCTGCCCGTAGTCGCTTTGCGATTTTCCCTGTGTGCCTCAAGCCGGCCCCAAGGTGGGCCGGTTTTCGAACGGCGTGCACCTCGGCGTGCCAGCTTACAAATCCGTAAATTGATTATCCGGCCCATGACGATAAGGCTTGCCCGGGATTGACCGATGGTCGGTCCACGCAACTCCGATCTCTCATGCACGGAATTCGATTTTGGCCGATATCTGCACCCAAGGCCTCGACACGGGCTTCGTCGGCCTGGGGTTCGCCAAGGTGGCGTTCCTCGGCGTGGTGCAAGGCATCACGGAACTGCTGCCAATTTCCTCGACTGCCCATATGCGCATCGTGCCGGCCGTGCTCGGCTGGCAGGATCCTGGCTCCGCCTTCTCCGCCGCCATGCAGCTTGCGGCCCTTGCCGCGGTGGTCAGCTATTTCTGGAGCGACGTCAGGGATATCCTGTTTGGATCGCTCGACGCTCTGGCGCGACGCGATTTCGCCGACCGGCATTTCAAGCTGGCGCTCTGGATCGTGCTGGCGACGATCCCCATCGTCATCGCCGGCGTTGCGCTGTCGGGCCTGCTCAACGCCTGCAATTCGCCGCTGCGTAGCCTGACGGTGATCGGCTGGGCCTGCATCGCCATGGCGATCCTGCTGGCGCTGGCCGAGATCTTTGCCCGTCACCGGCGCAGCATGGGCGATGCGTCGCTGACCGATGCGCTGCTCGTCGGTATCGCCCAGATCGGCGCGCTTGTCCCCGGCGTCTCGCGCTCGGGCTCGACCCTGACAGCGGCACTGGGGCTCGGCTTCAAACGGGCCGAAGCGGCGCGCTTCTCGTTCCTGCTCGGGCTGCCTGCCATCGCGCTCGCCGGCCTCAAGGAACTCTGGGAACTGCACAAGGTCCATCTCGACGCCCATGGCTGGTCGGTGCTTGCTGTCGGGCTGGTCGTCGCGTCGATCTCCGCCTTCTTCGCCATATGGGGGCTGATGCGCGTGCTGGAGCGTTTCTCGGCTTGGCCGTTCGTCATCTATCGCGGCCTGCTCGGCATCGTCTTGTTGTCGAGCGTCGCCATGGGATGGCTCGTCTAAGGCAGTTCCACAGTATCGCTTGAAACGGGCTATATCCGTACCGGACCTCGAACTTCGATTCCGGTACGCACATGGATTTTTTGACCCTCCTGCAATCGGTGCCACTGTTGCTGGCGATGGCCAAGGGGGCGCTGCCGTCGGTGGCGGCGCTTGGCGCGTCGTTCGGCCAGTGGGTTGTCTCGCTGCCACCATGCCGGGACTTCACCTTCGAGGCGACCAGCTATCTCGTTTGCGAGGTCGATCCGAAACGATATCAGCTCGAGCTGTTCTGGAAGGATGCGGCGGGCAAGCCGTTTCAGTCGCTGCACAATCTGCATGCCGCGCAACAGGCGATCGGGCGCACGATGCTGTTCGGCATCAATGCCGGCATGTATCACCCGAACCTCGCGCCGGTCGGTCTCTATGTCGAGCGCGGCCAGGAGATGGCGTCGGTGAAAACGGGTTCGGGAAGCGGCAACTTTTCCCTGCAGCCAAACGGCATTTTCTACATACGCGACGGCAGGGCCGCGGTCCGCGCCACCAGGGACTTCGTGAAGAGGCGCCCGACCGTCGACTATGCGACGCAATCGGGGCCGATGCTGGTGATCGACGGCAAGCTGCATCCGAAATTCCAGGCCGACGGCACTTCGCGGAAAACCCGCGACGGTGTCGGGGTGCGAAAGGATGGCGTCGCGGTCTTTGCGATTTCGAATGGCACGGTGACCTTCCATGCCTTCGCCCGGCTTTTCCGCGACGCGCTCGGTTGCGATAACGCGCTGTTCCTCGACGGCACGATATCCAGCCTGTTTGCGCCTGCCATCGGCCGCAAAGACGACTACTGGAATCTCGGGCCGATGATCGGCGTCTTCAGGAAATCCTGAGCCAGTTTCCACCGCGCTTACCCGCATGCGGTATGGCGAAAAAAACTTGATTCAAACTTTATTGGTAATTTCTCATTCATAACTGATCCGGTTTGTCCGTCGGCTGTCGTTTCGCCCTCGGTCTGTTGTGTTTTGAGTACAGGTCCAGATGCGGATTCCGGGCGTCGTCAGTTTTTTGATAGCATCGCTATGCCTTGCCGGCTGCTCGTCAACGGCCGGCGTCGATGCGCTGGATTTGCAGAAACCCTCCAACGAGACCACCAGTTCCGTGATCCGGCCGCCGGCACCGATCGCCGCTGCTCCGGCGGCAAGGGGCAACAGGGCGGCAAGGGCCGGACTGGCTCCCATGTCTGAAAACGGTCCGGGGGAAAAAACGCGCCCGTTCGGCTTGGCGGAGGAGGAAGAGACGGGGGTGTTTGCCGCACCTGATGCGCCTGATCCCCAAGTGCCTGATGTCGGCGGGCTGCCGGTCGAGCCGGCAGCCTTGGTGTCGCCGCCCAAGCTGTTGACGCGCGCGGCACCGGCCATGCTTGCCGGGCCGCTCACCCGTTACGGTTTTCGCGACGCCAAGCCGATCAATTTCGGCAAGGGTTCGCCTCGCCGCCTTGCAGTGCACGGCGTCGACGTCTCGCGTTGGCAAGGCAACGTCAACTGGGACAAGCTGCGGGCGCAGGGCGCCAACTTCGCCTACATCAAGGCGACCGACGGTGGCGACCACCTCGATCCGATGTTCATGAAAAACTGGCGCAACGCCGACGCCGCCGGCTTGAAGCGCGGCGCCTACCATTTCTTCTACTGGTGCCGCACGGCGGGCGAGCAGGCGGACTGGTTCATCCGCAACGTGCCCAGGGTCGAAGGCGCGCTGCCGCCGGTGATCGACGTCGAGTGGAACGGCGAGTCCAGCTGCAAGCGGCGGCCGTCGCGCGAAAAGGTGCTGGAAAAGATGCAGGTGTTCATGGACAAGCTGGAGCGCTATTACGGCCAGCGGCCCATCATCTACACCGCGCCCGATTTCTACCGCGACAATCTCAGGGGCGAATTCCTCGACTATCCGTTTTGGCTGCGTGCGGTCGCCCAGCATCCGTCAAAGGTCTATCCCGGCCGCAAATGGCTGTTCTGGCAGTATTCCGGCTCCGGCCTGTCGCACGGCGTCACTGGCCGCATAGACCTCAATGTCTTCCATGGCGACGAACGGCAATGGCGCGCCTGGGCCGGCGGCCGGCAGACGGTAGCCGACGCCAACTGAGACAAGCTATCAGGCTTGGCGTCGTTCGCTTTCTCGGGTGTCCGCCGATCCTCGACCTCTTCGCCGCTCCCTTCAGGACCCGCTCACGCGGCCTGCTTGACCAGCGTGCGCTGTCGGACCATTTCAAGCGCGATATCGGACTGCTCGATGGACACGCTTCCGCTGGCAGCATTCGCTGAGGAAAGTGTCTGGCTCTTTGACCAACAAGGACGCATGGGAGGAAAAGATGGGTGTGTCATCGGAGGCTCTGGCACAGAGCCGTCAAACGATCAGCGCTTACGAGGATTATGCGGAACAATATGATGCCATCGTGCGCCATGTTCCCAACGAGAGGGAGCAGGCATCGCTCAAGCGCCTGGTGGCAATCGCCGGCACAGGTGGCCGGATTTTGGAAGTCGGGTCCGGAGCCGGATACGATGCGGATTTTCTGGAAAATTTGGGCGTCAAGGTTCGGCGCACCGACGCGACCAAGCGGTTTCTCGAGCTGCAGGCCGCGCGTGGTAAGCATGGCGAGTTGCTCGATCTCATCACCGATGATCTCGGCGGCCCCTACGACGCGGTCCTTGCCCTATGCGTCCTGATCCACGTGCCTCGCGACCAGACCGACCAGGTGCTTGCCAAGATAGCCGGGTCGCTGCGCCCGGGCGGCGCCTTCCTCGTCTCGATGCGCAATGGCGATGGCGAGACATCAGGCGAATATCACATGGTCTACTGGCGCAGGGACGACTTCGCCGCCCGTCTCGAAGGCGCCGGGCTGGTCCTCATCAGGGACGATTTCAACGTCGGCCGCAATAGCGAAGAATGGAACACGTTCCTGGCCGTGAAGCCTGCATAACGCGGCGTGGGCTGTTGCCGTTTGCGCTGCTCAGCCTTTTCAGATTTGCGAAAATACAAGACATTGCCGCCGCCATGCTGTCTATGTGCGGGTTCCTGCACTCCTGGGGGGAGACGAGTTGGAACTCAAGATCATGCTTGTCGGCTTTGCCTGCGTGGTCGCGGGCGCGCTGTCGTTCATCACCTTCATGAAATGGCGAGAGGTGAAGGCACTCAGCCGCTGGCTGCCGACGCCGGGAAAGATCATCTCGTCGCGCGTCGAGGCACACGAGGTCAGAAGCTCGGGCGTTGGTTCGGACAGCACTGATACCACCGAAATGCGCAATTTTCCGGCGATCACCTTCGAATACAAGGTCGGCGGCAAGAAATTTCAAAGCTCGCGCTACAGCGTGAAGGAGAATTTGGGGAATTTCGAAGTCACCGAAACCCTTGCCCAGTTTCCCCGCGGCGCGGAGGTGACTGTCTTCTACAATCCGGCCGATCCGAGCAAAGCCGTGATCGAGCGCACCATGCCCGAAGGCGCCTTCAAGTTCATGATCCAGCTCTCGGCCGGGCTGGTGGTCGGCGCGCTGGTTCTGGTGTTTTCCGTCGGCGGCGTCCTGGAGGCGATCAGGCCGCATTTGCCCAAGCCGCAGAACCTCGGCGCGGCGGCGCTGCTGCTGTTCATGGGCCTGTTTGCCTTGCGCATGGGCTTCGTCCAGAAATCGATGGCCGAGCAGGCGGCAAAATGGCCGGTCACTGCCGGCCGCATCGATGCCTCGGGCCTGCAGGCGCTCCGAAACCATTCTGGCTATGGTCGCTGGCGCACCGTCTTCAAATCCCGCATCGTCTACTCCTATGACGTCGCCGGCCAGCGCTACAGCGCCGATCGTGTGACCTTCGGCGGAACCGTGACGGCTTCGTTGCCCGGCCTCGTCGGCGGCCAGGCACGGCAGTATGTCGAAGGCAGCAAGGTCGACGTCCACTATGACCCCGCCAACCCCGGCTCGGCGGTGCTGGAATGCCGGGTACGGGGGCTCTGGCTGTTATGGATCTGCTCGGCAGGCTTTCTCGGTGGCGCCGCCTTTCTGGTCGGCCTGGTCTGAGGCGCCGGACGCCTTCAACAGCGGACGAGCGGTCCGCTGTCGAAGCCAGGCCAGGTGAACCGCAGCGTGGCCCCATGCCTGACGATATGGATGACACGCGCGAACGGCTCCTCGATCGACGGGTCGGAACCGTAGCATTGGCTGGCATGCACCACCCAGCCGGTCGAGCTTTTGCGAAATGTCGCCTGCTCGCAGCCGAGATCGGGGAACGACAGCGACGCCTGGTCCACTGTGAACACAGTCTCGCGTTGGATGTCGGGAGCCGCGTGGCAGTTCAGCCTGTCGGTAGACCATGTCCCAACATAAGGCGGCGCCGCCAGCGCGGAGCCACCGGCGAATGCGGATATTGCCGTCGTCATCACCAAACGCCGCATCACCACTCCTTCGATCAGTGCGCTCGACCATACAGGCTGGTGGGATTTTGCGTGGACAAGTTTTGTCCAGGAGCGGACAAACGCCGCCGTTCCGGATTTTGCTATGCTTTTGCGTGAATGATGCGACTGTGCGGGCCGACTCAACGCTTTCCCAGAGACATCGGATGATCACCCGCATACTGGCCTTTTTCCTCCTGGGCCTGCTCGGCCCGATGCAGGCGGCCTTGGCAAAAGAATGCCTCCTGAGTCACGCCACCTATCAGGAGCCGCGCTCGGGTGCCGTCGTGCAATTCCGGCCGCTCGCCAACGACCCGGCGGCGCTGACGGCCGAAGTGTTTTCGCTGGCCGTGCCCAAAACCGGCACGAGCCTGCCCGCCGACATCACCTGGACCAACGGCAAGAATTCTTTCCCGCTCGGCACCATTCGCCACGCCTGCACCGACGACGACCGGGAAGGCGGCCTGCAGGACGGTAGCGGATTGTGCAGGCTATGGGAGGGCCAGGTCTATGCCTTGACCGGCGGCGGCGCCGAGCAGTTGAATTCACGCGAAGCGACACCGGCGCCGAGAGGGCTGCTCTTGCCCGGTTTCGGCGTGGCTTTCACCGAAGGAGCCGATTTCGCCAATGCCAATCCAGGCGGTTCGGCCTGGGACGCCTTCATTTTAACAGGATGCAGCGATGAATAGCGTGCGATCGACCATCTGGGCCAGTGCCCTGCTTGCATCCGCGACGATACCAGCCATGGCGGACGAGCCGGCGCCGTCGCGCCCGCCCATCGACAAATGCGCCTGGGAAAAATTGTCTGACAAAACTGTCGGGCTGGCCGCCTGGACGCAGCGCTGCGATTTCGGCTTCCGCCAGATCCATTTCGAATTCGCCGGCAAAGCGCTCGCCATCAAATACAGCGACGGCGGCGCGGCTGACCCTCTTGTCGAGGTCTTTGACATCAAGCCTGGCGAAACCGCCGAGGCTGCGTTGCAGCGCCTGTTCCTGGAAAAGACCGACAAGGCCGTCAGCGCCCGCTGTGTGCTGGCGCCTTACACCGAGGGCACGGTACCCGCCGGCGTCAAACGCTACACATTCAGCCCCGACGCCGCCTATGCGAAAGAGCTGAAAGCACTTGCCAGCTCCGACGAGATTCCCGAACCGCCCTGCGGCGACTGGGGTGAAATGCCTGACGGCATGCAGTATTTCGAGGTGCCCGCGGGTGAGGGGCACAGCCTGCTTTTTGTGCGCATCGGCCAGGACGAGCCATTGTTTGACGAGCAGACGCTACGCGTCTTGCCGAGGGGGTGAGAAGCGCTTTCTCGCCAGGTCAGGCGGATTCGGTCACCGCACCGATCCGCCGGTAGACGAATGCTTCTTCTCTCGAAGGAACTGTGGCAATGCGCCTGGCTTCGTCGATCAGCATTGCCATGCGAGCATGGATCGGCGATTTCGCGCAAGCCGGGTCCGTTGCAGCGGCATCGCCGGCGATCGCCATCGCCTGGCAGCGGCAGCCGCCCCAGTCGATCTCGCGCCGCTCACAGCCGCGGCATGGCTCCTGCATCCAGTCCGTACCGCGAAAGGCATTGAACGCCGGGGAATCGGCCCAGATCGAGGACAGCCTGCGTGGTTCGAAACGCTCGAAGCTGAGCGACGGGATCGTCTGTGCGGCATGGCAGGGCAGTACGGTGCCGTCAGGCGTCACCATGAAGGCGTCCCGCGCCCAGCCGCCCATGCACGGCTTGGGATAGATCGCGAAATAGTCCGGCGTCACAAAATCGATGTTGATGATGCCGGCCAACCGCTCCTGTGCCTCCGCGACGATCTCCGCCTGCCTATCGACCGCTTCACGCTCCGGCATCAGTTGATCGCGATTGGTTAACGCCCAGCCGGCATATTGCACATTGGCGATCTCGAGCCTCTCCGCGCCCAACGAAAGGGCGAGATCGATGAATTCCGGCACCTCCTCGATGTTATGGCGATGGATCGGCGCGTTGATGGTTAGAGGCAGACCGGCCGCGCGCGCGCGGCGTGCCGTCTCCAGCTTCTTTTCGTGGGCACCCTTGTGGTTGCCGATGCGATCCGTGGTCGCCGGCCGCGCGCCCTGAAAGCTCAGTTGCAGATGGTCTAGACCGGCTTCGGCAAATGCCTCGATACGGCCCTCGACGATGCCAACGCCTGCGGTAATCAGATTGGTGTAGACGCCGCGCCCCGCAAGCCCGGCGATCAATTGCTCGAGGTCGCGGCGCAGTGTCGGCTCGCCACCGGACAGATGCACCTGGAGCACGCCGAGATCGGCGGCCTCCGAGAACAGGGCGAGCCAGGTCTCTGTGTCGAGTTCGCGATTGGCCTTGAGCAGTTCGAGCGGATTGGAGCAATAAGGGCATTGCAGCGGGCAGCGATGCGTCAGTTCCGCCAGCATGCCGATTGGAGGGAGGAGGGGCGTGCTCATAGCCTCACCAGCAGCTTGTCCGACCATTCCTGCAGGAAGGCGATGACGTCGGTCGCCACGGCCTCCTGTTCGGCCTCATAATCGGCGGCAAGGCCGGCAATGATGTCGCCGACCGTGGACCGTCCATCGCAGCGTCGCAATATGTCGAGACTGACATCGTTCGGCCAGAATATCTTTTCCGGTGAAAGCACGGCGAATGCCTGCCGCAAGGGATCGTATTGTATGCGCACGTGCTTCGGCAGCGAAGGTACCGATCGCAACGACACCACAGCTCTTTCGCGCAGCGCCATCATAGGGCTGCCTCGGGCTGGAAGGCGCCGGGCGGTATGTTTCCCCGCTCGCCATAGGCGTGTTGAAGCGCGTCAAGCATGGCCCAGAGTATATCGCATTTGAACACCAGTGCATCGATTGCCTGCTGCTGGCGCTCCGCCGTATCGGCGTGGCTGAGCACGTAGGCAAGGGCGAAGTCGGCGTCACGCGAGGCCTGTTCGGGCCGTTGCTTGAAATAGGCAAGCGTATCCTCGGTGATGTAGTCATATTTGGCCAGCATTGCCGGCACCCGCTGGCCGATGATGAGTGGCGAGAACATCTCGGTCAGCGAGGACGCGACCGCCTCGAACAGCGTCCGGTTTGTGCAAAAGGAAAGGTAAGCGCCCACCGCGAAGCGTGTCGCCGGCAGTGCCAGCCTTTCGCTCTTCACGGCCTCGGCGTCCAGGCCGAGCGAAGTTACCAGATGCAGCCAGCGCGCGATGCCGCCGCTCCAGCCGTCCTCGCCGTCATGATCCTCGATCCGCTTGCGCCACGCGGCACGAAACGCTGGATCCTCGGCATGTACGAGTATCATGGCATCCTTGCGTGGGATGACCGCCTGATAGCAATAGCGGTTCAGCGCCCAGGCCTTCATCTCGGCCTTCGACAACGCGCCGCTGGTCATCCTGTGGTGAAAGGGATGGCGATTGTGATAGCGCTCGGCGCCAACCTGCCTCAGCACGGCTTCGAGAGCGCTCGTGGAGAGTCCGCCTTTGGCTGCATCGCGGAAGTCGCTCAAAATTCCATCTCCATACCGTCGTTTGCGATTTCCCAGCCTGCCGCCTTGACCGCCGCGTGTTCGGCGGAACTCTCGTCAAGGATGGGGTTGGTGTTGTTGATGTGGACGAAGACGCGACGGCCGACCTTCACATTGGCCAAGCCTGCAATCGAACCCAATTCTCCCGAGATCGCCAGATGCCCCATGCGCGCGCCGGTTTTCTGACCGACGCCGGCGACGATCATCTCGTCGTCGGTGTAGACCGTGCCGTCGAACAAAAGACAGGCGGCATCGGTGAGACGCGCGCGTAGCCGCGCATCGATGCGCGCGCAGCCTGGGATATAGAAGACGGAGCCGCGGCTGCCGATGCCGGCAATTCGGACTCCGATCGTGTCACCTGCGTCGGAGCTGAAATTGGCATCTGGATGGTCTCTATCCTCCAGATAGAGTGCTATCTTCCCGGGCACGGCAAAGGGCTCGATCATTACGCCGGTATCGCGGCCTTCTGCGTCGCAGATGGCCAACTCTTTCGCCGGCGGCAGGATGCGCCGCGGCACAAGCGCTGGATCGAGAACGTTGAAAATCGAATTCGCCTCCAGCGTCGCCAGAACCTGCGCCGTTGCATAGATGGCGAAAGGCTGCCGCTCGCGCAGGCTGAGCAGTCCGGCGATATGATCGACGTCGGCATTGGTCAGCACCACAGCGCGAATAGGTGTCGAGCGCAGCGGCGCATCGCCCGCAGGTTGCAATTCAGGTGTTGCAGCGATTTGCTGGCGAATGTCGGGCGAGGCATTGAAAAGAACCCAGCCCAACCCGTCCGCCGAGGCGGCGACACTTGACTGGGTTCGTGGATGCACGCTTGCCATGCCGTTGCGAGCCGCACGACTGAGACGGTAGTTGCAGTTCCATTGCGGAAAGCCGCCGCCCGCCGCCGATCCGATGATCCTCAAATGCATGAAAATGCCCGCGCGCCGGCTTCTCTGACCTGCAGGCAATTTGCAGTCACAAACAACACTCCGCGCGCTTTGCGTGCGTCAAAATCGTTCACGAAAATACCATGCGGGGAGGGGATGCGCGCCCCTGTCGCCAGGGACGCGCACCTCTGCGGCCTACTTCTTGGGAGTAATTTCAGCAGGCAGATACCGTGAAATTTCGAAGCCAGCGGCAACCTGACACATGGTCGGTTTTTTCCAGTTCTTCTTCATGACATTTCTCCTCTTATACCAGCCCGAAGGGACCGATCCTGTCGTTAGCCAACCATTGCAGGGCACCGACGCAATGGCTCGTCCATCAAGTTTCAAAATGGACAAATGAAACAATAGGTTTTGAAAAATTGAAAACAAACTATCGAGAATAATTGCAGTCCTTATTTCAATTGTTCGTTGCGTAGGGTTTCTTCTCCTCCAGTGGAAGGTTTGCATCTTCCCACCCATCGGCGCCGAGCGGATACCAGATTACTGAACTGTAGCCCCACTGGACGGCCCGTTTCGCCGCATTCCACGACATCCAGCAATTCGTCATGCAGTAGAACAGAATCGCGCGCGACTTGTCCGTCCCGGCCTTGGCCGCGAGGCCTTGGCGAAAATAGCTGGCGGTCTCCTGCGAAATAGCGCCGTATCCCACATTGGCCAGCCATATGCTGCCTGGAATGTCCTTTCTGACCTTGTCTCTCCATATCGTCCCTGCCGGCAAATTGGCCGGTTTGGGCGTGTCCGGCATCACGTCGAAGAAGATCGCCTTTTTCGTTCGCCACAGCGCTTCCGCTTCCACCGTCGTCACCACCCTCGCGCCTTGCAGCGTCCGCGGTACCGGCGCCCGATAGTCGTCCATCCGGAAACCGCTGGGTTCGGCGATGTCGCCAGCCCATGTCGGCTCGGCCAGACCCAGAAGGCTCGCGGCGACCAGCACGAAAATAGTCTCCCTTCCATTCATTGGGTAATCAGGTTGTCGTGTTCGTCGATCAGCGGGACGTTGTAGCTCAGCAGGATCCTGGTGATCTCCGCCTGGTTTTCCCTGATCACCCGGTTGAGCGTCCGCTTCCATTCCTGGTCCGATGGACGTACGCCCATGGTGATGCGGTAAGACATGCGCGAGCCGGTTTTTTCCTTCACCAGTGGAACGATCGTCACATCAGCTCCGAGTTCCTTGGCGTAGTAACCTGCCATCGGTCCCCACAGCACCGCCGCATCGATCTTGTGTGCCAGCATGTCCTTGATCATGACCTCCCCCATTGATGGGGTGACGCGCGTATCCACCGCAAGCGGATAGATCTTGGCGGTCCGCAGAAGCTTGTTGGCGGCCATGTTGGCGGTTGGCGGCGTGCTTTCAACGACGCCGATCGTTTTGCCTGTGAGTCTGGGATCCTCGATCGTTTCCACGCCTTCCATATCGTGGCTTTTCGGATGCACCAGCACATAGGCGGAGCGATAGTAGGCGTTGGTGTTCTGCACCAGCTCATCGCCTTGAGCATAGCCCATGATGATGTCGCATCGGTTGGCCCCCAACGTATTGCGCACGAAGCCGGTGATCGTGGGAAACCAGGTGTAGGAGACGGACTTGCGCCCGGTTTTCGCGGCAACCAGTTCGGCCAGCTTGTTTTCGAAGCCTTCGCCGCTCTTGTCGGTGAAGGGCATATTCGAGGGATCGGCGCAGACGCGCAGAATGTCAGGGTCGACCAGTTCTCCCGCCGCGCCAAGGCCGGCGCTTTGCGCATGCGCGTTCGACGGCAGCAAGGCGAGTGTGCCGAGGATCGGCAGAACGACGCGCAGCTTCAATGCATCGCGGCCGATCATGTCATCCACCCATGCAGGATGCTTCGGCATCCTTCGCCGCCTGGGCCTTGTCTTCGTGCTTGGGCGGCCTTCCGCGGGGCGCCGCGCCATCCGCGCGCGCGCGCAGATAGACGTAGAGATCGTCCAGGTAGCAATAGACGTTCTTGTTGTCGCCAAAGGCAGGCATGACGTTTTCCTTGCCGCCGCCGACATTCTTGCGGCCTTCGGCGACGATCGAGAGGAATGTCGCGTAATCCATGGTTTTCAGGCTGTTGACCAAAGCCGGCGCATAGCTCGAACCTGTCGCGTCCTGTCCGTGGCAGACATGGCAATCGGAATGATACCGGCGGTAGCCGCTGAACGTGTACCAATCGACGGTTCCGTTTTCGATCTTGTAGGTCGGATTTCCATCCGCATCCAAATACTTGCCGCCTTCTTCCTTTACCGCCTTGGCTTTTTCCATGCTGTCGTCGGCCCGGGCGAGGCTCGAGCTTGCCAGAGGCAGCAGAGCCAGGACGAAAGCCGAAATTACAATGCGAACGGACATTCAAACGCTTCCTTCATTTGCCAATGGACACGGTTTTGCTGTCGCGACCGGCATTGATCGGTGTTTTTGGGTGCGTAACCGAATCGAGAGCCCGGCCATGGCTTCCGGATGTCCGGGCTCTCGTTCTTCAAGCCTTTGGTCTCACAAGACCTGAGGCATGCTCAAGGTTCCCAGCGCATCAATCCGGGAGACCGAAGACGGTGAGCTGACCGCCCAGCGTCGTGTAGTCGGCAAGTGCCGCGTAGCCGCCGACGGCACCCAGGCCAGCTGTACCAACGACAGCGGCTTGGTCGCCTTGCGCGCGGCCCTGATCGACGGCGCCATGCCAGGCAGCGGCGTTGTCAGGCGAAAGCAGGCCGCCTGCCAGGCCGATACCAGCCCATCCACCGACGCCCGACAGAACGGCGATATACTGCTTGCCGCCCTGCTCGTAGGTCGTGATGTTGCCGATGATGCCGGACGGGGTCTTGAACTTGTAGAGTTCCTTACCGTCCTTATCGACCGCCTTGATGTAGCCTTCGAGTGTACCATAGAAGACGACGTCGCCATCTGTCGCCAACGCGCCCGACCACACCGAGAACTGCTCGGGCTTCGACCAGACGATCTCGCCCTTGGCCGCATCCCAGGCAATGAAGTTGCCCATGTTGCCGTCGCCGCCAGGTGCGGGATACATCGACACGGTGGCGCCAACATAAGGCTGACCGGCGGTGTAGCTCACCTTGTAAGGCTCATAGTCCATGCAGACATGGTTGGTCGGGACATAGAACAGCCCGGTCTTCGGCGAATAGGCCGCAGGCTGCTGGTCCTTCGTTCCAAGCGCCGCCGGGCAGATGCCCGTCGAGTTGGTGTCTTCGCCGTTCTGCTGGGTCGAATATTTCGCCACGACCTGCGGGCGACCATACTGTTCGCTCTTGGGGTCCATGACGACTTCGGTCGCCCAGTTCACGGCCGGATCGTATTTCTTGGCGACGAGAAGATCGCCGGTGGCGCGATCCATGGTGTAGGCAAAACCATTGCGATCGAAATGCACCAGCACGTCGTGCTTGGCGCCGTTGACCTCCATGCCATCGACGAGGATCATCTCGTTGATGCCGTCATAGTCCCATTCGTCATGCGGGGTCATCTGGTAGAGCCATTTGGCAACACCAGTATCCGCATCGCGGGCCATGATCGTCATCGACCAGCGATTGTCGCCGGGGCGTTGGACCGGGTTCCACGTCGAGGGATTGCCGGTGCCATAGTAGACCAGGTTCAGCTTGGGATCATAGGAATACCATCCCCATGTCGTGCCGCCGCCGGTCTTCCACTGCTCGCCTTCCCAGGTGTTCGTGCCGGAATCCTTGCCAACCGGCTTGCCGAGTTGCGTAGTCTTCTCGGGATCGATCAGGGTGTCTGCGTCCGGACCTTCCGAATAGGCTTTCCAGGCGAGTTTGCCATCTTTCAGATTGTAGGCGGCCAGCCAGCCGCGAACGCCGAATTCGGCGCCGGAGACGCCGATGAGCACCTTGTCCTTGACGACGACGGGGGCAGCCGTACCGGATTCGCCTTTGCCGCCATCGGTCTGGTCGCCGTTCTTGACCGACCAGACGACCTTGCCAGTCTTCGCGTCCAGGGCGACGACCGTGGTGTCGGCCTGATTGAGAATGATCTTGCCGTCACCATAGGCAACGCCACGATTGACCGTATCGCAACACATGATCGGAATGACGTTGGGATCCTGCTTGGGTTCGTACTTCCAAAGGATCTTCCCGTCATTCTTGAGATCGAGCGCAAAGACATTGTTCGGGAAAGGCGTGTGGACATACATCACATCGCCGATGATAAGCGGTCCACCCTCGTGGCCTCGTAGCACGCCGGTGGAAAAGGTCCACTTGACCTGCAGGTTCTTCACATTGTCCGCAGTAATCTGGTTGAGTTTGGAATAGCGGGTGTTGGCGTAGTCACCCGTCTGCATTGCCCAGTTCTTCGAATCCGAAGCCAGCTTTGCAAGGTCCTCATTAGCCGACGCCGTATAGGCCGCGCCGAGCGACAGAAACGCCGCAGTGGTTAGAATATAGGTAGCTTTCGTAAGTACACGCATCCGAATTCCTCCCGAGGTTCATAGTGATGAATCATTTGCTGAGCCCACAAGGGCTTGCCCAAGCGATTCACGGGGGGGAAATATTTCCGGCAGCGTGTCACGACCTAAGCCAGATGTGCAGAGGGCACCGTTACTGCCCACCTCACCTTGGCCTACGAAAGACTGTCGCCGCTCCCTAATGACGGTGACGCCCTTGAAGCCGGAAACAGGGTGAGGCTATGTCATCGTAAAAGGCTAGGCAAGCAAAAAAGCCTGCTGGTGTTTTTGCACCGCAATATCGTAAATGATGCGGTGCAATATAAGAAAATAAGCAGGACGGTATTTGTTAGATAAAGTATTTATGACCGCGAAATAACGATGGGGCGCATAAAATTTAGTTATTTTTTGATTTTTACATTTCGCCTAAGCGTTGATTTTATTTGGAGGTATTCGCTTCGATGTCTCGGCATGGTCATGCGCGTGCTCCATTGGGAATCGATAGTGGGCCAAGCATGAGATGATCGTTGGAGTCGGGGCGTGGAGCAGGCCACGGAGCCGCCATGCGGAACCACGGTCGACAAGCCCCGCATTCCTCCTTTGGTCGCATACGGAAGCCATGGGCGCTTGACTGACTCTGCTGCACGTTGCCAACTGCCACGGTGATCCCGACTGGGCGCATCGCGCTTAGGCTAACCGGAGGTTTTCCCGTGATCAGATATGTTGGATTTTCGACTTTGCCGCTGCTCCTTGCCGCGCCGCTGGCCTTCGCAAACCCCGCGGGCGCCGCGGGTGATTACCCGACAGCAACGATCGCCGACTACGTGCTCGGCTGCATGCAGACGAACGGCCAGACACGTCAGGCGCTGGAAAGCTGTTCTTGCTCGATCGACGTCATCGCCTCGATCCTTCCCTACGACCACTATGAGAGAGCCGAGACTTTCAAGAGCATGTCTTTGACCACAGGCGAAAGCGCGGGGCTGTTTCGCGAAAGCGCACCGGCGAAGGCAGCCCGTACCGAATTGAAGCGCGCGCAGTCGGAAGCCGACGTGCGCTGCTTTTAGAGCCTGCTCCATCCGGAAACCGGATGGAGCTCCGTCCTCTGCCTGGGCATGATCTTCCCGAACGAGCTCCATTTTCGGGATCAAGTGGCAAGCACCCGGCAGTCCAGCGCAAGATATCGAGACTTCAGAGTCCCGCTGTCTCGAGCGGCCACTGATTGCGAAATGTTTTGCCGTCCGTATCGATCGCTTCAACCTGGATTTCGCCGTTGCCGTGCACGGTGAAATCGAATCGGAAGTTGGGGTCTTCCGAAATCGATATTCCACCTTCCATGGAGAGGATCGGCCGGCCGGCTTGGGAGATCGACAGTTTCTGGACAAAATGCGCCGGTATAAAATATTGGGTCAGCGGATCCCGCTGCAGCCCCGAATTGTTAGGGTGCCGGATCATCAACTGCAGTTCCTCGGTCTTGGTCATCGTCTCTTTGGGCGGGAACTGGCGCAGCTTCATCTGACCCATTGTCGCGTTGGCCTCGTCCTGGTTCTTGACCGCAGGGGCGGAGCAGCCACCTGACGCCTTGACGAAGGTCTGTACCATATGGAGTTGACCACCCTGCGTCTCAGCGATGGCACGCAGATAGGAATAGTCGTTGACGCGCACGCGCGTCGACAGATGCGTCACGCCGGCATCCTTGCCGAGCTGGAACGTTGCCGCCACCGGTGCAGGGTTCGCGTCGATGATCAAGGTAACGGATTTGATGCCGTCTGGCGCCTTGGCTGGATCGAGATAGATGTCGACGGGCACGATGGCGGCATCCTGCGCCCGCTTCGGTGCTTCGATCCTGACGACGCCGGTATCGACCAGAATTGCCCGATCGCCGAACACGTCGCCCTTCAAGTCATGCCAGATTCTATCCGAAGACGCGGTTGTTTGCTGTGCGTTGGCGGCTCCCGAGGAGCCGAGCAACGTGCCGATGGTCAAGATGATCGCGGCGAAAACGGATGCGAGCGGCAAGGCGAGCTGCCGGCTCGAGTAAGCTTGATTTTGCATTTCGATGCCTCCACCAATGCAAGAGAGGTGGTGCCCAGGCTGGCGTTGAGGATAAGCCTTTGGCGACGCCTTGGCAAATCGCCGTGCTTTGCGGCCGCCTAGCGCATGTCGGCGTCGTCTATTCCCATTCGAGTTCGGCAAATGCGGCCGTTGCGTTGCGCTCGTTGTAATCGTCGAACAGGTGCCAATTGTCCCGTTCGCTTCCGCCTGCGGTTTTGACTGCTTCGCGCAGCGGCGTTCCGTCGGCGATCGCCTTGCGGATATCGCGCGCCAGAACCTCGAAATAGCGTCGCTCCCCCGCCAGTGCCTGTGGCCAGTCGGCCGTTACAGGACCATGACCTGGAACGACGCGCGCGGCGTCGATCGCGGTGAGTGCATCCATCTGGCGGAGCCATCCAAGCAGTGATCCGTCGAGCGTCGGCAAGGAGCCCATGAACACCAGATCGCCGGCAAAGAGCGTTCTGGTCGTGGTATCGAATACGGTCAGGTCGTTGTCGGTGTGCGCCGCCTTCCATGCCCGCAGTTCGATCGTGCGCCCGCCGAGGTCGAGTTGCAGGTGATCGTCGACCAGCCTGGTCGGCGACACGATCTCGACCCCCTCCATCAGCGCCTCGCCAAGCTGTTCGCGATAGTTGTGCAGATAGAACGCGCCACGCGCGTCGAGGGCGCGCGGCAGATTGCGGTGACCGACGATGGTCGCGCCGATCTCCCGGAATGCCGCATTGCCGAAGATGTGGTCGGGGTGCATGTGGGTGTTGACCAGGAAGCGAATCGGCTTTGCGGTTACCTTTCCGATCGCGGCGAGAAAGGCGTGCGCCTCGATCAGGCTGCCACCGCTGTCGATGACGGCAACCGCATCGGTACCGATGACGGCGCCCAGATTGCAGATCGCACCGTCGTTGGCGGCGGTCATCAATTCATCCGTGCCCTGGAAGGCGAAGACGCCGTCGGAGATCTGCCTGAGCGAGAATCCCAGGTTGCCAGCCGCGGCTCGTCCGAGGCAGCACGGCATCAAGGCGGCGCTGGCGGCGGTACAGGCGAAGCCACGCACAAGCCTGCGTCTTAGCCGATCGATCGACATGAAGGCCTCCGATATGCATTTCACCTGCAGGCGATCAGGTGACGTCCGGAAATCTATGATGGAACGACCGCAGAAGGTCGCTCATCACCTGCGAATTGCGATGTTGCCGTGGCAACCGTACGTCGAACACGCCGAGCACATGGGTTGGCCGCGGCGCGAGCACGATGATGCGGTCCGAGAGCATCAGTGCCTCGCGTAGATTGTGGGTCACCATCAAGGCGGTCGTGGGCCGTGCCGACCACACGGTCAAAAGCAGATGCCGAAGCCGCTCGGCGGTCTGTTCGTCGAGCGAGACAAAGGGTTCGTCCAGGAAAAGCACCGCCGGCTCCGTGGCGAAAGCCCTGGCAAGTGCTGCCCTGCGCGCAAGGCCGAGCGACAGTTCGGCAGGATAGAGCGAGCGCATGGCCGCGAGGCCGAGCGTGTCGAACAGCCCGTCGAGATTTTTCGCCCTCAAGCTTTTCGGCAACGCCAGCCTGACATTCTGCTCCACCGTTCGCCACGGCAGCAGGGTCGGTTCCTGGAATACTGCGGCGATGCGGTTCGAACCTCCTTGCGGCAACTGGAAGGAGCCGGAAAAGTCTTTGTCCAAGCCAAGCAGGATACGCAGCGTCGTGGTCTTGCCGCAGCCCGACGGTCCAAGCAAGCAGGCGAATTCGCCTTGCCGGACCTCGAAGGAAAGGTCCTGAAGCGCCGTGATCGAGACGCCTCGCGCGGACCTGAAGGTCTTTTCGGCGATGTCGACCTTAAGCGGGACGACGGCGCCAACGGGTTGCATGTCGTTCAACGGGCTGCACCAGGAGAAGTTCAATGACAAGCATCACCGCCACGAAAGCCAGCGTGTAGGCAAGAATGGCGGCGACATCGAAAAGCTGGAAATAGAGATGGATCTGGAAGCCGACACCGTTCGAGCGGCCGAGCAGTTCGACGACCAGGACGATCTTCCAGATGAGGGCGATGCCGGATCGCGACGCAGCGGCAAGATAGGGCTGCAATTGCGGCAGCAGGATATGGCGGATGCGATCAAGGCGGCCGAAGCGATAGACGGTGGCCATCTCGGCATAACTTGGATCAAGCGTCCTGGCGCCTTCACGCATCGTCACCACGACATTCGGGATCTTGTTCACCGCCACCGCGCCGATCGCCGCCGCCTCGTTGAGGCCGAACCAGATGTAGCCGAGGACGATGACCACCAGCGCCGGGATGTTGAGGAACAGAATCACCCACGGGTTGAAAAAACGATCGACGCGACGATAGCTGCCGAGCAAAACGCCGATGACGGATCCGATGATCATTGCGACGATATATGCTGCGGCGACCCGGCCGAGGGTCACGCCGAGATGGTAAAAGAGGTCGCCGCTCGCAGCCTCCCTGAGAAGCACCTGCCAGACCTGCCCAGGTCTTGGAAAGGCACGGCTTGGCCAGACGCCTGCCGCAAGGTTCCACAGCAGGCAAAGCCCGAGCAGGGAAACCGCTACGGTCAGCGCGGGCGCCAGTGCCGTCGCCAGGCTGCGTCGGCCGGACATGCTCGGCGGGGCATCACGCGTGCCGTCGGTTTCCGATGCGGTCATTTCCAGGGTTCCTGCCAGAATGTGCCGGGCGCCATCTCCGGCGCGCTGCCGACCAGCTTCGCGCCGCCGATCGCCGCCAGCACATGGTATAGCCTGCCGGCGTCAGCCGCTTCCTCGGCGACCGACCGTCTGGGAATGCCCTGACGATAGCGATCGCGCAGTTTTTCCAGTTCCTTGCCTTCCGCGCGAATGATCGGCGCCAGGCGCAGCCATTCGTCATCGGATCTGGCCAGCAAGTCCTTGGCTTGCGCGGACGCCCTCACGAACCCCCTGACGGCATCGGGGTTCTCGTTCGCCCATTGCTCATGGAAGACGTAACCGAGCGCCGACACGGGTCCCAGAGCCCCAAGCGTCTTTGCCGCGTCATTCACGCCGATCAATCGACGGAAGCCATTGGCCTCGAGACGGGCGCAAAAATGCCAGAAATTCAGCACTGCATCGAGTTCGTCCTGTATCGCCTTTTCCGAAATCAGCGGCGGCGCGCCAAAGACGATGTCGCTGGTTGCCGACAGGTCGACGCCGAGATCGCGTCTGGTCAGCGCTTGTATCAGCAGCCAACTCTTGTCGAGCGGGCCGCCGGCGACGCCGATCTTCTTGTCCTTGAGATCGGCGACCGTCCGGATCGGTGAACCCTCCTTCACCATGATCGCGCCCACGGCGGTGGAATAGGGGAACAATGTGAGGTCGCCGCCTTCGGAGCGCTGGCGCGAGACCCACAGCCAGTCGGAGACGATCATGTCGATCGCGCCAGCCTGCATCGCGACGTTGGTTGCATCCTCGCCGGCGAAGTCGATGATCTCCAGATCGATCCCGTTCGCGGCATCGAACTTGTGCTGCCGTAGCGTATCGAGTTCCCAACTCACGGTTCCAAACTTCAGCACACCGAGGCGAATCCTGGCTGCCGCAACGGCTGGCCTGGTAGCAAGAACAGCGGCTGTCCCGAGAACCGCCAGACGCAACGTCATGCGCCGTGAAACCTTCATGACACCTCCTCCCCAGGGTTCCGCGCTGCCAAATCAGATGGCTCGTTCCTTGCTCGGAAATGCGCATTTCCAGCGCATGACCTTGAGGGTCGGGTGTTCTTGAGACCATTTCGCGATTTCGCTGGGGGCAAGGAACATGCATTGGAACAGGGTGCCGCGGCTCTCGAAATAGAGATGTTCGTCTCGGCAATTGCTCGGATTAGCGCTGAGGCAAACCGTCAATATGAGATCGACCATGTCCATTCAGCACCTCTTGCGCGTTCCCAAACGCCCATCTCGGCGAGTCCAGCCCAACCAGGAGCCAGGACAAAACCGCCACTTGCCGGATTTCTCAAGGTGCCAATGGAGAAACCGGAATGAGGTCAAGCTACGCGCTCGCCCAATAGCCGTCAACAAAGACGAATGGACAGGATCCTTGAGCACCCAGGCCTCTAAACCTTTGTACGATTGACTTTCACAACATGCCGATTAGCTTCCAGGTGACGCGGCGCGGCTCCACGGGAGAAGCGGAATTTCCACGCCACCGCGTAAGGCGCATGCCGACGGATCAAAGGATCGGCATGCGCAAATCGTCCAGGGCACCCAGACGATCAATGAGGAAATACCATGCGCGCAATCGCATTTTTCGCAGTCATGTCCGTTGTGCCCTTCATCGCGAGCCAATCCCAGGCACAGGACGCGGCGGCGGGTGAGAAGGTCTTCGCCAAATGCAAGGTCTGCCATGTCGCCGACCAGGACAAGAACAAGGTCGGCCCGTCGTTGAACGGCGTCATCGGCCGAACAGCCGGCACGCATCCGGGGTTCAGCTATTCTCAGGCGATGGTCGCGGCAGGCAAGTCCGGCGTCAAATGGGATGAACCCACGCTGAAGACTTACCTTCACGATCCCAAGGCCATGGTCAAAGGAACAAAGATGGCGTTTGTCGGCCTCAAACAGGACGAAGACATCGCCAATGTCATCGCCTATCTGAAGCAATTCTCGAAATAGCGCGCCGCCGGCCGTTCGAACTTGCGTTCGGCCGGCGTTCGCCTACGCATCGGCTTGCAGCCCCTGCATTGCCGAAGGCAGATCGAAAAGGCTGTCGCAAACAAGATCGGCGCCAAGCTCTTCCACCGGAATGTGGCTGTAGCCGCCACGCAGCAGGATGACGGGCATGCCGGCGGCGCGTGCGGCGCCCAGGTCAGCGCCACTGTCTCCGACCAGCAGCGCGTCACCCGGGTCGACGCCTAGCTGTGCCAACGCCAGCAGCAGGGCATCGGGCGCCGGTTTCAGGTATGTCACCGCGTCTCCGCCGACGATCGCACCGAAATATTCCGTCAATCCGAAATGAAGCAGGATTTCGCGGGTCGCCAACTGCGGTTTGTTGGTTGCCACCCCCATGCTTACTCCGCCCAAATGAAAGTGGGTGAGGGCCTCCCTGACGCCAGGCATCAGCCTTGTCAGGCCGGTCAGATGCCGGCGGTAGATAGGCGCCATGACGCGGTTTGCCTCATCGAGAGCGTTGCCGAGCAGTGGCGCTCCCGATGCCGCGAAGGCTCGCTCGATCAGTTTCCTGACACCGCCGCCGATCATGGCCTTGACCCGGTCCAGGCGCAGCGGCGGCAGATCGCGGCTGGCCAGCAATTCGTTGACGGCGGCCGCTATGTCCGGTGCCGAGTCGACCAGCGTGCCGTCGAGGTCGAACAGGATCGCCTTCGGCGATCGAAGCGGCCTACCTGCGCCGACGTTCATGCGTCATCCTTCCACTTGATCGAGCAGCCGATCGAGGCGACCTGGTTCAGCGGCCCGTCGCCGGTTCGGGCAACCTGCTTCATCGCCTCGAACAGATCGCGTCTCAGCCCGGGCGCTCCGGCTTCTCGTCGCGAGGCGTCCAGCCGACCGCGATATTGCAATCCCAACTCGCTGTTGAACCCGAAGAAATCGGGAGTGCACACCGCCACGTAATCGCGCGCTACAGTTTGGCGCTGGTCGTGCAGGTAAGGGAAGCTGAAGCCGTTCGTCGTGGCGAAGAGCTTCATTTGGTCGAAGGAATCCTCCGGGTAGGTGTCGGCATCGTTCGAGTTGATTGCGACAAAGCCGATACCTTCGGCCTTGAGGTCGTTGGCATCGCGCACGATACGTGAAATCACCGCCTTCACATAAGGGCAGTGATTGCAGATGAAGGCCACGACCAGGCCGTTCGGGCCGGCCTGGCTGAGGATCGAATGCGACCTGCCGTCGACGCCGGGCAAAACGGCATCGATCGCGCGCCAGCCGAAATCGCAGACAGGGGGAACGGCCGCCATGCTTGCCTCCGATGAAATGGTTTACGCGGCTTTCCGGATCGCACCGTCGGCCGCCTGTCGGATGGTTCCAATGTTGGCGCGGTAGGCCGCCTCGGCGCCTCCCTTGAACACGGCCGACCCGGCGACCAGCACATTGGCGCCGGCCGCGGCGACCAGCGGGGCGGTTTCGGCCGTGACGCCGCCATCGATTTCGATGTCAATCGGGCGGTGGCCAACCAATGCCTTGATTCGCCTGATCTTCTCGATGACCGCGGAAATGAAGGCCTGGCCGCCGAAGCCTGGATTGACCGTCATCAGAAGCACCAGATCGAGCCTGTCGAGCACATACTCGATGACGCTCTCCGGCGTCGAAGGATTCAGCGATACGCCGGCCTTCTTGCCGAGATTTTTGATCGCCTGCAGGGAACGATCGAGATGCGGCCCGGCCTCTGCATGCACCGTGATGATGTCGCAACCGGCGTCGGCGAACGCGGCCAGATAGGGGTCGGCCGGCGCGATCATCAGATGGCAGTCGAAGATTTTGTCCGTTCGGTCGCGGATCGCCTTGATCACCGGCGGACCGAAGGTGATGTTGGGCACGAAGTGGCCGTCCATCACGTCGAGATGGATCCAGTCGGCACCCGCCCGCACGACAGCTTCGACCTCGTCCCCGAGCCGCGAGAAATCCGCGGAAAGCACGGAGGGTGCGATGATTGTCCCGGTGACCATGGTCGTCGTCTCCAATTCTGTCTGCGGTGTTGGTCGCTGCGCCGGCCGCTTCGTCCTGTCAGCGCATCTTCGTCTCCGGTTCGCCTTCCAGTTTCCCTTCCGCGAACACGCGGCTGCCGCGAATGTCGGATTCCTCGATGGTGATAAGATCGGCCTTGGTCAACACCCGGCTGCGCGATGCGAAAAGCCGGTTAGCCTGCCGCAGCCGCGCCCGGTCAAGCCCATTGCGAACCGAACGCGCGTTGGAGAAATGCGGCAGCCTCATGCGGATCGGAAGATACTCTTCGAGCGCCTGGGACGCCGCCTCGCTGAGGCGATAATTCTGCTCCGCGAGCATAATCTCGGCGATCGATTTCAGTTCGCTGACGCCATAGTCGGGGAAGTCGAGGTGGTGGGCGATGCGCGAACGCATGCCGGGATTGCTGTCGAAGAAGCGGTCCATCTTGTTCTTGTAGCCGGCAAGGATCACAACCAGATCGTCACGGTTGTTCTCCATGCACTGCAGCAGGATTTCGATCGATTCCTGGCCGTAGTCGCGTTCGTTCTCTGGCTTGTAGAGATAGTAGGCCTCGTCGATGAAAAGCACGCCGCCCATGGCACGCTTGATCACCTCGCGGGTCTTGGGCGCGGTGTGGCCCACATACTGGCCGACGAGATCGTCGCGAGTCACGGCGACCATGTGGCCTTCGCGGACATAACCCAGACGATGCAGGATTTCGGCCATCCTCAGCGCCACCGTGGTCTTTCCGGTGCCAGGATTTCCCGTGAAATTCATGTGCAGCGTCGGCGCGCCCGATGTCAGTCCGAACCTGCGGCGAAGCCGGTCGACCAGGAGGAGGGCGGCGATCTCGCGGATGCGGGTCTTGACCGGCTTCAGGCCAACGAGTTCTCGGTCGAGCTTGTCCATCACCTCGTCGATGTTGGACGCCTCGAACTCGGCCTGCAGATCGACCGTCGCGTCCTGTGCGGCAGCGTCCTTTGTCATCGCGTTCAGCATGGTTCGGCTAGCTCCGCTCGCCCTCGGGCCTGTCGGTCGCATAAGGCACGATCGAATAACCCTGGCTGCGGCCGTCACGCTCCTGGCGCAGCAGCCGGAACCCGGGTTCGCTGGGCGGCCGGTTGACAATGAACGACATGCGCGGCGCTTCCCAGCCCTTGGTCGAATCGAAGGCGGTTACCCGCACATACATGTTCGGACAGGCTTTCCGGCAAGCATTGACCTCGAGCAGTATGCCCGCCGGATCTTTCAAGTCGAACATCGGGTTGCCGTACATTTCCCAATAGGTATTTCGCGGATGCGGATCGTCCGTGTACTCGACGCTGACCGCCCAATGGTTCTTCAGCGCGTATTTGATCTGCGCCGAAATCTGCTCGTCGGTCAGGTCGGGCAGGAACGAGAACTGCCCCTGTGTGACCTTGTTTCCCGGATTGGTCATCATGACGACGGTTCCTTTCGTCTAGAAGCTGGGCGTTGCGGTTGGCACGAAGTCGGCCGTGTCGGTCGATTCGTAGTTGAAGGTGACGTCCTTCCAGGTCTCCAGGGCAGCCTTCAGCGGCGTGCACCATCTGGCCGCCTGTTCGAGGATCTTGGTCCCTTCGCGCAAATAATCGCGCCCCTCGTTGCGGGCCAGGATCATCGCTTCCAAGGCGACGCGATTGGCCGTCGCGCCTGCTTGGATACCGTCCGGATGGCCGATCGTGCCGCCGCCGAACTGCAGGATGACGTCCTCGCCGAGATAGTGGATCAACTGGTGCATCTGGCCGGCATGGATGCCGCCCGAGGCAACGGGCATCACCTTGTTGAGCGAGGCCCATTCCTGATCGAAGAACAGCCCGGTTTCGAGGTTCTGCGGCGTGCGCTCCTCGCGCAGCGTGTCATAAAATCCCTTGATCATGAGCGGGTCGCCTTCCAGCTTGCCGACCACCGTGCCGGCATGGATGTGGTCGACGCCGGCCATGCGCATCCATTTGCAGATGACGCGGAAATTCATGCCGTGGTTCTTCTGGCGCGAATAGGTCGAGTTGCCGGCACGGTGCAGGTGCAGGATCATGTCGTTGCGGCGTGCCCACTTGGCCATCGACTGGATCGCCGTGTAGCCGATGACCAGATCGATCATCACAATGCAGGAGCCAAGTTGCTTGGCGAATTCGGCGCGCTCGTACATCTCCTCCATCGTGCCGGCGGTGACGTTGAGATAATGGCCCTTGACCTCGCCGGTGGCGGCCGACGCCTTGTTCACGGCCTCCATGCAGTAGAGGAAGCGGTCGCGCCAATGCATGAAGGGCTGCGAGTTGATGTTCTCGTCGTCCTTGACGAAGTCGAGGCCGCCCTTCAGCGCTTCATAAACGACGCGCCCGTAATTGCGTCCCGACAGGCCGAGCTTCGGCTTCGTCGTTGCGCCGAGCAGCGGCCGGCCGAACTTGTCGAGCCGCTCACGCTCCACCACGATGCCGGTCGCCGGCCCCTGGAAGGTTTTGAGATACGCCACCGGGATACGCATGTCTTCCAGCCGCAACGCCTTGACTGCCTTGAAGCCGAACACATTGCCGATGATCGATGCGGTCAGGTTGGCGATCGAGCCCGGCTCGAACAGGTCGAGGTCGTAGGCGATGTAGGCGAAGTACTGTTGCTCGGTCTTGGTTCCGGGACCGGTGTTCGGCACCGGCTCGGATCTGAACGCCTTGGCGCGATAGAGCTCGCAAGCTGTCAGCCGGTCGGTCCACACCACGGTCCACGTCGCGGTGGAGGATTCACCGGCGATGGCGGCTGCCGCCTCCTCGTGGTCGACACCGGGTTGCGGCGTGATCCGGAACATGGCGATCAGATCGGTTTCCTTGGGCCTGTAGTCAGGCTCCCAGTAGCCCATCTTCTTGTAGGGGATGACCCCTGACTTGTAGCGCTCCTTGCCTTCCTTGAGCGTCCCCGCTGGCAGTATGTCGATCTTGTTCATGACAGGTCTCCTGTTTGTTGCTCAGGCGGCTTTCGCGGTTGCGATTTGGGGGTCGAGTTTTCCCGCGGCGTAACGTTTCGCCATCTCGTCCATGGCGATGACCTTGATCTTCGAGGCGTTGGACGCCGTGCCGAAACGCTCGAAGCGGTCCCGGCAAAGGTCGCGCAAGGCATCCATGGCGGGCTTCAGGAATTTGCGGGGATCGAACTCGCGCGGGTCTTCCGTCGCGACGCGGCGGAACTGCCCGGCCATGGCCATGCGGCAATCGGTGTCGATATTGACCTTGCGCACGCCGTAGCGGATGCCGCGCTCGATCTCCTCGACCGGGACGCCAAAAGTCTGGGGCATCTCGCCGCCGTATCTGTTGATGATGTCCTGCAACTCCTGCGGCACAGAGGAAGAGCCGTGCATGACCAGATGCGTGTTGGGCAGCTTCTCGTGGATCGCCTCGATCACCTGCATGGCCAGGATGTCGCCGTCCGGCTTGCGGGTGAATTTGTAGGCACCGTGCGAGGTGCCGCAGGCAATCGCCAGCGCGTCGACTTGGGTTGCGGTCACGAAGTCGACCGCCTGATCGGGATCGGTCAGGAGCTGGTCGTGGGAGAGCGCGCCCTCGGCGCCGTGGCCATCCTCGGCCTCGCCTTGGCCGGTTTCCAGCGAGCCGAGCACGCCCAGTTCGCCTTCGACGGAAGCGCCGACCCAATGCGCCATACGTGCGACGCGTTCGGTTATGGCGACGTTGTAGTCGTAGCTTGCCGGCGTCTTGGCGTCCGCCATCAAGGATCCGTCCATCATCACCGAGGTGAAGCCGTGGCGGATCGCGGAAAGGCAGGTGGCCTCGCTGTTGCCGTGGTCTTGATGGATGCATAGCGGGATGGTTGGGTGGATTTCGGTCAGCGCCTCCATCATCTTGGCCAGCATGATGTCGTTGGCATAGGACCGGGCGCCACGCGAAGCCTGGATGATGACAGGCGCGTCGCAGGCCTTGGCCGCTTCCATGATGGCGAGGCCCTGTTCCATGTTGTTGATGTTGAATGCCGGTACGCCGTAGCCGTGCTCGGCGGCATGGTCGAGAAGCTGGCGAAGGGTGATGCGAGCCATTGTGAATCCTCCTAGATGATGAGCTTCAGCGCCGCTGCAGCAACCGCTTCGGACGTTATGTTGAAATGCCGGTAGAGGTCGGGGGCAGGGGCGCTGGCGCCGAAGCCGGTCATGCCGACGAAAGCGCCGGTCTCGCCGATCCAGCGGTCCCAGCCCAGCCGGGCTGCCGCTTCGACCGCGACGCGCGGCGCCGAGCCGAGGACGGCCTTGCGGGTGGCGCTTTCCTGCTCCTCGAAAAGCTCCCAGCACGGCATCGACACGACGGCGGCGGCGACACCATGCTCGGTCTCCAGCCTTTCGGCGGCAGCAACCGCGATCTCGACCTCCGAGCCGGTGGCGATCAGGGTGACGGCACGGTGCTCGGCTGGTTCGCGCAGGACGTAGGCACCTTGGCGGGAGCGGTTCTCGTCACTGTGCGACCGACGCAGCATCGGCAGGTTCTGGCGCGACAGCACCAGGACGCTCGGCCGATCCTTGCTCTTCAGCGCGAGTTCCCAGCACTCCGCCGTTTCGATGACATCCGCCGGACGGAAGACGTTGAGATTAGGCGTCGCACGCAGCATCGCAAGGTGCTCGACCGGCTGGTGCGTCGGGCCGTCCTCGCCGAGGCCGATGGAATCGTGTGTCATCACATAGATGACGCGCTGGCCCATGAGCGCCGAGAGCCGCATCGCGCCGCGCGCATAATCGGCGAAGCACAGGAACGTACCGCCATAGGGCACGAAACCTCCATGCAGCGCGATGCCGTTCATGGCGGCCGCCATGCCGTGCTCACGAATGCCGTAGTGAATGTAGCGGCCGGCATAGTCACTCGGCGCAATGCGGTTCATGCCCTTGGTGATCGTCAGATTCGAGTGCGTCAGATCGGCCGAGCCGCCGACGGTCAATTCCGTTGCGCCGTTGATGGCCTCCAGCGCCATTTCGGAGGCTTTTCGCGTCGCCACCTTGGTTGCCTTCTCGACATGTTCGCGACGAAAGGCTTCGAGCGCGTCGAAGACCGTGTCGGCCAGTTCGGCGGCGACGGCGTTTTCAAAAGCCTCGCGTCGCGGCGAGGCGGCAAGCCGCTGCTCCCAGGCGCGCCGCATCGCTTCGCCGCGACCGGCAATCTCGCGCCAGGCGAAAAGGATATCATCCGGCACCTCGAACGGCGCGTGGGCCCAGCCGATGTTTTCGCGTGTCGCGGCGATCTCTGCTTCACCCAGCGGTGCGCCGTGCGTCTTTTCCGAACCGCCGAGATTGGGGGCACCCATGCCGATCACTGTGCGGCAGGCAATCAGCGATGGCCGATCCGACCGCCGCGCCGCCTCGATTGCCGCGGCGACTGCTGCCATGTCGTGCCCGGCGACACTTTGGACATCCCAGCCGGCGGCCTTGAAGCGCGCCGGCTGGTCCATCGACGTGGAGAGGGAGGTCGGCCCGTCAATGGAAATCGCATTGTCGTCCCAGAAGACGATCAGGCGGGAAAGCTTCAGGTGACCAGCGAGGTCTATCGCCTCGTGACTGATTCCCTCCTGAAGGCAGCCGTCGCCCGCAATCACATAGGTATGATGATCGACCAGATCGGCACCGTAGCGGGCGGCAAGCATGCGTTCCGCCAGCGCCATGCCGACCGCCGTGGAAATGCCCTGTCCAAGCGGTCCGGTGGTGGTCTCCACGCCAAGCGCATGGCCGTATTCCGGATGTCCGGCGGTGCGGCTGCCCAGCTGCCGAAATCGCTGCAATTCCTCGACCTGCATGTCTTCGTAGCCGAGCAGATGATGCAGCGCGTATTGCAGCATCGAGCCGTGGCCGGCTGAAAGCACGAAACGGTCACGGTCGGGCCAGTCCGGTCTCGACGGATCGATATTAATGAAGCGGTTGAACAGCACCGTTGCGACATCGGCCATGCCCATCGGCATGCCAGGGTGACCCGAATTCGCCTTTTGGACGCTGTCCATCGCCAGCGCGCGAATGGCGTTCGCCATGTCGCGCTCCGAGACGGGAGCGGTTGTGGTGACGGGCTTCAGTGCTGTTTGGCTGGTCATTGCATCCTCCTCACGACACACGGCTCTTGCGTTCAACCAATTGCAGGATGAGCGGCGTCAGGATCAGCTGCATGGCAAGATCGAGCTTGTTGCCTGGCACCACGATGGAATTTGGCCGCGACATGAACGAGTCGTGGATCATCGACAGCAGATACGGAAAATCGATGCCGCGCGGATTGGCGAAGCGGATAACCAGCATCGATTCGTCGGGTGTCGGAATCCAGCGCGCGATGAACGGGTTGGACGTATCGACGATCGGCACGCGCTGGAAGTTGATGGCGGTCTGCGAGAATTGCGGGACAATGTAGCGGACATAGTCGGGCATCCGGCGCAGGATCACGTCCATCACCGCCTCGGTGGAATAGCCGCGTGTCGAACGGTCGCGATGGATCTTCTGGATCCATTCGAGATTGATGACCGGCACGACGCCGATCTTGAGATCCGCATGCTTGGCCAGATTGATCGTGTCGGTGACGACACAGCCGTGCAGCCCCTCGTAGAAGAGCAGGTCGCTGGGAGCGAATTCGCGCCATTCGGTAAAGGTTCCCGGTGGCGTGCCGTGCTGCTTTTCCTCTTCCTCATCATGAATGTAGGTGCGGGTCTTGCCGGTTCCGCGGCGGCCATATTCCGCGAACACCTCTTCGAGAATTCCGAGTTCGTTGGCCGCGGCATTGAAATGGGTGAAGTTCGGGTTGCCGGCCTTTTCCTCCTCGGCCACCTTTGCCTTCATCGCCGCGCGGTCGTAGCGGTGAAATGCGTCGCCTTCGATGAAAGCGGCCTCGATGTTCTCGCGCCGGAAAATCAGCTCGAAGATGCGCTTGACCGAGGTCGTGCCGGCGCCCGACGACCCGGTGATGGTGATGATGGGGTGCTTGGCTGACATGGTGCTGCTCAGGCTCTGAACAGGCCGCGGCGGCTGAACAGCGGCGCACGCTCACCGATGTTGCTCGGCTCTGTGTGGTAGCGCGTGATGCGCGCGACTTCCCGCGCCGACCCGAAGATCATCGGCACGCGCTGATGCAGGCTCTCGGGCTCGATTTCCAGGATGCGGGTGATCGCGTCGGTGGCGGCACCGCCAGCCTGCTCTATGAGATAGGCGATCGGGTTGGCCTCGTAGACGAGGCGCAGCCGTCCCTGACCATAGCCCTTGCGCCGATCGCCGGGGTAGAGAAAAACGCCGCCGCGCATCAATATGCGGTAACAGTCGGCGACCAGAGAGGCGATCCAGCGCATGTTGAAATCCTTCTCGCGCGGTCCTTCGGTGCCCTCCAGGCAGTCGTCGACATAGAGCCGCACAGCCTCGTCCCAGTGCCGGTAGTTGGCGGCGTTGATGGCGAACTCCTGAGTGCGTTGCGGAATGATCCGGCTTTCATAGGCCTGGACGAAGGTGCCGAGCCTTGTCGAGAAGACGAAGACATGCGTGCCGCTGCCGAGCGACAGGACGAGTGCCAGCTGCGGCCCATAAATGAAGAAACCGGCGCCTAGCTGGTTCACGCCCGCCTGCAAGAAAGAGGCGGCCGGATCAGCGTCCGGCGCGCCAGTTGCGGTCAGGAGCGAGAAGATCGTTCCGATCGACACGTTGGTGTCGATGTTGGAAGAGCCGTCGAGCGGGTCGATCGCAATGGCGAGTGGCGCTTGCCTGTCGAGCAGGACTGGCTGCTCCAGCTCCTCGGAGGCGTAAAGCGCCACCGGCGCACGGCGCATGGCGTCGAGGAAGATGTCGTCGGAGAAGACGTCGAGATCCTTCTGGACGTCGCCGTCGGCATTGGCGCCACGGGTCTCGGCAAAGGCGGCGCCGAGCACCCCTTGGTTGATGGTGTTGCGGACCTTGATGGCGGCCTGTGTCAACTGACGAACGGTCGTCACAACGGCCGAGCGGAATTCGTCTGGCTGGCCGAGATAGGAGTTCAGAAAAGCGTCGAGCGTTGCCGCTGGCATCGTAACCTCCCCTCCGGCCGCATCTCCTCGGAGCGGCTGGACTGGAGGAATGGAAACAAACGTCGCACGATAAGTAAAATTCAATAACTTTACCTGGCCAGTAAAAATAACTTAGTATGCGACATGAGAAACCTCACGCTCAAGCATTTCAAGACCGTCCAAGCAATCATCAAGTGCGGCAAAATTGTCAGCGCAGCCAAGATGTTAGGCCTGTCTCCTCCAGCGCTGACAATCCAACTGCGACAAGTGGAGGAGGAATTCCAGCTGGCTCTGTTCGACCGAACGTCGGACGGCATGCGTCCCACTGCCGCAGGTCTGGCTTTCGTCGAGACAGCGCAGGCTATCGAGGAGCATCTCGGTTTGCTCGAAGACAAGATGGATGCCATCAAGGGCGTACGCACCGGCAGCTTGAGGCTCGGCGTCGTTTCCACAGCCAAATATTTCGCGCCGCGGCTGATGGCTGCGTTCATGAAGGACCATCCCGACATCGACATGCGGCTTGCCATCGGCAATCGTGCCCAGACGATCGACAACCTCAGGAACCACGACATCGATATCGCGCTGATGGGGCGTCCGGCGAAAGAGGTTCCGGTGCGTGCTTCGGTCTTCGGTGATCATCCGCTGGTCATCATCGCGCCGCCCGACCATCCCTTGGTGGCGGCGCGCGATATCTCCAAGGAGCGGATTGCCGAGGAGCATTTCCTTATTCGCGAGCCCGGCTCCGGAACCCGTATCTCGTTGGAAATATTCCTGAGCGACGTGCCTGGGCGCATCGACGACCTCGGTGTCGAGATGGCCTCGAACGAAACGATCAAGCAGGCGGTGATGGCTGGTCTGGGCATCGCCTTCATCTCTGCTCACACCATCGCTGCGGAAACCGAGGCAGGCCGGCTTGTCATCCTCGACGTTGTCGGCATGCCGATCCGCCGACAATGGTTCTCGGTGATGCGAACCGATCACGCAATCTCGCCGGCGATGGCCACATTCAACGATTTCCTGATGCGCAAGGGCGCAATGTACCTGCCCCTTTTCGGAAAGCTGTATCCAGACAAGGCTGGATGACACTGCACGAGCGCAACGGATGAAAGTCCGGTGGAGAACGCCCGCGCTCGTTGGTATTATATAAGCGATATGTTATGTTGCAGTGCGAAAGAGCGGGGGCCACGTCCTTTCACACCGTAAGCGATCTGTATGTGTAACCCCTGCAGACTGTTCGGAACTCTCCCAGGGATGGGTTCGGGAATTCGATGGGGAAAAGGGGTAATGCTTTACACACTCGTTATGATGGTCTGCCTGACGGATGGACCGCGGACCTGCGAACAACGCGAGGAAATGGTAGACGGTCTGGCGATGAATCCCGGGACTGCCTTCATGCAGGCGCAGCCGCTGGTGGCAAGGTGGATCGAGACGCATCCCGGTTATTTCGTGCAGCGCTGGCGTGTGCTGCCTGGCAGAGAGTCGTGAGACAGGCGGCCAAGGTCTATTTCTTCACCGCGAGCGTTTCCGAGACAGTCTTCGACAACTGGTAAAGCCGCTGCTCGATTATCGTCGGCACATCGCAGACATAAGTCAGCGACTGGACGCGTTCGTTGAAAATTCGCGTCGCGAAATTCAGTTGGTCGGTTCGCCGTTCTACTTCGTCCGGATCCGCATCGGCCTTGGCGCGCAGCGCGTCCACTTCGGATGCTTCCTTGCGCAACTGTGCCGCCATTTCCAGCTGTTTGTGGGCATAGCGGGAGATGCCGGAGATCACGTGCGAACGCTCGGCGTCCATGTGATCGAACATTCCCTGCACCAGCATCGTCATTTTGGTTGCGACCTGCTCGGGCGGCAGAGAAGCCGCGAAATCCTTGATCTCTTTCTGGGCTTCGGCAACCGGCATCCGCCGGGCCGCCACCGCCTCAACCAGCGCGGAGACGCCGGGATCCTTCGCCCAATCCTTCGCCGTCGCCGGAAGCTCCGGCCCATTCCAGATCTGGCCAAGCGAGAGCTGTGGCACCTTACGCTGCATGCAGGGCCAGTCGGGATCGGTGTTTGCCGCGCCGGCGCCCCCCATCGACGCAAGCGTGGTGACCAGAACCAGAGTGTGAACAAGTCTCATTCGCGCCATCAGGCGTTTCCTCCCATGTCCTGTTTGCGGATCACCAAACCGCGCGAAGGGTCGTATGCGATGATGGCGCCGCCCAGGAACAGCAGCGTGCAGCCGGCGACGACGCCCAGCGACAGCCATTCGATCTGCCCGTAGAAGGCAAAACGGATCAGTTCGACGGCATAGGTGAACGGGTTGCAGAGGCAGATCTTGTAGAGCAGGGGGCTCGCCTCCTGGATGCGCCACAAGGGATACAGCGCCGGAGACGCGAAATAGCCGGGAAAGATGACGAAGTTCATGATGCCGGCGAAGTTTTCAAGCTGCTTGATCAGCGAAGACAAGAGCATGCCGAGCGCGCAAAGCATCATGCCCGACAGGAACAGTGCCGGCAGAACATAGAGGTAGCCGAGTGGCGGCGCTTTGACGCCCCACAACCAGGCAACGATCAGGAACGCGTAGACCTGCACGATCGATACGGCCACACCGGCCAGCATCTTCGACACCAGCAGGAACCAGCGTGGAAACGGGCTGACCAGCAGGATGCGCATGTTGCCCATCTCGCGGTCGTAGACCATCGACAGCGAAGACTGCATGCCGGAAAACAGCAGGATCATGCCGCAAAGGCCCGGCGTGATATAGACCTCGTAGAGCACATAGGTCTTGTAGGGCGGGATGATCGACACGCCAAGCACCTGGCGAAAGCCGGCCGCGAAGATGAACAGCCAGACGAGCGGCCGGACCAGCGAGGAAATGAAGCGTTCGCGCTGGTGCAAGAAGCGCAGGCACTCGCGCAGGACGACGCCTTTCAGGCAAATGAGATAGTGGCGCAGGCCGAATGGCTCAGACCGCAACGGCATGATGCCGGCGACCTTTCCGGGCATCGCAGGAGCGCTCATGGCGACGTCTCCGTCATGCCCGCCGCATCGACGCGGCTGAGCTTCGAAAAGGTTTCGCGAATCGAACTTCCGCCGTTCGCACGGATCACATCCGACACCTTGCCGCTGGCGACCAGGTCACCCCGCCGCAGTATGACGACATGGTCGGCGTCTTCGACTTCGTCGATCAGATGCGTGGCCCAGAGCACGCCGATGCCCTCTGCTTGGACGAGCTTGCGGATGGTGGCGAGGATGCCCGCACGAGATTCGATATCCAGGCCGACGGTCGCCTCGTCAAGCAGGAGCAGGGAAGGTCGGTGCAGCAGCGCCCTGGCGATTTCGATGCGCCGCATCTGACCGCCGGAGAGGCTGCGTGCCTTGTCATGCTGGCGGCCCTGCATGTCGACCGTTTCCAGCAGCGCGGCAATGCGCTGGCGAGCTTCGCGTCCGCCAATGCCATGCAGCGAGGCATGGTAGGAGAGATTCTGGTAGACGCTGAGGTCGAGATCGAGCGTGCGTGCCTGGAACACGATGCCGACCCGCCTGAGTGCTTCGCCGGACGCGCGGCGAATGTCATGGCTGAAGATGCGGATCGATCCGTGACGCGTGTCGTAGAGGTGGCTTATCAGTGAGAACAGCGTCGTCTTGCCGGCCCCGTTGAGGCCGAGCAGAACGGTGAAAGTCGCCGGCGCGATCGAGAAGGAGACGTCGTTGAGCGCCCGCTTCTGGCCATAGGAATGGCTGACGGCTCGGACATCGAGCGCCGCCACCTCGTCTCCCGGTCCGCTTGTCCTCATATGCTGCATGCCGGATCGCTCCTTCAGGACGCGTTGGCCTATTGGCGCCCCTGATCGCCTTTTGTCTTACTTGATCGTAATCTTGCCCTTCAGTCCCTTGTCGGCAAGGTCGGGAACCGACCAGGTATATTCGCCCGGGCGAACGGTATGGAACTGCACCTGGATCGTTCCCGCGTCGTCGAATTCCAGCCAGGCCGGTCCGCCGTCCATATGCACTTCCAAATCGTTGATGACGATCTGGTCCATCCAGACATTGCGGAAGAGATCGGTCACGAACTTGTACTCGAAACCGCCCTTGGACGTGATCTTCCAGCGATAGCCCTGGCCGGCGATCAGCTCGAAGTCCTTCTGATTGACCGCATAGGTGGAATCGGCCGAACCGATAATCAATTCCGGCAGGTTCTTGCTGGCACGCGACGGTTTTGACGTCGCATCGTCGGCGTTTGCTACGATCGGAGCAAGGACAAATCCGGCGAGCGCGGCGAAGAAAAACCTACGGCAAAGTTTCATGTCTTGAGCCTCCCGATGATCAATGTCTGCTATTTGGGCGAAATGACCACACCCCAGGGCTGCTGGCCCACAGTGAGCGATTGGACCGGCTCGTCGGTGGCCGTGTCGATGAAGGTGATATCGTTGGAATTGCCATTCGTGGTGATCAGCGTTTTCTGGTCGGGCGTGAAGGCCAGATGCCAGACGCGCTGGCCGACGAGGATGTATTTTTCCACCTCATAAGTGTCGGTATTGATCACCGCGACATGGTTCGCCGGGCCGAGCGCGACATAGGCTTTCTTGCCATCGGCGCTGATGGCGATGCCTACCGGCTGGATGGTTTCGGCCCGCAGTCCCTGAATCGCGAACTGGATCTTCTTCACCACTTCGCGTTTGGCGTTGTCGATGACGCTGACGGTGCCGCCGACCTCGGCGCTGACCCAGACCTGCGAGCCGTCGGGCTTGAATTCGGCGAAGCGCGGGCGCGTGTCGACCAGCACATTGTCGGTCACCTCATGCGTGCCGGTGTCGATGAAATGCGCCATGCTGGTGGTTTCCGAGGTGTTGACCATGGTCTTGCCGTCGGGGCTGACACCCATGCCTTCCGGCTCCACGCCGACTGGTATCTCGGCCAGGACCTGCTTGCTTTCGACGTCGATGGCGGTGACGAGATTGTCGTCCTCATTGGCGGCATAAAGCGTCTTGCCGTCGGGCGAGAGGACGAACAATTCGGGATCGGGGCCGGATGGCAGCGTACCGACGATTTCAAGTGTCGCGGTGTCGATGATTTGGATCGTGTCGTCATCGCTGGCGCATAGATAGACGAATTTGCCGTCATGCGAGATGGTGATGCCGCGAGGTCTCTGGCCGACTTCGACGGTCTTCACCACCTGCATCGTCGCCGTGTCGACGACGGTCATCGTGTTGTCCTTCTCGTTGGACACGTAAGCCGTATAGGCCGATGCCGGGCTGGCCGTGAAGCCGGCCGCGAGAATAGCGAATGCGCAAGCTCGTTTCTGCACGCAAATTCCTCCCGATTGACTCTACTTGAGAGCGCATTTCGTTTCCGGCTGATCGACACCGAGAGTGTCGAGTTCGGAGACCTGGTGAAGATAGCCCTCCTGTGGCGATGTCGAGACGACCGACTTGGTATCGCCAAGCAAGATCGGCTGGCGAAGCTGGAGGTTCCATTTGCGGAAGGTCAGCTTCTGCCCCTTGAAAGCAGCAACCGAAAAATCGTCAGAGCGTATATAGTCGCTGATCCTTTTCGCATCGTCGCCCTTGGTGCGCGTGGTGGCCTCGCCGACCGCACGCACCGCGGTCCAGGCCGACATGTCTTTGGAGAGCATCCGCCGGCTCGTCGTCTTCAGGAAGCGGCTCTGCATCTGGATGCCGCCCCATTGTTCGCTGGCGGGATGCCATGACGATGCAACCAGACCGGCCGTGCCGGCGACCAGCCGCGGCGTCCAGGTGCGGTAGGGCACGTAGGTGCCGAAAACCTCGCTTTCGTCGGCGACAAGCACCACGTCATGCTCCGGCAGGTCTTGCGTAAACACTGAAATCTGCTGCTGTATCTGCGTGGCGCCGGTGTCGGTGCGCCTGGCTGTGCCGGTATCCTTGAATTCCTTCTCGGCGACGATCTGGCCGCCGAAGCGGGTTGCCGCGCGGCGCAGCGCATCGGCGTAGAGATGATCCTGCTCATGCGATCCATAGAGCAGCACCCAATTCGGCCACTTCTTCACCATGAGATACTGCGCCAGCGCGTCGGCCAGCATGCTGCGCGTCGGCGCGATATGGAAAACGTTGATGCGGCAGTCCTCCTCGCGAAGGCTGTCGTCGGTGGCGCCGACGTTGAAGATCAGCACGCCTTTGTCGCGGGCGATGTCGGCGATCGACAGCAATTGTTTGGCTGAAAGATCGGCGACCACATAGCGGTCGCCCTTGGCGATCATGCCTTCGAATGCCTGAACCGCGTCGCCGTCGGGCTTGACCTCGGTCACGTCGAGGCTGAATTTCTGGTTGGTGAACTTTCCCGTCGTGTTGTTGTCGCCGATCGCCACCTCGGCACCGGCGACACCTTCGTCACGTGGCGGCAGGTCGAGCATGGAAAGCGTCAATTGCGGTGCGTAGGCCCGCAAATAGCCTATCTTGATTTCAGTTATCTTTTTTTCCGGCTTCGCCACCGTTTCCTGGCCTGTCGCGTCGGAAACGTTGACGGTCAGGGAAAAAAAGCACAAAAAGGCAGCGAGAGTGCCTGGCACCGCGCTCGTCATCGATAGTAATTACCCATTCTTGCGCAGAGGTTCGACGGTTGCCGGACCCGCGCCAAGTCAAGGTGCCCATGATCAACTTAGCCGACCCGCAAAATTTATCAAACCCTGTAGGACGACTTTTCGCGCCTGCCAGAACGGTGCGGAAGGTCGCCAGCGTCGATTCGCATGGCAACACCGGCGAGACGTGGCGCAGGGGGATCGACCGCCTCTATAAAAGCGTCTTGTCCTCCAAACTGGAGAAACTGTTCAAATGACCAGAATGCTGGCAAGCGTCACCGGCATCGAAGAGGCGGAGATCGCTCTTTCTGGAGGCGTCGATATCGTCGACCTGAAGGACCCGAAGGCGGGAGCCCTGGGCGCGGTGTCCATGGAAACCATGCTCCGAACGATCTCTTTCATCGCGGGTCGGGCTCCGGTCAGCGCTGTCTGCGGCGACCTGCCGATGGAACCCGAAACGATCCGCATCAAGGCCGAAGAGATCGCGGCGACCGGCGTCGACTATGTGAAGATCGGATTTTTTCCTTCGGCAAGTATCTCTGCCTGCGCACAGGCGCTTGAACCGCTCGCCGCACGAACGAAGCTGATTGCCGTACTGTTTGCCGATCTGGCGCCGGACTTCGAGCTTCTGCCGATGTTCGCCAGGCATCGCTTCCACGGCGTGATGGTTGATACCGCGCAAAAGGGGAAGGGCCGGCTGCTCGATCATCTGCCGCCGGAGCGTATTCCGGGATTCGTCGATCGAACGAAATCGCTCGGTCTGATGGTCGGCCTGAGTGGATCGCTGGAAGCTCCGGATATTCCGCGCCTATTGCCTTTCGCTCCCGATTTTCTCGGCTTTCGGGGGGCGCTGTGTGGCCATTCCGGTCGCACGAGTTCGATCAGCGCCGAGGCGGTCTCGCAGATTCGCGAGTTGATTCCAGCGGAATCCGGGACCGGCGATCAATCGAGTATCGACTATCGCCTGTTGGCAGCGAGAGGCTATTCGCCGGACACCGACCCGACACTGGGCACGGACAGGATTTTTGTGCGGGATTTTGTTCTGCCGGTCCAGATCGGTGCCTACAGCTTCGAGCATGGCCATACTCAAAAAGTGCGCTTTGATGTGATCGCCGACGTGCTGCAAATCACCGACCATCCCGAGGACATGCGCCATGTGTTCTCCTACGACATCATCATGGACGGCATTCGCACCATCATCGCGCGGGGCCATATCCAGCTCAGCGAGGCTTTGGCCGAGCAGGTGGCAGCGCACGTGCTGGAGAACCAGCGTGTCGTGCGCGTCACGGTTAGGGTGGAAAAGCTCGAGCTCGGCCCTGGCGGCGTCGGCGTTGAGATCGAACGCAAGCGCCAATCGGCGGGACGCGGTGCTGCCTCCGGCATTGCTGGCCGAAAAGACCGAAGCGTTGTTTTCCGGCCGCGCCAGGAGCGCCCCGAAATGCTTCGACGGGCCATCGTCAAGCTTGGCGGCAGCACGGCCCATGCGGCGGAGATGAAGAGCTGGATCGCAGCGCTGGCGGGTTCCAGGCTGCCGATCGTCATCGTGCCCGGCGGCGGGCTCTTTGCCGATCATGTGCGCGAGACGCAGACCAGCATGGATTTTTCCGACACCGCCGCTCATGCCATGGCGATCCTGGCCATGGAGCAGTTCGGCCATGTCATCCTCGACCGGGACGAAAGGCTGGCGCCGGCACGGTCGCTGGACGAGATCGGGCGAGTGTTGGAGGCGGGGAAGGTTCCGGTGTGGCTGCCGTCGTCACTGGCACTGGCGGCGCTGGATGTTCCGGCCTCCTGGGACATTACCTCCGATTCTCTGGCTGCCTGGCTTGCCGGCAAGCTTGGCGCAAACGCGCTGTTGCTTGTCAAGCAGACCGGTGCATTCTTCGACAGCGATACCGCTGACAGCCTGAGGGCCCGAGGCATTGTCGACCCAGGCTTTGCCGCCATGCTGCCCGACGGCATCGATTTCCATCTCGCCGGTCCGAAGGATGCTGCCGGGGCCGGCGCGATGCTCGCGTCGGGCAAGCTGCCCGGCATCCGGATAGTGGCTTCAACAGGGTCGTCGGCAAAGAAGGCGGGATAGCCGATGGTGAAGCTGCATGTGCCGCGCTGGGCGTGGGTTTTGACGGGTTCCGGGCATTTTTTTACGGAGAGCTTCGCACTTGTTCGCCAGCTCGAACATTGCGATGTCTTCGTGTCTAAGGCCGCCAACGAAGTGCTGCGCATGTACAAGCTTAAACTTGATTTCCCGGAGACGACGCGCGTGCTGCACGACAAGACCGCAAGCGCGATCCCGGTCGGCGAATTCTACCACGGTGTCTATCACACGGTCGTGGTGGCGCCGGCCACGTCCAACACGGTCGCCAAATGCGTGCATGGCATTTCCGACACGCTCGCCACCAATGTCTTTGCCCAAGCGGGAAAGTGCCGTGTGCCAGCCATCGTCTTTGCTTGCGACACTGCGCCGGAACTCGAAACCCAGGCACCGCACGGACTGGTCAAGGTCTATCCGCGCAGGATCGACCTGGAAAATACCAAACAGTTGAAGAGTTTCGAGCGGACCCTGGTGGTCGAGTCGCTCGCTGATCTGGAAGCCTCGCTCACACGGCGCCAGGCCGAACTCGCAAGCGATGGCTGAGCGGCTGGTTTTTCTTACCGGCCATCTGGCCAAGGCGCGGCTGGAACGGCTGCTGACCGGGCTGGGCAGAACCGAATTCGCGTGGGAAATCGTCGACGTCGGCGTCAAGGTCGCCGCGCTGATGAGCGAGGACATCGTGAAGCGTCGGCTCACTCTGACAGGAGACGTCGACCGCGTCATCCTGCCCGGACGCTATCGGGGAAACATCGAACACCTGTCGGAGCATTTCGGCGTGCCCTTTGTGCGCGGCCCCGACGAGATCGCCGACCTTCCGGCCTTCCTTGGCCGGGCGGGCAAACCGCCGGATCTGACGCGTCACGATATGCGCATCTTCGCCGAGATCGTCGATGCGCCGATGCTGTCGGTCGAGGCCCTGATGGCGAGGGCCTCGATGCTGGCTGCGGCCGGCGCGGATGTCATCGATCTGGGCTGCCTGCCGGAGACGCCGTTTCCGTTGCTGGCTGAGGCAGTGCGGGCACTCAAGGCACAGGGGTTTGTGGTCAGCGTCGATTCGGCCAGCGCAGACGAACTGTCGATCGGTGCGCACGCCGGCGCGGACTATCTTCTCAGCCTCGATGAGAACACGCTGCCGTTGATCTTCGACCATCGGGCTACGGCAGTGTTGATACCCTCCATCCCCGGCGATCTGGATTCGCTCGGCCGGGCGATTACCGCAGCACAAAAGGCCGGCGTCGCCTTCATTGCCGATCCCGTGCTCGACCCGATCCATTTCGGCTTCGCCGTTTCACTCGGGCGCTTCATCGAGGCGCGGCGCCGTTGGCCGGACGTCGAATTGCTGATGGGCACCGGCAATCTCACCGAATTGACCGACGCCGACAGTTCCGGCGTTACAGCCGTTCTAGCGGGGCTCTGCTCGGAACTCCGGATCCGGAACGTGCTGGCGGTGCATGTCAGCCCACACACGGTGCGGACGATCGAGGAGCACGATATCGCCCGCCGCGTCATGTTGGCTGCTTGCACGGACGGCGCGTTGCCGCGCGGCTATCACCCAGGCCTGTTGCAGATCCACGATCGCAAGCCTTTCACAGCCTCAACCGACGATATCGAGGCATTGGCGGCCCAGGTGCGCGACGCCAACTTCCGGATCGCGGTAGCCGAGGACGGCATCCATGTTTTCAATAGCAAAGGGCATGCGGTTGCCACGGATGCGTTCGAACTTTTTGCCGGGCTGGACGTCAACGCCGATGGCGCACACGCTTTTTACCTCGGCGCGGAACTGATGAAGGCGGAGATCGCGTGGCGCCTCGGCAAGCGTTATGTGCAGGACGAGCCGCTCGCATGGGGCGTTGCCGCGCCGGCACCCGAAACCGACCGTACCCGTCTTGCCGAGCCGGGCAAGACGCTCCGCGCAAGGAAAGAGCACTAGGACCATGCCCTATATTCGCGAATCGATCATCACGACGGTCAACAAGGCAGGCAACGTCCACATCGCGCCGATCGGCATCATTGCCGAGAATGACGGTTGGGTTATCGCGCCGTTCCGGCCGTCGGTCACGCTCGACAATCTCGCCGAAGTGCCGTTCGCCATCGCCAATTATACTGACGACGTGCGTGTCTTTGCCGGCTGCCTGACAGGCCGCAAGCATTGGCCAACCGTTCCGGTTGACGGGTTCCCGGTGCCGAGGCTCGAGGCGGCGCTGGCGTATTCGGGCCTCGAAGTCCAGGCGGTCGATGACAATGGTGTGCGCCCCCGCCATTTCTGCCGCGTGGTGCGGGAGGAAACGCTCGCGCCGTTCACCGGCCTCAACCGAGCCAAGGCGGCGGTGCTTGAGCTGGCCATCCTGGTCAGCCGGCTCGGCATGCTGCCGCGCAACAAGATCGAGGCGGAAATTGCCTACCTTTCAATTGCCATCGAAAAGACCGCAGGCGAGGGCGAAAAGGAAGCCTGGGGCTGGCTGATGCAGCGTGTCAGCGATCACTTGACCGCCAAAGGTTCGGGTAGCGAGGACCCGCGAGCATAGGCGCGAGCGCCGCAACCTGCTTACGAAGGATATCCCGCCAAAAGCGCTACCGCAGACGCGGGTGCCGCGCTGCTCGCTTGCCCGCGAACAGTGTCATCGGCGGGGATGATGTCGGCGAAATCGACGTAACTGCGTTCCATGCGTTCGGCCAGCCGCCTGATCTGCCAGCGACCGCTTCCGGCGCCGACGATCGGGACATCCCGAGACAGGGTTCCGGCAACCAGCGCCGCTGCATCGTGCACTTTGCGCAGTTGCTGCTCGCTGAACCAGCGCGCGACTTCACCCCATTCCGGCGGGGTGAGGTCGGTGGCGTCGCGCCCCACCATGCGCGCCAGCCGCGCGATCGAGCCGTCCACAGTCTTTTCCTTGCCGTCGGCGGGAGGGTGCCTGTCGTCGTCCTCGTCGAGCACGCCCAGGATGCGGTGAGCGTCGGCGATCGAGGCGAAATATTCGTTCATCAGCGGCGTTAGCCTGCCATGGACGGGAGCCGACGAGGCTACGCCGAACAGGAATGTCCTGGTAAAGCCGGTATAGACCAATTCGCCGGTTAGAAGCCGTCCGGCATCGGTGTAGCCGTCATTGGCCACGGCGCCGTTCTTGATGGCAATAATATCGGTGGTGGTGGAGCCCATGTCGACGAACAGGGCATCGCCGGCGAGTTTTGCCACCAACAAGGCTGTCGCGTGCCAATTGGCGGAAGCCACATCGGCGGTCAGCTGCGCTGCCCGCTCGACTCCGACGAAACCGGACGGTCCGGCATAGACCAGCTTTTTGTCTGCGGGGAAATGGGTGGAAATCTGACCCAGCAGAGCCGCCACGCCGGCATCGCGGGACGGAAAGATGTCCGACAGTTCGCCCGTCATGGTGAATGCGTTGAGATCCGCACCCGCGTAGATCGGAGCCGTTTCGTCGAGGGCTGAAGCCAGCTTGTCCAGCCCTTGCCAGAGCGGCGTTGCGATCGTTACCGCCTCGACGATGCGACCGTCTTGTGCGCGGGTCACCTTCAGATGCGCGCCGCCAATGTCGAAACCGGCAATGATGCCCTTTCTTTTTTCCACGCTTCAAGCTTTCATGACGGGGGCAATTGGTCGGTGAAAAAGCGTTGCGTATCATTCCGGTTCTCGACCTGAAAGACGGCGTGGTGGTTCGCGCCCAGCAGGGAAAACGCGATCGCTACAGGCCGATCGTTACGCCGCTCAGCCGAAGCCCTGATGTGGTCGCGGTCGCTGAAGGACTGCGTGGGCTTTATCCTTTTTCCACCTTCTACATCGCAGATCTGGACGCTATCGAAGGCGGAGCGCCAAACAGCGACGCACTCGCCCGGCTGAGGACGATGGCGGAGCCGCCGAAACTTTGGGTCGATGCCGGCGTGGCCGACGAAAAGACACTTTTGGCGGCGCTTGCCGAACGCTCGCTGTCTCCTGTTCTGGGCTCTGAATCGCAGCGAGACGACATGTTGCTGCGGCGTTTTCGCGATCATCCCGATCTCATCCTGTCCCTTGATTTCGTCGGCGATAGTTTTTGCGGGCCGCGTTCTCTTCTCGATGAGCCCGAGCTTTGGCCGCAAAAGGTGATTGTCATGACGCTGGCCAAGGTCGGTGCGGCCGCCGGTCCCGACTTCGGGCGGTTGCAGGAGGTCAAGGCCAAGGCCGGAAATCGCGCTGTCATTGCGGCCGGCGGTGTCCGCGACGAGAACGACATCAGGGCCTTGTCCGCCATGGGCGTCGCCGCGGCACTGGTCGCAACCTCATTGCACAACGCTACGCTCACGCCCGGCCGCCTCGCGTCACTCGGCGCCTGATCATCGTTGCTCGTCAGCTCCCGAAGGGCGTGCGCCCTTCGGGAGCTGACGTTTCAAAAGCCCAGAACCTTTTTCAGCCGGCGCAACAGACCATCCGTCTCAGAAGAGGGTTTTTCCTGTGCGGGGCTGTCTCTTGTCTAGGCTGCGAACGGATGCTTGACCTTGTCGCGCTGGGCCGTTGCTTCGGCGGCGGTCGGGGTTCCTGCAACGGCGCGCTGGATAGCTTCCTTTGTCGCCTCGTAATTGTATTTCTGGATCTTGGCGTCGTCCGCCGCGTCCCAATGGATGAATACCCCGACGCAGATGAACACGTCGTCTGCTTCGTTGGCCGGAATGGTCCCGTCCGCAACGCTGTCCTGCACGGCCTTTGCCACGGCGTGCTGCGCCGGGCCGAACATCTGGACCGCCTGTTTGGCACCCTTGATCGTGACCTTGTTGAACATCACGGTGTTGGGTTTGCATTGAAGATTGGGCGCGATCACCGCCAAAAGCGAAGTAAACCCGTCCTTGTTGTTGGTAAGCGCGTTGCAAAATGCCGTTTCGACCGCGCTCCCCCGCGGGCCGATGAGCAGGTCGACATGCGCGACTTCGTTGCCGTCTCCCACCAGCGATTCACCGACCATAACCTTTGAGATTTTTGCCATGCCAATTTCCTCCAAGACACAATTATGATGTCCACGGACGCTGCAACCGAGCAGGCGCTCGATGGACAGCTATCCTTGTTGGCAGCGTCCGGATTTGCCCGGACCGGTTGGCTAGATAGCCGCGGAAGCACAGCTTCCGCTTTTGGAAGTCAAGCACCAACGCCGCGATTATGCAAGGTGAGGGCGAGGGTGTGGACTAAAAGAGTAGCCACGGTGAGGTCGGCCGAGGTGCCGGGGTTGATGTTGTCGGCCTTCAGCCGGCGGTCGAACTCCATGAGCAGACGAATGCGCGACGGTTCGTCGCCCTCGGCATGGAGCGCCGCCTGAACGGCAACGGCTTCCTGCCGCGCCTGATTTGCGACGTGAACGCCGTGCTTGCGCATCACATGGCTGTCGGGGAAGCCGGCGAGAAACGCCATGTAGACGAACACCGTCGGCCACATGCCGTCTTCTTCACGTGCCAACGCTCCATCCAGCGCGGCGTGCCCGACCCCGAACACGTCGCCGAAACAGTTGCTGTACTGGCGAGCGATCATGTCGCGGTCGGCAGCCTCCCTCATCGCGTCCAGCAAATGGACCTTCGGCTCCTGCCGCACATCGTTGGCGGCTTCTCCGAGGCCGCCTGGCGCGGCCGTGACGATCGCCTCGAATACCGCCTTGGTATCCTGCACGCTCAAAGCCCGAAGCAGCGAATCGAGATTGTCGCGCAGTCTGTCACCGCCCATTTCGGCGGCGCATATCAGAGGCCCTGCCAGAAGGATGATTCCGAGATTGGTATTGGTTGCGACCGCCAGTCGTGTCGCGCGCACCGCCTCCAGCATCCGCTGCCCGACCGGCAGACGAGGATCGGTCAGCGGCCCGGAGGAAACCTCCGCACTTGTCATGAACTGGGCGGCGGACATGCCGTGTCCGTCGGCGAACAGATGGACGTTGCCCGGCTTTAGGGCTTCGATCTCCATCCTGCAGGCATTCTTATAGCTGGCCCGGAGGCGTTCACGCGAAAGCGCCAACTTGCCCGCCCTCACGAATTCGCAGGCGCGGCAAAACGGTAGGGCCGCGGTGCGGCGGCCGCCTCGGCGCGATCGGCCAGAAGTTTCAGCAAGGCATCGGCGATTGCTTCGGCGATGTTCACGGCGACCACCGACTGCAATCCCGACCATGCGGGCATGCTGTTCACTTCGAGTATGAACAGATTGCCGTCGTCAGCCCGCACGATGTCCACGCCGGCAAAATCCGCGCCGACCGCGGCTGACGCAGCGACGGCCAGCGATGCCAGTTCCGCCTTGCCATGTTCGGAAACCTGTTCCGGCACGCCACCCCGGTTGACGTTCGTGATCCAGTCGTCGCTGATGCGGCTCATCATCGCCACGGTCTCTCCGGCGCAGACAAACACGCGGAAATCCCGGAAAGGCGGACCGGCACGCGACACATATTGCTGAAGGTAGTAGACGCTGTTCACCTCTTCTGCGGCCGGCAGGTCCGAGAGCGTGCGGATCAGCTTTATGCCGCGGCCTTGCGCCCCGAACAATGGTTTCAGCACCAGCGGGCCCCGCGGAAGCTCTTGCGCCGCGACCTCCTCGGCGACGGCAAGTCCTTCTACGGCAAAGGTGCGTGGCGTAGGCAGGCCGGCATTTTTCAGGAGGAATGTCGTCATCGACTTGTCGACGCAGCGCTCGATCGCCTGCGCGGAATTCCATACGGGAACCGATAGTCTGCTTAACGCGTGCAGCACGCCGAGGCGCCGGGTTACCGCTTCGAACGATCCGGCGGCGATCGAACGGACAAGCACGGCGTCGGGCAGCGTGCCGCCGAAGCCGGGGATCGCAAGTCCGCTCGGGCTGCTGGTATCGAATGCGATCGCCGCCAGCGGCACGGCTGTAACGGCGGCGCCCCCCCGACCAAGTCCTGCCGCCAGGCCGTTGGAGCCGGTGTCCACTTTGTCGCTGACGATCAGGATGCGAGGGAGCATGTGGCCTCTCGGGTGCGGGAATGTCGGCGGCGCGAGCGATTCCACGCCCTCATGGCCGCGTCCGCGGCAGGGCTGCACGAACGGCAGTCGCCGGGCGGGCGAATGACAGACGAATCCCTTTGCACCGCCATGCCCTAGCCGAGACTCCGTTCGAGCATCTTCAGATCACGCCGACCGGCGCGAAACGTATCGCCGGTTTCGATCGCTGTCACGATCACTTCAGCCGGGCTGAACAGCAGCGGGTCGATGGCATAGAAATCGCCCTTGAACCGCGTGAAGATCTCGGCGAAGGGTTGGCCGTAGTCCCGTGAGGCGCTGCTGGGGAGTTTTTCCGCGAGTTTGCCAGCCTCCTTCGCCGATCCTTTGACGAAGAGCTGGACGCTGCCGCCATAGATGATGGCATCGTTGGTTCGGCCCATAGCGGTCAGGAAATCCGGATGGGGGGCGGGGATCGGCGCCGTTCCGATGCCGTCGACAACGTTCTCCAGCGGGAATTTGAGATCGTTGATCTTGTGCAGGGCAACCTCGAGCGCGCGCGCCACGATCTGCACGCCGCCGGCAAGGCTTTGTGTCGGCGCGTAGAGGAAGGTGAGCTTTTCCGTCGCCAGTCCAGTTGCCTTGCCCACTTTCTCAACGATCGCGCGGGGAGGCGGTTCGGCCGTCTCAAGGATAAGCACCGCGGAAGATGCGATGTCGCGATAGGAAAGTGTCTCGAACAGCGGTTCGACCCGGGCGAGGGCCCGCGCCGGCCCAGATCCCATCGCGAAATAGTCCTGGCCAGACAGGTTCCAGCCCGCATACTGGCTGCCCAGGCAGGCCAGCACCGGCTGCGAAGATCGCGCTTCGACGGTGAACGGCCATTGCTGTGACGCGCGATCCATGAATACCGAAACGCTGCCGAGACCGCCCATCGCAGCCTCAGCCATGCGCATCCCGGCCTCGACGCTGCCGACGGTCTTGGCGCCGGCATCGATCAGGCGCTCGCCCAATGGTCCCTTGGAAACGACGATACGCAGGCGTTCGGCGTCGCCGATCATGCCGTCAACGATGCGCTGTGCATTGTCGTTCAGGAATGCCGAACCGTCTTTCATGTCCGGTCTCCTTCCCATTGGAGTTGCAATTGGCTGGCTTGTCCCTTGATGAGCCGCTTGGTCGATTGGGCGCTCGGACCGCGCGCGAAGACCGTGCAGACAGGGTCGCCGGCAATCAGACGGGTGCCAGCCGACTGTTGGTCCGCTGTCCATTCAGGCCAGGCAATCGACGGAAAGTGAGTGATTGGCGTCGCGGCGTAGGTCACCATCGACGCCATCGAATCGACGAAGCGCGGCAAGCGGAAGACCTGACCCGTCGCGGCGCGCAGATGCGCTTCGATCAATGGCGCGTCAACATCGTCGAAAATGTCGAGGGTGGCGCCCGGCCTCGGATTGATCTCGATGAACGTGTAGCCATCCGGTCCGCGGATCAGATCGGCGCTGCACAATCCAAGCAGGCCGGCGCGCCGCGTCAGACTTGAGAGCCAGCCGCCGATGACCGCCGCCTGTCTGCGATCGAATCGTCTCAACCGTACGGCGCCGCCGTAGCGATAGGGCGCTGTGGGGGCGGGAGACGTCCATTGTTGGCTGAAACCCACGAGGTGCGCGGTTTGACCATTGCCGACGAACAGGGCCGAGATGCTGCGACCGGCAACGAAGCGCTGGAAGTAGCGGCCGGCGGTCGGGCTTTCTCCGGCTGCTCGTCTGACGTGTCCGCCGCCGGCGCCGCCCGCGGTCTTGACCACCCAGTTCTCCGGGTCAGGCGGCTGGTCCCATCGCAGTTGCGGATGCGGGATGCCGAGTTCGGCACAATCATCGGCCAGCAACTGCGGATCCTTGATCCTGCGGATCGCGGCGCCGCCATTGCCGGCGAGCCGAAAGTGTCGCGCGATTTTGTCCACGGTCTCAGGCATCCGCTCAAACCCTGAGCCCAGGACAATGGCGGCCGGCAGGTCGTCGCCAGCCAATCGCCGAAGCGTGTCGATGATGCGCTCGCCGTCGATGCCTCCTTGCAGGTCGCCTGGCAGCATTGTCGCGCGTTCTGCGAGCGCGACGGTGTCCGTATCGCAAAAGAAATCGGCGACCAGCGGACGATAGCCGGCGCGACGCGCGGCGGCGGCCAGCGCCCGGCCTGAAATTGCCGCGATCAAGAGAGATCCGGCGTTACTTGGCAATCTCGCGTGCAAGGGAAAACGCTTCCTGAAAACCGAGCGTGATCGTCTTTTCGGATTCGATCATTCTTTTGAAGAGACCGAATTCGACCTTATATTTGACATTGCCGATGGCAAGCGGACCAATGCCGACAGCTTTTGCCGCATCGAGTGGATCACCATTGGCATTGACGGCCAATCCTTCGATGCCGGCCGGGGGAACGGCATTGACGTCGGCCGCAATAAGCAGGTCATTGCCTTTCAATTGGGCTTTGGAGACCACCTGGACGCCAGCTTTGGCGCAAGCCAGGATAATTTCGTTGGCTTCGACCAGCTTTGTCTTGCGGGCGTCGCTCGATCCGTCAGCCGCATCGACGGTGAGGTGGAACCTGCTTTCGATCTCGGCCGCGATCTGCTTGACCCGTTCGATGCCGTCATGGCCGACAAGTGTGACCCGGGCACCTTCCCCTGCCGCGATGACGGCGGTGCAGAAGCCGACGACGCCGGTGGCGCCGAAAACAGCCACCCTCGTATCCCTGAGCGCACGCTGGAATTTCTTCTCCAGCGCCTTCTCGACCTTGGCCACCATCGCCGCGGCCGTGGTGAACGAGCCGGCTGGATCGGCAAATACCGAAACCTGGAAAGGCGGCACCATCGCCTTCTTCGCGGCGTCGAACATGTCGAGCGCCAACGAGGCATCCTTCCCGGCGATGAAGATGCCGGTGTCGACACCCGCATCCGGCGGGCGCGAAAAGATCGCGTCCTGGACCAGTCCTGTCACTTCGGCCAGGCCCACATCGACATAGGGGACGACGGCGTCGAAACCTGCGTCGAGCGCCATGTTCACGTCGAAGGGGCTCATCTGCTTCAACGGTGTCAGCATGTGCAGGATGTGTTTGCGGGCCATTTCTTGCCTTTCTGCCTGAAACTGAAGCGTCAGCTGCCGACGAGATCCAGCCTGGTTGAACTGATCTTCGCGCCGGAGTTCCTGCCCTTGACGATCTTGACCTCAAGGCCGCCCTCAACTGTCGTCTTCCGAACCGCGTCGACGAACTTGAGTGCGGCGTCCTGCGATGGCGCGAAGGCAAAGCCTGTCGGCCCCCAGGAACTCTGGCCGATGCCGACGGCGCCTGCTTCATTGAGACAGTGGGCCACCATCTCGACCCGCTTCGAGGTGAACACGCCGCCCTGGGCCGGGGCGAAATGGCTGCCGATCAGCATCTGTATCGCGGTGACGGCGGCGCCGAATGCCGGAAGGTCCCGCTCGACCAAAGCCGGCATTATGCCCATCAGCACCCTCCGGCAGATCTCCCCACTGCCTGCCGTTGGGAATGGCGGCAGCGAGCGAAACGCCGTAACCTCGGCTGCTCCATGCAGTCCATGCCCGGAATGGTCGAGGATGAGGAGGACGCGCCACTCTTCCGGAAACGGCAGCCGCGCGACGACCGGAGGCGTTCCGCCGCGGTCGTTCTTGCCGGCGTCGACTATGACGCCGCCGTCTTCGAAACTTGCGATGCCGATGCCGGATCGGCCGCCCCGCTCGAGCAGGTTAGCGTCGCCGGCGATGTCCAGAGGCAGATTGTGGAGCGTGCGCAACGCCGAGGCGACGGCAAGGGCGATCTGCGTGCCGGAGCCCAGACCCGCATGACTGGGGATCGACTGCTCGACCACCAGATGGTGCTGGCCGCGAATGCCGAGATGCTTGCAGAGCGTCGACAGATGCTCGCTGGCGCGGGTGCTCTCGGAGCCTTCGACGATGGTCTCGCTGGACCGCGACAGGGTGACGACGGTTTCGGGTTCGCTCAATGGAAGCCCGACGCTGCCGAACCGCCGTCCAGCATCGCCATTGAGATCAAGGAAGCCAAGGTGCAGGCGAGCGGGCACTCGTATGGTAACAGAATTCGACATCTGCCCCCCGATGGGTGCATCATGGATGCATCATGGAAGTTTAGGTGCCCGGTACCATGATAACTGTTTTCGTCGATGGGGCAAGCCAAAGAGAACGCATACGTGTTTGCCGGCTCCGGCGTGTGACAGACCGAGCAATTCGCGGAGGTCGAGATGAACGAGACAGTCAAGGAAAAGGTCTATTCGGAAGCCGAGATCGCCGACCGGCTTGAGAAGGAGCTGCCGAAATGGCGTTATGAAAACGGCTGGATCCGGCGCAAATACAAGACCCACAGCTGGAAATCGACGCTCATGGTCATCAACACGGTTGGTCATCTCGCCGAGGCGGCGTGGCACCATCCTGATATCACCGCCTCCTATGCCTGGGTCGAGGTGCGCCTGACGAATCACGCGGCGAAAGGCATTACCGACAAGGATTTCGAGTTGGCGAAAAAGATCGAGGATGTTGTCCAGTGGCAGCCGGCCAAGGAAGGCGGGGCACTGGAGGGCACTCCACTGACCGATCAACGCTTCGCTTACGTCAAATATGACTAAGCAGGGTCGGAATTTGTTGACGCGTATGAAAACATTCGCTGATCCGCTGCAGGGTGGGGTTCACGGCCAATCCAGTTTCGTCTAGGATCGAGCCGGCACCAGAAAGTAGTTTAGCGAATGGCGGTTGCTTGGATCGGCAACCGGGAAGCGCTGATTGAGCACGCGGCTGCGCATGCCGCGTCGCTATTGTCGTCAAGTCGGTGCCCGGTTTTCAGCTTTGATACGGATATAGATGGCACGAGGGCGGCGATCGCGCTGGCTGAGCGGGCTGGCGCGGCATACGACCATGCCGATGGTGCGGCACTTGCCCGAGAGACCGCGCTTTTTACCGACAAGGGGGCAATGACCGTCGCCCCCGGAGAGACGCGCCGGCGTGCCGATGTCGTGGTGATCGTGGGCGAGCTCCCGCGGATCCATCATGGTCTTGTTGGCGAACTTGCCGGGACGGTTCCCGACCTCTCGACCGGCAACCAGCGCGCGTTCTTCGTGGTAGGCCCAAACGGGATGTCTGTGCCGCCGCTGAACGGCGGACGCAAGGCAACGCAACTTTCCTGTGGCCAAGCTAGCCTCACCGCCACGCTGGCGGCACTGAGGGCACAGTACAAAGGGCGGCGTACATCGCAACCGGTGTCGAATTTCAATGATTTTGCCAAAGCTCTGGCGGCCGCGCATTTTCCCGTGTTCCTGTTTTCAGGCCACGCCGCCGAAGGCTTGGCATTGGAGATGCTGCAAGGACTGATCGCCGATCTCAATCGCAAATCGCGCGCATCCGGCCTTTATCTGCCGGCGAGCGAAAACGGGTGGGGAAGCGCGCTCGCCTCGGCCTGGATGACAGGTTTTCCGCTGCGCACCGGCTTTGCGCGCGGCCTCCCTGAATTCGATCCCTGGCGCTGCGATGTGGAGCGCATGATCGCTGCCGGCGAAGCTGACCTGCACCTGCGGATCTCCGCCGCAACGGCCCAACTACAGAAAAAAAGGGCACGCATGGCGCTGATTGTGCTGACGAAAACGGAAAAGCCGGTTGCCGGCGCCGCAGTCACCATGGCCATCGGCGAGGCTGGGGTCGATCACGATGCGGTTGTCTACTCCAGCCGCACGGGCTCGCTCAGGTCGATCGATGCGCAAGCGGCCTCGCAATTGCCCTCCGCCGCGACGATCATCCGCCTGATCGCTACCCACGCCTTCGCCGAGCCACTGCCATGCTGACGAAAATCGCCGGCGGCGACATCATCGATCCCGTCAACGGCCGTCTCGGCAAAGGCGACCTCTGGATCAAGGACGACAAGATCGTTCCGGCGCCGGCGGGAGGGGCGGCCGACCGGACCATCGAAGCCAGCGGCTGCATCGTGATGGCTGGCGCCATCGACATCCACTCCCACATCGGTGGCGGCAATGTGAACACCGCGCGGCTGCTCTTGCCCGAACAGCATGCCGCCCATCAGCTGCGGCCAGCAATGACGCCGCTCTCCAATGCCGGCTGGTCGACGTTCCAGACCGGCTGCCTCTACGCAAAAATGGGCTTTACAACGGTCGTCGAGCCGGCGATGTCGCCGGGAGCGGCGCTGCACACGCATCTCGAACTGGCTGACATCCCGATTATCGACAAAGCGACCCTTGCCATTCTCGGCAACGACGATTTCCTGTTGTCGATGATCCGCGACGACGCCCCCCGGACGATGATCGAGGACTATGTCGCCTGGACGGTCGCTTCGACGCGAGCGCTTGGGGTCAAGGTGATCAACGCCGGTGCGGCGGCCGCCTTCAAGGAGAACGTCCGCACCTTCTCGCTGGATGATGTCGTGCCTTCCTATGGCGTCAGTTCGCGCAAGATCGTCAAGACGCTGCAGGCCGCCGTCGACAGTCTTGGCTTGCCGCATCCCTTGCATGTCCATTGCAACAATCTGGGCAGCCCCGGATCGGCGGATACGGCGGCTGCGACGATTGCAGCGGCGGATGGACTGCCGCTTCATCTCGCCCACCTCCAGTTCTATGGCTATGGCACGGAAGGAAAACGCGGGTTTTCCTCTGCCGCCGCACGGCTTGCCGAACTGGTCAACGCGACGCCGGAAGTCACCATCGATATCGGCCAGGTGATGTTCGGCCAGACGGTCACGGTCTCCTCCGACGTCATGCGGCAGTTTTCGGCGCGTGGCAGCGCACACCCGAAAAAGACCGTCATTCATGACGGTGACGGCAATGGCGGCGGCATCGTGCCCTACAGCTATGGCAAGGACTTCTACGGCACGATGCAGTGGGCGATCGGGCTCGAGCTTTTTCTCCTGATCGACGATCCCTGGCGTGTGTTCTTCACCACCGATCATCCCAACGGTGCACCTTTTACCGCCTATCCGGCGCTGTTCGAACTGCTGATGAGCCGGGAAGCGCGCACCGAAATGGCCGCCGGACTTTCCCTATCCGCCCTGGCGCTCTCTACCCTGGCCGCAATCGACCGCGAATACACGTTCGAGGAAATCGCCATCATGACGCGCGCGGCGCCGGCCAAGCTGCTCGGCTTGACGGATCGAGGCCATCTCGGCGCCGGCGCAACAGCCGACGTCGCTGTCTATCGCAGGGACCGCAGTATCGCCAAAATGCTCGGAGAGGCGGCGTATGTTTTCAAGGATGGCGATCTCGTCGTGCAAGACGGGGAAATCATCCATTACCGCTGGGGCAAGGCATTGAGGCTCAAGCCGCCTGTCGACAAGGCAATGGTGCGACGGCTCGAGGACTATCACCAGCAGCGCTACGGCCTGTCGCTGGACTGGTTCAATTTCCCGGATTCCGCAATTGCGCGCGAACAGCCATTCGGCGAGGTGCCATGCCGAACATGAGCATCAATGGCGTAACGATCGACGATACCTTCGCGGAAGCCTTCGGCATGCGCGCAACCGCCATCGTCATCACCGCGCCGAGCCGGAAATGGGCTCGCCAGGCGGCGATCACAATGACCGGCTTCGCCACCTCCGTGATCGGTTGCGGCTGCGAAGCGGCAATCGATCTCGACCTGCCGCCATCGGCCACACCGGATGGCCGGCCGGGCTGCCGCGTCATGATTTTCGCGATGGGAACGGACGAATTGCAGAAACAACTGCTCAATCGTGTCGGCCAGTGCGTTTTGACCTCGCCGGGTTCCGCCTGCTTTGCCGGGCTGCAGGGCAGCGCCGAGCTCAAGCTCGGTTCGGCACTGCGTTATTTCGGCGACGGCTGGCAAATCTCCAAGAAGATCGGCGACAGGCATTTCTGGCGTATTCCCGTCATGGATGGCGAGTTCCTGTGCGAAGCAACGACCGGACTGACGAAGGAAGCTGTCGGTGGCGGCAATTTCTTTGTCATGGCGCAAAGCAGCGCCAACGCTTTGGCCGCTGCCGAGGCCGCCGTCGGTGCGATCGGCATGGTGCCTGGCGCCATCGTGCCGTTTCCGGGCGGCATTGCCCGTTCGGGTTCCAAGATTGGTGGCAAATACAAAGGCATGATCGCCTCGGCCAACGAAGCCTACGCGCCGACACTGCGCGGCGTCGTCGCGAGTGAACTCGGTCCCGACATCAACGCCGTCCTGGAAATCGTCATCGATGGTGAGACCAATGATGCAGTTGCCGCCGCGATGAAGGCCGGCATTAAGGCTGTCATAGAGCTCGGCCCGAAAAGAGGCGCGGTTCGGATCAGCGCCGGCAATTACGGCGGCAAGCTCGGAAAATTCATCTACTCGCTGAAGGATATGCTGCCATGAAGGCGCTGACCTTCACCCTGGTTGCCGAGCCGCCGGAGCGCCTTGACCTGTCGCCGCTGACGCCGGAGCGGCTGGCCGGGATCGACAGGCGCGACGTTGAAAGAATCCAGATCGGCATGACGAAGCACGGCTCGAAGGTGGGCGACATTTTTCGCGTCGCCGGCAGCGATCCGACAAACATCGTGTTCGAGGGCGGAAGCACGCGCCTCGACCTTGTGGCGCAAGGCATGCGGGGTGGGTCGGTTCGCCTCGTTGGCAATGCCGGCGCCCAGGCCGGGCGCGCTATGCGCGGTGGCAAGCTCACGATCGAAGGCAATGCGGGTCCACACGCCGGCTCCGGCATGCGCGGCGGCAGGCTTGAGATAACGGGCAATGCCGGCGACCACCTCGGTGCGCCGCTCGTCGGGGAACTGGCCGGCATGAACGGCGGTGTTTTGATCGTCAGGGGCAAAGCGGGCGCCTTCGCCGCGGACCGCATGCGGCGCGGCCTGATCGCGGTGCTGAAAGGCTCCGGTGACCATGCAGGCAGCCGTATGATCGCCGGCACCCTGGTGGTGGCCGGTGGCACCGGTGAGATGCCCGGCTATCTGATGCGTCGCGGTTCGATCCTTCTCGATCGCGCGCCGGCACGCATGTCGCCGAGCTTCGTCGAATGCGGCGCACCCGAAAGCGTCTTCGCCGCCATCATCGATCGTTATCTGATCGCCGAGGGCATTTTGAAACGGCCGCTTCTGGGGAGCGCACCGCGCAAATATGGCGGGGATAACGCAGTGCTCGGAATGGGCGAGGTTCTTTTTCCGCGCTGAGATCCGTCGACACAGGAACCATACGATGGCAGGACGCAAGTGCTTGCCGCTGGGGTAGTGGTGGGCCGACCGTCATTCGACCTGCAACGTGGAGAACACATGAAAATCATCTCTCAAACGAAAGCCCATGGCGGCGTGCAGGGCGTCTATTCCCATTTGTCGACGAGTTGCCGTTGCGACATGACTTTTGCCGTTTTCATACCTCCGCAGGCGCGGGAGGCGCCTTGTCCCGTTGTGTGGTATCTCTCAGGCCTGACGTGTACCCACGCCAATGTAATGGACAAGGGCGAGTACAGGCGCATGGCCGCCGAGCTCGGCCTGATCGTCGTTTGTCCCGACACCAGCCCGCGCGGGGCCGACATTCCGGATGAAAAAGACAACCGGCAGTTCGGCTCCGGCGCCGGCTTCTATCTCGATGCGACGCAAGAGCCTTATGCGAAGAACTATCGTATGTATTCCTATGTCGCCGAGGAGTTGCCGGCCCTCATCGCGGCTGAATTTCCAGCCGATATGGCACGCCAGGCAATCTTTGGCCATTCGATGGGCGGGCATGGCGCGCTGACGATTGCCTTGAAGAATCCGCAGCGGTTCAAGAGCTGCTCGGCGTTCGCCCCGATCGCCCAGCCAAGCACCGCCGGCTGGTCGAGACCGGCTTTTGAGAAGTATCTCGGCAAGGATGAGGCCTCGTGGCGAAGCTGCGACGCGACGTCGCTCATCGACGACGGATACCGTTTCCCCGAATTTTTGGTGGATCAGGGAACGTCGGACGGATTTCTTGACGACGGGCTGAGGCCTTGGCTGCTTGAAGCGGCCTGCGCCAAAGCAGGTATTCCGCTAAAGCTGCGGATGCAGGATGGATACGATCACTCGTATCTTTTCATCTCCAGCTTCATGGACGACCATCTGAGATGGCATGCTGAGAGGCTTTGATCTGGGCAGGCCGAAGGCATGGCCAGATGCAAACAAGTTATTGCGACGCCTTACACTGAGAGCGCCGCGCTTGCCGCCGTCAAACGCTACACATCCCTGGATTGCGAAAATACTGAAAGCACTGGCCAGCCCCGATGAGGTTCCCGACCCACCCTGCGGCTGCTGGGGCGAAATGCCTGATGGCATCCAGTATTTCGAAGTGCCCTTGGGCGAGGGTCGGAAGCTGCTGTTCGTCCGCATCGGCCAGGACGAGCCGCTGTTTGACAAGCAGACGCTAAGGGTGTTGCCGGCGAGTTAGACGCCCGGACCAGAGCCTGATCCGGATCGAGTGGAGGCCTGCCTCTATGCCTCTACGTATTCCGCGAGGCTGACACCCTTGGGCACATCCAGCCCATCGGCTCGCAAACCTTCGATGTGAAAGCGTATTGCATCGCGAATCTCGGTTTCCACTTCAGCCACAGTGGCACCTGTCGCGATGCAGCCGGGTAGGTCCGGCACATAGGCGGAGAAATTATTTCCTGCTTTTTCAATCACCACCGCGTAACGCATGTCATCATTCCTTCAAACCTGACTGCTTGAGGATGCTGTTCAGTGTTCCTGGCGCAACCTCTTCAGACGGCTTGCCAGCCACGGTGACGCGGCCGGCTTTGACTTCATGCTTATATTGGCGATGGCTGCCCTTGGTTGCAACCAGATACCAGCCATCGGCCTCCAGCAGGCGAATGATCTCGCGAACTGTAAGCCGAGGTGGCACTAGATCTCAGCTGCACCCGCTCGTCGAGCCGCACGTGTCGCACTTCTCGCAGGTCCCGTTCCGCACCATGGTAAAATTCTGGCACTCGGAGCAGGAATTGCCAGTGTAGCCCTGGAGCAGCGATTTGGCGCGGCGGTCGTTGGCGAGTTTTTTTGCTTCGGCCGCCTCGACGGCCGCCGCGTCGGTGAACAATCCTGCCGTGGCGTCGGAGGCAGCACCCGCCGCTTCCTCGAAGGCGATGTCCTCGGCCAATTCCTTTGCCCGCTCCTCATAGTCGCGCTTGTAGGCGACCGCTTCGTCGCTGGCGGGTTTCAGCGCCAGCACGTTGGAGCCGGAGAAGGCGGTCGGTGCCGAGCGGGCAGGGGCGCCCGAGGGGGCCGCAAAGCCTTTCGGATCGTTGCCGCTGACGCGCGACACCAGCTTCACCGGCGAGGCGCCACGGGTCAGGCCCTTGGAGACCGCATCGGTCTTGCCTTCGCTGATGCCACGGCCAAGTGCGGTGTTGGAAAAGTCCGACTGGTCGACATGGGCGAGATCGTTGCGGCCGAGGTAGGAGATCGCCAGCTCGCGGAACACGTAGTCGAGGATCGACGTCGCGCTCTTGATGGCGTCATTGCCCTGCACCATGCCGGCCGGCTCGAACTTGGTGAAGGTGAAGGCGTGCACATATTCGTCGAGTGGCACGCCATATTGCAGGCCCAGCGAGATGGCGATGGCGAAGTTGTTGAGAAGGCCACGCAAGGTAGCGCCTTCCTTGTTCATGTCGATGAAGATCTCGCCGAGACGGCCATCGTCATATTCGCCGGTGCGCAGGAAGATGGTGTTGCCACCGATCTTGGCTTTCTGCGTGTAACCCTTGCGGCGGCCGGGCAGCTTTTCCTGCTCGCGCGACACGCGCTCGATGATGCGCTCGACGATCCGCTCGGTGATCTGTGCGGCACGCGCTGCCGCAGGTGCGGCGAGCAGCTGCTCGACGGCTTCATCCTCGTCGTCCTCGCCATCGGCGAGCAGCGAGGAATTGAGCGGCTGCGACAGTTTCGAGCCGTCGCGGTAGAGCGCGTTGGCCTTCAGCGCCAGCTTCCACGACAGCATGTAGGCGCCCTTGGCATCTTCCACCGTCGCATCGTTGGGCATGTTGATGGTCTTCGAGATGGCGCCGGAAATGAAGGGCTGTGCAGCCGCCATCATCTGAATGTGGCTGTTGATCGAAAGCGAGCGCTTGCCGATCTTGCCGCACGGGCTGGCGCAATCGAACACGGCGAGGTGTTCGGCCTTGAGGAAGGGCGCGCCTTCCAGCGTCATCGCACCGCAGACATGGATGTTGGCGGCCTCGATGTCCTTGCGGGAGAAGCCGAGCGCCGGCAGCATCTCGAACGAGAAATCGTTGAGCTGCTCGTCGGTGAAGCCGAACGTCTCCTTCACCCAGTCGGCGCCGAGCGTCCACTGGTTGAAGACGAACTTGATGTCGAAGGCCGACTTCAAGGCTGCGTTGAGCGCCGCGATCTTCTCGTCGGTGAAGCCCTTGGCCTTGAGCGCGCCGGGGTTGATGGCCGGCGCCTGGTTGAGGTTGCCGTGGCCGACCGCATAGGCTTCCATTTCGGCGATCTGGGCTTCGGAATAGCCGAGCGTGCGCAGCGCTTCCGGCACGGCGCGATTGATGATCTTGAAATAGCCGCCGCCGGCCAGCTTCTTGAACTTCACCAGCGCGAAGTCGGGCTCGATGCCGGTGGTGTCGCAATCCATGACCAGGCCGATCGTGCCGGTCGGCGCGATGACGGTCGCCTGCGCGTTGCGGTAGCCATGCTCCTCGCCGAGCTCGATGGCGCGGTCCCAGGCGGCCTTGGCGTGGGTTGCAAGGTCCTGCTGCTTCAGGTCGGAAGCGACGAGCGGCACCGGGTTGACGGCGAGCTTCTCGTAGCCCTGCTTCTCGCCATAGGCGGCACGGCGATGGTTGCGCATGACGCGCAGCATGTTCTGGGCATTGCGGTCGTAGTCGGCGAAGGCGCCGAGTTCGCCGGCCATCTCGGCCGAGGTGGCATAGGCCATGCCGGTCATGATCGCGGTGAGTGCGGCGCAGATCGCGCGGCCTTCGTCGGAGTCGTAGGGAATGCCCGACGTCATCAGCAGGCCGCCGATATTGGCATAGCCGAGGCCGAGCGTGCGGTATTCGTAGGACTGCTTGGCGATCTCCTTCGACGGGAACTGCGCCATCATGACCGAGATTTCGAGCACGATGGTCCACAGCCGCACCGTGTGCTCGTAGGCTGCGATGTCGATCGTGCCGTCGGCGTTGCGGTAGGGCAGCAGATTGATCGAGGCGAGATTGCAGGCCGTGTCGTCGAGGAACATGTATTCGGAGCACGGGTTGGACGCCCGGATCGCACCGGCCGAAGCGCAGGTGTGCCAGTCGTTCATCGTCGTGTTGAAATGCAGGCCGGGATCCGCGGACGCCCAGGCGGCGTAACCGATCTTTTCCCAGAGATCCCTGGCCTTCAGCGTCTTCAGCACCTTGCCGTCCTTGCGGGCGGTCAGGTGCCAGTCGGCATCGTCCTCGACGGCGCGCAGGAAATTGTCCTTCAGCGACACCGAATTGTTGGAATTCTGGCCCGAAACCGTCAGGTAGGCGTCCGAATCCCAGTCGGTATCGTAGGTCTTGAACGACATCGAGCTATAGCCCTGCTTGGCGAACTGGATGACGCGGTAGATGTAGTTCTCCGGCACGGCCGACTTCTTGGCCGCCTTGATCTCGCGCTTCAGCGCGGAGTTGATCGACGGATCGAAGCAGTCGTCGCCATTGCCTTCGCAGTTGACGCAGGCCTTCATGATCGCTTCGAGATGCTTCTTGACGATCTTGGAGCCGGTCACCAGCGAGGCGACCTTCTGCTCTTCATTGACCTTCCAGTCGATGAATTCCTCGATATCGGGATGGTCGGCGTCGACAATGACCATTTTGGCGGCGCGGCGCGTCGTGCCGCCCGACTTGATGGCGCCCGCCGCGCGGTCGCCGATCTTGAGGAAGCTCATCAGGCCCGACGAGCGGCCGCCACCGGACAGTTTTTCGCCTTCGCCGCGCAGCAGCGAGAAGTTGGAGCCGGTACCGGAGCCGTATTTGAACAGGCGCGCTTCACGCACCCACAGATCCATGATGCCGCCCTCGTTGACGAGGTCGTCCTGTACGCCCTGGATGAAGCAGGCATGCGGCTGCGGATGCTCGTAGGAGGATTTCGACTTGGTCAGCTTGCCGGTGAAGGGGTCGACATAGAAGTGGCCCTGGCTCGGCCCGTCGATGCCATAGGCCCAGTGCAGGCCGGTGTTGAACCATTGCGGCGAGTTCGGCGCGACGCGCTGGGTGGCCAGCATGTAGGCAAGCTCGTCACGGAAGGCGCGTGCGTCTTCTTCCGACGCCTTGAAGTAGCCGCCCTTCCAGCCCCAATAGGTCCAGGTGCCGGCAAGGCGGTCGAAGACCTGGCGGGCGTCGATCTCGGAACCGTAGCGCTCGGCTTCCGGCAGCTTGGCGAGTTCCGCCTCATCGGCGACGGAGCGCCACAGGAAGGAGGGGACGTCGTTCTCTTCGATCTTCTTCAGGCGTGCCGGAACACCGGCCTTGCGGAAATATTTCTGTGCCAGGATATCGGCTGCGACCTGGGAGAACTGCGCCGGCACGTCGATATTGTCCAAGCGGAACACCACCGAGCCATCCGGATTCTTGATCTCCGAAAGCGCCTTGCGGAATTCGATCTCCGCATAGGCGGACTGTCCTGGCTTGGTGAAACGACGCTCGATGCGCATTGGTCCGGTCCCTTTTGTCTACATGTAGCGCTTTTCCCCAGGGATTTCTGCCCCCGATGCGAAACGCGCATGTCCGCCGTCTGCCGGCGTTCGAAAACGGCCGGCTCTCCATTTCGCAGCCTCCGCCGGCCCTGCTGGTCAAACTCCTTGCGAAGTGCCTGTCCAACGCGCCGACGAACCCACGGGTCCCTCAAAACTGATTTTTTTCCGATTCCCTCGGTCGAGGGAAATTCACACTATCTAGCGTCGAACCTACCTGCAAACACTAAATATAGTATTAACAGACAATTTATTCAAGCCCGACAATTGTCCCTATCGACCCCAACCGCCCCACAATTCCAACGCTTCCGCCGGCCTCGTAACCAGGCGGAAATGCGAGCAAAACGCACATAATCCGGGAAAAAGACCGGGCTCAGAACTTTCCGGTCGCACTCTCAACAGGAGCGCATGGCCTATAAAAGGCGACTCGTTTTGCGCCGTCAAGGATTCGTTTGCGTAGCTTTTGTGACCCCAACATCTTGTGTGTCACATATGTGGATAACGGGGATAGAATGCGGTGCGGCGATCGCAATTTTGCCGTCACCAGGCAATCCGGACGCGGCAACGATCCAAAGCGTCGTGCCTCAATGGATCAGCCGTAGTGCAGCCTGGGTTTTGGCTCGGTGCCGGTGAACTGCACCCCGATACGGTCATTGCGACGCCAGCGGACCTCACACCGATAGGCAATGCCGTCGAGCGGCACATAGAGAAGGAAGCGATCGGGAACCCGGGCTTCCAGCGGTATCTTCAGTTCGGCTCCGCCTTCGTGTTGATTGCGCAGCGTGCAGCCGACTTCCGAATTCGAAATTCCGGTGATGATCGACCCGCCCTTAAGCACGCGCGGACGATGCTCGCGCTCAGGCTCGTCGGACTCGTTTGGAATTGGATTTGCGGGATTCGCCATCGATCAAAAAATACCAGAGCTGCCGAATCCTACCTTTGATTCCTTAGCAAAGCATTCATGTCGATGCGCGGCAACGCGTGTCCAGCCTTTGCAAGCCAGTCCCGTTTGCAAAGAGCGCGGTGTGGCCGCCCGTCAGGAGAAGCTGTGCGGGTCGGCGCAGAAATAGGCGATGATCTGGCAAAGGTCGGGTTCGTTGACCATGCGCACCGCTTCGCTTGCACGGACCCATTTGCGGGTGCGTGAGCGTTTTTCCTTCCAGCGGTCCGCGACTTTGTCGACATGCAGCGGAAACACCAGGACCTCGCACGGGACTTCTTCGCCGGAAGCCAGCGCCTTGGCGTAGAAGTAACGGCCGGCTTCAAGATGAGAGACACGGCCGCGCAGCCCGGCCTCCTCGCCGGCTTCGCGCGCCGCGGCCTCGCAGAGCGGCTCCCTGGCCTCTGGCCAACCCTTGGGCAAAACCCAACGGCCGGTATCGCGGCTGGTGATCAGCATGATTTCGACGCCGTCTCCCGTGTCGCGCCAGGGCAGGGCGGCAACCTGCAGGCGGCACGGCGCGGTGCCGAAGAGCCGTCGGACCCTTTCGGCCAGATGATTGTGTGTCGTTGGCCTCGTCAACATCGAAGAAGCTAGCCCCAGCCTCCGGAATCGTTTGCCGTCTCACGAATCTTACGGCTAATTGTCGGCAATAAAAGTAAAAAATTTCATTCGCCTGGCCAATTTCCGCCAATAGACGTCGATTTCGCGAAATATCCGGCTCTGCCGGACGTGTTTGCGAAAGCAAATCCATCCCCGGTGCAAGCTGCTGGTCTGTAACAGGCAGGTAGTTGCGAATCAGCCGGCGTGGTCGTCGGCGATCGGCTTCTGGTAGGTGAAGCCCATATCCCACGGGAAATAGATCCAGGTGTCCTGGCTGACTTCGGTGACGAAAGTATCGACCAGCGGCCTGCCTTTCGGCTTGGCATAGACAGTGGCGAAATGCGCCCTGGGCATCATCGCGCGCACGATGCCCGCCGTCTTGCCGGTGTCGGTCAGGTCGTCGATGATCAGCACGCCGGCGCCGTCTTCGGCGAGCAGGGCAGGGGTGATCTCCTTGAGGACCTGCAGCTGCCCCTGGCTGGTATAATCGTGATAGGAGGCGACGCAGACGGTTTCGATGACGCGGATGCCAAGTTCACGCGAGATGATCGCCGCCGGCACCAACCCGCCTCGCGTGATGCAGACGATCGCTTTCCATTGCCCCTTGTTGGCGCCGGCAAGCCGCCAGGCGAGTGCGCGAGCGTCGCGATGGAACTGGTCCCAGGAGACCGGAAAGGCTTTTTCGGGAAGGGACATGTCGCGCACTCCACAGCACGCGGGGATCGCGCGCAAGAAAACAGGGGAATGCGCGCGGAATTAGCTGGAAAGCCCCCATCTTGGCAAGAGCAGGGGCCTTGGCAAGGCAAGGGCCAGCGATCGCTGTGGGCTTACCGCGAGAGGAAGGCTGCCACCGGCGCGGTGCGCAGCACGCTGCGCGTCACGCCGCCGAACAGAAGCTGGCGCAGCCATGAATGGCTGTAGGCGCCGAGCACCAGCAGATCGGCGCCGGTTTCCGCGATTCTGGTCTGGATGATGTCATCGACCGAACTGCCGCCCGACTGCTGCACCGAGACGCTGACGGTGGCGCCGTGGCGCGACAGCGCCGCCGCGATTTCGGCGCCGGCGGCCTCCGGGCTGTCGTCGAGCGTTTCAGGAGGGTCGATAACCAATATGTCGGTCTTCTCGGCTTCGATGATGAAGGGCAGCGCGTCGAAGGCGGCGCGCGCCGCTTCCTTGCTGCCGTTCCAGGCGAGCAAGACGCGTTTGAAGGTGGTGATCAGCGGACCCTCGTGCGGCACCACCAATACCGGCCGGCCGGCATCGTAGACCAGCGTGTCTACGTCCGCGCTGGAATCGCCGCCCGTTTCGCGCTGCGCTGCTATGATCAGGTCGGCGGCCCGCACGCTCGAAATCCCGGTCAGCGCGCTGTCACCCGAAAAGCTCTCCAGGCTTCGCCATTCGAGGAAAGACCGGAATCCTCGATATGCCTGAGAAACAGCGTCCTCAATTTCTCGGCCCGTTCCCGGTTCATGTCTGCCGAAACCTGCAGGAATTCGGTGTCGGGAAAGCCTGTGGCAGAGGTGTAGGGCACGGGAAGCGTTTCGGCGTGGATGCCGACCAGATGGCTCTGGAACCGGTTGGCGAGCGGAATGGCGCAGTCGAGCACGCGCTCGGCGTCCTGCTCGTTCTGCAGAATGGCGACGATGGTTTTGAATCGCATGACAATCCCTCAGTTCACGAGCTGGCGAACTCGTGCCGGGGAAACGTTGCAGCGTCGTGCTTTGTTCCGGTCTGGACCAGATCAGCCGGGATTGCTGGCGAAGCCGGCGACCATCGCCTCGACATCGGCGCGGGCAGCGTCCAGCGCCTCCTGGCTGCGGGCACGCACGACCAGTTCGGTCCAGAACTTGCCATCGCCATATTTCGGATAGGAGCCGATGATCGTATCGGGATGCGCTTTCTGGATATCACCCAGCGGCCCCCCGATGAGGCCTTCGCCGAACGGGCAGGGCACGGTCGCCGACAGCATCTTTGTGCCGGCCTTCAGCGTCGGCACGACATTGTCGAGCATGGCCTGGAAAATCGACGGCACGCCAGCCATGACGTGGACGTTGCCGATGCGGAAGCCAGGCGCGACCGACACCGGATTGTCGATGAGATCGGCGCCGCGCGGCATCCGTGCCATGCGCTTGCGGGCCTCGGTATATTCGATGCCGCGCGCGGCATAGCTTGCTTCCAGCATCGCATAGGCCCGGGCATCGTATTCGCAAGGCACGCCAAAGGCCTTGGAGATGGAATCGGCCGTGATGTCGTCATGCGTCGGCCCGATGCCGCCGGTAGTGAACACATAAGTGTAGCGCGCGCGCACGGCGTTCACCGCCGCGATGATCTCGTCTTCCTCGTCCGGGACGATGCGCACTTCCTTCAGGTCGATGCCGATCGCCGTCATGACGTCGGCGAGATGGCCGATGTTCTTGTCCTTGGTGCGGCCGGACAGAATCTCATCGCCGATGACGAGCATGGCGGCGGTCACGATTTCAGGCATGGGAAGCTCCGGCAAGCGAGTGGCCCGGGAAGGCGAGTGGTCTGAGATAGCGCGGCGCAGCGGTGGCCGCAATGTCATCTCCGCGGCGCCGGCTTCCCTGCCCGACTACATGACCGCCGGAGGTGGATGGCTCGGTCGAAGCCAACTCGTTTCCACACCATGTTCTGCGATGACGTGGCGGTCGAGCAAGATCTCGGTCACATCGACGGGTGCTATGACAAGGGGCACTTGCCGGAATTCATGGCCCCGGAGCAAACCGCCGCATCCATCGAGCGCATCGCCGGCCGGGCTGATCGGGGCCTCACCTCAGCTTCACGACAATTTCAAGGAACCATTCGGCTGACTACCGGGTTTTATGAGTGTCGCACCAAGGCGGCTAAGATACGGAGTGATTCAATGGTTACAAAACTTCTCGCAGCATCCGTCCTGACGATTGGTCTCGCCACATCGGCGATGGCGCAGTCACTGGACGACAGGTACTCAAACAATCATGACTGGTGGCTGTTCGGTAACAACGACCAGACAACTGTCGACCCCTACACCACGGGAAGCATCAGTGACGGCTCCGGGTTGAACACCCAAGGCAACACCGGCGCTATTGGCCCATGTGCCCACAACACACCAGGCCCGGACGCTAACGCAGGGCAAAATGTCAACGATCAGTATTGCGGCAAATAGCCAGAACGTGATTTCCGAAAAGCGCACGCCGATTTTCTGGAAATCCATGTTCGAGGGCTAGTCCGCAAGGACAGCCGCTGGCCGCTGGCGCGTCCCCTCTCCGGACGGCGCTGCGGTCGGCGCTCCGCCGAACCGCTCCACATCAATCCGAGACTTCTGTCTGCGGCCGGTCGCGGCCGTCGGCCAGTTCCTCATGCCATTTTCCCTCGGCGTCCTCATACTGGATGCCGTCCGTCGCTCCGGCGACCTGCTGCTCGGCCGAGGCGATTTCGGCGGCGCGCAACGCGTCCTGATGCGTCGGAAACGTCTCGGAAAAGGTCGCTCCGACCTTGTAGGCCCAGCCGCCGTCATGTTCGACGATCTTGTAAGTCAGCTTCGCCATGAAAAACCTCCGGTTGAAAGGTCCGTCTGCTCAATGCAGTCGGTCGTCGGGCAGTCTGTCGTCGGGCACCAGCACTTCCGATTCCTTGGCGGCTTCAATCAGCGCCCGGCGCGCATCTGCTGTCGAACGATAACCTTCCAGCACTTTGAGGCAAGTGTCGAGGGCATCACGATGGCGCGGGCCGCGATTGAGCGGCCACACCGTCATCAGGCACTCCGCGGCTTCCTGGGCGCTGCGGATGTGGCGATATTTGCCGACGTGGCCAAGTTCGACGACGACCGGCACTTCAAAAGGTTTGTTGTCCATCATGGCCGCAACGCAAAGCAGCCAATTTGGTTGCAACCATGGCCGTCAGCCTGCGCCCAAACGTCTCAGAGGCTGTTTGAAGGCTCTACAGCGCCGTGTCGGGAGCGCGAACCGTTCAGCCCGCCGCCTTCATCCAATGCTGCATCGTGGTCACCGAACGGGCAAGTTGTGGCGCCGGGTGGATTGTCTCGCTGAATGTCGCCGCCGCACGCCACCCCCAGCGCGGATCAGCCAGGAAGGCCCGCGCCAGCGCCACCATGTCGGCGCGGCCCTCGGTGACGATCGCTTCGGCCTGTTTGGGGTCGTCGATCAGGCCGACGGCGCGGGTCGGAATATCAGCGCCCTTGCGCACCGCCTCCGCCAGATGCACCTGATAGCCGGGGCCGGTGGGCAATTTCTGCAACGGCGAATTGCCGCCGCTCGAACAGCAGAGATAGGCAACGCCCTCGTCCTTCAGCGCTTTGGCCACTTCGATCGCGTCCGCCACGTCGAAGCCGCCGTCGACCCAATCCTTCACGGACAGCCTTGCGCCGAGCATCAGCTTTGGCACCGCCTTGCGCACCGCCTTGGTGATTTCGACGGCAAAACGCATGCGGTTTTCCAGCGAGCCACCCCAGCGGTCCGTGCGCTGGTTGGACAAGGGCGACAGGAACTGGAAGATCAAATAGCCATGCGCGGCGTGCAGTTCGAGGAAATCGAAGCCGGCGCGTTCGGCTCGCCTTGCCGCCTCGGCGAAGCGCTCGATCAGCTGTAGGATCTCCTCGTCCTCCAGAGCGTGCGGCACGTTCCAGCCGGTGTCGTAGGGGATGGCCGAGGCGGAGACGGTCTGCCAGGGATCCTCGTTTGGCTGCAGTGGTCCGCCGCCCTCCCACGGCTTGCGGTTCGAAGCCTTGCGGCCGGCATGGGCGAGTTGGGAGCCGAATTTCGTGCCGGGTGCGGCGACGCGTCGTGCAGCGTCCAGCGCGCGGCGGGCGGCCGCTTCATTGTCTTCGGAGTAAAGGCCGAGGCAGCCATGGGTGATACGCCCGCGCCGCTCGACATCGGTCATCTCGACCGTGACCATGCCGGCGCCGGACATTGCGAGGTTCATCCAGTGATGGAGATGCCAGTCGCTGGCCGAGCCGTCCTCGGCGGAATACTGGCACATCGGCGCGACGGCGATGCGGTTGGGGAAGGTGAGGCCGTCGAGAGTGATCGACTGGAAAAGCGACGCTGTCATGAGAAACTCCGGGAGGGTTCGCAGCTATTTAGGCGACCGATGGCGCCTGCGCCAGACACGAGGCGGTGAAAGGGCTTCTGGACCAATCACGGGCGGGATTGCCGAAATGCCGGTTCGCGGCTACGCCTCGGCCAGGCATGTCTCCCAAAAGTGGCTCCGGTTTTGGGAGAACGACAGGCATAAACAGGAGCATGAAGTGCGACGCGCTTTAGCATGGAGACCGGGATGGAAGATCGTATTCGCGTCCGTTCGGAGGAAATCCTCTCCGACGACTGGGCCATCCTGAAGAAGACCGTCCTCGACTACCGCCGGCGCGACGGTCAGTGGGAGACGCAAATCCGCCAGACCTATGATCGCGGCGATGGTGCGGTGATCCTGCCTTACGACCCCTTGCGTTCGACCGTGCTTCTGGTGCGCCAGTTCCGCTATCCCGCTTACGTCACCGGCCACCGCGAGCCGCTGATCGAGGCCTGTGCCGGCCTGTTGGACGAAAACGATCCGGAGACCGCCATCCGCAAGGAAGCCGAGGAAGAGCTGGGTTATCGCTTGAAGGATATCGAGCGGCTGTTTTCGCCCTATATGAGCCCCGGCAGCGTCACCGAACGGCTCTGGTTTTTCATCGGCCGCTATTCACCCGCCGACCGCATCTCGGCCGGCGGCGGCGCGCAAGAAGAGGGCGAGGACATCGAGGTTCTGGAAATGCCGCTCGACGAGGCGCTGGCCGGCATCGCCGATGGCCGTATCGTCGACGCCAAGACCATCATCCTGATCCAGCATCTGAAGCTCAATCCGATGCCTGCCTGAACGGCGCCGGTCCTCCTTCGCCAGGGCTTTCGGGTGGCCCGCCACCCGAAGCTCGAAGGGTGGTGCGGATGAAGGGACTCGAACCCCCACGCCTTTCGGCACTGGAACCTAAATCCAGGGCGTCTACCAGTTCCGCCACATCCGCATGGACCGGCAATCCCATGTGGCCATCATTCTGTCAATGTCAGAGACAAGATGTGGCCCAGCGACAAGATGTGGGGCAGGCCCCGAATGCTGGTTATTCGCTGGGATGCGAAGACTGTTGAAAATTGGCCTCGCCTGTGACAAAAGGCGTGTCAAATGTGACGGGACGCGACGATCCGCTTCTGCAGAATGTGATAAGAAGTAGGAAAAACAAGAACTTATTCACATTTTGGAACGCAGTTTGGGAGAGTTTGAGCCGGGTTTTCGGTCAAATCGCCAGGTTCCGTACCAAAAGCCATTCCCGGCAAGAATATACCGGCAGGCTGTGAACGGCAGAGGCCGTGGCAGTCTCATTGGTGAAAACAAAGGTTTTACGATGCAGGTCACCGAAACGCTCAACTCCGGTCTCAAGCGAGAGATCAAGATCACCGTGCCGGCCGGTGACATGGAAGCCAAGCTGATGGCGCGGCTTTCGGATGCCCGCAACAAGGTCCGCATCAACGGCTTCCGTCCTGGCAAGGTGCCGGTGCAGCACCTGCGCAAGGTCTACGGCAAGTCGTTCATGGCCGAAGTGGTCAACGAAATCCTCAACGATTCGACCCGTTCGATCATTACCGGGCGTGGTGAAAAGGCTGCCATGCAGCCCGAAGTCATCATGACCGAGGACGAGAAGGAAGCCGAGAAGATCCTGGCCGGTGGCGCCGACTTCGAATTCCGCCTCAACTACGAGATCATCCCGGCGATCGAGATCAAGGACTTTTCCGACATCAAGGTGACGCGCCAGGTGTTCGACGTGCCTGATGCCGAGATCGACGAGCAGGTCCAGCGCGTTGCCGAATCGGCGCGCAGCTACGAGCCGAAGACCGGCAAGGCCGCCAATGGCGACCGTGTCACCATCGACTATGTCGGCAAGATCGACGGCGAGGCCTTCAATGGCGGCGCCGGCACCGATCAGCCGCTGGTGCTAGGCTCGAAGGAATTCATCCCCGGCTTCGAGGATCAGCTTGTCGGCGCCAAGGCCGGTGACGAAAAGCAGGTCACCGTGACTTTCCCGGAAAACTACCAGGCGGCGCATCTGGCCGGCAAGGAAGCGACCTTCGATGTCACCGTCAAGGAAGTGTCCCAGCCCGGCGCGCTGGAAATCAACGACGAGACCGCCAAGAACCTCGGCCTGGAGTCGCTGGAGCGCCTGCGCGACGTCGTGCGCGGCCAGATCGAGAACCAGTTCGGCGCCATGACGCGCCAGAAGGTCAAGCGCCAGCTGCTCGACCAGCTCGACGCGGCTTATTCGTTCGAGGCGCCGTCGAAGCTCGTCGACGCCGAGTTCAACAACATCTGGGCGCAGGTCAATCGTGATCTGGAAGCAGCCGGACGCACCTTCGCCGACGAAGAGACGACGGAAGAAGAGGCGCGCGCCGAGTATCTGCGGCTTGCCGAGCGCCGCGTGCGCCTCGGGCTGGTGCTGGCTGAAATCGGCGAGAAGGCCGGCGTGACCGTATCGGACGAAGAGCTGCAGCGCGGCCTGTTCGAGCAGGTGCGGCGCTATCCAGGAAACCAGCAGCAGGAAGTCTTCGAATTCTACCGCAACAACCCGGAAGCGTTGAACACGCTGCGGGCGCCGATGTTCGAGGAAAAGGTGGTCGACCATCTGCTCGGTCAGATTTCGGTCACCGACGTCAAGGTCAGCAAGGAAGAGCTGATGGCCGATGACGAAGAGGACGAGACCGCCGTCAAGGCGAAGCCGGCGAAGAAAGCCGCCGCCAAGAAGGCCGACGCCAAGACGGCCGACGACGCGGAAGAGCCCAAGAAGAAGGCCGCGCCGAAGAAGAAGGCCGCCGAATAACACCAGCGCTCCGCTGAAACAGGAAGGCCGCCCTCGAGGCGGCCTTTTTCGTTGCCAAACTGCAACAGCCGCCATGCTTCGCGAGCGACGGCCTGTGGCGACCAAGCTTTGATCATTATCTGCGCTTCTATTGCAAGCCGCTTGGTTGTTGGAGGGCGTGTTGAGACTGTTCGTCGAATTGGGACACGCTTCGGCAATCGCGCTGATCCTTATCTCGGTCTGCGGCATTGCCCAGGCCGGCACGGTGCCTGACAACTGGCGCTTCGGCACGAGTGAAGACGGCCTCGTGACGGCCTCGCTCTACGCCACCAACAAACTGATCACCGGCGGCGGTGCCTTGAGCTACAGCCCGATCCTGACGATTGCCTGCCGGGCAAACGGCGAGCCGCATTGGACTGAATGGCTGCAACTGAACGACGCTGTTTCGGCCAGCCGCAAGATCACCATGTCGATTACGGTCGATCAGGAGAGCAAGTTCGACGAAAGCTGGTCGGTCGGGCCGCGCGGCCGGATGCTGGTGCGCGATGGCGCCGATGGCATCAGGCGCCTTGTCGCCGCGAACCGGCTCCAGCTTTCGTGGCGGTTCGGGCTGCTGGCGGGGCGCGGCGAGGCCGATTTCGACCTCGCCGGGTTCGGCGAAGCGGTCAGCCAGGTTGCCGGAAACTGCAACACCGATCCGCCGTGAACGACCGTGAGGCGAAGGCGGCAACGGCCGAGCTCGCGGTTCCCGGTGATGCTGATCGGCTTCAAACCTTTGTTCTCATACATGTCGTTGCCCCAAAAACGCACTTTGGGGCGACATCTTCAAACGGCGTTGCTGACCCAGCGGAGCACGTTGGTCCAAAGCCGTGCATAGCCGGGCCATTCGACAAAACTGTTCGGCAGCCAGTGCGGTCCGATGTCCGACGTCCAGACCAGCGTGCGCCCTTCGCCGTGACGCCCGGTGACCAGCAGGGGATGGCCGCCCTGGTCCTGCGGCAGCCGCGCCAGAACCTCGACATCGTCGCGATCGCGGGCGACGACCTCGTTGGCACCGAGCAGCAGCGGCCATTCGCCCTCAATGCCGGCAAAAAGCGGATGGTCTCTTGAGCCAGTGATCTCGGGACGAAAGCCCTCCGGAATTTCGAGACGGTCATCATTGGGAAGGCAGGTCACCGGCAGCGCCTCCTCGACCGCCGTGCGATGCCAGCGCGCCTTGCCGTCAATGCCTTGGAAGCTGAAGTAACCGCCGATCATGATCAGGCCGCCGCCGGCCAGCGTCCAGTCGCGCAGGAGCTTGAGCCGGTTCGGCACTGTCTTGCCGTGCAGCCAGACATCGGGATGAAGCAGCAGCGAGTTTGCGCCAATGTCGGACAGGATGATCGTCCTGTATTGCGACAGCCCTTCCATGGTGAAAGGCAGCTTCTCGACGGCCTCATGAGCGGGCATGTAGTCGAGATCGAATTCGCTGTCCTTCAAGGCGTCGACCAGGGGCGTTGCCCCGAGATGGAAGGTGACGCTGCCGAATTGGTCGAACCCCTTGTAGTGGGTCGCCGAACTCACCCAGCTTTCGCCGACAAGAAGGACTTTTGTATTCGCCATGATCATACTCTCCTGATTCCGCCAGTCGCTTGTTCCAGCCGGCTTCGCCCGCCCCGATCTCTGGGATCGCGTGGTCGGGGTCGGCCGGCGTTGGCGCCGGCCCTGCCATCTCAGATCAGCAGCAGGCCCTTCATGCTGGCATATCCCTTCCGCCCGATGATGATGTGGTCGTGCACCGCGATGCCCAGCCGCTTGCCCGCGTCGATGATCTCCTTCGTCATCTCGATGTCGGCGCGCGATGGCGTCGGGTCGCCTGACGGGTGATTGTGGACCAGGATAATGGCAGTCGCCGAGAGTTCGAGCGCCCGCTTGATCACTTCTCGCGGGTAGACAGGCGTGTGGTCGACAGTACCCGTCTGCTGCACCTCGTCGGCGATCAGCGCGTTCTTTTTGTCGAGGAACAGGATGCGGAACTGCTCGCGCGCCTCGAAGGCCATTGCTGAGCGGCAATAGTCGAGGAGCTGCTGCCAGGACGAGAGGATCTCGCGGCCGTGGACCTCGCCGCGGGCCATGCGCTGCGCCGTTGCGGCGACGATTTTCAGGTCGAGTGCTACCGCAGGGCCGATGCCCTTGACCTCCTGCAGCAGGCCCACCGGGGCGCCAATCACTTCGGCCAGCGTGCCGAAGCGTGCCAGCAGCGCCTTGGCCGCCGGTTTGGTGTCGGCACGAGGGATCAGGCGAAAGAGCAGAAGTTCCAGAAGTTCGTAATCGGGCAGGGCATCTGGACCCGCCAGGGCAAAGCGCTCGCGCAAGCGGTCGCGATGGCCGAGGTAATGCGGCTTTTCGTCGAGCGTCGCCTTGGCTTTCGCAGCAGGCCGCATCGGCGCTTCGGAGAAGAAACTCCGCTCGTCATCGTCGCTTGTGTTCCCCATACCCCGCCCACATTGCTCCGGCACAGACATTAGAGCTGTTCTGGCCTGGATTGAAACAGTTCCGTTCTCCGATCGCGAGACGATCCACGGCAGATCGTGGCAACCCGCTGTCAGCCTATGGCCTCCCTATACGGCAAGATGAAACCACGATTGCGCAACAAAACTTAACATCACTTAACGCATGCGGCCACTTTCACCTGACATGGTGACGCCATCGGAGGCTCTTTGCCTCGCTATACTGGAGCACGCATGTTCGCCAAAATTGACTCTGGACTATTTGCCGGCCGGGCATCTCTTGCGGTCATGGCAATCCTGCTTTCAGCCCATTCGGACGGCGCGCTGGCGGCAGACGCCATTGCGGTGAATTCCGATGATTTTACCCTGCCGCCCGAGCCTTCCCGTTTCGGGCGCTTCGAACAGAAACTGTCCGACTGGCACGTCGTGCTCGGCGGCGGCGCCATCATCGTCCCCAAATACGAGGGCAGCAATGAATTCAAGATCATGCCGGTGCCTTTCGTCACGGCGACATTCCTCGACACGGTGACGATCGATCCGACTGGTGCCAACATCGCCGTTTATGAACAAGGACCGTTCGCCTTCAGCGCGCGGCTTGGCTATGAGATGGGCCGCAAGGAAGACGACTCCGACCATCTGCGCGGCTTGGGGGATGTCGACATGGGCGCGACGGTCGGCGTGAAGGCAGCGGCGAAGTTCGGTCCGGTCGAAATATCCGCGCAGCTGGACAAGACCATCGGCGGCAGCGATGGCCTGGAGGGCAGGGTGGGGATCGAGGTGACCCGGCCTCTGTCTCAATCGTTGATGATCGGCGCCAGCGCGTCCGCCGTGTTCGCCGACGAAAATTACATGCAGGCCTATTTTGGTGTCACGCCCGAGCAATCGGCTCGCTCGGGGCTGGCGCGCTATGATGCCGGCGCCGGTTTGAAGCGCGCCGATTTTTCGGTTTCCGCCACATATATGCTCGACGAGAACTGGATGGTGCGCGGCGAAGCGGGGGTCGGCGTTCTCTTGGGTGACGCTGCCGACAGCCCCGTCGTCGTCGAAAAGATCCAGCCTTCAGGGATGCTTCTCGTCGGATATCGGTTCTGACGCCTACCCAGGGCACCAAATGCAAGCTGGACAAGCTCCGGAATGGCACAGCAACGGCACCAAAGCGATTTGAGCGCCGAATCCACGTCGGCAAGGCAAGGTTCGCGCATCCTCATTGTCGAAGACGATCTGGAGATCGCACGCATGCTGGGCGACACGCTCACCGACAACGGCATGACTGTGGAAATTGCCGAGAGCGGCGTCCAGATGAATGCCGCGCTTCGCACCCAGAAATTCGATCTCATCGTGCTCGATGTCATGTTGCCGGGCGAAAACGGTCTCAACATCTGCCGCCGTCTTCGTGCCGCAACCAACATTCCGATCCTGATGCTGACCGCGCTCGGCGAGGAAATCGACCGCATCTTCGGGCTGGAAATCGGCGCGGACGACTATGTGACGAAACCGTTCAGCGCGCGTGAACTGACGGCCAGGATACGGGCGCTGCTGCGCCGTACATCCTATGATCCCGACGAGCGGGACTGGTCGAAGGTGCTTCGTTTCAACGGCTGGCGCCTTGATCCCATACGCCGGCAATTGCATGACCCCAACAATGCGCGGGTGACGACCACGACGCATGAATTCGACCTGTTGCTTGCGTTTTGTCGCAACGCAGGCCGGGTTCTCTCCCGTGAGGAACTTCTGGGCGTAACCCATGCCGGGCTCGCGGGGCCGATCGAGCGTAGCGTCGATGTCCATATCAGTCGAATCCGCAGGAAGATCGAAAAGGATGCGCGCGATCCGGTGCTTTTGAGGACCGTTCGGTTGGGTGGCTACATCTTCACCGCGACGGTGGAGGAAGCATGAGGGATTTCATCCGCCGTTTCTTGCCACAGTCCGTGCGTGGGCAGTTTGTGGCAATCATTTTCATCGCGGTGATCGTGATCATGTTCGTCGGTTCGGTCGTCGAGAGTTTCATAGAGAACGCCGATCTTCCCGCCGCGGAAGATAACGCCGGGCGTGCGGCCGTTGTTGCTGCCTTGTTGCAAGAAACCCCGGCGCAGGCGCGTGGCGCAATTCTGGCGACAGCAAAGCGGGCCGGCTTTGATTTCGAGATATTGCCCAAGGACCAGATACGCGGCATTGCCCAATCCTATCTGCAATGGCGAAGTGTCGAATGGCTTTTGCGTATCGACAGGGGGACGGTTGAGGGACGCTGGATAAGGGTCGGCGGCCGATACGCGTTTGTCATCGACCTCGACCAGCAGGACGTCCTGGCCCATTTCGGCATGCCCGATTCCTGGCTGACATCGGGCCTCGTCCGTGCCTCGTTCTACAGGTTCATGGCTTTCGTCGCCTTGCCCGTGCTGATCTGGCTGTTTGCGGTTTGGGCCGTGACGGATCCGTTGAAGCGCATCTCGGCGGCAGTCGGTTCGGCCGAGATCGAGAATGGCGACCAGCTCTTCGTCGAACACGGCTCCATTGAAATGGTGGGGTTGGCGCGCGCCCTGAACAGGATGAGGACGCGTATCCGCACGATGATCGAAAACCGCACGCGCATGTTGCGCAGCGTCAGTCATGATCTGCGCACGCCTTTGACGCGGCTGCGGCTTCGCGCCGAGCGCATGGATGATGGCCCAATCCGAACCGCAATCCTGTCCGATGTCCAGCACATCGAAATCTTGATCGACGAGACCCTTACCTACCTGCGCAACGATGTTTCGACGGAGAAGCTGCAGCGCGCCGATATTGCCAGCGTTCTGCAAACCGTCTGCGCCGAATTCTCCGATGTCGGATTTCCTGTCTCATATTCCGGGCCGGACCGGCTTCTGGGCTGGTGCAAGCCCAATGCATTGGCGCGTGCGATCGCCAATCTTTGCGACAACGGGGTCAAATTCGCCGGCAATGTCACGGTCGCCTTGACGGCGACCGGCACGGCGGCGCGCATCACGGTAGGGGACGACGGGCCGGGTATTCCGATGACGGCACGTGCCCGTGTTTTCGAACCATTCTTCAAGGAAGATGCGTCGCGCGGCATTGCGTCGAAGCATGGCTTCGGTCTGGGCCTCTCGATCGTTGCCGACATCGTCCAGGGGCACGGCGGCAGGATCGAATTGGAGGACAACCAGCCCAGCGGACTGGTCGTTACCATCGACCTGCCGAATGCCGCGGATGTGCAGTCGGCATAGACGGCCTCCCGCCGGGTAAGGTGCGCTCTAAGCCGGCAGGCCGGGGCGATCGAGCTTTTTGGGCGACAGCGTGAAAATCTCGCACCCTGTGTCGGTCACGCCGATCGTGTGCTCGTACTGCGCCGACAGCGAGCGGTCGCGCGTTACCGCGGTCCAGCCATCCGACAGAACCTTCACGTGCGGCCTGCCCAGATTGATCATCGGCTCGATGGTGAAGATCATGCCTGGCCGCATCTCGACGCCTTCATTGGCGCTGCCGTAATGCAGGATGTTCGGCGCGTCATGGAACAACTGGCCGACGCCGTGGCCGCAGAAGTCGCGCACCACCGAGCAGCGCTCGCCTTCGGCAAAGGTCTGGATGGCGGCGCCGATGGCGCCGGTGCGGGCGCCCGGCCTGACCGCCGCAATGCCGCGCATCAGGCATTCATGCGTGACTTCGAGCAGCCGCTCGGCGGCGCGCTTGATCGTGCCGACCGGATACATGCGCGAAGAATCGCCGTGCCAGCCGTCGAGGATGTAGGTGACGTCGATGTTGACGATGTCGCCATCCTTGAGCGGCTTGTTGTCGGGAATGCCATGGCAGACGACATGGTTGATCGAGGTGCAGGATGATTTCGTGTAGCCGCGATAGTTGAGCGTCGCCGGCAGCGCGCCGTGGTCCATGCCGAATTCGAAGACGAAGCGGTCTATTGCTTCGGTGGTGACCCCGGGCTGGACCATCGGCACCAGCTCGTCGAGGCAGCGCGCGGTGAGATCGCATGCCTTGCGCATGCCGGCAAAGCCGTCCTCGCCATAGAGGCGGATCTGGCCGGTATTTCTGAGCGGGGCCGTGGCAGCGTCGAGATAGGTGACCATTTTGTCCGTGTAGCGGGTAGGGCCCTGCAAGAGAGCCGACGTGAAGATCTCCCCAGATTTGGCACTTGAGGGCAAAAGGTTCAAGGAAGAACTGCCCGATGCACCCGCACAGTTCGAGATATTCGCCTTGCATGGGCGGTTCAGCGACCCAAGTGACGACACATTTCTGGGCCAAAAGCCGGTCAAAGCAACTTTTGACGACGAACGGCGTTGCTGCGGTGGCGCCAGTTCGGGAGACAGGAAATGGACAGACTGCAATTCGAGGTGCCGGTGCGCATAGCGCCCGCGCCCGGCCTGCCGGTCGAGGAGATCTACGGCGTCGAACAGGCGCTCGATTTTCTCCAGGACTGGCCTGCGCGCCGTCAGGGCCCGATCTACCAGAAAGCCTTCAACGCCTGCTTTGGGGCCACGGTAGACGTGGTCAAGACCGAGGATGCTTGCCGGGCGTTCATGGCGTTTTGCCGGGCCAGCGGACTGATGGCCAGGGATATGATGACGCCGCGCAAGCGCGGCGGTGAGGCGAGGGCGCTCCAGGCCTAAGGGCCGCCGCCGTTTCGCCTGCCCCCCACTGCAACCAATGAAGCGCGTTTGACGCACAGGCGATGTCGCGAGCGTATCGTTGCGTCCCCGCACCCACGTCAGCGCCGTTAAGCTTCCGTTTCCACCTTCCCGGCTACGCCATTGCTTGTTGGCAATGGTTGATTCGTTGCGTCAGTCTCATGGTTCGGAAGATGTCCCCAGAAAAAATCCGTGCATTCCCGATCGACCGTCAGGTATTCTTGGTCAGAGAGGTTGCTGCCAAGCTCGGCAACCTGCATGGCGAGACCGCCACCTCGTTCTGGAGGGCCAAGGCGTCGGAGTTGCTCGATCTTGTGGTCGGCTCCGGCAGGGACAGAACAGCAGCCAGCGATGAAGTGCGCAGGTTTTTCCAAGCCGTGCAAAGAGAGATGTCGGCCGGGGTGGTTGCGGAGCCGATGCCGATTCTTTCCGCTTGAAGAAAATCCTGCACAGCTTTGGCTTCCCACTGCATTCTCCAACAGTGCGAGCAGCAACACATCGGTGTTTGCTGCCTTCGACGGCAAGTTCGCTGATCGGGTGCGAACCCATGGCTGCCTATCGCAGGCGGATGCTCTAGGACATCGATGCTCTCTCTCGCCGCCTCCCGCTGGCCCTAGCCCTTCTCGCTTGCCAGGAAGTGCGCTCGCGCGTTGATCAGCCAGCGAAGCACTTCTTTTTTGAAGCCAATGGACCACTGCTCAAAAATGCACCGAACTTTTTAGCCATTCGTTCATTTATGCGTGCTTTCTAATCTAAGCCATGGCCTTGAATAGCTTCACCCGTGTTCGGCTTGTAATGGACGCCATGCGCCGGAGCACGGGCGCAAATGTCGCCACCATTTTTGCCCTCACCTTGCCGGTCGTTGTCGGCGCTGCGGGCTTCGGCGTCGAGACCTCCTATTGGTACTACAACAGCCTGAGATTGCAGGCGACGGCCGATGCAGCCGCCTATGCCGGAGCGCTCGAACAGATTTCGGGTTCCGACAAGCCGACGATCGTCGCGGCTGCGACCCAGTCCGCGGCGTCGAACGGGCTGGGCTCGGGCACGATCGTCGTCAATACGCCGCCCGCGTCCGGACCGAATACGGCGAAAAAAGCGGTCGAGGTGATCGTCGGCCAGAAGCTCGACCGGATGTTCACCCTGATCTTCACACAGGAAAAGGTTCCCGAACAGGCGAGGGCGGTGGCCGTCATTACCGATGCCTCGAGTGCTTGCATGCTCGCGCTCGATCCGTCCGCGTCGCAGGCGGTGCTGTTTTCCGGCAGCACCAGCGTTAAGCTCACCGGCTGCTCGGTCATGTCCAATTCCATCGCCTCCGACGCCATCAAGCTTCAGGGCGCGGCCGGTCTGCAGGCCGATTGCCTGATATCGGCGGGCGGTGTCTCTCTCAGCAATCCCGTCACCACCGTCTGCGCGGCCCCGATCACCCAGGCACTGCCCGCCGGCGATCCCTTTGTCGACCTGCCGGCCCCGGTGGCCGCGACCCCCTGCCTGAACGACAACAAGGCGACGCTCGGTCCAGGCACCTATTGCAGCGGCATGAACCTGAAGGGCAATGTCACGCTTTCGCCCGGCGTTTATGTCGTTCAGGGCAATCTCAAGATAAACGCCAACGCGGCCATCACCGGCGCCGGGGTGACCATCTTCATGTCGGGCAGCTCGACCGTCAGCATGAATGGCAATGCGTCCGTGAAGCTCAGCGCGGCGACTTCGGGCACCTACTCAGGCGTTCTGTTCTACGGCGACAGGACCGGCATGAGTGCATCCAGCACATTCAACGGCACAGCGGACTCGCTTTTGACCGGGGCCATCTATTTCCCCAAGCAGCAAGTGAGCTATCTTGGCAACTTCTCGGGCAATGGCGGCTGCACCAGGGTCGTCGCAGATACGATTCAATGGTCCGGTAACTCAACCATCAATCAGGATTGCTCGAGCCTCGGAGTGCCCAACATTCCAGCCGCGCGGTCCGTGGCACTGTCCGAGTAGCTCCGTGGGGCGCCGGTCGATGCCGATCCTTGGCGATGATTCGGGCGTTGCGGCGGTCGAGTTCGCGATGGTGCTGCCCATTCTGTGCCTGGTGCTGCTTGGTATTCTGGACGGCTGGTCCTACATAACGAGTTCACTGTCGATGCGCGCCGGTGTGAAGACGGCCGCGAACCTGGTCATGAGCGGATCGACCGATGATGCGGCGACCCAGGCCATTGCCATTGCGAGCTGGGAAAATCGGCCGGAAGACGGCCAGGTCACTCTAAGCCACATCCGTATGTGCGGGACGACCGTGGTCGACGCTTCCACCATGTGCAGTGGGCCCAAGGTGCCGTCGATCTATGTCCAGATACAGGCATCGGGCACCTGGGTGCCGCCAATTGCCTTCGGCGCCTTTGCCGCTCCCACCGTCATCGGTCACCAGGAGGTGATCCGTGTCCGCTAGGGTAAGCGCGTTGCGGCGGGATCGATCGGGCGGGGCCGGGCTGGAGTTCGCGCTGATCGCCCCCTTCCTTGTCATGCTGCTGTTCGGAATATTCGCCTTTGGCTGGTCGATGCACTCGGTCTCCAGTGTTCGCTATACGCTGGAGACGTCAGCGCGCTCGCTGCAGCTTAAGAACACGCTGACCCAAGCCGACATTCAATCGATCGCCACGCAGAAATTGCAGGCCTTGGGGTTCAAGGACGTGAACGTCACGATCGCCATCGACCCGGTGAGCGGCGGCTTCCGCATGGCGCATCTGACCGCCGCCTATGCCTTCGTCATCGACTTCCCCTACTTCAGTTCCTTCCCGATCAACTACGCGACAACCGTTACCGTGCCGCTGCTTGGCAGCGGCTAGGCTGTGGCCTGATAACCTCGCGCGCCGGGGCTCTGCCAATGCACCGGTTTGGCGGTCGTGGCGCAAGCTTGGCACTCGGCCTGCTTTTTATGGCACGGGGCTAGCTAATATATTCGTTAGTGCTAATATTAAGATTACGTTACGTCATGTCCGACCATCTGTCGGGTGCAATGTGGGGGTTCCAATGAGAGTGGCTGTATTGTGCGCGGCTGTTGTTTTCGCTGCGACCGGTGTCGCTGTTGCCAAGGAAAAGAAGGCGGCGGTCAGTGACGCTGCCGCCTTGTGTTCCACAAAACCGTCGACCAAGAAGCCCGTTGCAAATCTGGACTGCGGTTTCACCGGAACCGCCAAATCGGAAGATAGCGGGGCAAAGGCAGAGCCGCGTCTCGGATACGACTCCAATCCGTGGATCATAACAGGCTTTTGACTTTGCACTGTCGGATGCCGGTTGAAGCGCTGAAGAGGGTCGTCTTGAGCGGCGCGCGACCCGTTCTCATGTAGGCTCCCGCACGCAAACCAGGCAAATAAATACGGACTTGCCACTCGGGGCTTCGCCCCGTTGTCGCAATGCCGTGAAAGCCCAACTCGACCGTGCAATAAAAAGCCCGCCACGGGGGCGACCTGCGGCGGGCTCTTGGAGCGGCTACATCCCTTAGGAATCGACCACTTTGTAGCAGGATTATGACCCGTGTGGCCGCGTTGGCCTATGGTGTGATCGCGGAAGACTGCGCGTCAGTTGAAGAGAGCAGCAGAGAGCCAAGCGAAATTGCCGACATTGGGAGGGAGGTTTGCGCCAAACGCAAATTTTTCTGGTACGCCCAAGGGGAATCGAACCCCTGTTACCGCCGTGAAAGGGCGGTGTCCTAACCGCTAGACGATGGGCGCGCTCAGACGAAGCGGCTTATACTGGCGTTGTGCGCAACCGGCAACCCGTCAGGTACCACCTTGGACAACTTTTTTCCAGGCCTGCCAAATCAACGGTTTGCCGAGGGTTGGCAGGCTTGACGATTAGCGGCGACACCCATCGTTTCGTCATCCACGGGCGGAGCAAGGAGCGCTCCGTCGCGAAGACCCGAGGATGACGAAGTTGGGGACGCTTCGGCCTATCTCGAATGTTCAGGAGGCTGGAACGATATTGCCGGAACGGCCTTGGCGGCTGACAGGCGTAGGCCGTCAAATAGCGCTGCTAGCCGTCACCGCCGCTGCGCCGGCGGCAGCGCCAGTTCCAGTCGCGCTCGGGGCCGACGTCGACGTGAACCGATTCTGTGTGGCAGTATGTGCCGACACCGCCGCGACCGGGCATGCTTCTGATGTAGCTCGCCAGTTCCCATTTCGAAACGCCGGGAACCTGGATGTCTGCGGCGGCGCAATACATGTGCAGCGAATTCTTGGCGCCGTTGGCGCGCCGGTTGCGGGCCGGGTCGCGATAGCCTGACGTCACCGTCATCTTGCGGCCGTAGTGGCCTTCGATCGTCTTCAGCACGCGCACCAGCGACGGTTTCAGGCAGGCCACATCGACGCTCTCGTTCTGCTTGAGCAGCCCGTTGGGCGCCAGCCGGGCCATGCCGGCGGCGGACGCAACCTGATAGGAGCCGCCCACTGGCCCCTCATCCTCGTTGAGGTCGACGTCGCTTTCGTCATCGAGGCCGGACTTGCGCTTGATCTCGAACAGGGCCGTCTGGCGCACGCCGGGCAGGGCATCGCTGCCGGTGATGTGACCGCTATCGCCACCGAGCGAAGCCAGCTGTACCGGCTTGGCCGTGGAATTGGCCGAGGCAAGCGTGATGATCGGCTTTGCCGCTGCTGGTGTCGCTTTTGCCTGCGCCGGGGGCTGCTCGCCCGTCCGGGCGTTGCTGATGAGGGGGGCTGGTGTCGCCGAGGCTGGCGTTGCGCCAAACATCGAGGCGAGGAAGCCTTTCTTCTTTGGTGCTTCGGCCTGCGGCATCTCGCCAGCCGTCACATAGACCGGGTTGTTCATGGCCGGAGCGGCAGTGGGCTTCGGCGCCGCCACGTCGCCGTCGGCCGCGGCGATCTGCTGGGCGACCGCATCGGTCTGCTGCGCGGTCTGTGCCTGCTGCGTCAGCGACTGCGGCGTGTTTCCAACGATGGTTTCGGCGCCCGCCGGCATGGTCAGCGGAAAGGCAGCTCCCGGTTTGGACACAGGCACATAGGCGACCTTTTCAGGCAGCGCCGTGTCGCTTGCCGTCATCACGGTCGTCTGCTCCGTCGTGACATCAGACGAATCGGAGGCGGCGATCGCCTTGCCGCTGGAGGCCGCGTTTACATCCGATGCGGTGGCATTGTAGCCGGGCATTCCGACCGACATTGCCGGGTCGCCAGCCGAAGTGCAGGAGGCCAGAAGCAAGGAGCAGAGCGCTGCCACAATGGCGCGGCGTTCTCCCTTTGCGAGGCTCCATCCTGCTGATTTCAAAGTCAAATTCCCCCTCGATGTCCGGTCGGCATATCTTGGCGCGGCATGCATGCGTCGCTGCCAAGGTGACCTTTGTCTCCGATCCGGAAACGAGACCTGTGTCAAATCCGCAAGCCTGGAAGTATTTTTGCAGTGATTGCCGAATTACGGCCGCTTGATGGTTGACGACACCATTTCGCCCGCTTTTGGCGGCCCGTCAACTCACCACACATTACAGTCCGTTACACACGGACCTTCACATAGGTGCCCGGAGCATCACCCAAGGTTTTCATATGCTTGCCCGGTTTGCGGGCAGGCACACGGGTGTTGTCCTTGGCCTCTATCCAGCCTTGCCAGTGCGGCCACCAGGATCCTGGATGGTCGGTGGCATTGGCTATCCACTGGCTGAAGTCGCCCGTCGGCGTACCCCCGGTCCAATACTGGTATTTGTTGGATGCCGGCGGATTGACGACACCGGCGATATGGCCCGACCCCGCCATCACATACTCGACCGTGCCGCCGAAATATTTCGAGCCGAGGAACACCGAAAGCGCCGGCGCGATGTGATCTTCCTTGGAGGCAAGGTTGTAGACCGGGATCGTGATGTCGCCGAGCGAGACCGTGCGGCCCGCCAGTTCCATCGTGCCTTGCGAAAGGTTGTTCTCGAGATAGCAGTTGCGCAGGTAGAAAGAGTGGTTGGCTGCGGCCATGCGGGTGGAATCGGCATTCCAGTAGAGCAGGTCGAAGGGCAGGGGATCCTTGCCGCGCATGTAGTTGTTGACGACATAGGGCCAGATCAGGTCGCCTGAGCGCAGCATGTTGAAGGCGGTCGCCATCTTGGTGCCGTCGAGATAGCCCTTTTCGCTCATCGACTTTTCCACTGCCGCGACCTGTTCTTCGTCGACGAATACCTTCAGGTCGCCGGCATAGGTGAAGTCGACCTGCGTGGTGAAGAAGGTCGCCGACTTGATGCGGTCGTCGCCCTCTTGCGCCATCAGCGCCAGTGCCGCCGCCAAAAGCGTGCCGCCGACGCAATAGCCGATCGCGTTGACGTCGCGTTCGCCGGTGGCCTTCTCGACCGTGTCGAGGCCGTATTGCAGACCCTCGCGGATATAGGCTTCCCAGCTCTTGGTGCCGTGGCGCTCGTCCGGATTGACCCAGGAGATGACGAACACGGTGTGGCCCTGTTCAACCGCCCAGCGAATGAAGGATTTCTGCGGGTTCAGATCGAGGATGTAGAATTTATTGATCCATGGCGGGCAGATCAGCAGGGGCCGCTTGAGCACAGTCTCGGTCGCCGGTTCGTACTGGATGATTTCGGCGACGTCGCTGCGACCGACCACCTTGCCGGGAGTGGTGGCGATGTTCCTGCCGATCTCGAAGGGCGAGTAGTCGGCCTGCCGCAGCTTCAGGTCGCCCTTGCCGGCGGCGATGTCCTCGGCCAGCATCTTCATGCCGCGCACCAGGTTTTCGCCGTTCGAGGCGACGGTTTCGCGGAACAGTTCCGGATTGGTCAGGATGAAATTCGACGGCGAGATGGCGTTGGACACCTGCTTGACGTAAAAGCCGGCCTTGTGGCGGGTGTGCTCGTCAAGACCTTCGGCGTGCTCGACCAGATCGGCCGCCCAGCGCGAGGTGACGAGATAGGCCTGCTTGAGGAAATCGAAGAAGGCGTTGCGGCCCCATTCCGGGTCGAGGAAGCGCTTGTCGCCGCGCTCCGGCTTGACCGCGTCTTCGGTGTCTTGCGCGGCGTTGCTGGTGCGCTGAATGGCGTTGGCCCAGACCGTCATATAGCCGGAGAACAGCCGCGTCTGCGCTTCCAGCGCGCGCTGCGGATCGGCAAGCCAGTATTCGCTGAGCTTGGAAAAGGTCTTCACCATATCGACGACGGGCTCGGCCACATGGTCGCGCACGTCGCCTTTTTCACGCGGCTCGGCCCAGGCGGAAGCGGCCTTGCCGGCCTGCTCGATCATGCGCGCCATGTTCAGGGCGAAGCGTTCCGGGTCCTTCACCAGATATTGCTCGACGGTCGAAGGCTGGTCATCTTCCGCTTTGCCCGAATCGGGTGTTTTGGACATGGTTGGCGGGGTTCCTCCCGAGGCCTTTTGTTGACATATTAACATGGGACATCCGACCGGGCCAATCTCGCTCTACCTCGGCTGCCAAGGAAACAATATGACGATTAATATTGGCGAGACTGTTTTTTTCGGTGCCGGACGTTTTTGCCGCATCGGCGCGGCGATCGTCCTCATCGGCATTGCCGGGTGCTCGAGCACCAACACGAATGGCCCGACGCCTGTCGCTGTGGGTGCGGGACCGAAGGATACCGGCACCTTCCCGAACCTGAACATCAAGCCGCAAGTGGCGGCGCCGCAGTTCACCGAAGCCGAGAAGAACGCCAAGCTCGCGCAATTGAAGGCGGATGAGAATGCGCAGGCGGCAAAGGGCGGCGGCCCCAAGGTCGCCAACCAGGCGGCGCTGACGGATCTGGCCAAGAAGCATGGCGACGAAACGCTGAAGCAGATCGAAGCCAAATGCGACCCCGCCCTCGACCCTACCTGCAAATAAGTATATAGCGCGCGCCCAACACCCCTTCGCTGTCTGGAACTGCCATGGAAGAATTTCACAAGGTTCGCCGGCTTCCGCCTTACGTGTTCGAGCAGGTCAACCGGCTCAAGGCCAGCGCCCGATCGCGTGGCGCCGACATCATCGACCTCGGCATGGGCAATCCGGACCTGCCGACGCCCAAGGCTATCGTCGACAAATTGTGCGAGGTCGTGCGCGACCCGCGCACGCATCGCTATTCCTCGTCGCGCGGCATTCCGGGCCTGCGCCGCGCCCAGGCCGCCTACTATGGCAGGCGCTTCGGCGTGAAGCTCAACCCCGACACGCAAGTGGTGGCCACGCTCGGTTCGAAGGAAGGCTTCGCCAACATGGCGCAGGCGATCACCGCGCCCGGCGACGTCATCCTGTGCCCGAACCCGACCTATCCGATCCATGCCTTCGGCTTTATCATGTCGGGCGGCGTCATCCGCTCGCTGCAGGTGGAGCCGGACGACGGTTTCATCCCGGCGCTCGAGCGCGGTGTCAAGCATTCGATCCCGAAGCCGCTGGCGCTGATCCTCAACTATCCGTCGAACCCGACAGCGCTGGTCGCCTCGCTCGATTTCTACAAGGATGTGGTCGCCTTCGCCAAGAAGAACGACATCATCATCCTGTCCGACCTTGCCTATTCGGAGATCTATTTCGACGGCAATCCGCCGCCTTCGGTGCTGCAGGTGCCTGGCGCGATCGACGTTTGCGTCGAATTCACCTCCATGTCGAAGACCTTCTCCATGCCCGGTTGGCGCATGGGCTTTGCCGTCGGCAACGAGCGGCTGATCTCGGCGCTGACGCGGGTGAAGTCCTACCTCGATTACGGCGCCTTCACGCCGATCCAGGTGGCGGCGGCACACGCGCTCAACGGCGACGGCGCCGACATCGCCGAGGTGCGCGACATCTACCACAAGCGCCGCGACGTGATGGTCGACGCCTTCGGCCGCGCCGGCTGGACCATTCCGGCACCGGCGGCATCGATGTTCGCCTGGGCGCCGATCCCGGAGCCGTTCAAGCATCTCGGCTCGCTCGAATTCTCCAAGCTGCTCATCGAACATGCCGACGTGGCCGTGGCGCCCGGTGTCGGCTTCGGCGAGCATGGCGACGAATTCGTGCGCGTTGCTCTGGTCGAGAACGAGCACAGGATCCGGCAGGCGGCGCGCAACATCAAGCGCTTCCTGTCAACCAGCGCCAAGCAGCCCAACAATGTCGTGCCGCTCTCCGCTCACCGGTAAGCTTGCCGCACGCAAATTCGATCTGACTTTGAGGGACGTCGCCGGACATGGCTGAAGCATTGCGTGTTGGAATTGCCGGCCTCGGCACGGTCGGTGCATCGGTGGGGCGCGTGCTGCGCGACAAAGCGGTGGAACTGACCCGCCAGTGCGGCCGTGACGTGATCGTCACCGCCGTCTCGGCGCGCGACCACAAGCGCGATCGGGGCGTCGATCTGAGCTCTGCAAAGTGGTTCGACGATCCGGTCAAGATGGCCCAGACCGCAGAAATCGACGTGTTCGTCGAACTGATCGGCGGCGACGAGGGCCCGGCGCGCTCATCGGTGAAGACGGCACTCGAAGCCGGCCGTCACGTCGTCACCGCCAACAAGGCGCTGCTGGCCAAGCATGGCGTGGCGCTGGCCGAGATCGCCGAGAAGAAGGGCGTGCTTCTCAACTACGAGGCGGCGGTGGCGGGCGGCATTCCCGTCATCAAGACGATGCGTGAGGCGATGGCCGGCAATTCGGTCACCCGCGTGTTCGGCATCCTCAACGGCACCTGTAACTACATCCTGACCCGCATGGAGGCCGAGGGCATCTCGTTCGATGCTTGCTTGAAGGACGCGCAGCGGCTGGGCTATGCCGAGGCTGATCCGACCTTCGACATCGAGGGCCACGACACTGCGCACAAGCTGTCGATCCTGACCAGCCTTGCCTTTGGCACCAGGATCGCCGCCAACGACATCTACATGGAAGGCATTTCCAACATCACCCAGGCCGACATCCGCGCGGCCGCCGATCTTGGCTACCGGATCAAGCTGCTGGGTGTCGCCCAGCGCACCGAGAGCGGTATCGAGCAGCGCGTGCATCCGACGATGGTGCCGACCGCATCGGTCATCGCGCAGGTGCATGGCGTCACCAATGCGGTGGCGATCGAGACCGACATTCTGGGCGAGCTGCTGCTGTCCGGCCCCGGTGCGGGCGGCAACGCCACCGCATCGGCCGTCATCGGCGACATCGCCGACATCGCCAAGAGCCGGCCAGGCTTCCAGCATGGTCCGGTCTTCGGCCGGCCGGCCAAGGAGCTGAAACCCTACAAGAAGGCGCAGATGCGCAGCCATGCCGGCGGTTATTTCATCCGGCTGACCGTGCACGACCGCATCGGCGTGTTCGCGGCAATCGCCAAGCGCATGGCCGACAATGACATCTCGCTGGAATCGATCGTCCAGCACGCAGTCAACGGCGAGGCGGCGGCACAGAAGACGGTGATCCTTGTCACCCACGAGACGACGGAGGCCGCCGTGCGCAAGGCGGTAGACGGCATCACCAAGGACGGACATCTGACCGACAAACCGCAGGTCATCCGCATCGAACGGGCAGGGTAGCTCTGTCCGACAGTCGCGCGGGACAAAAATTCCGCAGGCATTGAGGTCCGGTCTGAAGGCAGGCAGCCGCCACAGACCGGAACGAATTCGCGTCGACGCCGTTCTCTTGGTCACCAACCAGAGGAACCGCTTCATGGCTGACACCAACAAATCCGACACCCCCGATATCGACGACATCCAGAAGACGCTGGAAAAGCAGATTGCCGAACTGCGCAGGGAGATCACCAAGATCAACAAGAGCATCTCGGCGCGAGGCGCGGAGATGCTCGATGACGCCAGCGAACAGGCGTCCGAGTTGTACGACACCGCGGCGAACCGCGCTTCGCGTACGGCGCAACAACTGCGCAGCCAGGCCCAGGCTGTTTCGGAAGTCGCGCGCGACAATCCTGGTACGACGACAGCTTTGGTCGGCGTGATCGGCCTGCTCGGCTTTCTGGCCGGCTTCGCCATTGCTCAATCGACGAACGATACCTCCCGCCGCTGGTATTGACCGCAGCGCAATAGGGCCGGGCTTCCGGCCTTTTCTATTGTTTTCAGCAAATCACTTTTAAGGAGGACACCATGGCTTCATCAGCGTTGATCGGCATCCTGATCACATTCCTCGTCATCATCCTCGTTCTCTATCTGGTTCAACGCCTGCCGCTCGATGGCCGGATGAGACAGATAGTTCAGGTCATCGTCATCATCATCGGCATCATTTCGCTGCTCAAATACCTCGCGGTTTTTTAGGCCGCGAAGGCCGCCATTCTCACCGTTTTAAGACTGGCCCGGCGCGTGGCGATCGGGCCGGTCGTGTTTCAAGACGCAGTTTAATCGATTGATATTGTTGGATATTCGATAATATTCGTGGCAGGTCTTGCCGTTGTCATGCTCGTTTGACAAAACAGGCCCGCCTCCGGCGGGAGGCCGCATTGCCAACGAGGAAATCACCAGATGAATGTGGCCCAGAACATCGTCGCCGGCCTTGACCGGATACTCACCATGGAACTGGTGCGCGTCACCGAACGGGCCGCCGTCGCGGCCGCCAGGCTGCGTGGGCGCGGCGACGAAAAGGCGGCCGACCAGGTCGCCGTGGATGCCATGCGCCAGGAACTCAACCGGCTTTCCATCAGGGGCACGGTGGTGATCGGCGAGGGCGAGCGCGATGAAGCGCCGATGCTCTATATCGGCGAGGAAGTCGGCTCCGGCAAAGGTCCGGCGGTCGATATCGCGCTCGATCCGCTCGAAGGCACGACGATCTGCGCCAAGAACCTGCCCAATGCGCTCGCCGTCATCGCCATCGCCGAAAAGGGCAGCCTGCTGTTTGCGCCCGATGTCTACATGGACAAGATCGCCATCGGTCCGGGCTATGCGGACGGCGTCATCGATATCGATGCCTCACCGGCCGAAAACATCGCCAGCCTCGCCCGCGCCAAGGGCGTGGCTATTTCGGACATCACCACCTGTATCCTCGACCGGCCACGTCATGCCAAGCTGATCGATGCCGTGCGCGCCACGGGTGCCGCGATCCGGCTGATCGGCGACGGCGATGTCGCCGGCGTCATCCACACCACGGATCCGGAAGAAACCGGCATCGATATCTATCTCGGCACTGGCGGAGCACCCGAGGGCGTGCTGGCCGCCGCCGCGCTGCGCTGCACCGGCGGCCAGATGCAGGGCAGGCTGATCCTCGACACACCGGAAAAGGTTGCTCGCGCGGCAAAGATGGGTATTTCCAATCCGAAACGGGTCTATCGGACGGAGGACATGGCGCGCGGCGATGTGCTGTTTGCGGCCACCGGTGTCACCGACGGCAACATGCTGGCTGGCGTCAAGTTCGGCCACAATTACATCACCACCCACACGATCGTGCTGCGCTCGTCGTCGCGGACGGTGCGCGAGATCAAGGCACGCCATCAGGATCTGGATAAGTTCTGACGCTTGCTTGCGAAGCCACCTTGCAATTGTTAGCCATTCGGGCGCACCCGATATTGGCTGCAAGGATTTGACGATGAAACCGTTCGACTGGCACGCGGATTCGATTTCGCGCGCCACCGCCATCACGCAGTCTTATCGCAACACCCAGAATGTGCGTCGCTTTCTCATCCGGGAATGCAGCGACGCATTCAGCTTCGACCGGCCTTTCATGGCCTGGCTCAAGGACGGTGTGGAAAAGACGATGGGCGATGCGGCCGACGAATGGCTTCGGCGCCAGGCTGAAAAGCGGAAAGCGCAGTTTTCTTGACACTTCCCGGACGGCGCACACCGTGAATCGCTTGGTTTTGCCTGCCTTTGGCCTATAGAGCGTCGCATGAACGTGACACGATTTAAATCGTTGCCAATGCAGGTCGTCGCCCCAAAACCGCTGCGCACTTTTGGGCGACATGCACTATCGTGCGGCCAACGATGAGTTGGCAAAGCGTATGACCGGCGAAAAGCGCCTCTTCCTCGATGTCAGGCAGTCGGTATCAGGGGTTTCCTGGGAGCACCGGCTGACCGAGCGGCAGGACATGATCGCGCTCGCCATCGCGCAAGGCTACGGGGTACCCGATATCGTAGCACGGGTGCTTGCCGGCCGCGGCGTCACCGCCGAGCAGACCGAGCGGTTTCTCGATCCGACGATCCGCGATCTTCTGCCGGATCCGGCATCGCTGACCGACATGGACAGGGCGGCGGCCCGGATCGCCGCCGCGGTGATGGCCAGGGAAAAGGTGGCGATCTTCGGCGACTATGATGTCGATGGCGCCGCCTCGTCGGCCTTGCTGAAGCGGTTCCTCACGCATTTCTCGGTGCCGTCGGAAATCTACATCCCGGATCGTATTTTCGAGGGCTATGGCCCCAACCCCGACGCCATGCGCGAACTTGTTTCGCGTGGCGCGACACTGATCGTCACCGTCGATTGCGGCACCAACAGCGCCGCTTCCATCGATGCCGCCAATGAGGCCGGGGCCGATGTCGTGGTGCTCGACCACCACCAGGTCGGCGGTGCCTTGCCGGCGGCAATCGCTGTCGTCAATCCCAATCGCGACGACGACCTTTCCGGGCAGGGCCATCTCTGTGCCGCCGGCGTGGTCTTCCTCGCCCTTGTGCAGACGGCCAGGATCCTGCGTAGCCGCATGGCCGATGCTACGCCGCCGGACCTGCTTTCGCTGCTCGATATCGTGGCATTGGCCACCGTTTGTGACGTGGTGCCGCTGACCGGCGTCAACCGTGCCTTCGTGGTCAAGGGGCTGCAGATGGCGCGCCAGCAGAAGAACGAAGGGCTCGCGGCACTGGCACGGGTGTCGCGCATCGGCGAGCCGATCAGCACCTTCCATCTGGCCTATCTGATCGGCCCGCGCATCAATGCCGGCGGACGCATCGGCGATGCCGCACTTGGCAGCCGGTTGCTTGCGACCGACGACCCGGTCGAGGCGCGCACCATTGCCGAGACGCTCGACCGGCTCAACCAGGAACGGCAGCTGATGGAGCAGGAGATGCTCGCGGCGGCGCGCGCCGAGGCCGATGCAGAGCTCGCCGGCGGTAGTGGCCCGGCGATCGTCGTCACCGCCAGCAACAGCTGGCATCCGGGCATCGTCGGTTTGCTCGCCTCACGGCTGAAGGATCATGCCCGCCGGCCCGCCTTCGCCATCGCCTTCAACGCCAACGGCATCGGCACCGGCTCGGGCCGCTCGGTCTCGGGTTTCGACCTCGGCCGGCTGGTGCGCGAGGCGGCCATTGCCGGTCTGATCGTCAAGGGTGGCGGGCATGGCATGGCGGCGGGCATCACCGTCGAGCGGGCGAGGCTTGGTGAGCTCAGGGCGTTTTTCGAAGAGCGGGCGGCAGCCGACGTGTTTCGCCTGCAGGGCGAGGAAAGCCTGGCCATAGACGGTGCGCTTGCCGCTGAAGGCGCGACACTCAGCCTGCTCGACGCGCTGGAACAAGCCGGACCTTTCGGTGCCGGGCACGTGGCCCCTGTTTTCGCGTTGCCGCGCCACCGGTTGGCCGATGCGCGGCCGGTCGGCACCAATCACATCCGCGTCGAGCTGCAATCGGAAAGCGGCGGCCGCATCCAGGCGATCGCCTTTCGCGCCGTCGATACCGCGCTTGGCGAATTCCTGTTCAAGAACCGGGGCAAGACAATCCACGTCGCCGGTTCGCTCTCAGGAAATTACTGGAACGGCAACCGCACCGTTCAGTTTCGTATCACCGATGCGGCTCGTGCGTAGGTTTTGATCAGGCGAGAACTGTCTGCAGCCGGGTCAGTTCGCCGATCTGCGCCATCGTCGCCTGATAGCCGAGCTTGATCGCCTCGTCGGCGCGGTGGAACTCGGTCAGGCCGATATGGCTGAGCTTCGGCTGCAGCGACATGTCGGGCGGGTCGCCGGCAAGCCTGGCGCGCGAAATGCGGTCCTGAATGATGTTGAAGGCCTCGACCATGACGCCGGTGATGCCGAGCCGCGTCTGATGCGACTGGCGCTCGGCGTCGATCTGGCCAGGCCGCGGCGCGTCCTTTTCGACGACCAGTTCGCCAGCGCTGTGCTTGATGACGGCGGCACGGCCGAACAGGTCATAGTGAAGGTTGACCGCCACGACGAGCGGCTGCTCGTAGGCGCGGCAGACCGAAACCGGTACGGGGTTGACCAGAGCGCCGTCGACCAGCACGCGGCCGTTGCAATTCACCGGCTCGAACACGCCGGGAAGCGCATAAGAGGCGCGCATGGCGGTGATCAATGAGCCGCTCGACAGCCAGATTTCGTGGCCGGTGCGGATTTCGGAGGTGACCGCGACGAACGGCTTGGCAAGGTCCTCGAAACGAATGCCGGCCATGTGCTCGCGCAGCCTTGCATCGAGTTTCATGCCGCCGAACAGGCCGCTGCCGCGTAAATTGAGATCGAGCAGGCCGAAAATGCGGCGCTTGGTCAGGCTGCGGGCGAATTCTTCGAGCTCGTCCAGTTTGCCGGCGAGATAGCAGCCGCCGACCAGCGCGCCGATCGAGGTGCCGGCGATCATCGATACTTCGATGCCGGCTTCATCCAGCGCGCGCAGCACGCCGATATGCGCCCAGCCGCGGGCGCACCCGCCACCCAAGGCGAGCGAAATGCCTGTTTTCTTTTGGGAGTTCGTTTCGGACGCGCCGCCTGACGAGGACAGGCCGTTGGCCTCCCTGACATCTGGTCTGTTACGCAATGACGCCCACTCGAGCATCATAATCTCCCTTGTCCCACGGCTACTATACGAGCGGGGCGTATCGAAATGATGAATCTGTGTCGTTGGTGTCAGGCAGAAGGTTCAAGCTGTTGGTTTCCGATACGTGTTTTCCGCATCGAACAGCGGCTTGCTGCCGTCGATGGCAAGCGTCCCTTTGCCGTCGACCAGCCCCACCGTCCGATAAAAGCATGAACGCCGGCCAGTGTGACAGGTTGCGTCGTGGCCCAACACTTTGACGCGCAACCATATGGCATCCTGGTCACAATCCGTGAGCATCTCGACGACATGCTGAAAATTGCCTGATGTTTCGCCCTTTTTCCAAAGCGCGCTGCGCGAGCGCGACCAGTAGTGGGCGATGCCGGTCTCAAGCGTCAGCGCCAGTGCTTGCGCGTTCATATGCGCAACCATCAACAGCATGCCGTCCGCGGCGTCTGTCACGACGACCGTGACCAGCCCGGCTGCATCGAAGCGCGGCGAAAACACCGCGCCTTCCTCGAGAGCCTTCTTGTCCGACGGAGCTTTTGGAAATTCCAGTGCCGACATCGCCGGTCCTTGTTTTGATGGCCGGCGAGGGCCGATCAGACCCCGCCGCCGCGCACCATGGTGACGAAACGGACCTGCTCTTCGGGCGTGTCCTTGAAAACGCCGGTGAAGGTCGAGGTCAGCGTGGTTGATCCCTGCTTGCGGATGCCGCGCATGGCCATGCACATGTGCTCGGCCTCGATCATGACGGCGACGCCGCGCGGATTGAGCACGTCCTGGATGACGCCGGCGATCTGCGCCGTCAGCGCCTCCTGGGTTTGCAGGCGGTGGGCGAAGATATCGACGACGCGTGCGATCTTGGACAGGCCGACGACCTTGCCGTCCGGAAGATATCCGACATGCGCCTTGCCGATGATCGGCACCATATGGTGCTCGCAATGCGAATGGAATGTGATGTCCTTGACGATCACCAGGTCATCGTAGCCGGCGACCTCCTCGAAGGTGCGGCCGAGCTCGTCGGCCGGGCACATGTCGTAACCACCGAACATTTCGCGAAAGGCCTTTGCCACCCGCTTCGGCGTGTCGACCAACCCTTCGCGGTCCGGATTGTCGCCGGTCCAGCGCAAAAGCGTGCGCACGGCGGCTTCGACTTCGGCTTCGCTTGGCCGGTCGGTGACCGGCTTTTCCATATAGGCTGACTGTGGCATGAGCTTCTTGATGACGGCATCCATAAAGGCGTCTCCCGTAGTCCCTCTCGGCGGAGGAACGAGTTGAACGGACCACGACCTTTCGGTGTCGGAAACTCGCCCCGTTTCCAGCCCCGTAAGCGGCGTGAACTTCCCGGCAAGGACATTGGCTTTCGTCGTTCTTGTCGATACCGGACTGCCAGCATTATATAAGGTCATAGCGAGCGAAAGGAAGACACGACAGCGGCAATCGCTGTTCGCTTGGCGGCGACGGATTGGAAAATTATGATAAACGACGTCTACAACGCGAAAATTCTCGGTTTTGCCGGAAACATCGCCCGCATCGGCCGTCTCGATCATCCTGACGCGACCGCCAAGGCGCACTCCAAGCTATGCGGTTCGACCGTCACCGTCGACCTCAAGATGCAGGACGGCGTCGTCACGGATTTTGCCCATGACGTGAAGGCCTGCGCGCTCGGCCAGGCGTCGTCATCGATCATGGCGCAGCATGTCGTCGGCGCGAGTGCCGAGGAATTGCGCGCGGTGCGCGACACCATGCTGAAGATGCTCAAGGAAAATGGCGCCCCGCCGGACGGCCGCTTTGCGGATCTCAGATATTTGGAGCCGGTGCGCGACTACAAGGCGCGGCACGCTTCGACCATGCTGACTTTCGATGCCGTGGTCGACGCGATCGGCCAGATCGAGAAGAAGCGCGCCGAAGAAGCGGCCTGACCTTGGGATTCGGCCGTCCACGGTACGCAGGCTTCGCGCAGGCGCCCAAAATCTTTGCTGCCACGGCTGGCATTTGGCTGGACAGGAACCGGGCCAGAAGGGTTTAAGCCTGCGCTTCCAGCGCCCGCCTGCTTTCGGCAAATTCACTTCTGAGCCAGTCGGCGAACGCGGCGGCCGGCTCCGAGAGGTCGTGCAGGTTTCTGGCCACCAGCCAATAGGCGCCGGATGCGACGTCGATGTCGAACGGCTTGACCAGCGCGCCGGATGCGATTTCCCCGCCGATCTGCAACAGATCGCCCAATGCCACGCCATGTCCGAGCAAGGCGGCCTGCTTTGAAAGCGACGCATCCGCCAGCATCGGCCCGCGCGCGGGCACGGCGTCGGCGGGCACGCCGGCCGCTTCGAACCAGCGCACCCAGCCCTGGCGATTCTCCTCGTGCAAAAGCGTGTAGCGGCCAAGATCGATTGGCTTCCTGAGGGCAGGGCCAGAAGCAAGCAGCGCCGGCGACAGGACCGGCGAATCGACCGTCGAGGCAAGCCGCTCGGCCTGGCTGCGCGGCCACGAGTCGGCATGCGCACTGAAGCGCAAGGCAAGCTCCGGCTGATCGCTGCGGAACTCGATCAGCCTTGGATCGACCTCGAGAGAGACGTCGATGTCGGGCCGCAATTGGCGAAACCGGTTGAGCCGGGGAACCAGCCACACGGAGGCAAGCGACGGCTCGACACTGACGCGGACCACGGACTGCGCCGGTGTCGCCACCAGATCGCCAAGCAAGGTATCGATGGCGTCGAAACTTCTGACAAGCTGATCCAGCAGACGCCGGCCGGTGTCGGTCAGTTCGACTCGTCGATGGTGACGTTCGAACAAGGGTCGATGCAGGAAGATTTCGAGCTCGCGGATCTGCCGGCTGATCGCCGCCTGCGAGACGAAAAGCTCCTCGGCCGCCCGGCTGAAGCTCAGATGCCGGCCCGCCGCCTCGAAGCTCCTCAATGCCGTCAGCGGCAGGCGCCCACGCTTCATTTCGCATAACCCAGGATTATCCGAAGTGGAAATTATACTCGTTTGAAGGCGAAGGCCAGCGGCGGTCTAATCCATGTCAAAGGAGACCGACCATGATCCAGTTGCTGAGCATTTTTGGCGATGTCATGCGGATCGCGACGTTTCAATGGCGTGACGAAAAGCAGCATTCAAAGCGCCGCGAGGGGCCGGCCAGTCGTGGCCGCTGGGCGCCGTCGGCTGACAGGCAGCCGTTTCGCCGTTCCCGTCCGTGATGGCGGGGGCGCGCAAGGAGCGGGGATTGCGTTCTCCGGCGGAAGTCCACATCTATCGCCTGGGAAACGCGATACGGAGACTGTGGTGCGCGACCAGCATGGGCATGCGCATATAGACGGGTCGCAAAAACGCGGCCGCAACTGGCCCGGCCCCTGGCGCAAGACGCCAGGCCGTCTCCTCGGCACGTCGTTCGTGCGCCTCTACCAGCTGACGCTGTCGGGCTTTGTCGGCAATTCCTGCCGGCATCTGCCGACCTGTTCGGAATATGCGCATGAGGCGATCGCCCGCCATGGCCTGTGGGCCGGCGGCTGGATGGGATTCTTCCGCGTGCTGCGCTGCGGGCCATTCGGCACGCATGGCATAGACCTGGTGCCGGAGGCGCTTGCGGATCGCTATCTCTGGTTCATGCCCTGGCGGTACTGGCGGATCGGCAGCAAGCGCGGCAAAGCGCAGGAATGATGGCCGGGGGAGAGCAGGTTTACGATCCGGTAGGGTTAACAACAGCCTGCACAAAGACTGCGCATTTGAGACAAAATCGAGACAAGAGACCCCGCTAAGCCGCTCGCGAACCCCCTTCTGGAGCGAGCAGAAAATGCGAAATTTCGATCGTCTTCCCTTCATCTTTGCCGGGATTCTGTTCCTGCTCGCCTGGCTGCTGGGATTTCCGTTGCGCGCGCAATCGGCGCCGCTGGGGGATTTGCAGTGCACGGTGATCGCCGATGCGGCGAGCGGCAAGACGCTTTACCAGGACGGAGTGTGCGACCAGCGGTTCAGCCCGGCCTCGACGTTCAAGGTGCCGCTGTCGCTGATCGGCTATGACAGCGGGATACTGAGCGACGAGCATACGCCGGCGTGGGACTACAAGCCGGAGTTCAAGGCGGTGAAGCGGGACCAGAAGACCGTCGATCCGGTGATCTGGGAACGGGATTCGATCGTCTGGTTCTCCCGTGAAATCACCAGTCGGCTCGGGCCGGAAAAATTGGCTGGCTATGTCTCCAAATTCGGCTACGGCAATGCCGATGTTTCCGGCAATCCCGGCAAGAATGATGGTTTGACCCAATCCTGGATAAACTCCTCGCTCAAGATCACGCCGGTCGAGCAGGTCGATTTCCTGCGCAAGCTGCTGGCCCGCAAGCTGCCTGTCTCGGCCAGGGCCTACGACATGACATCAGCCATCATCCCGACCTTCCAGGCCGGAGGCTGGACGGTGCAAGGCAAGACCGGAAGCACCAAGCTGCGCAACGATGCCGACAAGGTTCAGGACAAGCGCTCGCTTGGGTGGTTCGTCGGCTGGGCGAACAAGGATGGCCGCCAGATCGTCTTTGCGCGCCTTGTCGTCGACACCGATCGGACCGATATGCCCAAAGGCCTCAAGACCCGAGCCGCGTTCCTGAAGGACCTGCCGCTGCTCATCAAATGAAGTCTGACATTTGAGCCGGGCTTTACGGCGGCGGAATCTGTCCATAAAAGACAGCCGCTGCCGGACGCATCCGGCCTACTCTTTGCATGTCGTAACCCCAAAACCGTCCACACATTTTTGGGCGACATGCATTTCAACCACCCGCGCTCGTTTGCGGGACTGGATAGGAGATATACATGCTGAATTCCGTTTCCCTGACATTTCCCGATGGCTCCGTCCGCGAATACGACGCGGCGATGACCGGTGCGGGCCTCGCCGAATCGATCTCAAAATCGCTGGCCAAGAAGGCGGTCGCCTATGCGATCGACGGCACCGTCCGCGATCTCAGCGATCCGCTTGGCAAATCCGGCAAGGTCGAGATCGTCACCCGCGACGACCCGCGCGCACTCGAACTGATCCGTCACGACGCCGCACATGTGTTGGCGGAAGCCGTGCAGGAATTGTGGCCGGGAACGCAGGTGACCATCGGGCCGGTGATCGAGAACGGGTTTTACTACGACTTCGCCCGCAACGAGCCGTTCACGCCTGACGATTTTCCCGTGATCGAGAAGAAGATGCGCGAGATCATTTCGCGCAACAAGCCGTTCACCAAGGAAGTCTGGTCGCGCGACAAGGCGAAGAAAGTGTTTGCCGACAAGGGCGAACGCTACAAGCTGGAGCTGATCGACGCCATTCCCGAGGATCAGGATCTCAAGATCTACGCGCAGGGCGACTGGTTCGATCTTTGCCGTGGCCCGCACATGGCCTCGACGGGGCAGATCGGCAACGCTTTCAAACTGATGAAGGTGGCCGGCGCCTATTGGCGCGGCGATTCGAACAATCCGATGCTGACCCGCATCTACGGCACGGCCTGGGCTGATCAGGCGCAGCTCGAAGCCTATCAGACGATGCTGGAGGAGGCCGAGAAGCGCGACCACAGGAAGATCGGCCGCGAGATGGACCTGTTCCATTTCCAGGAAGAGGGGCCTGGCGTCGTCTTTTGGCACGCCAAGGGCTGGAAGATGTTCCAGAACCTGGTCAACTACATGCGCCGCCGCCTCGACGAGCAGGGCTATCAGGAGGTCAACGCGCCGCAGGTTCTCGACAAGAGCCTGTGGGAGACGTCAGGCCATTGGGGATGGTATCGCGACGCCATGTTCAAGGTGACGGTGGCCGGCGACGATACCGATGACGACCGGGTTTTCGCTCTGAAGCCGATGAACTGCCCGGGCCATGTGCAGATTTTCAAGCATGGGTTGAAGTCTTATCGCGATCTGCCTGTCAAACTTGCGGAATTCGGCAACGTCCACCGTTACGAACCATCCGGCGCGCTGCACGGGCTGATGCGCGTGCGCGGTTTTACGCAAGACGATGCGCACATCTTCTGCACCGAAGAGCAGCTGGCGGCGGAATGCCTGCGCATCAACGATCTGATCCTGTCGACCTATGCTGATTTCGGTTTCGACGAAATCAGCGTCAAGCTGTCGACGCGGCCGGACAAACGCGTCGGTACCGACGAGGCGTGGGATCACGCCGAGGCGATCATGGGCGGCGTGCTGGAGACGATCAGGACACGGTCCGGCAATCGCATCAAGACCTCGATCAATCCGGGTGAGGGCGCCTTCTACGGGCCGAAATTCGAATATGTGCTGAAGGATGCCATCGGCCGCGAATGGCAGTGCGGCACGACGCAGGTCGATTTCAACCTGCCGGAGCGGTTTGGCGCCTTCTACATCGGCTCGGATTCCGAGAAGAAGCAGCCTGTCATGGTTCACCGCGCCATCTGCGGCTCGATGGAGCGCTTCCTCGGCATCCTGATCGAGAACTATTCCGGCCATTTCCCGCTGTGGTTCGCGCCGCTGCAGGTGGTGGTGGCGACGATCACGTCGGATGCCGACGACTATGCGACCGAGGTGGTGGCAAAGCTGAAGGCCGCTGGGCTGTTGGCGGAAGCGGATCTGCGCAACGAGAAGATCAACTACAAGGTCCGCGAGCACAGCCTGGCCAAGGTTCCGGTCATCCTCGTCTGCGGCAAGCGCGAAGCGGAAGAGCAGACGGTCAACATGCGCCGACTGGGCTCGCGCGACCAGGAATCGCTTGGCCTTGACCAGGCGATCGCGCAACTGACCGAGGAAGCCGTCACACCCGACCGCCGGCGCAAACGCGCGGCCTGATTGGCATAGTTTCGACCAAATGGCGGTGGAGCGATCCACCGCCATTTTCATATCCCTGTCACGCCGACCTTGTAACGAGCCCCTATGCTCAAGTTGAAATTGCGCGAACGACCCTTTCCCGAGCTTTCCTATGCCAATCCGCGCCAGCCGGCGCTGACGCGCTGGTTCATACATTCGGTCGAAGGCTTGTCGGGCCGCGACCGCTACACAGCACTCTATGATTTCTGGCGCCGCCAGATCGTGCCGACCGGCGAACGCGTGTTCAGCCGCATGCTCGACCTGATCGACGTGCGGGTGCGGACCGCTGATCAGTGGCCGCCCGCGCAATTGCCAGAGACGCCGCTGGTGATCGTCGCCAATCATCCGTTCGGCATCGGTGACGGTATCGCCGTGCTGTCGCTGGCCGAGCAGCTCGGCCGTCCGTTCCGGGTGATGATCCACAAGGATCTGCTCAAGATCCGCGAGATGGAGCCTTATTCGCTGCCGATCGACTTTTCGGAGACCAAGGATGCGCTGAAGAACAACATGGCCGTGCGCCATGAAGCGGTGCGACTGTTGAAAGAGGGCGTCACCATCGTGGTATTTCCGGCCGGCGGTGTCGCCACCGCGCCAAAGGGTTTTGGCCGGGCGCGCGATCTGCCGTGGAAGATGTTTCCGGCCCGCCTCGTCCAGGACGCCAGGGCGTCGGTCATCCCGATGCATTTTTCCGGGCAGAACGGCAGGCTGTTCCATCTTGTCAGCGGGCCGATGAACATGGCCGAGCGCGACGGCCGGGTGGCCAAGTTCGTCGGCAAGGCCTCGCTGACGCTGCGCACATCGCTGCTCATCCACGAATTCGCGCGGCTGTCGGGCAAGGCGATCGACGTGCGCGTCGGCGATGTGCTGAGCTGGAGCGAACTGGAGCCGTTGCGCGACCGCAAGGCCTTGCTCGACCGCCTCCATCGCGGCGTGTTCGACCTGGCGCCAGCTTTGCCACGCCGCCGGATCCCGTTCCTGCCGGCGCGGACCGAGCTGGCGGCTTGATCCTTAAAACGAAGGTTAATCCGCGCCTTCTTCAGGGTCCATCGCCGCGGCCTCGGTGGCCAGAACCTCGATTTCCTGGTTCTGCCCGGCCACGACCGTAAAATCCTTCTGGTAGATGCGGTCGCGGTTCTTGGCGATGATGGTGTAGTCGCCCTCGGCCAGCACCATCGAGGCGAAAGCGCCGACGGTTTCCTTGATCGGATCGCCGGACTCGTTGAGCAGTGACCAGGACGTGTCGGCGATCGCCTCGCCACCGGTTTCGCGCACCAGCTTCATCGTGATCTCGGCGGCGTGATGCTCGACGGTGGCTTCGGTCAGCTTGCCGGCCTCGACGCGGATGTCGGAGCGAATGACTGCATTGACCGCGCCATAGGTCGAGACGACATGGTAGATGCCGGCGTTGAGCCGCACGACGCTGTTGGGCTCGACATCGGGAATGATCAGCGCGCGGTCGCCATTGGCCTCGGCAGTGCCCTCGTAGATCGAAAAGCGCAGCTTCTTCGGTGGAATGCGCACGCCGCCGGACAGCACGGCGTCGAGCTTGAGGCCGCCGGCATCGAGCACGAGGCTTTCGCGCTTAGCGTCCTTGCCGACAGTGATACGTTTGGTGGCGCCGGCCCGGCCGTAGGAGGCGTGAACCAGATAGCTGCCGGGCTCGAGCTGGAAGACGGCGGTGCCGCCATGCGAGGAGGCGACCATCGGCAATTTGCCGTTGACGGCTTCCGGCTTGAAGACCCGCCAGACGATGCCGCGCGTGATGTCGGAACCCTTGTCGGTCAACTGGGCAGAGAGTGTGATGGCACCGCCGCCGCTCAGCGCCAGTGACGTCTCGCCTTTCGGCGTCGCGTAGCTCGAAATTCCCGGAAGCTTCAGGTCGCTGACACCGTCGACATTCTGCGCCATGGCGAACGAAACCGGCGCCATGAACAGCAGGGCGCCGAGCCAGATCAGGAAAAGACGGACAGTCCCCTCAAACATGCCTTGCGTTGAAGCCCATGGCGGTGGCAATTTCAAGGCTTAAGAGTCCGACCGATACGACTCTTCCGTCCGGCGTATCCCGCGCCAATGCCCGAGCCGCCCGAATCCCCGATGGTGCGCTTCAGCTCAAAACAGAATGTCCAGGAGACTTGCGCCCATGGCGTCGCCGATCATCGACTTCCTGCTGACCCGAAACTCCGCACCGATTCCAGATCTGAAGGAGCCGGCGCCGAGCGATGCGGAGATCGCGACAATGATCACTGCTGCCTCCCGGGTGCCCGATCATGGCCGGTTGGAGCCCTGGCGCTTCATCCTCTACCGTGGCGACGCCCGCGTCGAGATCGGCAGGCAACTGGCAGCACTTGCCGAGCAGCGGGAGGGCCCATTGACGGAGGGCCGCCGCAATCAGGAACTGGCGCGGTTCTCGCGCGCACCGCTGGTGATCGGCGTCGTATCTGTCCCCAGGGAGAATCCAAAAATCCCGCAATGGGAAATGTTCCTGTCGGGCGGCATGGCGGCGATGAACCTGATGATATCAGCCAACGCGCTGGGCTTTGGCACCAACATGATCAGCAACTGGTATTCGGATGTGCCGGAGGGCAGGACACTGCTGGGGCTGGCGCCGCAGGAGCGGGTCATCGGCTTCATCCATATCGGCTCCTATGCCGGCCCGGCGCCGGAGCGGCCCCGGCCCGATCCGGCAAAGCTGTACAGTGACTATTCGGGGCCGTGGGTTGGCTGAATGTTCTACGAGCCTTCAAAGGGCCACGGCCTGCCGCACGACCCTTCGAAGGCGATCGTGGCGCCGCGTCCGATCGGCTGGATTTCGACACTGAACAGGGCTGGTGAGATCAACCTCGCGCCATATTCCTTCTTCAATGCCGTTTCGACGCGGCCTTTCATCGTCTGGTTCTCCTCCGAAGGCGAGAAGGACAGCGCCTCCTTCGCCCAGGAAACCGGCGAGTTCGTCGCCAATCTGGTCAGCCGCGATCTCGCGGAGAAGATGAACCGCACGTCGGTCAATGCTCCGCGCGGCGTCAATGAGTTCGTCTATGCCGATCTTGCCATGGCGCCGTCGCGCCTGGTCGCCCCGCCGCGCGTGGCGGCAGCGCCGGCCGCGCTCGAATGCCGGGTGACTGAAGTTTTTCGGCCAAAGGCCCTGGACGGGTCGCCGACAAGTGCCGTCATCGTCGCCGGTGAAGTGGTCGGCGTGCATATCGACGACGCCTTCCTGACGGACGGCCTGTTCGACATCACCAAGGCCGGCAATGTCGCTCGTCTCGGCTATATGGACTATGCCAGCGTCGACGAGGTGTTTTCGATGCGCCGGCCACGCTGGGAGAAGGACTAGATATCAGGCTCGGCCAGCTATCGCGCCTTGCCGGCACTCGTTCGCCGCCTGGCAGTCATGACGGTGCGCACATAGCCGGGCTCGCCGATCCGAATGCTTCCATCGGGCAGGCCCAGTATGCGGTCGAGGGCGATCTCGTAGAGCCTGACGCGTTTCTCCAGGACTTCGATCGCGGCCTCCATGTCGGCGTCGCTGCCGCCGGCAATGGCCTTGGCCACGACATCACGCGTGGCCATGCCGAATTGCATGACGATGTCGGCGACACCTTCCGGATCGAAGGTCCTGAAAGTGCCGTCTTCGATTCCTTGCCTGATGACCTTGACCAGCAGCGGTGAAAACGACGCGCTGGCGGCCAGATTGATACGGTGGAAAAGCACCAGATTCTCAGGCCGGAACATCGTCTCGAAAAGAGCCCAAGCTTCCGGCGCGGTTTCGATCTTGGCCCGCCGCGACTGGCTGAGCAGGCCATTCAGGCGGCCAAGCGGGTCGAGGCCGGGATCGTGGAGTATGTCCTGGACCCCAGCCAGTGCCTGTCTTGCAAAGCGATCGGCCAATGCCTCCAGGAGAGCCTCCTTGGAGGGGAAGTAATGATAGAAAGCACCCTTCGAGATGCCGGCGGACGCAATCACGTCATTGAGGCTCGCTTTGTCATAGCCCTGGGTCAGGAACAGGGCCTGGGCATGGTCCAGAAGTTCTTCTCGCCTGAGTTCTGGATGCTTGATGACACGGGGCATGACGAACTTTCTGCACGTGATGGCTGCTCCCGTCCAGTCCCGACGTCGGCAGCCAGGGCAACGAATTTCGGGTTAACGGGTCCCTTCGGAGCCTCCGCTTGCGCGTTGGCTGACGGAGCATCAAACGAAAAACCCGCCTGTGCGGCGGGCCACTGGCGCAAATCAGCACCATGGGCAAAAATGTACCATAGCTGAGATCACCGAGTCAAGAAAAAATTCCTAACACGGAGGCTGCCCGGCAAAAGCGGCCAACACAACCGACTGCTGCAAGCCTTTTGTTAAGCTGGAGTTCGGAGCCTCGGGTCGAAGGTTCGCTTGAACTATAGACCAGTGGTCTGTATGGTAGACCAATGGTCTAAAATACCAATCATCAGCGGATATCAAGGCAGGTCGATCATGATCGCGAAATTGGTTCTTCAGACATTCGTCTGGTTCGTCGCTATGGGCGCCTTGCTCTTCCTGTCGGCCGGCACGCTGCATTGGCCGGGGGCCTGGGTCTATCTGGTGGGGATGGTGGGCCTCAGTCTCACCTTGGGCGTGGCGCTGGCGAGGCGCGATCCCGGTCTGATGAATGAGCGGCTGAGCTCTCCCATCCAGAAGAATCAGGACGTGGCCGACAAGGTGCTGCTGTCCATACTTCTGCTCGCCATCTTTGGTTCTCAGATATTCATGGGATTCGACGTTCGTTTCGGCTGGTCGGCGGTTCCCGTCTGGGTGCAGGTGGTTGGCGCATTGGTCCTGCTGCTCGGAATCTGGATCTGCTATCTGACGATGCTGGAGAACAGTTTTGCGGCGCCCGTGGTCAAGATCCAGGACGAACGCGGACAACGTGTGATCTCCACCGGGCCTTACAGCTACGTCCGCCATCCTATGTATGCCGGCGCCATCCTCTTCTTCGCCGGCACGGCACTTCTGCTTGGTTCCTGGTGGGGGCTGGCGTCGGTGCTCGTGCTCGTCGTTCTCTTGGCCATCCGCACCTTCATCGAAGAGAAAACGCTTCGCGCCGGTCTGCGCGGCTATGACGACTATGTGGCCCGGGTCCGTTACTGCCTGATTCCATTGGTTTGGTAGCAGGCGCTCAGGCGGAAACACCTGCCGCCTTTGCCCGCGCCAGAAGCCGCTCGGCCAGCCGCAGGTGCGGGCGGTCGAACATCTTGCCGTCGATAGCGACGACGCCGGGGCTTCCCGCTGCCGCGAACGCAGCAACGATTGCCGCCGATTGTCTCACCGCCTCGGCCGACGGCGTGAAGGCTGCGTTGATGACCGGCACCTGATCGGGGTGGATCGCCATCTTGCCGGTGAAGCCATCGCGTTCGGCCTCGGCGCACTCCGCGGCGAAGGCCGCCATGTCGCGAAAATTCGGGAAGACGGTGTCGATCGCCGCGACCTCCGCCGCACCGGCGGCGAGTATGGTCATGGTGCGAGCGTGACGGAACACGTCCGTGTAGCGGCCATGCTCGTCGCGGGCGCTGCGCGCGCCGAGCGCCGCCGACAGGTCTTCCGCGCCCCAGGTGAGCCCGGCAAGCCGCGCGCTGGTCCCGGCATAGGTTGCCGCCGCCAGCACGCCTGCCGGCGTTTCGGTGATGATCGGCAGGATCTTGATCGCGCCGTCGGCCAGGCCGTTTTCGGCCTCGCGCACCCTGAGTTTTGCCGACAGGTGCTGCACATCCTGGCCGCCGTTCGACTTGGGCAGCATGATGCCGTCGGGTTTCGCCGGAACCAGCGCCGCCAGATCGTCATCCGTCAGCCCGGTCGCGAGGTCATTGACCCTGACATAGATGGCGGAAGTCGTTTGTGCCCTGCGTTCCAGGATGAAGCGCGCCGCTACGCCGCGCGCCAGCGCCTTGTTGTGCGGCGCCACGGAATCCTCGAGGTCGACGATGACCACGTCGGCGCCGGCACCAAAACCCCTTTCCAGCTTCCTCTCGGAGTCACCGGGGACGAACAGCAGCGAGCGCATGATCAGGCCGCCTTCTTCAGCATCATGGCTTGCCTGGTGCATTTGGCGACGAGATCGCCATGCTGGTTGTAGGCGCGATGCTCGAATTCGACGATGCCGCGATCGGGCTTCGACCTGGACTCGCGCACCGAGATGACTGTCGTTTCGACGCGAACGGTATCGCCATGGAAGACCGGATGCGGAAACACGGTTTCCTTCATGCCGAGATTGGCCACCGTGGTGCCGACGGTGATGTCATTGACCGAAATGCCGATCATCAGCCCGAGCGTGAACAGCGAATTGACCAGCGGCTTGCCCCATTCGCTCTTGGTGGCGAAATCGAAGTCGATGTGCAGCGGCTGCGGGTTCAGCGTCATCACCGAAAACAGCATGTTGTCGCTTTCGGTAACGGTCTTGCGCAGCGTGTGCTGGAAGACATGGCCGACGACGAACTCTTCGAGATAAAGTCCGGCCATTTCTTTCTCCTCAGGTGCTTGACGGTTGATAGGCGCTGCAAATCAGCCTCGCAAGCCAGTTAATGAACATGGTGAACGGTTCGTAAACCAATTCTGCCTACGGTCGTCAGTGGGGTCGGAACCTTCCGGCAAGGGGCGTAAGCAGGCGGGCATGGTTGTTGTTTCGCATTTCCTGAAATGGATCTACACGGCCAAGGTGTCGGAGCGCGCCGCGGCGGCGAGCGCTCTGGCCCGAGCCTACATCAATTCCGAATTGCCCTTCGAGGACCGCTGCGCCGCAGAGGCGGCGCTGACACTGTTGCTCGACGATGCCTCGTCAAAGGTGCGGCTGGCGATGGCCGAGGCGCTGTCGATGAGCCAACACGCGCCAATGCAGATCATCAGCGTGCTGGCCTCCGACCAGCCGGAAGTCGCCGGCGTGGTGCTGGCGCGCTCGCCGCTGCTCACCGACGCCGACCTGATCAACCGCGTGGCTTCGAGTCCGAAGGCGACGCAAAAACTGATCGCAGACCGGCCGCTCGTCTCGATGGCGCTGTCGGCGGCCATCGCCGAGATCGGCGAGGCGGACGCCTGCGCCGTGCTGCTCGCCAACAGCGGCGCCGACATCGCCTCGCTCAGCTTCCGCCGCATGGCCGAACGGCATGGGCACCTGCCGCTGGTGCGCGAGGCGCTGATATCGGATGTCAGGCTGCCGGCCGACTGCCGGCATATGCTGCTCGTCAAGCTTGGCGAAATGCTGAAAACGTCGCCACTGGTGATGGCGATGATGGGCGCGGCGCGAGCCGACCGCGTCATGCGCGACGCCTGCGTCAAGGCTTCGGTGACGCTGATCGAAGGCATGCGCACGGAAGAACATGCGGCCCTGATCGAGCATCTCAGGCTGCGTGGCGACCTCACCGCGAGCTTCCTCATCCGCACCATCGCGCATGGCAAGGTCGATTTCTTCGGCTCGGCACTGGTTGCGCTCAGCCAGCAGTCCGAACAACGTGTGAGGGCGCTGCTGGCCGGCGGGCACGACGTGGCCTTGCAGGCATTGTTCCGCAGCGCCGGGCTCGCCGGCGCCACGCACGCCATCATCCTGCGTGCGCTGAAGATCTGGCGCGAGGTCGCCAACGGCAAGCGCGTCGCCGGTGTGCAGGAGGTCAGCTGGCTGATGCTCAAGGAAGCGGGCGGTCAATCCGCCGAGGGTGATCTCGCCGCCTTGGTCAAATCGATCCATCTCGACGCGCTGCGCGAGAACGCGCGCGGCCACGCGCTGGCGATAGCGGCCGCCTAGCCTTTATCCCTGGCGAAAAAATCCGGAAAATCCTCCATCGCGGCGGCGATGATGCGCAGCGATGCCGCGATCTGCAGCAATTCCCCGGTACCGTTTCGCTGCGCAATGCTCGCCGAATATTGCCGGGCGACGGTGACGGTTGATGTCTGCGGATCGCCGGGGGCGCGGAAGAGCAGTTCGCGCGCCAGCCCTCTCAGGAAGTTGGCGATCGAAAGCGCGGTCTCGGATGGGATGGCATGGCTTTGGCTCGCATCGCGCAGCCGAAGGACCTCCAGGCCGACGGTGACGGCGGCGACGCCGCCGCCCAGAACCGCATCGCCCTTTTGACCGGCATTCTGCACCAGCGGCATCAATTGGTTGATGCGGTCGTAGGCGAGGCTCTCGAAGGCCGACCGCCTCGGCACCCGCTCATGCAGGCAAAGCCGCGCCAGATCCTCGCGCATGGCGCGCACGATGCGGTTGGCCGCGAGCCATGGATCGGCCGGCAGCACGACGATGAAGACACCGATCGCCAGCAGGATGCCGACCAGGATCGACGCCGAACCGGCAAAGAAGGGCCCGGGATCGTAGATCATCGCCTGGTGCGGACTGAGGAAGGCGAGGAAGTTGATGGCGAAAGCCGTCGCCACGCCGACATAGCGTGGATTGGCCATGGCCAGCGCCGTCGGCACCAGGATCGGCACGACAAACAGCATGAACCAGCCGAAGCCGGGCAAGGCAGGCAATGCGATCTGGCCGACGAGAAAAGCAAAGGGCAGCGCCAGCAGGGTTCCCTTGAAGAAGCCCCAGGCGACCTGCACTGGGTCGGGGCGAGCAGCAAACAGGCTCGATACGACGGCAACGAGAATGACCGTGCCGGCGGCTTCCGACCATTTCGTCGTCAACCAGAAGGCCGCGACCAGCAGCGTCGCAAGGGCAGCGCGCACCGCGTTGCGCGATGCGCCGGCGTAATCGCGATGCACCACCAGCGCAGGCTGCCTGCTGCCCCTGGTCGGGCGCGTGGCAGGCGCACGCAGGGCGTCGAGGCCGCGCAGCACCTGCTTGAGCGCATCGGCGAAATCGGCGGCAATGGTCAGGCGGGTGATCGTGCCGACCCTGTCGTCGCCTTGGTCGGTCGAGGCATCGGGCATTTGCCGGGCCTTGGCCGAGATGGTGTCGAGCCGCGCCACCCAAGGCGTGGTGTCGTCCAGCGCGCCGGGCTTCGCGGCCATTTCACCGACAAGGGCCTGCAACTCCGAACGCACCGGAATGAGCGCCGCATTCTTCGGAGCGGCATGCGAATGCAACGCACGTGCCGCCGACAACGCCGAGAGCAGTTGTCCGATGGTGCGCCGGACCGGATGCGCGCGCGGCGCGAAGCTCGGCGCCTCGAGCCTGGCATAGGCGCGCATCTCGCCGAGCGTCTGGGTATCCGTGACCAGCTTTCGGTGCAGCGCGGACAGCGTTGCCGGGTCGCCGCCGGAGAACGCACCGCCGGCATAGGTGGCAAGATCGAGGATGCAGCGTTTCAGGCGCGAGACGATGGCGTCGCTGGCCAGTTTTGGCAGGATCAGCCGGCTGGTCAGGCCGGCGCAGACGATGCCGAGCACGATCTCGGCACAGCGCGCGACAGCGAGGTCGACGACGAGATGCGGCTGTCCGAAAGCGGGCAGGCCGATGATCATTGCGGTGTAGCCGGCCAGGGCGGCGCCATAGGCTTCCGGATTGCGCAGCAGCGACGAGACGAAGGTGCAGATGCCGATCCAGACGGCAAGCACAGTCACCAGCACCCAGGGGTTGGTGCCGAAAACGGTGGTGATGCCGATCGCGGCGATGCCGCCGACCAGCGTGCCGAGCAGCCGGTAGAAGCCCTTCGCCAGCACCATGCCGGCAACCGGCTGGGCGACGATGAACACCGTCATCATGGCCCATTGCGGATGGTCGAGCTTCAGCGCATAGGCTGCCAGCAGCGCGATCAAGCCGGCTGAAACGGTGCGCAAGGCAAAGATCCAGTCGGAGCGCGTCGGCTGCGTCAACCCGGCTAAACTCGTCTCGAAATAGCCTTTCAGCCGCGTCCTGGTCACATGCTCGTCTCCGCAACTGGAGCCTTGTTATGGACCGGCTGGCGGCTAGATATCCAGCACTTCCGTCTCGGCGAATTCGGCGCGTTCCTGGATGAACCGGAAGCGGGCCTCCGGCTTCGTGCCCATCAACGCATCGACGGCGTCCTTGGTCGCCGTCTCGGCGTCGATTACATCGATCCTGAGCAGCGTTCGCTTCCTCGGATCCATGGTGGTTTCCTTGAGCTGGGCGGCCATCATCTCGCCCAGACCCTTGAAGCGGCCCAGTTCCACCTTGCCGCGCCCGGTGAATTCGGTGCGCAGGAGCTCGTCCTTGTGGGCGTCGTCTCGGGCATAGGCGACCTTGCCGCCTTGCCTGATCGAGTAAAGCGGCGGCACGGCGAGATAGAGATGGCCGCCACGCACCAGCGCCGGCATCTCCTGGTAGAAGAAGGTGATCAGCAGCGAGGCGATATGGGCGCCGTCGACATCGGCGTCGGTCATGATGATCACGCGGTCGTAGCGCAGATCCTCATCGCGGTACTTCGAACGCGTACCGCAGCCGAGCGCCTGGATCAGGTCCGAAATCTGTTGGTTGGCCGCCAGCTTATCGTTGCCGGCGCTGGCGACGTTGAGGATTTTGCCGCGCAATGGCAGCACGGCCTGGCTGGCGCGGTCGCGCGCCTGCTTGGCCGAGCCGCCGGCCGAGTCGCCTTCGACGATGAACAGTTCTGCACCGGCCGCGGCATTCTGCGTGCAATCGGCGAGCTTGCCCGGCAGCCGCAGCTTGCGCACCGCGCTTTTGCGCGACACCTCTTTTTCCTGGCGCCGGCGCACCCGCTCGTCGGCGCGTGCGATCACCCATTCGAGCAGCTTCGAGGCTTCCTGCGGATTGTCGGCCAGCCAATGGTCGAACGGATCGCGGATCGCGGTCTCGACAATTCGAATTGCCTCGATCGTCGCCAGCCTGTCCTTGGTCTGGCCGACGAATTCCGGCTCGCGGATGAACACCGACAGCATGCCCGCTGCCGAGATCATGACGTCTTCCGAGGTGACGATCGAGGCGCGTTTGTTGCCGACGAGGTCGGCATAGGCGCGCAGGCCCCGCGTCAGAACGTTCCGGAAGCCGGCCTCGTGGGTGCCGCCTTCGCCGGTCGGGATGGTGTTGCAGTAGGAATTGATGAAGCCGTCGCCGCCGAACCAGGTCACCGCCCATTCGAGCGAGCCATGGCCGCCCTGTTTCTCGCTCTTGCCGGCGAAAATCTCGCGCGTCACCTGGAAGTCGTCGCCGAGCGATGCCTTGAGATAGTCCTTCAGGCCGCCGGGAAAATGGAATTCCGCCTTGGCCGGTGTCTGGTCTTTTTCCTTGATCAGCGACGGATCGCAGGTCCAGCGGATCTCGACGCCGCCGAACAGATAGGCTTTCGAGCGCGTCATACGGTAGAGCCGCGCCGGTTCGAACGCCGCGCCCTTGCCGAAAATCTGCTCGTCGGGGTGGAAGCGGATCTTTGTGCCGCGCCGGTTGTGGACCTCGCCCAACTGTTCCAGGCCGGTCACGGGAACGCCGCGCGAGAATTTTTGCCGATAGAGTTGCCGTCCCCGCGCGACCTCGACCTCGAGATGGTCCGACAGCGCGTTGACCACGGATACGCCGACGCCATGCAGGCCGCCTGATGTCTCGTAAACCTTGGAGTCGAACTTGCCGCCCGAATGCAGCGTCGTCATGATCACTTCAAGCGCCGGCTTCTTGAACTTCGGGTGCGGATCGATCGGGATGCCGCGGCCATTGTCGGTCACGGCGAGATAGCCGTCGGCCGAAAGCTCGACATCGATGAAGGTGGCGTGGCCGGCAACCGCTTCGTCCATCGAATTGTCGATGACCTCGGCGAACAGATGGTGCATCGCCTTGTCGTCCGTGCCGCCGATATACATGCCTGGCCGGCGGCGCACCGGCTCCAGCCCTTCCAGCACCTCGATGTCGGCGGCGCTATAGCCCTCGCTGCCGTCCTTGGTCGAGGCAGGACGCTTGGTGGCTTGCACCACCAGTGGATCCGCCGGGCGCGCAGCGGTACGCACCGGCTGCGGCTGCTTGTCCATATTGCCGAAGAGATCGTTGCTGTCGTCCATGCCTGCCATAGGTTCCGGTGCTGCGAATCACCTCGCGATACTGCCACGCTTTTCAGCGCCAAGCGACCGAGGTTCCTGTTCCGTTCGGGGATCTGGGCCCTCTTACCCCAAAACCATTCGATAACCAAGCCGGCGGAAATAGATCCGATACCAACGCCCGGGATTCCTGATTCTTTAACAATGCCGCCTAACGTGAGCCCAACTAAATAAGAAACTGCTGATATCAGGGGTTTAGGCGTGAGGGGCAAGGCCATATCGATGATCGGCATCGCCGCCGTTTTCGGCGCGATCTCGATCTTTGCCGCGGATTTCTGGGTCAAAAGCCAGGCCAAGGCCGATTCCGAAGAGAAGACGTCGTCGATTCCGGCACCTGTCGTGCCGAAGGTCGAATTCAAGACCATTGTGGTGGCGAATGCCCCGTTGCGCTACGGCATGGAGCTCGACCGCGCGCAGCTCAGCGAAATCCCGTGGTCGCAAGAGTCCGTGCCGCAGGGCGCCTTCACCACCATCAATGCGTTGCTCGCCGACAGCACTCGCGTGGTGCTGTCGCCGATCGAGGTCAACGAACCGGTGCTGCTGACCAAGCTGTCCGGCCCGAATGGCCGCGCGACGCTCTCCAACATGATGACGCCCGGAATGCGGGCGGTCACCATCCGCACCGACGAGATCGCCGGAGTCGGCGGCTTCGTCACGCCCGGTGACCGCGTTGACGTGGTGCTGACGCGCGATGCCGGCGAAATTCAGGAAGTGGCCAAGAATGCGCAAGGCGCTGCCGGTTCCACCATCACCTCCGAGATCGTTGTCGCCGATGCCAAGGTGCTGAGCGTCGGGCAGGGCGCCGACGAGCGCCAGACGACGCCGCAGATTTCCAATTCGGTGACCATCGAGGTGACGACGGACGGCGCGCAGAAAGTAGCGCTGGCCCGCACCGTCGGCACGCTCTCGCTGTCGCTTCGGTCCGCCAGCGAAGGCGCTGACGGCAAGAGCGGCGTCACCACCATCTCCTCCTTCGGCGGATCGGTCGCCTCGAATGTGCAGGCCGCGGCCGGCTCGGTGTTCGACGCCGTCACCAAGGAGCCGGAGAAACCGAAGTTCAAGACGGTCATCGTAACGCGCGGCACGAAGGCCGAGGAATACCAGGTTCCTTCGCGGGACCAGAAATAAACCAGTGGGGACTGGGTGAGGGACGGGACAATGTTCGGGCTGTTCATATATCGGGTCATGACGCGGTTGCGCGTTTTGCGTGCCGTGGCTGTCGCGTCTTCGCTGGCCGCTGCGGCGATGCTGGCCTTGGGCGCCTCGGCGGCGAGAGCTGACAACGACGTCGTCTACGTGTCGTCGACCAAGAATGCGTCAATCAAGGTTGCCAAGGGCAAGCCGAAGACGATCATCACCAGTGCTGCCTTCTACCAGATCGTCATCGGCGATCCGGAGATCGCCAACGTCAATCCGCTGACCGACAAATCCTTCTATGTGCTCGGCAACAATCTCGGCACCACCGGGATTGCGCTGTTCGATGAGAAAAAGCAGCTTGTCGGCACCGTCGACATCGAGGTGACGCTCGACACCGACCAACTGGCCAGCACCATTCGCGCCAGCGTGCCGGATGCCAGGATCAAGGTCGGATCGGCCAATGGCCGTGTCGTGCTGTCGGGCGAGGCCGACGATGCCGTCGCCGCCGAAAAGGCAAACAAGATCGCGACGCGCTTTTCCGGTGCCGAGGAGGTGATCAACTCGGTCAACATCTCATCTTCGCAGCAGGTCCAGCTCAACGTCCGCTTTGTCGAGATCAACCGCCAGGCGGGCCAGGATCTGGGTGCCAAATACGCCGCCAATTTCGCCTATGGCCTTGGCGGCCGCGACGTCTCGATCGATCCGGGCACAGTGCCGACGGCCGGTACTGGCGAGATCATCGGTCGTCTCCTATCGAACGGCGTATCGATCGATATTGCCATCAAGGCGCTGGAGGAGCGCGGCTTGGCGCGGCGACTGGCCGAGCCGAACCTGATCGCCCGGTCCGGCCAGACGGCGAGCTTCCTCGCCGGCGGCGAGTTCCCGATCCCGGTTTCGGAGGACAACGGCAAGATCTCGGTCAGCTACAAGAAATACGGCGTCAGCCTGGATTTCACGCCGACGGTTCTGAAAGACGGGCTGGTCAGCCTTGATATCGCGCCGGAAGTCTCCTCGATCGATGCGTCGGCCTCCTACAATATCGGGACGATCTCGGTTCCTGGCTTCATCGTGCGGCGTGCCAGGACGTCAGTCGACCTGAAGAACGGCCAGAGCTTCATGATCGCTGGACTGCTGCAGTCGCAAAACGACATCACCACGTCGCGCATTCCGGGCCTCGGCAAGATGCCGGTGCTTGGGGCGCTGTTCTCGTCGAAATCCTATCAGCGGCGCGAGACCGACCTCGTCATCATCGTAACGCCCTATCTGGTCAAGCCGGTCGATCCGTCGAAGAAGCTCGTCGAGCCGACAGATGGCACGCAGCCGGCCAGCAATGCCGACTATTTTCTCAACAACACCGAGGAAGTGAAGGATTCCGATGCCGGTCGCACCGTGGCGCTGGCAGACGGCCGCGTCACTCAACCTGCAGCGGCCGCTTCGGCTGGGCATTTCCTCGACCTGCCGAAGGATTGAAGCCATGCGTCTGGTCTTTGGATCGAGCGTCGCCTTGCTGCTGGCCGGCTTTGCCGCTGGCTGCACCAGCGACGACTATGTGCGCAGCGAAGGGCCAACGGCCGGCGCCGGCAATGCGCAGGCCGCCAACACCGTCATGCAGATGGTCGATCCCTGGAAATACGGGGTCCAGAACACCAGGCTCCTGGTGCCGGCCCAACGAGGCAGTGCCGCGGCTGTCACACCCGATCAGGCGGCCGGTGCCAAGGCGTCGCAGTCGACCACAGGCAACTGATTCAACGGGCAACTGGTCAACGGGCGACCTGACAGGCTGACAGAATGGCAAACGGCATCAAGACCAGGAAGATCCTGCTCGTATCGACCGACAGGACGTTTGCGCAGGACACGCGCACCGCATTTTCCGCCTCCGAGATCATACAGCTCTCGACGGTGGAGAAGAACGTTACCGAGTTGCGCGGCGAGATCCAGGAAGCCGACTTCGGCGCCATCATCGTCGACATGGATGCGGCAAGGCTGGAGGAGGTCGAGTCGCTGCAGCGCATCATGCGCCGGCTGGAGGACAAGGTTCCGGTCGTCGTCGTCACCCAGGAGTTCAACGCGGCCGCGGTGCGTATTCTCGTGCAGCTCAAGGTCGCGGATTTCCTGGTCAAGCCGATCACCACGGCCGATCTGGTGCGCTCCGTGGTACGGGCGCTGCAAGGGCCCGGGCGCGAGGAAAACACCGAGTCGCAAATCTATACCTTCATGCCTGCGGCGGGCGGCGTCGGCACCACGACGCTGGCGCTGCAGACCGCCTTCCAGCTGCATCACTCGGTGACGCGCGGAGCCTCGACCTGCGTCGTCGATCTCAACTTCCAGCAGGGCGCCTGTGCCGAATATCTCGACCTCGAACCGCGTTTCGACATCACCGAGATCGAGAACCAGCCCGAGCGTCTCGACCGCCAACTGCTCGACGTGATGCTGTCCAAGCATGCCAGTGGGCTTTGCGTGCTGGCGGCACCGGCGCATCCAGCCGAGATGCGCTCGTTCAAGACCGATGTCGTGGTGCGCATGCTGGATCTCGTTTCGGCCTATTTCGACAATGTCGTCATCGACATGCCCCGCACCTGGTTTCCATGGACGGAGACCGTGCTGCTCGGTTCCAACAAGCTCTACATCGTCGCGGAAATGACGGTGCCGTGCCTGCGCCACACCCAGCGGCTGATCCAGGCGGTCTACGAGACGGCCGGCAAGGAAGTGAAGCCGAACGTCATCGTCAACCGTTTCGAACAGAAGATGTTCGATAACGGCATCAAGCAGGCGGACGTCCAGGAAATCCTTGGCGAGCATTTCGTCGGCGGCATCGCCAACAACTACCGGCTGGTGCGCGAAGCAGTCGATCGCGGCGTACCGCTGCACGAGATCGATCCCAACGCCAATGTCGTCAACGATCTGAAGAAGATCATCCTGCCGGAAGAAGCGGTCCCGACCCGGGCGAAATCGCGCTCGCTGTTTGGCATGGGCCGTGGATTGCTGAAGAGGAAAGCCGGATGACCAGCCGCTTCTCCACCCTGCAGAACCGCGATGCGCGTCCGCAGCGCGCGCATGAGACGACGCCGGTCGCCCATCATGCCGTCGTCATACCAACCAGCCGAAAGGCTTTGCCGGCAAAGCCGGAAGCAGCGCTGGCAAAGAATGCCAACAAGGTGCTCGATGCGCGCGTGCGTATCCACCGGCTGCTGCTCGAAGAGATCAATCTTGTCGCGCTGGAGCGTTTGCCGAAGGATGAGATGCGCCGGCAAGTGCATGACTTCGTTTCGGAAAAGACCAAGCAGGAGCGGATGGCGATCAACACCGTCGAGCTTGACGCGCTGGTCGACGACATCGTCGACGAGATGGTCGGCCTCGGTCCGCTCGAGCCGCTGCTCAAGGATCCCGACATCAACGATATCCTGATCAACGGCCACATGAACTGCTTTGTCGAAAAGAAGGGCAAGCTGCAGCCGGTCCACATTCCGTTCAAGGACGAGGCGCATCTCCTGCGCATCGTCAACAAGATCGTCGCCGCGGTCGGTCGCCGCGTCGACGAATCGCAGCCGATGGTCGATGCCCGCATGCTGGACGGCTCGCGCTTCAACGCGGCCATCCGCCCGGTTGCGGTCGACGGCCCGCTGGTGTCGATCCGCAAATTCTCCAAGAACAAGCTCGGCCTGCATAAACTGGTCGAATTCGGCGCCATCACCCAGAACATGGCCGAAGTGCTGGCGGCGGCCGTGCATGCCCGCAAGACGACGATCATTTCGGGCGGCACCGGCACCGGCAAGACGACCATGCTCAATGCACTGTCGGCCTTCATTCCGGAAGACGAGCGGCTGATCACCATCGAGGACGCGGCCGAGCTCCAGCTGCAGCAGCCGCATGTCGCGCGCATGGAAACGCGGCCGGCCAACATCGAAGGCCATGGCGAGCTGAAGCAGCGCGACCTGGTCAAGAACGCACTGCGCATGCGCCCCGACCGCGTCATCCTCGGCGAGTGCCGCGGCGAGGAGGCTTTCGACATGCTGCAGGCAATGAACACCGGCCACGAAGGGTCGATGGCGACCATCCATGCCAACACGCCGCGCGACGCCATTTCGCGGCTCGAGCAGATGCTTGGCATGACCGGCATGCCGATGACGGTGCAGTCGATCCGCAGCCAGATCGCCAGCGCGCTCGACCTGATCGTCCAACTGACGCGCCTGTCCGACGGCAAGCGCAAGGTGACCAGTGTCGCCGAAGTGACCGGCATGGAAGGCGATGTCATCCAGATGCAGGAGATCTTCCGCTTCGTGCGCACCGGCATGGAGGCCGACGGCAAGATTCTGGGCCACTACGAGGCGACCGGCATCCGGCCGCGCTTCCTCGAGGACCTGCGCGCCATGGGCATCGAGTTTCCCGGACGATATTTCGAACCCGGCCGGCCGCAGGAGTAGCCAAGTGTTCGATGGAATGAGCGCGATCTATGTCGTCTATACCGCGGCCGCGCTGACCGGCATCCTGATCGCCGAGGCCTGTTACCTGCTTTATGCCGGCCGCAGCGACAAGCGCACCGCCATCAACCGGCGCATGAAGCTGCAGGAAAACAAGATCAGCCAGGAGCAGGTGCTCGTCCAACTGCGCAAGGAGCGCGGCCTCGACGCGGGCACGCCGCTGTTTTCGGCGGACCGGTTTCGCGCTCTGCGAACCCAGTCGGGCATGATCATGCCGCTGTCGAAATTCCTGATGATCACCTGCGGCGTGGCGATGGCGATGGCCCTGGTCGCCATCTGGTACGGCTTGCCGCCGCTGATGGGGTTCGTCCTGTTCGTGGTGCTCATGCCGCTATTGCCGGTGCTGACGCTGCGTTTCAAGCGCAAGCGCCGGCTGAAGCGGTTCGGCATGCAGTTGCCGGAGGCGCTGGAACTGATCACGCGTGGCCTGAAGGCCGGCCACCCGGTGCCGGTGGCGATCGCCATGGTGGCGCGCGAGATGCCCGACCCGATCGGCAGCGAGTTCGGCGTCATCGCCGACGAAGTGACCTACGGATCCGATCTGGTTTCGGCGTTGAACTCGCTGTTCGACCGGGTCGGCCAGGAGGATCTGCCGTTGTTCGTCACCGCCGTCTCGATCCAGACCAGTTCGGGCGGCAATCTGCGCGAGATCCTCGACGGCCTGGCGACGACGATTCGCGAGCGTGGCAAGCTGCGCCGCAAGGTGCGCGCCATTGCGACAGAAGGCCGGATGTCGGCCTACATTCTGACGGCCGTGCCGGCGTTGCTGTTTGCCGCCATCATGGCACTGATGCCGGGCTTCTACAGCGACGTCTGGGGCGAGCCAAAGACCTGGTATCTGCTTGGCGCGTCGATCACCTGGCTGATGCTGGGCAATCTGATGATGTTCAAGATGTCGAATTTCAAGTTCTGACATGCAGGGTTTCATCGAATTCCTCGCCTCGCTTGCGCCGACCTCATTGATGCCGGTGGCCATACTGCTGCTGGCGGTGGGTGCTGCCGCTGTTGCCTGGCCTGTTGTCATGGCGAAGGGCGATCGCAACGAGGTCATGCGCCGGCTCAGGGTCGACAACGGTCCCGTGGCCGCTAAACCGGAGCCGGTGCAAAAGAAGAATACCGGCATCGTGCGCGAGAAGGCGGTGAAGCGGGCGCAGGAATTCTACGCCAGGAGCGATCCGGAAAATGTCGCGCGGCTGCGCATGAAGCTTATCCAGGCGGGCTACATGGAGCCGCGCGCTGTCGGCACGTTCTTCCTGATCCGGTTCACTGCGATGATCGGCACGGCAATAGGCGTGTTTGTGCTCAACCGCTGGATGGCCAGTCCGGACGCAACGATGGCCAGCCGCTGGACATTCGTCATCCTGTCGGGCGCGGCCGGTTATTTCCTGCCCGGCCTGGTGCTGAGCCAGAAAGTGCGGGAACGCAGGCGTGAGTACCGCAACGGGTTTCCCGATTTCATGGACCTGATGATTGTCTGCTCGGATGCCGGCATGAGCATGGAGGCAGGCATAGAGCGCGTCTCCAAGGAACTCGCCAAGACTTATCCCGCGCTCAGCCAGAACCTGCAGCTGGTGTCGCTGGAGCTGAGGGCCGGGCGCAGCCTCGACGATGCGCTGAAGGCGCTCGCCGATCGCCTCAGCCTGGACGAGGTGCGTTCCTTCGCCACGCTGCTGCAAGCAGTCCAAGGAACTCGGCACCAGCCTGTCGGGGGCGCTGCGCGTCTTCTCCGACGACATGCGCCATAAGCGTATGTCGTTGGCCGAGGAAAAGGCGCACGCTCTGCCTGCCAAGATGTCGGTGCCCGTGGTTGTGTGCATCCTGCCGGTGGTGCTGATGATCGCGGCCATTCCAGTCATCGTCAAAATGACGGCGCACTAGCGAGCGCTCCACAAAAGCCCTAGCAAGGGGCTGACAAACCATTGTTCTGACCGAACCCGGCTTTGCAGGTGAGAAAGTCCATGCTGCTGCGCACCCTCTTCCTTGGCCTTGCCGCGGCCAGCCTGTCGCCCGCCTGGGCCGTGGCCGACGATTGCGGCGATGCCGCCGCCTTGGTGCAGCAGGCCTATCCCAAAGCTCGAAAGAGCGCCGACGGCACCTCGTTCACGCTCGAACCCCACACCAGCATTGCCCTGACATTCGCGTATGGCGATCCGCCAGGGCTGGTTTGCAAGATCTGGCCCGCCCATGACGACCTGCTGTTGGTCGCAGTGCCGCTGATGGACGGGTCCCAACCCAGCGACTACGCGCATGCCGGCGATATCGAGCTTTTGATTGTCGACAGGAAGAGCCGGCAGGTGCGCCAGCGCCTGCTCCAGCCTGGGCTGATGAATGATGATGCCATCGCCATCCGCCAGGTGGAGCTTGATACCGGCCGCTATGCGCTGGCGCCCGATGTTACTGCCTTTGGCCTGCGCATCGAAATGGCAAACAATTCGCTGCCTAATCCGTTCAGTGAAACCGACCTGCGGCTCTATGCCGTCGATGGCGATTCCCTGAGGATGGTGCTCGATGGCCTGGTCGTGGCCGGCAATGGCGGCGAGGGTGATACCAATTGCGCCGGATCCTTCCATACCAGTCGGGTTAGCCTGGCGATGAGCCCGGCCAAACATCATGGCTACCACGACATAACGGTGGTCGAGCGAATGGATACCGACAATCCGTTGCCCGACAAGGATGGCGAGTGCCAGTCCCATCCCGGCAAGTCCGTGAGCCAAACCTACCGGCTGCGCTATGACGGCAGCCGGTATACGGCTCCTGCGGGGCTCAAAGCCCTGGAGCCGTGAGGACGCCGCTGGCTGCGACTGAAGCACCGCGGCCTGGTGGTTAATGGCTGGTGTGCCCGAAGCCGAATTTTGGCGGCGTTTCGGCACCGAAGTTTAATCGCCGCTGATATATTGTGTTTCCTGAAGAACGACCCGGCAAATCGGGCGATGAGGCAGGGGCATGCGTCACAATAATTTCCCGGCAATGGCCATGATGGCGGCCGTCTTGATGATGTCTGGCTGTTCGACGAGTGGCGTCGACACCACCAAGACCACCGCCATCCAACCGGCGGCTAAAGACACCGAAACCTCCGATCTGGCGCAAGGCAAGGCGCAGTTTCGCGACGCTAATTACGGCCTCGCCGAAAAGCACTTCCGCAAGGCCGTCGAGTTGAAGGCCGACAATGCGGAGGCCTGGATGGGGCTCGCGGCTTCCTATGATGAACTCGGCCGCTTCGACTTCGCCGACCGTGCCTACGGCCAGCTTCTGAAAGTCGCCGGTCGCAGGCCGCAGATCGTCAACAATATGGGTTATTCGCAACTGTTGCGCGGCAATCGCAAGAAGGCCAAGGCGCTGCTGCTCGAAGCGAAGGCCGGCATGGCCGATCCCACCGTCGTCAACGCCAATCTCGCTCTCCTGAACAAGGGTTGATCTCGCGTCCAATGGTCCGGTTTCGGGACACGTGCCATCGACGCTTTGTAAACCCTATCTGCAGGTTGCATCGATGGATCGCCTGAAAACCCGTATCTGGGGGCAGCCGCTGACCTAGAATGCAGCGCAACCGCCGACGCTCGAGAGGCCCTTGCCCGATATGCTGGACTTCAGTTCGCTCCTGCTCGCAGCCGCGCTGTCGGGCATATGCCTCAGCGTCACCATGTTTGCGATCTGGTTCACCGCACCCAAGGCAGGTTTCGTGCTGACGGTGGCGTGCGGAATTCTGGTGCTCGTCGCGCATGTGATCCTGTTCTGGCGGTACACCAAGGATCCCGATCCACTGCTTTGCCAGATCGTGCTTGCGCTGCTCAGCCTGGGGTTCCTGATCCTCTGCTTGTCGGCCATGCAATATCTCGGCGTGCCCGGCTACAGGCGCGCCGTTGCACCGGCGCTTGCTGCCATGACTATCTGTGCTGCTGTCACTTTCCTTGGCTTTGACGGCGTTGGTTTCATCATCACCTACACCACGGTGACGGCGCTGCTGTCGGCGATCGGCGCCATGTTCTGGATCAACGGCAGTCACGATCGCCGCATCCTTCTGGTGGTTTCGTTTCTGAGCGGCACCTGCGCGATGTCGTTTGCGTTTTGCGGCGTGGTTCTGCTGACCAAGGGGCAATGGACGCTCGCGGTTGCGCCCGACAATTGGGCCGAACGATTGAATTCCGTCGTGGCGGTGGCCTGCATGACCGGGCTCGGAGCATTGACGCTCTCCCTCCATCATCTGCAGGCGCAGATCGAGCTCAAGGCCGAGACCATGACCGACCCGCTGACAGGGTTGCTGAACCGCCGGGCATTGACGTCGCTTTACGGCGAGCGGAGTTTCGGTCCATTCATGTCCATCGTCATGTTCGACCTCGACCACTTCAAGCGGACGAACGATGTCTACGGTCACCCGGTTGGGGATCAGGTCTTGTGCCGTTTTGCCGCCGTCATCAAGAAATATGCCCGGCCCGGCGTCGACGCTTTTCGCCTTGGCGGCGAGGAGTTCGCAGTCGTCATGTCGCGGATGACGGACGAAAAGGCCTACGATCTCGCCAGCAAGATCGGCGTGGCTTTCGGCGCCGAAATCGTCCCCACCCAGCTCGGCAAATTGCGCAGCACGGTCAGCGGCGGCATCGGCTTTGGCGAGGCAAGCGGCAGCAGCCTCGACAACGTGCTCACCGAGGCAGACGCAGCGCTCTATGCCGCCAAACGCGCCGGACGAAATTGCGTCATCAGCCGCAAGAGGATGGGCAAGGCCGAGCCGATCAAGCCGGCCTTGCGCTCAGCGTAAATTACTCCGCGGCCCCCAGATAGTCGGACAGCGGCGGGCACGAGCAGACCAGGTTGCGGTCGCCGGCGACATTGTCGATGCGTGACACCGGAGGCCAGTACTTGGCTGCCGTGTCGGCGTCGCCGGCCGGATAGGCCGCTTCCAGGCGCGAGTAGGGATGGTTCCACTGGCCGGCCAGCGCCTCGGCGGCGGTGTGCGGCGCGTTGACCAGCGGATTGTCGGCCAAAGGCCATTCGCCCCTGGCGACTTTTGCTGCCTCTGCCGATATCGCGATCATGGCCTCGCAGAAGCGGTCGATTTCCCGCTTAGGCTCGGACTCGGTCGGCTCCACCATCAGCGTGCCGGCGACCGGGAAGGACATGGTCGGCGCGTGAAAACCATAATCGATCAGCCGCTTGGCGACATCGTCGACACTGATGCCTGCACTCTCCTTGAGCACACGGGTGTCGAGGATGCATTCATGCGCGACGCGTCCCTGCCTGCCCTTGTAGAGCACCGGGAAATGCGCACCGAGCCGCGTTGCGATGTAGTTGGCGGAAAGGATCGCTGTTTCGGTCGCCTGCTTCAGGCCCGAGGCGCCCATCATGCGGATATACATCCAGGTGATCGGCAGGATCGAGGCGCTGCCGAAGGGGGCGGCGGAGACGGCGTGCGCCGAGCCTTCGGTGACATGGCCGGGCAAATACGGCTTCAAATGCGCCTTGACGCCGATCGGCCCGATGCCGGGTCCGCCGCCGCCATGCGGAATGCAGAAGGTCTTGTGCAGGTTCATATGGCAGACATCGGCGCCGATGTCGCCGGGACGGGCAAGCCCGACCAGCGCGTTGAGGTTGGCACCGTCGAAATAGACCTGGCCGCCATGCTCATGGATCAGCGCGCAGAGATCGCGTGCGCCTTCCTCGAACACGCCATGCGTCGAGGGATAGGTGAACATCAGCGCTGCGAGATTTTGCGCATGCTCAGTCGCCTTGGCCTTCATGTCGTTCATGTCGATGTTGCCGTCTTCGGTGCAGCGCACGACGACGACGCTCATGCCGGCCATCGCCGCGCTCGCGGGATTGGTGCCATGCGCCGAGGAGGGGATCAGGCAGACGGTGCGGTGGTTGTCGCCGCGCGAGCGGTGATAGCCGCGGATGGCGAGCAGTCCGGCATATTCGCCCTGGCTGCCGGCATTGGGCTGCAAGGTGACGGCGTCGAAGCCGGTGATCTCCGACAGCCAGCCCTCCAGCTCGCCGATCATGGCACGGTAGCCTGCCGAGTGCGCGGCCGGGGCGAAAGGGTGCAGATTGGCAATGCTCGGCCAGCTCACCGGCATCATCTCGGCGGCGGCGTTGAGCTTCATGGTGCAGGATCCCAGCGGGATCATGGCGCGGTCGAGCGCCAGGTCCTTGTCGGCCAGCCGGCGCAGGAAGCGCATCATCTCGGTTTCCGACTTGTTTTCGTGGAAAACAGGCTGGGTCAGGAACTCCTTGCCGCGCGGCTTGCCGGGCACCGTGCTGTCGGCGGAGGCACCAGCCTTGGCGCCGAACAGGGCCGCGATTGCGTCGAGATCGGCCTCGGTGGAGGTTTCGTCGAAGGCGATGCCGATGTGGTCGGCATCGACGGCACGCAGCAGTCTGCCGCCCTTTTCAGCGGCGGCGGCGATCGAAGCTGCCTTGCCCTTCACCTCGGCCGTCACCGTGTCGAAGCGGCTTGAACCGAGCACGGAGATGTTTGCTGCTTTGAGCCCGGCGGCAAGACGATTGGCCAGCGTGTGGATGCGCCCGGCAATCGCCTGCAGCCCGGCGGAGCCGTGCCAGATGGCATAGGCGGTCGCCATATTGGCGAGCAGCGCCTGCGCGGTGCAGATGTTGGAGGTCGCCTTGTCGCGGCGGATATGCTGCTCACGCGTCTGCAAGGCAAGCCGGTATCCGGGCCGGCCCTTGCTGTCGGTGGACTGGCCGACCAGGCGGCCAGGCATCAGCCGCGTCAGCCTGTCGGAGACGGCGCAATAGGCCGCGTGCGGGCCGCCAAAGCCCATCGGCACGCCAAAGCGCTGCATCGGGCCGACGGCGATGTCGGCGCCAAGCTTGGCCGGCGCGTCGGTCAGCGTCAGGCCGAGCGGGTCGGCGATGAAGACGACGAGAGCGCCGGTCGCGTGTGCCTTGTCGATCGCTGCCTTGTGGTCGCCATAGACGCCAAATGTATCCGGCCAGGAGACAAGCAGGGCGGCGGTGTTGTCGTCGATCGTCTCGCCATCGATCTCGATGCCGAGCGGCTCGGCGCGGGTGCGCACCACGTCCAGCGTCTGCGGGTGCGGCGTGCCGGCAAGTGCTACCTTGGTGCGCTTGTCGCGGTGATTGCGCAGCGCAATGCCGACCGCCTCGGCCACGGCGGTTGCTTCATCCAGCAGCGACGCCGATGCCACCGGCAGGCCGGTCAGTTCGGTGACCAGGGTCTGGAAGTTGAACAGCATTTCCAGCCGGCCCTGGCTGATCTCGGCCTGATAGGGCGTGTAGGCCGTATACCAGGCCGGGTTCTCGAACAGATTGCGCTGGATAACCGGCGGCACATGGACGCCGTGATAACCGGCGCCGATGAAGCTCTTCAGCACCGTATTCCCGGCCATGACAGCCGAAAGCTCAGCCAGCGCTTCCGCCTCGCTCGCTGGTGCCGGCAGGGCAAGCGGCCGATCGAGCCGGATCGACTTCGGGACGGACTGGCTGATCAGCGTCTCGATCGAGGGCACGCCGATGGCGGCCAGCATGGCTCTGGTATCGTTGAGGCCGGGACCGATATGGCGGGCCGAGAAGGGGTAGGGTGCTGCGGTCATCTCAATAAGTCCTGATATCAACCGATATGGGCTTTGTAGGCGGCCTCATCCATGAGACCGGCGAGCTGGCTTTCGTCGGCAAGCTTCATCTTCCACAGCCAGCCGGCCCCTGTTGCGGCCGAATTGACCAGTGACGGATCCGACGACAGCGTGCCGTTGGCCTCGGTGATCTCGCCGTCGACTGGTGCATAGACATCGGACGCCGCCTTGACGGATTCGACCACGACGGCGGTGTCGCCCTTGGTCAATTTCTTTCCCGTCTCCGGCAGTTCGACGAAGACGAGGTCGCCGAGCTGCTCCTGCGCGTAATCAGTGATGCCGACCGTGGCGATGCCGCCCTCGACGCGGAGCCACTCGTGATCTGATGTGAAATAGGTCGTTGCCATTGAGATCATCCTTTTCGGTAGCGATGCGGTGTGAAGGGCAGGGAGCTGATATCGACTGGGATTTTCGTGCCGCGCACATCGGCGAAAACCCGTGTTCCGGGCTTTGCCAGAGGTGTCGAGACATAGCCCATGGCGACCGGATGGCCGGCCGAGGGGCCGAAGCCGCCCGACGTGACATGGCCGGCCGGGTTGCCGTCGGCGTCGAAGAGCGCGGCACCGCCACGCACCGGCTGGCGGCCTTCCGGCTTCAAACCGACGCGCTTTTGCGCGGGTCCTCGTTCCACCGCGGCGCGGAGCGCATCGGCGCCGATGAAAGTGCCGGAAGCGCGGATGTCCTTTGGGATTGCCCACATCAAGGCGGCGCTGGCCGGGTCGGTTTCCGGTGTGATGTCCTGGCCATGCAGGCAGAGACCGGCCTCCAGGCGCAGGCTGTCGCGCGCAGCCAGGCCGATCCACAGCACGCGCTCGTCTCCGAGCAGCTTCGCGACGAGGTCGCGTGCATCGGCCTCCGGCAAGCCGATCTCGAACCCGTCCTCGCCGGTATAGCCCGACCGGCTCATGAACCAGTTCTTGCGCGGTTCGACCCCATGCATGAACAGCAGCGAGCCGGTCTCGATGCCGGCGCGGGAAAGGGCGGCCCAGGCTTCAGGACCCTGGATGGCCAGGAAGACGCGGTCGAGCGGCTCGATCCTGGCGTCGAAATCCGCGGCAAGTGCACGCAAATGCTTTTCGTCGGCTACGGCGTTGCCGGCATTGGCGACCACCATGAACCTGGCATCGCCAAGCCTGGTGACGATCAGGTCGTCGAGGATGCCGCCTGCTTCGTTGAGGAAAAAGGACAGTTTGGATTGCGAGATTTCGAGCGCGCCGGCATCCAGTGGGCAGGCACGGTTGAGCAGTGCCGCCGCTTCCGGTCCGCTGACCTCGAACAGCTTCATATGCGAGATGTCGAACAGGCCGGCCTGCTCGCGGGTGTGAAGGTGTTCCTTCATGACGCCGGCCGGATAGGTCAGCGGCATCGACCAGCCGGCAAAGGCGCCGAAGCGCGCACCGGCGGCCATATGGATATCTTCAAGGGGAAGGTGTTTTGTGTCGTCGCCCGTCATGTCGTCTCCAGAGTCGCACGCAATCGGTCGCGAATGGCGACCAGTCCGTGCCCCTCTGTCTGAAGCCTGAGAGACTCGCGCAGCCGGAACTCTGTCAGCGGCGCTTACACCTTCGGCGCGGGGGCAAGCCCCGACTTTCCAGAGTGTCTTTCCCGTCTACGGTTCTTTTGCCTGAGAGATTTCGGGCGATTTCCCCTTCGGCGACAGCTCTCGCTGTTCTCTCCCGCAAACAGGTAGGACTCAAGACCCTGAGTCCTCGACGCGCCATCCATAGCTTGCGCGCGACGGCTTGTCACCTGTCAGCAACATCTAAAGCGCGTGCATGTCGTTCTTCAAACCGCGGCACGCTGTCAGGCGACATGCGTTGGCGACAAGTCTTCACTAACCACGCCGTTTGCCGGTTTTTCAAGACACTGCTGATATGTTGGCTTGTATGACGCTATCGGGCCGGCGCTTGGCGACGGCGGACGGGGACGACAAATGGGCGAATTGATCATGAGCGCGCCGGTGGCCGGGCTGACCTCGAAAAGCCGCATCGCCGCGGAGGACGTGGCGATGTTGCGCCATGAAGTGTTCGGCGACGGCGTCGTGACGCGTGGCGAGGCCGAGGCGCTGTTCGCGCTCGATGCCACGGCGAAGGACAAATGCCAGGAATGGCCGCCCTTCCTCATTGAGGCGGTCACCGACTATATCGTCCACCAGGAAAAGCCATCGGGCTATATCTCGCAGGACAATGCCGACTGGCTGATCCGCACGATCTCGCGCGACGGCATGGTCGACAGCCGGACCGAACTCGAATTGCTGGTGCATGTGCTGGAACAGGCGAAATCGTCGCCGGCCCAGCTTTGTGTGTATGCGCTGGAGCAGGTGGCGCATGCCGTCATTGACGGCAAGGGGCCGCTGATGCTCGGCGGCGCGCTGGCTCCGGGCCTCGTCGCGCAGGCGGAGGTCGAGCTTTTGCGCCGGATACTCCATGCCCATGGCGGCGACGGCAACATCGCCATCACGCGCGCCGAGGCCGAGGTGCTGCTCAAGATCAACGAGCGGACTGCTCAAGGACAAAACGATCCGTCCTGGAACGAGCTGTTCGTCAAGGCGATCGCCAATTTCGTCATGTGCTCGGCCGGCTACGAAGCACCGACGCGCGACGTGGCGCTGCGCCATGACGCCTTCCTCGAACATGCCGATCCGGAAATCGGCGGCTTCTTCAGCCGCATGATCTCCGGCGGGCTTGCCGGCATCATGGAGGCCTACCGATCTCCTGGCGACATCGAAGCCGAATGGGAAGCCAAGAACAGGGCGGCCGAGGCCCTGGCCCGCCGTGCCGAGACGATCGATGCCGGCGAAGCCGGCTGGCTGATCGAACATATCGGCGTCGACAGGCCACTTTACGAGAACGAACGCGCGCTGCTGACCCTGATCAAGCACGCCTCGCCGGAAATTCACCCGGCGCTCAGGCCGCTGCTCGACAAGGTTGCCTGACCGGCCAGGGATTGCTTAATCGGATCCGGGATGCTGGTCAGATCTGATCGACGTCGACGTATATCCGGGCCAGGCCTTCCCGGACGGTCGACATGGCATCGGCGACACTGATGTCGATGTGGTCATGCATGAGCCTTGCGGCCGTGTCGGCATCGCGGGTTACCATGGCTCGGGCGATTTCGCTGTGTTCGGTGTAGGTTGTCGACAGTCGCCGGTGCTTCTCCACTTCGATCTTGCGAACGAAATGGATGCGCGTGTTGATGCCTTCGAGCATGCGCGCCAGTTCGGGATTGCCTGACAGCCTGGCGATGCGGATGTGAAACTCCTCGTCCCTGGCGGTCAGCTCGGCGCTGGAAAACGAGTCGGCGCGCGCCATGGTGAGCGTCCACCAGTCGACGAGCGCGGCGAGCTCTTCATTGGTCGCGCGCTGGATCGCCAGCCTGACGGAGCGCTCCTCAAGCACCGCCCGCACGTCGGAAAGATTGACGACCTCGTCGACATCGAAGCCGCGGCAAAAGAAGCCGCGATTGGTCTGGAAGGTGATGAGTTCCTCCGTGACCAGCCGCTGGAGGGCCTCCCTGATCGGGCTGCGGCTGACATTCAGCCTCGCGGCAAGCGCCACTTCGTTGATGCGCTCGTTCGGCTTGAAGCGATAGTCCATCGCCATGCGACGGATCTCTTCATAGACGCGCGGGCCGGTCTTGATCGGCTTGGATGCCAACGCCGCATCGTCGTCCTGGTTGCTGTGCCTGGTGGGTCGGAGCATGGCGTCGGTCAAGCCTTTGCGGCGCTTGGTTCGGCGAACCGCGCCTGTGTGGGAAGGATACCGTCGAGGGCGATCGGCGCAGCCCGGCCGGCGATCAGGTCGGCGACGATGCGGGCCGATCCATGCGCCATCGTCCATCCAATATGGCCGTGGCCGGTGTTCAGCCAGAGGTTCTTGATGTTGCGCAGGCCGAGGATCGGCAGATTGTCGGGCGTCATGGGTCTCAGGCAGGCCCGCATTTCGGCGCGATCATAGGCGATACCGCGCGGGAACAGGTCCTGCGTGACGCGCTTCATGAAGGCGAAATCCGAAGGCTTGTGGCTGCGATCATAGCCCGCGAATTCCGCGGTGGCGGTGACGCGGATGCGATCGCCCATCGGCGTGATGGCAACGAGATTGTGCTCATCGATGACGGGGAGTTTTGGAGCCAGCGCCGGGTCGACGATGGGAATGGTCAGGGAATATCCTTTGACCGGATAGATCGGCAAACCAAGGCCGATCTTGCGGGCGAGGATCGGGCTTTCGGCGCCGAGACACAGAACGTAGGTGTCGGCCAGAAATTCTCCCTTGTCGGTGACGACCCGGATGATCGCGTCATTCCTGCGTTCGATCCCGACGATCCTCGTGCTTGTCAGGATCTTGCCGCCCCTCGTTTCGACGATGGCCGCCAGCGCGCGCGTGAACTTGGCGGCGTCGCCGGTTTCATCGGTTGGACACATTATGCCGCCGGCAATGCTGCCGCGCGACGAAGCCAGCGCCGGCTCGCGGTCAATGATTTCCTGTGCGTCGACAATGCGGATCTCCTGGCCGTCGGCCTCCAGCAGGCGCATGTTGGCGACGCCCTTGTCGAGCGCCTGACGGCTGCGGTGGAAGTAAAGGATGCCGGCCGAGGTCCTGTCGTACTGGATCGATTCCTCCCTGACGACCGCCTGCAGGACCGATTGGGAATGGACCGCAAGCCGATGTTTGAGGAGGGTGTTGCGACGCGCTTTGGCGGCCGTGCATTCCCTGAGGAAGCGCAGCGACCAGCTGTAGAGATGCGGGTCGGCGGAAAGTTTGAAGCGAAGCGCCTGGTCTTTCAGGAACAGCGACTTCAGCAGGATTTTTGGCGCGGCTGGCGATGACCAGACGAAGGAGTGACCGGGCGCGATCATGCCTGCATTTGCCCAGCTCGCGCCCTCGGCCACCTGCGGTGCCTGCTCGAGAACAGTGACCGCGTGGCCGTCCTTTTGCAACTGATAGGCGGTGGTGATCCCGACCACGCCGCCGCCCAAGATCAATACGCGCATTGCTGTCCCGAAGGGCTGTGTTCCTATTGTCGACAATTCAATAGGAAGACGCCGATCCCTGTCAACGGTGAATGGGTCGGCGACGGACAAGCGATCCGCGCAAGCGCAAAATTCAGGCGTTTACCGGTTCCCAGGATCTGCACAGAGCCCTTGACAGTTTCGGCAATATCGCCGTTTCTATTGTCGACAATTCTGATTGGCATCAGGAAGGGGACTGCGCCATGGACGCCCCGGTTAGCCGCGCCGACGACACGCTCGTCCTCGATAAGGAACACATTCCCTTCAAGACCGATGACGGTATCGGCACGCGCGCCAATCTCGGCCTGCTCGTGCTGCGGACCGACCAGACCATCGAGGATGAATTCCGCTATGCGCTGCCCGCGCGCGACATCGCGCTGTACGAGGCGCGGCTCTACAGCGATGTCGAGATCACACCGGAAAACCTGATGAAAATGTCGGCGGTAATCCCGGCAACGGTGGGACTCTTGCCCGACGTCAAGTTCGATGTGATCGGCTTTGCCTGCACGTCGGGAGCGCTGGTCATCGGCGAGGATAAGGTTGCCGAGCGCGTTCACGAGGTGCTGCCTGGTGTGCAGGTGACCAATCCGGTGACCGCGGCACGCGCCGCGCTGAAGGCCCTGGGGGTCTCGAGGATCGCGCTGCTCACCCCTTACTTGGCGAAAATCAATCATTCGCTGCGGGCATCGCTGATGGCGCGGGGGATGGATATTCCGGTCATGGGCTCCTTCAACGAGGCGGACGACAATGTCGTCGCACGCATCACGCCGGCATCGGTCAAGCAGGCCATCTTGGAAATCGGTGCGTCGAGCGACTGTGATGCGGTGTTCGTTTCCTGCACCAGCATGCGCGTTGCCCGCATCATCGAGGAGGTCGAGAAGGAGTTGGGGAAACCGGTCACCTCCAGCAACCATGCACTTGCCTGGCATATGCTGCGGCTTGGCGGTATTAGCGAGCAGATTGCCGGAAAAGGCGAGCTGTTTCGCCGCTCGCTAGGCTAGCATCTTCAGCGCCGGATTTGCGGTGTGCAGCTCAGATCCCGCCGTACCAGTCATAGCCATTGTCTTCCCAATAGCCGCCCCTGCCACCGCCGACATCGGCAAAGCCGTCGACCAGTTCGATCTTGTAGAGATATTTCGGCATCTTGTAGCCGAGCTGGCGCTCGACGCGAACCCGCAGCGGCGCGCCGTTCTCGACCGGCAGCGGCTTGCCGTTCAGGCCGTAGGCGAGGATCGTCTGCGGGTGACGGGCATCGATGAGGTCGATGGTGCCGTAATATTTGATGTCGCCCGACAGGCTGCGGTCGATCGTGTCGAGGCAATGGAACATGACATAGCGCGCCTGCGGTTTGACCACCGCCTGGTCCAGCACCAGCGACAGCGGCGTGCCGGTCCATTTGGCTATGCAGCTCCAGCCTTCGACGCAGTCATGGCGGGTGATCTGGGTGCGGCTTGGCATGTTCTGGAGCTGCTCGCGGCTGAGCGACAGCGGCTTTTCGACAAGACCCGTCACTTCCAGACGCCAGTCGGCGAAATTGTTGGCGAGCAGGCCCTTGTAGACGTCGTCATCGGGAGCGGTGACGCCGTTCGGCCGCTGCGGCTGGCGGATATCGGCCTCGGTGAATTCCGGCGCCAGCGCGTCGCGTCCGGCCAGCAGGCGCTGTGCGCGGTAGGTCAGGCCATTGGCGTTTTCGAGGAAACTGCGCAGGCCGCTGCCGACGCTTAGCTGGCTGTCAAAGGCGTCGCAGCCCGACAGCATGATACCGGAAGCGCCAAGGCCGGCAGCGGTCAGGAATTTGCGGCGGCTGATCTCAAACTTCGCCATGTCAGGCACTCCTCTCGGCTGTATTGTCGTCCTGTGCGGGAGGATCGGTGCGGTACCAGCCGGTGATGATCGAGCGCAGCTCGTTGATCGGGCCGGCGGCCAGGATCATCAGGATATGGACGACGAAGAAGGCGACCAGCAGCACCATGACGGTGAAATGGATGGTGCGTGCCGTCTGCCGGCCACCGAGCAGATCGTTGAGGAAAGGCAGCACCGAGTTCATGCTTGGCGACATCGCCAGACCGGTGATGATCATCAGCGGCAGCAGCACGAACAGAACCCCGCCATAGGCCATCTTCTGCAGCGTGTTGTATTCGCGCGTGTGATGGAATTTGAGCTTGGCGTGGTCGACGATGTCTTGCGGCAACCGCTTCAAATCGTCGAGGCGTGGCGCGAGATCGCGCCGCAAATGGCCGTTCACGGTGCTGGCGACAAACCAGACGATCAACGTCGTGGTGAGTATCCAGGCAAAGAAGAAATGGATGACGCGCGCAGTGCCGAGATCATAGTAGGACGGGATGGTCGCCCAGGACGGGAAGGCGCGGGACGTCTCCTGGCCGGCCGGACCCGACCAGCCGAGCACCCCAGTGGTGTCGAAGCGCTTGCCGAAGATCTCCGTGTAGCCGCGCGGACCCGCATCGGAGTTCTCGGCGCCGATGGCGAAGATGGTGTTGTTGTAATCGAAGCCCGATTGCTTGCCGATATAGAGCTGCGGACGGGCATTGAAGATCTGCAGGCCTGAGAGCAGCATGAAGAACAGCGAGATGGCCCACAGCCAATGCGTCAGCCGCGTCCAGCGCGACTGCCGGTAAATCAGCGTTTTGTCGTTCGACGCCGAAGCGCCTGGATCGGCGGCGGATTGGCTTCTGGCAACGGATTCCATCGTGTTTCGTCTCCCGGCCTCGCGGCATGGCCTGCGCGCTCATTGTCCTCCTGATACGTCGCGATCCAAACCGATGTTTCATCCGATCACGGATTTATTACGGACCGCCCAGGCTGACGGCGAGATTGACGGCAGCGGCGACGATGACCGTGTTGAAGAAAAACGACAGGATCGAGTGGACAAGCACGACACGACGCATATGCGTCGTCGAGATGTTGGTGTCGGCGGTCTGCGCCGTCATGCCGATCACCGTCGAGAAATAGAGGAAGTCCCAACCCTCCGGCCGTTTGTCGCCCGGAAACAGCAGTCCGCCGACCGGGATTTTCTTCCTGGTCTCGGCATCCATCGCATCGCCATCCATCCAGTAGACATGGGCATAATGGAGCGCTGCCATGGCATGGATGGTGAACCAGCCGAGCGGGATCGACAGCAGCGCGAAGAAGAGCTCGATGGGATGGCTTCTGTCCTTCTGATTGATCAGCAGGAACAATGCGACAACGGCAACGCCGACGACGACAAGCGTCACGGCGAAGATGACCAGCACCGGCTGGTCGGTGGCGCGCGCATTCTTGCTCAGATACCTGCCGGTGAACTTCGGCATCTGGGCGACGACGAGAATGACATAGGCGGCAAAGAACGCGTTGGCGCCGATCGAATAGGCAAGCGGAGCGTGCAGCAGCAACGCCACCAGAAGCGCAAAGACGCCGAAGCAGGCAGACACAGCAAACAGCATGTGGCGCTGCATGGGTTTGTCTATCGGAGCTTCGGCGGCCATGGTGGTTCCAGCCCTGGATAGCGCTAATCCGGTGTGGCCGATTTCATGGCACGCCGCAAGATGCGATCGAGTTCGCCCAGAAACCGCGACCGGTCTTGCGGCGCGAAGCTGGCATTGTAGCCCTTGCTTTCGCCGGTCTCGCGCAGATGCTGCTTCAGGTCGCGCATCGCCACCGCCATGCCGATCGTTTCCGGCGTGAAGGGACGTCCGGTTGGCCCAAGCACATGGGCGCCAAGCGCTACCGCGCGGGCGGCCAGCGGAATGTCGGCGGTGATCACAATGTCGTTGGTGCGTGCATTGTCGACGATCCAGTCGTCGGCGGCATCAGCGCCCTTGGAGACCACGACATTGCGGACCATCGGATCGCGCGACGGCCGCAGGCCGCCATTGGAGACGTAGGTGACAAGGACGCCATGCCGGTCGGCCACTTTTTCGACCTCGGCCTTGACCGGGCAGGCATCTGCATCGACGAGAATGGCGGGGAGTTCGCTCATGTTTCTTTTCTCCTCCCATTGTGAACCACGGAGGCCGCGCGCCGGTTGGACCGCGGCCTGTGATCTTCCTCAGTAAACCACGACGCTTCTGATCGATTTGCCCTCATGCATGAGATCGAAACCCTTGTTGATGTCCTCGAGCTTGAGCGTGTGGGTGATCATCGGGTCGATCTGGATCTTGCCGTCCATGTACCAGTCGACGATCTTCGGCACATCGGTGCGGCCGCGCGCGCCGCCGAAGGCGGTGCCCATCCAGGTGCGGCCGGTGACCAGCTGGAACGGCCTGGTCGAGATCTCCTGGCCGGCGCCGGCAACGCCGATGACCACCGACTTGCCCCAGCCGCGATGCGAGGCTTCCAGCGCCTGACGCATGACCTTGGTGCTGCCGGTGCAGTCGAATGTGTAGTCGGCGCCGCCGATCTGGTCGGCGCCACGCTTGGTCATGTTGACGAGGTAGGGCACGACATCGCCGTCGATCTCCTTCGGATTGACGAAATGCGTCATGCCGAAGCGCTCGCCCCACTCCTTCTTGTCGTTGTTCAAATCGACGCCGATGATCATGTCGGCGCCGGCAAGCTTCAGGCCCTGGATGACATTGAGGCCGATGCCGCCGAGGCCGAAGACGACCGCGGTGGCGCCGATCTCGACCTTGGCGGTGTTGATCACGGCACCGATGCCGGTGGTGACGCCGCAGCCGATGTAGCAGATCTTGTCGAAGGGCGCGTCCGGATTGACCTTGGCCAGCGCGATCTCGGGCAGCACGGTGAAGTTGGAGAAGGTCGAGCAGCCCATATAGTGAAAGATCTTGTCCTTGCCGATCGAGAAGCGCGATGAACCATCGGGCATGAGGCCCTGGCCCTGCGTCGCGCGGATCGCCGTGCAGAGGTTCGTCTTTCTCGACAGGCAGGACGGGCACTGCCGGCATTCGGGCGTATAGAGCGGGATGACGTGGTCGCCCTTCTTGAGCGAGGTGACACCCTTGCCGACATCGACGACGACGCCGGCACCCTCATGGCCGAGGATGGCCGGAAACAGACCTTCCGGATCGGCGCCCGACAGCGTGAATTCGTCGGTGTGGCAAATGCCTGTCGCCTTGATCTCGACCAGCACTTCGCCCTCGCGCGGACCCTCGAGGTCGACCTCCATGATCTCCAGCGGCTTTCCGGCGGCAACAGCGACAGCGGCGCGGGTTTTCATCAGGCGTCCTCCAATGCGAATTTTTTTCCAAGGTTTCAGGTTTTGCCGACACGATCAACTGGCAGCTGGCTCCGCGACTGGGCCACAGCGATGAATTGGAATCGCAAGTCGATTGAAAGGCAGTGAATTGCATGGTCGGCTTGACCCTGCAAGCACAGGCCATAAAAGGAACGGCCGACCCGAGGGATGACATTTCGCATGTTCACCAAGATCCTGATCGCCAATCGCGGCGAAATTGCCTGCCGCGTCATCAAGACGGCGCGCAAGATGGGCATTGCCACGGTCGCGGTCTATTCCGATGCCGATCGCGACGCCGTGCATGTCGAGATGGCCGACGAGGCGGTGCATATCGGGCCTTCGCCAGCCGCGCTGAGCTATCTCGTCCCTGAAAAGATCATCGCCGCGTGCAAGGAGACGGGAGCCCAGGCCGTGCACCCCGGCTACGGGTTCCTGTCCGAGCGGGCGGCCTTCTGTGAGGCGCTGGAAGCGGAAGGCATCATTTTCATCGGCCCGAAGCCCAAGGCGATCAAGGCGATGGGCGACAAGATCGAATCGAAGAAGTTCGCCAACGCCGCCAAGGTTTCCACCGTGCCCGGCTGGCTCGGCGTCATCGAGAATGCCGACCATGCCGAAAAGATCGCCGGCGAAATCGGTTATCCCGTGATGATCAAGGCTTCGGCCGGCGGCGGCGGCAAGGGCATGCGCATCGCCTGGAGCGAAGCCGAAGTGCGCGATGGCTTCGACCGCGCGCGCTCAGAAGCCAAGAGTTCGTTCGGCGACGATCGTCTCTTCATCGAGAAATTCGTCGTCGATCCGCGCCACATCGAAATCCAGGTGCTGGCCGACGCGCATGGCAACGCGCTCTATCTCGGCGAGCGCGAATGCTCGATCCAGCGACGCAACCAGAAGGTCGCCGAAGAGGCGCCGTCGCCATTCCTGGACGCAGCGACACGCAAGGCCATGGGCGAGCAGTCTGTGGCGCTGGCCAAGGCCGTCGACTACCAGAGCGCCGGCACGGTCGAATTCATCGTCGACAATGACAAGAACTTCTATTTCCTTGAAATGAATACACGATTGCAGGTCGAGCACCCGGTGACGGAGCTCATCACAGGCATCGATCTGGTCGAGCAGATGATCCGCGTCGCCGCCGGCGAAAAACTTGGCCTGAAGCAAAGCGACATCGAGCTGAACGGCTGGGCGGTGGAAAGCCGGCTCTATGCCGAAGACCCTTACCGCAATTTCCTGCCTTCGATCGGCCGGCTGACGCGCTACCGGCCGCCGGAGGAAGGACAATTCGGCGATGTCGTCATCCGCAACGACACCGGCGTCACCGAAGGCTCCGAAATCTCGATGTTCTACGATCCGATGCTCGCCAAGCTGTGCACCTGGGCGCCGACGCGTCTGGAAGCCATCGATGCCATGTCGGAAGCGCTCGACAGCTTCGTCGTCGACGGAATCGAGCACAACATTCCGTTCCTGGCTGCCTTGATGCAGCATCAGCGTTGGCGGGAAGGGCGGATATCGACCGCTTTCATATCGGAGGAATATCCCGACGGTTTCGCGCCGGTCGTGCCGAACGACGACGAGAAAGCGGTGCTGGCGTCGATCGCGACCGCAGTGGAACTGCTGCGACGTGATCGGCTTGACCGGCTGGGCGGGCGCCTGGCGCCGCATTCGGGAGCGCTGAAGCGCGACTGGGTCGTGAAGATCGATGATGACTATCTGTCGGCGTCCATCATCGAGGGCATGATTTCCATTCCGATGGAAGTCGATCTGTCGATCGCGGGCGGCAAGGCGCTGACCGTTGCATCCGACTGGCGGCCGGGCGATCTGGTCTGGCGCGGTACGGTCGGCAAGCGCAAGGTTACGGCTCAGGTCAGGCCGGTCGCCAATGGCTTTCGCATCGCCTGGAAAGGCATGTCGGTGACCGCGCGCGCCATGCTGCCGCGCACCGCCGAACTGGAAAGGCTGATGCCCGAAAAGGTGGCGCCGGACACGTCGAAGCTGCTGCTTTGCCCGATGCCCGGCCTTGTCGTGTCGATTGCCGTTGCCGAAGGCCAGGAGGTCAAGGCAGGCGAGACATTGGCGGTGGTCGAAGCGATGAAGATGGAAAACGTGCTGCGTGCCGAACGCGACCTTGTCGTCTCCAAACTCAACGCCAAGCCGGGCGACAGCCTGGCTGTCGACGCCGTGATCATGGAGTTTGCTTAGGGCTAGCCGGGCAGGCAGCCTGCGATCAGCAGTGGTTTGTGCTGGACTGGCATCGCGCGGTCCCGGACAATACATCTCCATCGACTCAAGGACCTTCACGCAGCACCATGGCCGACGAAAAACTCCCCCGCGATCCCTTGAAGCGCGAAGCGGCGATTGCTGCGGCGCGGCCGGAGGCCCCGGCGCGGCCCTTCGTCCATTTGCGCGTGCATTCGGCCTATTCGCTGCTGGAAGGCGCCTTGCAGATCGGCAAGGTGGTGGCTCATGCGGTCAAGGACGAAGCCCCGGCCATCGCCGTCACCGACACCAACAACCTGTTCGGCGCGCTCGAATTCGCGCAGAAGGCGGTGAAGGACGGCATCCAGCCGATCATCGGCTGCCAGACGGCGCTCGCCTTTTCCGGCGAAAACAGCGATGGCCAGCGCGACCGCCGACGGCAAGGTCCCGATATGCGGCCGGTCGTTCTGCTTGCCGCGACCGAGGTGGGCTATTCCAATCTGGTCAGGCTGGTCAGCCGCGTCTACCTCGAAACGCCGCCGGGCGAAGCCGTGCACCTGACCACCGAAATGATGGAAGGCTATTGTGACGGGTTGATCTGCCTCAGCGGCGGACCGCGCGGACCGATCGGCACCGCGCTCAAGGAAGATCGCCGCGATCTGGCCGAAGCCCGGCTTTTGACTCTCAAGGATATGTTCGGCGACCGGCTCTATGTCGAGCTTGACCGGGTTTCCGGTTATGATCGCCTGATCGAAAAATCCTCGATCGATCTGGCCTATGCCCATGAACTGCCGCTGGTCGCCACCAACGAGGCGTTCTTTTCCTCTCGCGACGACTATGATGCACATGACGCGCTGATTGCCATTGCCGAGGGATCGGTCGTTGCCGCCGACAACCGCCGCCGGCTGTCGCCCGACAATTTCCTGCGCAGCCAGGCCGATATGGCAAGGCTCTTTGCCGACCTGCCGGAGGCGATCGACAACACTGTCGAGATCGCGCTGCGCTGCTCCTATTACCCGAAGAACCGCAATCCGATCCTGCCGCGCTTCACCGGCGGCGATGTCGCCGACAATGACGCTGCCGTGCAGGCGGAAGCCGACGAACTGGCCCGCCAGGCCCATGAGGGGCTCGACGCGCGCCTTGCCATGCATGGCCCGACCGCGGGCTATACGGTCGAGCAATACCGCGAGCGGTTGAACTTCGAGCTTGGCATCATCACCAAGATGAAGTTTCCCGGCTACTTCCTGATCGTTGCCGACTTCATCAAATGGGCCAAGGCGCAAGGCATTCCGGTCGGGCCTGGCCGCGGTTCGGGCGCAGGCTCGCTGGTCGCCTATTCGACCACCATCACCGACATTGATCCGCTGCGCTTCTCGCTGCTGTTCGAGCGCTTTCTCAATCCCGACCGCGTGTCGATGCCCGACTTCGACATCGACTTCTGCCAGGATAGGCGCGAGGAGGTCATCCGCTACGTCCAGCAGAAATACGGCCGCGACCAGGTCGGCCAGATCATCACCTTCGGTACGCTGCAGGCGCGCGCCGTGCTGCGCGACGTCGGCCGCGTCCTGCAGATGCCCTATGGCCAGGTCGACAAGCTCTCCAAGATGGTGCCGCAGAACCCGGCCAATCCGGTCAAGCTCGCCGACGCCATCGCCAACGAGCCACGTTTTGCCGAAGAGGCCGAGAGGGAGCCGATCGTCCAGACGCTGCTCGACATGGCGCAGAAGCTGGAAGGCCTCTACCGCCATGCCTCGACGCACGCCGCCGGCATCGTCATCGGCGACCGGCCGCTGTCGGAGCTGGTGCCGATGTACCGCGATCCGCGCTCGGACATGCCCGTCACCCAGTTCAACATGAAATATGTCGAACAGGCCGGGTTGGTGAAGTTCGACTTCCTCGGCCTGAAGACGCTGACCGTGCTGGAGACGGCGGTGAAGCTGATCCGCCGGCGCGGCATCGAGATCGACCTGGCAACCATCCCGCTCGACGATCCCGAGACCTACGCCATGCTGTCGCGCGGCGAAGTGGTCGGCGTGTTCCAGGTGGAAAGTGCCGGCATGCGCAAGGCGCTGATCGGCATGCGGCCCGACTGCATCGAGGACATCATCGCGCTGGTCGCACTGTATCGACCCGGCCCGATGGAAAACATCCCGACCTACAACGCCCGCAAGCATGGCGAGGAGGAGATGGCCTCGATCCATCCCAAGATCGACCATCTGGTGAAGGAGACGCAAGGCGTCATCGTCTACCAGGAACAGGTGATGCAGATCGCGCAGGAGTTGTCCGGCTACTCGCTCGGCGAAGCCGATCTGCTGCGCCGCGCCATGGGCAAGAAGATTCGCGCCGAGATGGACAAGCAGCGCGAGCGCTTCGTCTCCGGCGCGGTCGAGCGTGGCGTCGGCAAGCCGCAAGCTGACTTCATTTTCGACCTGCTGGCCAAGTTCGCTGACTATGGTTTCAACAAATCGCACGCCGCCGCCTATGCGGTGGTTTCATACCAGACCGCCTATCTCAAGGCGCATTATCCGGTCGAGTTCCTGGCGGCGTCGATGACGCTCGACATGGGCAACACCGACAAGCTCGCCGATTTCCGCCAGGACGCGCTGCGCCTCGGCATCGAGGTTCTGGCGCCGTCGGTGACATCGAGCTTTCGCCCCTTCGAGGTCGGTGAGAACCGCATCTATTATTCGCTGGCAGCGCTCAAGGGCGTCGGCGACGCGGCGGTCGAGCACATCGTTGCCCAGCGTGGCGAAAAGCCGTTCAAGAACCTCGCCGATTTCTGCGAGCGGGTCGATCCCAAGATCGTTGGCAAGCGCGTCTTCGAAAGCCTGATCATGGCCGGCGCGCTCGACTGCTTCGGCCACGACCGCGCGTCGATGATGGCGGGCGTGGAACGCATGATGGGGCTGGCGTCGCTGGCGCAGCAGAACGCGGTTTCCGGACAGCACGACATCTTCGGCGCCTCGCTCGGCGCCCAGTCGCAGGCACTCAATCTGCCGGCGACAGAGCCGTGGCTCGCCGCCGACCGGCTGCACCGTGAATTCCAGGTGGTCGGCTTCTACCTCTCGGCCCACCCGCTCGACGAGTACAAGGCGGCCCTGCAGAAGATGCGGGTGCAGACGTGGGCCGAGTTCTCGGCGGCCGTCAAACGCGGTGCCGCCGCCGGCCGTCTGGCCGGCACGGTAACATCCAAGCAGGAACGCAAGACGCGCACCGGCAACAAGATGGGCGTCATCGCCTTTTCGGATACGTCAGGCCAGTACGAAGCCGTGCTGTTTTCGGAAGGACTGGCACAGTATCGCGACCTGCTCGAGGCCGGCCGCTCCGTCGTCATCACCGTTGCGGCCGAGGACAGGCCGGAAGGCGTCAATCTGCGCATCAACTCGGTGCAGTCGTTGGAGGATGAGGCAAGTCGCATCCAGAAGGCGCTGCGTATCTTCGTGCGCAACGCCACGCCGATCAACACGCTGGCCGGCCAACTGACTGTCAGGGGCGAAGGCCAGGTCAGTTTCGTGCTGATCAAGGAAGAAGGCGAGGGTGAAATCGAGATAGAGCTGCCGAACCGCTACCGTATCTCGCCGCAGATCGCCTCGGCGATGCGCGCGGTGCCGGGCGTGGTCGAAGTGGAATTGGTGTGACCCCCGCTCTTTTCGGGGCGCGGCAATCAGCCGGGCGGTCGCTGCCGCCAACGCCGGCGCGGTCAGCATGAAGCCGGCGCAGAGGAATGGGTCGCAGGCGGTTTCAGTCTTGGCGCGGCTGCGTGACCGGCTGCGCAGGCTTTATCATGGGCGCACGCCGGCCGCTTTCCGGTTCCAGCTGGTGGCCGTCGTCATCGACCTCGCCATCATCGCCTTCTTCATCGCGACGCCGGTTCTCCAGGACAAGCCGTCATTCCTCTGGCTCGACTATTCGGCGGCCGCGCTGGTTGCCGCGGACCTCGCTGCCCGCCTGCTTGCCTCCAAGAACATGCTGCGGCTGATGAAGCAGCCGACGTCGTGGGTCGATGTCTTCATCCTCTTGACGCTGCTGATGCCAACGGCGTTCGCCAATCTCGCCTTCCTGCGCATCCTGCGGCTGTGGTCGCTGTCGCGCAGCGGTTCGCTCTGGCGGCATTTCGAGATGCGAGGACTGCGGCCGTGGCGAGAGGCCAGCCACGCGGTCATCAACCTTTTGACCTTCCTGTTCGTCATCACCGGCTTCGTCTACACGTTCTTCTTTCGCACTGGCGCCGGCCTGGAAAACTATATCGACGCGCTTTATTTCACTGTCGCCACGGTGACGACGACCGGCTTCGGCGACATCGTGCTGCCGGGCATGGCCGGCAAGCTGACGGCAATCGTCACCATGATCATCGGCATATCGCTGTTTGTCAGACTGGCTCAGGCGATCTTCCGGCCAGCCAAGGTGTTGTTTCCCTGTCCGCAGTGCGGCTTGCGGCGGCACGAGCCGGACGCCGTGCATTGCAAGGCCTGCGGCCATCTTCTCAACATACCCGACGAAGGGAACTGACGGCCGGCGGGACTACGACGCCGCCACTTCGGCCGGCTTTATCTGCCTGCGCTGCAGATTGAGCAGATTGCCCATCAGGATCAGCAGCGCGCCGCCGGCGGTGAAGGCGTCGATCTGCTCGCTATAGAGCAGCCAGCCGATCAGTGCCGATAGCGGCACGCGTAGAAAATCCATCGGCGAGACGATGGTCGCGTCGGCATAGCCAAGCGCGCGGGCCATGCAGAAATGCGACGACATGCCGGTGAAGGCGATCAGCACGATCCATGGCCATAGCTCCAGTGGCGGGTTGCGCCACGTATAGAGCGCCGGGATGAGACCGACCACCGACTGGACAATCAGCATCCAGCAGATGATGCGTACGACGCTGTCCGTCCGGGTCAGCGACTTGACGGTGACCACCGAGATGCCGAAGCATGCCGCGGCGCCCAGCACGACCAGATGTCCAGGATCGACCGAGCCGACACCGGGGCGCACGATGATCACCACGCCGATCAGCCCCAGCCCGATCGCTGCCAACTTCGGCCGGTTCAGCCTTTCGCCCAGAAAGATCACCGCCAGGATAGCTGTCCAGATCGGAGTGGTGAATTCGATCGAGATCAACACGGCCAGCGGAATCAAGGTGAGGGCGTAGAGCCATGCCGCCTGGCCCGTGTAATGGATGACGTTGCGGGCGATATGGGCAACCGGGCGCTGCGTGCGCATGGCTTGAAAGCCGCCACTCATCATCACCAGCGGCAGCAGGATGAAGAAGCCGATCACGGAGCGCAACTCCAGCACTTGGAAGACGTTGAGCTCCGCTGTCGTGGCCCGGCCGGCGACCGTCATGCCAAGGAACGAGGCGATAGACAGCGCCATCCAGAACGCGGCCTTGGGGATCGAGGGGGTGGGTGCCATTCGCGCTATGTCGCAGGCCAGCACCTCTGCCGCAACCGCTAGCCAAGGCATTCTTCTGGGCCAGTCGCGACTGGCTCGATGTTATAAAACAGTCATGTGGCGGGCGGAACCTGAAACGGTAGGTGGCGTTGAGTCCCGATGGTCAGCCGTGCTCGTGGACCGCCCCGCCTTTTTTCGAAAACGACAAGGAGAGCTTCGATGAGATCCTTCGCGCAATTCGCGCTTACCGGCGGTCTATTGGTTGCGGCAGGCGCAGCACATGCCGACGAGACCCAATTTCTCCAGTCGTTCAAGGGCAATTTCGCCGGCAAGGGCACTGTCCAGGTAACCACGGATGCTCCGAACGTCAGCGTATCGTGCAGCTTCAAGTCGAATGCGACCTCAACCTCGCTATCGCTGGATGGAAATTGCCGCGGTCTCATTGTGGTGTCGCGGGCCATCAGCGCCAATCTGAAAGTTACAGGTGCCAAATACAGCGGCACCTATGTCGGCTCTCGCACGGGGCCGGCGCAACTCAACGGCAGCCGTTCGGGCAATGCGATCAACCTGGGCATTCGCTGGGCCAAGGAGGTCAATGGCGACCGAAGGGCGCAGATGAAGGTCGAGAAACGCGGCGAGAACGGCATGCGGCTGACCGTCATCGACACCGACCCGAAAACCGGCAAGAGCGTGGTGACGAGCAGGATAGACTTGCAGCGCACCTAATCCTCGAGCGGCTCCGGCGGATGGGCATCGCGGCCCTTGCCGAATGTGTAGCCGGTTTCCACCGCCTTGCGGCCGAACTTGTCGCGCAAGGCATCGATGGCGCCTTCAGCCATGGCGCGCTTGCGCGACTGGATGTCGACCAGATCGGGCGGGTCGGCCTTGTCGTCGTCCGAGAGGTCGCTGACGCCGATGCCGAGCAGCCGATACTTCGTGCCGTCGGTTTCCTTGCGCAGAAGCTCCACCCCAGTCTGAAAGATGCGGTCGGCGAGCCGGGTCGGGTCGCCGAGCTGGCGATTGCGCGTGCGCAGCTTGAAATCCTGGCTCTTCAGTTTCAGCACCACGGTGCGCCCGGCAATGCCTGACTTTTTCAGCCGTGCCGAAACCTTTTCCGAAAGCCCCCTCAGCACCGCCACCAGCTCTTCCAGCGACGCGATGTCGGTATCGAAGGTGGTTTCGGCCGATACGCTCTTGGCGTCCTGATCGGGATCGACGCGGCGGACATCCTCGCCGCGCGAAAGGTGGTAGAGCCGGTCGCCCATCGTGCCATAGCGGCGCATGAGGTCGCCGCGATCCATCTGCTGCAGCTGGCCGATGGTGCGGATGCCGTCACGCTCCAGCGTTGCGTTGAACGCCTTGCCGACACCCCAGATCATGGTCACCGGCTGCGCCGCCAGAAAGCCGACCGCCTCGGCTTCGCCGATGACCGAGAAGCCGCGCGGTTTACGAAAGTCCGACGCTATCTTGGCGAGGAACTTGCAGTAGGACAGGCCGGCCGAAACAGTGATGCCGATCTCCTTCTCGACCGCCAGCGCAAAGCGCGCCAGCACCACAGCGGGTGGCAGGCCGTGCAGTCGTTCGGTGCCGGCGAGGTCGAGAAACGCCTCGTCGATCGACAGTGGCTCGACCAGCGGCGTCAGCGCCTGCATCATGGCGCGCACTTCGCGGCCGACGCGGACGTATTTTTCCATGTTGGGGCTGATGACCACCGCCTCCGGGCAGGCTTCGAGCGCCTTGAACATCGGCATGGCCGAGCGCACGCCCTGGATGCGGGCGATGTAGCAGGCGGTGGAGACCACGCCGCGCTTGCCGCCGCCGATGATCAACGGTTTGTCCTTGAGCGCCGGATTGTCGCGCTTTTCGATCGCCGCATAGAAGGCGTCGCAATCGATATGGGCCAGATGCAGTCGGTAAAGCTCGGGATGACGCGCAAGCCGGGGGCTGCCGCAGCGCTCGCAGCGGCGCGTCTGGCTGCGCTGAAGCATCAGGCAGTCGCGGCAAAAACCGTGATCGGGATTGTTGACAGGGGCCGCCATCGCTGCGAACATAAAGAGAACAGAAGCAATGGTACGACAGTGCAAGGCCAGCGACAAGGCTGGCCTGGGGAGAACGCATGAGCACGACCATAGCGCCGCTTGCGCCCGAGCTTTGGGCTGAATTCGAGGACCTCTTCGGCAAGCAGGGTGCCTGCTACGGCTGCTGGTGCACGCATTTCCGGCTGGCGCCGGCGATGCGTCGCGAGAGCAGCCGGGAACGCAACAAGGACCACATCAAGGCGCGCATCGAGGCCGGCCCGCCGCCGGGCCTGCTGGCATTCGAGGACGATCAGGCGGTTGGCTGGATGCAGATCGGACCGCGCGCCGACGTGCCCGAATGGAACAATCAGGGCAGGGGGTCGGCACCGGTCGATCCTGCCGACGCCACGGATCCGGCCGTCTGGGCCATCTCCTGCTTCTTCATCCGCACCAAGGCGCGCGGCAGGGGCATCACGCATCGCCTCGTCGAAGGCGGCATCGATTTCGCCCGCCAGAATGGAGCCCGGCTGCTCGAGGCTTGTCCGATAGATCTGTCTCGCGATTCGCGTTCGATCGGCCTGTTCGTCGGCTCGTCGCGGGTCTTCGAGAAGGCTGGTTTCGAGAGGCTGTTGGAACGCAAGGCCGGTCGGCCGCTGATGCGGCTGGTGCTTTGATCGAGATTGCCTGCCCGGGTGCCGTTGTCGATCTCACCTTGCGGTTGCAGCGGTAATTTCATACCAGACGGACAAAGCCTTTCTTCTCGGTCAAACGGAGAATTCGCGTGAACCGTGCCCTGCCATTCGTGTTCCTTCTTGCGTTGAGTGCCCCTGCTCTCAGTCAGACCGTCGACAGTCAGGGTGCGAAGCAATTGTCCGACGACTTGTCCCGCTATGTCGGCAAGCAGGCCATCGACAAAGGCATTTTGAAGGTTTCGCTGGAAGGTGGTGCCTACAAGATCCTGTTCGATTTCAAGGCACTTGCCGCATCATTTCCGGACCAGAAACTGCTGAAGTTCGACTTCGCGCCCTACGCCCTGATGCTCAAGCCGCGCAGCGACGGATCCTGGGATGTCTCGATGGATTTCTCCCAGAGCGCCTCCTTCGAGTTCAACGGACCCGAAGGCCTGCAAAGCACTCAGTTTTCGATCAAGGACGGCAAGGGCTCGGGCGTCTACGATCCAAATCTGGCGGCCTTCACCAGCGGCACCAGTTCGATGGCCGGCATGACGATGGCGTCGAAGGATGCCAAGCAGCACATGGAGGCCAGCACCGGCGCTGGCATCGCGACCGTTGCCGCGACCAAGTCGGCGACCGGGGGCGTCGATTTCACAACCTCGCAGAAGGTGTCGAGTTTTGTCGAAGCGATCAATTTCGATGACCCCGAGAGCGGGCTGAAATTCCCGGTCACCGTCAGGTCGCCGGAATTGTCGGTCGAAGCCAGCGGCAAGGGCGTGCAGACCAAGCCATTGCTCGATCTCCTGGCATTTGCTGTGGCCAACGAGGACGAGGCGACGCTGAAGGCCAACCAGGCGCAGCTCAAATCGCTTTTGTTCGCCGCCTTACCGCTTTGGCAGCGTATCGACGGGACCTATGGTTTCAAGGATTTCGTGGTGGAAAGCCCGGTCGGCAATTTCGGCGCCACCCAGCTCAGCACCGTGTTCGGCTCCGACGGCGTCGCCCAAAATGGCACGATCACCTACGGCATCAAGGCATCGGGACTGACCGTGCCGACCCAGCTTCTCCCGAGCTGGAGCGTGGGGTTGTTGCCCACCGATGTCGATTTGAACTTTGGCGGCGCCAATATCGATCTCGACAGCATGGCGAAGAAGGCGATCGAAGCCTTTGATCTCAATAAGAATCCGCCGCTGTCTGCCGAATTCGGCCAGCAGCTTAAGGCCGACTTCATGGCCAAGTCGCCGAAGGTCGTGCTTGGCCACAGCACCGTGAAGAACAAGGATACGGAGATCGTCCTGGAAGGCGAGATGACATTCCCAGGCGAAAAGCCCGAAGGTAGCGTGACCGTCGATGTCGCCGGCTTCGACAAGCTTGTCGAAGGCCTGCAGGAAGCGGCAAAGTCGGAACCGGAGGTGGCCCAATACGTGCCAGTCGCTCTCATGGCGAAGGGCTTTGGCAAGACGCTGCCCGATGGCCGGCTGGAATGGATCGTCAACGCCAAGGCCGACGGTTCGGTCACCGTCAATGGCGTCATGCTGAAGCCTGCCGATCCGGCCGTGGACGACAGCGTGGACGATGGTGACGGCGACGATGACAGCGGGGACGACAGCGGCGGCGCAGGTGCGAAACTGAACCCTTGAAGGCTGGAGTTTAGAGCCCCAGCGCGCTTGCGATCTTCGGCGCGGCTTCGTGCCAGTCCTGGACGACGACCACATCGTCCGTCACCGGGGGCAGGAATGCGCGCAGCGAATTGTCGGCCATCAGGTGGAACAGTTCGGCGTCGGCGACCGATTCCCGCACCGACGCCAGATTGTGCGGCTGATCGTCGACGAAGACCACCGGTCGGCCGGCCTTGCCGCGAAGCTTGGCCACTGCCGGTCCTTTGGCCATTTCAGTGGTCAGAAGCGGGTAGCTCAGTCCAAGCGCGTCGAGATGGACACGACGCACGGCACGGTGTTTGTGCGGCATGGCCGTCAGCAAGATGATTTCCGCGCGGTCGCCAAGCCCTGCCAGGGCCTCTGCCGCGCCGTCCGTAATGTTTTGCCAATCGGCTTGCGTGTCAAAGAAATCGCCCAGCAGTGCCGTGACTTCGGGCTGTTCGATCAGGCGGCCGCTGGCCGTCTCTGCGATGTTGCCGGTCAGCCGGAACGAGGCCAGCGTCAGGCCATAGCCACGCGTTTTGAGGAAATTCGGAAACGGGCGGATGAATTCGAGCACGACATCGTCGACATCGAGCACCAGCAACGGCCGGTTGTCGGCTGCCAGTTCTTCGATCTGGCGCGCTGTTTCTGGATCATCGCTCATATGGAATGCTCGTGATTGTCATCGCCCAGCGGCAGCGACCGCAGGGCCTTGCCGACAGCAGCCGGCGGGGTGCCGGTTTCCTCGGCAAAGCGCATCAGCGTCGGCTCGTGGGCGAGGATGAATTGCAGGACACCAGCCAGGAAACCCGGCTCACTGGCGGCTTTGCGGATCGAATGGACCTCTATGCCGGTGATAGCCAGAAAGCGCGGCAAAAGCTCCGGATCGGAGGCGACAAAGCCCAGGGCCTTCACGGCAATCGATTCCGCTTCTTCGCGCATTGACGCTGCGTTTGCCATCACTACCTTCGGTGTGTGGAATGAGTCTCTCCCGCAGTAATGGCAAGAGTTGCTTGCGGCAAGCCATTAGAGCGTGGCGCGCCCTTTGGACGCGCAGGCGACGAGGTGGAATTCGCGCTGTTTTCCAGCCGCGGATTTCCGTTTCGTCAATCATATTGCCGTAAAGTGAAGCAGGGTTTGGTGCGTTCAGACATGGGCGCATGACGGTCGCCTTCGAAGCGGAAGGGCGGCCGGGACGGGATATCGATGCCGAAGAAGGTTATGATCGTCGAGGACAATGAGCTCAACATGAAGCTCTTTCGGGACCTCATCGAGGCAAGCGGTTACGAGACCGTGCGCACCCGCAACGGTCTGGAAGCGCTCGATCTGGCACGCCAGCACCGGCCGGATCTCATCTTGATGGATATCCAGTTGCCTGAGGTGTCGGGGCTTGAAGTGACCAAATGGCTGAAGGAGGACGACGAACTGCACGTCATCCCCGTCATCGCCGTGACCGCCTTCGCCATGAAAGGCGACGAGGAACGTATCCGCCAGGGTGGCTGCGAGGCTTATATTTCGAAGCCGATCTCGGTGCCGCGTTTCATCGAAACCATCAAATCCTATCTGGGCGATGCGTGATGTGCCCCTTCAGCCGAGTCGGAGCGTTATGAAATGACTGCGCGGATCCTCGTCGTCGACGATATCCCTGCCAATGTGCGGCTGCTGGAAGTGCGGCTGCTGGCCGAATATTTCGAAGTGTTGACCGCCACCAACGGGCCGGATGCGATCGAGACCTGCGAGAACGGCAAGGTCGATGTCGTGCTGCTCGATGTGATGATGCCTGATATGGACGGCTTCGAGGTCTGTCGGCGGCTGAAGAGCGATCCGGCGACATCGCACATTCCGGTGGTGATGATCACCGCACTGGACCAGGTTTCCGACCGCGTCCGCGGGCTTGAGGCCGGCGCCGACGACTTCCTGACCAAGCCGGTCAACGACCTGCAGCTGATGACGCGCGTCAAGAGCCTGGTTCGGCTGAAGTCGCTGACCGACGAGTTGCGGCTGCGCGCCTCGACGACGCGCAATATCGGCATCGAGGAGTTGCTCAGCCGCAATTTCGCATCCGAGGACACGACGCCGAAAGTGCTTTTGATCGACGAGCGCAAAACATCCGTCGAGCGCATCCAGAAGATGCTGCGCGACCGGGCCGACCTCGACGTCACGCATGATCCGCATGCCGGTTTCTTCCAGGCCGCCGAGACATCCTATGAATGCGTGATGATCTCGACCGCGTTCGCCGATTTCGATCCGCTGAGGCTCTGTTCGCAGTTGCGCTCGCTCGATCGCACCCGCTTCGTGCCGATTATCCTGCTGGCGGAGGAGGGCGAGGAGGAACGCATCATTCGCGGCCTGGAACTCGGCATCAACGACTATCTCATGCGGCCGATCGACCAGCAGGAACTGACGGCACGGCTGCGCACGCAGGTGCGCCGTAAGCGCTACAACGACCAGCTACGGGCCAGCGTCACTCAGACAATCGAAATGGCGGTGACCGACGGTCTGACCGGGCTGCACAATCGCCGCTATCTGGACAGCCATCTGCAGACGCTGTTCGATCGCGCCGTGGCACGGCGCCGGCCGCTGTCGGTGATGATCACCGACCTCGATCGCTTCAAGGCGATCAACGACGCGCACGGTCATGATGGCGGCGACGAGGTGCTGCGGGAATTCGCACGGCGGCTGCGCAAGAATGTCAGGGGTATCGACCTTGCCTGCCGCTTTGGCGGCGAGGAGTTCGTCGTGGTGATGCCGGATACCGAGGGCGCGGTGGCCGAGAAGGTGGCCGAGCGCATTCGCGCCGAAATCGCCCAGGCGGCTTTCGCCATTGGCCAGGACGGCAAGGCGATCGAAGTCACGGTCAGCGTCGGCGTGTCGTCGGTGCTGAAGGGCGTGGACACGGTGGCGGCGCTGATGAAGCGTGCCGATCTCGCGCTCTACGAAGCCAAAAGCGGCGGCCGCAATCGGGTCGTCGCCAAGGCGGCGTAGTGATCCAGCCCCGATTATCCAGTCAACCCGACAGGGTTACCCGTTTACCTTAATCCAAGCGATTCGCGAGCCTTGGTTAAGAAACTGTTGATTTTTATAAGCTCTTGCGCGACTGTGCAGGCCAAGACGAAGCCGGCACGAGGATAGACCGCCGGCTCCGGTCCCTGGGAATACCCCATGATGCTCAGGTCCGCCGCATCTCCTGGGTCCGTGGGGTCGGCCGGCCGGCGCTGGCACATAGTGGCCTCCTCGTACCGCTGCCAAACGCCGACCGGCCCCCTTCTTTCCAATGAACATCAGAGCTCCGTGCCAAAGCACGGAAGACTCTGGGTTTTTGCGCCTGAAAATCTGGATATCGTTAGGGGAAATTGCCCCGAGCGCTTGTTCCGCGGCAACCAACAGGGGAAACAATACCGTTCCCTTCCATTTCATACATATGGCGCACAAGGGGCTTGCGGCAAGACCCGGCTCCTCCCGTAAAACCGACCCGAACCAAGGTGCGGAAAACGGGAGTGATGACAATGGTTTCAGATCATGCGGTGGTGATCGCCGGGGGTGGTCCGACGGGATTGATGCTGGCGGGCGAACTGGCGCTAGCAGGCGTCGACGTTGCCATTGTCGAAAGGCGGCCGGATCAGAAACTTGCCGGCCTGCGCGCAGGCGGCCTCCATGCACGCACCATCGAGGTGCTCGACCAGCGCGGAATTGCCGATCGGTTCCTCTCGCAGGGCCAAGTGAGCCCGGCCGTAGGTTTTCACATGATCCGCCTGGACATCAGCGACTTCCCAACCCGGCACAATTACCTGTTGGCGCTGCGGCAGAACCACATCGAGCGCATCCTGGCCGACTGGGTCGGCGAGTTGAAGGTGCCGATCTATCGTGAACACGAGGTTGCGGGGTTTATCCAGGACGACAGCGGCGTCGACGTCGAACTGTCCACCGGTCACCGCCTGAGGGCCGCATATCTGGTCGGCTGCGACGGAGGCCGCAGCACCATTCGCAAGGCGGCCGGTATCGAGTTCGCCGGATGGGATCCGACGATGAGCTGGATGATTGCCGAGGTCGCAATGTCGGAAGAACCGCCATGGGGCTTCCGCAGCAACGCCTCCGGAATTCATGCCCTGGGTAAGATCGAGGACGGCAAGAAGGTTGGCGTCGTGCTGACGGAGCCCCGCCTGGAGGCGCGCGGCGAACCGACGCTACGCGAGCTCAGCGAGGCGCTGGCTGCCATCTATGGCACCGATTTCGCGGTCCACAGCCCGACCTGGCTCTCCCGCTTCACCGACATGACGCGCCAGGCTGCCGCATATCGCGACAGACGCGTGCTCCTGGCCGGCGATGCCGCCCACGTCCATCCGCCGATGGGTGGACAGGGCCTCAATATCGGCGTGCAGGATGCGGTGAACCTTGGATGGAAGCTGGCCCAGGTCATCAAGGGGATATCGCCGGAAAGCCTTCTCGACAGCTATCATGCCGAGCGCCATCCGGTTGCTGCCCGCGTGTTGCGTAACACGATGGCGCAGGTCGCGCTTCGCCGCACGGATGACCGCAGCAAGGCCTTGGCCGACACCGTTGCCGAGTTGCTCGGCATGGATGAACCCCGCAAAAAGATCGCAGCCGAGATGTCCGGCCTTTGTGTCCACTACGACCTCGGCGAGGGGCACCCGCTGCTTGGGCGGCGAATGCCCGATCTCGATCTGACCACCGCCGGCGGACCGTTGCGGGTCTTCACCTTGCTGCACGACGCGCGGCCCGTGCTGCTCAACCTCGGTGAGCCCGGCAGACTGGACATCGCGCCCTGGGCAGAACGGGTTCGGCAGATCGACGCCGGTTACGCCGGTATCTGGGACCTGCCGGCTCTCGGGAGTGTCGTTGCGCCCGACGCGGTCTTGATCCGGCCCGATGGTTATGTGGCTTGGGCCGGGGCGGGAACCCAACGGGGCCTTGTGGACGCGCTGACCACCTGGTTCGGGCCGCCTGCTGCCGCAGGTTAGCAGACGCGATCGCGCGACCGCCTTGAGAATATTGCGTCGCTTCCTCCGACAGTGCTCCTGACAGTTGGTTGACAGGAGTTTTCAACTGTGCAGAATTGGTTGGACCATTGGACCACTCGGAGGAAATGTGGACCAGAACAGCCTGCCACCCATTCAAATCACGGCGCGCGACGACGCCGTGTTGAAGGCGTTGGTGGGATTTGTTCGCGCCGAAGCCCTGCAGCTGGGCGACAGACTCCCAACCGAACGCATCCTCGCCGAGCGGCTGAAGGTCAGCCGCAACACCGTGCGCGAGGCTCTGACACGCTGGGAAGGGCTCGGCCTCGTCGAACGCCGGCAAGGCAGCGGCACCTATCTCAAGGCGGCTGTTTCGCCTGATATGCTGCACATGCCGCTGACACTGGCCGGCGGCAATGATTTCACCAGCCTGATGCAGACGCTGGAGATCCGCCGCGCGCTGGAGGCGGAGGCAGCAGCCCTTTGCGCCGAACGCGCCAGCCAAGCCGATATTGCTGAGATCGCACGCAAGCTCGACATCATGGAACAGGCGTTCCGCACGCGCGAGGGCATGTCGTCGGAAGAGGATTGGGAGTTCCATCAGGCGATCTACCGGGTCTCGGGCAATCCGCTGTTCGAGCAGATCATCGCCGCCATGCATGAGCTGTTTCACCGCTTCTGGGAGCATCCGCTCGGCGTGCGTGACTTCGGCCACGCCAGCTTTCCCTACCACCGGACCATCTACGAACGCATTGCTGCCCGCGATCCGCAGGGCGCTCGCGCCGAGGCGCTCAAGCTGATCGCCACCGTCGAGGACGACCTCAAGCGCGGCGCGGCCAAACTCAAACTCTCGAGCCAGACATGAACGAGCATCCATCAGGTTTCGATTACGACTATCTCACCGAAGCGGCCACGCTTTTGGCGCATGACGAACCGTTCCCTGGCGGTGCGGTGGTGCCGCCGATCTACCAGACCTCGCTGTTCACCTTCGCCAACTATGCCGAGATGGCCGATACCTTTGCCGGCAAACGAAGGCAGCCGATCTACTCGCGCGGCGACAATCCCACGGTGATGGAGTTCGAGGCGCGCGTGGCAGAGCTCGAGGGCGCAGAAGCCGCGCGCGGCTTTTCCAGTGGCATGGCGGCGATCAGCGCCACAGTGCTTGCGTTCGTCGGTGCGGGCGAGCGCATCGTGGCGGTGCGCAATTGCTATGGCGATGCCTACCGTTTGTTCGAGCGGCTGTTGCCGCGCCTCAACATCAAGGTCGACTATGTCGACGGCTCCGACCCGGATGCGGTCGCGGCGGCACTTCCCGGCGCCAAGCTGCTTTATCTGGAAAGCCCGACCTCGATGATGTTCGAGCTGCAGGACATCGCGCATCTGACACGGTTGGCCAAGGAACAGGGCATCGTCACCACGATCGACAATTCCTGGGCGACGCCGGTGTTCCAGAAGCCGATCACGCATGGCGTCGACCTGGTGCTGCATTCGGCCTCGAAATACCTTGGCGGCCACAGCGATACGGTCGCGGGCGTCGTGGCGGGTTCGGCTGCCCACATCAAGCACATCAACGAGCAGACCTATTCCTATCTCGGCGGCAAGCTGTCACCGTTCGAGGCGTGGCTTTTGCTGCGCGGCCTGCGCACGCTGCCGCTGCGCCTGCCGCATCACATGAAGAGCGGCTTGACCATCGCCGAACGCCTGAAGGCGCATGCCGCTGTCGAGCGGGTCAACCACCCCGTCTACTCGAACCATCCGGGCAAGGCGACGCTGGCCGGCTATGCCGGTCTGTTCTCCTTCGAGGTGACGGACGATATCGACATCCCCGTCTTCGTCGACGCGCTGAAATATTTCCGCATCGGCGTCAGCTGGGGCGGGCATGAAAGCCTGGTCGTGCCGGCCAAGGCGTCGCTGGAGCAGACGCCGGGCCTGAATTCGATGGCGCGCTTCGGCGTCAGCCCCCGAACCATCCGCTTCAATGTCGGATTGGAGAGTGTCGAAGACCTGTGGGCGGATGTCGCCCAAGCCTTCGAAAAAGCCAGAAAATAACAAGCGGGTTCAAAATGGGAGTCTTGAACATGAAAAAACTGACCGTCATGCTTGCCACCGTTGCGGGACTGGCGATTTCCGCCGGAAATGCTGTGGCCGATTCGACCCTGAAAATGGTCGAAGTCATCACCAGCCCGCCACGCACCGAATTCCTGAAGAAGCAGATCGCCGAGTTCGAAACGGCCAATCCAGGCATCAAGGTCGAACTGATCTCGCTGCCCTGGGGGCAGGCGTTCGAGAAATTCCTGACCATGGTGCAGGCCGGCGATACGCCCGACGTGGTCGAGATGCCGGAGCGCTGGATGGGCCTCTATGCCAACAATGCCCAACTCGAGGATCTCGGCCCGTATATGGCCAAATGGGATGACGCCAAGACGCTTGGCGACCGCGCGAAACAGTTCGGCTCGACCGTCGACAACACCCAGTTCATGATCCCCTACGGCTACTATGTGAACGCGCTGTTCTGGAACAAGAAACTGTTCAAGGAGGCCGGCCTCGATGGCCCGCCGGCGACGCTTGAAGATTTCGTCGCCGATTCCAAGAAGATTTCCGCGCTCCCGGGCAAGTACGGCTACTGCCTGCGCGGCGGGCCGGGCGCCTTCAATGGCATGCACATGTTCATGAACATCGCCGCCGGCAAGGGCGGTTACTTCAACGAGGACGGCACTTCGACGATCAACGAGGAGGGCTCGGTCAAGGGCCTGCAGATGCTGGCCGACATGTACAAGGACGGACTGGCGCCGAAGGATGCGGTGAGCTGGGGTTTCAACGAAACGGTCACCGGCTTCTATTCCGGCACCTGCGCTATGCTCAACCAGGATCCGGACGCGCTGCTCGGCATCGCCGACAAGATGAGCGCCGACGATTTCGCGGTAGCGCCATTGCCGGTCGGGCCGAGCGGCAAATCCTATCCGACACTCGGCTATGCCGGTTGGGCCATGTTCGCCAACTCGCAGCACAAGGACGACGCCTGGAAGCTGATGGCGACCCTTTTGTCGCCGAAGGACAATCTGGAATGGGCCAAGGAAGTCGGCGTCGTCCCGATCCACAACGGTGCCGACCAAGATCCCCATTTCAAGACCGAGCAGTTCAAGGGCTGGTTCACAGAGCTCAGCGACAGCTCCAAATATGAAATGGTCACCCCGCCGACGCATCTGGAGAACCTCGGCAATTTCGTCGACCAGGTGGCGATCAAGAATTTTCAGGAAGTGCTGCTTGGCCAGAAGACGGCCAAGGACGTCGCCGACCAGTGGGCTGCCTTCCTGACCAAGGAACAGCAGGACTGGATGGCGAAGAACAAGAAGTAGTTTTTCTTCCCTTCTCCCCGTTTGCGGGGAGAAGGTGTCACGAAGTGACGGATGAGGGGCGGCGCTATGCCTCGATAGGTTCGCGCTGCCCCTCATCTGCCTGCCCGTCTTCCGCAGCAGCTGCGGAGGGTGGACCGGCATCTTCTCCGCGTGAAACGGGGAGAAGGACGCTTGTCATCAGCCCCGACGCCGTTCCAGGAGCGCCCCCGAGCCAATGACCTACGCCGTGTCCGAAATACGATCCGTCGGCAAGCCGCGTCGCAAGCGGCTATCCCATGCCGCTATCGAGCCATGGCTCTATCTCAGCCCGGCGATCATCCTGCTGGTCGTGGTGCTTCTGGTGCCGCTGGTCATCGGCATCAGCTACTCCTTCCGCAAGTTCTCCGCCTTCAAGTCCGAATATGTCGGGCTCGGCCAGTATCAGGCGATGCTGTCGGATCAGGTGCTGGGCCAGGCGCTGGTCAACACGTTGTGGTGGACGGTCGCCAGCCTTTTCTTCCAGTTCTTCCTCGGCCTTGGCCTGGCGCTTCTGCTCGACAAGCCGTTTCGCGGCCGCAAGGCTGTACAAGCCCTGGTGTTCCTGCCCTGGGCGGTGCCGTCCTTCCTGTCGGGCCTGACCTGGGCCTGGCTGTTCAATCCGATCATCGGCCCGCTGCCGCACTGGCTGTTTGCATTGGGGCTGAAGGCCGAGCCGACCAATGTACTGTCCGATCCGTCAACCGCCATGTGGGGGCCGATCGTCGCCAATATCTGGTTCGGCATTCCTTTCTTCGCCATCACGCTCTTGGCGGCGCTGAAGTCGATCCCGTCGGAACTGCATGAGGCGGCGGCGATCGACGGCGCTTCGCCCTGGCAGCGCTTCACCAAGGTGACGCTGCCATTCCTGGCGCCGACCATCGCCATCACCGTAATGTTGCGCACCATCTGGATCGCCACCTTCGCCGACCTGATCTTCGTCATGACCGAAGGCGGACCGGCCGGCTCGACCAACACGGTGCCGGTCTACATCTATGTCAGCGCCTTCAAATCGCTGGACAAGGGCTATGCCTCGGCGGTGGCCGTGCTGCTATTGGTCCTGCTCATTGCCTATGCGATTGCGCTGATCGGTATCCGCCGCACCCTGGTGAGGCACGTCTGATGATCGCAGGACGCACAGCCTCGCAGCGCTTCTTCGGCGGCATCGGCCTCTACGCGGCAATCGCGGCTTACGTGCTCTTTGCCTTGTTCCCGATCTACTGGACGCTGAAGATCTCGGTCACGCCGGAGCGGCTGCTTTATTCCGAAGGCATCACCTTCTGGCCGTCGCACATGACGCTGCAGAACTTCGTCACCGTGCTCGAGGCCACCGATTTCCCCCGCTATTTCCTCAACAGCGTCATCGTCTCGGTGTCGACGGCGGCACTGGTGACAATCATCGCCACGCTTGCCGGCTATGCCATGTCGCGCTTCACCTTTCGCGGCAAGGCAGCACTGGCGCTGATGTTGCTTTTGACCCAGACCTTTCCGCTGGTGATGGTCATTCCGCCGATCTACCGCGTGATGGGTCAGATCGGCTTGATCAACAGCCTGACCGGGCTGATCATCATCTACACCGCCTTCAACACGGCCTTTGCCACCTTCCTCATGCAGTCCTTTTTCGACGGCATCCCCAAGGATCTGGAGGAAGCGGCGATGATCGACGGCTGCACGCGTGCGCAGGCGATGCGCAAGGTGATTGTACCGCTGACGCTGCCCGGTATGGGCGCCACGCTCGGCTTCGTCTTCACCGCCGCCTGGAGCGAGCTTCTGTTCGCGCTGATGCTGATTTCCAGCGACGACCAGAAGACCTTCGCCGTCGGCTTGCTCACCTTCATCGGCAAGTTCGCCGTCGATTGGGGACAGATGATGGCGGCATCCATCCTGGCGTTGATCCCGGTCTGCATCTTCTTCGCCTTCCTGCAACGCTATCTCGTCACCGGCCTGACCGCCGGCGCCGTCAAAGGATAGATCGATGGCCTCTGTTACGCTCGAGAAGGTCCGCAAGGATTATGGCGCCGTCCGCGTCCTGCACGCGGTCGACCTTGAAATCGCCGATGGCGAGTTCGTCGTCCTGGTTGGGCCGTCGGGCTGCGGCAAGTCCACGCTTTTGCGCATGATCGCCGGGCTGGAGGAGGCTTCCGGCGGCGAGATCCGCATTGGCGAGCGGCTGGTCAATGACGTAGCACCCAAGGACCGCGACATCGCCATGGTGTTCCAGTCCTACGCGCTTTATCCGCATATGGACGTGTCGAAGAACATGGGCTTCAGCCTGCTCCTGAAGAAGGCGGAGAAGGCGACGATCGACTCCAGGGTGGACGGCGCCGCCAAGCGGCTCGGGCTCGACACCTTCCTGCAGCGCCTGCCGCGGCAATTGTCCGGCGGCCAGCGCCAGCGCGTCGCCATGGGCCGGGCGATCGTGCGCGACCCCAAGGTCTTCCTGTTCGACGAGCCGCTGTCGAACCTCGACGCCAAGCTGCGCGTCCATATGCGCGCCGAGATCAAGGCGCTGCACCAGCAACTGAAGACGACATCGGTCTATGTCACGCACGACCAGATCGAGGCGATGACCATGGCCGACCGGATCGTCGTCATGCATGACGGGCTGATCCAGCAGGTCGGCGCGCCGCTCGATCTCTACGACCGGCCGGCCAACATGTTCGTTGCAGGTTTCATCGGTTCGCCCGGCATGAATTTTCTGCCGGCGACGGTTCGCAAGGGCGCTACGTTGGAGGCCGTACTGGCCGACGGCCAGGCGCTGCGGCTGCCGGAAGGCTTGCCACTGACCCACGGTGACGCCATCACCGTCGGTTTGCGGCCCGAGCATATCAAGCTGGCGGACGAGGGTGCGTTGAAGGGCGAGGTGGGTGTGGTCGAGCCGCTCGGCCTTTCGACGCAGTTCTACGTCAAGCTAGCCAGCCAGCAGCTGTGCGTCTTTGCCATGGGCCGTGCCGGCGTCAAGTCCGGCGACGTGGTGCGGTTGGCGGCCGAACCGGACCAGCTGCATCTGTTCGATGCGAAAAGCGGCGAGCGCATCGGCTGAGGGGACGCAGCCGGGTCGGATGCGGGCAGCCGGATCAGGCGCCGCTATCGGGCGGGACATACACGGTAACGCTACATTTCAATTGGATAAAATAGCGGAACGTCCAAGAGACATTTCCGGAACCTAACAGGATCGCTCGGACCTTTGCGTCTAGGGCGCAAGACCTTAGTCCCGCCGTCTTCTCAAAAGAACGGAGGTCATTTTGCCGCGAACTAGGCCACCGTCGGAGTTAGTCAACACCGACGGTGGCCCTTGCAATATGGGCGAGTGGGTTGTGTGCGGATATGGTGTGATCGCGGAAGGCGATTGTAGACCGCTAACCGCGAGGGCTTCTTTTGGACAGCGGCGAGCTGTCCAACGGGTTTTCAGCCGATTTGGCCGATCGCCGCTCCTTCAGCCACAGGGACTTCTTTCTCCTTGCCAGGTTCTCGTCTCGAACGCTGTCTTCGGCGGTCACTCCGCCATGCATCGCGGCAATCACGTAGTCGGCTCTGTTGGTTCGAAAGTCGCCTTTTTGTACGGACATCGTTTTCTCCCAGTGCGAGGCATTTCCCCCCTTTTTGCCTGACGCTGAAACTAACTACCTATCCGTGGTGCAAGTCTACCAATTGGCGATTGTATTAAAACGATACACTCAGATGGTGCGATCGCACGAGAGGAGCCCATCCTGGCGAGGCTTCTTCATTGACCCTGTTGTGATCCTTGCGGGGGTGCCGCGGCGGGAGGTGTCGGAGCCTGCGGTGCGGGTTCCGTGGAAGGCGTACCGGGGCTGTCAGGCTGAGGTGCAGGCGGTGCGGCCTCTTCCTCAGTCAGAACCTGGTCAGTCCTGGCCTTGATCTCATCGGCCGTCTGCTGGCTTATCAGCCCGTTGCTGACGGCAAAGCCAGCAGCCAGAGCGACAAGGGCTGCAATGATTGCAGCTTTCAACTTCTTCGACATCCATAGGCGCCTTATTCGTGACACCCAACCCACGGCCAAGGGTGCCGCAACCATGGCTAAGGGTCAATCCTTTGGCTGGAGTCTCTGCTCGGATGCAACGAAATCAACTGTTACAAACGAAAAACGCCGCCCATTGGGCGGCGTTTCGGCATTGCGGCGGGAAACCCGGATTACTTGATCTTGGTTTCCTTGAACTCGACGTGCTTCTTGGCGACCGGGTCGTACTTGCGGAACGACAGCTTGTCGGTCTTGGTGCGGCTGTTCTTGCTGGTCACGTAGAAGAAACCGGTGTCGGCGGTCGACAGAAGCTTGATCTTGATGTTTGCGGCTTTGGCCATGATATCAGTCCGTTTGTTCGTGGGGTTTTGGCCGCTGGAGCACGGGGAAACACCCGGACGCGGGAAACTTGGCGCGACACATAAAGAACGCGCCCGGAAAGTCAAGCCCGGTAGGCCTTGTGCGACCCACCAGAGCCGGCTCGGGAGCGGAAATCATGCGGTTTCCGTCGCCGATGCCGCAACCTTCTTCCAGTCTCCGGTCGTGTTCCACCAGCGATTCGGATTGGCGCGGTCGTCCAGCCCCTTGGAACGGCTGGCGAGAATCGGCTGAATGCGGATCACTGGTTCCTGGTAGGAGTGCGCCTGGAAAATCGCCTCGACGACGCGGGCGGCCAGCGCCTGGTCGTCCGGCAGTTCGAAGGAAACCTCGACCGTGCCGGGGCGCCGCCGCATTTCGGTTTCGGCGCCGGCGGCCGCACCGTCAAGCGGCCTGTAGCGTTCGATGCCGTGCGCCGACTGATAGGCATTGCGGTCATATTTGCCCATGGCCAGCGGCGCGATCGCCACCACGGCATCCATGATGCGGTCGACGTCGGCGGCCGGAGCCTGGAAGGTCACGAGCAGAAGCAGTGTCATTCGTAGCGATGTGGTTTCAAAGCCGCTGTCGATCATGGAAGTGTCCTCAAGTGTTTTGGGACACCTTTTTAGCCCTGTGCTCCTGACACGGTTCTGTCAGCAGCCTGTCACCGTGCCGTGCCAAATGCATGGCAGGCCGCAGTCGCGCTACAGCAGGATCTTGCGAACCAACCTGACGGCGACCAAAGCGATATAGGCGGCGAAGAACAGGCCGAGCGACCAGCCGAAGCCGGACGGGCCGAACGCATCCATGCCGATGCCGATCGCCTGCGGCCCGAGCACCATGCCGACGCCGTAGCACAGCACGAAGGCGGCATTGGCCGACGCCAGTTCATGGCCGGAAAGCTGCGAGCCGAGATGGGCAAGGCCGATCGTGTACATGGCAGCGACGACGCCGCCCCAGACGAACAGAAGCGCGGCCATCAAATGCCAATTCTGGGCGAAGAAGGGCATGAACACGGTGCCGATAAGACCGACCGTCGCGCAGGCAATCAGCAGGTAGCGGCGATCGCTGACGCGGTCGCTGATCATGCCGATCGGGATCTGCAACAACACATTGCCGAGGCCGATCATGGTCAGCAGAAGGGCCGCATCGGCCTCGGAATAGCCGATTCGGCTGCCGTAGATCGGGAACAGCGCAAAGCCGCCGGTTTCCACCGCGCCGAACACCAGCACGGCAGCGGTCGCCGACGGCACCAGCCAGATGTAGCGCAGGAAATTGCTGGTTTCGCCATCCGAGGCGATCGACGGGCTCTCGTTGCGTGCTGCCAGCACGGGTATGGCCGCCAGCGTCACCAACGCGATGATGACGCCGAACGGCCTGAAGCCGGAACTGCCGAGATGAGCGAACAGCCACGGTCCGGCGGCAAAGCCGAGCGACAGGACAGTGGCGTAGATGCCAAGGACAAGGCCGCGCCGGTGCGGCGGCGCCGAGGTGCTGATCCAGAATTCAGACAGGATGAACAGCACCGTCAGCGCAATGTGCAGCACGATGCGCAGTGGAAACCACATCCAGAAATCGGGTGCGAAATGGAAGCCGACAAAGGCCAGCGCGCCGGCGGCGATCATGGCGATCATGGTCCAGGCAACGCCGAAGCGCATGGCGAGCGGGGTCGCCAGCGGCGCACCGGCGATCGAGGCGAGGCCGGCGACGGCGGTGTTGAGGCCGATCATCGAAGCCGAGTGGCCGCGTGTTTCAAGGATGACGCTGAGCAGCGGCATGCCGAGGCCGATGGCGATGCCGACGACGCTGATCGACGAGATCGCCGCCACCATCGGCAGCCAGTGTACGCGCTCGTCGCCCTTTGGTTGGGTATCGACCGTCATGGATGCTGAATACTCTGTCTGTTTGATCTTACGCAATTCGGACGGAAAACCGCGTCACACTTTCCTGGAATTGCTCTAGAGAAGTTCGCGGATGAAGCGGCTGCGGACCAGCCGGTAGAAGGGCACGGGACCGCCTGGACGCAACAGCGGATCATGGGCGAGGCGCTTTTCCAACTCGTCCAGGATCATTCGGGTGATGTCGGGTATGTCGGCTTCCCTGGCCTTGGCAAGCGGCAGCCAGACCAGCTCTTCCAGTTCGTTGGTCGGACCGCCACCGGGCAGCTCGACCGCGACGTCGTCACGCCAGGCGCTGAAGAAACGGGTGTCGAAGCGGCGCACCCGGTTGGGCGGCGTGATGGCGCGCGCGACAAAGCGCAGCATGTCGAGAGAGGGTTGCACGCCGTGTTCGGCAAAGCCTTGCCAGTCGGATCTGGGGGTTGCGAAAGCACCCTTGCGGCCGATCAGCAGCCCGGCTTCCTCATAGGTCTCTCGGATGGCCGACAGGGCGATGGCGCGGGCTCGTGCGGCGCTTGTGCGCCCCGGCCCGGCGATCAGCTTGGCTTCCTGCTCCGGGTGCAGGGCGGCGACGACCGGTATGCGGCTATCGGCCGGATCGGTGCGGCCGCCGGGAAAGACGAACTTGCCCGGCATGAAGGCGTGGCCGGCATGGCGGCGACCCATCAGAACCAGTACGTCGTCGTCCTTGCGGTCGAGCAGGATGAGGGTTGCCGCGTCGCGCGGGCGAATTGGCCGGTCGCTATGAGCGATCATGCTCCGCTCGATCCTGTCGACTTCCGCCTTGGTCATACCGTCCATGCGCAGGACCTAGCGGAAACTTCTGGCAAGCGAAAGTGGCCTTTCACGGTCGGTATGTTGCGCCAGGCAGCATTCTTGGCTGCGGCCTAGGCTCCGGGATGCGGCTCGATCACGTCGTGCTCGCCGCCGAAGCCGTGCATATAGAAGGCCCATTGCAGTCCGATGACGGCACCCTTGACCGGCTGCAGCAGCGCAACCGACAAAAGGATGGTCAGCGGCACCCAGATGGCGATGTGCTGCCATATGGACAAAGTCGACGTCGCCTCAACGCCCATGAAGGCGCCCAGCACGATGTGGCCGACAATGACGATGACGAGGTAGGCCGGCAGGTCGTCGGCCCGGTGGTGATGCAATTCCTCGCCGCAGACGCCGCATGTGTCGACGGTCTTGGTAAAAGCGCGAAACAGCTTGCCTTCGCCGCAATGCGGGCAGCGGCCGAGCAGGCCGCGCTTCATCGCCGTCCACAGCGGGCGTGCGGCCCGGCCCGAGTGATGTTCTCCGCCGAAAACCTGTTCTTCCATGGCTGTTGTCATCATCGTCTCCTGCCGCGCGAACCCGGTCGCGATTGCGACGCGCGGACGCGGCCCTTGGCCTTGTGAAACGACCGCTTGGAGCCCGGCAGAGGCTTTGGGTCGGTCAACATCTCGAAGCGCATTGCGCCGGCCATCGGCGCCACCTCGATAAGCCGGACCTCGACGCGGTCCGCGAGTTGGTAGCCTTTGCCAGAGCGTTCTCCGAACAGGGAGCGAGCCGTTTCATCGTATATATAGTAATCGCCGCCCAGAGTTGACACCGGGATGAAACCATCCGCGCCGTACTGCGGCAATTGGACAAATAGTCCTGATTTGGTGACGCCGGAGATGCGGGCATCGAAGCGGTCATCGACGCGTTCGGCGAGATAGGCGGCGATCAGACGGTCGACCGTGTCCCGCTCGGCCGCCATTGCGCGGCGTTCCGTGCCGGAGATCAGCACCGCGACATCTTCGAGCCGTGCCGCTTCGTCCTGCGTCAGTCCACCCGGACCCAGTCCGAGTGCGGCAATAAGTCCGCGATGCACGATCAAATCGGCATAGCGGCGGATCGGCGAGGTGAAATGGGCGTAGCGGCGGAGGTTGAGACCGAAATGGCCGATGTTCTTTGGCGAGTATTCGGCCTGGCTCTGCGAGCGCAGCACCACTTCGTTGACAAGGCCTTCATTGTCGGCGCCGCGCACGCGCTCCAAAATGCCGTTGAACTGGCTTGGCTGCATCTGCGCGCCGCGCGCCAGTGACAGGCCCAATGTCTGCAGGAACTCGCGCAGCGATTCCTGCTTGGCGAGCGACGGCGCGTCGTGGACGCGATAGACCAGCTCCTGCTTCTTCGCCTCCAGCGTCTCGGCCGCGGCGACATTGGCCTGGATCATGAATTCTTCGATGAGCTTGTGGGCATCGAGCCGCTCCGGCACGATGACGCGGTCGACGGTGCCGTCCGGCTTGAGTACGATCTTGCGCTCCGGCAGATCGAGTTCGAGCGGCTGGCGGCCATCGCGGCCGCGCTTCAGGATCGCATAGGCGTCCCACAGTGGCTTCAGCACGGTTTCGAGGATCGGGCCTGTCTTGTCGTCCGGCGCGCCGTCGATCGCCGCCTGAGCCTGTTGGTAGGCGAGCTTTGCCGCCGACTTCATCATGACGCGATGGAAGGTGTGCCTGAGCTTGCGGCCCTCGGCCGAAAAGATCATGCGCACTGCCAATGCCGGCCGGTCCTGGCCCTCGCGCAGCGAGCAGAGATCGTTGGAGATGCGCTCGGGCAGCATCGGCACGACACGATCCGGGAAATAGACCGAGTTGCCGCGCTTCAGCGCTTCGCGGTCGAGTGCAGTGCCATAGCGCACATAGGCGGCGACGTCGGCGATTGCGACAGTGGCAACCACGCCGCCGGGGTTCTTCTCGTCGGGATCCGGCGCGGCGAAGACGGCGTCGTCATGGTCCTTGGCGTCGGCCGGATCGATGGTGACCAGCGGCAGGTCGCGCCAATCCTCGCGATGGTCAAGCGTCGCCGGTTTGACGGCTTCGGATTCTGCGATGACGTCGGCCGGGAAGATATGCGGAATGTCGTGCGCATGGATGGCGATCATAGAGACCGCCTTTTCGCTGGTCAGAGAGCCCAGCACGTTGAGCACCTTGGCTCTCGGCAAGCCGAAACGGGAGGCTCGCGCCGGCTCGACCTCGACCAGGTCGCCATTCTTGGCGCCGTTCTGGAATTCCTTGTCGACGATCAGTTCGGGCTGGCGCCGTTCCACCGGTTCGATGCGGAAGGTGCCGTCCTGCAGGATGCGAAAGATACCGAGCACGGCATCGGTACGTTTTTCGAAAATCTTCACCACCCGCCCGGTGTAGGCGGGGCCGCCCAGGGCGACGTTCGTGTCGTCGGCCGGAAAGGTCTTGGCCAGCACGCGGTCGCCAATGCCGGGCGCCGGTCCACTGCCACTGCGCGACAGGCGGATGGAAACGATAGGCGGCGGCCCATTGGCTGTGTGTTCGGTTGGGCGCGCCAAGAGCACGCCATCGGCATCGCGGTCGAAAATATCGAGGACCGTGACATGGGGCAGGGCACCGACGCGGGCCAGCCCCTTGCGCTCCTTGGTGAGGACGCCTTCGTCCTGCAGGTCGCGCAAAATATCCTTCAGCCAGATGCGGTCGTCGCCGCGCAGCGCGAACGCCTTGGCGATGTCGCGCTTGCCGGCGCGATCAGGATTTTCGGCAATGTAGCGCAGGATTTCGTCACGCGACGGCCGATAGTCGTCCTTGACCTTGGCCCTGGTGTCGGCGGTGCGCGGATCGCCGTGGGTTCTGCCGGTGATCTTGCGCGCCACGCTGTCCTACCCTTTTTTCTTCGCGGCCGGCTTCTTAGCAGCCGGCTTCTTGGCGGCTACTTTCTTGGTTGCCGGAGCTTTGGCCGCGGCCGCCTTGCGGAACGGCTTTTTGCCGCCGCCGCCCTTGGCTTCCTTCTCGGCAATCAGCGCCAGCGCATCCTCCATCGTCACCGACTGGGGATCCTTGCCCTTGGGCAGCGTAGCATTGACCTTGCCGAAATTCACGTAAGGCCCGTATTTGCCGTCGCGCACGACGATCTTGCCGCCGCCATCGGGGTGGTCGCCGAGCTCCTTGAGCGCAGCGGCCGTGCCGCCATTGCGGCCGCCCTTGCCCTTCAGCTGCTTCTCGGCGATCACCGACACGGCGCGGTTGAGGCCGATCGAGAACACGTCCTCGATGCTTTCGAGATTGGCATAGGTGCCGTCATGCAGCACGAACGGGCCGTAACGGCCGAGCCCGGCCGAGATCATCTTGGCCGTTTCCGGATGCTGGCCGACATCGCGCGGCAATGACAGCAGCGCCAGCGCCTTTTCGTGGTCGATCGACTCTGCCGTCCAGCCCTTGGGCAGGCTGGAGCGCTTGGCTTCCTTGCCGTCGCCGCGTTGCAGATAGGGGCCGAAGCGGCCGCTGCGCAGCGTGATTTCCTCTGACGTATAGGGGTCCTTGCCGATGACCTTGGTGCCGTCTTCGCCGCCGCCATTCTCACCATTGGGGTTGGCGGCGTCGCCGAGCTGACGGGTGAAGGAGCATTCGGGATAGTTGGAGCAGCCGACAAAGGCGCCGAACTTGCCGAGCTTCAGCGACAGATTGCCGGTGCCGCATTTCGGGCAGATGCGCGGATTCGAACCGTCTTCGCGCGCGGGGAACACCAGCGGCGCCAACTCCTCATTCAGCGCGTCGAGCACGTCGGTGACGCGCAGTTCCTTGATGTCGGCGACTGCGCCGGAAAAATCCTTCCAGAAATCGCGCAGCACGTCCTTCCAGGCGAGCTTGCCGTCGGAAATCTCGTCGAGCTTTTCCTCGAGGGACGCGGTGAAGTCGTACTCGACATAGCGCTTGAAGAAGCTTTCGAGGAAAGCCGACAGCAGCCGGCCCTTGGCCTGCGGCACCAGCCGGCGCTTGTCGATGGTGACATAGTCGCGGTCCTCGAGCGTCTTCAGGATCGCCGTATAGGTAGAAGGCCGGCCGATGCCGAGCTCTTCCAGCTTCTTGATCAGCGACGCTTCGGAGTAACGCGGCGGCGGCTCGGTGGTGTGCTGGGTGGCGTTGATCGCCTGGCGGGCAAGCTGCTCGCCGGCACGGATCTCGGGCAGGCGACGATTTTCCTCGTCTTCCGCATCGTCGTCCTTCTGGTCGGTGTATGCGGCGATGAAACCGTCGAACCGAACGACCGAACCGATGGCACGCAGCTCCGCGGTGCGCGATCCATTGACCGCCTCGATCTCGGCGGTGGTGCGCTCGATTTCGGCCGGCTGCATCTGGCTGGCGATGGCGCGCTTCCAGATCAGCTCATAGAGCCGCATCTGGTCGGAATCGAGATACTGCCTGACCGATGCCGGGGTGCGCATGAAATCTGTCGGGCGGATCGCTTCGTGCGCTTCCTGGGCGTTCTTGGCTTTGGCCGTATATTGGCGCGGCTTTTCCGGCAGGTATTTCGGACCGAATTCCTTGGCAATGGCATCGCGTGCGGCGTCGATCGCCTCGGGTGCCATCTGCACGCCGTCGGTTCGCATATAGGTGATCAGACCGGTGGTCTCGCCGCCGATCTCCATGCCTTCATAGAGGCGTTGCGCCACCTGCATGGTGCGGCTGGCCGAGAAGCCGAGACCCGACGAGGCGGCCTGCTGCAGCGTCGAGGTGGTGAAGGGCGGGCCGGGATTGCGCTTGGTCGGCTTGGCTTCCACCGACACCGCCTTGAAGGTTGCGCCTTCGAGCATCGACTTGATGTCGTCGGCCTGCGCCTTGTTTGAAATGTCGAGCTTTTGCAGCTTCTTGCGATCGAAGGCGGTCAGCCGCGCTTCGAAATTCTCGTTGCGCGGCGTGCCCAGCAGTGCAGCGATCTGCCAGTATTCCTCGCGGATGAAGCGCTCGATCTCGGATTCGCGGTCGCAGACGAGACGCAGCGCAACCGACTGGACGCGTCCGGCCGAACGGGCGCCCGGCAGTTTGCGCCACAGCACCGGCGACAGCGTGAAGCCGACGAGATAATCCAGCGCCCGGCGGGCGAGATAGGCATCGACCAGCGGCGCATCGATCTGGCGCGGATTGGCCATCGCTTCCAGCACCGACGATTTGGTGATGGCGTTGAAGACGACGCGGCTGACCGGCTTGTCCTTCAGCGCGCGCTTCTGCTTCAGAACTTCCAGCACATGCCAGGAAATCGCTTCGCCTTCGCGATCCGGATCGGTGGCGAGGATCAGGCCGTCGGCGTCCTTGACCGCCTTGGCGATGTCGGCGAGGCGCTTGCCGGAGGCGGTGTCGACCGCCCAGGACATGGCGAAATCCTCATCCGGACGCACCGAGCCATCCTTGGCCGGCAAGTCCCTGATATGGCCGAACGAGGCCAGAACCTTGTAGTTCTTGCCGAGGTATTTGTTGATTGTCTTCGCCTTGGCCGGCGATTCGACGACGACGACGTCCATGAGGTCTCATATCAGCTGTGGTGCGGCAGAAGAATTCCGCTGCGCGCGACGAAATCTCGTTCTATTTGTCGCTCACATGGCCGCGCTTTTGCATCCGGTCAAGGGGAAGCGCCCAAATTGCGGGCCGGTCCGCAGCAATACACTCTTAGAGTGTATGGAGAAAATCACAGAATTTGGGAAAGGCAGATGGTGGGCCTGAGTCAGCGGAAACGACCCGATTCATTTTTCCGCCGAGTCGTTGAAATGCTGCCCAAACCGGGACGGGCGACATTCTAACGGGCTGTTCGATGCCGGCCGCCGGTGGCATGGAGATGCCCGGCGACCAGCCCTTGTCCCGCCAGCAGCGGGACTGGCGTGCTTAGTCGGCCTTGACGATATGCCAGACTTCGCCGACGCCGTCGCCGGTCACATCGCCGGGCTTCTTGTCCTTTATGAAGGTGTAGACCGGCTTGCCGTCATAGGCCCACATCTTGGTGCCGTCGGTGCGGTCGACGACGCTCCACTCGTCATCCGCCTTGGCGCCGGCTTCGGCTTTCAGCGGCGGCCAGTTGGTGGCGCATTTGTCGTAGCAGTTGCTCTTGCCCTTCTCGTCCTTGTCATAGGTGTAAAGCGTCATGCCATTGGCGTCGGTGTAGATCTTGGCGCCATTGACCTCGGCTTCCTTCCACGCGTCGGCAGCGAAGGATGCGGCGGTGCTGAGCAGAAGCGCTGCCAGTCCTGCGGTTATGGTTTTCATGGAAATCTCCTGACTGATATCTGGAGACGCGCGGGAAATCGCGGCCTCACAGCATCAACGCCTGCGGGCTGTCGTTTCTTCCTGGCAAGTGCGTCGGGCAATGGATGATCTTGCCAACACAATGGTGATTGGTGGACAAGGCTGCGCGTCGCTATATCGGCGTCACGACATTGGAGTTCTTGGAAATGGCATTGGACATCGGCTATGTCAGCGCGGTCGGGGCTGGGGCGATTTCGTTCCTGTCGCCTTGCGTGCTGCCGCTGGTGCCGCCTTATCTCTGTTATATGGCCGGCGTCTCGGTCGACGATTTCCGTGGCAATGCGGGTGCGACAGCGCGTGAAGGCGCACGCGGCGCGCTGATCTATTCTTCGATCGCCTTCGTGCTCGGCTTCTCGACCGTCTTTGTCGCGCTCGGCGCCGGCGCCTCGACCATCGGCCGGCTGCTGCGCGTCTGGCAGGAGCCGCTGGCCATGGGCGCAGGCGTGCTGATCATCCTGATGGGCCTGAATTTCCTCGGCGTCCTGCGCATTCCGCTGCTGTCACGCGAGGCACGCTTCCAGTCGCAAGGGAAGCCGGCAAGTGCAATCGCGGCCTATGTCATGGGGCTGGCTTTCGCCTTCGGCTGGACGCCCTGCATCGGCCCGGTGCTGGGACCGATCCTGACGCTGGCCGGCGGCCGCGAGACGGTGGGCGAGGGCGCGCTGCTGCTCGCCGCCTATTCGCTCGGGCTGGGCATCCCGTTCCTGATCGCCGCGCTGTTTTCCGGCGCCTTCATGCGCTTCCTCGGCAAATTCCGCGTCCATCTCGGCCGCGTCGAAAAGGCCATCGGCGCGCTGCTGGTGATCGCCGGTGTGTTTTTTCTGACTGGTGGCGTGCAGACCGTGTCGTATTGGCTGCTGGAGAATTTTCCAGTGCTGGGGCGGCTGGGGTAGTCTCCCCCCGCACGGGAACGATGCACACCAGCCCGCATTTGCAGTGCCGTTGACCAACACTTTTTCGAGCCGGGAGGCGAGAATGGTAGCCAAGGCGGATGTGCGAAAATTCTTCAAGGCCTATGAGAAAATCTACAATGACGCGATCGCCGACACCGTCGATCTCAACGACGTCGCGGACATGTATTCGGCGGGTTTTGTCTCGGTGACGCCGGCGGCGGTCATGGTTGGCGAGAATGGCGAGCAGTTGAAGGCCATTATGACAAAGGGTTTTGAGGCCTATCGTGCCCTCGGCAGCAAGAGAATGACCTGCGTCGATGTCTCGGTGATGCCAATCGATCAGGACCATTGCGTGGCTGAGGTAAACTGGTCCGGTGACTATGAACGCAAGGATGGGAGTCTCGTGACCATCGACTTTGCGATCAACTATCTCGTCGAAAAGCGCGATGGCAAGCTGAAGGTGTTTGGCTGGATATCGGGTGACGAGCAGGCGGAATTCAGGAAACACGGCCTGTTGTAGGGGTGCTGACTGCCGAATTCTGTCCTAAGACCCGCTGATTAAGAGTCAGCTGCTCCGCCATCTCACCGGAATTTAACCGCATTGGTGAAGCATGGGCCCACTGCTATCCTGTCTTGATTCCCAACCCTTTCATATGGTTGCCCATCCATGAGCCAGAGATCCTGCCTGTCCGTCATCCTCGCCGCCGGCGAAGGCACGCGCATGAAGAGCGTGCTGCCGAAGGTGCTGCACCAGATTGCCGGGCTGCCGATGGTCGCCCATGTGGTGAAGGCAGCGGAAGAGGCGGGTGCCGGCAGCCAGGCGCTGGTGATCGGCCATGGCGCCGACGAGATGCGCAAGGCGGCGGCAAAGTTCGCGCCCAAGGCTGAGACTTTCGTGCAGGAAAAGCGCCTTGGCACCGCGCACGCCGTGCTTGCCGCGCGCGATGCAATATCAAAGGGTTATGACGATATCCTGGTCATGTTCGGGGACACGCCGCTGATCGATGCAGATGCGCTGACCGTGGCGCGGCTGAAACTGGCTGAAGGCGCTGCCGTCGTCGTGATCGGCTTCCGCCCGCCCAGTCCGACTGGTTATGGCCGGTTGATCGAAAAGGACGGCAAGCTGACCGCCATCCGCGAGGAGAAGGACTGCTCCGAGGAGGAGAGGAAAATAACCTTCTGCAATGCCGGCATGATGGCGGTGGCCGGCGCCCATGCGCTGGCGCTGCTCGATCAGGTCGGCAACAAAAATGCCAAGGGCGAGTATTATCTCACCGACATTGTCGGGATCGCCAGTGCGCGAGGCCTCGATGTCGTGGCCACCGAAGCCAGTTTCGAAAGCGCGCTCGGCATCAACAACCGCGCCGAACTGGCGCAAGCCGAAGCCATCTGGCAGGCGCGCCGGCGGCATGAGACGATGCTGTCGGGCGTGACGCTGATCGCGCCGGAGACCGTGTATTTCTCGCACGACACCGAGATCGGCACTGACACGATCGTCGAGCCCCATGTCTGGTTCGGTCCGGGCGTGAAGATTGCCACGGGCGCCAAGATCCATGCGTTCAGCCATATCGAGGGCGCCACCATTGCGTCCAATTGCGATGTCGGGCCGTACGCGCGGCTGCGGCCGGGCGCCGATCTCAGGAACAAGGCCAAGGTCGGCAATTTCTGCGAGGTCAAGCAGGCGGTTATCGAAGAGGGCGCCAAGGTCAACCATTTGACCTATATCGGCGACGCCCGTGTTGGTGCTGGGGCCAATATCGGCGCCGGCACCATTACCTGCAATTATGACGGCTATTCGAAATTCTTCACCGACATCGGCGAGGGCGCTTTTGTCGGCTCCAATTCGTCGCTGGTGGCGCCTGTCACCATCGGCAAGGGCGGCTACATCGCCTCAGGCAGCGTGATCACCGAAAGCGTGCCCGACGACGCGCTGGCCTTCGGCCGCGCCCGCCAGAAGACCATTCCAGGCAAGGGCAAGGAGTTGCGCGAGCGCTTTGCTTCGGCGGCGGCGGCGAAGAAAAAGTAAGACCAGCCCGCAAACCGAACGATTGCAGTAACCGGATTGCAAGAGCGGCCTGTCATGGTGCATCGACAGAATGAGCGTTCCGTTATACGGGACGAAATGCAATGTGACTTTCCACGGCAGGCTGGCCATCCCTAAATAGCGCTGGTTTTCCGGGGAATCGGGGGCTTTCTGCATGTGCGGTATCGTTGGAATCGTCGGCCACTCGCAGGTTGCGCCGCTCATCGTCGATGCGCTGAAGCGGTTGGAGTACCGTGGCTATGATTCGGCCGGCGTCGCGACCATCGAGCGTGGCGAACTCGCCCGCCGCCGCGCCGAAGGCAAGTTGATCAACCTGGAGCGCCGGCTCAAGGACGAGCCGCTCGATGGCACGATCGGCATCGGCCACACGCGCTGGGCGACGCATGGCGTGCCCAACGAGACCAATGCGCATCCGCATTTTTCCGACGGCGTCGCCATCGTCCACAACGGCATCATCGAGAATTTCGCCGAACTGCGCGACGAACTGGTCCGCGACGGCTATTCTTTTTCGTCGCAGACCGACACCGAGGTCGTGGCGCATCTGGTGGCCCGCGAACTCGCCAAGGGGCTGAATCCGGTCGAAGCCGCGCACCAGGCGCTGAAGCGGCTGGAAGGCGCCTTTGCGCTGGCGATCATGTTCAAAGGCGACGAGGATTTGATCGTCGGCGCCCGCAACGGTCCGCCTTTGGCCGTCGGCCATGGCGATGGCGAGATGTTCCTGGGCTCCGACGCCATCGCGCTCGCCCCGTTCACCAATTCGATCACCTATCTGGAAGATGGCGACTGGGCGGTGGTGCGCCGTGGCGGTGTCACCATCTTCGACATTGACGGCACAAAGGTCGACCGCAAACGCCAGCAGTCGCTGTCGACCAGCTTCATGGTCGACAAGGGCAACCGACGCCATTTCATGGAAAAGGAAATCCATGAGCAGCCCGAGGTGATCTCGCACACCTTGGCGCATTACGTGGATTTCGTCTCCGGAGTGTCGAAGCCGCTCGACCTGCCGTTCGACTTCGCCAAAATTGGTCGGCTGGCGATCTCGGCCTGCGGCACGGCGTATCTGGCCGGCCTGATCGGCAAGTACTGGTTCGAACGCTACGCGCGCCTGCCCGTCGACATCGATGTCGCCTCCGAATTCCGTTACCGCGAAATGCCGCTCTCGAAGAACGATGCGGCGTTTTTCATCTCGCAATCGGGCGAGACCGCCGACACGCTGGCCTCGCTGCGTTATTGCCGCAAAGCCGGCATGAAGATCGGCGCGATCGTCAATGTGCGCGAATCGACCATGGCGCGCGAATCCGACGTCGTGCTGCCGACGCTTGCCGGACCCGAGATCGGCGTCGCCTCGACCAAGGCCTTCACCTGCCAGCTTTCCGTGCTGGCCGCGCTTGCGGTGCGCGCCGGCGTGGCGCGCGGTATGATTTCGAAGGAACAGGAGAAAACCCTGGTGCGCGCGCTTTCGGAAGCGCCGCGCTACGCCAACCAGGTGCTCAAGCTTGAAGAGCAGATCGAGCGGATCGCGCGCGAACTCTCGCGCTACAAGGACGTGCTCTATCTCGGCCGCGACACCAATTTCCCGCTGGCCATGGAAGGCGCGCTGAAACTCAAGGAAATCTCCTACATCCACGCCGAAGGCTATGCAGCCGGCGAACTGAAGCATGGGCCGATCGCGCTGATCGACGAGAACATGCCGGTCATCGTCATCGCGCCGCATGACCGGATCTTCGAGAAAACCGTTTCCAACATGCAGGAGGTGGCGGCGCGCGGCGGCAAGATCATCCTGATCACCGACAGCAAGGGCGCGGCGCAGGTGAGCGTGAAGACGATGGAGACGATCATCCTGCCGGACGTGCCGGAAATCATCTCGCCGATCATCTACGCGCTGCCGATCCAGATGCTGGCCTATTTCACCGCCGTGTTCATGGGCACCGACGTCGACCAGCCACGCAATCTGGCGAAATCGGTGACGGTGGAATAGGTATCGTCAAATCTTGCGCGCAATTGCCAATGCTGCCCAACTGAATGACCTTCGATCGCCGCCCGGAAATCATCTTGAAGCCCTGAACGGGAGCCGAGCCGGACAGCATTCAATTCGCATCAATGACCAGTGGCGCATCTGCTTCAAATGGACCGCTGCTGGCGCTGAAGACGTGGAGATCGTCGATTACCATTGAGCAGGCACTTGCCCTGAACCCTTGAGGACCCTGAACTATGCTCAAGTTCGCACGTCCAGTTCATCCTGGAGAATTCCTGCGTGAAGAATATCTCGTCCCGCTCGGCATGAGTGCAGGCGCGCTGGCGAAAAAGCTCAACCTTCCGCGCACCGGTATCGAACGCATTGCCAAAGAAGAGATCGGCCTGACTCCCGATACCGCTCTTCGCCTCGCCAGATTTTTCAACACCACGCCCGAATTCTGGATGAATTTTCAACAGGCCTATGAGCTTGAAACCGAAGCCAGAAAGCTGGCGCCGGAGCTCGAGAAGATTGAGCCGTTGGAAGTAGCGGCATAATCGGCTCTTTAAAAACTTCGCAGTTCCAAAGCTTCGTCCGGTTCACTAATGTTGCGCTGCAACCCGCGCTCCGGTGAACCATGTCCGATGCTCCCAAGACCTCCGGCATGACCCGGCTGAGGAACTATTTCCTCACGGGCTTCATCGTCTGCGCGCCCTTGGCGATCACCGCCTACATTGCCTGGTCGTTCATCGGCTGGGTCGATTCCTGGGTGAAGCCTTATATTCCGGCCCGCTACAGCCCTGACACCTACCTGTCGTTTCCGGTGCCGGGGTTCGGACTGATCGTGGCGCTTATCCTGATCACGCTGATCGGTTTCCTGACGGCAAACATCGTCGGCCGCGCCATCGTCAATTTCGGCGAGCGCCTGCTTGGCCGCATGCCGCTGGTGCGCGGCATCTACGGCTCGCTGAAACAGATTTTCGAGACCGTGCTGTCGAACAAGGGTGACATGTTCCGCCAGGTCGGGCTGGTCGAATATCCGCGCAAGGGCGTGTGGTCGCTGGTGTTCGTCGCCAGTGAAAAGGAAACCGAGATCAACCAGAAGCTCGACCAGGAAGGCGATCCGCTGATCGCCGTATTCATGCCGTGCACGCCAAACCCGACCACGGGCTTCCTGATGTATGTGCCGAAGTCGGACATCGTGCCGCTCGACATGACGATCGAGGATGGCGCCAAGCTGATCGTCTCCGCCGGTCTGGTGGCGCCCGAAGTAAAGCAAATGGTTGTCGTGAATGGCGAGCCGATCGAAGGGATGCTCGCCAACCCTTCGGTTGCCGCCCTGGCTCAGCCGGCGCGCAGAAGCCGCACGGCTTCGTCGCGACCGAACAAGTAAAGCAGCAGGCGCAACGCCTCACCACGCTGCGATTGCAGTTCCGGATCGCGTGACAGGATCAGCCTGGCATCGTCGCGGGCGGCCTCCAGAAGGTCGGCATGCGCCTCGATGCGAGCCACCTGGAAGCCCGGCGTGCCCGACTGGCGGGTGCCAAGCAATTCGCCTTCGCCGCGCAGCTTCAGGTCCTCCTCGGCGATCAGGAACCCATCCTCGGTCTCGCGCATCACCGACAGCCGGCGTTTTGCGGTCTCGCCGAGCGGGTCCTTGTAGAGCAGCACGCATGAGGAAGGCTTGTCACCGCGTCCGACCCGGCCGCGAAGCTGGTGCAGTTGGGCAAGGCCGAAGCGCTCTGCATGCTCGATGACCATGACGGTGGCGTCCGGCACGTCGACGCCGACCTCGATGACGGTGGTGGCGATCAGGATGCGTGTCTCGCCCTGCTTGAAGGCGCGCATCGCCTCGTCCTTCTCTGCACCCTTCATGCGGCCGTGAACGAGACCGATGCGATCGCCGAACAATGGTTTCAGCGAGGCGAAGCGGTCTTCGGCCGACATCAGTTTGATCTCTTCGGATTCCTCGACCAGCGGACAGATCCAGTAGATCTTCTGGCCGCCGGCGACGGCGTCCACCATGCGGTCGACCAGTTCGTCGAGCCGCTCGAGCGGCAGCGTAACGGTACGGATCGGCTGGCGGCCGGCCGGTTTTTCCGTCAGTTTCGACACGTCCATGTCACCGAAAGCGGTCAGCACCAGGGTGCGCGGGATAGGAGTGGCCGTCATCACCAGCATGTCTGGCGCGTCGCCCTTGGCGGTGATGGCAAGCCGCTGATGGACGCCGAAACGATGCTGCTCGTCGATGACGGCGAAGACGAGGTCTTTGAAGATGACGGTCTCCTGGAACAGCGCGTGGGTGCCGACGACGATGTCGATCTCGCCGCTTGCCAGGCCGGCCAGCGTATCCGCGCGTTCGCGGCCCTTCTCGCGACCGGTGAGGATGGCGATGCGAAGCCCTACCTTGGCGGCAAGCGGCGTGATGGTCGCCAGATGCTGGCGCGCCAGGATTTCGGTCGGTGCCATCAAGGCTGCCTGGCCGCCGGCCTCGACGGCACGCGCCATGGCCAGCAGCGCGACGACGGTCTTGCCGGAACCGACATCGCCCTGCAGAAGCCGCAGCATGCGCTCTGGGTCGGCGAGGTCGGCATTGATTTCGGCCAGCGCAAACTCCTGGCTTGATGTCAGCGAATAGGGCAGTGCGGCCCGCAGTTTTTCGACGATGCGGCCGTCGCCGACCAGGGGTCGCCCGGACAGCCTGCGGACTTTCGCTCGCACCAGCGCCAGCGAGACCTGGCCCGCCAGCAACTCGTCATAGGCGAGCCGCCGCCAGGCGGCACCATCGATGGAGACGTCAATCGGGTCGGCCGGATTGTGGATGCGGGCAAGCGCATCGCCAAAGGCCGCAAAGGTGTGCCGCCGCATGAAGGCGCCGTCCTGCCATTCGGGAAATTCAGGCACGCGCATCAGCGCCTGGCCGATCGCCCGGCGCAGCACCTTGCCCGAGAGCCCGGCTGTCAGGGGATAGACCGGTTCGACCAGCGGCAGGTTTTCCGCCTCGCTGGCCAGCGCAATATGGTCGGGGTGGACCATGCTCGGGCGGCCGTTGAACCATTCCATGCGGCCCGAGACCACGACATGCTCGCCCTCGGGCATCGCCTTTTCGAGATAGGAGGCGTGAGCATGGAAGAAGGTCAGCGCGATCTCTCCGGTATCGTCATGGGCGAAGACCCGGTAGGGCACCGACCTGTTGCCACGCGGTGGCGGCTGGTGGCGGTCGATGCGCACATCGAGCGTGACGATCTGGCCTTCCGCGGATCCCGCGATACCAGGCCGACTGCGCCAGTCGATGACGGTGTGCGGCAGCACGAACAGAAGATCGCCGGCACGCGCCGCGCGGTCGCCGAGATCGGCCGGAACAACCTTCTCGATCAGCGCGCCGACTTTCGGTCCGACGCCCGCAAGCGACGTGATCGGGACAAACAAGGGATCGAGGATGGTCGGGCGCATGATGTCAGCTTATGTTGCGACGGCGGCAGCGCAAGGCTGACAGCCCCTTCTATCCACGCTATATGCGCCGCAGCAAGCAAGGATGCGGTACGATGACCGGAACGACGAGATCAAGCGAGGGGCTGGACGTGCGCCGCCGCAAGCTTCTGTTTCGCTCCTGGCATCGCGGCATGCGCGAGATGGACCTGATCCTCGGCACTTTCGCCGACGCTGAGATCGGCGTCTTGACCAACGAGGAAATCGACCAATATGAGAGGCTCCTCGACATTCCCGATACCGAATTCCTGCCCATGGTCACCGGCGAACGCCCGGTTCCGGCCGATATCGATTGTGCCGTCCTGCGAAAGATCCTGGCTTTCCGCCGCTCTCTGACATTCTGAACACAAGCAATTCCAGGAAAAGTAACGAAGCGGTTTTCCGTTCGGAATTGCGATAAAACAAGACCGTGATTTCATGAGCCTCATTCCCACCATCGGTCTGCCGAAAGGCCGCGCCGGTCAGTTCATCGTCGATGGCGTCGCCGACGGCTACGAAGCCTTTGCGCTGGTGCAGGCGGCGCTCGAGATCGCGCCCGACAAGCCGGTTCTGTTCGTCGCGCGCGACGGTCAGCGCCTGCCGGCGATCATCGAGGCATTGTCCTTCGCGGCCCCCGGCCTGCCGGTGCTGGAACTGCCGGCCTGGGATTGCTTGCCCTACGACCGCGTCTCGCCCGGCTCCGATGCGGCCGCCAAGCGCCTCGATGCGCTGACCGCCATGATCGCTCTGGCGAAGAAGCCGCACCGCGCCGTCATCCTCACCACCGCCAATGCGCTGCTGCAGCGCATTCCGCCGTCCGAGTTGGTCGAGGCGCAGACTTTTCATGCCAGGCCCGGCAACCAGATCGACATGAACGCACTGGTCTCGCGGCTGGAAACGTCCGGTTTCGAGCGTGTGCCGACAGTGCGCGGCATCGGCGAGTTCGCGGTGCGCGGCGGCATTCTCGACCTGTTCGCTCCCGGCTGGACCGAGGCGCTCAGGCTCGATTTCTTCGGCGACACGCTGGAATCGATCCGTGTGTTCGACGCCGCCACGCAGCGCACCACCGGTCAACGCAAGTCGATGGCGCTGCAAGCGATGAGCGAGGTGGCGCTGACGCCGGAAACCATCAGCCGCTTCCGCCGCTCCTATATCGAAGCCTTCGGCGCACCGCAGCGCGACGACGGGCTCTATGCGGCGGTCAGCGAAGGGCGTCGCTTCGCTGGCATGGAGCACTGGCTGCCGTTCTTCTACGAACGGCTGGAGACGGTGTTCGACTATCTGCCTGACACGCCTGTCATCTTCGACCATCTGGCGCATGAGGCGCTGGCCGAGCGCCACACGCTGATCCTCGATCACTACGAGGCGCGCAGGAAGCAGGCCGACGGCGCGCTGAAGGATGCGGTGCCCTATAAGCCAGTCGCGCCGGACCTGCTCTATCTCTCCCCGGAAAACCTGATCACCTCGCTCGGGCCGCGCGAAGCGATCGACTTTACGCCATTCGACGCGCCCGACATTGGCGCCAAGAAGGTCTATCATGCCGGTTCGCGCCACGGCCGCAGCTTCGTCGAGGAGCGCGCCGATCCGAACGCCAACGTGTTCGATGTCGTCGTCAAACACATCGCCGATGAGCGCGCGGCGCGCCGCCGCGTCGTCATCGCCGGCTGGACCGAAGGCTCGCTCGACCGGCTTGGCCAGATCCTCGCCGAACACCATCTCGGCAACCTCAAGCAGGTCGTGACGCTGGCGGAAGCCGAAAAGCTCGAGCCGGGGCAGGCGGCCCTGGCCGTGCTGCCGCTCGAATCCGGCTTCGAGACCGAAAAACTGGTCGTCGTCGCCGAACAGGACATTTTGGGCGACCGGCTGATCCGGCGCTCGAAACGCAAGAAGCGTCCCTCGGATTTCATTGCCGAGGCCTCGGCGCTGTCGGCCGGCGACATTGTCGTCCATGCCGACCACGGCATTGGCCGTTTCATTGGCCTGCGCACCATCGAAGCGGTCGGCGCACCGCATGACTGCCTGGAAATCCACTATGCCGGCGACGACCGGCTGTTCCTGCCGGTGGAAAACATCGAACTCCTGTCGCGCTACGGTTCTGACACGGCCGAGGCGACGCTGGACAAGCTTGGCGGCGGCGCCTGGCAGTCGCGCAAAGCGCGGCTGAGGAAGCGCCTGCTCGACATGGCCGGTCAGTTGATCCGCATCGCCGCCGAGCGGCAGATGCGCTCGGCGCCGCCACTGGTGCCGGCAGAAGGCCTCTATGGCGAGTTCGCCGCCCGCTTTCCCTATGAAGAGACCGACGACCAACAGACGGCCATCGATTCGGTGCGCGACGATCTTGCTGCCGGCAAGCCGATGGACCGGCTGATTTGCGGCGATGTCGGTTTCGGCAAGACCGAAGTGGCGCTGCGTGCCGCCTTCATCGCGGCAATGGAAGGTTTTCAGGTGGCGGTGGTGGTGCCGACGACATTGCTGTCACGCCAGCATTTCAAGACGTTTTCGCAGCGGTTTTCCGGCCTGCCGATCCGCGTCGCCCAGGCGTCGCGGCTGGTCGGCGCCAAGGAACTGGCCGAGACCAAGAAAGGCATCGCCGAAGGCCAGGTCGACATCGTCATCGGCACGCACGCGCTGCTCGGTTCCGCGATCTCGTTCAAGAACCTTGGTCTGCTGATCATCGACGAAGAGCAGCATTTTGGCGTCAAGCACAAGGAACGGCTGAAGGACCTGAAGACCGACGTGCACGTGCTGACGCTGTCGGCGACGCCGATCCCGCGAACGCTGCAACTGGCGTTGACCGGGGTGCGCGAGCTGTCGCTGATCGCCACGCCGCCGGTCGATCGCATGGCGGTGCGCACCTTCATATCGCCCTTCGATCCGCTGGTGATCCGCGAGACGCTGCTGCGCGAACGCTATCGCGGTGGCCATTCCTTCTATGTGGTGCCGCGCATCAGCGATCTCTCGGAAATACATGATTTCCTGAAGGAATCCGTGCCGGAGTTGAAGGTGGCGGTGGCTCATGGCCAGATGCCGCCGGGCGAACTCGACGACATCATGAATGCCTTTTATGACGGCCAGTACGACGTGCTGTTGTCGACCACCATCGTCGAATCCGGCCTTGATATTCCGACCGCCAACACGCTGATCATCCACCGCGCCGACATGTTCGGCCTGTCGCAGCTCTACCAATTGCGCGGCCGCGTCGGCCGTTCGAAGGTGCGGGCCTACGCGCTGTTCACGCTGCCGGCCAACCGCAAGCTGACGGACACCGCCGAGCGGAGGCTCAAGGTGCTGCAATCGCTCGACACTCTGGGCGCCGGCTTCCAACTGGCCAGCCACGACCTCGATATCAGAGGCGCCGGCAATCTTCTCGGCGAGGAGCAGTCCGGACACATCAAGGAGGTCGGCTTCGAACTCTACCAGCAGATGCTGGAAGAAGCCGTCGCCGAGGTGAAGGATTCGGGCGAGGTGCAGGATGGCGGCTGGTCGCCGCAGATTGCCGTCGGCACGGCGGTGATGATCCCGGAAAGCTATGTTCCGGACCTGCAGCTCCGGCTGGCGCTTTATCGCCGTCTCGGCGATCTCGAAAACACCGAGGAAATCGACGCTTTCGGCGCCGAGCTGATCGACCGCTTCGGCCCGCTGCCGGAGGAGGTGAAGCATCTGTTGAAGATCGTCTTCATCAAGGCGCTCTGCCGCAAGGCCAATGTCGAAAAACTCGACGCCGGGCCGAAGGGCGTCGTCATCCATTTCCGCAAGCGCGAATTCTCCAACCCGGTCGGGCTGGTCAAGTTCATTGGCGAACAGGGATCGTTGGCCAAGATCCGGCCGGACCACAGTGTCGTCTTCGTGCGCGACTGGCCGACAGCCGAGAAGAGGCTGGCGGGCTCGGCGGTCGTCATGACGCAGTTGGCACGGCTGGTGGAGAAGGCGGCGTAGCTAGCCTCGGACCATTCGCCAGCGCTGAAATTCCGGTCTAGAATAGGAAATCGGCTTCGTGTATGGAGCCGCGATCCCCAATTGGGGCGGGAATGGCGGAGTATAGGCCGCTGGAAAGAGCGTTGGGTGCAGCGATGACGAAATGGTCGCCGAATTCGTGGAGAGCAAAGCCGATCAAGCAGGTTCCTGCTTATCCGGACCTCGCCGCGCTGAAGAACACGGAAGCCCAGCTCGCAACCTTTCCGCCGCTGGTTTTTGCCGGTGAGGCGCGCAAGCTCAAGAAGCAGCTCGCTTCGGTCGCTGCCGGTGACGCATTCCTCCTTCAGGGTGGCGATTGCGCCGAGAGCTTCGCCGAGCACGGCGCGGACAACATCCGCGACTTCTTCCGCGTCTTCCTGCAGATGTCGGTGGTGCTGACCTTCGCCGGCGCGCAGCCGGTGGTCAAGGTCGGCCGCGTTGCCGGCCAGTTCGCCAAGCCGCGCTCGTCCGACAACGAGACCAAGGGCGAGGTGACGCTGCCCAGCTATCGCGGCGACATCATCAACGGCATCGAATTCGACCCGAAGTCGCGCATTCCGGATCCCGCTCGCCAGGAGATGGCGTACCGCCAGTCGGCGGCGACGCTCAACCTTCTGCGCGCCTTCGCGCAAGGCGGCTATGCCAGCCTGGAGAATGTGCACCGCTGGATGCTCGGCTTCGTGTCCGACAGCCCGCAGGGCGAGAAATACGAGTCGCTCGCCAACCGCATCACCGAGACGATGGACTTCATGAAGGCCGTCGGCATCACTTCGGAAACCAACTACGCGCTGCGCGAGACCGATTTCTATACCAGCCATGAGGCGCTGCTGCTCGGCTACGAGGAGGCGCTGACGCGTGTCGATTCGACCTCCGGCGACTGGTACGCTACCTCGGGCCATATGATCTGGATCGGCGACCGCACCCGCCAGCCCGACCATGCGCATGTCGAATATTGCCGCGGCATCAAGAACCCGCTCGGCCTGAAATGCGGTCCGTCGCTGACGCCGGACGGCTTGCTGGAACTGATCGACTTGCTCAACCCCGAAAATGAACCCGGCCGGCTGACGCTGATTGCACGTTTCGGCTCCGACAAGGTCGCCGACCATCTGCCGAAGCTGGTTCGCGCGGTGCAGAAGGAAGGCCGCTCCGTGGTGTGGTCGTCGGACCCGATGCACGGCAACACGATCGAGGCCGCCGGCTACAAGACGCGGCCGTTCGACCGCATCCTGAAGGAGGTTCAGACCTTCTTCGAAGTGCACCGCGCCGAAGGCACGCATCCGGGCGGCATCCATGTCGAGATGACCGGCAAGAACGTCACCGAATGCACCGGTGGCGCGCGCGCCATCACCGCCGAGGAGTTGCAGGACCGCTACCACACCCATTGCGACCCGCGCCTCAACGCCGACCAGGCGATCGAACTGGCGTTCCTGGTGTCAGACCTGCTCAAGAAGAGCCACCCGGTGCAGCACAAGCAGGTTGCGAACGGTTAAGCTCGATTTCGGCCTGAACGGCTGACGGAAAAAGCGCTGGAGAAATCCGGCGCTTTTCTTTTGGTTGGTTCAGTGCCCGCGTTCCCAGCGCAGGCCGGCGAGTCTGGGGTCAGCAAACGCCGTCCTTGAAAACTCGATGCGCTTTTCCGGAAACTCGCAGATCGCCTGCACGCCGAACGCACCAAGCCGGATGCGCCAGGTCCGCGGCTCCAGCGGCTTTGCCTTGGCAAAGCCGCGGCAGGTCAGCAGCGCAATGTTGGCGCCCTTGGGATCGCGCGCCGAGCGGTAGCGGATCGCCTCCAGCCCGGCCTCGCGGGCAGTATCGGCAATGGCTTGGCAAGCGGCATAGTCGGTCGGATGCGTCCATGCCGTTGCGTCACGATCGAGCGGCGGCCGGGTGAGATCGATCACCTTGGCGCATTTGATCGCGGCCGCAAAGGCCGTGTATTCGGCGGCGTCGCTTGGCCAGGGTGTTTTGGGCGACTCGGCAAAGAACAGCAGCCGGTAGAAGGCCATTTCGGCCACCGCGGTCATCATGGTCTCGGCCGCATAGTAGACGCCCTTGGTCCTGCCGGCACGGCGGAAGCGCGAACCGTGCGGATAGACCGAGCCGTAGCGGAAGGGCGTCGCCAGGAGATAGTGGAGATGGCGGCATTCAATTGGGATCTGCGGCTTGGTTTCCTCGATCAGGTCTTCCAGCATCGCCTGTTCGTCGAGCGTGTCGACGATTTTCAGCGTCGAGACATGGTGCTGCGCTTCGACCATGCGCCAGTACTTGCTGTCGATGCCGACGGTCTCAGACGAGAGCGCGTCGGGAGTCCAGATAGGCAATGACATCGACGAGCCCGGTGATGGTGAGGATCTTTTCAAGCGGAGCAGCGTCGAACGCCGTGTTGGCGTTCTTCAGCCATGCCCGGGCGACGACCGCGTCGCCGCCGACAATGGCGTCGAGCGAGCGGAACAGCCTGACGAACAACACGGCAAGCTCGAATGGCTTGGTGCCGCGCTCGAGCAGGAATTCGTCCCTGCGCATGCGCGAAACCGTGGCCTCCGAAACTCCGATCACCGAGGCCAGCATTCTGGCGGTGATGTCCAGCAGATCGGCCGCGCGCAGCGTGGCCTTGGTCAGGACTGCATTCTCGGCTGTCTTGGCGGCGGTTTGAGATTGCATTGCGACGCCTTCCTGTTTCTGTGGAAAATATAGGCCACAAAAATTCATATGGAAAGGGACGGACGCAAAACAATCTGCAAACGGGAGACTCAGTCCTTCTTGTAGAGCAGCCAGCTCTTGCCGGCTCGGCCAGCCATCGTCGAGTGTCTGGTGACGCGGTTGCGGCCGCTGACCTTCGAGCGATAGAGCGCCCGGTCGGCCTTGGTGTAGAGATCTTCGGGTCCTTCGGCTTCGGACGCCATGCAGATACCCATCGAGACGGTGACGGTGCCGTAATTCGTGCCCGTCTGGCTGCTGGTGAACGGCGTCTGCTCGATCAGGGCACGAATACGCTCTGCAACGTCATAGGTGGCGTCCTCGCTGGCGCCCTCGACGATCAGCGCGAACTCCTCGCCGCCGGTGCGAGCAACGAACATGTCGCCGCGAATGCTGGTCTGGAAGATATCGGCGATGCTCTGGATGATCTTGTCGCCGACCGGGTGGCCGAAGCGGTCATTGATGTCCTTGAAGCGGTCGATGTCGGCAAGGACCAGGGCGTTGAACAGGATACCCCTGTTGCTGTTGTAGATCCTGGTGATTTCCTTGTCGAAGGCGCGGCGATTCCAGATGTGGGTCAAGGGATCGGTGTCGGCCAACCGTTTGTATTCCTCGAGCTTCGATTTGACGGTCTCGAGTTCGGCCGTCTTGTCGCTGAGCGTCGAGGCCACCTGCCGGCCGTGATCGATCGTCGAATTGGTGGCAACCGCCATGGCGTTGGCGATCTTGTGCAAAAGATCCTGGGAGAGAAGGCTGCGGCCGTTGAGGCCGCTCGATGTCTCATCGAGGATCCTGCCGTATTTCTCGATATGGCTGCGCTCGCTCCGCAGCAGTGAAGCAACCTCCTCGAGCTCCCTGGCAATGACGTCTCGGGCATGCTCGACGATGCCAGGACCATGGTTGTGGGCAAAGAAAGTGCGCCCGATCTGATCCAGTTCATCCTGTGTCGGCCGGCTGCTCAGCGAAACGACGGCCAGGCTGAGTTCGCGATTGGTGCCGCTCAGGGCCTCATAGAAGATCTCGTAATTGCGCGGCAGGCCGAGCACGCCCAACTGGCGCATTGTCGCGACAACAGTGGCTGCGATGTCGGTGCGTTCGGTCGGGACAGCTGCCGGCTGCATTATGGTTCTTCCCCCGGATGATCCGCGGAATTCGCGGATCCCCTTTTGTCGCCGAATCCTGGGGAATGCGACCGACGCTTCGGAACAACTTGCGAAGGGATGCGTCCCCACCCACGGCCTTCACTTGCAGGGTGACCATAAATGCGCTGTCGCTAAAGTTCTCTTAACTGGCGAAGGTTCCGCGGGTTTTCTCTGTCTGCGGGCTGTAAAAGCTCTGGTTCGCGCGTCCAACAGTTGGAAACAACGCCGGTGCAGCGGCCTGAATTCGCGATTCGCGCATCGCACGCTTCAAAATGAAACCGAATTTTCGGATTCTCCACGCCAGTACATGTCGCATTTGCTTGCGTGCGTGCGCCGCAAAGCTGGAATCCTGAAGGCGATGCCAGGCACTTTTCTTTCAAGGAGGATCGACGTGAGTGGTGGTCACCAAGGATCGTGTCTGTGTGGAGCCGTCCGCTTCAGAACGAACGGAGCGTTGCGTGGCCTCGTCTATTGTCATTGCTCGCAATGCCGCAAGCAGAGCGGACATTTCTATGCCGCGACCAATGTTGCCAATGTCGACATCGTGATCGATGGCGTGGAAAGTATCACCTGGTACGAAGCCTCTACCTTCGCCAGGCGTGGGTTCTGCAAGGCATGCGGGTCGGTGCTGTTCTGGAAGCCGCGAGACCAGGACTACGTTTCAGTCATGGCGGGATCGTTCGACAAGCCGACAGGTCTTGAGGGGGAATGCCATATCTTCGTCGGTGACAAGGGCGACTATTATTCGATCGACGACGGGCTGCCGCAGTTTGAAAAGTCGACATCGTCCATACCGGTTGCTGAATGAATCTTGGACAAGTCACCTTATTCCATTGATCTGGCCAGCCATTGCATTATCCCGTGCCGGTGATTCGCAAAGGGGTTTGGCATGCAGCGGCTGATCGACGCTTATTTCAATTCGGTGCGGGCGTTTCGCAAGCTGGCTGCCAGCGAGAAGGCTTTCCAGCAGGAGCTGATGCTGCTGGCGCTGGCACTGCCGCTCGGCTGGTTCGTTTCGATCTCGTGGCGCGGTTATGCCTTGCTGATCGGCGCGGTGCTGCTCTTGATCATGGTCGAGGTGCTTAACACCGGCATCGAGGCGGCATGCGACGCTTTCAGCCGCGAGTTCAATGTCGACATCCAGTTGGCCAAGGATTGCGGTTCGCTGGCGGTGCTGATTTCGGTGCTCATCGTCGCCGGTGTCTGGGGCATCGCCATTATCGAGCGGATCACTGGGCTACCGATCTAGCCTTTCGATGCCTATATGCCAGTCACCAAAGGAGACTGTCATGGCCGGGGCCGTCAATTTTCTGCTTCTCGAACGCGTGGGCCTGCCAGACGATCTGCGCTGGCTCGTCGAAAAATACCCGCGTGAAAACTGGCAGGACCATGCCAACGTCCACGGCATCGCCAATATGTGGCTGCAGCGGCACGACATGTTCCGCGAACTCGGCGGCATGCTGGCCAACGGCATTGACGACTTCCGTGAGGGACGGCTGACGGCGCCTGATTTCGCGCGCTGGTTCGCGCCGCGCCTCAATCATTTTCTTGGGCATCTCGACGGTCACCACAATGTCGAGGATTATCAATATTTCCCGGTATTCGCCAAGGCCGAGCCCCGTTTGAAGCGCGGCTTCGAGATTCTCGATGCCGACCACCACACCATCCATGAAGGGCTGGAGCGCAATGCCGAGGCGGCCAATGCCTTCATCAAGACGCTGCAGGAGAGCGAAGACAGACAGCGCTTTGCAGCCGACGCCTATGCCGACGAAAACAGCCGGCTGATCGCCATGCTGACAAGACATCTTGCCGACGAGGAAGACCTGATCGTCCCGCTCATCCTCGATCGGGGGGATCGGGCGCTCGGGGTGGATTGACGATCAGCCTTCCCTGGCGCGTTCCCTCCTGGCGATGTGACGGGCGACGAGCCATGCCAGAACGGCCACGGTCAGGCCGATGCCAAGACCGATCAGCAACCGTTCGTGATGCATCAGCGCCTGGCCGATGAAGTGCTCTGCGCCAAGTCCAAAGACATAACCGATCGTACCGAACAGCACCGCCCAGACCGCCGATGAAAGCGCGTTGAGGATGACGAAGCGCGGCGCTGTGATATTGGAGAGCCCGGCTGCAATGCCGCCGACGAGACGCATGCCGTAGATATAGCGGTTCGACAGCACGAAAATGTCGGGATGGGTGTTGAGCAGGCGAAAGGCGCGGCGAAAGCCGGGCCGCTTGCGCAATCTGACGACATAGGGATGGTCGGCAAAGCTTCGTCCGAGGATGAAGAAAAAAGTGTCGCCGACAAAGGCGCCGAGGCCGGCCGCAAGGACGGCGTGCCACAGCACGAAGACCTGCTGGTGGGCGAAGAAGCCGCCGAGAATGGCAGCACTTTCGCCCTCCGCGATGCAACCGACAAAGACCGCGAGCAGCCCGTATTGTTCGATGAAATGGTGGATCGCGTCGGTCATGAAGCCGACTGCTGCGAAGACAGCCTTTCGTCGATCCGCTTGATCATCTCGGTCAGTTGCACGATCTCGTCGCGCATGCCGAGAATCTGGCCGTGGCGCAGTTCATCCAGCTTTTCATGCAGCGCCATGATCTCGATCTCGGCTTTCAGGTTGACCTCGTAATCGTGGGCGGCGTCGATGCGGTCGCGTTCGGTCTGGCGGTTCTGCGCCATCATGATCACCGGCGCCTGCAAGGCGGCTACCATCGACAAAACGAGATTGAGGAAGATGAACGGGTAGGGATCGAAGGCGTCACGCGACAGGAGCCAGACATTGCCCGCCGTCCATAGGACCAGAAAGGCGATGAAGGTCAGGATGAAGGACCATGACCCGCCGATGCGGGCGATCGTATCGGCAAGCCGGTCGCCGAAGGTCTGGTGGAAGGCAACGGCCTTGTTGGTGTCGCGCGAGATGGTGGTGCGTTCGAGCGTCGATTGCAGCACCCGGCTTTCGAGCTGGCTGAGGCCGTCCGGCCGCCGCTTGAGCCAGCGGTTCGCCAGATCGTCGATCGTCTTGTTCATGGCCATCTCCAGGGTCTTAGGCTTGCCGTAAGAGGTAGAGGCTGCCGGCTCACACGGGAAGTGTTAGATTGATTCCAGTTGCCGAGGGACCAATGGCCGATTTCAAGAAAATTCGCGCTCGCGCCGCAAAACGTAAGGGCGGCGAAGAGGAACTGACGTCGCTGCTTGGTCCGGCGCCCGACAATGCCGCCGTGGCTGACATCCCCGATGACCGCATTCTCTCCATTATGGCTGAGCGCGTCTTCGCCGCCGGTTTCGTCTGGCGCGTCATCGAGCAGAAATGGCCTGGCTTCGAGGAGGCGTTTCTGCGCTTCGAGCCGAAGCGGCTGTTGTTCCAGCCCGATGATTTCTGGCACGATCTGACGGCCGACCAGCGCATCATACGCAACCCGCAGAAGATCAAATCCGTTCGCGACAATGCTGCCTTTGTCGAGCGTGTGTCGAAGGAATATGGCGGTTTCGGCAAATTCCTTGCGGAATGGCCCGATGATGACCAGGTCGGGCTGATGGCCTGGCTCGGCAAGCATGGCAGCCGGCTGGGCGGCAACACGGGCCAGTATTTCCTGCGCTGGCTGGGTTGGGATGCGTTCGTCATCTCGGGCGATATGGCCGCGGCGTTGCGCGACGCCGGCCTCGACATCGCCGAAAGCCCGACTTCGAAGAAGGATTTGGACAAGATCCAGAGGCAAATCAATCAATGGGCAGCGGAGACGCATCTGCCGCGCCGCCATATTTCACGCATCCTGGCGATGTCGATCGGCGAGAACCATTCGCCGCAAGCGCTGCGCGAATATATGGGCGACGACTGAAACGTGGTCGCTTGCCACGATCGGCATTCGTCGATCGGTCAACACGATCGAATCGATCGGTCCGGACACGAATGACATTCGTCATTTGCTCCGAATTGGTCCAAACGAACGCCATTGCCCGAGCAATTTTGCCGCGCTAAGTCAGCAGGCATGACCAAGAAGCTCGACATCCTGCGCATCGCCGTCGCCCAGCTCAATCCGACTGTCGGCGACATATCAGGCAATCTCGCCAAAGCCCGCGAGGCGAGGGCGGATGCCGCACGTCAGGGCGCCGATCTCGTGCTCTATACCGAGCTTTTCCTCGCCGGCTACCCGCCGGAGGATCTGGTGCTGAAGCCGGCCTTTTTGAAAGCCTGCGAAAAGGCGGCACAGGACTTTGCCGCCGACACCGCGGATGGCGGTCCCGGCGTCATCATCGGCACGCCGTTGAAGCGCAAGAGCGGCACGCACAATTCGATCATCTTCGCCGACGGCGGCAAGATCATCGCCGAACGCTACAAGCTCGATCTGCCGAACTACGGCGAGTTCGACGAGAAGCGCGTCTTCCAGGCCGGACCCGAGATCCAGGGGCCGGTCAATTTCCGCGGCGTGCGCATCGGAATTCCGATCTGCGAGGACATCTGGGGCGATGTCGATATCTGCGAGACGCTGGCCGAAAGCGGGGCGGAAATCCTGCTGGTGCCGAACGGCTCACCCTATTATCGCGCCAAGATCGATGTCCGCCACCAGGTCGTCATCCGCCAGGTCATCGAATGTGGGCTGCCGATGATCTATGCCAACCAGCTCGGCGGCCAGGACGAGCTGATCTTCGACGGCGCTTCGTTTGCCATTGGCGCCGACAAGACACTTGCCTTCCAGATGAGCCAGTTCGAGGAAGCGGTCGACGTCACCACCTGGAAGAGACAGGGCGATCACTGGGTCTGCTCGGAAGGGCCGATGTCGAAAATCCCGGACCGGGAGGAGGCCGACTATCGCGCCTGCATGCTGGGCCTGCGCGACTACGTCAACAAGAACGGCTTCAAGAACGTCGTGCTTGGTCTGTCCGGCGGCATCGATTCGGCGATCTGCGCGGCGCTGGCCGTCGATGCGCTCGGCGAGGAACGGTTGCGCGCGGTGATGATGCCCTACCGCTATACCTCGAAGGATTCGCTCAAAGATGCCGAGGATTGCGCCCGGGCGCTAGGCTGCCGCTACGACATCGTGCCGATCTTCGAGCCGGTCGAGGGCTTTCTGCACGCACTGACGCAGATGTTCGAAGGCACCAAGGAAGGTATCACAGAGGAGAATTTGCAGAGCCGCGCACGCGGCACCATCCTGATGGCGATCTCCAACAAATTCGGCTCGATGGTCGTCACCACCGGCAACAAGAGCGAGATGTCGGTCGGTTATGCCACGCTCTATGGCGACATGAATGGCGGCTTCAATCCGATCAAGGACCTCTACAAGATGCAGGTCTACGCGCTGTCGCGCTGGCGCAACAGCCACGTGCCGCCGGGTGCGCTGGGCCCCTCGGGCGAGGTGATCCCGAAAAACATCATCGACAAGGCACCGTCGGCGGAATTGCGCGAGAACCAGACCGATCAGGATTCGCTGCCGCCCTATCCGGTGCTGGACGATATCCTCGAATGCCTGGTCGAGAATGAGATGGGTGTCGACGACATCGTCGCGCGCGGCCATGACCGGGCGACGGTGACGCGCATCGAGCACCTGCTCTACATCGCAGAATACAAGCGACGGCAGGCGGCGCCAGGCGTGAAGATCACGAAAAAGAATTTTGGCCGCGACCGCCGCTACCCCATCACCAATCGTTTCAGGGATCGCAGCTAGGTACCGAAAGCGCACGCGGCGCGGCCGGAGACAACCATGCCCGATTGTGAGATCAGCTTCGACATGTCACGGATCGATTTCCGTGCGACATCGGACCTGTTGATGGCAAGCTATTGGGGCGCCGGACGCACTGACGAAGTCCATCGCCGCGCCTTTGCAAATTCGCTTTGCGTCGGCGCCTATGTCGATGGCAGGCAAGTCGGCTTCGGCCGGGCGATCACCGACCGCACCGTATTCGCCTATCTCGCCGATCTCATCATCTGGCCGGAGAATCGCGGGCAGGGCATAGGAAGCCGGCTCGTCCAGGCCCTGATCGATCATCCGGAGGTCAGGACCGTTTTCCATTGGAGCCTGTCGACCAGCGATGCCCATGGCATGTATGAAAAGTTCGGGTTCAAGCCATCGACCGATGGCCGCTACATGCGCTTGGATCGCGTTCCTGAATGAGGCGCGGCTTGCCCGCCATTGTTGCAAAATAATCGCAGTGGTTGGACCAGATACGCTTTTGGCGTCAGCCCGTCTTGGCGGTGCATCGGAGCGTCTCTATAAGAACCGCTCCGCAATTGTCTTGCGGGAGGTCCGAATGGCAGTATTTCACATGGTAATGCGAGGCCGCGAAGCCTAGGTCTCATCCGGCGCTCCGCGAAGGTTTGCCCTTCGTGCCGATGCCGAATCGAGCACAGGCTTTTGCCGATGCCGGTCGCCGCCCGATTATGGGCGAGACGCCAAATATGCCACTCCGCATTCCGGGCACTCATTGGCCCCTTGCGCGGCTTCTTCAATTTTCGACCTACTGGGATCGGGCTCGTTTGTGCCCGAATGACATCATGGCTCGTTTCAAGATCGATTTGCGCGCGAGCGCCTTTCGCGGCGTTCTTGGCTTCACGCTTACCCATTGGCGGCGCCAGCCGTGGCGGCTTTCGCTCATCATGGCCAGCTTCCTGCTGTCGACGCTGGCCGATGTGCTGACGCCGCTCTATTCCGGCCGGCTGGTCGACGCCGTCGCCAGCAGCGCCGGCGCCGACGCGATTGCCTGGAATGCCGCGCTGACGGCGTTCTCGATGTTGATGGCGCTGGCGCTGGCCGGCGTCGTGTTGCGCAACCTGGCGTTCATGGGCATCGTCGAGCTGACCTTGAAGATGATGGCCGACATCGCCGCCGATGCTTTCCATCGCGTTCAGCGCTTTTCCACCGACTGGCATGCCAACAGCTTTGCCGGCTCGACCGTCCGCAAGGTGACGCGCGGCATGTGGGCGCTCGACCTGCTCAACGACACCATCCTCATCGCACTGCTGCCGTCGGTCGTCATGCTGGTCGGGTCGACGTTGCTGCTCGGCTGGTTCTGGCCGTTGATGGGTGCGGTCGTTGCTGCCGGTTCGGTGCTGTTCATCACGGTGACGGCGCTGCTGTCACTTGGCTATGTCGCGCCGGCGGCAAGGCTCGCCAACACCTGGGATACCCGCCTCGGCGGCTCGCTGGCCGACGCGGTCAGCTGCAACGCCGTGGTCAAGGGCTTTGGCGCCGAGGAGCGCGAAGAACGCCGTCTGGCCAAGGTCGTCGCCAAATGGCGTGCGCGTACACGGCGCACCTGGGTGCGCGGCACCATCAACGGCACCACGCAAGGAGTGCTGCTGCTGGTCATGCGCGCTGCGGTGATCGGCCTGGCGCTGATGCTGTGGTCCTGGGGGCAGGCGAGCGCCGGCGACGTTGCGTTCGTGCTGACCTCGCTCTTTGTGCTGCAGGGCTATCTCAGGGACATCGGCACGCATATCCGCAACCTGCAGCGCTCCATCAACGATATGGAAGAGCTGGTCGATTTCCAGTCCGAACCGCTCGGCATCGAGGACCGGCCAGGTGCCAAGCCGATCCGGATCACCGAAGGACGGATCAGCTTCGACAACGTCACCTTTCACTATGGCCATCACCGATCCGCGCTTTACCGCGACTTTTTGGTCGATATCGCGCCGGGTGAGCGCGTCGGGCTGGTCGGCCATTCGGGGTCGGGCAAGACGACCTTCGTCAAGCTTATCCAGCGGCTCTATGACGTGAACGCGGGGAAAATCCTGGTCGACGGTCAGGACATCTCGCAGGTGGCGCAAGCCTCGCTGCGCGGGCAGATCGCCATCGTTCAGCAGGAACCGATCCTGTTCCACCGGTCGCTGGCCGAAAACATCGCCTATGCCAGGCCGAGTGCGTCGCAGGAGGAGATCGAGCATGCCGCGAAGCTGGCGAGTGCGCATGACTTCATCACCAACCTGCCAAAGGGCTACGGTACACTGGTCGGCGAACGCGGCGTGAAACTGTCGGGTGGCGAGCGTCAGCGCGTGGCGATCGCGCGCGCCTTCCTTGCCGATGCGCGCATCCTGATCCTCGACGAGGCGACATCGAGCCTCGATTCGGAATCGGAGGTGCTGATCCAGCAGGCGATGGAGCGGCTGATGGTCGGCCGCACCACGCTGGTCATCGCGCACCGGCTTTCGACAGTGCGGGCGCTCGACAGGCTACTGGTCTTCGATCGCGGCAACATCGTCGAGGAAGGCTCGCATGACGAACTGATCCGGCTGAAAGGCGGCATCTACCGTCGCCTGTTCGAACGCCAGGCGCTCGAACTGACCAAGGGACTTGTCAGCTGACCTGAGGCGGCCTCCAGCTTCGGCCGGAGGCCGCCTCTGTCAGGCACGGTCAGCCCAGCGGGCTGGAGCAGGAGATGCGATCGCAGGGAGGCAGTCGACCCGTCGATCAGCGCCGTGATGCTGGCCGACTTGATTTGCCTGTGAAGTCCTGTCCGGATAGTAAGTCTAGGGACCTCTGTTCATCATATTGACCGAGATACGTTGTTTCTACCATTGGTTGATATATATCCGATGGAGGCAACCCACGGACGTTCTTCACGATGCATCTTTCTGCGAATGCCGAGGAAAAGTTGGCTGCGCCGTCAGTGCTGGAATCTCAGCATGGCTCGGTTCGGCCGCTTGCTGCCGAAGATCTCGAGCGCGTCGCCGCACTCTTCCTGACGAAGTTTCGCCGGCGGCGCCGTCACCTCCTCGATCGCGCTATCGCCGAAACGGCCGCGTATATGAGAGAGATTTATCTCGACCCTGCCGGCCAGTCCGGTGAAAGCAACGCTCTTGTCCAGATCAACCGGCAGGGCCGCCTGGGTGGGTTCCTCGGCGTTTTGAAAGCCCGCTACGAGCTCAATGGTGCGCCATTGAATGCGGCGATCATCGGGCCGCTCATGGCCGACCCCGGCACCGATGACGGCTCGGCCGGACCGCAATTGCTGCGGGCATTGCATCAAGGCGAATTCGATCTGCAGCTGACCGATTCGGCCAACCGGACATCCTTGGCTTTCGCGCGCCCGATGAAGTATCAACTCCTGCCGGTGCATTGTCTGGGATGGACATATGTTTTCCGGCCGGCGGGAATGGCCGCCGCCGCACTGCACCGTAAATGGCCCGGCCTGCCTCACCTTGTACTCGACCCCTTTGCGCGAGCATTCGATGCTCTTGCGAAAAGAAGGTTCGAGCCCCCCGTCCAGCATTCATCGTCGCATCGCACCCACCGTGAGCCGATCAATGCCGTGCAATTTGCCGAGGAACTGCCGACCCTCCTGTCTGGTTACGCTCTTCGGCCGAGTTGGAAGGATGGGGAGTTGCCACGGCTGCTTGCGCTGGCGGCCGAGAAGCGGGCCGACGGCCCCCTTCATTTCGGTGGGATCTACGACGAAACGGGCAAAATGCTCGGTTGTTATGCCTTCTATGGTCAAGCCGGCGACATGGCGAACCTGTTGCAAATCCAGGCATTCGGATCGCATTGGGGCGCGACGCTGGATGCGCTTGTCGCCGCCGCATGGGAGATGGGCTGCGTGGGCATCACCGGGCAGACGCAGACCAGATTCATATCCCAACTCTTTGGCTACAAGAATGTCTTCTTCCGCTATGCCGGGGGAACGATGGTCCGCTCGCGGATCGCCGAGGTCACGGAAGCGGTCCGCTCCGGCGACATCTTTATCGGTGGATTGGTGGGCGACCGCTGGACCCGCCTCAGTTCCGATGATTTCGGCCGCTGATCGCCTTCAACCGGTGGTCGGCCCCAGCGGCTGGCAGCGCTCGGTTACAAAGGCCGCCTGCGGACTGGGTGCCTCCTGAGGCGTCCAACGCCCGGTCTTTTCATTCCAGCCGCCATGTTCTATGTCTGCCGGCGGCGCGGGGGCGCGTCTTGTCAATCGTAAAAGCATCCGGTACGCCCCGCTCATGACAGTTACCGTTCGTTTCGCCCCTTCGCCGACCGGCCGCATCCATATCGGCAATGCGCGCACGGCTCTGTTCAACTGGCTGTTCGCCGTGAACAACAAGGGTCGCTTCATCCAGCGCTTCGACGACACCGACATTGCGCGCTCGAAGCAGGAGTTTTCCGACGCCATCCTCTACGACCTGCATTGGTTGGGCATTTTTCCCGACGCCACCGAGTACCAGTCGCGGCGCTTCGAAGTCTATGACGCGGCCGTCGAGAGGCTGAAGGCGGCAGGCGTTCTCTACGCCTGCTACGAAACGCCGGAGGAGCTGGATCTCAGGCGCAAGGTGCGCCGCACGCGCGGTCTGCCGCCGGTCTATGGCCGCGAGGCGTTGACCCTGACGCACGAACAGATCGCCGAATACCAGACCGATGGCCGCCGGCCGCACTGGCGTTTTCTCCTGCCCAATTTCTCAGGCGATCCACAACAGTCCGAACGCACTGAAATCCACTGGAACGACTTGGTGCGCGGTGAGGAAACCGTCGATCTGGCCTCGCTTTCCGATCCGGTCCTGGTGCGCGAGGACGGCACCTATCTCTATACGCTGCCTTCCGTGGTCGACGACATCGAGATGGGCGTCAGCCATGTCATCCGCGGCGACGACCATGTCACCAACACCGGCGTGCAGATCGCCCTGTTCCAGGCACTGGCTGCCACGCCGCCAGTGTTCGGCCACCACAATCTCCTGACCACCGCATCGGGCGAGGGCTTGTCGAAGCGCACCGGCGCGCTCTCCATCGAAAGCCTGCGCGAGGACGGCATCGAGCCGATGGCCGTCGCATCATTGGCCGTCCTGGTAGGCACTTCGGAGAATGTCGCGGCGATGCCGACGATGGGCGAACTCGCCGAACGCTTCGATCCGGCGGCGACATCGAAATCCGCGGCCAAGTTCGATCCGGACGAGCTGTTCGTGCTCAACCGGTCGCTGCTGCACCACATGCCGTTCGCCGAGGCAGAAGACCGTCTGATCGTGCTCGGCGTCTCCGGCGAGCAGGCCGAACCGTTCTGGCTGGCGGTGCGCGGCAATCTCGACAGGCTGGCCGATGCGGTCAACTGGTGGCGCATCCTGCGCGAAGGACCGCAGGAGAAGCCGCAATTTTCCGACGACGACCGCGACTTTCTTCGACAGGCATTCGACCTGCTGCCGGAGGAACCCTGGACCGCGACGATCTGGAAGGACTGGACGGGCAAGATCAGGGAAGCGACCGGCCGCAAGGGCAAGGCGTTGTTCATGCCGCTCAGGACAGCCCTTACCGGACTGCCTTCGGGGCCGGAGCTTGCAGATCTATTGCCGCTGATGGGTCGGGAAGGAACGTTGGCCCGACGACCCTGACCTTGCGCTGTTCCGGCGGCAGCGCGGACACGGGCGACGTCACCGGCCTGGCGGAAAGCCGCTTGATCGCCTCGCGGTCGAGCCCACCTTCCAGATTGGCCAGCGTTTCGGGATCGGCGCCCGGATCAGGTTTTGCAACCGGGACTGGAATGAATGATGACGCGTCTGTCTCTGGCTGCGATTGCACCGGATTCGGCGGATTGCCGGCAATGATCTGGAAACCCTGCGCAGCGGCGTTGCAGCCGCAAGCCGGCGGCCGCGACACGCCGGGCCGCTTGTAGAGATAGGCGGTCGGCAATTCGCTGTAAGGCCGGCCGGTGACAGATGACGTCATCGACGCCGAATCGTCGTCCATGCCGCGCGAATAGAAAACCTGCATCTCGGTGCCGGGGCAGCTCGATTCGCAATTCTTCTGGTCGCGTTCGAAATCGCCTGCCGAGGCCGAGTTCGACATAGGGAAAAAGTAGCCGTCGCAGGTGCGCACACAGGACGTGTGGAATTCGCCACCGACGCTCGGAAAATCCGGTACGCCGGGCTGGTTGAGCACACGGCGGACATTGCGCTCCTCGCTGGGATCGTCGGGCTGGTTGGGTTCATCAAGCATAGTGAGCTGCTTGCTGTTGCCGCCGAAGAGCTGATCGAACAGGTTTGCGCTGCCGCCGTCGCGGTTCGCCTCCTGCAAAGGCGCACGCCGAGGCGCAACGGTGTCGTCGCGGCAGCCATTGGCGTCGAGCGCCGCCAGGATGCGTCCGCGATCGCGGCGAGAGCCACCGCCAGCCAGCCGCTCGCGCTTGTTTTGCAAGGCGTCGAGATTGGCATTCATGCGGTCGATGGTGGCGTTGAGCCCGGCGCATTGATTGAGGTTGCGGCCAAACAGCGAAAAACCGCACCCGGCCTGGCTCGCCTGGCTGCGAGCCTTCGAAATCTGCTCATGCTGCCTGGCAATCGCGGAATCGTATTTTCGGACTAGCGCCGGACCGCCACCGCCGCCGCGCGAGGACGCGGCAAGATCGGCTTCCAACTGGCGGCAGACCCGCGAAGCAGCCTGTGGCTCGGCTACTCCCCAGGTTGCGGACAACAGCAGGCCAAGCAGCACGACAGCATGCGCCTGCTTCCGCCCTCCGCTTGCCATCCGCCCAAACTCCGCCTTCCAAATCCGACTGTTAGCCCCGCAAGGCTACCGTGTTCGCGGTTAACTGCAGTTTACCGCGAAATCCGTGTTCAGCCCAGATTGACGACTGCTTGTGCCTTGTGGGCGGCTTCGACCACGGCAAGCGCCGTCATGTTGACGACGCCGCGCGAGGTGACAGACGGCGTCAATATATGCGCCGGCATGTCGGTGCCGAGCAGGATCGGCCCGACATGCAGCGCATCCGTCATGGTTCTGAGCGCCGTCAGCGTGATGTTGGCCGAATCGAGGTTGGGGAACACCAGCAAATTGGCTTCGCCCTTCAGCCTCGAATGGGGATAGACGCGCTGGCGCAGGTGCTCCGACAGAGCAGTGTCCGCATGCATCTCGCCATCGCATTCAAGGTCAGGCGCGATGCGCGCCAGGATCGCCGCTGCTTGCCGCATCTTCAGGGCGCTGGGCGAATCGCGCGAGCCGAAATCGGAATGCGACAAGAGTGCTGCCTTCGGCTCGATGCCGAAGCGCTGGATTTCTTCCGCCGCCAGCACCGTCATCTCGGCGATTTCTTCCGCCGTCGGGTCGACGGAGACGTGGGTGTCGGTCAGAAAGATGATGCCGCGCTGCGAGATCAGCATTGAAAGCGTCGACAGGTCGTGGTCCTTGATGCCGGCGCGGGGGCCGATGATCAAGGTGACGTTGCGCAGATGCCGCTCGAACCGACCTTCGAGGCCGCAGACCATGGCGTCGGCATCGCCGCGTTTCAGCGCAAGTGCTGCGATCACCGTGTTGTCGGTGCGCACCATGGTGCGCGCGGCCTCCGTCGTCACGCCACGCCGGCCGGCGTGTTCGATCAAAAGGTCGACATAGTGGCGGTAGCGCGGATCGTCTTCCGGGTTGATGAGGCCGAAATCGACGCCGGGCTTGATGCGCAGGCCGTAGCGCTTCAGGCGCACTTCGATGACGTGCGGGCGGCCGATCAGGATCGGCTCGGCGATGCCTTCCTCGAGCACCACCTGGGCAGCGCGCAGCACGCGCTCATCCTCGCCGTCGGCATAGATGACGCGCTTGGCGCTCGATGCCTTGGCGGACGAGAACACCGGCTTCATCACCAGGCCGGAGCGGAAGACGAAGCGGTTCAGCTTGTCGATATAGGCGGCAAAGTCGGTGATCGGCCGCGTCGCGACGCCGGTGTCGCAGGCTGCCTTGGCGACCGCGGGCGCTATGCGCAGGATCAGGCGCGGATCGAAGGGCGAAGGGATCAGGAATTCAGGGCCGAAGATCGGCGTCTCGCCGGAATAGGCGCGGGCCGCGACGTCCGAAGGTTCCTCGCGTGCGAGCGCTGCGATTGCCCGCACCGCCGCCATCTTCATCTCCTCATTGATGGCGCTGGCGCCGCAGTCGAGCGCACCGCGAAAAATGTAAGGAAAACACAGTACGTTGTTGACCTGATTGGGAAAATCGGACCGGCCGGTGCAGATCATCGCATCCGGACGCGCTGCACGCGCTATTTCCGGCATGATCTCCGGATTGGGGTTGGCCAGCGCCAGGATCAGCGGCTTCGGCGCCATGTGCTGGAGCAGTTCCGGCTTCAGTACGCCTGCCGCCGACAGGCCGAGGAAGACGTCGGCGCCCGAAATGACGTCGGCCAGCGTGCGCGCCTCGGTGTCCTTCACATAGGGGTCTTTCCAGCGATCCATCTCATCGGTGCGGCCCTTGTAGGCGACGCCGAAACGGTCGGTGACCCAGATGTTTTCGACCTTGGCGCCGAGCGAGACCAGCAGGTTGAGGCAGGCAAGGGCGGCAGCCCCGGCGCCGGAGGTGACGATCTTGATGTCCGATATGGTCTTGCCGGCGAACTCCAGCCCGTTGAGCACGGCGGCAGCGACGATGATGGCGGTGCCGTGCTGGTCGTCGTGGAACACCGGTATGCCCATGCGGGCCTTCAGCTGTTCCTCGACCTCGAAGCATTCCGGCGCCTTGATGTCCTCGAGATTGATGCCGCCGAAGGTCGGCTCGAGCGCCGAGATCGTCTCGACCATGCGCTCGATAGCGGGCGCGTCGATCTCTATGTCGAAGACATCGATGCCGGCGAACTTCTTGAACAGGACGGCCTTGCCTTCCATGACCGGTTTGGAGGCCAGCGGGCCGATATTGCCGAGGCCGAGCACGGCCGATCCGTTTGTGACGACACCGACCAGATTGGCGCGTGCGGTGTAGTCGGCGGCGGTCGCCGGATCGTCGCGGATTTCCAGGCAGGGGGCGGCGACGCCGGGGGAATAGGCGAGCGCGAGGTCGCGCTGATTGCCGAGCGGCTTGGTCGCCTGTATCTCGAGCTTTCCCGGCCTTGGGTGCTTGTGGAAGTAGAGGGCGGCTTCGTCGAGGTCCGAACGTGCCGTCTTTTTGCTCTCGCCTTCCATGCGGCCACTCCCTCGAAATCTGCCTGGAGATTCCCTTTTAGCATGCAGCCGTGGCTTTTCGCGACGCTAATTGACGCGCCGGCGGCAATACCCGGCGGCGCGTAGAAGATCTCGAATAATCAAATACTTATGACGATTTTCTGACGGACGGCTCCGACCGTTTCACGGATAAGTTGATCAAAAGGCGCTGACGTAAAGACCACCATCGACCGGTATGTTCTGCCCGGTCAGATAGCCGGCATGGACCGAGCACAGGAAGGCGCAGATCTGGCCGAACTCCTCCGGCGTGCCGAGCCGCTTGGCCGGAACATCGGCGCTGATGCGGGTCTTGCGCGCGGCTGCGGCCTCAGGGCTTTCGACTGTGCCGGCCTCATGCGGGCCGCGCAGCCGGTCGGTGTCGAGCTTGCCCGGCAGAAGGCTGTTGATGGTGACGTTGCGGTCGACAACCGTTCTGGCCACGCCGGCAAGGAACGAGGTCAGGCCGGCACGCGCGCCGGACGACAGGTCGAGGCCGGGAATGGGCACATAGACCGACAGCGAGGTGATGTTGACGATGCGACCGAAGCCGCGCGCCGCCATGCCGTCCAGCACGGCCTGCACGAGCTCGATCGGAGTCACCATGTTCTGGGTAACGCCTTCGAGGATCTTTTCGCGATCGAGCGTGCGGAAGTCGCGAAGCGGCGGTCCGCCATTGTTGTTGACCAGGATGTCCGGCTCGGGGCAAGCCACGAGCAGCGCCTTCTGCACCTCCGGCTTCGAGACGTCGCCGACGACTTCCGTCACCGTGACGCCATAGCGCTCGCGCAACTCAGCGGCGGTTTTCGCCACCAGCTCCGCATTGCGTCCGTTGACGACAATGTCGCAGCCGGCTTCCGCCAGCGCCATGGCGCAACCGCGCCCAAGTCCCTTGCTCGAAGCGCAGACGATGGCCTTCTTTCCGCGGATACCGAGATCCATGACGATTTCTCCTGTGATTTGGCCGGCAAGCTAGTCCTTCGACTGGACCAATCGCAACCGTCATACGGTTGTTGCATGAATCGGGGCATAGGCTCGCGAAAGCAACGGTGAAATCGCGATGTCCGGCCAAGAGCCCCGCACTTTCCGCAGCATGTTCATTTCCGACGTCCATCTGGGCTCGAAGGCGGCCAAGGCCGAGTTCCTGATCGATTTCCTTCGATATCACGATGCCGATATCATCTATCTGGTGGGTGACATCGTTGATGGCTGGCGGCTGCGGCGGAGCTGGCATTGGCCGCAAAGCCACAACGACGTCGTGCAGAAACTGCTGCGCAAGGCGCGCAAGGGCGCCACCATCACCTACATCGCCGGCAACCATGACGAGTTCGCCCGCCAGTTCCAGGGCGTGCATTTCGGTGGCATCGTCGTTGCCGATCGCGCCATCCACGAGACAGCCGACGGCAAGCGGCTGCTCGTCATCCATGGCGACCAGTTCGACACCGTGGTCCACAATGCGCGCTGGCTCGCCTATCTCGGTGACCACGCCTATGACGCGGCCATGCTGGTCAACCGCGTGGTGACGCGGCTGCGCCAACTGCTCGGCCTGCCTTATTGGTCGTTTTCGTCCTGGGCCAAGCACAACGTCAAGAAGGCGGTGAACTTCATCGGCTCGTTCCAGACCATGCTTGCGGATGAGGCGCGCCGCTCACATGTCGATGGCGTCATCTGCGGCCACATCCATCATGCCGTCATCGAAAATTTTGGCGATGTCCAGTACATCAACACCGGCGACTGGGTGGAAAGTTGTACGGCTGTGGTCGAGCATTTTGACGGCCGCATGGAAATCCTGACCTGGGCGCAGGTGCTGCCCGAGGCGCCGGACGAGCCCTTTATCCCGCTGCTCATCGAGGACCGGGTAGGGCAGGCGGCCTAGTCCGAAGTCCTTTCGGGCTTCGGAATCAATCAATTAGTCCAACCGGTTTCGTCCGGTTTTCGTCCATGTTAAGGGATCGATACGCGTTGCCCTCCGGCCGAATACAGCGCGATTGGATCGATTCATGTCCCTGCCGCAGCTCTCGCCCGAACAACTCGTCAAGCCGCGCCATTTCGAACTGCGCATGAGCCTGATGTTCGCGACGCTTTTCGTGCCGCTCGGAACGCATTTGCCGTATTTTCCGCTGTGGCTGCAGGCCAAGGGTTTTCATGCCGAGCAGATCGCGGTCATTCTGGCGGCGCCGATGTTCCTGCGCGTGGTGACGACGCCGCTGCTGACCGCGCTGGCCGACCGTGCCAGGGACCGCGCCGATGTCTATGTCGCGCTGATGGCTGCGTCGATGCTTTTGTCGGCAGGTTATTTCCTGACACCCACCTATGCGATGGTGCTGGCGGTCTCGCTGGCGCTGACCATCGTCTGGACGCCGCATTCGCCGATCGCCGATTCGCTGGCTCTTTCTGGTGTCCGCCGCTTCGGTTCGAACTACACAAGCATGCGCAAATGGGGCTCGATTTCCTATTTGTTCGCCAATATCGCCGGCGGCTTCATTCTGTCGGTAACCGGTTCACAAGCCGTTCCGGTTATCATTCTGGTGGCGTTTGCCGCCGCCCTTGCCGCTGGCCTGCTGGCGCCGCGCCTTGGCCGTCCGCGGCGCGCCTCGCCGCTGTCGGCCACCGACATCCAGCATTCAGCGCCGAAGCTTCTCAACCCGTATTTCCTGTATTTTTCCACGGGCGTCGGCGTCATCACCGCCAGCCACGCATTCCTCTACGGTTTCGTCTCCATCTACTGGAAGTCGATCGGCCTCGGCGATTCGGTAGTCGGTCTCTTATGGGCTTGGGGCGTGGTGTCGGAAGTCTGCATGTTCATGATGTTCACCCGCTTTTTCGACCGGTTCTCCGTCGTGTCGGTCATGGTGATGGCCGGAATCGGCTCCATCGTGCGCTGGATCGCCTTTCCGCTGGTCTGGCCGCTCGGCCTCGGCATTCCCGGCTTCTTCGCTGTCCAGTCGCTGCACTCGGTCTCGGTGGCGCTGGGGCTGATCGGGCTGCAGAAGATGATCGGCGAAACGATCTCCGAGGAGCGGACAGGTGCCGCGCAAGGCGTCGCCTATTTCTCCAACGGCTTCTTCATGGCGGTGGTGACGCTGGCGTCCGGCCCGCTCTACGACCGTCTCGGTGTCGACGGCTTCTTTGCCATGATCCCGATTGCGTTGATCGGACTGGCGCTGATCGGCCTTGCTGCGCGCTCAGCCCCAGAGCGCCGTATCGGGCGGTGACACCAGCGATCCCCGGTAGACAAGGCCCGGTACCCGGTCGCGGGCAAGCAGCAGCGGACCGTCGAGGTCGACGAAATCGGCGTGCTGGGCAAGCAGCACCGCTGGCGCCATCGCCAATGAGGTGCCGACCATGCAGCCGACCATCACGCCGAAACCGAGTTCGCGGGCGCGATCGCGCAGCACCAGTGCCGCCGTCAGCCCGCCCGACTTGTCGAGCTTGATGTTGACGGCATCGTAAAGACCGACAAGCGCTTCGAGATTCTTAGCCTCGTGCACGCTTTCATCGGCGCAGATCGGCACCAGATGGGCGATATGGCGCAGGATCTCGTCATGACCGGCCGGCAGCGGCTGTTCGATCAGCGCGATGCCTTGTTCGGCGGCAAAGGCGAGGTTCGCAACGATGTTGTCGTCGCTCCAGCCCTCATTGGCGTCGAGGATGATGCGGCTGTCTGGCGCTGCCTGCCTGACCGCCCGGATGCGGGCAATGTCGTTGTCGCCGCCGATCTTGACCTTGAGCAGCGGCCGCGCCGCATTGGCGCGGGCCTGCGCCGCCATCGCCTCCGGCTCGCCCAGCGACAGCGTGTAGGCGGTTTCGAGCGCCTGCAAGGGAACAGCGCCTATCGCAACCGCCACCGATGTTCCGCTGAGCTTCGCCTCCAGATCCCATAGGGCGCAGTCTATGGCGTTGCGGGCGGCTCCGGCCGGCATGGCATCGAGCAAGGCGCTGCGGCTGATGCCATCGGCGATCCGGCCGCGCATGGCGTCGATCGCCTCGCGCACGCCCTCAATCGTCTCGCCATAGCGCTTGTAGGGGACGCATTCGCCGCGGCCGAAGTGGCCGCCGTCGCTGATCGTGCAGGAGATCACTTCGGCTTCGGTCTTGGAACCGCGCGAAATGGTGAAGGTTCCGGCGATGGGAAAACGCTCGGCCTCGACCGAAATGACACGCGCCATATTTTTCTGCTCCTGCTATGCGACAAGCGTTGTCGGCAAATCGACAGGTCAGACCCGTCAGGCTAAACAGGACGCCATGTTGACCATCGGCAAGCGCGACGCAAGCGGCACGACCGCAGGGGAGGCTGACCACGAACCGCGCGTGGCGACCGGCGAGGAGGACGGCGTTCTTGGCTGCGCTTTCTCCGGAGTCTGGACGACAAGGACCGTTGCACTCGTCGACGCCGACATGCGCAAGATCGAAAAGCGAAGCGGCTTCAAAACCTTGGCGCTCGATGTTTCCAAAATCGAGAAGATGGACACTGCCGGCGCCTGGCTGATCGACCGGCTGGTCAGCGCCTTCGAGAAGAAGGGTGTCGAAATCCAGATGCAAGGCCAGAGCGAGATCGCTTCGATCCTGCTCGAAGCTGTCGGCGAGGCCGTGCGGCGCGAACCCGAATCCGGCCCGGTGCGACCGCCCAACATCGTCATTCGCGCGCTGGAGGCGGTTGGCCGCCGGGTCTACGAGATGCGCGACGATTTTCTCGCGTCGATGAACATCCTCGGCGCCACCATCCGTGGCGCGCAGATGAAGCTCGGCCGTGGCCATGCCGTCAACCCGGCGGCGATTTTCAACCAGATCGACCGTATGGGCGTCGGCGCCATTCCGGTGGTGGTGCTGATGTCGGCGATCGTCGGCGCCATCGTCGCCCAGCAGGGCGCCTATCAGCTCAGCTATTTCGGCGCCGATATCTTCGTCGTCGACCTCGTCGGCGTGCTGATCCTGCGCGAACTCGGCGTGCTGATGACGGCGATCATGATCGCCGGCCGCTCCGGCAGCGCGATCACCGCCGAGATCGGCTCGATGAAGATGCGCGAGGAGGTCGACGCGCTGAAGGTCATCGGACTTAACCCGATCGGCGTCCTGGTCTTTCCGCGCCTTGTGGCGCTGGTCATCGCCTTGCCGTGCCTGACCATCATCGCCAATTTCGCCGCACTCGGCGGCGGCATCCTGGCTGCCTGGCTCTATTCCGACATTCCACCCGCCGCCTTCATCGACCGGCTGCGTGTCGCCATCGATCTCAGCACCATCTTTGCGGGCCTGATCAAGGCGCCGTTCATGGCCATGATCATCGGCACGATTGCCTCGGTCGAAGGCATGAAGGTCGGCGGCAGCGCCGAATCGCTCGGCCAGCATGTTACCGCTTCGGTGGTGAAGTCGATCTTCGTCGTCATCATCCTCGACGGGCTTTTTGCCATGTTCTACGCAGCGATCGAGTTCTGAGATGAAGCTGCGAAACAGGAAAAGGGCGGGTGCATTGGCGGATGACGCGGGCGAGGGCGATATCGTGCTTTCCGCGCACGACATCAGCGTTTCCTTTGCCGACAAGCTTATCCTCGACAGACTGTCGCTCGACATAAGGCGCGGCGAAATCCTTGGATTTGTCGGCGCCTCGGGCGCAGGCAAATCCGTTCTGCTGCGCACCATTCTCGGCCTGACGCGCAAGCAGTCGGGCACCATCAAGCTGTTCGGCGTCGATATCGAGAAGGCTGATGATGCCGAGCGTCTGCGCATCGACATGCGGCTTGGCGTGTTGTTCCAGCACGGCGCCCTGTTCTCGGCGCTGACGGTGCTGGAAAACGTCCAGGTGCCGATGCGCGAATATCTCGACCTGCCGCGAAAGCTGATGGACGAACTGGCGATGCTCAAGATCGAGCTGGTCGGGCTGCCGCCCGACGCGGCGCAAAAATTCCCATCCGAACTGTCCGGCGGCATGATCAAGCGCGCCGCACTGGCGCGGGCGCTGGCGCTCGATCCCGACATCGTCTTCCTCGACGAGCCGACATCGGGTCTCGATCCGATCAGCGCGGCGGAGTTCGACGAGCTGGTGGTCAAGCTGCGCGACACGATGGATCTGACCGTCTACATGGTGACGCATGACCTCGACACGCTGTTCACCGCTTGCGACCGGGTGGCCGTGCTCGGCAAGAAGAAAGTGCTGGTCGAAGGCACCATCGACGACATGCTGAAGAGCGAGGAACCGTGGGTAAAATCCTATTTCCGCGGAAAACGCGCCCGGCAACTTGATCTTGCGGCGCGCGCATAGCCATAAGTGGGACAATGGAAACCAGAGCCAACTACGTCATTGTCGGCATCTTCACGCTGGCCGCGATCCTGGCGGCGTTTGCCTTCGTCTACTGGACGGCGGCGATCGGCGACAAGGGCGAGACGACGTTGCTGCGCGTGCGCATTCCGGGCTCGGCCTCCGGGCTCGGCCGCGGAAGTTTCGTGCTGTTCAACGGCGTCAAGGTCGGCGACGTCAAGCGCGTCTATATCGATGTCGACAATCCGACGGTTGCCATCGCCGATACCGAGATCGACCGCATGACGCCGATCACCAAATCGACGCAAGCCGATATCGGGCTTGCCGGCCTGACCGGGCAGGCCAACATCGAGCTCAAGGGCGCCGATCCCAAGGAGGTAAAGCTCCTCGACCAAGCGGAAAAGGAAGGCAAGGTCGCCGAGATCGTCGCCAACCCGTCGGCGGTGACCAACCTCTTGCAGACGGCGCAGAATATTTTTACCCGCGCCGACAAGGTGCTGACCGAGCTCGAAGGCTTCACCAAGGACGTTCGCGGGCCGCTGACGCAGACCGTCCAGAACGTCCAGACCTTCTCCGATGCGCTGGCCAAGAATTCGGACGGCATCGACAAGTTCCTGTCCGCCGCCAGCACGCTGGCCGATGAGCTGAAAGGCGTTTCCGGCAAACTCGACGGCACGCTGAAGGCGGCCGAAGGCCTTCTCAACGCGGTCGACAAGGACAAGATCAAGAGCATCGTCGCCAATGTCGACGCAGTAACCGGTAACCTCAAGCAGACGTCGAAGCAGCTCGACGGCGTGATCAAGAACGTCGATACAGCCGTGGGGTCGGTCAACGACTTCGCCAAACGGACGCAAGGCACGCTGGCCAAGGTCGACAACGTGCTCGACGGTATCGATCCCGCACAAGTGCGCTCGGCGCTCGCCAACATCCAAAAGGCCAGCGAGAGCGCCGACAAGGCCGCCGCCGACATCGCGGAGGTGACCCACAAGTTCGCCAACCGGGCCGACGACATCGACCAGACGATCAAGGACGCAAAGCAGCTCGCGCAACGGCTCAACGATGCCTCGGTGCGGGTCGATGGCATTCTAGCCAAGGTCGATACCTTGCTCGGGTCGGGGCAGGCCGACGGCGTGATGGCGGATGCCAGGGCGACGCTGAAGTCGTTCAAGCAGGTTGCCGACACGCTGAATTCGCGCCTTGGCGTCATCACCGACAATCTGGCGCGATTCTCGGGCCAGGGGCTTTCGAACGTCGAAGCGCTGGTGCAGGACAGCCGCCGTTCGATCAGCCGCATCGAGGAGGCGGTAACCGATCTCAGCCGCAATCCGCAGCGCATCCTGTCGGGTGGCGACGGCGAGGTTCGGCAATTCGATGGCAGGGCGCGGCGTTGACTTCGGCGTCGGCGCGCCCCAGAAACATGAGCCGCGAAAGCGGGTCGATCTTACGATCCGGGGACAACGGGGATCGCGCGTGAAGTCTGTGTGGGTGAAAACGGGCGGGTTGACATCGGCTGCGGCACTGCTTGCTTTGACGCTGGCCGGCTGTGCGGCGTTGGGCGGCAAGCCCGCGCCGCTCGATACGTTCGAGCTGTCGGCGCCGTCGGTCGACGCGCATGGCCACAGCCGCCGCCAGATCCTGATCGCGCAGCCGTCGGCGCTCAAGGCGCTGGACAGCCAGAACATCGTCATCAAACCGTCGGATCGTTCGATCCAGTATCTCAAGGGCGCGCAATGGGCCGACCGGCTGCCGCTGATCGTGCAGGCGCGGCTGGCCGAGACCTTCCAGCGCTCGGGCAGCTTTGCCGGCGTCGGCAAGCCGGGCGAGGGCCTGGCGATCGACTATCAGGTGATCGTCGAGATCCGCTCATTCGAGGTTCGGGTCGACGGCGGCGAACATGCCGAGGTCGATCTGTTCGTGCGGATCCTGAACGATCGCAACGGCGAGGTCCGTGCTTCCAAGAGCTTCACCGCAGCCGCACCCGTCTCGGGCAGCGGCAATCCTGCTTATGTCAGCGCACTCGACAAGGCGTTCGGCGACGCCGCCGGGCAGATCGTGCGCTGGACGGATTCGGTGATCTGAGCGCGACGCGCGCCGGAATCCCATCAGGCTTCTCTACCTACAAGTGGTCGAAGATCTCCGGCCGGAGCTTTCCGGTCTTCATCAGGTGCTGCAGGGTGTAGGTCACGGACAGCGCGTCATCGAGCGCATCGTGCCCCTGCAATGGCGGGTGCTTGACGCCGTAGTAATCCGCAAGCTTGTTGCTCGGCGTTCTCGCCAGATCCTCGATCGGCATTCCGGCTGCGATCAGCAGCTTGACGGTGTTGTCAAACCGGGTGGCCGGGATCGAAGGCTGAATGCCCGCGACATAGCAGCTGATGGCGATCATGCTCAATTCGTCCTTGCCCCAGGACCAGAATCGCGCCCCTTCGGAAAAATGATCGATGTCGGCGAGAGCATCCCCTAGTGCCACCCCTTTTGTCTCCAAATCTTCCTCGGTGATGCCGGTCAGTTTGGTGAAGAATGGGTCCAGGGCGTATCTCTGACCAAACCGGTCGACCGGTCTGATATAGGCCTTGTGTGTTCCGAGCAGGGGGAAGTCGCCTTCAAGTCCAAGCCTGACGGCGCCGATCTGTGCGATCACCGGGTCGGGATCGTGGGCCGCGCACCAGAATCTGCGTTGCGAGCCCTCCAGGCAAAGAAACTCGCAGTCGAAAATGATTGCCGTCTTCACGATCACACCCTGCGAGCGTTAGGGCAGCGGTACTGTGGATGAATTATGGCGCCGTCGGGAGATCGACTTAGGGCGGATTCCGAAGGCATCGATAGTCTTGCAAGACCTGTTGCGGGCAGGTTCAACGCGTGCCGGACGTTAGAGCAGGCACAGGCGGGACCATGGCCCGCCTGTTCAATTCCTGTCTTAGTGCAGGCGGCCGCTCGCATGCGCCAGCATGGTGTAGACCTTGCCGGTGTCCGACGTCAGGTAGGTCTGCGCCATGATGTTGTCGCGGTCGTTGCGCGAGACATCCTTGAGCAGCTTCTCGAAATCGTCGCAGTAGCGGTCGACGGCGGCGCGGAACTCGGCCTCGGCCTGATACTTGCGACGGATCTCGTCGAACGTCTGCTGACCCTTCAGCGTGTAGAGCCGCCTTGTGAACACGTCACGCTCGCCGCGCCGGTAACGGTTCCACAGCTCGATCGAAGCATCGTGGTCGATGGCCCGCGCGATATCGACGGAGAGCGAGTTCAGCGATTCGACGACATGCAGGGGCGAGCGCTGGGCAGGCGTAGCGCGGGGCGCTTCCGCAGCCGCTGGGGGAGCTGCCGACCTGAGGTCCTCCTCGTTCGATGCCGCGGTCAGCAGATCGCGCACCCAGCCGCCCTGCGGCGTGCGGGCGCTGGCATCGCCGCGCGGACGCGGTGCCGCCTCGGTCGGACGGTCAAGGTCGAGCGTGCCGCGCAATGCAGGGCCGCCCAAGGGCGCCTGAGGCGTGCGCAGGTCCGGCTGCGGTGCCGGTGCTCGGCGCGGCGGCTCGGCAGCGCGTGCGGCCGGCGCTTGCGGCGCCGGACGCAGGTTGCGTGGTTCGGACCCGTCACCGCCGCGGCCGGACTTGGCCACGATGTCCGAAAGCTCCTTCAGGGCGTTGATCTGCTCGGAAACGGCGCGGCGGATGGCCGAAGTCGATTCCTTGGCCTCTTCCGGCATTTCGATGACGCCCTTCTTGAGCTCGGCGCGGGTCAGGTCGAGTTCGCTCTTGATCGAACCCGCTGTGCGCCGCATCTCCTCGGTCGCATCGGCAAACCGCTTGGTTGCCGAGTCGACGACGTCGGTGATGGCGTTGCGGATCTTGTCGGCCGACTCCATCGTCTTGCCTTCGGCGTTCTGCAGCGTCTGGCCAACGAGATTTTCGAACGAGCGCATGACCCTTTCGAGATCTTCCGACTTCTTGACCAGGCCGACGGCGAGGTCTTCGAGCGACGACTGCCGTTCGAGCGTGTGCTCGAGGTTGCTCTGGGCCGAGCTCAACAGGTCCGAAGCACTGGAGAGCAGGCGGCTGTGCTCGTCGAACTTGGTGGCAATCGACGCGACCTCGCGCAAGGTGGACGACGACAGTTCCGTCAGCCTAGTCGTGTTCGAATCAACCAGACGTGCCGAGCTGGCAAAGGTCTGCGCGGCCTTCTCGGTGGTGGCGGCGAAGCTTTGCGTGCTGCCGCTCAGGCGTTCATCGACCTGGCCGAGATTGACCGCGGCCTGCTCGATCAGCTGACCGAGCTGCGAACTGGACTTGGTCATCCGGCCGATGAGGTCGGCGACGCTGTCGGACAGCGACGAGCGGGCACCCTCGACCGCCGACAAGGTTTCGGCGGTGCGGTTGGCGAGCGCGTCGACAAGTGCGGCATTCTCGCTGCGCAGCTTCTCGGTGGCGCGTTCTGTGACCTCTTCCATGCTCTTTTGCAGGTCCGAGCCGCCCTGGGCGAAGCGCTCGACCAAAGGCCGTGCGGTTTCGTCGAGGATCTTCGACATTTCGGCCGAACGCGCCGCGAGCATGGTGTTGAGTTCGCGGGTGTTGGCGCCGATCGTCTTGGCGGCATCGTTGGTGCTCTGGCCGATATGCTGGCCAACCGCGGTGAAGGTCTCGGCGATCACATTGGCGCGCGAGACGAGTTGCGCCTCGGCGTTCGACACCTGCTCGTTGAGCTTCTGGCCCATCGTCTCGGCCGTAAAGGCGAGGCGGTTCTCGACGCCCGAGATCTGCTCTTCGACACGGGCTGCCGCGGCCGCCGCGCTCGAGGCGAGACGCTCGTCGGCGCCGGCAAGCGCCTGCTCGATTTCGCGGGCATGCACGGCCATTTCCTGGCCGGTCCGCCTTGCGCGTTCGGCAACCCGTTGCTCGGTATCGGCAAAGGCGCCGACGATCGTCTCGGCATGCTCGCCGATCGTGGTGGTGCTGCTGGCGATGCGCGACACCAGACGCTGATCCGCGTCGTCGAAGATACGGCCGATTTCCGAGGCGCGGCTCGACAGCGCTTCCGAACCCTCGGCGATGCGCGAGACGAGCTGCTGGTCGGCGGCATCGAAGATGCGGCCAAGGTCCGATGCGCGTGCGGCAAGCGCTTCGGCCGATTCGCCGATCCGCATGCCGAGCCGCTGGTCGGCGCCTTCGAAGTTGCGCAGGATGTCGCCGGCGCGCGCGGCCAGCGACTGGGCCGTTTCGATGGCGCGGGCGACCAGCTTCTGGTCGGCGGCATCGAACGTGCCTGCAATTTCGCTTGCACGAGCTGCCAGATGGTCGGCGGTGTCCTGAGCCCGGGCGGTCAGCTGATCTGCGGTTTCCTGGGCGCGGGCGGCAAGCTTCTGGTCTGCCGCCTCGAAGGTGCCGGCGATCTGATTTGCGCGAGCGGCCAGCTGATCGGCGGTTTCATGGGCACGGGCCAGCAGCGAGCTGGACGTGTCGTCCGCGCGGGCAAGCAAGGCGTTCGACGTATCTTCTGCACGGGCGTGCAGGCGACGGTCGGCCTCCTCGAAGGTGCGGGCGATGTCTTCGGCCCGCGCCAGCAGGGCGGCGGAGGTCTGCTCGGCGCGCTCGGCGATCTTCCGGTCGGCGTCGCTGAACGCGGCACCGGCCTGCTCGTGCAGGGTGCTGGTGACTTCCAGCACCTTTTCGCGCAGGGCGCCGGCGACAAACACGGCGCTCTTCTCGAGCACGGCGCGGACGTTGTCGACGCCTGTCGAGAGCGCACGTTCCATGGTGCCGGCGCGCTCCTCGATGATGCCGGTCTGGCGACTGAACGCCTGCTCGATCTTCTCGACATCGGCAGCGATCGCGTCGGAAATGCCGGTGCTTCTGGCAGCGATCTGGTCGATATGGCCCGACAGCGAGCGGTCAACGTCCTTGCGGGTCTCGGCGAGCTTGCCGAGATCGTCTTCCAGCGCGCGGGTCAGCATATTGCGGCCTTCGGACAGCTTGCCGACATGTCCGGCGATGACGTCGTCGATGTCGCTGCGGCTTTCGGTCAGCTTCTGCAGGTCGGCTTCGAGGGCGCGTTTGAGAATGTCGCGGCCCTCGGCCAGCTTCTCGACCTGGCCGGCAACCAGACCGTCGATGCTGGAGCGGCTTTCGGCCAGCTTGGCGAGATCGGCTTCCAGCGCGCGCTTGAGAACATCGCGACCTTCGGCGAGTTTCTCGACCTGGCCGGCGACCAGACCGTCGATGCTTGAGCGGCTCTCGGCCAGTTTGGCAAGATCGTCCTCGAGCGCCTTGGACAGGGTCGAGCGCTCCTGGACAAGCCTTTCCGCGTGGCTGTTGACGAGGCCACCGACGTTTTCGAGGTCGGCTTCAAGCGCTTTCGACAGCGTCGAACGATCCTGGACGAGCCTTTCGGAATGGCTGTTGACCAAGCCATTGACGCTTTCGAGGTCAGCCTCGAGTGCCCGGGCGAACTGTGCCCGGTCATCGACCAGTTTCTGCGACTGGTCGGCAATGGTCCCCTTGATCGCATTGAGGTCGGATTCCAGAGCGCGCCGCAGAATATCTCGGCCCTCGGACAACTTCTCGACCTGACCCGCAACCAGCCCGTCGATGCTGGAACGGCTGTCGGCCAGCTTGGCGAGGTCGTCCTCAAGGGCCCTGGACAGGGCGGAGCGGTCTTGGACAAGCTTGTTCATGTGATCGGCGATGACGCTGTTCACATTCTGCAGGTCGGCTTCCAGGACCCGGGAAAGCTGACCGCGATCCTCGGCCAGCTTTTCCGACTGGCTTGAGATAACGCCCTTGATCGTGTTCAGGTCGGATTCCAGCGCGCGCTTGAGAATGTCGCGGCCTTCCGCCAGCTTCTCGACCTGACCGGCGACCAGACCGTCGATGCTCGAACGGCTTTCGGCCAGCTTGGCAAGGTCGGCTTCAAGGGTCTGCGACAGCAGGCTGCGGTCCTCGGCCAACCGTCCCGAATGGCTTTCGATCAGGCCGCGTATGCCGGACAGATCATTGTCGAGCGAATGGGAAAGCTGCGTGCGGTCTTCCGCCAGTTTGGCGGAATGGGTTTCGATGAGGCTCTTGATGCCGACGATGTCGTTTTCCAACGCCTTGGCGAGCACGGCGCGGCCTTCGGCGATTTTTTCCACCTGACCGGCGACCAGACCGTCGATGTCGGCGCGGCTGTCGGACAGTTTTCCGAGATCGGCTTCCAAAGCGCGCGACAGAATGTTGCGGCCCTCGGCGAGTTTTCCGACATGTCCGGCGACCATTTCATCAATGATCGTACGAGCTTGCACCAGCTTCCCGGAGTCTTCATTCAAGGCAATAGAGAGCCTGTTGCGACCTTCTTCCAGCCTTTCGAGATGGCTGCCGAGCGATGCATCGATGGCCGCCCGCGATTCATTGACCTTGCGCAGATCCTCTTCGAGAGCGCGCGAGATCAGGCTGCGGCCTTCGGCCAGCTTCTGCACCTGGTTGGTTACTGCCGCATCGATGCCGGCGCGGCCCTCGGCGAACTTCGCCAGGTCGGCCTCCATGGCCGCGGCCATGCGCTCGCGGCTTTCGGACAGTTTCCTGCTGTGGTTCTCGACAGCTTCCTCGATGCCGACGCGGGCGTCGGCGAGCCGCTGGATGTCACTGTCGAACGAACGCGACACGACGTGACGGGCGGCTTCCATGCGTCCGGCGAAGTCGCTGGCGCGGGCTTCGAGCATAGAGGAGGTCGAAGTGACGATGTCGGCCATGTCGGCGCCGATCTGGGTCTTGCCCTGATCGATCATCGCCGACAGCGTGTCCTTGCTCTCGGCGAAGGTGTGCGCGATTTCGCGGGCGCGCTCGACCAGCGTTTCATTGATCTGGCGGGCGCGGGCCTCGAGTGCCGCATTGAGCTTCTGCGTTCCGGTGTCGAGCGCCTCGGCGCGGGTCTGGAACTCGCTGATCAACGCCTGGCCGCGTTCGGCGAGCGTGCGCTCGATGCCGTTGAGGCTGGCCTCGAATTCGGAATTGAGGGTGCGCGCGGCGCCGCCAAGCAGCGACACCATGCCGGTGGTGCGATCGTCGAGCAGATCGGTCAACGACCGCGTCAGTCCGTCCGTGGTGTCCGTCAGCTTGGCAATGCGGGTGTCGAGAAGGCTGGCGAAGGCCTCGCCCGAGGTCGACAGACGGTCGGTGATCGAATCGAGCCGGCCTTCGACGGAATCGAAGATCGACATCGAGCTTTCGTTGATGCGGTCGATCAGCGTGTCGCCGGAATTGGTGATCGTCATCGACAATTTGGTCGATGCATTGAGGATCGAGTCGCGAATGATGTCGGAAGCCGCGCCGATCTCGTCCTTCAGCGTCTCATGCGCGCCGGTAATCGAGGCGCGGACGCGCTCGGCATGGGTGACGACGGCTTCGCGCTCGCTGCCGAGCCCGTCGACCAGCGAGCGGATGCGGGATTCATTCTCGGAATAGGAGCGTTCGATCTGGTTGACTTCGCTGTGGACAAGCGTTTCCAGTTCGACGGCGCGGGCAAGCGTGCGTTCGATGCCTTCGCCCATCGCCGCGACCTCGCGACGAACGGCCTGGCCGATCATCATGACGCGATCCTGGGCAAGGTTTTCCGGCTCGGTCAGGCGGAAGGCCACTTCGGTCATCGACTGTGCGGCGATGCGCATTTCCTGGGCGCGGCGAATCATGGCGGCGAAGGCCCAGAACAGGATGACGGGCACGATGGCCGCGACGGCGAGGCCGATCAGTTCCGGACGGGCGAGGAACTGGTCGAGCGTGCGGATTCTCCAGATGCTCGGTCCGAAAAGCAGATTGGCCAAACCACCGGCACCGGCGAACCAGGCGAGCGAAACGAAGGCGACGACCCAGTAAATGGTGTTCGAGGCACGCCTGTTGAGGCTGTGCAGGAGTGTCTTGTAATCCTTCTGGCGATCGTCATTGGCCGGCGCGAAACCTGCGGGCTGGGCGCCATTGCGCGGTTCCACGGGGCGCAATTCGGCAGGTTTGGCCTTGGGCGCGGGTTTCGCGGCCTGGTTTTGGTTGACCACCGGCTCCGGGTTCTGTTCCGGCTTATGATTGCGTCCCTCGCGCGCCAGCTCGTCGGCCGCCTGGGATATCTGCGCTTCAAGATCCTCCATCGAAGCCGCGATATCGAGGTCGCCGCTGCCGATCTCATTGCTGAGGTCGAGATCGAGCGCCTTTTCCAGTTCCCTGGCCACTTCGCTGTCGAGAGTTCTCGTCGTCGGTTTCTTTGCCATGCCTTCGCTACCCTGTACTAGCTGCCGCGGGCTTATAATTCTGTTTGTCTTGCCCCGCGCAGGAGGCTGAAAATGGACCCCTCGTATCGTAATGACACAGGGGGGTAAAGAAAACATGCATTCCGCGGGATACGTAAAACTTTAAATATAAGGTTAACGGAGCTGTGATTTGGACGCCGCTTTGGCAACATTTTTCCGGGCCATTCATTAACCCGTTGTCCATTGGATTCGCCTAGGTTTTTGGGCGAGTCGAAGAAACGGAGTTCGAGTTCATGCGTGGCGAAAGCGGCATCGCCTTCTCAATGCCCGGGGGAGATGTATCCGGACCAAGACGGTCACGGCCGGTCGATTTGGCACACCTTGCCCGCCAGACGATGGGTGACCGCAGCCTTGAGCAAGAGGTTCTGGCGCTATTTGTACAGCAGGCGCTGTCCGTGCGCGACAGAATAGTCGACGCCGATATCAAGGACCGGCTTCTGCTCGCCCATGGATTAAAGGGTTCGGCACGGGGCGTGGGCGCCTTTGCCATCGCCGATTGCGCCACCGAGATCGAGCACCGGCCGGAAGACGGCCAGACGCTCAAGCGGCTTGGTACGCTGATCGACGAAGTGCGCGATTTCATCGCCGCCATCAACCGCTGAATCCGCGCCGAATCCGATTTGCGGAAAAACGTCATCGGGCGGCGCTTTCATGCGGCAGTTGACTTGTCAGCCGGAGTGATTATCTCGGCTGCAACTCCCTTCAGGTGACAAATGACCAAGCTGACTTTCATTGCCCATGACGGCACGCATTTCGACATGGACGCCGAGAACGGCTCTACGGTCATGGAGAACGCGATCCGCAACGCCGTGCCCGGGATCGAAGCCGAATGCGGCGGTGCCTGCGCCTGTGCCACCTGTCACGTCTATGTCGACGAAGCCTGGACGGCTGAAGTCGGCGAGCCGGAAGCGATGGAAGAGGACATGCTGGACTTCGCCTACGACGTCCAGCCCAACTCGCGCCTGTCATGCCAGATCAAGGTCCGCGATGCGCTTGACGGCTTGGTCGTGCGGGTGCCTGCCCGCCAGGGATAAGCGCAACCTTTTTGCCAACTGATTTTTCCCGCTGTGGCTTGGCAGCGGGGCGATGGTCATGCAGTGTCCTGCTGTTTCACCACAGCGCCGCGTGTCCTCTTGGACGCGCAAAGGACGCTGTAGCACTTTTATTTGCGCGTGATCCTTTCCGAAAATCGATCCGATTTTCGGGGTCATGCGCAGCGAGGCACAGGCATGACCGACATCACCAGGACAGACGTGCTTATTGTCGGGGCAGGGCCGGTTGGCCTGTTTGCCGTGTTCGAGCTCGGCCTGTTCGACATGAAGTGCCACCTGATCGACATTCTCGATCGGCCGGGCGGCCAATGCGCGGAGCTCTATCCGGAAAAGCCGATCTACGACATTCCAGGCTGGCCTTCGATCTCGGCGCAGGGGCTGGTCGACAAATTGCTCGAGCAGATCGCGCCGTTCAAGCCCGATTTCAGCTACAACCGAATGGTTTCCAGCCTGGAAAAACTGGAGGACGGCAGTTTTCGCGTCACCACCGACGAAAACGAGGTGTTCGAGGCCAAGGTGGTGGTGATTGCCGCCGGCGGCGGCTCCTTCCAGCCCAAGCGTCCGCCGATCCCCGGCATCGAGCCCTATGAAGGCAAGAGCGTCTTCTATTCGGTGCGCCGGATGGAGGATTTTCGCGGCCACGACCTCGTCATTGTCGGCGGCGGCGACTCGGCGCTCGACTGGACGCTGAACCTGCAGCCGGTGGCAAAGAGCGTGACGCTGGTGCACCGGCGGCCTGAGTTCCGCGCCGCTCCCGACAGCGTCAACAAGATGTATGCCATGCAGGAGATGAAGCAGCTCGAATTCCAGGTCGGCCAGGTGACCGGATTGACCGGTGCCGACGGCCAGTTGTCATCGGCCACCATCAAGGGACCGGATGGCGACGTCGAGGTGCCTTGCACGCGCATGCTGCCGTTCTTCGGCCTGACCATGAAGCTCGGACCGATCGCGGAGTGGGGTCTCAACCTTCACGAGAACCTCATTCCGGTCGATACCGAAAAATTCCAGACATCGGTGCCCGGCATCTTCGCGGTCGGCGACATCAACTGGTATCCGGGCAAGCTGAAGCTGATCCTGTCGGGTTTCCACGAAGTGGCGCTGATGGCGCAGGCCGCCAAGCGCATCATCAGCCCCGGCGAGCGCATCGTTTTCCAGTACACGACCTCATCGACCAGCCTGCAGAAGAAGCTCGGCGTCTCCGGCTGAACTTTACTCGGCCAGCATCGGCGCCGCATTGTCGGCGTAGCCGCGAAGCTCCTTTTCGGGCATCAGCGTCAGCGTGATCAGCCCGAGCAGCAATGTAGCGGCGGCGACGGCAAAGATCATCACGAACGGCTCGATCGTCGCGCTATGGCCAGCGATCCGCACGCCTTCACCGGCAAGCGGCAAGCCGTAGCCCAGAGCGACCGCGCCGAGCATGGCGACTCCAAGCGCACTGCCAAGCGAACGCAGGAATGTCAGCACGCCCGTCGCGACGCCGAGATGCACGCGATCGACGGCGTTCTGGACCGACACGGTGGTGACCGGAAACGTCGTTCCGGTTCCAAACCCGATGCAAATCGTCAAGACCTCGACCTCCAGCAGCGTTGCATATCCTGCGACGACGGCCAGCAGGCAGAGGCACAGCATGCTGAAGACGACGCCCACCATCGCAATGCGCTTGTAGTGGGTGAAATGCGGGATCATACGCCCGCTGAATGCCGCGCCGCCGACGGTCCCCAGCAGAAGCCCAAGCATCGCGATGCCCGACTCCGCTGCCGACAAGCCGAGCACCGCCTGAAGATAGACGGGCAGGTACACAGCCATGCCGACGCTTGCGGCCTGAAGCAGGAACATCGAAAGCGTGCCCGCCAGAACGATTGGATTGCCAAGCACTTCGAGTGAGATGAGCGGCTCGGCGGCGCGCATGAGCCGCAAGGCAAAAGCGCTCCAGAAAATCGCCGAACCGCAGAGAACGCCGATGACTTCAAGCGAAGTCCAGGGATAGGCGCTGCCGCCCCAGTTCAAGGCGAGCAGCAGCAGCGCCGTGGCAATTATCAGAAGCAGCGCGCCCAGGCCGTCGATGCGATGGCGCTTTGCGGCAACAGGCAGTTTCTTGAGCGGCTTGTTGATGATCGCCATCGCAAGAAAACCAAGCGGAATGTTGATCCAGAAGATCAGTGACCAGTGCAGGTGCTCTGCGAAAGTGCCGCCGAGCAACGGACCGGCAATGCTGGCGACAGCCCATGTGCCGGAGAACCAGGCGGCATAGCGTGCCCGCTCGCGCGGCGGCACGAGATCGCCGACGACGGTCTGCGTCAAAGCGAACAAGCCGCCGCCACCGGCGCCCTGGATCGCCCGCCCGACAACCAGCACAAACATGTTGGGAGCCATCGCACTGACCACCGATCCCGCCAAAAAGATCAGGATCGCGGCATAGACGGTCGGCCGGCGGCCGTAGACATCGGAAATCTTGCCGTAGAGCGGAGCCACGGCTGTAGCGGTCAGGAGATAACCGGTGACGATCCATGGCAGATAGTGTGCGTTTCCGAGCGCATGCCCGATGGTCGGCATGGCCGGCGCGACAATGGTCTGATCGAGTGCCGCCAACAGCATCGACAACAGCACGCCGCCGATGATGGCGTTCTTTTCGCGCTCTGTTATCGGCGTGCCGGTTTCCGCCATCGTTTTCTCATCGACAGCCTGGTCCATGATCGTTCATCCATAAGCTTGCGATTTGACCGGCGCTGTTCAGCCGCTCCGGCTTCATGACCGTTTGGATCGCATTGGTGTTTTAAGCTCGTCTGGCGAGCCTGATATATGTCGTCCCATATAGGCCGGTTTCGACGGCGGCTCGAAAGTTTTTCGAATCTGGCACTACGCTTCGGCGAATTTGGCTTTCAGTTCGGGTGCGTTCAGGCCGGCGGCAGTCGGCCGTTGCCGATGCGCTCCATGCGGTAGCGCAGCAGCCGCAAGATGCGGCTTTCGAAATTGACGCTTTCGACGCGGTCGAACTGAAGCTGGGCGCGGTCGTGCCTGGCCAGAACAGCCGCGGTGATCGCGGCCGCCTTGGCCTTGGCGGCGTCGCAGTTCTTTTGCGGGTAGGTGGCTTTCAAGGCCTCTTCGAGTTCGCCGCCATGGTTCTTGGCGATTTCGACATGGCGCTCCTCATGGCGCTTGATGTCGGCCGACAGCGTATCCCAGAACAGCCTGACATCGGCATCGGCCTTGCGCGGCCGGCGCCACTCGGGAAGGATCACCTTCACCTTGACGGTCACCACCGCGTCGGCAATCCGGCAGGAACTCGGTGTCTGCGCATAGCTGATACGGGTGGTGAAGGCCATTTGCGTGGCGCCCGGGTGCCGCGTGCCGGTGCTTTTCACCTCCGGCCCGCGTTTGGAGAGTTGTGCCTCGATGTCGTCGAGGGTGCTGCCGCCAATGGCGAAATAGCTGTACGTCTTGACGAGATTGGCCGCCGCCGCCGGGTGCGGCGTTATGGCGAGCAGCAGCGCGCAAGCCAAGGATTGTTTCACGCCCAAGGACTGTTTTTTCATGCCAAGCATGGATCGTTTCATCATGTTGCCTCTTCGACCACCTTGCTTTACGGCCGTTGCCGGCGCAATGAAATTGATCCGCCAGGGATCACACATGATTGATGAACTCCATGGTCGATGAGCAATGACGGCCAGGCGATGGCAGTTGGCGCATGGACGCCATCTCGACCTTGGCGGCAAGGCCGTGGTCGTCGGCATCCTCAATGTCACGCCCGACAGCTTTTCCGACGGCGGCCAGTTCGACGCCCCTGAAAAGGCGCTGGCCCAGGCGCGCCGGATGATCGGGGAAGGGGCACTGGTTGTCGATGTCGGGGGAGAATCGACGCGCCCAGGTGCTGCCGCGGTATCGGCCAGCCAGGAACAGGCCCGCATCCTGCCGGTGATCGAAGCGCTGGCGGGCGTGAACGAGGTGCTGATTTCGGTCGATACCTATCGCGCCGACACGGCGCGGCTGGCGGTCGCCGCCGGCGCGCATATCGTCAACGATGTCTGGGGTTTGCAGCGCGAGCCCGATATTGCTCGTGTCGCCGCCGATACCGGCGCCGGGGTTGTCATCATGCATACCGGGCGGGATCGCCAGAAGCTGCCGGACGCGATTGCCGATCAGTTGGCATTCCTGCGAAGGTCGCTGGAAATCGCCCGCCAGAACGGCATCGCCGATGATCACATCGTGCTCGATCCCGGTTTCGGATTCGCCAAGGAGACGGCGGAGGAAAATCTCGACCTGATGGCACGCTTTTCGGAATTGCATGCACTCGGCCTGCCGCTGATGGCCGGCACGTCGCGAAAACGCTTCATCGGCACGGTCACCGGCCGTGATGCCGCCGACAGAGGGGTCGGAACAGCGGCGACCAGCGTCATTTTGAGGCTCCAGGGCGCCGATCTGTTTCGCGTCCACGATGTCGCATTCAACGTGGACGCATTGGCGCTCGCCGATGCTATGCTGGCGCGTCAAACCGACCGGGCGAGAAACTGATCGATGTATGTCATCCGCATGAAGAACTGCGCTTTCTTTGCCCGGCACGGCGTGCTGGACGAGGAGGAACGGCTCGGCCAGCGCTTCTATGTCGATGCCGTTCTGACCGTTGATCCAGGCCGGGCGCTTGCCGAAGATTCGATCGAGGATACAGTCCACTACGGCGTTGCATTCAGCGTCATTGAAAAGATCATCACCGGGCAGCGCCGTTTTCTGATCGAGTCGCTGGCGCTCGAAGTGGCCCGTGCGCTGACGGCGCGTTTTCCGCAGATAAAGAAAGCCGAGATCACGGTGCGCAAGCCGAACGCACCAGTGCCCGGCGTGCTCGATTATGTCGAGGTGACCGTTGTCTGGCCCGAATAGTACCGTTTATCTCAGCCTTGGCGGCAATCTTGGCGATCCGGCGAAATCCATGAGCGCGGCGCTGCGCATGCTGGATGCCGACGCGGATACGCGTGTCACCGGCGTCTCCTCGCTTTATCGCACACCGCCCTGGGGCAAGCTCGATCAGCCGGATTTTCTCAATGCGGCCGCCGAAATTTCCACCGTGCTTGCACCGCGTGCCTTGCTCGACCTCTGCCTCGATGCGGAGCGCAAGCTGAAGCGGGTGCGCGAGGAGCGGTGGGGGCCGCGGCTGATCGACATCGACATTCTGGTGTTCGGCGACCGCGTCATCCACGAGACCGGGCTGGAGGTGCCGCATCCGCGCATGCTGGAGCGCGCCTTCGTGCTGGCGCCGCTGGCCGAGATCGCGCCCGGCCTGGTTGTCAGCGGTCGCAGTATCACCGATCGCCTGGTCGCCGTCGATACCTCAGGCATCGAGCGATTGTCGTCCGGCCGGGATTGGTGGCTGGCCTAGGTGCGTTGATATTCAGGTGATACCGGCCTGCAAACGGCGCAGCGAGGCCTCTAACCCGAGAAGCCGCCACCATCCAGGAACGTCTGCTCCTGCGAGGTGGTTTCGCGGCCAAGCATCTTGTTTCGATGCGGAAAACGGCCGAATTGCTCAATGATATCACGATGTTCGACAGCATACTTCAGATAGGGCTCGGCTCTGGCCTCCGTCAGCTCGACCGAAATATCCTGGTCGGCCAGTAGCTCCGAATGCTCATAAGGCAGGTAGAGGAAAACGCGGAGTTCTTCCTCGAGTGCCAGGTCATGACCAGCCGCGATCGCCTTCTCTGCGAAATATCTGGCGAGCGGATCGGTCGCGTACATATGGCCGGTGCCGCGAAAGCAGTTCCGCGGAAACTGGTCGAGCAGGATCATCAGCGCCAGCGCGCCTTCGGCATGTTCCAGCCAGTCGTCGCATTCACGCCGCGCGGCGGCGTAGTGCAGGTCGAGAAAGCGGTCGCGGAACTCGGCATCGAATGCTTCGTTCTTCTCGAACCAGGCATCCTCGCCGGCATCGCGCCAGAATTTGGTGACCGACAGGGCTCTGCTGTCCAATTCCATACCTAATTCCTTGCTCAATCGGCGGGTTCGGACTTGTGCAGCACACCCGCGGTCTCTTCGTTGAGTGCCTGACCAGGCCGGCGCGGCGTCGAGAGCGGTGTCGGAATCGGCGTGCCGATATTGCCTCTCAGGAAGCGCTGTCCGGCGCGAATGCCTTCGGCGAGCTGGGTTTCGAAGCGGTCGGTGTCGCGGCGCCTGACATCTTCGATCGTTTCAGCCACGTCTTCGGGATCGACGCCCAGAGATTCCAGGGCCGAGCCGCCGAAAACAAGTGCGGATTCGAAGGTTTCGCGCAGTTGGTAGTCGACGCCGGCACGTATGAGCTGCAGCGCCGTTCCACGGTCGAATGCGCGGGCCAGCACGGTGAGCAGTGGGAATTCGGCCTTGATCAGCTGGGCGATGCGAACAGCCACATCGGCCTTGTCGACGCAGATCAGCACGGCGCGCGCCCGGCCGGCACCGGCGGCATGCAGGATGTCCAGCCGCGTGCCGTCGCCATAGTAGACCTTGAAGCCGAAATCGGCCGCCGCCTGGATCATTTCGACGTCATTGTCGATGATCGAGACGTCGATGCCGCGCAGCAGCAGCGGCTGGCTGGCGATCTGGCCGAAGCGGCCGAAGCCGATGATCAGCACGCTGCCGGTCAGGCCATCGGCGACGTCGACGCCGTCGAGCGACTGCTCGTCGCGCGGCGTCAGATAGCGCAAGGCGATGATGGCCAGCGGCGTCAGCACCATGGAGATGATGACGATCGCCGTCAGCGTCGCATTGGCGTTGCCGTCGATGATGCCGACCGCCGCGGCCGCCGAATAAAGGACAAAGGCGAACTCACCGCCTTGCGCCATGAAGACCGCGCGCTCAAGCGCCTCGCGGTGGCTGGTTTTCAGGATGCGGGCGACGATGTAGATGCCGAATGCCTTCATCACCATGTAGGCGACGACATAGATGGCAATCAGCCGCCAGTTCGCCGCGACCACATGCAGGTCGAGCGACATGCCCACCGCGAGAAAGAACAGACCGAGCAGGATGCCGCGAAACGGTTCGATATCGGCTTCGAGCTGATGGCGGAAGGTCGATTCGGACAAAAGCACACCGGCCAGGAAGGCGCCCATCGCCATCGACAGGCCGCTGAGCTGCATGGCGAGCGCGGATCCGAGAACGACCAGAAGTGCCGCCGCCGTCATCACCTCGCGGGCACGGGCATCCGCCAGGATGCGGAAGAACGGATTGAGCAGATAACGGCCGGCCACAACCAGGCCGACGATCGCGGCGAGGCCGATGCCGACCTCGGTCAGCCGCTCCGATAGGCTGGTGTCGGCACCGCCGGGCGCCAGAAACGCGATCAGGGCCAGCAGCGGCACGATGGCAAGATCCTCGAGCAGCAGGACCGATACGATGCGCTGACCTTTCGGCGCGGCGATTTCGCCGCGTTCCTCGAGAAGCTGCATGACGATCGCTGTCGAGGTCAGCACGAAGCCGGCGCCGGCGACGAAGGATTGCGCGATTGGAAACCCTCCAGCCATGCCGACCCCGGTCAGCAGGAGCGCGCAGACGCCGACCTGCAACGCACCGAGGCCAAAGATCTCGCGGCGCAGGCCCCAGAGCCGCGATGGCTGCATTTCCAGCCCGATGATGAACAGGAACATCACCACGCCGAGTTCGGCGACATGAAGAATGGCTTCCGATTCGGAAAAGACGCCGAGGCCGAACGGGCCGATCACCACGCCGGCAGCCAGATAGCCGAGGATCGAGCCGAGGCCCATGCGCTTGAAGATGGGAACGGCGACGACACCGGCAGCAAGCAGCGCCACCACCTGAACCAGATCACTGCCCGATGCTTCCGCCGCCATGCCTCTTGTCCCTGTGTCTTGCAGCACTCCTTGCATGCAGTTGGAGCGGGAGGCAAGGCGAGAAATCTGCCGGGAAGGGTAGTGTGCCGTTGCAGTGATTGACCTGGTGGAACAACGGTCCCCGCTTGCTTGCCGGACGTTCGGCATCTATATTGCGTATATGTTTGACCATTCGTCCCGACCGTCCTCGCCGCCACATATCCCGATGGATGCGCTCAGCGAAGTTCTGCAAGACTTTCGCTTGAGTGGTGTCAACTATGGCCGCTGCGAACTCCGGCACCCATGGAGCATAGACTTTCCGCAACAACAGCTGCTTCGGTTTCACTTTGTCGGCCAGGGCCCATGCTGGATTCATACTGAATCGCAAGGCTGGCAGGAGCTGCGCGATGGCGATCTGGTGCTGCTGCCGCAAGGCATCGCCCATCGGCTGGCGAGCGCGCCGGACGTTGCAGGGGGCTCGCTCGAAGGTTGCCAGGTAATCAAGTTGGGGGGCAACGTCTGCGAAGTGGTACGGCAAGGAACGGGCGCGACGAGCACCCTTTTCTGCGGCTCCATGGCCTTGGACTCCTATGCGCTCAACCCATTGATCACGTTGATGCCGCCTGTCATCAAGGGTTGCGACGTGGCCGGCAATGACCCGGTCGTCGGTCCTTTGCTGGCGGCCATGACGGTGGAGGCCTCGCAGCCGCAGATGGGCAGCGCCACGATTCTGTCGCGTATGGCCGACTTGCTGACGGCCCGGCTCATACGCTGCTGGGTCAATTGCAACGGAGCCTCGACCACCGGTTGGCTCGCAGCCATCCGCGACCCCCATATAGGCCGCGCTTTGGCGGCCATGCACCGCGACCCCGGCCACAACTGGACGCTGGGAAGCCTGGCCGGCGTAGCAGGCCAATCGCGTTCGATTTTCGCCGAGCGTTTCAGTGCGGTATTGGGGGAGGGTGCCGCACACTATCTCGCCCGCCTGCGCATGCAGCTTGCCCGCGAATTGCTGGGCCAAAACGGCTTGTCGGTTGCCGAAGTCGCTACCCGTTTGGGCTATGATTCGGAGGCATCCTTCGCGCGCGCGTTCAAGCGCATCACCAATGTCTCGCCGGGCGTTGTGCGTCGCACAATTCCCGGACGAATGGATATGAATTTCGGATTCTAAGATACATATCATCCGAGCGGACTCGCCTATTTAAGACCTCCAAACTTTGGAGATCTTTCCGTGACTGACACAACATTACAGCTTGAAGACGCCGCGACTGGCCTTGATGCCGATGCACCAGCCGCGTGGAGCGCAGCCACCTGGTTCGCGGTCATTTCATTGGCGGCCACCAGCTTTGCCTTGGTGTCGGCCGAATTCCTGCCCGCAGGTCTGCTGACGCCAATGGCACGCGATCTCGGCATCAGCGAGGGGACGGCCGGACAGGTCGTCACCGCCACCGCTTCCGTCGGCGCCGTGACGGCCATGTTGAGCAATGTTCTCATCGGCCGCTTGAACCGCAAGGCGGTGCTGGTTGGTCTCAGTGCTCTTGCGGTCGGTTCCAATGTCCTGGCGGCGCTGGCGACCGATTTCTGGCTGTTGCTGTTGGGCCGGGCCGGGCTGGGAATCGCTCTCAGTGCTTTCTGGGCACTTTCGGTCGCCGTTGTGGCGAGGCTGGTTGGCGCCAGCGCGACAGGTCGGGGCATGGCGATCGTCACCCTGGGCGTCTCGCTCGCAACCATTGCCGCACCGTCGATGGGCGCGTTGATCAGTGACTGGATAGGGTGGCGCAGTGCCATGGCCATGACGGCGGGGCTGGCCGCGCTTGCCATGCTGCTGCAGTTTCTCAGCCTGCCGACCTTGCCCGCAACGGCAAGCAACAGCCTTGCAGATGTATTTCGGCTGACCCGGCGGCGCGGCATCCAACTCGGCATGCTGGCTATCCTTTTGCTGATGACGGGGCATTTTGCCGGCTCGGTCTATGTGCGTCCCTTCCTCGAACAGGTGACACTCCTTACAACCGGACCGATTGCCTTGGCTCTGCTCGGGTTTGGCGTCGCTGCCGTGATCGGTAATGTTGCCGGCGGCCGCATGGCCGACACCAACATCCACATGGCCCTCGCAGTCACCGCGGCGTTAATGGCGGTTGCGGCACTTACTTTGGTGCTTTGGGGCTCGCATATCGGCGTTGCCTTCGGTTTCGTTACGCTGTGGGGTTTCGCCTTTGGCATGGCGCCGGTGGTGCTGCCGACCAATATGTCGCGCGCGGCGCCTGATGCGCTGGAGGCAGCGGGCAGCCTGATGGTCACCTCTTTCCAAATTGCCATCACCATCGGCGCGGTTGTCGGCGGCTATGTCGTGGACACCTACGGCGCGACTGGGCCTTTGACTCTGACTGCTATCCTTGCCGCATCGACCGCTGTCTTGGCGCTGCTGCAGCCTCGCAGCTGAACTTTGCAGCCGCCGACACAGTAGCCTCAAATCCTGCCGCCAGCGATGTTGCAGGCGCGATACACAAGTTGAGGCCGGGAACACGTTGCATCTTGCCGCAATCGAAGGCTAAGGACGCTCGGCTTCGGCCATTGGAGGGTGATCGACGATCAAGTCGCGCCCTTTTTGAGGAGATGACTGACATGAAGAAGTTTTTGTTTGTTGCCGTCGGCCTGGCGGTGCTTGCCGGTTCGGCTTGCTCGAAGGCGCCTGAGTGCACGGCGGAGATCGCAACCAAGAAGGCGCAGGACATGGCTGCAGCACTTCAGGACGCGATCACCAAGGACCCGGCCAAGTCGGCTGATCTGACCGCCAAGGTCCAGGCGGTGACAACCAAGTATCAGGGCGCCACGACATTGGCCGACGCCTGCAAGGCCTATGACGAAGTGACGGCCGCGATCAAGGGCTGACACCCTGATTCGAGATCAAGGCCTAAGCGCCTGATTCGATGGGCTCAAGTGAGAGGGCGGTGACCGTTGGGTCGCCGCCTTTTTCCTTGGTTTTTCAGTTCGGCGCGATGGAGCCGACTTCGACCGCGTCGACCCGCTTCAGGCTCATGCCGATCACCGGCACCAATTGGTCGTTGACGCGCACGGCAATAGTCACCGTCATCGAATTATCGTCAGGGATGCGAGCCTGCATGACGCCGCGCAGCTGGTTGCGGTTGATGGTGAAGACCACCTTGCGGGGATCGACGACGTTGCCGCCGATGATGTCGAGGCCGGAACCGGTCGCGCCACCCATGAAGCTGCCCTTGTAGCCCTCGCGCCCCTTGCGCTCGATCTTGGCCGACATTGGCTGGGTGAACATACCGACCCGGCAGCCGCCGTCGAGCGACATGCCGACCTTGCCGTCGGGCGTCGAGCCGGTGAAGCTGCAGTTGAACTTGGTGCCCTTGTACTTGCCGGCGACGATTTCGCCGGGACCGATCCACTTGCCTTCAGCAGACTGGAAGAACTGCTTGTCCGGCTCCGCCGCAGAGGCCACTCCGGCAATGCCGACGACTGTCGTAATCACCGTTGCCAGGGGCAGGACGCTGGATAGAATTACGCTTTTCATCGACGACACCCGGCAACAAAGATGCTGTTTGGAACCCGTCTGACCATGAACAAGATTGGTTAATGCTTCGTCACCGCGGGGCCGCCGCAGAGCAGTCCGGTAACGATTCCGAATGCCCGGACACTCCAGCCCGGCTCACTTGCCGGAGGGGGTCGTTGCACCGTCTTTCCTGGTTGCGAACGATGTCAGCGCCGAGAGGAAGTCGCCCAATCCGGGACGTTTGGCGGCGCTGAAGGGCAGGGGTCGAGCCGTCTCCATCGCGGCGATGCCGATGCGCGCCGTCATCATGCCGTTGACGACGCCCTCGCCAAGCTTGGCCGAAAGGCGCGCAGCCAGGCCGTGGCCAACGATCTGCTGGACGAAACTGTCGCCGACCGCGATCGAACCGGTGACCGCCAGATGCGCCAGAACGCTGCGCGCCAGGCGGAAAAAACCCAGCGTCCCCGGCCGTCCGCCATAGAGTTCCGACAGGCGCCGAATGAGCCGCCCGGCCTCGAACACGACATAGGCAACATCGACCAGTGCGCGTGGACTGACCGCCGTCACCAGCGAGACGCGTTTGGCAGCTTCGAGAATCATCACTTTCGCCCTGGCATCGAGTGGTCCGAGAATTTCAGCCTCCGCCAGACGCACGAGATTGCCGCCGTCGATGATTTCGCCGCGCAATTCGGCCAGCGCGCGCCGGCCGGCCGCGGTCTCGGGTTTGGCCGAGACAAAGGCCGATAGTTCGTCGACGACCGATCGTGCCGCCTTGGGATCGTCGCGGGCGATCGCATCGAGCGCCCGCTTCTGCAGCTTTTCGACCTCGGCGAGGCGGGCGATCGCCAGGAATTCGCGAATCAGGATCACCACAAGCGCCAGCACGGCGATGGCGGCCATGCCGGCGGCCAGCCAGCCCAGCCACTCAGCGCGCGCAAAGAGGTCGCGTATGAGCTGGTCGGTCCACAGGCCGACCGCCAGCGAAACCAGCACGCCGAAGGCGCCGAAGAAGATGCTGCCGAGCAGCGAGCGTTTCCTGGGGGCGACGGCTGGTGGCGGCTCCGCGGCAATGATGTCGGGCTCGTCGAAGACATCGACTTCCGCCGGTATGACCATCGCGACATCGGTTTTCATCGCGCGGGGTTTGCGCTGGGTGTCGGTCTGGATGTTGCGCGGCTCAGGGGCCGCTTGTCTCGGTGGGGCTTCCGGTTCGATGCGGAATGCCGCCGGCTTGCGGGGCGCGGTCATGCCAGATGATCTCCGATCAGGAACTGCAAGGCACGGTCGAGCCTGATATGCGGCAGCGACAGCGTGACGCCTTCGGCCGTGCGTTCGAGCTTTGGGGGACGGAAACGGACGAAGCGGATTGCCGGGTCCGCGGAGTCCTGCCTGTGATCGGCTCCCGAAACATCGAACACCGCATCAATTTTCTCCGGTAAATCACCGGGAAATATGGCTGTTTCGGTCTTTCCGTCGAAGATTTCGCCATTGATCTTCTCGCCGGCGATCGGCGTGCCGATGATGACTGGCAACGTCTCCCGGCCTTGCTTGACGGTGCCTTCGCGCGTCGCGCGCACCGCCGCCATGGCGACCACATCGACATCGGCGCCGGTGAAATTCGCCCGTGCCACGGCGCGGTCGGCAAGCCGCCGCACGATCGCCTGCAGGCGGTCATGGCTTTCGTGGTGCAGATGGTCGGCCTTGGTCGCCGCAACCAGGATGCGGTCGATGCGCCGCGAGAACAGATCGGTGAGGAAGCTGCCCCGGCCGGGGCGAAAACAGCTGAGGATCTCGGTCACCGCGCGTTCCAGGTCGGCCATGGCGCCTGGGCCGGCGTTCAGCGCCTGCATAGCGTCGATCAGCACGATCTGGCGGTCGAGGCGGGTGATGTGTTCCCGGAAAAAGGGTTTGACGACATGCGTCTTGTAGGCCTCATAGCGCCTGTCCATCATGGCGTGCAGCGAGCCTGCGCGCGGGCGCTTGTCGTCGATCCCGGCCAGTGGCGCGAAGGTCAGGGCCGGCGAGCCTTCGAGATCGCCCGGCATCAGGAAGCGGCCGGGCGGCAAGGTCGAAAGCGCCCGCTCGTCGAGCTTGCAGGCCTTCAGATAGGCGGCGAAACTCTCGGCCAGGCGGCGCGCCGTCATCTCGTCGGCATCGGCGTTCGGGTCGATCCCGGCCGATAGTGCCCGCCAGGCTTGCGACAGGTCCTCGCGCACCGGCAGAACAGCCATTTCAAAGGCTTCGTGGGAAAAATCGGCGAAGGATTTGCCGAGCAGCGGCAGATCGAGCAGCCATTCGCCGGGATAATCGACGATATCGACCGACAATCTGCCCGAGGAAAACATGCGGCTCCAGCCGGAAGCCGATTCATATTCGATGGTCAGCCGCAGCTCCGAAATGGCGCGCGTCGAATCGGGCCAGGCGCGGTCGTTGACCAAGGCTGCGATGTGGTCCTCGTACTGGAAACGCGGCACCGCGTCGTCGGGCTGCTGCTCGAGGAAGGCGCGCGCGATGCGCCCCGATTTCTGCGCCTCGAACAGCGGCAGGCGCCCGCCATGGATCAAATTGTGGACAAGGGCCGATATGAACACCGTTTTGCCAGCGCGGGACAATCCGGTCACGCCGAGGCGCAGCGATGGGGAAAAAAGCCCGGTGGCGCGGCCCGATAGCGTGTCGAGGGCAATCCTCGCCTCGTCGGTGAAGGTGGTCAGCGATGATGCCAAAATATGCTCTCTCGAACTTCGGTCCGTCCGATATAGGCGCTGCAAAAAGGCTTTGAAATGGCTTCAGAGATCGGCCGGCGTCAGGAACGCTTCGAGATAGCCGGTGCCTTGGGCGGCGCTGGCAAGATCGCCGTCGAAGCGGACGACCGCCAGGCCCGCGGTCGGGAACCCATGGTTCAGTGTGGCCCGCGCAGCCTCGTCGCCGCCGCCCGAAACTGCCATGGCAAGGTCTTCCATCATCGGGTTGTGGCCGATGACCAGCAACGAGCCCGATCCGCCATTGTTCTTGATAAGGTTGAGATAACCGGCCGCGTCCGCGCTGTAGAGCCCGTCGAAGAACAGGACCCGGCCGGTGTCGGTCTGGCCGGCCAGGCCTTCCAGCGTCTCTTTGGCGCGTTTGGCGTTGGAGCACAGCGTCCGGTCCGGAACATAGAGGCGGGAGCGCATGGCGGCGCCCATCATTTCGGCATCGGCGCGGCCGGACGCATCGAGCGGACGGTCGAAATCGCGCATGCCGGGCAATGCCCAGCCAGCCTTGGCATGTCGCAACAGATAAAGCCTGCTCACCCAACCTCCGAATGCCGAAGCCTTCCGGGATTAGCCACGAGAACGGCGTCGCGCACAATGGCCCGTGCTCTTCAAACACGGCGAATCAGCCAACGCTGGCTGCTGCAAAAGGCGCTTGCATATCGGCCCCGGGGTCACCGCGATCAGGGAAAATATGCGTCACCGGATCCAAAGTGTCGCGGCGGAGTTTGTACCAAAGCGACCGTACGCGGCTGCAAAGACGCGTGCCCAGGTACTTTAACAATTGCGTGAAACAGCGGCCGATTGCGCTTGTGCAGGCGTCGGACGACGAATATATAGGCGCCAAATTTGGGGCAGTTTGGGTGAGTCGAATGAACGACATCGTTACCGCCGATTACGTACCCTCCGAAGACGAGCCGTTCATGAACGAGCGGCAGAAATCCTACTTCCGCTCAAAGCTCGTCACCTGGAAGAATGACATATTGCGCGAAGCGCGCGAAACACTGGAAATCCTGCAGCAAGAAAACGCCAACCACCCCGATCTGGCCGATCGCGCCTCTTCGGAAACCGACCGTGCCATCGAACTCAGGGCCCGCGACCGTCAGCGCAAGCTCATTGCAAAGATCGATTCCGCCCTGCAACGCATCGACGAAGGCACCTACGGCTATTGCGAAGAAACCGGCGAGCCGATCGCGCTGAAGCGGCTCGATGCACGTCCGATCGCGACATTGTCGATCGAAGCGCAGGAGCGGCATGAGCGCCGCGAAAAAGTCTATCGCGACGACTGAAGCTCACGGCCGGCTGTCTCGAACGATTCTGAAAATGGCCGGTTTTCCGGCCATTTTCATTGGTGCGGCATCCACCGCTCAGGGCGCGCGAAGATCGAAAACGCTCGGGGCTTCGGACGAGGTGGTTCGGCAGCCGGACCGGCGACGGTGTTTCGCGGGGATAGCGACCCGGCGGTCGCTCATTTCTTCTGGCTGGAGAGTTCACCGAGAAGCTTGGTCATCTCGTCGTCGAGCGACTGCGGCGCCGCCGGCTTGCCCACCTGGCCGCCCGAACGGGGCTGGTCCAGTGATACTTCAAGTTCTCTCATCAGCGTGTCGTCGATGCTGTCCTGCACCGGCTGCGGTGGTGGCGGGGCGTGCCGGGCGGTGTTGGCGTTGGCGGAGCCGTAGGCGGGCAACGGCGTGACATTGGTCGGCTGGTAGCTTTGCGTTGCCGGCTTCGGTGCAGGTGCCGGCGGCGCTGTCGGACGGGGGCGGGCGGGCGGCGTCGTATTCACCGGCTGTGGAGCGGGTGCCTGTCTCAGCGGCGGCGGAGCGGGTTGCGGCGGACGCGGCCTTGTCGGAGCGGTGGCCGGAACCGGCTGCAAGCCGCCATCTCCAGTCAATGCCGGCCGGCGCGGCGCCGAAAGCCGGATATCGCGCTCGACGACGACGTCGGTCGGACCGCCGATCAGAAGCAGATGTTCGATGTCGTCGCGGCGTATCAGCACCAACCTGCGATGGCTGTCGACGGCGGTGGCATCCATGACGGCCAGTCGCGTCTTGCGGTTCCGGCCGCCGGCGACGAAGGTTCCGAATGTCAGGTTGCGCACCAGCTTGACGATGACGAGAACGATGACCAGCAGGACGAGCGCTGCAAACGTCCACAACAATGCTGCGGCATAACCGGGACCTGCCACGCTATCGAGCCATTGCATTGGTTTCCCCTGATCGCCCCTTGGAAGTGATAAGACACTAGACCGTTGCAGCGGGCCACCGCAAGTTGCGTTTCACGCTGTTGAACAGCTTGAAAAACTCCGAAGGCCGGAAGACATCATTTTTATCCGACATTTGCCGCCCAGGCCTTTTCCGGACTAGGAGAATGTGATTCAACCCGGTACGGGGCGGGTGTCGGAACACCGGAATTCACGAGCAGGGGGCACATGGCCAAGGAAGCGCGCGGCGATTTCTATCCGGTACCGATCGTCGACCAGAATACGCGACCGGGCGCGGTTACCCGGCTTATCATTTTCATCGTCGTTCTGACGGGGGCCGCGATCGTCTTCGGTCTTTTCCGCGAGCGCCTCGGCGATCCTTTCCTGCTCGGCATGCTCGGCGTGCTGGCGATGATCGGCGTCGGCTTCCTGTTCGCGACGGCGATCGGCTTCGTGCAGGTCACGCCACGCTCGATAGGCGACGAACTGTCGAAATCCTTCGTCGATTCGATGTCGCAGGGGCTTCTCGTCACCGACACCAAGGGCCGCGTCGTCTACGCCAACCGCGCCTATGCGGATATGACCGGAGCATCGTCCGCTGCCGATCTGAAGACCGTCGAGGGATTGCTCTCGGATGTCCCCGAAGCCTCGGTGACGATCTATCGCCTGGCGTCCGGCCTTCGCGACGGCCAGCCGGGCGACGGCGAGTTTAGGCTCGCACAGTCCATTCGGCCCGGTGCCGAGCCGGGCGCCCGCTGGTACCGCGCGCGCGCCCGCGCCTTCAGCGTTCCAGGCCAGCGGCTGCCGATGCTGGCCTGGCAGCTTGCCGATATCTCGCAGGAGCGGGCCGAGCAGGAGCGCTTCTTCCTCGATCTGCAGAAGGCGATCGATCACCTCGACCACGCGCCGGCCGGCTTCTTTTCGGCCGACCAGGAGGGCCGCGTCACCTACATCAACGCCACGCTCGCCGAATGGCTGGGCATCGACCTCACCAGCTTCACGCCCGGCGCCGTGTCTCTGTCGGAGATCGTGGCCGGCGACGGCATGGCGCTGGTCCGCTCGGTCAAGGCCGACCCCGGCACCACACGCAACGCGGTGATCGATCTCGATTTGACGACCATGACGGGCGAAGCGCTGCCGGTGCGCTTCATGCACCGCGTTTCGGCCAGCCGCGAAGGATTGAATGGGCCGACACGCACGATCGTGCTCAACCGCACGCAAGGCGAGGATGCCTCTGCCGATTTGCGGGCTTCGGAAGTGCGCTTCACCCGCTTCTTCAACTCGACACCGATGGCAATCGCCGGCGTCGACCACAACGGACGCATCCTGCGCACCAATGCGCCGTTTTTGTCGTTGTTTTCGTCTGTCGTCGATCGCGACGCCGTCGACCGTCGCGTGCGGCTCGACACGGTAATCCACGAACGCGACCGGCCGGCCTTCGCGGCTGCCTTCGAGAAAGCGCAGCAGCGGCAGGCCGACATCGAGCCGATCGACACGCTTCTGCCCGGCAACGACGAACGGCACATCCGCTTCTACGTCAATGCCGTCGCCGACGGCACCGGCGGCGAGGGCGCCGAGGAGTCGGCCATCGTCTACGCCGTCGAGACAACGGAGCAGAAGGCGCTGGAAGGGCAGATGGCGCAAAGCCAGAAGATGCAGGCGGTCGGCCAGCTTGCCGGCGGCATCGCGCATGATTTCAACAATGTGCTGACCGCCATCATCATGGCGTCCGACCTTTTGTTGACCAATCACCGCCCGTCGGACCCGTCCTTCCCCGACATCATGAACATCAAGCAGAATGCCAACCGGGCGGCTTCGCTGGTGCGGCAGCTTCTGGCCTTCTCGCGCAAGCAGACATTGCGGCCGGAAGTGCTCAACCTGACCGACGTGCTCGCCGATCTCAGGATGCTGCTGGCCCGCCTTGTCGGCAACGACATCAAGCTGAAGGTCGACCATGGCCGCGACCTGTGGCCGGTCAAGGTCGATATCGGGCAGTTCGAACAGGTGGTGGTCAACCTTGCGGTCAACGCGCGCGATGCTATGCCGGCGGGCGGCGATCTGACCGTGCGCACCCGCAATGTAACCGCCGAGGAGTGCAAGGCCTTTTCCTACCGCGAACTCGCCCCGGCGGACTATGTCGTGGTCGAAGTCGAGGACACCGGCAGCGGCATCGCGCCCGACGTGCTGAAGAAGATATTCGAGCCCTTTTTCACCACCAAGGAAGTCGGCAAAGGCACCGGCCTTGGCCTGTCGATGGTCTACGGCATCATCAAGCAGACCGGCGGCTTCATCTTCTGCGATTCCGAAGTCGGCAAAGGCTCGACTTTCCGCATTTTCCTGCCGCGTCACATCGCCGAAGCGAAAAAAGCAGGCGAGCCCGGCGATGCGCCGGCGGCGCCGGCAAAGGTCGCCGATCCGGCCAAGGATCTGTCGGGCTCGGCCACGGTGCTGCTCGTCGAGGACGAGGATGCCGTGCGCATGGGCGGCATGCGGGCGCTGACCTCGCGCGGCTACACCGTGCACGAGGCATCGTCGGGCGTCGAGGCGCTGGAAGTGTTCGAGGCGCTGGGCGGCAAGGTCGATATCGTCGTTTCCGACGTGGTGATGCCGGAAATGGACGGGCCGACGCTGCTCGGCGAATTGCGCAAGCGCCAGCCCGACATCAAGTTCGTCTTCGTGTCCGGCTATGCCGAGGACGCATTCGCCAGAAACCTGCCGGCAGATGCGCATTTCGGCTTCCTGCCGAAGCCGTTTTCGCTCAAGCAACTGGCCACGATCGTCAAGGACGTGCTGGAGTCCTAGAGCCTTCCCCATGTTCCTCCTTGCGCAACGCCGTGACAACGCCATGATTGAGGGGTGAACGGCAGGAAGGCTTAGGGGAGCAACCGGTGACGCCGCACAACGAAGCGGACAAGGACGACTATGCCGACACGGTGTTGTTGCCGGGCGACCCGCAGCGCGCCGAATGGATGGCGCAAACGTTCCTGGAAGCGCCGCGCTGCATCAATCGCCGACGCGGCACGCTTGGCTTCACCGGCTTGTTTCGTGGCAAGTCCATCAGCATTCAGGCGACGGGCATCGGCGTTTCATCGTTTCTGATCTATGCGCATGAACTGCTGGACCATTATGGCGCCCGGACGCTGATCCGTACCGGCACCTGCGGCAGCCTGACCGCAAAGGCAAAGCTGCGCAGCCTTGTCATCTCGCAATCGGCACAGGCGGAAAGCGCCCAGAGCGGCCAGGTTTTCGGCCTTTATGGACCGGCTGGCCCGGACCCGGCGCTCCTCGCATCATCACGGGCCAAGGCGGTAGAATTTGGCATCGACCATCATGTCGGCCTGACGGTCTGCAGCGACATCTTCTATCACCCGGATGGGCGTGCCCGTTTTGCCGATGCACGGGCGCAAGGAGCCCTGGCCGTGGATATGGAAACCAGCGCGCTCTATGGCATATCGGAGCATTTCGGAGCACGTGCCTTGTCGATGTGTGTCGTGGTGGACAACATCGAGACCGGCGAACAGACCGACTATTCCGAGCGCCAGGCGCTTTTCACCGACATGAGCCGTCTGGCGCTCGCTGTCGCAGCAGAGAGCTAGAGTACGGGTCTACTGGGTCAATTCCTTGCGTACGGCGGCGACATCGCCGGACGAGACTGCAGGAGCCGCGTTGCCCCAACTGGCGCGCACATAGGTCAAGACGTCGGCGACCTCCTGGTCTTTCAGGCGCCAGGCCAGGGAAGGCATGGCGGGCGTCGTCGGTGCATCGGCCGTGTGCACGGCCTGGCTGCCGGCAAGGACGAGCCGGGCCAGTGTTTCGGCACTGCCCTGCACGACGATCGAATTGCCGGCAAGGGAAGGGAAAAGCGCGCCTGACCCGGCACCATCTCCACCATGGCAGGCCGAGCAATTGTCGCGATAGATTGCCTCGCCCGCGGTCATCCGTGTTGCGTCAGGCTTTGCCGGTTGGGCACTGTCGACATCCGAGCCCAGGCTCTTGAGGTAGACTGCAACCGCCTTGAGATCGGGATCGGTCATTTTCGACGTGGAGTTCTCGATTGCCTCCGCCATCGGACCGGAGGCAATCGAATGCGCATTGACGCCGGTCTTGAGGTATTTCACCAGATCCTCTTCCGACCATTTGCCCAGGCCCGATTGCGCATTGTTGGTGATGTCGGGGGCAAACCAGCCCTGCAGGGAGGCGCCTTGCAGGAACTCGCTGTCCTTATCGGCACCAAGGAAAGATTTGGGCGAGTGGCAGGTGCCGCAATGGCCCGCGCCCTGGACGATATAAGCGCCGCGATTCCACTCCGCCGACTTGGAGGGATCCGGCTGAAAGCTTGCTTCGGTGAAGTTGAGGGCATTCCAGCCCAGCATCGCCAGCCGGATGTTCAACGGGAACGGCAGCTGATTGGCTTCGACCTTGTTCGATACCGGTTGAACCGTCGTCAGATAGGCCCACAAGTCGGAAATGTCCCGATCGTTCATCCTGGTATAGGCGGGGTAGGGCATTGCGGGGTAGAGCCGCACACCATTGTGGCCGATGCCTGACTTCATCATGCTGCGGAAGTCGGCTTCCGACCAACTGCCGATGCCCGTCTCGCGGTCAGGCGTTATGTTGGGCGGCACAAGCGCGCCGAACGGCGTTTCGAGCGGCAGGCCGCCGGCCAGCGGTTTGCCCTCGGCTCGCGTATGACAGCCTGCACAGTCGCCGAGCACCGCCTGATACTGTCCACGTATGATCTGGTCCGCCTGGTCGGCACTCCATGCCGGGCCGCCAGTGAGGGCCGCAGCACCGATGGCGAGCGTGAGAACGAGCTTGTTCATGCCTGCACCAGGGGTGCACCGGGATTGCGCAGATATTGATTGCGGATGGCATCGGCGGCGCGGAAAGCGAGCGCGCCGACCGTTCCTGTCGGATTTTTGCCGGCATTCTGCGGGAAGGCCGACGCACCGATGACAAAGACGTTGGGGACGTCCCAACTCTGGAGGAAGGTGTTGACCGCGCTCTTCTTCGGGTCCGTTCCCATGATGGCGCCGCCCGTATTGTGGGTGCTCTGGTAGGGGACGCTGTCCCAGCCTTTCTTGCGGCGGCTGACGGCGTACTGCTTTCCGCCGAGCGCCTTGGCGATTTCCTCCATCCGGTCGCAGACATAGTTCGACATGCGGATGTCGTTGTCAGGAAAATCGAACGTCATGCGCATCAGCGGCCGCCCGAAACGGTCCTTGTAGGTCGGGTCGAGGTCGAGGTAGTTGTTGCGCGTCGCGTAGCTGCTTCCCTGGGACGAGTAGCCAAGCGTGCTCTTGTAGCCCTCGACCGTTGCCTTCTTCCAGGCGCTGCCCCATTTCGGCGTGCCGGGCAGGGTCGGCCTGGTTCCGATCGGGCGCCCGTTGGTGGGAATGCAGTTGATGCCCGCACCGCCGACGAAGTCCAGCGCGCCGTGGTCGAATGCGTCACCATTGTAATCGTCGATCGTCTGGCCGAGCGCGCCTGCGGCGATGAACGGGTTGAAGTTCTTGTCGTCGAAAAACACCTGCACGCCGGCGTTTGTCTGGTAGCAGTAATTGCGCCCAACCGTTCCTTCGCCGCTGCCGGGGTCGTAGATCTTGCCGATGCCGGACAGCATCATCAGCCGGGCATTGTGCAGGCCGTAGGCGCACAGCAGCACCAGATCGGCCGGCTGGAAGTACTCCTCGCCTGAGGTATCGACGTAGGTCACGCCGCGCGCCGACTTGCCTCCGGGAGCCAGATCGACATGCAGTACCTCGCTGTCGGTGCGGACTTCGAAATTGGACTTCTTCATCAGCACCGGAAGGACGGTGGTCTGGGCGCTCGACTTCGAATAGTTGGCACAGCCGAAGCGTTCGCAGAATCCGCAATAGGTGCATTGACCCATGGCGATGCCGAGCGGGTTGACATAGGCCCGCGACATGTTGGCGGATGGGGTCGGGAAGGGATGCAGGCCGATCGACCGGCCGACCTCGGCGAACAGGGTTGGCGCGTAGGTCATCTGCATCGGCGGGTTCGGATAATCCCGCGACCTTGGATCCTCGAACGGATTGCCGCCTTCCTGCAACTGCCCCTTGATATTGCCGGCCTTGCCCGAGATGCCTGCCAGATACTCGAACTGGTCGTAATAGGGCTCCATCTCCGCGCCGGTCACGCCCCAGTCCTCGACCTGGAGATCGGCGATTCTCGATGCACCATATTTCTTGGTCAGATTGGTCTTTATCTGAAAGTCTGAATCCCAGAACCGCCAGGTGTGGCCGTTCCAGTGGACGCCGGCGCCGCCGACGCCGTTGCCGGGGAGGAAGGAGCCGAAATCGCGCATCGGCAGCGCCTTCTGCGACGGGTCGTTGCGCACCGTCATGGTTTCCACGGCCGGCTGCAGGAAGAGGTCGCGCCGGATGCTGTAGCGCAACTCATCCTGCGCGTAGCCGATGTTGAAATCGGTTGCCGTATCGCGCCAGGGGCCGCGTTCTATAGCCACCACGTCCAGGCCCTGATCGGTCAATTCGTGGGCCAGAATGGATCCCGTCCAGCCGAGGCCGACGATCACGACGTCTTTGCGAGGCAGTATGTTGGTCATGATCAGGCGCCTTTGCCGAGCCATTCGGGGCGCCCGATGATCGAGACAGGCGGCTGCGGATATGGCTGATTGTGTTTGCTGACATGGTCGCGGTAGTCGTAGCGGGCGCCTGGAAAACCAAGCATGCGCCACGAGACCATGTCCTTGTTGCCGCCATAGACGGGGTCGGCAAAGAACCCCTCCATGGTGTTCTGCAGCAGAAGCCCGAAGAAACCCGGCCCCTTGACGCCATTGGGCAGGTCGACCTTCCCGGCCTCCATAGCCGTCAGGAAGGCATCCTGTTCGGCCGGTGCGAGCTCGACGAATGTCTTGCCGTCCCGCTGTTTCAGGAAAGCGTCGATGGCGGCAAGCCCGGTGCGGTAACGCTGCGCCGGATTGGCCTCGCCCTGATAGCCCTGGGTGGGCAGTCCAGGCAGAAAGGGGCCTTGCGTGTAAAGCCGGCTCGACGCACCGAACGCCCCCATCAACTGCCTGTCGATATAGACGGCGCAACCGGCTTCCTTGCCGCCCATGCTGAGCTCGTCGGCCGGAATGATGCGGTCGACGATCGCCTCGACTAGGGCTGCTTCCTGGGCCGAGAAAAAGTGCCAGCCGCCTGCCACGACCTGCGTCGGTGGATCGGATGCCATTGGCGTCCAGGGCAAAGTGCCCGAGAACGATCGCGCAAAACCGGCCGATGTCGCGGTTGCCGTAAACATTGCGACCGAGGACAGGAAAAGACGCCGATTCATTCGGACAGGGTTGCGACGGTTCATATTAGGAATCTCAAAAATAAGAGAGCACGCTTGGGAAGTGATTCCCAAGTATTCATGACAACGATAGTTAGGTTACGCCGCAGATCGAATGCCGATAGACTGCGAGATGAAAATGACCTCGTCAACCACATCACAAAATCGTTAGCGAGGGTTTGGTCTACTGTCGACCAGGTCTGCTTGTGCTGTTGGAAGCCGGTTTTCGCCCGGAACTTGGGCTGCAGCGTCGCCTCTTGCAGAGCGTCCTGGCATACGCGGCCGGATACTGGACCGATAGAAACAGCATCGTGCCATCAGGCATGAATCAGGGACAGCCACAGACCGGCTGGCGTTCGAGGTAGTGGTCGACACCAGGGCGCCACCGCGACGTATCACGAGGCGTTCCGGACCCCTTGATCATACCTGCTCAGCTGGCAAGCAGCCTGATGAGTTTACGACCTGGACGACGCCTTGTAGACTGAACACATGGCGCTCAAACGGATGGACAACATAGGAATCGTCGTCGATGACCTCGAAGAGACGATTGGTTTCTTTGGCGAGCTCGGCCTTGAGCTCGAAGGGCGGGCCACGATCGAAGGAGAATGGGCCGGACGTGTCACTGGACTGGGCGATCAACGCGTCGAGATTGCCATGATGCGGACGCCGGACGGCCACAGCCGGCTCGAACTGTCCCGCTTCCTCACGCCGCCTGTCGTCTCGGATCACCGCAACGCCCCGGTTAACGCCCTCGGCTACCTCCGCGTCATGTTCGCCGTGGACGACATTGACGGGACGCTTGAAAGGCTCCGCAATCGCGGTGCGCGGCTCGAAGGCGAAGTCGTCCAGTATAGAGACGTGTACCGGCTCTGCTACATTCGAGGGCCCGGAGGGCTTCTCATCGGGCTCGCGCAAGAACTCAGCTGAGCGCAATGCGCTAAGCAGCCTCCCGTTTCGGCACCATCTGCTCATCCATCCCCGGCCGATGGCCGCGCAGATAGAGCGCGCAGGTGGTGCGCAGCATCGACGCAAAGTTCGGGATGGCGCCGTTGATCTCTATAGCTTCGTCATAGAGCTTGGAGATGAATTTCGGCGTCGTCAGGTTCTGGTTTTCGGCGATCTCGTCAAGCAACGCCCAGAACGTCGCTTCGAGCTGGATGCTGGTCGAGTGACCGTCGATGCGAATCGAGCGGTTGATCTGGCGATAGCCTTCGGGGTCCTGGCCCGCAAACACCCTGCACATCCGACAAACCTCCCATGATTGTTGGTCTTGGGTGGACGGCGTGCAGTTTGATACTGCTTGACCTGTCCCCACACGTATTCTCGGGCAAAATTGCCGGTCCGGCAATCGGACTTTCGTCCCGTTCGCGGCTGCGGGCGTGGTAACCGGCTGCCACCACCTTTTGTCCGCGCCGCGCATAATCGCCTCCACACCAGCGCGGAGACTAATTTGGCCAAGGCGATCCACAGTATGATCCGGGTTCTCGACGAGACCCGATCGGTCGATTTCTACAGAAACGCCTTCGGGCTCAATGTCGCCGACAGGCTGGATTTCGAGACGTTCACGCTCCTTTACCTCAGCAATGCCGAGGCAGGGTTCGAGCTCGAACTGACCGTGAACAAGGATCGGCAGGAAGCTTACGGGCTCGGCGACGGCTACGGTCACTTCGCTGTCTCCGTCGCCGACCTCGACAGCGAACATGACCGTCTCGGTGCGCTTGGCCTGAATCCGAAGAAGATCGTCGAGTTCAACCGCGACGGATCGCTGATCGCCCGCTTTTTCTTCATCGAGGACCCCGACGGCTACAAGATCGAGGTTCTGCAGCGCGGAGGTCGCTTCCAATAGGAGACATAGCAGTCGCGCCGGCAGGTGCGGCGCCAGCAAACGCACTCTCAACAGTGCACATAGCAAGCAGGGAGGAATAAAATGGTCACGATCTATGACGCGAAGCCCGGGCTTTCCCGTCGTGAGCTTCTCAAACGCGGCGGCATCGGCGCGCTGCTCGTCATCTCCGGTAGCGCCGTCATCAGCCCTGAACATGCCTGGGGGCTCGAGACATCGGCACTCAAGCCCGAAACCATGGCGACGCTGATCCAGATGGCGCGTGACATCTATCCGCACGATCAGGTGCCGGACAAATACTACGCCATTGCCGTGAAAGGTCATGACGAGCAGGCCGGCAAGGACGCCGCCTACAAGGCGATGCTCGAGGATGGCATCGCCGACCTCGACAAGAAATCCGGTGACGGCGGCTATCGCGGCCTCGGCTGGGAAGACCAGCGCGTCGGCGTGCTGAAGCAGATCGAGGCGACGCCCTTTTTCCAGGCCATCAGAGGCGGCCTTGTGGTCGGCCTCTACAACCAGAAAGAGGTGTGGCCGATCTTCGGCTACGAGGGCGAGTCCTATTCCAAGGGCGGCTACATCGCGCGCGGTTTCGACGACATTGAGTGGCTCTGAGCCCCGTCGTTCCTGAACCCGCAAACAGAAATCATGGGAGGAAACCATGGCAGCTTCATTTGATCTGAACAACGACGGCGTGGTCGTCATCATCGGTTCGGGCGCCGGCGGCGGCACGCTCGGCAACGAACTTGCCCAGAAGGGTGTCGACGTCGTCATCCTGGAAGCCGGCGCGCGCCACGAATACGAGGATTTCGTCAATGACGAGTGGGGTTCGTTCGCCCAGCTCGCCTGGACCGACAAGCGCACCACGTCCGGCGACTGGCGCGTGGCAAAGGATTTTCCGAACCTGCCGGCCTGGATCGTCAAGTCGGTCGGCGGTTCGACCACGCATTGGGCGGGAGCCTCGCTGCGCTTCCAGGAGCACGAGTTCAAGACGCTCTCGACCTATGGCAAACTGGAAGGCGCCAACCTGCTCGATTGGCCGATCACGCTGGCCGAGATGGAGCCCTACTACGCCAAGGCCGAGGCCAAGATGGGCGTCACCGGCACCAATGACTGGCCGCGGCTGCCGGGCAACAACAATTTCAAGGTGTTGAAGGCCGGCGCCGACAAGCTCGGCTACAAGGAATGCCACACCGGCAACATGGCCATCAACTCGGTCGATCGCGACGATCGTAATTCCTGCCAGCAAACCGGCTTCTGCTTCCAGGGCTGTAAATGGGGCGCCAAATGGTCGACGCTCTACACCGAGATCCCCAAGGGCGAGGCGACAGGCCATCTCGAAGTCAGGCCGAATGCCATGGCGATCAAGATCAACCACGACGCCAGCGGAAAGGTGACCGGCGTCGTCTACGCCGACAAGGACGGCAAGCTGCAGGAGCAGAAGGCGCGCATCGTCGCGGTTGCCGGCAACTCGATCGAGAGCCCAAGGCTGCTGCTCAATTCGGCGTCGGGAAAATTCCCCGATGGGCTTGCCAACTCGTCGGGCCAGGTCGGCAAGAACTACATGCGCCACACCACCGGCTCGGTCTATGCCATCTTCGACAGGCCGGTGCATATGTATCGCGGCACCACCATGGCCGGCATCATCCGCGACGAGGCGCGGCATGATCCGTCGCGTGGGTTCGTGGGCGGCTACGAGTTCGAGACGCTGTCGCTCGGCCTGCCGTTCATGGCCGCATTCCTCGATCCGGGCGCCTGGGGGCGCTCGTTCACCACCGCACTCGATCACTACGACCACATGGCCGGCCTGTGGATCGTCGGTGAGGACATGCCGCGCGCGGAGAACCGCATCACGCTGCATGCAGACGAGAAGGACGCGCACGGCATGCCGATCGCCGACGTGCATTTCGACGACCATCCGAACGACACGGCGATGCGTAACCACGCCTACAAACAGGCTACGGCACTTTACGATGCGGTCGGCGCCACCCGTACCTTCCCGACGCCACCCTATCCGTCGACTCACAATCTCGGCACCAACCGGATGAGCGAGAAAGCGGAAGACGGCGTCGTCAACAAGCACGGCCAGGCGCACGACATCAAGAACCTGTTCGTGTCGGACGGCAGCCAGTTCACCACCGGGGCCGCCGAAAACCCGACCCTGACGATCGTGTCGCTGGCGATCCGCCAGGCCGACTACATCGCCGCGCAGATGTCGGCAAAGACGATCTAGTCACATCCTCCCGACGGGCTGCTGGCGCGGAACCCGCAAGGTTCCGCGCCTTTTTCTTGCCGCCTTATTGCTTGGTGCAGGTCGATGCGGTGAAGGCGCCGTCGGGTTGCTTCATGATGATGTCGAAGGAGGGCACGGTTTCGCCGTCCAGCGTCGCCTGGGTCAGCGACAGCGAGTTGCCGCCGGCGGAGTAGCCGCCCAGTGGTCCCAGCCAGGAAATCACGCCGTTCGCATCCATTTGGTAGTTGTACCCTTGCTGAGCGGGGCCGAAGACGCCGAGGCTGGTGTAGACAGGGCCGCTGTAGACGTTCCCCTTGATGGTGATGTCGCCGAGGCTGAGGAACATGCCAAGCAGGTACACTTCGCAATGATAGGTGCCGTCAGGCATCTTGCCATCGCTGAAATCGGCTCGCGCGGCTCCGGTTGCTGCGGCCAGAAGCAGTATGCCGATGAAAAAGCGTGAAATCCCTGAAATCATGACGTCGCTCGTTTGAAGAGCGAGCTTGCCCTATTTTTGCACCGCGCCGCAACATCGGTCGCCCAAGGCGCCGCTATTCAGATCAAAATCTAGGCAGTCTGGGAGAATGAGCGAAAATTAGGCAAAAACTGTGTAAGCTGCGCAAATTTCCCTCAATCGATTTCTGGCCGGCTCTCTTTGTTTTGGAAGCCCCTATATTCCAAGCTGCTGATATCTATGAACTATTTGCACCCTTTCAGGATCGCTGGAGCGGTTGGCATGGGGGTTGCATTGTAGTGTTGCGGTGCAATCAACTAGCTTGGGAGTCCGTAATATGAGGGGTAATTTCTCGACAATAACAAAAATGTTTTCGGCTGGTGCGGTCGCCGCCGGCCTGTTGATGTCGGCTCCGGCCAAGGCCGCCGACGACACGATCAAGGTCGGCATTCTTCATTCGCTCTCGGGGACCATGGCGATTTCGGAGACGACACTGAAGGACGCCATGCTGATGCTCATCGACGAGCAGAACGCCAAGGGCGGCCTGCTCGGCAAGAAGCTCGAGGCGGTGGTCGTCGATCCGGCTTCCAACTGGCCGCTGTTTGCCGAAAAGGCGCGCGAACTGATCTCCAAGGACAAGGTTGCGGCGGTGTTCGGCTGCTGGACCTCGGTGTCGCGCAAATCGGTGCTGCCGGTGTTCTCCGAACTCGACAACATCCTGTTCTATCCGGTCCAGTATGAGGGCGAGGAGAGCGAGCGCAACGTGTTCTACACGGGGGCGGCGCCGAACCAGCAGGCGATCCCGGCGGTCGACTATCTGATGAGCGAGGACGGCGGTTCGGTTAAGCGCTGGGTGCTGGAAGGCACCGACTACGTCTATCCGCGCACCACCAACAAGATCCTCGAGGCCTATCTGAAGGCCAAGGGCGTGGCGGCTGAAGACATCATGGTCAATTACACGCCGTTCGGCTTCTCCGACTGGCAGACCGAGGTTTCGGCGATCAAGAAGTTCGGTTCGGCCGGCAAGAAGACCGCCGTCGTCTCGACCGTCAACGGCGACGCCAACGTGCCGTTCTACAAGGAACTCGGCAACCAGGGCATCAAGGCCGAGGACATTCCGGTCATGGCCTTCTCGGTCGGCGAGGAAGAGCTTGCAGGTCTCGACACCGCGCCGCTGGTCGGCCATCTCGCCGCCTGGAACTATTTCGAGAGCATCGATACGCCCGAGAACAAGAAGTTCATCGCCGACTGGCACAAGTTCATCAAGAACGACAAGCGCACCACCAACGACCCGATGGAGGCCCATTATATCGGCTTCAACATGTGGGTGAAGGCGGTCGAGAAGGCCGGCACCACCGATCCGGACAAGGTCATCGACGCCATGATCGGCGTGTCGGTGCCGAACCTGACCGGCGGCTATTCGACGATGATGCCGAACCACCACATCACCAAGCCGGTGCTGATCGGCGAAATCCAGGCCGACGGCCAGTTCGAGACCGTGTCGCGCACGCCGGGCCTGGTGATGGGCGACGAATGGTCCGACTATCTGCCTGATTCCAAGGACCTGATCTCGGATTGGCGCGCGCCTCTGTCCTGCGGCAACTTTAATGTTGCCACCGGCAAGTGCGGTGGCAAGGGCACGAACTGATCCCTCCCAGGGCTGACCCAGTCAGACCGCGCGCGTCCGGACGGCTTCCTCCGCCGTCCGGACGCCCACTTCAACCTTCAGGGGTTACCAGAAACCGATGACCTTAATCCGCACGGGTTTGATGCTGTTGTTCCTGCTGGCGACACTGTCGTCATCGGGCGCTGGCGAAACCGATCTGCGCGGCATGATCGCCAAATTCGCCACGGCCAAGGGCTTTTCCGAGATCGGAGCCGTCGTCCACGAACTGGCAGCCGCCGGCGACCCGGCGGTGGAGCGGCCGCTTGCGGCACTTGCCGACGGCAACCTCTATGTCCGCAAGGCCGATTCCCTGGTGTTTGTCGGCAAGGAAGCGGGCGAGAGCGTCCAGCTTTCCGACCCGTTGAGCGGGGAGGCATCGGGTGAGGCGGCCAAGGACGGCATCACCAAGATCAAGGTCAACAACACGCTGCGTCGCGTCATCCGCGATGCGTTGGGCACGCTGACGCTCGGCGCCAAGGATCCGGCTGTCCGCATCGCCGCCGCCGACACCATGTTCAAGACACCTGACGCCGCAAATATCGCCCCCCTCGATACGGCGATCGCCGGTGAGGCCGTGGCCAGCGTCAAGGCTCTGCTCGAACAGGCCCGTGCCGCGTCAGTTCTTGTCTCGGATCGGCCCGAAGGCGACAAGCTCGCCGCCATCGCGCTTATCGGGGCACGGGGCGATCGCGATGCTGTTTCGCTGCTCACTTCGGTCGTGGCGAATTCCACCGACGCGGTTAGGCAAGCGGCGACAGCCGCGATCGCCAACATCAATTCGACGCTGGCCTTCTGGGACGCCGGGCAGAACGTCTGGTACGGCATCTCGCTGGGCTCGGTGCTGCTGCTGGCGGCAATCGGCCTCGCCATCACGTTCGGCGTCATGGGCGTCATCAACATGGCGCATGGCGAGATGGTCATGCTTGGCGCCTACACGACCTTCGTCGTCCAGCAGGTGATCCGTACATCCTTCCCGGACCTGTTCGACTGGTCGCTGGTCATCGCACTGCCGCTCGCGTTTCTCGTCGCGGCCCTGGTTGGCCTGATCATCGAGCGCGGTGTCATCCGCTTCCTCTATGGCCGGCCGCTTGAAACGCTGCTGGCGACATGGGGCGTCTCGCTGATCCTGCAACAGGCCGTGCGCTCAATCTTCGGGCCGACCAACCAGGAGGTCGGCAACCCATCCTGGATGTCGGGCTCGTTCAATCTCGGGCAACTTGCGATCACCTGGAACCGCCTGTGGATCCTGTTTTTCGCGCTCGCTGTCTTCGGCATCCTGCTCTACGTGATGAAGCGCACACCCTGGGGCCTGCAGATGCGCGCCGTCACCGCCAACCGGCGCATGGCTGCCTCGATGGGCATCAGGACGCCGTGGGTCGACGCGCTGACCTTCGCGCTCGGCTCCGGCATTGCCGGCATTGCCGGCGTCGCGCTGAGCCAGATCGACAACGTCTCGCCCAATCTCGGCCGCGGGTACATCATCGACAGCTTCATGGTCGTTGTCTTCGGCGGCGTCGGTAATCTGTGGGGCACGCTGGTCGGCGCCTTCTCGCTCGGCATCGTCAACAAGTTCCTCGAGCCTTATGCGGGCGCGGTGCTCGGCAAGATCGTCGTGCTGGTGCTGATCATCCTGTTCATCCAGAAACGCCCGCGCGGCCTGTTCGCGCTCAAGGGGAGGGCGGTGGAAGCATGATCACGGGACGCTTCTTTGCCGCCGGCGCGGACCGCCGCATCGCCATTACGATCTCCATCCTGCTGGCGGTGGCCGTCATCGTGCCGTTGCTCAACCTTGCGGTGTCTCCTACCAGCGCCTTCTACATCCCATCCTACATCGTCGCGCTGACCGGCAAATATCTCTGCTATGCGCTGCTTGCCTTGGCGCTCGACCTGGTCTGGGGCTATTGCGGCATCCTTTCGCTCGGCCACGGCGCCTTCTTCGCGCTCGGCGGCTATGCAATGGGCATGTATCTGATGCGCCAGATCGGCTCGCGCGGCGTCTATGGCAATCCCGTCTTGCCCGACTTCATGGTGTTCCTGAACTACAAGGAACTGCCATGGTTCTGGTATGGCTTCGACCATTTCTGGTTCGCCGGCCTCATGGTGCTCGCGGTGCCTGGCCTGCTGGCTTTCGTCTTCGGCTGGTTCGCCTTCCGCAGCCGCGTCACCGGCGTTTATCTCTCCATCATTACCCAGGCGATGACGTATGCGCTGCTGCTTGCCTTTTTCCGCAACGACATGGGTTTCGGCGGCAACAACGGCCTGACCGATTTCAAGGATATTCTGGGCTTCAACGTGCAGGCCGACGCGACGCGCTCGGCGCTGTTTGCCGCCAGCGCGGTGATGCTGGCACTTGCCGTCTTCGTCACCTGGGCGATCGTCGGCTCAAAATACGGCAAGCTCTTGATGGCGGTACGCGATGCCGAGAGCCGCACGCGCTTTCTCGGCTGGCGGGCGGAGAACGTGAAACTGTTCGCCTTCACCGTCTCGGCCGTCATGGCCGGCATAGCCGGTGCGCTCTACGTGCCGCAGGTCGGCATCATCAATCCGGGTGAATTCGAGCCGGCCAATTCGATTGAAGTCGTCGTCTGGGCGGCTGTCGGCGGGCGCGGCACCATTGTCGGGCCGATCATCGGTGCGTTGCTGGTCAATGCCGGAAAATCCTGGTTCACCGGTGTGCTGCCGGAGTTCTGGCTGTTTGCACTGGGTGGGCTGTTCGTTGCCGTCACGCTTTTGCTGCCCAAGGGCATCATCGGCATGTGGGACAGCTGGCGCGGCAACGCCAAGGCGTTGCGAGCTGCTTCGATTGCCGAGGAAGCCGGCACCGATGCCGATGTCTCGCCGCCGGCGAAAATCGTTCGCAGTGAAGCAAGAAAGCCAGGTGACTGGTCCGCCAGCAACCCCGAACCACAGCCGGCGGAGTGAGCGACCATGTCAAAGTCGAACACGATCCTTTATCTCGACGGCGTCTCGGTCTCCTTCGACGGCTTTCGCGCCATCAACAATCTGTCGCTGGTGCTCGACAAGGGCGAGATGCGCGCCATCATCGGCCCCAACGGCGCCGGCAAGACGACGATGATGGACATCGTCACCGGCAAGACGCGGCCCGACGAGGGCGAAGTGTTCTTCGACGGCCAAGTCGATCTGACCAAGCACGACGAGGCCGAGATCGCCATGATGGGCATTGGCCGTAAATTTCAGAAGCCGACCGTCTTCGAAAGCCACACGATCGAGGAAAACCTGATGCTGGCGCTGAAGGGTCCTCGCTCGATCTTCCCGGCGCTGTTTCACCGCCGCTCGGCCGCCGAGACGCGGCAGATCGATGACATCCTCGGCATCATCCGGCTTGGCGACAAGCGTGACGAACTGGCGGCCAATCTCAGCCATGGGCAAAAGCAGTGGCTGGAGATCGGCATGCTCTTGGCGCAGGACCCGAAACTGCTTCTGGTTGACGAGCCGGTCGCCGGCATGACCGATGCCGAGACCGAGGAAACCGCGCGGCTGCTCAAGGATATCGCCCGCGACCATTCGGTCATCGTCGTCGAGCACGACATGCATTTCGTGCGCGAGCTCGGCGTCAAGGTCACCTGCCTGCACGAGGGCTCGGTGCTCTCGGAAGGCACACTCGATTTCGTGTCGGCCGACGAGCGTGTCGTCGAAGTCTATCTGGGGAGATGAGCATGGTCTGGCGGGTTCAGTTCCATCACTTCGATCTGTCGTTTCTCAGGTTCTGGAGACGGCGCTGACATGCTCGAAGTTTCCAATGCCACGCTGCACTACGGCGCCGCCCAGGCGCTGCGCGGCGTATCGCTGAAGGCGGGCGCCGGCAAGATCACCTGCGTGCTCGGCCGCAACGGCGTCGGCAAGACCAGTTTGATGAGATCGATCGTCGGCCACCACCGGCTGACGAGCGGAAGCGTTGCCTTCGAGGGGAAGGCGCTCGACCGGAGCGCGGCGTATGACCGCGCCCGGTCGGGCATCGCATTCGTACCGCAGGGCAGGGAGGTCTTTCCGCTGCTCACCGTGCGGGAGAACCTGGAATCAGGCTTTGCGCCGCTGAGGCGAGCCGACCGCAACATTCCGGCGCATGTCTTCGAATTGTTCCCTGTGCTGAAGCAGATGCTCGGCCGTCGCGGCGGCGATCTTTCCGGCGGCCAGCAGCAACAGCTCGCCATCGGGCGGGCGCTGGTGATGCGGCCGAAACTGCTCGTGCTCGATGAACCGACCGAGGGCATACAGCCGTCGATCATTAAGGACATCGGCCGCGCCATCCGCTATCTGCGCGACCAGGCGGGCATCGCCGTGCTTTTGGTCGAACAATATCTCGATTTCTGCCGCGAGCTCGCCGACGAGGTCAACATCATGGACCGGGGCGTGATCGTCCATACCGGCCCGGCTGAAGATTTGGACCGGGCTGATGTGCGGAAGTTCCTTACCGTCTAGAATTGGCGGTGAACTTCAGTTGGCGATCCGAAGTTCTTGCCAAGTCCAATATTTCTCCATCCGATCACCTGCGTCTCTGGCACGCTCAATATCGCGTGCTAGTCTTTTCCATGGCTTTGTGAGTCGGCCGCTTCCGTATCAGTCTGGTTATCGCAGATCGAGGACCACGGCCAATGCCGGGCAAGTTTCACGCAAGCAAGGCTGCCTAGCTTCCCTCCTGCGATCTCTGTCGTTCAAACGCGTTTGGGCACACAGGCTAAAGGACAGCCATGGAACGTTACGTCGAGGATTACCAGAAGCGGCGGCTTACCGAACGCGTCGACATCATCGCTGCCATCAATATCTTGAGATCACAGGGCTGCGACTACGACGATCTGATCGAGGAGATCACCAAGGTCTTCTATGTCGATCTCGATACCTTCAATGAGATTGTCATGGCGGCCTAGGAGCCGCATTCGTCTCCCCACGATCAGAGGCCGGTGTTGCGCGATTAGCTTGCGCGCCTGAACGGAGACGCGGTGACGCGGTTACGGCCTCCGCGCTTGGCGTCGTAGAGCGCCTTGTCGGCGGCGTTGAGCACCTTGTCGAAGCCGAGGCCTTCCTTGGTGCCGAAAGCAAATCCGGCACTGACGGTGCATATCAGCGAGCCTGTCTCGGTTTCGATGCGGTGCGCGGCGAAAGCTGCCCGTATGGCCTCGGCGGTGGCCTCCACCGTTTCGGGCAAGGTCCGCTTCAGCACCAGCGCGAACTCCTCGCCGCCCATGCGCGCGGCGACGTCGACCGGGCGGCGATTGCTGGCGAGTTCCCGTGCAAACACCCTCAGCACTTCATCACCGGCGGCGTGGCCGAATTCGTCGTTGATGGCCTTGAAGTTGTCGAGATCGAAGACGACCACCGCCGTGAAGGCGCCGACCGGCGCATCGCCGTGCAGGTCGAACAGGGCGCGGCGGTTGAGCAGGCCGGTCAGCGGGTCGGTCAGGGCATTGTGGCGGTGATGCCGGGCCAAGCGTCCCTGATTCAGGGCCAGGGAAAGCGCTCCAATCCCGGTCATGCTGGCGATGACGATGATGAGGCTCAGTTCCTCGGCCCAGTTGCTTGGCGCATGTCCAAGGACCAGCTTTCCATCCAAGGCTAAAACCATGGCGCAGAGAGCGAAGGATGCGGCCGTGGCAGAATAGAGCGCGGTGATACCGATCGTCAGGGCAGGGGCTTCGTCGCGGCCCTTCCAGTATTCGACCGCCGTTGCGAACAGAAGCAAGGCGGCGAAGGCATTTTCGAACATGAAGCCCAGCCCGTCATAGCCTAGAGCCATGGGAGGCAACGTCACGGCCAGCGAAATGGCGCTGCCAAGTACAGTTCGGGGCACTGGCGAGCCGCCGGTTCTGAACTGGTAGGCCGCGCCCAGCATTGTCGAGAAACCGAGCAGGAGGAAAGCCAGCGTGGCGATGCCCAGCAGGCGCCCGGGCATGTCGATATAGGCGTCATAGACAAAAATATCGCCGACCACGAACACCAGGCTGATCGCCCATGTCAGCAGGAATTTCTCCGAGCGAGCGGTCAGCCACATGCCGAACAATGTCAGGCTCAGGCAGGCCGCGGAAAAACCGACAGCCAGGAGAAGTGAAGTGTAGTCGAGCGACATGCCCCTCGTCCTTGCCCGTGGCGGCCCAGATCTGCGACTGGTCTGGCTGGATTCATGCAGCAAGGAGGTATCGATAAGGTTACGACGGTGGCGAAGATGCCATGATTCCGCTGCGTCAGGGCACCGGTTGACCCTGGTCCACTCGCTTCATCAGTGCCATGGCGCCGAACGGCGCGCGCACCTTGCCCTCGGTGATGAAGTAAACGAACACGTCGCGCGGCTTGACCGGCGCATCGGCGGCGGGGTCGGCGCGCCGCAGGTCGGCCGGCTGCTTGCCTTGCGCCCAGGTCTTTACCCGCGCGGCCCATTCATCGAGGCCTTTCGGCGTATAGCAGTCGGGATTGTCATCGCTGCCGGTCTGCAGTCGGGCGTAGACGAAATCGGCGGTGATGTCGGCGATATCAGGATATTTGGCATGGTCGGCGTAGACGATCGCGGCCTTGTATTTTCGGGCAAGTACTGCGAATTCCGGCACGACAAAACTGTCGTTGCGGACTTCGAGCGCATGGCGCAGCGCAACGCCGTCCTGCTTTTCCGGTAGCAGCTTCAGGAAGGCTTCGAAATCGTCCGGATCGAATTTCTTGGTCGGCGCGAACTGCCACAGGATCGGCCCGAGCTTTTCGCCGAGCGCCGCCACGCCGGAGCCAAGGAAGCGCATCATCGATTCGCCGGCCTCGCCCAGCACGCGCCGGTTGGTGACGAAGCGGTTGCCCTTCAGCGAATAGACAAAGCCGTCCGGCGCCTCGCTGGCCCATTTGACGAAGGTCGGCTCCTTGAAGCTGGAATAGTAAGTGCCGTTGACCTCGATGCTCGGCACCTGGCGAGTGGCGTAGTTCAACTGCTTGGCCTTGGAAAGCTTGTCGGGATAGAAGGACGTATCCCAGGGTTCGAAGGTCCAGCCGCCCATGCCGGCGCGGATTGTTCCCGATGTGGTCATTGTCATCCTCCCAATGCAGAAAAAGATCAGGCCGCGGTGATCTGATCGACGGTTTTGGCCATGTCGACGAGCACCCATCCTGGCCGGTAGGGATTGGGCCGGCGACCCGTTTCGTGGAAACCATAGGCAAGATAGAGCGCAATGTTCCGCTCCATCCTGGCGTTGGTGTAGAGCCGCACTTCTGGCAGACCCCAGAGATGGGTCTGCTCATCCGCGTGTTTCAGCAGCGCAATGCCGAAGCCCTTGCCTTGAAAGTCGGGGGAGACCGCGACGGAGAAGATCATCGCGTGGTCGTCATGTCGCTCCAGCGTGATCAGCCCGGCAAGCTCGCCGCCACTTTCCAGCAACCAGACCTCGCCGCGCACGATGCGCGGTGCATAGTCCTCGGTGACCGGGATCGGCGGTGCACCGAACAGGGCGATGTAAGGCGCATAGGCCGCTTCCGTCAGCGAGACGACGGTTTGGAGATCACCGGCAAGCGCTCTTCTGATTGTCATTCAAAAGCTCTCCAGGCGCCAACCGGTCGATCACTCCGCCGCTTCGCGTTTGCCTCCGGGACGTCGCTCCAGAAGCTCCTTGAGGAACTGGCCGGTGTAGCTGCGCTTTTCGCGCACGATGGCTTCCGGCGTGCCGGAGGCGACCAGTTCGCCGCCGCCGTCGCCGCCTTCGGGGCCGAGGTCGAGCACCCAGTCCGCGGTTTTTATCACTTCGAGATTGTGCTCGATGACCACCACCGTGTTGCCCTGGTCTACCAGTTCGTGCAGCACTTCCAGCAGTTTGGCAACGTCGTGGAAATGCAGGCCAGTGGTCGGCTCATCCAGGATGTAGAGCGTCTTGCCGGTCGCCTTGCGCGACAGTTCCTTGGCCAGCTTGATGCGCTGCGCCTCGCCGCCGGACAGCGTTGTCGCCTGCTGGCCGATATGGATGTAGCCGAGGCCGACCTGCTTCAGCGTGTCGAGCTTGTCGCGCACGCCGGGCACGGCGGCGAAGAAATCGACGCCTTCCTCGACCGTCATGTCGAGCACGTCGGCGATCGACTTGCCCTTGAACAGGACATCGAGCGTCTCGCGGTTATAACGCTTGCCGTGACAGACGTCGCAGGTGACGTAGACGTCGGGCAGGAAGTGCATCTCGATCTTGATGACGCCGTCGCCCTGGCAGGCCTCGCAGCGGCCGCCCTTGACGTTGAACGAGAAGCGTCCCGGCTGATAGCCGCGCGCCTTGGCCTCCGGCAGGCCAGCGAACCAGTCGCGGATCGGCGTGAAGGCGCCGGTATAGGTGGCCGGGTTTGAACGCGGTGTGCGGCCGATCGGCGACTGGTCGATGTCGATGACCTTGTCGAGGAATTCGAGGCCCTCGATGCGGTCGTGGTCGGCCGGATGTTCGCGCGAGCCCATGATGCGTCTCGAGGCGGCCTTGAACAGCGTCTCGATCAGGAAGGTCGACTTGCCGCCGCCGGACACGCCAGTGACGGCGGTGAAGGTGCCGAGCGGGATTTCGGCGGTGACGTTCTTCAGATTGTTGCCGCGCGCGCCGACGATCTTGATGCGGCGGTTCTTCTTCGCTTCACGCCGCACGCCGGGCGTCGCCACTTCGAGCGCGCCCGACAGATATTTGCCGGTGATCGAATTGGGATTGGCCATGACCTGCTGCGGCGTGCCCTGGGCGATGATCTCGCCGCCATGGATGCCGGCGGCCGGGCCCATGTCGACGACATAGTCGGCATGCAGGATGGCGTCCTCGTCATGCTCGACGACGATCACCGTGTTGCCGATGTCGCGCAGGTGCTTCAGCGTATCGAGCAGGCGCGCATTGTCGCGCTGGTGCAGACCGATCGACGGCTCGTCCAGCACATAGAGCACGCCGGTCAGGCCGGAGCCGATCTGCGATGCCAGCCGGATGCGCTGGCTCTCGCCGCCCGACAGCGTGCCGGAATTGCGCGACAGCGTCAGATAGTCGAGCCCGACATCGTTGAGGAAGCGCAGCCGTTCACGGATTTCCTTGAGCACACGCACCGCGATTTCGTTCTGCTTGTCGTTGAGCGACGCGGGCAGGTCGGTGAACCACTGGTCGGCCTTGCGGATGGAAAGCTCGGTGACTTCGCCGATGTGCCTGCCGGCGATCTTCACCGCCAGCGACTCGGGCTTCAGCCGATAGCCCTTGCAGACCGGGCAGGGTGTGGCCGACATGAAGCGCTCGATCTCCTCGCGCATCCAGGCGGATTCGGTCTCTTTCCAGCGCCGCTCGAGATTGGGGATGACGCCTTCGAAAGTTTTCGTCGTCTTGTAGGAGCGCAGGCCGTCATCATACTGGAAGGTGATCTCGCGCTCGCCGGTGCCGCGCAGGACGGCTTCCTTGGCCTCTTCGGTTAGATCCTTGAACTTGTCGCCGAGCTTGAAGCCATAGGCCTTGCCCAATGCCTCCAGCGTCTGCGCGTAATAGGGCGAGGTCGACTTCGCCCACGGGCTGACGGCGCCGTCGCGCAGCGAGATGTTTTCATCCGGCACGATCAGATTGCCGTCGATGGCGCGCTGGCTGCCGAGACCGTCGCAGGTCGGGCAGGCGCCGAACGGGTTGTTGAACGAGAACAGCCGCGGTTCGATTTCCGGAATGGTGAAGCCGGAGACCGGGCAAGCGAACTTTTCCGAGAACAGGATGCGCTCGTGCGTCTCGTTCTTCGACTTGTTGACCGAATCCTCGCCGGTCTGGCTGGAATCGAGCGGCTTGTCGGCGAATTCGGCGACCGCCAGCCCATCGGCCAGCTTCAGCGCCGTTTCGATGGAATCGGCAAGCCGCGTCGCGAGATCGCCGCGCACGACGATGCGGTCGACGACGACATCGAGGTCATGCTTGTACTTCTTGTCCAGCGCCGGCACGTCGGCGATCTCATAGAAGACGCCGTCGACCTTGACGCGCTGAAAGCCCTTCTTCTGCAGTTCCAGCAATTCCTTGCGGTACTCGCCTTTGCGGCCGCGCACCATCGGCGCCAGAATGAACAGGCGCGTGCCTTCCTCGATCGCCAGCACGCGGTCGACCATCTGCGAAACCGTCTGGCTCTCGATCGGCAGGCCGGTGGCCGGCGAATAGGGGATGCCGACGCGCGCAAAAAGCAGGCGCATATAGTCGTAGATCTCGGTGACGGTGCCGACCGTCGAACGCGGGTTCTTCGATGTGGTCTTCTGCTCGATGGAAATGGCAGGCGACAGGCCGTCGATCTGGTCGACGTCAGGCTTTTGCATCATTTCGAGGAATTGCCGCGCGTAGGCCGACAGGCTTTCGACGTAGCGGCGCTGGCCCTCGGCATAGATCGTGTCGAAGGCAAGCGATGACTTGCCGGACCCCGACAGGCCGGTCATGACAATCAGGCTGTCACGCGGCAGGTCGAGATCGACATTCTTCAGATTGTGTTCGCGCGCCCCGCGAATGGAAAGATATTTATGGTCGGCCATAGCCGGTCGCCGCCTCAGAATCTGGAATTTCCTGGAATGGCGGGTTTTCCCGGCCATCCCCTATGTAGGTAGTTTTGCCGCCACGTCGAGAGACGCCACAATTCCCGACAAAAGCGTTTAAGCGTCTTTCACGTGAACGGGCAAGCGGAAAGAACAAAGGCCGAACACGCTCCTGACAAAGCTGTGCAAAAACTGACTTGTACGTAACCTCCCGGCGATCACGTTTTTCGGTAACCGGCTATTGATGGTTGACGCGGGCAACCCAGGAGCGCAGTCTCCGGAAGTCAACGAAGCCGGCCGTCTTTCGATGGCCTCGCCGCCCAAAGGCGGCCTGCGAGACGCCGCAGGCATTTGCGATTTGTGCTTCGAATTGACAACAATCGCAACGGACAGAGGAGCGGAGCTATGACGCCACCGGATCGTCCCCTAGGGTTCCAGTTGTCACTGGAGCCGCGGCAGGCATAAGTGCCAGGGTTTAGCGTCTGCGCCACCCGGCAAACCGTGACCTGCCATATCTCCTAAAAATCAGAGACTGCTAGTCGGATCGTCGGCCGAACGCCGCGGTGCATCCGAAATCAAACGCCGGCAGTACACTCCCGGCAAAGTTGGATTTGAGATCCAGAAGGCCCCGTCCGTTTGCCCAAGGCACGGCGGGGCCGTTTTATGTGGGGAACGCTCATTTCCGCGCGCACTCAGTGACGCGGCGGCCCGATCGAGCCGGCGCCGACATCGACGGTGATGCTGCCGGAAATCCTGACATCCGTATCGCCGATCTTGAATGTGCCGTTCTCGCCGGCCGGCAGCGCATCGTCCGGCTCGGGAGCCGGCTTGGCGATGCGGTAGTCGCCGGTCACGCCGGGCAGGGCGCTTTTTTGCGTCGACGGCGAACTGTCCTCTGCAAGAGCCGCGCCACTCACGAGACTGGCAAAAGCGAGCACCACGACGGCGATGACGGGGCGCAGTGGTCTGGAAGGATGAGTGTCGGTCATCCCAGGACTATAGTGGCGCGCCGCCGATGGAACCAGACCGGCATCGTCAAATCTTCGGCAGCCGGCCGGACTCCGCTCCGGCCCTGGCTTACGCCGCCTTTTTGCGCGTGTCGAAAACATGGTCGACGATGCCCCATGCCTGCGCCTCGCGGGCGGTCATGAAGTGGTCGCGGTCCAGCGTGCGCTCGACCTCTTCATAGGTACGGCCGCAATGCTGCGCGTAGAGCTCGGCCATGTGCCGTTTCGTCCTGCCGATGCGCTCGGCATGGCGCTGGATGTCGGAGGCCTGGCCCTGGAACCCGCCCAGCGGCTGATGCAGCAGGATGGTGGCGTTCGGCAGGGAAATCCGGCGCCCCGGTGTGCCTGCCATCAGCAGGAACGAGCCCATCGATGCCGCAAAGCCCATGCATACGGTCGACACCGGGCAGCTGATATATTGCATCGTGTCGTAGATGGCGAAACCACTGGTCACTACGCCGCCCGGCGAGTTGATGTAGAGCGAGATCTCCTTGTCGGGATTGTCCGATTCCAGCGACAAAAGCTGCGCGCAGACCAGCGCCGAGATGTCGTCGTTGATCTCGCCGTTGATGAAGATGATGCGCTCGCGCAGCAGCCGCGAAAAGATGTCGAAGGCGCGTTCGCCGCGGCTCGATTGCTCGATGACCATCGGCACCAGACTGGCAACACCGCTCATTTTTCTTCTCCGATTTTCTATTATGCCGCGCGCAGAAGGCGCGGTGCGTTCGCGGCGATGGGCTTTCCAATTGCGCGCAAACCGAGCGAAAGACGGCAGCCGGCGCCTGCCATGGCGATGGCCGGCATGGCCTTGCGGGCAAAACCGTCGTGGACGATGCGCAGATGCGTGCCGCCGGAAGCGGTGCGGGCAAGCGTGAAGGTGACGGTACTGTCGAGCGGATCCTGCCTGGCTGCGTCGCCCGGCTGCTCCCGCCAGGAATAGCGCAGCAACTTCTCGGGTTCGGCGTCGAGGATTTCGCATTCGATCGGCGCGCCCGTCCCGGCGAAGGCAAAACGGTTGCCGATCTCGGGTCTCATGTCGTTGGGCATCATCCAGGCGGCGAGCAATTCCGGTACGGTCAGGGCCCGCCAGACCTTTTCCGGCGGCTCGGCAAGGTCGTACTCGAACTCGAGCGCATCCGCGGCGTCGATTTGGCCCTCGTTGGTCGTTGATCCCGCCTTCTTCATTGATCCATGTCCTTCAAAACCGCCTTCAGCCTTTCGATGCGTTCCGGCCAGAAAGTCCGGTAGCGCTCGATCCAGGAGAGCAAGGGAGCGAGCCCTTGCGGATCGGCGCGGTAATAGGCGTTGCGGCCGGCTCGCCGCTCGACCACCAGGCCGGCGCCACGCAGGACGGCCAAATGCTGCGACACCGCGGGCTGCGACACCGTCATACCGGTGCGCAATTCCGACACGCTCATCTCGCCTGCGGCCAGCCGCTCAAAGACGGCGCGGCGCGTCGGGTCGGCCAGTGCGCGAAAAATCTCTGCTTCGATCATGTCAAAAGCATAAGTGAATACTTATTGATTTGGCAAGCACTGTTTTACGAGATTGTCGGAAGCCAGCGTCTCACCATTCCGGCAGGCCCATCGAACGTCGCCTCGAAAATCGGCGACGCAAGGACGGCGTGGATGTGAAGCGTTCCAGTGCCGGCGTTCTTGAACCCGTGTTTCCTGTTCGCGGGGACAACGAGAGACTGGCCCGATGTCACGACTGTATGCTCATCGTCGATCCACATCTCAGCCCTACCGGCGATAACGGTCAGCACTTCCTCCACGGGATGCCAATGCGTTGGGGCGCCGACCGTGGGCTCGACCCATTGCTCGAATATGCAAAGTTGCGATGCACCATTGCTGGCCGACACATGCATGCGTGTTTCCACACCTGCTCGCCATTGCTCGCGCTGCTGGTCCTCATGTGCGACAGACTTCATTTGATCGCCCCCGGTCAGATCCGATTTCATGGAAATTTCCGGCCGGGACACTACATCTTGCTGACAAACATTGACAGAACGTCATCTGCACCATAGAACGGACAGGGAACAAAAACCTTGTGGGTAAAGGCAGCCACGGCAAGCGGCTGACGCCTGCAGCCTGTAAGGTGCTGCGACAAAAAAATTTGTTTCGGATGAGCGCGGAGAAATATCATGGCGGGTAGCGTCAACAAGGTCATTTTGGTCGGCAACCTCGGCGCGGATCCCGAAATCCGTCGCCTCAACTCGGGCGAGCCGGTCGTCAACATTCGCATTGCGACGTCGGAAAGCTGGCGTGACAAGAATTCCGGCGAGCGCAAGGAAAAGACCGAATGGCACAACGTCGTCATCTTCAATGAGGGCATCGCCAAGGTGGCGGAGCAGTATTTGAAGAAGGGCATGAAGGTCTATGTAGAGGGCCAGCTGCAGACGCGCAAATGGCAGGACCAGACCGGCGCCGACAAGTACACGACGGAAGTCGTGCTGCAGAAATTCCGCGGTGAGCTGCAGATGCTCGACGCACGCGGGCAGGGTGAGGGCGGTCAGGTCGGCGGCTATACCGGTGGCAGCAGCCGTGGTTCCGATTTCGGCCAGTCCAGCCCGAGCGAAGGCTTCAATCGCGGTGGTGGCGGTGCCAAGAGCGGCGGCGGTGGCGGTTCGTCGCGCGAACTGGACGACGAAATCCCGTTCTGATCGCAACAGCAGATGTTATTTTTGGCTTAAGTCAAACATTGCGCCCCGAGAGTCCCTCATGGACTTTCGGGGTTTTGCATTGTCGAACTGAACGCTGACATGGCGATCAACGAAATATGGCGAAGGACGAGTTCGATGAAAGCACGCGTAAAATGGGTCGAGGAACGCACTTTCGTCGGCGAGTCCGGTAGCGGCCACAAACTGGTGCTGGGAACCGCGCCCGGATCGGAAGGCAGGACGCCGGGACCGAGCCCGATGGAGCTGGTGCTGATCGGCACCGGCGGCTGTTCGGCCTATGATGTCGTGCACATCCTCGAAAAGGGGCGCGAGGCGGTCGAGGACTGCGTCGTCGAGCTCGAGGCCGACCGGGCGGAAACCGAACCCAGAGTGTTCACCCGCATTCATATGCATTTCGTCGTCAAGGGCAGGCAACTCTCCAGCGACAAGGTGAAACGCGCGATCGACCTTTCGATCGAAAAATATTGCTCGGCCTCCGCGATGCTTGCCAAGACCGCCACGATTACCCACGATTTCGAGATCGTCGACACGACGGCGAGATAGAGCCGGCTTTGAGATTCTCGCCGCGTCAGCCTGTCAGCCCGCTATCAGCGCCTTGATGCCGTCGGCGACGAATTGCACGGCCAGTGCTGCCAGGATGACGCCGAGCAGGCGGGTCAGGATCGAGCGGCCGGTCTGGCCGAGGATGCGGTCTATGCGTTCCGACAGCACGAACACCAGATAGGTGATGGCAAGGCAGACGAAGATGATGCCGACCAGCGCCGCCTGCGCCGCAAAGCCTTGAAAGGAACCTGAGAGCAGCACAGTTGCCGAAATGGCGCCGGGACCCGCGATCAGCGGGATTGCCAGCGGGAAGGCGGCGATGTTGTGGATCATGTCCTTGGTGATGGCGACGTCGCCGATCTTCTCCTTGCGGTCCTGCCGGCGCTCGAACACCATTTCGAAGGCGATGAAGAACAGCAGGAAGCCGCCGGCGACGCGGAAAGCCGGCAGCGTGATGCCGAACACCGACAGGATCGAGGCGCCTGCAACCGCAAACAGCGCCATCACCAGGAAACCGATGATCGACGCGCGGACGGAAACCTGCTGGCGCTCCTCGCGATTCATGCCGCGCGTCACGGCGAGGAACAGCGGCGCCAGGCCGGGCGGATCGATGGTCACGAGAATGGTGACGAAGGCGTTGAACAGGCTGTCGAAACTCGGCATCTCTGACCCTCCCGCCGGGCCGTGCCCGTACCAGGATAATTGGTAGAGCAAAGCCCGTTCGGTGGGAACTGTTCGTGAGAAAGTGGTTGATGCCGGCGGGACAGCGGAGGGCGCAAAGGGTCGCGACGCCTTTATTCCGGGCTGCTGCATTCTTCGGCGATCAAACCGCTCGGCGCGCCAGGAACTCGACCTCCAGCCGCCATGTCGCGCCATTGTCGTGCGAGCGCTCGCCCAGCCATCGGAAAGAGTTTTCGGTGATGCGTGAAAAGCCCCAGCGTACTGAGCTGCCGGTGCCGTCGGCGCCCACTTGCACGATCGTGTCACCCTCGGCGCGGCCGAGCTGGCGGCTGAAATACTGGTTGGGCGGGTCGCTCCAGAAGATGTGCCAGGCATCCGCGCCGGGATCATAGACGCGCAGCGTCGTGCCATAAAAAGTCCATTTGCCGAGCGAGGGCTGGGAACCAGTGTCCCGCGCGGGCAGGATCCAGACGTCCTGGATCGCCCGGCCTTCCAGCACCCAGCCGAAATGCACCTCGCCACGCCCTGTCAGCACCGTTCCGTCCTCGAGGTGGCGCGAGGCCTCGAAAGTCCAGGCGCCGACGAAGCGGCCGTAAAGGCTCAGTTTTTCGGCAAGGCCTTCGATCGGTCCGGGGCTGTGCAGGGCATCGGCAAACGAAGATTGATCGAACATGGTTGTGGCCTCTTCTTGTCAGGAGATTGGGAGGGAATAGGCGGTTACGGGGTTCTGGGCTTGGGAAAAATTGCTATATTTCGACCATGACGACGACCACGCATAGTCTCGCATCCGGAGCCGGTTGGCATGTGACGGATGTGATCTGCACGGCCGGCGCCGGCCGGCCGTTCGAGGAGGCGCATCAGGATTTCTGTGTGGCTGCAGTCACCAGCGGCACGTTCCGCTACCGCGCCCAACAAGGAACGGCGATGCTGGCGCCCGGCGCGCTCCTGCTCGGCAATCCCGGCACATGTTACGAATGCGGGCACGAGCATGGCGGCGGCGATCGTTGCCTCTCGTTCCATTTCAGGCCGTCCTACATGGAGCGGATCGCGGCTGGCGTGCCGGGCGCCAGGAAGCTGGCTTTCGAGGCGGCGCGCCTGCCGCCTTTGCCGGTCCTGGCGCCACTCCTGGCCGAGGCGGAAACCGCTCGCGAGATGGCCGACATCGACGCCTTCGAGGAACTTTCCCTGCGCATGGCCGGTGCTGCCGTAGCTACAGCCTCCGGCGCTACGCATGTCAGGCGCGCGCCGAGCCGCCGCGATCAAAAACGGGTTGCCGAAGCTGTGCGGCGCATCGAACTCGATGCAGACGGACCGGTCTCGCTTTCAGCACTTGCCGATGAGACGGCGACCAGTCCGTATCATTTCCTGCGCATCTTCCGGCAGGTAGCGGGCATGACCCCCTACCAATTCCTGCTCAAGACGCGATTGCACAGGGCCGCGGTGCGGCTACGCATGTCGGACGATACGGTTTCCGCGATCGCTTTCGGCGCTGGCTTCAGCGATCTGTCGACCTTCAATCGTCGTTTTCGGCGGATCATGGGGCAGACGCCAAGCCAGTATCGCAGCCGCCGTGGCGCATAGGTCGTTTCTGCTTGGTGAATCGGCCCGGTGCACCGCAAGGCAGACACGCAGGCTTTTGCGTCAGGGCGGCGAAACCCGCCTTGGCCATATCGTCGCAATCATCGGTATCCATTTGAAATTACCATCAAAAATGACACTGGAAAAGTGCCGTGAAGGTTGGAGTTTCGGGCTTGCTTCCTATATAAGCACCAAGTGATTCCTGATTAGATTGTGATCCGATTTGACCGACCAGAAGACACCGCGCGGCGCCGACGGCGGTCCCACCGGCATCGAGCCGATATCCATCGTCGAGGAGATGCAGCGCTCCTATCTCGATTACGCCATGAGCGTGATCGTCAGCCGTGCGCTGCCGGACGTGCGCGACGGCCTGAAGCCGGTGCATCGCCGCATTCTCTTCGCCGCCCATGAGAGCGGCTACCATTGGAACCGCAAATATGTGAAGTCGGCGCGTCCTGTCGCCGACGTGATGGGTAAATACCATCCGCATGGCGATGCTTCCATCTATGACGCCTTGGTGCGCATGGCGCAGGACTGGTCGTTGCGCGTTCCGTTGATCGACGGGCAGGGCAATTTCGGCTCCATCGACGGCGATCCGCCTGCGGCGATGCGCTACACGGAAGCGCGGCTGACCAAGGTCGCGCACGAGCTCCTGGAGGATATCGACAAGGATACCGTCGATTTCCAGGACACGTATGATGCTTCCGGCAGCGAACCGAAGGTTCTGCCGGCACGTTTTCCCAACCTTCTGGTCAATGGCTCGGGCGGCATCGCCGTCGGCATGGCGACCAACATCCCGCCGCACAATCTCGGTGAAGTCTGCAATGGCGCCATCGCCATCATCGACAATCCGGCGATCGACCTGCCGGCGCTGATGGAGATCATTCCTGGCCCTGATTTTCCGACCGGTGGCATCGTGCTTGGCCGTTCGGGCATCTACAGCGCCTATTCGACCGGCCGCGGCTCCATCGTCATGCGCGGGCGCGTCAACATCGAACAGCGCGGCAACGACCGCGAGTCCATCATCATCACCGAAGTTCCCTACCAGGTGAACAAGTCGTCGATGATCGAGAAGATGGCTGAACTGGTGCGCGACAAGCGCATCGAGGGCATTTCCGATATCCGCGACGAGAGCGACCGCCAGGGCTACCGGGTCGTCATCGAGCTGAAGCGCGACGCCGTTGCCGACGTCATCCTCAACCAGCTCTACCGCTTCACGCCGCTGCAGACCTCTTTCGGCGCCAATATGGTGGCGCTGAATGGCGGCAAGCCGGAAGTGATGAACCTGACCGATATGCTGAAGGCTTTCGTCGCCTTCCGCGAGGAGGTGATCACAAGGCGGACGAAGTTCCTGCTGCGCAAGGCGCGCGATCGCGCCCATGTGCTGGTCGGTCTCGCTATCGCAGTCGCCAACATCGACGAAGTCATCAAGCTGATCCGCACCGCGCCGGATCCGCAGACGGCGCGTGAGCAGTTGATGGAGCGGCGCTGGCCCTCTGGCGACGTGGAATCTCTGATCCTCCTGATCGATGACCCACGCCACCGGATCAACGAGGACGGTACCTACAATCTGTCCGAGGAGCAGGCGCGCGCCATCCTCGAGCTGCGCCTGCAGCGCCTGACCGCGCTCGGCCGCGACGAGATCGCCGACGAGTTGAACACGATCGGCGCCGAAATCATCGATTATCTGGACATTTTGTCTTCCCGCGCGCGCGTCCAGCAGATCGTCAAGGACGAGCTTGCCGCCGTGCGCGACGAGTTCGGCACGCCGCGCCGCACCGAGCTCACCGACGGCGGTTCGGACATGGAAGACGAGGATCTGATCCAGCGCGAAGACATGGTCGTGACGGTCAGCCATTCCGGCTACATCAAGCGCGTGCCTCTGTCGCTCTACCGGGCGCAGCGCCGCGGCGGCAAGGGCCGCTCCGGCATGTCGACCAAGGAAGAGGATTTCGTCACCCGGCTGTTCGTCGCCAACACCCATACGCCGGTGCTGTTCTTCTCCTCGCGCGGCATCGTCTACAAGGAAAAGGTCTGGCGGCTGCCGATCGGCAATCCGCAGTCACGCGGCAAGGCGCTGATCAACATGCTGCCGCTGGAGCAGGGCGAGCGCATCACCACCATCATGCCGCTGCCGGAGGACGAGGCCAGCTGGGGCGAACTCTACGTCATGTTCGCCACCACGCGTGGCACCGTGCGCCGCAACGATCTATCCGACTTCGTCCAGGTCAACCGCAACGGCAAGATCGCCATGAAGCTGGAGGAAGAAGGCGACGAGATCCTCGGCGTCGAAACCTGCACCGACAAGGACGACGTGCTGCTGACCGCCAGTTCCGGCCAGTGCATACGCTTCTCCGTCGGCGACGTGCGCGTCTTCCAGAGCCGCAATTCGGTCGGTGTGCGCGGCATAACCATGGCCGAGACCGACCGCATCATCTCGATGTCGGTGATCGAGCATGTCGATGCTTCGCCGGCGGAACGCGCCGCTTACCTGAAGCGCGCGGCGGCGGAGCGGCGGCTTGCCACGGAAACGGCCGGAGAAGAGGAAGAGATCGCGCTGACCAATGAGGAGATCGGCGAGGAGACAGAGCTTTCCGACAGCCGATACGAAGAACTCAAGGCGCACGAACAGTACGTGCTGACGGTGACCGAATTCGGCTACGGCAAGCGTTCGTCGTCCTATGATTTCCGGCTGACCGGACGCGGCGGCAAGGGCATCCGCGCCACCGACGTGTCGAAGGCAGCCGAGATTGGCAGGCTGGTGGCGACCTTCCCGGTCGGCAATGACGACCAGATCATGCTGGTGTCGGACGGCGGCACCGTCATCCGGGTGCCGGTCAACGGCATTCGTTTCGCCAGCCGCGCCACCAAGGGTGTGACCATCTTCAACACGGCTGAAGGCGAAAAGGTGGTTTCGGTCGAGCGGATCTCTGAACCGCAAGCGGACGAAGAAAGCGAAGAAACCGTCGAGGGCGGTGCCGATGCCGCTGCGGCGTCTGACGCCGGTCCGGAGGGTGCGGACTAAGTCCGGCACCCAGGTTTTGACATGGCAACGCCGGCCAGCTGGCCGGCGCGGCAGCAAGTCCAGGCTTTATCAGTAGTGGCGATATGGCTTACGCGGGCCGAAGCCTTCGAAGCGCTTGGTGTTTGCCTTGACGCGGATGCGTTGTGCCTCCTGATGCAGCCCAAATACGGTGGCGATCAGCATGGCGACGGTCATTGCGGTGGCGAGCATGTAGATCAGCATGTGCGTGTTCTCCTGCGCCTAACAACGGATAGATGGGATTTTGGTTTCATCTAATTAAGGTGCAACCTAGTGAACGCTGCGTGAAGGCTTCGTGATCAGCGTGTTCATCTGTCGTTCATGTGCCGGAAAAGGTTCACGGCCGGCGCGCCGATCGGATTTGCCTTTGCGAGAGAGGCTCGTTAGAGCCTGTTCCATCTTGGTGGACGGAAGATGGAACAGGCTCTAGCTTTCATTTGAGCATGATCTCTAGGACAAACGAAAAACCGTTTGTCCGCAAAAACCGGTTTCCACTTTTTGGGATCATGCATTAGAAGCACCTGCCATGACCGAACGCATCGCCCTCTATGCCGGCTCCTTCGACCCGCTGACCAACGGCCATCTCGATGTGCTGAAGGCTTCGCTGGCCGTGGCCGACATCGTCTATGCGGCGATCGGCATCCATCCGGGCAAGCAGCCGCTGTTTTCCTTCGAGGAGCGGGTGAAGCTGATCGAGACGGCGGCGAAGGCGGAATTCGGCAGCGATGGTGCCCGTATCAAGGTCGTCGCCTTCGACGGGCTGGTCATCGACGCCGCCAGGAAGCACGGCGCCTCGATCATGATCCGCGGCCTGCGCGACGGCACCGACCTCGACTATGAGATGCAGATGGCCGGCATGAACGAGACTATGGCACCTGAGTTGCAGACGGTTTTTCTGCCCGCCAGCCCGTCCGTGCGCACCATTACCGCCACACTTGTCCGCCAGATTGCCTCTATGGGAGGCAACATCCGCCCCTTCGTGCCGGCGGCGGTTGCCGGTGCGCTCACCGCCAAATTCGCGAAATAAGATTCCGGAGATAGATATGCAGCTGAAAAAGCTCGCCTCGTTCCTCGTTGTGCTTGCCGGCCTTGTGACCGCATCGGTCTCGGCCTTCGCCGCCGACCCGGAAAACACCATGATCATCACGCTGAAGGACGGAGACGTCACCATTGCGCTTCGGCCCGATCTGGCGCCAAAGCATGTCGAGCAGATCAAGAAGCTGGTGCGCCAAGGCGCCTATGACAACGTCGCCTTCCACCGCGTCATAGACGGCTTCATGGCGCAGACCGGCGACGTCAAGTTCGGCAATATGAAAAAAGGTTTCAGCGCCGAGGCCGTCGGCACCGGCGGTTCCGACCTGCCCGACCTGCCCGCCGAATTCTCGCAGACCGAACATTACAAGCGCGGCGTGGTCGGCATGGCCCGCTCGCAGGACCCCAATTCGGCCAATTCGCAGTTCTTCATCATGTTCGCTCCGGCACCGCCGCTCGACGGCCAGTACACCATCGTCGGCAATGTCGTCAGCGGCATGGAACTGGTGGATCACATCAAGAAGGGCGACCAGGCGGATAACGGCACGGTCTCCGACCCCGACCGGATGATCAAGGTGCGCATCGCCGCAGACAAGTAAAATTGTCAAATAACTCTGTTTTCTCAAAAGGATATCTGACATGGCCGAAATCAAGGACCGCGAGAACGCGCTCATCATGGAAACGACCAAGGGCACGGTCGTCATCGAACTTTTCCCCGACCTGGCGCCGGGCCACGTCTCCCGCATCAAGGAACTGGCTAGGGAAGGCGCCTATGACGGCGTGGTCTTCCACCGCGTCATCGAAGGCTTCATGGCCCAGACCGGCGACGTCAAGTTCGGCAATTCGAGCAAGCCTTCCTTCGCGCCGTCCCGCGCGGGCATGGGCGGCTCTGAGAAGCCGGACCTGAAGGCCGAATTTTCCAACGCCAACCATGGCCGCGGCACCTGCTCGATGGCCCGTTCGCAGAACCCGAACTCGGCCAATTCGCAGTTCTTCATCTGCTTCGACGATGCCGCCTTCCTCAACCGCCAGTACACGGTCTGGGGCCAGGTCATCGAAGGCATGGACAATGTCGACAAGATCAAGCGCGGCGAGCCGGTGCAGGATCCCGACAAGATCGTGTCGCTGAAGGTCGCGGCCGACGTCAAGTAAGGGCAAACGACAATGATGGGCGTCGTCTGGTCGCTTCTCGGCATCCTGTCCGGCGCCTTCATTGCCATTCAGGCGCCGATCAATTCGCAGCTGGCGCGCGGCCTGGGTCTCCCGGTCGCGGCGGCTGCGTTTTCGTTCCTGTCGGGCGCGATCGTGCTCGGCATCATCTCCGTTACGGTGGTGAAGCTGCAAGGCATCTCGCTCGACTGGAAAGCGCCGGCGCCCTGGCTGTTCGTGGCCGGCGGCATGCTCGGCGGTTTCTATGTCACGCTGTCGACGATCCTGACGCCACGCATAGGTGCTGCCGCGCTGATGGCGTTTCTGGTCGCCGGCCAGTTGCTGGCCGGCATGCTCATCGACCGCGTCGGCTTCCTCGGCGTCGCGGTGCGTGAAATCTCGCTGGGACGCGTTGCCGGCGCGGTGCTGCTCTTGGCCGGAGCGCTGCTCGTCCGGCTCTACTGATGCGCGTCGATGTCTTTGACTTCGACTTGCCGGAGGAGCGCATCGCGCTCCGCCCGGCGCAGCCGCGTGACAGCGCCAAGATGCTTCTGGTCAAGCCCGGCGAAGGGCTCGAGGACCGGACGGTTGGCGACCTGCCGTCCTTGCTCAGTGCCGGCGACGTGCTGGTGTTCAACGACACCAAGGTCATTCCGGCGCAACTCAAAGGCATAAGGCGGCGGGGCGAGGCGACGGCGCAGGTCGAAGCCACGCTGCATATGCGCATGGCGCCGGACCGCTGGCTGGCCTTCATGCGGCCGGGCAAGCGCATTGCCGCCGGCGACCGCATCCATTTCGGCCATGACGGCAATTCCTGTTTCCTCGGTCAGCTCGACGCCACGGTGATCGAGAAAGGCGAGGGCGGCGAGGCGCTGCTTGGCTTCGATCTGTCGGGGCCGTTCCTCGACGAGGCGCTGCACGCGGTAGGCCATATTCCGCTGCCGCCCTATATCGCCTCGAAACGCGACGACGACGAACGCGACCGGGCCGATTACCAGACCATCTATGCAAGCGAGGAGGGCGCCGTCGCGGCTCCGACAGCGGGCCTGCATTTCACGCCGGAGCTTTTTGCAGCGCTTGACGCCAAAGGCGTCGAACGCCGCTTCGTCACCTTGCATGTCGGCGCCGGTACGTTCCTGCCGGTCAAGGCGGACGATACCGCCGACCACAAGATGCATGCCGAGACCGGGTCGGTCAGCGAAGCCACTGCGGACGCCCTGAATGCCGCAAGGGCAAGGGGCGGGCGCATCGTTGCTGTCGGCACGACCTCGCTGCGTCTGCTGGAGAGTGCGGCGCGTGAGGACGGTACTCTGGCTGCGTGGTCCGGCCCGACCGATATCTTCATCACGCCCGGCTACCGTTTTCGCACCGCCGACATGCTGATGACCAATTTCCATCTGCCGCGCTCGACTCTGTTCATGCTGGTTTCGGCCTTCAGCGGCCTCGACACGATGCGCGCGGCCTATGCCCATGCGATCGAGAACCGTTACAGATTCTATTCCTATGGCGACGCAAGCCTGCTTTTCCGAGCGGAGACGAGCGATGGACGATGATCTGCAAGCCTTTGACCGCGATGCGCTGATCGCGGAAGTGAAAAAACTGCGCGCCGGCATTCGCCAGCACCGCGATTCCACCGGCCATGAATTGTGCTGGCATCACCCCGATCTGTGGGACCTGCTGCCGGAAAAAACCGAACCATCGATCGCCGTGCCGCCCTGGCCAAAATTCATGCGCGGCTGCATCCACTACCGCCAGTCGCTCGACAAGCAGGCGCCGGACGCCCCGGTCCACGACAAGGAATTCAATGGCTAAGCAGTTCAGCTTCAAGGTTCTGGCAATCGACGGCAAGGCGCGGCGCGGCGTGATCGACATGCCGCGCGGCGAAATCCGCACGCCGGCCTTCATGCCGGTCGGCACCGGCGGTACCGTCAAGACGATGTATATGGACCAGGTGCGCGGCGTCGGCGCCGACATCATCCTTGGCAACACCTACCATCTGATGCTGCGGCCAGGCGCCGAGCGTGTGGCGCGGCTCGGCGGCTTGCATGAATTCGCCCGCTGGCCGCATCCGATCCTGACCGACAGTGGCGGTTTCCAGGTAATGTCGCTGTCGAAGCTGAGAAAGCTGACCGAAAAGGGCGTCACCTTCCGCTCGCATATCGATGGCGCCGCCTACGAGATGTCGCCGGAGCGGTCCATCGAGATTCAGGGGCTGCTCGATTCCGATATCCAGATGCAGCTCGACGAATGCACGGCGCTGCCGGCCGAAATGAAGGAGATCGAGCGCGCCATGGATCTGTCGCTGCGCTGGGCCGAGCGCTGCAAGACGGCGTTCGGCGACCAGCCGGGCAAGGCGATGTTCGGCATCGTGCAAGGCGGCGACAACGCAGCGCTGCGGGTGCGTTCGGCGCAGGCGCTGAGCGCGATGGAGTTGAAGGGCTATGCGGTCGGCGGCCTGGCCGTCGGCGAACCGCAAGCGGTGATGCTCGAGATGCTCGACATCACCTGTCCGGAGCTGCCGGCGGACAAACCGCGCTATCTGATGGGCGTCGGCACGCCTGACGATATCCTGAAATCGGTGGCGCGCGGCATCGACATGTTCGACTGCGTGATGCCGACACGGGCCGGCCGCCACGGCCTCGCCTATACAAGGCGCGGCAAGGTAAATCTGCGCAACGCCCGCCATGCTGACGATCCGCGCCCACTGGACGAGGAAAGCGACTGCCCGGCCGCCCGGGACTACTCACGCGCCTATCTGCATCATCTGGTGCGCTCGCAGGAAGCGCTCGGCGCCATGCTTTTGACGTGGAACAACCTGTCCTACTACCAGAAACTGATGCAGGACATCCGCGCTGCGATCGAAGCTGGCACCTTCGAGGCGCGCGGCGCCGAAATCACCGAGGGCTGGGCGAGGGGCGATATCCCGTTGCTGTAAGGCCTCAAGTGCTGAGCGAATTCGAGGCGCGCAGGCTGCAGCCGGTGATCTGGAACGTGCCGTTGGGCTGCTGCTGCAGCGTATAGACCGCCTCGTAATCCTTGCCATCGGGGCCGACGATCAGCACCTGCTGGACGATCGAACCCGGACCGGTCTCCTCGACCTTGCCGAAGGAATAAGTCTGCGGCTTGCGCACCGGCGGATAGCCGTTGGTCACCATGTTCATGAAGGCATCGACGGTCGGGAAGATCCGCTTCACATTCGGGGCGGCGAAGCTGTAGGCGGTGGCGCCGTCATTGGCGATGAGGGCCTTTAGCTGACCGTCGATGACGGACTGGCCTGCCTTGATCTCGGCATCGCCGGCCAATGGCGACGACACGCAGAGGAATGGAACGACTGCGAATGCGAAAAAGGCGCGGCGCATGGCCTGTCTCCGTTGTCCCGCGAAAAATCTTCCCTTGAAATGGTGCTGTCCGAAGACGCATCATAACATACGCTTGGCAGCGCATCGCGGTTTCAGCGATCGCGAATAATCGCTGGCGCTCGGCGGCAGGTTGCATGCTGGCGGAGAGCTGCGGCAGGTCGCAGCCCAGGCCTGGGCCGGCAGAGTACGGATTCCAGCGCTTGAAAGCCCGCCTCCAGTCTGCCAGAAGGGCCGCTGGACTTGGACGTTTAGCGGGACGAAGCCATGAAGGCGTTTTTCGTGCAGATCAAATGCGAGCTCGGCAAATCCTATGAGGTTGCCAGCGCGCTTGCCGATGCCGAGATCGCCTCGGAAATCTACTCCACCGCCGGCAACTACGATCTGCTCGCCAAATTCTATGTCGACGACGAGGAAGACGTCGGCCATTTCGTCAACGAAAAGGTGCAGATTCTCCCCGGCATCAAGGACACGTTCACCGTCGTCACGTTCCGTGCTTTCTAGCTGGTAAACGCATTTGCCCGGGCACGAGGCAAAGGCTGATCAAGGTCATATTTCAGCTGCCTCAATTTTAGGCAGGCGCAACATACTGATCGCCCGTATCTCCCAAATCACCGATTGCGCTTGATTTTCTCCGGCGACGCCAGTGAAATGGCGTCACAGGGGAGTATGCGATTGGCAGCGTTCGATGAAATGCTTCCGGAAGTCTCCGGATTGAGAAGACCGTATTCGGCGTATGATCGCTGGCTGAAGGAGCAGGATCCAGCCAGGCTGACCGAGAAGATGCAGGACGCTGAGCGCGTCTTCCGCAAGACCGGCATCACCTTCGCCGTCTATGGTGAGCAAGAAGCCTCCGAGCGGCTGATCCCGTTCGACATCGTTCCCCGCATCATTTCAGGCAATGAATGGCGGCGCCTCACGCAGGGCATCGAGCAGCGCGTGCAGGCGCTGAACGCCTTCCTCGACGACATCTACCATCGCCAGGAAATCCTGCGGGCAGGGCGCGTCCCCAGGGAATTGATCGCCAGGAATGAGGCATTCCTGCCGGAGATGATCGGGGTCAGGCCGCCGGCCGGCGTCTATACCCACATCATCGGCGTCGACATCGTCCGCATCTCGGAGGACGAGTTCTACGTGCTGGAGGACAATGCGCGCACGCCGTCGGGCGTCTCCTACATGCTGGAGAACCGCGAGACGATGATGCAGCTGTTCCCCGAACTGTTCCAGAAGATCAAGGTGCGGCCGGTGGAAAACTACCCGCAGCTTCTGCGTCAGTCGCTGGCGGCGGTGCGGCCGCAAAGCACCAAAGGTGCGCCGACCATTGCGGTGCTGACGCCCGGCAGCTTTAACTCCGCCTATTTCGAACACGCCTTCCTTGCCGACCAGATGGGCGTGCAGTTGGTCGAAGGCCAGGACCTGCGCGTGGTCGACGGCCATGTCGCCATGCGCACGACGGAAGGCTACAAGCAGATCGATGTGCTCTACCGCCGCGTCGATGATTCGTTCCTCGACCCGTTGACGTTCCGTCCGGATTCCGCACTTGGCATACCCGGCATCATGGATGTCTATCGCGCCGGCAACATCACCATCGCCAATGCGCCGGGCACCGGAATAGCCGACGACAAGGCGATCTATTCCTACATGCCCGAGATCATCGAGTTCTACACCGGTCGCAAGGCAATCCTGGGCAACATTCCGACCTGGCGCTGCTCGGAGCCCGACAGCCTGAAATACGTGCTCGAACACATCGACGAGCTGGTGATCAAGGAAGTGCACGGTTCCGGCGGCTACGGCATGCTGGTCGGGCCTGCGGCAACCAAGAAGGAATGCGAGACCTTCGCCAAGAAGTTGGCGGCCAAGCCATCGAATTACATTGCCCAGCCGACGCTGGCGCTGTCGACATGCCCGATCCTGACGGAAAAAGGGCTGGCGCCGCGCCACGTCGATCTCAGGCCCTATGTGCTGGTCTCCGACCGCATCCAGATCGTGCCTGGGGGCCTCACACGCGTCGCGTTGAAGGAAGGTTCGCTGGTTGTGAACTCGTCGCAGGGTGGCGGGACGAAAGATACTTGGGTGTTGGATGATTGAGACGAGTGAGTAGGGAATAGTCAGTAGTCAGTAGCGGAAATAGAGGGACAGGAAATGCCATATTTCATTGAGATTCAATTGCTTAATATTCACTGCTCACTATTCGCTACTCACTAGCCCGAAGGGCCACTTCATGCTTTTAGGCCGCACCGCAAACGGGCTCTATTGGATGAACCGCTATATCGAGCGGGCGGAAAACATGGCGCGCTTGGTCGATGCCGGCCTGCGCATGGCGCTGACCCGCACCCAAAGCGCCTCGGAAGAGTGGAATTCGGTGCTGCTCAGCGCTGGTTCCGACGTCACCTTCAGCCAGAAATATTCCGACTATACCGCCGCCAATGTCGCCGACTTCCTGTTGCGCGACACGTCGAACCCATCGAGCACGATGTCGTCCATCGAGACAGCCCGCAACAATGCCCGCATGGTGCGCACCGCGCTGACGCGCGAGACCTGGGAAAGCATCAACGAAGCCTGGATGGCGCTGAAGCGGATGCTGGCCAAGCCGATCGACGAGCGCGACCTGCCAAGCGTGCTCGACGCCATCAAGCGCGAGACGGCGCTGATCCGCGGCTCGTTCTACGGCACCATGCTGCGCAACGAGATCTTCGACTTCTCGCAACTCGGCACTTACGTCGAGCGCGCCGACAACACGGCGCGCATCCTCGACGTGAAATATTATGTGCTGCTGCCGTCGATCTCCTGGGTTGGCTCGACGCTCGACAATTATCAGTGGGAATCGATCCTGCGTTCGGTCTCGGCGCATCGCTCCTATCGCTGGGTCTACGATGCTGATTACAAGCCGACCAACATTGCCGACTATCTGATCCTCAATGTCCGCATGCCGCGTTCGCTGATGTTCTGCTATCGCTTCCTGTCGGAGCATCTGAAATTCCTCGGCGACGATTACGGCGAGCGCCATGCCTGCCACGCAACGGCCGAGAAGACGCAGACAATGCTGAGAGCCGGGTCGATCAAGGATATCTTCGATACCGGGCTGCATGAATTCCTGGCCAATTTCATTCGCGACAACACCAAGCTGGGCGACGAAATCGCACAAGATTATCGGTTCAATTGAGCATGGTCCCGAAAGGTGGAGCCGGTTTTCTTAGACAAACGGAAACCGTTTGTCCGGAGATCGCGCTCACAAACGGAATAGAAGCATGCGGCTGAAGATTACCCACCGAACTGAGTACCGTTACGATACGCCGGTGCACTATCTGTTGCAGCGGCTGCGGCTGCTTCCGGTCAGCGGGTCGACGCAGACCGTTCTGTCCTGGGCTCTGGCGATCGAAGGCGCGCGCGAAGAGGTCCGCTTTGTCGACCATTTCGGCAACGACACAAGGCTGTTGAGCGTCGAGGGCGAGCGCGACTTCATCACGGTGGAGGCGTCGGGCGAAGTGGTGACGCGCGACACCGCGGGCGTCTCGGGGCCACACCAGGGCTTCACGCCGCTCTGGCTGTACAGCCATGAGACACCATTGACGGTGATCGGCAGCGGTATCCGCGAACTCGCCGCATCGGTTGGCAAGGGCAGCGACATCGAACGGCTGCACCGGCTGATGGCTGTCATCGGAGAGCGCGTCGCCTACACGCCCGGCACGACCAATGCGACGACGCCGGCGGAGGAAGCCTTGGCGCTCAAGACCGGGGTCTGCCAGGATCATACCCATATCTTTGCCGCCGCCGCCCGTGCCATGGGCTTTCCGGCCCGCTATGTCAGCGGCTATCTGATGCTGGATGCGACGGTCGAGCAGGCGGCCAGCCATGCCTGGGCCGAAGCGCATGTTTCTGGACTCGGCTGGGTTGCCTTCGATGCCGCCAATGGCATCTCGCCCGACGAGCGTTATGTAAAGGTGGCGACGGGCCGCGATTACCGCGACGCCACGCCGGTGTCGGGAATTCGGCTGGGACAGGCGGAAGAACAGCTTGCGGTCACCGTCACGGTGGAGCAGTAATCCTCCGCAAGATTGCTGCCGAGCGATTCATCGTTTCAAGAAACCCCGAACCGCTCTATCCCTTTGTTTTAACGCAGTTCCGGACGGAAAACCGCTTCACACTTTTCCTGGAATTGCTCTAGAAGAGATTCCATGACCTATTGCGTTGGCCTGAAGATCGATCGCGGGCTCGTGTTCATGTCCGACACGCGCACCAATGCAGGCATGGATTCCATCTCCACCTTTCGCAAGATGCATGTCTGGGAAGAGCCGGGCGAACGCGTCATCGTTTTGATGTCGGCGGGCAATCTGGCGACGACGCAGGCCGTGGTCAGCCTGCTTGACGAGCGCACCAAGGCAATCTCTGAAAGACATTCCACACTGCTCGAAACGCCGTCGATGTACCAAACGGTCCGCATTGTTGGCGACACGGTCAAGGAGGTTATCGCCAATTCGTCACCCGCTGGCGAGAAGGCGGATTCCTATTTCAATGCGTCCTTCATCCTCGGCGGTCAGATCAAGGGCAGCGAGCCGCGCCTGTTCATGATCTATCCCGAAGGCAATTTCATCGAATCGACCGATGACACGCCGTTCTTCCAGATAGGCGAGACCAAATACGGCAAGCCGATCATCATCCGCGCCTACGAAAAGACGATGAGCCTCGCCGAGACGGTGAAGCTGCTTTTGGTGTCTTTCGATTCGACGTTGAAGTCGAACCTGTCTGTCGGCTTGCCGCTCGACCTGCTCTTCCTGGAGAAGGACGCTTTCAAGGTCGGATTGAAGAAGCGGATCGGCCAGGACGACCAGTATTACCGCACGATCTCCGACGGCTGGTCGAATGCGCTGAAGACGGCTTTTGCCAGCCTGCCGGATTTCCCTGGCTGAGGCGTGCGGCATCCGTTGCTGGTTGCATATATTTCACGCGTTAATTAATAAGAGATCAACCGCGACGGATGGTAGCGATGGATCATGTCGGGAGGACAGGATGAACAATGATGATTTCCGGCAATGGTCGCGGCGCGCCGCCGACTGGGGCGCTGACTATCGCAACAATCTGCGCGACCGCCCCGTGCGGCCACTGGTAGAACCCGGCGCCATTTCTAGAAGCATCGAGGTTTCGCCGCCCGAAGACGCCGAACCGATGGACCGGATCTTCGCCGATTTCGAAGAGAAGATCCTGCCGGGAATGACGCATTGGCAGCATCCGCGCTTCTTCGCCTATTTCCCGGCCAATGCGGCGCCGGTTTCGGTGGTGGCGGAATATCTGGTTTCGGCGATGGCCGCGCAATGCATGCTGTGGCAGACGTCGCCGGCGGCGACCGAACTCGAAACGCGCACCGTCGACTGGATGCGCCAGGCGCTCGGTCTGCCGGAAGGCTTCTCGGGCGTAATCCAGGATTCAGCCTCATCGGCGACGTTGGCCGCGGTGCTGACCATGCGCGAACGGGCACTCGACTGGCAAGGCAACAAACAGGGCCTGGCAGGGCAGGCGCGGCTGCGCATCTACTCCTCCGACCAGGTGCACACTTCGATCGACCGGGCGATCTGGGTGTCCGGCATCGGCGAGGACAATCTCGTGCGCATTCCCGTCAGCGGCCGCTTTCGCGCCATGGACACGGCCGCGCTCGAGGCGGCAATCGTCGCCGACCGGGAAGCCGGCATGCTGCCGGCGGGCATCATCGCTTGCGTCGGCGGCACCAGCACTGGCGGCACCGACGACATTGCTGCGGTTGCCGAGGTGGCACGGCGGCATGGGCTTTATCTCCATGTCGATGCCGCCTGGGCGGGATCGGCGATGATCTGTCCGGAATATCGGCATTTCTGGACAGGCGTCGAAGGCGCCGATTCGATCGTTTTCAATCCGCACAAATGGCTGGGCGCTCAGTTCGACTGCTCGATCCAGTTCCTGCGCGACCCTGAAAGCCATGTCAGGACGCTGGCCATCAAGCCGGATTATCTGAAGACGCACGGTCATGACGGCATCATCAACTATTCCGAATGGTCGGTACCGCTCGGCAGGCGATTTCGCGCGTTGAAATTATGGTTCCTGCTGCGCGCCCATGGCCTGGAACGCCTGCGCGCGATGATCCGCAATCATGTCGCGTGGAGCGAAGGGCTGGCGGCGCGGCTGGCAAGGGAGCCGGATTTCCAGATCGTCAGCGAACCGATGCTGTCGTTGTTCTCGTTCCGGCACAAGACCGCAACCGACGGGGACGAGCACAATCTGCGCCTTGTCAATGCGATCAACGACGATGGCCGCATCTACCTGACGCAGACGAAGGTTGATGGACTGATCGCAATCCGGTTCCAGGTCGGACAGTTCGAGGCGACCGCCGCCGATGTCGAAACGGCTTTTGTGGTGATTACTGAAATCGCACGTGGCCTGGGTCGCTGATTTCGTTAGCCGGCTTATGCCTTTTCATCGGTTTCGTTTTCGACTATAGACAAGAAAAACGAAAACGGGAGGTTGCCCATGTATCTGTCGCCGCGCCATGCCGAGATTATCCAGATGGCCAAGGATCACGGCCGCGTGCTGGTCGATGATCTGGCCAACCACTTCAATGTGACGCCGCAGACCATACGCAAGGACCTCAACGATTTGTGCGATCAGCGGCTGCTCTCGCGCATCCATGGCGGCGCGCTGTACCCCTCCGGCATCGAGAACATGGAGTATGAGGCGAGACGCAAGATTGCCGCCGACGAGAAGGAGGCGATCGGCCGTGCGGCAGCCAGGCTGATCCCCGACAACGCCTCGCTGTTCATCAACATCGGCACCACGACCGAGTCGGTCAGCAAGGCGTTGCTCGATCACAACGGTCTCATGGTCATCACCAATAACATCAATGTTGCCAATAGGATGCGGATATATCCGTCGATCGAAGTGGTGATCGCCGGTGGTGTCGTGCGCGGTTCCGATGGCGGTGTGGTCGGCGAGGCGGCGGTCGATTTCATCAGGCAGTTCAAGGTCGATTACGCGGTGATCGGCGCATCCGCCATCGACCATGACGGCGCCTTGCTCGACTTCGATTTTCGCGAGGTCAAGGTGGCGCAGGCGATCATCGCCAATGCAAGGCATGTCATCCTAGTTTCCGACCAGACCAAATTCGAGCGAACCGCACCGGTGCGCATCGGCCATCTGTCGCAGGTCAACACCTTCATCACCGACCGCTGCGACATCCCCTCGGTGCGCAAGATCTGCCAGGAGGCCGAGGTTCAGCTGATCGAGACGTCGCTCGCCTAGGCGGTTTTCAGCTGATATCACGCGCCCGTGATATTTCGTTTGACATTCGTTATCATTTCGAAATAATTCCGACACGGTTTCGTAAAAGCCCAAAAATGGTGCAATGCGAAATCGCTGGAGGAATTTGTGGACGCATCTCCGATCCGTGACATTTTCGTCATAGGCGGCGGCATCAATGGCTGCGGTATCGCCCGCGACGCCGTCGGGCGTGGCTTTTCCGTCTTTCTCGCCGAGATGAACGACCTCGCCAGCGGGACCTCCTCGGGCTCGACCAAATTGATTCATGGCGGCCTGCGCTACCTCGAATTCTACGAATTCCGCCTGGTGCGCGAAGCGCTGATGGAGCGCGAGGTTCTGTGGAAGAACGCGCCGCACATCATCTGGCCGATGCGCTTCGTGCTGCCCTATGCCAAGGGCCTGCGCCCGGCCTGGCTGATCAGGCTCGGTCTCTTCCTCTACGACCACATTGGCGGGCGCAAATTGCTGCCGGCGACCCGGACGCTGGACATGGCCAGGGATCCGGCCGGCAAGCCTTTGAAGCCGCTATTCAAGAAGGCCTTCGAATATTCGGATGGCTGGGTCAATGATGCGCGGCTGGTGGCGCTGAATGCACGTGATGCGGCCGACCGCGGCGCAACGGTCCGCACCCGTACGAAAGTGGTCGGCGCGCGCCGCGAAAACAGTCTGTGGACGGTCCAGGTCGAGGATCTGCAGACCGGCGAGACCGAGGAGATCAAGGCGCGACTGCTGGTCAATGCCGCCGGCCCCTGGGTCGATCATGTGCTTTCCGGCGTCGTCGGCCTCAACGATGTGCACAATGTCCGCCTCGTGCAGGGCAGCCACATCGTCATCGCCAGGAAATTCGACGATCCGCGCGCCTATTTCTTCCAGAACAGGGATGGTCGCATCATCTTCGCCATTCCCTATGAGGAAGAGTTCACCCTGATCGGCACCACGGACCAGGATTATCCCGGCGATCCGCATGACGTGAGGATCAGCGACACCGAGATCGACTATCTCTGCGCCGCAGCAAGCGAATATTTCGCTGAAGCCGTCAAGCGCTCGGACATCGTCTGGACCTATTCCGCCGTCCGTCCGCTCTATGATGACGGAGCCTCCAAGGCGCAGGAAGCGACGCGCGACTATGTGCTCAAGGCCGATGGCGGCGAGGGTGCCGCCCCGATCGTCAACGCCTTCGGCGGCAAGATCACCACCTATCGCCGGCTGTCGGAATCGATGCTGGAAAAGATCGAGGGTTTTCTGGGTAAACGCGGCAAGCCGTGGACGGCAAACGCGCCGTTGCCGGGCGGCGATTTCCCGGCCACCGGTTTCGATGCCGAAGTGGCGAAACTGAAGACTGCCTATCCGTTCCTCGACGCGCGCCTGGCTCGCCGGCTGACCCGGCTCTATGGCACCCGCGCAAGGATGCTGCTGGGGCTGGCCAAATCGAACGTCGATCTCGGCCGCAACTTCGGCGCCGATCTCTACGAGGCCGAGGTGCGCTATCTCGTTCAAAACGAATGGGCCGTCACATCGGAAGATGTATTGTGGCGCCGTACCAAGCGCGGTCTGCATCTCAGCCGCGAGCAGGTGGCGGCTCTCGATGAATTCATGCACGGCATAAGCCGGCGCCATGTCGCGGCTGCCGAATGAAGAGGGGTTTGAGCTGATGCGGAAGGCCTGGGAGGAGGCGTCATGCTGGAACTGAGAAACGTCACCAAGACGGTCGGTGCTGTCGCGCATATAAGCGATGTGTCGCTGACGCTCCAGCACGGCTCGCTCAATGTCCTGCTCGGACCGACGCTTTCGGGCAAGACCAGCCTGATGCGGCTGATGGCCGGCCTCGACGTGCCAACCTCCGGTTCGATCTGGTTCGACGGCCAGAATGTCACCGGCGTGCCGGTGCAGAAGCGCAAGATCGCCATGGTCTACCAGCAGTTCATCAACTATCCGGCGATGACCGTCTACGAGAACATCGCCTCGCCGCTCAGGGTGGCGGGAACCGATCAGGCGAAGATCGACAAGGAAGTGCGCCATGCCGCAGCACTTCTCAAGCTGACGCCCTATCTCGACCGCACGCCGCTGAGCCTGTCCGGTGGCCAGCAGCAGCGCACCGCACTGGCGCGCGCCATCGTCAAGAACGCCAGCCTGGTGCTGCTCGACGAACCGCTCGCCAATCTCGACTACAAATTGCGCGAGGAACTGCGCGCCGAATTGCCCAGGATCTTCGCCGCCGCCGGCACCATCTTCGTCTACGCCACGACCGAGCCGCACGAAGCGCTGCTGCTCGGCGGCAACACGGCGACGCTTTCCGAAGGGCGCATCACCCAGTTTGGACCGACCATCGACGTGTTCCGCAAACCGGTCGATCTGGTGACGGCCAAGACTTTCGCCGACCCGCCGCTCAACACCATCGTGCTGGCCAAGAAAGGGGGGGATTTCCTGCTGGAAGGTGGGGTCAAACTGCCGGTGCCCGCCGATCTCGCCGGCATTGCCGATGCCATGTACACGGTCGGTTTTCAGCCGCATCACCTGTCGCTCGATCGGCCCAATGCCGCCGCTGTCCCGGTGCGCGCCAAGGTGACGATCACCGAGATCACCGGCTCGGAAAGCTTCATCCATCTCGATTTCGCGGACGCGCGCTGGGTGATGCTGAGCCACGGCATCCGCGACTTCGAACCCGACGCCGAGATCGAGGTGTTCATCGATCCGCGCCACATCATGGTCTTCGACGAGCACGGCCGTGCCGTGGCCGCGCCGAAGCTGGCGGCTTGAGGGGAAAGATATGGCACGCATAGACGTCAACCATGTCAGGCATTCCTATCTGCCGAACCCTCGGAAGGATGCCGATTTCGCGCTCAGGGAAGTGCACCACACCTTCGAGGACGGCGGCGCCTATGCGCTGCTCGGGCCATCGGGCTGCGGCAAGACCACGCTGCTCAACATCATTTCGGGATTGCTGCACCCGTCGCACGGTCAGTTGCTGTTCAACGGCAAGGACGTGACCAATTTGTCGACGCAGGAGCGCAATATCGCGCAGGTGTTCCAGTTCCCGGTCATCTACGACACCATGACCGTCTACGACAATCTGGCCTTCCCGCTGCGCAATCGCGGCGTGCCGGAAGCCGATGTCGACCGCAAGGTGCGCGAGACGCTGGAGATGATCGACCTGGCGTCCTGGGCGAAGAAGAAGGCGAGGGGCCTGACCGCCGACCAGAAGCAGAAGATCTCGCTCGGCCGCGGGCTCGTGCGCTCCGACGTCAACGCCATCCTGTTCGACGAGCCGCTGACCGTCATCGACCCGCATATGAAATGGGTGCTGCGCTCGCAGCTGAAGCAGCTGCACCGCCGCTTCGGCTACACCATGGTCTATGTGACCCACGACCAGACCGAGGCGCTGACCTTCGCCGACCAGGTCGTGGTCATGTATGACGGCGGCATCGTCCAGATCGGCACGCCAGCCGAACTGTTCGAACGGCCACGCCATACCTTTGTCGGTTATTTCATCGGCTCGCCCGGCATGAACGTCATGCCGGTGGCCATCGACGGCAAGACGGCGACGCTCGGCTCGCAGCGCATCGAACTGCCGGGCGCGCCAAAAGCGGGCAGCGGCGCCATCGAACTCGGCATCCGTCCCGAATATGTCCGGCTTGGCCGCGACGGCATGGCCGTGCAGGTGAGCAAGGTCGAGGATCTCGGCCGCCACAAGGTGGTCCGCGCCAAGCTCGAAGGCCGCGAGATTGCGGCCGTCATCGGCGAGGACGAGACCGTGCCGGCCGATCCGAAGGTGCGGTTCGAGCCGGCCGGCATCAACATCTATGCCGATTCCTGGCGCGTCGAGATGGGGGCATAGATGGAAAAGACCTGGAACAACAAGGCCTGGTTCCTGGTGCTGCCGGTGCTGGTGCTGGTGGCGTTCTCGGCGGTCATCCCGCTGATGACCGTGGTCAACTATTCGGTGCAGGACACGTTCGGCAACAACGTCTTCTTCTGGGCCGGCACTGAGTGGTTCGAGGAACTGCTGTCTTCCAGCCGTTTCTGGGAAGCGATGGTACGCAACCTGATCTTCTCCTTCATCATCCTGGCCATCGAAGTGCCGCTCGGCATCTTCATTGCGCTCAACATGCCGAAAAAGGGGTGGGGCGTGCCGGTCTGCCTGGTCCTGATGGCGCTGCCGCTGCTGATTCCGTGGAACGTCGTCGGCACCATCTGGCAGGTCTTCGGCCGCAACGACATCGGCCTGCTCGGCTACTACGTCAACGCGCTCGGCATCGACTACAACTACGTGCAGGATCCGTTCGATGCCTGGGTCACCGTCATCATCATGGATGTCTGGCACTGGACCAGCCTCGTCGTGCTGCTCTGCTATGCCGGCCTGGTCTCCATTCCGGATGCCTTCTATCAGGCGGCCAAGATCGATGGCGCCTCGCGCTGGGCGGTGTTCCGCTACATCCAGCTGCCGAAGATGAACAGGGTGCTGCTGATCGCCGTGCTGCTTCGCTTCATGGACTCATTCATGATCTATACCGAACCCTTCGTAGTGACGGGAGGCGGTCCCGGCAACTCGACGACATTCCTGTCGATCGACCTCGTCAAGACCGCACTCGGCCAGTTCGACCTCGGTCCGGCCGCAGCCATGTCGCTGGTCTACTTCCTCATCGTCCTTCTGCTGTCATGGGTCTTCTACACCGTGATGACCAACTACGACGCGGAGCGCTGAGATGACCGGCGCCAACGAAAGAGCCGATAGAGTGAGCGAGACCACAGCAGCGGGCAAACTGGCGAGCACACTGTCGCAGGATCAGGTCGCCCGGCTGATGCGCAAACGCGGTGAGGAATCGCGCTGGTGGTGGATCGTGCCGACGGTCTACATCGTCGTGCTTTTGCTGCCGATCTACTGGCTCATCAACATGAGCTTCAAGACCAATGCCGAGATCGTCTCCTCGCTGACGCTCTATCCGCACCAGCCGACGCTCGCCAACTACGTCACCATCTTCACCGACGCCTCCTGGTACTCGGGCTACATCAACTCGATCACCTATGTGGTGATGAATATGGTGATTTCGGTGGCTGCCGCGCTGCCGGCAGCCTACGCCTTCTCGCGCTACCGCTTCCTCGGCGACAAGCACCTGTTCTTCTGGCTCTTGACCAACCGCATGGCGCCGCCGGCGGTGTTCGCGCTGCCGTTCTTCCAGCTCTATTCGGCCTTCGGCCTGATCGACACGCACATTGCGGTGGCGCTGGCGCACTGCCTGTTCAACGTGCCGCTGGCGGTGTGGATCCTCGAAGGCTTCATGTCGGGTGTGCCGAAGGAAATCGACGAAACCGCCTATATCGACGGCTATTCGTTCCCGCGCTTCTTCGTCAGGATCTTCATGCCCCTGATCGCCAGCGGCATCGGCGTGGCCTGCTTCTTCTGCTTCATGTTCTCGTGGGTGGAACTGCTTATCGCCCGTACGCTGACCACCACCGACGCCAAGCCGATCGCCGCCACCATGACCCGCACGGTTTCGGCCGCTGGCATGGACTGGGGCCTGCTCGCCGCCGCCGGCGTGCTGACGTTGATCCCCGGCGCGCTCGTCATCTGGTTTGTGCGCAATTATATCGCCAAGGGCTTCGCCTTGGGGAGGGTTTGACGATGAATTTCGACCTCACCTGGATGGCGTGGACGTGGCCGACGGCGGCCTTTTTCGGGACCATCCTTCTGCTGCTGTGCGGCATGGCGGCTTGGGAATACGCTTCGCCGGGCGGCAATCCGCGCGTCGGCGTGCTGCGCTTCGAGACAACGCGCGGCGACCGTCTTTTCCTGTCGCTGCTTGGCAGCGCCTTTATCCATCTCGCTTGGTTGGGTCTTGTCGGATCCAACCTGTGGTGGGCTCTCGCTCTCTCCGTGGTCTACGCCATTGGCGTGTTCCGCTACGTATAGAGGGGGAAACTGTTGGAGCGACCGCGTGCCGGCGGCCGCTCCAGATCGCACTTGAACCTTAAAACTGTGGAGGAAACACATGCGAAGGCAATTTTTAACATCAACGACGGCCCTTGTCCTGTTGCTGGGCGTGGGCAATGCCTATGCCGGGATGGACGAGGCAAAGGCTTTCCTGGACAAGGAAATCGGCCCGCTCTCGACGCTCGACCGCGCTGGCCAGGAAGCCGAAATGCAGTGGTTCATCGATGCCGCGAGGCCTTTCGCCGGCATGGACATCAAGGTCGTTTCGGAAACCATCGCCACGCACCAGTATGAATCGCAGGTGCTGGCGCCGGCCTTTACCGCCATCACCGGCATCAAGATCACGCATGACGTCATCCAGGAAGGCGACGTCGTCGAGAAGATCCAGACCCAGATGCAGACGGGTCAGAACCTTTATGACGGCTGGGTCAACGATTCCGACCTGATCGGCACCCACTGGCGCTACCAGCAGGTGCGCAACCTGACCGACTGGATGGCGGGCGAGGGCAAGGATGTCACCAACCCGAACCTCGACCTGAAGGATTTTATCGGCACCTCGTTCACGACCGCTCCGGACAAGAAGCTCTACCAGCTTCCCGACCAGCAGTTCGCGAACCTCTACTGGTTCCGTTACGACTGGTTCAACGACGAGAAGAACAAGGCGGACTTCAAGGCCAAGTACGGCTACGACCTTGGCGTTCCCGTCAACTGGTCTGCCTATGAGGACATCGCCGAGTTCTTCACCGGCCGCGAGATCGACGGCAAGAAGGTCTATGGCCACATGGACTACGGCAAGAAGGACCCGTCGCTCGGCTGGCGGTTCACCGACGCCTGGCTGTCGATGGCCGGCAATGGCGACAAGGGCCTGCCGAACGGTCTGCCGGTCGATGAGTGGGGCATTAAGGTCGACGAGAATTCGCGTCCGGTCGGCTCCTGCACGGCGCGCGGGGGCGACACCAATGGCCCGGCCGCCGTCTACTCGATCCAGAAATACCTCGACTGGCTGAAGGCCTACGCTCCGGCGGAAGCCCAGGGCATGACCTTCTCCGAATCCGGCCCGGTTCCGGCGCAGGGCGCGGTTGCCCAGCAGATCTTCTGGTACACCGCCTTCACCGCTTCGATGGTCGATGCCGGCGCCAAGGCGGTGCTGAACGACGACGGTACGCCGAAGTGGCGCATGGCGCCGTCGCCGCATGGCGTCTACTGGAAGGACGGCATGAAGCTCGGCTATCAGGACGTCGGTTCCTGGACGCTGATGAAGTCGACGCCGACCGACCGCGCCAAGGCCGCCTGGCTCTACGCGCAGTTCGTCACCTCGAAGACCGTCGACGTGAAAAAGAGCCATGTCGGCCTGACCTTCATCCGTGAGAGCACGATCCACGACAAGAGCTTCACCGAGCGGGCTCCGAAGCTCGGCGGCCTGATCGAGTTCTACCGTTCGCCGGCCCGTGTCCAGTGGTCGCCGACCGGCACCAACGTGCCTGACTATCCGAAGCTGGCACAGCTCTGGTGGCAGGCGATCGGCGATGCGTCGTCGGGCGCCAAGACCGCGCAGGAAGCGATGGACTCGCTCTGCGGCGAACAGGAAAAGGTCATGAGCCGCATCGAGAAGTCGGGCGTTCAGGGCGATATCGGCCCGAAGATGGCCGAAGAGCATGACCTCGCCTACTGGAACGCCGACGCGGTCAAGAAGGGCAATCTCGCTCCTCAGTTGAAGATCGAGAACGAGAAGGAAAAGCCGATCACCATCAACTACGACGAATTGGTGAAGAGCTGGCAGAAGTAGCCTTGGTGTCGGCGCTCGCGCCAGCATCATGAGAATAGGGGGAGGCGGCATCTTGCCGTCTCCCCTGTTTGTGTAAAAGACTAAAGCGCGTCGCGTTGAGACGGATTCATGCAACGCGCTTTAGGTCTTTGTTTTTGTGCATGTCGTTCTCCCAAAACCGAGGTCACCTTTGGGCGACATGCATTAAGCGGGGAAGCAGAATGACCGGATACATCCTTGCCATCGACCAGGGCACGACTTCGACCCGGGCGATCCTGTTCGACGGCGATATGAAGGTCGCCGGCAGCGGGCAGAGGGAATTCATCCAGCACTACCCGGCCTCCGGCTGGGTCGAGCACGATCCCGAAGACATCTGGGCGAGCGTGGTGACGACCGTGAAGGCGGCGCTGAAGAAGGCCGGCCGGGCTGCATCCGAAGTGGCCGCGCTCGGCATCACCAATCAGCGCGAAACCGTCGTCATCTGGGACAAGGCGACCGGCAAGCCGATCCACAATGCCATTGTCTGGCAGGACCGGCGCACCACGCCGCTGTGCCAGAAACTGAAGAAGCAGGGACTGGAGAAAAAGTTCACCAAAAAAACTGGCCTGCTGCTTGATCCGTATTTTTCCGGTACCAAGATCGCCTGGATGCTGGACAAGGTAAAAGGGGCGCGGCGTCGTGCCGAGAAGGGCGAGTTGCTCGCCGGCACCATCGACAGCTTTCTGATCTGGCGGCTGACCGGCGGCAAGGTCCACGCCACGGACGCCACCAACGCCTCGCGCACGCTGGTTTACAACATCGCTGAGAATGCCTGGGACGACGAACTGCTGTCGATACTGAACATCCCGGCAAAAATGCTACCCGAGGTAAAGGACTGCGCCGATGACTATGGAATCACGGAGAAAAATCTCTTCGGCGCCGAGATAAGAATCCTTGGCGTTGCCGGCGACCAGCACGCGGCGACCATCGGCCAGGCCTGTTTCGAGCCGGGCATGATGAAATCCACCTACGGCACGGGCTGCTTTGCGCTGCTCAACACCGGCAGCGACCTTGTGCGTTCGAAGAACCGGCTCTTGACCACTATTGCCTACAGGCTGAACGGCAAGACCACTTATGCGCTGGAGGGCTCGATCTTCATTGCCGGCGCCGCGGTCCAATGGCTGCGCGACGGCATCAAGGTGATCGGCAAGGCCGAGCAAAGCGGTAAGCTGGCTGCCGAGGCTGATCCAACGCAAAACGTCTACCTGGTGCCGGCCTTCGTCGGGCTCGGCGCGCCGCATTGGGACGCCGAGGCACGCGGCGCCATTTTCGGGCTGACGCGCAATTCCGGGCCGGCGGAATTCGCCCGCGCCGCACTCGAATCCGTCGCCTACCAGACGCGCGACCTGCTCGACGCCATGCGTAAGGACTGGAAGGGAGCTTCGGCCAAGACCGTGCTGCGGGTCGACGGCGGCATGGTTGCGTCGGACTGGACCATGCAGAGGCTGGCCGACATCCTCGACGCGCCGGTCGACCGTCCGACCATCCTGGAGACGACGGCGCTGGGTGCCGCGTGGCTCGCCGGGTCGAAGGCAGGCGTGTGGCCGGATGCCAAGAAATTCGCGAAGAGCTGGGCGCTGGAGCGGAGGTTCCAGCCGGCCATGGATGGCTCCGCGCGCGCAGCCAAACTTGCTGGTTGGCGCGATGCTGTGCGCCGGACGCTGAGTGTGTAGTGAGCAGCCAGCAGGGTGAGGGGAGAATGAAGCCAGACTGGTATCCTGCTTGGCGCGACGGCCGTTGAGCAACTGCATGCCAAGAATGACCGCTTGCATAGAGATTTTCGCCTCGGCAGTTGGTCACGCTATGACTATGACCTCACGGCCGGAAAGCTTCTGTTCTCGGATGAAGGAGGCGTCAAGATCGTCACTGAGATCCAGATTGCAGGCTCCACGAGCGCCAAGGCCAGCAATTGGCTGTGGGCTTGGGCAAATTCGAATTTGCCCAGCGAGCTTCTCAGCGACGCCAAGCTGGTTCGCTCCTTCGGCGAGAAGAACAGCATAGATGAGTTGGCCCAGGCCTATGTGCCCAACGCCGGCAATGACCTGGAAGCGCTGGGTTGGGAATTGACGGGAACAATGGTTCGAATTTGCCATGCTCTCGGTGCGTATCGCTCACCGCGTGGTGAGGGTGGAGCGCTCTATTTGATTTTCAAAAGTATCAGCTGGGCGAACTGACCAGCACTCTCGCGCCTGGACACGTCGAAAAATGGCCCGCGCTGTTGCCGGCGCAGGCCATTTTTACTCGGTACTCACACTTCGGATCAGTAAGGCGAACGGCACTCTTTGCGAGGGCCGTAATTCGGCTGGAACGTGTTGTCCGAAGCACGGTAGCTGCGATAGTGGTCGTAGCACCACTGGACGTGGGCGTTGCCCCCGTAGACGCGGTTGTTTTCGTTGTTGATGATTGCCCCGGTAATCAGCGCGCCGGTAGCGAAGGCCGCAAGCGGGAACCAATAATCGCCGTGACGACGGTAGCCGGGGCGATATTCACGATAGCCCCGATGGCCGTTCCAATACGCGCCGCGATTGCGGGAAAAATTGCGGTCACGCGAAAAACTGCGGTCACGCGAAAAATTGCGATTGTAGCGGTCCTTGCGCCACTCCCGGTACTGGACTGTCTGTACATCCGGCACCGCGACCTGGGACTGCGGCACATAGTTCGGTTGGGCATTAACCGACACCGCCTCCGCCGCAACGAATGTGGCGGAGAGAGCGGTCGCCAGCAGGCTCGTTGTGATTCTGTTCATTGGTCTTCTCCTCGATGGTTTGGCGGACGTCCCTGTGCCCGAAAAACGAGCGGCGCATACAATTGTTCCCCAGACTGGATGCCACCGTCAGGCATAAATGGCAGCGTTCCTTGGCCGTTCTCCCCCCGACAGCGCGTGGGACAAGTGCCGCGACAGGGCGAAGCCGCCCGTGTTTGCGAGACCTCTTTTTCCGGTTGACCGGTCGAGGCACTCTCCCTATGTTCCGCGCAATTTCGAGGGCCGCCTTTCGCCCGCGGGAGCGCGTAGCTCAGCCGGTAGAGCAACTGACTTTTAATCAGTAGGTCATGGGTTCGAATCCCATCGCGCTCACCATTGTTTTAGCGTTAAATATCAGCCACTTAGGATCTTTGAGTCTTTGAGAAAAGCAGCGACTGTGCGAGTTTTCACGGTCTGCACGCCCTTCTCAAGGATCTCGCCACGGGCAATGCATGACAAGATCGTCCGACTTCGGATCGTTGATTCTACAAGTCTTTGATTTTGTTGAACGGCGGCGGTGGCTCCCACCGCGATCCGACAGTCACTGCTGCCATTGATCGACCTTACCAACCGGGACGAAGCCGTCAGCGCTTCCAGAAATCGCGGTGCGGTGCGAGCATCTCGTCGGCGATGTCGGGGAAGGGGCCAAAGACCTCGATCTTTTTCTGGCCGGAGCCGAGGACGGTGCGCGAAGAGAGGCTCATCGTCGGATTCTCCGCGTGATCCCCGGTGAGCGCCAGGAGCTCGGTCTCCTCGACCCCGTAAACCAGCCGCCCGATATTGGCCCAATACATCGTGCCGGCGCACATCGCGCACGGCTCGAAGGTTGAGACCAGCGTGCATTGCCACAGGAACTCCGGCTCGTAGGCAGCCGCGGCGCGCCGGGCGAGCTCCGTCTCGGCATGGCGCACCGTGTCGAGATTGCCCTGCCGCATCAGCACGCGGTCATCCGGCCCGACCAGAACGCAACCAAAGGGATGATGCCCATGTGCCGCCGCCTCGCGCGCGACCGCGTCGGCGGATCGAAGGTGGGCGAGCATCTGATCGCGTGTCATGGCAAAACCCCGGGACGCCGACATCCACCCGATGAGCGGCTCTTTGATCCGAGATTGCTGCCAAGCGATGCGAGTGGCAAGAGCGAACCGTGGCTTGAGACCTTTGCGCGGGGATATCAGACCTTTGCGCTAGAATCGCCGACCGGTCTTGGCGTCGAACAGATGAGCACAGGCGCGGTCGATCTCGATGCGCATCTGCGCGCCTTGCTTTAGCGCAAGCCGCTCCCGGAATAGGCAGGAGATTTCCTCGCCGGCGCAGTCGACCTTGGCGAAGATTTCCGAACCCGTGGCTTCCAGAAGCACGATCGTGCCGGCAATACCCTGGGAAATCGTTGCTCGGATATGTTCGGGACGGATGCCGTAGATGAGTTCACCCGCGGGAATTTTTGCCAGGTTGATGCCTTCCGGCAACGGTAGGGTTAGCCCGCTGGCGCTGCGGAAAACGCCTTCCTCGACGCGGCCGGCAATGAAGTTCATGGCCGGCGAGCCAATGAAGCCGGCAACGAACAGATTGGCCGGACGGTCATAGAGGTCGAGCGGCGCACCGATCTGCTCGACAAGGCCGTCATGCAGCACGACGATCTTGTCGGCCATGGTCATGGCCTCGATCTGATCATGCGTGACGTAGATGGTGGTGGTGCCCAGCCGCTGGTGCAACGCCTTGATCTCGCCGCGCATCTGGACGCGCAATTTGGCGTCGAGATTGCTGAGCGGCTCGTCGAACAGGAAGACTTGCGGGTCGCGCACGATGGCGCGGCCCATGGCGACGCGCTGGCGCTGGCCGCCGGAGAGCTGGCGCGGATAGCGGTCGAGCAGCTTGTCGAGGCCCAGGATGCTGGCGGCCCTGCCGACGCGGCTTGCGGTGTCGGCCGGATCGGCTTTCTTGATCTTGAGGGCAAAGCCCATATTGTCGGCCACCGTCATGTGCGGATAGAGCGCGTAGTTCTGGAACACCATGGCGATGTTGCGGTCGCGCGCCCGCAGATTGTTGACGGTGCGATCGCCAATGGCGATCCTGCCGCCCGAGATCGTTTCAAGTCCGGCAATCATGCGCAGCAGCGTCGACTTCCCGCAGCCCGACGGGCCGACCAGGATGACGAACTCGCCGTCAGCGATATCGACGCTGACATCGTGGATAATCCTGGCCGTTCCGAAAGCCTTTTGCACGTTGTTGATTGTGACCGATGCCATTGGGTTTTCCTCGAAAAAGAGTGCGATGCCGTAGCGTGCCTTCAGCCGCCCTTGACGGCGCCCGCGGTCAGTCCGGCGACGATCTGCCTTTGTGCGAACATGGTCAGGACCAGTACCGGCAGTGTCACCACCAGGGCCGCGGCGGCGAGCGGCCCCCAGCTCACTTGCTCGTAGGAGAGCATGTTGTAGACGGCGACCGGCAGCGTGCGCGTCTCACGGCTGGCGAGCACCACGCCGAAGACGAAATTGTTCCATGAGAAGATGACGGACAGGATAAAGGCGACCACTATGCCCGGCTTGGCGATGGGCAAGGCGACCAGCCGGAACACCTGCCAGGAACTGGCGCCGTCGATGTTGGCGGCCTCTTCCAGTTCCATCGGGGTGGTCTCGAAATAGCCGATCATCACCCAGACGACGATCGGCACGGTCACCACCAGATGGATGATGATCTGCGGCCACAGCGTGCCGAGAATGCCGACCCATTGGAACAGCAGGAACAGCGGGATGAGATAGGAAAGCCCCGGCGTCATGCGGGCGATCATGATGACCACCGCCGATCGCTCGGCCTTGAGCCGCGCGATGCCATAGCCGGCCGGCACGCCGATCAGCAGCGCCAAAAGCGTCGCCGTGCCGGTCACCAGAACCGAATTCCAGAGATAGAGCAGGAAATTGTTCTCCTCGAACACTTTTGCATAGTTCGACCAGGCGAGATGTTCGGGGATCAGGATCGGCGGATAGGCGCCGTTGTCGATCTCGAATTTCAGCGACAGCGAGATCATCCAGAGGAAGAACAGGATCGCCGGCGAGACGAAGACCAGGGCCGCGAAGAACAGCCCGATCCGGTTGAGCAGTCGTGAACTCATCTATTTGCCCTCCACGCCGATCCACTGGGAGCGCTGGCGCAACATCAGGAGGATGAAGGACAGGGCGACGATGACGATGAAGAACACCACGGCCATGGCCGAGCCATAGCCGATGTCGTAGTAGGAGAAGGCGGTGTTGTAGAGATAGATGTTGATGGTCTCCGAGGCCGTGCCCGGCCCGCCCTGGGTCATCGCGTAGATGATGTCGAAACTCTTCAGTGCGTCGATGGTGCGGATGATCACCGCGATCATCAGGAACGGCGCGATCATCGGCAAGGTGAGATAGCGGAATTGCTGCCAGGCATTGGCGCCGTCGATCTCGGCGCTTTCGAACGGCTCGCGCGGCACGGACGCCAGGCCGCCGAGCACGATCAGCATCACCAGCGGCGTCCACTGCCAGGTCTCGACCGCAACCAGCGACGGGATGACCGTGTTGGCGTTGAAGATCCATTCCTGCGCCGGAATGCCGACCAGCGACAGAAGATAGTTGAGGACGCCGAGCTGGGGGTGGAACATCATCGTCCAGACCAGCGCCACGGCGACGGGCGTTGCCATCATAGGCATCACGAAGACGCCGCGCAGCAGGCCACGCAGCGGAAACCTGGCGTCGAAGATCAGGGCGGCGATGGTGCCGAGCAACATCGGCGCGGCAACCGAAAGGAAGGTGTAGCTCAACGTATGGAGAAGCGATTCCCAGAAGCGTTGGTCGTACGCCAGCCGCAGATAATTCTCCATCCCGGCAAAGCTTCGCGACTGGCCGAGCGTCCAGCGGTTGACGCTCATCCACAGCGTGAAAGCCCAGGGAAAGACGATCACGGCGCCGACGACGACGAGCGCCGGAACGACGAAAGGCCAGTAGTTGGGAGCCAGCCGGATCGTCTGGCTCCCTTCGATGGCTTGCGTCGTCACCCCGGTGCGTTCTGGGGTGGTGGCGGACATCAGCCTTGCTCGCTCCTGTCGAGGACCGGCTGGAATTGGTCGGTAGCCTTCTTCAACTCCTCGGCGGGATCGGCGCCGGCGATCAAATTGGTCAGCGCCACGCCGTAGATGTCGCGGAACTCTGTGACCGGGATGATGACCGGCAGCGACAGCCGGCTCACATTGCCGGAGCCGACCACCGCATCGAGCCAGCTTGCCGGCATTGTGACGCCTTCGCGCACCTTTGGATCTTCGAGCACCGATTTGCGGAACGGTACGCCGGCGCCTGCCTGCAGCAGGCGCGCGCCCATGACCGGCGACACTGCCCACTGGCAGAACAGATAGGCGGCCTCCTTCTTCTCGCTGGTGGCCGTCACGCCGATACCGTCGCCGAAGGTGCCAGCTGCGTGCGCCTTGGGACCCTTGGGCATGACGCCATAGCCGACCTTGCCGACCACCCGCGATTTTTCCGGATTTTCCATCGGCGGGGCAAAGCCGACGCCATCGAACCACATGCCGATCTTGCCTTGCAGGAAGGCGGACTGCGCTTCGGCCCAGTTGAAGCCAGTGACGCCTGGAGGCGCGGATTTGGTCATCAGCCGCTGGTAGAGGCCGGCGGCCTCGATCGCCTCGGGCGACGTCGTGCGCAGCTTGCCCTGAGCGTCGAGTGGCGTCATGTCGTAGCCGAGCATGAGCGATGTCCACACCGGCGTGTTGGCGTTCTTGATGCCGCGGGCGACGAAACCGTAAGTATTGGTCGACGGGTCGGTCAGCGCCTCGGCCGCGGCCACCAGCTGCTCGAAGGTTTCGGGATATTTGAGGCCCTTGGCCTCGAACAACTCCTTGTTCCAGTAAACGATCCAGTAGTCGACCGAGAAGGGCAGCGAGCGCAGCACGCCCTGACCGTCCTTGGCGAACAGCATGCCGGCGTCGGCGAAATCGTTTTCGACCAGACCCGGATCGGTAAGGGTGGGGTCGGCGAGATAGCCTGATATGTCGGCAAGCCAGCCGCCTTTTTCGAACTGCCGCTTCTGCACATGGTAGCTCAGATGCACGACGTCGAAGCTCGGCTTGCCGGAGCTCAATTCGATCACCGTCTTCTGGCGCTGCTGCTGCTCAGGCGTTGCCTCGGCATTGACTTTGATCCCGGTCAACTCCTCGAACTCGGCGAGATATTTTATCAGGGTGTCGCTGCGCGGGCTTTTCACCAGATTGACGTCAAGCGTCGTGCCGGCAAAGCGCTTCCAGTCGACGGCCGCGGCAAAGCCTGGGCGAACACCCACAAGGCCGGCGGCGGCAAGTGCCGCGGTTCCCTGGAGGAGTTGCCTCCTGGTTGGGTTGAACAGATTGGACGACATTTCTTCCTCCCGGTTGCTGTCGTTGTCGAATGCGTCGCGACCGCGACGCGGCTCATGCTTCCTCAGATTTGCAGCGCCAGCCGGCGCGCCTTGTCGATGTGCAGGCTGATCGCCTCGACCGCCTTCTGCGGGTCGCGGCTTTCCATGGCTTCGATGACCGCAAGGTGCTCACGCATGACCGGCACGACGCGCCCGTCGATGCGGAAGCGCTCCTGATGGATCAGCCGGATCTTCACCGAGTTGACCAGATAGGCCTTGGCGATGATCTCGTTGCCCAGCGCATCGATGAAAGTGCCATGCATCGCCCAGTCGATGCTCTGCGCCCTGGCTTCCATTTCCGGCGTCGGCGCCTGCGAAAGGGCTTGAGCCAGCATCTCCTCGTGTTCGCGCCGCAGGCGGGCAAGTTCGTCATCGGAAGCGCTGGCGGTGAACAGCGCCACCGCTTCGCGCTCCATGAACAGGCGGAACTGAAAAGCCTCGCGGATCAGGCTGATGTCGATATGGGCGATCTGCATGCCGCGCTGCGGGATCGTCGTCAGAAGCCCTTCGGCCTCGAGACGCGGCACGATTTCGCGAATGGCGCCGAGCGGCAGACCGGTGAAGGCGACCAGTTCGCGCTGCGATACGAACTGGCCCGGCAGCAGGTCGCGGGCCAGCAAATGCCGCGTGAAGCTGGCATAGGCTTTTTCCCTAAGCGTGGTCGGTTCGCTGCCGTCTTCCATTTCAGCGCATATCCCTTCGCCGGTCAGGCTGACTCCCTGGCAAACAGCCCGTCATAGGCTTCGGCAAGCTGTTGGCGCCCCTGCGAAGCGATCGGCTCCAGGGGCGGGCGGACCGCCAGCCAGCGGTCGTCGCCGGTTTTGCGCGCCACCATGACCTTCACCGCCGGCGTTACCGGGTGTTTGAGCAATTCGAGCACGAAACGCTCGACGCGTGTGTCGTCTCGCCCGTCCTCGGCCATGGCCCGGATTTCGCTGGTAACGAAATTGGCCATGCCGGAGATTGCGCCTTGAGCGCCAATTCGCACGGCTCGTGCCAGATGCCGCTCGTCACCGATCAAGATCACCAGATCGCCATGGGCGCCGAGCAGCGCCTCGCTGTAATCCCAATCCCCGCCGGAATCCTTGACCCCGGCAACGACATCCGGAAAAGCCGTACGCAATCGGCCGATCAGGTCAAGCGAGAGCTGCACCATGGTGACCGACGGGATGTTGTAGAGCAGAACGCCACGGGCGAGGGGACCGAGCACGGCAAAGACAGTCGAAAACCAGCCGAAAAGACCATCGTCGCCGACATTCTTGAAGTAGCTCGGCGGCGCCAGCAGAATGTTGCGGGCGCCGCGCTGCAAGGCATGCCGGGCCTGCTCAGCGGCGTCTTCGGCCGCATCGACCAGCACGCCGGCAACAAGCTGATGCGGCAGGATGCCGGCAGCCAGCATGGCTTCGGTCACCGACCGCCGCTCCCCGGTGCCAACCGATGCGCCTTCGCCGGTGGTGCCAAAAAGCGTAACACTGGTGCACCCCTCCGCCAGGCAACGCCTGGCCTGGGCGACCATGAGGGCGGTGGCGATCTGCCCGGAGGCATCGAAAGGCGTGGCGAGGGCGGCCGAAAGGCCAAAACGTGATGTCACCGGGGGTCTCCGAAAAGAAGTTCGAAGGCAGTGATATCTCACTAACATGTCAGTTGTAAATCGGTCTGGTGCGAATTTTCTGTCCCGGATGACGTGGGCGAATCTTCTTGCTGGGAAGCGAACAGCGTCACACCGGAGATGTCGGTCAGACAGAAGAATCCCCCAACACCAGCGAAACATTGCCGCCGGCATGGCGTTCTAGCCGGCCGGCGAGGTCGAGTTCCAGCAGCACCATGAACACTTGGGCCGGGTGCAGGCCAGTGTGGCGGATGATCTCGTCGACCGAGACGGGCGTCGGGCCGAGTGCCTCGATGACGCGGGCGCGATCGCTTTCGCCGGGCGGTGGTGCGGCCAAGAAGTCGGGCGGCTCTTCGAACGGCGGCACGTCGGGCGCCCGCATGCCGGTCAGCGGCGCGATTGCCCTGGAAATATCCGATGCCTCGGTGACCAGGGTGGCGCCATCCTTGAGCAGGCCATTGGCGCCGGCGGCGCGTGGATCGAGCGGTGAGCCCGGTACAGCGAAGACCAGTCGGCCCATTTCGCCGGCAAGCCTGGCGCTGATCAGGGACCCAGAGCGTTGCGCTGCCTCGACCACCACCAGCCCAAGGACCGCACCCGCGACAAGGCGGTTGCGGCGCGGAAAATCCTGAGCGCGCGGCTGCCAGCCGAACGGCATCTCCGAAATGATGGCGCCACGCTCGGCAATCTCTTCGCACAGGCCTGCATTTTCAGGCGGATAAGGCTGGTCGAGGCCGCCGGCCAGCACGCCGATCGTGCCGGTCGCAAGACTGCCCTGATGCGCCGCTGTGTCGATGCCGCGCGCCAGGCCGGAGACGATTGCGTAGCCGTCGCGGCCGAGGTCGGCTGCCAGCATGCGCGCCATCTTGATGCCGGCCAGCGACGCGTTGCGTGCCCCGACTATGGCGACACCCGGCAGCCGGAAAACAGCTGCGTTGCCCTTTACCGCCAGCAGGGGCGGCGGATGATCCATGTTGCGCAAGAGGGGTGGGTAGTCTGCTTCACCGATGCCGACAAAGCGGGCGCCGGCCTTTCCAGCTGTTTCCAGTTCGGCCTCGGCCTCGGCAACGGACGGGATGCGGGCGATGCGGATGGCGCCGCCCGAAATCATCAGTTCCGGCAGTATTTCAAGCGCCGCTTCGGCTGAGCCGAAGCGGTTGATCAGGTCGCGAAAGGAGGCAGGGCCGACATTCTGGGTGCGGATCAGTCGTAGCCAGCTCAGCCGCTGCCGGTCGCTGAGGCGCGGCCCGGCGGTCGGCTCGCTCATCCCTTGGCTCCGATCTTGCCCTCGGTGCCGGCAAGCAGGCGAGAAATATTTTCCCGGTGCTTGATGAAAACGATGACGCTCATCACCACGAACAATCCGGCAATTTGCGGCGTGCTCAGGACATAGAGGGCGATCGGCACGATGACCGCCGCCGTCAGCGCCGCAAGCGAGGAATAACGGAAGAGGAATGCCATCACCAGCCAGACGACGGCGAAGATCAGCGCTACCTGCCAGGCAAGGCCGATCAGCACGCCGAGATAGGTGGCGACGCCCTTGCCGCCCTTGAAGCCCAGCCATACCGGGAAGAGATGACCGAGAAAGGCGCCGAGACCGGCCCAGATCGCCAGGTCAGGCGCGAAATAGCCAGCAATCAGCACGGCGGCCGTGCCCTTCAGCACGTCGAGCAACAGCGTCGCCGCGGCTAGGCCCTTGTTGCCGGTGCGCAGAACATTGGTGGCGCCGATGTTGCCCGAGCCGATCTGGCGCACATCGCCAAGGCCGGCCGCGCGGGTGAGCAGAAGCCCGAACGGAATCGAGCCCAGGAGATAGCCGAACACAAGCGCTGGGATGAGGCTGTAAGTCATTGTTTCCCCCGCATTTCCCCCAGTTTGGCCGGATCAGGCGCGGTGCGCGGGTTGTCCGGCTCAGACGGAGAACACTGTGCGGCCCGCAACCAGCGTTTGCAAGACCTTGCCTTGCAGGCGCGCACCTTCGAAACAGGTGTTTTTTGAGCGCGAACGAATGCCGCTTTCGCTGACGATCCAGGGTTCGTCGAGGTCGACAAGCGCAAGATCGGCGACAGCGCCGGGCTTCAGTGTGCCACCGGGCAGTCCGAACAGTTTTGCCGGGGCCGTGGACAGGGTCTCGATCAGCCTCAGCAACGGCACGTGGCCATTGTGGTAGAGCCGCAAGGCCGCGCCCAGCAGCGTCTCCAACCCGATGGCGCCGGCCGCCGCATCGGCGAAGGGCAGGCGCTTGGTGTCGACATCCTGCGGATCGTGCGAGGAGACGATGATGTCGATCGTACCGTCCCTGACCGCCTCGATCATCGCCAGCCGGTCTTCCTCGGCACGCAATGGCGGCGTCAGGCGAAAGAAGGTGCGGTATTCGCCGACATCGTTTTCATTGAGCGACAGATTGTGGATCGCCACGCCCGACGTCACCGTCGCCCCGTCGGCCTTGGCACGCGTCACGGCGTTTGCCGCCATCGCCGTCGAGATCTTCGCTGCATGGTACGAACCGCGCGTCAGCCGCGCCAGCGCAAGGTCGCGTTCCAGCGGGATGGATTCGGCTTCTCGCGGAATGCCGGAAAGGCCGAGCCAGCTTGCATAGAGCCCCTCGTTCATCACGCCTGACGAACCGAGGTCGGCATCCTGCGTTTCATGCACGATGGTGGCGCTGAAGTCGCGCGCATAGGTCAGCGCACGGCGCATCACCAGCGCGCTTGGTATGGTGTGGCGGCCATCGGTAAAGGCGACGGCGCCGGCCTCGCGCAGCAGGCCGAACTCGGTCATTTCGCGGCCGTCGAGGCCTTTGGTGATCGCCGCCGCCGGAAAGACGTTGACGATCGCCGTATCCTTGGCGGTGCGCAGCACGAACTCGACCAGCGCCACATTGTCGATCACCGGGTCGGTATCGGGCATCATGACGACGGAGGTGACGCCGCCAGCCGCCGCCGCGACACTCGCCGACGCAATGGTTTCGCGATGCTCGCCGCCCGGTTCGCCGATGAAGACGCGGCCATCGACCAGGCCTGGAATGATCGCCTTGCCGGCACAGTCGATAATGGTGGCGCCCTCGGGCGCGCCCTGGTTGAGCGCTGGCTTGCCGGCGGCAACGATCTTGCGGCCATCGACGATGACGGCGCCGACTTCGTCGATGCCGCGCGAGGGGTCGACGATGCGGGCGCGCTCAAAGACCGTTATGCTCATGCGCCGCGGCCCTCTTGGTTGCGACGGGGATCGAGCAGCGCTTCCATGACCGCCATGCGCACAGCAACGCCCATTTCGACCTGTTCCTGGATGACGCTTTGCGGGCCGTCGGCGATTTCCGAAGCGATCTCGACGCCACGGTTCATCGGTCCGGGGTGCATCACCAACGCGTCGTCCTTGGCCGCCTTCAGTTTTTCCGCATCGAGGCCGAAATAGCGGAAATACTCGCGCACCGAAGGCACGAAGGCGCCTTCCATGCGCTCGCGCTGCAGGCGCAGCATCATCACCACATCGGCGTCCTTGAGGCCTTCGGCCATCGAACGGGTGACGATGACGCCCATCTTCTCGATGCCGGTGGGCAGCAGCGTCGACGGCGCAACGACGCGCACCTGCGCGCCGAGCGCGTTGAGCAGCATGATGTTGGAGCGCGCCACGCGCGAATGCAGGATGTCGCCGCAGATCGCCACGATCAGCTTCGACAGCGGGCCTTTGGCGCGGCGGATGGTCAGCGCGTCGAGCAGCGCCTGTGTCGGGTGCTCATGCGCGCCGTCGCCGGCATTGACGACGGAGCAGCCGACCTTCTGCGCGAGAAGCGCGGCCGCACCGGCCGACTGGTGGCGGATGATCAATATGTCGGGCCGCATGGCATTCAGCGTCATCGCCGTGTCGATGAGCGTTTCGCCCTTCTTCACCGAAGAGCTTGCCACCGACATGTTCATGACATCGGCGCCAAGCCGCTTTCCGGCCAGTTCGAACGACGACTGCGTGCGCGTCGAGGCTTCATAGAACAGGTTGATCTGTGTGCGGCCGCGCAGCGTCGAGGTTTTCTTCTCGGACTGCCGCGAGATCGCGACCGCCCGGTCCGCCCTGTCGAGCAACAGCTCGATGTCGGCAGGGGAAAGGTCGCGGATGCCCAGAAGATGGCGATGAGGATAGGGGGACGAAGCGTCGGTCATCTCAAGGGGCTGCTATAGGGTGGAGACTTTGCGGCTGCAAGCGCCAGCTTTGCATTGGAACCGTTCTCCTCATTTTTTTCGTGTAGATGGCCGATTGTATCGGCCGGTATTTTCATCGCGCGCGCTGCATGGCTTGGCTATATCTAGCCGACAGCCTCGGATTCGTGGCTTTCTGACGATAGAAGGATTGGGCGTGACCGACGACGTGACGAACCAGCCGCCGCCGCTGACAGGCGGCAACGCCTGGCGGGGCGATCCGTTGCTGATCCAGCTCGCGGAGCGTTTTTCCGATCCGGTGCGCCGGGAACTCGACGGTCTCGGCCGTTTCGTGCTGACGCAGGAGGCGCAGGAACTGGCGCGCCTCGCCAATGTCGAGACGCCGAAGCTGAGGACGCATGATCGCCAAGGACGGCGCATCGACGTGGTCGAGTTCCATCCCGCCTATCACGCCTTGATGCGCCGCTCCGTGGCCAATGGGCTGCATTCCTCGGTGTGGGAAAACGGCGACACCGAGATCGGCCGCCGCCATCAGGTCCGTGCCGCCCGGTTTTATCTGACGGCGGAGCTCGAGACCGGGCATCTGTGCCCCATCACCATGACCAACGCTTCGCTGGCGGCCTTGATGGCAAGCCCGAAACTGTTTCGTGAATGGGCGCCGCGCGTGACGACGCGCAAATATGACCAGAGCCAAAAGCCGCCGGTCGAGAAAACCGGGCTGACGCTCGGCATGGGCATGACCGAGAAACAGGGCGGCACCGATGTGCGCGCCAATGTGACGAGGGCGGAACGCGCCGGCAGCGGTTTTTATCGTCTGACCGGGCACAAATGGTTCATGTCGGCGCCGATGTCGGATGCCTTCCTGGTGCTGGCGCAGGCGCCGGAGGGGCTGTCGTGCTTCCTCGTACCGCGCGTTCTCGGTGACGGCTCGGGCAACGGCTTCCGCTTCCAGCGGCTGAAGGACAAGCTCGGCAACCGTTCCAACGCATCCTCCGAAGTCGAATTCGTCAATGCCATCGGCGAGATGGTCGGCGAACCCGGTGCCGGTGTGAAGACGATCATGGACATGGTGACGCTCACCCGGCTCGATTGTGCCATCGCCTCGTCGGCGATCATGCGCGCGGGCCTCGCCGAGGCCGTTCATCATGCCCGCCATCGTCAGGTGTTCGGTTCGACCCTGATCGAGCAGCCGTTGATGCAGCGCGTCCTGGCCGACATGGCACTCGATGTCGCCGCCGCCACCGCACTGTCGTTCCGGCTGGCGCGGTCCTTCGACGAGGCGGCCAGCGACCGCGGTGAAGCGGCGTTTGCCCGCGCCATGACGCCGGTCGTCAAATACTGGGTCTGCAAGATCGCGCCGCCTTTGCTCTATGAGGCGATGGAGTGCCTCGGCGGCAATGGCTATGTCGAGGAGGCGCCGCTCGCCCGCTATTATCGCGAGGCCCCGGTCAACGCGATCTGGGAGGGCTCGGGCAATGTCATGGCGCTCGACGTGCTGCGCGTGCTTGGCCGTGCGCCCGGCCTGTTCGAGGATGTGCTGGCCGGCATCGACCGCGATCTCGGCGCCGGCGGACGCGGCACGATCGGCGTGCTGAAGGCGGCGATGCAGGTCGCTTCAACCGACGAAGGTTCGGCTCGGCTGCTCACCGAGCAGCTGGCTCTGTCGGCTGCGGCGGCGGAATTGCGCCGTCTGGGGGCAGGGCGGATCGCCGACGCTTTCGTCGAGACGCGATTGGCCGGCCAATGGCGCAACACCTATGGCATGATCGATTCGCGCCACGATGCACGCATGATCATCGACACGCTCTATCCGCCAGTGAACTGAGCCGCGAGCATCGCAAAAACCGGCGCCATCCACAGTTTTGAGGCGTTGGTCCGTATCCTCTCGCATATGGCTAATTTCCGTTAACCTTAACAAATGGTTTCCGTTGCGATGGCGAGCGGCAAGGCCCACTGTCCCGGCGCAAGCAGGCAATGGTTCAGATTGGCCGTCTCCTGCTTTGCGAAGCAGGAACACCGATGCGACAGGTACTGACCTCTTTTCTGACCTTGCACTGGACGATTGTTTTCGCCCTGCTTGCGCTCATCTGCATCGACGGAAACCGTGGTGTGGCGGCGGCGCTCGGCGTGATCGGTGCCACAATCGAGAGTACCCGCTTCGTCAACCTCGACAATTTCGTTGTCGTGGCGCCGCTTGCCACCGCATTGCTGGTCGTCGCGGTTCTGTTTTTCTGGGCCTTTGTCGAAGCCCTGGTCAACGACGCGACCAGCCCGGACACCGACAGCGTTGCCCGCATCGCCTTCATCTGCGCGTCCGGCGTGTTGTCGCTGATCGTCATCGGGGGTGCTGCGCAAGGCATAAACGGGCTGTTCATGGCTGTTGCCGTGCAGCTGGCAGCACTTCTGGCATCCTATGTCGCCATGCTTGCCGAACGGCGGTCCGTGGTTGCGGCAGCGGCTTCGGGCGAAGGCGAGATCCATGCCGTCGCGCACGGCATGGCAAAAGCCGCAGCCCACAATTCGCTGCTTTCACTCATATCAGGCCGAACGGTGTCCAAAACCGGCTCCAATCCCAGGGGAGGCCGCTGATGCGCTACATCTTCGGATTCTGGGCGGCGCCGATGGCGATTTTCTGGGGCTGGTTCTATCTGTCGGCCAATGACATCAATTTCGGCTACGCGATGCTCAGCCGCCAGATGCACGACTTCTTCTTCCAGCTCTACGGTCAGATGCTCGGCATCGATCCGGCGATCATCCCCGGCATGGTGGCGAAGACGTGCGTCTTCGACGGGTTGCTGCTGATGGCGCTTTGGGCATTCCGCCGTCGCCGCGAAATCGCCGGCTGGGTCAGACAGCGCTGGGCGGGTCCGGTTCCGTTCGAGCGGATGCGTGGAGCGACTGAAGCCGGTCCAAAACTCCCTGCAGAATAAACGCGGCTGCCGCCGAATCGATCTTGCCGGCGCGCTTGCGGCGCGAGAAATCCATCTCGATCAGCGTCCTTTCGGCCGCGACCGTCGATAGCCTTTCGTCCCAGAGCACGAAGGGCAGGTCGCTCATCTGCGCCATGTTACGGACGAAGGCGCGCGATTTCTGCGCACGAGGACCTTCCGAGCCGTCCATGTTGATCGGCAGCCCAATCACCACGGCGCCGGCATTCTCCTTCTGCAGCAAGGCGAGCAGCACCGCCGCATCGAGCGAAAATTTCCTTCGCATGATGACCGGACGCGGATGGGCGAAGGAAAACCTCTGGTCCGAGACCGCGACGCCGATCGTCTTGTCGCCGAGGTCAAGCCCCGCCAGCGTCTTACCGCCGGCTAACCGCGCCGGCAATTCTTCGATCGTGATAATGCCCACCGGCCGTCCTTCGCCTTTCACCACCAGGTGTTTTGTCAAACGCGTGGCGGACAAGTAACCCTTTGATCTCGGGGCCACTGGCGTTCTATCCTTTGGCAAGTCAAAAATCGAGGAATGCATTCATGAAACTGACCTGGTACGGCCACTCGGCCTTTCGGATCGATACCGCTGATGCCAAGATCCTCATCGATCCCTATCTGATAGGCAATCCGTCATGGACGGGTGGCTGGGAGGGCCCGGCTGAGGGTGTCACGCATGTGCTGCTGACGCATGGCCACAGCGACCACATCAGCGGCGCGGTGGAAGTGCTCGGCAAAAGCGGCGCCCAGCTCGTCGCCAATTTCGAGATCTGCATGTATCTGGTCGGCAAGGGCGTCAGCGACAAGAAGATCAATCCCGGCAACATCGGCGGCACCGTCGATTGCGGCAGCTTCACCACCACTTTTGTCCAGGCGCTGCACTCATCCTCGTTCCCAGGCGAGGGCGGCCAGAACACCTATCTCGGCAATCCGGGCGGCCTCGTCCTGCATTTCCCGGAAGACAAAACGCTCTATCACATGGGCGACACCGACATCTTCTCCGACATGGCGCTAATCAACGAGTTGCATGAGCCGAAGATAGGCCTGGTGCCGATCGGCGACCGCTTCACCATGGGCGGCGCGGTGGCGGCACTTGCCTGCCGGCGCTTCTTCAAATTCGACACCGTGGTTCCCTGCCACTTCGGCACGTTTCCGATGATCGACCCGACCGCCGATAAGTTCGAGGCCGGCCTGGAAGGATCCGGTGTAAGGCTGGCGTTGCCGAAAATCGGTGAGACGATTACGATCTAGAAACAGCTAAAGTGGAATAAATCCATGGTATTGGGGCGATCTCTTTGCGTTTCCATGTTTGTCGCGGCGTCGCCCGCGCTCGCCGCGGATGATTTCATCGAAGGCGTCTACCTTCAGTCCGAAGAGCTTTGCACGCAGGCCAAAAAGGACACGCTGCAAACGCTGATCGACGCCGGCAACATCGTGCTTTCGGCGCACGGCCTGCAGAGCGTCGAATACAATTGCGAGTTTCTGCAGGTCAGCAAGGCGACCGCTTCGCCGAGCTGGGCGGTGACGGCCATCTGCCAGGAACCGGGCTATGTCTTCCCGGATGTCCTCTCGGTGACGCAAATGAATGAGAAGCAGATCGATCTCGTGTCGGTCCGGCCCGTCAACGACGAAAGCGAAGCAAGCGGCAACAGCGGCAGCTACTATTTGTGCGAGGGCGTTGCCCTGCCGTAGACATCATCCTGTGCGTGGATCGATGGCCGAAGACTAGGCCGCCGCCGCAGCCTGGTCTCTCGCACGATGCATGTTGCGCAGCGCGCGCGGCGCCGCTATAGCCCGAACTGGTTTTCCCCGAGGCAAAAACATGTCCGTAGATCTTCAGACAGTGAAGCGCGTCGCGCATCTCGCCCGCATTGCAGTGAGCGAGGAAGATGCCGAACGGATGACCGGCGAGCTGAACGCCATTCTGGGCTTCGTCGAACAGCTGAATGAGGTCGATGTTTCCGGCATCGAACCGATGACCTCGGTGACGCCGATGGACATGAAGAAGCGTCAGGACGTTGTTACTGACGGCGGCAAGGCAGCTGACATCGTCGCCAACGCGCCGGCGACCGAAGAGAATTTCTTCCTCGTGCCGAAGGTCGTGGAGTAAACCGGCCGATGGCAATCGACATCGCCATTGAAACGCCACTGCAGGACGACGTGCGCGGCCTGGTCGAGGAACTCAACCAGACCTTGCTCGAACTGACGCCGCCGGAGCATTGCTATCATCTGACGGTCGAGCAGATGGCTGGTGAGGACACGACTGTCTTCATCGCCCGCGACAACGGCATGGCCATTGGCTGCGGTGCGCTGAAACGCCATGACGGCGCTGTCGGCGAGGTCAAGCGCATGTACACGCGGCCCTCGCATCGCGGGCAGAAGATCGGCGCGAAAATCGTCGAGCATGTCGAGGCGCTGGCGCGCAACGAGGGGCTGAAGCGCCTGGTGCTGGAGACGGGCGACCGTCACCCCGCGGCGTGGACGGTCTACGAACGCGCCGGGTTTTCGCGTTGCGGCCCGGTGCTGGATTATCCCGATTCCGAGTGGTCGGTGTTTTACGAAAAGAGCCTTTGATGAGCGACCTGACCCAGCTGACGATTTCACAGGCCCGCGCCAAGCTGCACGGCAAGGAAATCACCGCGACCGAGATCACCGAGGCCTATCTCTCGGCCATCGATCGCGCCAATCCCGCGCTCAATGCCTATGTCGCGGTGACAGGCGACAAGGCGCGCGACATGGCCAAGGCGTCCGACGCAAGGCTGGTCAAGGGCGAGGGCGGTGCGCTGGAAGGCATCCCGCTCGGAATCAAGGACCTGTTCGGCACCGAAGGCGTCCATACGCAGGCCTGCAGTCATGTGCTGGACGGGTTCAAGCCGCGCTACGAATCGACCGTTACGTCAAATCTGTGGGCCGACGGCGCCGTCATGCTCGGTAAACTCAACATGGACGAGTTCGCCATGGGCTCGTCCAACGAGACGTCCTACTATGGCCCGGTCATCAATCCGTGGCGGCGCTCGCGCCTAGACACGGTGGTGATGCCGACGACGCATCAGGGTGATGGCGGCTTCGTCTCGGCCGGCGGCACCAGGACCGCGCGCAGCCTGGACAATGCGCAGCTGGTGCCGGGCGGTTCTTCCGGCGGTTCGGCAACCGCAGTGTCGGCCTTCCTGTGTGCCGGCGCGACCGCGACGGATACTGGCGGCTCGATCCGCCAGCCGGCCGCCTTCACCGGCACGGTCGGCATCAAGCCGACCTATGGCCGCTGCTCGCGCTGGGGCATCGTCGCCTTCGCCTCGTCGCTCGACCAGGCCGGCCCGATCGCTCGTGACGTGCGCGATGCCGCGATCCTGCTGAAGTCGATGGCCTCCGTCGATCCGAAGGACACGACGTCGGTCGACATGCCGGTACCGGACTATGAGGCCGCGATCGGCAAGCCGATCAAGGGCATGAAGGTCGGCATTCCCAGGGAGTACCGCGTCGAGGGCATGCCCGAAGAGATCGAAGCGCTGTGGCAGAAGGGCATTGCCTGGCTGAAGGACGCCGGCGCCGAGATCGTCGATATTTCCCTGCCGCATACGAAATACGCGCTGCCCGCCTATTACATCGTGGCGCCCGCCGAGGCTTCGTCCAATCTCGCCCGCTACGATGGCGTCCGCTACGGCTTGCGCGTGCCGGGCAAGGATATCGTCGACATGTATGAGAAGACCCGTGCCGCCGGTTTCGGCCGTGAGGTCAAGCGCCGTATCATGATCGGCACCTATGTGCTGTCGGCCGGCTATTACGACGCCTACTATCTGCAGGCGCAGAAGGTGCGCAATCTGATCAAGCGGGATTTCGAGACTGTCTTCGCCGCCGGCGTCGATGTCATCCTGACCCCGGCAACGCCATCCGCCGCCTTCGGCATCGCCGACGAGGACATGGCTGCCGATCCGGTCAAGATGTACCTGAACGACATCTTCACCGTCACGGTGAACATGGCCGGCCTGCCGGGCATCGCTGTGCCCGCCGGGCTCGACGCCAAGGGTTTGCCGCTCGGGCTTCAGTTGATCGGCCGGCCGTTTGACGAGGAAACCCTGTTCCAGACCGCCGCCGTCATCGAGCAGGCCGCCGGCACATTCCAGCCGGAGAAATGGTGGTAGCATGCCGCCCCCGTCTCGCATTTCCATCGTCGAGACGGAAGACGAACTGCTGATAACCAACCCACCGCGCATCTCGGATTTCAGGATGGGCTTCGTCCTGGTTGGGGCCGCGATCATTGCCTACACCGGCTACATGGGATTGACCGACACGTCGCCCGCAAACGTCGCCAGCGGCACTCTCGGACTGCTGTCGTTCACTGCGATCATTGCCCTCTTCACCTACTTCCTCGGCAAGGATTTCATGTGGCTGGTGTTCGGCAAGGAAACCCTGCGGCTAACCGACGTGGCAGCCGTGCGCGACGTCAGGGGTTTTGTGCGAAATCGTTCCTCATTGCCTTTGAAAGGGCACCTTGAGGCCGAAATCCTCGACCATGCCTATCCAACGGATGAAGCGGGGCTGTCGGAAGTCATCAGGTTGACCAACACCAACGGCGTCCTTGTTTTCGGCAGGGAGTTGAGCCGGCCCGAGGCCGAGGCTGTGACAAGTGCCGTCGAGCACTTCATCGGTCGTGAGAATTCGAGCCGACGATAGGCAGCCAATGTTCTTCTACCTTTCCAAGATCTTCTGGTTCTTCATCCAGCCGCTCAACCTGGCGATCTTCCTGCTGCTAGCGGGACTGCTCGCGGTCACGATCGGGCGCCGACGGTTAGCGGCCGCCGGCAGCGTGCTGGCATTTTTGATCCTTGCACTGTCAGCATGGACGTCGCTCGGCGCCATGATGCTCAATCCGTTGGAAGAGCGCTTTCAACGCCCGCCGCTGCCGGAAAAGGTCGACGGCATCGTCGTGCTCGGCGGCGGCTTCGAGGGCGCCATCAATCTGGCGCGCGGCGGCTATGAGCTGAACAGCAGCGGCGATCGGATGGTCGAGACCGCGATTCTCGCCCGGCGCTTTCCCACCGCCAAGGTGGTCGTCTCCGGCGGCACCGGCGCGTTGTTTCTCGATGGCGAGGGCGATGCCGCAACCGCGCCGCGCCTGCTCACCGCGCTTGGCGTGGCCGCCGACCGGATGATCCTGGAGAACAAGTCCCGCAACACCTATGAGAACGCGGTCTTCACCAAGGAGTTGGTAACGCCGAAGCCCGGCGAGACCTGGCTGCTGGTGACCTCGGCCTTCCATATGCCGCGCGCCAAGGCGCTGTTCGACAAGGCCGGCTTTGCAACCGTTCCATGGCCGGTCGACTATCGCACCTCGGGACGGGAAGGCGTCGGCCTGTTCCGCGACAATCCAGCCGATTCGCTGCAGGCCACCACCATGGCCATCCGGGAATGGATCGGGCTTTTTGCCTACTGGCTGTCAGGCCGGATCGATCAGCCTTTTCCGGGTGGCTGACCGATCACCGCCTGCCTGGCCGCCGAGAAGAACTGGCGCCGCACCAGCACCGCCAGCAGCAACAGCGTCGACAACACAAACACCATGGGGTCGACGAACCAGCCGAGATAACCGATCGAGAAGAACACGCCGCGCAGGCCGGAGTTGAAGTGCTTTCCGGCCAGCATGTTCATTTGCGCCGCACGCCACACCGCCGTTTCGGTGACCGGATTGCGCGAGGCTTCGCCATGCGGGATCGGTACGGCGCCGATCAGGATCGTGCAATAATTGAACAGCCGGTACGCCCAGCCGAATTTGAAGAACGAAAACGCCAGGATCAGCACCAGCCCAAACACCTTTATCTGGAAGGCCGCGCGCGACGGCGCGCCACCCAGAGGCAGATCGCTGAGCACTTCAAGAACCCGGTCGGACGCGCCGAGCAGGGCAAAGCAGCCGCCGATCGCGATCAGCGAGCTGGAGGCGAAGAAGGCGGTGCCTTGCTGCAGCCCGCTCATGATGGCGGTGTCGACGATGCGGATCTCGCGCTCGGCCATGGTCCGCATCCAGGCTTGCCGCTGTGCATTCATCGCCGTCGTCAGCGACACCCGGCTGACAAGCTTGCCGTCGGAGGCAAACGTGTGCAGCAGCCACGCGACGAGGAAGAAGGCCAGCGCCGCGAGATCGGCTGTCGAAAGATCGAGGGAATCGCCCATGGCCTGAATTTATCACATTCAGGGCGATCGCTTCGATGTCCGCATTCAGCGATCGTGCCAATGTCGCTGCCGGAGCAAACAAGGTCGGCGGGTGCAGCGCCGCGATTTCCAAAAGAGCGGAAACATCGTGGGAATTCCTATATGTAGTCCTCGACCTGACTCTAGGAGACAACGCCGCGTGTTCCTTTCGGTTTTCGACCTGTTCAAGATCGGCATAGGACCCTCGAGTTCGCACACGATGGGACCGATGACCGCCGCGGCGCGGTTTCTCGACGAGGTCGCGGGAAATGACTGGCCGCGCCCGGCGGGTGTGAAGGTCGACCGCCTTGGTGCCAGCCTGCACGGGTCACTCGCCTATACCGGCATCGGCCACGGCAGTGACCGCGCCGTCATGCTCGGCCTTGCCGGTCTGACGCCGCAGACGGTCGATCCCGACCAGGCTGATGGCATTGCCAGTCGCATCGCCGCCGAAAAGCGTATTTCGCCGCCCGGCCATCCCACCTATCGCTTCGATCCGGCCACCGATCTGGTGCTGGACCGCAAGACGCCGCTCACCGGCCACGCCAACGGCATGGCGTTCTACGCCTATGATTCCGGCGGCCGCCTGCTGCTCAAGCGCATCTATTATTCGATCGGCGGCGGCTTCGTGGTTTCCGAAGAGGAACTGCAGCGGATGAAGGCCAAGGGATCGGTGACGACGGAAGGCAAGAAAGTGCCTTATCCGTTCAAGAATGCGGTCGAGATGCTGGCCATGGCCGGCAAAAGCGGCCTTTCCATCGCCGACATGAAACGCGTCAACGAGGAGACGCAGATGACGCGCGAGGCGCTCGACGCCGGCCTCGACGGCATCTGGAGCGCCATGAAAGGCTGCATCGACCGTGGCCTGTCGCAGGACGGCATCATGCCGGGCGGGTTGAAGGTGCGCCGCCGGGCCCGCATGCTGCATGACAAGCTGCAGGAGCAATGGCAGCAGAACAAGCCCAATCCCTTGCTCGCCAATGACTGGCTGTCGATCTACGCCATGGCGGTGAACGAGGAAAACGCCGCTGGCGGCCGGGTCGTCACAGCGCCGACCAACGGTGCGGCCGGCACGCTGCCGGCGGTGCTGCGCTACTGGCTGCATTTCCATCCCGAGGCGGACCAGCCGAGCATTCGTGATTTCCTGCTGACGGCTGCTGCCGTCGGCGGCATCATCAAGACCAATGCTTCGATCTCCGGCGCCGAAGTCGGCTGTCAGGGCGAGGTCGGGTCGGCATCGGCAATGGCGGCGGCCGGCCTGTGCGCCGTCATGGGCGGTACGCCCGAGCAGGTCGAGAATGCCGCCGAGATCGCGCTCGAACACCATCTCGGCATGACCTGCGATCCGGTTGGCGGGCTGGTGCAGGTGCCGTGCATCGAGCGCAATGCGCTGGGCGCGGTCAAGGCGGTGACGGCAGCGTCACTGGCCATCAAGGGCGACGGCACCCATTTCGTACCTCTCGATGCAGCGATCGAGACTATGCGCCAGACCGGCCTCGACATGAACGAGAAGTACAAGGAAACCAGCCTGGGTGGGCTCGCCGTCAATGTCGTGGAATGCTGAAGGCTGGCCTAAACTGCCACTGTGGAGAAGTCGATCCGGTCGTTGACGCGTCCGCATGCGGGACTAACCTTAAGCGATGTCTCTCAATCTCATAAAACTCTGTGTCGGCTGCGACAGCGTCGAAGATCTCGAGGAGTGGATCGCCTTCCGCCTCGACGAGCGGCGGCGCGCCGGTGAGCCGGTCGAGCAATATCACACCACGCGCATGATGCCGACGCGCGGCGCCGAGGTCACCGATGGCGGTTCGCTCTATTGGGTGATCAAAGGAAATGTGCAGTGCCGCCAACTGATCACCGAGATCCGGCCGTTCACCGATAGTGAAGGCATCGGCCGCTGCCACCTGATTCTCGACCCGAAGGTTGTTCGAACCGACTGGCAGCCGCGCCGGGCGTTTCAGGGCTGGCGCTATCTGAAGCCGGCCGACGCGCCGCTCGATCTGGGCAAGGGCAAGGCCGGACTGATCGAGATGCCGCCGAAACTCAGGCGCGAGCTTGCCGATCTCGGCCTGCTCTGACCCGAGGTGGCATCACCGTCTGGCCCTTTGTGCCACCCGATGTGGGGCTTGCAAGCGATCTGGCAACGCCACATCTTGTTTTTTATGAGCGATAAGAAGCAACCTGTGCCAGCGAGGACCAATCCTGCGCCGATCAAGCCTCAATCCAACGCCGGCGAGATCGACGCCTTCATTCGCCAGGCGAGGACACTTGCCGCATCGGCGACCGGTTCGGGCAGGCTGATCCTTGCTCTCGACGCGACGATGAGCCGCCAGCCAACCTGGGATCTGGCCTGCACGCTGCAGGGCCAGATGTTCGACGCCGTCGGCAAGGCAGGAACCCTCAGCGTGCAACTGGTTTATTTTCGCGGTATTGGCGAATGCCGTTCGTCCGCTTTCGTGAGCGACACCAATGCCTTGAAGCAGCTGATGACGCGGATCGAGTGCCGCAGCGGTCATACCCAGATCGGCAAGGTGCTGGCGCATGCGTTGAAACAGACGGCAACCGCTAAGGTCAATGCGCTGGTCTATATCGGCGATGCGATGGAAGAGGATATCGACGATCTGGCCGAAAAGGCCGGCAGCCTCGGCCTTCATGGCGTTCCTGTCTTCGTCTTTCAGGAAGGCCATGATTCCAGCGCGGAAAAGGCGTTCAAAGAGGTTGCGCGGCTGTCCAAGGGGGCCTGGTTCCGGTTTGATCGGCGGGCTGCCGCGACCCTGGCCGGACTGCTTTCGGCTGTCGCCGTGTTCGCGACCGGCGGGTTGAAGGCGCTCGAAGCCAGAGGCAGGCCGGAAGACCGGCTGATGATCGAGCATCTGCGGGGCGGCGGAAAATAATGGGCACAATCATCGCTTTTGTAGCGTTGCTTTTGCTGCTGCTCGGCGCGGTGACGATCTTTCTGCGTGCCGAGCCAGCGAAACTGGCGGGCACGCTGCGAACGCTTGGGCCGGCTCTTCTGGCAGTTGTCGGCGTCGCCGTGCTGGTGGTCGGCCGTGAAGGCATCGGCGGCATGATCCTCACCGCGGCAATTGCCTGGTATGGTTCCATGCGAATGAAACGCCAGCCGGCGGGGCTTGCACCGGGCAAACGCTCGACGGTGCGCACAGCGGCATTGGAAATGGAGCTCGATCACGATACCGGCGGCCTCGAAGGACTGGTCCTGGCTGGCCGCCACGAAGGCAAGATGCTTGGCGCGATGGGGCTGGTGGAATTGCAGCACCTCTACCGCGAACTCTCCGGTGATCCGGAGAGCCGGCAGTTGCTAGAGACGTATCTTGACGGCAGATTTCCCGTCTGGCGCAAAAACACTGAGACGAACGGTGGCGAAGGGCTGGGTGTTGCGCCAGGTCCGGGCGCCATGACTAAGGAGGAGGCCTACAAGGTCCTTGGTCTTGAAGCGGGGGCCGCCGCGGCGGATGTCCGCAAGGCGCACCGCCGCCTGATGCAGCGCCTGCACCCCGATGTCGGCGGCACGTCTTTCCTGGCGGCGCGGATTAACGAAGCCAAGGACGTCTTGCTCTCCAATCACAACTAGTCTCCTTCGACGCAGAATTTTTCCGGGAGATGATTTCCACGCCGTCCTACTGCTGGACGGCGTAGCACTCGATGTTCTTCTTCTTCAAAGCGGTGCAGGCCTTCCAGGCGGCGGTCTTCGAACCGAAGCCGCCGAAGCGGGCGCGATAGTAGGTGACGCCGTCCTTGTCGAAGGCGACGGTGAAGCCGGAGGCGTCGGCCAGCACCTTGGGCGCCTGCTTGGTGGTCTTGTCGAGGAAGGCCTGTGCCTCGGACTGCTTTGGCGACGAGGCGACCTGAATGGCCCAGCCCGACGGCACCGACGCCGTGTTGACCGGATCGACGGCCGCTGGTGTTGGCTCGGCATAGGCAGCGACGACCTGGGCCGTCGCGACCTGGGGGGCTGAAACGATGACGGTCTTGACCTTTCTGGTCTTGACGACGGGGGCTGCTTCTTCGGCCTGCGGGGTATCGTCTTCCGCGACCGTGGCGTCCTCGGCGACGGTGGCGTCGTCCTGCGCCACAACAGGCTTGTCATCGGGCGTCGGAGCGTCATGCTTGGGCAGGAGAACCTGGGCGAGGGCGGTGACCGGGTTGTTGCCGCCGGCCTTGGCCACCAGATCGCCACCGCCGCGAGTCGATGCCCTCGGCAGATAGGTGTTGATCAAGCTGGCCATCTGATTGTCGCGGCTGCGGCCGGAACTGCCGCCCATGACCACGCCGACGATGCGGCGATTGCCGTCGGAAACCGACGAGACGAGGTTGAAGCCGGAGGCGCGGGTGTAGCCTGTCTTGATGCCGTCGACACCCTTGATGCGTCCGAGCAGGCGATTGTGACCGTTGATGCGCTGACGCCCGTAGAGAAAGGAGCGCTGCGAGAAATAGCCGTAATACTGCGGAAAATGCTCGCGCAGCGCGATGCCGAGCGTCGCCATGTCGCGCGCGGTGGTGAACTGGCCAGGGTCTGGCAGGCCATTGGCGTTGCGGAACACGGTGCCGTTCATGCCCAGCGCACGCGCCTTGGCGGTCATCATGCGGGCAAAAGTGGTTTCATTGCCGCCGAGCATTTCGCCGAGCGCGGTGGCCGAGTCGTTCGCCGACTTGGTGACGATCGACAGGATCGCGGTCTCGACCGTGACCGAACCGCCCGGCTTCACGCCAAGTTTCGTCGGCGCCTCGGCGGAGGCCTTGGCGGAAAACACCACTGGCGTATTCCTGCTGATCTTGCCCTTCGCCATCGCTTCGAAGGTCAGGTACAGCGTCATCATCTTGGTCAGCGAAGCTGGATAGCGCCTGCCGTTGGCATCTGCGGAGTAAAGCACCTTGCCAGTCTTGGCATCCACGACGATGGCCGCCTGCTTGGCCGCCAGCGACGAGGCAACGTCTCCAAAAACGAATGCCATCGCCAAGGCGATGATCATCATCGTTTTGAGAGGGGAGGTGGATTTGGAAACGATGCCCAACAACGCCTTACGCACTGGTACTTCCCTTGGATTTCTTCGTTGCGTTGGAGGCGGCAAAGGGTCCTGCCTCGCTTCCGGCCAAGCTACCGGCGCAGCGTTACCAATCCGTTTATGGTAACCGCCGCGTTCACCATTTTCTTCGTGCTTGAAGCTCTCTTTATTCGATTTTTAGCCATTGGCTGCGCAGGCGGGTCCGCAAGCCCGCGAAATCTTGACTTTTGTGCGGCGCACAATATATTATCTTGCATTGCACAAGGGCGCCCCGAAGAAGGACGCCTCAACCGTCAAGGGAATCGTGAAATGACCCAGACCTATGAGGACTTCAGCAAATACGGCAAAGAGTTCGCCGACACCGGATTGAAGAGCTTCGCGTCGCTCTCCAAGGGCGCACAGGCGATTGCCACCGAGGCTGGTGAATACACCAAGAAGAGTTTTGAAACCGGCAGCGCCACTGTGGAGAAGCTGTTTTCAGCCAAGTCGCTGGAAAAGGCCATCGAGATCCAGTCGGACTATGCCAAGCAGTCCTATGAGGCTTTCGTCGCCGAGGCCACCAAGATTGGCGATCTCTATGCCGAACTCGCCAAGGAAGCCTACAAGCCATTCGAATCGATCGTTGCCAAGGCGAAGTAATTTCGCCCGGGCGAACTGATTTCGCCTGACGTGACCCAGATTCAGCCTTTTGACCCGAGAAAAAGCCCGGCCGTGGAAACGTGGCCGGGCTTTTTCGTGTCAATTTCCGTTCCAGAGCCTCGCGCCCCTTCACGATTGCGAAAATCGTCCAAGTTTGGTGACCTAGCCATATTGTCAGCTAACCAGAAGGGCTTAAAATCGTACATCGAACACCTACATGTCGAACTCGCATGGGGAATCGAAAGAGGCAGGAATACGTGACGATCGGTTTGACTGCCACGAGACGCGTGGTGCGAATGCAAGACGGCGACGGTAACGGCAATGGGGCCGGCCGTGGGACGGCCGTTATCACGCGCACCAAAACCAAGACCAAGAAGCCCAGCCTTTATCGGGTCCTCATCCTCAACGACGACTACACTCCGATGGAGTTCGTGGTTCACGTGCTGGAGCGTTTTTTCCAGAAGGATCGCGAAGCCGCCACACGCATCATGCTTCATGTTCACAATCATGGAGTGGGCGAGTGCGGGGTCTATACATTCGAGGTGGCCGAGACCAAAGTGTCCCAGGTCATGGATTTCGCCCGACAGAATCAGCATCCGCTGCAATGCGTGATGGAGAAGAAGTGAGGTAACATGCCGGCTTTCTCCCAAGGCCTGGAAAAGGCGCTTCACCAGGCGCTGACGCTCGCCAATGAGCGGCACCATGAATATGCAACCCTAGAACATCTGCTGCTCGCGCTCATCGACGACACCGAGGCGGCCGCCGTCATGCGCGCCTGCAATGTCGATCTCGATGAGCTCAAGCATACGGTTCTCACCTATATCGACACCGAGCTGGACAACCTCGTCACCGGCTACGACGAGGACTCCAAGCCGACGGCCGGTTTCCAGCGCGTCATCCAGCGCGCGGTGATCCATGTGCAGTCTTCTGGCCGCGAGGAAGTGTCGGGCGCCAACGTGCTCGTCGCTATCTTCGCCGAGCGCGAGAGCCATGCCGCTTATTTCCTGCAGGAACAGCAGATGACCCGCTACGATGCGGTCAACTACATCTCGCACGGCATTGCCAAGCGTCCGGGCGCGTCGGAGACACGCTCGCCGCGCGGCGCCGATGACGAGCAGGGCGGCCAGAACGGCGCCGAGCCGCAAGAGGAAGGCGGCAAGAAGAAGCAGCAGCAGGACGCGCTGACGGCTTATTGCGTCAACCTCAACAACAAGGCCAAGGCCGGCAAGATCGATCCGCTGATCGGCCGCGAGTCCGAGATCAACCGCACCATCCAGGTGCTGTGCCGCCGCTCCAAGAACAACCCGCTCTATGTCGGTGACCCCGGCGTCGGCAAGACGGCGATCGCCGAGGGCCTGGCCAAGCGCATCGTCGAGGGCGACGTTCCCGAAGTGCTGCACAATGCCACCATCTTCGCGCTCGATATGGGCACGCTGCTCGCCGGCACGCGCTATCGCGGTGATTTCGAGGAACGGCTGAAGCAGGTCGTCAAGGAGCTCGAGGATTATCCTGGCGCCGTGCTGTTCATCGACGAGATCCACACGGTGATCGGGGCAGGGGCGACTTCAGGCGGCGCCATGGATGCGTCCAACCTGTTGAAGCCGGCGCTGTCGTCGGGTGCGATCCGCTGCATCGGCTCGACCACCTACAAGGAATTCCGCCAGTTCTTCGAGAAGGACCGTGCCTTGGTGCGGCGCTTCCAGAAGATCGACGTCAACGAGCCGACCATCGAGGACGCGATCGAGATCATGAAGGGCCTCAAGCCCTATTATGAGGAGTTCCACAAGGTGAAGTTCACCAACGAGGCGATCAAGGCCTCGGTGGAACTGTCGGCACGCTACATCAACGACCGCAAGCTGCCGGACAAGGCGATCGACGTGATCGACGAGACCGGCGCCTCGCAGATGCTGGTGCCGGAAGCCAAGCGCAAGAAGACTATCGGCATCAAGGAGATCGAGGCGACGATCGCCACCATGGCCCGCATCCCGCCGAAGACGGTTTCGGCCGACGACGAGAAGGTGCTGCAGGGCCTCGATATCGAGCTGAAGCGAGTCGTCTATGGCCAGGACACTGCGATCACCGCACTGACCTCGGCGATCAAGCTGGCGCGTGCCGGCCTGCGCGAACCGGAGAAGCCGATCGGCTCCTACCTGTTCTCCGGCCCGACCGGCGTCGGCAAGACCGAAGTCGCCAAGCAGTTGGCCGCGTCGCTCGGCGTGGAGCTGATCCGCTTCGACATGTCGGAATATATGGAGCGCCACACCGTGTCGCGGCTGATCGGTGCTCCTCCCGGCTATGTCGGCTTCGACCAGGGCGGTCTTCTGACGGACGGCGTCGACCAGCATCCGCATTGCGTGCTGTTGCTGGACGAGGTCGAGAAGGCGCATCCGGACCTGTTCAACATCCTGTTGCAGGTTATGGACCATGGCAAGCTGACCGACCACAACGGCAAGCAGATCGACTTCCGCAATGTGATCCTGATCATGACCACCAATGCGGGCGCGTCGGATGCGCAGCGTGCGGCGATCGGCTTCGGCTCGACCAAGCGCGAAGGCGACGATGTCGAGGCGATCAACCGGCTGTTCACGCCGGAGTTCCGCAACCGTCTCGATGCGATCATCCCGTTCGGCTCGCTGCCGGTGCCGGTCATCCATCAGGTGGTGCAGAAGTTCGTCATGCAGCTCGAGGCCCAGCTTTCCGAGCGTGGCGTCACCTTCGACCTGTCGGCGGACGCGATCGCCTGGCTCGCCGACAAGGGCTATGATGAGCGCATGGGCGCGCGGCCGCTCGGTCGTGTGATCCAGGAGCACATCAAGAAGCCATTGGCCGACGAGGTGCTGTTCGGCAAGCTCAAGAAGGGCGGCACGGTGCGCGTCACCGTCGAGAAGAAGGAAACCGGCGAGACCGGCCTGAAGCTCGAATCGCTGGCCGACGAGGCGCCGGTGAAGCCGAAGAAGGAAGAGCCGGAAGAAACGCCGAAGTCCAGAAAGGCCGTGGTGAAAAAGCCGACGGCCAAGAAGCTGGTGGCGCAGAAGCCCGAAGCCAAGGGCAAGGACGGCGGCAAGCGCAGCCTGGTGCCACAACTGCCCCGAAAGAACTGAACCTTACGAAAGTCAAGAAAGCCCCGGGCACGGGGCTTTTTTATTGGAGCGAGGGTAGGCATAATCGGCCAGATCATCACCCTGAACGGTGCGCCGCGATCGAAAAACAAGCATCGCCAAGGCTGTTCAGGGGTGCTTCGATGGCGTCTGGATCAATCTCGGTGTCGACGTTTGCGATCAGGCCATGCCGCCGCGCTATCGACCCGGGATGGGATTGCGGCCCGGTGGCGCGCCTGTGGCAGGAAGAGGTGCACCGGCCCGGTGTGTACGATCTGGAAGTCGACACGTCGCTCCTGAGCCCTGGGCAATGCGCGGACACGCTCGCAGAGCAGCTTCGGCAAGGACCGTATCCAACAGCGTTTCGGAAATTGTCCAACCCATCCAGCGCCGCCCTTGAGGCGTTTTGACCGGCATGCCGCCGCAGGCGAGTTCGTCCAGATCGGCGAATTTACATCCCGCAAAGGGCCGGCGATTGCATGGTGGAGCTCTCAGCGGCCGCGCTGTCCGACTCGAAACGGGTCAGCAAATATCCGCACGCCTTCCAGATCGCGACCATCAGGGATGCGCCCGCATAGCCATCCACGGCATAGTGCCAGCCAAGCACGACGGCTCCGACCATAATGACGCCCGCGAATAACCACATCACAACACCGGCCAGCCGAGACCGCCGCGTTGCATAGAGAGCGAACAGCACCGCCATCGCAACGTGCAGGGATGGGAAGGCGGATATACCGACGCTGCCGGTAGTTGCGCCGGTGTAGCCACCCCACAGCATATCCTGCGTGTTGAGCGCCCAGATTGGATAGATGCGATCGGCGGTGGCGAGTGCTTGCATGAGGGCGTGAAAGTCGTTGCCGAACCCCAATCGCTCGTAAAAGCAAGGGCCAGCCGACGACAGGCCCATCGCGAGGAAGAAGCCACCCAGCGTCCACACCGTCATGAAGCTCATCAGGAACTGGTGACGCAGCTTCGTATCCTTGCGTGCGATGCACACGGTGAAAACCGCGGTAATGAGCACGACGAACCAGAAATTGTAAGCGATGTTGATGATCTTCAATGCAAGCGGCGACTGGACGATAAACCACAACCATTCGTGCGGGGCTCGACCGAAATGCAGGATGCGGTCGGCCTGAGCCAATGCCTTGTCCCATGCAAACGGAGAGAGGATTGCAATGGCTCCCTTCAACACACCGATCGCGGATATGAAGGCAAGACCCGCACCCAGGCCATTCAGGCTGTTGGCAATGCGTTCGGCGTCGCCAAAGAATCTACCCAGTGACTTCAGGAAGGTGTGCAGCGGTTCGGTATCCCGCTGGACCAGCGCAAGATGGAGAAGCGTCCCAAGTGCAAAGGCTGAGCCGCAAATCCAGAAGGCGATGAAAAGATACTCAGCGTATTCCTCCAGAACGCCGAAATCCGGCATGTTTCCAGTGTGCCACCCGACTGCGCTTGCCAGAAGCAGCGCAGCGGCAGCCACAGCGTGCAGCAGCCGGTGTCGCCAAAAGGCATCCGCCAAGATGCCAAGAAAAGCACGCTCGACAATTGCCCCCGCCAGTGGGGCCGATGCCGCAACCGAATGTTCCATGGTTTTGAAGCCCCACAGCTCGCCACGCGTTAGCATTTTACCGTGAGATGGTTCGATATTTCCTAATCAGACGATTAGAGTTGCAAACGGTTGAGTCGGCACTGGGCACGGCCGGGCATTAGAATCGGCTTCTGGACTGAACGGCGCTTGTTAGTCCGATATTCTCGACCAGGTCCACCACATCATTGGCGGACCTCCCGCTCTCAATTTTTGAGTGCAGTCCGTATCTTTTCGGCGTTCCCGACCAGAATCTCCGGCTTCTCCATCTCGCCCGTGTGCGGCTTCAGCGGGATGCCGTCGAAGCGCGGAATGACATGCACATGCAGATGATAGACGGTCTGCCCCGAGGCCGGCTCATTGAACTGCATGACGGTGACGCCATCGGCGCCGAAGGCCTTTTTCACCGCCAGCGCCACTTTCTGAACGGCGCTCAAGAGATGGCCGAAAATTGACGGATCGGCATCGAGAAGGTTGCGCGACGGCGCTTTCGGCACCACCAGCGTATGGCCGGGCCCCTGCGGCATCACATCCATGAAGGCGATGACCGCGTCATCCTCGTAGACACGGTGCGAGGGAATTTCGCCGCGCAGGATCTTGGCGAAAATGTTGTCGGTATCGTAGGCGGCCTCGGTCATGGCGAACGCTCCGGATTGTGCCTTCGTGTAGCGAAGGCGTCGAAATTCGGCAAGATAATCGTCGCCCCCCAGCCGGCCAACCGGGGCTACTCCTCGAGATCCTTGCGGAACGGGGTATGCTCTTCCAGATATTCGCTCATCCGCTCCACCTCCTGCCGTTCGCGCCGAAGATAGTCGGCGACGGCGTTGCGCAGGCCTGGGTGCGCAATGTAGTGCGCGGAATGCATGGTCACCGGCCGGTAGCCGCGCGCCAGCTTGTGCTCGCCCTGCGCTCCCGCCTCGACCACCTTGAGCTTGCGCTCGATGGCGAAGTCGATCGCCTGGTGATAGCAGACCTCGAAATGCAGGAAGGGATGGGCCTCGATGCAGCCCCAGTTGCGGCCATAAAGTGCATCCGAACCGATGAAATTGATCGCGCCGGCGATATAGCGCCCGTTGCGCCTAGCCATCACCAGGAGGATGTCGTCGGCCATGCGCTCGCCGATCATCGAGAAGAATTGACGATTGAGATAGGGCCGGCCCCATTTGCGACTGCCGGTGTCCATGTAGAAGGCGAAGAAATCGTCCCAGGCTTTCTCCGTGAGGTCCTTGCCGGTCAGCCGGTCGATTGAGATGCCTGGGGCAAGCGCTTCGCGCCTTTCCTTTTTCATCGCCTTTCGCTTGCGCGAGGCAAGGGTGGCGAGGAAGTCGTCATAGGTTGAAAAGCCTTCGTTGAAGAAATGGAATTGCTGGTCGGTGCGGTGCAGGAAACCGGCTGCTTCCAGCACCTCCACATCGCTCTCTTGCGCGAAGGTGACATGTGCGGAAGAGACACCGAGCTTTTGCGTCACCGCCTTCAGGCCCGCCGCGAGACCGGCCTTCACCTTGGCACTGTCCTCGCCCCTGGTGACCAGCAGGCGAGGGCCGGTGACCGGGGAGAACGGCACGGCACTTTGCAGTTTGGGATAGTAGCGGCCACCGGCGCGTTCGAACGCATCCGACCAGCCATGGTCGAACACATATTCGCCCTGGCTGTGCGATTTGAGATAACAGGGCACCGCGCCCAGCAATCTGCCCCGCCCATCCTCCAGCCTGAGATGGTGGCCCTGCCAACCAGTGCGGCGCACGGCGCATCCGGAATCCTCAAGGGCGCTCAGGAAAGCGAATGAAACCAAAGGATTGTAGCTGGTTTCTAAATCGCCGCGCGCAGTTCCCGCAAAGCCATTCCATTCATCACAGGTGAAGGCGCCGATGCCGGCGGCGACGCGGATCGAATAGTCCGCATTGGCCGTTTGTCCGTCACCCTCGTCGCCCTGATCCATGAGGCTTATTTAAGCTCCGTCCGGCCTGGTGCAAGTCACGTTTCAGACACTCAGGCGACTTTGACCAGATCGGGTTCGAACCCTTCGAACGTCATCTGATCGGCATATCTGAAGGTCAGGTCGACCGCCGGCTGGTCATGCACCGTCCAGGTGATAACAGGCATTTTCAGCCTTTCACGCACGAAGCTGACAAATGGGTTTGGCAGGTCGCCGGCGGCGTAGGAGGTGAAGGCGATCTCATGCGCCAGCATGGCGAAATGCGCCTCGATCAACCCGACGTCCTTGCCGTAGGCGGTGAGACCCCCTGGGATACCCGGCGCGTCCTTTGGAAAATCGCGGACCAGCCAATGGTCGAACGACATGATCGCCGCCTTGCCCTTGTAGCGCTTGAGCATCTTGCCGACGCTTGCCACCAGGCCTTCGTCATAGCCGGGCGTGCCTTTCAGCTCGACGACCAGTGGCACGCGGCCATCGACCAGGTCGAGCGCTTCCTGCAGCGTCGGCACATGGTCCGCCGTGCCACCGACCCTGAGCGCCGCGAGTTCAGCTGCGGTACGCTGCCAGACGAAACCATCCTGGCCGGTCAGGCGCTTGAGATCGCCGTCATGGATGATGACGGGAACGCGGTCGGACGACAGGTGCACGTCGCATTCGATGGCGTAGCCGCGTTCGGCGGCTGCGGCGAAGGCCGACAGCGTGTTTTCCCAGCGCGTCTTGTTCATGTCGTGGAAGCCGCGGTGGGCAACGGGCCGGGCGGTCAGCCAGGATAGGTCGGTCATATCTGTCCCCTGGCTCATGCGACTTCGAAGATGGCTTCGATTTCCACTGCGGCATTAAGCGGCAGGCAGGCCGTGCCGACGGCGGAGCGTGCATGCTTGCCGCGCTCGCCAAGGGCGGCGACCAGGAAATCGGAGGCGCCGTTGGCAACCAGATGCTGCTCGACGAACTCGGGTGTCGAGGCGACGAAAACGGTGATCTTCACCAGACGGCTGATCTTCTCGAGGTCGCCGAGTGCTGCCTTGGCCTGCGCCAGGATGTTGATCGCGCAGTATTTTGCCGCGTCCTTGCCGCCTGCCGTGTCGACGTCGCGGCCGAGCAGCCCGCTCGCCTGCAGCTTGCCGTCCTTGAGCGGCAATTGCCCGGCAGTGAACAGCAAATGGCCGGTCCTGCAATAGGGCACGTAGTTGGCGGCGGGCGCGGCGGCGACGGGAAGCGTCACGCCCAGATCGCTTAGCCGCTTTTCGATTGTTTCACTCATGGTATTTCCCTATTGCTTGGTGACGCCGCGCCGGCCGGGCCGAAATTGCTATTTTTGCCTCGCTTCCGCCACGACTTTTTTTAAGCTGGACCATCTTTCCCTGCGGCCTGCCATCAGTCGCGACGATCGGAGTACCTCATGCGCGCAACGCGCCTCGCATTCCATGCCGTCCTGTTGTCGGGGATATTCTCGATAGGCCCTGTCCTCGCAGCGCCGGCACTGCAAGCCCACCGCGCCGTCTACGATCTTACCCTGAAAAAGGCTTCCGATCAGTCCGGCATCACGGGCATATCCGGCCGCATGGTCTATGAGTTCAATGGCTCGGCCTGTGAAGGCTATACGGTGAAATTCCGCTTCGTCACCCAGATCGTCACCGCCGACAACACCAGGTTGACCGACCAGCAGACGACCACTTTCGAGGATGCCGAGGGCAAGACTTTTTCGTTCGTGACAAAATCCTTCGTCGACCAGAATCTCGACAAGGAGGTCAAGGGCATCGCCACGAAAGAGACCAAGGGCCTCAAGGTCGACATCGACAAGCCTGAAAAGAACAGCGTCGAGCTCGCGACAACCCAATTCCCGACCCAGCATCTGGTCGAATTGATCGGCAAGGCCGAAAAAGGCGAGAATTTTTACGAAACCAACCTGTTCGACGGTTCCGAAGACGCCAACAAGGTGATGACCACCACCGTCGTTGTCGGCAAGAAAACCGATGCCGACAAGGCCGACCCGGAAGCTTCGGCACTGGCAAAGCTCGCCACCGACAAATACTGGCCGGTCGACATCGCCTATTTCGACGACACCAACAAGACCGGCGAAGAGGTTCCGGAATACCGTATCAGCTTCAAGCTGCATGAGAACGGCATCACCCGCGATCTCGTCATGGACTATGGCGACTTCTCGATGACCGGCAAGCTGGTCAACCTGTCGCTGTTCGACCAGACGAAACCTTGTCCCGCCAAATAGTGCCTGTCTAGGCAGCTGATTTGCCACGGCACGGCGTGGTCGTAACGAACGACTTGAACGTGCCGCAATCGTCCCTCAACCTCTTCCAGCGTCCAGGCGCGAGGGGGATCAGCTTGAGCAGGATCGATACGTTCGTCGCGCCGCGGCCCAACCCGGCACTGATCAGGGCCATGACATCCGTCAACCGGATCGTCATGCTGCGCGGCATTCCCGGGTTTCGGGATCTGTTGCCGTTCAATCGCCTGGCCGGTCTGCGCGGCGTCTCAAATGTCCGCCATATCGACTTTCCCGACGCCGATCTTGAGCGGCTGAAGGCCAGTTGCGGGGCAGGGAAGGCGACCTTCATCACGCCCAATCATCCCGAGTTCTTCACCGACTGGATGATCGACAAGGAAATCGTGTCGCAGGTCAGCCCGCTCACGGCCTCATGGGCGACCAATGGTGTCGTCAACGGCCTTGGCCGGCTGATGCAGAAGTTCTGGCTGGCCAACAATCTGATCGCCCAGATACCCGGCAACAGCGGGGCAGCGAAGGAACACTCGATCGCCTGGGCCTTGAAAGGCCATGGCGTGCTGCTGCATCCCGAAGGCGGCGTCGGCTGGCATGCCAATGTCGTTGCGCCTTTGCTGCCGGGTGCGGTCGAGATGGGACTGGAGGCCCTCAAGCGCGGTCGGGCCACGGATCCCAATTTCAAGGTCTGGATCGCGCCCGTCGTCTGGAAGCTTGCCTTCACCGGCAACGTCGAAGCGGCACTGGCGAAGGAATGCGCCTATGTCGAGAAAAACCTCAAAATAGAACGCCAGGCGACCGACACGCTGCCGCAGCGCATTCACCATGTCTATTCGACACTGCTGGCCCGCGATGAAGCTGCCAGGGGCATGCCGTTCGACCAAGGCGCTTCCTATGCCCAGCGTCAGAGGGTTTTGGTCACCGAGCTCAGCCGCCAGCTCGGCAAAAGCATCTCAGCCGACATTGATGTCGCCGACATCACCGAGCTTCTGCGGCGGGCGCGTCGCTGGCAGCGCGAAAACACCGGCGATGCCGAACGGCAAAGGCAGGTCCGCGCGCTCGTCGATAGGGTTCAGAGGCTGCAACGCGTCGGACCCTGGGCCTGCGCCAATCCGCGCATTAGCCAGGAGGAGATCGCCGAACATCTGAAGCGGATCCGCAACGACTATTGTCGGGGCGGGCTGCGCGACACGATGAACCGGTTCGTTCCGCAGCCGGCCGGGCCGCGTTGCGCCCACATCCGGGTGCCGGAGGCACTGGGCTTGCATGAGCATACGGGCTCGATCGACGATGCGGTTGCCGATCTGCACCGTCGCATGCAGGATACAGTCACCAACATCGTCGCCGAGCTTGCAGCCAATGGCGGCTTCATTTTCTATCCGAATCCATTCTATCGTCACTGACATCAGCCGGGCCATGTGGCCGACTGTCGTGACGGATGGAAGGCAGACAGCAAGCTTTATGGCAGCCTATGTCGACGCAGCGATCTGGAACTGGGCCGGCCATCGCTGGTGCCATCTGTTGGCCGACGACACCGACGAGTTGCATCGCTTTGCCGCGCATCTTGGCGTTAAGCGCTCATCCTACCAGGGGCCGCCCAAGACATCGGCGCCGCATTATGACATAACCGGCTTCGAGCGTGACCGTGCGGTGCGGCTCGGCGCCATCGAATGCAGCCGCGAGGAGATCGTCGCGGTCTTCCGGCGGGTGCGGGTGCCGAACGGCAAGATAAAGCGCTGACGGCAGCGCGCGGATCGTCGCACGCCGCACACAGGTCCCGCGGCACTTGCGTTTATCGCGCATCCCCTCTATATGCGCGCTCATTCCACACACGGACTTTGGTGTCTGCCCGGGAGAAATCCGGCTGAAACCTCCGGTGGCGTTCGAGGACAAAGTCCAAAAATGCCTGTGTCCGTGGAGGCTAACCGGAAAGGAACTTTGAATGGCACTGCCTGATTTCAGCATGCGCCAGCTTTTGGAAGCTGGCATTCACTTCGGCCACCAGACCCATCGCTGGAACCCGAAAATGGCGCCCTACATCTATGGCGCCCGCAACAACATCCACATCATCGACCTCTCGCAGACGGTGCCTTTGCTGCACCAGGCGCTGAAGCAGGTTTCCGACACCGTCGCCAAGGGCGGCCGCGTGCTGTTCGTCGGCACCAAGCGCCAGGCGTCCGACATCGTCGCCGATGCGGCACAGCGTTCGGCCCAGTACTACGTCAACTCGCGTTGGCTCGGCGGCATGCTGACCAACTGGAAGACGATCTCGAATTCGATCCAGCGCCTGCGCAAGCTCGACGAGATGCTGGCCGGCGAGGCGCAAGGGTTGACCAAGAAGGAACGCCTGAACCTCGACCGCGAGCGCGAGAAGCTCGACAAGGCGCTGGGCGGCATCAAGGACATGGGCTCGACGCCCGACCTGATGTTCGTGATCGACACCAACAAGGAAGCGATCGCCATCCTCGAGGCCAAGCGCCTCGGCATTCCGGTCGTCGCCATCATCGATTCGAACTGCGATCCGGACAAGATCGACTTCCCGATCCCCGGCAATGACGACGCGGCCCGCGCCATCCAGCTCTATTGCGATCTGATCGCCAAGGCTGCGATCGACGGCATCGCCCGTCAGCAGGGCGCGCTCGGCGTCGACATCGGCGCTTCGATCGAAGCTCCCGTCGAACCGGCGCTCGACCCGGCTCCGGCCCCGGCTGCAGACGCTCCGGAAGCTTGATAATCGAAGGCCGGTTGCGGCCTTCATCTTTCTCATATTCTGGCACGCTAAACAGACGCACCATCGAATACCGATGGTGCGTCGGTGCATTTAAAACAAAGAGGCGACAATGAGCATTTCGGCTGCACAGGTCAAAGAACTCCGCGACTTGACCGGCGCGGGCATGATGGATTGCAAGGCGGCGTTGACCGAGACCAACGGCAACATGGAAGAGGCCGTCGACTGGCTGCGCAAGAAGGGTATCTCCAAGGCTGACAAGAAGGCTGGCCGCACCGCGGCTGAGGGCCTGATCGGCGTCGACAACGGCGTGCGCGAGGCTGCCGTCGTGGAAGTCAATTCCGAGACCGACTTCGTTGCCCGCAACGCCGCGTTTCAGGAAATCGTCGCCAATGTTGCCAAGGTTGCGCTGGCCTACGGCACGACGGAGGCTGTGGCCGCCGCAAAGTATCCAGGTTCCGACAAGTCGGTTGCCGACACCATCAAGGACGCTGTCGGCACCATCGGCGAAAACATGGGCTTCCGCCGCTCGGCCAAGCTCACCGTCCCGCACGGTGCTGTCGCCACCTACGTCCACAACGCAGTTGCCGATGGTCTTGGCAAGCTCGGCGTTCTGGTCGCGATCGAGACCACGGGCAATGAGCATGCCGCCAATGCCTTTGGCCGCCAGGTTGCCATGCATGTCGCCGCCACCAACCCGCTGGCGCTGACGGCCGAGCAGATCGATCCGGCTGCGGTCGAGCGCGAGAAGGCGATCTTCGCCGATCAGGCGCGCCAGTCCGGCAAGCCGGAAGCGATCATCGAAAAGATGGTCGAAGGCCGCCTACGCAAGTTCTATGAGGAAGTCGTGCTCCTGAAGCAGGCCTTCGTGCTCAATCCCGACATCACTGTCGAGCAGGCACTGAAGGATGCCGAGAAGGAAATCGGCGCTCCGGCCAAGATCTCCGCCTATCTGCGCTTTGCGCTCGGCGAAGGCATTGAAAAGGAAGAGACCGATTTCGCGGCGGAAGTCGCGGCTGCGGTGAAGAAATAATCCTTACAAATAGCCCCTGAAGGGGCTTCTCAGCTCAGGCAACTCGGCCGGGTGTCCGCAAGGATGCCCGGCCGATTTCTTGTGCGGTGTCGATAAAGGCCCTGAGCTTCGGCGCCATTGACGCCCGGCGCGGGAAATAGAGGAATAGCCCCGGTTCCTCGATCGCCGTCTGCGGCAGCACCTGGACCAGGCGGCCCGCGGCAAGATCGGCGCGCGCCAGCGGCTCGAAGACATAGGCAAGCCCGACGCCTGCAAGCGCAAGATCGATTGCTGCGAGCGAGTCCGTCACGACAACGCTGCCCCGCGTCTCCATGGCGATGTCCTTGCCATCCTCGATCAGATCCCAGCGATAGAGCGCACCGGAGCGGACGAGCCGGTAGCCAATACAATTGTGATTCGCCAAATCGGCAACGCTGCTGGGACGGCCGTGCCGTCCGACATAAGCGGGCGAGGCCACGATGACGACGGAGAACGGCGGCGTCAGCCGGACCGCGACCATGTCCTGGGCGATCATCTCGCCAAGCCGGATGCCGGCATCGAAGCCTTCGCCGACGATATCAACCAGACCCTGGTCAGCGAAGACCTCGACCGTAACCTCCGGATAGCGCTCGGCCATCGCGGCGACCACCGGCGTCACCGCCAATGGTATGGCGATGTTGGAGGCGTTGATCCTGAGCAGGCCAGACGGCCTGCCTTTGACGCTGCGGATACGGTCCATCCGCTCGGCAATATCCTGGAGGGCCGGAGCCGCCGTTTCCACCAGCGCCTTGCCGGCCTCGGTGAGCGAAACGCTGCGCGTCGTCCGTGCGAACAAAGGCTGGCCGATCCGCTCTTCGACAATGCGCACCGCATGGCTGACTGCCGAAGGGCTCATGCCGAGTTCGGCGGCGGCAAGCGCAAAGCCGCCGCGTCGGGCCACGGCGACGATCACAGGCAGGTGGGTGAGCAGGTCCCGGTACATTCATGCATGATATCGCATGGTCCATGCGAACAATGCAATCTTATCGATGTCGGCCGAGCGGTCCACATTGCCGGCCGCACGTCGGCGATGGGCTGATGGCATCGAGGAGAAAGAACATGAATGCGTTGAAGCGCGTAACTTTCGCGGCAGGCATGGCGTTGGCGCCGATGGACGCCGGCGGGGCGGAGCCATCAGACTGGCGGGCCCTCGCAGACGAACGCGCGGTCATTCGCATCGCCGATGCCATCGACCGGGCCGTCGACGCCCAGGACTGGAAGCTTGCACGCAGCTATTTCGCGGATCGGGTCACTGCCGATTTCAGCAGCCTTTCCGGACAGCCGGCGGCCAACATCGCTTCCGACGACCTGATTGGCGCCTGGGCGGCCAACCTCAAGGGCAGCAAGACAAGCCTGCATCTGCGCACCAATCACCAGGTCGTTCTCGAGGCGGACACGGCGACTGTCCTGTCGACCGGCTATGCCTGGAACCGGATGGAAGGCAATGGCGACCCGCTTTGGGAGGTCTGGGGCACCTATGAGCATCACCTGACGCGTTTTGCGGATGGCTGGAAGGTCGATGGCTTTGCGTTCCGCATGACACACGAGCGCGGCAATCCCTGGGTCAAGACCACTCCGGGCCAGTGACGCTCGGGCATCTGTCACCAAGCATTGGAAGACGATTATGACCATGACCTACTACACTCTTGGCAACAGCGGCCTCAGGGTCAGCCGGCTGGCGCTGGGCACGATGACTTTCGGCACGGAATGGGGCTGGGGAGCCGACAGGGATACGGCGCGGGCGATGTTCGACGCCTATGTCGAGGCGGGCGGCAATTTCTTCGACACGGCGGATCTCTACACAGACGGCACGGCCGAATCCTGGCTTGGCGAATTCATCGCCGAGCGCGGCTTGCGCGACATGGCGGTGATTGCCAGCAAGTTCACCATGAACATGCAGCCCGGCAATCCGAATGCCGGCGGCAATGGCCGCAAGAACATCATGCGGGCCGTAGATGCTTCGCTGAAACGGTTGGGGACCGACTATATCGATCTCTATCTCATGCATGTCTGGGACAGGCTGACCCCGGCCGAGGAGGTCGTGCGCACGCTGGACGACCTGGTTCGGATGGGCAAGGTGCGCCATGTCGGGCTTTCCGATGTGCCCGCCTGGTATGCGGGCCGCGCACAGGCGATCGCCGAATTGCGCGGATATGAGCCGGTTTCGGCGTTGCAGCTCGAATATTCATTGGCCGAACGCGCGATCGAGAATGAGTTCGTGCCATTCGGCACGCGCCATGGCGCCGGCATCATGGTGTGGAGCCCGCTGGCCAGCGGACTGCTGAGCGGCAAGTATCGGCCGGCTCAGGCCGGAAACGCGGGCCGGCTCGACGGATTTCGCAACTCGACACATCCGGGTTTCCAAAAGTTCACGCAACGCAACTGGGCTATCGTGGCCGAACTCGAGAAGGTCGCATCCGAGATCGGCCGCAGCATGCCTCAGGTCGCGCTCAACTGGGTGGCGACGCAGCCGGGGATCGCGACCGTCATTCTCGGCGCGACGACGCTCAGCCAAATGCAGGACAATCTTGGCGCGCTGGATTTCGAGATTCCGAAAGCGCATCGCGACCGGCTGGAGAGGGTCAGCAGAACTCCAGCGCCGTTTCCCTTTTCCTATTTCGGCTCGCAGATACAGGCGCGCGTCACCGGCGGCGCGACAACCGGCGACAAGCCCTCCAACTACGTGTCACCGGTGCTTATCGAAGGAGAGTCGGCCAGCGTGTCCACCAATTGATTGATGGGAAGGAAACCGGCGAATTTGCCGTTTGGGCGCCGCGTGACATCGCGGCGCCCTTCGTGTATCGGAACGCCATTGTTTCGAGGCGGCGCCTGCGCGAGGGTAGCCACCGGAACGCGCCACATGCAAATGAAGAGGCCCAGATGACGGTGAAGCCCCTCTACCGACGTGTCTTGTTGAAAGCGTCGGGCGAAGCGTTGATGGGCGAGCAGCATTTCGGCATCGACGTTTCAGTGGTGGATCGCATCGCCGGCGACATCGCCGAGGCGCGTGCATTGGGCATCGAGGTCGGTGTCGTCATCGGCGGCGGCAACATCTTTCGCGGCGTGGCCGTTGCCTCCAAGGGCGGCGACCGTGTCACCGGCGACCACATGGGCATGCTTGCCACGGTGATCAACTCGCTGGCGCTGCGCACGTCGTTGAACAAGATCGGCGTCGACGCCGTGGTGCTTTCGGCGATCGCCATGCCCGAACTTTGCGAGAGCTTTTCGCAGCGCCAGGCGACTGCTTACATGAACCAGGGCAAGGTGGTGATCTTCGCCGGCGGCACTGGCAATCCGTTCTTCACCACTGATTCGGCCGCCGCCCTCCGCGCGGCTGAAATCGGCGCCGACGCACTGTTCAAGGGTACTCAGGTCGACGGCGTCTACTCGGCGGACCCGAAGAAGGACCCGAATGCGACGCGTTTCGAGCGCATCAGCCATGGCGAAGTCATAAATCGCGGCCTTTCCATCATGGATACTGCAGCGATTGCACTTGCGCGCGAAAACAACATTCCGATAATCGTCTATTCGATCCACGAAAAAGGTGGTTTCGGCGATATTTTGAGGGGCGGCGGCCGCTGCACGGTCGTCGCGGACGATTGATCGGCGGCCTGGCCCGAAGGGAAACCGGTTTTCGAAGGTCCGATTCGAAGACGGCCCCGAAGCAGTGAGCCCGCATTAGACGGGTCGAGGAGATAAAGATGAGTGGTGAGTACGACGATCTCAAGCGGCGCATGGATGGGGCCATCGCCGCGTTCAAGCATGATCTGGCTTCGCTGCGGACCGGTCGCGCCTCCAGCAATCTGCTTGATGCGATCCAGGTGCAGGCCTATGGCACCACCATGCCGATCAACCAGGTCGCCAACGTCTCGGTGCCGGAGCCGCGCATGATCTCGGTATCGGTATGGGACAAGTCGATGGTCGGCGCGGTCGACCGCGCGATCCGCGAATCCAATCTGGGTTTCAACCCGATCGTGGACGGCACCAACCTCAGGATTCCGCTTCCCGAACTCAACGAACAGCGACGCAAGGAACTGGTCAAGATCTCGCACACCTACGCCGAGAACGCCCGGGTCGCCGCGCGCCATGTGCGCCGCGACGGCATGGACTTCCTGAAGAAGGCGGAGAAGGACGGCGACATCAGCGAGGACGATCAGCGCAAGCGCTCGGACCAGGTTCAGAAACTTACCGACGAGACGATCAGCACCATCGACCACCTGCTTTCCGATAAGGAAGCTGAAATCATGCAGGTTTAGGGTCTTGGCCTCCGGCTGACCCGAAAGCGAGAACATGGCAACGCCCGCGCATGTCGCGATCATCATGGACGGAAACGGACGCTGGGCCAAGGCGCGCGGCTTGCCTCGTCTTGCGGGCCATCGTGCCGGCGTCGAGGCGCTGCGCAAGACGGTGCGCGCAGCACCCGGGCTCGGCATCTCCTACCTGACCGTCTACGCTTTCTCGTCGGAGAACTGGTCGCGGCCGAAATCCGAGGTCAGCGACCTGATGGGCCTTCTGAAAATGTTCATCCGCCGTGACCTCGCCGAACTGCACCAGAGCGGTGTGCGGGTTAGAATCATCGGCGACCGGGCAGGGCTGCAGCCCGATATCAGGGGACTGCTCGACGAGGCCGAAACGCTGACGGCCGCAAATGAATCTCTGACGCTGGTGATCGCCTTCAACTATGGCGGACGCGACGAGATCGTTCGCACGGCGCAAAAGCTCGCTTTGGCCGTGGCGCGTGGCGAACTCGACGCCGAGGCGATATCAGCCGAAAGCTTTGCCGTTGCGCTTGATACGCAAGGCATTCCCGACCCGGAACTGGTCATTCGCACCAGCGGCGAGCTTCGGCTGTCGAATTTCCTCCTGTGGCAGGCCGCCTATAGCGAGCTCGTCTTCCTGCCTTGCTACTGGCCCGACTTCAGCCGCGAGCACCTTGCCGAGGCTTTGCGTGAGTTTGCTGGCCGCGAACGCCGTTTCGGCGGACTTGGAGGCCAGGACGTCGCTTCGCGACCGGCCGCGGGATGAGCAATCTCCAGCTGCGTGTCGTTTCGGCGATCGTGCTCGCCATCATCACTCTCGGTCTGACCTGGATCGGCGGTCTGCCGTTCCGGCTGCTGTGCGCCGTGATATCGGCGGCGATCTTCTATGAATGGACCCGCATGTCGCGCCCGACCGGGGCCACGGGCCTGGGTTTCCTGCCGGAAGCTCTGCTGGTTGTCTTCATTGGCGCCTTGATTGGCGGCCTGGCCGCCTCCTGGCTGCTGCCGCTTGTGGCGGCCATTGTTGCCGCAACGGCGATAGCCGCCTCGCTTCGCAAGACCGGACAATGGGATGCGAGCGGCCTCGCCTATGCCGCGGTTTCAGGCCTGTCGCTCGCCTTGCTGCGCGATGGCGATCGTTCGGGCCTCATTGCCATCCTGTTCCTGTTTGCGGTCGTCTGGGCCACCGATATCCTTGCCTATTTCGTTGGCCGTGCCGTTGGGGGGCCGAAACTGGCGCCCTCTATCTCGCCCGGCAAGACGCGCAGCGGCGCGCTCGGCGGTGCGCTCGGCGGCGTCGTCGCCGGGCTGGTCCTCGCCGTAGCTGCCGGTGTCGGCAATCTGGCATTGCTCGGCCTGGTGGCGCTCGTGCTGTCGATTGTCTCGCAGGCAGGCGACCTGTTTGAATCCTGGGTCAAGCGCCGCCATGGCCGCAAGGACTCAGGCGCGCTCATCCCGGGCCATGGTGGCGTCATGGATCGTGTCGATGGGCTTGTCGCAGCTGCATTCGCCCTATACGTCATCGGCTGGATTTCGGCGAACGCCGATCATCCGGCGCAGGGTCTGTTTCCCGTTTGAGTGGTGTCATTTCAGGTCCTTTGCGCGATGCGCCTTGGATTCGCCCGGATTGGTGTCACAGTCACGGCGCAGTCTGCGCCGTGGAAGAATTTGAGGGTTTGTCTTGAACGAGATTCTTCACGCGCTTTTCAGCACACAAGGCTTTGTCCTCGGCACGCTGGTGCCATTCCTCTTCGTGCTGACCGTGGTCGTGTTCGTCCACGAAATGGGCCATTACCTTGTCGGGCGCTGGTGCGGCATCGGCGTCAGGGCCTTCTCGATCGGCTTCGGCCCGGAACTCTTCGGCTTCAACGACAGCCACGGCACGCGCTGGAAACTGTGTGCGATACCGCTTGGCGGCTATGTCAAATTCGTCGGCGACATGAACGCCACATCGAGCCAGCCGACGTCGGAAGAAATTGAAACGCTGACCGCGGAAGAGCGCAAGGTCGCCTTCCACACGCAGCCGATCTGGAAGCGCGCGGCAACGGTGGTGGCCGGACCGCTGTTCAATTTCCTGCTGACGATCGTTGTCTTTTCCGTGCTGTTCACCGCCTATGGCCGCTATGTCGCCGAGCCCATGGTGGCCGAGGTGACCGCCGACAGCCCGGCGGCGAAGGCCGGCATCCTTCCCGGCGACCGATTCGTCAGCGTCGACGGCAACAAGGTCGAAACCTTTGGCGACGTCCAACGCCTGGTCTCGGGCCGTGCGGACGACGCAATCACTTTCGTCATGCTGCGCGACGGCCGGGAGGTCACTGTGACCGCGGCACCGCGGCTGATGGAACAGGAAGACGCGCTCGGCAACAAGGTCAAGGTCGCTGTAATCGGTGTCGTCAACAACAAGGAACTCGGCCAGCCACGGCTCATCACCTACACGCCTGTTGGAGCTGTCGCGGCAGCGGTCGAGGAAACCGGTCACGTCATCCAGCGCACCGGCCAGTTCCTGCAGCGCTTTGTTGTCGGGCGCGAAGACAAATGTCAGCTGGGCGGTCCGGTGAAGATCGCCGACATGGCGGGCAGGGCTGCGAAACTGGGATTCGAATGGCTCGTGCAGCTGGTTGCACTGCTATCCGTTGGCATCGGAATTCTGAACCTTTTGCCGATTCCCCCCCTCGACGGCGGTCACCTCTTGTTCTACGGGGTGGAGGCTGTCATTCGCCGTCCGGTGTCGGAACGGATGATGGAAATGGCCTATCGGGCCGGGTTGCTTCTGGTGCTGTGCTTCATGGGGTTCGTTTTTTGGAACGATCTGTTTGGGTGCTGAAATCATGAAGAAATTTGGCTTCTGCATGGACGATGTTGAGACGCCGTTTACCATGCAAGGGGATATGAGTGACGCGAAAGCCACGCCGCAGGGTTAAGTAAATACAAATTAACCAGAAGCCTTGCGTGTAGGGAAAATCCGGTTAATACGGTAGGGGAAATTACCGCACGTCCGGTTTTCTCGCCGTGGGGACTACGAGAAAAGGTTATTAAGCCCGATGAAGGCAGCATCCAAGTTTCTAAGCGCCGCGTCCGCGGTGACCCTGTCCGCGGCCATGGTCGTGCCAGGCGCGCTCGCAGTGCAGTTCGTTGCCACATCGGCGGCTGAAGCCGCTGTCGTCAGCAGAGTCGAAGTAAGCGGCAACCAGCGTATCGACGCTGAGACCATCCGTAATTACATCACCATCAAGCCGGGCAAGGCTTTCTCCAGTTCCGATATCGACGGTGCGGTCAAGGCACTGTTTGGCACCGGGCTGTTTTCGGACGTGCAGATTAACCAGGTCGGCCCGACGCTGGTTGTCAAGGTTGCCGAGTACCAGGTTGTCAACCAGGTGCTGTTCCAGAACAACAAGAAGCTCAAGGACAATGCGCTCGCGGCGGCGGTGCAGCTGAAGCCGCGCGGAACGTTCTCGCAGGCGACGCTCGATGCCGACGTGGAATCGGTCAAGGCTGCCTACAAGCGCATTGGTCGCGACGACGTGACCGTGACCACGCAGGTCATGCAGCTTGGCGACAATCGCGTGAATGTGGTCTTCAACATTGCCGAAGGCGATCGCACGCAGATCGCGGCGATCAATTTCGTCGGCAACAGCGCCTATTCCAGCCGCCGCCTGTCGGATATCATCAACACCAAGCGTTCGTCCTGGGTTTCCTTCATCCTGCGCGACGACGTCTACGACGATGACAAGCTGCGCGCGGACCAGGAGCTGCTGCGCCGCTTCTACTACAATCACGGCTATGCCGACTTCCAGGTCGTGTCCGCTGTCGGCGAGCTCGACAGCGCGACGAACAAGTACACGGTCACCATCACCGTCCAGGAAGGCGACCGCTACACGTTCGGCGATGTCAGCGTCGAGAGCACGATCCCTGAAGTCGACGGCAAGTCGCTGGAATCGGTGATCGAGACCCACAAGGGTGACGTCTACAACGCCAAGAACGTCGAGGATTCCATCATCGCGCTGACCGAGAAGGTGGCCGGTTCCGGCTATGCCTTCGCGCAGGTCACGCCGCGCGGCGACCGCAATTTCGAGAACCACACCATTTCGGTGGTCTATACGATCGACCAGGGCACCAAGGCCTATATCGAGCGCATCGAGATCCGCGGCAACGATCGCACGCGTGACTATGTCATTCGCCGTGAGTTCGACGTCAGCGAAGGCGACGCCTTCAACCAGGTGCTCATCCAGCGTGCGAAAAAGCGCCTGGAAAACCTGAATTATTTTGAGAAAGTCGACATCTCGACCGTGCCGGGCTCTCAGCCCGACCAGGTCGTTCTGGTGGTCGATGTGGTCGAGAAATCGACCGGTGAGTTCTCGGTGGGCGCTGGTTATTCGACCGGTGGCGACACGGCCGGTCCGTCGGTCGAAGGCTCGGTGACCGAGCGCAACTTCCTCGGCCGCGGTCAGTTCATCAAGCTGTCTGCGGGCGGCGGCAAGAATTCACGCGACTACAGCCTGTCCTTCACCGAGCCTTATTTCCTCGGACGGCGCATCGCCGCCGGTTTCGACATCTTCAAGTCGACGCGGGAATACAACAACAACTATGACAGCGATACCACGGGCGCGACGATCCGTTTCGGCCTGCCGATCACCGACAGCATCTCGACCCAGTTGGCGTACAACATCTCGCAGGAAAAATATAAAGTTGACGACGGCTGCAATCCCACCGATTCAGATCCCAGCGGTACCTGCGATATCTCAACCGCAATCCTTGATGGCATCGAACAAAGCCCCTGGATCAAATCGTCGGTCAGCCTGGGACTGGTCTATAATACCATCGATGACATGAAGAACCCGCACGAGGGCATCTACGCCACCACGACGGTAGAGGTCGCGGGCCTCGGTGGTGATGCCAAGTTCGTGAAGGTCACGGGGCGCGGCAGCGTCTATCAGACGTTGTCCGAGTCGCTTGATCTTGTCGGCCTTGTTTCGGGCGGCGCCGGTCATGTCGAGGGTTATGGCAGTGACGGCCTGCGTATCTTCGATCAGTTCCAGAGCACGGACCGCATGATCCGTGGTTTCGCCTATGGCGGTATCGGGCCTGTGGATCCTCTCACGGGTGACCATCTCGGCGGCACGACCTACTTCAATGCCTCTGCTGAAGCCCAGTTCCCGCTGCCAGTCGTTCCGGAAAGCTTCGGCCTTCGCGGTGCTGTGTTTGCTGACGCGGCGACTCTCTATGGCAGCAAGGTTACGAGCGTTGCTCAGGAGTCAACGGACATGCAGCTGCGTGCCTCTGTCGGCGTTGGTCTGATGTGGGCGTCGCCGTTCGGTCCGATCCGTATCGACTATGCGATCCCGGTCAAGAAGGAAGCGCGCGACGACGTGCAGGAATTCAACTTCGGCATATCGACCCGCTTCTGATCGGCGGCCAACGATGCTCCCGGGTCTTCAGGGTCCGGGAGAAATGTTCCGACCTAGCTGGATATAGCTTCTGGAATGACCGATCCGGTGTTCTTCGCGCCATCACGCCGGTATACGGCGGGCGAAGTCGCGAATCTGACCGGCTCGGTGCTTGTCGATTCCGGCCACTCCAATATTTCGATCGAAGCACTCGCGCCGGCCAGCGAGGGCGGCGAGAATGCGCTCGTCTTTGTCGACGGCAAGCGTAATTCCGCGCTGATGCCGTCGCTGCGGGCTGCCGCGGTCCTGTGCCCGGCGGAATTTGCCGGCAAGGCGCCGGCAAGCGTTGCCGTTCTCATTCATCCGCGCCCGCAACAGGCCTTTGCGCTGATCGGGCGTCTGCTGTTTCCGAGGGCGGCGACACCAGGGCCGATGACCAGTGAAACCGGCGTCTCGCCGCACGCTCATGTCGATGCGACCGCGCATGTCGAAGCCGGTGCCGTCATCGAGGCCGGCGCGGTTATCGGGCCAGGCGCTTCGATCGGCAGCGGTACTGTCATCGCCCCGAATGCGGTCATCGGACAATCCTGCCAGATCGGCCGCGACGGCTATGTCGGTCCGGGCGCCAGCATCCAGTATGCCTTGATCGGCAATCGCGTCATCATTCATGGCGGCGCCAGGATAGGCCAGGATGGTTTTGGCTTCGTCGGCGGGGCCAAGGGTCCCGAACGCGTGCCGCAGATCGGTCGTGTCGTTATCCAGGACGACGTCGAGATCGGCTCCAACACCACCGTCGATCGCGGCGCCATGTCCGATACGATCATCGGCCAAGGCACCAAGATCGACAATCTCGTGCAGATCGCCCATAACGTCCGCATCGGCCGCAATTGCATAATAGCCGGGCTTTCGGGTATTTCGGGTTCTGTGGTCGTGGGTGACAATGTCACCATGGGCGGCGGCGTGGGGCTTGCGGATCACCTGACCATAGGGACAGGGGCCAAGCTTGCCGCCAGAAGTGGATTTATGAGCAATGTCCCTGCAGGCGAGATCTGGGGCGGCTATCCGGCACAGCCGATGGCGGAAGCCATGCGGGAGATAGCCATGCTGCGCAAGCTCGCCAGGACCCGCAAACAGGGCGAGGGAGGCAATGGCTGACATGATCGCGTCGACGACGCTGGAAGCGGTCGACATCATGGGGCTGATGAAGCTCCTGCCGCACCGCTATCCGTTCCTGATGATCGATCGTATCGTCGACATCGATGGCGACGAATCCGCCATCGGCATCAAGAACGTGACCATAAACGAGCCGCATTTTCAGGGCCATTTCCCTGAGCAGCCGGTCATGCCGGGTGTGCTCATCGTTGAGGCGATGGCGCAGACGGCCGGCGCCATCTGTATCCGCAGCCTGGGTACCGAAAAGCCGTCGCTGGTCTATTTCCTGACCATCGACAACGCCAAATTCCGCAAACCGGTGGTTCCCGGCGACCAGTTGAAGATCTATGTCAAGAAAATCAAGAAACGCGGCAACCTGCTCAAATTCGCTTGTGAAGCCATGGTCGACGGCGCCAAGGCGGCCGAGGCCGAGATTTCAGCCATGATGGTCACCAGCGACTGACGATCGAGTGCTTATGAAAATCAAGACATCCATCCATGCTTCCTCCATTGTCGAGGAAGGCGCCAAAATCGGCCAAGGTGTGCGCATCGGGCCGTTCTGCCATGTCGGCGCCGATGTGGTGATCGGCGACGACGTCGAACTGGTCAGTCATGTCTCGGTGATGGGCGCGACGTCGATCGGCGCCTCGACCAAGGTCTACCCGATGGCGACATTGGGCGCGCCGCCGCAGAACACAAAGCACAAGGGCGGCCGAACCACCCTGGTCATCGGCAGGAACTGCACGATCCGCGAAGGCGTGACCATGCATCTCGGTACCGATTCCAGCCGCGGTGAGACGACGGTTGGCGACAACGGCAATTTCCTCGCCTACGCCCATATCGCCCATGATTGCGTCGTCGGCAACAATGCGACGTTCGCCAATGGCGCAACGCTGGGCGGCCACTGCGAGGTCGGTAACAACGTCTATATCGGCGGCCTGACCGCAGTGCATCAGTTTGTCCGCATCGGCGACAACGCCTTTCTGGGCGGCTGCTCCGCGATCGTCGGCGATGTCATCCCCTTCGCCATAGCGGTCGGCAACCGCGCCAGTTTGCGCGGTCTCAACATCATCGGGCTCAAGCGCTCCGGCCTGCCGAGGTCCGAAATCCTTGTGCTGCGCAAAGCTTACAGGATGATCTTCGATCGTTCCCGCACTGTTGGCGAGAACATCGAGTTCGCCAAGGCGGAGTTCGCGTCGTCGCCGACCGCCATGAAGATCATCGATTTCATCACCAGTCGCGGCAAGCGGCACTATGCTGTGCCGTCGCTCAAGGGCGGCGATGGCGACGATGTCGATGACGAAGACTGAGACAGCGGCAGCGCGTCTTGATCTTCCGCCGGGCTCCAGGGTCGGCATCATTGCCGGCGGCGGCAGTCTGCCGGTCGAAGTCGCGGCCGGTTCGGCTGAACAAGGCTATCCGCCCTTCGTCATCCTGATGGAAGGCGAGGTCGACCGCATCGCGGAGCTCTCCCGATACGATCATGAAAGCCTCGCTCTGGAAGGTATAGGCTCGCTGGTCCCATTGCTACGGCGGCACCGGATCACCCATCTGGTGCTTGCAGGCGAGATCAAGCGCCGGCCGCGATTGCTTGCGCTGCGCCCCAGTCTCAGCCTGCTCGCGGTAATTCCGCTGGTCGTCATGGCGCTCGCGCGCGGCGACGATGGCCTGCTGAAGGTCTTGGCGAGGGGCCTCGAAGCCCGTGGAATAAAAGTTGTCGGCGCCCATGAAGTCGTGCCGAGCCTTGTCGCCGCCGAAGGCGTCCTGACCAACGCCGCGCCACAAAAGTCGGACTGGCGTGACATCGAGGCAGGCCTTGACGCAGCAAAGGCCATCGGGGCGCTGGACATCGGCCAGGCCGCGATCGCCATCGGTGGCCGGACCATTGCGCTGGAAGGCATCGAAGGAACAGCCGGATTGCTTGAGCGGGCAAAGCTTTTACGCGGCCACGGCCGTATTGCGGGCAAGACCCGCGGCGTCCTGGTCAAGTGCGCCAAGCCTGGCCAGGAACTGCGAGCGGATCTTCCGTCCATCGGCCTGCAGACGGTCGAAGCAGCGCATGCAGCCGAGCTTGCCGGGATTGCCGTCGAGGCGGGACGTTCGCTGGTTCTCGAAGGTCCTGAAACCATCGCGCGCGCCAACGCACTCGGCCTGTTCGTCATTGGCCTGCCTGCCACGACGGAGCCGCACAGTGGCTGACAGGGCATTGAAGATCGCGATTGTTGCCGGCGAGGAGTCCGGCGACCTGCTCGGCGCCGACATAGTACGCTCGCTCAGGCAGGCGGCCGGGCGCGAGGTGCAACTCGTCGGCCTCGGCGGCCGTCATTTGCAGACGCTGGGACTGGTCTCGCCATTCGATGCCGGTGAGATCGCCCTCATGGGGTTCAGTGCCGTCCTGCGCGACCTTCCGCGCCTGATGCGGCGGATCAGCCAACTGGCCAAGACCGTTGCCGACGAAAATCCGGATTGCCTCGTCACCATTGACAGTCCGGACTTTTCGTTGCGCGTCGCCAAAAAGGTGCGTGCGGCCAACCCGTCGATTCCGATCATCCACTATGTCTGCCCGAGCGTGTGGGCGTGGCGGCCGGGCAGGGCGGTCGCGATGAAGCCCTATGTCGACCACATCCTCTGCATCCTGCCTTTCGAGGTTAAGGAGTTGGAGCGGCTCGGCGGGCCACCGGGCACCTATGTTGGGCATCGCCTGACGCACGATGCGGGCTTGCTTGCTGCAGCCAAGGCGCAGGAGCTGCCACGCGACCTTTCTCCTGATCGTGTCAAAACCCTGCTCGTCCTGCCCGGTTCGCGGCGTGGCGAGGTACGGCGGCTGCTCGACCCGTTCGGCGAGACGGTGTCAATCCTGCGCGCGCGCGGCCACCGCCTGCGGCTGCTGCTGCCGACCGTCCCGCATGTCGCCGACCTCGTCAAATCTTCCGTCAACCGCTGGGATGAAAAGCCTGAGATCATCGTCGAGCCCCAGCGCAAATGGCAGGCTTTCGGCAGGGCCGATGCGGCGCTGATCGCGTCCGGGACGGTATCGCTGGAACTGGCGCTGGCCGGCGTGCCGATGATTTCCTGCTACAGGCTCGACCCGGTCGCGCGCATCTTGGCGCCGTACCTCGTTTCCGTCTGGTCGGCGCTGCTGCCCAATCTGATATCGGATCGAGCGCTTATTCCCGAATTCTACGACGGCTATATCAAGCCGAACAATCTTGCCCGGCAATTGGAGGCACTGTTCGCCGACAGCGGCATGCGTGCCTGGCAGAAGGATGGATTTGCAGAGATCAGGCGGCGCATGGCTACGGGCAGACCGTCCGGCGAGATCGCCGCGCAGGTGGTGATGCGGTATGTCAAGAGAGTGAGTAGTCAGTAATCAGTAGAAATGGTCGACTTCACTACTCACTACTCACTATTTCCTAATTCACCGCTTTGCGATCGGCACGTAATCCCGCTCCGGTGCACCGGTATAGAGCTGGCGCGGGCGGCCGATCTTCTGGCGCGGATCCTCGATCATCTCTTTCCACTGGGCGATCCAGCCGACGGTGCGGGCGACCGCGAACAGCACGGTGAACATGGTGGTGGGGAAGCCCAGCGCCTTCAGCGTAATGCCGGAATAGAAGTCGACATTCGGGTAGAGCTTCTTCTCGATGAAATAGGAATCGGTCAGCGCGATCTTTTCCAGCTCCATGGCGATGTCGAGCAGCGGATCGTCCTTGATGCCGAGCTCGCCCAGAACCTCATGTGCCGTCTTCTGCATGATCTTGGCGCGCGGATCGTAGTTCTTGTAGACGCGGTGGCCGAACCCCATCAAGCGGAACGGGTCGTCCTTGTCCTTGGCGCGGGCGATGAATTCGGGGATGTGATCGACATGGCCGATCTCGCCAAGCATGTTGAGCGCCGCTTCATTGGCGCCGCCATGCGCGGGTCCCCACAGGCAGGCTATGCCGGCGGCGATGCACGCAAACGGGTTGGCGCCCGACGAGCCGGCGAGGCGAACGGTCGAGGTCGAGGCATTCTGCTCGTGGTCGGCGTGCAGGATGAAGATGCGTTCCATGGCGCGCGCCAGCACCGGGTTGATCTTGTATTCCTCGCAAGGCACGGCAAAGCACATATGCAGGAAGTTGGCGGCAAAGTTCAGCTCGTTCTTCGGGTAAATGAAGGGCTGGCCGATGTGGTATTTGTAGGCCATCGCCGCGATCGTCGGCATCTTGGCGATCAGCCGCATGGAGGCAACCATGCGCTGGTAGGGGTCGGAAATGTCGGTGGAGTCGTGATAGAAGGCCGACAGCGCGCCGACCACGCCGCACATCACCGCCATCGGATGCGCGTCGCGGCGGAAGCCGGTGAAAAAGCGCGACATCTGCTCATGCACCATGGTGTGGCGCGTCACGCGGTAATCGAAATCGTCCTTCTGCGCCTTGGTCGGCAATTCACCGTAGAGCAGGAGATAGCAGACCTCGAGGAAGTCGCCATGTTCGGCCAACTGGTCGATCGGATAGCCGCGGTGCAACAGGATGCCGGCGTCGCCGTCGATGAAGGTGATTTCGGACTCGCAGCTTGCCGTCGAGGTGAAGCCGGGATCGTAGGTGAAAGCGCCGGTGGTTGAGTAGAGCGAGGCGATGTCGATCACATTAGGCCCGACCGAACCGCTTCGCACCTTGAATTCATGGGTCTTGCCGGCGAATTCAAGCGTTGCGGTGGCCTCTTGGGTCTTGCCCAAATCCAGTTTTTTCGCAGCTTCGGTCATTGCAAACTCCTTCTTGTTTCCTCATGCCGGCAAAGGCAAATTTCGCAGAGCGACACGTCGAAAATCACCGCAATGCGCGTATTCGCCACCGCATTTCAGGAGGTGCGTGCCAGATTGGGCCAAGGCCTAATGTTGCACTGCGAAACCCGCCTTTCAATGCCAATCTTCTTGGGCCAGTTTGCTCCTAATCGATTTGATCTGAGATGCGCGCCAGGCTTTCCTCGCGGCCGAGCACGGCGAGCACATCGAACACGCCCGGCGAGGTGCTTTTGCCGGTCAAAGCGGCGCGCAAAGGCTGGGCCACTGCGCCGAGCTTGTGGCTGCCGGCCGCCGCCACCTCGCGGATCGCCGCCTCCGCCGAGGCGGCTGTCCAGTCATCCGCAAGCCCGTTCAAAGCTTCGTGAGCACTGCGCAGGATCTTGCGGGCGTCATCGGTGAGCAGAAGGGCCGCCTTGTCGTCGATCGGCAGCGGTCGGGTGGCAAACAGGAAAGCCGCGCCGTCGACGAGCTCCACCAGCGTCTTGGCGCGCTCCTTCAGGCCCGGAAGCGCTGCCAGCAACTGCGCCTTGGTGCTGTCGTTCAGGCGTGCGGCGATCGCCGGGCCACCTTCGAGGTAGGGCAGGGTGGCGATGAAGATGTCGAACAGTTCGGCATCGCTCATGCGGCGCATATGCGCGCCGTTGATTGCCTCCAGCTTGGCGAAGTCGAAGCGCGCCGCGCCCTTGTTGACGTCGCCGATGTCGAACCAGGAAATCATGTCCTTGATCGACATGATCTCGTCGTCGCCATGGCTCCAGCCGAGACGCGCCAGGTAGTTGAGCAGCGCCTCCGGCAGGTAGCCCATGGCGCGATAAGCCTCGACGCCAAGCGCGCCGTGCCGCTTCGATAGCTTGGCGCCATCGGCGCCGTGGATCAGCGGGATATGCGACATGGACGGCACGTTCCAGCCCATGGCGTTGTAGATCACGGTCTGGCGAGCGGCGTTGGTCAGATGATCATCGCCGCGAATGATATGGGTGACGCCCATATCATGATCATCGACGACGACGGCATGCATGTAAGTGGGATTGCCGTCAGAACGCAGGATGATGAAATCGTCGAGATCCTTGTTGGGAAAGCGCACGTCGCCCTGGACCCGGTCATGGACGACGGTCTCGCCTTCGGTCGGCGCCTTGATGCGGATGGCGCCCTTGGCGCCTGCGGGTGCCTCTGAGGGGTCGCGGTCGCGCCAGCGGCCATCATAGCGGGGTGGCAGCCCTTTGGCTCTGGCGGCCTCGCGCATGGCCTCCAGTTCGGCTGGCGTGGCGTAGCAATAATAGGCCTTGCCGATGCGCACGAGCTCCTCGGCCACCTCGCGGTGGCGCGGCGCACGCTCGAACTGCGACACCGGCTCGCCGTCCCAGCTCAGGCCAAGCCAGGAAAGCCCGTCGAGGATAGCAGCCGTCGCGGCTTCATTGGAGCGTTCGCGATCGGTGTCCTCGATGCGCAGCAGCATCGTGCCGCCGGTATGCTTTGCATACAGCCAGTTGAACAGCGCCGTGCGCGCGCCGCCTATGTGCAAATAGCCGGTGGGCGAGGGGGCAAAACGGGTGACGACCTTGTCGGACATGGAACTCTCGGAAACCATCTGAAGCGGGGTGCGGTCGCGCGGACTTTCGCGCTTTGCGCGTTCATGTAGCATAGGGTGTCGAGGGCGCAAGGGGCAGACCCGATGGCTGGACGAGGCTGGGGCTCGGATCAGGGCGAGGACGCTGCCATTGGCGTCAGCGAACGGTCCCTGTTTGCGCCTCTGCCAGCCTCATTGCCGCCGCCGTCGCCCCTCGTGCCGGATTACGGCAAGCTGCCCTTGCAAACGGGTATCGCCGCCTCTGTTCCTGTTGCCGAAACCGGCAGGATCGTGCGCGTGCGCCGGCAGATCGGCCTGATATCACTGCCTCGCCTGCGCCACAGCGTGAACACGGCGGCGAGCCTGGAACTCGACCGGGGCGTGGCCTTCCTGCTGGTACCGGTCTGCCTTGCGATCGGAGCGATCGGCTATTTTTCGCTGACGGCTGAACCCGACTTTGCGAGACCTGTCGCGGTTGTCATCTTGACGGGGATCTGTGCGCTGGTCTCGCGCTCATGGCCAAAGACCCATCTGTGTTTCATGGCGGCGCTTTTGTGCGCCCTAGGACTGCTTGCTGCCAAGGTCGAGACGTGGCGTGCGGGCACACAAATGTTGGGCTCGGAAATCTCGACGCAGGTGACCGGCCGCGTCGTCTCGCTCGACCGGATGGAAACTGGCCGTATCCGGCTGACCATCGACGTGACATCGACCGCAAGACCGAAACTGCGCTATGCGCCGGAACGGGTGCGGCTTTCGGCACGCAAGATCCCGGCTGACGTGACCGCAGGCTCCCTCATCACTGGATATGCCAAGCTTTTGCCGCCGACCGGGCCGGTGCGGCCGGACAGCTATGATTTCTCCTTCGACAGCTATTTTGCCGGCATCGGCGGCAGCGGGTTCTTTCTCGGCAACCCCAAGCTTGTCGTCAGCGATGATGGCGACATGCCGCTGTCGGCCCGAATTTCCTCCAGCGTGGAAAATGCCCGTGAAGGCATTGCCGACCATATCAGGGCGAGCGTCGGCGGCGCCGAAGGCGAGATCGCCGCGGCGCTGATCGTCGGCGTGCGCGCCGGCATTCCCGATGACATCAATGAGGCGATGCGACGTACCGGCATCTACCACATCATCTCCATTTCGGGACTGCACATGGCTCTGGTCGCCGGCACCATCATGGGGTTGCTGCGCGGCGCCTTCGCCTTGTTTCCCGATTTTTCCGCGCGTCGCCCGGTCAAGAAGTATGCCGCTGCCGCCGCACTGTTCTCGATCGCAGCCTACCTCGTCATCTCAGGTATCGTCGTCGCCGCCGAGCGCAGCTTCATCATGCTGGCAGTGATGCTGATTGCAGTTCTGTTCGATCGAGCAGCACTCACCATGCGCAATCTGGCGATCTCGGCGATCGCCGTCATCGTGGTGTCGCCGCATGAGGTGGTCGGCCCGAGTTTTCAAATGTCGTTCGCCGCGACCGCGGCTCTGGTCGGCGCTTATGCCGGCTGGGCGGATCACCGCGCGGGAAAAGCAAGACCGCCGCCGCCGAAGCGATCCTTGCCCGGGTTCCTGACACGAAAATTCCTGCTGGCGGCAATCGGTCTGGCCATGACCTCGATCATCGCCGGCAGCGCCACGACGCTGTTTGCCATCTGGCATTTTCAGCGTGTGTCGCCGCTCAGCCTGTTCGCCAATCTCGCGGTTATGCCGATCGTCACCGTCGTCATGTTCCTGGCCGTCGCCAGCGCGCTGCTGATGCCTTTCGGATTGGATTGGCCAGCTCTCTACCTGATGGGCAAGGGCCTGACGATGATGATCGCCATATCGGGCTGGATCTCCGAGCGTTCGCCTGTCGATGGGGTCGGGTTGATTTCGCAGCAGTCGGTCCTGCTGGTGGCCATTGCCCTGGTCATCGCGACGATGGCGACGACATGGCTGCGGCTCGCGGCTCTGCCATTCGCGTTGGCAGGCTTGCTGACCGTCTCGGATACGCGCACGCCCGATGTGCTGATCTCAGAAGACGCCCGGCTGGTGGCGTTGCCGATCGGTGGCGGTGAGCTTGCCGTCAGCCGGCAACGGCCGAACGAATTCACCGTCGACAACTGGAAACGCGCGCTGACATCGGAAACCATCGTCGTTCCGGAAGTGTTCGACAACAGCGATGGGCAATTCGACGTCGCGGATGCCGTTGAGCTACCGCCGGGATCGCCGTTCTATTGCTCCTCAGGCGTTTGCGTGGCCAGGCACATGTCCGGTGCGATCATTGCCTATGTCGAGGACCGCAAGGACACCTGGAAAGCCTGCGGCTTCGCCGAACTGATCGTCGTCAAGGACGCCACCGCCTATGACGCCTGTCACAACCCGCTGGTTCTCGTCATCACCAAGCGGCAACTGGCTCGCAAAGGCAGTGCCGCGGTCTTCTTCGATCGCCAATCGGCGACCACGCCGGCGACGATCAGCTTCGCGGTGGACAGCCCATATCGGCCCTGGCACACGCAACGCAGATACTCTCGCGAGGCGAGGGGGCTGGCACCCTTCAAGAAACCCGAGAAGCCAGTGGTCAACCCACAGCCGTCTCAGTAGCGACGGATCAGGCCGACGAGCTTGCCTTGCACCTTGACCCTGTCCGGCCCGAAAATCCGTGTCTCATAGGCTGGATTGGCGGCTTCGAGGGCAATCGAGGCGCCCTTGCGGCGGAACCGCTTCAGCGTCGCTTCCTCTTCATCGACCAGCGCCACGATGATCTCGCCGGGGCTGGCCGTGTCGGCGTTACGGATGATAACGGTGTCGCCGTCGAAGATGCCGGCCTCGATCATCGAATCGCCCTTGACCTCCAGCGCATAGTGCGCGCCGCCCATGATCATGTCCGGCGGCACCGAAATCGAATGCGTCTGATGCTGGATGGCATCGATCGGCACGCCGGCGGCGATGCGACCCATGACCGGGATCGAAACGGCAGAGACCGCATCGTCGTCATTGCCGGGCGAAGGCATCCGCGAAGGCGCCGGCTTGATCTGCCGGCCAAGAGCACCACCCTGACCAAGACTGCCCTGGATGACGCTTGGCGAAAACTTCTTTGCCGCATTGAGGCCTGGCGCGATCGAGTCCGGCAGCCGCAGCACTTCCAGCGCGCGGGCCCGATTGGGCAGCCGGCGGATAAAGCCGCGCTCCTCAAGGGCCGTGATCAGCCGATGAATCCCGGATTTGGAGGCAAGGTCGAGCGCCTCCTTCATTTCGTCGAAGGATGGCGGAATGCCGCTCTCCTTCAGGCGTTCATGGATGAACATCAGCAGTTCATGTTGCTTGCGTGTCAGCATGGCGGCCCCCAGGTTCCCTGAAACCAGAATCGAAAAACAAACCCAGAACAAACACTATCTGTTCCAGTTGTGTTCTGCAACCGTTTAAAGTTTAATGAATTTGTTAAGGCTGCTGAAATTATTTGGCGCTTGCCAGCGGGTTACGATCGACGGGCGCCACCTTCGGCAATGCGCCTGCTCACATTGAAATTGTTATGGTTAATGACCTGTGGCTTATCCTCTACCAAAGCTTGGCATTATCTGTCGATCGACCTCGACAAGGGGCGATTGCAACCTTCGGGACGTTCGTTGGCCGTGAACGAAACGGAGCCAAAACGCCAACGTCAGTTGGGCATTTTGGCTGGAAATTCAGCTCTCCGTTATTTGCCAGGCAGTGAGGGCAGCGACGGCGGATCGCCGGGATCGGTGCGTCAGGTAACGGCTTCCTTGACGGCGAAACGCTGGTCCTTCCATGCACCCGTGCGCAGAATGTCTTCCAGAACCTCAACCGCCAGCCACACATCCTTGTAGCTGACATAGAGCGGCGTGAAGCCGAAACGGATGGTCGACGGTGCGCGGAAGTCACCGATCACCCCGCGCTCGATCAGCGCCCGCATGATTTGATAGCCGTGGACGTGAAGGAACGACACCTGGCTGCCGCGCCTGGTCGCGTCGCGGGTAGTCTCCAGCGCGAGACCGTAGGCGCCGCACTTGGCTTCGACGAGCTGGATGAACAGTTCTGTCTGCGCGACGCTCTTCTTTCGCAATGCCGCCATGTCGACGTCGCTCCAGATGGCAAGCGCGCCTTTGAGCGCCCGCATCGACAGGACCGGTTGCGTACCGCACAGAAAACGGCGGATGCCGGTGCCGGCAACATAACCCCGTTCGAAGGCAAAGGGCCGCGCATGGCCCCACCAGCCGCTGAGCGGCTGGCTGATATCGCCGTGGTGGCGCTGCGCGGCATAGATGAAGGCCGGCGCGCCCGGACCGCCGTTGAGGTACTTGTACGTGCAGCCGACAGCGAAATCGGCATTTGCCTGATCGAGCTCGACGGGCAGGGCGCCGGCGGTGTGGCAGAGATCCCAGACGATCAGCGCTCCGGCCGTATGAGCCCTGCGCGTCAGCGCCGCCATGTCGCGCAGTTCACCCGATTTGTAATTGACGTGGTTGACCAGCACCACCGCCACGTTTTCGTCGATCAGCTCTTCGATGGTCGGCGCGTCGACGCCCGCGAGGCGCAGCAGGACGCCATCCCGGGTCGAGGCCACGCCTTCGGCGATGTACAGGTCGGTGGGAAAACTGTCACCTTCGGCGACGATGGCTGACCGGCCGGGCCGCATCTCCATCGCTGCGTGCAGCACCTTGTAGATGTTGGTCGATGTCGTGTCGCAGACAACGGTCTGGCCGACCGCGGCTCCTATCAGGCGTCCGAGCTGGTCGCCGAGTTCGATCGGCATCTCGAACCATCCGGCCGTGTTCCAGGCTCGGATAAGATCTCGGGCCCATTCCTGCGTCGCCGCCTGCTGCAGCTCGCCGAAAACGGCATGAGATGCTGCCCCCAGTGAATTGCCGTCAAGATAGATCACCCCCTCCGGCAGAATGAAACGGTCGCGCATGGCCCGCAGCGGATCCGTGGCATCCATCGCTTCGACTGCGGCGAGATCAGGAATTCCACTCATGGTCAGTCCCCGGTTGTTCGCGAAGGGTTTCCGCCACAGAGCGTCCCTTCAGTGAGCCTGTTCTCATTTCGATGATGTCAGAGCCGGGTGCGGACCGTCCACAGCTCCGGAAACAGCACGACCTCGAGCATTTTCTTCAGATACGAAGCGCCCGACGTGCCGCCGGTGCCGCGCTTCAGACCGATGATTCGCTCCACCGTGGTGACGTGGTTGAAGCGCCAGCGGCGGAAATAATCCTCGAAGTCGACCAGCTTCTCGGCCAGTTCGTAGAACATCCAGTAGCGCTGCGGATCGCGGTAGATAGCCTGCCAGGCGACCAGGACCTCTTCATTCTCGGTTCGCGTCTCACGCCAGTCCGTGCGCCTGGCATCGGCACCGATGTCGAATCCGTGGCGCGCCAAAAGCAGCAGCGCTTCGTCGTAGAGCGATGGCTCGGCCAGGATGGCTTCCAGCTTTCCGCTGAGGTCAGGCCGATGCTTGTGAGGGCCGAGCATGGCCAGGTTGCGGTTGCCGGCCATGAACTCGATGGCGCGATACTGCCAGGACTGAAAACCCGAGGACTGGCCGAGCGCGTCGCGAAACTCGGTATATTCGCTGGGCGTCATCGTCCGCAGCACATCCCAGGCATTGTTCAGCTGCTCGAAGATGCGCGCGACTCGCGACAGCATCTTGAAGCTCGGCTCGAGCCGGTCGGCGCGGATCGAGCGGATCGCGGCGCCAATCTCGTGCAAAGCGAGCTTCATCCACAGTTCCGAGGTCTGGTGCTGGATGATGAACAGCATCTCGTCATGCGCCGACGACAGCGGCGTCTGCGCCTCCAGCACTTTCTCCAGGTGCAGATAGTCGCTGTACGACATGCGCTCGTTGAACGACATCTGTGCGCCTTCGGACGCCGGATCGTAGGGCTCGCTCAATTGACTTTCTCCGTGCGCAGCCGGAAGCGCTGGATCTTGCCGGTCTGGGTCTTGGGCAAAGCAGCAATGAATTTCACCGATCGCGGGTATTTGTAGGGCGCGATCGTCGCCTTGACATGGTCCTGCAGGCGCTTGGTGGTCAATGCGTCAGGCGCCGCGCCCTGCACCAGCACGACATGCGCCTCGACGATCTGGCCGCGCTCGGCGTCCTCGGCGCCGATCACCGCGCATTCGGCGACGTCGGGATGTGACAGAAGTGCGGCCTCGACCTCGGGGCCGGCAATGTTGTAGCCGGCGCTGATGATCATATCGTCGGAGCGCGCGGCGAAATGGAAGAAGCCGTCCTCGTCCTGCGTGAAGGTGTCGCCGGTGATGTTCCAGCCGTCGCGCACGTAGTCCTTCTGCCTGATATCGGCCATGTAGCGGCAGCCGGTCGGGCCGCGCACCGCCAGCCTGCCGGTCGCGCCGCGCGGTACTTCGCGCATCTCGTCGTCGACGATGCGCGCCTCGTAGCCGCCGACCGGCTTGCCGGTCGACGCGGGCTTCATGTCGCCAAAGCGGTTGGAGATGAAGATGTGCAGCATTTCGGTGGCGCCGATGCCGTCGAGGATCGGCTTGCCGGTCTTTTGCGTCCACTCTTCGAAAACCGGAGCGGGCAAGGTTTCGCCGGCTGAAACGGCAACCCGCAGCGAAGACAAATCGGCACCTTCATCCATGGCCTTCAGCATGGCGCGGTAGGCAGTCGGCGCGGTGAAGGAGATCGTGGCTTTGTAGGTCTCGATGATGTGGATCATGTTGGGTGGCGTCGCCTGCTCCAGCAGCGTCGCCGCCGCACCGAAGCGCAGGGGAAAAATAGCGAGCCCTCCAAGGCCGAAAGTGAAGGCCAGCGGCGGCGAGCCGACGAAGATGTCGTCCGGCGTCACCTCCAGGATTTCGCGGGCATAGGCGTCGGCGATGATCAGGAGGTCGCGGTGGAAATGCATCGTCGCCTTCGGCACGCCTGTCGTGCCCGAGGTGAAGCCGAGCAGCGCGACGTCGTCGCGGCCGGTGTTGACGGCGGTGAATGTCACCGGCTTGTCGAGAGCGGCACGATCGAGCTCGGCATCATGGTTGGCGGTGCCGTCGAAGCCTATGACCTGTTTGAGGAAGGCGCTGTCCTTGGCGCAGGCGGTCATCTCGTCCATCAGCCTGGTGTCGCAGAGCGCGACGGTGATTTCCGCCTTGTCGACGATCTTGGCCAGTTCGCCGGCGCGCAGCATAGGCATAGTGTTGACGACCACGGCGCCGACCTTGGTGGCAGCCAGCCAGCAGGCGACCATGGCGGGGTTGTTGGCCGAGCGGATCAGCACCCGGTTGCCGGGCTCGACGCCATAATTCCCGACCAGCGCGTGGGCGAGCCTGTTCGTCCAGTCCGACAGTTCCTTGTAGGTGCGGCGGCGGCCATTGCCGATCAGGGCTGTGCGGTCGCCGAGGCCCTTCTCGACCAGCCGGTCGGTAAGTTCGACACCGGCGTTGAGGCGTTCGGGATAGTCGAAGCCGTCGAGCAGTATATCGGGCCATTGCTCCGGCGGCGGCAGGTGATCGCGCGTGAACGTGTCGATATGCGCTGAAGGCCCAAGCATGTCGCCGCTCTCCCGTCTGCTGCCTGGCCAGTGCGCAATGCGCCTTGGCTGGATGTGGTGGATCCTAAGGTCCTGCTCTGAGGAGGCTTCGTGCTGCCCATCACGCCTGCTCGGAGATGCGCGCCGAAAGGGTGAACATCTGCAGGTGAGGGCAGCACAGCAGACCTCCCATTGTCGGCTGTTCGTGCGGGCAGGATCGCACCAGTCGAAATTTGTTTCAAGCCTAAAATGTTTTTGCCCTGGAGCATTGACGCATGGCGTGGCGCTGGCCATTGCTAGCGCAACAGCGATGCCGTTTTCGGGGAGGGCGCAGATGTTCGAACGTCACATCGTCGATTGGGATGATGCCTATGCCAACGGCGCGAACATTGCCGGCAGCGACCGTTGGCCAGCCGCCTGGGCCGAGCCAGCGGCAGCATTCCGTGATGCGCTCTCGGCAGAGAGCCGGGCACGGCTCGACATCGCCTATGGCGACGGGCCGCGCAATGGGCTCGATCTTTTCCTTCCCAAGGCCGCGCCCAAAGGACTGGTGGTGATTATCCATGGCGGTTACTGGCTGGAGACCGACAAGAGCTTGTGGTCGCATCTCGCCAATGGCGCGGTCGGCAGCGGCTTCGCCGTTGCGATGCCCTCCTACACGCTGTGCCCGGACATACGCATCGCAGGCATCGTCCGGGAGGTCGGGGCGGCGATTGGCAAGGCAGCGGCAATGGTTGACGGACCGCTGATGCTGACCGGACATTCGGCCGGCGGCCATCTCGCCACCCGGATGGTGACGACAACCACGCCTTTGGCGCCGGATGTGGCGCGGCGCATACGCCATGTCGTTTCGATTTCAGGTCTACACGATTTGCGTCCGCTCATGCGCACCGGCATGAACAAGGACCTGGCAATCGACGAAGAGGAGGCGCTGGCTGAAAGCCCAGCCCTGCTGCGCCCGATGGATGGCGCCCGCATCACCTGCTGGGCCGGCGGCGGTGAGCGCGCCGAGTTCCTGCGCCAGAATGCGTTGCTTGCCAACATCTGGACCGGCCTCGGCGCCACCACCAGCACCGTGGTCGAGCCCGACCGGCATCACTACGACATTGTCGACGGCCTTACCGATCCGGCGCATCCGCTGACGCAGAGCTTGATCTCCAGCTAGAGCCGAGATCACTTTCTCGTCTGTTATGAACGGCTTGCCTGGAATTCCTCAGCGCAGCATCAAAACGCTGCAAGCCTCGCCCGCGGCTGCTGCAGGGGCAAACGGCGCCCGCACGATCAGCCCGTTGGCGTCGGCCAGCATTCTCAGCATCGAGGAATCCTGAATGCCGAACGGCGTCGCCACCAGCGCGCCGTCATCTTCCCTGACCACGGCTCGGACATAGTCCTGGCGCAAATCATTGGCCGGCATTGCGGTACCCAGTCGCGCTGGGCGAATGTCCTGGCGATGGTTGCGGCCGCCGAGCCGCGCCAGCAGCGGCTTCAGGAACAGTTGCGAGCAGACCAGGCTTGCCACCGGGTTGCCGGGCAGGCCGATGCACCTGATATCGCCGAGGCGGCCGAACATCAGCGGCTTGCCGGGGCGCATGGCGATCTTCCAGAAGCCGAGCGTCATGCCTTCGCCGGTCAGCACATCGTGGATCAGGTCGTGATCGCCGACCGAGGCGCCACCAAGCGTCACGATGACATCCGCACCGGCCGCGACCGCTTTTTGCACCAGTTCGGCGATGGCCTCCTTGCGATCGGCGGCAATGCCGAGATCGAGCGCGCGGGCGCCGACCGAGTGTGCGGCGGCAGCGACGCCATAGGCATTGGACGAGATGATCTGGTCCGGGCCGAGATCACTGCCCGGCGGCAGCAATTCATCGCCGGTGGCGATGATGGCGACCAGCGGTCGTTTCACCACGTTGACCCGGGGATGGTTGGCCGATGCTGCCAGCGACAGTGCCGCCGGGTCGAGCAAACGGCCTCTTTCGAGCAGCATGTCGCCTGTTGAAAAATCGAGCCCGATGCGACGGATATTGCGCCATTGCGCCGTCGGCTCGGTCACTTCGATTTCGCCGCCGCCGAGGTCGCGGACATTCTCCTGGATGACGATGGTGTCGGCGCCTTCGGGCAGCGGAGCGCCGGTGAAGATACGCACCGCTTGTGCCTTGCCGATCCTACCGGCAAAACCACGTCCGGCCGGCGCCATGCCGATCACCGACAGCCTGGATGGGACCGACGTGACGTCGGCGGCGCGCGCCGCATAGCCGTCCATGGCGGAAGCATCGAAAGGCGGTTGGGTGCGGAGTGCCACGACCGGTTCCGCCAGAACACGATCCACCGCCTCGAACAGAGGAACGCTTTCGCCGGCTAGAGGTGCCGCACCATCGAGCAGGCGTTCAAGCGCCTCCGCGATAGGAACCAGCGCCATCAGGAGCTCGCCTTGTAGTCACCCGACTTGCCGCCGGTCTTTTCGACCAGGCGGATGCCGGTGATGACCATGGCGCGGTCTACTGCTTTGGCCATGTCGTAGATGGTCAGGCAGGCTACCGAAGCGGCCGTCAGCGCTTCCATCTCGACGCCCGTCTTGCCGGTGACGCGCGCCAGCGCGGTGACCTTCAGGCCCGGCAATGCATGGTCGGGCTCGATGTCGACGGAAACTTTGGTCAGCAGCAGCGGATGGCAGAGCGGGATCAGATCATGCGTCTTCTTCGCCGCCATGATGCCGGCAATGCGCGCGGTGCCGAGCACGTCGCCCTTCTTGGCGTTGCCGGCGAGGATCATCTTCAGCGTCTCGGGCTGCATCGCGACAAAGCCTTCGGCGATCGCCGTGCGCGTTGTTTCTTCCTTGTCGCCGACATCGACCATGTTGGCCTCGCCCTGCGCGCCGAGATGGGTCAGGCCTGATACCATCGTCAGATAGCCTCGGCCAAAGCCTTGCCTGTCAGAAGCAGGCGCGTCGCGGTGGTGACGTCCTGTTGCCGCATCAGGCTCTCGCCGACAAGAAAAGTGCCGATCTCGCTCTTTTGCAGCCTGAGGCAGTCGTCATGGGTGAAAATACCGCTCTCGCTGACCAGCAGGCGGCCGCCCGGCACCATGGGTGCCAGCCGCTCCGACGTTTTAAGGCTGGTTTCAAATGTTCTCAGATTGCGGTTGTTGATGCCGATCAGCCGCGACGACAGTTTTAGCGCGCGCAGCGTCTCGGCCTCATCATGCACCTCGATCAGCGCATCCATGCCGAGTTCGAATGCCGTTGCCTCAAGCTCGCTCGCCAGGGCGTCGTCGACGCTGGCCATGATGATCAGGATGGCATCCGCGCCCCAGGCGCGGGCTTCGTAGACCTGATAGGGATCGAACAGGAAATCCTTGCGCAGCGCCGGCAGCGCGACGGCGGCTCGCGCCCGGGTGAGAAATTCCGGCGCGCCCTGGAAGGACGGTGCGTCGGTCAGCACCGAAAGACAGGCAGCGCCACCCTTGGCATAGGCCTGCGCCAGCGCCGGCGGATCGAAATCGGCGCGGATCAGCCCCTTGGACGGGCTTGCCTTCTTGATCTCGGCAATCAGCGCAAAGGCGCCGGATTTGCGCTTTGCTTCGAGCGCGGCAAGAAAGCCGCGCGGTGCGTCTGCGTCCTTGGCTCGCGCCTTGATTTCGGCCAGCGGCACACGTGCCTTTGCCGCCGCGATCTCGTCGCGCTTGTAGGCCTCGATCTTGCGAAGAATGTCAGACACGTTTTATCCGTTCGAAATCTCGACCAGCCTGTCGAGCACTTGCAGGGCCCGGCCGCTGTCGATGGCTTGCGCGGCGAGCGCGATGCCGTCGGCAAGCGTCGTCGCCTTGCCCGCCACCACCAGGCCGGCGCCGGCATTCATCAGCACGGTGTCGCGATAGGCGCCGGCAGCGCCGCCCAGCATATCGCGCAAGGCTTTGGCATTGTAGTCCGCATCGCCGCCACGCAGTTCGTCCTTGCTGTGGCGCGGCAACCCAACCGCTTCAGGCGTCAGGGTGAAGCTGCGGATCTCGCCGCCGATCAGTTCGGCGACCTGCGTCTCGCCGGTGGTGGTGATCTCGTCATAGCCGTCGCCATGAGCAACCCAGGCATGCTCCGCACCCAGTGCCTTCAGCGTCTCGGCAACCGGCAGGATCCATTCCGGCAGGAACACACCGACCAGCTGCCGCTTGACGCCAGCTGGATTGGAGAGCGGCCCGAGCAGGTTGAAGATGGTGCGGGTGCCGAGTTCGACGCGGGTCGGGCCGACATGTTTCATCGCTGGATGGTGCGCTGGCGCGAACATGAAACCAACGCCAGCCTCGTGGATGCAGCGGCCGATGAATTCGGGCGAGATGTCGATCTTGACGCCGAGCGCAACCAGCACGTCGGCGGCTCCTGTCAGCGAGGACAGGCCACGATTGCCGTGCTTGGCAACCGGCACACCACTGCCGGCGATGACAAAGGCCGATCCCGTGGAAATATTGACGCTGTGGGAATTGTCCCCGCCGGTGCCGACGATATCGATGGCGCCGTCCGGCGCGTCGACTTGCAGCATCTTGGCCCGCATGGTGGCGACGGCGCCGGAAATCTCGCTCACCGTCTCGCCTCGCACGCGCAGCGCCATCAGGAAACCGCCGATCTGGCCGGGGGTCGCATCACCCGACATGATGATGTCGAAGGCCTCGCGCGCTTCCTCGAAGGAAAGCGCGCTACCGGTCGCGATCTTGGCGATATGGGTTTTCAGCGCGCTCATCTTGTCGAGGCTTGGGCGACGGCGGCCTGGTCGACGCGAACGTCGTACTGCGTCTGCAACTGCGCCACCAATTGGTCGAGCAGGTCGTCCGACATGCCGGAGGTGAAGGATTTCTGTGCGTCATCCGGCACCGAGCTGGCATCGGCCCCGGCGGGCTCGAACACTTCGGCGACCTTGTACAGTATCTGCCCGTCGCCGGTAGGCGAGGGGATCAGGCCGGTACCGCCTTCGCCGACTCCGAACATCGCTGCGGCACCTTCCTTGCCGAAATCGACGTCGTCAGCCTCGCGCTTGACACCGCGCTTGGTCTGCTTTTCCAGCTTCAGTTCGCTGGCAATGACATCGAGCGTTGCGCCGGCCTTGAGCCGCTTTTCCAGCTCGTCAGCCTTGGCGGCGAGCCGCTTGCTTGTTTCCGCCGCCGTCCAGTCGGCCACGACTTTCTGACGAACCTCATCCAGCGTGCGGTCGCGAGCCGGCGTGATGGACGCCACCTCATAGAAGACGAAGCCGTTGTCGGCTGTGGTCAAGGCATCGTTTTCCGTGTTGGGTTCGGCGTCGAAGACGGCTTTGATCAGCTCCGGCGATTGCGGCAGGTCCTTGACGATGCTTGCATCTGGCCGCAGTCCACTGCGATCGATGGCATCGATGGTGACGACCTTCAGCTTCAGCTTGGCCGCAGCGTCGGCCAGCGAACTGCCGGCGGCGCGGGTGTCATCGTAATTGTCGCGCACGTCCAGAAGGATGCGGCTTGCCTCGCCCAGCGCCAGATCCTTGCGGATCTGGTCGGACACCTCGGCCAGCGGCTTCACCACTTCGGGCTTGATCTCGGTGACACGCAGCAGCACCGGACCGAAGGCGCCCTGCACGACCTGGCTGACTTCATTGGCGTTAAGCGCGAAGGCGGCGTCGGCGACCGCCTTGTCGGCGATCTTGTCCTTGGCAAGCGTGCCGAGCAACGTGTCGGCCGGGGTCTTGCCTTCCGCCGTGACCAGCTTGTCGAAAGTGGCGCCTGCCTTGAGCGAATCGAACGCGGCCTTGGCCGCATCCGGCGTCTTGAACACGAGCTGCTCGATGGTACGCAATTCCGGCGTGGTGTAACGCGCCTTGTTCTTGTTGTAATCGTCGCTGACCTGTTGGTCGGTGACGGCGGTCGGATCCATGATGTCGACCGGCTCGAGGCGGACATAGGAGAATTTGCGGTATTCGGGTGCCGCATATGTCTTCTTGTTGGCTTCGAAATAGGCCGAAAGCACGCTATCGGATGGCGCCGCTATCGGCTCCACCAGTGCCTTGGGCAGCGTCAAATAGTCGATGGTGCGGTCTTCGCCGCGATAGAGCGCAACTGCCTTGAAGAAAGTGTCCGGAGCCTTGAGGCCGTCCGAGACCGCCTCGACAATCTGCTGGCGCACCGCCACCTGAGCACGGTTCTTCAAATAGTCCTCGGGTCGCATGCCAATCTGCTGCAGCATATATTCGAACGTTCTGCGATCGAACTGGCCGCCCGGGCCTTTGAAGGCCGGGTCTTCGCGTGTCAGCTCGGCCAGCCGATCCTTGGAAAGTCCGAGGCCCAGCTTGCGGGCCTGTTCATCGAGAACGGCACCCGAGACGAGCTGCGCCAGCACCTGGTTATCGACACCGAGCGCCTTTGCCTGTTCGTGGCTGAGACGTTGGCCGAACTGCTGCGACATGACGGCGAGCTGGCGATCATAGGCGAGACGGTATTCGTTGATCGACACTTTGGTGCCGCCAGCGGTTATCACCGAATCATGGCCGGCCAAACCGCCCATCAGCCGTCCGGAAACGCCCCAGACCAAAAAGCTGAGCACCAGCAGCACCAACAGCCCCTTCGCGACCCAGGTGCCTGCCGCGCTTCTCAATATACCAAGCATTTTTACTTCCGATTTATGCGCATTTTCGCATGCGCCGAGTCTGAAACAAGCGCAATAGCGCCCTTCCGGCCCACTGTCGATTGCTTTGTGGCCTGATTTTGGTAGTGAGGGCCAGAGCCCCGATATCATCCGGAGAAGCAAACCCATGACGCCAGGAATTCGCCCGCTCGTCGCCGGCAACTGGAAAATGAACGGCACCAGCGCCTCCCTCAACGAGCTCAGGATGATCGGCAACGGCTTCATGAGTGGGCTTGACGCGGAGACCGAAGCGCTGGTTTGCGTTCCCGCAACCCTGCTTGCCCACGCCGCCGAGATCCTGTCGCGCACGCCGGTGCATGCCGGCGGCGAAGATTGCCACACCAAGGAGAGCGGCGCCTACACCGGCTGCATCTCGGCGGAAATGCTCAGGGATGCCGGTGCGAGCCATGTCATCGTCGGCCATTCCGAATGCCGCGAGCAACGCGGCGAGGATGACGCCACTGTCCAGGCCAAGGCATCCGCCGCATGGCGTGCCGGGCTTGTTGCCATCATTTGCGTCGGCGAAACGCATGAGCAGCGTGAAGCGGGCGCCACGCTGGACGTGCTGTCGCGGCAGGTCGAGGGCTCGGTCTCGCCAAGCGCCACCCCGTCCAACACCATCATTGCCTATGAGCCGGTATGGGCGATCGGCACCGGCCTGACGCCGACGGCGGCCGACGTCGCTGCGGCACACGCACATATCCGCGAAAAGCTGTCGGAAAAGCTCGGCGGCGTCGCGGCGAAGGTGCGCATTCTCTATGGCGGCTCGGTCAAGCCCTCCAACGCGGTCGAACTGCTCGGCGTCAGGAATGTCGACGGCGCGCTGGTTGGCGGCGCCAGCCTGAAAGCGGCGGACTTTCTCGGCATCGCCGAGGCCTATCGCAATATTGCTTGAAGACATTTTCCCCGCCGGACAGGGCTTCCGGTGCACGAAATCGTTGCAAAGGACGGGTTGCTTCCCATATTCCGGCCACGGGCTTGGAAATGCCGTCAAAGCATTGTATGGAGCCGCCTCCAATTCACCGGTCGTGTCCGCGGCCGGGCAAGGCCTTGCCAGGATAAACTATGGAAACCGTACTGATCGTCATCCATCTCATGGTCGTGCTCGCCCTTGTCGGCGTGGTGCTGCTGCAGCGTTCCGAAGGCGGTGGCCTCGGCATCGGTGGCGGGTCCGGCTTCATGACCGCGCGTGGTGCGGCCAATGCGCTGACGCGTGCGACGGCGATCCTGGCGGCTGCCTTCTTCGCCACCTCCTTGACCCTGTCGATCGTCGCTCGCTACGGCGAAAAGCCGATCGATATCCTGGACCGCGTGCCGGCGACCTCGGACGGCGCCGGCAAAGGCGTGCTCAACCAGTTGCCTGGAACCACAACTCCGGCGCCCGCGGGCACCACCACGCCGACGCCGCCTTCCGGCAACGATGCTTCGGCTCCTGCGACTGCCCCGGCCACTGCGCCTGCCGCCGGCTCGACGCCGCCGGCGACCAACGGCACGGCTCCCGCCGCACCGGCGACCCCGCAGGTTCCAAACCAGTAGTCCTCGGTGCCTGAACGGCGATCTGTGGTCGTTTGAACACAGTCGCGGCAAATGCAGCGGGATCACGAAGATTCGACGGGGTGAGGCATGGCCCCACGCTTGAGGCGGCCGCGCTTATTCGACTATAGATTGCACGCGGCATTTCCGGCGCCCTTGGGGGGCGCTGGGCGACGCCGTGGCAACAAGCATAGAACGATCGGATCTTCGCCATGCAGCTTCGCAGCTTCATTTTCCTGGGACTTTGCGCCGCACTCGGCCTGAGTTCCCCCGCTTTCGCAGGCGTTCCGGCCAATATGGCCGCACAGCCTTCGGCTGAAACAACTTCTGCCATCAACATCGCCGTCAAGAGTGATGCGTCGCAATTGAAGCTTCTCAAGAAGAAGAAAAACCCGACGCCCGACGACCTCGCCCAGATCAAGAAGATCGAGGCCAAGATCGTTGCCGACAAGGAAGCCGCCAAAGCCAAGGCGCTCGAAGCCAGGAAGCTGGCAATGCGCGAGGCGGCAAAGGCCAAGGCCGACGCGGAACGGCAGGCGTTCCTTGCCAAGAAGGGCAAGAGCGCGCCGGCAACCGAGGTGGCCGATGCCAAGCCGGCCAGGAAGCAGGCTGCCAAGATCATCGAGCCTATCGAACCGATAGCGCCGATCCAGTCGGCCGAGCCGCTTCCGGCGGAGGCCATGAACGTCGCCCTGACCGGCAACAATGGCGAACTGCGCAGCGAAGTCATCGGCCAGAAGAAGCCGAGCGGCGGCGGCCTGTTCGCCGGCCTTTTCGGCGGGACGTCGTCCGGCTCCTCGATAAGCTATCTTCCCGAGACGCGGGCTCTCGATCAGGCTCTCGCCAAGAGGGAGGCCAAGAAGCAGTTCAAGGTGAAGCCGGAATTCGTGCCGCAGGACGTGGAATTCACTGGTTACGATGCCGGCACCATCGTCATCGACACCAGCGCGCGGCGCCTTTACCTCGTCGAATCATCTTCCACCGCGCGGCGCTACGCCATTGCGGTCGGTCGCGAAGGCCTGCAGTTCAAGGGCACGGTCGCGGTCGGTGACAAGCAGGAATGGCCGCGCTGGATCCCGACGCTGGACATGCAGAAGCGCGAGCCGAAGCATTACGGCCAGTATAAGGACGGCATGCCTGGCGGTGGCCAGAATCCGCTCGGCGCCCGCGCCATCTATCTCTATGACGGCAAGAAGGACACGCATCTGCGCATCCACGGCACCATCGCGCCGCAGTCGATCGGAACCAGCGCCTCTAATGGCTGCTTCCGCATGATCAACGAGCACGTCATGGACCTCTACAGCCGCGTCAGGGTTGGCACCAAGGTCGTCATCATCTGACGTTTTCGTCATCCTGCCGAAAGGGCCGGCTCAGCCGGCCCTTTTGTTTTGCCCTGTTCACGATCCGAGCGCCTTCTTGGGAAAAAACCTTCGCGGTGGTTTTTTCTCTGGCGGAATCAATCCGGCCGCGTTAAGCGATGACTCCCATGGCGCGATATGTATTCATCACAGGCGGCGTGGTTTCCTCACTTGGAAAAGGCATTGCCGCAGCGGCCCTTGGGGCTCTCCTGCAGGCGCGAGGCTATCGCGCACGCATCAAAAAACTCGATCCCTATCTCAATGTCGATCCGGGGACGATGTCGCCGTACCAGCATGGCGAGGTTTTCGTCACCGACGATGGTGCGGAAACCGATCTTGATCTTGGCCATTACGAGCGCTTCACAGGCCGCTCCGCCAACCAGCAGGACAACATCACCACCGGCCGCATCTACAAGAACATCATCGAGCGCGAGCGGCGCGGCGACTATCTCGGCGCCACCGTGCAGGTCATCCCCCACGTCACCGACGAGATCAAGAATTTCGTCCTCAACGGCAATGACGACTATGATTTCGTGCTGTGCGAGATCGGCGGCACGGTCGGCGACATCGAGGCGATGCCGTTCCTGGAGGCTATACGCCAGCTCGGCAACGACTTGCCGCGCAACAATGCCGTCTACGTGCATCTGACGCTGATGCCCTATATCCCGACGGCCGGTGAGCTGAAGACCAAGCCGACTCAGCATTCGGTCAAGGAACTGCGCGGCATCGGCATCGCGCCCGACATCCTGCTGGTCCGCGCCGACCGCGCTATCCCCAAGGAAGAGCGCAGAAAACTGTCGCTGTTCTGCAATGTGCGCGAAAGTGCCGTGATCCAGGCGCTCGACGTGCCGCATATCTACGACGTGCCGATGGCCTATCACAAGGAAGGGCTCGATTCGGAAGTCCTGGCCGCCTTCGGCATCGATCCGGCGCCGAAGCCGCGTATGGAGCCGTGGCAGGCGGTGTCCAACCGCATCCACAATCCGGAAGGCGAGGTGACCATCGCCGTTGTCGGCAAATATACCGGCCTCAAGGACGCCTACAAATCGCTGATCGAGGCGCTGTCGCATGGCGGCCTGGCCAATCACGTCAAGGTCAAGCTCGACTGGATCGAATCGGAGATCTTCGAAAAGGAGGATCCGACGCCGTGGCTGGAAAAGGTGCATGGCATCCTGGTTCCCGGCGGCTTTGGCGAGCGCGGCTCGGAAGGCAAGATCCTGGCGGCGAAGTTCGCGCGTGAGCGAAAAGTGCCGTATTTCGGCATCTGCTTCGGCATGCAGATGGCCTGCATCGAGGCGGCGCGGTCGCTGGCCGGCGTCGAGCATGCGTCTTCGACCGAGTTTGGTCCGACCGAGGAGCCGGTCGTCGGCCTGATGACCGAATGGCTGAAAGGCAACATGCTGGAGAAGCGCCGCGAAACCGGCGACCTCGGCGGCACGATGCGGCTCGGCGCCTATCAGGCCGAGCTCGCCAAGGGTTCCAAGATCGCCGAAATCTATGGCGACACGCAGATTTCCGAGCGCCATCGCCACCGCTACGAGGTCAATGTCGACTACAAGGAGCGGCTTGAGGATTGCGGCCTGGTGTTTGCCGGCATGTCGCCCGACGGCGTGCTGCCGGAAACAGTCGAGTATCCCGACCATCCCTGGTTCATCGGCGTGCAGTATCATCCGGAACTGAAAAGCCGGCCGCTCGACCCGCATCCGCTGTTCGCCAGTTTCATCGAGGCGGCGGTGGAGCAGAGCCGGCTGGTGTAGCCGGTCGGCCATGCAGACCTATGTCGCGCTGCTTTACAGCATCATTCTGGGCGAGGGCCGCCGGGTCGTCATGGCCGACCTCAAGGCCATGGCGGAAGATTTCGGGCTGAAGAACCCGCGAACCCTGGTGGCGACCGGAAATCTGGTCTTCGAGGCGCCGGCAACTGATATTGCCGACCTTGAACAGCGGCTGGAGGCAGCCTTCGAAAAAACCTTCGGCCGCCATGTCGACATCATCGTGCGTGGTGCCGAGGACTGGCTGAAGTTTGCCGCCGGCAATCCGTTCCCGGCCGATTCGGCCAAAGCAGGCGATCAGGTGGCCGTACGGGTGATGCGCAAGCCTGCGCCCGTGGAGGCCGTGACGGGGCTCCAGGCCTATGCCGGCGAGGATGAAAAAGTGACTTCGGTCGGCGGCGACATCTGGGTCGTCTTTTCGCGCGAGAGGCCAAGCTCGCGGCTGCTTGCGGCGATGAATCACAAGCGCATGGGCACGGGCACGTCGCGCAACTGGAACACGGTGCGCAGATTGGCCGAGATGCTCGGGTAGGTTTTGGGGCGGCTCTCGCCGCCCCAAAATTCACCTTGTCAGGCCTTCGCGGTCCTGGCGCCGGCGCCCAAGGCGGCGGTGCGCAGCACGTAGTAGATGATGCCGGCGATCGCCACGCCGAAGAACCAGCCATAGACACCCCACCAGGACGGCAGCCAGTTGGTGAAGTTGGGCAGGATCGACGAGAAGATGGCGCCGATGCCGGCGGCGATGAAGGCGTTGACGTGCCAGCCGCCCTGGAAGCGGAATTCGCCATCTTCGCGATAAAGCGCCTCGACGTCGACCTCACCCTTCCGGATCAGGTAGTAGTCGACCATCATCACCCCGAAGATCGGCCCCATCGTCGCGCCGATGATGTTGACGAAGGAAGCCGCACTGCCTTCCCATGGCGCGAAGGGATAGAGCAGCAGGGCGATCACGGCCGCGATATAGCCGCCCTTCTTGAAGTCGATCTGCCTGGGAAAGACATTGGAGAAGTCGAAGGCCGGCGAGACGAAGTTCGCCACCACGTTGATGCCAAGCGTCGCAACTGCAAAGGTCAGGGCAGCAAGCGCCGCCAGGAACCAGCTGTCGAATTTCGCCGAGATCTGGTCGGGATGCAGCAGCACCTCGCCATAGACGTCAAAGGCGGCAATGGTGGTGACGCCGGCGACCAGCGAGAACAGGATGAGGTTGATCGGCAGGCCCCAGATGTTGCCCTTGCGCAGCGATGCCTTGTCCGGCGCGTAACGGGCGAAATCGCAGAAGTTGAGATAGAGCGCCGAGAAATAGGTGACCCAGATCGCCGCCACCGCAAACAGCGAGGTCCAGGAGCCAGGCGTACCCGGCACGCCAGCATCCTTGGTCTTGTCCAGCAGCACGTCCATGGGGATGTCGCTGGTGAAGGCAAATCGTCCGGATTTGACACAGAGATAGATCGCCAGGATCAGCATCATCACCCAGACAGCGGGGCCGGCCCAGTCCTGGAATCGGCGGACCGTTTCCATGCCGTTCTGGATGATCAGCAATTGCAGCCCCCAGATGACCACGAAGCAGATCACCTCCAGGCCGGTATGACCGAGGAAGTGCGTGCTGGCGTTGAAATCGGCGAACCATTGCGTGCGGATCAGCAGCGCCACGATCGCGCCCGAGGCGGCGGCAGTCTGCGCGCCGTACCAGAAGCAGGCGACGATGGCGCGCACCAGCGCCGGTATGTTGGCGCCCCAGATGCCGAAAGAGGCGCGGGCAAGCACGGGGTAGGGCACGCCCGTCTTCACGCCGGCATAGCCGACCATGTTCATCAGCGCGTAGATGATCAGCGAGCCGATGCCTATGGCGATGATGAAATTGACGAAGCCGCCGCAGAACAGGAACAGACTGGCGGCAAGATAGTAGCCCCAAAGGCTGTGGACGTCCGACGTCCAGACGTTGAAGATCGAGAATGGTCCCCAGTTTCGAACTTTGGCCGGAGCCAGATCCTCGTTGTACAGATCAGGTGAAGCACCCTGTATCGTCATGGCAATGTTCCCCTTTTTCAGCACGCGCCCTCACGCGTTGGCCGCGTGCAGGTTAAGCCTGCCGCAGGGGAACCGACAAGCAACCTATTTGCCGGCTTTGGCCTTAAAGATATTCAATGAGAACTGCGATTATCGATGCACGGCGATGGTGGGTCATCGCTGAACCACGGATGAGTCGAGGTTCGACGCGGGGATTCCAATCTGAAGCGGTGGCTCCCGACATCTTCGGTTGGGGGCATCTAAGCGATTGCCATCACCTGCTTGTGGTCCGCGACTTCGGCGAGCAGCCAATCCTGAAACAGACCGGTGCCTGGCTTGTTGCCGATGCTGCGACGCTGATGCAGGTAAATGCCGGCCGGATAGGTGTGGCGGGCACGGAACGGCGCGACCAGCTTGCCTTGCTGCAGAAAATCTTGCGCCATCATCGTGTCCGCAAGCGCTATTCCGGCGCCATTGATCGCTTCGCGCATGATCAAGGTGCAATCATCCAGTGTTGTGCTGGATTTTGGCGTCGTTTCCAGAACGCCTTCCTGCTCCAGCCAACGCTTCCATCTCATGGTTTCGCATTCATGGATCAGATGATGATTGACCAGATCGGCCGGCGATCGCAGCGGCACAGGCCCCTCCAGAAGCGAAGGCGCACAGACCGGCGTCAAAAGCAGCGGGATCAGCAGCGTCAGAGCCGGGCCGGCCTTGTAGACGAACTCGTCGACAATGGCCAAATCGAAGTTGGCGCGCTTGCCTGAAGTGGAGATCTCCAGATCCACCGACGGATGCAACCGGCGAAAGTTCGGCAACCGGTCCGCCAGCCAAAGGTTCAGAACGGTGGGCACGCACAAGACCCGGACACGTTGGATCTTGCCGTGGCGCGACCCCTCGGAGAGGCTGACGTCATCGGTGGCGCGCCAGATCGCTTCGAACGCCTCCGAGAGGCTGCGCGCATAGTAGGAGCCCCTTATGGTTGGCGTTATCTGGCGAAAACCGCGTTCGAACAGGTCTTGGCCAAGATTTCGTTCAAGCGCGCGGATGTGCCGGCTGACAGCCGAGGGTGTCAGATGCAGTTCTTCCGCCGCGTCCTTGACGCTGCCAAGGCGAGCGGCGGCCTCGAAAGCGCGCATGCCATTGAGTGAGGGAAGGGCCATTGGCCGATCATGAATTGTGAGTTGAGTTTTTGTCAATCGACATGGGCGGAATTCGCGTTTGATCGCCTGCCCTGTTAGGGGATACCCAGACGACAAGAGCAATTAAGTCGTCTCAAGAAAGCGACCATTTGGGGACCGGCATTATACCACGAACGGCGGAGACCGGCTTGACCAGTCTCCACCGGGGTGAGCGAAGCGTTGCTCGCTACCCGGCTGGTATTGCCGCAATCGGAGAGAGCGCCAGCCTATGCCTCAATCGCCAGCGCCGGTTTTCGAGACCGCGGACGAGATTTCCGCCGCCTCCGTCGTCGTGATCTTGCAAACTGCCCAAACAGGCTTCGGCCCGCGGGCGTCCACCCTGGATGCCGAGATGGGCGGGATTCTCTCTCGTGCATGCTCCGACCCGGCCGCCTTGATCGAATCCGGCAGCTGCATCGATCTTATTGCCCCGCAGTCCGTATCAACCAAGCGCGTGGTCATTCTAGCTCTGGGCAAAGCTGAAGCCGTAACCACCCTGTCACTGGCGCGCGCCGGCGGTCTGCTTGCCGCGCATCTCGAGGGCAAGGGGGAATGCGCGCCCACCCTGGTCCTGGACCCGATCGCCGGCGTTGACCTGCCCGGCGCCGAAATCCTGGCGCGTGTCGCGCTTGGCATGCGGCTGCGCCGCTATCGTTTCGACATGCGCAACCGGCGGCAAGGGGCGGGAGCGGATAGAACCTTGCGGGTGAAACTGGTAGGGGCTCGCGGCCCGGATCTGACAGCGGCGCTGGCGCGGATCAATGCCATCGCCGACGGCGTCGAATATGCACGCACCCTGGTCAACCTGCCGCCGAACCACCTCCATCCCGACAATTTCCACGATCATCTTGAGCCCCTGCGTGAAGCCGGCATCGACATCGAAATGCTTGATGCCGCGCAACTGAAGGAGCTCGGCATGAACGCGCTTCTTGCTGTCGGATCGGGCTCGGCGCGCCCGCCGCGGGTCGCTGTCCTGCGCTACCGGGGCAAGGGTGCTCCCGCCCAACCACTCGCTTTCGTCGGCAAGGGCGTCTGCTTCGATTCGGGCGGCCTCTGCATCAAGGGCGGAGCGCAGATGTTCGACATGAAAGCCGACATGGGCGGGGCGGCCGCTGTGGTCGGCCTGCTGATCGCGCTCGCCCGGCAAGGCAGCCCGGTACACGTTGTCGGTGTTCTCGGCATCGCGGAGAACATGCCATCCGGCACGGCGCTCAAACCGCGCGACATCATCACGACGGCGTCCGGACAGACAGTGGAAGTGTTCGACACGGATGCGGAGGGACGCCTGCTTCTGGCCGACTGCCTCCACTATGCAGCCACGCGCTTCAACCCTTTAGTGATCGTCGATCTGGCAACGCTGACCTATTCGGTGACGCGTGGGTTGGGGTCGATATTCGCCGGCCTGTTCAGCACCGACGATGCCATCGCGTCACAGATGATCGCGGCCGGAGAAACGGTCGGCGAGCGGTTCTGGCGGCTGCCGCTCGACCGGGCCTACGACGAGGGCCTGCAATCGCCGTTCGCGGACCTGCGGCATCATGCCAAGGATATGGAAGATGGCGATGCTCCTTATGCCGCAGCCTTCCTGCGCCATTTCACGGAAGATCGCCCCTGGGTGCATCTTGACATCGCCAGCAAGGAACTGACCGACACCGATCGGCCGCTCGGCAGGCAAGGTGCCACGGCATTTGGCGTGCAGATGCTGGAAGAGTGGGTGCAGGTCACCCGTAACATGAGTTAGGCGCCTGCCGCCACGGACGATAAAAGTACCTTCAATCGCACTGGGAATTGGGATGTCATCTGAGATCATCGGCATGGAAGGACGGGCCGCTTTCGGCGCCTACGAGACCTGGTATCGGGTCAGTGGCGAACTCGGCGGCGAAAAGGCGCCTGTGGTGATCCTGCATGGCGGCCCGGGCGTCGCCCACAATTATGTCGATGCCTACAAGCTTCTTGCGCGAAGGGATCGCGCCATCATCCACTACGACCAGTTGGGCTGCGGCAATTCCACCTTGCTGCCTGAGAAAGGCGCCGATTTCTGGACACCCCGGCTTTTCATCGACGAGCTTGAAAACCTGGTTGATCATCTCGGCATTCGGGCGGGCTTCCACGTCCTCGGCCAGAGCTGGGGCGGTATGCTGGGCGCCGAATATGCCGTGACGCGGCCGCAAGGCCTGAAATCGCTGACCATAGCCAACTCACCGGCGTCCATGGAACTGTGGGTCGAAGAGGCCAACCGGTTGCGTGCGGATCTGCCCGCGGATGTGCAGGAGACACTGACCCGGCACGAACAGGCCGGCACGACGGACGATGCGGCGTACCAGGCTGCCACGATGGTGTTCTACGAGCGGCATGTCTGCCGGGTCGTGCCTTTCCCGCCCGAAGTCACGGAAAGTTTCGCCCAGGTCGTGCGCAATCCGACCGTCTATAATCTGATGAATGGGCCAAACGAGTTCCATGTCATCGGAACGCTGAGGAACTGGAGCATCGTCGAGCGCCTGCCGGCCATCGATGTTCCCACACTGATCATCTCCGGACGTCACGACGAGGCCACGCCCGCGACCGTGCAGCCCTACAAGGACGGCATCAAGGGGTCTCGCTGGGAGATATTCGAGCATTCCAGCCACATGCCGCATGTCGAAGAGCAAGATGCGTGCATGCGGGTGGTGGGAGACTTCCTGGACCACAACGATAACTGAAAAAAGGGGAATCAAGACATGAAGAAACTGCTTCTGGCGGCAACAGCCGCGGCATTGCTGGCCGGTACATGGCTGGCCCCGGCACAGGCCGAATATCTCAAGGAGCACCGAGGCGGCACCATCCGCCTGCTGGCCCGCTCCGCGGCGGGAACGCTCGATCCGCACATCAATTACACGGACCAGGGCTGGCAGATGTACCAGCCGATCTATGACGGCCTGGTGGCCTTCCGCAAGGCCGAGGGCATGGACGGTTTCACCATCGTCCCCGATCTGGCCGAGGCCCTGCCGCAGGTCAGCAATGACGGCAAGACCTTCACCTTCAAGCTGCGCAAGGGCATCAAGTTCTCCAGCGGCCAGGATCTTGGCGTGAAGGACGTCGTCGCTTCTTTCCAGCGCATCTTCAAGGTTTCCGGACCCACCTCCGGCACGTTCTATGCCGGCATCGTCGGGGCCGACAAATGCCTGGCCGACACCAAGAGCTGCACGCTGGAAGGCGGCGTTGTCGGCGACGAAGCGGCCGGCACCATCACCATCAACATCACCAAGCCGGATGCCGAGCTGCTCTACAAGCTTGCCTTGCCGCATGCCGTGGTCCTGCCGGCGGACACGCCCGCTGAAGACATGGGTTCCAAGCCCATTCCCAGCACCGGCGCGTACATGATCTCCGCCTTCGACCCGAACAAGGGCATGACGGTTTCCCGCAACCCCAATTTCAAGCAGTGGAGCGAAGAAGCCCAGCCGGACGGCTATCCGGATGTCGTCCAATATGATTTCGGCCTGTCCGAAGAGGCAGCCGTCACCGCGATCCAGAACGGCGAAGCGGACTGGATGTTCGACGCTCTGCCGAGCGATCGCCTGGGCGAACTGGGCAGCAAGTCCATGGACCAGCTGCACATCTCGCCGCTTTCGGCTTGGTGGTACGCGCCGCTGAACAACCGTCTCGCACCCTTCGACAATGAAAAAGCCCGCCAGGCCGTTGCCTATGCGATCGATCGCAACACGCTGGTCAAGCTGTTCGGCGGCAAGGTGCTGGCTTCGCCGGTCTGCCAGGTCCTGCCTCCGGACTTCCCCGGCCATGAAGACTATTGCCCCTTCACCAAGAATCCGGGCGCCAAATGGTCGGCCCCCGACCTCGACAAGGCAAAGCAGCTCGTCGAGGACTCCGGCACCAAGGGCCAGAAGGTGACGATCATCGTCGAGGACACCGCCATTTCGCGCTCCATCGGCGTCTATCTGCAGAGCGTGCTGACCAGCATCGGCTATGTCGCCGACGTCAAGCCGATCTCGTCGAACATCCAGTTCACCTACATCCAGAACACCAACAACAAGGTGCAGATGTCCGTCACCCAGTGGTACAAGGACTATCCGGCGGCTTCGGACTTCCTGAACATCCTGTTCAGCTGCGCCTCTTTCCGCGAAGGTTCGGACGCCTCGATCAACATCGCCGGCTTCTGCGACAAGGAAATCGACGCCAAGATGCAAAAGGCATTGGACCTCGGCGTCACCGATCAGAAAGCCGCCGATAAAATGTGGGCTGAAATCGACAGGCAAGTCACCGACAAGGCACCTGCGGTCGGCCTCTTCACGCCGAAGCGGCTCGACTTCGTCAGCAAACGTCTTGGCAATTTCAAGTTCAACCGGCAGTTCAACTGGATGATCACCCAATCCTGGGTACAGTAATGGCCTGGGTGCAGTAACGAACCGCGGAGGGGCACGTCCGTGTCGAACGTAGCTGTCGCCGCGCCGCGCAAAACGCGAGGGCCCTGGGCCGTCGCGTTTGCGAAGCTGGCAAGGGACAGGGCTGCCATGGCGTCGCTGGCCGTGTTCCTCCTCATCGTCCTTGCCTGCCTCAGTGCGCCTCTTTATGCGAAATGGGCCGGCGTGGACCCATTCGCCTCGACGCTCGACGCCGTCATCCAGATCGACGGCGCCGACGTTCCGGTGATGGAACAGTCGACTGAGGGGCTCGGGCTTGGCTACACACCGCTCGGCCCGACCTGGCGGCTGGGCAATTACTTCCTCGGCGCCGACAGCCAGGGGCGCGATGTCATGGCCAGGATGCTCTATGGCGGGCTGAGTTCGCTGCTGATCTCCGGAGCAGCCACCATCTTCACCCTGATCCTGGGCACGGCAGCGGGATTGATCGCCGGCTATTTCGGCGGCGTCACCGACACGGTGCTGTCGCGCTTCCTCGACATACTGTGGGCGTTCCCCATTTATCTGCTGGCGATTTCGCTCTCCATCGTCACCATCGCGCATGGCATCACGATAGGACCGATCCAGATCGAGTCCGGCAGTCTGTGGCTGCCTGTCATCATCATCGGTATCGTCTACGTGCCCTATGTGGCTCGTCCGATACGCGGGCAGGTTCTGGCACTGCGCAAAAGCGAATTCGTGCTCGCCGCGATCAATCTGGGCGTACCGGGATGGCGCATCCTGTGGCGCGACATCCTGCCCAACGTCACCACGACGCTGATCGTCTTCGTGCCGCTGATGATGGCGCTGAACATGCTTACGGAATCAGCCCTTTCCTTCCTTTCGATCGGCGTGCAGCCGCCGGCCGCGAGCTGGGGCACCATCATCCAGGACGGACAGGCGCTGCTCTACACCAGGCCACTGGTGGCGCTGGTGCCGGGCCTGGCGATCGCGGTTTCCGTCATGGCGCTCAATGTCTTCGGCGACGGTCTGCGCGACGCGCTCGACCCGCGCTCCAAGGTTCGGCTGGGGCGCGACTGATGATCTACGCAATCCTGCGCCGGTTCGGCCAGATGCTGTTCGTGATGTTCGGCATCTCGGTCATCGTCTTCCTGATTTTCTTCGCAACGCCGGGCTCCGATCCGGCGGCGCGCATCGCCGGCCGCAATGCATCGCCCGAAGTGCTGGAGGCGGTACGCCACAGCTTCGGCTTCGACCGGCCGCTCTACGTGCAATATGTGACGATGATGGAGAAGATCTTCGTCACCGGCGATCTGACCTCCTTCGTCAATCGTGGCTGGAAGGTGGTGCCGGCGGTCATGGATTCGATCCCGGTCACGCTCTCGCTGGTGTTCGGAGCGGCGATCCTGTGGGTGGTCGTCTCCATCATCATCGGCATCGCCGCCGCCGCCACGCGCGGCAGCTGGCTGGATAAGCTGCTGATGGCGCTAGGGCTGCTCGGTATTTCGATGCCGGTGTACTGGCTGGGCGAGGTGATGAACCTGATCACCCAGAGCCGCTACCACGACAGCTGGGCGTTCTCCTGGGTGCCGCCGCTCGGCTACAAGAACTTCTCCGACGATCCAAAGGGCTGGTTCCTGACCCTGGTCATTCCGTGGATCACGCTGTCCATTCTCTACATCGGCATTTATGGGCGCGTGCTGCGCGCGGCGATCATCGAATCCCTGCAGGAGGACTATATCCGTACGGCCCGGGCCAAGGGCCTGTCGGAGACCCGCATCCTGCTGCGCCATGCCTTGCGCACGTCGCTCATCGCCTTCGTCACCTTGTTCGGCCTGGATTTCGGTGCGCTGGTCGGAGGCTCGGCCCTGCTGACGGAGGTGGTGTTCGGGCTGCACGGCATCGGCAAGCTCACTTATGACGCGCTGCAGAATCTCGATCTGCCGATGATCATGGCAACGGTGATGTACGCTTCGATGTTCGTGGTTGTTGCCAATGCGGTCGTCGATTTCGTCTACATCCTTCTCGATCCGCGCCTGAGGACATCATGATACTGTCGGTGCGCGACCTCAAAGTATCCTTCCGCACAAATGATGGCCTGGTGCGGGCCATCGATGGCGTTTCCTTCGACCTCGAGGAGAGCGAGATCCTCGGCGTCGTCGGTGAGTCCGGTTCCGGCAAGACCGTGTCGCTGCTGGCCGTCATGGGTCTGATCACCGACCCCAACGCCACCATCGAAGGCTCGATCCGTTACAAGGGCCGCGAACTGGTGGGACTGCCCGCGCGCGAACTGAGGCGGCTGCGCGGCAACGAGATCGCGATGATCTTCCAGGATCCGATGACCGCGTTGACACCTGTCTACACGATCGGCTGGCAGATCGCCGAACAGATCCGCGCGCATCGCAACATCAGCAAGTCCAAGGCGATGGAGCGCGTGGAGGAATTGCTGGCCGAGGTGAATTTTCCGAACCCGCACGAGGCGATGTCGCGCTACCCGCACCAACTGTCCGGCGGCATGCGTCAACGGGCGGTGATCGCAATGGCTTTGTCCTGCAATCCGGCGTTGCTGGTGGCTGACGAACCGACCACGGCGCTCGACGTCACCGTACAGGCCGGCATTCTCGATCTGGTGCGCAAGCTGCGCGCGACGCACAAGTCGGCGGTGGTCTTCATCACGCATGACATGGGCGTGGTCTCCGAACTCGCCGACCGGGTCATGGTCATGTATGCCGGCCGCGTGGTGGAGCGCGGCAGTCGCGCGGAGCTGTTTTCCGATCCGCGACACCCCTATACGCGCGCGCTGCTCGGTTCGATCCCGCCGCTGACCGGCGAAAAACCACGCCGCCTGCCGGCCATTCCCGGTTCGCCGCCGTCATTGCTGCGATTGCCGCAGGGCTGTGCGTTCGGTCCGCGGTGCCCGGTTCACTATGAGCCCTGCGAGGCCGGCAAACCCGACCTCGGGAGCGGCACTCATGCCGCGGCGTGCTTCAGGGTGGCACAGGCATGAGCGGATCGATGACCGACAAGAACCGCCCCATTATCGAGACGCGTTCGCTGGGCAAGCGCTTTTCCATCGGCAGCCGTTTTTCCGCCGAAGGCAAGCGAACCGTTCATGCGGTCGACAATGTTTCCCTGACCGTGTGGCGCGGCGAGACGGTCGGCCTGGTCGGCGAATCCGGATGCGGCAAGTCCACGCTGGCGCGCTGCCTGGTGAGGCTCTACGACATATCGGACGGCGAGCTTCTGTTCGAAGGCAACGATATCACCTCGAAGTCGCTGTCCGAACTCAGGCCGCTCCGGCGCCGCTTGCAAATGGTTTTCCAGGATCCGTCGGCATCGCTCAATCCGCGCCGGCGCGTCGGCGACCTGGTGGCCGAGCCGCTGCGCATCCATGGCAGGCTCTCGTCGAGCGAGATCACCAGACGCGTGGCGGAACTGTTCGACCTTGTCGGCCTGCTGCCGGATCACGTCATGCGGTTTCCGCACGAATTTTCCGGCGGGCAACGCCAGCGCGTCGGCATCGCGCGGGCTATTGCATTGAACCCGGACCTCGTGGTCCTCGACGAACCCGTCTCCGCGCTCGACGTGTCGGTGCAGGCGCAAATCGTCAACCTGCTTGCCGATCTGCAGGAGAAGCTCAATCTCACTTACATCTTCATCGCCCACGACCTGTCGGTGGTACGTCAGGTTTCAACCCGCATAGCGGTCATGTATCTCGGCTCGATCGTCGAAGAAGGGCCGGCGGAAGAAGTGTTTGCAGCACCGGCCCATCCCTATAGCCAGGCGCTGATCTCGGCGGTTCCTATCGTGGAGACGACGCCCAGCGGGACGCGCAAGCGCATCATCCTCACCGGCGACGTACCGAGCCCTCTGAACCCTCCAACCGGCTGCCGTTTCCATCCCCGATGCCCGATCGCGGCGGAGCGCTGCCGTTCGGAGCGGCCGCAGTTGCGGGAATACCGACCCGGTCGCAAAGTCGCCTGCCACTTTCCGACGATGTAGGCGACACTCACCACCGCACAGGTGATCGCCTTCGCCTGACAGATTTCTCAAAAAATTCCATTTTTTGGCTGGAACCAACCGGCTGTTGGTGCGTTTGGTGGGGTTCGATCGAGCGCATTGCGGTCGACCGGGAGGAAACGATGGATCAATTGCATTTCTTTTCGCCCGTGCGGATTTCGCGCGGGCAAGGACACCCTGCGGAAGAAATCGATAGTGTTGCCGAAGCCATGATGTTCTTGCGGAAATGGCCAACGGGACGGCGCGGTCCGGTTTATCAGTGCGCGCTGAACTGTTGCTCGGCCGCTTTGTCGGGCCAGATGTCGGCCGAGGAAGCAAGGAAAGCGTTCACCGGCTTTGCCCGCATCACGCGCCTTCTCGACGATGACATGGCTTTGCCGGTAGGCGGCGAAGGCAAGGCAAGCGTGCACGCATTGCGGCGATAGGCTGTTGTCCTGACGGTCCTACAAGGTCTCGCGCTGCAGCGGCGCGGGGATCTCGTTGTGCAATGCGCTCCGGGATGGGGCCTCGAAAGTTCGTCCTACATGGCGCACTTTCACAGCGGACGGTCGTCGTTCATGCTTACTTCAGTCACGAGCTTGCGGCGAAGCGCCATGGTGTAGTCGTCTGGCCCCTTCGGCGTCATGACGAAGGCCTGGGAACCGCCAATGACCGATTTGGCAAAATAGGATGCCAGAGGTTGGTCGGGATTCTCATCCTCCGTCGGGATGGCGATGGCATTGATCGTATATCCCTTGGCTATGGCGTTCGACCTGCTCGGCTGGACGGGAAGCCCGTCGTTGTTCTCGCCATTGGAGGAGATATCGATGACTTTCTTTGCGGCCTTTCCCGGGAACTGGTCGAGCAGGAGACTGCCGATGTCGATAGCCGAGGAGACGGATGTTCCGCCACGCCCTCTGCGGATGAAGCCGGTATCGCCTTTCCTGCTGATCACCGCAGCCGCCGCTTTGGCATCTTCCAGTCCGCAGATGCTTGTCCACGGCAGCACGACGCGCGCGTGTCCGGGGCTCGACCACTCAAAATAGGCAACGCCGATGCAACCAACATAATTCCGGCTGATGGCGGCGATGATCTCTGGCGAGGTGAGTGCCGTGGCATGTCCCTCGCGTTGCATATCGGCGATCTTCGGATCGATGGATGACGAAAAGTCGACCGCGAACACGATGGCGACGTCAACGTTCGCGGCATGGGCAGAGACCCCCCAAAACAGCGAAGCTGCAAGTATTCCTGTCATTCTCGAGATTGAACCGGCCGGCGTCAGGAGACTGCCCCAGCCTGTCATCCGCACCCGTTCGCGAAAGGGTGGGGGGCCGGCGTCCTGATGATACACACTGCCAAACATATCATTCTCCATCTCGACATCCGGTCGTTTCAAAAAGCGGGTTCAACATGTGGAAATCTGGCGGGTGGCCTTGGTGCCCACGCCGAAGAGCAGCAGATCGGCCTTGGTCCACAAGAGATAACAGCCGAGCAAGGTCAGTGGCATGGCGAGGGCCGCGAAAGAGCCGCTCCACCAGACCTCAGGCAAAGCGCGGGCGAGGGCCACTGTCGTCGCCAGCATTGCCGGCAACCGGCTGGCGAGCACCGCACTGCGGAACGGATCGGGCCAAGCGGCCGGCCAGATCGAAATTGGCGTGCCGGGCCTGTGAAAGGTGCTGCCGAATTTGCCCAGCGCATGCAGCAGGCCGGAGGTCGCCGCAAGCAATGGATCGCCGAGCAGCAACAGGGCAATGCCGAGCCCGATCGCACCCAGGCCCGACAGGAAGTCGCCTAGACGGTTGAGGGCGGGATCGGGAGCATCCGGCCTTGCCCAGGCCCGGTGATAGGCCTCGCCGCCCCAGAAGAAGACCAGGGTGGTCAAGGTCAGCGCAACAGTGCCATGGCTGCCAGCGAAATATTCGATCACCGCCATGGTGACGCTGCTTCCCTCATGCAAGCCGACCGGCGCGGTGGCAATCTGGATCGCCAGACCGACAATGAGGCCGAGCGCATTGCCGCTGTTGTAGTAGCCACCCGGTCCCTTCATGCGGGCGCGAAGCGCCGATACCAAATGTGCGACCGGAAGAAGGATTGTCCGCGCATCCATCACTGCGCCCCCGCGACAAGTCCGGCCGGGTCTGGAATACGTTTCGCATCACCGGCAAGGGCCATCACATTCCTCCACTGGACCTGAATTGTTGGGATGACGATCGCCCGCCCGATTTGCGGACGCAGTTGCAAAGGCAGGGGCCGCGTCGAAGGGTTGAACCGAAGCGGTTCGCAAGGACGTGCGTGCCTGCGGCGCCCGGTTCGACATTGCAACGGACAGGATCGCACCCAGGATGATGCCGGCACCCAAGACGCTCGCGGACGAGCTCCGCTCGCCGAGAAAGATTGCCGCGCCCAGCGCCCCGAAAACGCTTTCTGCGCTGACGATCACGGCGGCGTGGCTGGCCGGCGTAAAGCGGAGGGCAACCGTCTGTATGCCGAAGGCAATCGCAGTGGAGAACACGCCGAGGATCGCCAGTTCCGGGCCGGCTGCGAATGCGGCGGCCAGCGACAGATTGCCTTGCATTGCACCGAGCGGCAGGGCGAAGGCTGCTGCGCCGAAGAACTGTGTCGCGGCAGCGGTGAACGGCCGCGCATGCACCTGCATGTGCCGGCCCAGCTCGACTGCCCAGAGCGCATAGCAGGCAGCCGAGAGGACAGCGGTAAGATCGCCACTGCTGAACCCGGCTATCCCATCCGACAACAGCAGGGCTCCAACAAGGGTCAATCCGGCGGCGATTGTAAGACTCGCTGTCGGACGTTCGCCTACGAGAAACCAGGCGGCCAGCGGTGTCATTACCGTTGCCGTGCTTACCAGGAAGCTCGCATTGGTGACGGAGGCCCCGAGATAGCAAAGCTGCTGGAGCGTGATGGAGATGGCAAACAGCGCGCCCACCTTGGCCAAGCTGGAAAAATAGTCCGGCCCGAGCGGAAGCCGCTTCTCCATGAAGACAAAGGGCAGCACAAGCAGCCCGCCGATCAGGCATCGCAGACCCACAGCACTCAGCGCGTTGAGATGCACAAGCACCATCTTTTGCGAGACATTGCCGAAGCCCCACAAAGCGGCTGCAAACAGCAGCAGCAAATTGGCTCTTGTCCTGGACACGCAGCCCCCTCGAACCAAGCCTTTCGTTGACTTGGTCGCCTTAATTTAGCAAAGCCTAAACAGCCTGCCGTTACGGCAGCGCTTGAGCGCGAAGGCCGACTGTTGCGAAGCGTTAGTTTTGAGTTAGGATTTCGTCAGGCTGGGATAGCAAATGCAAAGTGAGGACAGCGGCGCTGCAAATAGAATCTCACTCTTCGGCGGTTTCCGGATTGAAAATGAAACGGCCGGTCCGCTTCGGCTGACCGGGAAACGAGGGCCGGCAATCATCGCCTATCTGGCTCGGTGTCCGGGCATGGCGGCGACGCGGGAGAGGCTGGCTGACCTCCTATGGGGCGACAGCGACGCTGAACATTCGCGCAACAGCCTTCGGCAGGCCCTCAGTGTCCTGCGCCAGGATCTGGCGCGAGAGGGGGTGGATCTCATCCATTCCAGCGGTGAGTTGATCGCCCTGAGGCCAGAGCTGGTTCAAGTCGACGTGGAGAAGTTCGAAACGGGTCTCTCGGCCCGTTCCGCCCAGGACCTCGCGAAGGCTTTGGCGAACTACACCGGGCCCTTCCTCGACGGGCTTTATCTGGGAAGCAATACGTTCGATGACTGGATCACATCGGAACGCGACAGGCTGCTCGGCCGCGCGATTGAGTCCTTCGAAAAACTGGCCCGTCTCGTCGACCCCGATGCCGGGCTGATCCTGGCCGATCGTATTCTGACCATGGAACCGACACGGGAGGAATCCTATCGGCTCAAGATGGAATTGCTGCTCTCATGTGGCCAACGCGACAGGGCAATCAGGACATACGAAGCTTGCAGAAGCATGCTGAAGAAGGAGTTCGGCGTCGAAGCCGGCCCTGAAACGCGGGCGCTTTGGCAATCTCTGTTGCTCGCCGCCGACGACGCTTCAAATGTGCAGTCGACAAATGGTGTTCCGTCCAGCCAGCGCCTTGGGCGTCCGTCCATCAGCGTTGCCGACTTCGTCAATCTGACCGGAAAGCAAGGCGACGACTTCTTCGCAAAGGGACTTGTCCAGGACATCACGACAGCCCTCTCCGAAGTGGCCGACTATGTCGTGCTCGCCGCGCTTCCGCCCGAGAAGAGCGGCCCAGGCGAAGAAGCCAAGACACCAGGGATACTCCGGGCGCGATATATGCTCAGCGGCAGCGTCCAGAGATCCGGCAATGGGTTGAGGGTGAATGTCCAGCTCGTCGATGCCGCCGGCGGCCACCACGTCTGGGCCCAGAAGTTCGACGGCCACTCCGAGAACGCGCTCGAATTCCAGGACAGGATCGCACAATCTGTTGTTCTTGCCGTGATCCTCGAACTTCAACTGACCAACTGGAAGGTTAGAGACAAAAGCCCGCCAGGGATCCCTGAAGTGCGCAGGCTGGTGAACGAAGCCCTCATGAAATATTTTGAGATGACTCGGGACTCACTTTTGGTCGGGATAGAGCTTGCCGAAAAGGCCTTCTCGATAGGTCCCGACAACGCCCGTGCAAAGCGGACGCTCTCGATCGTGATATCCATGGGCGTGGCGTTTGGTGCGCTGCCTCGGGAGCGTGGGGTGATCGAGCGTGCGGTCGAGCTTGCGGAAGCCGCAGTGCGGGCGGTACCGGACGATGAAATTGCCCGATGTATTCTGTCGTTCGCTCTCGAAAGTTGCGGTCGCATCGACGAGGCGATCGCCGAATGCCGCCACGCGATCAGCCTCAACCCAAGCTACCCAACTGGCCACGGCGATATTTCGATGCTCTTTGCGTTGCGCGGACAGGTCGACGAAGCGGTGCGTGAGGCCAACGAAGCAATCCGGCTCGGAACGCACGATGTCATCGACTTCTGGCGCCACCACGGCCTGGTTGTGGCGCTCTTCGCTGGCGGAGACAACCAGCGGGCGCTCGAAGCCGCCCGCAAAGTGGTCAGGACAAAGCCTGGCTTCGTTCGCGGCGCCCTTTATTGGGCCGCGACCGCATCGGCCACCGGAAACAACGAAGAAGCGTCCCGGGCCATCCACCATTGCCTGTCACAACTTCCGCATCTCAATCTGAGCAATGTCTGCCCTGGCTTTGTGCCGCGCTATGTAAAGGATCATCATCATTCCCGGTTCCTTGAGATGCTGTCGAGGGCTGGCCTTCCCAGTTCCTAGCCACATCGTTGGCGCAGACACCGTCATACGAAGCTGGAGGGTTCCGTCCTCCGCCCAGGCATCGAAAGCAGACGACGCGTTGGCAATTCCGGCCAGGTCGACCTATACGCTACCCTGCGATTGAGGTATTCGACGCCGCACGCCGTGGCGCCGGCCAGTCATCCGCCGATTTGCGGCTTGGGCCTATCATGGCGCGTGATAGAGCCCGTACGACGCGATCCAACCTGTCGAAGTTATGAAGCATGAAAGATTATCAAAGGTTTAGGATAGCCATAGCGCCCATGATGGACTGGACGGACCGGCATTGCCGGTTCTTCCACCGCCAGCTGTCGAGCCATGCGCTGCTTTACACCGAGATGGTGGTGGCCGACGCCGTCATCCATGGCGCACGCGAGCGTCTGCTCGGCTTCGATGCGTCAGAACATCCGGTCGCGCTGCAGCTCGGCGGCTCGGATCGCGAAAAACTTGCCGAGGCGGCGCGCATCGGCGAGGCCTTTGGCTATGACGAGATCAACCTCAATGTCGGCTGTCCGTCAGACCGCGTCCAGTCGGGCACGTTCGGCGCCTGCCTGATGAAGGTGCCGGACCTCGTTGCCGGCTGTGTCGCGGCGATGAAGGCGGCGGTGACAATTCCCGTGACCGTCAAATGCCGCATCGGCGTCGACGAGCAGGATCCGGAGCCGGCCCTCGATGCGTTGGCGGATGGAGTTTTCGACGCCGGCGCCGACGCATTGTGGGTGCATGCACGCAAGGCGTGGCTGGAAGGGCTGAGCCCCAAGGAAAACCGTGACATCCCGCCGCTCGATTACAACAGAGTTTATCGGCTGAAGGCTAGAAAACATAACGAATTCATTGGCATCAATGGCGGCATTCAGACGATCGAAGAGGCGTTGGCGCATCTCGACCATGTCGATGGCGCCATGCTTGGCCGCGCCGCCTACCACACGCCCGGCATTCTGGCTGGCGTCGATGCCGCTTTCTACGGCGTCCAGTCCGAGCCGTTCGATTTCGCCGCGCTGATCGATACGATGGCGGACTATGCGGCACGTCATACCGAGCAGGGTGGGCGGCTTGGACATGTCACCCGCCACATGGTCGGACTGTTCCATGGCTTGCCCGGCGCGCGCCGCTACCGGCAGATCCTGTCCACCGACGCGACAAAACCCGGCGCCGGCCCGGACGTGCTGAAGGCGGCTTTCGCGGCCGTCGAGCTCGGCGGAGCGGCAGCCGAAGCGGCTTGAGATTCGGGGATCAGTCCCTGAGGATCATGCGGTCGCCGCGCACGTCAAAACCCGACAATGAACCGATGAAGTTCATGCCGAGCAGGCTCTGGCTGAGCATGCCGGGTGCGGCGATCATCACCGACATATCCCTGCGCGTGATGCCGCCGATCGCAATCTGATCGGTTTTCACGGCCGCGGCGCGTGCCATGCCGTTGGCGGTCGAAACCGGTATGGTGTAGTTGAGCGCCGCTGGATTGAATCCGGCGGCTTGTGCGTCTTCGGACGTCAGCACGGTGCTGGTCGCGCCGGTATCCACCACGGCCCGGACCGGGTTGCCATTGACCAGGATGCGCGCTTCGAAATGGCCATTGTCCGCCTTGTCGAGCGTTACGGTGGCGTGACCGTCTTCGATACCCAGGGCCAGCGGACTGCCGGGAACAAGGCCCGCGGTCACCCGGCTGGCGACATCCTGCAGTTCGTAGCGATACTGGTAACCGGCGATCAGCGCGAGCGCGATGGCCGCCCAGGCGCCTAAGTTGCGGGCCATGGCGCCCAGGGGTCGGCCCGAGCGAAGCAGGCCGGCGCCGATAAGGGCGCCAAAGGCGCCGAGCCAGATCAGCCGGCTGAAATCGTTGTTCTCCACGCCGAGGGTGCTGCCGGCGGAATCGTTGAGCATGAGCAGGACTGCTCCCACCCCGATCGCGGCCATCAATATCCAGAACAACCGGCTCATCCGCACCTCACGACAGCGCGTCGCGTTCGCGCGCCATGCGGGTGCGGCGCGTTTCCCGGCGCGGCCGGCGCTCGACCGTTTCCAGCCGGGCCGGCAATTCAGCCATGACGCTGCGGCGCGTTTCCGGCGTCATCCCGATCCAGGCGCCGATTTCCTCGCGCGTGCGACCGCACCCGAAACAGAAGCCGGTTTTCATGTCGATCGAACAGACCAGGATGCACGGGGATTCGATGGCCGTCATGACTTTCTCTTGGGCTTCCATCCGCAATCCCTTGTTCCACCTCCACATGGTGCAACGGTAAAGCCAATGCAAGCCCTCGCGATTGCGCCCTGCGGGGCCGGCTTTGCGGCAAATCCAGGCCCATCATCCCAGAGGTTGTGCCAACCCCGCAAGGCGGCTATGCCGCTTACCAACTCCAGGGAATGATCGATAACAAGATGACCAGCGCACTGCCTTTCGACGATTTTCGCAACCTGTTGGCCAATCTGCCGGCGGCCGACACGGCAGCCGAGACCCGCGTGCGCACGCTGTTTGCCAAGGCCGACAAACCGGGCAATTCGCTTGGCCGCATCGAGGACATCGCCGCCTGGCTGGCCGCCTGGAGCGGGCGGGCTCCGCCCGCGGTGACAAGACCGCTGATGGCGGTCTTTGCCGGCAATCACGGCGTCACGCGCCACGGCATTTCGCCACGGCCGGTGGCGGCGACCGCCAACGCGGTCGAACTTTGCGCCGCCGGAGGTGCCGCGATCAACCAGATCTGCATTGCCTACGATCTCGGGCTGAAGGTCTTCGATCTTGCCCTGCACATCCCGACCGCCGACATCACCGAAGAGGCCGCGCTGGACGAGCGTGGCTGTGCCGCCACCATGGCCTTCGGCATGGAAGCGATCGCCGGCGGCACCGACCTTTTGTGTCTCGGCGATCTCGGCGTCGGCAACTCCACCGTCGCCGCCACCCTGTTTGCGGCGTTGTTCGGGGGCAGGGGCGCCGATTGGGCCGGCCCGGGGTCAGGCGCCGATGCGACGATGCAGGCACGCAAAGCCGACGTGGTCGATGCGGCGCTGGCTTTTCATGACGGCCATCTCGGCGACCCGCTCGAGGCGCTGCGCCGGGTCGGCGGCCGGGAATTCGCGGCGATCGCCGGTGCCATCCTGGCCGCGCGGATGCAGAATATCCCGGTGCTGCTCGACGGATTGGCGGCGACGGCAGCCGCAGCGGTACTGCATGGCGTCAATCCCGCCGCGCTCGACCATTGCCTGCTGGCCAGCCTTTCGCCAGAACCCGCGCATGCACACGCCGCCCAACGGCTCGGGCTGCACCCGTTGCTTGATCTGGGCATCAGCCATGGCGAAGGGGCAGGGGCCGCCCTTGCCGCGGGTCTGGTCAAGGCCGCCGCGCTGACCAGTTCGGGCATGGCTGCGGCGGTACGCGGTTAGCGTCTTGACCTGCTAGCGCCGGAGATTGGGAATACGATAGACGACGGCGTTGTATTTTGGGTTGGAGCGGCTGCCGACTATTACGCCTCCAAGGCGTTCCGCTATTCTTCTGCTGGCCACGTTCCTTTCGGCAACCGGATATTCGAAGCAGTCCGGTTCGAGCGCCTTGGAGGCCCACTCCGCGACAGCAGCAATTGCCTCTTGGCCAATGCCGTTTCCTTGAGCGTCCTCTCTGATCCAGATCCCGAGTTCGGGACACACGGTCTTCGCTGCATGAAGGCCGACAAGCCCCAGACAGCGAGCGTCCGCCAAGGCACGCACAACAAAGTGCAAATCCGATCCGTCCTGGATTGGCGCCAGCCAGGATCGCCATACTTCGGCAAAGGCCGCCAGTGATCGAGGTGGCTCCCACTGCATGAAACGGGTGATGGCGGGAGTGATGGCGACAAAGAGGTCTTCAGCGTCGTCGGCTGTAAACAGCCTCAAGCGAAGGCGGTCCGAGTTGATGTCTATGCCACCGACCATGCCAGTCACCTTCTGCCATCGTGGGGTGCCGTCCTTCTTGCTGGCCATCGACACAGTCCGCCGCGACGCCTACCGCCGTCGAGCCGCCACCGCCGCGGTCGGCAGTGCTGGCAATTCCTCCATCACCCGGCTCAGCGGGAAGATGGCGATCGCCTCGGTGCCTTCGCGCAGCTTGGAATGAAGTTCGAACTCGCCGCCATGCATTGCGAGCAGCCCTTGCACGATCGGCAGGCCAAGCCCGGTGCCTTGCTCGGCGCTCTTGATGGCGATGGAGCCCTGGCCGAAGGCGGAAAGCACGATCGGGATCTCGTCTTCCGGTATGCCCGGGCCATTGTCCTTGATCGAAATGTATTGTCCGCCGCCCGCCGTCCAACCGACACGGACACGGATTTCGCCGCCGGTGGCGGTGAATTTTATCGCGTTCGACAGAAGGTTGAGCGTGATCTGCCGCACGGCCCGTTCATCGGCGAACAGCCGAGGCAGCTCGTGCTCGAAATCCTGGACGACACGGATATCCTTGTTGCGCGCCCTCAACTCCATCATGTGACAGCAGTCCTCGACGATACCAAGCAGCATCACCGGTTCTTCATTGAGCTGGTAGCGGCCGGCCTCGATGCGCGACAGGTCGAGAATCTCGTTGATCAGGTCGAGCAGATGCTGGCCGGATTCGTGCACGTCATGAGCGTAGTCACGATAGGTGGGATTGCTCATCGGTCCCAGCACCTCGTTCGACATTACCTCGGAAAAACCGAGAATGGCGTTGAGCGGCGTGCGCAATTCGTGGCTCATCGAGGCGAGGAACCGCGATTTCGCCAGATTGGCGTCCTCGGCCCGCCGCCGCGCTTCGTCCGACATCGATTTCGCCGTCTCCAGTTCGGCGATCAGCGCATCCTTTTCGGAGCGGAACGACAGCATCATCAGGGACGAGTGGTTGAGATGACGGGCCACATAGGCGAAAAACGGCAGCGACACGACCAGCAGCGCGGCCATGATCGCCTCGACCGGCATCCATAGCTTGGCGCCGGCATAGGCGTAGAGCGCCACGGGAACGGCAAAGGTCGCCAGCAGCGCGCCGCGCAGAGACGAGGTCATCACCGCGGTCGCCGCCATGGCGAACAACAGCACCACGGCCTTGACGATGTGGAACGGATCGACCTCGCAGACGCTGCAGCCAAGCCACACGAACCAAGCCCAGCCGAGACCGCACAGGAAATGGCCGATCAGGAATTCCCGCCGTGCTTGCAAAGGGTTGAGCTCGGAAGCTTCAGTGCGCTCGATGCGCCGCGCCATGAAGGCAACGATAGTGTAGCAGGTTAGCGTGAACAGCGCCCAAAGCCCGATCTCATTGCCGATTCCGGCCAGCCGGCCACCCGCGGCAATCGCCAGCACGAGAAGCGGGATGGCGATGGCGCCGCTTGTCATCGCTCGGGCATGCAGCTTCAGCAGTTCGCGATCGAAATCGGGATTGCCGGCCTGCTGCGAAAGACGGTCACGCGTCTTGCGCACCGCGCGCGCGACATCGCTGTTGCGATGGCGTTTCCTGCGGTCCACAATGAACTTGTCCGCTGTGTTCGAGCGTTGCAAGGGCATCAAAACTTCAATTTATGCGAGCAGCGGTTTCCAAGTGTTAAGCTACGTTCGAATGATTAACCAACCGTTTGCCATATGAGCCGTTCATGGTCGCCGAGGCCGCGCCGGCGATACGTTGCGCGCCCCAGAAGCCTGTGGCGCCGGCTGGTGGATTACGGGCTTGCCGTCATCATCCTCGGACTGCTGATCCTGCTGGCGGCCCGCCTCGACCGGGTGGAGACACGCAAGACGCAAGGCGTGGCAATCATCAACGACGGCGATTCGATCACGCTTGGCACCGAGCGTATCCGCATGCGCGGCATCGATGCTCCGGAATATACGCAGACCTGCCGCAAGAACGGCGCGGACTATTCCTGCGGCACGCTTGCGCGTCAGTCGCTCGTTCGCCTGATCGCCGGCAAGCCCGTCTCTTGTACCGGCTGGCAGCGTGATCGTTATGGCCGGCTGCTCGGCGACTGCACCGCCGGCGGCAAGGATCTCAACCGCGCGCAGGTCGAGGCGGGCTGGGCGGTTGCCTATGGCGACTTCGAGAGCGAGGAAGCCATCGCCCGCGCGGCAAAGGCCGGCATCTGGGCGGGAACGTTCGATCAGCCGCAGAATTGGCGAGACAGCCATCACGGCGAAGTCGTCGAGAAGAAGCACGGCACACTGGCGTCGATCGGCGATGCCGTGCGCGAGATTTTTCGCTTCTGGTGATGCGCATCCTGGAACTGGAACCGAGGACGAACAGGAGGATGGAATGAAGCTCTTCGACGGTGGCCGGGCGCCCAATCCAAGGCGGGTCCGCGTTTTCCTGGCCGAGAAAGGCATCGAGGTTCCGCAGGTGCCCATCGATATGGGCGCGTTGGAACACAGGCAACAGGCGGTCAGCTCGCGCAACCCCTTGCAGCGTCTGCCGGTGCTGGAGCTCGACGACGGCACCGTCATCACCGAATCCGTCGCCATCTGCCGCTATTTCGAGGAGCTGCATCCCGAACCGGCCCTGTTCGGGCGTGGCGCACTCGGCAAGGCGCAGGTCGAGATGTGGCAGAGGCGGATGGAATTCAATTTGCTCAGCTGCGTCACGCAGGCCTTCCGGCACATCCATCCTGCCATGAAGGAATGGGAAATCCCGCAGGTCCCTGAATGGGGTGAGGCCAACAAGCCGAAGGCCGTGGCGTTCCTCAGGCTGCTGGACGGCGAACTGGGCAGCCGGGAGTTCATCGCCGGTGACAGCTATTCGATCGCCGACATCACCGGCCTGATCGCTGTCGACTTCATGAAGCCGGCACGCATCAAGGTACCGGATGAGTGCGCGAATGTGTTGCGCTGGCATCAAGCCGTTTCCAGCCGGCCGAGCGCATCAGCCTGAGAATGACTGCCGAACTCGAAAACCTCGTCGCCAGGGTCCGCGCCTGCCGCATCTGCGTGGAAAATCCGGCCGGCAAGCCGTTGCCGCATGAGCCGCGACCAGTGCTGCGCCCATCATCCACCGCCCGGATCCTGATCGCCAGCCAGGCGCCCGGCACCAAGGTGCATCTGTCGGGCATGCCGTTCACCGACGCTTCCGGCGACCGCCTGCGCAGCTGGCTTGGCGTGACGAGCGACGAATTCTACGACATCGAAAAATTCGCAATCGTCCCGATGGGCTTCTGCTTTCCCGGCCAGGATGCCAAGGGGGGAGATCTGCCGCCGAGGCGCGAATGCGCGGCGGCCTGGCGCGCACCTTTGATGGCCTCTATGCCACGGATCGATCTGGTGCTGACGATCGGTATCTACGCGCAGTCCTGGCACATGGGTGCGGCGCGCCGGCCCTCACTGACGGAAACGGTCATGGACTGGCGCTCCATCTGGGAGAATTCCATCGGTCCGAAAGTGCTGCCGCTGCCGCATCCCTCGTGGCGCAACACGGGCTGGCTGAAGAAGAATCCGTGGTTTGAAATGGATTTGCTGCCTTTTCTGCGTTCGGAAATCCGCTATCGCCTCGGCTGACCTTTCAGCAAGAAATCACTCGCTTTTTGCCCGATCAGCAGAATTTCTTTCTTGTGAAAGGCCTGGATAAGGCAGAGTATAGGCATTCTATTCCTTTGGGAGCACGATATGGATCGCCTCGATAGAAAAATTCTCCGCCTCTTGCAGGAGGACGCGACACTCGCGGTCGCCGATGTCGCCAAGAAAGTCGGGCTGTCGACGACGCCTTGCTGGAGACGCATCCAGAAGCTCGAGGAAGAGGGCGTCATCAAGCGGCGCGTTGCCATTCTCGACCATGAAAAGGTCAATGTGCGCGTCACCGTCTTCGTGTCGATCCGCACCAATTCGCATAGCCATGAATGGCTGCGGCGTTTCTCGGAAGTCATCCAGGAGTTTCCCGAGGTGGTCGAGTTCTACCGCATGAGCGGCGACGTCGATTATCTCCTGCGCGTCGTGGTGCCCGACATCGCCGCCTATGACGCCTTCTACAAGCGGCTGATTGCCAAGATCGAAATTCGTGACGTGTCGTCGTCCTTCGCCATGGAGCAGATCAAGTACACGACCGAAATCCCGCTCGACTACATGGTTCTGGACAAGGAATCGGGTGCCAACGCTGCCTGAGCTGAACGTCACATAAAGTCATCCCGCTTAGTTCTTCTTTTTGTTGAGGAAACTCCAGGGTGAGTTCACCGGCAGAGTGATCGTATCCGGCACGGTCTCGACGCTCACCACATCTGCCTTGCGCACGCTGTAGCCAGACTGGATGATGCTGACGCCGTCGAGGATGAACAGCTGGCTCTTCTCCATGTCCGGCTTCAGCGCGCCGGTGACCGCTACAGGCTGATAGGCCTCGGACATCTTGTAGGGACGGGCCGGCGTAACCAGGACAATCTGGTTGGGCGGCGGCGTCGGCATGTGACTGCAGGCACCCGTCCAGGGTACCAACAGGAACTGGTAGACAAGATCACCGTCGCGATCGACCGGCAATGCGTAGCCGGCTAGCTGAATGCTTTTGTCCTGAAGATTGACGGACAGCGTTTCGCCATGGTCGGGCAATTTTGCCGCGATCATCGGCAGCCCGACGTTTTCGGCGGCGGATTGCGTAGCCGGACGCAGATCCTTCCAGAATATGTGCGCAGTCTCGGCCGAGGCATCGGCGGCAGCGGACACAAACAAAGCGGCAGCGAGCGCCAGGGTTGATTTTAGAGGATTGCTCATCGGCCGCTTCCTTTGAGCCTCAAGTAAAGACGCCGCTGCCAAAGACGTCAACGCTCGAGGCGCATCACATGTCGGCAGCCACTTCACATGTCGGCGAGATCCTGACATGGCGGAACGCGCGCCGTCAGCCTTTCCTGGCGGCGATCCGCGCGAGCGTCTTGGCATTGGTCAGCTCCCTTACGGCGTCCTTGCCGATCCAGCGCGCCGTCTTGTCTGCCGACTGCGCCAGTCGTTCGGCGACAGCCAGGGCGGCACCGTGCATGTTCATCGATCGCTTACCGATCGACCGAAGCGCCCAGTTCACGGCTTTCTTCACGAAATTGCGGCTGTCGTTCGCGTGCGTTTCGATGATCGGCAGGAAGGAGAGGAAGGTCGCCCCTGGCTCCTGCTTCCGGTGGACGACAGACCAGGCCATCATGGCGAAGGCCGTGCGCCGAACGAACTCCCGCTCGTCGGCCGCAAACTCGGCGATCAGTTCTTTCCAGGCGTCCGTATCGACAAAGAGATCCGAGACGCCGTCGACGATGTCCCAGGAGTCGAAACTCGCCGCCCATCGTCTTGCATCTCCAGCAGAAAACCGTTTCGGGTCAGCCGTGACGGAGGCAATGAACTGCGCCTCCATGATGCCGCTGTCCCATAGCTCGAAGGCGCGCTCGTGGTTGCGTTTGATCGTCCGCGCGATCTGCCGCTGCATGCCGTGCGAGATGCCAAGTGCACGGTCGATCTTGATGCCGTAGCGCAATATGCCGAGGCGGTTCTGCTCGGATCCGATGGCGCGAAGATGGGCGACGATTTCCGCGGCACTGGATTGAGGCGAGAGCTCTGCCACGGCAGAGACCTATTTTTCGAGACGGGCGAGCAGCGAGGACGTGTCCCAGCGCTTGCCGCCCATCGCCTGCACATCCTTGTAGAACTGGTCGACGAGTGCGGTGACCGGCAGTCTGGCGCCATTGCGGTCGGCCTCGGCCAGGCAGATGCCGAGATCCTTGCGCATCCAGTCGACGGCGAAGCCGAAATCATATTTGCCGGCGTTCATCGTCTTGTGGCGGTTCTCCATCTGCCAGGAGCCCGCGGCGCCCTTGGAAATCACCTCGATCACCTTCTCGATGTCGAGCCCGGCCTTCTTGCCGAAATGGATGCCTTCGGCCAGGCCCTGGACGAGACCGGCTATGGTGATCTGGTTGATCATTTTGGTGAGCTGGCCGGCACCGGCCGACCCCATCAAGCCGACCATGCGCGCAAAAGCGTCGATGACAGGCTTCGCTTTGTCGAAAGCGTCCTGCTCGCCGCCGACCATCACGGTCAGCACGCCGTTCTCGGCGCCGGCCTGGCCGCCCGAGACCGGCGCATCGAGAAACGAAAACCCGCCGGCTTGCGCCGCCGCCGCCAGCTCGCGAGCGACCTCGGCCGAGGCGGTGGTGTTGTCGATGAAGACCGAACCCTTCTTCATCGATTTGAAGGCGCCTTCCGGACCGGTCGTCACCGAACGCAGATCGTCGTCATTGCCGACGCAGGAGAATACAAAATCCTTGCCCTCGGCGGCCTGCGCGGGGGTCGCCGCCAGGCTACCGCCATGCTGGCCAACCCATTGCTCGGCCTTGGCCTTGGTCCGGTTGTAGACGGTGACGTCATGGCCGCCCTTGTTCCTCAAGTGCCCGGCCATCGGATAGCCCATCACGCCAAGACCGAGAAATGCAACAGATGCCATGAGCTTGCCCTTCAGAATGGAAACGGAATTTGCTGTGAAAGCTCTAGGCTCTGCGCTCAATTCGTCAAGACGCGTAGAGCCTGATCGACTGGTGCAGCTGAATTGAAAATCGTCAGCGTTTCAGGTGAACGGTGATCCGGCGCTCGATCCATTCGACGCCATGCCGCAAGATCTCGACCATCACCAGATAGACGAGGGCGACCCAAATATAGGCCTGGATGTCGAACGAGTTGGCGAAGGCGAGCTTGGCGTTGCCCATCAGATCGTAGACCGTGATGATGGCGACGATGGCGGACGCCTTGACCATCAGGATCAGTTCGTTGCCATAGGGCCGCAAGGCGACGATCAAGGCTTGCGGCAGGATGATCTTGCGCAACGTCTGCAGTTTATGCAGGCCAAGCGAGGCCGCCCCTTCCCATTGCCCTCTTGGCACGCTCTCTATGGCGCCGCGCAGGATCTCCGCCTGGTAGGCGGCCGTGTTGAGCGCAAAGGCAAAGACGCCGCAATTGAACGCGTCCTTGAAAAAATCCCAGAGGCCGATCGACTGGAGTTCGACGCGGAACGAGCCCAATCCGTAGTAGACCAGATAGGTCTGGACCAGCAGCGGCGTGCCGCGGAAGAAATAGACGTAGCAATAGGCGAGGCCGGACAGGATCCGGTTGCTGGACATGCGCCCGTAAGCGACGGGCACCGACAGGATCGCGCCGAGTACCATCGATATGGAAACCAGCGCCAGCGTGACCCCAAGCCCGCTCAGATAAGCCGGCGCATATTTGGCAAAGAAATCGGGATTCCAGGCAAGGAAGAGATAGCTGACGATGCCGATACCGAACAAAATCCATAGGCCCACCAGCGCGTAACCGGCGATACGCCTGCGCGGCCAGCCGCGCGCCCGTGGCGGTGGACGTTCGACCATGGTGGCCGTGGCGCTCATCGCTGCGCCTCCCGCCGGCCAAGCGAGCGCAGGATCGCGTTGGTGGCGAAGGACGACAGGACGGCAAGGCCAAGAAAGACCAGCGAGGCGACGCCGAAGAACAGGAAAGCGTGCTTGGTGACGCGGGCCGCAATGCTGGCATTGCGCAGCGTCTCGGCCAGGCCGACGACCGACACCAGCGACGTGTCCTTGAGCAGGCTGAGCCAGCAGTTCTCCAGTCCAGGAAACGCGATGCGCAACAGCTGCGGCACGATCACCTTGCGCATGGTCAGCCAGTTCGAAAGACCGATGGCGTAGCCGCCCTCATACTGGCCTTTGGGAATGGCGCGGAAGGCGGAAAGGAAAACCTCACTGGCATAGGAGGAGAAGATCAGTGCAAGCACGATCATGCCGGCGACAAAGCTGTTGACGTCGATGGTGACGTCAGGCCGGAAATACCTGACGAGATGCTGCAGCAGGATCGGCATGCCGAAAAAGAACAGGAAGAGCGTCACCAGTTCCGGCAGGCCGCGAAAGACGGTGGTGTAGATGTTGGCGGCAAGGCGCAGCGACGGTTCTTCGGACTGCTTGGCGAGTGCAATGAAAAAGCCGATCGTCAATCCGATGGGCAGCGTGGCAAGCGCCAACGCAATGGTGATCAGTGCGCCATAGGCAATATCGTCAAGCCAGCCTTCAGGTCCCCAACTGAGAAGTGTCCATATGCTCTGGGCTGGCATCGACCGGTCTTATCCCCACGGCATTCCCAAGACGAATAGAAAGACGGCGGGGAAATTCCCCGCCGTCTTGAACTGGCTTATCAGGACTCGGCGCCGTAGACGTCGAACTTGAAATACTTGTCGTTGATTTCCTTGTATTTTCCATTGGCGCGAATGGCGGCGATGGCCGAATTGAGCTTGTTGACCAGGTCAGTTTCGCCCTTGCGTACGGCAATGCCGGCACCAGGCCCGAAAATCTCGACCGGCTGCGGCGAAGGTTGGCCGAGGATCTTGCAGCAGGCGCCGTCAGGCGAGTCCAGAAACTGCTGCAGCACGACGATATCGTCCTCGATGGCGTCGAGACGACCATTGGCAAGATCGGCCTGCTCCTCGGGGCTGCTCGGATAGCCCTTCACGGTGCTGTCGGTGTAGGTCTTCGAGGCATAGTTGAAATGCGTGGTGGTGGTGGCGACGCCGATGGTCTTGCCGGCTAGATCTTCCTTGGTCACGCCTTTCAGCGTGCTGTCCTTCGGCACGGCGATCGCCGAGGGCGTGTTGTAGTATTTGTTCGAGAAGTCGACTTTCTCCTTGCGCTCCGGCGTGATCGACATCGAGGCGACGATGGCGTCGAATTTACCGGCCTGGAGGGCTGGAATGATGCCGTCCCAATCCTGGGCGACGAAGGTGCACTTGACCTTCATCTCATCACAAAGCGCCTTGGCGATGTCGATGTCGAAGCCCACGAGCTGGCCATCGGCGGTAAGGTTGTTGAAGGGCGGGTAGGCGCCTTCGGTGCCGATCCTCAGGGTCTTTTCCTGGGCCTGGGCGACGCCGAGCGTCAGCAGCGCGGCCGAAGCGGCAAGCGCGATACGCAGTGAAATACGCATGATGGTCCTCTCTTTATGGTCCCGGCCGTCGTTCCGAACGGCTCTGTGGGGCGGTGCTTTTGACCGCCCGCTGGCGCGATACTCCCACTCTTTCCAAGAAAAAAGCAACTGCAAAACCATAAAAATGGGCAAGGCTATTCTGCCGTTGCGTCAGCGCTCAAGCAACGAGCCCGGTGGTGCGCTCGATGAAGTCGGCTATCGATTTTGCATCGTCGAGATCGAATACCGGCAGCAGCTCGCCTTCAATGGCAAAATCGGCGGCAACAGCGACGATGTTGGGATCCTCCGCCGAAAGCGGCGTGCGGTCCTTCGCATCCAGCCGGCGGGTTTCGATCTTGCTGTGGGCTTCGCGCTTGTAGCCCTCGACCAGCACGAGGTCGCAAGGGGCAAGCCGCGACAGGACAGTCTCCAATGTCGGCTCATCCTCGCCGCGCAGCTCGTGCATCAGTGCCCAGCGAACGCCGGAGACGATCGCGACTTCGGTGGCGCCGGCCTGCCGGTGGCGAAAGCTGTCCGCGCCAGGTTTGTCGATGTCGAAGTCATGGTGGGCATGTTTCACCGTCGACACCTTCCAGCCGCGCCGGACCAATTCGCTGACCAACCTCTCGGTCAAAGTCGTCTTGCCGGAATTCTTCCAGCCTGTGATGCCGAAGACACGTCTGTTCATGGCTTGATGCTCTGCAACAGACGCTCGGCAGACACAAGATCGTCCGGTTCGTTGATGTTGAAGAAAGGGTCGATCCCCGCCGATGGCGGAACCGGGAACTCCACCTCGACAAAACCGTGCCGGTCGATGAAAGCCGAAACCCGCCTGATATCTTCATCGACCAGAAAGTGCCGCAAGGCATCGCGGCAGCCGATCGGCCAAAGCGCGAAGGTCGGATGCCGCTTGCCGGCCGAGCGGGCAACGGCAATAGAACCGGGGCTTTGATCGGCGGCCCCTGCCAGACGCTCGACAAGGTCCAACGGCAGGAAAGGCGTGTCGCCGGCAGCGCTGACGATCGCCTTGCAAGACCTGTTGGCCGCGGCCCATTCGAGGCCGGTCAGGATTCCGGCGAGCGGACCGGCAAAGCCGGGCACGCTGTCGGCAAGCACCGGCAGTCCAAAGCGCAGGAATCGTGCAGGGTCGCCATTGGCGCTGAGCGCCATCGATTCTATTTGCGGGGCGAAGCGCGACACGACCTGGTCAAGCAGGCAGCCATCGCCAAGCGGCAACAGGCTCTTGTCGCCGCCGCCCATCCGCCTCGACTGGCCACCGGCCAGAACAATCCCCGCAATTTCTCGCTTCATGCCACGAAGCCTGTACGCCAGCCGTCGGAAATCACAAGAATGATCTGGCTAGATTCCGTCCGGAACCATGCTTGGCCCCGTGCTTTCGGCGACGATCTTGCGCCGGCCGACGACCCGCTCGCGGTAGAGCGCATAGAGGCCGGAGCCGATGATGATGGTGGCGCCGACGATCATCGGCAGATCGGGAATGTCCGCGAAGATGAACAGGCCAAGCAGGATCGACCAGATCAGGGCCGTGTAGCGGAACGGCGCGATGAAGGAGATGTCGCCCGCCCGCATCGCCATGATGATGAACTGGTAGCCGATAATCACCAGCACAGCAGCCAGGGCCAGCAGGGCCGTGCTGTTGCCCGTCATCGGCGTCCAGCCGCCCATTGCCGGCAACAGCGCCGCGCCGACGATTGTCATGGCAAGCGCGGTCGCGGTCGACACCAGCAATGTCGGAATGGCCTTGGGGATCCGCTTGGTGGCGAGATCGCGCACCGCGCAGCAGGCGACGCTGGCCAGCGCCGACAGCGAGTAGACGCTGAACCCTTCGAAGCCCGGCCGCACGATGATCAGCACGCCGGCAAATCCGATGGCGATGGCCAGCCAACGCCGCCAGCCGACAGTCTCGCCAAAGACAAGTGCCGCTCCCATCGTCACCGCCAGCGGCAGCGCCTGCAGCACCGCCGAAACATTGGCGATCGGCAGATGGGCGAGGGCGACGAGGAAACTCACCGTTGCGCCGGCCTCGCTGATCACGCGCAAGGCGACCAGAGGCTGCAGCATCGAGCCCGGGCGGGCGAGAGCGCCGCGCTGCCAGGCCAGCAGGCCGACGAAAAGCGAAGCGAAAGCCCCACGGATCAACATGACCTGCGCCATGTTCATCGATTGCGACGAGTATTTGGTTATGGCGTCGTTGAGGGTGAAGCCGGCCATCGCCACCATCATGAACAATGCGCCGCGAAGATTTGGAGACAGGGGCAAGACGGCTACCGGTTCTGCTAATACATATCGCCCAAAAGTGACCTCGGTTTGGGGAAACGACATGCATAAGAAACAAAGACCTGAAGCGCGTGGCTGAATCCGTTCAAACGCGACGCGCTTCAGGCAGCAAGCCTGTAACAGTCGGGCATGAAACAGCAACAGCAAAGGACTGGGCCACAGCCTTGTTTGTGGCCCTGAATATCGCCTGCGATGGCGAACTTACTTCTTCGGCGTAAGCACCTCGGTGCCATTGCCTTCCTTGCCGGCGATCGTCCAAAGACCGTGCAGCGAACCGTCCGCCGCCACCTTGTAGACGACGAGGCCAATGTCCTTGTCCATGACATAGCCGGCGGAGAAGGCATCATCGTTGCGCATGCAGATGCCGTCGGAAGATGAGCCACCAGTTTCCCAATGGATCGCGCAGGTCGTCCCGCTGGTCAGCGTGATGGTGGCTTCGCCGCCATAGGCCGAGCCGTCGAAATTGGTGCCGGCAACCGTATAAGTGCCGCCGATCGACTGCGCCGCCGCGGGCACGGCCGCGAGGCCAAGCAGTGCCAGAGAAAGAACGAGTTTGCGCATGGTGTATCCCCCTGTGAGCGAAGAGCAGCTTCCAGAGGAAGGCTAGGCTGGAACAGACTGGCCGTAAATCCGGCTGCGGTTCGCGAACAAGACTTTTTCTGGGGTGTGGTCCGAAACCGTCATGGCCCCTTGAGACTGCCGGCGATGGCGCCGACCAGCGGATCGTATTTCGACTTCAGCGCCGGCGGGTAGTCGACCCAGACCGTACGGACGATACCGTCTTTCCCAAACAGACGTCGCTCGTAGAATATCTTTCCATCCCTCAGGCCCGACAGCACGGCCCAGTCCTTTCCGGCCTTGCTGTAGGTGATCTTGTAGCCCGGCTCCTTGCTCGCCTTCTCCGCCGCGACAAAGCCTTTCGGCGTGTCGTCGTCGACGTTGAGGATGCCCGAGCAGATCAGGCTGGCGCCATCGGCGCTCAGCCATTGCTGTCCGTCGCCATTGTCGGGCTCCGGCTGGCGATCGGTGAAGACGTCGTCGGGAAAGGTGCAGACAGTGCCGAAGCGATCGTTCACATAGGTGAATGGCGCGGCGACCGCACTGGTTGCTGCCATTGTCGCAATGACCAGGAATGAAGAGTGCAGCCGCATGCTCGCCTCGAAGTCATGATCCCGAAGCGATATTGCATGAATTTCACGGAAGATCAGCCGCCAGTGACGCTCATGTGGCGCGACACCGATGGGCGGCTGGTGCGGCGGTCGATGATGAAGTCATGGCCCTTGGGCTTGCGGCCGATGGCTTCGTCTATTGCTTCGGCGACCAGCTCGTTGCCTTCCGAGGCGCGCAAGGGCGCGCGCAGATCGGCGGCATCTTCCTGGCCGAGACACATATAGAGGGTGCCGGTGCAGGTCAGCCGGACGCGGTTGCAGCTCTCACAGAAATTATGCGTCATCGGCGTGATGAAGCCGAGCCGTCCGCCGGTCTCGGCGACCTGGACGTAGCGCGCCGGGCCGCCGGTCTTGAAGGGAATGTCGGTCAGCGTGAACTGGCGTTCGAGCGACGCGCGCAGCAGCGACAGCGGCAAATACTGGTCGGTGCGGTCGGCATCGATCTCGCCCATTGGCATGGTTTCGATGACCGTCAGGTCCATGCCGCGGCCATGCGCCCAGCGCATCATCTCGGGCAGCTCGGCGTCGTTGAAATCCTTCAACGCCACTGCGTTGAGCTTGACCTTGAGCCCGGCCGCCTGCGCGGCATCGATGCCTTGCATGACCTTGTCGAGATGGCCCCAGCGGGTGATCTTGTGGAATTTGTCGGCATCGAGCGTATCGAGCGAGACGTTGATGCGCCTGACGCCGCAATCGGCGAGTTCGGCGGCAAAGCGCGACAGCTGCGAGCCGTTGGTGGTCAGCGTCAGTTCTTCCAGCGCGCCGCTTTCGAGATGCCGCGACAGCTGGCGCACCAGATGCATGATGTTCTTGCGCACCAGCGGCTCACCGCCGGTCAGCCGCAATCGCCTGACGCCCTTTTCGATGAAAACCGTGCACAGCCGGTCGAGCTCTTCCAGCGACAGCAGGTCCTTCTTCGGCAGGAAGGCCATGTCCTCGGCCATGCAATAGGTGCAGCGGAAATCGCAGCGGTCGGTAACCGACACGCGGAGATAGCTGATCGTGCGGCCGAAAGGATCAATCATGTCCATGCTTCAAGCGCTTCCCGTGGCCGTGAACGGCTTCGTTATATACCGCTATGTGATACGATCCGGCCTGCTGTTCAAGATAGCGCCTCTCGATCTTTGGTAACATCTCTCAGCCGACATCGCATGTCGGTCGGTCTCATCAGACCTTTTCCCGTTTGGCGAAGCGGCGTAGGGAAGGGCGGATGACACGGGATCGAACAGCATGACCGCACCGAAAGAACTCAGGGTTTCCAAGGACCGCAAACTTCTGTCCGTCACCTTTCCCGACCACCATCCGTTCGAACTGCCGGCGGAACTGCTGCGCGTCGCCTCGCCATCGGCCGAAGTGCAGGGCCATTCGCCGGATCAGCGGGTGACGGTCCCCGGCAAGCGCAATGTGGCGATCCTGAAGATCGAGCCGGTCGGCAACTACGCCGTGCGCATCACCTTCGACGATTTCCACGACACCGGCATCTTCACCTGGAACTACCTGCATACCCTCGGCCACGAGAAGGATGCGCGCTGGGAAGCCTATCTCGCGGAGCTTGCGGAAAAGGGATTGAGCCGGGACCGCTAGGGCATCGCTGTCGTGAAGATGTCATCGATCTGGGATAGCGCCGGCAAAGGTTTGGAGGCGAAAACATGTCCGTCATCACCACGGTCGAGCAGCTCGAGGCACTCTATGGCGTTCCAGGCGAGGCCTCGCTGGTCAAGGAACTCGACCACGTCATTCCCGAATATGCTGCCTTCATCGAAGCCTCGCCCTTTGTCGCGCTGGCGACCAGCGGGCCGGAGGGGCTGGACTGTTCGCCGCGCGGCGATCTCGCCGGCTTCGTGCGCATCCATGATCCGAAAACGCTGATGATGCCGGACCGTCGCGGCAACAACCGCGCCGATTCGCTGAAAAACATCATCCGCGACCCACGCGTCGGCCTGCTGTTCCTGGTGCCGGGCTCCGGTACGACGCTGCGCGTCAACGGTCGCGCCCACATCACAACGGATACAGCGCTGTGCGCGTCATTTGCGGTGGACGGCAAGGCGGCGCGATCGGTAACCGTCGTCGACATCGATGCGGTCTATTTCCAATGCGCCCGGGCCATCGTCCGCTCCGAGCTCTGGAACCCGGCAAGGCATGTCGAGCCGAAGTCGCTGCCGACGCCCGGACAGATCCTGGAAATCACCAGCCGCAAGAACATCGACGGCGAAACCTACGACAAGGAATGGCCGGAACGGGCGAAGAAGACGATGTGGTAGGGTTGGGCTGAAGGGCGCTCAAGCCTCATTCAGCACATCATAGATCTTGCGCATCTGCTCGCCGATCATGTCGCATTGTTCCGGCGTCGACTGGCTCATCGCCTTCTCGATCAGCGCCATATGCACTTTCAGCGCCTGCATCAGCAGCGCCTCGCCGGCCTCGGTGAGCGCGAGCCGCAGGATGCGCTTGTCCTTCTCGTCGCCTTCGCGGCGCAGCAGGCCACGCGCTTCCAGCTGCGGCAACAGCATGGTGATGTTGGAGCGGCCGACGAGCAGCTTGCGGGCAAGATCGTGCTGCGACATTCCGGGGTGGCGATAGAGGTTCATCAGCACGTCGAGCTGCGCCGGCTTCAAATCGAGCGGCGCAAGTTTCACCGCCAGCGTGCGCTCAAGCACATGGCAGGCGCGCGCCACCGCGACCCAGTTGCGGAAACGCGGGTTGTCCCAAGGCAGCTCTTGTTTATTGTTCATCTTTGAACTATTATGTTCATGCTTGAACGTATGGATGGATTCTCACTATGGCATCATTCGGGCTGAAGGTCATCCGGGGCGTGTTCGGTGCGGCAGAGCGTGTCGCGCCGCGGCTCAGCGGACGCGCGGCGTTCGAATTGTTCTGCCGCACCCCGAATGTCAAGGCGCTCAGCGATGGCGAGCGCCGCGCTGTCGAGCGTGCGACGGGGTTCATGACCGAGGCGCGTCATCACCGGCTGAAGACCGCGACCGGCTGCGTCATGGTGCACGAGTTCCGGCCCGAGCCGGGCAGGGCGGCCGTCGGCACGGTGCTCGTCGTCCATGGCTGGCGCTCGCGCACCGAATATATGCGCGCCTTGATCGAAGGCTATCGCGCCGCCGGCTACAGGGTCGTTTCGCTCGACCTGCCTGGCCACGGCCAGTCGCAGGGCCGGCGCCTGAACATGGTCAATGCGGTGGATGCGGTGCGGGTTGCCGGCGAATGGTTCGGCCCGTTCGCGGCGGCGGTTGGCCATTCCTTCGGCGGCGCCGTCGCCGCCAATGCCATCGCCGGTTCGGTCAAGAACATCCCGCCGCTGGCGGCGGGACGCCTGGTGCTGATCGCGGCGCCAAGTTCCCTGCCGGCGATCTTTGCCGACTTCAGTCATATGTTGAATGTCGGCCCGCGCTCGCAAGCCGCCATGGCGGACCGGGTCGAGCATCTTTCCGGCCGGCCGCTGCACGAATTCACCGGCGACCGCCAGCTCGCCCAGGCACCGGTGCCGACCCTGGTCATCCACGCGCCGGACGACCGCGAAGTCTCGGCCGATCACGCAAGGCGCTATGCCGGTGCCGGCGGCCATGTGCGGCTCTACTGGGCCGACGGGCTTGGCCATCGCCGCATTCTTGCCGACAAGGGCGTGGTCGAACGCGCGGTCGGCTTCGTGACGCATCGCGAGCCATTGCTGCTGCATTGAGCGGCGGTCGAGATTATTTCTTCTTCTCGCCGGGTTCGACCGGCAGTCCGGCGGCCTTCCAGGCGGTGTAGCCGCCGAGGATGTGCTTGACCGGCGAAAGCCCCATGTCCTGCGCCGTCTTTGTGGCCAGGGCAGAGCGCCAACCGCCGGCGCAGAAGAACACGAAGCTCTTTCCCGAGGCGAAGAACGGCTTGTGGTAAGGGCTTTCGGGGTCGATCCAGAATTCCAGCATGCCGCGCGTGACATGTTTGGCGCCCGGAATCCGGCCGTCGCGTTCCACTTCGCGTGGATCGCGCAGATCGACGAAGATGGTGTCTTCATCGTCGAGCAGCCCGGCCGCTTCCTCCGGCGAAACCACCTCGATCACGGCGTTCGCCTCGTCCAGCAGCTCGCGATAACCCTTTTTCACGCTCTCGTCCCTCCCGGCCTTGCTGGCGGATTTCGAGCACACCAGCCGGCGTTTGTCACGCCGCGTTGCCGCCGGCCAACGTCTGCCAGGCAGCCATGGCCCCGGCAACCGTCGCCAGCAGGGCAGCGTGCGAGGCGCCGTCTCGCGCCTGGATCGACATGCCGTGCTGGACCGTGGCGAAGAAGGTCGCGGCAGCGCTCGCGTCGAAATCCGCCGGCAATTCGCCTTCGGCAATACCGCGCTCCAGACGTTTTTGCAGGGCGGTGTGGTTTTCGGCACGACGGCGGCGCAGATCGTCGCAGATGGCGCCGCGGCTCGAATCCTGATGCAGTGCGCCCAGCGTGATCAGGCAGCCCTGCGGGCGATCGCTCTGCGCATAGGCTTTCGCCGTCAGGCACAGGAATTGTTCGATCGCCTGCCGCGCGGTCGGAGCCTCGTCCAATGCCAGCCAGATGTCGGCACCCTCGGTGTGCGAGTAAAAATCCGTCGCCTCCAGGAACAGCGCCTCCTTGCTGCCGAAGGCAGCGTAGAGGCTGGGCGAGTTGATGCCCATGGCGGAGGTCAGCTCGCTCATCGATGCACCTTCGTAACCACGCGCCCAAAACACCTGCATCGCGCGGCGCAGGGCTGCGGTTCGATCGAAGGTGCGGGGACGGCCTCGTTCCGACATGACGCTCTTTCTGTGTTGATCGATACATAATTCAGTTGACGCCAGCGGGCAAGGCTGACAGATATTTATGTATCGATCATTACATAAAAGGAGAATTCGATGTCTTCCAGCAGATTGAACGGTAAGGCCGCGCTCGTCACCGGCGGCAGTCGCGGCATCGGCGCGGCGATTGCGCGGAGGCTGGCGGCCGATGGCGCCAGCGTCGCGCTGACCTATGTGCATGGCGAGGAACAGGCCCGCGCTGTCGTCGCCGAGATCGAGGCCAAGGGCGGCCGCGCCATCGCGATCAAGGCCGACAACCGCGATGCGGTCGCCATAGACAAGGCGGTCGACGACGCCGTAACCGCCTTCGGCCGGCTCGACATCCTGGTCAACAGCGCAGGCATCTGGCGCGCCGCCCCAATCGACACGCTGTCGCTCGCCGATTTCGACGAGACCATGGAGGTCAATCTCCGGGCCCCGTTCATCGCTTCCAAGGCCGCGGCCGCCCATATGGGTGAGGGCGGCAGCATCATCTCGATCGGCAGCAACCTTGCCGAGCGGGCGACCGACGGCAGCCTCACGGCCTATTCAGCCAGCAAGGCGGCGCTGGTCGGCCTGACCAAGGCGCTGGCGCGTGACCTCGGCCCGCGCGGCATCACCGCCAATGTCGTCCACCCCGGTTCGACCGACACCGACATGAACCCGGCCGACGGCCCGCATGCCGAGCATCAGCGCCGGAAGATGGCAACGCCGCGCTTCGGCAAGGCCGACGACATTGCCGGCATGGTCGCCTGGCTCGCAGGCCCGGAAGGCCGCTTCGTCACCGGCGCTGCCCTGACCATCGATGGCGGCGCCAACGCCTGATCCCGCGGGGATTTCCGGCTGGGGCGGAACCACCCTCCGCTCCAGCCGTCACGATCTTGTGAAACCGTTCTGCAACAGGCTTTCCAAAATTTATGAAAGCTTAACGAAATCGGTATGAATCAGTATAGTCGCGCCTTACATCCGCCATGCGGTGAGCGGGACGATCGAGCGTGCGGAACGGGAACCGGTTGCGGCCGGAGCGGGTGATTCATGAAATTCCTCGGAAACAAAGCAACCGTGATGCCGCTGATGGCAATCACGGCGACGCTGGCTTTCGGTGTACCCCAGGCAGGCGCGCAGGGGCTCTTCGACATGCTTTTCGGCGGCGGCGTCAGGCATGCGCCGAAAGGCGAGTTTCCGCCCCCGCCACCGAAGAACAAGCCAAAGCCGAAAGTGTCCGGTGGCGGCGGCGGCAATGTGAAGATCAGCAGCCCGTCCTACTACACCTACAAGGCCGACCGGCTGGTTCGCGTCGACTTCTCGGCATTGGCCGCGACGCCGGCGCCGGCGACACCGCAGGACGCCGCCTTCGTCCCGTCGGCTACGGGTGCCGCGTTTCGTGATGCGGTTGCCAGCTTGGGCGACTACGAACTCTTAGCCGAGCCCGACATCGCCAAGGCGCTGATCGCGTACTACTCGGCCAATCCGGATTTCATCTGGATAAGCGGAACCAGCCTCAACAGCCGTGCGCAGGATGCGGTGCGGGTGCTTGGCGAGGCTTCAAGCTATGGCCTCACGCCCGCCGACTATACGGTCGAAGTGCCCGCTGCCGGCGCATCGTCGACCGATGCCAATGCGCAACTGAAAGAACTCGTCCGTTTCGAGATGGCGCTTTCGGCGCGTGTGCTGCGCTATGCCCACGACGCCCAGAACGGCCGCGTCGATCCCAACCGCATGACCGGCTATTATGATTTCCCGGCCAAGCCGCTCGATCTGCAAGGCGTGCTGAAAACGCTGGCTCATACCCAGCAGGTGCGCACCTATCTCGAATCGCGGCACCCGCAGAATGCGGAATACCAGGCGCTGCGCGTCGAACTGGAAGCGCTGCAGGCCAGTGCGGAAAACGAAATCGTCGTCGACCCCAAACTGCTGCTGAAGCCGGGCGAAACCAGCCCCGAACTGCCGAAGCTGCTGACCCTGATCGCGCGCAATCTCGATGACGAGATGGGCGGCGCCTATGGCGAGGTCCTGTCCAGGCTGGCCACCAGCGACGTCTATGATCCGGAACTGGTCCCGGTCATCAAGGCCGTGCAGCAGAAGGCAGGCATGAAGGGCGACGGCGTCATCGGCCCGCGCACCGTCGCGACGCTGGCCGGAACATCCAAGGCCGACAAGCTGCTGAAGGTGGAAGTGGCGCTGGAGGAACTGCGCTGGCTGCCCTCCGATCTCGGCAGCCCGCGCGTCTTCATCAACCAGCCGGCCTTCACCGCGAGCTACATCGACAATGGCGAGGAAAAGCTCAAGACGCGTGCCGTCATTGGCCGGACCACCAACCAGACCTCCTTCTTCTACGACCAGATCAAGCAGGTCGATTTCCATCCCTATTGGGGCGTGCCCCAGTCGATCATCGTCAACGAGATGCTGCCGAGATTGCGCAACGATCCGGGCTATCTCGACCGGTCCGGCTATGAGGTGACGGATTCGCGCGGCAAGCGCATTCCTTCGTCGGCGGTCAACTGGGGCGCCTATGGCTCGAACATCCCCTACAGCGTGCGCCAGCAGCCGAGCGAGGCCAACGCGCTGGGCGAGTTGAAGATCCTGTTCCCCAACAAGCATGCGATCTACATGCACGACACGCCGCAGAAATCGTTCTTCCAGCGCGATATGCGCGCGCTCAGCCATGGCTGCGTGCGGCTGCAGGATCCGCGCGGCATGGCGGCGGCGGTGCTTGGCACCTCCGTGGACTATATCGCCGAGAAGCTGAAGCACGGCCACGCGACCGAGAACGTGACACGCACGATCCCGGTCTATGTCGCCTATTTCACCGCATGGCCCGATCTGTCGGGCAAGGTCGAATATTTCGGCGACGTCTACGACCGCGACTCGCGGCTGAAGCAGGCCCTGGATGCCACGGAGGCGGTTCGCTCGCCTTCGAGTTGATTTAGCGCTCGAACAGTGGTCGTCGGAAGCCGGCGTCGCGCCCGGCGATCAGCCAATAGAGCAACCCGGCGACAAGGCCGGCAGCGGCAATGATGCCGATGTCGACCCAACGCTCCGGGTCCATGTCCTCCGGTGCGCTCGGCCAGATCAAGGCGAAGCCGCCGACTGCGGCGCCAGCGCCGAAAACCATGTGCAGCAGGACATTGCGCAACGAGAAGAACTCGGCAATCAGCGCGAAGATCAACGTCTGCAGCGCGGTCACCACGATCGTCAGGAAATAGACGAACATGCCGAGCGGCGGCACCAGCAGCACCGCGATCGGCGAAACGCCCATGACGTCGAAATAGTTGGGCGCGTTGGGCAAGGAACTGAGCACGCCATAGATCACCGCCACGGCGATCAGGCCGACCAGCACCGATACGAAGTAGCCGGCCAACATCATCAATATGCGCTTCATCACGTGCTTTGCCGTCGCCATCCCCATCCCCCAATGCGGCGCCCGGAGCTATTCCAGGAAACGACAGTCAGCCATCAAAGCTCGACTGACGCAAGGGGAGGCGCCCGCGCCAGGGCGATCGCCGAAGTTGGCGCCGGGAGCCCGTGACGCAGCCGAGAACGAATTCGCGCCGGAACGTCCCTATTTCGGCTCCGCCGTCACGGGATCATAGGTGATTTCGACCTTCGCCTTGTCCGCCGTGTAATAGGTGACGGTGTAGGCGCCGCTGTCCCAGTCGACCTCGTCCACATAGCGAAAGCCGTCGCGCTGCTCGACCTTGGCGATGATCTCCGACAGCTTCTTGGCATTGGGCGGCGGCAGCGGCTTGTCGTCCGCGGCCAAGGCCGGCCCGCCGGCGAGAAGAACGGCGACGCTGGTCGCCAGCAGAAATCTGGACATGGCTTTCCCTCAAGTTTCGTCGGACAGAAACTCGCTGGCGCGCCGGTTTGTTCCGCAGCTGGAACAGATGACGATTTGGTCTGCCGATTTGCAGTTGCCCGAATGAGGGGGCCGCCGCCCGCTTGACTTACGCGGCGCGTCGTTGAGCGGGGTGGAGACCTGAACGGGTTCGACGAGGGTCGACGGCGGTCACGATGCTGTGGTGGTGATCGCAATAGACGCGATCCGCCGAGGTCGGCCCGGCACAAAAACGATAACCGCCGGGTACCGACCGGTCTTCGCTTACCGGGAAGCGGCACTGATAGACGCCTAGCTGAATGAGGGGGACGTCTTTCGAAATTGGTCTGACATTTTCAGGCATTGTTTTTCAGGTTCCTGGTTCATAGCCATTGCCGGCTGACGGCCGCTGTGCGACCGCGTCAAGGCGAGCTTCTCTCGTTTTGGAGGGCTGTGGATCACCATATGGTGTCGCTCGCAGTGTCAATGAAGCCCCGAAACCCTGCTTTCGCAAGCCAATCATTGCGACTTATGGCCACACTGGCCGCTGGGAGCGGCGGGCTGCGGAAGCGAATACATTTTGTCAGCAGACAGTGTGGTCGCGTCCCGGAGCATCTCTTCGAACCATTGCGCCGGTGCTAGAGTGGGCCTGCACTCACCAAACAGCAGGGATATGAGGCATGCCCGAAATCACCCGCCGTACACTTCTTGCGTTCACTGCCGTGGCCTCGGTCATTGAACCGACATTTGCCGAAGCGGAAGGGGCCTCACCCGAATTGCGGGCGCTGATCGGAGCCCATGAAACCAGCTATGTCGGGCTTCACAGGGTTGTTCATCAAGCGGGCAGCAGCAGCCACGATCGCAAGAGGGCAGACCGGATTGAACAGGAAGCATTGCTTGCCATCTGCTCCTATCCTGCGATCAGCCGAGGCGACCGCCGGGCCAAGGCCGATTACCTGTTGACCGCCGAGGCTCGGGGCGAACTCGACCTGGAAGAGCACATGCAGGCCATCCTGCACGCGATGAAGCGCTGATCGCGGCTCGACCGGCGTAGGGCAGAGTTTGGCCCCATCGACAGGAGTTCATGCGCGGCGACTATCTCGCCGCCTTCCATTGCTGCGACTACGCATCTTTGGCTAACGGACGAAGCGGTCAGCGACCTGTCGGGCAAGTGGCGCTCGATGAAGCCCGGCCCATGGAGCAAGCCCGAGCGCTGAGCCGGAACAACGCTATACGGTCTTTTGCGCCGACGACCGCATCGACGTGTCGTTTTGGATCGCGAACAGATGAAGGTCCGAAACGGCTCCGACGTCTGCCCGTTCCAGAGATATGCGAGCTACAGCAGCGCGTGGAATTCGCCCAGAAGAATTTTGGCGGGCAAGGGGCGGGGTGTAGTTGCTAGGCATTTTGGGGTGCGGCGTTCAGGAAGGCCGATGGTGGGCGATGCAGGGATTGAACCTGCGACCCCACCCGTGTGAAGGGTGTGCTCTCCCGCTGAGCTAATCGCCCGCTCGTTGCCCGAAGGCCAAGCGAGCCGCGATATAAGGGAGGCAGGTGCGGGAAGTCAAGGCGCTGTCCGGCGTTCTGACGAGGATCGGTTTTGCTGTGCTTTGCGCCCTGTCTCCCGCCGCCTTCCGGTCAGTTTCCGGCGGCAGCAATCAGCCTTTGCGCCAGGTCGAGCGTCAGGGCGTCGAAATGCGAAATGACAGCCGACGGTTCGAATTCGCGCACATGGCGGTCGGTGTAGCCGAAATCGACCGCCACCACCTGAATGCCGGCGGCTTTCGCCGTGTCGATGTCGGTTTGCGAATCGCCGACCATCAGGGCGCGGTGAGGGTCGCCGCCGGCCAGCTTTATGGTCTCGATCAAATGGCGCGGGTCGGGTTTGCGGAAGGCGAACGTGTCCTGGCCGGCGATCGCCGCGAAATGTTTGGTCAGGCCGAGCGCCTCGATCAGCGCCAGCGAGTTGGCTTCGTATTTGTTGGTGCAGATGGCGAGGATATAGCCGGCCTCCTCGAAGCGCGCGATCGCCTCGACGACACCGGGGTAGGGACGCGACTTGCCGGGGATGTTGAGCGTGTAGTGGTCGAGGAACAGTTTCAGCAGCCGGTCGTGCTCCTCGACGGCAAGCGATCGCTGATGGGCGGCGTGCGCCCGCTCGATCATCACCCGGCCGCCGTGACCGACAAAACGCCTGAAGCCGGCTTCGTCAACCGCCGCGATCTCGCTGGCGGCCAGGCTGTGGTTCAGGCTGTCGAGCAGGTCCGGCGCTGTGTCGATCAGCGTACCGTCGAGGTCGAACACGATGATCGGTCGGGTCATGGTCTGTCCTGGGGCAAGTTTCTACAGGGGCAGGCGATAAAGGCTGCGGCGCGTCAAGGCAAGCGCTGGGCCAGCTCGTTCAGGCGGGGCCTGCTTATCAGGCCGGGCATTCGCAGCGTGCCCGTCCGATATGAAAAAACCCGCTTGGACGGCGGGTTGTTGGCGCAAATCAGCACCATGGGCAAAAATGTAGCATAGCTGCACTCACCGGTCAAGGAAATAATTCCTACGCCGGATCACCTTGGGGACCCGCCGCCTGGGGCTTTGACCGGACCGGCAAAAATGCTACGAGCCCGACAGCGAATTTCCGGGGCAATAACCGACATGGATGCAAGGCAGTTGAAGGTCGAAGCCGCGCGGGCAGCACTCGCCCATGTAAGCGACGGCATGCGACTTGGCATCGGCACCGGCACCACGGCCGAGGAGTTCGTGCGGCTGCTTGCCGAAAAGGTTGCAACCGGCATGGCGATCATCGGCGTGCCGACTTCGGAGCGCACCGCGTTGCTGTGCCGCGAGCTTGGCGTGCCGCTGTCGACGCTGGAGGAAACGCCAGAGCTGGATCTCACCGTCGACGGCGCCGACGAAGTCGACCCGGAACTGACCTTGGTCAAGGGCGGCGGCGGCGCGCTGCTGCGCGAGAAGATCGTCGCCGCGGCGTCCCAGCGCATGATCGTCATCGCCGACCGCTCCAAGATGGTCGAGACGCTCGGCCGTTTTCCCCTGCCGATCGAAGTCAATCCGTTCGGCCTGCGCGCCACTGAAATCGCGGTTGCCGCAGCGGCTGAAAAGCTCGGTCTTTCCGGACCGGTCACATTGAGGATGACGGGCGGGCAGGCTTTTGTTACAGACGGCGGCCATTTTATCCTCGATGCATCTTTTGGCCGCATTCCGGATACAAGAGCGCTTTCGAATGCTCTCCACGCCATTCCGGGCGTGGTCGAGCATGGTCTTTTCATCGGGCTGGCTTCAGCGGCCATCATCGCCGGCGGCGACGGTATCCAAACCGTCCATGCCGCCCGAAAACCAGGGAGTTCTACCGATCATGACGTTGCATAACCGGGTTCGCAGCCTTTCCGTCCTTCTGGCGGCCTCGGCCGTTTTCGCCTTCTCGTCGCCGGCGTTTTCGCAGGATGTCACGGAAGCGCACCTGAAGGCCGCCCGCGCGGCGGTCGCTGCGATCCACGCGACCGACCCGTTCGACAACATCCTGCCGCAGGCAGCCGCGGCGCTCGAATCGCAGCTGATCCAGAAGAACCCGGACATGCAGGAACTGATCGGCAAGACCATCAACGAGAAGGCTCTGGCGCTGGCCTCGCGCCGTGCCGACCTCGAGAAGGAAGCCGCACTCGCCTACGCGAAAGTGTTCTCCGAAAAGGAACTGACCGACATCGCCGCCTTCTACAATTCCGATTCGGGCAAGAAGCTGCTCGATAGCGGCCCGATGGTGACCCGCGAATTGGTCAAGGCAGCCGACATCTGGCAGAACGGCCTCGGCCGCGATCTCGCCCAGCAGGTCGGCGAAACGCTGGCCGCTGCCGCCAAGGCAAAGGCGCAGGCAGCACCCGCCGCGCCCGCCGACGGAGCCGCCGCTCCGGCCGATGGCGCAGCGCCCGCCGATGGCGCGGCCCCCGCGGACAACAACTGACGCGCATTTTCAAATTGGCCTTGCGGCCTACTGCGAAAGCCCGGCCTGTCCGGGCTTTTCTTTTGCCGTTTTGCGGCCTACCTGTCTGACACATTTCTGAAGCCTGGGAGCCGCATCATGGCCGGTTACGACTACGATCTTTTCGTCATCGGCGGCGGCTCGGGCGGGGTGAGGGCGGCGCGCGTCGCCGCGGCTCTCGGCAAGCGTGTCGGCATCGCCGAGGAATACCGCTATGGCGGCACCTGCGTCATCCGCGGCTGCGTGCCGAAAAAGCTCTACGTCTATGCCTCGCAATTTCCCGAGCACTTCGCCGACGCCGCCGGCTATGGCTGGACGGTGCCGGAAGCCAGTTTCGACTGGCAGACGCTGGTCGCCAACAAGGATCGCGAGATCAGCCGGCTGGAGGCGATCTACGTCAGGAACGTCGAGGGCGCCGGCGGCGAGACCTTCCACTCGCGCGCCATGATCGTCGATCCGCATGTCGTGCATCTCCTGGGTGAGGATCGCACCGTCACAGCAGACCAGATCCTGATTGCCACCGGCGGCCGCCCGGCGGCGCATCCGGCGCTGCCCGGCCACGAACATTGCATCTTTTCCAACGAGGCTTTCGACCTCAAGGAATTGCCCAAGGCGATCATGATCGAGGGCGGCGGTTACATCGCCGTCGAGTTCGCCAACATTTTTCACGGTCTCGGCGTCGACACCACGCTGGTCTATCGCGGCAAGGAGATCCTCAGCCGGTTCGACATGGACCTGCGGCGCATGCTGCACGAAACGATGGAAAAGAAGGGGATAAGGATCCTTTGCCATTCCGTGTCCGAATGGATCCGCAAGCGGCCGGACGGCCGGCTCGACGCGCTGGTCAGCGGTGGCGAGGTGCTGACCGTCGACCAGGTGATGCTGGCCATCGGCCGCATTCCCAATACCGAGAATATGGGCCTGGAAGGCATCGGACTGGAGATGACCAAGACCGGCGCCATCGCCGTCGACCAATATTCCCGCACCAATGTCGACAACATCTGGGCAATCGGCGACGTCACCAACCGCGTGCAGCTGACGCCGGTGGCGATCCATGAGGCGATGTGCTTCATCGAAACCGCCTTCAAGGGAAATCCGACCGCTCCCGATCACGAGACGATCGCGACCGCCGTCTTTTCACAGCCCGAGATCGGCACTGTCGGCCTGTCGGAGGACGACGCCGTCAAGCGCTTCCCCGACATCGAGATCTACCGCGCCACATTCCGGCCGATGCGGCACACCCTGTCCGGGCGCGACGAGAAGATGCTGATAAAGCTGGTGGTCGATGGCGCGTCGAAGAAAGTGCTTGGCGCCCACATATTGGGGCCGGACGCCGGCGAGATGGCGCAGCTTCTCGGCATCCCGCTGAAGGCCGGCCTGACCAAGGACGATTTCGACCGTACGATGGCCGTGCATCCGACAGCGGCGGAAGAACTGGTCACCATGTACAAGCCGACCTATCGCGTGAAGGACGGCGAGCGGGTCGATTGACGGCAAAGCCGGGTTGAGGAACTCCGCCGCGGCAAGGACATGCCACGGCGGAGATGGTTGCTACAGCAGCGTGCCGCGCAGGATCACCAGCGCCACCGAGAAATAGATCACCAGCCCGGTGACATCGACCAGCGTGGCAACGAACGGCGCCGATGCGCTGGCCGGATCGAAGCCGATGCGCTTCAAGGCGAACGGCAGCATCGACCCCGACAGCGAACCGAAGGTGACGATGCCGACCAGTGCAGCACCCACCGTGGTGGCGATCAGCGGCCAGTGCGGGCCATAGTCGTAGAAGCCCATATACTGCCAGAGCGCGATGCGGCAGACGCCGACCACGCCGAGCATGGCGCCCAGCACCAGGCCGGTGGGCAGCTCGCGCAGCGCCACCCGCCACCAGTCGCCAAGACCGATCTCGCGCAACGCCAGCGCGCGGATGACCAGCGAGGTCGCCTGCGAGCCGGAATTGCCGCCGGAGCTCATGATCAGCGGGATGAACAGCGTCAGCACGATCGCCTTCTCCAACTCGCCCTCATAGCTCTGCATGGCGTTGGCCGTCAGCATCTCCGAGATGAACAGCGCGCACAGCCAGCCGCCGCGTTTCCTGATCATGGCGAGGAAGCTCATCTTCATGTACGGCTCGTCCAGCGCCTCCATGCCGCCGAAACGGTGCACGTCCTCGGTCGTCTCCGCGATCATCGTGTCGATGATGTCGTCGATGGTGACAATGCCGAGGATCTTGCCATGGTCGACGACCGGAACGGCGAGCAGATCGTATTTGGAGATCGTCTGCGCCAGCGTTTCGCGATCGGTCAGCGGGCCGACCGTCACCGGAAGATGATCCGGCGCCACCGTCATGATCGAATCGTCCGGCTCACCGGTGATCAGCCGGCGCAGGCCCGTCGAGCGCACAAGCAGGTGCGTTTGCGGATCGACGATATAGATCGCATAGACGGTCTCGCGCGTCCGCTCCACCTTGCGGATGTAGTCGAGCGTTTGCCCGACGCTCCAGTCCGAGGGCACGCTGACGAACTCCGTCGTCATGATCGATGCGGCACTGCCTTCGGGATAGCCGAGGATGGAGAGCAGCGTTGCGCGCAGCGGCGGCGCAAGTCCGCCGAGCAGCTCGGAACGCGCCGGCTCGTCGAGCTCGCGCAAAATGTCGGCGGCCCGGTCGACCGACATGGCGGTGAGCAGCTTGCCCGCCTTGGCGCGCGGCAGCGCCTCCATGCGTTCCGACGCGCCGTCGAGTTCCGGCTGATCGAAGATCTCGACCAGACGTTCGAACGTCACTTCACAGAGCAGTTCCGTCGCGGTCTCTCGAGGCTCCCTGTTCAGGGCCTCGACAATGTCGGCGACGTGATCGTTGGCTAGGATACGGGCAATCGCGACGGCCTCGTCGCTTGCCACCGTGGTAAATTCGTTCATGGCTCACTCCTTGCCGTCCGGCAGGACATGAACCATGTGAGGTCACGTCAGGGCGGACGGCTGTTGCGTTCGACTGTGACTGTCGCCAGGCATGGCGCGGTGACCTTTCCGCTTGCGGGTTCGCGTTTGATTGTCTGCAAGCGGGCGCAACATAGGAGCGCGCCTTGCCGTGTCAATCGCGGTGAGGAGGGAAAATGCCGACGAGCGGGCAAGATCGCGAGACTGTGATCACCGGCCGCCGTTCGACCAGGCAGACCAGGGTGGAATAGCCGTTATTTCTGCTTCAGCCGGCGCGAGAAGCGCAGCCACTTGTCCTCGACCGGCCTTGGGGCCGGCCTTGGCTGCACCAGAATGGTGGTGAGTTCGGCGGGCAGGGTCGGAACCAGCGGCTTCTTGGTGGCGACGCCGTCGGCGATCGCGACGATGCTGTGATAGAATTCGCTGCCGGTCATTGATCTCGGCGCCACCGCCTCGTGCATGACGGAGATCACCGTGACATCGGGGCAGTTGTCCTTGATGGCCTGGTGGAAGGCGACCTTGCCATCGGGGTCGAGCGCGCCGGTCGCCTCGTCGAGGAACAGCAATCCCGGCTGCTGCAGCACGATGCGGGCCACCACCAGCTTCTGTTTCTGGCCGCCCGACAGAACCTGGTCCCAGCTTTTGCCTTCGCGGCTTTCGCCGGCCATGTGCTCGATAAAGTCGCCGAGCCCCGCCTTGTGCAGCGCCGACGCCACCTGCGCATCGCCATGGTCGTGCTCGGAGCCGGGCAGGCAGACCAACTGTTTCAGCGACACAGGCTGCAGCTTGACCTCCTGGGCGGCATAGAAACTCTTGACGCCTTCGGGGAAGACGATGGTGCCGCGGCCATAGGGCCACAGGCCGTTGATCGCCTTGATCAGCGAGGTTTTGCCGCAACCGGACTCGCCTTTCAGGAAAGTCCATTCGCCGCGCCGGAAGCGCAGATTGGCGACGCTGAGAAAGGGCGTCGCGTCCTCGCCCTGATGCGCCAGTTCGAGCTTCTGGATGGTCAGGCCGAAAACCGGGTTCTGGCTGGCATAGTGGAAGTCGGAGCGGCCGGTCTGGCTGTAGAATTCCTGCGGATGCTGGACATTCTCGATCGCATTGGCCAGCTCGGTGACACGCTGGCTGTTGGCGCGCAACGTGGCGATGGCGGGCATGACGTGGATGAACCACGAACACTGGCCGATCAGCGAATTGACCAGTTCGGAGCCGGTTATGTAGCCCTTGAGGTCGAGACCGTTGTGGATGAACGGCACCAGGCCCGGTCCGTAGGCGACAATGCGGGCACCGATGAAATTGTAGATCAGCTCGAACGACATGTAGACGGTGTTAACGATGTTCAGCCGCGTCCAGGTGCCGTCGATGTCGACATAAAGCCGGCCATGCATGGTCCTTTGCACGCCTTCGCCCTGAGACGCCGCGACATGGAAGGAGCGGCGCAGGAATGTCGTCAGCTCGCCGCGATAGCTGCCCTCGGCCTGCTGCATCCTGACGTTGAGGCGCTCGAGCAGGCCGCCGAGCTTGACCGCGATCCAAGTGTTCAGCGGCACGTAGGTGGCGACGGCCAGGAAGGCGAGGATGGCGCTGCCATAGCTGCCGAGAAATTCCAGCCCCTTCACCTCGACGGAGTTTTCGAGCAGCTTCTGGCCGACGAAATAGAGCGATGTGGCAACGCCAAGCACGCCCATGGCGAGCCCGATGGCGCCACCGGTCATGTCCTTGATGGATTCCTGGACGCGCTGGTCGATGTTGTCGGGGGCCGGTGCGCCGCTGCCGGTCGACGCGTGCTGGGCATGGAAATGCGTATGATTGCCGTCCAGCAGCGCTTCATTGAAGCGGCTGTCCAGCCAACCGCGCCATTTGCGGTGCAACGTCGCCGAGACAAGGTTGCGGATGCCGGTGAAGCCAGCGTCCTTGAGTACGACCAGCAGCACGAGGACGCCGGCATTGACCAAAAGCGAGCGAAGCGGCGTGGTGTTGGCGGCGTCATGGAAGAAGGCGATGGAATTGACCAGTTCGCCCGAGGCTTCGGCGAACCAGACACCGGCCTTGCTGGACAACGCCGTGAGCAGCGCGATCACCAGCGTCAGCGTCCAGGCTTCCTTCCAGCGGTCGGAAACCCAGTAGGCCCGCATCAGGCCCCAGAAGCTGCGCATCGACGACACCGGCGTCAGAAGCGATCGCCCTGCGGCATCGCGAGGTGTTTTTTCCGGTACTGACTCTTGCGATGGTCTACCGACCCGAATCACTATCCCGCCCAAACCTTTTTTCTTTTGTTACGGATGGTAACACCAATTGATCATTTTCCATTAATTTAAAACCGGGCCGACCGGATTGCCCCGACAGCCGTTGCCGTGAGGCAACAGATTACATGCTGAAATATAGCGACAACGGTCGACAAAAATCCGGATATTGCTTTTAATTTCATGTGTTTGATCTATCGAGTCGTGACGCTGGTGCGGCTTCCCTTAGGGAAGGCTTTCACACGGTTTCGTGAACTCGAAATCGTGTCGAGCGATCGGTTTTCTCACTGCGGACGGCCCAGAGAGCTCGAAAATCTGCGGCTCGTGACTCGCCAGGATTGCCGTGGTCGTCCCTGCCGGGGGCAGGAATTGACGAGAGAATCGATCGAGCGGCGCGTTCCGTCTTGTCGGATCGGCTGAGGGACTGCGTTTGACAATTCATCCGCCTGGGATTGAACCTTGCCCGGCATCGTCGACACTCATGCATGTCCGGTTCTCCAATAAGGAAGCTCCCAATGCTTGCACGCGCGGCCGCAATCCTGTCCCTCTTTGCCTTTGTACCTTTGGCGCATGCCGGCGAGCAAAGCATTCCGGCCAGCGCCGAGGGCCAGATCGAGTTCGACACGCCGTCCGGCAACATCGGCTGCATCTACACGCCCAAAGGCGGCACCGGCACCTATGAGCCGAGGGATGGCGGCCCGGAGCTGAGCTGCTCGCGCGTCGAGCCAAACTACGTCACGATTATCCTGGGTCCGAAGGGGCCAGCAACGCTGATCAAGAACCCAGGCGAGCAGGGCTGTTGCAGCGATGTCGACAAGCTTGGCTACGGCAACAGCTGGAGCGCCGGGCCGTTCTCGTGCCAGTCGTCAACCAAGGGACTGACCTGCACGGCGACGAACGGCCATGGATTTTTCATCAGCAAGGCCAAAGCGACGGTGAAGTAACGTTTGCTGCCGTCGCGGTGAGGAGAGGGCGGTCGGCTCAGCCGGCCTTTTCCAGTTCGCCTCGCGCCTTGGCAGCCGCCACCTGGCGAATGGCATCGGCCAGCGTATCGGCATCCTGCGCGCCCATGACGGCGTATTTGTCCTCGAGCAGGAAGCACGGCACACCAGAAATGCCCATGCGCGACGCGGTGGCGATCTCGGTGCGCACCGCCTCGACATCGGCCTCGGTCGGCAAAAGCGAGGCGACCACGGACGCATCCATGCCGGCCTCGCGCGCCGCCTCGACCAGCACGGCATGATCGCCAATGTTGGCGCCTTCCTCGAAATTCAGCTGGAACAGCCGCCGTACAAGCCTGTTCTGAATGGCTTCGCCGGCGGCCCCTGCCCAGCGGATCAGCCGGTGCGCATCCAGCGTGTTCGGCGCCACCTTGATGGCGTCGAAGGCAAAGGAAATGTCTTCCGCTTCGCCCAGCGGCTCGATGCGGGCGTGAATTTCGCGGATGCGCTCGTCGCTGCCGAATTTTGCCAGCATGTATTCGCGCCGGTCCTTGCCTTCGGGCGGAATGGTCGGATCGAGCTGGAACGGCCGCCAGCGGACATGCACGTCGACATCGCTCACGGCCGCGATTGCCCTGTCGAGCCGCTTCTGGCCGATGAAGCACCAGGGGCAGACGACATCGGACACCACATCGACGGTGATGGCGTTCAATTCGCTCATCTCGATCTCCTGATCCCTCAGTTGGGTTTGCGCCACCATGTTGGCAGTTGATACCCGAATATGGGCGTCTTTTGCGGATGTTCCAGGTAGTTCCAGTAGGCGATCCATTGCTGCGTGTTGTACTGCATCGGCACCATGTAGTTGCCGGAGATCAGCAGCCGGTCGAGAACGCGAACGGCGGCAACATAATCCTCCTTGGAACGGGCGCGCAGCATCGCCTCGATTGCCGCGTCCACAGCCGGGTCGGCGACGCCGGCGAGATTGAACGAGCCTTCCGTCCGGGCGGCAGTCGAACTCCAGCGCCCGCTCTGCTCGATGCCGGGTGACAACGAATTGTTGAAGCCGCTCGATCCGACCAAGACCTCGAAATCGAAGCGCTGCTTGCGCGACTGTATCTGATCGCCGTCGAGGCTGCGAATGGTGAGATTGATGCCGATCTTCTCCAGCGTGCGCTGATAGATGCCGGCAAGGCGCTCCTCGTCCTGCGAAGCGGTCAGGATCTCAAAGCCGAAGGGTTTGCCTTCGGGATCAAGCATCGTTCCATTCTGCACGTGGTAGCCGACACTTTTCAAAAGATCGAAAGCTGCCTTCAAGACGCGCCGATCCTGGCCCGATCCGTCGGTCACCGGCGGCCGCCATGTGCCGTCCATGACATCGGCCGGCACGCGGCCGGGGTAGGGCGCCAGAAGCGCTTTCTCCCTGTCGTCGGCCGGATGGCCGAGCGCGGAAAGCTCGGAATTCTGCCAGTAACTCATCGTGCGCGTGTATTTGCCGCCGAACAGGTTCTTGTTGGCCCATTCGAAGTCGTAGAGCATGCCGAGCGCGCGCCGCACGACCGGGTTGGCGAATTTCGGCAACCGCGTGTTGAACAGGAAACCGGTCACCACCGGCGGAATGCCGGTGTCGAAGGTTTCGGCGATCACGTCGCCCTTGTGGAAGGCCGGAAAATCGAGATCGCGCTCGCGCTTCACCGGATCGCTGTCGTCATCGATGGCGCAGAGGCCTTTCTTGAACGCTTCGAGCTTGGCGTTGGCGTTGAGGAAATACTCGATGGTGATCTGGTCGTAATTGTCGAAACCGCGCTTGGCGGGGACATCCTTGCCCCAATAGTCCGGGTTGCGCTTGAAGACGATGCGCTGGCCTGGCTGCACCTGCGCGATCGTATACGGACCGCTGCCGATCACCGGCTTGAGCGTCGTCCTGTCGAAAGTCTCCTTGTCGAAGGCGTGCTTCGGGATGATCGGGGTCAGCGCGATGATCAGCGGGAATTCGCGATCGGCCTTGTCGTTGAAGGTGAAGCGCACGCTGTGGTCGCCGGTCTTTTCGAGCTTGGCGACCCTGGCCATGCGGTCGCTGTAAGGCGGGCGGCCTTTGTCGGTGTAGACATCATAGCTGAACAGCACGTCCTCCGGCGTCACCGGCTGACCGTCCGACCATTTGGCCCTCGGATTGAGATGGAACTCGATGCTCTTGCGCTCCGGATCCATGTCGGCGCTGTCGGCCAACAAACCGTAGAGCGTGAAAGCCTCGTCGGCATTGCGCTGCATCAACGGCTCGAAGACCAGATTGCCGAAGATCGTATCCATCATGCCGCGCGCCGTGGTGCGCAGGCTCTTGAGGATGAAAGGGTTGAGATTGTCGAAGCTGCCGACGACGCAATAGGTGATCGAGCCACCCTTCGGCGCGTCGGGATTGACGTAGTTGAAATGCGTATAGTCGGGCGGCAGCGCCGGCTCGCCCTGCATGGCGATGGCGTGCTTCGGCTCCGATGCGGCCGGCTGATGCGAAAGGGCGAGAAACGATATCGCGGTGATCAGCCAAACAAGAACGCGGCCCATGACCGTCTCCTTACTGGGCGGCTTGATGATTCGGACTGCACCCTAGCATGGCGCCACCGCGCTCCGGCCAGATACATCAGCCCAAATCGCACGGCCCAAATCGCACGGCCAAGAATCGCAGGCGCCGGGCTGGATTCGGCCTCGCTTGCAGTGTAACACGCCCTCCGAAGTCATTCTGTTGCCTCATTTCGGCAACAGGTAGCTGGACCACACGGCACGAAGAAGCCGGTCCCGGGATCATTTGAGAGGAAGTGCACGACATGACGAGCCTGAACAGCAACGCGTACCGCCTGTCGGTCATGGCCGCTGGCGTGGTCGGCTTTCTCGGCGCAGGACTTCCCGCCGCTTCCGCACAGCAGCAGCAGCAGATTCCGCAAGGCTGGTTCAAGGCCTGCACCAAGCAGGAAGACGTCGACATCTGCAACGTCCAGAACATCACCACTGCCGGCAATGGCCAGCTGGTCACCGGCGTCAGCCTGATCGAGCTCAAGGGCAAGGTGAACCGCAAGGTGTTCCAGGTGACGGTTCCGACCGGCCGTCTGGTGCCTCCCGGCATCGGCCTGCAGATCGACACCGGCAAGGCGCAGAAGCTCGACTATGTGATTTGCTTCCCGGATCGTTGCGTGGCCGAAGTGCCGCTGACCGATCAGCTCGTCGCGGCATTCAAGAAAGGCCAGGCGATCACGCTGACTTCGGTCAATTTCCAGAACCAGCCCAATCCGATCAAGATCGCCCTGCAGGGCTTCAGCGGCGCCTATGACGGCCCGGCGCTGCAGCAGTCGGACATCGAGGACAGGCAGAAGAAGCTTCAGGACTTCGTCGCCAAGAACAACCAGGATTTCGCCAAGAAGCTCAAGGAAGAGCAGGACAAGGCGAAGACCGCCAACTGATCGGCCGATATCGCCGAGCCAACAAAAAAGCGGGGTTCATGCCCCGCTTTTTTTGTGATTGTCTTCCAGTAGGCTAATGCGTGGACTGCCGTTTCGGCTGGTAGCCGCCGTCCGGCCTCTTGTCGAACATCTCTTTGATCTGCGGATGCCGGACCGGCTCACCCGACTGATCCTCAAGCAGATTCTGCTCGGAGACGTAGGCGATGTATTCGGTCTCCGAATTCTCGGCGAGCAGATGATAGAAAGGCTGATCCTTGCGCGGCCGCACGTCGGCGGGGATGGCTTCGTACCATTCGTCGGTGTTGGCGAATTGCGGATCGACATCGAAAATGATGCCCCTGAATGGAAACAGCCGGTGGCGAACCACCTGTCCGATTGCGAATTTGGCTGTTTTCATCGTACTCACCACTGAATTCCTTGAGCTTATTTGGCGCAGACCGCGCATCAATTCAATCCCGAGGCGCTTGACGCCCTATTAAGCAACGGGCTAGCCCGGCGCCAGGGTTTCGGACCAGCATAAAAATGTCTGACGTCGTCGGTCTTGTTCTTCCATTCTTCGGCTTGATTTTTGTCGGGTTTCTGGTGGCGCGCATCACCAGGCAGCCGCTGGACGCGCTCGGCTGGATGAACACGTTCATCGTCTATGTCGCGCTGCCGGCACTTTTCTTCCAGCTGCTTGCCAAGACGCCGTTTGAAGACCTGACGGAATGGCGCTTCATCTTCGGTTCGGTCGTCTCGACCTTCATGATATTTTCCTTGATGTTCATGGGATCGGTCCTGACGTCGCGCGGCGAGATAGCGCAATCGACCATCAAGGCGCTCGCGGCCGCCTATGGCAATATCGGCTATATGGGGCCGGGGCTGGCGCTGCTGGCCTTCGGCGAGGAGGCGGCTGTGCCGGTCGCCTTGATCTTCTGTTTCGAGAACATCATGCATTTCGCCATCGCGCCCATGATGATGGCGCTGTCTGGCGACGAGAAGACCACTCCTCTCCGGCTTGCCCTGGGCGTCCTGCGCAAGATCGTGCTGCATCCGTTCATCATCGCAACCGCCCTGGGTGTCGGCGCCGCCTATATCGGCTTTCGACCGCCCGTGCCGGTGGAGCGATTTCTAGAATATCTTTCCCATGCGGCCGCACCTTGCGCGCTGTTTGCCATGGGCGTCACGCTGGCGCTCAGGCCGCTCAATCGCGTCCCGCATGAGATGGTTCCGATCGCGGCGCTGAAGCTGATCCTGCACCCGTTGCTCTGTTATGTCGTGCTGAGCTGGATCGGCAATTTCTCTGAGACATGGGTCTTCTCGGCGGTGCTTCTGGCCGCATTGCCGACCGCCACGAACGTCTTCGTCATCGCCCAGCAGTATGGCGTCTGGGTACAGCGAGCGTCGGCCAGTGTGCTGATCACAACCTGCCTGTCGGTCGTGACCGTTACCGGGCTGCTCTACCTGATCCGGCACAATATCCTAGCGCCGGACCTGTTTCCCTAATCCGCCGGCAAGCGCGGCAAAACCACTGCCGGGACGAAGCCCCTCGCGCATGAAAAAAGCCCGAAGCGGCGCGAAGCCTCCGAGCACGCCGAGCCCGGCAACGCGGGCCATCTGCGCCGGCAGCATGTCGGAAAGCAGCGACATGTTGAGCAGGTTGACCGCGCTGCTGCGCGCCAGAATGTCGGGGCGGCGCTTGAAATCGTAGGCTGCAAGCGCCTTGGCTGCGCCCGGATCGGATCGATTTTCACATGCGATTCCAATTAGATCGTCGACGTCTCTGATGCCGAGGTTGAGGCCTTGCGCACCGATCGGCGGAAACACATGGGCGGCTTCGCCGACCAGCGCCACCCGATCCCTTGCGAAACGCAGCGGCGTCACCGCCGATAGCGGGTAGATCTGCCGGCCCGGCTCGACAGCCACCCGGCCCAGCATCGACTGCATCTGCTGTTCGACCCGCTGAGAAAGTGTCGCATCGTCCAGCGCGGCGAGCTCGGTCGCGGTCTCGGGCTTGACCACCCAGACCAGGCTGGAGCGATTGCCGGGCAGCGGGACCTGCGTGAACGGACCGGTCTCGGTGTGGAATTCGGTCGAGGTGAAGGCGTGGTCGCCGCTATGGCCGAAATTGAGGACGAGAGCTGCCTGCGGATAGGAGCGGGCCGAAGTCGAGATGCCGGCTGCCTGGCGCGCCGGTGACAACCGCCCATCGGCGGCGACCGCCAGCGCTGCGTCGACCGTGCTGCCGTCGGTCAGGACGGCACGGACGTGCTCGGCATCGAGATGCCAGTTCGCCACCATCGACCTCAGCCAGTCGATGCCGGCATGCGCGGCAACGGCGCCGGCGAGTGCCGGGGTGAGGACGCTGTTGGGAAGGTTCAGCCCGAATTCATCCTCGTCGATCTCGCTGGCACGGAAGGTGACGACCGGGCTGCGGATCAGCCGGCTGGTGGCGTCGACGATGCGCATCACTTTCAGAGGCGCCGCCTTGGATATGACGGCTTCGAGCACGCCGAGCCGGTCGAGCACTTTCAAGGCAGGGTTCATCAGGGCCGTCGTGCGACCATCGGGGGCGGTAACCTCCGGCCCGACCAGTGTCACCGGGAAACCTTCGGCGGCAAAACCCAGTGCCGCGATCAGCCCTGCCGGCCCCGTGCCGGCAACCAGTATCCGCGCAGTTTGCTGATGCTCCAAGATCGGCTTCCGGCTTGCAATGCGAGGCGGTCCACCCGACCTGCCGTTCGATCAGCATATAGGTCAGATCATGCCGCTTGATCAACGCGGCGATTCGGCCCATTCGGATGTCATGACCGGTCAGCAGGACGACTTCAGCCATCTCGACCGCGTCGGCCGCGCCGTGGCCGGCATCGCGCGCAATCCCCGGGTGACGGTAAACGTCGTTGTCGGCGCTTGCATCCTGCTTGCATGGCTGTCTCTTGCGGCGATGGCAATCCGCGGGGCTGAGACAGGGATTGCGGGCGTCGGCGCCCCTGGCGACACGATCCTTCGCAGCCTGCCGCAACTGCCGCTGCCCTATTTCCTGGAACGGTTCTTTGTGCTGTGCCTCTCACCGGTCCCTTTGGACGCAGGTCTCGGCTTGCGGGCCGGCGCGCTCGTTTCGATGTGGTTCCTGATGGCGATCGCGACGATGCTGCCTTCGGCGGCGCCGATGATACGCACCTATTGCGAGATCGCTGACACGGCACGCATCAAGGGCGAACCGGTCGTTCACCCGCTGCTGCTGGTCGCCGGCTATCTCAGCGTCTGGCTCGCCGCTTCAATTGCGTTCGCGGCGCTGACCTTGGCCGTCCATGCATTCGCTTCGTCAGCCGGGATTCTCGATCCGGTCGTCGGCATTGCCGGTGCGCTCGCTCTGCTGATTGCCGGCCTCTACCAGTTCAGCGGCCTGAAGGAAGCTTGCCTGAAGAAATGCAAGAACCCGTTCTCGATCCTTTTCGCGAGCTGGAGCGCAAGGCCCCTTAACATCTTTCGGCTCGGTGTCGCGCAAGGTCTGTGGTGTCTGGGCTGCTGCTGGGCCTTGATGCTGGTGATGTTCGCCGTTGGCATCATGAACGTTTTCTGGATGGCGTTGATCGGCCTGTTCACCCTGATCGAAAAACAAACGGCCAGCAGGGTTCCAACCCGGCTGGCCGGTGCGATACTGCTTGTCTGGGCAGCCGCGCTGCTAGTAGTCTCGCTGTGAGTGGGGGAAAATCGATGGCAGACCAGAGCTGGGCGATGAAGGGAGAGCTCGTACTCTCCTGCAATTGCACGGTTTTTTGCCCTTGCGTGCTCTCGCTTGGCAATCATCCGCCGACCGAAGGCTATTGCCAGACATGGGCCGGGTTTCGCATCGATGCCGGCCATTTCGGTGAGGTCGATCTGTCCGGGCTCAATCTTGGGCTGATCATGGAAATCCCAGGCTATATGAGCCGCGGCAACTGGACCGCGGGCCTGTTCATCGACAGCCGCGCCTCTGTCTATGCGGTCAAGGCGCTGACAAAGATCTTCACGGGCAAGGCAGGTGGAACCACATCGCTGCTCTCAATCCTCGTCGGCAAATTCCTCGGTGTCGAGCAGGTGCCGATCACCTATGAGACGCGTGACAAAACGCGTATCTTCCAGATACCCAGGATTATCGACGGAGCGGTCACACCCATCCAAGGCAAGGACCGTGACAAGGATACGGTGATCAGCAATTCGGAATACTGGATCGCGCCCGAGATCATCGTGGCCAGGTCCGACAAGAGCAAGATGCGGGCTTTTGGCCGCAACTGGAATTTCGCCGGCCGTTCGGCCGAAATCTGCAAGCTGGATTGGCGGGGCCCGTGAGCAAGAACACAACGGCCAGGAATTTGGCAGCACGAAAAGCCGCCAAAAAGATCACGGACCGGATTCCGCGCCCGAAGAAGAAGGTCACCTGGCCGCAGGCGAGGGCGTTCTCCGTCCACCTTTTGACCGCCTCGGGGTCATTCCTGGCCTTCCTGTCGCTCGTGGCGGCAAGTGAAGAGCGCTGGACCGCAATGTTCTGGTGGCTCGGGCTGGCCCTGTTCGTCGACGGCATCGATGGGCCGATCGCCAGAAAACTCGAGGTCAAGGAGATCCTGCCGACATGGTCGGGCGAACTGCTCGACAACATCATCGACTACGTGACCTACGTGCTGATCCCGGCCTTCGCGCTCTATCAGCGCGGCTTCATGGGCGAGGGCCTGTCATTCCTGTCGGCGGCGATCATCGTCGTTTCCAGCGCCATCTACTATGCCGACACCGGCATGAAGACGAAGGAGAATTTCTTCAAGGGATTCCCGGTGGTCTGGAACATGGTGGTGTTCACCCTGTTCGTCATCGAGCCCGGACAATGGGTTTCGTTCGCGGTGGTGGTGGTGGCCGGCGTCCTGACTTTCGTGCCGATCAACTTCATCCACCCGGTGCGGGTGGTGCGGCTGCGGCGCATCAACCTTGGGATGACCCTGTTGTGGTGCGCTTTCGGCGCGCTTGCCCTGGCCCAAGCGGCACTCGCCGCCTTCTACGATCAGATCGGCGTGCTGGGCGAGCAGGTCAGCACCTTCACCAAGATCGGCATCACTATCACCGGGCTTTATCTTGCCTGCATCGGTGGCATCATGCAGTTCTTTCCCAATCTCGGTGCCAAAAAGGCCTGATCGGCCACTCCCACAGGGAGCCTGGCCCCACAAGCCTAGCCCACAGGAAGCCTAGCAATGTCCAAAGCGATCCGCATTCATGCCAATGGCGGCCCGGAAGTTCTGACCTATGAGGACGCTGATCCCGGCCAGCCTGGATCCGGGCAGATCCTGGTCCGGCACACCGCGATCGGCCTTAATTTCATCGATGTCTACCATCGCTCCGGTCTCTATCCGCCACCCGGCGGCTTCCCGCTCGTGCCAGGCAGCGAAGCCGCCGGCGTGGTGCTGGAGGTCGGCCATGGCGTCGACTGGCTGAATCCGGGCGATCGCATCGCCTATGCCGTGACGACGGGGGCTTACGCGCAAGAACGCGTCATCGATGCCAGCCGCGTGGTCAAGGTTCCGGATGGCATCAGCGACGAACAGGCCGCAGCGATGATGCTGAAGGGCATGACCGCGGAATATCTGCTGCGGCGGACGTTCAAGGTGAAGGCCGGCGACACGATCCTGTTCCATGCCGCTGCAGGCGGCGTCGGCCTGATCCTCGGCCAATGGGCAAAACATCTCGGCGCCACCGTCATCGGCACCGCCAGCTCGTCCGACAAGATCGAGCTCGCCAGGGCGCATGGTTTCGATCACGTCATCAACTACAAGGAACAGGATTTCGTCGCCGGCGTCGCCGCCATCACCGGCGGCAAAAAATGCGATGTCGTCTACGATTCGGTCGGCAACGACACGTTTCCGGCTTCGCTCGACTGCCTGCGGCCGCTCGGCATGTTCGTCAGCTTTGGCCAGTCCTCGGGACCTATACCGCCGTTCAGCATGTCGTTGCTGGCACAGAAGGGCTCGTTGTTCGCAACAAGGCCGACACTGTTCGTCTACAACGCAAAACGCGAGGACCTCGACGCTTCTGCTGCCGCCCTGTTCGAGGTCGTGCTCAGCGGCGCGGTCGAGATCCAGATCAACCAGCGCTACGCGCTGAAGGACGCCGGCAAGGCGCATTCCGACCTCGAGGGCCGCAGGACCACAGGGACGACCATTCTCATCCCTTAGTTCGTTCTGCCTTGCTATCCCTTGAATTTCCGCTGAAATTCTTGAAGCTCTTTCAAGACGTGTGCCGCTTTCCGATGAGAGCCGGCCGCGCCTACCATGCCTGCGGGAACACAGAACATGTCTGGCTAACCAGATGGGAGGCACTGTGAGTGCAAATCAGGACGGCACGAACCTGCTTGAGGTGCGTGGCCTCACCAAGATATTCGGCACGCTGACGGCGTGCGATCATATCGATCTCGACATCGCCAGGGGTGAGATCCACGCCTTGCTCGGCGAAAACGGCGCCGGCAAGTCGACGCTGGTCAAGATGCTGTTCGGCTCGCTGGAGCCCAATGCCGGCGAGATCTTCTGGAACGGTCAGGCCGTCAGGATTTCCAGCCCGGGCGTCGCGAAAAAGCTCGGCATCGGCATGGTGTTCCAGCATTTTTCGCTGTTCGAGGCGCTGACCGCGGCCGAAAACATCGCGCTGTCGCTGGACGACGGCTCGCCGATCAGCAGCATCGCTGCGAAGGCGAGGGCGCTTTCCTTCAGCTATGGCCTGCCGCTCGATCCTGAATCGCTGGTCGGCGACCTGTCGGTGGGCGAGCGCCAGCGCATCGAAATCATCCGCTGCCTGCTGCAGACGCCGCAGCTCATCATCCTGGACGAACCGACCTCGGTGTTGACGCCGCAGGAAGCCGACAAGCTGTTCGAGACGCTGGAGCGCCTGCGCTCGGAAGGCAAATCCATCCTCTACATCTCGCACCGGCTCGAAGAGGTCAAACGCATCTGCGACCGCGCCACCGTGCTGCGCCACGGCAAGGTGGTCGGCCATTGCAATCCGCGTGAGGAAACAGCCTCTTCGCTGGCTCGCATGATGGTCGGCAACGAGGTGCAGGCCGTGGTGCGCGCGCCGGTCGAGGGCATCGACAAGGCGCAGCCGCTGCTCGAAATCCGCAATCTCAGCCGCAAACCGGCAACGCCGTTCTCGATCCCGCTCAAGGGCATCAACCTGAACGTCCGCGCCGGGGAGGTGATCGGCATCGCCGGCGTCGCCGGCAATGGTCAGGGCGAGTTCTTCGAATCCGTTTCGGGCGAAGTGCTGCAGCAGGATGCCGCCTCGGTGCGCATTCGCGGCAAGGATTCGGGAAGCCTCACCATCACCGGACGGCGCCTGCTGGGCGCTGCCTTCGTGCCGGAGGAACGCCTCGGCCACGGTGCCGCACCGCGCATGAAGCTTTCCGAAAACCTGCTGCTGTCGCGCCATGCCACCGACGGCAACGCGTTCGTCGGTTCCGGCGGAATGGTCAAGAGCGCCGCCATCCAGGCCGCGTCCCAACGCATCATCGAGGCGATGGATGTGCGCAAGAGTGCGCCGGATCCGGAGGCCGCGGCTCTTTCGGGCGGCAATCTGCAGAAATTCATCGTCGGCCGCGAACTCGACCGCCGGCCAAGCGTCATGGTGGTGAACCAGCCGACCTGGGGCGTCGATGCGGGCGCTGCCGCCCACATCCGCCAGGCCTTGATCGAGTTGTCGCGCAGCGGATCGGCAGTGCTGGTGATCAGCCAGGATCTCGACGAGCTGTTCGAGATCTCGGATGCGATCGCCGTCATGCACAATGGCGAGTTGTCAAAGCCGATGCCGATCGCCGAAGCGACCTTCGAGAAGGTCGGCTTGCTGATGGGTGGCGCCGAACCCGGTCACGCCGAACACACGTTGGAGACGGCATGATGCGCCTCGAACTCGTCAAACGTCCGCAGCGTTCCATGCTGTTTTCGGCCCTGTCGCCGTTCATCGCCTTCGCGCTGACCATCATTGCCGGGGCCGTCATGTTCGCGCTGCTCGGCGTCAATCCGCTGACTGCGTTCAACATCTATTTCATCGAGCCGATCAGCCAAGTCTGGCAGTTGCATGAGCTGGCGATCAAGGCCGCGCCGCTCATCCTGATCGCCGTCGGCCTGTCGGTTTGCTACAAGGCCAACATCTGGAACATCGGCGCCGAAGGCCAGTTCATCCTCGGCGGCATCGTTGGCTCGATGCTTCCAGTACTGTTTCCGCAGTTCGAAGGCCCGCTGGTGCTGCCGTTGATGCTGTTGCTCGGCATGGTCGGAGGTGCGGCCTATGCGGCGATCCCGGCTCTGCTCAAGACGCGCTTCGGCACCAACGAGATCCTGACCAGCCTGATGCTGGTCTATGTCGCGCAACTTTTCCTTGACTGGCTGGTGCGCGGCCCCTGGCGCGATCCGCAGGGCCATGGCTTCCCGCAGACCATCCAGTTCAACGATTCGGCCGTGTTGCCGGAACTGATGCCGGATGCCGGACGGGCAAACTGGGGTTTTGTCTTCGCGCTGGTCGCCGCGGTGCTGGTCTGGATCCTGATGAGCCGCATGCTGAAAGGTTTCGAGGTGCGCGTGCTGGGCTCGAGCCCGCGGGCAGGACGCTTCGCCGGCTTCGGCCTCAACCGGATGGTGTTCTTTGCCTTCCTGCTGTCGGGCGCGCTGGCGGGACTTGCCGGCATCTCGGAGGTCTCGGGCGCCATCGGCCAGCTGCAGCCCGTCATTTCGCCCGGCTACGGCTTCACCGCCATCATCGTGGCGTTCCTCGGCCGTCTCAACCCGCTTGGCATCGTTGCCGCCGGACTGGTGCTGGCACTGACCTATCTCGGCGGAGAAGCAGTGCAGAGCGCGCTCGGCATCTCCGACAAGGTGGCGCGGGTGTTCCAGGGCATGCTTTTGTTCTTCGTACTCGGCTGCGACACGCTCATCCACTACCGCATACGCCTGGTCGGCCTGGCGCTGACCAAACCGGAAGGCGTGGCCAAACTCGAAGCCGCACCGAAGCTGAAGGAAGCCCGTTGATGGACATCACCGTAAACATCCTTCTGACCATCGCCACCGCGGCAACGCCGCTGCTGATCGCGGCAATCGGTGAGCTGGTGGTCGAGCGCTCCGGCGTACTCAATCTCGGCGTCGAAGGCATGATGATCATGGGCGCCGTCGGCGGCTTCGGCGCAACCTATCTCACCGGATCGCCCTGGATCGGCCTTTTGGCGGCCATTGCCATGGGCGCGGTGTTCTCGCTGCTGTTTGCCGTCATGACGCTGTCGCTGGCCACCAATCAGGTGGCGACCGGCCTGTCGCTGACGCTGCTCGGCCTTGGCCTGTCCGGCATGATGGGCACCAGCTTCGTCGGCCAGCCCGGCGAAAGGCTGCCCAACCTCGACATTCGCGGCTTGACGGAAATCCCTGTGGTCGGCAGGCTGCTGTTTGGCCAGGATCCGATCTTCTACATTTCGATCGCGCTGACCGCCGCCGTCATGTGGTTCCTGTTCAAGACCCGCACCGGGCTGACGCTGCGTTCGATCGGCGACAGCCACACCTCGGCGCATGCGCTTGGCATCAAGGTCATCCGCTACCGATACCTCGCGGTCATCTTCGGCGGCGCCTGTGCCGGTCTCGCCGGCGGCCATCTCTCGCTGGTCTACACGCCGCAATGGGTGGAGAACATGAGCGCCGGCCGCGGCTGGATCGCGCTGGCGCTGGTGGTGTTCGCCTCCTGGCGGCCATGGCGGGTGCTGGCCGGCGCCTACATCTTCGGCGCGGTGTGGATCGGCCAGCTTCATGCACAGGCTTTTGGCATTCCAGTGCCCTCACAGTTCCTTTCTTCGCTGCCCTATCTGGCAACCGTCGTGGTTCTCGTTCTAATCTCGCGCAACAAGCGTCTGACGATGATGAACACGCCGGCTTCCTTGGGGCAGCCATTCGTTCCGGATCGTTGACAACAAAAACAAACGGGAAGCTCCAAGGCTAACTCAGAGAGGTAACACGATGAAAAAACTGCTTATTGCCCTGATGACCACGACCGCCGCCATGTCGCTGGCAGCGACGGCCGAGGCCGCGGACAAGCTGAAGGCCTGCTGGGTCTACACCGGCCCGATCGGCGATTTCGGCTATTCCTACCAGCACGACCAGGGCCGTCTCGAAGTGGAGAAGGCGCTCGGCGACAAGGTCGAAACCGCCTATCTTGAAAACGTCTCGGAAGGCCCCGACGCCGACCGCGCTTTCGAGCGCCTGGCACGCGAAGGCTGCAAGATCATTTTCGGCACCTCCTTCGGCTTCATGGACCCGGAAGTGAAGGTCGCCAAGAAATTCCCGAAGGTGATGTTCGAGCACGCCACCGGCTATAAGACATCTGACAATCTCGGCATCTACAATGCGCGTTTCTATGAAGGCCGTTATGTGCTCGGCCAGATCGCCGCCAAGGAATCGAAGGCAGGCGTTGCCGGCTACATCGTTTCCTTCCCGATCCCGGAAGTGGTGATGGGCATCAACTCCTTCATGCTCGGCGCGCAGTCGATCAACCCGAACTTCAAGGCCAAGATCGTCTGGGTGAATTCCTGGTTCGATCCGGGCAAGGAAGCCGACGCCGCCAAGGCGCTGTTCGACCAGGGTGCCGACATTATCGTCCAGCACACCGATTCGACCGCTGCCCTGCAGGTGGCCGAGGAGCGCAAGCTGCACGGCTTCGGCCAGTCCTCCGACATGATCAAGTTCGCGCCGAACGCGCAGCTGACCTCGCTCACCGACGAATGGGGTCCCTATTACATCAGCCGGGTCCAGGCAGCCCTCGACGGCACCTGGAAGCCGGACAATGTCTGGCTTGGCATCAAGGACGGCGCGGTCAAGCTCGCCCCCTACACCAACATGCCCGACGACGTGAAGGCGATGGCGGAGGCCACCGAGAAGAAGATCGCCGGCGGCTGGAACCCCTTCACCGGGCCGATCGCCAAGCAGGACGGCACGCCGTGGCTGAAGGATGGCGAAGTCGCCGATGACGGCACGCTGCTCGGCATGAATTTTTATGTGAAGGGTGTCGACGACAAGCTGCCGCAGTAAGCAGCGCAAGAGATCGAAATGAGGAGGGCGCCGCGAGGCGCCCTTTTTCATTCGGCGGGCTGCGCTCCGGCTGAGACGCGACGAAATCGCGCCAGGCCAGCATCGACCGCGCGGCCGAGCCAAATCCTCAGCAACCGCTGTGCGGGTCGTTCGCAGGCGCGCCAGATTGCCCACGAAACGAAAAGCATAAGTGCGCCGCAGCCAAAGGCGGCAAACCATTTGCCGATAAGGGGCGTTGCCGCATTGATGACGAGATAGCCGATGTCCTGGTGCAGCAAATAGAGCGGATAGGTCAGCCCGCCCAGCGCCAGAGTGAGCCCCGATGCCCTGATACGGCCGCGCAGCAGCACCGCACCGATCAAGGCCGCGTGCATGACGACGTTGGCGATGACGAGATTGGCCGACGAAACGGCGATGCCGTAGTGGCCAAGCATCCAGTGCTGCGTCACCGACAGCGTGCCGCAGGAGATCAGGAAGGCGGCGGCAAGCAGCAGCATTGCAGGCAGTGAACGGCCATGCGCATGCAGGTGGTGGACCAGCACGCCGGCGGCGAAGAACGGTCCAAACTCGGTGATGAACAGCAGCCTGGCGGCGCCGCTGCCGATGAAGAACTCGTTCAAGGCCGAGATCGCCAGCCAGATCAAGATCAGCTCCAGCTTGCGTCTCTGAAACAGCCCGGTGAGCAGCGCCAGCGTCACCCAGCCGTAGAACACCAGCTCAAGAACGATCGACCAGTAGACGCCGTCCATGAAGGGCTGGCCGAACGCCGGCGCCAACATCGACAGATTGGCGGCATACTGAACGAAAGAGGCCGAAAGCAGCGGCGACCCGGCAAGGAAGACAATCGCGAAGGTGATCGTCATGCAGAGCAGGAAGCCCGGATAGAGGCGAACGAACCGCGCGACCGCAAACTGGTCCCAACTGCGGTTTTCCGCCGACCAGGCAATGACGAAACCGCTGATCAGGAAGAACAGATTGACGCCGAGATAGCCGTAGAGGGCGAACGGTGCCGCAAGCGGATAACCCTCAGCCAGAATGCCCTCGGCAGCCGCGCCGCGAAAGAAATAATGGAAGAACACGACAGCCATCGCCGCGACCAGCCTGAGCAGGTCCAGCGTCGCAATGTAATTTTGTTCCGCAGGTCTGGTGTTCATCCGCATTTCCCGCATCTACGGTCAGCAAACCATAGAGCGGATCGCGGCTGAGCGGGTTAAGAGGCCTAGATTATCGCCAGATGTAGTAAATTTACGGCGGAACGAGGCGTCAGACCGCCGAACCATAGAGGTCATAGGCGTCGGCACGGTCGATCTTGACGGTGACGATATCGCCTTGGCGCAGCGGACGACGCGACTGGATGTGCACCGAGCCATCGATCTCGGGCGCGTCGTATTTGGTGCGGCCCTTTGCCGATGTGCCATGCGCCTCGTCGATCAGCACCGGGAGGCGCTTGCCGACTTTTCTGGCCAGCTGTGTCGCCGAAATCTTCTGCTGGCGCTGCATGAAGCGGTGCCAGCGCGCCTCCTTGATTTCCTGCGGGACCTGTTCGAGACCGAGATCGTTGGAGCGGGCGCCGCGGACCGGCTCGTATTTGAAGCAGCCGGCGCGGTCGATCTTGGCTTCATCGAGCCAGTCGAGCAGCATCTCGAAATCGTCATCCGTCTCGCCGGGGAAGCCGACGATGAAGGTCGAGCGGATGGCCAGATCCGGACAGACCTCGCGCCAGCCGCGAATGCGCTCGAGCGTCTTTTCGCCATGCGCGGGCCGTCGCATGTTTTTCAGCACCTGCGGCGAGGCATGCTGGAACGGGATATCCAGGTAAGGGAGGATCTTGCCCTCCGCCATCAGCGGGATGACGTCGGCGACATGCGGGTAGGGGTAGACGTAGTGCATGCGCACCCAGATGCCGAGCTTGCCCAGTTCCTCCGAAAGATCGAGGAATTTTGCGCGCACTTCACGGTCGCCGAACATCGACGTCTGGTACTTGATGTCGATGCCGTAGGCGCTGGTGTCCTGCGAGATGACCAGAAGTTCCTTGACGCCAGCCTTGGCCAGTTTCTCAGCCTCACGCAGCACATCTGCCGCCGGCCGCGAGACGAGGTCACCACGCAGTGCGGGAATGATGCAGAAGGTGCAGCGGTTGTTGCAGCCTTCGGAAATCTTGAGATAGGCGTAGTGGCGCGGCGTCAGCTTGACACCCTGCGGCGGCAGGAGATCGATATAGGGATCGTGCGAAGGCGGTGCGGCCTCATGCACCGCGGCCATCACGCTCTCATAGGCCTGCGGCCCGGTGATCGCCAGCACATTCGGGTGCTTTTCGCGAATGACGTCCGGCTCGGCGCCCAGGCAACCGGTGACGATCACTCGGCCGTTTTCCGAAAGCGCGGAGCCGATGGCGTTGAGCGACTCGTCGCGGGCGGAATCGAGAAAACCGCAGGTGTTGACGACGACGAGGTCGGCGCCGTCATGCTTGCGTGCGATTTCGTAACCTTCGGCGCGCAGGCGCGTGATGATGCGCTCCGAATCCACGAGGGCCTTCGGGCATCCAAGACTGACAAAACTCACGCGGGGAGCGGACATAGAGGGTTTCCGGGCTTTTCAGGATTGCCGGCGCAGTACCACACTTATTGCGGCATTGGTATGGGCAGGCCCGCGATGCGGCAAAACGCACGGCGGTCTTGCTTCGACGGAGTGAAGATGCGGATGTCCGCCAGCTTCAGCCGACCACGTTGTTCACATGTGGCCAGACCTCCACCGCGCCACGATAGACCATGTCCAGCGCGACATAGAGTATGATCAGCAGGCCGACATAGGCGATCCAGCGGTGGCGATGCAGCAGCTTGGCAATGAAGGTCGCAGCCAGCCCCATGAGCGCGATCGACAGCACAAGGCCGATGACCAGCACCGGAAAATGATCACGCGCCGCTCCAGCCACCGCCAGCACGTTGTCGAGCGACATCGACACATCGGCGACGACAATCTGCAAGGCAGCCTGGCCAAGGGTCTTGCGCTTCGACTTGCCGGCGACTGCTTGGTCACTGTTGAGGTCCGAATTCGACAGCGCCTCGGTCGCTTCCAGCTCATCGGCATGTGACGTGCGCAGCTCGCGGTACATTTTCCAGCAGACCCACAGCAGCAGGATGCCGCCGGCCAGCAGCAGGCCGACGATCGCCAGCAGCTTGACGGTAATTGCGGCAAAACCGATGCGCAGCACCGTTGCCGCAATCACGCCGATGAGGATCGCCTTCTTGCGTTGGTCAGCCGGCAGGCCGGCAGCGGCAAGGCCGATGACGATCGCATTGTCGCCGGCCAGCACGAGGTCGATGGCGATGACCTGGAGCAGGGCGGTCAGGCTGGCAGCGCTGAAAAAAATGTCCATCGACCGGAAGCCCTTGCTGATTTTGCCGAGTGTTCGTCGATTACCCAGAGGCCCTAACTTGGTGGTCCCTTGGCGTCAAGGGATCACGCGTGGCGCCATCACCGAAGCATCGTTACGTCAAGCCAGATCCAATGCTCGCGGCACTCGCCGACAGCCAGGCAAAACCATGGCCGATCGCCAATCAATCGTAGAGATTATACTTTGCCCAGTCGGCTTCCGGAATCTCGTCGCCGATCCGGTAGCGGAGTTGCAAGACTTCCATATGGTCCGGCCCGGTCTGGCACTTGAATTTCAGCCTATACCACTGCCCCTTGCTGCGAAACGCAGCACCCGGGCTCTTGATTGCATCGGCGCCCATCTCGGGCGTGGCAAAGGCGTAGGCGACGACGCGATCGGCTTTGAACTTGCGATCGTCATGGGTGATGCGGTCGAGCACTTCGGCGTCGCAACGCTGTTCAAGGCGAGTTTGGGGATCGAGTTTCATCAGTCCGGCGCGCAATGCATTGTCCATTGCGCTGGCTGGAAAACTCAGTGTCACTGACGCCAAGGCGGTCATGCAGAGCTTCTTCATGGGCGGGACAAGCAACATATTTTGTCGGAGAAATCAACCGAGCGGACCGCCTCGGACGCTGCGGGAATCTTCAATCATATGGCTGCTGCGTTCAAAATTGCGTGTCGGGATTCGTCGTGCGATGCCTGCGGCCAACGGACCAAAGAGGCACGGCCGGCATCGGTAAGATCGTACAGGCCGCGGTCGACGCGCGCGAACCAGCCATAGACATTGTGCTGCAGGATCTTGGGCGCGATCGGCGTCACCGCCTTCAGATCTCGCGGCCGCCTGGGGCCATCCACCATGGCGGCAGCGCAGGCGAGGGCGCTTTGGCGATAGGCGGTCATGATCGGATTGCGCGATCCTCCTCCGGCAACGGGATCGCCGCGACGGCGCTGGTGCTCGTCGACCAGGCGGGAGCGCCGGCGGGCATTTTTGCGCGGCGCCAGCGCGATCGGGCTGAGAAGCACCTCGACCCGGTCCGTCGCGGTCACGCCAAGCAAGCCGAAGCCAAGCCGGCGGCAGAGATTGCGGAACCTGGCATCGCTTTCGCGTCCCTTGCCGCGAGCCGACATGCGCGCGGCCAGCCACACCTCGTCGCAGGCCGCCGCACGATCGACACCTTGCAGCACCAGTTCGAGATTGAACTGCAGCTTCAACTCGCAGATGACGACAACCGGCGGCTCCCCCTCGCGCAACGCAACAACATCGCAGCCGTCGATCTCGCCTTTGACGACAAAGTCGAGGCTTTCGAGGAACCGCTTCACCGGCGCATAGAGTGAGGTCTCGTTCATGGCGCAAGGTTTAGCCGATTCGAGACGAAAAGCCTTCCGGTGGTTCGGCGTTCTGCGGCTCGAAAGGGGACCGGTGTGGATACCGCAACGCCGGGCCAGCCGTCAGGCTTCGGCGTTCGGCACCGCCCGGTTCGGCAGCTTCCTGCGGCGCAGGAGCGGATAGCCGATCTGGCCGAAATAGGTGGAAGGGATCGGATCGTCGACGCCGTACTTGTCCGGCACCTTGTCACCGGTGGGATTGTAGGTGCCGAACAGCACGTCGAGGAAAGGCAACTGCCCGGCGAAGTTCTTGTCATAGGCTTCGCGCTGGTTGGCATGGTGCCAGCGATGGAACTGCGGGCTGGCGATCAGCCACCTCAAGGGGCCGAACGGAATCCGCACGTTTGAATGCACAAGCAGCGTATGTCCAAGGTAGAGAGTCGAAAAGACGGCGATCGACGCTTCCGAGAAGCCGAGGAAAAAGATCGGCGTCAGCGATATTGCCTTTGTGACGATGGCGTCGACGGGATGATTGTGGAAGGCCCCGAGCCAGTCGAGTTCCTCAATGCCGTGGTGAACGGCATGGAACTTCCAAAGCGCCGGGATTTTGTGAAAGGCCCGATGTGTCCAGTAGACGCCGACATCGGTGATCACGATGATTTCGGCAACCTGCAGCCAGACGGGCTGGCCGCTGACGGCATGCGTTATCGCTTGCGGGACCAGGAGTGCAGCGGCACCGAGCGCGCCTGCCGCCATCATGACGATGGCCAGCTTTATGATGAAGCCGTTGAACAGCAGATAAATCAGATCGACAGCGAAGCCCTTGCGAAAGATCTTCTGCGGCCGCTCGGCAAACAGATGTTCGAACGGAATGAAGATCAGGGCGCAGATCAGAAGTGCCTTGATGCCAAAGATATCCATCGATTCGCCTCAGCGCGCAGTCCGCGCCTCTGAGAGGAACCACATCTCCCTTTCCAAAGGCTAAAGGCTCTGCCTTTTGCGCAAGTGGCGGCGGCAAACGCGGATTGTGAATGGAACGCGGGCGGACGAGGAGACGCGAATGCGGGCTCGTCCTGCGGCGCGTGGCCCATCCCCAACTAGAACCTGACCGCGAGATTGGCTTTCACGCTCTGGTCTGCGGCGCGACTGCCGAATTGTCCCCCATAGGTGAGGCCGAGCGTGGCATTGTGTGCGATGGCGATGTCGAACCCGACATCGAGTATCAGCCCGTCCTTGGCGATCGGCACGCCCGCGACGGTGAATGATGCGCCGCCGGCGAATGCGAAGCGCGACAGCGGTACGGTCTCGCCGAAGGCATGGCGCCAGCCGAGCGTGCCGCGAACCGTCGCCGCCATCTCGCCGACGGTGAACTCGCCTGAGGCATGTAGGCCGAGCGTGGTGAAGGTCGCATCGGTGATTGCCGAAGCGCTTGTCAGCGTCGCCGCGCCGCCTGTCTCGGTGAAGCCGTCGGTCCGGAGGTTCACATAGGCGAGATTGGCAAAGGGCTCAAAGCCTAAATTTCCAGCATGGATACCATAGCCCAGTTCGCCGAACACCTGCGCCGTTCCGGCGCGATAATCTGCCTTGAGGCTGTCATTGAAACCGGGGAAAGTGACGGAGCGGCTCGTCGCGATGTCGTGCCAAGTATAGGATGTACCGGTGCGCAAGCCGAGCGTGCCGCCCCCAACATCCCAAGTGGTGCCGCCATAGAGGCCGAGATGATAGTTGTCGCTCGAGCCCGACGAGGCGCGGTCTTTCACATCGAGGTTGGTGCGGCTGTATCCCGCCATGATACCCAATCGCCAGGTGTCGAAAATGGCGGCGTCACCGCCAGCCAGGAAACCGCCAGTCGAGCGGTCAACGCGGGCAGCATTGCCGTCGCTGCCAGTATGGCCCCATGAACCAAAGCCCTGACTCCAGAGGGCGAAGCGATCGGTATCCAACGCCACTGCAGCGGTCGTATTGGGATCGAGCGAGACATGGGCGCCCGCAGCACCGCCATAGGTCTGATCGGCGTAGGCCATGACCGGAGCGGCCGATGCACCGACGATACCGAAAGCGGCCCGGATGCGGTTCGTCGCCGCGTCGCGCAGAAGACGGCTATCTTCGATGAGGGAAGTCTGCGCCGAGGGATACACCTCGCCCGAGAGCTGGTCGAAGGCATCACGTGCCTGCACGTCGGTCGCGAGGTTGAGGATGACGTTGTACAGGGATCCGGATGTCGGCAGGCTCTCGAGCCCCCCAGCGGTTGCGATCTGATTGCGGGTCAAGGCTGCGTCGGTGAAGTTGCGGTATTTCAGGATGTCGAGATAGGCGTTGTTGGTGTCATAGGTATCGACAAGCCTGAGGAAGGCGGTGTTGACAACTCCAGTCAAGGCAGCGAACTGCCCGGTCAGCCCGGCATCGGCGGTCAACACCGTATAACGGGTGCCCGGCACCGCAATGCCGCCCGCGGCGTTCACGGTCAGCGTCGCGCCAGTGATCGTCGCGGTGCCGGAGGTGCTGAACCTGTCGGCCTGGCCGGCCGTGTTGATATCGATCGCCATGATGCTGCCAGTCGCGAAAGCGGTATTGCCGCCGGTTTGCCGGATCACATCGCCGGCGCCAGCGTCGGCCATTGTCAAGGTGCCTTGATTGGTGAACTGAAACAGATTGGTCCATTGCGTCGTCTCCGCGACGCCGGCGGAGTTTCCACCGACGGCGGTCCCGTCGTTGACCAGCCTGCTGGCGCCACCGCCGAAATCACTGGTTCCACCGGCGCCGTTCCAGTTCCCGTCGTTGGCGAACAGTGTCGCGCCGCCGGCAAACTGCGCTGTACCGACGATCGAACCGGCGTTTGTGAGCGCCATCGTCGCGGCATTGGTCTCGATCGCCGCATCGCTGGACAATCCGGAAAGACTACGGATCGCGCCCGACGAGGCGACGTTGATGGCGCCCGTCCCACCAGTCAAAGTCAGGCCACGCGTCGCGCCCGTCACCGTGCCGGCGACTTGCACATCCACTACGCCGTTGCCCGTCGCGACGATGCCCTCGGCCGACGTTCCGGTCACCGCGCCATTGGCGATCACCGTGATCGCGCCCGTGCCAAGATTGGTTGCCTGGATACCTGTCGTACCCGAGACATTGCCATTCGTCGTCACATTGATCGTGCCAGCGCCCACCGGATTGTCCTGGAGCGCGATGATCGCCGTAGCCGCAGTTGCGTTCACAGCACCCGTTATCACCGCGACATTGCCGGCCGAGCTTTCAGCGTCGATACCTCGGCCAGTCGTCGCGGTGATCGGACCAACCGCCTTCACGGTCACCGAACCTGTACCGACAGTCCCTGCGACAATCCCGCTGCTCGCGTCGATCGCGCCGTTCGCCGTGACATCGACGTTGCCGCTTCCCGAGGAAAGGCCAGCGAAGATACCGGCGCCGCCCGCCTTCACGTCGCCGTTCGCCACGATCGTCACATTGGCCGTCGCCGACAGCGTCTCAACGTCGATGCCGATCCTGCCGGCAGCCAGCGCCGTCACCGCGCCCGTCGTGACGCCGATGTTGCCGCCTGTTGCTGTGTCGCCCACCACGATGCCGCCGCCACTCGTCGAGCTGCTGGCGCCGGATATATCGACCGTGACCGTGCCCGAACCATTGTTCTGAATGTTCGCCGCATCGCCGCTGCCGCCGACGAAGCCGCCGGTGCCCGTCACCGAGATGTTGCCCGTGCCGCCGCCACCACCAATCAAGGTCAGGCCGGAACGCGCGCCCATCACGGTGCCGGCGACCTGCACGTCCACCGCGCCACCACCGTTCGCGACGATGCCGTCAAAGGATGTGCCGGTCACCTCACCATTGGCGATCACGCTGATCATGCCCGTGCCGGAGTTACCTGCGAGGATGCCTCCAGTGCCCGAGACATTGCCGTTGGTCGTCACATCGATTGTGCCTGTGCCTGTGCCGGTCCCTATTGCATAGACCGCCTGACCGCCCGTCGAGGTCACCGCACCCGTTGTTATCGAGACATCGCCCCGGCCCTGAGCGAAGACGCCAAGGCCCGACGCCATTGTCGCGGTGACCGGTCCCATCGCCTTCACCGTCGTCGAGCCGTTGCCCAAGTTCTGCGCGATAATGCCGTTGCCTGCGTCGATGGCGCCGTTCGCCGTGATATCGATGTTGCCAGTTCCTGTGGAGGAAACTCGACCCAAGATACCGGTATTGCCCGCCTTCACATCGCCGTTCGCCACGATCGTGAGATTGCCTGTCGTCGAAGACGACTGGACGTCGATACCGAACATGCCAGCAGCCAGCGCCGTCACCGCGCCCGTGGTGACATCGATGGAGCCACTCGCCGCCGTGTTACGCACCACAATGCCTGAGCCGGCAGCCGCCGTGATATCGCCGGTGGCATCGACATCGATCGAGCCCAGGCCATTCTGCCTTATTGCGAAGGCATCGCCACTGCCGTTATTGGTGATCGCGCCGCTGCCTGTGTACGTGATCAGGTTGGAGGCGGCATCGATATTGAGTGCCGCGGTCCCGCCGGCTGTTGGCGTGTTGCCCGCATCGACACTGATCGTGCCGTTGTTGACGACCATGACGGCGCCATTGCCGGTATTCTCGATCGCGAGGCCAAATCCGCTGACCGTCGCCCCGGCATCGATCGCGAGGTGGGCCGTAAACGGTGAAGCAAATGAATAGCCCCGGTCGTTGGGAGGAGCAGCCGGATTGACGGCATTGACCGTGGAGGTGGTGCCGCACTGCACATCAGTTCCCAGAGTGACCGTACATGCCGCCTGCGCCTGCGGGGAAAAGAAAACAGCCGAGCCGGCGAAACCGGCCATGCCGATTGCGAAACGCAGTGCCGAGCGACTGGCCTGCGAGAGGAGTTGCGCGCGCAAGGAAACGAGTGGGTAGGCTTTGTCTGCCGAAAAACCGTAGAGTCTCATGATAGGCCCGCCCCATCGTCCAATAAATGCAATCTGCCGTCATCAGAACAGCCCAAGCAAAGCAATGCTTCGAGCAAATCAGTGCTTCAGATTCGCAATAACGGATGATGGGTGGGCGATATATATATCAAATGCCATAGACCGGCCAAAGAGTGGCGCACTGTCGCTGGCTCGCCACAGTCGCAACGCCCTGCACTCGAAGAACCTTAATGTGCTATTGCAGCTTGTTAGGGCAGAAGACGAAATGCATTCAGCAGCGCAATGAGCTGACTCTGCCTCTGCGTATCTGTCTTGCGAAAAATCTTGTCCAGATGAACGCGTGCGGTGCCGTAGGCCATGTTTTCCCTGATCGCTATTTCCTTCAAGGACAATCCGCTTGCGAGCGCGAGCGCGACGGAAGCTTCTTTCCCTGTCAGCCCAAAGGTTTTTCGCAGTTGATCGGCTAAGCTCGTCGACAGGGCCAAACGTGATTCGCGCGCCAGCACCACCGCGCAAGGTCCAGCCGACAGGCCGAACATCTCGCCGTCGGGCAACAATCCAATCGACAATACCAGTTGGTCGCCGCGCTCCGACCGCAAGATCAAATCGGCAGCCGAAATGGGAAACTCGCTCTCGTCCACCCGGCAGACTCGTGCGACCGCACGTTGCAGCATTTGGGTTTGCGTGGAATCGGAGGTGGCCAGATGGCCACCGTTCGCCGTCAGCAGAGTGATCGGCTGTACCAAAAGTCTTTGCGCGGCGTCATTCATGTCAAGGATGCGCAGGCGCGGATCGACGATAAAGCCGGCGAAGGGCAGGTGGCCGAGCAGCGATTGGAGCACAGGTCGCGCCTCGAAATGTCGGCCCAAACCCGCAGCGCGCTGCAGATGAGGCGTGATCAGGGCGAGCATCGCACGATCATCGGCGTCGAACGCCGGCTGCCCTCGGCCTCGCTGCACGTCGAAGAACCAGTAGTTCTTTTCCGACGCGCGCAGATTGCAGAACATGCCGTCATACATGTCCTGCGGCATCATCCATTCGTTCCAGACGGAGGTGCGTTCAATACGGTGCCGCCCAATCAACTGGGTGTCGCTAAAAACCCGGCCAAGCGGCGCGGCCACACGCGGCGCAAAGAGTTCGTTGGTCGCGAAATGGTCAAGGAAAATCCTGTCCCAATAGGGGTCGCGGCTCGGTGAGACGCAAAAGCTATCCTCGACATTGGCCCAGTCGATGCCCGAGAAACAGGCTCTGGAGCCATGAAACATGGCTTGCAACTGAAGGACCACGTCAAGCCAAATCGATTGATCGTAGGCGGCCTCATATATGCGACCGATCACTACCGACAGGCGCTCGTGAGAGATCGAATATCCCATAAGCCTTGCGAAATATACAACCAGAATGAAGTGTTAGCATACCTCTGATTGCGGTCGATGCAAGGGATAGAACGTCGAATGAGCAGGGGGGTTACCAGTGCTGACGCCCAAGGTCAGGAGAAAGCAGACATGATGTTTGACGCTTCGCCCTTACGTCCACGGAGGCGGAAATCGGCGTACTCAGTTCTGTATGCTTCTCGATCGAATGGCGGAGGAAGTGGGATTCGAACCCACGGTGAGCTTGCACCCACGCCGGTTTTCAAGACCGGTGCCTTAAACCGCTCGGCCATTCCTCCATCGTGGTTTTTCAACCATTTGGGCAGCGCGGGGCCAACTCGTTTGGCCTGTGGCACCGGATTGGCACCGAAGGCGCTCCCGGCTGGTTCACGCCTCATTCCTGTAAAGCGGCATTGAGGGCTGCGTCAACCACCACTGTGTCGGTTCCTGCCGTCGTTGCAGGCTCTGAGTTTGTCGGAATCGAGCACCGGAACTCGCTATCGCATTGGTGCATGATGAAGAAGGAGCCCGCCGACTGGCGATGTACAGGTTTGCGCGCGAACGCAAGAAGCCTGACGCTGGAGGGCTTTCGTGCAGGCCCAACCGAGGGCGCGACCTACCGACCAAGCCATCCTCGGAATTGAGCGGAGGGAATCCCTACGGGTCAGCCTCTTGGGACAGCTGCGGTATCCCGCAGAATTTAACTTTCGCCAAGGGAACAGCTACTGGTGAGGAAGGCCGAAGCTGCAAATCGGCTCCGGCCTGTACGGTCCTCAGTCTTTGCAATTTTCGTCCGCCTTTGCCGCCGCGGCCTTATCACCGTGCTGCTGCGCCTCGATATCCTGCTGCGAGGTTGCAAGGTTTTTGTCGCCGCCGCCTTCAGCGCCCGCCAATGGCATCGTGGTGCCATCCTTGGCGGCTGGCTTGTTCGCGTTGCCCATGGCCTTCGGAGTCTCTAAAGGCGCGTGGGTTCCATCTTTCGAAATACCGGCGGTCTGTCCGGCATCGGTCCCGGTGTTCGAAGCTGACTTGTCCGGACATGCGGCGATCGCAGACCCGGCAGAAAGCGACATCGCGATCGCGACCATCAATGAAGTCATTTTCATCATGCTCGTCCTTCTGTTCGAGTGCCCTGCGGATGAAACTAGCGGCGCATTTCTTTGTTCCGGCGGTCGGTCCGCTGCCCGACAAAGCCCGGTCAACCGGCAGACACGGCGGGCAGGAGCGAAGCCAGGCTTTCTGTGGCAGAGGGCATCACATCTCTCGCGTGGAAGCACGAAAACCGTTACTTTTCAGAGAGCTCTTACGGTGGAGACGCCACAATCTTGCCCGGTTGCAGCCACAATCGGTTAATACCGTGATAAGCAATTCCTGCGCACAAAGGATCGGGGTTTTAAGCGTCGTTGGTATTGTCGGGTGAGTTTTTTGGCTCCTCTGGTGGTTGAACGCGACGCCTTGAGTTGAGACTGAAGGGGACATCAGGAAAATGCAGGCTGTGACGCCACCGCGTCTTCGTCGCGCTGCTACCGTCGCGTTGTTCGCCATGTCGGCCGCCTTGCTGGCTGCCTGCGCGTCGCAGCCTGAGCCGAAAGCGATGGTCAACAAGAAGACCCGCTCCAAGGAGTATTTCGCCGAATCCGAATATGGCGTGAAGGCAAGCCCGCGTGTGATCTCCCGGAACGGGCGCATCCAACGTGGCGGCGGCAGGGATCAGCTTGGCAAACCCTATCAGGTCCGCGGCAAGTGGTATTACCCGAAGGAAGACAAGCGTTACGCCAAGGTCGGCCTCGCCTCCTGGTATGGCGATGCCTTCCACGGCCGGCTTACCGCCAATGGCGAAGTCTATGACATGACCCATCTGACGGCGGCGCACCCGACCATGCCGCTGCCAAGCTATGCCCGCGTCACCAATCTCAAGACCGGCAGTTCGGTCATCGTTCGCGTCAACGATCGCGGCCCATATCACGAAGGCCGCATCATCGACGTATCGGAGCGCGCTGCCCAGATGCTTGACTATGCCAACACCGGCACCGCTCAGGTAAAGGTCGAATATGTCGGCCGCGCGCCGCTCGACGGCGATGACGACCAGTATCTGATGGCCTCCTATCATCCCGGCAACAGGGCGCCGGACCCGTCGGATGGACTGCCGACCGGCGTCATGGTCGCCATGAACGGCCCGTCGCCAAGCCTGCCTGCCGGCACTGCTGCCGTGCCGTTTCCGGGCCAGTTGACCGATTCCGGTTCTGTCCAGCCGATCATGTCGACGCAGTCGTCGGCCTATGGCGATCTGGCGCTTCCGGATTTCGGCCCGATCGTGCCGGAGCGTCCGCAGATCAATCTGCCGCCGCAATCGCCGTTTGCCGTGGCCTCGCTGTCCTATGCCGACGAGCGGGTCGAACGCACCTCAAATGCCTTCGCCGCGATGGGTGGCGACGGCATGTCGCCGGCCGATGTGCTCCAATCATGGAAACGGCAGCCGCCAACGGCCGGTCCGTCCACTGACTACGTCGCGGCTGGTTCGTTCGAGGATGCAGCGGAGGCCAAGCGTGTTGCCGCTGAGCTTGCCGCATACGGCAAGATCGAGATCCAGCGTTCGGAACTCGATGGCGAGGATTGGTATTCGGTCAATCTCTATCCCGATGGCCACCGCAATCTCGATGATTTGCTGCAGGCTGCCTGGTCGCATGGCGCGCCCGATGCGCTGGCTGTGCGCAACTGAGCGCAAGCCTGATGGGATTTCCGCTGCGCGGTTGATCCGCCGCGCAAAAAGCCTGATACTTTTCACGGGCTTGCCGGCGGTGCCGGCCAACGGGTCGAACATCATGCAATTTCGCTTGCTCCCGCCTCTCGCCGGGCTTCTGGTTTTTGGCTTGCTGCTGTTTTTCCAGGCTCCGGCCGGTGCACAGCTGTTCGAGACCAAGGCCGCGCAGGCCTTCATGATCGATGCCGAGACCGGGACGGTGCTGTTTTCCAAGGAGGCCGACAAGCCGATACCGCCGGCCTCGATGGCCAAGCTGATGACCATGGAAGTGGTTTTCAACGCCATCAAATCCGGCCGCCTGAAGCTCGACGATACGTTCGTGGTCAGCGAGAACGCCTGGCGCAAGGGTGGCGCGCCTTCGGGAACATCGACGATGTTCGCCAAGCTCAAGTCGTCGATCCGGCTCGAAGACCTGATTCAGGGCGTGACCGTGCAGGCGGCCAATGACGGCTGCATCGTCATCGCCGAAGGCATGTCGGGATCCGAAGACAATTTTGCCGCGCAGATGACCGAACGCGCCCGCCAGATCGGCCTCAAGACGTCGACTTTCGTCAATTCGACCGGCCTGCCGGCGGATGGCCAGCAGACGACCGTGCGCGAGCTGGCGCAGCTCGCCCTGCACCTGTGGCGCGATTATCCGGATTTCTATCGCTATTATGCCCAAAAGGATTTCACCTGGAACAAGATCTCACAGAGGAACCGCAATCCGCTGCTGGCGATGGACATCGGCGCCGACGGCCTGGCGGTCGGGGCGAGCGAGGCAGCCGGTTTCGGCATCGTCGGTTCGCTCAGCCACAATGGTACCCGCGTGATCGCGGCGATGAGCGGGCTGGCCTCGGACAAGGAGCGCGCCGAGGAAGCGCGAAAGCTGCTCGACTGGGGTGTCCGCTCCTTCGAGAAGACTGAAATTTTCGCCAGGGACGAGGTGGTTGGAGAAGCCCAGGTTTTCGGCGGCGCCAAATCCGGGGTGACGCTGAAGGCCAAGGGTCCGATCGACATCTTCCTGCCGATCACCAACCGCGACAAGCTGACGGCCAGGATCGTCTATGACGGCCCGGTTGCAGCACCGGTGGAGGAGGGGCAGCCGGTGGGTGCGCTGCGCGTCTGGATCGGCGATACGCTGAGCCAGGAGACGCCGCTTTTCGCAGCCGAATCGATCGGCGTCGGCACGCTGCCGCAGCGCGCGCTCGATGCCGTCAAGGAACTGGCGATCGGCTGGCTGCGCTAACGCATGTCGCTCAAAGCCAGCCATGATTTTGGGGAACGGCATGCATAAGGGCAAAAAATCGACGGCATGGACGTTTGGCCCAACGCGGACTATCTAGAGCGCTACAATCCCATTCAGCCATGGACAAGAAGGCCTCTCGGTTGGCACGCGGTTTTTTCATCACTTTCGAAGGCGGCGAGGGGGCAGGCAAGTCGACGCAGATCGAGCGGCTGGCCAGGAAGATGCGCGCCAAGAAATACGACGTGCTGCTTACCCGCGAACCCGGCGGCTCGCCGGGCGCCGAAGCGGTCAGGCATGTGCTGCTGTCGGGCGCAGCCGAACCGTTCGGGCCGAAGATGGAAGCGCTGCTTTTCGCCGCCGCGCGGTCCGATCATGTCGAGCAGGTGATCCGGCCGGCGGTCGAGCGTGGCTCCATCGTGCTTTGCGACCGCTTCCTCGATTCCTCACGCGTCTATCAGGGCGTCACCGGCGGCATCGATCCGGCGTTCATGGATGCGCTGGAACAGGTCGCCATCAACGGCATGATGCCGGACATGACGCTGATCTTCGACATCGACCCAGCGGAAGGCCTGAGGCGCGCAACGCTGCGGCGCGGCGCCGAGGCAGTCGCCGACCGTTTCGAAAAGGAGACGCTGGCGATCCACCAGGCCCGCCGCGAGACGTTTCTGGCGATCGCCAAGGCCGAGCCGGAGCGCTGCATCGTCGTCGACGCAGCCGCCGAGCCCGACGCGGTTGAGAACGTCGTCACCGCGGCAGTGTTCGCGGCGCTGGCGGCGAGAGCGCCGGCACGCGACAGGCAGGCGACGCCGGCATGATCTTCGAGCGCATCGCACCCGAGCAGCACGACACGCTCGACGGCGTGCCGGAGCCCTCCGAAACGCCCCTTCTGGTCGGGCACAGCCAGGCTGCAGGCGTGCTCACCGCCGCCTATCGCGCCGGCAAGCTGCCGCATGCGCTGATCTTTTCCGGGCCAGTCGGCATCGGCAAGGCGACGCTCGCCTTCCACCTTGCGCATCATCTGCTGAAGCACCCGGATTTCGCGCAGGCGCCGGAAAGCCTTGCCGCTCCCGATCCGGCGTCGTCGCTGTTTCGCCAGATCGCCACCGGGGCGCATCCTTCCGTGCTGCATCTGACCCGGCCGCTGAACGACAAGACCAAGAGTTTCAAGACGGTCGTCACCGTCGATGAGATCCGCAAGGTCAGCCGCTTCCTGTCGCTGACCTCGCATGACGGCAGCTACCGGCTCGTCATCGTCGACCCCGCCGACGACATGAACACCAATGCCGCCAATGCCTTGCTGAAAAATCTTGAAGAGCCGCCGGCACGGACGCTGTTCATCCTGATTGTCCACGCGCCGGGCAGCCTGCTGCCGACGATCCGGTCGCGCTGTCAGGTGGTGAGATTGAACCCGCTCGACGCCGACGACCTGATGACGGTGCTGGAAACGACCGAGCCGGCGCCGCCTGAGGATCCGGCGGCACGCGCGGCACTGGCCGAGCGGGCAGGGGGCAGCGCCCGCACCGCGATCCTCTTGACGCAGTATGGCGGGTTGGAGATCGCTTCGACGCTCGACGCTCTGGTCACCGGGAAAAAGAGCGATGTCGGCGGCGCGTTCCGCCTCGCCGAAGCCGTGGCCGGCCGCGATCAGGCGATCCAGTTCGATATCTTCAACCGCCGGGCGCTAGACCTGTTGTCGGACGCGGCAAGTCAGGCAGCACTGGCTGGCGATCTCGCACGAGCCAAAACGCTGTCGGACACTTGGCATGAGGCGCTGGACGCTATATCTGAGACCGATACTTACAATCTCGACAAGAAGCAGCACGCCTTGATCATGATCGACCGCCTGAATTCTGCAATGCGAATGTGACTGGGTTTCCTGGATCGGGATGGCAAATGCTGCCTCGATACGATATCCACCGCCACGCCTTTCCATTCAGACATTCATGACGGTTCATTCATGTCACGCGACAAATTCTACATCACCACCCCGATCTTTTATCCGAACGGCAAGCCGCATATCGGCCACGCCTATACGGTCATTGCAACCGACGCCCTGGCACGCTTCCAGCGCCTGGACGGCAAGGACGTCTTCTTCCTGACCGGCACCGACGAGCATGGCCTGAAGATGCAGCAAACGGCCGAGAAGGAAGGCATAACGCCACTGGCGCTGGCCGACCGCAATTCGGCGATTTTCCGCGCAATGACCGAGGCAATGGGCGGCTCGAATGACCAATACATTCGCACGACCGAACCGCGCCACTACGAATCCTGTCAGGCGATCTGGAAAGCGATGGCCGCCAATGGCGACATCTATCTCGACCGCTATAGCGGCTGGTATTCGGTGCGCCAGGAAGCCTATTTCGACGAGAGCGAGACGACGCTCGGCGACGACGGCGTGCGCCGCGAACCGCTTGGGTCGCCGGTCGAATGGAACGAGGAAGAAAGCTATTTCTTCCGGCTTTCCGCCTATCAGGACAAATTGCTGGCGCTTTATGAGAGCCAGCCCGACTTTGTCGGTCCGACCGAGCGCCGCAACGAGGTGCTCAGCTTCGTCAAGTCGGGGCTGAAGGATCTGTCGATCTCGCGCACGACCTTCAAATGGGGCGTGCCGGTGCCAGGCGACGACAAGCATGTGATGTATGTCTGGGTCGACGCCTTGACCAACTACATCACCGCCGCCGGCTATCCCGACACAAAGGCCGAGCAATGGCACTATTGGCCGGCCACGCACATCATCGGCAAGGACATTGTCCGCTTCCATGCGGTCTATTGGCCGGCATTTCTGATGTCGGCGGGCATCGAGTTGCCAAAGCGCGTTTTCGCGCATGGCTTCCTGTTCAACCGCGGCGAGAAGATGTCGAAATCTGTTGGCAACGTCGTCGATCCATTCGCGATGGTCGAGCACTACGGTCTCGACCAGGTGCGCTACTTCTTCCTGCGCGAGGTGCCGTTCGGTAACGATGGCAGCTACAGCCATGACGCGATCGTCAACCGCACCAATGCCGATCTTGCCAACGGCCTCGGCAACCTGGCGCAGCGCTCGCTGTCGATGATCGCCAAGAACTGCGGCGGCGTGGTGCCGCAGCGCGGCGAGCTGACGGATGCAGACAGAGCGATCCTGGATCAGGCCGCCGCCGCGCTCGACACCGCGCGCAAGGCGGTCGCCGAGCAGGGCATCCATCTGGCGCTGGCAGCGATCTTCGGCGTGGTGGCGGAAGCCGATCGCTACTTCGCCGGCGAGGCACCATGGGCGCTGAAGAAGACCAACCCGGCGCGCATGGAAACGGTGCTGTGGACGACCGCCGAAGTCGTGCGCCGCGTGGCGGTGCTGTGTCAGCCCTTCACTCCGGGCTCGGCCGCGAAACTGCTCGACCTGCTGGCGGTGCCGGCGGAGAGCCGCGATTTCGCGCATGTCCACGCGGACCATGCGCTGGTGCCGGGTACTGCGTTGCCCGTACCGGAAGGCGTGTTTCCGCGTTATGTCGAACAGCCGGACGCGAACATCTGATGCTCGTCGACAGCCACTGCCATCTGGATTTTCCAGATTTCGCCGAGGAGCGGGCGGCCATCGTCGCCCGCGCTTTAGCCGCCGGAATTGGCCGTATGGTGACGATCTCGACACGCGTGAAGCGTTTTCCGCAAGTACTTGAGATCGCTGAAACTTTCGACGAAGTCTATTGCTCTGTCGGCACTCATCCGCACAATGCGGCCGAAGAACTGGATATCACGGTCGAGGAGCTTGTGCGGCTATCCGCGCACCCGAAAGTAGTGGCCATCGGCGAGGCCGGTCTCGACTATTTTTACGACAAGGCGCCACGCGATGCACAGGCGCAAGGCTTTCGCAATCACATCGCCGCCGCCCGTGAAACGGGGCTGCCGCTGGTCATCCATTCGCGCGATGCCGATGCCGACATGGCTGATATTCTCGAGGACGAAACAGGGAAGGGCGCCTTCCCCTTCATCCTGCATTGCTTTTCTTCCGGGCGCCGGCTTGCCGAGGTGGGCGTCGCTCTCGGTGGCTACGTGTCGTTCTCGGGCATCCTGACCTTCAAGAATTCAGCTGAGTTGCGTGCCATTGCCGCCGATGTCCCGCATGCCCGATTGCTGGTCGAAACCGATGCGCCCTATCTGGCGCCCGTGCCGTTTCGCGGCAAACGCAACGAGCCCGCCTATGTCGCCCATACCGCCAAGGTGCTGGCCGAAACGATCGGGGTAAGCGAAGCTGAAATCGCCGATCTGACCACAGATAATTTCTTCCGGCTGTTCGGCAAGATGCCGCGGCCTGCAGAGCAAAGTGCCTGAACGATGACTGACCGGCTGCGCCTCACCATTCTCGGCTGCGGCTCGTCCCCAGGTACGCCGCGCATCACCGGCGATTGGGGCAATTGCGACCCCGACAACCCCAGGAACCGGCGCACCCGTGCCGCCGCGCTCGTCGAGCGGATCGCGGCGAACGGCAGCCGAACGACTGTCGTCATCGACACGGGGCCGGATTTTCGGCAGCAGATGCTGCTGGCCGGCGTTAAACGTGTCGATGCGGTCGTCTATACCCACCCGCATGCCGACCATATCCATGGCATCGACGATCTGCGCGGTTTCGTCCTCGATCAGCGCCAGCTCATCGACGTCCATGCCGACAGGGCGACGATGCTTCGGCTGCGGGAAGCGTTCGGATACTGTTTCGAGACGCCGCAAGGCAGTTCCTATCCGCCGATCGTCAGGCCGCATCTCATCGACCACACCAGGCCGGTGGTCGTTGAAGGAGAGGGGGGTACCCTCACCCTCGAGCCGCTGCCGCAGATCCACGGCGACATCGTATCGCTCGGTTTCCGCATTGGCGATCTCGCCTATTGCCCCGACATCAGCGACTTTCCGGAACCCACCGCCGAACGGCTGGGCGACCTCGACGTGCTGATCATCGACGCGCTGCAGTACCGGACGCATCCAAGTCACCTGTCGCTTGGCGAAGCGCTTGAATGGATCCAGCGGCTGGCGCCGATACATGCGGTGCTGACACATATGCACGTGCCGCTCGACTACGTCTCGGTGATGGCCGAGACACCAGCCAATGTCGAACCCGCCTATGACGGCATGGTTATAGAAATCCCTTATGAATCAGCACGATGCGAATAGAGCTTCATGAGGGCTTTCGGCTCCTTGGTGCAAATATCAGCAGCGTTCCGATCCGCTCGTAGCCCATCCGAGGATAAAGCAGCGCCCCGGCATGGGTTGCTGCCAGCACCGAGTACCTTGACCCGCGCGCGTGATCGTCGTGCAACATTTTCGATATCAAAGCCTGACCAATGCCGCGACGCCGGTGCGACGGCTCGACATACATGCTCGAACACCAGGTGGCTCCCACGGCATCCAGGCTGCGAACGCGCCCAACGATGTCGGCGCCGTCGATTGCCACATACTGGCGGAACGGCGCGGTATCGCCGAGCAAATCGTCTGGGATCGGCTGCCTGCGGATGATCTTTCCCAACTGTGCCGCCCGTTCGGCCGTCTGCACGCGTTCGACCGAAGCAACCGATGGCGGGTTCGGAAGCCGGTGCAATCGGTGGACGAAAAAGCCTTCGGTCCGCAGCAGCCGGTAGCCGAGAGCTTTGTAGGCGGTTCGTGTCGGCCCGTCCGGATCGTCGTTCGCGATCACAACGGAAATGGCAAAGCCCGGCCGTGCATGCTGCCGCACGACGGCATCGGTCTCTTGAGCGGCGACGTCATGGACGACCCATTCTTCGCCGCGGTAATCGCGAGGATTCTTGCGTTCGGCATCGCGCATCAGCCACAATGGTCCAACCCGGCTGGCCTCGTAAGGAAAGGTGCGGCTCCTGTCAGCGCTGAAGCCATGCACGAACACTTCGATTGCCGCTTCGATCTCGCTGTTTGCCATCTTCATTTCGACAGCCTAGCGTTGGCGATCCGCTCAAGGCAATACGCCACAATCGGCTCAAGCCTATGAGAATCAGCGGCAATTTACAGTTCTTGGTCCATGCGTTAGTTCCATAATCTATCTTATGCGACTTTTGGATACGGCGAGCGGCATGGATGCGGCGGTCACCGACTTCACTTTCCAGTTCCCTTGGAGGCTTCAGCCTGGAAACACGTGAGGCTTGGAAACATCCGCTCGATATTGTGAGCGCGCAGCCGTCGGCAGCGCGCTCGACTCTTTGTTCGAACGATCGGGTCAATCGGAGCGACTATTCCAGAATAACGGTGGCTTCCACCTCGAAAAGCATGGGATCGATTGCAAGCTTGGGAACGGGAACCAGAGTCTGCGCCGGCAGCGCCTCGCCGAACATGTCCTTGACGTTCCTGGTCAACACCTCGAGCTTGGACATGTCGTGGTCGACCACGAAGACCGTGAGCTTCGCCACCTGATCCGGCCTGGCGCCGATGCCCTCAAGCGCAGCATGCAAATTTGCGTAGGCCTGCTTCACCTGGACGGCGAAATCCGGTGACAAGGCTCCTGTGCTGTCTTGGCCGCCCTGCCCGGAGATGTAGGCGATCCGAGCTCCGAGCGGTGCGATTACGGCGGTGCTGTAGCCATTCGGCGACGGGTCGTAGAGTGCCTGTGGATTGACAATAGTCAGCTTGAACTCGTTCGCCGGCGACGCAGTGGGGACTGCAATGGTCATGATGATTAGCCCTCCGATAAGCAGATGCTTGATTGCGCGTGACATGGTTTTTCGCTTGGCTCCGCAGCCTGCGAGCAACCTACCCTGGCGCCTGCAGATTGAACTTTAACCCAATCGCTACGCGAATCGTGCGATGTACGAGTCATCGTATGGTACGTCGTACGAGTCAATCGTTCAAGATCGACATTTGTCGCGTTGCCGGTCAAAATCGATGTTCTGAAAAAGCGAGGACGACGGATGGTAGCCAAACGCAGCGGCGCCCGGAGCAAAGGGGATCAACGGATAAGCGTGTCGCTCCAGCCCGTGCAGCAAGCGAGCAGCGAGCCGCCGCTGTCTCGAGAGCGTATCGTGGCGACCGCGGTGGAACTGCTGGACGCCCAGGGCATAGACGGATTGACAATGCGTCGGCTGGCCGATCGCCTCGGCTCGGGTGTGATGAGCCTATATTGGCACGTCGACAACAAGGAGGATGTCTTTGATCTAGCAATCGATTCGGTGCTCGAACATCGCGGATCGCCTGAAACAGGTGAGTCTCCGGACTGGCGCGGAGACGTCGTTCATATGCTCGAAGACTGGCGCGCCAGAATGTTGCGCCATCCTTGGTCGGCATCGCTGTTGCCGCGCCGGGCGCTCGGCCGGAACATTCTCGGTCGCCTGGAAATGCTGAGCAAGACCTTGTCCAGAGCCGGTGTTGCGGACGCGGATCTGAACGCCGCGATATGGTCGCTCTGGAACTATGTGATGGGCGCTACCCTCACCCGGGCAAGCTTCGACCTCTCGGAAGAAGACAGGGCAGCCGCACAGCAGCGTCTTACACATCTCAGCGAACACTACCCGACAATCGAACGCTCTCGTCTGCTGTTGGACAACGATTGGGATGGCGCCTTCCGAAGAGGCCTCGACTTCCTGCTCGACGGCCTCTCGCCAAGATAGAATTCCGGCGCTCCGCCCGGAGCAGACCGGATGGCGCTGCTTTGCGCACGCCAGTTTGACGCAAGAGCTTCCCAGTCCACATCATCACGTTTGGCTCGCCGCCAGGGCGGCGCAGGCAGCGGGCAAGCCCCAGATGCTCGATCCCATCGCGGCGGTGGCTGGTGCGGCTGCATTGCAGCTGAATTGTTGCAGTTGGCGATGTCGTCGCCACGCATTGCCAACCGCTGGTTGGAATCCTCTCTGCAGTCGATCTTTTGCGCAAACCTTTTTGGCCGACATGCGTTGTTTTCTCTCCAAGCCAAGGAGACGATCATGCAGATGAAGTCGGAAATAGCCGGTGAAGCGGCCAAGCAGCGCCATATCCAACGTGGCATCGATGCCAAGGACAAATCGAAAGGCGATGGGAAGCTGCAAGGCGCCATGCAGGCTGGCGCCCGCGAATATCCCGAGCCCCCTTTCCCTGAGCAACATCAGCCCAAACCGGGACATGAATGGGCCATAGAGCCGGCGCCGCTGTACGATGCGCCTTACTATCTCGGATCGAAAAAACTCAACCAAAAGGTAGCGCTCATCACGGGCGGCGATTCGGGCATCGGCCGCTCGGTGGCGGTGTTGTTCGCCCGCGAGGGCGCCGACGTCGCGATCGTCTATCTGGCCGAGGACAAGGACGCTGAAGAGACCAAATCCGCGGTGGAAAAGGAGGGACGACGCTGCCTCCTGGTCAAGGCCGATGTCAGCGAACGCAGCCACTGCCACAAGGCGGTCATGGAGACCGTTGAAAAATTCGGCCGCATCGACGTGCTGGTCAACAATGCTGCGTTCCAGATCCATTCCAGCGACTTCGGCGAGCTCACCGAAGAACATTTCGACACGACGTTGAAGACCAATCTTTACGGCTATTTTCATATGGCGCAGGAAGCGGTGCCGCACATGAAACCCGGTTCGGCGATCATCAACACCGGTTCGGTAACCGGTATCGACGGTTCAAAACAGCTGGTCGACTATTCGATGACCAAGGGCGGCATCCATGCTTTCACGCGGGCCCTGTCGGGCAATCTCATCGGCAAGGGCATAAGGGTGAATGCGGTAGCACCGGGTCCGGTGTGGACGCCGCTCAATCCGTCGGACAAGGAAGCTGACGACGTCTCGAAATTCGGCGCCGACACGCCAATGAAACGACCAGCGCAACCGGAAGAGCTCGCGCCGGCCTATGTGTTCCTCGCTTCGCCGCATTGCTCGAGCTACATCACCGGCGAGATCTTGCCCGTCGTCGGAGGGTACTGAGGATGGCCGAAACGAAGTCCGCAACGAAGGAGTAGGATGGATGGGCCGTCTGCTTTTCATGGTGGCGTTCGCTTGTGTAGCGTATCGCATCTACACGGAAACCGCAGGGTCTGCTCGGCATGTGCCGCAGGATGACGGTGAGGCGCTGCGCAGGCAATCAGCGGCACTGGGCGTCGACCCGTCTCGCTGACGGGATGGAACCTACCGGCAATCCGGCCGGCCGAGTTACCAGCCGGCCGGATTGCAGCCTTATTCGGCTGCCTGCAGGTTGATCTTGCTTTCCGCCATTTCGGTGAGCTTGCGATCTGTCGCCTGCTCTTCCTTGAGATTCTTGGCCAGCACATTGGCGCAGTCGGTGCGGCCAAGCTGCTTTGCCCAGGCGATGAGCGTGCCGTAGCGCGTCATCTCGTAGTGTTCGACGGCCTGCGCCGAAGCAATCAGCGCCGCGTCGAGAACCTCCTTGTCATCGACGTCACCGCTCACATCGTCGGCCTCCTCGAGAATGCCGTCGATTGCCGGACAGTTGACCTCCTTGGCCTTGACGCCATGCAACTCAAACACCTGTTCGACGCGCTCGACATGGCCTCTCGTCTGATCGAGGTGTTTTTCAAATCCGGCTTTCAATTGCGGGTCGGTTGCCTTGTCGATCATCTTCGGCAGCGCTTTCTCGATCTGCTTTTCGGCGTAATAGATGTCGCGCAGCGTGTGCACGAAGAGATCGTCGAGTGTCTTGATGTCCTTCGAAAAGAAGCCCATGGCCTTACCTTTCATTGCGCTTGGTGTGGATTTCGGCGACGGGGTTTGCGCCGCCAACAAAGACCGGGACGGTTCCCGGCTTGTCTGGTCAACGTGCCGGCACCGAAGGAGTTCCTGATTCCGAGGGCGGACCCGTTCCCCCTTCTCCAAGACCTGCGATCCGGTCGGTGGGGAGCCTTTGTCTCGATCACACGTTCTAGTCGCAGAGCAATCGGAACCGAGAAGGGTTGGCGGAATGTATTTCATTGCATTGGCGACTGACTATGACGGCACGCTGGCTCATGATGGGGTCGTCGCCAAGAAAACGCTCACTGCGCTTGAGCGGTTCAAGAAAAGCGGCCGCAAGCTGGTTCTCGTCACCGGGCGTGAACTGCCCGATCTCAAGGGCGTCTTTCCCGAGCTTAGCCTCTTCGACAAGGTCGTCGCTGAGAATGGCGCGATGATCTACACGCCGGCCAGCGAGGAAGAGCGGGTGATCGCCCCACCGCCCGAGCCCAAATTCGTCGCCAGTTTGAAGAGGCAGGGCGTCAAGCCGCTTTCGGTCGGGCGATCCATCGTCGCGACCTGGGAACCGCATCAAGCGACCGTGCTTGAGGTCATCAAGAAGATGGGTCTCGAACTGGAAATCATCTTCAACAAGGGCGCGGTGATGATCCTTCCGAGCGGCATCAACAAAGCCACCGGGCTCGCCGCGGCCCTTCAGGACCTTCGACTTTCGCCGCACAACGTCGTCGGCGTCGGCGACGCCGAGAACGATCACGCGTTCCTGCAAGCCTGTGGCTGCAGCGTCGCCGTCGAGAATGCAATTCCGGCGATCAAGGATACAGCCAACCTGGTCATGCATGGCGCCCGAGGCAAAGGCGTGGAGCAACTGATCGCAAAGCTGATAAAGCGTGATCACGCGATAGTGCCGAAGCGCCATGACGGCATCGTTCTTGGATCATCTGGCGGCGATGATACCTACCTGTCGCCGAGCGACACGATCCTCATTGCCGGGAGTTCCGGTATCGGTAAATCCACCTTGGCCACCGCGCTGACCGAACGCTTCGTCGAAAGCGGCTTTCAATTTTGTGTCTTCGATCCCGAAGGCGACTATGATGGCCTCGAAGGCGCCGTTCGCCTGGGAGACGGCTCAAGCGCGCCGACAAAGGCGCAAGTGCTGGATCTGATCGCCAAGGCCGACAGCAATATAGTCGTCAATGGACTGGCCCTGCGGGTCGACGAGAGGCCGGATTTCTTTGCCGACCTGCTGCCTGGCCTCAGCAGTTTCCGCCGGCGCACCGCGAGACCGCACTGGCTCGTGATCGATGAAGCGCATCATCTTCTGCCCAAGCGGCGCGACGATACGCGGGCGGTTCTGTCATTGGAATTGCCTGGCACAATCCTGATCACCGTTCACCCCGAGGCGATCTCGACAGACGCCTTGCGCCTGGTGACAGCCATCATTGCGCTTGGCCCCAAGGCAAAGGACGTCGTGAAGGTCTTCTGCCGTGAAACCGGCATTGAGCCGCCGAAAGTCATCCCCAGCCCGAAAGGTGCGCGCGTGCTGTTCTGGCGGCCGCAGGCAGGCAAAAAAGTCAAGACGGTCAAAGTGGTCGAACCACGTCAGTCACTCAAGCGGCACAGCCGGAAATATGCCGAAGGCCAGCTCGACGAAGCCGGCAGCTTCTATTTCCATGGCCCTGAGAATGCGATGAATCTCAGGGCTCACAATCTGATGATCTTCGCTCAGATCGCCGAGGGCATAGATGACAAGACCTGGGAGTTTCATTTGCGCACCGGCGACTATTCCAAATGGTTTCGACATCAGATCAGGGACAAGGACCTGGCGCGCGAAACCGCCCAGGCGGAAGAGGACAAGACCCTGTCGGCGGAGGAGAGCCGCAAGCGGGTGCTTGATGCCGTGCGCCGCCGTTACACGGCTCCCGCCACAGCCCCGGAGTGACACGCGAGAGCCAAGGCAATCAAGCCAGCGCTGCATGCGAAATTCTTCAGTCAGGCAACGCCGCCACCGCAACAATTTCAACGACGATGTCGGCTTGCGCAAGCGCGGCAACTCCGATCACCTCCGAAGGCGGCGGGTTGTTATAGCTGCAGTGCTTCGGGCAATGCTCGGCAAAGAACTCGTCCAGTACGTCGAGACGAAAATTGGGTGAACTCAGAACGCCGCCATCGGGAAATGGCCCCTTGATGAAGAAGGTCAGCCGGATGAGATAGTCGAGCGCGCTGCCGAGTTCTTCCAGATCTGATTTGATGTTCGCCAGAATTGCGCGCCACTGTGCCGCAGCATCGCCAGTGAATCCCCCTCCTCTCTTTCCGGTCGGATCATAATTTTCGGCGGTTGCCGTATTTCCGCAAAGGTAGACAAATCCCCTTGCTCCGGAGACGACCGTGCCTTTTCCCCACGGCATCAACCTTCCGTTTTTGAATTTCTTATGGGTTACAAGTTCCATGCTTCGTCCAGAACTCTTGATCGTCAGCCTATCAAATCGTCTATTCTGATCGGCAGATCGCGAATGCGCTTGCCGGTGGCATGATAGACGGCACTCGCCACGGCAGCAGCCGTTCCGACATTGCCGAGTTCGCCCAAACCCTTGACGCCGGCAGGGTTGACCTGATGGTCGATTTCGGGGACCAGGATAACGTCGACCTGTTTGATGTCGGCGTTGACCGGCACGAGATAGTCCTGCAGGTCGCGGTTGACGTAGCGCGCGTGTCGCTGATCGATTTCCGTCGCCTCGTGCAACGCCTGGCCGACACCCCAGATCATGCCACCCATCAGCTGGCTGCGCGCGGTGCGCGTGTTCATGATGCGCCCGGCGGCGAAGGCCCCGACGATGCGCGGGGCCCGGATTTCGCGTGTATAGCTGTTGATGCGCACTTCGACGAACTCGGCGCCAAAGGCATATTTGACCGAATCTTCGTCGTTCTCTCCACCATGAAATTCCGACTGTCCGGCATAGAGTTTGCTGAGGGCTTCAGGCGAAGAACCCTTCGGCGCAAACTCGGCATATTCCTCGATGGCGCCGACTTGCATAGCCTTGAAGACATCAGCCAGCTTTGCGGATTTGCCGGTCTCGGTGACGACCTCTTCGTCCTTCAAGTCCAGCTTCGCATTGCCCGAACCGGCCAGCGGAGCCCCCCTGCCCGCAGCGGCGGCGAACAGCTTTTCGCGTATCGCGTCGCAGGCTTTCATGACCGCCGAGCAGACACTGGCGGTCGAGATCGATCCGCCCGACACGGGAGCCGGCGGCAAGGCACTGTCGCCCATCTCGACGCTGATCTTGTCCATGCCGATGCCCAGTCTTTCGGCCGCCATCTGGCCGGCGATGGTGCGAACGCCGGTGCCGATTTCATGCGAGCCGCACTGGACTCGAACCTCGCCGTCGGCGGTGAGACGAACCCGGGCCGCGCAGGGCGCGGCGGCAGTCGGATAGATCGCCGTCGCACAGCCCATCCCGACCAGCCAGTCGCCGTCGCGCATCGAGCCGACCTTGGGATCGCGCTTCGACCAGCCAAAGGCCTCCGACGCCTGGTCGTAGCACTTGATGAGTGAGCGGCTGGAAAATGGCTTGCCTCCGATGGGCTCCTTCTCCGGTTCATTGATGCGACGAAACTCGACAGGATCCATGCCGAGGGCCACAGCCATTTCGTCCATGGCGTTTTCCAGCGCGTAGACATAAGGCGTCTCCGGCGGCGATCGCATGTAGCCAGGCGTGTTGCGGTCGGCATGAACCAGCGAAACATGCGTCAGAACGGCGCCGTAATTGTACATGCGCGCGGTGGCGGACGTGCCGCCGACGACATAAGGGTCAGGGCGTGACGTCACCTCCCAGGCCTCATGTCCGAACGCCGTGATGCGGCCGTCCTTGCCGGCGCCCATGCGGATCCGATGCCGCGTTTCGGCGCGATAGGTCTGCGTACCGAAGGCTTGCATGCGATTGACGACGCAGCGAACCGGGCGGCCAATGCGTCGCGCCGCGACGGCAACGATAGCGGTGCGTGCCGTCATCGGCCCCTTGGAGCCGAAGGCACCGCCGATATAGGGACTGACGATCCGCACATTGGCCGGATCGAGCTTCAGCTGGCGTGCCAGTTCCACCTTCCAGCCCGTAACATTCTGGCTGGGCTCGTGTATCGTCAACTGGTCGCCTTGCCATATTGCGGTGGTCGAAAACAGTTCGATCGGATTGTGATGCTGGGTCGGCGTCGAATATTTTTCGTCGATCTTTACCGTCGCATCCGCCCAGGCGGCATCGAAATCACCGGCCTTCGCATCCTCCTTGAACATAGGGTTTTTGCCGGCAGCCGGCTCCATCTTCACGCCCTTGGAATCAAAGCTGGCGGCCGGCCGTTCGTCCTCATAGTCGGCGCGGATCAACATTGCGGCTTCCTCCGCCGCCTCGAAGGTCTCGGCAACCACCAGAGCGATGATCTGACCGTCGTGAAAAACCGTCTTGTCGTGCAAAGGCCCGATCGAACTTGCGCCGGTGTTGCCGAATTTCGGCGTGTCGGTCTGGTCCATATCGTCATAGGTGACGATGTCCAGCACACCGGGTACGGCCCGGGCGTCTTTCGTGTGAAGTCCCGAAACCTTGCCCCGGGCAATGCTGCTGGTGGCAAGGGCACCGTAGGCGACGTTGGCCGTGACGATGTCGGCGGGATAGCCGGCCTGTCCGGTAACTTTTAGCCGGGCGTCAATGCGGACAACCGGATCGCCCTGGTTTTCCCTGGGGGCGGGTGCAGCTTGGTTCATGGCTCAGCCCTTCATATCCCGGGTTTCGAGCAGCGCCCGCACCAGCGTGCGCTTGCCGAGCGGTATCTTGAATGCGTTATGCTCGCGCGGTCTGGCATCGGCGAAGGCAGCCTCGGCAGCCTCTTGCGCCGCGGCTTCGTCAAGCACTTTGCCCTGTAGCGCGTCCTCTGCTTCGCGCGCCCGCCACGGCACCGTCGCCACACCACCAAGCGCAATGCGCGCACTCCTTACCGTCTCGCCATCCATGTCGAGCGCAACAGCCGCGGACGCCAACGCAAACGCGTAGGATTCGCGATCGCGAATCTTCAGATAGCGCGACCGGCTGCTCCACCGTTCGAGCCGCACTTCGATGGCGGTTATGAGCTCGTCGGCGGCGAGATCCGTCTCGATGTCGGGCGTGTCGCCCGGCCGTTTGTGCAGCTTGGCAAATGCAAGCGTGCGCCTTCCCCGCGGACCTTCGATCTCGACGGTGGCATCGAGCGCAACCAGCGCCTGCGCGAAATCGCCGTGATACGTGGCGATGCAGGCATCGCTCGTACCCAGCACGGCGTGTTGGCGATTGGACCCTTCCATCGCAGCGCAACCGGAGCCGGGTTCGCGCTTGTTGCACGGCCAGGAAATCTCTCGAAAATACTCGCAGCGCGTACGTTGCAGCACATTGCCGCCCAGGCTCGCCATGTTGCGAAGCTGACCGCTGGCGGCGAATTTCAGGCTGTCGGCAAGGGCCGGGCAACGCCGCCGGACGTCATCGTTGTCGGCTGCTTCACCCATGCGGACCAGTGCACCAAACCGGATCGTGTCATCGTTTATCCTGATCTGCCGCAAGGCTGGCTCGGCAAGAGTGTTGAGGTCAAGCAGTCGGTCCGGCCGCGCGACACCGAGCTTCATGTAGTCGGCCAGATTGGTGCCGCCGGCGATGAATTGCGTGTCGGCGCCGGTTGGCGGAACGCGCACGGCATCGACACGGGATGCCATGGCGATTGCAGCGGAGACGCTGGTTGGTCTTTCATAAACGAAGGGGCGCATCCTAGGCCCTCCTGATCTCGTCGCGCGCCTGGACGATCGCCGCAACGATGTTGGGATAGGCCGCACAGCGACACAGATTGCCGCTCATGTATTCGCGAATGTCATCTTCCGACCCCGCATGGCCTTCGTTGATGCAACCGATGGCGGACATGATCTGACCCGGTGTGCAATAGCCGCATTGAAAGGCATCGTGGTCGACGAAGGCCTGCTGGACCGGATGCAGTTCCCCGTCCGTCGAGGCCAGGCCTTCCACCGTTGTGATCTCCCGCCCCTGGTTCATGACGGCAAAGCTCAAGCAGGACAGTACCCGCTTTCCATCGATCAGAACCGTGCAGGCGCCGCACTGACCGTGATCGCAACCTTTCTTGGTGCCGGTCAGGCCGACGTGGTCGCGCAGAGCGTCAAGCAGGCTGGTTCGATTGTCGAGCGCGAGATTGTAGGTCTGTTTGTTGATACGCATTGAAACCGCCGACAAGTCGCGCGGTTCGGCTGGCTTTGCGGACGCTGGCTGGGCAGCTCTCGTCGGGGAATTCACAAGCGGCATCGCCGCCGCCGCCGAAACAGAGGCCGTCATGAACATGCGTCTGCTCAGGCCACTGGACATCTTGGCATCGGACATGGCTGGCTCCGGGCTGGCTGGGTCTCAAGCGGCCCAAACCAGTCGCGGAGGACAAAGTTCCCTCCTCACGAGCCTGTGATCCTTTTTTCTGCGGGCGGGATCGATGTAACCGGAACCTCACCTGTCGAGCGATGGTTGTGTGCCAAGAGCCGGTGTGTGCCAAGGGCCGGAAGGAGGCGATCATGAGCGATGGTCGGCATGACAAGGACGATGACAATGGACCTGTGTTCTCTGCGGAGCAGGCGAGACAGGGCGAGATCATCCTGCGAACGCGCACGCGTCGGGTTATCTTCATAGCCGGCTTGGTCGGTATCGTGATCCTGGTCATCGCGGTCAGATTGGCAATCGGCTGAACCAATTCCGCCAGGCGCGAAACCGTGCCCGGTCGCCAGGAACCTTTTACGACCAGTTGTCGTTGACTGGCCACGGTCAAAACTCCTGGGAGTTCTCCCGTGGACGCGAAAACCCAAACCGAAGAATCTGAAACCGGCGACACGCACGCCACGTCACGCAGGGCCACCTCAGAGGCGGCGCCAAAGCACCGGAGAGACGTCGGTCAGGAGCACAAGCAGGACAAGCAGGCCGGAGAACCAAAGCCCAGCCTGCTGAGCTTCCCTCGGCGGCACCCTTACATATCCATCGCCATCCTGCTCGCAGTGCTGCTGATTGCCGTAGGGCTGGTCTTGTGGTGGCTGGACCCGCGTCAGTATGAATCGACCGACGATGCTTTCATCGACGCCCGCACGGTGACGATCGGTGCCGAGATATCGGGTCGTATCACCGATGTCGCGGTCACCGACAACCAGTCTGTGAAAGCCGGCGACGTGCTCTTGCGCATCGACGACAGCGACTATCAGGCAAGCCTGGCGGAAGCCGACGCCGGTGTGGCCTCGGCGCAGGCCGAGATCGTCGATGTCGGTGCACAGATCGAAGCACAAAACGCCAAGATCGATGCGGCACAGAAGCAGGTGGCGCAGGCCCAGGCCGCGCTCGAGTTTGCCAAAGCGGAGGACAAGCGCAACCGTGAGCTGCTGGCCAAGGGAACCTCCACCCAACAGCAGGCGGAACAGGCCGCTTCTACCCTGCGCCAGGACCAGGCCGCCCTCGACAGCGCCGGAGCAAACGTGGCAGCCGCGAAAAGCCAGGTCACTGTTCTGCAGGCACAGACCAAGAGCGCGGAAGCAAAGCTCAATCAAGCCAAGGCCAGCCAGGAGCAGGCCCGCACCATGCTGTCGCGCACCATCATAACCGCGCCTGTCACCGGTCGCGCCACCAGTATCACGGCCGCCAAGGGCACCTACGCCCAGCCTGGTCAGGTGCTGATGATGTTCGTTCCCGACGAGGTCTGGGTGAAGGCTAATTTCAAGGAGACCCAGCTTGATCTGATGCGGCCGGGACAGCCCGTCGACATCGATATCGACGCCTATCCCGAAAAGAACTTCCACGGCCGCGTCGACAGCATCCAGGCGGGCAGTGGCACCGCCTTCAGCCTGCTGCCGGCCGAGAATGCCACCGGCAACTTCGTCAAGGTGGTGCAGCGCGTGCCCGTGAAGATCGTCTTCGACCGACCGCCGGGCGTGCTGCTGGGTCCAGGCCTGTCGGTGGTGCCGACAGTCAAGGTGAGATGAGCGCCGTCGAAATGGCTGGTGAACGGAGCGAAAGCCGGTCCGCCGCCGGCGGGCGCAATCCGTGGCTGATCGCCGTCGTCGTCTCGATCGCCACCTTCATGCTGGTGCTCGACACCTCGATCGCCAACGTGGCGCTGCGCAACATCGCCGGCAGCCTCGCGGCCGGGATGGACGAAAGCACCTGGGTGATCACCACCTATCTGGTCGCGAATTCCGTGATCATCCCGGTTAGCGGCTGGTTGGCCAGCGTCATCGGCCGCAAGCGTTACTACATGCTTTGCGTGGCGATCTTCACCATAGCGTCGCTGCTGTGCGGCCTGGCGCCCAATCTGGAAATGCTCATCGTCTTCAGGATCCTGCAAGGCCTCGGGGGCGGCGGCATGGCACCCAGCGAACAATCCATTCTCGCCGACACCTTTCCACCCGAAAAACGCTCCCAGGCATTTGCTCTTTACGGCATTGCCGTCATCGTCGCACCGACAGTCGGGCCGACCATCGGCGGTTGGCTGACCGACCATTTCTCCTGGCACTGGATATTCTTCATCAATGTCCCATTCGGCATCATGTCGCTTGCCTTGGTGCAGTGGCTGGTGGTCGAGCCTGATGTGCTCGAGCGCGAACGGCAGGAACGGTTGAAGGGCGGCCTCAGAATAGACTGGGTCGGTTTCATCCTGGTCGCCACGGCACTCGGCTGCCTGGAGATCTTTCTCGATGAGGGCCAGCGCAACGACTGGTTCGCATCAGGTTTCATCGTGACCTTCGCGGCGATTTCGGCGGTCTCATTCCTGCTGCTGATCCCGTGGGAATTCAGTCGCCGCGATCCGATCGTCGACGTCCGCCTGCTGTTCAGCCGCCAGTTCGGCACATCGTTCCTGGTGATGATGGCGGTGGGCGCCGTGCTGTTCAGCACCACCCAGTTGATGCCGCAACTGCAGCAGACCGCCTTCAACTATACGGCGACCCTGTCGGGCCTGTCGATGATGCCGGGTGGCATCGCAATGTTGATGCTTATGCCGATTTCCGGATTTGCCGGCGCCATCGTCCAGCCCAAATACCTGATCATGGCAGGCATGTCCGTCGTCGCTGTCGCGCTCTGGCATATGACATCGCTCACCCCGGACGTCAGTTTCGGCTTCTTTGCCTTCGCGCGCATCTTCCTGATGATCGGTTTGCCGTTCCTGTTCATCCCCATCTCGACGGCGGCTTACGTCGGTCTTGCTCCGCAGCAGACGAACCAGGCGTCGGCACTCATCAACGTTGCCCGTAACATCGGCGGAAGCATCGGTGTGTCGCTGTCCAACACGGTGATAGCCCAGAACGCGCAAATCCATCAGGCAAACCTCGTCGGCCACACGGCACAGTCGTCACCGGCCTACCAGCAGGTTCTGCGTCAGGCGACCGAGCACTTCGTGGCTCAAGGCTCGCCGATGATCGACGCAAAACAGCAGGCGCTCGGCTGGATAGGACAGTTGATAGCGCGGCAGGCCTCATTGCTCGCCTATATCGATGTCTTTCGGTATTGCGCGGTAGCGACCGCACTGCTCGTTCCCCTCGCCTTGCTGCTGCGCTCTCCCCGGCCCGAAAAGCGTTAGCTCGCGCCGCGGCGGTGTATGGCGCTGCCCCGCCATGCGGCTTCGGCTTCGCGAACTTCCGTTGGAACCAGCGCGTCGAGTCGACGTTCAGCCCTTGTGCAACAGGAGGAGCTGGCCATGCCACGAGGCGACAAATCGAAGTACACTGACAAGCAGGAGCGTAAAGCCGACCACATTGCCGAAGGTTATGAGAAGCGCGGGGTTTCCGACAAGGAGGCAGAGCGGCGCGCATGGGCAACCGTCAACAAGGACGATGGCGGCGGCAAGAAGGAAGGCGGTTCGGGCCGCGGCAAACACACGGGCCATCCGGCGGCGCACAAAGGCGGCAAAAGCGGCGGCAAGGCATCGGCATCACGATCTGCCGCAAGCCGATCGGAATCGGCAAAGAAAGCTGCAGCGACCCGCAAGCGCAATGCGGAACACCGTGCCCATTGATCTGACGGCGGCGCTCAATGGGGCCGAACGATGGAAGGACAGGGATGAAATCGCAGCTCGTCAATGAGATCGGCGGACAAAGGACATTTGTCCTGGTGCTCGACCCAGGCGAAGAAGCGTTCGCGGCACTGACCGCCTTCGCGGTCGACCAGAAGATCGGCAGCGCGTCCCTGACCGCCATAGGGGCTTTCGAAAAAGCCACCGTGGGCTGGTTTGATCCGGACGCGAAGACCTACCGCAAAATCCCTATCGACGAACAGTGCGAGGTTCTGAGCGCGATCGGCGATGTCGCACTGGGTGATGACGATAAGCCCAGCCTGCACGTCCATGCGGTGCTGGGATTGAGCGATGGCACCACCCGGGGTGGACATCTGCTTGACGGCATCGTTCGACCAACGCTCGAAATCACCCTGGTGGAAGCGCCCGGCCATCTGCGCCGCAGCAAGCGCCCGGATCTCGGTGTCGCGCTCATCGATCTGGACGATTGATCTCCAGCCGCTCTGGCTCGTTCTCAGGCCTTCTTGCTCCGCTCAGCAGGTGCTGTGTCCGGCGCCGCTTCCCACCCGAACACGCTGCGCCCGCCAAGCAGATGCGACTGGTCGAATTCTCCCGCGACAATTTCCTTCAGGCTGGGGCCGGTTGCGTATCGTTCGACTTGCCGCGACTGATCGTCGAGCCGCCTCAAGGCACCGATTTCCTCATCGCGACCGAGCTTTGCCTTTTGCACGGCCGACTTCAGAACCCCGATCGTCTCATCATAGACCTTCAGCGGCACTGGAAATGGATGCCTGTCCTTGCCGCCATGCGCCAGCGAGAAGCGGCCGGGATCGGAAAAGCGGCAAGGCGCGCCATGCACCACCTCGGCAACGAGGGCCAGCGCGCGCACCGTGCGCGCGCCGACGCCGGGGACCAGAAGGAGCTCGGCGAAATCGGTGGGACCGCGGTCTGCGGCGGCGGCGATATTGCCGTGAAGACGATGCATGACGACATCGCTTTCGCGAACGTCATGATGGGCCGGCATGACCAAATGCGGCAGCAGCGGCTGCTCCGGTTCCTGCCGGCGCCTCGGCTCCGCGCAACGCTCCAATGCCGCAAGCTCGCCCAGGATGCGATCGGGTCCGAGCTCCTGCAAAAGGTTCAGTTGCCCTTGGCGCGACGCGTCGGCGCGCCTGTCGGTCAGGTTGACGATCTCGCCTTGATTGATGCCCTCGATGGCGGCATGCGGCTGGTCGACAAAACTCTTGAGCCCCTCGGAGAGCCAATGGTAGCGGCGCGCCGCCTTGCTGTCACCGTTCATGCCTTGCTGCACCACGACCCAGCGACCGTCATCGGTGACGATGAAACCATGCAGGTAAAGATCGAAACCGTCCTGGACTGCGGCGCTGTCGACCTTGGCGACAAGACGGCTGACGGTGGCCAGGCCCGCTCCGTCAAAGCCGACGCGTTGGCCGATGGCTTCGAGTTCATGCGGGGTTTTTCGCGAATGCGCGCCGCGACCACCGCAGACATGAATGCCGAGCTCGCCGGAAAGCGGCGTGAGGCCACGCTTCAAAGCGCCCACGACGCTGGTCGTGATCCCCGACGAGTGCCAATCCATGCCCATGACAGCACCAAAGGACTGAAACCAGAACGGATGTGCCAGCCGCAGCAGCAGTTCGTCTCGACCATAGTGATGAATGATCGCTTCGCACATCACGGCGCCAAGACGCGTCATGCGGTCGCCGAGCCATTTTGGCACGCGCCCGCCATGGAGTGGAAGATCAGCACTTCCCGATCGTTGCGTCACGTCTGCTACCCGTTCTGGTGTCCGTTATTCTCTTAACAGATAGGCAGCCAAACCGCGCAAGGAAGCATGGACACTTTCCGCCGAGCCGAGTTAGCGAACGTCAAGTCCAGTTCGAGAGAACCGTTTCCATCTCAACCGTCTCGACCTGCTGCGCGAAACGTTGGTGGTAAACGGTCAGCAGTGCGTCGTGGGTTGCATCGGAAGAACTGCATAGCGCGTCCGTGACGAGAACCACGCGATAGCCGAAATCGATGGCTCCGAGCACCGTGGCCAGAACGCAAACATCCGTTTCGCCACCGGTGATGACGAGCGTATCGATGCCGCGCTCCACCAGGAAGGCTCTGAGGCGCCCTTCGAACCAGGGCGAGTAGATGTGCTTGTCGATGATCGCCGCTGGCGGGCAGTAGCCGGCTAAAGACGGCAACAGTTCGGTCATTTCAGGCCCGATCGTCTCGATCGTCTGTGAAGCCCAGCGCTCATAATAGCGCTTCCATGTGCCGACGCCCTGCCCCGGCTTCTTGGCTGGCAGGAAGCGTGTAAAGACCGTCTGCGGCGCGCGTCTTTCGACCAGCGTCTCGATCTGCGGGAGAACCCGGGTGATCCAGGGTGTTGCCCATTGAGACGGCTCGGCAAACAGCCGCTGCATGTCCACGCAGACATGCATGCATCGATCGCCCAGGGGACCGTATGCCAGCCCCGGCATCGACATCAGTGCTTCTCCGACCGGCCAAGCATTCCCTGACTCCTCATTTTGCCAGCAAAGACACGCAACGCCGCGCGCAAGCACTGGTTCCTGAGATAGCCAACAGGAACCGACGCAAATGACCGGCGTTTTCGCTGTGATGAATGGAGGTGCTCGCATGAGACCGCGCGAGAGGCGTTGGAGCCGCAAGTCAACCGGGGCGCCAAAATGGAACTGAGCGGAGGATGTCTCTGCGGCACGATCCGCTTCCGCGTTGGAAGCGAACCGAGAGTGCATTACTGCCATTGTGATATGTGCCGGCGAGCGACCGGCAGTGCGTTCGCGGTTCTGGCCTGGGTGCCTTCCCAAAGCGTGACCTGGACCGATGCGACGCCGACCTATCGCAGGTCTTCGCCGATTGCCTGCAGGGGGTTTTGCTCCGCCTGCGGATCGCTGCTCAGCCTCGCCTATGACGCATCGCCGGGAGAGATCGCGCTTCATGTCGGAACGTTCGACGATCCGGCTCGCCTGGAGCCGCGCTACAATTATGGATCGAGGCAGCGACTTGGCTGGGTTTGCTGCGGAATGGACCTGCCGCACCACGACACCGAGGAGCGATGGTGAAACCATGTCTGAAGGGGAAGCCTGATGAGCATGTTTTACCGGGCGGCCAAGATTGCCGAAGAGGTCCACCAGGCACAGCGCGACAAGACCGGGCGACCTTATATCGAGCACTGTCGCCGTGTCGTTGACGCGGTCGAAACCAAGGATCAGAAGGTCGTCGCCTATCTCCATGACGTCCTGGAAAAGGGCGAAGGCTGGGACCGGACCAGATTGGAAGAGGCCGGTTTTGGCCCGACGATCGCGTCGGCCGTCGACGCCATGTCGCGCAGGGACGGCGAGGATTACTTCGCGTTCGTGCGACGAGCGGCATCGAATCCATTGGCGCTGCCGGTGAAGCGCGCGGATCTGGCGGACAATATCTGGCAGGCACGACAGGCCGGGGCATCAACCGTCAGATACGAGGAGGCACTACGCATCCTTGATGAAGAGTTTCCACGCGGTTAGCACCTGCCTTGAATTTCAGCTCGCGCCGATGAGAACGGGCCATCTACTCCGTGACGTGGGGCGTATGCCTTCTGTCCTCCGCGGGCTCGACATCGATGCGCGCCTTTTCCGGATCGAATGCACCATGACGTGCAATGGCCCGCGCCGCGGTTTCAGGCGTCTCGTATGCCCACATGAAATCGTCAGCCGAGCTGCCCACGGCATGGACGCGCCAGTAGCTCGCGGTACCTTTCAAAGGGGAGCGGCTGGTGGTGTTCGTTTTTTCGAAAAGGTCAAAATAGATGTCTTCGAAAGGAATATAGAACACGGGCTCATGTCCTTCTTCCTGAAGCACTTTCGCCCGTTCCGTGGCAGCGACTATGGCGTCGGAAAATCGTACCGTCACCGTGCCCGCAAACGGTTCTATGGCCAACTGGCCAGCATGGTGTCTTGAGATTGCGCCTGAAGCTTGCATCCAAATTCTCCCTGGCTGCCGATTGATTGCGAGACCGCATTTCGGTTCGTCATGCATGGAGACGAAATGCGCGGCGATGCGTCAGGTTCCGGCCTTTACTATGGGGTCGACGGCGCCCCTCCTTCAGCGCGTGCCATGGCTATCGAGAAACGCAGCCAACATTCGTGAAACCTGATCAGAAGCCTCACGCGTCGGGAAGTGTCCGATGCCATCCAGAACCACCCGCCTGTAGAACGCGGTGAAATGCTCTTCGAGCCCCTCTGAAGACTGGGCAAACACAACGCGGTCGTCACCACCGTGAAGCGTCAGGATCGGCACGGTGATGATCTTGACCGTTGCTTGCCGGCGGGCGAGTTCGGCATAACGCGGATCGGGCTCGGCCTCTTCCCACCGGACCCGATAGGAATGCAACGTCACATCCGCCCAGTCAGGATTTTCGAACGAGCTCGCAACGCCATCGAAAATGGCGTCGTCGAACCAGCCTAATGGACCCCAGCTGTCCCACTGATACCTGGCGAATTCCTTGCCGTTCTTTCGTACGAACTCGGCGCCCCGTGCGGTCGCCATGAACCATTGATACCAAAATGCTTTCGCCTGTTCGGGCGTCGGCGTTGCTGGTTTGCCTGGTTGCCAGCCGAGGGACAGCGCAGCACAGCACTTGATGCGGTCCGGAAAAACCGACGCGAGCAGATAGGATATCCGAGCGCCCCAGTCATGTCCGACAACTGCAAAGCGGCTGATGCCAAGCGCATCTGCAAAATCCAGCACATCCTGCGCCATCGCGGCAATCTCGCCCGAGCGCATGGTTTCTTTAGACAGGAACGATGTCGGCCCAAAGCCTCGCAACCAAGGGGAAAACGTCCGGAAGCCAGCTTCATGAAGCATCGGCGAAATACGAGCGTATGTCGTCGCGTCGTCGGGCCAGCCATGCAGCAGGATAACCGGGGCGCCGTCCTGCGGTCCACCATCGAGATAGGCGACGCGCAGCAGAGGTGTGTCGCAATGTGAGACGGAGTTCATTTGCTCTGAGGCACCGTAGCTGGCTGGTCGCCGCCAGTCGTGGGGCCTGGTCTGGCGGCCTGATCAACCTGTGGGTTCTTGTTGCCGGTGGCTTTCATCGGCTCGGTGTTGTTGTCGCAGGCGCCGAGCGCAAGGGCAGCGGCCAAGACCAGGAATGAAAAGAACCTCTTCATCGAAACCTCCTCTGGTTGATGCCCGGCAAACGAGGTTCCGCCAATTTGGTTGCCCGACCGGGGTCCTCAAGACGCCATGGGATTGCCGATCAACGCTTCGAGCTATTGGAATCGGCCGCAACTGTCGGGTCAGGCAGAACCGGGCCACGTTCAGTCTCCGAACCCTCAGCTTCGATCTCCTGCACGGCCCGATCCCAGTGCTCCTGCTCGCGGCCTACCGGCCGGCCCTCTTGTTCCCAGATTTCATGGGCCCGTCGTTTGATCTTTTCGTCCCTGCTGTCCATGGCTAGATCCTCCAATTCGTCAGTCTCAATTCCGGGCCATATTTTTTGTTCCTCCTCTGTCGGCAACAGCCGCTGCCGGATTTCGGGAAGGCCCTTGTAGATTGCATGGGATGACCGGCTTGGTAAATTTCGTACCGATATTTTTTCGTGACACACCTATGCTCGCAGTTTTATGAATCAGGCTATCGGCCAGCGCCGAGCACGTCCCTCTCCGATCCCACTGCCCGGCGCTCAAAGCCGGATCGCCCGTCGCATCGACATGGCGGGCTGTTGCTTCGATTGGAGGTGACGCTCATGCGGGAATTGCCGAAAGACATCGACGCCGATGTGGTCATCGAAATCAGCAAGCTGCTGGACGACAGCCCGCTTTTCGTCCCGGTGCGGGTTCATGAACTTGCGGCCAGGGTGAGGCAGAGGGTGAAGACCGGCCTGCCAGACCTTTCGATTGAAGAACTGATCGTGGAGATGGCCTCCGTACGTCAGCTGGCCATGGCCTTTGATCTGCCTGGATCGGAGAATGTCGTGCAAATCCCGGTGCGGTATCGCCGCTAGCACTGCGACATCAAACGCTCCATCCGGAGGTCAGAACAAGCGACGCCTCAAACATCTGCGCACCGATCTCATCGCGTACCTTGACGGTTATCTTGACGAAATCGCAGTCGGGCATTTCGTCTTGCGCGACATCCTGCAAAATACGAATTGCTTCCGCTCTGGCTTGTTCCCGGGATTCGAACAGCTGCCCGTCATCGTCGGGTACCGCGCCGTCACCGTTTTGAAGATCAAAATAGTACCGTTTCATTTTTCCTGCCGCGCTGGAACATCTGGCGTTTCAATGATTCCGCTTCATGGTGGTTCCTGCCCGCTGGCCGTGCTGGTGACGACGTGGTCGTTCAACGCACCGCAGGGCGAAGCGCCGATATGAAAAGCACCAGCAACGCCAAGGCGTTGAGGCCTGCGGCGATGGCATGCGAATACTCCCATTGGCGCCGCAGCAGCTCCCAGTTTTCAGGGAGGACAGTCCAGTTCCGGGTCGCCTGATTGATTGGATAGGTCAGCGTCCAGAAGGCAAACTGCGTGGCGCCGATGCTTAGAAAGGCGACAACAACCAAGCCGAAAGATGCGCTCGCTCGATAGAGCAGGATCGCCAGGGCGGCCGTGGAGAGCAATGCTCCCAGCACCACGATGCCGAACAGGCTCCATCCATCATAGGCGCGCTGCGCAGCCAGATAGTTTGGCCCGTCGAGCTTCATCTTGTTGAACATAGCGAAGAAATGCGCGGCGGCCGGAGCGAAAGCCAGGGCAACGAAAATGAAGCTGACCACTCTCAGACTATAGATTGCCATGTCGGTCTCCTCTCCGGAGACAGCTAGGGCAATCGCCAAGGTTGAAAAGGTCGCTTTAACGGCGGCTTCCGCCCGCGATCGTATGATCTCAAGCGGGGTCGTTTTTTAGCACTCACGCATCTATCTCGGAACATTTTTTTTGGGTGCTGGTTCTACCCAGTGAAGGGACGAACCTTACCCAGGGAGATTTCCCATGAAACGTGTTCTCATTACCAGCATGCTGGCCATCGGGCTCGGCTGTGGAACGGCGGTGGCTCAGACACAACAGACCGAAAGCCAATCTGGCGCAGACGCCAACTGCGCTTCCGGGCAGGCTGACTGCCAGAACGGCTCCAAGATGGGCGAGCAGGCCCAGGGCAAAGCCAAGCTGAAGACCGACGAGCAGGCTCAGGGCAAGGCCGGCACCACCACCGACCAGCAGGCCCAGGGCAAGGCCAAGCTGAAGACCGATGAGCAGGCTCAGGGCAAGGCCAGCACCACCGACCAGCAGGCCCAGGGCAAAGCCAAGCTGAAGACCGACGAGCAGGCTCAGGGCAAGGCCGGCACCACCACCGACCAGCAGGCCCAGGGCAAGGCCGGCACCACCACCGACCAGCAGGCCCAGGGCAAGGCCTCGACACAGGATACGACGTCGACCGGTTCCATCAACAACGTGACGGTGGAGCAGAAAACCCAAGTCACTCAGATCATCCGGGAGACGAAGGTCGAGCCTGTGTCCAATGTCAATTTTGACATCAGCGTCGGCGTCGAAGTTCCGCGGCACAAGGTCAGGCTGCATCGGCTGCCGGCTCGTATCGTCAAGATCGTTCCCGCTTACGAAAGCTACGAGTATTTCGTGCTTGCGGACGGTCGGATCGTCATCGTTGATCCGGATACGTTCAAGATCGTGCTGATTTTGACCTGATATGTCCGACGAGTGGTCCGCCCTCCAGAGGGCGGACCGTCATTGCCGGACTGCTATGGATTCAAAGCAACTCCGAAGAGAACCGCAAGCGGCAGGTGATACAATCTGCCACCGCATGGCGGACTCGGCTAGAGACGCCCGAGCACGACCAGGATTATGACTATAAGCAGCAGAAGACCGAGGCCGCCGCCCCCGTAATAGCCGGTGCCGTAGAATGGCCCGCCGCCAAGTCCACTAAAGCCGCCAAGCAATGCGATAATCAGAATGATGATAAGAATTGTGCCGAGACCCATGACTTGCTCTCCTGTTTGCGGCTTCGCGCCGTGTAGACGGAGCGGCGGTCGCCGGCTGATGAGAATATGAACTCGCTACAAGCCTTCCTGTTCCCGATTGAGACCTCATCGACGCTGCAAGGTCTGGCCGCTCAAAGTTGTTTAGGCGAACAAAGGTCATCCCGAGACGCCCGAATAGCCCTGGTCTTTCAGCAATCCAGCGAGATGGGCGGCGTTTGAGGCTGCCATTTCGATCGCACCCGAGACTTTTTCCGGAGTAGCCGGCAGGTCGACATAGTTGACGTCCTCCATCGCCTCGCCAACCCAGTAGACCCCGCCATTGGCCGGGATGGTGAAGCCGACATCGTTCAATGCCTGAAAGCATTCCGCGTGGCAGTGATGCGCACCGTCCTCATTACCGACGATGGCCACCAGGGCCACCTTTCCTGCTGCCGGCATTCGCCCTCTGTCATCCGTCTCCTCGAGAAAGGCATCCATCCGCTCCAGGACGCGCTTGGCCACACTCGAGGGCTGGCCAAGCCAGATCGGAAGCCCGAGCACGAAGATGTCGGCCGCCAGTATCTTCTTTCTGAGTTTCGGCCAATCGTCGCCCTCGCCCATGTCGGAGAGCACGCCGGGCTTGATATCGTGGCTGAGCGCACGCACGATCTCGCCCTTCACATCGTATTGCATCAACGCCGCCAGGACATCGGCGAGCAACCGATCGGTGGAGGATTTTTCCCTGTCGTTCGAAGCTTTGAGCGAGCAATTGAGTGCGAAGGCCGTAAGCGGCATGTGAATCTCCCTGCATTGTCCTAATTGCAAACCGCCGCGACGACTTCGCGACTGCCCATTCGCCCGTTGCGGGATCGCCCGGCATTCTAACGCCAGGGTTAAATGCTTGTTCCGCAGGCGGACCAACAGGGCCGGTGGATGGCCCCCTCCTCCCACTTGGTGACGGTCGAGCCGGCTCAGAAAGCGGGCTGGTCCTTGAGCACAGACGTTGGAGAACGGACAGCGGCGAGCGACGCAGACTGAACTGGTGGGGCAACCTATTCGTTCGCTCTTCGTTTTCTTCTGAGTTCCCGAAAATGGATAGACGATGCTCGTCCAGACCCTCGAAGCAGGCGATATGCAGCTGGCGGTATCCACGGCCGGCGATCCGCGCCGACCGGCCTTGATCCTTCTGCACGGCTGGCCCCATTCCCGGAAAATCTATGATGGTGTGCTCGATGAACTCGGCACGCGATACTTTACGCTGGCTTTCGATCTTCCGGAGATCGGTGAATCGCGTGGCACTCCGCCGTCGGCGGAAAAGAAGGTTCTTGCCGATATTGTGATTTCAGCCGCCGAGGCGCTTGGGGCCAAATCCATCGTCGTTGCAGGCTTTGATGTGGGCGGCATGATTGCCTTCGCTGCTGCTCGCCATCATGGCGGTCGCATCGTCGGCGCGGTGCCGATGAATACGGTTATCCCCGGCCTTCATCCATGGACGAAGGTAGTCGCAAACCCGGGCATCTGGCACTTTGCGTTTCATGCGGTGCCTGAGTTACCGGAGTTGCTGGTGACGGGCCATCAACGCGCCTACTTCGATTTTTTCTTCGATCTGCTCGCCGGCCGTCCCGAAGCATTGACCAATGAAATGCGGGAGACGTTGACGCAGGCCTATGCGAGGCCGGAGGCACTTAAGGCCGGCTTTGATTGGTATCGCGCGTTCAAGCAGGATGCCGAGGCCAATGCCCCGGCGCGCATCGAAGTTCCGATCCTTTATATCCGCGGCGACGCGGATTTTGGATCGATCGACGATTACCTCGAAGGTCTGAGGATGTCTGGCGCAAAGAACCTGCAAGGTCACATGATCGCCAACTGCGGCGAATTCCTGCCGATCGAGGCACCGGCAGAATTCGTCAAGGCGCTGGTGGAATTCGCACCGAGATAGTGAAGCGATCCGCGTTATGCAGGTGCCTACTGGCTCGTGGAAGTTACGCGCCAGACCGTGTTCCCGACATCGTCGGCGATCAGCAGCGCGCCGGATTTGTCGACGGCAACGCCGACAGGCCGCCCGTGCGCCTTGTTATCCTTGCCGAGGAACCCGGTGACGACGTCCTGCGGCTTGCCATCTGGATGACCGTCTTTGAACGGCACGAAAACGACCTTGTAGCCGTTGAAGCTCTTGCGGTTCCAGCTACCATGCTCGCCAACAAAGGCGCCGTTGCGATAGAGCTCCGGCAGGTTGGTTCCAGTGTAGAACGTCAAGCCCAGAGGTGCGACGTGGGAACTCAAGGCATAGTCGGGAGGGATCGCCTTGGCGACGAGGTCCGGCCGCTGCGGCATCACGCGCGGGTCGACATGCTGACCATAGTAGCTGTACGGCCAACCATAGAACGCGCCGTCCTTGACCGAGGTCATGTAGTCGGGAACCAGGTTAGGACCGAGCTCGTCGCGCTCGTTGATCACAGCCCACAGCGCGCCGCTCTGCGGCTCCCAACTCAGCCCGTTGGGATTGCGCAGGCCGCTCGCGAAAATACGATAGCGGCCAGTGGCCCTGTCGACTTCCCAGATGGCGGCCCGGTCCTTTTCCGCCTGGATGCCGTTCTCGGTGATGTTGCTGTTGGATCCGATGCCGACATACAGCCGAGACCCGTCGGGGCTGGCCACGAGAGACTTTGTCCAGTGGTGATCGATAGGTCCGCCGGGCAATGGCGTCAGCACGGCGCCCGGCGCGGTGATCTTGGTGTCGCCCGACGTGTAGGGATAACGCACGATGGCGTCGGTGTTGGCGACGTAGAGATCGTTGCCGACCAGGGCCACGCCAAAGGGCGAATTGAGATGATCGAGGAAGACCTCCTGGACATCGGGCAGACCATCGCCGTTCGTATCCCGCAGCAGGGTGATACGGTTGCTTCCTTCGGTGCCGCCGCCCGAGGTCGCCATCGACTCGATCCAGCCCATGATCAGGTCTTTCGGCCGCTTGATCGCGGCACCGGGAGGCGCCACGGATTCGACCACCAGAACGTCACCATTCGGCAATGTGTAAAGCGAGCGCGGATGCCTCAAGCCCTTGGCAAAGGCCTGGATTTGCAAACCCTTGGCGACGGTCGGCTTCTCGTCTTGTTTCCAACCGACGACCGACGCGACATGCATGGGCGGCACCAGATACTGAATAGGTTCAGGCAGCGTCGGGTTTGCTCCGACCTGATCGGTGGGATCCGGTTCGTTATCGCTGCATGCGGGCAGCGCCAAAATCGATCCGAACAGCAGACCGAGGCTCGCGATACGCCGGATATGTCTGGCGGAGACATTCATTCGACCACCTCCACGTGAGTGCGACCGGAGCTCCATCCCAGCAGTCCCAGCAAGAGGATAACGATCACGGCGACGGCGGACAGGATGAGCCCCGTCGGCACGACCGAGGTCCAGGCATCACGGCTGTGCACCAGTGCGTTGAAGAGCGATATGACGAGCACGACGAGGCTGCCAAGGAGATATGGCCATGCAGGCCCGGCTTGACGGGCAAGTCGGCCGGTAGACAAATCGACAAGTGCTGCAAGGACCGCGAGCACGCCTACAACCAGGCCGGCAAGGAGCAGCCAGGCGGAAAAATCTGCCCACATCATTTCAGCGCTTCGCCAATAGGCAACGTCGGTCAGCAATGTGCCGACGAAACATGCGTTTGCGACCGCCATCGGCGTTTTATGGAACGGACGCCTGGCTGCCACCAACACGGATCGGGCACGGGCCATGGACATTCTCCACCTTTGAAGCTGTACCTGTCCTCCAAACCAACTTGTGGTTGGGAGGTTCCCGGAACCGTTTTGCGTTCAAGAACTCGTGATGGCGCTGGCAATGCGACAGAACGGCTCGGCGCGCGATGCTCATGCGGAGTTGGCGCGCAATGTCCTCAAGGTGATCGAGTAGCGGTGCAGGTCAACCGCCGGAATGCTGTGCTCCCATTCCATGCGCGATGGTCCGGTCATGAGATACGCCGACCTTGGTTCGACGACGATGGTCCGGCGGTCCCATTTGGTGCCATTCTTCCGCCGGAGCCGGAAGCTGCAAGGCGCCAGCAACGAAACACCCGCAACGTCTTCGAAATGAGGCTTGTCTCGATGCCAGCCGATGCCGGCGCCGGGCCGGTATTCGTTGATCAACACTTGCGCGAAGGCGTTGGCGGGCCGGCCTGCCAACGCTGCGATCTTGTCGCGCAGGGACAGCAGGAAGTCAGGGATCGGCGGCGCCTCGACGACCTGGCGTCTGTCGTAGTCGTAACGCAGGCCAAAACCGACGACGCGCCGGTTTGCCAGATGGCCATGGAAATCGAACGCCTCGAACGGCAGGCCTTCCAGATGCCGGGCAAGTTCCGTTTCTTCTTGCGCCGTGATCAACTCGGGCTGATAGAAGAAACCTTCCGGTAGGTCGTCGGCAGCACCAAAGAGATCGTGCTGAAGCCCGGATGAGCCGGAGTCGGGTGTTTTCGATTTGGGTGTCGCCATCCCAGCTAAGATGGTGAAGGCCAGCCCGCCTGGCAATATCGGAACCTGGCCAGCCAATCTGCACCCACCCTGCGGACGTCACCCCAACGACGGACAGGGCCTGCCAATCCGGACTTTATCGAGGGACTGTATTCAACTCAGGATTTCGCGAGCATGCCTTGAACGCGACCGAGGGAGTTGCGTGCATGTACGTACGGTTCTTACCAAACCGTGAGCTTTCGTTGCCAGTTGCTTGTCGGCAACTAGATTGGCAACGCGGCATCCCCAAAACATGCCGCAGTGGCCGGCGCGGGTTTAGGCAACGGTGTCTCACCGGCATCATCGCGCCGGCCACTCGAAATGTCCGCTGGCGGCTCTGGCGGAGAAGCCTCCGTTGGCCCGGCGCGCTCAAACGAGAGGCCGCTCCTGCCTCGCGGGATGCTTCGAGCCCAAATCTCCGACCAGCCGGCGGTACTGGGTTTCGGGTGGACCGTAAGAATCTCGCGCCAACGTCATGAGACCGTCTCGATCGCGGATCGTAATCTCTCCGCGGCGCGCTCGGATATAACCGTAACTTTCGATCATCTGGAGGCCGACGGTAACCCCCGGACGCCTCACACCAAGCATGATGGACAGAAATTCATGGGTTATCATAAGCCTGTCGCCGACAGTGCGGTCGCTGCACATCAAAAGCCATCTTGCCAGTCGAACTTCCAGGCTCTGCCGCGCGTTGATCGATGCCGTATAGCTTGTCTGAACATGGAAATATTGGACATAGCGCAACAGGAACGACCGCAATGTAGGGCTGTCCTCCAGGGCTTCGACGAAGGGGACAGCCTCTATCCGGAGAGCCTCGCATGTCGACTGGACGTAACAATCAAAGTTGGCCTGGTCGTCCCCCATGACCAGGGCCGAACCGGTCATTCCTTCGAACCCGATGATTCCGACTTCGGCTTCGGTCGCAGGCGAAGTCCTCGCCACTACCGAGGCCAGCCCGCTTTCCAGAAAATAGACGGCTTCGATCTTCTGCCCCGCGGTCTCCAGCGGCGCGCGCAACTCAAGAAAAACACTCGCCAGATGCGGACGTAGCCGCGCGAAATCGTCCGCGCTCATCCGGCGAAGCAATTCGCTCTTGGCTTGCAGTGTCTGGTAATCCACGAGACTCTTTTCCCTTGGGCAAGAGCACTGGGATCTCTTAGCCGGCCGCGCCCGTCGAACGAGCGGACGGTAACGAACCATAGACTTCGTCTCGCGCAGCACTAGACGGGCGGGCGCGTTGGTATGAAACCGACAGTTACTGCTGAAGACTCGAAGGCCTTGTTGGCTGACTATCTTTCGCCAGCAAACGAGCCTCCCGCAGAATAGAGGCGCGATCGAACCCGAGGAGCGATATGATTTCGCGTATCTGTTGTTCAGTGGCGCCTGTATCCCGCGCCAGCGCGGTCATCGCGCCCACTGGCAGACCGGGGTGCTCGGGCTCCTTCGCCGTGCAACACCATGCCTCGTGATGGGCAAGAGCGATGGTCACTCCCAAGCGTCAGCGCCCCAACTGTGCTGCTGACGATTTCCTTTTGTACGCTTCCGTACGGAGCTTTGCGAGTCAATTCGGACGGAGGCTGAGTTGAGGCTTCTAGCGTCCTTGCGTCGTCCGTCCGTCGCCCCCGGAATTGTTCGGAACGATTGCTCGGCTGAGAGGTTCAAATATTCCACCCAACAGGAGTCTCGAAAGATGGATCACACCAACCACGTACGCCTCACAAGCACCGAGCTGACACCAGACATTCTCGAAGACGCCACGATTTACGACGCAGACGACAACAAAGTCGGCAGCGTTTCGCATGTGCACGGCTCAGGAGCCGCCAGTCAGGTCGTCATCGATGTCGGCGGCTTTCTCGGCATTGGCGCCAAGCCGGTGGCCGTTCCCGCAAGCCAGTTGGAATTCATGCGCGATGAAGACGGCGACGTTCACGCGGTGACGAACTGGACCAAGGATCAGCTCAAGAGCATGCCCGAGCATCACGATGCATGATTTCAAGGACTTCACCTTGAACGGGAGCGGCCACTCGGCCGCTCTCTCTTAGGCGCAACAGGGTGGACAGACGATGCGGCGCGAAACCGGAGCCTGCTTCTGCGGAGGGATCGCCGCAGCCCTGGACGGAGAGCCTTTCTGGATATGCTACGATCACGACGACGATTGCCGCCGGGCCATCGGAAGTCCGCTGACGATCTGGGTTGGTTACCGGCCGAAGCAATTTCAGCTCCTTAGAGGGACGCCGAAGGCCTTTTCCCAAACGCCAGGCGTCACCCGCACGTTCTGCCCAGACTGTGGAAGCTCGATAGGCTATAGCGACGAAGGCCTGCCGGACGAGTTCTATGTGACGATCGGCTTCTTTGACAACCCTGAAGGGTTTCGGCCGCAAGCCCATGCCTATTGGGACCTGAGGCTGCCGTGGATCGAGTTTGATGACAGCCTGCCACGCATCGACCGATATTCAAGGAAACCCGCGCGACCGGTAGTCGCGGTGCGTGACGCCAGGATATCGGCGGAACCTGACGATCGCTAACGGGTTATTCGGGCAGACCTGTCGGGTGCGACCATGCCATCGACCGTGATCCGAAATGCGCAATACGATCCCGCCACCAGGATCCTGTCGGTCTGGTTTGTGCCGAGCGGCATACGCTACGAATATGAGGATGTTGCACCGGCAACTTATGCCGCTTTCACCAAAGCTTCCTCAAAAGGCCGCTTCTTCAATGAGTTCATCCGCGACCGCCATCGGTACCGCCGCGTGGCGTGACAAGTTTGGACATGAGCAGGCGATGCACGGAACCTGACCGGCATCGTCTCGTTGACGTCTCGTCATCGAAGCAAGCCAGGCCACGACAGTGTTCATCTGGACATGCTCAGGTGTTCGCACCGGCAAAGATCGATCGGAAAAGGCTTCAAGGGAGTTCAAGAGCCATGACGGCCAAGAAGCAGAAGACCGAAAGCAAGGACAAGAAGGCATTGCGCTTGGCAGAGACCACCGACGTCTCACCCAAGCAAGCCAAGGAGCTCATGCAAAAGCATGGCAAGGACAACCCCAAGGTCGAGAAGGAAGCCAGAAACTTCAAGGCGGAAGGATAGGATCCGCATGAGGCGACCTGTATGGCCCCTGCAGGTGATCGGCCAGGCAATTCGGGATTAAGGGGGTGCCCCGGCCTTTTCGGCCGCGAGCGCAAAAGGAAAGCGCAGCACCAGGTTGCGGTTCTCGTCAAAAATCTCGAAGGTCAATCCGGTACGCAGCGGCCTGCCATGCAGCAGCTCTTCGGCAAGGATTTCCTTCGCCGACGCCATCGCGTTTTCCTCAGCGCTCGCGAGATCAGAAAATTCCTGGCCCTCGGGATCCTCCTGCAAGCTTCCGCTCTCATCTCGAAGGTCGAAAAAGTACCTGGACATGCCGACTGAACTCCTGCTCATCGCGACGGTAGCATCGGAAGCGCCAGCCTCAGACTTCAGTGCCTGATGTCCCCGGATTGTCGAAGAGCACAGCGAGGCCATGCTCGATGGCGCAGGCCGCTATCAGATCATCGAAGGCCTTTCCGGAAAGCGGGCAACTTGGCATCACCTCTCGAATTGCGGTCCCGGCCTTGGCGGTAGAGATCACATCGTGGCGTTTCTTGCGTGTCTCGACATATTGCTCGACCAGGATTTTCAGGCGCCTCACCGCAACGTCGTCCGTAAACATGGATTCCTCAGCCAACGCCTGAAGTAAGGCTGTCGGCCTGATCATCGGCCGACGATCTCGGGGTTAGCCGGGATTGCTCGCACAATATTTCTATGGGCAGTTGGTTCCCCCGACCGCTTGCTTGGTAATTTTCGTACAGGGAATACCCTTGCCCGCGCTTTCATCGGGCCGAATCGACAGCCGATTTTCCGATGCCGAGGCGAGCGTTCAGGCTTGCATCACCATGCGGCTGTGACGTGCAACGACACTTTCCTCATCGGTCGCAATCACCCGTACTTCCACCTTGCTCTCGGGACGACTGAGGATCTCGGCGTGGGTGTTGTTGGCGCGATCTTCAAGCACCACGCCAAGCCAGGTCAATTTTTCGCATATGGCCTTGCGGATGGCCGCGGACCGTTCGCCGATGCCGGCGGTGAACACCAGGCATTCAAGGCCACCCATCGTGTTTGCAAGCGCCGCGGCCTCTCTCGCGGCGCGAAAGGCGAAAAGCGCCATCGCCTCTTGCGCGCGAGGATCATTGCTCGCTTCGAGCGTCCTCATGTCGCCGGAAATACCGGATACGCCGAGCAGGCCCGACTTCTCGTAGAGCATCGCCTGCAGTTCTTCCGCCGCGATGCCTCTTTCCAGCAGGAAATACAACAGCACGCCGGGATCGATGGCGCCGCACCGCGTGCCCATGACGAGGCCATCCAGGGCCGAAAAACCCATCGTGGTATCGATGCTTTTGCCCCCGTGCAGGGCGCAAAGACTTGCCCCATTGCCGAGATGGGCGACGATCGTGTGTTTCGCCGCGAAAATTGGCGATATCTCGCTGAGCCGCCCGGCGATGTATTCATAGGAGAGACCGTGGAACCCGTAGCGGCGCAAGCCTTGCTCTTCATACTGGCGCGGAAGGGCAAAGCGCCGCACGAGCGGATCGATCGTCTGGTGGAAAGCGGTGTCGAAACAGCCAACCTGTGGCAGGTCCGGTTGCAAGGCGGCTATTGCACGGACGGGCGCGAGACTGCGAGGCTGATGCAGCGGAGCAAGCGGCGTAAGTTTGTCGATGGCGTCGATGATGTCTGGGGTCAGACGGACAGGTTCGATGAACTCGCTTCCGCCATGCACGATGCGATGGCCGGCGCAGATCAGGTTTCGTTCCCCAATTTCGCCCTGCACCCAGTTCAGCATCTCGCCTATGGCCGCGTCACGCCGCTTGTCGGCGGTGAGCGGCCGATCGCACTGCACCGTTCCGTCGGCCGCTTTTGCGCGCAGTGTGGGTTTGTCGCCCAGGTCCAGCGTGCCGCGTGAAACGAGTTGCATATCCCGTGATGAGACAAGATCGTAAAGCGCGAACTTGATGCTGGACGAGCCGGCATTCAGCGCCAGGATCGACCGACGCATCATTGGCGCCCCTTTGTCGCGGCTTTGTCGGGCCAGCTCCATTTCTGGATTTCGGGCATGTCTTCGCCGTGCTCGCGCACATAGGCCTTGTGCTTCGCCAACCTGCCGTGGAGTTCGCCGGCAAGCCCTTCGGCCCTTTTGGCCAGTCCCGGCACGCGTTCGATGGCGGCGAGCGCGAGATGGTAGCGGTCGAGTTCATTGAGCACCACCATGTCGAATGGCGTCGTCGTGGTGCCCTCCTCGCGGAAGCCATGCACATGCATGTTGTCATGGTTGGCGCGGCGGTATGTCAGGCGATGAATGAGATAGGGATAGCCGTGATAGGCGAAGATGACGGGCCGTGTTTTCGTGAACAACGCGTCGAAGTCCCCGTCGGGCAGGCCGTGCGGATGCTCCGTGTTCGACTGCAATGTCATCAGGTCGACAACATTGACGACGCGGATTTTCAGGTCGGGGATCGCGGAGCGCAGAATGTCTGTCGCGGCCAGTGTTTCCAGGGTCGGCACATCGCCGGCGCAGGCCATGACCACATCGGGCTCCTCGTGCTGAGCAACCGTGCCGGCCCATTCCCAGATGCCCGCTCCAGCTTTGCAATGCGCTCCGGCTTCTTCAATGGACAGCCATTGCGGTCCCGGCTGCTTGCCGGCGGTGATGACATTGATGCGGTTATAGGTTCTCAGGCAATGATCGGTGATCCACAACAGGGTGTTGGCGTCCGGCGGGAAATAGAGCCTTACCGTGTCGGCCTTCTTGTTGGCGACCAGATCGGCAAAGCCCGGATCCTGATGGCTGAAACCATTGTGATCCTGCCGCCAGACATGCGAGGTCAAAAGGTAATTGAGCGAGGCGATCGGCTTGCGCCAAGCGAGCTCGCCGGAGGTCTTCAGCCATTTGGCATGCTGGTTGACCATCGAATCGACGATATGAATGAAGGCCTCATAGCATGAAAACAGGCCATGGCGGCCGGTGAGCAGATAGCCTTCAAGCCAGCCCTGGCAGAGATGCTCGCTCAGCACTTCCATGACGCGACCATCACGGGAAAGATGGACGTCATAGGGCTCGATGCGCTCCATCCAGATCCGATCGGTGACCTCGAACACGTCGTCGAGGCGGTTGGAGGATGTCTCGTCCGGCCCCATCAGGCGGAAGTTTCGCGCCTCGGCATTGAGGCGGAACACCTCGCGAAGATAGCTTCCGCAAATCCGCGTCGCCTCGGCAATGACGCCACCTGGACGCGGCACTTCCAGCGCCAGGCTTTTCCAATCTGGAAGCATCAGATCGCGCTTCAGCAGGCCGCCATTTGCGTACGGGCTTGCGCCCATGCGCCTTGTCCCTGTCGGGGCAAGTGCCGCAAGCTCCGGCAACAGGTGCCCGCTTTCGTCGAACAGCTCTCCCGGTTCGTAGCTTCGCATCCAGTTTTCGAGGATCTTGCGGTGCTCCTCATTCCCTCGAGCGTTCGATACCGGCACTTGATGCGAGCGCCAGAAACCCTCGACTTTTTCGCCATCGACCTCCTTCGGCCCGGTCCATCCCTTGGGGCTGCGCAGCACGATCATCGGCCATTTCGGGCGTTGACCATGCCATCCCGGAGCCCGTGCCTGCTCCTGAATGGAACGGATGCGATCGAGCACCGTGTCGAGCGTCGCGGCCATGGACCGGTGCATGGCAAGCGGCTCGTGGCCTTCGACGAAGAACGGTTCGTAGCCATAGCCGGCGAAAAGGTCTCGCAATTCCTGATCGTCCATGCGGCCGAGGATCGTCGGATTGGCGATCTTGTAGCCGTTTAGATGCAGGATCGGCAGGACGGCGCCGTCCGACGCTGGGTTCAGGAACTTGTTGGAATGCCATGCCGCCGCCAGCGGACCGGTCTCGGCTTCGCCGTCACCAACGACGCAGGCAACCACCAGACCCGGATTGTCGAAGGCCGCACCGAAGGCATGAACCAATGCATATCCCAATTCGCCGCCCTCATGGATGGAGCCTGGCGTCTCGGGCGCGGCATGGCTTGGCACGCCACCGGGAAAGGAAAACTGCCGGAACAGTTTCCTGAGGCCGTCTTCGCCCTGCCCGATATCGGGATAGATCTCGCTATAGGTGCCCTCGAGCCATGTGTTGGCGACCATTGCGGGACCGCCATGGCCCGGGCCGCAGATAAACAGAACATCGAGGTCGCGTTCGCGGATAACGCGGTTCAGATGCAGGTAGAGAAAATTCAGGCCCGGCGTCGTGCCCCAATGGCCAAGTAACCGAGGCTTGACGTGCTCGGCCTTCAACGGTTCGCGCAACAGCGGATTGTCGAGCAGATAGATCTGGCCGACCGAGATGTAATTCGCGGCGCGCCAGTAACGGTCCATGAGGTCGATCCGTTCGTGGCCGATAGCCTGCGGCGTCGCGGCAGCCTTGTCGTTCATCGACATCTCCAGCTTTCGGTTCGCTGGTGATAACTGGGGCATCTTTGCGCTTGAGCAACCCCCGACTGCCGCCGTCCGGGACAGTGTCGCGACCCGAGCGGCCAAGAGACCGGTCGCTATCCCGCTGGAGCGAGCGGCTCTGTCCGCAAATAGGCGGGAACCTTGAAGTCCTCCAGCGGTTAGAAACTGGAATCGCGAAGGCCAGGTTCAAGGCAGCTACCGCGAAGGACAACCTCGAAGCGTTGCACCAAAGGGAGCTAAAAAATGCTCGATCTTCCTCGTGCCCGTGATCGAATGGTCAATATCCACGTCGGCCGGCGTGGCATCCATGACCGTGAAATTCTGCAGGCGATGCGCGAAGTTCCACGCGAGGCCTTCGTAGAACCCGGTTTCGAGGAATTTGCTTATGAAGACACGCCGCTGCCGATCGCCGACGGCCAGACCATATCGCAACCCTACATCGTCGCATTCATGATCGAAATGGCGGACGTCAAACCGGGTGACCACGTGCTCGAAATCGGCACCGGCTCGGGTTACGCCGCCGCTGTGATGAGCCGGATCGTCGAACAGGTCTACACCATAGAGCGTCATCCCGGTTTGGCAGAAACGGCGAAACGGCGGTTTGAAAAACTCGGCTATCGAAACATCGAGGTCCGGACAGGCGATGGCACCAAGGGCTGGCCGCAGGCGGCGCCGTTCGATGCCATCGTGGTGACAGCCAGCGGTCCCGGCGCACCGCTCGCCCTTCAGGAGCAACTCGATGTCGGCGGCAGGCTCGTCATTCCGGTCGGCGACGACCCCGATCTGCAACGCCTGCTCAAAGTCACCCGGACAGGTGCCGCAACCTACAGCGAGGAGGATTTCGGCGGCGTGCGCTTCGTCCCTCTCATCGGCGAGCAGGGTTGGTCGGAAAACGGCACCGTCACCAAGGTCGGTCGTCCACTTCGACATCCGCATCCAATCAGCCTGCCCGATATGATCGCGGCCGCGGCTGAACCGCTGCCCGATTTCGACGATCCGGCCTTCGGCGCATTGTTCGATCGGTTCGCCGACCGGCGCGTCGTTCTGCTTGGCGAGGCAAGCCATGGCACGTCCGAGTTCTACAGGGCGCGCGCGGCGATCACCCGCAGGCTCGTCGAACGGCACGGCTTCACCATCGTCGCGGTCGAGGCGGACTGGCCCGATGCGGCGGCGATCGACCGCTACGTTCGCCATCGTCGGCCGCGAACAGGCGCCGGTGCGCCATTCCAGCGGTTTCCGACGTGGATGTGGCGCAACACCGATGTCGCGGCCTTCTCCGACTGGATGCGCCGTCGCAACGAGAAGCTAGAACCTTCGGAGCAAGCAGGGTTCTACGGCCTGGACATCTACAATATGAGCGGGTCCATAGGCGCGGTCCTCGACTATCTCGACCGGGTCGATCCCCAGGCAGCCAAGATTGCACGCGAACGGTATGGTTGCCTGACGCCCTGGCAACACGAACCGTCTACCTACGGCCGTGCGGTGCTCACCGCCGGCTATAAAAAATGCGAGAAAGCCGTGCTGGAACAATGCCGGGACTTGCTCGCCAGACAACTCGATTATGCAAAACAGGACGGAACCGACTTTCTCGACGCCAGTCAGAATGCCCGGCTGATCGCGTCCGCCGAACACTACTACCGGATCATGTACTATGGCGGTGCGGAGTCCTGGAACCTGCGCGACACCCACATGTTCGAGACCTTGGAACATTTGTTGGACGCCGGCGGCCCCAACTCCAAGGCGGTGGTGTGGGCGCACAATTCCCATATCGGCGATGCCCGCTTTACCGAGATGGGTGTCGTCAGGGACGAACTGAACATCGGTCAGCTCTGCCGGCAGCGTTTCGGCGATGAGGCAGCGCTAGTCGGTATGGGCACGCATTCCGGCACTGTAGCGGCCGCAAGCGACTGGGATGGCGAAATGGAGGTGAAGCAGGTTCGCGCGTCGCACGCCGACAGCTACGAACGGCTTTGCCACGATTCTCTCGTATCGCGGTTCCTGCTCGACCTCGGGCGCGACAAGACGCTGCGTGAGCGGCTGCTGGAACGCAGGCTGGAGCGATTCATCGGGGTAATCTACCGGCCGGAAACCGAGCTGGGCAGCCACTATGCGGACGCTTCCCTGCCCCAGCAGTTCGACGCGTTCCTATGGTTCGACAAAACCGCGGCAGTGACGCCGCTTGGCCCGGAGCATGCAAGAACCGGCGTTCCCGACACCTATCCATTCGGGCTCTAACCGGCGCGCGCGGCGAGCCGATGAAGCAGAGCCCTGGAACCGGAACGGCCCATCTGGCTTGCATTTTTAAACTGAAATCCCGTCGAAGGAGTTTTCTCATGACCGGAACCAAACATCCGAAATGGAAAAAACCGAGCGATGCCGACTTGGCGAACAATCCTGGTATCGGGACTTCCAAGGGAACGATCAAGGAAGGCGAAGAGTTCGAGCTTGAAGGCGAGAACACGGTCGAAGGCGATGTCGAGAACGACACGACCGCTGCTGGCGGGATCGATCCAAGACAAAAGATGCGGACCAACAAATAGCATGCCGTTGGCATCGCTGCGATCAACTTCCCCGGAAGGAGTGAACCATGCCACTTGCCCTCAGCAGCGCCGCCTTTGCCGAAGGCGGACCAATTCCCGAAAGATATACACGAGACGGCAAAAACGTATCGCCGCCGCTGAAATGGTCTGGAGTACCGGACGACGCCAAAAGCCTCGTTCTCGTCCTTCAGGATCCTGATGCGCCGAGCGGAACGTTTGGTCATTGGGCGGTATTCAACATCTCCGCGGAGACAAGGGAACTTCCCGAGGCGGAAAGCGGCAAGCCAGGTCCCGGTGCCCTTAGGCAAGCAACAAATGATTTTGGCAACGCCTATTACGACGGCCCTGAACCCCCGGTCGGACATGGCGTCCACCATTACCATTTCCGGCTGGCCGCGCTCGACACGCCGAGCCTTGCCATTCCGGCCAGCGCAGGCGTCGAGCGCATCTGGCGGGAGGCGCAGAAACACTCGCTCGAGCAGGCAGAACTCATCGGAACCTACGAACGCAATCCGTAAGTTGATGACCGAGGTGGCATTACCCTGCTGCTGCGCGGAACGGTTCTCCTCCTTGCCGGTTGTCTGGGAAAGGAGATGCCGCCATGTTTGGAGATATCATGTGGTTGGTCGTCGTTGCCGGCGGCCCATTGTTGCTGATCGTGCTGTTGGCCTATGCCGTTATCGCACGCCGCCGGCGTGGGCCCGCCGAACGAAGGGAAAGCGACCGGGCGACCGACCGGCTATACCAGGACAAGCGTTGATCCGCATCGCAAGATATCCGATCGGACGACATCCAATCGGCAAGACATCCAATCGGCAAGACAGGGGATCGTAAGCCGCAGCGGGCGACGACGATCCCCAACTGGGTCAGCGCATTATCCTTTGCCGCAACCACGCAAAGAACCTGCCGCTGACGGCTGAGCGGACTCGCGTCGCAGCCCAGCGCGCTTTCATGGTTGAGCCGACGTGGCAATCGCAGACGATGTCGTGCAACTGCCAGTCGTTCAGCTCGAAAAAGCGCTTTGCCTCGCCGTAGGTATCGTCTTTCAAACCCGATGCGCGCAGCACTGGATCTTCGAAAGCAACCGAAATTGCGGTTCCCTCGCCCCGCATCATTGCACGTGCTTCGGGGTGCAGATGTTCGGTGCCTGCAAACGCGCCAAGGCATCGCTCGGGATTACGCTCCAGCAGTTCAGCCCAGCGCTCGATGCGCTGATTTCGTGTCATTGCGGAATATGCAGCCGACGATTCAATCTTGGCGACGGCATGCAGTTGGTCGAGTGTTTGATGTTTCATGGCCAGCTCCTGTTGAGGCAGCGAAGCGCCCACGCCTTCAAGGGAATTACCGCGCCGTAATGCTTCGACAAGAGCGCCAGGCTGGAGAATTCGACACAACCGGATTGGGCCGGCGGGATCATAAACACACGTGCTGCGTTCATCGGCGGGGGCTGCTTGTGACAAGCCGCTGATCCGCGACGGGATGCATCCATGTTCATCCAGCCAATCGACTATTTCCTTGCCGTCTGGTTCGCTCTTGCCGCCGCCTCGACGCTCTATGTCGGCTTCGATCAATACCGCAACAATCCCGAACCGGTGGTGATGAAATGGGGTTTCATCCTGGTGACCCTCTATATGGGTCCATTGGGGCTGCTGCTTTATGTGCTTGCAGACAAGGAGCCACGACCGGGCGAGCATGAAGACTTCACCAGGCCGCTATGGAAGCAGGGCGTCGGTTCGACCATCCACTGCGTTGCCGGCGATGCAACCGGCATCATTCTCGCGGCGGTCATCACGGCAACGCTTGGCCTGCCGATGTGGCTCGACCTCATCGTCGAATATCTGGCGGGTTTCGCCTTCGGCCTGTTCATCTTCCAGTCGCTGTTCATGAAATCGATGATGGGCGGCACCTACTGGGAGAATGTGCGCAAGAGCTTCCTGCCCGAGTTCATCTCGATGAATTTCATGATGGCCGGCATGGCGCCCGTCATGAGCTTCCTGATGATGGGGCGCGACATGCGCGCGATGGAGCCGACCGAGCTCTTGTTCTGGGGCGTGATGTCGATCGGCGTCATTGCCGGCTTCACACTTGCTTATCCCGCCAATGTCTGGCTGGTCGCCCGCGGACTGAAGCACGGGTTGATGACGCAGCGCCCGGAGGCGGCCGAAATGAGCAGTCGAGAGCCGACCGCCCAGCAACAGCACGCTACGCATCATGCCCGCGCCGGCGATGATCGACGACAAGGCCACGCCAACACATCCCACAAATCCAAACGCAACGGCCATCAGATGGAGACGGACGCCACGACGCCGCAGATAGCAGCCCTCGGCATGGTCTCGGTGCTGGCGCTGGCGATTGGCATGGCCGCACCGGCGAACTGGCTGAACCTGACGCTTTCGGCACGTGACGTCGGCGGGGCGATCATGCCGCAAGGCATGATCATGGGCCGCGACACGCCGGCGGAAGCCATGCGTGACATGGCTGCAACCAATCCGCATCGCGTCACGGCATCCTATGGCCTTGCCGCCAAGGGCGACCAGGAACTGCCATTCCGCCTGGAGAACGGCGTCAAGGTGTTCGACCTCAGGCCCTCAGTGGTCCGCTGGCAGATCCTGCCCAATGTCGCGGTCGACGCCTATGCCTACAACGGCCAGATCCCCGGTCCGCGCATCCACATTCGCCAGGGCGATAAGGTTCGCATCGACGTCACCAATGACCTGCCTGAGGAGACCACGGTGCATTGGCACGGCATGATCCTGCCGAACCAGATGGATGGGCCCGCCGAGATCACCCAGCCGCCGATCGAGCCTGGGCAATCCTATTCCTACGAATTCACCGCGACCCAGCACGGGACCTATTTCTATCATCCGCATGCCAAGCCGGACCGTACCCAGGCGCTGGGGCTCTATGGGGCGCTGATCATCGACCCTGCCAATCCCGCCGACGAGGTTCAGGCTGACCACGACTATGTGATCGAACTTCAGGAATGGCTGGTGCGCGATGGACTGACCTATCCTTCGATGCCGATGGAAGGCGGTATGCCGAACTTCTTCACCATCAACGGCAAGGCCTATCCCGCAACCGACGCCATCCCCATGAAGGTGGGCGAGACGCTGAAGGTGCGTTTCATCGGCACCAATAATGGCTTCGTCCATCCCATGCATATCCATGGCGGACCCTTCGAGGTCGTCGCTCGTGACGGTGAGACGCTTCCTCCCTCGGCGCGCTTTCTGGCCGATACGATCAATGTCGGGCCAGGACAGCGCTATGACGTCGTCTGGAAGGCACGGCGTCCCGGCAAGTGGCTCATCCATTGCCACATCCCGCATCACACGACGAACAACAATGTCGAGGAAAAGGGCGGCGGCGGGCTGATGGTCGTGATCGACGTCGGTTAGATCTGCCACCCCCCTGTGGATTTACCTGTGTCATCGGGGGGCGCGTTGTTGCGCGCTACTTCTTGATAATGGTTCCGTTGCGCAAGTCGAATGCTTCGGTACCGCGAGCCTGGCGATAGAAATCATCCTGCAATTCACCCCATTCGCCGAGAAAGGCGCCGCAATTGCTGCAATGAATTGGCGTCGACTCGTTGGCGTCGTCGGGAATGTCCATTTGGATGGTCCCACAAGCCTTGCAATCGAGTTTGTCGTCCAGCCGTCGTCCCATTTCCCAATGATTGCGCATTTTCGACCATGAGCCAATTGTCGATTTCGTACCAAATCGCATCGACCATGGCTCATCGGTCAATCGCGAGAGTCAAAAAGGACGGCCAGACCCAGTTCCCGTGCCAGCTCGATGATCGTCTCCATCAATTCATCATCTGTATCCTGCAAATAAGGCGCGTCCCTGCGAGCGGCCTCTATCGCCGCTTTGACCGAAACGATGTCGCCGTATCGCGCACTTCGAAGCTCTTCTGCCAGAAACGCCTTGGCGGTACCGACAGGTCTTATTGCCCATCTGGCGATGCTCATGCGGCTCCCTCCCATGGTCACCTCAGCTTCATTTTGATCCTGTCCAAGGTGCAGATCAATCGATGGTACGATTCCGTACGGAGCTACCCAACCGGTTGGAGACAGCCGTGTGACGAACGCCTTGGCCAGGGTTTTCGGCGTCTCTCTGGGGTGAGTTGGGGCGAAATCGCCCGGTGGGACCGGCCTTGCGGAACCATCGCTCAGCATGGGGGTTTCTTCAAAATCTCCCTCGAAGAATGCAAGGAGCGACCATGCGCATGTTGACGATAGCTGTCGCGCTTTCCGGGGCGGTCACCATTCAGCCCGTCTACGCCCAAACTATCGGACCGCAGCTTCCCCAGGTGACGCCACCGCAGGGCGAAGCGCAGCCGGAGCTGGCGCCGCCCGATCCAGGCTCTGCCGGTTTGAATTTCACCGGCGTCGCCATTGTCGCCGTCGAGGATTTGCCGGACGAAATCAAGGCGCAGGCCGATGCCGTGATTAACCAGACCAGCGCCGAAGATTTGCTTCGCCTGCAAAGCTCCGTCGATGCCTCACCTCAGGCGACGTCGGCTTTGAGAGCGAATGGGCTCAATTCCTCGCAGGTTGTCGCTGCAAACATAGATGGCGATGGCACGCTGACGCTGATCATTCAGACGACGACTTGAGGCATCGAACCATACGCATCACTGAATCGACGAAATGCAGTCGCGGAGAGCAGCAATGGTCGAAGCCGCCGTTCGCAACTTCACCATCAATTTCGGGCCACAGCATCCCTCCGCCCATGGTGTTCTTCGGTTGGTGCTCGAACTGGACGGCGAGATCGTCGAGCGTGCCGATCCGCATATTGGCTTGCTCCATCGAGGCACCGAAAAACTCATAGAGCACAAGAACTATTTGCAAGCGCTGCCCTATTTCGATCGGCTCGACTATGTCGCGCCGATGAACCAGGAGCATGCGTTCTGCCTCGCCGCCGAAAAACTGCTCGACATAACAGTTCCAAAGCGTGGGCAGCTTGTCCGTGTTCTTTTTTGCGAAATTGGCCGGCTTCTGTCGCATCTCCTCAATGTCACGACCCAGGCCATGGATATCGGCGCCCTGACGCCGCCGCTTTGGGGATTTGCGGAGCGCGAGAAGCTGATGGTCTTTTACGAGCGCGCCTCCGGCGCTCGCATGCATGCGAATTACTTCAGAATCGGCGGCGTGCACCAGGATTTGCCTGCGAAGCTTCTCGACGACATCTGGGCTTTCTGCGATCCGTTCCTCAAAGTCTGTGACAACCTCGACGATCTGCTCACCGGCAGCCGCATCTTCAAGCAGCGCAATGTCGATGTTGGTGTGATCGGGCTGGATGATGCCTGGCGCTGGGGATTTTCCGGCGTGATGGTACGCGGATCGGGCGCGGCATGGGATTTGCGCAAGGCACAGCCATACGAATGTTACCCTGACATGGATTTCGACATCCCCGTCGGCAAGAACGGAGACTGCTATGACCGTTATCTCGTCCGTATGGAGGAGATGCGCCAGTCGGTGCGGATCATGAAGCAATGCCTGGAAAAACTGCGGTCATCCGAAGGCCAGGGGCCGGTCGCGATTCCGAACCAGAAGATCACGCCGCCGCGGCGCGCCACGATGAAACGCTCTATGGAAGCGACCATCCAGCATTTCAAACTTTATACCGAGGGGCATCGCGTGCCGGCGGGAGAAGTCTACGCCGCGGTTGAAGCGCCAAAGGGAGAATTCGGCGTTTATCTGGTTTCTGACGGGGGCAACGTCCCTTACCGGTGCAAAATACGTGCGCCATCTTTCGCCCATCTGCAGGCGATGGATTTCCTGTCTCGAGGGCACATGATCGCCGACGTTGCCGCGATCATCGGGTCGCTCGACATCGTGTTTGGCGAGATAGATCGTTAGTCCTCGGCAGGTTGCGCGCTTGCCCCGCGATGCAGAAATTCCCTCTCATGCGTGGACGGGAGGCTCTTCATTCTCGTCGGGGTTGGGCAGCGGAGTCTCGTCCGGAAGCGTTTCCGGTTCGGGTTCCTCGATCGGCTCCGGCTTCCATGTTGGAGGCGGCACGGGCATATCGCGATTTGGGTCTGGCTGTCTTGGCTGTGGCATCTAACTGTCTCCGTTCAGTCGGAACAACTCGTCCGCCGTGGCATGGTTCCTGGCAGAATACAGCCATCGAGATCGTTGCGCCCTCAAGGCAGGCGCACGTTGGTCCGCCCACGGATGCCGGCGCAAAAGTTGCAGATCGTTCGGAACCGGTCGGATTTTCGAGCCGTTGTCGTCGAAATCGACCAAGGAGAAGCGTGATGAAGGACAAGTCAGGAGATATCGACCATACATTGCCGCAGGTCGCCATCGACGATCAGCAGGTGCGACAGCTGGCCGCCACGACCGATTTGCCGTCCAGGCAGGCACGCGAACTGGTGCGCCGTCACGGCAATGATCCGCGGAAGCTGGAAGAGTTGGCGAGGTCGATCAACGCCACCAACTGAGTCCAGGCCAATGGGCATCGACGGCGCAAGCCGTTGGCATCAGATTTCCAGCAAGGCGTAGGGGCGGCCGCCAGGCTTGGCCACATGCATGGCGACGTTGTAGACCTTGGCTCCGCCAGGCGTTTGGCCTTCGTAAGAACCGCGATGTGCATGACCGTGCACGACAGCACTGACCTGGAATCGATCGATCGTTTCGGCCAGACGTGAAGAGCCCAGAAACGGAAATATTTCCAGCGGTTCTCCCGCGACGGTGTCGGCAATCGGCGCGTAGTGAAGGATCACCAGCGTGCGCTTGGCCCGCACCTGGCGCATCGCATTTTCAAGTCGCATTGCCTCGTTCACGCTTTCCGCGACCATCGTCTTGATCGCCGGTTCCCCGAATGAGCCGAGCATGCGTGACCCGAAGCCGCCTATGAATCCCTTCACGCCGACAAAACCGACCTCCTCGATTTCGACTGTCTGCCCGTCGAGGAGGTGAACATGCGCCTGCCGCAGGATCTTCGTGACGTCTTCCACCGCACCGGACTCGTAGTCATGATTGCCGAGGACTGCCACAACCGGAATCGAGCAGTTGCGCAGATCCTCGGCCAGCATCTCCGCTTCACGAGGCTTGCCGAGATTGGTCAGATCTCCCGTGAGAACGAGAATGTCCGCTTCGCTCGATATCTCGCCGAAGAGGTCTCGATACGAGTTTTGCGCATCTTCCCGGACATGGAGATCCCCGACCGCGGCAACTTTGAGCGCGCGTGCGCCGTCCTTGGGCGCGCTGCTCTTGACGGGATCAGCCATCACGGAATTCTCCCACACCACCGACGCCGGCGAAGCCCCATTCCTTGACGTCGATCTCGTAGTCGGTTTGCGAAAGCAGCCGCCCACGGCAGATCTTCATCCTTGGAGACGGCAATTGCCGTTGCTTGGCGAGGCGGTCGAGCAATTCATCGAGCAACCAGGCCGGGATATGATCGCGCTCGCTCGGATAGATCCATCTGAAATTGATAAGCTGCATCAACAGAACCTCCCAATGAACCTCCAGATAAGAAAGCAGCCGGTGCCAATCGATCTGATCGCCCGCCTTGAGAATCGTATGAGCGATATCGGCGCCGTCGTGTCGCCCTCTGTCCTGGATAAAGCATTTGGACCAGATGAGTTCGGTCGGGCCGATGATCCGCACCCTGCTGCCCAACAGCTCGGTTTGGCGGGCGTGTTCCAGCCACAGGTCGCCAACAGGCACCGTGCCGTTGGCCGAGCCGAAGATGACGTCGAAGAAATGCGTGCCCTTGAACACCTTGCCGAGCCACCGGTCGTCCTCGATTTCGACGGCATATCCAAGCTGCTTGAAATGGGCGAGGATCCGCGCGTAGTCGCCTGCCTTGCAGAAGATATCGAGGTCCTTGGTCTGGCGGGTGACACCCGTATAGGCGCTTACCGCGTAGGTCCCGGCGACCAGAAAGGGAATGTCGGTGGCGGCAAGCTCGCGGATTGCTTCGGTATAAAATACCTCCGCCTCGGCATTTTTGAGCGTCGGCGCCGCCTTTGCGTCAATCATGGGAAGCGAGACCAGAACGTTTTCAGGCAATGGGCCATTGGTCATGAAACGATGACTCCGAATCCGGCAACCGGCAGTCGCCCGCTGTGGTAACAACGTGAACCCCGCCTGGTTCCGCTACCGGGCGGCCAGCCAAAGGTTCATTCTCGTCACGTACTGGAAATTTCGGGATCGCGCCTGCCGATCCAAGCCCGGCCCAACGTCATCGCCGGCGCGCAAGTCTCTATGTCGCCTCGGAATCGGCCCATGCCGCCGCCAATGTCCCATTGGCCCAAATTTGAAACACCCCGTGGGTGCTCGATCTCGATCGTTTTAGAGTTTATTGGGCTTACCCAATCGGGTACAAAGCTGAAGCCGAGGCGCTTGATCTAACCGCACCCCGATCGGCGTGCGCCAAGCCATCATCAGGACCATCAAGGCATGACCCCCTCGCCTCCCTTTCTCGGCTTTCCCGACCGTCTTGCAGATAGCCGCGTGCCTCGTGCGGTGATCTTCGGGGCCGGTCACGGCAGCACCTATCCCGGCAAGGACAGCAGCGGCTATGCCTTGGCCGCCAACGCCATCCGTGCTGCCAGCCAGGACGATGCCGCGTTCGTCGAGCACTGGGATTTCGATCTTGGCGGCCCGCTGTTCGACGGCAAGCCGGACTCTTGCGTCGACGCCGGCGATATCTTGACCACCATGCATGACAATGCCGGCAACCGGGCCAGGATCGAGGCAAAAACGCGCGAGATCCTGACGTTGCCGGCTGTGCCGATCCTGATCGGCGGCGACTGTTCCATGACCATTCCCTTCCTCGCCGGCTTTGCAGAGCACGGGCCGGTGGGTCCTGCAGGTCGACGCCCATATAGACTGGCGCGACGAGGTTCATGGCGAACGCCACGGCTATTCGAGCCCGATGCGCAGGGCGAGCGAGATGCCGCATGTCGCCGGCATGGTGCAGGTCGGTCTGCGCAGCGTCGGCAGCGCGCGCATCACCGAAATCGAAGCAGCCCGGCGCTATGGCAGCCGCTTCGTGACCGCCCGCGAGGTTCATGCCCAGGGCGTCGAAGCCGCGCTCCGGCATATTCCGGAAGCCGCGCGGGTCGTCGTCACCCTCGACTGCGACAGCCTTGATCCAAGCATCATGCCGGGCGTGGCGGCGCGTACACCGGGCGGCCTCACCTACACGCAGGTAATCGACCTGATCGCCGGCCTCGGCAGGCGGGCCAGGATCGCAGGATTCGACCTTGTCGAGTTCTATCCTCCGGCCGATATCGACGGCCTGTCAGCGCTGACCGCCGCGCGCCTTCTCGTCAATGTGGCCGGCACCGTCGTCCGGCAGGTTTGATGTCAAAATCCCGCTCTTCGCCGCAGAGCGGCCCAAAGGCGCGTGAGCGAGCTTGCGGTTGAAATGCCCTTTTTGACACCTGGGTATTCGATCCTGCCTCGTCCGACCGGCTCGTCGCTCCAGACCAGGTTGAAAGCAATGCCCTTGAGCCCAAGCTCCCCGATCCGGCGTACGATCGTCTCCTGCAGATAAATATCGGATGTTCGCACCCCGTCGGCACGCTCGGGCAGCTTGAATATCTCGGTACCGCCGATTGCGTCCGCTCGAAGGACGAGGCTTTCGATCACCATGACGCCGCCATCGTCAAAGCGAACGATCTTTGAACGTTCCTCGTCCAGCGCATCGATCACGGTGGTGACATTGAAGAGCGATATTGGCTCGTCAGCAGGAAGCGGCAGGAATTCACCGTATGGTTGGAGGGTTGGCCGAAGCAACTTCGACGCCCTCGCTCGCAGGATGAGCACATGCTCGCCAAGCCATGGAAAATCTGAATATTGCCGGAGCGTACCGTCGTCGTGTTCGCGCAGGATCTCCATCCTGGGCGGATGCCATTGTGTCTGCTTCCGGCCGCAGAGCGTCGAAAACAGCTGGTAGTCGTCCGCCTGCCGAGGAAGGACCCATTCCTGTCCTTCGATCACGCTCAGGACATAGATGTTCATCCGGTCCCCCGCACATCATCGCCTTGGTAGGCTCGGCCTGCTGCGCTGCTCTTCGCGCGCGTTCTCACCGCTGATCCGCGACGGCCATTTGCGGCACCGGCGGCAATTCGGGTGCATCCATCCCTTTGAAAGGGTCACGCCAGGCGTCGATGTCTTCAAGTCGACGGTACCAGCGGCTGACAGAGGGATAATCGTCGAGCGGCAGTCTGGCGGCGTCGTTGAACGGTAGGAAGGTCGCCATTCGAAAATCGGCATAGGAAACCGAATTGCCGACCAGCCACTGCCGCTCGGCAAGCACGGCGTCGAGTATTGCCGCAGCCGTATGGAATTGGTTCAGGCCCTCCTCCACCCGCTTCTGATCGATCGGGCCGATGCCGTACCGCTGTTTCGTCCCACGTTCGAAATGCACCGTGTCGCAAGCGAGTGCGAAGTGCTCCTTGCCCCAGCTGAACCACCGGATCATCTCGGGTTCGTCATCGCCGGTGCGCCAGAAATCCGAATGCGCGTGGCGCGACAGCCTGCAGGCTATGGCGTCTGCCTCCCAGAGGCTCTTTCCCTCATCATCCACAAGGATGGGCAGTGAGAGGTTGGGATTTAACCGGCGAAATTTCTCCATTTGCCCGGCAGCGAATGGCGAGGCGAATTCGAAGTCCAGTTTCGTTTCGAGATAGCGTGCGACCGCGACCGCCAATCGAGGATTGGGATTGCGGCTGAAGTACAGCTTCATTGGGCACCGACGATCTGGGCGACCACGCAATAGTCGATCATGAGCAGCCTCTATGCAGCTTCGAAGTCAGCCCAAGCGCCCATGTATCCCAATGGATTGGGCTCGCCTTTCATCATCGTTTTTCGCCAAGCTTCCTGCTCGGCATTCATCAGAGCCAATTCCCAAACACAGGCAATAACAGGTCTCTTAACCGTGTCCATCGGTTCGGTTGCGGAATACAGCTTCCGATAGATGTGCTGACAAAGCACCGAACCCTGTATCCACCAGTGAGCTAAGATGGACACACCGAGCTCACCAGGATGAATGATCACAAAGCCCATGCCATTCTCGTCACCCTCGTCCGCCACACGCGGCAGAACCTCCTGTCGCACGAATGAGTGCGCCAGAGTCGCCATGGGTTCGTCGATCTTTCTGTTGTCTGCGACGAGACCATAGACTTTGAGCTTGAGACCACCAATGTCCCATTGCCCAAATTTGAAACACCACGCGGATGGTAGATCTCGATCGTTTCAGAATTCACTGAGCGCACTCCAATTGGCTATTGGCAGCAGACGTACCCGATAGCTCATCACGCGACTTGCACCCGGCGCGATCAGCATCAGGCCTGGTTTGTCGACAAAATCACCATCGAAATCCACCGGGCTTGCAAGGCCGTGCCAGGGTTCGATGCACAGGAACGGCGCGCCGCCCGGCTTTGACCAGACGCCCAACTCCCGAACCCCTTGCCAGGACATCTCGATCGCCGGGCCACGCTCGGCGGCATAACGCACACTGGAGCTTGCGGGCTGGTCCATGATCACCGCGTCCTCGTCGAACAACCGCTCGGAGAGCGGGAGTATGTTGCCTTCGACAGGCGTCGGCTGTGGCGTTTTCAGCAGCAGTCCGTCCTTAAGGCGGCGGATCGGCGCCGGCTCATCATCGGCAAAGATCAGCCGGTAGTCCGTCTTGGCCTGATCCGGCTGCAAGGGCCAATTGAATGCCGGGTGCGCCCCGATCGATGCCGGCAGGAGCTCATCACCAGTGTTGGTGATGTCGAAAGTCACATCAAGCTGCTGGCGGACCAGCGTGTAGGTCACTTCAAGCCGAAAGGCGAACGGATAGCGCGCCCGGGTGTCGACATCGTCGGTGAGCACCAGCGTGCAGGATCGCGGCCCCTTCCGCGCCCAGGCAAACGGCTTGTCGCGCGCGAACCCGTGCTGCGTCATTGGATAGGTCCGGCCGCGATGGCGCAGATGATCGCCCGCCAGCCGCCCTACGATCGGGAACAGCACCGGCGAGTGACGCCGCCATTCCGGCCCCGCCTGCCACAGGAATTCGAATCCGTGCGCATCTTGCAGCGAAATCAGTTCGGCGCCCTGCGCAACGATGGTCGCCGAGATACCGTCGCCATGAAGCGTTTGGCTGTCCTGTGCCACATTTCCTCGCGGGTCGTTGTTGAAGGCCGGCGCGGTGGGCAGACTAGCAAAAGCGCTTCGGGACTCAAGGTGCAGCCTGGTTCTGCAGGAACGAATTGTGGCCGGAGGATCTCCCTCCGGCCACCTCTCCGCATCAAGAGCAATAACCCTCGCTCTTGCCCACAGCGGATAGTCGTTATTCGCGTTCGCCGGTGAAATTCAGCAGCAGCTGGAAGATGTTGATGAAGTTCAGATAGAGCGAGAAGGCGCCGAAGACGGCAAGTTTCTGGCGCGATTCCGCGTCGAAATTCTCGGCATACTGTTCCTTGATCGTCTGCGTGTCCCAGGCGGTCAGGCCGATGAACACGGCGATGCCGATCACCGAGATGGCGAACTGCAGCGCGGTCGAGCCGAGGAAGATGTTGACGATGCTGGCGATCACCACGCCGATCAGGCCCATGATCAGGAACGACGAGAACTGGGTCAGGTCCCGCTTTGTCGTGTAGCCGTAAAGGCTCGTGGCGCCGAACATGGTGGCTGCGATGAAGAAGGTGCGCGCGATGCTGGTTCCGGTGAACACCAGGAACACGGAGGCGAGCGAGAGGCCCATGACCGCGCAGAAGGCCCAGAACATCGCCTGGGCACTCGCCGCGGACATGGTCTGCATCTTGAACGAGAACAGCATGACGAAGGCGAGCGGTGCCAGCATCACCACCCATTTCAGCGGGCTGGAGAAGATCGGCACGTAGAGCGCCGGCGTCGATGAGATCATGAAGGCGACGAGGCCGGTGACCACCAGGCCGACACCCATGTAGTTGTAGACGCGCAGCATGTGCTGGCGCAGGCCCTCGTCGAAGATGGCTCCGGTTTGGGCGCCGGCGCCGACCCGATATCCCAGATTGGGGGTGTTCATTTGCGTTCTCCTTTGTGGATCGATCAGTAGAGCGTCTTGGCGAGCGTCTCTGCGGCGCGGTCGAGGTCGTGGACCTCGCTTCGTCCGACCACCGCATAAGCCACATCGCCGATCTGGAAATAGGCCGATGAGATGTCGCCCGAGGGCGCGATCGTCGGCTTGACGACGTCGAAGGTTCCAGGCCGGATCGCAAACAGCGACACCAGCCCCATGTCTTTCGTCTCGACCGCCATCTCGACGCTCGGACCAAAGCGGGACGGATAGATCTGCACGTCGCGGACCTTCCAGTCCTTGGGCAGCGACGGCATGACGATGGCGGTCGCGGCGCGAATCTCGCCGGCGTTGTAATTGGGCGCCTCGGGCTGCGACGGCATGCTCTCGCGCACCAGCGTGGTCCTGTGGGCCCGCACTGCGTCGTCGACATAGGCGGGCGGCTGCGGCGAGGCGACGACCTTGGTCACCGACATCGGCCCGATGATACCGTTCGCCAGCCACCCGGCGGCGACGAAGACAGCAACCACCGCGGCGCGCTGCAGCACACCGAAGATGCGGCCGCGGGCAAGCCCCCTCTCCAGCCGCCGCGCGGCATCGGCGGTCGCGGGCCGTGCCATGCCTTTGGAGCCGGCAAGCGCCACGCGCAGTTCATCGCGGGTCCTGAGATCCGACATCACGCGCGCCGCCGCCTCCGGGCGAGCGGACAAGAATGCCTCCACCTCGATGCGGCGGGTGACGTCGATCTGGTCGTCGACATAGGCGTCGAGGTCGATATCCGTCACGGGATCGACAGTTGCGGTCATGAAGGGCCTCCAACGATCCTGAGGTGGTTTTTTGCCTTCGCCGGCTCCTCCATCTCGCGCAGTGCGGCGCGCGCCCTGCCGATGCGCGACATCAGCGTGCCGAGCGGCACGCCGCTGGCATCGGCGGCCTGCTGGTAGGAGAGGCCTTCGATAGCGACGAGGTGCAGCGCTGAACGCTGTTCTTCCGGCAGGCTGAAAAAAGCCTGGCGCACCTGCGCCAGGCGCACCGAATGTTCCTGTGGTGCCGGCGTGCTGCCGTCGGCCAGGTATCCAGCCTGTTCGACGCGCGACGCCTCGGACTTGCGGGCCCGCATCCTGTCGATGAAGGTGTTGTGGACGATCGACAGCAGCCACGCGCGCAGGTTTCCGCCGGAGCGGAAGGTGCTGCGCCGCTCATAAGCGCGCACCAGCGCGTCATGGACAAGGTCCTCGGCGTCGGTGCTGTCGCGCGTCAGCGAGCGCGCATAGCGGCGCAGCGAACCGAGCTGTCCTATGATGTCAAAGCGTGGCATCGGCGGTTTCATGTCCTGTTTACGGAGCATGTGGGGATTTTAATCCCTGCCCTGCCAATTTTCCTTTGGAGGACATCGTTCGAATGCAATGATTGTTGCCGGCATCAATCTTATCATCGGCATCGCCACGATGTGCCATGCCCGGTGGATCGTGCCTACTTCACACGCCTCTTCTCCAGCTTCCGCGCCAGTGTCCGGCGGTGCATGCCGAGCCGTCGTGCCGTCTCGGAAATGTTGAAGTCGGCTTCCACCAGCGTCTCGTGGATGCGCTCCCATTCGAGGTTCTTTATCGAGGTTGGCCGCTCGGCGAGCGGCACCGAAGCATTGCCCTCGACCTGGCCGAAAGCCGCTTCAATGTCGTCTGTATTGGCGGGCTTGGCGAGATACTGGCAGGCGCCGAGCTTGATCGCCTCGACAGCGGTGGCGATGCTGGCAAAGCCGGTCAACACGACGATCCGCATTTCAGGATCGTGTTCGTGCAGCGCCCTGACGCACTCAAGGCCCGAGCCGCTGGCAAGCTTGAGATCGACGACGGCATATTGGAAGGCAACGGTGCCGATCAGCGCCTGCACGCCGTCGACGCTCCGGCAGCTATGCGTTTCGTAATCACGCCGTTCGAAAGACCGGCGCAGTGCGTTGGCAAAGGCGATGTCGTCCTCGACGATCAGCAGCGTGCGTTTAGTCGGCATTGTGCCCTTGCGGAGACAGAGCAGCCAGCGGCAGATGCAACGTAACCGAAGCTCCCCCCTCGGTTCTGTTTCTTACGGTGACGCTGCCCCCCAGCTTGCGGATGACATTGACGACCAGAAACAGGCCGAGCCCGCTACCTGGCCGGTTCTTGGTCGACGTGTAGGGCTTGCCGAATTCAGCAAGCATGGCTTCTTCAAATCCCGGTCCCGCGTCGACAACTTCGATGATGAGATCGTCCGCGTGGCGGCTGACGATCAAACCGACCCATAGAGGCGACGCTTCAAGTGCGTTGTCCAGTACATTGAACATCACCTGTTTGAGCGCGGGATCGGAGACGATCTCCTGGTTGGCGCCGAAACGCCTGGTGTATTCGAAACCTTGCGGCAGCCGTGTCGACTTCCATTCGGCCACCAGCTCCGCCAGAAAGGCATCGACGGAGGTGCGAACCGTGCCTTCGCCGCGCAATTCGCCCGACGACATCAGGATTCCCGAAACGATCTTCTTGCAACGGTCCAACTGGCCCTGCATCTCCCGGATTTCCTGCGCCAGATCCGGATCGGCCTCGAGAACCGGCATGCGCTGCCAGTCGTTGAGGATGACGGAAAGCGTAGCCAGCGGCGTGCCGAGCTCATGCGCGGCGCCAGAGGCGAGCAGGCCCATCCTGACGATGTGAGCCTCCTCCGCCGATTGCTGGCGCAAATCCGCAAGATGAGCGTCGCGGGTGCGAATGTTGTTCTGGACCCTGGTGATGAACAGCACCAGAAGCGTTGCCGCCAGGACGAAACAGATGAACATGCCCTGAATGTGCAGGCTGAACAGCCCGGCACCGTGTGCGGCGGGCAGGCTGATCTCACGGTAGAAGGTGGTCAGCGCGATGAAGCACGTGCTTGCAATGAGGACAAGCGCCCAGACCGACCATGTCTCCAGCAGTACCGCGCCCAGGATGACCTGGAGCAGGTAAAGCGAAATGAAGGGATTGGACGCGCCGCCGCTCAGGTAAAGCTGGACCGTCAACGCGGTGACGTCGAGCAGCAGTCCAAGAAACAGCTCGGTGTTGGTGATCGCGTCCTGGCTGCTGTGCCGGCGCAGGCTGGCGACGTTGAGAGCGATCAGCAGCAGGATCACCACTGCCATCGGCACCAGCGGCAGGCCGATGCCAAGCGCGTAGCGGACGAACAGGATCGTCACGATCTGACCGCCGACGGCGATCCAGCGCAGTTGGATCAGAAGCAGGAAATTCTGCTTGTTGGTCTTGTCGTGCAGCGTCATTGGGCCGGGAGGTCCCCAGCCCTGGCCAAGCAGGTCACTCAAGCGGGAGTCCGATCCAGGCGCTGGTTGAGCCGCAGCGCCAGCAGCGTGCATAGCGCTCCCGACAGCAGATAGGCACCGGACGAGATCAGCCCGAAATGGGCGGACAGGAACAGGGCGACAATGGGGGCGAAGCCGGCGCCGAACAGCCAGGCGAGATCCGAGGTCAGCGCAGCACCTGTATAGCGGTAGTTCTTTGAAAAATTCGAGGCGAGTGCTCCCGAAGACTGGCCGAACGACAGGCCGAGCAGGACGAAGCCCAACACCATGAAGACGGACTCTCCGACGAAGCCGCCATCGAGCAGCTGTGGCGCGAAACCGCTGAACACGGCAATGGCCACCGCCGAGCCTCCAAGCAATGGCCAGCGCCCGACCCGGTCGGCAACGACGCCCGAGATCGCGATTGCCGCCAGGCCGAAGAAGGCTCCGATCGTCTCGATGACCAGGAACCGTGCGGGTCCCTCGCGCGTAAACAGGAATATCCAGGACAGAGGAAACACCGTCACCATGTGGAACAGGGCGAAGCTCGCCAGCGGCGCGAAAGCGCCGAGCACGACAGTGCGCCCTTCGGCGCGCAACGTCTCGCGGACGGAAGTCGGCTCCAGTTCCTGGCCTTCGAACAGTTTGGTGTATTCCGGCGTCACCACGATGCGCAGCCGCGCGAACAGGGCGACGACGTTGATGGCGAAGGCGACGAAGAACGGGTAGCGCCAACCCCAGCTGAAGAAGTCTTCAGCCGACAGGTTGCCGACGAAATATGCAAACAGGGCACTGGCGACGATGAGCCCGAGTGGCGCGCCCAGCTGCGGGATCATCGCATACCAGCCGCGACGCTTTTCGGGGGCATTCAACGCCAGCAGCGAGGCAAGTCCGTCCCATGTCCCGCCCAGCGCCAGTCCCTGACCGATCCGGAACATGGCCAGCAGCCAGGCCGAAGCCGGGCCGATCTGGTCGTAACCGGGCACGAAGGCGATCGACACGGTCGAGGTCCCCAGCAGGAACAGCGCGATGGTGAGCTTGGCGCTGCGTCCGTAGGCGCGGTCGAGCGCGGTGAAGATCGCCGTCCCGATCGGCCGCGCGATGAAGGCAAGCGCGAAGATGGCGAAGGAGTAGAGCGTGCCGGTCAACGGGTCGGCATATGGAAATACGAGCTTGGGGAAAACGATGACGGAAGCGATCGCGTAGACGAAGAAGTCGAAGAATTCCGACGTCCTGCCGATGATGACGCCAACGGCGATTTCGCCGGGCTTCACCTCATGATGCCGCGCATTGATCCGTCTTGCGTCGGCTTCGATCTTCGAAGTTGGGCTCACAGCATTCTCCGTCGCCCCGCCGCGGTCTCATACGATCGCTTGCCATGTGCGCGGGCCAGATGCTTTGATGACGCCTGCCGCGTCATTGCGGCATTGGACAAATTGTCCAATGCCTTCATCGCCGCGGTACGGTTAGCACTGGGGGGAACAACCGACAGGTCATACATTGAGCCGTCTTCGTACCCTTTTCCTGCTGCCCCTGCTGGCATCGCTCGGCTCCTGCAGCATGGTCGTCCTGAACCCTGCCGGCGACGTCGCCGAGCAGCAGCGCGACCTGCTGATGGTGTCCACGGCACTGATGCTGATCGTCATCATACCGGTGATGGCTCTCACCATATTCTTTGCCTGGCGATACCGCCAGTCCAACCGCGAGGCGCGCTACGAGCCGGATTGGGACCACTCGACCCATCTCGAACTCGTCATTTGGGCTGTGCCGCTTCTGATCATCATCTGCCTGGGCGCGGTGACCTGGATGGGCACCCATCTGCTCGACCCCTATCGTCCGATCGGACGTGTAGCGGCCGGCAAGCCGCTGCCGCCGGACGTGCGCCCGCTTGAGGTCGAAGTCGTCGCGCTCGACTGGAAATGGCTGTTCATCTATCCGGAATACGGCGTCGCCGTGGTCAACGAACTGGCTGCGCCGGTCGACCGGCCGATCAGCTTTCGCATCACCTCCGCATCGGTGATGAACTCCTTCTACATTCCAGCACTGGCCGGCCAGATCTATGCGATGCCGGGTATGGAAACCAGGCTGCACGCCGTCATCAACAAGTCCGGCGACTATGAAGGGTTCTCTGCCAATTACAGCGGCGCCGGCTTCTCGGGAATGCGCTTCGCGTTCCACGGCCTCGACGATGCCGGTTTCCAGGCATGGATCGCGAAGGCAAAGGACAGCGGCGGCAAGCTCGACCGAAACGGCTATCTGGAGCTCGAACAGCCCAGCGAGAACCAACCCGTGCGCCACTATGCGACGGTGGATAGCGATCTCTACAAGGCGATCCTCAATATGTGCGTCGAGCCCGGCAAGATGTGCATGAGCGAGATGTCGCAGATCGATGCCAAGGGCGGTCTGGGAATGGCCGGCATCCGCAACACGCTTCCGCTGCTGTACGACAAGTTCGCCCGGCGCGGCACGATATTCGGCCCTGCCCCATCCTATGTCGCCAGCATATGCACGACCGAAGAAGCACTGGCCGCTTCGAAGGCTGATCAATCCGCCACGCCGATGACCTCGACGCCGATAGTCGGCGCTGGTCTGCAACGGCCACTGCCCCTGTCGATCCGACTGCCGTCACCTTCCGCAACCGGCACGCTTCGGTCGCCCTTCAACTCCTGAGGCGCCACGCAAGACATGTTCGACAATCCTGCTCTTCTCAAGGCGATCTTCGGCCGGCTTACGCTCGAGTCGCTGCCGCTGCACGAGCCCATCGTGGTCGCGACCTTCATAGTCGTCGCGCTGGGCGGCATCGCCCTCGTCGGCGCGCTGACCTATTTCAAGCTCTGGGGCTATCTGTGGCGCGAATGGTTCACCAGCGTCGACCACAAGCGCATCGGTGTGATGTACATGGTGCTCGGCATCGTCATGCTGCTGCGCGGCTTCAGCGACGCCATCATGATGCGGCTCCAGCAGGCGATGGCCTTCGGCGGTTCGGAAGGCTATCTCAATTCACATCATTATGACCAGATCTTCACCGCGCACGGCGTCATCATGATCTTCTTCGTGGCGATGCCGCTGGTGACGGGCCTGATGAATTTCGTCGTCCCGCTGCAGATCGGCGCGCGCGACGTGTCGTTTCCGTTCCTCAACAATTTCAGCTTCTGGATGACGGTCGGCGGCGCGGTCATCGTCATGATGTCGCTGTTCGTCGGCGAATTCGCGCGCACCGGCTGGCTCGCCTACCCGCCGCTGTCGGGTATCGGCTACAGTCCCGATGTCGGTGTCGATTATTATATCTGGGCGCTGCAAGTGGCGGGCGTAGGCACGCTGCTGTCGGGCGTGAACCTGGTCTGCACCATCGTCAAGATGCGCGCGCCTGGCATGACCATGATGAGAATGCCGATCTTCACCTGGACCGCGCTCTGCACAAATGTGCTCATCGTCGCCGCCTTCCCGGTGCTGACGGCGGTGCTGGCCCTGCTGGCTCTCGACCGCTATGTCGGCACCAACTTCTTCACGAACGACTTCGGCGGCAATCCGATGATGTACGTGAACCTGATCTGGATCTGGGGCCACCCCGAGGTCTACATCCTGATCCTGCCGGCCTTCGGCATATTTTCCGAAGTGACCTCGGCCTTCTGCGGCAAGCGGCTCTTTGGCTACACCTCGATGGTCTACGCCACCATCGTCATCACCATCCTGTCCTATCTCGTCTGGCTGCATCACTTTTTCACCATGGGGTCGGGAGCGAGCGTCAACTCGTTCTTCGGCATCACCACGATGATCATTTCGATCCCGACAGGCGCCAAGATATTCAACTGGCTGTTCACCATGTACCGCGGCCGCATCCGCTTCGAACTGCCGATGATGTGGACAGTCGCCTTCATGCTGACCTTCACCGTCGGCGGCATGACCGGCGTGCTGCTCGCCGTTCCGCCGGCCGACTTCGTGCTCCACAACAGCCTGTTCCTGGTCGCGCATTTCCACAACGTCATCATCGGCGGCGTGCTGTTCGGCCTGTTTGCCGGTATCAGCTACTGGTTCCCCAAGGCATTCGGCTTCCGGCTCGATCCGTTCTGGGGAAAGATGTCCTTCTGGTTCTGGGTGGTCGGCTTCTGGTTCGCCTTCATGCCGCTGTACATCCTCGGCCTGATGGGCGTAACGCGCCGGCTACGCACCTTCGAGGATCCCTCGCTGCAGATCTGGTTCATCATCGCCGCTTTTGGCGCCTTCCTGATCCTGCTTGGTATCCTGTCCTTCCTCATCCAGATCTTCGTCAGCGTGCGCCGGCGCGAGCAGCTTCGCGACGACACCGGTGATCCGTGGGACGGGCGTACACTCGAATGGGCAACCTCGTCGCCGCCCCCGGCCTACAATTTCGCCTTTACGCCGGTCGTCCACGATCTCGACACCTGGGCGGACATGAAGAATCGCGGTTACCAGCGTCCGTTGACGGGCTTCCACGACATCCACATGCCGCGCAACACCGGAGCCGGCGTCATTCTGGCTGGGTTGAGCGTGGTGCTTGCCGTGGCGCTCATCTGGTACATCTGGTGGCTGGCGATCGTCAGCTTCGTTGCTCTGATCGGCTACGCCATCGCGCATACCTTCAATTACGACCGGGACTTCCACATTCCGTCCAGCGACGTCACCCGCGTCGAGGACGAGCGGACACGCCTGCTCGCAGCCACCAGCCAGGCGGGATGAGCACCATGGCACACGCCGACACGGTGATCGACGACACGATCTTCCACCTGGAAGACGACCACGGCCATGCCGAGAGCGGCAGCAGCACCATGCTCGGCTTCTGGATCTACCTGATGAGCGACTGCCTCATCTTTGCGATGCTGTTTGCAGTCTACGGCGTGCTCGGTGGCAACTACGCCGCCGGGCCTGCGCCGAAGGACCTGTTCGATCTTCCGCTGGTCGCGCTTAACACCACCATGCTGCTCCTGTCCTCCATCACCTACGGCTTCGCGATGCTGGAGATGGCGAAAGGGCGAGTGAGGCCGATGCAGGTGTGGCTGGTGATCACCGGCCTGTTCGGCCTCGCCTTTCTCGGCATCGAACTCTACGAATTCGCCCATTTCATCCACGAGGGGGCGACGCCGCAGCGCAGCGGCTTTCTTTCGTCGTTCTTCACGCTGGTCGGAACGCATGGCCTGCACGTCACCTTCGGCCTGGTCTGGCTGGTGGTGCTGATGGTGCAGGTCTCCAGGCATGGGCTGATCGCCGCGAACCAGCGGCGCCTGATGTGCCTGAGCATGTTCTGGCACTTCCTCGACGTCATCTGGATCGGCGTCTTCACCTTCGTTTATCTGATGGGAATGTTGCGATGAGCGCCGGGCACCAAACAGACACCAGCAACCACAGCCACGCGCATCACGGCGTCAATCACGGCTCGCTGGCCGGCTATCTGACAGGCTTCGGCCTGTCCGTCGTGCTGACCGCCGTTCCCTTCTGGCTGGTCATGACCAACGCGCTCGGCAATCAGATGGCGTCGGCGATTGCCATCATGGCCTTCGCCGTCGTGCAAATCATCGTCCACATGGTGTTCTTCCTGCATATGAACACCAGGTCGGAGAGCGGCTGGACCATGATGGCGCTGATCTTCACCCTCATCCTGGTGATGATCGCGCTGACGGGCTCGCTCTGGGTCATGTACCATCTGAACGTCAACATGATGCCCGGCCATGACATGAGTCAGATACCCTGAGAGAGGGACCTGGCTTTGGACGAACAGGCGCGGACGACACCGCATCCGAATACAGGCGACGGCCAAAGGGTTACGCGTTCGAGATGGACGCTATTGATGCTTTGCCTTTGCGGAGCCATCGGCATCGCAGGGTTCTCGGCGCTCGGTATCTGGCAGCTGGAGCGCCGCGTCTGGAAGCTCGACCTGATCGAGCGTGTCGACCAGCGTCTCAAGGCAGTACCCGTGGCCGCCCCGGCGCCTTCGGCCTGGCCAGCGATCAACGCCAGGGATGACGAGTATCGCCGCCTCGTCGTCACGGGCCGGTTTCTCGGTGATCGCGAGACCCTGGTCCAGGCGGTCACCGATCTCGGCGGTGGCTTCTGGGTAATGGCGCCGTTCCGAGCGGATGATGGCTTCACGATTCTGGTGAACAGGGGCTTCGTGCCGACGGACAAGCGCGATCCGGCAACCCGCTTCGCAGGCAAGCCCTCGGGCGATCACACCGGAATTCATGGCCTGTTGCGCATCAGCGAACCGAAAGGCGGCTTCCTGCGCACCAACGATCCGGCTGCCAACCGCTGGTATTCGCGCGATGTACAGGCGATCGCCGCCAAGCAAGGCGTCGGGCAGGTCGCTCCTTATTTCATCGATGCCGATGCCACGCCCAATCCGGGAGGGTGGCCGGTCGGCGGCCTGACGGTCGTTTCGTTCCACAACAACCATCTGGTCTATGCCCTGACATGGTTCGGGCTGGCCTTGATGGTGCTGGGCGCGGTCGCCTGTCTGTTGCGGCAGGCTGTGAAAGACAGGCCCGGCGGGGGCTGACCGCTGACCGCTGGCCGAGGCAAAGCCGAAATTACGCACGGAAGCGCTCATGCCGGCGCAGAGGATGGCGTGATCGCTCTGCTCGTGCCGGCTGGTCATTTCCGACGCGCATCAATAGGTTTCCCTTCAAACCCTCATCCATGAGCGCGCAGGGCAGGCTTCCCAGCCGTCTCGGGCTGGAGCACCTAGCTAAAACCGCTGGCGAAACGCGACCGATTTGCGTATCACTCCGCCGCCATTGGAGCCCTATCGATGTTTGAGACCCTGCAGCCCGCCCCCGCCGACAAGATCCTGGCCCTGATCGGCCTTTATCGCGCCGATCCGCGCCCCGACAAAGTCGATCTCGGCGTCGGCGTCTACAAGGATCGCGACGGCAAGACGCCGGTTATGCGCGCCGTGCGCGAGGCGGAAAAGCGCCTGCTGCAGGCCCAGGACACCAAGACCTATCTCGGCCTTGCCGGCGATACCGGCTTCAACACGGTGATGGCCAAGCTCGCCTTCGGTCCGGGCGCCGACATGACGCGCATCCGCGCCGCACAGGCGCCTGGCGGCTCCGGCGCGCTGCGGCTGGTGGCGGAATTGCTGAAGCGGACGCGTTCGGACGCAACCATCTGGCTGTCGGACCCGACCTGGCCGAACCACATGCCGGTGATGCGCGCCGCCGGCCTGCAGATCCGTGAATACCCGTATTTCGACGCCGCGTCGGGTGCTGTTCGCTTCGACGACATGCTGGCGGCCCTGCGGACCGCAAAGAGCGGCGACGTCGTGCTGCTGCATGGCTGCTGCCACAACCCAACCGGCGCCAATCTGGATGCGGCACAGTGGGCAGCCGTTACCGATCTGGTCGTCGAGCGCGCGCTGCTGCCGTTCGTCGACATCGCTTATCAGGGCTTTGGCGATGGCCTTGAGGCCGACGCCCTCGGCTTGCGCCTGCTGGCGGCGAAAGTTCCGGAAATGGTCGTCGCGTCGAGCTGTTCGAAGAATTTCGCCGTCTACCGCGACCGCGTCGGCGCAGCAATGATCCTGGCCAAGGACGGCGCACAGGCAGATGTGGCGATGAGCCAGATGCTGTCGGCGGCGCGCGCCATGTATTCGATGCCGCCGGACCACGGGGCAGCAGCCGTACGCATCGTGCTGGAGGACGCCGCCTTGCGTGCAGACTGGGAAGCCGAGCTTGAAGAGATGCGGCTGCGCATGCTGAGACTCCGTGTCCAGTTCGCCGAAGCCCTGCGCCGGCAATCCAATTCCGACCGCTTCGATTTCGTCGCCAGCCATCGCGGCATGTTCTCCCGCCTTGGCCTCACCGAAGCGCAAGTCGAACGGCTGCGCGCCGAGCACGGCGTCTACATGGTCGGCGACAGCCGCATCAATGTCGCCGGCCTGCCCGAAGACGGCATGGACGACCTCGCCAAAGCGATCGTCTCGGTGCTCGACTGACGTGGCTCGCCTGTGGACAAGGCACTCTCGCCGGCTGACAGCGTTGGCCGCGCGGCCGGCCGCGCGATAGCATCAGCCCTATGACGCCATCGAAAGACATTTCGCGCCTGATCGAGATCATGGCGGCGCTGCGGGCGCCGAAGACCGGCTGTCCCTGGGATATCGAACAGGATTTCTCGACCATCGCGCCCTACACGATCGAAGAGGCCTATGAGGTCGCGGATGCCATCGCGCGCGGCGACCTCGACGATCTGCGCGACGAACTCGGCGATCTGCTGCTGCAGGTCGTCTACCACGCGCAAATGGCCGAGGAGGCCGGCGAGTTTGCCTTCCCCGATGTGGTGCAAGCCATCACGACGAAAATGATCCGACGCCATCCGCATGTCTTCGGCGACGAAAAGGCCCGCAGCGCCGGCATGGCCAAGGGCATGTGGGAAAAGATCAAGGCAGAAGAGAAGGCAGAGAAACGAAGCGCCCGCCTCGCGCGCGGTCTCGATCCCGAAGACAATGGCAAGGGGTTTCTGGATAGCGTGCCGGTCGCCCTGCCCGCGCTGACCCGGGCGCTGAAACTTCAGGAGAAGGCCGCCCGCGTCGGCTTCGACTGGAGCGAGGCAGCACCCATCCTCGACAAGATCGAGGAAGAGATCGGCGAATTGCGCGAGGCGCTGGCCAAGGGCGACACCGCCTCGATCAAGGACGAGTTCGGCGACATGCTGTTTGCCGTCGTCAATCTCGGTCGCCACCTCAAGCTCGATTCGGAAGCAGCGCTGAGCGGCACCAACGAGAAATTCCGCTCACGTTTCCGTTATGTCGAGCAGGCTTTGGAGAAAGCCGGCAACACGCTGGACAAGGCTGATCTGGCCGAGATGGAAGCGCTCTGGCAGGAAGCAAAGACCGCGAAGTAGTCTCTCTTTTCGGGCAACTCCCGACGGAAACCGCTATACACTTTTCCTGGAACTGCTCCGGATTATCCGTTGTTTTTACGACGCAATCTGTTTTCGATCTCTTCGCGCGCGCTTTGCGTGGCCTTCAGCGAGATGGTGGCGCTGCCGTCGTCATTGTCGCTTCGCGAAACCACATCGCCATTGCGGTAAAGCCAGTCGACAAGGCCGAACTGTGCCGGCTCGATCGTCACGGTGAGGTCTTCGAGTTCGCCCGCCATCCGCGTTTCGATGATCGCCTTCAGCGCATCGATGCCCTCGCCGGTCACCGCCGACACCGCAATCGGCGGCGCCTTGTTGGCATCGGCGCCGTCTGCAAGCAGCCGGGTCCGGTTGCCTTCGTCGAGCCGGTCGATCTTGTTCCACACTTCGATCACCCGCTTGGCATCACCAGCGTCAACGCCAAGATCTGCAAGGATACGCTCGACATCCTCGGCCTGGGCGGCCGTGTCCGGATCGGAAATGTCGCGCAGATGAAGCACGAGGTCGGCCTCGACCACCTCTTCCAGGGTGGCGCGGAAAGCCGCGATCAGATGTGTCGGCAGGTCCGAAATGAAGCCGACCGTGTCGGAGAGGATGATCGGCGTGCCATGTGGCAGGCGCACGCGGCGCAGCGTCGGGTCGAGCGTGGCGAACAGCATGTCCTGTGCCAGCACATCCGCCCCGGTCAGCCGGTTGAACAGCGTCGACTTGCCGGCATTGGTGTAGCCGACGATCGCCACCAGCGGGAACGGCACCTTCCTGCGCTTGGCGCGGTGCAGGTCGCGCGTGCGCCGCACCGTTTCCAGCTCCTGCTTCAGCTTGATGATCTTTTCCTGCAACTGCCGCCGGTCGGATTCGATCTGTGTTTCGCCGGGGCCCCCAAGGAATCCGGCGCCGCCGCGCTGACGCTCCAAATGGGTCCAGCTACGCACGAGGCGGCCCTTCTGGTAGTTGAGATGGGCGAGCTCGACCTGCAGCGTGCCTTCCTTGGTGCGTGCACGCTCGCCGAATATCTCGAGGATCAGCCCGGTGCGGTCCAGCACCTTGGCGTTCAGCTCTTTCTCGAGATTGCGTTGCTGCACCGGGGTCAGCGGATGATCGACGACGACCACTTCCGCATGTCCCTCTTTGACGATTTCCGCGAACTCGGCGACCTTGCCGCCGCCGAGCAGCGTCGCCGGGCGCGGATCGTTGACGGTCACCACCGCGGTGTGAATCAGATCAAGGTTGATGGCGCGGGCAAGGCCAACGGCCTCGTCGTGACGCGCATCAGCCGAACGCATCAGCCGCGGGCGGTTGGTCTCGTCGTCGTTGCGCTGGTGGCGGGTAAGGACGGGCACAATGACCACGGCCCGGGTCGGGCCCTTGGCCTCAGTCCCGGGGTGATGCGCTGGTTTCCCGCGAACGGTGGCGTCCGCGTCTTTCTCACGTGCCAATCAGGCGCCCTGGCTTTCCTCGCCATCGAACATCTGAACCGGCTGGCTCGGCATGATCGTGGAAATGGCGTGCTTGTAGACGAGCTGGGAGTGACCATCGCGGCGCAGCAGGACACAGAAATTGTCGAACGAAGTGACCACGCCGGTCAGCTTCACGCCGTTGATGAGGAAGATGGTGAGCGGGTTCTTGCTCTTGCGAACTGAATTCAGGAACAGGTCCTGAAGGTTTTGCGATCGTTCCGCCATTGTTCTTGTCTTTCGCCGATCCCCTTCGGTTTGCAAGCCAATGCGCCAAATTAACGGGCGCATGTCAAGCTCGCAAACACCGTCTTGTCGTCAGTAACGACAAGCAGAACGAGATATATTGATGTTCATTCCACCTGTGCGGTTATCAGGCTGGACTTTTTTCCGCAATGTCAAAAAAGGCTTGCCGCAACGAAAGTGTTATTGAGCCGGGGTGCCCATTGGCGACCGTGTCGCCATCGATGGTCACCACCGGCATGGCGATCGTCGTTGCGGAACTGATGAACGCCTCGCGTGCCGTCTTGGCCTCGGCGACGGAAAAGCCGCGCTCCTCGATCTTCAGGCCAAGCTTGGCCGCCACTTCGAACATGGTCGTGCGGGTGATGCCGCGCAGGATGCCATGCTCGGCCGGCCTGGTGACCAGGACGCCGTCCCGGGTGACGATCCAGGCATTGGACGAGCCGCCTTCTTTTACGTTGCCTTCATCGTCGACGAACCAGGCTTCCTGCGCACCGGCTTCCTTGGCCTTCTGCTTGGCCAATACATTGGGCAGCAGCCCGACGGTCTTGATGTCGACGCGATCCCAGCGGTTCTCCGGCACGGTGATGACGGCGATGCCGGTCTCGGCTCGCTTCGCTCCAGCGGCAGGGTCAGCCTTCCTGGCGGTTACCACCAGCGAAGGCTTGGTGTCGGCGGAAGGGAAGACGAAGTCGCGGCTGGCCACGCCGCGCGTCACCTGCACGTAGACCAGGCCATTGGCGACGTGGTTGCGATTGACCACCTCACGCAGAATGAGCGGCAGCACGTGAGAGGTGACCGGCCAGGCGATCGACAATTCGGTCAGCGAACGGTTCAGCCGGGCCAGGTGGCGCGGCATGTCGACGATGAAGCCACGCGCTACTTCGCAGACCTCATAGACACCGTCGGCGAACTGATAGCCGCGATCCTCGATATGCACGGCAGCGTCGGCGTGCGTGACATAGCGCCCGTTGACATAGGCAATGCGCGGCATTGGCGACCCCTCAGAAATTCTCGGGCTTTCTTATGCGATTCCACCGCGGGCGTAACCGGCAAATGGTTGGACCACGCGCGGCGGCTGGACGCGCTCAGACGCCCAGGGACTTCAGCTTGCGATGCAGAGCGGAGCGCTCCATGCCGATGAACTCGGCGGTCTTCGAGATGTTGCCGCCGAACCGGTTGATCTGGGCGATCAGGTAATCCTTCTCGAACTGCTCACGCGCTTCGCGGAGCGGCAGCGCCATGATGTGTTGGTCGGATTGATTCGGGGTGCGCGGCATGACATCGCCGATCTCGGCCGGCAACAGATCAGCGGTGATCGGCGCATCGACGTCGTCGCCGCGCGCCAGGATCATCAGGCGCTCGACATTGTTGCGCAGCTGGCGAACGTTGCCTGGCCAGTTGTGAGCCTGCAGAACGGCCAGCGCGTCGTCGCCGATACGGCGCGGCTTGATGCCGGCCTGGCGGGCGATCTGCTTCATGAAGTTGTCGACGAGGTAGGGAATATCCTCTCGCCGCTCGGCCAGTCCCGGGACGATGACCGGAACCACCGCCAGGCGATGGTAAAGATCCTCGCGGAAACGACCGTCGGCAATCATCGCTTCGAGGTTCTGCGAGGTCGAGGAGATGATGCGGACATCGACCTTGACCCGCTTGGTTCCCCCTACCCGCTCGAACTGTTGTTCGACCAGCACGCGCAGGATCTTGTTCTGCGTCTCGCGCGGCATGTCGGCCACCTCGTCGATGTAGAGGATGCCGCGATGGGCCTCCTCGAGCGCGCCGACCTTGCGCTCGACGCCATTCGATTCGGTGCCGAACAGTTCGATCTCCATACGCTCGGGCGTGATGTTGGCGGCGCTCAGCGTCACGAAAGGCGCGCCCTTGCGCGCCGACAGCGTGTGGATGGCGCGCGCGGCCAGTTCCTTGCCCGAGCCAGACGGGCCGATGATCATCACGCGGCTGTTGGTCGGCGCGACGCGTTCGATGGTCTGACGCAACTGGCTCATCGCCGACGACATGCCGATCAGATCGAAGGTTTCGCCGCTGCGCAGCTTGAGGTCGGAAACCTCGCGCCGCAATTTCGAGGTCTCGAGCGCACGTTCGGCAATAAGTATCAGCCTGTCGGCCTTGAACGGTTTTTCGATGAAGTCATAGGCGCCGCGACGGATGGCGGAGACCGCCGTTTCGATGTTGCCGTGGCCGGAAATCATCACCACCGGCAAGGTCGGATGCATCGTCTTGATCTCGTCGAGCAGCGCCAACCCGTCGAGACGCGAGCCCTGCAGCCAGATGTCGAGGAAAATCAGCCGCGGCGCGCGATCAGCTATAGCAGCGAGCGCGCTGTCGGCATCGAATGCCGTGCGGGTTTCGTGACCTTCGTCGCTCAGTATGCCCGCGACGAGTTCACGGATGTCTTCCTCGTCATCGACGATGAGAATATCAGACGCCATTACCGACCTTTTCAGTTTCTCTTTCGTTTTCCGCCCTGCTTTCGCCGCGCGGAGCCGTTGCGGCCGCAGGCGGCAGGATGATGCTGATCATCGCGCCGCGCCCATCGTGGAAGTCCGCGGGAGCATCGTGTAGTTCCAGCCTGCCACCATGGTCCTCCACGATCTTCTTGACGATAGCGAGGCCAAGCCCGGTGCCCTTCTCGCGTGTGGTCATGTAGGGCTCGAGCAGCCGTTGGCGATTCTCGCGCGGCAGGCCTTTGCCATTGTCGATGACGTCGATTCGAATCACACCATTCTGGCGCCCGGCCTGAATCCGGATTATGCCGTGCGAACCATCCTTCTGTTCCAATCCGTCGATTGCCTCGGCGGCGTTCTTGATCACATTGCCGAAAGCCTGCGCCATCAGCCGGCTGTCGAACGTGCCCTTCAGCGGCTCGCTGCCGAAGATCCGCTCGAAAGTGATGTCGGCGCGGCTGACCTCGACCAGGAACGAGGCCTCGCGCAGCGATTCGCGCAGATCTATGGCCTTCATCTCGGGCTTGGGCATGCGCGCGAAAGCCGAGAATTCGTCGACCATGCGGCCGATATCCTCGACCTGCCGGATGATGGTGTCGGTGCACTGGTCGAAAACCTCGCGGTCCTCGGTAATCACCTTGCCATAGCGGCGCTTGATGCGTTCGGCCGAGAGCTGGATCGGCGTCAGCGGGTTCTTGATCTCGTGGGCGATACGCCGCGCCACATCCGCCCAGGCCGACGAGCGCTGCGCTTGGACCAGGTCGGTGATGTCGTCAACCGTCACGACATAGGACTTTTCCTCCGAGCCGTCATCGCCGGCCTCGATGGTGATCTGAACGTTGAAGGTCCGCTCGGCGCCGGCGCGGTAGAAGGTCACCTGCTCGCGATAGACAGGTTTGCCGGACTTGCGGCCGATTTCGAAGACGCGGCCGACATGCGGCAGCACGGCGGAAAGGTTCTGCCCAAGGGCTGCGCTGGCGGATATGGCCAGCATCGCTTCGGCCGAGCGGTTGACGATGGTGACGATGCCGTAGGGATCGACGCCGATGACGCCGGCAGTAACGCCGGCAAGCACGGCTTCGGAGAAGCGTCGCCTCTCGTCGATCAAGTCCTTGGCCGACAGGATCTCGTTGCGCTGCGATTTCAGTTCGAGAAGCATCTTGTTGAACGTATCGCCGAGCGAGGCGACATCGCCATCCGAAGGCCTGACCGGAACCGCGACGTCGAGATTGCCGGTCGCCACTTCGTCGGCGGCGCCGATGAGCTGGCGAATGGGCCGCACCAGACGGTCGGCGACCGCAATGCCGGTCCAGATCGCGGACAGGATGATGATGAGGGTGAGCGAAAGATAGGGCAGCGCGAAGGCCACCTGCGAGGTGCGGCGGTTGTCTTCCAGCCCCCGATATTCGTCGGTGTTGGACCTGACGATCTGGCGTGCCTTGATGACCTCGGGATCGACGAGGCGAATGGTATAGAGATAGAGCCCTTCGATCTCGCGCAGCTTGACGATGGCGCCCATGATGTTGCGCGTTTTCGGTTCGATCAGCACCGGCTTGCCGTCGGCAGCGCTGGCCACGGCGCCTTCCGGCGGCTCAGGCATGGCAAAATCCGTGTCGGTCTTGGCGCTCATGACGAAAGAGCCGTCAGGTTTGATCAGCGCCGCATGGGCCAGCGAACGGCCCACGGCTTCTTTGTTCATCAGGTCGAGAAAGCCGGTACGATCAAGGCCGTAGAGTGTGCGTGACGCATCGAGATCATAGGCCATGGACAGTGTCGTACCCTGAAGGTTGCGGGCATTTTCCTGGACATAGGCGTCGGCGATCGACAGCGACGAATTGACGATCGTCTTGGTGCGGATCTCGAACCAGCGGTCGAGGCCGATGTCGAGCGTGATCGACGCGATGATGGCCACCATGATGGCCGGAATGGCGGCAACCAGGGCGAACATGGCGACAATGCGCACATGCAGCCGCGAAGCGGCCTTGCCATGCCGGCGCGCCATCAGGATGCGGTGCACCTCACGCCCGACCAGCGCGATAAGAATCAGGACGAAAGCCGCGTTGAGGGCAATCAACGCCAGCGTCGTCGACTCGTTCGGTGTGATCGGCGTGGCGCCAACGAGGATGGTGAACGAGATCGCCGCCGTCATCAGCGCGCCGACGACCGCGATCACGCCTGGCAGCGCAAGCAGCCGGCGCCCGTCACGAGCGCCGGGTTCGCTGAAAAGCGGTTGGTTTGTTGTCGGTGCCTGCGGGGCCATGTCGCCGTCTAGTGCCATGATTGCGTCGGATGTATGCAACGCATTGTGGCGATTATGCAACAAGTGTGACCGAGACGGAAATCTTTCGCGAGCCGATCCCCTGAAAAGAGCGCGGGCTCAGATCAAGGCTCAGCCCTGGCGCGACGATTTGTAGACGTTGACGCCGAGTTCGCGAATCTTCTTGCGCAGCGTGTTGCGGTTCAAGCCAAGCAGTTCCGCGGCCTTGATCTGGTTGCCGCGGGTTGCCGTCATCGAGGCCAGGACGAGTGGAAACTCGACCTCGGACAGGATGCGTTGATAAAGCCCGGCAGGTGGCAAATCGCCGGCAAACGAGGCGAAATAGCGTTGCAGGAAGTGCTCGACCGCCTGGCCGATCGACAAATCGTCGGGAATGAGGTTGCCGCCACCCGGCACCACGGGACGTTCGCCGGTCTTGAGCTCGGCCTCGATGACCTCGGCGGAAATCTCGTCCTGCGAATAGAGCGCGGCGAGCCTGCGAACCAGGTTTTCCAGTTCGCGCACATTGCCCGGCCACGGATAGCGCTTCATCAACTCGATGCCGCCTGACGAAATGCGCTTGGTCTGCAGGCCTTCCATTTCGCCGAGCTTGAAGAAGTGGCGGACAAGGTCGGGCACATCCTCGGAGCGCTCACGCAGCGCGGGCAGCCGGAGCGGCACCACGTTGAGGCGATAGAACAGATCCTCGCGAAAAAGCCCCTGGTTGATCAGGGTGCGCAGATCTTTGTTGGTGGCGGCGACGATGCGCACGTCGGTCTTGATCGGCGTGCGTCCGCCAACCGTCGTGTATTCGCCCTGTTGGAGGACGCGCAGCAGCCGCGTCTGCGCTTCCATCGGCATGTCGCCGATTTCATCGAGGAACAGCGTGCCGCCTTCAGCCTGCTCGAAGCGTCCGGTCGAGCGATTCTGCGCGCCGGTGAAGGCGCCCTTCTCGTGACCGAACAGTTCCGATTCGATCAGGTCGCGCGGGATCGCCGCCATGTTGATGGCGACAAACGGGCCGCCGCGGCGGCGGCCATATTCATGCAGCGCGCGCGCCACCAGTTCCTTGCCGGTGCCGGATTCGCCCGAGATCATCACCGTCAGGTCGGTCTGCATCATGCGCGCCAGCATGCGGTAGATGTCCTGCATGGCGGCCGAACGGCCGACCAGCGGCATTGCATCGGGCTGCTCTTCCGGCCGCGCATCGATCTTCGGCCGTCGCGGCTCGGAAAGCGCCCGATTGACGATGTTGAGCAGTTCGGTCAGGTCGAACGGCTTGGGCAGATACTCATAGGCGCCGGTTTCAGACGCGCGGATCGCCGTCATGAAGGTGTTCTGGGCGCTCATGACGATGACCGGCAGTTCCGGCCTCGCCTTCTTGATGCGCGGCAGCATGTCGAAGGCGTTTTCGTCCGGCATCACCACATCGGTGATGACCAGATCGCCCTCGCCCGCCGCCACCCAGCGCCACAAAGTCGAAGCATTGGAGGTGACGCGCACCTCGTGGCCGACGCGCGAAAGCGCCTGGTTGAGGACAGTGCGGATCGCCGCATCGTCGTCGGCGACGAGAATATTGCCGCGAACGGTCATTTGCGGTCTCCTTCACCGTCTTCATCGGCGCCGTATGGCGCTTCTTTCCAGGCCGGCATCAGGATGCGGAATGTGGTCCCGCGCGGCGTCGATTCGCATTCGATGATGCCGCCATGTTCGCCGACGATTTTGGCGACCAGCGCCAGCCCCAGCCCCGAGCCGTTCGGCTTGGTGGTGATGAACGGGTCGAACAGGATCGGCAGGATATCTTCCGAGACGCCGGAACCATTGTCACGCACGCAAAATTCCAGCGGCAGCGACACGCGGTCCTGCGTGCCCGGAACGGAAACACGGATGCCTGGCCGGAAGGCGGTCGACAGCATGATCTCGCCCTGCGGGTCACTGCCGATCGCCTCGGCGGCGTTCTTGACCAGGTTGAGGAACACCTGGATCAACTGGTCGCGGTTGGCAAACACCGGAGGCAACGAAGGATCATAGTCCTCCAATATCTTGATTCTCTTGGCAAAACCGTTCTTGGCAATGGCCTTCACATGGTCGAGCACGACATGGATGTTGACGGGGTAGCGGTCGATCGGCCGCTCGTCGGAAAACACCTCCATGCGATCGACCAGCGACACGATGCGGTCGGTCTCGTCGGTGATCAGCCGCGTCAGCGCACGGTCTTCGTCGGAAGCCGACAGTTCCAGCAACTGGGCAGCGCCGCGGATGCCGGAGAGCGGGTTCTTGATCTCATGGGCAAGCATCGCCGCCAGGCCGGTGACCGAGCGCGCCGCACCGCGATGCGTCATCTGCCGGTCGATCTTGTCGGCCATCGACCGTTCCTGGAACATAACCACCACCGAGCCCGGAAATTCCGGTACCGGCGCGACATAGAGATCGACGACCTTCTCGATGCCGAGACGCGGCGACGACACGTCGACCCGATACTCGTTGACCGGTGCCAGGCGCTCACGCACCTGGTCGACCAGCGTCAGCAGCGGGCTGCCGAAGGGAATGAGTTTTGACAGCGTGTTGCGGGCGAGCATGGTCGCGCTTGAACGAAAGAAGTCTTCCGCGTCGGCGTTGGCGAAGGTAATGAAGCCTTCCTCGCTGATCATGATCACCGGGCGGCGGATGGTGTTGAGCACGATCTGGGCGGCATCCGCCATTTCAGCGCCTTGGCCGGCGGCGGCGTTCATGCGGCACTCCGCAGGGTCAAAGGTTGCGGATCGCGCGAAAACACATCGCGCAGCAAGGCAATGACGCGCGCGGGCTCGAATGCGGTCAGTACGGCCTTTCGGCTGTCGTCGGCGACGCCGCCTGCATGCCGATCAAGATACCAGCCGAGATGCTTGCGCGCCTGGCGCAGGCCGCTTTCGGCGCCGTAGAGCGCCAGCATATCCTCATAGTGGGCCACGATGTAGTCGGCGAGCGCCGTCGGGTTCTGTGGAATATTTGGCGTCATTTCGCCTGTCGCTGCGGCCGCAATGCCACCTGCGATCCAGGGCGCGCCATAATGGGCACGGCCAATCATCACGGCGTCGGCACCCGATTGATCGAGAATGTCGGCCGCTTCCGCCGGCGAAGAGACGTCACCATTGGCGACGACCGGGATGGACACGGCTTCCTTGACGCGGGCGATGGCGCGCCAGTCGGCCTTGCCCTGATAGAACTGGCAGCGCGTTCGGCCGTGCACGGTCACCATGCTGACACCGGCCTGCTCGGCGCGGCGCGCCAGCATCGGCGCGTTGAGCGCGCCTTCGTCCCAGCCAAGCCGCATCTTGACCGTCACTGGCACCTCGACCGCGCCGACAACGGCGTCGATCAGCGACAGTGCGTGGTCGAGATCCAGCATCAATGCCGAACCAGCGTAGCCGCCAGTGACCTTCTTGGCCGGGCATCCCATGTTGATGTCGATAATGTCGGCGCCCTCGCCGGCGGCGATTCTGGCACCTTCGGCCATGTGCACCGCCTCGCGGCCTGCAAGCTGAACCATATGGACGGGCAGGCCGGAGTGGCGTATGCGCAGGTTGAAACCGGCCCTGCCCTTGGCGAGCTCGCCGCTGGCAACCATTTCGGACACGACCAGGCCCGCTCCATGCGCGTGGGCACGCTGCCGGAACGGCTCGTCCGTAATGCCCGACATCGGCGCGAGGAACACGCGATTGCGGAGTCTCACGCCGCCGACGTTAAGCGGCGCGGCCAATTTGGTCAAATTAACCATGCACAAAAACCAAGCATCTTCATTCGTTGCACATTCTCTAGCCATATCGGCCGCAATGTGCAACGCGGAATGACGCCACATTAAGGCGCAATTGGGAAAATGCTGGCCTTCGGGATTGGGTGTGGCCAAAGCGCCGCGCGCCCCGTGGGACGCGCAAAGGACGCTTTGGGATTCATATTTGACGCACGATCTTTGCCGAAAACCGATTACACTTTTCGGGATCGTGCGCTAAGCCAATCTGCAAATGACTGACGCAAGTGAAAATCACGTTTCGAGTGCGGATGGCAAGGTCGCGGTGGTAATCGTCGCGGCCGGCCGTGGTGCGCGCGCCGGACAGGCCAACGGACCGAAGCAATATCAACACATTGGCGGCTTTGCCGTTATCGCACACACGCTGGACATTTTTCTGGCCCACCCGCGGACCAGCGAGATCGTCGTCGCCATTCATGCCGACGACCATGAACTGTTCCGGCAGGCGGCGGGCACCAACGCCGAGCGCGTTAGCGCCGTTATCGGCGGGGCGACCAGGCAGGAATCCGTCCGGCTCGGCCTGCTTGCCCTTAGAGACCACGCGCCTGGGCAGGTTCTGATCCACGATGCCGTGCGTCCGTTTGTCGATGCGGACCTGATAGATCGCACCATCGCCGCCATCGGCGAGCGCGAGGGCGCATTGCCCGCTTTGCCCGTCGCCGACACGCTGAAGCGCGAGTCGGCCTCCGGGGTGGTTGGCGAAACCGTTTCGCGCAGCGGTCTTCACGCGGCGCAAACGCCGCAGGGCTTTCCGTTCTGGCCCATCCTTGCCGCGCACGAGAAAGCCCATCATCTGGGAAAAATGGATTTTACCGACGATGCCGCGATCGCCGAATGGGCGCATATTCCGGTCAAGATCGTTCCGGGCTCGCCGGACAATGTCAAACTCACCTGGGCACGGGATATTGCCATGGCGGATCAGCGGCTTTCCGGCGAACGTGTGCGCTTTCCCGACATCCGGACCGGCAATGGCTACGACGTCCATGCTTTCGAGCCCGGCGACCATGTCACACTGTGTGGAGTCGCCATTGCACACGACAAGAAACTGTCCGGCCATTCCGACGCCGATGTCGGTCTGCATGCTCTGACCGATGCGTTGCTGGCGACCTGCGGCGCCGGCGACATCGGTACGCATTTTCCGCCGTCCGACCCGCAGTGGAAAGGCGCTGCGTCGCGGATCTTCGTCGAGCATGCGGCAGGGCTGGTGCGCGAGCGCGGCGGCCGCATCGCCAATGCCGATATCACGTTGATCTGCGAAGCGCCGCGCGTCGGCCCGCACCGCGAGGCGATGACGGCAGCCCTGTCGCAGATGCTGGCAATTTCCGCGGATCGCATCTCAATCAAGGCGACAACCAACGAGAAGCTCGGCTTCGTCGGGCGCGAGGAAGGCATTGCGGCGATTGCCACTGCCAGCGTGGTGTTTCCCGGCGAGGTGCCGGAATGACCAACAGCGACCTGGCAAATGCCTTGCTTAAAGCCTGCCAGAAACGCGGCATCATGCTGGCAACGGCGGAAAGCTGCACCGGCGGCATGATCATCGCGGCACTCACCGACATCGCCGGCTCGTCCGCCGTGGTCGATCGCGGCTTCATCACCTATTCCAACGAAGCCAAGATGGACATGCTCGGCGTTTCCGCCGCCACGCTCGATGCGCATGGCGCGGTTTCGCGCGAGACTGCGATCGAAATGGCGACAGGCGCGCTTACCCGTTCGCGCGCCGGGCTGACCCTGGCGGTTACCGGGATCGCCGGGCCTGGCGGCGGTTCCGCGGAAAAACCGGTCGGCCTGGTCTGGTTCGGGGTTGCGCTGGACGGCCGACCGATTGTCGCCGAGCACCAACTCTTTGCAGACAAAGGCCGCGATTTCATCCGTCGCGAAACGGTCCGGCAAGCGCTGGAACTGGGCCTGCGAGCACTCGGATAGAATTATAAAACGTTGGGCGGGCGGACCCGAAAGCCGGATTTGCGGCTACGTTTTCGATTCCGGGCTGCTTTGTCCCAAGTGTGGCTCCGTCCCAGCCAGCAGCCGCTGAATGTTGGCACGATGGCGCATAACCACGTAGATGCTGCCCGCAATCACCAACAACCGATAGGCCAATGGTTGCTCCAGGCCACAGATGAGGGCGATCGCGGTCAACGCCGCTACCATCGAACTCAGGGAAACTATCCGAGACGTAGCCAGCACAGCACCAAAAGCCGCCGCAGCCCCCACACCTACCGGCCAAGACAGAGCCAGCAACACGCCAAGCCCCGTCGCAGCGGATTTGCCACCTGTAAAATTCAACCAGATCGAACGGCCATGTCCCAACAACACGGCAATTCCGGCCAGGCAAACAGCCCAAGGCACCCAAGCTTGCAGGTCAAGCGGGGTCGATGGCGTAACCAACGGCAACGTGATGAACCAGGGATAGAACCAGCGGGTAAAGACGATCGCCGCAGCACCTTTCAGCACATCCACCAGCAACACCACCAACGCAGGCCATTTTCCCAAGACCCGCAAAACGTTCGTTGCCCCGGTGGATTTGGAGCCATGCTCCCGGATATCGATGCCCTTGAGCAGCTTCCCCGCCAGATAACCCGTGGGCATGGAACCGAAGAGATAGGCGATCGCCAGTCCAACGGTGCTCGCTATCCAGAAAAGCATGCGCAAGCCTCAAGACGGTTTTGTACCGTAGATGACGTCGGCGCGCTTCTCAAAGGCTTCGGCGAACATGCGGAAGGCACGATCGAACATGGTTCCCATGACCGCGCCCAGAATGCGGCTCTTGAACTCGTAGTCGATGAAGAAGCGGACGGCGCAACCGGCGCCGTCGGGTTCGAAACGCCAGACATTGCTCAAATATTTAAACGGCCCGTCGATGTACTTCACGTCGATGGTGTTCTCATCGGGCTTCAGCAGTACCTGCGTCGTGAAGGTTTCGCGGATCGCCTTGTAGCCGATGCTCATGTCGGCAAGGAGAACGGTACGCCCGTCACGCTCCTTGCGCGAGCGAACCGTCAGCGCTTCGCAAAGCGGCAGGAATTGCGGATAGGATTCAACATCGGCGACCAAAGCGAACATCTGCTCGGGTGTATGGGATACGCGTCGGGTGGCTTCGAATTTTGGCATGAAACCGGCTGATTAAGCTGATTTCTTGAGAATCGCTTCCCGTGCCGCACGCAGCTTGGCGAAATCGTCGCCGGCGTGATGCGATGAACGCGTCAGCGGGCTGGACGCCACCAGCAGGAAACCCTTGGTCCGGCCGATCGTCTCAAAGGATTTGAACTCCTCCGGCGTAACAAAGCGGATCACCGGGTGGTGCTTCTTCGACGGCTGCAGATACTGGCCTATGGTCATGAAGTCGACATTGGCCGAACGCAGATCGTCCATCAACTGCAGGATTTCATTCCGTTCTTCGCCCAGCCCCACCATGATGCCGGACTTGGTGAAGATCGACGGATCAAGCTCCTTGACCCGCTGCAACAGCCGGATCGAATGGAAATAGCGGGCGCCCGGACGAACCGTCAGATAGTTCGACGGAACGGTTTCGAGATTGTGGTTGAAGACGTCGGGTTTGGCCGCCACGACGATCTCCAGCGCGCCGTCCTTGCGCAGGAAGTCGGGCGTCAGGATTTCGATCGTCGTCAGCGGCGTCGCCGCCCGGATGGCGCGGATGACCTCGGCGAAATGCTGCGCACCGCCATCGGCGAGATCGTCGCGGTCGACCGAGGTGATGACGACATGGGTAAGGCCCATCTGCTTGACCGCATGCGCGACGCGGGCCGGTTCATCCGAGTCAAGAGCGGTTGGAATGCCCGTGGCGACGTTGCAGAAGGCGCAGGCGCGGGTGCAGATCTCGCCCATGATCATGAAGGTGGCGTGCTTCTTTTCCCAGCACTCGCCGATGTTGGGGCATCCGGCTTCTTCGCAGACCGTCACCAGCTTGTGCGACTTCACGATCTCGCGCGTTTCGGCATAACCCTTCGACGTCGGCGCCTTGACGCGGATCCAGTCGGGCTTGCGCAGGACATCCTGATCAGGCTTGTGCGCCTTTTCCGGATGCCGCAGGCGCGGTGCGTTGGCGATCGTATCGAGGACAGTGACCATCGGGAAACCTGGTTCATTGGCGAGCGCCAGTCAGGCGTTCGTTGTCATAACGTCATCTAGGACTTTTCGGCGCAAAGAAAAAGGCCGCTGCGGCGCATGCCGCAACAGCCTTTTTCGCATGGCAGCTCTTCAGGGATGTCAGCGGCGCACCAGGCGTCCCGCCCAGATCAGCAGGCAGGCACCGATAAAGCCGGTGATCAGATAGGCAATCCAGCCGACGCCGAACGGGCCAAAATTGAGAGCCTGCAGAATGGCGTTCAGTACGATCGCGCCGACGATGCCCATAACGATGTTCATGAAGATGCCGGTGTTGCTCTTCATGAACATTTCGGCGAACCAGCCTGCCAGGCCGCCGATAATGATGGCTGCTATCCAGCCGACGCCATTCAGGTGCATATGCCTTCTCCTTGTGTGATGGATGAAAGTGCATCCGCAAACGATGTACCTTGCCGCCGGGTTCCATCTGTAGCAGCGCTTTCAATCTATCACGCGTTGAGCGCGCGGCCATAGGCGTCGAGCACGCTTTCCTTCATCATCTCCGACAGCGTCGGGTGCGGGAAGATGGTGTGCATCAGCTCTTCCTCAGTCGTCTCCAGGTTCATCGCCACGACGAAGCCCTGGATCAGTTCGGTCACTTCGGCGCCGACCATGTGGGCGCCGAGCAATTGACCGGTCTTCTTGTCGAAGATGGTCTTGATGAAGCCCTGATCCTCACCGAGCGCGATCGCCTTGCCATTGGCGGCGAACTGGAAGCGCCCGACCCGGATATCCCAGCCCTCGGCCTTGGCCTTGGCTTCGGTCAGGCCAACCGAGGCGACCTGCGGATTGCAGTAGGTGCAGCCCGGAATCTTCAGCTTGTCGGTGGCATGTACGCCAGGAAAATCAGCGATCTTCTCGATGCACACGACACCCTCATGTTCGGCCTTGTGGGCGAGCATCGGCGGGCCGGCGACATCGCCGATGGCGTAGATGCCCGGCACATTGGTCTTGCCGTAACCATCGATGACGACGCAGCCGCGTTCGGTCTTCACGCCAAGCGCCTCAAGCCCGAGGCCCTCGATGTTGCCTTGCACGCCGACGGCCGAGATCATCCGGTCGGCGGTGATCTTCTCGACCTTGCCGTCCTTCATCTCGACATGCGCCGTGACCGAGTTCGTGCCCTTCTCGACCTTGGTCACCTTGGCTTCGAGGATGATCTTCATGCCTTGCTTCTCGAACTGCTTCTGCGCGAACTTCGAGACTTCGGCGTCCTCGACCGGCATCACCGCCGGCAGCAATTCGACCACCGTCACCTCGGCGCCCATTGTGCGGTAGAAGGAGGCGAATTCGATGCCGATGGCGCCCGACCCCATGACGAGCAACGACTTCGGCATCTCCTTCGGCACCATGGCCTCGAAATAGGTCCAGATCAGCTTTCCGTCCGGCTCGATGCCGGGCAGCGCGCGTGGCCGGGCGCCGGTCGCCAGGATGATGTGCTTGGCGGTATAGGTGCCCTCGCCCTTGACGCCTTTCGGCACCGGCGGCTGTGGCTCCATCGGCTTCTTGGCCGTCTTGGACACGACGATCTCGCCCGCCTTCGAAAGCTTGGCCTCGCCCCAGATGACGTCGACCTTGTTCTTCTTCATCAGGAAGGCAACGCCGCCATTGAGCCGCAGCGACACCTTGCGCGAGCGGTCAACGACGGCCGATGTGTCCACGCTGACCTTGCCGTCGAGCTTCAGCCCGTAATCCTTCAGGTGATCCGAATAGTGCATAATCTCGGCCGAGCGCAGCAGCGCCTTGGTCGGGATGCAGCCCCAGTTAAGGCAAATGCCGCCGAGATGCTCGCGCTCGACGATCGCCGTCTTGAAGCCGAGCTGCGCGGAACGCACCGCGGTGACATAGCCGCCGGGACCGGAGCCGATGATGATGACGTCATAGTTCTCAGCCACGGGTTTTCTCCTTCACAATTCCAGCATGACGCGCACGACTGGTGTCAGCGCCTCGCCGATGTTTCGCGTATTTTCGGCGTCAAGATGAACACCGTCGAGAGGTGTGGTTTGCGCCACGCTGCCGGCGTCGAAGAAGCCGCAGCCGGCCTCATCGGCGAGCGCGGCATATTGCGGTGCCAAAAACTTCGAGGCGTCGTCGCCGCCGGCAAACATTTCCTTGAATTCGGCATTTTCGGTGCGACTGACGACAGGCGGCGAAACGATGAGGATCTGCGGCGCCGGCCAGTCGAACGGATAGTCGTGACCGCGCACGATGTCGATCAGCCGCTGGATACCCTGCTTGGCCGCGACGGGATTGCCGTGGATCCACGGCTTCATGTCGTTGGCGCCGAGCATGATGACAATCAGGTCGATCGGCGCATGCGTCGTCAGCACCGTTGGCAGCAGCCTGGCGCCGTTGCGATCAGCACCGGCCAGGTGGTCGTCGAAGGCGGTGGTACGGCCATTGAGGCCTTCGGCGATAACTTCGACGCCACTGCCAAGGCCGGCCTGCAGCACGCTTGGCCAGCGGTCTTCCAGCGCATGGCGGCCACCTTCGGCATTGTAGCCCCAGGTCAGCGAGTCGCCGTAACAAAGAACCGTCTTCATGCACCCACCTGCGCGTCGATCAACCCATGCTTCACCCGCCATCCATGGGTTGTGACCGCCCGTTTCCGAGCAGCCAGTCCGGTGGCGAATCCGGAAATGATGAAAGCGAAGAGGCTGGTGAAGACTATCCGCACCGCCCTCTCGCTTCCCTAAACCAGCATGCCCATCGGGTTCTCGATCAGGCGCTTGAAGGCGACCAGCAGTTCGGCACCCAGCGCACCGTCCACGGCGCGGTGGTCGGTCGACAGCGTCACCGACATCACGGTGGCTATTCTGATCTCGCCATTCTTGACCACTGCCCGCTCCTCGCCGGCGCCGACCGCCAGGATGGTCGCGTGCGGCGGGTTGATGACCGCGGCAAAATCCTTGATGCCGAACATGCCGAGATTGGACACCGCCGTGGTGCCACCCTGATACTCTTCCGGCTTCAGCTTGCGGCTGCGCGCGCGACTGGCCAGATCCTTCATCTCGTTGGAGATGGTGGACAGCGTTTTTTCGTCGGCATGCCGAATGATCGGCGTGATCAGGCCGCCGGGGATCGACACCGCGACGCCGACATCGGCGTGCTTGTGCTTGACCATGGCGCTTTCGGTCCACGAGGCATTGGCATCCGGCACCGCCTTCAGCGCCATCGCCATCGCCTTGATGACCATATCGTTGACCGACAGCTTATAGGCCGGAGCATCACCCTTGTCGGTCTTCTTCACCGGGGCTGCCGCATTGATCTGCGTGCGCAGCGCCAGCAGCGCATCGAGCTCGCAGTCGAGCGTCAGATAGAAATGCGGAATGGTGGTCTTGGCCTCGACCAGGCGGCGCGCAATGGTCTTGCGCATATTGTCATGCGGGACAAGGTCGTAGGAGCCCTGTTCGAACAGTTTCAGCACCTGATCGTCCGACATCGCCTTTACCGGCGCGGCAGCAGCAGCGGGCACCCCAGCCGGAGCCTTGGCGGCAGGCGCCGCCTGGGCGCCGCCACCGGCAATCGCCGCGTCGACATCCGCCTTCACCACCCGGCCATGCGGACCGGTGCCGGTCACGGCAGACACATCGACACCGGCTTCCTTGGCTATGCGACGTGCGAGCGGCGACGCGAAGGTGCGTCCTTCCGGCGACTGGCTGATCTCCCCCCTTGTGGGAGAGATGGCCGGCAGGCCAGAGGGGGGCGTCTCGCGCTGAGAGGACGGCGGGACAGCGCCCCCCTCTGTCGACTTCGTCGACATCTCCCCCGCGGGTGGGGAGATTGGCGCCTTGTCCTGCTTGGCCTCGGCTTTCGCTGGAGCAGCATCGCCCCCGCTTTTCGCGGCAGCGCCTGCATCCTCACCTTCGGCAGCGAGCACGGCGATCAGAGCGTTGACCTTGACGCCTTCGGTGCCGGCGGGAACGACGAGCTTTGCGACCGTGCCCTCATCGACAGCCTCGACTTCCATCGTCGCCTTGTCGGTCTCGATCTCGGCAATGACATCGCCCGGCGAAACCTTGTCGCCTTCCTTGACGAGCCACTTGGACAGATTGCCCTCTTCCATCGTGGGCGACAGGGCCGGCATGGTGATGTTGATTGGCATTTTGTCCTCCCGCCCGGTTCAGCGATATGTGACGGCTTTGACCGCCTCGATGACTTCGCCGACGTTCGGCAAAGCCAGTTTCTCGAGGTTGGCGGCATAGGGCATCGGCACATCCTTGCCGGCGATGGTGATGACCGGCGCGTCGAGGAAATCGAAGGCGCGCTGCGACACCTGGTTGGCGATATGGTCGCCGACCGAGTTCTGCGGATATCCCTCTTCGACAACGATCATCCGGTTGGTCTTCTTGACCGAGGCGATGATGGTGTCGAGATCGAGCGGCCGGATCGTGCGCAAGTCGATGATCTCGGCATCGATGCCCAAGCCGCGCAGCTCGGCTTCCGCCTTGACCGCATAGGTCATGCCGATGCCGAAAGAGACGATGGTGACGTCCTTGCCGGTCTTGTGGATGCGCGCCTTGCCGATCGGCAGCACGAAATCATCCAGCTTCGGCACGTCGAAGGACTGGCCATAGAGGATCTCATTCTCGAGGAAGATGATCGGATTGGGATCGCGGATCGCCGCCTTCAGCAAGCCCTTGGCATCGGCGGCGGTGTAGGGCATCACCACTTTCAGGCCCGGAATGTGGCTATACCAGGCGGCATAGCACTGTGAGTGCTGTGCGGCGACGCGTGCGGCGGCGCCGTTCGGTCCACGGAAAACGATCGGCGCACCCATCTGGCCGCCAGACATGTAGAGCGTCTTGGCGGCGGAGTTGATGATCTGGTCGATCGCCTGCATGGCGAAGTTGAAGGTCATGAACTCGACGATCGGCTTCAGGCCGGCCATCGCCGCGCCGACGCCGACGCCGGCAAAGCCATGCTCGGTGATCGGCGTGTCGACGACGCGCCGCGGCCCGAATTCCTGCAGCAGCCCTTGCGTGATCTTGTAGGCGCCCTGGTATTCGGCGACCTCCTCGCCCATGACGAAGACATCGCCGTCGCGGCGCATTTCCTCGGCCATCGCATCGCGCAGCGCTTCGCGCACCGTGGTCGAGACCATCTCCGTGCCGGCCGGAATGTCCGGATCGGCGGCGATTTCCGTCTTCGGTGCAGCAGCCACCGGCGCGGCAGCCGGTTTTGCGGCCTCCGCCTTGTCCTCCGCCGCGGCTGGAGCCTCTGCCTTTGCCGGTGCTTCCGCCTTGGCGGGAGCCGAGGACTTGCCGATATCGCCGGCACTTTCGCCGTCCTGCAGCAAAACGGCAATCGGTGTGTTGACCTTGACGCCTTCGGTGCCGGCGGCGATCAGGATCTTGCCAAGCGTGCCTTCGTCGACGGCCTCGACTTCCATCGTCGCCTTGTCGGTTTCGATCTCGGCGATGACGTCGCCGGCGACGACCTTGTCGCCCTCATTCTTCAACCACTTGGAAAGATTGCCCTCTTCCATGGTCGGCGAGAGAGCGGGCATGAGAATTTCGATCGGCATGTCCTTGCCCTCCCGTTACAATACGATATCGGTCCAGAGCTCGGACGGATCCGGCTCTGCATCGTTCTGGGCAAATTCGGCGGCGTCAGCGACGATGTCGCGGACCTCCTTGTCGATGGTCTTAAGCTCGTCCTCGGTTGCCCACTTCTTCTCGATCAGCCGCGCCTTGACCTGTTCGATCGGGTCATGGTCGGAGCGCATCTTCTGCACTTCTTCCTTTGAGCGGTATTTCGCCGGATCGGACATCGAGTGACCGCGATAGCGGTAGGTCTGCATTTCGAGAATGATCGGTCCGTTGCCGGCGCGGCACCATTCGGTCGCCTGGTCGCCGGCGGCCTTGACAGCGCGCACGTCCATGCCGTCGACCTGGATGCCGGGAATCTTGAACGAAGCGCCACGGTGCGAAAAATTGGTTTCCGCCGAAGAGCGCGACACCGAGGTGCCCATGGCATACCGGTTGTTCTCGATGATGTAGATCACCGGCAGCTTCCACAGCGAGGCCATGTTGAAGCTTTCATAGACCTGGCCCTGGTTGGCCGCACCGTCGCCGAAATAGGTCAGCGAGACATTGTTGTTGTCGCGGTAGCGGTTGGCGAAGGCCAAGCCCGTGCCGAGCGACACCTGCGCGCCGACGATGCCGTGGCCGCCATAAAAGTGCTTTTCCTTGGAGAACATGTGCATGGAGCCACCCTTGCCCCGTGACAGGCCGCCGCGACGCCCGGTCAGCTCGGCCATGACGCCGCGCGGCGACAGCTCCATCGCCAGCATGTGGCCGTGGTCGCGATAGGCGGTGATCATCTGATCGCCGTCGATCAGCGCCATCTTCATGCCGGTGACGACCGCTTCCTGGCCGATATAGAGGTGGCAGAAGCCGCCGATGAAACCCATGCCGTAGAGCTGGCCGGCCTTTTCCTCGAAACGACGGATGAGCAGCATGTGCCGGTAAGCGGCAAGCTCTTCGTCCTTGGTGAATTCGACAGGTTTGGGGGCCGAAAGCCCCGATTTGCCGTCGGATTTGGATTTGGCAGGCGCTTTTCTGGCGGCGGTGGCCATGCATCACTCCCTGTTGGCGTCTCTTCGTGGACATTAGAGCAGGATGAAATCTGCTCTGGGGAGATCAGCTCCTCCCCACCGATTTTAGGGAGGCTAACACGCGTCAAAGCGTTGCGCCATGCCGAATTTGCATAGCTGGCATGCGCCTAAGCGATTAAAATCATTGAAAATATTGGTGATTAACTTGAAATCAGTTATTTCGCCGAGGCCGGCAACATAATGGTGATTTCGTCAGCTTGGGACAGATTGAGCGCCTTGCGCGCCTGCTCATCGAGCATGTCCTTCTCGAGCGTGCCTTCATGCATCAGCCGAACGCGGCGCTCGAGCTCCATGCGGCGCGCCTTGATCGCATCGAGCTGGCCCTGCAGCGCAACCGTCTGGGCTTCCAGCTGATATTTCGAGTAGATACCGAATTCGCCGTGATAGGCATGAAAGCCGAAATAGGCCAGGAACGCCACGCAAAGCGAGGGAATGATCAGCCGGCCGGTGTTTCTCTGCTTGTGCTGACGCGTCCACATCGCCCGATTCCTCTAGAGCATGATGCCGAAAAGTGTGAAGCGGTTTTCGGACGACATCATGCTCTATCTCTTTGATTTAGAGTCGGATTCAGATTTCAGGTCGAACAGACCTGAGATCATCCGGCTCCAGCCCGCGAACTCAGGCGGCTCACGATCTTTCTCGCCCGATTGTGCTTAACGGACGGTTACGGGTGACCTGTTTGGCGGCGCCGAAACGAAAAAGGGCGGGAATGCTCCCGCCCTTTTGTCCGGTATCGATGAGCCGGTGTTTCCGGATCAGCCCTTGACCACCGACTTGCCGGCGTAGCTTGCCTGCTTGCCGAGCTCTTCCTCGATGCGGATCAGCTGATTGTACTTGGCCATGCGGTCCGAGCGCGACAGCGAGCCGGTCTTGATCTGTCCGCAATTGGTGGCGACGGCGAGATCGGCAATGGTCGAATCCTCGGTTTCGCCCGAGCGGTGCGACATCACGGCGGTGTAGCCGGCCTTGTGCGCGGTCTCGACGGCGTCGAGCGTTTCCGTAAGCGAGCCGATCTGGTTGACCTTAACCAGGATCGAGTTGGCAACCCCCATGCGGATGCCGTCGCGCAGCCGCGCCGTGTTGGTGACGAACAAATCGTCGCCAACCAGCTGCGTCTTCTTGCCGATCAGGTCGGTCAGGTACTTCCAGCCTTCCCAATCGTCCTCGGCAAGACCGTCCTCGATCGAGATGATCGGATAGTCGGCGGCAAGCTTGGCCAGGTATTTGGCCTGGGCCTTGGGATCGCGCGTCTTTTTCTCGCCTTCATAGACGTAGTTGCCGTCCTTGAAGAACTCGGTCGCGGCGCAATCGAGGCCGAGCGCGATCTCGTCGCCCGGCTTGAAGCCGGCCTGCTCGATCGATTCCATGATGAAATCGAGCGCCACCGGAGCGCTTTTCAGGTTCGGGGCAAAGCCGCCCTCGTCGCCGACATTGGTGTTGTGGCCGGCATCCTTCAGTTTCTTGCGCAGCGTATGGAAGATTTCCGAACCCCAGCGGACACCTTCGCGCAGCGTCGGCGCGCCGATCGGCAGGATCATGAATTCCTGGAAATCGATCGGGTTGTCGGCATGCGCGCCGCCATTGATGATGTTCATCATCGGCACCGGCAGGAGATGCGCCTTGGTGCCTCCGACATAACGGTAGAGCGGTAGGCCGGCGGCATCAGCGGCCGCCTTGGCCACCGCCAGCGAAACGCCGAGAATGGCGTTGGCGCCAAGCCGGCTCTTGTTGGGCGTGCCGTCGAGCTCGATCATGGTCTGGTCGATATGGATCTGGTTTTCGGCTTCCATGCCGCCGATGGCCTCGAACAGCTCGCCGTTAACCGCCTCGACGGCTTTGAGCACGCCTTTGCCGAGATAGCGGGCGCCGCCGTCGCGCAGTTCGACGGCCTCGTGGGCACCGGTCGAAGCACCCGACGGCACCGCCGCGCGGCCCATCGAGCCGTCTTCGAGAATGACATCGACCTCGACGGTCGGATTTCCACGGCTGTCCAGGATTTCACGCCCGACAATGTCGACGATGGCGGTCATTTGCGATGTCCTCGATTGATCTGAAGAATGCCGCACGTCTTAGCCAAAGTGCTGCAAAAGGCAATCGGCCCGCTGGCAATTATTGCCGCGGCATCGGCCTCCGAACGATTCACGAAGCGCAAATCGCCGTCATCATAAGTCATGTACGGTCGGCTGACTTCCGGTTAAGGTGCAGCGCGCGGGGCGAAACAGGAGGAGTTTCGCCATGTCTCAGTTGAGCGGTATCGTGAGTCTGTTTCTAATCGCGGCGGCATTCCTGACGTCATGCGACAATCAGCAGTCGCCGCCGAAGGCGATGGCCCCCTTACACGTCAGCGAATAAGCCGGAATCCAAAGCGGCCCCGTCTCTCCCGACGGGGCCGCTTTGTCGTTGTTGTTAATGCCAGTAAGGCGTGACCTTGTAATAATTGTAGGATTCGTCGCGCGCCGCCTCGCCATCGGCACCGGTCAGTTCGTTGATCGAATAGGCCGGTGCCGCCATGAGTTGTTCCTTGGAAAACGGTACGACATAACCGCCCTTGTCCTCATCATAGTCGAGGCTTGCCCACGGAATGGCGTGATATTTCTCGCCGATGCCAAGGAAGCCGCCAAAACCGATGACCGCGAACATGATCCCGTTCGTCATCTTGTCGAGCATCACATCCTCTATACTGCCGATGCTTGTGCCTTCGGTATTGTAGACCGATGTGCCGATGACCCGCGAAGCGGCGATGGCTTGGGTGTGGCCAGTCTGGGTTGCCATGATTGTGCTCCTCATTGTGGTTTCGAACCATAATTGGACAATGAGGGGCGCGGGCGAAGGTTCCCGACTTTTTCGGCGTCGACCGATCACTCCGCGAGGATGAAGGTAACCTTCATGTTGACGCGATAAGCAACGATCTTGCCGTCCTGGACGACGATCTTCTGGTCCTGGATCCAGGCGCCCTCGACGTTCTTCAGCGTTTTGGATGCGCGCGCAATTCCCTGTTCGATGGCGTCCTGAAAGCTCTTCTTCGACGACGATGTGATTTCGGTGACGCGGGCGACAGACATGGCTTCCTCCTGCCAAAACGCTCATTTGCCGGAAGAGCGTACAGGCGGCTTGCGCCGTCCACAAGCATCGGCGGTCGACAGAGGATATGTCCGGCCTAGAGACCCTTGGCGATGCGGTCGAATGCCATCAGCCGCTCGAGTAGAGCGGGCATGTCCTTCAACGGCAGCATGTTGGGGCCGTCGGAAGAGGTCGAGTTGTCAGGATCCTGATGGGTCTCGATGAAGACGCCGGCAACGCCGACAGCGACGGCCGCGCGCGCCAGCGTCTCGACAAAACGACGTTCACCGCCCGAGGAACCGCCCTGCCCGCCCGGCTGCTGCACCGAATGGGTCGCATCGAAGATCACCGGCGCGCCGATCTCTGCCATGACAGGCAAAGCGCGCATGTCGGAGACCAGCGTGTTGTAGCCGAAAGAAGCACCGCGCTCGGTGGTCAGCACATTGGCATTGCCGGATCCGGTGATCTTGGCGACGACGTTCTTCATGTCCCAGGGGGCAAGGAACTGTCCCTTCTTCACGTTGATGACCTTGCCGGTTTTCGCCGCGGCGACCAGCATGTCGGTCTGGCGCGACAGGAAAGCCGGAATCTGCAGGACATCGACATGCGGCGCCACGATGGCGCACTGCTCCTCGGTGTGGACATCGGTCAGCACCGGGAGCGAAAATTCCTTGCGCAGTTCGTCGAAGACGGGAAGTGCCGCGTCCATGCCGGCGCCGCGCGTCGCCGACAGCGAGGTGCGGTTGGCCTTGTCGTAGCTGGTCTTGTAGACGAGGCCTATTCCGAGCCTGCCGGTCAGTTCCTTCAGCGCGCCGGCCATGTCGAAAGCGTGCTGACGCGACTCGAACTGGCACGGGCCGGCGATCAGCGACAGAGCCGCCTTGTTGTCGAAGACGACATTGCCGACAATTACCGCTGAATTGGGCGCGACGGGCTTGTTCATTTGGTCTCCCGGAAGATGAAAGCCGCGCCCTGTCCGGGTGCAGGCTGCACGACAATATCATTGCCCGCTATATCGTGTTGGATGGAATTGGCCGCAAGCAGCCTCGATGTCACATTGGCGTTCCGAACCGAAAAGACCACCGCTGCGAAGCGTAGATCTGTCGGCGCGCCGGCCGGCAGGCCAAAGCGCGCGGTGAAAGCCGCGCGGTCAAGCACGCTCAAATCTGCATTCGGCAGGGAAAACATGCCGCCCTGCCTTTCGGCGGCCGGATTGTCCACCGTGACAGAAATCAACTCATGCTGCTTTCCAGGCGCATCGCTGACCGCCAAGATCTCGACAATTCCGGTCGCGCCGTTGGCGTGGGCCTGCAAAGCCGCGCGGTCGACATCAGGCGCGTTGACCCGCTCGCAGGCAAACAGGAAGGCGTCCGTGGCTTCGGCTCCGGCCGCGAAAGCGAGCTTGAACGATGCGATGTCGCTCTTGCCGGCTGGGTCGGTGAAAGCGCGCGAAAAACCCAGCATGTCTCCCGCCGAGATGCCGGCATCGACATAGCGTGCATGGTCGGCATCGGCATTGCCCGTACCTAGAACAATGGCGGAAAACCCCTCGTCGCCGTTGCTGTCGCGATAGGCGCGATCACGCGTGACGAAGACATTGCCGTCCGCGATAGCCTTTGCCGCCACCTGCTCGTCGCCGACCGCCAGCGGTTCGAGATACGTGCCGTCGGCCAGGAAAACACAGCAGTTTTCCGTTCCGAAGGGATGGATGCCGGTCGGGGCCACGACGAAGCCAAGCGCGGCGAGCCGGGCTCGCGCCACCTCAAGGCTCTGCGTTGGCAGCACCAGGTGATCGAGCGGATGAGTGCCAGTGATGGTTCGGGTCATGCAGCCGCGATGTGCATCATTCCGCAAATCGGTTCAAGACTTGATCGCAATCCCGGCCATTTCGCCCCCGCCAGTTCACCGGACGTCGAAAAAGGCACCAGTTGGGACAAAGCCTCGATCAGCTTCCGGCAATGACATCGGCGGAATAGCGCAGTTCGCGCATCGGTTTGACCTTGCTGGTGGTCTGCGCATAGAGCGGGTGCGCCTTGTAGGCGGCCAGCGCGGCGTCATCGGCGAACTCCGCATAGACGACCACGTCGACCTCGTCCGACAGCGGATCCACCTTGGTGTTGAGCGTGACCTCGAACAGGCTGGAATGAGGAATGTTGCCGAGCGCCAGCAAGCCGGTGCGCACAGCCTCGACATCCTCTTTTCGCCGCGCGCTGAAGAAAACGATATGCCGGATCAACCCCGCCTCCTCGATCAAAATGCTGGGGTCTTTTGTGACGGCAGGACGTTGGCGTCAATCGACTAGGATGTCGCGGCTGCCGCCACTGGAGTTAAGCTCTGCCGGTAACATATCGCACAACATGGCTAAGCTCTCTCACTGTTGTGTCGAGATAGCGGCCCTGATTGTACATGCCATCCCAGATCAGGAAAAACGCGATGGCGGCAATGACGATTACATAACGCATGGCTAGATCTATCGCACGAGCAATTCTGCGACCATAGGCGTTTTTTGCGCGCTCGGCCTTTGCTGTGCAAAAAAGCGGATTCTCGCTGGCGCAAGCATTCCGCGTGGCACAGCCCCGCTTGCGGCCTGCCTCTTGAAGTTTCGCCGCATGACGTGGAAGATCGCCGCAGGGATTCACTGGGAAGCGCTAAAGCTCTGGTAAAAGAGCGCGTGTTTCATTCGAGCCCGCCCGTCACTGAGCCGGTCAGCGCCCGGGACCGGCAACGGCGTTCGAAGCTGGCGAATGATCCAAGAGAACCGTGGCTCGGCAATCTGCCCCGACACCGCGGAAATCCAGGGGGCACGAGATGGCACAAAAGGAACTTTTTGGCGCAGCATTGAGCGACGCGGTCAGGCTCGATGAGTTCAATTTCGCCGAGATCGTCAAAGGTCTGCCGGCGAAAGCGCGCATGGTGCTGTCGGCGGCGATGAACCTGCCGCGCGGTTCGCTCAAGGTGAGGCTGCCGGACGGCCGCGCCGTCCTCGTCGGCGGCAAGGGACCTGGCCCAGATGCCGAACTGGTGCTGAAGAATTGGCGCTTGCCCGGCCGCGCCTTTTCCGGCGGCACGATCGGCGTAGCCGAATCCTACATGGACGGCGATTGGGAAAGCCCTGATGTGACCAGCTTCCTGGAGCTGTTCGTGGTCAATTCGGTCATTGGCGAGCGTATCGCGGGCGGCACCAGTTGGCTGATCAACACCGTCCAGCGCATCCGCCACTGGTTCAACCAGAACACCCGCACCGGTTCGAAGCGCAATATCTCGGCGCATTACGACCTCGGCAACGCCTTTTACAAGCAATGGCTCGATCCGAGCATGACCTATTCCTCGGCGCTCTACACGACCGGCGCCAACGACCTGGAAAGCGCCCAGGCCGCCAAATATCGCGCGCTGGCGAAAGACACAGGGATCGGCCCGAAGGACCATGTGCTGGAAATCGGCTGCGGCTGGGGCGGCTTCGCCGAATTCGCCGCGCGCGAGATCGGCTGCCGCGTCACCGGGTTGACGATCAGCCGCGAGCAGCACGATTTTGCAACGGCTCGCATCGCCAAGGCTGGCCTTGCCGAAAAGGTCGACATCAAGCTGCAGGACTATCGCGACGAAACCGGCACCTATGACCGCATCGCCTCGATCGAGATGTTCGAGGCGGTCGGCGAGAAATACTGGCCGGTGTTTTTCGGCAAGATGAAGGCTTGCCTGAGACCCGGCGGCACCGCCGGCCTGCAGATCATCACCATCAACGAAGCCGCCTACGACACGTATCGCGCAAGGCCGGATTTCATCCAGCGCTATGTTTTCCCGGGTGGCATGCTGCCGACACCGTCGATCCTGAAGACACTGGGCAAGGATCATGGCCTTGCCCATCTGCGCGAGCGCGTGTTTCCGGATGACTATGCGCGCACGCTTGCCGAATGGCGCCACCGGTTCTGGGCGTCATGGGAGAAGATCGTCCCGCTCGGCTTCGACGACCGCTTCAAGAAGCTCTGGGAGTTCTACCTGCACTATTGCGAGGCCGGATTCCGCGCCAGCTACATCGACGTGCGCCAGGTGGTCTACAAGGCGTAAGTCGACACGTTCTTCGATTTCATTGCCGCCGACCAGGCGATATCGAGGATGATCTCGATGTCGCCGCCCGGTCGCCGTCAAAAAGTCCGATCGCAAAGCAGGATGCCGCGCAGGACGGACGAATCGGAAATCACTTGATGCGCAAACGGACGATCTTCTTCGGCATCATCGTTGTCGCCGCGGCGGGCATCTGGCTCAACAACACCTCGCTGTTGTCGAGCCGCCCCGCCGGCAAGCCGGAAGTGCTTGCCCATCGCGGCCTTGCCCAGGACTACGCACGGGAAGGCATGACGGGTGAGACGTGCACGGCCAGTCGCATGTTGCCGCCGCGCCATGCCTACCTCGAAAACACGATCCCCTCGATGGAAGCAGCCTTCGCGCTGGACGCTGACGCGCTCGAACTGGATGTTCACCCGACGACAGACGGCAATTTCGCCGTCTTCCACGACTGGACGCTGACGCGCTCGAACTGGATGTTCACCCGACGACAGACGGCAATTTCGCCGTCTTCCACGACTGGACGCTGGATTGCCGCACGGAAGGCAAGGGAGAAACACGCAACCATTCCATGGCCGAGTTGAAGACCCTCGATGTCGGCTATGGCTATACGGCGGATGGCGGCAAGACCTTTCCGTTTCGCGGCAAGGGTATCGGCATGATGCCGTCGCTGGATGAGGTTCTGGCGCACTTCCCGGCCCGCCGCTTCAACATCAACGTCAAGAGCAACGATCCGGGCGAAGGCGAAAAGCTGGCCGCACGGCTTGCCATGCTATCGCCGACCGAGCGCTTCTATCTCTCGGTCTATGGCGGCGACAAGCCGATTGCCGCAGTCAAGGCAGCACTGCCGGACATGCATACGCTGAGCCGCGCGTCGCTGACGCAATGCATTCTGCGCTATGCCGCGCTTGGCTGGAGCGGCTATGTTCCAGATGCCTGCCGAAAAGGTACCTTGCTCATTCCCGTCAACATCGCGAAATGGATGTGGGGTTGGCCGAACCGGTTTCTCGATCGCATGCAAGGCGTCGACAGCCGCGTCTATCTGCTCGGCCCGTACACCGGCGGCGACTTTTCGCAAGGGCTGGACGATCCCGAACTGATCAAGCGGCTGCCGAACGGTTATTCCGGCGGCATTTCCACCGATGCGCTGGATCTCGTCATGCCTGACATCAAGGAACGTTTCACCCAGCCGGCTCAATCCACGCCATAAGGCCGGGACTCGAGCCGACCCAAACCACCCTTCAAAGCAGGATGCGGTATCTCGCGAAACCTGCCTCGCCCTCGCCTGCCGGCTCGATCTTCAGCGATTTCACCTGCGCAATAAAATCCTTCGCCTTTGCGCCGGTTTCGAACACGGCGCTGGTTCCAGGCAGCGGCGCGAACGACCAGTTGTCGTCCGCGGACGGGTTGATTGTACCTTCGCTGACGATGTAGCGGACGATGACGTCGCGATTGGTGTCCGGCGCTTCATAGATGATCTTCGAGGCATTGATGTCGGGGAAATTGCCGCCGCCACCGGCCCGGTAGTTGTTGGTCGCGACGACGAATTTCTGTTTGGGGTCAATTGGTTTTCCATCGAAACTCAGGTCGACGATGCGATTGACGCCGGCGTTAGCCAGCCCGCCCTTGGCATCGTATTTCGGCGGCTGCGACAGGTCTATTTTATAGGTGACGCCGTCGATGACGTCGAAATTGTAGGATGGGAAGTCAGTGTTGATGAGGGCCTGGTCGGCCTTCCCTGGCTCGATCCGGTTGAAGATCCCGGCCGACATTTCCAGCCATTCCTTGACCTGCGCACCGGTGATTTCGACCGCACGCACGGTGTTGGGATAGAGATAGAGGTCGGCGACGTTCTTGATGGCGATATCGCCGGCGGGCACGTCGGTATAGTAGTCGGCGCCGTTGCGCCCGCCGGCCTTGAACGGAGCGGCCGCCGACAGCAGCGGCACATCCTTCCATTGCGTGTTCTTCAGAATATCCCTGAGGTACCAGGTCTGCGCCTGGCTGACGACCTGCACCGACGGATCGTCGGCGACCAGCGCGAAATAGGAATAGAGCGGCGCGGAGGTCTTGCCAACGGGGCGGCGCACATAGGCCAGTGTTGCCTGGTGGTCCTGCTCAAGGGCCGCGATGATGCGCTTGTCGTCCGGGACAGTCGGTTTGTTCTTATTGTCGACGCGTTCGAAGATCGGCCGCGCCTCGGAGGTGGCGGAAACGACCTTCCATTTCGACCCGTCGCGTTCCAGCATCAGGTCGATCAGCCCCATATGCGAGCCCCAGAAGCCGCCCATGACGGCGGGTTTGCCCTGCAGCGTGCCTTTTTGCGTGTCGACACCATCGAGCGACTGGAAATCCTTCTTGCCGGGGAACACCAGATGCTGGTGCCCGGTGAACACCGCGTCGATGCCGTCGACGCCGGCGACGAAGAACGAAGCGTTCTCCATCATGTCGCCGTGCTTCACGTCGATGCCGGAATGCGACAGCGCAATGACGATGTCGGCGCCCGCCTCCTTCATCTGCGGCACCCAGGCCTTGGCCGCCTCGACGATGTCGCGCGTCTTGACGTTGCCTTCGAGGTTCTTGAGATCCCAGACCATGATCTGCGGCGGCACGAAGCCGATGATGCCGATCCTGATCGGCTGCTCGGCGCCCGAACCGTCCTTGATCTTCTTGTCGAGGATGACATAGGGCTTGAGATAGAGCTTGTCGTCGCGCGGGTTCGCGGCAAGCTCGGTGCCGCGGATCAGATTGGCGCAGACGAAGGGAAAATTGGCGCCGGCCAGCACCTTGTCCAGGAACGACAGGCCATAGTTGAACTCGTGGTTGCCCAGCGTCGAGCACTCGTAGCCGAGCAGGTTCATACCCTTCATGATCGGATGCAGGTCGCCGTCCTTCAGACCTTTTTCATAGGCGATGTAGTCGCCCATCGGGTTGCCCTGCAGCAGGTCGCCATTGTCGATCAGCATCGAATTCACGGCTTCCTTGCGCACGGCGTCGATCAGGGAGGCCGTGCGCGACAAGCCCAGCGTGTCGTTCGCTTTGTCGGCGTAATAATCGTAAGGCAGCACGTTCACATGGATGTCGGTGGTCTCCATGATCCGGAGATGCGCCTGGTTGGCCTGTGCGCGAGCGGAGAAGGGATGAAGCACGATCAGCGCCCCTGTAGCTGCGGTGCCAGCGAGGAAATCGCGGCGGGAGACGGGATGGAGCAGTTGCGACATGTTTTCTCCTCATCGACAACGTGACACGCCCTGCCCCGAAGCGAACTTCGCGCCGAAATCGGCTCAAGTCCATTCAAGAAATTGCGTGCATCGGAAGGTCAGTCGACCAGCAACAGATGACGTGCGGATGAACGGTGCCGGTGAAGAAATCAGCCCTTGTCGTCGTCGCCCTGGGTGATCAGCCGCGCGCTGCGTTGCCCCGTCGCGTAGATCCATAGCCAGCTCAGCGAAACAGCAAGCCGGTTGCGAAAGCCGATCAGGAAATAGATGTGGGCCACTCCCCACAGCCACCAGGCGAGCCAGCCGGTGAGCTTGATCCAGCCGAAATCGATGGCGGCGGCGCGTTTGCCGATCGTCGCCAGATCGCCGGCATGCCTGTAGTGGAAAGGACGCGCGGTCGTGTCGCCGCCGAGCCTGGCCTTGATGGTAGCCGCAACATGTCGGCCCTCCTGCTTGGCGGAAGGCGCCACGCCGGGAACCGGCCGCCCGTCTGGCCGCAGCACATGAGCGGCGTCGCCGATGACGAAGATCTCCGGGCTGCCAGGCACACTTAGATCGGGCTCGACCAGCACCCTGCCCGCGCGGTCCGCCTTCGCTCCCAGCCATTCAGCGGCTGGCGAAGCGGCAACGCCGGCTGCCCACAGGATCGTTCGGGCGGCCAGTTGCTTATCGCCAAACACGACACCTTCGGCGTCGCAGAGCGTGACGGCCCGGCCGAGCTCAACCGTCACGCCGAGCCGCTCGAGCGCTTTGCTGGCATAGTCGGAAAGTTTCGGCGCGAAATTGGCCAGAATGCGGTCGCCGGCCTCGATCAGCACCACGCGCGTCTGCCGCGTGTCGATGTTGCGGAACTCGCCGCGCAGCGTGTCATGCGCCAGCTCGACGATGGTGCCGGCAAGCTCGACGCCGGTCGGCCCGCCACCGACGATCGCAATGGTCAGCAGCGCCTGGCGCTTGGCGGGATCAGCCTCCCGCTCGGCCTGTTCGAAGGCCAGGAGAATTCGCCGCCGAATGGTGGTGGCGTCCTCCAGCGTCTTCAGGCCAGGCGCGAACGGCTCCCATTCGTCATGGCCGAAATAGGCGTGGCGGGCACCGGTGGCGAGCAGCAGCGTGTCGTAGGCGACCGCGCTGCCGTCATCGAGCAGCACGCGCTTGCCGGCGCGATCGACACCGGTGACATTGGCGAGCAGCGTCGTCACATCCTTGCGGTTGCGCAGGAGGTGGCGGATCGGCCAGGCAACCTCGGAGGTGGCCAGCGCCGTCGTCGCCACCTGGTAGAGCAGCGGCTGGAAGAGGTGATGGTTGCGCTTGTCGATCATAGTGATGCGCACGGGAGCGCCGGCAAGCGCACGGGTGAACTCGAGCCCGCCGAAACCCGCGCCGACAACGACGACATGATGCCTGGCTTCGTTCATTTCGTTCACCTTGATAGCAAGATTGCCTGTCCTGCATGTAGGTATTTTTGTGCAATGCAACAACAGATGGCCAGTGCCCGAGACTCGTCGTTGCATGTCGTGAATGCACATGTTGTATCGTATCGCGAGGTATAGCGTCATCGAACACGCGATGAGGTGAGGCATGGCCAACGATCGTGACGACGATGCTCCGGCGCAGTATTCTTCGCCGCCCTGTTTCATGCACGAACTCGATCCGGAATTCCGTGCGCCTTCGAGCGACTGGACCGATGTGAGACGCTGGCGCAAGGCTGAGCGCGAACGCCTGATCGCCGCGCGTCTTGCTGTTTCGGCCGACGCGCGAACGGTAATGTCGCAACGCATCGCCGATGGCCTCGACGCGGTAATCGGCGAGATCGCCGGCCGCATGGTCAGTCTCTACTGGCCGTTTCGCGGCGAGCCGGATTTGCGGCCTTGGATGGCGTCCATAAACGAACGCGGCGGCCGCACCGCCCTGCCCATCGTCATCGAGAAGGGGCAGCCGCTGATCTTCCGCGCCTACAAAGCAGGCGACCGGCTGGAGAAAGGTGTCTGGAACATCCCGATCCCGGCCGAGGGCGATCCGGTGCTGCCGGACATCGTTATCTCGCCGATCGTCGGCATCGATCCCCTGAACTACCGCCTGGGTTATGGCGGCGGTTTCTTCGACCGTACGCTGGCAGCGATGCCGTTCAAGCCACTGGTCATCGGCGTCGGCTACGAGCTGCAGCGCATCGCGACCATCTACCCGCAGCCGCACGACATTCCGATGGATCGGGTGGTAACGGAGGCCTAGGCCATTTCCGGCTTCATGCCCATGGCGGTCCTGTCGACGATTTCGCGTAGCGCAAAGGACGAATTGATCTTGGTCACATGCGGCATCGCCGACAGCCATTCCTTGTGGATGCGCTCATAGTCGACGAGATCCTTCGCCGCGATCCGCAGGATGTAGTCGTATTCGCCCGACATCAGGTGACAGGACAGCACGTTCGGGCAGCGCTTGATCGCCGCCTCGAAATCCGACAGCGTCTTCTCGAACTGCCCCGACAGCGATATGTGCACGATCGCCGTCATCTGGTGGCCAAGTGCCGCATTGGAAAGCCGGGCGTGGTAGCCGCGAATGGTTCCGGATTTCTCCAGATTGTCGAGCCGGCGCGAACAGGCCGACTGCGACAGGCCGACCTTCTCGGCCAGCGCCGCATTGGGTATCCTGCCATCCTTCTGCAAAGCCTCGAGAATGGCGATATCGATCCTGTCGAGCGGCATTATTCGTGAATCCTGCGAATATCTTGCTGTTTCGCGCAACGATTATCGAAACCGGCCGGTGGGCGCAAGCGCATTCGCAAACACCTGCGCAACGATTCGTGGTTCACTCCAGCCATACAGGGAACGAGCCCAAAAGGGCCGGATCAGGAGAAGAAAATGCGCGTCGGCTGCCCCAAGGAAATCAAGAACCACGAATACCGCGTCGGCCTCACCCCCGGCTCGGTCCGCGAATATGTCGCCCATGGCCACGAAGTGCTGGTCGAGACCGGGGCCGGTGCCGGCATCGGCGCCGATGACAACGCCTATCGCGCCGCCGGCGCCACGATTGCCAAGACGGCCGCCGAGGTGTTCGCCAGGTCGGACATGATCGTCAAGGTCAAGGAGCCGCAGCCCAGCGAATGGGCGCAGCTTCGCGAAGGCCAGATCCTGTATACCTACCTCCACCTTGCTCCGGATCCGGAGCAGACCAAGGGCCTGCTTGCGTCCGGCGTGACGGCAATCGCCTACGAGACCGTGACCGACGACCGTGGCGGCCTGCCGCTGCTGGCGCCGATGTCGGAAGTTGCCGGACGCCTGTCGATCCAGGCCGGCGCCACGGCGCTGCAGAAGGCCAATGGCGGCCGCGGCGTGCTGCTGGGCGGCGTGCCCGGCGTGCTGCCCGGCAAGGTCACCGTGCTCGGCGGTGGCGTCGTCGGCCTGCACGCGGCCAGGATGGCGGCCGGCCTTGGCGCCGACGTCACCATCATCGACCGCTCGATCCCGAGATTGCGCCAGCTCGACGATCTCTTCGCCGGCCGCGTCCACACCCGTTACTCGACTGTCGAGGCGCTGGAAGAAGAGTGTTTTTCAGCCGACATCGTCGTCGGCGCGGTGCTGATCCCGGGTGCCGCGGCGCCAAAACTGGTTTCGCGCGAAATGCTGTCGGGCATGAAGAAAGGCTCGGTGCTGGTCGATGTCGCCATCGACCAGGGCGGCTGCTTCGAGACCTCGCACGCCACCACCCATGCCGACCCGACCTATGAGGTCGACGGCGTCATCCACTATTGCGTCGCCAACATGCCGGGTGCCGTGCCCGTCACGTCGGCCCACGCGCTCAACAACGCGACGCTTCACTACGGCCTGCAGCTCGCCGACAAGGGCCTGAAGGCGCTGGTCGACGATCATCACCTGCGCAACGGCCTCAATGTCCACAAGGGCAAGATCACCAACCGCGCAGTTGCCGAGGCGCTCGGCTACGAACTGGTCGAGCCGAAAGCGGTACTCGCCGCCTGATTTTCGCGAAAACAGCTCCTTTCAATCCAGCCCGCCGGTTCCATGCCGGCGGGTTTTTTCTTGCGAGCCTGTTTTTCAGGCAAAGCATGGCGTGGAAAGATGTGACGCAACGGCACTTTGCTCATCATTGTTGCATATTTGTCATTCCCGTGCCGGCCGGTTCCCTGCTAGAGACATTCTGGGTTTACTCATGGGGTACGGGCATATGTTCATTCGCACATCCGCGAAATCTTTTCTTCTTGGTGCTGTTTCTGCTGTGGCTTTGATATCTGCTGCTCACGCAGCAGACGTCGTGCAGCCGGTAGAAGAAGCTGCCGGCTTTAACTGGAGCGGTCTATACGTTGGTTTTGGCGTCGGCGCCGGTGCCAACGTACACAAGCTCAGCAGCGATTTTATTCCAGTCTCGCTGAACGGCATTGGTGGCGAAGGCGTCTACGGTGAGCTGACGGTTGGCTATGACTATATGGTCGCGCCGCGGTTCCTCATCGGAGGTCTGCTGGACGCTCACGTCGGCAACATCGGGACCACGCTGGACATTACGGGATTCGACGCTTCGATCAAGGAAACCTACGGTTTCGACGCTGGCCTGCGTCTCGGCTACCTCTTGACGCCAAACACTCTGGGATACGTGCTGGGTGGCTATTCCTGGCAGAAGTACAAGCTCGATACGAACGCTGGCTTCGACTTTGATTGGGATCAGAGCGGGTATTTTGTAGGAGGTGGCATCGAAACGGCCATCAACAGCAATTGGACGATCAAGACTGAGTATCGCTATACGGGCTTCGGGACCAAGGACGATCTTCTTTCCGAGGCTGGCATCGTCGGGGTTCCGGACGGTCTCCTCAATCTTGACACCTCGCGCCATACTTTCCAGATCGCAGCCAATTACCGTTTCGGTGCCCAGAACGGCGGCGGTGCTGCCTTCGAGACGCCAGCCTACAACTGGACCGGCTTCTATATCGGCGGCGCTGGTGGTGCCGGTGCGTCCGTGCACCAGATCAACGTTCCGCCGCTCGGCGACCTGGAATTCAATGGTCTCGGTGGCGAAGGTGCCTTTGGTGAACTGAACGTCGGCTACGATCATGACTTCGGCAGCTGGGTCGCAGGCGTCATGGTCGATGCACGCTACTCCGGCATGACTTCCAAGCTGGATCTCGGCGGCGGATCGATCAACGTCGATACCGACTATGGGTTCGATGTGTTGGGCCGCGTTGGCATGAAGATGAACGAATCGACCCTTGCCTATGCGCTTGCCGGCTATAGCTGGCAGCATTTCGACCTGAACGCTTCCGACCCGATCGGCGACATCCTCGACTGGGGCTCCAGCGGCTTCTCGGTCGGTGGCGGACTGGAAACGGCTCTGTCCAGCAACGTCACCGTTGGCCTCGAATATCGCTATTCGCAGTTCGCCAAGAAGGACTTTTCTTCGGAATTCGGCGCACCTGACGACACCCTTACCTCGACTTCCTCTTTCCACACCGTGCGCCTCGGCGCGAAGTACAAGTTCAACTAAAAGGCCCTCCAGCCAAACAGTTGCAGCCCGTCGGCCATGCCGGCGGGCTTTTTTCTTGCGTGGAATACGTCTGCTCCAAACGCAGGCAACAAAAAAGCGGAGCCAAAGCCCCGCTTCCTCGATGTCGAGATTTGCCGCCGGTTCATCCGCGGTCGGCAAATCGATCGACAATGGCTTTCTATCGCGACTATGCGACGGGAGTACGACAGTTGTTTCCAGCGGCTAATCTCAGCCTCAAGCGCGCTCGATGCGGCACTGGTAGCAATTGTTGCGCGCCGAGCGCACATGGACGTAGGCGATCTCGTCGCTTTCCAACAAGGTCTTGGCCCGCCCGGTGATGTCTCCGGTCGAGATCACGCCGCCGCTGCCATAGACGATACGATCATCCCTGCCATAGCCGCGCACGATGTAGTCGGGGCTTTCGAGAATCTCGGGCAGCGCCTCGCTCTCGGCAGCGCGGTCGCATGCCTCGGCATGCAGGAAGATCGGCCCGGTTTCGGCATAAGGCTGAAGCTCCGGGAATGGCCTGTATGCCAGAACAAGATAGGCATCGCCGGCTCCTATGTTCTTCAAACAATGCCGGCAAGGCATGCCGTCACCGTCGGAGATCTTTCGCTCGGGCGTTTGGCCATAAGCATCGGCGCCACCGCGCTGCAACGTCCTGACATCTTCGGTCGGCAAAGCTTTGAACTGGATGGTCATGGAAAAATCTCCGGTGTCGTGATTGGAAATTATGTCCTAGAATCCCTCGCCGCCCACCCGATTCCTGCCAAATGTCGAAAAGCCGATCGCCCTCGGCGATCGGCTCTCATCAGGTTCCTGTCAAAGGCGCCGGCTAATTAAAATTCGGAGCTGCGACTCAACGGATGAAATCGTCGAAGCGGCGCAGCGTCACCCGGCGATTCTGCCAGTTTTCGTTCTGCGTCTGCACCAGCAAAAACTCCTCACCGTAACCAACGGTTTCCAGTGCATGGCCGGGCACCCTAAATTCGCGCACCAATGTGCGCTTGAGCGAAGCGGCGCGTTGTTCGGACAGGGCCTGGTTCGACTGGAAGGAGCCGACGGCGTCGGTATGGCCCTCGATCAGCACGCGGGCGCCGGGATCGCGGCGCAGGATTCGCCGCAGCGCGTCGGCAATAGTCTCGATCTTGTCGTATTGCGAGTTGGCAATAGCCGCCGAACCGAAGGCGAAGTTGATCGACTGGATATCGATCGAGCGGGCCATGCGGCGCAAATCCGGGCGCCGCTTGAATTCCCGGATGGTGACGCGCTCGTTCGGCCGCAATTTCACACGCGGTGCCGCCTCGAGCTTCCGCTCGATCGTCGCGGCCGAAGGCGTTGTCGCCTGGGCTGCGGCCAGGCTTGGCATGGCAATCGCCGCGATCAGCGCGGCGGCAAGTGTACGGCGGGTCAGCATGTCTTCGTCTCCTTCGGCCTTTGCCGCATTGATGGTGCGAGCAACATGCCAAAAGCAGCCTGAAGGGCTGATGAACGACAGGTTCAGATTCGAGCTGGTGTCAGCTTCCGGCTAGGGCCGCATGACGCTGGCCGCGCGCTCGGCGAAAGGCAGCGGATGCACGATTTCCTTCTTTTGCGCCACCGGTGCAAAGCCGAGCTTCTGGTAAAGCGGCAGAGCCGCCGGATGATCGAGCGTGCAGGTCTGCACCGTCACGCGCTTCGGACCATGCGACCAGGCGGCTGCGATCGCGGAACCCAGGAACCAGCGGCCGATGCCTTGTCCCGTCGCATGTTCCATCATGCCGAAATAGGCGAGCTCGACTTCTTCCGGCAGATGCGGCTTGAGATCGAAGAAGCCGGCGGGTGCGCCGTCGAGATAAAGGACCCTGATGTCGCGATCCTCGCGATGAATGCCGGCGGCAAGCTCGTCGTCATCCAGCCTCAGCACATTGACCCAGTGCCATTTGCGCCCCACCCGGTCCATCAGATAGCGGTAGAAATGCAGCGGAATGTCCTTGGTCTTCAGCAGCGCGATCTGGCGGTTGTAGGGCACCGGCGGCGAATAGGCCGGCGGCACATGCATCTCGAGAAACGTCACCGTGACGTCAATATCTTCCAGCGCGCCGTTTTCCATCGTCTTCATTCCTTGCCGATCACAAAACGGGGCCGGTCACGACAGGCGTGTCGGAAAGCCCGCCCCACTCCGTCCATGAGCCGTCGTAAAGCCTGTTGTTGGTATGGCCAAGCGTTTCCAGCGCCAGCGTCACCACCGCTGCGGTAATGCCGGAGCCGCATGAGGTGACGACAGGTTTCGACAGATCGATGCCGGCCTCCTCGATCGCCTTGCGCAGGCGGTCCTTCGACAGCAGCTCGCCATTTTCCGACAGCGCCGAATAGGGCAGATTGCGCGCGCCAGGCATATGGCCGGAGCGGATACCCGCGCGCGGCTCAGGTTCAGTGCCGGTGAAGCGGCCCGGTCCCCGGGCGTCGGCGATCTGGCTTGCCCTGGTGTCGACGATCCGGCGCATGTCGGCGAGGCTGGCGACGCGCCCGGAGTCGAAATCGGCATGAAACACGCTTGGCGCGATCTTCGTCGGCTCAGCCGTCACCGGTCTGCCGGCGGCTTTCCAGCCATCGAAGCCGCCATCCAGAATATAGGTCTGGAAGACGCCCATTACCCTGAACATCCACCACGCCCGGGGCGCCGAGAAGAAAGCCGGACCATCGTAGACGACGATGGTGTCATCGGCCGAAACGCCCATGGCGCCAACATACTGGGCAAAATGCTGCGGTGACGGCAGCGTATGCGGCAAGGGCGAATCCGGATCCGAAACGGCATCCTGATCCAGAAATCGTGCGCCCGGGATGTGGGCCGAATCGTACTCGCCGCGCGCATCGCGCTTCTGCGCCGGGAGATACCAGGATGCGTCGATGATCGTCAGGCCCGGCTCGCCGAGACGTTGCTGCAGCCAGTCTGCGTCGACGGTGAAGGGGCTGTCCTCGGCCATTTTGTGCTCCTGCTCGCCTTTTGGCGATCACTGTCTGTTCAGTTTGCCGGCATCGGCCCAAAGCGGATGCGGAAGCGCCGGTTTTCACGGCCCTTCTTCTCGATCTTGCCGATGTGGATTTCGCCGACTTCGCCAGTGCTCTTCACATGGGTGCCGCCGCAGGGCTGGCTGTCCACCGAGGCGTTGTCACCGATACAGACCAGGCGGATCTTGCCGGTGCCGGCCGGCGGCCGAACGTTCTTGGATTTCACCAGGCCGGGATTGGCGGCCAGTTCCTCGTCACTGATCAGCCTGACAAAGATCGGATGATCGGCCCGCACCAGCTCCATCAGCCCGGCGGTGATGTCCTCCTTGGTGAAGCCGGCATCCGGAGCGTCGAAGTCGACACGGCTGTCGTCCTCGGAAACGGCGGCACCGGTGATTGGAAACGGACAGACGACGGTGAGCAAATGGCAAGCCGCATGCATGCGCATCAGGAGATGCCGGCGTTCCCAGTCGATGGCCAGCCTCACCGTCTCGCCGACCTGTGGCACTGCTTGCTCCGGCGCCGGCACATGGATGATCTCGTCCTTGGTCTCGCCGGTGAGGGTAGCGGCAATGGCGATGCGGCTGCCGTCCGCGCGTTCGAGATAACCGGTATCGCCCGGTTGGCCGCCCGAAGTGGCGTAGAAGATCGTCCGGTCGAGGATGATGCCGCCGCGGTCGTTGACGGCAACGATCTTCGCATCCGCCGTGCGCAGATAGGCGTCGTCGCGAAACAGGGCATCCGTCCTGTTTGCCATCACGCGACCTTTTCGAACGGCACCGAAATTGTGCTCTTCAGCTCCATCCAGCCTGGCACCGGCAGTTGCTTCTCGCGCAGGAATTCCGGGTTGAACAGTTTTGACTGATAGCGCGTGCCGTAGTCACAAAGAATGGTCACGATGGTGTGGCCGGGACCCAATTCCCTGGCCAGGCGGATCGCGCCGGCAATGTTGATACCGGTCGAGCCACCGACGCAAAGCCCCTCTTCTTGGATCAGGTCGAAGACGATCGGCAGCGCATCCTCATCGGGGATCTGGAAGGAAAAGTCCGGCGTGAACCCTTCGAGATTGGCGGTGATGCGCCCCTGCCCGATGCCTTCGGTGATCGAGCTGCCTTCGGACTTCAGCTCGCCGCTGGTGTAGAAGGAGTAGAGCGCGGCCCCCAGAGGGTCGGCCAGCGCGATCTTCACATCCTTGCTTTTCGCCTTCAGCCCAAAGGCGACGCCGGCCAGCGTGCCGCCGGAACCGACCGCCGAGACAAAGCCATCGACCTTGCCCCCGGTCTGGCTCCAGATTTCCTCCGCTGTGGTGCGGATATGGCCGTCACGGTTGGCAACATTGTCGAACTGGTTGGCCCAGATGGCGCCGTTCGGCTCGGTCCGCGCCAGTTGCTCGGCCAGCCGCCCCGACAGTTTCACATAATTGTTAGGGTTCTTATAGGGCACGGCAGGCACTTCGATCAGTTCGGCACCGAGCAGCTTGATCGTGTCCTTCTTCTCCTGGCTCTGTGTGTCGGGAATGACGATGACGGTGCGATAGCCGAGCGCCTTGGCGACCAGCGTCAGCCCGATGCCGGTGTTGCCCGCCGTTCCCTCGACGACGACACCGCCGGGTCTCAGCAGCCCACGCTGCTCGGCATCGCGGATGATGAACAGGCCGGCGCGATCCTTGACCGACTGGCCCGGATTCATGAATTCGGCCTTGCCCAGGATCTCGCAACCGGTTTGTTCCGAAGCTTTGTTGAGGCGGATCAAAGGCGTTTTGCCGATCGCGTCGATCACAGAACGGGGCATTCAGGATTCCTTGTGTAGGTGCGCCGAAACCCTAGAAACCCGAAGCTGCAGTTTCAAGGCAAGAATTTGTCTGGTCCAGTCGCATTTGCGGTACTGTAGTTGCGTCAGCGCTTCCCGAAACCGACCTCTTGCGCCACAGCTCATTTTCCGGCTGACGTTGAAAAGCAGCTTTTCATTCGATTTCTTCATCGCTAGAGCAAAGCACCAACAAGTCGACAGGGCGCAGCATGACACTCTACCGGGCCAACCCGAAGCACGGCGTCGCCTGGATCACGGGCGGATCGAGCGGCATCGGCCGTGCGCTGGCCAGGGACCTTGCTTCCCAGGGCTATGCCGTCGCGGTGACGGCGCTCGACGACGATCCGATCGACACGCTTGTCGTCGAGACCGCGCAGATGCCGGGCAGCGTCACGGCCTTTCCCTGCGACGTCACCGACGAGCCGCGCATGGCAAGGACCGTCGCTGCCATCGAGAAGGAGCTCGGTCCCATCGTGCTCGCCATCTTCAATGCAGGGAATTACATTTCGACGCCGGGGGAGAATCTTGTCGTCAACGACTTTCGCCGGTCCTTCGAGGTCAATTATTTCGGCATCATCAACGGTCTCGTGCCCGCGGTCGAACGCATGCGTGTGCGGGCGCGCGGCCATGTCGTGCTGGTCGGCTCCGTGACATCCTATTTCGGCTGGCCGACAACGGCCGCCTATGGCGGCACCAAGGCGGCCATCAACATCCTGGCCGAGTCGCTGAAGTATGATTTCGACAAGATGAACGTGCGTATCCAGGTGTTCAACCCAGGCTTCATCGACACCCCGCTGACCGAGAAGAACATGCTGCCGATGCCGGGACTGATGCCGGTCAGCCGTGCGTCGCGCCGCATGGCGCGGGGCATCAAGTCGGGCGGTTTCGAAGTCCATTTCCCGCGCCGGACAAGCTGGCCGCTGAAACTGCTCGCCCTGCTGCCGAGGCCGCTGTGCAGAGGGTTTATCAGCCTGATGACCAATTGGAAGGCGCGGCCTCTGCATTACGACCGCAAGCCGCCGATCGAATAGGACGCCTGCGAAATTGGCAGGCTCCCCGTTTTCGGGCCGCCGTCGCCATGGTTGAGACAAGTGCCGCGTGGAGTCTGCGATGGGGCGACGGATCGTGCTTGCTGTGCTGGGCCTTATTGCCGTTCTCGCACTGGCCTTCGTGTTCGGCCCGCGCGTTCGCGTCGACACCACGATCCGTTTCGATCCCTCGCTCATCGGCGACGATCCGCAGGCCTATGTGGCAAAGGCGGAAGCCGCCATCCCCGGAATCCGAGACGGGCTGGAGAAGGAGATCGTCTGGGCCGATCCGTTGGTGCATGCCAGGACCCCGCTATCGATCGTCTACATCCACGGCTTTTCCGCATCGAAGGGCGAGGTCCGCCCGCTGCCTGACGAAGTGGCGGAACAGCTTGACGCCAATCTCTTCTACACACGGCTTACCGGTCATGGGCAGGATGGCGCGGCGATGACGCAAGGCAGCATCAATGCCTGGATCAACGACTATGAGGAGGCGCTCGCCATCGGCCGGGCGATCGGCGACAAGGTGATCGTCATCTCGACTTCGACCGGCGGCTCGCTGGCGGTCTGGGCGGCAACGCAGCCCGGTGCGTCGGACGGGGTGGCGGCGATTGCGTTCATCTCCCCGAACTTCGGCGTCAAGGCTTCGGGCGCCGGGATCCTGACCATGCCGTGGGGCAAACAAATCGCCAGGCTGGTCGCCGGCAAGGAACATAGCTTCGTGCCGCGCAACGCGCTGAATGAAAAATTCTGGACCACCCGCTATCCGATCGAAGCAACCTTGCCGATGCAGGCGCTGACCGAGCTTGCCTATGGCGCGCCGGTGGAGAAGGCGACCGTCCCTGCTTTGTTCATCTTTTCTGATTCGGACAAAGTGGTGCGGGCCGACCGCAGCCGCGAGATTGCCGGGCGCTGGGGCGCGCCGCATGAACTGGTTCCGGTCGACGACACTGGCGACCCGGACAATCACGTCATTGCCGGCGACGCGCTGTCGCCATCGACCACGGCGTTTCTGGCGCAAAGGATCGCCGTCTGGATCGAAGCGGTGGTGAAGTAGGCCGACGAAAAAGGGCGACCGAAGCATCGCTTCGGCCGCCCTTTTCTTGTTTCGTCTCGGCAATCAGCCAGCCGAAGCTTGACTGACTGCAGCGCGGTCTGGCTTACGCGGCCCGCGCAGCCGGACGCTTACCGCCGAAGCGGCGCTTGTTGTTGCCCTTGAAGGCCGGCTTGGCGCCATCGGGCTTGCGCTCGCCGGCGAAGGCCGGCTTGTCGCCGAAGCGCTTCTTGCCAAAGCCGTTGCCTTTGTTCTCGCCACCGGGCCGCCTGCCGTCGCGACGGCCATTGCGGTCGTTGCGGTCATTGGCCGGCTCGAAACGCTCGTTCTTTTCAGCCGGATTGCGCAGCGGATCGGGGCTGCCGAGATGGTCGGCAACGATCGGCAGCTTGGTGCGGATGATGCGCTCGACCTGGCGCAGCTTGCTGTTCTCGGAAGGATCGCAAAGCGTGATCGCGATGCCGTCCATGCCGTTGCGGCCGGTACGGCCGATGCGGTGGACGTAGCTCTCGGCTTCATCAGGCAGATCGAAATTCACGACATGGCTGATGCCGGGCACGTCGATGCCACGCGCCGCGATGTCGGTCGCCACCAGAATGCGCACCGAGCCGTCGCGGAAATCGTTCAGCGCTTTCTGGCGGGCGTTCTGCGACTTGTTGCCGTGAATGACGGCGGCCTTGAAGCCATCGCGCTCGAGGTCCTTGGTCACCCTGTCGGCACCATGCTTGGTGCGCGAGAAGATGATGACGGACTTCATCGCCTCATCGGCGAGCATCGTCGACAGCACCTGGCGCTTCTGCTTGGTGCGGGCAAAGACGACGCCTTGCACGATCTCGGCCGCTGCCGTGCTTTGCGGCGCGACTTCGACGCGGATCGGGTTCTTCAGCAGGCCCTTGGCCAGTTCGGCGATTTCATTGGGCATGGTCGCCGAGAACAGCACCGTCTGACGATCGGGCGCGGTCGCCTTGGCGATGCGCTTGACGTCGTTGATGAAGCCCATGTCGAGCATGCGGTCGCCCTCGTCGAGCACCAGCCATTTGGTGTCGGCAAGCATGAGGTCGCCCTCACGCACCAGGTCGGTCAACCGGCCGGGCGTTGCGATCAGGATATCGACGCCGGGCGCAACCTTCTTCACCTGGCTGAAGCGCGAGACGCCGCCAAGCACGAGCGCGGTCGAGACATGCGCGCCCTTGGCGAGGATCTTGATCGTGTCCTCGATCTGCACGGCGAGTTCGCGCGTCGGCGCCAGGATAAGCGCACGCGCCGTCTTCGGCCGGCGCTTGGTGCCGAGTGCGATGATCTTCGACAGGATCGGCAGAGCGAAGGCCGCGGTCTTGCCGGAGCCGGTCTGGGCGATGCCGAAAATGTCACGGCCTTCCATCTGCGGCGGGATCGCCTGCGCCTGGATAGGCTTCGGCTCGGTGAAGCCGGCGTTGTGGGTGGCCTTGAGCAGCGCGCCCGTAATACCCAGTGCCGCGAAACCGGTGAGTTCCGCAGTGTTGCTACCGGGCAAAGTGTTTTCGTTGGTCAAAATAATCTTCTTTCACGCGGCTTCTGGCCGCAAACATCGATGGCGGCAGGGCGCAACCTGCCGTCGAACAAATTTTCATGAAACGACAAGGCGGGCGGACGGGTTCGTCCACTCGGCTGCGCTGTCGTGCCCGCAGGCATCATGCCACGGGGCTTTTTCGCCGCTTTGTGATTTACCGGAAAAAGGGCCGATATACCGGAAAGAGGGAAAACAGACGCAACCAGTCTCATTCGTCGAGAAGGCCGGATAAGTCCCGGCCCAAGCGCCTATGCCGCCGCATATGGCCCAGTTCGCCACCAAATGCAAGGGGCGTCATGCTGCAGCGCAGCAAAATCCACGGAGCAAGCGGCGCTTGCGCTCGCTTGCCGGCACGATTACCACGAAATGCCGCTGGCTTGGGAGGTAATCGATGAAGGACGTGCTGAAGGAACTCGAGCGCCGCCGCGAGATCGCCCGCATGGGTGGTGGCCAGGCCCGCATCGATGCCCAGCACAAGAAGGGCAAGCTCACCGCGCGCGAACGCATCGAGGTGTTTCTCGACGAGGGCTCGTTCGAGGAGTTCGACATGTATGTCGAGCACCGCTCGACCGATTTCGGCATGGAAAAGACCAAGATCGCGGGCGACGGCGTCGTCACCGGCTGGGGCACCGTCAACGGCCGCCCGGTCTACCTCTTCGCCAAGGATTTCACCGTGTTCGGCGGCTCGCTGTCGGAAGCGCATGCCGAGAAGGTCATCAAGGTGCAGGAGATGGCGCTGCGCAACCGGGCGCCGATCATCGGCCTCTACGATGCCGGCGGCGCGCGCATCCAGGAAGGCGTGGCAGCACTCGGCGGCTATGCCGAGATCTTTCAGCGCAACGTGCTGGCCTCAGGCGTCATTCCGCAGATTTCCGTGATCATGGGGCCTTGCGCCGGCGGCGACGTCTATTCGCCTGCCATGACCGACTTCATCTTCATGGTGCGCGACACCTCCTACATGTTCGTCACCGGGCCGGATGTGGTGAAGACCGTGACCAACGAGACGGTGACCGCCGAGAGTCTCGGCGGCGCCTCCGTCCACACGACGAAATCGTCGATCGCCGACGGCGCCTATGACAATGACGTCGAGGCGCTGCTGCAGATGCGCCGGCTGGTCGACCTGCTGCCGGCTTCCAACACATCGGAGCTTCCCGAGATCGAATGCTACCAGTCGGTCACCGACCATGATTTGTCGCTCGACCGGCTGATCCCCGACAACGCCAACAAGCCCTACGACATCAAGGAGCTGATCCTGAAGGTCGCCGACGAAGGCGATTTCTTCGAGATCCAGCAGAGTTTCGCCAAGAACATCGTCACCGGCTTTGGACGCGTCGAGGGCCGCACGGTGGGCTTCGTCGCCAACCAGCCGATGGTGCTGGCCGGCGTGCTCGATTCCGATGCCAGCCGCAAGGCGGCGCGCTTCGTGCGCTTCTGCGACTGTTTTTCGATCCCGATCGTCACCTTCGTCGATGTCCCCGGCTTCCTGCCCGGCACGGCGCAGGAGTATGGCGGCCTGATCAAGCATGGCGCGAAACTGCTGTTCGCCTATGCCGAGGCCACCGTGCCGAAGATCACAGTCATCACCAGAAAAGCCTATGGCGGCGCCTATGACGTGATGGCCTCAAAACACCTGCGCGGCGACATGAACTATGCCTGGCCAACGGCACAAATCGCGGTGATGGGTGCGAGGGGCGCGGTCGAGATCATTTACCGCAAGGACATCGGTGATGCCGAAAAGATCGCAGCCCATACAAAGGCTTACGAGGATCGCTTCCTGTCGCCCTTCGTCGCCGCCGAACGCGGTTATGTCGACGAGGTGATCATGCCGCACTCGACCCGCCGCCGTATTGCGCGGGCGCTGCGCATGCTGCGCAACAAGGACATGCAGAACCCCTGGAAGAAGCACGACAACATCCCGCTGTGAGGCGCTGATGTCGCGCTTGATCCTCTATTCGGGAACGCGCTTTGGCAGATTTGCCATCCTGCTTTTTGCTCTCCCGCTGTTCTGCCCGGTGCTGCTGTGGCTGGTGTTGCTTGATCGGCACCCGCTCGCGGTCATCGCGGGCGGTATTGTCGCCATACCGGCTGCAATGTTGGCTTTCGTTTTGTTGATCGGGATGCTCTTTGCCGGCTTTCGACGCAGCAAGGTGGAAGGCATGTCTCGCAATTCGGCTCCCCAGTTATGGGCCGTGTGGGAAAGCATTGCGGGCAAGCACCGCGCCAGCCGAACCACGATCGTGCTGAGCGACAGCCTTAACGCCAGCATAGGGGAAGAGCGTCCATTTCTCGGTCTGCTCGGCCGTCGGGCGGTCTTGACCGTAGGCATTCCATTGCTCGCGGTGACCGACGACAAGGCCTTCGCCGCGATTCTGGCTCACGAAGATGCACATTTGAAGAACAAGGATACGAACGGCGGGCTCAATCTTGCCGAACTCGACAAAAGCTTCGACTTGATCTTCGACTACGCTCCCCCAGGAAAGACCGTTTCCGGAAGCCTGTTCTACATGCTGCTGGGTCCGCTCTCTCAGTCACTGGAACGCGAAGAGATACGATTGTCGCGACGAGCAGAAATCGATGCCGATCTCCATGCGGCAAAGTCAGGCGATTCTCACGAAGCAGCGCGCGCGCTGCTCTTGATCGCCGCTGCCGATGCATTTTTCAATGATAGAGTTTACACGCCGCTCAAGCGTGAACTGCTTGGCATGATGGTCCCGCCTCATCCGCCGCTTCAACGGGTTCTGATGGCCGCCAATGAGCTATTGAGCCACCCCATCCTGCAAGAATATGCGCAAAAGGCCTGGGATGCCCCCGATGACGAAAAGGCAGACCATCCACCATGGTCGGAACGTCTGGCTGCGCTTGGATACAACTCGGCTCCCACAATAGAACCGGTTTCGATTTCTGCCCTGTCGAGCCTGCTGAGCAGTGAAATTGTTGCGGAGCGGGTCCATCATTTCGATAGCGAGTGGACGTCGAAAATCGCCGCCTATCTCGATCGGTAGGTGCCGCCCGGAATTGCTGCCAAAGCTGTAGCTCACTCCTCTTCCGCCGCGCCGAACCCCGCCCCCATCGTGGCACGGACAGGGCTGCCCCATGGCGTTGCGTGGTTGTCGATGCGCATCTGGAAGATGAAATAGGTCGGCGAGCAGAAGCCGATGCCTTTCACTTTGCCGATGCCGGGCGTGTCAGACGGCAGCGACTGGCACATATAGTCCTCGCGGCAGAAATGATCGGCCGAACAGGCCGGCCGGTTGCCGCGATTGACGGCGCCGCCAAGGCATTGGTCGAAATTGTTGGTGGCCACGCAGATGTCGAATTTCTTGCCGCCGACCAGCCCGCAAATCTCGTTCGGCATCGGCTTGCCGGCTTTGAAGGCCGCGAAGGAGCGGTCCTTGTCGTCGCAGCCGCGATAGGCGATGCCGCCAGGCACGCCGATCTTCGGCGGTCGGCAGGTGTAGGCGGTACGGGAAATGTCCGAGGCGAAGGCCGCGAACTGGCCCGATTTGCTGTAGCGGTCGTTGAAAGGCTGCGCCGCATTGCTGGCGATCGAGCCGGTCAGGCAGGGATGACCGGAAAACAGTTTTTCGCTGTCTTTCGGCAGCAGGCATTGCGCCAGTTTCGTGTGCACGCCCGAAGCGGCGGCCAGCGGCGTGCAGACGGTGCCGCCGCCGCATTTCCAGGTCGCACCGAAGCGGTCCGCATCTTCCGGCATCAGGCACGGCATGGCCATCTCGGCCGGCGCGTAGTCGACCGCGGCGTCCGTCCAGGCTGCCGGCGGCGCAAAGGAGAGCGGACGGAAGCGGTTTGGCTCCCTGCCCTCAGCTGTAGCGCGCAGCCAGGCCTGGCGGCGCGGGATCTCGGCATGAAGATGCGGCGAGATGCCGACCTCGATGCGGTTGAGCGGCGATGTCGTCTTGTCGTCAAGGCCGATGAAATGAAAGCCGGCAGTGGAGCCGGCCTGATGGCAACCCTGGCAGGCGCCATTGTCCAGCCGCTCGACCAGCGCTTCCGGCGTGCGCACCAGTTTCAGCGTGGAATAATCGAGCGATGCGAATTCCTTGGGCTGGAACAATTGCGTAAACGGATGATTGGCCTGCCGCGCGCTGCCGAAGGTCGACCATGAGATGATCTTCCTGGCCAGGAACTCGTCGGGAATCTCATAGACGCCTTCGTCAACCGCCGGCAAATTGGCGCCGACATAGGCGGCGAGCCGTGCTTTCAGCGCCGTGTCCTGCGAGAGCCGTGCGGTGTCGGGCGTGTTCTCCAGCGGCTTCTCGCTGATAGCAGCGCCATCGATGCCGAATACCCGCATGAGATAGGCGGCCTGCCCGCCGAACTCGGTTTCCTGACCGGACGGGAAGCGCACCACCTGCGCGTTGAGCTCCAGCTGCTTGAAGGCCAGCCCGGCCTTCTCCAGCGGCCCGCCGGTCAGCCAGCCGGCATCGACGGCCTCGTCAAGCTGTGGCGTCCAGCGCCCGGCAGTGCCGACGCAGCCGCCATCGGCATCGGGGGCGGCGCTGTAGACGGCATTGAAATTGAACGGCAGGCGCGACGCCAGCAGCTTGCCGCTTTTGCGGAAGCTGTAGGCCAGGCGGTAGATGAAGCGCACCTCGCCGCAGCTCCTGTCGCCTTGAAGCACCGCGAAGTCGCGACGATCGAGCCGGTTGACGACGCCGACCAGCCGGAAGCGCGCGGCGTCGGTCTTCAGCCAGCGCATGTCCATGATGCGGCCGACATTGCCGTCGGTGACTTCGTAGAGCGTCCGGCCGCCGGCTTTCATATCGGCACGCAGTGCCGCAACATCGGAGGCAACCGTTTCGACGATGGCATGATAGGCCGGCGCCTCGTCGTAAAGCGTCTTCAGACCGTCCTCGCCGTCGACCCCCAAAACATCGGCGAAACCGAAACCCCTGGCATCGAGTGCGGCGAGCACCGCCGGATCGTCGACGATCGTCACAGGACCTTCGGCGCGCGCCGTCGGCGCCATGAAGACAGCGATGAGGGTGGCAAGCAACAGAACGAGCGCGCGGCTCATTGGGCAGCCATGCGCGCGTCGAAGAGTTCGCGCAACACCGGCACCAGCGCCAGCGGCAGATCCTCGGCGATCAGACCGGGTCCGAACCGGCTGCCTGCTTCGGCGTGCAGCCACACCGCCGCGCAGGTGCCCTCGAAGGGCGGCATGCCTTGCGCCAGCAGACCGGCAATGATGCCCGACAGCACATCGCCTGACCCTGCCGTGGCCAGCCACGGCGCGCCGTTGGAATTGATCGCCGCTTTGCCATCGGGCGCTGCTATGACCGTGTCGGCGCCCTTGTAGACGATGACGGCGTTGGCCCGCGCGGCGGCCGTTCGCGCCTTGGCCAGCTTAGACAGGCTCTTGTCGCCTGCGATATCGGGGAACAATCGGCCGAATTCACCGTCATGCGGCGTGATCACCAACGCCGGAGCGTTTGGCTGACGGGCGGCTTCGAACAGCGCCTGGGGTTGGTGGGCCAGAGAGGTGATGGCGTCCGCGTCCAGCACGATCGCAGCGTGGCTTGGTGCTGCCTCGTTGCGTGCACCATCCGCAAAAACCTTGATCAGCTGCAGGGCGAAATCGCCCACCTTGGGCTTTGGCCCGAGCCCCGGTCCGAACACCAGCGCTTCGGGATGCCGCGCCGTCAAGAATTCCTGCACCTCCTCGAGCGAACCCGCCTCGCGCAGCATGATCGAGGTCAGGTGTGTCGCGTTCACCTGCATGGCATTGCCAGGCGACAGCACGGTGACCGCCCCTGCCCCGCTTCTGGCGGCGGCCAGCGCCGACAGCCGCGCCGCGCCCGTAGCACTTGGGCCGCCGGAAAAGACGCCGACATGGCCGCGCTTGTATTTGTGCGCATCCATCGCCGGCACGGGAAATTCCTGCAACCACAGGCCGGGCGCATTCTCGAAGGTCGAAACGGCGAGTTGGGCGATGATGCCGTCGCCGATGCCGATATCGGCGAGCACGATCTCACCGCATTGCCCGCGCCCCGGCAGCAGCAGGTGGCCAGGCTTTTTCCGCGCGAAGGTGATGGTGACCTCGGCACGAAACGCCCTGCCCAATATGTCACCGCTCCTTCCAGAGACGCCGGACGGCAGGTCGACCGCGACCACGGGCAGGCTCAGGGCTGTCACTGTATCGATGGCTTTCGCGGCGTCGCCGGACAGCGGCTTCGACAGCCCCGCCCCATAGAGCGCGTCGATCACGATCGAGCCAGGCTTGGCGTCAAAGTCAGACAGCGGCCGGGGCTTGATCGGGCATTCCGCGGCGGCGAGCGCCGCATCGCTTTTCGGCCTCGGCGCGCCGGATGCCCAGACCGATGTGCCGACGCCGCTGCCGGCCAGGATGCGGGCAACGACATAGCCATCGCCGCCATTGTTGCCGGGCCCGCACAGCACATGGATGTGCTTTGCCGAGGGGTAGCGCTTGAGAACCTCGGCCGCGACCGCTCCACCAGCGCGCCGCATCAGGCCGATGCCGTCGGCTGGGCCGGCGGCAATCGTCAGCCGATCGGCCTCGCTCATTTCGGCCGGGGAAAGAAGTTCGTTGCTCATGGATTGCCGATCCGCATGCGATCAAGCATTGTCCGATTTCGATCCTAAGCAAACAAGGGGGAGTTGCCGAGATCTGCAGCCATAACGTTGGCACGAAGGCCTCGCGGGCAGAAAATTGCCTGGGGGATAGGCAATATGCCTGATTTTTGTGCGGACGGAGGTGCTGGCGCTGTGTAGGCTCTGGCAGTCTATGCCGCTTCCGGTGCAGCGAATGACGCGAATTTGCATCCCGGTGCGGCGCGGCTTTGAAATCTTATGAGACCGCTTAGAATCCGCTGAATTGGCACAGTTCGTGCTTGATGGAGGCGCAAGCGGGGGGTCACAACCCGTTTTTTTGGCAGTGGAGGCCACTTTTTACATGAAAAAGATCGAAGCGATCATCAAGCCATTCAAGCTCGACGAAGTGAAGGAAGCGCTTCAGGAGGCCGGACTGCAAGGCATCACCGTCACCGAAGCAAAAGGCTTCGGTCGTCAGAAGGGCCACACCGAACTCTACCGCGGCGCCGAATATGTCGTCGACTTCCTGCCCAAGGTGAAGATCGAGGTCGTGCTTGGCGACGACGCGGTCGAAGGTGCGATCGAGGCCATCCGCAAGGCGGCCCAGACCGGCCGTATCGGCGACGGCAAGATCTTCGTTTCCAATATCGAGGAAGTCGTGCGTATACGCACCGGCGAAACGGGCATGGACGCGGTCTGACCGACCGCGCCATCCTCCCGAAAAACGTCATCATCAAAAAAAGTCATCACACAGGGATACATGACATGACGACAGCCAAAGACATCATGAAGCAGATCAAGGACAACGACGTGAAATTCGTCGACCTGCGCTTCACGGACCCGAAGGGCAAGCTGCAGCACGTGACGATGGATGTCATCGAGGTCGAGGAAGACATGTTCGCCGATGGCGTGATGTTCGACGGCTCGTCGATTGCCGGCTGGAAGGCCATCAACGAGTCCGACATGGTGCTGATGCCCGATCCGGAAACGGTCCACATGGACCCGTTTTTCGCGCAGTCGACCATGGTCATCCTGTGCGACATCCTCGATCCGGTTTCGGGTGAATCCTACAACCGCGATCCGCGCGGTACGGCCAAGAAGGCCGAGGCCTACATGAAGGCCGAAGGCATCGGCGACACCATCTTTGTCGGCCCGGAAGCCGAGTTCTTCGTGTTCGACGATGTGAAGTACAAGGCCGATCCCTACAACACCGGATTCAAGCTCGACTCCACGGAACTGCCGTCGAACGACGACACCGATTATGAGACCGGCAATCTCGGCCACCGTCCGCGCATCAAGGGCGGCTACTTCCCGGTGCCGCCGATCGACAGCGCGCAGGACATGCGCTCGGAAATGCTGACCGTGCTCGCCGAGATGGGCGTGCGCGTTGAAAAGCATCACCATGAGGTGGCGGCGGCTCAGCACGAACTCGGCATCAAATTCGACGCACTGGTGCGCAACGCCGACAAGATGCTGATCTACAAGTATGTCGTCCACCAGGTCGCCAACGCCTATGGCAAGACGGCCACCTTCATGCCGAAGCCGATCTTCGGCGACAACGGCTCGGGCATGCACGTCCACATGTCGATCTGGAAGAACGGCAAGCCGACCTTCGCCGGCAATGAATACGCCGGTCTGTCGGAAAGCTGCCTGTTCTTCATCGGCGGCGTCATCAAGCATGCCAAGGCGATCAACGCCTTCACCAACCCGCTGACCAATTCCTACAAGCGCCTGGTGCCGGGTTACGAAGCGCCGGTTCTGCTCGCCTATTCGGCGCGCAACCGCTCGGCGTCCTGCCGTATCCCGTTCGGCTCGTCGCCGAAGGCCAAGCGCGTCGAGGTCCGCTTCCCCGATCCGGGCGCGAACCCCTACCTCGCCTTCTCCGCGCTGCTGATGGCCGGCCTCGACGGCATCAAGAACAAGATCCATCCCGGCCAGCCGATGGACAAGGATCTCTACGACCTGCCGCCGAAGGAGCTGAAGAAGATCCCGACCGTCTGCGGCTCGCTGCGTGAAGCCCTGCAGAGCCTCGACAAGGACCGCGGCTTCCTGAAAGCCGGCGGCGTCTTCGATGACGACCAGATCGACAGCTACATCGAGCTGAAGATGGCCGAAGTGATGCGCTTCGAAATGACCCCGCATCCGGTCGAGTACGACATGTACTACTCCGTCTGAGATTCAATCTCGGTCCAAGATTAGCTATAATGCTCAAGCCCTTGAAAGACGTCCCTCTTTCAAGGGCTTTTTGCTGCGCTCCATAGGAATTGCCAGCCGACCGGCATGCCTCGCCTGCACGGCAGCCGCGCATGGACAGCCGTATCCGCCTTTCGTCTTCGACGATCATAGGATGCCCGGATTCTTGGACCTACGGTCCATCGGAGCGGCCGGCTTTTGAGCGCGTCGCTTCAATCACAACTCGGCGGTGTTCAGTAAATGATCAAGGGAGGCGGTTCGGCCGCCAACGTCGGAGCCAGGAGCGAGCGGAGCACTGTCTCAGGCTACAGTGACCGCTCGTCCGGCGCCCACGCCAATGCCGCCGTTCAAGAAAACCCCGCCCGTCCGAACAGCATTGCGTGACGTAACCCCAAGCCCGCGAATACGCATGCCGTAGCGTGATCTGTCAACGCCGCCAGCCGGGTGGCGAATGACCGATTCCGTTGCATGAACAGATGCTTATGGAATATCCATCGCCCCGGACAAGGGCTGGAAAAGGCGGTTTTCCGGGCTTTCTGGCGAGTGATCGCCGCAGACCCGCACGGCTGCGGCCGGAACTCACGGGCGATTAGCGACCGCCGGAACTGCCTGACTTTTTCTGGGTATGTTTTACCGGGAATGCAGTCAGCCGGGTAACGGCCAAAAAAGAACCCCGGCGCGAAACGCCGGGGTCCTCTTGTCATACAATCCGAAACACTTACGCGGCGGCTGAAACCTGGGCGCTTGCCGGAACCGAGGCGATCGTCTTCAGGATTTGCGAGGCGATCTGGTAGGGGTCGCCCTGCGAGTTCGGACGGCGGTCTTCCAGATAACCCTTATAGTCGCTCTTGATGAAGGAATGCGGCACGCGGATCGAGGCGCCACGGTCGGCAATGCCATAGCTGAACCGGTTCCACGGCGCGGTCTCGTGCTTGCCGGTCAAACGCTTGTCGTTGTCCGGGCCGTAAACGGCGATGTGATCCATCAGGTTCTTGTCGAAAGCCGCCATCAGCGCTTCGAAATAGGCTTTGCCGCCGACTTCGCGCATATAGGCGGTCGAGAAGTTGGCGTGCATGCCAGAGCCGTTCCAGTCGGTGTCTCCGAGCGGCTTGCAGTGGTATTCGATGTCGATGCCGTATTTCTCGGTCAGGCGCTGCAGGAGGTAGCGGGCCATCCACATCTGGTCGGCGGCCTTCTTGGAGCCCTTGCCGAAAATCTGGAATTCCCATTGGCCTTTGGCCACTTCGGCGTTGATGCCTTCGTGGTTGATGCCGGCGGCGAGGCAGAGGTCGAGATGCTCCTCGACGATCTGACGCGCGACGGAGCCGACATTGGAATAGCCGACGCCGGTGTAGTACGGGCCCTGGGGTGCGGGATAGCCGCTCTCGGGGAAGCCGAGCGGGCGACCGTCCTTGTAGAAGAAATATTCCTGCTCGAAGCCGAACCAGGCGCCCTCGTCATCGAGGATGGTGGCGCGCTTGTTTGAGGCATGCGGCGTGACACCATCGGGCATCATGACTTCGCACATGACCAGCACGCCGTTGGTGCGGGCGGGATCCGGATAGACCGCAACCGGCTTCAGCACGCAATCGGAGCTGTGCCCTTCGGCCTGCTGGGTCGAGGAACCATCGAAGCCCCACAGCGGCAGCTGCTCGAGTTCAGGGAATTCGGCGAATTCCTTGATCTGCGTCTTGCCGCGAAGGTTGGGGACCGGGGTATATCCATCGAGCCAGATATACTCGAGCTTGTATTTCGTCATTCTAGCCTCTCGTTGCTTGATCACCGAACACTGAACGGCGTCGACATGCGTCTGCCGTCAGCAGCTGGCCTGCCGCACACTTAAAATGCAATTCGTGTGCCATTCTTGGTCCGGAGGGTGCGACAAAATTGACGCGGCATCCACCGGAAGTCGGTGAGCCGCCTAAGCAATGCGCCCGGATCCATCACGGTCCTTATTTGCACAAATAGTGTGCAACTGCTGATCTTTTCATAGGCATATTGCCTAACTTGATTGCAGACCTTATCTTCGGGCCAAGTTGAATCGAAAAGGTTCGGCGGAAGAAAGGAACCCGGCAATGGAAGTCATTTCCACACGACCGTCGGCCAAAATTTTGATGTTCCCGGCGGCAGCACGCCTCTCTGCCTCAAATTTGAGCGGAAAGGCTAAGTTTGCGGCAGAGCTTGCCTCGCTGCGTGGTGCCTGCGCGGATTTCGGCGACGGCTGGTACCATGAGGCAGCCATCGAGGAAGAGGCCCGGGGCCGCAAGAGCTGACACAAAGGGCAGCAGCCCTCGCCAACGAATTGGCCTGAAAAGAAAAAGCCCGGCGCGATCGTTCGCGCCGGGCTTTCTTTTGAACGCTGGGGCTGCCTACTCCTTGGCGTGCAGGTCGGTGCCGAGCGTATCCTTGACGAAGATCATGCCGATGACCAGTGTTATAGCCGCGATCACCACCGGGTACCAAAGGCCATAGTAGATGTCGCCTTTGTAGGCGCTGAGCGCGAACACGGTTGCCGGCAGCAGTCCACCGAACCAGCCATTGCCGATGTGATAGGGCAGCGACATGCCGGTGTAGCGAATGCGGGTCGGGAACATTTCGACCAGGATCGCCGCGATCGGCCCGTAGACCATGGTCACGAACAGCACCAGGATGAACAGGATGCCGATCGTCATTGGCCAGTTCACTGCTGCAGGATCGGCGAACATGGCGAACGCGCCGCCGCCTGGAATGTTGTAGACGGTGACTTCGGGTGCGCCCGCTGCCTCATCGGTGGTCAGCAGCTTGTCCTTGACCGCCTGGTCGATCGGCACCGTCGCCTTTTCACCGGCGCGGACGGCAGCGGCGTCCAGCTTCAGTTCCGGGTTGGCGGCAACAAACGCATCGAGCTTCTGGTCCGCAACCTTGGCTGCCGCGCGCTTCAGCGGATAGCCGCCGTCCTGCAGCGACATATTGACGGCCTTGATGAAGGCCGCTTCCTTGGTCTTGGCCTGATCACCGGCGGCGATGGCGTCATAGGACTCGACCGTCTCGTTGCCGATTTTGACAGATGCGGGTGTGCCGGCGGCAGCCGTCGACACCACGTCATAGGGAACCGAGTTCTTGGTCAGGAACGAAGTCGCGATATCGCAGGATGTCGTGAACTTCGCCGTGCCAACCGGATTGAACTGGAACTTGCAGTCGCCCGGCGCCGCGGTCACCGTCGCCCTGGTGTTCTGCTGCGCCGTGGCGAGTGCCGGATTGGCAGCCCATGTCAGTGCCTTGAACAGCGGGAAGGTGCAGACAATCGCCAGCGCAAGGCCCGCCATGATGATCGGCTTGCGGCCGATCTTGTCGGAGAGCCAGCCGAAGACGACGAAGAAGATCGAACCGACCGCCAGGGCGACCGCGATCATGATGTTGACCGACTGCGCGTCGACCTTGAGCACGTTGGTCAAGAAGAACAGCGCGTAGAACTGGCCATTGTACCAGACCACGGCCTGACCGGCTGTGAGGCCGAGCAGCGCCAGCAGTGCAATCTTGGCGTTCTTCCATTGGCCGAAGGCTTCCGTCAGCGGCGCCTTGGAGCCCTTTCCCTCATCCTTCATGCGCTGGAAGGTCGGGGATTCGGAAAGCGAAAGCCGAATCCAGATTGAGATGCCGAGCAACAGGAAAGACACGATGAACGGGATACGCCAGCCCCAGGCAGCATAGTTTTCCTTGCTCAATGAAGCCTGTACGATCAGGATCACAACCAGCGATAGGAACAGGCCGAGCGTCGCCGTGGTCTGGATCCACGAGGTGTAGTAGCCGCGCCGGTTGTCCGGCGCATGTTCGGCGACGTAAGTGGCCGCGCCGCCATATTCGCCACCCAGAGCCAGGCCCTGCAGCATGCGCAGGATGATCAGGATCACGGGAGCGGCGATGCCCAAAGTGGCATAGCCGGGCAGCAAGCCGACCAGAAAGGTCGACAGGCCCATGATCGTCATGGTGACAAGAAAAGTATATTTACGGCCGACAAGGTCACCGATGCGGCCGAACAGCAGTGCGCCGAACGGGCGCACAAGGAAGCCTGCGGCGAAAGCCAACAGCGCGAAAATGTTGCGGGTCGCTTCCGGAATGGCTGGGCTGAAAAAGGTCGAACCGATGAACACCGCCAGCGAGCCATAAAGATAGAAATCATACCATTCGAAAACGGTGCCGAGCGAGGAAGCGAAGATGACTTTCTTCTCTTCCCGCGTCATGCCGCGGCTTGTTCCGCCGGCGGTCGATGCTATTGCCATTGCGTTATCCTCCCGTGAGACCCGTTCTCAATGCTGCGCGACACTGTCCGCGTTCTCCTCCGAGCACGGACTCAACGACAGCCATCGGGGAAAAATGACAGAAAGCGCCCGCCAAAGGCAGCGCGTCTTTGGGATTATGACTTTGGTATTAGGTGCGCTGCGGGATGAAACCGGGCGAGTTGGGACCCCTAGCCCTTGAGCGCTTGCAGCAGGCCGGCAGCAGCCATCATGTCGCGCTTGCGAGCCGCGCGGCGGGCAACGGCCTCCGCATCCTGCCCCCAATGCTCGATCTGCCAGTCCTCGTCGACATGAGCAGCGGCCCAGGCAGCCTCAGCGTCGATCTCGCCGAAATCGACAGCCAGCGCCAGCAGCGCCGAACCGGTCAGCGACGTCATCACATGAATGGCGGCGAGCCGCAGCGGCTCGGCGCGCTGGGCAAGATGGCTGCCCAGCATGGCGATGGTCTCGCGCGGCTGTTCGACATGGATGATGCCCTCGGCCAGATTGAAACGTGCTCCGAGTGTCCTCGCCCAGTCGATCACCGGATCCCAATGCTGATTCTGCCGCTCCACCAGCCCTTGCGGTGCGTCGGCGCGATAGCAGGTGAGATCGGATGAGGCAAAGCGCAGGATATCCTCCAGCACCGCCTGCGGGTCGCTGGCGACGCCATCGATGGCCGTGTTGACGAGGCGCATCACCGGCATCTTCACCGGATCGATGGTCTCGCTTTGGGCGGCGAACTCGTCGGCGACGAGCGCGGCTGCTGCCTCGGTCGGCAGCACCAGCAGCGCCTTGCCCGGCGTCCGCACCGGCTTGCCGTCGAGATGCACGGCAAAGCCATTGTCGACAGGTGCCACAGAGGCGGCCTTGTAGAAGCGTTTGGGCAGAGGCATCTTCATCTGGATCTGGGCGCGGCGCACAGGATCCGGGTCGGAGAGATACTTGCCCGCTTCGAGGTCGTTGAGGATGTCACGCATGAAGGTCTCTCTTACACCGGCGTCAGCTTGCGCGCCGGCCGGTTGACGATGATCAGGCCGGCGGCAATCAGGCCAAGTGCCAGGAAAATGCGCATGGTCAGCGGCTCATTCAAGAACATGGCTCCGCACAGGACGCCGAAAACCGGCGACAGGAAGGTGAAACTGGACAGGCCTGACGCCGGATAGCGCCGCAGCAGCCAGAACCACAGCACATAGGTGAAGGCGACGATGTAGACCGCCTGGAAAAGCAGCGCCAAGGTCGGCAGCACGGTCGGGTCGCGAACGGGCGGGCCGGCGAGAGGCAGCACCAATACGCCTACGATCGCTGCCCCGGCGAGCTGGTAGAGCAGAAGCTTCTCGGCGCTCGCCTCGACCAGCTTCGACCGCTTGATGAGGATGTTGGTCAAAGCCCAGAAGAATCCGGAGCCAAGGCTCAGCAGATCGCCGAACAGCATGTCTCCGCCGCCGCCAAGCTTGTCGGAAAACACCGCGGCAAGGCCGGCAAAGGCCAGCAGCAGGCCAAGGAATTTTCTCAACGTGATCTGCTCGCCGAGCAGGAAATGGCCGCCGAGCAGCATCCAGAACGGCATGGTGTTGACCAGCAGCGTGTTGCGGGCAACGGTCGTATGCTCCAGGCCGACATAGAGGCAAAGGAACTCGATGCCGAAAAGCGCGCCAACCACGATGCCGGCGAGCAAGGTCCCGTCGCGCGTGAAAAGCGCGATGCCGCGCCACCGGCACCAGGCAAAGACACACATGCCGCCGATGATCGAGCGCGCGATCGACAGGAAAACCGGATCATAGCCAGCGTAGGAGATCTTGGCGGCGACGTAATTCAGCCCCCAGGAAAAGGTCAGCCCGACCATGATCGCGGCGGCGGCCAGGTCGACCGTGTCGCGCCGGTCGAGCGCGTCGGTGGCGCCGCTCACGATCAGTCCTCCGCGCTGGCGTCGTCGAAGCCGATCAGGTTCCAGCTCTGGCGCATATGCGGCGGCATTGGCGCCGTGACATCGATGACGCCCTTGTCGGGATGCGGAATGATGATGCGGCGGGCGTGCAGATGCAGGCGGTTTTGAATGCCCCCGGGAAAGTCCCAGTTGGTGTCGGCCTCGAAATATTTCGGATCGCCCAGGATCGGGCAGCCGATGTAGGCGGCATGGACGCGAAGCTGGTGGGTGCGGCCCGTATAGGGCTCCATTTCAAGCCAGGTCATCGTCTGCGCCGCCTGCTCGATGATGCGGTAGTAGGACACAGCGTGGTCGGCGCCCTTTTCGCCATGCGCGGCGACCCGCACGCGGTCACCGTCCGGCGTCGGCTCCTTGATCAGCCAGGTCGAGATCTTGTCCTCGCGTTTGGGCGGCACGCCCTTGACCAGCGCCCAATAGGTCTTCTTGGTCTCGCGGGCGCGAAACGCTTCCGAGAGCTTCATGGCGGCCAGTCGGGTGCGGGCGACGACCAGCACGCCCGAAGTGTCGCGGTCGAGCCTGTGAACCAGTCTGGGCTTCTCGCCCTTCTGGTTGCGCCAGGCCTCCAGCATGTCGTCGACATTGCGGGTGACGCCCGAGCCGCCCTGCACCGCAAGGCCCGCCGGCTTGTTGAAGACGAAAACCTTAGGGTCTTCATGGATCAGCATTTTCGACAGGACATCGGCATCGCCCTGGTTGCGGATCGAGTGGCCGGTCAGCGCACTCTCGCCCTTCTTGTCAACCTCGAGCGGTGGGACGCGAACCATCTGGCCGGGCTCGACACGGGTGTCGGCCTTGACCCGGCCGCCGTCGACACGGATCTGGCCGGAGCGCAGAAGCTTCTGCAAATGGCCGAAACCAAGGCCCGGGAAATGGGTCTTGAACCAGCGGTCGAGCCGCATGCCCGCCTCGCCGGCTTCCACCGTGATCTGTTCAACGCCTGCCATGTTTTTTGTCGCTTATCCGTTTCCCGAGCCAAGCTCGGCCTGTTCTTGGCGCGGCAATAGCACTAAGGCAGGCTTCTTGCGAGCCAAAGTCCCAGAAACAGGGCGATAATGGCGCCAATGACGCTGGCAAGGGCATAACCCAGCGCAGGCAGCGTGGCTCCCCGCTCCCACAGCGTCGCAAAATCGAGCGAAAAGGCTGAGAAGGTGGTGAAGCCCCCAAGAATGCCGGTGGCAACGAACAGCCTGACCTCGTTCGATCCGCCACGGCGCATCATGGAGGCGATGAACAGCCCCATGGCGAAGGAGCCGATGACGTTGATGGCCATCGTGCCCCAGGGATAGTTGGGGCCGACAAAACGCAGCGCGCCGATGTTGGTAAGGTGACGAATTCCGGCACCGATGCCGCCACCGACGACGACGAGAAACAGATTGAACATGACCGTCTACTGCCCCCGCAGGGCTGCCCGGTCAATCCCTCGCTGTGGGCGCAAGCGCACGGATCAGCCGAGCTCGTCACCACTCAGGCGTTGCCCATCCCGGATATTTTTTCCTGAACTCGTTATAGAGGTCATCGATCTCCGTTTTTCCGATAGGGCGCACCTGTTCGTAGAGGTAGCCCTTGACGTCGCCGGACAGCTGGTACGCCGCGATGCGCCTGTATGCAGCGCCGATGCCTTTGCCCTCGACAATGTATTGGTCCGGTATCGAGACACAGAGCTGCGCACCCGGCTGCAGATGGGTAACGGGCGGATCGGTCACGACAACGTATTTGGACTTCAACGCCGCCGGTCTGAACCGATCGCGACTATCGACCTGACAAGCCCACTCGATGCGGGGGTAAAGGTCCTTGTCCATTTCATAGAGCAATGAGTCGCTCATGATCCCGCTGGACGCAAATACCGACAACCGGTCCCCAGGTCCCATCTTTCCAAGAAGGTCATCGATAAGGCGCCTGTATTCTGGAAGATTGTCGAGTTGCAGCGGGAGCGTGGCTTCCCTGGCAAAGACGTAGCTGACCGGTGACAGCACCTGGCGGCCAATCGGGAAAAAAGTACCGAAAAACGCCAGCACGGCGGCAACGGCTATCGCGGCGGTCGACCATCGCGATCTCAGCGCCGGCATCGAAACGATCGCAACGATTGCCTGGGCGTAGGCAGGAAAAAGCCAAAGAAACATTGGCACCGAATGGTGGCGATCCGGGTCCTGCATGCGGGTGAAGAGGAAGAAGGTAAGTACCGAAGCAACGGCACAGAACAGGGAAAATCTGTTTTGGCGTATGATGGAGATGCAAAGGCCGAATACGATCAACAGCCAGTTCACATAGCTGAGCCGCGATCCTACCTGGTCAACCTGTGAAACGAAGCTTGTCTTGTATCCGCTGTAAAGGTCGCCATAGCTGGTTCCCAGTATCTTGAGGATCAGAGGTTGCTGGGAGGTCAGCGCGGCTCCGACAACCACGAGGATCACACACAGGCCCCCGACGGCGGCATTGCGGAGTGCCGGGACGTCGCGGTCTTTCGCGACCTGCAGAAAACAGAAGAAGGCCGCGGAAGTTCCGACCCCGATGACGGGATAGGCATACCAGCGGCGCAGCACGAATGCCAACCACAGGCATACGCCGACACGCATTCCGCTGATCACCGGTTCATGGGTCAGGAACCTCGATTTCCAGAGAAAATAGGTTGCCGCGCAAAGCGCGAGGCAGCCGGCAATGTCCGGCAACCCACGAAGCGTCGCCGCCCAGAAGGGCGTGTAGAGAAAGGCCGCAATCCATACGGTGAGCCAGCTTCGGCATGAAGGCGTCCCGGTCGCCGCCTCCAGATAGCTTGTTCTGCCGATGAGAAGAGCGGTCGGAACCAGGTAAACAGCGACTATTCCGGCGATGTAGGAAAACCTCGAATCGCCAAAAATGATGTGAAACGGCATCAGCGGCACCAGGATCGCCGCACTGTAGTCATCGGTGGCGATCGAGGTCCTCAAATGGCTGAGCCACTCGAGAGGGCTCTGAACCAAGAGCGTGCCCTGCCGGCTAAACGTGTCGAAATAGGCAGCGAAGTCCCAGTAATAGACAGGCTGTTCAAGCCCTACATAGATGAGAGCAAGAGCAACTCCCAGCAGAGCGGTACACACATATGTCGTTGCCCAAAATCCGAGAGATTTGTTCTTCGTCACTTGCGGCCGCCAGAAGGAGAAGAGGCAGAACTATCACAGCCAGCCCGGACTACCGTTTATGCAGCCAGGATCCGTTCCGGCGCATGAGCGGCCGACAAGGATTGGCCAAGTCTCACATGCAGAGCACCCAAACGCTGCCGGCAGGGCCGGCAGCGCCGATTTTCCAAAGCTCAGGTCGTCCCGGCATTCTTCGGCTTGGTCGAACCGATCATTTTCCAGTTCTTGTAGAACATGGAATTGATGCGCTCGACGCTCACCGAGACGATGGCCAGCATACCCGCGATGAGGCGGGGAACCGGCGATGGCCTGATAATGTCCATGAACACGCAGTAGCGGCGGCCGTCATACTCGTTGACCGAGCGATGCAGCAGCGTGTCGTCGAAGATGAACAGCGGATTGTCGTACCAGTAATTCTTGACGTTGCCGCACTCGACGAAAATCTCCGATTTCACCGGGATCAGATTGTAGAGGATGCGCAAGCTGAGCCGCAGCGGGCCGAAATGCCAGGACGTCGATTCGCGCTTGCTGAAGACGGAAACGGCGATGGTCTTGATGTATTTGAAATCCTTGTTGAACTCGGCGACGTTGTCGATCCTGTGCTTGCCGTACCACTGGTAGACATACATGCCGCGCCGGCCGGCGCCGAAATTGGCATCGATATCGGCGATGATCTCATCCTTGCGCGCCTTGAAGATGTCCAGGACCTCGTTGACCTCGCGCTGATAGTCGGCGGGAAACTGCTCCAGCTTCCACACGCCAGGATTTCTGTAGCACAAGAGGTCGACCAGCAGGTTGAACGGCGAAAGCAGCCAGGTGAACAGGCCGTTGCCGAGAAAATAGCCTGAGAACAGCGACAGATCCTTGCGGTCGTTGCGCAGCACGTCGATCAGGCCGCAGACGATGAAGATCGTCGTCAGGATGGGGATGAAATAGAAGCCAAGGGCGAGAAGCGGGATGGCAATGGCGAATTTGCGAAGGGATTTGCGAAGATTTTTTGTCATTTTTCCACGCGCCAAGCGCGATCCTGTTGCGAATGAGGTGCCCAAATCAAGGCAATGGCCACCGCCCGGTCGTGCGCCTTGATAAGGTTTTTTGGGTTACCACACAACGGCCCTGCTACCGCGGCCGGCTGGCTGCCTGCTGGATCTGGTCAATAGCCTCACGCAAGCCGGCTATTCCCGCTCTTTGCGCAGCTTTACCCAATAATCGAGCCGCTTCCTGATATCGCGCTCGAAGCCGCGCTCGGGCGGATCATAGAAGGTCTGGCGACCCATCTTCTCCGGAAAATAATCCTGCCCCGAAAAGGCATCCGGCTCGTCATGGTCGTAGCGGTAGCCGGCGCCGTAATCCTCCTCTTTCATCAGCTTGGTCGGCGCGTTGAGGATGTGCTTGGGTGGCAGCAGCGAGCCGTGTTCCTTGGCGGCCCGCGTGGCGGCCTTGAAAGCGTTGTAGACGGCGTTGGATTTGGGCGCGGTGGCGAGATAGACGGTGGCCTCGGCAAAGGCGAGTTCGCCCTCGGGCGAGCCGAGATAGTCGTAGGCATCCTTGGCGGCATTGGCGACGACAAGCGCCTGCGGGTCGGCAAGGCCGATGTCTTCCATGGCCATGCGCACCAGCCGGCGGCCTAGATAGAGCGGATCCTCGCCGGCATCGAACATGCGTGCGAGATAGTAGAGAGCCGCGTCAGGATCTGAACCGCGTACCGATTTGTGCAGCGCCGAGATCAGATTGTAATGGCCGTCCTGGCCCTTGTCGTAGATTGGCGCGCGGCGCTGGACGATGCGCTGCAGACCCTCGGGATCGAAGACCTCGCCGGGCTTGGCTGCTCGCCAGACTTCCTCTGCCAGGGTAAGAGAGGCGCGGCCGTCGCCATCGCTCATGCGGATGAGCATGGCCCGCGCCTCGTCGTCGAGCGGCAGCGCCCTGCCCTCGGTCTCCTCCGCCCGCGCCATCAGCTTGGAGATGCTCTCCTCGCCAAGCGAATGGAAGACCAGAACGCGCGCGCGTGACAACAAAGCGGCATTCAGTTCGAAGGACGGGTTTTCGGTCGTGGCGCCAACCAGCACGACTGTCCCGTCCTCCATGACCGGGAGGAAACTGTCCTGCTGCGCGCGGTTGAAGCGATGGATCTCGTCGACGAACAACAAGGTCTGGCGGCCATTGGCACGGCGCAATTTGGCTGATTCGAACACCTTTTTCAGGTCGGCGACGCCGGAAAAGACAGCCGATATCTGCTCGAAGGCGAGACTCGTTTCACCGGCGAGCAACCGCGCCACGGTGGTCTTGCCGGTGCCGGGCGGCCCCCAGAAAATCATCGAGCCGAGCGAGCCGGAACCGATCAACCGGGTCAGCGCGCCGTCAGGCCCGGTCAGATGCTCCTGGCCGACGACCTCGCCAAGGTTCCTCGGCCGCAACCTGTCGGCCAGCGGCCGCCCAAGCGGCTTCTTTTCCGGTTCATCGACGCTGAACAGATCGGCCATGCACTTCTTTTTCGTTGGAGCATGAGCCCGAATGCACGGAACCCAGCCCTAATAACGCAACACCTGACGCAGTATCTGCCCGCCGCGCTCGACCGTAAAGCGCCACCAGCGCGTATCCGTCTTGGCCGCCAGCTCCAGGGTCGCTGCGGTATCGATGGTGGTGCCGTTCACCTCGCGCACGATGTCGCCCGGCTGGAAGCCGAAATCGGCGGCCGGTGAATCGCGGTTGATGTCGACCACGGTGACGCCCTTGATGTCCGTGCGCAGGCCAAGCCGCTGCGCGAGCCGGGGCGAAAGCTCCGCGACCTTGGCGCCCGAAAAGGGGCTGCGGCCATGCAGCGTCACCTCGGCAGCCTTCATGCCTTCCGGAGCACGCTCCAGCGCGATATCCATCGCCGCCTGCTGGCCCTTGGTCAGAACCGCGAAATTGGCGGTGGTGCCGATCGACAGCGTCGCCATCCGGTAGTCCAGCGCTTCGATGCTCTCGACCGGCTTGCCGTTGAGCTGCAGCACCACGTCGCCGGGCTTGAGCCCTGCCTTGGCGGCCGGTCCGGTCGCCTCGACCGACGAAACCAGCGCACCGGTCGGCTTCTCCATGCCGAGCGATTCTGCGATCTGCGGCGTCACCGCTTCGAACTCGGCGCCGATATAGGGCCGTTCGAAGAAGTCGAGCCCGGCCTTGGCCGCGTCGGCAAAGGCGCGAACCATGTTCGAGGGAATGGCGAAGCCGATGCCGATCGAACCGCCGCTGCGGCTGTAGATGGCCGTGTTGATGCCGACCAGCTGGCCGCCCATGTTGATCAGCGCACCGCCGGAATTGCCGGGATTGATGGCGGCGTCGGTCTGGATGAAGAAGCTGGAATCGGAGACCCCGATATGGCTGCGGGCCAGTGCCGAGACGATACCGCTGGTGGTGGTCTGGCCGACGCCGAAGGGGTTGCCTATGGCCAGCAGCAGGTCGCCGACCTCGAGCGCGTCGGAATCGCCGATGGCAATGACCGGAAACGGCTTGTCCGAGGTGATCTTGAGCACGGCAAGGTCGAGAGTCTCGTCCTTGAGCAGCACCTTGCTGTCGAACTCACGCCCATCAGCGGTCGCCACCTTGACCCGGTCGGCATCCTTGATGACGTGGTAATTGGTGACCACGACGCCGGTCGGATCGACCAGCACGCCGGAGCCCAGCGAAGACTGCGCGCGCGGCTGCGAGCGGCCGAAGAATTCCTCGAAGAACGGATCACCGTCGAAAGGCGATGTCACCTTGGCGGTCTGCGAGGCATAGACGTTGACCACCGCCGGCGCCGTCTGCTTGACCAGCGGCGCAAACGACAGCTGCACCTCCTCGCGGCCGAACGGCACGCGCTTGTCGGGACCGGACGTCGCGTTCTCGCCCTCGACGCCATGCAGCAGGTCGGTCAGCACATCTGACAGGCCGGGATCTGTCTTGGTCTCCTCGGCCAATGCCTGCCTGACCACCGGTGCGGCCGCAAACGCCATGATGGCGAAAAGCAGAACAAAGGGCAGTCTTCTGGCGCGCATTCGCGAATCCTCCAAGGCAAGTTCGGGGGCATTGTCCCGACGATTGTGCAAAATGAAAGGCTAAGCCGCTGAAATCCGACTATTTTGGGCCAAAACCCCAGGGGCATGCCCGGAAATCGGATTCCGGCGCGGTTTGCTGCTTTCAGAAAACAAAAAGGGGCCCGCAGGCCCCTTTGAACTCATTTGGGAAAACCGAGCCTTATGCGGCTGCGGCGTCCGCGTCAGCGCTTTCGGCCTCGATGCGAGCGCGGTCGCCGGCGCCCTTGGCCGAGACGTCGCGATCGACGAATTCGATGACAGCCATGGCGGCGTTGTCACCGTGACGGAAGCCCGCCTTCATGATGCGCAGATAGCCGCCATTGCGGTTGGCGTAGCGCGGCGCGATGGTGTCGAACAGACGCTTGACGACGCCTTCATTGCCGATCTGGGCAATGACCTGGCGGCGGGCGTGCAGGTCGCCACGCTTGCCGAGCGTCACCAGCTTCTCGACGATCGGACGCAGGTCCTTCGCCTTCGGCAAGGTTGTGACGATCTGCTCGTGCTCGAGCAGCGACACGGCGAGGTTGGCGAACATCGACTTGCGATGGCTAATGCTTCGGGCGAAGCGGCGGCCTTTGAAACCGTGGCGCATGGCTCTTTTCCTTCTTCAGTTGTTCAAGAGGCCGCGGCCTCTGATGGTTTTCTGCATGACCGTCGGATCGAGCGGCCCACGCCGCCGATCCTTGGAATTCATGCTCAATATTGGTCTTCGTAACGCTTAGCGAGGTCTTCGATGTTTTCCGGCGGCCAGTCCGGCACTTCCATGCCGAGGTGCAGGCCCATCGCCGCCAGGACTTCCTTGATCTCGTTCAGCGACTTGCGGCCGAAGTTCGGGGTGCGCAGCATCTCGGCTTCGGTCTTCTGGATCAGGTCGCCGATATAGACGATGTTGTCGTTCTTCAGGCAGTTGGCCGAACGCACCGAAAGCTCGAGTTCGTCGACCTTCTTGAGCAGCGCCGGGTTGAAGGCGAGCTCGGTGACGGCCTCGGCGGCGACTTCCTTCTGCGGCTCGTCGAAGTTGACGAAGAGGCCGAGCTGGTCCTGCAGGATGCGGGCGGCGAAAGCCACTGCGTCCTCGCCGGTGATCGAACCGTCGGTCTCGATCGTCATGGTCAGCTTGTCATAGTCGAGAACCTGGCCCTCGCGGGTGTTCTCGACCTTGTAGGAGACCTTCTTGACCGGCGAATAAAGGCTGTCGACCGGGATGAGGCCGATCGGCGCGTCTTCGGCGCGGTTGCGGTCGGCCGGCACGTAACCCTTGCCGGTGTCGACGGTGAATTCCATGCGGATTTCAGCGCCTTCGTCCAGCGTGCAGATGACGTGGTCGGGGTTGAGGATCTCGACGTCGCCAACCGTCTGGATGTCGCCGGCAAGAACCGCACCCGGTCCCTGCTTGCGAACGACCATGCGCTTGGGACCATCGCCTTCCATGCGGATGGCGATTTCCTTGATATTCAAGACGATGTCGGTCACGTCCTCGCGCACACCGGCGATGGACGAGAATTCATGTAGAACGCCGTCGATCTGCACGGCGGTAACAGCCGCACCGCGCAGCGAAGACAGAAGCACGCGGCGCAGCGCGTTGCCCAGCGTCAGGCCAAAGCCACGCTCGAGAGGCTCGGCGACCAGCGTGGTCAGCGTCTTCTTCTTCGACGAGAACTCGATCTTGTTCGGCTTGATCAGTTCCTGCCAATTTTTCTGGATCATGATGCTTTCCTTCCGTTGACCCGCCACCATCCAATCGTGGCGGGCGACCTGGAATGCCACGGAGGAGCGCCCAAGGGCGCTCGCGCGGCGTTCGGTAAATGCTTAGACGCGACGCTTCTTGCGCGGGCGGCAGCCATTGTGCGGGATCGGCGTCACATCACGGATCGAGGTGATGGTGAAGCCGGCCGCCTGCAGGGCGCGCAGTGCCGATTCACGACCGGAGCCGGGTCCGCAGACCTCGACTTCGAGCATGCGCATGCCGTGTTCCTGGGCCTTCTTGGCAACATCCTCGGCAGCCATCTGGGCAGCGAACGGGGTCGACTTGCGCGAACCCTTGAAGCCCTGGGCACCGGCCGACGACCAGGCAATCGAATTGCCCTGCGCATCGGTGATGGTGATCATCGTGTTGTTGAAGGTCGAATTGACGTGGGCAACGCCCGACGAGATATTCTTGCGTTCGCGACGGCGAACACGAGCGGCTTCCTTGGCCATGATAGTCCTTTCAGTTGATCTCTACACCGCCGTAATGCCAGCGGCTCCACCTTCGTAAGGGAGTAGGGGAATAGGGCAGCAAGGGAGTAGGGAAAAGTGCGACCCGACTGGCGGGCATTCCCTACTGCCTTACTCCCCTACTCCCTTATTCCCCTAAAAAAATTACTTCTTCTTGCCGGCGATCGACTTGGCCGGGCCCTTGCGGGTGCGCGCATTGGTATGCGTGCGCTGGCCGCGGACCGGCAGCGAGCGGCGGTGACGCAGGCCGCGGTAGCAGCCGAGGTCCATGAGCCGCTTGATGTTCATCGAGACTTCGCGGCGCAGGTCGCCTTCAACCTGGTAATCGCGGTCGATGGTCTCGCGGATCTGCAGCACTTCCGCGTCGGTCAGCTGGTTGACGCGGCGCTCGGCCGGGATGCCGACCTTGTCGACGATCTCCTGGGCGAACCGCTTGCCAATGCCGTGAATGTACTGCAGCGCAATGACAACGCGCTTGTTGGTCGGAATGTTGACGCCGGCTATACGAGCCATGTTCTTCCCTTCTCCATGTGGGCCGGCCAATCCTCAAAAACAAGGTAGGCTCGGCGCTGTCTTAAGTTGCCCCGCGTCCGGTGGAGGCCGGCCCATGCGGGAGTTTCCAGTTCAATGCGGCTGCCTTGCCCTTGCGGACAAGCAAAGCTCATGCCTGATAGGAAGACGGGCCGCCATACCGCAGCGAACCGCCTCCGTCAAGTGCAATCGTTAATTTCCCCGCACCGCGTCCTTGAGCACCGCTTCGATCTGTTCCGTCACGGCGTCGATATCGGCCATGCCATCGACACTGCGGAGCTTGCCCTTGGCATAGTAGTAGCCAATCAGCGGCGACGTCTTCTTGTAGTATTCCCTCAAGCGCTCTTCGAACACGGTCGGATTGTCGTCCTTGCGAACGGGAAGGCCGGCGGCCTGCGCCTCGTCGGCGCGTTTGACGATCCGGCCAACCAGGGCCTTGTCGTCGACCACGAGTTCAATGACGGCGTCGAGCCCCTGCGAGCGATCCGACAGCATCTGCTCGACCGCATCCGCCTGCACCAGGGTCCGCGGATAGCCGTCGAGGATGAACCCCTTGGCGCAGTCGGGCTGATCGATACGCTCAGCGACGATCGCGTTGACGATCGCGTCGGACACCAGTTCACCGGCATCCATCACCGCCTTGGCGCGCTTGCCAACCTCGGTGCCTGCCTGGACGGCAGCACGCAGCATGTCGCCCGTCGAGAGCTGGGGTATGCCGTGTTTTTCTACCAGTCTTTGTGCTTGCGTCCCCTTGCCCGCTCCTGGCGGCCCAAGCAATATCAACCTCATCTGGCTTTCTTCCCCCCGCGCAGCTTCGACTTCTTGATCAGGCCTTCATACTGGTGCGCGATCAGGTGACCCTGAATCTGCGCAACCGTATCGAGCGTGACACTGACCACGATCAGAAGCGATGTGCCACCAAGGTAGAATGGTACGCCAGTCGCCGAGATCAGGAACTCCGGCAGCAGGCACACCAGCACCAGATAGATGGCGCCGACGACGGTGATGCGGGTGAGAACGTAATCGATATAATCGGCGGTGCGCTCGCCCGGACGATAGCCCGGGATGAAGCCCGAATGCTTCTTGAGCTGGTCGGCGGTGTCCTTCGGGTTGAAGACAATCGCGGTGTAGAAGAAGGCGAAGAACACGATCATCGCCGCATAAAACAGCATGTAGAGCGGCTGGCCGTGGCCGAGCGAGGCGAGCACGGTGCTTGCCCACGCCGGCAGGTTCGTCGTCTGCGAGAAGCCGGCGACGGTGGCCGGCAGCAAAAGCAGCGACGAGGCAAAGATCGGCGGAATGACGCCCGACGTGTTGAGCTTCAGCGGCAGATGCGAGGTATCGCCCTGGAACATCCGGTTGCCGACCTGGCGCTTCGGATACTGGATCAGCAAGCGGCGCTGGGCGCGCTCGAAGAACACGATGAGCGCAATGACGACGATAGCCAGCACGATGATCGCCAGGATCAGGCCGGTCGACAGCGCGCCGGTGCGGCCAAGCTCCAGCGTGCCGGAGATGGCGTGCGGCAGGCCGGCGACGATGCCGGAGAAGATGATCAGCGAAATACCGTTGCCGATGCCGCGGGCGGTGATCTGCTCGCCCAGCCACATCAGGAACATGGTGCCGCCGACCAGCGTGACGACGGTCGAGATGCGGAAGAACATGCCGGGGTCACTGACGATGCCGTTGCCGCCTTCCAGCCCGACAGAAATGCCATAGGCCTGGACCAGCGCAAGCAGCACGGTGCCGTAGCGCGTGTACTGGTTGATCACCTTGCGGCCCTGTTCGCCTTCCTTCTTCAGCGCTTCCAGTGACGGGATGACCGAGGTCATCAGCTGCATGATGATGGAGGCGGAGATGTAAGGCATGATGCCGAGCGCAAAGATCGCCATGCGCTGCACGGCGCCGCCGGCGAACATGTTGAACATGCCGAGCACGCCCTTGCTCTGCGAAGAGAAGGCCTGGGCGAAGGCGTCGGGATTGATACCGGGAAGCGGGATGTAGGTGCCGAGGCGATAAACCAGCAGCGCGCCGATCGTGAACCAGATGCGCTTCTTCAAATCCTCCGCCTTGGCGAAGGCCGAGAAATTCAGATTCGAGGCTAATTGTTCAGCAGCCGAAGCCATGCCTGATTCTCCGCTTGGTAACGCTTGATGGCCCTGAGGTCAGGCGGCGCGTTTCACCGAAGCTCACGAGATAAGCTCCGGGCTCTAAACATGCAAGCGGCCGCGTTGACGCGGCCGCCTCGTTGAGCAGATCAAAGCGAAATCGTGAGCAAAAACGGATTCCACTCCTGCCGATCGCGCTTCAAATTGCCGTTACTCGGCAGCTGCCTTTTCCTGCGGCAGCTTGACCGAACCGCCGGCCTTTTCGATCTTCTCGATCGCGGCCTTGGAGGCGCCGGCGACGTCAAAGGCGAGCTTCGCCTTGATCTCGCCATCCGAGAGGATGCGCACGCCGTCCTTGACGCGGCGGATGACGCCGGCGGCAACCAGCGATTCAGCCGTCACGGTTGCCTTGGCGTCGAGCTTCTTGGCGTCGATGGCCACCTGGATGCGGGCCAGCGACACGACGGTGAAGCTCTTGGCGAAGATGTTGTTGAAGCCACGCTTCGGCAGGCGCCGGTAGAGCGGCATCTGGCCACCCTCGAAGCCGTTGATGGCGACGCCGGAGCGCGCCTTCTGGCCCTTGACGCCGCGACCGCCGGTCTTGCCGGAGCCGGAGCCGATACCACGGCCGAGACGCTTCTTGGAGTGCGTCGCGCCGTCCTTGTCACGCAGATCGTTGAGTTTCATCTGACTTCTCCTGCGCTCTGGCTCAGCCCTCGTCCACGACGCGGACGAGATGCTGGACGGCAGCGATCATGCCGCGCACGGAGGGCGTATCTTCCAGCGTGCGCTGCTTGTGCATCTTGTTGAGGCCGAGGCCGACCAGCGTCGCGCGCTGTTCCTTCGGACGGCGGATCGGCGAACCGATCTGCTCAACGGTGATGGTCTTGGTTGCTTTCTTGGCCATGGTCAAAATCCCTGGTCAGATCGACTATTCTTCAGCCGCAACGGCGGTGCCGCGGCGGGCCTGAAGGGTCGAATACTTGATGCCGCGAGCAGCAGCCACATCCTTGGGATGCATCTGGCTCTTCAGCGCGTCGAAGGTGGCGCGAACCATGTTGTAGGGGTTCGACGAACCCATCGACTTGGCGACCACGTCATGCATGCCGAGCGTCTCGAAGACAGCGCGCATCGGGCCACCGGCGATGATGCCGGTACCTTGCTTGGCGGCGCGCAGCAGCACGCGTCCAGCACCCCAGCGTCCTTCGACGTCGTGATGCAGCGTACGGCCCGAGCGCAGCGGCACGAAAATCATGTCGCGCTTGGCCGATTCAGTTGCCTTGCGGATAGCTTCCGGCACTTCGCGCGCCTTGCCGTGACCAAAGCCGACGCGGCCCTTCTGGTCGCCGACGACGACGAGTGCTGCAAAACCGAAGCGACGGCCGCCCTTGACGACCTTGGCGACGCGGTTGATGTGGACGAGCTTGTCCACCATGCCGTCATCGCGTTCTTCACGATCGCGGCCGCGGCCGCCATCCCTACGTTCCTGTGCCATATCCTGTTCCTTGTTTTTTTCCGGAAGCACGGTTGCTGATAAGATCCGGTGCCTCGCCCCGAATAAGTCGGGAAACGGTCACCGGGGGCGAAATCATTTCCTTCGCATAATCTTTATCCGAAAAGTCTGCAACTTTTCGGGACTATGCTTAGAAGCTCAAGCCACCTTCGCGGGCAGCCTCGGCGAGCGCCTTGACGCGGCCGTGATAGATGTAGGCGCCGCGGTCGAAGACGACTTCCTTGACGCCGGCCTTGGTGGCGCGCTCGGCGATCAGCTTGCCGATCGCGGTGGCGGCAGCGGTGTCGGCGCCGGTCTTGAGCGAACCCTTGAAGTCCTTCTCGAGCGTCGAAGCGGCGGCGATGGTGTGGCCCTTGGCGTCGTCGATGACCTGCACATAGATGTTCTTCGACGTGCGGTGGACCGACAGACGCGGACGCTCGCCGGCGACCTTCTTGATCTGACGACGGACGCGCTGCGCGCGGCGCTGCGTGGATTCCTTGGTACCCATGATGGTCTTCCTTGCCTTCAAAAAACGGGGGCCGCCATATGCGGTAGGCGAAAGCGCCTCCCGCGACCGCTCCCCGCGGCGTTACACTCTTGGCTTGGCCCTTTCCGAAAAGTCTTCAACTTCTCGAGGCCAGGCCTACTACTTCTTCTTGCCTTCCTTGCGGACGATCTTCTCGCCGGCGTAGCGGACGCCCTTGCCCTTATAAGGCTCGGGACCACGATACTCGCGGATCTCGGCCGCAACCTGGCCGACCTGCTGCTTGTCGATGCCGGCCACGGTGATTTCAGTCGGCTTCGGCACGGTGATGGTGATGCCCTGCGGCGTCTCATAGACGACGTCATGGCTGAAGCCAAGCGCCAGTTGCAGGTTCTTGCCCTGAAGTGCCGCGCGATAGCCGACGCCGGTGATCTCGAGCTTCTTCTCGAAACCGTCCTTGACACCCTGCAGGATGTTGACGATCTGCGTGCGCGACATGCCCCACTTGGAGCGGGCGGTCTTGGTCTGGTCGCGCGGCTGGACAGCGATCTCGCTGCCTTCCATCTTGACCAGCACTTCGTCGTTCACCACGAACTTCAGCTCACCCTTGGGGCCCTTCGCCGTCACGGTCTGGCCGTTGACGGTCGCGGTCACGCCCTGCGGCAGCGAAACGGGTTTCTTTCCAATACGAGACATTTTGTTGTCCTCGTCACTTCTCTTGTTTCAGGTCTCTGTCTTCGGGAACGATCCGAAGACCGGATTCCACTTTGCGGTCAACTGCCAGATCAGAAGATCTGGCAGAGGATCTCACCGCCGACGTTCTGTTCACGTGCTTCATGGTCGGCCATCACGCCCTTCGGTGTCGAAAGGATGGCGATGCCGAGGCCGTTTGCGACCTGCGGGATCGACTTGGCCGAAACATAGACGCGGCGGCCTGGCTTCGAAACGCGGGCGATTTCGCGCACGACCGGCGCGCCGTCGAAATACTTCAGCTCGATCTCGATTTCGGACTTGCCGTTGTCGAAGTCGGTCTGGCTGTAATCGCGGATATAGCCTTCAGCCTTCAGCACGTCGAGGACGCGGGTGCGCAGACGCGAAGCCGGCGTCGAAACGCTCGACTTCTTGCGGCCATACGCGTTGCGGATGCGGGTCAGCATATCGCCGAGAGGATCGCTCAATGACATGTTATGTCCTCCTTACCAGCTCGACTTGACCAGGCCCGGGATCTGGCCGTTATTGCCGAGATCACGAAGCGCGATGCGCGATACTTTGAGCTTGCGATAGTAGGCGCGCGGACGGCCGGTGACTTCGCAGCGGTTGCGGATGCGGATCTTGGCCGAGTTGCGCGGCATGGCAGCAAGCTTGAGCTGAGCGCGGAAACGCTCTTCCATCGGCTTGGACTGATCCATGATGATCGCCTTGAGCGCAGCCCGCTTGGGACCGTACTGGTCGGCAAGCTTGCGGCGCCTGTTGTTCTTCTCGACTGAGCTGGTCTTTGCCATTTCAGATTTTTCCTTTTCTCGCTGCCGTTACTGGCGGAAGGGGAAGTTGAAGGCCTTGAGCAATGCCCTGGCTTCGTCGTCCGTCTTCGCAGTCGTACAAACGATGACGTCCATGCCCCAGATCTGATCAACCTTGTCGTAGTTGATCTCCGGGAACACGATGTGTTCCTTGATGCCCATGGCGTAGTTGCCACGGCCATCGAAGCTCTTCGGATTCAGTCCGCGAAAGTCGCGGACGCGCGGCAGTGCGATGTTCACGAGGCGGTCGAGGAACTCATACATGCGTTCCTTGCGCAACGTGACCTTGGCGCCGATCGGCATCTTCTCGCGGACCTTGAAGCCGGCGATCGAGTTGCGGGCGCGGGTGACGACGGCCTTCTGGCCGGCAATCATCGCCAGGTCTTCGGCCGCGATCGAAGGCTTCTTCGAATCGGCGGTCGCTTCGCCGACGCCCATGTTCAGCACGATCTTGTCGATGCGCGGAACCTGCATCTCGTTGTCGTAGCCGAACTGTTCCTGCAGCGCCTTGCGGATGGTCTCGTTGTAGACCTGCTTGAGGCGCGGCGTGTTCTGAGCCTTGGACTGTTTGCTTTCAGCCTTGGGCTTCGTGGTTTGAGCCTTAGCCATTGATGACTTCTCCCGAGCGCTTGGCGACGCGCACCTTCTTGCCGTCCTTCTGGAAGATGAAGCCGACGCGGGTCGGCTTGCCATCCTTGGGGTCGGCCAGCGCGATGTTCGACAGCTGGATCGGCGCTTCCTTGGTGATGATCCCGCCCTCTTGGGACTGGGACTGCTTCTGGTGACGGCGGATCATGTTGACGCCGCGCACCAGCGCGGTGTCTTCCTTCGGCTGTACCGAGAGGACTTCGCCCGAACGGCCCTTGTCCTTGCCGGCCAGCACGACGACCTTGTCGCCTTTTCTAATCTTTTGCATTGGTCCGGCTCCTTACAGCACTTCAGGCGCGAGCGAGATGATCTTCATGTGGTTCTTGGCGCGGAGTTCGCGCGGAACCGGTCCGAAGATACGCGTGCCGATCGGCTCTTTCTTGTTGTCGACGAGAACGGCCGCGTTCTTGTCGAAACGGATCACGCTGCCGTCCGGGCGGCGGATGTCCTTGGCCGTGCGAACCACGACCGCCTTCATCACATCGCCCTTCTTCACGCGGCCGCGCGGAATGGCTTCCTTGATCGACACCACGATGATGTCGCCCACGGAAGCGTATTTCCGCTTCGAGCCGCCCAGCACCTTGATGCACATGACACGACGGGCGCCGGAATTATCCGCGACGTCGAGGTTTGTTTGCATCTGAATCATGACTGGCCGCCTTCTTCTCTTCTAACGGGATGGGCTCAAAGCCCCTCCCCGGTCTGTCCAAAATTCGTTGTTTACGCCCGAGGTCAGGCTTGGTCCGAAGACACGACGATCCAGCGCTTGTCCTTGGAAATCGGCTTCGATTCCTGGATGAACACCTGATCGCCAACCTTGTGGGCGTTGTTCTCGTCGTGCGCCTTGTACTTCTTGGTCATGCGCACGGTCTTCTTCATCACGGGATGCGTGAAGCGCCGTTCGACCTTGACGACAACCGTCTTCTCGTTCTTGTCGCTGACGACGGTGCCCTGCAGAATGCGCTTTGGCATGGTTTTCGTCCTTAAGCCTTCTTAGCCGCGGACTTTTCCGCAGCGATGGTCTTGATACGCGCAATGTCCTTACGAACCTGTCTCACGCGCGCGGTCTTCTCGAGCTGGCCGGTGGCCTTCTGGAAGCGCAGGTTGAACTGCTCCTTCTTCAGGCTGGCCAGGTCGTCGGTCAGCTGGTCCTGGGTCTTGGTCCGGATGTCTTCGGCTTTCATGATCAGCCCGTCCTTATTCTGCGATGCGCTGCACGAAGCGCGTCTTGACCGAGAGCTTGGCCGCGCCGAGACGCAGTGCCTCACGGGCGGTTTCTTCATTGACGCCGTCGATCTCGAACATGATGCGGCCTGGCTTGACGCGCGCCGCCCAGTAATCGACCGCGCCCTTGCCCTTACCCATGCGGACTTCGGTCGGCTTCGAAGTGACCGGCACGTCCGGGAAAATACGGATCCAGACGCGACCAGCGCGCTTCATTTCACGGGTGATCGCGCGGCGGGCCGCCTCGATCTCACGTGCGGTGACGCGGTTCGGCTCAAGCGCCTTCAGCCCGAAACCACCGAAATCCAGGTTGGTGCCGCCCTTTGCGGTACCATGGATACGGCCCTTGAACTGCTTGCGGAACTTTGTGCGCTTTGGCTGCAGCATCGTTCTAACTCCAAATTCCTAAATGTCTCAGGCGTTTTCGCGACGACGACCGCGTTCGCGATCACCACCACCGCCATGCGCTGCATCGCTTTCGCTGGCCCGACGCTCCGAAGCCATCGGGTCATGCTCAAGGATCTCGCCCTTGAACACCCAGACCTTGACGCCGCAGATGCCATAAGCCGTGTGCGCTTCGGCCGTACCGTAGTCGACGTCCGCACGCAGCGTATGCAGCGGCACGCGGCCTTCGCGATACCATTCCATGCGCGCGATCTCGGCGCCGCCGAGGCGGCCGGCGCAGTTGATGCGGATGCCTTCGGCACCAAGCCGCATCGCCGACTGAACGGCACGCTTCATGGCGCGGCGGAACGCGATACGACGCTCGAGCTGCTGGGCGATCGACTGGGCGACCAGGGTCGCGTCGATCTCCGGCTTGCGCACTTCAACGATGTTGAGGTGCGTCTCGGACTTCGTCATCTCCATCAGCTTCTTGCGAAGCTTCTCGATGTCGGCGCCCTTCTTGCCGATGATCAGACCCGGGCGCGCGGCATGGATGGTGACGCGGCACTTCTTGTGCGGACGCTCGATCACGACCTTCGAGATGGCAGCCTGCTTGAGCTCCTTCTCGAGATACTTGCGGATCTTGATGTCCTCATGCAGCAGCTTGCCGTACTCGCCGGTGTTCGCGAACCAGCGCGAATCCCAGGTGCGGTTGATGCCGAGGCGAAGACCGATCGGATTGACTTTCTGGCCCATTATGCGGCCTCCCCTTTTTCTTCGACTTCACGAACGACGATCGTGAGGTGCGAGAACGGCTTCTCGATACGGCTGGCGCGACCGCGGCCACGGGCATGGAACCGCTTCATGACGATCGACTTGCCGACATAGGCTTCCGCCACGATCAGTGCATCGACATCCAGGTCGTGGTTGTTTTCCGCGTTGGCGATTGCCGATTCCAGCGTCTTCTTGACCGTGCCGGAAATCCGCTTGGCCGAGAATTCGAGATCGGAAAGCGCTGTCGCGACCTTCTTACCGCGGATCAGCGCGGCAACCAGGTTCAGCTTCTGCGGGCTGATACGGATCGTGCGCAATACGGCGCGCGCTTCGTTATCAGCAAGCCTGCGCGGAGCTTTGGCCTTGCCCATGATTATTTCCTCTTCGCCTTCTTATCCGCGCCGTGACCGTAATAGGTCCGGGTCGGAGCGAATTCACCGAACTTGTGACCGACCATGTCCTCGTTCACCGAGACGGGAACATGCTTCTGGCCGTTGTAGACACCGAAGGTGAAGCCGACGAACTGCGGCAGGATGGTGGAGCGACGGCTCCACATCTTGATCACCTCATTGCGACCACCTTCACGAACCTTGTCCACCTTCTTGAGAAGGTAGCCGTCAATGAAGGGGCCTTTCCAAATCGAACGAGTCACTTGGCGTTACCTCTTCTTAGCTCTTGCGCTGATGGCGCGAGCGCAGGATGAACTTGTCGGTCGCCTTGTTGGACCGCGTCTTCTTGCCCTTGGTCGGCTTGCCCCAGGGCGAAACCGGATGGCGGCCACCCGATGTGCGGCCTTCGCCGCCGCCGTGCGGATGGTCGACCGGGTTCATGGTCACGCCGCGATTGTGCGGGCGCTTGCCACGCCAGACCGTGCGACCGGCCTTGCCGTCATTGATGTTGCCGTGGTCCGGATTGGATACGGCGCCGACGGTGGCCATGCAGGAGCCGTGAACGACACGCTGCTCGCCCGAATTGAGGCGCAGGATCGCCATGCCCTGGTCACGACCGACCAGCTGACCGTAACCACCTGCCGAACGGGCGACCTGAGCACCCTTGCCCGGCTTCAGCTCGATGTTGTGGACGATGGTGCCGACCGGCATCGAAGCCAGCGGCATCGCATTGCCCGGCTTCACGTCGACCGATTCACCGGACACGATCTTGTCGCCGGGAGCCAGACGCTGCGGAGCGATGATGTAGGACAGCTCGCCATCGTCATACTTGATCAGCGCGATGAAGGCGGTGCGGTTCGGATCGTACTCAATGCGCTCGACCGTGCCGACGACGTCGAACTTGCGGCGCTTGAAGTCGATGATGCGGTACGAACGCTTGTGACCACCGCCGATGAAGCGGGCGGTGATGCGACCGTGATTGTTGCGGCCGCCCGACTTGGTCAGGCCTTCGGTCAGACCCTTGACGGGCTTGCCCTTGTAGAGGCCCGAGCGGTCGACGATGACCAGCTGACGGGTGCTGGGCGTTACCGGGTTGAATTTTTTCAGTGCCATTGTTCTGTCCTCGCGGCCTTGCTCAGAGACCCGTCGCGACGTCGATCGACTGGCCATCGGCCAGCGTCACAACCGCCTTCTTGACGTCGCTCTGGCGGCCAACCGTGCCACGGAAGCGCTTGATCTTGCCCTTGCGGACAAGCGTGTTCACGGCCATCACCTTGACGCCGAACAGCGCTTCGACGGCGGCCTTGATTTCCGGCTTCGACGCCTTCTTGGCGACGTTGAAGACGACCTTGTTCTGCTCGGAGGCCATGGTCGACTTTTCGGTGATCGCCGGCGAGACGATCACGTCGTAATGACGAAGGTCGGTCATTTAAAACGCTCCTCGAGAGCCTCGACGGCGGCCTTCGAAAGGACCAGCGTGCCGCGGCGCAGAATGTCGTAGACGTTGATGCCCTGGATGGGCAGCACGTCGATGTTGGGGATGTTCGTCGCCGCCAGCTTGAAGTTCTTGTCAAGCTCGGCGCCGCCGATCAGCAAAGCATTGGTCAGGCCCAGCGTCGCGAAATTCGCGATCAGCGCCTTCGTCTTGGCCTCGGTCAGCTTCAGCTCGTCGATGATGATGATCGACGCGCTCTTGGCCTTGGCCGAGAGAGCATGTTTGAGGCCGAGAGCGCGAACCTTCTTCGGCAGTTCGTGCTCGTGGCTGCGAACGACCGGGCCGTGGGCCTTGCCGCCGCCGCGGAACTGCGGAGCGCGTGCCGAATGGTGACGGGCGCGGCCCGTACCCTTCTGCTTGTACATCTTGGCGCCGGTGCGCGCGATCTCGGCGCGACCCTTGGTCTTGTGCGTGCCCTGCTGCTTCTTGGCAAGCTGCCAGCGCACGACGCGCTGCAGGATGTCTTCGCGCGGATCAAGGCCGAAAATCTCGTCGGAGAGTTCCACCTTGCCGGCGTCCTTGCCGCCCAGCGTTGTGATCTTGAGATCCATTATTCCGCTCCCTCTGTGGCCGGAGCCTCGTTCTTGGCACCACTTTCGGCAGCAACGGCGCGGATCGCGGCAGGCTTCGGCGCATTGGCCGGCAGTGCCACCTTGGCCGCATCGCGGACCAGGATCCAGGCGCCCTTCGATCCGGGAACCGCACCGCGGATCAGGATCAGGCCGCGGTCGGCGTCGGTCGACACGATCTCGACATTCTGCGTGGTGACGCGGGTGTCGCCCATGTGGCCAGCCATATGCTTGCCCTTGAACACTTTGCCCGGGTCCTGGCGCTGGCCGGTCGAACCGTGCGTACGGTGCGAAACCGAGTTACCGTGCGTTGCACGGCCACCGCCCATGTGGTGGCGCTTGATGACGCCCTGAAAGCCCTTGCCGATCGTCGTGCCCGTCACATCGACCTTCTGGCCGGCGACGAAGTGCTCGACGGTGATCTCGGCGCCAACATCGATCATATTGTCGGCGGAGACGCGGAACTCGGCGACCTTCGCCTTCGGCTCGACGGAAGCGGTCGCGAAATGGCCGCGCATCGCCTTCGACGTGTTCTTCACCTTGGCAAGGCCAACGCCGAGCTGAACGGCGGTGTAGCCATTCTTCTCTTGCGTGCGCTGGGCCACGACCTGGCAGTTCTCCATCAGGAGAACGGTGACGGGAACATGTTCCCCGGCATCGTTATAGATGCGGGTCATTCCCACCTTCTTTGCAATCACACCTGAACGCATCGGTTCAATTCCTTTAGAGTTCCGGGCCAGGGGCACCGCCCCTTACCGCGCTCTCATTCCCTTAGAGCTTGATCTCGACGTCGACGCCGGCGGCCAGATCGAGCTTCATCAAAGCATCGACCGTCTGCGGGGTCGGATCGACGATGTCGAGCAGACGCTTGTGCGTGCGCATCTCGAACTGCTCGCGGCTCTTCTTGTCGACGTGAGGCGACCGGTTGACCGTGAACTTTTCGATCCGCGTCGGCAGCGGAATGGGGCCGCGGACGTTTGCACCGGTACGCTTGGCCGTCGACACGATTTCCTTCGTCGAGGCGTCGAGCACGCGGTGGTCAAACGCCTTAAGGCGGATGCGGATATTCTGTCCGTTCATGCGTCACTTCCTTGTTCTGGCGCGGCGCGGGCAACTCCCGCGCCCGCGACAGATCGGTTTAAGTCCAAATTACTCTTTGATGGTGACGACGATGCCGGCACCGACGGTGCGGCCGCCTTCACGGATAGCGAAGCGCAGCTTCTCTTCCATGGCGATCGGCACGATCAGCTCGACATCGACCGTGATGTTGTCGCCCGGCATCACCATCTCGGTGCCTTCCGGCAGCGACACGATGCCGGTCACGTCGGTCGTGCGGAAGTAGAACTGCGGACGGTAGTTGGTGAAGAACGGCGTGTGACGGCCACCTTCGTCCTTGGTCAGGATGTAGGCTTCGGCCACGAACTTCTTGTGCGGCTTCACCGTGCCCGGCTTGGCCAGAACCTGGCCGCGCTCGACACCTTCACGATCAACGCCGCGCAGCAGCGCGCCGATGTTGTCGCCAGCCTGGCCCTGATCGAGCAGCTTGCGGAACATTTCCACGCCCGTGCAGGTCGTCTTGGTCGTCGGACGGATGCCGATGATCTCGAGTTCCTCGCCGACCTTGACCACGCCGCGCTCGACGCGGCCGGTCACGACCGTGCCGCGGCCCGAGATCGAGAACACGTCTTCGATCGGCATCAGGAACGGCTTGTCGAGCGGACGGACCGGCGTCGGGATGTAGGCATCGACCGCAGCCATCAGCTCGCGGATCGCGTCTTCACCGATCTTCTTGTCCGAGTCTTCGAGAGCAGCCAGAGCCGAACCCTTGACGATCGGAATGTCGTCGCCGGGGAATTCGTTCTTGGTCAGAAGCTCGCGAACCTCGAGCTCGACCAGTTCGAGCAGCTCGGCGTCGTCGACCTGGTCGACCTTGTTCAGGAACACCACGATCGACGGCACGCCGACCTGACGGGCCAGCAGGATGTGCTCGCGGGTCTGCGGCATCGGGCCGTCGGCAGCCGACACGACCAGGATCGCGCCGTCCATCTGCGCGGCGCCGGTGATCATGTTCTTCACATAGTCGGCGTGGCCGGGGCAGTCGACGTGAGCGTAGTGGCGGTTGGCCGTCTCGTATTCGACGTGAGCCGTCGAGATCGTGATGCCGCGCGCCTTCTCTTCAGGGGCAGCGTCGATCTGGTCGTAGCGCTTGTATTCGCCAAAATACTTGGTGATCGCCGCCGTCAGCGACGTCTTGCCATGGTCGACGTGGCCAATCGTGCCGATGTTCACGTGAGGCTTGTTACGCTCGAATTTACCTTTGGCCATAATCGTTCTCCGTCTATTCTACCCGCTTGGGGGAAATTGTTATTCGCTCTTCAGATCCGGCACCGCGCAAGGGACGCGACGTCGGTGGCTAAGGAACCCTTACGCGTATTTCTTCTGGACTTCCTGGGCCACTGCGGTCGGAACCGGCTCGTAGTGATCGAACTGCATCGTGTAGGCCGCACGGCCCTGGCTCATCGAGCGCAGGTTGTCGACATACTTGAACATGTTGGCGAGCGGCACCATCGCGTTGATGACCACGGCGACGCCACGCGCTTCCTGACCCTGGATCTGGCCACGACGACCGTTCAGATCGCCGATGACGCTGCCGACGTAGTCTTCCGGCGTCACGACTTCGACCTTCATGATCGGCTCGAGCAGCTGCACGCCAAGCTTGGGTGCTGCTTCACGGAAGCAGGCGCGGCCGGCGATTTCGAAGGCCAGAACGCTGGAGTCGACATCGTGGTAAGCGCCGTCGATGAGGGTCGCCTTGACGCCGATCATCGGGAAGCCCGCGAACGGACCCGAGGTCATGACGCTGTTGATGCCCTTTTCGACACCAGGGATGTATTCCTTCGGCACGGCGCCGCCGACGATCTTGGTATCGAACTCGAACTCGCTGCTGTCCGGGTTCGGCTCGAACAGGATCTTGACGCGAGCGAACTGACCGGTACCGCCAGTCTGCTTCTTGTGCGTGTAGTCCTGCTCGTGCTTGCGGGTGATCGTCTCGCGATAGGCCACCTGCGGTGCGCCGACATTGGCCTCAACCTTGAACTCGCGACGCATGCGGTCGACGATGATGTCGAGGTGGAGTTCGCCCATGCCGGAAATGATGGTCTGGCCGCTTTCCTCGTCGGTCTTGACGCGGAAGGACGGATCCTCGGCGGCCAGGCGGTGAAGGGCGAGGCCCATCTTTTCCTGGTCGTTCTTGGTCTTCGGCTCGATGGCGATCTGGATGACCGGATCGGGGAATTCCATGCGCTCGAGAATGACCGGATGCAGCGGATCGCTCAGCGTGTCGCCGGTGGTCGTGTCCTTGAGACCGGCAAGAGCAACGATGTCGCCGGCAAATGCCTCTTCGACGTCGGCGCGCGAGTTCGCATGCATCTGCAGCATGCGGCCGATGCGCTCTTTCTTGCCCTTCACGGTGTTGTCGACCGAGATGCCCTTGGTGAGCCTGCCCGAATAGATGCGCGCAAAGGTCAGCGAACCGACGAACGGGTCGTTCATGATCTTGAAGGCGAGCATCGACAACGGCTCGTTGTCGTCGGCATGACGCTCGATCTCGGCGTCGGTCTTGGCATCGACGCCCTTGATGGCGGGAACATCGGCCGGCGACGGCAGATATTCGACGACGGCGTCGAGCAGCGGCTGCACGCCCTTGTTCTTGAAGGCCGAGCCACAGAACATCGGGTAGAACTTGACCGCGATGGTGCCCTTGCGGATCAGCGCGCGAATCTCGTCATTCGACGGCATCTTGCCTTCGAGGTAATTCTCAAGCGCCGTCTCGTCCATTTCGACGGCAGCCTCGATCATCTTCTCGCGGTATTCTTCGGCACGAGCCTTGAGGTCGTCCGGGATCTCGACGATGTCCCAGGCAGCGCCCAGCGTCTCGTCGCGCCAGACCAGCGCGTTCATCTCGACGAGGTCGACAACGCCCTTGAACTCGGTCTCGGCGCCAATCGGCAGCTGCATGACAACAGCATGCGCACCGAGGCGCGAGCCGATCATCTCGACCGAGCGATAGAAGTCGGCGCCGATCTTGTCCATCTTGTTGCAGAAGATCATGCGCGGAACGCGATACTTGTCGGCCTGGCGCCAGACAGTCTCGGTCTGCGGCTCAACACCGGCATTGGCATCGAGCAGTGCGATGGCGCCGTCGAGCACGCGCAGCGAACGCTCGACTTCGATGGTGAAGTCGACGTGGCCGGGGGTGTCGATGATGTTGAAGCGGTGCATCTTGCCGTCACGAGCCTTCCAGAAGGTCGTGGTCGCGGCGGACGTGATGGTGATGCCGCGCTCCTGCTCCTGCTCCATCCAATCCATGGTGGCAGCGCCGTCGTGGACTTCGCCGATCTTGTGCGACTTGCCCGTGTAGTAGAGGACGCGCTCGGTGGTCGTCGTCTTGCCGGCGTCAATATGCGCCATGATACCGAAATTGCGGTAGTCTTCGATTTTGTATTCGCGGGCCATCGTAGCTGCCTCTCAGTCTCGTTCGCGCTTTACCAGCGGTAGTGCGCGAAAGCGCGGTTGGCTTCAGCCATCTTGTGGGTGTCTTCACGCTTCTTGACAGCGGTGCCGCGGTTGTTGGCCGCGTCCATCAGCTCGCCGGAGAGGCGGTCGACCATCGTGGTCTCGTTGCGGTTGCGGGCCGCAGCAATCAGCCAGCGAATGGCCAATGCCTGGCGGCGCTCGGGGCGCACGTCGACCGGAACCTGGTAGGTGGCGCCGCCGACACGGCGCGAACGCACTTCCACATGCGGCGCGACATTGTCGAGCGCCTGATGGAAGACGGTGACCGGCTCCTGCTTGGTCTTCGACTGAACCTGGTCGAGCGCGCCGTAGACGATGGTCTCGGCGACCGACTTCTTACCGTCATACATGACGGCGTTCATGAACTTGGTGACGATCAGATCGCCGAACTTCGGGTCCGGATTGATCTCACGCTTTTCTGCACTGTGACGACGCGACATGGCTTTTGTCTCTCAATCTCATAGCCCGACGCACTCAAGGAGCGCCAAGGCCGGAAAATCTTATTTCGGACGCCCCTTACTTCGGGCGCTTGGCGCCGTACTTCGAACGGCGCTGCTTGCGGTTCTTCACACCCTGCGTGTCGAGCACGCCGCGGATGATGTGGTAGCGAACGCCCGGAAGATCCTTGACGCGGCCGCCGCGGATCATCACCACGGAGTGCTCCTGAAGGTTGTGGCCTTCGCCGGGGATGTACCCGATCACTTCAAAACCATTGGTCAGGCGGATCTTGGCCACCTTGCGCAGCGCCGAGTTCGGCTTCTTCGGCGTCGTTGTATAGACGCGCGTGCAGACGCCCCGCTTCTGCGGGTTCTGCTGCATGGCCGGGACCTTGTTGCGCTTCACCGGCGCAATGCGCGGCTTGCGGATCAGCTGGTTGACGGTAGGCATTAAACCCTCTTGTCTCTCAATTCCGTGTCTCGCCCGGTCAGGGCCGCTCAAAGCGTCATTTCCATACGCAAATTCGGGCCATAAACCGCGCCTCGCGGTCTTGCCCGAACAAAAGGCAGAGGAAGCGGAAGCCGCTTCGTGCACGCCGGAAATGTCTTTTCGCTCGTAAAACGAACCCTGTTTGAGGCAAACTCCAAAGCGTGTCGCTTCGGAAGGGAGAGCCTCACATCGGTTCTGACTGGGCGGCTTCTACCCGTAAGACCGCGGACCGTCAAGCCCGGAGCACCAAATATTGCGCGCCGACCAAGGCTTGGCAGCCATGCGAAAACCGCATGTAATTTTCTTTCGCATTTTTGCAAGAGCGAGGAAGAAAGTGACAAGCCTTCAGGCAAAGTGAATGGGTTTGCGCTGTTGCGCGGCCTTGCTTCATGCGAAAAGGCCGCATGAGCAGTCAAAACCCCCTCGCCCGCCCACCCGCTGCCAAGAGGAATCGGCCCGTGAACGACAACGAAGAACGCCCGGTCACCATCATCACCGGCCGGGTGTGGAAGAAAAAAGGCGGCAAACCGGAAGGCGTCCACGTCATGCTGGTTGCGCCCGACGACGATTCGGCGGTGCGCCGGGCGCTCGAATCGCTTGCCGCCGAAGGTTACGCCGAGGCCGAGCTCGACCAGATCGGCGACATGGACGGCATCCCCGACGAAGAGCCGCATATTTCCGCCTTCCAGGGCGCGCTCGAAGGCGAAGTGTCGATCGTTACCTTCGACGTGCCTATCTGACCCCGGTCCAGCTTTCGAATCGACTGCCGAACCGAATCGGCGACCGAGGCCTTCCCAGCCGACAAATGTGCTGCCGCTAAGGGAAGGCTGAGCTTGGCTGCTCGGCTTCGGCTTGCCCGAGGCAAGTGTTCTGATAAGAAGCCATCACCATCATCAAACAGACGGAGCGGCCGTGTCCCAGCCCATCAAGATAGGCATCGTCGGCGTCGGCAAGATCGTCCGCGACCAGCACCTGCCGGCCCTGGCGAAAGACCAGGATTATCGCCTCGTCGCGGCCGCCAGCCGTCACGGCAAGGTGGATGACATCCCGAATTTCCCCACCATCGAAGCCATGCTCGACGCCGTAGCCGAGCTCGAGGCCGTCTCGCTCTGCATGCCGCCGCAATTCCGCTACGACGCGGCGCGGACAGCGCTGACGGCAAAGAAGCATGTCTTCCTGGAGAAGCCGCCGGGCGCTACTGTCAGCGAGGTCGAAGACCTCAAGACATTGGCTGCGCACAACGGCGTCTCGCTGTTCGCCGGCTGGCACTCGCGCTATGCGCCGGCCGTCGAGGCCGCACGTGCTTTTCTAAGTTCAGCCCGCATCCGCTCGGCCGCCATCAACTGGAAAGAGGATGTGCGCCGCTGGCACCCGAACCAGGAATGGATCTGGGCTCCCGGCGGTTTTGGCGTCTTCGATCCCGGCATCAACGCGCTGTCGATTGCCACCTATATCCTGCCGGCCATGTTCATCACCTCGGCGGTGCTCGACTTTCCCGAAAACCGCGCCTCCCCGGTTGCCGCGCGCGTCACCTTCCGCACCTCGAATGGCCTGCCGGTGACGATGGACCTCGACTGGCTGCAGACAGGCCCGCAAAGCTGGGACATCCTGGCCGACACCGACAAGGGCGCCATGGTGCTGTCGGGCGGCGGCTCGAAGCTCGCCATCGACGGCAAGCTCATTCACGAAGAGCCGGAAGCGGAATATCCGATGCTCTACAAGCGCTTCGCCGAGATCGTGCGCGCCGGCGTTTCCGATGTCGATCTGGCCCCGCTCCAGCATGTCGCTGACGCCTTCATGCTCGGCAAGCGCAACGTAGTCGAGGCGTTTTTCGATTGAGCTCTGGAACCGCACTCGCTGATCGCGCGCGCGGGTCGCAGGTTGGGAATAGTCGCGCGACAGGATTGTCGCGCGACTGAGAACCAGCGGATCGCCAGGCTCAATTCCTGGTCCTGCAACCGGCACGCTTGACCATGTCGGCAATGATCAGTGGCGTCGCCGGTGTCTGAGACCAGTTACCCTGACGAGGGGCGCCCGCTTCAAGGGCGGCGCGCACCGCTCGTGTATCCAGGCTGAAAGAACTCTTGCAGGAAACGAGGCCGCCATTGCCGATCGTGTCGGCGATCACGCCGGCGGCTTCGCCAACCCCGGCGACATAGGCGACCAGCGTTTGCCTGGCGACCGGGCTCGTGTCGGCCTTGTCGAGCATTTCCATCACCTGCCCCACCGATATCCGGCCTGTCGCTGTCGACGGGAGGGCGATGGCAGCAAAAGGCGTTATGGACGCGGCGGCAATCGCGATGGCTGCCACGGCAATCCGGCGTTTGAACGAAGGCATAGGTTTCTCCTGTGATGAGGAATTGACAAGAATGATCATTGCGCATAAATAAATTATTGTAAAACGATAATTCATTACGATGGAGTGATAACGGCGATGATTGAACCTGTCATCACGGCTGTCCCCGCCGATCCTGCCCGCCAGCTTAGATTGAGACGCATCCGACTTTTCAGCCTAGTGCTGGCGAGGTGTTTTGTCGTCCTCGCCATATTGCTGACCATCGGTCTGCTGTTCTACTGGCTCAGCGTCTCTGCCAGTTCGATCGCGGCCGATGCGCAAATCCCGCAGGAATGGCTGAGCGAGCTTGGCCTCGGTCGAAGACTGGTCGGGTTCGCGATCTCGTTCGTGCCGCTTGCCTGCCTCGTCTTCGCGCTCATGGCCGCAAGGCGCTGCTTCGGCGCTTTCGCGTCCGGCAACTTCTTCGGTCAGGGCGCCATCAGCAATTTGCGGTACTTTGGCCTCGGCCTGCTGGCATCCGCCTTGCTGAAACCGGTTTCGGCGGCGGCATTGTCCGTTCTGCTCAGCTGGGACGCGCCTGCCGGCCAGCACCGGCTGACGCTCGGTCTCGACAGCGACACGATGCTGACCTTGCTGGCAGCTTGCATCGTCGCTGTCATCACCTGGGTCATGGCCGAGGCATCGGCACTCGCCGAAGAAAACGCGCAATTCATCTGATGAGGATCAGCTCATGCCCATAAGGGTCAGGCTCAATGTCGTCCTCGCCGAACGAAACGTGAAGTCAAAGGACCTGGCCGAATATGTCGGCATTACCGAGGCCAATCTTTCCCTTTTGAAGCAGGGAAAGGTCAAGGGTATCCGGTTCGACACGCTGGAGCGCATCTGCGACTATCTCGACTGTCAGCCGGGCGATCTGCTTCGCTTCGAGAGGGTGTCCGAATAGCACAAAGAAATAGGCCGCCGGGTTGCCCCGACGGCCTTATTGCCTGAGATCGTTGCCGTCCGCGCTTACTGCGCGGCGGTGGTCATGTCGGCCAGCATCGGCTCGGCGACTTCCGCACCCGAGGCCTTGCGGCGCTCGTCGATGATCAGTTCGTCGCGCGAGGTGGCGATGCGCCGGATCTGGCTCATCGTGCCGCCGGTACCGGCCGGGATCAACCGGCCGACGATGACGTTTTCCTTCAAGCCCTGCAGCATGTCGGTCTTGCCGGCAACGGCAGCTTCCGTCAGCACTCGCGTCGTCTCCTGGAAGGAGGCGGCCGAGATGAAGGACGGCGTCTGCAGCGATGCCTTGGTGATGCCGAGCAGCACCGGCAGGCCTTCGGCCGGCTTCTTGCCGTCCTCGACCAGACGCTCGTTGACCTCTTCCAGTTCGATCACGTCGACATGATCGCCCGGGATGTAGGTCGAGTCGCCCTGCACCGTGATCTCGACCTTCTGCAGCATCTGGCGAACGATCACCTCGATGTGCTTGTCGTTGATCGACACGCCCTGCAGACGGTAGACTTCCTGGATCTCGTTGACGAGGTAGGAAGCAAGTGCCTCCACGCCCTTGATCGCCAGGATGTCGTGCGGCGCCGGGTTGCCGTCGAGGATGTAGTCGCCCTTCTCGATGACGTCGCCGTCCTGGAGATGGAACGGCTTGCCCTTCGGGATCAGGTATTCGACCGGCTCAAGCGTCGAGTCATGCGGCTCGATGATGATGCGACGCTTGTTCTTGTAGTCGCGGCCGAAGCGGATCGTGCCGTCGATCTCGGCGATGATGGCGTGATCCTTCGGACGACGTGCCTCGAACAGTTCGGCAACACGCGGCAGACCGCCGGTGATGTCCTTGGTCTTGGCGCTTTCCATCGGAATACGCGCCAAAACGTCGCCGGGGCGAACCTGCGAACCCGGCTCGACCGAAAGAATGGCCTCGACCGAGAGCAGGAAGCGGGCGTCGCCGCCCTTGGACAGCTTGCCGACCTTGCCCTTGGCGTCTTGGATCGCAATCGCGGGCTTCAGGTCGTTGCCACGTGGCGTCGAGCGCCAGTCGATGACCTCACGCTTGGTGATGCCGGTCGACTCGTCGGCCGTTTCCTGAACGGAAATGCCGTCGACCAGATCCTCGTACGACACCCTGCCCTCGATTTCGGTGAGGACCGGACGCGTGTAGGGATCCCACTCGGCGATACGCTGGCCGCGCTTCACCTTGTCACCATCGTCCACGAAGATACGCGAACCATAGGTGAGACGGTGCGAGGCGCGCTCCTTGCCGGCTTCGTCGAGGATCAGCACCGCCATGTTGCGGCCCATGACCATCTGCTGGCCGTCGGAGTTGCGCACCACGTTGCGGTTGCGGATCTCGACCTTGCCCTCATACGAGGCTTCAAGGAACGAGCTGTCCACCACCTGCGCGGTACCGCCCATGTGGAAGGTACGCATGGTGAGCTGGGTGCCCGGCTCGCCGATCGACTGCGCCGCGATGACGCCGACGGCTTCGCCCTGGTTGACCGGGGTGCCGCGGGCCAGATCGCGCCCGTAGCAGACCGCGCAGACGCCAACCCTGACTTCGCAAGTCAGTGCCGAGCGGATGCGGACCGACTGGACGCCGGCCTTTTCGATCTGTTCCACGTCACGCTCGTCCATCAGCGTTCCGGCCTTGACCAGGATCTCGCCCGACACCGGATGGGTGATGTCGTCGAGCGACGTACGGCCCAGCACGCGCTGGCCGACCGAAGCAACGACCTGACCGGCATCGACGATCGGCTGCATGGTGAGGCCCTTGTCGGTGCCGCAGTCGACGGAGTTGACGATGCAGTCCTGCGCCACGTCGACCAGACGACGGGTGAGGTAACCCGAGTTCGCCGTCTTCAAGGCGGTGTCGGCCAGACCCTTGCGGGCGCCGTGGGTCGAGTTGAAGTACTCGAGCACGGTCAGGCCTTCCTTGAAGTTCGAGATGATCGGCGTCTCGATGATTTCACCCGACGGCTTGGCCATAAGGCCGCGCATGCCGGCAAGCTGGCGCATCTGGGTGGGCGAGCCACGCGCACCGGAGTGCGACATCATGTAGATCGAGTTCATCGGCTTCTGACGGCCATTGTCCTCGAACTCGACCGCCTTGATGCGGGCCATCATCTCGTCGGCGACCTTTTCCGAGCACTTGGCCCAGGCGTCGACGACCTTGTTGTACTTCTCGCCCTGCGTGATCAGACCGTCATTGTACTGCTGCTCGTATTCCTTGGCCAAAGCCTCGGTGTCGGAGACCAGCTTGATCTTGGCATCCGGGATCAGCATGTCGTCCTTGCCGAACGAAATGCCGGCGCGGCAGGCATGGCTGAAGCCGAGCGCCATGATGCGATCGCAGAAAATGACCGTCTCCTTCTGACCGCAATGGCGGTAGACGGTGTCGATCATCTTGGAGATGTTCTTCTTGGTCATCTCCTGGTTGGCGGTCTCGTAAGGCACGTTGACGTTCTTCGGCAGAAGCTCGCCGATGATCATGCGGCCAGGCGTGGTGTCATGGATCTTCGACACGACCTTGCCTTCGGCGTCGACCGTGCGGAAACGACCCTTGATCTTGGAGTGCAGCGTCACCGCCTTGGTCTCGAGCGCGTGCTGGAGTTCGCCCATATCGGCAAACACCATGCCCTCGCCCGGCTCGTTCTGGTTGACGATCGAGAGATAGTAGAGACCCAGAACCATGTCCTGCGACGGCACGATGATCGGCGCGCCCGAAGCCGGGTGCAGGATGTTGTTGGTCGACATCATCAGCACGCGGGCTTCAAGCTGCGCTTCCAGCGACAGCGGCACGTGAACGGCCATCTGGTCGCCGTCGAAGTCGGCGTTGAAGGCCGTGCAGACCAGCGGGTGCAGCTGGATCGCCTTGCCTTCGATCAGGATCGGCTCGAACGCCTGGATGCCGAGACGGTGCAGCGTCGGCGCACGGTTCAGCAGCACCGGATGCTCGCGGATGACCTCGTCGAGGATATCCCAGACTTCCGGACGCTCCTTTTCGACCAGCTTCTTCGCCTGCTTGACGGTCGAGGAGTAACCCTTGGCGTCGAGACGGGCGTAGATGAAGGGCTTGAACAGTTCGAGCGCCATCTTCTTGGGCAGGCCGCACTGGTGCAGCTTGAGCTCCGGACCGGTCACGATGACCGAGCGGCCGGAATAGTCGACGCGCTTGCCGAGCAGGTTCTGACGGAACCGGCCCTGCTTGCCCTTGAGCATGTCGGACAGCGACTTCAGCGGGCGCTTGTTGGCGCCGGTGATGACGCGGCCGCGACGGCCGTTGTCGAACAGCGCATCGACGGCTTCCTGCAGCATGCGCTTTTCATTGCGCACGATGATGCCGGGGGCGCGCAGCTCGATCAGCCGCTTCAGACGGTTGTTGCGGTTGATGACGCGGCGATAGAGATCGTTCAGATCCGATGTGGCGAAACGGCCGCCGTCCAGCGGGACGAGCGGACGCAGGTCCGGCGGGATCACCGGAACCACCTTCATGATCATCCATTCCGGACGATTGCCGGATTCCATGAAGTTCTCGACGACCTTGAGCCGCTTCAGATACTTCTTCTGCTTCAGCTCGGAGGTGGTCGACGCCAGTTCCGAACGCAGGTCGCCGGCGATCTTCTCCAGGTCCATGCCGGCCAGGAGGTCATGAATGGCCTCGGCGCCGATCATGGCGGTGAACGAATCCTCGCCATACTCGTCGACGGCGATCATGTACTCTTCCTCGCTGAGCAGCTGGTGCTCCTTCAGCGCGGTGAGGCCAGGTTCGGTGACGATGTAGTTCTCGAAGTAGAGGACGCGCTCGATGTCCTTCAGGGTCATGTCGAGCAGCGTGCCGATGCGCGACGGCAGCGACTTCAGGAACCAGATATGGGCGACCGGTGCCGCCAGCTCGATATGGCCCATGCGCTCGCGGCGAACGCGCGACAGCGTGACTTCGACGCCGCACTTCTCGCAGATGACGCCCTTGTACTTCATGCGCTTGTACTTGCCGCACAGGCACTCGTAGTCCTTGATCGGGCCAAAAATGCGCGCACAGAACAGACCGTCACGCTCCGGCTTGAAGGTGCGGTAGTTGATGGTCTCCGGCTTCTTGATCTCGCCGAAAGACCAGGACAGAATCTTCTCAGGGCTGGCAAGCGATATCCGGATGGAATCGAACACCTGCGCAGGCGCCTGCGGATTGAAGAGATTCATGACCTCTTGGTTCATGCCGTTCTCCTTTTCGGGATCCTCGAAGATCCCTTGCATCTAGTCGCGAGCCAAACGCCCGCCGTCTTTGTCGGCCACTGGCCGTCGAATTCTTCCTGGTTGAGCATGATCCTGTCCGAAAACCGGTAGCCACTTTTCGGGATCATGCTCGAGGCGCGCCGCGGACAGCCGTGGCGCGCCATTGCCTTACTCGGCCGCGTCGGGCAGCCGGACAGGGTTGTCGTCGAGCTTGGTGTTCTCCAGCTCGACATTGAGGCCGAGAGACCGCATTTCCTTGACGAGAACGTTGAAGCTCTCCGGGATGCCGGCCTCGAAGGTGTCGTCGCCACGCACGATCGCCTCGTAGACCTTGGTGCGGCCGGCGACGTCGTCGGACTTCACCGTCAGCATTTCCTGCAGCGTGTAGGCGGCGCCGTACGCTTCCAGCGCCCAGACCTCCATCTCGCCGAAGCGCTGGCCACCGAACTGCGCCTTGCCGCCCAGCGGCTGCTGGGTGACGAGCGAGTACGGACCGATCGAACGCGCGTGGATCTTGTCGTCCACGAGATGGTGAAGCTTGAGCATGTAGATGTAGCCCATCGTCACCTTGCGATCGAACGGCTCGCCCGTGCGTCCGTCATAGAGCTGCGACTGACCGCTGCTGTGCAGGCCCGCCTGCTCCAGCATGATGTTGATGTCAGCCTCATGCGCGCCGTCGAACACCGGGGTCGCGATCGAGACGCCGCGGCGCATCTGCTCGCTGAGGCGAACGATGCTCTCGTCGTCATAGTCACGAACCGGCTCGTTGCGGTCGTTGGCCGGGATGAAGCTCTCGAGCGTCTTGCGCAGCGGCTTGATGTCGCCGGCTGCCTTGTACGTGTCGATCAGCTCGCCGATCTTCCTGCCCATGCCCGCACATGCCCAGCCCAGATGCGTTTCCAGGATCTGGCCGACATTCATGCGGCTCGGCACACCCAGCGGGTTGAGCACGATATCGGCATGCGTGCCGTCCTCGAGGAAAGGCATGTCCTCGACCGGAACGATCCGCGACACGACACCCTTGTTGCCGTGACGGCCGGCCATCTTGTCGCCGGGCTGCATCTTGCGCTTCACGGCCACGAAGACCTTGACCATCTTCATGACGCCCGGAGGCATTTCGTCGCCGCGCTGGACCTTCTCGACCTTGTCCATGAAACGCTGCTCGAGCGCCTTCTTGGAATCGTCGTACTGGCCACGCAGCGCTTCCAGTTCGCTCTGGAGCTTTTCGTTCTCTACGGCAAACTGCCACCACTGCGAACGCGGATACTCGTCGAGCGTATCCTTGGACAGCGTCGAGCCCTTCTTGAAGCCCTTCGGTCCAGCGATCGCTTCCTTGCCGACGAGCACGTCGGAAAGACGCGCGTAGACGTTACGGTCCAGAATGGCCTGCTCGTCGTCGCGGTCCTTGGCGAGGCGTTCGATCTCCTCGCGCTCGATCGCCATGGCGCGCTCGTCCTTCTCCACACCGTGGCGATTGAAGACGCGCACCTCGACGACGGTGCCGAATGTGCCCGGAGGCATGCGCATCGAGGTGTCGCGCACATCGGATGCCTTTTCGCCGAAGATGGCGCGCAGAAGCTTCTCTTCCGGCGTCATCGGGCTTTCGCCCTTCGGCGTGATCTTGCCGACCAGGATGTCGCCCGGCTGAACTTCCGCACCGATGTAGACGATGCCGGCTTCGTCGAGGTTCTTCAGCGCTTCTTCCGAGACGTTCGGGATATCGCGCGTGATTTCCTCCGGTCCAAGCTTGGTATCGCGCGCCATGACCTCGAACTCCTCGATGTGGATCGAGGTGAAGACGTCGTCGGCGACGATGCGTTCGGACAGGAGGATCGAGTCCTCGTAGTTGTAGCCGTTCCACGGCATGAACGCGACCAGCACGTTGCGGCCGAGCGCCAGATCGCCGAGCTCGGTCGACGGACCGTCGGCGATGATGTCGCCCTTGTTGACCCGGTCGCCCATGCGAACCAGCGGGCGCTGGTTGATGCAGGTGTTCTGGTTCGAACGCTGGAACTTCATCAACCGGTAGATGTCGACGCCGGACTTGCCCGGATCGAGATCTTCGGTGGCGCGGATAACGATACGCGTCGCGTCCACCTGGTCGACGATGCCGCCGCGGCGGGCGCCGATGGCGGCGCCCGAGTCACGGGCGACGATCGGCTCCATGCCGGTGCCGACGAACGGCGCCTCGGCGCGCACCAGCGGCACGGCCTGACGCTGCATGTTCGAACCCATCAGAGCGCGGTTGGCGTCGTCGTTTTCCAGGAACGGGATCAGGGCCGCGGCCACCGACACCATCTGCTTCGGCGACACGTCCATCAGATCGACGTTTTCGCGCGGCGCCATCATCACTTCGCCGGCACTGCGGCAAATGACGAATTCGTCGACGAAACCACCGTTCTTGTCGAGCTCGGCGTTGGCCTGCGCAACATGGTGCTTGGCCTCTTCCATCGCCGAGAGATAGACGACGTCATTGGTCAGCTTGCCGTCGACGATCTTGCGGTACGGGCTCTCGATGAAGCCGTACTTGTTGACGCGTGCGAAGGTGGCCAGCGAGTTGATCAGACCGATATTCGGGCCTTCCGGCGTCTCGATCGGGCAGATGCGGCCGTAATGCGTCGGGTGCACGTCGCGCACTTCGAAGCCGGCGCGCTCGCGGGTCAGACCGCCCGGTCCAAGCGCCGAGAGGCGGCGCTTGTGGGTGATCTCCGACAGCGGGTTGGTCTGGTCCATGAACTGCGACAGCTGCGAGGAACCGAAGAACTCGCGCACGGCGGCAGCCGCCGGCTTGGCGTTGATCAGGTCCTGCGGCATGACCGTGTCGATCTCGATCGAGGACATACGCTCCTTGATCGCACGCTCCATGCGCAGCAGGCCGACGCGGTACTGGTTTTCCATCAGCTCGCCGACCGAACGTACGCGGCGGTTGCCGAGATTGTCGATGTCGTCGATCTCGCCCTTGCCGTCGCGCAGTTCAACCAGCGTCCTGACCACGGCCAGGATGTCGTCCTTGCGCAGCACGCGCACGGTGTCCTCGGCCTTGAGCTCGAGGCGCATGTTCATCTTGACGCGGCCGACGGCCGACAGATCGTAACGCTCGCTATCGAAGAACAGCGAGTTGAACATGGCTTCGGCGGTTTCGAGCGTCGGCGGCTCGCCGGGGCGCATGACACGATAGATGTCGAACAGCGCGTCCTGGCGGCTCTCGTTCTTGTCGACGTTGAGCGTGTTGCGGATATAGGCGCCGACATTGACGTGGTCGATGTCGAGAACCTTGATCTCCTCTTCGCCGGTGCCGAGCAGCACCTTCAGCGTCTTCTCGTCGATCTCGTCACCGGCCTCGAGGAAGATCTCGCCGGTGGCGTAGTTGACGATATCCTCGGCCAGATAGTTGCCGAGCAGGTCCTCGTCGGTCGCCTTGATCGCCTTCAGACCCTTTTCGCCAAGCGCCCGTGCCTGGCGTGCGGTGATCTTCTTGCCGGCCTCGACGACGACTTCGCCGGTATCGGCATCGACCAGGTCGCCGACAGCCTTGAGGCCGCGGAAACGCTCGACGTTGAACGGAATGCGCCAATGGTCGCCGGCACGCTTGTAGGTGATCTTGTTGTAGAAGGTCGACAGGATCTCTTCGCCGTCCATGCCGAGCGCCATCAGCAGCGACGTCACCGGAATCTTGCGGCGGCGATCGATGCGGGCGTGCACGACGTCCTTGGAATCGAACTCGATGTCGAGCCACGAACCGCGATACGGGATGACGCGCGCGGCAAACAGAAGCTTGCCCGACGAGTGCGACTTGCCCTTGTCATGGTCGAAGAAGACGCCCGGCGAACGGTGCATCTGCGAAACGATGACGCGCTCGGTGCCGTTGACGATAAAGGTGCCGTTCAAGGTCATGAGCGGCATGTCGCCCATGTAGACGTCCTGCTCCTTGATGTCCTTGATGGACTTGGCGCCGGTGTCCTCGTCGATATCGAACACGATGAGGCGCAGCGTCACCTTGAGCGGCGCGGCATAGGTGAGGTCGCGCTGACGGCATTCGTCAACGTCGAATTTCGGTCCTTCGAACTCATACTTCACGAACTCCAGCATGGAGGAGCCGGAAAAATCGGAGATCGGGAAGACCGACTTGAAAACGGCCTGCAGCCCCTCGTCCGGACGCCCACCCTTGGGCTCCGCCACCATCAGGAACTGGTCATAGGATGCCTTCTGAACCTCGATCAGGTTCGGCATCTCCGCAACTTCCGGAATCTTTCCGAAGAACTTGCGTACGCGTCTGCGGCCATTGAAAGTCTGGGTCTGGGCCATCGTCGCTCCTTAGCTCTAAACTCGGGACGAGCCTCGCCGCGGCTCGCCTTGCATACTGGGCCACCTTGGCGGCAACCCTCTGTCTGTTTTCCCGGCGCCTGTCGGCGGCCGGCTAGAACGGGAGAAAACCCGTTTCCTGAAGGCCGGTTTTCGGCCCTCAGGAAAGAGGTTCTCGCAGATCTCGCGTTACGCGCTCTCCCTTCGGGCGAAGGGAGTGGCGGACGGCGCGAGGCCGCCCGCCGCTTTTACGCTTACTTCAGTTCGACTTTGGCGCCGGCTGCTTCCAGCTGGGCCTTGAACTTGTCAGCGTCGGCCTTGGAAACGGCTTCCTTGACCGGCTTCGGAGCCGCTTCAACCAGATCCTTGGCTTCCTTGAGGCCAAGACCGGTGATGGCGCGGACTTCCTTGATGACGTTGATCTTCTGAGCGCCTGCGTCGGTGAGGACGACGTCGAATTCCGTCTTTTCCTCGGCCGGAGCAGCAGCGGCCGCAGCGCCGCCAGCAGCGGCAACCGCCACCGGAGCAGCAGCCGAAACGCCCCACTTTTCTTCCAGAAGCTTCGACAGCTCGGCCGCCTCGAGGACGGTCAGCTTCGAAAGGTCGTCTACGATCTTTGCGAGATCAGCCATTGTTGTGTTCCTTCATAAGGTTCGAACGTGTGTTTGTGATAGCGAGGAACGGCCTCATGCCGCCTCGTCCTTCCGGGCGTAAGCGCCGATGACGCGCGCGACCGAGGCCGCTGGCGCATTGACGATCTGGGCGATCCGGGTTGCCGGCGTGGCGATCATGCCAACCAGCCTGGCGCGCAGCTCATCGAGCGACGGAAGTGTGGCGAGTGCCTTCACACCGTCGGCATTGAGCGAGGTGGTGCCCATTGCGCCGCCGAGAATGACGAGCTTGTCATTTCCCTTGGCGAAATCGGACGCGACCTTCGGCGCCGCAATCGGATCCTCCGAATAAGCAATCAGCGTCTGTCCCTTGAACAGCTCGATGATCGATGCGGAGTCCGTGCCCTGAAGAGCGATTTTGGCGAGACGGTTCTTCGCGACTTTGACGGTGCCACCGGCAGCGCGCATTTTCGACCGAAGGTCGTTCATTTGCGCGACGGTGATACCGGCGTAGTGGGCCACGACCACTGAACCTGCGTTCGAGAACGCACCGTTCAGGCCCGTGACGAGTTCGCGTTTTTCCGCTCTGTCCACTGCCTATCTCCAGTTGACCCCAATCCTGTTAACGGGAACATCCCATTGACGAGGACAGGCGTCGGGTTGCCTTTTGTCGGCCGGGCCATCCAGTAACGGATCTCCCGAACGACGCTCGAGGATCCTGCCCCCTTTCGCCACATCGACAATCAAGCCGGCGATGCGCAGACAAAAGGCAAACACGGTTCGAACCTTTCATTGGAGCAATCGCTCCGTTGTCCGGTCTTCACCCGTCTCATGCAGGCCCAAATCGAATTAAGGCTTCTGGGCCGCCTGCAATCTCGGACAGGATGTCCGGAAACCTTTCGGCTTCCGGTACCGGGCCGCCGACAAGTCGGAGGTCCGGAATTCACTTGCGGATCAGCCGCTTGGCGGCCGATCCAAATGTTCGTATCAGGACGCGTTGAGCGTCGCGACGTCGAGCTTGAGGCCCGGGCCCATCGTCGAGGTGACCGACACCTTCTTGACGTAGTTGCCCTTGGCGCCAGTCGGCTTTGCCTTGGTCACCGCATCGGCGAAGGCGCGGATGTTCTCTTCCAGGGCCTTGACGTCGAACGAGACCTTGCCGACGCCGGCATGGACGATGCCAGCCTTCTCGACACGGAACTCGACGGCGCCGCCCTTGGACGCCTTGACGGCGGCGGCAACGTCGGTGGTGACGGTTCCGACCTTCGGGTTCGGCATCATGCCGCGCGGGCCGAGCACCTTGCCCAGACGGCCGACCAGCGGCATCATGTCCGGCGTGGCGATGCAGCGATCGAAATCGATCGTGCCCTTCTGGACGATGTCGACCAGATCCTCGGCACCAACGATGTCGGCGCCGGCGGCGCGCGCTTCGTCGGCCTTGTCGCCACGGGCGAACACGGCGACACGTACCGAGCGGCCGGTGCCGTTCGGCAGGTTGACCACGCCGCGGACCATCTGGTCGGCATGGCGCGGGTCGACGCCGAGGTTCATGGCGACTTCGATGGTCTCATCGAACTTCACCGAGGAACGGTCCTTGAGCAGCTTCAGCGCATCACCCAGGGCATAAGCCTTGTTGGGATCGATGCCTTCGCGGGTCTTCGATACACGCTTTGCAATCTTTGCCATGATCTTAGCCCACCACTTCCAGACCCATCGAGCGGGCGGAGCCCTCGACCATGCGCATGGCCGCTTCGACGTCGTTTGCGTTCAGGTCTTTCATCTTCGCGGTGGCAATCTCGCGGACCTTGTCACGCGAAACCGTACCGGCCTTGACCTTGCCCGGCTCCTTGGAACCAGAGGTCAGGTTCGCCGCCTTCTTCAGGAAGTAGCTCACCGGCGCCGTCTTCATGACGAAGGTGAAGGACTTGTCCTGATAATAGGTGATGACAACCGGAACCGGCGATCCCTTTTCCATTTCCTGGGTCTGCGCGTTGAACGCCTTGCAGAACTCCATGATGTTGATGCCACGCTGACCAAGCGCCGGGCCGATCGGGGGAGACGGCGTAGCCGATCCCGCTTTCACCTGGAGCTTGAGCTGGCCTGCAATTTTCTTAGCCATCTCTTTTCCTGCCTTTGTCTATGCCGGTCATGCCGGCGGTTGCAGTCTGGTGGTGCGATCCATGCGGCCGGCTAAAGCCGCATTCGTCTCCCACCGTTCTCAGGCCGCGCTTCCGCGCCGCCTCCCCTGATCGCCAAACCGGCTTCAGAGATTTCGGATCAGCCCTTTTCGACCTGCCCGAATTCCAGATCGACAGGCACGGCGCGCCCGAAGATCGAAACTTCCACCTTGAGCCGCGCCCGCTCCTCGTCCACTTCCTGGACGAAACCGTTGAACGACGCGAAGGGACCATCCGAAACGCGGATCGCTTCGCCGATCTCGAACGTGACCGAGGGCTTGGGCCGCTCGACGCCTTCCTGCACCTGGTTCAGGATGCGCTGCGCTTCCGCCTCGGTGATCGGCACCGGCTTGGAGTCACCCAGGAAGCCGGTGACCTTCGGCGTGTTCTTGACCAGCGAGAACACGGCGTCGGTCAGATTGGCCTTCAGCAGCACATAGCCCGGGAAGAACTTGCGCTCGGCATCGACCTTGCGGCCGCGGCGAACTTCGACGACCTTCTCGGTCGGAACCACGATCTGGTGGATGTCGGCAGACAGGCCCTTCTGCTTGGCCTTGTTCTCGATATCCTCGGCGACCTTCTTTTCAAAGTTCGAATAGGCGTGGACGATGTACCAGCGCGCGGTCATTTCAAGACTTCTCCGTAATCGCCGGACTTAGCGTCCGATGCCCAGAATCTGTTCGACCGCGAGGCCCATGAGCTGATCAGCGGTGAAGAAAAAGATCATCGCGATCACTGCGAAGGCCAGAACCATCACCGTCGAGATCATCGTTTCGCGCCGCGACGGCCAAGTCACCTTGGCGGTCTCCGCGCGAACCTGCTGGAGAAAGACGAAAGGATTTGTGGTTTTCGAAGCCATATGCCGCTCTGTCTTCAAGACCCGTTGGCCGGGTCTCCTGGATGATCCCGCTGGCCGGGACGTGCCGCCTGAGCGAATTTCGCGCCGAATCAGCGCAATCATTTCGCCCATGCAAATCAGACGCGTAAAGCCGGTTTCCCAGCTCCACGCGTCGCGTGTCTGTTTCGTCTACATAAAACCGATTCTTGATCCACGCAAGTGGCAAGTCTCCGCTTTATGACCAAACACCGCCTCGGAACCATCCAGTCGTTCCGTCCCGGCTATGGCGCTCTTATGCCCCAATCGACCCTATATGGCAAGCGGGTCGCCGATTTTCAAAGGCCGGACCATGGAAATATCGTTTTGAACGCCATTCCGAAACGGCGAGACATTGGGTTGAATGCCATTCAGGGAATGGCACGGGCAGCAGGGCTCGAACCTACGACCTGCGGTTTTGGAGACCGAATATCCTTTACGCATCTCTCTGTTTACAAAGCGATATATGACGCTTTTGGAATTGATGTGCAAGGATTTGTGTAACAACCCCCTGTCCTTTTCAGCTGAATTTTTGACGTTCCTGGTTCATTTTCTGCACCGTTGACGATGGGAACCTCGGAATGCCCCCGTATCTTGGGATGGAGACGGCTCCGTAGAGAGTGACAGGGCTCAATCCGTGAGGGAATGGCCGGCAACTGTGATAGTCTCATCGGTAATCGGTGGAAGGAGCTTGAATCAATGTATCGTGGACTTCTAATTCGGATTGCTAGGACAAATCGAAATCGCTTGGATTTGGTCGACCTCGCACGGAGGCAGGTGGACCATCTCGGCCCGGCTGGAATCACGGCCAAGCGCAACCAGACGAATGAGCGGTTCCTAAAGAAGGGATTTCTCCGGCTGGCGCCGTTAACTCGCACCCAGCGTCGGAAATTGATGGTCCGCATCTCAAACCTGGGCGAGCCAGCTATCAAGGTGCAACCGTTCAAAAATCCAAATCCCCTGCCTCAATGAAGGTTATTGCCGCCCCACGTTGTCCGCCAAAGCGACAAAGCCATGCCAACCGTTCTTGTGGTGCCAATATTCGCAAGACGACACGCACCGCGGCTATGACATGACGACCGTCGCATCAAATTACCTCTACTCGACCTTGCGGGAGCGGATCGTCGAGCACGTGTTCGTCGGCGACGCCCTTCGCGAGTTATGGCGGCTTGGTGTTTATGACGTCGAAGTCCTCCGATCGGAGTTCGACGCACACGGCTACGACTTGGTCATGGCCCGAGGAAAGATCGTCCGGCATATCCAGTTCAAAACCGGCACGCAGAAGAAGCCCGGCACCGTATCGCTCTCCAGAGCTTTGGCCGAAAAGCCCAGCGGATGCGCGATCTGGATACGTCTTGAACCCGACCTCTCCATGGGACCGTTCTTCTGGTTTGGTGCGGCACCCGGGCAGCCACTGGCGGCGCTGCACCATCTTCCCAACTCCCGGCGCGTGACGCCCAACAAGACCGGAGTTCGGCCGATCCGCAAGAACCATCATGAAGTCCCAGGCGCAGCGTTCGTGCCTCGCAGCACATTACGAGAAATCCTGGTCGACCTATTCGGAGACCTGGCGCCGACAGTGGTCCTGGAGGAATCGGAATGATCCCGGCCCTACGGCGCGACGCGTGACACTGTCATGAACGACTACGTCCTATTTAAAATGTGGGGACCTCACCGGCTGTCCCTAATCAAGGGGCATCAGTTTTACGTCGAACAGGCCCGCAAGCGCCTGTTGTCACAATTCGCGAACATGGAAGCCGAAGCCGAAAAGGCGTCGGAGGAGTGGCTGGAGCAAAGCAGTGACCGGTTTGACCCCGACCGGCACGATCCTAGCGAATTCTACGAGGCCGCCAACGACGCCGGCATCGAGTTCTACCAGCTCCTGAGCGACATGCGCGACCAAACCCGGCTGAGTGTGATCGCGGGAATGTTTCACGAATGGGAGAAACAGCTGCGGGACTGGCTGGTGCGCGAAATCCAGCACTGGCATCAAGGAGACACGCCAATTGCAAAAGTCTGGTCAGCGGACTTCGGCAAAATTGCCGACCTCCTCGAGAGTTTCGGCTGGAAGATCCGAAGCACGGACTACTTCAACGCCCTCGATGCGTGCCGGCTAGTGGTCAACGTCTACAAGCACGGCTCCGGAAAATCCCTGGACGACCTGAAGGCGACCTATCCTGAATATCTCGAAGATCGGCTGAGTGGTTCGGGATTGCCAAGGACTTTGGACCTAGTGGACTACACGAACCTCAAGGTAAGCGATGACCAGTTTCAGGCGTTCTCGGACGCGATTGTCGCGTTCTGGCGGGATGTTCCCGACAGCGTCGCCGGATCCGAAATATCGAAGCCCCCAGAGTGGTTTAAAAAAGCCATCATCGGCGATCGCGCCGCCCGATCATAGTTGTCCGGCTCCTCCACTATTGTGTTGAAGGTCGGAAGGCGTCGGGTTGCCCAGGCACGGCCACGTGCACTGAGGAAGCTCCCTGCCGCCAAAACAAGTAGTCGACCATCGCCAGTACTATCCGTGATACTGTAGTTCCCATATAGTGGGAGATGCATATGACCTCAGACAAACCTATTGAGCCGCCACAAGCGCATCCAGGTGGAGCTATGCTGCGCGGTGCGGCCGAAGGTGTCGCGGGGCTCATCCCTGGTGCAGACCTCGTGACCAACATTCTTCGGGTCACCCATCCGCCCAGGGAAGAGCAGGAACGAGCTCAATGGGAGAAGGACCTCTCTCAACGCACAAATGAGCATACCGCCAAGTTTGCTGAGCATAGCGCCAAGTTTGCCAGTTTGGACCGAGCTTTGCGCGACGTAGTCGGGGCGTACATCACGGCCAATACGGTCCATCGACACGCCAGCCAGGCGGGGCAGCTATCTTTCTTCCGATCGGGAATGTTGCGCTCGCTGGAAGCGATTGCAGTTGGTCGAGGCACTCAACAGGACCAGGAGCGGCTCCGGGAGCTGTTAGCAGCCACCGGGCCGGAGGTGGACGACATCATTCGAGGCCTTTCCATTGCGCGCGACAGCTTAAGCGAAGACGCTGAAACCCTTGAATTTGCGCATAGGCTTGATGAGATAATTTATGGTCCGTTCGGCAAAGTACCAATCCGTGAGCACATCGAAGAGGTCATCAGGACTGACCTGTCTGCGTCATATCTGCCCTCTCTCGCCGAACGGATTTGCAACGACATCGAGCAGTTCAACAGGGCAGTTATCGCGCTTGGGCGGTCCGCGGTCAGGGGCGAGGCTGCGTGACCAAACTCAACCCACTGCCGGACTACTCCTTACCTAGAACCGCGTTGCGCACCATTTGATGTTCGTCCGGCAGATTGCGCCCTAGGATGAACTCATTGAGCACCACGGTGGATGTCGTCGCGGGCAGTTGCCCGAACGAGTGCCCTTGCCAATCCGGCGCCAGCAGCGCGGGACGCAAGCCAACGGCAACGTGTCGTGCCCCGTGCTCTACGACGAGCGGCACTGCGACACCATGAATCTCTGCCGGGCGCCTGCATTCAAACCCCTCGAGTTCGAGCAGCCGTCGGAGATTTCGCAGCAGATTGGCCTGCACCGCGGGTGCCTTCTCCTTAGGCAGCGTGCCGTCGAGCGCGTAGCGGAGAAGCTCGGCACCGAGGTTCCGGTCAAGACGTTCCTTGAGGTACTGGTTATGATAATGCCGCAGGCAACTCTCGCATGACTGCTCGCATTTGGCGGGGCACTGCTCCAATAGCACGAGGGTCTGCTGGAGAATATCCTCAATGTTCCTTGCCGCGAGATCGGCGTAGCCGGCCCCACCGGACAAAGTATCGTAAAGGTAGACGTCGAGCAGCAGGGTGTCATCCTCCCGGTTCGGGACGATACGGAACCCGGCACCGAACTCAGAAGGATCGAGATCGATCTGTGGATGCCGGCTGGCTGCCAGCCGCAAGCCTTCGGCCACCGAGTACAGGGCGTCTTCGAGTATCCTCAACTGCAAGGGGTCGCCCGTCTCGGTGACAAGCGGCTGCCTCAGGCTGATACGCAGCAACAGCAAATCGGTTGAGAAGACGTGGCCTAGGAACACGTTTTCATAAGTACCAGCACACTGATGGCCCGGCCTCGGCTTCCCGTACGAGAACTCAATCTTGTAGGGTCGGCTGTGTGACACTTGCGGCTGCTCGTCGACCGAGGCGCGTCCGCACTGGGTGCAGATCCAGAATCCGCTGCGACCGTCCGACGTCTCCTGTCCCTTGTTGACAGTCACCAACTGGCGGTCAGTGGTGACTACGTACATGAGGTTGCGGCCGACGGGTCGCAGGCTGGGCAGATCATCCCTGCCCACAGGGACGGGAAACTGCGCGGCCGTCGCGTAGGTAATGTCCTGATCGCGATCGTCGTCCTTGAGCGCCCTGCCTTCCTCCGGCAGGAAGACCTGCGGCACCACCATGTGCGTGTGTTTCAGGTCGCTTTCGCACACCGGGCAACGCGCCCCGCCCTGTGTCACGTCATTCAAATCCGCGACAAAGCTGCAGTTCTCACAGTGCACCAACGTGTGGCGTTCCTCAAAGATCGTCTCTGCGCGATTCTCGACGTCGGGCAATGTGTTCGCGACCACCCCGCCGGAGCGATAGGTTTCCTTATTGATGACGATCAGACGGCCGGGCGCATATTCGCTCAGTGCCTTGCCAATGGACTGCTGCGGCCGTTCGACGACCTCCATCTTCCACTCGTTGTTGCGCTGAATCAGGCGCTCCACGAGGAAACTCGATAGGTCCGTGGGGAAGGCATAGCTGGGCAGCAGACCCTTGGAGAACAGGAACTCCAGCAGTTCTTGATCAGCGATGGCCTCGCGCTCGGAACGCCGGTCCTCCTCCTCCTCGCCGCCTGCGGCAACCTCACCTTCGCCTGCGGCGGTTGCTGCTGCCAGTTCAGCCCGGAAACGGGCGAGAGTCGCCAGCAAGGCTGCGGCCTCATCGCCGATCCAGGCGTCGATCGTCCGGGGGGCGACGCGGAGGTTGTCCGGCAGCCAGTTGCGTATTAAAGGGCGCAACTGGCCGGTTGGCGCAAGAAGCTCCTGACGCACCCAGATGTCGAAGCTTGCGATATCGAGCCCCGACATCGGCTCGCCGAGGAAAAAGTCCGTAGCCTTGCCAAGTGCCCGGAAGAGGGCAGACGTTCCCGCCCCGACGGATACATCGTGAGTGTCCATGTAGTTGTGGAAAAACGTTTGGAAGAGGTAGGCGACGATGTGGCGCCGCGCGATCTTCGGGTTGTCGACCTTGACGTCCGGGTTGCGGGGATCGCCCGCGACGATCTGTTCTGGGTTGTTGTAGTAGTAGCCGTCGTGAGGGCCATTCTGCGCATAGGTCAGCACGGTTGAAAGCGACGAGCCGCGGCGTCCCGCCCGGCCGGCTCGCTGCTGGTAGTTCTCCCGCTGCGGCGGCACGTTGCGCAGGCCTACCGCAACCAGGGAGCCGATATCGACACCCACTTCCATGGTCGTGGTGCAGCTCAGCACGTCTATCGGCTTGTCGGACTTCGCGATACGGACGTCCTTGAAACGAAGTTCAAATTGCTCGGTAGTCGCGTGCACCCGTGCATTGTCGCGGTTTGACAACTGGGCGGTATGTTCCTCGACCGAAATGCTGCGCAGATGCGCACCGCCTGTCAGCACACGTTCCACCGGCGCACGCCAAAAGCCCTTGCGTGCCCTTATATATTCGCTCTGGGAAGGCGTGACCGACTGGACGGATCCTGATCCACAAGCCGCGCAATGACCATGAACGGTCATCGGCAACAGCGCGGTGCAGTCGGCGCAGTGATGCCATGTCATGTCCAGGTCGATGTGAACGATGACCTTGGCGGGATCGATGAAGATCGCGCCGGTGGAGTCAGCCAGCCCCAATTCGTTCGCGAGTTCCTTCTCGACCAAACCGAGGGTAGCCAGGTCGATCTGCAGGGCGGCGGCCAGCGCGGGCCGGATTGCCTTCGGAAAATTGCCGTTGCTCCCCCACGCGTTCCTCCAGCGGCCTGCCGCCGACCCACGGACGTTGCCTTCGATGGTATGGTCAAAGGCGTAGCCGTCCGCCACATGCATCAGCCACGCGGCGGCCAGGCCGGCCATGTCTGCGGCGGGAAGCGCCGGCATCAAAGGGGCGGCCAAACTAACAAGCTTGGCCAGAGCGCGCCGGGCCGGAAAGAGGCAACCGACAGTCGTGCCGGCCAGCGAGTAATATCGGCCGCACAGTTGCTTGAGGAGAGCCATCCTGTAGCGGCTGGGCGGCGGTCCAGGGTCGAAGTCGGCCAGCAATTCCTCGAGAGGTTGGTCTGCATGGTCCTTTTGGAGGCGCCTCACCTGATCCTCGATTGTTTGCGCGTCCTCCCGGTCAAAGATTGGCAAATTGCTGTCACTCAGAACCTTGAGCACGGCGATGTAAAGACTGCGGTCAGGCCGCGGTTCGCGACCCGCCTGGAGCAGCGCCCGTGTGGCCAGCGCCAGCACTTGCCGGAAAATGTCTTGCTCTACCTCCCGCGGAATATCGCGAGCCAACCGGGCCGCCTTCTGCCGACCGTCCGAAAAGAGAAGCACCTTGCGACCGCCATTCGGATACTCGCGGGTTTCGGTCCGCGAAGCCGGTTGGCTGTCCAACTGCATCTTCACCAAGTTGGCGAACGGCGCCTCGCCCTTGGTGGCGTGGTCCATGATCGTGGATGTCTCACTGCGCAGCGTTGGTTCGCCGCATACACAGCAATTGCCAAACCTTACGCCGTTCTTGACCCAGTCCTGGTTCTGGGCGGGCAGATAGACGCGGGTAAAGCCTTCTGCCGGCCGCTCGGCGCTGTAATTAAGACGGCCGCTCCGGATGTCGAGCCAAGCGGAAACGCAGTCGAGGAAGCTCGGGTTGGGCGGTTCCATCAGCACTTCCACTTCAACCAGCGGCGGCTGGCGGCCTTCACGGAACGGCCCTGACGGTGTGCTCCAGAGGAAATCAGGTTGCGGTCCATCGGCGTAGCCCCGCAAGTAGGCGGTACCACACTCACGGTGCGTCAGGAGCTCGAAAACCCGTCCACCGCACTGGCACTGCCGGCGGTGGTGGGTATGGAGCCTGCCGAGAATCCGGCCAGGTCCCTGATGGCGTGCATGGGAACAGTTCGGATCAACGCAGGCGTATAGCCCCGGCAGACCGCGAAAGAACATGTGCAGGCGGGTGGGCAACAGGACGCGGTCGTCCGCTTTGCGGCGCGCAAAGGGCGCCAGCGCAAGCAGGGCCGCCAGAGCGCGAGTACCGTCGGGATGGCGCTCAAACAATTGCTCCTGCAGGGCATCCAGCGCCAGAGCCTTGCCGGATACAAGCTCGATGAGCCTTTCGAGCACAGGAAAGCCAGTAAGGTTGGCAAACACGTAGTCGGGCAAGTCTTCCGCCGACGTCGGTTCCGACCAGCCCATCCCAGCAGCCAATGCGGCCACCGCGTCTCGCGCAGTCTCCGGATGGGTGGCGTATTGTTCGAAAGCTGCCAAATCAAAAACCGCGAGCACATCGGTCACGCGGTCGCTAGGCTGGCCGCTGCCGTGGCGCTGTTCACGCGTACCCGTGATAACCGCGAACCCACGCCGCGATTGGCGCGGCAATCCCGTGAGATTGCGCGCGAACTCGTCGATCGCTACCTCAGCGGCTGCACCCTGCCCCAAGCTGGCGCTGGTCAGGATGAAGCGCACGCGCTCACGCGGCACGTCAAGACGTGCGAGCAGGCGTCTGATCAGCAGAGCAACCTCCGCACCACCAGCGCCCCGATACATGTGCGCCTCGTCAAGCACCAGAATCAGCTCATTGGCGCTGTCGGCGTGCAGCCACTCCTTTGTCTGCTGGAAAATGGACCGCTCGATCGGCCGCATCAGCATGTATTCGAGCATCGAGTAGTTGGTGATAAGGATATCCGGGCAAGCCTGCTGGGTTTCATCGCGAGTCATCATCTCGCGGTCGCCAGGCTGGGTGATGAGGCGGCGGTCCCAATGACGATAGCGCCGTGGTGCACCGCCTTTGGGATTGGGCTTCAGTTCCTCGTGTTGCTTGCCAAAGAACGCGGTCAGGTCCTTTGAAGGCCATTGCCCAATCTTGGTAAGGCCTGACACTGTCTCGGGTGTCGCCATCAGGGGCAGGTAAAAGCTCTCGAACAGTGGCTCGATACGCTCGCCGTCGCGCTTAGCCGAGCGCAGTCCTGGATAGGGCGATCGGCCGGTATAACTGCCAAAACGCACCGGCCGGGCGCGACCCGCCGAAACAATGGCCGATGCAACCTCGTCGCCGAACAGCCGGCGAATGCGGCCCAACTGATCATTGACGAGAGCGTTCATCGGATAGAGCAGCAAGGCACGGCAGCCCGGCAGCGCCGCCGTGGCTGGCCGGTCGCGTGCCTCTTGGGTCAGTTGGCCGATGATCGGCATCAGAAAGCTCTCGGTCTTTCCCGAGCCGGTACCGGTGGCAACGATCAGATCGGATCCTGCGAAATACCTCTCAAGGGCTTGTGCCTGATGGACGTAGGGCCGGGGAAACAAGCCGACTTTTGCCGCTGCAAGCTCAGCCAACACCCTTGCCACCGCTGGGGGCAGATCAAGTTGGTCATAGGGAGCCCCCAGTTCATAAACCGGGGTAGACTCAACAAATGGAGCCTGCGCGACCGCGCCGTCTTCCTGCAGCAGCAGCCGCCGCTCTTGGATGAGTGCCTGGTTGCGCACGTGGTACTGCGCCTCAATGTAGCCGCGCAGGCTTGAGCCCAGCCGCCCAACCGTGGCGTGTACGCCGTGCTCGCTCTGCTCGACCCCGTTGCTCACAGCGCTCCCCCTCTCAGTTTTATCCCAAGCCGCCCAAGCGCATGTGTCACGAACGGCATGGCGCGAACCGGGAAGGCCATGGAACGGACTGACCGGGGAGTTGTGCCGTCACATTCCCAGCCAAGCGCGAGAACGCGGGCCTCCTCCATGGGCAGATCCTTGGCCAGCGTAACCTGCACCAGATCATTGTCCCGCCTCGTATTTAATGTGCGTGTAGCGCGAAGCGCGTCGTCGTAGGCAAAGCGGAACCGACGCGCGTGTCCATGGTCGACCGTTGCTGCACGCCGCAGTAGTAGCCCATCGGCCGTAGGCTCGAACTCTCCGAGATAGTACGGTCGGTTGTAGAGTGACGTTGGCTTTGCCTGCGCGCGGCACAGCCGGAAAGAGACACCGGCGAGTTCAACCTCACGGGCATTTATCCAGCGGGATCGCGACTGCCGCACAGCTTGGTCCGGAGCGTATACTTCGAGGTGGTCGGCTGGCATTGTCGCCTGCTGGAGACGTGGGCGATAGATCTTGAGCGCCTTGCCCATCCAGACGCCGATGGGTTCGGTGCGACCGAGCCAATCATCGAAGCTCTGCACGACCATCTGCGTGACGCCGGCATTCGCATAGCGCATGACCCCTGCCGCGACAAAGCCGCCTGGCGGGAGAGCGCCAAGCAAGAAGGACACGCTATCCGATAGTGCAACGGCGCGCGGAGGTGTTGACTTCCAGTAGCCTCCAGGTGACCGCCAAAGGTCGCCGGTTTCCTCGAGCGCCTCCAGCACCTTGTTAGCCAGCGGGCGAGCCTCGGCAGGCGCGAGCAAGCCTCCAAGATTCGTTTCGATCATGTCGGTGAGCCGCCCTGTGAACACGCCGTGACCATCCCGCGCCCCGTCTGCATCGCACGCAGCGTGCAGGTGCGCCGCAATCAACGCGCGCCGAACCGCCTCCGGGGGGCCTTGGATCGACAAGCCGACCGTCACGCTCGCCAGCGCCTCGGAGGCGGAAAGGACACGCAGTGACAGGGCCATCTCGGTGCTACTCCCTCCTGATACCAGCAAGGTCGAGCAGGAGTTGGAGCCGTGTGTCTACATGGTCCTCGCTATCGATCCGCCCGCCATCGAGTTCGTCCTCGATGTCCTCCGCTGCCAAGCCCGACATGCGCCAAAACGGCCACAGCCAGCCATAGGAGGTGGATTGGAGCGAGGTAGGCGCATTTGAAGTACGGAAACTCTCAAGCGTGGACATGAAGGCTGTTGCAGTCCGCTCGATGCGCGGGTTGCGCAACGAACGATCCTTCCGCAAAAGCCTCAGCAATTCTTCCGTTTGGGCTTTGCCTTTGGAGAGCTGCATCGACAAGACCTTGGGATCGAGCGACGCCAGCGCGCCCGCGGAGACAGTGGCGTTGGCCTTCGGAAAGATGCTCCAGTCCAGCACATCCGCGTCGAACACCGGACCCAGTTGGAGATAGAGCGGCTGCTCTGGAAACGTCGAAACTCCGTCCGCCAGTGTTGCCACCACCAAGACGCTTGTGTCCCGGACCAGGTCCGTGATCGCATCGGCCAGCAGTTCGAAGGGTGCGTTGTTGACCCGCTCCAGCACCAACGCCCCGATCATGCCATCCTGTTTGCCAAGTGCCCCCACCACATCGGTGTCCAGCGTCGTGGCATCGACAAAACCGACCGGCACCCGCGCCCGCATCACATGCTTCCCGGCGAGCGCCATTGCCGTTACGCGGGCCAGCTCGGTCGAGAATGATCCCTTGAGAAACAGCACCCTGCCGGTCACGGCAGCGGCGAGCACTTCCTCCGCAAAGACCGCGGCGCCCGGAGACTTGAGGCCAAGCGCAGCGTAGTTCGATGTCAGCAGGGCCGCGGCCTCTGTACCCGTCGCCAGGGCCTTGATCGGATCCGGTCGTTGCGCCAGCGGCACAACCCGTAGCGATGGGGTTGACGGCACTGATGGTGCTTCGGTCTGCACCGGAGCCGGGCTGGTGTTCTGCCCCAGTTGCCCAACCCTCTCGGCGATGTCGGCAAGCTGTTGTTGCAGTTCCGCGGTGTGCTTGCCTGCCCGGTCCTCGGTGTCGCTCCAGAGCGCCTCGAGATCGGCCACGCTGCGTTCAACGGCCTTCAGGCGCCCGTCTGCCGCGTCGCTGACGCGCGCAACGGCCTGGCCATGGGTTTCGAACTCCTTCCGCACAGCCGCCAGTTCGGCAAGCACCGCTTCTAGTGCGCGCCTAGGGACGCCCTCTTCGACCACCGGGGCTGGCCGGGCCACGAGACCGGTCACGGTCTCCGCCAATCGCGCCACCTCGCCTGACAACCTCTCAACGTCGCCCTGCAGGCTTTTCAACAGTTCCTCGTGGCCCTCCAAACGTTTCGGCAGGACGGACAATGCCCGGTCTCTCTCCACCGCCACCTGCGGTTTGGCGCTGCTTACCAGCCGCTCAAGCGTATCGGTGGTTTCGAAGGGGCTAAACTGGAGAAGGCGCGCGATCGTCTCTGCAGCACAATTGTTGAGAAACGACTGTTCATGCAAACTGCGGAACAGTGCTTCAATCTCCGCTTGCGGCTGGTCCGCGACCACCTGTGGACGGTCTTTTGCTGTTGCATTCTCAATCGCGTCGAGCATCACGGCGAGACCCTCGACATCCTTCAAATGCTGTTCCGCCCACGCGCGCCACAGATAATAGTAGGCGAGGTCGGCGTGCTCCTTGTTGGCCTTGGGAGCACCGCCCTTCTTGAGAAAGTGATGGAGCAGCGCCTGCTTGCGCTTCGGGAGGCTGGCGGCACTATCCTTGCGAAAGCCGTCAACGCTAGGCAGCACCTTCAACAGTTCCCGGCTTGTCTTGCTGGTCACTTCGTTGAAGAAGGCCAGCAGTTCGCGGTCACCGAGCGCGCGTAGCCGTTTGACAGCCTGTGGCGTGGGCGACGGCTGGGTCATGTTGCGTCCCTGTTTCCGCGAATCCGGGTCAAGGCAAGACGGTGGTGAGCCTCAAGCCAACGCGGCGCAATCATGGCGCGCAATGCGGTCGAAAGCGCCTCGTCGGACTGCGACCTTGAAGCGACGCCCGCCTGCCCAGCGGCGGCGAGAACCCAACGGGCGTGCGCACGCGTGGCTGGCGGCAGGTGCCGGGTCGGCCCGTCCGGGGCCTCCCGCATTTCGAACCACCATGCGCCGAACGGACCCAAGTCCAATACCACGTCGCGTTTGGTGTCACGCAGCACGACTTGGAGTTCAGCGAGGGCTTCCGTCGTCACTGCCTCGGCAGCCGAATGGAGATCCGCGGCGGTGGTCGCGAAGACGTGCTGGGCCCAATCGACAGCCCCCGCCGGCCGTGACCGAAGACTTGGAACAAGTCCACGGGGAACATTGAGGCCAGAAAGGTCGAGCGAGCCGGCCCGCACCTGCTCAAGTAGGGGCCGTGCATCGGCCGAGCTCGCCGAAACTGAGCGTGAACCGAAGGTCAGGAGAGCTCCCCTTGCAGCTCGCACAACAGGTCTGACCAGTACCTCTGGCAATAGCCGCCCCTCGGCCTCCAGAACAGGCGGCTCGGTCGCCGGAAAGCCGCTGACCCGTATGAACTGCCATTGTCCCCGTGCGAGGGGTACGGACGCACTGTCGTCACCGCTGCGTGCGCGCAGGATTGCCTCACCATGGCCACCGCCTGCATGGATCGCCAAGGTGAGTTCGCCCTTGGTGTCCAGGACAAGGCGCGCCGATGCGTCAATGAAGTGCATGGGCGGTGCCACCACACCCCACCGACGTTTGGCCTGCTGTACCGCCAAACCGGTGGCCTGCCTGATCCACTCGGCCAGCCCTTCGTCGGCCACCTGCGGGAGCGTGACCAGCAGGCAGCTCCATTGCTTCAGGTCGGCCAGACGGGTGACTGCGAGTTGCGGCGGCACACTCGTGACGAGCTCGGCACGCTGCACGAAATAATAGGTAGCGCCCCAGTCCAGTCCGGTTGCCAACGCCTGTCGGCTGCCTCTGTTGGCCGAAAAGACCGTGCTCCGCACGGAATCCAAACCGGGTATCCGCTCCTGTACGGCGACGCCAAAGGCGTTGTCCACGTCCCCGCTGACCCAAGCCACGCGGAACGCCGGGGAGTCGGGGTTAACCGCGTAGGCCTGCGCTCCAACATGCAGCCGGGCACAGGCTACTTCGACCCGGAACGCGTCGCCACCGCCGTCGAAGGTCAACCTGCCTCTCGGGGTGGGCGCGCGCGGAATCTGCACCTCAAGGCCCCAACGGGCCGATACCCTGCCGACCGGCGGCTGCACATGCAGAGTAAGGGCAAGGGGCAACTGAGGTGTCGCGGGCTCTGGCCGCGTCTGCACCGCCGGCTCCGCTCCTGGTCCCTGCCATCCCTCGGACGCGTGATAAAGGTAGCACTCCGGTCGCGCGGCACCCGAGAGGTGAGCGAAGTACGCATCACGGTAAGAGCCTTGCCGGGGACTAACACGTGCATCACACGCAGGACAGGCGTAACGGCGGTGCCGCTGCGCCAGCGCGGCCCCTACCCGCTGCCCGCTCGCAACGTCAATGGCGGAATACATTCCCTCAGCCTCTTCGACGGGCAGGTGGCGCCGCCTGTTCCTTCAACTCGGCAAGGCTACCGGCAACGGCGCCGCTCACAAGCTCTGGCACGCGGTCTTTGCGCCAATTGCGAAAAGCCGGCTCACGGACGCCGCGCGGGACCATCCACCGGCTTACGGCCAGCGCCGATACCTCGGCGACGCTCAATAGGTTGCTGTAGTCAGGATCGGCCCCGCTCCCGCCGAGGATGTCGACCGCGTTGGTTGCCAGGCTGCACAGAAATACTTGCCGCTGAATGCCGTGTTTTAGCAGCGAGTCTTTGAAGCCCAGCCGCGTCAGCGCCGCCTTGATGGTGCGCAGCCGCCAGTTCGGTCCCTTGCCGTACGCGTGGTGATCGGCATAGTCGTGGCTGAGTTCCCGGAGATAGGCCCGCAGTTTCTCGAACAGGGCGTCCGTAATATGGAAGTGCCCCCAGCCGATGGTGTAACCCACCGGCTGGAAGTACCGCGTGCCGCCAAGGGTCAATCGATTATAGACCGACGAACGCCCCATCGATGAGCTGGTTGTGACCATCAGCAGGCTGGCGTGCTTGGCGGCTCCCGAAATGATGCCGACGGACTCGCCGTAAGTGTCCTTGAAGTCCCGCACCACTTCCTGCGTCCGCACGAGTGCAGCCACAGCCTTGCCGCCGAGCAGGAACGAGTACGGCGGCACAGCACCCAGCACATAAGCGTCCAGCAGGTGCACCAGCCGCAGCGAACGGTCAGCGGAGTTCCAACCGATCAACTTGTCGCGTACCGACAGATTGAAAACAGGGTCGCCCAAAGCGATGATCCCCGCCAGACGGTCGTGACCCTCGTCCCACACCAGGTAGCGCAGGCGGCGGCCAAACCCCGCCGATACAGGTACTGACCAGGTTAGCGTAGCCAGCCGAAACAGGTCGGCATCCTTGGTATCGCTGCGCACTCGCCGAAGCGCCAACCTGATGTTGGCAGGTTCAATCTCGTCGCCGTCTGCAAAATGCGGCAGGAGTTCCTCGGCACATCGGGCAAGGAACGCTGTGTTCGCCTCAAGCTTGTCGCTACGCTGCTCCCCATGGAGCTGTCGCACCGCCTCTTTGTCTTGCCCCGGCGGCAACAGCAAGCCGTTCTTACCCTTTTTGAACCCAAGGCGCTTGAGATGCTGGCGGACCGAACGTTTCAGTTGCGCTTCCGGCGTCGGAAACTTAACTAGTATACCCCTGCCCATCGGCACTGTTCCCCCAATCCCTCTGGTTGTTCCAGATTGTTGTTTGCAATCGACAATCAATCAACAGGCTAAACGTAACAACTGCCTAGAAGGCAGGCAGTCGCAGCAACTTGATACCCGTATAAGACTGAGATTCGCCATCGCTGTCGATCCTTCAATCCTAATCGCCAACGACCACAGCCCAGGATTCTTCAGGAAGAACATCCGCAACCGCAGCATGCGCCGTGCTAATGGGGCGACCCTCTACATGCTGAGTTTGCCGCCCCCCCCGGCTGCCGGCCTGCTTGGGTGACATGGGCTTGGTAGACAGAAGAACTGGAAGCAGCCGCCGCTCACGCGGAGGCTGCTTCGGAGGCGCTGAAGCGCGACAGATAGTCTGCGGCGCGCTGCGCGTGCGCGGCGGCGGCGAAGATCGCCCGCTTGTCGTCCTTCAGCACGGACAGCCAGTGGCCGATATAGGCGGCATGGTCGTCGCGATCCTCGAGGCGCAGCCCCAGGTCGGCGCAAAGGAACGCGGCGCCGAGCTCGGCCACAAGCTCCTCTCGAGCATAGCCGTCATCTCCGAACCGCTTGCGACCGAGATCACGGTCAAGGCGCGTAGCGTGCCGGGTCCAGTGGGTGGCCTCGTGGGCAAGCGTGGCGTAGTAGGCTTGCGCATCCCGGAAGGCTTCGAAGGCAGGCATCTGGATAACGTCGAGAGCCGGGCTGTAATAGGCGCAGTCACCGCCATGACGGATGTCGGCGCGCGTCGCAGCGAAGAAGGCTTCGGCATGAGCGATGCGCTCCTCCGGGTTGCGGACATTTTCGGCGGGGGCATAGAAGTGAGCCGGGAGACCGTCGACCTGCTCGACATTGAAGACCGTGTAGGCCTTCAGGAACGGGATGAAGCGGTCGGACTCATCGCCGGTAGCCTCGTCGGTCTCGGTGCGCCGCAGGGTGTCGGCATACACGACTGGAGAGCCTTTCTCGCCCTTGCGGACACGGCCGCCCAGTTCGATGGCCTGCTTGAAGGTCATCCAGATCGGCGCGGCGTAATGCGCGGTCATCGCGGACGCCCAGAGCGTCAGGATGTTGATGCCGGCGTAAGGCTGGCCATTATGGCGCAGGGGCCGGGAGACGTGACCGGCGGCATGGGCGGCGCTCCAGGGCTGCGTCCAGGGTTTGACGCCCTGCTCAAGGGCTTCGATGATTTGGTTGGTGATGCGGCTGTAGACATCCTGCCGCAGGGTTTCGTTGGTGTCCGTCATGACCTTGCTCCTTTTGCGTCGGGTTTTTCTCAAGACGCGGAGAAGCAGGGCCGGGCGATTGAGCCGGCCGGTCAGGCCCTAACACGGTCCCGCCCCTTCGGCGGGAGTGGTGCGGGCGGGGTTTGACCGGGGGGCGCGCCCGGCCGAACGATCGCGGCAAAGATTGAGGAAAGCCCGTCGCAATGAGCATGGATGGAACGCCGGAAAGCCAAACCCCGCGGCATTGGCGAAAGTCGACAGGAAGACCCTGCAAAGGCAGGCAGCACGCGAGTCACCGCAAATGGACGTCGCTGTGCGAGACCAACTTTACCACGGCCCTTTTCAAGGTACGGGGCCATGGCTGGCCTGTGCGACTGGGAAAACGACGATCGGGGCGAGAGCACCGCGACCGGCCTTGCGTCAGTTGCACCCCGATACGAGGATCACCGGAGAGAGGATCGCATGGGGCGGGAGAATGCCTAAAACAGTCCGGTGGCCGTCCGCCACGCCGAGCCCTTGCGACGCCCTTCCGAGTATGACCGGGATGCAACGCCACCACGATCCAACGGCGTTAACTGGAACAAGAGGTGCGGCGGCCATATTGACAGCTGTGATAGAGTAAATGCGACCATGACCAAAAGCACCCTCGCCTATATCAATCCGGCCATCCTGCGATGGGTCCGGGAACAGGCCCGCCTCAGCCCCGAGGCGGCGGCCGAAGGCATTGGCATATCCGCCGACAAGCTGCAGGCCTGCGAGGCGGGCGACAAGCACCTGACCTTCCCGCAGTTTCTGGCCGCGGCGAATTTCTACAAGCGCGCACCCGCAATCTTCTATCTGAATGAGCCTCCGGTCGGATTTCTGCCGATTCAGGATTTCCGGCGCCTCCGCGAGACGCCGGAGGACGCCTTCAAGTCCGGCCTGGAATGGGCAATCCGGCAGGCCAGGGAAAGGCGGGAATTGGCGCTCGAGCTCCGCAATGATTTGGGCGAGCCGGTTCAGCCGTTCAAACTGCAGGCCTCCGTCAAAGACAACGTGGAGACCGTTGGGGCGGCAATCCGGACTTATCTTGGCATCACGCAAGCCGACCAGCAGACCTGGCGCGCCAAGGCGTTCGATAACTGGCGCACCGCCATTGAAACCAAGGACGTGCTGGTCTTCATGGTGCCGCGCTTGGCATTGGCCGAAATGCGCGGCGTGGCGGTCGCGGAACCCAAACTGCCGATCATCCTCATCAATTCCAAGGATCGCACCAACGGGCGCACTTTCACCCTGTTGCACGAATTCTGCCATCTGGTCGTCAGGGCCAGCGGTATCAGCGGTCTCGACTTCGTCGCACCCGAGCCCGCCAGCGCCCTCGTCGAGCAATTCTGCAATGCTGTCGCCGGCGCCGCCCTGGTTCCGAGCGACTGGCTGCTAAGCGAGCACCTGGTACGCTCCAAGGGCCAGGTGAAGACCTGGGACGACGATGAGCTGGCCGCGCTGGCCGGCCGCTTCGGCGTCAGCCGCGAAGTGATTTTGCGCCGGTTGCTGGGCCTCGGCCGCACCACACAGGCATTCTACGAAAGCCGCCGGGCGAGCTTCCAGGCCGAGTATGACGCCTTGGCCGATAAAAAGAGCAGCGGAGGTCCCGAGCGTCATCTGGTCGTGCTCAGCCAGCTAGGTCGCGGCTTTACCCGTCTGGTGTTGCAGGGCTACTACGATCGCCAGTTGACGCTGCGCGATGTGGCAAGCCACCTCAACATGCAGGTGACTGCCGTTCCGAACATCGAACGCGCCGCCTTCGGCCTTGCAGGGTAGCCGCTACGTGGCGACGATATATTGCATCGACACATCGGCCCTGATCGCCGCCTGGTACGAACGTTACAAGCCCAAGCGCTTCCCGAAACTGTGGGACGAGTTTGACAAGCTGATAGGTCAGGGCCGTCTGGTTTCGTCTCTTCTGGTCCAGGCAGAATGCGAGAAACGCTCGCCGGAGCTGCATGACTGGCTGAAAGAGCGCGCAGACATGTTTGTCGCGCCCGACCAGGCGATCCAGCAGCGCGTGCAGCATGTGTTGAACACCTACAAAGGCTTGGTCGCCGCCGGCAAAGAGAAGTTTGCCGCCGATAGCTTTGTCATTGCCACGTCTGAGGTCTTGGGCCACACGCTCATCACCGAGGAAACCGGCGTGGACAGCTTACGCAAGATCCCCGGCGTCTGTAACGCCATGAAAATACCCTGCATCAACCTGATGCAGCTGTTCGACGCCGAAGATTGGACCGTCGGCTAGCTAGTTGAAATGCCAAGATAACTCTCTCTATGGAAGGCGTATTACCCGGCGCAGAGGTCCCAACAACGAAGGATCGTCAATCCAGGTGCGAGAGCGCTCTATCGACCCATTGACCGACCTCAGGGCGTCACGCACCCAGCGTGTCTAGGCTGCTCGGTCATGTGGCGCTGATGCTTTTGGCGCCAGCTACTGCAATCGACAACGGCACTTCGGACACGCCATCGTCGCAGCCCGATTTCCTGTTCTCATTTATCCGGGTGGGCCAGGCTCACCCGTTGATCAACATACGCCGTCGCAAGCGTGAGCCTTTCGAAAAGGTCTCCCTTGCGCGGACCATAAATCTTCGCAAGCCGCGCACCATCGTCCCCGGTTATCCCAGCTATCTTCTCTTTATCTCGAAAGTACTCTTCCGCAACTGCTTGGCGCATTGCCAAGAGATCAACTTCACCGAGAAACTGATAAGTTTACGCCAAGAGACCACCTCATCGCCGTACGGATTACATTGCGTTGCACCAATAACTGACCGAAACATCTGAACAATCTTGATATCGTACAATCATAAACGACGTCGTGATTGAATGCCGATACTGAAGAATTAGGTTGCCACCTTTTTCTTTGTCTATTTTGTTCTTCGGTCTCGGGCATTGATCCGATGCGACCCAAAGCATATTAAACATATATAATTTTAATGCTCGGGCGCTGGTGCTATTCTCTCCTTTATCCTTCGCAGCGATGCTTGCATCTCCGGCGACGTCGGGGTTATGGCAATCACGGGTTGTTAAGTCAAGCTTGTCCTGAACAAGAGAATGTGAGAGTTGTGTGCCGCCCAAATTGTTGGCATGGCATTACTGTTATCGGTAAAAAACAACGGAGAATGAAGCAGTATTACAATTGCGTTTCACACATGAATTAGTTATTTTTTTCGATTCCGTGCCGGGCGGCCAAAGGGGGGTTATTGATAATGGTTGAATCGATTGAAATGACACTGGAGATATGGGCCTCGGCACTTCGGGAGGTGAAGTCTCGGATCAAGGGGCTTTTCCCTCAGGAACGCGTGGCGATCTCGGCCGGTCTGTTCCTTGAAGGCCTGCTCCGGGACGCGCATCGCAAAACCGGGTGGATGCGCGCCGAGGCTGCGGGTGACCCGGGGCCGTGGCGCCAACAGGCCATTCTCGGAAGGGGCAGGTGGGACGCAGACGCACTGCGTGACATCGTGCGCGAATATGCACTCGAAACGCTGGCTGACGCCGAAGCGGTCCTCGTGATCGATGAGATGGGTTTCGTCAAGCAAGGCAAGACGTCCTGTGGGGTCGCGCGGCAGGTCAATGCCTCGATGGGCAAGATGGCCAATTGCCAGATCGGCGTGTTCGCCGCCTATGCATCAAGGCACGGGCATGCTTTCGTTGATCGCGTACTGTATCTACCGAGGGCCTGGACGGAAGACCCTGCCCGCCTGGCGCGGGCCCACGTGCCTGCGGGCACGACTTTCGCGACAAAGTCCCGCCTGGCTCTTGATATGATCGCGCGCATCGTCGCAGCCGACGTACCCTTCAGCTGGGTAGCCGTTGACCTGGTCTACAGTGGCGTCGACATCGAGATGGCCCTGCGACGCTGGTGCAAGGGATACGTCCTCGCCGTTAGCGCAAACCATCATTTCGCTTTCCGAAATCGCTCTTTCCCGGAAGGAGGGACGGCCGAAGATGTCGCACGGAACCTCGCCCCCTCCGTTTGGCGGAGCTTGCCCTCAGGAGAGGCCCTCCAGGGCTCTGAATCCTGGGCTTACTGCCCGTTCAAAGACTTGGACGTCGCGGAATACGACAAAACCCGCACTGGGCTCTGGACCCCAGGGCTCTTGATCCGACGCGACGCGACCAAGGCTCTTTGCTACTTTTCAACATGGTCTCCAGCGGGCACCGAGATCGAAACGCTAATTGCAGTCGAGCAATGTTGCAGGATTGTCGAGGAAGGCCTTCGCGCGGCGAAGAACGAACTGGGCCTCGACCATAACGAAACCCGTTCCTGGCACGGGTGGCATCGCCACGTCTCGCTGGTCATGCTCGCATTCGCGATGGTGTCGACCGTGCGTCTCAGGGCGAGCAATCAGCCCCCGGGAGTGGTCAGTAACCTCAAGGGGACTGGTTGCCAACTCGAACGCTTGCCGAGGACCTTCAGGAAGCCGAAACCGGGATCGCTCAGCGCCGCAGCCACTCTCCCATGGCAAGATCAGTCCGGCGAAGGTGGCCGCAAGCCCTCGCCGCGCAAAACGCAATAGTAGCGTGAGGTTCCCATCATGAAATTGTCCGTGAAAACGAGATGCTCCCGTCTTCCGAACCAAGGCCGGCAAGGCCGCCGGATTCGCTTGGATTGGGAGAAATGAGATGGTCATGCGACAAAATGCCGTCATCGGTAACGGTATGTCGATCGAGACATCCGACCTGAGCAAGGGCGTAACCAGGAGCTCTCAGAGGGTCGATTTCCCGGTTGGAGCGAGTCTCAGTTGTCTTCGAGGGGAAACCGTTCGGAAGCCGGGATTCCAGTGAAAAAGTCCAGCAACTTACAGAATTTGCAGTTTGCCCAGGCGATGTTGAGAGAAATGCGTCAGACAGCACAGGCCGACGGTGAGAGCTTGCTGACCTACTTGCTCGAGATGGCTTACCTCGAAGCCAGTGATCGAGTTAGGGCAACTTGGGCCTCAAGAGGCAACAATGCCAAACCTGACACCTAGGATGGCAATAGAGCCTGCGGGATCTAGGCCCTGCTCTGACTTGGGCAAGCCTTCGTGGAGAGGTCAGGCTCAACCCTAAATCACTCGTACTCGATGACAACAAGATGCCATCACTTTCGATGGTTACAATGAGACCCAGCGGGAAAACGCAGTTAACGCCTTCAGAGACGACGAATTCAATTTGCGCGGCGCAAGTGGACCTTCAACAGCTCTCAAATAGGAAGGCTTACAGAAAGCAAGGAGTATGCCTATGACCGACGACAATACCGAACGCACGAGCGCAGATGACAACAATACTGAACAGACAGGCGTAAATGAGGAGAATATTGAGAACATAAACGTGGATGAGGAGGATACCGAGCAGCGGGGCGTAGATTTGCTGGCCCTTACGGCAGATATTGTGGCAGCATACGTCCAGAAGAATGCGACCCCCGTTGCCGACCTTCCGGACTTGATCTCTAGCGTCAATTCCGCGTTGAGAGGCATTGTGCGACCACCTGTCCCAGCAGAATCTGAGCTCGTTCCGGCGGTCAATCGCAAGCGGTCCGTGTTTCCCGACTATATCATCTGCTTAGAGGACGGAAGAAAACTCAAGTCCCTCAAACGACATCTCAGAGCGCATTTCGGCCTGACACCCGACGAATATCGAGCAAGATGGGGACTTGCCGCTGACTACCCGATGGTGGCGCCCAATTATGCTGCCCGGCGGTCGCTCCTTGCGAAGTCCGCTGGTCTCGGACGCAAGCCGGCCGTCAACACGGCAGGGTGAAAGTCTCCGCTCGCTCGCGGCTTCTGGACTTTTGGCTTTGAGAAACGCATCCTCCCCTTGGGAGAGATGGCGATGGGGAATGCGGTTCAGCTATGGCGCAAACGGCGCACACCGTGGTGGCGCACGCTTCTCAAAGCCCGCTTTGCAATCGTTCTTGCGCTGCTTGCAATCTCGTCTGCAGCCTATGTCGCGGCTGACAACCGGCCGCGACTCCCAACTGTTCACTCTTATGGCACGTCATCGATCACAGGGCGCAAGGTAGGTTGTGACATCAAGGGAAACATCAACGAGCGCGGCGAGCATATTTATCACGTGCCGGGCCAGGAATATTACCTGGCCACCCGGATAAACCCTGCGCGTGGGGAGCGCTGGTTCTGCTCCGAATGGGAAGCATGGTGGGCCGGCTGGCGAAAGGCTAAGGTATGAAGAAGCCTGGAACATCCTTTACCGCGGAGGAAATCGCGGCCGAGTTGGAGCGCCGCCGCAACGCTCAGAGCCAGATCGAACATGATCGGGCGCGGACAGCCCAACGTCTCCGTGAGTCCCGGAACGATATGCAGTGTATCCACGCAGGGATTTTGGAGCGTTGAATCCTCCGCCGCTGACGTCGGACTATGCGACGAATGCCTTCATAGGGACTAGCGCCAGGGGAAGCTTGCGTGCACTGCCTTCTCAAGCGTCTAGTGGCCGGGCTGATTGTAGGCGTCGCACCACAGTTTCAGCATGGAGATATCGACGATGTGTTCGTTGGGACGAATGTTGCTCGTAAAAATCGGCAGATTGGCGCCCTTGTTGGATATGACCTCATCAAGGTGATCAAACAGCCCCTTGATTTTCCTGATCATCTCCAGCGCTTGCGCACGCGGGTCTCTGCCATGTTCGTCCAGCGTGCGACGCTCATTGCTTACAAACTGAGTGAAGAGGAGGAACAAGCCGGTGTCCAGACCGACGAATTGTGCAATGGCCCGCAATTGATAGAACGACAAATTGATGCGACCGCCGGCGTCGATGTCGTCGAGCATCGTCGCAATAGTTTCTTTCGTGGACGGTCTTTTGCGGATGCCAGGATAATGCGACGCGACCTTTTCGAAGACCTCTACGAAATCCGTTTTCTCACAAAATGACTCCGGGTCGAGGATCTCGTCTCCAACCTGTTGGCCGGTGTGGAGCGCATTCCAATTGACGTAAATGGCCCGGACCGTCGAAGAAATCCCGTTCGGGAATCTCTTGTCTGCAGCGCCATCTGGCCGATGATTGATCCGCCCCTCATTCCGCTTTGCACGGACTCGCGCTTTCCCCGACATAGTGACCGCCTGAACATTTCCCTCAAAAAGGCGGCCCAAGCTTTACACTTGGGCCGCCTTCTCGATCGCTATTGACACTTATGGTGAACGAAGGCCTATTAGAGGCACTCGTTTAGGTTCGGAATCCGTCTGGGGAGGGTAGCAGCCCTATCCCAGAAGGCGAATCAAAGCGGGTGTGACAACCTCAAACGCAAGGAGTTCCTATGCGCAGCCTTGATCCACTTGCCGGATCCCGACTCGGATCTGCCCAATCGGGCAAAAAACTCAAATCGGATGTTTCTTCTTCCCAATTCCGATCTCGGGAATTAAGTCAGTTCGAGGGGAACCTGACACCGTCAGCCCCGTATGTCAACGATCCTTCGGCAAATAATTCCTGTTCGGCAAATCAGCAACGTTGGCGTGACTATAGCCAAGGCTTTCAATGCTTTGGACCGATGCTGACGGTGAACGCCATCCTGGCTGCCGGCGATCGATCGGCGTTGCGTGCTTATGCCCTCACGGAGCGCACCGCACTCATCCGTTTCGCTGGCTATGCGGCCAACTTCCTTTCGATGCCTCACGCTGAGCTCGGAAGAGCCGGCAACGTCTGCCCTTACGTCCCGGATGCGGTCGAAAATGACCTGTTCCGCCTCACGGCCACACTTGAGACGGAAGCTGAAAGGGTTGAGGCGGCGATGGACAAGATGAGGGACGTCTTCGCCGAGATGGAGCCAGTTGACGGCCGGAATATGATGCTGAAAACGATCGTCGTCGTTTTCCCGGACGTGCCGGCACAAGACAGCAAGGAGAAGATCGGCGCGCTGCAGAAGCGGCTCAAGCCCAGTTACATCAAGGAGGGATTCATGATCGGGGAATTCTTTCCGAACTGCCCTGAGCCCGGACTGCACAATCCGCACTTTCGGCCCTTGGATACGCCCGTTCCTGCCTTGGCCGTCAGGTACATCACCAAGTTCGATGCGCCCTTCATGCTGGGAGACCCCAGCTATGAGGCCGGCTATCTCGAACGGTTCGGTGACGAGGGCCGGCGGCGGCTCGAACGCGTGAAGGCAAGCCGGGCGACTTGCCCGTTCGGTCACAGGGCCTGAGTACAGGCCTCCGCGGCTCCTACCGGAATCGCGGAGGCCATTCATAAAGTAAGGTCAACCATGCATAAGCTCGTCTCCCAAGGCCTCGCCGCCTCAAACGCGTCCTGGAAAGTCTGGGATCATGCCAAGCTGGGCAAAGCCATTAGTAATCCATCAGAGTTTGCAGCGGCAATTGGCGCCGACTTAGATCGGATCGCAAAGACCGTCCTGCTCGCTGACCGCAGAAGTTCCGGCGACGAGCGGCGCGCTTGCCCCGAGCGTCACCTGGGAGCAGTTTGCCTCCCCATCGCATCAAAAATCGATTTTCAGTCCGTCGCCCTCAAGTTCGGATGGAACGCTTGCGAGCTTGCGAAGCCGGACCAACTGATGGCGATTGTTGGCTACCCGCCGAAAGGCGTGTCGCCGATTGGGTTGGCTCCTATCCGTTTGATCATCGACGAGGGCCTGATGAAACACCGCTCTGTGATCGTTGGCGCCGGTGCTGTCGGCATCGAAGTGGAACTTGACCCATTGGCGCTGGCAGCCCTCACCGGCGCCCTCGTCAGCAGGATCCAGCTGTAGAGCATTCTCTCCGCCTCCGGTTTCCGGACTCGTGCTGCCGAGTTGCTTTGTGACATCAAACCTCGGCGCCCTTGGGATGAAGCCGCGAAATTGTGCTGTTGCTGACATTGTAGCGGTGGGCGACATCACCCCTCGCCTCCCCGGCGGCCAGCCGTGCCAACGCCTCTCGGCGCTGCTCCTGCGAAAGCTTGGGCTTGCGGCCGAACTTAACGCCCATGGCCTTGGCGCGGGCGCGCCCATTCGACGTGTTCTCGAGGATCCTGCGCCGTTGCCATTTGGCGGCCCACCCAACGAGGAAAAGCACCAGATCCGACATCTCCGACGTGGTGTCGATAAAGGGCTCGTCCAGCAGGCGCAGCCCGGCGCCGGCTGACGTCACGGTCCTGAGGATGTTCAGCATATCAAAGGGGTCCCGCGCCATCCGGTCGCTGACGACGGCATAGACCACGTCGTCTGGCTTCAGGGATCTTAACAACCGCTGCAGTCTTGGGCGGTCGGCATCCTTGCCGCTACGCTTTTCAAAGAAAATCTTCTCGCAGCCAGCCGCCTGCAGGCGCTCAATCTGGGCGGCCAAGTCCTGCGCTTCGGTCGATACCCGCGCATAGCCGTATTTCATTCACCCATGCCTCCTCCGTTGCTCCAAAAATCACGATATTTGCAAGAGTCATCATGAGCAATATTTGCCTTTTTTTGAGCTTATCTGATAGGTATTTTGCTTAAGGTATGTGCAGAAAGTCAGAGCGCGCACAGCGCCACCGCCACGTGCAGGCGCGCGCAAATATCGTGATTTCTGCATAAACGTCTCACCTCTCCATACCCTTGCGATAGGTGCACCTTTGAGACGTAGCGCAGCCTTGGTCTTCGTCGTGGCCGGACTTCTTTCGGCATGTAATCCGCTGGCCGCAGACCCGAAGGTCGCGATCCTTGGAAGGTGGGAGAGCCCGACGTGGAAGAACGGCGCCGGCACTCCGCTCTATGTCCAATTCAAGGAGAACGGCGAGGTTCACTTCCTCAATGACAGCTCATCGGATTTTCGGGGCGAATGGCTGTTCCTTGAGAGCGGTGAGCTTCAAATCACCTACCCTGCCGGGTTCTCTAAGCGATGCACAGTCGCAATCGACGGCAAAAAGCTGACGGTCGCACAGACCAAATGCTTCTACGGCTGGGATGCGGTCAACCCCGGTATCGTTCTGGTCAAGCAATGAGCTGCCGCATTGAACGATCGGTAATACCGGCCACGAAAACATCCCGGATGTTGTCCCTGGCGTTGGGGCTGGCGATCGCCGCCGCGCCGGCCTGGGGCCAGGAGAAACTTTCCCTTGATGTTACGGTGCCGGCCGTGAGCCGGCCGTCACAATTGTTCAGGCCCAATGGCCAGGCTGCTGACTTCCTCGGAATAGGTCTCGGCCAAACGGTCGACGACGTCCGTAAGATCTTGACCGGCCAGAATTTCTCCAACGAAACCCCGTCAAACCGCTTCCTGCTGGAGGAAGACTATAACAGCGTCGAGATTGTCGCATCCGGTCCGAATCGATACTTCACCAACATCGTCTGGTCCGGGCCGCAGGACGCCACCGCCGACCAAAGCGTGAGGGTCGAATTCTCCTCTCCCCTGACAGGCCAACATTCAACGGATGTCCGGCGCTTCGTCACGTACAAGGGAGGTATGGGCCCGCTGATGGAGACGCTTCGTGCGGCCATTATCCAGAAATACGGACCGCCCAGCGTCGACGGCAAGACCCAAATGGAGTGGTTTTGGAGCACAGGCCAGCTCGTCAAAAAGGGTGCCCATGACAGGCAGATGGCGATCAGCATGGAATCCGAAAGCGACCATGTGAAGGGTGTTACCTACCTTCTGGTCGATGGCGCCGCGGTCGACGATGACCGGGATCAGGTCGCCAAATTCCAGAAGTCGGTCGAGGACGCCGCCAAGAGAGTCCGCGACGGCCACGCCACCGCACCCAAGCTTTAGAAATACGTTCCACGACCAACGGAGGAAGATTGTGACTATGATTTCACGCGCCCAGACTCTGCGGATTGCGGCTCTCGCCGCCAGCATCTTGGCCACTGCCTTGCCGGCGGCCGCCACGGACATTGTGGCCTTTATCGATCATGAGATGGCGCAAGCCAACCCCGGCTCAATCCTCATTCTCCATAACAAGCAGGGATGGACCGCCAACACCATCGACACGATCAGAGCCAGGTTGGATGCCAAGAAGTTCAAATACGCCTATCAAACATACAACGATGGGGATCGGCCCAAGGACATAGCCCGGCCCTTCAACTGGCCCGACTACGGAGCGGTGTTCTGTTTCGGGCAGAACGAGTGCGAATTGGTGAGAGGTCAAGCCTTGGCAAAGGGCTTTGAGGGCGATTTCTTCAACGCCTATCTCGAGAAGCGATAGACCTCGCCGAGGCCCTGCCCGGCTGCCCCGCTGGAATTTCGAGACGCTACCAGGCGACGACCACCGGCACCTCGATGACCATCGAGCCGACGACATGCCTTTAAGGTTGGGATGACGTCGGCCGGAGTATCGCGCTCGTCAAGCAATGACCCGCGGTCGCTGACTGCGCCCGATAGGCCTCACCATACAGTCGACCGTCCAACCCTATCTTCCGAGGTTATCTCCCTGCAAAACACAATCAAGATTCCGACAATCGGGTGGGGCATAGCCGCGCTGGTCTTCTTTCCCTTCTTTGTTCCGAATTCCTACAATATCAGCCTGTTCGGCATTCGTTTCCTGCCCGCCGCGCTCTTCGCCTATCTCGCCTATCGGGCCTACAAGAACGGGCTCACGGCAGGTGCCAGCGCCGAAGAACGTGCCCTGGCCCGGCACCAAGCCTTTGCAGCCGTGGCCTTATCTGTGGTCGGTGTGATCCTCGGTATCGGGTTTGGCCTGATCCGACCGCCAAACTTCAACTCTGTCATGCCCTCTGTCGCCAGCATCGAGGGCAAATACAGGGATCCCAACGGCAGCACAGTGGAATTTCTCGGCGACGGGACGGCCGTCATCGTCATCCATGGAACCCAAGCCATCTGGAAATAGAGCACCTATTCGGGCAATCGCCTGAAGCTCGAGCCCGACCCCGGTATGATCGGCGTTTCGGCCGCGATGTGTGATTACCAGCTCAATGGCTCCAGCCTGCACGTCATTGGTTGCGAGTATGCAATGCAATTGACCCGTTTCTGATCGACGATTTGAAAGTTGACGTGAGAGGGCGGCATGGGTTTCAGACATATATTGGCATTCACCGTGGCGGCGGGCGCCTTCCTGCCGGGGCAATCCAGCGCCCAGGAGGAACCTACTCAACCCGTCCCCAGCCAGAGATTCAAGCTCGGCCAAAGCGACGGCTGCTTTCGCTACATTGGTGACGCCTTCGAGTTTATCGGTCACTTCAAGGCCGGCAGTTATGTCGGCGTCTCCATGATCACCATCGGCCAGGACGGCTTGCCGACACCAGCCGCCGATGAGGACCGGACACCGGCAATGGATTTGCCGGCCTGGACAAGCGCCTCGCCCTATTTCTGGTTCGGCCCGACGACCAGCAGCCGCGACTACTCGATCACGTTCTCGCCTCGTGCTGCATGGGGCAGTTCCGCGATCGTCACGATTTGCGGCCGCCAGTCCCCTCCGGAAAGTTGACGCAGGCATTTTTAACCGGGAACAATCGCAAAAAAAGCGGAAAGCCCCAGCCGCCTCGTGATCCAGATGTCGCCAAAGCAATGACGCGTGGATAACCACAAAAATGGCGGGGCGGCCCCGGAATCGAGCCGCCGTCGCGAGCTTTTCGCGGCCGTGGAGGCTTCATTATCTGCTGTCCTCAGGGCGAAGCTTGCAGCAAATGAGGGTCTGCGACGAGTGCACCACCTCCTCCGCGTTCGGCCCCAGTTGCACTCAGCAACGCAGGCGATATCGTTCATTTGCGATTCGTCGCCTGGAGGATCTATGCGTCAGCAGTCAAAGCCGTTCGTTATCGAAAAGAAGACGTCCCGAAAGCTCAAATCCGATAGCCAGAAGGCATCGATCTGGGGAAAATTGGATTTGAGACTGGGGCGGGATCTTGCAGCGCAAGGGGACGTGCCCGAACAGCCGACAGTTGCAGGGGACATCACGGGCCTAGATTCGTAGAAGTGAACATCGCCAGCGATACCGCGGGCTGACGCCCCAATGCCGTACGACGGCCGAGACGTTGCCGTCGAGCTCCGCCCCTTCCCGCTGCGATCCGTGCCTGCTCCGCTGGGTCCAGTTGCGACGCCTCCGCCGGCCCGTAATCATCTCAACCCGAGGATGGTCACTTCCTTCATGCCCGTCTTGATGGCTGGCATTACGTCGTTACAGGAGACTAGCACTCGGGCGGCGCCGCGGGGAGCGCAGCCGGTCCCCCAAATTCACGTCAGGTTCACAAATCCGTTGTGACAATTTCGTACATGAAGGAGGCGGCTTTGCTTTGCGGCCGCCCCCCGAAAAAGGATGGAAAATGTCCAAGATCACCGGTAAGTCCGAAACGATCGAGAATGTCGAATTCCCTACCGTCGACCCGTCCAAGGTTGCCGAGCGAGTCCGCGCTGTCACCGATCAGAGCGTTGAGCAGTCGAAGGAAATATTTTCCAAATTGAGCTCGGACGCCGAAATGGCTCAAACGGCTTTCGAGTCGACCTTTGAAATGGCCAGGACCACCCGCAACGATCTCGTCGTGAAGACGATTGCTGCTCTGCAAGCCAATGCCGAAGCCGGATTCACGCACCTCGAAGCGCTGGTTGCCGTGAAGTCGCCGTCCGAGTTCTTCGACCTGCAGGCCGCATTCCTGCACAAACAGATCGAAAATTCCGCCGAGCAGGCCAAGGCCCTCCAGGCATTAATGTTGAGAGCTAGCGAGGACGTATCGAAGCCCATCAAGGATGCCTTTGAAAAGGCTTTGAAGGTACGCAAGGCCGCCTGATTTCCCCTTGGCAGTACGGGATGAAAGGTCAGCACCTCGTTGGCCGGCCACGCTGGCAAGAACGGCTCGTGGCACAGGGTCTTCCCCGGTCGGTCGGACAGCTTTGTCTGCCCGACCGCGCCGGTTTGACGCCGTAACCTCTGACCGCGACCTCGGAAGCGCGCCGCAGCGTCGGCCCACAACTGCTCACGTTTACCGAGACGCTCCAACGGGAACAAACAGCTTGTCGCCATTGTGGTCGACTTCTACCAGCTCCGGCTTTTGGCTCATGCGCTCCGTAATCCCGCGATGAAAGATGATGGCGTTCATATAGGCGAAGGTCATTGCGAGCGCGGCGGTGCGCAACGGGTAGTCGACCAGAGAATGCACAAGTAAGAATGCTACAGAAAGAAATGCTGCCTTCTGAAAAGAGTCCCGGCGAATTCTGGAAAACGCGAACAGAAGAAGGATAAGGTACAAGGCCATCAAAACGGCAGCGAGCACTCCGCCTTCCAAGGCCATTTCAAGATACTCGTTATGGGCATGGTTCACATACGCCCTGAATATCATTCCCTCTTTTTCGTATATTTGGTAGACCTTCTGAAAATTTCCAAATCCGACTCCGGTAACCCAATTCTCTTTTATTCCATCCATGGTCGTGCGGGCAAACTCCGCGCGTCCGAAGGCAGGATCTATCTCCCTTGCATCGATCGTCGTCCATGCCCCCATCACGTAGACGGAAAGCCCAACGAAAAGAACAAATACGCTAAAACCACTTATTCTCGAGCGAGCCGAGAGAAATATGATGGACACTACGGTAACGGCCAGTCCGATAAGAACGCCGGCACGCGACCCTGCCGCCAAAAGGAGCAGCAGAAGCGCGATCAGACCGATCGCTCCGGACAGGAGATGTCCGCGGAACAGGCCGTAGTAGACAACGAAGGGAATCGAGACGAAAAGCAAAGCCGAGAAATGGTTTCGGTTGGCGAAAAGTCCCGCATTGATCGTGAATGGCAACAATCCCTCGATCGCGATGTTATCTGAGAGCGAATATTGAATCGCTCCTGCCAATCCGTTGCAGATTACACCCATGAAAAAGAAGGGGAGCAGTCCGTAGACCTGATCGGCGCGCAAACGCATGACACCTAGGAAAAAAGCTGCCGATGCCGCCACATACAGCAGACACTCGATCGTTCGCCCTACCCCGACGCTGATGAACCGGGTTTCATCAACCAGCCAGGGAGCGCCGAGCAGCACTCCCGGCCGCAGACCGGCAAAAAGGCTTGCAGGCAGAGGAACGATTTGAAGCACAATCAACGCCACCGCCAGGAAAAGCAGCCAGAGAACTGATCCGGGGATTGCCGTCGGGGTTGACGTTCGCGAGACGGCAATCGCCGCCGAGACGATGGCTACTATCTCGACCAGGGTATCGGTATACAGCCCGCTCGCCGTACCGCCGCCTATCAGCAGGGAGGTGAACAGGACCGAACCGAGGAGATATTTGTCCCATTCCGACGGCCGTGCACTCAAGGTGAAATTCTCTCAATGTTCAATTTGTGCATGACCAATGTACCCATATAGCGAAACCGCCAACTCTCAGCTATTGCGGCGGTTTCCAACCGCAACAGCTGCATTGGGCATGCGTCCTGTCCAATGGAAAATTCCTGGCTCAGCCTCTGACGATTGAAGGTGCCCTCGGGAACGTTAAACCGCGCTATTTCGCTCGCCGGATCCACACATCTGATGGTCCAGAAAAGTTCTTTGGGCAGTTTCAGGTTTCGTCCGGATGCGACCAATGAAACCCTGTACGAACCGGGCGGCAGCTCGACATATTGTTGGAGAGCAGTGTTCTTCACCGGCGTGTTCAAAAACCGAACCGTCGCCCCTCCCTCGCCTTCAACAGCATCCTGGGATGTCGCGAACGTGACTTCGAGGCCTGATTGATCCCGAACCTGCCAATCGAAAGGCTTTCCACCGTACCCGGGCTCAAAGGCGCCATTAAAGATATATCCACCCAGCTTTCGTTCGTCATCGGACTGACTAAAGAGAAACACCCGATAGGCCTGTTCGTATTCCTTCTGCCCGATGTACCCGGTGATCACGGAGGACAGTTCGCCCGATGTCGGAGGCGCTTCGGATCCGGCCAGGTCAAGAAGCAGCTGATTTGCGAAATCGAGCCCTTGGCGCGTTTTTCCGATAACGGAAAACAAAGTCGCCCGCCACGGTGCTCCCGCCGCAATTGCTGCCAGCACGGCATGATATCCGTCAGGATTCGAAAGGATTGCTGGAAGGCCCCCGGCGACGGCCGGAAACTGATCCGGCCAACGGCGCAGCAGTATATCGAGCGCGCCTACAGCCTTGGACAGATCCCCGATCTCGATTGAATGGCCGATCGTTCTCTGGAGCGCATGGATCTCTGTTTTCGACAGCCTCCGTGCCTGATCAAAGAGCGCATACGCGTCATCTTCCTTGCCTTGTCGATACTCTATCTCCCCGATTAAGCTATAGAGGCGTGCATCTCCGACATTGAAGCGAAGGGAGTCTTTCGCCCTGGCAGCCAGTGCGTCAAGATCAGGGGGATTGGCTGTATCATTCAGGTCGCCGGAAATTTCGCTTATCAAGGCGTCGACATTCAAAGGATCCAGCGCCAGCGAAGCGCCTGGCATGCCTATCTCAAGGAGTCGACTTAGCCCGTTCAACGAAGCCGCTAACACTAGAGCGGATGCGACGAACCAAATGCCTGAACGTCGAAGATTTTGCGCGAGCGGGCTGGTCTGCGCCGTCATCAACTTTACCTTCAAGTTTCGGGGTACTCGTGCCATAGTTATAATATTGATAATTCATGTACTTGTAGGCATAATTGTAGTCGAACTTGTTCACCGCAAACTTCGACATTGCGGCTCCAACCACGTTGGCGCCGGCAGCGCGCAGACGCTTCAGGGCTGTCTTCGCCGACTTGCGGGTGACCTGCTTTGTCGAAATGACCATCAACGTACCGTCGGCCAGCCGACTGAGGATGGGCGCATCGGACAGCCCAACGATCGGTGGGGCGTCGATTATCACCAAATCGTACCGCTTGCTCAGATTGGTAACGATCAAGGCCATCTTCGGTGAAGAAAGAAGATCCGCAGGGTTAGGTGGGATGGTTCCAGAGGTCAGAACCGTCACATTGGGATACTTCGTCGGCCTGAAGATGGTCGCAAGGTCCTCTTTACGGACGGTGTTTGTCAGCAGGTTGCTCAACCCGATCGTATTGTCGAGACCGAACAGCCGGTGAAGGTTCGGCTTTCGAAGGTCGCCGTCGACAATCAGCACCCTTGCCCCAAGCGCTGCGAAATCCTGGCCGAGCTTGAACGCCGTCGTCGACTTGCCCTCCGCTGGCTCTGAACTGGTGACCAGAAGCGAGCGCGGCGCGCCTTCCGCGCCGGAAAACTGCAAAGATGTTCGAAGCGACCGATAGGACTCGGATAGGCCTGACTTCTGGTCTGCAATGCTGGCAATGAGCTCGCGATCGTCGACATGGGGCAAGATTCCGAGCATCGCCAGTCCGAGTTCTTTTTCGACCTGCTCGGGATTTGTAAACGTGTTGTTCAGCAGCTCAATAACATAAATAATCGAGCCACTGATGGCCATGAAGAGAGCCACTGCAATTGCGAGATTGATGCTCAGGCGTGGAGAATAAGGCGCCGTGGGCTGCGTCGCGACGTCCACGATCGCGGCACTTTGGGTCTTGAGCTCGGAACTCACGCCAACTTCGTTGAGCTTGGCAATTAGACTGTCATACTGAGACCGGTTTGAGTCGACTTCACGCTTCAGTATTGTATACTTGATATTCTTGTCATTGAAGGCGACCTGCTGCTGTTCCATATCTGCAAGCTTCGCTCTAAGATCGGCCTCCTTGTCCTGAGCCTGCTGGTACTTGAGCCGCAGCGAGTCAGTGATCGCCAGTACACCATTGTTATATACGCGCTGCAGTTCCTTGATCTGGGACTGCAATTGCTGCATTTCCGGAAAACCTGGCTTCAATACGCCGAGCTTCTGCTGATACTGGCTGTTGAGATCCGCCAGCTTATCGCTAAGCAGCTGCAGGCCCTTGCTTTCTAGCACCGGGCCAAGGCTACCACCACGTCCCTTGTCGATCTGATCCACAACCGATCCGGCATCGGACCGCTCCTGGGTTGCGGCTTGAAGCGCCGTATTGAGGGCCTCAATGTTAGACCCGATAAGCGACTTGTTGTCACCCGTGATCGTGATGCCCGCATCCCTTGCATAGGCGACGAGCTCTTCCTCGGATTTCTGGAGCTTCTGCTTGACCTGCGAAACCTGCTCCTGGATAAATTGCCGCGCCAGGTCAGACGTTTCGCTAGTCTGATCCACCCGCTGATCGATAAAACTCTGCGCAACCTGGTTGGCCACATCGCTGGCGTATTTCGGCTTCTGGTCAAAAAAGGTGATCGACAGCAGACTTGTGTTGGTTACGAGATTAACCGTGAGGTTGTCTAAAACGCGCCTTATCGCAACGGCTTCACGTTGTTCCGGGGTCTTCTCTTCGATTGAGGGAGCCTTAGTGATTCTGAAGGCACGATAGAAAATGTTGCTGATCGAAAAATCCGGCGTCGGAAACAGGAAGTCCGGCTTTTCGCTGAGGCCCAGTTGGAAGACAACGCGTTGCGCCAATGCCCGGCTCTTCAACTTTTCACGAGCGGTCTGAAAGGCTCGTATATCGCTGTTTTCGGAAACCACCTCGATGTCCTGGAAGACCTTCGCCGATGGGACTAAGACTTCTAACTGCGTCGTTGCCTGATATTTGGACGTCTGCATCATCGTCACTACGACGCCGGCAACCAGCCCGGCCGCCATCATCATGGCAATCAGCCATCGATACTGGACAACATAGAAGAGCAATTTGAGCGGATTAAAGCCCTGATCCTGTTCAGCAGAATCGCGGCCATACGGGCTATGATGTTGGCCACCATCAAAGTAGTGATCCGAAGACAAGGCTTGGCCATGTCCGGGAGCTGCTAATTGGTGTTGCCTGCTACGATCGAGCATAGTCCGGGCGATCCTGGTTCATAGGCGTTGACATGCGACGCGCACTACGGCGCGAGAACGCCAATTCTCACTGCGGTTGACGCAACTCCGAGGGCGTCCTTCAGATTGTTCAAAGCGATTTTCGATTTTGAAGGAAACACGACAACCTTGTCGCCACCGTAGATGCGTGGATTGCGGCTTTTGCCAGCGCGAATGTTCTCGACATTATAGTTCGCAACCAGTGTGTTTTGACCGATATTGCGATAAACAAAGACTTTCCCCGCATCACCGATAGTATTGAACCCGCCGGCAAGTGCGACCGCGTCGATCAACGAAGCGTTGCTCGATACGGGATAGATGCCGGCCTTGTTGACTTCGCCATCAACAGTTATGCGTTGTCCAATGGATTCCTTGATGAAAATTGTCACGTCCGGAGATTGGAGATAGTTCGCGCTGTAAGCGGCTTCAATTTCCTTCTCCAACTGACGGACGGTTTTTCCTGCGGCCATCACTGTTCCGATGAGTGGAAGCGAAATTTGCCCGCCGGCGTCGACTTGAACCGTCCTGTTCAGATTGTCGACTTGGAACACATCCACCTCGAGCACGTCATTCGGCGACAACGGCTGCTCACTGCCGTTCTGGCTATTTTGAGGAGCAGGAAGATCCTTCACAATCTTCAGAGCGCCACCGCCTGATAAGGGAACCGACGATGATGATGTGAGTTGCAGCGCGTCGATCGACGCCGGCCCCGTCGGCGAGGTGCTCGTGCAGGCCGACATGCTGAGGGAACCGAGCATCACGACCATCGTGATCGCGGCGCAGTTCATCAAATTGCGCATCATGAGGACACGGCCTTTAGCAAACGACCGAGCCCGCCGAAGCGGCCGACCTTGTCGGGGCTTGGCTTGTTTGCAAACCTTTTTCCAACAGGCTCAAGCGGCCGGTTCGCCAAGATGTCGCTCGGCCGCCCCACTACCATATTGTAGGCCTCGTCTTCCCCGCACCGCTTCGCGGCGGCGTCAACCGCTTGCGAAAGGCCAGGCCGGCGGCGATTAGCACCATGAGTATCGGATGCGATGATATCGACCCGGCCTTCGTCGATCAGCTTTTCCGAGTAGTAGAGGGCGGTACGCCCGAAAGCGCCAATAATCGAGTCTGCAGTAAGCTGTATGAGGCAGCCGAGCCTATTCAGCCTTTCAACCACGTCATAGTTCGCCTTGATCCAGGTTAAACGCTCCGGATGGGTGAGAATCGGGACGAACCCGGCCTGTACGAGGCGCAAAGCAAGTTCTTCCAACCGCGGCGGCAACACATGGTGAGGCGGCTCGAACAGAAAATAGCGTGAACGGTTTAAAGTCGGCACCTTGCCGTGCCTCAACTGACCTGGAAGATCGGGGGCTATGTGGATGTCGGCACCAACATAGAGGGCAAGCGGGATCTCAGCGCGCCGCAACGCTTGCTCCAACGAACGGACAGCACCGACGATATTCTCCGTCCCGTTTTCATACATCCCCGGCACGACATGGGGCGTGCATGCCATATGGGTCGTCCCGTCGGCTACCGCCAACTTCGCCATTTCCAGCGATTCAGCGATATTAGGCGAGCCGTCGTCGAGACCAGGCAAGATATGAGAATGCAAGTCGATCATAAGCGTTTCTGGCCACGTGAGGGCAAAACAGCGACTTCGCTGCGAAAGAAGACAAACGTGTCACCCGCTTCATTGCGATTGACAACCGCAGAGCGCCGACCGCCAGATTCCAGCTACTTGCTGACAGAATTGTCATCGTCGTGAACGCGGAGGATGAGCGCTGCCATCGACCCAAAAGCCGAGGCAGCAACAAACCGATAGCGAACGCTCATCTTAGCCCTTTAATCGCCGCCCCACCTGGGAACCCGCACGAACACGGCTAGCGGCTCACACCGTTATTATCATCCTGAGTCGCCGCGAGAACTCCGGCAGTGAGAAGCGCGCCTGCAAATAATTGCGCAGGCAAGCCAAAGGCAAATTTGTGCGACGGGTCAATGGCACCCGTCTGCTCGGGACTTACCGCAGCAGCACTGTGTTCGGGATTCACGACCTTGAGACAGATATTGTTTTCGACACGTGAAATGTCGAGAGTTGCATTCGCAGGCACGCTCAGCCTGCAATCGCCAACCTGAACGGACGCCGAGCCCTTGGCGCCGACCACCAAGCGACTGCCGAAATCCAAAGCGCTTCCCACGTTGGCAGGTCCGTAACCGGCCGTCTGCGAAACCATCACATTGCCACTTACACTTCGGATCGATCCGATTGGATTTGCCGGCCCCCGATAAGCCGTCGCACAACTGCACGGTGCATCCTGAGCGAAAACTGGAACTGAGCCAATACCGACCAAAGTGACCAACCCGGCCAACGCACTTTTCAAAACAATGTTCATTTGCTTCGATCCTTTGTTTGCGTCGTTCAGACGCGCCCAAGTTAATGTCTGCTGTAAGCGCCTATCAGCTTTTAATACCGATTCCAACCTATTTCGCATATGCGAGATAAGCTTTTGAGTTAAGACGCGCCTGTTTGATCACAGTACATTAGCTGACTCGAATGAACAAACTATGCACAAAGATACAGCAACAGGCCCTACCATCGGTTACTGATATGAAGCCGCTGCTCTATCGATGTTGCTTATTTGACGTTTTCTAAAGTATCTGTGCGGAAGTTGTCTATATAACATCGCGTTCTATAGCTAATTAGTCGGGAATTATATACTAGACGACGACAAAATTATATCCAAAAACTTATAGCATTTCTGCTGCTAACTGAGTGTCATTGCTTTTCCGTCGCGAGTATGCCCTCTGGTGATGCGCTGAGGTGAACGACTCGTTTCGTTTCCGATGTAGAGACTACCTTTAAACCGCGATACGCGTGCGCGGCAACTTAATCAATTGCACTCTTCCGCTGTCTCGCGACTACCACCGACCGAAAATATACCCGCCACCTTTCAAAATCCGAAAGGAGAAATCATAGAAAGCACGTTCGCGAGCCAGATCACAAGCCAATCCCCCGACGCCTTCCCGACACCCTCATCGAGAATCTGAACCATTCGGCGCAGCGCCCAGAAGTGAGTTGAAATCTGGGCGGATGGTCCGTCACCGAAATCTGCGATTGAGGTGCGGCTGCATTTCCACTCGAAGCGGAGCACAGCTCCCGCATGCAATCCATATCCAGACTATCATTCCAACGCCGCCCGGAGAGAACAAGGTCGCTTCTCCTGCATTGGTAGCGAGCGCAGCGAAGGTAATCGCGACAGCCTGCTCTGACCTCCAGATAAGAGGTCGATAAACGACGGCGACCACAAGGAGGGCGAACCCGATAAAGCCCACAACGCCGAGTTCTTCCAATACAGACAACACGATCACGCCCTTCTCGACTGGATTTCCAATAGGGATGCCCATGAACCGTGTTACGTCCAAGTCCCACGGCGATGACGGAAGGCCAAATCCGATCCCAAAAATGGGATGGGCGTAGAAATTCGGAATCGATTTATCGATCACGAGACCGCGCGATTCCATAAGCGCGCCAGAAAAGGTATCGGCATTGTTGAGCTTGAAGGCGAGGCTCTGGACCGCCGGCATGACAGCATCGTAGGCATAGCCCACTACGAAAACGCCGCCAGCGAACAAAAAGAAAGCAGCTATGATCGATCTGAATGCATGACCTTCACTCGATATGCGCCCAACTATAGCCGCGAAGGGCAGTGCTATCAGAACCGCTAACATGCCGGTGCGTGCTTCCGTGGCAACCAGAGAAACGAGGCAAAGGGTCGTGACGATCCACCAAAACAGACGGCGAGACCGGCCCGTGTACACCCGAACGATCATCCATGCCGTGAATGGCCCCAGGAAAACGCCGTACGCTTGCGGCTGGTTTAATAGTCCTTGGAAGCCATGATTGTTTGCAAAGAATCCGACAGCGGTGAATAGCAAAGGAAGACTAGCAAGCACAAAGACTGAGCTAAAGGTAAGCATCCATCGAATTAGCCGGTCTTGGTCCTCTTCTTTGGCGAGCTGCACATTCAATACCACCGCTGTGACGCCGATGAAGAATATTATCAACTTGGATAGCGACACATCCTTGGCGTAGCTCGAGATTAGGGTTTCCATTGCGACCACCGCGACAAAGGCGGCACCAGCCTTCAGAACAGGGGGCCAAAGCCAAGGTTGCGGCCGCTTTGAGAACAACGCGGTTCCAAATGCTGCAAAAAGCACAAGCCAACGCAGCAGCGCAACGGAATCCGGTGCAGGAAAGAGGGCTGGATTTGCCAAACCTACGACCACGGAGAGGCAAAGCGCTTCTACCGCTCTCATTGGGCCACCCAGTGCCCAGGCTGCCATCAAAATGTAAGCGCCGATGTAGCCTGCATTTCCGATGGCAGGGAGAGCGATGATGAACAGTGCGCGCAGGGCGGCCATAGAATCGAACTGTCGAACATCTTTCACAAGCTTCATCACAAAAATCTTGGGTTCCGTCTTCAGCGGGAGACAATTATGGAGCAATTTGGTAGTTGCCCAGTGCCGACTGAGAGGGAGAGGCACATGGATCGACGGCAATTTCTAGGTGGCGCACCTCTTATTGCAGCGGCGCCGGCCGTAGCGAAGACAGCTCGGCACGATGTTCTCTCATTCAACGCAGCTGGCGATGGAGTAAAAGACGATACCGCGTCTATCCAGCGCGCGGTGGACGAGGTGAAGCTGGTTGGCGGAGGCGTCGTCAGAATCCCCGAAGGCACCTATAAAATCAGTGCGCCCATCCGGGTCTATGGGAATTTTCAGTTTCGCAGCATCAAGATATTGGGGGACAATGCAGAGATAGTGTCGACCCATGCAGGTCCGGCGTTCGAATTCGATCCTTCAAACCCGACGCCCGCACCGCAGGTCAAGCAACGAAGCGAAATGGACGGTTTATCCTTCTCGGGGCCGGGCCGTGACATTGCTGGCTCCAGCGGGATTTCCATTATCAATGGAGCAACTGTACGAGTTCGCAATTGCAAGGTCAGAGGTTACGAAAAAGGCATATCCGGTGTCGGCGCCTTGATTTTACGCTTCCTTGAAGTGGAGCTTTACGGCAATGCTCACGGCTATCATTTCACCAGCACCAAAACGTTCGGTGCCAATGACATCCATTTCAACTCCTGCTTTATTTTTGAAAACACTAGAGCAGGGTTTGCTGAAAACTTCCCGAATAGCGTAATGACTTTCAACCAATGCGAGATCGAAGGCAACAACTTCGATGGAAATGCCGACGATGGCGTTGTCACCATGGAGTTCTCCAATGCAGGCAAGGTAACCCTTATCGGATGTCATGTGGAAGAAAATCACGGAAGGGCCAATATAGTTTTTGCAGGAGGCAACCGATCATCGTCCTTAAATATCATTGGCAGCGAAATTCTTCCTGGCAGGAAAATATCTACGGTGGTTGAGATGGCGACGAACTTTGGTCCATTCGGTCATCTGCATGTCATAGGATCTCGCATCACAAGCGGACGCGGAAATCAGATTGATCTTGGTCTTGGGATTTCGGCTTGCATAATTGGCGAGACCGAAGGGAGCATATCTGGCGATCTAAGCAAGCTGGTAGTGATCAAGGATGGCAAGGTCGCCACTGGCGGCATAGAGCCATAGATGGACGGTAAGTTCCTGGCGCACGTCGTATCATGTGGATATCAACAATCAGCAAGCTCGATAAGTCGCCCGAGCCTGACCAGGCTGACCACAGAGTAAGCCCATTTCAGTGAGAACAGCAGCCAGGTCACCCCCGTCCGGCATAAAACACTGGACGACCACTGCATCCCCCAGCCTCGCTCCAGTGTTCCCATCGCAGGGAGTCCCTGAGCCGACCGGTTTACAGTTCAAAACCATTCCCTGAAAATCACGCCGCGTCGCTTCTGTCACCATGTCACGCAAAGCCAGAGGTTTTGTTGACGCCACCCCGCACAGGACAACTTTACGGCCCCCCACCCGCAGATCGTCTATCGAGGGAATGTTGAGGTGTCCGGTGAATGGTGAAAGCGTGGCACGCGGCTGTGGACGAGGTTTGTCCCTCTGCGATACGATCACAGCCATGAAACCTACGGCAAACACCAGACCGACAACAGGAATAGCGATCAATTTATTCATCGTTGGTCGTAGACTCCCCAATCCTGATAGTGCCGACGGGCGCTCCCGGTATCCTGGTAGCGCCGGCCAGTGAGCCACCGCTTGGCGTGATCACGTCGATCCGCGGCTAGTTTGGCTCTAAGGTCGCTATTTGCCGTAGCGGCGCTCCAGCGCGTCAGCAATTCGCTCGCAAAGCAGTTCTGAGGTTACGGCTGTGAGGTGGAGACGGAGGCGACCTCCGTGTGTATCAACCAGGGTAGTGACAATACCCCGATCAGAGTACTCGGCGAGCTCGAGAACATCGTCGATGACGAAGTCTGGTATTTCACGAAGCCTCTCACGGCGCTCATCCACCGGGTTCTCCTCCAAAATTGGTGGATTTCCGGGCAGGCCGAGTCTCATTCGCTGGAGCTCGGCGTAGCTCTCAGCAAGGTCTTGAGCGTTGAATAAACGCCGAGTGACCTTGCCATTTTCGACGATCTGAACAATCCATTGACCATTGACATTTTTCAAACGCACGTCGTTCGGTTCTCCGGCAATCATATCCGCGATCCTAGATTTTCTCACAATATTTCGTCCTCTGGCGCAGGGCTGCACGGGCCGCCATAACCCGCCGTAGAAAGCGGTTTCACCCGAAATCTCTGCCACCGCGGCCCTGGCCGAATAGTTAGGCTTGGCTGTCAGCTATTGCCGGACACACGCAGCATTCCGGCCGTGAGGGGAGGCCAGCGCCCTCCCCTTGAGACGACGATCGGGGCGTTGTGATTATGGCTTGGAAAGGGCTTCTGCGATTTGAGACACCGCTTGCTCGGCGGAAAACTGGCGATCGAACAATCGCCTGCAACGTCCGGGCAGGTCGGCATCCGTTTCTAGCTGTACCAGTAACCTTTCGGCTTTCGCGACCAGTTCATCCAGATGATCGCTCTGGCACTCTTCGCCAACCCGCTCGTTTTGGATCAGTTCGGCCAAGTCGTTGCCTGGGTTCAAGCGGACCAACGCTGGAAGGCCATTTTGCATATAAGTCAGGAACTTGCCTGGTATGTTGTGCGATCTGTGGCGGAGATCCAACGAAACGATCCCAATCCGGCACTGTGCGTAAAGGTCCGGGATTTCGTCGGGGTCGATCTCGTCGAAAAAGACCACATTGGGGAGGCCGAGAGCTTGCGCCTTTTCCCTAAGTCTTCGCACCTCACTGCCTCGACCGACCAGCAGGAAGCCGACGTCGGCCCGTGAGGCCATTCTCTGCGCCAAGTCCAGTACAATGCCGACGCTTTGAGCCACCCCCATGTTACCTGCGTACACGAACAGCTTGCGACCGGCCAACGGCGTCTCGCTGACACGGATCGAACACCGTACGTTTGAAGGCTTGTCCAGCCAGTTCTGCAACACCTCAAGGACACGCCCCGGCCTCCGCCGCCACCGATCGAAGTAAGCCAGGTTGCCCGGCGTCTGGACGCCGATCACATCAGCAATCGAGTATTGGTAGCGCGCGATGGAATCGAAGAAACGGTAAGGCAGACCGCGGCCCATCAGACCCATATCAACGGCCCATTCGGGAAAGATATCGCGAATGATCAGATACCCTTTGCAGCCGCTTTCGCGCTTTAGCGCGCTTGCCATAGGGCCGTGGAAGATCGAGGGAGCATACCAAACAATGCCGTCCCATCGCTGCCCTGCCAGCGGGCTTTTGCGCAGGTTGCGCAACATGGCAAATGGCATGACGAACTCATTCCAGGTCCGCCTCACATAGCCAATTTCCTTGGTTGGCGGCGCTCGCAGGCGCAGCACCGTTACCCCGTCAAACTCTTCAATTGCCCAGGGGCGGTCCAGGTCGGCCGCTGGGAGCATGACAGTGAGCCGATGCCCTTGTCGCGCAAATTCCCGGGAAAGATCCCTCAGTTGCACGGCGCCCGACGTGCGCAGCGGTGGAAAAGTATCCGCAATCAAAGCGATCCGCATCTGGAGTCGCTCAGTACTTCTTCCACACGACACGGTTCACATAATCCGTATAGCTGTGGATTATGCGAACCACCTTTTCGCTGACATTGGGTATGTCATAATCAGCAACCAGACGGAGCCCGCGCTCCGCCCCGCGCGACTGGCTTTCCAAGATCGCAAGGCCCTGACATACCCGGTCGAGGTCCAAGCCCACCATCATTACCGCTCCTTCCTCCATGCCCTCTGGCCGCTCATGGGCCTCGCGCAGGTTGAGCGCAGGAAAATTCAAGATGGAGGACTCTTCCGTGATCGTGCCGCTGTCGGACAGAACCGCTTTTGCATTCATCTGCAGATGCACATAGTCCAAGAAGCCGAAGGGCTTCATAAAACGGACTCTCGAGTTCATTTCGAGCCTCAACGCGTTCAGCCGCGAACGCGTGCGCGGGTGCGTCGACACAATCACCGGAATGTCGTGTTCCTGCGCTAAGTGATTGGCGATCTCAGCAATCCGCGTCATTTTGTCCGGTGGGTCGACGTTTTCTTCGCGATGAGCACTCATCACGAAGTATTTTCCTCGTTCAAGAGAAAGCTGGCCCAAAACGTCCGATTTGTTGATCCCATCCTTATAGTAAGTCAGGACTTCAAGCATCGGGCTGCCCGTCTTGATAATCTGATCGGGCGCAATCCCCTCTCGCAGCAGATAGCTTCGCGCGATGTCGCTGTAGGTTAGGTGAATGTCGGCAACATGATCTACTATTCGGCGGTTTATCTCTTCCGGAACCCGCGAATCGAAACAACGATTGCCGGCCTCCATGTGAAAAACAGGAATCCTCAATCGTTTGGCGGCAATTGCCGCGAGACAGCTATTTGTGTCCCCAAGCAGCAAAACCGCTTCTGGCGGACGCTCGCGAAGCACTTGATCGGTCGTCGCGATCACGCGACCAATCGTTTTAGCAGCCGTGTCTCCCGATGCTTCAAGAAACACATCGGGGCGGCGAATCTTAAGCTGCTCGAAAAAGATCTCATTCAACTCATAGTCATGATTTTGGCCCGTATGCACGAGGCACTGGTCGCATGATTGGTCCAGCCGGTCGATGACACGCGACAATCGGATGATTTCGGGGCGCGTCCCGACGATCGTCATAACCTTCAGCCTATTCACCTATCCACTCCATACTTGAACTCTCAGGGCAGAACGACGTTTCAGACCCGCTGCCGAGGATGCGCTAAGCTAGTTGCTTGGTAAATTCCAGAAAAGCATGGTAATCAGCGGCTTACGAGCAATCCTGATCGGTCGACGCGCTTGGATCCTTGCTTCCAGCGACCTCTTGGTTGTACTTGAGATAGCTCTTGTGCATTGTTGCCACGAGCTCCTGCCAGGGACCAGGCATAAATCCAGTTATTCTCCTAAATAGGTCAGAATTCAGGGAGCGATCAACAGTGACCGACGTATCGGCAATAATATCTATTTCCTTGCCGTAGACTCTGGATACCAATGAAAGAAGATCAAATTTGTTGATCGGATCAGCTGACACGTGAAATAGGCCCCTTAGGTCGTCGTTAGGGATCACAAATTCCTTGATCACACGCGTAAGTTCGACCGCTGGCAAGCCGGAGAAGACCGCATTCTTGTAACCCCTGACTTCGCCTTTCTGGCTCAAAAACCAGTCGACCAGACTTTTTGAGCTCTCTAGCTCGTGACCGACGATTGATGTGCGCAGTGTCACTGCGTTCGGGTAATCGACCTCACCTAGAAACTTCGTTCTCCCGTACAGATCGTTCGCGTCGGCAAAATCGGATTCCAGGTAATTGCCCTTGCTACCTGAGAAAACACAATCCGTGCTCACATGTATCAAACGAGCCCCAGCTACGCGCGAAAGTTGCGCCAAGCGATGAGGGAGAGACGCGTTGATTGTCAGCGACGTGAGATGGTTTCGCGAAGCGTCCAGCTGCTTGATGACGCCCACACAGTTTACGACGACGTCCGGCCGGGTCTCGGCGAACACCGCCGTCAAATCCCCATCGTTTCGGACGTCGAGGTTGGATATGAGGCTACCATGATCGCGAGGCAGGAAATGGCGCTTTTTGGCCGAAGATCGAAGGGTTCCAACGGTTTCATATTGGTGATCGGCGGAGAAGGATCGGAAGACCGCGTTTCCGAGCATCCCGCCAGCCCCCAGGACAAGGATTCTGTTCGTCTTCACGTTACGCAGCGCCTTTCTGGTGACCATACCGCTAAGAAATCTGTGTATTGGCCGCGGGCGGCCTGAGGCCGCGAGCAAGCAGCCAACCTTCAGAGGGCATTGCAAACGGGACCAAGGTCATTCCATATGCCTCACTCTTCGGGCTCGACATTCTCACCCCGGACAATAGCTTGCACAAACCTAAGCTTCATCAATAATGCCTGCATCTCCTCGACATCCAACCTTGTGGTGTTGTGCGAATTGTAGTCTGTCGCTTGCGAGATCTCGATCTCGCCCTGCTCGAAGAATTTTCCATAATTCAGATCGCGCAAATCTGGTGGAACTCGATAGTAGTTGCCCAAGTCCTGGGCAGCCACTCTTTCCTCTCGGCTGAGCAAGGCCTCAAATAATTTCTCACCGTGTCGCGTACCGATTATCCTGATCGGATGGTCAGGGGCTCCCAGCAGGCCGGTCAGGGCCCTGGCCAAAGTCTCAATCGTTGCGGCCGGGGCCTTCTGCACGAAGATCTCACCCGGATGGCCATGCTCGAAGGCGTAGAGCACCAGGTCGACGGCGTCGTCCAATGTCATCATGAAACGGGTCATGGCCGCGTCCGTGATTGTGATGGGCTGGCCGGCGCGAATTTGGTTAGTGAACAACGGAATTACCGAGCCCCGCGACGCCATCACATTGCCGTAGCGGGTAGCGCATATGGCGGTGCTGTTGCTCGACCGAGACTTTGCGACGATAACCTTCTCCATCATCGCCTTACTGATGCCCATGGCGTTGATCGGATACACCGCCTTATCCGTGCTCAGGCAGATCACACGCTCCACACCGCAGTTTATCGCGGCTTCCAAGGTGTTCTCTGTACCCAGCACATTGGTCTTGACGGCCTCAAGCGGGTAAAATTCGCAGGACGGCACCTGCTTGAGTGCCGCGGCGTGATAAATAAAATTTACCCCTCGTACGGCGTTGAGGACGGACTGATAGTCGCGCACGTCTCCAATGTAGAACTTGACCTTGGAGTTGTTGTATTTCTTGCGCATGTCGTCCTGCTTCTTCTCATCCCGGCTGAAGATGCGGATTTCAGCTAAATCGGAATCGAGAAACCGCCGCAAAACGGCATTTCCGAATGAACCAGTGCCGCCGGTTATGAGGAGAGTCTTGCCGGTAAACATTGAGGATCCTTTTTAACTTCAACTGGCTGCAACAGAACGGAACATTTCCAGAGTGTCCGCTCGCGCCCGGTCGGATGCGGCGTAGCGTTTGGCGAATTCAATCGCGGCCATTCGCAGCGATCGTTGTTCTTGGGAATCTCTGTCCGCCGCGACCGCTATTTGCTGTCGCCATATCTCGATAGAAGCGAGGGGGACTACTGTGATTGCGCCGGATGGGACGGCCCGCCAAGGTGTCCGATCACTGACCAGGACGGGGGTGCCGGCGCGCAGAGCCTCAAAGACAACATGCCCGAAATTTTCCCCCAAGGTGGGAAACGCGAACAGGTCATGTACGGCGAACGTTGGGGAGACTTCATGGGGCTCCAGCATTCCTCGATATTCGACGGTGATATGTGAAGGCAGCCGTTTGATAATGGCCTGGCAGTTCTGCCAGTAGGCAGCGTCCTCCATAGGGCCAAAAACGCTGAGTTTGATCTTGCGGTCCACTCGGGAAAGAATTTCGAGTAGGCCAGCCAGATTCTTCATTGGTGAGATTCGCGATATGAAGGCGATGGCCAGTTGGCCCGCCGATTTTCGCGGATGTTCCCAAACCCTGGAATATTTGCTTGCCGCGGACACCGGGTCGGCGGCGAGATGGATTTTCCCTGTTGAACACGGAAACTGACGCTGAATATCCTCAGCTTCCAATGGGGTGGAGGCGTGCCAATGCACACCACGATACAGTCCCCCTAGCCTGGCGCAGCTCAGATAGATCCCCTTTTTAAGACGCTTGATCGAGAGCGCACCGGCAGAAAATTCGCCTCGTGGCGCAATGCAGACGTTCGCGCCCTTTCTCCGGACCAAGCGTTGGCTGAGATATATCGAAATGGATGATCTGTATCCAAAGAAGCTGTTCAGATACAGCACATCAAAGTCGTGTAACTCCGCTGCCTTGGCCATATACCTGGCATTAAATTTGCTGGGATCGGCATAATATATCATACCACTTGCCGAGCGCTGCCACTTATTGACGCGGACTCCCGTGTACGGTTCATCCGAGCCCAGATCACGATCCCTGGTGAAAATCAAAAACTCAACGCTGCTGCCCAGAGCTTCGCACATATTGGCAAGCGTACGAATTGGTCCGCCACCCTTGAAACCTGGCAAATAAAAATCGACAACACAAAAAACTTTGATCTTGTTCATGTCCACACAAGCAACAATACGCCCGCCATCCCTCGCACTTTGAGGCGAGAGTTGTATCTAGGTGTGCTTTTTAAGCTTTAAGCTGCGCTCTTTATCGGCGGGAACCCGTGCAATTGCCCCGACCTTCTTAATTCGCCGTAGATATGCTCGGCAGCTTGAGCGGCTGGCTCACGATCGAGCATAAGATTAAGTGTTCCCGGCAAGGTCGACAGCCAATAAGCGCAGACAAAATCATGATTGTACTTGTCGTCCCAGCTTATTGCAGAGGCCAGCCCCTCTGAGATGGTGCGACGGAGATTGGCGGGATTTACTACTTGGATGACACCCTTGTGAAATCCATAAAATACACGGCCATACAGAAACACCCGCCTTTTAAGCAGAAGCGCCTCGTAACCGACCGTGCTTGTGAGAGTGATGACTCCGACAGACGATTTGATGAGCTGCTTTGTCGGTTCGTCCGGCCCCAGCAACCTTACATTGGGCAGAGACCGTATACGTTGGTAAAATTCGAGCGAGGGGTATGCCCAGGCGCTCATATGATCCTTGACATATAGGCGGACGCCCTCGGGCAGGCTGAAGGCAATGTTGCGAATGACTTCATATTCGTCGAGGTAGGCCCCAGCCAGGATCGACGTCGAAGCTTCGGGGTGGAAGTGCATCGGATATAGAAGAAATAGCTCACCAGCCACGGCTTGCTGATACATGCCGCGAACCCTGCCGGCTTTAAGACGGCGACGCACATTGCGCAGAAAGAGGCTTACATGTGTGCGCAGGGGATTACCGATCTGAAACGAATTCGTGCGGCTATCAGACGCGTGGCGTATCAGCGACCTGATCTTACTGATGCGGTCTCGTCTAAAGTACCGCTTAAACAAGGCGATACGTTCCAACCCATTGATTTTCATATAGTCTGGAACGATCGTTTCGATGTTGGCGATGTAGCTCTCTACCCGCCGGTGAACATCCGGCGCCACCGTCGTTCGGCCATTTCGAATTTCTGCAAAAGCCGTCTCGACAGAGTTGTCCGCCAGCGGATCTGCCGTAACCGAAAACCGACCCGGTAGGCGCGAGGCGCCTAGACCAAAATAAACGGCTTGCCGTTCCTGGGCCACGAAAAGTGCGAAATGCGAAAATGTGTTCGAGACATTTTCATACAAGACGAGATCCGTGCCATGCTTGTCGAATATCTCCTCGAAAAACGATAGCAGCGCGCTTTTCAGTCGATCGAAATACTCAAGGTCGGCATCATCTCCCCAAATCCCATAGACCTGCGCACGCTCGAAGTCGGATAGCAGGGCGGAGTTCAAATCATATTCGGCATAGCGGGCTAGAATTCCGAAATCGACATGATGGCTGGCGAAGAAGGTCGAGAAATCATAGATCGCGGCAAAGCCGGCGGTATCCAAGCCGTTCTCCTCGCGAGAAAACGCGCTGTCTGCCGCGACGGCGACTGTGGCGCCGTCGTTGCGGAAACGCGCCGCCAGCGCGTTGAAGAAATGAAAATAGTTCGGCGCACTATTGGACAGGAGCAGAATGTTCATCTTGGCGGCCAGCTATCGATCAGTTCCGGGAGTACGGCCGTGGACGACTGAATGTCCCGGGTCACTGTACGGCCCAACACGGCTTCGAGATTTTTAGGCGCTAGCCCAAATCCTGGTCGTACGCTGCGTAAGCAGTCTCGAGTGATGACATCACCTGCCTTCAGGTCCCGTACAAAATACAGCGAGCGGCGGAACTTGACGTTCCCCTGCTCACTCGATTTACGCCCATAGTCTACTTTGCCGAGCGCCTGCCAGGCTGTTTTCGCGCCGGCGCACAATGCCGCCATTTCGGCAGGCTCCAGCGAGAAGCTGTCGTCTGGACCGCCGCCGCCGCGGTCGAGCGTGAAGTGCTTTTCGATAATCGAGGCACCCAAGGCCACACTGGTAATGGCGGTGGTATTGTCCAGCGTATGATCAGAAAGGCCCGTCACCAGCCCGAACCGGTCAATCATGTCGCCTATGGTGTGCAGATTGTAGTCATCGGCCGGAGCCGGATAGCCGCTGACGCAGTGCAGAATGGCCAATTCCCTGCAGCCGCCCTCACGTGCAGCGTCGATGGCTTCCTGGATTTCCCCTGCGTCCGCCATGCCAGTCGAGATGATCATCGGTTTGCCGGTGCTGGCGGCGTATTTGATCAGCGGCAGATCGACAGCTTCGAACGAGGCGATCTTATAAGCTGGCGCATTCAGGTCTTCCAAGAGATCAATCGCCGTACTATCGAAAGGCGAGCTGAAGATGGTAATACCAACCTTGCGGGCATGATCGAAGAGGAGCTTGTGCCAATCCCACGGCATATGCGCTTCTTCATAGAGATCGTAGAGTCTCCGCCCATCCCACAAACCGCCCTTGATCCGGAATTCCTCGCCATCGCTATCGAGCGTGATCGTATCGGGTCTGTAGGTCTGCAGCTTGACGGCATCTGCTCCGGCCTTCTTGGCCTCCTCGACAATCTGTAGCGCCGTTTCGATTCTGCCGTTGTGGTTGGCGGACAGTTCGGCAATGACATAGGGGGGCTGACCCGGGCCGATCAAGCGCCCGGCGATCTGGATACAGTTCAATTGGGTTCTCCAAGAGGTATCATTCGAATAATCCAGTCGCTTTTCAGCAACCCAAAGCAAACGATAGAACGATACAACCCCTGGATCCGTTGTTGCTCCCGCAATACGCCCTCCTGAGCAAAACCCAAACGTTCGTGCAGCGCGATAGAGGCCGTGTTGAAATCAACCGCTTGGCCGCAGACCTTATGCAGGTTCAATTCGCCGAAGGCATAAGCCAGCGCCGCGAAACCGAGCTTCTTCCCGGTTCCTTTTGTTGCCATGGGATCGGCATAGAATCCCCAGTTCGACACCCCGCCGTCAGTGACATTGTCGAACTGGACGCAGCCGATAGGGACATCGCCAACCGCAGCTATCAGCAACCGGCGAGTTTCCTCATTGCACAGCCGGGAGAACCAATTGCGGTGCTCGTCCAGGCCGATTTCGTGCTGAGTAAACATGAAACGCCGCACGTCCCAATGATTTCGCCATGCCAAAACCATAGGCAGATCATCAACGGTCATCGACCGAACGCGGTACAGCTCAGACATATTCACAGATCATCCGATCAGCGATCCGGGAAACGCCTTCTCCGTCAGTGACCCTCGCGGCTGCATTGCTAAGGTCGAGGAGAAACTGACCAACCGTCCCTGACACCAGGCGCTCCTCCAAGTGCGTTACAACTTGCGAAGGTTTCTGCAGGGCGACGACGGCCCCTGAAACTTGTAGCGCCTCGGCCACGGCATGTTGGTTGTCCGCCAGCACCAACACAAAGCTGGGCAGGCCCATGCAGCAGCGCTCCCAGGAAGTGCTTCCGGCCGCGCCGATAGCAATGTCGCTTTCGGCCATTAAGCGGGCCATGTTGCTCACACCGACCAGAACCCGGGTCGGGTAGCGCATTGCGGCCGCACGGATACGCACCTGATCTATCCAGGGCGCATGCGGCCCCATGACAACCGTGATCCGCAAATTCGGGGGCAAGTTCCCCTCATCAAGCGCGTCCAACACAGCGCCTGTGACGTTCTCCTTGTCCACACCGCCCATGGTTAGGAGCAGGTGCTCGAGTTTCGGTTGAACCCGGCGAGCAAGGCTCTCGGCGCGCAGCTGCGCGAACTCGGGCCGCAGAAGCGCATAGTCCGGTCCCAACAACCTGATGGCTTGGTTGCCCAAGAGGCCATCATAGTCCCCTTCCGTGCGGCCGAGGCTCTGGTCGAGCAACAGATCGCAATCGTGCCGGCGGTCAGCCAAGTCGTCGATGACCATCAGGTACCGACAGGCAGAATGAAGCTTTTCCTCCCAGCGGCGGTCTAGCCCGTAGTGATCGACGACCAGACAGTCCACAGCCCCGATAGCGTGGCGCGTTTGCTCGGCATCTCGAGCCCAGTCGGACCCCAGCCAGCAGGCATGGGGTGGAACCGCACACACCTCAATGATCTCCGTAGGCGGCTTGGGCAGCGCGACGGCCGTATAGCCGCGCTCTGCTATGAGGTTCATAAGGTGGCCATTGTGCAGGCGGCAAATGAACAGGCTTTCCGCCCCGCGCTCGCGAAGCGCGTCAGCCAGCGTGAGACAGCGCATGACATGACCGGTGCCAATCTCGATCGAGGCATCAGTTCGAAAGGCGATCTGCATGCTTTTCATTCACCGCCGGGACATTTTTGGATCATTCCGATCCTGTGTCCGCGTTCAGGACGCGGAACATACACTCCGCGCGCTCCCAGTCTTCGGGTGTGTCGATGTCTTGCACACGATGGCGCGGCAAGAACACCGGCACGCTTCCTTGCCCGAACACAGGCTTGTTCTCGAGCCATGCCTCAGAGCGACCCCAATAGAATTGACCTGCGTCGTGCCAGGCCTCCTCAAGGTCTTGAGAGCGGCTCCCAAGATGCTCCGGCTGGAACATGGCGACGCGGTGACCTGCCGTGATCCGCAATGCCCGGTGAATGGGAAAGGCATAACTCGTCACCGAGAAGGCGAAGTCGGCCTCGGTCGCCCGAAGCATCTCCAGGCCCAGACGCACGTCGCTCGCCCGCACAAATGGCGCAGTGGCGTAAATACAGCAGACCTCACGGGCAGGAGCACCCTCCCCCACATGCCATCGGATGGCATGTGCCACAACCGGAATGGTTCCAGTGTGGTCGTCAGACAATTCGGTCGGGCGCAAGAAAGGTACTTCTGCTCCGTATTCCTTTGCGACCTCGGCGATCTCAGCATCATCCGTGCTGACGATGATGCGGTCGAAACAGGCGCTCCGCATGGCTGCACGGATCGACCACGCAATTATCGGCAGCCCGCCAAAGGTGCGGATGTTCTTGCGGGGGATGCGCTTGGAACCGCCCCGCGCCGGTATTACGGCCAGTCTCATAGCCCCATGGCCTCGCGCAGCACCTTAACCACGAACTCCTGGTCCGCGTCGGTCAACGTCGGGTGCATCGGGATACTGATGGCCTCCCGGTAATAACGCTCAGCCTCCGGGTAGTCGCCGTTCCGGAAGCCCATCTTCTGGTAGTACGGCTGAGTATGCACCGGGATGTAATGCAGGTTGACCATGATGTCCCTGGCACGCAGCGCCTCGAAAACCTCCAGATGCGTCACCCCTATGTTCTCCAGCTGCAGCCGGATCACATACAAATGATAGGCGGAGTAGCTGTCTGGATGTTGCCACGGCAGCGTAACCGGCAGGTTGGCCAGGAGCGTGCTGTAACGATCGGCGATCTCATGTCGCCGCTTCACGTAATGAGCCAGCCGAGCAACTTGGCTGACGCCTAGCGCAGCCTGCATGTCCGTCATCCGGTAGTTGTAGCCGAGGGCCACCTGTTGATAGTACCAAGGGCCATCCATGAGCTGCGTCATAAGTTCTGGCTCTCGCGTGATGCCGTGGCTTCGCAGGAGGCCCAAGCGCGTTGCCAGCTCCTCATTGTTGGTTAAGGCCATCCCACCTTCAGCGGTTGTGATGATCTTTACCGGATGAAAACTAAACACGGTGATGTCGCTGTATCGACCGTTTCCGACGGGCTCTCCCTTATAGCGAGCGCCGATAGCGTGCGAGGCATCTTCGATGATCTTGAAGCCGTACTTTTCACCAAGGGCGTGAATGGCCTCCATATCGCAGGGCTGCCCGGTGTGATGGACAGGCGCCACAATTTTCGGCAGGCGGCCGACCTTTTCAGCTTCGATGAGCTTTTCCTGCAGCGCCCTCGGACAGAGGTTATAAGTACGCGGGTCGACATCCACGAAGCTCACCTGAGCCCCGCAATAGAGCGCGCAATTCGCCGTGGCCACAAAAGTGTTCGGCGAAGTCCAGAGAAAGTCGCCAGGCCCGAGGTCCAGCGCCAGGCACGCGATGTGAAGTGCCGAGGTGGCACTGTTCACGGCCACCGCATGCCTAGCACCAGTGCGCGCCAACACACTCCGCTCAAACTTCGGGATGTTGGGGCCTTGAGTAAGGTTGGCCGATTTCAAAACGTCCACAACGGCCTCGATGTCAGCCTGCGTAATATCTTGTTGTCCGTAGCGGATCATTGGTTCGGCCCGTTCTTGAGCAAAAGTTCGAATTACGCCGTTGACTTCGGCGTTATGTGATTTCTGTCGAGCCAACAGTAGGCGAGCGCTTTCCAGACCATGATCTGAGTGAACGAGACTGTCATGCCGATGGGAACGGCCAGTTCGGCGTGGCTTTTGCTGAAGCACCAGGTGGATATCAAAAATACCGGCAACGCAGCGATGTGACTGTAGATGATGGGCTTGTCGAACCCACGGGCATAGAGAGCATAGTGAGGCACCATCCCGACGGCATTGGCGATCGATGCAACAAGAACCCATGGGTATAGATCAAAAGCGTCTTGATAGACCGCCTTGCCTACCCAGTGCAGCAAGTAGGGCAGCAACGTCCAGCTTACGAAGCCGAACGCAATCGAAATAGCTAAGGTCTGGAAAAACATCTGCCTAACCGTCTTGCGGGCAAGATCATATTCCCGCTTGTGGCTATGACTGATCAGTGCCGGGTAACTGAAGGAGAACACCCCCGCATCCAAGAAAACCATGAGCGTTCCTGCCACTCCAAGGAACAACACATAGGCGCCGACCGCTTCAATGCCGCCTAGGCCTTCCATCCAATATCGATCGGCTGTCTGGATACCACGCAAGGCAAGGGTCGAAACGAGGAACGCCGCGCTAACCGAGATCCCTTTTCGGACCCAACGCCAATCGATCGGCATTGACCAACCACCAATCGGAAGTTGCTTTACCCTCCAAATGCCCAGCGCTCCCGCAGCGAGGCCCGAACACGTCCAGAGCGCCATAATGACGTTGAGATTTCGACTTTCTGGATATCCAATCATCAGGGCCACAGCCGCGATCGCCCAGCTGCCCTGGCGGACGAACAACGTTATGCTCGCGGTGACCTGATCCGACAACACGATGAGCAGCCGGGACACCTCCTGGTTGAAATGCTCCAGCGCCAGAATTGGAACGAACCAGCACAGCAAGGACACTGACCAGCCCGCGCGCGTGAGAACTAGGACAAGAGCTGGCAGCACTATCAAGTATAGAAGACCACATAGAGCCATCTGACCCTTTAACATGGCCCCTCGCTGGTCTTCAGATACCGTCAGTAGCTCCCGAGAAACGAAAACATAAAAGTCCAGCCCGACCAGATATAAGCCGTAGATGAGCGTTGCTGTGAAAAGACCGTAGTGCCCAACTGACGTCGGATCGACGTATTTGGCTAGGAAAAATACAAACAGAAACCGGGTCAAAAGAGTGCCGAAACGCAAAACAATGTTCAGCAGTCGGGCCGCCCCGGCAACCAAATGCTCATTTCCCTGCAGCAGGGGCGCCGATTCGATTTTCAACGCCCGGCCTCGGCTTGAACTCGCACTCTCGGCCATTCAACGTGCGCCAAAGCCGGTGAGGACTGTTCTAATTGTTCGAAAAATGATCAGCAGATCCAGCCACGGGGAGAAATTCTTGATGTAGTAGAAATCATAATGGAGTTTCTCCAACACCTCTCCCACGGCCGCCACGTGACCCTGATTCACTTGCGCCCACCCAGTAATGCCCGGTCGAACGATATGCCGGTACCTATAAAAGGGCAGCTCAGCCTCATACCATTTGGAAAGAACAAGCGCCTCGGGTCGAGGCCCTATCCAGCTCATTTCTCCGCGCAAGATGTTGATAACTTGCGGCAGTTCGTCGATCCTCGTTTTTCTCAGGAATCGCCCAAATCGAGTGATGCGCGCGTCACCATCTTTCGTAATTGCCTGTTCCTTATCGTCTGGAACACGGGCACCTGCCCTCATCGTCCTAAATTTGTAGACTTTATAAATGGTCCCTCTGTAGCCCATCCGTTCCTGCTTGAACAACGCCGCTCCGCTTGAATCGAGTCTGATCAACGCAGCGACCAATAAAAGAGCGGGCGAAAGAAGAACCAGAATTGCCAACGCCGCAATCCAGTCGATCACCTGCTTTATCTTCAGATAGGCTTGGTTCGGATTAAGAGAGCCGAGCGTGTTTTCTGAAAGGTGTTCGATCTCCACACGCCCTGTCAGCGACTCGCTGATCTGCTTGATATGATAGACCGGTGTGCCAGACAGCGCGCGATCGGCGATATATCGCTCCCACTCGTCTGAAAGATCGGCCCGAAGGTCGGCGACAACCCCGCTCGCTTGTTTTACAACTTCGTCAGACGAACGAATCCAATGCCACGCCACGCCGGGTATGTCTCCGAGCCGATGGACGTTCCCGCCGGGAATTACAGCCAGTCGGTATGGCTCGAGCCGTCGCGTCACGACGCTCAGCGCGAAGTACCAAGATGTCGACTGAAAGAAGCTGGCGGCCGCCTGGAAACGGCTGTAGTCAATCCGCAAAAAGAAAATGGTCAAAAACACGAGGCCGTAGGCCAAAGCAAAGGTAGGCAGAATATATCCGGCTGCTGCTACGCCCGGGAAATTCGCGATCCTGCGGTATAACATGTAGCCTGTGATATGCGCGATGATCGCAGCGACAATCGTGATCTGCATGTTAGAAGAGTAGATCACACCGAAGCCAACTGACGTGCGGATAAGAGCAGGAATCAGGACCGCAAACGTCAAGCCGCCCGCTAGCTGAAAGCGCATCCGCAAGAGCAAATGTCTTTGATTTGGCAGATTGATGGCGCGTACATTCATATTCATGTGCTGACATCCGGCGACTTACTCTTCGCCAACTTAGTATCGTTGTGGCTTGGCACGATCACACACGTCCCCGCGGTTGCCAGCGACTCGGTCCGATACTGCGGGTTTCTTTGGTTGCCACTATCGCGCTGACGCAACGTAGATTTTCTGTACAGGCTGGTTAGTGGTCTTCACGGCCATTCGTGATCATCGGCAGGACGTGACCGCTATTGACGTCGTTCGTCGTATAGTCCGTACGGATCAATGGGCTTAGCAGTTGCCGTTGGACCCATCGCCTTTCGAGGACTGGCACAGTTTGTCGCGGCCCCAAAGACCTTCTCCACGATAGATTGTTCCGCGATCTTGGGAAATGAAATCTAACCTCAGCTCAGTCCACCCGGCTCGGCCGAACGTTGTTGTCCCCGTCGCTCTCGCGGTAATATCCTTGGGTGAATGCGTAAGACCAAGGCTACCGCACTCCCGGGTGAAGCCGGAAGTTTTCACATGCAACAGGGGGGACGAGCACCGAGCAATAACGCGCTTTCATCACGCAATTGCGACAAGACCGCTGGATTCAAGATCAATAGGAATTTCGCCATTCATGATGGCGACCAGAACCCGGGCCCGCCCCGTGGAATCTAGCCGATCAAGACGGCCGATCAACTCGGCGAAAGGCCCCGATAGAATTCGAACCGAAGATCCCGGCTTGAGTCCGCTACTGAAATCAAGCAGGCCATCCTTGCCAGTCAATGCAATGAACCGCTCAACCAAGCCAAAAGGGACCGGCGAGGGCCTATCTCCCTGCATGATCAAAGAGCGAACGCCGATAGTTCCGTTGACTGAGCGCCAGCGTTGCTGAGTAACGTCAAAGGCCACAAACATATACCCGGGAAAATACGCCGCCTTCCGTGTAGAGAGTTGCCTGGCGTGACGAACAGTTCTCTCACTACGCGGTACGAACGAAACAAATCCTTGCCTGCGAAGGTGCTGTTCGGCAATTGTTTCCTTGCCCAAAAATACGCTTGCCGCATACCAGCGAGCGCCTATGTCGGCGACTGGCAAGTTGTGCGGAGCACTTATTGTAGCGTTATCTTGTCCCACGCCTACCAAGATATTACTTCCGGTTGTCGTCAAAGCTTTGTTGGCAGGCTTTACGCCACGTCATTCCGTCTCACAAGACACTATTTTGCTAAGATTCTGACTTATCTGGAAGATGACAAACTACTTCCCATGCTCTAGCGATAAATCAGCGTCTGCTAATACGCTGCTCCACTGTAAGTCCGCTTTGCCAACATGTTTATGTGACGCACAGCTTATAGCTCATTCTTCTGGGGTTGGCTCTCGGCTAACTGGACCATGGAGGGTTACACAGCGAAACGGACCGTTGTGTCTCGATTTCGGAGCCATATGATTCTTGCGCGGTAAAAGCAAGCCTCGGTAATGCCCTCAGGGTATTACAATCGATTAGATGATGTGCGCCGATCGGTAGGCATTCTGCTCGTTGATCGGTGTTTATTTGCGTTTTCCGATGCGTTTAGCCGTACGACGCCTGATCCGGGCCATTTTGTTCATTTTTTTATTTTCGCATCGTTATCTAGCGCGATCAAATGACGCACTATGGTTGACGCTCTTCATTGGGCATCATAGTGGCAGAGGCGCGTCATTGTCAGATACAGCATAAGCTTGGGTATGGATTTAGCTTCGTCATGTTCCTGTCAAGAGTCTTCACTAAGCGTGGCTGGTACGAGGTTTGTATTAGACGGCGTTTGACGGGCGATGTTGTCCGATTTTGAATATTACTATTGCGTTTCACATCTTTCTTGGCGGCGGTACTGAGGCGTGCAGTTCCGTTCGGCGTGACATCTCCGGCCACTTAAAAGCGTGCTTTACATGGAGCTGTACCCTGGCTCCGCTTTGTGTACAAAAATCGAGGGAACTGTCTTTATGTGCGGTATCATTGGAATTGTCGGCCGACTACAAGTAGCGCCCCTCATCGTCGATGCGCTGAAGCGGCTGGAATACCGGGGCTACGATTCTGCGGGCGTCGCCACCATCGAGAACGGGCAACTCGGTCGACGGCGCGCCGAAGGCAAGCTGGTCAATCTCGAACGCCAGTTGAAGGACGAGCCGCTCGATGGCAGGATCGGCATCGGCCACACGCGCTGGGCAACGCATGGCGTTCCCAACGAGACCAACGCGCATCCGCACTTCTCCGACGGCGTCGCCATCGTCCACAACGGCATCATCGAGAACTTCGCCGAACTGCGCGACGAGCTGATCCGCGGCGGGTACACATTCTCCTCGCAGACCGACACCGAGGTCGTCGCCCATCTGGTGGCGCGCGAGCTCGCCAAAGGGCTGAAGCCGGTCGAGGCCGCGCACCAGGCCCTCAAGCGGCTGGAAGGCGCCTTTGCGCTGGCCATCATGTTCAAGGGCGATGAGGATCTGATCGTCGGCGCCCGCAACGGCCCACCTCTGGCCGTCGGCCATGGCGACGGCGAGATGTTCCTGGGCTCGGACGCGATTGCGCTCGCGCCCTTCACCAATTCGATCACCTATCTCGAAGATGGCGACTGGGCGGTAGTGCGCCGCAATGAAGTCGCCATCTTCGACATGGACGGCAACAAGGTCGACCGCAATCGCCAGCAGTCACTGTCGACCAGCTTCATGGTCGACAAGGGCAACCGCCGGCACTTTATGGAAAAGGAAATCCATGAGCAGCCGGATGTGATCTCGCACACGCTGGCGCATTATGTGGATTTCGTCTCCGGCGTGTCGAAGCCGCTCGACCTGCCTTTTGATTTCGCCAAGATCGACCGGCTGGCGATTTCGGCCTGCGGTACCGCGTACCTCGCCGGCCTGATCGGCAAGTACTGGTTCGAGCGCTACGCGCGGCTGCCGGTCGACATCGATGTCGCCTCCGAATTCCGCTACCGCGAAATGCCGCTGTCAGCGAATGACGCTGCTTTCTTCATCTCGCAATCGGGCGAGACCGCCGACACGCTGGCCTCGCTGCGGTACTGCCGCAAGGCGGGGATGAAGATCGGCGCCGTCGTCAATGTGCGGGAATCGACCATGGCGCGCGAATCCGACGTGGTGCTGCCGACGCTCGCCGGCCCGGAGATCGGCGTCGCCTCGACCAAGGCTTTTACCTGCCAGCTCTCGGTGCTGGCATCGCTTGCCGTGCGAGCCGGCGTGGCCCGCGGCACGATTTCGCGCGAGCAGGAGAAGACGCTGGTGCGCGAATTGTCGGAAGCGCCTCACTTCGCCACCCAGGTGCTGAAACTCGACGAGCAGATCGAACGCATCTCGCGCGAGCTCTCCCGCTATAAGGATGTGCTTTATCTCGGCCGCGACACCAATTTCCCGCTGGCCATGGAAGGCGCGCTCAAGCTCAAGGAGCTCTCCTACATCCACGCCGAGGGCTATGCCGCCGGCGAACTGAAGCATGGGCCGATCGCGCTGATCGACGAAAACATGCCGGTCATCGTCATCGCGCCGCATGACCGCATTTTTGAAAAAACCGTGTCGAACATGCAGGAAGTGGTGGCCCGCGGCGGCAAGATCATCCTGATCACCGACAGCAAGGGCGCGGCGCAGACGAGCGTCAAAACGATGGAGACGATCATCCTGCCCGACGTGCCGGAAATCATCTCGCCGATCATCTACGCGCTGCCGATCCAGATGCTCGCCTATTTCACCGCCATGTTCATGGGCACCGACGTCGACCAGCCGCGCAACCTGGCGAAATCAGTGACGGTCGAATAGATTCTTTCAACCCAGCGTTCGTCGTCCAAACCGATGCAATCGTGCGATCAATGTGACCCCTGCCCCACACCGGATCCGGCTCAAATATGGAACTGCCGGGCGGTCAGGTGAAGACCTTTGCAGGAGCAGAATGAAATTTCATAGAGTCGCCGGACAGGTTGCTTTTGTGGTCGCGCTGACTGTCGTCCTTGTACTCGCGCTGTTGCCACTGCCTCGTCTAAAGGATTTTGGGATCGACGTCGGCTTTCACTACGACAAGTTGAACCACGGCACAGCATTCGCTGTCCTGATATTCCTTGGAAGCCTCGGCTGGCCCGAGCGAAAGATAACGCTGTTAATCGTCCTCACGTTTGTTGGCGCCGGTATCGAGGTTCTCCAAGGGCTGACATTGATCGCACGCGATGTAGATGTGCTCGACTGGGTTGCTGATTGCATCGGCCTCGCGTGCGGCCTCGCCGCGACGATGGCTTCGAAGGCCATACGCCTTCAGAGATATCAGAGCGATATGCCGTCTCGCCTGATCGGAAGCGAACCCCTTTCATCGCCGGTGCTCGAATCCATTGTCTCCGCGCGCTTGGACACGCCGAAATAGATCATCAACCCTACCGCGGCGAAATACCCTACCTGAAGAATGGTTGCGACGAATACCGCCCATCCTATCGTACGCCAGATAGAATCTGTTGCATAATAAACCCAGCCCACGACCACCAGCAGGGTGAACGTTGCCCCGACAAGAAACCTTGGAAAATACATATCGACACCCCAATACCGCGACCTAGAGAGGCTTGCCTCTAAAGGAGTACACCCGCGCTCAAATACCCATGTTTCACGCAAACTTGCAAGCAAGCATGCCAAAGTTTAATTGCTTTTTTTACAAGCATTTAATGTACCGTCTGTCCTTGGTCAACGGCCATACCCAGTTCCTGCTTAGCACTCACGAGGTTGCATGACTTGATTTCCAAATCTATGCACAGCCGAGCGTGACGATCATAGAACTTCAATTACTAGCGATGCCATCGCAGTCTTACCTGTTGGTGTGCTGGATCTGTAATTATTCACACCTTGGATATCGCGTCGTGTATTGTTTGTGGCCAACCACTTCTCAATTCAAGCGCCGACGATAACGCAAAACCCGCCATCCGGAACCTTAGCGTAAATATACTGCTACGTTTACCAGGTCTTAAGAACATGTCGGCGAAATTCCCTACGCTGGATGCCCGTCCAGCCTGCACATCTTAAGCTCGGCGAGATTGTCTCTCAGCCGAGCTTCTTTTTAGACGACCGGTGTACAACATTACTGCATGCATAGCGACGTCGTCGACAAAGATGGCGGCGATCACGTCGTGATTGGGGGAAGCGCATATCAATAACCGCCGGTGTTCATGCAGATGAAGACATCGGGAAGGCAAAGAAATTGCAGGCCTTCGCGTTTTCGGAGCGAACGCAGGCACCCGAATAGCTCGTCGCTCTGGTGGACAACGCCCTAGAAACCAAAAACGCCCCGATTTGAGGTCGAGGCGTTCGGAGCAAGTGGTACCAGCACTTGCCAATCGGTGACCACGCGAAGAGGAGACCGAACTGTAAAACTGGCTTATGTGTTCCTGAAATCTGATATTTTTCGACGGCATGGGCGGTATAGACCAACCGCGCCCAGTCTTAGCAAGACCCTGGCAGAACGGCCCGGTCGCTTAGGCGAATGGTCGAAGCAGCCGCTCTGGTTCGGCCAGCAATGCCACAACTCGACGTTTCCGTGGATGCTACCGCTTGCGATAGTAAGTCTCCCAGGCCAGTTTAATATCATAGAAGGACCATTCCCTTCGCCGACCGTAGGCGGGACTTGGCCGGGTGAAACACCCGTTCAGGCCAGCCTCTCTCTGAAATCTCATAAACCACGCCGTGGATTTGGGCTTGCCGGATGCTGTCGGCTGAATCCGGCGGATGAGTTCGCTGTGCGCCCAGTGGTCGTTCGGATTGGAAAGGGAAGCTGGGTCAGCCAGATAGCCGCGGAGCTTTTGTAAAGTCACATCTTCGGGTGCCTGGTGGAGGTCTGCGCGGAGCTCTGCGACGGCAAGTGTGGCTCCCTGCCTCGCTGCTTCCGTCAGCATATCCCGCAATTGGGTATTCGTCAGCACCAACGCTTGCAAGGCATCCATGAACCATACTTTCCTTGATGGGATTTTTGCGGCGAAAATCGCCGCTGGTGCATTGCCTCACAGCTGGAAAATGACGTCAAGCGCAAGTTTGGAACCATGATGGCCATGATTGACGTTTTGCGGACATTTCGACCAGGCGTTAACCGTTTCCGGTCCTGCGGCAAATCTGATTCATACGCCGAGAAGGTCGCCAAGCTTTTGGGTGACCGGTCGCATCGGATCAACAAAGCCAAGGTCGTAGATCATGGTCGTTTCGAGGTTTCCCTTGTGGTCGACGTAGTGGGAGATGGCCTCGTGGGAGACTCCTTGGCCGGTGAGCATCAGCGAGATCGCGATCCGCTTGAGGTCGTAGATCTGGAAATAGTCCGGCACGCCGGGCAGGGCCTTGAACCTGTCCAGCCCCTTGCGAAAGTTGTCGCGGGGTTGGCTGATGTCCGTATGTGACGGGAACAGCAGCTTGCTGTCAGGCCAACGCTCGCGCTGGGCCTGCATCATTCCGGCAACCCGGGCGTGAATCGGCACCGACCGGTAGGCGTACTCATAGAGCGATCGCGACAGCTTGATGCCCTTGGTGTTGTGCTTGTGCCAGACCAGCGTCTCCAGGTCGAAGTGGTCGAATTCGGCCTTGGTGAGATCGCTGGGGCGGGCCATGGTCAGGAACAGGATGCCCATGAAGTTACAGAGTTCCTGCATGTGGTCGTTGGCGGTTATCGCCCGAGCCTTGGCCAGGGCCATGTCGCGCTTGGCGAACCCTTCCAGACTGTCTGTTTCGGGCACGACTTCGAACGCCGGGTAGAAGATGTGGGCCGCGATCTGCCGGATCTGCTCGGTGGAATAATCCCGGCGGCGGCGTATAACCTTCTTTGCCCGGATCGGGCTGCAGGGGTTACGCATGTCCACGATCTGCATGCGGATGGCCCAATTAAACAGCGCCGTGACGTGCACAAGGGCGCCGTTGTGACTGTAAGAGGAGGCAAACTGGCGCTGGAATCGTTCGATGTCCATGGGCTTGATGGAGGAGAATGGCCGGTCGGCGAACATCGACCCGAAATCTTTATAGGGTTTGCGGATGTTCTGACCGCGGCGTGTAGCCGTTTTCGGTCGTTTCCGGAGCCATCCGGCAACGAACATCGCGAAATTGGTCTGATACCCGGCTGAGAGCGTCTGGATATGGCTTTCCCAATATCGGTCGATGGCCTCGCGTATGGTCAGTAAGTGGGCGCGACGAGTGTCGTTGTCTTCGAAGTCAGGGTTTTCGCCCGCCTCAAGCTGGCGTTGGCGTTGCCCAACGGCGAGACGCGCAGATGCGACGTTGAGAACGACGGTCGACCCGAGCGCTTTCCGGTAGCGTTTGCCATTGAACTGGTAAGCATGCACGAAGGATTTATGCCCGAGTGCAGTGACACGCAGGCCCAGCCCTGAGACAGACCCGTTGCGGATACGTCTGTCCTGACCAACGGGGTGATCCCAATAGATTTCCTGGTCCTTTTCAGAAGGGCAATCGGCGGTGAAGACAACGGAATCGTCTAAAAATAGCTTAGGCATTTCATGTAACTTCCATGTAACGGATTTATAGCAAATGTTACATGTAAAGTGAAGTAATGATTGTGATGATGGTGAGAAAATGACCAGAAAACAAATGATTACATATTTCAATTATACGGTAATATCAGATGGTTGGCCTTCACACTGTAGGGGTCGTAGGTTCGAATCCTATACCGCCCACCATATATTTCAAATGGTTATAAGCAGTCGATAACTGCCCAAATTTCCCATGTATCTTTCATGTAACCGATCCTGCATCGGGATAATCACTCGGCTGTAATATTCTATCGGGTAAGGGCGGATTGGGTTCTAAGCCGTGACCTGTCACCGACTGACGCCTCGCCCGATCTGTTTTCGGGGGCGCGTCCTCACCGGCCGAACACCGCCCCTTCGGAGGAGAGATGAAAAAGGAGGCGAAGCCCTTGAACTCGATCTGCTTCGTCATTGCCTGATTGCAACTCACTGGGCCAGTGCACAAATCACACACTAAGCGTGTCAGAAGTTTCCCCACCGCCTGTCAGAACACCTAGTCCGAGGTACCATAGATTTAAGACCCCCCACCAATCAGCAAAGGAACCTCATGACCACCCAACTTACCTTCAACCGCCTGCTCAGCCGCATGTCCTCCAACAAGGGCTATACGATTGACCAGACCATCCTGATCGTCGCCATTATCGCGATCCTGATCACCCTCGTCATCGTCACTGTGGGCTGGCAGCTCATCAACCGCTCCAGCGGTACCAAGGTCGGTGCCCAGCTCAAGCAGGTCGAAGACGCCAACGGTCAGTTCTTCTCCACCCAGCATGCATGGCCGCAACAGGCCCTGGCTGCCGGTAACCCCACTGCCCCTCAGATGATGAACATCCTGGTCCAGGACTCCGTCGGTACCGGCCTTGCCTACGCCAGCAACATCGACAAAACCAAGCTCAGCAACATGCTGCCCGGCTTCAAGGTTTCCGGCGGCGCCGTCTATCACGGCTTCGGTTCCGGTACTTCCGGTGTCATCACCGAGCAGGTCAACCGCATGTCCGCCACCAGCACCGACTACCGCATCGTCGTTCAGTTTGCCGGTGTGCCCCTGGCGCAAGCCCTGGAAGCTGACCACTCTATCGACAGCGAAGAAAACGCAGTCACCGGTCGCCTTACCTACGGTACTGCACCCTGTCTGAACGCCACCTACAACGGTACCATCCCGACTATGACCGCAGGTCCGACAGCCAGCATCGTGAACGTCTGCTACTCTGCCAACCAGGTTCAATAAGTAACCCAGGCTCTGAAACAGCCGCCTCCGGGCGGCTTTTTGCATTTTGTTTTGCTTCGGGCCAATTTCGGGCCTGCTCCGAGACTTGCTTCTGACGGTACGCCATCGCGACACGGTGGCTCTTGCGATCGACGGGAGGCTCTTGGCGATCTGCTCGCGATGCCCCGCGACATGGACGGACGTGTCCGATTCTGGACCGAGCCGACTATGCACCGCTCTGCCTCTTTTTGGCTGGTAGCTGTTGAACCGCCGCTATTCTTGCCAAAGTCGGCAGGCCGCCAGTGGCGAAGCCGCAACGGCGGTTGCCCCATTCAACAGCACTGGCGACGCCAAGCGGCAGAGGTTGCGGTAGATTGACGGAATGAGACGTCTTTCCTGCTTCCTGATGTTCGCCGCTATCGTGGCGGTAGCGCCTGCGTGGGCGCAGGATTGGGGCGTTGTCGCCAATATCTCTGCCACTATGGGGGTTACCGGCAACAGGCTCTGCTATGGCGAGGCGTCGCGGGGCGACATCGGATGCCCGGCCGACGCGCCGGTCATCAGTGGTTCGACCATCTCGGGCACCTTTGTCGGAGACGGCTCCGGCCTCACTGGCGTCACGGCCGCCAGCGCCGACCACATTGTGAGCGGGACTGCCCGAGTCATCGCCAACGGCAATAGCAATTCGATCAGCATCACCGAGGCCGGCGTAACCACTGGCTACTACTATAACGGCATCTGGGTTGCCGGCGGCGTCAGCACCACCGGCACCATTTCCGGCACTAATATCTACGCAGGCCTCCTTCGTGTCGCAGGCCAAGCCACCACCGGCAACGTCAGTACCACCGGCAATGTCTCGGTCACCGGCAATGTCTCCGCCAATCAGTTCATCGGCGACGGCTCCCTCCTCACCAATATCAGTGCCTCCAACATCATCGGCCTCAACCTGGACCGCCTCACCTCCGGCACCGCCGTGGCTTACCTGACGTCGGACGGCAATATCTTCGTGAACGGCAGGCTGGATATCGTAACCGGCACCAATGTCGTTGCCGTCGGTCAGGGCGCCGGAAAGAACAGCATCGGAACGAATATCACGGTGGTGGGTAAGTCCGCCGGTGGTGTCAACTCCGGCACAAATGTAGTGGGAATAGGCGATTTTGCCGGACAGAACAACACCGGGAGTGCCCTGACGGCAGTGGGGCATGCCGCTGCACAGAACAATACCGGCAACAACATCACCGCACTGGGTGCATGGGCCGGTAACTCCAACACATACAGCAACGTCACGTTGCTCGGCTACAACGTCTATACAGCCGATAAGTCCAATCAGGTTGTGCTTGGCAATGGCAACGTGATCGAAGTCTCCACGGCCGGCGTCTATGTGGGTAAGGGAGTCAGCACAACGTACGTCTCCGCCACCCTTATCGACGCCACTCGCAACGGAACGGTCTCGGCCACAAACGGCTACTTCGCCAGCGTCTCCGCTACCCATTTTTACGGAGACGGCTCGGGCCTAACAGGCATCAGCACAGCCAGTGACCGCATCATCTCCGGTACAGCCAGCGCCATCATCAGTCCCAGCGGCAACCTTAACGTCCGCGGCCTGCTGGATATCGTGACCAGCTCCAATGTCGTCGGCATCGGCTCTAGCGCGGGAAAAAACAATACCGGCGTCCAGGTCACCGCGGTGGGCTACGCCGCAGGCCAGAACAACGTCGGCAACTATCTCACCGCCGTTGGTTATGCGGCGGCCTTGTCCAACAGCATGCCGAACGTCACCGCCGTGGGCACCAACGCGGGTTACAGCAACTCCGGCACCAACGTCACGGGGGTCGGTATGAGCGCTGCCCAAAACAACACCGGCAGCAATCTTGCCGCCGTGGGCTATGCCGCAGGCCAGAATAACAGCGGGGATTATTCAACCTTGGTTGGTGGCCTTGCCGGGCAGAACAACACCCAGACCCATCTCACGGGCGTGGGGTATTTCGCTGGAAAGGACAACACTGGAGCCTTCGTGACGGCTCTGGGAGAAGAGGCCGGACAGCTAAACTCCGTCGTTGCCCTTTCGGCGGTGGGCGTGGCAGCCGGCAAGTACAATTCTGGCGCCAATTCCACCGCCATGGGATCCTACGCGGCCCAGTACAATACGGGTCTCAACGCCGCCGCCCTGGGCTATCTCGCGGGGCGGAACAATATCGGCAGCAACGTCACCGCCCTTGGTGCCTATGCCGTCTACGCCACCGGCGTGTCCAACACCTACAGCAACGTCACCGGTGTCGGCTACAACGCCCAGCCTAACAAGTCCAACCAGGTGGTCTTGGGCGATGGAAACGTCGTCGAAGTCTCCACCACCGGCATCTATGTTGGCGCTGGCGTCAGCACCACTGGTGCGATCTCCGCCACCAACGGTTACATCAGCAACAGCCTCGGTATCGGCACGACAACCCCAAGCACGTCGCTTAACATTATGAGCGCATCGCCCATAATTCGCCTCAGCGACATTACCGGCCTCTATTCCAGCATCAATGGCTCGAGCGGCAACCTCTATTTCACCAGCTACAACAGCACCCGCAACCATTATTTCATGGCAGGCGGTACCGAGTTAATGCGTATCCTCGGAACTGGTCAGGTTGGTATCGGCACCCAAAGCCCCAGCGCCACCCTCCACGTTTACGGCGGCGCCGCCAGTAGCACCATTTACCTTGGCCGTGCCGGGGCACCCAACACCATCGGCATGATTGATTATTCAGGCTCAGCCATGATCGTGGGCACCAACGGCGCCGATGGCTTGGTCTTGCGCACGAACGGCGCCACGCGCCTGAGTGTCGACTCCACCGGCTACTTTAGCACGGGCGGCAACATGGGTATCGGCGGCATGATCGGTTATACCCCCTCCACCACCCTCCACGTCTCGGGCACCCTCCGCATCGCCAACGGAGGCGAAGCTTGCGACTCCAATCGCACCGGCGCCATCCGCTACGTTAGCAATGCTTTCCAGGTCTGCTATGGCACCGGCGGCTGGGCCAACCTTGCCGACGCCTCTTCCACGGTCGCCACCACCGACCGCATTACTTCCGGCACCGCACAGGTTATCGCCAATGGTGGTAGCGGCTATGTTTCTCTCACCACTGGCGCTTCCACCTGGGGCTATCTCGGTGTCAGCCAGACTTATCTCGGCGCCGCGAATTTCGGCGGCAAGGTAGGCGTGGGGACCATCACCCCCGTCGCTCCACTCGAGGTTTCAGGGACCATCTCCGCCACCGTTTTGCAGTTGGCGGACGGCCCACCCATCACCTGCGGTCCTGCCACCTACGGCACCATGAAAATAGTCAACGGTCGCCCCTATTACTGCCGTCAATAGAAAAGCCGCAGGGACTGCCAGCTATTCTGTGAACAAGCGGTTTCAGCCTTGCTGACACGGGCTTTGCTAGTTACACAAGCGCGCTGGGCTGGCCAACGTTACTCGCTTGGAATGTTTTATGTGCAGTGGTGAAGAGACGAGAAAACAACGGCGTCGGCGCGTTCTCAAAGGAGCGACGATTCTTACAGGCATCGCAAATTCCGAAATCAAGTGCACTGTTCGTAACATGACTTCCGATGGCGCTGAGCTGCAGGTAGTTGTCGATGCGAGGATTCCTGATGAATTCCTTCTATACATCCCCATTGATGGCATAGGATACAAGACAGTTGTTCGGTGGCGGCGAGCAGACAAGCTTGGCGTTGTTTTTCGAGGCACAGAACCAAAGCCGAATTGGCACTATGGCTAAGTACATCTGCCTTGGACAAGCGAGGTCATCTTCGTCACAACAGTGCTGCACGGCATTTTTAAGTTCGCAACCATCCGATCGCTCCCCATAATGCAGGCGATAGGACTTTCTATTTTGGATTTTTCTGGTCACGAGGCTGGGGTCGATGGAACGTTTCAAAGTTGAAGAGATGGACGGCTCAAAGATCGTCCGTAGCCTGTCAGTCGCGGCACAAAGTCATGTTCACGCTGCGGTGAAAGCCATACCTGGAGCACTCACGCCCGGTCGCGCACCCGGTAGGCGGTGGATCCGCGTTACCGACTCCAATTCAGTGTCCAGAGAGTTTTCTGACCGAGACTGAACCGATCCATGTCGCTCCCACCGCTCGCGAGCAGCTTTCTGGTGTTCCTGCTGTGCTATGGGATGCTTACACGTCGAGGAATGGGGGGTAACGACTTGCTCGAAGATGGGGAAATGAGCCGAAACGGTGACCGGACTTGTACGTTCTGGATCGTGGTGACCCTGATGGCGATAGCGTTCGCCACTTGGTGGACGGTGTGAGGCCGTGGCCGAGCGTACCTCATCAACGATGCGTGTTGACATCAATTCATAAACAGCGACCCGACTTCAACTGGTTAGATTGTGGGCGGGCGGGGAGCGCGAGGGGCGGGCCAGGGGCGCCCTCGCTTGGCCCTCGGCCGGTTCGACACCGGCCTGAGGACAATCCGGACGTAAAAAAACCGGGGCATCGCTGCCCCGGGCTGAGTATGTGGCCTTTATTCGGCGGCGATCGCCATCTCCTTAGGACTTTCGCCCTCGGGCCTGACCGGCTTCCGCAGCGCTGCGGGGAGCCAGCCTTTGCCGTCCAGTTCCTTCTCGGCCTGCAAGACGCCTTCGGGTTTGGGGCCGCGTTCGACCGCTTTCGCGGCATCTTCCGCGCACCCGGCCTCGCGCATCACTCCAGCGATGTCAGCTTTCGACAGCCGCGAGAGGAACGCCGCTTCCGGTGTCCACCACAGGCCCATGTCCAGCCCAACCGCCTCGACCATCAGGTCGGCTTGGGCTATGCGCTCCCTGCCGGTTTCGTGGCGGGCCACCACGGCGTTGAGATTGGCGGCAGTGACCACCGCCAACAGGTCAAGCAGCGCTTCCTGCGGCTGCACCACCAGCCATGGCCACAGGTCGACAGGGTTTCCGGGCAAGCGGTGGCTCCACCCTTCAATCACCTCATTCCAGCCGGACAAAGCACGGCAGGCATCCGGCTCTTTGATAGAGGGCGCAAGGTTGCGGCGCTGGCCGGTGACCTCGACGGCTGGCTCAATACGGCCATAGTAGTCGTAGAACAGTCGGCTCACCAGCGCATGCACGATGCCGACTAGCGCCACATCGGGACGGTTTGAGAGCTCGACGCGTAGCGCTGCCGTGCGAATGGCCGTCAACTCCTCGGTCAGGGCTGCCGATATGCCCACGGCTTCCTCGTCGGGGCTTTGCTTCTCCCCGGCTTCGCTGGCCTCGTCGCCTTCGTTCTGGCCCTCATCTTCGTCCCCGCTCTGCAACGCAGCGAGCGCCTTGCGGTCTTCGGCCTTCACCAGTCCCGTCGTGACCTGCAAAGTGCCGCCATGAGAGATACCCACGACACAGCCCGCCAGCGCCATCTCACCTGCAGAAAAGGCTTCCGCCGCGCTCTGGATGGCCTCGATGCGGCTTTCCACCGCCTGCAACTTGGCCTCGTCGGCCTCGATTTGGGGGTCGCCTTCGGCGTACGCATCAACGGCCTCAACCAGTTGGTCGTACTCCAAGCCCAGCGCCGCCAGTTCGGCCTGTTCGGCTTCGGTCGGGTCGCGCCGCACCGCATGGATGCGTCCGAACCCGTTGCTGTGGATGAACGTGTTGTCGAGGCTGATTTCGACCCATTTCCAGCCCATCGAGCGTATCTCATCGGCCACCGCCTCGAGCCGGTCGCTGGCAAGCTTCACCAGCAAGGGTCGGTCGGTCAGGAATGTCTGGCCGTCCCCGTCAAACAGGTCGCGCAGCACCCCGCCCCCTGCGCCTTCGTAGGCTTCGATGCCGACATAGCGGGCCAGCCGGTCGTTGCCCCGCACATGGGCGCTGGTCAGGAACGAGCGGATATTGGCCGGGTTGCGGCTCCATCCGTCATGCTCAAACCAAGCCGCTTCCTGAGCGCTGTGGTCGTCGCTCACCGCCAATGCCTTGGCCTGCTCCAGCGTCAGTTCATCCGCGCGCATGACGTCAAGGATGCGTGGCGACAGATTGGCCAGTTTCAGCCGCTGGCGAACGGTAACAATGGACTTACCGAAGCGCGCCGCAATGTCTTCGGCGGCCATGCCCTGTTCGACAAGCTCGCGGTAAGCAATAACCTCGTCAACGACGTGCATAGCCTGCCTTTGGTCATTTTCGGCCAGGGAAATCTCGGTGTCGCTGCCTTCCTCACGCAGAATGGCCCTCACTGGAAAATCCTTAGTCACAGCCACACCCTGCACGGTGCGACCTTCTTCCAGCAGCAAACGCAACGCGCCCAAACGCCGCCCTCCGGCAACGACCTCGAACTTGGCTCCCTTTTCGGCCTTGCGGGTCACAAGGTTATGGATGAGACCGTGGGCCTCGATGCTGGCGGCCAGTTCAGCCTTGCCCGCCTCGGAATTGACGCGTCGGACGTTGGCCTTGCTCGGCACCAGCTTGCCAAGCGGGATGGTGATTTCAGCGGTATTCATGGACTTGCTCCTTTGATTGTCGTTTCAGGTGCCCCTATTCCCTGCGGGTCAGGCCACCTGACCCCTGCCACGCGGCGAGTAGCGAGGAGAGAGGGGGCAAGTCCCGGGGGCGGAGGGGTCTCCCCGGTCTGCACGGAGCGAAGCGCAGGAAGATGGGGGAAACCGCCCGCGGCGGCTTGCTGGGAGAGAGGGCCGCGCGCCTCTTTCCCCACACGGAGGAAACGTGCCGCCAGGCACATCCATATCGGCGCAGTCGTGCCGCTAAGGCGGCCCAACAAAGAAGGGCGTACAGGGCGGAAGCACCGAAATGCCCGCCAGCGGGACCAAGTCAGTTCGGTGCTGGAGAAAGTTCGTGGCCCAGAGACCGGTTCAACAGGGCGGCCTAAGGAGCGTCAGCATGGCGCCGCCGCAGGCGGGACGCGGGACTGACCGCCCCCGGCGAAGGGGGCGATATGAAACGTCTTGCCTCACTATTCCTCTCTCGGTGAATCAGACGAGATGCCGCAACCGAAACTCACTGCAATAAGGGTTGCAGTCGCACACCCGAATCTCACACTATAGTGAAAACATTATGGGGTTGGTTCTGGCAACCGGCGCGACGATGCCGAGTTTGAAGATGTCTAGAGTCAAACTCGGCCAGCATCGCGTACTGTTAGCAACCCGTACCAGTCGCCCGATCACCGTGACGTTGACATGACGGGTATAATATTCGAAATGTCTTATCGAAACGGGGGGGGGTTAGCATGGCGTTCCACGTAGGTGACGAAGTTCTATCCGTAAAGCGTATCGAGATCGGCGAGATCGTCTCGATCGTTTCTGCGGGCATTTACAACGTAAGATATCGAAAAACAGGCCCAGGCAATGCCGCCGAAGATGAACTACGGGCGATCCCAATTGTTGGGCGCATTCGAATCCCTATAGGCTCATTCTTTGTATATGCCAGTACTGAGCATGTTGACGGCGGCTATCATCTCGTAACCGATAAATACACCCAAAATGGCAATAGGATTCGCAATGTCCGGAAATCCTTTTAGCGCAAATATAAAGCTTTCAGAGCAGACCATGCGCTTAGGACAACACGGCGCCTTGCTTGGCATCGTTGCGCTCGGAATTCATCGATTTAACATAAATCTCAAGGCCATTCCTTGGCTGAGCATTGAGGTGGCTGATCCGACGGTAGTGCCGATTGCGACAATTATGGCGGCAGCGTCCACGCTGTTTATCGTTATGTTCTATTTGCACTATGGCGAAGAGCTTTTCGAGTTTAATCAGAAAGACTACGAGGCAAGTGCGAATTCTCCGTTCGTGGAAGACAATTCAAGCCCACATCCATCAGCCGCCGAGCTTTTGGCGGACCTCAAAGAAGCCGCAAAAGAAGAAGCCTTTGAGTCGAGCCGCATGAAGAAGCGCTTCGGGGCAATGAAACAGATTCTCTTTCTAGGAATTCCTGCTGTCATTTTAATCTTCGTTCTCAAGCAAGAGCTATTTAATATTGTATCATTATTGTAACATCGTGTCATCGCAACGAAACATCGAGGCAGGCATGAAAATTGATCAGTCATCGGTTACTTTTATTTCATCCACAGGGGAAGCTATCTCCGCACATCGACACCCAAATCCAGATGGATCCATCGGCGGTTGGGTGGCAGATAACGCTACGGTCTCGGCTGGGTCGCTGGTCGAGCCAGGCGCAGTGGTTGGGCCTCACGCTCAGCTGACCGCTGGTAAGATTCTTCGCTCGGGCTTAATCCTGGACGAAGGGGAAATCATGTAAGAATAACCTCGCTTGGCAACACATAGCTCGTGCTATCACCAAAATCACCAAAGCGAGAGACAACACGAAAATAGAAGCCTTCTGGCTTCTATTTTTTTGCTTTTGACAGAGGCGCCGTGGAATGTTTTCCCCTGACCAACGGTCCGCAAAAGGCAGCCCATGCGGTTCTTGTGCTTTCGGCATTACAGGAAGACGTGTCGATAATGACGTCAAAGCCGGGCACCTGTTGTGCGATCTCCTCGAGTTGGCCAGCATCTGTGCGGTTCGCGGTGAATTGCTCCGCGCCTACCGTGACTTTGTTCCCGCGATTGAGCACGCCCACATGAAATTTGTCGTGGAGCAGTGCGGGAATCAAATGTCCCCCGACGAAACCAGAGCCACCAATCACCAAAGCGCGCCTTCTCATTGTCAAAACATCCTGATGTCGTTGATTGCGTTCGGCCTCAGCCGCCCTCAACATCACAGATCGCGACCACTCCGAAATGTCCGAAGCACGGGTGACGACCGGTTCTGCAGATCGGCCCGCGCCCGATCCTGTGTCGCGCAGCAAAGCAGCAAGAACGCAATAGTAAAAGCACATCACCCTATAAAGGCATCAAACAACGCGCCCTGTCGTGAATCTGTCATGGAGCGCACCTACAGGCAAACTCAGGCGTCCCGCGACTGACATTTCGGGGCAGCCAGTTGGGGTGTAAAAAATGCAAGACAGCTGCCTGCTTGGTCGCTGCACCTGTTGCCGTTGCGCGTTCCCCTCCCCGCCGTACAACCGGCCGCGGCGAGGGACGAGCGCGCGTGGCCCGCAGACAGATGCATGACCAGTTTTCAGAACTCGCCTGACGGGATCTCACAAGAGGCCTTGGCAAGCCTGATTGCCGAGGCGGTGCAACAGGCATTGACGCAGCATGGTGTATTGCTAGACGCCGAGGCGCTCGTTTCCGCCAGCGCGATTGCTGGCAGCGTTGCAGCTGCCCTGCCCTTCCTACCGCAGGCACAGCGGCTCGCGATCGGCTCTTTCAAGGGCGGCTTGACCGCGCTCGCCTCGGAGTTCTTCCGAATGATGGCGGACAAGACCGCGAGCGGCGGCTGGACCGGTACGGGCCGCACCTCCGAGAGCCCGGCGCCGACAGTCGGTCTCGGCCAGCCTGCGTTCCAAATTGCCGAGCGAACCGCAGAGCTCCAATCGTTGGTGATCGAGGATTGGGCAGGCGAGGTCGCCGGATCGACCTATCTGGAAGAGAAGCTTCGCATACCGCGCTCGACGCTCCATCGCTGGCAAATGCGAAACGAGGTCATTGCCTTGCGCAAGGGCGGCCGCAAACATGTCTTCCCGCTGGCCCAGTTCGTCGACGGAAGGCCGGCTCTAGGAATCAGTGAGGTGCTGTCCCTAATTCCCAATGCAAGGCTGGCCTGGTATTGGCTGGCCCGCCCTTCCCCCGACCTCGACGGTTGCGCTCCCATTGAAATGCTCAAGCACGACATGGTGCACGAGGTCATGCTGGCCGCACGCGACTTTTCATCGTCCGGCCGTATCAACTCGTCAGTTTGACTTTCTGACTTTAAAATCGATTAGTTTGCAACTGTAATACGTTCTGATTTTATAAGTATCCACCTTCGCTAGACAGTCCTATTTCAAATCATCCTGCGCACGACTCACGTTTCGTTTGTGCCGCGTGTGCAGTCTGTGCCGACATTAAGCGCATATTCGTGATATTTCTGCAACAATACTTCTCCAACATCTAAATGACCGCTTTCCAGTCTCAATCTCCATTTGTGCACTGCAGCGAATTCGGCCATGTCGAGCGCGAAGAAGCGGCGCCGGTGCGCGACTTTTTCAACGATGAGGACGGGGTGGCAGGAAAGCCCAAGAGACCTGCCGAAGCCTGTCTTGAACCTTTGACTGGAGATTCAAGAAAATGAACATCAAGAGCCTTCTTCTCGGCTCCGCTGCGGCCCTGATCGCAGTTTCGGGCGCCCGCGCCGCCGACGCGGTGACCGTCGCCGAGCCGGAACCGGCCGAATACGTCAAGATCTGCGACGTCTACGGCGCAGGTTACTTCTACATTCCCGGCACCGAGACCTGCCTGCGCATCGGCGGCTACGTCCGCTATGACGCCGGCGTGGGCGATATCGGCACGTTCGATGGCGCAAAGACCACCGACGTACAAGACGGCAGTGAGAACAGCACCTGGTTTAAGAACACCCGCTTCACGCTGAAGACCTGGACCGGCCAGGAAACCGAACTCGGCACGTTGAAGACCTACACCGAAACGCGCTTTAATTTCGGTGTCAAAAACCTTGTCACCGCGGGCGGTGACGTCGACAGCAATCCTGCCGCCAACAAGGCGGTCGACCTGCATTTCGCGTGGATCCAGCTCGGTGGCCTGCGCGTCGGCAAGGACGAGACACCTTATGACCAGTTCATCGGCTATGCCGGCAATGTCATCCAGGACACCATCATCCCGTACGGCATCAAAGACACCAACGTCGTCAGCTACTACTTCGACGCTGGCAGCGGCTTCTCGGGCGTCGTCTCGCTCGAAGAAGGCTCTGGTGCCAACACGATCGACAGCTATGTTCCGCATGTCGTCGGCGGCTTGAAGTACAAGGGCGACTGGGGTGCGGTCACCGGCGTCGTCGCGTATGACAGCAATTACGAGGAAGTGGCCGGCAAGGTTCGTTTGGACGTCAACGTCACCAAGGAACTGACGCTGTTCGTCATGGGCGGCTACGGCACCGACGACAACCTCTCTGATCCGACCAATGCCGTCAACGCACACGGCCGCGGCTTCTACAAGCCATGGGGCGGCAACTGGGCGGTCTGGGGCGGCGGCACCTACAAGTTCAACGAGAAGACGGCGTTCAACCTCCAGGCGTCCGCTGACGACGACAAGAACTACGCTCTTGCGGCGAACGTAGCCTATACCATCGTCCCGGGCTTCACGGTCACGACCGAAGTTGACTGGGATCACTTCGGCCACTTCGACGACGGCACTCCGTTCGGCAACTTCACCAAGGCCGACAAGAAGGACAGCGTTGGCGGCATCGTCCGTTTCCAGCGCTCGTTCTGATCCAGCCCACCCCCGCCGATCAGAACGGAAAGGCCCGCGACGTCGTCGCGGGCCTTTTGTTTTACCGAGAGCTTCCGGACCGATGTGCCTCCCCCAAGAAGCGCCGCTCAGCCGGCTGGGGCCGGTACAAAGTGACCCGAGTTACGAAGCTTCGCGAGCAGGATGGTGGCAGTTCCGCGATAGTCAACCCTTGCTTGCTCGCTCAGGGGAGATGCATACCAAGCGGCCAATTCCGCCACCAAAAGGGCGGTGTCCCCGTTGATCGATGCGCCGTCGAGTCGTCCGCTCTTATCCATCACGATTATCGCTGTGCCGCTTTCGGCATATCCAATCGCAGCCATCCGCTGAACGCAGATATCGCCGTCGACACGTACGTCGAACAGAACCGATCCTGCGGTTTTCTGCGCGGCGTCAGCCACGCGATCACCGAACGGTGGATGCACGCCCTCGCGAACGCCGAGTGACTGCTCAAACAACGCCAATTCAACATGAGCCGCCACCATAGCTGCGAAGGTGCGCGCCGGCTGGCGCAAGCGGCAATAGGCCAGGGCTGATTATCCACACCCCAGCCGGCGTCCCGCAGCCTCTGCGACACCGCAATTGTGCTCCTGGCCGGCGCCACCCTTCGCTTGTCCGTTTATGTCAAGCCATTTGTCCTCGCTAAAGTAGCCGAAGTTAAATTTCGAACGTTTCGGCTTGCCGGAAATTAGGGTCTCCGTGGGTAAACCCGCATGGCTTTTTGGGTGCTGCAAGGAAGACTAATGCGTGGACGTAGATTGATTAGAGCGTTGCGCCAGGACGACGCTCGACAGGTGCGCGCGCGCATTGCCGAACTGGAGCTCGAGCTCATGACGACCACACCTTTGGGACGCCATCGACGTTTCGAAACCGGCCATGAACTTCGCAGGGCGAAGTTCCGCCTGGAGAAGCTCGAAGAATGCATCGGCCATATACCGGAGAGCTCTGGGCGTTAGCGCAAGCTTCACCGCTTTCCATCCGAGCGCGCCGGCAGCGCATTTGGCCCATCAACAGCAAAGAATTCCGGCCGATTCTATGGGCACTTTTGCGGCCAGGATTTGAAAAGCTCCTTGGATCCCGTCGTCAGCAGCCACACCACTCGATCGAGATGACTGCGAACCGCGTCGCGGGCGCGAACGGGCTCCTCCCACGGATCGATACCCAATATTTCCTGCGCCATCTCTTCTACGCTGGCTTCATCGTCCCACGCGTCCAGGAGTCTCAAATAGGTGGTGAGATGCTCTCTGTCATAGGCGGTTAGACGGTCAGACCAAGGGACATGGGTCGACACAGCAGAAGCTTTATTAGGCATTTGAGATCTATACTCCGTGATACCTCGCATTGCATAATCCAGACCCCGCCTTTGACGCCCCTACACTATCGTCAATTGAATAAATTTCAACATCTTTGGGCCCGCACCAACCGGGAGGCTGGCAAGACGTGGATACGCTTTGTTACCAAACGAAAGTTCGCTTTGCCCCTGCGTCATACAGAAATGCCAAATATCCGGCTTGAATGGAGAAAATCCGAGTGGCATAGGTTGGCGGCATATCGTCTCTCTGACGGATATGAGGATGTGATGATTGAAGGAGCACGTTGATGCCCGGGGAACCAACCAATAATATGATTGAACTTACTGCAGATATCGTTGCCGCCTATGTCCAGAAAAACGCGGTGCCAGTCTCTGGATTGCCGGATTTGATCGCGAGCGTGAATTCGGCGTTGTCGAATATTAGTCCGCCATCTCCAATAGCAGAACCCCCGCCCAAGCCGGCAGTTAACCCGAAAAAGTCGGTGTTTCCGGACTACATCATCAGCCTTGAGGACGGTAGGAAATACAAGTCACTCAAGCGCCATCTTGCGACCAGTCATGGGCTGACCCCTGATGAATACCGGGCGAAATGGGGTCTGGCGAAGGACTATCCCATGGTTGCGCCGAGTTACTCGGCGACCCGTTCGGCTTTGGCTAAGTCGCTAGGCTTGGGACGGAAGCCATCTCCAGCCAAGAAACCTGCGACGAAACGTAAGGCCAGGGCCTGAGGTCTGGCCGCTATTGCCTTCGGGCACTCAACGCCAGCCGGAAGGATGGCGTTGAGCATCGTGACGAACGTCACACCTGGATGCGGCCGAGGCGCTGAGCCTCGCTGGCATAGGCCGACAGGGATTTGTCCGGCCTGAAGTGCAGGTCACGCTCGACCGGCAAGCCTAGGCGGCCCCGCACGGCAGTCAGCTCCGAGAGGCTCAGACTACCTATTTCTGGGCAGCCAAGCCCAAGGTCACAAAGGCCGAATGCGAGGTCCGGGTCATCCGGATCGATTTCGGTCAGGAGCCAGGTCGCGCCGGCATCCGGTGTGAACAGCTTAACGACCGGGACGAAGTCGATTTCGCGTTCGGTGCCGCGGAGAGGTTGCTGCTGGCGACCATTCGCCAGCAGCTTCTCCCGCAGGTCTTGTGTCAAGATCTGCATGGCGGCCTCCTATTCGTCAGCCTTCGGGGTGCGAAGGACGACCCGCCCATCGATGGGCAGTGCGTCGAGGAGGAGCGTTCCGCCCTCGCCGTCGTCGTGAGCGAAGAAGGAGCCGATGCGGATCCAGAAGCCCTTCTGGCCTTCCTTGCCGTCACGCACGGTGTAGGCTTGGTAGAGCGGCGATTTCGCCTCGGACTTGGTGTTGCGGTTGTTGGTCATGGTCTTTTCCTTTGGTTGATGGTTTCTGTCCAGGAGGACGGTTCCAAAGGAGACGGCGCTCAAAGCAGGCTTGTCCCCAACACGGGAGCGCAGCGAATGGAGCGGGCAGGATCGGGACAAGACGGCTGCGCCGGCTAGAAGGCAACGTCATCAGCTCCGGGCGGACCAGCAGCGGAAAAGGCCACCGCCAACCGCATGGCACCGAGTGTGATGGCCGGGTTCGCCCTCACAATCATTCCCGTGGTGACGGGCGATGGGCGGGTTGACGGACTTACATTCGTTCGACTCGCGAAATGCGCAGTAAGGCGTATGATCCCCAAGTCGCCCGTCCCAAACGAGGGCATTAAGGAGGTTAGCTTCCGCCTATGTCCAGGAGCCTGACAATGTCACGCGCCAAGGTGTCTGCATTCGATTGCGAAATCATGCGAAGCGCCATCCGCCGTGCGATCACCGAAGGGGAAATCCCGGAAAACCAGTCCCGGGAATACGCCGCCCAAATGATCCGAGATTTCACCGGCGACGATCAGGTTGACCCTGACCTGCTGGATTGGATCGTGCGGGAGCAGCCAGGCGCGTCCTAAAGGCGGCACTGCAACCCGCGATTGACGGCATCAGAACTGGGTCGCGGCTTCACGCCATCTGTGTCAGAACGATTGCCCATCACCGTCGAGAAGCCCTTGGCTCTGACGCGAGAATGACCAGACATCTGCGCCATCGGTCTGGAGCACCCAAATGCTGTCGAAATCCTCGTCCGGCCAAGATTCCGGGGCGATACCCGCGCCACCGACGAGCGCAGCCGCCAGGCTCGGAATCGATTCGTGCTGCCAGCTTACCAACACAGGTGTTGGGGCTGTGCGAATGGCTTCTGCCACCAACGCCTCTTGGCCCTTCGAATAAGTGACATCAGGTTGAAGGCCGAGGCGTCTTGCCAGTGGCGTGATTGTTTGGCTGGGCCGTTTGCTCCGGGTTCCGGAACCATCTTTTTTGATCGTGCCCGACGCAACAATCGATGCGGGCTTTTTCATAGGCGCTAGCGGCCTAGAAAAGAGTGAGCAAAGCCCACCCGCGCGTTGCCAGCCACGCACGGTCAATGAGGCGGGATCAACCTCGCCCTGTTCTGTCACTCCAAAATCGATGCCCTGTGGAACCGGCTTCTCGGCATGCCGAATGATCATGACAAGCCTATTTGGCATCGTCCGCTCCCATATTTCCGTACGACGCTCCTGGCGCCAGTCGGCGCCCATATTCCGGCCGCAAGCCTCCGCACGGCAAGGTCGCGCGCTCGATCCCTAACAATATCAGCGTAAAATAATTGTCGCAGCTAGACTTTACTTTGGCGGTTTATTCTGAAGAATAACACTCTTGGTGCGCTGAAGGCCGGAACTTTAAAGGTTTTCGGCCTTCTTTATAGATTAGCCGTCTCATAAAATCGAGCCGGCTGGTCGTTGTTCTTCCAGGGGGGATGAGATGGTGCAGATCGTCAAGGCAACTGCAATCGTCAACAATGAAGTTGCGTTTCTTGCGTGGCAGACCAACCCCGACCCGATTCCTGATTGCCTGGGCTTCCATATTGTTCGGGAATATCTCGATGCCACTGGTATGGTAACCGCCGAACGCCCCCTTGCCGCCTATGTCGCCTTTGAAGGGCAGTCGAACACGGACTGGCAGGCGCAGAACACGACTGTTTGGCCCGTGCAGAAGTTTAACTGGCGCGATCTCACGCTGCGGCGACACCGTGACAAGTTGGGTCTCCGGCCCGAAAATGAGCGGCTACGATACCGTATCCGCCCCGTAGGTCGCTTGCGCGATGGCCTCGAGGAAGTAGTGCCCGTCCCCGAAAGCCATTGGGACGCAAAAACCAAACAGCGCGTCGAGCATCACTATCAGGGCGCACCTATCCGGCTCGGCTATCTGGCCCCCGCGGCATTCACCAACATCGTTGAGGCCACCCGCCGCGTGGGACCGTTCGTCTCCACCTTCACCAACGGCATTCTATCGAGCCAGTTCCTGATCCGCATGCTCGAAGAGAATGATGGCAAAGTTGGGCGCGACGAACTTGAAGTTCGTCTGCGCGATCCCGACGACACCCTGCGACGCTACCTGGCCGGCGACGTCCCGACGACGATAACCGAGTTCCTGAGCCGAGCAGGCGGGCAATTTCATGCCGCCCTCTACGAGCTGGAGGATCGGCAGTTGCTCGACCTGCTTGTCGCGGCGGCGCCCCGGATGCAGCTCATCCTGTCCGATGCCGGGTCCAGCGACACCAAGGACAAGGTTACCAAGAAGGTCATCCATACCGACTACGATACGAGAAACAAAGCAGCTCGCGCGACGTTGCGCGCGTTAGCGGATGCGCCTGGAACGACTTTCGGTATGCAGAACCGGCTGTTCAACGGCAGCGGCCACATCGGCCACAACAAATTCGTTGTCTGGTCGGATGACCAGGGCACACCCCAAGCCGTGCTTACCGGGTCGACCAACTGGACGTGGAGTGGCATCTCCGGCCAGAGCAACAATTGCATCGTCATCGAAGACACGAACGTCGCGCGCGCATACCTCGACTACTGGCAACGCCTGTTCGATCACCCCTTGCCGCAGCCTGCGCAAACGGGGGACGCCAACACCGCCGCCGACCAGGGCGATATCGTGAAGGACGCCGACCGTACTCCGGTGACCGGCAATCTCGCCAACGGCGCTGCCTTTGAATGTTGGTTCTCGCCCAACGTTCCGGGCGCCCAGCAGCCGCCTTCGGCGCGCGCCAAGCGTCAACTGCCGCCTCCACCGGACATGGACCGGCTCTTCTCGCTGATGCGCCGTGCGCACCGTATGATTTTGTTTGCGGTGTTCTTGCCGTCTAAGGGCGGGGTGCACTCGATCATCTCGCAGGCGATCGATCTCGGCCTCGCGGATACCAGCCTGGAGGTGGTCGGCGCGGTCTCCGATCCATTGGCTTGGGGCTACCAGCCTTCAGGCACCGGCCCGGATGGAAAGCCTTTGGTGCCGAGTTCGCCCTTCATCATCCAGCAGGGCGGCGTCAATGTCGTGCGCGCAACCGCGCTCACGGACAAGGATATCGGCCGCGAGCTCGGCAATTTCGTCAACAAGGAGATTTTGAGCGCTGGCAAGGCGATTATCCACGACAAGATCCTGGTGATAGACCCGCTTGACCCGGTGAATTGCGTGGTCGCGTTTGGCAGCCACAACCTCGGTTATAAGGCCTCCTACTCCAACGACGAAAACCTGGTAATCGTGCAGCGCGATCCCGCGCTTGCCCAGGCGTATGCGACGCATGTCCTCGACGTATTCGATCATTACCGCTTCCGTGCAGCCGAGGCAGAGAAGTCGGCCGACCTGAAGCGGGCGGGCGTCGCCGCATCGTCAAGCCCGACCGATGGCTTCCTCGGCGTTGACGACACTTGGCAGACCACGGCAGATCGGCGGATTTCGGCCTATTTTGCGAAATAAGTGCGCGGCATGGTGCAGAGGCCGACAGAAACTCTGCTTGGGGGCAGCTACATGTTTCGGATCGTGACCGGCTTGCTGATCGCCGGCGTGTGGGAGGGGACAAGCCAAAACAATGCGGGTGGCGCGGGCGCACAAGCGCAGCGCGGAGCCTCGGCCGTGTCGATTTTGCTTGCGGGGAGAAGGGGCCGAGCCCAAAGCTCCCTTTCCAGTGTGTCTCGCGCAAGGCGCAGCCGCTCCTGGGGCCAGCGGTCGCTACGAAGCAGAGATTCAAGGCGAGTTCCTTGGCTGCGCCGCCGGCAGCAAGACAGCGCAAGTCACAAGGAGTGCTAAATACTCAAACCACCCGCGTCACGACAGAGACGGCGGGGAACTTGGTTGCCACACGAAACGATTCCTGATTATGCTACAAGTAATTCGGCTTTTACTCGCTATGACAGGGGTGCCCATGAAAGAATCTGAGACGGCTAACGACCAACTACAGTCAAATGATCCATCGCGACACTGGATTATTGTCATAGGCGCCGGAGCAGGCGGTTCACGTTTCTTCATAGAGAGCTCAACGCTAGCAATTCAAAATAAAATGTCAGACGCCGTGGGCTACATTATCTTGGAGCTGCGCCCGGCCTCCGAGCACGGAAAAGGCGTAGCGTGGTCATCCGAGCAAAGCACGAATTTGCGCGCAAATATGCCTTTTCCGACGATTGGTTATTCGCCACTGGATCACGGTCGGCTTTCCACGCTTGCCGAATGGAAAGAGGGCGAAGAGGCAACGCAGGACGCTTTATATAAGCGCCGAAAAGACATAGGAGAAATGCTCCATAAGGACTTTCTTTATTACCTAGAAATCGCTGACAAGAACAATATACCCGTCGTTATTTTACAAGGTGAGGCCTCTCGGCTTTCACGGAAAGGAATTGGGTTTAGCATAGCCACAACAGATGGACGAATGATATATGCGAACACCGTAGTACTTGCGTTGGGTCATACCCCCCCGACAAAATATAGCGAATTGATCGGCAACCCAAATTATTATGGCAATCCGTGGGACTGGAAATCTCTTGATGGCATCGATCCTAAGAAAACTGTCGGGATCCTTGGCTTGGGTCCTACAGCAGTCGATGCGACAATTGTACTTAGTGACAAGGGCATCAAAAAAGTTTTGGGGTTTTCTCGAACAGGAACGATGCAATATCCAAGACCGAAGTATACATCCCAATCTCCTCTGTTCATTACGGAGAAAAATATCCTTGATATCTACGATTCGACAGGAAAAATCACGATAGATCATATCGTTGCGTTAATGTTACAGGAATTCAAAGCGGCTAATGTTCATCCAGACAGCCTAAAAAATGCGTTATTGAATAGCCGACTGCAACCATCAAAACTTTTAAGCATGGCTCTACCGGATTGTTATTCCGAAACGAAGTGGTTTGCTATTCTCAAACTGCTCGATAATGTAACTCCTCTGATTTGGCACTTGTTCACGCCCAATGAGAGAGACAAGTATCTCAAGTTTTGGCGCCCCCAGCACACCGCAGTTAGCTATGGCATGGCATCCCCCCAAGCTATCAGAATTCTAAAAGAAATTAATGATGGGCGTTTTGAGGTTCATGGAGGGATTACAGATAAGTCGGTTAGAGAAACTAAGGCCGGGTTCAGGATAACAACCAAGTTCGGCTCCAAGCAAAATGACTATGATGTTGGGGCTATAGTTAATTGTAGCGGGGTTGGAACCGAGTTATCCTCTGCGCGATTCCCTGTTCTCAAATCAATGATGGCCGAGGGCTGGCTTACAAGGCACAAGTATGGGGGCGCCCTTGCTGATTTTAACACTGGCCAGATCTTGACCGAAAATAGGGAGCCAATAGGTGAATTGTACTCACTGGTGGGGAGCGTAATGTACGGAACGCGTTTGTTAACCCACTGCCTAGGTGAGACGGGTAGTTCCGCTCTGAGGACCGCTAGTGCCATTCACGAGAAACTCAAAGAACGGAGAACAACGATATAGCCTGCTCGATCTGAGCAGGCTATATCGCTACCATGGTGCGTATGGAAATGACCCGATGTCGGTAATAAAGGTTGGCTCCCGCTTCACATTGTGACTCGGCACGTCCGTTTCCTTTTTCTCCTGAAATGCGCTTTGTGCGGGCCTTTCGAGGTCTGTCACTTCCTCGTTCAAACTTTCCGTTGTTCCAATCATAAACGTTATCCTCTATTGTCGAGATAAGTACTATGGCATTATGGTTTATATCTAGTATAATGGTCAAATATATCGAGGTGTCGGTAAGTGTATTGTAAGGATAGCGGAATGATTGATATTGCGGGATTCTTTCAGGGACAGTTGCCACTTTGATGGGCTTAGGTCCGCTCGGTCGCGGGCTGGGAGACGCGAATGTAGGTGCTTCGGCCCGTCGGCATCGGGAGCCGGTGAAATGAAGCTCGGTCACTGACACTGGTGGTTGCCGACCAGGTGCGATGTCCAGACCCGACGGGCCGATTCCGGCTCACGGTCGAGGTTCAGGGTGGCTCGCGCCACGCGGCGCCAATTGGCGCCGCCCGCTTCTGCGATCAACGGGACTGCGTAGGTCTGGATGTGCGCCACGTCGCAGGCCATGACGTTGGCCAAGTCCAGCGCGCTCCTTAGCGATCGCGATTTGACGTGGGATCTGGCTCCCTGGACAATTCTTCCGTTTGCGGCGGAGCCGCGTTGTCGAGGTCAAGTACGTCGCGATCTCGTAACGCAGGCGGTCGCGGCTACCGTAGCGCGCTTGCAGCCATACCGTGCACCTGAGCAACAGACCGATTTTGCGACGGCGACTTGGCCTTATTAATCGGCCTTTTCATGCGCCGACACTCAATGTGCATGGACGCACGCACTTCGCTACCTGTGCAGTTGAACAGGTAGTTGTTTGCTCAAATTGAGGGAGGCGATAATTCAGCAGATGCATAGTCAACGATCGTTGCGCTGAGCGCCTTTGGCTAGCTGGATGCTGGAACAGCTAGCCAAAGGAATAAAGGGGCACCCCCACGGCCAAGCTATCTGGCTGCGGTCAGACTCGACCCGACGCCGTTTCGGCATGACGGGCATCCAACTCGATGCCCAGCCAGTTGCGGCCGCAGTCCTGCGCAGCAACAAGCGTGGAACCCGACCCGCAAAACGGGTCGAGTACCAAGCCACCCTCAGGGCAGAACGCCTTCACCAGCCGCCGCAGCGGCTCAACGGGCTTTTCCGTGGGATGGAGGCGATTGCCGGTGTATTGCCACGGCAATACGTCGGGAACCGCCTCCGTTGGCAAGGGAGGCTGTCCCTTGGCAAGGATGTAGGCGGACTCGTGATGCGCCGCCACGAACCGCGTCGAGGAGGCATAGCTTTTGCTGAAGACGAGATGGCCGACAATGCGGAATCCCGCCGCGCGCCACGCTTCGATAAACTGGTCGGCAGCGTTCCAGCCGTAGAAGCTGACGCACAAGCTGTCTGGCCGCAGCACGCGATAGGCTTCGGCAAAGGCCGGCTTCAGCCAATGCGAGTTATTGTCGTTGGCCACCGTGCGGCCGGTACGGTCACGGTAGCGGCACAGGTACGGCGGATCCGTGAGGATGAAGTCGACACATTCGGCAGGAAGGCCGGCCATGACGTCGATGCAGTCGCCGTGGAGTACGCTGTTGCGGGGACTCGTGGCGGCAGCCGCTGCCGGGACGGGTCCCAGGCGCTGGATAGAAATGAACCGGCTCATCGCACCAATTCCTCTCTATCGGCTTCACTTCTGCCGGCAAACGCATCGCCGGCAAGGCCGTCCGCACCGCGGAAGCGGTGGGGGCTCATGCCCCCACGCTTTCCTTGGCCTTGCGTTCGCGGATGACCAGGCGTCCGCTGAGCGGCAGCGCCTTCAGGTTAAGGTTGAAGCCCTTGCGGTCATCGTGGCTCCACAGTGCGCCGATTTCGGTCCAGGTGGTCTTATCGCCCTCGCCCTCGACAACGAAAACGGTGTGGGTCGGCCGTTTGGTGGTGGTGGTTTTCGTCATAGTCTTTCTCCTTTGTTACCCCGGCCACGTCATTGCGGCCGGTCGGGTGACCAAGGCGCCGGGCGATTCAGCCGGCCTGCAACGGAGGGTCCAACCGAGGGTCCCACTGGGAGACGGTTGGATGCCTTGCAGGACGGCACGCCGGGTGCACACACGACCCATTTCCGGCCGCTTTGAGCTGTGACCGGCACAAAGGGGAGAAAGACGACGAAACCGCCGCCGGCGGCCGACCACCCATGCCATGTCGAGGCGCGGGCGATCCACCTGCGACAAGGGTGCTGCCACTGCCGCCAAGACGACCGCAAGGGCTTGGCCCTGAACAGGGCCTCCGCTTGCCGTGCCGACGCCAATCCGGTGCCGGGCCAATGCCATTGGCCAGGAACGCGGAGGGGGCGTACCGAGCCATGTCGGACATGGGAATGTCCGGCATGGCGGGCGGCCGGCGGTCTGTCACTCGCCAATGTATTGGGGAGTGACAGACCGCCACCAAACCCACAGTGGACGCTGGGTTCGCACAAACGTCGGCACACGACCTGCAAATGACGCTACGCTACGCTGATCATTTCCGGTGCAAAGTGCTGGCAATTCACGGCGACTGCGGCAACTATCCCGGCGGGCAAAAACCGCCTGAACCATCTCACCCGACCATTTCCCCAACCAAAGGAGAGCAGCATGACTGCTTATCGAATACGTGCGCCGCCGCGGCGGGCACACCTCCGGTTTCGACCTCTCGGTGACCGGACGCCCAACAGGGCAAACCAATTCGGCCAGCCACCAGGCTGGCTAGGGAGGCTTATACCGTAAGGAAGACTACGCATTCCGGCCCTGCCGCGAATGACCTTCGCGGGGTGTCACGATCTACGGACGTGCATCGGCCATCAACACTCAGCCAATAACAAAAAAAGCGAGCAAGATGGACGATTTAACCATGGACCTGGTGCGGCTGTGCCAACGCAACCGGGACGGCTCTTACGGCACACAGAACAACCGCCGGCGCGGCCTGTCCGCAATGGCCAACGACCTCGTGGACCTCGGCTATAAGCTGCCGTCTGCGACGTCCCTCAAGCCCAAGCATGTCGAGGCCCTCGTCGAGCGATGGCTCGATACGGACACCTCGGACGCCAGTATTCGCAACCGCCTCACCTGGCTGCGCTGGTGGGCCGAGAAGATCAACAAGGTCAACGTCGTCAACCGTGAGAACGCCGCCTATGGCGTCGCCGAACGGGGTGACGTCACACGCAACCGTGCGCAAACGCTCGACCATGCCAAGCTTGCCTCGATCGAATGCCCGTACATCAAGGCGTCGGTGCTCCTCCAGGTGGCCTTCGGCCTCAGGCGTGAGGAAGCCATGAAGTTCCGGCCGCAGGCGGCCGTCCGAGCCGACCAGATCGCCTTGCAGGCGAGCTGGACGAAGGGGGGCCGGGCACGGACCGTGCCCGTGACCACGCTGGAACAGCGGCAGGTCCTCGAAAATATCCTGCGACTTTTTCCCGGTGCAGGATCGTTGATCCCGGCTCAAATGAGCTATGTCGAACACCTCAAGCGCTTCGAGTACCAGACGCTCAAGGCGGGCCTCCGCAACACCCATGGATTCCGACACGCCTATGCGCAGCAACGCTATGCGGTGCTGACCGGGCATCCCTGCCCCCTGGCAGGCGGCAAAGCCTGGGCTGATATGTCCGGGAAAGAACGTGCCGAGGACCGCGCAGCGCGCCATCGGATTTCCGCAGAGCTCGGCCACGGCCGCCTGAAGATCACGGATACTTATCTGGGGAGTGCCTTCTGATGAAACGTTCGGAAGGCAATTTCCTCATGGCCTCCAGGAAGAGGATGAAGTACGCCGAAAATCTGTTCAATCCGGCGACGGTCGCCGCCGCCATCGATGAGGCGGCCATGCAGGGCCACCGCCGATATCGCATCGTCCAGGAGTTCGCGTTCGATCTATCCGACACGGAGGCCGCCAAGGCGCTTGAGAAATGGCTCGATTCCGAGCAGTTCGAATACGTCTGGCGCCCGACGCGTCTCGAACAGGATGCGTATCGCCCATCGATCCTGGCGGAATACCCGGAACTCGAAATCTCATGGTGAAATGATTCCGAAGGGCCGAATGGCTGCACAACGGGGGCGTTCGCCCGTTGGGAGGGAGGGGATGTCCATCCCCTTTTGTTTTTTTGCCTCCGCTTCCGGAGTCCTTGAGGCCAGCAGTTCTGCTGTCCCGTTCAAAAACCAGAGTGTGTTCACATTCCCTCCCCGCAGAACCAATGACGAGCTATAACCACAGGATAGTTTTAGCTTGAGCTAATAACCTTGGGGTCGAGTCTTCGGTCCCAGGTTAGCTCAACCAATTTCTCGAAATCCCATTGTATTCGGCTTCGCTGTTGCTACTGTCGCCTCAGTCGGGCTGGGTGGGATATGGCCGATAAATTTGATCTGTTTGGCGAGCTGGATCGCGGCGGCGCGCTTGCGCTGAAATGGGGCAAATGGGGCCTCTCGGTCGGAAGGCATTTAAGGGTCCGCTCGGCAAGGCGGCGGGCCGAAGACCTCTATGGCCGGACACCGGGCGAAATCATGGAGCAACTGTCCGGCTGGCAGCGCAGCGGCTGGCGCGGTGGCATCAGCTATCCGCGTGGCAGCCGACCCTTCGAAACAAGGATCGTCTCCTACACCCAGAGCGAGACCTGCAAGACGCGCATTGGCACAATGGACGGAGGGCCAGGCACATGACGCTCGCCACCACCATATACGGGTCAGAGACCCGCCTGCGCCCGCTCATCAAGTCCGTCGTCCTTGTGACGGGCTTGCGGGCCGCATGGCTCGCCATCAACGCCTATCCTCCGGAGGCGCTGCCATTGGCTTGGGCGCTGGTCCCCTGGCCGCAGCACGCGTTTTCCTGGACGGTGTTGGCGGTCGATTTGGCGCTGGTGTTCTCCCAGTTCCGAGCCGCCGTGCGGCTAATTCGGCTGCTGCTGTTGCGCTTCGCTCCGCAGCTCGCAGCGTTTTTGGGGTTTTCGGCGCGCCCGCCTTCGGCCGAGCAGCACCTGACGCCGCGCAATCGTTCCTGGGGGCCGACGGCGGTGCTGCTCTGCGGCATCCTGATGCTGTCTTGCTGCGTGTTGACCTGGATTGTGTTGATGCTGGCCTACAACGAGTGGGCGCCCTTCGACCTGTTCATGCTGAGCTATTTCGCGGACAGGGCGCTGCTGGTCGGCTTCGTGCTGTCCCTGCTGGGCCTGACGTTTGGTGGCCGCTATATCGCCCGGGCCTCTGGGGACGTCAGCACGAGTTTCGGGGTGATGCCGGTTGAAGACACCCACTGGCTGGCGGAGCGTGTGCACGGCTTGGCCGAACAGCTCAACTTGCCCAAGCCGGCTGTGGGTGTCACCAATGTCATGAATGCCTTCGCCATGGGCGCGAACCAGAAATCGTCCATGGTCGTGATCGGCAAGCCGCTCTTCGTGTTCGAGAGAGATGAGCTAGACGCTGTTATCGGGCACGAACTTGGCCACATCCTGCACAACGATGTGGCGCGGATGCAGTTCGCGGAAGGCTTTCAGCGCATGCTGGTCACCGTGGTGAACATCATGACGCGGGTCGCCGTCAAAGTGGCCGTGCGCGGCAAGAAGAGTCGCGCAAAAGCTCGCCGGGATGCGTATCTGGCCTGGCTTAGCGGGTTGGTTGTCCGGAAAACGGTCTTCGTCGCCTCCGAGCTCGTCGCCAAAGGCATTTCGCGCAACCGCGAGTTTCACGCCGACGCGGTCGGAGCGCACGTAACGTCTCCCGATGCCATGGCCCGCGCCCTCAAGCGCGTCCATGGGGTGACGGACAAGCCTACCGCCGAAGAGCGGCAGTACGGCTACCTGATGTTCCGGGGAGCAGGTTTCGGAAAATTCTTCGCGACGCACCCGCCCCTAGAAGCGCGCCTGAGAGCCCTGGACGCTCATGCGATTTCGCACGAAGCCGCCAAAGCGGCCGTTATCCCGGCCTCGGTTGTGGCCGTCCACGGGGCAGAAGGCCTTGGCCTTGCCGGGCCGGGATCCGGCGACGATACGCCGTCCGCTCTGCGTGCCCAGCTTGGCTCCTTGGCTTATGGCCTTGGACGCAGGACGCGGCGCGGCCTCACGGCTTTTCGCGCAAAGGTCAATGTCAGGCGGCTGGCGACCTTGGGCGCCGTTTGCCTGGTCTTGGCAGCGGTGGCGCCTGCCATCGTGAACTTCTACAGCCTCGATCGCCGGTTCAATGACGCCAAGGCGTCAGCAGGCCAGGCACTGTCAACCTCCTGGAACTGGGTGGCCGACATGCAGGAGGCGTGGTTCGGTAACACCGATTACACCGCGCGTGTTCAGCAGCTCGAGGCTCGCGAGCAGGCGGTGAAGGCCGCGGAAGCGCGCCTTGCCAACGACCGCAAGGCCCTCGCCCAGCAGACGTCCGCGGGCAACGTGAGCCTCCCTAACGCGCTCGCCGAGCGCGACCAGGCCCGCCGGCAAGTGCAGGATCTGCTCCTGAAGCTTGATGCGGCCAACGCCGACCGCTCCGCGTTGACGGCGCGTCTTGCCCAGCAGAAGACCCCGGAGGCCGGAACATTGCCTGCGGCTTCGCAAGCCGACATGCAGGATCAAATTGCCTCCCTAACCGAACAGCTGTCCACGATGACCGCCGATCGCGACGAGATGGTCCGGCGGAATGACGAGCTTCGGCAGATGAACCTCGAACTGAAGGGACAGATCGCCGACCGGGACACGGCCCGGGTCGACCTCGACAAGCAAATCCAGTCCTTCAAGGATCAGATCGCCAATCTCGCCAACGGCGAACCCGCAAGCCAGGAGCAATCCGCCGCGCCGACCGTCCGCGAAGCGCCGGCTACAGGCGGTTACGGCGCATTTGCAGCCGCTGGGAACGGCATCGTCATTCTCACGGATCGGAGTTTCGCGACCCAGCAGGCCGCCACCGACGCGGCCCTGGCCGAATGCCGCCAATTCAGCGGCGGAAGCCAATGCGAGTTGAAACAGGTGTTCCGCAACACCTGTGCGGCCGTGGCGCGGGTCATTCCGGCGACCAAGCGGTCGCGCTATGAACTGCAGTTGGAAGCGACAATACAGGACGCAGAAGAAATGGCACTTTCGGAATGCTATCAGCAAAATCAGCGACCTTGTGAAGTGACACGCCAGGTTTGCGTCCAATAGGAGGGCTTGCCTGCTCGGCCTCTCACGGAAGTGTCATGAATGGCAGGTAAACGTGCTTTTCCTGGGAGCGATTGATCGTTGGTGGACGAACAGCAAGCGCAAAGTGACGCCCACCGCCTCGTGCGCATTGACGGTGGTCGCGCCATAACTCTTGTCACTTTTTATTCGGCGGCCGAGGCATTAGCCGTCTTGGGCTGCTTGGTCGATGGCCACCGCTTGAAGCTTGGCGACAGGCAAGTATGGCCTGCATCCGGCGGTCATGTTGATGACGCAAGTTAGGAGCCACCTTCGGGATTTACGGTGTTCCCAAGACGTTTCAGCGCGGCTTTCGGCCGGGCAAAAGTGGTACATGTGTTCGAGAGCATGAGATCGCACTAGAGAGGAGCTTGATCGGACTGGAGGATCATGATTGCCAGCGATACATCGCGGAGAGGAAACGAATGGCAAGCAACAGGTTATTCCTAGGTAGAACTTCGGTCGGCTTTTTTGAAGCATTCCCAAACATTTCAACGTTTGAGTTGACTGTCCAGCAACAAGGCAGAAGCTATTTTGAGGAACCAACGGTCAGCGTCTACACGGAAAAGCGCCCGCCGCCACCCACGATACCCTGCGCTAATCCCAGGTGTCGCGGGGGCGGCTTGGATTTGCAGTGGACGCTAAGTTCGCTTCCAAAAGAGGCATCGCAATACGAACAGACTTTCTACTGCGGTGGCGACGAGGGATCGCCTGCAGGTCGCAAACGAGGCAATTCGTGTACAAACTCGTTTAAGCTTCATGTCAGTGCGAACGCGCCCACATCCTACAAATACGAGCATCTGCATGAAAAAGGGTGATTGCGAAACCGCAATCCGCTCCCTCGCCACAAAATGGGCAAGGGAAACCGGCGTGGGCGATGGCGACCATCCTAGCTTTTCCAGCTTCAAAAACCTGGCTGCGGGAGAAGGGCTATTCCGGGTACCTCGATTTCCGATCAGTCATGGGTCCTAATTACGATGCCGAAGCTTGGTTTGATGACGAGCTTGGTCAGAACTGGCGGCGCTAGCTAGCCGTCATGGGCTGCTTGGATGATGGCTACCTCTTGATGCTTGGCGACAGGCAAGTATGGCCGGCAACAGCGGTCATGACTATGTCGCAAGCTAGGAACGGGCCCGCTTCTCCGGCGTTCTAGCCCTCGCCTCCTCCCGGACAGATCTCAGCTCCCACAAGGGTCCAGTTTTGCCCGGATCTTGCCGATCGCCTTCATGAAGGTGTCGGCGGCTTCCCGGTCCAGCGCGATATCGAGGAGGCCTTTCGTTGTGCGGATCGAGAGAATGCCAAAGGTGCCCTTCTCGTCCATGACCGTGTCGACATGGATTTCGGTCGGCACGAAAGGCCGTGCCTTTTCCACACGCTTCATGGGTTTCTCGCGTCGCTGGGTGGTTTCCGACAATCACGCACCAAAGCGCTGTGTTCAAGCGAACTCAAAGCTTATGCTAAGACAGGCCCCGTTTCTTGTCTGGGAACGTCACCACATCGCAGAAAATTGCCGTCCTTTTTCCGCTCAGTGCTCGTAGTGGTAGGCGGGCAAGTGCTCAGGCTGGCCCTGCAGCTCCGCAATCAGATAGGCCCGGACCTTTTCCGTGGAATTCACTTGCTCCTGGGCTCGGGCATGAAAGTAGAACGTACTTTGGCGCAGATCTTCCGGTATTCCGGGGATGGTTTCCGCCTGCGTTTTGCGGAGGGTCCAGTAGTCAAGGCGCTTCCGGCACCGGATAAGTTCCTTTTCGAGCAATTCCAGATCCTTGCGGGCTTTCGCGCGCTGGTCTTCCGTGAGTTCACGGATGCCGAAAACAGAGCCTCTATGTACCTTGGTCATACATTCATCATGGGGCGGCTCTCCGAATCCCGCAAGTGCTACCTCTGATTGCGGTCGGGCTCGTCCCGCCCGCAGTCATCCACGCCGTCGGCCGGCTCGTGGCGCCCCGTATCAAGCCAATCCAGGTGGTTTTCGGCGCGCTCCGGTACTGCGTCGGATCGATGAACCAGCGTTCCGACTTTGGAAAGCCAATCCAGTTGGTTCTCGGCGGGACTACGACGCTCCCCGTTCGACGAAGGGGATTGCATCCGTTCACTCTCCTCACGGCCTTGGACGCGGCGCTCCAAATCCTCGATCTGTGCTTCCACCTTGCCGAGTTGATACATGTGATCCCGTTGAATACCGTAACGATCCTGCAGGAACGAACTGATGCGATTGGGGCTGGAGTCCGCCTCCAGCCGGGGAAGGCAGTTTTTAATCTCATAGTCGATATCGTCGACGGCTTTTTCCAAAGACCGGGATTGGTCATAGAGAAGTTCGAGTGCGCGCTGGCTGTCCATGTCTTGTCCTTCGTCCTCTGGCGAAATTATGCGGCTCGCGACCCGTGTTGCAGCGAGGATTAGGCCGGAAATGACGGCCCCCCTTTCGCTCATTTTCCGACTCGTTCCAGCTGGAGCGGCCGGAGACGGGGCGGGTACAAGAACGGGAAATCAAGCCTTTCGCCTACTCGAGAGACAAGGGATGTCCATCCCCTCTTCAGTTTCTTGCCTCCCCTTCCGGAGGCCTCTGGAACAGCAGTTCTGCTGTCTTGATTTGAAAGGCTGCTCCCGCATGCTGGCACGTGAGCTTTTGGTCCAGCGCATTCCAGCCATTCTCTTCGCGGGAAATCCTTTTGCAAACACTCAAGAAAAATTCTTCTCGCCCCTTCTAAAGGGGGTTTCTGCCAGATGTTTCTTGGTGCTAGATCATCCAGTCTCGCGGGGGCTGGGGTATGCCGGATTGGTTCAAGGATTTCGATCCCCTGAAGGGAGTCGAGCCGTTCGGATCGTCTCGCAAAGGGGGTGCGGGAGGGGGATTTTCAACCGGATTCAAGATAGCCACCGCCATCAACAACATGTTCGCCCAACATCGGGCGCGCAAACAAATGGAAAACGAGCAGCGCGAGGAGAAACGGCGCGTCGATGAGGCGGTTGCCAACCCGCCTCCCCTGCATGGTTCGGCGCGCTGGGCTGATGCCTCGGAGCTCTCAAAAGCGGGCTTGCTGCACCCGACTGCAAAATTCGACAGTCCCTCTTCCATTTTGCTGGGAGTCTTCGAGGACCCCGCCCTCGGTAGCGCAGTCGCCGGTCAACTTCACTGGGATGGCGAAGGCCACCTCCTCACCGTAGCGCCTACACGTACTGGCAAATCGACGACGACGATCATCCCCAACCTGATCCGCTATAAGGGCTCGTGCGTTGTGCTCGACCCCAAGGGCGAGCTTTACGCCCAAACGGCGGCTTGGCGTCGGAAGAACGTCGGACCGGTCTATCGTCTTTCACCTTTTCAGTCCGAAACCGACGCCTACAACCCACTCGACGGCATCGCATCATTTTCGGATGCCCAGGCGCTTGCCGACCTGATCATGCCGCCGGATCCGCACGCGCCGGACTTCTTCCGCAAGGATGCCATCTCAGTCCTGACTGCCATTATCATGTTCGTCACCGAGGCAGCGCCGCCGGGCCATCGCAACATGGCCGAGGTGCGGCGTATCACGGCCGCTCCCCTCGATCTTTTCACCGAGGCGATCAAGACCATGGGGGACTCGCGCAATCCTGCGATTGCAAACGCCGCCAACATTGTCCTTGGGAAGGACCGCAGCAAGGCCATTCCGAACCTGCGGGATACCATCAATACCGAGTTCGCCCTTTGGGACGACCCAGGGCTTCACCGTGCCACCTCGGTGGCTTCGTTTGATTTCCGTTCGCTGAAGGACGAACCGGCGACCGTCTACATCACCGTGCCGTTCCACAAGATGTCCGCGTATGCCGCGTTCCTGAAGATCACACTCACCACCGCTCTCGAGGCGATGCTCCAGAATGAAACCATCCCCGACATACCCGTCCTGTTCATCCTGGACGAGTTCCTGAGCCTCGGCCCCTTCCCGCGCTTCCGCGACGCAATCCGAACACATGCCGGCGCCGGCGTCCGCCTCTGGTTCTTCCTTCAGGACGTCCCCACGTTGGAAGAACATTACCCCGGCGGGTGGAAGACGTTCTTCAACACATCGGTGAAAACGTTCTTCGGAACGGACGAGCACTTTACCGCATCGATGATCTCGGACTTCCTCGGCGACCAGACGCGGGGTTACCGGACAGCAGGGACCAGCAATAGCGCCTCGACCGGCCCGATCTTCAGTGGCAACGGGGCAGGAACGGGCTCAGTCAATCACGGCATCGCCTATTCCGGCCGTGCCCTTCTAACGCCGGACGAAGTGACGGAACTGCTCAGTGGCACCGACGCGGATCAGACCCGCACCGGCCTTGTCTTTGCGCGTGGCGTCCGGCCGGTCCAGGCCAAGCTCGTGCCCTGGTATCTGGGGCAAACCTGCCGTGATCGTGTCACCCAACCAGCCAATCGCAAAGCATGAGGAACGGCATGACCTCCGGTCCCTTTTTCGACGAAGTCAGGCCGTTGGCCGTCAAGTATTTGGCGGCCACGGCGGTAGCCACCTGAAACGCCTTCTCGCAAGAAAGCCGATTGATCTTTGCGGGCCTAGCGGTCCCACAGCCATTGCCGGCTTATGTCTCTCTCTTGCTCTCGGTCTTCGGACCCAGGCGATTCAGGTCTTCGTTTGACCCACCACGGATCGGGGTCGGCTCGCATCTCGCGCTGCTTGCCATCGAAATGCACGGGGTTAATGGTGCGCATCTCATCCAACTGGTCGCGAACACCACGATATTCCTGAAATATGGCCGGGAGCCGTAAGCTGGCGTCTATGGCGTTCTCCTTTCTTGTCTCATCCCGGGGCATCTCGCCAAGCGAGAAGAGGTGGTTCTTCAGGAGCTCATACGAATGCGCATCGTTTAAGGCGGACTTCACCCACTTCTCGTAGGCGAGGTCAGGCCGCTCAAAGCACCGCTCAAAAAGCTCGTCGAACTGGCGGTTGAGCTGAACCATCCGCGTGGTCAGCTTCTGCATGTCTGCTTCCGGATCGAGATCCTTCGCCATGGCAATTTCCTTTGACAGGGAATAGGAATAATGTCCTACTCCCCCTATGCGGCCATATTGGATGAGAAGGTTAGACTACGAACTTGCTCTAGCAAAGCGCCGCCCGTGGAGAGATTGGCCAGGATGGTTCTGGTTTCACATGGTCAAACGACCTTACTATGCATACATGCTGCACCGTCGTCGGAAACTGGGAACCTATAGAGAGGGGTTGCCACCCAGCGATACCGCGACCCGCGTGCGGGGCGACATGCTGGCTGGCGCGCTGCCCGCCAAGCGTATTCCAAAAGACACGGTAAACTAGTTCACGGGGACCTCCGTTCCTAGTTGCGTGGCACGCCTTCCCGAGCCGATCACCGACTCCGCCACCAGGCATCGCGATCCAGTTCAGGCGCATCATGTTCGCTTTCCGGCTGCCGATGATGCTGCGTGCTCACCCACCACGCCCTGTCGGTCTCGGCAGCAAGCTCCCGATCATTTGGTAGCGGATAGCGCTCGGCCGGCTGCTCGACCTCGGCAATCATCCTGTCCTGCGCCGCCTCCAGTTCATGCGATGGGATCAAGTCACCTTCGGGATTCAGGACGGGCAGATCGCGCTCGGCAACAGGGTCGCCCTGCTCGTGATCCCGCGACTGCCAATAGAGCCAGAATTCGTTACGTTCGTGCTCACTTATATCCGGCGCCGGTTCGCGGCTTTCCGGCGGCCAGTCGCGTCTTAGGGATAGGTGGGGATATAGTTCGGCAAGCGGGTTGGGCATTCTCAGCTCCTGTCGGACCGTGGCTATGCGTTCTACGTCGATGTACGCCCGGCGTGACCGCCGCGCCTGGCGATCGGCACCCATGTGCCGGCCTGCGCGCTGAGCCGAACCCATGGAAGCTTGGCTGCGGGCATCAATGCGGGCATCGAGGCCGGCGCTGGCAAAGCTGGCGTTGGCAATTTTGGCCCACCTGGCACGCGCATCGGTCACGAAGCGAAGACCGTCGGCCTCCCGGATCTTTTCGGCGAAACCGCCCGCCGTAATCCGACGCGTTGTCAGCAGCATGTGGGCATGAGGATTGTTGTTGCTCCCGTCCTCGTGAATCGCCAAATCCACGACATAACCTTGACGCGTATACGCATCCGCCATCGCGTTGGTCAGCTCGCGCCAAATCGCCGGGGCGACTTCACGCGGCAGCGCGAACTCGATCTCCTTGGCAAGCCGCGCGTCCTTGCGCTTTTCGGCGGCTTCGACGGCATTCCAGAGCTTGGCACGGTCACCCATCCAGACAGGAGCCCCAGCCGGTATCCGGATCTCGGCGTGAACAACGTCGCGCCGGCCGCCAAACGCGCTCTCGCGTTCTTCGGCGTCGTTTGGCAACGTTTCGCCTGCCCTATAGGCGGCGGCAGCGACAACGGAACGACCGTCACCACGACTGATGTTTTTGACGTGCAGATGAAAGATCGCCACTGGTCACCTGTCTATCTGCAATTTGTCGGGCCACGGCGTACAGTCAAGTTGAAAAGCACACCCAGGTGCGCAGCGGGGTTCCAAGGGGCTTGCCCCTGGCGCACTTGCCGGTTTTCTCCGATTGGCGTTTCGCCAGCGGTTAGAAAACCGAGCAACGCATCGCAAATTTCGTCCAATGCGTACACATTGGGCGATGCGTAAGTGCGCTGTTGGCATGGCACCAATTTCCAAGGTTTGCCCTCTCTAAGCCGCTATCCGGCGAGCACTTAATCCTGAATGTGTTCGGACCTCTCAGGCTTCGCCCGCGGGGCCGGCCTTGGCTTGCGCACATTGATGGCCGCCGCATCCAGTCTGTTCTTCAGGTGCACGGCATAGTGCTTCTCGATCATCTCGACGCTCGTCCGGCAGTTTTTGGCGATCTGGTAGATGTCGGCGCCCTCCAACAATCGGAAGCTGATGTAGCTGTGACGGAGCGAGTACAGCGTCCGCCGGTTGCCCTCGCGGTCCAGCTTGAGGCCGATGTTGTCGAGGATCGTGTTGAACTGCTTCTTGTGGTCGACCGGAAAGATCCGGTCTGTGGGCTTGGGCTTGTTCCGGGCAACCATTCGCTCGAACGGGAACACCGCGCCCGACGTGCTTTTGCAGTACCCGACTCCGCGCTTGCCGCGCACCTGGATCTCCAGGATTTTCTGACCCGTCGGCCCGTCCTTGACAACCTCCACGTCCCGGTACTCCAGCCAGTTGGCCTCGTCCGGTCGCAAACCGGTATTGGTCAGGAAGAGGATCTTGTCGTGAAGCTGCTCGGCCAACCAGACACGGTGCGCCTGCTCGCCCTTCTGCGCTTTGAGGCTAACTGCACGGGCATCGTGGGCGTGCGCCCGCGTCGCCTGGTACAGCTGTTTGTACTCCTCTGGGGTAAACCAGGCGCGATGTACCACCTTGGCCGACTTCTTGTAGGGTTGCGAGATGTCGGGCAGGTGGGCCACCCAGCGGTGGCGCAGCGCGGTTTTCAGGACCAGCCGCAAGGTTACGGTCTCGTGGTGCAGGGTACTGCGTGAGGGAAGCTTCTTGCCCTCCTCAGGCGTCATCCGCGAAATGCGGTATTCTTGCACCGTGCCGGCCGTGATAGTCGAAAGACCCATCTTGCCGAAAAAAGGCACCAAATAGGTGCGAACGCGCCGGTAATGGTCCTTGACCCAACGGGCGTTGCGCTCTCCATCCGTAAGAACCTCGTATTCAGAGATAAACTGGTCGGCGGCGTCCTTGAAGGTTTTCTCACCAACCAGTTCGCCGCGCCGGCCTTTGTCCTTCAGCCCGAAATACCAGTCCTCGGCCCAGTCCTTGGCCCGGGAAAGACTCTCTTCCTTGGTGCTGACGCGCCAGTTTTTGCCTTTCAGGAACGTCGAACAATGCCAAATCGGGCTCTCGTTGCGCCGATAGACGTGAACCTTGCCTTCCAGAATCGTGTGCTTTTCCGCCATCGCCAGACACTCCCTGCGCGCGTGCAAGTTTGTGAAAGAGATGTGTAAGGCTAGTTTCGGCATCCTCGCCTAGCAAGGCGAATTTTAAGTGCCTGATTTTCCTTGGAAAATGGCACGGGCAGCAGGGCTCGAACCTACGACCTGCGGTTTTGGAGACCGCCGCTCTACCAACTGAGCTATGCCCGTACGTGCGCATGTCGGCGCAGCAGGCGCTTCCTAAAAGCTTCCGCACGCTCTGTAAAGAGCGGTTTGCAAGCAAACACGCCTTAACCTCTGCGCCAGAAATCGGGATAGTCGACAACCAGCCCGTTGCGGTCGATTTCAAGTTCCCGCCTGAAGTCGCTGGCGCGCGATTCATAGAGATATCGCCTGCCCTCTTCGAAGCATGTGTAGCGCTGCGGGTTGGCGACGACCGTGAGGGCGGGGAAGTCGATGAAGGCAGTGGTTATCTCGGCACTCTGCCCGGCGGAAAGTTGCAATCGCCGGATCGGCAGCGTGTTGGTGAACGGCGTGATGGTCAGGTCGGGATCGAAAATGCCGTCGAGCTCCGGCATCGGCAGGCCGTCCCTGGTCCAGCGACCATCGCCATCGGCGGAAAGAACAAGCGTGCGGCCGCTACCGATCATATCGACAACGACACGCCTGGCGTGCCAGCCGACATCGCAAACGATGCGGTAACGGACGGCAAAAGGCGTTTGCCCGGAGCAGACTGCGACAGAGTCGGCCGAGACCTCCCCTGCCCGCTCCTGCAGCACCAAATGTTCGAGACCCGGTCCGTCCCACTCGCGCCAACGTATGATCTTCACATCTTCCGGCATCAGCCCAACACCTCCATGGCGACTGGACGCTAGTTTGTACCCGGTGGCTGATAGGGGCCGCCCGGCACACCCCAGCCCCAGGCCGGCATCGGTTCCGTCTGCGGATCGCAGGTTTCGCCGAGATTGGAGTTCATCTTGGCCAGGCGCGATCCCCATTCGACATAGCCCATGAAGGCCGAACGGAATTCCGGATCGTCAGGCAGGCCGACCGCGTCGGCGGCATCGGCCAGGAGGCTGATCCAGCGGCGGCGCTGCTCCTCGGTGAGATGCTTGCCCAGATGGTGCATGACCATCTCGCGGTGGCCGCCGAACTGCTCGCTGTAGGTCTTCGGTCCGCCGAAAACCTCGCCGATGAAGGCCGCGACATGGGCGGGGTGATCCGGCGACATGGTCTTGAACACCGGCCCGACGATCGGGTCCTGCGCCACCTTGTCATAGAAGGTCTGGGTGAGCCGGTTCAAGGCCTCGCTGCCGCCGGCCCATTCGTAGAGTGTCGGGATATCCTGGCCCATTCTCGATCCTCCGCCTGCCTGAAGCCGCCAGCAGCGACGATAGCGGAAAAATCGAAAGCGGCTCAACCTGCCTCGATGGCCAGTTTCGGGCTCCGTCGCCCACTACAATTTGGCCGGCGCGTCAGCCTCGGCATTGGCGGAAGGCCGGATCCGGCAATTCTCGGGTCTTGGCACCGCCTCGCAAATGGTGGCGCCGGTCAGCGCGTCGACCGATTGCAGGCTCGTCGTCAGGCCGACCTTCAGCATCATGTCGGGTTCCAGCCGGCGCTCGACCGAGCGCCGCTCGATCGCCGCGAACAGGGCGGAACTGATCGCCATCTCCTCCAGGTAAGCCTTGACCATCAGCTTTTGCCCCATCGGGTAGAGGCTAAGTCGCGCCTGGGGACCGACAAGCCGCCTGATGCCGCCGGCAAGCATGAGCGCGCAGGCCGAATCGCACTCCACGCCCGCATCGATGCTCAGCCCGGCATAGGCGCCCTCCTTGGCCAGGCAATTCCACGCTCCTGGGTCACAGCCGACGAAATCGGTGCGGCCAACGGCGACGTCGAGATTCTTTTCATGGATAAGCCGTCCCGCCGCCAGGGCACTGAACAGGTCGCCTCCCTTCGAGCTGATCACGACAGGCAGTTGCCGTTTGCCGAGCGTGGCGAGCAGCTGGCGCAGCTTCTGCGGGGTCTGGGGGGTGATCGCGCCTTCCGCCGAGATCCATTCCGGGCAGTCTGGATTGCAGAGCGGATTGGTGCCGCGAACGACAACGAAGCGCATGTCTTCATCGCGCCGCGCCGCCTCGGGTTCGATCGCTGGCGGAGTAGGCCTGGCCGCGGTCGCCATCAGGCCATCAGGCTTGTTCCCCGGCACCTCCCGGCAATTCGTGGCCAGGCGGCCGGGTTCGCACAGGCTCGCCGCGGTCAACAGGCCCACGGCGTCCGTGCTGGTGACCAGCTTCATCGCCAGCATGTCATCGAGGGCGATCTGGTGGATTTCGCTGGCCGGGGTGCCCTTCATCGTTTCGAGCATGCTTTGTTCGATGCCCATCTGATCCAGGTAGGCCGCCAGCTTTTTCTCCACCGACTTGCTCATTTCGTAGGTCTTGTAGCTGCCGGCGTTCTTGCGGCTGACGATCTTCGTGTTGAGGATCTTCTTCTTGCCCCCGACGATCCGGTAGGTGGTCCGGTATTGCAATTTCGTGCGGATGTAGGTCGTGGTGATCTGATGGACCCCGAGATAGGCCCATTCGCCGGCCACTCGCCTGATGCCGCCGGCAAACATCAGAGGACAGGCGGAATTGCACATGGCGCCATAGTCGATGACATCGCCGAAGTAGCGGGCGTCACGGTCCTGGCACCCCTTCGCGTCGGGCTGGCAGCTGGAAAACACCGTCTTGCCGATGGCGATATCGAGCTTGTTCTTGCGGATCAGCCGGCCAAGCGTCAGCGCCGCCTCGACATTGCCGCCGGGAGAATCCACGACAACAGGCAGTTTCCGCCCGCCAAGCGTCTTCAGCATGCGTTTGAAGAGCGCCGGAGTTCCGGCTTCTATGGAGCCCTCGGCCGATATCCATTCCGGGCAGATCGGCTCGCACCCCGCTGCGTTGCTGCGGACAATGCCGAACCGCATCGTCGGTCCAAGATCCGGCGCCGCATCCGCCGCGAAGGCTGCCGGGCCTGTGGCAAGCAACGCAATCAGCCAGGTCAGAGCCAGCGGCCACAATGCCCGACGATGAAAATACCGCCTTGGAACCATTTGGAAAAAGCCCCTTGATGCAACCTATACTAGACGAGGTCCAGAGCCTTGCAACAGGCTTCGGCCGACGGGGCGGCAGCCGATAGCCCGGCAAACAAAAAGGGCGGCCCGAAGACCGCCCTTTCTTGTCGATCCGGCGAATGCCGGGCTCGGTTATTCCTTGATGGTGACGACGATGCCGGCACCGACGGTGCGGCCGCCTTCACGGATAGCGAAGCGCAGCTTCTCTTCCATGGCGATCGGCACGATCAGCTCGACATCGACCGTGATGTTGTCGCCCGGCATCACCATCTCGGTGCCTTCCGGCAGCGACACGATGCCGGTCACGTCGGTCGTGCGGAAGTAGAACTGCGGACGGTAGTTGGTGAAGAACGGCGTGTGACGGCCACCTTCGTCCTTGGTCAGGATGTAGGCTTCGGCCACGAACTTCTTGTGCGGCTTCACCGTGCCCGGCTTGGCCAGAACCTGGCCGCGCTCGACACCTTCACGATCAACGCCGCGCAGCAGCGCGCCGATGTTGTCGCCAGCCTGGCCCTGATCGAGCAGCTTGCGGAACATTTCCACGCCCGTGCAGGTCGTCTTGGTCGTCGGACGGATGCCGATGATCTCGAGTTCCTCGCCGACCTTGACCACGCCGCGCTCGACGCGGCCGGTCACGACCGTGCCGCGGCCCGAGATCGAGAACACGTCTTCGATCGGCATCAGGAACGGCTTGTCGAGCGGACGGACCGGCGTCGGGATGTAGGCATCGACCGCAGCCATCAGCTCGCGGATCGCGTCTTCACCGATCTTCTTGTCCGAGTCTTCGAGAGCAGCCAGAGCCGAACCCTTGACGATCGGAATGTCGTCGCCGGGGAATTCGTTCTTGGTCAGAAGCTCGCGAACCTCGAGCTCGACCAGTTCGAGCAGCTCGGCGTCGTCGACCTGGTCGACCTTGTTCAGGAACACCACGATCGACGGCACGCCGACCTGACGGGCCAGCAGGATGTGCTCGCGGGTCTGCGGCATCGGGCCGTCGGCAGCCGACACGACCAGGATCGCGCCGTCCATCTGCGCGGCGCCGGTGATCATGTTCTTCACATAGTCGGCGTGGCCGGGGCAGTCGACGTGAGCGTAGTGGCGGTTGGCCGTCTCGTATTCGACGTGAGCCGTCGAGATCGTGATGCCGCGCGCCTTCTCTTCAGGGGCAGCGTCGATCTGGTCGTAGCGCTTGTATTCGCCAAAATACTTGGTGATCGCCGCCGTCAGCGACGTCTTGCCATGGTCGACGTGGCCAATCGTGCCGATGTTCACGTGAGGCTTGTTACGCTCGAATTTACCTTTTGCCATTGTCTCTTTCCTTGGACGGCCCGGATCTTCAGTTCGGTCGAAGACCTTCAGTTCAGTCGAATGCGGGGCGATTAGCGACAAAGGCCAAAAAACACAAGCGTCTTTTGGCCGGGTGCCGTCTCACTCAGTCCGAACCATCGATCCGATTGCGGGGATGTGGCGCTGATATAGGAAGGCTCCGGGCAAAATGAAGGGGTAGCGGGCCGACCGATCGAGGCCGCGAAAGCGCCGGCTTGCTTGCCCAGCCCTGTCTGAATCATGGCCAGGCCATGGACCATTGCCGCCGCCATCCGCCTCTGATCTTGTGGCCGGATGCATTTCATCCCTGCCTCTATCCGCGGCCCGCTGTTCATGATCGTCTCGACGGGGTCGTATCTCGTCAACGACACGATGATGAAGCTCGCGACGGCGGGCCTGCCGTCTTATGAGGTGCTGTTTCTGCGGGGTGCCGCGGCGGCCCTCTGGGGCTTCCCGCTGCTGTTCGCGCTGGGCTACGGCAAGCAGATCCCGCTGATCTTCGACAAGCGCGTCCTGAGCCGGAACGTGCTCGAACTGGCGGCGATCCTTTGCTATGTGGTCGCGCTCGCCAACATGCAGATCGCCGATTCCACCGCGCTCGGCCAGATCACGCCGCTCTTGATGCTGGTTGGCTCCTCGATCCTGTTTGGCGAGCGGATCGGCGGCCGGCGCATGGCGCTGATCGGGCTCGGCTTCGTCGGCGCGCTGATGGTGGCACAGCCGACCATGCAAGGCATTTCGGTCTATGCCCTGCTGGCGCTCGGCAACGCAGCCCTTGCAGCGGCGCGCGACCTAGCCGGCCGGCGGGTCTCGGCCGAGGTGCCGGGGATGATCGTGGCGATTTCCGCCGTCGTGGTGGTGCTGATCGGCGCCGGCGCCGCGCATCTTGTTTCCGAGCGCTGGGTCATGCCCGGGGCGCATCACCTGCTGCTGATGGCAGGTGCTGGATTCTTCCTGATCTTCGGCCACTTCTTCATCTTCATGGCCTATCGCGTCGGACCGACCAGCGCCGTGGCGCCGTTCTACTATTGCTTCACCGTCTGGGCGGTCATTTCGGGCCTGCTGGTGTTCGGGCAATTCCCCAACACATTGGCGGTCTGTGGCATCCTGCTGGTCGTCGGCAGCGGACTGACCATCGTGTCGCTGGATCAGCGCCAGCGCCGGTTGGCCGTCGTCGCCTAGCCTCGTTTCATTGCGGGAACGCCGATCTTTGTTTTCGCCGCCCCGATGCCATAGGCAAGCCACTGCCGGGCATACCGGCCTGAAGCCGGTCTTGCCTTCAGAAACTCGAAACCTCAGACGATCCGCAGGCGCCTAAAGCGTCCGCCTTGCGCTGAACTGATGGTAGGCCCACAGAACAACCACCGCCCCGATGACGGCAACGATCAGGCTGTAGATGTTGAGACCGGTGACGCCAGATGCGCCGAAGGCACTGAAGATCAGCCCGCCGACAATGGCGCCGACGATGCCCAGCACGATATCCATTATGACACCCTGGCCGGTCTTGTTGACGATCTTGCTGCCTATGAAGCCGGCGACCACGCCGAGAATGATCCAGCTGATGATACCCATTTTTTCCTCTCCATCCCCTCGCCAGCCGAACATTTTCATATGATTGTCAAAACCTCAAGCCAGCTTGAAATTCCGCCCGAATGCTTCATTGTTGAGGAGGGGTCGGGCCTTGGTCGCTATGGAGGATCCACGATGGGACTTTTTGACAACGCCGTTCCCGGCGGCAACATCACCAAACCCCTGATGATCGCACTCGGCGCATTGCTGGTCGGCAAGATGCTGAGCGGCAGAAGTGCCGAAGAACCGGAACAGTCTCCCGTGCCCGCTCCGACCGCCCCCGTCCCGACGGAAACCACATCCGCCGACGGTGGCCTGCTGGGCGGCCTGGGCGGACTGCTCGAAAAGCTCCGGGACGCCGGTCACGGCAACACCGCGGACTCCTGGGTCGGAACCGGCCAGAACCAGTCGATCAACGCCAACGATCTTGGCGCCGCGATCGGACCGCAGATCATCCGCGAGATCGCGCAACGGACCGGACTGGACGAGCAGGAACTGCTCAAGCAACTGTCCACCGCCCTGCCCGGCATCGTCGACAAGCTGACGCCGAACGGCCAGGTGCCGCAGCAGCACCAGGTCGCATCCGCGTTCAACAGCTGACGCGGCGCAGCCACGACAATTGGAGCGCTGCGCTTCGTGCGCAGTGCTTCGGCTTGCCGGTGATGGGATGAGTGTCTGGAGCGGGTAGCGGGAATCGAACCCGCATATTCAGCTTGGAAGGCTGCTGCTCTACCACTGAGCTATACCCGCGCCTTACCTGAAGTACCGGATTCATCCGAAAAGCGCCATGCACTTTTCGGTCCGATTCTTGTCGCGTTTCAGGCTTCCGGGCCGGCAGTGGTGGAGAGGGTTGGATTCGAACCAACGTAAGCTAAGCTAACGGATTTACAGTCCGTCCCCTTTAACCACTCGGGCACCTCTCCAGTCTGCCGCCGGAGCCATGCAACGAGGCATTCACGCCGATCCGGACCCGAGTTATGTGTTCTCCGAAACCAGCGCAGCGCCTTATGGCGGCAAGGCCATTGGGTGTCAACCGCGCAGCCAGCGTTTTTCGATGTTGTTCGCCGGCTGTGACGGCGGGCCATATCCTTGGCCGGAGGACACCGCTATAGAAGCCAGCCATGAGCGATAAAACCAACACCCCCAAAGACACCCATTACGCCAAGCTGCGCCGCGCCTATCGCGACGAGAAAAGCGGCGGCGCGCCGGCGTTCCGGCCTCGACAGCCGGTTCCGCCGGGCGAAAATGCCGCGGACGGACTGGTGCGGCTCTACGGCCTGCACACGGTTCGCGCCGCACTCGACAATCCGCGCCGCAAGATCAGGAAGATGCTGGTGACGCGCAATGCGGCCGAGCGCCTCGAAATCGCCGATCTCGCCGCCCTGCCCTTCAAGACGGAACTGGTCGAACCCAGGGATATCGACAAGATCACCGGGTCGGATGCCGTGCATCAGGGTGTGCTGATCGAGGCCGAGCCGCTTAAAGCCAAGCGGCTCGATGCGCTTGGTGACGCGAAGCTGGTGCTGGTGCTCGACCAGATCACCGACCCGCACAATGTCGGCGCCATCCTGCGCTCGGCGGTCGCCTTCGGCGCCGGCGCGCTGATCACCACGGCCCGCCACAGCCCGCAGGAATCGGGCGTGCTGGCGAAATCCGCCTCGGGCGCGCTGGAGCACATCGACCAGATCGAGGTGAAGAACCTCGCCGAAGCGCTCGGCCAGCTGCACGAGGCCGGCTTTCGCACCATCGGGCTTGATTCGGACGCGCCGGCCGAACTCGAAAAGAGCTTTGCCGGAGAAAAGATCGCACTGGTGCTGGGCGCCGAGGGCAAGGGCCTGCGCCAGAAGACCCGCGAGACGGTGACCACGCTGGCGCGGCTCGACATGCCCGGCGCCATCCATTCGCTCAACGTATCGAATGCCGCAGCGATCAGCCTTTACGTGGCACGGGCATTTTTGAAGCGCGGCTAAGCCAAAAAACCATCTCGACGAGAAACGGGTCCCGACAGACGCCGGAACCCGTTCTTCGATGGGCCAGGAGTTGGCGGCTTGGGAACGTTGCGCCGCCCTCTCCTGACCTATGCCGCTTTGCCCCGGGTGCCGGCAGCCTCGCTGCCGACCTCGAAATCGGCCATCCTCTCCAGCGCCCTGACCAGGGCCGAATGATCCTCCTTGGCGCCGCCATTGGCCGCGCAGGCGTTGAACAGCTGCTGCGTGGTCGACGTGTTGGGCAGCGACACGCCGAGCGCTTTCGCGCCCTCCAGCGCGAGGTTCAGATCCTTCTGGTGCAGTTCGATCCGAAAACCCGGGGCGAAGGTGCGCTTGACCATACGCTCGCCATGCACTTCCAGAATGCGCGAAGCCGCCAGCCCGCCCATCAGCGCCTGCCTGACCTTGGCCGGATCCGCGCCGGCTTTCGAAGCAAAAACAAGCGCTTCGGCGACGGCTTCAATGGTCAGCGCAACGACGATCTGGTTGGCCACCTTGGTGGTCTGGCCAACGCCGTTGGGGCCGACCAGAGTGATGTTCTTGCCCATCTTCTCGAACACGGGCTTGGCGCGCTCGAAGGGTTTCTCCTCGCCGCCGACCATGATGGTGAGCGACGCCGCCTTGGCGCCAACCTCGCCGCCCGAGACCGGCGCGTCGAGATAGTCGCAGCCTAGATCCTTGATTTTACTGGCAAAAATCTTGGTCTCGATCGGTGAGATCGAGCTCATGTCGATGACCAGCTTGCCTTTGGTCAGACCGGACGCGACGCCGTTCTCGTGAAACAGCACATCGGCGACCTGCGGTGTGTCGGGCACCATCAGAATGATGATGTCGGCGGCCTTCGCCACGGCAGCATGGCCGGTGACTGACGTTAGGCCCTTGGCGACGAGATCGGCTGAGAGTTTCGATCGATGGTCGCTGGCTATGACCCTGTAGCCCGCGTCCAACAGGTGCCCCGCCATCGGTGCGCCCATGATGCCGAGGCCGATGAAGCCGATGGTTTCCATTTTGGTTCTCCAGTTGCTTGTGTGAAACGCCCCCTCATCCGGCCGCTAGCGCGGCCATCTTCCCCCGAGGGGAGAAGAGAAGCCGACGTTGGTGCCTGTCTCTTCTCCCCACCGGGGAGAAGGCGGCCCGAAGGGCCGGATGAGGGGGCGCGGCGTTGGCTAGGCCGCAGCACTTCCCTGCCTGGCTAATGCTTGAAACCACCCCAGCCCAGCCTCCGTCCCGGCCTTCGGCTTGTATTCCGCCCCGATCCACCCCGAATAGCCGATGCGGTCGATTTGCTCGTACAGGAAGGGAAAATTGATCTCGCCCGTCCCCGGCTCGTGACGGCCTGGATTGTCCGCAAGCTGGATATGCGCGATGCGGTCGAGGTTTGCCTCGATGGTACGGGCGAGATCCCCCTCCATGATCTGCATGTGATAGATGTCGTATTGCAGGAACAGGTTCTTCGACCCGACACGGTCGATAAGCGCCAACGCCTGGTCGGTATAATTGAGAAAAAAGCCCGGGATATCGCGCGTGTTGATCGGCTCGATCAGCAGCCTGATGCCGGCCTGCTCCAGCTTTTCCGCCGCGAAGGCGAGGTTTTCGGCAAAGACGTCCTCCAGCACCTTGCGATCGGCGCCGGCGGGCGCGATGCCGGCCAAGCAATTGACCTGCTGGCAGCCGAGCGCCTGCGCGTAGGTGATCACCTTGGCGATGCCCTGGCGGAATTCCGGCACGCGGTCCGGCAGCACGGCAATGCCGCGTTCGCCCTTGCCCCAGTCGCCGGCCGGCAGGTTGAACAGCACCTGGGTCAGGCCGTTCTTCTTCAGCCGGGCGGCGACGACATCGGGCGCATGGTCATAGGGGCCGATATATTCGACGCCCTTGAAGCCGGCGCGGGCGGCGGCATCGAAACGGTCGAGGAACTCGTGCTCGCCAAAGAGCATCGAAAGATTGGCTGAAAAACGCGGCATTCTTTTTCTCCTTTTCTCCGCCAAGCCTAATCCAGCATGACGATCGACGTCGGCGCATCTTCGTGGCTCTCGGCAAGCTCCTCGAATTCGGTGATCTTGTCGATCTCGGTGCCCATCGAGATGTTGGTGACGCGTTCGAGGATGAATTCGAGGACAACCGGAACCCGGTGTTCTTTCATCAACCGCTGCGCCTCCTTGAAGGCACCGGCGAACTCTTCCGGCTTGCGCACCCTGACCGCCTTGCAGCCCATGGCCTCGGCGACGGCAACATGGTCGACGCCGTAGCCGGCCTCGGGATCGCCTGCCCGGTTGATGTTCTCGAAGGCAAGGTCGACCTCGAAGTCCATCGAAAAGCCGCGCTGCGCCTGGCGGATCAAGCCGAGATAGGCGTTGTTCACGACGACATGGAGATAGGGCAGCTTGTGCTGGGCGCCGACCGCCAGTTCCTCGATCATGAACTGGAAATCATAGTCGCCCGACAGCGCCACGATGGTCCGGTCGGGATCGGCGGCGCGCACGCCAAGGGCAGCCGGCAAGGTCCAGCCGAGCGGGCCGGCCTGGCCGCAATTGATCCAGTTGCGCGGCTTGTAGACATGCAGGAACTGCGCGCCGGCGATCTGCGACAGGCCGATCGTGGTGACGTAGGTGACGTCGCGGCCGAACGCCTTGTTCATCTCCTCATAGACACGCTGCGGCTTCAGCGGCACCTGGTCGAAATGCGTCTTGCGCTTCATCGTCTTCTTGCGAGCCTGGCATTCCTTCGCCCAGCCGGACCAGTCGCGCAGTCTGCCTGCCGTCTTCCACTCGGTGGCGACGTCGAGCAGCATCTTCAGCGCAGCACCAGCATCCGAAACGACGCCGAGATCCGGCGCGAAGACACGGCCGATCTGCGTCGGCTCGATGTCGACATGGATGAATTTTTTGCCCTTGGTATAGACATCGACGGAGCCGGTGTGACGGTTGGCCCAGCGGTTGCCGATGCCGAAGACGAAATCGGCTTCCAGCATCGTCGCATTGCCATAGCGGTGCGAGGTCTGCAGCCCGCACATGCCGGCCATCAGCCGGTGGTCGTCGGGGATCGCGCCCCAGCCCATCAAGGTCGGGATGACCGGCACGCCTGAAATTTCCGCGAATTCGATCAGCAGGTCCGACGCATCGGCGTTTATGATGCCGCCGCCGGCGACGATCAGCGGCTTTTCGGCGGCGTTGAGCATCGTCAACGCCTTTTCGGCCTGGGCGCGCGTCATGGCCGGCTTGAACGGCGTCAACGGCTCATAGGCATCGATGTCGAATTCGATCTCGGCCAGCTGGACATCGACCGGCAGGTCGATCAGCACCGGACCCGGCCGCGACGAGCGCATCAGGTGAAAGGCTTTCTGCAGCGCCATGGGGACGAGATAGGGCTCCATGACCGTGACCGCCCATTTGGCGACCGGCGCGGCAATGGCTGATATGTCGACGGCCTGGAAATCCTCCTTGTTCAGCCGCGCCCGCGGCGCCTGGCCGGTGATGCACAGGATCGGAATGGAATCAGCGGCGGCCGAATAGAGCCCGGTGATCATGTCGGTGCCGGCCGGACCCGAAGTGCCGATGCACAGGCCGATATTGCCTGCCTTGGCCCGGGTAAAGCCTTCCGCCATGTGCGAGGCGCCCTCGACGTGACGGGCAAGCACGTGGCGGATCGTTCCCCTCGCCTTCAGCGCCGAATAGAACGGATTGATCGCCGCGCCCGGCACGCCGAAAGCGCAGGAAATGCCTTCCTTTTCGAGAACGAGAACCGCGGCATCGACAGCGCGCATCCTGGCCATTTTACAGCCCTCCACGGGGTTTGTCATTGTTGGATTGGCGGAGGATGCCAGCACGCCGGCTATTTTTCAATTTTTTCAGAATATTTTTTCATTTATAGAAAACGACGGCTATGCGCTGATTTTGTTGGATTTTCCGTTTTCCAGCAATTCGGCCGGCGATATCAGTGAAAAATTTTTTCATTGTGCATTTGGCGAAATCGGTCGAGAATGACGCCATGGAAACCACGGAAAAACGCCAGCGCGGCCGGCCGCGCGCTTTCAATGGGCCGTCGGAAGCCAGTTCGGTGCAGTCGCTCGATCGGGCGCTGAGAATCCTGGCCATTGTCGCGGAAGGCAGCGGCCTGTCGCTGAGCGAAATATCGGCGCAGAGCGGGCTTGCCGCCTCCACCGCCTACCGCATGCTGACGACGCTGCAAAACCACGGAATGGTCGAATTCGACACATCAGACCAGTTGTGGTCGATCGGCGTCGAGACCTACCGTATGGGCGCGGCCTTCCTGCGCCGCCGCAAGCTGGTCGACCGCGCGCGTGTCGTCATGCAGGAGCTGATGGAGAGAACCGGCGAGACCGCCAATCTCGGCGTCGCCGAGGACGATTGCGTGGTCTTCGTCAGCCAGGTCGAGACGCATCAGGCGATCCGCGCCTTCTTCCGGCCGGGCACGCGCAGCCCCTTCCATGCGTCCGGTATCGGCAAGGCGGTGCTGGCGCATCTCGAGCCGGAGCGCGTCGGAACCATGCTGCGCAAGGCAGGCCTGCAGCGCTTCACCGACAGGACGCTGTCCGACATTTCGGCGCTTGCCCACGATCTGGCGCGGATCAAGCAGCGCGGCTGGTCGGTCGACGACGAGGAGCGGCACCCCGGCATGCGTTGCGTGGCAGCCGCCATCTTCAACGAATTCGGCGAGCCGATCGGCGGCGTTTCCGTGTCGGGGCCGACGGTGCGGGTGACGCCGGAGCGGCTGGCCGAGATCGGCCCGCTGGTGCGCGATGCGGCAGCCGAGGTGACCAGGATGATCGGCGGCCTGCGAGCCGGCTGATCAGCCCGCCCCGGGCAGCGCGCTCCTGGTCGCGATATCGAAGAAATCGAGAAGGATGGCCATGCCGACGCCGCAGGCGGTGAATATCAGGCCGGCCATGAAGATGCGGTTGGCGCGTTCATAGATGCGCCGCTGCAGGCATTTCGTGTCGAGCAGCAGCGAGAGCGCCCGCATCTGCAAGGCAATGCCGGCCAGGATCGGCAGGACGGCGACAAGATGGTAGGTCTGCCACGGGATCGGGTTGGCGGCCCAATGGGTGATGAAGCCCAGCGAAAACGCCAGCAGGATGCCGACGGTGGTGACGGTGCCGTTGCGGAAAACCGTTTCGACCAGGTCTTCCCTGGGGTCCTGTTCGTCCAAGGGTCTCTCCCCGCGTTTCGCGGTCCAGGATAGACGCTCGGAAAATCTCTGTACACTGTCCGATCTGTCGCCGGACCAATCCCTTCAGTTCTGCGCTGAAGCGGCCGATGGAGCACGCACCGCTACCATCCAGACAACAGAAGAGGGGCTCGCATGGGCCCCTCTGTTGCTGAACGGGTCCTCCCCTCAGAGACGGCAATAGTGGCGGTATCCGTCGTGGCCGAGATAGGTATCGGAGTCCGCGTCGTAGCTGGCATAGCGATCGTAGCAGCGGCGGACATGCCACGAGCCACCGCCTTCGTCGACATAGACGGTGCGCGGCTGGGCGAGCAGGCTGCCGAGGACGAAGCCGCCGACGCCGGCAGCAATGCCGATGCCGATTTCGCGGTTGTGGTGATGGCTGTGGGCGGCCGAAGGCTGCACGGTGCCGGCCAGCGTGGCGGCGGCGACGGCGGTGGCGATAAGGCCGGAAACGAGTGTGTTCTTGAACATGACGATCTCCTTGCTTCGTTGACCGAGGCGATCCATCCGCCTCTTGATCATCTGTCGTCACAGCCAGGAAAAAGGTTCGAACTTTTTTTGATTTTTCTGGAGCTGGGAAATCGGATGGACCGAGGTCCACGCTGACGGCGACTGGAAAGGGTTGGCGAGGACGTTGATGCGGCCAATCTCCCCCACTTGCTGGGGGCTATGCCATGCACATATCTGCTATGACTGGGGTGACTGATCGGCCCGAGGCCCGATTGCCGGGTGGGTCCCCCAATCCGTCGCTGCTTCGCAGCGCCACCTTCCCCCCTCCGGAGGGAAAGGAAAGGAGCGTTGGTGGGCGAGCGTTGGCTCGGCGAAGCCGAGACGGAGCGGGACCAGCGCCGCATAGGCAATGCATGCGCCAAGCTGCCATGCACTCTATCGCCAAAGACCAGTTGCTTGGAAATGTGTGCATGCCGTAGCTTGCGGGGATCAGCAGCTTTGCCGCCCGACTTCACAAGGTGGTCGCCGAACGCAAAAAGGGCGGCCGAAGCCGCCCTCTTGGGGAATTGGGTCCCTCCATCAAAGGAAAATGATCACCCTGCCGTGCCTGTGGTGATGGTTGTGGTGGTGGTTGTAGTGCTTCCACCAGAACTTCTTGAAGTGCTTCTTGTGATGGTTGTGGTGGTGATGATGATGGCCATGCATGCCGTGGGCTGACGACGTGCCGACAGTGCCGGCGAGCGCGCCGGTGGCGACGAAGATGGCGACGAGGCCCGAGGTAAGAGTGCGCTTGAACATGATGATCTCCTGGATCTTTTGATCGAGGCGACCCATTCGCCTCTGACCATCAGTCGGCGCGGCGCAGCAAAAGGTTCGATAGGTGGAGGAGATTTTTTGTGGGGTGCCGCTGAAGCCAGCGCGGCGACGGCAAGGACACCAATGACCCGTCGCCCCCTATTCCCCTATTCCCCTATTCCCCTATTCCCCTATTCCCCTATTCCCCTATTCCCCTATTCCCCTATTCCCTCACCTCACCCCATCCCCGTGACATGGCGCAGCCAGAACGCCAGCGCGATGAAGCCGATGATGGTGGTGACGCCGGTCCAGTCGACATTGGCCTTCTTCACGTCGCTGATGATCTTCACCAGCAGCATCCAGGCCACGAAGATGATCGGGAGAATGATGACAAATCTGATCATGCGACACCCTGCTCGAAGCGATTGCACCCTTCCCTAGATGTAGGAAGCAATCCGGCGGTTTTCAGGATGCCCTCGCCGACGGCCCATGCGGCATGCCGGGAAAAACGGAGTTTTGTCTTTACTGGCGCAACAAATATGCTAACCGGAGCGCCGTGCCCTTGTAGCTCAGCTGGTAGAGCAGCGGTTTTGTAAACCGAAGGTCGGCGGTTCGATTCCGTCCGGGGGCACCAGCACAATGCAAAAACCATAACATTTTCAAAAGCTTAGAAAACAAGGTTCGGGTTCGATCCACCGCTTATCCACCTGGAATTTTTCATTTGCCAACGCGAGTATCCGCCCCAGAGCATCACCGTATCCGGATCATCCTCTTCGTCCTCCTCCGGCTCGTAAGGTTCCGGCGCCACCAGCAAATCGATTCGCCTAAGGTCAGTCCCTCCCATTGGCGCATCGAGCGAGAGCGTTTTGAAGGTGTCATATTTGTGGATAGTGTGCTTGGTGCTAGGTTGCCAAATATTCAGCCTGGCTCAGATTTGGGAATATTGGGGGGACGTCACTTTGATCCGCATTTTGGTCGCACTCGCCGCCGCAATTTGCTTCGCGTCTTCGGCGGCTTCGGCAGGACAGGACAATATCCACTTCCTGGTCGGGATGCCCGATGCCAAGTTAAATTTGGCCGCTAAAATGGCAGGTAACCTCAACGGCGTTATGCAAAGGTGCCGGCTGAGGCCTACAGAAGATGGAAAAGCTATCATTGCTGTCCCTGTGCTTTTGTACGAGGGGATAGAAAAACACCTGACGCCTAATCCTCCTAAGTTCCGGAAGGCCATTCGCACCTATGAAAGAGCTTACGCCATGCGGTCCAGAGAGCGGGAAATTGCCAGGCTGAGAAGGCCAAATACCCGGGACTTTACCGATAGATGGCTGAGAAGGGACCCGGACATTGGGCGAGTCACCGCCCTGCGCGCCGCCGCCTAACTATGGCGTCGACGGCATCCTTCCTGATTGCTGCGGATTGAGCCGTCCGGTATACCCATCGGCATTCTTCACGAACACAGCTGCAAGCCTGATCCGTGCGGCAGCGGCTTCATTGAAGATCAGAACGGCACCCTTCCACGCTCCGCACTTGAATTTCTCGATAATGCCCGCATCGAAGCCTGACGCGGAAGTATTGAGCTCTTCGAGGGATGCCTGCTTGCACCGGCCATCCCGATACCTATTTCGCCGAATTCAGGCGCAGCAACTTAGCCTACGGGTGTGACTTCCTAGCTATATACAAAGTTGCAGGCTCATCGATATAAGGCGATTGGCGATTTTGATGGGGATTTCATGAAAGCTTTTTTGCTCGCTTCATTCGTTGCGCTTTCCGCGGCTCCGGCCATGGCTGCCGATATGACGATCGCTCCTGTCGATACCCCTGAATGGACCTGGCAAGGGCCATACGCCGGCGTATTCGGTGCCGGAACGTTGGAACACTACAAGATCTATGGACCGGGCGCCCAGGCTGGCGCAACGCATAATGTCGGCTCGGCAACGGTCGGCGGCTTTGCAGGCTATAACCTCCAATCCGGCAAGATTGTCTATGGCGTCGAAGGCGAGCTTGGCTACCGCTTCAAGAAGAACACCTTCGACGATATTCCAGGCCCAGGCGTCCTTGACGCCTCCACAGGTTTGTTCGGATCCGTAAAGGGTCGCGTTGGCATGGACATGGGAGCCTACATGCCGTTCGTCACGGCTGGTGTAACCGCTGCAAAGCTGAAGACATTCTACCCAGGTGGAAACGCTGAGCGGGATGCCACCTTGGTCGGTGGTATTGTTGGAGCAGGCATCGACGTCGCGCTCACACACAACGTGTTCTTGCGCGGCGAATACGACTTCTCCTTCTTCGGCAAGAAGTCGCTTGAATATTGTGGCGGCGGATGCACGCTGGAACACACGCTTCAGACGCACGATTTCCGCGTCGGCATCGCGATGAAGTTCTAACTGTTCAGCGCGTCTCCGACTTTGACGCCCTCCGCGGGAATGGCAAGACCAAGGTCCAGCTTGTGAACGGCATTCCGCGGGCGCAATGTCGCCGCGAACCCGACGGCTAGGGGCCTGGATCGCAAATAGTTTGCCGTTCAGGCCCTTCGTTCGTTCGGGACCATGCCCATCTGCGCGCCATCCCTTCGTACCAAACCGTACGTTGAATCCTTCTTGGGTCACGCGTGACAAGAGAGTAAATAAATCCTTTCGCAGGAAGGGAGGCCGCGATGGCAGAAACGCATATAGAAGTCGCACGCGCGGTTATAGAAACCAGCTTTCGGTTGCGGCACCATTCCCTGGCCGGAACTGCCTCATTTCGCCGTGATATGGACCACTCCCGACGCGCAATCGAGGCCTCGCGCGAACTGCTCAAGCGCCTTCGCCAACGTCATCGCGATGACATGGCCCGGGAGGGAGATCCGGAGCCAGGTCCTGTTGCCGTCTCGGCCTTCGATGCCGACATTCTCCGCTCGGCGTTTCGAAACCTGGTCAGGGAAACAGGCGTTCCCGAGTGTGAATGGCGCCACCTGGCTGAAAGCCTGGTCCGCGAATATGTCGGGTGCGAGCAGGTTAACGTTGGCTTGTTGGACTGGATTACCCACAAGTAGTCAGCGGTATAAATTGCGTACCAACGCAAAACAGCCCGCCCCGCCCACATTGCCGGTGACACGAAACGGGCTGCGGAAGCCCGCATGCGATGCTTCCTGCAATCCAACTTTGGGCGAGTACGGATGTTCCGTTAGTTTCTGCTGAAAGGCGGTACATTCTGCTGCCGTGGCCATTCGACAGTCACTGGTAGGGTAGACCCGCCGCTCCATTTGCGAAGCGACGGGCTCTCGCCCACCCCATACCTGTGAAAGCAATTTAGATGCCAAAAACTTTTGACCCGTTATGGGGCACAGCCGTCGCCTTGCCAGTCGGTCCTACCAGTGCCCTCTCGTCGCTCTGCCTCGACATTGATAACCATGTACATCATGCCGGCTCGTTGGCTGCGATCACAAATTGTCGGATTCGTACGAAGCAGAGTTCTGTACGATTCCAACCCTTTAACTTTGTACACCCCTGTTTTGTAATTCGGCGGCTGAGGGGACGCCGTGCATCAGGTTGCATTTCACTGTCAATCGCGCGCCAGAGGGCGTATATTTTTTAAATCGTCTGCACGTGTCTACGGGCGCAGACGGCAGGGAGATTGGAAAGCTCTTGCCCCAAGCGGGATTGAGCTATGACCAATCCAGAGAACGATTCCTACAGAAACCAATTGTTGCGCAGGCTTGACCCTGGTGACCTGGGGCTTTTGCAGCCACACCTTGAACTGTGTGACCTCGAGCCGAAAACGACCTTAGAGAAAGCCGATTCGGAGATCGAGACGGTGTACTTCCTGGAGGACGGCATCGCTTCTGTGGTCGCGACGGCTTCAGGTAAGGAAGCCGAGGTGGGCCTTGTCGGCTTTGAGGGAATGACCGGTGCCGCGCTCGTGATGGGCGCTGACTATGCGGCGCATCAATGTTACGTTCAGTCGGCCGGCAGCGCTTTCAGGATGGGAACCGAACCCTTCAAGGAGGCTCTTGCGAACAGCCCAACGTTGCGCCTGTTCCTGTTGCGCTATGTCCACTACTTCCACATACAGACCAGCTATACGGCCCTGATCAACGCAAAATCAAACCTTGAAGAGCGGTTGGCGCGCTGGCTTCTAATGTGTGACGATCGGGTCCACGGCGAGCGCCTTGCGATCACCCATGAGTTTCTCGCCGTCATGCTTGGAGCAAGACGCCCAGGCGTTACCGTTGGGCTGCAAGTTCTGGAAGGACGTGGTTTCATCTATTCTCGACGTGGCGAAGTGCACATCAGGGACCGCAGCGGACTTGCGGCCTGCGCAAACGGCACCTACGGCAAGCCAGAAGCCGATTACGTTCGGCTAGTTGGATTATAGCGCTCCAAGCATGCCGGACGTAGGCCGCGGTGATCCAAGCACCTGCGCCTCGCGCCAGCAATACAGCCCGTCCCGCCCATATTGCCGGTGACACGAAACGGCTGCGGAAGCCGCGATCCGATGCGATTGCAATCCAACCCTGGGCGCGCACGGATGTCCCGCAAGCTTCATATCCCGTGCGTCAGCACAAGATAAATAGCGGGGACGAGCATCAACCAGCCGCTCAGTCCAAGAACCACCAAGATGGCCATGCGCTCTGTTCGCCTGACAAGGTCGGCAATGTTTTCTTTGTCCGGCAAAGCGACGGAGGCCACAAACCCGGGCGCACGATCATCGTTGCCATTTCCCGGTTGGTTCGCGCTGCCACTCTCATTCGATCTCTGGACCAATGTCATTGTGATCGTTCACCGAAAAGAATCTAAACCGGCCCGTTCTCGGCGCGTGAGCCGGAACGGGCCGAGGCGGGAAATCAGTTAAAATCGAAGGACGACCGAAGGACCACGTCGGCGGTAGCACCGGACGCGACGGCGACCATGCCGCCAATAACTGCGGCAAACCCGTCTCCAGCCCCGCCGGCGGCGGTGGGGACGGTAGTGCCAGTCCCGATGGTAGACTTGCTGCACTTCTGCCTGTGCGTCTTCTTCAAAGGTCTCTGTTTGTGGCGTCTCAAGTTCATCGAGGATGCCGTGTCCGGCCCCTGGAACACCCGCCATTGCGTCAGTTGGGCGGACAGCGCTTGCAAGGGCCGCTGCCCCGGCAACGCCAAACATTGCAGTCAAGAAGGATCGCCGATCCATAATAAACCTCCCAAGGTACATGTGCTAGAAATGCGCCCACGCCTGCCGAATGAGCATGCATGGGCGCACGGTGAAATACAGGACCCGCCCGCCGCCGAAGCAGCTCACGGGTCCTATCAGCGCAGGAAGGGACGTAGCTGCGCCGATCCACGCCATGTCAGCCAAGAACGACCCCCATCACCAGGAAGGTGATGGCTGTTGCGAAAATCGGTGCGAGCAACCATCGCGCCTGGCCGACACTTTTTTCCACTGTTTCTCTCCGAATTGGAGAGACAACAACCTTTAGGCCTAAGCCGTTCCGCCTACTCCCAACGGGTAAGACCATTGCGTTTTCCAACCAGACTTTGGTCCTGCGCGGATTCAGACAGAGGCCCGTATGAGGAACGTTTGGCCTGGCGACGTGTTCGGGTGGCTGGCGCCCAGCCGATCGTGCTGCCGCCAGGTTACAAGAGGAGAAAAACAAATGAGGATGCACCTAAGCAGCGCCGCTGCGGCGCTCTTGCTGTTGGCCAGCGTCGGCGCGGTTGCGGCACAGGATGTGGTTATCACACCGGAACAGGACACCGTCGTCCGCGAATACGTGAAGAAGCAACCCTTGGCTTCTGTGAAGCTTCCGGGGGTGGAGTTGAATGTCGGCACGGCTCTGCCAGACACGGTCGAACTCCACGAGGTTCCCAACGTCAAATACCGCTATACGGTGGTCGACAACCGAACGGTTTTGGTGGACCCGAGCACACGCAAGATTGTGAAAGTCTACGACTGAAACTTCGAACCGGCCAGGCCCGCCGGCAGGGATGCCGGCGGGTTGCGCTCGTCAAATCGCCACTCAATCGGACAAATGAAAATGATGAACCCTGAAGTCGAGACGTCGCAATCGCTCGTGGCGCGCCTGGTTGATCTCCAGGCGAGGGCGCGGGCAGCACGTATAAATGAGGCCGAAATAAAGACCTTCCAAAAGGTCGCAGCCGTCACGGATGATGGTCGAGGTCGGTCGGCTCAGGATCTGGCCGTTCCAGGTTCGATGGCGACATAGTGGTGCACGAGGTCACACCCCAATCGCCGCCACAAGAATTCGGTTCTGCCCGCGGATCGCCGCGCGCAGTTCCAACATTCCAAGTTGTGCCTTCTTCTACGACGCGCCAGCAACCTGGGTGGATGCCCCAACCCTGGTGAAGGTGTTCCGCACCCTGACGGACTTGTAGACGTAGGCGACCCAGAGCCCTATCAGCACAAACGAGACTATGTGCGTCGCAAGCGCCTCGCCAGTGACCACTTGCCGAACCGAAACCCCGATCGCGGTGGAGACCCAGATCGCGTCCAGTATGACCGCCACCGGGATTGCGAGCCATTGGATGAGAAACAACTGCTTGAACCGAAGGCTCCGCCTCAGCATGGCAACGAGCACCACAAGCTGAAGCACCATGAATGCCAGCAGCAGGGCAACCTCGCCATAGACCACCATGGGTCCATTCGGCACCAGCATGAGCTGGTTGTAGCCATCGCTGGAGGCCCCCAATTCGGCGAGTGTGCGCAGCGGTGACAATGCCTGACCGATAGCCAGCAGCATCAGCCAGCCGCCGAAGCCCACAAGAGCCTCAGGATTCTGCGACGGCTTCGCGGCCGATCGAACAGCAAAGAAAACAGGCACGCCGATCAACAGCAGCATGATCGCCCAATGCCAGATGGAAAACGCCCCCATTTACGCCTCCCCTTTTTATGCCCCCTTAAGTTGTACCAAGTTTTAGATTCAACTCAAGAGGCGAGCCCTCGTGTGAATGAAGTTATGTCGAACCGACGCTTTCTCCTGTCTGCTCCTGACTCCCTCACACCCCGATTGCCGCCACCAAAATCCGGTTCTGCCTCCGTATCGCTGCGCGCAGCTCCGGTATCCTCGCCGCGTCGCGCTTCACGAACTCGATGAACATCATGTTCATGTTGTTGAAGATCAGTTCGCCGAGCGCCGCCCCGTCGATGTCCTGGCGCACCAGGCCGAGCGCCTGCAGGCGGGCGATCAGGGCGCGGATCTGTTCGGTCAGCGCGCGGTCGAGCGCGGTGTAGGCCTGGCCGAACGGGCTGTCGGGCAGTTGCGTCGAGATCGCCATTGCCTGCCGCCACATCTCCTTGCTGAGATAGTGCAGCGAGTGCTCGATGTAGATGCCGATCAGCGTATCCAGCGCATCGCCGACGTTGGCTGGTGGCCTGGCGACGACGCCCTGCCCGGCATTCAGCACCTCATTGACCTCCAGCGAGACGATGGCGCCGAGGATGTCGCCCTTGTTCTCATAGTAATTGTAGATGGTGCCGACAGAGACCTCGGCCTGCGCGGCGATCGCTTCGATCTTGGCGCCTTCATAGCCGGCCTCGCGAAACAGTTCCGCCGCCGCCTCGATGATGCGCCTGTGCCGGTCCGCCTTTTGCCTTGCCCGCAATCCGCTCATTCCAGCCTCTTGCCACAAAAACAGAATTGACTCAATTTTAGAATTGGTTCAATTTTTTGCAAGAAGCCACAAAGGCAAGGGAGAACACTCGATGTCCGCACATTCCAAGACCATGAATTCGCTTTCCATGTTGAAGAGCCATCTGCATGCTGCGTGCGCGGCCGCGGCGCTGTTGCTCGCAGCCGGCAGCGCTGTCCAGGCCGCCGACCTCAACGCGCTGATCTGGTGCGATCATGCCGATCCGGCGCTGCTGCAGCCCTTCGAGGAGGCCAATGGCGTCAAGGTCAACGTCAAGGAATTCGAGGGCACCGGCGCTGGCCTCGCCATCGTCGAACAGTCGCAGCCGGGCGACTGGGACGTGATGGTGATCGATTCGATCGACGTGCCGCGCGGCGTCGAAAAAGGCCTGTTCGAGCCGCTGCCGGAAGACAAGCTGCCGCTGGCCGACCTGTTTGCGCAGGTGAAGATGGACGGCTCCACCATGGTCGGCGGCAAGCGCTACGGCATCACCGAAAAGTTCGGCTACAACACGATCGGCTACAACAAGACCAAGGTCGACCCGGCCGACATGCAGTCGATGGCGGCCCTGACCGGCGACAAGTACAAGGGCAAGGTCGCCATCTACGACTACTACCTGCCGGTCATCGGCATGGCCGCACTGGCGATCGGCAAGAAGACGGCCGATCTCACCGAAGCCGACCTGCCCGCCCTCAAGGACGAGCTCTTGAAGATGAAAGCCAATGCCAAGCTGGTCGGCGAAGTGACCGCCAGCCAGACGGCGCTGGCGACGGGCGAGGTCGACATACTGGTCGGCGGCGGCGAATGGGTGACGGCGGGCCTGGCCAAGGAAAACCCGGCGCTGGACTTCTCCATCCCGAAAGAAGGTGCGGTTCTGTGGTCGCAGTCGCTGGCCATGTTCAAGGATTCCAAGAACAAGGACATGGCGCTGAAGTTCATCCAGTACATTATGAGCCCGGAGGGCCAGGCGCGGCTTGCCACCTCCTCCTGCTACTGGGGCATGCCGGCCAACACCAAGGCAGCACTGACCGACGACCAGAAGAAGGTGCTGCGCTTCGACGAACAGCCGGGCTTCCTGACGCGTGCCCAGGCCTATCCGGCGCCGAACGCCGATCTCGACAAGAAGATGCAGGACATGTGGACCGAAATGCTGCAGGCGAAATGAGCCGATAGCGCTCATGAGCTCGGCTGGAAACAACCCCTTGCCCCGGGCGGGCCGTACCCAGCCCCGGGCGAGCTCTGCTCTGCCCCGGGCGAGCTCTGCTCTGCCCTGGGCGCTGGTCACGCCGGCGCTCGGCTGGACGCTGCTGTTCTTCGTGCTGCCGTTCATTGCCATGGGGTTTTCCAGCCTGACGGCGCATGAGGGCGGCGGCTTCACGCTGTCCAACTACAGCCAGTTCTTCACCAACCCTTCCTACTGGCAGGCGATGGTGAACTCGCTTGAGGTGACCGCGATCGTCACCGTGGTCTCGGTGCTGCTCGCCTATCCCTTCGCCTGGATCCTCGCCGAACAGGTGCCGGAGCGCTGGCAACGGCTGGCGCTGATGCTGGCGGTGCTGCCGTTCTGGACCTCCTATGTCGTGCGCTCCTATTCCTGGCTGCTGGTGCTGGCGCAGAACGGCGTCGTAAACCGGGCGCTGACCGGCTCCGGCCTCATCAGCGAGCCTGTGCATCTCGCCAACACGCGTTTCGCCACCATCACCGGCTTCGTGCACTTCTTCGTCATGTTGTTGACGCTGACGATCTTCGCCAATCTCAAGCAGCTCAGCCCGAGCTACCGCAAGGCGGCCGCCGATCTCGGCGCCGGGCCGGTGCGAACCTTCCTGCATGTCGTGCTGCCGCTGACCTTGCCCGGCATCATGGTCGGCGCCTTCCTCACTTTCGTGCTGTGCATGGGCGACTACATCACGCCGCAGATCCTGGGCGGCAACAACGAGCTGCTGATGCCGCAGCTGGTGATGATGCAGATCGGCCGGCGCGGCGACTTTCCGCTGGCCTCGGCGCTGTCGATCATCCTGATGGCGGTGGTCACCATCGCCTATCTCGCCTGCGCCCGCTGGCTGAAGATCGAGCGGGCCTGAGATGCGCAGGATTGTCCGCATCGCCTCCTGGCTCTACGCGCTTGCCGTCTACGGCTTCATCTTCCTGCCCGTGATCGTGCTGGTGCTGTTTTCGCTGCAGGCGACGTCGTTCCCGATCCCGCCCTTCACCGGCCCGTCGCTGCGCTGGTACGACGCAGTGCTCTCGGACCCACGGCTGACGTCGGCGTTGGTCAATTCGCTGCTGGTCGCGTCCATCTCGTCGCTCGCCGCCGTGACGCTCGGCTTCCTTTCCGCCTGGGGCTTTGCCCGCTTCGTCCTGCCCGGCTCCGGCCTGCTGCGCGGGCTGATCACCCTGCCGCTGACGGTCAGCTATCTCATCATCGGCATGGGGCTGCTGGTGCTGTTCAACTGGGCCGGCGTACCGAAATCCTTGCTTGCCGCCGGCATCGGCCATGTCGTGATCAATCTGCCGCTGTGCTTTGCCATCATCTACAGCCAGATGGGCGACCACCAGATCAACATCGAGCGCGCCGCGCGCGACCTCGGCGCGCCGGAATGGAAGGTGCTGCTGTTGATCACCGTGCCGGTCATGGCGCCGGCCATCTTCGCCGGCTTCTTCCTGTCGATGACCTTCTCCTGGGACGAATTCGTGATCTCCTTCCTGCTCACCCGCTTCGACACCACGCTGCCGGTCGAGATTTGGAACCTGCTGCGTTCCGGCCTCAATCCCAAGACCAATGCCGTCGGCTCGCTGGTCTTCGCCGTCTCCATCGTGCTGGTGGTGTTTTTTGAACTGACATTGCTTCGGAGAAAGCCCGCATGAGCGCGCCCCTCGTCGACATCAGCAGTGTCTCGCACCGCTTCGGCCAGCACACCGTGCTGAAGGATGTCTCGCTGCAGATCGAGCCCGGCAGCTACACGATCCTGCTCGGGCCGTCCGGCTCCGGCAAGACGACGCTCTTGTCCATTCTGGGCGGCTTCGTCACGCCCAGCGAAGGCAAGGTGTTCATCCGTGGCCAGGACTGCACGTCGGTGCCGCCGGCCAAGCGCCCAACGACGACGGTGTTCCAGGACTATGCGCTGTTTCCGCATATGAGCGTCGGCAGCAATGTCGGCTTCGGCCTGCGCATGCAGGGCGTCGACGGCGCGACACGCGCCGCAAAGGCGCGCGAGGCGCTGGCGCTGGTCGGTCTCGCCTCTGCCTTCGACAAGAAGCCGCATCAGCTCTCCGGCGGCCAACGGCAGCGCGTGGCGCTGGCGCGCGCGCTGGTGATCGAGCCGGCGGTGCTTTTGCTCGACGAGCCGCTCGGCGCCCTCGACCTCAAACTTCGCCGGCAGATGCAGGATGAATTGAAGGCGATCCAGAAGCGCGTCGGCACCGCCTTTATCCATGTCACGCACGACCAGGAAGAGGCGATGGCGCTGGCCGACCATTGCGTGGTGATGAATGACGGGCGCATCGAGGACGAAGGTCCGCCAGAGCGCGTCTACGCACGGCCGGCGACGCGTTTTTCGGCGACCTTCATGGGCGAAAGCACGATCCTCGCCGGCACGGTCACGGAGGCGAAGGATAGGACAAGCACCGTCGCGACGCCGGTCGGGCCGGTCTCGCTGCCCGGCGCCTTGCCGGTCGGCTCTACCGTTGCGCTGGCCATACGCCCGGAGCATCTTGTCTTCGGCGAGGCGCGCGGCGGTGTCAGGCTCGGCACGGCCGAGGTGAGCGACGTGGTTTTCCAGGGCAGCTTCAAGCGCGTGCTCGCCGTTTCCGTCGAGGACCCTTCGCTCCACATCATCGCCAAATTGCCCGCGACGGCGACCGTCCAGCCGGGCGACAGGGTCGCGATTTCCTGCGATACCGATCAGATCATCCTGCTGACGGATTGAACATGGCAACGCTTGCGGTCATCGACGCTCCCGACTGGTACGAGACCATCCGCATGAGCGATGGCGTAACCTTGATCCACGAGCCATGGATAAAACCATTCTTCCGCTGCAACATGTGGCATGTGCGCGGCCGCGATCGCGATCTCCTCTTCGACACCGGGCTTGGCCATTTCAGCCTCAGGCGTCACGTGCCGTTGGTCAGCGAGCGCAAGCTGATTTGCGTCGCCAGCCACACGCATTTCGACCATATAGGCTGTCACCACGAATTTCCCGAGCGCTGCGTGCACGCCGCCGAGGCCGGGATCCTCGCCGATCCGCGTAACGAGTGGACGGCAGCCGGCACCTATGCGACCGACGAAATGTTCGATTGCCAGCCGCAAGGCTGGAACACGGCGCGCTACCGTATTCCGCCCGCACCGGCAGGCCGTTTGCTCGAGCATGGGGACGTCGTCGATCTCGGCGATCGTGCCTTCGAGGTGATCCACACGCCCGGCCATTCGCCCGGCGGCATCGCGCTCTATGAAAACAGGACGGGCATCCTGTTATCAGGCGACATCATCTATGACGGCCCGCTGATCGACGACGTCTACCACTCGGACATATCAGACTACATGGCGACACTGCTGCGCCTGCGCGACCTCGATGTCTCGGTCGTGCATGGCGGCCATTTCCCGAGTTTCGGCAAAGTGCGCTACCGCCAGCTCGTCGACGAGTATCTGGAACAAAAGCGGCGAGCCGGCTGCCATCTGCGGCAGCCCTGAAAGCGGTCAGCGCATCAATTCGAAATGCCGCGGAAACGCTTGATGCAGCAGGAGCAGCATGGTCTTGCGCAGCACGTTGGTGTCACGGCTGGACGGATTGAGATGATCCCAATACCAGGCGCCGTGGACCAGATAATTCAGGCTCTCCGACAGCGTGTCGATGTCGACGCCGGTGTAACCGCCGCTGCGCGAAATCTCGATCAGCAACTCGCGCGCTTCGGCGGTGTAGGCAAGATCGCTCGGCAGGCCGATCTCATTGTAGATCTGCATGCTCTTGCGGTCGCTGGAGAACACGACAAAGACCGAAACCCATTTCGGGTGCTGGCGGGCGAAACGTTGCGCGCAATCGACCGCGCCCAGGGCCCGCTCAACCGGCGACAGGCCGGGCGCTCGCACCAGCGTCACCCACAGCTCGTCGTATCGATCGCTGAGATACTGCAGGACGGCGCGAAACAGGTTCTCCTTGCTGCGGAAATGGAAGACGACCAGGGCATTGGACGAGCCGACATGTTCGGCGATGCGCTGCATGGTGACGCTTGCCAGTCCCTCCTCCGCGATGAGCTCGATGGTGGCGTCGATGATCCGCTGCACGCTGGCTTCGCCGCGTTCGCGCCGACGGTCCTTGGGCGGCGCGGCATCGTTTGCGGCACGTCCATTCTTCGCCGTTGCGCCTTTGCGTTTTGCCGCCGCAGCTTTTTGTTGCGCCATCTTCGTCCAGCTCCTTTCGGACCTTCTGCCGGCGATCGCCGGCTCCGCCACGGATCCGTCTATTCGAGGTGTCCGGCGCGGCTCACCATAACCGAAACCGCAGATCAATCACGATCGCGGCAAGGGCCGCATCGCCCTGTTATAGCGACGGGCGCGTTTCGGCGTTTGTGTACCACTGCCCCTTGGCCGTCTCATAGGCCACGGCCGCCCGGAAGACATCGGCATCGCAATAGGTGCGGCCGACGATCTGAATGCCTGTCGGCACGCCGCTTGCCGCCCGGCCTGACGGCACGGATAGAACCGGACAGCGGCTCATCATGTTGAACGGCGTCGTCATCACCCAGCCAAGCGACGGGTTCACCTGCTTGCCGTTGATCTCGACCGTGCCCGTTGTCTGATCGAACTCCGCCGGCACGGCGGGAAGCGCGTTGGTCGGGCAGATCAGCACATCGTAGGTCTCCAGCAGCGGCCCCAGCGTCTGGTACATCCTGGCCGCCACTTCCAGTGTTCCGACAAAGTCCGTCGCCTTCGACCTTTGCCCGTCCTCGGCGAACTGCCTGGCATAGCTCGTCATGTCCTTGCCGTGCTCCTTGAGCAGTTGCGACAGTGAGGCGCCGAACAGATGTTCGAGATAGGCCATGCCCGCCTTGAGCACGTCGTCGCCCCAGCCCAGATCGACTTCCTCGACCGTGGCGCCAAGCGAGCGAAACACATCGCAGGCGGCAAGCGTGTTCTTGCGCACATCGGGGTCCACTTCGAAAGAACCGAGGTCCATCGAGAAAGCAATCTTCCAGCCCTTGATCGGCTTGTAGTCGCTGGGCAGGCGCAGTTTGGGGCGGAGCGTGGCGATGTCGAGCGGGCTCGGTCCGGCCATCACGTTCTGCAGCAGGATCGCATCCCCGACGTTTCGCGCCAAAGGTCCGGTGTGGCAGTAGAAATCGAGGTTGAACGGCGGCTCGTCCGGATTGCGCCCGTAAGGCGGCTTGAAGCCGACAAGACCGCAGGCCGACGCGGGAATTCGGATCGACCCGGCAATGTCCGAGCCGGTGGCGATCGACGACGTGCCGGACGCCAGCGTCGCCGCGGCACCGCCGGACGAACCGCCGGGCGTGAAATCCGGGTTCCACGGATTGCGCGTCACGCCCCAGCGTTTCGACCAGGTGTAGCCGGCGCAGCTGAATTCAGGCGTCGCCGTGCGGGCATGGACAATGCCTCCGGCCTTGATGATGCGCTCGTTCATCGTCGACGTATGGCCACCGATGGCATCCCGGGACAGCAGCGAGCCGTGCGAGGTCGGCTTGTCCTTGATGTAGCTCTCGTCCTTGATGCCGATCGGCAGTCCCTCGAGCGCCCCGGTACGGGCCCCCCTGGCGTATTTCGCCTCGGCTTTCCTGGCCAGATCCATCGCCTCGTCGAAATGCGTGAAGGTGAGGCAGTTGATCGTCGGCTTGGTGGCTTCGGCGCGGCGGATGGTGGCCTGCATCAGTTCGACGGGCGAAAGCTTCTTTGCCTTGAACAGCCGCAGCGCCTCGCTGGCCGGCATGTAGCAAAGGTCGAGATCGGTCATGGGAAGTCTCCTGCGATCTGCGCATCGCGTTGCATGGACGGAGATGACCGCGCCGCGTGCTGCGGCGCGGGAAAGCCTGGTCAGGTCATTTCTGCAGATCGGTCCAGATCTTCGTGTAGAGCGCCTGCACGTCGGGCGGGCATGCCTGCATGAACTGGCCCTTGGCGGCGAAATCGGCGGGAATGTTGACTTCCGGCGCGGTCTTCATGTCGTCGGGCATGAAGGCTTCCGAGCCCTTGATGCCGTTCGAATAACGCGCAAAGGCTGAGATCAGCGCCGCATTCTGCGGATCCATGATGAAATTCTGGAACAGCTTGGCGTTGTCGACGTTTTTGGCGTCCTTGAGGACAGCGACATTGTCCATCCAGATCGGATAGCCTTCCTTGGGATAGCCATAGACGATCTTGTCGTTCTCAAGCCGCTCGCGCAGCGATATGCCGTTCCAGTTGACGCCCGCGGCGATGTCGCCCCTGCCCAGGCCATCGACGGCCGCATAGTCGAGCGAAAGCCATTTCGCCTTGGCCTCCACCAGCTTGTCATGCACTTTCTTCAGCATTTGCATGTCGCTGCTGCAATATTTGCCACCCTCGTAAGCGATGGCGAGGAACATGATGTCACCCATTTCGGGTACGACATTGATCTTGCCGACGAGTTCGGGGGGTGGGTCGAGGAAGATCGCCGATGTGTTGGGGTCGCCGGCATAAACCGACTTGTTCAACGAAATGCCGGTCGTGCCCCACTGCCATGGAACGGTATATTTGCGGCCTGGATCGAATGGAACATCGACCCACCTGGGATCGACGTTCTTGAAGTTCTCCATCTTGTTGGGATCGGTCTCCAAGAGCAGACCTTCGCTGATCCAGACCGGCACGACGCTCGCCGAGGGCACGACGATGTCATAGCCGGAGGCGCCCTGCCGGACCTTGGCCAGGGCGGTATCGTTGGAATCATAGTCGGTGACGGTGACCTTGACCTTGTAGGTCTCCTCGAACTTCTTGATCAGCTCGGGACTGGTGTAGTTGCCCCAATTGTAGATGTTGAGTTCGCCCTCGGCATGGGCAACGCCCGTGACAGTCAGCAGCGACAGGCCGATGGCCGTCGCGGTCAGTTTCCAGTTCATGCTGTATGCTCCCATTGTTGGGACCGGCGGCGTTACGGCCTCAGGTCCGTTTCCTGCTGACGAAAAGATGGCCGCGACAATGCCGATCGACGGCACGAGAACGGCCGTCGGCATCGCATTTGCGGCATGCGGCGCACCGGCAACGGCAAGCCGCATCGCAGTCGAGATATTCCCCTCTTCACGGTGGCCATTCACCGGCTGGCGCCGGCTGTCCAACTCAATTCGCGACCTCAGGAGTAACTATGACTAAACATGCAGTCAATATCTTTATGCGGATACGGCCATGGCTCGCCGATCGATGCGCCCGATGCGGTGGTGACCAAGTGGGCAGCCAGGAAAGAGCTTTGGCCGCGACGTCGGGCGCGTCAGGCCGTTGGGGCCGCAACGGTTCCGGCCGCAATTCGCTGACGGAACCAATCGAAGGTGCGCCCGATGCCTTCCTGATAGCCCGTCCTGGCTTCCCAGCCAGGAAGGACATGCCTCGCCGACGTCAGGTCCGGACGCCGATTTGTCGGATCCTGGGGAGCCGGAGGGTGGTGCTCGATGCGGCTGCCGGGGACAAGCGACCTGACGAATTCCGCGATGCGCAGGACGGAAACCTCGTGATCGTTGCCGATGTTCAGAGGGCCGCGATGCGAGATGCCGTCGCGCCAGAAGTAACGTTCCAGCCCCTCGACGATGTCGTCGACATAACCCCAACTGCGCGATTGGGACCCGTCGCCATAGACCGTCAGCACCCCGGTTGTCAGAGCCTGGATGGCAAAGTTCGAAACGGCGCGTCCGTCGTCGATGCGGGTTCGCGGCCCATATGTGTTGAAAATCCTGACGACGCGAATGTCGAGCCCGACAACCCGCTGCTGTTCGAACAGCAATGCCTCGGTGCAGCGTTTGCTTTCATCATAAGAGGCCCTGGGACCGGTGCAGTCCACCGATCCCCTGTAACTCTCGGGTTGGGGTGAAACCAGGGGGTCGCCATAGACTTCCGAGGTCGAGGCGAAGCAGAAACGGCCGCCGGGCTTGAGCAGCGTCAGAAGATTGAGCGCGCCGCCGATGTTGGCCTTGATCGTGCGTACCGGCTCGCGCATGTACCAAAGCGGCGAAGCCGGCGACGCGAGATGAATGATCTCATCGAAGCGTTGAAGGGATGAAAAGCTTTCGGCATCGGCAATCTGCAGATCGAAACGCGGATCGGCGATATGTGCGACGTTGTCTCGCGTCCCGGTCCAAAGATTGTCGACGACGATCAGCTTTTCCAGATCGCTTCGCCGCAACAGACGGTCGACCAGATGTGAGCCGAGGAAGCCGCAGCCACCAGAAATCAACACGCTGCGCGACATGGCCCCCCTGCTCCAGACACCCGGCCAGTCAACGAGCCGCAGGGCTTGTTTCCCAACAACGGCGGATACGAGGCTACCCAAAAACCTTTCCGCCAATCGGTGCACCCATCTACACCGCCAAGCGCCGCGAGTGCAAACAGCAAGCTTTCACGAGTGGAACGTGCGGCAGCCGACCGGCCTCTGCTTTTAAGGAGAGAAACTGCCGCGCGATGTCACGCACCGAAGCGGCCGCCAATGCCGCCGGTCATCCGAAAGGATGATCAGGTTACAGCGCTACAGCGCCCTTTGCGGGCATGGCGCTCCGGCTGCGTCACCACAGCGCGACGCCGTGGGCTGCGGTCGGAAGCTCGTCTCTTCGGACTGGCGCACCAGTTCGGCAAAGAGCAGCGCGAAGCTTCCCAGCATCAGAAAGACAATGATCAGGCGTGTTACCGGCAATATGTCGGCCTCGACTGGCTAGCCCCCACGCCACCCATCCACTGCCGGCTAACATGACCGATCCGGCTTTACGAGACTTTAAGGCCGGTCTTAACCATCACATTCGCGTAGCCTTTGACATGATACGCGAACGCATGTCTGCATCCGCCGTCCCGCGGTCGCCTCGCCATCCCGGAGTGGCGTTGCCATCCGGGATGGCGGCTCCCTTTGCAGACCTACCCCGCCCATGCTACCCCGAAATCGGCGGCCCTGCCGCTGCCATCCGGTCGTCATCGGGGAGCCATGAGCAAAGCCGCCAGCCACATCGCCTTCGTCTCGTCCGACACCGCTGACGCCAAGACGGCGCTGGAAAGCCTGTCGGCGCGCTATGGCCAGTCTTCCGTCGAGGAGGCCGAGATCGTCGTTGCCCTTGGGGGTGACGGCTTCCTGCTGCAGACCCTGCGCGACACGATGGGGACCGGCAAGAAGGTCTACGGCATGAACCGTGGCACCATCGGCTTCCTGATGAACGAGTATCGTTCCGGTGGCCTGACCGAGCGTCTCGAAGCCGCCGTCGCCGAAACCATCCGCCCGCTGGAGATGCTGGCCGTGACCTCGGAAGGCGAAACGATTTCGGCACTGGCTATCAACGAGGTGGCGCTGTGGCGTCAATCGTACCAGACGGCCAAGATCCGCATCACCGTCGACGAACAGGTCCGGCTTGAGGAACTGAACTGCGACGGCGTCATGATCGCAACCCCGGCCGGGTCCACCGCCTACAATCTTTCGGCGCACGGGCCGATCCTGCCGCTCGACGCGCCGCTGCTGGCGCTGACCCCGGTCAGCCCGTTTCGCCCGCGCCGCTGGCGCGGCGCGCTGCTCTCCAACAAAGCGACGGTGCGCTTCGACATCCGCGAGCCGGAAAAGCGGCCGGTGAACGCCGCCGCCGACCATACCGAGGTCAAGGCGGTGACCTCGGTAACGGTGCGAGAATCACCCACGGCGACAGCAACGTTGCTGTTCGATCCCAATCATTCTTGGAACGAGCGTATTCTCGCCGAACAGTTCCGCTATTGAGCCGGCTCTGCGACCGACAGGTCGATTAAGCATCCCGATTAAGGTTACAACTTCACAATCGTGCCATTGCTGCCCGTTTCTGTTGACAAATCGAGGGCTTGCTCCTAATTGCAATACCGATCTTGCAGGCGCGTGGCGCTTGCCGCGACGCCATTAGACGCCGTTGCGCTTCCCCGAACCAGCCAAAGACAACAACACTTGTCCTCAGACACCACGACCGCTCAAGAAGCGTTGACCTTCGCAGACCTCGGCCTGTCGCCGAAGGTCCTTTCCGCAGTCACCGACGCCGGCTACACCCAGCCGACGCCGATCCAGGCTGGTGCGATCCCGCACGCCTTGCTCGGCAAGGATATTTTGGGCATCGCCCAGACCGGCACTGGCAAGACGGCTTCCTTCGTGCTGCCGATGCTGACCCGCCTCGAAAACGGCCGGGCCCGCGCCCGTATGCCGCGCACGCTGATCCTGGAACCGACGCGCGAACTCGCCGCGCAGGTCGAAGAGAATTTCATCCGATATGGCAAGAACCACAAGCTCAACATCGCGCTCCTGATCGGCGGTGTCTCATTCGACGAACAGAACAAGAAGCTGGAGCGCGGCGTCGACGTGCTGATCGCGACGCCCGGCCGCCTGCTCGATCACCGCGAGCGCGGCAAGCTGTTGCTCAATGGCGTCGAGATCCTCGTCATCGACGAAGCCGACCGCATGCTCGACATGGGCTTCATTCCCGACATCGAGCGCATCTGCGAGATGATCCCGTTCACCAGGCAGACGCTGTTCTTCTCGGCGACGATGCCGCCGGAAATCACCAAGCTGACCGAGAAATTCCTGCATGCGCCGGTGCGCGTCGAGGTCTCGAAGGCCGCGTCCGCCGCCACCAACATCACCCAGCGGCTGGTCAAATCAGGCTCCAAGCCGTGGGACAAGCGCGAGACGCTGCGCAACCTGATCAAGGCCGAAGATGCCGAACTGAAGAACGCCATCATCTTCTGCAACCGCAAGATCGAAGTGTCGGAACTGTTCCGCTCGCTGCTGAAGTATGATTTCGACGCCGGTGCGCTGCATGGCGACATGGACCAGCGCGCGCGCATGCAGATGCTGGCCAATTTCCGCGACGGCAAGCTGCGCTACCTCGTCGCTTCCGACGTCGCCGCGCGCGGCTTGGACATCCCCGACGTCAGCCATGTCTTCAACTATGACGTGCCGATCCATGCCGAGGATTATGTCCACCGTATCGGCCGTACCGGCCGCGCCGGACGCTCCGGAAAATCCTTCACCATCGCGACCAAGTCGGACACCAAATACATCGACGCCATCGAGCGGCTGATCGGCAATAAGATCGAATGGCATGATGGCGACTTGTCGACGGTGGTTGCCAGCGAAGGCGGCGAGGACGATGCTCCGCGCCGTGGCAAGGGCGCACCGCGCCGCGCCGGCCGCAAGGACGACGACCGCAGCAGGGAAAAGGGCGGCGAGCGCAAACCGCGCGAACGCCACGCCAAGCGCAGCGAAGACACGGCACCGGAAACAGTCCGCGAGGACCAGCCGGTGGCCGAGGTCGCAGCGGCAGCCGCCGACGTCGGCGAACGGCGCTCGCGCAAGGAAGCGATCCGTTCGGAAAACACCGAGCGCAAATCGTCCGATCGCAACGAACAGCGCGCACCGGAACGCGGCGATACCCGGCCGCAGCGAGACAACAGCCGCCCTGCCCGCCAACGTCACCAGGAAGACAACGATTCAACCGTTGGCTTCGGCGATGACATGCCGGCCTTCATGCGGATCGTCGCCAAGGTCTGATCCCGACCGCTTCGAAGGCAAGCCAGCCATCCGGCTTGCCTTCTCGGTAGAGCTCCAGCCTGGTTCGCCCGTTACATCGGCCCAGGCATCATCTTGGTCGGTTTTTCCAGCATCGGAAACTCGGCCTTCGAGCATTTCACGTTCGGGTTCGTCGGACTGAACATGCCGTTCGGATTGTCTCCGAGCCAGGCATGAAGGTCATAGTGGACGAACTCCTTCGGGATGAGAGGGTAGTGCCCCTCCATCGGCCCCATGAAGGTTTGGCCAAACAGCTTCGGAGGCTCCTTTATGTCCGGCGTCAGAGGCACCAGCCATTCCGCGCCCACCAGCCGCAAACCCTTCTTGGTCGGTTCATAGATCAGCACGTTGGGGTGCATCGGGTCGAGCTTCTGGCCGACACTCGGGACATTGACGAAGTGAATACCCATGGCGCCCTTCGGGTAATCCATCGCGCCCGCTATCTTTTCTCCGCTGTAGTAGACGCAGCCGACCGTCGACAGATAGAGGTCGCGGACGGCAGCGGTGTAGTCCTCATATTTGGCGAGCGACTTTTTCAAGGCTTCGATGTCGGCCTTGTTGGCGTCCTCGGCCCGAGCCGAAGCAACGTTCAGCCACGCGCCTACCAAACCTGTTAAAACGAGGACGCCACAGCGCCCAAGGCTGGCTGTTCTTGTCATGCATTCCTCCCAGATTTCTGATCTGGCCGTGCAAGACCGAGGCGGAAAAATGCTGATTGCGCGGCCGGTTACACCGCCTCATCCCCGCTGGACTGCCATGATGCTATTCCTTTCCATGGCCGCCGGAAAGCTATATTTTAGCAATAACTAAATCTATACCGTACCCATCCAGAGCGCCGATGTCAGCTCAAACAAAAACGGCCCCGCATGAGGGCCGTTTCGCATCCGCTTGCCGGACGGATCAGGTGAGCGGGGACAGCTGGATCTCGACGCGGCGGTTCTGCGCCCGACCTTCGGCTGTGGCATTGGATGCGACCGGACGTGTCTTGCCGAAGCCTGTGACGGCGAAGCGCCGCTGATCCACGCCCTGACCGGACAGATAGTTCGCCACCGCCAAAGCACGACGCTGCGACAAATCGAAATTGTGCTGGTCGCCACCGGTCGAATCGGTGTGGCCGAACACGTCGACCGTGGTCTGCTTGAACTTCTTCAGCACCAGCGCGACGGAGTTCAGGACCTGATAGAAGCCGGGCTTCACCGCATCCTGATCCGAGTTGAAGGTGATGTCGGACGGCATGTTGAGGATGATCTGGTCGCCGCTGCGGGTGACGCTGACACCGGTGCCCTCGAGCTGCCGGCGCAGTTCGGCCTCGTTCTGGTCCATCGTGGCGCCGATGGCGCCGCCGGCCAGCGCGCCGATGCCGGCGCCGATCAGTGCGTTGCGGCGGTCGTTGCCACCGGCAAGCAGGCCAAGGCTGGCACCCGCCAGGGCGCCAAGGCCGGCGCCGGCCGCCGTGTTGGAAATCTTCTGGTCGCCTGTATACGGATCGGTGGTGGTGCAGGCGCTCACGAGCACAGCCGTCGCCACGACGACGAGCACAGTCTTTTTCATAGGATGGTCCCTCTCCAAGTCACGCCTTGCGGTGGCGCCAAATCAGCCCTTCCCGCGACTTGTACCATGAATTGCGGCGAAAAGCGGAACGGCAAAAGCGCCGTTCACGGCTTTTCCCGAGGGACCAATACCCGGTGGTGGCGCCGCATCGCCGTGCCGGAATGGTTTGGATAAGCTACCAGAGGTTCTTGCCGTCTATGACAACCACTTCGACCTTGTCGAGATCGAAATCATCGAACAGCCGCGAGTTGACGCTGATCTTGGGATTGTCGAAATCCGGCTCGCCTGTCGACCAGTCCGGCGTTTCGGTAAAGGTGCCGCAGCCGCAGGTGGCGCAAAAACCGTGCTTTACGGTCTTCGACCCCCAACGATAGAAAGAGACGTTCTCCATCGGGCTGGTGAGCTTGAATTGCGAAGGCACGTAATAGGCCCAGAGCGAGCCGCGTTTCGAGCAGAAAGAACAGGTGCATTGCGTCACCGTCTGCGGTGCTTGCGAAACCTCGAACGTCGTCGCCTTGCAATGACAGCTTGCCTTGATGGTCATCAACGAACTCCTCCTGTCGCCGCCACCCTGTACGGCAAAGGCAGCATAAAGAGGTGCTCCTGACAACTGTCTGTCAGCAAGCATCACCCGGCGCTACCGCGACAGGCGCGTCTCAGCAAGCCCGTCCCGTCACACGCGATCAGGCGGACGTCGGAATGCGTTCCTATCGTCAATACGAGCGCGGCGGCACGAACAGGCAGATTGTCCTGCCGGCGTCGAGGCCCCCCTGGTGCGCGCACCAATGGAACTCGCCGTCCGGGCTGTCCTTGACACGCTTGTCGGTCATTGGAACGACCTCACCCGTTCCGGCGATGACATAGCCCTCGGGTTTCTCCAGCACTTCGCCTGTATGGGTCGTGCGACAATCATAGTTGGCGCAGCATGCGAACGGATAACTCCAGCCTTGTGGCTTTGCCGCCGTGGGCGTGGCGTCATGCGCGAAGGCAGGTGCCGTCAGCATTGCCATCGCGCCGATCGCGAACAGGGAAAACAAAAGTCGGCCAGCCGGTTGAACGGCATTGGCCGATCTGAGTGTGGCAGCAGACATGGAAACGTTCCTTTCAAACGAGCATCAAGCGTTTCGCTTGCCCGTTCCCGGAACGTATCTTCCCAGTGGCCGGATCGTCGGGTCGCAGATATGCCGCGTCCGGCCATAAATGCTTTTTCTCTCCCAGCCCTTGGATGCTGGGCTGATTCCTTGGTCGGCGCAAGAACATGCATTCCCGACATCGTTCTACAGACGTCAGGCATCCGCTACCGCCGACGAGATGAGGCCAAGGTCAATTCCCGGCAAACGGGCGTCGAATAAACGGGATTGGCCCGCTGTGGTTCCAGCCTATTGCTGGTCGGAGCCGGCAATCACGTGCTCTTGATACTGCGGCAGGTCATCGGTGATGGTGAACCAGCCCGCCTTCGAACCGACGAAGATGTGCTCGGTTGGACGAATGGATGGGTCGTCGACGAGCGTTCCCATGGCGACATGGACGTAGGCGCCGTCGCGCACGAGCGAATAAAGCAAGGAGCCGCACCGGCAGCAATGCGCGTTGTGGCCGCTTTGGTCGCCGAAGATCAGGAGTTTGTCCTCGCCTTCGGTGAGGACAAACTTTTCACGCTCGATACCGGCGAAAGGCTTGAATGCCGAACCGGTGGTGCGCCGGCAGTCCGAACAATGGCAATTCGCGGCATAGAGGAATTCGTCGGCCACCTCGTAGTGAACCGCGCCGCAAAAGCATTTTCCGGTGAGCTTGCTCGGCACTCTCTCCTCCATTGCTGTGGTGCGCAGGGGTATGTTCAGATGAGGCCAGGCCAGCCTCACCTGAATATGGGCATATCCTAGTCCAGGTCCGCCACGGCTTCGCCGGCACCGCCTTCGATGCGCTGCGACAACGAGGCTTCCATGAAATCGTCGAGGTCGCCATCGAGCACGCTCGACGGGCTGGTGCTCTCGACGCCGGTGCGGAGATCCTTCACCAACTGATAGGGCTGCAGCACATAGGAGCGGATCTGGTGGCCCCAGCCGATATCGCTCTTCGATGCTTCGGTGGCGTTTGCAACCGCCTCGCGCTTCTTCAGCTCTTCCTCGTAAAGGCGCGAGCGCAGCATCTCCCAGGCCTTGGCCTTGTTCTTGTGCTGCGAACGTTCGGCCTGGCAGGCGACGGCGATGCCGGTGGCCAGATGCGTGATGCGCACCGCCGAATCGGTGGTGTTGACGTGCTGGCCGCCCGAGCCGGACGAGCGATAAGTATCGATGCGGACGTCGGATTCGGAGACGTCGATCTCGATCGTGTCGTCGATGACCGGATAGACCCAGACGCTGGCGAAGGACGTATGCCGGCGCGCATTGCTGTCATAGGGCGAAATACGCACCAGGCGATGAACGCCCGATTCCGTCTTCATCCAGCCATAGGCGTTGTGGCCTTTGATCATCAACGTGGCGGACTTGATGCCGGCCTCTTCGCCGTCATGCATTTCCAGCACTTCGACTTTGAAACGGCGCCGCTCGGCCCAGCGCGTGTACATGCGCAGCAGCATCGAGGCCCAGTCCTGGCTTTCGGTGCCGCCGGCACCGGCATGGATTTCGAGATAGGTGTCGTTGGAGTCTGCTTCACCCGACAGCAGCGTCTCGACCTGGCGGGCCTTCGCTTCGCCTTGCATCGAGCGGATCGCGGCTTCCGCCTCGGCGATCACGCCCTCATCGCGCTCTTCCTCGCCGAGTTCGATCAGGCCGATATTGTCTTCCAGCGCCTGCGTCAGACCTTTCACCGAGGCGATGCCTTCTTCGAGGCTCTGGCGTTCGCGCATCAGCTTCTGCGCTTCCAGCGGCTCGTTCCAGAGGCTGGCGTCCTCGGCGCGCACATTGAGGTATTCAAGCCGCTTTATGGCTTGATCCCAGTCAAAGATGCCTCCTCAGCAGGGTTATCGCCTGCCTGATCTCGTCGACAATATTCTGCGTTTCCGCGCGCATGGCTGGCTGTTCTGTCCTGTTTGCTGAAATCGGTCGGCGCGATACATAGGCACGCCGCCGCCGGCTGTAAAGCAAAATGGGCCGGCCCAAGGCCAGCCCATCCGCCCCTGAAAATCGTCAGTAGAGGCCGCCGCCGCCGGACTGGATAGCCTGATTGGCTTGCGGCGACAGTGCGCCACCGGTGGCATTGGAACCATCGGCGCCCATGCCGATCACCCAATAGCTGTCGGCGGGACCGGTGCCCGGCTTGAAGGCTTCGATGATGGTGCCGGGATCGCCCGATGCGGCACGCATGCCGGTCTTGCGATTGATGGCGACCAGGTTCATGCCTTCGGGCACCTTGAAGTCGACATTGGGCGTGCCGTCCAGCGCCACTCGCATGAAGTCCTTGAAGATCGGGGCTGCGAGGCCGCCACCGGTGGCGCCATGGCCGAGGCCGCGCGGCGTGTCATAGCCCATGTAGAGGCCGACGACGAGGTTGGGCGTGTAACCGATGAACCAGGCGTCCTTTTCATCGTTGGTCGTTCCGGTCTTGCCGGCGATGTGACGGCCGAGTTCGCCGATGGTGGCGCCGGTGCCGCGCTGCACGACCCCTTCCATCATCGAGGTGATCTGGTAGGCGGTCATCGGGTCGAGCACCTGCTCGGAATTGTCGACCAGCTCCGGCTCCGGCTGGTTCTGCCATTCCTGCGCATTGCAACCCTGGCAGCCACGTTCGTCCTGCTTGAACACCGTCTTGCCGTAGCGGTCCTGGATGCGGTCGATGAGCGACGGTTTGATCGACTTGCCGCCATTGGCCATGATCGAATAGGCCGACACCATGCGCATCACGGTGGTTTCGCCGGAACCCAACGCCATTGGCAGATAGGGTGCCAGATGGTCGTAGACACCGAAGCGCTCGGCATATTCGACCACCAGCTTCATCCCCATGTCATTGGCAAGCCGCACCGTCATCAGGTTGCGCGACTTCTCGATGCCGGAGCGCAGGGTCGCCGGACCGGCGACGGTGCCGTCATAGTTCTTCGGCGTCCAGCTCGTGTTGCCGCTCTGGATCGTGATCGGCCCGTCCATGATGACCGAGGCCGGCGTATAGCCATTGTCGAGCGCTGCCGAATAGACGATCGGCTTGAACGAGGAGCCCGGCTGGCGCATGGCTTGCGTGGCGCGGTTGAATTCGGACTGCGCATAGGAGAAGCCGCCGACCATGGCCAGCACGCGGCCGGTGTGCGGGTCCATGGCGATCAGGCCGCCCTCTACTTCGGGCACCTGGCGCAGGCTGTAGGTGCCCTCGGCACCATCGTTTTTCTGCACGAAGATGACGTCGCCCGGCTTCAACACCTCCGCCGGCGACTTGGCCTTGACGGTCTTGCCGGCGACCACATGGCGCATGGCAAAACCCATGTCCTCCTTGCTGATGGTGCCTTCGACGCGCTCCTTGACGATCTCGCCCGACGCCTGCCGTGCGGGCTGCAGGCCGATCGACAGGCCGGTCGCCGAACTGTCGAGCACGACGGCGAGCGACCATTCGGGAACATCCTCCAGTCCCTTGACGGCGCCAAGCGGCACGCCCCAGTCGCCCGAGACATCGATCGATGTCACCGGCCCGCGATAGCCGCGCAGCGTGTCGTATTTCATCAACCCGTTCTGCATCGATTTGCGGGCAATGAGCTGGATCTTCGGATCGAGCGTGGTGCGGACGGAGAGGCCGCCTTCGTAGAGCGCATTCTCGCCGTAGCGGGCGATGATCTGGCGGCGCACCTCTTCGGTGAAGTACTCGCCGGCGAACAGATAGGTGCCGCTGCGCCGCGGCGTCACGCCCAGCGGCTCGGCCTTGGCCTTGTTGCCTTCCTCACGCGTGACATAACCGTTCTCGACCATCTGATCGATGACCCAGTTGCGGCGCTCGATCGCGCGATCGGCATGCTTGAAAGGGTGATAGTTGTTCGGCCCCTTGGGCAGGGAGGCCAGGTAGGCGGCCTCGGCCACGGACAGTTCGTTGACCGACTTGTCGAAATAGGTCAGCGCCGCACCGGCGACGCCATAGGCGCCGAAGCCGAAGAAGATTTCGTTGAGGTAGAGCTCGAGAATGCGATCCTTGGGATAGGCCTGCTCGATGCGGAAGGCGAGGATCATCTCCTTGATCTTGCGCTCGTAGGTCTGGTCCGAGGACAACAGGAAGTTCTTCGCCACCTGCTGGGTGATCGTCGAAGCGCCGACCTGGCGCCGGCCCGAGCCGAAATTCTGCAGGTTGACGATGATGGCGCGGCCGAGGCCGGTGACATCGATGCCCGGGTGATTGTAGAAATTCTTGTCTTCCGCCGACAGGAAGGCCGCCTTGACGCGGTCCGGAATGGCCTGGATCGGCAGATACAGGCGCCGTTCGCGCGCATATTCCGCCATCAGCGCGCCGTCGGACGCATGGATGCGGGTGGTCACCGGCGGCTCGTATTTGGCCAGCACCTCGTAGTCGGGCAGATCCTTCGACAAATGGCCGATGTAGATCGCAACGCCCGCCGCGACCAGAAGGGCCAGCGTCGTGCCGATGCCGAAAAAATAGCCAATGAGACGAATCATACCCGCTCCAGTCCTTGGTTCGGGAATTTCCTAAACGAAGCCGCCTTTCACGCAAGCTTTCGAGCCGGTCCCAATCCGTAATCGAAAACCCTTGTCGCCGCCATGTGGACAAAATACGGCAATGCCTGATTTCACGGCTGCTGGCCGGAAATAAAAGCACTGGGTGTTGTCGTCGCGCAACGCCGCCTCTGGTTGCAGGCGTCGCCGGTCATGTCAACCTCCGGTTCCCGATCCGGCCTTGGCCGACGCGAACAGCGCGACGGCGTTGGTTATGCTCTGGGCCGCCTTGCCGCGCCAGTCGGCGTTGAGCAACTGCGCCTCGTCCTTGGCGTTCGAGAGATAACCGAGTTCGACCAGCACCGACGGCACATCGGGTGCCTTGAGCACCTTGAAACCCGCGGAGCGCTGCGGATTGTTGATAAGACCGACGCTGGTCGACAACTGGCCAACCAGCGTGTGGGCGAAACTCATCGAGAAATTGTGTGTTTCGCGGCGGATCAGGTCGATCAGGATGTCGGTGACTTCCTTGTTGTCGTTCTTGATTTCCATGCCGGCGAACTGGTCGGAGAGGTTCTCACGGTCGGCAAGCGCCTGCGCCTCGGGGTCCGAAGCCTTGTCGGAGACGGTATAGACGGTGGCGCCGCGAATGCCCTTGACGCTGATCGTGTCGGCATGGATCGAAATAAGCAGGTCGGCCTCATGCTGACGGGCAATGCGCACGCGGTCGTCCAGACGCAGGAATTCGTCTGTGTCGCGCGTCATGAACACATCATAATTGCCGACGGCCGCGAGTTTGTCGCGCAGCTCCGTGGCGAAGGCCAGCGTGACGTTTTTTTCGATGGTGCCGTTCAGGCCCTCGGCACCGCCGTCGATGCCGCCATGGCCAGGGTCGATGACGACGGTGAACCGATGGCCCGGATTGGAGACCGGCCCGGTGCCGACCCGCCCTCCCTTGTCGGTCGAAACGGTCGATCCGGTGGTCAGCGCCTGATTGGCAAGTGCGGCATCGAACTCGCGTTCGGATGCCGCTGACATATCGATGGCAATGCGGTAGCCGGTTCCGTCCTCGTTCTTGAGCACGTCGAGCTTGTCGACGGCAAAGGGTCCCTTGCCGGTGAGGATCAGACGCGAAACGCCCTCGCCGAGTTCGCCCAGGCGCACGCCCTTGACCAGGCCCCGCGCCTTCAAATCCTTGGCATCCACGGCGAATCTCGTATTCGCGAGATCGATGACAAGACGGTTGGGACCACGCAGCAGGAACCATTTGATATCGGGTTCGCGGTCGAAATCCATGACGATGCGCATCTTGGTGGCATCGCCGGCCATCTTGTAGCCTTTTGCCACGAGCGGAGCGTCGGCGGCACTGGCATTTGAAAACAAGACGGATGAGGCCGCCAGCAGCAGCAAGAGGCAGAAAGCGGCCAGGATCCGGCCGCCGACACGACATCCCTTGTCTGTGAAGTCCGCCAATCCCATCTCTCTTGCAGTCGCTCCCGGTTTGGCGCCCGGCGCCCGGTCGTTTCGTCGAAATGCCGGTTAGGCCGCGAACTCGATTAACGATTGGTATCCAGAGAAGGTTAACCAAGCCTTTTCATGCAGGGCCGCAAGCCTGGCTTTACGCTACGGAACGGCTTTTTGCCGGCATCGGAAATCGGGGTTGCCTTCCACCCCGCCAAATCATAAAAGCGATGGTGGATCACTGCAATCCTGGAACCGCCCTCCTCCGCAGCTTCTTGCTACAGGGTCAGACGTAAAGGCGGCTCCTTTCGCTTCAGGCGAAAAGGGTTCAGGTGATCGCGACGAATTTCGCAGGCGTGCTCCCGTGGCGGGGGAATCGCCTGCGTGAGGAAAACGGCCGGGTTTGTTCCCGTGCCGGCTCTGTATGAGCAAACAAGCTGGTCCGGTTCGTCCGGGCTTTGGTTCAAAAGGTTCTGTTGGTGACGATGGCTTCAAGCGCAATCATGGAAAGGTCCGCATCAAACCGCGCCATTATGGCTGCGGGCGGCACCGCCATGGCGCTCAAGCGGCGGCCGACGGACGTTCAAATATCCGGCACCCACATTCCAGACACGCAGCAGCAGGCTTTGCCTCGCAAGCTGCGGCTGACGGCTGCCGGGGGGAAACGAAATAATGCCCAACAAAATGCTGATAGACGCCTCCCACCCGGAGGAAACACGCGTTGTCGTCATACGCGGTAACCGTATTGAAGAATTCGACTTTGAATCCCAGGACAAGAAGCAGCTCAAAGGAAACATCTACCTAGCCCGCGTAACGCGCGTAGAGCCCTCCCTTCAGGCAGCCTTTGTCGAATATGGCGGCAACCGTCACGGTTTTCTCGCCTTCAGTGAAATCCACCCCGATTACTACCAGATTCCGGTCGCCGATCGTCAGGCACTGCTGCGCGCGGAAGCGCAGGAGGCTGAGGACGAGGAGAACGAGGACGGCGACGGCGATGATCGCCAGAGCCGCGATCGCGGACGGCGCGGCCGCAGGCGCGGCGGCAAGCCCCGCGACCGGGGCGAGCACAAGCGCGATGCAGCCGATTCCGGCGAGGCGAGCGACGCTGCCGACGAGGCAGAAGAAGGTGCCGACGCTGGTGTCGAGGACATCTCGCACACGTCCGAGATCATCGAACATGCGGCTGATTCGTCCGAACATGCAGATGCGTCCGAGCATGGCGAGGATTCGGCCGAGCAGGACGAAGGCGAAATCCGCGAAGGCGGCCCGACGTCGATCGCCGCCTCGGTCGAGGCCGATGTGATTTCCGAAGCCGTCCCGCTGGCCGAACAAGGCAGCGAAGCGACCTCCGGCGACAATGATCGCGGCATGCTGGAAGAAGTGCAGTCCTCGCATCCGGACGATCACGAGGTCGAATCGGTCGGCGCCGAGGATGCGCTGGAAGAAGTGCGCAACCGCCGCAAGCCGGTGCGCCGCCAGTACAAGATCCAGGAAGTGATCAAGCGCCGGCAGATCCTCCTGGTGCAGGTCGTCAAGGAAGAGCGCGGCAACAAGGGCGCGGCGCTGACCACCTATCTGTCGCTGGCCGGCCGCTATTCGGTGCTGATGCCGAACACGGCGCGTGGCGGCGGCATTTCGCGCAAGATCACCAGCGCGGTCGACCGCAAGCGGCTCAAGGAGGTCGTCGCCGATCTCGAAGTGCCGCAGGGCATGGGCGTCATCCTGCGCACCGCCGGCGAGAGCCGCACCAAGGCAGAGATCAAGCGCGACTACGAATATCTGATGCGGCTTTGGGAAAATGTCCGCAATCTCACCTTGCAGTCCACGGCCCCTGCCCTGGTCTACGAGGAAGGCAGCCTGATCAAGCGCTCGGTCCGCGACCTCTACAACAAGGATATCGACGAGATTCTTGTCTCCGGCGAGGAAGGCTACCGCGAGGCCAAGGACTTCATGCGCATGCTGATGCCGAGCCACGCCAAGGTGGTTCAGCCGTTCCGCGACACGACGCCGATCTTCGTGCGCAACGGCATCGAGGCACAGCTCGACCGCATGCTGCAGCCGCAAGTGACGCTGAAGAGCGGCGGCTACATCATCATCAACCAGACCGAAGCGCTGGTTGCCATCGACGTGAATTCGGGCCGCTCCACCAAGGAGCACTCGATCGAGGACACCGCGCTCCACACCAATCTGGAAGCGGCCGAGGAAGTCGCGCGTCAGCTAAGGCTGCGCGATCTTGCCGGCCTGATCGTCATCGACTTCATCGACATGGAGGAGAACCGCAACAACCGCTCCGTCGAGAAGCGGCTGAAGGATCACCTCAAGAACGATCGTGCGCGCATCCAGGTCGGCCGTATCTCGCATTTCGGCCTCATGGAGATGTCACGCCAGCGCATCCGCGCCAGCGTGCTGGAATCGACCATGAAGCCTTGCCCGCATTGCGGCGGCACCGGCCATGTGCGCTCCGATTCGTCGGTCGCGCTGATGGTGGTGCGGGCGATCGAGGAATTCCTGCTCAAGGATTCGCGCAGCCACATCACGGTGCGGACGCCGGCGGCGACAGCACTCTACGTGCTCAACCACAAGCGCGGCACGCTGGTGGAACTCGAAAGCCGCTTCGGGCTGACGATCACCGTCGAGGCCGACGATTCGGTGGGTTCGCAGCACTATGCGATCTTCCGCGGCGCGTTGGCTGAAAAGCCGGAAGGCTTTGTCGAGGCGCGCAGCTTCCCGGCCTATGTCGAGCCGGACGAGCCCGAGGATGAGATTGCCGTCATCGAGGAAGACGACGAGGCGCCGATCCAGGCAGAACAGCCACGCCAGCAGCCGCAGCAACAGCAGCCGCGGCCCGCTGCCGGTGGTGAGGAAGGCGAAGGCCGCGACCGCAAGCGCCGCAAGCGTCGGCGTCGGCGTGGCGGCAAGGATCGCGATCGCGAACATGGCGCCCCTGCGGACGGTGCTTCCGTCTCGGCTCCGGCCGGCGAGTTTTCGGACTCGGACTCGGCCGCCGGAGATGGCGACGCGGAAGCGGACGACAATGCCCCTGTTGGTGTTTCCGAAACTCCTGCCACAGCTGAAGCTTCGGACGAAGGCCAGGGCAAGAAGCGCCGGCGCGGCAAGCGCGGCGGCAAGCGCAACCGCCGCGAAGACGGTGAAGGCGAGGCTGAGGCAAGTGCTGGCGAAGCAGCCGACGCGTCCGAAGGCGAAGTCTCGGCAACCGAGGTGATCGCTAGCGAGCCGGTGGTTACCGCAGCGGCCGAAGAGCCGGTGGTGCTTGCTCCGGCCAATGACGACGCGCCGAGCACGGAGAAGCCGAAGAAGCCACGCCGTGCCGCCAAGCCGAAGAAGGCCGCAGCCGAAATCGTCGCCGAAGAGCCGGCTGCCGAGGCGGAAGCACCGGTCGAGACGCCGGCCACGGCGTCCGACGAAGCAGCGGCTGTCGAGAAGGCACCGAAGGCCCGCCCGTCGCGGCGCAAGCCGGCGGCGGTGAATGCGCCGGTCGAGCCGGTGGTGTCTTCGACCGTAGCGGAAGAACCCGCGGCCAAGGCCGAGGACAAGACCGACGACAAGCCGAAACGCGGCGGATGGTGGCAGCGGAAGGGCTTTTTCTAAGCCTTTCAGCCACCTGAGCTAGTTTGTTGACAAAAATCCCGCGCCGTCTCGAAGACGGTGCGGGATTTTCTTATCTGGCGCTATTCCGGATCGCGAAAGGCTAAAACGCTTCTTTGATTTTTATGCATGTCGTTGTCCCAAAACCGCTGCGCACTTTTGGGCGACATGCATCACGGCGCGAAGATCGACCAGTTCATCATCCTGGCCAGCTTTTCCAGCGCGATCGACCCCAGCTTGGAGTTGCCGTTGGCATTGAGGCCGGGCGACCAGACGGCAAGCGACGCCATGCCCGGCACGATGCCCAATATGCCGCCGCCGACGCCGCTCTTGCCGGGGATGCCGACGCGGAAGGCGAAATCGCCGGAGCCATCATAGTGACCGCAGGTCAGCATCATCGCGCCGATGCGGCGTGCCCGTTCGGCCGACACCACGGAATGCCCGGTCGCCGGGTTCTTGCCGCCATTGGCGAGGAAGCGGCCGGCGAGCGCCAGTTGCCGGCAACTCATTGCGATGGCGCAATGGTGGAAGTAGACGCCCAGCGCCAGCTCCGGCGCGTGGTGGAGATTGCCGAAGGATTTCATGTAGTTGGCAAGCGCGAAGTTGCGATAGCCGGTGGCCCGTTCGGACGCCGCGACCTCACGATCGATGATGATCGTTTCGTCGTCGGCGAGGAACTGGATGAAGCGCAGGATTTCGCCGATCGCCTCGCGCGGCTGGTGGCCGGCAAGCAGGATGTCGGAAATGACAATGGCGCCGGCATTGATGAACGGGTTGCGCGGAATGCCGTTCTCATGCTCGAGCTGCACGATCGAGTTGAATGGATTGCCTGACGGTTCGCGGCCTACCCGCTGCCAAAGCGCGTCACCGACATTGCCGAGCGCCAGTGTCAGCGTGAACACTTTCGAGATGCTCTGGATGGAAAATGCCTGGTCGGCATCGCCGGCCATCAGCACGCGGCCGTCATTGGTGACCGCCGCGATGCCGAACTTCTTCGGATCGACCTTGCCCAGCTGCGGAATGTAGGAAGCGACGTCGCCGCGATCGGTGCGCTCGGCCATTTCGGCGGCGACTTCGGCCAATGCCCGATCAAGTTTGGGGGCCTGTTCAAGTTCCGGCATGGTGCTACCTCAACCAGCGTTCGATGCGCACCATTGCCTCGACCATGTCGTCGTGGCTGCCGGCATAGGAGAAACGCATGGTCCGGTGCCCAGCCTGAGTGTCGAAGTCGCGGCCGGGCGTTGCTGCAACATGCGCCTCGGCCAGCATCTTTCGCGCAAAGGCCATGCTGTCATTGGTATGCCTGGTGACGTCACAGAACGCATAAAAGGCGCCGTCCATGGGCGCCGCCAGCGGAAAGCCGAGTTCCGGCAGGCGTTTCATCAAGAGCTCGCGATTCCAGGCGTAGCGGCCTTTTACCGCCTCCAGTTCCTCGGTCGCCCTGAACGCTTCGATCGCGGCAATCTGCGATAGCTCCGGCGGCGAGATGTAGAGGCTCTGGGCGACGCGCTCGACCGGCCGCACCAGTTCCTGCGGCAGCACCATCCAGCCGATTCGCCAGCCGGTCATGCAGTAATATTTGGAGAAGGAATTGATCACCGTCACATCGCCGCCATAGGCAAGTGCCGTGGTGTCGGGGGCGGCATAGGCCAGCCGGTGATAGATTTCGTCGGAGATGACGGCGATGCCGAGGTCCTGTGCCGTCCTTACCAGGGCCGCCAGTTCATCGGCTGGTATGACCGCGCCGGTTGGATTGGCGGGACTGGCGAAGAGAACGCCTTTCAGCGGCTTTTCACGATGCGCGGCTTCCAAATGGCCGGCATGCAGGTAGGCGGCGTCGCCGAGCTCGATCTCGACCACCTCGATGCCGAGTGCGGCCATGATGTTGCGGTAGGCAGGGTAACCGGGTGCCGCGATGGCGACGCGGTCACCCCGATCGAACATCGCCAGGAAGGCAAGGTTGAAGGCGGCCGACGATCCCGTGGTCACCGCGATCCGGCCGGGCTCGATCTCAAGCCCGTAGTGATCGGCGTAGTGTCCGGCTATCGCCTTGCGCAAACCTGCCAGTCCGAGCGCGTCGGTGTAGCCGATGCGCCCATCCTGCAGCGCCTTGGCTGCTGCGGCGCGAACCAGAACCGGTGCGGGATCGGAGGGTTGGCCGACGGCCATCGAAACAACCGGCACGCCCTGGGACTTCAGCCGGTTTGCCTCTGCCAGAATGTCCATCGCATGGAAGGGCTCGACATTGCCACGGCGTGAGAGCGAAACGACCATTTAACCAGTATTCCCGATGACTGACGGCGCCAGGCACTGGCGCATGTGCCGCACAAATGCCCGATTGATGTGAGGATCACAAGTTGAGGAAGTTTCCGGCGCCGACTTTTCATCTTTCGCCCGCTCGTCTACCAGTGGACACATCATGTTGAGCCGACCCAGATCGACGATTGCCCAGGCAGCGCGCGTCTTCGCGACGCTTTCGCTTGGCGTTGCCGTTGCAATGTCGAGCTCGGTCAGCGCCTTCGCCCAGAACGTGCCGGTGGTGCGCGACGCCGAGATCGAGGCGCTGGTGCGCGATTACGCGCGGCCGATCTTCAGGGCGGCCGGCCTGGCGAATGACGGCATCGACATCGTCCTGGTCAACGACCAGAGTTTCAACGCCTTCGTCACCGGGCGTCGGCTGTTTATCAACACCGGCGCGCTGATGACGGCTGAAACGCCCAACGAGATCATCGGCGTCATCGCGCACGAAGCCGGTCATATTGCCGGCGGCCACCAGCAGAAGCTGCGCGACCAGCTCGAACGAGCCAAGACGATGGCCGTCATCGCGACATTGCTTGGCGCCGGCGCCATTGTCGCCGGTGCCACAACCAGCAGCCGCGGTCTCGCCGGCGCCGGCATGGGCGTGGCTGCCGGCGGCGGCGAAATGGCACAGCGCAGCATCCTCGCCTATCAGCGCACCGAGGAGATGACGGCCGACCGCTCGGCGATCACCTATCTCAACGCCACCGGCCAGTCCGGCATGGGCATGCTGAAGACATTCCGCCGCTTCCAGACCGCACTTTCGCTTTCGGGCGCCCAGGTCGATCCGTATCGGATCAGCCATCCGATGCCGCAGGACCGCATCGCCAATCTCGAAGTGCTGGTGAAACAGGACCCCAATGTCGACAGGCCGGACCCGCCCGCGCTGCAGCAGCGCCATGACATGATGCGGGTGAAGATCGCCGTTTACATGGAAGGCCAGGCGGCCGCGTCCCGGCTGATGCGAAAGATGCAAGGAACCCTCGCCGCCCAGTACGGCGACGCCCAGTCGACCTACCTGTTCGGCAACATCGCCGCCGCCCTCGCCAAGACCAATGCACTGATCAAGGCGCAACCGAAGAATGCCTACTTCCAGGAACTGCGCGGCGACATCCTGATGAAAGCCAACAAACCCAAGGAAGCCGCGGACGCCTATGCCAAGGCGGTCAGCCTCGATTCGGCTCGGTCCGGTCTGCTGCCGGTGTCCGTGGGCCAGGCGCTGATGGCCGTCGGCACGCCCGACTCCCTCAAAAAAGCCGTCGTGCAGATCAACAATGGCCTCGGTCGCGACAAGGAAAATTCAGCCGGATATCGCTATCTGGCGCAGGCCTATGGCGAGTTGGGCGACATACCTGGCGCTGAACTTGCCACCGCCGAAAGCCATTTCTATTCCGGCAACTACAAGGATGCGAAGATTTTCGCCATGCGGGCGCAGCAGCAGATGAAACGCGGCGAGCCGCGCTGGCTTCGCGCCCAGGATATCATAAACTACAAGCCGTCAACCAAGATCAAGTGAACCTTCCGGCCCCGCGCCACGACATAGCCAGACCGGAAAACAGGCAGAAGGAACAGGAACGATGAAAAAGGCACTGCTGCTGGGCACCACGGGGGTTGCGGTCGCTCTGGCCATGCTGGCTTTCGGATTCGTTGCCGGAAACCCGCAGATCGCCAAGGCCGGGACCGCACAGCCGGTCGAGACGGCGGCGGCCGATACCAAGATCGACCGCACCGAGGTCGAAGGCATCATCCGCGACTATTTGTTGAAAAACCCGGAAGTTCTTCTGGAGGTCCAGGACGCGCTTGAGGCCAAGCAGAAGGAAGAGCAGCGCATCGCTCATCTCGGCGTGATCAAGGATGCCAAGGACCAGATTTTCAACTCCGCCTTCGACGGCGTCGTCGGCAATCCGACCGGCAAGGTCACCATCGTCGAGTTCTACGACTATAATTGCGGCTTCTGCAAACGTGCCATCGACGACATGAAGGCGCTGACCAAGACCGATCCGGACCTGCGTTTCGTGCTCAAGGAATTCCCCATCCTCGGACCGGATTCGCAGAAGGCGAGCGTGGTCTCGATGGCCTTCCACCTGATGCACCCGGAAAAGTACGGCGAGTTCCACAATGCGTTGCTCGGCGGTCAGGGACGCGCCACCGAGGCGGCGGCCATGAAGGTCGCGCTGTCGCTCGGCGCCGACGAAGCGGCGCTGCGCGAGAAGATGAAGGACCCGACAATCAACGAGGCCCTCGCCAAGACCTACGATCTTGCCAACAAGCTGGCGATCACCGGAACGCCGTCCTATGTCGTCGGCAACGAGGTGGTGTTCGGGGCGCTCGGGCAGGAAGTGCTGGCTGAAAAGATCGAGGCGGCGAAAGCCGCGCTCTGATCTTGCTCGCCAGCTATCTCTCACTGGCACATTTCCGCCTGTTGTGGACAGTGAAAGAACGCACTTGCGCTCTTTCCGCGGGCGGCTATGCCCATTATAGAGGGCCCAGCGCGCCGGCTTGATGACGGCGCCGGGAAAGGTCGGCTTTTTTGAAAACGGTTTTCGTCCTGAACGGTCCCAATCTCAACGCGCTCGGCAAGCGCGAGCCGGGCATCTATGGCGGCAAGACGCTTGCCGCGATCGCCGACGACTGCAAGCAGGCAGGCACGGCGCTGGGGTTCGAGATCGATTTCCGCCAGTCGAACCATGAGGGCGACCTTGTCGACTGGATTCAGGAAGCCGGCGACAAGGCTGTCGGCATCGTCATCAATCCGGGCGCCTACAGCCACACCTCGATTGCCATCCACGACGCCATCCGCGCCGTCGCACCATTGCCGGTGGCCGAAGTTCATCTTTCCAACATCCATGCGCGGGAACCATTCCGCCACGTCTCCATGGTCGCGCCGGTCGCCGTCGGCATGATCTGTGGCTTTGGGCCGCTCGGCTATACGCTGGCGCTACAGGCGCTGGCCGCACGCCTATGACCGGCCAACAAACAGAAGGCTCGAAAATGTCGATAAAGAAGACCGGTGTTGACCAGCAACTGATCCGCGATCTGGCGGGCATACTGAACGACACCAACCTCACCGAGATCGAGGTTGAACTGGGCGACCTGAAGGTGCGCGTCTCGCGGCAGGCGCCGGCCGTTCATGCAATCGCGGCGCCGCAACCGGCCTATGCGCCGGCAGCAGCGCAGGCTGCCGCCGTTGCCGTGCCTGTGGTGGCGGACCTTTCCAAGAATGCGGTCACCTCACCGATGGTCGGCACGGCCTATTTGGCGCCGTCGCCGGACGCCAAGGCATTCATCGAAGTCGGCCAGAAGGTCAAGGAAGGCCAGACGCTGCTGATCATCGAAGCAATGAAGACGATGAACCAGATCCCCTCGCCACGCGCCGGCACGGTGACCGCGATCCTTTTCGAGGATTCGCAGCCGGTCGAATATGGCATGCCGCTCGTCGTGATCGAGTAGAGCGGGCCTGATGTTTCAGAAGATCCTCATCGCCAATCGCGGCGAAATCGCCCTCCGGGTGCTGCGCGCCTGCAAGGAACTCGGCATCCAGACGGTGGTGGTGCATTCGACCGCCGATGCCGACGCCATGCATGTGCGGCTCGCGGACGAGAGCGTCTGCATCGGTCCGCCGCCATCGCGCGACAGCTATCTCAACATCCATCAGATCGTTGCGGCCTGCGAAATCACCGGCGCCGACGCCGTGCATCCGGGCTACGGCTTCCTGTCGGAGAACGCCAAGTTCGCCGACATACTGGCCGCGCACAACATCACCTTCATCGGTCCGTCCGGCGACCATATCCGCATCATGGGCGACAAGATCGAGGCCAAGCGAACCGCCAAGCGCCTCGGCATTCCGGTTGTGCCCGGTTCGGACGGCGCCGTCACCGACCAAAAGGAAGCCAGGCGCATTGCCGCCGAGATCGGCTATCCCGTGATCATCAAGGCATCGGCCGGTGGTGGCGGGCGCGGTATGAAGGTGGCGCTTACAGAGGCCGACCTTGAGGTCGCCTTGCAAACGGCGAGCACGGAAGCCGGTGCGGCCTTCGGCGACGATGCGGTCTACATCGAGAAATACCTGGAAAAGCCGCGCCATATCGAGGTGCAGGTGTTCGGCGACGGCTTTGGCCGCGGCGTGCATTTCGGCGAGCGCGACTGTTCCTTGCAGCGCCGCCACCAGAAAGTCTGGGAAGAGGCGCCCTCGCCGGCCCTCAATGCCGAAGAGCGCGCCCGTATCGGCGGCATCTGCGCCAAGGCGATCGCCGACCTCGGCTATTCCGGCGCCGGCACGATCGAGTTCCTCTACGAAAATGGCGAGTTCTATTTCATCGAGATGAACACGCGCCTGCAGGTCGAGCATCCGGTGACGGAAGCGATCACCGGCATCGATCTCGTGCATGAGCAGATCCGCGTCGCTTCCGGCGGCGGCCTCTCGGTGAAGCAGGAGGACATCAAGTTCAACGGCCACGCCATCGAATGCCGCATCAACGCCGAGGACCCACGCACCTTCACCCCCTCGCCCGGTACGATCACCCATTTCCACACACCGGGTGGTCTGGGCATCCGCGTCGATTCCGGCGTCTATTCCGGCTACAAGATCCCGCCCTATTACGACAGCCTGATCGGCAAGCTGATTGTACATGGGCGTAACCGCGTCGAGTGCATGATGCGCCTGCGCCGCGCCCTGGACGAGTTCGTCGTCGACGGTATCAAGACGACGCTGCCGCTGTTTCGCGATCTCGTCGGCAATGCCGACATCGCCAATGGCGATTATGACATCCACTGGCTGGAAAAATACCTGGCCAAGGAAGAGTAGCGCGGAGACGCGATGACCCGCCCCTACGCGCCCGGCTATCGCATCCCCACCGACCTGCTGCTCAAGGCCTACGCCTCGGGCGTTTTCCCAATGGCAGAAAGTGCCGGCGACCCGGAGGTGTTCTGGGTGCGGCCGGAGACACGCGGCATCATCCCGCTTGACGGCTTTCACACGCCGAAAAGTCTCTGGAAAACGATCAAGAAACATCCCTTCGACATCCGTTTCGATTTCGATTTCGAGGCGACCATCGACGGCTGCGCCGAAAAGCGCGCGGAGCGGCGCTCGACCTGGATCAATGCGCCGATCCGCGAAGCCTATATCGAGTTGCATCGGATAGGCCATTGTCATTCGGTCGAAGCGTGGCGTGAGGACCGGCTGGTCGGCGGCCTCTATGGCGTGTCGCTCGGCCGGGTGTTTTTTGGCGAGAGCATGTTCGCCAGGGAGACGGACGCTTCCAAGACCTGCCTCTTCTACCTCGTCGAGCGCTTGAAGGCGCGGGGCTTTGCTCTGCTTGATACGCAGTTCACCACCGAGCACCTCAAGCGGTTCGGTGCGGTCGACGTGCCGCGCGGCAAGTATGAGAAGATGCTCGCCGATGCGTTGAAGGGCGAGGCAATATTCTATCCCTGAGGATTGAGCCTACTTCCCGGTAGCGGCTTCCAATGGAGTCTGCGAATGGAACATCATCTTCCAGCCGTTGGCGCGATGGACGTAGCCGGTGCTGACCAGCGCGGCATAAGCCTCGCCATTCTCCCGTGTCGCACGCGCCTCGTAAGTCAGCATGATGATGTCGCTGCCCGGCTCGATAATGCCCTTGAGATCCATCTGCAGGTTGCGCCAGCGGTTGGGCTTGGCCGCGGTCTTGGCCAGATCCGCATTGTCCATCGCCTGTGCCATCTGCGGAAATGCCACCAGGCATTCGGTGTCGGCGTTGGCCGCGTAGTAGGCGGAGTCGCCCGTCCAGAACCCCTTTTCGAGTTCCAGCAATTCGGCCTTGCTAGCCGTGATCCGTTTGCTGTCTGACATCGGAAGATCCTCCTTGCGCATGAATGTGCGCTCGTCCGTGGCCCAACGCATTGTGGCCAGGACGGTTCCGGGGGATCAGTTGGTGTCGGTAGTATCGGGTTCCGAAGCGTCCGGCTCCGTCACATCAGGCGTTGTGACGTCCGGAGTGGTCGCGGCTTCCGGTTTGGCTGCGGCGGGCTTGGGAGCCTCCGCTTTGGTTGCGTCAGCCTTGGCTCCGTCGGGCGCCGGCACATCCGACTTCTGCTTGCAGGCCTTCAGCCAGACGTCGTAGACGGCATGCTCGACGGCGTTGAGGCCGGGGCTTTCGGCAAACATCCAGCCGGTGAAGATGCGGCGGATCTTGCGGTCGAGCGTGATCTCGTCGACCTCGACGAAGGAATCGGTCTTCGGCGCCTCCGCCTGCGGCCGCGAATAGCAGACGCGCGGCGTCACCTGCAAAGCGCCGAACTGCACCGTCTCGTCGATATAGACATCGAAGGTGATGATCCGGCCGGTGATCTTGTCGATACCGGCAAACTCGGCAACGGCATTGGTAACCCGGTCCGCTCCCGCGGGCGGCACCGGCGCGGGTGCCGCGGGCTCAGGCGAAGCGGCGAAGGCCACGGTGCTGACGGCAAGACCGGCGGCTAGCGCCAGACTGGCCGATATTGAGTAAGAAAAGCTCATGCAAAGATACCGGTGGTTCGCGCCCGGGTGATTCTGTCGATCGCCAAGGCTAGTCGCCGTTTTCTGATCAGCAAGCAGCTAAACACCAATTGTGGCGATAAAGGACCGGCTCGCACCCTGTCGCTACGACCCGGGTGTCCAGGCATCGTAGTCGCCGGTGACCTGCGGGCGATGCTGATTGGTGAGCACCGAGCCCTTCGGGCGATAGGCCGCCGGGCTGCCGGTCAGATTGGGCTGATGCGGCTTCTGCCAGTCGCGTGGCTTGTAGTCCTCGCTGGACGGCGCGACGTCGACACGGTGGTGCATCCAGCCGTGCCAGCCGGGCGGTATCGCCGAAGCTTCCGAATAATTGCGGTAGATGACCCAGCGGCGCGTGCGGCCTTCCGAATCGATGCCGCCTTCGTAGTAAAAATTGCCGGTCTCGTCCTGGCCGACCTTCTTGCCATACCGCCACGTGTGCAGGCGGGTTCCTATCGTCTGGCTGTTCCACCAGGTGAAAAACTGCGTAAGGAAAGTCTTCATTTCAAAACCCTCGCGCCGGCAGCGCCCGTTTCCTGCTTATGGCGTCAGGCCTTGCCGAAGGCAAGGGTTTTGCCACGGCGTGTGCGCAAATGGCTTTCCCGAAACCCGACACAAGCCTGTGATCCTGCCGGTGGCTGCATGCACGCTTGCCAAGCCTTTGCGGTGTTTCTAAAGCTCTGCGCGCCCATGCTTGTATCCAGCCCGGCTTGAGGCCAAAGGAGGTGACGATTGGCCACGGAATTGCCGACCACCGACATGCGCATCAGCGCCGAGGCGATTCGCCACCGCAAGGGCGGCACGCCGATCGTTTGCCTGACCGCCTATACCTATCCCATCGCCCGTCTGCTTGATCACCATGTCGATCTGCTTCTGGTCGGTGACAGTGTCGCCATGGTCCTCCATGGCCACAAGACGACACTGGGTGCCTCGCTGGAGATGATGATCGCGCATGGGCAAGCCGTGATGCGCGGCTCGGCCAGTGCCTGCGTCGTCATCGACCTGCCGGCTGGCAGCTATGAGGTCACGGCAGAACTTGCCGTCGCCTCGGCGCGGCGGGTCGTCGACGAAACCGGCTGCCAGGCGGTGAAGCTCGAAGGCGGCGTCGACATGGTTAGCCAGATCGCGGCCATCGTCGCCGCCGGCATTCCGGTCATGGGGCATATCGGCCTGCAGCCGCAATCGGTCGAGAAGGACGGCGGCTACAAGATCAAAGGCCGCACCGAGGGGGCTGTTGCGGCATTGCTTCGCGATGCGCTCGCCGTCGAGAACGCCGGGGCTTTCTCGGTGGTCATCGAAGGCACGGTCGAGAGGGTCGCCGCCGATATCAGCCGCCGCCTCGCCATTCCAACCATCGGCATCGGCGCCAGCGGCGACTGCGACGGCCAGATCCTGGTCATCGACGACATGGTCGGGCTGACCGTCGATCGCGTGCCGAAATTCGTCAAGGAATACGCCGACCTGCGCAGCGCGATCTCGCATGCCGCAAAGAGCTATGCAGCAGAAGTGCGAAACCGGACCTTCCCGGGCCCCGGCCATGTCTTTTCGGCGACAAACAGCAGGGATGACGCATGAGCCAACCCGTCGTCGTCGACAGCGTTGCCGCACTTCGCACGCAAATCCATGACTGGCGCCGTGACGGCCTTCGTGTCGCCATGGTGCCGACTATGGGCGCTTTGCACGACGGGCACATCTCGCTGGTCAGGATCGCGCTCGAAAAAGCCGAGCGCTGCGTCGTGTCGATCTTCGTCAACCCGACACAGTTCGCGCCGAGCGAAGACCTCGACAAGTACCCGCGCCAACTCGCCCGCGATCTCGACCGGCTCGGCGCGGCAAAGGCCGACCTTGCTTTCACACCGACGGTTGGCGAGATGTATCCCGCCGGCTTCGCCACGAAAATCTCGGTCGGCGGCCCCTCCGCCGGGCTCGAATCGGACTTTCGGCCGACCTTTTTCGACGGCGTCGCCACCGTGGTGGCAAAGCTCCTCCTGCAGGCAACGCCCGACTTTGCGGTCTTCGGCGAGAAGGACTACCAGCAGCTTTGCGTGGTGAGACAGCTCTGCGGCGATCTCGACCTGCCCGTCGAGATCGTCGGCGCCCCGACGATACGCGACGCGCATGGTCTCGCCATGTCGTCACGCAACGCCTATCTCGATGAGGCCGAACTGAAGGTCGCCCGCCAACTCAACGTGATATTGCGCAAAACGGCTGCGGCCCTGGCGGCAGGCGCCCACCAAACCGACGCAACCGAAGAGGCCAGCCGCGACCTCATCGCCGCCGGTTTCCAGAAGGTCGACTATGTCGAGGCACGCGAAAGCCTGACGCTTGCGCCATGGCGTCGAAACCGCGAAGGGCGTCTTCTCGCAGCAGCATGGCTCGGCAAGACCAGGCTAATCGACAATGTGGGGGTTCCCGCTGCCTAGCGAAGGCTCGATCCTCCGCGGCGGATTGCTGCCGCGCCTAGCTCTCGCTCTTTTGCCGGCCGGCCCTGACGATCAGGTGTCCCGCGACGATCCCAACCACCCCGGCAAAGGCTTTCACCAATGCATCGATGAGGCGTGCATGGCGACCGGGATCAATGAGCTGAAGCAGTTCCAGCATGCCGGCGATCACAGCCACAAAGATCACGACTTGATACAGTCGGTTGGGGAAGCCGACCGCGAGGGCGAAGCCCAGCAGGACATAAGCCAAGGCACGCTCGACATTTGCTTCAGCGAGATGCGGCCGCATCTGGATCGGCGACAAGGTCGCGAAAATGATGATGGCGAGCAGCGCCAGCGCCGCAGTGCGGAACAATTTGGTCATGGCCCTTGCATATCCGTGGTGAGCCGGCACGGCAAACGCCGCGATGACGCATGGCCGGGTCGCGGCCGCCATTGCTGCCCGCCAGTGGCCTTCGCCGAACTATTCCTCCGTCGGCATATGCAGATACATCGACTGGATGCCGACACGGCCCGGTCCGGTGAATCGGTTGACGATGAAATTCATGTTGGCGCCGAAGAAGCCGCTCGACAGGCGATCGATCTTGGTTTCCATCCTGACCGAGGCATCCTTGAACAGCCAGCCGCCTGGTTCGATGTCGATGGTTTCGCCGGCGGCGAGCGTCTTTTCGAAGACGTTGCCATAGCCGTGCAGCCAGACGATGCCATCGCCGGAATCACCGCGAAAGCGGTCGATGAAAAAGCCGCTCTGGCCGAACAGCATCGTCGCCAGGCCGCGCACCCGTTCGAAGGTGTAGTCGACATTGCCGGTGGCGGCGAGAAACTGGTGCTCGCGCACCTGGATCTCTTCGCCGTGCCTGAGATGGATCGGCACGATGTGGCCCGGCCCATCGCGGCTGAAGGCAATGATGCCCGCCCCCGACGCCTCGGTGACGAAGATCTGCATGCTGGCCATCATCCGCTTCAGCGCGCCCTTCAGCGATTTCAGGCCGATGGTGATGGTGGAATTCTTCCACAAAAGGATGTGGTGCTCGAAATAGACCGGCATGCGCGTGACATCGACCGAAAGCACCGGCACCAGCTCGCCCGCTATATGATAGGTGACGCCGCCAAAGGTCTCGTCCGACACCTGTGTCGGCATCAGTTCCGGCAAGCTTGGCATGACGATTCCCCAAGCTGCCTCGCATGCCACCGGTCAAACACCGATCATGGCTGGGGTCAGCGGCCACAGCTTTGCGCTCGATATTTGCGCCGTCAAATGAAAGCCGTGCGCTCGAGGGTCCACTCGCAACAACGTGATGCAATCGCGCGATCATCGAGCGCTCAGGCGGTCAGCATCCGCTCAAGAATCAACGCAGCAATACCGGACTGCGCCGGCCCATAATTGTCGGCCCGGCCAATCTCGGCAAAGCCGTTGGCCAGATAGAAGGCGACCGCACGCCTGTTCTGCTCCACGACCTCGATGCGTAGAGAGCGGGCTTCCGGAAAATTCTCGATCACCTCATCGAGCAACATCCCGCCGATACCCCGGCCTTGCAGGTCGGGTGCGACATGGAGCTGTTGCAGGTCGACCACGGTGCCGCCTTCGACGCTTTCGGCATAGGCGACGCCGCCGATGCGCTTGCCGTCGTCGGCGACCAGGAATTCGGCATTCGGCCGCTCAAGGCTAGCTCTCAATTTCGCCGGCGAACACCAATCCTCGATGACCCGGTCGATCCGATCAGGGCCATAGACCGCGTCATAGGTCGTGTGCCAGGTTTCGACCAGCAGCGCCCGGATGGCCGTCAGATCACGTTCACCTGCGGTGCGGACAAACACCGCGCTACTCGATGCCCAGCTTGGTCTTGACGAGGTCGTTGACCGCTTGTGGATTGGCCTTGCCGCCGGTCACCTTCATCACCTGGCCAACGAACCAACCGGCCATGCTCGGCTTGGCGCGCGCCTGTTCGACCTTGTCGGGGTTGGCTGCGATCACCTCGTCTACGGCCTTCTCGATGGCGCCGGTGTCGGTGACCTGCTTCATGCCACGGCTCTCGACCAGCTGGCGCGGATCGCCGCCCTCATTCCAGACGATCTCGAACAGGTCCTTGGCGATCTTGCCGGAAATGGTGCCGTCCTTGATCAGATCGATGACCGCGCCAAGCTGCTCGGGGGAAACCGGAGCGTTTTCAATGTCTTTTCCGGCCTTGTTCAATTGCCCGAGCAGATCGTTGATGACCCAGTTGGCGGCTAGCTTGCCGTCGCGGCCGGCGGCCACCTTCTCGAAATAGTCGGCGATCGGCTTTTCCGAAACCAGGATCGAGGCGTCATAGGCCGACAGGCCGAGCGACGCGATCAGCCGCGCCTTCTTGTCGTCTGGCAGTTCCGGCAATTCCTTGGCCAGCGCATCGACATAGGCCTGGTCGAATTCCAGCGGCAAGAGGTCCGGATCGGGGAAGTAGCGGTAATCATGCGCCTCTTCCTTGGAGCGCATCGAACGCGTCTCGCCCTTGGCGGCGTCGAACAGCCGCGTCTCCTGCTCGATCTTGCCGCCATCCTCGAGAATGGCGATCTGCCGGCGCGCCTCGTAGTCGATGGCCTGGCCGATGAAGCGGATCGAGTTGACGTTCTTGATCTCGCAGCGCGTGCCGAACTCGCCGCCCGGCTTGCGCACCGAAACGTTGACGTCGGCGCGCATCGAACCTTCGTCCATGTTGCCGTCGCAGGTGCCGAGATAGCGCACGATGGTACGCAGCTTGGTGACATAAGCCTTGGCTTCGTCGGCCGAGCGCATGTCGGGCTTGGAGACGATCTCCATCAGCGCCACGCCGGAGCGGTTGAGGTCGACATAGGACATGGTCACATGCTGGTCGTGCATCGACTTTCCGGCATCCTGCTCCAGATGCAGCCGCTCGATGCCGACCTCGATGTCCTCGAATTCGCCCTGACGATCGGGGCCAACGGAAACGATCACCGTGCCCTCGCCGACGATCGGTTGCTTGAACTGCGAGATCTGGTAGCCCTGCGGCAGGTCTGGATAGAAGTAGTTCTTCCGATCGAAGACCGACTTGTGGTTGATCTGCGCTTTCAGCCCAAGGCCGGTGCGGATCGCCTGCTTGACGCATTCCTCGTTGATGACCGGCAGCATGCCGGGCATCGCCGCATCGACCAGGCTGACATTGGCGTTGGGCGCCGCGCCGAAAGCGGTCGAGGCGCCGGAAAACAGCTTTGCTTCCGACGTAATCTGGGCATGGACCTCGAGGCCGATGATGATCTCCCAGTCGCCGGTGGCACCGGAAACAAGGCGCTTGGCGTCGGGCGTGCGGGTGTCGATGAGGGACATGGTGGCCTGCGTATTGGAACTGCGGATAATGCGTTTCGCACACTTTGGTGTGCAACTTCGCTAGTGCAAACCGCCAAAAGAGACAAGCGCCCAAAAAACACAAGCGCAAAGCCGCGGACTGGCCTTTTCAGCCGCGTTCGCCTATAGGAGGTCCATTCCAATGGAGAGTGGATGTCCACTTACGCTCTGTCCCGGTAAGGCCCTGACCTCCTGGCGAGGCAGGGCAGAAAACCTGAAACCCCGTGCCGCGAAGCTTCGCGGCGGCGGCATTTTTTGTTTTCCCGGAAAACTCTCACATGGATATTTCGCGCAGCGCATGACCCCGAAAATCGGTATCGATTTTCGGAAAGGATCATGCGCCAAATCATAAGTGCCACAGCGTCCTTTGCGCGTCCAAGAGGACGCGCGGCGCTGTGGAAACAGCGCATCCTGCACCTGCTCGCGCAGGGCGGACGCATTGAAATCGAAAAGAACGAGAAGAAACGGATCGCCTCCGTCAAATGCCTGACCCGCGACGGCTGGCATTATCCGGGCGTCGATCTCGAGCTGTTTCGAAAACTGAAGCGGAAGAAGGCTGTTTCTTCGTCTGACGGTGGACCCTACCGCATCACCCGGCGCGGGCTCGCACTCGTCCGCTCCGAACTCGACAACAGGTAACCACGGCTCCGCCGGTCGGTTCTCCGGCCGGCGGTTCGCCTCACCGCTCAGGCGGTGGCGATGTAGGCTCTGATCTCGTCGGCCTCGCGCTCGACATCCTCGATGCGGCGCTTGACCACGTCGCCAATGGACACGATGCCATCGAGCATGCCGTCCTTTTCCACCGGCAGATGGCGGAAGCGGCCTCGGGTCATGATCTCCATCACCTCGTTGACGGTGTGGTTTTCGTTGCAGATCTTCACTTTCGGCGTCATCGCCGAACGCACGGGGATATCGAGCGCGGCTCCACCTTCGCGGGCGACAACCCGGACGATGTCGCGCTCTGACAGGATGCCGACGATCTTGCGATCGCCATTGGTGATGACCAGCGCCCCGATCTTGTGCTCTGCCAGGATACGGATGGCTTCGCTAAGCTTTTCGTTCGGCCCGAGCGTCAACACGTCATGGCCTTTTCTCTCGAGAATTGCCTTAACCGTCATGGCGTCCTCCTCTGCTTTGCCTGCCGGTTCCTGCCCTGACCGGCCTTCACGTAAGAGTGAACATCGTGCGCCGTGATCGGTTGCATTTCAAGTGTGGTGGTCGGCCGTCTCCCATTCGGGCGCCTGCCATCGCCTGTCGAACCAGCGCAGGCCGAGGAAGCCGGCGACAAAGCCGCCAATATGGGCCTCCCAGGCGATCTGGCCGTCTACCCCCGGGGCAAAACCGAGCAGGCCGGTGGCGAGATTGATGACCATCCACATGGCAAGGAAAATCACGACACCGCGTAAGCGCAACACGAATGCGATCGGCAGCACCGGGCCGGCGAAGGCGGCTTTGCCGGCCGAACGATCGGTGCGGAAGCCAAAACGCGCCGCAGCCCCCATCATGCCTGATATCGCACCGGAAGCCCCGACCAGCGGCGCCTCACCGTAAGGATGCAGTGCCCAGAAAAGCGCGACCGAAGCCAGCCCGGTTGCGGCAAAGAACAGCGCGAACCACAGCGTTCCCAGACGGTTTGCCAATGGTGAACCAAACGCGGCGAGCCACACCATGTTGATGGCGATATGGGCAAAGCCGCCATGCATGAACGCGTAGGTGAAGGGCCGCGAAAACAGGAACCAGTCGAAGCCGTATTGCCCGGTGTAGAGAACGGGGATGAAGGCCCCGTCATACAGCAATGTCATCTGCTGGGATTCGCTCAACACATATTGCTGCAACAGATAGACGACGACGCAGATGCCGATCACCGCCAGCACGACGGGCGGCAGGTTGAACACCGGCTCGCGCCGCGGCTCGGGCGCGCCCTCGAGCGGGTCGGCTTCCGAGGGAATTGCCGGTTCACTCATTTGAAATTGCACTCCCTGCGGGATTCCAGGTTCGAGCATCTAGATTAACGCGGACCGAACAGCAAACCGCGAATCATCTGGCGCGAATCAAAAAAGAAGCCGTTCAAGGTTTCCCTTGAACGGCCGGTCGAGCCCCCTGCTCCCCTAAAACTCTGACTGAAGTGCTGCCGATCGTCGCGAAACGACCGCTTCTGGAGTGGTTTTTGTGTGCCACGGGGCTGGCTCAGACGCAACGTAAACCACTTGTTAACCTTAACGACCCCGACCCGTGAACAAGTGTTAACGACGCTGGCACGCTTCCTGCTCCGCAACGCATGTAGGTCCTCGGAGGGCGCCCTTCTGTTCACCGATGGGACATCAGACGACAGATTGCGCGGAGCAGCATAGCATGAACCAGAATGGATCGATCACGCTGTTCCAATATTGGAACCGCCTGCGTGATGGACGCCCCGCCCCGAAGCGTTCGGAGGTCGAACCGGCCGACATCAAGTCGCTGCTGGCCGACACCTTTATCCTGGAACGTGACACGCGCGGACAGGCCGTATTCCGGCTGGCCGGCACAAGGCTTTGCGCCTGCTACGGCCGCGAGCTCAAGGGGTTTTCCTTTCCATCGCTGTGGCGCGAGAAGGACCAGCGGCTCGTCTCGCGCCTGATCCATGGCGTGTTCGAGCAGAAATCGGTCGTGCTCATCAGCTATGAGGGCTTCAGCCGCAACGGGCGCTCCAATAAGTTCGAACTGCTTGCCCTGCCGCTGGACGGCGGCGTCGAAAATCCGCGCTGCCTGGGCGTCATCAGCGCCGTGGAGAAACCCTTCTGGCTGGGTGCCGATCCGATCACCGATGCGTTGATCGATTCAATCCGCGTCATAGATCCGGAGAAGGAGCTTCTGAACAATCGCCCGGCGATCGATGTTCCCTCGCTTGTTCCCGATGAACTTGGGGCACCCGAGACGATCTCGGCGCTCGGCCGGGTGCGTCGCATCCGTCATCTCGTCGTCTTCGATGGCGGGCGCGAGGAATAGTCCGCTGTTTTTTGAGACCTGATGCACGTCGCCCAAAACTGCGCGGCGGTTTTGGCACCACGGCCTGCAAAAAGGAAAACGCTGGAGCGCCCGCTTTTCCCCTTTGTTAACCCGCTTTGTTGTACTTCTGTGATGAAGTTCCTCGCATCGGCGCGCGGGATGCCAAACGGGGTGTAGGCAGTCATGAGGTCAGCGGCGGTCGACTATGCGCCGTCCCAAGCTGAAAGGCGAAACTTTCAGCGCGTCCGGGTTAAAATTTACGGACGCTTCATGCTGGAAGACCGCACCGAACATCCCTGCCAGGTCGTCGACATGTCACCGGGCAATGTTGCGTTTCGCACCGACCGCATCGGCATGCCCGGCGAAAAAATCATCGCCTACATCGATCATATCGGCCGCATCGAAGGCGTCGTCACACGCACCCTGCAGGACGGTTTCGCGATGACCGTCATTGCATCGGATCGCAAGAAGGACAAGCTGGCCGCGCAATTGACCTGGCTGGCCAACAAGCATGAACTCGACCTGCCGGAAGATCGCCGCCACGAGCGCGTCGCACCGCGCAATCCGACAAGCGTGCTGCAGCTCACCGACGGCCGCCAGTACCAGTGCCGCATCATCGACCTTTCGCTCTCCGGCGCCGCTGTCGAAATCGACGTCAAACCGGCGATCGGCATCCAGGTCATGCTTGGCACCATGCGCGGGCAGGTCGTGCGTCATTTCGAGGATGGCGTCGCCATCGAATTCGCTGTGATCCAGCGTCCCGAAACGCTTGATTCCGAATTCAACACGCCACGCGCCTGAGCAGGCCCGACAGCAACATTCCAGGAACCGGCCCTTGCGGCCGGTTTTTTGTTTCTGGGAGCTTGTTTCTGGGAGCGCTCCGCGCCCGAGGTGGGAGCCTTCAGATCCAAACGAATTAATACTCAAATGATTCAAATTTTACGTTTATTCTATTGGAGTTTTACTCAATATCTACTTCGCGCTTTTGCGTCAAATAAATCCACACGTGGCAATGTCTCCTTCGAACGGGGAGACTACAACAATGAAGAAAACGAGGGGCAAGCTGTTGCTGGCGGCAATGGCGATGCAGCTTTCCGCTTGGGGATCAGCATATGCCGCGGGACCGGCCTATATGCACACCGGTGGACGCACCACCCAGCCTGTTGGTCACTATGAGTTCTGCCAGCGCATTCCCGGCGAATGCAGCGAACGGACCCCCAGGGGTGCGCCGGTCGAACTGACCCGCAAGCTGTGGGCGACGATCGTCAACATCAACAATTCGGTCAACACCCGCATCAAGCCGCGCACCGACATGGAAAACTACGGTGTCGAGGAATATTGGGCCTATCCGGCCAATGGCTATGGCGATTGCGAGGATTACGCGCTGGAAAAGCGCCGCGAGTTGATGGATGCGGGCGTCCCCGCCGGCAATCTGCTGATGACGGTGGCGCGCCAGCCGAATGGCGACGGCCACGCGGTGCTGACCGTGCGCACCAGCCTCGGAGAATTCATCCTCGACAATCTTGAGACCAAGGTCCTGTCCTGGACGGACACCGACTACACCTATCTCAAGCGCCAGTCGGACCAGAATTCCGGCGTTTGGGTGACGATCAATGACGGCCGCTCCGACGCGGTCGCCAGCGTCCGCTAAAACAGAGCTCAAGCGCGCCGCGTGAATGCGAGGCGCTTCAGGAGAAACCCGGTCGAGTCCCCACCCTCCCCGTCCCCAACGACCGGGTGAAAGGAGCCGGCCCCGTCCCCGGGCCGGCTCCGCCATTTCTGGCTATGGCCGTTCGAAAACCAATCAGGTTCCGAGAAATCTGCGTTGCAAAAGGTCAGCTATTGCGGTGCGGTGGGCTTGTCCACCAGCCTCTCAACCAGTCGCCTGAGTTCCGAAGGTGTCGTGTGACCGCCGACGATCTCATGGTAACTGATGCCAGCACGTCGCAGCGCTTCCTTTTTGACCGCATCACGTGCTGCTGCTGTGCCTTGGTGATGCGCATGGCCTTGGTATTCGAGCGCATGTCGAGGCAGACAAGTCTCGTCCACAAGAAGAAGGTCCACTCGTTTCGAGTTGATGCAGCTGTAGGCGTCAGCGTTCGCGCTGCGCAAAATTTCGCCCAGTGACACTTGGGCCATCACCTGCCATCCCGGATTGCAGCTGATCACCATGCGATCAAGTTCCTTGAAGACGCGCACTTCACTCCTGTTGAGGAGCGGTTGAATAGTGAAGCTCGCACCCATGACGATCCGCAACTGGTCAGCAGGATCAATCGGTTTCGGTGGCGCGGAAACAGGCTTCGGGGCAACCCATAGGCCGCTAAGAATGTCGCCCCCTCTGCGCTCTCTCGCCCAGCGCCTGCTATTGCTCTCCCTCCATGCCTGCCTCCGTTTCCTCGATAGGAGACGTTCCAAGGCCATACCAATGAAGACGCCAGCTAACAGAATGCAAATTAGCGAAAGAATTTGCTGCGTTTGCTCACTGAGCTGGAATGGCATGCCGGAAAGCTACCTCCGCGATGCAGATTATTATTCAGCGATGACTTATATCAGCAATCCGTGAAATGTTATGCGCATCGTCGACCTACTGGACGCATCGGACGACCGCCTTTCCACGCGCAGGGGATCGGGGCAATATAGGCCGTTGGTTTTCGCCTTCTGGAACACGGCGATGTTGGAAATCCCGGAAGATCGATGCGAGCGTCATCGCCTCTTCAAGGCGATCGACGATGCCTTCAAGGCCGGCGACTTCGACGGCCTCGGTCTAGCCTTGGGCGGCTCTTCGCGCTGGTTCGACGAGCGCATGCCGTTTGAGTTCGGCCTTGGGCATCCGCTGGAATATGCGATCTATTGGAGTCCCGTCGGCTTCATCTCGACCTTGCTGGATGCGGGCTCGGATCCGAATTATCAGGATCATGGCGGGTTTCCGTCCATCATTGCGGCGCTGTCCACCGATCGCGCCAATAGGCTGGACATCGTGCGGGTGCTGATCGAAGCTGGCGCCGACCCCAACATGCGGGGCGTCAACGACTGGACTCCGCTGCACTATTCGGTGGCCATCCGCAGTGTCGATGCGATCCGTCTGCTTTTGGCGGCGGGCGCCGACCCGGCGCTCGAAACCCGCATCGATGACTACAGGACCGCGATCGAGGAAGCCGAGATTGCCGGCTTTGAAGGCGGTGCTTCCTTGCTGCGCGATGCGATGGCTGGGCGCAACTGACGAACAGTGAGTTGAGGCGCTAAGAAACCAGCAAATGCCAGGCTAGCCTCAAACCTTCTTCAACCCCGCCTTGAAGCGCTTGCCGTTGGCGACATAATGCGCCGCCGAGCCGCGCAACCTTGCCACGGCCGCGTCGTCCAGCACCCTGATCGCCTTGGCGGGCGAGCCGACGATCAGCGAATTGTCCGGGAATTCCTTGCCCTCGGTAACCAGCGCACCGGCGCCGACCAGGCAATTCCTGCCGATTTTCGCGCCGTTCAGCACGATGGCGCCCATGCCGATCAGGCTGTTGTCGCCGATCGTGCAGCCATGCAGCAAGGCGCGGTGGCCGATCGTGCAGCCTTCGCCGATCGTCAGCGGGAAACCGGGATCGGTGTGCATGACCGTATGTTCCTGCACGTTGGTGTCGGCACCGATGACGATGGGCTCATTGTCGCCGCGGATGACGGCGCCGAACCAGAAGCCGGCATTGCGTCCGACCCTGACGTCGCCGATCAGCGTCGCATCGGGCGCGATCCAGTTCGAGTCCGCATCGGCGAAGCTGGGCTCTGTTCCATCGATCGCATAAAGCGGCATTTCTGGTCTCCGAATCGTCTCAAGCTGGCAGCTCGGACCCTAGGAGACGGACCGACCATGAGGCAATGGCAAGCACGACGACGCCCAGCGCCAAGGTCCACGCAATTGCCGTGCAGCCGCAGGACATCAGCGCCAACGTTGAAATGCGGCGCTGACGCCGGGCATCGATGGCGTCGTTGACCAGCATGAACGGTCCCGCACAGGCCGTGGCGAGGAGCGAGCGCAAGACATGTGACGGCGACACATAGGGTTCGGTGAAGGCGACCTTGCGGCCCGACACCAGTTCCATGGCCGATCCGGCCAGCCCGCAGGCCGTCAACCCGACGGCAAAAGCAAAGAGTGTGAGTTCCAGCGGTCCCATCTTAACTTTCCATTTACCATGAAATTGCACAGTCGTTCCATGCAGGCTGCAAGAGCCATGCCGTGCGATGTGTGCCGCCCGGGGACACTGGAGGCGGACGGGCGGCCCGAGATCCGAGGACTGAGATGAAGCAGGCAGCGCTCGCCAACGAACTCACCGTGGTCGATTCCACGCTGATGAAGCGGGTGCTCTACGGGTTCGCGGCGCTCGCCCTGTTGTCGGTGGCGATCAGCCTTGCCGGCAAATGGTTCGGCCATTCGATCGCCATGGCCGGATACACCGACGACGCAACGGCCCACCAGGTGGTGATCGGCAACAATGTCATCACGGTCCCGGCCAATGCCATCCGTTTCGCCCAGGCCCGGCGCGACGGCATCGCCTCGCGGCTCGACCTCTATCTGCGCTATCCCCAGATGGACGGCTACAGCGAGGCCGCGCGAGATGATTTCAACCATACGGGGACAGCCAAAAGCATCGTCTTCCTGTCCTTCGAACAGCAGATGATGTCGCGTGACATGAGCGGCCGCTTCGCGCCGATCTACAGCGCGCTGATCACCCGACCCGGCACTGCCGGGCCTGGCGGCACGATGATTTATGGTTTCAACGAGAAATCAGGCTATCTGAACGAGGTGCTGGTTGTCGGCAATCGCCCCGGCAAGGAGCCGTTCGTGGCCCGTTGCCTGAGCGGGCCGAGTGCCGACCAATCGCTGGCGCCTTGCGAGCGCGACATCCAGGTCGGCGACGAACTCAGCCTCACCTATCGCTTCCCAAGGGAGTTTCTGGGCGATTGGCAGGCGCTCGATGCGGCAATCGCCACTGAAGCCGGGCGCGTTCTGAAGGCGGGACGTTAAGAACGCTTCAAGGGAACCCGGCTGGCCGGCTCCATGAAGCCGGCCGACCGCAAGATTTTCTGGCTCAGGCCAGATCGATGTCGAGAATCGCCATCGAAAAATTGTAGTCGCCGTCGTCCTCGTCCTTGAAGACGATGCCGAGGAATTCGTCGCCGACATAGACCTCGGCCGAATCGTCCTTGCGCGGCCGCGCCTTGACCTCGAGCCTGGGGTTTTGGAAGACGCGCTTGAAATAGGCGTCCAGCTTTCTGATTTCGTCCGGCTTCAACAGTCTTCTCCGATCATCGGGCTTGCTCGTTCGAACGCGCTTCTGGCACGTCGACAATGGCGATGTAAAGGCAAGCGGCCTGATTAAGGTCTGTTGATATTCACGTGAGGCCGGCCTGCAAATGGCGGTTTCCTGCGCTTCCCCGTTCTACCGCGTCGCGGTAGAACTGTGCTCACGTACCCAAACGTACGCTCCGCTCCGGTTCTCGGAACCCACCATTTTCGGCTCGGCCTGACCTGAATCTCAAAAGACCTTGGGCGAGAACAATCGCCCATGTCTGCCCACGGCCTCAGGCAGCGGACATATGACGATCAGATGTCGAAACTGACGACCTGATCCATCGTCTGCGACGGCAAAAGCTGGTCCATCTGGCGCGACGGCTGATCGCAGCCGGTCTCGCCGACGACGCGGGCCGGCACGCCGGCAACCGTCTTGTTGTGCGGCACAGGCGACAGCACCACCGAGCCGGCCGCTATCTTCGAGCAATGGCCGATTTCGATGTTGCCGAGTATCTTGGCGCCGGCGCCGATCAGCACGCCGTAGCGGATCTTGGGGTGGCGGTCGCCGCCGGCCTTGCCGGTGCCGCCCAGCGTCACGCCATGCAGGATCGACACGTCATCCTCGATGACCGCGGTCTCGCCGACCACGAGGCCGGTTGCGTGGTCGATGAAGATGCCCTTGCCGATGCGGGCGGCCGGGTTGATGTCGGTCTGGAAGACCGAGGACGAGCGGCTCTGCAGATAGAGCGCGAAATCCTTGCGCCCCTGGTTCCACAGCCAATGCGCCAGCCGATGGGTCTGGATGGCGTGGAACCCCTTGAAATAGAGCACCGGCATGATGAAGCGGTCGCAGGCAGGATCGCGATCGTAATAGGCCTGGATGTCGACACGTACCGTCGTCGGCCACTCCTTGTCGTCGGCCAGCATGGACTTGAAGGTCTGGCGGATGAGATCGGAGCCGATGTCCTGGTGCGCCAGCCGCTCGGCCAGCCGATGAATGACTGCTTCTTCCAGGCTGTCCTGGTTGAGGATGGTCGAATAGAGGAATGCAGCGAGCAGCGGGTCGCGGTTGACAGCCTCCATGGCCTCGTCGCGGATCGAACGCCAGATCGGATCGACCGGCTTCAATGCGCTGTGTCGGGAAATGCTGATGCTGTTCATCGCCGTCTCGTCCTGCGTCCTGCCTGGCCTGCCTGTTGTGCTTGCCTGTTGCCTGGCCGCACATATAAGCCAGATCATAGCACGATTGAACTCAATTTTCCTTAGTGCTTTGTCAAATGGATTTGGTTCGCGGGAATTCAAGCAGCCATGGAAAACGAACCCTTGATCGACGACGCGCTGAAAAGCGAGCTCTCAGCACTCTACCGGGCACAGGGCCGCCACTACCACAACCTTGCCCATATCGAGGCGATGCTGGCGCTGGCTGGCGACTATCGAAGGTTGCTGGCCGATCCCGAGGCGATCGAAGCGGCGATCTGGTTCCACGATGCCGTCTATGACAGCAAGGCCAAGGACAATGAGGCGCAAAGTGCCGCCCTTGCCGAAAAAAAGCTGGCGGGCCGCGCAGCTCCTTCACGTCTCGACCGCATCTCGGCAATGATCGTCGCCACCGCCACGCACCAGGTGCCGCCGTTCGACGACGCGACGGCCACACGGGACGCAAGTCTTTTCCTGGATATGGACCTGTCGATCCTGGGTGCCGCACCGGACGCCTTCGACGCCTATGAGCGCGCCGTGCGGCGCGAGTACCACTGGGTGGAGGAGCCGATGTGGCGAGCCGGACGCAGTGCGGTCTTGAAGAGTTTCCTCGCCCGCCCGCATATCTTCCACACGCAAGAGTTTCGCCAGCGCTTCGAACCGCAGGCCCGGGAAAACATCGCGCGATCGCTGGCGGCCCTTGCAAACGGCTAAGGACAATCAGGATAGGCGCCTATCACGATGCCAAGCAGCCTCGTCCCCGACTACGGCACTGCTTCTCGCTGCCCTGGCCCTCCGCTCAGAGCGGATTTTCGGCATAGAACTCCAGCACGCGCTGCTTGAAGGTCTTGTCCCCGACGGCAAGCATATGATCGCGGCCCTCGATGTGGAAGGCCCTGGCGTTCGGCATCAAGGCTGCAAGCTCATCGGGCGAGCCGCCTATGTCGTCGGTGGTTCCGACGGCGACCAGCGTCGGCTGGGCGATGCGGGCAACATCCTGCTCGCTCAGCAATTCGCGCGATTTGGCGATGCAAGCCGCCAAGGCACGGCGATCGCTGCGGGTCTGGTCGGCGAAGGCGCGAAACGACCGGCCGCGCGGATGGCTGGTCGCGGCCGGATCTTCGGCAAGCAGCGCGTCGGCAATCGGATCCCAATCGCCGACACCGTCGATCATGCCGATGCCGAGGCCGCCGAAGACCAGCGTCGCCACCTTGTCCGGATCGGACAGCGCCATGAACGCCGCGATGCGCGCGCCCATCGAATAACCCATGACGTGGGCGCGCTCGATGCCGAGATGGTCGAGCAAGGCAGTGGCATCGGAGGCCATCTTGACCGGCGTATAGTCGGCCTCATCATAGCTCTTGGACGACGCGCCGTGGCCGCGATTGTCAAAGGCGATGGCGCGGTAACCGGCATCGTTCAGCGTCTTGAACCAGCCGGGCGACACCCAGTTGACATAGTGGCTCGAAGCGAAGCCGTGGATCATCAGCACCGGATCGCCCTCGCCCGATTCCGGCTGGCGCTCGAGGAAAGCAAGATCGAAGCCGTCATGGGTGAAAAACTGCATCAGCGACCCCGCTTGCGCACTCAACCGCCACCGCCATTGGGTGCATCGCCATTGTCGGCGGGCGGCATGCTCGGGCCGGACACCGTGCCCACCGCCGGATGGCGCAAAAGGTCGCCATACTCGATGCCGTTCCTGGCGGCAGTGCCGGCCTTGAGCTCGAGCACGAAGCGCACCGGTACACCAGGCGAAATGACGGCGTCTGATTGCGGCTCGCCGTGCTTGACCGCCCGGATCTTGCCATCCTGGCCGACAAAAATCAGATCAAGCGGCATCGGGGTGTTGTGCATCCAGAAGCCAACCTGCTGCTGGACCTCGAAGACGAACAGCATGCCGTGGTTGTCCGCCATATCCTGGCGATACATCAAGCCAGCCTCGCGCTCCGCGGCGGTGTCGGCGACTTCGATGGAGAAAGAGCGATCACCGCCTTTCGTCACCACGACCAATGGCGCCGGATCGGCCGGAAGGATCATTGCCCGGCTGTCCGCCGAGGTCGGCTTTTCGGAATAGAAGTAACCACCGGCGGCGGCGATGAAGGCAATCGCGCACATCGCGCCCGCGGTCAGCCAGTTCCTGTAAGCCATTCGAGATCCTCGGCCGGAAACGCCCTAGTGCGAGACCGGCAAGGTCCCCATATCGGGGTGAATTTCGGCGGCCATAAGGCCTTTGTCGCCGCGCCCGAAACGAACCAGCACGACCTGTCCGGGCCGAAGCTCGGTGATACCGTAACGGCGCAAGGTCTCCATATGGACGAAGATGTCCTCGGTACCCTCGCCGCGGGTGAGAAAACCAAACCCCTTGGTGCGGTTGAACCATTTCACCAAGGCGCGTTCGAGACCGCTCTCCGGCGTCACAGCGACATGGGTGCGCTGCTCCTGCATCTCGGCCGGGTGGACCGCGGTGGTGACATCCATGGAGAGCACACGGAAGGCCTGCAATCCGCGCTCGCCATGCTTGACGAGGCAGACCACGCGTGCGCCTTCCAGCGCCGTCTGAAAGCCGTCTCTTCGAAGACATGTCACATGAAGGAGGATGTCGCCCGAGATGCCGTCATCCGGGAGGATGAAACCATAACCCTTGGCCACATCGAACCACTTGATGGCGCCGGCTACTTCGAGCAGATCAGAAGCGTCGCCGCCTTCGTCACGCTGCAAGGCGTCGCCAAGGGTTCCGTCCCGCCCCATGAAAGAGGCCTTTTCCCCCATAAGAATGCCCCCTCTTTTCAAGAACACCGCAACTGATTCTTGCCAACAGATTAACACTGCGGCTTCCGGTGTGTGCAAGACCTGCCGTGCCTTTTTTCACGGTTCATTGGGGCAATACCGGATTTGTTCTTTGCCGGCATTGCGCACCGCCGCACGATTGCCCTTTGACAGGGCCGACCCTATGTTGCGCCGCAACGCAATTTATCGAGGAAATCACATGCGCTATCTGCACACCATGATCCGCGTCGCCGACGTCGATGCCTCGCTCGACTTCTACTGCAATAAGCTCGGCCTCAAGGAAGTGCGCCGCTACGAAAACGAGCAGGGCCGCTTCACGCTGATCTTCCTCGCCGCACCGGAAGACGAGGAGAGCGGCATCAATGAAAAGGCACCGCTGGTCGAACTGACCTACAATTGGGATCCCGAAGACTACAAGGGCGGGCGCAATTTCGGCCACCTCGCTTATGAGGTCGACGACATCTACGCCACCTGCCAGCATCTGATGGACAATGGCGTCACCATCAACCGGCCGCCGCGCGACGGCAACATGGCTTTCGTCAAGTCGCCGGACGGCATCTCGATCGAGCTTTTGCAGAAAGGCCCGGCCAAGGCCAAGGCTGAGCCTTGGGCTTCGATGGCGAACACCGGAAGCTGGTAGCCGATCACGCTGTCTTGAGCGGACAATGCCAGGCTGATGAGCCCGCTACCGTTTGGTTTTTCAGGGGCGGCGCCTATCTGTCTGGCTGAGGCGCCAGGCTTGGCCGGCGCCCAGCCATGCAAAAGGCGCTTGCCCAGGAGAATTCATGCCGACCAGCCATGCCGACGTCGCCACCGAACATGCCAGCCGCTACCTGCAGCAGTTGTGCAAGCACTGGGCACACAAATTCCCGGTCGAGTTCGATCCCACCCATGGCACCATCGATCTCTCAATGGGCCGTACCGTCATGGCTGCCGATGCCGCAGCGCTGCATGTCACGGTGTCGACTGACGAAGCAGGATCGATCGAGCGCCTGGAAAACGTTGTCGCCGATCACATCAAGCGCTTTGCTTTCCGCGAAGAACTGACCTTCGACTGGAAGCCAACTCCCGCCTAGCCGGCGAACTACTTCTTACCGGCGTGTGCGGCCATCTCCAGCAGCGCCTGCACCGAGCGCCAATTGCGCGCGGTACCCGGCACTTTCAGCGTGCGCGGGATCAGCCCGGCAAACACCGATTTGCCCAGCCCATTCGGTGCGCTGAGGTAGAGCACATCGCCCTTGATCTCGAAGCGTTCGGGGCCGGTGCACTTTTCGGTCAGCCGCGCCACCTCATCGGCGGTCGGCTCGCGTTCCAGCACATAGGCGTGCAGCTTCGTGTGGTCCGCGGCAATTTCCGGATAGGGATTTTCGCGCACCAGCTTCTCGAACCAGGAGAGATCGCGCACCATGATGCGCGAATGGAACCCCCATTTCTTCTCGAAGGCTGCTTCGAGCAGTTTCGCCAGTGCCGCCGCGTCGCCTTTCTTCGCCCGGAACACGGCATTGCCGCTCTGCACGTAGGTGGCGACGTCGGAAAAGCCGAGGCCCTCGAAGAACGACCGCAGCTCCGCCATCTTGACGATGCGGTTGCCGCCGACATTGATGCCGGAAAACAGCGCGACGAAGATTTTTCCCGGATCAATCATCCGATCGCTCATATTATGAACCCGGCCAGTGTCTCGTTGTCGGTGATGTCCTGATACTGAACGCCCTCGGCCTCGAACTTCGCCTTGAGCCGATCGAAATTGCGACGGTCCCTGGTTTCGATGCCGATCAGCACCGAACCAAAATTGCGCGCCGATTTCTTCAGATATTCGAAACGGGCGATGTCGTCGTCGGGTCCGAGCAGTTCGAGGAAATCGCGCAGCGCGCCCGGCCGCTGCGGAAAACGGATGATGAAGTATTTCTTCAAACCCTCGAAGCGCAACGCCCGTTCCTTGACGTCCGGAAGCCGCTCGAAATCGAAATTGCCGCCCGAAACCACGGCGACGATGGTCTTGCCCCTGATCTCCTTCTTGGAGAAATCCTTGAGCGCATCGATCGCCAACGCGCCAGCCGGCTCCAGCACGACGCCTTCGACGTTGAGCATCTCGATCATGGTGGCGCAGAGCCTGTTTTCCGGGATTAGCCGCACCGTGTCGGCCGGAAAATCCTTGAGATGACGCAACGGCTCGCGGCCGATCTCGGCCACCGCGGCGCCATCGACGAAATTGTCGACCTTGGCGAGCTTGAGCCGTTTCCCCGCCGCGAGGCTCTCGCGCAGGCTCGGCGCGCCTGCCGGTTCGCAGAAGACGAAGCGTGCTTCCCTGCCCTGATCGGCGAAATAGTGGGTGACGCCCGCGGCAAGTCCGCCACCGCCGACCGGCAGCATGACGATATCGGGCATGCGGGCGCCCGGCATCTGGTCCGCGATCTCGTAGGCGACGGTTGCCTGGCCCTCGATGATGTCCTTGTGATCGAAAGGCGGCACCATATGGGCGCCGGAACTGTCGGTGAATTCCAGGGCAGCGCGATAGCAATCGTCGAAGAAATCGCCGACCAGTCTGATCTCGATGAAATCGCCGCCGAACAGCCTGGTCTTGTCGATCTTCTGCTGCGGCGTCGTCACCGGCATGAACACGACGCCTCGCCTGCCGAAATGGCGGCAGACGAAAGCAAAGCCCTGCGCGTGGTTGCCGGCGGACGCGCAGACGAACAGTTCGGCCTCGTTGCCCGCAGCGAGCGTCTTGCGGAAGAAATTGAAGGCGCCGCGGATCTTGTAGGAGCGGACCGGCGACAGATCCTCGCGCTTCAACAGCACCCGCGCACCGGTCTTTTTCGACAGATAGTCGTTTTCCTGTAGCGGCGTTTCAGGGAAGATCTGGCGGATCGCGGCGGCAGCGGCAGCAACGCGGGAAGAGAAACTGTTCATCGGAAACCACCCCTGGGGAAAATCACCTTGCGTTGCATGCTGTCCGCGGATCTCTATCATTAATCGGGTCGCGAACGTTCGGTTGTTGAGCGCCATGACCAGGTGCGGCGCGAGCCCGCCTATCACATATCCGGCTCCGCAGCGCCATCGTCCATCATTTACGTCCTTCCGGGCGGAAATTTTGCGAAATATTTTCAGCTACTTGCGGGTGCATTCTCATGCCCCCTCGCATCGGGCGGTATGAAATCGCTATCTCCGCGGGGATTGGAGGGCCGGCGGCGACGCCGCTCATTGCGCACATCACGCAGCCGTTTCCCGCCATTTTGGCTTTCGCGCAACACTGCGATGGCCGCAGCGGGGCGCCGATCACATTTCGACTCGACAGGACTTAGTTCTGCCGCACTCTGCCTGTCCGGGAGGTATCGTGAGGATAGACAGGCCTTTCGGCCGGAGTTGGAAATTCAGGCGTGCCTTTGAAGAAGATTTTTACCGTTGTCCTGGCCTTGTTCGTCGCCGGCTGCGCCGGCCAGCAAACACAGGAATTGCTTGGCAGCGCCATGGTGTCGGCGCCGGTGACGGAGATCGCCGGCAACCACTCGATCTTCATCGCCACGACGCGCAAGAAATCCGACGATCCCAACAAGGTTTTCGACGGCGAACGGTCGGCGACGCTGAACTATGCCCGCGTCAACGTCACCGTTCCGGGGCTTCACAAGACCGGCCAGATCGAGCGCCGCTCGCGCGGCAAGTCGGACGACCCGGCCAAATATTTCATGGCCTCCGAGGTCGTCGGCTACGACACGCAGCCGAAATTCTCCAGCGCGCTCAACGCCGACATCGCGGCGCGCGGCGGCCGCGTCATGGTCTTCGTGCATGGCTACAACACCGGCTTCGATGCCGCCGTCTATCGCCTGACCCAGATCGTCCATGATTCCGGCTATCCCGGCACGCCCGTGCTGTTTTCCTGGGCATCGGGCGCCAGGACCACCGACTATGTCTATGACAAGGAAAGCGCCAGCGCTGCCCGCGACCAACTGGAAGTGACGCTCAGGATGCTGGAGCAGTCCGGCGCGCGGCGCATCGACATCGTTGCACATTCGCTCGGAACCTGGGTCACCATGGAAACGCTGCGCCAGATGGCCATCACCGGCGATCGCGATCTCGGCGGCAAGCTCGGCGACGTGGTGCTGGCCTCGCCCGACATCGATGTCGACGTGTTCAAGAGCCAGATGCGGCGCTATGGCAAGCCCGACAAGCCGTTCATCCTGCTGTTATCGGACGACGACCGTGCGCTGCGGCTCTCCGGCCTGATCGCCGGTTCACGGCCGCGTGTCGGCGATTACAAGGACGCCGCCGATCTTGCCTCCTATGGCGTGACGGTCGTCGACCTGTCCAAGGTCAAGGGATCGGACAGCTTCAATCATACGAAATTCGCCGACAATCCGACGCTGGTGAAGATGATCGGCCAGCGGCTGCGCGAGGATGACGGCTTTGCCAGCGACCGTGATGTCACCGACCGCATCAGCCTGCTTGGTCAATAGGTGCGGTCCAGCGGCTTTCGCCGTGCCTGCCCGGCATCGCGGGCGTATGGATTCACTTTGAACTGGACCGCGCCGGTCTCTGGCCTTATCGGAATAGCCAGCGACGTCACGCGTTTGACGTCCCCTTTTGCGGGAGCCTGCGTGTGACCGTGCGTTCGAAGAGCTACCTCGTCGTTGCATTGGCGCTCGCTGTCACCGGCTGCGCTGGCGGAAAAACGCACGACCTGCTCAACAGGACGACGGTCTCGGTGCCCGCATCCGACATCGCGGCCACGCATGAAATCTTCGTCGCCACCACCCGCCAGAGGGCAACAAAAGAGCCGCGACAGGTTTACGACGGCGATCGCTCGCTGACCACCAGCTTTGCCCGTGTCGACGTCACCGTTCCCAAAAGCCATCAGGTCGGCGCCATCGAGCGGGCCAAGGGATCGGCAAACAGCAATCCTGCCAAGGATTTTACCGCCAAGGACGTCACTTTCTATGAGGGCGCGCCCCAGTTCGCCAAAGCGGTCGGCGCCGACATTTCCATGCGCGGCGACCGTGCGCTGGTTTTCGTGCACGGCTTCAACAACGGTTTTGACGACGGCATCTACCGGCTGACGCAGATCGCCCACGACACCAAATATCCCGGCACCCCGGTGCTGTTCTCATGGGCTTCGAGCGGCAAGACCACGGGTTATATCTACGACAAGGAAAGCGCCAACGCAGCGCGCGACGACCTCGAGGCGACGCTCCGGATGCTGGCCAAGACAAAGGTCAAGAGCATCGACATCATCGCCCATTCGATGGGAACCTGGGTGACCATGGAGGCGCTGCGCCAGCTTGCCATCACCGGCGACCGGGATCTCGGCGGCAAGCTCGGCTATGTCATCCTGGCCTCGCCCGACATCGATGTCGACGTCTTCAAGAAGCAGATGATCCGCTACGGCAAACCCGACAAGCCGTTCGCCATCCTGCTCTCTGCGGATGACCGGGCTCTCAAGCTCTCGTCCCTGATCTCGGGCGACAAGCCGCGCGTCGGCGACTACGGCAACGCTGCAGACCTCGCCAGCTATGGCGTGTCGGTGGTCGATCTTTCCCAGGCCAAGGGCGGCGACCGCCTCAACCACGCCAAATTCGCCGACAACCCGATGCTGGTGCAACTGCTCGGCGACCGGCTGCGGGCGCCGGCGGGCCTCGCCTCGGACGAACCCGACCCGACACAGCTCAACAATCTCGGCCAGGGCCTCGGCAAGGCCGTCGGCTCGGTCGCAGAGATCGTCATCACCACGCCGTTCAAGGTGCTGACCATCGCCACCGGCGGGTGAGCCAGCGGGCGGCATTGGCCCTAGGATTGTTGAGATTCGGGTCAGGCCGAGCCGAAAGTGGTGGTTTTCGAGAACCGGAGCGGAGCGTACTTAAGTACGTGAGCACCGGAAGCGCAGAAAATCGCTACTTGCAGGCCGGCATGGCCTGAATATCAACAATCCTAGACGAACAGATCGACCTTCTGGAATGTCGTCACATCGATCAGGCCGACGTCGGAGATCCTGAGCTCCGGAATGACGACCAGCGCCAGCAGCGAGTGCTGCATGTAGGCGTTGTTCAGCGAACAGCCCATCTTGCGCATCGCCTCGGTGAGCTTCTCGGCCTTGGCCGCGACGATTTCCGCCCGTTCGTCCGACATCAGGCCTGCGATCGGCATTTCGACCAGCGCCAGTTCCTTGCCCTTGGAGAACAGCACGACGCCGCCACCGACCGCGCCCAGACGGTTTACCGCCAGCGCCATGTCCTGCTTGTTGGTGCCGACGCAGATGATGTGGTGGGCGTCATGCGCCACGCTGGACGCCATGGCGCAGTCGCCCATATAGCCGAAGCCCGAAACGAAGGCGTTGGTGACGCCGCCCGTGCCCCTGTGACGCTCGACCAGCGCGATCTGGCAGATGTCGTTGCGGCGGTCCATTGCGACCAGCCCGTCCTCGACCGGCAGATCGGCCTCCAGCGCGCGCGTCGGCGCCTGGTTCTCGATGACGCCGATGACACGCACCCGAACCTCGTTGGCGCCCTTGGGGGCGGCGATATCGAAGTCGTCGCCCTTCAACTTCTTGCCGAGCTTGACGGTGTTCTTCGCCGTCCGGGGGTAATCATAGGCCGGAATGTCGATTTCGAGCTTGCCGCCCTTGGCCACCCTGACGCCGCGTGCATAGACCTCGTCGATGGTCATTGCGGCGAGATCCGAGACGATCAGCAGGTCGGCCAGCCGGCCCGGCGCGATCGAGCCGATCTCGCGCTCCAGTTTGAAATGCTGGGCGGCATTGAGCGTCGCCATCTGGATCGCCGTCACCGGTTTCAATCCCTGTTGGATGGCGTGGCGCACCACGCGGTCCATATGGCCTTCCTGGACCAGCGTGCCGGAATGGCTGTCGTCGGTGCACAGGATGAAGTTGCGCGGGTCGATTCCGCCCTCCGTCACCGCCTTGATCTGCGAGGCAACGTCGTACCAGGCCGAGCCCAGCCGCAGCATCGCCTTCATGCCCTGGCGCACGCGGGCGATGGCGTCCTCGGCGCGCGTGCCCTCATGGTCGTCCTCGGGGCCGCCGGCGACGTAGCCATGGAACGGCAGGCCGAGATCGCGCGAGGCATAATGCCCGCCGACCGTTTTGCCTGCATGAACCGTCGCCGCGATCTCGCCCGACATCACCGGATCATTGGCGACGACGCCGGGAAAGTTCATCACTTCGCCCAGGCCGATAATGTTCTCCCAGGTCATCGCTTCCGCGACATCGGCGACCGTCAGCTCGGCGCCGGCATGTTCCAGCCCCGGCGCCGAAGGCACGCAGGACGGCATCTGCACATGCACGTTGATGGGCATGGCGACCGCTTCGTCATGCATCAGCCGCACGCCGGGCAGACCCAGAACATTGGCGATTTCATGCGGGTCGATGAACATCGAGGTAGTGCCGTGCGGAATGACGGCCCGGCAGAACTCGGTCACCGTCACCATGCCGCTCTCGACATGCATATGCGCGTCGCAGAGGCCGGGCACCAGATAACGCCCGCCGGCATCGACCACCTTGGTGCCCTGGCCGATTGCATGGCTGGCATTCGGCCCGCAATAGGCAAAGCGCCCACCGGCAATGGCGATGTCGGTGCCGGCGATGATCTCGCCCGAATGGACATTCACCCAGCGGCCGTTGCGCACGACCAGGTCAGCGGGTCTGCGCCCCACGGCGACATCGACCAGATGTGTCGCCATCTCGGTCCACGGTCTGGGTTTTGCGGGCGTTGCTTTCGTCATGGGCGATTCCTCGGTTGCCGCCAGTCTCGCAAATGTCGGCGGGCGCCGCCAGAGCCGTCGGTCCGACATACCGCGTCAGGGCGAGCTTGTTGACTAATCCGGCTGGAAGGCGATGCTGACCGCGAACCGAACCATATGAGGGAAGACATGACCCGTTTTTGGAAAGCGTTCGCCATCGTTATCTTGTTCGCAGCGTCGACCACTTCTGCCGTGGCCGAGGAGCGTTGGCAGACCTTGCCGGAACCAGCGGCCATGCCCAAACCCGATCAGAGCGGATACGCGCCGGTGAACGGCATCCAGATGTACTACGCCGTTTTCGGCGCGGGCGATCCGGTGCTGCTCATCCATGGCGGCCTCGGCCACGGCGACATCTGGGCCAGCCAGGTGGCCACGCTTTCCAAGACGCACAAGGTAATCGTCGCCGACAGCCGTGGCCACGGCCGCTCCACCCGCACCGAGCAGCCCTATGGCTACGACTTGATGGCATCGGACTATCTGGCGCTGCTCGACCACCTGAAGATCGACAAGACCGCGCTTGTCGGCTGGAGCGATGGCGGCATCATCGGTATCGACATCGCACTGCATCATCCGGAGCGGCTGACAAGGCTGTTCGCGCAAGCCGCCAACGTAACCACCGACGGCCTTGATCCGGGCGTGATGACCAACAAGACCTTTGCCGCCTACATCGACCGCTCCGGCCGCGACTACAAGAAGATGTCGAAAACACCGGACCAGTATGACGCCTTCGTGGCGCAGATGAGCCACATGTGGGAGAGCGAGCCGGCGTGGAGCAAGGAACAGCTTGCCGAGATAACCACGCCGACGGCGATCGTTGCCGGCGACCACGATGAGGCGATCAAGCGCGAACACACCGACTATATCGCCTCCGCCATCCCAGGTGCGAAGCTGATCATCCTGCCCAACGCCAGTCATTTCGCCATGCTGCAAGCGCCGGATGAATATAGCCAGGCTGTGCTGGACTTCATCGATGCCAAATAGAGGATTCTGTACGGCGACAGGGGGATTGCGATTGCGGCGAATGCGGTTATCCTTCTGACGAGGATCTTTCTGAACCGTCATTTCGGGGAGTTCGATGCGTCGATTGATGGTCGCTAGTGCCGGTTTCCTTGCCGTTCTGGCCGTGCCGGCTTTTGCAGCCGACCCGGCGGTCGACGTGCCGATGACCGCGCCCGGATTCGACTGGACGGGCTATTACGCTGGTCTGCAGGCCGGCTATGGCTGGGGCCAATCCGATGTATCGGTGACAGAAGGTGCGCCGTTTTCCATCGCGCCCGACATTGACGGCGGTTTTGTCGGCGGCCACGTCGCCGGCCTGTGGCAATTCGACCAGGCGGTGCTCGGCGCCGAGGCGGACCTCAACTATTCCTCGGTCGGCGGCACGACGGTATCGGCGCTGGGAAGCACATTCGGCACCGACATCAAGTGGTTCGGGTCGGTCAACGCCAAGGCGGGTTACGCCATGGACCGCCTGCTGGTCTACGGCATTGGCGGCGTCGCCTTTGCCGGCATCGAAACATCGCAAGTCGCGGGTCCGGCGTTCGACAGCACGCGCACGAATGTCGGCTGGACCGTGGGTGCCGGCGTCGACTACGCGCTGACCGACAAGTTCGTCGTCGGCGCGCAGTATCGCTACTATGATTTCGGCTCCGAGCACTACGAGGTGGCAGAACCCTTTAACGATCGCGATCAGAACGTGAAGCTGAATACGGTCGGGATCAATTTGAGCTACAAGTTCTGACCAGGCCCACAATCGCGACGCTGCCGGCCCAGGCGACCACTTGAGGGGCTCTCTTCATGGAAGGGTGGCCGACGCTCCCAGTGGGCGGGGGGAATGGGTTGGGCCTGAGAGGCGCCGGCCTTGGCGGATCAAATCCACCACAAGGCATCCTACCACTACCCGCCGCGCCGATAATTCCGTGATCGCGCCAGTATCATCAAGCCGCCCGGTCTGTTTGCACGTTCGGCGAACGCTCAACAACACGACTTGACGGCCTGTGTCTGGCGTCTGAAAAGGGCTGGCCTGCGGACGTGGCGGAATTGGTAGACGCAAGGGACTTAAAACACTTCTCTCGCGCATACCTGCGGCTCGTCAGTTCTGCTGTTCTTCGGCCGCTTCGTTTTCGATGGCCGCGCGCCGAACTACCTCGGGAGACACATGCATGATGGTAATATCGAAAGTCCGATACGCCTCATCTGGCGTGATGCCGCTTTCGATTTCCGCCTTCGTCATGCCGTCCTTCAGTTGCTCGTTGCGCAGTTTAGTCAAGATTGATCCAAGCCCATGGTGATGGCCGAAACTCGGCGCGATGTATTCGCCTGAGGGCGTCCAGCCGCCGAAGTGCATCGCAACATGCACATCATGGAGTTCCTCCGGATCAGACCTGCTAATCCTGACTAGCTCTTTGATGAGCTCGTCAATTGCAGCTTTGGTCATGTATGCGGTTACCCCCATGACATCCAATCGCAGCGCCAAGCTGTGCGGTCCGGCCGACATCTTTTTCGCTGGTTTTTTCGTTGGTCGCCTAGCCATGCTTAAATTGCCTCTGTTCCGTGATGCGTTCGATCCTTTGGGAAGCATGGTGCGGGCGGCGGGACTTGAACCCGCATGGCCGAAGCCTCCGGATTTTAAGTCCGGTGTGTATACCAATTTCACCACGCCCGCGTACGCCGCAGACTTAGGCGGCGCCGACTTATTTGGAAAGCGAAAAAGGCATTTCCCACATACGGTAACCCAGTGGGAATTGAGTGGGAAACTCCCACACTTCGAGGGACGATGTGGGAGGGCTAGACGCTCAGAACCCTTGGCCAGCAACAAACCAAGCAATCGCGCAAGGGACTTAAAATCCCTCGATCTCTGATCGTACGGGTTCGATTCCCGTCGTCCGCACCACCCTTCGCTCTTCGAGCTTCGGTGGCGTGCCACCCTAAGTTCGTTAGATGAAGGAGTGTTCTCAGGTTCGTACTTCATCCGTTCAGGCGCACCAATTTCACTGGCTACAGCTTGTCGGCATCTCTACGCCTCGAACACTTTCTCAGTGAACCATTCCGCCAACCTGGCAAGCTCCGGTCCCAGCACGCGATCGGCGCCGACAGGCGGCACGATAGCTCTGATTTGATCGACGAAGGAACGCAGTGCCGGCGGCGGCGTCCGTTCGGTGACGTGCAGCGCCTGCGAGGCGATCATTGCCAGCATCGCCATGGCGGCATCGACGCAGCGGCCGGCGGTCGCTTCCTTGGTCCATGCGAAGAATGCCGTCGTGGCGACGTCGTCCTGCCCCGCGCCAGCCGATTCCGTGCCCGGAATGAAGGTGCGCTGTGCGGCCAGCTTGGCCTGCTCGAGATAGCCGGTGATCGCCATCGGCACATAGCCGACATTGCCATGGCCATCGCTATCGGCTGAGTGACGTCCGGTCATCAGCAGATCCGGCAGCAGCGACACCTTGCCGTTCAGAAGCTTCGAGGCGTGGCGGTCGCAGAGCAGGCAGATGTCGGCCCATATCGCCGCCAGATCGTCCAGCGCCGGCGTTGCCATCGCATTGTGATAGCCGCCGGTCGAGATGCAGCGGCCGAGCCGATCTGCATCGTCGGGCGGGATGTAGACGGGATTGTCCGATATCGAGGCCAGCGACACATTGGCCGCCCGCTCGGCCGTCGCCAGCGCACGATGCGCCTGGCCGAGGACGCGCGGCACGATGCGGTAGCTGACCGGCGCCTGATAGTTGCGTCGCCCATCGCCGGCGCCAACCAGAAACTCCCGCAATCCCTGCAGGGCAGCCGTTTCATGCTCATCGCCCCAGAGCGTGTCGAGCGCCGCGTCATAGTGCTCGAGCGGCGCGCGAAACGCTTCGATCGACAGCGCGAAAACTTTTTGCGCCATGCGGATGCGGCGGCGCCCCGCGAGCGCTGCGTCGGCCACCAAAGCGGCGGCGCAGGGCGAGCCGTTGATGAGCGAGCCGCGTTCCTTGACCTCGAGGTCGAAGCGCGTCGAAAGTTCTGCAAACAAGGGATAGAGCGCCAGGATCTCACCGGCGCCGCCCTGGCCGGAGGCCGGCACGACAGGCATCGGCCCACCGTCGAGCATCGCGGCCACGGCAAGCGCGATGCGCGGCGTGGTGGCGGCGTTGCCCTCGATGAAGTTTGTCAGACGGGCAAGCACGATCGCCCTGACCACGCGATCCGGCAAGGGATCGCCGAACGAGGTGGCGGCGGCAAACGCCTTGATGCGCGCATGGCGATCACGCTCGTCAGGTTCGAGCTTTCGGCTTGCCAATTCCCCCATGGCGGTTGTGACGCCATAGATGACCGGTGGCGGATCGGATTCAATCAGCTTCAGAAACGAGACGCGGCATTCGGCGATGCGCTGCAAGGCCTTCTCGCTGATCTCCACCGTGTCCTTCTTCCAGGCGACGCGGAAGACAGTGTCGAGGTTGATGTCTTCACGCGTCGACAGGCTAACTGGCATGCTTCACACCATCGGAAATAAGGGACTTAGTAGAGTGGTTCCTCGAACAGCGTCTTGTCGCCGTCGACCAGCGCCTTGATCTGCGAGGTGCCGTCGCCGGCAAGCGCAAGACGGATGCCGAATGGCCGCACCCGCATGTCGTTCTGGATCGCCATCCCCTCGCCTTCCGGCAGATAGAAGCGCTCGATGCCATAGTCCGGCGCGATGGTCGCCTCTTCGCCGCGAAGGTCCCAGCCTTCGGCGATGTGGCCTAGAATATCGGCCTCGTCGGCGGTTGCCATCGTTGGCGCCTTGCCGAACCAGGCGGCCGTCGGCTGCCAATAGCCGTCGGCGCCCTTCTTCAGGCGCACCACAATCGACGTATCGTCGCTTGAAAATTTGTCGGGCGGAATGTTGGCGATCATTTTCACCGGTATGCGTGAAATCTCGTAGCCCAGGATAATATAGTCGCCGCGCAGGAGGTCGCGCGGATCGACGGGTTCGATCTTCAGCAGCACTTCCTTGCCGTTGCGCAGGATCGCCGCCCGGCCGGCGATGATCCAGCTCAGGAAGCCTATCTGGACGAGCGCCAGCACCAGCGCCGAGATGACAAGCCTTTTCCCGGTGATCATGCCGTGGCTCCCTTGGCGTCTGGGCCCTTCATGCGTTTTTCCACGCGGATGATGACGATCGCGAGGATGCCGAGCAGCACCGCGGCGGCCAGGAAGAAACCGGCCGTATCGAGCATCGATTGCAGGGTCACGACATAGATGATGGCGAGTTCGAAGGCGAAGCCGAGATAGGCAAGCCAGCGTAGCCCACGGCTCTCCCGTCCTGCCAGCACGATCGCGGCGACAACACCGGCCAGCGCGATCGCCGAAGCGAGGGCAAAACCGCTGTTGTAGGTGCTCTCGTCGGCGAGTTCGAACTGGATCATTGCGAGGCCGGTGAGGAAGGCGAGCAGCGCGTGCAAGGGCAAGCGGCCGCCGAGTTGCACGACCCGGTCGACCGGGCCAGGCGCGAAGACCGAGGCCGCGAACAGCAGCGCCGAGGCGACGACCAGCGGGATCGCCACCTGCAGCGTGTCGTGGTTGGTGACCAGCAGCATGAGATAGAACAGCACCGACAGGATAATCAGGTGGCGCGCCGCCTGGCTGCGGGTCCAGAACGAGACGGCAAACAGCACGATCGCCATCACGACGAAGCCGTGCGGAAAATCGCTGCGGCTGTAATAGTCGAAGCCTTTGAGGACCAGCCAGGCATCGGCGATGCCGACCGAAGCCACCGTCAGCGGGTTCGATCGCAGCGCAACCGCCGCCAGCGCCGTGCCGGCTCCCCAGGTCACCAGAGCCGAGGCCTCGTCGCCCGAGAGATGATACATCTGGCCGATCAGCGCGATCGAGCCGCCGAAAGCCGCGGCCGCCACGATCCACAGCGCTTCCCCGATTGCCGCATGGTCGCGGGCCTTCAGCACCGCGCCGCCGACATAGCCGCCAAGGATGACGGCAAACAGCGCCGCCACGCGCGCCAGCCTCGGGATCGCGTCCCAATTGGCGGCGACGAAAATCAGGATGGCGGCGCCGAACAGCAAGGCGGCCATCATAGCCAGGATCGAGCCGAAGCTCAGCGACTTGCGCTCGTTGGCCTCGACATCGCGCGCCAGCGAATCGGCCGTCGCGGCGTCGATCATGCCGGCCTGCTGCCAGCGCGCGATATCCGCCCTGACCCGCGACGAATAGCTCGCCATGCTGCTTCTCCCCCCAAGTTTGGTCTTTTTTGCAGCCGATCCGGTCAAGCCGTTGACGCTTAGGCATTTTCCGATTCGGGTTTCTTTGTGTCAGGTCCGTGAACGAGCGTTAATGCTGCATTGCACAATTTGCATTGCTGCCATGCAGCCATAGCGCTTTTAAATCGATATGGGTCCGCCTATTTATAGTTCGTACACAAACGGAATGATCCGCAAGAAAGACGAAACGAGAACTACCATGAACCTGATCCGCAACTACCGCAACTGGCGCCGCTACAGGGACACCGTGTCCGAGCTGAGCCGCCTGAGCAACCGTGAACTGACCGACCTCGGCATCAGCCGCAGCGACATTCCTTACGTCGCTCGCAAGGCGGTCTAATTCTTCGGACCGCGAATGGTCCGAACCAGTTTTGAAAAAGAGAACGACAATGAACCTGATCCGCAACTATCGTAACTGGCGCGTTTATCGCGAGACGGTTACCGAGCTGGGTCGCCTTTCGAACCGCCAGCTGCATGATCTCGGTATCGTCCGCGACGAAATCAAGATCATCGCCCGCCAGGCGATCTAGACAGAATTTCGCCAGGGTCGACCTCCTCCCCGACCTTGACGAATACGGTCACCCCTTACCTCCTCCCAAGGGTTGACCACCAAAACGGCGCCCGCCGCACCTCCTCCCGCGGCGGGCGTTGTTTCCCGGCAAATCGAATTTTGCCCCAAAGGTTTCGCTCCTTTTCAAACAGCGAAAGAGTTTTCGTCAAAGCCGACCTCCTCCCCGGCGATGACGAATCGGCCCGACCTTCACCTCCTCCCGAGGGTTGGCCACAAAAACGGCGCCCGCCGCACCTCCTCCCGCGGCGGGCGCTGTTTCCCAGGGGCAAGACGAATTTTGCTCCAGAGGTTTCGCCCCTTCTAAAAATGGCGAAAGGAATTTCGTCAAAGCCGACCTCCTCCCCGGCGATGACGAATATGGCCGGCCTTCACCTCCTCCCGAAGGTCGACCCGAAAAACGACACCCGCCGGACCTCCTCCCCCGGCGGGTGTTGTTGTTTTCACGAGGCGCTCCCATCAGCAGCTGTTTGCCCCGCACCGCGCACGGCAATTGCAATCGCCGCACCAAGCGATTATTCCGGCGCTCATGAGCAAAAACCCAATCCACATCATCGGCGGCGGCCTCGCCGGTTCCGAAGCCGCCTGGCAGGCAGCGCAAGCCGGCGTGCCCGTCATCCTGCATGAAATGCGGCCCGTTCGTGGCACCGATGCGCACAAGACCGATAGCCTGGCCGAGCTCGTCTGTTCCAATTCCTTCCGCTCCGACGACGCCGACAACAACGCGGTCGGCCTGTTGCACGCCGAAATGCGGCTGGCCGGCTCGTTGATCATGAGCGCCGGCGACGCCAACCAGGTTCCGGCCGGCGGCGCGCTGGCCGTCGATCGCGACGGATTCGCCGATGCCGTGACGAAAAAACTCGAAGCACACCCGCTGATCACCATCCGGCGCGAGGAAGTGCCAGGTCTGCCGCCGACGGATTGGGACCAGGCGATCGTTGCCACGGGTCCGTTGACCGCCCCCGGGCTTGCCCAGTCGATCGCGGAAGCGACCGGCGCCGATGCGCTCGCCTTCTTCGACGCCATTGCGCCGATCATCCATTTCGACACGATCGACATGAATACCTGCTGGTTCCAGTCGCGCTACGACAAGGTCGGGCCAGGCGGCACCGGCAAGGACTACATCAATTGTCCGATGGACAAGGACCAGTACCTTGCCTTCGTGCAAGCGCTGGTCGACGGCCAGAAAACCGAATTCAAGCAATGGGAAGGCACGCCCTATTTCGACGGCTGCCTGCCGATCGAAGTCATGGCCGAGCGCGGTGTCGAGACGCTACGCTACGGGCCTATGAAGCCGATGGGGCTGACCAATGCCCACAATCCGACGGTAAAGGCCTATGCCGTCGTCCAGTTGCGGCAGGACAATGCGCTGGGCACGCTCTACAACATGGTCGGTTTCCAGACCAAGTTGAAGCATGCCGAGCAGGTGCGCATCTTCCGCACCATACCGGGTCTCGAAAACGCTGATTTCGCCCGTCTCGGCGGCCTGCACCGCAACACCTACATCAACTCGCCGACCTTGCTCGACGCTTCGCTGCAACTGAAGTCGCGGCCCGGCCTGCGTTTCGCCGGCCAGATCACCGGCTGCGAAGGCTATGTCGAAAGTGCGGCCATCGGCCTGCTCGCCGGCCGCTTCGCCGCAGCGGAGCGGCTCGGCCTTGCTCCGTCCCTGCCGCCGCTGACCACGGCCTTCGGCGCTCTGCTCAACCACATCACCGGCGGTCATATTGTCTCCGATGACGAGCCGGGAAAGCGCTCATTCCAGCCGATGAACGTCAATTTCGGCCTGTTCCCACCTGTCGAAGCTCCGAAGGCCGAGGGCAAACGCATGCGCGGCAAGGACAAGACCGTTGCCAAGCGGCACGCCATCACATCGCGTGCGCAGGCTGATTGCCGAGAATGGCTAGGGCTGCCGGCACAAGCGCAAGCCGCCGAGTAGTCCGTGGCCAAGCACTCCGAGCTGCACCAGCTTCTGCCGTCGGACCTGCCGCCGAGTGGCGAACCTTTCGCCGGCGACTACGAAATTTGCTGGAGCATCTATGTCAGATGCACCAACCTGCGGAAGCTGCGCGAAGTTCATATACCCGCTATCGAGGCGCTAATAGGTCAGCCTCACGGGGGCCAAGGTTGGCTGTACGAAAATGAAAATTACAATGAGAACCGTGATCGAAGCTTGAAGAGAATCATTGCCGTTCAGCCTGTCGAAGGTCCCTACAATGACCGGCTAATTCTGGATTTCATGAAAGCGATCTATTCGCTGTCATCCTTCTGGGCGATCCAAGCCCGTCTGGATCCCTCACATCCTCATGGCGTCTACCTCAGTGCACGATTCACGCAGGAGGCTCCCAGCTCGGAGGCGCCGGCTATTGTCGACGCGCTGGTTGAGTTCGAAGCCAATTTTACAGATTTGGGGGGCCATGAATTCGGCCGGCATTTCGGCACAACTCGGCGCATTAGCGCCACCATGCCGGATGGTTCGGAAGCCGGCCGGGCGAAACCCAGGCGCTAGGACCTCATCGTTGGCCGCACGGATGAAGCAGGATACAATCCCACTTGCTGTCCAATGGGAGCCGTTCCACGGAATTCGCCGAGAAACTTTCTGTCACAGTCACGCCAGCAATGGCCCGCCTTATCCGCCAAAAAGTCGAAGACGGCTCTTTCGGCTCGGCGAGCGAAGTCATCCGCGCGGCGCTCCGGGCCTTCCAGCGCGAGGAAGAGGAGCATGCCGAGCGCCTAGCCGCGATCCGGGCCAAGATAAAGGCTTCGATCGAAGATACGCGTCCCGCTATTCCGCTGGATCACGCCATCTCGCAAGTGAGGGAACGAATCGCGCAATTGGCGTACGACAGCGATGACGACGGACCCTCCTGACATAAGAAGTTCTACTCGGCGGGCTCGACACCCACGCTTGGCAATCCCGGCTTCCCCGCCTCAGCAGGATTTCGCCTGACATAGGCAGCCTTCAAACTCTCCGAAGTCTCGCGCGAGCCGTCATGGCTCCAGCCGGGAGGCTTGATCAGATAGTTCAGGCGATCGCTCAAGGTCAGACCGGGCGCAAAGGCATCCCTGAACATGCCGATCCATTCATGGAATGCCACCTTCAGCGGATTGAAGGTGCCGAGATTCCTGACGATGCCGTAGCGCGGCCGGTCTTCTTCCAGTTCCCCGACGAAGGTGCCGAACATGCGGTCCCAGATGATCAGCGTGCCGGCATAGTTGGCGTCGAGATAGCGCGGATTGGTGGCGTGGTGGACGCGGTGGTGTGAGGGCGTGTTGAAGACGAACTCGAACCAGCCCCACATCTTGCCGATGGTCTCGGTGTGGATCCAGAATTGCCAGACCAAATTGAAGCCGAAGGTGAAGGCAATCACCGCCGGGTGGAAGCCGAGCAGCACCAGCGGCGCCTGCAGCACGAACATGAAGGTGAACAGGCCCGTCCAGCTCTGCCGCAGCGCCGTCGACAGATTGTAGTGCTGGCTGGAATGGTGGTTGACGTGTTCGGCCCACACCCAGCGCACCCGGTGCGCGATGCGGTGATAGAAATAGTAGCGCAGATCATCGAGCAGGAAGGCCACCAGAAAGACCCAGATCGACAGGCCGAGATTGAAGACGCGGAACTGCCAGAGCCACAGCAACGCCCAGTAGGACACGACGCCAAGCAGCAGCCCGGCAACGACATTGCCGGTACCCATCATCAGGCTGGTCAATGTGTCGCGCGTTTCGAACGAACCCTTGGCACGGCCGGTGCGCACCAACCAAAGCTCGATCAGGATCGCGACAACGAAGAACGGGATGGCCAGTTGAGTGACCTGCGGAAAATTGTAGTCGTCCATCATGCCGCCTCTCCGCCGAAACTCTGCGGCTCAAGCGCCTTCAGCAAGCCTTGCGCATCCGTTGCGCTGGCAAAGCGGAAGCGGCCGCCCTTCCAAGTGAAATCGGCGAGCCGCAGCGAGACCGTATTCCCTTCTTCGGCGGTCAAAACCCCGACATCCCGGGGCGTGACGATGCGGGTCAAAAAGCAGTCGCCGATGCTGTGGACGATCCCGATGCGCCGTCGCCCGATATTCAAAAACGCTGTCCTGGCATCCGCTGTCAGGCGAACCGCCGTTGCGATCTCGTCGGGAAAATCTTCGGCGAACCGGCTCTTCGCATGATCTGCGCCACTGAGCGTCGCCGTCTTGCTGCCGCCAGTGGAATGCACCGCGGCAACCGACAGCGCGATGCCAAGGGCGACGATCGCAACCAGCAAAGGCAAGCTCATTGAATGGGTATCTCCTCCGGCCGGCCTGTCGTCTATGGCGACAGTTTTGGCGCGGAGACTTCTTAGCACGGTTGACGTTTACGTCAAAGAGCAGGCCAACCCTTGCTCGCACGACGCAGCAGCAGCCAATGCCGGCGCAAGGCCGACAGCCGCGCCACGCCTTCGAGCGGCGAGCCATTCTCCATCTTGCCGAGATAGGCGCGTGACAGGGCAAGTGGCAGGAATGCCGGACGCAGCGAGACCGGGAGAGCCGGTGCGCCTTGCTCGAAGGCGGAAAGATGTTCCCGTGCCAGCGCCATCATCGCCGCCACCGCGCGTTTGGCGCCGGGTCCGCCGTCGCCGGTGACGAATTCTTCCGGCGACGATCCCGCTGCCGCCAGAATGTCGGCCGGGACAAAACATTGTCCGCGCTGGCGGTGCAGCGGCAACAGCAGCAGCAGGCCGGTCATCGCCTGTGCGCAGCCTGCCCTGCCCGCCAGTTCGGCAAAGCGCGGCGCCTCGCCGGGGTCGAGCACCATCGCCGCAAGCTGGATGAGTGCTGCGGCCGTCTCACCGCAATAGCCTTCCAGATCGGTGCGCGACGGCATCGGGTCGTCGTAGAGGTCGAAGATGCGCGCATCGAGCATGTTCTCGAAGGCCGGCTTCGGCAGGCCGAATGTCGCTATCGTAGCGTTCACGGCTTCGGCAGTGGGATGGCCGGCGCCGGCCTCGCCGCCGGCGGCAATGACATCGCGCCACCATTGCAGCCGCACCTCGCCCGGTAGCGCCTCATGGATGCGATCGCGAATACCTGATATCTCCGCGTTGAAGGCGTAGAGCGAAAACAGCGCGTAGCGCTTGCCGTCCGGCGCGTAGAGCGCGGTCAGATAGCGATCATGGTCGGCGGCACGCACCGCGTCCATGACGATTTCAGCGCTTTGAGACATATCAATCGACGGCAATGAGCGCGGCGGCCACGGCGCGCTCTTCCGCCAGAAGGACATTGTAGGTCCGCACCGCGGCACCCGTCGACATCGGGTCGGATGCAATGCCGGCGGCCTTCAGCGCGGCCCGCAATGCAGCGGGCAACGGCCGAAGATCCCTGCCCATGCCGACCAGCAGGATCTCGATCTTGTCGGCCTCGGACAGCAGCCTGTCAAAATCCGCCACCGTCAGCGCCAAGGGGTCCACCGGCTCCCAGCCATGGATGCCGGATGGCAGACAGAGCAGCGAACCGCGATGCGACATGTCGGCAAAGCGGAATCCGCCATTGCCGTAGGCTTCGATCGGCGCGCGGCCCGGGAAATGCGCCTCGCGGATGACGATGCCTTTGCTGGTCACCGTTAAACCTCTTCGGGGGGGCGCGTCAGGTCGCGACCGCCTTGCCGCCATTGACCGGCTTCTCCTCGTCGGCTGAAGCCTGCGGCCGCAGCTTGAACAGGATCAGCAGCGGTGCGGCGATGAAGATCGACGAATAGGTGCCGAAGATCACGCCGAACAGCATGGCCATGGTGAACGAGCGGATCACCTCGCCACCGAACAGAACCAGCGCCAGCAGCGCCAGGATCGTCGTCACCGAGGTCAGCGTCGTTCTCGACAGCGTCTCGTTGATGGCGTTGTTCAGGAGTTGCGGCAGCGGCATGCGCTTGTATTTTCGCAGATCCTCTCGGACACGGTCATAGACCACGATCGTATCGTTCAGCGAATAGCCGATGATCGTCAGGATCGCCGCCAGTGACGACTGGTTGAACTCCAGCCCGGAGATGACGAAGAAGCCGAGCGTCATGACCACATCGTGCACCGTCGCCACAATGGCGCCGACCGCGAACTGCCATTCGAAGCGGAACCAGACATAGATCAGGATGCCGAGCAGCGCGATCAGCATGGCGATCGTGCCTTGCTTGGCGAGCTCGCCGGACACGGTCGGTCCCACCACTTCGACGCGGCGGAAGTCATAATTATCCTGCAGCTCGCCGCGCACCTTGTCGATGACGGTCTGCTCGGCATTTTCGCCACCATCCTGCGTCCCGACGCGGATCAGCACGTCGTTCGGCGTACCGAACTGCTGCACCTGGACTTCACCGATGTTGAGTTCGGTCAGCCGCGCGCGGAGGTCGGCGAGATCGGCATTGCCGCTCTTGGCCTGCACTTCGATCAGCGAACCGCCCTTGAAATCGATGCCGTAGTTGATGCCGACGGTCATGAACAGCACCACCGACAGGATCGAAAGTGCGCTGGACAGCGTGAACGTCCAGCGACGGATGCCCATGAAGGGGATCTTGGTGCCGGGCGGAACGAAGGTCACCGGCGCCTTCGGCAATTCCTTCGGGCGAGCCCGGCGCAGCCAGATCGAGACCAGCAGACGGGTGAAGGTGAAGGCGGTGAAGACGGTCGTCAGGATGCCGATGGCATAGGTGATGGCAAAGCCCTTCACCGGACCGGTACCAAGATAGAACAGGACCACGGTGGCGATCAGCGAGGTGATGTTGGAATCGACGATGGTCGCCAGCGCCTTGGTGAAACCGGTATCGATCGCCTGGATGACCGAGCGGCCGGCGCGCCGCTCCTCGCGGATGCGCTCGTAGATCAGCACGTTGGAATCGACCGCCATGCCGATGGTCAGCACGATACCGGCGATACCAGGCAAGGTCAGCGTCGCGCCAAGCAACGAGAGCACGCCGACGATCATCGCCACGTGCACCGCCAGCGCGATGTTGGCGAGGAAGCCGAGGAAGCCGTAGGCGACGAACATGAAGGCAACGACGAGGATAGAACCGATGATGCCGGCGACCTTGCCGGCATGGATCGAATCCTGGCCAAGGCCCGGACCCACTGTACGTTCTTCGATCACCGTCAACGTCGCCGGCAGTGCGCCGGCGCGCAGCAGCACGGCGAGATCGTTGGCGCTCTGGGCGGTGAAATTGCCGGAGATTTGGCCGGTGCCGCCGAGGATCGGCTCGCGGATCTGCGGCGCCGAAATCACCTGGTTGTCGAGGATGATGGCGAACAGCTTGCCGACATTTTGCGCCGTGGCCTGGCCGAAGCGCGCCGCCCCCTTCGAATCGAAGCGGAACGACACCACCGGCTCGTTGTTCTGCGAATTGTAGGTCGCCTGCGCATCGACGAGGTTTTCGCCCGAGACGATGACGCGGTTCTCGATCAGATACGGAACCGGCGGATCGTCCTGCGAATACAGCACCGACGAGCCGGCAGGCGGACGGCCGTTGAGCGCGTCCTGCACCGGCATCGACTGGTCGACCATCTGGAAGGTCAGCTTGGCGGTCTGGCCGAGGATTTCCTTCAGCCTTTGCGGGTCCTGAAGACCCGGCACCTGGACAAGGATACGGTCGTCGCCCTGCCGCTGCACGATGGGTTCGGTCGTGCCGAGTTCGTTGACGCGGCGTTCGACCACCTCGATCGACTGCGTCAGCGCGGTCGACGTGCGGTATTTGATGCCGGCATCGGTGACGTTGAACTTGAGCAGGCCGGGCTCGGAATCGTCGAGCGTCATTTCCTGCACGGAACCGCCGGTGAACAGGCCGGCGGCGACCGGATCGGTCAGCGTCTTCAGCGCCGTCTTGGCGGCATCGATCTGGGCGGGATCGGTAATGCGAACCTGCAGGGTCCGCCCGGTGCCGGCAAGGCCGGTATAGCCAATCTTGGCGTCGCGCAGCAGCGTGCGGATTTCGTCGCGCGTCGTCTCCAGCCGGTCCTTGATCAGATCGTTCTGGTTCATTTCCAGCAAGATGTGCGAACCACCCTGCAGGTCGAGGCCGAGCGTCATCTGCCGCTTCGGCACCCAGTTGGGCAGCTGCGCCAGCGTGCTGGCGGAGAACAGGTTGGGCGCGGCGAGGATCACCGTGATGGCCACGGCCACCCAGATCAGGATCATCTTGAAGCGCGAGAAATACAACATATGGCGTCGTCCGTCAGAGCGTGTCCGCGGATCGCTCCGCCTAAAATTGGATTATTTCTTGGCGTTCTGGTTGGCCACCGGCTCGCCCTTGACGCGCACATCGGCGATCGTCGAGCGCAGCGCCGTCACCTTCAAGCCATTGCCGAGGTCGACCTCGAGCTCGTTGTCGTCGATCACCTTGGTCACCTTGCCGACGAAGCCGCCGCCGGTGACGACCGTGTCGCCGCGACGGACCGCGGCCAGCATCTCGCCGCGCTTCTTCAGCTGCGTGCGCTGCGGCCGGATGATCAGAAAATACATGATCACGAAAATCAGGACAAACGGCAAAATGCTGATGAACATGTCGGGAGAAGCGCCGACGCCTTGGGCGTATGCCGGTGTCACGAACATCGAGGTACTCCTGAATTTTGAAAACAGCCGCCAATCTGGCGGCCCCTTGAAATTTGGCCGGAATATAGTCGGTAAAGTTGTCAATGCAACTGCGCGGCCGGCCAAATCGGCTGCTTTTCCGGCCTGTTGAGCCGTGTTAGAGCAGGATCGCAAAAAGCGCGAGCCGGTTTCCGCAAAAAATTATGCTCGAACAAAAGGTTGCAACCGGTTTTGTATCAGGCGAAATCGGGCAGCTTCACGCCCCAAGACATCAAAAACGCGAAAACAAAAGACAGACATGACCGACAGCAGCATTGAGGCCCTGAACCAGAAACTCGACCGGCTGATCGAAGCGGTGAGCCGCCTTGCCCCGCCGCCGGTGCCCCAAACCGACCTCCGCGAGGCCGATTGCTTCGTTTGGCAGGCCGATCCGGGCTATCTGGAACCGGTGCACAGGGTTAACCGCGTCGACATCGGACTGATCCGTGGCGTCGACCGCGTCCGCGACATCCTTGTCGACAACACCGAACGCTTCGCTGCCGGCTACCCGGCCAACAATGTGTTGTTGTGGGGCGCGCGCGGCATGGGCAAATCGTCGCTGGTCAAGGCCGTGCATGCGGAGATCAACGCCAAGGCCAGGTCCGACCTGCCGTTGAAGCTGATCGAGATCCACCGCGAGGACATCGACACGCTGCCGAAGCTGATGGGTCTGCTGAAGGCGGCGCCCTTCCGCTTCATCCTGTTTTGCGACGACCTCTCCTTCGACCATGACGACACCTCCTACAAATCGCTCAAGGCAGCGCTCGAAGGCGGCGTCGAGGGCCGTCCAGCCAATGTCATCTTCTACGCCACCTCGAACCGCCGCCATCTGTTGCCCCGCGACATGATCGACAATGAACGCTCGACCGCGATCAACCCGTCCGAAGCGGTCGAGGAAAAGGTGTCGCTGTCCGACCGCTTCGGGCTGTGGCTCGGTTTCCACAAATGTTCGCAGGACGAGTATCTCGACATGATCGACGGCTATGTCCGCCATCACGGGCTGACAATCGATCCCGACACGCTGCGCGCCGAAGCATTGGAATGGGCGACGACGCGCGGCAGCCGCTCGGGCCGCGTCGCCTGGCAGTTCACCCAGGATTTGGCTGGCCGGCTCGGCAAACCGCTGAAGGACTGATGCGTTGGATAGCGTCGCCAACGCCATCCGATGACAAGATCATTTGGGCGGCTGCGACCGCCGCAAATCACGCGGCGTTTGGCCGATCTCACGCCGCATCCAATGCGCCAGATGTGACTGGTGCGCGAAGCCCGTCAATTCCGCCACCTCGCTTGTGCTGAGATCGCCTTGCTGCAGCAGGACGCGTGCGCGTTCGACGCGACGCCGTAGCACGTAGCGGTGCAGGGTGAAGCCCGTCGCCGCCTTGAACCATGTCCGCAAGTGCGAACTGCTGGCGCCGGCAACCCGGCTCAGTCGATGGATCGACAGGGGTTCGTGCAGCGCAACCTCGATATGCTCCAGCACGCGCTTGAGCTGAGTATCCGACAGCCGGCTCGCGCGATCGATATCAGGTTCACCGAGGCCAAGCAGCCTCACAGCGAGCGCGGCGCCGATGCTGTCGGCAAACAACGACCCGCTCGGCGACTTCGCATTGAGATCGCTCTCCAGTGCTCGCGCGAGGTGTTCGATGCGCTGGTCACGAAGCAGGTGACGTGTGCCGAGCGGCAATGCGCGCGCCTTGCCAAGTTCGGCTGCCACCCTTTCCATCAAGGCCGGTTGTAACGCGATCTCGATCGTGTCGAACGGGGTCTCAGCCTCGAACCCACCCTCCTGACCGGCGGGCACCAGGTCGATATGGCCGGCGCGCCTGACGAAATATCGTCCAACCTCATGGCAGTAGGAGCGCGTCGCGGCACTTGCATGCACCATGATGCGATGGTGTGGCGCCCGGAGCAGACGATGGACCCCGGCTTCGACATGCCGGGAGGCCAATGTTACGTCGGACGGGGATCGGGCCGGGGCGACTTGCGAGAGCATGCTTTCTCGATTCATGGCAAAACCTGTTCAAGACTTGGCAATTCCCGCGCGATTTTCAATGCCGTGGCTATGTACCTACGCCTCTCCATAAAACTTGGATGAGAGGTTATGCCATGAGTTTCTATGTTGTTGTGGGAGCAGGCCCGGTTGGTCGCGAGACCGCGCGGCTTCTGGGCGAAGAAGGCCATGATGTTGTCTTGACGAGCCGGGGTGTCGGTTCGAACGCGCTGCAAAACGTCCGGACCGTGCAGTCCGACGCCACCAATGCCGCGGAACTGGCGCGTATCAGCCGAAACGCCGACGCGATCTTCATGTGCGCCATGGCCGCCTATCACCGCTGGCCGACCGACTTCTTCCCAATCATCGACGGCACCGTGCGGGCTGCCGAAGCGGTCGGCGCGAAGCTTGTGGTGCTCGGAAATCTCTATGGCTATGGCAAAGATGCCGAAAGCCCGCTTCACTCCGACCTGTCTCTGGATCCGACTTCGAAGAAAGGAACCGCACGGACGATCATGTGGCAGCGGGCCGTCCGTGCGGACGTGCCGGCCGTCGAAGTGCGGTCCAGCGATTATCTTGGACATGGCGCGATCAGCTCTTTCTCACTGGTCGCGCTGCCCTCCATAATCGAAGGGAAACCGACGGCTTTCATAGGAAACCTCGACGCAACTCACGCCTGGTCCTTCACGAAGGACGTGGCCAGGACACTGGTCGCTGCCTCGCGCTACACGGGCGAATGGGGACGGGCGTTCCATGTTCCATCGCAACACGCCCCATCCCGGGAACTCATCCGGGCGACCGCGGCAATGCTTCACCGTGAAATTCCAGGAACACGCTCCTATTCCATCTCCGAAATGGAAGCATTGGGCATGCATGAGCTTATCGAGATGAGCTACCTCTTCGACAAACCCTTGCTGGTCGATTCCTCCGACGCGGAGACGCTTCTCGGCGTCAAGGCCAGCAGCCTTGGCGTCATGATCGCCGACACTCTGCGCGACCATCTTTGAAGCTTGAAGACTGGCGCGTCGCACTGAAACTGAAAAAGCCCGCTCCTTTCGGAACGGGCTGAGCCGGCGGGCCGGACTGGAGGTCAGACGGCCCGCAAATTGCTTTTTTTCTTCTATTCGAAACAGCCCCGACTATTCGAGATAACCGGAGGGATCGACTGGCGCCGAATTCTTGCGCACTTCGAAGTGCAGCTTCGGCGAGTCCGTCGTGCCGCTCATGCCCGACAGCGCGATCTCCTGGCCGCGCTTGACCTTCTGGCCGCGCTGCACCTCGATCGAGCTGGCGTGGCCGTAGACGGTGACCAGGCCGTTCTCGTGGCGCACCAGGACCGTGTTGCCGAATTCCTTGAGGCCGTCGCCGGCATAGATGACGACGCCGTTCTCGGCCGCCTTGACTGGCGTGCCCGTCGGCACGGCGATATCGACGCCGTCCTTGCCCGAGCCGAAACCGGAAATCACGCGGCCGCGCACCGGCCAGCGCATCTTGCCGATGCCGGTGGCGTCTGGCGCGACGGCATCGTCGGCCTCGGCCTGCTGGATGACCTTCGAATCCTTTTTCGGCGGCGTGTAGGACGCCAGCGTTTCAGACGGCGTGGTCTTTGCCGCGGGCTGCGTGGTGGCCGTCGTCACCGGATCGACCTTGGCCGGCTTGGCAGCGGCGACGGTCGCGGTTCCGCCGGCCGGCACCTTCAGGGTCTGGCCGATCTTGAGCAGTCCGTCCTTCATCCCGTTGGCCTGCTTTAGAGCAACGACGCCGACGCCGGTCTTCCTGGCAATCGAAGACATCGTGTCGCCCGACTGGACCGTGTAGGTCCCAGCAGCGCCGGTCGTCTTGGCAACCTGCGGCTTGGGCTCCTTGGGCTGGTTTGCTGCGGCCGACGCGTCGACCTGAGCGGCGGACTTGCCTTCCTTAGGCTTCGGCTGCTGCGGCAGAACGGCGACCTTGTCCGGCGCAGTGGCCGGCAGGTTGTGCTTGCCGTCTTTCGCCGGCTTGGCATCCGCGACCTTCGCCTCGCCTTTGCTGGAATAGGCATAGGCCGGGATGACCAGCTTCTGGCCGGTCTTCAGCCCCTTGGTCGCGCTCAGCCCGTTGACCTTCATGATCACGTCGGACGGCACCTTGTAGCGCTGCGCCAGGCCGCCGATCGTTTCGCCGTCCCTGACGACGATCTCGGTTGCATGCGGAGTGCCGGAAGCAGCCACGCGGGGTTCGTCAGGTTGCGAAACCTTGAAAGGCGACGCCGCCGGAGCGACGGTGCCGGTCGTGGTCCTGTCGACATGCGGTGCCGGGGCCAATGCGGTGCGCACCGGCTTCGATGCCGGCGCCTGCTGCGCTTGGGCAACCGGCGGCGGCAGCGGCCGCGTCGAGACCGGCTCGAGGCTGGAGCGGCTGACCGATTGTGTATGGCTGCCATCGATCGGAGCGGCGGCGACATCGCCCGGATAGGGCTGCTGTACGGCATCCTGCTTGTTGATGATGGCGCGCTGATTGTTGGTCGAGGATGTAAAGACGTCGTCGACGCCATTGAACCGCGAAACCTGGGAACTGCACCCCGCAGCAGCACCCGCGACCATCAGAATGGCGCAGCCTCGCGCCAGATTGCGACCGTTTGTCTTCAAAACACTGAGTTGCATCGCACTAACCCGCACATACCCGGTACAAACTAGGCATGATTAAAGCGCGTTAATGTTACTCGACGGTTAACCTCATGGAATCCGACGCAATTTTTCTTAAAATATTAGACAGCGAGCCGTGCGGAGATTTCGGGTCAGGCCAGCCGGGGTCGAAGACGGGCGCACGACGCGGCCGAACATCGACATCCGCGCTAGATAACAGCGGCGACACCGCGCAGGATCGGCTGCAGGCGAACGAGCCCGATGTCTTCGCGCTCGAAGCGGCTGCCGACCTTGGTCAGCTTGGCCAGCACCTGTTCGCCCTCTTCGGGGCCGATCGGAGCGATGACGATACCGCCGCTCGACAACTGGTCGAGCAGGAAACGCGGCAGGCTGTCGAAGGCGGCCCAGGCGACGATGCGGTCAAATGGCCCTTCATTCGGCAGCCCGCCGGAACCATCGGCGTGGCGCACGATCACATTGCCGATGCCGAGCGCCTCGAAGCGCTGCCGCGCCTGCTCGGCGAGCGTCTTGTAGCGATCGGTGGTGATGACCCGAGCGGCCAGCCGCGACATCACCGCCGAGGTGTAGCCCGAGCCGGTGCCGATCTCGAGCACGCGGTTGCCCTGCTCGATGGTGAGTGCGGCGATCACCGCCGCCTGCATGTCGGCGCCTTCGATCGCCTCGCCGCATTCGATCGGCAGCATGCGGTCCGACCAGGCGATCTGATGGAACTGGGCCGCCAGAAAGCCGCGCCGCGGCGTCGCCTCGAAGGCCGCGATCAGCGCCTTCGGCACAGTCCCCCGGCCGCGCAGACGCAGCAGAAAGGCGGCAAAACCTTCGCGGTCGTCGATCGGGAGGCCCTGGTTCATGCGAGCGCCTTGCTCAGTTGGTCACGGATTTCATGGGCGGTAAGGTCGAGCTGCAGCGGCGTCACCGACACCAGCCGGTTGCGCAAGGCGTAGAGGTCGGTGCCTTGCTTGCCTTCGACCGGCTCGCGGCCGAAACGCAGCCAGTAGTAAGGCAGGCCGCGCCCGTCACGGCGCTCGTCGACCCACAGGGAGTGCACGAGCTTGCCCTGCGAGGTGACCACCGTGCCTGCGACTTCCTCGGGCGTGCAGTTGGGAAAATTGACGTTGAGCAGCACGCCGTCCGGCAATGGCGTCGCGATAAGTTTCTTCAGCAGCGCCGGCGCCAGCGCCTCCGTCGTCTCGTAGGGCACGACGCGATCTTCGCCGACATAGCTGTACCCCTGGCTGAGCGCGATCGAGCGAATGCCGAGCAGCGCGCCCTCCATGGCGCCGGCGACGGTGCCGGAATAGGTGACATCGTCGGCGATGTTGGCGCCCGAATTGATGCCGGACAGGATCAGGTCGGGTGCGCCAGGCAGGATCTTCTTGACGCCCATGATGACGCAATCGGTCGGCGTGCCGCGCACGGCAAAATGCTTCTCGCCAATCTTGCGCAGCCGCAGCGGCTCCGAGATCGACAGCGAATGCGCATAGCCGGACTGGTCCTGCTCGGGCGCCACCACCCAGACATCGTCGGACAGCGTACGTGCGACGCGTTCGAGCGACGCCAGGCCCTCGGCATGAATGCCGTCGTCATTGGTCAGGAGGATACGCATTATTTCGCTTCGATCTTTTCCAGACCGCCCATGTAAGGCCGCAGCACTTCAGGAATGGTTACGCTGCCATCCTCGTTCTGGTAGTTTTCGATGACGGCGATGAGCGCGCGGCCAACGGCTGTGCCCGAGCCGTTGAGCGTGTGGACGAAGCGGTTGCCCTTGCCGTCCTTGTCCTTGTAGCGGGCGTCCATGCGGCGTGCCTGGAAGTCGCCGCACACCGAGCAGGACGAGATTTCGCGATAGGCGTTCTGGCCGGGCAGCCAGACCTCGATGTCATAGGTCTTGCGTGCGCCAAAACCCATGTCGCCGGTGCACAGCGTCATGGTGCGGAACGGCAGGCCGAGCCGTTTCAGCACTTCCTCGGCGCATTGCGTCATCCGCTCATGCTCGGCAAGTGACGATTCCTGATCGGTGATCGACACCAGCTCGACCTTGTAGAACTGATGCTGGCGCAGCATGCCGCGCGTGTCGCGCCCGGCCGAGCCCGCTTCCGAACGGAAGCACGGTGTCAGCGCGGTGTAGCGCAGCGGCAGTTTTTCATGCGCGGTGATTTCCTCACGCACAAGGTTGGTGAGTGGGACCTCGGCGGTGGGAATCAGGCCAAGCCTGCCCTCCCCGTGCGGCGTGAAGAACAGATCTTCCTCGAACTTCGGCAATTGGTTGGTGCCGAACAAAACATCGTCCTTGACCATCAACGGCGGGATCACTTCTTCGTAGCCGTGTTCGGTCGTATGCAGGTCCAGCATGAACTGGCCGAGCGCGCGTTCCATCCGCGCCAGTCCGTTTTTCAGCACCGTAAAGCGCGAACCCGACAGCTTTGCCGCGCGCTCGAAATCCATCATGCCGAGCGCTTCGCCGATCTCGAAGTGCTCCTTCACCCAGTTCGGCCGCGTCGGTACCTTGCCGACGATGTGCTTGACGACATTGTCGTGCTCGTCCTTGCCGACAGGCACGTCGTCGAACGGTACGTTGGGCAGCACCGCCAGCGCGTCGTTCAGCGCCTTGTCGAGCTCGCGTTCGCGCGCCTCGCCGTTCTGGATGAAGACCTTGATCTCGCCGACTTCGGCTTTCAGCGTCTCGGCCAAGGCGGCATCGCCCGAACGCATGGCGTTACCGATCTCCTTCGACGCGGCATTGCGGCGCTCCTGCTTGGTCTGTAGCTCGGTAACGTGTTCGCGCCGCGCCTCGTCCGAGGCGATCAGCACGCCGACCGTGGACTGCGCCTCGTCAGCCGACCACGAGCGCTTCACCAGCGCCTCGACAAGGGCCTTCGGGTTGTCGCGAATCCATTTGATGTCAAGCATGGTTTGAACGCTCCGGGGTAGCATGTCGCCCAAAGTGCGCAGCGGTTTGGGACAACGACATGCTTCAAACAAAAGTGAAACGCATCGCTTTCGGTGCGATGCGTTTCAGCCAGAGGGCGTAAACCGCATCCTCGATCGATGCAAGATGGGGCATGGGGAACGCAAGCCTGCGATCACGCTTTGACGCGCTTTCGGCTGAAGGCGGAGGAGAGCCTGAAATGAAAAACCCGCCTCTACGGCGGGTCGCTGGCGCAAGTCAGCACCATACCGAGAATCATAGCATAGCTGCCCTCACCAGGTCAAGAAAAAATTCCTATCGAGGCTGGCCAGACGCGGCGGCGCCGTTCAGGTGGAGGACGCGTCCGCCGGCTTCTTCTCGGCGACCTCTTCCGCCGCGTCCTGCTTCTCGCGTGCCACGCGCTGCTTTTCCTGATCGCGCTCGATCAGCCGGGCAGCCCAGATGGAGACCTCGTACAGAAGGATGGTCGGAATGGCGAGGCCGATCTGGCTCATCGGATCGGGCGGCGTCAGCACCGCCGCGACGACGAAGGCGATGACGATCGCCCATTTGCGCTTCTCGGCCAGCCCCTTGGACGACAGCATGCCGACGCGTGTCATCAGGCTGGTCACCACCGGCAGTTGGAACACCAGGCCGAAGGAGAAGATCAGCGTCATGATCAGGCTGAGATATTCCGACACCTTTGGCAGCAGCGAAATCTGCACCTGATCGTCGGTGCCGGCCTGCTGCATGGCGAGGAAGAACCACATCACCATCGGCGTGAAGAAGAAATAGACCAGCGACGCACCCATCAGGAACAGGATTGGCGACGCGATCAGGAACGGCAGGAAGGCGTTGCGCTCGTTCTTGTAGAGGCCGGGCGCGATGAATTTGTAGATCTGCGTGGCGATCAGCGGAAAGGCGATCACCATGCCGCCGAACATGGCGAGCTTGACCTGCGTGAAGAAGAATTCCTGCGGCGCCGTGTAGATCAGCTCGACCTTGTGCGGATCGAGGCCTGCCCACTGCGTCGCCCATTTGAACGGGACGACCAGAAGGTTGAACAGCTTCTTGGCGAAGAAGAAACAGACCAGGAAGGCAACGAAGAAACCGCCCAGCGACCAGATCAGCCGCCGGCGCAGCTCGATCAGATGCTCCATCAGCGGCGCCGACGATTTCTCGATCTCGTCCTTTTCGGTGTCCGAAACGCTCACTTGGCGGCTCCAGCCGTCTTCTTGGCCGCCGGCTTCTTGGCCGCAGCAGGTTTCGGTTCGATTTTCGCCCCCGTCTTGGTCGCTACGGTCTTGGACGCGGTCACCTTGGCCGCAGCGGGCGTCTTGGCCCTGGGCGTTTCAGGCATTGCCGCCGTCACCGGCTTCGCTGGCACCTTGGCCGCAGGCGTGGCCTTAGCGGTGACCGTTTTTGCAGGAGCTTTAGCGCCATTTGCCGAAGCCTTTATAGCCGGCGTCGCCCTTGACGGTGCAGGCTTGGCTGCCTTCTTCGCCGTGGACGCCTTCGGCGCCACGACGGGTGTCGTCGGCACTGATGACGTCACCACCGATTCGTCGGTCATCGCCGGGAAAATCGGCGCTGCCGGCGCTGCTTCCGGTCCGTTGACGCCGGGCATGGTCGTTGCACCGTTCTTCAGCGGCTCGGCCGCCTGCGGGGTCGAAGCGGCTGGCGTTGCCGGATCGGCTGCCGGCTTCGGCTTCATCGCCGCGTCGACGCCGGAGCGAACGTCGGCCGCGGCCTGTTCGAACGGATTGAGCTGCTTCCTGATCTCGGCCATCGGGCTCATGCCCCTGAGCTCGTCGACGGACTTCTTGACGTCGTCGAGCTCGGCTTCCTTCAGCGCCTCGTTGAACTGTTTCTGGAAATCGGATGCCATGGCGCGCAGCTTCGCCGTCGTGCGGCCGAAGGTGCGCAGCATATTGGGCAAATCCTTGGGCCCGACGACCACGATCATGACGATCGCGATGACCAGCATTTCGGTCCAGCCGACTTCAAACATGACACTCTGTTCCGACTAGAACCTTTGGGCTCAGCTCTTGCTGGCCTTTTCCTTCGCGGCCGCAACGGTCTCGTCGGCACGATGTTCGACGGTGCGCTTGTCTTCGGCAACGTCGTCGTCGGCCATGCCCTTCTTGAAGCTCTTGATGCCCTTGGCCATGTCGCCCATCAGCTCGGGAATCTTGCCGCGGCCGAACACCAAAAGCACGATCACCAGCACGATCATCCAGTGCCAAATCGAAAATGAACCCATAGCAAATCTCTCTCGAATGTTTTCCCTGGCGATGATCTATGCGTTTTCGCGTTGGGATTCAAACACAACTGCGACAGAGTTTATGAAAGGGTGGCGGATGTCACGCATTTTCGACGCGGCGGCCCCGCTACGAATCCGCGCATCCTCGACAGATCGGCCGCCAATGCCAGTCAATCTTCCGTGACGCGCGGCGTCAGCAGGCCGAGTTCCTCGAGATCGATATCGGTGAGCGCATCCTCGTCGTCGGTCAATGCATCGGGATCGGCCGGCGGCTGCGGAATGGAGAAATTCGACGGCATGCGGCCCGAAAGCAGGCCGGCCCCCTTCAGTTCCTCCATGCCGGGCAGATCGCGGATCTCTTCCAGCGCGAAATGATCGAGGAAGGTCTCCGTCGTGCCGTAGGTGACCGGGCGTCCGGGTGTCTTTCGCCGGCCGCGCATGCGCACCCATTCCGTTTCCAGCAGCGTGTCGAGCGTGCCTTTCGAGGTTTCGACGCCGCGGATGTCCTCGATCTCGGCACGCGTCACCGGCTGGTGATAGGCAATGATCGCCAGCACTTCGAGAGCCGCGCGGGAGAGCTTCCTTTGCTGGACGGTATCCCTGCTCATCAGGAAAGCCAGGTCGCCGGCGGTGCGGAACGCCCAGGCATCGCCGACACGCACCAGATTGACGCCGCGCCGCGCATAGATCTGCTGCAGTTCGGCCATGGCCAGGGCGATGTTGATGCCGTCCGGCAGGCGTGCCGCAAGCTGCTTTTCGCTGACGGGTTCGGCGCTGGCGAACACGATCGCCTCGGCCATGCGCACAGCCTCGGCCAGATGCAGCCGTTCGGCCGGGTTTTGTAGCTGCTGCTCGGCCGGATCTTGGGAAAGCAGGCCCTCTTCGGGTTCATCGCCGACTTTGAACGGCACAACCGAAGCGTTGGCGCGTTCGCTCATGATGCCACCTCGACTGCCTTGATTGTCTGCGTTCGGCCGCGCAGGTAGATCGGCGCGAACGTCTGATCCTGCCGCACATCCATCTTGCCTTCGCGCACCAGTTCCAGCGTGGCAGCGAACGAGCTCGCGATCGCCGTGCGCCGCTCCTCGGGACTGGTCATGTACGCGATCAGAAAACTCTCCATCGTCGTCCAGTCGCTCACGGCTCCCACAAGGCGGGTCAGGATGTCGCGCGCGTCCTTGAGCGACCAGACACCGCGCCTGGCGATGGTCACATTGTTGATCGCCTGCTTCTGGCGCTGCTGGGCATAGGCGGTCAAGAGATCGTAGAGCGAGGCAGAATAGGCGTTGCGCTTTTCGATGATGACCATTTCCGGCATGCCGCGCGCGAACACGTCGCGGCCGAGCCGGTTGCGGTTGACCAGACGCGCCGAGGCGTCGCGCATGGCTTCCAGCCGCTTCAGTCGGAACTGCAGCACCGCCGCCAGTTCCTCGCCGCTTTCGCCCTCGTCGCCTGGCTGCTTGGGGATCAGGAGCTTGGACTTGAGGAAGGCCAGCCATGCCGCCATCACCAGATAGTCGGCGGCAAGCTCCAGCCTGAGCGCCCTCGCCGTCTCGACAAAGGTCAGATATTGCTCGACCAGCGCCAGGATCGAAATGCGCGCCAGATCGACTTTCTGGGTGCGGGCAAGATGCAGCAGAAGATCGAGCGGACCTTCGAAGCCGGCCACGTCGACGACCAGCGACGGGTCGCCGGTGACGCGTGAATCGTCATTTTCGGCCCACAGACGGTCCATCGGTGCGGCCTTCGCGGCCTTGCTTTCCAATGTCTCCGCCACTGCCTGTCACTTTCCCTTGCTATGCCACCGCATCGAAGTAGGTGGCGAATTCGGCGCGTATTTCGGTTTCTTCGACCGTGTCACAGTCCTTTATATAGGTCAGCGCCCGCTTGGCGCGCTCCAGCGACGTGCCCTCAAGCCCAGTGGTGCGCGATGCGATGCCGGCCATCTCCTCGAAAACGCCGTTGCAGTGAAGGACCAGATCGCAGCCCGCCGCAAGGATCGAGGCCGCCTTTGTCGGGAAATCCCCAGAAAGTGCCTTCATCGATGTGTCGTCGCTCATCAGCAGTCCGTCGAAGCCGATTTCGCGCCGGATGATCTCGTCGATGACCTTGCCGGAGGTGGTCGCCGGATTGTTCGGGTCGATCGCGCTGTAGACGACATGCGCTGTCATCGCCATCGGCAGATGGCTAAGCTCCTTGAACGGGGCGAAATCATGCCGCTGCAGATCACTGAGCGAGGCATTGACCACTGGCAGTTCAAAATGCGTGTCGGCAAAGGCACGTCCATGGCCCGGAATATGCTTCATGACCGGCAGCACGCCGCCCGATATCAGCCCTTCCGCGGCTGCGCGGCCGAGCTCGATCACCGGTCGCGGGTCCTTGCCGTAGGCACGCGCGCCGATGACATCGCTGGCGCCTTCGATCGGCACGTCGAGCACCGGCAGGCAATCGGCTGTGATGCCGTAGCGTAACAGGTCGAAAGCATGCAGCCGCGCCATCAGCCAGGCCGCGCGGGCGCCGGCATCATGATCGTCGCGCCACAGCGCGCCCAGCGCGCCGCCGGCGGGATAATTCGGCGCCAGCGGCGGCCGCAAGCGCTGCACACGGCCGCCTTCCTGATCGATGAACACCAGCGCGTCCGGACGCCCTATGCAGTCTCGCATCTCGGCGACCAGATCGCGGATCTGTTCGGTCTCGCCGATGTTGCGTGCAAACAGGATGAAGGCCCACGGGCATTCATTGCGATAGAAATTGATTTCTTCGCGGGTGAGCGATTTCCCGGCGCAGCCGAGGATCATGGATTTTGATTCGGTCATGTCGGCAGTTTAGGGCTTTGTGCGATCAAAGGGAATCGCCAGGGATTCATTCACGGCAACGCCGGATCTGCTTTCCCCATGAAAAAAGCCGGCGCGGTGGACCGCGCCGGCTTTCAATCGGTTGACTCCGGCTTTAGCGCGAGACGAAGCAGTTGCCGCCGGCGGCCTTGTAGCTGGTGCACAAATTGATCGCGTCATTGCGTGACTGGGCCGGAACGCGCACGCGGTAGAACGTGCCTTTGCCGGCGATCTCGGCCTTGACGATGTTGGCGGTACGCCCGGCAAGCACGCTGCCATAGCGGCGCTGCAGATCCTGATAGCTGGACTGGGCGCTTTCGACGGTCGGCTGCGAGGCGATCTGCATCGACCACGAGCCACCGCCGGCCGCGGTCGATGCCGGATCGATGGACGCAACCTGATCGGGCTTGACCTCGCCGACGACATCGACCGGCTGGTCGGACGGACGCTGCGGCGCGAGCGGAACCTTTGCCGGCGTGTTGGCCGATTGGGCCTTGGCCTCGGCCTTCGGCTTGGCCACCGGCTTGAGGGCCGGCTCGTCGTCCGCCTGGGCGGCGGCAGGCGCCACGGTACCGGTCTGGTCGGCATCGGCTTGCGCCGCCGGGGCGACATGCTGCGGCGCCGGATCGACCGGCTCGGTAGCGGCCACTTGCGGAGCGGCGGGCGCCGCCGGATCTTCACGCGGCACCAGCGAACCGTCCGACTTGACCACCATAGTCCTCACCTTGCGCGGTGCAATGGCGACGACATCGGCATTTGTACCCTTGTCTGCATCCTGCAGCACCTGCGCGATGCGGTCCTCGGACTTGGGAGCTGGCGCCGTATTGTCGGCCAAAGCAGCGCCGGCCATCGGCGCGGCATTGCCGACATCGGTTCCAGCGCCGGCTGCATTCTGGTCCGGCGAAAGATCGATGGCGCGGGCCGGGTCCTTCGCCTGCACGTCCACCGGCTCTTCGGTGTTGGTGACCAGCTTTTCCTGGACCGGCTCGGCGGGCTTGGCGCCCCTGACCGCGTCGTAGACCTTGTTGTCCTGGTTGGGCACCACGGCGCCGCCCGGATTCTCCGGCTTGACCTTGATCGGCGCGTTGTCGGCCTTGACGATGACGGGCGCTTCGCTGCCGCCCTTGCCGCCAAAGGACAGCGCAAAGGCACCGAGACCGCCCGCGACCGCGACCGCGCCGACAATGGCGGCGATGAACAGGCCGCGTCCGCGCGACGGCCTTGCGGCCTCACGCTCGCCGAGACCCGGAACAGCCATCTCCTCGTCGAGTTCGGGATCGTAGTCGAGTTCATCGACGGTGAAATCATCGGCTTGGGAAGCCGGCTGGCTCCCCGGCAGGTTGTCGAGGTCGTAGCCCGAGGCGTCGGCATAACCCGTGGGCGGCGCCGCGCGGGCAGACATTTCCATCGGCCGCGCCGCATAGGTTCGCGCTTCCGGCTCATAGCCCGACTTGATCCCGTCATAGCCCGGCTTGACCCCGTCATAGCCCGGCTTGAGGCTGTCATAGCCCGGCTTGACCCCGTCATAGCCCGGCCTGAAGCCCGCGGCATAGGAGCCATCATCGTAAGACGCGCCGGCCGCGTTGCTTGCTGGGGCGGCAGTCACCTCCACCGCGTTCATCTCGGAGAGAAGGCTGGAGAACTCGGCATCGAGATCGTCATAGCCAGGCGACGCCGGCTGGTCTTCCTCGAAGTGCAGTTCGGGGATATCGAGATCGTCCGCCAGCGCCACGACACGCTCGGGCACATCGACCGTCTCGACATCGGGCATGTCTTCGTAACGCGCCGGCTGGCGCGATTGCGGCGCCGATACTGGGGCAGCGGGAGCCAAGGTTTCGACCGGCTCGGACGAACCATAGGACGTCATGGCGGCGACTGCCGGCGCTGCGGCCATGGATGATGCCACCGAAGCGGCCGGCTGAGCGCTAAACGTAGGCTGCGTGCTGAATGACGGCTGCTGCGGAACCGGCGTCACGCGGCTCCACGAACGCGTCGGCTCTGTCGGTTGGGAACGCTCCGCAAGCCAATCGAAAGAATCCGCCGAATTGTCCCGGGGAGCGGCTTCATCACGCGGATCAAGGCCCTGGGCCAAAGCCGCCTCCAACGCATCATCGTCGAAATCGACATCGCCAATGGTGTCCGAGTTCGGATCCTGGAGTTCATCAAGCATAAGATCGTCAATATCCGCGTCGGCCGCTTGGGCCGTGCCAACATGTCGATTCTGCTCAGGCGTGGTTTCGTCAAGATCCCAGTCGAGGTCGCCGACAAGGTCGGCCGGTTCCTCGGCAGGCTGGGCAACAGGCGGCGGGGCAGCGACAGCGGGCTGAGCCGTGACCGACTCGCTGGCCACCGGCGCCGTGCGGGAAGTCATGGCGCCCAGCAGCGCATTCAACTCGTCTTCCAGGCTCCGTTCGTCCGCAATCGGGGCGTGCACCGCCGGCGCGACATTGGCTTCTGGCGCCGCCGGCTGGACCGTAGCGGCAGCAACTTCGGCGACCGGCTCTTCGACCGTTTCGGCGAACGAATCGTCAAAGTTCAGGTCGAAGGCATCGTCCGACAGGCCTTCAGGGTTGGAAATCTCGCTTGTTGAGTCCGCAGCATCGGCAAGCACTTCATGCGCTTCCGGCTCGTCGAAGGCGATCGGCTCATCCGCGCGAACGTCGAAATCCATGTCGACATCGGCCATGGCATCGTCGAGGCCAGCAAAGCTCTCGTCGGAGATTGCCTGGCCGTCAAGCGCCGCCGCCTGCTCCGGCATGGCATGCTCGACGGGATCGGCGGCCATGAATGACTGTTCCGCCGCCGAATGGTCGTCGAGCATCAGCTCGTCTTCAAGCGACATTGCCACCGCATCGTCGAATTCGTCATCGGAGGCAACCGGCTCGACAGAAGCGGGCGTATCGGCAACGCTGTACAGGGCCTCTTCGGCTTCCTCATCGATCCGAAGGTCCTGATCGAGCGAGGCGGCAAGCTCGTCTGCCATCGACTGATCGTCCTCGAAGGGGGACACGTCCTCAAGCGAACCGGCGACGGCATCGCCAATATCGGACGCGAAAGCGGGCTCGACGGACGGCACGGCTTCAGCGGCGACCGCATGGCTGGCGCCGGCGACGTGGTCGTCGATCTCAGCCATATCCAGTTCGAAATCGTCGTCGAGCGACACCGAAAGCTCGTCGTCCATCGCGCTGGCGTCAGCCGCTTCGAATGCCGGCTCATGCACGAAAGTCGGCTCATGAGCCTGAACAACCGGAGCGGCGTCGCTGTCGTCAGCGCCGAACTCGCCCATCATTTCTTTCTCGAGATCGATATCGAAATCGCCCTCTTCGAGCCCGTGATCGGCGGCTGGGGCCTGCGGCTGGGCGGGCGATTGCGGCCTGACCGGCTGGCGCGGGTCGAATCCCATGATCCTGGTCAGTTCCGCGAACGGATCATCCTCAGCGATGTCGTTGTTGTCGGCTACTCTCAGCTGGGTTCTGTCTGCCATTATTGTTCCCGAACTCGCACTCATTCGGACGCCATGGACGTCGCGTAGGGTTGGCCCTTACCAGCGCAATGTGGGCAAAAGGTGACAGGTTATTTAGTCAAACCTAACGCATTTCAGTGGGCGCGGCGGCCCCGATCAACGTCAGGCCGGACGTCAAAACGTCCGAAACAGCCTGCACCAGCCCTAGTCTGGCATGCGTCAATTGTCGGTCGTTAACCTTAACAAAACGTAAGTCCGGATTATCCGTGCCACGGTTCCAGTGCCCGTGGAAGCTGGAAGCCAGATCATAGAGGTAAAATGCCAGCCGATGCGGCTCGAGCGCAAGGGCGGCGGACTCGATCAGCCGCGGGTATTCGGCAAGCTTGCGGATCAGGCCGATCTCGCCCTCGTCGGTCAGCAATGCCGCGGCCGACGCCAGGCTGTTGCGGTCGAAATTGGCTTCGCCCAGTTGCTCGCTCGCCTGCCGGAACACCGAATGACAGCGCGCCGAGGCGTACTGGACATAGAACACCGGATTGTCCTTGGACTGCTCGGTCACCTTGGCGAAATCGAAATCCAGCGGCGCATCGTTCTTGCGATAGAGCATCATGAAGCGGATCGCGTCGCGGCCCACCTCCTCCACCACTTCGCGCAGCGTCACGAAATCGCCCGACCGCTTCGACATACGCACCGGTTCGCCCTCGCGAAACAGCTTGACCAGATTGCAAAGCAGCACGGTGAGCTTGACCTCTTCGCCGGCAATCGCCCGCGCCAGGGCCTCTAGCCGCTTGACGTAGCCGCCATGGTCGGCGCCGAGCACATAGATCAGGTCGACGAAGCCGCGATCGACCTTGTCCTTGAGATAGGCAACGTCGGCGGCGAAATAGGTGAATGAGCCGTCCGACTTGACCAGCGCCCGGTCCATGTCGTCGCCGACCGCGGTCGAGCGGAACAGCGTCTGCTCGCGGTCCTCCCAATCGTCGGGTTTCTCGCCCTTGGGCGGCGGCAGCTTGCCCTTGTAGATATGGCCCTTCAGCGTCAGATCGTTGATCGCGGATCGGATCTTCCTGGCATTGTCGGCGTGCAGCGTGCGCTCGGAGAAGAACACGTCGTGATGCACGTTGAGCATCGCCAGGTCCTCGCGGATCATCGCCATCATCGCATCGATGGTGCGATCCTTGACGATGGCGAGCGCCTCGTCATCGGGCATCTGCAGCAGCGAGCGGCCGAATTCCGCGACCAGCGCCTGACCAACTGGCACCAGGTAATCACCCGGATAAAGCCCGCCCGGAATCTCGCCGATGTCGTCACCCAGCGCTTCGCGGTAACGCAGGAATGCGGAACGGCCGAGCACGTCGATCTGCGAGCCGGCGTCGTTGATGACGTATTCTTTGGTCACGTCGTAACCGGCGAAGGCCATCAGATTGGCAAGTGCATCGCCGACGACAGCACCCCGGCAATGGCCGACATGCATCGGTCCGGTCGGATTGGCCGAGACATATTCGACATTGGTCTTCCTGCCGCCGCCAACCATCGAGCGGCCATAGTTGCGGCCCTCGCCGAGCAGTGCGGTCAGATGTGTCTGCCAGAAGCCGTCCTTCAGCCTGAGATTGACGAAACCGGGGCCGGCCACCTCTGTTGCCGCGACATCCTTGTCGTCGCGCAGCGCCTGCGCCAGTCTTTCGGCCAGCGCGCGCGGGTTCTGGCCGGTCGGCTTGGCCAGCACCATCGCCGCATTGGTCGCCAGGTCGCCATGGCTGGCGTCGCGCGGCGGCTCAACGGCAATGCGCGACAGGTCAGGCGAAATGCCGTCTTTGTCTTTCAGATCAAGCGCTTCGACGGCTTTTATGATTCGCGCGGTGAAATCGGCGAAGATGTTCATTTGTGTGACTCTGGGGTCTGGCTCTGGCGGCTTTGCAGCGAATCCGGCTCGTTGGCCGGCAAAATCGAGCCCGCCCTAGCCCAATTCAGGCGTATGGTCAAACAAACGCCGGTGTTCCTTGAGCGCGTAGGTGTCGGTCATACCCGCCAGGAAGTCGGCGACGCTGCGCGCCTTGATGCGATCATCGGCCCGATCCAGCCCCTCGCGCCAGCCATCCGGCATGGCGCGCGGATCGGCGAAATAGGCGTCGAACAGATCCTTGACGATCTGCTCGGCATCCGCGCGCACCCGCATAACCTCCGCGTGCCGGTAGAGGTGCTTGTACAGAAAGGCCTTCAGTTCCTTCTCCAGGGCAGCCATTTCGGCCGAGAAAACCACCATCGTCTCGCCAGCTGCCCTCACTGCATCGGCGCTCGGCGGCCTGATGCGATCGAGATTGGCGGTCGTCGACCTGATCACGTCTTCGACCATGGCCGTTATCTGCCGCCGCATCAGTTCGTGGCCGGTGCGCACGGCATCGAGGGAGGGATAGCGTTCGCGCACGCCTTTCAGGATCGTTCCCGGCAGCGAAACCGTCTCCAGCATGTCCAGCCTCAAGAGCCCTGCCCTCAACCCGTCGTCGATGTCATGCGTGTTGTAGGCGATATCGTCGGCGATCGCCGCGCATTGCGCCTCGATGCCGGCGAACCGGTCAAGTTCGAGATCGTGCAGTTGCGAATAATCACGGATCGCCTGTGGCACCGGCCCTTTCAGACCCTTGCCGTTGGCATCCGTCAGCGGCCCATTGTGCTTGACCAGGCCTTCCAGCGTTTCCCAGGTCAGGTTGAGCCCGTCGAATTCGGCGTAGCGCGCCTCCAGCCTTGTCACGATGCGTAGCGATTGGGCGTTGTGGTCGAAGCCGCCCCAGGCGGCCATCTTCTCGTTGAGCGCGTCCTCGCCGGTGTGGCCGAAGGGCGTGTGGCCGAAATCATGCACCAGCGCCACCGCCTCGGCCAGATCCTCGTCGCCGCGCAGCGCCCGTGCCAGGGCGCGCGCTATCTGCGCCACTTCGATCGAATGGGTCAGCCGGGTGCGATAGTGGTCGCCTTCATGGGCGATGAAGACCTGCGTCTTGTGCTTCAGCCGCCGGAAGGCCGTCGAATGGATGATACGGTCACGGTCCCGCTGGAATGGCGTGCGGGTCGGGCTCTCCACCTCGTCGAACAGCCGTCCGCGCGAGTTTGCCGGATCGCAGGCATAGGCGGCGCGTGGCCGATAGCCGAATCCGATGTCGCCCAACTCACTGGTCATGGCTGATGCTGCCGCGTTTGACTTAGCCAGGTTGACTTGGCCCCTCGCGCTTCATACCTATCATGTGAAACCGAAAGCAAGGTGACGCCCATGGGCGCTGATGCCAAGACTGCCATGAAAGTCGATATGACCGAGGCCGCCGCCAAGCGGATCGCCAGGATTGTCTCGAACGAAGCCGGCAAGACGGCGCTGCGCGTTTCGGTCGAAGGCGGCGGCTGCTCGGGCTTTTCCTACAAGTTCGATCTGGTCGATACGCGCAACGACGACGACGTAGCCATCGAGAAGGACGGCGCCACCGTGCTGATCGACGATTTGTCGCTGGTCTATATGGGCGGCTCTGTGATCGATTTCGTTGACGATCTGATGGGCCAGTCGTTCCAGATCCGCAATCCGAACGCCGTCGCCTCCTGCGGCTGCGGCACGAGTTTCTCCATATAGAATGCCTGCCATCGGTGCGGTCCGTCAGATCGCGCTGTCGGCTGGTCGTGACCTCGACGTGACGCTGGCTTTCTGGCGCGACGTGCTGGGCATGGCTGTCCATGCACGCTTCGATCCGCCGGGCATCGCCTTCATCATGGCCGGAGAAATCAGGCTGCTGTTCACCGACGGCGTACCGGCCGGAACCGTCTATCTCGACATATCGGGCCTTGATCAGTTCCATGCCTCGGCTGCTGCCGCCCGCGTGCCTTTCACCGCGCCGCCAACGCTTGTCCATCGCGACACGGACGGCCAGTTCGGTCCAGCGGGGGAAAGCGAATGGATGGCCTTCCTAAAGGACCCGGCTGGCAATACGATCGGCCTCGTCGAACGCCATCCGCCGCAAGAGCCCAACTGAACAGCATCGAGACCGCCATGAAAATCGTCACCTGGAACATCAACGGTGTCCGCGCCCGCATCGGCAACCTGACCCATTGGCTGACCGAGAGCGCACCCGACATCGTCTGCCTGCAGGAGATCAAGACGGTCGACGAGCAGTTCCCGCGCGCCGAGATCGAGGCGCTTGGCTACAATGTCGAAACCCATGGCCAAAAGGGTTTCAACGGCGTCGCGCTGTTGTCGAAGCTGCGCTTCGACGAGGTGATCAGGGGCCTGCCCGGCGACGATGCCGATGAACAGGCGCGTTTCATCGAAGGCGTTTTCTCAACCGACAAGGGCGCCTTGCGTGTCGCCTCGCTCTATCTGCCGAACGGCAATCCGATCGATGACGAGAAGAAGTTTCCTTACAAGCTGTCCTGGATGGCGCGGCTTGAGCGCTGGGCCGAAGAACGGCTGAGACTTGAGGAGGCTCTGGTGCTCGCCGGCGACTACAACGTCATTCCCGAGCCGATCGACGCGCGGTTTCCGGAGAATTGGCTGGGCGACGCCCTGTTCCAGCCGCAGACGCGACAGGCCTTCCGTCGGCTGCTCAATCTTGGTTTCACCGAGGCGGTGCGCGCGGTCACCGACGCGCGCGACACTTATACGTTCTGGGACTATCAGGCCGGCGCTTGGCAGAAGAACAACGGCATCCGTATCGACCACCTGCTTTTGTCGCCGGAAGCCGCCAACCGATTCTCATCGGCCTCTATCGAAAAGCATGTGCGCGCTTGGGAAAAACCGTCCGACCATGTCCCGGTGGCGATCGATCTCGCGCTTCAGCCGGCTTGAGAGAACCCTCGCCGGGCCCGTCTGCGCTGAACCCTCATATCGCCACATTTCGCGCCGTTCATTGCAGACCAGCATGGCGGCTGGGGTTCCATGAGCACACGATTTCATCTTTGTCCCATTGGCCTGGCATTTGCCATGGCCGTTCCTGGTACGGCATTTGCCGACCAGGAATGCCTGGCCAATGGAAAATCCTACCAGATCGGTCAGGTCGCCTGCCTGACGGTGGCCGAGCAGAGCCATCTGGCCCGCTGCGATATGGTGCTCAACAACACCTCGTGGACGAAGATCGGGGATAGCTGCCCGGAAAACACGCTGGCGCCACACCCCCATGTCACGCCGATCTCGACGCCGGCGCCCAGCATGGTGCCGACGGAGCCGATCGCGAACTGAGCCAATCTCCCGCTTCGTGGGGGAGATCGGCAGTTCAGCCGCCAGCAAAACTACTGGTCCGCGTTGTTGCCCTTGGTGAGGATATCATCGGCCAGCGAGATGGCGGTGCGACGGTCGGCCTCGCCGGCGGTGGCAAATGCCTCTTCCTGCATGCCGCGGATCCAGGGCTGGTCAGCCGGCGAAGCGCGTTCGAGCGCTGCCGTCATCATCGCCAGGCCGCGAACGATCTTGCCGCTCTGGAACAACAGATGGCCCAGCGTCGCCTGGGCGCCGGCATGGCCTTTCTCGGCGGCGAGTTGGAACCAGCGCCCGGCCTGCTTGACACTGGCCTTCACCCCGCCCTCGCCCTTCAGGAACATCTGCCCCATCTCGAACTGTGCGTTCGGGTTACGGTAGTTGGCAGCCGCGCGCATGTAGTATTCCTGGGCCGCCACCTCGTTCTCGGTGACCGGGCTGCCGGGAATGCCCGTGCGCAAATAGTCGCCAAGCGCCACCAGCGCATCGGAGACATAGCTTTCCTCGGGCGAGCCGGGCTCGACATCCTGGTCGACGATCTCGGAGAAGAACTTGAACGCCTCATAGTCGTCGCGCGCCACGCCGTCGCCCTCGGCATACATGCGGGCAAGCTTCCAGGTGGCGCCGATCTGGCCGTTTTCGGCGGCGTATTTGTAGGCCTCGGCAGCCTGCTCCTTGTGGCCGTTCTTGTAGGCGGAGAAGCCGAACTGGAAGACCGCCCAGGGGCTCGATTGCGGCTTCACCCCGGTCTTGTCGTCGAACACCTTGTCGTCGAAGGCCATGGCCTGGCCGACGGCGCCAAAGGTCGCGCCAAACGTGGCGGCCACGACCAGTGCCGAAAAGACAGATGACCTCAACAACTCAGATGTCCGCATAACAGTGTGTTTCTTTCGCACCGCCCGGATGGGTCACCGCGCCATCGCGCGCCGGCCCTACCGTCTGTGCATATTTCCATATCGCGCCCGACTGATAATCGGTCGCGCGCGCCTTCCATGTCTTTGCCCTCGCCGCCAGTTCGCTATCGGACAACGCCACATCGATCGTGCCGTTCACCGCGTCGATCGAGATCACGTCACCATCCCTGAGCAGTCCGATCGGGCCACCCACGGCTGCTTCGGGGCCGACATGGCCGATGCAGAAACCGCGCGTCGCGCCCGAGAAGCGCCCGTCGGTGATCAGCGCCACCTTGCCGCCCATGCCCTGGCCGTAAAGTGCTGCCGTCGTCGACAGCATTTCGCGCATGCCGGGGCCGCCGCGCGGTCCTTCGTAGCGAATGACGAGAACCTCGCCTTCCCTGTAGTTGCGATGCGTCACCGCCTCGAAACATTCCTCTTCCGAATCGAAGCAGCGGGCCGGACCGGAGAATTTCAACTCCGCCATGCCGGCGACCTTCACGATCGCGCCTTCGGGGGCCAGGTTTCCCTTCAAGCCCACGACACCGCCGGTTTGGGTAATGGGTCTGTTGGCCGGGCGGACCACATCCTGATGCTCATTCCAGACAACGTGCTGCATGTTTTCGGCCAAAGTGCGGCCAGTCACCGTCATGCAATCGCCATGCAGATAGCCGTGATCGAGCAGGGTCTTCATCAGCAGCGGAATGCCGCCGGCCTCGAACATGTCCTTGGCGACATATTTGCCGCCCGGCTTGAGGTCGGCGATGTAAGGCGTCTTCTCGAAGATCTTGGCCACGTCGAACAGGTCGAACTTGATGCCGGCCTCGTGCGCGATCGCCGGCAGATGCAGTGCCGCGTTGGTCGAACCGCCGGTAGCCGAGACCACGGTCGCCGCATTCTCCAGCGCCTTCAGCGTGACGATGTCGCGCGGCCGGATATTTCTGGCGATCAGCTCCATGATCTTTTCGCCCGAGGCGAAATTGAACCGGTCGCGCATTTCATAGGGTGCCGGCGCGCCGCAGGAATAGGGCAGCGCCAGGCCGATCGCCTCGGCGACGGTCGCCATGGTGTTGGCGGTGAACTGGGCGCCGCAGGAACCGGCCGAGGGACACGCGACCTGCTCGATCTCAAGCAGTTCGTCATCGCTGATCGTGCCGACTGAGTGCTGGCCGACCGCCTCGAAAACATCCTGCACGGTGATCTGGCGGCCGCGATAGCTGCCGGGCAGGATCGAACCGCCATAGATGAAGATCGACGGCACGTTGAGCCGCACCATGGCCATCATCATGCCGGGCAGCGACTTGTCGCAGCCGGCGAGCCCAACCAGCGCGTCATAGCAATGGCCGCGCATGGTGAGCTCGACCGAATCGGCGATGACCTCGCGCGACACCAACGACGACTTCATGCCCTGGTGACCCATGGCGATGCCATCGGTGACGGTGATGGTGCAGAATTCGCGCGGCGTGCCGCTGGCGGCCGCGACGCCCTTCTTGACCACCTGCGCCTGGCGCATCAGCGAAATGTTGCAGGGCGCCGCCTCGTTCCAGCAGGAGGCGACCCCGACCAGCGGCTGCGCAATCTCGGCCGCCGACAAACCCATGGCATAGAGATAGGAACGATGCGGCGCACGCGCCGGACCGACGGTCACATAGCGGCTAGGGAGCTTAGCCTTGGAGATGACTTTGGCGTCCATACTCTTCCTTGCCCCATCTTCCCTGCAAATGGGGCGGAGCGGCCTGCCCCCTCGCCGAGCCTTTTGGCGCGTGTCCCGAGACAAGATCGAGGTGCGCCGGGTTTATGGCGGGAAATGGGCAATTTCCTCAGCCCGGCTTCCAGCGCAGGGGTTGTTCAGAAACTGTTGCCAAAACGTCACAATAGCAGGAGGGCGGCAACAGCGCGGCTTATGTGCACGCGGCCTATAGGAATGGCGCACGGGCAAGAGCCGCCCAAATGAAAAAGGCCGGGTATTGCCCGGCCTTTTTGTAAAATTCTCAACAGGTTAGAACTTGATCTTGATACCGCCAGAAATTGCCGTGACCAGATCGTTGCCGAAGTCATAGCTGTCATCGGTGCCCGCGATGTAGCCGTTCTCGCCAGCCAACTCCCCTGAGTGGCCGCTGGTCAGCACACCGACCGCGCCTGCCAGACGAACCTCGATATTCGGCGTGGGCGTATAGGCAACGCCACCACCCAGCGTCCAGGTATCGGTCTGTGCACCATAACCATGCGACGTGCCACGATCCCAGGAAAGCTGCCCGGCGGCACTCCACTGATCATTGAACTTGTGGCCGATACCGCCCGTGACAGTCCAGCCATCACGATACATCAAGTCGAGTGAAGTTAGTTGGCCCAGACCATTCGTTACGCAGAATGAGGAAGGTGTACCTTGGGCACAGATCGGAACGCTTTGCAGGACGCTCCAATTGACCCACTTGATCGAACCGAAAGCGAGCCAGCCGGGTGCGATGCCCGACTGCAGTTTCAATTCGAGTGAATCCGGCATTGACTCCTCCGCACCGTAAATCGGTACAGATACGATGCCGCCGATGTTCAGAGTACCGGAGATATTGTCGAGCTTCACTTGTGAATTGTAGACAAGGCTGGCGCGCAGCGCGATATCTGGAATTTCATAAGCGACGCCCGCACGCCAGCCCCAGCCATCTGCCTCCAGATCGACACGACCGACCATCGTGCCGAAGCCGATATCTGTGTAGTTCTCCTTGAAGCCATAGATCTTCTGGTAGAAAACGCCGCCTATGAACCGAAGCTGGCCCTTGCCGGCGTCCATCTTGTAGGAGCAGGTAGCCGCGTAGTTGTCGCTCTTGATATCGGTTTCGATATTCGAAAACGCACCGTTCCACGCATTTCCCGGCGCCGTATGTGCACCCCAGGGCTGCGAATAGTCGACCATGCAGTCGACGCCTTGAACAACTTGGACCTTAGCTCCAATGCGCGGAACCCAATAGCCTTCGGCTCCGTCGGCCGAGGTGCCCAAACCGAGATCGGCTCCGCCCGGACCGCGCGCATTCTTGTACTTGCGATCCGGCATCACATAGGTCGCTTCCGCTTCGGTCGCGAACGGAGCCGGATCGAACAACAGGTCGATATCGTAGCCAGCACGCTCCAGGCCGCCGGCATGTGCCGGATTCATCGCCGTCCCGATCAAAGCCAGCGAAAAGCAGCCCGCCCCCAGCAGCGCCTTCAGTCGCAGAATAGTCATGAAATGTCCTCCCCCGAATTCGAGTGCACCAAGCTAGAACCAATTCAGGTTAACGGTGCAACAACGAATTCGCGGGCGTACATGTACACACTGGCCAGCCGCATTTTCGAGGAAATGCAACCGGGTGCGGCAAGGCCGAAAAATGGTCTGTGAAGGCTGAGCGGCTCTCAAAAAACAGGGAGAACCATCCAAAAAGGCTCGAAAACAGGCCTTTTTTGGGCTCCAGGAGCCCCATTGTTACATTATGGCAACAATGGGGCTAAAACTTCCGTTTACGTCAATATTAACGCAACGGAATGCTGATTTTCGAGGCGGAAAACCAGCATTTTAGAGGGGTCTAAAGTCTCGCGAATCTATCCTCAACCGGCGTCGCGAACCCTGGCCAACGCGATCGACAGCTTGTCCTGTGCATCGCGGTATTCGGCGAGCTTTTCACGCTCGGCATCGACGATCTCGGCCGGCGCGCTGGCCACGAACCTCTCGTTCGACAGTTTCTTGTGCAGGCGCGCGATCTCCTCGGTCACCTTGGCCAGTTCCTTCTGCAACCGTGCAGCCTCGGCGGCGAGGTCGATCAGGCTGCCAAGCGGCAGGCAGATCGTCGCCTCGTTGAGCACGATCTGCGCCGAACCCTTGGGCGCGACATCGGCAAGCGAGATGTCGCCGACCCGCGCCAGCCGCTTGATCGCCGAATCCTCGCGAACGAGGCGCTCGCGTGTCACATCGTTGGCGCCGACCACGACGAGCGGTGCGATGGCTGCCGGCGGCACGTTCATCTCCGAACGCACGGAGCGGATGCCGGAGACGAGGTCGACCAGCCAATTGATGTCCGCGGCGGCCTCGGCGTCTTCGAAATCCGGCGACGGCCACGCGGCATGGCACAGCAGCGAGGGGCGTTGCTTGCCTTCGCCAGCGGTCTGCGCCCACAGTTCCTCGGTCATGAACGGCATCATCGGATGCAGCAGCTTGTAGATCTCGTCGAGCACGAAGGCGACACAGGCTCGGCTTTCGGCCTTGGCCGCCTCGTCGGTGCCCATGAACACCGGCTTCAACAGTTCCAGATACCAGTCGCAGAACAGGTTCCAGACGAAGCGGTAGGCGGCACCCGCCGCCTCGTTGAAGCGGTATGAGGTGATGCCGTCCGTGATCTCGCGCGCCGCCCGCGTCAGCTCGGTGAGGATCCAGCGGTTGACCGCCAGTTTGGCGTCGTTGAGCCAGAAATCGTCATTGCGCGCGACCTCGTTCATCTCGGCAAAACGCGTCGCGTTCCACAGCTTGGTGCCGAAATTGCGATAGCCGGCGATGCGCGCCGGATCGAGCTTCACGTCGCGGCCCTGCGCCGCCATCACCGTCAGCGTGAAGCGCAGCGCATCGGCGCCGTATTCGTCGATCAGGTCGAGCGGATCGATGACGTTGCCTTTCGACTTCGACATCTTGGCGCCGTTCTTATCGCGCACCAGCGCATGGACATAGACGGTGTGGAACGGCTCCTCGTCCATGAAGTGCAGGCCCATCATCATCATGCGGGCGACCCAGAAGAAGATGATGTCGAAGCCTGTCACCAGCACGTCGGTCTGGTAGTAGGTCTTCAGCTCGGGCGTCTCGTCCGGCCAACCCAGCGTCGAGAACGGCCACAGCGCCGATGAGAACCAGGTGTCCAGCACATCCTCGTCGCGGGTCAGGATCTCGCCCGGCTTGAAGTTCTCCAGCTTGTCCTCGACCCAGGCCTTCCACGGTCCTTCCAGCGCCAGATAGAATTCGATCGCGGCGCTCAGCGCCTCTTCCTCGGTCTTCTCGACGAAGACGCGCCCATCCGGCCCGTACCAGGCCGGAATCTGATGACCCCACCAGAGCTGGCGCGAGATGCACCAGGGCTGGATGTTCTCCATCCAGTCGAAATAGGTCTTTTCCCAGTTCTTCGGCACGAAGTTCGTGCGACCTTCGCGCACTGAAGCGATTGCCGGTTTGGCCAGCTCCGCCGCATTGGCATACCATTGCTCGGTCAGGAATGGCTCGATCGGCACGCCGCCGCGATCGCCATGCGGCACGGCGTGGCGATGCGGCTCGACCTTTTCGAGGAAGCCGCCCTCTTCCATCAGCTCGACGATCTTCTTACGCGCGACGAAGCGGTCGAGGCCGTCGAGTTCGTCCCAGACCGCCTGGCGCTCCGGCGTCACCTCGAGACCGGCAAGGAAATCCTCATTGTCCCTGAGACTTACCGCCGCCTCCGTGGTCAGGATATTGATCGCCGGCAGCTTGTGGCGCTTGCCGACCTCGAAATCGTTGAAGTCGTGCGCCGGCGTGATCTTGACCGCGCCCGAACCTTTTTCCGGATCGGAATACTCATCCGCTACCACGGGAATCCTGCGGCCGACGATCGGCAGGACGATGTTCTTGCCGACCAGATGCCGGAAGCGCTCGTCGTCGGGATGCACCGCGACGGCCGTATCGCCCAGCATCGTCTCCGGGCGCGTCGTCGCCACCGTGATGAAGGTCTTCGGGTTTTCCGGGTCGAAGACCTTGCCTTCGACGGGGTAGCGGAAGTGCCAGAGATTGCCATTGACCTCCTGCTGCTCGACCTCGAGATCGGAGATCGCGGTGAGCAGCTTGGGGTCCCAGTTCACAAGACGCTTGTCCTTGTAGATCAGCCCTTCCTTGTAGAGCGTGACGAACACTTCGAGCACCGCCTTGGACAGGCCTTCGTCCATGGTGAAGCGTTCGCGTGACCAGTCGGCCGAGGCGCCGAGCCGCTTCAGCTGGTTGAAGATGGCACCGCCGGATTCGGCCTTCCACTCCCACACTTTCTCGATGAACTGTTCGCGGGTCAGGTCGCGGCGATGGATCTGCTTTTCCATCAGCTGCCGCTCGACCACCATCTGCGTGGCAATGCCGGCATGGTCCATGCCCGGCTGCCACAAGACGTTCTTGCCGCGCATGCGCTCGAAGCGCACCAATATATCCTGCAGCGTGTTGTTGAGCGCGTGTCCCATATGCAGCGAGCCGGTGACGTTCGGCGGCGGGATGACGATGGTGAAGGCCTCCGCCCCCTCCTCGGCCCCGGCACCGGCGCGAAACGCGTCGGCCTCTTCCCAGACTTTGGCGATCTTCGGCTCGACGGTTTTGGCGTCGTAGGTCTTTTCAAGCATGGGAAAATGGTCCGCGCTGTCGGGAGTTTGCTGGTCCGGTGTAAATCGGAAGGTTTTGGCCAAGTCAACCGCAAGGGCTGTCTCGGACCCTCACAACCAGATAGGCGCGGCCTCAGTCATTTCAACGGAACGCGATCCGTCGTCCTGCCGACAACGACTTCACCAAAAGAAACGGCGCCACGAAGGCGCCGTTTCCTCTGGGCAATCGGCATGGGGAACTACTGCGCCCCGCGCGCCACGCGCTCGATCTCCTCGCGCACCAGCCTTTCGACCAGTGTCGGCAGATTGTTGTCGAGCCAATCCTGCAGCATCGGCCGCAGCATCTCTTCGGCCATCTCGTCGAATGTCTTCTTGCTGCGGCTGGCAAACGCGTCGGAAAGCTCGCCAAAGGCAGCCGCGACCTGACGGCCGGTGTGCTCGGAAACGATCGCCGGACGCGGCGCGTCGCTGGCCGCCACCGGCCGCACCACGCTTGCATCCGGACGAGACGGCTCGGTAGCCGGTTTCGCGGCCGGTTCATCCCCTGGAGCCTCCACGGACGGCTGGGCAGCCGTCTTGCGTGCCTCGCTCCGGTCCGACACCGCCCTGGCCTGCTCGCCAACCGCGGCGATCTCGCGACGCCAATCGGCGATGGAAGCGTCGGCGACAGGACGCGATATTGGCGCTTCAGCCGTGATTGGCTCCGCTGCAACGCGGGCGCTGACCTCGGCGAGTGTCATCGATGGCCTTGCCGGGCTGGGATCGGGGCGCACCGGCGTTTCCATGCGCGCCACCACCGGCTCGGCCGGCGGCAGCTGTGACTGGACTTCCGCCAGCGTGACAGGCTTCCTGCCCTCGGGGGCGGCATGCAGGTCGGCACGAAATGCTTCCACGTCGGGGGCTGCATAGGCGCTCGACGCGCGCTCCAGATCCTGGCTCAGCTCATCGGCGTCGCCCGGCTGCTTGCGGCCGCCGTCGCTGTCCTCGATGATCCGCCTGATGGAAGCCAGTATCTCTTCCATGGAAGGTTCGCGCTGTGCGCTGCTTGCCGTTGCCATCGTCACATCCGCCGCCCTTGTGACCCCTGTTGGGTTTTCCGCTCCGGCAGAGCCGGATCGAATCATGGCCACAGCGTAACCGACGGATCGCCGCACGAGAATCCCCAATCTGGGGACTTGTGGGATTTCAACAGATTAGCGCCATCTGAACCCGAGAGCCGCAGCGCGAAAGATCCTGCTCAAACCAGGAACACGCCAGTTTAGGCCGAACGCCTCAGCGGCCGTCCGGCGTGCGCAGTCCGTACCACTTGTCCTTGACCGCGTTGTAGTGCTCTTCAGGCTTGTATTTCGCTACCTGCAAGCCAAGGCGGTCGACGGACAGACGGCCGGTCGCCTGCAGGATGGCGTAGCTCGCCACCACCACATCGTGTTCGTAACCGGCCTGGTTGATCTGGGCGGTGATGACCGTCGCCTGCGCATTGAGGACGTCGAGCGTGGTGCGCTGGCCGACATTGCGCTCTTCGATGACACCGTTCAGTGCCAGCTTCGCGGCTTCGATCACTTGCCTGTTGGCCGTCAGCTGCTGCTGCGCGGCGGTGTACTCGGTCCAGGCGGCGGTTACGGCCTGGCGCACCTGGTCGCGGCTGACGTCGACCTGGATGCGGGCCTGGCTGAGTGATTCCTTGTTCTGGCGCACGATCGCCGAGGTGCGGCCACCTGAATAGATCGGGATGGTCAGCGTTGCCCCGACACTGGCCGAATTGGTCGTGCCATCCTGCGAACCGACGCCTGGCAAAGGCGAGGTATTGCGATAGGCGCTCGAAACGCCGGCGGAAGCCGACAGCTGCGGCAACAGCGCGCCTTCGGCCGACTTCACCGAAAACGCGGCGGCGTCGACCAGATGCTGCGTGGCAAGGATGGCCGGATGCTCGTTCGAGGCCACCCCGACGGCGGCGGCGAGGCTCGACGGCAACAGCTTTGCCACCGGCGAAGCGCCCTTGAGCTTGCCCGGCTCGTCGCCGACGATCTGGCGATAGAGCGCCGCACTTGCCAGCGCCTGCGCCCGGGCAGCACTCAGCGATGCCACGGCGGCGGCGCGTGAGGCGTCGGCCTGGGCGACATCGGTGCGTGTGCCTTCACCAACTTCGAAACGCGAACGCGCCGCGCGCGCCGTCTCGGTCAGGAACTGCAGGTTCTGCTCGGTCAGCACGGCGACCTGCCGGTCGCGAATGACGTTCATATACGCTTGCGCCGCGCTGAACAGGATGCCCTCTTCAGTGTTGCGCAGGCTTTCGACCGAGGCCCGGACCTGCGCTTCAGCGGCAGCAACATTGTTCCTGGTCTGAAAGCCGTCGAACAGCGTCTGGTCGATCTGAACGCCAAAATTGCCGGTGGTCAGCCGCACGCTTGAATTGGTGCCGTTGAGATGGCTGCTCGAATAATCGATATCCGCCGAGCCGGTGACAACCGGGCGGTAGCCCGACTTGGCGATGGCGACACCCTCATCGGTGACGCGAACGCCGGCACGGGCCGAATTCAGTGAAGAATTGTACTGGTAGGCCTTTGCAAGCGCGCCGGAGATGGTTTCGGCTGAAGCGGCCAGTGGGGACAGCATGGTCGCCGAAACGAGGACGGCGGTGAAAAGTGACTTGCGTAAAGACGGCACGGTTAAACCCTCATTCGTTTTCCATGGGAACCGCGCCGCGCCTGCTTCTCTCATAGATCAGCCGGCGCCGCGTGTTCGTGTTCCCTGCTGCTCACCCCCAAAGTGCCCCCAGTTTGGCATCAGCAGCGATCGTTCAAATGCAAGCGACCATGACAAAGCCTCTGCTGCAAGGCCAAATCATTCAGAATTCGAAAGCACGAATGCGTTCAAACCCCGGTAGTGGCTTAATTGCCGCATTAAATGCACGTCTTCCGGTTACAACCCCCCCGGCCTTGAAAAAGAGACGGGCCACGCCGGAATTGCCCTGCCCTTCGACGGCGACGAGTCGGCCGCCTTCGGCAAGCTGGTCGAGCAACGGGGCCGGCACTTCCGCGACACTGCCACCGATAAAGATAACATCATAAGGCGCCTTGGCGGCATGCCCCTGCGGCAACGCGCCCTGGACGACGGTCACATTGCCGCAGCCAAGCGACGAAAGCGTCGATCTGGCAGTTTCCGCCAGCGCCGAATCGTCTTCGAGCGCCACTACGGACCCGGCCAGCCGCGACAGGATGGCTGAGGCGTAGCCCGTTGCGCAACCGACATCGAGCACCGAATCGGTCGGGTTGATCTCGGCCAGCTGGATAAGCTTGGCCAACGGCGACGCTTCCATCAGGTAGCGCGAACCGTCCGCGCCGGTAGCAATGCGGATGTCCTCGTCGATATAGGCGAGATCGCGCTGGGCGGCGCCGACAAACATCTCTCTTGGGACGACAAGCATTGCATCGAGCAGCGGCGCGCTGGTCACATCAGTGGTGCGGACCTGGCCGTCGACCATCTTGACGCGTAGTTCGGAGAAATCAGCGCTCATGTCCCAACCAGTCCGCTTGCCGCGCCAGAACCGCGGTCCATTGTGTCAGGAACTTCAGGCCCCTGCGCTGCCGCGCGGGGGCCCGGGCATTGGAGGCCTCGCCCGGAATCGAACCGGGGTGCAAGGATTTGCAGTCCTCTGCGTAACCACTCCGCCACGAGGCCTCATTGCTCCCGGCGTTCCACCCGGTTCCAATAGGTTGCGGCGAAAATGCCGTCAAGCGGCCACCTTGCATTCCGAACGGTTTCCTCGCGTCAGTCCGGACGGCGTCCGGTAAATCATCGGACCGCTTTATTAGCGGACAGTTAAGCATAGCCTGATGGGAGAAGAAACGCATCCTGTCGGCGCATGACAGGGCAAGGCTTGCCTCGGCCGCGGCTGTTCTCAAGCAGATCCGTGAGGCACTGGAAGAGCAGGCCGCCCACTGAAACACCACCTTGCGCTATCGGCGGTCAATCGGGCCGGCGACGCCGTTCCCACCAGACGACAAAGCGACGCCGGTGACGGCGGACCATGGCGAATTCATAGGACAGCACCAGCAATCCGAGCGGAACCATCCAGAAGCCGAGGATCGGCAGGAAACCGAGGATGCCACCGATGGTCAGCAGGATGCCGATCGTGATTCTGAGCCCGCGCGAGCGCGGCATTTTGAACTCGCGCCCGAAAACGGAGATTTTGCGCGCCGGCATCTGGTTGTCTTGTGCTGTCATCGCCTCGAAAGATTGACCCGTTTCGATCGTTAGCAAGCATGCTCAAACCAAAGCCGCCGCCGCGCTTTCGGTTCCATATCCCTGCCAAGACGGCTAATATGAGGGCATCCTTCGACGATTGCGAGAAAGGCCTGCGCGAAAAAGCCTCGGAAAAATGTGAAAAGCTTCTTTGCAAAGCCGAAAAGGGCAGCTATAGGCTGCGCCACTCACATAAGAGCCTCCGTTCCCCGGTAGCTCAGTGGTAGAGCAACCGGCTGTTAACCGGTTGGTCGCTGGTTCGAATCCGGCCCGGGGAGCCAAATTCTTCAAAGCGTTGAGACGGTCAGGTCGCCCATAGGGGCTGATCTATGGCATGTCTGGAAAACCGCAGTCAGCAGGTTGATTCTCAATTTGACCCAGCGCCGCTATGCAGCGCGCTTCGATCACGGCGATCTCATCACCGCGATCTCATCAGGATTTCATCTCTTGTCGCCGTCCGGATTGGGTACCGGTGCCTCTCGCACATCTCGTGGTGGCGGGTCGACATGTTCAAGCTCTGGCGGGGCTTCTTTGTCCCGACGTCGGACAGGTAGCTTCTCCGGTTCGGGCTTCGATGGTGGTTCTTTGATCTTGCTCGGCATAATCGAGTTAACCGCACTGCCGGTCCCTTGTTCCCGCAGCAAGCCGAAAACCCGAATGCGGGGGAACCGGGAGCGCCAAAAAGCGTTTTCTCGCATGCTCAAGAAGATCGCCCTTGCCGCCGTGCTGGTCCAGGTTGCCGCGGTTTCGGCTCTCATCACTCAGACGGTCCTCTTCGCGTCCACGGCCACACAGGCCGCCAACGCGCAGTCCGGCGACGTAGTCGCTGTCACTGCCGACAAGGAACCGGACAAGGCGGCGCAGCCTGCTGGTGCCGACCAATGCCCAACCCGGCTTGTGACGAGCAAGGTTTTCACGAGCAACGTAATTACGGCGCAACGATAGTTCGCCATCGATGCCGGCCATCCGTCGATCCCCCCAATTTAAGTCAGGGCAATGTGCTTGAAAGCGCAATGATTCCTGTTACTTGCGGCATGGGGCGAGTGCGTTTGGGTTGGGCAAGAATTGGTATGATTTCATCGAATATGGAATGCCCGCGCTGTCATGGCAGCGGCAGGGTTTTCGACTGCTCCAAATGGTATGCGTCAAACGGGCACTGCTGCCCGCAGGGAACCCATCGGGGTGGCTGCCCCGGAAAGACGGGTGCCTGCACGGAATGCGACGGCCTGGGCACAATGGCGGAGCCTCCGCTGAGGGCCGTGGCATAATCTGCGAGAGTGTCGCATGCCGCTGATGGCGACGCGGACGCGCCCGCCAAAAAACCGTACTAACGGCTCGAACAACAACCGCCCGCAAAGGTGAGCTGGCAGGGCAGCTCACCTTGTAGCGATGCGGAAACGACGACCATGCAGCCGGACCATCCTGATGGGGCCGCCCCTTATCAAGGCTAAGCGGTTACCCCACCACGACCTGACCTTGTGCCGTCCATCCAAGGGAATTGGGCAAGCGGGTCCTGCAAGATTTTGACGGATCTTGCGAAGCCGGCGACGGCATCGCGCGCCACTGTCAGCGGAACCTGGCCGTCGTGAGCACGCTGGCAAGCTCGAAAGGCCGTTTCGAAAATCGGACCTCGCCGTTCCCTTGGCCACTCCTCAAAGAAGTCGAACGCATCGTCGAGGCACCCTATTTCTTGAACGAACTCGCCATTCTTGACCAGGACCGGTCGGTCGAACGTCCTGTAACTCATGTGATCCTCCATTCCGCACGTGGGTTGTTGCTGGCTTGGGTCATCATGCGATTGCATGCTCCGGCTCGGCCAACATGCCGCCGCCTCCACGCCCGGGCGGCACCGTTGCAAAGGCCGGGATTGGCGGCGGATCATCATCGTCATCTCGCCAGGGGCGCCGCATCCAACCGAGCCGGCTCTTCTTGCGGCGCCGGTCGAAAGACAGGCTGACGGTTCCCGACCCCTTTGAAACACGCGGTTCCCGCCCGGTTTCGTCCAGAAGGCGGAGTGCGCGAAGTATGTCGCTGACTTCCACGATGGCGCCGTTGTCCAATTGCCGCAACGCGGGATTGTCAGGAACCGCATGAACGTCGGAAGCCCAGAAAGCGAGCAAAGCCCGCTTTGCACCGATCGTCATCGTCTCCTCGTTCAGCACATCATCTGGCGTCCGCAATCCGGCGGATTCCGCGGCAAGATTTTTCGGTTCAGGTTGGTGAAAACTGTAAGTTTCGGTTCTCATCTCCATTCTCCGCGATCTGTGCCTCCCGGCCGAACCGGGAGGCGGACCGTAGATTTAGCTTCCAGTGATCAGGCGACCTCGCGTTGAGGCTCCGCATCCGAGTCGATCAACTGCTTCTTGCCGGGTTGCTCGAGCGAACCCGCTTTGGCTTCGGACCCTATCTCAATGCGCCGAGGCTTGAGTTCCTCGGGCACTTCGCGGACCAGGTCCACTGACAGCAAGCCATTCTCGAGGTTGGCCGCCTTGACCTTTACGTGGTCGGCAAGTTTGAACACCTGCTTGAAGTTGCCCGTCGCCAAGCCGCGATGAAGGACCTCCCGATTTTCCTGGTCGGGTTTCCTTTGGCCGACGACAGACAATTCGGGGCCGTTCTGCATGAGTTCGACCTCATCGAGAGCGAAGCCGGCGATAGCCATCGTAATGCGATAGTCGTTCTCGCCGGTCTTCTCGATATTGTAGGGAGGCCAGTCGGAGCGTACGCTTTTTTCGAGCATATCGAAGAGACGGTCGAAGCCGACCGTTGTGCGGTAAAGAGGGGTATAATCAGAGCTTCTCATAGCCATATCCTCCGTGAAGCAACATGGATTACGAGGCTGTCGCAGCGTCGCTGCGACGCCAGTATGTCGAGCCGAAGCCTCGACGGAAAACGATCTGGTAATCGTGTTTTTTTCCTTCAAGAGGGGCGACAAAAATATTTTTGGCCGGCAGGCAGGTGCCCAAGGCGCTGCCTTGCGTGCTGGTGGCCACTGCGCGATGTTGACGCCAGGGGTGGATGCGAATCATGCGAAAAATTTTGATGTCAGGACTGCTGCTCGCGGCAGCCTTTTCCGCGAACCCGGCCCACGCGCTGGACAGCAGCGGCACGCCTGTCGTCGTGACCCCTCTTGCGTCGCGCACGACGACCGCGTCCGGCCAACCGATCACGCTGCCGCAGAAGAACGTGCAGGTGCTGGTCTCGACCTACGACATCGCGCCGGGCGCGACCTTGCCGGTCCACAGGCACCCTTTCCCGCGCTATGCCTATGTCCAGGCCGGCACGCTGAAGGTCACCAATGTCGAGACCGGCGACAGCAACACCTACAAGGCCGGCGATTTCATCATCGAAATGATCGGCCAGTGGCATCAGGCCACCAATATCGGTGATATCGAGGTGAAGCTTCTGGTGATCGATCAGGTCGAGCAAGGCGCCAAGAACACGGAATTGCGCCAATAACCGCGAAGTCCGTGCCCGGCGCGAAAGTCTGTTTGCGCTTTCGCAGCAACCGGCGCGGTGGTAGGGCTGGCCGGGAAATCATGGAATGGATCGCCCCTTGACCAAAGCTCTCCGCCTGCCGCTGATCGAAATCTGTGTCGAAGGCATTGACGGCCTTCTCGCGGCGCAAGCCGCCGGCGCCGACCGGGTCGAACTGTGCGCCAGCCTCGTCGAAGGCGGGATTACGCCAAGCCTCGGCACGATCCGCGCCGCCATCGAGCAGGCAAACGTGCCGTTTCACGTCATGGTGCGGCCGCGCGGCGGCGATTTTCTCTACAGTGAGACCGAATATGCCTCGATGCTGGCAGATGTCTCGGCACTGCGCGAACTCGGCGTGCCCGGCGTGGTGTTTGGCTGCCTGAACGCCGATGGCACCATGGACGAGGCGCGCATGAGCGAACTGACGCAGGCCGCCGGCCCCTTGAACGTCACCTGCCATCGCGCCTTCGACATGACGCGCGAGCCGGCCGAGGCGCTCGAATCGCTGATCCGCAGCAAGGTCGGCCGCGTGCTGACCAGCGGCCAGCGTGACACTGCCATCGAAGGCTTGCCGCTGTTGGCGGATCTGGTGCGGCAGGCCGGCGACCGCATCGTCATCCTCGGCTGCGGCGGACTGGATTTGCACAACATTGCCGAAGTGCGCAGCAGAACCGGCCTGTCCGAAATGCATTTTGCCGCCCTCAAGGATGTGCCGAGTGCCATGGACTACCGCAATCCCCATGTCGGCATGGGTGGCTCCGATCTCGATCGCGAGTATCGCAACACGCTGACCGACACAGCGCTGGTGGCGGCAACGATCGCGGCAGCCAAGGCATGACCTCGACCCCTGCCCCGATAGCCCGTGTATCGGCCCAAGACGAAGCGGCGATCCTGGCGCTCAACAACGAGCATGCCGCGGAACTGTCGTGGCTGGAGGCTGAGCGGCTGTCCTTCCTGCTTGGCGAAGCATTTTACACCAGGCGCATCGGCGATCTCGAAGCCTTCATCATGACCTTCGACAAGGACGCCCGCTACGACAGCCCGAATTTCCTGTGGTTCCGCGAGCGCTATGAGCGCTTCGTCTATGTCGACCGGGTCGTCGTGGCGGCGCACGCACGCGGCCGCGGCCACGCCCGCCGGCTCTATCAGGACCTGTTCGGCCATGTTGAGCGCGCCGGCCACACGCTGGTCACCTGCGAAGTCAACACCGCCCCGCCGAACCCCGCCTCGGATGCCTTTCACGCCGCGCTCGGCTTCGTCGAGGCCGGCGGCGCCGTCATCCATGGCGGCAAGAAAGCGGTGCGCTATTACGCCAGGCAGATCAGCGCCTGACAGACCAGGCAGATCCGCGCACGAAGACGAGGACTACTGGAACAGGGCTGTCGCACTCACCAGCGTCATCCAGAACCCCCAGACCAACGGGATGCCGACCAGCAGCCAGGCCAGCGTGAGTTTGATCGAATTCTCGTTGTCTTGCGCCATGGTCGGTCTCCTCAGAGCTGATCCCGAAAAGTGGACTCCGGTTTCGGAAAAGATCATGCTCAAACAATAAGATAGAGCCCATCCCGATTCTATCGGGATGGAACTGACTCTAAGCCACCGCTGGTTCGGTCTTCATGTGGAAGCGCGCATTGACGGGCCGCATCATCAGGTTGAGCAGGAGGCCGACAACCAGCAGGCCGGCCATGATGTACATGGTGACCGTGTAGGCGTCGGCCTTCGCAACGCCGCTGTCGATCTGGTACTGCCGGATATAATTCACCAGCACCGGGCCAAGCACGCCCGCCACCGACCACGCGGTCAGCAATCGGCCATGGATGGCGCCGACGTAACGCACGCCGAAGACGTCGCGCAGGTAAGCGGGAATGGTGGCGAAGCCGCCGCCATACATGCTGAGGATGATCCCGTAGAACAGCACGAACAGGAAAACGCTGCCGGTCTGGCCGGTCCACGGCACCGCCGCATAGAGGACGACGCCCAGCGCGAAGAAGATGGCATAAGTTGTCTTGCGGCCGATATAATCGCTGGTCGAGGCCCAGAAGAAGCGGCCGAGCATGTTGAAGATCGACAGCAGGCCGACGAAGCCGGCGGCAGCGGCAGGCGTGATGCGTCCCGGAAACATCTCCTGGCTCATCGCCGAGGCCTGGCCGAGCACGCCGATCCCTGCCGTCACATTAAGGCACAGCACGCCCCACAGCAGCCAGAACTGCGGCGTCTTCAACGCATCGTCGAGATGGACATTGGACGTCGTCACCATCGCATTCTGTGCCGCCGGCGGCGTCCATCCGGCAGGCCTCCAGCCCTCCGGCGGCACCCTGACGATAACGGCGCCGATCAGCATGAAGACGAAATAGACGATGCCCAGCACCAGGAAGGTTTCGGCGACGCCGATGTGCTCAGGCGTCGAAAACAGCTTCATCAGATAAACCGACAGCGGCGAGGCGATGAAGGCGCCGCCGCCGAAGCCCATGATCGCCATGCCGGTTGCCATGCCCGGCCGGTCCGGAAACCAGGTGATCAGCGTCTTGACCGGCGAGATATAGCCGAGGCCGAGACCGATGCCGCCCAGCACGCCGTAGCCGAGATAGATGATCCACAACTGGTGCAGATAGACCCCGAGCGCCGAGACAATGAAGCCGCCGCCGAAACAGCAGGCAGAAGCGACCATGGCTTTGCGCGGACCGACGCGATCCAGCCAGCCACCGCCGAACGCCGCCGCAATGCCCAGGAACAGGATCGCGATCGAGAAAATCCAGCCGAGGCCGGTCAATTTCCAGTCGTCGGGCGCCGAGTCGGTGATGCCGATCAGCTTAGACATCGGCAAGTTGAAAACGCTGAACGCATAGGCCTGGCCGATGCAAAGGTGGATGCAGAGCGCCGCCGGCGGCACCATCCACCTGCTGAAGCCAGGCTCGGCGACAATGCGTGAGCGGTCGAGCCAGCCGCCCGCCCTTTCCCCGGTCGTATCCATTCCATCCTCCCAGATGCGTCTTCGAACCATCTTCTCAGATGTGTCCTGCGAACAAACTAGGCGGGTAAGCCGGCGAGGCAATAAGGAATGCCTGCCATACGACCAATGTCTAATGAGACTGGCCCAGATCGGAAAGCAGGTCATTGCCTTCCCGAAAGTTAGATTAGAAACAATTAATTGACTGTCTTCTTATGAAGCGCGATCCCTCCACCTGCACTCACGATCATCTGGCCGGGCACGACGGCATTCACCAGTTGCGGTTGAGCCATTCGCGCGCCGGGCGCTCTATGAGGTAGTAGCTGCAGGCCGCGCAAGCGAAGACCGCGGCCAGCATCGGTATCGGCGCGCTGCCTTGCTCATAGACGAATTTGTAGAACGGCTGCTGCCATAAATAGAGCGAGTACGACCACAGCCCCAGCGTCGCCATCGGCCAGGACGACAGCAATCCGGAAAAATACCGTGGGCTGAAATCGAGTGCGTTGACGGCCAGAGCCAGCAGCGGCACCGCGAAGAGATAGTGCATCGGCGTCGGCACCCGATCCAGGAACAGGACAACGGCACAGACCGTCGCCACCAGGGCCACATGCTTGCCTCTCAAAAACGCCGGCAGCCTGCCGTCGGCCTTGAGCAGGCAGATCGAAGCCGACAGCAGGATCGACGCGATGTGCACATCCGTGCGCCAATAAGTGGTTTCGTAGTCCATCCCCAAGACCCAGTACGAAACCGCGCCATTGGCCATGGCCAGCAAGGCCAGCGCCAGGAGCAGCACGACCACGCGAGAGCGACTTGAGACGATGACGCTGATCAGCGCCAGGATGATGTAGGCATGCTCCTCGATGCAGAGCGACCAGATATGGTCGAGCGCCCCTGCCCGAGCCACGAGAATGCCGGCATAATTGTAGGTGAATGTCAGCGCCGTCAGCGCGGCCTTCCATTTGAAGGCGAGGAACGTGCCGGAGAGCGCGATCATCGCGACGACTACGAAGACCAGAAGAGCCGGATAGATGCGGGAGAAGCGGCGTTTGAAGAATTTTTTCAGCGGGTAGCGTTCGATGAACAGGATCTCGCCCATCAGCCGGCCGCTGAGCACGAAGAAGAATTCGACGCCCAGCACGCCAAGATTGATTCCCGGAACCGGAAAGAAATGGCCGATCAGAACCAGCGCGATCGAAAGCCCGCGCCAGCCGTCGAGATAGGCCAGTCTTGTTCTGGTTGATCTGTCGGCGGCGGATCGGGACGGAACGACATGCGTCGCGGAAATGTCGGTCATGCCGATCCTCTCGCAATAGGTATGCGAAGGGTACGACGGTACATTTCGAACCCAGCTCGCATTCCCGCCCAGTCCATATTGCAGTGCAATATGAATTTGTGCAAGTGCGAGATTGCTGCCGGATCAGGTCCGGGCGATGTATCGGCCGGAATTGCTTCAAGCAGTGCGGCGGCCATGCCAGCAGCAACTGAACGGATGCAGGCCGCCGCACGAGAAAAAGGGGCCACGGAGGCCCCCTTTCCTTGTCTGCGACCGATCGTATTAGAAACTGTTTCGAAACTCGCCCTGGCGAGTCATATGGTGGTGGTTTCGAGAACCGGAGCGGAGCGTGCTTTTGGTACGTGAGCACCGGAAGCACAGAAAACGCCATCAGATGGCCGCCGGAGTAGAGTTTCCAAACAGTTTCTCAGGCGTTGGCTGCCGCAACCGCGCGCTTGGCCATCACCGCGATCAGATTGGCGCGATAATCGGCCGAGGCATGGATGTCGGTCATCAGATTCTTCGCCGGCACTTTCACACCTTCCAGTGCCGAGGCCGCGAAATTCTTGGCCAATGCTGCCTCGATTTCCTTCGAGCGGAAGACGCCGTCATCGCCGGCTCCAGTGACGGCGACGCTGACGCCATCCTTGCCCTTGGCAACGAACACGCCGACGATGGCGTAGCGCGATGCCGGATTGCGGAACTTTTCATAGGCCGCCTTGGCCGGCGCGGTGAAGGTGACCGCGGTGACGATCTCGCCTTCCTTCAACGAGGTCTCGAACAGACCCTTGAAGAATTTGTCGGCAGCGATCTCGCGCTTGTTGGTGATAATGGTGGCGCCCAGCGCCAGCAGCGCCGCCGGATAATCGGCCGCCGGGTCGTTGTTGGCGATCGAGCCGCCGATCGTCCCCTTGTGGCGCACCGCCGGATCGCCGATCAGTGACGCCAGATGGGCAAGCGCCGGACAGGCCTTCTTCAGCTTCTCGTCATTGGCAACGGCGTGATGCGTGGTCGCGGCGCCGATGGTGACGGTCTTGCCCGACACCTTGACGCCCTGCAGCTCCGCGATCCGCGACAGGTCGACAAGGTCTGACGGCGCGGCAAGCCGCGTCTTCATCGCCGGGATCAGCGTCATACCGCCCGAAAGCAGCTTGGCGTCGCCTGTCTTGACCAGCTTGGCAGCATCGGCGACCGAGGCGGCGCGGTGATAGTTGACTGCGTACATGGAATTCTCCCTTGGGTGAATGGGCGAATAGGGAGTAGCGAATAGCGAATAGGATCTATCCAGTCGCACCGCCTTCTCTTCCCTATTCGCTACTCCCTATTCGCTATTCGCCTTCAGTGTTTCGTCGCGCGGATCGCGGCCCAGACGGTGGACGGCGAAGCCGGCATGGCAAGATCGTTGCTGCCGATGGCGTCGGTGAGGGCGTTGATCACCGCCGGCGGCGAGCCGATGGCGCCGGCCTCGCCGCAGCCCTTGATCCCCAACGGATTGCCCGGGCAAGGCGTGTTCGAGGTCGAAACCTTGAACGACGGCAGATCGCCGGCGCGCGGCATGGTGTAGTCCATGTAGCTCGCGGTCAAAAGCTGGCCGCTATTGTCATAATGGGCGCCTTCGAGCAGCGCCTGGCCGATGCCTTGCGCCAGCCCGCCATGCACCTGGCCCTCGACGATCATCGGGTTGATGATGTTGCCGAAATCGTCGGCAGCGACGAACTGGACGATCTCGGTGACGCCGGTTTCCGGGTCGACCTCGACCTCGCAGATATAGCAGCCCGCCGGGAAGGTGAAATTCGACGGATCGTAGAACGCCGTCTCCTTCAGCCCGGGCTCCATGCCGCCCGGCAGGTTGTGGGCAGTGTAGGCGGCCAGCGCCATCTGGAACCACGGCACGTTCTTGTCGGTGCCGGCGACCTTCAGCGCGCCATTCTCGATGACGATATCGCCTTCGTCGGCTTCGAGCAGGTGTGCCGCGATCTTCTTGGCCTTGGCCTCGACCTTGTCGAGGGCCTTGACGATGGCCGACATGCCGACTGCACCCGAGCGCGAGCCATAGGTGCCCATGCCCATCTGCACCTTGTCGGTGTCGCCATGCACGATCGAGACCGAATCGAGCGGCACGCCGAAGCGCTCGTTGACCAGTTGCGCGAAGGTCGTCTCATGGCCCTGGCCGTGGCTGTGCGAGCCAGTCAGCACCTCGATCGTGCCGACCGCGTTGACGCGCACTTCCGCCGATTCCCAAAGGCCGACACCGGCGCCGAGCGAGCCGACGGCAGCAGACGGCGCGATGCCGCAGGCTTCGATGTAGCAGCTCATGCCAATGCCGCGCAGCAGCCCCTTCTTGGCGGCGGCGGCCTTGCGCTTGGCAAAGCCGGCATAATCCGACGCCTTCATTGCCGCATCGAGCGAAGCGGCATAGTCGCCGGCGTCATAGCACATGATGACCGGCGTCTGATGCGGAAACGCTGTGACGAAGTTCTTGCGCCGCAGCTCGGCCGGCGAGACGCCGAACTGGCGGGCCGCCGTCTCCATCATGCGCTCCATGACGAAGGTCGCTTCCGGCCGCCCTGCCCCGCGATACGCATCGACGGGCGCGGTGTTGGTATAGATCGCCTTCACATTGGCATGGATGGCCGGGATATTGTACTGGCCCGACAGCAGCGTCGCATAGAGGTAGGTCGGCGTCGCCGACGAAAACAGCGACATATAGGCGCCGAGATTGGCCTGGGTTTCGACCTTCAGGCCGAGGATCCTGTGGTCCTTGTCAAAGGCCATTTCAGCATGGGTGTGATGGTCGCGGCCATGCGCGTCGGTCAGAAAACTCTCGGTCCGGTCAGCCACCCATTTGACCGGCACGCCGGTCTTCTTCGACGCCCACAGGCAGACGATCTCTTCGGGATAGATGTAGATCTTTGAGCCGAAACCGCCGCCGACATCGGGCGCGATCACGCGCAGCTTGTTTTCCGGCGCGACATTGTAGAAGGCGCTCATCACCAGCCGCGCCACATGCGGGTTCTGCGAGGTCGTCCAGCAGGTGTAGTGATCCTCGGCCTTGTCGTAATGGCCAAGTGCGGCGCGCGGCTCCATGGCGTTAGGCACCAGCCGATTGTTGATGATGTCCATCTTGACGACATGGGCTGCCTTCCCGAAGGCCGCTTCCGTGTCGTCGGCATTGCCGATGTCCCAGTCGAAGATCAGATTGTTGTCCGCTTCGGGGTGGATCTGCGGCGCACCCTTGTCCATCGCCTTGGAGGCGTCGACGACGGCCTTCAACTCCTTGTAGGTGATCTCGACCGCCTCGGCGGCGTCACGCGCTTGCCCCTTGGTCTCGGCGACGACAATGACGACGGCGTCACCGACATAACGGACCCGGTCGAAGGCGAGTGGCGACCATGCCCCCATCTTCATCGGCGAGCCGTCCTTGGAGTGGATCATCCAGCCGCAGATGAGATTGCCGATGCCATCGGCCTTGAGTTCCTTGCCGGTCAGCACGCCGATGACGCCGGGCATGCCTTGGGCCTTCTTCACATCGATCTTCTTGATCTGCGCATGCGCGTGCGGACTGCGCACGAAGGCGGCGTGCTTCATGCCGGGAACCACCATGTCGTCGACATAGCGGCCGGCGCCCGTGATGAATCGTTTGTCTTCCTTGCGCGCGACCCGAGCGCCAACACCTTCAATGCCCATCAGAAATTCCTCCCGAGATTGTAGGGGAGTAGGTGAGTAGGGCAGTACGGCAGTAGGGAAAAATTGGCTCCGATTCCCTACTGCCCTACTGCCTTATTGCCCTACTGCCTCGTTCAAGCCGCTTGTTTCGCCTTACCCTTCGACCCCTTCATCGTCGTCGATGCGGCGAGGATCGCCTTGACGATGTTGTGGTAGCCGGTGCAGCGGCAGATGTTGCCGTCGAGCTCGGCACGCACCGTCGCCTCGTCGAGCCCCTCGGGGTGGCGGCCGATCATGTCGGTCGCCGTCATGATCATGCCCGGCGTGCAGAAGCCGCACTGCAGCCCGTGATGTTCCTTGAAGGCGGCCTGCACCGGATGCAGGTCGGCGCCATTGGCCAGGCCCTCGATCGTCAACACGGTCGAGCCGGAGGCCTGCACCGCGAGCATCGTACAGGATTTGACCGCCTTGCCGTCGACATGGACGACGCAGGCACCGCATTGCGAGGTGTCGCAACCGACATGCGTGCCGGTAAGGCCGAGATTTTCCCGCAGGAAGTGAACCAGAAGTGTTCGGTCCTCGGCAGCACCGCTGACCCGCTTTCCGTTCACCATCAACGAAACGTCCGACATGGTCCCTCCCTGGGTATCAACCTTGGTCATCACGTTGCCAACGCGGCGTTGGCGCATCGGCCATGCGTTATTGGTACACTGCACATCGGACAAAAAACAGCACGTCGCAAACGCGGCACATTGTACTTTCGGTCATGGCCGCCCCCAAACATGCGGTGCCGGTGGCCCCATTGCCAAACCGCCGATTGAAGGCAACAATGTCGGTCGACGCCCGCGCGCCAGAAGCATTTAAAACAGCCGCGCACAAAAAAGCGTCGGAGGAAATGCGGAGAACATCGCTGGCCAATTCACAGACGCGCTATGCATGCGGCCTGTCGGCGCTCACCACGGACGAGCCCGACATGGAGGCGTTCGCCAAGGCGATCGCACTGGAAGCAGCCGCCATCGACGCGGGCTTTGCCCTGCTGTTCTTTTCCCAGAGCCTGGTCGAAGCCAGCGCCCTTTCCCAGGCGCTCATGACCCACGCGCCGGCGCTCCACCACGCCGGCTGCTCGACTGCCGGCGAGATCACGCCGCAAGGTCTCGAGGATGGTCATGTGCTGGCCATGCTGCTTCCGTCCCCCGCGTTTACCGCCGTCAGCGTGATGGTCGAAAATCTGTCCTCGTCGGGTATGGACAGGATCACCGGCGAGGTCGAGACCCTGCGGCGATCGCTGCGCGCGCGCCTCGGTTGCGATCGGACCAAAGGCACTTTCGCGCTCTGCTTCATCGACGGGCTCTCCTATGCCGAAGAAGCGGTGAGTTCAGCCATCCACTGGGGTCTCGATGACATTCCGCTGCTTGGCGGCTCCGCCGGCGACGATCTGAAATTCGAGACGACGCGCCTGATCTCGAACGGCAAGGTCACCTCCGACAGCGCCATCATCGTGCTGATATCGACCGAAATTCCCTTCCATGTCTTCAAGACCGACAATTTCGTTCCCACCGATGAGAAACTGGTGGTGACGGCTTCCGATCCAGATCACCGCATCGTGCGCGAGTTCAACGCCACCAATGCGGCGCAGGAATATGCCGCGTCCGTCGGTATCGTCGCGCAGATGCTGACGCCACTGAGCTTCGCCTCGCATCCCGTGGTGGTGAAGGTGGGCGGACAATATTATTGCCGGTCGATCCAGAAGATGCATGCCGACGGCTCGCTGTCGTTCTTCTGCGCCATAGACGATGGCGTCGTGCTGTCGATCGCTCAGCCCAAGGACATGGTCGAATCGACGCGCGCCGCCCTGCGCGACGTCGAGGAGAGGCTTGGCGGTATCGACATGATCCTCGGCTTCGACTGCGTGCTGCGCCGGCTGGACGCACGCAATCGGCAGGTGTTTCGCGAGATCTCGGAACTCTACCGGGTCAACAATGTCATCGGCTTCGGCACCTATGGCGAACAGTACCGGTCGATGCATCTGAACCAGACTTTCACCGGCATCGCCTTCGGCGAGCGCCAGGCGGCGGAATAGGACGGCGCAACGAGATGCCGCTGAGGGACATAAACGATCTTGAAAAGCTGAAGAAGATCAACGCGGCACTGGTCAGCCGCGTCGAGCGCTCGATGGACCAGCAAGGCAACGCCTTTTCGCTGTTCCAGACCACGATCTCGCTGGAAAACCGGGTGCGTACACGTACCGAGGAACTTCACTCGACCTTGCGGCGGCTGGAGCAGTCGAACATTGACCTCAGTGCCGCCAAGGAAAACGCCGAACTGGCGAACCTGTCAAAAACCCGTTTCCTCGCCGCTGCCAGTCACGACGTGCTGCAGCCGCTGAATGCCGCCCACCTTTCGGTTTCGGCGCTCGCCGAAGTTCAGACCAGCGACGAGGGCAAGAAACTGGTGCGGCAGGTCGAGCGCTCGCTGGAGACGATGGAGGACCTGCTGCGAACCCTGCTCGACATCTCCAAGCTCGATGCCGGCGTGGTGCAGCCCGACATAAGCGACGTCAGCCTGGAGGCGCTGTTCTCGTCGCTCCGCTCGGATTTCCTGCCGGTGGCGGAGATGAAAGGCCTGTCGCTGAAATTCCGGCCGGTCCATGCCGTGGTCCGCTCCGACCGCACGCTGCTGCGCCGTATCCTGCAGAACATTCTCTCCAACGCGCTGGGCTATACACGCTCGGGCGGCGTGCTTGTCGGCACCAGGCATCGCGGCGACACCATCCGCATCGACGTCGCCGACACGGGCTGCGGCATTCCCGACGACCAGCGCGAGGCGGTGTTCGAGGAGTTCCACCGCGGCACCTCGCCGGCCAATGCCGAACTGGACGGTGGCGGTCTCGGGCTCGGGCTCGCCATCGTGCGCCGCATGGCCAGCGCGCTCGGCCATCCCGTGACATTCTCGTCGAAGGTCGGACGCGGCACGATCTTCCACATCGATGTACCCGTCGGCATCGGTGCGCCAGCCGATGCCATCGCCAGCGTTGCCGATATGGAACGGCCGCGCGGCTATGGCCTGTTCGGCACCAAGGTGCTGCTGGTCGAGAACGATATCGAAGTGCTGCAGGCCATGACCTTCCTCCTCGAACGCTGGCAATGCCTGGTGCGGGCCGCGACCTCGACCGACGATGCGCTAGACATGCTTGGCGACACCGACTGGGTGCCCGACATCGTCATTGCCGACCAGCATCTCGACGGCGGCGATCTCGGCACCACGACCATCGCCGAAGTCCGCGACTATCTCGGCCGCGCCGTGCCGGCGCTGATCGTCACCGCCGACAGTTCGGAAGCGGTCGCCAAAGCCGCCCGCTCCGGCGGCATCGAACTGATGCGCAAGCCACTGAAGCCGGCCCAACTAAGGGCGCTGCTGGCGCATTTGCTGGCTTAGCTTCATACCCTCCCCTTGAACGGCAGGGTAAAAGCTCAAAACCCGGCCTGATCGCGAAACAGCTCCGCATTGTCCAGCTTCGACACCTCGATCACCGCTTGCGTGCGGCTGTAGACATTGAGCTTGCGCAGGATTTCCGACACATGCGCCTTCACCGTGGTCTCGCCCACCTGCAGCTCATAGGCGATCTGCTTGTTGAGCAGGCCCTGGCGCAGCATCTGCAGCACGCGCAGCTGTTGCGGCGTCAGTGTCGACAGGCGCTGCACCATGTCGGCGCGGTCGGCGCTGTCGGCATCCGGCGGCCGGCCTTCATAGGTCTCCGGCACATAGATCGCGCCTTCCATCACCGAGCGGATGGCTGCGGCGAGGTCGCTCTTGCGCGCCGATTTCGGGATGAAGCCGGCAGCGCCATAGGACAGCGCTTCGGAAATGATCTTCGGCTCCTCGTAACCAGAGACGATCACCACGGGCAGGCGCGGATAGCGGGTCCGGAGTTGCAGCAGGCCGTCAAAACCGTGCACGTCGGGCATCGAGAGGTCGAGAAGCGCGAGGTCGAACGGCTTGGCATCGGCCAGAAGATCGAGCGCCTCGGTGATCGAGCGCGCCTCCACCGTGTCGACTTCCGGATAGGCCATCTGCACGGCGCTGTGCAGCGCCTCACGAAACAGCGGATGGTCGTCGATGATCAGGAACCGGGCGCGATCGTGGGTTGCGGTCATGGGGTTCATTTCAGTTCGTGAGCGATTAGAATAACCTCTCCACCATGGCCAGATTATTGCCAAATAGTATATCGCCATCTCCGGCGGAAAGTGCCGCCGGCACTTTCTCGACCAAATCGCCTTGTCCAGGCCCCCAAATCGGTCGAATGTTCCGGCAACCAAGCAGAGACCCTTGATGACAGAATTCGTCCTTCCCCTGCCCGCAACCGCATCGGTGGCCGTTGCCGGCTCGTCCGATCGTTTTGCGGTGCGCCGTATCTACTGCGTCGGCCGCAACTACGCGGCGCATGCCCGCGAATTCGGCAATGACGAGCGTGATCCGCCCTTCTTCTTCACCAAGCCGGCCGACGCGGTGGTCGATTCCGGCACCGCTATCCCCTACCCGCCGCTGACGGCCAATCTGCACCACGAGATCGAACTGGTGGCCGCGATCGGCAAAGCCGGCTTCCGCATTGCCCGCGACAAGGCGCTGGACCATGTCTGGGGCTACGGCGTCGGCATCGACCTCACCCGCCGCGACCTGCAGGACGAGGCCAAAAAGGCTGCCCGGCCCTGGGACTGGTCGAAGGCCTTCGACCGCTCCGCCCCTTGCGGCCCGCTGGTCCCTGCGGCGAAATCCGGACATCCGCAAAAGGGCCGCATCTGGCTCGCCGTCAACGGCAAGGTCAGGCAGGATGCCGACCTCGCCGAACTGATCTGGCCGGTACCGGATATCGTGTCGATCTGCAGCGAGGCGATGGAGCTCGAGCCCGGCGACCTGATCTTCACCGGTACGCCAGCAGGCGTCGGCGCGGTTGGCCCCGGCGACACGATGACCGGCGGCGTCGACGGCATCGGGACCATCGAAGTGACCATCGGCCAGCCGAAGTGAGCGCATGAGCGAACTCGTCCTGCACAACTACTACCGCTCCTCCACCTCGTATCGGGTGCGGATCGCGCTGGAGATGAAGGGGCTGAGCTACGACTACGTCCCGCATCATTTGCGCCATGGCGAGCACCTCGAACCAGCCTATCTCGCGGTCAATCCGCAAGGGCTGGTGCCGGCGCTGGTGCTCGGCGACGGCACGCTGCTGACGCAATCGCTGGCGATCATCGAATTCCTCGACGAGACCAGCCCGGAACCACCGCTATTGCCACGGGATGCGGCCGGTCGGGCACGGGTCAGAATGCTGGCGCAGATGATCGCCTGCGACATCCACCCGGTGAACAATCTGCGCGTGCTGACCTCGCTGCGCACGCTGTTCGGCGCCGGCGACGAGGACGTCGTCAACTGGTTCCGCCACTGGGTGAACGAGGGCTTTCAGCCGCTTGAAATGATCCTGGCCTTGTCGGCGGAGACCGGAACATTCTGCCATGGCGACGCGCCGGGTCTGGCTGACATCTGCCTCGCCGCACAGATTGCCAGCAATGCCCGCTTTGGCGTCGATCTGACGCCCTACCCGACGATCGCGCGCATCAACGCCGCCTGCATGGCGCTGCCGGCCTTCCAGAAAGCGGCGCCCCAGAACCAGATCGATGCCGAATAGAGAAGCCACCGATCCAGAGGAAGTAAAGGCGCTTGCCGACATCGAGGCCTATGGCTGCCATATCCTGTACGTGCTGGAGGAAGGCGACCTGGCGCCCTTCGCCTATTCAGTCGGTATCGAGCACAATTTCGGGGCTCCAGAATTTGTCGTGATAGGTCTGAAGCCTGAAATCTCGCAGTCCATCATCAACGAGTATTGCAGACGGGTCCACTCAGGCGAGGTTTTCGAACCAGGACAGCGAACGTCCGGCTTCGTCAAAGACTTCGACTGCCAGTTCGACGCTGTTCATATCGAGCACTACCCCGAGCATTTCGGCTGGGATCTCTGGTTCTACGACGGCCCGGATTTCCGTGTCGTGCAGCTGATTTTTCCGACGACTGAAGGCATCTGGCCATGGGACGCCGAGGCCGACGACTGGTTCCGAGCCTGGCAGCCGCTGCTCGACACGGCTCCCGCGTCCCAGGCCTGATCGACGGCATCAATTTCGGACTCGCCGCGCCAAGGAATCGGCTATCTTCGCGCTTCGATGCGCGTGGTCCGTGAAATTATTTGGAGTTATCGATGAAAGCCGTCGTCTTCGAGAAATTCGGCGAAGCGCCGAGGATCCAGACCGTTCCTGATCCGAAGCCGGCAGCCGATGGCGTCGTCATCAAGGTCGAGGCGACCGGTCTGTGCCGCAGCGACTGGCATGGCTGGATGGGTCATGACGATGGCATCACGCTGCCGCACGTGCCGGGCCATGAACTTGCCGGCATCGTCGTCGCCGCGGGCAAGCAGGTCACACGCTGGAAGGCCGGCGAGCGCGTCACAGTGCCGTTCGCCGTCGGCTGCGGCCGCTGCTTCGAGTGTAATTCGGGCAATCACCAGGTCTGCGAGCACCAGACACAGCCTGGCTTCACCGGCTGGGGCTCGTTTGCCGAATATGTCGCCATCGAACATGCCGACACCAATCTTGTGCGCCTGCCCGACGAGATGGAATTCGCCACCGCCGCCAGCCTCGGCTGCCGCTTCGTCACTTCGTTTCGAGCCATTGTCGACCAGGGCCGGGTGAAGCCGGGCGAATGGGTCGCGGTGCATGGCTGCGGCGGCGTCGGCCTGTCGGCGATTATGATTGCCAGCGCCATGGGCGCCAATGTCATCGCCATCGATCTCACCGACGAGAAACTGGATTTCGCCAAAAAGATCGGCGCCGTCGCCACCATCAATGCATCTACGACGCCGAACGTGGTCAAGGCGGTCAAGCAGATCACCAATGGCGGCGCGCATATGTCGATGGACGCGCTCGGCCACCCCACCACCTCGTTCAATTCGATATCCAATCTGCGCCGGCGCGGCCGCCATGTGCAGGTCGGCCTGATGCTGGGCGAGCATGCCCGGCCGCAGGTGCCGATGGACAAGGTGATCGCCTTCGAGCTCGAAATCCTCGGCAGCCACGGCATGCAGGCCTACCGCTACCAGGCGATGATGGACATGATCCGCAACGGCAAGCTGAAGCCCGAACTGCTGGTCGGCAAGAGGATCAGCCTCGACGAGGCGCCTGCGGCCCTGATGGCGATGGGCGGCTTCGAGGGCATTGGTATTGGGGTGGTGACGAAGTTTTAGGCGAGGACGGCACCGTCGTCAGGCGATCGCGCGTCGTGGCAATTCCTGCTTCGCGAATCGCTTGGCGCCTACGACGCAAAGCACCACGCCAAGCGTGACGACCACCATCAACGAACTGACCTGTTCGTGCAGCAGCGTCGCTGCCAGTGCCAGTCCGAAGAATGGCTGCAGCAGCTGCAACTGTCCGACCGCGGCGATGCCGCCTTGCGCCAGGCCGCGATACCAGAACACGAAGCCGATCAGCATGCTGAACAGCGAGACATAGGCAAGCCCCATCCACGCACTGACGCCGACGCCGTCGAACGACGGCGGCATGGTCATCAGCGTCAGCACCAGCATGACCGGCAGCGACAGCACCAGCGCCCAGCAGATCACTTGCCAGCCGCCGAGCCTGCGCGACAGCGCGGCGCCCTCGGCATAGCCGAGGCCGCAGGCGATGATGGCAGCCAGCATCAGACCGTCGCCGACCGGCGAGGCCGTCACGCCCTGCGTCAGCGCAAAGCCCGCGACCAGCGCACTGCCTATGCATGAAAACAACCAGAACGCCGGGCGCGGCCGATCGCCGCCGCGCAGCACGCCGAATATCGCAGTGGCCAGCGGCAGCAGGCCGACGAAGATAATGGAATGGGCCGTGGTGACGTGCTCGAGCGCCAGCGCGGTCAGCAAGGGAAAGCCGACAACCACGCCAAGTGCCACGATCACCAGCGACAGCAGATCGCCGCGCTCCGGGCGTTTCTGCCGAAACAGGAGCAGGAGCGCAAGGCCAAGCAGTCCGGCAATCGCCGCCCGGGCCGAGGTCAGGAATGTCGGATCGAATTCCCTGACCGCCACGCGCGTCGCCGGCAGCGAGCCGCTGAAGATCAACACACCGATGAATCCATTCATCCAGCCACTCGCGGTCTTGTCCATCGTATGCTCCGTTTGTCGGCTCCGTATCAGGCGGAGCCGGTAGTATCGCCAGAGACAGTGCGGTACAATTATGCAAAACTGTCATGGTCAGCAGAGCAGTACGGATGGACAAGCAGACTACAGGAAGCGAGAGCGGCGGTACGCTGGTCGAAGGCGTCATGGCGACGATCCGCCAGCGGATCGCGGCGCGCAGCCTGACGCCGGGAGGGCAATTGCCGTCGATCCGCGCCTTTGCCAAATCCATGCGAGTGTCCAAATCCACCGTGGTCGAAGCCTATGAGCGGCTCGCCGCCGAAGGCGCGATCCGCTCGCGGCCGGGCTCCGGCTTCTATGCCGCCGGATCGCTGGCGCCGCTGTCGCTGGCCGAAATCGGCCCCCGCCTCGACCGCGCCGTCGATCCGCTCTGGATCTCGCGACAGTCCCTGGAGGCCGGCGATGACATGCTGAAGCCCGGCTGTGGCTGGCTGCCCGCTTCATGGATGCCACAGGCAGGGCTGCGCCGGGCGCTGCGCACGGTGGCGCGTGCCGACGATGTCGCACTGGCCGATTACGGCACGCCGCTCGGCCTGCCACCGCTGCGGCAATTGCTGGCGCGGCGCATGGCCGGGCATGGCATCGAGGCCTCGCCCGAGCAGATCATGCTGACGGAATCAGGCACGCAGGCCGTCGACCTCCTGTGCCGGTTCTTGATCGAGCCCGGCGACACCGTGCTGGTCGACGACCCCTGCTACTTCAACTTCCACGCCCTGTTGCGCGCTCACCGGGCTAAGGTCGTCAGCGTTCCCTACACGCCGTCGGGGCCGGATATCGATCTGTTCGCGCAGGCGTTGGCCGAGCATCGGCCACGCCTCTACATCACCAATTCCGCCATCCACAATCCGACCGGCGCGGTGCTGTCGCCAGTCACCGCGCACCGGCTGCTGAAACTCGCCGATCAATCGCAATTGACCATTGTCGAGGACGACATCTTCGCCGATTTCGAACATGCGCCCGCCCCCAGGCTGGCGGCGTTCGATGGTCTCAACCGCGTTGTCCATATCGGCAGCTTCTCCAAGACACTGTCGGCATCGGTTCGCTGCGGCTTCATCGCCGCACCGCGCGACTGGATCGAGCCCCTGACCGACCTCAAGATCGCCACGACCTTCGGCGGCGGCCGGCTCGCGGCCGAACTGGTGCTGACGTTGCTGAAGGACGGCAGCTACCGCAAGCACATGGATTTGCTGCGCGCGAAGCTTGCGCGCGCCATGGGCGAGACGGCCGCCCACCTGAAAGCGATCGGCATCACGCCGTGGATCGACCAGCCGGCTGGCCTCTTCCTGTGGTGCAGCCTGCCGGACGGCGTCGATGCGGCCGAAGTCGCCCGCCGCTCGCTGGCCGACAACATCGTGCTGGCGCCCGGCAACGCATTCAGCCTGTCCGGAACGGCTGGCCGTTTCCTGCGCTTCAACGTTGCCCAATGCGCGGACGAGCGGATTTTCAGGGTGCTCGAGGCGGCGATGGCGCGTTGACGCGCATCAAGCTGATCCTGTTGCCTGGGCAACCTTCGGCTGCTAGGGAAACGCGAGCGCACTCGAGAGAATGTCTGCGCCATCATTTTCCGGGATAGCGTTTATGGGAACCAGCAAGTCAGCAGACAAGTAGGCCGCAACAGCACTTCGTTGTTGCGGCGGCCCGTCATTTCCCATCTTCAGTGAGAACGGCAGATCGCCGCCAAATGTAGCCATTTGAGCGGATGTTCAATCATGCCTCTTCCAAAAAACCCGACATGGACCACTTCCCTGCCAGCAGCCATGGTGCTGATGGCGCCCTTCGACATCCTGGCCTCGCTGGCCATGGACATCTACCTCCCGATTGTCCCGGCGATGCCGGGGATCCTCGAGACATCGCCTGATGTCATCCAGCTGACGCTGAGCCTCTACATGATCTGTCTTGGGCTCGGCCAAGTCGTCTTCGGCCCGATTTCCGACAGGATCGGCAGGCGCCCGGTGCTGATCGGTGGCGCGCTTTTGTTTTCAGGCGCTTCCTTCTGCTCGCCAGCACCTCGCTGGCCGCTGTCTTCGTCGTCCTGCGCGTCGTGCAGGCCATTGGTGCGTCCGCCATTCTCGTTGCAACCTTCGCAACGGTTCGCGACGTCTATGCGCAAAGACCCGAAAGTGCCGTCATTTACGGCCTGTTCAGCTCGATGTTGGCTTTCGTGCCGGCGTTGGGGCCGGTTGCCGGTGCGTTGATTGCCGACAATTTCGGCTGGCGGGCGATCTTCCTGACGCTCGGAGTCCTGGCCACGACGGCTACCCTCAACGCATGGCCGAAATGGCACGAAACCCGCCCCTCGAATGGCGATACCAGGCGAATGGCGCTTCGACCCATTCTCTCCAGTCTTGCCTTCTGGACCTACACGCTTGCATTCAGTGCCGCCATGGGCGCCTTCTTCGTGTTCTTTTCGACTGCGCCACGGGTGCTCATGGATCGCGCCGGTTTTTCACAGTTCGGCTTCAGTCTAGCTTTCGCCACCGCGGCGCTGGTGATGATCGTCACCACCCGCTTCGCCAGAAGGTTCATTGCAAGCTGGGGCATCGCCGGCAGTGCCATCAGGGGCATGGCGATGCTGCTGTTCGGCGCGGCGCTATTGGCAGTGGGGCAACTGTTCGCACAGCCGTCCTTCGCGACATTTATCTTGCCGATGTGGGTCGTTGCCGTGGGTATCGTCTTCATTGTCTCAGTCACCGCAAACGGTGCACTCGAGGCGTTTGGCGATGTCGCGGGAACCGCAGTCGCACTCTACTTCTGCATCCAGAGCCTTGTCGTCGGCATCTTCGGCACGTTGTTCGTCGTCCTGCTCGGCGGAGACACGGCGTGGCCGCTGGTCGCCTACTGTTCGGTCATGGCGACGCTCACACTAAGCGCACTGAGGCATTTGCAGAAACGCCAAACCGAATAGACTGGACAGATGAGAAGCCTGGGCGGTTGGCGCAGGCTTCTCATCGTTGTCAGCGCGACGCCGCACACACCTCCCGCACACAGTCGCGCAACCAGCGTTGCGCCGGATCGGCATCGAGGCGCGGATGCCAGAGCATGGAGATAGTGACTTCCGCGGTGGCAACCGGCAGGGGAAAACTGCGCATGCCGGCGCGTGCGCCCTCGGTATGCCGCTCCGGAACGCTGGCGATCAGGTCTGATGTGCGGGCCATGGCAAGGGCTGCCGAGAAACCGGAAACCATGCACACGACGGTCCGCCGCAGCCCGAGCCGGTTCAAAGCCTCGTCGATCGGCCCTTTCTCGCGGCCACGCCGTGAAACGCTGATGTGTCGGCCTGCGGCATAGCGCTCAGGCGTCACCGCGCCCTCGGTCAAGGGATGGCCCGTTCGCACAGCGCCGATGAAGCGGTCGCGAAGCAACGCCTGGATGCGCACCTCCGGGCCGGTCTCGCCAGCGACGCCTATGTCCAGATCGATCGCCGCGTCGCGCAGCGACATGACGTCCCGGTCGGACTTCGGTGCAAAGCGCAGCCGCACGCCGGGCGCATCGGCCTGGATACGGGCAACGAGACGAGGTGCGAACTCTTCGACGAAGCTCTCATTGGTGCGCAGCGTGAAGACCCTGTCCAGGTTCGGGAGATCGAGCAAGGTGGCAGGGCGCAGGATCGCCTCCGCATCCTGGACGACAGGGCCTACCTGCTGTCGCAGTTCTTCCGCACGCGGCGTAGCCACAAGGCCTCGACCGGCGCGAACCAGCAGCGGATCGCCCGTCGCCTGGCGCAGTCGCGCCAGCGTGCGGCTCATCGCCGAAGGGCTGAGGCGTAGGCGGCTGGCGGCGCGCGCCACGCTGCCTTCGGTCAGCAGGACGTCGAGAGCGAACAGTAAGTTGAGATCGGGTGATGTCATCGGCAGATCATGACATGATATGGCGCCAAACGCACGAATGAGATGCAAATGCTGCGCCTTCCGCCACATTGGCCAAGGAACTAGATCTCCAGCAGTTCCGGTTGTGGGACTGATGGAAGGAGATCGCCGTGGCAATCGCTGAGCAAAATCCGGACGCGCTGACATCGGCGCCGCCACGGATGCAATCCGCCGGCTGGGCGTTGGCAAGCCTGTCGCTCGCCACACTGCTGTCGTCGCTGGGAACCAGCATTGCCAGCGTCGGGCTGCCGTCGCTGATGCAGAATTTCGGCGCGACGTTCCAGGCCGTGCAATGGGTTGTTCTGGCCTATCTCCTCGCCATCACCACACTGATCGTCAGCGCCGGCCGGCTGGCCGACATGTTCGGGCGCCGACCGTTGCTGCTTGGGGGCATCGCGCTGTTCACGTCCGCATCGGTGCTCTGCGGCCTGGCGCCGACACTCTGGCTGCTGATTGCCGCACGCGCCGTGCAGGGACTTGGCGCAGCGCTGATGATGGCGCTGACGCTGGCCTTCGTCGCCGAAACCGTGACCAAAGACAGAATCGGCGGCGCCATGGGCCTGCTCGGCGCCATGTCTGCGATCGGCACGACACTTGGCCCCTCGCTCGGCGGCCTTTTGATCACCGGCTTCGGCTGGCGGGCGATCTTCCTCGTCAATGTCCCGCTGGGAGTGCTCACCTTCGCTCTTGCCTGGCGTGCCCTGCCGGCACGCAATAAAACCGCGCGGCTCGACCGAGGCACGTTCGATGTCGTGGGCACCGCCCTGCTGGCCCTGACGTTGGCCGCCTATGCGCTGGCGATGACGCTGGGCAGAGGCAATTTCGGCACGCTCAACATCGGCCTGCTGATCGCCGCCGGAACTGGCGTTTTTCTTTTCGCCGCCGCGCAGGCGAGAGTGAAAAACCCCTTGATCCGGCTTGCCAGCTTCCGCGATCTCCAGCTGAGTGCCAGTCTCGCCATGAGCCTCGTCGTCGCCACGGTGATGATGGCGACGCTGGTGGTGGCTCCGTTCTACCTGTCGCGCGGGCTCGGGCTGGATGCTGCAATGGTGGGTGCGGTGCTGTCGACCGGCCCGCTCGTCTCGACCTTGTCGGCGCTGGTCGCCGGACGCCTGACCGACCGCTTCGGCGCTCATAGGATGATGGTCGCAGGCCTGCTCAGCCTCACGACAGGCACGTTCCTGCTGTCGCTCGCCATGACCAGATTCGGCATTGCCGGCTATATCGTTGCGATCACCGTCACCTGCATCGGCTACGCGCTGTTCCAGACGTCGAACAATGCAGCCGTCATGACTGGCGTTGACGCCGGTCAGCGCGGCGTCGTCTCCGGTCTGCTCAACCTTTCGCGCAATCTCGGGCTCATCACCGGCGCCTCGTTGATGGGCGCCATATTCGCCGTCGCATCGGCCGAAGGGCACGAAGGCATTGGTCTTCTGAGTTCCGAGGCCGCCGCCCGGGGAATGCAGGTCACCTTTCAGACGGCGACGGTGCTGGCGCTGGCTGCGCTGTTCCTCGCACTGCTCTCGGCCCGCGCCACAGGCCGCGCAGAATCCAGGGCTTCGTGACGCGCACACCGCTCAGAGAGTAGAATTTCCAAACAGGCTCAGGCACCTGCCCGCTTGCGGCGTTCATAGAGCATGACCAGCGTTTCCGCCGTCAAGGCAGGCTTTTCCTCGCCTTCGATCTCGACCGTGTTGGCCGCCTTCATCAGATACTGGCCCGGGCCCCTGTCCTCCATGGACAGCAGCGTGATGCGCAGTCTGATGCGGGCGCCGACCCTGACCGGCGCCAGGAAGCGTACTTTGTCGAAGCCATAATTGAAGGCGGCCTGCGTATTCTCGGGCACGATGCCCATGCCGAGCGCCAGCGCGCCGATGATCGACAGCGTCAGATAGCCATGCGCGATCGTCGTGCGGAACGGGCTTTGCCGCCGCGCCCTTTCAGGGTCGACATGAATCCATTGATGGTCGCCGGTGCATTCAGCGAACTGATCGATGCGGTTCTGGTCGACCGTCGTCCACTCCGACACGCCGAGTTCCAGCCCGGCCATCGTCCTCAACTGCTCGTAGGTAGGCGGCGTTTTAGGCCGTATTTCGTTCATTCCTGGTTTCCCGATCGCTTCCAGAGCCTCCGGACCACGAACTGACGGCCTCTGTCAATTCGCTCTACACGAATCCGTTCCGTCGATTTCGGCCGCAATCGTGCCACGCCGCCGGCGCAGTCGCAGGCCAACTCGGGCTTTCCGGGCTTCAGGGCGGCCGGCAGCCATGAACCGGTCCCGGCCACATCCGCTACTTCTTCTCGTAGCCGGCGCGGATTTCCTCCATCGCCTCCTTGATGCGGGTGCGCAGGATGTCGACCGATTCGGCACCGGATTTCTTGACCAGTTCAGCCACTTCGCCGGCATTTTTCAACGCGGCCTCGAAGGACTTTCTGGCAAACTCCGTCTGTTTGGCCATCAGTTCCTGCGGATTGCCCGGCGCCCTGTAGCTTTGCGCCATATCGGTGACCTCGCGCAGCGTATCCTGCAGCATCTCGCGCTGCCGGGACAACAGCGAGGTGGCGCCGGCGGCACCGGCTCGTGCCGATTTCTCCAGCGCTTCGAGGTTCTTGCGATGATGGGCAAGGATCGCCTCGACATCGACATTCGGCACCTTCAGGTCGCGGCCGAACCTGCCGAACATGTCCATGAAGGAATCGGATTCCGGTTGTTTTGCCATGCTTGTTTGCTCCCCTTTGCCGCGGATGCGGGCACCCTCGGATGGAGAATAACACTCGCGTGCCGTGAGTCCATTCGGACGCGGAGGAATGAGCGCCAGTCTGGCCGCGCATCAATTCACGAGGAACAGCCGCTCGGCCACATAGAGCACGACACCGGCGAGGCCGCCGATGATCATGCCGTTGAAGCGGATGTACTGCAGGTCCCGGCCGATGTTCATCTCGATCAGCCGCGTCAGTTGCGCGAGGTCCCAGCGTTTGACCTGGTCGGCGATGAATGTCGACACGCCGGCCTTCTGGCTCTCCACGAACGACGCCAGCGCCACCACGAACCCCTGGTTCATGTCGGCCCGGATCTGCGCATCGCCGGCAAGATGCCGGCCGACCTCGACGAACATGTTGGCGAGGTGCGCACGGATGACCGAATTCGGCGCCTTGGCATCCTGCTCGATGAACTGGCTGAGGCTTGCCCACATGTCGCCGGCCAATCCCTTGACCTCCGGCCGGCCCAGGAAGTCGCGCTTCAGCTTTTCGGCCCGTTTGGCGTATTGTTTCGATGTCCTCAGCTTATCGATGAAGCTTTGGGCGAAGCTGTCGAATTCGGCGCGCAGCGGGTGGTCGGGATCGGCCCTCACTTCGTCGAGCAGCGAGCCCGCCGAGGCGACGATCTTCTTCAGGAGATAGGCGTCGGCGCGGAACAGGTTGAACAGCGACGGCAGTTCCTCGCGGATTTTTTCGCGCATCGTTGCCAGCGCTTTTTCGTCATTGAGGAACCGCCCGATCACCTTGGTGAATTCGTCGAACAATTTCTGATGGCGGCGATCATCGGTAAGCGCCGAGAGCAGTTCGGCGGCCAGCGGCGCCAGCGGCACCTTTTCGATCTGTTCGAGCATGCGGCTTGTGACGAAGCCGCGCAGGCCGGATTGCTCTATCGCCGCAAGCGTCTGCGGCACCAGCCGCACGATGAAGCGCGACAGGCCGGCGGCGCGCTCCGTATCGGCCAGCCAATCGGCGACCAGCGCCGAAAAATCGACCTCGGCAAGCTTTTCACGCACCGGTTCGGGCGCCAGAAAGTTGACCTCGATGAAGCGGCCGAGATTGTCGGCGATGCGGTTCTGGTTCTCGGGGATAATGGCGGTGTGCGGGATCGGCAGCCCCAGCGGCCTTCGAAACAGCGCCACCACCGCGTACCAGTCGGCGAGGCCGCCGATGGTCGCCGCCTCGGCAAAGGCAGCGACGAAGCCGAGCCACGCATGGATGTGCTCGAACGATTTGGCGAGCGCAAACACCAGTACGCAAAGCGCCAGCGCGGCCGCCGCGAGGAATTTCGTCCGCCGCAACGCGGAAAGCTTGGCATCCGCTTCGGCATCGAAACGGACCGGCGTCAAGGGCGAAGCCGATTGTGACATGGGTGAGCCGCTCCTCGTCGATCTCAGCCTATCTAGTGTTCCGACGGCCGAAATACCCGCGACAGCCGGTTTCGCCCGGCATCTTGCCCGGCTGCGCACACAAAGTTGAGGAGAAAATTCATCTATCGCGCCAAGCTAGTCTGGAATTATTCCAAGGTATAGGCCATATTCCGCTTGGGCCAATGTGGCGAATCCGGAATTTCGGGTCAAAGCCGCATCAGCAAAATTTCCAGATCTGGCGTGGGTTGCACCGCCCCAGTGCCTTGTGAGGACAATATGCGGCTTACGCGCCAGACCAACTATGCCATGCGCATCTTGATGTATTGCGCGGCAAATGACGACCGATTGAGCCGTATTCCCGAGATCGCGGCCGCCTATTCTGTGTCGGAGCTTTTCCTGTTCAAGATCCTGCAGCCGCTGGTCGAGCACGGCCTCGTCCAGACCGTGCGTGGCAGGAATGGCGGCGTCAAGCTTGGCCGGGCGGCCGAAGCCATCAGCCTGTTCGATGTCGTGCGCGTGACGGAAGAGAGCTTCGCCATGGCCGAATGCTTCGAGAACGATGCCGCCGAATGCCCGCTCGTCGACAGCTGCGCGCTGAACTCGGCGCTGCGCGAGGCCCTGAATGCGTTTTTCGCAGTGCTCGCCCGCTATACGATCGCCGATCTGGTAGCGGCGCGGCCGAATGTACGCAACCTGCTCGGCATCGACATGCTGATGGAGCGCCGCGCCCCGGCTGCCTAGCGTATTTCTCCCCGTTCTACGGAGAGAAATGCCCGGCAGGGCAATGAGGGGCGGCGCCGACTTCGACAATTGGCGGGAGAAGCGCAGGAAACCGCCATTCGCAGGCCCGGCCTCACCTGAATATCAATAGACCGCCGACTGCGGCAGCACGAACGGCATATTGCCCGCCGGCAGCACGCCGACCCTGAGCCGGCAGTCGAACACTTTCTCGATCAGATCATCGCTCAGCACGTCCCGCGGCGATCCGGCGGCGGCCAGCCGGCCGCGATGCATGACGAAGATCCGCTCCGCATACATGGCCGTCAGATTGAGGTCATGCAGGATGGCGACCACGCCACCGCCCCTTCTGGCGAAGTCGCGGGCAATGTTCATGATGATCAGCTGGTGCTTGATGTCGAGGCTGGACACTGGCTCGTCGAGGAACAGAAAGCGCGGCTTGCCGTCGAGCACCGGCGCCCAGACCTGGCACAGCACGCGCGCCAACTGAACGCGCTGTTGCTCCCCGCCGGAAAGCTCCTGGTAGAAACGGCCGGCAAAGCCGTCGAGATCGACACGCGCCAGCGCCCGTTCCGGCAGCCGCGCATCCTCGCCCGGCAAGGCGCCCGAACGGCCGCCGACAAGACCAAGCTTGACCACTTCCCGCACGGTGAACGGGAACGACAGCGTCGTCGCCTGCGGCAGCACCGCGCGATGGACGGCTGCCTCGGCCGGCTTCATCGTCGAGAGATCTCGGCCGTTGAGGGCAACGCGGCCGGTATAGGCGAGCTCGCCGGAGAGCGCTTTGAGGAAGGTCGTCTTGCCCGAACCATTGGGGCCGACGACGGCGGCGATCTCGCCGGGCCGCGCGTGGAAATCGACACCACTGACGATAGGCTTGCCGGCGATATCAACCGAAACATCCTTTGCTTCGATCATCAAGCCTCACAAATCAACCACGCCGCGCTTGCGCAGCAGGATCCAAAGGAAGAACGGCGCGCCCGCTATCGCGGTGACGATGCCTATCGGCAGTTCGGCCGGCGCAACGATGGTGCGTGCGACCGCATCGGCCAGAAGCAGCAGCGAGGCGCCGAGCAGCGCCGACGCCGGCAGCAGATAGCGATTGTCCGGACCAATCAGCAGGCGCAGCAGATGCGGCACCACGATGCCGACGAAGCCGATGCCGCCGCTGACGGCGACGGATGCGCCGACCGCGGCGGAGACGCCGACGATGGCCGTGTATTTCAGCCGCTGCACCGGAATGCCGAGATGGCCGGCGGTCGCCTCGCCAAGCGCCAGCGCGTTGAGGCCGCGTGCCAGGAACGGCATCGCCGCCAGCGCCAGGACGATGATCGGCCCTACCGACGCGATCTTCGCCCAGGTCGCACCACCGAGCGATCCGAGTTGCCAGAAGGTCAGGTCGCGCAACTGGCGATCGTCGGCCATGAAGATAAGGATGCCGGTCAGCGCCATGGCGAGCGCCGCCAGCGCGATGCCGGCGAGCAGCATTGTGGCAACCGAGGTTTGCCCCCGCCGCGTCGCGACCTGATAGAGCATCAGCGTGGTGGCGAGCCCGCCACAGAAGGCCGCCAGCGGCAGGGCAAGCGTGCCGAGCAAGACTGTCACCGGAGCCAATATCGTCGCGCCGAGCACGATGACGGCAACCGCGCCGAGGCTGGAGCCGGCCGAGACGCCGATCAGGCCGGGGTCAGCCAGCGGATTGCGGAACAGCCCCTGCATGACCGCGCCGGAGACGGCGAGCGCCGCGCCGACCAGCATGCCGAGGATGACGCGCGGCAGGCGGATGTCATAGACGATCAGGCTGTCGCGGGCGCTCAACGCGGCGTCGTCAGGCACTGCGCCGAACAGCCGGCCCCCGATGACGTTGGCGACCGATGCGTCCGAAGCCCCCGATGTCAGCGACAGAAAAACGGCAGCCGCGAGCCCCAGGCACAGCAGAAGGATGACGATGCGGGCGCGGCCCGACCGGTCGCCTTCGGATACGCTTGCCATCACCGGGCCGGCGATCGATTGATCGACCATGATCTGCCTGCTCAGTCCGTGACCTGCCCGCCATAAAGCGAGACAGCGAGGTCGTGGATGGCATCAGCCGTGCGCGGCCCGAAGCCGAGCAGATAGGCGCCGTCGATGCGGATCAGCTTGTGCACCGTTCCGGCCGGCGTGGAGGCGATCGACGGATTGCCGAACAGTTCGTTGTCCGAAACCGTAGGCCCGGCATTGCTCATCATCAGGATCACGTCAGGCCTGGCGGTTATGATCGCCTCGTCGGACATCTGCTTGTAGCCGGAAAAGCCCTCGACCGCGTTGACGCCGCCGGCCAGCTTGACCATGCCGTCGGCGGCGGTCTCGCTGCCGGCCGCCAGAATCTTGCCACCCTGTATCGACAGCACGAACAGGATGCGCTTGCGCTCCTTGATCGAAGCCGTCTGCTTCTCGGCGGCCGTGAGCTTGGTATCGAGCTCCTTGGCCAGCACCTCGGCCTTGGCGTCGACGCCGAGCGCCTTGCCGACGATGCGGACCTTCTCGAGAATGCCTTCGTGGCTGTAGTGCTCGGGCACCTCGATGAACGGCACGCTCGTCTTCTTCAAGACATCGACTGCTTCCTTGGGGCCGCTGCCATGCAGCGCCAGGATGCCGGTCGGGTCGACCGACAGCACACCCTCCGGCGACAGCGCGCGCATATAGCCGACATCGGGCAGCTCAAGCGCCGCCTTTGGGAACCGGCTGGTGGAATCGCGTGCCACCAGATGCTTTTCCTGGCCGAGAGCATAGACGATCTCGGTGATCGAGCCGCCAATGGCCACGATCTTTGAAGGATCGGCAAACACGGCCGTGCCATCCGCGGCGCTGGCGGGTTGCAGTGCGATAGCAGCCATGGAGAGACCGATCACCGGCCCCAAAATAAATTCGCGCACAGCCGACAATCTTGGGAAAACACTCATAGCATTTTTTCTCAGGCTGCGGTCGGGCTTGGGATGCGCAGCAGGTTTTCCGCCAGGAAGCGCCAGTCGTCCCGCTCGCTTTCGCCTTCATGACGCTTGCCGAAGAACTGGATGATCATCTTGCCGTCGGCGTCATAGACCTCGAGCGAGGTGACATGACCGTCCTTGGTCGGCTTGCGCACGGCCCAGACCTCGTGGATGTGGTCGGTGCGCAGATGCAGGTGGAAGGTTTCGTCCAGCACGTTGATCCATGGTCCCATCGGCTTGATCGACTTGATCGGACCGGAATGGATCTGGATGCAGCCGCGGTTTCCCACAAAGCACATGATCGGCATCTCGCCCTCCGCGGCATGATGAAACATGGCCCGGACCGCCTCATTGTCGAGCTGCCAGGCATAGTCCTGCCCAACCAGGCGCACCGCCTGCCGGCGGCTTAGTTTCAGCGTCTTCAGCATACCAAAGAACTGGTGCACGTCGGTCAGCCGGCTCCAGCGGTCACGCAGATCGTCGAGATTGGCGGCCGCTTCGTCGCCATGGATCTCGTCATCGGGGAGTGGCCCCGAGATGTCGACCGTCGGTTCCTGGTTGGACGATTCGAGCGCGGCGACCAGCTTCTGATAGGCATAGAGGCTGGAGGCCGGCCGCAGATGCACCTTGTGCACGGCCTCGCCTGCCGCATCGAAGAACTGGAGACTGCGGCGGATTTCGTCGCCGTCGCGCTTCTCGACGGCAAAGCCGTGTGCCCAGACCTTCGGGAAGATGCGCAAGTCGATGTTTTCGCCAAGCACCATGGCATTGTGGGTGCCAGTGACGACCTTGTCATAGACGCCGATCTTCTCGTGCACCGCGCTTTCATTGCGGGTCAGCGCCATGACCTCGCCGACGGCCTCGAGGCCGGTCAGAAGATCGTTGACGCGCGGCTCGATGCGGACGACGCCGTCCCCGCAATGCGCCGCGACCAGTTCGGCTTCCGAAATGCCGAGATGGGCAGCCAGATCACGCTCGCGCGTCTTCGGATTGTCTGTCCGTGCCCGCCGGATTTCATGCGGGGCGGATTTTACGCGCTGATCCATATCTCGGTCCCTGTTGCCTTGTCTTACTTGTTGAGAATGAGCTTGCCCTGGCGGGTGATCTTCAGCCGGTAGAGTGCACCGTGATGCTCGATGCCTATCTCGTGCTCGCCCTGGAACAGGGTGTTGCTGGAAAGGGTTCGTACCGCCAGCGGAACCCGGTCGAAACGGGGGGAGGCATCGTCGGAACGGCGGACGCGATAGCGAAAATCGTTGGGATTGTGGGTGTTCATCTGGATGGATCCCTTTCCTGTGCCGGGCGTCTGGCTAGGCGTTGCGTAATCCGATTCATTTCTTGACTTGAATAATCATGTTTACTAGTCAGCGCAATACCGGATTAAATGAGTCAACATTTAAGACGCCAGCGACGATCAAAAATGCCAGCCAGCCCCGGGCCAGCCAGCATCAAACCTGGACTTTGGAGTTGGGGCATGGGGTTTGTGACTTGGGAATGGCGCGGCCGGTCGGCGGCGAACGGCGCGGCGGCATTGCTGGCAAGTGTGGCGGCGATTGCCTTATCGGCGCAACTGGCCAACGCCCAGCAGGCGGCGCAGCCGACAGATCAAACGAAGAAGGCTGAAGAGGAAAAGGCAGCACCAGCGGGAGCAACGCTGCTCGACAAGATCCTCGTCATCAGCCGCACCGGCGAGACGGCGATCGAATCGCTGGCATCGGCCAGCCATGTCGGCCAGGAACAGCTCGACCGCCGCATGGCGACGACGCCCAATGAGATGCTGCTCGGCGTGCCCGGTGTCGCGGCGCAGGCCGACGCCAGGCGCGTCAGCACCAGCATCAACATCCGCGGCCTGCAGGATTTCGGTCGCGTCGCAGTCATCGTCGACGGCGCACGACAGAATTTCCAGCGCTCCGACCACGGCACGCAGTCGACCTTCTACATCGACCCCGAACTCGTCAAATCCGTGGATGTTATCCGTGGTCCTGTAGCCAACACCTACGGCTCGGGCGCCATCGGCGGCGTCGTCTTCTTCGACACCAAGGATGCCGAGGATTTCCTCAAGCCTGACGAGACATGGGCCGGTTCCGTCACGGGACGCTATGAGAGCAACGGCAAGGGCTGGACCACAAGTGCATCCGGCGCCTACCGCATTAACGAGAATTGGGACGTGCTGGGCAACATCGTCTACCGCGACTATGACGACTACAAGGATGGCGGCGGCGACACCGTCAAGGGCACCGGCTTCGACGTGCTGAGCGGACTGCTCAAGACCAGCATACGCCCGACCGACAACAGCGAACTGAAGCTCGGCTGGGTCGGCTCAAGCGATGGCTGGAACGAGATCAGCGGCGGTGCGCCGGTCAATGACGTCGACCTGAAGTCGAACACCTTCACGGCGCGCTACAACATCACGGATGAGGACAAGAGCTGGCTCGATCTCCACATCAACACCTCCTACAACAAGACCAACCTCGATCTGACCAGCCTTGTCCCGCAAAACCGCTTTGATCCGGTCACCGGCCTTCCCGTTGTCTTGCCGGCTGGCTCGACGTCGACATTCGACATCGGCACGACCAGCATCGACCTCTGGAACACATCCAGATTCGAAACCGCGGGAATCGCGCACGAGCTGACATATGGCGGCGACTGGGCCGGCGACAATGTCAAGACAGGCGGCACCGCAGGCGGCGACAGCTTCTACACGCCTTCCGGAAAGCGCAACGTCTCCGGCGCCTATGTCCAGGACAAGCTCACCTGGCAGTGGCTCGAAGTCATTGCCGGGGTGCGTTACGACAATTACAGCCTCAAGGATGACACACACGAAACGTCGGGGGACCGGTTGTCGCCGCGCATCACCGTCGGCGTCTCGCCTTTCGACAGCGCCAGCCTTGCCGGCCTGCAATTCTACGGCACCTATGCTGAAGGATACCGGTCACCCTCCCTGTCGGAAACACTGATCAGCGGTCGCCATCCGGCGGGCGTCACCTTCCCGTTCCTGCCCAACCCCAATCTGCGGCCGGAGACTGGAAAGACCGTCGAATTCGGCATCAACTACAAGCAGAACGACATCCTCGAAGCCGGCGATGCGCTGCGCATCAAGGCAGCGTATTTCAACAATGATGTCGAAGATTACATCGATGGCGTTACCCTGTCGCGGTTTGACCCGGCAGCCGGTTGCCCGAGCGGACCCGGTATCCCGATATGCTTCCAGTACCAGAATTTTGCCAAGGCCAAGATCGACGGCTTCGAACTGGAGGGCGTCTATGATGCCGGATGGGGCTATGCCGGGCTCTCGGCTTCAATCACCAATGGTCACACCATTTCCTACAAGGGTGTGGAAGCGGATCTCGCCACGATCCCATCATCCCAGGTCACCGCGCAGCTCGGCTTGCGCTTCCTCGAGGACAAGCTGACCGTCGGCGGCGAAGTGCAATACAATGGCAAGCCCAAGGGCAATCCGATCGCCGAGGACTACACGCTGGTCAATGCCTTTGCCAGCTACCAGGCGACGGACAATTTGAAGATTGATTTCCGCGCCGACAATCTGTTCGATGTCAAATACGCCAACCCGCTCAACCTGACCACGGCCGGCCAGCCGCCGCAGCCGGTTTTCGCGGCCTACGAGCCCGGCATAACGCTGAAGCTGGCGGCAACGATGCGGTTTGGAGGCTGATTGCCATGACGAGCTTGACGACACCCCTTCGTCTGCTGACCTCGATGTTGGCGATGTCGCTTGCGATGGTTCCGGCGTGGGCGCAAGAGTCCGCGCCGGTCCCCGCGCTCACCCTGGAACTCAATGGTGCGCAACCTTCCGACAAGGGTTGCCGCCTGACGTTCGTGGTCAACAACAATCTCGGCGCCGACCTGTCCAAGGCTGCGTTCGAGATCGCCTTGTTCAACGAGGCAGGCGTCGTCGACCGGCTGACCGTGCTCGATTTCAAGGAATTGCCGGCGGGCAAAACCAAGGTGACGCGTTTCGATCTGGCCGGCACCGAGTGCTCGAAAGTCAGCCGCGTGCTGATCAACAGCGCGACCGAATGCACCGGTACCGGCGTCGAACCGAACGCCTGCATGCGAAAGCTGAAGACAGACACCAAGACCGGTATCGCCTTCGGCGTCTGAGGTGGGACTGCATCCCGCATTCCTGCAAAACAAAGCGGCGTGGCCAGATGCCGGCCACTGCCGACTGCCGCTGCGAGCGAACGATCTTGATTTGACAATTCTGCTCTTGTCGCTGCAGGTCTCGCGGCGAGACATGCAGGATATCAGCCCCCTCCCCGAAGCCGGCGCCGAGCTGGCGATAGAGCCAACCGAGCCGCTCGCGCTGCCGCGGCCGTCGGCCTGGAACCGCAAATGGACGGCGGCGATCGTCGTCTCCTGCGCGCTCCACGCCGCCGTGGCGGCGGCTTTTCTGATCTCGCCTTCGGGGATTTCGAGTTCCCAGAATGCCGAGCAGCCGGAAGGCAGTGATCAGTCGGGCACCAACGTGGTCGGCAGCGCGCTGGACAAGGACCCGACGGCAATAAACGTTGCACTGGTGCCCAGCCCGCAACCGGCCAAACCACAGCCGGCAACACCGCCCAAGCCGTCGCAGCCAACGGAGGCCTCCCAACCTGCCGAGGAAGCGGCAAAGCCGCCGCTCAAGTCTTTGCCGGAACCTGTCAAACCGCAGGCGGTCACCCCGGACATACTGGTGGCCGGCGCCCCTCGCCCCGATGATCAGAGCGTGGCTCCCAAGACCGAAGCGCCGGCACAGCCGACCGTTCAGCCCAGGAGCACCGAGACGCCTGTCGCCATTCCAGAACAGCCGCCGATCCCCAGCGCGAGGCCCAGTCCGCCAGCTGCCCCTTCAAAGACGGCGGATGAAAAGCGCGGCACGGCGGATGGCCAGGACCTGCTGGCGCAGGCAGCCAGCAAGGGTAAAAAACAAAAAGAGGCTGGCAGTGCAGCGGAAGACAGCTACCGCAGCGACGTCATCAGAAAGCTCAGCCGCGTCAATCGCGGCGTCCCGCCTTCGGTGCAATTGACCGCTCGCAACAATGCCGTTGTGACGTTCGTTATCGGCAGGCGTGGCGGCATTGACGAGCTGCGCATTCTGCAAAGCTCCGGATCGCCAAACTTCGATCAGGTCGTGCTCGGCATCGTGCGCAAGGCGGCACCCTTCCCACCCATTCCACCAAAGGTCGGCGACAGTCTTGTCTTCACCGGCGCAATCGGTCCGTTCTGAGGGCCTCTGTCGCGCCGTTCAAACCATCCGCAATCATCGTAGTTCGCCAACATTGAAAGGAACCCAATGTACATCGCCATGAACCGCTTCAAGGTGCAGACCGGCTCGGAGAACGATTTCGAAGCCGTGTGGAAGAACCGCGATTCCAGCCTTGCGGAGATGAAGGGGTTCCGCGAATTCCACCTGCTGCGAGGCCCGGTCAACGAGACCGAAGGCTACACGCTGTTTGCATCGCACACCGTGTGGGCGAGCCACGATGATTTCATCGCCTGGACCAAGTCCGAGAATTTCCGCGTCGCCCACAGAAATGTCGGCACGACGAAGGTCCACTATCTCGGCCACCCCCAGTTCGAGGGCTTTTCGGTCGTCGAAGGCGCGTAATGCATGTCGCCCAAAAGTGGTCCCGGTTTTGGGACAACGACATGCATAAAACAAAAGAGATAGAGACATTCACCGTTCCACGAAACGGTGAATGGCTCTAACGACCGGCCGGAGTCAGGCTCCGGCCAGCAAGCTCGCATTGCCGCCCGCGGCGGTGGTGTCGACGCAGACGGCCCGCTCATGTGCATAAGCCGCCGGGTTCAACACTTCGCTGACCAGCGGCACGATCGGGCCTGAGCGATCAGCGATAACCCTGCGCACGATGCGCGCGGCCTCTGGTGTGCCGGAAAAAGCAACGATATCGACGCGCAGCGAGCGTGCCTCGACCGGATCAGGCCGCCCGTCGATGGCGGCCAGCGGGAGGCCCTTGCCGGTCAGAGCGGAAAGGGCTGCCGGCGCGCCCGGCGCAACGGCCAGCACGGCGTTGCCGGCGGCGAGCGCCTGGATCGTCTGCGCCAGCAGCGTATCACCATCGGGACCAAGGCACAGCACCCGTCCACGTGGCGACAGCGAGAGCGTGTTGGCTTCGCCGGTCGGCCCGGGCAGGTCGACCTGGCCGAAATCGATGCCGGCGGCCGCACCAATGGCCGCAGCACCCTTGCCGCGCAGATGCTTCCTCAGAATGGCGATCCGGTCCGGACGCGTCGACCAGCCGCCAAGTGTGGGATCAGGCAGATTGTCGGCAAGCTCGGTCGCCGTGACCTTGTGGCCATCCTGCACATGCGTGCCGGCCTCCGGCCCCTTGCGGAAGCGGCGGAGATAGTGCGGACCGCCGGCCTTCGGCCCGGTGCCGGAAAGCCCCTCGCCGCCAAACGGCTGCGAACCGACGACGGCGCCGATCTGGTTGCGGTTGACATAGATGTTGCCGGCATGGATGCCATCGACGAAATGCTGCACGCGGCCCTCGATGCGGGTGTGCAGGCCGAAGGTCAGGCCATAACCCTTGCGGTTGATGGCGGCGATGACGGCGTCGATCTGGTCGGCGTCGAAACTGGCGACATGCAGCACCGGCCCGAACACCTCGCGCTCCATGTCCTCGATACCCTTGACCCGGAAGACATGCGGCGCGACGAAGCGACCTTCCCTGGGCGCCTCGAGCTTGGCGATCAGCCTGCCCTGCAGGCCCATCTTCGTGCAATACTCGCGGATCGAGCTTTGCGCCTCGTCGTCGATAACCGGGCCGACATCGGTCGAAATCCGCCAGGGATCGCCGACGTTGAGCGCCTCCATGGCGCCCTTCAGCATCTCCAGCATCTTCTTCTCGACGTCCTTCTGCACGTAGAGTACGCGCAGCGCCGAGCAGCGCTGGCCGGCACTCTGGAAGGCGGAGGCGAGGATATCGCGCACCGCCTGTTCGGGCAGCGCGGTGGAATCGACGATCATGGCGTTGAGGCCGCCGGTCTCGGCGATCAGCATGGCGTCGGGCGCGGCCGTCCCGGCCAGCTGCTTCTCGATCAGCTTGGCAACCTCGGTCGAACCTGTGAAGCAGACGCCAGCGATGCGCGGATCGGCGGTGAGCGGCCCGCCGACCGATGGGCCGTCGCCAGGGAGCAACTGGATGACGTCTTCCGGCACGCCGGCCTCGCGCAGCAGTTCGACGGCGCGGAAGGCGATCAGCGGCGTCTGCTCGGCCGGCTTGGCGATCACCGAATTGCCGGTGACGAGCGCTGCCGCGATCTGGCCGGTGAAGATGGCGAGCGGGAAATTCCACGGCGAAATGCAGACAATGGCGCCGCGCGCTTGCGTGCCCGCCTCCGCATTGGCCGCCTCAGTGGCGTAGTAGCGCAGGAAGTCGACGGCTTCACGCACCTCGGCGACGCCGTCGGCCAGCGATTTGCCGGCCTCGCGGGTGGCGAGTGCAAAGAACTCGACGGCATTCGCCTCATAGAGATCGGCGGCACGGTTGAGGATGGCGGCGCGCTCGGCGACGGGACGCTTCGCCCAGGCCGGTTGCGCTTCCACCGCAAAGCGCACGGCGGTCGCGACTTGCTTGGCAGCTGCTTCGCTGACCGTGCCGACCACTTCGGAAGGCTTTGCCGGGTTGACGATCGGACGCTGCTTGCCATAGCCGGCGGCCCGCGTAATCGGCTTGGCATGCCAGCGATCCGGCCCGGCGAAGGCCGCCCTGGCCTTGTCGATCGCCGCCAGCGTCACCGTGTCGGTGATGTCGAATCCTTTCGAATTGCGACGCCCGGCTCCAAAAATCTGGGAAGGCCGGGCAATCGCCGGATTGACTGCCGGACCCTGGCTTTCGACCGTCTCGAGCGGATCGCGCGCAATGTCCTCCGGCTCGACATCCTCATCGGTCAGCTGGTGCACGAAGGAGGAGTTGGCGCCGTTCTCCAGCAGCCGGCGCACCAGATAGGCCAGTAGATCGGAATGCGCTCCGACCGGTGCATAGATACGGCAGCGCGTGCCTTCGGACCGTCGCACCGTCTCGTGCAGCGCCTCACCCATGCCGTGCAGGCGCTGGAACTCGAAGGCGTCGCGATTGTCAGCCATCGACAGAATGGCGGCGACGGTATGGGCGTTGTGGGTGGCGAACTGCGGGTAGATGCGGTCGGTCATGCCAAGCAGCTTCTTGGCGCAAGCCATGTAGGAGACGTCGGTGTTGGCCTTGCGGGTGAAGACGGGATAGCCGGTGAGTCCCAACGTCTGCCCCCGCTTGATCTCGGTGTCCCAATAGGCGCCCTTGACCAGCCGAACCATGATTTTGCGGTCGTATTTCTTGGCCAGCGCATAGAGCCAGTCGATGGCGAAGGCCGCGCGTGGCCCATACGCCTGCACCACCACGCCAAACCCGTTCCAGCCGGCGAGCTCCGGCTCGGCCAGCACCCGCTCGATGACGTCGAGCGACAGATCGAGGCGGTCAGCCTCCTCGGCGTCGATGTTGAGACCCATGCGCGAGTGGCGCGCGGCCAGCGCCAGCGACAAGAGCCGCTCAGCCATCACAGGCAGCATCTCGTCCTTCTGCGCCACCTCGTAACGCGGATGCAGTGCCGAAAGCTTGACCGAGATGCCGTGGTTCTGCCTGATATCAGGACCGTTGGAGCCGGAATCGAGCGACGAAATCGCGTCGGCATAGGCCTTGTGATAGCGCAAGGCGTCGGCCTCGGTGCGGGCCGCCTCGCCCAGCATGTCGAAGGAATAGAGATAACCCTTTTGGGTCATCGGCCGGCCGCGCTTGACGGCTTCAGTGATGGTGCGGCCGAGCACGAACTGCTCGCCCATCTCGCGCATGGCGGCGGCCACCGCCTTGCGGATGACCGGCTCGCCCAGCCGCCGCACCATAGAACGCAGCGTGCCCTCGATGCCGCCCTCGCCTTCGTCGAGGACGCGGCCGGTCAGCATCAGCGCCCAGGTCGAGGCGTTGACGAAGATGGAGCTCGAACCGCCCGAATGCGCCGACCAGTCGTGCGGCGCGATCTTGTCGGCGATGAGGTCGTCCATCGTCTCGGTATCGGGCACGCGCAGCAGTGCCTCGGCCAGGCACATCAGCGCCACGCCTTCCTTGGTGGAGAGACCGTAAGCGGAGAGGAAGACTTCCATCAGCCTTGGATCCGACGAACCGCGCACCGCGCGCACCAGATCGGCGGCACGAGCCGAGATCGCCTTGCGGTCTTTCCCGGAGAGCCCCGTCGCCTCGGCAAGCCGCTTCACGGCCTCGTCTTCGTCGGGCAGGTAGTTGGCGCGGATCTGCTGGCGGATGGCATCGAGCGCTGGCATGGCGGTCCCGTGGATCGAGCAAAGGGGATCGGGCCGGCGGTCACCGGACCGAATGGCGCAAGCTAGCACAAGTGCAAAATTTCGGCCGGTCCAAAGAAATCGACACTGTAGGTCATTCGATCTATCCTAGCGGCATATAACTGACATTTGGACTGCGATTTCGATGACAGAAGACCAATTGGACCGCATAGATCGGAATATCCTGGCCGCACTTGCAAGCGATGGCCGGCTTTCCATGTCAGAACTAGCCGCGAAGGTCGGCCTGTCGAAGACGCCGGTGCAGGCGCGGGTGAAGCGGCTTGAGAAGGACGGCTATATCAGAGGCTACCAGGCGATCGTCGACCGCGAGCGCATGGGCGAAGGCCATGTCGCATTCGTCCAGGTGAAATTGTCCGACACCAGATCCGCCGCGCTCGACGCCTTCAACCGGTCCGTACAGGCTGTGCCGGAGATCGAACAGTGCCACATGATGGCATCGAGCTTCGATTATCTGCTGAAAGTCCGCACCAGGGACATCGCCGCCTACCGCCGCGTCCTCGGCGAGCGCATCTCGGCCCTGCCCCATGTCGCCCAGACCTCGACCTTTGTGGCGATGGAGACCGTGAAGGATCGGTAGATCACTCCGAAAGCGTCTTCAAGAACGCCACCAGAGCAGCGCGTTCTCGGTCTGAAAGCTCCAACGGGTGAACCTCTGATACCCCTTCGACGCTGGGCGCGGCCTTCGCATAATGCGCCACGACCTCGTCGAGCGACAAAAACTGCCCGGCATGCATATAGGGCGGTCGCGTTGCCGCTCCGCGCAGAGACGGCGTCTTGTAGGCGCGGATGAGTTGTGGCGCATTCTTGACCATGAAGCGCAGTTCGCCGCAGGCGGCAACGTCGCCGTCCCGATAGGCGCCAAGGCAGTTGAACGGGTCGGCCTCGACTTGGTGCACGGCATCGATGCGGCCGCGATCCGGCGGCAGGCCCGCAACAGGCGGCACGCCGGTGTTGTGAAAGCTGTTGTCGGTGAAGCGCGGGCCGTTGTGACAGGTCACGCAATTGGCCTTGCCGATGAACAGTTTAAGCCCAAGGACTTCTTGTTTGGAAAAGACAGCATCGCCCTTCGGCTCGGCACCGGTGGCGAGGTCCAGCGCAAAGCGGTCGAAGCGCGCGGGCATGGGCGCTATCGAGCGTTCGAAGGCGGCAATCGCCTTGCCGATATTGACGAAGACACCGTTGATGGCGTCGCGCTGCGCGCTGCTCATGGCATTCCAGGCTGCTTTCTCGGCATCGTTTCCAAGTGGGCTGGCATTCAACGGCATGCCGGAAAAATCGGGCAGCGGCCCAAAAATGCGCTCATAGCGCTCGCCGAAGCGCGCCTTGATGTAATGCGCGTAGGCAGCGCGGTTTCCCGCCTGCTCCAGCGGATTTTCGAGCGGCGTCAACGCTTGCGCCCACAGGCTGTCGCGACGGCCATCCCAGAAGAACCAGGGATCGTGCGCCACGCCGGCCAGCGGCATGGTGCGCCGGTTGGTGTGGCCGACGCCGACCGCCTGCGGCAGGTCGTCCTGGAACTGGCGGTCGATCTTGTGGCAGGTCGAACAGGATACCGACCCGTCACCGCTCATGCCCTGATCGAAGAACAGCGTCGAGCCGAGTGCGGCGGCGGCCGGCACGTCGGCAAAACGATTGGTGGTGTCGGCCTTGAGCGCCGGCAGCGACGACAGCGCCAGCGAAGCGATAGTCTTCTTTTCTGCGTCGGAAAAATCAGGCTTGCCGCAGCCCACGAGGACGACGGCGACCATCAGCGCCAGAAAGCGGAAAAGGCGCTTCATCGATCGCTCACAGCACCACGTTGAACAGTACGGTATCGGAGCCGGCGCCGGATGAGATGGCGAAACGAAGTTGCCACCAGCCGCTCATGGTGAATTTCAGCCCCTCGATGCGGTAACGGCCTTCGCCCAGGTAATCGGTGACCTGCGGGCTGGTCGGCAGGCCGTGATTGTGTTGCGGCATGCCGCCGGAGATGGCGATCGCGGCGCGCTCCACCGAAGCCCCTGTCTTTGTTTTCAGGGTCAGCAGCCAGGATTCCAGTTCGCCCTGCCGCACCACGCCCCGTTCCGGCACGAAACTCGCCACGTACAGCCCGTTGTCGGTTTTCTTCGTCCGCGCGACATCCGGGCCGGCTGGCAGCGACGAACGCGGCGCCGTCAGGAAGACGACCGCGAGAATGCCGACCAGCAAGGCAGCCAGACCAAGACCCGCCAGAAGATAACGCCATATCGATGCCAAACCGGTTCCTCTTCTGCAGACAACGCTCTGCCGAACGGATCGCATCCCGCCAGCCTGTGGGAAAACGCTGTGGCGGAAAAAAACCTGCTTGCCAAGCATGGCGCTGCCGATGGCAAAAAGCTACAGCACCGGGAAGCACTGGAGGATTGTAGATGGCGGGAACCGGCATCGCCTCGATCGGCGAATGCATGCTCGAACTGTCGGGCCAGACCGGACCGAACTGGCGCATGGGCTTTGCCGGCGACACGTTCAACACGCTGTGGGCGCTGCACGCGCTGAGCACTGAGCGGCCGGCAACCTATGTCTCGGCCTTCGGCGACGATCCGTTCTCGCAAGCCCAGATCGATTTCTTAGGCCAGAACGGCATCGGCATCGGCTCCAGCCCGATCATAGCGGGCGCACGGCCTGGCCTCTATGCCATCACGCTGACCGGGGCCGAGCGTTCCTTCACCTACTGGCGCGGCGACGCCGCCGCGCGGCAGCTCGCCTCAGACCCAGCTGCATTGTCGAAAAACCTGGTAAATCAGGCGCTTGTCTATTTTTCCGGAATCACTTTGGCAATTCTGGATGAGGCCGCGCGCGCCGTATTGCTGGCGGCCGTCGCCAAGGCGCGCTCGGCCGGTTCACTTGTCGCCTTCGATCCCAACTACCGGCCGCGGCTTTGGCGCAATCGCGAGAATGCACAGGCAGCGATCGTCGAAGCCCTTGCCGCCACCGACATCGCATTGCCGACTTTCCCCGACGAGCAGATGCTGTTTGGCGATGCAACACCGCAAGCGACCGCAAAGCGACTCAGGCAACTGGTTAGCGAGGTCGTCGTCAAGAACGGCGAGCAGCCCGCCCTGATTGCCCAAGGAGAAACACTACGCGAAGTCCCGGCGATCCATGTCGCCGCCCCCGCCGATACGACCGGCGCCGGCGATTCGTTCAACGGCGGCTATCTTGCGGCTCGTCTTGCCGGCCACGACCCGCAGGAAGCCGCGCGCCGTGCGCATCGTGTCGCCGCCGCCGTGGTGCAAGTGCGCGGCGCGCTGGCGCCGTTCGAGACGCTGCGGGCGGCTTTCGAAGGCTAAGGTCGGAAAAACTAGGGCAGGCGGAACCTGTATTCCGTGACGTGGTGGTAGATCGCGCCCGGCCACAGCGTTGCTTGCGGGAAATAAGGCCGGTTCGGCGCGTCCGGCCAAATCTGCGGCTCCAGGCAGAAGCCGCAAAAGGCCTTGTAGTTCCGCCCTTCCAGCCCGGTGCGCGGCGTCACATACTGGCCGGTATAGAGCTGGACGCCGGGCTCGGTGGTCCAGACCTCCATCTCGACACCGGAACTGGCGCCTTGCGTCCATGCCGCCTGCTTGAGCGGCCCGCGTGCCGAAGCAAGGCAGAAATTCTGGTCGTAGGGCAGTTGATCACCCTCGGTTTCCATGCGCAGCGGTCGCGCCTGGCGGAAATCGAATGGCGTGCCGTCAACCGGCTTGACCACGCCTGTGGGGATCATGTCGCCATCGACCGGCAGGTAGGCGCCGGCATTCAGCATCATCCTGTGGTCGAGAATGTCGCCTGCGCCGCCATCATCCAGGTTGAAATAGGAATGCTGGGTGAGATTGCACAGCGTCGGCTCCTCGCAGGTGGCGGTCAGCTCGACGCTGAGCGTGCCGGGGATCTTCAGCCGGTAGGTGCAGGTGACGTCGAGCGCGCCGGGAAAACCCATCGTGCCGTCGGGATCGTGCAGCGTCAGCGTGACGAAATCCCTGCCATGCAAGGAAACCGTCCACGGCCGGTGGGAGTAACCTTGCGAGCCGCCATGCAGCGTATGCTTGTCGAGGAAGTTTTGCTCGGTCTGGTAGCGGCTGCCGCCAATGGTGAAGCGGCCGTCGCGGATGCGGTTGGCATAGCGGCCGACGACCGCACCGAAGAAGGCCGTATCCGTCTCGTAGCCTTCCAGACTGTCGTAGCCGAGCACCAGCGGAGCATCGTGCCCGGTCAGGCGCAAATCCTGGATGATCGCGCCCAGACCGATGATGTTGGCTGTGATGCCGCCGCCCCTGATCGTGAAGCGACGCACCTGCTCGCCAGCCTGCGTCGTGCCGAAAACCTCGCCGTCCTTCATCGCCATGCCCGTAAATGCCAGTTGATCCAGAAGACTTCGGCTGGTTTTTCCATGAGAGATGGGCAGGCCATCGGCCTCCCCATCTCAGGGATAGCCTATCAGAGGCCGAGGCCGCCGATGCAGACATATTTGGTGTCGAGATAATCCTCGATGCCCTGATGCCCGCCTTCTTTGCCGAGGCCGGATTCCTTGACGCCGCCGAACGGCGCTTCCGGCGTGGTGATGAGGCCTTCATTGACCCCGACCATACCGTATTTCAGCCCTTCCATCACTCGGAAGGCGCGGCCGAGGTCACCGGTGTAGAAGTAGCAGGCAAGGCCGAATTCGGTGTCGTTGGCGAGGGCGACGGCTTCCTCTTCGGTCTCGAACTTGAACACCGGTGCGACCGGGCCAAAGATCTCTTCCTTCATGAAGCGCATCTTGGGTGTCGCGTTGGCGATGACCGTCGGCTGGAAGAACGAACCGCCGAGCGCATGGCGCTTGCCGCCGGCAACGATCTTGCCGCCCTTTGATGTGGCGTCGGCGATCAGTTCCTCGACCTTCTCGACCGCCTTCTCGTCGATCAGCGGTCCCTGCTGCACGCCGTCCTCGAGGCCGGAGCCGACCTTCAGCGCGTTGCTGGCGGCAGCGAGCTTCTCGACGAACTTGTCATAGACACCTGCCTGGACAAGGAAGCGGTTGGTGCAAACGCAGGTCTGGCCGGAATTGCGGTACTTGGCGGTGATGGCGCCGGCGACGGCACGCTCGAGGTCGGCGTCGTCGAAAACGATGAACGGCGCGTTGCCGCCGAGTTCCATCGACACCTTCTTGACGGTGACCGACGACTTCTGGATGAGAAGCTTGCCGACCTCGGTCGAGCCGGTGAAAGTGATCTTCGACACCAGCGGATTGGCGCAGATCTCGTCGCCGATCTCGCTGGCCGAACCGGTCAGGATGTTGACGACGCCCTTGGGGAAACCGACTTCCTCTGCGAGCGCGCCCCAGGCGAGACCCGAATACGGCGTCTGCGACGCAGGCTTGACCACGGCGGTGCAGCCGGCGGCGAGCGCCGGGCCGAGCTTGCGGGCCAGCATCGAGGACGGAAAATTCCACGGCGTGATGGCGGCGATGACGCCAACCGGCTCCTTGGTCACCAGGATGCGGCGGTCCGCCCATGGCGACGGCACGACGTCGCCATAGGTGCGGCGACCTTCCTCGGCGAACCACAATATGTAGGACGCGGCCGAGCCGATCTCCCCCTTCGATTCGAACAGCGACTTGCCCTGCTCGATGGTCAGCAGTTCGGCCAATACGTCCTGATTGTCCATCATCGCGTCGTGCAGCTTGCGCAGCAGCTTCGAGCGCTCGAGCGCGGTCGTCTTGCGCCAGGTCTTGAAAGCTTCCGCGGCGGCTTCGATGGCGCGGCGGGTCTCGGCCTTGCCCGACTTCGGCACGGTGCCGATCTTGAGACCGGTGGCAGGGTTGTTGACGTCGACCGTCTGGCCGCTGTCGGCCTGCACCCATTCGCCATTGATGAGATTGGCCTGCCGCATGAAATGGCTGGTTTTCTGAAGCATGCTATCCTCCGTTCGGCGCCCTGACGGGCGGGTCTGTGAAATCTTCGGTGCGCGTGCGCCATGGACTGAGGCCGGCACGCCGGAGCCACTGCTCTTTACCGAGGGCAAGGCACGCAAGCAATCGCAAGATGGCATATAGGGCTTGGGCCAGAGCGAGACGAGAGCAGGCTGACGTGCTTACACCGATGCCTTACCCGAAAACGTACAAGACAACAGTCAGCCAGAACGCGGTGGTGACGGCGGCGCAGGCCGTGGCGAGGGTCATCTGGTTCGACGCCAACGCCTGGCCGGTGTTGAACTGCACCGCGATCAGATAGGAATTGACGCCGGATGGCATCGCGGCCACCATCACCGCCACCTTGGCCGTCAAGGGCGGCATGCCGAGCAACCAGACGAAGACCAGCACCAGCGCCGGCATCAGGAACAGCTTCAGCACCGAAAGCGCCAACGCCGGCCGGACATTGCCCGATATGCCGAAACGGCGCAGGCTGAGCCCCATGGCGAACAGCGCCACTGGCCCGGCAGTGTCAGCCAGCGTATCGACCAGCCGCGTGGCAAGGTTCGGCACCGGCGCGCCGGTTAGGCGCCAGGCCAGCCCGGCCAGGATACCGATGATCAGGGGATTGGTGAACAGTCTTCTCAGAAAGCTCTGGACGATGCGCAGCGGGTGTACGGGCTCACTGCCACCGCGGCCAAATATCTCGAACATGATGATCGAAGCCATCATCATGGTCGGCAGATGCACGGAAACGAGCAGCGACAGCACTTCGAATCCCCTGGACCCGAATACGCCGAGAACGAAGGGAATGCCCAGCAGCACCACATTCGAGAAGGACGACGACACTCCACCGACGATGCCTGCGCGTGCGTCCCGCCCGAAGATCCGCGTCGTCACCAGATGGCCGGCAGCCCATGTCATTGCAACCGCCGTGAAGTAAGCGCCCCACAGCGGCCAAGGCGCCACGCCGTGGAAGTCGGACTTCACCATCGTCTGGAACAGCAGCAGCGGCATCGCCACGTTGATGGCAAATTCCGAAATCCCCTCGCCGCTCGCCGGCTTCAGATAGCCGGTGAGCCCGGCGAGGTAGCCGAGCGCGACAAGGCTGAAGACGAAAAGAACGGTTTCGGTGAGCGGAGACATTTTTACCGTGAGGGGCGGGTTCCCCGTGATAGGCGAGCCAGGACCGCGACGCAATCGCGCCTGAATTTGATCATCGTCGGCTGGCAGCGTTATAGAGGGCTTGGATCATCAGGGCGGACACGAACGACAAATGGCCTTTGTCCGACTCTCGAACCTCAGTCTTTTGCAGCGGGCATGGCTGACGGCTTTCGTCGCCGCACTGCTTTGTCTTGCCGCGATCGCGCTTGCAGTTGCCGAGACGAAAAGCGACGCGCGCAGCGTCACCGATCGAGGCCGCATCCACGGCGACGCTGAAGGTATTCACCAGGGAAGCCTTCCGATGCAATGGCCTTCGCGCAGAACAATCTCGGGGATGTCAGCTGGAATCGGGCCAGCTATGGCGGCGGCAAGGCCGAATATCAAAAGGCGATCGGATTCTTCGAGAACGCCAAGCAGCGCTTTACCGAAGCCGGCTACACCAGCCATCCCTCTCACCGACCAGAAGGTCGATCTGGTGAAGAAGCAGATGGCGAAGAAGTAGGTCTACGCTTCTCGCCGACCGCGCCTTGTCTTTCGGCCGGCTTTACCGTCCCTATATGTCCTGCCACCGGAACCCCTTGCCGGGAACCGCAGAAGGATAGCGGATGATTCGATTTGCCTTGGCGTTGTTCCTGCTTGTTGTTCCCGGCGTGGCGCACGCCACGGACGCAGGCTGGGCGCTGCTGCGCGATGGCGGACACGTCGTGCTGCTGCGCCATGCCATGGTCACCGGCACCACCGATCCGGCCAATTTCGACATCGACAGCTGCGCCACCCAGATGAACCTGTCGGCGCGCGGCAAGCAGCAGGCGAGCAAGATCGGCGCTCTGTTTGCCGCTCGGGCGGCACCGATCGAGCGCGTGCTGTCCAGCCGCTATTGCCGCTGCCTCGACACCGCCCGCATCGCCTTCGAGGCCGACCCGGAACTCTTTGCACCGCTCGATCTCCTGAAAGGCGACGAGACGCAGAAGGCCGCGCAGATCGCTGCGATCCTGAAGGAAATCCGCGCCTATTCCGGCTCCGACAATCTGGTCATGGTCACCCATCTGGAAGACATCGTGGCACTGACCGGCATCTCACCGCGCGAAGGTGAGGCCGTCGTCGTCGAGCCGCAAGACGATGGCCTGCGCGTGCTCGGCCGCGTCACCTTCTGAGCGTGCTGCGCGATCGCTGACGCCGAAAGCGGTGTTGCTGAAATGCCACCGTTGAAAGAAGCCGCAAATTCGCCGTGACAATGCCGCTTGCGACAACCCGTCGCAGGGGCTATAGGCGCGCTCCCGGTCACGAGAACCGAAGCGAGCACAACGGTTGGAGCTTTCGTCTCCGCCCGTGCAGGCGGCATTGCCGCCCTGTATACGGCGCCGCTTTGGGGATTGGGATCGCGGATGTAGCTCAACTGGGAGAGCGCCGGACATAATCCGGAGGTTGTGGGTTCGAGTCCCTTCATCTGCACCACGGATAGCTCAGTTTGGTTAGAGCATCAGATTGTTAATCTGACTGTCGAAGGTTCGATTCCTTCTCCATTGGCCTTGAAAAGCCATCCGAAAAACGGTCCGGGGACTGGAATGCGAAAGACTGGACGGGTGACCCAAGCCTTCGGGCGCGGATCATCTCAAGCGTCTTTCGCCATCGGCTCGCGGCCAGGCCCGCGGTGACGATCAAGGCGCGGTGTCGCCGGCAAGGGAGGCTAAGGCCTCCTGCGCCCGCTTCGCTGCCCCGCGATCCGCTCCCGAAGGCCCGCCACGGCTCGATGCCACCAGTCCCCGGATCATTCGTGCCCGGGCTACGACGCAAGAGACGACGTGAAACGAGAAACGAAGGGAAGATCGACGCATGACGTGACGCCTCGCATGGGGCCATGCCCGACAGGAGTAAGACAATGACCATTCTCGACAAGGTTCTTGGACGCGAGCGCGTCCTCGTAAAGGAAAACGAACGTGCCCTCGCCCTCCACAAGGGGGAGATCAAGGCTGTCCTGCTGCCGGGCGAGCACTGGCTCGCCAACCGGCGCGGCAGCCTCGAAGTGTCTCGGCACGATCTGAAGAACCCGGAATTCGTTTCGGCATACGAGAAGGCGTTGTTCGACAAGCTTCCGGATGTGGCCGCGCGTCATTTCACCGTCGTTCGCACCGGGCGCACGGATGTCGCCGTCATCGAGCGTGACGGCAATCTGCACGCCGTGCTGGCACCGGACCGCAAGCTCGTGCTGTGGACGGATGCCGGCCCGTGGAAGGTGACGCTGATCGACACGTCAGTCGATCTCGCCATCGATGCGGCGATCATGCGCCGGCTCGGCCAGGCCCGGAAGGCGGAATTGATGTCCGTCCATCCGGTCGTCGATGGTCAGGCCGGACTGCTGTTCATCGACGGTGTCCTGGTCAGGACGCTGACGGCGGGCGTGCATGGCTTCTGGAACGTCGGACGCATGGTGCAGATCAAGGTCGTCGACCTCAAGCGCCAGTCGCTCGACGTTGCCGGGCAGGAAGTGCTGACCAAGGATCGCGTGACGATCCGCGTCAACATCGCAGCCGAATACCGGGTCGTCGATCCGGTCAAGGCGGTCAGCATGGTGAAGGACTTCTCCGAAGCCCTCTACCGCGCCCTGCAATATGCCTTCCGCAAGACGCTTGGCGCGCTGACACTCGATCAGATCCTCGAAAAGAAGGTGACGGTCGATGAGGAAGCGGCAGCCAAGGTCCGCGCCGACATGGCCGAGATCGGCGTGGAGGTCAGCGATATCGCGCTCAAGGATGTCATCCTGCCGGGCGAGATGCGCGAGATCCTCAACCAGGTGGTGTCGGCCGAAAAGCAGGCCGAGGCCAACATCATCCGTCGCCGCGAGGAGACGAACGCGACCCGTTCCCTCCTCAACACGGCCAGGGTGATGGCGGAAAACCCGGTGATGCTGCGGCTGAAGGAGCTCGAGGCGCTGGAAACCATCGCCGGCAAGGTCGAGCGGCTGACCGTCCACAACGGAACGGGCGGGCTGCTGAACGATCTGGTCAAGCTTCGCGACAGCTGATGCATGTCGCCAAAAGTGTTCCGCTTTTGGAAAAACGACACGCATCGAAATAAGGCTGACGTTGCGTCAACAGAAGGGCCGCCGGGTAAACCGGCGGCCCTTCTTGCGTTTCGAAGGAAACCTACCCATCTGCGCCCGGCGTATCAGGCCTTTTCCTGCCGGAAAAAACCGATTAGACAGCGCCCAAACAAGATGCGGACAGATTCCGCCCGCAACCGAAGGAAAAGCCCTTGTCCACCACGTTCGACAAAGTCGCCAAGATCATTGCCGACACCAGCGAGATCGATATCGACACCATCACGCCCGAGAGCCACACGATTGACGATCTCGGCATAGACAGCCTCGATTTTCTCGACATCGTCTTTGCCATCGACAAGGAATTCGGCATCAAGGTCCCGCTGGAAAAGTGGACCCAGGAGGTCAATGACGGCAAGGCTTCGACCGACGATTACTTCGTCATGAAGAACCTGTGCGCCAAGATCGACGCGCTGGTCGCCGCCAAGACTGCCTGACGTCAGTTAAGCGCACGATCTTGACGCGCTCTGCCGCCTGACCCACAAAGCCGCACATGAGCAGCCCCCGCGACGTCGTCATATCAGGTATCGGCCTTGTCTCCTCGCTGGGGGAAGGTCCTGACGCCCACTGGCAGAAGCTCGCGCAACCGGGCCCGCAGCCGGTGCTCGAAGCGACGCGCTTTGCACCCTATACTGTCCATCCGCTGCCTGAGATCGACTGGAACCTGCAGATCGCCAAGCGTGGCGATCAGCGCCAGATGGAAACCTGGCAGAGGCTCGGCACCTATGCTGCCGGCCTTGCACTGGACGACGCCGGCATCAAGGGCGATGACGAACTCTGCGCGACCATGGACATGGTTGTGGCCGCGGGCGGTGGCGAGCGCGACGAGGCGGTCGATGCCGCCATTCTCGCCGCTTCGGAAAGCCGCAATGACCGCGATGTACTGCTCAACGAGAAATTGACCACCGAATTGCGCCCGACACTGTTTCTGGCCCAATTGTCCAACCTGCTCGCCGGCAACATATCCATCGTCCACAAGGTCACCGGTTCGTCCAGAACCTTCATGGGCGAGGAAGGTGCCGGTGTCGCCGCGGTTGAAACGGCCGCCGCACGCATCCGCTCGGGCCAGTCGACGCATATCCTGGTCGGCGGTGCCTTCCAGACCGAACATCCCGATATGCTGCTCGGCTATGAACTCGCCGGCTATCTGCATCGCGGCCCATGGAAGCCGGTTTGGCAAAGACAGGGCACTGAGGGCGGTGGCGTCGTGACCGGCTCCGGCGGCGCCTTCCTGGTGCTGGAGCAGCGCGAACACGCGATGAGCCGCGGCCGCAAGATCTATGCAGAACTTGGACCGGTCGTCTCCGGCCGCGCCCGGCGGCCACGGGGAGAACTCGACGCCGAGATCGCCGCGCTGCTCAAGCAGGCTGCATTGCCGAACGGCAAATTGCTGACCCTGTCGGGCGCATCGGGGGCGCATGCGGCGACAACAGCCGAGAAGGCAGCGCTCGATGCCAATCCGGCGATCGCCGCGCGTGGCTTCTCGACGCTGACCGGGCACATGAAGGAAGCACAGTTTCCTTTCGCTGTGGCACTGGCCGCACTCGCTGTCGACCGCAAGGCCGCCTATCCTGTTTTTGATGCCGCAGCCGAGACGCCGTTCGAAGGCGTTCCCCAATCCGTCCTTGCAACGGCGATCGGCTATCACCAATTCGAGGGCATGGCGCTGGTCAATGCCGCGTAACGCGGCTCCACGATCCATGCTGCAACGATAAGAGGGCTCCCGGATGGCCAATCTCAGAGATCACATGGGCAGGCCGATCGTCGCCGTCACCGGCATCGGCGTGGTGACCTCGCTTGGCGTCGGCAAATCAGACAATTGGGCGGCACTGACCTCCGGCAAGTCGGGCATTCACCCGATCACCCGCTTTCCCATCGATCAATTGAACACCCGCATCTCCGGCATGGTCGATTTCCTGCCGTCGAGCTCGAAAGGCGCCAGCCCACTCACCTATGAGCTAGCCGAGCTTGCGGGCTTAGAAGCGGTGAGCGAAGCCGGTCTTGATTCCAGCGATTTCGGCGGACCGCTCTTCCTCGCATCGCCGCCAGTCGAACTCGACTGGGCCGAGCGCTTCTCGCTCTACAATTCTGACAAGGACAAGGATGACACCGCCGCCGAAAGACTGCTTCGGGTCGCGCGTAGCTTGAAAGAGCTGGATATTTTCGAGACCACCCAGTTCGGTTCGATCGCCGGCCGCCTTGCCGATCGCCTTGGCACGCGTGGTCTGCCGATCACGCTGTCGACGGCTTGCGCTTCAGGCGCCACCGCGATTCAGCTCGGTGTCGAGGCGATCCGACGCGGCGAATGCGACCGTGCGCTGTCGATCGGCGCGGACGGTTCCGCGACCGCCGAGGCATTGATCCGTTTCTCATTGCTTTCGGCGCTCTCCACGCACAACGACATCCCCGAAAAGGCGTCGAAACCCTTCTCCAGGGATCGCGACGGCTTCGTGTTGGCCGAGGGATCCGGGGCGCTGGTGTTGGAATCGCTTGAGACGGCATTGGCTCGCGGCGCGACTATTCTCGGCGTCCTGGGCGGTTGCGGCGAGAAGGCCGACGACTTCCACCGCACCCGCTCCAAACCGGACGCTTCACCGGCCATCGCCGCGGTCCGCGCCGCCCTCGTCGATGCCGGACTGGGTGAAGACGAGATCGACTACGTCAATGCCCACGGCACCTCGACGCCCGAAAACGACAAGATGGAGCATCTGGCGCTGTCGACGGTGTTCGGCGAGCGGATCGGCTCTATGCCGGTCTCGTCGAACAAATCGATGATCGGTCACACGCTGTCGGCGGCGGGCGCTGTCGAGGCGGCTTTCTCGCTGATGACGATGCGCGAAAGCGTCATTCCGCCGACCATCAACTATGACAATCCCGACCCCGCGATCGTGCTCGACGTGGTGCCGAACAAGAAGCGCAACGCCGAGGTCCGCACCGTTCTGTCGAGCTCCTTCGGCTTCGGCGGCCAGAACACTTGCCTTGTCATGGCGCGGGAACCGGTCTAAGCGACCTTTTTCAGCCAGACTGAACCGACAGGCCCCATGCGCGCATTGCAACTTATAGAGGACCGCCGTCTTGAGACGGTGGACCTGCCGCCTCCTCCACCGCCGGCACTCGGCGAAGTCACGCTGCGCATCAAGGCAGTAGCGCTGAACCATATCGACGTCTGGGGCTGGCGCGGCATGGCCTTCGCCAAGCGCAAGCTGCCGCTGGTCGTCGGCGCGGAGGCATCCGGCGAGGTCGAGGCGGTTGGCCCCGGCGTTTCCAGCCTGCTGCCCGGACAATTGGTGTCGATCTATGGCGCGCGCACCTGCGGCCTCTGCCGAGCCTGCCGCGAAGGCCGCGACAACCTCTGCGAACATGTTTCGGGCGTTCACGGCTTCCATCTCGACGGCTTCGCGCAGGAGAAGATCAACCTGCCGGCCCGCCTGCTGGTCCCTGCCCCGCCCGGCGTGACCGACATCGGCGCGGCGGTGGCGCCCGTCACCTTCGGCACCGTCGAGCACATGCTGTTCGACAACGCCAGGCTTCAACCCGGCGAAACCATCCTTATCCATGCCGGCGGATCCGGCATCGGCTCGGCGGCCATCCAGCTGGCCAAGCGGATGGGCTGCACGATCATCACTACGGTCGGTTCCAACGACAAGATCGACAAGGCCAAGGCGCTCGGCGCCGACCATGTCATCAACTACCGCGACGACCGTTTCGAGGGCGTCGTGCGCAAGCTGACCAAGAAGAAGGGCGTCGACGTCGTCTTTGAACATGTCGGCGCCGACACATTCGCCGCCTCGATGCTGTGCCTGAAGCGTGGCGGCCGCCTGGTGACCTGCGGTTCGACCTCCGGCGTGTCGACGCAGATCAATTTGATGCAGCTGTTCCAGCAGCAATTGAAACTGCTTGGCTCCTTTGGCTGCCGCATGGAAAACATGGCCAACGCCATGCAGAAAATGGCGGCGGGACAAGTCGCACCCGTCATCGACACCGAAGTCGGCTTCGACGGTATCGACGCCGCGCTGAAGCGCATGGAAGGCCGCGACGTTTTCGGCAAGATCATCCTGCGCGTCGGCTAGAGCCTTGACCTCTGTATTCAAGAAGTTCCGCCGGGACCTCAAATTTCGTTACGGCAGGCAACTGCGCCAGCTCAATTACTGGCTGGTGGCGCGGGCGGCGATGATGATCATCTCGGTCCTGCGCCTGCTGCCGGCCGACAGTGCGCTGAATTTCGCCGACCGCGTCGCACGCCTGGTCGGCCCCCGGGTGGGACGCCATCAGGTCGCCGTCGACAATCTGCGCAAGGCCTATCCGGAAAAGAGCGAAGCCGAAATCCAGGCGATCGCCTCCGACATGTGGGGCAACATGGCTCGCTTGGCCGCGGAATACATCTTTCTCGACGCCCTCTTCGACTACGACCCCGCGGCCAGCGAGCCCGGCCGCGTCGAGGTCAAGGGAGCTGACCACTTCGTCGAAATAGCCAGCGAAGAGAAGCCGCACATCGTCTTCACCGGTCATCTCGGTAATTTCGAATTGCTGCCGGTGGCGGCCGCGACTTTCGGCATGAACATCACTGCGCTGTTTCGCCCGCCTAACAATCCCTATCTCGCCGACTACATCCTCTCGACGCGCCGCTCGACCATGGGCTCGTTGCTGCCATCCATGGCGGGCGCGTCATTCGCCCTGGCCGGGGTTCTGGAGAACGGCGGCAACATCGGCATCCTTGTCGACCAGAAATTCTCCAATGGACTGGAGACGACATTCTTCGGCCGTCCCTGCCAGAGCAATCGCGTGCTGGCCACCCTTGCCCGCCACTACGACTGCGACGTCTATCCGGCGCGCTGCGTCAGGCTGCCGGGCAACCGCTTCCGGCTCGAAATCGAGGACAAGTTGACCTTGCCGCGCACCGCTGACGGCAGCGTCGATGTCCGTGCCACCACCCAGCGTCTCAACGACGTCGTCGAGCGCTGGGTGCGAGAAGATCCCGGCCAGTGGATGTGGTTCCACAAAAGGTGGGAGATCAGCGGCGGGCGTCGAAAGCGACCGCAGGCAAAGGCGGTCCCAAACGCTTAGGCAGAGCTGCTGGCGTGGGGTTAGCCCAGCGCCAGCAGACAACAGCGAACCTGAACCGCCTTAGTTGGTGACGACAATGCGCGTGTTGCCGAAACCCACTTCCCGCACCATCGAATAGAACGTGGCGGCATTGGCCGTGTGCAGCCTCACGCAGCCATGCGACGCCGGGCGGCCGAGCTGCCTGACGGCGCCGGTTCCATGGATGGCATAGCCGCCATGGAAGAACACCGAATAGGGCATCGGCGACATATGGTATTTGCGCGAATACCACATCCTGGCCGTGCGCTGCGGCCGATAGGTGCCGCGCGGCGTGAAATAGCCGGTGCGGGCGGTGGAGACACTCCACCGGTAAACCGACGCGCCATATCTGACGGTCATCGTCTGCGACGACACGTCTATATTTGCAACGAGGCTGGCTGCCCAGCCCTGCCCCGAAGCACCGAACAGCATCGCAACAAACATGATTGCCATGAGAACTGTCTTTTTCATGCGATCAAACCCCTTTGATTGCCCCTAACCTGCCTGCCTAATTACTTTTCATCTTTTTAATGGCAGATGCACGGGCTAACACACACACCTTGACCAATTCGCCAATCCAAAGCAGCGAATTTGAACGATTTCCCGCAATAGTTGCCGCAACGACACGCCGCACCGGCTTGATCGCCGGCGGGCTTGCAAAACCGCTGGGATCGCTGCTCAACTCTGCGCATGAACCAGCGACTCCTCCAGGCAATCGATGACAGGCGCGACGACGTCGTCGCGCTGACCGCCGAACTGATCCGTTTTCCGACTATCAATCCACCCGGCGAGGCCTACCGGCCATGCGCCGAATATCTCGGCGCGCGGCTGAAGAAGAGCGGTTTCGAGACCGAGTTCATCCGCGCCGAAGGCACGCCCGGCGACACCGACCGCTACCCGCGCGTCAATGTCGTTGCCCGTTTCGACGGGAGATCATCAGGCGCCTGCGTCCACTTCAACTCGCATATCGACGTGGTCGAAGCCGGCGATGGCTGGACCGTCGATCCCTTCGCCGGCATCGTCAAGGACGGCAGGGTCTATGGCCGCGGCGCCTGCGACATGAAGGGCGGTCTTGCCGCCTCTATCATTGCAGCCGAGGCCTTCCTGGAAGTCTTCCCTGATTTTCCCGGCGCCATCGAAATATCCGGCACCGTCGACGAGGAATCCGGCGGCTTCGGCGGCGTCGCGCATCTGGCCAGGCTCGGCTATTTCTCAAAACCCAGGGTCGACCATGTCATCATTCCCGAGCCGCTGAACAAGGACCGCATCTGCCTCGGCCATCGTGGCGTCTGGTGGGCGGAGATCGAGACCAAGGGCGAGATCGCGCACGGCTCGATGCCGTTTCTCGGCGACAATGCGGTGCGCCACATGGGCGCCGTGCTGCGGGCTTTCGAGGACGAACTGTTTCCCGCGCTCGACCGCAAGATGACGCGCATGCCGGTCGTGCCCGAAGGAGCAAAACGCTCGACCATGAACATCAACTCGATCCATGGCGGCCAGACCGAGGATTTCCGGCCCGGCCTGCCGTCGCCCAACGTGCCCGACTCCTGCCGGATGACCATCGACCGCCGTTTCCTGCTCGAGGAGGATCTCGACACCGTCAAAGGTGAAGTGACCGGCATTCTCGACCGGTTGAAACGCGAGCGGACAAAATTCGACTATGAAATCCGCGACCTGATGGAAGTGCTGCCGCTGATGACCGAGCGCGACGCGCCGGTGGTCAAGGCGGTTGCGCAAGGCATCATGGCGATCTTCGACCGCGAACCCGATTATGTCATTTCGCCCGGCACCTATGACCAGAAGCATATAGCTCGCATCGGCCATATCTATGATTGCATCGCTTATGGACCTGGCATTCTCGACCTCGCCCATCGGCCGGACGAATGGGTCGGGATATCGGACATGGTGGAATCGGCCAAGGTGATGGCGATAGGGCTCAACGTGCTGCTGCGCGGCACAGCCACGGGATAAGGTGTGCACCGCGACAAGCTTCGACTGCCGATGCGGTCGCCAGGACAAAAACATTCCCGGCCACGCCAAGGGGCAGAACGAAACGCAATTTACTCCGTGGCGAAATCACGCTTCTATCACTCGGGTTCGAGCACGTGTCTGAACGCATGGGGAGTTGCACGATGAAATTGTGGAAAACCATTCTGGCGGCCGCGGTGCTGTCGCTGGCCGCCGGCACCTCTGCGTTCGCCGCGCGAACCGACCTGGTCATCGGCATTCCGCTCGAACCCCCGCATCTCGATCCGACCGCCGGTGCCGCCGCAGCGATCGACGAGGTTCTCTATGCCAATGTGTTCGAAGGCCTGACGCGCATCGGGCCGAATGGCGAGGTGCTGCCGGATCTGGCCGAAAGCTGGACCATTTCCGATGACGGCAAGGTCTACACCTTCAAGCTGCACACCGGCGTGAAATTCCATGACGGCACCGACTTCGATGCCGCCGACGTGAAATTCTCGCTCGACCGGGCGCGAGCCGACAACTCCGTCAACGCACAAAAGGGCCTGTTCGCCGCCATCGACAAGGTCGACGTCGTCGATCCGGCAACCGTCAAGGTCACGCTGAGGAACCCGCAGGGCTCGTTCCTCTACAATATGGGCTGGGGCGACGCGGTGATCGTGGCGCCGGAATCTGCCGACACCAACAAGGAGAAACCGATCGGCACCGGCCCGTTCAAGTTCCAGAGCTGGGCCAAGGGATCGTCGATCACGCTGGTCAAATCGGACAATTACTGGGGCACGCCGGCGTCGCTCGACAAGGCCGAGTTTCGCATCGTGCCGGATGCCGCGGCCTATGTGCCGGCGCTGCTCTCGGGCGACATCCAGGCTTTCCCGTTCTTCGATGCCGACAGCGTCGCCCAGGTCAAGGACGACCCGCGCTTCAAGGTGGTGATCGGCGCGACCGAGGGTGAGACCATCCTGTCGATCAACAACAAGAAGCCGCCTTTCGACAAGCTGCAGGTGAGGCAGGCGATCTCTTACGCGCTCGACCGCAAGGCCATCATCGACGGCGCCTCGGCCGGCCTCGGCCAGCCGATCGGCTCGCATATGTCGCCGGCCAACAAGGACTATGTCGACCTCACCGGCCGCTACCCGCATGATGTCGCCAAGGCCAAGGAATTGCTGAAAGAGGCAGGCCTCGAGAACGGCTTCAAGGCGACGCTGAAACTGCCGCCGCCCACCTATGCCCGTCTCGGTGGCGAAATCATCGCCTCGCAGCTTCGCGACGTTGGCATCGATCTGGAAATCATTCCGGTCGAATGGGCACAGTGGCTGGACCAGGTGTTCACCAAGAAGGATTACGACCTGACGATCGTCTCCCACACCGAGCCCAACGACATCGATATCTATTCGCGCAAGGATTATTACTTCAACTACGACAACCCGGCCTTCGACAAGGTGATTGCCGATCTCGGCGTCACCTCCGACGAAGCCAAGCGCAAGGAATTGCTGGGGCAAGCGCAGAAGATCCTGGCCGACGATGCGGTGGTCGGCTTCCTCTATGAATTGCCGAAGATCGGCGTCTGGGACGCCAGGCTGCAAGGGCTGTGGGAAAACGCCCCGATCCAGGCCAATGATTTGACCAAGGTGAAGTGGAGCGAGTGATCCCTCACCTTCCATGACCGCCTACCTCCTAAAACGCCTCGCCATCGCCATCGCCACGCTGGTGCTGGCTTCCATGGTGGTGTTCGCCGTCCTGGAGATCCTGCCCGGCGATCCGGCGCGGCTAATGCTGGGCATGAATGCCAGCGCCGACCAGGTCGAGTTGCTGCGCAACCAGATGGGCCTCAACGCGCCGTTAGCTTGGCGCTATCTGCACTGGGCGGGCGGCCTGCTCAGCCTCGATTTCGGCCGCTCCTACACCTATTCGGTGCCGGTCATCGGTCTGGTGCGCGAGCGGCTGGCCGTCTCGCTACCGCTGGCGCTGATTGCGCTTGCGCTCTCCACCCTCATCGCGATTCCCGTCGGCCTGTTTTCCGCCAGCCGGCGTGGACGGGCCGGTGATACGATTTCCATGGGCGCCGCACAGCTTGGCGTCGCCGTGCCCAATTTCTGGTTCGCGCTGATGCTGATCTATGTCTTCGCCGTCTGGCTGCGGCTGGTTCCTGCTGGCGGCTTTCCCGGCTGGAGTGCCGGCGTCTGGCCAGCCTTGAAGTCGCTGCTGCTGCCGGCGTTGGCGCTTGCCTTGCCGCAAGCCGCGATTCTGGCGCGCGTCACCCGCTCGGCGCTGATCGAGGTGCTGAACGAGGACTATATCCGTACCGCCCGCGCCAAGGGTCTGCCCTACCGAGCTGTGCTGTGGCGGCACGCGCTGCGCAACGCCATGATTCCGGTGCTGACCATTCTGGGCCTGCAGTTCGCCTTCCTGCTTGCCGGCACCATCATCATCGAGAATGTTTTCTATCTGCCCGGCCTCGGCCGGCTGGTGTTCCAGGCCATCACCCAGCGCGACCTGATCGTCGTCGAAAGCGTCGTCATGCTGCTGGTCGCCGCCGTCATCGCCGTCAATCTGCTGGTCGACCTTTCCTATGCGGTCGTCGATCCGCGCCTGAGAAGCCGGCAATGACACTGCACATCGACATATCAGAAGAGACGTACGGCAGCATCCTGGGCAAGGCGTTCGGGAATACCGCCTTCGTTGCCGGTTTCGTCATCACCCTGCTGATCCTGGCAATGGCTGTCGTCTCCTATGCCTGGACGCCCTATGACGTCACGAAACTGGTGATATCGGATAAGACGCAAGCGCCCTCGCTGGCGCACTGGTTCGGCACCGACCATTTCGGCCGCGACATCCTGTCTATGGTCATGGTCGGCGCCCGCAATTCGATTGCCGTGGCGCTGGTCGCGGTCGGCATCGGCATGGGGGTCGGCGTGCCGCTCGGCGCCTTTGCCGCGGCACGCGGCGGCCTCGTCGACGAGGCGCTGATGCGGCTGAACGACCTCGTCTTCGCCTTCCCGGCTTTGCTGTCGGCGATCATGATCACCGCCATCTTCGGACCGGGCGCCGTCAACGCCATCATCGCCATCGGCATCTTCAACATCCCGGTCTTTGCGCGCGTCGCCCGGGCCGGCGCGCTGGCGATCTGGCCGCGCGAGTTCATTCTCGCCGCACGCGCCGCCGGCAAGAGCAGCACGCAGATCACAATCGAACATGTGCTGCCCAACATCGCCACGCTGCTTCTGGTGCAAGGCACCATCCAGTTCGCGCTGGGCATCCTGGCCGAGGCCGGGCTTTCCTATCTCGGCCTGGGTGCGCAACCGCCAATGCCGAGCTGGGGCCGCATGCTGTTCGACGCGCAGACCCGCATGGTGGTGGCGCCATGGATGGCGATCTTTCCGGGCATGGCGATCGTTGTCGCCGTGCTGGGGCTGAACCTCCTGGGCGACGGCATCGCCGACGTCCTCGATCCGAAATCGCGGCGGCAGCGATGAGCCTGCTCGACATCGAGAACCTGTCGCTGACCATCGGCGACACGCAGATCCTCAAGGGTGTGGCGCTTTCCGTCGCGCCCGGTGAGGTGATGGGGCTGGTCGGCGAATCCGGTTCCGGCAAATCGATGACCGCGCTGACGGTGATGCAGCTTCTGCCCCATGCCGCGCGCGCCAGCGGATATGTCACATTCGACGGCATCGACATCCTGGCAGCAACCGAGGACCAGATGTGTGCGCTGCGCGGCGACGACATCGGCATGGTGTTCCAGGAGCCGATGACGGCGCTCAATCCGGTCAAGACCATCGGCGAACAGGTTGCCGAAGGCATACGCTGGCACACCAGGGCCAGCCGCGCCGAGGCCGAAGACCGGGCGCGAAAAATGCTCGACCGTGTCGGCTTGCCCGAAGCGAAATTCCCGCTGTCGCGCTATCCGCACGAACTGTCGGGCGGCCAGCGCCAGCGCGTCGTCATCGCCATCGCCTGCGCGCTGAAGCCGAAGCTGCTGATCGCCGACGAACCGACGACGGCGCTCGACGTGGTGCTGCAGGCACAAATCCTCGACCTTTTGCGCGACCTCGTCGCGGAGAGCCGCATGGGCCTGCTCCTGATCTCGCATGACCTCGCCGTGGTGACCGAGATGGCTGACCGCATCACCATCCTGCGCCGCGGCGAGGTGATGGAAGCCGGCGACACCGCACGCACGCTATCCGAACAGCTCCACCCCTACACGCGCCAGTTGGCGCAGGCCTCGATGCATGTGCCGGCGTGCGTCAGGCCGCATGGCATCGAGACGGGCCGCCCTTTGCTTCAGGTCGAGGGCGTGACCCGCGACTATCCCGGCCGGCGCACTTCGCTGTTCAAGCGCGCGCCTGGTATCCGCGCCGTCGACGACGTCTCGCTGTCGATGGCGCCGAGTCAGTCAGTGGCACTGGTTGGTCGCTCCGGCTGCGGCAAGTCGACGCTCGCCCGCATGATCCTGGCGCTGGATCGGCCGACATCGGGCTCGATCCGGTTCCGCGGCGGGACCATAACCGGCAAGAGCGAAGCCGAGCTGAAGCCGGCGCGACGCGATATGCAGGTCGTTTTTCAAGATCCCTATGGCTCCTTCGACCCGCGCCAGAAGGTGGAAAAACTGGTTGCCGAACCCCTGCATGTGCTGGAGAAAAAGCCGACGCGCGCCGAGTGCCGCGAGATGGTGGCGCATGCCCTGCACGAAGTCGGCCTCGGCATCAGCGACATGGACAAATACCCTCATGAATTTTCCGGCGGCCAGCGCCAGCGCCTGTCGATCGCCCGCGCCATCATCACCCGCCCCAAGCTGGTCGTTGCCGACGAGCCGGTCTCGGCGCTCGATGTCTCGATCCGCGCCCAGATCCTCGATCTGTTCGCAGAGCTCAACCAGAAGCTCGGCATCGCCTACCTCTTCATCACCCACGACCTGACCGTGGCCCGCGCCATCACGGACGAGGTGCTGGTCATGCATGACGGCAAGATCGTCGAGCGCGGCAAGACGAGCGAAGTGCTCGACCACCCGCAGTCCGAGGCTGCCAAGGCGCTTGTCACCGCCGCCCCTGACTTGCACCGGGCGATCGCGAAGCGGCTGCGGGAGCAAGGCTGATCAGGAGAGAAGGCGCCCAATCACTCCTGCGGCTTCACCACATCGACCGGGCTGATATCGAGCAGGTCGAGCGTGCGGCGCAGCAGGCGGATCTCGCTCTCGGCCAGTTGCGAATCCGCCTTGGCGATCTCCGCCATATGTTTGGCCAATTGCCGGCGCCGCTCGACGTCGAGATCGCGGAACAGTGCAATCGCCTGCGAGCCATTGGTCTCGTAGCCGAACTCGTTGAGATATTCGATGACGCTGTCGATGCTGCTTTCCTGAATGCCGAAGGCGTCCTTGCAGATGCGCCGGAAGGCAACCATTTCGCTCTCGCTGACCGATCCGTCGGCCAGGATCATGCGAAACAGCATCAGCAGTTCCGCCGATAGGACCGGATCGTCCGCCACCTTGCGCACGCCGGGGTCGCCGTCGAATATCTGACGTATCTGGTCCAGCAATGCGAATGCCATCAGGAGCCTCTTTCCGGGTTAACTACACAAACACAATCCAGGCGCGATGCGCTGGGATAGAGGTAGCGCGGAATCGATCTTGCGCAAACAGGGCGGCCGTGGTCGAACGCCCGATATTTCAGCCAGCCGGACACCCCCATACATCAGATGATCGACCTTAGCATCCAGACCGTCGCCATGCTCGCTTTCGCCGCTTTTGCCGCGGGCTTTGTCGATTCGATCGCCGGCGGCGGCGGGCTGATCACAGTGCCGGCGCTGCTGCTTGCCGGCTTCACGCCGGTCCAGGCGCTCGCCACCAACAAACTGCAAGGCATGTTCGGCTCGGGCTCGGCGACCATCCACTACGCATCGAAGGGTCATGTCGACCTGCGCCGGCAATTGCCGTCGGCGCTTCTGGCCCTTGTCGGAAGCGCCATCGGCGCCTTGCTGGCGACGATCGTGCCGGGCGACATACTGCGGGCTGCCCTGCCCATCGTGCTGATCGCCATCGCGCTCTACTTCGCGTTCAAGCCCAACATGAACGATGTCGACCGCGCCGAGCGCCTGTCGCCGTTCCTGTTTGGATTGACCCTGGTGCCCGCCATCGGCTTCTACGATGGCCTGTTCGGACCGGGCGCCGGCTCCTTTTACATGCTGGCCTTCGTGGCACTTGCCGGCTACGGCGTGCTCAAGGCGACGGCGCATACCAAATTGCTCAACTTCGCCTCCAACATCGGCGGCTTCATCGTCTTCGCGGCCTTCGGCGTCGTCTACTGGAAGATCGGCCTGATGATGGGCGTCGCCCAGTTCCTCGGCGCTCGCGTCGGCGCCAGCCTGGCCATGCGCATCGGCGCAAGACTGATCAAGCCGCTGCTGGTGATCGTATGCCTGGCGCTTGCTGTGAAGCTGCTGGCTGACCCGGCGAACCCGCTGCGGGCCTTGATTGGTGTGTGATCCCGCGCCCTGATAGAATGCCGCTGTTCGAATCATGTTGGAGAGGCAGACATGAATCTTAGCGCACCTACCCAGATCGTTTTTATCATCTCCGTTGTTATCGCCATCATCGGCGTTCTCGCCGCGCTTGGCGTTCTCTCATTCATTCCACTCGCATCGGCGTGGATCGTGCTTATTGCTTTCATCGTGCTTGCCGGCGGCTGCTTGATGCGCGGCGCCTGACCATTTCCCTTGAAGTGGGGACGAGGAGCGCCCGGCCAAAAGCCGGGCGCTTTTGATTCCGGCCCTTGGTCTGTTAGATTTGACTGGCGCGAGGATGGCCGATGCCAGTCAAGATGCAACCCCAGCAAGAGCAGGACCGGTCCGTCGCCGGGCGGTTTGAGATGCGCCGGCGCCTGCCCGATCCTCGACTTCAGGGCATTGTGTCGGACATTTGCGGCTATCGCGAAATGGCGCCCGGCCATATGCGCAACGTCGAATATGCGTCGCTCACCGTACCGCTGGTCATCAGCTTCGCCGAACCCTTCGCCATCGGCCTCGGCAAGGCGCCCGGCGACGATGACCGCTTCGCCAGTTTCGCCGCCGGCCTCTTTGCCGGACCGGTGGTGATCGAATCCTTCGGCGGCGCCTGCTGCGTCCAGGTCAACTTCACGCCGCTTGGCGCACGCCGTTTCTTCCGCCTGCCGATGAGCGAACTGACAGACAGCATGGTCGTCCTCGACGACGTGCTTGGCGCTCAGGGCTTGGCGCTGCGTGAACGGCTGGGCAATGCGCCGGATTGGACGACGCGTTTCGACATGGCCGAAGCCTTCGTCACCGCCCGTCTCGAGAATGCCGCCGAGACGCCACTTGAAATCGCCTGGGCCTATGACCGCATCATCACATCCGGCGGCCGGACCCGCATTGCATCGATCGCCGAAAGGCTGGGCTGGAGCCGCAAACATCTCGCCGGCAGTTTTTCCAACGCCATCGGCATGGGCCCCAAGACACTGTCGCGCATCGTCCGCTTCAACCGCGCGCTCGGCCTGTCGAGGCAGCAGGCCGTCGACTGGGCCGATATCGCAGCCGATTGCGGCTATGCCGACCAGGCGCATCTGGTACGCGAATTCCGCGACCTCGCCGGCGAGACACCAACCGGAATCTCGGCCAGGTAACATTTCTTCAAGACGCTGGAGTGGCCTTTACCCACAGTGGGGCATCGACCAACCCCGCTGAAGGAGATCGACATGACCACCACCACCGAAGCGCCCCGCCTCTACCCCGCCTTGCGCTACAGGAACGCGGCAAAGATGATCGACTGGCTGGGCGAAGCCTTCGGCTTCAGCGTCCGGGCCCGCTATGGCGAAGGCGACGTCGTGCACCATGCCGAACTGGTTTTCGGCTCTTCGATGATCATGCTGGGCACCGCGCGCGACGACGACTACGGCAAGATGGTCGGCGAGCCCGGCTCAGGCGGCGGCAAGTCGATCTACATCGCCGTCGATGATGCCGATGCCGCCTATGCCAAGGCCAGGAAGGCCGGCGCCACGATCATCCAGGAATTGACCAACCGCGACTATGGCAGCCGCGAGTTCATCTGCCGCGACCCGGAAGGCAACGTCTGGTCCTTCGGTACCTACTGGCCGAAGGCAGGCGACAAGGGCTGAGCCAACCGCGAATTACCGCGCCAGTGCAAAGATCGCGTCGCAGTCGAGATGGGTCTCCAGCTCGGCTGCGACCTCGTCCAGCGCCCGCTCGACCTCGGCTCGGTAGTCGATGCCGCCGCCCTTGATGCCGAGGCTTTCGAGGAATCTTCCGCGAAAGCCGTCGGCGCCAAACAGACCGTGCATATAGGTGCCGATCACCTTGCCATCGACCGACACTGCCCCGTCATCGATGCCATTGATGACTGCAGACGGCCTCAGCGCATCCGGCCCGGTGGTGCGGCCGAGATGGATTTCATAGCCTTCGAGCGGCAGGTCGAACGGCACCGAACGGGCGCTGACGTTGCGCACCGTCTTTTCCGGCTCCATCACCGTTTCGATGTCGAGCAGGCCGAGCCCTTCGGCTTCGGTGACGCTGCCTTCGATGCCGTCGGGATCGCGCACCATGCGGCCGAGCATCTGGAAGCCGCCGCAAATGCCCACGACATGGCCGCCGCGCTTGCGATGCGCAAGAAGGTCGCGATCCCAACCGTTCTCGCGGAATTTCAAGAGATCGCCGATTGTCGACTTCGAGCCTGGAATGACCACCAGCCCGGCATCGGCGGGCAGCGGCTTTCCCGGCGGCACGAACACCACCTCGACCTGCGGCTCAGCCTTGAGCGGGTCGAGATCGTCGAAATTGGCGATGCGGCCAAGCATCGGCACCGCCACCTTCAGCGCGCGCGCTTCGCCGGACGCCAGCCGCTCCAGCACCACCGAATCTTCCGAAGGCAAGCGTGCCGCCGCCTTCAGCCACGGAACGACACCGAAACAGCGCCAGCCCGTGAATGTCTCGATCGACTTCAGGCCGTCGTCAAACAGCGAAACGTCGCCGCGGAACTTGTTGATGAGGTAGCCGGCGATCATGCGCCGGTCCTCTTCCGGGAGGATCAGATGCGTGCCGGCCACCGAAGCGATGACGCCGCCGCGATCGATGTCGCCGACCAGCACCACGGGCACGTCGGCGCGCGTGGCAAAGCCCATATTGGCGATGTCGCGGCTGCGCAGGTTGATCTCGGCCGGCGAGCCGGCGCCCTCGACGATGACCAGATCGGCGCCCTCGCCGACCTTGCCCCAGGAGTCCAGCACGGCGTCCATCAGCCGGCCCTTCATCGCCTGGTAGTCGCGCGCCCGCGCTTCCCCGAACATTTTGCCCTGCACGATGACCTGCGCGCCGACATCGGTCTGCGGCTTCAGCAGCACCGGGTTCATGTGGACCGATGGCGCGACACCGCAAGCGATCGCCTGCAGCCATTGCGCGCGGCCGATCTCACCGCCGCCGGCATTGTTGTCACCTGGAATTTCGGCGACGGCGGCATTGTTCGACATGTTCTGCGGCTTGAACGGCCGCACCTTCAGCCCACGCTTTTTTGCCGCGCGGCAGAGGCCGGCGACCAGCACGGTCTTGCCCACGTCGGAACCCGTGCCTTGCAGCATGATCGCTTTGGCCATCAGTCCCTGCCCTGCGCCACGGTTCCGGTGATATCGGATTTCTGCGCCAACGGCCCGCCGCGCCAGATGTACAGCGCCAGCAACGGGTCTTTGCCCGTGCGCATGGCGTGATTGACGTTGGAAGCGTGATGAACGACCTCGCCGGCCGTACGCATGCAAAAGCCGCTCTCGCCCATGCGCCATTCGGTGCCGCCGGCCAGCGGAATGTAGATTTCCTCGGCGACGTGATGGTGGTCGGGATAGACGATATCTGGTCCAAGAATCAGCAGGCCGGCGGCGGCCGCGTCATTGGCAAAGTGGCCACGTGTGCCGAACACTTCCAGCCAGCCGTAATTCTCGATGAACTCTTTCCCGAAGTCCGCCTCGCCATAAGTCTGCCCCCAGCGGAAATCATTCCGACGTTCGGCAAGCAGTTGCACCAGCGGCTTGGCATCCGGAGGCGCCAGTTCGGCGGCGCGATCGAGATGGCGCAGGCAGGCAAGCGGACGCGGCTCCAGCGTGCGAGCCGGCATGTCCCAGCCGATCCGGGCCACGGCATCGCGCATCAGGACGTGATCCACGGTCGCAAGGTATGCGTGGAACCGGCCCAGCAGTTCATCGAATTTTGTCGTCATATCTTGCTCCGGACATGCATTGATGCACAGCCGCTCCGCAGGGGATCGGGTTGCGCGGCGGCATCATTGGTCTAGATTGGTGCGCGCGCAAAGCCAAAAACAACAGGCCAGCGAGCTAGCTGGCCAGCACACAGGGAGCACGCCATGGACGCCGCGGTCGATGCGAGCACCAGCCAATTCGAACTCAACGAGGAGCAGCGCGCCATCCAGGAGATGGCGCAGGCCTTCGCCGCCGACCGTGTCGCACCGAATGCGCTCGATTGGGACCGCAACAAGCATTTCCCGGCCGACGTGATCCGCGAGACCGGTCCGCTCGGGCTCGGCGGCATCTATATCAGGGACGATGTCGGTGGCTCGGCACTTGGCCGGCTCGACGCCGTGCTGATCTTTGAGGCGCTGTCGCACGCCGATCCGGCCTTTTCGTCCTTCATCTCGATCCACAACATGGTGGCCTCGATGATCGACCGTTTCGGCAATGACGAACAGCGCCAGCGCTTCCTGCCCAAGCTCACTTCGATGGAATGGCTGGCCAGCTACTGCCTGACCGAGCCAGGCTCCGGCTCCGATGCCGCGGCGCTCAAGACCCGTGCGGTGAAGAGCGGCGGCGACTATGTGCTCAACGGCACCAAACAGTTCATCTCCGGCGCCGGCGACAGCGATGTCTATGCCGTCATGGTGCGCACCGGCGCGGACGGGCCGAAAGGCATTTCCACCATCGTCGTGCCCAGAGATGCGCCGGGCCTCTCCTTTGGGGCAAACGAGCACAAGATGGGCTGGCACATGCAGTCGACCCGCCAGGTCATCTTCGAGGATTGCAAGGTGCCGGCGGAGAACCTTCTGTCCGACGAAGGCGCTGGCTTCGGCATCGCCATGGCCGGGCTCGACGGCGGCCGGCTGAACATCGCCGCCTGTTCGCTGGGCGGCGCGCAGTCGGCGCTCGACAAGGCGCTGTCCTACACCGCCGAGCGCAAGGCTTTCGGCTCGAAGATCAATCAATTCCAGGCGCTGCAATTCAGGCTGGCCGACATGGAGACCGAGCTGCAGGCGGCGCGTATCTTCCTTTATGCCGCCGCCTCGAAGCTCGACCGCAAGGCGCCGGATGCTGGCAAATGGTCGGCGATGGCCAAGCGCTTCGTCACCGACACCGGCTTCAATGTCGCCAATGACGCACTGCAGCTGCTCGGCGGCTACGGCTACCTGCACGACTACGGCATCGAGAAACTGGTGCGGGACCTGCGCGTGCACCAGATCCTCGAAGGCACCAACGAGATCATGCGCGTCATCATCGCTCGCGCGCTGATTGGCCGTTGAAGCCAGCAACTCTGGGAGACAGACAATGACGACGATCGCCTTCATCGGCCTCGGCAATATGGGCAATCCAATGGCCGCCAATCTGGTCAAGGCCGGGCATGCGGTGAACGGTTTCGACCTCGTTCCGGAAAACCTCACCGTCGCCAAGGAACATGGCGTGACGATTATGGCGAATGCCTTGGCCGCGGTGAAGGATGCCGACGTGGTGATCACCATGCTGCCTGCAGGCAAGCATGTCCTCTCCGTCTACGAAGACATCGCGCCCAAGGCCAAGCAAGGCGCACTCTTTATCGATTCCTCGACCATCGACGTCGAGTCAGCCCGCAAAGCCCACGCCGTCGCCAGGAAGCACGGGCTGTCGTCGATCGATGCACCGGTCTCGGGCGGCACCGGGGGTGCCGCAGCCGGCACGCTGACCTTCATGGCGGGAGGCTCCGATGATGCCTTCGCTGCCGCCGAGCCGATCCTGAAGCCGATGGCCGGCCGCATCGTCCATTGCGGCGGCGACGGCGCCGGCCAGGCAGCAAAGATCTGCAACAACATGATCCTCGGCATTTCGATGATCGGTGTCGCCGAAGCCTTCGTTCTGGCCGAAAAGCTCGGCCTGTCGCATCAGGCGCTGTTCGACGTCGCCTCGACCTCCTCCGGCCAGTGCTGGTCCTTGACCACCTACTGCCCGGTGCCCGGCCCGGTGCCGACTTCGCCCGCAAACAAGGACTACAACCCAGGATTTGCAGCCGCCTTGATGCTGAAAGACCTGAAATTGTCCCAGGAAGCCGCCCAAGGTGCGGGTGCTGTAACGCCGCTTGGTGCCGAAGCGGCTCAGCTTTATGCCTTGTTCAACGCCCAGGGACATGGCGGCGTCGATTTCTCCGGCATAATTAATTTTCTCAGGGGTAACCCGGCGTAACCCACGGATTTGGCGGATTTTTCCGGTTTCCTTCGGTGGAAAAAATGAAAATTTAGATTTGCTTAAGCTCTCGATAACTCCGCGGTAACGATGTCCCTATAAAACGGACTGTGAGGCGGACATCTCATCCGTCCGGCGCTCCGGATCAGGTCTCGCGTACCGGAGCCCGTAAGTTTCGACAAGTGCCATAAGTTTCGCAAAGTGTTTGCGTAGCGAAGCGCCATGCGTATCTGGCAAAACCGCGTTCCCGATGGAGCGCGGTTTTTGCGTTTTACCCTGCAGCACGGTTGAGACATCGATGAACCGGAAACTGTACTCCGGGATACCTCACATGCGCCCGCGGGCGCCTTCCGGATCATAGGGCGAGTCGGCGATCACCTTTGCCGCGCGGCGCTCGCCGAGGATCGAAACCTCGAGCTCGGTACCGGGCGACACAAGTTCCAGGGGCAGCAGCGCAAGTGCGATGTCGTGACCAAAAGTGTAGGAGTAGCCCGCCGAGGTGATGTGGCCGACGAGCTCGCCTTCGCGGTAAACGCCCTCGAAGGCGAATGCGCTCGCACCGTCCGTGTCGATCGACAGTGTGGCGATCCGGCGTGTAACCTGCTGCTGTTTCGCGACCAGTGCCGCCCGGCCGATGAAGTCCCTCTTGTCGAGGCTGATGAAGCGCTCGAGGCCGCTTTCCAAGGCGGACAATTCGGGGTTCATATCGCGGTACATGGCCCGGTAGGATTTATCGAGACGAAGCGATTCCAGCGCTTGAAGTCCGACCAGCCTCAGCCCGTGTGCCTCTCCCGATGCCAGAAGCGCATCCAGCAAATGCCGCTGGTAGCAGAGTGGATGATAGAGCTCCCATCCCAGTTCACCCGAATAGTTGACACGCAGCAGCCGTACGTCGCTGGCCATGCCGACGGTGCCGGACTGTACGCTGAACCATGGGAAGGCCTCGTTGGAGAGGTCGATCTCCGTCAGCGGCTGCAGTATGTCGCGCGCCTTCGGCCCAACCACCGTGAAGCTGCCGCGATCCTCCGTGACGTTGCGCAGATGCACGCTGCCGTCCTTCGGCAACAGCCGGCCGAGATCGTCAAGGTTCCAGCGTTCGGCGCGCGGCGTCGATATGAGATAGAACAGGTCGCTCTGCAGCCGCGCCACCACATACTCGGCCTGCACGCCGCCGGTCGGCGTCAGGTGATGGGCAAGAGCGACACGACCGGGACGCGGCAGTCTGTTGGCCAGGATTCCGTCGAGCCAGCCCTCGGCGCCCGGCCCGCCGACCTCGAACTTGGTCATTGGTGTCATCTCGACCAGACCGGCGGCCTGGCGGACAGCCTGGACCTCTGCGGCGACGTGGTTCCCCTTGGGGGTCCAGCGCCAGCTGTAGACATTGCGCGCCTCGACACCCGCGGGCGCAAACCAGCTCGGCATCTCCCAGCCGTTCAACACGTCCCATACCGCGCCAAGCTGACTTAGGCGGTCATAGGACGGGGCCGTTTTCTGCGGTCGCGCCGCCGGCATGTCCTGGCCCGGATAGTGCTGTACGGCGTGGGTGCCCCAGGCTTCCCGGACCTTGGCCCGGGTCCAGTTCTTGTTGGCATAGCGGCCGAACCTGCGGGGATCCAGCTCCGCCGTGTCGATGCTGTTGCCACCCTCCACGATCCGTTCGGAGAGGTAGTAGCCAATCGCACCACCCCAAAGGATGCCCCCCGGCACCCCTTCGGCGAGCCAGACATTCTCCAGGCCCCACGCCTGCCCCATCAGCGGCAGTTCATCGGCCGTCATCTGGAAAGGTCCTCGCACATTGCGTTTGATGCCGGCGCGCCCGAGCGCGGGAACCAGTTCGGTGGCGCGCTCCCAGTTCCAGGAAACGGCATCGAAATCTTCATCGAGCAGATCGGCGCCGAACCATTCCGGGACGCCGTTTTCGGCGAACAGCTTGAGCTGCTCGGTGCGCTCATAGGGACCGAACATCAGCCCGTCTCCCTCTTCGCGCAGATAGCCCTCGTAACCCTCGTCCCTGAGGATCGGCATCTCCGGAAGACCAAGCCGTTTGCGTTCCACGATTTCGGGAACCGCCTCGGTGATCCAATACTGGTGCAGGATCGGAATCGCGGGAATGTCCAGGCCCAGCATGGCGCCTGTCTGGCGTGCGTAATTGCCTGTTGCAAGGATGACGTGTTCACAGACGATCTCGCCGCGTGAGGTCTTGACCCTCCACTCGCCGCTCGGCATCCGCTCGAAACCCACGACCTCGGTATCAAGATGGATCTTCGCGCCGAGGTCGCGTGCACCCTTGGCCATGGCCTGGGTGACATCGGCGGGTGCAATGTGGCCGTCATCGGGATGGTAGAGGGCACCCAGCATGGTGTTGTTGTCGAGCAGCGGCCAGATCTCTCGCGCCTCCGCGGGCGATACGATCCGGGCCCGCACTCCCTGGACCTCGGCAACGTCCATGTAGCTTCTGTACTCGTCCAGCCTGTCGCGCGTGTTGGCAATGCGCAGTTGCCCGCATTTGTGCCAGCCGACGTTCTGGCCCGTCTCCGCCTCCAGGCCTTCATAGATCGCGATCGATCTGGCGATCATGCGGCCGACATTGCGGCTGCGCGCGTAAGAGGGGATGAGCCCCGCGGCATGCCATGTCGAGCCGGCCGTAAGCTGTGTTCGCTCCAGCAATGCCACATCGGTCCAGCCGCGCTTTGCCAGGCCGTAGAGAATGCCGGCACCCACACAGCCGCCACCGACCACGACCGCACGAAAGGAACTCACCATATGCGCGTGCCCTTGTCTGAAATTGCCACCGGTCCACATGAACGCATGCGCATACTGTCAGACAGCATCCGGCTTTTCAGCATATTTCCTTGTCTGGAACGCTGCAGTGGTCACCCGACTGTTGGGCCACGAAGCCGGCCGAACTGTCAGCTGTCGCGCCCGTATTCAGGCCGCTTTTTTGCGTTTTGCCTAACTATATTCCGATTGCAGCATTCGGGATCGGGACATGATCTTCGTTGATCAGCACGATCGGTGCGTCGGTTCCCTCGACCCTGACGACCAGCAGGCGCAGGCTCCATGTGCCGGCTGTCCGGACAGCGGTCGAATAGGCCGTGCCCTTGCCCCTGGCGCCCTGGACCGGAATGCCGAACTGGGCCTCACCAGCCCCATTCGCATTGACGTTGAGATGGCCGCCGACCCAGAAACTGTCGGTCAAATCATCACCCAACGCCGCCTTGACGCGGTCGTCGGCGCGAAGCCTGTCCATCGTCATGAGATAGGCATCGCTGCCTTTCAGGACGTAGGGAATGCTGCCGACCATCGTCGCGCAGCCGCCAATCCCGACCACCCAGACGGCAAGGCCGGCGATTGCCCAGTTGCGCTGCGTCTTGCGAAACTGCTCCGGGTCGCGCCAGGCGCGGTTCTGCCAGGCCCAGCGGCTGCCGCGTGCGCCCAGCACGATGATCATGATGATGTTGACGACAGGGATCAGCGCCAGCAACGCAATGAAGGTGCTGTTGCCGATGCCCCAGATCCAGTTGAGGAAGAAGGCGCCCCAGTTCCAGCGGTCGAGTTCGGCTGGAATTTCAGCCGGCTGGTTGAGCGGTTGTCCGGCCATCATGTCCCCAATCGGTAACGTACGGACTGATTCTAGCGCATGCGCTCCTCGATGCGCAAAATCAAAGTTTTGCAACCCCGGTCAGGTCTTGTTGGACAGCCGGCGAAAATTCGCTTTCACGGCACGGCTTGCCGGCTTCAGCGCGGCGCTGATCGAGCGCTCCGCCGCAACCCCGTTGAACAGCGACGGCGTGCGGCCGGAAAAGACTTCCGGCCAGAACCGCGATGCCGATTGCAGGAAAGACATTTGTGCCGCAAACGCGCCTTCGGCCATAGCGGCGGTCTTCTCGTTGACCGCACGCGCCGTCTCCGTACTCCATGGCTGGCGGCTCCCGCCATCCATGGCCATCAACGGCAGCCGCATCATCGCCACCAGCGGCGCCAGCATCAGGTCGCCGCTGATGCTGGCCGCTTCTCGCGTCCGTCGGCTCTTGCCGGTTTTTCTCATGGAAACAAACCCCTTGTGGCGGCCGAATCAGCCGCTGCCCCACACACTACGCGCTTGTGATGGAATTCGTTCCCTCGCCGCTTCGGCATGGTCTCAAGGCTGGGCGCGCCCGCCGAAGAGCGCCCAGCCGAGGGGTCGAGTTCTACCGCTTGCGAAGATCGGCTTGCGCCAGATCCAGCGCCTTCGAGATGCGGTCGCAGGCCATATCGATCGTGTCGCGGGTCCAGATCAGCGGCGGCGACAGGATCATCGTGTCGCCGGTGGCGCGCAGCATCATGCCATTCGTGATGGCGTGATCCCGCACGGTTACCGCCGCACTTCCAGCCGGCAGGAACCGCTCCTTGGTCGCCTTGTCCTTGACGATCTCGATCGCGCCCATCAGTCCGATCGAACGGACCTCGCCGACCAGATCATGTCCGGCAATGCGCTCCTGCAACGCCTTGGCGAAGTAAGGGCCGGTGTCGTTCCGGACGCGGTCGACCAGCCCTTCGCGCTCGATGATCTCGAGGTTCTTCAGCGCCACGGCGCAGGCCACCGGGTGCCCGGAATAGGTGTAGCCATGGTTGAACTCGCCGCCCTTCTCGACCAGCGTCGAGGCGATGCGGTCGCCAACCAGCAATGCCGACAGCGGCTGATAGCCCGAGGTCAGCGCCTTGGCCGTGGTGATCGTGTCTGGCTCGATGCCGAGTGTCTGTGCGGCAAACCATTCGCCGGTGCGTCCATAACCGGTGATGACTTCGTCCAGCATCAGCAGGACATCGTATTTACGGCAGATGCGCTGCACTTCCGGCCAATAGCTCGCCGGCGGTATCTTCACGCCGCCGGCTCCCATGATCGGCTCGCCGATAAACGCGGCAACCTTGTCGGCGCCGGCTTCGAGGATCGCCTCCTCGACAGCCCCGGCCGCGCGCAGACCGAAATCATGATCGCTCTCGCCAGGCAGCGCTAGCTCATAGGCATAGGGCATCATCACATGGACGATGTTGGGCACCGCACCGTTGAGCTGCTTGTGCATACCATCCATGCCGCCGAGCGAGGTGCCGGCAACGGTCGAGCCGTGATAGGCCATCTTGCGCGAGATGATGCGGTTCTTCTCCGGCTTGCCCTCCAGCACCCAATAGTGGCGCACGAGGCGCAGCGCGGTGTCGTTGGCTTCCGACCCGGAAGAGCCGTAGAATACCTGGTTGACGTGCTTCGGCGCGATCTCCGCCAGCTTCTTGGACAGCAGCACTGGCGTCGGCGTCGAGCATTTGAAGAAGGAGTTGTAGTAAGGCAGTTCCTTCATCTGGGCATAGGCGGCCTCGGCCAGCTCGTCACGGCCATAGCCGATGTTGACGCACCACAGCCCGGCCATGCCGTCGAGGATTTCAGCCCCCTCGGAATCGTAGATGAAAGGGCCGTTGGCATGGGTGATGATGCGCGACCCGGCCCCGCGCATTTCCTTGTGGTCGGTGAACGGATGCAGATGATGCGCGGCGTCGATCTGCTGAAGCTGCTTCAGCGAATAATTCTGATAGGTCATGTCTGATCTTCCCTCTGGATTCTATCCGGCCAAGCCGGGGCGAATGCTTCAGAGGAAGAGAGGTGGCGAATAGCCGATGCGGGCGCACAGCCGCAAAAGCTCGGCGCGCAGCGTGCGCGGTGACGGCGTCACCGCGACCCGCAATGCGCGAGCCTCAAATGCGTCAATCAACATCCTGACGAGAGCCATGGAAGCCACCTTAGAGCAAAGGCTGCTCGAGGAGAACCACCCTTTGCTTGGCCCATAACTGAATGACTCTAGGCCTTGGCTGTCAGCGCCCTTTGCAGGAAGACATATTTCATCGCCGTCTGCGCCGCCTGCGGCCGGCGGTCGCCACGCCCGCCATGGCCGCCCTCGGTCTCCTCGAAGAACAGCGTCCTGGCATGGCCGGCTTCCTGCAGGCGGGCGGCCATCTTGCGCGCATGGCCGGGATGGACCCGATCGTCAGCGGTCGATGTGGTCAGCAGCACAGGCGGATAGGCGGCAGCGGCGTCGACATGCTGGTAGGGCGAGTAGGCTGAAAGCCACTTCGCGTCTTCGGGTTTCGACGGATCGCCATATTCGGCCATCCACGAGGCGCCAGGCGGCAATTCGGCGTAACGCAGCATGTCGAGCAGCGGCACCTCGATGATGACGGCGCCGAAAAGCTCGGGATGCTGCGTCAAGGAAACGCCGGTCAGCAAGCCGCCATTCGAACCACCCTGGATGCCGAGCGAGCTTGCTGTCGCGATGCCGCGCTTGACGACGTCCTGCGCGACCGCTGCGAAATCGTCGAATCCGTTCTGGCGATTGCCCTTGAGCGCCGCCTGATGCCAGGCTGGGCCGAACTCGCCGCCGCCGCGGATGCATGCCTGCACATAGGCATTGCCTTTCTCCAGCCACAGCTTACCACGCACGCCGGCATAGCCGGGCAGCAGCGGCACTTCGAAGCCGCCATAGCCGTAAAGCAGCGTCGGCACCGGACCTTTCTGGTCGCGCCGCCTGACGACGAAATAGGGGATCATCGTGCCGTCCTTGGAGCGCGCCTCGAACTGTTCCGAGATCAGCGGCGAGGCATCGAAACGCGCCGGCTGCGACTTCACGGTGGCGAGCGTCTCGCCATTGTCGTCGGACCAGATGATCGAACTCGGGGTCAGGAAATCGGTGAAGGAGAAGGACACACTCGAGCCGAACTGCTCGGCATGACTGATGCCGACATTGCCATTTTCGGGCAGCGCCACCGGTTTCAGCGACCAGTTGCCATCCATGCGCTCGCAGACGACGACTTTGCCGCGCACATTGTCCATCAGGCTGACGAACAGCCGGTCCCGCGTGCGGGCAATGCCGGCTATGGAAACGCGATAGGCCGGCTCGAACAAGGTTTCGACAGGCCCGATCGCGCCGGTCTCGACCCAGCGCGCCAGGTCCAGCGAATAAAGACCGTCGGGCTTGCAAACCGTGTCGTCGGGCGCCGTCCATGCACTGCGCACGCCGAACACGAGCTGATCCCTGAATATTGCCGTATCGGTCATGTCGTCCGGTAGCGGCAGCTGTTTGTTTTCGCCGGAAGGCAGCCGAAGGAAGATGTGCGAAGCGAAGAAATTCAGCGTTCGAGCCAGGACCAGATAGCGTCTGTCACCGTCGTGCTCGACAGCGGCACCAACGGCGAGATCCTCTTTCTGCGCCTCGAAGATCGGCGTCGCGTCTTCCAGCTTGGTATCGCGCTTCCACAGCTTTATGACTCGCGGATAGCCGGACTCGGTCTTGTCGGCCTCGTCGAAAGCGGCCGAAACAATCACGGTGTCCTTATCCAGCCAGCTGAAACCCGACTTGGAAGCGGGTGCACGAAACCCTACCTCGACAAACGACTTGGTCGCGATGTCGAATTCGCGCATCTCGCTGGCGTCGCCGCCATCCGGCGACATCGAGACAAGGCAAAGGTTGAAGTCGGGATAGAGCCGGCTGGCGCCGCCAAAAACCCATTTTATCCCTTCCTCCGCCGCAAGCTGGTCGAAGTCGATGATCGTTTCCCAGTCGGGCTTCTCGGTCTTGTAGGAAGCGACGGTCGTGCGGCGCCAGAGGCCGAGCACATTGGTCTTGTCCTGCCAGAAATTGTAGACATGGCCGGCTTTTGCCGCGCCGACAGCGATGTTGTCCTCGGCCGTCATCAGGTCGAGCGCGGTCTGGAACGACGCCTGATAGGACGGATCGCCCTGCAATTCACCAACCGTGATCTCGTTCTGGCGATGTACCCAGTCCAATGACTGCTTGGCCGTCCTGTCCTCCAGCCAGAGAAAGGGATCGTCGGTCGTGGGGGCGGAATTCGGCGTCTGGGTGGCAGGCTTGGTCATGAGGTCTCCGATAAACGCGTTGCTTTGAAAAAGCCAACGCCGACAGGCCGTCGATATTCACCATGTTCAGCGCACAATTGAGGCTTTCCGCCGACCAGCGAGGCTCGCAATGGCCAGCGCCAGGCACAGCAGCCCAAGCGTGATCGGCAGTCCGCCGGCGCCCATAACATCCATGGCGCCCCCCGCCAGCGGCGGCACGGCGATGCCGCCGACGCCCCACATGAAGGAAAAGGCCGCATTGCCGGCGACCAGTGCGGAGCCGGTGAAGCGTTCGCCGAGCTCGATGATCGACATCGTGTAGATGCCGTAGGAAACCGCGCCCCAGACAAAGATCATTGGCCAGATCAGCGGCGACTCGATGAGAAGCGGAAGCAGGACGCAGCCGAGCACCGTGATCGCGACGCAGGCAAGCCGCACCAGGCGCGCGGAAAGCCTTTCCGCCAAAAGGCCGAGCGGCACCTGCATGGCGATGTTGCCGGCGATCATCACCGACAGCAGCGCCGACATGCGGGTTTCGGTGATGCCGTGATGGGTGCCATAGACCGGCAGCAACGCCAACGCACCCTGTTCGAAGCCGGCGGCGACTATGACGGCGAACAAAAGCAGCCACGCCAGCGGCACGAAACCCAGGACGGAAACCTGGTGCCCGGCCTCGTCGACCTTGGGCAAACGCGGCAGCACCGAGGCCAGGCAAATGCCACACAGCACGAAGGCGAAAATGCCGACGAGGAAGGGCGGCCAGCCCTCAGTGCCGACTGCAAGCAGGCACAGTGGCCCGGTCGCGAAACCGGCCGAGATGATCGTCGAATAGACACCCATGACGCGGCCGCGTCGGGCCGGCGGTGCCAGCGCGATCACCCAGATCTCGCTCAGCACATAGAGCGGATTGGTCACGACGCCGATCAGGAAGCGCAGGGGAAACCACAAATAGACATTTTGCGTCCAGCCGATCAGCGCCAGCACGACAGCCGAAAGGGCCGCACAGGTGATGCGGTGCGCCCTGCCCCGAATCGGCGGGCCAGCGCCGGGATCAACGGCGATGACAGAATGAAGCCAATCGGCGTCATGGCCGCCGACAAGCCGATCATCGCTGGCGAAACGCCCTGGCGCTGCAGGATGAAACTCAGCAGCGGATAGGACAACCCTTGCGCGATGGCGAACACCGAGACGGTCGCGATCACACCGGTGATCGCCGCCCATTGCATCGTCTCGTCCTTGTTCGATTCAACCAAATTCATGTACGCACCGCTGTCGGGCTGCAGGATTAGCGATTGAGTTGCGCAGAGGTAAGCCCCTGGCGGGCGAAAACTGCTTGCTCCAGACAGTGCCTGTCAGGAGGCTGGGCCTGTCAGGAGGCTGGGCCTGTCAGGAGGTTGGGCTTATCAGGAAGCTCGGCGCATGGATGAGCGGTACAGCGCGAACATCACCAGCACCGCGTCGAGAGCGGCAATAACCACCGGCAGCCCAAGTGGGCCGATGCCTTGCATGAGCAGGCCCGCACCGGGTGGGCCGACGATGCCACCAACGCCCCACATCAGCGCAAAGGCAGCGTTGCCGGCGACCAGCACAGAGCCCTTGAACCGGCTGCCGAGTTCGACCAATGCCATGGTGTAGACGCCGTAACCGACCGCGCCCATCACCAGCAGCACCACCCAGATCAACGGCGTTGTGATCAGCAGAGACAGCAAAAGCGCGCAAACGGTTGTTGCCAGTGCGCAGACGATGATCATGGCGCGGCCGCCAAAACGCTCCGCCAGAAGGCCGAGTGGTATCTGCAGCAGGATGTTGCCGAGGGAAAGCGCCATCACCAGCGAGGCCAGAACGGCTTCCGCCAGGCCATAGCTGGCGCCGAAGACCGGGACCAGCGCATAGGTGCTCTGCTGGACCGCCGCCGAGACAAGCACGGCAAGCAGCAGCGCCGGCGCCATTTTGGCAAACCCGACAAGGCCGCTGGCAGGCTGGCCGTCATCCTCGAAGCCGGTGAGCTTTGACGAGACGGCGTGCAGGATCACCGCGCAGAGCGCGAAACCGGCGACGCCGACCATGAAAGGCGCCCAGCCCGACGTACCGAGCAGGGTCAGCGCGAATGGTCCGGCGGCATAACCGGCGCCCATCAGCGTGTTGAACACGCCCATCACCCGGCCGCGCCGCGACGGCGGTGCCAGCGACAGCGCCCACACCTCGCCAAGGATATAAAGCGGATTGATGACCACGCCGATGATGAAGCGGATGACGAACCACGCCACCCAGTCCTGTAGATAGCCGATGCCCAGGAAGCAGAGCGCGCCGATCAGTGAGCAGCCGACCGCCAGGTTGCGCCCGCCGACCAGCCGCACCGCCGTCGGCACGAAGGAAGCCGACAGGATCAGCCCGAGCGGCATCATCGCCGCCGACAGGCCGATCAGCGCCGGCGACATGCCTTGCTTCTGCATCAGCAATGTGAACAGCGGCGAGCTCAGCCCTTGCGCGGCGCCAAACATGGCAAGTGCCGCGGTGACGCCGGCAAGCGCTGCCCATTGCGTTCCTGCTTCGCCTTGGCTCGAGCCGGTCGCGACCATGCTGCCATCCAGATGAACTGCTGGCCATCAGGCCGGCAAGCCAAGTAGCTATCGGTTCGATCCCCGGAAGGGAAGGGCCGGCCACCGAAATCCGCTTGCTCCAACGCGGCAACCTGATCAAGCCGATGTCGCGGCCGGGCACCTGCCGTTCCGGCATGTCGCTTCCCTCGCCCTAGTGGTCGTCGCCTCCGCAATGGCCGGACAGCCGCCGGTCCATTATGCCGCCCGCTATCGCATCCCACGAGGACCATCATGACCGCCGCCCTACAACCCTCAGAACCGGCATTGGCCACCGACCGCGCCCGTCGCGGCGGCCGCGCTGGAAAGCGCGCCGGCGGCTCGGCCGCGTTCGAGCAGCCGGCTTTTCGCCAGTTGAAGAACCCGCTGGCGCCAACCAGGCTGGTGTCCGACGACGAGCTGGAATCGATTCACCTCGCTTCCCTGCGCGTGCTGCGGGAAATCGGCGTCGACGTGCTGCATGACGAGGCCCGCAGCATCATGAAGGCGCATGGCGCCGACGTGCGTGACGGCTCAGAGCGGGTGCGCTTCGACAGCGACATGATCCTCGACCTGGTGTCGCACTGCCCGTCGGAATTCACCATCCATGCCCGCAATCCTGCGCACAATGTGCGCTTCGGCGGCAACAATGTGATCATCTCGATGATGGCATCGGCGCCCAATTGCTCCGACATCGATCGCGGCCGCCGGCCCGGCAACCAGCAGGACTACCGCAACTTCCTCAAGCTCGCGCAGATGCACAACATTCTGAACTGCACGGGCGGCTACCCGGTCGAGCCGACCGATATCCATCCATCCGTCCGCCATCTCGAATGCATCCGCGATCTCAGCGTGCTCACCGACAAGGTGTTCCACATCTATTCGCTCGGCAAGGAGCGCAATGTCGACGGCATCGAGATCGCCAGGATCGCGCGCGGCATCAGCCACGAGCAGATGCTCGAAGAGCCGTCCGTCTTCACCATCATCAACACCAATTCGCCGCTGAAACTCGATGTGCCGATGATGGAAGGCATCATCCAGATGTCGAGCAAGGGCCAGGTCGTCGTCGTGACGCCGTTCACCCTGTCGGGTGCGATGGCGCCTGTCACCATCGCCGGCGCACTGGTGCAGCAGAACGCGGAGGCGCTTGCCGGCATCGCCTTCGCCCAGATGGTGCGCAAGGGCGCCCCCGTCGGATATGGCGGCTTCACCTCCAATGTCGACATGAAGTCCGGTTCACCGGCGTTCGGCACGCCGGAATACATGAAGGCGCAGCTCGTCGGCGGCCAGCTTGCCCGCCGCTACAACATCCCCTACCGCACCTCCAACACCTGCGCCGCCAACACGGTCGACGCGCAGGCGGCTTATGAAAGCGTATTCTCGCTGTGGGGCGCCATCCAGGGCGGCGGCAATCTGATGATGCATGCCGCGGGCTGGCTCGAGGGCGGTCTGCGCTGCTCCTACGAGAAGACCATCCTGGACATCGACCTGCTGCAGATGGTGGCCGAATTCCTGACCCCGCTCGACCTTTCCGAAGAGGCACTCGGCTTCGACGCCATCCAGTCGGTCGGCCCGGGCGGCCATTTTTTCGGCACCCAGCACACGCAGGACCGCTACAAGACCGCCTTCTACTCGCCGATCCTCTCCGACTGGCGCAATTACGAGACCTGGGCGGAAGCCGGCTCGCCGACGGCGCTCGAAAAGGCCAACAAGGTCTGGAAGGAGCGGCTGGCGTCCTATGAGGAGCCCTACATGGACCCGGCCGTCCGCGAGGAACTCAACGCCTTCGTCGCCAAGCGCCGGTCCGAAGGCGGCGCGCCGACCGATTTTTGATCGGCAGTATTGTTGATGAACGGTCGACCCCCACTCCGTCGAGCTGCGCTCGACACCTTGTATCTACACGAGAGAGATTTCGTGGGATTAGAGCGATTGAGCCAAGGTCCGGGTGGCCGCCCGGACCTTGGCTTGGCGAAGTCGCCCGTACCACCTGAGGTTACAGCCGCGGGAGAGCTTGGGATCTTCGCCTTCATCACGCACGACCGAACAGTCGCTTGGTTCCAACCGTACGCACAAGGCAGGTTACCGTGAACAGGATTATTTGTGGAGTTGATGTTTCGAAAGATTGGCTGGACGCGCATGTCTGGCCTGGCGGAGCGGCAGCGCGCTTCGCCAACGACGCGGCGGGGATCGCAGCTCTTTGGCTGTTCTGCCGCAGCCATGACGCAGCCCTTGCGGTGATGGAGGCATCGGGCGGCTATGAACGGCTGGGATTCATGCTCTTGTGGGCGCACGGCATGCCGTGCGGCGTGGTCAATGCCAAGAGCGTGCGCCGTTTCGCCGAGGCGATGGGCTATCTTGAGAAGACCGACAGGATCGACGCCGCTGTCATCGCCCACTACGGCGCAGTCAAGAACACTGTGCCGACGCCACCGCCAAGCGCCGCCCAGCAGCGGCTTGCCGCGTTGGTTGGCCGGCTTTGCCAGATTGTCGGCGATGCGACCATCAACAAGCAGCGTAGAAGTGCCGCACGCGACGCCGAGGTATGCGCCAGCATCGAGGCGATGCTGGCCTTCCTCAAGCGCGAGCAACGGCGCCTGGAAGGCGAGATTGCCTCGATGATCGATGACGATCCGCTGTGGGCCAGGCTGGAGCAGGCCTTTCGTTCGCTGAAGGGCGTGGCCGGACGCACCGTCGCCCGCCTGATGGCCGAACTGCCCGAGATCGGCCTCATCTCCAACAAGGCCATCGCCAAGCTGGCAGGCCTCGCTCCCTTCGCCAACGATAGCGGCAAGCGCACCGGCAACAGGCATGTGCGCGGCGGACGCGCCGGGCCGCGTGGCATCCTCTTCATCGTCGCAGCCATCGTGGCCAAATTCGATCCCAATCTCAAAGCTTTCGCTCAACGGTTGCAACAGGCGGGAAAGCCAAAAATGCTCATCCGCATCGCACTCGCCAGAAAACTCCTCGTCATCCTCAATGCAAAAGCACGCGATGCGCGCAACGAGTTCGCGAGTGCAACTTGACACCCCAGATAGTCGCTCTCCCCCGATCGACGGGGGAGAGGAAAGGCGCGAGCTTATGCACGCTGGCACCCTTCCTCTCCCTCCGGAGGGGGGAGAGGTGGCGTCGCGAAGCGGCGACGGAGTGGGGGAAGGCGCTCATGAAACCCGTAGCCGTCGCAAAACGGGCACTACCCAGCGAGCCAGAAAACTCAGGCAAGGTGACAACCAGGCCGAAGCGCTGCTTTGGCTTGAGTTAAAGGCCCGCAAACTTGGCGGCTACAAGTTCACGCGACAGTTCTCTATCAGACCATACTACGCGGACTTCGCTTGCCGCGAAAAATGGCTCGTCGTCGAGATTGACGGACACCAACACGCCGGCAGCTCATATGACCGCCGCCGCGACGATTTCATGCGTGCCCAGGGCTATTCGATCCTGCGTGTTTGGAGCCATGAAGCCCTGAAGCATCGTACTTCGGTTTGTGAAACCATCCTTGCCGCGCTCGATGGCAGGCTGGCCGAGAACCTCACGGCACCCGACCTCCACTTTGTCTTCACGCCCCACTCCCCCGATTCAATCTCTCCAAAAGCGGACCTATCTTGATGAAATCTCACCTAAAAGCGGTTGTCATCGGCGGCGGCGTCGTCGGCTGCTCGGTTCTCTACCACCTGGCCAAGGCCGGCTGGACCGACATCATGCTGATCGAGCGCTCTGAACTCACATCCGGCTCGTCCTGGCACGCAGCGGGCGGCTTCCACACGCTGAACGGCGACCCCAACGTCGCCAAGCTGCAGGCCTATACGGTGCAGCTCTACAAGGAGATCGAGGAGATATCCGGCCAGTCCTGCTCGCTGCATTTGACCGGCGGCGTGATGATGGCCGATACGCCCGAGCGCATGGACTTCCTGCGCCTTGCCCACGCCAAGGGCCGCTATCTCGGCATGGACACAGAGCTGATCACCCCTTCCGAAGCCAAGGCGATGTTCCCGCTGATGGACGAGACCAATTTCGTCGGCGCCATGTGGGATCCGGTCGAAGGCCATCTCGACCCGTCCGGCACCACCATCGCCTATTCAAAGGCGGCGAAAAAACTCGGCGCCGAGATCGTGCTGCGCAACCGCGTCGTGGAATTGACGCAGGAGGTCGACGGCACCTGGAATGTCGTCACCGAACAGGGCACGGTGAAGGCCGAGCATGTCGTCAATTGCGGCGGCCTGTGGGCGCGCGAGATCGGCCGCATGGTCGGCGTCGAGCTGCCGGTTCTTGCCATGGAGCACATGTATCTGCTCACCGAGCCGATGCCGGAGGTCGAGGAGTTCAACAAATCGACCGGCCGCGAAATGATCGGCGTGCTCGACTTCAAGGGCGAGATCTACACCCGCCAGGAGCGCAACGGCATCCTGCTCGGCACCTACGAGAAGGCCTGCAAGCCGTGGTCGCCGGTCAACACGCCATGGGATTTCGGCCACGAATTGCTGCCGCCGGACCTCGACCGCATCGCGCCGTCGCTGGAAATCGGCTTCAAGCATTTCCCCGGCATCGAGAAGGCCGGCATCAAGCAGATCATCAACGGCCCCTTCACCTTCGCGCTGGACGGCAACCCGCTGGTCGGCCCGGTGCAGGGCCTGACCAATTTCTGGTGCGCCTGCGCCGTGATGGCCGGCTTCAGCCAAGGCGGCGGCGTCGGTCTGGCGCTGTCGAACTGGATGGTGCATGGCGATCCTGGCTTCGATGTCTGGGGCATGGATGTTACACGCTTCGGTGAATGGGCCGGCCTGCGCTACACCAACGCCAAGGTGCGGGAAAACTATTCGCGCCGCTTCTCCATCCGCTTCCCCAATGAGGAACTGCCGGCGGCACGTCCGGCGCAGACGACGCCGCTCTACGACACGATGCTGGCCAACAACGCCGTCATGGGCGACAGCTGGGGTCTCGAAACCCCGCTCTGGTTCGCACCTGAAGGCAAGGAACCCAGGGATATCGTCTCCTTCCATCGCTCCAACGATTTTGGGCCGATCGGCGAGGAAGTGCGCGCCACGCGTGAGCGCGTCGGCGTCACCGAGATCGCCAATTTTGCCAAATACGAAGTCTCGGGACCCGCGGCCGAGGATTTCCTCAACCGGCTGATGACCAACCGCATGCCGAAGACCCGCCGCATCGTGCTGACGCCGATGCTCAACGAGTTCGGCAAGCTGATCGGCGACTTCACCATCGCCAAGGCGGCAGAAGACCGCTTCATGATCTGGGGCTCTTCGGCGGCGCAGAAATACCACATGCGCTGGTTCGAGAAGCACCTGCCGAAGGACGGAACGGTGCGCATCCACCGCTTCGACCAGACGCTGGTCGGCCTGTCGATCGCCGGGCCGAAATCACGGGACCTGCTGCAGAAACTGGTCGATGTCGACGTCTCGACAAAAGCCTTCCGTTTCATGGATTTCCGCGAGATGGCTGTTGGCGGGGCGCCCTGCATGGTCAACCGCATCACCTACACCGGCGACCTCGGCTATGAAATCTGGATGGCGCCGGCCTACGAACGCCTGGTTTACAAAGCAATCAAGGACGCCGGCGAGGAATTCGGCCTTGTCGATTTCGGCATGCGCGCTCTGCTCTCCATGCGCCTCGAAAAGAACTTTCCGACCTGGTTCCGCGAGTTGCGGCCGATCTATGGACCGTTCGAAGGCGCGATGGACCGCTTCATCAAGCTCGAGAAGAATGACTTCATCGGCCGCGAGGCCGCCGCCAAGGAACAGGCCGAGGGGCCAAAGCTGCGCCGCGTCTCCTTCATCGTCGATGCCGCCGACGCCGATGTCATGGGCGACGAGCCGATCTGGGCCAAGGTCAGCAAGGACTACGGCACGGTGGAAAAGCCGCATGGCTATGGCGCGCCGCGCTTCGACAAGGGCGGCAAGGAAATACGTGGCTCCAAGGCTGCCGAAGGCGCATCCGCCGTGCGCGGCATCGTCGACGGCGACTGGCGCGTGGTCGGCTGGGTCACGTCGGGCGGCTATGCGCATTATGTGCAGAAGTCGATGGCGCAGGGCTATATCCCCGCCGCGCTTGCCGAGGACGAAAGTGCCGGGCTGTTCGAGATCGAGATCCTCGGTCACCGGCGCCCGGCCCGCATCAATGTCGAAGCGCCCTTCGATCCGAGCGGCGGGAAGATGCGGACCTGAGGTTCGACGATGGACAGCGCGGGGCCGAAGGGCAGCTTTGGCCGCCACCGCAAGATCATGCCGTTCGAGCCGGGCTCGATCGAAGCTTTGCGCGACGCCTCCCGCCAGAAGGCGGGTTCGCTCAACCAGCATGTGCTGGGCTATGGCCCGCAGGCCGAGGCTGAGTGGGCGGCGGCAGGCATTGCCGCGCCCGACCTGGCGGCGATGCGAAAATACCGGCTGGAGCGTATCCGCGCCGAGCTGAAGCGGCGCGGCTATGCCGGCGCCCTGCTCTACGACCCCGTCAACATCCGCTACGCCACCGACAGCACCAACATGCAGCTTTGGGTGGCGCACAATCCGACGCGGCATTGCTTTGTCGCCACTGAAGGCCCGGTGGTGCTGTTCGATTATTTTTCCTGCGAGCACCTGTCCGACCATTCCGGCGTCGTCAACGAGGTGCGGCCGGCGGTGTCGTGGATGTATCTCTATGGCGGTGAGCTGACCGAGCAAAAGGTCCGCCGTTGGGCCGCCGGAATAGCCGATTTGGTCAGGGAACATGGTAGCGGCAACAGCCGCATCGCCGTCGACCACATCAATCCCGAAGGCGTCGAGGAGCTGGCTCGCCTCGGCATTTCCATCGGCAATGGCGAAGCAGTGATGGAGAACGCGCGGCTGATCAAATCGCCGGACGAAATCCTCGCCATGCGCCGGGCGATTGTCGCTTGCGAAGCGGCGATGGGCGAGATGGAACAGGCGCTGAAGCCGGGCATTTCCGAGAACGAGCTATGGGCGGAATTGCATCGTGGCAACATCGCGCGCGGCGGCGAGTGGATCGAGACGCGACTGCTGACGTCAGGCCCGCGCACCAATCCGTGGTTCCAGGAATGCTCTTCGCGAAAGATCGAGGCTGGCGATCTCGTCGCCTTCGACACCGACCTGATCGGCCCCTACGGCTTCTGCGCCGACCTGTCGCGCACCTGGCTGTGCGGTGATGCAAACCCGTCGAATAAACAGCGCGCCCTGTTCCGCATCGCCGCCGACCAGATCGAACACAACACGGCTCTGATGCAGCCAGGCATCTCGTTTCGCGACCTCGTCGAAGCCTCGGCGGTGCCGCCGGGTGACTGCTTCCCGACGCGCTACGGCGTGCTCTATCACGGCGTCGGTCTGGCCGATGAATACCCGACCTTGCCGCATGCCAGCGACTGGACATCGGACACGCCGGACGGCGTGCTGGAACCTGGCATGGTGCTGTGCGTGGAAAGCTATATCGGCCGGCTTGGCGGGCGCGAAGGCGTCAAGCTCGAAGAGCAGATCCTGATCACCGAGACCGGCAACGAACAGCTCTCAACCTACCCGCTGGATACGAGGCTGCTCGGATAGTCCGGCAAGCGCTTCTCGCATTGCCCTGACTGTCTTTTCCGGTGTTGCCCTCGCCGTGATGAACGGCAGGCCTTTGCGCCGTCCGATCCAGCCGACGATCGCGACTTTCCGCGCTGCTGGCTCGAAGCGCTGCGCCAGCGCCCAGCTTTCGCAGTCGATCGCTGCAACATCGGCCCTGCCCTCGGCAATGGCGACGATTGAAGCGCGGTGACCGCCGCTCTCGCTACGCGACGAAAAGATGTCCAAGCCTTCGTCGGCCGCTCGCAGGTCGCGCGTCAGCGCAATGATGCCCGACATGGAATCGAGGCTGTTGAAGGTGAAGCGCTTGCCGCGGATCAGATCGAGCGGGATGAGAGCGCTGCCATCCGCAGGCGATCGAACTTCCGGTCCCTCGCCTATCCGCATCACCAGAGCGCTCGAATAGAGCTCGCCCTGCCCGCCTTCATAGGCGTCATAGCTCGGCTGGCCGACCACCTGCACATGCCTGGACAGGCCAAGTTCCATCGGCCCCCAGCAGGTCTGCGCGAACAGCAGCAAAGGATGCAGCCACAATCTATGGAAATCGAGTTCATCCGGCGGCAATGTCGCGGGATCGGGTGCGATCAATGCACCGGCAGCATCGCGAATTCCGCCCGGCACCGGCGGCAGGTCGCCATTGCGCCGCACGATGGCTTCCGGCGCGTCGATCCCCTTTTGCCGAAACGCATCGCGCAGCAGCACCCATTGCGCGTCGACCTCATCGCGCACTTCGGGCCAATCATACATCGGCAACGCCGCAACCAATTCACTCATGCCGATATCAAATCATCATGTCTGGAAAAAGGATCGCGAAAACGCGGCGTCCAATCAGAATTGGCCGACACGGATTCCGGGTAGGCCGGAATTATTCCTTGGGCGGCTCGGCGGGAACCGGCGCACTGCCGAGCCCGCTGATGCTGCGCGCCCTGATGCGCGGCTTGAAGGCCCTGCCCGGCTCAGGCGCACGCCGCAGCACCGGGTGCACGATCGGCTCTTTCGCCTTGAACGCATAGGCTTTGACCAGCGCGAAATAATTCGGATAGGCATAGCCATTGTTCATCCGCAGCCATTCCTCACGGCGGTCGCGAAACAGCTTGGGCAGCTTGTACCAGGCCACGGTCGGGGTCTTGTGATGGACGAAATGCAGATTGTTGTTGAGGAACAGGAACGACAGCGGCGAGCGCTCGACGATCACCGTACGGCCTTCCGGATGTTCCGACCATTGATGCTCGGCGAACGTACGGATCGAGATCAGCGACTGGCCGAGCCAGACCGGCACCAGAATGTAAAGCCACAGCGGGATGCCGAAGCCGAACTGAACGATCGGCAGCACGACGGCCAGGCCGATCGCATGCAGCAGCCAGGCCTTGCGGATCGGCTTGTCGCCGGCGATCACCTGCTTGGCATCGTCGATGAAGAAGCCGACGCAGGACAGCCACGGGCCGAGCACGAAGCGGCCTGCCATGGTGTTGTTGATCTTGAGCAGGAATTTCATCGTCGGCGGCAGCTCGTCATGCTGCCAGAGCGCCTGATAATAGCTTTCCGGGTCATCGAGCGGGTCGGTCAGCCGCTCGTCGGCGTGGTGACGCAGATGAATGGTCTTGAAGCGGCGGAACGGCCAGACCAGACCGATCGGCAGAAACACGAATGCTTCGTTGATCCGCGCGTTGCGCGTCGGATGCCCGTGCAGCACTTCGTGCATGATCGACGACTGCAATGCGGCGGTGAAGGCGAGGACGGCGAGCGCCAGGACGGGATAGGAAGGCCAGAGCAGGAAACCGGTGGCGAGCCATGTCGCGTAGCAGAAGAAGGCGAGTACCACGGTTGGCCACTCAATGGCCCGTACGCTGTGTCGCCTGATGCTCTTGCTCGTCATGCTATCGACCACTGCCCCTCAGTCGCCGGAATCCCAATTGATTCCTGACAGCATTGTGTCAGGAGAAATGATTCCACTCAACGAGACAAAGTGCACAAACTGTTGCGATTGCGCATTTTTTACCGCACATGTTATACATTGTAAACAGACTTAGGGATTCATTTACGCCTAACGCCACCCTCGGAGCGGTTCCGGCGCAAATTTTTCCTCAATCCAGGTGGAGCACGGACATGGACAAGCGCGACCTGTCGACGATCTTCCGCGAGCGACTGAAAATGCTCTTGACACGCTCCGACCTGAACCAGTCGGCCTTTGCAACCGCGGTCGGCATCGACCGCTCGGCGCTGTCGCAACTGCTGTCGGGCGCCTCGACGCGCCTGCCCCGCGCCGAAACACTGCTTAACATCGCCGCCGAGTTCAAGGTGTCGCTCGATTGGCTCCTCGGCCTCAGCCAGGACGAAGGTCTCACCGGCGAAATCCGCGAAAGCCTGGAGATCGAAGAGGCACCGGATGGTTTCGACCGCACGCTGTTGGCCAAATGGCATGCCGAGGCGGCAGGCACCAAGATCCGCTACGTGCCTGCCGGCATTCCCGATCTTCTGCGCACCGAAGCGCTGGTCGACTACGAAGCCGGCATCGCCAACAAGAGCCGCCTGGCGCAGGCCGGCGAAACGCAATACCGCATCGACTACAACAGGCGGCCTGAGACCGACATGGAAGTCTGCATGCCGCGCCACACGCTGGAGATATTTGCCCGCGGGCTGGGTGTCTGGGACCGTTTCCCCGAAGCCGACCGGCGCGCCCAGCTGCTGCACATGGCGACGCTGCTCGACGACCTCTACCCGACCTTCCGGCTGTTTCTCTATGACGGGCGGATGCGCTATTCGATCCCCTACACCATCTTCGGACCCTATCGCGCCGCCATCTATGTCGGCGACATGTATCTGGTGCTCAACGCCACTCAGCCGATCCAGACGCTGATCCAGCACTTCGACAATCTGATCCGGGCCGCCGACATCAATGCGCACGAGGCGTCCGGCTTCGCGCACAGACTGGCCGGCATGTCATTCTCAACAGGCACTGCCTGATCTTCGGCAACAATGATCCTTTGGACGGAAACCGGCCCCCGCATTGGTGGCCGCGCTGCCGCCATTCCATTGACTACACATAAAGACTTCTTTATATCCTTATTCGACTTCGAAACATGAAAGCCAATCCGATGACGACCACCAACCCGATCGATGCTCTGCTGGCCGAAAAGGGCGTGCTGCTGGCCGATGGCGCCACCGGCACAAACCTGTTCGCCATGGGGCTGGAAGCCGGCGAGGCGCCCGAGCTGCTCAACGAGACGGCGCCCGACACCATCACCAGCCTGCATCAGAATTTCGTCGATGCCGGGGCCGACATCATCCTCACCAACTCGTTCGGCGGCACCCGCCACCGGCTGAAGCTGCATCATGCGCAGGACCGTGTGCATGCGCTGAACAAGCGCGCCGCCGAGATCGCCCGTGCTGTCGCCGACAAGGCCGGCCGCAAGGTGATCGTCGCCGGTTCGGTCGGCCCGACCGGCGAATTGCTGGTGCCGCTCGGCGCCATGACCTATGACGAGGCGGTCGACGCCTTCGCCGAGCAGATCGAGGGTCTCAAGGAAGGCGGCGCCGAAGTCGCCTGGATCGAGACGATGTCTGCTCCCGACGAGATCCGCGCCGCCGCCGAGGCTGCCATCCGCGTCGGCCTGCCCTACACCTATACCGGTTCCTTCGACACCGCCGGCCGCACCATGATGGGCCTGCTACCCAGGGATATCCACGGCGTCACCGACGGGCTGTCGCAGGCGCCGCTTGGCGTTGGCGCCAATTGCGGCGTCGGCGCGTCTGACATCCTGGCCTCGCTGCTCGACATGACCGAGGCGAAGCCGGAGGCAACGGTGATCGTCAAGGGCAATTGCGGCATTCCCGAATTCCGCGGCACCGAAATCCATTATTCCGGCACACCCGAACTGATGGCCGACTATGTCAGGCTCGCCGTCGATGGCGGCGCCAAAATTATCGGCGGCTGCTGCGGCACCTCGTTCCAGCACCTTGCCGCCATGCGCAAGGCGCTCGACGCGCACACCAAGGCGGATCGTCCGACGGTTGCCGCGATCGTCGAGCGCATCGGCCCGATGCGCAACAAGGTGGCGACGGAAAATACCGCCGAGACCAGCGAAGCCCGCCGCGAGCGCCGCCGCAGCCGGGCCTGAGCTTATCGGTTTCGATTATTCGCTGTTGTCGGCGTAGCTCGACTGCGCCGACTTGAAGTCGACCACATTGTCGCTGTGCATCGTCATCAGCGCGCCGGATGAAACCGGATCGGTTATCTGCTCCAGCATGATGCGGAAGCGGTCATTGGTCAGCGCCGACATGGCGGTGTGGCGCGCCTGCGCGACATCGTCACTGATACGCCTGGATTCCGATGATGGGGCCGATGAAACCGCCGAAGCATCTCGTGCCGGCGGTGTCGAGTTGGCGATAGTCCTGATCTGCAATTTCGGCTCCCTCAAGCCCGGTACACCTGTCCTGCGTAACAAGGAGGGGTTGCGATCCGCTACCGGAAATGCCGCGCAATTTAACGACCTGGAGATTCTCCGAAAAAAGGCCGGCAAGGGAATGAACCCCTCGCCGGCATGCCTCACCCGCCCGCGGTCGGTTTCCCCTGTCAGAACGATCCCATCTGAAAGAAACCGGCCGTCATCACCACTACCGATTACCGCCCAGCGCCGAGGCAAGGCGCACAAGCGAGAGGAACTCGGACCTGTACCCAAACGGGTCGGCTCCTCGAGCGGCAGTGGCGATCTCCATGATCTTGTCGTAACCGAACTTCGCGGTCGCATCCTCGTCGCGCAGCTTCTGGCCGAAGGCGGCGACCGCGACGGAGAAGCGCTGGTCGGTGCTGGCCTGGTCGAAAGACGAGATCTCGTTGGCCGAGGTCACCGGCGTGGTGATCAGCTTCGAGACGTCTTCATTCGGCAGCTTGTAGCGGATCTTGACGAAGGCATATTCGTCCGCATTGGCAACGCCGCCATTGTCCACCGACGCCTGGCCATAACGCAGCGCGTCGATCTGTTCGCCGCCGCTGCCCTTTGGCGTGATTTCATAGATCGCGGTGACGGAATGGCCCGAGCCGATATCGCCGGCATCGACGCGGTCATTGTTGAAATCCTCGCGGTTCAAGGCGCGGGTCTCGTAGCCGATCAGGCGATATTCCGAGACCTTGTTCGGATTGAACTCGACCTGGATCTTGACGTCCTTGGCGATGGTGAACAGCGTCGACGATGCATCTTCGACCAGCACCTTCTCGGCTTCGGCCAGCGTGTCGATATAGGCGGCGGTGCCGTTGCCGTTCTGGGCGATGGTCTGCATCATCTGGTCGTTCAGATTGCCGCGGCCGAAGCCGAACACCGACAGGAAGACACCGGTCTTGCGCTCTTTTTCGATCAGCCGCTTCAGATCGTCGTCGTCGCTCTGGCCGACATTGAAGTCGCCGTCGGTGGCGAGCATCACCCGGTTGACGCCGTCCTTCACGAAGGATTTCTGCGCCAGCCTGTAGGCTTCCTTGATGCCGGCCTCGCCGGCCGTGCTGCCGCCGGGCGTCAGATTGTCGATGGCACTGAGGATCTTGTCCTTTTGGGACGCGTTGGTCGGCTCCAGGACCGTGCCGGCGTCACCCGCATAGGTTACGATCGAGATGGTGTCGTCGGCCTTCAGCTTGCTGACCAGCAGCCGAAAAGCCGATTTGAGCAGCGGCAGCTTGTCCGGCTCGTCCATCGAGCCCGAGACATCGATCAGGAAGACCAGATTGGCCTTCGGCTGCTCGGTCGGCTTGACGTCAAAACCCTTGATGGCGACATGCATCAGCCTGGTATGCGTGTTCCACGGCGTCGGCATGACGCTGACGGTCGAGTTGAATGGTGTCGAGGCCGACTCCGGACCCTTCCAGTCATAGGGGAAGTAGTTGATCATCTCCTCGACGCGAACAGTATCGACCTGCGGCAGGGTGCCCTGCTTCAGCGAGCTGCGCACGAAGGAATAGGAGGCTGTGTCGACGTCGATCGAGAAGGTCGAGACCGGATCCTCGAGTGCCGCATGCACCGGATTGGTCTTGAAATCCTCGATGCGGTCGCGGTTTTCCGGTTGCGGCTGCATCTGGTCGGCCGGCAAGGTCGACGGCTGCTGCGGCGCCGTCAGCTTGGACTCGGCCGGCATGCGGGCCCGCGACGTACTGGGCGCACTTACGGCGCCATCCAATGCGAATTCGCCTGTCGGAGCCGGTGGCGCGGGCTCGGCCAGCACACCGCGCTCCAGCGCATTCTGTTGTGCCGCGCCGCCGGCAACGGTCGATTCGGATTTCTGCGGCGAGGCCGGCGCCACAAGCGCATCGGTCGCGTCGCGGCTTTCCACATCGGCGTCGGCTTTCTTGTCCTTCTCCAGCCCGGTCGGAGCCGGCTTCGGCTGAGCGGTCGTCGGCCTCACCGTCGCCGGCTTGTCGGCCAGCGTCTCGGTGATTTTCTCGTCGCCGCCGAATTTCGGCGGCTGTTCCCTCAGCATATGGAAGGTGGCGTATCCGGCGATCGGCAGGGCGACGAGCCCGGCAAGAACCGGCGTGGCAATGAGTTTCTTTTGCATGATCTCGCTCCAGAGCTTTTGTGCTCGCTCTGTGAGACGAAGCCCGCCAACCGATCCTTGGGTAACGGCAGAAATATTTTCCTGATCGTATGCGCGCAGGGCGGCTTCGAAAGCACGTGCCTTGGCATCCTTGGCGGGCGCCGGCGCCGCTATATCGCGCAGTCTGTTGAGTTCGTCGTCGTCAACCATGGTCACACTTCCCCGGCCGCGCGCATCAGCGTCTTCAGCCGTTTCTTCGCTTCATGGATGTGCCAGGAAACCGTCGTCTCCGAGATTGTCATCGCCTCGGCCGCGGCCGCATGGCTCAACCCTTCGCCATAGACCAGCAGCACCGCGTCGCGCTGCTTGTCCGGCAATCGCCGGACGGCCGCCCACAGCGCTTCGGCAGGGTCTTCCGGTTCGACCGACGCCTCGCCCGAGATCAGTGCATGGACGCCATAGGCCTCGGTCTTGACGGTCTCGCGGGCGGACTTTCGCATCACGTCGCGCGCGGCGTTCATCGTCACGGAATAGAGCCATGTGGTGAAGGCGCCGCCGCCGCGATAGTCGCGGATCGCTTTGCCCAGCCTGACGCAGACTTCCTGGGCGATGTCTTCGGCATCGGCCTTCCTGCCGCACCAGCGATAGGCGGCGCGATAGACGAAGTCATAGTGCCTTTCCAGCAATGTGCTGAAGGCCCTCCTGTCTCCGCCCTTCGCCCGCCCGATCAGTTCGGCGTCGGAGGCTTCGCTCTCATCCAGCATCATCGCCATCATTTGCCTGTTGGACGAAGGCTAATGGCTAATCCTTGGGGCAATGGAAAGATTTTTTTGGAAACCGCCGGATCGGGACCGCCAACACCCCCGCTTGACATATCCATATCTCGACAGTTATACGTAAATCAATAGCCACAGGGTTATCGATCCCGGATGACGAACGCTCACGATGTCCTCTTCAGAACGCTCTCCGATCCGACGCGTCGCGCGATCTTCGAGCGCCTGTGCCGGCAAGGCGAGCAGACGGTCGGCGCCCTGACGGCTCAGTCGGGGGTCTCTCAACCTGCGGTGTCGAAGCATCTCGGCGTGCTCAAGCAGGCCGGGCTGGTGCGCGATCGCCATCAAGGACGGCAGACACATTATAGCGCCCAACTGGCAGCACTTTCCCCACTGACCGACTGGACGAACCAGATGAACGCGTTCTGGCAGAGCCGGTTCGACGATCTCGAAAATTTGCTCAAAAGAATGGACCAATGACCAACATTGCGATCGAAACGCGCTCTGTCATCGTCGAACGTGAGATCCCCTATCCGCCGGAGAAAATCTGGCGCGCGCTGACCCAACCGCATCTGATCGAGGAATGGCTGATGAAGAACGACTTCAAGCCAGTCGTGGACCACCGTTTCAAGCTGCGGAAGGAACCGCAACCTGACGTGAGCATCGTTGTGGACTGTCAGGTAACAGCCGTCGAGTTGAACAAGACACTGTCCTACACGTGGCAGGCCTATGGCCTTGAGAGTGTCGTCACCTGGACCCTCGTGCCGACCAGCACAGGCACCCGGTTGCGTATGGAACAGTCCGGCTTCCGGCCGGATCAGGAGCAGGCGTATCGGGGCGCGACGAGCGGGTGGCGGCAGTACTTTGCAAATCTGAGTCAGGTCCTGGCGCGGATAGATTGAAACTCGCAGGTGCGGATCGGTGGTCCGCACCGGTTGTTTTGACAGGAGGAACTATTGGACTGGAACAAGTGGGTTCGGCAAATGCATCGCTGGCTGTCGATCATCTTTGCGCTGACCGTCATCGCCAACTTCGCCACCATGGCATTCAGGCAGCCTCCCGCCTGGGTGGTCTACTCGCCGCTCCTGCCGCTCCTCCTGCTGCTGCTCAGCGGCCTGTACATGTTCGTGCTGCCCTATGCCGCCAAGGGACGCGGCGTGCAGCGTGCCGGCGGATAGGGAGTGGGGCAGAGTGGCCAGGACGCAGGGACAATCGACCGAGGCCAAGGCTGCGCCAGTGCTGCTCTCCGGCGGCAACCCGCAAATCGCCAAGGGCGACGGCGACGCCCCGGTGCAGGCCTATATCGCTGCGATGCCGGACTGGAAGCGCGGCCTGGGCGAGCGCCTCGACGCGCTCATCGTGGGCAACGTGCCTGACGTCCGCAAGGCCGTGCGATGGAACTCACCCTTCTACGGCATCGAAGGCCAGGGCTGGTTCGCGAGTTTCCATGTATTCACCCACTATGTGAAGATGACCTTTTTCAGTGGCATCTCATTGCAACCGATCCCACCAGGCGGCACGGCCAAGAGCAAGGATGTGCGCTGGATCGACATCCGCGAAGACCGGTTCGAGGAGGCGCAAATGGCGGAATGGATCAAGCAGGCCGCCGCCCTGCCCGGCTGGACCCCGTAGCGGCCACAGACGCAAGAATACGACAGAGGAGAAAGAGCGATGAAGATCAAGCTGACCAGCGTGTATGTGGACAACCAGGAAAACGCATTGCGCTTCTACGCCGACGTGCTGGGCTTCACCAAGAAGGCCGATTTCAGCAACGGGCCCTATCGCTGGCTGACAGTGACCTCGGCTGAAGAGCCTGATGGAACCGAACTGCAGCTCGCGCTCAACGACAACCCGGCCGCCAAAGCCTATCAGGAAGCCATCTTCCAGCAGGGTCAGCCTGCGGTCATGTTTTTCACCGACGACGTCAAGGGCGACTACGAGCGCATCAAGGCGAAGGGTGGCGCGTTCACCATGCCGCCGACCGAGGTGACCGGTTCAACCATCGCCCAGCTGAACGACAGCTGCGGCAACCTCGTTCAGATTACCCAACTGGCGCGCTGGTGACAGGCAGCGGTTGAACACGTCGACGCACAGGAGACACCAAATGACCCCCTCGCAACAGATCGACCAGCTGATCGCCGGTCTCTCGGACTGGCGCGGCGAGACGCTCGCCGACATCCGCAAGACCATCCTTGCAGCCGACCCGGACATCATCGAGGAGTGGAAGTGGATGGGCAGCCCGGTATGGTGCCTCGACGGCAACATCGTGGTCGGCAACGCCCACAAGGACAAGGTGAAGCTGACCTTTTCCCATGGCGCCAGCCTGCCGGATCCCGACAGGCTGTTCAACAATGGTTTTGGCGGCAAGGTGTGGCGGGCTATCGATGTGTTCAAGGGCGACACGCTCAATGAGAGCGCTTTGAAAGAGCTCGTCCGTGCCGCCATCGATTACAACAAGGCCAAAAAGAAGAAAAAGGCGCCGGCAGCTACTGGGGCGGAGCCACGGAAGTAAGTCTATGCTGCCTGGCCTGCCACCCAGCCCGACGACCATGCCCACTGGAAATTATAGCCGCCCAGCCAACCCGTGACATCGACGACTTCGCCGATGAAAAACAGGCCCGGCACGGATTTCGCCTGCATCGTCTTCTGGTCCAGCCCGTTGGTGTCGACCCCGCCCAGTGTCACTTCGGCGGTGCGGTAGCCCTCAGAACCGGCAGGCTTGATGCGCCATTCATTGACTGCGGCAGCTATGGTTTTGATCTGGGCGTCCGCAAGATCGGCGAGGTTGCCGTCGATGCCGGTTCGTTCGGCGATCGACTGCGCCAGCCGCTTCGGCAGGTGATTTGCCAGCACGGTCTGCACCGCCTGCCGCCCATTACCGCGCTTGGCACTACGAATGAGGTCCGCCACATCAACTCCCGGCAGCATGGCGATGCGGATTTCGTCGCCCTCGCGCCAATAGGACGAGATCTGCAGGATGGATGGTCCGCTGACGCCGCGATGCGTGAACAGCATCGCTTCGGAGAACTGCGTCTTGCCGCAGGCGACTTCCGCGTCGACGGCGTTGCCGGCCAGCGGCGCGAGCCGTTCGAGCGTGTTTGCGTCGAAGGTCAGCGGCACCAGCGCCGGCCGCGTTTCGACGATGGCAAGCCCAAACCGTTCGGCAAGCTCGTAGCCGAAACCGGTCGCCCCCATCTTGGGGATCGACTTGCCGCCGCAGGCCACGACCAGAGACTGGCAGCTAATCGTGCCCGTGGAGAGAGTGAGCACAAACCCCTCCACGGTTTTGCGGACATCCTCAACGCTGGTCGACAGCACCAGTTCGGCGCCCTTGTCCTGCATTTCCGAGACCAGCATGTCGATGATCTGGCGTGCGGAGCCGTCGCAGAACAACTGCCCAAGCGTCTTTTCGTGATAGGCGATGCGGTGGCGTTCGACGAGGGCGATGAAATCGCGTTGCGTATAGCGGCTGAGCGCCGAAATGCAGAAATGCGGATTGCCCGACAGAAAATTCTTCGGGCTGGCATGGATGTTGGTGAAATTGCACCGGCCCCCGCCGGAGATGCGGATCTTCTCGCCAGGCGCCGCCGCATGATCGAGGATCAGTACAGAACGGCCGCGCTTGGCCGCCTCCACGGCGCACATCATTCCGGCGGCACCCGCGCCGATGATCACGACATCATAGGATTGCATCAGGCTGTTCGTTCCCGCTCGGCCCACTCATCCGGTGCAGCGCATTTGTGCTGCCTGATACCGCGAACGGGGCGGACAGCCAACAGGCAAGAACAGCCAAGCAAAGGCTCAGATCAGCGTCTCTGCGAATAACGTCGTCAAGCGCTTCCAGTGGCGTTCCGCGCCCGCGGCATTGAAAACGCTATGATCGGGCACGCACCAGCCATGCGCCATGCCGGCATAGTTCTCGATGACATGATCTACTTCCGCAACCCTGAGCGCCTCGGCCAGCCGCGCCGACTGTTCCGGCGGGAAACTCCTGTCGACGCCGGATGTGCCGACATAGACGCGCGCCTTGATCGAGGCTGCCTTGCGATGCGGGCTGTCGGCGGCGTCGCTGGCGAGATTGCCGCCATGGAAGCTTGCGGCCGCTTTTATCCGTTCGGGATAGGTTGCAGCCGCATTCAATGATCGACCGCCGCCCATGCAATAGCCGATGGTGCCGATCGGCCCGGTAATGCCCTCGGCAGCAAGCGCATCGAGGAACGCACCGCTGTCGCGGATGGTCATCTCCTGCGTCGTGCCGGTGACCAGCGCCATCAGCGGGATTTTGGTCTTTTCCTCGGCGAAGGCGGTCTTGGCGTCGAACGGCCCGTAAGGTGCATTGCGGTAGAACAGGTCGGGCACCAGCACCGCATAGCCTTCATTCGCCAGCCGCTCGGCCATACTGTCGAGCGCCGGCCGCGGACCAAAGGCGTCCTGATAGAGAATGACGCCGGCCTTGGCAGGAGATGCGTTTGCCGAGTGGAAAAGCCCGGCATTGGCAACACCATCCCTGGTCTTGATCTGAAGGTCGTGTTTCGTCATCGCTCGCTCCGTTCGACAGATGCGCGATACATATCCGCGCAAGCCTATACGGCAAGGCGCTCCCTGAGCATGGCAGTCAAAATTTCGTGCGGGATTGCGTGACGCTATTGCTAGCCTTCTCGCACCGTCCGCGCACCGACATGCAGCGCGCGGCCGGCACCGAGCCCCATAATGGCTACGCCAAGCCCGAGCGCGACGAACAGGAACGCCGTTCCCGAAAAACTGCCGGTCCAGTCGCGGATCAGGCCCACCAGCAGCGGGCCGAATGCCGCCAGCACATAGCCGACGCCTTGCGCCATGCCTGAAAGATGCGCGGCGACATGCGAATCCGGCGAACGCAGCACGATTAGGCTCATGGCAGCCGCGATCAGGCCGCCCTGCCCGATGCCTTGCAGGATCGCCCAGAACAGCACGGTCGAGGTCGGTGCGAACAGAATGCCGAGCAGCGCGATCACCGCCGTGGCGACGAGCGCCACATTGATGCCGCGCTGGTCTTTCAGCCGCATCGCGAAGGACGGCACGGCGAGGCAGGTGATGACCTGCGCCATGACAGACACCGAAACCATGGCGCCGGCGGTGGCCGCATCGAAGCCACGCTCGCGCAGGATCGGCGCCAGCCAACCGAAGATGCAATAGGCAAGTGCCGACTGCAGGCCCATGAACAGCGTCACCTGCCAAGCCAGGCGATCGCGCCAGAGACCAACGACGCGAAAGCCGCGATGACTGACCTGCCGACGGCTGCCCAGCGCCTGCGGAATCCAGATCAAAAGCACGACCAGTGTAGGCACCGCCCAGGCAGCAAGTGCCCCGGACCATGAACCGGTGACAAAATGCTCGATCGGCAGTGTGAAACCGGCGGCGGCCGCCGAGCCGGCACAGAGCGCCATGGTGTAGAGCCCGGTCATGACGGCGGCCTTGTCGGCGAAATCTCGCTTCACCAGGCCCGGCAGCAGCACATTGCCGATGGCAATGGCGCCGCCGGCAAGGAAGGTGGCGACAAACAGCAGGGGAACCGTACCGAACCAGCGCAGGCCGGTTCCCAGCACCAGCAAGGTGAGCGCCCCGAGCAAAGTGCGCTCGGCTCCATAGCGCTGGGCAAATCTTGGCGCGAAGGGCGCGAACAGACCCAGACACAGAACGGGCAGCGTCGTCAGCAGGCTGGCGCCCGTCGTCGAGAGTCCGGTTGCCTGCATCACCTCGGGCAGCAGTACCGACAGGCTGGAAAACAGCGGCCGCAGGCTGAAGGCGATCAGCACAAGGCTCGCGCCAAGCACGATGCGCGCCGCACGGCTGCGCAGTTCAGGCGGCTGCGGCACGGGCAGGCTGTCGGCCTCGGCATCGATGAGTTCCAGACCCTCGATGGCGGCGGATTGCGCCGTCGGGTCAGGCTGACGAAAACTCTGGTTCATTGCGAAAGCAGTCTTTCAAGTTGGGCAAGCACCGGCGCCATGAAGGCGCGAACGGCGGCAACGGCGCGCTCGGGATTGCTCGCGGCAATGGCGTCGACGATTGCCGCATGCGCCTGGTGGTCCGGTTCGGGCAGATCGCCGTCGATGGTGGCATGGATGGTCTCGGTGATGGCGGCGGTGAAGAAGTCGTAGAGCTCCATCATCGCTTTGTTGCCGGACGCCGCGACAACCGATTTGTGGAAAGCGAGATCGCGCCGGATGAAGGCATCGCTTCCGCCGCCCGCGACGGTGCCGCGTTCGGCAAGCAGTTGCCGCATCGTCTCAAGATCGGCTGGCGTGTGGCGCATGGCGGCGAGCCGTGCCGCCTCCAGGTCGAGCGCCGCCCGCGCCTCCCACTGATCGCGCAGGCCGGTGCGCTTGACCCGGTCGAGCGCGGCAGAGGCATCGACGGTAGAGCGCACATATGTGCCCGAGCCCTGGCGCGTATCCAGCAATCCTTGCGAGACCAGCACCCGCACCGCCTCGCGCACCGTGCCGCGGCTGACCGACAGAAGGTCGGTCAGGGCTGCCTCATTGGGAATGCGCTCGCCGACGCCCCAGCGGCCGCTGACGATCTCCGCACGCAGGCTGCTGGTGGCGCTGTCGGTGAGATTGGTTCTGGTGGCGGGTTGCATAGGCCTATTCATAAGTCATCAGATGACTTGATGAATAGGCCTGCTTCTAGCTGCGGTCAAGATGCTCATCGAAGCCAACGAGCACCATGCAATGGGAACGGATCAGCTGGTGGCTCGTGCGAAGCTCGCCATGTGAAAGGCCTGGACCTCCGGCGGATAGCGATACCCCGTGCCATAGGGGCACGCATTGCGATCGAGGCAACCGCCGCTGCGGCAGGGTTCGCCATTCGCTCCCCCCACATGCGCCAGGCAGGATTGATAAGCGAATCCTTGCACGGAATAGGCGTCGACCGGGCAGGATTTCAGGCAGGGTTTCTCGGCGCAGCTATCGCAAAGGTGGGGCGCTGCCTCGGCAACTTGAACTGGAATTTCGTCGTCAAACAGCAGCGCACCGCGGTAGGCATGCCATAGCCCGTAGCGCGGATGCATGAGGATGCCGAGCGGCGACGGTTTCAGCCCCTCCGCCCGCATCGCCCATTGCTGGAACGGCAGATAGGGCTTGTCCGACGGAGAAATCGCCCGTGCGCCAAAATCCTGCGCCACGGCGCCGATCACTTCGCGCGACCATGTGTCGAGCGGATTGGCGATTGCCTGTGGCTGTTGCTCCCACCAACGCAGGAAATGCGGCCAGGATGCCGCGCCCGCCTGCCCCACCAGCAGGACGGCCGCTGCCGGCGCACCCGATGATCCCGTTGGCGGCGCATCGCTTGGCGTAAAATTGAAGCCGCCGCGAAGAACAAGGCCGTTGGCGAGAAGCGCCGCAGCAATGCGGTCAACGCTGCCGGCGGGCGTAATCATCCCTTCTTGTCCGGATCGGAGAACGCGCTCCGCCAGACTTCCTTGTGGATGATGTTGGCGACTTTAGCCCCGCCTGACTCGGGCTCCTTTCAAGTGAAGGCGTCGGGCATCGACCCCTTCTTCTTGGCGATGAAGTCCTTCAACGCTTCGTCGATGCTCGGATCGAGATGCGGCGCCTCATAGCTTTCCAGCCAGCGGCGGGCGAGTTCGTTGGCGCGCTGCGGCGCGGTCTTCTCGCCTTCGGCCAGCCACTGCTCGTAGGAATTGTTGTCGGCGATGTTGGAGCGGTAGAAGGCGGTCTGGAAATTGGCCTGGGTGTGGTCGCAGCCGAGATAGTGGCTGCCCGGCCCGACCTGGCGGATGGCGTCCATCGCCTGGCCGTTTTCCGACAGGTCGACGCCTTCGGAGAATTTCTGCGTCATGCCGAGCTGGTCGATGTCCATCATGAACTTTTCGTAGCAGGAGGCCAGCCCGCCCTCGAGCCAGCCGGCCGAGTGCAGCACGAAATTGGTGCCGGCCAGGATGGTCGAGTTCAGCGTGTTGGCGCTTTCATAAGCCGCTTGTGCATCCGGAACCTTGGACGCGCAGAGCGAGCCGCCGGTGCGGAACGGCAGGCCGAGACGGCGCGCCAGTTGTGCGGCGCCATAAGACACCAGCGACGGCTCCGGCGTGCCGAAGGTCGGCGCCCCCGACTGCATCGAAATCGACGAGGCGAAGGTACCGAACAGCACCGGCGCGCCGGGACGGATGAGCTGCGTGAACGACGCGCCGGCCAGCACTTCGGCCAGAACCTGCGTCAGCGTGCCGGCAACCGTCACCGGGCTCATCGCGCCGGCGAGGATGAACGGCGTGACGATGCAGGCCTGGTTGTGGCGCGCATAGACCTTCAGCGCGCCGAGCATGGTCTCGTCGAACACCATCGGCGAGTTGGCGTTGATCAGGCTGGTCAGCACCGTGTTGTTCTCGACGAAATCGTCGCCGAACACGATCTTGGCCATGGCGACGGTGTCCTCGGCGCGTTCCGGCGCGGTCACCGAGCCCATGAACGGCTTATCGGAATATTTGATGTGGCTGTAGATCATGTCGAGGTGGCGCTTGTTGACCGGCACATCGACCGGCTCGCATACCGTGCCGCCCGAATGGTGGATCGACGGCGCCATATAGGCGAGCTTAACGAAATTCTGGAAATCCTCGATCGTCGCGTAGCGCCTGACGCCGTCGAGGTCACGCACGAAGGGCGGGCCATAGACCGGCGCGAACACGGTGGCATTGCCACCGATCTGCACCGAACGCTCGGAATTGCGGGCGTGCTGGGTGTAGACGGACGGTGCGGTCTTGAGCAGCGAACGGCACAGCCCCTTCGGGAAATGCACGCGCTCGCCCTTGACGTCGGCGCCGGCCTCTTTCCACAGTTGCAGCGCTTCTGCATCGTCGCGAAAGATGATGCCGATCTCCTCGAGAACCGTGTCGGTGTTCTTCTCGATCAGCGCCAGGCCTTCCTCGTCCAGCACCTCGTAAACGTTGATCTTGCGCTTGATGTAGGTGAGCTGCGTGCCCGGGCCTCCGCCCGAACGCGCGGCCCGCCGGGCAGCAGCCCCGCCGCTGGCGCCGCGCCCACGTCGCGCGTTTGACGCTTCCTGATCGACTGCCGCGTGTTCGCTCATGGTGTTCTTCCCTGAATCTGTTCTTGTCTGGAATCCATAGCGGCTGCTCTCGCCGCTTCTTGCCAGATCGTAGCCATGCACCCTATTCGAAACGGCCCGCCAGCGCCAACGCCTGTCGCAAAATCGACAAGAATTCCAAGAGAGTTACGGTCGCTTTCCTTTTGCGGGAAGTCGCAAATCAGCTATGGATACATGCCCTCAGCGGGTTAGGTATGAACGCGAAGATATGTGCCTTGCGACATGGTCGCGATGCCGGCAGGAGCTCGATACAAATGTCCGACGACGAGATCATCCTTTCCGAACTTTCCGACGACGAGTTGGTGCAGCAGATGCACGACGATCTCTATGACGGGCTGAAGGAAGAGATCGAAGAAGGCACCAACATCCTGCTCGAGCGCGGCTGGGCGCCTTACAAGGTGCTGACCGAGGCGCTGGTCGAAGGCATGCGCATCGTCGGCGAGGATTTTCGCGACGGCATCCTGTTCGTGCCGGAAGTGCTGCTTTCCGCCAATGCGATGAAGGCGGGCATGTTCATCCTGCGCCCGCTGCTCGCCGCCACCGGCGCGCCCAAGCAAGGCAAGATGGTCATCGGCACCGTCAAGGGCGACATCCACGATATCGGCAAGAACCTTGTCGGCATGATGATGGAGGGCGCTGGCTTCGACGTCATCGATCTCGGCATCAACAATGCGGTCGAGAAATATCTCGATGCGATCGAACAGCACCAGCCCGACATCATCGGCATGTCGGCCCTGCTGACCACGACCATGCCCTATATGAAGGTCGTCATCGATACGATGAAGGAAAAAGGCATCCGCGACGATTATGTCGTGCTGGTCGGCGGCGCACCGCTGAACGAGGAATTCGGCAAGGCCGTCGGCGCCGATGCCTATTGCCGCGACGCGGCGGTGGCGGTCGAGACCGCCAAGGACTTCATGAAGCGCAAGCACAATGTGCGCGCTTCGGCCTGATTGGCCAATTCGGCCTGGACGACAGGAGAAGCCGCGCCCTTGCAGCGCGGCTTTTTTGTTACCAGATGATGAGGTGGCCGCGTGCGGATCAGGGCTTGGTGACGGTGTCCTCGACCGCCTTGGCCGTCGATTTGACATCCCTGCCGACGCCACGGACGGTGTTCGCGCAGGCCGCAAGGGCCAAGGCGCAGGCCAGGATGGCAATCGGCGTGATGCGCAGCAGTTTCATGGACGGTGTCTCCCTCAACAGATAAATTAGCGCCACAACAACGAAGGCCGCTCGACTGGTTCCATGGCCAAGACGCAAAAAACGAAACCGAATCAAGACGACAGGCTGCTCGTCATCGCCTGCGGGATGATTGCGCGCGAAGTTCTGGCCGTCAAGGAACAGCTCGGGCTGGATCACCTCGACCTGACCTGCCTGCCGGCGGAATTCCATTTCTACCCGGACCGCATCGCACCGGCCATGGACAAGGCGATCGAAAAAGCCAAGACGCAAGGCTACAGCAACATCTTCGTCGGCTATGCCGATTGCGGCACCGGCGGCCTGCTCGACCGCATCTGCGAGAAGCATGGCGTCGAGCGCATGGCCGGCCCGCATTGCTTCGCCTTCTACCAGAGCATGGAGGCCTATGCGAAAGTCGCAGACGACGACATGATGTCGTTCTACATGACCGACTTCCTCTGCCGGCAGTTCGACGCTTTCTTCATGAAACCGCTCGGCCTCGACAAGCACCCGGAGTTGATCAAGGACTATTTCGGCAATTACGAGAAGCTGATCTACCTCGCCCAGACCAACGATCCGGAACTCGACAAGATCGCCGAAAAAGCCGCCAGAATGCTCGGTCTCGTCTATGAACGCCGCGCCACCGGTTATGGCGACCTGACGGCCGGAATGGCGCAGGCGGCTGCACGCGCCTGAAGCAATTCTTGCCCCGCGATGACCCGAGCCTGGATGACAGGCCGCCGTGGACGGGTAAGGTGTGCGCCACAAGCAAACAGACTGCCAGCCATGGAAACGCACTGATGACCCCTCGCCTCTTGACAGCTGCACTCGGCCTCCTCTGTTTGGCCCTGCCCGCCCATGCCGACGGCGAGATACAGAAACTCATCACCCCGGCCGACAAGACGCGGCTCGACAAATATGGCGAGACCCGCAAGGCAGCCCTTGCCGAGGCGAAGACAGGCAACCCGGCCGAGGTCAAGCAACTCGATGCCCTGTTGGCAAAGCCGCTGGTGGCCTTTTCCGACAAGGACCTGACCGGCAACTGGCAGTGCCGCACCATCAAGGCCGGCGGACCTTTGCCGCTCGTCATCTATGGCTGGTTCAAGTGCAAGGTGACCGATGACGGTTCCGGCTGGCGGCTGGAGAAGATCAGCGGCTCGCAGCGCACCAGGGGCCGTTTCTTCGACGATGGCGAGAAACGCGCGATCTATCTCGGCTCCTTCTATGTCAACAGCGATCCGGCAAAGCCCTATGGCAGCGGTCCGCAAACCGACCAGGTCGGCTACGCCTTCCGCAACAGCGCCAAGGAATGGCGCATCGAATTTCCGGCTCCCTACTATGAATCGAAGCTCGATATCATCGAATTCAAGCGCTGACCGTGTATCGAAGAGCTGATCACCAAGGATTAACCCGGACACCCTAGCATCCCGTCTATTGTCGAGAACGGTTGCTTGGAGGGGGCAAGATCCATGGCAGCATCAGAATCCAATACGCCTCCGATCGTGGTCGTCACCGGCGGCGGCCAGCATGTCTGGGCTATGATCAATGCGATCGCCGACCGCGTAGGTCCTGTCAGCGTCGTCCTCGAAACGCCTGAATCCAAAAAGCAATTGCTGCGTGGCCGGGCCCGCCGCCAAGGCTGGATCTCCGCCATCGGCCAGCTTGGCACGATGGTACTGAGTAGGTTGGGCAAGCGATTCCTGGCCGGCCATAGCGCGCGACTGATTGCCGAGGAGAAGCTGGAGGTTGAGCCGCGACCAGGCCAGGAGATCATCCCGGTAGCCTCGGCCAATGGGCTTGAGTGCCTGCAGGCGATCCAGAAGATCCGGCCAGGCGTTGTGCTGCTCAACGGTTGCCGACTAATCTCGGCTGAGATGCTGAGCAAAATGCCCTGCCCGGTGCTCAACTACCATGCGGGCATCACGCCGAAATATCGCGGCATGAATGGCGGCTATTGGGCTCTGGTATCAGGCGATGCGGAGAATTTCGGCACGACTGTCCACCTCGTCGACGCTGGCGTCGACACTGGTGGCGTGCTGAAGCAGGCGCGCGGCAGATCGAAAAAAGGCGACACCATCTCAAGTCACGCGCTACGCCAGACGGCGTTCTCGCGCGACATCTGCGTCGAGGCTGTCAGCGATGCACTGGCTGGAAAACTCACGACGATCGATCCCGGCCTGCCTTCGAAACTCTGGTATCATCCGACGATCTGGTTCTACGTCTGGACGGGCCTCAGAACTGGCATCTGGTAGCGCGTTTTTCGTCCTGGACGGCATACTGCGCGCCAGCGTTTCCGACGCGCTGGACCGGGCGCCGGCACACGCCGCAAACGAATAAACCCACCTTTCATTTTACGACATCGATATGCGTCGCTTTTGAATGCGCGCGCGTCGTCCCATAACAAGCGGCACCACTGCGCTTGCGGCAATGCTCGATAGTTCGAGGAGTGAGAATTCATGGCCGATCTGATCGTCGTCTACTGGCGCGACATCCCTGCCCAGGTGATTGTCAAGAAGGGCCGGCAGAACGCCAAGCGCGAACTGCCGCTGCGCTTTACCGAGGCGATCGACATGTGCGCCATGCGCACCGGCGCCGGCGGTACAGACGACTATCTGGCCGAATGGCGCAAAGCCGATCCCATTCCGGTCGGCGACGACCTCGAAGCCGAAGTCGAGAAGGCATTCAACGACATCGACACGAGATATGACCGCGAGCGGCTGGTCGCTCTGGTCAAGGCGGGCGGCAAAGAAAATGTCTGAAACCATTCCTGCCAAGGAGAGGCCGGCTGTTACCCAGGCCACTCTGGTCAAGAAGGCAGCGCCGAAATCCGACTACAAGCCGGCCGACGTGTCGCCGCAGCGGCGCGTGCAGCGTTCCTTCGCGGTCAGATTATGGTCGGTGCGGCACTCGCGATTACTCGAATGGTTCTACGCCAAATTCGCCGACATGTTCCTGCTCCTCCATCCTTTATGGAAAGGCATAGGCTATGGCCGTGTCGAAGGGCCGATCAAATTTGTCGAGAAGCGCGTCAAGGGCTTCATGTTCGACTGCCGCATGTGCGGCCAGTGCATCTTGTCCTCGACAGGCATGTCTTGCCCGATGAACTGCCCCAAGCAATTGCGCAACGGCCCTTGCGGCGGTGTCCGCGCCAACGGCAATTGCGAGGTCGAGCCCGATATGCCCTGCGTCTGGGTCAAGGCCTGGCAAGGCTCGCAGAACATGGTGCACAGCGACAGGATCCTGACCGTGCAGAAGCCGGTCGACCAGTCGCTGCGTGAAACCTCGGCCTGGCTGCGGGTGACCGCTCAGGCGGCCACCGCGCGCGAAGCCGCCGCTGCCGCCAAGAATGAGGCGGCCAGCACCGGGGCGTCGGCATGATCGGCCGCCAGCGCGACGAAAACCCGGCCGGCATCCACCTGCCGCTCGAACCCCTGCCCGGCCACACCTCGCGCGGTCGGCTGGAGCGCGTACTGCGGCGCGGCGAGTTCGCTGTGACGACGGAGCTCAACCCGCCCGACAGCGCCGATCCGGAAGACGTCTACAACAGGGCGAAAATCTTCGACGGCTGGGTCGACGCCATCAACGCCGTCGATGCATCGGGCGCCAACTGCCACATGTCCTCGGTCGGCATCTGCGCACTTTTGACCCGCATGGGCTATGCGCCGATCATGCAGATCGCCTGCCGCGACAAGAACCGCATCGCCATCCAGGGCGACGTACTGGGCGGGGCTGCGATGGGCGTCGCCAACATGCTGTGCCTGACAGGTGACGGCGTGCAGGCCGGAGACCAGCCCGGCGCCAAGCCGGTGTTCGATCTCGACTGCATGTCGCTCCTGGAAACCTGCCGCATCATGCGCGACAACGGCAAGTTCCTGTCCGGCCGCAAGCTGACGACGCCGCCACAGCTTTTCCTGGGTGCTGCGATCAATCCGTTCGCGCCGCCGATCGACTTCCGCCCGCACCGGCTGGGCAAGAAGATCGCCGCCGGCGCGCAATTCGTACAGAGCCAGTATTGCTTCGACGTGCCCATGTTCCGCACCTACATGCAAAAGGTGCGCGACCTCGGCTATACCGAAAAATGCTTCATCCTGGTTGGCGTCGGGCCGCTCGCCTCGGCCAAGACGGCCAAGTGGATCCGCTCGAACGTGCCGGGCATCCATATTCCCGATTCTGTCATCAAGCGGCTGGAAGGCGCCCAGGACCAGAAAAAGGAAGGCAAGCAGCTCTGCATCGACATCATCAACGAGGTGAAGGAAATATCAGGTGTTTCCGGCGTTCACGTGATGGCCTACCGACAGGAAGAATATGTTGCCGAGATCGTCGATGAATCGGGCGTGCTGAAGGGCCGCCAGCCATGGAAACGTGAGATCCGCCGCGACGATCAGCTTGTCGCCGACCGGCTCGACAGCATCTTGCACGACGACATTACCGAAACGCAGGTGGACATGGTGAAGACCGCGCACTGACGGCGCGGACGGTCACCCATTCGCTTGAACGAAACCAGACAACGATATAAAGAAATCTTTATATCACGGCGGAGAGAATTTATGACCCGTACCATCGTCGCTTCGGCGACACGAGAAATCATCATCGGCTTCGACCAGCCGTTCTGCGTGATCGGCGAACGCATCAACCCGACCGGCCGCAAGAAGCTGGCCGCCGAGATGATCGCGGGCAATTTCGAGACCGTCATCAGGGACGCATTGGAGCAGGCAGCCTGTGGCGCCACCATGCTCGACGTCAACGCCGGCGTCACCTCGGTCAATCCGAACGAGACCGAACCCGGCCTTTTGGTGCAGACGCTGGAGATCGTGCAAGGGCTGGTCGACCTGCCGCTGTCGATCGACAGTTCCGTCACCGCCGCGATCGAAGCCGCACTCAAGGTTGCCAAGGGCCGCCCGCTCGTCAACTCCGTCACCGGCGAGGAAGAAAAGCTCGAAGCCATCCTGCCGCTGGTCAAGAAGTACAACGTGCCGGTCGTCGCCATCTCCAACGACGAAACCGGCATTTCGATGGACCCGGACGTGCGTTTCGCCGTCGCCAAGAAGATCGTCGAGCGCTGCGCCGATTTCGGCATTCCGGCGCATGACGTCGTCGTCGACCCGCTGGTCATGCCGATCGGCGCGCTGGGCGATGCCGGCCGCCAGGTCTTCGCGCTGCTGCGTCGCCTGCGTGAAGAGCTCAAGGTCAACACCACCTGCGGCCTGTCCAACATCTCTTTCGGCCTGCCGCATCGCCACGGCATCAACGCCGCTTTCATCCCGATGGTGATCGGCGCCGGAATGACCTCGGCCATCATGAACCCGGTGCGGCCGCAGGAAATGGAAGCCGTGCGCGGGGCCAATGTGCTGAACGGCACCGACGAGAACTGCACCAACTGGATCCGCACCTACAAGGATTACAAGCCGGCCGAAGGCGGCCAGGCCGTTGCCGCCCCGACGCAAGTCAATGCGCCGGGCGACGGCGCCGGCAATGGCGGTCGCCGCCGTGGCGGCCGTGAAGCCCGGATGGGCCGAGGGTAAGCGCGCAATCGTGAATTCACCTGCAAACATCACCGACCCGCTCGTGCTGTTCATGCCGTCGGGCAAGCGCGGGCGGTTTCCTGTCGGCACCCCGGTGCTCGATGCCGCGCGCCAGCTCGGCGTCTATGTCGAAAGTGTGTGCGGCGGACGCGCCACTTGCGGGCGTTGCCAGATCGAAGTGCAGGAAGGCAATTTCGCCAAGCACAAGATCACCTCCTCCAACGACCACATCACGCCCAAGGGCGCCAAGGAAGAGCGCTATGAGCACGTCCGCGGCCTACCCGAACGGCGTCGCCTCTCCTGCTCGGCACAAATCCTCGGCGATCTCGTCATCGACGTGCCGCAGGACACCGTCATCAACGCGCAGACCATCCGCAAGGATGCCGACACCAGGGTCATCGCCCGCGATGCGGCGATCCGTATGTGCTATGTCGAGATCGAAGAACCCGACATGCACAAGCCGCTTGGTGATCTCGACCGGCTGAAGATCGCGCTGATGCACGATTGGGGTTTGAAAAGCCTCGATTTCGATTTTTATCTGCTGCCGCAGGTGCAAGGCATCCTGCGCAAGGGCAACTGGACCGCGACCGCCGCCATCTACAAGGATGCCGACTCTGAGACAGCGCGCGTCGTAGCACTTTGGCCCGGCCTCAAGAACGAAGCCTATGGGCTGGCCTGCGATATCGGCTCGACCACCATCGCCATGCATCTGGTGTCGCTGCTGTCGGGCCGCGTCGCCGCCTCGTCGGGCACCTCGAACCCGCAGATCCGCTTCGGCGAGGATCTGATGAGCCGCGTCTCCTATGTGATGATGAACCCGGACGGCCGCGAGGGCATGACGGTCGCCGTGCGCGAGGCGATCTCGGGTCTCGTCGACAAGGTCTGCGCCGAAGGCAATGTCCAGCGCAACGACATCCTGGACAGCGTCTTCGTCGGCAATCCGATCATGCACCATCTGTTCCTCGGCATCGATCCGACCGAGCTTGGCGGTGCCCCCTTCGCGCTCGCCGTTTCGGGCGCGGTGCACATCAAGGCATCCGACATCGGCCTCAAGCTCAACCAGGGCGCCAGGCTCTATATGCTGCCTTGCATCGCCGGCCATGTCGGTGCGGATGCGGCGGCGGTGACGCTGTCGGAAGGCCCGCATCGCCAGGACGAGATGATGCTGATCGTCGATGTCGGCACCAATGCCGAGATCGTGCTCGGCAATCGCCAGCGGGTGGTTGCTGCCTCCTCGCCCACCGGCCCTGCCTTCGAGGGCGCCGAAATCTCCGGCGGCCAGCGAGCAGCGCCGGGCGCCATCGAGCGCGTGCGCATCGATCCCGATACGCTTGAACCGAAATACCGCGTCATCGGCTCTGAACTGTGGTCCGACGAGCCGGGCTTCCTGGAAAGCGTCCAGGCGACCGGCGTCACCGGCATCTGCGGCTCCGGCATCATCGAAGTGGTGGCGGAGATGTATCTCGCCGGCATCATTTCCGAGGACGGCGTCATCGACGGCGGGCTTTCGGCGCGCTCGCCACGCGTTACGGCCAACGGCCGCACCTTCTCCTATGTGCTGAAGGACGGCTCCGCCGCATTGACGGAAGATGGGCCGAAGATCACCATCACCCAGACCGATGTGCGCGCCATCCAGCTTGCCAAGGCAGCGCTTTATGCCGGCACCAAGCTGTTGATGGAAAAGCAGAACACCGAGCATGTCGACCGCATCCATTTCGCCGGCGCCTTCGGCTCCTTCATCGATCCGAAATACGCCATGGTGCTGGGCCTGATCCCGGATTGCGACCTCGACAAGGTCTCGGCGGTCGGCAACGCCGCCGGTGCCGGCGCGCGCATGGCGCTGCTCAATCGCGGCTACCGCCGCGAGATCGAGGACACGGTCAGCAAGATCGAGAAGATCGAGACGGCGCTGGAACCGAAATTCCAGGAGCATTTCGTCTACGCCATGGCGCTGCCCAACAAGGTCGATCCGTTCCCGAAACTGTCGGCAGCGGTGAAACTGCCGCCGCGCAAGACGGTCAGCGAGGATGGCGTTGCCGGCGACGCCGCTCCGCGCCGGCGTTCGCGCGAAGGCCACGAGGGGCGGAGGCGTGGACGGGAATAAGCGGCCCGCCCCCGCCAACACCTTTCGAAACTCATTTGCATGCAAATGTTTCCGGATCGTCTGATCCGGAAACCAAAACGCTGTTTTCGTGAAATTCGCCAGATACATGGCAGGCGCATTCAACCGGCATCGAACGGCAGGCAGGAAATATCTTTCAGCCGCTGCAACGCTCCAGGGGAGACAACGATGTCAATGCTCGAAAGCCTGAGCCGCTATGGCACCGCCATCAGACAAGCCCATGACCGCAGCAAGGCGCGGCGCCTGCTGAACAGCCTGCCGCCCGAAATCCAGAAGGACATCGGCTGGCCGGTGTCGCCGCGATCCAGTGAAAGGGCATCCCTCAGCAGCGCTATCTGGAGCGCCGCGCGCTGATGACCTTCGCCGACAAATGCAAATTGCTCGGCATGCGCCGGGGACCTCGCATGTCTCCGGCGACCACCAGCAACCGGCTGCGAGCCGCACTTTTACCGCGTCGCTGACCACTGCGGCGCGGATCAAACCGCCGTGTAGACGCGGGCGCAAATCTTGACATTTTCAGCCACGGCACAATCTTTCGATTTAGGGGGTTCTCTTAGTCGGCTTTGGCCGAAGTTCGTGTATTCGCATGCCAAGTTTGAAAAGCCATGTCGTGTCTTTTGTCTTGCGGCACAGCCGTAAGCAGGCATTTGCCAGTCCGGAAAATCTGCAGCGCTGGATCGCGGCCGCGCGCAAGACCGAGAACCACCGGCCGCCCGCCTCGCTACACCAGCGTCTCGACATCGAGATGCATACGGTCGATGGCTTCCCCGTATACGAAATCCCACCCAAGTCCGGCGAACAGAAGCGGATTCTCTACTTGCACGGCGGCGCCTATGTCTTTGAAATCACGCCCTATCATTGGCACCTGATTGCCGACATGGCGGATCGGTTGGGCTACGCAATCACGGTGCCGATCTATCCAATCGCCCCCGAACATGATTTCCACGCCATGTTCGGAATGGTTGGCGATGTTTACCGGCAGATGCTCGCCGAGACGGAGGCCGAGGACATCGTCTTCATGGGCGATTCCGCCGGCGGCAACATGGCTGTGGTGCTGACCATGATGGCCGCCGAAGAAGGACTGTCCCTGCCGTCACGACATGTGCTCATTTCGCCGGGTCTCGACGTGTCGCTCACCAATCCCGCAGTGTTCGAGGCGGAACGCAACGACCCTTGGCTGGGCATAGCTGGCGGACGAGAGGCGATTCGTCTGTACAGTGCCGGCATCGATCCCAGCGACTGGCATATCAGCCCGGTCTATGGAGACCTGTCAGTGCTGCCAAGAACACTGCTTTTGACTGGCTCGCGCGATCTTTTGACGCCCGACAATCTGATCTTCGCGGAAAAAGCCCGCGCCGCCGGCGTTGAAATCGATCTTGTCTATGAGGAAGGCATGTTCCACGTCTGGCCGCTGATCGACATGCCGGAGGCCCGGCGCGCCCGCGAGCGCATCGTCGAATTTCTCGGGGAGAGCCGGATCGTGCAAGACACGAGACTAAAGCCTGAACAGCGCCCCGCCGAAGCGGCGGAGTAGCTCTATATTGTCGTCCTTACCAGCCGGTCAGAACTTGCCGGTTTCCCGGAACACTTCGAAGGTCGCGCGGATGTGGTCGGCGACGGCCTTGACCGGCGCGCTGGCGTCCGGCGCCACCACCATCGCCAGATTGTAGGTGCCGATGTCGGGCATGCCGTCCTTCGGGCAGAGTTCGACCATGTCGTTGCCGAGAAACGACTTCGGCAGCGGCGCCACGGCGAGATCGGACATGATCGCGGCGCGCTGGCCGGCCGTGTGCGCGCTCATATAGGCGATGCGGTAGTTGCGGCCCTCGCGGCCAAGCGCATCGAGCGCTCCGGCGCGCCAGGCGCAGCCCTCTTCCCAAAGCGACACCGGCAAGGGCTCGCGCAGATGCGCGCAGCCACCCTTGGCGCCGGCCCAGACAATCGGCTCGGTCAGCAGCACCTCGGCGCCGAGCGCGCTGGTCTTGTAGGAATTGGTCAGCAGCGTGATGTCGAGCGCCCGGTCGTCCATGCGCCGGCGCAGATTGCTGCTCTGGTCGATGGTGACGTCGACGGCGATCGACGGATGCGACTGCGCGAAACGCTTCAGCACATGCGGCAGCACGCGCTCGCCGTAATCGTCCGGCGAACCAAGCCGCACGACACCGACAATCTCGGGAATGATGAACTTCGACACCACCTCGCGGTTGATCGACAGCAGCCGGCGGGCATAGCCGAGCAGCATCTCGCCGTCCGTGGTCAGCGACACCGAGCGGGCGTCGCGCGCGAACACGGAGCGGCCGAGAATGTCCTCCAGCTTCTTGATCTGCATGGAGACGGCCGACGGCGTGCGAAAGACGGCATTGGCGGCGGTGGTGAAGCTGCCGGTCTCGGCAATCGCCACGAAAGTGCGCAAAACGTCGAGATCGAGCAGTGGCAGCGGATGATTGAGCGGGGCGTTCATGGCAACCGACCTTCAATTTTTCTGATACAAAACATCATTCCATTTCGTTTGATTGAACATCAGATTGGGAGGATAGTCAACTCCATCGAATGAGGCAGCTGCCACAAGCAGCCATGAAACGACCCCGACACAGACCTGCATTCGACACGAAATGAAGTTGAAACAAACCCGACGTAACCAACGCGCTGTCTGGCACCCGCCAGCCACCAAAGGAGAAAGAAATGTCTATCCTGTCGTCTCTTGGTCGCATCGCGACCGAATTCAGCGCGGCACGCGCCCGCTACCAGACCGAGCGCGCCATCCGTTCCTTGCCGATCGAACTGCAGAAGGATATCGGCTGGCCTGAGGCTTCCGACACCAAGACCGGCACTCGCAATGGCATCGGATCCTGGGCTGGAGCAAAGTAGATCGTGTGTACTATGTGCTGAAGGCCTGCCGCGCGAACCGCCCGGCAGGCCTTCTTTATTTTATTTGTATACAAATGAGTTTTGGAGCCATGTCGCCAACGCATGACGCATATGAGAAAGCCGCATAGCAGCTCCTGTTTTCACTTAATGTCTTGTAAATGATCGTAAATTTTGAGCACCTTGCCCAAATCTGTCGCAATCGATGTCGCATTTCATATCAAGCGGTTCGCTTTTGCGATTTAGTTTCTGCTTACACAAGCCTATATCAGCGCCAGCAAACGAGCTGCCCCACTCCATCAAGCGAAGGCGACCCGTCTGAGCAACCGAATGGAGATGATTATGAAGCTTTTTGCCCGCCTCTTTGCCCGCCGCGAAATGAACCTGACCACCGCTCTCGAGCGTCAGCGTCTCGCCAACACCATGCCCGGCCAGACTGGCGCCATGAATGCGGCGCGCCTCGGCTTCGTCGCCTGAAGATTTTCCAGGCAGCGCATCCCTGCCGCTGCTTTAAAACTGCAACGCCGCCTGGCTCCAGCCAGAGCGGCGTTTTTGTTCTGCGCACAGGCTGTACGCTGCCTGTCCCTTGAACAGTTCGTGCCACTTCCGGGCCCCGCTGCACGCCGATTGCCCATTTGCGACCCATGTCGCAAATTTAATCTTGTCGTAGCGGCGTAGCCGATTGACAGACATGGTTTTTCCTGATGTCGCTATGCTATTCGCGACATCCTGTTCGCGCCATGGCTGTGTGAGGTTCCCTTGAACGCCGTAAAGCATCCGATCAAGCGGTCGTTTGTATTCTTCCTTATTCCCGATTTCACCATGATCGCCTTTGCGACCGCGCTCGACCCGCTGCGCTCGGCCAATCGCATGCTCGGCTACGAGGCCTATCGCTGGCGCCTCGCCAGCATCGACGGCAAGCCGGTGCGCGCCTCGAACGGAGTCGAATGCGCGGTCAACACGTCGCTCGAGGATGAACGCAAGAAGATGGCAGGCCCCGATCGGCCGAACATGGCTATCGTCTGCAGCGGCATCAATGTCGAGCGCTACCAAAACAAGTCCGCCTTCGCCTGGCTGCGCGAGGAATACAATCGCGGCGTCGCCGTTGGCGGCCTGTGCACCGGCGCGCATATCCTCGCCGCCGCCGGCCTGTTGTCCAACAAGCGCTGTGCCATCCACTGGGAGAACCTGCCGGGCTTTTCCGAGGCGTTCCCGAAGGCCAATGTCTTTGCCGACCTCTTCGAGATCGACCAGAACATCTACACCTGCGCCGGTGGCACTGCCGCACTCGACATGATGCTGAAGCTGATCGGCGACGACTTTGACGAGAACCTCGTCAACCGCGTCTGCGAGCAGGTGCTGACCGACCGCGTGCGCAGCCCCACCGACCGCCAGCGCCTGCCGCTGCGCGCCCGCCTCGGCGTCCAGAACTCGAAAGTGCTGACCATCATCGAACTGATGGAGGGCAATCTGTCGGAGCCGCTGTCACTGATCGAGATCGCCGATCATGTCGACCTGTCGCGCCGCCAGATCGAGCGGCTGTTCCGCACCGAGATGGGCCGCTCCCCCGCCCGCTATTATCTCGAAATCCGGCTCGACCGCGCTCGGCACCTGCTGATCCAGTCCTCGATGCCAGTGGTCGAGGTGGCGGTCGCCTGCGGCTTCGTCTCGGCCTCGCATTTCTCCAAATGCTACCGCGAACTCTACGCCCGCTCGCCGCAGCAGGAGCGCGTCGACCGCAAGCAACTGCTGGCCGCCTGAGCAGAGGTGTCACGTGAGTACGAGAACGACTCGACCCGAAAGGCTGGCCGACCGGCGCATCTTTCCTCTCGATGTCGAAAAATGGGTAGCGTTCAAGGCGGCTCTGGACGCCCCGAAACGTGATCTTCCTCGCCTCAAGCGTCTGTTGAGCGAGCCAAGTATCTTTCCAGATGATCAGGCTGTGTCGGTCTGACTACGCCTGCGCCGTGCGCATCGCCTCGACCCGAATATCCTCGGTCAGCCGCGCTTTCAGCGCCGAGAATTCCGGGCTGGTCTTCAGCGTGTAATGGCGCGGATGCGGCAGGTCGATGGCGACATCCGACTTGATGCGGCCAGGCCGCGCCGTCATCACGATGACGCGCGAGGCCATGAAGATCGCCTCCTCGATGTCATGGGTGACGAACAGCACCGTCTTTTGGCGCCGTTCCCAGATGCCGAGCAGCAGTTCCTGCATCAGACCGCGCGTCTGGTTGTCGAGCGCGCCGAACGGCTCATCCAGCAACAGGATCTCCGGATCGTTAGCCAGCGCCCGGGCGATCGCCGTGCGCTGCTGCATGCCGCCGGAGAGCTGCTTCGGCCAATGGTTCTCGAACCCTTTCAGGCCGACGAGATTGACGTAGGAAGCGACGACCCCGTCCCGCTCCTTTTCGGGCATTCCGCGTTCGCGCAAGCCGAAAGCGATGTTCTGCGCCACAGTCAGCCAGGGAAACAGCGTGTAGGACTGAAAGACCATGCCGCGATCCGGCCCCGGCCGGGTCACCGCCTTGCCGTCGAGCAGCACACGGCCCTCGCTCGATGCTTCCAGGCCCGCGACAATCCTGAGCAGTGTCGACTTCCCGCAGCCGGACGGCCCCAGAATAGTGATGAAGTCGTTGGCGGCGACCGCCAGGTCGATCGGCATCAGCGCCTTGACCGGCTGACCGCCGCGCACGCCGGCAAAGGTGCGCGAAACGCCCTCGATGAGAAGCTTGTTCACGCCAGGCTCCACGGAAAGAGCCAGCGGTTGAAGGCCTTGAAGGCGAAGTCGGACAACAGCCCGATCAGTCCGATGACGATGATGCCGAAGATGATCTGACCCGTCGCCAGCCGCGACTGACTGTTGATGATCATGTAGCCGATGCCTGATGACGAGCCGATCAGTTCCGCGACGATGACATAGGTCCAGGCCCAGCCGAGCACCAGCCGCAGCGTCTCGGCGATCTCCGGCGCATTGGCCGGCATGATCACCCGGTTGACGATGCCGCTGTTGGTGGAACCCAGCGTGTAGGCGGCCTCGACCAGATCGCGTCGTGTGCCGCCAACTTTGACCGCGATGATGAGGACGATCTGGAACACCGAGCCGACGAAGATGACCAGCAGTTTTTCCAGCTCGCCGATGCCGGCCCACAAGATGAGCAGTGGGATGAATGCCGACGCAGGCAAGTAGCGGGCGAAGGAGACAAAAGGCTCCAGAAACGCCTCCACCGGCTTCCAGGCGCCCATCGCGATGCCAAGCGGCACCCCGACGACCGAGGCAAGCAGGAAGCCGCCGAAGACGCGCCAGATGGTGATCAGAACGTCGAGCCAGAAACGGTCTTCGACCAAAAGCCGCCAGCCATCCCGCAGCATCGACAGCGGATCGGCGAGGAAGATGCGGTTGACGTGGCCGCCTAGCGTGATCCAAGCCCAGAAGGCCACGAAAAGCACGAAGAAGGAAATGCCGAGCACGGTTCGGATGCCCGGCGAGACGGGATGCAAGGGGCGCATCGTCAAATCGTCGCCATTTTCAAATGGTCCCCATGCTCAAATCGCGCTTTGTCCAAGAGAAGGCGGCAGCGCCAGGCGCCGCCGCTTGATGGTCAAAGGCCGAACGATCAGTTCGAAACCGCGCTGGTGTCAGCCAACGTGGTGACGTCGGGCGCTTCCTTGATCAGTCCCATCTGCAGCAGCAGTTCGCCGGCGGTCTTGGAAAAGTCCTGGAATTCCTTGGTGAAGAACTGTTTGTTCTCCGCCCGGTCGGCCCATTTCAGGTATTTCGCCGAATCCTCGAATTCCTTGGCCGACTGTTTCACGTCGGCACCCATGGTCTCGTAGGATTTCTGCGGATCGCTCTTGATCAGGTCGAGTGCATCAAAATAGCTGTCGGCCAGCGCCTTGGCGGCATCCGGATTGGTTTTCAGGAATTCGGGTGTGCAGCCCACCGTGTCGAGCACCATCGGGTAGTCGAGCGTCGTCGCCAGGATATGGCCCTGGTCCGACTTGTCGCGCACCGCCGAGATGAACGGCTCGTAGGTGACGGCGGCGTCGTTCTGCCCGGCGAGGAAAGCTTGCGCCGCCGCATCAGGCTCCAGATTGACGACGGTGACGTCCTTCGTCGACATGCCGTTCTTGTTCAGCACCCAGGCGAGCATGAAATAGGGCGACGTGCCCGGCGCCGATGACGCGACGTTCTTGCCCTTGAGATCGGCGACGGTCTTGATGTTGTTGCGGGCGACGATGCCGTCGGCGCCGTAGGATTTGTCGAGCTGGAAGATCTGCTTGGTGGTGACGCCGCTGGCGTTCCACACCAGCCAGGTCTCCACCGTGGTGGCCGCGCATTGCAGGTCGCCGCTGGCGATGGCGAGCGGCCGGCTCGCTTGCGGCACCTTTTTCAAGGTCACGTCGAGTCCGTGTTTCTCGAAGATGCCCGCCTGCTTCGCAAGCGTCAGCGGCGCGAAGCCTGTCCAGCCGCTGATGCCGATAGTGACCGAGGTGGCAGCCATCGCCGGTGCGGACAGGCCGGCGGCAAGTGTCAGAGTTGCGGTAAGAACGGCGATCCTGTTCATGTCGGTTCCCCTTTTGTTTTTGCTGGGGAATTGTCTCACAGACGCCAATCGGCTTGTCAATGAACAGCTTGGTGAGGCAACCGGCAGGCCCGGCTCTGCTGTCGGCCAATGGCTACCACCGCCAGAAATCCATCGTGGCTAATCCAAAATGGCCTCAATAATCGTCGCAGGTGCACTCCGCCGACGATATACGGTCATTCCAGTCGCTGCCGCCGAAATCGCGGATCCGGCGCCGGATCTCGATCGAGCGGCCACCCATCCGGGAGTCCTCATAGGCAATGAGTGTGCAACCCCGGCGCACGATCACCGACGACACACGGTCGTTCCAGAACTGGCCGCCGCGAAAGTTCACGGAATCGTCGGGGCCCATACCGATGGACCGACCGCGAAAATTCGCGTGCTCGAACATCATGCAGGCGGGCTCATCATTGTATTGGGCGCTGGCGGCGTCGGCAAAAAGCACGGACGCGACAGCAGTCAGGATGGCTAGACGTTTCATCTGATGTTTCCTCGGTTTTTGCCGCGGCCCCTCCGACTGGATAGCGCGGTCCGGCCAATTTGCCAATGCTTCGGTCGCCTAGCGGCTGTCAAACATCCAGCTGCGGTTGCGCCACATTTTCTCGCCGACCAGGCAGTCGGTGGCGGGCTTGTCCTGCGCCAATACCATCGGCGGATGCGTGGCTTCTTCTGCCGCCCATTGCGGCGAGGCCGGGCCGGCGAGTTCCAGCACCAGCTTGCGACGGATGGCTTCGGGAAACTGCGTCCAGTCGTTGACCGGAATCATGAAGGCTCCGGGTCCGCCGATGACGCAGTCGCTGTAGTAGCGATCGAGATTGCTGACGTCGTAGGCGCCGGAAAAACCGCCTCGCGTCATCAGCGGCAGGCCGTTGATGACGATGCCTTGCTTGATCAGATCGTCGCGGGTCAGGTTGACCGGCGCGCCTTGATTGTTGGGGCCATCGCCCGAAATGTCGATGACCCGCTTCGTGCCCTGGTAGCCGCTTTCGGCGAACAGGTCGTTGCCGAACTCCAGCGCTCCGGAGATCGAGGTGCGCCGCGCGCTGTTGGGCGGCTGAGCGGATAGTTGCGCAACCACCCGCTCGGCGTCGGTGCGGCTGACGATCACCGTCCACGGCACGATGACGCGCTGCCAGTTGGTGCCGGCCCATTCGACATAGGTGACGGCGATCTTGCCATAAGCGCCATCGGCAATGGCCTGCAGCACATTGTCGTGCGTCAGTGCCGCGGCGTAGCCGTGACGCTGGATCTCGAGTTCGTCCGGAGACATCGACAGCGAGACATCGACGGCCAGCACCAGCTCGACATCGACGGGCTCGTCAGCTTGGGCCGCGGGCGTCAACCAGAGCGTCAGTGCGAACGCGGCGCAGCCTGAAAGGAAATGTCTTGCGCAGGCAAAAGCAGACATGCCGCGAAGGTAAGCGAAAACCGTCGGCTTAAAAAGAGAAAAGCCCGGCCGATGGCCAGGCTTTTGCCTTCATGCCCTTTGCGCCGGCTAGCAATCAGCTGCGCGGCTTCAAATTCTCCGGATCGTAGAGCGGCTTGTAGCCGACAGCCGCCACTTCGACCGGATATGTCTCACCGAAATACTCGATCGTGAGCTTGCGGCCTTCCTGGGCGTACGCCCACGGCAGATAGGCAAGACCGATATTCTTGCCGATGGTCGGGCCATAGGCCATCGAGGTGGTGAAGGACCGCCGGCCGAGTTCGTCGACCAGCGTCTCGCCGGTCTTCGGATCCATCACCGGCATGGTGCCGACGGGATAGCGGGCAACGCCTTTGGAATCGACATTCTCGGTCATCACCAGCGTGCACAGCATGGCCGGTTGGTGCTCGCGGGCGCGGTATTCGACGTGCTTCGCCTTGCCGCAGAAATCGTTCTCCTTGACCTTTGGACGAGCGAGATCCGCTTCGAGCAGATTGTACTCGGTCAGAAGGTCGGCGTTCTGCAGGCGCAGGCTCTTTTCCATGCGGCGCGTGTTGGCATAGGTCTCCACGCCGAAAGGCATCACGCCGGTCGAGCGCAGCGCGTCCCACACAGCGAGACCGTCCTCGTAGCGCATATGCAGTTCCCAGCCCTGCTCGCCGACATAGGAGATGCGGAAAGCGGTGACGTCCTTGCCGCCGATCCGGACCGGCTTGATCGCCGCGAATGGGAAGTTCTCAACAGAGAGCCCGTCCGGGTTTTCGACCACCTTCTGCAAGGTCGCCCGGGCGTTCGGTCCCCAGATGCCGATGGTGACGAACTTCTCGGTCACGTCGGTGATGGTGACGTCGAAACCTTTGTCCTGTGCCGTGCGGCGCATGTACTGGAAGTCGCGCGGGCCAGCGTCCGCGCCGTCGATCAAACGACAGCGGTCGGCCATGCGAATGACGGTAAAGTCGGCCCGCACCATGCCTTCCTCGTCGAGGAAGTGGGTGTAGATGCCCTTGCCGATGTTGTTGTCGCCGCCAATCTTGGCTGCGCACAACCATTCCAGCAGCGCGACATGGTCTGGACCTTCGATGTCGTACATGGCGAAATGCGACAGGTTGACGATGCCGCAATCCTCGCTCATGGCGAGATGTTCGGCATTGGAGACGCGCCAGAAATGGCGGTTGTCCCATTCGTTCTCACGCACCGGCACCCGGTTGCCGTATTTCTCCAGGAGATGCTCGTTGGCGGCATAGCCGTGGGCGCGCTCCCAGCCGCCGAGTTCCATGAAATAGCCGCCGAGTTCCTTCTCGCGTTCCCAGAACGGCGAGCGCCTGATGTTGCGGCCTTTGGAGAACGGCTCGCGCGGATGTACCGCCGGATTGTAGACCTTCATCGCCGTCTCGGTGCAGCGGTCCCAGATGAACTGCTCCTTGGTCTGGTGCGGATAGAACCGTGCATAGTCGATGGCATGGTGATCGATTGCGGTGCGGCCGTCGGTCATCCAGTCGGCGATAAGCTTGCCCATGCCGGGACCATCCTTGACCCAGATGGCAACGGCATACCACAGACCCCGCACCTTCTGGCTTTCGCCCATCGACGGGCCGCCATCCGCGGTTACCTGGAGAAGTCCATTGAACGAATGGCTCTCATTATAGCCGAGTTCGCCGAGGATCGGCGTCAGTTCCATGGCGCGTTCGAGCGGCGCCAGGATCTGTTCCATGTCGAGATCGCGTTGCGACGGCGAAAGCCGCGCCTGGTCCTTCTCCAGCAGGTCGCGCGGGTGGCAAAGGCGCGGATTGGTCTCTTCGTAATAACCCCATTCGATCTGCCCGCCCTCGGCGGTCTTGGGATCACCGGTGTCGCGCATATAGGCCGAGTTGCCCTGGTCGCGCAGCAGCGGCCAGCCGATCTCCTTGCCGGTGCCGGCGAACTCGTTGTAGGGGCCGAAGAAGGTCAGCGGATGGTCGATCGGCATGACCGGCAGGTCTTCGCCGACCATTTCCGCTATCAGCCGGCCCCAAATCCCGGCGCAGACGACGACATAGTCGGCCTCGATGGTGCCGCGGTCCGTCACCACGCCTGATATGCGGCCGTCCTTGACGACCAGCGACCGGGCCGATGTGTTGGCGAAGGATTTGAGCTTGCCCGACGCTTCCGCCTGGTCGACCAGCTTGCCGGCGACCGTCTGCGAACGCGGGATGACCAGACCGGCATCGGGATCCCAAAGACCACCTTGGACAATCGCTTCTTCGATGAGCGGAAATTTTTCCTTGATCTCGGCCGGCTCGATCAGGCGGGCGCGCGTGCCAAACGCCTTGGCGGAGGCGATCTTGCGCTTGATTTCTTCCATTCGGCTGTCGTCGCCGACACGCGCGACCTCGAGGCCGCCGATCCGCGCATAATGACCCATCTTCTCGTAGAAATCGATGGAGTAGAGCGTCGTCCAGCACGACAGGAAATCGTGGCTGGTGGTGTAGCAGAAGTCGGAGGCGTGCGCCGTCGAGCCGATATCGGTCGGGATACCTGATTTGTCGATGCCGACAATGTCATCCCAGCCGCGTTCGATCAGGTGATGGGCGATCGATGCGCCGACAATACCGCCCAGGCCGACGATGACGACCCTCGCCTTTTTCGGAAACTCTGCCATTGCCCGCGACTCCAAAGTGATAAAGCGGGCGGACTATAGGGCGGAGCGGCAGGGCGATTGAAGCCTGTTTGCGACATTGGCAAAAAGCCGAGCGACCAGACGGCAGAATGCTTCACATCGGGCGCCTGGGGCGGTTCGCTTTTCGGTGGGCTAACTCAGGCGAAGGCCCAGATGTCTTCGGCCTGGAAGCCGACCTGATAGCCTGATGTCTTCAGCTTGACCACGACCTGGCCGATCTCGGCGGCCGGCAGCGCGCCAACCTCGACCTTGATCATGCCGGGGCGGTAGCGCTTGAGGTCGAGCTGTTCGAAGACGATCCAGTCGGCGCCCTCGCAATCGACGAGGAAGGCATCGATATGGATGATGCCGTTGCGGTCGAGCAGCGTCTGCAAGGTCTCGGATGGCACCTCGATGTCCCTGAGGTGCGGGGCGAACTTGTTGAAGTTGGCGTCGGCCTCGCCCCAGGCATTCTTGCCCGACATCAGATTGGTGTCGGTGACCGACGAACAGCCGATGAATTCGATGGGCAGCGTGCCGGACTCGAGCGCGGCGGCATCGAAGGTGTGGACGGTGATCGTCCCCTTGGCCTTTGTCACCGCCACCGGCTCGATGATGAACCGGCCGGTGTCGGGATAATTGGCGCGCAGCCGTTTCTGATTGTACGGGATCGGCTCGACCAGCATCGCGCGTGCGCCAGCTATGCGGTGCAGCCACGGCGTCACATCGTCGAACAGCGCGCCGTCGCAGGCGCCGACATTGACCATCTGGAACGGCCGCCCTGCCCCACCGAACCGCGCCTTCAGCGCCGCCTTGGCCAGGAACTTCGTGCCGCGCAGCGATGGTCCGCGGTCGAGAACGCCACTGGGAAGACCGAGCGACAGGGCAACGCGCGCCAGGCTGGATAGCGAACTCATGACTTGTCTCCAGGAATGATTTGCATGGCAGCGCGATTCTGACCGCGAGCCGCGGCCGCCCACAACGCCATGAGCGGCGTCGCCAGCAGCAGGAATGGCGGGATCAGATGCGGGAAATAGATGCGCGTGTCGTGGATCGGGAAGACGGTGAACTTCGCCAGCGCGCCGAGCACCAGTGCCGCAAACAGGATGCCGGCGCGGCGGTCGAGGCGGAAGCCGGCGCGGGCGGCGGCAAGCCAGCCGGCCAGTGCCAGCACCGACACCCCGACCCAGCTGTTCAGGCTGACGGCACGCAGCAGCGAGGTGGCAAATGCCCTGAGATAGGCAACGATGGAGAATGGCGGCTCGAACCCGTCCATATTGTAATGCTGCTCTATGCTGGAGAACCACAGATGCGGCCACCAGCCGGGATGATGCGCCCAGTGCGAGATGGCAAAATAGGCAACGAGGGAAGCGGCAAAGCCGGCCAGCGCGCCCCACGATTTCTGCCGAAAGGCGACCAGCAGCACGGCAAAAACAGCAAGGAAAACAATGTTGTCCGGCCGCACCATGAAGGCGAGGAAGAGCAGGATCGCGGTCGCCATCTCGCGCCCGCGGACATAGGCATAGAGCCCGCCGAGCAGCAGCGCTGACGTGAGCAGATCCGGCGTCGAAGCGCGCGCCGCATCGCCGAAATCGGCCATGATCAGCACCGCGCCGACCACAGGCGCCAAGGCCAGTGCCCCCTCGGAGCGCAGCCACATCAGGGCGATCGCGCCGAACAGCAGAACCGAGACCACTGAGACCAGGCGCATCGCCTCGACCGGCGACATCACCGCGCTCATCGTCGACAGGACCTCGGCGTAGAGGAACTTGATCCGGTACATGCCGAGCAGCGAATGGAAATCGGCGGCATTCTCCGCCATGTGGCTGCGGAAGCCGCCACCATCGTCGGTCAGCGCCTTGTAGTCGCCTGCGGACACGCCCGATTTGACAGTGTTGTAGGCATAGTCATGCAGCGCCTGTGCATCGGGATAGGTGCCTTCCTCTGATATAGCGAGATAGGGCAGCATGTCCCAGTTGGCGTCGGGCATCACCCATGCCGTGAACGCTGTAAAAAGGATGTAGAGCGCGAAGGCCGCAGCGCCGATCGGTGCCGCCAGCCGCGCATAAGTCCCCTCGCCCCACGCCAGGCCGGCTCCGGTGAGCCGGTCGAGTGGGTTTTGTGGAGCGGGCGACTTGGTCAGCATCGTTGTACCCAGCGAACTCGCTTAACGAACCTGGCTTTTGACGAAATCCTTCACGATCGACACGATGCCGCGCGACAGCAGGCTGTCGAAGGCATCGACGAAGCGGTCGACATGCTCGCGCTGGCAGATCAACGGCGGCTCCAGCCGGATGACGTTTCGGTTGTACTCGGTGAAGGCGACCAGCACGTCGTAGTCGCGCAGCAGCAGCGCGCCGACGAAGCCCGACAGCGAGCCCTTCAGCTTGTCGTCGAGCACGCTGACGATCGGCCGCAGCACCATCGGCAAGGTCTGCGAGAAGTCGTGGAACTCCAGGCCGACCATAAACCCCTTGCCGCGCACATCCTTGATGATCTTGGGGTACTTTTCCCTGAGCGCCTGCAGGCGCTGCAGCAAATAGTCGCCGGTGACGGCGGCATTGTCGATCAGGCCCTCGTCGTAGAGCACGTTGAGCCCTTCGATCGAGGTGACGCAGGCCTCGCCCATTCCGCCGAAGGTCGCCATGGCATGGATCATCGCCGTTTTCGGCGTGCCATAGGCCTTCATGTAGACCTCGCGCCGCGCAATCATCGCGCCGACCGCCGCCTTGCCGGCGCCGAGCGACTTGGCCAGCGCCGTCACATCGGGAACGACGCCGTAATGTTCGAAGGCGTAGAAGCGGCCCGAACGGCCGTAGCCGCACTGCACTTCGTCGGCGACCCACAGCACGCCATACTGGTCGCACAACGCGCGCAGCTTCTGCCAATATTCGGCAGGCGCCTGGATGATGCCGCCGCCGCCCTGGATGGTTTCCAGCACGATGACGCCGACCTCCGGGTCGGAACGGAACAGGCGCTCGACCGCCTCGATGTCGGCAAACGGGATGCGGACCGTGTTTTCGGCCACCTTGAAGTCGGCGCGGTAGAGCTGGCCGTCGGTGATGCCGAGCACGCCCTTGGTCTTGCCATGGAAGGAATTCTCGGCATAGACGACCTTCGGCCGCTTCGGACCGGCGGCGCGCTCGGCGAGCTTAACCGCCGCTTCCATCGCTTCCGAGCCGGACGAACCCAGAAACACCATGTCGAGATCGCCGGGCGAGCATTTGGCGATGTTGTGCGCAAGTGCCGCCGCATATTGCGACATGAAGGCGATAGCGATTTCCTGGCGCTTCTCCTCCTGGAATTTCTTGCGTGCTTCCAGGATGCGCGGATGGTTGTGGCCAAAGGCCAGCGAACCGAAGCCGCCGAAGAAGTCGAGGATCTTGCGGCCGTTCTGGTCGATGTAGAACATGCCTTCGGCGCGCTCGATCTTGATCTTGTGGAGGCCGAGCAGCTTCATGAAATGCAGCTGGCCGGGGTTGAGATGCGCCTTGAACAGGTCGGTCATTGCCGCGACGTCCATCGCCTTGGCCTGCTCGACGCTGATCAGGTTGGGCTTGGCGATGGTGGCGGGCGACAGCGCCGGCGCACTGACCATGGTGCGCGCATTCGTCTGTTCGGGCTTGGCCATGACGGTCATTTCAATCTCCTGTCTGCACGCACGACCGCAATCGTGCGCAACGAAAGCTGTTTTGCGAGCCGCTATTCGGCGGGCACATGTGTGGTGGCGACCGCGTGCCCGGCTTTCTTGGCGCGGTACTCGCTATAGGCGGCGATCAGCATGTCCTCGTCGCGATATTGCGGCGCCCAGCCGAGCTGACGCCCGGCCTTGGACACGTCGAGCACGCATTCCTCGTCGGCGATCAGATACTGTTCCGGGTCCATGATCGGCATGTTCATCAGGTCGAGCAGGTCCAGCGTGCGCTTGACCGCCCAACCCGGTGTCGGGATCAGGATCGATTTCGAGCCGGCATGCCTGATCAGATCGCCGAGCAGCTTCTTGACCGGCGGTGGATTGAGTGAACCCAGATTATAGGCCTCGTTTGGCACGCCGGCCTTCCAGGCCGCGCGGGCGGCTTCGGCGCAGTCGAACACCGAGATGAACTGATAAGGGTTCCTGCCCGAACCGATCATCGGCACCGGAAAATTCCAGTCGATCAGCTTGAACAGTTTTTCGAGAATGCCGAGCCGGCCGGGACCGATGATCAGGCGCGGGCGAAACAGCGAGATCGACATGCCGCGCTTGCGCCACTCGGCCGCCAGCTCCTCGGTCTTCTGCTTCGACCAGCCATATTCGCCCAGCGGCGCCACCGGGTGCTCCTCGGTCATAGGCTGCGTGACCGTGTGGCCGTAGATCATGTCGGTGGTGTAGTGGACGAGTTTTGACGCACCGGCTCCGTCCATGGCCTGCATGATGTGCTCGGTGCCATGGAAATTTACAGGGAAGAAGAAGTCATGCCGCTTGGCGCGCACCTGGATCGGCGACAGCATCTTGGCCGACAAATTGTAGACCATGTCGTCGGCCTTCAGCCCAATCGCGGCGACCGAGGCCGGATCGGTGACGTCGCATTGGATAAAGCGGACGCTGCGGTAATGCGGCAGGTCGCTCTTGACGATGTCGGCGACGACAACCTCTTCACCATCGGCCACAAGCTTCGGGGCAAGATGGCGGCCGACGAAACCGTCACCGCCGAAAATCATATGTCTCATCGAACGATCTCGTTTGCTTGGATCTTGTCGGGCGTGATGGAAGCGGCCTGGTCCTCATGCCCTCGTCCACTTTGCGCGATCAGCACCGTGCCGACGCAGATGAAGGCGATGCCGGCGACCCGCCAGCCATTGAGGTCCTCGCGGAAGACGAAATAAGCGAAGATGGCGACGGCAACATAGGCGAGGCTGAGGAACGGATAAGCGAAGGAGAGCTCGACCTTGGACAGCACATAGAGGTGCGAGGCCATCGAGATGACGAAGGTACACAGGCCAAGGAACACCCAGGGGCTGAAGACGATCTGCAGCAGCTTGACGAGCGGATTGACGCCCTCGAACGAGATCGGTCCGAGCGACATCATGCCTTGCTTCAGCATCAGCTGCGCCGCGGCATTGGTCATGACTGTAAAGAGAATGAAGACGATGTATTTCATGAGTTCCAAGCCACCCCTTCACGCTTCCTACTACAAACCCGCAAACATTTGGTGAAGTCCCAACATTGTTTTGAGTGAATCGCGCTATTAACCATCTGTTAACCAATAATTATTCGGATTTTATCTATTCTGCTGCCTCGACCGAGCCTCGCCGCACATCCAATTTCTTCGCTGTGCGCGCCCAGAAGTCGGACATGAAGGCGTGGTCGCGGAGCGCTTCCAGCCGCTGCCATTCGGGAAAGGACGAAGCGAAGATTTCGGCCCCCATGCGGGCGTCCTTGTACGGATTGACCGCGCCGCCGGCCTCGACCGTGATGCGGTCGAGCTCCCGCAGCAGTGTCAGCGTCGCGGCGCCCCTGTTGGGGAAATCCAGTGTTAGCGTGTAGCCGGGACGCGGAAACGACAGCAGCGCCGGCGAGCGGATGGAGCCGAAGCGTTTCAGCACCGTGAGGAACGAGCCCTGCCCGGCTTGCCTTGCAGCCGCCAGCAATGCCGGCACGGCCTCGCGCGCCGTCTGTTCCGGCACCACGCTCTGGTGCTGGAACAGCCCTTTCGGCCCATAAAGCCGGTTCCAATCGCGCACGCCGTCGAGCGGGAAGAAGAAGCCCTGGTAGCCGGCCTGGCGCGGCACCGTTGCCCGGCTCTTCCTCCACCTGTAGGCAGCGTTGAAGGCGGTCAGGAACGGCCGGTTGAGCACGTTGAACGGCGGCTGGACCGGCACCGAGAAATTGCCGCCGGCGCGCGAAGCGGCATGCGAGCCGTGCTCGGCGTGATTGCCAGTGAGCAGCAGGCCGCGACCGCTGTTGCGACCGCCGGCAAGCTGGTCGATCCAGGCGACCGCATATTCGTTGGCCTGATCGGCCGCCGCGGCCAGGTCGAAGAATTCGCAGAGGTCACGAAACGGCGTCGCCCTTTCGACGATGTCGAGGGAATGCACCCGCATCAGCCGGATCGAGGCCGACAGAATGAGGCCGGTCAGCCCCATGCCGCCGATCGTCGCCGCAAACAGCCGCGCATTGTCTGTCGCCGAGCAGCGATGGGTCTTTCCATCGGACCTGAGCAGCGTGAAGCTCTCGACATGGCAGCCGAAGGTGCCGCGCCGGTGATGGTTCTTGCCATGCACGTCATTGGCGATGGCCCCGCCGAGCGTGACGAATTGCGTGCCTGGCACAACGGCGGGGAAGAAGCCGTAGGGGGCAGCGTGGGCGATGATGTCGGACAACAGCACGCCGGCATCCGCCTTGAGAACACCGGTTTCGGCGTTGAAGGCGTGGATCCGGTTCAGCGATCGCATATCGACGACCGCTCCGGCCCCGTTCTGGCAGGAATCGCCGTAGGAGCGGCCATTGCCATAGGCAAGCAGCGACGCCGGCCTGGCCTGACCGCCCTTCAGCAGCGCGATCGCCTCGTCGGCACCGATGGCGCGCGGCGCCGGCGGCGTGGCAAGGCCAAAGCTTGGGAAACGTCCGGCGGCCATGCCTACCAGCCCCCGATGACCAGCATCACCGCACCGATCAGCACCACGATCTGGCTGCGCCAGTCGCGGATGATGAAGACGACCGGATCGTCATGCATCTCGTTGCGGCGCGCCAGGATCCAGACGCGCATGGTAAGATAAAGCACGATCGGCGCCAGCGGCCAGATCAGCCATGGATGCGGATAGAGTTCCCGCACCGCGACACTGTCCATGTAGAGCGCCAGCACCAGCGCCGAGGAGAAGGCCGAGGCCATGCCGGCCTGGGCGACGATCTCCTGGTCTTCGGTGCGATAGCCGCGACCGGCAATGCGCTCGCCGGGGGGAATGGCGGTGGTGCGCAGTTCGACGAAGCGCTTCACCAGCGCCAGCGACAGGAAGAAGAAGATGGAGAAGGCCAGCAGCCAAAACGAGACGTCGACGCCGGTCGCCGCCGCGCCGGCCAGGACGCGGATCGTGTAGAGGCCGGCGAGCGTCAGCACATCGACCAGCAGCATGCGCTTGAACGACAGCGAATAGGCAGTGGTGACGACCATGTAGCCGCCGAGCACAGCCATGAATTCGGGCGACAGGAACAGCCCGGTGCCGATGCCGATCGCCAGAAGCACCGCGATCGCGCCAAGTCCGAACGGGATCGACAGGGCGCCGCTGGCGAACGGCCTGTTGCGCTTGGTGAGGTGTTTGCGGTCGAGCGCGAGGTCGAAGAAATCATTGAGGATGTAGATGGCCGATGCCACCGCGCTGAACGAGACGAATGCCAGCAGGCATTCCCAGATCATGTCGGTGTTGAAATATTCATGCGAGAGCACCATCGGCACTGCGATCAGCGAATTCTTCAGCCACTGATGCACGCGCAGCATCTTGACGATGGTCCGCAAAGACGGCTTCGGCGCCGGCACCGTCTCGGCGCCATGTGCCGCCTGCCAGCGCGCGGCATGGCGGTCGGGCGCGACGACGATCGCGTTGCGTGCGGCATCGAAGACCTGGAGGTCATGGCGGCTGTTGCCGGCGTAGTCGAAACCGCCATCGCCATAGGCTGCGATCAGCGAGGCGCGCTTCCTGCCCGAGGTGAGATTGGCGAGACCATCGGTGGCCAGCACCTGGTCGAAAATGCCGAGATGGGCCGCGATGGCGTCGGCGAACTTGCGCGGCGTACCGGTCGCCAGCACGATCTTGCGGCCCTCGGCGTGCTCGGTCCGGAGGCGGCAAAGCAGCACCTCGCGATAGGGCAGCGATGCCGGATCGATGTCGATGCGCTGCGCGATCGCCTGCTTCAGCCGCGCCGGCCCGCCGGCGATCCAGAACGGTACGAGGAAGATATAGAGCGGGTTCTTCTTGAGAAGGATGAACAGCCCTTCCCACAACAGGTCGGTTGCGATCAGCGTGCCGTCGAGATCGACCGCAAGCGGTATTGCGTTCCTGTCCGATCGCGCATCCATGTCCGTCCTGCCCTGCCCGCGTAGAGTTGCGCGCCGCTTTTCGGCGTCTTGAGGCTGGTATAGCGGGCGATGGCGTAGCGAACGTTAAAACGCACGGTTGCAGACGGCTGCCATGGCGGTATTTCCGGTGTCATTGTTAAACAACCGCTACCGGAAACGATAAAAGGCCGGGCAAATGCCCGGCCTCTACAATCGTGACGCCAAGATTACTTGATGCGGGCGACACCGCCCGAGATCTCGACAGTTTCCGAACCGGTCAGGGCTTCGAGATCGCCATTGGGCAAGGTGACGAAGCAGCCGTTCGGGCAGAACTCAACCGTTTCGCCACCGGCCAGCGCAAGGTCGGTCTTGCTGCCGCCCTCCGTTACGACCAGCGTGCGGGTCTCGGCGTCCTTGTTGACCGCGCTCGCGGCATGGACCGAGCCGATGGCGGCGACCAGGGCGACTGCAGCGACGAGAGACTTCCACATGGTGCAATATCGGTGTTCCCACCGCCTCTGTTGCATTTGGCAAGGCATTTTCGCCTTTGCATGGAGCTTATATGAGATGGAAGCTGAACCGCAACTGAATGCCCCATTCATGCCGCAATCGATTCCGGGCAGGATTGAGGTCGACGGAGTCCGAGCCTAGTCCGGGTCCGGCTTCTTGGTTTTGCGAGACTTGACCAGTCGCTTCTTCTCCGCCTCGGCTTCGGCCCTTATCTGCTCCTGTTCGGCGAAGTCGGCCTCGATCTTGTCGTCGTCCGTCGGCCAGGCCTTGGGCTTGTGGGCCTCGACCACGGCGCGCGGCGTCGAGGGGATCTCGATGTGTTCGCTGCTGAATTTTTCGAGGACGGCAAAACGGATGTCGTTCTGCGCGATGTTGCCGTTCATCACGTCGGCCAGGAACACGCGGATTTCGAATTCCAGGGCGGCAGGGCCGAAATTGGAAAACAGCACGAAGGGTTCGGGGTTCTTCAGCACCATCGGGTGGCTGCGGGCGATCTCCAGCAGGACGGCATGAACCTGCTTGACGTCGCTGCCATAGGCGACGCCGACCTTGATGTCGACGCGGCCGAGCTTGTTGCGGTGCGTCCAGTTGCCGACGGCGTTGTTGATCAGGTTCGAATTGGGCAGGATCACCGATTGCCGCTGGAAGGTTTCGATCTCGGTGGCGCGCACGCTGATCTTCTTGACCGTACCGCTGACGTCGCCGGCAACGATCCAGTCGCCCACCTTGAACGGCCGCTCGGCCAGAAGGATCAGGCCGGAAACGAAATTGGACACCACGTTCTGCAGGCCAAAGCCGATACCGAGGGAAAGAGCGCCGGCGACCAGTGCCAGGCTGGACAGGTCGATGCCCGCCGCCGAGATGCCGACCAGTGCCGCCAGCGCGACGCCGGCATAGCCGACCGCCAGCCTGATCGAGTTGCGCACGCCGGTATCGACCTTGCCACGCGCCATGACCGAGCCGTCGAGCCAGCCCTGGAACCACCGCGTCAGGAAATAGCCTATGACGAAGACGACGATGCCGGAGAGGATGCCGGTGACCGAGATCGTCACCGAGCCGATGTTGATCCCGGTTGCGAGCTTGTAGGCCCAAGCCTGGATATCGCCGGGCTGGAAACCCCACATCAGCAGGATCAGCGGCAGGAACACCAGCACGATCATCACATTGATGGCAACGCTGACGACAAGGCCGAGCTGGTCGAGGGCCGTATCCTCGTAGCTGGAATTGGCCGACAGCCAGCGCCCGACGGAGGTGTTGGCGAAAGCACCCTCCTCGCCGATCGCCTGCGCCGACAGGAAGCCGATATAGGCGGTGATCAAGGCTGTGCCGGTGACGACGACCTGCAGCGAAACGAACAGCGCAAGGCCGATATAGCCGAGCAAGGCGGCTATGATGGTGAATAGGCCAAGGCCCAGCGACAGGTAGCGCAGCCATGCCGGCCAGGGCCGCCAGCTTCCGTCGCGCGCCTTGAACGGCCTCAGCATCGCCATCAGGATCAGGATGATGCCGACGATGATGGTGGCGACAAAACTGCGGGCGATGGTCAGCGACAGCGGCGAACCCATCTTGTCGTTGATCACCGACAGGAAGGTGTTGACGCTGATGACCACGGCCATGGCGGTGGCCAGGCGCACCAGCCAGCGCGCCGGCCCGGTTTCGACCGGGATCAGGCGCCAGTTCGGCAGCCGCGGTTCCAGCGCCGCATTGGTCAGCCGGTTGACGCAGAACACCACGCCGATGACGGTCGCCAGCGCGTTGAGGAAGAGCCCAATGTCGCCGCGCAACACATTGTAATAATTGAAAAAGAAAATCGTCGATCCAAGAAAGGCGGCAACCGCCAGCGTCGGCAGCAAGGTCGACCAGAAGGCCACCGAAAGGCGGCTGAGATAGGATGGGTCCTCATTGGTGGGGTCGGCTTCGAACACCCGCCCGAACAGGCGCCTGCCGCCAACCAGCAGCACCAGCGCCAGCCCGAGCGCCACGAAGGTTGCCGCCAGGATCGCCTGGAACTTGAACTTGAAGGCAAAGCTCAACCAGGACGACACCGCCTTGTAGAGATTGCCGAACTCGTCGCGGGCGTCGGAAAACACCTGCGGGCTCAGCGCATCCGACAGCACGTAGCGCTTGGTCAAAAGATTGCGGAACAGCTCGCTGCGCATATTGCCGATCTTGTCGATCAGCCCGCTGATGCGGATCGACAGGTTCTGTGCGCTGGCAACGACCGCGTTGATCTCGGCCTTTTCCGATGCAAGCGCCTGACGCTCGCCCGTCACGATGTCGGGCTCCTGCGGCTGGCCCGCCGCCGGTGGAGGACCCAGCACCTCGATGCGATTGTTGATCTCGGTGAGCCGCGAGCGGAATACCAGCGCACTGGTGAGTGCCGCCCGCGACAGGTCCTCCAGCTGCAGACGGATCTCCACGAGTGAGGCATCGTCCTCACCGTCCTGCTGTATCTTCTTCTCGAGATCGTCCGTCTTGGCCGTTAGATCCTGGATGACCTTTTGCTGATCGGTGACCAAACCGGCCGAGCCCTGGCCGAGCGCTTGCGCCATCGCCTTAAACGAAAGCGGCGCCGAAACGACCAGCGTGAGTACCAGGATGAGACGAAGCAATCGGAAAAGCATGATTTGTTGGCGACTCATCGGCGGCAAAGGCAATTTGAAAGCCTGTCCTTGATAAAGACGGCCCTATCATGGGGCAAGCCGTCGTATCGCGAGCCCATCCGATCATTGGCCCCAACCGATCACTCACGCCGAGTGATCCCATCCCGGGCGTCGGCCAGTCGAAAGGCGATGGCGCAATATTGGCTTTGCGGATGCGGCCTGCTCTATAGTCTGCCGCATCGCCCGAACCGGATGACATCAATGGCAGAGTACTCGGCCTTTTCGCTGCTCGCGAACGCGCTCAAGGGAAACAAGGATTGGAAGCCGGCATGGCGCAAGCCTGACCCGAAGGCGTCCTATGACGTCATCATCATCGGTGGCGGCGGTCATGGGCTGGCGACCGCCTATTATCTTGCCAAGGAACACGGCATCACCAATGTCGCCGTTGTGGAAAAGGGCTGGCTCGGTTCCGGCAATGTCGGCCGCAACACCACGGCCGTGCGCTCGAATTATCTGCTGCCTGCCAACACCCGCTTCTACGAACACTCGATGAAGCTGTGGGAGAACCTGTCGCACGAGCTCAACTACAATGTCATGTTCTCGCAGCGCGGCTGCCTGAACCTGGCGCACACGCCGGCCCAATTCGACGACTATGCAAGGCGCGGCAACGCCATGCGCCATCTCGGCGTCGATGCCGAACTGATGACGAAGACTGAGATCAAACGCCTGATTCCGGCGCTCGATATCTCCGACAACGCGCGTTTCCCGGTGGTCGGCGGCCTGATGCAACGCCGCGCCGGCACCGCCCGCCACGATGCGGTGGCCTGGGGCTATGCGCGCGGCGCCGACAGGCGCGGCGTCGACATCATCGAAAATTGCGAGGTCACCGGTTTCCTGCGCGACGGCGACCGCATATCAGGCGTCACCACTTCGCGCGGCGACATCCGCGCTAGGAAGGTGGCCGTGGCGGTCGCCGGCAGCACAGGACGCGTCATGCAGATGGCCGGCATCGAGACGATGCCGATCGAGAGCCATGTGCTGCAGGCCTTCGTCACGGAATCGCTGAAACCCTTCATCGACACGGTCGTCACCTTCGGCATGGGCCATTTCTACATGTCGCAGTCGGACAAGGGCGGCCTCATCTATGGCGGCGACATCGACGGCTACAACAGCTACGCCCAGCGCGGCAATCTGCCTGTCGTCGACGAGGTGATGAGTGAAATGCTGGCGTTGTTTCCGGGACTCGCGCGCGTGCGCATGCTGCGCTCCTGGGGCGGTGTTTGCGATATGTCGATGGACGGCTCGCCGATCATCACCGCCGGCCCCCTGCCCGGCATGTATCTCAACTGCGGCTGGTGCTATGGCGGCTTCAAGGCGACGCCGGCTTCCGGCTGGTGCTTCGCCTGGACCATCGCCAAGGACCAGCCGCACGACCTCAACGCGCCCTTCACGCTCGACCGCTTCCACCGCGGGCTGCTGATCGACGACAAGGGCCAGGGTGCAAACCCGCGGCTGCATTAGGCAATAGGTAGAGTCCAATGTTGATCACTTGCCCCTATTGCGGCCCGCGCGACGTCATCGAGTTCACCTATCAGGGTGACGGCAATCGTGAGCGTCCCGACCCCGCCTCGCAGAATTTCGAGGCGTGGAACGCCTATGTCTATGACCGGCTGAATCCGGCCGGCGATCACAATGAGATCTGGCAACATTCCGGCGGCTGCCGCGCGCATCTCAAGGTCGTGCGCAACACGCTGACGCATGAGATTTCCAGCGTTGCCTTTGCGCGGGGCGATCATGGGCCGGCCGCGCGCCGTAAGGCGGAGGACAAGGCATGAGCCCGCGCCGTGCCGACACCGGCGGCCGCATCGACCGGCTGAAAACCATCCGCTTCACCTTCGATGGCACGGCCTACACTGGCCATGCCGGCGACACGCTGGCGTCAGCCCTGCTGGCCAAGGGCGTCACGTTGTACGGGCGTTCGTTCAAATACCATCGCCCACGCGGCCTGCTCACCGCAGGCGTCGAGGAACCCAACGCGCTGGTGACGGTGCTGAAGGGCGAGGTTCGCGAGCCCAACATTCCAGCGACCATGGTCGAGATCCATGACGGGCTGGTTGCCATCAGCCAGAACCGCTTTCCCTCGCTTGCCTGGGACATCAACGCCGTCAACCAGCTCGGCGGCAAGATCCTGTCGGCCGGGTTCTACTACAAGACCTTCATGGGACCGGTGTTCGGCCCGCTCAAGGGCACGCGTTTCTGGATGTTCTGCGAACACTTCATCCGCCGCGCAGCCGGTCTCGGCAGTGCCGGATCGGCGAAAGACCCGGCCCGCTACGAACGCATGAACGCCTTTTGCGACGTGCTGGTCGTCGGCTCCGGCCCTGCCGGCCTGATGGCCACCAAGGCCGCCGCCGATCAGGGTGCGCGCGTCATGCTGGCCGATCTCGAGCCGCATTTCGGCGGTTCGGCCAACTGGTCCGAGGAAACGATCGATGGCGCGCCTGCCGCCGATTGGGCGCGGCGCACCGTCGCCCAGCTCGCAGGTCGCGACAATGTCCGGCTTCTGCCGCGCACCACGGTGTGGGGTTACTACGACAACAACACGCTTGCCGCGCTCGAACGGGTCAGCGACCATAAGGAGCACCCCGGCAAGGGCGAGCCGCGCCATCGCTATTGGGCGATCCGCGCCAAATCCGTGGTCCTGGCCACTGGTGCGTTCGAGCGGCCGCTCATCTTCCCCGGCAATGACCGGCCAGGCGTGATGCTGGCGCATGCCGCCGAGCGCTATGCCAACGAATTCGGCGTGCTGCCGGGCGAGCGGATCGCGTTGTTCACCAACAATGACAGCGCCTATAGGGCGGCTGTCGCCTTGAAGAAGGCCGGTGCCGCGGTCGTCGCCATCGCCGATGTCAGGCCGGAACTTTCGCCGGAGATGCGCAAGCTGGCCGCGGAAGCCGAGGCAGAGATCTTTGCCGGCCATGCCGTCGTCGCCACCGAAGGCGGCAAGGCGCTGTCCGGCCTCAAGCTGCAGCGCTTCGACCTGGCCAATGGGGCACTCATCGGTGATGCACGCAGTATCCATGCCGATTGCCTGCTGATGTCCGGCGGCTGGTCGCCGACCATCCATCTGGCCAGCCAGGCTGGCGCCAAAGCGGAATGGAACGCCGCGCGGCAAGCTTTCCTGCCGCCAAAGCCGACACAGAGCTGGATCGGCGCAGGCGCCTTCACCGGAAGCTTCTCGACGGCCGAAGCCATCGCCGAAGGCCGCGCCGCCGGCCTCGCCGCCGCAGGCGGGCAGAGCACACCGTCCATGCTGCCGACCGTCGAAGCAGTGCCTGGCGATCCCGACCCCGCCCCGGTGTTCGAGATCAGGGCCAAGGGCAAGAGCTTTGTCGATTTCCAGCACGACGTCACGGCCGAGGATGTGCGGCTGGCTCACCGGGAAGGCTTTGTCTCGGTCGAGCATCTCAAGCGCTACACCACGCTCGGCATGGCGACCGACCAGGGCAAGAGCTCCAACGTGCCTGGCCTTGCCATCATGGCCGAGGCGCTGGGCAAGCCGATCCCCGAGGTCGGCACGACACGCTTCCGGCCGCCCTTTGCTCCGGTGTCGATCGGCTCGCTGGCTGCCGAGCGTTTTGGCGACCTGAAGCCAGAACGATTGACGCCGATGCATGACTGGCATCTGGCCAATGGCGCGACGATGTATTCCGCCGGCCTCTGGTACCGGCCGATGATCTATGGGCTTTCAGGCGAAACGGTCGAGCAGGCCTATGTGCGCGAAGCCAAGGCGACGCGCGAAAGCGCCGGCATCGTCGATGTCTCGACACTGGGTAAGATCGCGGTGCAAGGCCCTGATGCCGCCGCATTCCTCGACCGCGTCTACACCAACATGTTTTCGACGCTGGCCGTCGGCAAGGCCCGCTACGGGCTGATGCTGCGCGAGGACGGCCTCGCCTTCGACGATGGCACCACCTGGCGGCTCGGCGAGCAGGATTTTCTGATGACCACCACCACGGCCAACGCCGGCAAGGTGATGCAGCATCTGGAATATTTCCTCGACGTGATCTGGCCGGAGCTGAAAGTCCACGTCACCTCGGTGACAGACGAATGGGCAGGTGCCGCGATCGGCGGCCCGAAGGCCAGGCAGATCCTCGCCGCCTGTGTCACCGGCACGTCGGTCGACAACGCCACCTTGCCCTTCATGGGCATCGTGCGCGGCGAAATATCAGGCGTGCCGGTGATGATCTGCCGGCTGTCCTTCTCCGGTGAAATGGCCTTCGAGGTCTATTCCGGCGCCGGCCATGGCACCTATGTCTGGGAAGCGCTTGTCGAAGCCGGCAAGCCGTTCGGGCTGGTCACCTACGGTCTTGAGGCATTGGGCACCATGCGCATCGAAAAGGGCCATGTCACCGGCGCCGAGATCGACGGCCGCACCACGGCGCGCGACCTGCATCTCGACTGGATGCTGTCGAAGAAGAAGCCGTTCATCGGCTCGGCGATGATGGACCGCGAAGGCTTGATCGCATCGGACCGCCTCGAACTGGTCGGCCTGATCGCCCTCGATAACCGGCCGCTCAACGGTGGCGCCCACATCGTCGAGGAGGTTGACGAAGCCAATCCGCACGACTCCATCGGCCATATCACCGCCTGCTGCTATTCGCCGGCGCTCGGCAGACATATCGCGCTGGCGCTGATCGAGGGCGGCAAGGCACGGCACGGCACGCGCGCCCACGTCTCCGATCCCTTGCGCAACCGGTTCGGACCGGTCGAGATCGTCTCCAACCACTTCTTCGATCCGGACGGGAGCCGCATGCATGGTTGAGCACCAATCCCCGCTTGAGCCGGAATTTCACGTCGGCTCGCACGGCAATTTCGAGCATGGCGTCGAGATCATCCTGACCGAGACGAGGCCGGGCTCGATCGTGCAACTCGCCGCCTGGCCGGGCGAGGAGAAGAGGCTGATCGCAGCCATCCGCACCGTCACCGGGCTGGCGCTTCCCGATGGCGCCGGCGGCGGAGTGAGCGACGGGGTCAAGTCAGTGTTCGGCTTCGCGCCGGGGAAGTTCACCGTTGCCGACGAGGCCGAAGGGCTGGCCGCTGCCTTTGCCAAGGTGGTGACCTCGGCCATCGGCACGGTGACCGATCTCTCGCACGGCCGCACCGCCATCCGCATTGCCGGGCCGAAGGCCGAATGGGTGCTGGCGAAATTCTTCGCCATCGACTTTTCGCTGCCGGCCTTTCCCAATGGCGCCGGCCGCTCGACCGCTCATCACGACGTCTTCGCCCAGATCCAGCGCACCGGCGCCGACCAGTTCGACATCTATGTCTTCCGCTCGTTTGCACGCTCGTTCTGGAAGGCGCTCTGCCACGCCAGCGAGGAAGTCGGCTACGAGGTGCAATAGGCGGCGCCGAACGGTCGCATCGCTCCTGCTTCTGGCATCAACGCCAGCCGTTTCTGCCGCTAGAGAATCAGGCCGCAGGCGCCCATGGTGCGAAAACGCGGCCGCCCAACCGGCCCAGGGATATGAAATCCCTTCTTCAAGAGTCGGCACATTCGTTTGGTTCGAACATCTCCATGACCGCAGAACTATCCGCCGGCGCCACGGATCGCGCCGATGTGCCGGCCAGAGCCTTGCTCCTGCTGCCGCTGACGGTCGCCTGCGGCGTGTTCATGACCAGCCTCGACCAGAATGTCGTGGTGACCGCGCTGCCGGGCATCAGCGAAAGCCTCGGCCGTCCGCCCAGCCAGCTCGGCCTGCTGATCACCGTCTATGTCGCCAGCCTGATCATCTCGATGCCGCTTGGCGGCTGGGCTGCCGACCGCTTCGGCCTGCGCAACGTCTACTGCTTTGCCTTGCTGGTGTTCGCCGCCTCGTCGGCGCTTTGCGGGCTGTCCGACAACATCTGGACGCTGGTTGGTGCGCGTGCGTTGCAAGGCTTCGGCGGCGCCTTGATGGGCACACTCGGCCAGGTCGTCATCCTGTCGACTTTTCCGCGCAGCCGAACGCTCAAGATCAACATGTACATCTCGCTGGCCGGCCAGTCCGGCCCGCTGGTCGGTCCGCTCGTCGGCGGTGCGCTGACCACCTACATTTCCTGGCGCTGGATTTTCTTCATCAACGTGCCGTTCGCGCTGGCGGCGGCAATTCTTGCCGCCTCGCTGTTTCCGACGATGACCAAGCCCGTGCGCACGCCGTTCGATTTTCCGGGCTTCCTGCTGGTCGGCAGCGGCATGGTCCTGCTGGTCTTCGGCATGGATTCGCTTGCCGCCAAGGACGCCGCGGGCGGCATCATCGCCGGCGAACTGGCGCTGGCGCTCGTCATCCTGACCATCGCCTCGTTCTACTGCCTGCGCGTGCGCAATCCGCTGCTCGATCTCAAGCTGTTGCGCATCCGTACCTTCCGCATTTCGTTCCTCACCGGCGGCGGGCTGGACACGATCGGCCTTAGCTCGGTCGTCTTCCTGCTGCCGCTGATGTTCCAGCTCGGCTTCGGCATGAGCGCGGTGCAGGCGGGATCGCTGACCTTCGTCGCCGCGGTCGGCTCGGTGGCCATGCGGTTCTTCATGCCGCGTGTCCTCAACCGTTTCGGCTTTCGCCGCGTGCTGGTCTACAACACGCCCATCGTCGCCGCCCTGGTTGCCGGCTTCGCGCTGATGCAGGCGACGACGCCGGTGTGGATCGTGCTCACTTACATCTTCGTCTTCGGCGTCTTCCGCTCCGCGCAATGGGCCTCGACCGGCAACCTCGCCTATTCCGACATCGCGCCCGAGCAGCTCGCCCGTTTCAGCGCGCTCTATTACATATTATGGCAGCTGGCGGTGGCGATCAGCGTCGGCCTGGCCGCCGCGGCATTGTCGTTTCTGGCGGGCGGCGGCCCCGCCGTCGCCGACGATTTCCGCATCCTGTTCGTGATCGAGGGCGTCATCACGCTCTGCGCGCTGCTCGCCTATCTCAAGCTGACGCCCCAGGACGGCGCCCATGTCAGCGGCCACGGCGCACAGATGAACACGGAATGAGGCTGGCTGGCTTATTCGCTGAACGTCACCCACTCTTGCAGCGGCACGCGGTCGGTGCGGAAGGCGTTTTCAGGTTTTGACGTATCTTCATAACCAAGCGCCATGCCGCAGACGACGATCTCTTCGTCGGGAATGTCGAGCACCGGCCTGATCTGCCGGTGATAGGGCGCGAACGCCGCTTGCGGGCAGGTATGCAAACCCCTGCCCCGCGCCGCCACCATGATGTTCTGCAGGAACATGCCGTAGTCGATCCATGAGCCCTGGTTGAGGCGGCGATCGATGGTGAAGATCATGCCGACCGGCGCGTCGAAGAAGACGAAGTTGCGGTCGTGCTGGGCGCGCATCTTGTCGACCTCGCGGCGACCGATGCCGAGCGCGCCATAGAGGCCGAAACCGTTGGCGCGACGTCGCGTCAGGTACGGCTCGAAGAACTGCGTGGGATAATACCGGTACTCGTCCCAATCGGCTTTTTCGGCGCGAATGCCGGAATTGAGAATGGCGTCCGATATCCGCTGCTTGCTCTCGCCCTTGGTGACATAGACCTTCCATGGCTGCATGTTGGTGCCGGATGGGGCGCGCGCCGCAACCGCCAGAATGGCGCGGATGATGTCGTCTTCGACCATGTTGGGCAGGAATGCGCGCACCGAACGGCGCGACAGGATCGCCTCGTCGACAATCTCGGCATCGCCCTCGATTCGGGGGTTATTTTCCAGCATGGGCCGTCCCTTACCCTTTGTCTCGATCGGACGTCCCCACTCGCCGCTCTCGGCGGAGCCTTTGCATGAACCGTCAAAATCGCGCAAGCAAATCTTGTGCATCCGTGAAAATCTGCTTGATTTTTTCATGAGCTTGATTTCTCATGAAATTTGCCGGTAATTTTTCATAAAGAGAGCGTTTTGCCTTCGACTACCGCAAGAACATTGCAGGGACCTGACGAACGCGTGCTGGCCGGCGACATCAGGGCCCTGCGCAAGGCGCGCGGGCTGACGCTCGCCGAGATCGGCCTGAAGCTAGGCCGTTCGGTCGGCTGGGTCAGCCAGGTCGAGCGTGGCCTGTCGACGCCGTCGCTCGGTGACCTCAGGGCCTTCGCCGAACTGTTCGGCGTGCCGATCAGCCTGTTCTTCAGCCATGACGTACCTGTCGAAAGCGAGCGCGGCGTGGTCGTGCGCGCCGGCAGGCGCCGCACGCTTGGCACAAGCGAATCCGGCCTGGTGGAGGAGCTTCTGTCGCCCGATCTCGGCGGTAGCTTCGAGATGGTGCGTTCGGTCTTCGCGCCGGGCGCGGAACTGAAGGCCGAGGCGCAGCGGCCGACCGAGGAAGCCGGATACGTCGCGTCCGGACTGTTCGACATCGAGATCGGAGGTGTCTGGCATCGGCTTGGCGAGGGCGACTCCTTTCGCTTCGAAGGCAAGCCCTACCGCTGGCGCAATCCGGGTGCCGAGCCGGCAATTGTCATCTGGGTGGTTTCACCACCCGTCTATTGAGTTCAAGTTTGGAGAAGAACATGGCGGGTTTGCCGAGCACGGCGCGCGTGGTGATCATCGGAGGCGGCGCCGTCGGCACCTCCGCGCTCTATCATCTCGCCAAGGCGGGCTGGACCGACTGCGTGCTGCTTGAGAAGAACGAGCTGACCTCCGGCTCGACCTGGCATGCCGCCGGCAACGTGCCGACCTTCTCCTCGTCCTGGTCGCTGATGAACATGCAGCGCTATTCGACCGAGCTTTATCGCGGGCTGGCCGACGCGGTCGACTACCCCATGAACTATCACGTCACCGGCTCGCTTCGCCTTGCCCACTCGCTCGAGCGCATGCAGGAATTCCAGCGCGCCAAGGGCATGGGCCTCTACCAGGGTATGGACATAGACATTGTCGGTGTCGACGAGATCCAGCGTCGCTATCCCTTCATCGAGACGCATGAGCTGAAAGGCGCGCTCTACGACCCGAGCGACGGCGACATCGATCCGGCGCAACTCACCCAGGCGCTGGCCAAGGGTGCGCGCGACATGGGCGCGAAGATCATCCGCTTCTGCCCGGTCACAGGCGTGCGCCGCGAGAACGACGAGTGGGTGGTCGAGACGGCACAGGGCGAGATCCGCTGCGAGATCGTCGTCAATGCCGCCGGCTACCGCGCCGCCGAAGTCGGCCGGATGTTCGGCCGCGACTTGCCGATGATGGTGATGAGCCATCAGTACATCCTGTTCGAGGAGATCCCCGAACTCGCGGCATGGTCGAAGGAACAAGGCAAGAAGCTGCCGCTGCTGCGCGACGTCGACACCTCCTACTATCTGCGCCAGGAGAAGAACGGCATGAATCTCGGCCCCTATGAGCGCAATTGCCGCGCGCATTGGGCCACCCACAATGACCCGATGCCGGAGGACTTTTCCTTCCAGCTGTTCCCCGACGATCTCGACCGGCTGGAACATTATCTGGCCGACGCCGTCGCCCGCGTGCCGATCCTTGGCACGGCCGGCCTGTCCAAGGTGATCAACGGGCCGATCCCCTACACGCCGGACGGCAATCCGCTGATCGGTCCGATGCCTGGCGTTCCCAATGCTTTCGAGGCCTGCGTCTTCACCTTCGGCATCGCCCAGGGTGGCGGCGCCGGCAAGGTGCTGGCCGAATGGGTGACCGAGGGCCGGACCGAATGGGACATGTGGTCGTGCGACCCGCGCCGCTTCACTTCCTATGCCGCGGCGCCGGACTATTGCGTCGCCAAGGGCATGGAGATCTACGGCAACGAATACGCCATCCAGTTCCCGCGCCATGCCTGGCCGGAAGGCCGCGACCGCAAGCTGTCGCCGATCCACGATCGCATCAAGGCGCTCGGTGGCCGCTTCGATGCCTATAATGGCTGGGAGCGCGCCACCTGGTACGCGCAGGACGGCGATGACATTTCCGAGGAAGCCACGCTGACCTTCCGCCGCGACGGGCCATGGCAGCATCGTGTGCGCGAGGAATGCCTGGCCGTGCGTGACGCTGCCGGCATTTTGGACCTGCCTGGGTTCTCGCGCTTCAATCTCGATGGTCCCGGTGCCGCCGAATGGCTGAGCCTGCAGGTCACCGGACTGGTGCCGAAGCCAGGCCGCATCGGTCTCGTCTATTTCGCCGACGACAAGGGCCGCATCGTCACCGAAATGTCCGTCGTGCGTCACGACGAGAACCTGATGACGCTGATCACCGCGGCGGTCGCGCAGTGGCATGATTTCGAATGGCTGAAGTCGCGCATGCCCAAGGACGCACCGTTCAAGCTGATCGACCGGACCGAGGAATTCTCGACTCAGATCCTGGCAGGCCCGAACTCGCGAAAAATCCTCGCCGATGTCTGCGAAGCCGACCTCACTCTGCCATGGCTGACGCATCAGGAGACGAAGATCGCCGGCCGCTGGGCCAAACTCGTGCGCGTCTCCTTCGCCGGCGAACTCGGCTGGGAAATCCACACCAGGATCGACGACACCGCCGCCATCTTCGATGCCGTTTGCGCCGCAGGCCAGCAGCACGGGCTGAAGCCTTTCGGCATGTACGCGCTGGATTCGCTCCGGCTTGAGAAAGGCTACCGCACCTGGAAGGGCGACCTGTCGAGCGACTATTCGATCCTGCAGGGCGGGCTCGAACGCTTCGTCAAATGGGACAAGCCCGACTTCCGTGGCAAGGCGGCACTGCTGAACGAAAAGCAGCAAGGCGTGAAGAAGCGCTTCGTCACGCTGGTGGTGGAAAACCCCGGCGATTGCGACGCTCCGTCAGTTTCTACACTCTGGCATGACGGCAAGATCGTCGGCGAGACGACGTCCGGCGGCTGGGGCCATCGCATCGACAAGTCGATCGCGCTCGGCATGCTGCGCGCCGACCTGGCCGAACCAGGTACATCAGTCGAGGTCGAAATCTTCGGTGACCGCTTTCAGGCAATCGTGCAGAAGGATGAACCGCTGTGGGATCCGAAGAACGAAAGGCTGCGCGCATGAAGAAAATCATCCTCACCGATGGCGGCATGGGCCAGGAACTGGTCCGCCGCAGCCAATCCGAGCCGACGCCGCTATGGTCGGCCAGGGTGCTGATCGACGAACCGGATCTGGTGCGCGACCTGCACACGGAATTCATCCGTGCCGGCGCACGTGTCATCACCATCAACACCTATTCTGCGACACCCGAACGCCTGGCGCGCGAAGGTGCGGAAGACCTATTCAAGCCATTGCAGAAGCGCGGCATCGAATTGGCCAGGCAGGCCCGCGACGAGGCCGGCGATGCAGCCATCGCCGGTTGCCTGTCGCCGCTTTTCGGCAGCTATGCACCGGCACTGACCATTTCCTTCGAGGAGACGCTCGAGATTTACCGCCGCATCGTTGCCGAGCAGGCCGATGGCGTCGACCTGTTCCTGTGTGAAACCATGGCGTCGGCGGACGAAGCCCGCGCAGCGGTGACCGCTGCATCGGAAAGCGGCAAGCCGGTGTGGGTATCGTGGACGCTGGCTGACCACGGCAAGCCGCGCCTGCGCAGCGGCGAAGCAATAGCCACTGGGGCAAGCGCGCTCGACGGCCTGGCAGTCGCCGCGCGGCTGGTCAATTGCTGCCGGCCGGAAGCAATCGCCGCGGCTTTGCCTGAACTGATCGGCCTCGGCGGCCCGGTCGGCGCATATGCCAATGGCTTCACGTCAACCGAAGCACTTAAGCACGGCGGCACCGTCGATGTACTGCACGCTCGTCACGACCTTGGCCCGGATGCCTATGCAGACCAGGCGATCGGCTGGGTGGAGGCTGGCGCAAGCATCGTTGGCGGCTGCTGCGAAGTCGGACCACCGCACATCGCCGCCCTGCGCGACCGGCTCGAACAGGCCGGCTACGAAATTTCGGGAGTTTTGCATGCCTAGACCATCATCGCGCATTTCCGGCATCGTGCCTTCGGGCAAGGACGGCTGGGAAGTCCATTTCGCCGCCTGGACGCGCAAGGAGGCCGGCGAAGACATCATCATGCTGTCGGTTGGCGACCATGATTTCGACACGCCTTCGCAGACCATTGAAGCCTGTGTGACCGCGGTTCGCGGCAGCAATCATCATTACACCCCGCTTCCCGGCTTGCCGCGCCTGCGCAAGGCAATGGCCGCAGCCTCGAGCGCCTGCACCGGCGTCGAGACATCGCCGGATCAGGTGATCGCCACGCCGGGCGGCCAGGCCGCACTCTACGCGGCCGTGCAGGGCGTGCTCGACCAGGGCGATCACGCCATCGTCGTGGCGCCCTATTATGCCACCTATCCCAACACGTTCAGCGCCGCTGGCGCTGATTTCACCGTCGTCGAGACACCGGCCGAGGATGGCTTCCAGCCGCGAGCCGACATGATCCGCGCGGCAATCCGGCCGAACACGCGCGCCATCCTGATCAACACGCCGAACAATCCGACCGGTGCGGTCTATTCGCGCGAGCGGCTGGAACAGTTGGCAGAAGTCTGCCGGGAGCACGACCTCTGGCTGCTGTCAGACGAAGTCTACTGGACGCTCGGCGGCGGCGAGCACGTCTCGCCGCGCTCGCTGCCAGGAATGGCCGAGCGCACGCTGGTCATCAATTCGATGTCCAAGAGCCACGGCATGACCGGTTGGCGCATGGGCTGGCTGACGGGACCGGAGCAGATGATCACGCTCATGATCAATCTCAATCTGGTGACGACCTACGGCCTGCCGGCCTTCATCTCGATCGCTTGTTCCGAGGCGCTGGAGAACCGTTACGGCGTCAAGGAGATCGCCGAACGCTACGCGGCACGCCGCACCGTCTTGCTCGACGCCGTGCGGGGCATGAACGATGTCACCGTGCGCGGTTCGGAGGGCGGCATGTATGTCATGCTCGACATCTCGGCCGTCGAGCCGGACGACGAGAAATTCGCCTGGGCCCTGCTCGACAAGGAAAAGGTTGGCGTGATGCCCGGCTCCAGCTTCGGCGAGGCGGCCGCCGGCCACATTCGCATCAGCCTCTGCCAGCCCGAACCCGTGCTGCAGGAAGCTGCACTTCGTCTGCGCCGCTTTGCTTCCAGCTACCGTCGCGAGGCAGCATGACCCCCAAGGCAGTTCCCGCCAAAGCAAGAGCGGTCATCATCGGCGGCGGCGTTTCCGGCTGTTCGGTCGCCTATCACCTGGCCAAGCTTGGCTGGACCGACATCGTGCTTCTCGAACGCAAGCAGCTGACGTCGGGCACAACATGGCATGCTGCCGGCCTGATCGGCCAGCTGCGCGGTTCGCAGAACATGACGCGGCTGGCGAAATATTCCGCCGACCTCTACGTCAAGCTGGAAGCAGAGACCGAAGTCGGCACCGGCATGCGCCAGGTCGGTTCGATCACCGTGGCGCTGACCGAGGAGCGCAAGCACGAGATCTACAGGCAAGCGTCGCTGGCGCGTGCCTTCGATGTCGACGTGCGCGAGATTTCACCAAGGGAAGTCAGCGAGATGTACCCGCATCTCAATGTTTCCGATGTCGTCGGCGCCGTGCATCTGCCGCTCGACGGCCAGTGCGACCCCGCCAACATCGCCATGGCACTGGCCAAGGGCGCGCGCCAGCGCGGTGCGACCATCGTCGAGAACGTCAAGGTCACCAAGGTCCACAGCAAGGCCGGCCGCGTCACGGGCGTGTCCTGGACACAAGGCGAAGAGCAAGGCACGATCGAGGCCGACATCGTCGTCAACTGCGCCGGCATGTGGGCGCGCGAACTGGGAGCGCAGAACGGCGTCACCATCCCGCTGCACGCCTGCGAGCATTTTTACCTCGTCACCGAGCCGATCCCCGGCCTCACCCGCCTGCCGGTGCTGCGTGTGCCCGACGAGTGTGCCTACTACAAGGAGGACGCCGGCAAGATGATGCTGGGCGCTTTCGAGCCAGTGGCAAAGCCCTGGGGCATGGACGGCATCCGTGAAGATTTCTGCTTCGACCAACTGCCGGAGGATATGGAGCATTTCGAGCCGATCCTCGAAATGGGCGTCAACCGCATGCCTATGCTGGCGACCGCCGGCATCCACACCTTCTTCAATGGTCCTGAGAGTTTTACGCCCGACGACCGCTACTATCTCGGCGAGGCGCCGGAACTGTCCGGCTACTGGATGGCGACCGGCTACAATTCGATCGGCATCGTCTCCTCCGGTGGCGCCGGCATGGCGCTGGCGCAGTGGATCAATGACGGCGAAGCCCCCTTCGACCTGTGGGAAGTAGACATCCGCCGCGCCCAGCCGTTCCAGAAGAACCGCCGCTATTTGAAGGAGCGCGTCTCTGAAACGCTTGGCCTGCTCTATGCCGATCATTTCCCCTATCGTCAGATGGCGACGTCGCGCAATGTCAGGCGCTCGCCGCTGCACGAGCATCTGAAGGCGCGCGGCGCTGTCTTCGGCGAAGTCGCCGGCTGGGAGCGCGCCAACTGGTTCGCCCGCGAGGGCCAGGAGCGCGAATACCGCTATTCCTGGAAGCGCCAGAACTGGTTCGACAACCAGCGCGAGGAACACCTTGCGGTCAGGAATGGCGTCGGCCTGTTCGACATGACCTCGTTCGGCAAGATCCGTGTCGAGGGCCGCGACGCCTGTGCTTTCCTGCAAAGACTATGCGCCAACGACATGGATGTCGCGCCGGGCAAGATCGTCTACACCCAGATGCTCAACCAGCGCGGCGGCATCGAGAGCGATCTGACGGTCTCGCGGTTGTCCGAGACGGCGTTCTTTCTCGTCGTCCCAGGCGCCACGCTGCAGCGCGATCTGGCTTGGCTGCGCAAGCACGTCGACGACGAGTTCGTCGTCGTCACCGACGTAACGGCGGCCGAAAGCGTGCTCTGCCTGATGGGCCCGGACGCGAGAAAGCTGATCCAGAAGGTCAGCCCGAACGATTTCTCCAATGAGAAAAATCCGTTCGGCACGTTCCAGGAGATCGAAATCGGCATGGGCCTGGCCCGCGCCCACCGCGTCACCTATGTCGGCGAACTCGGCTGGGAGCTCTATGTCTCGACCGACCAGGCGGCCCATGTCTTCGAGGTGGTCGAGGAGGCAGGTGTGGATGTCGGCCTGAAACTCTGCGGCCTGCACACGCTGGATTCCTGCCGCATCGAAAAAGCGTTCCGGCATTTCGGCCATGACATCACCGACGAGGACAATGTGCTGGAAGCCGGCCTCGGCTTCGCGGTGAAGACCGCCAAGGGCGACTTCATCGGCCGTGATGCGGTGCTGCGCAAGAAGGAAGCCGGCCTGTCACGCCGGCTCGTACAGTTCCGGCTGAAGGATCCAGAACCCCTGCTCTTCCATAACGAGGCGATCCTGCGCGACGGTAAGATCGTTGGTCCGATAACGTCTGGCAATTACGGCCATCACCTCGGCGGCGCAGTCGGGCTGGGCTATGTGCCTTGCGAGGGCGAGAGCGAGGCGGATGTGCTGGCGTCGTCCTATGAGATCGAAATCGCCGGCGAGCGTTTTGCGGCGGAAGCCTCGCTGAAGCCGATGTACGATCCGAAATCGGAGCGGACGAGGATGTAGTGCCTTCTCGCCTCCCCCTTTGTGGGGGAAGGAAGGGAAAGTCGCCCTCTCAAAACCTTTCCAGCTTCCCTCGCACCTTCGCCAGAAACGCCGCCCTTGTCGCCGGCGTCGAGGCATCCATCAAATAGTGCGCCAGGAAAAACGTCCGGCAGCGCGTGGCGCACAGCGCCCGCATGCCGCGCAGCAGGGTCTTGCGTCCCGGCTGGCCGACGACGACGCTCCACCAGGTCGGCGCGCCGCAGGTGGTGATGACGCCGACCTTGGTTACATGCGTCATCAGCGACTTGATCCGTCCCTTGCCGGTCGGCAGCTTGAAGGCGACGTCCGTCGCCCACACCCGGTCGAGCCAGCCCTTCAGCATCGCCGGCAGTCCGTACCACCAGGTCGGATAGACGAACAGGATCGCTTCGGCCCAGTTGAGCAGTTCGAAATGCGGCTTCAGTGCCGGGTCCTGCGGCGCCTGGTCATTGTAGGAGCGCCGCTCGTCGCAGCCCATCACCGGGTCGAATTTCTCCGCATAGAGGTCGAGCAGCCGCACCTCCCAGCCTCGTCGCATCAGCACGTCGATGGCAGTGTCGCGGATGGCGGCGCAAAAGCTCTCGGGTACCGGATGGCAGTAGACCACCAGGGCGCGCATCAGAACTCATCCATGCGGGCCGCGACCTTGGTCGTGAAAGCCTTGCCCGTGCCGTCGGTAGACAGGTTCATCGCGTAGTGCGCGAGGTAGGTCACCGGCGCGCCCGGTTTGACGGTGGCGCGCAGCATCCGCTTGATCAGCCTGCGCGGCGGATCGCCCATCAGCAGGGCGCGGAACCGGCTGCCGCCATAGGTGGTCACCGCCGCAACCTTGCGAATGTTGTGCAGCGACGGCTGCGCCTTGCCGTCGACCAATTTGAACGACACGCCGGGCAAGAACACGCGATCGAAAAAGCCTTTCAGGATCGCTGGAAAGCCATAATTCCAGACGGGATAGGAAAGCACCAGCGCATCGGCGCGCAGCAGGCGCTCGACATAAGGCGCGACAGCGTCGGCGGGGCCACGTGGGTTGTGGTAGTCCAGCCGCTCCTGGCGCGTCAGTCGCGGATCGAAACCCTCGGCATAGAGATCGCAGTCGTCGACCGTATGGCCCGCCGCCGTCAGGCGCTCGACGATCATCCGGTGCAGGCCGGCATTGAAGCTGGTCTCGACCGGATGGGCGTAGAGGACGAGGATGTTCATCATCCTACCTTCTGCAGCCCCCTGAACAAAAAAGTCCGCCCGGAACGGTAGTCGTAGTCCGGGTTCTCCCAGGCGATCATCTTGCCGGGGTTGAGGAGCCCTTGCGGATCCGTCTCGCGCTTGAAGGCGAGTTGCACCGCGTCGGTCTGCTTCATGCCGCCCTCTTCCAGCGTGTAGCGATGCGGGTTGAAGATCGGGCAACCGTTCGCTTCATGCAGGCGCACGATCTCGTCGAGCCGCGCCTCGGTCGTGAACTTGACCAGCGGCAGGCCGAAGCAGGTAATGTTGCCGTCCAGCCGCACGAATTCGAGATGCGAGAAAACCTCGCCCGGAAACATCGCATCCATCTTCTCGACAAGCGCCAGCTGGTTGGGAAAGGGATAGAGCGACTGCAGATAGGTGATCGAAGGGTCGACGCGCAGCGCTCTCAGCGTGGTGTGGTTCCAAGCCAATTCATAGGCCGGCGGCAGGCCTTTTTTCTCATCCGGCGTCGCCGTGGCCGCATTGTAGATCACCTCGCCGCCGGCACGCCGGGTGAAGGCAAGAAAAGCGTCCAGCCCATGCTGCGCCACCATGACGACGCAAATGCTCTGCCCGTCGCTCAGGAATTTCTGGTGCCGCTTGAAATAGAGCTGCGGCACGGGTGCCGCTATCGGCGTGATCAGCTTGGTCAGGATGCCATCCTGACAGGCCAGCGCATTGCCATAGCGGGCCGCATCCATGAAAGCGTCGAAGCCGACAATGACGTCGATCCAGTCATAAGCCGCGGTCAGCGGCATCTCGACTTCCGATATGATGCCGTTGGTGCCGTAGGCATGGGTCACCTTGTGCAGATCCGCGCCGGTGAGCTCGAGCGCTTTCGGCTCGGCCTCCATGGTCACCACGCGCAGCCGAAGCACATTGCCGAAATCGCGCAACCCGCCGAAATTGATCGAGCCGACGCCGCCCGAACCGCCAGCGATGAAGCCGCCAATCGAGGCTGTGTTGTAGGTGGAGGGCGATAGCCGCAGTTCCTGCCCGGAATGCGCCCGCGTTGCCTTGTCGATATCGGCCAGGATCGCCCCCGGCCCGGTCACGACGCGACCCGGAGCGATCGACTTGATCTCGTTCATCTCGGCAAGGTTGAGCACGACGCCGCCGGAGAGCGGCATCGCCTGGCCGTAATTACCGGTGCCGCTGCCGCGCGGTGTCACCGGCACGCCATGACGATGACAGGCGGCAAGCACGCGGATCAGTTCGGCCTCGTTCTTCGGCGTCACGATCAGGTCGCCGGTGACATGGTCGAGCTGCTGCTTCAGCACCGGGCTGTACCAGTAGAAGTCACGGCTCTTCTGCTGGACGATGGCCGGATTGTCGTCGACCTTCAGGCCTTCGAGATCGCGTTTGAGCGCCGAAACATCCATCATTCCACCATCAGTTCGTCGAGTTCGGCATAATCTGGCAATTGGCGGTCGATCGCCTTGCCGCCGCGCACCACGATGCGATCCGATTCGGGCCGCGACAGCAATTCCGTCCAGCTTCGGCCTTTGAACACGATGAAATCGGCATCACCGCCGGCAGCCAGCGTGCCGAAGCCATCAAACCGCATCACCTTGGCCGGCGTCGCGGTGACCGCTTGCGGCCAGTCGGCGACCGGATGATCGAAATGCAGGATGCGCGTCGCCATGCGGTAGACCTCCAGCATGTCGAGATCGCCATAGGCATAGAAGGGATCACGCGTGTTGTCGGAAGCAACCGCCACCGGAATGCCCCTCGCCTTCATCTCGTGCAGCAGCGTCACGCCACGCCAGCGTGGCGTGGTGCCGTCGGCGCGCCGGTCCTGCAGATAGAGATTGCACATCGGCAGCGAGACGACGGCGAGCCCCGCTTTCGCCACCTTGTCCAGCGTGTCGAGCACGTCGAGATCCGGCTGGCGCGCCAGCGAGCAGCAATGGCCGACGAGGATCTTTCCTTCGAAACCGTTCCACAGAGCGGCCTCGGCGATCTTCTTCAGCGATATGGCGGAAATGTCGTTGGTCTCGTCGGCATGGAAATCGAGATCGAGGCCATGCTTGATGGCCTGCGCGAAGACGTGGTCGAGCAGCTCTTCGAGGTCCGGCGCCATATAGGTGACGACACCGAGCACGCCCTTTGCCGCGGCAACCCTCTTTGCCAGCCTGTCGAACCACTTTTTGTCGCGCACGCCTTCGATGCCGAGCAGGCAGGCGCCCTGCAACTCGATGCGGCCGCGCCATTCCTCGCGCATCGCCTCGAACACCGGCCAGGAGATTTCCTCCTGCGGCGCGACGCTGTCGATGTGGGTGCGCAGCGCCCTTGTGCCATGGGCGTAGGCGCAGCGCAGCGAGAAATCCATCCGCCGCGCCAAATCCTCGGCGCTCCAGCGTGCCACACGATCGGCACCGGCGGCATTCAGCGCACCCATGAACGTGCCGTCGGGATTGGGCTTTCGCGGCCAGATATGGCCCTTGTCGATATGCGTGTGGCAGTCGACGAAGCACGGCAGGATTATACGGCCGCCCAGGTCGACCGCATCAGCGGATCGGCCATGCGCGGTGATGCTGGAGATTTTGCCGTCGGCCACAGCGATGTCGGCAAGCCCGAAGCCGTCAGCATCGAAGGGCGCGGAAAGGCCTGGCGTCAGTGAGCGATGAAGGCGAACATTGGCGAGATGGTAAGAGCCGGAGGTTGGTATCAAGCGTTGCCCTCCTCTGCCCTGCCGGGCATCTCCCCCTCAAGGGGGGAGATTGGCAGCGTCCGTGCCGGCTCATTTTTTTCAATGTTGGAGATTGGCGAAGATCGTGACAGCGGCCAATCTCCCCACTTGAGGGGGAGATGTCCGGCAGGACAGAGGGGGGCGCCTCGCACCAACATATCAATCACGTCACACACCCTAGCGCTCCTGCTTCAGCGCGCTTTCATGCCAGCGCCGCAAGATGAGATGCGATATCAGCGACAGCACGAGGAAGATCAAAATGCCGGTCAGCGAGATCAGGAACAGCGCCGCGAACAGCCGCGGCGCGTTGAGCCGGTAGCCGGCCTCGATGATGCGCGAGGCAAGGCCGGACGACTGGCCGGTGGTACCGGCGACGAACTCGGCCACCACGGCGCCGATCAGCGACAGGCCGCCGGCGATCTTCAACCCGCCGAGGAAATAGGGCATCGCCGCCGGCAGCCTGAGATAGCGCAATTGCTGCCATCGCGTCGCGCCGTTGAGCTTGAACATGTCGCGCAGATTGCGGTCGACGGAGTTGAGGCCAAGCGTGGTGTTGGACAGGATCGGAAAGAAGGCGACGATCCAGGCGCACAGCAGAAGCTTGGTCGTCTGGTCGTTCACATAGATGTTGATCAGCGGAAAGATCGCCACGATCGGCGTCACCTGCAGCACGATGGCGAAGGGGAAGAACGACATCTCGACCCATTTCGACTGCGCGAACAGCACCGCCAGCCCGACCCCGCCTATGACCGCCAGAGCCAAGCTGAGAAAGGTGATGCGCAAGGTGACCAGCAGCGAGGAAAACAGCAGGCCGGCATCGTTGTAGAGCGTCCACAGCACCACGCCGGGACGCGGCAGGATGTATTGCGGGATCTCGTTCCACACGCAGATGCGATCCCACAGCCAGATCGCCAGGATCATGATCGCCAGCGGCAGCACCCAGCGGCCGATCCGTTCGAACCGCGCCTGGCGCACGCGGCGTGCTTCCTCGGGATCGAGTTGGAGCATCCGCTCGTCAATGACCGTCATAATGCGCGCCTGCTGTTGAGTTGATGGCCTTGACCAGCACGTCGGAAGCCTGACGGCACAGTGCCGCATAGTCTGGCGAGGTGCGAAACGCCTCGTCGCGCGGATAGGAGGCCTCGATGGCGAGTTCGTCGAACACCCTGCCCGGCCGCGCCGCCATGACGACGACGCGGTTGGACAGGAACACGCTTTCGAAGACACTGTGGGTGACGAAGACGACGGTGAACCGTTCGTCCTGCCACAGTTCCAGGAGATCGTTGTTGAGCTTGAAGCGGGTGATCTCGTCGAGTGCGGCGAACGGTTCGTCCATCAACAGCACGCGCGGTTTGGTCACCATGGCGCGTGCGATCGAGACGCGCATCTTCATGCCGCCGGACAGTTCGCGCGGCACCGCGTCTTCGAAACCGGTCAGATGCACCCGCGCCAGCATTTCCGTGATCGCCGGTGTCGCCTTGGCGCGCGAAATGCCTTTCAGCCGAAGCGGCAGCCAGACATTGTCGAAAACATTGGCCCAGGGCAGCAGCGTCGGCTCCTGGAAGACGAAGCCGATGTTCGAGCGGTCGAGCGAGCCGCCACCGCGCCAATCGAGCACGCCGGAAGTTGGCGTCGACAGGCCGGCGATCAGCCGCAGCGCCGTCGACTTGCCGCAACCCGACGGCCCGAGCAGGCTGACGAAATCGCCTTCCCGGATGGTCAGGGCGACGTCGCTGAGCGCCGTCACGCCGTTGGAGAACACCTTGCCGACGCCCTTCAGCGCCAGGAGCGTCGGGGCCGCACCCGACGCAGCCGGCGCTTGCGCCACTTTTTCCCTTATCATTCCGGGGCGGCCTATTTCTTCAGCTCGAGCCCGACGCCTTTGTTGATGAAGGTCAGCGTGTAGGCCTTCTTGATGTCGATGCCGGCTGGCGTGACCTTGGCCTTGACCATCTTGTCGTAGAAACTCTTGATCCGCGCGTCGGTCATGGCGCCGATGCCGAGCTTTTCGGTGTCGCCGGAATCGGCCAGGCCGAACTTCTTCATCTGCTCGATCGAGAACGCGATCTGCTCGTCGCTCATGTCGGGATTGTCTTTCTTGATCATGTCGTTGGCGGCTTTGTTGTCGCCGTAGAGATATTTGTACCAGCCCTTGGCCGAGCCATCGACGAAGCACTGGACCACCTCCGGCTTCTTGTCGATCGTGTCCTGCATCACCTCGATCGTCGTCGAATAAGTGTCCCAGCCATAGTCGGCGAGCAGGAACTGGTTCGGCACGAAGCCGCCTTCCTTCTGGACCGCGAACGGCTCTGAGGTGACGTAGCCCTGCTGGATCGACTTCTTGTTGGCGAGGAAGGGAGCGGTGTTGTAGGTGTAGGGCGCGCGTTTGGAGGCGTCGAAGCCGAGTTCGATGACCATCCACTGGAAGAAGGTCTGCACGCCCTCGTCGCCCAATATGTACTGGTCGGCGTTCTTCAGGTCCTCCCATTTGTCGAGCCCCTCGCCGGGGTGGGACATGATGACCTGCGGGTCCTTCTGGAAATCCGCCGCCACCACGCGCATCGGTATGCCTTGCTGGACCGCATCGAAGGCCGACAGCAGATTGCCGCCCATGTAGAAATCGATCTTGCCGGCCAGCAGCATCGGCCGGCCGCTGACTTGCGGACCGCCCTGCATGATGGTGACGTCGAGGCCGCAGGCGGCGTAGGTGCCGTCCGCCACGGACTGGTAATATCCGCCATGTTCCGGCTCGGCCAACCAGTTGGTGCCGAAGGTGACTTTCTCATTCGCAGCCGCACCCAGCGTGCTGGCTGTAAGCAGGGCCACAACCGCCACCGAGATCTTCTGTTTTCCGTACATCGACACCACCCTCTGTTTGCTCCGGCGCGCCACGCGCCAGGCTCGACACCAAAGATTCAAGAAGCAAGACACATGCCACCGGCGTCTGGCGCCGGGACCGCCCGCTTGAAAGACGTTGCCATGCCAAGCGCGAACGGGTCATGCTGTACGGAAGGCATCGTGCCTATTTTTTGAACGGCTGTCCACAATCGCCCGGGCAACATGCACCGCCATCTTGAAGGTGTAATGAGTCCGGCTTTAGGTGGCGGCATCCAGGAGATTGCCATGTTCAAATTCCTCACCCCGAAGTCCATCAAGCCGCCCTTTGCCCGCTACAGTCACGGCGTCGAGGTGCCGGCCGGCAAGCGGCTTGTGCTGTGCTCGGGCCAGGTCGCCATCACCGCCGACGACCTGATTCCCGAAGACGCCGGAGCGCAGGCCGAACTCTGCTTTCAAAACATCGCGGCGATTCTCGGCGAAGCCGGCCTGGGTCTCAGGGATATCGTGCGCATCAACGCCTATGTCACCGACCGCGCGCATCTGCGGCCCTATATGGACGTCCGCGACCGGCTGTTTTCGAGCCCCGCGCCAGCGTCGACATTGATGATTGTTTCCGGCTTTGCCCGGCCCGAATTCAAGGTCGAAATCGAGGCCATCGCGGCGGGGTGATCGACAGGCCGCCCGTCCCGCGCTAGGTCTGCCTGACCATTGAAGAGGCATGACATGACCGTACCCAAAAGACGCGTGTGGTGGGGCGACTACCGGACCACCGAATACGCCTCGATCGATCCCGAGGCGACCATCGCCGTGCTGCCAGTGGCGGCGATCGAGCAGCATGGGCCGCATCTGCCTGTTTCGACCGACACGTCGATCATGAACGGCATGCTCGACACGGTCATTTCGCGCCTGCCCGACGATCTCGACATCCGCATCCTGCCGGTGCAGGCCGTGGGCAAGTCCAACGAACACCTGCATGCGCCGGGCACCCTCACTCTGCCGGCAACCACGCTGATCGAAGCCTGGACCGAGCTTGGCCTGTCGATCGCGCGCGCCGGTGTGCGCAAGCTGATCGTGGTCAATTCGCATGGCGGCAACGAGGAGATCATGGGCATCGTCACGCGCGAATTGCGCGTGCGCGAAAAGATGCTGGCGGTGAAGACCAGCTGGCAGCGTTTTGGCCGTCCGGCCGGCATGTATACCGAACTGGAGGACCGTCACGGCATCCATGGCGGCGATGTCGAGACCTCGCTGATGCTGCATTTCCGGCCGGACCTCGTGGACATGGGCAAATCAGACAATTTCGTTTCCAATGTCGCCAAGGCCGAAAAGGAATTTTCGCTGCTGCGCCACACCGGCACCCACGCCTTCGCCTGGATCGCCAGCGATCTCAACCCGAACGGCGTCGTCGGCGACGCCAGCATCGCGACGGCGGAGAAGGGCCGGCTGACGGCAGAATATCAGGCCGACGGCTTCATCAGCCTGCTGCAAGATGTGCGCAAGGCGAAGCTCGCGGAGTGGTTGACGTAGCCTCCAAACCAGTGGCAAGCGCTGTCATCGCTATTCCAGGTCCTCTTGAACAAACGAGGCGATGGAGGAGGCGGATCAGACGAACAACGATATGGGGGCAAAGCTAGCTGTCGATCCTCAGCGCAAAGGGCGTGCCTTCAAAGGCGTCCGCGCCGCGCCCGATCGATTCGATCGCCTCGACCATGCGGCCGTTGCGCTCAAGCAACGCATCGGCCACGGCGATCAGTCGCGGATTGGGCGTTGCCGAAGGCGACAGCGCCCGCAGCGTCCGCGCCAATTCGGCCTCGTCACGCTTCGGCGCCAGTGCTGCCGCGATGATAAAGGCCGAAGCCGTCGAGCGGCTGATGCCGGCATAGCAATGCACGAGCATCGGCCTTGCCCGGTCCCACCGGCGCGCGAAATCGAGCAGATTGCGGACATGGTCTTCGCCCGGCATGGTCATGCCGTCCTGCGCCACCGCGATGTCGTGCATGACCAGATGCAGGTGGTTTTCCCTCGAGATCGAGGCCGGCCGCACCACCTCCGTTCCGGCGGCGAGCAGCGAAAGCATGCGGTCGGCGCCGGTCCTGGCCACCGTTTCCTCGATCTTTGCCAGCGAGCAGACATGGATCATTGTTTGGAACCCTTCGATTGATGCTTGCGCCGCGACGCCCATTCGGCAAGTGCGGATTCGAGCCGCTGCCATTCCTCCTCACTGCCCGGCAGGCCGGCGCGCAGAACGTCAGGCCGGTCGGCAAAATGGCGAAGCAGGATGCCGCGCTCGCCGAGCGCTGCAAACAAATCGGCGGCATTGGTCAGACTGAGGAAACGATACAGTGTGGTTCCGCCCGCAACAGGAACGCCGAAGCGGCCGAAAAGCGCATCGAGACGCGCCGATTCACCGGCCAACGACGCCCGCATCACGTCCTGCCACCCGATGTCGGCAAGCGCGCGGACGCCATATTCCAGCGCCGGGCCGGCAACGGCCCATGGTCCGAATTGCGTTTCCAGCCGGTCGACCGTCGCAGCATCGGAAAGTGCAAAGCCGAGCCGCAGCCCGGCCAGGCCAAAGAACTTGCCGAACGAGCGCAGCACGACGAGGCCGCCCTGACCGACATCGCCCGCGAGGCTGTGCTGACGCGGGCCGACATCCATGAACGCCTCGTCGACGACCAGCAGTCCGCCCTTGGCGCGCAATCCGGCGGCCAGAGCCAGCAACCGGTCGCGCTCTATGACACGTCCATCCGGATTGTTCGGATTGACGATGATGACGAGGTCGGCGTCAGCCAACGCTTCGAAATTATCGACCTCGGTCACCTGATGCCCGGCGATCGCGGCAGCGCGGGCATGTTCGGCGTAGGTCGGACCCAGCACCAGCGCCTTGCCGGGCGCGATGAGCGACGCAACGCGCGGCAACAGGATCTGCGTGCCAGGCGCCGCCACGACGTTGGCTGGCGACGGCGCGCCGTAGGTGCTGGCCGCGATCTCTGTCAGGTCGCGTGTGCGCGCGGCTTCCGGCAACCGCGACAGCGAGGTGGCGGGCAGGTCGAAAAGCGGGTAGGAGTGCGGATTGATACCGGTCGAGAGGTCGACGAAAGGCAGCAGGGCGTTGGGGAAAAGCACCCTCGCGCGGCCAAGACTTCCACCATGGTCCACAACCGCCCCATTAAGAAGCTTCATGTCAGTCCTGATCGCTTTCCTGTCATTGGTCGTCGAATTCGCCCTCGGTTACCCCGACTGGCTGTTTCGCGCCATCGGCCATCCGGTGACGTGGTTCGGCAGGCTGATATCCTTTCTCGACCGCAGGCTCAACCGCGCCACTGATCCCGACGCGCTGCGTCGCAAGCGCGGTGTCCAGGCGCTGCTGGTCATCGTGCTGGTGCCGGCGATAGTCGGCCTGGGCGTACAGATCCTGTTCTGGTTCGTTCCCATGGGCTTGGTCATCACGGCCCTTCTGGCAACGTCGCTGCTGTCGCAGAAGAGCCTCTATGAGCATGTCGAGGCGGTGGCTGACGCCCTCGACACCGGCGGCCTCGCCTTGGCCCGCCTTGCCGTTTCGCGGATCGTCGGTCGCGACCCTGAAACGCTCGACCGGGCCGGTGTCTGCCGCGCGGCGATCGAGAGCCTGGCCGAGAATTTTTCCGACGGCATCGTCGCCCCTGCCTTCTGGACCGGCGTCGGCGGCCTGGCCGGCGGCGCCGCCTACAAGGCCGCCAACACCGCCGATTCGATGATCGGCCACCGCACCCCGCGCCACGAGGCGTTCGGCTGGGCGGCGGCGCGCTTCGACGACTGGATCAACCTGCCGGCGTCGCGGCTGACGGCGCTTCTGATCGTGCTGGCGGCGTTCTTCGTCAAAGGCGCTGATGCGAAAAAAGCCTGGCATGCGGTGCGGCGCGACGCGAAAAAACACCGCTCGCCCAATGCCGGCTGGCCGGAAGCGGCGATGGCCGGTGCGCTCGGCCTGGCGCTCGCCGGCCCGCGCTTCTATGGCGGCGTGCTGGTCGACGACGTCTTCATGGGCGAAGGTGGGCGGCGTGAAGCCGACAGCCTCGACATCAGGCAGGCGCTGAAACTCTATCGCGTCGCCGACTATCTGCTGATCGCTCTGTTCGGGTTGGTTTCGGTCGTTGTCATCGTTGTGACCTAACCTCACCCTCCCCCGTCTGGGGAGGTTGAGGAACACTCAGAACTCGATCCCCTGCTGCGCTTTCACGCCGGCGGAAAAATGATGCTTGGTCACGCCCATTTCGGTGACGAGGTCTGCGGCCTCGACCAGCGCCGGCTTGGCGTTGCGGCCGGTGACAACGACATGCAGGCCCTCGCGCCGCGCTTTTAGCGCGCCAACCACTCTGTCGAGATCGAGATAGTCGTAGCGCAGCGCAATGTTCAATTCGTCGAGCACCAGCAGGCTGATCGACGGATCGGCCATCAGTTCGAGCACCTTGGCCCAGGCGGCTTCGGCGGCAGCGATGTCGCGCTTCAGATCCTGGGTTTCCCAGGTGAACCCCTCGCCCATCGCGTGCCACACGACACGGTCGCCGAAGGCGGCGAAGGCGTCCTTCTCGCCGGTGTGCCACTTGCCCTTGATGAACTGGACGACACCGACGCGCTTGCCGTAGCCGAGCATCCGCAGCGCCAGCCCGAAGGCGGCCGTGGTCTTGCCTTTGCCCGGGCCGGTGTTGACGATCAGCAATCCCTTCTCGACCGTCTTGCTCGCCACCTCGGCATCCTGCACCGCCTTGCGCTTGGCCATCTTGGCGCGGTGGCGCTCTTCATCCTTATTGTCGATATCGGTCATATCATTTCACCTTGAGCGGCAGCCCCGCCACCATCAGCAGCACCGTATCGGCAATCGCCGCGACCTGCTGGTTGAGCCGGCCGGCGGCATCGCGAAACCGGCGCGCCAGTGCATTGTCCGGCACGATGCCTTGTCCGACTTCATTGGACACCACGAACCAGGGGCCGCGCGGCCGCGACAGCACCTGCGCCAATCGCCGGCATTCCAGCTCGAAATCGTGTTCGGCCAGCATATGGTTGGTCAGCCACAGCGTCAGGCAGTCGACAAGCACCGGCCGATCGTCCGGCAAGGCGGCAAGCGCGCCCGCGAGATCGAGCGGTGCGTCGATGGTCGTCCAGCCTTCGCCGCGCCGCGACCGGTGCAACGCGATGCGCTCACGCATCTCGTCATCATAGGCTTGCGCCGTGGCGATATAGGTCCAGGGCGGCGGCAAGGCGGTCGCCAAAATTTCGGCGTGCGCGCTCTTGCCGGAGCGCGCACCGCCGATGAGGAAGGTCAGTGTCTTGCGATCAGGCAAAGCTGTCGCGCAGGCTGGTCGCGGTGCCGGTGAAGCGGCCGCGCACCACGCCGACAACCGCGCCGAGCACCAGCCAGAACACCAGATTGGTCACGGTCACCGCCACCACGAACTGGTGATGCAGCCCTTCCGGAATCGCCGTCTCGTAACTGTCGGGCTGCGGTGCCCCGACAACATGCGGTGCGACGATCAAAAGGACGGCAAGGATCGCCAGCGGCAGCGACTTGCGGAACGCGATCAGGCCGAGACCGGCAGCGGTTGCCGCCACCGTTGCCCACCACCAGATCTGGCGCTGGGTGAGATCGGCGGCCGGCATGGCCGGCAGTTCCGGCGGCAGGCCGAGGCCCGGTGCCAGCGTGAACACGGCAAAGCCGGCCAGGCCCCAGAACACGCCCTGGCGCCAACCACCGATGCCGCCGGCGAATTCGGAAACCGCGACCAGGATCAACCCGAAGCCGATGCCGGTGACGATGTTGGCAAGCACGCTGAAGGCGAAACGCTCGAAACCGTCTGCCGGCGCCCAGCCCTCGTCTTCCGCCGCAGCAGTCGCTTCGGCAGGGGCCGGAGCGGCTGTGCTCATGGCATTGCTATTCGTTGCTGCCGGAGCGGCATGGTCATGGTGATGCCCGCCGCCCACCTGTTCGTAGACTTCCGCCTTCAGGATCAGCGGCACGGTCGCATAGGCCTGCATGCAGGCAAGAACGACGCCGGCCACGAGCCCTGCGATCGCCGCGATGAACACGACGTTGCGAAACAGGTTCATGATGTCAGCCCCTCGTCAGTGGCAGGGAAATGCCATCGAATGGCGATAGTCGTGAGCCGCATTGTGGACCGCATCGATATGCGAGAAGCCGACAAAGCCCATCACGAAAATGCCGAGCAGCGCGGCAAGCGCGAGCTGCATGAAGCGCGACTGCGAGGAGACGGAAGCGCCGAGGGAGACGGAAGCGGTAGTCATGTCTTGTCCTTTCGCCCTCCACCCGAGGGCATCGAAGTCAGTTTCCTGTCGCCGGCAGGTCTCCTGGCTCACGGATCAGCGTCCTTCCCCACCTTCCCGAAGAAAAATCTTCAGTGGCATATGGAGAGGACTACCGCACACAGTTGCGGGGGCAGCCACGGCATTGGGCGAAATCCGCCCTTACCGCATTCCCTCTTGGCTCCAAAATGGAACCGGCGACACCGGCGACTATAGGCAGAATCCTCGCGTCCGGCAAACCAAATTCCGCCGGCGACCGTTGCGAATGCGCCATGAAGGTCAAAGCGATTTCGGCAGATAGCGCCACGTCACGAAGCCGCAGACCGCCGCCAGCAGGCCGAGCGTGACGAACACCGAGCCCAGGCCGAAGAAGGCCAGCACCACCGAATAGACCAGCGGCGGCGTCAGCTCGGAAAAGTCGAGATAGGTGCGATAGACCGCCGCCATCTGCGATCTTTCATAGGAGCGCACCGAGCGCATGAAGGCGGTCGAGCCGAGCGCGTCGAGTGCAATGGTGAAGAAGGCGCCGCAGAGCAGGAAGGCGCCGGTGAGCAGCGGCACGGTTTCGCCGACGAAGCCCGCCGCCAGAAGCGCGACCGACATGGCGAAATAGGCAAATGTCATGGTCCTGCGGCCGCCAAAGCGCTTTCCCGCCTTGCCCCAGAAAATCGCCATGAACAAAAGCGCGTTGCCGGCCGAAACCAGCAGGCCGCCCGCCAGCTTGCCCTCACCCGTAATGACCATGAACAGCGGCCCATAGACGAAGAACGTCGTCCAGAAACAGGAGCGCCCAAACGCGATCAGCCAGGCCAGCCTGAGCCTGGGCTGGGCGATGAAGCGGCCGATATTGGCGAGCGGATTGGCTGGTCGCGTCTTGCCGGGACGGATCGACGGGTTGTCGCCGAGCCGGTAGGTCCAGAACAATGCCAGCAAGGCTAACGCGAACACGGCCACCGCGCCATGCGCGGCATAGACGCCGAAGCGCGTGTAGAGGAAGATGCCGAGCGTCGGCCCACCGGTCCAGGCCAGCATCGACCACGCCATGCGCAGCGATTCGGCCTGCATGAAGTCGGTCTTGCGGATGTGGTCCATGATGTAGAGGTTGAGCGTGATCGACAGCGCGCTGGCGCCCATCACCCGGCACAGCATGCCGGCCAGTTGCCCGGCAAGCGTGTCGGTGACGAAGAACAGCGAGCCGATGGCCAGCAGGCAGGCGCCCGCCGTGTAGACCCAGCGCCGGGCGAAACGGCGGATCAGCATCGGCATGAACAATGTCACCGACAGGCCGAGCATCGCCACGACGGTGTAGAGGATCGAGACGATCTGCTCGTTGTGCAGGATCTCGTAAGCCTGGATCGGGATGACGCTCGACACCGTGGCGCGGGCGAAGGATTCGACCGCATAGAGCGAAGCGAAGGTGCGCGCGTCCGCGGCCTTGAGGGCCGGTAGCCAGATCGGATGGCGCACATGGGTGGACATTGCTTTCCCCGAAGCAGATTCACCGGGTCAAATCTGCCGTGGCGACCTCAGCGCCAATAAGAGGAAACCGACGTGCATCCGGCAAAAGCGAAGCCGGCCAAAGGCTTTCCGGCACTGGCCCAATGCCGCGGCTGATCCGGCGTTATCGGCAGGGTTGCCGGTCTTCTTTTGTCCTGGGCAACCGTGATAGTCCTCCAGCGGGGCTGAATCAGAATGCGAGACCATGAGCATCCAAACGCCGACCGCGCCCGTTCAGGATCGACCAAAGCGCATCGTCGCCATCGACATCGTGCGCGGCATCGCGCTGATCGCCATGGCAAGCTACCATTTCACCTGGGATCTGGAGTTCTTCGGCTACACCGATCCCGGCCTGACCGCCTTCGGCTGGTGGAAGATTTACGCGCGCTGCATCGCCTCGACCTTCCTGTTCCTGGTCGGCGTCAGCCTGTATCTCGCCCACGGCCGACAAATCCGCTGGAACGGCTTTTGGAAGCGGTTCGCCATGGTCGCCGGAGCCGCGATCGCGATTTCGGTCGTCACCCGCATCGCCACTCCGGACGGCTTCATCTTCTTCGGCATCTTGCACGAGATCGCGCTGGCCAGCCTGCTCGGTCTCGCCTTCCTGCGCCTGCCGGCGCTGCTGACGCTTGTCGTCGCCGCGCTCGTTATCGCCGCCCCCGTCTATCTGCGCTTCGAGGCCTTCGATCACCCATGGCTGTGGTGGGTCGGCCTGTCGGCGAACAATCCGCGCTCCAACGACTACGTTCCGCTGTTTCCGTGGTTCGGCGCCGTGCTTGCGGGCATCGCGGTGACGAAACTCGCCGCAGGTGCCGGCCTGCTTGCCAGGCTTGCCAATCTGGCGCCCGGTCGCTTGGCCAACCCGCTGGTCTTCATCGGCCGGCACAGCCTGGCTTTCTATTTGATCCACCAGCCGCTGCTGATCGGCTGCGTCTGGCTGTTCTCGCAGATCATGCCGGCGCAGGTCGAAACCCCGCAGGTGAATTTCCTCAAAACCTGTCAGCTGTCCTGCGAGCAGTCGCGCGACACCGAGTTCTGTACGAGCTACTGTGTCTGCATGCTCGATACGCTCGAGGGCGAGTCCACGCTTGATAGGCTCTACAACAACGATCAGACTGCGGAGTGGAAAGCGCATTTGTCCGATCTCGCCGGCATGTGCACCGCCAAGACCGACAGCAAGTTGATGGAGGGAGGGGCCGAATGACCGAGAACCAGCCGAAGCCGGGGCTCATACCGTGGCCGCCGCTGATCTACATCGCCGCCATCGCCGTCAGCATCGCACTGGGCCTGCTCTATCCCCTGCCCTGGATCGGCGACCTGCTGGGCGATATCCTGTTCGCGGCCGGCTGGGTGGCGCTGTTTGCCGTCGCCGCACTCTGGTTCACCGCGATCCGCACCATGATCCGGGCCAAGACCACGCTCAACCCCAACGCTGTACCCGATCACCTGGTCACCACGGGTCCCTTCGGCGTCACCCGCAATCCGATGTATCTGGCCAACACGCTGCTGTTGATCGGCGTCGCCTTTGTCTCGGGCATCGTGTGGTTCCTGCCGCTGGCGTTCATCGCCGCCTATGCCACGCAGAAGGTGGCGATCGAAGGCGAGGAAAAGGTGCTGGCAGCAAAATTCGGCAAGAAATACCGCGACTACGCCAAACGCGTGCGCCGCTGGATTTGAGCTGGCTTTCAAGCGGCCAATCTCCCCCCTCGTGGGGGAGATGTCCGGCAGGAGAGAGGGGGGCGCTGTCCCTCAAACTCTCTGCCTACGTATTCACGCCAAGCTCCACCAGCCGCTCCACACAAGACTCCTCGGCCTGGTCGAGTTCAGCCAGCGTCTCCTCGAGGTCGCGGCGTTTCTGCCGGAGATCCTCGCGCTTTTCCTCGATGCGCTTGATCATCAGGTTGAGCTGGCCGACTTCGCCGGGCGGCTCCTTGTACATCTGGATGATTTCGCGAATCTCGTTGATCGAGAAGCCAAGCCTTTTGCCGCGCATGATCTGGCGAATGAGCTGCCGGTCGGAGGGGCGAAACAGCCGCGTGCGGCCGCGCCGCACCGGCTGCACCAGTCCTTCGTCCTCGTAAAAGCGCAGCGTCCGCGTCGACACGTCGAACTCGCGGGTCAACTCGGTGATCGAATAATATTCTCGCATTGCCACTCCCACACGCCGAAACACCGGGGCGATCGCCATGCCGGCGTCACCCTTCTGTCCCGAACCAAAACCCATGCCATGCCGGAATCGACATGGCGCCCCGCGCGAGCCTCGCACGGCATTTACGTAAAAGTCAATTGAGCCAAAAGGCGTGCCCTCAGGGCACGCCGAACCACCACGTGGCAATGCCGAGAAATGCAAAGAAACCGACGACGTCGGTAACCGTGGTGACGAAGACCGCCGAAGCGACCGCCGGATCGACCTTGAAACGATCGAGCAGCAGCGGGATCAGGATGCCGGCCAGGGCGGCCACGAACATGTTGATGATCATCGCCGCCGCGATGATCCCGCCCAGATTGGGATCACGGAACCAGGCTGCCGCGACGATGCCGATCAGGATGGCGAAGACGATGCCGTTGATGAAGCCGACACCCATCTCGCGGCGAATGATGCGGCCGGCATTGTAGATGTCGAGATCCCTGGTCGCCAACGCCCGCACGGTGACGGTCATGGTTTGCGAGCCGGCATTGCCGCCCATGCCCGCCACGATCGGCATCAGCACCGCCAGTGCCACGATGTGTTCGATCGTGCGGTCGAACAGGCTGATCACCGACGCCGCCAGGAACGCGGTCAGAAGGTTGATCAGCAGCCACGGAACGCGTGAGCGCGAGGTCGAAAAGATGCTGTCGGAAAGCTCTTCGTCGCCGACGCCGCCCATGCGCATCAGATCTTCCTCGGCCTCCTGCTGGATGACGTCGACGACATCGTCGATGGTCAGAACGCCAACCAGACGTTCGTTCTCGTCGACGACCGCGGCCGACAAAAGATCGTACTGCTCGAATTCCCGCGCCGCCTCTTCCTGGTCCATGGTGGCCGGAATGGCGTGCCGCGTCTCGTGCATCACCTCCTCGACCTTGACCGAACGCTTGGTGCGCAGGATCTGGTCGAGGTCGATGGCGCCGAGCAGCTTGAAGCTCGGATCGATGACGAAGATCTGGCTGAAGCGCTCGGGAAGATTGTTGTCCTCGCGCATGTAGTCGATGGTCTGGCCGATCGTCCAGAACGGCGGAACCGCGACGAACTCGGTCTGCATGCGGCGGCCGGCCGTCTCTTCGGGATAATCGAGCGAGCGGCGCAGCCTGATCCGCTCGGTGAACGGCAGTTGCGACAGGATCTCGTCCTGGTCTTCCTGGTCGAGATCCTCGAGAATGTAGACGGCGTCGTCGGAATCGAGCTCCTGCACCGCCTGCGCGATCTGCGCATTGGGCAGATTGTCGACGATCTCCATACGGATCGCCTCGTCGACCTCCGTCAGCGAGGAGAAGTCGAAATCGGCGCCCAGGAGTTCGACCAGCGCGCGGCGCTGTTCGGGATGCAGCGCCTCGAGCAGGTCGCCGAGCTCCGACTGGTGCAGGTCGTCGACTTCATGCTTGAGGGTCAGCGTGTCGCGGTCGGCGATCGCCGCGCCGATCCGCGCCAGGAAGGACGAAAGCACGGCGCCGTCCTCGCCATAGATGTCGGCGTGGTTGTCCTCGGCGGCCCCGGCGCCGGTCGTCCGTTCGTGCTCGCCTTCCACCAGCGCCTCCCGCCACAAGAATCCCGGAAAAGGTGCAAATCAGGTCTAGAGCATCGGACCCAAAAGGGGAAACCGGTTTTGGAGAATCCGACGCTCAAAAAGAAAGTGGCGTAAAGCGCGGGAATATCAACGAAATGCGTCCGGCCCGCAGCGGGCGAGACCGGCACAAATCGGATTATGGGAAGAGAATGGTGCGGTCGAGAAGACTCGAACTTCCACGGGTTGCCCCACAGCGACCTCAACGCTGCGCGTCTACCAATTCCGCCACGACCGCACGTGGTAGAGCCGGAACCGACCGGCTCGCGGCGTGTAGCAAATCGTTTCCGGTGAAACAAGTGCACGGCAAGCAATAATGTCAGGCGATTGGCATAATGCTCCACAGGGCCCGAACGCAGCGCCGGAACTGGACGTTTGCGCCTGATATCGCCATATGGAAGGCAAGTTGATGTCGCCCAAAGGTGCGAGGCGTTTTTGGGCGCGCCATGGACAAACGAAAAGACGATACGCCATGACCGAACGCAGCCAGATCGCCACGTCGTTCCTGCCGCTTCCCGGCTCGGCACCGGTCGAATGGCTGATCGAGCCCGGCCTTACCGCCTATCCCGAGGCACTTGCCTTCATGGAGGCGCGCGCCGAGGCGATCCGCAGCGGCGCTGCCGGCGAAATGGTCTGGTTGGTCGAACACCCGCCGCTCTACACGGCCGGCACCAGCGCCCGTGGCGAGGATCTGATCGACGCCAGCCGCTTCCCGGTCTTCGCGGCCGGACGCGGCGGCGAATACACCTATCATGGGCCGGGCCAGCGGGTCGCTTACGTCATGCTCGACCTGAAGCGGCGGCGCGAGGATGTCCGCGCCTTCGTCGCGGCGCTCGAACAGTGGATCATCGGCACGCTTGCCGCTTTCAATGTGCGGGGCGAGCGCCGCGAGGACCGGGTCGGCGTCTGGGTCGTGCGGCCGGATCGCCCTGCTCTGCCGGACGGCTCGCCGGCGGAGGACAAGATCGCGGCCATAGGCATCCGGCTGCGGCGCTGGGTGAGTTTTCACGGCATCGCCATCAATGTCGAGCCCGATCTCGACCATTTCAGCGGCATCGTGCCTTGCGGCGTGCAGGACCACGGCGTCACCAGCCTCGTCGACCTAGGCCTTCCCCTGACCATGGCCGATCTTGACCTGGCGTTGAAATCCGCCTTCGAGGATGTGTTCGGTCCCGCCACGGCCTTGCCTGTCGAAGCGGCCCGCAAAGCCGGCTGATCCTTCCGGATCCGGTACGGCTCAAATCAGCTGGGCGGAGGCCCACAACACGCCATAGCCATGGATGGCGAACACCGCCAGCAACGCCGCCGCCATGGCCAGCCGGTCGATGGTGCGGATCGGCTTCAGCTCGTGACGCGGCTTCACCCCGCTGCTCATCGTCAGCAGGCTGAGGAGCGAAAACACCGCTCCCGTCGCGAGCAGGAAGGTGGCGGAAAAGCCGGCCTGCCAACCCACGGCCAGGAAAGCCGAGAGCAGGAAGAAGGAAGCCAGCGCCAGCGCGACCGGCCCCGGACAGATCTGGCGCAGCACCTGGCCGCCGTCGAACTTCCACACCGGCACCAGATTGGCGATGTTGAACAGTGCGGCGAAGCCCGCCAGGGTCGCCAGCAGGGCCGCCGCCAGCCGGTGACCTTCCGCGCCGGCAAAGGTGCTTGCTGCGATGGCGATCGGCACCAGGAAGGCCGAAAAGCCGGCGCCCATCAATGCCACGAAAGCCACTTCGAAACGGCTGTCATAGGGCCGCCCGCCAATGGCGATGCCGCCGAGCAGCGGAATGAAGATCATCCGTGCACGGTTGTGCCCCATCAGCCGGAACGCCGCCATATGGCCAAGCTCATGCAAGGCGACCACCGATGTGAGGATCGCGGCCAGTGCCAGACCGCCGAAGTGAAGGCCGAAGAATGGCCACAGGATCAGCGCCGAAAGCCCGGCAAAGCCGACCTGGCTGAGCGGATGCTCGAACCAGCCGCCCTTGCGATACTTTCCGGTCCGCGCCCAGCGCTGCAGCTTGGAGAGTTCGCGGCGCAGGGCGAAATAGCGGAACACCAGGAAGGCAACGCCACGATAGCGATCGGTCTGGCTGAGCGTCACCCGCGTGCTGTTGCCTTCCGAAACGAGTTCGGCGGTTTCGCGAAAGTCCTTCCAGAACGAAGCGTCGAGTGCCGTATCCTCGATGACCCGCATCGAGAAGCGGCTGCCTTCGACGACGTCTTCGAACCGCGACTTGCGTTCGATCGGCTTGCCGTCGCGACCTTCCCAGGACAGCGTGATGCGGGCCACGCCCTCGCCGTCCGGGGCCTCGGCGGACAGGATCTCACCGGACCAGCCGGCATCGCTGCCGAGCGGCCACAGCGCCTGCCAGAGGCGCTGCCGATCCATCGCCACCAGACGGGTCAGCCGGACCGTGCGCAAACCAAGCGGCACCGTCATCAACAGAAAGATCAGCCCGAGATTGCTGGCCACCAGAATGGCCGTGACGATGGGCGACACCTGGACGTTGCTCCCTGTCTTGCCGGGGCACTCTAACGTCGCTGCGGCAAGAAAAGCTTAACGGCGGAGCGGTCTTCGACCGCATGGGACCCACGGCGGCGAACGCCGCCAAATCACATGGCTCCAATCCAGATCGCCATGGAGACGAGAAAGGTGCTCATGCAAACCAGTGAGATGACATCCTGAACCAGATCGGTCATAACTCTCTCCTGTTGTTGATATGTTCGTATTTTGTTCTAATTTTGTTTCAAAGTCAACGGACACAATCCGGCTACGTCCAGAATTTCCAGGCGACCAGATCGGCAGGGTTAAGAAAAGGTTGACGGGCGAACGACGGTTGCCCAGCGCCGACCAGGGCACGACGAGACTGGGGTCAGGCCGAGCCGAGAATGGTGGATTTCGAGAACCGGAGCGGAGCGTACTTTTGGGTACGTGAGCACCGTTCTACCGCGACGGGGTAGAACGGGAAGCGCAGGAAGCCGCCTTTCGCAGGCCGGCCTCCCCCCAGTATCGCCGTGCCCTAGAGCGGCACCACTTTGCCGTCGGCCAAGGTGACGCGTCGGTCCATGCGCGATGCCAGCTCGTGATTGTGGGTGGCGATCAGCGCCGCGAGGCCCGATTGCTTGACCAGCGCCGCCAGCGCCTCGAACACATAGGACGCGGTGACCGGGTCGAGATTGCCGGTCGGCTCGTCCGCCAGCAGTACCAGCGGCGCATTGGCGACCGCACGCGCAATGGCGACGCGCTGCTGTTCGCCGCCGGAGAGCTCGGACGGCCGGTGCGCCGCGCGTTTGCCGATCTGCATGTAATCGAGCAGCTGCGCCGCGCGCTCGGCCGCGTCCTTGCGGCTGAGCCCCTTGATGAGCTGCGGCATCATTATGTTTTCCAGCGCCGAGAATTCCGGCAGCAGATGATGGAACTGGTAGACGAAGCCGACATCGTTGCGGCGGATCGCCGTGCGCTCGTCGTCGGACAGCCGCCCGCAGGCGCGGCCGGCCAGGATGACGTCGCCGGCGTCGGGACGCTCCAGCAGGCCGGCGGTGTGCAGCAGCGTCGACTTGCCGGTGCCAGACGGCGCCACCAGCGCCACCATCTCGCCGCGCTTCAGCGAGAAGTCCGCACCATTGAGAATGGTGAGCTTTCGCGGTCCCTGGACGTAGTGCCGCTCGACGCTCTTCAGCTCGATAATGACCTCGGCCACTATTCGTACCTCAAGGCTTCGACCGGATCGAGACGCGCGGCGCGCCATGCCGGAAACACCGTTGCCAGGAAGGACAGGCCGAGCGCCATCAGGACGACATAGGTCGTCTCGCGCGGATCCATCTTCGCCGGCAACTGGCTGAGGAAATAGAGTTCAGGATTGAACAGCACCTTACCGGTCATCCACGAGAAGAACTGGCGGATCGATTCGATGTTGGTGCAGATCAGTACGCCGAGCAGCACACCGGCAAGCGTGCCGGTCACGCCGATCGCCGCACCCGTCATCAGGAAGATGCGCAGGATGGCGCCGCGCGACGCCCCCATAGTGCGCAGGATGGCGATGTCGTGGCCCTTGTCCTTCACCAGCATGATCAGGCCGGAGATGATGTTCAGCGCCGCCACCAGCACGATCAGCGTCAGGATCATGAACATGACGTTGCGTTCGACCTGCAACGCGGAGAAGAAGGTCTCGTTGCGCTGGCGCCAATCGACCATGTCGATCGGCCGCTGCGCCGCCGCCTCCACTTTCGGTTTCAGCGCATCGACATCGTCTGGATTGTCGACATAAATCTCGATCGTTTGCGCCCGCCCGTCCATGTTGAAATAAAGCTGCGCTTCGGAAAACGGCATGTAGACGATGGACGTGTCATATTCGGACATGCCGACTTCGAAGATCGCCGCGATCTTGTAGCCCTTCATGCGCGGCGTGGTGCCGATCGGCGTCACGTCGCCGTCGGGCGAAATCAAGGTGATGGTATCGCCAAGCGTCAGGCCGAGATTCTCAGCCATGCGCTTGCCGATGGCAACGCCCTCGCCAGAATCGAAATCGGCGATCGAACCCTGCTTGATGTTGCTGGCAACGATGGCGATCTTGCTTAGATCCTCGCCGCGTATGCCGCGAACCAGCGCTCCGGTTCCGCCGCCGACATTGCCTTGCGCAAGCACCTGGCCATCGATCAGCGGGATGGCGTATTTGACGCCTGCTACACCGTTGATGCGGCTGGCGACCTGCGCATAGTCCTCCAGCGGCGAATCGAGCGGCTGCACGATCAGGTGGCCGTTGACGCCGAGGATGCGCGTCAAAAGCTCCGCCCTGAAACCGTTCATCACCGCCATGACCACGATCAGCGTGGCGACGCCCAGCATGATGCCGAGGAACGAGATCGAGGCGATCACCGAGATCACCGTCTCCTTGCGCCGCGAGCGCAGATAGCGCCAGGCGACCATGCGCTCGAAGATGGAAAAGGGTCCGGCGCCGACCGATCTTGCCGCCACCGCCTCGCTCATGCGGCGACACCGAAGCGCTTCTTCGCATCCGCGATCGGCAGCGTCTCGCGCTCGCCGGTCTTGCGGTTCTTGATCTCGATCTCGCCGGCGGCGACACCGCGCGGTCCGACGATCACTTGCCAGGGAAGGCCTATCAGGTCGGCGGTGGCGAACTTGCCGCCGGGCCGCTGGTCGGTGTCGTCGTAGAGCACGTCCTTGCCGGCGGCGACGAAAGCGGCATGCAGTTCGTCGCAGACGCCGTCGCACTCGGCGTCGCCCGCCTTCATGTTGATCAGTCCGATGTCGAACGGCGCCACCGCCTCCGGCCAGATGATGCCGTTGTCGTCATGGCTGGCTTCGATGATCGCCGCGACCAGCCGCGACGGACCGATGCCGTAGGAGCCGCCGGAGACGAAATGATCCTTGCCGTCGGGTCCGGTCACCTTGGCGCCCATGGGCTTGGAATATTTGTCACCGAAATGGAAGATGTGGCCGACCTCGATGCCGCGCGCCGAAACCTTGTCGCTCTCGCCGATCTTCTCCCACGCCGCCTCGTCATGCATCTCGTCGGTGGCGGCGTAGGGCGTCGTCCATGTCTTGACGATGTCGGCGATCTCGGCGTCGTTGGCAAAATCGGTGTTGGCGCCGGGCACATCGAGCGCAAGATAGTCGCGGTGGCAGTAGACCTGGCTCTCGCCGGTGTCGGCCAGGATGATGAATTCGTGGCTGAGATCGCCGCCGATCGGCCCGGTGTCGGCCCGCATCGGTATTGCCTGCAGCCCCATGCGCGTAAAAGTCCGAAGATAGGACACGAACATCCTGTTGTAGGCCGCCCTGGCGCCTTCGAAGTCGAGATCGAAGGAATAGGCGTCCTTCATCAGGAACTCGCGCGACCGCATGACGCCGAAGCGCGGCCGCACTTCGTCGCGGAACTTCCACTGGATGTGGTAGAGATTGAGCGGCAGGTCCTTGTAGGACTTCACATAGGCGCGGACGATCTCGGTGACCACTTCCTCATTGGTCGGGCCGTAGAGCATGTCGCGGTCCTGCCGGTCCTTGATGCGCAGCATCTCCTTGCCGTAGTCGTCATAGCGGCCGCTTTCGCGCCACAGATCGGCCGACTGGATGGTCGGCATCAGGATTTCCAGCGCACCGGCGCGATCCTGCTCCTCGCGGATGATGCGGCAGACCTTGTCCAGCACCCGCTTGCCGAGCGGCAGCCACGAGAAACTGCCCTGCCCCTGCTGGCGGATCATGCCGGCGCGCAGCATCAGCCGGTGCGAGACGATCTCGGCCTCGCGCGGATTTTCTTTGAGGATCGGCAGGAAATAGCGCGACAAACGCATGGGCAGGTCCGTGAGTGAGGAGGGCCGCGTCAGAATCGGCGCGACTTTGGCTTGCTTGACCCGGCTTCATAGCCATTTCAAGGCGGAATGGGAACCCGGACGCTTCGGCCCGAAAAGCGGAATCGATTTCCAAAAAACATGGGTAGCCGGGATCAGAAGCGTCGCACCGCCGTTCGCCCGTCCAGAAGACCCACGGCGCTGCAAGGCCTCCCGGTCACTGTGCGCGTCTTGGTGATCGTTCGCCAAGCAACGCCTGCCACACTATTGTGCAGTGCAGCACGAGAATGCCCGTTTCAAGGCAAAATTCTTCGTGACATTTTCATTCGCCTTAGGCTAATGTACCTCGATAACCGAGAGGGCAGAAAAAAATCTGCTCTCCTACGCGGTCAAAGTCTTGGGAGGATGCGATCTAGGCGCGGTTACTCGCTGCCGCCGGAAACCGGAAACAGATCGGACGCGTTTAAATTGCAAGGCCTCGTGCCTTGCATTTTTTTTGTGCAATCATCTGCTTAGCGCAACGCGTTGCCAAACCACCTTACCCGGCGTCAGCGCTCGTCAGGCCGCAAAACGGCACGACGTTCCCCGCCGAAACCCGCCCGGTTCCGACATATGAAAACGCCGTCGCTGGACAGTCTATTTAGCCGGCGTCTGGCTGAATTCCGGCACGATGTGCGGGATGTCGTTGAGGCTGTATCCCAGCCCATGCGTCAGGCCATAGAAAATGCCCATCAGGATCGCGGTGGCGATGGTGGTGCGGATCACGGCGCGCAACATGTGAGGCCCACGCGGCGCGCTCGGAACCGTGCCGAGCGTCACGTCGTGATCGTCGTCCTGCGTCCTCACGCTGAACGGCAGCACGGCAAACAGCACCACCCACCAGGTCGCGAAAAACAGGGCTGTGAACGAAACCCAGCTCATGATTGCTCCAGTTCGATCAGCGTGCCGAAGAAATCCTTCGGATGCAGGAACAGCACCGGCTTGCCGTGCGCGCCGATCCTCGGGTTGCCGTCGCCCAGCACGCGGGCGCCGGCGGCCTTGAGCTGATCGCGCGCGGCCAGGATGTCGTCGACCTCATAGCAAAGGTGATGCATGCCGCCGGAGGGATTCTTCTCCAGGAAGGCGGCGATCGGCGATCCCTCGCCCAAAGGCTCCAGAAGTTCGACCTTGGTGTTGCCGACATTGACGAACACCACCGTCACCCCGTGCTCCGGCAGCGCCTGCGGCGCCGTCACCTCCGCGCCGAGCGTGTTGCGGTAGGCCGCTACGGCAGCAGCCAGATCCGGCACGGCAAGCGCGACATGGTTCAGACGTCCGAGCATAGGCTTTCCTCAGGGCAGTATGGCAATAGGGCAGTATGGCAATAGGGGAAAAGCTGACCTGCCTCGTATCGAAATCCCTACTGCCCTACTCCCTTACTGCCCCACTCCCCTCAGCGAGTGACGAACACCGTCACCAACGGCTTCTTGCCCCAGGCTTCGTTGGCGGCGCCGCGCACGGCGCGCCGCACTGCTTCCTGCACCAGGTCGAGGTCTTTTCGGCGCTGACGGGGGATCGAGTCCACCGCGCCGATTGCCGCATCGATCATCAGATCTTCCAGCGACTCGCCACGGCCATCGGCCTCGGCGACGCCGATGGCGACCAAATCGGGGTCGCCGGCAAGCTCATATTTGTCGTCCAACACGACATTGACCGCCACGTGGCCGGCAAAGGACAATTTGCGCCGGTCGCGGATGCCCATCGCCTGATCGGTGCCGATCAGTCTGCCATCCTTGTAGATACGGCCGAACGGCACCTGATCCATGATGGTGGCTGGGCCGGGAGCAAGCCTGAGCATGTCGCCGTCGCGCACCTGCGCCACCTGGCCGATGCCCGATGTCGACATCAGCGAGCCCTGCGCCACCAGATGTGCCGCCTCGCCATGCACGGGAACGCCGATCTGCGGGCGCACCCATTCATACATCTTGCGCAATTCGCTGCGCCGCGGATGGCCGGAGACATGCACCAGCGCATCGCCATCCTCGATGATCTTGACGCCGAGGTCGATGAGACGGTTCTTGATCTCGAGGATCGCCTTCTCGTTGCCGGGAATCGTACGCGAGGAAAACACCACCGTGTCGCCTGCCGTCAGCGATACCGACTTCATCTCTTCGCGCGACAGCTTGGCCAGTGCGGCCAGCGGCTCGCCCTGGCTGCCGGTGCAGATGATGACCAGGTTTTCGCGCGGGATGAAACCAAAATCCTCCTCGGCGATGAACTCCGGCAGACCGTCCATGTAGCCGAGTTCGCCGGCCACATCGATGACCCGCTTCAGCGAACGGCCAAGCACCAGGCACTGGCGTCCGGCATCGCGGGCCGCTTTGGCGATCGAGACGATGCGTCCGACATTGGAGGAGAACGTAGTGACGGCGACGCGGCCCTTGGCAGCCTGGATGACGCCCTTGAGGCCCTCGCCCACAGCCACTTCCGAAGGCGACTCGCCTTCGCGCAGCGCATTGGTCGAATCGCAGATCAGCGCCAGAACGCCCTTGTCGCCATAGGCGCGGAAACGCGCCTCGTCGGTCTTCTGCCCGATCGTCGGCTCCGGATCGATCTTCCAGTCACCGGTATGGATGACGGTGCCTGCCGGCGAGGTGATCGCCAGCGACATCGGCTCGGAAATCGAGTGCGCGACCGGAATGGCTTCGATCTCGAAGGGGCCGACGGTGAATTTCTCGCCCGCCCGGTAGATCGTGACCGGTATTTTCGGTGCGCCCTGCTCGCCTTGCCGCTTGGCTTCCAGCAGGCCGGCGCTGAACGGCGTCATCCAGACCGGCGCCTTCAGCTTCGGCCATGTGTCGAGCAGCGCGCCGTAATGGTCTTCATGCGCATGCGTGATGATGATGCCGCGCAGATTGGCGAGGTTCTCCTCGATGAAGCGTGTGTCGGGCAGCACCAGGTCGACGCCCGGCAGGCTGGCATCGGGGAAGGTCACTCCGACATCGATGACGATCCATTCGCGCGCGCTGGGCGGCCCGTAGCCGTAAAGAGCGAAGTTCATGCCGATCTCGCCGACGCCGCCGAGCGGCACGAAGACGAGTTCGGCGTTTTCCGCTTTCGCCATGATTTTTCCCTTCCTGGCCCTCAGGCCAAGCTCAAAAGCAATTCCGGGAAAAGTGTGTAACGGTTTTCCCACCGGAGTTGCGCAAAAACAAACAGTTAGAACCGTTCATGAACGGCCCTATGCCCTGGCCGAAGCGACCGCGCCGAAATGCACATCGCCGGCGGCGATCGTCCGAACCGAACCTTCATCGTCGCGGATCACGAAACGGCAGTCCTCGTCAATGGTCTCAAACACCCCGCGCACCACATTACCGTCAATTCTGACGGCAACCTCGCCGCCGAGCCCCGCGGCACGATCAAGCCACCGTCGCCTGACGGCGGCAAGTCCGCGCCCCTCATCCCACAATCGGGCATTCTCGCTCCAGGCATCCGACAGCGCCAGGAACAGTGTTTCCGCATCGCATGCCGCGCCCAGCGCGCGCAAGGAAGTTGCGGGATACGGCAAATCCTCAGGGTATGCCACCACATTGACGCCGATGCCGACCGCCACTCCGAAACGGCCGCCCTCGAGGATTGCCGATTCCAGCAGGATGCCGGCCAGCTTGGCGCCGGAGGCAAGCACGTCGTTCGGCCATTTCAGCTCGAAACGGTTTTTTCCTTCGCTGCCACCGTCGAGGCCAATGGCGATCCGGCCCTTCGGCACCACGGCATCGAGTGCATCGGCCAGTGCCAGTCCTGCGACGAAGCCCAATGTCGCGGCAAGGCGAAGCTCTGCCTTGGTGATGACGAGCAGCGTCGCCGCCAGATTGCCTTCCGGGGTCGCCCAGACGCGGCCGCGCCGGCCACGCCCGCTTTCCTGCTTCTTGGAAACGACCCACAATTTGCCGGAGTCGCCTGCCCTTGCGTGGTCCAGTGCCAGCGCATTGGTGGAGCCGACGCTCTCATGCGCCTCGAGCCGGAACCCTTCCGACGCCGAGGTTGGAGCCAGCCGAAATGCCATGCCGTCTAGAAAAACGTCTTGGCGGCGGCTTCGGCATAGGTGCCGATCGGCCCACCGATCAACACGTAGAACAGCACGAAGGCGCCGGAGACGCCGAGCACAACACGCAATTCCGTCGCCATCGGCACGAAGCCGCCGACCGGTTCGTCGAACCACATGATCTTGATGATGCGCAAATAGTAATAGGCGCCCACTACCGAGGCCAGCACGCCGATGATCGCCAGCGCGTAGAGATTGGCGTTGATGGCGGCGAGGAAGACGTACCATTTCCCCCAGAAGCCGGCGAGCGGTGGAATGCCGGCGAGTGAGAACATCAGGATGGTCAGGATCGTCGCCATGACCGGATTGGTCGACGACAGGCCGGCCAGGTCGCTGATCTGCTCGACATTACCTTCCTTGCGCCGCATGGCGAGGATGAAGGCGAAGGTGCCGAGCGTCATCACCAGATAGATCAGCATGTAGATGGCAACGCCGCGCACGCCGGCCTGGCTGTTGGCGGCAAGGCCGACCAGCGCGTAACCCATATGGCCAATCGAGGAATAGGCCATCAGGCGCTTGATGTTGGTCTGCCCGATTGCGGCGAAGGAGCCGAGTGCCATCGAGGCGATCGAGATGAAGACGATGATCTGCTGCCAGTCGGCGGCGATTGGCTTGAACGCGCCCATGGTGACGCGCACGATCAGTGCCATCGCCGCCATTTTCGGCGCCGCCGCCAGGAAGGCCGTCACCGGAGTCGGCGCGCCCTCATAGACGTCAGGCGTCCACATGTGGAACGGCACCGCGGAAATCTTGAAGGCAAGGCCGGCCAGCACGAAGACGAGGCCGAAAACGAGGCCAAGCTGGCGCTCGCCGCTGCCGAGTGCCGTGGCGATTTCCTGGAAGCCGGTGTTGCCGGTGTAGCCGTAGACCAGGCTGATGCCATAGAGCAGCATGCCCGACGACAGCGCACCGAGAACGAAATATTTGAGGCCCGCTTCGGTCGAGCGCAGATTGTCGCGGTTGATCGCGCACAGCACATAGATCGCCAGCGACTGCAGCTCGAGGCCGAGATAGAGGCCGATCATGCTGTTGGCCGAGATCATCAGCATCATGCCGAGCGTGCACAGCAGGATCAGCACCGGATATTCGAACTTGTCGAAGCGTTCAGCCTTGGCGAAGCGCATCGACATCACCAGCGTCACCGCCGAGCCAACCAGTGCCAACACCTTCATGAAGCGGCCGAAGGAATCCTGGATGAAGGCATTGCCATAAGCGCTGCCCTGCCCGGTTCGGAAGATCAGCCAGGCGCCCGCGATCGCCAGCACGGCAACCGCGAGGCCGGTTACCGTGTTGGCCGTGTTGGCGCGCGAATAGGCTCCGACCATCAGCAGCGCCAGCGCGCCGACGGCAAGGATCAGCTCTGGCGTCGAGAGCGACAGGCTGGAGAGAAGGTCCGGCGTCATGGTTCGCAAAACCTCTGGTCAGTTCGCCGCCGCGGTCTGCGCGGCGCCGATGGATGCAGTGACATTGGTGACGAGCGACTTGACCGATTGGGCCGTCGCGTCGAAGACCGGGGCGGGATAGACGCCGAAGAAGATGACCAGCACGACCAGCGGGTAGATGATCACCTTCTCGCGCGGCGACAGGTCGAGCAGTCCCTTAAGGCTCTCCTTGGTCAGTGCGCCGAAGATCACCCGGCGGTAGAGCCAGAGCGCGTAGGCGGCCGACAGGATGACGCCGGTGGCGGCGAAGAACGCCACCCATGTGTTGACCCGGAACACGCCGAGCATGGTCAGGAACTCGCCGACGAAGCCGCTGGTACCGGGCAGGCCGACATTGGCCATGGTGAAGATCAGGAACACCGTGGCGTATTTCGGCATGTTGTTGACCAGCCCGCCATAGGCCGCGATCTCACGAGTGTGCATGCGGTCGTAGATGACGCCGACGCACAGGAACAGCGCGCCGGAGACGAGGCCGTGGCTGAGCATCTGGAAGATCGCGCCCTGCACGCCTTCCTGGTTCATGGCGAAGATGCCCATGGTGACGAAGCCCATATGAGCAACCGACGAATAGGCGATCAGCTTCTTCATGTCCTCCTGCATCAGCGCCACCAGCGAGGTGTAGATGATGGCGACGACGGACAGAGCGAAGACCAGCGGCGCGAACATTTCCGAAGCCAGCGGGAACATCGGCAAGGAGAAGCGCAGGAAGCCGTACCCGCCCATTTTCAACAGGATGCCGGCCAGGATGACGGAGCCCGCCGTCGGCGCCTCGACGTGCGCGTCGGGCAGCCAGGTGTGCACCGGCCACATCGGCATCTTCACCGCGAAGGAGGCGAAGAAGGCAAGCCATAGCCAGGTCTGCATGTTGGCCGGGAAGTTGTGGGTCAGCAGCGTCGGGATGTCGGTTGTTCCGGACTGGAAGAACATCGCCATGATGGCGAGCAGCATCAGCACCGAACCGGCGAGCGTGTAGAGGAAGAACTTGAACGAGGCGTAGACGCGCCGCTTGCCGCCCCAGACGCCGATGATGATGAACATCGGGATCAGGCCGGCTTCGAAGAAGACGTAGAACAGCACGATGTCCAGCGCGCAGAACACGCCGATCATCAGCGTTTCGAGCAGCAGGAAGGCAATCATGTAGGCCTTGACGCGCTTCTCGATCGATTCCCACGAGGCCAGGATGCAGAGCGGCATCAGGAAGGTCGTCAGGATGACGAACAGCATCGAGATGCCGTCGACGCCCATATGGTAGGAAATGCCGGAATCGAGCCAGGCGACCTTCTCGACGAACTGGAAGCCGGACTGCGAATTGTCGAATCCGGTCCAGATGAACAGCGAGATGATGAACGTGAAAGTCGTCGTCAACAGCGCGATGGCGCGGATGTTGCGGCGTGCATTTTCGCTGTCGTCATTGATGAACAGGATAAGCAGCACACCAACCAGCGGCAGGAAGGTGACCAGCGAGAGGATTGGCCAGGCGGTCATCAGAGCATCATCCAGGTGACGAGTGCGGCAACGCCGATCAGCATGGCGAAGGCGTAGTGGTAGAGATAGCCGGTCTGCAGCTTGACGACGCGGTTGGTGACATCGACGACGCGCGCCGAAATACCGTCGGGGCCGAGGCCGTCGATGACGGTGCCGTCGCCGGTCTTCCACAGGAAGTGGCCGAGGCGCTTGGCGGGCCGCACGAACAGGAAGTCGTAGAGCTCGTCGAAATACCACTTGTTGAGCAGGAAGGCGTAGAGCCCGCGATGCTGCGCGGCCAGGTTGACCGGCATTTCCGGCGAGCGGATGTAGAATTTCCAGGCCAGCGCGAAGCCGATCAGCATGGCGATAAAGGGCGACAGTTCGACCCACAGCGGCAATTCGTGGATGTCGTGCAGGATGTGATTGTCAGGCAGTGTGAACAGCGATGCCTTCCAGAACTCGGCATAGCCCTCGCCGATGAAGACGTTGTGGAAGATGACGCCGGCAAACAGCGCACCCGCGGCCAGGATGAACAGCGGCACCAGCATCACCGGCGGCGATTCATGGACATGGTGCATCACCTCATGGCTCGCCCGCGGCTTGCCGTGGAAGGTCATGAAGATCAGCCGCCAGGAGTAGAAGGAGGTGAAACAGGCGGCGATGACCAAAAGCACGAAGGCCATGCCGGCAACCGAATTGTGGCCGGCAAAGGCGCTCTCGATGATGGCGTCCTTGGAAAAGAAGCCGGCGGTGCCGATGACCGTCACCGGAATGCCGACGCCGGTCAGCGCCAGCGTGCCGATCACCATCATCCAGTAGGTGGTCGGGATCAGTTTCCTGAGGCCGCCCATATTGCGCATGTCCTGCTCGTCGGACACGGCGTGGATGACCGAGCCCGAGCCGAGGAACAGCAGCGCCTTGAAGAAGGCATGCGTGAACAGGTGGAAGATCGCCGCGCCATAGGCGCCGACGCCGAGCGCCACGAACATGTAACCGAGCTGCGAGCAGGTCGAATAGGCGATGACGCGCTTGATGTCGTTCTGGACGAGACCGACGGTGGCCGCGAAGAAGGCCGTGAAGGCACCGATGAAGGTCACGACCGTCAGCGCCGAATGCGACAGTTCGAACAGCGGCGACAACCGCGCCAGCATGAACACGCCCGCCGTCACCATGGTGGCGGCATGGATCAGGGCCGAAACCGGCGTCGGGCCTTCCATGGCGTCCGGCAGCCAGGTGTGCAGCGGCACTTGCGCCGACTTGCCCATGGCGCCCATGAACAGGAGCAGGCAGACGATCGTCATGGCCGCCTGCTTGTCCAGCGCATGGCCAAGGAAAGTCAGCACCGCGGCACCCTGCGGTGCACCTTCGGCCGGGATGAACGTCGCCGCATTGGCGAAGATAGTGCCCAGATTGACCGAGCCGAACAGCACGAACACGCCGAAGATGCCGAGCGCGAAGCCGAAATCGCCGACGCGGTTGACGACAAAGGCCTTGATTGCCGCGGCATTGGCCGACGGCTTCTTGTACCAGAAGCCGATCAGCAGATAGGACGCCAGCCCCACCCCTTCCCAGCCGAAAAACATCTGCACGAGGTTGTCCGCCGTCACCAGCATCAGCATGGCGAAGGTGAACAGCGACAGATAAGCGAAGAAGCGCGGCCGGTTCGGATCGTGGTGCATGTAGCCGATCGAATAGATGTGGACCAGCGCCGACACGGTGTTGACCACCACCAGCATGACCACCGTCAGCGTGTCGATCCGGAGCGCCCAGGACGCTTCCAGCCCACCCGACTGTATCCAGCGCAGCACGGGCACGGTGAACACCTCGCCATGGCCGAAACCGACGGTGAAGAACGCGACCCACGACAGCACGGCCGCGATCACCAGGAAACCCGAGGTGATGTATTCGGACGCCTTGGCGCCGAGCGACGTGCCGAACAGGCCGACGATCAGGAAGCCGAGCAGGGGAAGGAAGACGATGGCCTGATACATGGTGGTTCCGTCAACCCTTCATCATGTTCACGTCTTCGACCGCGATCGAGCCGCGGTTGCGGAAGAAGACGACGAGAATGGCAAGTCCGATGGCGGCTTCGGCCGCCGCGACCGTCAGCACGAACAGCGCGAACACCTGGCCGACCAGATCGCCCAGTGCTGCCGAAAAGGCGACGAAATTGATGTTGACCGCCAGCAGGATCAGCTCGACCGACATCAGGATGACGATGACGTTCTTGCGGTTCAGGAAGATGCCGAACACGCCGAGCGTGAACAGAACAGCCGATACGGTCAGATAATGTGCGATGCCGACAACCATCTCAGAGTCCCTCGCCTGTCTTGACCTTGCGGATTTCCATGCCGGTCGCCGGTGTGCGGCCGACCTGGGCTGCGATCGACTGCCGCTTGACGCCTGGCTTGTGGCGCAGCGTCAGCACGATGGCGCCGATCATGGCGACCAGCAGCACGAGGCCCGAAATCTGGAAATAGTAGAGGTAGTCGGTATAGAGGATGTCGCCGAGCGCGGCGGTATTGGTCCGCGCGGCAAGATCCGGAATGGGCTTGGAGACCGTCGAAGCGAGCTGCGGCGCGAAGGTGTAGCCGCCGAGAACCACGATCAGCTCCGCCGCCAGGATCAGCCCGACCAGCGCGCCGATCGGCGCATATTGCAGGGCGCCGCTCTTCAGTTCGGCGAAATCGACGTCGAGCATCATGACGACGAACAGGAACAGAACCATCACCGCGCCGACATAGACGACGAGCAGGATCATCGCCAGGAACTCGGCGCCGGTCAGCATGAACAGGCCGGCGGCGTTGAAGAAGGTCAGGATCAGGAACAGCACCGAATGCACGGGGTTGCGCGACGAAATGACCATGAACGCCGATGCCACCGCGACAAAGGCGAAGAGGTAGAAAAAGGCCGCCTCTAGTCCACTCAACATTGGGGATCCCCCGGGTTCCTGTACAAACAGGACAACCGTCCTGTTTCGATGTTTGCCGCCTCAGGCCGCAAGTTTCGTTGTGTCCTTAGACGAGGCCCCTCGCCCCGTCCATGCGTCAAATATCAGCGGTAGGGCGAGTCCAGCGAGATGTTGCGCGCCAGCTCGCGCTCCCACCGGTCGCCATTCGCCAACAGTCTGTCCTTGTCGTAGTAGAGTTCCTCGCGCGTCTCCGTCGCGAACTCGAAATTCGGCCCCTCGACAATGGCGTCGACCGGGCAGGCTTCCTGGCAGAAGCCGCAATAGATGCACTTCACCATGTCGATGTCGTAGCGCACCGTGCGGCGGGTGCCGTCGTTGCGGCGCGGGCCGGCCTCGATGGTGATGGCCTGCGCCGGGCAGATCGCCTCGCACAATTTGCAGGCGATGCAGCGTTCCTCGCCATTGGGATAGCGGCGCAACGCATGCTCGCCGCGGAAGCGCGGGCTGGTTGGCCCCTTCTCGTGCGGATAGTTGATCGTCTCCTTCGGCGCGAAGAACTGGCGCATCGACAGGAAGAAGGCGCTGACGAAATCCTGCAGCAGCAGCGATTTGGCGGCTTGGGAAAGAGCGGACATCACGCAAACCCCGTGATCTTGAGGAAGGCCGCGGTGGCGACCACCATGAACAGCGAGATCGGCAGGAACACTTTCCAGCCAAGCCGCATCAATTGGTCGTAGCGGTAGCGCGGCACGAAGGCCTTCACCATGGAGATGCCGAAGAACACGAAGCAGACTTTCAGCACGAACCAGATGACGCCCGGCACCCAGGTGAACGGCGCGAAGTCGAACGGAGGCAGCCAGCCGCCGAGGAACAGGATGGTGGCCAGCGCGCACATCAGCACGATGGCGACATACTCGCCGAGGAAGAACAAAAGGAACGGGGTCGACGAATATTCGACCATGTGGCCGGCGACCAGTTCCGATTCGGCTTCGACCAGATCGAAGGGCGGGCGGTTCGTCTCGGCCAGCGCCGAGATGAAGAAGATGATGAACATCGGGAACAGCGCCAGCCAGTTCCAGTCGAGGAAGGTGTTGGGCAGGCCAAGCCGCGTACCAATTCCATCATGCTGCGACAGCACGATATCGGTGAGGTTGAGCGAGCCGGCGGTGAGCAGAACGGTGACGATGACGAAGCCGATCGAGACTTCGTAGGACACCATCTGCGCGGCCGAGCGCAGCGCGCCGAGGAACGGATATTTCGAGTTCGACGCCCAGCCGCCCATGATCACGCCGTAGACCTCGAGCGAGGAGATGGCGAAGACATAGAGGATGCCGACATTGACGTTGGCGATTGCCCAGCCGTGGCTGACCGGGATGACCGCCCAGGCCGAGATCGCCAGCACGGCCGACACCAGCGGCGCCAAAAGAAACACGCCCTTGTTGGCGCCGGACGGGATGACCGGCTCCTTGAAGACGAACTTCAACAGATCGGCGAAAGCCTGCAGCGTGCCCCAGGGGCCGACGACGTTCGGGCCACGGCGCAATTGCACCGCCGCCCAGATCTTGCGGTCGGCGTAGAGGATGTAGGCGACGAAGATCAAAAGAACGACGATCAGCACGACTGACTTCAACAGGATCAGCAGCGCCGGCAGCACGTAGAAGGAGAAGAAAGTGTCCATGCTTATTCCGCCGCCTGCTTGAAGCCGCTCTTGGCCAGTGCCGAGCATTCCGCCATCACGGCCGATGCCCGCGCGATCGGGTTGGTCAGGTAGAAATCCTTCACCGGCGAGGTGAAGGTGCCCTTGTTCAGCCGTCCGCCGAGCTTCGCCACCTCGGCGATATCCTCGGCGTTGCCGGCCGCGACCTGGTCGATACGGGCCAGATGCGGGTATTCGCCATAAAGCTTGGCGCGCAGCTGCGGCAGCGAATCGAACGGCAGTTTCTTGCCCAGCACATCCGACAGCGCCCGCAGGATCGCCCAGTCCTCGCGCGCCTCGCCCGGCGCGAAGCCGGCGCGGTTGGTCTGCTGCACCCGCCCTTCGGTGTTGACATAGGTGGCCGATTTTTCCGTGTAGGCGGCCGCCGGCAGGATGACATTGGCGCGGTGCGCGCCTTGGTCGCCATGCGTGCCGATATAGACGACGAAGGCGCCGCCGGTCTTGGCCATGTCGATCTCGTCGGCGCCGAGCAGGAACAAGAGCTCCATTTCGCCCAGCATGCCGGCAACGTTTCTGCCGCCCTCGCCCGGTACGAAGCCGAGATCGAGACCGCCGACGCGCCCGGCCGCATTGTGCAGCACGGCAAAGCCGTTCCAGTCTGCGCGAGCAGCGTTGACGGCGGCCGCGAGCTTGGCCGCCTGGCCGAGCACGGCCGCGCCATCGGCACGCGCCAGCGCGCCCTGTCCCACGATGATCAGCGGGTGTGTCGCCTTCTTCAGCGTCTGGAAGAACTTGCCGTTTCCGTCAGCCAAATCCTTCAGCGAATCCGGCCCGGCGCCCAGCTGTTCGTAATCGTAGCGGGTATCGCCGACATCGCCGATGACGCCGACCGGCAGATTGCCGGTCCGCCAGCGCTTGCGGATGCGAGCATTGAGCACCGAGGCTTCATAACGTGGGTTGGCGCCGATGATCAGCACCGCATCGGCCTGCTCGATGCCTTCGATGGTCGGGTTGAAGATGTAGCTCGCACGGCCGAGCGCCGGGTCGAGTGCGGCGCCATCCTGGCGGCAATCGGTGTTCTTCGAGCCGAGCGAAGCCATCAGCAGCTTGAGCGCATAGGTTTCTTCGACAGCGGCGAGATCGCCCGATATGGCGCCGATCTTTTCGGGCGCCGTCTTCGACACCGCATCCTTGATCGCGGCGAAGGCCTCGGCCCAGCTGGCGGCAACCAGCCTGCCCTCCTTGCGCACATAGGGGCGGTCGAGACGCTGCGTGCGCAGGCCGTCCCAGATGAAGCGGGTCTTGTCGGAGATCCACTCCTCGTTCACCGCCTCGTTGACGCGCGGCAGGATGCGCATCACTTCGCGGCCCCGGCTATCGACGCGGATCGCCGAGCCGACCGCATCCATCACGTCGATGGATTCGGTCTTGGTCAGCTCCCACGGCCGCGCCTGGAAGGCGAATGGCTTCGAGGTCAGCGCGCCGACCGGGCAAAGGTCGATGACATTGCCCTGCAGCTCCGAGGTCATCGCCTGTTCGAGATAGGTGGTGATCTCGGCATCCTCGCCACGGCCGATCAGGCCCAGTTCGGAAATGCCGGCGACTTCGGTGGTGAAGCGGACGCAGCGCGTGCAGTGGATGCAGCGGTTCATCACCGTCTTCACCAGCGGTCCGATGTATTTGTCTTCGACCGCGCGCTTGTTCTCGTGATAGCGCGAGGAATCGACGCCGAAGGCCATCGCCTGGTCCTGCAGGTCGCATTCGCCGCCCTGGTCGCAGATCGGGCAATCCAGCGGATGGTTGATCAGCAGGAACTCCATCACGCCTTCCCTGGCCTTCTTGACCATCGGCGTGTTGGTGAAGATTTCCGGTGCCTCGCCATTCGGGCCGGGACGCAGGTCGCGCACGTTCATGGCGCAGGAGGCCTGCGGCTTGGGCGGCCCGCCCTTCACCTCGATCAGGCACATGCGGCAATTGCCGGCGATCGACAGCCGCTCATGGAAGCAGAAGCGCGGCACTTCCGCGCCAGCGTCTTCCGCCGCCTGCAGCAGCGTGTAGTGGTCGGGTACAGTGATCTCTTTCCCGTCGACCTTGAGCTTTGCCATTCGCCTCAAACCCCTGCGGAGTTCCCGCAATCTCTTTTTCCGGACGCGGTCGAGACCACGTCGGGCACTTCATTCACTTCTTGACGGCGAGCGCCGCCGCTTGAGCTGTCCAATCGTCGCGGCCGATGCGGCCGCCGAGCGACAGATAGTCCTCGACCCAGGCAACCTCTTGCGGCGTCCATGCCGCGATCTGGGCATACGTCCAGATGCCGAGGCCGTTGAGAACCTTTTCCAGCTTGGGCCCGATGCCCGATATCGCCTTGAGATCCGCCGGTTTCGCCGGCTTCTCCACGGCCTTGGGCTGCCTGAAATCCTCGGGCAACAGCGCATCGCCGACGCCGCTTGTTGCTGGAGCGGCGTTTGCGGCCGGCACGGCAGTTGCGGCTTCCTTGGCGGCAATATCGGTGACCTCCCTGGCGAAGGACTGCGCCTCGGCGATCATGGTTTTCGCGGTTGCCCGTGCCTTGGTGGAGGAAGGACTCGGTTCATCGAACTGCGCGACGCGCGCCTCGAAATCATCGACGATCGGCTGCAACAGCCGCTGCGAGGCTTCTGCCGCGCCTGAAAACGCGCCCAGCCAGACGCCGAAAGCATGATTGGCAAGCCCGAGGCCAAGCGCCGACATCGCCGCCGCACCCGCCACAGGATGCACGAAAAGGTTGACGGCACTGGCCATCTCCTTCGGCATCATCCTGGTCAAGTCCTGGTTCATCTGCTCGATCTGGTCCAAATTGGGCATCAGCGGGTTCGAATACGGCGCCATAGAGTTCTCCTGGTCGTTTCGTCGTTCGCCCCGCCCTTCGCTGCGGACTTTCGTCCGCGTAAACGTTCTTCTATTCCGCCGCCACCATCACAGGCTCGGCCCGGTGCGCATTGCGCGAAAACTCGTCGATGCGCCGCTCCACTTCGCCGCGGAAATGCCGCATCAGGCCCTGGATCGGCCATGCCGCCGCGTCGCCCAGCGCGCAGATCGTATGGCCTTCGATCTGCTTGGTGACGTCGAGCAGCATATCGATCTCGCGCTTCTGCGCCTCGCCGCGCACCAGCCGTTCCATCACCCGCCACATCCAGCCGGTGCCTTCGCGGCATGGCGTGCACTGGCCGCAGCTCTCGTGCTTGTAGAAGTAGGAAAGCCGCGCGATCGCCTTCACGACATCGGTCGACTTGTCCATGACGATGACAGCCGCGGTTCCAAGGCCGGATTTGAGATCGCGCAGCGCGTCGAAATCCATCGCCGCGTCGATGATCTGCTCGGCCGGCACCAACGGCACCGAAGCGCCGCCCGGTATGACCGCCAAAAGATTGTCCCAGCCGCCGCGAATGCCGCCGCAATGCGTCTCGATCAGTTCGCGGAACGGGATCGACATCGCCTCTTCGACCGTGCACGGATTGTTGACGTGGCCGGAGATGCAGAACAGCTTGGTGCCGACATTGTTCGGCCGGCCGAAGGACGAGAACCAGGCCGCGCCGCGGCGCAGGATGGTCGGCGCAACCGCGATCGATTCGACATTGTTGACCGTGGTCGGGCAGCCATAGAGGCCGACATTGGCCGGGAATGGCGGCTTCAGCCGCGGCTGGCCCTTCTTGCCTTCGAGGCTTTCGAGGAGCGCTGTCTCCTCGCCGCAGATATAGGCGCCGGCGCCGTGGTGCATGTAGATGTCGAAATCGTAGCCGGACGTGTTGTTCTTGCCGATCAGCTTGGCCTCATAGGCCTCCTCGATCGCGCGCTGCAGCGCCTCGCGCTCGCGGATGAACTCGCCGCGCACATAGATGTAGGCGGCAACCGCACCCATGGCGAAACCGGCAAGCAGCGCGCCCTCGACCAGCGTGTGCGGGTCGTTGCGCAGGATGTCGCGGTCCTTGCAGGTGCCGGGCTCGGATTCGTCGGCGTTGATCACGAGATAGCTCGGCCGGCCATCGCTCTGCTTGGGCATGAACGACCATTTGAGGCCGGTCGGGAAGCCGGCGCCGCCACGGCCGCGCAGGCCCGACGCCTTCATCTCGTTGACGATCCACTCGCGGCCCTTGGCGACGATGCCGGGCGTGTTATCCCAGGCGCCGCGCGCCATCGCGCCGGCCAAGGACTTGTCGAACAGGCCGTAGATATTGGTGAAGATGCGGTCTTTATCCCCGAGCATTTTTCGTCCCTCAGACCGGCTTCTTGCCGAAGACGCGGATGTATTCGGCGACGCCACCCTTGGCGAGCGCCTTGGCCTGCTTGACCCAGTCGTCGCGATCGATGCGGCCCTGGAAAGAGAGATAGCCATCCACCCACTCGCGTTCGGCCTTCTTCCACGACGCGACCTGCGCGAAGGTAAAGATGCCCAGCGTATGCAGGATGCCCTCGATCTTGGGGCCGACGCCGGAGATCAGTTTGAGGTCATCGACCTGTGCCGGCCTGTCGATGCCGGCCGGGCGGTTCTTGTCCCCGAGCGACGGTTTGGCCGGCTTGGCGGCCGGTACCTTGACCTCTGGCGCCTTGAAGGCGGAGGCCGGCTCGGCCTTGGTGATGGGGCCACTGCGCTGCTTGGAAACCTGCTCGACTTTGGAGTCTGCCTTGTTGGCATTGGCGGCCGAATGCAGTGGAGCGGCAACACTCGCCGCCTTTTCAACCGCCGGCGCGACCTTGGTTTTTGAAGGCGTCTTCAACGCCGGGCTGGTTTCAGGGGCGTCGGTCTTCGGCTTGCTGGTGTTGGACGGTGCGACAGGGGCCGCGGCCGGCGCCGGCACCGGCGCTGCGACGATCGCGTCAGGTGCCGCCCTGGCGGCCTTGGCCGCCTCCCTGGCTTCCCTGTCGCGGGTCGACTTGAGGATCGCCTTTTCGCTCTTCAGCGTGGTGAGGCCGGAGGCCGGCTCCGAGCCGGTGCGGCCATTCTGCGGCCCCGGTTCCACCGCAGCACCCTTGCCGGCGTCATAGAGATCGATGATTTCAGCCAGGCGTTCCGGCGTCAGATCCTCGAACGTGTCCTTGAAGATCATCACCATCGGCGCGTTGACGCAGGCACCGAGGCATTCCACCTCTTCCCAAGACAAGGTTCCCTTGTCGTTGGTGTGGAACTGGTCGTGATGGATTTTGGAGCGGCAGACATCCATCAGCGCTTCCGAACCGCGCAGCATGCAGGGCGTGGTGCCGCAGACCTGGATGTGCGCACGCGTGCCGACCGGATTCAACTGGTACTGCGTGTAGAAGGTCGCGACTTCCAGCCCGCGGATGCGCGGCATGCCGAGCATGTCGGAGATCGTCTCGATCGCCGCTTTCGTCACCCAGCCTTCCTGCTCCTGTGCTATCATCAGAAGCGGGATGATGGCCGACTGTTCACGGCCCTTCGGGTACTTCTTGATCCATTGCTTCGCAGCCGCGGCATTCGCCCGGTTGAAGACGAAGGATGCTGGCTGGACGCTGGCTTCTGCGAGACGGCGGACTGACATTTAGCGATCGACCTCACCAAACACGATGTCGAGGGAGCCGAGAACGGCGGTGACGTCGGCCAGCATGTGGCCGCGGCAGAGGAAATCCATCGCCTGCAGATGCGCGAAACCCGGCGCGCGCAGCTTGCAGCGGTAGGGCTTGTTGGAGCCGTCGGAGACCAGATAGACGCCGAATTCGCCCTTCGGCGCCTCGACGGCGGCGTAAACCTCGCCGGCCGGCACGCGATAACCCTCGGTGTAGAGCTTGAAGTGATGGATCAGCGCTTCCATCGAGCGCTTCATCGCCTGGCGCTTGGGCGGCACCACCTTGCCATCGAGGTTCGACACCGGGCCGGTGCTCTCCTTGCCGAGCAAAAGGTCGACGCACTGGCGCATGATCTTCGCCGACTGGCGCATTTCTTCCATGCGTACGAGGTAGCGGTCGAAGCAGTCGCCGTTCTTGCCGATCGGAATGTCGAAATCCATCTCCGAATAGCATTCATAGGGTTGCGACTTGCGCAGATCCCAGGCTGCACCCGAGCCACGCACCATCACGCCCGAAAAACCCCAGGCCCAGGCATCCGCCAGCGAGACGATGCCGATATCGACATTGCGCTGCTTGAAGATGCGGTTGCCGGTCAGCAGCCGGTCGAGGTCGTCGATCGACTTCAGGAACGGGTCGATCCACTTGCCGATGTCCTCGACCAGTTGACGCGGCAGGTCCTGATGGACGCCGCCGGGCCGAAAATAAGCGGCATGCATGCGCGAACCGGAGGCGCGCTCATAGAACACCATCAGCTTTTCGCGTTCGACGAAGCCCCACAGCGGCGGCGTCAGCGCACCGACGTCCATCGCCTGCGTCGTCACATTGAGGATATGCGACATGATGCGGCCGATCTCGCTGTAGAGAACGCGGATCACCTGGCCGCGCTTCGGCACCTCGATGCCGAGCAGACGCTCGGCGGCCAGCGCAAAGGCATGTTCCTGGTTCATCGGCGCGCAATAGTCGAGCCGGTCGAGATAGGGCACCGCCTGCAGGTAGGTTTTGGCTTCGATCAGCTTTTCGGTACCGCGATGCAGCAGTCCGATATGCGGATCGACGCGGTCGACGACTTCGCCGTCCAGCTCCAGCACAAGGCGCAAAACGCCGTGCGCCGCCGGGTGTTGTGGGCCGAAATTGATGTTGAAGTTGCGGACGGAGGTTTCAGCCATTTACTGCTTTGCCTTCTCGTCACCCGGCAGCACGTAATCCGTACCTTCCCACGGGGACAGAAAATCGAAATTGCGGAATTCCTGCTTGAGCTCGACCGGCTCATAGATAACGCGCTTGGCCTCGTCGTCGTAGCGCACCTCGACGAAGCCGGTCAGCGGGAAATCCTTGCGCAAGGGATGGCCTTCGAAGCCATAGTCGGTCAGCAGGCGGCGCAGGTCGGGATGGCCGGAGAACAAAACGCCGTAGAGATCGTAGGTCTCGCGCTCGAACCAGTCGGCGCCGGGATAGACGCCGGTGATCGACGGCACCATGGTTTCCTCGTCGGCCTGCACCTTGACGCGGACGCGCACATTCTGCTTCGGCGACAACAGGTGATAGACGACGTCGAAACGCTTGGCCCGCGACGGATAGTCGGCGCCGCAGACATCGATGATCGAGATGAACTGGCAGCGCGCATCGTCGCGCAGGAAGGTCATCACCTCGACCAGATCGCGCGGCTCGACATGGACGGTGAGCTCGCCATAGGCAAGCACCGCTTCACTGAAGCGGCCAGGCAGCTTCTCGCCGAGATAGGTCGACAGTTCGCTCAGGGATGCGGTCATGACAACCTCGCCAACCAGCCTATAACATTGCGCGAGTACACTGGATCTTTCTCACCGAACCAAGCGCACTCTCTGGCAGTGTCAAGGGCCAAAAAAACCTGACATTCATTGTCGTCGCCTGGCTCCCCAAAAAACAACTTTCCGACAAGCGGCCGGGCTTCAAGATTTGCCGGGTCGCCATTCAGCGCAACGCACTCCACAAACAATTTTTCGCTTGCCGCGCCGTTGGCGGACGAGCCCTCGCAGGAAACCTTGGCCGACATTTCTGCAACCAGATTTTTAGTTCGATCACCGAGCGACCGCAGTCTCACGTCACCATAATAAAAAACAGATCGAGGGTCGCCTGTGAGCTTGGCCTCCCAGTCATTCAATAAGATGTCGATACCGAGACCAGCATCCCCAAATTTTGTATCAGTTAAGAACTCGGAAGAATAAAACCGCTTCCCCGATTCGTATACGTCAAATCGTTGATCCAAGGTTTTGAACGTTAACCCCAGCCAAGGCTCAGGGTTGCCATAAATAATCTGCTCTTTACCCATGACGACTACCGTTCGATCGTGCCGGTGCGGCGGATCTTCTTCTGCAGGAGAAGAATGCCGTAGAGCAGCGCTTCGGCGCTCGGCGGACAGCCGGGCACATAGATGTCGACCGGCACGATGCGGTCGCAGCCGCGCACCACCGAATAGGAATAGTGGTAATAGCCGCCGCCATTGGCGCAGGAGCCCATCGAGATGACGTAGCGCGGCTCCGGCATCTGGTCGTAGACCTTGCGCAGCGCCGGCGCCATCTTGTTGGTCAGCGTGCCGGCGACGATCATGATGTCGGACTGGCGCGGAGACGCGCGTGGCGCGACACCGAACCGCTCCGAATCATAGCGCGGCATCGAGGTGTGGATCATCTCGACCGCGCAGCAGGCGAGGCCGAACGTCATGAACATCAGCGACCCGCTGCGCGCCCAGGTGATGAGCGCCTCGGTCGAAGTGACCAGAAAGCCCTTGTCGGCCAACTCGTTGTTGATCTCGAGGAAGAAGGGATCGTCCTCCCCCACCGGCCTGCCGGTGTTGGGATCGATGATGCCCTTGGGCTTCGGCGCGACGAGGGTGCCTGAACTGTCGTTCAATCCCATTCCAGCGCTCCTTTTTTCCATTCATAGGCAAAGCCGATGGTCAGCACCGCCAAAAAAACCATCATCGACCAGAAACCGAGCATGCCGATCTTCGAAAACGACACCGCCCACGGAAACAGGAAGGCTACTTCCAGGTCGAAGATGATGAACAGGATCGACACCAGGTAGAAACGGATGTCGAACTTCATGCGGGCGTCGTCGAACGAGTTGAAACCGCACTCGTAGGCGGAAAGCTTTTCGGGATCGGGATTGCGGTAGGCCACCAGGAAGGGCGCGGCCAGCAGCGCCAGGCCGACAACCAGCGCCACGCCTATGAACAGGACGATGGGCAGGTATGAGCTCAAGAGTGCGTTCATGCTCGGCTTTCCGTTGGCGCCAATCCACGTTGATTACAGCACCGGACCCTAATGCGGAAGCGTGACAGTTTAACCGCTGAACCGTTTTAAGGGCCTATGCTGCAACGCGGCGAGGGTTAGCGCAGCACTTCCAGCGAAGCAAGTCAAACCTTGTTCAAAACATCGACCTGGACGGCATATCGCGGCAAACTGGTCCGATCCGCTCCTGTTTGATTTCCTTCGCTTTTTACTCCACTTTTCTCTCTTGACATGGATGCCGCCAAAACCCTGCTAGCATGGGTTGGAATCAACCATTCGACCCTCGGTCAAAACACGTCAAAGTGATACCTGCATGAAGGAAAAGATCTCGCTCCCGATGGCCCGGCGCATCGCCCTTGCCGCCCAAGGATTCCTCGATCCTCGCCCGACCGGCACGCCCGACCGCCGGCATTTTGCCCGCACGCTCTCCCGCACCGGCCTGTTGCAGATCGATTCCGTCAGCGCGGTGGTGCGCGCTCATTATATGCCGCTCTATTCGCGCCTTGGCCCCTACCCGCTCGCTCTGCTCGACAACGCGGCTGTGACGCGCAAGCGCATGGTTTTCGAATATTGGGCGCACGAGGCCTCCTTCCTGCCGGTCGAGACATACCCGCTGATGCGCTGGCGCATGCAGCGCGCCGAGCGGGGCGAGGAAATGTATCTGGGTCTCGCCAAATGGGGCCGCGAGCACGCCGCCTACATCGAAGAGATCTACCGCGAGGTCGCCGAGCGCGGCCCGATCGCCGCTTCCGCGCTGGAGGGCCAGAAAGGTTCGGGCGGCTGGTGGGGCTGGAGCCATGCCAAACACGCCTTCGAATGGCTGTTCTGGGCCGGCCGCATCACCACGGCGCACCGCCGCGGTTTCGAGCGCTTCTATGACCTGCCCGAGCGCGTGCTGCCGCAGGCGATCCTCGATCTGCCGGTGCCGACGCCTGAGGACGCGCACCGCGAATTGCTGCGCATTTCCGCCCGCGCCCACGGCGTGGCGACTTCAAGCGATTTGCGCGATTATTTCCGCCTGTCGCCGGCCGATATGAAAGGCCGGTTGGAGGAACTGGTTGAAACGGGCGAGTTGCTGCCGGTGCGTGTCGAAGGCTGGGACAAGCCGGCCTATCTTCACCGGGACGCCCGTCTGCCGCGCAAAGTCGAGGCCCGCGCCTTGCTGGCACCCTTCGATCCGGTCGTCTTCGAGCGCTCGCGCACCGAGCGGCTGTTCGATTTCCATTACCGCATCGAGATCTACACACCGGCCGACAAGCGGCAGTATGGCTATTATGTCCTGCCGTTCCTGCTCGGCGACAGGATCGTGGCACGCGTCGACCTCAAGGCCGATCGCCCGGCCAGCATACTGCGGGTCCATGCGGCCTATGCCGAGCCCGGTGCGCCGCCTGAAACCGCTGCGGAGCTGTTCGAGGAATTGAAGCAGATGCAAGGTTGGCTCGGGCTCGAACGCATCGAAGTGACGCCTGCCGGGGATTTGGGGCCGGCGCTGGCCGACATAGCCGTGTCGTAAGCTCGCGTTGACACCGCCGCCCGCAAAAGCCTAAATCCGGTTCCAGATGGTCCCTTGCCCGCAACGGCAAGGGCTAAGAGGGAATGCGGTGCGGGGCAAAATCCCAAATCCGCGGCTGTCCCCGCAACTGTAAGCGAAGAGCCAAGGCCGAAAACCACTGGGAATTCCCGGGAAGGCGGCTACCCAAGGCGATGACTCGCGAGCCAGGAGACCTGCCGTCTGCGACTGTAGAATCCGATCGCCCGGCGGGTTTCCGGGCAAGGAGCCCGATCTTTGGACCACGACAGCAGTTTTTCGGCTGGCACAGCGGATATTTCGTCCGGCCATGATGATGCCTTGGCCGGCGTCACCATCATCGTCTGCGGCTCCTGCCGCAATGAGACCGGCTCCGACGCTCATCCCCGCGCCGGCGAGTTGCTGACGGACGACACGCGCCGCGCCGCCGCTGGCGACGATATCCGCATCCGCAGCGTCGAATGCCTTGGCAATTGCAAGCGGCGCCTCAGCGCCGCGATCCTGCGCGACGGCTGCTGGAGCTATGTCTTCGGCGACCTGACCGCGACCAGCGGCGCCGACCTCGTGACAGGCGCAAAGCTCTTCGCCACCTCGAAAGATGGCCTGATCCCGTGGCGTGGCCGCCCCGATAGCCTCAAGCGCGGCCTCGTGGCCCGCATTCCACCCATCGACATGCTGAAGGATTGACCATGACCACTTCCGTATCCCGCGTTCCCTGCACCGTCGTCACTGGCTTCCTCGGCGCCGGCAAGACGACGCTGGTCCGCCATCTCCTGGAAAACGCCGGCGGCAAGCGCATCGCCATCATCGTCAACGAATTCGGCGACATCGGCATCGATGGCGAGATCCTCAAGGGATGCGGTATCGACACCTGCCCCGAGGAAAACATCGTCGAACTGGCCAATGGCTGTATCTGCTGCACTGTCGCCGATGATTTCGTCCCGGCGCTCGACCAAATCCTGTCGCTGACGCCGAGGGTCGACCATATCCTGATCGAAACCTCGGGCCTGGCACTGCCCAAGCCGCTGGTCCAGGCCTTTCAGTGGCCCAGCGTGAAAAGCCGGGTGACCGTCGATGGCGTCATCGCCGTGGTCGACGGACCGGCATTGGCCGAAGGCCGCGTCGCCAACGACATGGAGGCCCTCCAGGCGCAGCGCGCCGGGGACGAGACGCTCGACCACGACGATCCGGTGGAAGAAGTGTTCGAGGACCAGATCGCCTGCGCCGACCTGATCATCCTGTCGAAGAGCGACCTGATGGACGCCGCCGGCACCGCCCGCGCCAATGCCATCGTTGGCGAACACTCCGCCCGCGCAGTGAAGATTGTGCCGACCTCGCATGGCAAGGTCGATCCCTCCGTGCTGCTCGGGCTCGGTCTCGCCGTCGAGGACGACATCGAAAACCGCAAGTCCCATCATGACGGCGCATTCGACCACGAGCATGACGACTTCGACACGTTCATCGTCGACATTGCCTCGATCGCCAATCCGGACGAGCTGGCAAAGCGCGTCGCCACCGTCGCCGAAGAAGAGAACGTGCTGCGCGTAAAAGGCTTCGTCGAGGTCGGCGGCAAGCCGATGCGGCTCTTGCTGCAGGCCGTCGGGCCGCGCGTCAATCATTACTATGACCGCGCCTGGACCGCGCAGGACGACCGCCGCTCGCGCCTCGTCGTCATCGGCCTGAAAGGGCTGAACCGCCCGGCGATCGAGCGTATACTCGCCGGCTGATTTCGGACACGGATTGCGATGCACATCCTAACCACGACATCCGCCTCGCTCGACGACCTCGCCGAGCCGGTCGATCTGCGGCAGACGCCGGCGGATATCGTGGCGCTGTCCTTCACCGACAGCGACCTCGCCGGACTGGCGGCAGCCTGGAAGGCCGATGCCAACCGCCTGCCCTCGATGCGGCTGGCCGCACTGCGCGACCTGCGCCATCCCATGTCCGTCGACCTCTGGGTCGACAGCGTCGCCCGCCATGCCAAGATCATCCTCGTGCGCATCCTCGGCGGCTACGACTGGTGGCGCTACGGCTGCGACCAGCTTGCCTCGACCGCCCGCGAACGCGGCATAAAACTGGCGCTGCTGCCCGGCGAATGCCGCGACGAGGATCTGCGCCTGATCGAAGCCTCGACGCTGCCGCGCGAGGAGTTGGACGGCCTGCTCGACTATTTCCGCGAGGGCGGCCCGGCGAATATGAGCGCACTGGTGCGGAAATTGGCGCGGCTGGCGGGGTCGGATGCGGAAGTTATCGGCCCGGTGGTGGTGCCGAAAGCTGGTTTTTACGTGCCTGGATGTGGAGTTGTGGAGAAGCGGGACTTATCGAATGCTGGCGCTTACAACGTCAACGCTCCTATCATCCCCATCCTGTTCTATCGCTCGATGCTGCTGGCCGCCGATGTCGCGCCCATCGATGCGCTTGTTGAAGCGCTGCGGCAGCGCGGCATCGACCCAGTCCCGATCTTCGTCTCCAGCCTCAAGGACCCAACCTCCCTCGCCTTCGTGGAAACAGCACTGACGGCGCTGAAGCCCGCCGCCATCATCACCGCGACCGCTTTCGCCTCAGGCGCCGAACCCGGCATCGAAACGCTATTCGACCGCGCCGGCGTGCCTGTCTTCCAGGTCATCGTCGCCACCACCCGCCGCGACATCTGGCAAAACAACCAGCGTGGCCTGGCACCCGCCGACCTCGCCATGCATGTCGTGCTGCCCGAACTCGACGGCCGCGTCCTCGCCGGCGCCATTTCCTTCAAGGGCGAGACCGAGACCGATCCCGCACTCGGCCACCGCGCCTTCGCCAACCGGCCGGAACCGGATCGCGTGGCGCAGGTCGCTGACCGCGTCGCGGCCTTCATCAAGTTGCAGGAGACACCCCGCGCCGGGCGCAAGCTGGCGATCCTGATCCCGGATTACCCTAGCGCTCCTGGTCGAACCGGCTATGCCGTCGGCCTCGACGTGCCGTCCAGCGTGCTCGCCATGCTGCATGACCTGAAGGAGCAGGGCTATGTGATTGAGGGGATTCCGCAGACGCCGCGTGGGTTGCTGGATTTGCTGGAAGCCAGCGATACTGGATTGGCCTTAGATAACTACATTGCCTTCTCGACGGAGTTGCCGACTGCGGCAATCGCTGCGGTCGAAGCTGCTTGGGGCAAAGCGGAAGACGAAACAGGTTTGCGCGGAAGCTTCCCCTTCCGCGCCGCCACCTTCGGCAACATCACCGTCGCCCTCGCCCCCGACCGCGGCCGCTCCGTCGACCGCCGCGCCGACTACCACGACCCGACGCTGCCCCCGCGCCATGCGCTGATCGCCTTCGGCCTCTGGCTGCGCAAGTCGCTCGGCGTCCACGCGCTGGTCCATGTCGGCGCCCATGGCACGCTTGAATGGCTGCCGGGCAAAACCGTTGCTCTGTCGGAAAACTGCTTTCCGGAGATCGTCACCGGTCCCCTGCCCGTCATCTATCCCTTCATCGTCTCCAACCCGGGCGAAGCGGCGCAGGCCAAGCGGCGCATTGCCGCCGTCACTCTTGGCCATTTGCCGCCACCGCTGACCGGCGCCGGGCTGGACGAAAACCAGCACAAGCTCGAGCGGCTGGTCGACGAATATGCGCAGGCCGACGGGCTCGACCGTCGCCGCCGTGACCGACTGGCGAAACTGATCGTCGACACCGCGCAAAAAACCGGTCTCGCCTCCGAAGCCGGCGTTGCGAGAACCGACGCGCCCGACGAGGCGCTGCGCCGCATCGACGCCTGGCTTTGTGACCTCAAGGATTTTGCCATCAAGGACGGGCTGCATATCTATGGCCGCGCTCCGGAGGATGAGCCCGACGCCATGCGCCGCCAGAGCGCTGAAGCCGAGAAGGCGGCGCTGCTTGCCGCGCTCGATGGCGGCCACGTCAAGGCCGGTCCGGCGGGCGCGCCTGCGCGCGGCCGCTCGGACGTCTTGCCCACCGGCCGCAATTTGTTCACCTCGGACCCGCGCACCATGCCGACGCCGACCGCCTATGATTTGGGCAGGGCAGCGGCGGAGGAAGTCGTGCGCGGCTACATGCAGTCGCATGGCGACTGGCCACGCTCGCTGGTCATCGATCTCTGGGGCTCGGCATCGCTGCGCACCGGCGGCGAGGAGATCGCTCAAGGCCTGGCGCTGATGGGCTGCCGGCCGCAATGGGATTTGGCCACCGGCCGCATCACCGGCATCGAAGTGCTGCCGCCGGCCATGCTGGGCCGTCCGCGCGTCGATGTCACCTGGCGCATATCCGGCCTGTTCCGCGACATGTTCCCGACCCAGATCGCGCTGATCGATGCCGCAGCCAACGCGGTTGCCGCGCGCGACGAGGAGGATTCGGAAAACCCACTCGCGGCCAAGACCCGCGCCGACGGCAAGATCAGCCCGCGCATTTTCGGCACCTCGCCGGGCACATACGGCGCCGGCGTCGAGGATCTCATGTCCTCCGGCGACTGGAGCGCGCGCGACGAAATCGGCCGCGCCTATCTCGACGCTACATCGCACGCCTATGGCGGCGCCGGGGGCGAAGGCATCTCCGCGCCCGGCGCCTTCGAGGGCCGCATCGCCGAAGCCGATCTTCTCGTCCACACCGGCGACGACCCCGGCCGCGACATCCTCGAGGGCTCCGCCGATGTGGCCTTCATCGGCGGCTTTTCCGCAGCCGTTGCGGCGCTCGGCAGGAATGCCGACGTCATCGTGCTCGACACCACGGACCCGCAAAAGCCGAAGCCACGCTCGATCAGTGAGGCCGTAGCGCGCGTCGTGCGTGCCCGCGCCGTCAATCCACGCTTCATATCAGGCCAGATGCGCCACGGCCCGCGCGGCGCCTCGGAATTCGCCGAAACCGTCGACCGGCTGATTGGCTTCGCCGAAACCACGCACGCCATTTCGGGAACGCTGATCGAGGCGGTGCATGACGCCTATGTCGGCGATCCCATGGTCCGCGCCTTCATCCTGCGCGAAAACCCCGCCGCCGCAAAAATCATCGCCGAGCGTTTCCTGTCGGCGCGCCGGCGCGGCCTCTGGCATCCCCTGCGCAATTCCATCGACGACGATTTGACGGCCCTGATTGCCGAGGCAGAAGCACTTGGGGTGGCGGCATGAGCGCCTTCTCGCGCCGCGGCGCCTGTCCGGCTTTGTCGGCGCCGATGCAAACCGGCGACGGCCTGCTGGTGCGGCTCAACCCGGTCGCTGGGGGGATATCGCCAGAGTCGTTGATCGGACTAGCCGAATCCGCTTTGCGGCACGGCAATGGCATCATGGAAGTCTCCGCGCGCGGCAGTTTGCAGATACGCGGCCTGACGGCGCAAAGTGCTGCGCTGCTGGCGGCGGAGGTCGATGCGCTTGATATCGCGGTTCGCACCGGCGTGCCGGTCGAGACCGGGCCGCTGGCCGGCATTGATCCGCAAGAGATTGCCGATCCCCGGCCGCTGGCTGAACGTATCAGGGCTGCGATCGAAGAAGCTGGGCTCGTACAACGCCTAGGGCCGAAGGTGTCGGTCGTTGTGGACGGCTGCGGGCAACTCACCATGGATGCGGTCACGGCCGACGTGCGGCTTGCTGCGACGCGCACCGATGCGGGAGTTCGGTGGCGGGTGTCTGTCGCGGGTGACGGGCAGAATGCGAGGCCGCTGGCGTTTGCCGATCAAGGTGCGGCGCGCGATATTGCCGTTGCAGCTCTAAGGATGGTTGCAGAGAAAGGCCGCGAGGCCCACGCAAGGGATTTATCGGAGAGGCAATTAGTGTCTCTGGCGGGTTGGCTATGCTCGACGAGTTTGCGCGAGGCGCCCCGATCTGTCCTGCCGGACATCTCCCCCTCAGGGGGGGAGATTGGCAGCTTCGACGCCGGCTTTTCCTTAACAACACCGGAGATTGGCGAAACCATCGGTGACGGCGTAATCTCCCCCCTAGAGGGGGAGATGTCCGGCAGGGCAAAGGGGGGCGCCTCGCGCAAACCTATCGGCCTTTTCCCCTTAGCCGGCCACGCCACCGCCCTCGGCATCGCCCTGCCCTACGGCAGCATGCCGGCCGACAAGCTCATCAGCCTCGCCCAACACGCCCTCGCCCTCGGCACGTCAGAAATCCGCCTCGCCCCCGGTCGCGCCCTGCTCTTCCTCGGTCAACCAACCGCCGCCAACCACCCCCTCCAGCACACCGCCGCCACCCTCGGCTTCGTCATCGCCCCCACCGACCCGCGCACGCGCATTGCCGCTTGCCCGGGCATGCCGGCCTGCGCCTCCGGCCGCATCGCCACACGCGACATCGCCGAGACGATAGCCGCTGAAACAGCCGACATCCTCGACTTCACCCTTCACATTTCCGGCTGTGCCAAAGGCTGCGCCCACCCCGGTCCGGCAGCGCTGACGATCGTCGGCGGCGAAAATGGAGCCGGACTTGTCGTGAACGCGACGGCAAAGGCCCTTCCTGCCGGCTACAGGCCGGGCTATGACGCCGCGCGCGGCATCGGCCGCGTCGCGGCGATGATCCGCAGCACACGATATCAAGGTGAAACCGCCGCCGCTTGCCTGACAAGGCTCGGGCCGGCCGGTATCGCCGAGGCCTACCGACAGGCCCAAACTGAAAAACGGAAATGAGCATGGCCGCCTACGACTACATCCATGACGGCACGGCGATCTACGAGCGCTCCTTCGCCATCATCCGCGCCGAGGCCGATCTGTCGCGCTTCTCCGAAGCCGAGGCCGATGTCGCCATTCGCATGATCCATGCCTGCGGCCAGGTCGAAGCTTCAAATCATTTTGTGTTCTCCAAGGATTTCGTTGCCGCCGCCCGCACCGCTTTGGCGGCCGGCGCGCCGATCTTCTGCGACGCGGAAATGGTCTCGCATGGCGTCACCCGCGCCAGGCTGCCGGCGGGCAACGAGGTGATCTGCACCTTGCGCGACCCGCGTACGCACGAAATTGCCGGGCAACTCGGCAACACCCGTTCGGCGGCCGCCATCGACCTCTGGGGCGAGCGCATGGCCGGCTCTGTGGTTGCCATCGGCAATGCGCCGACCGCGCTATTCTATCTCCTGGAAAAACTGCGCGATGGCGCACCGAAGCCGGCGGCCATCATCGGCATGCCGGTCGGCTTCGTCGGTGCGGCCGAATCCAAGGATGCGCTGGCCGAGAATTCCTACGGCGTTCCCTACGCCATCGTGCGTGGCCGGCTTGGCGGCAGTGCCATGACCGCCGCCGCGCTCAATTCATTGGCGAGGCCTGGCCTGTGAACGCCTTTCTCAAAGGCCGCCTCGTTGGCGTCGGCACCGGTCCTGGCGACCCCGAACTGCTGACCCTAAAAGCCGCCCGCATCCTGGCCGAGGCCGATGTCGTGGCCTATTTCGCCAAGCGCGGCAACAACAGCAACGCCCGTGCCATCGTCGAAGCGCAGTTCCGGCCCGAAATGACGGAATTGCCGCTGCTCTATCCCGTCACAACCGAAATCGCCAGGGATCACGACGACTACCGCTCGCAGATCACGGCTTTCTACGAGGAGTCGGCCGAGAAGGTCGCCGAGCACCTCGAAGCCGGCAGAATGGTTGCGGTGCTGTCAGAGGGCGACCCGCTGTTCTACGGCTCTTACATGCATCTGCATGTGCGCCTCGCCCATCGTTTTCCGACCGAAGTCATCCCCGGCGTCACCGCCATGTCCGGCTGCTGGTCGCAGACCGGTATTCCGATCGTCCAGGGCGACGACGTGCTCACCGTGCTGCCGGGCACGATGAGCGAATTCGAGCTCACCCGCCGGCTGGCCGACACCGATGCCGCCGTCATCATGAAGGTTGGCCGCAACCTGCCCAAGATCAGGCGGGCGCTGGAGGCTACGGCCAAGCTGTCGCGCGCCGTCTATGTCGAGCGCGGCACCATGGCCGGCAGCGTCTCGATGAAGCTTGCCGACAAAAAGGACGACAAGGCACCCTACTTCGCCATCGTGCTGGTCGCCGGCTGGTCCGGTCGCCCCGGCGCCGTGGGAGCACAGGCATGAGTGGCCGTCTCACCGTCATCGGCCTTGGGCCCGGCAATGCCGATCAGGTCACCCCGGAGGCCAGCCGCGCTGTCGCCGAGGCGAAATTCTTTTACGGCTACAAACCCTATCTCGACCGGCTGGACCTGCGCCCGGACCAGACCCGCGTCGCTTCCGACAACCGCGAGGAACTCGCCCGCTCCAAGGACGCATTGAGCAAGGCCGCAGAGGGCCATGACGTCGCCGTGGTCTCCGGCGGCGATCCCGGCGTGTTCGCCATGGCGGCGGCCGTCTGCGAGGCGATCGAGGCCGGTCCGGTCGAATGGCGCGCGGTCGATGTCGCCGTGGTGCCCGGCATCACCGCCATGCTGGCGGTTGCCGCCCGCATCGGGGCGCCGCTCGGCCATGATTTCTGCGCCATCTCGCTCTCCGACAATCTAAAGCCATGGGAATTGATCGAACTGCGCCTGCTGGCGGCGGCCGGTGCCGGCTTCGTCATCGCGCTTTACAACCCGATCAGCAAGGCCCGCCCCTGGCAACTCGGCCGCGCCTTCGAGTGCCTGACCGCCATCCTGCCGGGCACCACGCCGGTAATCTTCGGCCGCGCCGCCGGTCGCCCGGACGAGCGTATCGAGGTCTACCTGCTGGCCGATGTCGAGGCTGAAAAGGCGGACATGGCGACCTGCATCATCATCGGCTCGCCGGAAACCAGGATTATCAAGCGCACGGAGAAGCCGGCGCTGGTCTACACGCCGCGCTCGTCCACGGGACGGACAAAATGATCGACCCCAAATCGATCGACAATGGCGGCCAGCGCTTCGACGGTTTCAGCCGAGGGCACGTCCGGCAGATCAGGCCTGCGGATCATGACCACCTCGATGCCAAGCGCCCGAGCCGAGGCGATCTTGCCAAAGGTCGCCTCGCCGCCGCTGTTCTTGGACACCACGACATCGATGCGGTGCCTTTCGAGCAGCGCGCGTTCCTCCGCGTCGCGAAACGGGCCACGGGCCAACAGATATTCGGCGTCGGGCACGGCCAGCTTCGGCTCGACCGGATCGACACTGCGAATGAGATAGTGGTGCTGGGGCGCTGCTTCGAAAGCCGCAACCTCTTGCCGGCCCAGTGCCAGAAAAACGCGGCGCGGCGCCGGTCCAAGCGCTTGCGCGGCATCGCCGACCGTACCGACCAACGTCCAGCGGTCGCCTTCGACAGGCTCCCAGCCGGGACGCCGCAGGGCAAGGATCGGCACGCCGGCCATGCGCGCGGCTTGTGCGGCATTGGCGGAGATTTGCGCCGCATAGGGATGCGTGGCGTCGATCAGCAGATCGGTGGCCGTTTCCGTGAGGTAAGCGGCCAGCCCGTCGGCGCCGCCAAAGCCTCCGCTTCGCACCGGCACGCCTTGCGCGACCGGGCTTTCGGTGCGGCCGGCCAGCGACAGCGTGACCGAGGCACGCGCCGCCAGTTTTCCGGCCAGTTGCCGCGCTTCGGTGGTGCCGCCGAGGATCAGGATACGGTGGGTCATTATGCCTGCTGAGCGTCAATCGCGAGCCGCCTGGCTGACAGTCGTCGGCATCGGCGAGGACGGTTTAGCGGGTCTCGGCGACGAGGCCAAGCAGCGGATTGCCCAGGCTGAGATCATCTTCGGCGGCAAGCGGCACCTCGCCCTTGTCGCTTCCTTCGCCAAGGGCGAGGCGCGCCCATGGCCGATTCCGTTCGATGCCGAGATGGCTGACGTGCTAGCGCTCGCCGGCAGGCGCGTCTGCGTGCTCGCCTCCGGCGATCCCTTCTTCCACGGCGTCGGCGCCACGCTCGCCCGCAAGGTCAAGGCGCAGGAGATGCATGTTATCCCCGCGCCTTCAGCCGTTTCACTGGCGGCCGCCCGGCTCGGCTGGGCGCTGCAGGATATCGAAACCGTCTCGCTGCACGGCCGGCCGCTCGACCTGATCCGGCCGCTGCTGCAGCCAGGCGCGCGCATCCTGGCGCTGACCTCGGATGCAGAGGCCCCCGCGGCGATTGCCCGCCTGCTCGCGGAACTCGACTTCGGCGCATCGCGGCTGACGATCCTGGAGGCGTTGGGTGGGCCAAGCGAGACCCAGCGCTCGGTCCGCGCCGATGCCTTCGACCTCGAAAACCTCAATCCGCTCAACGTGCTGGCGGTCGAAGTTGAATCCGGTCCGGACGCGCGCGTGCTGCCGCTCACATCAGGCCTTGCCGATCACCTGTTCGACCATGACGGCCAGATCACCAAGCGCGAAATCCGCGCGATCACCCTGTCGGCGCTGGCGCCGCGGCGCGGCGAGTTGCTGTGGGACATCGGCGCCGGCTCCGGTTCCATCGGCATAGAATGGATGCTGGCCCACCCTTCCATGCGCACTTTTGCCATCGAGGCCGATCCGGTGCGCGCTGCCCGTATTGGTCGCAACGCCGCCGCCTGTGGCGTTCCCGGCCTTGTCGTGGTCGAAGGCAGCGCGCCGAAGGCGCTTGCCAGACTGGACACGCCAGACGCGATCTTCATCGGCGGTGGCGGCAGCGATGCCGGTGTCTTGAACGCTGCCATCAAGGCCCTGCACACTGGCGGCCGTCTCGTCGCCAACGCGGTGACGCTGGAGATGGAAGCCCTGCTTCTTGCCCAGCATACGAAGCTCGGCGGCGATCTCACGCGTATAAACATCTCCCGGGCCTCGCCGGTCGGCTCGATGCAGGCCTGGCGGCCGGCTATGCCAGTGACGCAATGGAGCTGGATGAAGCCATGATGGTCGCAGGCATAGGCTGCCGAAAGGGCGTGGGCGTCGAAGAGGTGCTTGCGGCGATCGAAACGGCGCTGGAGGCGCATGGGTTGGCGATCACGGCGCTGTCGGCACTGGCGACTGCCGCGTTCAAGAAGGATGAAGAAGCGATCGCCGCCGCTGGCCGCACGCTGAGTCTTCCCGTCATCGTCGTCGACGACTCAGCACTTCAAGCTGCCTCGTCGGATACGCCCAGCCATTCCGATCTCTCGCAGGATGTTGCCGGCACACCATCGGTCTCCGAGGCGTCCGCCCTCGCCGTCGCCGGCACAGGCGCAAAACTGCTTGGCCCCCGCACGGTGCTCGGCCCGGTCACCTGTGCCATCGCCATCAGCGGAGATGCGCCATGACCGTTCATTTCATCGGCGCCGGTCCAGGTGCGGCCGACCTCATCACGCTGCGCGGCGCAAGGCTTTTGGCAAACTGCCCGGTTTGCCTGCATGCCGGCTCGATCGTCGCGCCCGAATTGCTGCAGCACTGCGCGCCGGGGACAAAGCTGGTCGACACCGCGCCGATGTCGCTCGACGAGATCGAGGCCGCCTATCTCGAGGCGCACAAATCAGGCCAGGATGTCGCCCGGCTGCATTCCGGTGACCTGTCGGTATGGAGCGCGGTCGCCGAGCAGATCCGCCGGCTGGAAAAGCACGGCATCCCTTATACGCTGACGCCGGGCGTCCCCTCCTTCGCCGCCGCCGCCGCAGCATTGCGCCGCGAGCTGACCATTCCCGAAGTGGCGCAAAGCCTGGTGCTGACCCGCATTTCCGGCCGCGCGTCAAAAATGCCGCCCGGCGAAACGCTGGCCGGCTTCGGCCGCACCGGCGCCACGCTCGCTATTCATCTTGCCATCCACGCCATCGATCGCGTCGTCGCCGAACTGACGCCGCACTATGGCGGCGATTGCCCGGTGGCGGTCGTCTTCCGCGCTTCCTGGCCGGACGAGCGCGTGCTGACCGGCACGCTGGCGACCATCGAGGCACAGCTCGCCGCCGATCCGATGGAGCGCACGGCGATCATCTTCGTCGGCCGCTCGCTGGCGGCGCGAGGTTTTGGCGAGAGTTCATTATACGACGCCCATTATCAGCGGCGTTTTCGCGGACGGGACGGATTGTGAGCGGCAGCACCAAAAACACCGGCGAAAACGCCACGCTCGAAAAAGCCTTGTCCCGGCTGAACTTCAAGCCGCGCCAACTGGAGCCGGGCCATGTCTGGCTTGCCGGCGCCGGCCCCGGCGACCCCGGCTGCCTGACGCTCGAAGTGCTGGCGGCTTTGGCCGAGGCGGATGCGCTGGTCTACGACGCACTGGTGTCCCCTGACATTGTCGCAGTTGCGGAGAATGCCGAGCTTTTCTTTGCAGGCAAGCGCGGCGGCAAACCGTCGATGAAACAGGACGACATCACCGCCCTGCTGGTCCGGCTCGCACGCGAAGGCCGCCGCGTCGTCAGGCTGAAGGGCGGCGATCCCTATATTTTCGGCCGTGGCGGCGAAGAAGCTCTGGCGCTGGCGCGGGAAAGTATCCCGTTCCGCGTCCTGCCCGGCCTGACCTCGGGCCTCAGTGCGCTGGCCGCGACCGGCATCCCCGCCACCATGCGCGGCATCAACAAGGCGGTGATCCTGGCCACCGGCCACGCCGCCGGCACCGATGACGATCTCGACTGGGCAGCGATCGCCCGCACCGGCCAGCCTGTCGTCGTCTATATGGGCATGGCCAATCTGCCCTTGATCGCCGCAGCACTGCTCGATGGCGGGCTGGCGCCGTCGACACCGGCCGCAGTGATCGTCGCCGCGACGACGCCGCAGGAGCGAACCGTCGTCGCCACGCTCGCCACCATTGCCGAGGAAGCGGCGGCCGCCGGTCTGGCCTCGCCGGCGCTGATCGTCGTTGGCGGCATCGTTGCCATGCGCGCGGCCCTGGCGGGGCAAGCATGACGGCCCGCGCCATCATCATCGGCGCGCCGCGCTCCGGCTCCGGCAAGACCAGCGTCACCATCGGCATCCTGCGGGCGCTGACCCGGCGCGGGCTGAAGGTGCGCGGCGCCAAATCCGGCCCCGACTATATCGACCCCGGCTTCCACACCGCCGCCACGGGCCTCTCCGGTGTCAATCTGGACAGCTGGGCGATGCCGCCATCGCTGCTCAACGCGCTTGCCGCGCAAGCCGCCGATGACACCGATTTCGTCATCCTGGAAAGCGCCATGGGCCTGTTCGACGGGATACCCGCGGCTCCCGGCCGAACCGGCTCGGCGGCCGACCTGGCGCGGCTCTATGGCCTGCCGGTGCTGCTGGTGCTCGACGTCTCCGGCCAGTCGACCACGGCGGCGGCTGTCGCCAAGGGTTTTGCCACCTATGATCCTGACGTGCGCATGGCCGGTGTCGCGCTCAATCGGCTGGGCAGCGAGCGGCACCGCAAGCTGTGCAGCGAGGCCATCGAGGCGATCGGCCTGCCGGTCGTCGGCGCCATCCTGCGCGATCCCACTCTGAACCTGCCCGAGCGGCATCTCGGCCTTGTCCAGGCTGGCGAATATGACGACCTGATGGCGCATCTCGACCGGCTGGCCGACATGGCGGAAAAGTCGCTCGATCTCGATGCGATCATGGCCCTGGCGACGCCCCTCACCCCCGCGCCCGGCGGTTTCGACGACGCGCTGGCGCCGCCCGGCCAACGCATCGCGCTGGCCGAGGATGCCGCCTTCACCTTCCTCTATCCGCATGTCGCCGCCTACTGGCGCAAGGCGGGTGCGGAAATCGTCCCGTTCTCGCCGCTCGTCGACGAAGCGCCCGACGGGACCTGCGACGTTTGCTGGCTGCCGGGCGGCTATCCCGAGCTTCACGCCGGCAAGCTCGCCGCCGCCGCGACTTTCCGCGCCGGCATGGCGCGTTTCGCCGCGACGAAGCCCATCCATGGCGAGTGCGGTGGCTTCATGGTGCTCGGCGAAGCTCTGGAGGACGCGTCGGGCGAAACGCATGCGATGCTCGGCCTGCTCGGCCACGCCACCAGCTTCGCCAGGCGCAAGATGAACCTCGGCTACCGCGAGGCGCGGCTGCGTGCCGATTGTCCGCTGGGTGCACAGGGCGCGCTGATCCGTGGCCACGAATTCCACTATGCGCAGATGACGGCCACCGGCAATGACGAGCCGCTGGCCGACCTTGCCGACGGCCAGGGCAATCCGATCGGCGCCTCGGGCTACCGGCGCGGCCATGTCAGCGGCACCTTCTTCCATGCGATTGCGAGGGGCTAGAGCATGAAATTCGGGAATCTGGCCCTCTCACCACGACAGGTCGTCGACGACATCGCGCTCTGCCTGGTCTTCTTCACCAGGCTGCCGCTGCCCGTCTTCGATTTTCGCGGCCGCAGCCTTGCCGCGGCGATCTGGGCCGCCCCCATCGCCGGTCTCGTCGTCGGCCTGATCGGCGCCATCGTTTTTGCCACGGCGGAACGGTTCGGCCTTGCCATGGGGCCGGCGGCCGCACTTGCCCTTGTGGCAACCCTGCTCACCACCGGCTGCCTGCATGAGGACGGCCTGTCCGACGTCGCCGACGGTTTTGGCGGCGGCAAATCGCGCGGCCGCAAACTTGAGATCATGCGCGACAGCCGCATCGGCGCCTATGGTGCGGCGGCGCTGGCTCTGTCGCTGCTGGTCCGCTGGAGCGCGCTGTCGGAGTTCGTCGATCCCACACAGGCCCTGTTTGCCCTCCTGGCCGCACACGCGGCCTCGCGCGGCCTGCTTGGCGCCTTCATGCATCTCTTGCCTCCAGCGCGCGTCGACGGCCTCTCGGTCGACGCCGGCACCGTCTCGCAGGAAACCGCCATGGCCGGCGCCTTGCTCGGCGCGATCCCGCTTCTCTTGCTCGGGCTGGGCGGCGCCGTCTTCGCGCTGATCCTGCTTGGCCTGCTGTTTGCCGCGTTCCGCGCCCTTTGCTTCAACCAGATCGAGGGCCAGACCGGCGACACGATCGGCGCCTTGCAGCAGGCAAGCGAGATCGCGGTGCTGCTCGTCGCTTCCGTAGCGCTTTCCTGATCCCTTTGGCCTGATCCCCATGGCCTGATTCCTTTTCGGAGACTTTGCCCCCATGCCCTTCAAATCCCTACGTGAATTGCGCGCCGCCTGCCTCGACCTGCCGTCTGGCAGCGATGCCGCGGCCAATGCGGTCGCACGCCGCCAGGACACGCTGACCAAGCCGCAAGGCAGCCTCGGCCGGCTCGAGACCATCGCCGCGTGGCTGGCGCGCTGGCAGGGCCGCGACATGCCGAAACTCGACCACGTGAAGGTTTTCGTCTTCGCCGGCAACCATGGCGTCACCGCGCAAGGCGTGTCGGCCTATCCCTCGGAAGTCACCGTGCAGATGGTGGCGAACTTCGCCGGCGGTGGTGCCGCCATCAACCAGCTTGCCCGCATGGCCGGCGCCGAACTCGACGTCATTCCGCTCGATCTCGACCATCCGACCGGCGACTTCACCCAAGGTCCGGCAATGGACGAAGCGCCCTTTCTGGCGGCGGTCTCGGCCGGCTATGATGCGGTGACGAATGATCTGGACCTTATCTGCTTCGGCGAAATGGGTATCGGCAACACGACGCCGGCAGCGGCCGTTTCAGCAGCCCTGTTCGGCGGCGGCGCGGAAAAGTGGACAGGGCGCGGCACCGGCGTCGATGACGCCGGCTTGAAGCGCAAGGTGGTCGCCATCGAAGCCGGCCTGAAGCGCCATGCCGCAGCCCTCGCCGACCCGCTTGCTATCGCTGCCGTGCTCGGCGGACGCGAACTGGCCGCCATCTTCGGCGCCACGCTGGCTGCCCGCCATCTGGGCATACCCGTGCTGCTCGACGGCTTCGTCTGCACCGCCGCCGCAGCCCCGCTGGCGAAGCTGCATCCGACCGGCCTCGCCCACACCATCGCAGCCCATGTCTCCGCTGAGTCAGGCCATCGCGGCCTGCTCGAAGCGCTCGGCCTGCCGCCGCTGCTCGATCTCGGCATGCGGCTCGGCGAAGGCTCCGGCGCCTGCCTGGCCGTCAACATCGTGCGCTCGGCGCTGGAGTGCCATGCCCGCATGGCGAGTTTTGCCGAGGCTGGCGTTTCGGAGAAGTAGTTATTCATTCCCCGTATCGGCCGACAAAGATGCCGTTGTCACGACAAAGGAGGCATCTTGCCGTAACGGCGATTCTCAAATAGATTTTTGTGGATGAAGAAATTTCATCCTGCCGCAGCTGCGGTGTTATCGCCGGGGCGGTCGCTGTTGTGTTCCGTCACAGCAGCTATTCAAGTCATGGCCCGATCGACACCGGCATTTTCGTTGTCTTCCTGGTCTTCTTCTGGTGGCCCATCAGCGATTTCTCCGGGGGAAAAGACGGAATTGGCGCCAGCGATGCTGCAGCCGGGGAAAAGAGCCTTGCTCTTCGATTCGGCCGGTTTCTGACCCGCATTTTCCAACGCGGCTGAATCGCCACAAGATCCGGATAGCGCGGTTAAAGAATCACAGTCAGACAGCCTGCCCGAGACGCGCCAAACGCGTCTCGCTTTCAGGGTCTTTCCACCAACTCTTCTAGGAATTTGGTGGGTGCGCACAGGATTGAACTGTGGACCCGCTGATTAAGAGTCAGCTGCTCTACCAACTGAGCTACGCACCCACTCGGCCGGCAAAAACCGGCGTTGGCGGGCATATAGCCGCCACCATCGGTCCTGTCCAGCCCTGCCGGAATCATTTCCCGACAAATCGACCGAGCATGCGTTCGATCAAACGAACAGCTTGCCCTCCGCCACCTTGATTGCGTTGCCGCCGATGCGCGCCGAGGCCAGTTTTCCGCCTTGCACGGTCAGTTCGAGGCGGATGCGCGATGGCCGGCCCATCTCCAGCCCCTGCTCGATCCACAGCTGTGAAATGCCATCGGTCGGCGCGTCGAAATGCATGATGGCGCCGGCAAAGGCGGCTGCCGCCGAGCCGGTCGCCGGGTCCTCGTAGGAAGGCGTGCCAGGCACGATCATGCGCACATGGAAGGCGCTTTCGTGGTTCACCGTTTCGCGGCAGTAGACATAGGGGCTGGCGAAGGCCCACTCGCTCTTGCGCGGCGCCAGTTCCGACCATGCCTGGTTGTCCAGCCGGATGCGACCCGCCGCCTCGAGATTGGCAACCGGGATGGTGACGTAGGGCACGCCCGCCGACCAGAACGCGACGCGGTGATTCTCGAAGCCGATCTCATGCGGCGTCAACCCAAGCGCGGCACCGATCGCCTCCGGATCGGCATCGAGCTTCAGCGGCTCCGGCAGCTTCGCCAGATCGAACTCGGCAAAAGTGTTGCCGTCATGCTTGCTGACGGCGCACCGCACCGGACCGATGTTTTCCTCCAGCACGAAGATGCCGGCGCCGCCCTCCTCCGCAAGTTCGGCCAGCGCGATCGCGGCGCCGACCGTCGGATGGCCGGCGAACGGCATTTCATAGTCGGGCGTGAAGATGCGGATGCGGTTTTTGTGCTTGGGATTGTCCGGCGGCAAGACGAACACCGATTCGGACAGGTTGAATTCGCGCGCGATGGCCTGCATCGCGGCCGTGTCCAATCCCTTGCTATCGAGCACGACGGCCAAAGGATTGCCGGCCAGTCGCTCGGTCGTAAACACATCGTAAAGCAAGTAATTCCGGGTTTTCATTCCTGCCTCAATCCCAACATGGGCGAAATTTAATTTGATATTTGAACCGGTAAGCCTGATCTGTGCACAGATAGGGACATTGCGCATTATAGGGGTCCAGCGTGGACCAGATTGTCAATCTGCCAAAGACGGAATCGGATTCCGCCATCGAGACGGCGCTTGGGCTCGACCAGACAGGCCGGCGCAGATCGCGCCGTCGTGGGTGGCTCTATGCGCTGCTGGCGCTGATCGTGCTCGCCGCCGGGCTTGGCGTCTATCAATGGTATGCCGGCTCGCCGGCCAGGATTGACTACACCACAGTGCCTGCCGCCAAGGCCGACCTCACCGTCGCGGTGTCGGCGACCGGCACGCTGCAGCCACTCACCCAGGTCGATATTTCAAGCGAACTGTCCGGCATCATCCGCTCGGTCTCGGCCGAGGAGAACCAGCAGGTCAAGAAGGGTGACGTGCTGGCGACACTCGACACGGTGAAACTCGAAGTCCAGATCGAGCGTGCCGAAGCTTCGGCCAAGGCCGCCGCCGCCAATGTCGAGGACGCCACGGTTACGCTGGCGGAAAACGAGAAGGCGCTGGTGCGCGCCGCCGAACTGACCAGGCGCGGCATGGCGACCGACCAGTCGCTTGAAGCGGCAACCGCCACGCGCGACCGTTCCAAGGCAGCTCTCGACAGTGCGCAGGCCAACCTCGCCATCGCCCAGGCCGACCTCAAGGCGCAGCAGACCGACCTTGCCAAGAGCACCATCTATGCGCCGATCGACGGCATCGTTTTGACGCGCTCGGTCGATCCCGGCCAGACGGTCGCCTCCTCGCTGCAGGCGCCGGTGCTGTTCATCATCGCCGCCGATCTCAGGAACATGGAACTGGTGGCGGCGGTCGACGAGGCCGACATCGGTGCGGTCAAATCCGGCCAGCATGCCCGCTTCACCGTCGATGCCTTCCCCGAGCGGCCGTTCGATGCCGAGATCCGCGACATCTCCTATGCCTCGGTCACCACCGACGGCGTCGTCACCTACAATGCGCGGCTCGAGGTCGACAACAACGAGCTGCTGCTGCGGCCCGGCATGACCGCCACCGTTTCGGTCGTCACCAAGCAGGCCAAGGACGTGCTCACCGTGCCGGCCACCGCCTTCCGCTTTCGTCCTGCCCAGCAGGCCGCACGCGGCTGGAGCCTCAGCGACCTGTTCACCGGCCGCATGGGCCGCCCCGGCGGCAACCGCCAGCGCCAGGCCGCGACAGCGCCCACCGACGGCTCGCGCACGCTCTACGTGCTGGAGAACGGGCGTCCGCACCCGGTCAACGTCAAGATCGGCTCCACCGACGGCGAACTGACCGAGATCATTTCGGGCCTCGACGAAGGCGCACAGGTCATCACCGCGTCGCAGCAGCGGAGCTGATGCCGTGGCCGCCGGTGCTGCCCTCATCACCTTCGACAAGGTCTGGAAGAGCTATGGCCAGGGCGAGGCCAAGGTGCATGCGTTGGCCGGCGTCGATCTTGCCATCCGGCGTGGCGAATTCGTCGCCATCATGGGGCCGTCCGGCTCCGGCAAGTCGACGGCGATGAACATCATCGGCTGCCTCGACACGCCGACGGCCGGAACCTATTCCTTCATGGGCATCGACGCCGGCCTCGACCGCAACCGCCGCGCCATGCTGCGCAACCTCTATGTCGGCTTCGTCTTCCAGGGTTACAATCTGCTGGCCCGCACCACGGCGGCCGAAAATGTCGAACTGCCGCTGATCTATCGCGGCGTGGCCGCCCGCGAGCGCCGCGACCTTGCCATGCAGGCCCTGGCGGAGGTCGGCCTTGTCGGCCGCGAGCACCACACGCCGGCCGAACTGTCCGGCGGCCAGCAGCAGCGCGTGGCGATCGCGCGCGCCATCGTCACGCGCCCGACGCTGCTCGTCGCCGACGAGCCGACCGGCAACCTCGACACCGCCCGCACGCACGAGATCATGGAGTTGCTGACGCGGCTCAACAAGGAGCTTGGCCTGACCATCGCCATGGTCACCCACGAGGCCGACGTCGCCGACTATGCCGAACGCACCATCCGCTTCCTCGACGGCCACGTCGCCTCCGATTCCAGGAAGCTGGAGATCGCACAGCCATGATCTGGGAAACCGTCCGCCTGTCGCTGCGCTCGATCCGCCGCAACGTGCTGCGCTCGTTCCTGACCTTGCTCGGCATCGTCATCGGCGTTGCCGCCGTCATTGCCATGCTCACCATCGGCTCGGGCACCACGCAGAAGGTCAAGGCCGACATCTCCAAGCTCGGCAGCAATCTGCTGGTCGTCCGCTCCGGTCGCCCGGCCGGTCCCGGTGGCCCGGGCGGGCTCGACCAGGTGGTGCGTCCGCTGGCCGAAAAGGAGCTGGCGGCGCTGGTTGCGCATCTGACTGGCGCCCGCGCCATTTCGCCGGCTTCGCAAAAGCAGGTCCGGGTCATCTTCGGCACCGAGAGCCTGACCTCGGGCGTCACCGGCACCGACAGCGCCTATCTCGATGCGCGCGACTGGAAACTGGTGTCGGGCCGCCCGTTCAGCGATTCCGAAACCCGCTCGGGCACCGGCGTGTGCCTGATCGGCGAGACGGTGCGCCAACAATTCTTCGGCGCTGGCGATCCCGAGGGCGAGATCATCCGCGTCAACCGCACCTCCTGCAAGATCATCGGCCTGCTCGAGCCCAAGGGCTATACCGGCTTCGGTCAGGATCAGGACAATGTCGTGCTGATGCCGCTGCACGCCTACCAGCGCCGCATCGCCGGCAACCGCGACATCGACAACATCTACATCGCCGCCGATGACCGCACGCCGACCAGCGAGCTGCAGCCGCGCGTCGAGGACATTCTGCGCGACGCCAGACGCATCACGCCCGATCGTGAAAGCGATTTCGCCATCCGCGACATGACCCAGATCGCCGACGCCATGGCCAGCGCCACCACCACCATGACCGGCATGCTGGGCGCCGTCGCCGGCGTCAGCCTGCTGGTCGGCGGCATCGGCATCATGAACATCATGCTGGTGTCGGTCACCGAACGCACCCGCGAGATCGGCATCAGGCTCGCCATCGGCGCGCATGAAAAGCACATCCTGATCCAGTTCCTGGTCGAGGCGACGGTGCTGTCGCTGCTCGGCGGCATTATCGGCATCCTGATCGGGCTGGCGCTGGCCGGGCTCGCCGCGGTGACGCTGACCATCCCGTTTGCGCCGAGCCCGGCGGTGATCCTGCTCGCCGTCGGCTTTTCCGCGCTGATCGGCATGGTGTTCGGCTTCTTCCCGGCGCTGCGCGGCGCCAGGCTCGATCCGATCGACGCGCTAAGGCACGAGTAGGGCAACCGGCCGAAACGCGGCCGGCGCTCCGACGGGTTTTTGCACAGTCTTCGACATTTCCACCCAGCCCCGCCACTGTCGTCGCGCCGTTCATGATGCTAGGGCAATTCACCCTTGGGTGGAGAAATAGCCAATGAGCAAGAAGGTGCGACTGATCCTGGCGATGGTCGTCATCGAGGCCTTCCTTGCAGGCATCTGGTGGTATCTCGCCCGCTTCGGCATGGCCAATCCCGATCGCGTCACAGCCGATTTTCAGGCAGTCGTCGGCCAGACCATGGGAATGGCGATGGGCGGTTTGCTGGGCATCGGCTTCATCCTGTTCCTCGTCGCCGCCCGCAACGATCGCAACGCGGCACAGAACAAGACGCGCCCTTAACTCCCGTTTGCGAAATGCCACTCGATCAGCGGCTTCATGTGCGGTGACAGGCCGACCGGCAGGTCGGCGGCATGGCGGATGATCACTGGCCCGTCGATCTCCGGCTCGGTTTCGGTGGCGACGAAGGCTGAGATGCGCTGGGCGATCTCGTCGGCGGGCGCCGCCGCGTGGTAGCGGCGGAAGATCACCGTGCCACTGTTGGTCGACATGGCATGGTAGCGCTTGCCGCGTTCAGCACCTGACAGGTCGAGCCCAGTTTCCTCGCGCACCTCACGCATCATGTTGAAGTCGACATCGACCAGGCCATCGCGAAAATCGACCGGCTCGAATGAGCCGGCGGCAAAATAGACGCGGCCGGCGTTGACCGTGTGCGGACCCATGCGGATCGCCACCAGCGCATTGTCGGCAGCCACCAGCATGGCATGGGCATAGGCATGCTCGGCGCCCGAATTCTCGCGCCGTTTCCGCCACAGCATGAACGTCGAGTAGTTGACCGCATGGCAGCGGCCGATGAGACGGCTGTCGCGGTAGGCGAGTTGTGACAGCAGCACCACCATGCCGTCGAACAGCGCCGGATTGGCAGCGATTTCGTGCTGCCAGTTCTCGGCGATCGCCTCTGCATTGTCCCTTGCGAACGGGTGCGGACCGGGATCGAGCCGGACGTCGATGGCGTCGACCGGCAGGATGACGTTGCGTGGCAGGTCGAAACTCATGCGTCAGGTCATGTCCAGCGTGATCGCCACCGGGCAATGGTCCGACGCCTTCGGCCGGTCCCAGCCGGCACGCGGAAAGCGGTCGACCTCCTGCCCCGGCGGAAAAATGGTGCGCCAGGGCTGGCCGTTGCGGATGATGTCGGGAACAGCCGTCGCGTTGCTGGCGGCGAGCCCCTTCGACAGCAGGATGTAGTCGAGCTGGCACAGATGCCGCTCTTCCGGTCCGCGCGTGTGGTAGAAACTCCAGCGGTTCATCTCCGGCCGCCGCTCGACGACGTTTTCGCAGAAGCCGCCGGCCGTCAGCACGTTGATGCAGGACAGGGCTTCGTCGACCACCTCGAAGCGATAGCCGTCGATCGCATCGCCGGCCACCTTCACACGCTGGCGGTAATCGTTCATGTCGCCGCAGATTGCCCAGCGTTTGTCGGCGGCATAGTCCTTGCCGAAGCGCTCCTCGATGATGCGCCGCACGGCCTGCGCCTCCGCGATGCGCACCGGCATCGTCGCCTCGCGCCCGTCGAGCCCGTTGCGCGGCGAACCCATCGACTTGAAATGCACGAGATAGAGCGTCAGCGGCACGCCGCCCACGGTGACGTCGATCTCCAGGCAGTCGCGCCGGAAAATGCGCTCATTGGCCTGATTGCCCAGTGCCTCGAGTTCCGGCGTGTGCAGCCCGAACTGCTCGTAGGTGACATAGGCGTGGCTGGTCATGCGCACGAATTCGATCGGCTGGCCCTGGGCGGTCTCATTGCGCATCATCACGGCAACGTCGATGCCGCGTGAATCATTGCCCGATGTGGTGTATTTCTGCCGGTAGCCCTGCCCCACCATCTTGAACAGATAGCCATATTCGAAGGCCTTCAGCGCCTCGATGTTGTCGACCTCCTGCATGCAGATGATGTCGGCCCGGGTGGCAGCGATTGCCAGCGCCGTCAGCTGGCGCGTGTCGTCGGATTGGGCGATGGCGCGGGCCTGCTCCAGCATCCTGTATTCCGCCTCGCTCTGGATATCGAACAGCGCCAGCGTTCGATCCTCGTTGAGCTGGTTGCGATAGCCGGAATAATCGAACCTGTTCATCAGGTTCTCGACATTGAAGGTGGCAAGGCGCAGCGACATGCCATGACCTTTGCCCGCAAGTGCTTCGGAAAACAAGCGCGCAGGATCACCATCTGAGATCGATTGGTCTTGGGCGCGTTCGCGTCATGGTTGACGGAACCTTTCCGTTCATCCGCCGTTCAGATGCAAACATCCATTGTTGCCCCATTCCTCGGGTGGGCGTGGGGCCTGTAACTCTTGGAGAGTGCAATGAATTCGCTCTTTTCTTCCACGGTCAAATCGGGGCTGCTAGCCCTGGGTATCCTCTCCGGCGTCACGGCACCGTCCGCCGCCGGCCCGATCATGCAACCGGACCTGTCGATTCCCACCAGCACCGCGGCGCCGAATGTCACGCCGGTCCGCGACAGCTGGGCGGGCGGCAACAACAACCGTCAGTTCAACAACGACAATTGGAGATGGCGCCGGTCGGGCAATTGGGACGGCGGCCGTCGGCACTGGCACGGCGGCGGCGGTCACTGGAATGGTGGAGACAACTGGCGTTGGCGCCATGGTCGCCATCACTATCGCGGCGGCCGTTACTACGATGATGGCGCGAGTGCCGCGATCCTGGGCCTTGGCCTGGGGCTTGGCCTCGGCAGCATGTACAACAACTACGACTACTATGACCGGCCGGCGCCGCGCCGCTACTACCGCGCGGGACGGCTTTCGAGCGCCCATGTCCAATGGTGCTACAACCGCTACCGGTCGTACCGGGCCTACGACAACACGTTCCAGCCCTACAACGGCCCGCGCCAGCAGTGCTACTCACCCTATTGATGGGCTGGCCCTGTAGCTGAGCTGACCGACAGAATGAAAAAACGGCGCCACGTGGCGCCGTTTCTTGTTCATGGAAGCTGCTGTTTTCGAGCGCTTGTGGATTTCGCTCAGTTCTTCGCCTTGTCGACCAGCTTGTTCTTGGAAATCCACGGCATCATCGCGCGCAGCTTGGCGCCGACTTCCTCGATCTGGTGGCTGTCATTGTTGCGGCGGATGCCCTTGAAGCGGGACATGCCGGCGCGGTACTCCTGCATCCACTCCGAGGTGAATTTGCCGGTCTGGATGTCCTTCAGCACGCGCTTCATCTCGGCCTTGGTCTCGGCGGTGATGATGCGCGGACCCGAGACATATTCGCCCCATTCGGCGGTGTTCGAAATCGAGTAGTTCATGTTGGCGATGCCGCCTTCATAGATCAGGTCGACGATCAGCTTGACCTCGTGCAGGCACTCGAAATAGGCCATCTCAGGCGCGTAGCCGGCTTCCACCAGCGTCTCGAAACCGGCCCGGATCAGCTCGACCAGGCCGCCGCAGAGCACGACCTGCTCGCCGAACAGATCGGTCTCGCATTCCTCGCGGAAATTGGTCTCGATGATACCCGAACGGCCGCCGCCGACGCCGCAGGCGTAGGACAGAGCGAGATCGAGCGCATTGCCCGAGGCATCCTGGTTGACGGCGACCAGGCACGGCACGCCGCCGCCCTTCTGGTATTCGCCGCGCACCGTGTGGCCGGGGCCCTTCGGCGCGATCATGACGACGTCGACCGTCGACTTCGGCTCGATCAGGCCGAAATGCACGTTGAGGCCGTGCGCGAAAGCGATCGCGGCACCATCGCGGATGTTCGGCGCGATCTCGTTCTTGTAGATGTCGGCCTGCAGTTCGTCCGGCGTTGCCATCATCATCAGGTCGGCCCATTTGGCCGCGTCCGCCACGCTCATCACCTTGAGACCGTCGGCCTCGACCTTCTTGGCGGTTGCCGAGCCGGCCTTGAGGCCGATTGCGATCTCCTTGGCGCCGGAATCCTTGAGGTTGAGCGCATGCGCCCTGCCCTGGCTGCCATAGCCGATGATGGCGACCTTCTTGCCCTTGATCAGATTGAGATCGGCATCACGATCGTAATAGACGCGCATTTTGTCTTCCTTCTCGTTTATAAACTCAGAGCATGATGCCGAAAAGTGTGAAGCGGTTTTCGGACGACATCATGCTCTATCTTCTTGATTTAGAGACGGATTCAGATTTCAGGTCGACTTGACCTGAAATCATCCGGCTCTAGGGCCTTGCGGCCGGTTGTTGCTCCATGAAGAGCGAGAAACTGCTGCGTCGCCCGCGCGGCATCGCCGCCGATCGCCGCCTCAGTCAATTCCAGCCGGTCGCCGAGCAGCAGACGGATCTGCACATCGCGGGCGACCAGCCCGAAAAAGGTGCGGAACGCCGTCTCGGCATCCGCGAAATCCAAAAGCCCGGTCCGTCGGCCGGCCTCGAGCACCGGCTTCAGCCGCTTGGCCAATGCGAAGCGGCCGTTCTCCAGCACCACGGCGCCGAGATTGTCCTTGCCGGAGCCCGCATGGCTGACCGCCACCCGATTGAGCGCGATCGACGTGTCGCTGGAAATCACCTTGAGCCAATCCGAGGCGAAGCGCTCGAGGCTCGCGGTCAGCGAGGCAAGATCGAGCCCCTTGCGGTCGACCGGTGCCACCCGCACTTTAGAGGCCTGCCATTGCACCGTCGCCGTCAGCAGCCCGTCGCGGTCGCCGAACCATTTGTAGAGCGTTTCCTTGGAACAGCTGGCGCGGCGCGCCACGGCGGTCATGGTCAGCTGGTCGCCCTCTTCGACCAGCAGCCGCAACGCCGCGTCGAGCACGGCCTTCTGCCGCTTTGTCAGCGCTTCGCTGGTGTCGATGTCAGGCACGATGTGCAACACGCTCTTCTCTCGAAAGGTCGGCATTCCCGATAAGCCGTACCGTACGTTACGGTTCTGCATATTGCGCGATCCGAGGCCGTGCGCAAGAGGACGAGAGCAAAATATCTGCAAAATGGACAGGCGCTGGCGCGACAGGCTCGCTTAATCGCTGGCTGGCGGATGGCGCAACCGTCCAAGCAGTGCCGAGACCATGGTCAGCTCATCTGCCGACAGTTTGGCGCCAATCAGTTCGGCGATCGAGCGTCCGTACACAGCCCACATCTGGCGGCGTGTCTCTCGCCCCTTGGCCGCGATGCGGATGGTCTGGCCACGGCCGTCATCGGCCACCGGCAGTTTCTCGACGAGCCCATCGGCCTCGAGCCGGGCCAGCAGGCGCGAAATGTTGTATTGCGCGAACAGCGTGCGCTCGATGAGCTGGAACGGCCGCAACCCGCCCTCGCCCGCCTCGGCAAGCTCATGCAACACGTCGTACCAGGCAAGCGGCGGCAGACCGACGGCCTTCAATGCCTCTTCGGCGCTCTCCATCAACTGGCGCGATACGCGCATCAGGCGAGCCCAAGCCTTGATGGCTTCGGGCGAAGGCGTGGCTTTCTCGGTCATGGCGCACCTTAGACGATAGATGCAATTGCATCAAGCTTGACGATCAATGCATATGCATCTACATAGATGCAATTGCATTAATCAGGGAAAGCCAATCCGATGAAACACGAAATCTGCAAACGCGCCGACAAGCTCATTCTCGTCAGCCATCACCTCTGCCCCTATGTGCAACGCGCCGCGATTTCGCTCACCGAAAAGGGCGTGCCGTTCGAGCGCGTCGATATCGACCTCGCCAACAAGCCGGACTGGTTCAAGGCGATCTCGCCGCTCGGCAAGGTGCCGCTGCTGCGCGTGCAGCGAAATGGCGAGGAAACGGTGATCTTCGAATCGGCCGTCATCCTCGAATTCCTCGAAGAGACGCAAGCCAACCCCCTCCACCCTGCCGATCCCTATGCCCGCGCCCGGCATCGCGCCTGGATCGAGTTCGGTTCGGCAACCCTCAATGCCATCGGCCGGTTCTATTCAACATCGACCGAGGCCGGCTTCCTTGACGAATCCAGCGCGCTGTCCGCCATGTTCGACCGTCTCGAAGCCGAGCTGGCGGACGAGCCTGGCGGCCCCTGGTTCGCCAGCAAGCACTTCTCGCTGGTCGACGCCGTTTACGGTCCGGTCTTCCGCTATCTCGATGTCTTCGACCGGATCGGTGATTTCGGCATTCTTGACCGTAAGCCCCTCGTCCGCGCCTGGCGCCAGGCTTTGAGTGAACGCCCGTCGATCAGGCAAGCCGTGGCGCCGGATTACCCACAGCGCCTGCATACCTTCCTGCGGGCAAAGGGATCGTACCTTTCGAGCCTCATTGGCCAAAACGATCCGGCCACCGCGCTTCGACCAGTCCTATCCGCTTGAACGGATCGATTACGGTGCCGGCCACCATCGAGGCGAGAAACTGCGGCGCCGGCGGGATTTTTGCCACCGTCGCCACCAGCCTGTCGCGGATGAAGGGCAGCGCCACCGAATCCGACTGGTAGAACGGCGTGAACGCCAGCGACAGCGCCTGGAAGATGCGGACATGCCAGCGCCGCGCCCTCGCATAGGCTTCAAGTGCCGCTTCGACACTGTCCGTCCGCGCCAGCGCATGGCTGAGCGCCGCGGCGTCGAGCAGCGCCATATTGGCCCCTTGCCCGAGCTGCGGGCTGGTCGAGTGCGCCGCGTCGCCGATGATGGCCACCCGCCGCCCAACCGGCCGCTTCATCGTGTGGTGGCCATAGCGCGCCAGCGAGAGCTGGTCGAAACTGTCGATCTGGCTGACATACGCCTCGCTCTGCGGCCACAGCCGGATCACCCTGTCCTTCCAGGCATCCAGGCCCCGGACGCGCACCTCATCGGCGTCCGACGGCTTCAGGCTCCAGAAGAAGGCCGCCATCTTTTCAGCGCCCGGCTGCGGCCGGCCGATCGGCAGCACGCCGATCATCACGCTCGCTCTGTCGTAGCGTTGCAGCAGCGCGCGCTCATCGAAACCGTCGCCGCGCCAGCCAAGCGAGGCCCAGAACGCGCCATAGGTGAGCGGTCGTGGCTCGCCTGCAGCGCTTGCGCCGCGCAGTTTCGAGCGCGAACCGCTGGCGTCGATGACGAGGTCGAACGGCCCCGTCCTTCGTCCGTTGCCGCAGATCAGCGTCGTCCGTTCGCCCGTCTCCAAGGCCTCGATCTCGACGCCGGTTTCGATGGCGATCGCTTTGCGTTGGGCGGCGCGGAAGAGCACGCCGAACAAGGCCGCCCGGTGCACCGCCAGCCCGAAGCGGCCACCGCGCTGCGCATCGTAGCGGACATCGAGCACGGTACGGCCTGTGGTGGCATCGGCGCCATGCAGGCGGTCGATGCGGCTGCCCAGCGCCAGCATGTCGTCGAGCAGGCCAAGATCGGCCAGCACCGTCAGCCCTGTCGGCTGCAGGATCAGCCCGGAGCCGACCGGCTTCGGCTCATCGAAGCGTTCAAAGACCGTGACCCGATGCCCGGCGCGCTTGAGATAGAGCGCCATGGCCAGTCCCGCCGGCCCGGCGCCTGCTATTGCGATGTCGTAGGAAATGCCAATGCCCCCAAAGCCGAACTGGCCGGGACAATCCTTCAGCAGCCCGGCGAAATCAAGCCGCACCCTGGGGCTTTAGCGGTCGTTCAAGCCAGGGCCTTGGCGGCCGTTCAAGCCTGGGACGCATCAAAATCGGCGCGCGCTGCGCGCACCGCATCATGGTTGAGTTCGGCCCACAGAATCAATTGATGAAAGGCGCCGAACATAGAGCGCCCGAGATCGGTCAGGCTGTATTCAACGCTTGGTGGTTTGGTCGGGAACACCTCACGATGCACATAGCCATCGCGCTGAAGATCGTACAGCGTCTGGGTCAGCATGCGCTGCGAAATGTCGGGCACAAGGCGCCGCAACTCGCCGAAGCGATAGGGTTTTTCAGCCAGCGCCATCATCAGCAGCGACCTCCATTTGCCGCTCACCCCCTGGATGACCTCGCGAACCGGACAATTGGCAATATTACCGCCGCCTGAGATGGCCTTGTAGACCTCCAACTTCGACTTCAGATTGATGACCTTGCCGTCCATGGCTGGTTCCCTGCGTGTGCCTACCTCCCGAAAAACTGCCTTCTTTACGGCACCAGGTCAATTCCTATTTTAGTGCTGGTCTCTTTTTGAGACTGCCACTCGAACCGCCTTAGCGGCGCAATGTCAGGACCTTCCATGAGCGAAACCCTTCTCGTCACCGGCGCTTCCGGCCAGCTCGGCCGCGGCGTCATCCAATATCTCCTGGACAAGCACAAAGTTCCACCGGCAAACATCATCGCCGCCACACGCAATCCGGAAAGCGTGGCCGATCTGGCGTTGCGCGGCGTCGTTGTCAGGGCCGCCGACTTCAACGACGCGGCGTCGCTGGAAACCGCATTCAAAGGCGCCGACAAGGTGCTGATCATTTCGACCGGCGATCTCGATCTCAAAAGCGGCAGGCGCCTGAAGCAGCACGAAAATGCCGTCGCCGCGGCCAAAAATGCCGGCATTTCGCATCTGCTCTACACCTCGATGCCCAATCCGGAGCCGGTATCGCCGGTCCTGTTTGCCGATGACCACTACAGCACCGAGCAGGCGATCAAGGCGAGCGGCATCCCCTACACGATCTTCCGCAACGGCTGGTACCAGGAGAACCTGTTCATGGCCCTGCCGCACGCGATCGCCTCGGGAAAATGGTACACGTCGGCCGGCGACGGGCGCATTGCCCACGGTGCGCGCGACGACATGGCAGCGGCGATCGCCGCCAGCCTCGCTGGCGCTTCAAACGAAAGCAAGACCTACACCTTGACCGGTCCGCACGCCTACACCACGGCAGAGATTGCCGCCCTGGTAAGCGAGGTCACCGGCAAGTCGCTCGATGTCGTGCAGGTTCCGGATGAAGCGCTCACCGAAGGGGTAAAGGCATCAGGCGTTCCCGAGGATTTTGCTGAAGTCATCGTGTCCTTCGACGTCAACACGCGCTCCGGCCGCATCGCCATGGTGACGGACTCGGTCGAGACGCTTTCCGGCCGCAAGCCAAAAACGCTGAAGCAGTTCCTCGAGGCGAACAAGGCCGCGCTGGCCGGTTGAAGCGGAGTGACATGGACTGTGCCGCAACCTGCCGTTCGCAGGCCGGCCTCACCTGAATATCGGCATGTCCTAGATGGCCACCTGAGTGCCGATCTCCACCACGCGCCCGGTCGGGATCTGGAAATACTCCGTCGCGTCGGCCGCAGTGCGCGCCAGGCCGATGAACAGCCGGTCCTGCCACACCGGCATGCCGGAATTGGGCGAGGCCTTGAGCGAACGCCGCGACAGGAAGAACGAAGTCGTCATGATGTCGAATTTCCAGCCCTGCTTGCGGCAGATCGCCAGCGCGCGCGGGATGTTGGGCTGCTCCATGTAGCCGAAGGTCAGCGTTACCCGCATGAACAGCTCGTTGACCGTCTCCATTTTGACCCGGTCGCTGTCGGGCACCACCGGCTGCGGCGCGGTCACCACTGAAAGGATGACGTTCTGCTCATGCAGCACCTTGTAGTGCTTCAGGCTGTGCATCAGTGCGGTTGGCGCGCTGAGCGGATCGCTGGTCAGGAACACGGCGGTGCCTGACACCAGCTGCGGCTTCTTCTTCAACAGATTGCCGGCCAGGAAATCGAGCGGGATCTCGTTGCGGCGGGTCTTGTCGAACAGATAGCGGCTGCCGCGCACCCAGGTCCACATGGCCAGCACGATGGTGAAGGCAACGGCCAGCGATGCCCAGCCGCCCTCAAACACCTTGACGATGTTGGAGGCAAAGAAACCGACGTCGATGAAGCCGAACAGCGCCGTCAGCGAGACCGCCAGCCACAGCTTCCATTTCCAGATCCGCGTCATGACCACAAACAACAGCACCGTGGTCACCAGCATGTTGCCGGTCACCGAGATGCCGTAGGCGGATGCCAGCCTGCTGGACTCGCCGAAGCCCACCACCAGCATCATCACCACCAGCGCCAGCAGCAGGTTGACGCGCGGCATGTAGATCTGGCCGGACTGTTTCTCCGACGTATGCAGAATTTCCAGGCGCGGCAGCATGTTGAGCTGCACCGCCTGCCTGGTCAACGAGAAGGCGCCCGAGATCACCGCCTGGCTGGCGATGACCGTGGCGGCGGTCGCCAGCACGACCATCGGGATCAGCGTCCAGCCTTCATTCATTTCGAAGAACGGATGGCCGACGACGCCGTTCTTGGCCAGCACGAAAGCGCCCTGCCCGGCATAATTGAGCAGCAGGCACGGAAACACGACCCACAGCCAGGCGAGCACGATCGGCTTGCGGCCGAAATGGCCGAGATCGGCATAGAGCGCTTCCGCGCCGGTCACGGCGAGGAAGATGGCGCCGATGGTGACGAAAGCGACATCGGGCGAATTGATCAGGAAGGCGACGATGTAGTGCGGGCTGATCGCCCACAGGATTTCCGGATCGGCGATGATGTGGTTGAGGCCGGAAAGGCCGATCGCCAGGAACCACACCGCCGTCACGGGACCGAAGACCAATCCCACGCCGCCCGTGCCGAAACGTTGCACCGCGAACACCATGGCGAGAATGACCAGTGTCAGCGGCACGACATAAGGCTGGAAGGTCGGCGTGACGACGTTCATGCCTTCGACCGCCGACAGCACCGAAATCGCCGGCGTGATGACGGCGTCGCCGAAGAAAAGCGACGCCCCGACGATGCCGATGCCGAGCATCAGCGCCGAGCGCTTGGGGAAACTGCCGCGCGCCAGCGCCATCAGCGACAGCACGCCGCCCTCGCCGCGGTTGTTCGCCCGCAGCACGAACATGATGTATTTGATGGTGACGATGATGGTCAGCGACCAGATGATCAGCGACAAAACGCCCAGGATGTCACCGCGGTCGGCCACTTCTCCGCCGGAAGATGCCACCAGCGCCTCGCGAAAGGCGTAGATCGGGCTGGTGCCGATATCCCCATAGACGACACCGAGCGCGCCCAGCATCAGAACCTTGGTGCTGTGCTGTTCGACTTCCGAATGGCTCGATTGTTCGACGGGTTCTGCCTCACTACCATTATTGGTAAGGGCCATGGACGACACTCCGATAAGCGCGCGGTGCTCTACGCTTGCTGCAATGCAATATCAAGTGCCGTCGCGTAATGGCAGCCATGCCTGCCATGCGAGGCTGCCATTGCTACCACCCGCAGGCCTTGAGGAACCGACCCACCGTGCCGGCCATGCCATACTCCAACGCGTCGGCTGTCAACCCATGTCCGATCGACACTTCGGCCAATGCCGGAATGCGCCTGGCAAGTGCCGGCAGATTGCTGACCACCAGATCGTGCCCGGCATTGACCTGAAGCCCGGCGGCAAGCGCGGCGTCGGCTGTTTTTCCCAGCCTTTCCAGCTCTTTGGCCGCTTTGGCGGAATCTGTGTGATAGCTGCCGTATGGACCCGTATAGAGCTCGATGCGGTCGGCGCCGGTGTCGCATGCGGCCGCCACCCAATCGGGATCCGGATCGGAAAACAGCGACACGCGAAAGCCCCCCTTTTTCAGACGCTTGACGATCGGTGTGAGGAACGCGGCCTGGGTAGCGAAGTTCCAGCCATGGTCCGATGTCGCCTGAGCCGGATCGTCCGGCACCAAAGTCACCTGTTCGGGCTGATGCTTTTCCACAAGCAACAGGAAATCCTCGGTCGGATAGCCTTCGATGTTGAATTCCGCGCGCGGAAACTCGTCGTCGATCAGCGAGCGAATCTCGGGCAGATCGGAGAGTCTTGTGTGCCGCTCGTCGGGGCGTGGATGCACTGTCAGCCCGTGCGCTCCGGCCGCCAGCGCAATGCGGCCGAGGCCGGTGACGCTTGGCCACGGCAGGTCGCGCCGGTTGCGCAGCATGGCGATGGCATTGAGATTGACGGAGAGCTTTGCAGGCATGCGGTTGGCCTCAAAAATCATTCGATGCGCCACCTATAATGGCTTTGGCGGGAACAGTAATGCCTTTGGTGGGAACAGACTGGGGGTTTCGGGTGTTCCAAGCCTGATGAACCAGCCGGGAAAGGTAGCGCCGATGAATTTTCTTGATGAGGTGCCGGCAATCCGCCGTATCGAGACCAGCCGTGACGACCTTTTCGCCATCGATGTCGTCGGGCACGTTTCCGCGGCCGACGGTGAAAATCTTTTCGGATTGCTGGAGGCAGCTTACGCCCTGCATCCGCGCGTCGATGTGCTGGTGCGCCTCGTCGACCACGACGGCGTCGACTGGGCCGACATCGCTGACGAGACCCTGAAGCAGGGCGCCATTCATGCATTGGAACATGTTGACCGTTGCGCGACGATCGGCGAACCGGACTGGAGAGCGGACGCACAACGCTTTCTGCCGTCCTCACCACCCATCGAAATCAGGCATTTCAGGGCGGAGGACGAGGCTGCCGCCTGGCAATGGCTTGCCGCACAGCCTATCGGGGCAACAGCATCCGGCGCCCCTACCTGACGATCGTCAGCCGCTCGGCCGCCCGCGTGATGGCGGTGTAGAGCCAGCGCTGGCGGGTTTCCTTGAAGGCCCAGCTTTCATCGAACAGCACGATCTCGTTCCACTGCGAGCCCTGCGCCTTGTGCACGGTCAGCGCGTAGCCATAGTCGAAATCGTCGAAGCGCTTCTTCTGCTGCCAGGGGATATCGGCATCGGGATCCTCGAACGCCGCCTTGAGCAGCTTGATCTTGGCGACGCCGCGATCCGGATCGTCCTCTTCCGGCGACACCAGAAGGTTGATGCCGGGCTTCACCGTCTCGCGCGACGATGTCATCACCTTCCACAGCGAGCCGTTGAGCAGGCCCTTTGCCGGATCGTTGCGCAGGCAGACCAGCTTGTCGCCGGCTTGCGGATAATCGGCATTGAAGCCCTTGAGCTCGCGCAGCCGCTGATTGTAGCGGCGCCGCGTGCGATTGGTGCCGACCAGCACCTGGTCCGCCCTGAGCACCAGCTCCTGGTTGACGTCTTCCTTGCCGATCACCTGCGCCGTGCCATAGTCGCCACGCATGAATTCCCGGCCCTCGCGCACATCGAGCGCCAGCCGCAGGATCGGGTTGTCGCGCGCCTGCCGGTGGATTTCGGTGAGCAGAAAATCCGGCTCGTGGTCGGTGAAGAAGCCGCCGCCCGAGATCGGCGGCAACTGGCCGGGGTCGCCAAGCACCAGGATCGGCGTGCCGAAACTCATCAGGTCGCGGCCGAGTTGCTCGTCGACCATCGAACATTCGTCGATGACGACCAGCTTGGCCCGCGAGATCGGGCTCTGCCGGTTGAGCGAAAAAGTCGGCGACATCGACGTCTTGCCGGTGATTTCGTCCGACACCGATTCCTCGCCTTTCGGCCGGTAGATCAGCGAATGGATGGTACGCGCATTGACCGCGCCCTTGGAGCGCAGCACCTGCGCCGCCTTGCCGGTGAAGGCGGCGAACTGCACCTGGCCGTCGACATGCTCGGCGAAATAGCGCGCCAGCGTCGTCTTGCCGGTGCCGGCATAGCCGAACAGCCGGAACAGCTGCGGCTGGCCGATTTTCAGCCAGCGGGCGACCGCTTGCAGCGCCTCGTCCTGTTGGGGAGAGAATTCCATCAGCGCGAGAGACCGGATTCGCAAGGGAAAGACAAGACAGCCGCCATCATCATCGATGCGCCGGGACGCTTCAGTGCCGCCGACGGGTCAGGCTATCAGGCACAGACAAGAACGTAAAGGGAACAACCGACCACGTCGGCTGGAAGCGAAATTCAGGCAATGGCCATGGCGGCCCGCGGGTCGCGGTCGTCGGGTGGTAGCGGAACGGGAGCGTATCCGGCATAGCTGACGCTCAACCGTGCCTGCCCGTTCGAACAGGACCGGAGTGCATCCTCCAGCTTGGACATATTTCTAAGCGGCACTGTCGCGTTGACGACGACGACCACGCCGCGGATTTCCCGACTCAGGATCTGGCCACGGCGGCTTTGCAGTTCGGCGATGACGTTGCCGACATGGGTTGCTGAAGTCATTACTTCGACCTTCATGATCGGCTCGAGCAACTGCACGCCGAGGCGTGGCGCGGCTTCGCGAAAGCAGGCGCGGCCGGCGATCTCGAAAGCCAGAGCCGAGGAATCGGTATCGTGAAAAGCGCCATCCATCAGCACCGCCTTGACGCCGATCATCGGGAAGCCCGCAAATGGACCTGAGGACAATATGCTGCGCAGCCCCTTTTCGACGCCCGCAATGTATTCGCCATGAAGCGCACCACCGACGATCCTGGACTCGAACACGGAGTCCGCGCTGTCCGCGTTCGGCTCGAACATGATCTTGACGCCGGCGAACTGACCGGTGCCGCCGGACTGCCTCTTGTGCGTGAAGTCCTGCTTGTGCGTACGGGTGATCGTCTCGCGATAGGCCACTTGTGGAGAACCAATATTCACATCGACCTGGGACTCGCGACGCAGGTGGTCAATGATGATGTCGAGGTGGAGTTCGTCCATGAAGGCGATAATGGTCTGGCCCGATTCCTCGTCTTGCATGACGCGGAAGAAAGCATCCTCGTCCGCCAGCTTCGCCAAGGCGGTACGCAGCCGCTCCTGATCGGCCTTCGATTTCGGCTCGATCGCGATTTGCAGCAAAGGCCAGGGCGCGGCAGGCTTTTCCATCATGGGGATATGGTCGCTGGTGGCCCCAATATTTGCAACTGAGTGCAGGAGCGAAATCCGGACTGAGATAACGGAAGACTAAACTGATCTTTTTGGCCTGGCTGCTCGCAGCCTGCTGTCAGGGTCCAGGATCGTTCTCCAGCAGGATCGGCTTGCCGTGCGGGGTGGCATGCGCGGCGCGTTCCCATGCCTCTGCCATCGCATCGACATCGGACTTGGCGGCCAGACCTTTTGAGGCAAGCAGCTTTTCCAACGCAGCCAGCCAATGTTCGTAATAATCATGGCCGTCCGCTGCGGCGCCCGGTCTCTTCACTTCTGCCGACAGTGCCTGCGCCCACTCGCTCCACGAAAACAGGCCCTTGTCGTGCAGCGCAACCGTCATGGCGAAGGCTTCGGCTTGCCATGGCTCGGCGAAAACAGGCGCATCGGCGCCCGGCGGCAAATCGGCGGGGCCATCACGCCGGCTCAAGATAGCTCTCCCAGGCGTCGATCGACACAACAAGCGTCGGGTCGGCCCCCTCGCCCCAGATCTCCGATCCTTCGAAAACCACGGTGTAGACCCATTGCGGATTTTCGCCGTGTCCATGCGCGTTGCTGTCGGGAAAAACAAAACCGTCGTGCACCGCCTCGATCACGCCGTGCTTGCCGCGTGCGTAGCGCGGCAGCCGCGTGTGGCCGGTCGGGTTGAAGTTCTTGGTCCGCACGGCGTCGCCCGCCTTGAACCGCGCCGCTTGCGCCACCGGCCGGTCGCAAGGGCTGCCCTTGGCCAACACCGCGGGCACGTTTTCCGCCTTCAGCACCCTCTTGGGAGTCGCTGCCGGATCGACTGCCTTGCCCGCTTCGAGATCGCGCTGGCTGACGAAGCCATGGCGCTTCAACAGCACCTCCAGCGCCTTGATCCATATCTCGTAGTAGCTCGATGAATAGTAGACAGCCGGATGCAGCGATTCCCGTGCATGCCGGCTCTCGTCGATGTTCCAGGCGCCCATGGCGCCGGCAGTCAGCGTCACGCCGAGCGCCCGCCTTTCCCAGGCGGCATGGAAGTAAGGTTCGTCCTTTTCCGGCGCGACCGGGCCGAACCCCATCTGTCCGCCGAGATCTTGCGGCCCGTTCATGCCGGCTGCCCCTCTATTCCAGGTCTTTGGGCCAGGCCGGTGCCGATCATCGCGTCACGGCTGACCAGCTCCGCCAGCCGCTCCTCGCTCCAGCCCTCGGTACCCTCGGGCCGCATCGGCACGACGAGATAGCGCAGCTCGGCAGTGGAATCCCAGACGCGGATTTTCTTGTCCGCCGGCAGCGTCAGCCCGAACTCTTCCAGCACGCCGCGCGGATCGATCACCGCGCGCGAACGATAGGGCGGCGCCTTGTACCAGACCGGCGGCAGGCCAAGCACCGACCATGGATAGCAGGAGCACAGCGTGCAGACGACGAGATTATGGGTGTCCTGCGTGTTGAACACCGCCTGCATGTGCTCGCCCTGGCGGCCTGTGTAGCCAAGCGAACCGATCGCCGCCGTCGCATCGCGCTTCAGCCAGTCGGCATAGGCTGGATCGCTCCAGGCTTTCGCCACCACCCTGGCCCCGTTGCGCGGACCGATCTTCGTCTCGTAAGTATCGACGATGACGTCGATCGCCGCCGGATCGATCAGCCCCTTCTGGGCGAGGATCGTCTCCAGCGCGCGCACGCGGGCGGCAAACGGATCGAGTTCGTTGTCGTGGTCATGATCGTGTGACATGGCTACAAACTACGTTTGCAGTGATGCCGCCGCAAGCGCGACGGCTTGGGCCAACGGAACCATGGCGCCAGCTCTACCCCCTATTCGGCGGCCGCCCGCTGCGGCTCGGGCAGCATGTCTTCCCTGGGCTTGAACAGCGAGGGCTGATCCCCCGCTTCGACCGAGCCCGGCTCGCCCTTGCGCTTCGACCAAAGCCCGACCAGCCAGCCCGAGAAATTCTCCATGTAGACATAGATGACCGGCGTCACGAACAGGGTCAGTGCCTGCGAGGCAAGCAGGCCGCCGACAACGGCAACGCCCAGCGGTTGGCGCAGTTCGGCGCTGGCGCCGGTGCCGAGTGCAATCGGGAACGTGCCCATGAGTGCCGCCAGCGTCGTCATCATGATCGGCCTGAAGCGCATCAGGCAGGCCTTGTGGATCGACTCGGTCGCCGACATGCCTTCTCGTCGCAACTCAAGCGCGACATCGACCATCATGATGCCGTTCTTCTTGACGATGCCGATCAGCATCAGGATGCCGATCACCGCGATGACCGACAGATCCATGCCGGCGAAGCGCAGCGCAACGACCGCTCCCAGCACGGCCGACGGCAGGCCGGTGAGGATGGTCAGCGGGTGGATGAAGCTTTCGTAGAGGATGCCGAGCACGATGTAGATGGTCAGGATTGCGCCGCCGACCAGAAAACCCTGGTTGGCCAGCGAATCCTGGAAGGTCTTGGCCGTGCCGGCAAAGGTCGTCGAGATCACCGTCGGCATGCCGATCTGCTCTTTCAGCGCATTGATGCGCGTCACGCTGTCGCCCAGCGCCACGCCCTGCGGCAGATTGTAGGAGATGGTCACGGCTGGAAGCTGGCCGAGCTGGTTGACGGTCAGGGCGCCGGCCGTGCGATCGACGCGGGCGAAGGCGCCGAGCGGAACAAGACTGCCGCTCGCCGTCCTCATCTGGATGGCCAGCATCCGCTCGGGCGACCACTCGATCTTGGGATCGAGCTCGGTGATGACTTCATAGCTGTCGGCCGAACCGAAGATGGTCGAAACCTGGTCGGTGCCGAACCCGCCATAGAGGGCGGAGCGCAACGTGTCGGTATCGATACCGAGTTGGGCGGCCTTGTCGCGATCCACCACCAGCGTCGCCTGCAGCGCATTGTTCTGCAGGTCGCTGGTGACGTCGGTGAAGTTCGCATGGTCGGCCGCCATCGCGTCGTTCAGTTTCTGCGCCCAAATATCGGTGAGGCCGGTATCAAGGCCCTGAACCACGAGCTGGTAGGCGCTTGCCGACGACCGCGAGCCCAGCCTCAAATTCTGCACCGGCTGCATGTAGGTCTCGATGCCCGCCACGCCGGCCAGTTGCTTGCGCAGATCCGCAAGCACCTTCTCGATATCGGGGCGCTGGTCCTTGCCCTTGAGCTGGACGAAGAGCTGCCCCTGGTTGAGCGCGTTGTTGCCGCTGCCCGCCGACCACGCCACATGGTCGACATAGGGCGAATGCGAGAAGACGCTGGCGACCTGCCCTTGCAGCCTGGACATGGCGTCGAACGAGATGTCCTGGCGGGCGATGGTGGTCACCGATATCTGGCCGATATCCTCTTGCGGGAAGAAGCCCTTCGGCGAGATCTGGATCAGCCACACCGACGCTGCCGCGGTGCCGACGAAGACGAGGAACACCAGGAAGGTGTGCCGCAGGCAGAAGCTCAAGACCCTGTCGTAGCCGCGCGTGACGAGGTCCTGCTTGTGACCGGGGCCATGCTTGTCGCGGTCGGCTTTGGTCACCGACAGCAGCCGCGAGCACAGCATCGGCGTCAGCGTCAGCGACACGAACATCGACGCCAGGATGGCGACCGTCACCACCACGGCGAACTCGTTGAAGATGCGCCCGATAACGCCGCCCATCAGCAGCACGGGGATGAAAACCGCCACCAGCGAGATCGAGATCGAGATGATGGTGAAGCCGATTTCGCGCGCGCCCTTCAGCGAGGCGTCGAAGGCCGACAGCCCGTCCTCCTCCATGTGGCGGAAGATGTTTTCAAGCATCACGATGGCGTCGTCGACGACGAGGCCGACCGCCAGCGTCAGGCCCATCAGCGAGATGTTGTCGATGGAAAAGCCGAACAGGAACATCGCGCCGAGCGTGGCGATCAGCGAGATCGGCACCGCCACGGCCGGGATGATTGTCGCCGTCACCCGGCGCAGGAACACGAAGATCACCATGATGACCAGGGCAATGGTGAGCAGCAGCGTGAACTGCACGTCGCTGACCGCCTGCCGGATCGAACTGGAGCGGTCGTTAAGCAACTTGATGTCGGCGGCGGCCGGCATCTGGTCCTTGAAGGACGGCAGCATCGCCTTGACCTTGTCGACGACGTCGACAGTGTTGGCGTCGGGCTGGCGCTGCACGGCCATGATGATCGCGCGCGTACCGTCGTACCAACTTGCGGTCGTGGTCGTCTGCACCGAATCGACCACGCGGGTCACCTCGCCCAGCCGTACCGGGTGACCGTTCTTGGTGGCGATGATGATGTTGGAGAAACCGGCGGCGTCGGTCAGCTGCGTGTTGGCGGTGATGGTGAGCTGCTGCTTGTCGTTCTGGAGCACGCCGAGCGGCGTGTTGCTGTTGGCCGAGGCAACCGCCGCCTGCAGCTGATCGATCGAGATGCCGCGTGCGGCAAGCGCGGTCGGGTCGATCTGGATGCGCACCGCGTATTTCTGCTGGCCGAAGATCGAGACCTGCGCCACGCCGTCAATGGTCGACAGCGACGGCGAGATGACGTTTTCCGCGAACGCATCGAGGTCGGTCAGCGGAACCGTGTCGCTGACCAGCGACATCAAAAGGATCGGCGCGTCGGCCGGATTGACCTTGCGATAGCTCGGCGGCGCCGTCATCTGCGGCGGCAATGATTTCTGCGTGCGCGCGATCGCCGCCTGCACGTCGGCCGCCGCCGCGTCGATGTCGCGGTTGAGCACGAACTGGATGGCGATCGAGGTCTGGCCAAGCGAGTTGGTGGTCGAGATCGAATCGATGCCGGCGATGGTGGCGAACTGCTTGATCAGCGGCGTCGCCACCGATGTCGCCATGGTTTCCGGCGAGGCGCCGGGCAGCGAGGCCGAGACGTTGACCACCGGGAATTCGGCGCTGGGCAGTGCGGCCACCGGCAGGAACTTGTAGGCGAACAGCCCGCCCAGCACGAGGGCGAACGACATCAGAAGGGTGGCGACGGGCCGGCGTATGCAGAATTCGGAAATCATTGGGCGGCCTCGCCGGCGCTGGTCGCCTCGGCCACCTTGGGCGCAGCGGCACCCGCTGTGGTCTTGCCTTCATGCACCGCGGCGCCGTCCTTCAGCCGTGTCTGGCCCTCGGTGACAACCTTCTCACCGCTTTTCAGCCCCTGGCTGATGGCGCTGTTGTCGCCTTCGGTCAGCGCCACCTGCACCGGCCGCATCTCGACGGTGTTGTCCGGCTTGACCACATAGACGAACGGGCCCTTCTGGCTTGGCTGCACGGCGACGGTAGGAACCGATGTCATCTGCGGCATGATGCCGGCGTCGAGCACGACATTCACATACTGGCCCGGCCATAGCGAAAGGTCGGCATTGGGAATACTTGCCCGCGTCGCGATGGTGCCCGACGCAGTGTCGACGCTGGAGTCGACGAAATCGAGCGTGCCCTTGCCGATCGGCGTCGCGTCACCATCTTTGGTCAGTGTCACCGCGCCCTGCTGCGGATTGGCAAGCGCCTTGTGCAGCAGGGCGAGATTGGTTTCCGGCAGATTGAAGTTGACCTGCAGCGGGTCCATCTGGGTGATGGTCACCAGCGGGGTCGCCGTGCTGCTGTTGCCATTGCTGACGGTGACGAGATCGCCGACGGCGACGCTGACCGCACCCAGCCTGCCGGAAATCGGCGCCGTGATCGTGGCGAAGCCAAGCTGGACATTGTCGGCGTCGATTGTCGCCTTGTCGGCGTCAACGGTCGCAGCGGCAGCCTTCTGCGCGGCGACGGCCTGGTCGTAGGTCTGCTGCGTGCCGGCCTGCTTGGCAACCAGATCCTTGGCGCGCTGGAGATCGGAATTCGAACTGGCAAGCAGCGCCTGATCCTTGGCGAGCGCCGCTTGATCCTTTGCCAGCTGCGCCTTCAGCGCCCGGTCATCGAGCGAGAACAGAACGTCGCCGACCCTGACCATCTGCCCATCCTTGACGTCGATCGAGACGATCTGGCTGGACACCCGCGCGTTGATGTTGACGACGGCGGGAGACGAGACGAAGCCGATCGCATAACGCCGGATCGGGAAATCGGCTGTCGAGGCGACGGCCGAGAGGATGGAAGCCGAGCGGGCGGCACCGCCGCCACCTGCAGCCTTGTCGCCCGCTGCCGGCTTGCCGGTTGCCGATTTGTCCGCGGCAGCGACCTGCTTTGCGCCGATGAGCTGCTGAGCCTTGCTCAGCGCGTCCGGAGACACATAGAGCCAGGCCGCGCCCGCACAGGCGACGGCAAGCAACGAAAGAACGACTTTTCCACGCATGGTCAAAGGCCCTCTCCACCCGACACGTCGTGGTCCGATGGTTCTACTCTAGCGCAAATCACGGCCCGTTGCCGCGATTTCGCCGAATAGATAGGACGCGCCTTTGTCGGAAAAGGGCCAAAACACGGCATTACGAAGATTTAATGTGCACTGCACAATGGATGTGCAACACGGGCTGAATCCCCATCCGACGGCTTGCGAGCCATCGCTTTCCGGCCTGAGACGACCAGAATGTGCGCGTCTCGACCTATTTGAGCATCGGCCAAAGCGTCGCCGCCAGCAGCACGCCCATGGCGATGTTGAACCATTTCAGCCGTACCGGGTCCGACAGGAAACCGCGCAGCGCGGTGCCGAACCCAGCCCACACCGAGACGCTCGGCAAATTGACGATGGTGAAGGCCACAGCGATCAACACCACCGACAGGAACGGGTGCTCGGCATTGGCATAGACGGCCATGGCGGTGATCGCCATCACCCACGCCTTGGGATTGACCCACTGGAATGCAGCCGCCTCGATGAAGCGCATCGGCCGCGCCTTCGTCTCGCCCTTGCCGGTCAGCGTGCGCGACATGGCGATCTTCCAGGCGAGGTACAAAAGATAGGCGCCGCCGGCGATCTTGAGCGCGGTATGCAGCGCCGGAAACGCCGTCAACACAGCGCCAAGGCCAAGACCGACGGCAAGCAGCAGCACGAGGAAACCCATGCTGATGCCAAGCATGTGCGGAACGGTTCTGACGATGCCGAAATTCACGCCCGATGCCAGAAGCATGAGATTGTTCGGCCCCGGCGTGATCGAGGTCACCAAGGCGTAGACAAGCAGGGCAAGGAAAGCGTCAAGCGACATGGATATCCTCCCCGACAACAGGATCGTTGTCTCTTCTCGGCAACCCGCAAAGGCCCACGGACGGCCCACAGCGGGGCCAGAAGCCTCACTGTGGAAGCTGGTTGGCGCGACCGGCGCCAGCACCGAAGGACTACATCGCCTGCGGGCCGCGGTTCAACGCCGCCACGCCGGTGCGGCAGATTTCGACCAGGCCGAGCGGCTTCATGATGGCGATGAACTGATCGATCTTGGAGCCCTTGCCGGTGATCTCGAAGATGAAATGCTCGGTGTTGGCGTCGATGACGCTGGCGCGGAACGCATCGGCCAGCCGCAGCGCCTCGACCCGGGCCTCGCCGATGCCGGCGACCTTGACCAGCGCCAGTTCGCGTTCCAGCGGCCGCTCCTGGCCGGATTCATGCGAACGCACGGTCAGGTCGACGACGCGGTGCACCGGCACGATGCGCTCCAGCTGGTGCTTGATCTGCTCCAGCACATGCGGCGTGCCGCGCGTCACGATGGTGATGCGCGACAGGTGTTTTTCATGCTCGGTCTCGGAGACGGTCAGGCTCTCGATGTTGTAGCCGCGCCCGGAAAATAGGCCGATGACCCGGGCAAGCACGCCCGGCTCATTGTCGACCAGCACGGAAAGCGTGTGGTTTTCCGGCTTTTCCGTTTCCTTGGCGATAAAATAGGCCGAACCGGTCGGTTGTAGCTGTGCGTTCATGACATGAATCTCGATTTCAAGCTCTTGAGCCAATTCTTTGTTTGCGCAGGGCTTTCTCGCGACAGCCCTGCCTTGGTTCTGCCGGCTACACCAGTTCCCTGCCCTTGGCGTCGATGGCATTGGCCACCGCCTCGTCGGTCGCCTCGTCGGGCAACAGCATCTCGTTATGCGCCTTGCCCGACGGGATCATCGGGAAGCAGTTGGCGAGCGTCGCCACGCGGCAATCGAACAGCACCGGCTTCCTGACCGAGATCATCTCCTTGATCGCGTCGTCCAGCTCGTCCGGCTTTTCGCAGCGAATGCCGTGGCCGCCATAGGCCTCGGCCAGCTTGACGAAGTCCGGCATCGCCTCGGTATAGGAATGCGACAGCCGGTTGCCGTGCAGCAACTGCTGCCACTGCCGCACCATGCCCATATACTGGTTGTTGAGGATGAAGATCTTGATCGGCGCATTGTGCTGCACCGCCGCGCTCATCTCCTGCATCGTCATCTGCACCGAGGCGTCGCCGGCAATGTCGATGACCAAAGCGTCGGGATGCGCGATCTGCACGCCGAGTGCTGCCGGCAGGCCATAACCCATCGTGCCCAGCCCGCCCGACGTCATCCAGCGGTTCGGCTTCTCGAAACGATAGTGCTGCGCCGCCCACATCTGGTGCTGGCCGACCTCGGTGGTGATGTAGGTGTCCATGCCCTTGGTCAGTTCGTAGAGCCGCTCGATGGCGTATTGCGGCATGATCACGTCGTTGTTCATCTTGTAGGCGAGCGAGTCGCGCGCACGCCATTTGGCGATCTGCTCCCACCAGGGGTAGAGCGCCTTCTTGTCGGCCTTGGCGCTCGCCCGCCACAGCCGCACCATATCCTCCAGCACCCGGCCGACATCGCCGATGATCGGCACCTCGGTGTGGACGTTCTTGTTGATCGACGACGGATCGATGTCGATGTGGATCTTCTTCGAGTTCGGCGAGAAGGCGGTCAGCCGACCGGTGATGCGGTCGTCGAAGCGCGCGCCGATGCAGATCATCACGTCGCAATCATGCATGGCCATGTTGGCTTCATAGGTGCCGTGCATGCCGAGCATGCCCACCCAGTTCTTGCCCGATGCCGGATAGGCGCCGAGGCCCATCAGCGTCGAGGTGATCGGGAACCCGGTGAGATCGACCAGTTCGCGCAACAGATGGCTCGCTTCCGGGCCGGAGTTGATGACGCCGCCGCCGCTGTAGATGATCGGCTTCTTGGCGCCCGCCATCAACTCGACCGCCGCCTTGATCTTCTCCAGGTCGCCCTGGACCTTTGGCTGGTAGCTGGTGCGTGGCGCGATCTGCGGCGGGACATAGAATCCCTTGGCGAACTGCACATCCTTCGGGATGTCGACGACGACCGGACCGGGACGGCCGGTGGTCGCGACATGAAAGGCCTCGTGGATGGTCGCGGCGAGCTCGTTGACGTCCTTCACCAGCCAGTTGTGCTTGGTGCAGGGGCGCGTGATGCCGACCGTATCGCATTCCTGAAAAGCGTCCGAGCCGATCAGCGAGGTCGGCACCTGCCCGGTCAGGCAGACCAGCGGGATCGAATCCATCAACGCGTCCTGCAGCGGCGTCACCGCATTGGTGGCGCCCGGGCCGGAGGTCACCAGCATCACGCCGGCCTTACCGGTCGAACGCGCATAGCCTTCCGCCGCATGGCCGGCGCCCTGCTCATGGCGCACCAGTATGTGCTCGACCTCGTCTTGCTGAAAAATCTCGTCATAGATCGGAAGGACAGCGCCGCCGGGATAGCCGAAGACATGCTTGACGCCATTGTCCTTCAGCGCCTGCACCACCATTTCGGCGCCCGTCATCTCGCGCCGCTCGTTCTGTCCGTTGCTCATCGGTCTGGTCCCGTACTGTCGCCATTAGGCGTTTGCTGGTCGTTTAGTCGTGTTTCAGGCAATAAAAAAGGCCCCCGAGGGAGCCTGTGTCTTGCGCATGGGGGGTTTTCGCCCGGCGGTTACACCGCCTTGCCCACGCGCTTTCCTACGAGAATGAGTGCTGTTTTCATGGTGGCGGACACTAAGGGCGGGCAAGGCGACCTGTCAACGGGAAAAATCGCGCCGGCGCGCACAGCGTGCCGGCGCGATTGAGGCGATCAGCCCGGCTCCTTGCAGCGGGAAACGCGCGGATCGCATCTGGACACCTTCCTCGCCTGCATCTTCGCTGGCGAATGGTGAGGTCCCACCCTTGCCGGGCCATGGTGCTGGGGCATGTGCATTGCCATCGCCTGCTGATGCGGCTTTTGTTGCCCGGCACCGCGTACAGGACGCTGCCCCGAGACCGGCTTGGCCGACCCCGGTTTGGCCGACGATTTGACAACGATACGTCCATCGCCCGCGGTCCTGTCGGCATGCAGCTTGAGCGCATCGGCCTTCGCGCCGTTGCCGGCGGCCATCCGCTTGCGCACAGTGTTGCCAGGCTTCACGACGGCTGGATTGCTGGCAGCCACCGCGCCCGGGGAAATGGCCTTGCCGCCGATCGCAGTCTTGGGGCCCGCCACGATTTGCCCGTTCCCCATTGCATTGCCGGCAAGCCTCTTGATTTCGGCGCCCCTGGAAGCATCGAGACGTGCACTGGCAAACACGCCTTTGGGCGGAGGAACCAGTTTTGCCGCCTTGATCGATTCCATGACGGGCTTCGGGAGTTGCTGCAGCCGGGGTCCGGCATTGATCGCAACCACCTGGTTGCCAAGCCGCACGCGTGGCGCATTGTTGACCGCGACCGTCTGGTTGATGAATGTCGTGTTGCGCACGATGACGACGTTCTCCTGAACCGGCCGCACCACCCTGACCAGATCCACCGCGCCGATCGCCGCCACCGGCACGAAACACCACCAGGCGTCGTCGAAGGCGGCACCGACGTCGGGCGGCGCCGGAGCCCAGCCGACATCATTGCCGCCCTGACGCCAGACCACCCAGGCTGGCGCCCATTGATCGCCGGCGATCCACACCCAGCCGAAATCGGGATCATACGCCCAGCGGCCATAGTGATAGACGACATCGCCGAATGGCTCGGTGGACTGCCAGTACCAGCCATTGTCAGTCCAGACCCACCTGCCTTCGGTGTAGGGCCGCCATTGGGTATGCACCGAGGGAACCCAGACATCGCCGAAGCGGCTGGAGGTTCGCCATCCGCCATAGTTCGAAAGCCTTTCGCGGACGGTGACGGAAATTTCCGCCGCATGCGCCTGTGTTCCGGGCAGCACCAGCGGGCCGGTCACCGTCGCACTCAAGGCCATGACCGCGGCCATTGCTGCAGCACGTCCACGCCGGCCGAGAGAGTGGCGTGAAGACGCTTGGAAAAAGGATATGATAATCATAACGGGCTCCAGAGTTCCGCATCCAGAAAATCCCAGGAACCGCCCTGCTGCCCGCCACCGCTTCCCGGCTTCTCACCGATCGGTTGTCATCGGCCCCGGTGACCGCATTGCGGCATTTGACCATCAACTTTGCGCGACCGGCGCGGCATTCACAAATGGGACGGTCGTTTCCGGCGCCCGGGCAATTGCGAAACCGCCGGGTGATCCCATTTTGCGAATAAACCATTGAAACCGCTGGAAACTATGGTGGGGCGTGACGAGGGCCGCCATCTCTGACGATACTTGATCGTCCGGCGGCAAGCCCGTCGGAGCCATCACCATGACGATCTGGATTTCACGGGAGGAAACCTGATGCTCGACAAGCCCTCTAGCAAGAAACTGTCTGACGTACTCGACCAATTCGGCGCCGCGCTTGCTGCCAATGACATCGAGAAGGCGGTCGATTGCTTTCAAGAAGATTGCTACTGGCGCGACCTCGTTACCTTCACCTGGAACATCAAGACCATGGAAGGCCGCGACCAGGTCCGCGACATGCTGAAAAGCCAGTTGTCGAACACCAGGCCATCGCACTTCGCCATCGCCAAGGGCGAGGACGCGACCGAGAGCGGCGAACTGATCGAGGGCTGGATCAGCTTCGAGACGGAGGCGGCACGCGGCTTCGGCCATATCAGGCTGAAGAACGGCAAGATCTGGACGCTGCTGACCACCATGGCCGAACTGAAAGGCCACGAGGAGCCGGCAGGCTTCGCGCGGCCGATGGGCGCCAGGCACGGCTCGGGCAAGAACCGTCCGACATGGAAGGAAGAGCGCGAGAGGGAAGCCGCCGAGCTCGGCTTCAAGACGCAGCCCTATACGGTGATCATCGGTGGCGGCCAGGGCGGTATCGCGCTCGGCGCGCGGCTGCGGCAGCTTGGCGTGCCGACCATCATCATCGAGAAGAACGAGCGTGCCGGCGACAGCTGGCGCAAGCGCTACAAGTCGCTCTGCCTGCATGACCCGGTCTGGTACGACCATCTGCCCTATATCGATTTCCCCAAGAACTGGCCGGTCTTCTCGCCCAAGGACAAGATCGGCGACTGGCTGGAAATGTACACCAAGGTAATGGAGCTGAATTACTGGTCCTCGACCGAGGCCAAAAGCGCCTCTTATGACGACAAGACGAAGGAATGGACCGTTGTCGTCCACCGTGACGGCAAGGACATCACGCTGAAGCCGAAGCAGCTGGTGCTGGCGACCGGACAGTCCGGCAAAGCCAATCTGCCGAAATTCAAGGGCATGGAGACCTTCGAGGGCGATCAGCACCACTCGTCGAAGCATCCGGGTCCCGACGCCTATGCCGGCAAAAAGGCCGTTGTCATCGGATCCAACAATTCCGCCCATGACATCGCTGCCGCACTTTGGGAAGCCGGCGCCGACGTGACCATGGTGCAGCGCTCGAGTACCCATATCTCCAGGTCCGACACGTTGATGGAAATCGGACTGGGTTCGCTCTATTCGGAGCAGGCGCTGCAGAATGGCATCACCACCGCCAAGGCCGATCTCATCTTCGCTTCGCTGCCCTACAAGATCCTGCACGAGTTCCAGATCCCGGCCTATGCCGAGATGAAGAAACGCGATGCGGCATTCTACAAGGGACTGGAAAAGGCCGGTTTCATGCTCGACTGGGGCGACGACGAGTCCGGCCTGTTCATGAAGTACCTCAGGCGCGGCTCTGGCTATTACATCGATGTTGGCGCATCGCAGTTGGTCATCGATGGTTCGATCAAGCTGAAGAGCGGCGTCGACGTCGAAGAGATCAAGCAGCACTCGGTTCTGCTCAGCGACGGGTCGGAACTGCCTGCGGACCTCATCGTCTACGCCACCGGCTACGGCTCGATGAACGGCTGGGCCGCCGATCTGATATCGCGCGAAACCGCCGACAAGGTCGGCAAATGCTGGGGCCTCGGCTCGAACACCACCAAGGATCCCGGCCCCTGGGAAGGCGAGTTGCGCAACATGTGGAAGCCTACACAGCAGGAAGCGCTGTGGTTTCACGGCGGCAACCTGCACCAGTCACGCCACTATTCACAATTCCTGGCGCTGCAGCTGAAGGCCAGGCAGGCCGGCTTGGCGACGCCGGTCTACGGGCTGCAGCAGGTGCATCACAAGGGGTAGGCGAGCGCGATTCCGGCGAAGCCGGAAGAAAGGAGGCAGGGCTTGCACCCTGCCTCCTTCCTTTGAGGGAATTACGCCGGCTTACCCGCCGCGAATTGCGTCACCACCCGCTGCAACAGCGGCACGTAATCGCGAAACGTCCGCGTCTTCATGTTGGCAATCTTGCCGCTCTCGTCCCAGATGCGGACCCGGACCGCTTCCTCATGGAACGGGTTCTTGCGGAACTCGGCCACCTCCTCGGCATTCATCGGCCCGCCCTGCAGCGACAGCGTATGCACCGAGGCCGGCGAAAGCCTGCCGAAATAAGTCGGATCGGTGGCGCAGAGATAGCGCTTGGCGGCGACATGCAGCCTGACGCATTCGACGATGACAGGTGGAAAGAACGGCGCCAGCACTTCGCCGCCGGCTTCGTCATGATGCTTGTCCTCGACATCCTCGGGCGAATAGGTGCCGAACTCGCTGGTGTAATGGCCAATGTCGTGCAGCAGCGCCGCCGCCACCAGCTCGTCCGGCGCGCCGTCCTTTTCGGCGAACCAGGCGCCCTGCAGCATGTGCTCCGACATGGTGACGGGTTCGCCGAGGTAGGATTCCGCACCCCGGCGCTCGAAGATGTCGGCAATGAATTCGACAATATTGTCCGCGTTCAAATCCTGGCTGCTCATTCCGCCGCCTCCTTGAACCCGTGTTCTATCGACGCGAGCGTCGACAGCAGGCCATCCTTGTCGGCGTAACAGCCCTGCAGCCAGCGCTTGCCGGTTCCGGAAAACGCCTTGCGGGCGTGCATGACGCGCGTGTTGTCGACGATGAAAGCCTGCCCCGCTTCGAGCTTGAACGTCACTTCGAAGGATGGATCCTCGATCAGTTCGGCGAACCGGCGGTAGGCGGCGTAGTACGCCTCCATGTCGGCGAAGGGCACGTCGACCGTCGGCGCCAGCGAGCGGTTGTTGAAGCGGATGCAGATCAGCTCGCCATCGGGCCCGAGCTCGATCATCGGCCGCTTCGCCTGCAGCCGCACACCGGAAGAGCCGGCATATTCGAAGCGCGCCGGGTATGAGCTCAGCAGCCGGAAGCCTTCCGGGTTCTCGGCCTGCAGCGCAGCCGCGACGGCAAACCCGTCGATGACGCTGGATTCGCCGCCCTCAACCGTATTCTCGATGCAGGACAGGATCTGCAGCGTCGGCACGGGGTCGCGATAGGGATTGTCGGTATGCGCCTGGAGCCCGAGATTGGTGTAGGCGAGATTGCTCGGATTGACCTCGGCGCGCACTTCGAACCAGCGGCCGTAATTGGTCTCCCTGATATAGCCGAACAGATCGGACACCTTGCACAGCGCTCCGGATTCGGCCGGCAGATCGTCCATCACCGCAAAGCCATAGGTTTTCACCGCCGACAGCCATTGCCCCAGCACAGCGCGATCGCGGCTGGCCGCAGCATAGCCGGCGCGCGGCACCGAATTCTGCATCGAGGCCTTGGTCCATCGCACGGTGGCCTCGTCTGTCCAGCCGGGCTGGCGGGCCGCGTCACGATCATAGGCATTGGCGCTCAGCCATGCCGCCGGGAAACTCACTGTTTTCTGCTCCGGCACGAAGCTGACTTCCAGGGCACCGCCCTTGACCGATGCCGCGCCGATCCTGGTGTCGGCGGGAATGTCGAGGATGGTGATCAGCCGTTGGCCATTGCCGGCGCTGCGCGTCTTGTCGTCCAGCGCATTGTCGCGCAGCCACATGGCGTGAAAGCGGGTGCGCGACCCGTCCTTCCAGCCAAGTTCGATTGTTCTGCCTTCGTCGCCGATCAGCGCCTGGGTGAGCATGGAGATCCGTTCCTGTCCATTGCGTCCCCCGCAGCTGACCCGCAGGGTTTCGATTGCATGTTGATCGCGCGAGAGGCATAATTCAAATTATCCTTTTTTGGCCAATGACCACGATATACTAATGTCTCGAACCACACCCCTGCCGCCGCTCGACTGGCTGCGCAGTTTCGAGGCTGCGGCGCGGCTGTCGAATTTCACCGCTGCGGCAGCCGAGCTTGGCCTCACCCAGGCGGCCGTCAGCCAGCACATCCGGTTTCTCGAGGAGCGGCTGAAGACACGTTTGTTTTCGCGGCTGGCGCGCGGCGTCGCCCTGTCGCCGGAGGGGGCAGCCTACCTCCCCCACATCCAGTCGGCCTTCGCCACCATCGGCAACAGCACCGCGGAACTGTTCGAGCCGCGCGCCGTCCAGACCGTGACCATCCGGGCGCCGATTTCCTTTGCCTTGCTGATGCTGGTTCCGGCGCTGCCCGATCTCGCGAAGGCACTGCCGCGCATCCAGCTCGACCTGGTGACGATCCATCGCCCTACCGATTACGACCTGCCGGGCTCGGTGCTCGATATCCGTTTCGGCAACGGATCCTTCCCCGGCCGCGAAGCCGACAGGCTGACCGCCGAGCGGCTTCTGCCGGTGGCGGCTCCGGGTCTGGTCGGCGACGCAGACTGGACCTCCTTGCCGCTGCTTCTGGTTGCCGGCGCGCGCGAGATGTGGGCGGAATGGTTCGCTGCCGCCAGGCTGGCCGGCCATCCCAGGCGATCGCACCGCTTCGACAGCTTCGTTGCCGCCATGGAAGCGGCCAAGGCCGGCGCCGGCGTGCTTTTGGGCTCGCGGCCGCTGGTCGATGCGGCGCTCGACAGCAAGACGCTGGTCAGGCTTTCCGACTTCGAACTCTCCAGCACATCGGGCCATTTTCTGACCAAGGCGTCGACAGCGCGCCTAACCGGCGCCGAGCAGGATTTCCGCCAGTGGTTGCTGTCGCGCCTCTCCGCGCCGGCATGATTGGTTACGAGATTTGCCCGATTCGCTTCCAGTAGATCAGCGTGCCGGTCAGCCCGCCATGCGGCTTCAGGGCATAGTCCGGTATCTCACCGGCCAGCGTGAAGCCCAACCGCTCATAGAGGCCTGAGGCGCCCTCCTCGGTTGCCGTGTCCAGAACCAGCAGCGTGCGGCCCTTCTCCACCGCAAGGCTCTCGGCGGCCCGCATCAGGCGCGTTCCCACGCCCCTGCCCCGGTAGTCTGTGCGTGTCATCAGCTTGGCGATCTCGGCCCGGTGCGGCTGGTTGGGCGGACAGTCGAGCAGCAAGGTCACGGTGCCGACCAGGTTTTTGCCGTCCCAGGCGCCAAGCATCGCTCTTTCGCCCCTTGCCGCCGCGGCCAGCGATTTCTCCCAGAAACCCCTCGCCGCCTGCGGCGCCAACGGATGCATGAAGCTGACCGAACCGCCTGCCGCCACCGTTGCGACCAGCAATTCGGCCAGCCCGTCCTGCGTCTCGGCAGCCGGGGTCAGGGTTGCGATCTCGATCGAGTTCATGTGCGGGATATCCTGTGATTGCGATAGAAGCGGGCGCATTGCCGTCACTCCAGATGGCGCGCGCGGCGACGCTTTCGCGCCGCCTTGATGGCGCTGATGCGGTCGGCATCTTCGTGCCCGAGGTGCCGCCCGCGCTCGAGAATCTCGAGCGTGTACTCCTCGTAGGTCAGGCCAAGCCGCTCGGCTCTGTCCATGCGCAACAGCATGACCTCGTGGCTCGGCGCCTTCCACGCCTTGGCGTGCGCTGCCTGCCAGGCCAGGAAGATATAAGGATCGCCCGTGCCCCATGGCGGGCCCTTGTACTCATCGAGAGGCGGCCCCCCATTGTGGGAGCGCTTTGGTCTCTTTGCCATTGTGTCAGCCTCTGACCAGGGCGACCAGATAGTCGGCGCCGGGCTCCAGGGCATGGAAGGTGCAGTCCGACGGCGCCCCAAGCGCCAGGCAGTCGCCGGGCTCGAGCTTGTGCGCCATATCGCCTTCGATGAATTCGAGCCGCCCGGAAATCAGCCATATCTGTTGCTTGATGAAGGCGTATGAAGCAGCCGGAAAACTGACCCTGGCGCCCGCCGGCAGATGCACCTTGATCAGTTCCAGCGGCATATCGCCAGCCGGCGAAAGATGCCGCCTGACATAGCCGGTATCGGGATCGCGCCATACCGGCTGGTCGGCCTCGCGCAGCAGCCCGCCGCCCTGCAGCTCGGCGCGCGCGATCAAGGTCGACAGCGTCATGCCGAAGGCCGACGCGATGCGCACCAGAAGCGCCGCCGTCGGGCTGGTCTTGCCCCGCTCGATCGTGCTGAGCATCGCCTTCGAGACGCCGGAATGCTCCGCGAGATCTGCCAGGGACCAGTCACGCATGACCCTTTCGGCGTGTATCCTGCGGCCTATCGTCGAGGAAATTTCGTTCGCTATATCATCCATATGTCTATTATAGCGAAATATTGACGCCGGAGAAGAGCCGCCTTGCGACAATTTTCACAGGCCCCTTAATGCTCTCTACACCATCCGACCTCATCGGGCCTTAACCCCATTCGGGTAGGATCGACTCTCCAGGGAAATGGGGATTGGCCTGTCCATGTATGTCGAACGCGAAGCCTCCGTGGGGGAACCGACCTCGCAGGAGCGCCGCCAGACCGAGCAGAACGACAAGCGCATCCTCGGCAATGTCGTGCAATGCGACGGCGCTCGCGCCACCATCAGCGCCTATGCGGACGATGCCGACGGCGCGGTGACCGGCCTGTGGACAGTCGGGAAGATGATTTCCATCAATCTCGGATCGACGCGAACCGTCGGCCTTGTCTACGCGATCGGCAAGTCGGACCGCGCCTGGAGCAATGAGGGCCAGAACGCCATCGAGGTCAGCATCGAGCTGATCGGCGAAGTCCGTGACGGTGCGGAGCCCGGCGCCAGACCGGTCTTCGACCGCGGCATCACCACCTATCCGCATATCGGCGCCGTTGCGCATCGCATCCGCACCCGCGACCTGCAGGCGGTCTATGACCTTGCCGGGCGTCATTCGATCACGATCGGCACGCTCGCGCAGGACGAGACGATCGCCGCCAACATCGCTATCGACGATACGCTGGCGCGTCACTTCGCCATTGTCGGCACGACCGGCGTCGGCAAATCCACCGCCGTTTCGCTGCTGCTGCGCAAGTCGATCGCGGCACGGCCGGATCTGCGCATCCTGATCCTCGACCCGCACAACGAGTTCGCGGCATCGCTGCCCGAATACTGCGTCAGGGTCGATTCCAAAACCTTGGATCTTCCGTTCTGGATGTTCACGCTGGAGGAATTCGCCGAGGTGCTGTTCCGGGGCCGCGAGACCGAGCCGGAAGAAATCGATGCCTTGCGCGACCTGATCCCGGCCGCCAAGAATCTCTACCGCAACCCGAATTCGGGCTCCTATATCAGGCGCGGCAGCGATGCGCTGACCGCCGATACGCCAGTGCCTTACCGCATCGCCGACCTGCTGAAGCAGATCGATGAGCGCATGGGCATGCTCGAAAGCAAGACCGATCGCCCGACGCTCAAATCGCTGAAGACGCGCATCGAATCGGCGGCGGCCGATCCACGTTATCGCTTCATGTTCAACTCGCGCCTGATCGAGGACACCATCCACGAGACGATCGGCAACATCTTCCGCGTGCCGCATCATGGCCGTCCCGTGACCTGCTTCGAGATGGCCGGCATGCCGTCCGAAGTGGTCAATTCCGTCTGTTCGGTGCTGGCGCGCCTGGCCTTCGATCTCGCTCTGTGGAGCGAAGGCAAGCTGCAGCTTCTGTTTTTGTGCGAAGAGGCGCACCGCTATATGCCGGCCGACCCGCGTCTCGGATTCGCGCCGACTAGGCATGCGCTGTCGCGCATTGCCAAGGAAGGCCGCAAATATGGCTGCTATCTCGGCGTCGTCACCCAGCGCCCCGGCGAGCTCGACCCGACCATCCTGTCGCAATGCTCGACCTTCTTCGCCATGCGGCTTGCCAATGAGCAGGACCAGGCGATCATCCGCTCGGCGATTGCCGACTCTTCCGCCTCGACGCTTGCCTTCCTGTCCTCGATGGGCCAGCGCGAAGCCATCGCCTTCGGCGAAGGCGTGGCGACGACCATGCGGCTGAAGTTCGAAAAACTGCCGAGCCACCTGCTCCCCGGCACCGCCAAACGCGAAGAGGCCACGTCGAAGCCGGGCGACGATGTCGATCTGGTGGCGATCGTGGAACGATTGCGCAACGTACCGAAATCAACGCAGCAGGCGATGGCCTTCGCCGAGGTCGTGGATTCAGGCCGCCAGGCCGGCGACCCCGACTACCGCAAGCCACCCGCCGCACGCCCGCCATCGGACGACGATTTCGACATGCGCTACGGCCTCAAGCCCGCAACCTTCGGCCTGCGCCCGCAAAACGATTGAGCTTGCGACCCGGCTGTTCTGCCGGCCGATTGAGAAGCCGCGCTAAGCTCGCGCCCTGCCTGGACCGCTTGGGTAAATCCCGTCAGGGAATTCGTCAGGCCGAGTCGGGTGGTGCTGTTTTCGAGAACCGAAGCGGAGCGGACATTTGAGTCCGTGAGCATCGGAAGCACAGAAAACGGCGCCAGACGGCCAGCCTCACGAATTCAGGGACGGGATTTTAGGCGCAGACGCGGTTACGGCCTTGCCTCTTCGCCTCGTAAAGCTGGCGGTCGGCGCGGCGATAGAACTCTTCCGCTGTTTCCTTGCGGTCCCAGACGGCTAGCCCGACGCTGGTGGTGATCTTGAGGCGGACATTGCCCGACAGCACCGACATGTTGGCGATCGCCTTGCGGATGCGCTCGGCAAACTTGCCCAGAAGCTCGGCGTCCATGTTGGGCGTGACCACGGCGAACTCCTCGCCGCCCAATCGCGCCACCACATCGTGGTAGCGCGTCATATCCTTGAGACAGCTTGCGACGGCCTTGAGCACTTCGTCGCCGACGTCATGGCCGTGGGTGTCGTTGACCTGCTTGAAATGGTCGAGATCGAGGATCATCAGCCCGACGGGCTTTTCGATGCGCCGGAACTCCTCGAGATACTCCTTCAGCGCATCATCGAAATAGCGCCGGTTCTGCATGCCGGTAAGGCCGTCGGTCAGCGCCGCATGCTCGAGTGTTTCCGACCGCGCGCTGAGCGAGACCGTCATGGCGCGCAGCTTGCCCTCCTCCGTCGCCTGTTTTCGAATCAGCGGATAGATGAAGAAAATGCCGAAGAACAGCGCGGTGGCCAGGAGCACGCCGGTCGCGAACAAGAGCTTGTTGAGATAGATGACCTTGTCCAGACCCGAAGCCGTATGCAACTCGTCGGCGAAGGACTGCAGAAGTCCATAAGCATGCAGCGTCACCAGGCCGGCGGCCAGGATCACGAATATAAAGACGAAAAATGCTGATTCCGCCTTGTGGAAACGCATCTGCTCCCCGTTGGAAAAGTGCCTATCGACCTTATGGCATGGGCGGGCTTACGGAGGGTTAATTTGGACAACCACAACGGGAACCTTTCCTTGCAGGTAAACTTTTCAGGTTGCATCGGAAGCAAGCGCTGAGATCGTGGTTTCCAGATCATCACCGGGGTGCAACCTCAGCCATTCCGGCCCCAATTGATGCCTGAACCAGGTGGTTTGCCGCTTGGAATATTGCCTGGTCGCGATCTTGGCGCGTTCGATTGCCTCGGGAAAGCCAATCCCTCCGGCCATCGCCGCCTGCAGTTCGCGAACGCCGATCGCCTTCATCGCCGGCAATTCGGGATCGAGGCCAAGTGCCGCAAGCCGCTTGACCTCGTCCAGCGCGCCCTTGACCAGCATTTGGTCGAAGCGTTTGTCGATGCGTCCGACCAACGCCGCCCGATCCGGCTCGATCACCAGGAAACGCGCGCTTTGCCTGTCGATGAGCGGCTGGCCGCGCTCTGCCTGCCATTCCAGGATCGAACGGCCAGACGCATCGAGAACCTCCAATGCCCGCACGATGCGCTGGCTGTCGGTTGGCTTGAGCATCATGGCGGCCGCCGAATCCTCGCGCAGCAGCAGGCTGTGCAGCTTGACGGCGCCCTGCTCCTTCAATTCGTAGCGCCAACGGTCGCGGACCCGTTGCGGAATGTCGGGCATTTCCGAAATGCCCTCGGCCAATGCGCGAAAATAGAGCCCGGTGCCGCCGACAAAAATCGCTGTCCGTTCGGAGAATGTGCCGTCGTCGATCAGTTTCATCACGTCGCGCAGCCAGGCGCCGGTGGAATAGGGTGTCGCCGGATGGACATGGCCGTAGAGGAAATGCGGTGCGCGGGCGAGGTCGGCCGCCTCCGGCCGGGCGGTCAGCACGTCGAGCACCGAATAGCCCTGCATGGAATCCGTATTGACGATCACGCCACCCCTGCGCTCGGCCAGATCGAGCGCAAGCGCCGACTTGCCGCTGGCGGTCGGCCCGGCTATCAGGATCGCGTTCTTCACGCGGCCCTTGCCCGCCTGCCCGCCGGAATGTTCCATGCCGCTCATCGCCACGCTTGTTTCCCGTCCCACTGAGCGCGCTTTGTCGCTGTCGCTTGCGAATATGGCCTCACGGTCGGTCGGCGCAAGCGCTGTTGTCTGGCTGGCCGAAGGTATCGCCTGCGATCTCGTCTTGCCTGAGGCAGCCGACGCCGCCGCTACGAGTGCCGTCTTGCGCACGGCACTCGCCAGCGAGGCGGTCGACGTGATCGTCCAAGAGGCAGAAACCCGCCGCAAGAAAATCCTGATCGCCGACATGGATTCGACCATGATCGACCAGGAATGCATCGACGAGCTGGCCGACGAGATCGGCGTCAAGGATCATGTTGCCACGATTACCGCGCGATCCATGAATGGCGAGATCGCCTTCGAACCGGCTTTGCGCGAGCGGGTGGCGTTGCTGAAGGGCCTCGACGCCACCGTGGTCGATCGCATCGTCGCCAATCGCCTGACGCTGGCCTCGGGCGGCCGTGTTCTGGTCCGGACCATGCGCGCCAACGGTGCCTGGACGGCACTCGTGTCTGGCGGGTTCGAGGTCTTCACGACGCGAATCGCCGCAATGCTCGGCTTCCAGGAGAACCGCGCCAATCGCCTGCTCGAGCAGGACGGGCGCTTCACCGGCCTGGTCGGCGAACCTATCCTCGGCCGCGCCGCCAAGGCCGACGCGTTGATCGAAATTTCAGCGCGCCTCGGCCTGACGCCCGCCGACGCCATTGCCGTCGGTGACGGCGCCAATGATCTCGACATGATCCGCCTTGCCGGTACCGGTGTCGCGCTTCACGCCAAGCCGACGGTGGCGGCACAGGCCAAGGTCCGCATCGATCATGGCGACCTGACCGCGCTGCTCTATATGCAGGGCTACAGGCAGGAGGACTTTGTGCAATGAAACCAATGCGTACCGAGCGCCTGATCCTGCGCAACTGGGAGGATCGCGACCGCGACCTGTTCCACCGCATCAACTCCGACGACCGGGTGATGGAGTTCTTTCCATTCCGCCGTGACCGTGCCCAGGCGGATGCCAAGATGGACGAGCTCCGGGCATGGACCACGAAGGACGGATACGGTTTTGCTGCCGCCGAGATCACCGCCACCGGTGAATGCATCGGCTTCATCGGTCTCCTCGACACCGATCATGTGCCATCCCTGCCAGCCGGCACCATCGAGATCGGCTGGCGGCTGGCACCTGAGTTCTGGGGCAAAGGCTATGTCACCGAGGCAGCCGAAGCGTGGCTGGCCTACGGCTTCGAGACGCTTGGCCTCGATGAAATCGTGTCATTCGCCGTCGCGGCCAACCGCCGCTCCACCGCCGTCATGCAACGCCTCGGCATGAGCGCGGATCCGTCCGGCGATTTCGACCACCCCAGCATTCCCGACAGCCATCCGCATCTCAAACGGCATGTCCTCTACAGACTGTCGCGCCAGGACTGGCAGGCAAGAAAAAGGGCAGCTCGCTAGCCGCCCTTTTTTCAGTGTTGTCGTGTTGTCGATCTTCCGGACCTCAGTCCATCCGGATCGTCACGAACCTGAGCTCGCCGGTCTTCGAGGCCAGCATCAGCAACGCATTCTTGCGCCCCTGTTCCTTCAAGGCGCCGATGCGGTCCATGACGTCCTTGGGGGTAGCAACCGATTCCTGTGCGATCTCGGTGATCACCTCGCCGGGCTGGATGCCGCGTTCGGCGGCGGCCGAGTCCTTGGTGACGTCGGTGATGACGACGCCCGAAACATCGGCCGCAATGCTGAACTTCTTGCGTGTCTCGTCGTTCAGTTCGCCGACCGTCATGCCGAGCACCGAGGCAGTGGAAACGGCCGGAGCCTTGTCGCCCTTGTCCTGATCGGTGTTGCCCTCCTCGGCGTTGGCGGCCTTCTCGCCATCCTCGAGCCGGCCGAGGGTCACTTTCACCGTCTGTTCAACGCCCTTGCGCACGATCAGCACGTCGACCGCCTTGCCGACAGGGCTTTCGGCGACGACACGTGGCAGGTCGCGCATCTCATGGATATCCTTGCCGTCGAACTTGATGATGACGTCGCCGGCCTGGATCGTGCCATTGTCGACCGGGCCGCCCTTGATCACGCCGGCAACCAGCGCACCCTTTGCGGTCGCCATGCCGAGGCTTTCGGCGATATCGTCGGTCACCGGCTGGATGCGCACGCCGAGCCAGCCGCGCCGCGTCTCGCCGAACTGGCGCAACTGGTCGACGACACCGGACGCGAGCTGCGACGGGATGGAGAAGCCGATGCCGATCGAGCCGCCGGATGGCGAGATGATCGCCGTGTTGATGCCGATGACTTCGCCCGCGCTGTTGAACAGCGGTCCGCCGGAATTGCCGCGGTTGATCGCGGCATCGGTCTGGATGAAGTCGTCATAGGGGCCGGAATTGATGTCGCGGTTGCGGGCCGAGACGATGCCGACCGTCACCGTGCCGCCGAGGCCGAACGGATTGCCGATCGCCATCACCCAGTCGCCGACGCGCATCTTGGTGGAATCGCCGAACTTTACCGCCGTCAGCTTGTGGCCTTTCGGATCGACCTTGAGCACGGCGACATCGGTCTTGGTGTCGGTGCCGACCAGCGTCGCCTTCAAGGTGACGCCATCGGAGAAATTGACCTCGATGTCGTCGGCATCGGCAATGACATGGTTGTTGGTGACGACGATGCCTTGCTCGGCATCGATGACGAAGCCGGAGCCCAGCGACTGCACCTTCTGCGAGCCGTTGTCCTTGTCACCGCCACGGTTCTTGAAGAAATCGTCGAAGAAATCCTGGAAGGGCGAACCCTCGGGCAATTGCGGCATCGGCACCGCGCCCGGGCCTTCGGTACCCTTGACCGTCTGCGAGGTCGATATGTTGACCACCGCGCCGAGCAGGCCTTGCGCCAGATCGGCGACCGAAGCGGGCCCATCGGCGGCAAATGTCGGCGCCGTGAAGGACGGGACAGCGACGGCGCTGACAAGAAGTGCCGCCGCGCCGGCGATGAATGTCCGCCGCGCCGCGCGCAAAATTGTATTGGATGTCATCGAGAAGCCTCCCGGTATTCTTGAAAAGAAAAGCGCTTCGACGAAAACGCCGCGTCACGCCATGTTGGCAAAAAATACGGCACGTTTGCGGCTATGACTATCGGCAGAGGATAAATCATCGCCGCCCTCATGCGCCTCGTACCAGCCAGACGATGCCGACGCCGATCGCGATCGCCGCCAGCCCGGCAATCCGCAGCGCGTTCTCGGGCAGCGACAGCACTTCGGTGGCAAGCTTCCTGGCCAGGCCGGGAAAGCCGCCATAGACCAGACCCTCTATGACGAGGACGAGGCCCATGGCGGCAAGAAAATCCTGCACCGGCCGCTACTGGCCGGTGCTGGGCTGTGCCGCCGGCGCGGCGGGTGCCGTCGCCGGAGCGTTTGGCGCAGGCGAAGCCGGCTTTGCCGGTCCCTCGCTGCCGTCGGGATTGCGGAAGAAGCGGAAGAACTCCGAGTTCGGCGACAGCACCATCGTCGTTCCGGTGTTGTCCAGCGCCGTGCCATAGGCATTCATCGACCGGTAGAAGTCGAAGAAAGCCGGATCGCGCTGATAGGCTCCCGCGAAGGTGGCGCTGCGCTGGGCCTCGCCCTCGCCGCGCAGGATTTCCGACTCTTTTTGGGCTTCGGCGACGATCTCGACCACTTCGCGATCGGCGCGGGCGGTGATGCGCTGTGCCGCCTCATTGCCGCGCGCCCTCAGCCGGGCAGCTTCCGCCAGGCGTTCCGCCTTCATGCGGTCGAAGGTCTGCTGCGAGACTTCGGCTGTGAGATCGGTGCGGCGAATGCGGACATCCTCGATCTGCAGGCCGAGCGATGTGGCATCGGGCCTGAGCTGGTCGCGGACTTCGCGCATCATCACGCCGCGCTCTTCGGAGAGTGCTGCCTCGAAATCACGCAGACCATAGACACGGCGCAAGGCAGCGTCGAGACGCGTCCTGAGCCGGGCCTCGGCCAGTTCGATCTGACCGGACACCGCGGCGCGGAAGACCCGCGGATCCGAGATGCGATAGGCGATGAAGGCATCGACCTCATAGAACTTGCCGCCCGAGACCTGGACGCGAATGTTGTCGAGATCGAAGCGCAGCACCCGGTTCTCGATCAGCTGCACGGTGTCGGCGTCGAAGAACGAGAACGGCGCCTTGAAGTAGATTCCGGGTTCGCTCTTGACGTCGACAATCTCACCGAACCTGAGCACCAGCGCCTGCTGGCGCGCATTGACCACGAAGACCGACGAATAGAGCAGGAACAGGATAACCGCTGCTGCGACGACGATGATGGGAAGACGGTTGGCCATCACTGGTTACCTCCCGTAACGGGGGCGGCCGGTGCCGGCGCTTTCGGCTGCAATGCCGGCAGCGGCAGATAGGGAACGACCCCTTGCCCGTTGCCCTGCTCGACGATGACCTTGCTCGAATCCTTCAGAACCTTCTCCATGGTTTCCAGGTAGAGGCGCTTGCGCGTTACATCGGGCGCCTTGGCATATTCGTCATAGACCGAGATGAAGCGCTGCGCCTCACCCTCGGCTTCCTGCACGACCCGGTTCTTGTAGGCGGCCGCGTCTTCGCGGATCTGTGCGGCCTCGCCGCGCGCCTGCCCGAGCTTCTGATTGGAGTACTGGTTGGCCTGCTCGACGAACTTGTCCTCGTCCTGCTCGGCGCGCTGCACCTCGTCGAACGCATCGGCCACTTCGCGTGGCGGTGCCGCATCCTCGATCGAGACGGCGTTGACGTTGAGACCGGCCTTGTAGCCGTCCAGCGTCGTCTGGATGATCTCACGCACCGAGGCGGCAATGCCCTGGCGGTCGTCGCGGAAGATGTCCTGCGCCGGCCGGCGGCCGACGGCTTCACGCATGGCGCTTTCGGCAACCTGCCGCAGCATGCCGTCGGGATCGGACACATCGAACAGATACGCGCGCGGGTCGGAGACCTGATAGGCCACGGAGAACTGGACGTTGACGATGTTCTGGTCGCCGGTAAGCATCAGCCCGGACGTATTGCCACTTGTCGCGCCGCCGCCGCCGATATCGACGAGCTGCTCGGAAATCTTGGCCGTCTCGACGGTTTCGAGCGGCCACCAATGGAAATGCAGGCCAGGCTGCGACAGTTCGGTCTTCGGCTTGCCGAAGCGCAGTTCGACCGCGACCTCATCGGGCTGCACGGTGTAAACCGCCTTGAACGCCCACAGCACCACAAGTGCAGCCGCGATCAGCGCGAAGATAGCCGGGCTCGCGCCGCCGCCGCCCGGAAGAGCGCGCCGCAGCCGGTCCTGGCCGCGGCGGATGATGTCTTCGAGATCGGGAGGCGAGCCCTGCGGCCCGCTCGGTCCTTTTGGACCCTGCCCCCAGGGTCCCTGATTGTTGCCGCCGCCACCCCATGGGCCGCCGCCACCGCCGCTTTTGTCGTTCCAGGGCATGAATGTCCTTTCGCTTGGAATTCCCTCAAGCGCCGGCATTACGGCGCAAAATCCAGTATTGTTCTTCTATAGGCACGCCACGGGGCGCTTTCAACGCGATGCGCTTCCGACTTCGTCCGATTTGGTCCAGTCGCGACCCTTTGTCTTCCTTCAATGGCTCTTTTTTCGTTCAATGTCTCTCGCGACGCCGCTCGTAAACCGAATAGCGCGTCGGGTGGCTGTCCTTTTCCCCGGCTGGGACGTCCTGCGAGCTGACAATGCGCCAGGAATCGGGATCGATCGGCGGGAAATGCGCATCGCCGTCGACCGCTGCCAGCACATGGGTGACGTGCAGCCGGTCGGCCAGCAGCATGGCCTGGGCATAGATTTCGCCGCCGCCGATGACGCACACCTCGTCGACATCGGCCATGCCGCGCCCGCGCACCGTCGCCAACTGGATCGCGGCTTCGAGCGAATGTGCCACCTCGACGCCCTCGGCGCGCCAGGTCTCGTCGCGGGTCACGACGATGTTCAACCTGCCCGGCAGCGGCCGACCGATGCCCTCATAGGTCTTGCGACCCATGATGATAGGCTTGCCCATCGTATCGGCCTTGAAGCGCTTGAGATCGGTGGAGAGCCGCCACGGGAGCCCGCCGTCCCGCCCGATCACGCCGTTCTCGGCAATGGCAACGTAGATTGCGACATGCATCAATTTTCGTCCGTCGGCTCGAGGATCAGGATGTCGATGTCGCGCTCGGGGTAGAAATCATCCGCCGTCATCTCGAATGTCGTCGGTCCGGTCTTTTTGACATTGTCGCCGCAGAACGAGACCAGGGCTTTCGGATTGCCCTTGTCGATCGTGAGCTTGAACTTGCCGATCGTGCCCGTAGCCCAGTTGCCGCCGGTGGTCAGGATATAGGCGATGCGGCTCTCGAAATATTTGGGGTAGCCGTCAGGGTCGTCCTTGGCCGCCTTGCGCACCGCATTTTCGAATGTGCCGTCCATGCAATACCGGGTCTTGTAGGCCGCATACTGACCCTGGAATTTGCCGTCGTAGAAGAAGCTGACCGAAGACGTGCCGCCGACGCTCGGCCTGTAGTGGTGGGAAACATGGACGTCCTTGTTGGCCGGAAAGGTCGAGCGCCACCAGTAGGTCGAACGCAATTGCCAGAACGGGGTGTAGACCTTGCTCGTCTCGGTGCCGTCGCTGCCGGTGTCCTCGATGATGATGCCGCGGTTGACCCAGTCATCGACAACCGCTTGCGGCAGCTTCGCCAGCGCCGCCTTCGCCGCATCGCCGAAAGGATAGAACGGCACGTTTTGCGCCTTCAGCTCAGCGCTGATGTCGATGCCGAGCGCCAACACCTTCTGCTCGAGCTGCGGCTTTGCGGCGACACCGTCGATCGTCACCTCGAAACCGAGGAAATTATCGCTCTGATTTTCAGGAATCGCCGGGATTTCTTCGGGATTGCCCGATATGTCGGGCATCGGGAAGGCGACGATGGCCTGGACATCCTGATCGGTGTTGTTGTGGAAGACATAGTCGACCGTGACCTTTTCCGGCGAGATGAAAAGGTCCTCGCTTTGCATCGCCACGGCATCGCTGCGCGACAGGATCAGGCCGCCGGTGCCAAGTTCGGCAACCGAATCATTGGCGAAAGCGGGTGCGGACGACAAGGCCAGCACGGCGGTCAGAACATATCGCAACATGGAAGCCCCCTCGGCTGGAATGCCTGCAGGACCCTAGCCGTTTCAATGTGACGTTCAAAGCCCTTGCGTATCCGCGGACGCACCAAAGGGAGCTGGACTGCGGTCTGGACACGCGCCAGCGCGGTCTGGACACGCGCCTGCGCGGTCTGGACACGCGCCAGCGCGGTCTGGACACGCGCCAGCGCGGTCTGGACTAACGGGTTCCGATCGGGCAGGAGTTCGCCCATGCGCAAGCTTCTCGTCATCGGCATCGGCGCCGGCAATCCCGACCACATGACCGTTCAGGCCATATCAGGCCTGAACCAGGCGGATGTGCTGTTCATTCCCGACAAGGGCGCGAAAAAAAATGAATTGGCCGAACTGCGCCGTCAGATCTGCGACCGCTTCGTCACCAATCCGAAGTCGCGGCGCGTCGAATTCGACGTGCCGGTGCGCGACCTCCCGGTAGAAGATGGGCCGGCGCCCTCCTACCGCTCGACCGTCGATGACTGGCATGAAGCCATCGCCGCCATTTACGAAGGCCTGATCCGCGACGAGATTGCAGGCGACGGCTGCGGCGCCTTCCTGATCTGGGGCGACCCTTCGCTCTATGACAGCGCGTTGCGCATCCTTGAGCGCGTGCGCCTGCGAGGCGATGTGGCGTTCGAGCTTGAGGTCATCCCCGGCATCACCGCCGTCCAGGCACTTGCCGCCAGCCACAAGATGGCGCTGAACCGCATCGGCGATTCCGTCCTCATTACCACCGGCCGTCGCCTGACCGAAGAAGGCATGCCGGACAATGCCGGCAGCGCGGTCGTCCTGCTGGACGGCAAATGCGCCTTCAACACGCTGGCCGACAAGGATGTCGTCATCCATTGGGGCGCCTATCTCGGAACGGAAGACGAGATCACTCTCTCCGGCAGGATCGGTGACATCGGCGCAAAGATCGAAAAAGTTCGAGAGGGAGCGCGTCGGCGGAAGGGCTGGATCATGGACAGCTATTTGCTGCGCAAGCCCGAATAGGAAGGCAATAGGGGAGTAAGGCAGTAGGGGAGTAGGTGAATGACGTTTTGTGTTGGAAGACAGCACGCGAATGCCTCCCTACTGCCCTACTGCCCTACTGCCCTACTGCCCTACTGCCCTACTGCCCTACTCCCTCACCCAGCCTCAATCTCCGCCTGCAACGCCTCCATATGCGTCGCTGCCGCGGCCGCCGCCGCGCGCTCGATGGCGCGGAAGCGGCTGACCACCGCCAGCCCGACCGCCGTCAACTGTGCGCCGCCGCCCTTGCGGCCGCCGGTCTGTGCCGCCACCAGCGGCTTGCCGAATACCCGGTTCATGTCCTCGACCAGGTCCCAGGCGTGCTTATAGGACATCTCCATGCCGCGCGCGGCGGCCGAGATGGAGCCGGAGGCGGCGATCTGTTCCAGGAGCTCGATCTTGCCCGGCCCGACGCGCCCGTCGGGATCGAGATTTATCCGCAAGCTCAGCGACGGCATCTTTGCTCTCCGCGGTCACATCCCAACGTCATACTAGAAGCTCCCTGGCGAAACCGCTATTCCAAAAAGACATAGCGGGATCATCCATCCGTCTCGGCGGGCAGGCCGGCGCCGGTGTTCGCCCGATCGAAGCTCACCGTCTTGATCACCGCGAAAACCTTGCCGCCAAGATGAAGCTTCAGCGCCTGCCGCGACTGTTCGGTGATGCGGGCAAGCACGGTTGCGCCATTGCAGTCGATACCGACCTCGACCGCCGGTCCCTCGCCGGGGCTCATCGCGGTAATGGTTCCCGGCAGGATGTTGAGCGCGCTGAGACCCCTCGGCTTTTCGGTGGCGATCATCACATCGCGTGCGCGGATACGGATGCGCACCGGCGTACCTGTCTTCATCGCCAGCCGTGGCACCCGGAGCTCGCCCGCAGCCGAGCCGAGCACGGTCATGCCGAAATTCTCGTCGTGATGCAGCACCTTGGTGTCCAGCACGGCGCCGCCCTCACCGCGCTCCTCCGCCGGCAACAGGTCGAGCCTTTGCATCACCGCCTCGGTCGGCCCGCTGGCAACGACATTGCCCTGCGCCAGCATCACCACGTCGCTGGCCAGCCGCGCCACTTCGGCGACCGAGTGACTGACATAGACGATCGGGATTTTGATCTCGTCGCGCAGCCTTTCGACATAGGGCAGGATTTCAGCCTTGCGCGCCTCGTCGAGCGAGGCCAGCGGTTCGTCCATGAGCAGCAGTCTGGGGCTGGCAAGCAATGCCCGGCCGATCGCCACACGCTGTTTCTCGCCACCCGAGAGCTTTGCCGGCCGCCTGTTCATGAGCGGCCCGATGCCGAGCAGGTCGACGACGGCATCGATATCGGCGTAGCGCTCCGCCGGCGGCGTGAACCAGCGGCCGTAGCGAAGATTGCCGGCAACGCTCAAATGCGGAAACAGCCTTGCGTCCTGGAACACCATGCCGATGCGGCGCTTGTGCTTCGGCACGAAAATGCCGGCACCGGTATCGACCAGCACACGGCCGTCAACCTCGATGCGTCCCTTGTCGGGCCGGATCAGGCCGGCAATCATGCCGATCAGCGTCGTCTTGCCCGACCCCGACGCTCCGAACAGCGCCGTCAGCCGCCCGGCGCTTTCGAAGCGGGCGCCGATGGCGAAACCGCCCTGCCGATGGCTGATGTCGACGAGAACGCTCATTCGATGTCCAGCCGCCGGCCGACACGCCGCGCCAGCACCTCCGAAGCCACAAGTGCTGCCATGGAGATGACAATGGAAATCAGCGTCAGGCGGAGCGCCCCTTCATCGCCACCCGGCACCTGCGTGAAGGTGTAGATCGCCGACGGCAATGTCTGCGTCTCATTGGGAATGTTGGAAACGAAGGTGATGGTGGCGCCGAACTCGCCCATCGCCTTGGCGAAGGCTAGGATGGCGCCGGCGATCAGCCCGGGCAGGATCAACGGCAGCGTGATGGTGGCAAACACCCAGAGCGGATTGGCGCCAAGCGTTCCCGCTGCCGCTTCCATCCTACGGTCCACCGCCTCGATCGACAGCCGAATCGCCCGCACCATCAGGGGAAAGCCCATGACGCCGCAAGCCAGCGCCGCACCTGTCCAGCGGAAGGAGAAGACGATGCCGAAATGCTCCGCCAGGAAGGCACCGGCCGGGCCGCGCCGGCCGAAGGTGAGCAGCAGCAGATAGCCGGTCACCACCGGCGGCAGGATCAGCGGCAGATGCACCAGCCCGTTGAGAACGGTCTTGCCCCAGAACTGTCCCCGGGCAAGCAGAAGCGCGATCAAGATGCCCGGCGGCAGGCTGGCGAGCATCGCCACCGTTGCCACCTTGATGGACAGCCGGACCGCATTCCATTCGTCGGGAGTGAGGTCCAGCAGCCAGTTCATAGTGCCCCTTGGAACTCAGTTGCTCGGCGCGAGCACGGTAAATCCCTGATCCTTGAACAGCGCGGCCGCCTTGGCCGACTGCAGGCATTTCAGGAAAGCCGGCGTATCCTTGTCCTTCGAATCGGCGGTCTGGGCAACCGGATAGATGATCGGCGGATGCGAATCCTCCGGGAAGGTGCCGATCACCTTGACACCCTTTTCGGCATGCGCGTCGGTGGCATAGACAATGCCAAGGGCGGCTTCGCCCGTCGAAACCAGTTTCAGCGCCGCGCGCACGTTTTCGGCCTGCGCCACCTTGCCCTCGACCGAGGACCAGACGCCGAGCGATTCAAGCGCGGCCTTGCCGTATTTGCCGGCCGGCACCGCTTTGAAATCGCCCATGGCGAGCTTGCCGTCGCCGATCAGCTTGGCGAGGTCGAAAGCCTTCTCGATCCTGGTGTCGACCGCCGAGTCCTTCGGCGCCACCAGCACGATCTGATTGCCGAGCAGCTTCACTTCGGTGTCCGGCTTGGTCAGCTTCTTGTCGGAGAGATATTTCATCCAGTCGAGATCGGCCGAGATGAAGACGTCGGCAGGCGCCCCGCCCTCGATCTGCTTGGCCAGCGCCGAGCTCGCGGCATAGGAGACAGTCGCCGCCTCGCCGACATCGGCCTCGCAGGCCTTGTTCACCGCGTCGAGCGCGTCCTTGAGGCTGGCTGCGGCAAACACCACCACCTTGTCTTCCGCATGCGCTGCCGGCACGACTGCCATCAGCGCCGCAGCCAAACCGCCAATGGCGATCGCCCTAGATCCAAAACCTTTGCGCGTCATGGAAAACTCTCCCTGGTTTGAAATCCGGCCGGCTCGAAGCCTGCCGACCGATATATCCGTATGAATATAACAAGGGAAGGCCCGGCGCCTCATGAAAGCGTCTGTACGACACCAATTGTTCTGGTAAGACCGGCAAAGAACCCCCGGAAAGGAAACTCCGATGAAGATCAGTGCCCGCAACGTCCTCAAGGGAACGATCACCGAGATCGTCAAGGGAGCCACCACCTCGCATGTCAGGATCGACATTGGCGGCGGCGCCATCGTCACCGCCTCGATCACCAACGAGGCCGTCGCCGATCTCAAGCTTGAAAAGGGCAAGCAGGCCTATGCCGTGGTCAAGGCCTCGGACGTCATGGTCGGCATCGACTGAAATTTGCGGCCTTAAACCGCAATCGGCGCCTTGATCGACGCGTCGGCGACGTAGTTTTCCAGCCGGAAATCCTCGAAGCGGAAGGCGAAGAGGTCCTTCACCTCCGGATTGATCCACATTGTCGGCAGCGTCCTCGGCGTGCGCCGCAGCTGTTCGCGTGCTTGCTCGAAATGGTTCGAGTAGAGGTGCGCATCGCCAAGTGTGTGGACGAAATCGCCGGGTTTCAGCCCTGTCACCTGCGCCACCATCAAGGTCAGCAGGGCATAGGACGCGATGTTGAACGGCACGCCAAGGAAGATATCGGCGGAACGCTGGTAGAGTTGGCAGGAAAGCCGCCCTTGCGAAACATAGAACTGGAACAGGCAGTGGCAGGGCGGCAGCGCCATCGCTTCCACCTCGGCTGGGTTCCATGCCGAAACAATCAGCCGCCGCGATTGAGGATTTCTGCGTATCTCCTTGAGAAGATTCGCGATCTGGTCGATCGAGCCGCCATGGCCGTCCGGCCAGGAACGCCACTGCTTGCCGTAGACCGGGCCGAGATCGCCATTCTCGTCGGCCCATTCGTCCCAGATCGAAACACCATGGTCGGTGAGGTATTTGATGTTGGTGTCGCCGGCCAGGAACCACAAAAGCTCATGGATGATCGACTTGAGATGCAGCTTCTTGGTGGTGGTGACCGGAAAGCCGCGCGCCAGATCGAAACGCATCTGGTAGCCGAAGACGGAGCGCGTTCCGGTGCCGGTGCGGTCGCCGCGGTCGGCGCCGTTGTCCAGCACGTGCTGCAGGAGGTCGAGATACTGGCGCATCGGTTCCGGCTCGATTCGGTTGTCCAGCCATCATAACTGACAGACGGGCGATCGAACACCACAAAGCAGCGCGCAAGCCATGCCCGAAGCCAGTCAGTCCCCAACAACATCACCGGCTGGCGCATGGACCGCGCCAGCCCGGCGAATTGAAGCGCGGCCGTCAGAGGGAGCCGAGCTTACCCAGGTCCTTGGCAACCAGGTAGTAGAAGGTAACCCGGTTCTTGGTGTTGTCGGCGGCCATCGCCTTGCAGACCTTCTCGATCGAAGCGTCGGCCTTGCTGTCGTCCGATATGCCGAGCTTCTTGGCAACCCAGCCAGCCTTGACGCGCTCCAGTTCCTTCGGATCGGTGCAAGACACCAGCGAGGAATCGCGGTTCCGAAGCGCAATGCCAAGATGCTTCACGATTTTGTCGACCACGTCGGCACTCGCCGAGGCATCGTATTTCTTCACGTCTGCAAGATAGTCGGCCATCAAAATTCCCCTCGTCGGCGCCACGGATCCGATCGATGAGGGCTGTGGCGCTGCTGCAACTTGTGCGCTATGTCGATAACTCCTCACCGTGGCAAAGCTTCGGTTGAGACCGCGCTCAAGTCAACCCTTCGGACTTGCGGTTTTGACACGGGGACAAAGTGCCATTGCGGCCTTTCATTTCCTGCGATCGCCCCCTATATTCGGTTTGTCGGCTTGACCGACTATGGCGATAAATGGGCGATGAAATAAGCCGTTCGGACCCGGGGGCGGTACCCGGCGCCTCCACCAAAAGCCGCTGTTGACGACAGAGCGGTTTTTGCTGGGGGCGAAATAGGATCGACGAAGGTGTAAAGATCGTACTTTTGCCCGGCATGGTACCACCGTCATCGGGCTAAACCTGTAGTTGCAAATGACAACTATGCGGAAGCACGTCTCGCCGCGTAAGCGGTGCGATAGCTTCAAATCAAGCCCTAGAGGTTCGCACTTCTAGGCGGGGTTCGGAGGTACCTGGCAACAGAAACCTCCACTTCTCCCCTCCTCCGATATGCAGCATGCGCAGTGGCAGCTTCGCCGCGAAGGCGCCCTGCCGCGCGCTCGCTCTCCATGGACAAAACATGCAAAACGATTCCGATCGATTCTTCGTGCTGACCGGCGGTCCCGGCTCCGGCAAGACCACCTTGATCGAAGCCCTGCGCCACGCAGGCTTTGCCACCTCGGTGGAAGCCGGGCGCGGCATCATCCGCGACCAGTCCGCCATTGGCGGACCCGCTTTGCCCTGGCATGATCGCGCCCTGTTCGCCGAGTTGATGCTGTCATGGGAGATGCGCTCGTATCAAATCGCGCGAGAACAGACCGGGCGTCCTGTTTTTTTCGATCGTGGCGTTCCGGACACGCTCGGCTATCTCAGGCTGAGCGGCCTGCCGGTGCCCGAACACGCCAACGCTGCCGCCGAGCGCTTCCGCTATCATCCGCGCGTCTTCGTTGCTCCGCTATGGCCGGAGATCTTCGCGCAGGATGAAGAGCGCAAGCAGACGCTCGACGAGGCCGAGCGTACCCACCATGCGCTGGTCGGCATCTACACGGAACTGGGCTATGAGATGATTCCGTTGCCGCTGGCACCCGTCGAGGCGCGGCTGCGCTTCGTGCTGGCCGAGACGGGATTGGCGTGAAAGACCCGACAGTCCGACCTTTCCAATTGCCTATTGCACCGCTGTTTCGGCTACTTCGTGGCCAGGCCCGGGCGTCTTTGCCCCGTGGTCCTGGTCTTCGGCCAAATGCTGGCGAAAGAAGGCAAGCACAGCGGCATTGAACGCCTTGTGAAAGGCAACCCGGTCGAAACCCGGAGCATCGATGCAAGCTGGCGATGGCTTGCGCGCGTCGTCGGCAGGACATGGCGTCAGGAAGGAGAGATGCACGGCGTTGGGCACGACGTGAAAGTCCGGTGTCCGCGGCAGCAATCCAGCCAGTCGCTTCACGTCGACGGGCGATACAGCGTCGCCGCCGAACTGCGAACTCCAGAGCTGCAGCGGCACCTTGACGTTCTCGACACTGTCGGCAGTCTGGAAAACGACGCTCAGCGGATCCGCCACCACGATCGCCCTGACGCGCGGATCGTGGGTCAGCGTTTCCGGCGGCAATTGCTTGCGCGCCGGCTTGGGCTGGTTGGCTGGCGGACAGCCGGTGTCGGCCGGGTCCGAACAGCGCGGCGGCAGTTTGTTGAAATCCGGATCGGCGCCGCCGATGACAAGGCCGGTATAGCCGCCTTGCGAAAATCCGTAGAAGCCGACGCGCTGAGGATCGATTTTGGCCGAATCCGCCGAGTTGCCGAGCATGAAATCGATGGTGCGCTTGATATCGATCGGACGCTGCCTCAGCACGCCCAGACCATTGGCTTGGCTCATATCGGCGTGGTTCGCGTGCGGATGGTTGATGGCAACGACGACAAAACCGGCATCCGCGAGCGTCTCGGCCATATCGTGGAGATCAAGGTACCAGCCGCCATAGCCATGTGAAATGACGACGAGCGGCAATCCCCCGCCCTCGATGGGGCAGTCGAGCACAGCCGGAACGGTAGACTGCTTGACCTTCACCTCGCCGGGCGGGCTGGCGCAGGGCGACCACATGGCAGCATCAATTGCCGGCCCGGCGGCATCGGCCGGTATCTGGATGAATTTCAAACCAGCGGCATGAGCTGTCGTGACGGCCAGACTTGCCAGGGCGGCAATCAGGAGCTTCTTCAAACGCATTTTCCTGTCTCCGATGTTCAAACAGATTGGTGTCCTCGGACCGCGGTCTGACCCGCCTTCCGGCTGCATACAGTGTGATGACAAGTAGCGCGTGTGCGCGCGGCTTTGCCGCTGCTCAGGGCACCGTCTCGACCCTGCCGCTTCCGCTGACGTGCGAATTGATCTTCGGGTTGCCGTGGACTTGCACGTTGCCGCTGCCCGACACGCGGATATCGGCCTGGTCTCGCGGCGCGATGTCGGCATTGCCGCTGCCGCTGATCTGGACACTGGCGGTCTTCGCCGTGAGTTTGCCGAAGTCGCCTGAGCCGGAGCCCGAGATCCGCAAGGAGAGATCCTGCACACTGCCGCTGGCGCGCACATCGCCGCTGCCGCTGATGCGCAGGTCCAGAGCCTCCTGGGCGAGAGCGGAAAGCTCGAGCCTGCCGCTGCCGCTCAACCGCCAACTGGGGACCGCTGGACCGGTAAGCTGGACGCTGACCGGCAGGCCATCGCAATCGAAACCGTCGTCGAAGGCCAGCACATTGCCCGACAGGCGAACATGCGAAACCGCCTCGGGATCGCCGCTGACGACAGCCTGGGAAGGCGTGCCGGGCCGATAAGTGACCGTTGCCGGCAGGGCAATCTGGAATTCGCTGGAGACCGATTGCCAGGCCAGCGTCACCGATCCGGGCTTGGTCCCATCACCGGAACCGCGGCAGCTGGAGGCAACATTCCACCAGCGGCCACCTCTCCACTCGTTTCCGGCGATCGAATTCGCCAGCGACAGACAAATCACGGCCACGGCGAGCGACAGCACGGCGGTCCAGGCAAGCGTCTTGTTCATGGTGCACCTGTTATTTCTGCGTGGCGGCGCGCCACTGGGTTGATCAGGGCTGGCGTGGTTTGACCAGGCGGTAATGCAGGCGCGCATAATCCCCCAGCAGCTTGACCCCGATATTGAGGCCGAGCAGCAGCAGCGAGCCCAATCCGATGCTGGCTGCGGCAAGGCCGACAGCGGCCAGCAAGCGTGCGAATGGCGTGGCCCACGATGCAAAATCCCAGAACGGCACGACACTCAACAGCAGCCCGACGCTGGCGACGCCGAGCGCCAGGACCGCAATGCCGAGACCAAGCACGACGAAGCAGAAGACGATGAGAACCGGCAGCAGCAGGAGAATGTCGAAGGCGGCGAGCCCGGTCAGGGCGAGCAGCGCGGCGACAACACCGGCCGGACCACGATCATGCTCCCAGCGGCGAATCCCTGCTTCCGCCCGCAGCTCCCGCCCAAGCCGCGCCGGATCGCCAAGTGCCTTGGCAACATCCTCCTCGCTCCGTCCGGAGGCTCGCGCCTCGTCGAAATGCGCGCCGTAGTCGGCGACGATTTCATCGACTTCGCCCGCGGGCATTCCGGCCAGGCTGTTGCGCAGGGAAACCAAGAAGGCATCGCGGTTCATTCCATCTCTCCCAGGAAAAGGTCGACGGCATCGACAAAGCTTCGCCATTCCCGGCTGCGCGCCTCGTAGACTGTCCTGCCGACTGCGGTGAGCCGGTAATATTTGCGGGGCGGCCCGCTCGTCGATTCGACGAGCCATGTCGCGACAAGCCCGTCACTCTGCATGCGCCGCATCAGCGGATAGATCGTCCCTTCTCCCATGCCGACACGCTCGGCCAGCGTGCTGGCGATCTCATAGGCATAGCTTTCCCGCCGGGCGAGCAAGGCAAGTACACACAGTTCAAGCGCGCCCTTTTTCAGCTGGACATCATTTGGATCGGTCACGGTCGCTCCCGGCAAGTCCAGTACACTATATCGGCAGGTACCTTCTTATGCAAGGTACCAACTTAAACGTGATACTCGGTGATGAACGAGGCGGCGGACCCAGCTTCTCGGACATAAAAAAGGCCGGGAAAACCCGGCCTTTTCATTTACCTGCGAGCAGTGCCTACTCAGCCGGCGCCTCGGCAACCTCGCGCGAGCGGCCGAGCGTGACCTTGGCCAGCGTGAAGGAAATCACCGCGCACAGCGTGATGCCGACCACCATCGGCAGCGGCGTACCGTCGAAGAACACGCCGGCGACACCCATGGCGAGTGCGCCGATGGCGAAATGCAGCGTGCCCATCAGCGCCGAGGCCGTGCCGGCGATCTCGCCATGTTCTTCCATGGCCAGCACCGAGGTGGTCGGGATGACCAGGCCAAGGAAGCCGTAGCCGACGAACAGCAGCGCCGCCATCACGTCGAGCCGATCGATACCCGTCGCCATCACCGCGAACAGCACCACCATCGTCGTGGCATAGCCGGTCACCGCGACGCGCACCACGCGCCTCAGGCCGAAGCGCTCGGCCAGCAGTCCCGTCATCTGCGACATGCCGATGAAGGCGACCGCGTTGATCGAGAAGAACACGCTGTAGACCGAAGGCGACAGGCCGTAATGGTCGATCAGGATGAACGACGAACTCGACAGATAGACGAAGAAGCTGGCAATGCCGAAGCCGGCGATCGCCGTCAGGCCGAGGAAATTGCGGTCGCCCATCAGGAAGCGATAGGCCGACAACGCGGTGCCGAAGGAGGACCCGGCGCGATCTTCAACCGGCCGCGTCTCCTTGAGCGATGTCGCCAGAAGGATGGTGGCCAACAGAGCCGCGCCCGTCACCGTCCAGAAAACGGCGCGCCAGCCGAAACTCTCGATGATCACGCTGCCGGTCAGCGGCGCCAGGATCGGCGACACCGAAAACACCAGCATCAGCAAGGACATCAGCTTGGCGGCCTCATTGCCGGTATGCAGGTCGCGCACGATGGCGCGCGGAACGGCCATGCCGGCGCTGGCGCCAAGCCCTTGCAGGAAACGGAAAGCGATCAGCCATTCGATGGTCGGCGCCATTGCCGAACCGATGCCGCCGACCATGAACAGCGCAAGACCGCCATAAAGCGGCAGCTTGCGGCCGACCATGTCGGAGATCGGCCCGACGACGATCTGGCCAAACCCCATCGACAGGAAGAAGATCAACAGGCTCATCTGCACGGCAGCGGTGCTGGCATGCAGGTCCGCGCCGATCGACGGCAGCGCGGGCAGATACATGTCGATGGCGAACGGGCCGATGGCGGACAACAAGCCGAGCACGACCGCGATGCGGAGGAATTTGGGACTCATGATAAAGGCTTCTTTCAAATCTGGTTGCCGCCGCCAGGCGACGTCTAACCCAGGACGTTCCATCCCGTGAGATTCCGACACCTCGAGAGCGAATTCCATTCGTCTCTCTCACGCGAAATCTCTTTATCTTGTGTCCACAAATTTAGACACTCTTGTCTAAATCGTCAATCGCCTCTATATAGTTTTTTATGAAGCTGCACGTTTCTCCTGACATTTTCCCGCCACGCGGCCATGAGGCCAAGCGCCTGTCGATCGTCGACTCCGCCGCCACCGTGTTTTGCCGCGAAGGTTTCGCCGGCGCCAACATCGACCTGATCGCCGCCGAAGCCGGCGTCTCGCGCCAGACCATCTACAACCATCATGGCGACAAGGAGAGACTGTTCGTCGCTGTGGTCCGCGACCTCACCGAACGCTGCAATGCCGGCATCTTCGCCACCATTGCCACCTTCCCCGACCAGCCGGGGGATCTCGAAGCCGATCTCATCGGCTTTGCCGTGCGCCTGAACCAGAACTGCATCTGCAACCGCGACGGAAAATTCCTGCGCAAGCTGATCCAGACCGAAGGCGAGCGCTATCCCGAACTGTTTGCCGAATGGCGCGAACAGGGTCCGGGCAGGACATGGCCGGCAATCGCCGCCCGCTTCGCCCGCCTCGCCTATGGGGGCTATCTCACGATCGAGGATCCCGACGTGGCGGCACGTCAATTCCTTGGCCTCGTCAATGCCGAACTGCAGACCACCTTCATGCTCGGCGGCTCGCCGCGCGAGGACGAGGTGCTGCAATCCGCGACCAATGGCGTGCGCACCTTCCTGCGCGCCTTCGGCAAGCGCCGCTCCGCATCGTCCGAAAAGCAAAGCACGCTCGCCAGCGCCTGAGCGATCAAATCGCTGGCAATAGTCTTCGCTTCCGCGCGAGGGTGATCTATATGCGGTTTACGCCGCCCTCAAGCTTGATTACAGCTATGCGGACGATTCAACGGAACCCGACCGCCACATGGCCGACGACCACATCCGCTACGACATTCTGGCCCAGGAGGCGTTGCGCGGCGTCATGCGCAAGGTTCTGGCCGAGGTCGCGCGCACCGGCCTCCCCGGCAATCACCACTTCTTCATCACCTTCCTGACCGGTGCGCCGGGCGTACGCGTGTCCTCGCGGCTGCGCGAGCGCTATCCCGAGCAGATGACCATCGTCATTCAGTTCCAGTATTGGGACCTGAAGGTGACCGATACCGGCTTCGAGGTTGGCCTGTCCTTCTCCGATGTGCCGGAAAAACTCGAAATCCCGTTCTCGGCCGTGCGCGGCTTCTATGATCCCTCGGTCAATTTCGAACTCGAATTCGACGTCAAGACGGATGGCGCGGCAGCCGAGGAACCGGCTGCGCCAACTCCGGAGCCGTTGACCATCGTCTCCGAGAAAAAGCCGAAGGCCGAGAAGAAGGCGGCCGCCGAGGCGGAGAAGAAGCCCGCGGCGGCGGACGCCGCCACCAAGGGCGCCGAAGTGGTTTCGCTCGACGCCTTCCGCAAGAAATAGGCCGGCGACTTACGCCGTGGCCGAAATCGTCAATCTCCGCCAGGCCCGCAAGCAGAAGGCACGGGACGAAAAGCTGCGCGCCGCCGAACAGAATCGCGCGCTGCACGGCCGCTCCAAGGTCGAAAAGGAACGCGACCGCATCACCGCCGACAAGAGCGAAAAATTCGTCGCCGGGCATCGTCGTGAAAAGCCCGGCGACTCCGACCGTCAATGAGCCCGGTCGAAAAGCGTTCGGTGACCATTCGCGGTCACCGCACCAGCTACTCGCTCGAAAAACCTTTCTATGACGATCTCGTCGCGATCGCAGCGGCCAGAAAGCTGACGCTCGCCGCTCTTGTCGCCGAAGTCGACGAGACGCGGCCCCGCGACACCAACCTGTCCTCTGCGTTGAGGCTCCATGTCCTGGAGTGGGCGAAGCACGGAACGGGTTTCTAGAGGCCCTCGACCGCCGCGTCCTTCTTTCTGCGTCTGGTGCCGAAGCCAAGCAAGGTCGAACGCTCGCGCTCCTCGGCCTGTTTCCTGGACCGCACGCGCATCAGATCCTTCCAGCCGACATAACCGACCAGTTGCGAGCCTTCGCGAGTGACGACGGGCAAATGGGAGACGTTGGCCATCAGCAACTTGTCGGAGAGGCCTTCGAGATATTCATCCGGATAGGCCAGCGTCACCTTGCTGCCGGCCAGCAGTTCGCCAAGCGTCGTCGTGCGGTGCGTGCCGGCACGTCTCCAGCGCAATATCGCCGGCGGATCGATGAGGCCCAGCACATGGCCGTGCTCATCGACCACCGGGAAACTCGGATGCCGTGTTTCCGGCGCAGTCAGGAACGCTGCCGCGCCATGCAGCGTCATCGTCGCCGGCACGCTTTCGACCTGTGAGGTCATCACCTCGCGCACCCTGGTCAAGGCAAAGGGATCGACGCGGTATTCGCGCACGAGGTGGTGCCCCCTTCTGGCAATCTTCTCGGTCAGGATCGACCGCTTCATCAGAAGCACGGTGACGGCGTGCGCCGCGGCGCAGGCAGCAATCAGCGGCACCAGCATATGTGTGTTGCCGGTCAGTTCGACGGCGAAGAACGTGGCGGTCAGCGGCGCGCGCATCGTGCCGCCCATGGTGGCGGCCATTGCCAGCAGCGCCCAGAAACCCGGATCCGCGGCAGGCAGAACGCCGGCGAGCACAGCGCCCATAGCCCCGCCCATGATCAACAGCGGCGCCAGCACACCTCCCGACGTTCCCGAGCCGAGCGCTACCGACCAGATGATCGCCTTGACCACCAGCAGCAGGAGTGCCGCCGTCGCGACGGTGCGGCCATCCAGCATGTCGGTGATGTTGTCATAGCCGACACCGAGCGCGTGCGGTTCGATCAGCCCGCCTATGCCGACCACCAGGCCGCCAAGCATCGGCCACCACATCCAGTGGATCGGCAGCTTCTGAAAACCGTCCTCGCAGGCATAGACCATCTGCGTCAGCAGTCCCGACAGAAGTCCTGCACAAACGCCGATCGCCACCCAGCCGGCAAGGCCGACAAAAGACACCTCCATGCCGCCCTGAAACGGAAAGATCGGCCCGGGCAGATGCAGCATGGTGCGCTCGACCTCGGCGATAACAGCCGCGACCGCCACCGGAATGAAGCTGCGCGGGGTCCATTCGAATAGCAGCAGTTCGACCGCCAGCATGATGGCGGCGATCGGTGTTCCGAACACCGTGGTCATGCCCGCTGCCGCACCAGCCACCAGCAGGGTCTTGCGCTCGTTGTCGCTGACCGGCAGCATCTGCGCGATCAGCGAGCCGATCGCGCCGCCTGTCATGATGATCGGTCCTTCCGCGCCGAACGGTCCGCCGGAACCGATCGAGATCGCCGACGACAGCGGCTTCAGGATCGCCACCTTGGCGTCGAGTTTCGAGCGCCCGAGCAGGATCGCCTCGATGGCTTCGGGAATGCCGTGGCCGCGGATCTTCTCGCTGCCATAGCGCGCCATCAGGCCGATGATCAGCGCACCGATCACCGGAACGAGGACGGCGGCAAGCCCAAGCGGCGTGTTCTCGAGCTTCAGGTCGGCAAGCGAGAACTGGCCGAAATAGGCAATGTTGGTGGCAAGCCGGATCAGCTTCAAAAGCGCGATGCCGGCAAACAGCCCGGCTGTCGCCACCACCACGGCAATGGCGGCGACGAGCAGCACCCTGGGATCCGTGGTGAAATCGCGCAGGTGCTCCGGGTTCGAATGATGGGTCTTCATGGCAGTTGCTTCCTGGCGGCGGCCGTATGTCTGGGATGCGGCACGGTCGAAGCGGCCAGCCGGGTTTGTCGGTGGCTATGTATCGTAACACGATATAAATATTCAAGCCGGTTTCGCCCGAAATCCGTTTGAGCTTTCGCCGGAAAACGAACACATGTCTGATATGTCGCAGCCACGAGAACAACGTCCCGCCATCAGCCAGGCCGATTACCAGCGGCTGTCGGAGTTTCGCTACCTGATCCGCCGGTTCCTCGAATTCAGCCAGGTCCAGGCGGAAGACGCCGGCCTGACCCCGCGCCAGCATCAGGCGCTGCTGGCGATCAAGGGATTCCCCGGCGGCGGCCCGGTGACGGTTGGCGATCTCGCGGAACGCCTGCGCATCCGCCACCACAGCGCCGTCGAACTGGTCAACCGTCTCGGCGAGGCAGGGCTGGTCACAAGGGATCAGGACAAGGACGACCATCGCCGCGTGCTGCTGCAACTGACCGAGCGCGCCGACGATTGCCTGGCCGAGCTGTCGGCGGCGCATCTCGACGAACTGTCACGTATCGAACCGATGCTGCGGCGGCTGCTCGATCGAGACCGTAATGAAGCTCCGCCACCTTAATGAGCCTGCTCACCATGTTCCGATGAAGGCTGCCAAGGCCAGCAGCACGCCTGTCAGGATATTTGCCAGGAACAGACGAAAATTCACCTCCGGACGGGCAAGGTCAATCCGCCAGGTCTGCCAGCCAAGCTGCGCGGCGACCACCAGCATTCCAATGGCGTAAGGCAGCGACATGCCCAACAACCAACCTCCAAGCGACCACGCGCCAACCGTCAGAGCATAGAAAAGGCCAATGCAGGTCTTGCCATGCCGGCCGAACAAGATCGCTGTCGATTTCAGCCCGAGGCGGGTGTCGTCTTTCACGTCAACGTAGGCATAGACGGTGTCATAACCGATCTGCCATGCGATGGCTCCGGCCCACATAAGCAATGCTCCCACCGGGATATGTCCTGCGACCTCGGCCCATGCCATAAGCATCCCCCAGTTGAACGCCGCGCCCAGCACGGCCTGGGGCCAATGGGTGAAACGCTTGCACAGCGGATAGATGAACACGAGCGGCAGAACGCAGATAGCGACCAGGCGCGTGTAGGGAGTTAGAAAAAACAGCAGGGCAGCCGCGAGTGCAAGCTCAACGGTCAGAAAGACAAAGGCCTGCAGGGCGCCCATCTGTCCGCTCGCCAGCGGCCGGAAGCGAGTCCGCTCGACATGGCCGTCAAACTTGCGGTCCGCAATGTCATTGACCGTGGAGCCGGCGCTTCTCATCAGCAAAGCGCCGAGAGAGAAGACAGCCAGTTCCAGAAAGTCCGGGAAACCGTGCGACGCTTGTATCAGCGCAGCCCAGCAAGGAAAAAGCGTCAGCCATATCCCTACAGGGCGATCCAGCCGCGCCAGTCGCGTATATGGTCGCCATGCGGACGGCAATCGGCGATCCACCCAATCGCCCCGGTGAATATCGCTTAAGTCAGGACGGCTCAAAGTCGTCATGAGACCTCCAACTTTCGCTACTGCAGCGACTTCAGCAGATTGTCGATCGTGAACGGATTGGACTTCGGCTTGGCCGGCGGCGGATTGTCGTTGGCCTGCGGCAGCGGCGCCCGTTCCACCTTCGGAGGCTGCGCGGCCTTGCGTTCGGCTTCGAGCCTTGCCTTTTCCTGCGAGGCAATACGCATCGCCTCTTCCGCCTTCTGCCGCTCCTGCTCGGCCTGCGCCTTGGCGGCCTCGTCGGCGGCCTGCTTTTCGGCAGCCGCCTTCGCTTCGGCATCGGCCTTGGCTTTGGCATCTGCGTCCGCCTTGGCTTTCGCCTTCGCGTCGGCCTGAGCCTTTGCGTCCGCCTCAGCCTGAGCCTGTGCATCCGCTTCGGCTTCGGCCTTGGCGTCAGCTTCGGCTTTGAGCCGCGCTGCTTCCTCCTGCCGGCGCAATTCCTCGGCCGCCTTGTCGCGAGCATCCTGCAGCGCAGCGTAATAGCGCACTTCGCGCCGCAGCCGCTGCTTCTCGAGCAGCGCGGCCTGCATCGCCTCGACGCGCTGCTGCTCCTTCTCCAGTGCGCGCTGGGTCAGGAACTGCGCCAGCGGCTCACTGTCGAATGCTCGTTTGACCGCGCCGAACGGCCCCTCGGCGGTGAAATTCACAACCGGCTCGGAGCCGACCAGCGCCTCGTCGCCAGGCTGATAAGTGATCGCACCCTTGGCCGACACCGTGGCCGCGTTGAGATCCGCCGTGATGTCGGCGGACAAGGTCGCCGCTGGATTTTCCAGGCTGACCGGCGGCGCCCGCAGCGTGCCGCCGGCAACCGTGAAGGCTATGTCGGCATCGCCAGCGGCAAAGCTGCCATCAGCGGCGATCTCGGGCGCGAAGCCGGCGGTCTTGGCCGCATCGATGTCGCGCCCGATCGCATCCGCCTTGGCGAGGAACGCACTGAACGCATCTGGATTGAGGCCAGCAACTTTCACGCCCTTCAACGCCGCAGTTCCGGAGCCTGACAAGGCAGCCACCATCCCTTCGACCGATTTGCCGCTGCTTGACAGCGCCGTCGAGAAATCGCCGATGCCGCTGATGCCGGCATCCGGCAGCACGGTCGCCAGATCGGCGCCCGCCAGTTTCATCTGGCCAGAGAACAGCCCGGTGCCGTTGTTGTTCTTCAACTCGAATAGGCCGGTCAGCGCTCCGCCCAGCAACTTCGCCTTGAGATCCGAAACGCGGATGCCTTCCTGGTCGAGCTTGAGCGAAAAGGCGGCGTCATAGGCGGTGGCGAACCGGCCGGCGGCCAGTGCTGCCGTCGTCAGGTCGAGGTCGGCGGTGAATGGCAGGCTGGATTTCTGGCTGAACGGTGTCGCCGGCCACACGCCACCCTTGCCTGCCCGGTCTTTGGCTGCGCCCTCCTTGTCGGCTAGAAAGGCGGAATCGCCGAACAGCGCCACCGCCAGGGGATCGAGGTCGAGTTCGTCGAGCGCCAGCGCCCCGGCCAGATGTGGCACGCCGTCCTTTACATCGATATTGACGTCGCCGGACACCGCCGCTTCGTTGATGGCGCCGCTGAGTTCGTCCAGCACCAGCAGGCCGTTGCCGTAGTCGCCCTGCGCGGCGAGCGACGTCGACATGCCCGCCCCCATGCCTGGCAGGCCGATGCCCGACGTCATCAGCCATGGCTCGATGTCGGCGGCATCGAGGCTGAGCTTGCCCTTGGCGGCGAGGCCTTGCGGCGTGTCGGCGATCGTTCCCTCGAAACCGGCCTTGAAGTCATTGCCGGCAAGGCTGAAATTCGTCGCCAGGCCGCCGCCAAACGTGCCCTTGGCCTGAATATCGGTGTTTGCCTCGCCCAGCATGCCGAGCGGCAGCGCCGGCAGGCCATAGAGCGCCAGCAGTGCGGTGGCATCAGGATTCTTGGCGTTGAAGGTCAGCGCCACCGGCGCTTCGAGAAGCTTGTCCACCGCCCCCTTCCCCGACAGCGACGCCGAAAAGGCCGAGCCGCCCGCCTTGCCTTGCCCGCTTACCGCCAGGCCCGTGGTGCCGTCGCCATTGTCGGCTGCACTCGCCACCAGGTCGATGCGCGCATCCTGGAACAGCTCGGGATAGGCAGCAGCACGGCCCGACAGTCCCCTGAGCACGGCGCTGTCGGGATAGTGCTGGGCGGCGACATCGATCAGCGGCTTCAGATCGACGGCAACCACCGACGCATCGAGCTTGCCGGTCGGGCTCGCGGGGAAATCCTTGATCCGGCCGGTGGCGCTGATCGAGGCGCCGGCCAGCCCGCCCACCGAAAGCCGGTCGATTTCGAGCAGCCCGTCGCGCAGCCTGAGCGCCGTGTCGACCGTGTCGGCGGTCAACCCACCGGCGTTGACCGGCCCGGCCTTGATCTGGAAATCGAGGTCGCGGTCGGCAAAGCGATTGGCGCCCTTGTCGCTGACGAAGATCGAGGCGAAGGCCGCCAGCCCGTCGACATCGAGATCACCGCCTTCAAGCCGCATCAGCACCGAGGGCTTGGCATCGTCGGGCTGGCTGGAATCGATGCGGCCGGAAAACTTCGCCTTGCCCAGGATCAGTTCGAGATCGCTGAAGGCCTGGCGCTTCTGCGAGAGGTCGACCTTGGCCTTGAAGCCGGCGGCCGGCAGGCGGCGGATCGCCTCGTCGACATCCTTCGACAGCCAGGCGGCAAAGCCGGAAGGTTGGGCCACGGCCAGCAGCAGCGAGCCGTTGAAGCCGAAATGACCCTCCAAATTGAGCACCAGCATGCCATCCGCTTCCAGCGTGGTGCGGCCGGGCAAGGTCGCGGCAAGCGATTTCACCGACCAGCCGCCATCGACCGGCTCGGCGGAAAGATGCACGTCGCGCACCGTGGTGTCGCCGACCACCACCGCCGGCAGCTTGACCTCGACCGTGCCGGGGATGGTCGGCTTCGGCATATCGAGCAGCGCTTGCTCGAACGCCGCGATGCGCTGGTCCAGCGTCAGGCCGGCGCCGGCTTCGGCGCCCACCGCCTCGTCGAACTGCACCTGCGCGCCATTGGCCTCGATGGCGAAACTCGGTTTCAGCCCGAGATCGACAGAAGCCTTGCCATCGGCGGTGTAGGGGTTGTCGAGCGGCCCGGTCTCGAAGCGGAATTCGTCGACCCCGAGTTTCTGGTGGTCGAGCGAAAATTTGCCGTTCAGCCGAAAGCCCGGATCGGGCTTACCGGCCGAGACTTTCACCGTCTCGCCATCGGTGCCGCGCAGCTCGGCGCTGTTCTTGTCGGCACCGGAAATCTTGAACTGGCCGGAGTAGACGGCGGCTCCATTGACGATGCCGGCATTGCCGTCGGTCTCGATGACCAGCGGATACGCGTCCGGATCGGCCTTCAGCCGAAACCGCATCTGTCCTGAGCCTTCGGCCTTGCCGGTGGACGCGGTGACCGCGGTGCGCAACCCGTCCAGCCGCAGCGTGCCGTCCATGCGCCATGGGCCGGCCAGTGACTTGGCCGATATGGTCGAGTTGATCTCGGAAAACAGATGGCTGCGCCCGCCAGCGGCATGGCGAACTTCGATCTGACCCTCCGTCACCGTCAGCTTCTCGATCGAGATCTGGCTTGGGTCGAAGGGCGAGGACGGCCGCATCGCCCAGTCGACCGTGCCGTCATTGGCGATATCGATGGTCGCCTTCGGCCGCACCAGCCGCATGTCGAAGATCAGCACTTCGCCGCGCAGGAACGGCGCCAGTTCCGCATCCATCGAAAACGTCTCGACCGTCATGGCCGGCTGGCCGTTGGGGCCGCCGGCGACGGCGACATTCGAGAAGGTCACCGAGGGGAACGGCAACAGCCTTGCCGTGGCTTCGCCCTGCACGGTCACCTTGCGGCCGAGGATTGCGCTCGCTTCGCGTTCGAAATCGGCGCGGTAGCCGGTCCAATCGATAAAATACGGCACCACCAGCGCCGCACACAGCACCAGCACGAACAGGCCACCGAAGATCACGAACAGGCGTGCGAGCATCAGCTCCGAATGGGTTGAATGAAATTCTGCCGCACTCTACCCGCATCCGCGTGTCGATAAAGAGGCAATTCATCCAGTTGCGCGATCTCCGGTGATCTGAAACAAATCCCGGCGAAGCGGAGAAATCGGATGTCGGGCAAGAACTGGGATCGCGTGCCGATCGATGCGCAAAGTGTCGACGCTCCGCTGTCGCTTTCGGCGGTCTTTCTTGTCGTCGCCGTCGCCAGTGGGCAGAGCGCGCTCGCCAAGGTTGCGTCGGTGCTCGGCAAACTCGACGACCTGGTCAAAAATGTCGGGTTCCGCGACCTTTCCGGGCGGCTGTCGTGCATCGCCGGCATCGGCCGCGATCTCTGGGATCGTCTCTCTCCAGACCGGCGGCCGCTGGAACTGAAACCGTTCGCGCCGATCAAGGGTGCCGTTCATTCGGCGCCTTCGACCGCCGGCGATCTTCTCTTCCACATCCGCTCCGAGCGACCCGACATGTGCTTCGAGTTCGAGCGCATCCTGCTCGACAATCTCGGTGACGGCGTAAGCGTCATCGATGAGGTTTCCGGCTTTCGCTATTTCGATGCGCGCGACCTGCTCGGCTTCGTCGACGGGACCGCCAACCCGACCGGCCTCGACTTGCCCGCCTCTGCGCTCATCGGCGATGAAGACGCCGACTTCGCCGTCTTCGCGCCAACCCGCCCCATGCTGCAGGCGCTTGTCGAGGGTACACAGAAGAGCTAGTCGGGCTCAGTTAGATGCCGAGGATCAGCCCGTGCGTCGGCTGCCCAGATAGGCGCAGACCAGTTCGATGAGTTCCGCTCGCAAGGCCGGCGATTGGAGTTCGCCATGTCGCGCCGCGGCGTGCACGACCCCTTCGACCGCGCCCGACAGCACGCGCGCGGCAATGTCGTCGCGTTCGGGATCGGCCTTGCCCTTGGCCGACGCGATTACCGCCCGGTAGCGGCGCAGATACTCCGCCTCGAACTGATCCTGCGTCGAGCGGGCGGCAAGCGGCACTTCGTCGATCAGTACGCGATGCAGTTCCTGATCGACGCTGTGGGCGGCGACGACGCCATCGACAAGCTTGGCCGCCCGCTGTTCCACCGCGATCGCTGAGCCGCGCTCATCCGAACCGGATATGGCCGCGAGCACCGCGTCGAGATGGCGTTTGCGGATCTCCTCCGCCAAGGCCAGCTTGTTGGGGAAATACTGGTAGATCGAACCGACGCTGACGCCGCCCACGGACGCCGTTTCATTGGTGGTGAAATCCGCCCAGCCGCGCCGTGCCAGAACGCGAGCCGCCGCCTCCACGATCGTGTCCACGGTCGCACGCGAACGCTGCTGCCGTGGTGCTTTGCGCACGCTTCCAGATTGCAAGGGAACGCGAGTAGCCATATCGGGGCTTCTTCCGCAAAATGCGACTGTCAGCTCACATTTATCGAGCGGGCCGCGACAAGCAAGTCCCGCCTGTCACCTAAACAACGAGAGGCCATCATGAGCAGCAAGACCCTGCTTCACTCCCTATTCCGCTACAACTCATGGGCTGATGATGGACTGCTTGCCTTGCTGGCAGGGATCGAGAGCGACGTATCAGAAGAGCAGTTCGGCACGATCCTCGAGACCATCAATCACGCGCATGTCGTCGACAAGATTTTTGCCTCGAACGTCCAGAAGCAGAAGCACGGTTTTCGCGATACAGGCACGAGCAGCACGCCGACACTCGCCGAGTTATCGAAGGCGATCACCGAAACCGACCAGTGGTATCTGCGCTATGTCGAACAGCTGGAGCCCGAAGCTCTGGCGGAGCCGATCCCCTTCACCTTTACCAGTGGTGCTCCAGGGGAAATGTCACGCGAGGAGATGTTGGCACACGTCATTACCCATGGCGGCTATCATCGCGGCGAGGTCGGCAGGATCGTGACCCAGTTGTCGAAACCCACGTCTCCCGACACGTTCACCGGCTATCTTCATCAGGCCGAGCCGGTGCGTCGCGCGTGAAGCCCGAACGAGCTGCCATCGGGACTAGCTTCTTTGGAACGTGTCCGCGCTGGTCGACATCGAACGCCACCAATTCAGCTTTTCGATTTTCGCGGGTTGACCCTCGCCGCCGGCCTTTATCGCCGCATCCGAGACGACAAACCACAACGTCTCCATTTTGCCCGCCCGAAGGAGGCCGGTGTAGGAAACGATCGCATCCCCAACCGCCGTCTTTCCGCCGCCGGCAAAACTGATGCAGTCGCCGCGGTGAACGCCTAAAATCGGAATCTCCTGGCCATGGAAACCGCTATCCGGCAGCGCGGTTCGAAACGATCCCGATATACGATTGTCCGCATCATCGGTGATCTCGACAATGGACCCGTATTGATTCTTCCAGACGCCTTTCCAGTTCATGGGCGGCCGCTCCGCTTTGACGATATGCGTCGGTTGCCGCAACGTGAAAAGGTGGGAATCGGTTCCGAAGGTGCCGGCAATTCCAGGCCCACCGTGCGGCCGATCTCGGCCTGAAACGTGGCTCGGTCCAGGACAAAGCCGCATGCGAACCTTGCGTCGAAGGACTGGCTAGTTTTGCGGCAGGATTTTGCCCGGATTCATGATGTTTTGCGGATCCAGCGCCTGCTTGATGGTGCGCATGATGTCGACGCCGTGGCCGAGCTCGTAGCGCAGGAAGCCGATCTTGCCCTGGCCGATGCCGTGCTCGCCGGTGCAGGTGCCGTCCATGGCGATGGCTCGCATGTTGAGCCGCGCGACGAATTTTTCCGACAGCGCGATCTCCTTGGGATCGTTCACATCCATCAGCACAAGCACGTGGAAATTGCCGTCGCCGGCATGGCCGACGATCGGCGCGATCAGGCCCATCTCGGCGATATCGGCCTCGGTTTCCATGACGCATTCGGCAAAGCGCGAGATCGGCACGCAGACATCGGTCGACAGCCCCTTGGCTCCCGGCCGCAGGGTCAGCGACGACCAGTAGGCGTCGTGCCTCGCCTTCCACAATTTGGTGCGCTCCTCGGCGACGCTGGTCCACAGGAACGGCCCGCCGCCATTTTCCTCCGCGATCATGCCGAAGGTTTCGGCCTGTTCGGCAACGCCGGCATCGCTGCCATGAAACTCGACGAACAGGCACGGGCTCTCGGGATAGTCGAGCTTGGAATAATTCTTCATCGCCCGCATCTGCAAGGCGTTGACCAGTTCGATGCGCGCCACCGGGATGCCCATCTGGATCGTCGCGATGACCGCGTTGCAGGCCGCCTCGACGCTCGGAAACGGGCAGACGCCGCCCGAAATCGCCTGCGGGATGCCTTGCAGCTTCAAAGTCAGCGACGTGATGATGCCGAGCGTGCCTTCCGAGCCGACCAGCAGCCGCGTCAGATCATAGCCGGCCGAGCTCTTTTTCGCCCGCTTGCCGGTCGTCACCGTTTCGCCGTCGGCCATGACGGCGGTCAGCGACAGCACGTTCTCGCGCATCGTGCCGTAGCGCACCGCGTTGGTGCCGGAGGCCCGCGTTGCGGCCATGCCGCCCAGCGAGGCATTGGCGCCGGGATCGATCGGAAAGAACAGGCCGGTGTCGCGCAGGTGCCGGTTCAAATCCTCGCGGGTGACGCCGGGTTCGACCGTGCAGTCGAGATCCTGTGGATTGACGGCCAGGATACGGTTCATGCGCGAGGTGTCGACCGATATGCCGCCGCCGGGTGCGTTGGTGTGACCCTCCAGCGAGGAACCGACGCCGAAGGCGATCACCGGCACGCGGTGCGCCGCACAGGCGCGCACGATCTCCTGCACCTCGGCCGTCGTCTCGGGGAACGCAACGCCATCCGGTGCCTGCGTCGGAATGTAGGTGGTGGTATGTGCATGCTGCGAGCGGATCGCCTGGCCGGTCTGGAATCGCTCGCCGAGCTGCTGCTTGAGGATGCCGAGCACCGCAGCGATGCCTTCCTCGTTGCGTTCGACCGGGTTGAGGTCGCTCAGAGCCATGAATTCCTCCGCGAATGGACCAGCGTCCATGCTTGTTATGCGTCTATGGATGCGTAAAGCAATTCCAGGAAAAGTGTGAAGCGGTTTTCCGTCCGAAATTGCGTCAGAACAAATAGAGTCTCCGGAGCCACGCTCTGTCCAGCACCAGAAGGAAGTTTCGATGCCCATACCCACTCCCTTCGTCTCGAAACCCATGGACATCGAGAAGGACTGGATCGACTACAACGGCCATCTCAACATGGCCTATTACAACGTGCTGTTCGACCGCTGCTCGGACGACGCCTTCGAGGCAATGGGCATGGGACCGAACTATGCCAGGGATCGCCGCCTCACCATCTACACCGCCGAAGTCCATGTCTGCTACGTGCAGGAGCTGCATCTCGAGCACAAGGTCACGGTCTCTTTCCAGCTCATCGACCATGACGATAAGCGGCTGCGGGCCTATCAGGAAATCCGCCATGTCGACGGCTGGCTGGCCGCGACTTCCGAATCGCTGTCGCTGCATGTCGACATGTCCGGGCCGAAGGTGGCGCCCTTCCCCGCCGATGTGCTGGCCAGGGTCGAAGACATGCGCGCCGCCCATTCGGCCCTGCCGATGCCGGAACGGGCCGGCCGCTCGATCGGCATCAAACGCAAATAGGGCGATGCCGACACGTCTCGTTTCCGGCTTCAAAGCCACACCGGCGATCTAAAATCGCAGAACCTTGCCATCGACCGGCGGCGGCGCTTGAAGCGGCGCGGCGCCCTCGTTAACCTTACCAAGGTTTTAACGGGAACAAGCCATTTGAGCCGTTGCGCGACTCAGCGGGCCGGTCGAAAACGATCTGCATCGAGGTAGCGACACGGGCGGCGCGGCGCCGGTTCGAGGAAAGTGCATGAAAACCGACATCAAGGTCGAGGTGGACAGGTTGGCTGCCGATCCGCGCATCACCGACTACGATTTCTGGCGCTCGCTCAAGAACGTCAACAATGAGATCTTCCACATCGCCAACAACAACGAGCCGATCCCGTTCGACATGATCCGCTGGCGCGCCATCCTGAAACAGGCGCGCATGAAGCGCGGCCACGCATAAGGTCCTCGAACGGAACAATCCCCGCAGGTCAAGCCTGGCGCCTCAACGCCGCCAGGGCCGAACGCGCCACCACCGGCGAGGACTGGATGATCGCCGTGTTGGTCATCGCGTAGGGAATGATGCGGTCGATCACCCGCTCGAGGTCGACCACCGACCCGACATGCGCCAGCGCGATGAAACAATCCTCTCCGGTTACGCGGTCGCATTGCACGATCTCCGGCAGTTCGCGGATGATCTCGGCCACGACGGCCAACTGCCCCGGCACTGGCCGGATGCGCAGCCATGCCGACAGCGGCAGGCCGAGTGCCGTCGGGTTGATCCTGACCGAATAGGCCTCGATGACGCCGCTTTCCTGCAGCCGCTTGATGCGCTCAGTCACACTCGGTGCCGACAGGCCCACCGAGCGTGCCAGCTCCGCCGTGCTGGTGCGCGCGTCCTTTTCCAGCAGGCGCAGGATCTTCATGTCGGCGGCATCGAGATCGGCGCTTTCAGTTCGAAGGCGCTTCATGGAAAACTCCTTTATTCCGGGAGAAAGATAGCCGAAAGAGCTAATCATCATCTATATAAATAGGCAAATCTGCCTGCGATACTGATCCGATGGATGATCAAACGCAAGCTCTCGCGGCGACCCCTGCCCCGGGCAACTTCACCCTGGGCAAGCTGACGGAAAAACTGCCGCCGCATGTCTGGTTCGGCGTCAGCGCCGTCTTCCACTATCTCGGGCCGGCCTTCGCCGTGCTGCTTTTCCCGCATGTCGGCGTGCTCGGCATGGCGTGGCTGCGCATCGCCACGGCAGCACTCATCTTCGCACCCCTGACCCGTCCATGGCGAAGCTTCGCACGCGCCGATCGCACGACGCGGCTGCTGTTGCTGGCCTTCGGCGCCTGTCTGGCGGTGATGAACTGTTCGTTCTACCTGGCGCTCGACCGACTGCCGATCTCGCTGGTGGCGGCGATCGAATTCGTCGGCATCATCGGCGTCGCGGCGATCGGCCTCAGGAGCACGCGTAATCTCGCCGCCCTTGCCATCGCCGTCGCCGGCACCTTGCTGCTCATCGATGTCAGATGGTCCGACGATCCCATCGGGCTGTTCTGGGCCATCCTCAACGGGGCGCTGTTTGTCGGTTACATCGTACTCGGCCATCGCGTCGCCGCTTCAGGCGCCGGCAGCGGCATCGCCGGCCTGGGTGCTGCCATGGCGATCGCCTTCATCGTCGTGCTGCCGATCGGCTTCACCGATGCGCTGCCGGCCTTTTTCTCACTGCCGCTGCTGCTCGCCGCCATCGGCGTCGGCATCTGCTCGTCGGTCATTCCTTACATCTGCGACCAGCTCGCCATGTCGCGGCTGCCACGCGCGAGCTTCGCGCTGATGCTGTCGCTGCTGCCGGTCACCGCGACGCTGATCGGCGTCGTCGTGCTGCGCCAGATTCCGGGTTTTATCGATTGCCTCGGCATTGCGCTGGTGGTCGCCGGCGTCGCCTTCCACAAGCCGGCATCGGCCGGCTAACTCCGGAGGCCTGATTCTCGGTACGAACTGCGACAGGAAGGCTCAAGATTGAACCAAATCGGCGTCTGATCCGTTGTCACCCGCGAAAATGGCTTGGAGTGACAGAATGGAATGGAAACGGACCAGGGAGCCTGCCGACGCATGGCACATGACGGACGATCTGCATGTCGAGCACGGCAAGGGCGATCCGTTCGCGGCGGCTATCCGCGCCACCCGCATGTCGATGATCATTACCGATCCCCGACAGCAGGACAATCCTATCGTGTTCGCCAATGACGCTTTCCTGCGACTGACCGGATATGAGCGTCATGAGGTTCTGGGCAGGAACTGCCGCTTCCTGCAGGGACCGAAGACCGACAAGGCCGCTGTCGAACAGATACGCGCGGCGATCGAGGATGAAACCGATGTCAGCGTCGATATCCTGAACTACCGCAAGGACGGCTCGACCTTCTGGAACGCGCTCTACATCAGCCCGGTTTCGAACGACAAAGGCGATTTGCAGTTCTTTTTCGCATCGCAGCTCGACGTCTCGGATCGCAAACAATCGGAGAGTCGCATCAACGCGGACAAGGACCGCTTCGAAAAGGCGGTGAAGGAGCGCACCGCGGAACTGGAAGCCGCCCTCGAGGCGCAGACCACCTTGCTGCATGAGGTGGATCACCGGGTGAAAAACAACCTGCAGATGATCTCTTCCCTCATCATTATGCAGCGGCGGACCATACGGGACGAAGCGATCAGGCGTTCGTTGACCACCATGCTGGAGCGCATCGAAGCCCTGAGCACGGTGCATCGGCGGCTTTATCAGTCGAAGGACGTCAGCAAGTTCGATGTGGCGGATTTCGCCAAGGATCTGGTGACAGACCTGCTGACGGCGTCGGGGCGCTCTGAGATCAGTCCGGCTCTCGACCTGGAACCGATCGTCATTTCCGCGGAAAAGGCAACGCCCGTCGCTCTGATGGTCAACGAACTCGTCACCAATGCTCTCAAGCATGCCTTCAAGTCCAAGCCCGACGGAATGTCGGCCGGCCGCCTGGGCATCAAAATGAGCCAGCCCGACGGCCATTTGAATATCGAGGTGTCGGACGACGGCGTCGGCATGGCCGACGCCAACGGCGATGCCTCGTTCGGCATGCGGCTGATCAAATCGCTCGCCCGCCAGTTGCATGCCGAGATCGAATGGCGCGACACCGGCCCCGGCACGAAGGTCGTTATCTCGATCCCGAACGAACCTCAGGAAAAAGGGAATGTGTCATGATTGAGCCGCTCAAGGTCCTGATCATCGAGGACGAAGCGCTGCTGGCAATGGAGCTGGAGAGCCTTGTCGAGGACGCCGGCCACAGCGTCGTCGGCTGGGCGACCTCTTCGGCGGAAGCCATGGCCATGGCGGATGCGACCGAAGCCGATATCGCCTTCGTCGACATCCATCTGAGTGACGGGCCGTCCGGCATCGACGTGGCCAAGTACATAGGCGAAAGGAAGAGTTCGACGGTGGTGTTCATGACCGCCAATCCGAAGCGCATCCCCGATCATTTCGCCGGCGCGATCGGCTTCATAGCCAAGCCTTACACGATGAACGGGCTGACGTCGGCGTTGCGGTACCTGCAGGAAGGCGTGCGCCGCCCGCCCCCCGTTTCGGCGCGGCCGGCCGGCTTCACCCTGTCGCCGGCCTTCGAAACCGCCTGGGCGCCGGCGGCATGACAGCTGAAGTCATTTCAGTTTTTCCCGAAGGAAGGCGATCGTTCTGCCCCAGGCGAGGTCAGCCGCCTTCTTGTCGTAGCGCGCCGCCGACGTGTCGTTGTTGAAGGCGTGGTTGGCGCCTTCATAAACATAGACCGTGTAGTCGACATGCGCCGCGTCGAGTTCCTTCTTGAAGGCGTCGATGCCGGCATTGATGCGCTCGTCGAGTCCGCCATAGTGCAGCAGCAAGGCCGCCTTGATCTTGGATACATCGGCGGCCTTCGGCTGCATGCCGTAATAGGCAACGCCGGCACTGAGATCGGGCGCGTTGACGGCCAGCATGTTGACCGTGCCACCGCCCCAGCAGAAGCCGATAGCGCCGACCTTGCCGTTGCCGTCCTTGTCGCTCTTGAGGAAAGCGACGGTCGCAACACCGTCAGCGATGGTCTGCGCCGGATCGAGCTTGCCGAACATGTCGCGCGCCTTGTCTTCGTCGGTCGGCGTGCCGCCGAGCGGCGACAGAAAATCCGGCGCCAGCGCCACGAAGCCTTCCAGCGCCACGCGCCGCGCCACATCGCGGATATGCGGGTTGAGCCCCCTGTTCTCATGCACGACGATGACGGTACCGAGCTTGCCCGCCTGGTTCGCCGGCTTGACCAGATAGCCCTTCATCTCGCCGCTGCCGCCGGGGTAGCTGATGTCCTCGCCCTTCACGCGCGGATCGTTGTCGGCGACGATTGCTGCTTGCGCCGAATTGGCCGCCAGAAGCGGCGCGATCGCTGCCGCCGCCGCACCTGATCCGGCAAGCCGGGTCAACCGCTCCATGAACCGGCGGCGATCGAGCGTCAGATGCGTGTACTCGTCATAGGCGTCGATCATCGCCTGGGTGATGGTGGGCTTGGCGTCGGGTCTCGTCATGGATGGGCTCCTCTGCTTCGGGCTTCAATTCCCAGCTACATAGGGACCAAGCCGGCATGATCCAGTCGAGCACTCATCGCTGCCGTCGATCGCCTCAGGCGTATGCCGCCGGCCACGTCCGGGCAGCAAAGCCGGTGCCCATGCGCGGCCGTGTCATCACTTTTTAGTCATTGGCGATAAATCCTGCTGGCGCTGCCACAATCGTGAAGGAAGGTGGCTATCGACGGTATCTTGACCGCGTGCCTCAGACCCAGAAGGAAGCGAGACCATGACCATGCCTTCCCCGATCCTCGCCAGCGCGGTCGTCCTTGCGGGGGCCGCCGCTTTGGCCCTACGCTCGATAGTTGTGAATGCAGGCAGACTATCGTTGATCAGGGTCCGCACTGAGCGGAACCGCAACACGAAAACCCAGGGTTGAGGTGACGCCATGAACGTCCAGGACATCGTCAACACCGTTTCGCAGAAGGCGGGCCTCGACCAGGCGACGACGGAGAAAGTCGTCGGCACCATTTTCTCGGTGCTCGAACACGAGGCGGAAGGCACCAGCGCCTCGGCGTTCTTCGCCAAAATCCCCGGCGCCGACGACCTCGCCCATCAATATGACGTCATGGCCGCCGCTCCGGCCGGCGGTGGCGGTTTTCTGTCGTCGTTGCAGGGCGCGCTTGGCGGCGTTCTCGGCGAGAAGGCCGGCGCGCTGATCAACGGCATCGCCGCGCTCAAGGCATCCGGGCTCGACATGGCGCAGATCCAGAAGGCCGGCGCGACGCTGATCCAGCAGGCCGAAGCCGCCGCCGGCCCCGACCTGACCAACAAGGTGCTCGGCTCGGTGCCCAGCCTGAAGGGTCATTTGGGGATTGGCTGATCGACAACGGGCCGATCGGAAGATTTCCCGCCCCTCATCGCCCAGTCGGGCACTTTTCCCCGTCACTATGTGGGGAAAAGATACCGGCACAGATGAGGGGCGGCGCGACCTCTGAAAGATCGCGTTACCCTGTCGCCCCTACTTCGGCAGCGCGTAGGCCATCACATAGTCACCAGGCTTGGTGCCGACCGAACCGTGGCCGCCGGCGACGATGACCACGAACTGGCGGCCGTCGGCGACCGTATAGGTCATCGGCGTCGATTGCCCGCCGGCCGGCAGCCGCGCCTGCCACAGCTGCTTGCCCGATGTCAGGTCGTAGGCGCGCAGGTAGTCGTCGACTGCGGCCCCCAGGAAGGCGACGCCGCCGGCGGTGATCATCGGCCCGCCGATGCCGGGCACGCCGACCTTCAGCGGCAGCGGCAGCGGCGTCATGTCGTAGACGGTGCCGTTGCGGTGCTTGTAGGCGATCTTGCCGGTCCTGAGATCGGCACCGGCGACATAGCCCCAGGGCGGCGCCTGGCAAGGAATGCCGAGCGGCGACAGGAACGGTCCCATCACCACCGCATAGGGCGCGCCCTCGTTGCGGTTCAGCCCCTGTTCGCTGCCCCGCCCTTCGTCCGGCGGCGGCACCTGATCGCGCGGGATCAACTGCGACTTGAACGCCAGATAGGTCGGCATGCCGAACAGCACCTGCCGGACCGGGTCGACGGCGACGCCACCCCAGTTGAAGGTGCCGAAATTGCCGGGGTAGATCAGCGAGCCCTGGACGGAAGGCGGCGTATAGCGACCCTCATAGCGCAGGCCCTGGAATTCGATCCGGCAGGCCAACTGGTCGAACATGGTGAGGCCCCACATGTCGGCGCCGGTCAGCGGCTTCGGCATGAAGGTGAGGTCGGAGACCGGCTGCGTCGGCGATGTGTGGTCGCCTTCGATCGCGCCGCCGGGCGCCGGCACTTCGTTGACCGCGATGACCGGCTCACCGGTGCGGCGGTCGAGCACATACAGATCGCCCTGCTTGGTCGGTCCGACCAGCGCCGGCACCACCGTGCCGTCGGGTTTGGTGATGTCGATCAGGCTCGGCTGCGCCGGTACGTCCATGTCCCAGAGATCGTGGTGCACGGTCTGCCGCACCCATCGCACCTGTCCGGTGTTGAGGTCGAGCGCGGTGATCGACGACGAGAACTTCTCGACATTGGCACTGCGCCCGGCGCCGAGCTGATCCGGCGTCTGGTTGCCGAGCGGCACGTAGAGCAGGCCGAGCTTCTCGTCGGCGCTCGGCGTCGACCACATGTTGGGCGAGTTGGCGGTATATGTCTGGCCGGCCGGCAGCGGCGTCGTCTGGTCCGGATTGCCGGAATCCCAGTTCCACACCAGCGCGCCGGTGGCAGCGTCGTAGGCGCGGATGACGCCGGACGGCTCCTGCGTCGAATAATTGTCGTTGACCGCGCCGCCGACAATGATCTTGCCGCCTGAGATCAGCGGTGCCGAGGTCGAGTAATAATAGCCCGACTTCGGATAGGGCATGTTGGTCAGAAGGTTCAGCGTGCCGCCCTCGGCGAAAGCCGGGCAGATCTGCCCGTTGGCGGCGTCGAGCGCGATCAGCCGCGCATCCGAGGTCGGCAGGTAGACGCGGGTCGCACAGGGCTGGCCGGCGGCGCCGGCGGCATCGGCGTAATAGGCCACGCCGCGGCAGGTCTGGTGCTGGCGGTCCTTGTCAAGCTTGACCTTGGGATCGAAGCGCCATTTCTCCTTGCCGCTCGCGGCATCGATGGCGATGGCGAAATTATGCGGCGTGCAGATGTAGAGCGTGTCGCCGATCTTCAGCGGCGTCACCTGATAGGTGGTCTCGCCGACATCGTCCGGTCCCTTCACGTCGCCGGTCTGGTAGGTCCAGGCAGGCTGCAGCTTGGCGACATTGTCCGGTGTGATCTGGTCGAGCGGCGAATAGCGCTGGCCGAACTGCGTGCGGCCGTAATAGTGCCACTCGCCGGCCGGCACGTCATTGCCGAGATTGGCGTTGGCGACCACCTTGTCGGTGCCGAGTTCGCCGGCAATGTCCTTCGGATCTGTAGTCATCGAATAACCGGCGACGGCCAGTGATGCCAGCACGGCAAGGATCAGCGGCGCGCGTGCGTCAGGGCCGACAAGACCCCGCCTCGCCCACGGCGTCAGCAGCCACAAAGCGAGAAGCACGATGACGCCGCCGCGAGGCCCGAGTTCCCACCAGTCGAAGCCGGTTTCCCAGACCGCCCAGGCCAGTGTGCCGAGCACGATCGCCGCGTAGAGCCACAGCGCGGTGGACCGGCGCCGGTAGAGCAGCCAGGCGGCGATCAGGAAGGCAAGGCCAGCAACGACATAGTACCAGCTGCCGCCCAGCATCGCCAGGCGGATGCCGCCGCCGCCGAGTGCCAGGCCGATGAGGAAAAGAATGAGGGAGGTGATGGTGACAGCCAAGATGATACTCCTTCGACTGTTGCGCTTTGCCACGCCAAGGACAGCCCGATGTCCCGTTCCTGCCCTGCGCACAGCTTTCTCCTGCCCGCCCCGCCTGTCAAGCTGGCCCACACGCCAAGGTGGCAATTCATCTTGCCTGCGGTCGGGTTATCGAGCAGTCTCCGTCGCAGCATCACCGTGGAGTAGACCGAGTCATGCCCTTCGTCTTTCCGCCATGGATGCGCATTGCCGGCGCGCTGTTCGGCTTCGTCGTGCTTATGGCTGGCAGTCAACCGGCGTCGGCACAAACGCTCGAGGAGATCAACAAGGCAAGCGGCTTCCACGAGATGCTGGCCGGCCTCGGCCCAAGCATAGTCGCCGGCATCAAATCCGTGCCGGGGCCGGAAAAAGTCAAGGAAGCCTTGTCCGCCGCCGCTGAAGGCGCTTTTGACGCTGACAGGATGGAGAAAGCCGTAGAGGCGCGGATGACGGGCCGGTTGCAGCCCGTCGATCTCACCGATCTGGCTGCTTTCTTCGATTCACCATTGGGCAGGCGGGTCACAGCCCTGGAGATCCAAGCGTCCGATCCGCAAGCCGTGGGGCGCAAGAAGATCGAAGGTCCGAAAATCCTTGGAGGACTTCAGGCGGGAGATCCGGCACGGCTCGCGCTGTACCGGAAAATCGTCGACGATACCAGCGCCGTGGACATGGCTGAAGCGATCGCATTGAACATGGGCTATGCGATGGTTTCGGGAATGCTCGCGGCAGCCGGGCAGCCTTTATCGGATCAGCAGATAATGGTGCTGGTGCACAAGCAGGCCGGCAACCTTCGTGAAAAAGCCGAAAAGGGGATCATGGAAGGAAATGCTTTCGCCTATCGTGACTTGTCGCTCGACGATCTCAGGCTTTACGCGGCATTTCTCGCGTCCCCTGCGGGCAGCCATTACTACGACCGGATGCAGACGGCACTCGGCGCCGTGATGACCGATGAGGCGCGTTCGTTAGGGCAGCGATTTTTCGTCGCTCTCGGCTACCGCAAGGCCTGAACAGCCCATACATCCTTGCCGCCAGCACTTTAGCGGAACAAAAGGTAGACAGTTCTGGTCTTTCCCCACCGAATCACTACATTCGGGGGCGATGTCCGGCTTTTCCGAAGACATGCCCTTTTTCGACGAACCCAATGCGCGGCCCTCGGCCCCGTCGGGTATCGCCGCGCGCGCCATGGCTGCCCGCAGCGGACACAACAACGCACCCGACTATCTGAAGGGCCTCAACCCGGAGCAGCGGCTAGCTGTTGAAACAACGGAGGGCCCGGTTCTGGTGTTGGCCGGCGCCGGCACCGGCAAGACCCGCGTGCTCACCACCCGCATCGCCCACATCCTCGCCACCGGCAAGGCGTTTCCGTCGCAGATCCTCGCGGTGACCTTCACCAACAAGGCCGCGCGCGAGATGAAGATCCGCATCGGCGTGCTGATCGGCGAAGGCAATGTAGAGGGCATGCCGTGGCTCGGCACCTTCCACTCGATTGGAGTGAAGCTGCTTCGCAGACATGCCGAACTCGCCGGTTTGCGCTCCGACTTCACCATCCTCGACACCGACGACGTCGTGCGGCTGATCAAGCAGTTGATCCAGGCCGAGGGGCTGGACGACAAGCGCTGGCCGGCCAAGCAGTTCGCCCAGATGATCGACGGCTGGAAGAACAAGGGGCAAGGCCCCGCCGACATTGCCGAGGGCGACGCGCGCGCCTTCGCCAACGGCAAGGGCCGCGAACTCTACAAGGCCTATCAGGAGCGGCTGAAGACGCTGAACGCCTGCGATTTCGGCGACCTGCTCTGCCACCCGATCCGCATCTTGCGCGCCAATCCGGACGTGCTGAAGGAATACCATAAGCGCTTCAAGTACATCCTCGTCGACGAGTACCAGGACACCAACACCGCCCAGTACATGTGGCTGCGGCTGTTGGCGCAAAGGCCTCAAGGCAAGCCGATCTCCCCCCTTGAGGGGGAGATTGGGCGCTCTTCGGCCGAAACCCGCGCCACCGTAAACATCTGCTGCGTCGGCGATGACGACCAATCCATCTATGGCTGGCGCGGCGCCGAGGTCGACAACATCCTGCGTTTCGACAAGGATTTCCCCGGCGCCACCATCATCCGGCTGGAGCGCAACTACCGCTCGACTGCGCACATCCTTGGTGCCGCCTCCCACCTCATCGCTCACAATGAGGGCCGCTTCGGCAAGACGCTGTTCACGGATCGCAACGATCCCGAGGATGGCAAGGTCAATGTCCACGCCGCCTGGGATTCCGAAGAAGAAGCCCGCGCCATCGGTGAGACCATCGAGGCCTATCAGCGCCAGAAGCACAATCTCAACGACATGGCTATTCTTGTCCGTGCATCCTTCCAGATGCGGGCCTTCGAGGATCGCTTCATCACACTCGGCCTCAACTACCGCGTCATCGGTGGCCCGCGCTTCTACGAGCGCCTGGAAATCCGCGACGCCATGGCTTTCTTCCGTGTCGTCGCGCAGGGCGCCGACGACCTCGCTTTCGAACGTATCGTCAATGTGCCCAAGCGCGGCTTGGGCGAAGCCACCATCCGCCAGATCCACGACACCGCCCGTGCGCTGCGCATCCCTATGCTCGAGGCCGCCGCCAAGCTCGCCGAAAGCGACGAGTTGAAGCCGAAGCCGCGCGCCGCCTTGCGCGAAGTGGCGGCCAATTTCGAGCGCTGGCAGAAGGCGCTGGAAACCACGCCGCACACCGAACTCGCCGAGACCATTCTCGAAGAGAGCGGCTACACGGACATGTGGAAGAACGACCGCTCGGTCGAAGCCCCCGGCCGGCTGGAGAACCTGAAAGAGCTGATCCGCTCGATGGAGGAGTACGAATCGCTGCGCTCCTTCCTCGAGCACGTCGCGCTGGTCATGGACGCCGAACAGAATGCCGGGCTCGACGCCGTCTCGATCATGACGCTGCATTCGGCCAAGGGCCTCGAATTCGAGACCGTCTTCCTGCCCGGCTGGGAGGAAGGCCTGTTCCCGCATCAGCGCGCGCTCGACGAAGGCGGCCGCTCCGGGCTGGAGGAAGAGCGCCGCCTCGCCTATGTCGGCCTGACGCGGGCCAAGAAGAACCTGCATATCTGGTTTGTCTCCAACCGCCAGATCCATGGCCTATGGCAGTCGACGATCCCGTCGCGTTTCCTCGAGGAATTGCCGAACGCCCATGTCGAGGTCGCTGAAAGCGGCAACTCCTACGGCGGCTACGGCAATTCCTATGGCGGCGGTTCCTTTGCCTCCGGCCGCGGCGGCCAGGGCGCAGGACGGCAGAACCCCTATGGCGCCTCGCGCTTCGACAATGTCGGCGCCGACAGCGAAAAATCCGGCGCCTTCTCCAACACCTATGCGACGCCGGGCTGGCAGCGCGCGCAGGCCAACCGCACCGAGGCGACCGACCGCAACTGGGGCTCGCGCTCCGGCCACCAGGTCGAGCGCATCGGCTACGGCGAGACGGACAGCGGCTACGGCGCCGGCCGCACCTCGGTCAAGGGCCGCACCATCGACGGCGAACTGGTCGCCAAATCCGTCTCCGACAAGCCGTCCGCCTTCAACGTCGGCGACCGTGTCTTCCACCAGAAATTCGGCAACGGCAACATCTCGGCCATCGAAGGCAACAAGCTGACCATCGACTTCGACAAAGCCGGCCAGAAACGCGTGCTGGACGGGTTTGTCGCCGCGGTGTGAAGATGGCGTTTTCCCCGCGGAAGCCTCACCTTCGTCATCCGCAAGGAGCGTAGCGACGCGGCGCAGACCCGTGGATGACGAAGTGATTGATGTCTACGCCAATCGTCAAGGCATGCGGTCCGCCAACGAAACAGCCCCTCACCGATACCGCGCCTGATTCCATTTGTGCCCCAGCAGCGACAGGATGATGATCAGCCCGTTGAAGAACTGCACATAGAAACCGCTTAATCCCGCCGCCACGACGCCGGTCTGGATGAAGGACACGGTAACCGCGCCGATGGCGCCGCCGACGACGGTGCCGATGCCGCCCCAGGTCGGCGTGCCGCCGACGAACACCGAGGCCAGCACCGGCAGGAGATAGCCGTCGCCGGCGGTCGGCCACCAGGTGAAGTTGATCATCACCGAGAAGGTGCCGGCGATGGCCGCGCCGATGCCGACGAAGACGAAGACTTTCACCCGCACACGCTTGACGTCGATGCCCATCTGCTGGGCGCTGTCTGGATTGTCGCCGACCACCCTCACCTGGGCGCCGAAGCGGTGCCGGTTGTAGAGCATCGCCGACAGCACGACGAAGCCGATGGCCCAGAAGATCTGCACCGGAATGCCCAGGAGCTGGCTGGAGAAGATCGTGTAAGCCCAGCTGTCGCTGAGGCTGGTCAGCGCCATCGACTTGCCCTCGTTGATGATCTGGATCAGGCCGCGCAGCAGGAAATTCATGCCCAGCGTGGCGATCAACGACGACAGCCCGCCATAGACGACCAGCGAGCCTACGAGGAAGCCGAGCAGCATGCCGGTGACGAGTGCCGCGGCGATGCCGAGAAACGGATCGTAACCGGCCTGCACGACCAGCGCGAAGACCCATGAGGCGAAGCCCATCGTTGCCGGAAACGACAGGTCGATCTCGCCGCAGGTGACGACGAAGACCAGCGGCACCACCACGAACAGCGCAACGGGGAGCGTCGTCAGCACCGAACGGTAGAGATACCAGGTGGTGAAAACGGTCGGGTTGGCGATCAGGAACACCGTCATCATGACGATGAACACGGCGAGCGTGCCGAGCGCGGCACGGTTGTCGAGGATGAAGCCGCGCATCCAGTGATCGGATGGGTGTTTCCACTCTTTCTGGGCACTGGGGCGTGGAATGCCGGCGGACGGCTCGTGCAGGTCGGGCTCCATGGTCTTGCTCATCGTGCTCTCTGCTCCGCGTCGCCGGCATCGTGCAGCCCGGCCAATCCGCCGGGATGCGCGACCTCTTCCATGAAGTTGATGAGGTCTTCGGCCGACTTGACCTCGCTGCGGTCGGTCGTCAGCGCGACCTTGCCGCGATCCAGCACGACGAAGCGATCGGCGATGTCGAAGACATGATGGATGTTGTGGCCGATGAACAGAATCGAGCGGCCGCTCGCCCGCACCTGGCGCACGAAATGGAACACCTTGGCGGTTTCGGTCAGCGACAGCGCCGTCGTCGGCTCGTCGAGGACGATCAGCTCGGCCTGCTTGTAGATGGCGCGGGCGATCGCCACGCCCTGGCGTTCGCCGCCCGAAAGCTGGCCGACGATCGACTGCGGCGTGAACACTTTCGAGGTGAAGCCGATCTCGCGCATCAGCCGGCTTGCCTCCTCGATCTCCTTGTTGACCCTGAGAAAGCCCAAGAAGCCGGTCAGCTCGCGGCCCATGAAGATGTTGCGAACGATGGTCTGCTGCACGGCCAGCGCCCGGTCCTGGAACACCGTCTCGATGCCGGCTTCGCGGGAACGCGCCGCGCTCCACCCGGTCACCGGCTTACCACGCACGAGGATTTCGCCGCTGGTCGGCTTGACCACGCCCGAGAGAATCTTGATCAGCGTCGACTTGCCGGCGCCATTGTCACCGAGCAGGCCGACCACCTCGCCGCGGTCGACGCTGAGATTGACCCCGCCCAGCGCATAGACCTGGCCATAGGACTTGCTGATGTCGCGCAGTTCGATGAGGCGTTCGGCCATCGGATGCTCGCTTTCATTGTCTCGTGCCGGCGTCGTCGCCAGCGGTCCCGCCGGCCGGGGCCTGAGATCCCGGCCGGCGGCTTGGGAGGTCAGCGCAGCGCCTGCTTGGCGAGCTCGGCGACGATCTCGTAATTTTCGGGCGTGACGAAGCCGGCGCCGGTGTCGACATTCATCGGCGCCAGCCCCAGCACAACCTGCTGGCAGAGGCTGAGGATCGGCAGATAGCCCTGCAGGAACGGCTGCTGGTCGGCGGTCAATTGCACCCAGCCACCCTTGAAACCCTCGACGATCTGCGGGCTGGTGTCGAAGCCGAAATTGAAGATCTCGCCCGCCTTGCGTCCGGCCGCCTGCATATAGGTCGAGACATTGCCGAGCATCTGCCCGCCGGGATAGCCGACCGCCTTGACGTCGGGATTGTTGAGCAGCGCCGCGGTGATCACCGGAATGGCCAGATTGGGATCGGACGCCCATTCGCCGCTCGGCGGTGAGGACAACTGGATGACCTCGACGCCGGCGTCCTTGAGCGCTGCCACCGTGCCGCGTTCGCGCGCGCCGCGACTTTCGTTTTCGAACGGACCGATCATGATCGCCTTGTCGCCGGCCTTCAGCTTGCCCAGCTTGAACGCCTCTGCGCCGAGCGCACGGCCCTGCTGTTCCTGCTGGGCGCCGACATAGCCGCCGCCGAACGCTTCCACCACCTTCGGCACAGGCACGTTCTGGTACATCATCTTGATGCCGTCCTTGTGCGCCTGTTCGGCGAGCGGCATGATCGATGCGTCGCCCGGATGGCCCATCATGGCGATGCCGTTGGGCTTGACCGCGACGGCCTCGCGCAGTTGCTGCACCATCTTTTCGATGTCCCACTGGGAGAAGATGTAGTCGACCTTCGGCCCCAGATCGGCCTCTGCCTGCTTGGCGCCATTGTAGACGATGGTGCCGAAAGCGTCGCCCTCGGCGCCGCCGACGAAGAAGCGGATGTGGACGTCCTTGCACCATTTGGCGTCGAGCGCCTGCGCGGGCAAGGTGGAGATCGCAGCGGCAAGCACCGTGGCGGCGGCCACGACGGTCGAGCGCAGAACTGTCCTTCTCATCGTCATGCTCATGCACTTATCCTCCCTTTTTGTCCTCGCAAGCGAGGGGTTTCGACATTCGCTTCGGCAATGTGCGTTGCAGACATCCCGGCCGGCTCCTCCCGCCGACCGATCCTCACATCGGGTTCGGCAGGTAGCTGGCCCCTCCCCGGCATTGTTTGAGATATTCCAGCGCCCGCACCTGCCCGGTGATCTCGAGATCGCCGCGATAGACCGGGTCGTGCCAACCTTCGATATCGATGGCCCCCTTGTAGCCGGCCAGCCGCAATTCGCTGATGACCCGCGTCCAGTCGCTGTCGCCGAAGCCCGGCGTTCGCATCTGCACGAAGGGCAGCCGGCCGAACACGCCATGCTCGCGGATGACATCCCAGCGCACCGTCGCGTCCTTGCCGTGGACGTGGAAGATGCGCGGCGCCCATTTGCGGATCTGCGGCATCGGATCGATCAGATAGACGAGCTGGTGGCAGGGCTCCCATTCCAGCCCGAGATTGTCGTCGGGCACTTCGTTGAACATCAACTCCCAGGCGTCCGGATTGTGGGCGATGTTCCAGTCGCCGGCGGCCCAGTTGCCGTCCATCGCGCAGTTCTCGAAGGCGATGCGCACACCCTTGTCGGCGGCGCGTCTGGCCAGCGGTCCCCAGACCTCCTTGAAGCGCGGCAGGCTGTCGGTCAGCTTCTTGCCGCGCAGGCGGCCGGTGAAGCCGCTGACCATCGAGGTTCCGAACAGATGCGCATTGTCGATGACCGTCTCCCAGGCCTTGAGCACGCCGCGATCGACCTCGCCGTCTTCCAGCGGATTGCCGAACACGCCGAGCGAGGACACGGTGACGTCGGCATCGCCGATCGCCTCGCGGATCTGGCCGGCCAGCCGCGGCAAATCCTTGCCGCCCAGCGTCTGCCAGAAGAAGGGCTGGATGCTCTCGAAGCCGAGCGGCAGGATCTGCTTGATGTAAGCCGCCGGGTCGTCGAGATTGGCCCGCACCATGGTGCCGATCCGGATGTCGAGAAGCGGGTTCGGCGTCATTGTGCTTCCTCTGCGATTGTCACGCGGCGGCCGGTCTCGGCGCTTTCGATGGCGCCAAAAACCATGGCCAGGCTCTTGATGTTGTCGCCGCCGCGCGTTTCCGGCTCGGTGCCGGTCTCGATGGCGTGCATGAAATCCTGGAGAATGCCGAGATGGCCGCCGACGCGATCGGACGCATCGAGCGGCGGCACCTCGATCGGCTGGGTTTTGTCGAACATTCCCTCGCGGCCCGGCATCACTGCTTCTGCCCTCAAATCGTCATGACCGTCCCAGATGAGGCTGCCGCGCTCGGCAACGATGCGCCATGCACTTTCCCAACTGGTGCGGAAGCCGGCCGCGCACCAGCTGCCGGCGTAGGTGAAGACCTTGCCGTCGCCGAGATCGAAGACGGCGCTGGCCGAAGATCCCTGCCTGTACCAGGAACTGGCCGGCTCCCATTCCTGGCAATAGACGCCGGCCGGCTCGCCATTCACCATGTAGCGGGCGGCGTCGAAGGTGTGGATCGCCATGTCGAGCAGCAGCACATGGGCCATCTCCTCGCGAAAACCGCCGAAATGCGGCGCGACGAAGAAGTCGGCGTGGATGCTGGTCGGCGCACCGATGGCGCCGGAGTCCAGGAACCTCCGGATGCGCCTGACATTGGCGACATAGCGGCGGTTCTGCACGACCGCATGGATGCGCCCGGCGCGGCGCGCGGCCTCGACGATGGCGCGCGCATTTTCCGGACTGTCGGCGAGCGGCTTTTCCGTCAGCAGATGGCAATTGTGCGCAAAGGCGGACAGCGCGACCGCGCGCCGGGCGGCGGGAACCACGACATCGAACACCGCTTGCGGTTTGATCTGATCGAGGACGGTATCGAGGCTGCTGCCGATGACGGCATTGGTGAGGCCGTATTCGTGCGCCCGCGCCCGTGCCCTGTCGGCATCGAGATCCACAAGGCCGACAATGGCGAGCCCGTCGACTTGCTGCGCGGCATCGAGCCAGGCCTTGCTCATCGCTCCGCAGCCGACCAGGACGGCATTGATCATCCGGTGCTCCTCCTCCGCTCGGTCCCTCCAGACCGATCGTCACGGCATCCACGGCATGACCGTAAACGTTTTTCCGTAAACGTTTACGAGAACACACCCGAAGGCGTAGAATGTCAATTGGCCGCTCGTGAAAATCGTCCTGTCGCCTTGGCCTGAGCGGCTACCGGTGCTAGCCAAGCAAGGGGAGTACAGTCACTTGGCATCCAGCATTCATGACCTTGCCCGTCACCTGAACATTTCGATCGGCACGGTGTCGCGGGCGCTGAACGGCCGCGCCGACGTCAATGCCGACACGCGCCAGCGCGTGCTCGAGGCGGCCAGGACGCTCAACTATTCGCCGAACCAGTCCGGCCGCAGTCTGCGGCAAGGCGCCACCCATTCGATCGCCTTCATGCTGCAGCCGCATCCGGGCGACCAGCAATATGGCGAGCCGTTCTTCATTCCGTTCCTGATCGGGCTGCAGGCCAGGCTTGCGGAAAGCGGGCTCGACCTGACCGTGGTCATGGGCGCGCCGGGCGATTACCAGCAGGAGCGCCTGCGCCGCGTCGTCGAGACGCGCCGCGCCGATGCGGTGCTGCTGGCCTGGACGCGGCGCGAGGATGAACGCATCGACTATCTCACCCAGGCCGGCTTTCCCTTCGCCACGCTCGGCCGCAGCCGCTCCGGAACCAAGCCCTACCCTTCCCTCGACCTCGATTTCGAGAAGGCCGGCGCCGACGCGGTCGACCGCCTCGTGGCGCGCGGCCACCGCCGCATCGCCGCCGTCCGCCCGTCGCTCGACCTCAATTTCGGCTATCTGTTTTTGGCCGGCTATCGCAAGGCCTTGCGGCGGCACGGCATCGAGGTCGACCCCGAGCTGATCGCGTCCGGCTTCATCAACGAGGCCGGCGGCTACGAGGTGACGCCGCAGGTGATGCGCTCCAAGGCTCCGCCGACCGCCATCATCTTCAACAATGACGCGATGGCGCTGGGCGGCTGCAAGGCGCTGGCAGAGATGGGCATCAGGCCGGGCCACGACATGGCGGTGACCGTCATCGTCGACACGCCGCTCTGCCGCTATTTCTCGCCAGCCCTGACCGCCTTCCGCCCGGCGCTCGAGCCGATGGGACAACGGCTCGCGGAAATGCTGCTGGCGTCGCTTCCCGCCTTCGCCGGCCCGGAGGGTCCTCGGATCATCCGCGAGGTCTGGCCGCTGGAACTGGTCGCGCGCGACAGCGATTAATCGCAGCAGCAGGACCTGGCGAATTTGTCAAACGCTGAGCCAGGGTGTGTTGAGATTCAGGTCAGGCCGAGCCGAAAATGATGGCTTTTGAGAACCGGAGCGGAGCGGACATTCGGGTCCGTGAGCACCGGAAGCGCAGAAAGCCGTCGTTTGCAGGCCGGCCTCACCTGAATATCGACATACCCTAGTCCACCTTCTTCTCGCCTCGCTCCCCGGCCTTGACGATGTCGCCCGTGGTGAACAGGATTTCCTTCAGTTCCGCGCGCCAGTCCTTCTTCTGGCGCAGCAGGAATTCGAGATCCATGCCGAAATGCTTGAACTCCTCGCCCTGCGCGTTCTTCATGATGGCGCGCGCCTGCGGGTCCTTCTCCACCGACATGCGCTGTTCGTACCAGCTGATCGCTTCCGCCTCCTCGATCAGCGAGGTGATCATGCGGGCAAAGGTCCGCACCTCCTGCGACAGTTCTTCAGGCGGTTCGTGATACTGGTCGAAACCCATGTCGTCCTCCCCTCAAACAGCACACCGGTGCGCAGTGCACCGGCCGCAGCCTTGAATGCGCGGGAGGCGCTATAGGTTCCGGATCACGCCACAACCAGGGCGATCAGCGGGAGCCAGCCTCAAGACACCGGCGCCGCTCCGCCCTCTGCCGTGCGCCGCGCGATGAACTCGTCCAGCACGCCTGATGTGGCGACGGCCGAGGTCGGCGGCGCGAAATCGGCAAGCACCCGCCTCCAGACACCGGTGGCGCGCTCGCTCGCCGTCTTCGAGCCGCTTTGCGTCCAGTTGCCGAAATTCGACCAGTCCGCCACCAGCGGCTCGTAGAAAGCGGTGCGGTAGCGGGCCATGGTGTGGCTGGCCGAGAAGAAATGCCCGCCCGGCTGCACCTCGGCGATAGCTTCGAAACCAATCGTGTCGGTGTCGCCGGGCGTCGCAGCACAAAGTTCAGCCACCGTCTGCAGCGCCTCGATGTCGGTGATCAGTTTCTCGAAGGAGACACTGAGGCCGCCCTCCAGCCAGCCGGCAGCATGGATGCACATCGTCGCCCCGGCCAGCACCGAGCCCCACAGCGCGAACTGCGTCTCGTGCGCGGCCTGCGCGTCGGAGATGTTGGCCGCACTGCCGCCGCCGGACCGCCAAGGCAGCCCGGTGAAGCGCGCCAGTTGGCCGGCGCCCAGCGTCGCCTTGACGTGCTCGGGCGTGCCGAAGGCGGGCGCGCCGGATTTCATGTCGACATTGGAGGAGAACGAGCCGTAGACGACCGGCGCACCCGGCCTCACGATCTGCGCCAGCGTCAGCCCGGCCAGCGCTTCGGCATGCTGCAGCGTCAGCGCGCCGGCGACCGTTATCGGCGCCATGGCGCCCGCCAGGCAGAACGGCGTGATGACGGAGACCTGCCCCGCGCGAGCGAAATCGATGATGCCTTGCGCCATCGGAATGTCGAGCTGACGCGGCGAGTTGGTGTTGATGACGGTGTAGCAATGCGCGCTTGCCAGAAACTCCTCTTCCGACAAGCCGCGCGCCAGCCGCAGCATCTCGAACCCGTCCTCGACTTGCGGCGTTCCGCGCGCGAAGACGAACGGGAGCTTGTCCGACAGCCTCAACTGCGCGCGGTTGACGGCATAGTGCCGAAAGCGGTTGTCGACATCCTGCGGTTCGATGCAGGGCCCCAGCATATGCAGCACATCGAAATGCTGCACCAGCCGCATCAGATCCTCGAAATCCGCCAGTGTTCCCGGCCGCCGGCCGCGCTCGAGATCGGTGACGTTCGGCGCCCCGCACCCGGCCAGGAAGGTCATCGAGCCGAGCTCCAGCGTCAGATCGCGGGCGCGCGAACCGGCGTAAGCGTGGATCGACTTCGGCGCCGAGGCGAGTGCCGCCGTCACCATGTCACGGCCGATGCGCACCATGTCGGTGTCTGGATCGACCAGGGCGCCGGCATTGGCAAAATGCTCACGCGCTTGCGGCAGCAGCACCTTGATGCCGAGCTCTTCCAGCACCCGCAGCGCCGTGTCGTGGATCGAAGCCACCTGGTCGTCCGAAAAGATCGGCTGCGGCAGGAACGGGTTCTTCAGCGAATGGTAATTGGGACGGCGGCTGCTTTCGCTGCCGGCCTCGCCCGTGCGTCCACGCCGGCGCTCGCGCCTGCCGTCCCGTGCCGCGTCATCGACCATCGGAAATCCTCCTCATTGCCGCATTGCCTTGCCCAGGGGATCGTAGGGCGAGGCCGCGACGACACGCGCCGGCCGTTCCTCACCCACGACATGCACGGAGAGCGCGGTGCCCTCGCCCGCGAAATCGCGGTCGACCAGAGCCAGCGCCAGGCTCTTGCCGACCGTATAGCCATAGCCGCCCGAGGTGACGAAGCCGACGCGTCGGCCCTGATGCCAGACAGGCTCAAAACCGCTGGCATCGGCGTCGAGCGCATCGATTTCCAGCGTCACCAGGCATTGGCCGCTGCCGGCCTCCCGCTGTTTCAACGCTGCTTCGCGGCCGATGAAGTCGCTCTTGCCGAAAGCGATGAAGCGGTCGAGACCGGTCTGGCCCGGCGTATAGCCTTGCGTGAATTCACGCGACCAGATGCCAAAGCTCTTCTCCAGCCGCAGCGCATTGAGCGCATAGTAGCCGATTTCAGCAAGGCCCAGATCCTCGCCCGCAGCCAGCAGCGTGTCGCGCAGAGTGGCGTGCATGGTCACGGGGCAACTGATTTCGAAGCCGAGTTCGCCCGCGATCGACAGCCGCGCCACACGTGCCTGCACCATACCGATGTCGAATGCGCCACAGGCCATGAACGGCAATGCTGCGCTGGAAACATCCTGATGCGTCGTGCGCTCCAGAATCTCCCGCGCATTCGGCCCCGTGAGCAGGAAGCCGCTCATCGTGTCGGAGAGGTCGGCGATGGTGACGCCCTCCGCCGCATGGCTCTCGAACCAGCGCATGTGGAATTCCCGGAGATAGTAGGAGCCCATCAGCCAATAAGAGCCGCCGCCCCAGTTGAAGACGGTGAGGTCGCCCTTCAGCCGTCCGTCATGGCCGAGCATCGGCGCCAGGCCGGCCCGCCCCGGCTTCGGCAATCGGCAGGCGAGCAGCCGGTCGAGCCACGCCTCCGCACCCAGCCCCGACACCGCATAGCGCGCATAGGCCGAGATATCGACGAGGCCGGCGGCGCGCCGCACCTGCAGCGCCTCCTCGCCGACGATGTCGAAGGCGTTGGAGCGCCGCAGCGTCGTGCTCTCGGCAAATCCCATCGGCGCGAAATAGGCCGGGATTTCCAGCCCCCAGGAAGCCGTCCATTCGCATCCCGCCGCGCTCATGCCGTCATAGGCGCCGGGGCGTTTCAGCGGCCGGCCGGCGGGCAGCCGTTCATTGGGAAAGGTCATGACGAACCGGCGCGAATAGAACTGGCGCGTCGTCTGCCTGAGATATTCGCGGTTGGCGGCGAAGGCACCGTAGCGAGCGATATCCATGCCGAAGATGTCGGCCTGCGGTTCGCCGAAAATCATCCATTCGGCCAGCGACTTGCCGACGCCGCCGCCCTGGCTGAAACCGGCCATGACGCCGCAGGCAACCCAGTAGTTCTTCAGACCACGCACCGGCCCGACAATCGGATTGCCGTCCGGCGTGAAGGTGAAGGCGCCGTTGACCCATTTGCGGATACCGGCCGTCGCCAGGCAAGGGAAGCGCTCATGCGCCTTGGCGAGTTCCGGGCTGATGCGGTCGATGTCTTCCGGGATCAGCTCTATGCCGTAGTCCCACGGCGCTCCGTCCATGTTCCAGTGCTTTGGGTTCTGCTCATAGACGCCAAGCAGCACACCCTTGCGCTCCTGCCGCAGGTATGAAAAGCCGTCGAGATCGACGGCGATGCCGATTTCCCTGTCAAGTGCTGCGATCTCCGGAATGTCATCGGTGATGAAATAGTGGTGCTCCATCGGCGTCACCGGCAGGTCGACGCCGGCCATGCGGCCGAGCTGCTTCGCCCACAGCCCGCCGGCATTGACGACATGCTCGGCGATGATGGTGCCCTGCTCGGTGATGACGTCCCAGCGCCCGTCGGCACGTGCTTTCAGCTCGACGACCCGGTTGCGCAAGATGATGTCGGCGCCGCGCTTCTTCGCAGCACCCGCATAGGCATGCGTGGTACCGTACGGGTCGAGATGGCCTTCGTTGGAATCATGCAGGCCGCCAAGAACACCGTTGACGTCAACGATCGGGCAGATCGCCTTGATCTCGTTGGGCGTGACCAGGCGCGCGGTCTCGATGCCGACCGACTGGAACACGGCCCAGGCTGATTTCAACCACTCCCAGCGCGCGGGATCGCTGGCGATGTTGACGCCGCCCGTCATGTGCAGGCCGATATCCCAGCCGGATTCGGCCTCGATCTCCCGGTAGAGATTGATGGTGTAGTCCTGCAGCGCCGCCACGTTGGGATCGGCGTTGAGCGCATGGAAGCCTGCCGCCGCGTGCCAGGTCGAACCGGCCGTCAGTTCTGCGCGCTCGATCAGCGCCACATCGCTCCAGCCGAACCGCGTCAGGTGATAGAGCACCGAGGCTCCGACCACGCCACCTCCGATGACGACTGCGCGGTAGTGCGACTTCAAGGCTTCCCCTCCACGGTTGGTCCGAAGACTGGAGCATATATCTACTAGACATAAGTGTCCAGTGCCGGCGCGCGCATCGTTTTTCGTCGACCGCCGGCATGCACTGCGCGCTGTCACGCAAGCATCATGTTCGCGCCGTAGACCGCATTTCGGGGAGGCTTGCGCAGCATCATCGATGTCGCACCTCTTTCAGTTTTTCGTCCCGCGGCCGCTCCGGCACATCCGTCACAAAGAGGATTATCCATGAAGCACCTGTATCGACCCGCGTCGCTTGGCGTCGCGCTGGCCTTGTTCACCGCCTTGGCGCCGGCGCTCGCCGACAGCACCGCGACCGTCGGCGGCCTCGTCAACAAGGGGCTGGTCGGCGTCGGCCGCATCCCGGCCGCTCAGCGCGACAAGTTCGGCGAGACCTTCGGCTCGGGTTCCGGCATGGCGATCGACGCATCAGGCTGGACGCATGACACCGCCGGCTACAGAGGTTCGCTCTGGCTGTTGCCGGACCGTGGCTACAATGTCGTCGGCACCACCGACTACCGGCCGCGCCTCAACACGATCGCCATCGAATTTGCTCCGGTCGCACCGGGCGCGGCACCTGCTGCCGGCCAGGAGCAGACGGGCGTCAAGGCAACGCTCGCCGACACCATGCTTCTCACCGACGACAAGGGGGCTGATGCCACAGGCCTCGACCCACTCAACGGCGTGCGCGCGGCAAGCGGCGACATGCCGATCCTGCCGCAAGCCGACAATGGCAAGCTGGCGCTCGACAACGAGGCGATCGTGCGGCTGCCCGATGGTTCGATGTTCATCTCCGACGAATACGGCCCGAACATCTATCGGTTTTCCGCCGACGGGCATCTGCTGTCGGCAACCCAGCCGCCGGCCGCCTTCGTGCCGATGCGCCACGGCACGCCGAACTTCGCCTCGGACAATCCGGGACCCGGTGCCGCCGAGCCCGATCCGAAGGACCCCGAGACCGGCCGCCAGAACAACCAGGGCCTGGAGGGAATGGCGATGACGCCGGACGGCAAGTTCCTGATCGCGGTGCTGCAATCGGCGCCCCGGCAGGATGGCGGCGATTCGCCCGCGACGCGCCAGAACACGCGTGCGCTGGTCTATGACGCGTCCGACCTCGCCCACCTCAAACTGGCGCATGAGTATGTCGTGCCGTTGCCGGTGTTCAAGGATGCCAAGGGCAAGACCAAGATCGCCGCGCAGAGCGAGATCGTGGCGCTCTCCGACAAGACCTTCCTGATGCTGGCGCGCGACAGCGGCAACGGCCAGGGGCTGAAGGGCGACACCTCGCTGGTGCGCCAGATCTTCGTCGTCGACGTCTCGGCCGCGACCGACATCGCCGGCGGCGCCTTCGATGCCGCCGACAAGCCGCTGGCGCCCAAGGGCGTGCTCGACCCGTCGGTGATGCCGGCCAAGCTGACGCCGTTCATCGACATCAACGACAAGGGCGAACTCGGCCGCTTCGGCCTGCACAATGGCGCGCCGAACGACAAGAACAACCTGTCGGAGAAGTGGGAGGCGATGTCGGTGGTCAGCGTTCTCGATCCGAAGCTGCCCGACGACTACTTCCTGTTCGTCGCCAACGACAACGACTTCCTCGCCCAGGACGGTTTTCAGGTCGGCGCACCCTACAAGGCGGAAGACGGCGCCGATGTCGACACCATGTTCCTGGTCTATCAGGTCACGCTGCCGGGTCTCGCCGGGAAGTAACGGCCACTGCACGGGCGGGCGCGCTTGGCGCGTCCGCTGGGCTCGCGGCAGGCATGAACGGGGCAGCGGCCTTTCAGCCGCGCGTTCGCAAGGGTGCATCTCGGTCCCGCCTGCGATATCATCGTGGACTGGATCCAAATCACCATCCGCCGAGCTACCCGCCATGGACGAAAAAATGCCCGCGCGCCGGCGCACCGGCGACCTGACCAGCGGCCCTATCCCGCGCACGCTTCTGCTGTTCGCCCTGCCGGTGCTCGGCTCCAACGTGCTGCAGTCGCTCAACGGCTCGATCAACGCCGTCTGGGTCGGCCGTTTCCTCGGCGAATCGGCGCTGACCGCCACCTCCAACGCCAACCTCGTCCTGTTCCTGATCCTCGGCACTGTGTTCGGCATCGGCATGGCGGCCACCATCCTGGTGGCCCAGTCGGTTGGCGCCCGCGACCTGCCTGAGGCGCGCCGCATCGTCGGCACCAGCGCGACGTTCTTCTTCCTCGTCTCGGTTGTCTTCGCGGTCTGCGGCTGGATCTGGGTTGACGCCATTCTCAACACGCTCGGCACACCGGCCGACGCCTTGCCGCTGGCGCGCTCCTATCTGCGCATCATCTTCGTCGCCGTGCCGATGATGAACCTTCTATCCTTCGTCATGACCGTGCTGCGCGGTGCCGGCGATTCACGCACGCCCTTCTTCTTCATGGCGCTGGCCGTCGTCCTCGACATCGTGCTCAACCCATTGCTCATCGCCGGCATCGGACCGTTTCCCGAACTCGGCATCGCGGGCTCCGCCACGTCCACGCTGATCGGCCAGACGGTAAGCGTGATCGCCATCCTGATCGTGCTCTATGTGCGCAAGCATCCGCTGCGGCTGGCCGGCGCCAACCTCGCTCTGCTGCGGCCCGATCCCACCTTGCTGCGCATCGTCGTCTTCAAGGGCGTGCCGATGGGCCTGCAGATGATCGTCATTTCGGCGGCGGCACTGACGGTGATGGGCATCGTCAATTCCTACGGCTCACAGGTCGCCGCCGCCTACGGCATCGCCGCCCAGCTGTGGACCTACATCCAGATGCCGGCGCTCGCCATCGGCGCCGCGGTGTCCTCGATGGCGGCACAGAATGTCGGCGCCGGGCGCTGGGACCGGATCGGCCGCATCGCCGCCTCAGGCGTCGGCTTCAACCTCGTCCTGACCGGCGCACTGGTTGCCGTGCTGTCGGTTTTCGACCGTTCGGTGCTGAGCCTGTTCCTGAGCCGCGACAGCGCGGCGATCGACATCGCCGTCCACATCAACAATGTCGCCTCGTGGTCGTTCATCCTGTTCGGCATAACCATCGTGCTGTTTGCCACCGTACGAGCCACGGGTGCCGTGATGCCGCCGCTGATCATCCTGGTCATTTCGGTGCTGGTCGTGCGCACCGGCTTTGCCTATTTCATGCGTGGCGTGATCGGCGAGGAAGCGCTGTGGTGGAGCTTCCCGGCGGGTTCGATCAGCTCGCTTGTACTGGCGGCGGCCTACTATCGTTTCGGCCGCTGGCGCACCACGCACATGATCGAGGACAGGCCGGCCGCCGGCGAGCCGCCGGACACCGGTCTTGGCGTGCCGCGCGGACGCGCGCATCTTTCGCCTGAAACACCGAACGGCTGAAGCCAACCCGGTTCCGCTGGACCGCTCCAGGCCCTCAACGCCGTTGTTGTTTCAGCCCAAAAGCCAGCGCCACCAACGCAAACACCACGATCATGCCGGCGAACGCCAGGCTGGCAGCGACGGGACTGGCATAGGTCGAAACGATGCCGATGCCGATGACGGGCAAGGCGTTGCCGACAAAGCAGCAGATGAAGAAGCTGGACACCACTTCGGCGCGACGATGCTTGGGCGCGATCTCGTTCACCACTTGCAGGCCGCCACGGTAACCAAGCGCCGCCGCAACGCCGCAACAGGCCGTCGCAGCAACCATCAGTGCCATCGAGGCCAATATCTGCGCCGCCACCACCAACGAGACGCTTGGGATCATCAATGCCAGCGCAGCCAGCATCGCCTTGTTGCTCTTCATGTGCATCAGAACGACAATGCTGATCGCGGTGACGATCGCCAGCTCGAAGAACAGCGCGCCGGCGACGGCATGGTTGGTCTCATGCAGCTGCTGCGCCAGGATGCTCGGCGCCAACGCGGCGTAGAACCCGACCAGCGCCATCGCGCCGAAGCCGGTCACCGCCGGCGCGACGAAGCGCGCACGGATTTCCTCCGGGACGGAAAGTCGCGGCCGCAAGGAGATCCGCCCGAGGCCGCCCGGCTTCGCCACCGTTTCGCGAGTGCGCCAGACCAGGATCGTCACCACCACAAGTGCTGCCAGATAGACGATGAAGATCAGCCGCAACGGCCATGGCTCGTATTCAGCCAGAAATCCCGAAATCAGTGCGCCGAGGCCGAGGCCGAGGAAATTGGTGCTGGTGGCAATCACACTGGCGCGCGACTTGTCCGCGCCGGGAAGAAGCTCGGCAATCCACGCGGTTCCGGTCCCCGCGCCGACGCCGATGCCAAGCCCGCTCAGGATGCGGGCGACGTCGAGCGAGACGACGTTTACGGCAAACAGGAAGACAAGCGCACTGACGATGGCGACGAGCATGGCCGCCAGGCTCGCGGGCCGGCGTCCGACAATATCGGAGACGCTGCCCAACATCAGAAGTGCCGCCAGATTGCCGACGACATACACGGCGTAGATCAGCGTCAGGGTGATTTGTGAAAAGCCGAATTGCTGCTTGTAGACGATGTAGAGCGGCGTCAGCACCGTGCTGCCGGCAAACAGCACCGCAATCATCGCGGCGACGGTGGGGATTGCGAGAGCATCGCCACCTGCCCCTTCGTGCGTATGCGCAAAATCGCGAATGGCCATGGCCAACCTCGTCACCAATTTCGGGGATCGAGGGGTCTAACGCGGTTTCATCCACGACGTTCCAGCCGGCAGGCAGGCTCCTGACAGCACGGTGGGCATTGATTGAGCGGGATGTCCGCCCGCTGAACAGGCTCGGATCGGGGCCAGCGGCTCCATCTATCGTTCAACCGGTCGGCCTTACCTGCAAGGAAAGCCGGGCGCGATCTTGCACTTGCCGGGACGCGGCCTGTGCGGCGGCCGATGGTGCGGAGGACGGTGCGGCTTGTGCCAGTGTGGCGGCCGATGCGGCGGACGCACGATGATGATTGGCGGGCGAACGATCTGGGTGCGTTCAAGATAACCGGCGCTGGCCCAGCCGCTCACGCCGCCGCCATGGATTCTACACCAGCCCGGCTGGCAGCCGGTGACATTGACTCTGAAGCCGGCGGGCAGCGTTCCCACCCTGGCGTATCCCGCTCCCGGCCCGCTGCGGACGTTGAGGTTGGTCGAGGTGTGAGCGCTGTAGGCGAAGGCCGCGGCGGACGTCCCGAACACCGCGGCCAGGATGGTCGCGGCCACAAGCAGAAAACGAAATCTCATCAGTCCCCTCCATTCGAATCCCGGCCGTTCACCTGCTCCGGCCAAGATTGCCCTGCAAGAGGAGCGGCCAAGCCAAGAAAAGTCAACAGGTGGGCGGCCGTAACCGTCCTGGCCAACGGGACTGATGCCGGATTTTCCTTGGACATGGTTGAGGAATTTCACGGTTGCCATTTATTGGCTCCTCAACATCCGCTAGCGTTTACTCTCTTTCGACAATTCATCGCGGGCAAAGGTGGGATCCATGGGCAAAGGCAGGGTCGAGGCATTCACCGATGGCGTCGTGGCTATCATCATCACCATCATGGTGCTTGAGTTGAAAGTGCCGCATGGCGAGGATTTCTCCGCCTTGGTGCCGTTGTGGCCGATCTTCTTCTGCTACGTGCTGTCCTTCATCAATGTCGGCATCTACTGGAACAATCTGCACAACATGTTCCACACCGTTCAGCGGGTCGACGGGCGCGTGCTGTGGGCGAACCTCAATCTGCTGTTCTGGCTGTCGCTGATGCCGGTGACCACAGCCTTCATGGGCGAGAACCACTTTGCGCCGGTGCCGGTAGCAGTCTATGGCACCGACCTCGCGCTATGCGCCATCGCCTACACCATACTCGCCGCCGCGCTGCATCGCCTGCACGGCAATGATACCGCTTTTGCCAAGGCGCTGGGTAATGACCGCAAGGGGAAGCTCTCGCTGGCTGTCTATATCGTGGCCGTCGTGCTGACCTTCGTCAGCCAGTGGATCGGCGTCGCGCTCTATGTGCTGGTCGCGATGATATGGCTCGTACCGGACAGGCGCTTTGCGCGGGTGATTGAAAAGTAGCTGTCTTCACACATTTTCAAGGCAAAGCGCTGCACGGCTTTCCCAGAGTTGCCCTACTTGCGCATCGCTTTCAGTTTTTCCGCCACCGATGCGGCGAGGTCGGCATAGAGCTCCTCCAGCCGTTCCGCGGCCTTGATGATCGAGAAATCATGGCCGAATTTTTCCAGCGCCATGCGCAGTTTCTCGACGAACTCGGCTTGTTTCTCCAGCGCGGAAAAGAGTGTCTTCACCTGCGCTTCGCTGATGTCGGGATTGGCCAGCATCTGCGGCACCTCGCGGCCCATCTGGTCGCCAATGGCGGTCTGCTCCTTCAGAATTGCAACCCAGTCCGTCAATCAGGAACCTCCGTTTGTCCCCAGGCCCAAATCTCTTTTGCGGGGACAAGGGGCAACATGCGCAGCCTCGGCCGGACTGGTCAACCCGACAAGACGAGCAGAGGCTTGCACCGGCCCGTTCCGGCGCTAAGTTCGGCGCCATCGAACAAGGAATCCATCGCCCATGATCACCGACGCCGAGATCCAGACCGCCCTGCCCGCGCTTGCTCCAGGCAATGCCGCCGTGATCACCGGCGCTGCCAGCGGCATCGGTCTGGCGGCCGCCAAGCGGCTTGCATTGCTAGGCATGAAGATCGTGCTGGCCGACATTGGCGGCGCGCGGCTTGACGACGCCTCGCGCGCCGTTTCCGCGATTGCCGGCGACGGTGCCGTGCTTGCCGTCGCCGCCGACGTTTCGAAGGCGGATGAGGTGGACCGCCTCGCCGAGAGGGCGTTCGGCGCCTTCGGCGGCGTGTCGCTGCTGATGAACAATGCCGGCGTCGGCGACAACCCCGGAAAGCCGTGGGAAAACCGCGATGCCTGGAAACGGCTGCTGGACATCAATTTCTGGGGCGTTGTGCATGGCGTGGAGGCCTTCGCGCCGCGCATGCTGGCCTCGGCCAGGCCGGGTCTGATCGTCAACACCGGCTCCAAGCAAGGCATCACCACGCCGCCCGGCAATCTTGCCTACAATGTCTCCAAGGCAGGAGTGAAAACCTTCACGGAAGGCCTGGCGCACGCGTTGCGCAACGAACCCGGCGCCCATGTCGCTGCCCATCTGCTGATCCCCGGCTTCACCTTTACCGGTCTGACCGAGGGTGCGACGGAAAAACCGGCCGGCGCCTGGACCGGCGAACAGGTTGTGGATTTCATGCTGGAATCCCTGACCAGGGGAGATTTCTACATCCTGTGCCCGGACAATGAGGCGGCCCGGCCGCTGGATGAAAAGCGCATGGCCTGGGCGATCGGCGACATCATCGAGAACCGCCCCGCTTTGTCGCGCTGGCATCCGGACCACAAAGGCAGTTTCGCAACCTTCATGAAAGGCTGATCTTCAGGCCGCTTGCTTTTTCGACCCGCGCTTCTGCGCCACGGCCTTCTTCGCCGCGATGTCGGCGATCTGTTCGTCATGCCGCTTTGCCGCACGCTCGCATTTGGCGCGGATTTCCTCGACTTCGGATTCGGTCAGATGCTCGATGCCGATGAAGTGGTTGTGGCCCTTGCCGACCCGGATCAGTTCGTCGAGCTTGGCCTGGATCGCCGCGCCGTCGCGGTTCTGAGTGTTCTGGATCAGGAAGACCATCAGGAAGGTGATGATGGTCGTGCCCGTGTTGATGACAAGTTGCCAAGTGTCCGAAAAGCCGAAGAACGGACCGCTCACCCCCCAGGCGATGATGATGAGGCAACAGACGGCGAATGTCGGCGGCAGGCCGGCTATGCGGGCGACCCAGTTGGCAACCTTGGTGAAATGCTTTTCCATCTATCGAAATCCTCGACGCTGCGGCGCGATGAGAAACAATCAGCGACCGCTTCAGGTTCCCGATGCGAACAAATACCTCAGGTACAATTGCCTACACGCATAGGGGAGAATAGTCTGGAAAACACACCTTATGGGTTCAATGCCACAGTACTCCTGCAGGCAAGAGTGCCTGTTCCTTCCGCTTCACAGCGGTTTACCTCCAGCCCCTTCCGCTGCGCCACCCCCGCATGGCGGAAGGGGTTTCAGTCCGGAGAGCGCGGAGCATGGTTTCCCGAAAGCGCCGACCGGCAGAAGGACAGACGGTCGCTCCACTTTCCCGCAGATTGCTTGGCAGCGCCGGCCTAGGCCTGCTGATGGCCTGCGCGGCCGTGACCGCCAGGGCAGAACCATCAACAGCACCGGCTGCCGAAATAGCGACCGATCCGACAATCACCGGCAGTCTCGAAAGGCATTGGACCAACAACGCGCTGGACAGCGACCATGCGGTCAAGGACTGGTACACACTGTTGCGCGGTTCGCTGCAGCAGCAATGGGGCGACAACGACGCCAACGCGAAATTCAGCGCGGACTTCCAGGTAACGCATTACGACAAGACGTCGATCGAGGACGACCGCGGATTGTCGCTGTCGGCCGAGGCCTTCCGCCGGCTCGGCCCGGGCCTCGAACTGAGGGGATCGCTGAGCTATCGCGTCTCCAGCACCGGCGACAATCTGGATATCGGCCCGCTGACGCTGGGTACGCGGGAGTTCAAGCAGGTCTTCGGCGCCCAGACACAACTCGGCATCGACCTCGGCAACGCCACATCGCTGATCCTCGAGGCCGCCGACAGCTACGAAAAGCTCGGCGCGACGCATTTCCAGGAAGATCTCATCTTGCCGGCGAAGCTGCATGCCGACCGCAATCTCTTCCAGTTGGCGGCTCGGGTCACCCGGACAGTTGGCCAGCTTGCCTTCGGCGCGTCCGCGTCTGCGCTCTTCGCCAGCGTCGAGGAAATCGGTTACCCGCCGCTGTTCCTATCGTTCAACGCCTATACGCTGCGCGCCGAGGCGGCCTACAAGGCCACCGATGGTTCGACGCTCGGCGTGGCCCTGGGTGCGCAGTTCCTGCGTGGCGCCGATAACATCTACCAGCGCTGGCGTCCGACCTGGCAAGTCACGTTCGGCAAGCCTCTGCCGCACGGCTTCGAGCTGCGCGGCACCTATTTCGGTCGCTACGAAACGTCCGAAACCGACGACCCCCTGGCTTCGTGGCTGCAGCGCGCGGAACTGGAACTGGGCATGAAGGTGCGCGAAAACCTCGGCATCGCTTCCGGCATCTTCTATGAGCTCAAGGACAATTTGCTCTACGAGAACCAGGAGCGCCGCAAGGGCGTCTATGCCGAAGCGACCTACAACGCGACCAAATCGATGGCCATTGTCGTTCGCGTCGACGTTTCCGAGACCTTCAAGACCGTGATCGACGAGCGCGAACACACGGTCGATGCATTTGTGGGCCTGCGGGCGAAGATCTAGCTCATTCCCGCGCTTGACTGGGTAGGCCCACAAGCGGAGGCAGGAGGGTGTTGAAGACCCTCCTGCCCACGACACGTGACATAAGGATGCCCGTGACTTTCCTGCTCAGTGACGGCCGCCCAGCTTGTAGCTGTTGCCGCCAAGGACATTGACGCCGATACCGCTGAGAACGCCGGTAAGGACGTTGGTCTTGTTGCCGTTCAGAATGCCCTGGACGACATTGCCGCTCAGGATGTTGTTGCCACTCAGGATGCCATTGAGCGCGGTCACCTGGCCGACACCGATGGACGGCGACACATTGATCAGGCTACCCGAGCTACCTCCCCAGCCGCCGGCATAGGCGCCGACAGTCGAGAACGAAACCATAGCAGCGGTGAGTACAAAAGCGAACTTCTTCATGACTTCTCTCCATTGTTGCTAGTAGTGTTTTCTTCGACTTCTTACGACTTACCCCCGAAACGAGTAGTGCATTTTGCCGAAAGTCTTGCAACCTTGGAGTGTTTAATTTCACGGATACAATCCGTTTTCCATTTCTTAACTTTAATATTTTACGTTAAGAAAATTGGTTACCGTCGACGTCTTGAGCTGGTCAGACGGCGTCGTTTTCCCAACGATCGAGGAATGCTTCGATCGGCATTGCCTGCATGTCGGGAACCGCTCTGGCGAGCTTTTCGACCGGCCAGTTCCACCAGGCGAGAGCTTCGATCCGCGCCGCGATATCCGGAGCGAAGCGTGGCCGGAGAGCCTTCGCCGGCACGCCCGCGACGATCGCGTAAGGCGGCACATCACGCGTCACCACTGCGTTGGCGCCGACCACCGCGCCATTGCCGATGGTGACCCCGGGCATGATCACCGCGCCGTGGCCGATCCAGACATCATGGCCGATGGTCACGGCTTTCGCCTGCCGCCGTTCGCGGAAGGCGGCATCGACGCCCAGCCAGCGAAAATACTCGTTCGGCCGGTAGCTGAGCTTGTGCTGGGTCAGCCGCTCTATGGGATGCTCCAGCGCATTGATGCGGCTGTTGGCGGCGATCGAGCAGAATTTGCCGATCGTCGTGTAGATCGCTTCCGAATGGCGTTCGAAATAGGAGAAGTCGCCGACGGTGACCTCGCGAAGCACCACCCGCTCGCCGATCGAGGCATAACGCCCAAGCTTGCACGCCTTCAACTCCGCGGTCGGATGGATGCGTGGCTCGGGGTCTTTCGGGACGAGATCTTCGGAACGTTCCATGCCGGCGGCTTTACCCCTAGGCGATTGGTCCCGCAAGCGGGGCCAATCGTCCGTCAGATCGTTTCCCGGCAAGGATTCGCCTAGGCGATTGGTCCCGCAAGCGGGGCCAATCGTGCGCCCGGGAAGGAACTGAATCGCCTATTGCGGCTTGCCTTTGCTCCACACCACGTTCTGGCCGTAGAGCGGCACGGTGGTGACCGACATTTTGGCCGAGCCGTTCTGCACCTGGCGCGAATGCGAGAGATAGATCAGCGTCTCGTTGGCCTTGTCGTAGATGCGGTTCACCACCTGCTTCTTCCAGATCAGGCTGATGCCTTGCTTGAACACTTCCTCGCCGCCCTCGCTCATGTCGATGTCGCCGATGGTGATCGGGCCGGTCTGGCGGCAGGAGATCGAGGAATCGGACGGATCCTCGAACCAGTTGCCCTTGTGCAGGCGATCGATGATGCCGCGATCGAAATAGGAGACATGGCAGGTCACGCCCTCCACCTTGGGGTCCTTGATCGCCTCGACGATGATGTCGTTGCCGAGCCAGTCGACGCCGACCTTGCCGACTTCATCGGCCACGGCGGCCCCGGCACCTAGGACAACGCACGCGGCCAAGGCACCGCCGATCAGTCTTCGCCCAATCAGTCCGTGCCCAATCAGTCGTTGCAAGGGACCCTCCTGCGGTTCGAGTTGCCGGTCACAGGTGGGGCGAGCAGCCCGGCTTTGCAAGCAGATAGGTCGACACCGCAGCGGTTGCGGCAACGCGGCACTTTGCCTGTGCGGGGCCGAACCGCTAAGACTGTCGCACAGGCGCGGCATTGAGCCGGCGCGACGATTTCTGCAGACGGACTTTTCTGATGATGCGTTCTATCCTGGTCGGTATTCTCGTCCTGATGGCGGCCGGCATCGGCTGGCTGACCTTCGACTGGTATCGCGGCCACTATGGCGGCGAGCCATTCGGGGCCGCCTTTACTCTGGTCGACCAGAAAGGCGCGCCGATCACCGAAGCCGCCTTCCGGGGCCAGCCCAGCGTCGTCTTCTTCGGCTTCACCCATTGCCCCGAGGTCTGCCCGACCACGCTGTTCGAACTGGCCGGCTGGCTGAAGACGCTCGGCGACGACGGCAAGAACCTGCACGCCTATTTCGTATCGGTCGATCCGGAGCGCGACACGCCTGAGGTGATGAACGCCTATGTCAGCAATTTCTCCGACCGTATCGTCGGCATCACGGGCGCTCCGGACAAGGTCCATGCCATGGCCAAGTCGTTCGGCATCTATTGGAAGAAGGTCGACACCGGCGACGGCGACTACACGATGGATCATACCGCCTCGGTGCTGCTGCTCAACGCCAAGGGCGATTTTGCCGGCACAATCGCCTACGGCGAAAGCGCCGATACGGCCATCGCCAAGCTGAAGCGGCTGGCGGCGAAAGGCTGATTACCATTTCATGACCCAGACGCGCCTTTACTTCACCACCGGAAAGATCGAGTCCGTCAGCATTTTCGCGGCGCTTGAGGCGGCCTTCGAGGAAGAGGGGCTGCCGATCGCCGTCCTGGAGGTCGACGAAGACAAGGACATCCACGAAGTGTCGCTCTATGCCGATGGCGACGTCGATGCGGTCGAGACCCGCTTGAAGGACATCCTTGCCGGCCTTTCCCTGTCGAAGCCGATCGAGCGCGAGCCCCTGCCCGACATCGACTGGGTGGCGCATTCGCTGGAAGAGCTGAAGCCGGTGCGTGCCGGACGTTTCTTCGTCCACGGCGCACATGACCGCAGGAAACGCCACAGCGGCGAACTCGCCATCGAAATCGAAGCCGGCCTTGCCTTCGGCACCGGCCATCACGGCACCACCGCCGGCTGCCTGGAAATGCTGGAAAGAGTGGTCCGGCGCGAACACCCGCGCAATGCGCTCGACCTCGGCACCGGCAGCGCGGTACTGGCGATCGCCGTCGCCAAGCTGGCGCACATTCCGGTGCTGGCCACCGACATCGATCCGGTGGCGGTGCGGGTGGCTGCCGCCAATGCGCGGCTCAACCACGTCAAGGCACTGGTGGAAACAGCAACCGCGCCCGGCTTTCACCATCCGATCTTCGGCAAGCGCGCACCCTTCGATCTGATCGTCGCCAACATATTGGCGCGGCCGCTGATGCGGCTGGCGCCGCAAATGGCCCATCATATCGCACTTGGCGGCTCGATCGTGCTGTCGGGCATCCTCGAGCGCCAGCGGGACGCGGTCATCTCGGCCTATGTCGGCCAGAATTTCCGCCATGTCAGAACCTTGCACCGCGAGGGCTGGGTGACGATCCACCTGAAGCATTAGACCGGCACCGACCGAGCTTGGACCAAATTCCCCCAGTTGTCAGTCCGGCGATGCTGTAGCAGGTTGCGCGCAGCCGGAAATCGATTCCGATTTCCGCGACCGTACGCTACGGTTGCGCGGACATGCAGGAGGCCCACCATGTTCCAGACCTTCGATTCCGCGGGCGACCCGGCCGTCGGCAAACCGCGCGTGGCGCTGCTGCGCCAATGGCTTGAAGTTAACGGGCTGGACGGCTTCATCGTCCCGCGTGCCGACGAGCATCAGGGCGAATATGTCGCCGATCGTTCGGCGCGGCTGAAATGGCTGACCGGCTTCAGCGGCTCGGCCGGCGTCGCCATCGTCCTGCGCGACCGCGCCTTCGTCTTTGTCGACGGGCGCTACACGCTGCAGGTGCGCAGCGAGGTCGATCTCGACGTCTTTTCAATCGAAAGCCTGGTCGACAATCCGCCGGCTGTCTGGCTGAAAGACAATCTTGGCAAGGGCGCACGGCTCGGCTTCGATCCATGGCTGCACACGATCAGCGAGGTCAAGGCGCTGCAGGCCTCAGTCGACAAGAACGGCGCCGTACTGGTGCCGCTCGACAAAAACCCGATCGACATCATCTGGAAGGATCAGCCCGACGCGCCGGTGGCTCCCGTCGAGCTCCACCCGATCGGCTTTGCCGGCGAGCTCGCCAAGGACAAGCTGGCGCGGCTGGCGGCGGCGATCGCCAAGGACGGCGCCACCCATGCGGTGCTGACCGACCCCTCCTCCATCGCCTGGGCCTTCAACATCCGTGGCGGCGACGTGCCGCACACGCCGCTGGCGCTCGGCTTCGCCATCCTCGCCGCCGATAGGTCGCACCAGCTTTTCATGGATAAGCGCAAATTCTCGCGCCAGGTCGCCGCCTACCTCACCCAGCTCGCCGAGCCGCATGAGCCCGGCGAATTCGAAGCCGCGATCACAGCGCTTGCCAAGAGTGGCGCGAAAATCGCGCTCGACCCGGTGCTGGCGGCTGACCGGCTGCGCATGCTGGTCGAGGACAATGGCGGCGCCGTCATTGCAGCAGCAGATCCTGCCCGAATCCCGCGCGCCACCAAGAACCAGGCCGAGATCAACGGCTCGCGCGCCGCGCATCGGCGTGACGGTGCGGCCGTGGCGAAATTGCTGTGCTGGCTGGAGCGGCAAAAACCCGGCTCGCTCGACGAGATCGCTGTCGTCACCAGGCTGGAGGAACAGCGCCGGCGGACCGGCGAGGAAACCCAGATGCCGCTGCGCGACGTCTCCTTCGACACCATTTCGGGCGCCGGCCCGAACGGCGCCATCATGCATTACCGCGTGTCGCGCGCCACCAGCCGCAAGCTGCAGGCCGGCGAGCTGTTCCTGCTCGATTCCGGCGCGCAGTATCAGGACGGCACCACCGACATCACCCGCACCGTGCCGATCGGCCAGCCGACGCAGGAGATGCGCGAACGCTTCACCCTGGTGCTGAAAGGCATGATCGGCATTTCCACCTTGCGCTTTCCCGCCGGCACGCGCGGCTCCGAGATCGATGCCGTCGCGCGCATGGCGCTGTGGAAGCACGGCTGCGACTTCGCCCACGGCACCGGCCATGGCGTCGGCTCGTATCTGGCCGTGCATGAAGGCCCGCAGCGTATCGCCCGCACCGGCACCGAAAAGCTGCTCGAAGGCATGATGCTGTCCAACGAGCCCGGCTACTACAAGGAAGGCTCCTACGGCATCCGCATCGAGAACCTGATCCTGGTGACGCCGGCGCAAGAGATCGAGGGCGGCGACATCGCCATGCACGGCTTCGAGACGCTGACGCTGGCGCCGATCGATACCAGGCTGGTGCAGTCGGACCTTCTGACGCGTGACGAGTTGCATTGGCTGGACTCGTACCACGCGCGCGTGCTGGCCGAGATCGGCCCGATGCTCGACGGCGAAACGCTGGCCTGGCTGGAGAAGGCCACCGCGCCGCTGCCGCACGACGCGAAGATTTGATTTTTCTGAGGCGCCGAGGGCGTGTCGAGATTCAGGTCAGGACGAGCGAAAACGATGGGTTCCGTGAACCGGAGCGAAGCGTACTTTTGGGTACGTGAGCTCAGTTCTACCGCGACGCGGTAGAACGGGGAAGCGCAGGAAGCCGCCGTTTGCAGGCCGTCATCACCTGAATATCGATACGCCCTACCCGACGAACTGCCGCGCCACGATCAATACCGCCGCGCCCGCCAAAAACATCGCCATCAACCCACCGCGCAGCGAAACCACCGCGGTGACCACCAGTGCGGCCCATTCCGCCGGGCCGGCGTTCAACAGCTCGGGCGCTACCAGCGTCGTCAGCACCGCCGCCGGCACGGCATTGAGGCCGGCCTCGACGCGGGGATGGATGGTATCGAAGCGCGATATCACCAGGTGCCCGCCGATGCGCGTCAGATAGGTCGCGATTGCGCCGGCGATAATGATCCAGAAGGTCGTGCTCATGGCCGTGCCTTTACGCCGCTATGGTGGGGAGGCAGGATGACCGCCAGCAGCACACCGGCAACAGCGCCAATCGAGACATGCCAGGGCGAGCCCACGGTCTTGTAGGCGATGATGGAGGCGGCAGCGCTGGCAATGACCACCGGCAGCCACAGAGGCCGCTTGCGGAAGCCCAGCACGAGACCGAGGAAATAGATCGGCAGCAGGAAATCGATGCCCAGCGCGTGCGTGTCGGGGATCAGCCTGCCGAACAGCGCACCAAGCGCGCTTTCGACGATCCAGAACAGATAGACAGGCAAGCCAAGTCCCAGATACCAGGCAAAGCCGACCGTCCGGCCCGATTGCGCCCGCGCTTCGGCCACCGCGAATTGCGGATCGGTCAGGATGAAATAACCAAGCGCCTGCTGGATGAGGGGCCAGTGCGCGATGCGCCGGCCGATGCCGGCGGAATAGAGCACGTGGCGGAAATTGACGGCGAAGATCGACAGCACGATCAGCCACGGCGCCACATGCTGGCCGAACAGCTGGATGCCGACCATCTGGCTGGCGCCGCCATAGACCAGCGCACTCATCAGAAAGGCTTCCAGGACCGAGAAGCCATTGTCCACGGCGAGCGCGCCGAACAGCACCGCAAAGGGCGCCGAGGCCACCACCACAGGCATCGACAGCCGCACGCCTTGCCAGAAATCGCTTCTGTCGCCGCTCTCGGAAATTACGTCCGTCGCCATCAACCACTCCTGATGCATGTCGCCCAAAAGGGGGATAACGACATGCACAACAACAAGGGAAGCGCGGTATGTAGGTGGCGCGGCTTGCCGTGTCACACGAATTCGCTTGAGCCAAACGATCAGCGGAAATGATCGCTGGATCGGCTGAGTTAGACGCTTATTCCTTCAGGATCTTGCCCTCGATCGCCCTGCCCCAGTCGAGCAGCGGCTTGGCGCGCAAGGTGAAATCGACGAGCTCGTCGACCAGATCAGCCGTATGGATTCCCGCGGGATCGATAACATGCTGGACGACAAAATGCCGGTTGCGGATGGCGGCGACCAGGTCGGCATCGCTGATTTCCTCGAAGCCGCGTGGCGTACGCTTCATACGGCCTTCGGTCTCGAGTTCAAGCCGGTTCTTCTTCAACGCCGCCACCAGGGCGCGAAACCTGTCCGGCTTCGTCGCGATGGCTTTGCGCATCGCCAGCAGCAGCGCCGGCTCCGACTGCCACCAGGCAATGTCGGCAAAGCAGCGCTCAAGCCCGATATGGACGTAGAACACGCCCTGCTCCATCTTGGTGCCGTCGGGCGACAGGATGGCCGACAAATGCCTGTTGTAAGGCCGCTTGTCTTTGGCGAAGCGCACGTCGCGATTGATGCGGAACAGCGACTTCTTGCGATCACCGCGCAGGCCAAGCCCGGCCTCGGCGAAGCGCTCGGTCAGCGCGTCGACGAGATCACTGAGCGGATCGCGCAATTCCTGTTCGAACAGGTCACGGTTCTCCCAAAACCACTCTCGGTTCTGGTGGAAATCCAGCGCCTTGAGGAACGGAATGGCTTTTGGGCCGAACCCTTTGAATGCGCCGTCCATCAGGCCTTGCCGATCCGCGCCAGCCAGGCATCTTCGTCGATGACCTCGATGCCGAGTTCGCTGGCGAGCTTGAGCTTGGAGCCGGCACCCGGCCCGGCGACCACCAGATCCGTCTTCGCCGAAACCGAGCCCGCGACCTTGGCGCCGAGGCGCTCCGCCATCGCCTTGGCCTCGGAGCGTGTCATCTTTTCCAGCGAGCCGGTGAAGACGACCGTCTTGCCGGCGACCTCGCTGTCGGCCGAGACGTTGACGATATACGGCTTCGGCTTGACTTGGCGGAGCAACGCATCAAGCACGTCGTCATTGCGCTCATTGCCGAAGAAGTCGCGCAACGCGTCGATCACGGTATCGCCGATACCGTTGACCGAGGGGAAGACACTGTGCGGATCTTCCGCTGCCGCTGTTTCCTTGCCGACGCGGATCAGCTCCTCGATGGTCGAGAAGGTGCGGGCAAGCACAGCCGCCGTCGTTTCGCCGATATGGCGGATGCCGAGCGCGAAGATGAAACGGTCGAGTTCCGGCTCGCGGCGTGAGTCGATGGCCGCGAACAGCTTGTCGAGGCTTTCATAGTTGCGATCCTCGACGCTGCGCACATTCTTGCGTGTCTTGCCCGATGCGGCTTCGCGCTGCCTCGCCTGTTCCTCGCGCCGTTCCGCCAGCGCCCTGGTGACAGCCGGACGGCGATCCCTGAGCGTGAAGATATCGGCGGCGGTCCTGATCAATCCCGCGTTGAAGAAGGTGTCTATGTTCTCCGCGCCGAGGCCTTCGATGTCCAGGGCACCGCGCGACACGAAGTGGCGCAATCCTTCCACCGCCTGCGCCGGGCAGATCAGCTCGCCGGTGCAGCGGCGGCGGGAATCCTCCTTGCCGGTCTTCTCGTTGATCTCGCGCGTCGCCGGCGAGCCGCATATCGGACAGGTGTGCGGGAATTCGTACGGCACGGCATCGGCCGGCCGCTTGTCGATGACGACGCTGACGATCTGCGGAATGACATCGCCTGCCCGCTGGATCACGACCGTATCGCCGATGCGCACGTCGATGCCGTCGCGGATCGGCTGGCCGGTCGAGTCCAGGCCCTTGATGTAATCCTCATTGTGCAGCGTGACGTTCTCGACCACGACGCCGCCGACCGTGACCGGCGCCAGCCGCGCGACCGGCGCCAGCGTACCGGTACGGCCGACCTGGATGTCGATCTTCTGAACGGTCGTCATCGCCTGTTCGGCCGGAAATTTATGCGCGATCGCCCAGCGCGGTTCGCCGGTGACGAAGCCCCAGCGGCGTTGCAACTCCAGCTGGTCGACCTTGTAGACGACGCCGTCGATATCGTAGCCGAGCGCGGAGCGCTGCTCCTCGATCCGATGATAATGCGCGATCAACTCCTCGGCCGATTTCGCCCGCACCATCAGCGGACTGATCTTGAACCCCCACTCGGCGAATTTCTGCACCGAATCATACTGGGTCGGAGCCGGATCCGCTGTCGTGTAACCCCAGGCATAGGCGAAGAATTTGAGGTTTCGGCTGGCGGTGACGGACGGATCCTTCTGGCGCAGCGACCCGGCCGCCGTGTTGCGCGGATTGACGTAGTCCTGGCCGCCGACGGCGGCCGAGCGCTGCTTCAGCGCCTCGAATTCCGCATAGGTCATGTAGACCTCGCCGCGGATCTCGATGGTCTCGGGCCAGCCCGAGCCTTTCAGCTTCGCCGGAATATCGGCGATGGTCTTCAAATTGGCGGTGATGTCCTCGCCGACGGCGCCGTTGCCACGCGTTGCGCCCTGCACGAACACACCGTTTTCGTAACGCAGCGAAGCCGATAGCCCGTCGATCTTCGGTTCGGCCGTGAACGCAATGTCGAGCTCCTTGTCGCGATCGAAGAACCGCCGCCCGCGTTCGATGAAATCCGTGACGTCATCATCTGTATAGGCCTTGGCAAGGCTGAGCATCGGCACGGCATGGCGCACCTTGGTAAAGCCTTCCGCGGGCGCTGCTCCGACCCTGAGCGATGGCGAATCCTCGCGCACCAGCGCTGGAAAGCGCTCCTCAATGGCAAGGTTGCGCCGCGCCAGCGCATCATACTCGGCATCGGTGATAACAGGCGCATCTTCGGTATGGTAGCGCCGGTCGTGCTCGGCGATCTCTTCCGCCAGCCGCTTCAGCTCGGCTTCGGCCTCGCTCTCACTGAGCGAATCGACAGGTTTTTCAGCCATGCTTTCCTTCCCCGGACGGTGGCCCGCCACAATAGATCAGGATTTTGGGAAAATCATTCCTGAACAGCAGGATGGAGCCATATCCTGACTCGATCCCTGACACCTGTTGTTCTTATGCCGCCGTGGTGTTTTCACGCAGCAATCGCTCGGCGGCGGCGCGGGCCTCGTCGGTGATGGTGGCGCCGGCCAGCATGCGCGCGATCTCTTCCTGCCGCGCCGGCCGGTCCATCTCGGCAATGCCGGTGGCGACACGGTCGGTGGTGCCGGATTTGGAGATCAGGAAATGCGTCGCCGCGCGTGCCGCGACCTGTGGCGCATGCGTCACCGAGAGCACCTGGACGCGCTTCGACAGCCGCGCCAGCCGCTGGCCGATCGCGTCGGCGACAGCGCCGCCCACCCCAGTATCGATTTCATCGAAAACCAGCGTCGGCGCCGAGCCGCGGTCGGCCAGCGCAACCTTCAACGCCAGAAGGAAGCGCGAAAGTTCGCCGCCGGACGCTACTTTCATCATCGGCCCGGGCCGCGTGCCTGGATTGGTGCGCACCCAAAATTCGATCTGGTCGATGCCCTCTTCCATGCGGCTCTCGGCCTCGCTCTTCATTTCCACGATAAAGGCGGCGCGTTCGAGCTTGAGTGCCGGCAATTCCGCCATCACCGCCTTGGTCAGGCCGACCGCCGCCGCATGGCGAAGCGAGGACAGCTGCGCGGCGGCAATGTCGTAGGTCTCGCGTGCCGCGGCGGCCTGTTTTTCCAGCCCGTGCAGGCGCTCCTCGCCGGCATCGAGATCGGCAAGATCGGCCGACATCGTGTCGCGAAGCTGCGCCAGATCGTCGACGGCGACGCTGTGCTTGCGCGAGGCCGCGCGCAGCGAAAACAGCCGCTCCTCCGCCTTCTCCAACCGCTGCGGATCATATTCGGTGGCGCGCAGTGCTGCCTCGACCCCCGATTGCGCCGCGTCAAGCGACAACATCGCCTCGTCGAGCGACTTGACGACGTCGTCGAGCAGGCCGGGCGCCTCAGTCACCTTGCGCTGCAGCCGCCGCAGCAGGCTGGCCAGTTGCGGCAAGGGCGAGGACGGGCCGGACAGCACATCCTGCGCATCATGGATTTCGGAAGCGATCTTCTCGACTCGCATCATCGATGCGCGCAGTTCGGCGAGATCCGTCTCCTCACCCGGCTGCGGATCGAGCTTCGTCAACTCCGCCACCGCGGCGCGCAAATAGTCGGCCTCGCGCGCGGCCGCCGCCACCTTGGCGCGGTGGCGCGACAGCTCCTGCTCGCAGGCGCGCCAGTGCCGCCATGCCTCGCCGGTCGAGCGGACGGCGCCGAGATGGCCACCGAAAGCATCAAGCACCTCGCGATGCGCGCCGGGATCGACCAGCGCGCGTTCATCGTGCTGGCCGTGGATCTCGACCAGCGCGCGCCCGACATCGCGCATCAGCGTGACGCTCGAAGGCTGATCGTTGACGAAGACACGGGTGCGGCCATCCGCCGTCTGCAGGCGGCGCAGGATGATGTCGCCGTCATCCTCGATCGCATTGTCGGCAAGCAGCGCACGCGCCGGATGATTGCGCGGCACGTCGAAGACGGCGATGACCTGGCCTTGCGCCGCGCCATGACGCACCAGCGACGCGTCGCCACGCGCACCGAGCGCCAGCGACAGGGCATCGAGCAGGATGGATTTGCCGGCACCGGTTTCGCCGGTCAGCACCGAAAGACCCGGCTGGAAGTCGATATCCAGCTTCTCGATCAGGACGATATCGCGGATCGACAGTCTGGAAAGCATCAGAACCCGAATCTAGAACGGCACGCGACCATTTGCAGTCGCAGCGCCGCACTATCTTTTTGTTTGAGCACCGGATCAATCCGAAAAGCGCTGTGAACGCTTCAGTCGATGCTCATACGTCAGGCGCCGGTGATCATCTTTCCGGCCTTGGATATCCACGACCCTGCATTTTCGCGCGGTGCAAGCCCATTGCTCTGCAAGAGCTTGTAGGAATCCTTGTACCACGAGCTGTCAGGGTAGTTGGTGCCGAGCACCGCGGCGGCGGTCTGCGCCTCCGAAGTCAGACCCATCGCGTAATAGCTTTCGGTCAGACGTGCGAGCGCCTCCTCGACATGGCGCGTGTTGGAATAGTTCTCGACCACGGTGCGGAAGCGCTTGACGGCGGCGATGTATTCACGCCGCTCGAGATAGTAGCGGCCGATCTGCATCTCCTTGCCTGCCAACTGATCGTTGGCGAAGCGGATCTTTTCCTTGGCGTCGTCGACATATTCCGATGTCGGCCAGCGCGTCACCAGATCCTGCATCGTCTGAACGGTCTGACGCGCTTCCTTCTGGTCCTGCGTCACGTCCTTGATCTGGCGGTAGTAGCTCAAGCCGATGATGTACTGCGCATAAGCAGCGTCATCGGTCGACGGATAAAGCGTGAGATAGCGCTTGGCCGAGCCGATAGCCTCATCGTAATTGCCCTGGCGATAGTCGGCGAAAGCGCCCATCACCATCGATTTGCGGGCCCATTCCGAATAGGGATGCTGGCGGTCGACGGCGTCGAACTTGCGGCTCGCCTCCTGCAGGCGCCCGGCATTGAGATTGGCAAGGCCCTGGTTGTAGAGAACATCGGCCGGCTCGGTCTGGTCGACATAGGTCGACAGGTCGATATCTTTCTCCGACGACATGCAGGCCGACAGGAAGAGCGATGGAACAACTACTGAAAGCGCCAGGAAAACGGCCCTCTGCGGTGCTTTCAATTGACCAACTCGCTTGAAGAACATGATTGGATCTCGCCCTTTCGGCGCTATTTCAATGCCAGTTGCATGCCATTGTTTCAAAACTGGTCCCCACTTTTGAACGACATGCACTAATCGACGGCAGCAGCCATAAACCATAACCGCCTTGCCCGGCAACGCTATCTCCGGCCAATCGCACATTTTTGTGGCGGCCGGACGCAGCTTGGACATCAATGCAATTTCACTGGCAGGTGGTGCATTCCTGCAACACGCGCAATCGCCCATGGAACCCGAAAAAACTGGGAAAATCAGATCATCCAGGGCGCGTAGAGCGGCGCGTTGACGGCGTTCATCTCGGCGCTGCGGCCACGCTCCCGGCGCGTCGTCTCGACGATCTCGAACGCCGTGCGATCCGACAGCAGGCGGCGCAGGGCCGCGGCATTCATCCTGTGGCCGCCGCGATAGGAGCGGAAGCAGCCGATGAAGCGGGCGCCGGCCAGCGCCAGGTCGCCCATGGCATCCAGCGTTTTATGGCGCACGAATTCGTTGGGATAGCGCAGGCCGCCCATGTTGATGACGCGGTTGTCGTCGCCGATCACTAGCGAATTCTCCAGCGAGGAGCCGAGCGCATAGCCTGCAGCCCACAGCCGCTCGACATCCTTCATGAAGCCGAAGGTGCGGGCGCGCGCGATGTCGCGACGGAAAATATCGGCATTGAGGTCGGAGGCAAACAGCTGACGGCCGATCGCCGGGCTTTCGAAGTCGATCTCGATCTCGAAACGGGTTCCGTCATAGGGCCGAAACTCCGCCCACGAGGCGCCGTTCTCGATGCGGACCGGCTTGATGACCCTGATATAGCGGCGCTTGACCGAAAGCGTCTCGATGCCCGCCTGGTCGATGGCTTCGACGAACGCCATGGCGCTGCCATCGAAGATCGGAACCTCGGAACCGTCGATCTCGACAGCGACATTGTCGATGCCGAGCCCAAACAGCGCCGCCATGATGTGCTCGACCGTGGCGATATGCTCGCCGGCGGGATCACCAAGCATGGTGCACAGGTCGGTGGCGCCGACTTCCGAAACCAGGGCACGAAACTCGCGGCCCTGCTCGGCACCGTTGAAAAGCTGGAAAACGATGCCGGTGTCGGCATCCGCCGGCATGAAGCTGATGGACACTTCCTTGCCGCTGTGGACGCCGGTGCCGGTAAGCGACGCGCGCGTCTTCAATGTCGTCTGATAGTCGTGCAAGACAATCCCCATAAGCCCGTAATGCCTAGGTCCGCTTCTCCAGCCCGAGGGCGCGGCTCTTGTGTGAATCGGCTGGCAGGGCGACTTCCCCCGAAATCCCGGCAAACCGATGATGGTAGGCAACGAAGATAATGTCCCGTCAGGGAGACTCCAAATCACGGTTTCTTACTCTGTGTAACCGCGAACTGGAATGGGTGCGACTTTGTAAGTTGTTGAAATCACATCATTTAAAACGTTAACAGGCAAGCGATTCCTCGCTTGCCTGTTAACAAATGTTACAGTCCGTTTACCAATCAGTTGGCCTGGCGGCGCAGGAACGCCGGAATCTCCAGCTGATCGTCTTCCTGAGTCGTCCTCACCTGCGGCGTCAGGCGGCCCTGATCGTCGAGTTGGCCACGGCGCGGCGCATAGAGCTGCGCATCCTGGCTGGCGAGGCGGCGCACTTCGGGCGCGGCCTGGCGCAGCTTGGGCTCGCGCGGCTGCGCCGGCTGCAGCCTTGCGGGTTCTTCCTCGCGGCGGGTCAGTCCGTTGGTCAGGCGCTTCAGCAGGCCCATCGGTCCGCTGTTGTTCTCGTGGTCAACCGGGCGGCTCTTGGCATCCACCTCGGCCTTGACGACGGGCGGGAAGTCCTCGACGCGCGGCATACGCTGAGGCGCCATGGCAACAGGCTGCGGGGCTTCGCGCAGCATCTCGCGCGGCTGCGGGGCCGGCTGCATCTGCTGGACCACCGGCTGCGGCATCGGCTGTGCTGGCGGCGCCTGGAAGATCTTGCTCTGCGGGCGGAAATCTTCTGCGTGAGCGACAGGAGCCGGGCGCGCCTGCGCCATCGCCGCGGCATTGGCTTCGGCCAGCTGGATGGCTTCGGCGACAGGGTCGACAGCGCGTGGCTCGTAGGCCGCCTGCTGGACAGGCGCCGGACGAGCCTCCGCGATCTGAGCCGCCGGGCGGCTGACCGGCTTCGGAGGCGCCGTGCGGATCGAGATCGGCGCAGCGGCGATTTCAGCCGCCGATTTGTCGATGCCGGTGGCAACCACCGAGACGCGGATGACGCCTTCGAGTTCCTCGTCGAAAGTGGCGCCCAGGATGATGTTGGCGTCCTGGTCGACTTCCTCGCGGATACGGGTCGCCGCTTCGTCGACTTCGAACAGCGTCAGGTCGCGGCCGCCCGTGATCGAGATCAGCAGGCCCTTGGCGCCCTTCATCGAGGTCTCGTCGAGCAGCGGGTTGGCGATCGCCGCTTCGGCGGCGGCCATCGCGCGGCCCTCGCCCGAAGCCTCGCCGGTGCCCATCATCGCCTTGCCCATCTCACGCATGACCGAGCGCACGTCGGCGAAGTCGAGATTGATCAGGCCTTCCTTGACCATCAGGTCGGTGATGCAGGCGACACCGGAATAGAGCACCTGGTCGGCCATGGCGAAGGCATCGGCGAAGGTGGTCTTGTCATTGGCCAGCCGGAACAGGTTCTGGTTGGGGATGACGATCAGCGTATCGACGCATTTCTGCAATTCCTCGATGCCGAAGTCCGCGGTCTTCATGCGGCGCTGGCCTTCGAAGTGGAACGGCTTGGTGACGACGCCGACGGTGAGGATGCCCTTTTCGCGCGCTGCGCGGGCAACGACGGGAGCAGCACCGGTGCCGGTGCCGCCGCCCATGCCGGCTGTCACGAAGCACATATGGGTGTTGGTCAGGTGATCGAGGATTTCATCGATGCACTCTTCCGCCGCCGCACGGCCGACTTCCGGCTGCGATCCCGCACCGAGCCCCTCGGTGACGTGAGCGCCGAGCTGGATCAGGCGGCCTGCCTTCGACATGGTCAGCGCCTGCGCGTCGGTGTTGGCCACCACGAACTCGACGCCGCGCAAACCGGCGGTGATCATGTTGTTGACGGCATTGCCGCCGCCGCCGCCGACACCGAACACGGTGATGCGCGGCTTAAGCTCGGTGATGTCCGGCTTTTGCAGATTGATGGTCATTGTCTCCGTCCTTTGCCTTTCACGCCGCTTCGCCGCCGCGGCCGCCTATGGGGCTGTCCCCGTCAATTTTAGAAACTGTCTCTCAACCACTGACTCATGCGATGCAGTTTTCCGCCCGTTCCGGTCATTTTGAGACCGGAAATTCCTTTCGCCGGATGGCTCTCGAAGCTCGCCATCTGCGGGTAGATCAGAAGCCCCACCGCGGCCGAGAAGGCCGGCCCCTTCGCCGCTTCCGGCAGGCCGGCCACGCCGAGCGGGCGGCCGATGCGCACATTTCGTCCCAGGATGCGGCGCGCCGCCTCCGGCAGGCCGGCAAGCTGGCTGGCGCCGCCGGTAAGAACCACACGCTTGCCCACTGCATTGCCATAGCCGGACTTGTTCAGCCGGTCGCGCAGCAGTTCGAGCGTCTCGTCGATGCGGGCGCGCACGATGCGCGTCATCACCGAGCGCGGGATCTGCAAGGGCACGTCGCCATCGTCGCCGATCGGCTGGATCGAGACCAGGTCGCGATCGTCGGCGCTGCCGGGCAGCGCCGAACCATGCATCACCTTCAGCCGTTCGGCGGCATCAAGCGAGGTCGACAGCCCCTTGGCCATGTCCAGCGTGACATGATTGCCGCCGATGGCGATGGCGTCGCCATGGACGAACTTGCCTTCCGAAAACACCGAGATCGTCGTCGTGCCGCCGCCCATGTCGATGCAGGCCGCACCCATTTCCAGCTCGTCGTCGACCAGCGCCGCCAGCCCGCTGGCATAGGGCGTCGCCACCATGCGCTCGACCGACAGATGCGAACGGTTGATGGACAGCTCCAGATTGCGCATCGGCGCGGCGTCGCCGGTCAGCACATGCATGTCGACGCCGAGTGCGTCGCCGACCATGCCGCGCGGATCGCGCACGCCGCGTTCGGCATCCAGCGAGAAGCCGACGGGAAGCGAATGGATCACTTCGCGCTCGGCCTTCAGCGCCTGCTTGGCGCCAGCACCGAGAACGCGCTTGATGTCGGCCTCGTCGGCCTCGTGGCCGCCAAGATTGATGGTGGCGGAGAAGGCTTCGCTCTTCAGCCGGCCGGCCGTCATGTTGACGATCAGCGAATCAACCGTCAGCCCGGCCATGCGCTCGGCTGCGTCGACGGAAAGGCGGATGGCATGCTCCGCCCTGTCGAGATCGACCACGACACCCGACTTCACGCCTTGCGACTTCTGATGGCCGATGCCGATCACCTGGATCCGGTGCGAACGGCCGCGCAGCAGCTTGCCGTCATCGCACGGCTTGAGCTTGGCCACCATGCAGCAGACCTTGCTCGAACCGACATCCAGCACCGTCAGGGTGCCAGACCGGCGCGACGCGGCATCGCCAGGACTGCCGAGCCAGCTCATATCTTCGTCTCCGGCTTGCGCTTCAGGCTCTTGGGTTTCTCGTTGAGGGCGGCTTCGCGCTGCGTCGCCGCTTCCGCCGTCAACTGGACGACCAGCCGGTCCGTCAGGCGCATGTCGACGGCGGCGATGTCGCGCGACAGCAAACCGTTGTCATGATCCATCTTCACGAGTTCGGCGAGCGCCTGATCCTCGTCGTCCTCGGGAAGCTTGATGGTGATGCCATTGTCCAGCTTCAGGTCCCAGCGCCGTTCGCCGACACGGATATAACCTTTGATCCGGTTCGCGAGCTCGGGATATTTTTCGACCTTGGCCAGGAAATCGGGCGCGCTCGCCGGCGCGCCGGTGCCGATCAGCAGCGGCAGAAGCACCTGCTTGCCGCCCGAGAACGGCGCGATCATGGCGCCATTCCTCTCGATGACCGAAAGCTCGTCACCCTGCTGCCAGAGCGCGAAAGCCTCACGCTCCTCGACACGCACTTCCAGCGTATGCGGATAGACCTTGCGCACCGCCGCGACCTCGATCCACGGCAAGGTCGCAATGCGTTCCCGCGCGGCCTCGGCATTAAAGCCGATCAGCGACGTCCAGCCGTCGAGTTCAAGCCTGTCGAGTATATCGATTTCCGAGGTCTGGCGATTGCCCACCACCTTGACCTGATCGACGGCAAATCCGGTACGGGCGGTGATGCTCTGCACGATACCGTCGACATGACCGCCGAGATAGGCGCCATAGGCACTGCTCGAGAAAATCAGCACGGCCGACATCATGGCCGCGGAAAAGCGTGGCGCCTGGAATTCCCCGACACCGAGGCGCGCCATAATGCGCACCGGGCGGCGCAGCATCCGCGGCAGCACGAAATGGTCCAACGACAACGACAGGCCGAACAGCGCCGGACCGGCCGCGCCCCTCTCCCTACCCTGTCCCCATTTCAACGCAGACACGAAGCGTCCTCCACCATCCAACTCAACAAATCGCCAAACGAGTGCCCGGCCTGGGCGGCGATTTCAGGCACCAAGGACGTCGGCGTCATACCCGGCTGGGTGTTGACCTCGAGCCAGACAATCTCGCCGTTTTCGGAATGCCGATCGTCATAACGGAAGTCCGACCGGGAAACGCCCCGACAGCCGATCGCTTGGTGAGCCTTGAGCGCCAGTGTTTGTATTTTTTGGTAAATATTCGGTGAAACTTTTGCGGGGCATTCGTGCTTTGATCCCCCGGCGACATATTTTGAATCATAGTCGTAGAAGGAATGGCCGGTCGGGATGATCTCGCAGACCCCCAGCGCCACATCGCCCATCACCGCGCAGGTCAGCTCCCTGCCGTGAATGTAGCGCTCGACCATGACGGTATCGCCATATTTCCATTCCGACGAGCCAAGAACCTGCGGCGGATGCGACTGACCTTCATGCACGATGACGACGCCGAAGCTTGAGCCCTCATTGACCGGCTTGACCACATAGGGCGGCTTCATCGGATGCTTGTTCTGGATGGCGAAGCGGCTGGCGACCTTCGATTCGGCGACCACGATGCCGACTGCCTTGGCAACCCGTTTGGCCTGCTCCTTGTTCATGGCCAGAGCCGAGGCGAGCACGCCGGAATGGGTGTAGGGAATGCCGAGATATTCGAGGATGCCCTGGATGGTACCGTCCTCGCCGAAGGGGCCGTGCAGCGCATTGAAGGCGACATCAGGCTTGAGCTCGGCAAGCACGGAGCCGACATCGCGCCCGACATCGACGCGGGTGACCTGGTAACCTTCCTTCTCAAGCTCATCGGCGCAAGCCTTTCCGGAGGACAGGGACACGGGCCGCTCGGACGAAAAACCACCCAGCAGGACGGCCACATGCTTGTTTTTCATTCCCCGACATCCCCTCTCTCACGGCGGACCAAAACCAGATTTTCCGCAACATTGAGTCAGAGTCTCCCGGCAGGTTGCCCCCCAGACGGAAAACGCTGAAAACGCGTCGAACGACTCAAATCAGGAAACGCTTTCGAGCAGAGAATCAGAGAGTTGATTCACTGGCAAGTGCTTACGATTCCGAGAGATTCACTTTCTGAGAAAATGGATGCGAAAAGCGTGTCGTTGAGTCTTTGCGGCAACGGTCGCGGACCGTTTTTCGCCTCGTTGAAGTTCATGCATCACATGAACTTCAACACGCGCTAGGTGTGTCGAGATTCAGGTCAGGCCGAGTCGAAAACGATGGCTTTCGAGAACCGGAGCGGAGCATCACCTGAATATCAGCGCACCTTAAAGGAGCTGCCCGAGAAACTCCTGAACGGCATGCCCTGGCCGGAAATTGCCAATGCGCTTGATTTCCCATTGCAGCCGGATACCGGAATTCTCCAGCACCCGCGTGCGCACCGTCTCGCCGAGATATTCAAGGTCGTAGCCGGTCGCGGTTCCGGTGTTGATCATGAAGTTGCAATGCATCGGCGACATCTGCGCGCCGCCGATCATCAGGCCGCGGCAGCCCGCTTTGTCGATCTCCTTCCAGGCCGATGTGCCGTCGGGATTCTTGAAGGTCGAGCCGCCGGTCTTCTCGCGGATCGGCTGCACGGTCTCACGATGGTTCTGCACGGCCTCCATCGCAGCCTTGATGGTCGCCCTGTCCTCGGCAAAGCCTTCGAACACGGCGGAGGTGAAGATCAGCCCGGAAGGAGCCGCCGAATGGCGATAGGCGTATCCCATATCGGCATTGCTCAGCGTCTGCACATTGCCCTTGCGATCGAGTGCTCGCACTTCGATGACGCGCTCGCGCGTCTCGACGCCATTGGCGCCGGCATTCATTCGCAGCGCACCGCCGATTGCACCCGGAATGCCGTGGTAGAAATGAAAGCCGCCAATGCCGGCCTCGAGCGCCACCGCTGCGACGCGCTTGTCGGGGGTCGCAGCTCCCGCCTTGATCCTGATTGGCGAAATCACCTCGGCATCGCCGAAGCCCTTGGCCGAAAGCCGAATGACAAAGCCCTCGATGCCGCCATCGCGGACCAGAAGGTTGGAGCCGACGCCGACGACCGTCAGCGGTATCTCTTCGGGAACGGCTTTCAGGAACGCGGCAAGGTCCTCCTCGTCGGCCGGCTGGAACAACGCTTCAGCCAGCCCCCCGGCACGGAACCAGGTGATCTTGTCCATCTCGGCGTTCGGCGTCAGGCGGCCACGCAGGCCGGCAAGCCGGTCGCCAAGTCTGTCGATCAGGGCCTGGCCGTGCATCATGAGACGGTCCCGCCAAGCTCCTTGGGCAACGCATAGGCCCATTGGGTGATGTTGCCGGCTCCAAGGAAGACGACGAAATCGCCCGGCTTTGCCAGATCACGGACGATGGGCGCAATCGCCGCCGGGCCCTCGATGTAGCGCGCGTCGCGATGACCGCCGGCGCGGATGCGCGACACCAGCGCGTCCGAGCTGACGCCGTCGATCGGCTCTTCGCCGGCCGCGTAGACCGGCGCCACCATTACCGTGTCGGCGTCGTTGAAGCAGGTGGAAAACTCGTTGAACAGATCATGCAGCCGGGTGAAGCGATGCGGCTGGGCAATGGCGATGACACGACCCTGGGTGGCGCTGCGCGCCGCCTTCAGCACCGCCGAGATCTCGACCGGATGGTGGCCGTAATCGTCGAATATTTCGACGCCGTCCCACGAACCGGTATGGGTGAAGCGGCGCTTGACGCCGGCGAAGGACGACAGGCCCTTCTTAATCGCCTCGGCCGACAGGCCGAGTTCGTGCGCGACCGCGATTGCTGCCGTCGCGTTGGAGACGTTGTGACGGCCGGGCATCGGAAGGCGCAGGCCTGCTATGACAGTCTGGCCGCCGGTCTTGCGGTCGCGGATCACCACGTCGAATTCCGAAATGGCACCTGACATGCGGTGATTGGTAAAGCGCACGTCGGCCTGCGCATTCTCGCCATAGGTGATGACCCGGCGGTCCTCGATGCGGCTGACCAGCGCCTGCACTTCGGGGTGATCGGTGCACATCACGCCAAAACCGTAGAACGGTACGTTCTCGACAAACTGGCGGAACGCCTCGCGCACCTTGTCGAAGCTGCCATAGTGGTCAAGATGCTCGGGGTCGATGTTGGTGACGACCGCGATCTCGGCCGGCAGTTTCAGGAAGGTGCCGTCGCTCTCGTCGGCCTCGACCACCATCCATTCGCCGTCGCCCATGCGGGCGTTGGTGCCGTAGGCATTGATGATGCCGCCATTGATCACGGTCGGATCGAGCCCGCCCGCATCGAGCAAGGTCGCCACCATCGAGGTCGTCGTCGTCTTGCCATGCGTGCCGCCGATCGCCACCGCCTGGCGAAAGCGCATCAGTTCGGCCAGCATCTCGGCCCGGCGCACGATCGGCAGCAGCTTTTCGCGCGCGGCCTTCAGCTCAGGGTTGGATTTCTTGATCGCCGTCGAGACGACCACCACCTCGGCATCGCCGAGATTCTCGGCCCTATGGCCGACGAAGCATTCGATGCCCTTGTCGCGCAGCCGCTGCACATTGGCGCTTTCGGTCTGGTCGGACCCTTGCACCTTGTAGCCGAGATTGTGCAGCACTTCGGCAATGCCGCTCATGCCGATGCCGCCAATGCCGATGAAATGCACAAGGCCGATGGTCTGCGGCATCTTCATGCTTGCGTCCCCTTCCTGAAATCCGAAACGGTTTTTTTGGACGCAATAGCCTCTGTAAGATCGGCGAGCAACCGTGCCGCGTCCGGCCTGCCGGCCGATTTCGCACCCGCCGCCATCGCCGTCAGCCGATCGGGGTCGTCCATCAGCCCGCCGACAAGCGCTGCGATGCGTTCGGACGAGAGCGAGGATTGCGGATGCACTTCGCCGCCGCCGGCAGCGGCAAGGGCCGCCGCGTTCGCCGCCTGATCGTGATCGAGCGCATGGGGGTAAGGCACCAGCAGCGCCGGCCGGCCGATGACGGCGATCTCCGAGACGGTCGAGGCGCCGGAACGCGAGATCACCAGATGAGCGGCCGCCATGCGTGCCGCCATGTCGGTGAAGAAGGGCGAGACCTCGACGGCGACGCCAAGGGTGGCATAGGCCGCCTTGACCCGCGCCACGTCATCGGCGCGCGCTTGTTGGGTAATGACCAGCCGTTTGCGCTGGGCGTTGGAAAGCAGCGCAATGGCTCCCGGCACGGCATCGGAAAAGAACTGGGCGCCCTGGCTGCCGCCAAAAACCAGCAGGCGGAACGGTTGATCCCCAGCAGCTGCCGCATAGGCAGTCTTGGCCGCTTCCAGCACCGCAGGCCGGACCGGATTGCCCGTCGTCACCGTCTTGACCCCGGCAGCACTGCTGTCCTGCGGCAGGAAGCCGCCGGCTATGGCGTCGACACGGCCGGCCAGCGCCCGGTTGGCGCGCCCCATCACCGCGTTCTGCTCATGGATCAGGGTCGGTACCTTGCGCCGTGTCGCCGCGTAGAGCGGCGGCAAGGTTGGATAGCCGCCGAAGCCGACGACGGCATCCGGCTTGATCCTGCCAATGACGGCAGAAGCCTGGCGCACGCCGCGCCAGATTTTCCAGAAGGCACCAAGCAGGGCAAAAGGGTTTTTCGAGCCCATCGTCGCCGACTGGATCGGGTGGACGGCAGCGGCCGGAAAATGGCCGGCGAAACGCTCGGCACGGTCGTCGGTTGCCAGGTGCACCGACCAGCCGCGCTCGTTCAGCTCATGCGCCAGCGCCTCGGCCGGGAAAAGATGCCCACCGGTGCCGCCTGCCGCGAGAAGGATGACGCCTCTGGCCATATCACTCCGCCGGCACGGCGCGTTGCGACAGGCCAAAGCCCATCTGCTTGCGCTTTTCCGGCCGCTTGCGTGTCAGCGCCAACACCATCCCCATCGAGATGGCGATGGCGATCTGCGAGGAGCCGCCATAGGAGATGAACGGCAGCGTCATGCCCTTGGCCGGCACAAGCTGGAGGTTGACGCACATGTTGATGACCGCCTGCAGGCCGAAGACGGTGACGAGGCCGCCGACCGCGTAGCGGGTGAAATCGTCATGCTCCTTCAGTGCCGTGTTGAGGCCGCGCAGCACGATGAAGGCGAATATCGACATGATGAAGAAGCACATGATCAGCCCGAACTCTTCGCCTGCGACCGAGAAGACGAAGTCGGCATGGCTGTCGGGAATGACCCGCTTGACTGTGCCCTCACCTGGTCCGACGCCAAACCAGCCGCCATTGATCAGCGCGTCGCGTCCCATATCGACCTGGAATGTGTCGCCTTCGCCGGTAAGAAACTTGTCGATGCGCAAGGCAACGTGCGGGAACACCGTATAGGCGGCGAAAACGCCGCCGACGCCGGCGGCACCCAGCGCAACGATCCACAGCCAGGGCAGCCCGGCCATGAAAAACATGATGCCCCAGGTGCCGGTCGTCAGCATGGTCTGGCCGAGATCCGGTTGCGCCACCAGCAGCGACACGACCAGTACCAGCAGCAACATGGCGAACAGATTGCCGGGAATGTCGGGCTGGCGCTTGTGCTCAGCGAAAAGCCAGGCGCACATGATGACGAAGGCTGGTTTCAAAAATTCCGACGGCTGGATCGACAGGCCGGCAAGCGACACCCAGCGGCGTGCGCCCTTCACCTCGACGCCGATGTAGAGCACCGCCACCATCAGCACCAGCATCAGGCACAGCATGATCAGCGCCATGCGCCGGATCTGCCTGGAATCGAGGAACGACACAGCCAGCATCACGCCGAGCGCCGGTACGGTGAAGATGATCTGCCTGGTGGCGAAGTGGAAACTGTCGAGGCCGATGCGTTCGGCGACCGCCGGGCTCGCCGCGAAGGACAGCACGATACCGAGGCCCATCAGCGACAGGAACGCCGCCAGGAACCAGCGATCGATCGTCCACCACCAGGTCGCAACCGGACTTTTGTCGAGACGGCTCTGCATTATCGTGCCCCTCCGATGGGTTTCACACCCTCGATAGCATTCGCAGCTTGCCTGAAGGCTTCGCCGCGAACTTCGAAATTCTTGAACTGGTCGAAGCTGGCGCAGGCCGGCGACAGCAGCACCACCGCCTCGCCGCTGTCGTCCTTAGCCGCATCATGCGCGGCGTGCTCGACCGCCGCGGCCAGCGTGCCTGAAATCTCGTAGGGCACGGCCTCGCCCAGCGTCGCCGAAAACGCCGGCGCCGCCTCGCCGATAAGATAGGCCTTGGCGATGCGCGGGAAGAAGCCGCGCAAGGGTTCGATGCCGCCTTCCTTGGGCAGGCCGCCGGCGATCCAGTAGATGCGCGCGAAGCTGGACAGCGCCGGCGCCGCAGCATCGGCATTGGTCGCCTTGGAATCGTTGATGAACAGCACATGGTCCTTGCGGCCCACCTGCTCCATGCGGTGCGCGAGGCCGGGAAAGCTTTCCAGCCCCGACTGGATCTCGCCAAGCTCCAGCCCGACCTTGAGGCAAGCGGCGACCGCAGCCAGAGCGTTCTGGGCATTGTGCTGGCCACGCAAGGAGCCGATGCCTTCGAGGAAGGCGACACGGCTGTAACGGCCGTGCACAGCTTCCATCAAATTGCTGCCATCGGCGAAATAGCCGTCGGTCAGCGGCAGGCGCTTGGAAATGCGGATGACATGCCGCCCCGCCCGCTCCAGCCGCTCGGCAATCTGCGCGCACCAGGAATCGTCGATGCCGACGATCGCCGTCTCGCTGCCGGCCACCAGCCGCTCCTTGATCGCGGCGTAGTGCTGCATGGTGCCGTGGCGGTCGAGATGATCGGGCGTCAGATTGAGCAGGATGCCGGCCGTCGGATTGATCGAGGGCGCGAGGTCGATCTGGTAGGACGAACATTCGACGACATAGTGCCGATCGGGCTCGGGCGGATCGAGCGTCATCACCGCGCGGCCGATATTGCCGCCCATCTGGGCATCGCGTCCCGCGGCTTTCAGGATGTGCGCGGTCAGCGCGGTCGTCGTCGACTTGCCGTTGGTGCCGGTGCTGGCGATGAAAGGCGAACTTGGCGCGCTCAGCATCCGCTCGCGGCAGAAAAGCTCGATGTCGCCGACGATCTCGACGCCTGAGCCGCGCGCCAGTTCCACCGTCCAATGCGGCTTGGGATGCGTCAGCGGCACACCAGGCGACAGCACGAAGGCCGAGAATTTCGCCCAGTCGGCGCCGCGCAAATCAGCGGTCGCGATACCGGCAATGGCGGCCTTGGCCACACTGTCGGGATTGTCGTCCCAGGCCAGCACGTCCGCGCCGCCCTCGATCAGCGCGCGCGCCGTCGCGATCCCCGAGCCACCAAGCCCGAAGAGCGAAACGCGCTTGCCTGAAAAGGATGCGGCGGGGATCAAAGGGCTTCCTATCTCAGCTTGAGGGTCGACAGGCCGACCAGCGCCAGGATGACGGCGATGATCCAGAAGCGGATCACCACCTGGCTTTCGGTCCAGCCGAGCTTTTCGAAATGATGGTGGATCGGCGCCATCAGGAACACCCGCTTGCCGGTCATCTTGAAGTAGCCGACCTGGATGATGACGGACAGGATTTCGACGACGAACAATCCGCCGACGATGACCAGCACGATCTCATGCTTGGTGGCGACCGCGACGGTGCCGATCAGGCCGCCCATGGCCAGCGATCCGGTGTCGCCCATGAAGATCGCCGCCGGCGGCGCGTTGAACCAGAGGAAGCCGAGGCCAGCGCCGATGACCGCGCCGAGCACGACCGCGAGTTCACCGGTGCCGGGCACGAAATGGATCTGCAGATATTCGGCGAACACGGCGTTGCCGGAGAGATAGGCGATGACGCCGAAGGAGGCAGCCGCGATCATGATCGGCACGATCGCCAGGCCGTCAAGGCCGTCGGTCAGGTTCACCGCATTGCCGGCGCCGACGATGACGAAGCAGGAGAACGGAATGAAAAACCAGCCGAGATTGACGATGAATTCCTTGGCGAAGGGAAAAGTCAGCGACGACGAGAACGGCGCCTGGCCATTGTGCATGATCACCCAGGCGGCGATGCCGGCGATGACGAATTCCAGCGCCAGCCGTGCCTTGCCGGAAAAGCCGAGATGCGACTGCTTGGTCACCTTCAGATAGTCGTCGTAAAAGCCGATCGAGCCGAAGCCCAGCGTCACCAGCAGCACCACCCAGACGTAGATGCTGGACAGGTTCGCCCACAAAAGCGACGAGCCGATGATGCCCGACAGGATCATCAGCCCGCCCATGGTCGGCGTGCCGGCCTTCTTGAAATGTGTCTGCGGCCCGTCGGCGCGGATCGGCTGGCCCTTGCCTTGCCGCAGCCGCAGCGAATTGATGATGGTCGGTCCAAAGATGAAGACGATCAGCGCCGACGTGATCAGCGCCCCACCGGTGCGGAAGGTGATGTAGCGGAAGACATTGAAGACCGAGACCTTGTCCGCAAAATCGACGAGCAGTGTGAACATGCGCTTTCGTCCCCCGACCTAGGTCTGTTTTCTGGTTGTCGATTCAGCCGGGAATTTGCCCAGCAGCGCATCGACCAGTTTTGCAAAACCGATGCCCTTCGACGATTTGATCATCACCACGTCACCCGGCTTGAGCGCGGCAAGCAGCACCGGCTTCAGCTCCTCGACACCGGCGCGGTATTCCGTCTTGATCTCAGCCGGCAGCGCTTCGGCCAGCGCCCGCATTTCCGGGCCGCCAAGAAAAACGGTCTGCGTGCCCGTGCCGACGATGAGATCGGCAAGGGCCGCATGCAGCTTGGTCGAATGGTCGCCGAGTTCGAGCATGTCGCCGAGCACGGCGATGCGGCGGCCCTCGCCCGTCACCGGCGTCGCGTTGAGCAACGCCATGGCTGCAGCCATCGATGCCGGATTGGCGTTGTAGCTTTCGTCGATCAGCGTGATCAGTCCACCGGGGTGGCTCGAAGTCGAGCCACCGGGATGGCGCAGCACATGGCGCTTGCCGCGCCCGCGCTCGGCGGAGAGATCGGCCAGTGCTGAAGCAACCTTGTCGAGATCGGCGCCGACCAGATGCGCCGCACCCAGCACCGCCAGCACGTTCTGCACCATATGGCGGCCGGGCGCGCCGATCCGCGCCGGCACTTCGTGGCCGCCGATCCTGGCGATGATGTCGGAATGATCGGCATGCAGTTCGCATTTGGTGAGCTTGAAGGTCGAGCGCGCATTCTCGCCGAAGCCGTAGACGTGCTCGACACCGGCGGCATGGGCCATCTTGTCGAGCAGCTTGAAGCGGGCATCGTCGCGGTTGAGGACGGCGGCCCCCTCGGGCTCCAACCCCTCGAAAATCTCGGCCTTGGCCTTGGCGATCTCGTCCAGATTGCGGAAAAAGCCGAGATGCGCCGCCGCGATCATGGTGACGATGGCGACATGCGGCCTCACCATCTTGACCAGCGGACGGATCTCGTCGGGATGGTTCATGCCGATCTCGAACACGGCATAGTCGCAATCATCAGGCATCCGCGCCAAGGTCAGCGGCACGCCCCAGTGATTGTTGAAGGACTGCGCCGAGGCATGCACCTTGCCTACGGCTTGCAGCACATGGCGCAGCGCTTCCTTGGTGGTGGTCTTGCCGGCCGAACCGGTCACAGCGATGATTTTCGCGCTCGAGCGGGCGCGCGATGCAACTCCAAGCTTTTCCAGCGCGACCAGCACGTCCTCGACGACGACGATCGGCGCTGTCAGCCGGCCGAGCGACGGCAGCTTGCCTTCGGCCACCACCAGCACGCCAGCGCCAGCCTTGATGGCGGCGGTTGCGAAGTCATGGCCGTCCATCGCCTCGCCCTTGATGGCGAAGAAGGCGTCGCCCGGCTGCAGGCTGCGGCTGTCGATCGAAATGCCTGAAATGCCATCCGGCATCGGCCCGAGCGGCCGCCCGTCCATGGCGGCAACCAGCGCTTCGGAGGTCCACAGCAAGCTCATGCTGCACGCTCCGTGAGTGCCGCACGGACTTCCTCATGATCGGAGAAATGCAAGGTCTCGGAGCCGATCGTCTGGCCTTCCTCGTGGCCCTTACCGGCCACGATCAGCGTGTCGCCGGCATGCAGCATGGCGACCGCTTCGTGGATCGCCTGGCGCCGGTCGCCGATCTCGATGGCACCTGGAGCAGCGGCCAAAATAGCGGCACGGATCGTTTCCGGCACTTCGGAGCGCGGATTGTCGTCGGTGACGATGACGACATCGGCAAGCCGCGTCGCGATTTCGCCCATGATCGGCCTTTTTCCCCGGTCGCGGTCGCCGCCGCAGCCGAACACGACGATGACGCGGCCGGTGGTGAACGGCCGCACCGAGGCCAGCACGTTTTCCAGCGCGTCCGGCTTGTGGGCATAGTCGACATAGACCGGCGCGCCATTGCCGGTGGTGCCGACGAGGTCGAGCCGGCCCGGCGCGCCCTTCAGTTTCTCCAACGCCATCAAGGCCTTGGCGACAGGTGTTCCCGTGGAAATGGCAAGACCCGCCGAAACCAGCGCGTTCGAAATCTGGAAATCACCGGCCAGCGGCAGGTCGATCTCGTAGAGCACGCCGTCGGCCTCGACTTCGGCCCGCTGGCGGTGGCGTTCGTGCTCGACCCGTTTCAGCCTGAGGAAGTCGCCATGGCGGCCGACCGTCAGCACATTGAGCCCGGCAGCCTTTGCGGCCACGGTCGTCGGCGCCGACCATGGATCGTCGGCGAAGATCACGGCCGGCGCGCCCTTCGGCAGCAACGTGTCGAACAGGCGCAATTTGGCGCGGTGATAATCTTCGATGGTCGGATGATAATCCATATGGTCGCGGCCGAGATTGGTGAAGCCGCCGGCGGCCAGCTTCACGCCGTCGAGGCGGCGCTGGTCGAGCCCATGGCTGGAGGCTTCCATCGAGGCGTGGGTGACGCCGGCATCGGCCAATTCCCGCAGCAATTGATGCAGGGCGACCGGGTCGGGTGTCGTCAGCGAACCATAGTCGTTGCGCCCAGGCGCCACCACGCCGGTGGTGCCGATCGAAGCGGCGGCATAACCGGCTTGCTCCCAGATCTGCCTGGTGAAGGCTGCGACCGAGGTCTTGCCGCTGGTGCCGGTCACCGCGACCATGATCTCAGGCTGCTTGCCGAAATAGCGTGCCGCACTCTGCGCCAGCGCCAGGCGCGGATCGTCGACCGCCAGCACCGGAACCGGGAGCCCGGCAATGGTGCTGCCCTTGCCCGCCACGATCGCGGCCGCACCGCGCGCGGCGGCATCTGCGGCATAAACGGCACCGTCGGCCTTGGTTCCGGCGAGCGCAAAAAAGACAACGCCCGCTTTTACCTGGCGGGAATCCGAAGAAATCCCTGTAACCTCCAGATCGACGGAAGCTATTCCCTCGACGGGCAGGATACCGGCTAGATCTCTGAGCTTCATCGAGTCCCGTTCACCGCAACAAAATAGCGCGCTGTTGCCGGCGCGCCCTAAGAATCACTGATAGGAAACCAGCGTTGCACCATTTTCATGGCTGAAATCTGGCTTCACGCCAAGCATGGCAGCTGAACGCCTGATGATATTGCCGGCCATAACCCCAGCATTCGCGGCCGCGACATCCGTCATGCCGGGCTTTTCCGGGTGCGGGGCATCGGCAATGGTAAACACCAGATACTGCGGATCGTCCATCGGGAAGGCGGCGACGAAGGTGTTGAAATTCAAGTCCTTCGAGTAGCGGCCATTGATGACCTTCTCGGCGGTTCCGGTCTTGCCGCCAACGCGGTAGCCGGGGACTCTGGCGTTTCTGGCAGAGCCCTTTTCGGCATTGAGCGAATAGAGGTAGCGCATGCCTTCGACGGTCTTTTCGCTCACCACTCTCTTGGCGGTGGCCATCGCTTCCGCCTGCGTCCGCACCAGAAAGGTGGGGTTCATCAGGAAACCGCCATTCATCAACGCCGCGCAGCCCACAGCCGCTTGCAGCGGCGTCGTCGACACGCCATGGCCGAAGGCGATGGTGAATGAATTGACCTGTTTCCAGACCTTCGGTTCAGTCGGACGGGCAGTCTCCGGCAATTCGGTCTGCATCCTGTCCAGAATGCCAAGGCGATGCAGGAATTCGCGATGCCCCTCGATGCCGACCATCTCGGCTTCCCTGGCCGACCCGATGTTGGACGAGTAGAGGAACACCTCCGGCAACGACAGCACACGGTTCTTGCCGTGGAAATCGTGAATGGCCTGATGGCCGACCCGGATTGGATGCGAAGCATCGAAGCGGCTCGCCATCGTCGCTTTGCCGGAATCGAGCGCCATGGCTGAGGTGAAGCTCTTGAAGGTCGAACCCATCTCGTAGAGGCCCGCCGACATGCGATTCAGCCGGTCCTTGTCTTGTGCGTTGTAGGGATTGTTCGGATCAAAATCCGGCACCGAGGCCATGGCCACCACTTCGCCGGTCTTGACATTGAGCACAACGGCGCCGGTGCCCATGGCACGATATCGCTCCAGGCCGGCGGCGATCTCGTCGCGCACGACATGCTGCACGCGCAGATCGATCGAAAGCTTTACCGGCTTGAGATCCTTGGCAATGGCAAGGCCCGACGCCTGCAGGTCGCTCAGCCCCTGCTCGTCGACATATTTCTCCATGCCGGAGATGCCCTGGTTGTCGATGTTGGTGAGCCCGACAATGTAGGACGAGGTCTCGCCGCTCGGATAGAAGCGGCGCTTTTCGGTGCGGAAGCCGAAACCGGGAATGCCGAGCTGCATGATGTCGGACTGTTGCTTGGGCGTCAGCTGCCGCTGCAGCCAGACGAAACCGGCGCCGCTCTTCAGCTTATGGTAGGTCTGCTCATAGTCGATGTCGGGAAGCACCGTCGACAGCTTCTCGATCGCCTCGTCGGCGTCGACAATCCGGCGTGGTTCTGCAAACAGCGACGCCGTCTTGATGTCCGTGGCCAACACTTCGCCGTTGCGGTCGACGATGTCGGGCCGCGATGCCGTCACCCGGCTCTGCGGACCGCCCGACATATCGGGGGTCTGGAAGCCGAGATAGACCAGCCGCCCTGATATGGTCGAGAAGATGCCGAAGAACACCGCCATCGTCATGACGATGCGCGTCCTGCCCTTGCCGCCGGTCGCCTTGCGGGCGCCCTCGACCACGATCGATCCATCTTCACTCGTCCTGGCGCGACGTTTCAGCAGTTTACCGATCATTGGGCGATGCCTCCGGTCACCACGGGATCCCTGCCGTCCGACGGCGCCTTGCCGCCCGAACTATCAGCCATGCCGCCCTGGCGTCCCGACAAGATGTCCTGGATGTCAAGGGATTTGGCCGGCAGGTCGCCGACACCGCCGATCTGGCGGGCGCTGACCGGCTCGAGTTCGAGCTGCGACTTGTAGAGTTCGGCGAGCTTCTGCAGCCGCGACGGCTGGGTAAGCAGGCTCCAGTCGGCCTTGAGCAGGTCGATCGTGTCCTCCTCATAGCGTATCTGCGCATGGATCTTCTGCACGGCGGCCAATTGTTCCTCGGCCTCGCGCTTGGCCTTGTAGGTAAGGGCCGCGACCGCAACCATGACGGCGATCAGGACAATGTCGCTGGTACGAAACACTTAGCTACCTCTCCCCCGGCCGGTCGATACCGGGAAGCTTTGGAAGGCCGAAAATCGAAAAGTCGCTGCTGCGCGCCGGCGCCTCGGTGCGGACCGCCGCGCGCAGCCTGGCCGAACGGGCGCGCGGATTGGTCGCCACCTCGGCGTCGCCGGCCGTCACGCCGCCGCCCGACTTGCGGAACGTCGCGGTGCGCGCATGCGCCTCGGGCAGGTGACGCGAGCCGGTCGCGACATCCGCCCGGTCGGCGATGAAACGCTTGACGATGCGGTCTTCCAGAGAATGGAAGGTGACCACGGCGAGCCGTCCGCCCGGCTTCAGCGCGCGTTCGGCCGCAAACAGGGCCTTGGCCAGTTCGCCAAGCTCGTCATTGACGAAAATGCGCAGCGCCTGGAAGACGCGCGTCGCCGGATGGATCTTGTCCTTCGGCGCCCGGCCGATATGCGTCTCGATGGCGTCGGCGAGTTCCAACGTGCGCTCGAACGGGCGCTTTTCGCGGCGCGCCTCGATCATGCGGGCAATGCGTCCGGCATGGCGCTCCTCGCCGAGGAAGCCGAAGATGCGGGCAAGATCGCCCGGCTTGAAGGAATTGACGACGTCGGCGGCGCTGAGGCCCGATTGCGCCATGCGCATGTCGAGCGGCCCGTCGGCGCGGAACGAAAACCCTCGCTCCGCCTGGTCGAGCTGCATCGAGGACACGCCGATGTCGAGCACGATCCCGTCGGCGCTCTCGACATGTTCGTCCAGCGTCGAGAACGGCGCCTGCACCAGCCGCAGCCGACCACCCGACTGCACTTCAAGATCGCGCCCGGCCGCAATGGCATCCGGATCGCGGTCGATCGCCACCACGGAGGCGCCTGTCGCCAGAATGGCCCTGGTGTAGCCGCCGGCGCCGAACGTGCCGTCGATGATGAGGTCGCCCTGCGCCGGCGCCAGTGCTTCGAGCACTTCGGCAAGGAGGACCGGAATGTGGCGGGCCGATCCGCCAACGGCGTGCCCATCTACGGCGCGAGGAAGGTCATCGCCGTGGCCTGCCGTCATTCCGGTCGCTCCCCAGGCTTCGTCCCCTGCCGAAGCTGCAAAAGCCGTGCCCGCGCCTGCGCCCCATAGGCGGCAAGCCGTCCCGGCTCCCAGATCTGAAAGAAATTGCCGCGCCCGACAAAGGCCACTTCCGCCGAGATGCCGGTGTGTTCGCGAAGGAAATCGCTCATCGTGATGCGGCCGTCCTGGTCGAGTTTCAAGAAGGTTCCGTCGCCATGGCAGAAGAACGACATATCGTCCGCCGTCTGCAGGAAGGGATCCTCGAGCGCTATGCGCTGCTCGTAGCGGTCGAGCAGGTCGAGCCCGCCGACGTCCATCGCCGGCAGGTCCAGGCAGCGCAGCGCATAGAGTTCCGAATAGCCGCGCTTCTGCACGACGGCACGGAAATGCGCGGGAACGGACACCCGCCCCTTCGCATCGATCCTGCTCACCGTGTTTGACAGAAACCGGTCCATTAAACGCTACAGCCGCTTGCGCCGCCGCACCCCTCTGCATCTTGTCGCACGCGCCGCCGCAGCGCGTTCCCTGCCCCGTATCAGCCTCGTCCGCACAGGCAAAAACCAGCAAACGCGCAGCCGCCGCGGCTGCCCGATTGGCGTACGCTTTACCCTGACACGGAACGAAGGCTTTGATGTCTGGATGGGATATCATGGGGCACTATGGGCGTCAACGGGAATAGGCTTCACAAACACGCGCGCCCCGACCAAAGAGAGCAGCCGTGACGACACGTCTCGTCTTTATGGTCTATTAAGCCTAACGAAGCGTTTAGAGCCGCCTGGCCCAACCGGACGCGCCTTGCCGCGAGCCGCTGCCGGGCATAGCGTCTCGCCACATCCAGCCGGTCACCAACAGGGTCTGAAATTTGATGTCTGAAACAGCAAAGTCACGCGCTGCAGCGCTTCCTCACCTGCGTCGCAGCGGGCTTGCCATGGGCGATTCCATTCCCCTGCCGCTGACCATGGCCGCCATCTTTCATGCGCCCGGCGACGCCACCGGCTTCAACCAGTACGGGCGATTCAGCAACCCGACCTGGGACGCGGTCGAGCATATGCTGGCCCATCTGGAGGACGCGCCCTGCGTCGCGTTCCCTTCCGGAATGGCGGCAATCTCGGCGGCGTTTTTTGCCGTGCTCAAGGCCGGCGACCGTATCCTGCTGCCATCGGACGGCTATCACACGACACGAGCGCTGGCCGAGCGCTTCCTCAAGCCGCTCGGCATCACCTATGATGTCAGGCCGACTTCGACCTTCCTCGATGGCGGCTTCGATGGCTATCGGCTGGCATTTGTCGAAACCCCTGCCAATCCGGGGCTGGATATCTGCGATATCGCCGCCGTTGCCGATGCTGTCCACAAAACCGGCGCGATTCTTGTGGTCGACAACACGACCATGACCCCTTTCGGCCAACGACCGCTCGACCACGGCGCCGATATCGTCGTTGCCGCCGACACCAAGGCACCCAATGGCCATTCCGACGTGCTGTTCGGCCATGTCGCCAGTCGCAATGCCGATATCATCGCCGCCGTGACCGGCTGGCGCGAAGTTTCCGGCAGCATTCCCGGTCCGTTCGAAGCCTGGCTGGTGCACCGCGGCCTGGAGACACTGGATGTGCGCTTCGATCGCATGTGTTCCTCGGCGGAAGTCATCGCGCGGCGACTGCAGGGCCACAAGGCAATCAGCGGCCTGCGTTATCCCGGGCTTGAAGGCGACCCGTCGCACAACCTAGCCCGCGCCCAGATGGAGCGCTTCGGCTTTCTCATCTCTTTCGAACTCGCCTCGGAAGACAAAGCCGAGGACTTCATCAACAATTGTGCCCTGATGCAGGCCGCGACATCCTTCGGCGGCGTCCACACCTCCGCCGAGCGGCGCCTGAAGCGAGGCGATGCGGTCTCCGCCGGTTTCGTCCGCCTCTCGGTCGGCTGCGAGCCGGTGGAAGAGCTCTGGAAAGCGATCGAGACGTCGCTGGACGGGATCAGCGGCTCCCGGCTCGGATGAACGGCCGGACAGGCTTGAATCAACAGGCGCGCCCGAGGGCGCAACCTGCTGATTTCAAGAGATTTCTCTTGATATCGGGGGAGAGAAATTGCCAGCTGGCCTGTAAGCCGGGTTCTGTATGGCCCTCGTCCCTTGCGAGGCGAGAACGTGGCGGCCATTCATCTTGGGCGCATGTTGCCATGCGCCTCACGCAACCTACCCGGACGGTGAGCCGGAAACAGCCCTCGAGGGTTTCCCCTCGCACCGTCCCTATTCGGTCTTGCTCCCGGTGGGGTTTACCGTGCCGCTCCTGTTGCCAGTCGCGCGGTGGGCTCTTACCCCACCCTTTCACCCTTGCCCCGAATCCGGCAAGCCGGATCGTGGCGGTTTGCTTTCTGTGGCACTTTCCCTGGGGTCGCCCCCGCCGGCCATTAACCGGCACCGTGTTTCCATGGAGCCCGGACTTTCCTCACCCACGACCTTTCGGCGTTTGCGGGTGCGGCCGCCCAGCCAGCTGGCAGAGCGTATAAAGGGGTTCACGCCCGAAAACGCAAACGAAAAAGCTGACTTATGCGGGCGATCCAAGCGCAGCCATCTGCACCTTGACCTTGCCGCAATAGGCTGCCGACACGGGGTTCATCCGCGTTGCGGCGTGCCCGGCATTGTATTTCAGAATGGTGCCGCAGGTCGTGCCGCCACCGAGGCTCCGTGCCATGGCAAGGTATTTCATGCCGTATTTGATGTTGGTGTCGGGATCGAACAGGCCCTTGGCGGAGCCGCTATAGCCCATCATCCGAGCCGTGGCCGGCTTGATCTGCATCAGGCCGATCTCGCCGGCGCTGCCGACGATGTTGGGCCGGTAGTTGCTCTCGATCTTGATGACCGCCGAGGCGAGCGACACGGGCACGCCTTCGATCGCCGCATAGCGGGCAACGATTGCGGAATACTGGCCGCTGCTCGCCACCGCGGCCGTCGACTCCGCCGCGTTCCTGAGGCCGATCGATGCCGTTCTCGTCATGTCGACGGTCTTGCGGCCGCGCTTCGTCTGCCTTTTGGCAATGGACTTCTTCGGTTTGGACCAGCTTGCCTTTTCCGCTTTGGCGGAAGCCCGCTTCGTCTCCGCTTTGGCGGATGCCTGCTTTGTTGCCTTGGCGTCGTGGCCTGCCTTGCCGCTTTTTGCGGATACCACGGGAAACCCTTGATCGGCCCGCGGGCTGAATGACGCTGCATGCGCCGCACTGAAGGCAAAAGTCATTACGCCGGCAGCAAGAGCTGCCGTTAAAACGGTAAATTTCTGCATGTGATCCTGTTCTGTCTGAACCGCGCGAAGATGTTCACGCAGCAACGCCTAACCAACGTCGGAACAACCCGGGGGGCTTGGGGTCCGACATCTACACGTCAGCCGTTTGACGCCCGAATTGGTGTCAAACAAGGCCAGGCAAGTCACTTTGAGTGACAGCCTGTAACTTAAGGATTGGAAAGAATTGCTTGGGAGAGGTCTCCCGGGGATTAGCGCTTCACGGAAGCAAGCAGCCTTTGCAGCGTCCGCAGCGTCGAGCCGTCGGCAACGCCGTCCACCTTGCGCGGCCGGAAATGCCGTTGGAATGCTTCGACCACCGCCTCCGTCTGCCGGTCGAAAACGCCGGATATTTCAACGCCATAGCCGTAGAGCGCCAGCATCGACTGCAACGCTTCGATATCGCCGCCGGTGTCGCCGGTTGTCAGAGTAGCGCCTCGCCTGACGGGGGCGGCCGTAACGAGATGGCCGACACCGGCCTCGAATAGCGTCCGCCACGGAAACTTCTCGCCGGGATCGATTTTGCGCCCCGGCGCAACATCGGAATGCGCGAGTACCCGCTCGGCGGCGATCGAATGCCGACCGGCGATCCCCCGGCACAGCCCGATCACGGCATCGATCTGCCGCCGGGGAAAACCGGGATAGCCCAGCGAATGCCCGGGATTGACGATCTCGATGCCGACGGAACAGGAATTGATGTCGGCGCGTCCGAACCACGAACTCTTGCCGGCATGCCAGGCGCGGTCGCTTTCCCTGACCATCTGCACGATATGGCCATTCTCGTGGACCAGATAATGCGACGAGACCTCGCTGGCCGGATCGCAAAGCCAGGCCTCGGCCCCGGCGCCGGTCGCCATGCCGGTGTAGTGCAGCACGATCATGTCAGGCCTGGGTGTCTCGCGCCGCGGGCCGAAATTCGGCGATAACCTGACTTCGGCACGTGGCTCGTCGGGCAGAAAGCCGCTCATGCGTGGCGCAGGCCCCGCTCGATCATCTCGTAGGCGGCGTTGATCGCCGCCACCCTGGTGGTCGCGATCTTGATGAATTCCTGAGGCAGGCCGCGCGCGATCAGCCGATCCGGATGATTGTCGGAAACCAGCTTGCGATAGCGTTTCCTGACCTCTTCGAATGGCTTGCCGCGCTCGATGCCCAGCACGACATAGGGATCCCCGGCGCCGAGATTGACGTGCCGGGCCATGATGGCTTCGTAATGCGCTTCGTCGATGCGGAAAATCTCGGCGATGCGGTGCAGGAAATGGCCTTCGCGCTCGTGCACCAGCCCGTCGGCCTTGGCGATATGGAACAGACCGTCGAGTATGTCTTCAAGCATCACGCAGTTGGAATGGCCCGAACCGCACATCTGGGCCATCCGCTCGGCATAGGTTTCGAAACCGGCCACGTCGCGCTGGGCGAGATCGAACAGCCGCGCCACGTTGCGCGTCTCCTTCGGCGGCACTTCGAATATCTCCTGGAAGGCGCGCACCTCGTCCTGGGTGACGATGCCATCGGCTTTGGCCATCTTGGCCGACAGCGCGATCATCGCCACCGAAAAGGCGACACGCCGGCGCAAATCCGCATCGCCGGAGAAAACCGTACGCACAGCCTCGACAACGTCGGCGACACCCGACGAGGTTGAGGATGAAACGCGGGTGATGAACTCGCCGAGGCGATCCCAAATCGACATGGCCTGCTTCTTAGAGCCACCGCTCCCTCCTATCAAGCCGGGACAGTGCCGCAGGCTTTGCGCGACAAATCGATCCGGCGCGCGAGAGGGATTGGCCCACGGCGCTCGGACGACATGAGAAAGGCCGGCGCGAGCCGGCCTTCCTCATTCATCACAAGAAGTACTGCTTGCTCACTACTGCGCGGGCGCAGGAGCTGGTGTTGCCGGAGCCGGCTCGGCGGGCTTCTCGGGTGTGATGCTCTTCGTGGTCGAATTATCCGTTGCCGGAGGCGTCGCGGCCGGCGGCGTGGCTTCCGGGGTGGCCGGCTTCATCGGTTCCTCCGTGGCCGGCGGGTTGGTGCTCTGGGTGGTGGTGTTGTCCGTACCGCTGTCACTGCAGGCGGCGACGCCAAGCAAGGCCAAACCGGAAACGGACGCGAGAATGAGCTTTTTCATTTGTCTCTCCTTCAACACACGCTCACGTTGCCGTGAGCGGTCGAAGGACAAATGCGTCAGCCGGCCATGAGTTTCGTAACGTTGCGTTTCCGCATGTAACATCGTCTGGTTCATTTGCGATTGCCGCTCAGGCCGTAGCGAACTAACAGCATGTGCCGAAACACCGATCGAACAGAAGAGCGCCAGGGGCTGTCATGACCGAAAAATGGGATTTCTGGATCGACCGCGGCGGCACATTCACCGATATCATCGGCCGAGATCCGGAAGGCGGGCTGCACCCGCGCAAGCTTCTCTCCGAAAATCCCGAAGCCTATAACGATGCCGCCATCCAGGGCATTCGCGACCTTCTTGGCTTGTCGGCCGGCGACACGATCCCGAGCGGCCTGATCGGCGACATCAAGATGGGCACCACGGTCGCCACAAATGCGCTGCTGGAGCGCAAGGGCGACCGCGTGCTTTTGCTCATCACCAAGGGCTTCCGCGATGCGCTGAAGATCGCCTACCAGGCGCGCCCGGACATCTTCGCCAAGGAGATCATCCTTCCCGAACAGCTCTACGAGCGCGTCATCGAAATCAACGAGCGTGTGTGCGCCGATGGCTGCGTCGAACAATTGCTCGATATCGCCGCCTGCCGGCCGGCGATCGAACAGGCCAGGGCCGATGGCATCGATGCGGTCGCCATCGTCTTCATGCACGCCTGGAAATACCCCGACCACGAGAAGGCGGTGGCGAAAGTCTGCCGCAAACTCGGTTTCAGCCAGGTCTCGGTCAGCCATGAGGTCTCGCCGCTGATCAAGCTGGTCGGCCGCGGCGACACCGCGGTGGTCGACGCCTATTTGTCGCCGATCCTGTCGCGCTATGTGCAAAGGGTGGCGGGAGAGTTGGGTGCGGCGCCAAGCTCCCCCCTTGTGGGGGAGAGCGATCAATTTCCCCGCCTGATGTTCATGATGTCGTCGGGCGGTCTCACCGCCGCCGACATGTTCCAGGGCAAGGACGCACTGCTGTCAGGACCAGCCGGCGGCGTCGTCGGCATGGTCGAGACGGCCAGGCTCGCCGGCTTCGACAAGGTCATCGGTTTCGACATGGGCGGCACCTCGACCGACGTCGCTCACTATGACGGCGAATATGAGCGCGCCTTCGACACCGAGGTCGCCGGCGTGCGCATCCGCGCGCCGATGATGCGCATCCATACCGTCGCCGCCGGCGGCGGCTCGATCCTGCACTACGAGGCCAGCCGCTTCCGGGCCGGGCCGGATTCGGCTGGCGCCAATCCCGGCCCGGCAGCCTACCGGCGCGGCGGCCCGCTCGCCGTCACCGACGCCAATGTGATGCTGGGCAAGCTGCAGCCCGATTTCTTCCCGGCCATTTTCGGACCCGGCCAGGACCAGACGCTCGACGTCGAGACGGTACGGGCAAAATTCGCCGCACTCGCCGCCGAAATCGGCGACGGCCGGTCGCCCGAGACTGTCGCCGAGGGCTTCGTCACCATCGCCGTCGAAAACATGGCCAATGCTATCAAGAAGATCTCCGTGCAGCGCGGCTACGACGTCACCGAATATCTTTTGAACTGTTTTGGCGGCGCCGGCGGCCAGCACGCTTGCCTGGTCGCCGATGCGCTCGGCATGGAAGCGGTGCTGATCCATCCCTTCTCAGGTCTTCTGTCGGCTTATGGCATCGGCCTGTCCTCGGTCTTTGCCTCGCGCCAGCAGGCGCTGCTGAAACCGCTTGCCGAAGAGTCCAGAACGGAGATCGGCAACCTCATTGCCATCTTGAGAAAAGCCGTTGTCGCCGAACTCGCGGCGCAAGGCATCGGCGAGGATACGGTCGCCACGAAGTCGGTGCTGCACATTCGCTACGACGGCACCGACACGACACTGCCGGTGAATTTCGAGGCGGATTCGATTTTCCAGGCCAGGCGCGATTTTGAAATCGCCCACAAGGCGCAGTTCGGTTTCGTCTATGACGACAAGCCGATGATCGTCGAGACCGTCGGCGTCGAAGGCACCGACACCGGCGGTACTGGGCGCGACGAAACTGAATCGCGAACCGAAGACCTTGCCGTAAGCCCTTCACAGACCCGCGAAATCTTCACCGAGGGAGAGTGGCGCACTTCACCCATCTTCCGCCGCGAGGCGCTGAAGCCGGGAAACCGGGTTGCGGGACCTGCCTTGATTATCGAGCCGAACCAGACAATCGTCATCGAGCCGGGCTGGCTGGCCGAAATCACCGCCAGGAACCATGTGCTCCTGCGCCGCGTCGAGAAAAAGCGCCGGCAGGCAGCGCTCGGCACCGAGGCCGATCCGGTCATGCTGGAGGTCTTCAACAACCTCTTCATGTCGATCGCCGAGCAGATGGGCGTCACGCTGCAGAACACCGCCTATTCCGTCAACATCAAGGAACGGCTGGATTTTTCCTGCGCCGTCTTCGACCGTACCGGCGCGCTGGTCGCCAATGCGCCGCACATGCCGGTGCATCTCGGCTCGATGGACCGCTCGGTCGAAACCATCATCCGGCTGAATTCCGGCGACATCCACCCCGGCGACGTCTTTGCCCTCAACGCACCCTACAATGGCGGCACGCATCTGCCGGACATCACTGTCGTGACGCCGGTCTTCGATGATGCCAAGGAAAGAATCCTGTTCTGGGCCGCCTCGCGCGGCCATCATGCCGATATCGGTGGCACGGCACCCGGCTCGATGACGCCGCTCGCCACCACGGTCGACGAGGAAGGCGTGCTGTTCGACAATTTCCGCATCGTCGACCGTGGCCGCTTCCGCGAGAAGGAGCTGGAAACGCTGCTCACCGATCACCGCTACCCGGCCCGCAATCCGCACCAGAACATCGCCGACCTCAAGGCGCAGATCGCCGCCAACGAGAAGGGCGTAGCCGAACTGCGCAAGATGGTTACGCATTTCGGCCTCGATGTCGTCGAGGCCTATATGGGCCATGTCCAGGACAATGCCGCCGAAAGCGTGCGCCGCGTGCTGGAGCGGCTGCCGGATAGTTCTGAGTACGAATACCCGACCGACACCGGCCAGATCATCAAGGTGAAGATCACGGTCGACCGGCAAAAGCGCGAGGCGACGGTAGACTTCACCGGCACCTCGCCGGTGATGAAGAACAATTTCAACGCGCCCGAGCCGGTGGCCCGCGCCGCCGTGCTCTACGCCTTCCGCGTCATGGTCGAGGATATGATCCCGATGAATGCCGGGTGCCTGCGGCCCATCAAGATCATCATTCCCGATGGCTGCATGCTGAAACCCGCCTACCCCGCCGCCGTCGTCGCCGGCAATGTCGAGACCTCGCAGCATGTCACCAACGCGCTGTTCGGCGCCATGGGCGCCATGGCCAACGCCCAAGGCACGATGAACAACCTGACCTTCGGCAACAAGACGTATCAATATTACGAGACGATCTGCTCCGGCTCGCCGGCCGGCCAGATGAACTCGGGCCGCGGCTTTGCCGGCACCTCCGGCGTCCACACCCACATGACCAATTCGCGCCTCACCGATCCCGAAGTGCTGGAGCTGCGCTTTCCCGTTCTGCTGGAGGATTTCCACATTCGGGAAGATTCCGGCGGCAAGGGCAGATGGAGCGCCGGCGACGGCACCAAACGCACCATCCGCTTCCTCGAAAAGATGGAATGCGCGATCCTGTCCTCGCACCGCAACCGGCCGCCGCAAGGGCTGGACGGAGGCGGTGATGGCGAGGTCGGCTCGACCAAGATCCGCCGCAAGGACGGCACGATCGACCTGCTGAAAGCCTGCGACCAGACCGTGCTGCAGGCAGGAGACGCCGTCATCCTGACGACGCCGACGCCGGGGGGATTTGGTAAACCGTAAGAAGAGGCGTCAACAGGCTGTCACCGGCCTGTCATGGCCCTGCGCTACCCGCTTGCGGCAAAGCAAATGGGGAATCATCTTGCCATGACGGACGTTTCCGCAGATCTGGTTTTTCGCCGCGGCAAGGAAGTTGGAAAGGCCGTCTACCAGAACCGCCCGCTGTCGAAGGCCGGCATTTCGGAGCGGCTGTTCGCCTTCCTGTTCTCCGGCCTCGTCTATCCGCAGATCTGGGAAGACCCCGATGTCGACATGGAGGCGATGCAGCTTGGCCAGGGCCACCGCGTCGTCACTATCGCCTCCGGCGGCTGCAACATCCTGGCCTACCTCACGCGCTCGCCGGCCCGGGTCGACGCCGTCGACCTCAACACCGCGCACATCGCGCTGAACCGCATGAAGCTGGAGGCGGTGCGCCATTTGCCATCGCAGGGCGACCTGTTCCGCTTCTTCGGCGCCGCCGACACCAGCCACAATTCGAGAGCGTATGACCGTTTCATCGCGCCGCATCTCGATCCTGTCAGCCGTCACTACTGGGAGCGCCGCAACTGGCGCGGCCGCCGTAGGATCACTGTGTTCGACCGCAATTTCTACCAGACCGGCCTGCTCGGCCTGTTCATCGCCATGGGCCATCGCACGGGAAAATTCTTCGGCGTCGACCCAGCCGGCATCATGCAGGCCAGGAACATCGGCGAGCAGCGCCGCTTCTTCAACGAGGAGTTGGCGCCGGTCTTCGACAACAAGCTTTTGAGATGGGCGACGTCGCGCAAGGCTTCACTGTTCGGCCTCGGCATTCCACCGGCGCAGTACGATTCGCTGATCACTTCTGGCGACGGCACCATGGCCAGCGTGCTGAAAGCCCGGCTGGAAAAACTCGCTTGCGATTTTCCGCTGGAGAATAACTACTTCGCCTGGCAGGCCTTTGCCCGCCGCTATCCGAACCCCGGCGAGGCCGCCCTGCCCGCCTATCTCGAAAAGCAGAATTACGAGACCATCCGCGGCAATGTCGGCCGCGTCGCCATCCACCATGCCAATCTGATCGAGTTTCTCGCCGGCAAGGATGCAGGCACGGTCGACCGCTTCGTCCTGCTCGACGCACAGGACTGGATGACCGACGATCAGCTCAACGCGCTGTGGGCGGAAATCACCCGCACGGCTTCGACCGGCGCCCGCGTCATCTTCCGCACCGCCGCCGAGCCCAGCCTGCTGCCGGGTCGCGTCTCCAGCTCGCTGCTCGACCAATGGGACTATCAGGACCAGGCTTCGCGCGAATTTTCGGCCCGCGACCGCTCGGCCATCTATGGCGGCTTCCACCTCTACGTGAAGCGCGCGGCATGAGCACCAGCGAGTTGCCGGCCAGCCCCGAATTCAAGGCCAGCCATGCCGAACTGATGGACGGCGTCTACCGCTGGCAGCGCCACATCTACGACCTGACCCGCAAATACTACCTGCTCGGCCGCGACCCAATGATCTCGGGGCTCGACGTGCCTGTCGGTGGCACCGTGCTGGAACTCGGCTGCGGCACCGGCCGCAACGTCATCCTCGCCGCCCGCCGCTATCCCGACGCGCGCTTTTTCGGCCTCGATATTTCGGCCGAAATGCTGGAGACGGCCGGAAAGGCGATCGACCGCGAGGGCCTGTCCGGTCGCGTCATATTGGCTAGGGGCGATGCCACCGATTTCGATGCCCGTGCACTCTTCCATGTCGAACGCTTCGACCGTGTCTTCGTGTCCTATTCGCTGTCGATGATCCCCGGCTGGGAAAAAACAGTATCGGCGGCACTTGCCGCCCTGTCGCCGAACGGTTCGCTGCACATCGTCGATTTCGGCCAGCAAGAAGGGCTGCCCGGCTGGTTCCGTGCGCTGCTGCGCGGCTGGCTGAAAAAATTCCACGTCGCGCCGCGTGAATCGTTGCGCGAAGTGCTGGAATCGGAATCTCGGCGAACCGGCGCAAGCTTCCGTTTCCGCACGCTTTATCGCGGCTATGCCTGGCTGGCGGTTATCGGGCGGCGCGGCTAGCCAAGGTGAAACCGCCATTTGCAGGCCGACCTCACCTGAATGTCAATGCACCTTAATGCAGCGCCTTCATCAGCGCCCCCACCATCGTCTGCGGCCGATAGCCAAGCTTGGCAGGCGTCAGCCCCAGCCGCACCACCACCAACTGCTCCGAGGGAATGATGGCAACCGTCTGCCCGTCATGGCCTTCCATCCAGTACGTGTCCTTGGGCAGGCCTGCCGCGACGCCGGCGCCGGGGTTTTCCTCATCGCCCGGGGCCTCGATCCACAATTGGCCCTTGCCGTAGACCTTCGAGGCGGATGCCGGCTCTCGCATCCAGTCGACGAAACCGGCCGGCAGGATCTGGTTGCCGTTCCACACCCCGCCTTGCAGCAGGAACTGGCCGAAGCGCGCCCAGTCATGCGCGGTTGCGTAGAGATAGGACGAGCCGACGAAGGTGCCCTGCTCGTCCGTTTCAAGCACCGCGCTGTGCATGCCGAGCGGCTCGAATAGCGCCGTGCGCGGCCACGTCAGCGCCCTGGCCTTGTCGCCGACCGCGTCCTGCCAGAGGCGCGACAGCATCACCGCCGTGCCGCTCGAATAGGAAAACTGTTTGCCGACCTCTGCAGCCAGCGGCTTGGATTCGGCAAAGCCCGCCATGTCAGGTTCGAGATAGAGCATGCGCGTGACGTCGGCGACGTCGCCATAATCCTCGTTGAACTCCAGCCCGCTCGACATCGCCATCATGTCGGCAAGGCTGATCGCGGCGCGGCCGTCCGCCTTCCACGGCGCGAACAGGTTTTTGTTGTCGAAAGCCATCTTGCCGTCCTTGACCAACGTACCGACGATGGCGGCATTCACCGTTTTGGTCATCGACCAGCCGAGCAGCGGCGTCCTGGCGGAAAAGCCATCGCCGTAGCGCTCGGCGACGACACGGCCATTCTTGACCACCACGACCGCGCGCATGCCGGTGCCGATCAGCGCCGCATCGTCCAGCAGCTTGGCAACAACCGGATCCTGTGATGCCTCGACCCGTTCGCCTTCCGGCCACAGGTCGCCCATGGTGACTGCGGACGGCTCCGCTTGGATCGCGGTCCGCCGCACCTTTCCTACGTCGCCGTCCGGAACCGAAGCGCAGCCAAGCCCGTCGCGGGCTACGGCGACGCTCTTGCCGAGGAAACCGAACAGGCCGGCAGACACCGTTCCCCTGTTCTTGTCCACCGAAACCCGCATTAACCGCAGCAGGGGATGCCCGGGTGCCTGCACGTCGACGGCCAGCACCTCATTGGGATCGCGGCCGGCGATAAAAACGTTCGAACAGACGATCTTGGCCGAGTAGCCCGAGCCGACCCTGATCAACTCCGGTGGCGCGATATAAAGCCAGGCAAAAAGTGCTGCGACCGCCAGGACGATCAGGCCAAGCAGCCATTTGACGATCTTGACCACGATCCGCATTTATTTCCTCCGGGCCCTGCCCGACCCTTATGTCATCGATTTGCCGCCATTGCTTCCGCAAAATCACAATGCTTGTCGAGCGTCATCAACGGATTATCAACCATGATCGGCGATCACAGGATATGCTGAGCGATGCTGTGGGGCGATCGTTCGGAGGGGGCCCGATCACAAAGCAGGCCAACAGTGTAGAGACCCATCAGCGACCGGCTGAATCCGGCTCGGGAATTGCGATGCGCCGTCTTGCGGGCCTGATCATGCTAGCGCTGCTTGGTGCTTGCTCGACCGTCGACGATCTCTCGCCGCTGTCGCCATCCGCTTCGAGCAGCCCGACGGTTGCCGTGCGCGCGCCGCGCTTTGCCGACTCCAAGCCGCATGAATGGGAGAGCGGCGCGCCGTGGAACTATGCCGTCCACGGCACCGATGTTTCCAAATACCAGACCTCGGTCGACTGGCCGGCTGCCAGGGCCAGCGGCATCTCCTTCGCCTTCATCAAGGCGACTGAGGGCGGCGACCGTTTCGACGAGTATTTCAGCGAGCATTGGGCGCGCACGAAGGCCAACGGGATTCCGCGAGCCGCCTATCATTTCTATTATTTCTGCACCCCGGCTGCCGTTCAGGCGCGCTGGTTCATCCGCAACGTCCCCGTCGATCGCTCGGCGATGCCGCCGGTCCTCGACATGGAATGGAACCCGCAATCGCCGACCTGCAGGCTGCGTCCCGACGCCGCCACGGTGCGCGCGGAGATGACCACCTTCCTCGAAATCGTCGAACGCCATTACGGCAAGAAGCCGATCATCTACACTTCCGTCGACTTCTTCGACGACAACGGGCTGTCGGGGTTCCGCGGCTATCCCTACTGGCTGCGTTCCGTCGCCGGCCATCCGCGTGAGAAATACGGCAGCCACCCCTTCACCTTCTGGCAGTACACCGGAACCGGCATCGTTCCCGGCATGACCGGCAAGTCCGACATCAACGTCTTCAACGGCAGCGAAGCCGCCTGGAACAAATGGCTGCGGCAGAACACCCGTTGACGTCAGGTTCAACGGCAGCACCGCCCTGGATCAAAAGCACTCCAGCAGAGCTTCCGTTGAACCGGTTTAACGGCAGCACCGCCCTGGATCAAATCACTCCAGCAGAGCTTCCGTTGAACCGGTGCAACGGCAGCACTGCCCTGCATCAAATCACTCCAGCAGAGAAGCTGCCGCAGAACACCGTTGACACCGGGCCTGCCGCCTGCTTTTCGACACAGCCAGCGGTAAAGAGTGCAACCGCCGGTAATTCAGGGCGTTGGGCTTCCCGGGGGGGAGCACAACAAATGACCCCCTGTTCGTTTCGAAAGGAAGCTGATGCGACTGCGTTCCAAAGTCCTCGCGGCTGCGCTGACCCTGTGCGCCACGGCCTTGCCGGCGATGGCGCAGGAATGCGGCGGCGACTTCGAATCCTGGAAGCAGGGCGTCGCCGCGGAAGCCAAGGCGGCCGGCGTAGGTACAGTGGGTCTCGACGCCCTTGAAGCGGCAACCTTAGATGACAAGGTGTTGGCGCGCGACCGCGCCCAGGGCGTCTTCACCCAAACCTTTGTCGAGTTTTCCAACCGGATGATCTCGGCCTATCGCCTGAAGCAAGGTGCGGCGAACATGAAGAAATACGCGGATGTCTTCGCCCGCGCCGACCAGCAGTTCGGCGTCCAGGCGCCGATCGTCGCCGCCTTCTGGGCGCTGGAGACCGATTTCGGCGCCGTGCAGGGCGACTTCCACACGCTGAGCGCCTTGGTGACGCTTTCCCATGATTGCCGCCGGCCGCAGCTCTTCCGGCAACAGCTGGTGCCGCTTCTGGAACTGATCGATCGCGGCGTGCTGCCGGCCGATGTCAGGGGCGCCTGGGCCGGCGAGATCGGCCAGACGCAGATCCTGCCCTCCGACTATCTGGCACGCGGCGTCGACGGCGACGGCGACGGCAAGATCGACCTGCGCGGCAGCGTGCCTGATGTGATCATGACCACTGCCAACAAGGTGCTGTCGCGCGGCTGGAAACGCGACCAGCCCTGGATCCAGGAAGTCCGCGTGCCCGAAGACATGCCGTGGGATCAGACCGGTCGCACCAACAAGCTGCCGCTGTCGCAGTGGGCGCAATGGGGCGTCACCTACCCCAGCGGCGCGCCGCTGGTCGATAACGGCCTGAAAGCAGGCCTCGCGCTGCCGATGGGCCGCAAGGGGCCAGCCTTCCTCGCCTACGACAATTTCGACGTTTATCTCGAATGGAACCAGTCCTTCACCTATGCGCTGACGGCAGCCAACCTTGCCGCACGGCTGGCAGGCGCGCCGCCGTTGGACCCGCGCAATCCCGAGACCGGTCTCAACAATGAGCAGATGAAGGCATTGCAGACCAAGCTGGAAGCCAAGGGCTACGATGTCGGCACCGTCGACGGCATTTTGGGTACCAACACCCGCGAGGCGATCCGCAAGGAGCAGACGCGGCTAGGTTTGCCGGTGGATGGCTGGCCGACGCCGGAGCTGTTGGGAAAATTATAGGGCAATAGGGCAAATTAGCCCGAAGCAGTGACTGCCGCCACCCCTATTCCCCTATTCCCCTATTCCCCTACTGCCTTATTCCCCTCAATCCGCCATCGTCTCCAAACTGGCAAACCCCTGTGGCGCGTCGCCCTCGTCGAACGGCGTCGTCACCTCGACGAAGGTGTCGGGATAGAAGCCGTTGAAGCGGGTCCTCAGCGACAGCGAATAGGCGCCGATATGGCCGATCTCGATCCAGTCGCCGGTATCGACCGTTTCCGGCAGCCAGAACGGCCGCGACAGGATGTCGACGGAATCGCAGGTCGCGCCGCAGACCTTGAACGGCACGATGTTCTTCTCCTCGCCATTGCGCGAGCGGATCGCCGGGTCGGGAATGAAGCGCGCCGGCAGCGTGATCTTGCCGGTCCATGAATCCGACAGCGATGCCCAGATGCCGTCATTGATGTAGAGCCGCTTGCCCTTGCGCAGCAACACCCGCACGATCAGCGACAGGCAGCGCGCCACGATCACCCTGCCGGGCTCAGCCACCAGCGGCATCTGGTCGAACTGATACTCTTTCAGATCGCCCGACAGCCGCGACATGATCTGGCCAAGCGACGGCATCTCGATCTGCTTGCGATTGGGGTCGTGGCCGTATTCGGCGGGGAAACCGCCGCCGACATCGAGCCCGGCAATATCGAAGGTCAGCCGGTTGCGCACCCAGTCGGCGGAAGCCAGCGCCCGCTCATAGGTGTCGGGATCCTCGATCTGGCTGCCGACATGGAAGCACAGGCCGACCTTGTAGCCGGTACGGTTCAGCCGCTCCGCGAGCTCGACGGCATAGGCCGGCCCGGCGCCGAACTTCTTCGACAGTTCGTAGGCGGCATGCCCCTTGGTCTGCACCCGCACGAACACGCTGATCGAGCCCGGATCGATGTCGAGAGCCCGCACCACTCGCGTCAGCTTGGTGATCTCGTCCTCCTGATCGAGCGAAATGACGCGGATGGCGTATTTCTCCAGCGCCAGCTTGATGTCCGACTGCGCCTTGACCGGGTGCATGTAGAGCATCTCGGCATCGGGGGAAACGGCACGCACGGCGGCGAACTCGCCCGGCGAAGCGACGTCGAAAGCCTTGACGCCGGCTTCGACCAGCGTCTTCAGCACGATCTGCTCGCCATTGGTCTTGACCGCATAGGCGGTCTTGCCGGGGAACATGCCCATGAACTGCCTGGCATCCGCCATCAGCACTTGCGGGCGGAAGCAATAGACCGGATCGTCCGGACGAAGCGCCAGTGCCGCCTCGCGGGCATTCTCGAATCGCTGCATGGACGAATCCTCACTTCGGCTGCGCACAATTAATCCAAGCTAGCGGCTAATGAAAACAATTCTGTGTCTCGTGCGGCTGACGCTGGGGCGCTAGGTCTTTGCCAGCAACGCTTGCCAGCGATCAGGTTTCGGGTGGCTCTTGTCACTGAGTCCGATATGGCTTCTGCCTGACTGACTGGCATTCAGGCCGTCTGGGAGGGCGACTCACATGACAATAGCCGCGACATCAGCACCGCGCGGGCCGATGGTGCTCAAGGACTGGGGGCAGCTCCTGCTGCTCGGCGCGATCTGGGGCGGCTCGTTCTTCTTTGCCCGCATCGCGGTGGCGGAACTTCATCCGCTGGTGCTGGTGCTGTTTCGCGTCGCCATCGCGGCGATCGCGCTGCAGATCTATCTCGGTCTGCGTGGCCCGTCCTTCCGCCTCGCCCTTCCCCATGCCGGCCTGTTCTTCCTGCTGGCGCTCACCAACAACGTCGTGCCCTTTTCGCTGATCTTCGCCGGCCAGACGGAGCTTGGCGCCGGCGTCGCCTCGGTGCTCAACGCCACGACGCCGTTCTGGACGCTGATCCTCGCCAATGCGCTGACATCGGACGAAAAGCTCTCCTGGAACAAGCTCGCCGGCATTGCGCTCGGCATCGCCGGTACGGCCGTCATGATCGGCCCCGGCCTGCTTGCCGGGCTCGGCGGCCCCGTCTGGGCCAAATTCGCGCTGATCGGCGCTTCGCTGTCCTATGGCATTGCGCTGATGGTCGCCCGCCGCTTCAAGGGCGTGCCCTCGCCGGTCGTCGCCACCGGGCAGTTGACCGCTTCGACCATCATCATGATCCCGATCGTGCTCTTCACCTACGGCCCATCCGGCCTGTTCTCGGCCTCGCCGCCGGTCTGGGCGGCGGTGCTGGCGCTGGCACTTCTGTCCACAGCCGTCGCCTACATCCTCTATTTCAACCTCGTCGCCTCGGCGGGCGCTACCAACGCCTCGCTGGTCACGCTTGTCGTGCCGGCCAGCGCCATGCTGCTCGGCTTCCTGTTCCTAGGCGAGCGGCTGGAGCTGTTCGAAATCGGCGGGGTGGTGCTGATCGCGCTCGGCCTCATCACCATCGACGGGCGCGTCCTTGGAAGACGTTAGCGCGTCCTTTGAACCCCCACATCGCCGCGAAAGTCGAATTCGCCTTTCGCGGCGGTAGCGCTGCCATGACACGGCAGCGACACGAGCCGGCCACATTTTATTCACAGGTCTGAAGTCGGTATTTGCCTAGGAGTTTCAAAGCCTAACGGCAAAAGACATGTCGCGGATTTCACAATCACGTCGCAATGCAGCACATTTTCCGCTTGCCTGTGGCACAAATGAACCTAGACTCCATGACATAGCTCTTTAAGAGGAGGCTATGTCATGGGACTTACGAGGCCTATCAACGCATTGATGATCTGTGCTGCGTTCGCCTTTATCGGAGCCCTCATTATGGGCTTCCTTCCCTGACCGCCAAAGCGGGGAAGACCAGCACCCAAATAGTCCAACCAATTCAAAAGGCCGGGTTTTTCCCGGCCTTTTGTTGTTGAGCCCGACCTCATGCCGCGGCTGATCCGGCGGCCGCCGCCTCGTGCGAGCGAATACCGATCATATGGCAGATGGCAAAGACCAGATCGGCGCGGTTCATGGTGTAGAAGTGGAAATCGCCGACACCGCGCTCGACAAGGTCCATGACCTGTTCGGCTGCCACCGCCGATGCCACAAGCGCATGCGTCTGCGGGTCCTTGTCGAGGCCTTCGAAACGCTCCGCCAGCCAGCCGGGCACATGCGCGCCCGCCCTCGCGGAAAAGTTCGCGACCTGCTTGAAACTGTGAACCGGCTGGATGCCCGGCACGATCGGGATGTAGATGCCGGCGCGGCGAACGCGCTCGACATAGCGCTCGTAGAGATCGTTGTCGAAGAAGAACTGGGTGATCGCCCGCGTCGCGCCATTGTCGACCTTGCGCTTCAGCATCTCGATGTCGGTGGCGAAATCGGGGCTTTGCGGATGCTTTTCCGGATAAGCCGCGACGGAGATGTCGAAATCCGCGATCGTCTTGAGCCCGGCGACCAGTTCCGCGCCATTCTCGTAGCCACCGGGATGCGGCCGGTAGGGCTCGCCGACGCCGGAGGCCGGGTCGCCGCGCAGCGCCACGAACCGGTTGATGCCGATCGATTTGTAATCCCGGATGACCGCATCGACCTCGTCGCGCGTTGCCCCGACGCAGGTCAGATGCGCCGCTGCAGGAATACCGGTTTCCGTCAGGATGCGTTTTACGGTGCGGGCGGTGCGCTCCCGTGTCGAGCCGCCGGCGCCGTAGGTCACCGAGACGAATTTCGGCTTCAGCGGCTCCAGCCTTGTGACCGTCTCCCACAGCCTCGCTTCCATCTCGTCCGTCTTCGGCGGGAAGAATTCGAAGGAAACCCTGACCTTGTCGCCGATGTCGGGGCGGCGGGAAAAGCGGAACTGGTTCATGCGATTTCCCCCATCGAGTTCGCTTTGGCCTGCCTTGTGTCGTTGGAAGGATCGGCAATCAGCAGGCGCCGATCGCGGCCGAGCCAGAGTTTCACGGTGAGCCTCGCCTCATTGCCACCGCGCGGCTCGAACTCCTGGGAATCTTCGAGATCGAGGCCGGCTTCCGAAAACCAGTCGGCGATCTGCCGGTCGGAAAAGCCGAGCCGCATATGCGCATGCTCCTCGCGCAGGAATTCCAGCGCATGCGGCGCGAAATCGACGATGACCAGGCGTCCTGCCGGACGCAAAAGCCGCGCCGCCTCGTGGATGGCGCGGGCGGGATCGTCGAGATAGTGCAGCACCTGATGGATGGTGACGAGATCGAAGGCATCGCGCTCGACCGGCGGCGCGAAGATGTCGCCCTGCCGAACCTGCGCGTTCGAAACGCCGGCCTTGTCGAGATTGGCGCGCGCCACGGTCAGCATCTCGCGCGACATGTCGATGCCGACACCGCGCCGATAGAGCGGCGAGAAGATTTCGAGCAGCCGCCCGGTGCCGGTGCCGAGATCGAGCATCGACTGGAACGGCCGCTTGCCGACCAGTTTCAGCATTGCGGCTTCGACGGCGCGGTCCGGCACATGAAGCGAGCGGATATGGTCCCAGCTTGCCGCATTCACGGAAAAATACTCGACCGCCCGGTCCTGCCGCTTGCGCTTGACCGAGGCCAGGCGCTCAAGATCGCGCTCGACCTGCGGATCGGCGCCGCGAATGCCGGAAACCAGGCCCATGACGAAGTCACGCGCGGAATCCGCATCCGACAGGCGGAAGAAGGCCCAGGACCCTTCCTGGTAGCGGCCGATCAGCCCTGCCTCCAGAAGCAGCTTCAGGTGCCGCGAAACGCGCGGCTGCGACTGGCCGAGAATTTCGGTAAGATCGGAAACGGTGAGGTCACCGCGCGACAGAAGTGCCAGTATGCGCAATCGGCTGGATTCGGCCGCCGCCTTCAACGTATCCACCATGGTGTCGAGCGAGACATGCATCAGCGTATTCTCTTTGAAAAGATATAAACATATGTTTATGTCAGTTTTCGAAACCTTGCAAGCGCTATGTCGCTTCCGGACAAGAAAATGCCGCTTGTGTGGCGTTTTAAGAGACATGGGCCATGACTGGACCGCGTGAGATGTTCGAGGCGCGCGAAGGCGAGCAGAGGCTGGAAAACGATCCCGCCCTGATGCCGCCGGATGACGGCATCGTCTTCATCGGCCGCATCGCCTCGCCGTGGACGACGCGCGAAACCTGCCCGAAGAACATGCGCGCCGCGCGCGAGACCGGACAGAAGGCAGTGCTGACCATCGACGCGCCCTACCGAAATGGCTTACGGGGGCTGGAGCGCGCCAGCCACGTCATCATCCTGTCCTGGCTGCATCACGCGCCGCGGGACCTGATTGTGCAGAAACCACGCCATGCGGCCGAAGCAAAAGGCGTATTTTCGCTGCGCTCCCCTGCCCGCCCCAACCCAATCGGGCTGCATGTGGCCAGGCTCGTCGGGCTTGACCAAAATACCGGCCGCATCGACCTCGACGCCATCGATGTGCTCGACGGCACGCCGGTCATCGACATAAAACCCTATTTCGCCTCGACCGACGCTATACCGGAGGCGACCATCGAAGGGCGCGACGAGCCCGGGGGTCGGCGATGACGGCGCCCACCGGTCGCCGCCGCGCCATCGCCAAGGCGCTGACAGCACTTCTGCCGCTGGCACCCTATGCCGACATGGAGAAGATCCGCGGCGACGCCGGCGCGGTCCACATGAAGACCTTGCCACCAGGCATCGCCGTATGGCTGGCGACGATTGCCCATATCCGCCACATGCACACAGATTACGAGAAACTGCTGAGCGAAGGTTACGACCGCGACTCGGCGCGTTTCTTCGTCATCGAGCAGACCAACGTCGTGCTCACTCGCTGGCGCGCGACGCGCCTGCTCGACGCGGATGACGAGGAGGAATGACCACGGCTACTTCCGCTTAAGCACTGCGACCGCATTATAGGGCTGGCCATCGGCCTGGCCGATCCAGGTCCAGGACAGATTTTCCTTGAAAAACCTGACGGCGATGTTGCCGCCGTCGATGCATTTGTCCTGACCGTAGGTGATGCTCTCGTGGTATTCCGCCGAAATGCCGTCACTGGACGTCTGTGACAGCGATCCGCCGCAACCGAGTGACGGATAGTCGATCGACGCGCTGCCATCGTTGATGGTCATGGCGATCGGCCAGTCGGCCCCGGCGTCACCCGCCGGGCTTTGATGGCCGCTGCCGACCCAGGTGCCGCTCAGCGACGGAACGTTCACCGCACAAGGCAGGTTCTGGAAGATCGGTGTCAATTCGCTGCCGGTTTTCTCGCAGCGGTAGGTCTGCCCGCCCTGGCACAATTCCTCGCCTTCGCGCGCGCACTGGGCGCTGGCTTCGCCCGCGGCGGCGAACATCGTCATGGCTGCTATGACGGCCCCAAGCCTGCCCATCTTCCCCCTCCCGTTCAGAGCGCGCAATCTAAGGCAATTCCGATCCAATGTATCGGCGAGATCGTCATCGAGGCCGAACAGCACCGGGCGGGTGGCTCTATGCGTTCTGCCCTGCGCCGATAGCCTGCTGACTCGCCTTGCGTGACAGGAGGCCCCGATGAGCCACACGGCGACGACACAGGACGAGAAGCAACTGCCCGTGGTTGGCGACCACCATGTCGACCCGCATTTCTACCCCGACGGCATCGCCTTTCTCGACGGCCAATACCTGCCGATGTCGCAGGCCAAGATCTCGGTGCTGGACTGGGGTTTTCTGCATTCCGACGCAACCTACGACACCGTGCATGTCTGGAACGGCCGCTTCTTCCGCCTCGATTTGCATCTCGACCGCTTCCTCGGCGGGCTGGAAAAGCTGCGCATGACCATTCCCTTCGACCGCGACGGCGTGACCGAAATCCTGCACAATTGCGTGGCGCTGTCCGGTCATCGCGCCGCCTATGTCGAGATGCTGTGCACGCGCGGCGCCTCGCCGACCTTCAGCCGCGACCCGCGCCAGGCGGTCAACCGCTTCATGGCCTTCGCCGTGCCGTTCGGCTCGGTCGCCAACGCCGAGCAGCTGCAGCGCGGTCTGCGCGTCGCCATCAGCGACAAGATGCGTATTCCGCCGGCCTCGATCGACCCGGCGATCAAGAATTACCACTGGCTCGATCTGGTGCGCGGCCTCTACGATGCCTATGACCGCGGTGCAGAGACCGCGTTGCTCCTCGACTTCAACGGCAATGTCGCCGAAGGCCCGGGCTTCAACGTCTTCTGCGTCAAGGACGGCAAACTGTCGACGCCGGCCACCGGCGTGCTGCCCGGCGTCACCCGCCGCACCGTCTTCGATCTCTGTGCAGAAGAAGGCCTTGCCGCCACGGCGACCGATGTCAGCGTCACCGCATTGCGCGAGGCCGACGAGGTGTTCATCACCTCCACTGCGGGCGGCATCATGCCGGTGACGGAGATCGACGGCGCGGCGATCGCCAATGGCAAGGTCGGACCGATCACCAGCCGGCTGATGGCGCGCTACTGGCAAAAGCACGATGACCCGGCCTGGTCGTCTCAGGTGAATTATCCCCGATAATTCAGGCGTCTTTGTCAAAAGATTCCCGTCGCCTCTGGAAAATCAGAGGATCGACCGTATATGCCCGAAAGCGGAGAAGCCTCCGCTTTCATCCAAAATCACGCCCGCAGGGGCAAGGACTCCAAGATCATGACAAACAAGGTTTGGTTCATCACCGGATCGTCGAAAGGCTTTGGCCGCGTCTGGGCCGAGGCCGCACTCGCGCGTGGCGACAGCGTCGCGGCCACCGCCCGCGATGCCGGCACGCTCGCCGATCTCGTCGAGAAATACGGCGACAGGGTTGCCGCGATAAAGCTCGACGTCACCGACAAGAAAGCCGTCGATGCCGCTGTCGCCGAGGCGCACAAGCGTTTTGGCCGGCTCGACGTCGTCATCAACAATGCCGGCTACGGCCATTTCGGCGCCATCGAGGAGGTCAGCGAACAGGAAGCTCGCGACCAGATCGAAACCAATGTCTTCGGCGCTCTGTGGGTCACTCAGGCCGCACTGCCGATCATGCGGGCACAGCGTTCCGGCCACATCATCCAGATCTCGTCGATCGGCGGCGTCAATGCCTTTGCCTCGCTCGGCCTCTACCACGCCTCGAAATGGGCGCTGGAGGCCTTCAGCCAGTCGCTCAGCATCGAGGTCGCGGAATTCGGCATCCATGTGACGCTGGTCGAGCCGGGCGGTTTCTCCACCGACTGGGCCGGGCCGTCGGCCAAGGTGTCCCAGCCGATCGAGGCCTATGCGCCCGCCCGTGCCAAGATGGCCGAGCGCCGCGCCAATTCGGTCGCCGGCGATCCAGACGCCACCGGGCCGGCCATGCTGGCCATTGTCGACGCCGCCGAGCCACCGCTCCGGGTGTTCTTCGGCGATGGCGGCCTGCCGATGATCAAGCAGGAATACGCCAACCGCATTGCCACCTGGGAGAAGTGGGACGACGTTTCCATCATGGCGCAAGGCGTGAAGAAGAACCGCAAGGGCTGAAGTCCAGCGCTTTTGCTGCGCCGCTCCATGGGCGGCGTAGCCGGCCCTCAGGCTTGATAAATCCACTGCTCCGGCACGCGCAGCGATATCTCTTCGCCTGCCCTAACCGTGCCTGGCTTCTCTACCCAGGCGACAATGCCGCGCAGCCGCTTCGCCGCTTTCGGGAACAGCAGCGCGCCGGCTTCGACGTCGGCCATTCCGGCGTTCTCCGCGATCGACCGGCCGGCGATGCGGCACGGGCCATTCTGCGCGTCGACCTTGACTGTCACGCCGCCCTTGAAGAACAGCAGCGTGCCGGACGGGAGCATGGAGAGGTTCGGCACCCCTTCCATCACCAGATTGGCGCCGATCCATTCCGGCTTGATCTCGGCCAGGCCCATGCGCTCGGCGACAACCGCCAGCTCGTCCGCTGCCACGATGGACAATTGCCGCTCGTTGCGCATTTCAGTGCCGCGCGGATACCAGGGCTCGCGCCCGCCCGAGCGCCGCGTCGGTCCAGCATGGAAATCGCCTGATATGCCGTCGAAACCCAGCCGCAATTCGTCCACCGGGCGCGTCTGAAAATGGTCCGCCGACGCCACGTAAAGCGCTGCCGCCCTGGCGGCAAGCTTTCGCGCGGCGATGATTTCAACCGGCTTTTCAGCCTCGGGGAAGAGATCCGGCATGGCGTTCTTTCTATTCGTCATCCAGCGAATTAGCCGGGCGCGCTTCGCGGCGTCCAGTCGAAAGTGCTGATCGTCCGATCAACAGCACCGATAGGATCGCGATCACGCTTTTCTTACCTGTCATCGATCTCGCACCGCATTGCCGGCGCGCGGTGCCGGTTTCATAGTGACGTCCAGACGGTTTGCGGAGGCTGATCAATGCGACCTGTGACGGCAATCACGTTGCTTTGGTTGATCTGGGCAGGAAGCTGGGCCGTCGCCGCTTTGTGGTCCGACCCTGCCCAGAAGCGCGCCGGGTTCAAGGCGGAGGCCCGCTATCGGGGTCTCTGGATAGCCGGCGCGGTGCTGCTGTTCATTCCGGCGCACGGCTATGAAGGCCGGCTCAGGCTGTGGATGCCTGATCTCCCCGAAGCCTGGATCTGTGTCGCCCTGATCGCCATCGGCATCGCCTTTGCCTGGTGGGCGCGCCTGCATCTCGGCAGGCTGTGGTCGGGCACCATCACCGCCAAGGCCGGGCACCGTGTCGTCAACACCGGCCCGTATGGCCTTGTCCGGCATCCGATCTATACCGGATTGCTGCTGGCGATCCTCGCCACCATGGCGGCCAAGGGCACCGTCTGGGGCATAGCCGGAACCGCGCTGCTCATCATCGGCATCGTGACGAAAGCCAGGCTGGAAGAAAATTTCCTGCGCGGCGAACTGGGCAGCGCCTATGACGACTATGCCGCGCGCGTTCCGATGCTGGTGCCGTTCGCACCAGCATGACGCGGCAGCCTCAAAGCATTCTCAGCAGCGCGCCGCCGATCGAATAGCCCGCGCCGAAGGCGCAGATCAGACCGAAATCGCCCGGCTTCATGTCGGCGTGGTTCTCCGCCAGCGCGACGATGGCCCCGGCGCCCGCCGTGTTGCCCAGCCGCTCCAGCACCATTGGCGCGCGGTCGTGATCGACCTCGTGGCCGAACGACAGCTTCAGGATCATCGCATTCATCCGCGCATTGGCCTGATGCAGCCAGAAGCGCCTGATCGCCTGCGGCGTCAGCCCGTGCTCGGCGAGGAATTCGACGATGAATTTCTGCCCGGCGACGGTGACTTCCTTGAACACCTTGTTGCCGACCTGCTTGATCAGATTGCCTTCCAGATTGATCATGTAAGGATCATCCTGGGCGGTGCGGGTATGGTAGCCCAGATTGGTGCGGATGTTGTTCGACATCTGCGTCCAGATGCGCGTGTCGAGCACCTCGAAGCGCCCCGGCCGCTTGTCGCCCTTGGCCAGGCCTTCGACCACCATCGACACCGAAGCGTCGCCGAAAATGAAATGCGTCTGCCGGTCGCGGAAATTGAGATGGCCGGTGATGATCTCGGGCGTCGTCACCAGAATGCGCTTGTGCGCGCCGGACCGCACCAAATTGACGGCGATGTGCAAGGCCGCCGCCGCCGAAGAACAGCCGAGCCCCATGTCGAAGCCTGCGCCCTTGGTGCCCAGCGCCTCCTGCATTTCGATGGCGATCGCCGGATAGGGCCGCTGGTGATGCGAGGCCGAGCAGATCACCAGGTCTATATCCGACGGCTGTAGCCCCGCATGCTCGAGAGCCTTCTTCGCCGAGGCGATGCCGAACTCGGCTTCGAGCGACAGCGCATCGTCGGGCCGAGCCGGAATGCGCGGCGACATGCGGGTCGGATCGAGAATGCCTTCGCGCTCGATCACATGACGGGTGCGCACACCCGAAGCGTGGACGATGAAGTCGCTATCCGATTTCGCCAGTGGCGGCTCGTCGGTGCCCAGGCGGCGCGCATTCTCCGCGTCGACCCAGGCATTGAAGCTGGCCACCAGCTCTTCATTGGTGATTGTGGCTTCAGGGATTTCAACGCCGATGCCGCTGATGATGACGCGATGCATGTCCAGTCCGTCCCATCCGCAGGCGTTGCGGGCTTCATGTGGGCGCCGGAACGCTCCGGCGCAACAGTTTTCTCACCGCGGCGGTTTACGCCGGCTTAAACCAAAGGTTTAGGCCGGACTGGTCCTCGTGCAACATGGATAATCAGGCCCGCTTGGCAACGATGAAGATGCGTGGAAAGCGCAAAAGCACCTTACCGCTAGCCGTTTTCGGATAGGCCTTGGCGATCTTGGCCGTGTAGCTTTCGAGGAACATCGCCCGTTCGTCGGAATCCAGCGGATCGAGGAACGGTTTCAGGCCCGTCGACTTCACCCATTCGACGATCGCCTGCGCGTCGGCAAGCGGGTGGTTGTAGATGGTATGCCAGATATCCAGCCGATCACTGAGCGGCGACAGGAGGTCATAGTAGGACGACACCGGCGGCAACGGCCCGCGTGCCGCGCCCTTGAACTTTTCGGCAAACGGCATTTCGGCGGCGGTCTCGCGCATCAGGCGGTGCGAGTCTTCGCCCATATTGTCGGGCATCTGGACGGCCAGCGCGCCGCCTGGCGCGAGGAAACCCATCAGCCGCTGGAAGACTGCGGGATGCTCGGGCAGCCACTGGAACACCGCATTGGCGAAGATCACGTCGACCGGCTCCGCCGGCTGCCATGTGGAGGCATCGGCCAGATCAAAGGTGACCTCGGGCAAGCGAGCCCGCGCCTTCTCGATCATGTCGGGCGAAGTGTCGAAGCCGCTCACCCCAGCATCCGGCCAGCGCCCGACGAGCAGTTCGGTCGAATTGCCCGGCCCGCAGCCGATGTCGACGACCCGGCGTGGAAAGTCGACGGGCACCTGCGCCACAAGATCCCGCGCGGGCCGCGTGCGTTCGTCCTCGAATTTCAGATATTGGGCGGCGGACCAATCAGCCATTTGAGCTCCTCATGCCGGTTGAGATCGCCGCCCGGAAAACCCCCTACCGCGTCAGCCTCTTGTAGGTCATGCGGTGCGGGTTGACGGCATCCGGCCCGAGGCGGCGGATCTTGTCCTGCTCGTAATCCTCGAAATTGCCCTCGAACCATTCGACATGGCTGTCGCCCTCGAAGGCGAGGATGTGCGTCGCCAAGCGGTCGAGGAACATGCGATCGTGCGAGATGATGACCGCGCAGCCACCGAAATTTTCCAGCGCGTCTTCGAGCGCGGCCAGCGTTTCGGTGTCGAGATCGTTGGTCGGTTCGTCGAGCAGCAGCACATTGCCGCCGGTCTTCAACATCTTGGCCAAATGCACGCGGTTGCGCTGGCCGCCGGAGAGGTTGCCGACCTTCTGCTGCTGGTCGCCGCCACGGAAGTTGAACGACGCGCAATAGGCGCGCGTGTTGGCCTCGAACTTGCCGAGCTTGACCACTTCTGCGCCGCCGGAAATCTCTTCCCACACCGTCTTCGACGGATCGAGAGCATCGCGGCTCTGGTCGACATAGCCGAGCTTCACCGTTTCGCCGACGCGCACAGAACCCGCATCCGGCTTTTCCTGGCCGGTGATCATGCGAAACAGTGTCGTCTTGCCGGCGCCGTTCGGGCCGATGACGCCGACGATGCCGCCGGGCGGCAGCTTGAATTCCAGGCCGTCGATGAGCAGCGTGTCACCAAAGCCCTTCGACAGGCCTTCCGCCTCGATCACGACATTGCCGAGCCGCTCGCCGTGCGGGATGACGATCTGCGTATCGCTCGGACGCCGCTTGTCGGCTGCATCCAAAAGGTCCTGGAACGCCTGGATACGCGCCTTGGACTTGGTCTGGCGGGCCTTCGGGCTCGACTGGATCCATTCGCGCTCGCGGCCGATGGCGCGCTGGCGGGCATCGTCCTCGCGGCCTTCCTGCTTGAGCCGCTTGGCCTTGGCTTCGAGGTACTTGGTGTAGTTGCCCTCATAGGGAATGCCGCGGCCGCGATCGAGTTCGAGGATCCAGCCGGTGACGTTGTCGAGGAAGTAGCGATCGTGGGTGATGATCATCACGGCGCCCGGATAGGCACGCAAATGCTTTTCCAGCCATGCCGTGGTTTCGGCGTCGAGATGGTTGGTCGGTTCGTCGAGCAGCAGAAGGTCGGGCTGGCGCAGCAGAAGCTGGCAAAGTGCGACGCGGCGGCGTTCGCCGCCCGACAGCTTGGTGACTTCCGAATCCTTGGGCGGGCAGCCCAGCGCTTCCATCGCCATCTCGACCTGCTGTTCGAGATCCCACAGGTTGAGCCGGTCCATCTCGTCCTGGAGCTTGGCCGACTCGTCGGCCGTCTCGTCGGAATAGTTCATCATCAATTCGTTGTAGCGCTCGATGATGGCGGTCTTGGCAGCGACGCCTTCCATGATGTTTTCGAACACGGTCTTGTCCGGATCGAGCGCCGGCTCCTGCGCCAGGTAGCCGACAGTGGCGCCTTCGGCGAGCCACGCTTCGCCGTTCCACTCCTTGTCGAGCCCGGCCATGATCTTGAGGATCGTCGACTTGCCCGAACCGTTGGGGCCGAGGATGCCGATCTTGGCGTCCGGATAGAAGGAGAGATGGACATTCTCGAGCACCTTCTTGGTGCCATAGGCCTTGTTGAGGCCGGCCATGTGATAGATGAACTGGCGTGCCACGCGCGCTTTCCCTGAAAAACCGACTGGATTTGTCGAATTGAATGGAGGTTGGCCGCTATGTAGGCGATGCGGCGGCGAACGGCAATCGCTTTTGCCAGATCAGGCCAATCACACGGACAAGTGTGGACCGCTGCTCGTGCAGTCTGGGGGCCGTTCAGCCGCCCTTACTGGAACCCGATAGCGTCGACGGTGCCGGTCGGGCAGCCTGCCTTGTTGGTCGGCACCGAAGCCAGCAGCAGGTCCTTGAGCGCGCTGTTCGGGCCGATCGGGCCGGCGAGGCCGAGGGTCAGTTCGCCGATCAGCCGCCTGCCGCTCGACGGATCGATGACGCAGGAAACGCGCACGCGGTCCCCTGCTCCCGCCCCGAAGGCAGTGTCGAAAGCGCCGCGGATCTGGTCGGCCGTCAGCTTGCCGCCGATGTTCTTGGCAAAGAGATCGCGCACCGGCGAACTGTTCACCGCGCGCATCAAATTCAGCGCGTCGGAGAAATAGTCCTGCTGGCTCTTGCCGTAGCAGGTGCCGTGCTTGATCCATTCATGCCGTTCGAGGTGGGAGGCCGTTCCAGGCATCACCTGATCGAGTTCCGTGCGGGTGTTGGCGTCAAGATTGACCGGCGGCAGGTCTTTCCAGTGGGCCGGATTGTCGTTGGCCTTGTCGCTCGCCGTCGCCTGGCAATAGAAATTGCCATTCGGCTGCGGCCACAGGCCGTGCAAGGTGAAATGCGTGGCGTCGAAATCGCCGGCACTTTGTGCCCTGCATTCGGTCTTGTTCGACTTTGTCTCGCAAAACGCCGGCTGCCAGCTCAGCGCGAAGACGTATTCGGGCTTCCCCGATGCCGCCGGCTTGCCTTGCCCGTCAGGCGCGGCCGGCACGGTCGCCGCGCTGCTGCCGGAAACATGGCCGCAGCTGACCTTCACCCAGCGGCGCTCCGGATCGGCGCCCGGCACCAGGATGAGATAATGCGTCGGCGTATCCTTGTTGCCGGCAAGCAACTGATAGCTCTGCCCGGCATCGGTCGAGACATTGCCGGGGTTCTTGCCGTTCTTGATCGCTTGCGTCGCCGGACAGGCGGCGTCGGCGACGAAGCTGCCGCTCATCTTCACGTCGGCATGCGCGGCCCCGGCCAGCGACGCCGCCAACATGGCCAATCCGAAAACGACACCGATGCGCATGGAGAATCCCCGGCTGAAGAAGTGGGCGACAGACTGAAGCTGTCTCCATGTCAGAATTGCGATATTTTGCTGACCGAACGCAAGAAACATCGTCGCGAAAAGCGGGTTTGCCGGATTGACGCATAATGTGGGCCGGCGCAAACAAAGCCAACGACGACAAAAGCAAGGGCGGGACCAGGCGGCATGTCATTCAGCCAGCAGCGCGTGGTTGCCTCGCCGACCGGTGCCGAGCTCAATCTTTTCGTCAGGCAGGCCGATGGCCGGGCACGCGCCGTCGTCCAGATCAATCACGGGCTAGCCGAGCACGCAGCGCGCTATGCCCGCTTTGCCGATTTTCTTGGCTCGCGCGGTTTCGACGTCTATGTCCACGATCATCGCGGCCACGGCGCGACCAAGGCGTCCGACGCTCCGCTCGGCAGGTTCGCCGACAGGGACGGTGCCGCCAAGGTGATCGCCGACGTCGACGTCATCCATGATCTTATCGCCCGCGAACGGCCAAACAGACCGGTCATCCTGTTTGGCCATTCGATGGGTGCGTCGGTGGCGCTGAACTACCTGTTGCGCCACTCGCCACGCGTTCACGCGGCAGCAATCTGGAACGGCAATTTCTCCCAAGGCCCGCTTGGGCAGCTTGCGCTCGGCATCCTTGCCTGGGAACGGATGCGGCTCGGCTCCGACGTGCCATCGCGCCTGCTGCCGAAACTCACCTTCCAGGCCTGGGGCAGGGCGGTGCCCAATCACCGCACAGTGTTCGACTGGCTGTCGCGCGACGAAGCGGAAGTGGCGAAATACATTGCCGATCCCTTGTGCGGCTGGGACGCTTCGGTGTCGATGTGGCGCGACGTCGTCGGTATGGCGCTGAACGGCGGCAAGGATGCCGGCTTTGCCGGTATCCGGCGCGACCTGCCCGTCAGCATCGTCGGAGGCGAGAAGGATCCGGCTTCCGACTATGGCAAAGGGATCACCCATCTTGCCAATCGCATGCGCAAGATGGGCTTTTCGAATCTGGTTTCAAAGGTTTACGCCGACACCCGCCACGAAAGCCTGAACGAGGTGAATCGCGACATTATCATGGATGATTTCGCCGCCTGGGCCGACGAAGTCCTCAAAGCGTGACGGATTGGCCCATTGCAAGAGCCGTGACAGCCGTTGCAGGGCTTGATAGAGGCTCTGCTTTCGCAGCAATCGCAGTGATTGCGGCAACCACGGTGATCCATGGCTGAGCCCCCGCTGAAAGGCGTCCGCGTCGTCGAACTCGCCCGCATCCTTGCCGGGCCATGGGCCGGGCAGTTGCTTGCCGATCTCGGCGCCGATGTCATCAAGGTCGAGAGCCCCGATGGCGGCGACGACACCCGCAAATGGGGCCCGCCCTTCGTCATGGGCAAGGACGGCGAGAACCTGTCGGCCGCCTATTACCATTCCTGCAATCGCGGCAAGCGCTCCATCGCCATCGATTTCTCGACCCCGGAAGGCGCCGAGACGGTGCGCCGGCTGGTCGCCACTTCGGACGTGCTGATCGAGAACTTCAAGCTCGGCGGCCTGAAGAAATACGGCCTCGACTATGACAGCCTGCGCAAGATCAACCCGCGCCTCGTCTACTGCTCGATCACCGGTTTCGGCCAGGACGGTCCGTACGCACCGCGCGCCGGCTACGACTTCATCATCCAGGCCATGGCCGGCATGATGTCGATCACCGGCGAGGTCGGCCGCGAGCCGCAAAAAGCCGGCGTCGCCATCTCCGACATCTTCACCGGCCTTTATTCGGTCATCGCCATCCAGGCAGCACTGCGCCATGCCGAGCAGACCGGGGAAGGTCAGCATGTCGACATGGCGCTTTTCGACACCCAGATCTCGGCGCTCGGCAACCAGAATTTGAACTATCTCGTCTCCGGCAGATCGCCGGTGCAGATGGGCAATGCGCATATGAACATCGCCCCCTACGAGGTGGTGCCGGTCCGGGATGGGCACATCATCCTGGCGGTGGGCAATGACGGCCAGTTCGCCAAATTCTGCGCTGCCGTCGGGCTGGACGACCTGCCTGCCAATCCCGACTTCGCCACCAATCCCGCCCGGGTCGCCAACCGGGCCAGGCTGCGCGAACGCATGGTCGAGGCGCTGAAGGTTTTTGATCGCGATCCGCTGCTGGCAAAGCTCGAAGCGGCCAGCGTGCCGGCGAGCCCGATCAACACGATCGGCCAGATGTTCGCCGACCCGCAGACGATCGCGCGCGGCATGCGGCTCGACCTGGACGACGGCCATGGCAATCTTCTGCCTTCGGTGCGCGCGCCGATGGTGATGTCGGGCACGCCGCTGGTCTATGAGCGCCCCTCGCCGCGCCTGGGCGAGCACACGCAAGAAATCCTTGCCGAACTGGAGAAGTCTGGACAATGAAGACCGGCGGACAACTCATCGTCGACGCGCTCGAAGCCAACGGCACCGACCGCATCTACTGCGTGCCCGGTGAATCCTATCTGGCGGTGCTCGACGCGCTGCACGATTCAGCGATCCGCACCATCGTCTGCCGCCAGGAAGGCGGTGCCGCCATGATGGCCGATTGCCACGGCCGCCTGACCGGCAAGCCCGGCATCTGCTTCGTCACCCGCGGCCCCGGCGCCACCAATGCCTCGGCCGGCATCCACATCGCCATGCAGGATTCGATACCCGTCATCCTGTTCATCGGCCAGGTCGCCGGCCACGCCAAGGAGCGCGAGGCTTTCCAGGAGGTGGATTACAAGAGGTTCTTCGGCGACATCGCCAAATGGGTAGTCGAGATCGACGACGCCTCGCGCATCCCAGAATTCGTCACCCGCGCCTTCGCCGTGGCGACATCGGGCCGTCCCGGCCCAGTGGTGATCTCGCTGCCCGAAGACATGCTGACCAGTGTCGTTGAAGCGCCCGTCGCCTTGCCGCACACACCGGTCGAAACGCGGCCCGGGGAAGCCGAACTCGATGCGCTTGAGAAATTGCTGGCCAAGTCCAAGCGGCCTTTCGTCATCCTTGGCGGCACGCGCTGGGACGCCGAGGCGGTTGCACAAATGCGCACGATCGCCGAGGCCTGGTCGCTGCCGGTCGGCTGTTCCTTCCGCCGCCAGATGCTGTTCGATCATCTGCATCCGAACTATGCCGGCGATGTCGGCATAGGCATCAACCCGAAGCTGGCCACAGCGATCAAGCAGGCCGACCTCGTGCTGCTGATCGGCGGCCGCATGGGCGAAATGCCCTCCTCGGACTACACGCTGCTGAAAAGCCCCTACCCGGCCCAGACACTGGTCCATGTCCATGCCGATTCCGGCGAGCTCGGCCGCGTTTACAGGCCGGCATTGGCGATCAACGCCTCGCCGTCCGCCTTCGTCGACGCTTTCGCCAAACGCAAGCCGGCCTCCGCACCCGTCTGGGCAGCCGAGACGCCAAAGCTGCATGCCGCCTATCTCGACTGGTCGACACCACCCGAAAGCGGCCCCGGCCCGGTCCAGATGGGCCCGATCATGAACTATCTCGAAAAGGTGCTGCCCGACGACGCCATCCTCACCAACGGCGCCGGCAACTATGCCACCTGGGTGCATCGTTTCCATCGCTTCCGCCGCTTCGCCACTCAAGGTGCACCGACGTCAGGCTCGATGGGCTATGGCACGCCTGCGGCAGTCGCCGCCAAAGAGCTGTTTCCAGAGCGCACCGTGGTCGCTTTCGCCGGCGACGGCTGCTTCCTGATGAACGGGCAGGAATTCGCCACTGCCGTGCAATACGACCTGCCGATCGTCGTCGTCGTCGTCAACAACGGCATCTACGGCACCATCCGCATGCATCAGGAGCGCGAATATCCCGGCCGCGTGGTGGCCACCGACCTCAAGAACCCCGATTTCGCGGCTCTCGCCCGCGCCTATGGCGGCCATGGCGAAACGGTTGAGAAGACGGCGGACTTCGCCCCGGCCTTCGAACGCGCCCGCGCCAGCGGCAAGCCGGCGATCGTCGAGATCCGGCTCGACCCCGAAGCGATCACCCCGACCCGGACGATGACCCAGATCCGCGACAAGGTTTGAGAGCCGACCGGGGCAAGTCGAGTTCCTTCACGCCCCTCTGCCCTGCCGGGCATCTCCCCCTCAAGGGGGGAGATTGGCAGTTTCGTCGTCTCGCCCTTCTTCCAACACTGGCGATTGGCGAAACCCGAAGTACATTCGATCTCCCCCCTTGAGGGGGAGATGTCCGGCAGGACAGAGGGGGGCGCTGTCCCGCCAACCTTCAACGGTCAGCTACTTCGCCTTCTCGATCTGGCCGCGGACCTCCCCATTCGGGTTCGCTTTGGTGTGGACGTTGACGTAATACTTGCCGGCCTCAAGGTCAGCCGCCTGGGCATCAGTGAGCGTCTCCGACCCCTTGATCGGGCTCTTGAGTTTTTTGAACGGGATGACAGGGTCGGCGTTTTCACCCATCGCCGCAGGGCCATGGATATGCGCGGCCGTCGCCGGTCCGCTGAGGCCGGAATATTTGACGTTCCAGTTGAGCTTCTTCTTGGTCGTGTCGAAGGTGAAAGTGGCCGTGCCCTTACCCTTCGTGGTGACGGGCGGGCTCTGCTGGCTGCCGTCTAGTGTCGCCTTGAACTTTTCCATGGCTGCCAGGGCCGGCGATGCGAACAGGAAAGCGGTCGAAATGGCCAGCGCCGACAGCGCCGGTAAGAAGGATTGGGTGCGCATGAAGAACCTCCGATTGACTGTGCACGCGTCGCGGCTCCCCGGCGCGCGCATGCGCCAACGGAACGGCCTGGCGGCACAATGTATCCAACCACACGTTTTTGTGATGACGTATAGAGATCCTAGGGGCCGTCCTGTCCGGCTTCAGCGATAGCGGTCAGACCGCCGCCAGCGCCTGCGTCAGGTCGGCGATCAGATCGTCCGGATGCTCGACGCCGATCGACAGCCTGACCGTGGTCTCCAGCACGCCGATGCGCTGGCGCACCTCGAAGGGAATGCCCGAATGGGTCATGGCCGCGGGGTGACTGGCCAGCGATTCCGTTCCGCCGAGGCTCACCGCCAGCTTGAAGATCTGCAATCCGTTGAGGAAGGCGAAAGCCGCCTTCTCCCCGCCCTTGATGTCGAAGGAGAAGGTTGATCCGGCGCCGCTGCATTGCGCCCTGTAGGCGCGGCCGGCCGGCGTATTCTCGCCCAGAAACGGCAGGTAGTGCACCTTGTCGACCTTGGCGTGGTCGCGCAGGAATTCGGCGATCAGGCGAGCATTGTCGTTGGCCCGCTCCATGCGGATCGACAGCGTCTCCAGGGAGCGGCCGAGCATCCAGCAGGAATGCGGGTCGAGCTGCGTGCCGATCGCGCCGCGCAGCGCCTTGATCGGCTTGGTGATAGCCTTGCTGCCCATGGCGGCACCCGCGATCAGGTCGGAATGGCCGCCGACATATTTGGTCAGCGAATAAACCGACACGTCGGCACCATGTTCGATCGGCCGCTGGAACACCGGACCCAGCAATGTGTTGTCGCACACGATGATCGGCGTTGACCCTTGGCTCGCGCCGATCTCGTCGGCGATCTTGCGCATCAGCGCGAGGTCGACCAGGCTGTTGGTCGGGTTTGACGGCGTCTCGATCAGGATGACCGACACGCGGCCTTTCGCGACGGCCGCGTCGGCGGCCGTGCGCACCGCCGACTCATCCACGCCATCCGCGAAACCGACAGCACCGATGCCAAAACCGGAGAGCGTGCGCGTCAAAAGCGTCTCCGTGCCGCCGTAGAGTGGCTGCGAATGCAGGATGACGTCGCCCGGACGGGCATAGGCGAGCAGTGTCGTGGCGATCGCCGACATGCCCGATGAAAACAGGATACAGGCATCCGTCCCCTCATAAATCGCCAGCCGGTCCTCGACGATCTCGCTGTTGGGATGATTGAAGCGCGAATAGACCAGGCCGGAGGCGGTGCCGCTCGGCGGCTCCTTCCTGCCGGATGTGTAGTCGAAGAAGTCGCGTCCCTCCTCCGCCGACTTGAACACGAAGGTCGAGGTCAGGAACACCGGCGGCTTGACGGCGCCCTCCGACAGCTGCGGATCGAAGCCATAGCTCAGCATCAGCGTCTCCGGATGGAGCTTGTGGTTGCCGATATGGGTTTTCGACGGGCGTGGCGCGGTCATGGCTTTTCCTGCCTGTTCGAGTGAAATAGTGAACGGCAATTTATGCGATCTCGTTCCGCCAGTCCTTGCTATTTTTGGGCTCACATGGCTGCATCCCCGCAACAAATTGCCTGGAGAGACCGAAAGTGCAGCAGAAGATAGCCGACGATTTCGACCTGAAAATCCTGCGTGAGCTGCGGGCCGACGCCCGCATCACCAACAACGAGCTTGCCGAGCGCATCGGCCTGTCGCCGTCGCCCTGCCTGAGGCGTGTGCGGCGGCTGGAGGAGACCGGGGTCATCAGAGGCTACACCACGCTGGTCGATCCCTCAGCCTTCGGCTGGAGCATGGTCGCCATCGCCACCATCCGGCTCAGCCGCCAGAACGAAGACGAGATCGTGATGTTCGAGGACGCGATCCGCGGCTGGGAAGAGGTGCTGGAATGCCACCTCGTCACCGGTTCGCGCGACTATGTGCTGAAAGTGGTGACGGGAAGCCTCGAACAATACGAGCGCTTCATCAAGGAAAAGATCGCGCGGCTGCAATGCGTCGCCTCGATCGAGACCAGCTTCGTCATGAACACCATAAAGGAACGGCGCCTCTGACATTTCTGCCGGAGGCGCCGCTTTCTGGATAGATGTGTTGCCGGCTAGGCTTACTTGACCGCTTTGTCGGTGATGGCGGTGGTGTAGGCGCCGGTCGGCTCCTTGGTGATGATCTTCTGGTCGAGCAGCGCCTTGGCGGTGCGCTCGTAGGTCGCCGGGTCAAGCTTGCCGTCGGCACTGTCGATCAGCTTGGCGACTTCGCTCATCATGCGCTTCTGGTGGTTCTCGTCCTGGCCGCCGCCGTCCATGACGATGCCTGCGGCTTCGTCATTGTTGTCGATGGCATATTTCCAGCCCTTCATCGAGGCGCGCACGAAACGCACCATCTTGTCTTCGAAGGCCGGATCCTTGAGCTTGTCTTCGGACGCATAGAGCCCGTCCTCGAGCAGGTCGTTGCCCATGGCCGAGTAGTTGAACACGGTCAGCTGTTCCGGCTTGTAGCCGGCGTCGATCAGTTGCCAGTACTCGTTGTAGGTCATGACCGAGATGCAGTCCGCCTGCTTCTGGATCAGCGGCTGCACGTCAAAACTCTGCTTGAGCACCGTGACGCCGTCCGGGCCGCCCTCGGTCTTCAGGCCGAGCTTGTTCATCCAGGCGTAGAACGGATACTCGTTGCCGAAGAACCAGACGCCGAGCGTGTGACCTTTGAAGTCGGCTTCGGTCTTGATCGGGCCGTCCTTCGGGCAGACCAGCTCCATGCCGGCCTTCTTGAACGGCTGGGCGATGTTGACCAGCGGCACGCCCTTTTCGCGGGCAGCCAGCGCACCGCCCATCCAGTCGACGATAACGTCGGCACCACCGCCGGCGATCACCTGCTCGGGCGCGATATCGGGACCGCCCGGCTTGATGTCGACGTCGAGACCCTCGGCCTCATAGAAACCCTTGGCCTTGGCGACATAGTAGCCGGCAAACTGGGCCTGCGTGACCCATTTCAGCTGCAACGTCACCTTGTCGGCGGCCATTGCCTGGAAAGCGGCAAGCGACATCGCGCCAGCCAGAACGGGAATAATCAGTCTTTTCATTTTGTTACCCTCTGAAGTTAGTGCCCTAAACCCACCGCCCCTATCCACCACGGACAGAGGGATGCCAAAACGTGACGGCTCTTTCGACAAGAGCGACCACGCCATAAAAGACCGAACCCGCAAGTGCTGCAACTGCGATTTCGGCCCAGACCATGTCGATGTTCATCCGCCCGACCTCGGTCGAGATGCGGAAGCCCATGCCGACGACAGGCGTGCCGAAGAACTCGGCAACGATGGCGCCGATCAGCGCCAGCGTCGAGTTGATCTTCAGCGCGTTGAAGATGAAGGGAGCTGCTGCCGGCAGCCGAAGCTTCAAGAGCGTCGGCCAGTAGCCCGACGCGTAGGTGCGCATCAGGTCGCGCTCCATATGGCCGGAGGCGGCCAGACCGGCGACCGTGTTCACCAGCATCGGGAAGAAGGTCATGATGATGACCACCGCCGCCTTGGACTGCCAGTCGAAGCCGAACCACATCACCATGATCGGCGCGACGCCGATGATCGGCAGCGCCGAGACCATATTGCCGATCGGCAACAGGCCGCGTCGCAGGAACGGCACACGGTCTGCGAGCACCGCGGTGATGAAGCCGGCGCCGCTGCCCACGACATAACCGAAGATGACCGCCTTGAAGATGGTCTGCCGGACATCGGCGCCGAGCACCGGCAGCGAACCGGCGATGCGCGCGCCGATGGCGCTTGGCGGCGGCAGCAGGATGAAGGGTATGCCGGCCCCACGCGTCACCGCTTCCCAGATGATCAGGATCCAGGCGCCGAAGATGGCCGGGATGATCAGGCGCAGCGCGGTGCGAGCCCATTTGGCGAAGGGACGCAATGATGACAGCACCGCCACGCAGCGCCAGCCAAGCAGCCATGCACCGGTGAGCAACAGAAAGAACGGCGTCCGTGCCAGACCTTCGAAGCCGGTGATGCCGCCAATCAGCAGCCAGGCGGCCAGATGCGCGCCGATGAAAAGCACAACGGCTTCGACGATGGACGGTATTCTGGTCATCGAGATCAAAGCGGCGACAAGCAGCACGCCGAAAATCAGCCAGGTCGTCGCCACATAGGGGTATATCAACGTCCCTGCAGGCTGCGCCAGTGCATCGACTTTCGGCGCGGCGATCGGGCCGAGCGCCACTGCGATCAGGCACAGCACGATCGCCAGCACTGCCTGCCAGGAGGGTTTCAGCCAGTTCATGCCGGCCTCCCGCCCATGGCGCGGTCGACGAGGCGCCCGGCAATGCCGACCACCATGACCAGAAGGGCTGCCACCACTGAGCCAGCAACCAGCGCCGACCAGATGTCGATGGACTGGCTGTAATAGGCGCCGGCGAGCAGCTTGGCGCCGATGCCGGCGACAGCGCCTGTCGGCAGTTCGCCGACGATGGCGCCGACCAGGCTTGCCGCCACCGCCACCTTCATCGAGGTGAACAGGAACGGCACCGAAGCAGGCACGCGCAACATCCAGAAGGTCTGCGCGCGACTGGCATTGTAGGTGTGCATCAGGTCGAGATGCATGATCTCGGGCGAGCGCAGCCCCTTCACCATGCCGACAGTCACCGGGAAGAACGACAGATAGGTCGAAATCATCGCCTTCGGGACGAGCCCGCTGATGCCGATCGCCCCCAGCACGACGATGATCATCGGCGCCACAGCCAGGATGGGAATGGTCTGCGAGGCGATGATCCACGGCATCAGGCTGCGGTCGAGCGTCGCCACATGGACAATGCCGACGGCGATGATGATGCCGAGCGCCGTGCCGAAAGCGAAGCCGAGCAGCGTCGACGAAAGCGTCACCCAGGCATTGTAGACCAGGCTGCGGTTGGAGGTGATGGGCCGCAGGAAGGTGTTCTCGAAGAAATTCACCGCCACCTGATGCGGCGCCGGCAATGTCGGCTTCGGCTGCGACAGCGTCTTGCCGATGAGTTGGCTGAACGTGGATGTTTCACCCGCGCGACGATCGAGATCGCGCTGGAACGGCGTGTTGAGGATGACGGCGAAGACATACCAGAGCGCGACCACGCCAACGAGGATGGTGGTGACGGGAACGAGCTTGTCGCGGAAGGTGTCCATCTAGCGGGCCTCAGCCGACTGGCGCCCTCCTCTCCCCAACGGGGAGAGGGTGGCCGGAGCGAAGCGGAGGTCGGGTGAGGAGGTAGAAATCTTTCCGTCAAGGCAAGCCAAGATCGTATCCAGGACCGCTCGACGTTCGGCCAAAACCTCATGATTCCAGAACCGGAGAACCGAATAACCTTGTCCGTTCAGCCAAGCTGTCCTGGAAGGGTCGGTTGGAGAATCTGCGTGCTGACTACCATCAAGTTCGACAATCAGGCTTACCTCGCGACAAACAAAATCCGCGATGAACGGTCCAAGCGGCACTTGCCTCACAAATTCGTAGCCATTGAGATGACGGCCTCTCAGTTCCCCCCAAAGCCTGTATTCAGCCTCGGTCTCGTCAACCCGCAGCTTTCGGGCGCGAGCGGTTGCCCCGACCTTTCTCTTGGTCGGATCCGTCGGCGCCGCCCCCTCACCCGACCTCCGCTTCGCTCCGGCCACCCTCTCCCCGTTGGGGAGAGGAGGGAGCCCGTCGTTTGCTCCCTCAATCGTCATAGCTGTGCCCCGCGCGCAGCCCGTCCCGCACCCGCGCTGCGATCGCCAGAAACTCCGGCGTCTCGCGGATGTCGAGCGGCCGCTCTCTCGGCAGCGTCGATTCGATGATGTCGCTGACGCGGCCGGGGCGCGGCGACATGACGACGATGCGCGTCGACAGATAGACGGCCTCCGGAATGGAGTGGGTGACGAAGCAGATGGTCTTGTTGGTGCGTCCCCACAATTCCAGCAGCTGCTCGTTGAGATGGTCGCGCACGATCTCGTCCAGCGCGCCGAACGGCTCGTCCATCAGCAGCAGGTCGGCGTCGAAGGCCAGCGCACGGGCAATCGAGGCGCGCTGCTGCATGCCGCCCGAGAGCTGCCAGGGATATTTCTTCTCGAATCCAGAGAGGTTGACGAGGCCGAGCGTGCGCTTGATCCGCTCGCCTTGCTCCGCCCTGGATAGGCCCATGATCTCCAGCGGCAGCCCCACATTGCGCTCGATGGTCCGCCACGGAAACAGCGCCGCCGCCTGAAAGACATAGCCATAGGCGCGTTTCTCGCGCGCCTGCTCTGCTGTCATGCCATTGACGGAAATCGCCCCCGAGGTCGGCTTCTCCAGATCGGCGATGACGCGCAGCAGCGTGGTCTTGCCGCAGCCCGAAGGCCCGATGAAGGAGACGAACTCGCCCTTGCCGATGGTCAGATCGACATTGGACAGCGCCTGCACCGGCCCGTCATTGGTCTGGAAGGTCAGCCCGAGTTTGCTTGCCGCGACGACGGCTGGCGAATTCCCCGTCATCGGTTGCCGCCTGCCTGTTTCCGTTCCCGCGGCGGCTGGAATCCGATTGCTTTTATCGCGATGTTGTTTTCCACTTACCCTGTCCCATTTGGCCCTGTCCCTCTGACCTTGTCCCACGCGATCGACGCCCGGAGTTTCCCCGATGTCGCCCAAACCCACTTGTCATCTTATCCGCCCTGAAAGCACTTATGAAGGCAAGCAGGGGCTGACCTATTTCGCCGGCATTGCCGCCGAGACCGTCGGTGCCTCCGGCATCTGCATGCACATGCTCACCATGCCGCCCGGCGCCCGCGCCAAGGCGCATATGCACGAGAGCCACGAGACGGCGATCTATGTGCTCTCCGGCGAAGTCCACACCTGGTATGGCGACCGGCTCGAGCATCATATCGTCGTCAAGGCCGGTGATCTCTTCTACATCCCCGCCGGCGTGCCGCATCTGCCGGCCAACCTGAGCGGCGCCCCGTCCTCTGCCGTCATTGCGCGCACCGATCCCAACGAACAGGAGAGCGTCGTCCTGCTGCCGGAACTGGATGCGCTGGTCGCCGGAAGCTGACTTCGCCGGGCTAGGCGCCCGTCGGCCAATTGCTAGAGGTTTGCGCCCGCCAGCTTCGGCAATCATCGGCACCGAGACACTTCCCCATAGACGGTGCCGTCCGCATCCGCGACCACCAGTTTCTTGGCGTTCTTGGTGCTGTGCTTGATGATGAAGGTGGCGGGCGACTTGCCCTCTTCGCCTTCGGCCTCGCACTCCGCCTTCACCACAAGCGAGCCGTCGGCCTGGACCCTCTTGCCGGTGAAGGTGCAAGCGCTCGTCGCCGTGATGAAGTCGGTGTTGGTTAGAAGCAACATGTCCTCGGCGTAGACTTCCTGGCCGTTCTTGTTGATGCAGCCGGACTTGTTGCCATAAGGTTTGGCTAGGTCGATGCCGGCCGCCGACACTTGGCTGGCCACCAGAACCAAAACTGCCGCGAAAAGAAGTCCCCCGCGCCGCACCTCAAACCCCGGTCGCCGGGATGCCGGTGCGTTCCACCTTGCGCGGCGCGGAGATTTCCTTCCAGGTCGACAGCGCCCGGTTGACCGCCGCATTCGGCTCGCGGCCGACGAATTCACCATGGCCGGGCTTGGCCTTGACCTCGGCCTCCTGGATCGACAGTTCGCCCCGCGAGAACACGAACCGCGGCAGGCCGGTCACCTCGAAACCCTCGAAGACATTGTAGTCGATCACCGATTGCTGCTTCTTGGACGAAATTGTCTTCTTGCGCTTGGGATCCCAGACAACGATGTCGGCGTCGGCGCCCTCTACGATGGCGCCCTTCTTCGGATACATGTTGAGGATCTTGGCGATGTTGGTCGAGGTCACCGCGACGAACTCGTTCATCGTCAGCCGGCCGGTGTTGACGCCTGTGGTCCACAGCACCGGCATGCGGTCTTCAAGCCCGCCGGTGCCGTTCGGGATCTTGGTGAAATCGCCGACGCCGTTGCGCTTCTGTTTGGTGGTGAAAGCGCAATGATCGGTCGCCACCACCTGCAGCGAACCCGCCTGCAGGCCGGCCCACAGCGAGTCCTGGTGCGATTTGTTGCGGAAGGGCGGGCTCATCACGCGGCGTGCCGCATGGTCCCAGTCCTTGTCGAAATACTCGCTCTCGTCCAGCGTCAAATGCTGGATCAGCGGCTCGCCGAACACCCGCATGCCCTTCTGGCGCGCCCGGCGGATCGCTTCGTGGCTCTGCTCGCAGGAGACATGCACGACATAGAGCGGCACGCCGGCCATGTCGGCGATCATGATGGCGCGGTTGGTCGCCTCGCCTTCCACTTCGGGCGGCCGCGAATAGGCGTGGCCCTCGGGGCCGTTGTTGCCGGCAGCCAGCAGCTTCTGCGACAGTGCCGCCACCACGTCGCCATTCTCGGCATGAACGAGCGGCAGCGCGCCGAGATCGGCGCAGCGCTGGAACGACGCATACATCTCGTCGTCGTCGACCATCAGCGCGCCCTTGTAGGCCATGAAATGCTTGAACGAGGTGATGCCCTTGTCGACGACCGTGGCCATCTCATCGAACACCTGCTTGCCCCACCAGGTGATCGCCATGTGGAAGGAGTAGTCGCACGACGCCTTCGAGGTCTTGTTGTCCCACATCTGCAAGGCTTCGAGCAGCGACTGCTGCGGCGCCGGCAGGCAGAAATCGACCACCATGGTCGTGCCGCCGGAGAGCGCCGCACGGGTGCCGGACTCGAAGTCATCGGCCGAATAGGTGCCCATGAACGGCATTTCGAGATGGGTGTGCGGGTCGATGCCGCCCGGCATGACGTAGCAGCCGGTGGCGTCGAACTCATGGTCGCCATGCAGGCCCGAACCGATGGCGACGATCTTGCCGTGCTGCATCAGCACATCGGCCTTCCAGGTGCGGTCGGCGGTGACGATGGTGCCGTTTCGGATGACTTTGGTCATTGACTGTTCCCTTGTTCTCTTCGCGCTTCTTTACGAGCGTCGTTTGGAAGGTGGATTCTAAGCTCACTCCACGATGACAGCCGTCTCCACCACCGCGTGGAACAAGACATCGGCACCCGCCGAAGCCCATTCCTTGGTGATCTCCTCGGCCTCGTTGTGGCTGAGGCCATCGACGCAAGGGCACATCACCATGGCGGTGGGCGCGACGCGGTTGATCCAGCAGGCGTCGTGGCCGGCACCGGAAACGATGTTGCGATGGGAATAGCCAAGGCGGTCGGCGGCATCGCGGATCGCCTTGACGCAGCCGGCATCGAAAGTCACCGGATCGAAAGCGCCGACCTGTTCGATCTCGTAGCGGATGTCGAGTGCATCGCAGATCGTGTCGATGCCTTCGCGGATGCGGCCATCCATCGCGTCCAGCACTTCCTTTTCCGGCGAGCGGATATCGACGGTGAAGACGGTGCGCCCGGCGATGATGTTGCGCGAATTGGGATAGACCTCCATGTGGCCGACCGCGCCGACGGCATCGGGCTGGTAGTCCATGGCGATCTCATGCACCAACTCGATCACCCGCGCCATGCCGAGCCCGGCATTGCGGCGCTTGGGCATCGGCGTCGAGCCGGTATGGGCTTCCTTGCCGGTCAGCGTCACCTGCAGCCATTTAAGGCCCTGGCCATGGGTAACGACCCCGATGTCGATATCTTCGTCCTCGAGAATCGGACCCTGTTCGATATGCAGTTCGAAGAAGGCATGGATCTTGCGGTCGCCGACCTTCTCGGGGCCTTTCCAGCCGATGCGCTCCAGTTCCTCGCCGAATTTCTTGCCCTGCTTGTCGACATGCCCGTACACATCGGCCTGGTCGAGCACGCCGGCGAACACGCCGGACGCCATCATAGCCGGCGCGAAGCGCGAGCCCTCCTCGTTCGTCCAGTTGGTGACGACGATCGGATGTTTGGTCTTGATGCCGAGATCGTTGAGCGAGCGCACCACTTCAAGCCCGCCCAGTACACCGAGCACGCCGTCATACTTGCCGCCGGTCGGCTGCGTATCGAGATGGCTGCCGACATAGACCGGCGGCAGGCTGGGATCGGTGCCTTCGCGGCGGGCAAACATCGTGCCCATTTCGTCGACGCCCATTTCGAGCCCGGCCGCATCGCACCAGCGCTTGAACAGATGCCGCCCTTCGCCGTCTTCGTCGGTCACGGTCTGGCGATTGTTGCCGCCGGCAATGCCGGGGCCAATCTTCGCCATCTCCATGATGGAATCCCACAAACGGTCTGAATTGATTCGCAGATTCTCGCCGGGTGCGGCCATCTCGAGTTCCCATCTACACCGGGGGTCTTGTCGCCCCTTGAGTGATTTACAGCTTGACCGTATGGTCAGCTTTTAAACTACACAACCTGACCAAGCGGTCAACTAGAATCTTGGGGTAGACATGGCAGAACCCACCCGCCCCATGCGGCGACAGGAGATCCGCCGAGAGAATGAAAAAACCATTCTCGTCGCTGCAGAGAAGGTGTTTGCGGAGGCAGGGTTTGGCGGCGCCACGATGCAGTTGATTGCGGATCTGGCGGGATTGCCGAAGGCAAATCTCCACTACTATTTCGCCACCAAGGAAGAGCTTTACCGGTCGGTCGTTCAAAACATCTTTGAAATCTGGCTACAGGCGGCCAATTGCTTCGACGCGGCGCGCGGGCCCATAGACGGCATCAGTGCCTATATCGACGCCAAGATGGAAATATCACGCCGCCATCCGGACGGCTCGAAGGTCTGGGCCTCCGAAGTGATGCACGGGGCGCCGGTGCTTCAGGACTATATGGAATCGACGCTGCGCGAATGGACCGACGGCCGCGTCGAGATCATCAGGCGCTGGATCGAGGAAGCCAAGATGGACCCGGTGGATCCGCGCCATCTGCTCTATATGCTTTGGGCTACGACCCAGCACTACGCCGATTTCGGCCATCAGATCGAGACACTCAATGGCGGAAAACCTCTGTCCGACCGGCAATGGCGGGAAGCCAAGGAAAATATCAAGCGGGTGATCCTGACCGGGATCGGTGCGTTGCCCGCCTGACTGTAATGGTTCGTTGCAAGCCAAAGGTCAGGTCGGCGCGCTGCCGCGCCGACCTCAACCGACCGCGTCAGTCCGTCAATCGATTGACCTCAGCACATCGCGAACATGGTCGATCAATTCGTTGATCTGGCCCTTGGTGATGATCAGCGGCGGCGACAGCGCGATGATGTCGCCGGTGGTGCGGATCAGCGCGCCGCGCTCGAACGCCTTGACGAAGGCCGAGAAGGCCCGCTTGGTCGGCTGGCCGGCGATCGGCGCCAGCTCGATCGCACCGATCAGGCCGATGTTCCTGATATCGATGACGTTCGGCTCGCCTTTCAGCGAATGCAGCGCGTCTTCCCAGTACGGCGCCAGCTCCTCGCCACGGGTCAGCAAGCCCTCTTCCTTGTAGGTGTCAAGCGTGCCGAGTGCGGCCGCGCAGGCGATCGGGTTGCCCGAATAGGTGTAGCCGTGGAAGAACTCGATCATGTGCTCGGGGCCGGTCATGAAGGCGTCGTGGATCTCCTTCTTCACAAACACCGCGCCCATCGGGATGACGCCGTTGGAGACGCCCTTGGCGGTGGTCATGATGTCGGGCGTGACACCGAAATAGTCGGCGGCGAACGGTGTGCCGAGACGGCCAAAACCGGTGATGACCTCATCGAAGATCAACAGGATGCCGTGCTTGGTGCAGATCTCGCGCAGCTTCTCCAGATAACCCTTCGGCGGCAGGATGACGCCGGTGGAGCCGGCGACCGGCTCGACGATGACGGCGGCGATGGTCGAAGCGTCGTGCAGGGCGACGATACGCTCCAGCTCGTTGGCGAGGTCCGCGCCATACTCCGGCACACCCTTGGTGAAGGCGTTCTTTTCCGGCAGATGCGTGTGCGGCATATGGTCGACGCCGCCGAGCAGCGTGCCGAACATCTTGCGGTTGGTGACGATGCCGCCGACCGAGATGCCGCCGAAATTGACGCCGTGATAGCCGCGCTCGCGGCCGATCAACCGGGTGCGCGAGCCCTCGCCCTTCACACGGTGATAGGCGATCGCCATTTTGAGCGCGGTCTCGACCGATTCCGAGCCGGAATTGGTGAAGAAGACATGGTCCATGCCCTTGGGCGCCAGGTCGACCAGGCGGTTGGCCAGTTCGAACACGATCGGATGGCCCATCTGGAAGGCCGGCGCATAATCGAGTTCGGCAGCCTGGTGCTGGATCGCCTCGGTGATCTTCGGACGGCAGTGGCCGGCATTGACGCACCACAGGCCGGCGGTGCCGTCGAGCACCTTGCGGCCGTCGCTGGTTGTGTAATGCATGTCCTTGGCGGACACCATCATGCGCGGCGCCTGCTTGAACTGCCGGTTTGCCGTGAACGGCATCCAGAATGCACTGAGATCGTTCGGCGTGACTTTCAGCCGGTTGGACATGACCAGGACTTCCCCTTGTAAACTGTTTCGCTGCGCCCAACGCTTGGTCTTTGCCGCGTTTTCATGCTACGCAAATTTTTGACCGATTGGACAAACGTTAGCACCGCCCTGTAGGCGGTCAAGGATTACTAGCGGAAATGCGGCACCTGAAGTGCGTTCCACAGGCTAGGGAAAAACTGGTCCAGAGAATTGGTCCAGATGAGCCTCAACACGAGGGCTTGCAACGGTGACCATCGGCACGGATGCCCCTCGCCGCACCCGCATCCAGCAGGAAAAGCGCGAACTCATCCTGGAGGCGGCGCTTGAGGTCTTCTCCACCAACGGCTTTCGCGGCTCGACCATCGACCAGATCGCCGAAGCTGCCGGCATGTCGAAGCCGAACCTGCTCTATTATTTCCGGCGCAAGGAAGACATCCACGAAACGCTGATGCAGCGCCTGCTCGACACCTGGCTGGCGCCACTGCGCGAACTCGACGACATTGGCGATCCCCTTACCGAACTGCGCAGCTACATCAGGCGCAAGCTGGAGATGGCGCGCGATTTTCCGCGCGAGAGCCGGCTGTTCGCCAACGAGATTCTGCAAGGCGCGCCGCGCATCATGCCGCTGCTGGCGGGCGAACTGAAAACGCTGGTCGACGAGAAGGCCGCCGTCATCAAGGGCTGGATGCGCGCCGGCAAGATCGCCAAGACCGACCCGTGGCACCTGATCTTCTCGATCTGGGCGACGACGCAGCATTATGCCGATTTCGACGTCCAGGTCCGCGCCGTGCTCGGACCGAACCGCGGCGGCGACGGCCGCTTCGAGGATGCGGCAAGATTTCTCGAGCAGTTGTTCCTCGATGGGCTGAAGCCGAAGGGCTAAATGGTTTCGTCATTCTAGGGCGAAGCAAGGAGCGAAGCGACGCGGCGCAGACCCTAGAATCCATGCCGCGACTTCAACGCGCCGCAAAGGTCCAAATTCTGCTCCGTAGTACTCTTCGGCAAACGTCCCGGCATGGATCCCCGGGTCTCCGCGTCCGCTTCGCCCGTGGACGACGAAGCCGAGGGGGACGCCAGCCAACCTCAGGCGCTGCGCCGCTCGGCCGGCAGCGCGTCCAGCAATGCCTGCAGCTTGGCGATCGAATTCTGCTCGGCTAACGGCGTGTAGACGATCAGCTTCATGCCCGAGCCGTCGCCGATCGACAGGCTCATATGCTCGAAGGTCATGGCGCCCGCGCTCGGGTGCCGGACATGTTTCACCCCCGACAACCGATGCGCGACGTCGCGCTGCGGCCACCAGGCACGAAATTCGGGGCTCGAACGGGTCATCAACTCGATCAGCCGCTCGAAATCCGGATCGCCGACATAGCGGGCGCTCGCGGCCCGGAACGAGGCCAGCACGGTGCGCGCCAGTTGCTCCCAGTCAACCAGCAGGTGCCGGTGATGCGGGCTCGTGAACACCATGTGGACGATGTTGCGGGCGTCACCCTCCAGCAGGCCATAATCGCCGAACACCGCCACCGCCGCCGGGTTCCAGGCCAGCACGTCCCAGCGCCGCCCGACGACATAGGCCGGCTGCAGCACCAGGCTCTGCAGCATGTGCAGCAACGGGCCATCGACCTTTTCCGGCGCTACGGCACGGCGCTCCGGCTGCTGGCGGTCGGCGAGGATGAAAAGATGCTGTTTTTCGGCGGCGTCGAGGCACAGTGCTTCGGCAAGTGCCGTCAGCACCTCGACCGAGGGCCTGACCTCCCGCCCCTGCTCCAGCCATGTGTACCAGGTCGTGCCGACGCCGGCGATCATCGCCACCTCCTCGCGGCGCAAGCCCGGCGTACGTCGCCTGAGACCGATGGCGATGCCTGTGGCCGAGGGCGTCAGCCTTTCGCGGCGCGAGCGCAGGAAGGCGCCGAGTTCGCGCCGGCGGCTGTCTTCAGCCGAACGTGTGGGGGCCGCGTGAGGTTGGGACTCCATGCGCGTATTATAGCAGTATTGATACCAGGATAAAGTTTGAACTGTTTGGCCAGCGCCAACTGCCCCATCTTCCGTTCAGAGCAACAGAACGGAGGCTCTGAACATGGAACTCAAAGACAAGACGATCCTCATCACCGGCTCGACAGACGGCGTCGGCCGCGTTGTCGCGCAACGGCTCGGCGCCGCGGGCGCCCGTGTGCTGGTGCACGGCCGCGATGCAACGCGCGGCAAGGCTGTTGTCACCGAGATCGAAGCCGCCGGCGGCAAGGCCGAGCTTCTGGTCGCCGATCTCTCTTCGCTGGCCGAGGTGCGCCACCTCGTCGAGGCGGTGCGCGCCCGGACGAACCGGCTGGACATCCTCATCAACAATGCCGGCATCGGCACAGCGGGCCAAGGTGCCAAAAGGCAGGTGAGTGCCGACGGCTATGAACTGCGCTTCGCCGTCAACTATCTCGCCGGTTTCCTGCTGACATCGGAGCTCCTGCCATTGCTGAAGGTGAGTGCGCCGGCGCGCATCGTCAATGTCGCCTCTGCGGGGCAGCAGGCGATCGACTTCAGCGATGTCATGCTGACCCGCTCCTATGACGGGGTGCGCGCTTATTGCCAGAGCAAGCTGGCGCAGATCCTGTTCACCGTCGATTTGGCCGAACAGTTGAAAGGCACCGGCGTCACCGTCAACGCATTGCATCCGGCGAGCTACATGAACACAACCATGGTCCGGCAGGCCGGGGTGACGCCGTGGAGCTCGGTCGAGACCGGTGCCGACGCCATCCTCAACCTCGCAACCTCACCCGCGCACAACGGAAAAAGCGGCCTCTATTTCGACGGCCTGCGGGAATCCCGCGCCGATGCTCAGGCCTACGACGCCAAGGCAAGGCAACAGCTGAGAAGCTTGAGCCTCGATCTCATCGGCCCGGCCTCCCCCACATCGAAGGAACAGCATTGATGACCAAGGCAATCCAACACACCGTCGTCATCGGCGGCTCGTCCGGCATCGGGCTGGCGACGGCGCGCAAACTGCTTGGCCCGGACATGAAGGTGACCATCACCGGGCGCAACGAGGAGAAACTGAAGAGCGCTTGGAAGAGTCTTGGCGGCGCTGCCGGGAAGGCTGCATTCGACGCCTCGAAGCCGGATGAAGTCACCCGGTTCTTCGAGCGCCTTGGTCCATTCGACCATCTGGTGCTCGCGGCCAGCGGCGGCAAGGGCCTCGGCCCGTTCCCGGCGCTTGACCTGAGTGACATCGGCAGTGGCGTGGAGGAAAAGGTCCGCCCGCAGCTGTCCTGCCTGCAGGCCGCCTTGCCGACACTCAACAAGGCCGGATCGGTCACCTTCATCTCGGCGGTGTCGGCGCAGCTCGCAACGCCCGGCGTCGCCGGTATCGCCGCCATCAACGGCATGCTGTTGACCGTGGTGCCGATCCTGGCGATGGAGTTGAAACCGCTGCGCGTCAATGTCGTGGCGCCAGGCGTCATCGACACGCCCTGGTGGGACTTTCTGGCCGAGGAGCAGAGGCAGGCGCTGTTTGCCGACTATGCCGGCAGGACCCCGGTCGGCCGCATCGGTCGCGCCGAAGACGTTGCCGCGGCAATAGCTTTCCTCGTCTCCAACGGCTTCATGACCGGTCAGGTGCTGACCTGCGACGGCGGACTGCGATTTGCGGCGTAGCGTTCCTCGGGCGCCGACAGGCTTTTCACCCTCAATTGGCTCTTTTTGGACCGCCCCGCACGCTCTTTTCGCCGGGGCTGTCACCGCCCGGTCTCACCGCATCTGAAGCGGTCTTTTCCGGAACATAGGAATAATCAGGCGTATCAGCCCCATACATCTTGTTGTCGATCGCCTCTTGCCAGCTGAAATCCGCGTCGGACGGTGAAACGTCGGCAATGTCATGGCGGGAGGAGCGAGAGTGCAGCCAGTTCGGGGTGATCTCTCGGACCAATTGTGCAAAGCGTCCCATCGAAACCGTTCCTTTCCTTGCCCTTTCCAGGAGGCGCGATCGCGGTTGCGTCGGCTGGATCTAAAGTTGACCTCTCAGCCAGGCCAGCGTCTCGACAACGTCGGCAAGCCCGTACCGCGCTGCGGTGTGCGCTGGTGGTTTGACGCGGATCGATATGCCGCCGGCATCATTGACGGCCTCAAAACCGTTTTCATCCGACGTGTCGTCGCCCAGGAAGACCGGGCGACGGCCCGTGAATGGCGCAATTTCCATGAAACGCCGGATCGCGGCGCCCTTGGCGGCCTCGAGCGGCAGCAGTTCCACACCGGCATTGCCGGGAACCACCCGGTAGCCCTTTGGCAGCGTGGCCAGCGCCTGCTCGACCAGCTGCGTCGCGCGCGGAAGCAGATGCGGGGCGGCGCGCGTGTGGATGGCCAGCACCCGTCCTTTGCGCTCGATATAGGCGCCACGACCGAGCTCGGCCTCGATCTCGTCGGCAAGCGCAGAAATATCCGCCGGCTCATCCGCGACTTCGACGTCGTCGTTCGGTAGGAGCCGATGTTCCAGGCCATAGAGCCCGGCGGCGCGCAGCTTCAAAGGCTGAAACAGATGATCGACAGCCGCGACGGAACGGCCTGTTATGAAGGCCAATGCCCCGTTCAGCTTGCGATCCAGGCCTTGCAGCAAGGAGCGGAGCTCGTCGCTGACCGAGACCGCGTCCGGGTGTTCGGCATGTTCCAGCAGGGTGCCGTCGATGTCGAGGAACAACGCCCATTCGCCGGTCAGCACAGTGTGCGGTTTCTCCATGACGGCCTGCGGCTTGTGCAGGGTCTCGCCAACAATATTTTGCAGCGCATCGCTCATGACATCGCCACCCGTCTGCGCTCAAAAATGGAGACGACATTGTCGACGCTGGGCGGCGGGTCGCTGACGGCACCGGTCACCCGATCGAGGTCCCCGCGCTTGCGCAAACGTGCCGCATCCAGAAGCATGCTGCCGGCCCAGCGATAGACATTGTTGTTGCGGATTGTCTCGCGCATGGGGCGCATGCGCTCGCGCTGTTCTTCGGGCGACATGGTCAGTGCCTGCAACAGCGCTCCGCTCATCATGGCGGCATCGTAAGGGTTGACGATAAGCGCCTCCAGCAATTCGCGCGAGGCGCCGGCGAATGTGCTGAGCATCAAAACGCCCTGCTCGTCGTCGCGCGCGGCGACGAATTCCTTTGCGACGAGGTTCATGCCGTCATGCAGGCTGGTGACCATGCATATGTCGGCGGCCCGATAGATCTCGTAGACCTGTTCTTGCGAGTGATGTTCGGCCACCATGATCACCGGCCTGTAGCCCTCGCTGCCATAACGCCGGTTGAGCTCTTCGGCATAACGGTGGCACTCGTCATGGAGCAGCTTGTAGGCAGGCAGCGTGCCGCGGCTGGGTGCCGCGATCTGCAGGAAGACCAGTTTTCCGATCCACTCAGGCTGTCGCTTGAACAATTCGTTCAAAGCGTGAAACCGATCGAGAATGCCCTTGGTATAATCGAGGCGCTCGACCCCGACGGCCAGCTTCACATCCGCTTTAAGGCCGAACCTCTCGCGCATGCGAGCGCGGCAATCGTCGACAGCGGGAAGTTTCGCCAGCAGGTCCGCCGGCCATTCTATCGAAATCGGATAGGCGTGCACCAATGTGGTCCGTCCGCCGTAGGAGATGGCCGCATCGGCCCGCTCGATGCGGCTTTCCAGGAAGCGATCGACGCTTTCGGTGAAATTGTTGGCATGGAACTGAGTGTGGAAGCCGATGATCGAGCTGCCGAGCAGGCCTTCGAGGATGCGTTCACGCCATGGGCAGATGCTGTACACTTCCGAATTTGGCCACGGGATGTGCCAGAAAGTGATGACGATCGCCTCCGGCAAGCGCTCGCGGATCATGCGCGGCAGCAGCGCGAAATGGTAATCCTGGACCAGCACGATCGGCCGCTCGTTGCGCGCCTCGGCAACCACCGTATCGGCAAACTTCCGGTTGACGGCTTCATAGGCAGCCCAGTCGGAGGCACGAAAAATCGGCCGGGTGAAGGCGATATGGCAAAGCGGCCAAAGGCCCTCATTGGCGAAACCGAGATAATAGCCCTGATGCTCTTCCTCCGTCAGCCAGACCCGGCGCAGCGTGTAGGACGGGTTGCCAGGCGGCACCTGCACGCGATCGTGGTCGTCGACGGTAAGGCGGTCCGCCGTTCCGCCGCCATAGGCGATCCAGGTGCCCGCACAGGCGCGGGTAATGGGCTCGAGCGCCGACACCAGCCCGCTGGCCGGGACGAGCAACTCGACGCCGTCGTCCTTCACATTGTGGATGTACGGCTCGCGATTGGACACCACGATAACCTGCGCATCGGGCAGATCGTCGGCCAGGATCTTGCGCAATGTTTCTGGCGACCAGGTCACCAGCGCGGCATCGGCCGATTGGCCGTTCTTTTCGAACTCCCGTATCACCTTGCGCGCGGCCTCCGCCGCCACATCTTCGCCTGCCGTATGTGGGACGGCAGGAGGATGACGGCGACGGTGCCGCGATATGGAGAGGAATACGGCAAGAGCGGAAAAACCGAGGCTCGCGAAAATCAGAACCCAGAGCAGGTCCGCACCGTAGTTTGTCATTGAACGTCAACTCACCCCGGCCGTCGGCGACCGTTTGTTCGTGTTTCCCGTTTGAAACGGTCCGCCGGCCACGTGGTCGGCGTTCGGACCAGTGTTTTTGCAACGCACAAGGCCTGGATCGGTTCCGCCAATTTTGTTCGGATCATGTTCTTACTATGAGCGGCACCAGCCCTTCATGGCGGTCGGCCAGGAAAGCGACGACCCGGTCGCCGACGCGCTGGAAGGTGAGATCGACGACCCGGTCGCCGACGCCCAGGTGCCGCAGTGTCAGCGTGTCGATGCCGATCGGCAGCCTGGGGCGGCCGACGCGAATCTCACCCTCCCAGCCGTCGATCTCCAGGCCAAGACAGGCCTGCATCAACATGAAAGCGGAGCCCGCCGACCACGCTTGCGGCAGGCAGGCGACGGGATAGGCGATGGGTGCTTCGCCCGGCGCACGTGTAAAACCGCAGAACAGTTCGGGCAGCCGCATGTTGAAATGGACCGCGGATTCGAACGTGCCGCTCATCAGGCGAACCACGCTTTCGCGCTCGCCATAGCGCGCCAGCCCGGCACCGCAAAGGGCGGTATCGTGCGGCCAGATCGAGCCATTGTGGTACGACATCGGATTGAAGAACACGGCATCGTCGGCGAGCGTCCGCAGTCCCCAGCCCGAATGGAAGGAGGCGGAAAGCAGCTGGTCAGCCACCATCTGGGCCCGCGCCGGCTCAGGCAATCCGACAAAGAGCAGATGCCCCGCATTCGAGGTCCGCACCTTGCAGGGCTCGCCGGCACCGTCGATTGCCAGCGCATAGAAGCCGAGATCGTCAAGCCAGAAATCCCGTTCCACGGCAACCCGCATCGCTTCGGCGCGATCATCCCAGTGGTCGGCCCTGTCGTTCTCGCCCCGGCGACGGGCAAGTGCCGCCAGCCCCCGGAAGGCGGCAAAGACGTAGCCCTGCACTTCGACAAGGGCGATCGGGCCCTTGGGAATGCGGCCATCGGCATGGAAGACCGAATCGAAACTGTCCTTCCATCCCTGGTTGGCGAGGCCGGACTCGGCCGCTCGCTGGTAAGTCACGAATCCGGTCTCCCGGCCCGCCTCCTCCGTCCATTCGGCCGCGGCGCACAGCGACGGCCACAGGCCGTCGATGAACGCCATGTCACCGGTACGATCGGCGTAGGCACAGGCAAGATAGATGTAGAGCGGTGTCGTATCGACGCCACCGTAGTAGCGGCCAAAGGGAAGCTCCCGCAGCGCCACCATTTCGCCCTTGCGGGTCTCGTGCATGATCTTGCCCGGCTGCGAATCGCTGAACGGCGATGTCTCGGTCGCCTGATGCTGGGCCAGAAAGGCCAACACGCCCCGCGCCAATCCCGGATTGAGCCACAGCATCTGCAGTGCCGAGATGACACCGTCGCGGCCGAACGCCGTCGAGAACCAGGGGATGCCGGCATAGGGATAGGGGCCGGTCGCCAGCTCGGTGGTCAGCAGCGCGACATCGGCGCGGGCGCGCTCGACCCAGTCGTTGAAGACACGGCCCGAGCTGCGCACCGTCGCGCCATGGCGACGTTTGGCCCGCATGCCAAAGCGGGCGCGGGCGGCAGCGGCGCGGAACCGGTCGCGGTCGGGCTTGTCGGCTACCGCGGGACCGACCTCGACATAAAGCACCTTCCTGCTACGCTTGGTCACGGCGATCAGGAAATCGGCACGGTTGGCACTCAGTTGGTCCGGCGCCTGCGAGAACGATATCGCCGAGAGGCGGGCCAGGCCATCGAGCCCATCATAGCGCAGCAGGACCGACGTCGCGTTTGTTTCGGCGGCATGGGCCAGCCCGCGCTTCAGCCGTGTCGAGCCACGCACTTCAAACATGTCGCGGAAATCGGCGGAGTAGTGCAGGGAAACGCTGATCGTCGAGTGTTCCCGGCTGTAATTGGAAAGGGTGATGCGTTCAAACAGCCTGTCCTGCCAAAGCAGTCTGACGCGTTCGATGTGAATGGCTCCCTGCGGGATGTCGCGTCCACCGGCGCTCTGTATCGGCAGATTGGTCAAATTGGTGGTGAACAGCACATTGTCCTGGCTGAGCGAGGCGCCGAGCAGAGATGTCTGCCTGCCGCCGACGGTCAGCCGGAACTCGGAAAGGACCCGCGTGTCGTCGCGAAAGAAACCGTCGCCGGCGCCACGTATGTCGCCATAGGCGTCGGCAACGGCGAAGCAATCGCCCTGCTTGAGCGCAAACAACCGATGCGGCTCGCGAGGGGCGGTGGCGTCGAGCGATGCAAGCGCAACCGCAGGATCGAGCTGGCGCTCATCGAGTTGGGCCATTCGTCACAGATCCCTGTTGTTTCGTTGCCGTGGCTCGAGCACGTCGCCGCTCAAGACGCCTTCGCCGTGCTCGGGACGCCGATCAGGCCCGCATAGGCGGCCAGATAGTCGCCGGCCATTCTCCTGGCGGAGAACCGCTTTTCGAAAACGGCCCTCACCTTTCGCCTGTCGAGTTGCAGCAAGTCCGGCACCGCAGCGACCGCGCTATCCATTGTGTCAGCGATAAAACCGGTGACGCCTTGATCGATGATCTCCGGCAGCGCACCGCAACTCCAGCCGATGACCGGTGTGCCGCAGGCCATTGCCTCGATGGCGGCAAGGCCGAACGGCTCCGGCCAGTCGATCGGGAACAGCAGGCCGGCCGCCTTGCCGAGAAATTCCGCCTTCTGGTTTTCCTCGATCTCACCGACATAGACAACGCGATCGCCATCGATCAAAGGCTCGACCACCTCACGGAAATAGGCGCGATCGTCGTCGCCGATCTTTGCCGCGAGCTTGAGCTTGAGCCCCGAACGCAAGGCGATCTCGATGGCGCGATCCGGGCGCTTGTCGCGTGAGAACCGGCCGAGGAAGGCAAGGTAGGGTTCTTCGGCGGCCGTCTCGAACGTCGGCTCGTAGAGAGCAGTCGGCAATCCGTGATGGATCGTCGCCAACCAGTTGGCGTTGGCAAGGCCCGCCTTCTGGCTGTGCGAAATGGAAATCAGGGGAAAGCGCGGGAACCTTTCATAGGCCGGCGCCAGGTCGACATAATCCAGCCTGCCATGCGGCGTCGTCACCGTCCGCTCCGCAATATCCTCAAAGAAGGAAAAGTGCAGGAAGTGGCTGAGGTGGAAGTGGATGACGTCGAACTCCGACGCCCGTTCCCTCAGCTGCGCAAGCATCGAAAGATGCGCCGCGATCTCGGATTTGAGCGGACGCGGATCGAGGCGCAACGCGCGTTCCCGGCTGGGTACCAGCTTCGCGGAGGTCTGGCTGTCGCCACTGGCAAACAGCGTCACCTCATGACCCAGATCGACCAGCGCTTCGGTCAGATACGAGACGATGCGCTCGGTGCCGCCATAGAGCCTTGGCGGCACCGATTCATAAAGCGGCGCGACATGGGCGATTTTCATATTTCATCCTGGATGCTGGGCATGCAGGTGTGAAATGCGTCAACGGCTCGATTGGTTCCGATTTTATGGTCGAGCCGTCGGCACCAGAGGCCGCAGTCGGCATGGAACTGTGCGTCAAACGGATTGCGCGATCAGGGTCAGAAAGCCACCGCTCAGGGCAACATTCCCGACGAAGCCATTGATGCGGGACGCACGGTCCGGACCCTGATGGTCCCAGAAATTGTGGAACATCGGCGTGGCGACGATGAGGAACAGCAGCAGCACCGTGGCCGCGAGTGCCGTCCACAATCCTGCGATGACCAGCACACCGGCGGCGACCTGAAGTACGATACCAGTCCACAGTGCCAACCGCGCCTGCGGCACACCGCGCGCGGCCATCAGCTGGGTCAGGAAGGCCGCGTTCTGGATGTTGCGCAGGCCGGCGAAAACGAAGGCGCCGCCGAGCAGCAGGCGAGCGAGAAACAACAAGGTCGAAGGCAAATCCGCAGGCATCAAACTCTCCCCTTTAAAGGTTCAAGGCAGTGGGAGCGCGCTCTCTACGGCGCTCCCAACATGATTGGACAATCAGGCAGCCTTGGCCGCCGGCATCGGATGTATGGCCTGGAACGGGATGCACAGCCGGTTCCAGGTGTTGATCATGCCGAGCGCAACGGACAGCTTGACCAGCTCCTCTTCTGAGAAATGCTCCAGCGTACGTGCATAAAGTTCGTCCGGCACGCCATTGCTGGCGATCAGGGTGACGGCTTCGGTCCAGGCCAAAGCCGCGCGTTCACGCTCCGAGAACAGCGGCGATTCCTTCCAGGCTGAAACCAGATAGAGCCGCTGCTCGGTCTCGCCGTCGCGCCTGGCCTCGCGGCTGTGCATCTCGACGCAGAACGAGCAGCCATTGATCTGCGAAGCCCTGAGTTTGATCAGGTGCAGCAGGCTCACCTCGAGCCCGCATTCGTCCACCGCCTTGTTGAGCGCCGACACCGCCTTCATGATCTCCGGCGCTTTGGCGAAAAATTGCAGTCTCTGTTTCATCGTCTTGTCCTTTCACGTCTGCTTGGGTTTTGAGGTTTTGGGGTTAACTGGATTTCTGCGGCCGCTGGTGGCGCTCGACAAAGGCGCAGCTCGCAGCAAGCGACCTAGGATCGCCTTCTGCCGCGTAGGTGGCCACGATATCGGACAGCTTGGTCTCGGCGAGCGCGGCGCGATAGGCGCGTTCGGCCTTCAGCATCGCGGCGTTGATGCCGCAGGGTTTCACATAGGCCGACGCATCGAGCTTCACCGGACCGCGCTGGCGGATCTCGCCGCAGCGGAAGGCCGGCTCGCGGCCCTCGACGGCCAGCACGATGTCGAGCAGCGTGATGCGCTCGGCTGACCGCGCCAGCCGATAGCCACCGGCAGGCCCGGGCACCGATTCCAGGATGCGCGCCGCGCTCAGCATGTTGAGATGCTTGAGCAGATAGCTCGGCGAAAGGCCAAAGGCCTCGGCGAGAGCGGCGCCCGGCATGGTGCTATTGCCTTCCACACTGGCCAGCGTGGCGGCGCAATGGATGGCTGCTTCAACACCCTCGCCCAGCTTCATCGAACAGGTTCCTTATTCATGGATACATACTATCGTGGATAATTCTTATCCGCAATAGGAAAATGAAAAACGGCGCTCGAAAGCGCCGCTTTTCTCTTGGGGTAGTTCCTACTCCGCAGCCACCTTGGCCATCGGGTTGTTCGGGTGCGTGGTCCAGTTGGCGTAGACCGGCGATACCGGCCTGCCGGTGCGCTGGTCCATCACACCGGCTGCCAGCGGCTCCATGGTAATGCAGTTCTCCACCGGGCAGACATTGACGCAGAGATTGCAGCCGACACACTCGGCCTCGATGACCTCGAAGTGCCTGACGCCGTCGACCATGCTGGTGATCGCCTGGTGCGAAGTGTCCTCGCAGGCGATGTGGCAGCGGCCGCATTTGATGCAGGCATCCTGGTCGATATGCGCCTTGGCGACGTAGTTCAGGTTGAGATACTGCCAATCGGTGACATTGGGCGTGGCGCGGCCGACGATGTCGTCGAGCGAGGCGTGCCCCTTCTCGTCCATCCAGTTTTCCAGGCCCGCGATCATCTCCTGCACGATCTTGAAGCCGTAGGTCATCGCCGCCGTGCAGACCTGCACATTGCCGGCGCCGAGCGCCATGAATTCGGCCGCGTCACGCCAGGTGGTGATGCCGCCGATGCCGGAGATCGGCAGGCCCTGCGTTTCCGGATCGCGCGCGATCTCGGCCACCATGTTCATGGCGATCGGCTTCACCGCCGGCCCGCAATAGCCGCCATGCGAGCCCTTGCCGTCGATGGTCGGCTGCGGCGCGAAGCTGTCGAGATCGACACCAGTGATCGAATTGATGGTGTTGATCAGCGACACCGCGTCGGTGCCGCCGGCATGTGCTGCGCGCGCGGGCTTGCGCACATCGGTGATGTTGGGCGTCAGCTTGGTGATGACGGGCATACGGGTGTTCTGCTTGCACCAGCGCACCACCATTTCGATATATTCCGGCACCTGGCCGACGGCGGCGCCCATGCCGCGTTCCGACATGCCGTGCGGACAGCCGAAATTGAGCTCGATGCCGTCGGCCTCCGTCTCCTCGACCACCGGCAGGATCGCCTTCCAGGCTTCCTCGACGCAAGGCACCATGAGCGAGACGACGATGGCGCGGTCGGGCCAGTCCTTCTTGACCTGCTTGATCTCGCGCAAATTGACCTGCAGGTCGCGGTCGGTGATCAGTTCGATGTTGTTGAGGCCGAGCAGGCGGCGGTCGGCGCCCCAGATCGCGCCGTAGCGCGGACCGTTGACGTTGACCACCGGTGGGCCCTCCTCGCCCAGCGTCTTCCACACCACGCCGCCCCAGCCGGCCTTGAAGGCGCGGATGACGTTGTAGGCCTTGTCGGTCGGCGGCGCCGAGGCCAGCCAGAACGGATTGGGCGACTTGATGCCAACGAAATTGTTTCTGATATCCGCCATGCTCATGCCCTCCCGTTCAAGGTCAGTGCCCGATTGATGCTCTCCGCAGCGTCGCGTCCCTGCGCGACCGCCGAGACGGTGAGGTCGTCGCCACCGAAGATGCAGTCGCCACCGGCCCAGACCTTGGCAAGCGACGTGCGACCTTCCGAATCCACCTTGATGCGGCCGGCTTCGAGCTCGATCGATGCACCGCTGCCATTGAGGGCGGCCGGGACAAAGCTCTGTCCAATCGCCTTGAACACCTGGTCGGCAACGAGCGTCAGCGTCTCGCCGGTGCCGGCAAGCCTGTCGCCGTTGAGGGCGGTGTATTCGAGTTCGACGGCAGTGACCTTGCCGCTCTCGGCGATCACCCGCTTCGGCTGCAGCCAGTGACGGATGCTGACGCCATTGGCAGCGGCCAGATCCTGCTCGAACTCAGACGCATTCATGTGCTCCTGGCCGCGCCGGTAGCAGATCGTCACCTCCTCGGCGCCGAGCAGCTTCGACTGTACCGCGGCGTCGATGGCCGTCATGCCGCCACCGATGACGACGACGCGGCGACCAACCGGCAGGCCGGAAAGGTCGCTGGCCTGGCGCAGCTCGGCAATGAACTCGACCGCGTTGATGACGCCGTCAGCGTCCTCGCCATCGGCACGCAGCGCATTGACACCGCCAAGGCCCATGCCGAGAAACACCGCGTCGTAATTGCGGATCAGATCCGACAGCTGATAGTCGCGGCCGAGCGCCTTGCCGTTCTGGATGTCGATACCGCCGATCGCGGTCACGTAGTCGACTTCGGCCTGGGCGAAATCGTCGACGCTCTTGTAGGCGGCGATGCCGTATTCGTTGAGGCCGCCGGCCTTCGCGCGCGCCTCCAGGATGGTCACGTCATGGCCGTGGCGGGCGAGCCGGTGCGCGGCGGCAAGGCCGGCCGGCCCGGCGCCGACCACGGCGACCGTCTTGCCGGTCGGCTCGGCGCGCGGATAAAACTGCTTGTTCTCGCCCATGGCGACGTCGGTGGCGTAGCGCTGCAGGCGGCCGATCTGCACCGGCTTGCCTTCCGCCACCTCGCGCACGCAGACTTCCTCGCACAGCGTCTCGGTCGGGCAGACGCGGGCGCACATGCCGCCCAATATGTTCTGGTCGAAGATGGTCTTGGCCGAACCGATCGGATTGCCGGTCGAGATCTGGCGGATGAACAGCGGAATGTCGATCGAAGTCGGGCATGCATTCATGCACGGTGCGTCGTAGCAGAAATAGCAGCGGTCGGATTCGACCAGCGCCTCGTGGTGGTCGAGCGGCGGGTGCAGGTCGGAAAAATTATCCGCATACTGGTCGGCCGAGAGCCTGCCGCCCGCAATGCCTTCCCTGAATTGGCCTTCTGGCATCGTCAGTTCCCCATGTTTTCTTTTGGGGAAGGCTAGCACGTTTTATTTTTTTATCAATTGGTCAATTTTCGACGCAAGTCACTGAAAAGGCTCGGCAATAACATGATTTTTTTACTCATATTATTGCGACTGCGGTCGGGCTTGCAGTGCGAGCGAAAGGCCAGGCTCAAGCTTGCGGCCATGAATGGCCCTGACCTCCTGCGCCACCAATTCCTGCAATCGCCACAGATTGCGGTCGCGGATGCCGAATGCTTCGAGATGGCTGACCGTGTTGTAGAGATATTCGGCGCCGGATCCGATATGCCCGCAGGCTCTGGCCAGCACGCTCGCCACTCTGTCCAGCGGCTGGTTCAGCGACGTTCCCCTGCCCTTCACGCCGACCCAGAAGCCGAGCGCGCGCAGCTTACCCTGCGGCGTATGCACCGGCAGCCAGCGAACCGTCTCGATGCTTTCATGGTCGCTGATCTCGCGCCGCAGCAGCCTTTCGATCTGCGCCGGCTTCTCACCCTCCGGCAAGCGATAGATCACGCCGTTGCAGCGCCCGCCCCGCTCGAGCGCCATCATCAACCCAGGCTGCTCGGCGCTGCCGCGCCAGCGCACCATGTCGAGGCAGAAGGAGCGGTGCCAGCCGAAGGCCGTGGCGAGCTGTTGCTCGACCGACTCGAATTCCGGCTTCCAGATCAGCGACCCATAGGCGAACACCCATAACGGTCCCTCATCGGCTTCATTGGACAGTCGCAAGGCGAGGGTTCGAAAGTCCTCGTCGTTCATGTCTGTCCAGCTCGGGTCCGGACCGGGATCGGCCTCTTCCCGATGGCACAGTGCGACAAGCTCGGGCGTGAGCGACATCAAGCGCATGGACGACAACCCCTCATGACCGCAGAGAAATCGAAAACCGCTGGATGCGCAATCAGGGAACGCTTGGCACACACACCCATTGTTGTCCGGGCGGTGTCGGATTTCCGTCGTGAGGATCGTCCTATGATGGACGACGATCGATCCATGAAAGGTGAGGAGACCGAAAATGCCAAAAACCCCGATGCCCTTCTTCTGGTACGAATTGATGACATCAGATCTCGACGCCGCCGAGGCGTTCTACACCCAAGTGGTCGGCTGGACGGCGCAGCCTTTCGATAAGGCACCCGGCATGCCGCGCTACATCGTCATGAATGTCGGCGAACGTGGTGTCGGCGGCCTGATGACCTTGCCCGAGGATGCCGCCAAGATGGGCATGCCGCCTGCCTGGCTCGGCTATATCCACACCAGGGATGTCGACGTTGCCACGGCATCGCTGGAGAAAGCCGGCGGCACCGTTCACCGCCAGCCCGACGACATTCCGGGCGTCGGCCGCTTTGCCGTCGTCGCCGATCCGCAAGGCGCGACCTTCATGTTCCTGCAGCCGAACGGTCCCGACCAGCCTGTCGTGCCGGCCAGCACGCCGGGCCACATCGGCTGGCACGAGCTTTACACGTCGGACTGGAAAGCCGCGTTCGATTTCTATTCCGACCAGTTCGGCTGGGTCGACGCCGGCGATTTCGACATGGGCCCGATGGGCACGTACCAGACTTTTACGGCCGGCCCCGAATCCGGCGGCGGCATCATGAACAAGCCGGAGCAGATCCCGGTGCCGGCCTGGCAATTCTACTTCAACGTTGCGGCCATCGACGCGGCGGCCAAACGGGTCACCGACAATGGCGGCAAGATCCTGATGGGGCCGATGGAGGTCCCCGGCGGCAGTTGGATCGTGCAGTGCCAGGACCCGCAAGGCGCGCACTTCGCCTTGATGGCGCCAGTCCGCTGACGGCGATCGAACACCGCTGACACAAAGTGCGGGCTTTCATCGGACCACCGATGAAGGCCTCTCCCCTGCCTGGCGCCGCCTCATTCCGGCGCCAGCACCGCAACCTTCAACTCAGCTTTTTTCGCGCCGCTGAACTGAACGGTGGCCGGGCCGGGCGCAAGCTTGAAGCGCACGCTCTTGCGGATGCCAGGGCATGTTTTCACGCCACTATAGCCCGCCGACTTGATGGCCTGGCCATCCTGGATGACATCGATCCAGGCCTCCCCCGAGAGACTTATCTGGATGGCTCCCTCGGACGGCACCTCCACGCTGGCGACGGCCCCGAAACTGTCTGATGCCGGCGCACGTTCGGGCGCTACCGCAAAACCGGCTTTCTCTACCGGCACCAGCGCCAGGTCCGCAGCCGCACCAACCGCCAGTGCCGCTCCGGACGGCGTTGCCGGTGCCGCGGCAAACAGGGTCTGCTCCCGCGTCACGGGCCACTTGAAGGCCTCACAGCCGGCGTCCTCGGCCATGGCAAAGCTGGTGCCTGCAAGAATTGCGAAGAGGCTGATGGCGACTTTTTTCATGGCAAAGGGAACCCACATTTCTAGAGTGGCCGCACTAATACAACCGCAACGATAGAAATGCAACCCTTGCGGGAAAAATATGAAGGGTCAAGCTGGGGACATTTTCGATCACCGATTGTTGACGCCAGGCCATGGGAAGTGAATGGTCCATTCCTGGGCGATAATCTATGGCCGGACGGATTGAAAATGGAGTCATTATGAAGCTTTTCGAAAGCCTCTCCAGATACCAGCCGCAGGCGCTCGGCGTGTTGCGCATCATGACCGCGCTGCAGTTCATCGAGCATGGCAGCCAGAAACTGTTCAACTTCCCCGTCAGCGTCGATCCCCACGCCCTTTCCGGGCTGACCACGACTGCCGCCATCCTCGAATTCGCCGGCGGCATCCTGCTCGCGCTGGGCCTGTTCACGCGACCGGTGGCATTCCTTCTGGCCGGCGAAATGGCGATCGCCTATTTCATGGCGCACATGCCGCGCGACTTCTTCCCGGTCAACAATGGCGGCGATTCGGCGATCTCGTTCTGCTTCATCTTCCTCTATCTGGTGTTTGCCGGCGCCGGCGCCTTCGCGCTGGACAGCCGCCGCAGCGCCTGACGCCAGAAAGAGGATGCGGGCCTGGTGCATGTCGCCCAAAAGTGCCCGGCGGTTTTGGGACAACGACATCCACAAAACAGGAATCTGAAGCGCATCGGCGAAGCCGAAGCGCTTCAAGCACGCATCCGTTCGAAATTGGCGTCGAACAGCGGCACCGCCTGAATGCGCGCCGCATGGCGCTTGCCCAGCAGCTCGATCTCGAAGCCGTCGCTCTCATCAGCGATCTCCTTCGGCACATAGCCGACGGCGACGGATTTCTTCGAATGATGCGCATAGCCGCCCGACGTCACCCAGCCGCGCACCGCACCATCGAACCAGATCGGCTCATCGCCAATGACATCGGCATCGTCGGCATCGACGATAAAAGCGCGCAGGCGCAATTTGCCGCCCTGCCTGCGCTCGGCCAGCGCCGCGGCCTTGCCTATGAAATCGGCGTCCTTGCCGTAAGCAACGAAGCGGTCGAGCGCCGCTTCCAGCGGCCCGTAGATCGGCCGGTACTCGCGCCCCCATGAGCCGTAATTCTTGTCCAGCCGCAGCGCATTGAGCGCGCGCGAGCCGAACAGGCCGATGCCGAATTCCCCGCCCGCCGCCATCAGCGCTTGATAGGCGGCGCGCTGGTATTCCGGCGCCACCCAGATCTCGTAGCCGAGATCGCCGGTATAGCTCACACGGCCGACCAGGCACGGCGCCATGCCGATATCCATCCGGCCAATGGCCATGAAGGAAAAGGCCGCGTTGGAGACATCCGAGCGCGTCGCCTTTGCCAGCACATCCCGCGCCTTCGGGCCGGCGATCGACAGACCGGTGAGCTTCGCGCCCAGCGCCTCGATGCGGACCGATCCATCGTCAGGCAGGTGCTTCTCGAACCAGCGCATATGGTATTGCTCGGCGATGCCGGAGCCGGCGAGGAACCAGCCCTCGCTTCCGAGATTGGCGAGGGTGAAATCGCCGATCAGTCTGCCGTCTTCCTTCAGCATCGGCGCCAGCGTCATGCGGCCGGGCTTGGGCAGTTTGCAGGCAAGCATCCGGTCGAGCCAGGCGGCCGCTCCCTCACCCGTCACCTTGTATTTGGCGAAGCTCGAAATCTCCGACAGGCCGACACCGTCGCGAACTGTGGCGACCTCCTTGGCGACCTGCGTGAAATCGCTCGAGCGGCGCCAGGAGAATTCGTCCTTGACGCCTTCCGGCGCGTACCACAGCGGCACTTCCAGCCCATAGGCAACGCCCCATTGCGCACCCTTGGCCGACAGCAGGTCGTAGATGGGCGTCGTCTTCAGCGGCCGCCCGGCGGGCAGCTCCTCATTGGGGAAGCGGATCGAAAAGCGCCTGGAATAATTCTCGCGCACCTTGGCGTTGGTATAGGCCATCGTCGCCCAGTCGCCGTAGCGCGCGACATCCATCGCCCAGATGTCGGCGCCGGGATCGCCCTCGATCATCCAGTTCGACAAAGCGAGGCCGACGCCGCCGCCTTGCGAAAACCCGGCCATGACACCGCAGGCGACCCAGAAGCCCGGCAGCCCGCGCACCGGCCCGACCAATGGGTTGCCGTCGGGCGCGAAGGTGAAAGGCCCGTTGATGATCTGCTTGATGCCCGTGTTCTGGAAGGCCGGGAAATGGCGGAAGCCGACCTCAAGCGACGGCGCGATGCGGTCGATGTCGGGCGCCAGCAATTCATGGCCGAAATTCCATGGCGTCTGGTATTCGGACCATGGCTTGTTGGCCTTTTCGTAAGTGCCCATCAGCATGCCGCCGCGCTCCTGGCGCAGATAGAGCTCGCCATCGAAGTCGACCGCGTGGATGATCTCGGTGCCGGTCTTGGCGTTCCAGGCGGCGACCTCCGGCATGTCCTCGGTGATCAGGTACATGTGCTCCATGGCCAGCACCGGCAGTTCGAGGCCGACCATGCGGCCGACCTCGCGCGCCCACAGGCCGCCGGCGTTGACGACATGCTCGGCCACCACCTCGCCCTTGTTGGTGATGACCCGCCACAGCCCGTCAGGGCGCCGCACGATGTCCTCGACCTTGGTGAAACGCTCCACTTCCGCCCCAAGTTTCCGCGCGGCCTTGGCATAGGCGTGGGTGACGCCGGAGGGATCGAGATGGCCGTCCTCTTTGTTCCTGACCGCGCCGACGAACTGCTTGGGATCGAGCAGCGGCATCAGTTCGGCCGCTTCGTTGGGCGAGATCTCCTCGAGCTCTATGCCGAGATAGCGGCCCTTGGCGACGACGCCGCGCAGCCAGTCGAGCCGCGCCTCGGTCGCTGCCAGAAGCACGCCACCGGTCAGATGCACGCCGGTCGCCTGGCCGGAAAGCTCCTCGATCTCCTTGTAGAGATTGATCGTGTATTTCTGCAGCTTGGCGACGTTGGGGTCGCCATTGATGGTGTGCATGCCCCCGGCCGCGTGCCAGGTCGAGCCTGAGGTCAGCTCGTCGCGCTCCAGCAGGACAACATCGGTCCAGCCGTGGCGGGCGAGATGGAACAACACGGAGCATCCGACGACGCCACCGCCAATGACCACGACCTTTGCATGCGATTTCATGGATTTTTTCTCTGATATCAGTGAGTTGAATGGGTGAATGGATTCAAGCTGGGAACGATCACGGCTCTCCCTGCCCGATCGCTTCCTTGCGCCTGGCCATGTAAGCCTCTAGCGCCTCGCGCACGGCGATATCCATCACCGGCTCGACATAGTCCTCCAGCGCTTTCTTCCACAGCCGCGTTGCGCGTGCCGTGGCGTCGAGGCCGCCGGCTTCCTGCCAGGCTTCGTAATTCTGCCAGTTGGACAGCATCGGCTGGTAGAAGGCAGTGGCGTAGCGCTCCAGCGTGTGCGGCTCGCCGAAGAAATGCCCACCGGTTGGCACCGCACCCAAAGCCTCGACGGCGAGTTCCGCCTCATTGACTTCGATCGGGCGCAAGAACTCCATCATATGCTGGATCATCTCGACATCGATGATGAGTTTTTCGAACGACGCCGTCAGCCCGCCCTCCTGCCAGCCGGCGGCGTGGTAGACGAGATTGCCGTGGCCGAGCACCGCGCCCCACAGCGCCATCAGCGTCTCATAGGCGCCCTGCGCGTCGGCGGCATTGGAAGCCGAGCCTGGCGTCGTGCGGTACGGCAGCCCGTAGCGCCGCGCCAGTTGCCCTGACGCAATGTTGGCCTTGGTATTCTCAGGCGTGCCGAAGGCCGGCGCGCCCGACTTCATGTCGACATTGGAGGTGAAGGCGCCATACATGACCGGCGCGCCCGGACGGACAAGCTGCGTCAGCACGACGCCGAACAGCGCCTCGGCATTCTGCTGCGCCAGCGCCCCGGCCAGCGTCACCGGGCTCATCGCCCCCATCAGCGTGAACGGCGTCACCGCCACCGACTGGCCGAACTCGGCCATGGTCATCAGTCCTTCGGCCATCATCTCGTCGAAGCGGCGCGGGGAGTTGACCGAGATGATCGTGGTGATACCGGGATCGTCGCGCATCTGGTCGAGCGTCAGCCCACGCGAAATCGCCATCATCTCGATGCCGTCCAATGCCCTGCCCCGGCCGATCGCCGAGACATGGAAACTCTTGTCGGTCAGCGTCAGATTGGTGAAATAAGTGTCGAGATGGCGGGAGTTTGCCGGCAGCTCCACCGGCGCGCAGACCTGGTTGCCCAGCATGTGGATGCAGTTGAAATGCTGCGCCAGCCGTGTGAGATCCGAATAGTCGCGCAAATTGCCGGCGCGGCGGCCGCGCTCCATGTCATGGACATTGGGCGGCCCGGCAACGAGGGTGAAATTGATGGTGTTGCCGCCCAGATGAACCGCGTTGGCCGGGTTGCGCGGCGTCAACACATAGCTGGGCTGCGTGGTCTTCAGCACGTCTTCGATCAGGCCGCGATCGATGCGGACATTCGCTGAGGCATGATCGACCCTGGCGCCGGCCTTCTCGAACAGCGACAGCGCGCGCGGACTCATCACCTCAATGCCGAAATTCTCCAATATGTGCATCGACGCCTGATGGATCTGCTCGATCTGATCGGGCGACAGCATGGCCATTGGCGGATAGGGATTGGTCACCCGCCTGAGCGGCAGTTGCGGAATGGCCGATGGCCCCCGATTGCTGGTGCGCTCGGCGCCGCGTTTGCGTCTTGGTTCGTTCATGCCTGGCATCAAAGCCCCGGCAAACCAGGCAAGCTGTCATAAATACGCCGTTTGCGGGCGTGATTTTAGCCACGGCGGCATTTCTGCAGTATCCATTTAGAAAACACGACGAAATATGTCGGATTGTTGATATGGGATTTCCTCGAGCGACCGCTCGGGCGAAGCGTTAATGGACGCTGCAAGATTCCCTTTATGATTTCGGCCTATTGCTCTGCCGATGCGTAGTTCGAGTTTTAGTAAAATTGGTGCGGTTTGCGTGCTGCTGGCGCTTTCGGCCTGCGCCACGCCGCCCAATCACATCAACAATGTCTGCGCCGTCTTCGACCAGAATGACGGCTGGTTCGACAACTGGCAGTCTGCCGCCGAGCGCACGCAGCAGAAATACGGCATCCCCGTTCCCGTACTGATGGCGACGGTGCGCAAGGAATCGGGCTTCAAGAGCAATGCAAGGCCGCCGCGTACCAAGCTGCTCGGCTTCATTCCGTGGAAGCACGTCTCCACGGCCACCGGCTTCTCGCAGGCGCTGGACGGCACCTGGTCGCAATATCAGCGCGAGACCGGCAACTGGGCGGCGCGGCGGACGAAATTCGCCGATGCGGTCGATTTCGTCGGCTGGTATCATTCCAAGACATCTGACACCTACGGCGTCGCCCGCAACGACACCTACAATCTCTACCTTGCCTACTATCTCGGCTGGACCGCCTATGGCCGCGGCAACAGGGGCGATGCCGGTGTGCAGGGCTATGCCCGGGCCACCGACAAGATGGCGCGGGACTATGCCCAGCAGTTGAGCGAGTGCGGGAACTGATCTTGCCGCATCGTTGATCTCGATCTTCGGACGGTCAGCTCGGCCTTTTGCCGCGCGGACGCTTTGGTGGCGTGCCAGCAAAACCGGGGCCATCGCCATGCGACGCGTCGTCCGGCATACCTTCGTGCGCGGCGTGTTCCTTGTCGAACTTGATCACGGGCTCCATCTTGGCCAGCACGTCGTCGGAGAGCCAGCACAGGCTCATATGACCGTCGCCGAGATGCTTGACCGGCGGCACCTTGGTCTCGCAGAGATTGTCCGGCACCAGCTTCTTGTAGCCGCAACGGGTCTGGAACGGACACCCGGATGGCGGGTTCATCGCCGACGGGATGTCGCCTTCCAGCACGATGTGCTTCTTCACGACACTCGTGTCGGCGATCGGGATCGCCGACAGCAGCGCCTCGGTGTAGGGATGATAGGGCGGTGCGAAGATCTGGTCGGTCGTGCCTTGCTCGACGATGTAGCCGAGATACATGACGACGACGCGGTCGGCGATGTAGCGAACGACGGACAGATCGTGGCTGATAAACAGCATCGTCGTCTTGTTCTTACGCTGGATGTCCATCAGCAGTTCGGTCACCGCCGCCTGCACCGACACGTCCAATGCCGAGACCGGCTCGTCGGCCACCACCACCTTGGCGTCACCGGCAAAGGCTCGCGCCACGCCGATGCGCTGCTTCTGGCCGCCCGAAAGCTGACGCGGCTTGCGGGTTTCGAATGCCCGCGGCAGCTTCACCAGGTCGAGCAGCTCCAGCATGCGCTTGCGGCGATCGGCAACCGTCTTGCCGACATTGAACTTCTCCAGCGTGCGGATGATCTGCGAACCGACCGAATGGCTGGGATTGAGCGTGTCGAACGGATTCTGGAACACCATCTGGATCGACGACACCGTGTCGACGCTCCGTTTGTCGATCCCCGTCGACTGGATTTCCGTGTTGCCCAGCGTCACCGTGCCGGCACTTGCCGTCTCCAGCCCGAGCAGCACCTTGGCCAGCGTCGACTTTCCGCAGCCGGATTCGCCGACGATGGCGACCGTCTCGGATTCGCGCGCCATGAACGAGATCGTCTCGTTGGCCTTGACGACGCGGCCCTCGCTCGAGCCGAACACCTCGCTGCCGCCGACCCTGTAATATTTTCTGAGGTCCTCGATCTTGAGCACCGGCGCGCCGGGCACGACGCGCTCATTGACCTTCTTGGCACCGGGTGGCAGCGCCTCCCAGTCGATCTCGTTGAAGCGCACGCAGCGCGAGAAATGGCCTTCGTGACCAGCGACCTCGATCATCGGGATTTCGGCGGCGTTGCAGACACCCTCGACGAAATGGTGGCAGCGCGGGCCGAAATTGCAGCCCTTGGGCCGCTCGTGCGGCAGCGGCAGCTGTCCGGGGATGGAGATCAGCGGCCGTGAGTTCTTGTCGGCGCCCGGCAGCGGGATCGAGCGGAACAGCCCTTGCGTATAGGGGTGGCGCATCCGGTCGAACACGTCCTTGATCTTGCCGGTCTCCACCGCTTCGCCCGAATACATCACCGTGATGCGATCGCAGGTTTCCAGGATCAGGCCGAGATTGTGCGACACGAAGATCATCGACGTGCCGAACTTTTCGCCCAGCCCCTTGACCAGATCGACGATGCCCGCCTCCACCGTCACGTCGAGCGCCGTCGTCGGCTCGTCGAGCAAAAGCAGCGCCGGCTTCGACAGCAGCGCCATGGCAATGACGATGCGCTGCTGCTGGCCGCCGGAGAGCTGGTGCGGATAGGAGCGCATCATACGCTCGGGATCGGGCAATTTGACCGAGCGCACCATATCGAGGGCGCGTTTATAGGCCTCTTCCTTCGACACCTTGTCGTGGATCAGCGGCACTTCCATCAGCTGCTGGCCGACCTTCATCGCCGGGTTCAGGCTCGCCATCGGCTCCTGGTAGATCATAGCGATCTTGTTGCCGCGGATGGAACGCAACTCCTCGTCGGAGAGTTCGCCCATGTCCTTGCCCTGGAACTTGATCTTGCCGCCGACGATCTTCCCGATGTTGGAGAGGTCGCGCATGATGCCGAGCGACACGGTCGACTTGCCGCAGCCGGATTCGCCGACGATGCCCATCGCCTCGCCCGGCATGACGGTGCAGGAAAAATCCATGACCGCCGGTATCTCGCCCTTGCGGGTGAAGAAGGAGATCGACAGGTTCTCGATCTCGATGATCGGCCCTTTGGTTGGCCCGGGGGTCGGCTTGGCGGGATTTCGAACTGCCTCGTCCATGGGTCGCTCCAATCCTGGTTCTTCCAGGCCTGTTTCTCTCAGGCCCATCGGGTCGAAACCCGCGACATCAGTCTTTCATCGATTGTTCGCGCAGCGAGTCGGCGAGCAGGTTCAAGCCCAGCACGAACGACATCAGTGCGATGGTCGGCGGCAGCGCCGGATGGATGAAGGAGCGCAGCAGGCGGCTGGCGTCCTTGATCGCGGTGCCCCAGTCCGGGCTTTCCGGCGCCAGGCCAAGGCCGAAATAACCGAGCGTGCCGAGCAGGATCGTGGTGTAGCCGATGCGCAGGCAGGCATCGACGATCAACGGCCCGCGCGCATTGGGCAGGATCTCCCACAGCATGATGTACCAGGGCGATTCACCGCGCGTCTGCGCCGCCGCCACATAGTCGCGCGTCTTGATGTCCATCACCAGGCCACGCACGATGCGGAACACGCCGGGGCTGGAGGCGAACACCACCGCCACGAAGATGTTGAGCTGGTTTGGATCGATATGGACGATGTGCAGCGGGTCCTTATCGAACACAAGGCCGAGATAGATCCAGCCACCGAGGATCAGGGTGATGCCGAGGAGGATGTAGAGCCGGTCGGGCCGGTTCTTGTAGCGGGTCCAGAACAGCACGCTGAAGAAGATGATCGGGAACAGGAAGAACACGCCGGCCATGCCGTACGGGATCGGCGTGTCCATGATGCCCGGCGTCACCAAGAGGTAGAACAGCAGGATCACCGGGAAGGCGAGCACAAGGTTGGCCAGGAACGACAGCACGGTGTCGATCTTGCCGCCGTAATAGCCGGCGGGCAGGCCGAGCGTGATGCCGACCATCAGCGCGAAGCCGGTCGCGGCAGGCGCGATGATCAGCACGATCTGGCTGCCATAGACCATGCGCGAAAACACGTCGCGCGCCAGCTTGTCGCCGCCGAACAGATAGGTCAGCCCCGACTGCGGTTCGACGGCGCCCGGCAGCACGTCCTTCATGATCGGAATCTGGGCCAGCGGATCGAAGGGCGATATGGTCGCGGCGAAGATCGCCGTGAACAGCCAGAACAGGCAGATGCCGACGCCGACGATGCCGACACCGCTGTCGAACAGCTGGCCGTAGAGCGCCAGCTTCTTCTTGTAGGCGAAGCTCGCGCCCATGACGATGACGAGCGCGATCCAGACCGGCCAGAAGCGCGACAGCACTTCGAAAACGACGGTGAAGCCACTGATGTATTGAACCGGCATCGGCTTCGCTCCCTACTGAACTCTGATACGCGGATTGAGAAATGCGTAGCCGACATCGGAAATGAGCTGCGTGATCAAGACGATGAACACCGAGACCAGCGAGCAGCCGAGCAAAAGGTCGATATCGTTGTTGCCGGCCGCCTCGACCAGCGTGTAGCCGAAGCCCTGGTAGCGGAACATCACCTCGACGATGACGACGCCGGTGAGCAGCCAAGGGAACTGCAGCATGATGACGGTGAACGGTGCGATCAGCGCGTTGCGCAAGGCATGTTTGACCACCACGCTGCCGAAGGAGAGACCCTTCAACCGCGCGGTACGGATATATTGCTGCGTCATCACTTCGACCATCGAAGCTCGCGTCATGCGGGCGATATAGCCGATGCCGTAGATCGCCAGCGTCATCACCGGCAGTGTGAAATTGTAGAAGGTGATGCCCTGGCTGGCCGAAGCCGCCGAGCCGTTCAGCCAGCCTAGCCATGAGGCGAAGATGACGGTGAAGATGACGCCCGACACATATTCAGGCGTCGCCGTCGAGGCGATCGACGCCACGGACAGCACCCGGTCGGTTCGCGACCCCTCACGCATGCCGGCCAGAATGCCGATCAGCAGCGAGATCGGCACCATCACCGCCAGCACCCAGAACATCAGGATGCCCGTAGCGCCGAGTGCCGGAAACAGTTTTGAGGCGACGGTCGCCTTGAACTTGGTCGAGCAGCCGAAATCGCCCTGGAAAACGCCGGCAAAGGTCGGCACGAGCGGATCGTTGCAGAAGGAGAAACGCTGCGCCGGCTTACCGGTCGCCGGGTCGGTTACCGGCTGCTTGGGCAAGACACCAAGCCACTGGCCGTAGCGGACGAAGAAGTTCTGCCGGTAGCCATGGTTGACCAGCCAGCTCTCGAGCTGCTCGGCCGACGTATGCATTTCGGTCTGGCTGATCGCCAGCTTCTTCAGATTGGGTTCGAGGTTGATCAGGAAGAAGACGACCATGGTCAGGCACAGCATCGTCAATGCCATGGTGCCAAGACGCCTGATAACGAAGGAAAGCATGGCGGCCCCCTGCCGATGGGTTGGGGTTTGAGCCGGCTATGAAAGCCAACCCTGCCGTGACCGGCGGGGCTGGCTGTCAAACAGGCCTTCGGATGCGATCAACCCTGTTTTTGTTGCATGGCCTTGCCCGCGAGTCCGCAACTTTTTTGAGAATGTGCGGACCAGCAGGGACGGACAATGCAAAGAGCGAGGGAAGGGAGCGAGCCCCTTCCCTCCATGTCGATGCGATATCAAGCCTGGTCGAGCCAGACCTTGCCGTAGTCGCGCTCGAAGGTCGGGTGCATCTTGTAGTTCTGCACCGCCTTCACCGAGTGGCTGTAGAGCTTGCGCCAGTACGGCTGGATCATGATGCCGGAATCCTGCAGGATCTGCTCGATGTCCTTCATCATGTCCTTGCGCTTGGCGGCGTCGGCAACGGCGAGCGCCGCATTGAGCTTGGCATCCCAGTCCGGATTCGACCAGCCGGCCTCGTTCCAGGCCTCGCCGGTGCGATAGGCGATGGCCAGAACCTGGACGCCGAGCGGACGCATGTTCCAGTTGGTCATCGACAGCGGATACTTCGTCCAGTCGTTCCAGAACGTCGAACCAGGCAGAACGGTGCGCTTCACCTTGATGCCGGCGTCGCGCAGCTGGGCGGCGATCGCATCGCCGGTGTTCTTGTGCCAGTCTTCGTCGACGGTGATCAGCTCGTGTTCGAAGTCGGCTTGGCCGGCTTCCGCCATCAGCGCCTTCGCCTTGGCCGGATCACGGGCAACCTTGGGCAGCTCGTAATATTCCGGATGGATCGAGCAGACATGGTGGTTTTCGGCGACCGAGCCGGCATTGCCGTAGCCGAGCTGCAAGACGACATTGTTGTCGACCGCAAGCTGCAGCGCGTTGCGCACCTTCTGGTCGCCATAGGGCTTGTTGTTGACGTTGGTGCGGCAGACGATGGTCGACGCGGTGACGATTTCCGACTTCACCAGGTCCATGCCGTCGAGGATCGACACATAGTCGGCCGAAGTCTCGAAGTTGGTGTGCACTTCGCCGGCCTCGAAAGCGCTGACCATGGCTGCCGGATCGGTGCCGTAGTCGATGAATTCCAGGCCATCGAGGAACACTTCGCCGTCCCACCACTTGTCATCGGTGCGGCGCTTGTAGACCACCTTCTGACCGACATCGTAGGAGACGAGTTCGAACGGACCGGTGCCGATCGGGCAGGCCTTGAAGTCGCCGCCCTTCTCATCGAAGGTCTTGTGGACGATCAGCCCGGGATAGTCGCACATGTTCGGAATCAGCGCGATGTCCGGCTTGCTGAGCTTAAGCACGACCGTGTGGTCGTCCGGCTTGGTCACGGCGCTTTCGTCGAGCTTGTCGTCCTTGACCAACGAGCCGAGACGGCCGGGCATGGAATTGCCTTCGGCTTTCTTGTCAGCCCAGCGCTTCAGGTTGAAGATGACGTCATCGGCGGTGAAGGCATCGCCATTCGACCAGGTGACGCCCTTGCGCACATGCAGCGTGTACTGCGTGGCGTCGTCGTTGACGTCCCAGCTTTCCAGCAGATAGGGGCGAAACGTGTATTCGGAGGTGTACTTGACCAGCGGCTCCAGCGCCTGGCGCTCGGCATTGGCGATTTCCGACCAGTCGGCCTTGCGCGGGTCCTTGGGATCTTTGATCCACTGGGCGATCTTCAGCGTGCCGCCCTTCTTGCCCTTTACCTCTTCGGCCTTCGCCGGCGTCGGATCGGCGAGGCCGAGCAAGCCGTAAGCCATTGCCGTCGATGCGCCGAAGACGCTGGCCATGGCCAGGAATTCGCGGCGGTCCACCTTGCCTGCCTTGGCTTCTTCGGCCATGGCCAGGATGTGATCCGGAACGCGATCGCCATTACTCTTATAAATTGTCATGACTTAACTCCCATTGTTGGCTTTCCGCCTTTTAACATTCCGCATCCAGGCCATGATGTCAAAGACGGCGTGGATTGAGAACATGTTAGGGAATGTGCAACTTTGAAAGGGGAGCGGTTCGCGTGATAACGACAGTCTTGGCGCAAATTTGCTACTGTCCGACGGATTCTTCTGGAATCGCGATAGTCGATTAAACTGAGACATTTGCTCTGGCCCGCACAGCACCAGAATCGATCCACCATGAGGCCAAAAGCCCCGCCGGACTGTCAGTATTCCTTCTCGTAGAAGATGCCGCCCTTGGCTTCGCCGGCATCGTTGGCCTCGCCGCGCAGCTTGACGCCGCGCCCGACATTGAGGTCGATCGTCGCCTTGCCCGAGCCCGGCTTGTCGCCCTTCTGGATGGTGACATAGGTGCGGTCGTTGAGGTATTTGCCGGCCGAAACCGCCGTGCCGCCCTGGTCGTCGGTGGTGACGTCGAGATCGTCGACGCCAATGGCGCTGCGCAGGTTTTCCAGCAGCGACGTCGAGCCGCCGACGCCGGCCAGCTGCCCCGCCGCTTCGGCGAGCTGGGCGATCTGCAGCGGCGACAGGTTCGACATCGAGCGGCCGAAGATCAATTGCGCCAGCACCTCATCCTCGGGCAGCGCCGGCACCGAGGAGAAGGTGAACTTCGGATTGGTCGCTTCGCCCGACACCACGATGGTGACGGTGGCGCTGGTCGTCGTCGTGGTCGCCGTCAAATTGAGATAGGGCACCAGCGAGCCGGAAAACCCGACCGTGCCTTCGGTGAAGGTCAGCCGCTTGCCGAGGATCGACAGTCGTCCGCGCTGCAAGGTGAAGGTGCCGACCGCTTGCGGCGACGAGGCCGGGCCGGTCAGCTTCAGCGAGCCGCCAAGTTCGGCATCAACGCCCCTGCCCTGGATGAAGATCTGATTCGGCGCGTTGACCGTGACATCGAGCGCAAGGCCGCTACCGCCGCCCTTGCCGCTGGTCGTCGGCGGCCGCAGCGCCTTGTCCTGCGCCTTGACCGCGCCCGGCGCGTTCTTGTGCTTGACGTCGAGCGCCGCCAGCGAGCCCGGCAATTTGTCGGGAACGGTGATCACCGTCTTGGCGAGATTGACGGTGCCGGCGATGACCGGTGCGGAGGTCAGCGGTCCCTTGATCGTCAGGTCGCCGCCGAGATTGGCGGTCACCACCCTGCCGTCCGTATAGCGGCCGTCGACCAGCTTGATCGACAGGTCGGCCGGGAAACCCTGCGCCGGGTTGATGCCGACCGTGCCGCTGGCCGACAGGCTGCCGCGCGTCGACAGCGTTCCGGTCAGCCGGTTGATCCTGGCGACGCCGCCGGCAATCGAGACATCGGCGGCGAGATCGTTGACGGCGAGGCCGGAGCGCGCATCGACAAGGCGCGCACCCGAGGTGCTGATGCTGCCGCCGATGACGGGCGATGTCGCGGGACCGCGCACCTGCACGTTGACATTGGCGGTTCCAGACAAAGACAGGCCCTGCGCGGCCAGCTTCTGGCTGAGCAGGCCGAACGGCACGACGCCATTGAAGTCGAGCACCAGTGACGGCGTGCCGGCCGTCGTCACGGTGCCGCCGCCCTTGAGGCCAAGGCCGGCGCCATCGCCGACATTGGCATTGAAGGTCAGCTTGTTGCCGCCGAAGGTGCCCGACGAGGAGACACTCACCGCACCGACACCGGCACCGCGCGTCTGCGAGGTCTGCACGCCGGCCGCGTCGAGGTTGAAGGCAATGGCGGGGTTCGCCGGCGCACCCGTCACCTTGACCGTGCCTGAGATCGAACCGGCGGCGTCGAGCCCCGGCGAGAAACTGTTGGCGAGCGACATCGGCACCCGCGCCAGCGTCGCATTGATGTCGAGCGCCGTGCCGACCTTGCCGGTCACCGTCGCCGTGCCGCCGCCAAGGTTGAGCACCAGCCGGTCCAGCGTCGTCGTGCCGTTGACGATGCTGACGGTCGAGGCCTGGGCGATGGCCGCCTTGATGCCTTGTACGGTCGCCTGGCCGGAGGCAAGCTCGATGGTCGTCGTGCCGTTGGCCGCTTTCACCCGGCCGGCGGCCTGTGCCGGAATGCCCTTGACGGTTGCGCCGCCGGAGAAGCCGGTCCAGTCGCCGTCGCGCTTCAAGTCGACATCGATGCCGCTGATCACGGTGCCGCCCGACGTGACGGTGTCGGCGTGGATCTTTCCGGAGATCACGGGCGCCGCCAGATAGTTGGCGACCAGCGCATCGATCGAGACGGCTTTCGCCTGCAGGTCGCCGCGCGTAATCGATGCTGTCGCCGCCTTGATTGCGACCTGTGGCGCATTGCCGTTCTTCGAAAAGGCGATCGTGCCGCGCACATCGCCTTCGGCCTTCTCCAGGGCAAGTGCTGCCAGCGGGCCGATATCGGGCAGGTCGAGCGCGATGGTGCCGACTGGCACGAACTTCTCATCCAGCGCCAGATCGCCGGAAATCCTGTTCTTGCCGAGCGACAGCAGCAGGCCATTGATGGCGCTCTTGCCGTCCGCCGTCGCCAGCACCGCACTGCCTTGCAGCGCCTGGCCGGCGACATTGCCGGTCAGCTGCACATTCGCCGCCGGATTGGCGGCATCGGCCTTGCCGGTGGCGGTCAGCTTCAGCCCGGTGATCTCGCGCGCCGCCACGAGAAGGCGGTCGCTGTCGATGGTCAACGACAGGTCCGGCGCCGCGGCCGGGCCCTGCGCGTTCAACGCAAAAGCGATGGCGCCCTTGGCGTCTTTCGACAGCAGCGAGATGTCGCTCAGCGCACCCTTGATGTCGGCGGCCACCTTGTTGTCGGCAAGGCTGGCTTGCCCGTCTGCGGTCAGCGCGCCCGAGGTCAGCTTCAATCCGCCTATAGCGATACTGCCGTTGGGGTCGCGCTTCAGCGTGGCGCTGATCTCAGCGCGTTCGCCAAGCATGCCGCGTGCCGCCGCCGGCAAGGCCGACGATGGGGCATCCGCCTTAAGATTGAGGTCGATGGCACCGTCACGCAGCGATACCTGGCCGGCAACCTGGCTGTTCAGCGCATCGCTCTTGAGCGAGCCGCTGTCTATGGCAACCGCATCGGCTGTCAGGCGACCGCTGAGCGCCGCCGTGACCTTGCCGGCGATCAGCGGCGCAATCACCGGATTGTCGAGACCGACCTTGTCCACCGACACTGTGCCGGAAACCGACCCTGCACGGTTCTTGAGATCGAACGCATCCGAGTGCAACGCCAGGGCAAGCCCGTCCACCTTCGCTGGACTGGTGACGATCGAGGGCAGGATCGCGGAGACATCCAGGCGGGCCCGCGTGCTCTCGCCCGCCACCTTTGCCGACAAGGACCGGATCTCGATCTTGACCGGGCTCTCGGCGCTGCCGACAGTCAGGGGCAGGCTGGGGCCGGATGAGATGAGATCGAGCGCAAAATCGCTGGCGCCGTTCGGATTGAGGGTGCCGGTCGCCTTGCCGGAAATCTTGTCGCCGGTCAGCGTCGCCTGATCGAGCATCACGCCGCCGGCCAAGGTGTAGCTGCCGGCCGCATCGACGGCGAGCGGCCCGAGCCCGGCCTGCCGGGTCTGGCTGGTTTCGATACCGGCCAGTTGCGCATTGAAGCGGACATCGGGAGCGGCCGGCGGCCCGGTCACTCCAGCCGTGCCGCTGAGCGTGCCGACAGCGTCGAGGCCGGGCGAAAATTCATTGGCGAGCGCCGCGGGCAGTGCCGAAAATTGCGCCGCGAGGTCGAGCGTCTGACCGGCAGTGCCCGACAGCGTCACCGAACCGCCGCCGACATCGAGCGCCAGTTTCTCGATGCTGGCCGTGCCGTTGGCGATGCTCAGTGTCGACGCCTGAGCGATTGCCGCCTTGATGCCGCGAACCGTCGCCTCGCCCGAGGCAATCTCGACGCTCGTCTTGCCGTCGGCGATCTTCACCCGGCCGGCAGCGGTCGCCGGAACGCCCGCTATGGTGGCGCCGCCGGTGAAATTGGTCCAATCGCCGTCGCGCTTCAGGTCGACGCCGATGCCGCTGATTTCGGTGGTTCCGGAAGTGACGCTGTCAGCCTTTATCGAACCGGCGATCGCCGGCGCCTTGAGATAATTGGCGATCAGCGCATTGACGGTGATGGCCTTGGCCGTCACGTCGCCACGCGCGATCGAAGTGCTCTTCGCATCGATCGCGACGGAGGGCGCGTCGCCCTCCTTGGCAAAGCCGATGGTGCCGTCGATGTCGCCCGTCACCGCCTGGCCGGCCAGTGCGGCCAACTGGTCGATAGCGGGCGCGTCGAGCGTCAGCGTGCCGAGCGGCATGTACGTGTCGTCCAGCGCGAGATCGCCCGAGACCTTGTTGTCGCCCAGCGAGACCAGGAATCCGTTGATCGAACGCTTGCCCTCGCTTGTCACCAGTGCTGCCTTGATATCGAGCGGCTGGTCGTTGACGGAGCCGGTCAGCGATACGTTGGCGGCGGGACTGGTGATATCGGCCTTGCCGCTCGCCGTCAGCTTGATGCTCTTCACCGTGCGGCCCGACGCCGTCAGGCTGTCGCTATCGGCGGTAACGGTGAAATCCGGCGCCGTCATCGCGCCGCTTGCCGACAGCGCGAAATCGACGCCACCGGCAACCGGCACGCCGACTGTCGGCGACAGCACGGAAACGTCGCCCAATTTGCCCTTGATGTCGGCCTGGATGTCGGTGCCCTGCATGCTGGCCGTGCCGGCGGCGCTGAGCGTGCCGGACGTGAATTCGATCGAGTTGGCGGCGAAGGATCCCTGCGGATCGCGGGCCGCGGTGGCCGAGAATTTTACCCGGGCGCCAAGCACCGAGGCGATCTGCGGCGGAAAGGCCGTCGCCACGGCATCCGCGTTCATCTTCAGCTGCATCGACAGGTCGGCAAGCGCCACCGTCGCCGTCAGAGAGGCGTTGAGCGCGTCGGAGCGCAGCGTGCCCTGGTCGATGGCAATGGCATCCTTGCTGACCGACCCGGCCAGATCGACATCGATCTTGCCGGTGATCAGCGGCGCCAGCGTCGCCACGTCGGTGTTAAGGCCACCTGCCTGCAGCTTGACGGTGACCGGCCCGGCGCGGTTCTGGATGTCAAAGCCGTCGGAATGGATCTGCGCCGCCAGATCATCCAGCCGCGTGCCGCCAGCAACGATGGAGACGAAGGAGGCGCCGATGTCGATGATCGGTGCCTTGCCGTCGCCGAAGGCGCGGGCGGTGGCATTGCTGATCGCCAGCGTGATCGGTTGCGCCTTGCTGCCGACGCTGATCACAACGGGCGGACCCTTGGCGGCGAGTTCGATCGAGAGGTCGCTGGCGCCGGCAGGATCGACAATGCCGGTCGCGGTGCCGTGCACCGCATCGCTGTCGATGTTGGCGCGGTCGACACTGACGCCACCGGCCGATGTGGCGGTGCCGGCGACATCGAAGCTGGTCTTGCCGGCAAACAGCGGCTTGAGATTCTCAGGCAGAAAGCGAGCGAAATCGCCGTCGCCCTTGGCCTCAACATGATTACCCTTGTCGGTCAGTTGGTGCCGGCCTGTCAGCTGGGTGACGATCTTGCCGTCGACCGAGAACGTGCCGATGCCGTTCCAATTGGCGAGCGGCCCGGTGCCCGAGACAATTATGTCGACCGGCGGCGTATCGGGCAGCTTGAGCAGATTGGCGATGATGCCGCCTGCCGGCTCCGAGGCCTTGAGGTCAAGATCGAGCCTGTTGTCCGCCGGCGCAAAGTGGATCTTGGCATCGACATTGCCTTGCTTGCCGTCATGGCGGGTGACGTTGAGCACCGTCTCGACCGCCAGCGGCGCGGCGTCGGCCTTGAGCATGCCCCTGGCGGCAAGTTCGGCGATGCCGCTGCCGGCCAGTTGCTGGCCAAGCGCGATCTCGGGCAGGTCGATCTGCTTGATGTCGATGGAAACCGGCAGCGTCGTCGTGCCGCCGCTCGGCGCCGGCTGCGTGCTGGCCACCGGCAACCGGGCGAGTTCTATGCGCTCGGCAGCGATACGGTCGGCGCTGAAGTTTTTCGACAGCAGCGCCAGCGGCGACCAGTCGACGGCCACCTTGCGCGCCACCAGCCAGGCACCCTCGCGATCCTCCAGCACGACATGGTCGACGCTGAGGGCTCCCGACCAGATGCCGTCTATGCCGCTGACCGTGATCTTGCGGTCGTCGGTCGATGCCAGCCGCGAAATGATGCCGGCGAGATTGTCGCGGCCGCGCTCGGTCTTGGTTAGCACCACCAGCGCGCCGATCGCTCCCGCAATCACGATCAGCAGGGTGTAGAGAACAATGCGGAGGATGCGCCAGACTGTTTTCATCGCTCAGAATGCCTGTCCGATGCCGGCATAGATGCCGAAATGCGGATCGCCCGGATCGCGGTTGAGCGGCACGGCCGCGTCGATGCGCAGCGGCCCGAACGGCGTGACATAGCGCAGGCCGACGCCGGCGCCGACCTTGACATCGGAGAAATCGGGAACCGATTTGGTCGACACGGTGCCGGCATCGACGAACGGCACGATGCCGATCGTGTCGGTGATGGCGATGCGCATCTCGACCGAGGTTTCGAAGAAGGACAGGCCGCCGATCGGCTGGCCGGTGAAATCCTTCGGACCGATGCCCTGATAAGCGTAGCCGCGCACCGAACCGCCGCCACCGGAATAGAAGCGCCGGTCGGCCGGCACATGTTCGAGGCTGGTGCCGACGATCGAACCGATGGCGACACGTTCGGCCAGCACGAACTTGGAAGCCGAATCCAGCGACTGATAGGCCGACCCTTCGCCCCTCAGCTTCAGGAATGCCGCACCGCTCAAAATGTCGTAGCTCGGCTCGGCATAGGCCAGCACCCGGAAGCCGCTGGTCGGGTTCAGGCGGTTGTCCCTGTTGTCGTAGACATATTGCAGCGGAATGCTGGCGATCAGGTATTTGTGCTTGCCGAAAGCGTCGTGGATGCGGGAATAGTCGAGCGCCACCTCGGCGGAAACCGTCTGCTTCTTGGTCAGTTCGTAGGACAGGCCGGTGCTGCCCTTGATCGAGAAATGGTCATAGGCATCAGGATGTTCGAGCACCGTCTTGACGCCGGCGAAGAACTTCGATGCCGGTCCGATCACACCGGGTTTCTCGAACATGATGCCGGCATTGTAGTTGAGTTCGCCGAGATCGTTGCTGCCGATGCCGCTGATCTTGCCATCGATGCGCAGCTTCTCGGCCCGGCCGAACAAATTGCGGTGGCCCCAATAGCCCTCGAGGCCCAGCCCCTCGGTGTTGGAAAAAGTGCCGCCGACGCCGAAATAGCGTGGCTTGCGCTCGCTGACCTGGACGCCGATCGGAATGTTGCCGTCGGCATCGAGCTTGTCGGCTTCCTTGAACGTCACGCTGTTGAAGACCTCGAGCGCCAGCAACCGGTCGCGCGCGTCGTCGATCTCTTGCGGCGAGTATTGCCGGCCGCGCTTGAGGCCGGTCATGTATTCGGTGAAGTCGCGGTCGACCTTCTCGGTGCCTTCCACGGTGGTCGGGCCATAGCCGGCGACCGGTCCGGCGGCGACCGTCAGCGTCACGTCGAGCGTCGAGGTGGCATGGTCGGCGACGATCTGGCGGTCCGTCACCTCTGCCAGCGGCCTGCCTTGCTCCTTCAGCGTCCGCACGATCAGCGCTTCGGCCTTGAGCACTGCGCCGGATCCGGCGTCGCCGCCTGATATCAGGCCATAATCGGCGCTCATCAGTCCTGCCGCGTCGCCTTGCAGCCTGATATTGCCCAAGGTGAATTTCGGCCCGGTAGCAATGTCGATCGCCACGGGAACCGGCTGCGGACCCTTGAATTCGGCATCCGGCGGCAAATCGTCGAGCGGCTTGCCGTCGATGGTGACGGTGACGACGCCTTCGTAGCGGGCATCGGCATAGAGCGCGGCGACAAGCTGTTCGCGGTCGCTGCGCGCCTTGGCCATCAGCCCGAGCGAGCCTGAAACCGGACGCTCCTCGTCGCTCTTCAGCGCCGAGGCATTTTCGAGCTTCTTGACCAGGTCCTTGTCGGCGTCGGGGGCATTGATGGTCACGGCGTAGCGCAGAGGATCGACGATGTCGGCATCCTCGTCGCTGGACGATCCCCACAGCTTGATGCCGAAAAGCTCGAAAGCGGCCGCCGGGGGCGATTCGGCGACGAGCACGGTCGAGCACATCATGGCCAGCAGCAGGGCGCGCGGAAGCGCACGCCCTGGCGCGCGACCTCCTGACATCTGCTCTTCATGCGCCGGCATTAAGACAACCTAGGTTACAAAACTAAAATTGGAATGAAGTTCTGAAGCGCTCGTAAAGGGGCCACAATCCAATTGTCTGAAATAGGACGGGCTTGGAATTCACACCTTTTGCGTCGCCGCAAGAAAGCGTGATCCCCTGTCCTATGGAGGTACTACCGGTCATCGACCGGAAAGGAAACCGTTGGCAGGCGGAACCCTGCCGCGTCCTTGTGTTGACAAGCCTGACTGAAGCTTGATCATGCCCGGACGTCAGCTGTGTCTGGAGGGGTGTTATGGCAATGCGCGCGGCTCGTGGTCTTTCGATTCTGATTCTCCTGTTTTTTGCCTGGGCCAATGTCCTGGCCTGGAGCAGCGTCGCGCAAGCGGCCGAGGCCCGGCGTATCGCGACAACGGACAATTCCGATTATTTCGGTTTTGATCTCAGGTCCGACCAGAATGTGACAATCGACCAGTGCAAGACGACATGCCTGGGAGACCCGGCCTGCCGTGCCTTCACCTACAATAAAAAAGCCAAATGGTGCTTCCTCAAATCCGACTACAACCAGTTGAAAACCTTCAATGGCGCGGTCGCCGGCAAGGTCGTCAACATCGATGGCGATCCTGATATCGGCGCGCCGCCGGAACTCGCCTTCTTCCCCAACTGGATGGCCGACCAGGCCCAGCAATACCGCAACAAGCTGCTCGGCCCGGCCTATGACAAGCCGACAGAAGGCATGGCTGCCTTGCTGAGTGCCGCCGAACAGGCCGTGCTGACCGGCGACCACCGCTCCGCCATGCTGAAATACGAGGCCGCTGTCTCGGTACTGCCCGATGATGGCCAGCTCTGGCTCAACCTGGCGCGTGAAACGCTGGCCGTGCAGCCCGCCGCCAGCACATCCGAAGCTTCCACTTTGCCGACGAACGGCACTTCGGCCGCATTCAACGCCTATAAACTACTGCGCACCACCAAGACGCGCGCCGAAGTGCTGGCGCTGCTCGGCAACGGCCTCGACAAGCGCGATCTCTACCGGCCGGCGCTACAGGCCTATGAGGCGAGCCTTGCCCTGAACCCGTCGCCGGCGGTCCAGGCCGACTATGCCGATCTGAAGGCGCGCAAGGGTTTCCGCGTTATCGACCACACCATCGACGCCGACACCAGCGCGCCGCGCATCTGCGCGCAATTCTCCGAGGATCTGGTCAAGACCGGCGTCGATTACGCGCAATTCGTCACTGTCGACAATGCACCGCCCAAGGGCGTCGAGGCCAAGGACAAGCAGATCTGCGTCGAAGGGCTGGAGCATGGCCAGCACTACGACGTCACCTTCCGCGCCGGCCTGCCGGCGGCAATCGGCGAAGTGACCGCGGCTCCCGTGGTGCTGTCGATCTATGTGCAGGACCGCGCACCGTCCGCCCGCTTCACTGGCGACAGCTTCGTGCTGCCGGCCGGCGCGCGCCGCGGTATTCCGATCGTTACCGTCAACATGAACGCCGCCGAGATGAAGCTCTATCGCATCGGCGATCGTTCGCTGGCACAGCTTCTGTCGGGCTACCAGTTCCTGCACCAGCTGGACGGCTATGACATCTCCAACATTTCCGAGCAGATGGGCGCGCCGGTCTGGCAAGGCCAGCTCGACATCGCCAATGACCTCAACAAGGAGGTCACCACCTCCTTCCCAGTCGACGAGGCGGTGCCGCAGCGCAAGCCCGGCGTCTACGTGCTGACCGCCCAGGCCGTCAACGACAAGAGCGACGACTACAACTCGATGGCCACGCAATGGTTCGTCGTCTCCGACATCGGCCTGTCGACCTATACCGGTCAGGACGGGCTGAACGTCTTTGCCCGTTCGCTGGGCAGCGCCAAGCCGATCGCCGGCGCCGAACTGACGCTGGTCGCCAGGAACAATGAGGTTCTGGGCACGGCGACGTCGGATGCCGACGGCCATGCCGTCTTCAACCCCGGCCTGACGCGCGGCGACGGCGGCATGGTGCCGGCCGTGCTGATGGCCAAGCAGGGCGACAATGACTTCGTCTTCCTCGACATGGGCCGGGCCGGCTTCGACCTGTCCGACCGCGGCGTCACCGGGCGCGCGGCGCCAGGTGCGCTCGACGTCTATGCCTGGACCGAACGCGGTATCTACCGCGCCGGCGAGGATGTTCATGTCGCCGCACTTGCTCGCGACGGTGCCGCCAAGGCGGTCGAAAACCTGCCGTTGACCTTCATCTTCTCGCGCCCCGACGGCGTCGAGGACCGCCGTATCGTCAGCGACGGCGCATCGGCCGGCGGCCATGCCGTCGACCTGCCGCTCGCCCCCAACGCCATGCGCGGCACCTGGTCGGTGTCGATCTACACCGATCCCAAGCAGCCCGCGGTGGCCAGCCAGATGTTCCTGGTCGAGGATTTCGTGCCGGATCGCATCGAATTCGACATGAAGGCCGACAAGCAGGAAATCGCCCAGGGCGAAACCGCCAACATCGACATTGACGGCCGCTTCCTCTATGGCGCGCCGGCAGCAGGCCTGGCGCTGGAAGGCGAGCTGACGCTGTCGACGTCGCGCGACTGGGACCGTTTCCAGGGCTTTTCCTTCGGTCTCGCCGACGAGCAGTCGGCCGAACCCACGGTCACCCCCCTCGCCGATCTGCCGGTGGTTGGCGATGACGGCAAGGTGACCTTCCCGGTCTCCGTCGACCAACTGCCCTCGACCACCAAGCTGGTCGACGCCAAGGTGACGGTCAGGATGCGTGAAACCGGCGGCCGCGCCATCGAGCGCTCGCTCAACATCGGCATCCGCCCGCAGGGCCATATGATCGGCATTCGTCCGGATTTCGCCGACAATGAAGTGCCGCAGGGCGGCACGGCCAAGTTCAGCCTGATCGCCGTCGATCCCGACGGCAAGCGTGAGGCGCTGAAAGGCGCGCAATGGACGCTGGTCAAGGTCGAACGCAATTACCAGTGGTACCGCTCCAACAATTCGTGGAATTACGAGCCGGTGACCTTCACCAAGTCGATCGCCAACGGCCAGGTCGACCTCAACGCCGACGGCGACGCAACGGTCTCCGTGCCGGTCGATTGGGGTCAGTACAGGCTCGAGGTTGAAACCGCCGATCCCGAAGGACCGGCGACCAGCTACGAGTTCGACGCCGGCTGGTATGTCTCCTCGACCACCACCGAAACACCTGACGGCCTCGAAATCGCCCTCGACAAGGACAATTATGCCGCCGGCGAAGTGGCCAAGCTGAAAATCTCGCCGCATTTTGCCGGCGAACTCTTGATCAACATCGGCTCCGACAAGCTGTTGAAGACCATCACGGCGTCAGTGCCGGCCGGCGGCAGCACCGTCGACATTCCGGTCGGCGACGACTGGGGCGCCGGCGCCTATGTCACCGCAACCCTGTTCCGGCCGGGCGATGCGCAGGAGACGCGCATGCCGGCCCGCGCCATCGGCGTGAAATGGCTGAAGGTCGATCCGGGTTCGAAGAAGCTCGCCATCACCTTGACGCCACCGGACAAGACCATGCCGCGCCAGCAGCTGTCGATCCCGGTTTCGGTCGCCGGCGTGCAGCCGGGCAGCAACGCCTATGTCATGGTTGCCGCCGTCGATGTCGGCATCCTCAACCTGACCAACTACAAGGCGCCGGATCCGGAGAACTGGTTCTTCGGCCAGCGCATGCTGGGTATGGAAATCCGCGACATCTACGGTCGCCTGATCGACGGTTCTCTGGGCAACGCCGGCAAGCTCAGGACCGGCGGCGACGGCGCCAACATGCAGGCGCAAGGCAGCCCGCCGACCGAAAAGCTGGTCGCCTTCTTCTCCGGCGTCGTCGAGCTTGACGCCGACGGCAAGGCGCGGGTCGGCTTCGACATCCCGCAGTTCAACGGCACCGTGCGCGTCATGGCCGTCGCCTGGACCAAGGACGCGGTCGGCCACGCCCAGTCCGACGTGATCGTGCGCGATCCCGTGGTCATCACCGCCGGCCTGCCGCGCTTCCTGGCGCCTGGTGACGCCGCCGTTATGCGCCTCGACGTCGCCGACACCGATGGTCCGGCCGGCGACTATGCGTTCTCGATCGAAACGACGGGCGACCTGTCGACGGGCGACAAGCCCCTGCCCCAGAAGCTGACGCTCGCCCATGGCAAGCGCCAGACGCTGACCGTGCCGCTGATCGCTCAGACGGCCGGCAATGCCTCGCTCACCATCAAGCTTGCCCATGCCGACGGCACCAAGGTCGAGCAGACGCTCTATGTGCCGGTGCGCCCGGCGCAATTACCGGTCACCACCCGCCTGGTGGTCGACCTCAAGGGCGATGGCGGCGCGCTTCGCGTCGACAAGGAGCTGCTCGCGGCAAGCCTGCTCGACGGCGCCTCTGTCAGCGTCGGCGTTTCGCAGGCTGCCGCCTTCGACGTGCCTTCGCTGCTGATGACGCTCGACCGCTACCCCTATGGGTGCGCCGAGCAGACCACCAGCCGCGCCATGCCGCTTCTCTACGTCAATGAATTGGCGTCCGGCATCGGCATGGCCAGCGATCCCGATATCCATGGCCGCATCCAGGACGCCATCTACAAGGTTCTGAGCTACCAGGCCTCGGGCGGCAGCTTCGGCCTGTGGGGCCCGGGCTCCGGCGATCTGTGGCTCGATGCCTATGTCACCGACTTCCTGACCAGGGCACGCGAGCAGAAATACGACGTGCCGAGCCTGGCCATGAACCAGGCGCTCAGCAACCTGCAGAACTCACTCGGCTACGACCAGAGCGTCCAGGACCGGGGCAGCGAGATCGCCTACGCCCTCTACGTTCTGGCCCGCAACAAGAAGGCCTCGATCGGCGACCTGCGCTACTATGCGGACACGCAGCTCGAAGCTTTTTCCAGCCCGATGGCCGTTGCCCAGCTGGCGGCAAGCCTGGCGCTCTACGGCGATACACCGCGTGCGGAATCGACGTTCAAGACTGCCCTGCAGTTGGCCAAGTCGACCACCGACTACGACTACTACCGCTCCGACTACGGTTCGCGGCTGCGTGATGGCGCGGCGATGCTGGCGTTGGCGGCGGAATCCAAGCCGGTACCGACAATCGTGCCGGAGCTGATCAAGCTGGTGACCAGGGAACGCGCCGAAGCCCGCTGGACCAGCACCCAGGACGAATCCTGGATGCTGCTGGCGGCCCGCGCGCTGAAAGAAGGCAATGATACGATCACGCTGACCGTCAATGGCGCGGCGCATTCCGGCGGCTACTCCAACCAGGTCGAAGGCTCTGACCTTGTCGACAGCCCGCTGACCATCGCCAACACCGGCAAGACCCCGCTGCAGGCCGTCGTCACCACGGTGGCGTCGCCGGTCCAGCCGCTGCCGGCCGGCGGCGACGGCTTCACCATCAGCCGCACTTACTACAAGCTCGACGGCACCGAAGCCAATGTCACCGAGGCGACTCAGAACGAACGCTATGTCGTCGTGCTCAAGGTCAACGAGCAGAACACATGGCCGTCGCGCCTGCTGGTCACCGACCTGTTGCCGGCCGGCTTCGAGATCGACAATCCCGGCCTGGTCTCCAGCGCCCAGTTGACGAACTTCTCGTGGCTTGCGCAGACCGATGCGGCCCATCTCGAATTCCGCGACGACCGTTTCGTCGCGGCATTCAACCCGGCCGACGGCGACCACGACCACAATCTGACCCTCGCCTATGTCGTGCGCGCCGTGACGCCGGGTACCTATGCGCACCCCGCGGCAACGGTGGAAGACATGTATCGGCCGCAATACTCGGCCCGCACCGCCACCGGCATGATGGAGATCAAGGCGCCGTAAGGCGCTGATGGTGATGGACGCGATGAGCAAAGTGCCCCCTCACCCGCCCTCCGCTTCGCTCGGTCGACCTCTCCCCGAGGGGAGAGGAGACGGCCAGCGCTGGCGCCAGTCTCTTCTCCCCACCGGAGAGAAGGCGGCCGCGAAGCGGCCGGATGAGGGGGCATCTTTACTGCCATGAAGATGCTTCGCAAATTCGCTGTTGGAGCGGCAGGGTGCGCCGGCATCCTCGCCCTTTCCGCCGCGTCCCTCTGGGAACTCGACCGCGCCTTCCCGCCCCCGCTTCCAGCCGAACTCACGGTCTCCACCGAAGTCCAGGACCGCGATGGCCAGTTGTTGCGCGCCTTCGCCACGCCGGACGGCTACTGGCGGCTCGAAACCCGGCTCGACCAGGTCGACAAGCAATTCGTCGACATGCTGGTCACCTATGAAGACAAACGTTTCTGGGACCATGAGGGCGTCGACGTGCTGGCGCTGGCGCGCGCCGCCGGCCAGTTCGCCACCAGCGGCCACATCGTTTCCGGCGGCTCGACGCTTTCGATGCAGCTTGCCCGGCTGATCGAGCCGCGCGAAAGCCGCAGCCTCGGCTCCAAGATCAAGCAGATGCTGCGCGCCATCCAGATCGAACGGCGGCTGTCGAAACGCGAAATCCTCGAACGCTACCTGACGCTGGCGCCCTATGGCGGCAATCTGGAAGGCGTGCGCGCCGCCTCGCTGGCCTATTTCGGCAAGGAGCCGAAACGGCTCACCGTTTCCGAATCCGCCCTGCTCGTCGCCCTGCCGCAGCTGCCGGAAAAGCGGCGGCCCGACCGCAATTTGAAGATCGCCCACGCCGCCCGCGACCGGGTGCTGACCCGCATGGTCTCCTCCCGCCTGCTCGGCGAGCGCGAGGCCGCGCGTGCCGCCCTCGACGATGTGTCGGGCCTGCGCCGTACCCTGCCGGCCCTCGCTGCGCATGCAGCCTATGCGATGCTGCCCAAGGCCGTCCCCGGCCAGCCCTTGCAACTGACGATCCGCAAGAGCGTCCAGGAAGGGTTGGAACAGGTGGCGAGGGACGCCGCCACCAAGCTCGGCCCTCGCCTGTCGGTCGCCATGATGCTGGCCGATTCCCGCACCGGCGACATTCTCGGCGAAGTCGGCTCGGCCAATTTCTTCGACGCCAGCCGCTCCGGCTGGATCGACATGACAAAGATCGTCCGCTCGCCCGGCTCGACGCTGAAGCCGTTCATCTACGGTCTTGCCTTCGAACAGGGCCTGGTGGCGCAGGAGACGCTGATCGATGACAGCCCTGTCGATTTCTCCGGCTACCGGCCGAAGAATTTCGACATGGGCTACCAGGGCGATGTCAGCATCCGGCAAGCGCTGCAACTGTCGCTCAACGTGCCGGCGATCCGCGTGCTCGACGCGGTCGGGCCAACGCGGCTGATGGCGCGCTTCCGCCAGGCCGGCGTCAGCCCCATACTGCCGGTCAACGAGGCGCCGGGCCTGGCCATCGGCCTTGGCGGCGTAGGCGTCACGCTGCGCGACCTCGTCCAGCTCTACACAGGGCTCGCCAATGGCGGCAAGACGCACACGCTGCATGACGGCACCGAGCCGGCCAATGCCGAGCGCACCAGCGCCACCATCCTCGACGGTCAGGCCAACTGGCAGATCATCGACATACTGTCGGGCGTCAAGCCGCCCGAGGGTGCCCTGCAGCGCGGCATTGCCTACAAGACCGGCACGTCCTACGGGTACCGCGACGCGTGGTCGGTCGGCTTCGACGGCCGCTATGTGCTCGGTGTCTGGGTCGGCCGTCCCGACGCCGGCGCGGTGCCCGGACTGTCCGGTTATGTCTCGGCCGCTCCCATCCTGTTCGACGGTTTTGTCCGCTCGGGCCTGGTCGCCGTCCCCTTGCCGGGCAAGCCGCCCGGACTGTTCAGCCCCAGGCGCGAGGACCTGCCGGTGACGCTCGCCCGCTTCGGCGCCGGAGCGGACGGTCTGGTGCAGGCGACAGTGACCGAACCCGCACCGACCATCATCTTCCCGCCCGACGGCGCCCGCGTCGATCTCGGCACCAATTCGGTCGACGCCTCGCCGCTGGTGCTGAAACTGCAAGGCGGCCGTGCGCCGTTCCGCTGGCTGGCCAACGGCAAGCCGCTGGTGGGCATCGACCGTCGCCGCACCGCGACCTGGCAGCCCGACGGCGCTGGCTATTCGACGCTGACCGTCATCGACGCCGCGGGACGTGCGGCGAGCGTGAAGGTGTTTGTCGAATAGACGGCTGCAAGCGATTCGTGGAATTGGCTTTCCACAGGCTCAGCGGATAGCAGGATACTCACCCATGCCTGTTCCGAGGCACCCCCCTCTGGCCGGCCGGCGATCTCCCCCGCAAGGAGGGCGATCGGATGTCCTTGCCGCTTTCGCCAGTTATCAATGGTGGAGCAGGACGCCAAAGCTGCCAATCTCCCCCCTTGCGGGGGAGATGCCTGGCAAGGCAGAGGGGGGTGCCTCGCGCGATCCTTTCCTGTCGGCAGCCTCAGCACTGGCAGCAACAATCCTTGTCACGGCAATCACCCTCCCTGCTCTCGCTGACCCCGCCGGCTTTGTCCGGCTCGCCGATGTCGACCCCTCGATCCGCCAGGACATCCGCTACGCCGGATCGGATAATTTTCTGCACCGCAAGGTGAACGGCTATGACGCCCCGGTCTGCATCCTCACCGAGGATGCGGCGAAGGCACTCTCCGCCATCCAGAAAGCGATCGCGGCCAAACGCCTGACCCTGGTGGTGTTCGATTGCTACCGCCCTGCCCGCGCCGTCGCCGACATGGGCGAATGGACAAAACAGGGCGGGCCGCCCGATCCGCAATGGTATCCGGAGGTCAGGCGCAGCGACCTGATCGCCAAGGGCTATGTCGGAGAGTTGTCGACCCATTCACGTGGCTCGACCGTCGACGTCGCCGTCGCCCGGATGGACCGCAGGTCCAGCCCGAACCCGGCCTGCGGCACCGGGGATGCCGACACGCTCGATTTCGGTACCGGTTTCGACTGCTTTGATTCAATGAGCGAAACCGCATACCGCGGCCCTGCCAGTGAAGCGGCGGCAAACCGCAAGATGCTTGTTGACGCCATGCGCGCGGGCGGCTTCAAGAACTATGCAAGGGAATGGTGGCACTTCACGCTGAAAAGCGAACCGTTCGCCAAACAGCGTTTCGACTTTCCCATCACCGCCGATTGAGGCACCGGATCAAATTCCACACCTTGCCTCGGCACTACCCATTGCTAGATAGGCTGAGTGGCAGAGCCATGGATTCTTCCTTTGGCCGCAAGAGGAAAATATTTCTCCAAAGGACGAAATGGCGCCGAACATTTTCTCAAGAGGGGCAAAAAAGGCAACATTGAATGCATCTAATTTCTACCAATTCGGTAGATTTGGCGCGGGTTCAACGGAGGCAGAAATGACCAAACCTCATTTCAGGAAACTGCTCGGCGCACTGGTCGCCACATCTGTCCAGTTCGGCACGCTCGGTTTCGCGTTTGCCGATACCACCATTCTCAACGTCTCCTACGATCCGACACGCGAGCTCTACAAGGCCTATGACGAAGCTTTCGTCGCCCATTGGAAGGCCGAGACCGGAGAGACGGTCACCGTCCAGCAGTCGCATGGCGGATCGGGCGCCCAGGCCCGCGCCGTGATCGACGGCCTCGACGCCGATGTGGTGACGCTGGCACTCGAAGGCGACATCAATGCCATCGTCTCGAAGTCGAAGAAGATCAATCCGGACTGGCGCACCAAATTCGAAAACAATTCGGCGCCCTACACCTCAACCATCATCTTCCTCGTGCGCAAGGGCAATCCCAAGGGCATTCACGACTGGAGCGACCTCGTCAAGGACGGTGTCCAGGTGATCACGCCCAATCCCAAGACGTCCGGCGGCGCGCGCTGGAACTATCTCGCCGCATGGGCCTACGCCAACGCCAATGACGGCGGCGACGAGACCAAGACCAAGGAGTTCGTCGGCAAGCTCTACGCCAATGCCCCGGTGCTCGACACCGGCGCGCGCGGCTCGACCGTGACCTTCGCGCAAAAGGGTCTCGGCGATGTGCTTATCGCCTGGGAAAACGAGGCCTATCTGGCGCTCGACGAGTTCGGTGCCGACAATTTCGACATTGTCTACCCGCCGACCTCCATCCTGGCAGAACCGCCGGTGGCGGTGGTCGACGCCAATGTCGATGCCAAGGGCACGCGCAAGATCGCCGAAGCCTATCTGAGCTGGCTCTATTCCAAGGAAGCGCAGACGATCATCGCCAAGAACCATTATCGTCCTGCCAAGCCCGATCTGGTGCCGGCCGAGGACCTCGCCAAGCTGCCGCCGATCAAACTTGTAACCATCGACGATCCACAGTTTGGTGGCTGGAAAAAAGCACAGCCTTATCATTTCGGCGATGGTGGTATATTCGACCAGATCTACAAGCCCCAGTAAGCAGTCGATATTCAGGACGACATGACCACAGCACCCGCCCAAGCGGGGTGGCGATTCAGGCAGCCGAGCGTCATTCCGGGTTTCGGATTGACGCTCGGCTTCTCGCTTGCCTACCTCACCCTCATCATTCTCATCCCGCTATCCGGGCTGCTCTGGCGCTCGGCCGCCCTTGGCTGGCCTGAATTCTGGGCGATCGCCACCGATCGCCGCACCATCAATGCGCTGAGAATCAGCTTCGGCACTGCCTTCGTCGCGGCTGCTGTCAACGTCGTCTTCGGCACGCTGGTCGCATGGGTGCTGGTGCGTTACCGCTTCCCCGGCCGCCGCATCGTCGATGCCATGGTCGATCTGCCCTTCGCCTTGCCGACGGCTGTGGCCGGCATCGCGCTGACCACGCTCTACGCGCCGAACGGCTGGATCGGCAAATTGCTGATGCCGCTCGGCATCAAGGTCGCCTATACCCCGCTGGGTATCGTCATCGCGCTGATCTTCATCGGCCTGCCCTTCGTCGTGCGCACCGTGCAGCCGATCATGGAGGAGATCGACAAGGAAGTGGAGGAAGCCGCGGCCACCCTTGGCGCCAATCGTTTCCAGATCATCACCCGCATCCTGTTTCCGGGCCTGGCGCCGGCCATCGTCACCGGCTTCGCGCTCGCCTTCGCGCGCGGCGTCGGCGAATACGGCTCGGTCATCTTCATCGCCGGCAACTTGCCCTACAAATCAGAGATCGCGCCGCTGCTGATCGTCATCCGGCTGGAGGAATACAATTACCCGGCGGCAACCGCGATTGCGGCGATCATGCTCGCCCTGTCATTCATCATGCTTTTGGTCGTCAATCTCGCACAGTCGTGGAGCCGCAAGCGCTATGGCTGATCCGGAGATCAAATCCTACGAACCGCACCATGAAAGCCAATCGGCGGCGGTCACGGAAAGCCGCCCGGCGCGCCTGGCCCTGATGGCCGTCGCCTTTGCCTTCCTCGGCATTTTCCTGCTCTTGCCGCTGATCATCGTCTTCAACGAAGCCTTCGCCAAGGGCATCGGTGCCTACACCGAAGCGCTCGGCAATCCCGACACACGCTCGGCGATCCGGCTGACGCTGCTGGTCGCCGCGATCTCGGTACCGCTCAACATTGTGTTCGGCATCTCCGCCGCCTGGGCGATCGCCAAGTTCGAGTTCAAGGGCAAGGCCTTCCTGACCACGCTGATCGACCTTCCCTTCTCGGTCTCCCCGGTCATATCGGGCCTCGTCTATGTGCTTCTGTTCGGCGCCCAGGGGCTGCTCGGCACCTGGCTGAAAGCGCATGGCATCGTCATCCTGTTTGCCGTGCCGGGCATCGTGCTGGCCACAATCTTCGTCACCTTCCCCTTCGTCGCCCGCGAGTTGATCCCGCTGATGCAGGAGCAAGGCAATGGCGACGAGGAGGCAGCGCTTTCGCTTGGCGCCAATGGTTGGCAGACCTTCTGGTACGTGACCTTGCCCAACGTCAAATGGGGGCTGCTCTACGGCGTGCTCCTGTGCAATGCGCGCGCCATGGGCGAGTTCGGCGCGGTCTCGGTGGTGTCGGGCCATATACGCGGCCTGACCAACACCATGCCGCTGCATGTCGAAATCCTCTATAACGAGTACAACGCCGTCGGCGCCTTCGCCGTCGCTTCATTGCTGGCGGGCCTGGCGCTCGTCACGCTGGTCTTGAAAACACTTCTCGAGATGCGCTACGGCGCCGAGATCGCCGCGACGCGCGGACACTGACAGAGGGATTTGCATGGAAGTTCGCGTTGCCAACGTGCGCAAGGAGTTTGACCGGTTTCCGGCCCTCCACGACGTGTCGCTCGATATCAAGTCGGGCGAACTGATCGCGTTGCTGGGGCCGTCCGGCTCCGGCAAGACGACGCTGCTCAGGCTGATCGCCGGACTGGAGCGGCCGACGCGCGGAAACATCTTCTTCGGCGACGAGGACGCCTCGCACAAGTCGATCCAGGATCGCAATGTCGGCTTTGTCTTCCAGCACTATGCGCTGTTCCGGCACATGACGGTGGCCGACAATATCGGCTTCGGCCTGAAGGTCCGGCACGGGCCGTCGCGCCCCCCGGCGCAGGAGATCCGCCGCCGCGCCTCCGAGCTTCTGGATCTTGTCCAGCTGTCGGGGCTGGAAAAGCGCTATCCGGCGCAGCTTTCCGGCGGCCAGCGGCAGCGCGTGGCGCTGGCGCGGGCCATGGCCATCGAACCCAAGGTGCTGCTGCTCGACGAACCGTTCGGCGCGCTTGACGCGCAGGTGCGCCGGGAATTGCGCCGCTGGCTGCGCGAAATCCATGACGCCACCGGCCACACCACCGTCTTCGTCACCCACGACCAGGAAGAGGCGCTGGAGCTTGCCGACCGCGTCGTGGTGATGAGCCAGGGTCGCATCGAGCAGGTCGGCACCGCCGACGACATCTACGACACGCCGAACTCGCCCTTCGTCTACGGCTTCATCGGTGAATCGAGCTCGCTTCCCGTCAAAGTCGAGAATGGCGAGATCTGGCTCGCCGACCGTCCGATCGGGCTTGCCGCGCCCAACGAGCCCTCGGGCGATGCGACGCTCTACTTCCGCCCGCACGATGTCGAATTGCTGGACGGCTGCAGCGGCTGCATCGCCGGCACGGTCGCCGCCAGCCGGCGCGTCGCCGGCACGCGCCGGGTCGAGCTTGAAATCGGTGGTGAGCGTCAGCGGGTCGAAATCGAGTTGCCGGTCGATCATCCCGCGGCGCAAAAAAGCCGGGTGGCGTTCCGCCCCGGCCGCTGGAAGCTTTTTCCGGCGGCTTGATTCTCGGCTCAAGCGCTACGCCAACCGGTTTTCGGCCTTCAGATTCCTGATCCGGGTGAACTCTCCCGTGTTGGGCTGCGGTTGTTGCGAAACAGCTTCGCCTCCTTGGGCGGCGTTGTTGAATGACGGTTCTGGGGCATGGCGGCAGCTCTTTGTATATGCCTTTTGTATATGCCATGCAGCACCGCAAACAAGGCGCAGAAAAACTCCGACGAAGGTAGCCATCTCCTGGAACAGAATTCCAACAGGTGCCAACTTAGGCGATATATTTTCCCACGAGGAGGCCGCGAACCGACAGCGCATGCCTCGTCGCGCATGATACGTCACGGCTATGGTCCGACCATCAACGCATTGCATCGGAGCCTGTTTTCATGAAACGATTTTTCCTCGGGCTTGCCACCGTCGCCGGCCTGTTCCTTGCATCCTCCCAAGCCTGGTCGGCCGACAAACTGCTCAACGCATCCTATGATGTCGGCCGCGAACTGTTCGTGCAGGTCAACAAGGCTTTCATCGCCCAGCATCCGGGCGTCACCGTCGACCAGTCGCATGCCGGCACTTCGGCGCAGGCACGCGCCATCGCCGAGGGTCTTGGCGCCGACGTTGTTACCTTCAACCAGGTCATCGACATCGACTTCCTGGTCAAGAAGGGCCTCGTCTCGGCCGACTGGCAGAAGGATTTTCCCGATAACGCCTCGCCCTTCTACTCGCTGCCTTCGTTCCTTGTCCGCGCGGGCAACCCCAAGCATATCAAGGACTGGAACGATCTCGTGCGCGACGACGTGCAGGTGATTTTCCCAAATCCGAAAACCTCCGGCAATGCGCGCTACACCTATCTGGCGGCCACCGCCTACGCCAAGGAAGCCTTCAAGGGCGACGACGCCAAGGTGAAGGAATTCATCACCAAGCTGTTCAACAACGTGCCGATTTTCGACACCGGCGGCCGCGCCGCGACCACCACCTTCGTGCAGCGCGAGATCGGTGATGTGCTGATCACCTTCGAGTCGGAGACGCGCGGCATCCGCAAGGAGTATGGCGACGACAAGTTCGAGCAGGTTACGCCTTCGGTCAGCCTGCTGGCCGAATTCCCGGTCGCCATCGTCGACAAGGTTGCCGACGATCACGGCACGCGCGATCTGGCCAAGACCTATCTCGACTTCCTCTACACACCGGAGGGCCAGGACATCGCCGCCCGCAACGGCCTCAGAGCCCGCGACGCCGCTGTGGCGGCGAAATACAAGGCCGATTTCCCCGATGTCCGGCTGCTGACGGTGGAAGACGTTTTCGGCGGCTGGGACAAGGTGCAGAAAGAGCATTTCGCCGCCGGCGGCCTGCTCGACCAGACCTACGGCAGCCGCTGAGGCAGCGATACCTGCACAGCAGACGAAAAAGCCGGCGCGCTGCCGGCTTTTTTCGTTTTTGAACGCCGATAACCTGGTTATCAGCGGAATATCCGCGTTCTCAGTGCAAAACGTTACAAAGAATCAACGCGTTTATGCCTAACGTGCAATTTGGTGGCTGTTTCGCGAAACATCATCGCGCGGCGAAGACGTCATTATTTGCACACAAACAGTCGCCAGATGCGGGTGGTTGGGGCTTTTATGGGTTGATCTGGGCATGCTGACAAAAAAAGGCAAATACGGCCTCAAGGCCCTCGTGCATCTGTCTGGCCTGCCGGCCGGCCAATTGGCCTTCGTCAATGACATCGCTGTAGCCAACAATATCCCGAAGAAATTCCTCGATGCCATCCTGGGCGAGTTGCGCAATGCCGGCTTCGTCCAGAGCCGCAAAGGCAAGGAAGGCGGCTACCGCCTTGCCCGGCCGGCCTCCGAAATCAAGATCGGCCATGTCGTGCGCGTGCTTGACGGGCCGCTGGCGCCGATCCCTTGCGCCAGCCGCACGCAGTATCAACGCTGCGAGGATTGCGACGAGGCGACCTGCCAGGTCCGCCACATGATGCTGGAGGTGCGGCAGGCAATCGCCGAAGTGCTGGATAATCGCAGCCTCGCCGCCATGCGCGATGCCGACAATGACGATTTCCCGGTCGAGCTGACGTCGCAGATCTAAGCCACCGACTTCAAGCTGATCGCGTTCAGATAGAGATTCCTGCATTGAAGGAGAGGTTCTCCAAATCTCGGGTTGCGAAGCTCGAAATCACGGAGAACCTCATGCAGTTTTGGCCTATCCGTTCACATTAGACGCAGCCTCGAATACAGCGCGTGCGGACGTCGTACCCGCTACGTGCTCCGTACCCGCCACACCGAGGTCCATCCATCCCGCATTCACGGCCTCGAACATTTCTTCGGCAGGTCCGGAGTGACCCTTCGGGATGCCGAATTGCTCGAACGCTTCCGCCCACCCCGCACGCGGAATTGCAAAGGCTTTCACGGCGAGATTCAGGACTTCACCCAACTGCTCGGCGACTTCATCCGCGGTGACCATCGAACCGATCTCGACGATGCGCTGCCCTGACCACGTCGACCCGGTCAAAAGGGTTGCGACCTCTGCGCCGATGTCGTTCGTCGCAACCATGGTCGATTTCCGGTTTGTCGGATTGTAGTAGACCGGCAGCATTCCGCCCTGCGCGACCTGCAAGCCGTAGAGGAAATTTTCGAAGAATCCCCCCGCGCGCACAAATGCGGTTGGCGATGTCAGGCCGCGAAACCCTTGCTCCAGAAGCGACAAGGCCGCGATCACCCCGTGCCCGCTTGTTCTGTTCGCACCCATCGACGAAAGCGCAACCACTCGCGGCGGCGCTGCCTTGGTCAAAGCCTCGACATAGCTAGCAATCACGCTCCTCGCTTCTTTGTAATCGGGCGACGGCGCCCAGATAGGGGGCAACATGACGAACGCGCCTTCGACGCCTTTGAGGGCTCGCTCGATGGCTGCCGAATCATTCCAGTCGCCGTCTACCAGTTCCACGCCCTGGTTCGCCCAATTGGCCGCCTTGTCGCGATTGCGGACGAGTGCGCGTACCTCCTTGCCGTGCGCCAGCAGATGCTCTGCCGTTGCGCCGCCAACTTTTCCCGTGATTCCCATTACTAGGAACATGTGTTTTCTCCTGATGTCGGGGGACAGAGCTGCCCCTGTTGGTTCAATGGATGAGCGGCAGAATGGCCCGGATACGGGGATCGCGGAGATAGAGGCCGCCCCAGGTCATCGCGCCCAGAAGCAGGGAGATGATTTCCGGCGGCGACCCCAACTCACCGATGCGGAGATGGGCGCAGATGGCACCTCCCAAAAAGCCCGTCACCAGGATCGCGCCGAGGACGGCGGTGACCGGGATGGCGTAGAGGATGGCGCAGGCGAGGATGATCGGACCCACGACACGGGTCAGGTCCATCGCAAACCCGGTTTCCTGCAACATGCTGGCGATCTGTGCCGGCGCGAAAAGCTGAACAGTGCCATCTGCCGTCAGGGCGATGACGACAAACGCGCTCATGATCCGGCCGGCCCACAGGGCGCGATGCAAGATCATAATTTCCGGTGTCTGATGCAGGTTCACAGTTTCGGACACTTGTCATTCTCCGATGGGGAGATCCCATATTCGAAGCTTACTGTGCCTCTCAACTGTGATAAATGCCGAGGAAATGAACCAACTGTTCTCTTTTTGGGGAACAATCCGAGGCACAAAAATGCAGAATCTCGAACCCATCCTCATTTTCACAACGGTCGCGGAAATGGGGAGCTTCACCCGCGCGGCCGATAGCCTGGGCATCCAAAAGGGGAGAGCCTCAACGGCGGTCCGCAAGCTGGAAGAAGATGTGGGTGTCAGGCTTCTGCACCGGACGACGCGCAGCGTGCGGTTGACGGAGGACGGACGCGCATTTCATGCCCGCGCCCGCGATCTGCTTGCTGAAGTCGATGATCTGCACTCGATGTTCGCAGGCGACCGCGTGGCACTTCGCGGCCGTTTGCGGGTCGACCTTCCGACCGAAGTGGCGCGCACAACGATCGTACCGGCTTTGCCGGATTTCATGGCGGCTCACCCCGAGTTGGAGCTGGAGGTGTCGAGTACGGATCGGCAAGTCGATCTGGTTCAAGAGGGGTTCGATTGTGTATTGCGGCTTGGACCCATTCGCGACGAGACCCTGATTGCCCGCCCGTTGGGCCTGTTGCGCATGGCCAACGCAGCCAGTCCCGCCTATCTGGCGCGCTATGGCGTGCCTCGATCGCTGGAAGATCTCCAGCGTCAGGAACATAGGGCAATTCATTTTTCGACGCTGCTGGGCGCGCGACCCTATGGATGGGAATATCCGGACGGCGACAGCTACGCGACGCTTCAGTTGCCAGGTGCGCTACACGTCAACAGCGCACAGACCTACGAAGCAGCGGCCCTCGCCGGCCTCGGCCTGATCCAGGCGCCACTCTTGGGCATTGGCCGATACTTGGAGAGTGGAGCGCTTGTCGAGATCCTACCCGATTTTCGTCGCCGGCCGCTCGCCGTGTCCCTCGTCGTCGCACATCGGAGCAATCTATCGCGCCGGGTCCGCGCGTTCATGAAATGGATCGAAGATGTGCTGACGCCATATATGGAATAGCGATACGACTATCTTCGTCCGGCCCTCGAAATCAACACTTCGTAAGCGGCGCGCTTGTCTCAAGTCTAGGGCAAGCGAAATCTGCAGAAGTCTTGAGCGCGGACATGACCTTGCACGGCCCAAGCCGACGCAGTAAAGCGGGGTTCGAAGAACGGGCTGGACCGATGAGGCTGTGGTGGTTAGAAAAATCCCGCAAGGCCGCCCGCAAGCTGCCATCGGCAGCCAGTTTCCGCACTGAAATCATCGCAGACGTCTTCGTCCCGGAACGGGCGGAGGATGTACGCTTCTTCAGCCGCAAGCTGGTTCGCCCTGGCCGGCTTCGCCGCTTTTCCAACAAGGATCTTCGCGAAGGCCTGCTGTCTATCTTCTATCTCGTGGTGGCGGCGGCACTGCCGGTGCGGTGGTGGGCGCCGATCTGCGGCCGCGTATCGAGGTTTCGCCTCAAGCGCCATATGCGCAAGGAATTCCCGGCCTACGCTGCCGCCACGCTCGCGGTGCTGGGCGATGGTATCGATGCACGCAAGCTGTTCGAGGGATTGCTGGCAGCGCGCCACCGCCGCCGCTTGCAGCTCGCCGCTCATCTGGTGGCCGGCCGCTGGTCGCCGACGATCCGGCTGGAGGGGCTGGCGGGGCTGCGGTCGGCCTTGCAGCGCGGCCACGGCGCCATCCTCTGGTGCGATCAGTTCACCGCCCAGACCATCATCGGCAAGCGCGCGCTGTACGAGGCCGGTATCGAAGCGCATCAGGTGAGCGTCAACACCCACGGTATTTCCGAATCGGCGTTCGGCTTGCGTTTCCTCAATCCGCCGCTGATCGATGTCGAAAACCGGTTCCTGAAAAGCCGGGTCGTCTTTGGCCGCGACGACACCTATCAAGTCACCATCCGCATCCAGAAGATCCTGAAGCAGAATGGCGTGGTGACGATGACCAACACCGTCCACGCCGGCACGACCTTCACCGAGGCAGCCATGGGCGAAAGCGGCTGGACGCATCTCGCCTCGGCACCGGCGAATTTCGCCGCCAGGGGCAGGACCGCCCTGTTTGCCATGTCGACCTTCGAAGTGGTTCCCTTCATCGAATACCGGGCCGTGCTCAGCCCCGAGCTGACGCCGGAGGCATCTGTCAGCCCGGCAACGGACATGGCCAGGGATGGCGCCAAGAACATGACTGTGCAGGCGCACTACATCCTGCTCAAGCGCGACCGCCTGCTGGAAGCGCTGAAGCTCTACCCCGAGCAGATGCTGACGTGGTCCCGCCGGCAGCGGCTGACCGAGGTCTCGGACAGCATCGGCATCGGAATGGATGAAGGCTCATGACCGGCGTATCAGGCGGACCGCGGCGGCGACGAGCTCACCGACCGGGCGTGTGGCATTGAGTTTCGAGGCGCGCTCATCCGCAGCCGGCGGCTCGAGGATGGCGAACTGGCTGTCGACCAGGCTCGCCGGCATGAAGTGGCCCTTGCGGCTGCCGACGCGCTGCCTGGCCGTACCAGGGTCGATCTCCAGATAGAGGAAGACGATTTCCGGGCAGAAGCCGCTCAGCCGGTCGCGGTAGCTGCGCTTCAGCGCCGAGCAGGCGGCGACCACGCCGTTGCCCTGCCCCACCGACGCGGCGATGCGCTCGCCGATCGCGTTGAGCCAGCCTTCGCGCAGCTGATCGGTAAGCGGCTCGCCGCTTGCCATGCGTGCGACGTTTTCCGGAGGATGCAGCCTGTCGCCCTCGATAAAGGTAACGCCCAGAGCGGCGGCAAGCCCAATGCCCACCGCCGACTTGCCGCAGCCGGCGACGCCCATAACCACGATGGCCGGCACCGAGCCGGGGGCGCTCGTCGGCGCCTGTGCTGCCGCTTCGTCCACTGTCAGCGGCTTGCCGGCGCGCGGCCGTAGAGCAGCAGCATGGCGACGATGACGACACCGTAGATGATCTGCCGCCCCGCCTCCGGCATCTGCATGACCGACAAGATGGATTGCAGCAACGTGATGAGGATGACACCGGCGACAGTGCCGAGATAGGAGCCGCGCCCGCCCAGGATCGAGGTGCCGCCAAGCACCACCGCGGCGATCGACGGCAGCAGATAAGCGTCGCCCATCGACTGCGCCGCCTTGGAGGCATAGCCGGCCAGAAGCACGCCGCCGAAAGCCGAGAGCCCGCCGGAGACGGCGAAGGCGATCATCACCACGCGCCTTGTGTCGATGCCGGAGAGATAGGCCGCGCGCTCGCGGTTGCCGATGCCGTAGACGGTGCGGCCGAAGCCGGTCCGCGTCAGCACGAACACCATCGCGGCCCCGATCAGCGCCCAGATGATGACGGCGTTGGGCACGCCCGGAATGGCGAAACCGGTCGCCAGGTAGCGCATCGCGCCCGTCGCCGAATCCTGCGGCGAGAAGCCGCCGGTGTAGACCACCATCAGCCCTTGCGCGACAGCGTTGGTGGCCAATGTGATGATCATCGAGGGGATGCGCAGATAGGCGACGCCGATGCCGTTGACGACGCCGATCAGCATGCCGCAGATGATGCCGAACGGGATGGCCAACGCCACGCCGACCGGGCCGTACGCCGCCGCGGCGCAGGCCATCATGGCGCCCGCCGCCACCGCCCACGGCACCGACAGGTCGATCTGGCCGAGCAGGATGACCAGCATCATGCCTGTCGCGATGACGCCGAGGAATGAAGCCACCTTGAGCTGCTGCAGGAGATATTCAGGCGACAGGAAGCTTCTGGAGTAGAGGCTGCCGAAGAACAGCAAAAGCACGATGCAGGCAAAGGCCGTCAGCACCGCCGGATCGGCGCGGCGGATGAATCTGGGCATGCGGCCGGCAATGCCGCCAAGCGTCGTTTCGCTCACAGGAACCACTCCAGCCGGTTGCGGACCCGAAACAGGGCGAAGGCGCCGAGGCTGACGGCGACCAGCAGGATAACGCCCTGGAACAGCGGCTGCCAGAGCGGATCGAAATCGAAGACGAACAACAAGTCGCCGATCGTGCGGAAAGCCAGTGCGCCGAAGATGGCGCCGATGGCGCTGCCCTTGCCGCCGAACAGCGAAACCCCGCCGAGCACCACGGCGGCGATCGAAAACAGCGTGTAGGAGTTGCCGCTGGCATAGGCCGCCTCACCCGTATAGGTGAAGAAGGTCAGGAACAGTCCGCCGATCGCCGCCAGCAGGCCGGCCAGCGTGTAGGCGGCGAACTTGCCGCGCCGGATCGGCACACCCGACATGTAGGCCGCCGTCTCCGATGAGCCTGCCGCGTAGGCGGCGCGGCCAAGCACCGAGCGGCTGAACGGCACCCAGATCACCAGCACGATGGCCAGCAGCACGACGAGACTTGCCGGCACCACGCCGAACACACGGCCGGTCAGCGCATCGGCTAGGTCCTCATTGACCGAGCCGCCCGGAAATGGCCGCAGCAACAGGCCGATGCCGTAATAGACGGCGCCTGTGGCAATGGTGGCGACAATCGGCTGCAGCCGGCCATAGATGACGATGGCGCCGTTGATGGCGCCGCACAGCAGCCCCACCGCCAGCACGGCGATGACGCCGAGCGTCGTCTGCATCGGCGTTCCCACCACCAGCCACGAAGCCAGGCAGTTGGTGAGGAGAAAAATCATGCCGACGGACAGGTCGATGCCGGCGGTGATCACCACCAGCGTCTGCGCCATGGCGACGAAGGCGAGCAGCACGCCCTTGTTGGCCGCCGTCTGCACCACATTGGCGGTGAAGCCGGCCGGATGGTTCGAGGTGTAGATGACGAACATGACGATGAAGATGCCGAACGCCAGCAGCGTTCCGCGCTGCTCGGCCAGCCAGTAGCGCCAATCCTTCATGCGCCCACTCCCAGGCCCACCGGGCTCTCCTCGCCATGGATATTGAGCGCACTTGATATCAGCGCCCGCTCGGTGATCTCGGCGCCGACCAGCTCGCGCTTGACCGCTCCGTCGTAGAGCACAAGCACACGGTCGCAGCAGCCGATCAGCTCGTCATAGTCGGTCGAGTAGAACAGGATCGCAGCACCCGCGTCGGCCAGTTTGCGCATCAGCTGGTACAGCTCCTGCTTGGTGCCGACGTCGATGCCGCGCGTCGGATCGTTGAGCAGGATGATGCGCGGCTGGCGCATCAGCCATTTGGCGATGACCACCTTCTGCTGGTTGCCGCCCGAAAGCGCGCCGACCGGAATGTCGAGGCCCGCCGTCTTGATCGCCAAAAGACCGACCATGTCGTCGATCAGCCGCTGCTCGGCGGCACGGTCGATGATGCCGGCTTTCGACAACCGGTCGAGGGCGGCGAAGGACAGGTTCTCGCGCACCGTCATCGGCAGCATCAGCCCTTCGGTCTTGCGGTCCTCGGGAATGAGCGCCATGCCGATGCCGTCGTCGCGCGCAACGGATGGACTGGTGATCGACACAGGCTTGCCGTCGATCAGGATCTGGCCGCTGAGGCCGCGCAGCACGCCGAAGAAGGCGAGCAGCAATTCGCGCTGGCCCTGGCCGTCGAGGCCGCCAAGGCCGACCACCTCACCTGCCCTGACGGTCAGCGAGATGTCGTGCAGCCGGTCGGCCCATGAGAGCTTGCGGGCCTCGAGCCTGGGGGCCGCGGCGGCAGGCACGGCCGTCGGCTTGGGCGGAAAGATATGGCTGTATTCGCGGCCGATCATCAGTTCGACCACCTCATTGTCACTCTTCGAGCCGGCTGGATAGCTGGCGACATTGCGGCCGTTGCGGAACACCGTGCACTGATCCGCCAGTTCGGCGATCTCGTTCATGCGGTGCGAGATGTAAAGCAGCGCCAGCCCTTCCGAGCGCAGCCGCTTGAGCACCGCGAAGATCTTCGAGACATCCGCGGCAGTCAGCGCGGAGGTCGCCTCGTCGAGGATGAGGATGCGCGGCTTGCGTGCCAATGCCTTGGCGATCTCGACCATCTGCCGGCGCGACAATGGCAGGTCCTTGACCAGCGCCAGCGGGTGGATGTCGGCGGCGCCGGCACGAGCAAGTGCTTCTTCGGCGATGCGGCGCTGCGCCTTGCGGTCGATCATGCCGAAGCGTTTGGGCGGATCGGAAATGACGATGTTGTCGGCAACGCTTAGCTCGGGGACCAGCGACAGTTCCTGGAAGATGCAGACGATGCCGGCCTTGTTGGCGGCACCCGGAGAAGCGAAGGTCGCCTCGCGCCCGTCCAGCGTCATGCGGCCCTCATCGGGCGCCACGACACCTGCCATGACCTTGATCAGCGTCGACTTGCCGGCGCCGTTTTCGCCGAGAATGGCGTGGATGCTGCCGGCTTCGACAACAAGCTCGGCCTTCTCCAGCGCGCGTACACCGCCATAGCGCTTGGATATGCCTTCCATACGAAAGAGCGGAGCCGCACCGTCCATCGGCCCTCCCAGGGCGATTGTGGAATTGAGACAAACGCCGCGGCTCAAGCCGCGGCGCCAGGTGACAGCCAGCGATGATTTACTGGTTTTCCTTGGTCTGACCCATGATTTCCTGGGCGCTGAAATTGATGCCGCAGGTCGGGAAGGAATTGCCGACGAAGAAATTGTCGGATTCCTTGGGGAAGTAATCCGTGCCTTCCTTCATGTTCGGGTCTTCGGCGATCGCCAGCGGCAGCTTCACCTCTTGTGGCACGACTTCGCCTTCGAGTGCGGCGATCGCTGTCTTGATGGCGACAGCGACCTGAGCCGGGCCCGAGCCCGCGGACGAGCACTTCAGCCCGTCGGCTGAATGCGCGGCGCAGAACTTGCGGAAGCCGTTCTCGGTCTCGCCGCCAAACGGCACGAATGGATGCTTGGCGTCGATCATCGCCTGCACGATGCCGGTGTCGCCGCCCTGCCCGGTGATGCCGTCGAACGGACCGTTGGTGGCGATCGCATCCGCGGTCACCTTCTGTGCCACGCCGTCATCCCATTTGCCGGCGACTTCGGTCACGTCCCACTTCTTGCCGGACGCATCGAAGACCTCGTGGATGCCGTTGTGACGATCGGTGTCGACGGAGGTGCCGGCGACGCCGCGCACTTCCAGGATCTTGCCGCCGTTCGGTATCTTGCCGACCAGCCACTTGGCCCACAATTCGCCAAGACCCTTCTGATCGACATTGACGTTGATGGCGTCCTTGGTGTCGAGAATGTTGTCGAAGGCGACCAGCACGATGCCCGCTTCCTTGGCACGCTTGATGACCGGACCGAAGGCCGTCGGGTTCTGGGCGTCGGTGACGATGGCGTCATAGCCGGAATCGATGAAATTGTTGATCGCCGAGATCTGTGCCGGCACGTCCTCGCCCGTCGAGACGACCTTGAATTCCTTGATCTTGGCTTTGACTTCAGGTTGCGCGGCGTAGGCCTTGGCCGTCTGCACCATCTGGATGCGCCAGGTGTTGGCGATATAGCCATTGGCGAAGGCGATGCGGAACGGCCCTTCCTTCTTGGGATATTTGAAGAATTTGGTCTCCGCGCTCCACGGCGCGAAACAGTCCGCCTGAGCGGCGGGACCCGACACGATTTCGGGTCCGGCGGCCATGGCGGCCGAATTGAGCATGACGAATGCAGTGGCGGCAACGACGCCACCAACAAGTGACTTGATCATCGATAATCCTCCCGATTGCAGTTCTGATTGTTCGTTTCGCAATGCGAATTTTTCGCGCGATGGACCGGCACCTCCCGCCTCGCCATGCGCTTCCTCGGCCGCCCGTGATGGCCGACCCGGTACCTCCCTTGTCGCCGCAAGCCGGGCGAAAACTATCATATTATCCATAATAAACAAGTATTAGTTGTCGCTTATGTATAATAAACAGGTGCGACCTGTCGTTCATGCACCTGCCTGGAGGAGATGGTAGCGCTACCAAATTGGCGTGTAAACCGGCATTCGCACAGTCGCTTCTGTGCGTTTCAACGCGCCGTGCTCTCGCGGCGCTTGAGCTCGAAACCGAGGTCTACGATCCGTTGCTCCGGTCTTTTGCCGGCGATCGCAGCAAGCGCCATGGCGACGGCACGCCGGCCGATCTCATAACGATGGGTGCGGATGCTGGTGACCGAAGGAAACGCCACCTGCATCATGTCGAGATCGTTGAAACCGACGATGCCGATCGTCTTCGGCACCGCGATCGAGGCGCGATGGCATTCGAACAAGACGCCGAGCGCGATGTCGTCATTGTTGCAGAACACCCCGTCGAGTGTCGGCACCTTGGCCAGCGCGTCGCGGAACATCTCGCGGCCGAGCGACACGCTGGACAGCACCGGCGTGGTGGTGACGAGGCGCGGGTCGAACAGGCCCGCGGCCTCCATCGCCGCGCGATAGCCGGCAAGGCGCCGCTGCGAACGCGGATCCATGCGCGCGCCGATGAAGCCGATGCGGCGATAGCCGGCCTCGATCAGATGCTCGGTCGCCGCCCTCCCGCCATCGAGATGCGAGAAGCCGACCATCATGTCGACCGGATCGGAACCGGTTTCCATCACCTGCACCACAGGGCAGCCGGCACTTTCCAGCAGCTTTCGCGAAGCCGGCGTCTGATCGATGCCGGCGACGATCAGCGCCGCTGGCCGTTGCGAACCGAACAGCTGCAGCAGCCGCTCTTCCTCGAGGCCGGAATAGTGGGTGTTGCCAAGCTGGATGCGGAACGGGCTGGCCGACAGGCTGTCATAGATGCCGCGCACCACCTCGGCGAAGACGTTGTTGGTAAGCGACGGCACCAGCACGCCGAACACCTCGGCGCGCGCCGAGGCCAGCGCCCGGGCATTCGGGTCCGGCACGTAGCCCAGTTCGTCGACGGCGGCCTGGATCTGGCGGCGCAGCTCTTCGGACACACGCTCCGGCTCGCGCAGGGCGCGCGACACGGTGATGGCGCCGACGCCGGCCTTGCGCGCGACATCCGCGATGGTCGGGCGGCCGCCGCCCCGGCGCGTGCGCAGCTTGGTCAAAATCGAGTCCTCGCAAGATACAGATCGGAAGCCATCGCGCCCGCAGCCGTCATATGTTGTCAAAGTGGGATATTTATCCGCGCGCTTCCTTCTCGACGCTAGGTCAATGTCCGCTCCCCAAAGAGAAAAATCAGCAGAGAAAGAAGACCAAACGAGACTAAAAATCCGGCCCATGCTCCAAACAGGAGCTTGCGAAGCGATCGGAATTCGTCAGCAACAAGAAATCTGTTGAAACGGCTATTCCTGCGGCCGGCTCGCTCGCTCCAACCAAGTGATCTTTCCTCAGTAGTGTCTACAAGCGCCCCGGTTCTGCCGAGCACCAGGATAATCGAATAGAAAATTGCGGCGGCGCCTGCGAAGCATCCCGCGGTGCAGGCCCACACCGCTATTGTTAGAAGAATGGGCTTACCGTGAAGATCGAGATGCATTTTGTGCGCCCGGAATAAGGCTTAAGCTGCAACCGTCAATGATCGCCGCGACCGCCACAATAACAGAACGATCGCCAGTATATTCAAGATATTCCAGGCAATGCCGTTCAGGAACGCAGCCGCATAAGAGCCGGTCAAATCGTAGATCCAGCCCGACATCCAGCCGCCGATCGCCATGCCGAAGATGGTCGCCATCATGACGATGCCGATACGCTGGCCGGCCTCTCTGGCCGGCATATAATCGCGCACGATGATCGCGTAGCAAGGCACGATGCCGCCCTGCGACAAGCCGAACACCAGTGACACCACATAGAGCGAGGCAAGCCCGTCGAACGGGATGTAGAACAGCAGCGACAGGCACTGCAGGACCGAGCCGATCATCAATGTCCACACGGCGCCGATACGGTCGGCGAGGAAGCCGGACGCCAGCCGGCTGACGACGCCGCCCGCCATCATGATCGACAGCATGTCGGCGCCATGTGCGACGCCGTAGCCAAGGTCCATGCAATAGGCGACGATATGCACTTGCGGCATCGACATCGCCACGCAGCAGCCGAGCCCGGCGACGACCAGCAGCACCTGCAAGGCCGCCGGCGACAGCGAGATCGGCTGCACCGACCGGCTTCCGGGCGAACCCGCGACGGCCGCCGCCGGGGCACCGCGCCGCAGCATCAGCACCAGCGGCACCATTGTCACCAGGCAGAAGATGCCGATTGCCGCATAGGTGAAGCGCCAGCCCTCCGCCTTCATCAGCGTCGGCATGATGGTCGGCCACAACGCCCCGGCAAGATAATTGCCGGCCGCCGCCGCCGTGACCGCAACACCGCGACGGCGGTTGAACCAGTGCGAGATATCGGCGATCAGCGGCCCGAAGATCACCGACGTGCCGATACCGATCAGCACTCCCTGGGCAAGCGTGAATTGCAAGATCGAGGTCGATAGCGCCGCGAGCAGCAGGCCGGCGGAAAGCGCAATCGAAGAGATCAGCGCCGGGATCCAGTAACCCATCCGGTCGATGGCGCGGCCGACCAGCACGTTGCCGGCGGCGAAACCGACCATGGTCGCCGTGTAAGGCATGGACGCCGCGGCGCGGTCGACGCCGAACTCGGCCTGCACGGCGGGCAGCACGACGACGACAGCCCACATGCCCACGGCGCCGATCGTCGCCAGCAGCATCGAGATGGCAAGCCGCATCCAGGCATAGGAGCTGTCGATGCCGGGGCCGGGCTGGAGGCTGTCGGTTCGGGTCAAGGCGTTTCCTGTCGGCGGTCTCGGAGATCGGCTGCCGTTTGCGCCACTATCGGCGCATTCTCAGGCCGCAGCAGCGCCACAGCGGGCAAATCCGTGGCTCCAGAGCCAGGGCGGAACCGATGCCGATGTGCGGAGTTTCCCGGCAACCACCCCGCAAAGGAGTCCTGCGATGACCGCCACCAGGAAAAAATGGTCGGCCGAGGTGACCGAGCACAGCAACGCAATGGATCTTGAGGATCACGTCTTCGAATCCGACGACGCCAGGAAGATCGCCGCCTCGCTGAAACGATCCGCCGAACACAGCCACAGGCGCAAGGCCGAGCCTTTTCAATCCGCCATGTCGATGCTGAATTTTTACATCAACCGCGCCGGCAAGAACTTGCCTGCCGCGCGCAAAAAAGTGCTTGAGGACGCCAAGGGCGAGCTGCGCAGCGCCTTCGGACGTGACAAGGATGATTAGCGGCCCGTCCAGCCCTACCGGGCGCGGATGACGCCGTCTGTGTTGGCGAGCAATTTGCGCACAGCATTGCGCGCCGCGTCGGGGCGCTGCAGGCGGATGTTCTTCTCGATCGCCTCGTGCAGCTTCTGCGCGTGGTTGAGATCGTCGATCTCCCGTGTCGTATAGGCAAAGAGATGATCGAAGGCGGATTCGATCAGTACGCCGAGCGGCACCAGCAGGTCGTTGCCCGAAGCCCGCAGGATGGCGAGATGGAAGCGCGTGTCGGCGCGGGTCCGCTCCTGCAGGCTCGTCGCCGCGCCCATCTCACGGCAGGCCAGGCTGATCTCGGCCATTTGCTCGTCGGTTCTTCGCATGGCGGCGAACGCGGTCGCTTCCGGCTCGATGATGTGGCGGAATTCCTGCACGGTCTTGAGGAACACTTCGCGGTCCGGCGACGTCGCGTACCAGGCCAGCACATCGCGATCGAGCAGGTTCCAGCGTTCCTTCGGCTCGACCCAGCTGCCGATCTTGGGACGTGAGGCCAAAAGGCTCTTGGCCATCAGCATCTTGATCGCTTCGCGCACCGCCGAGCGGCTGACGCTGAAGGTCTCCGACCATTTCGCTTCATTGGGCAGGATGGTGCCGGGCGGATAATCGCCGCGCACGATCCTGAGGCCGATTTCACTGGCCAGCGAGGCGTGGACGCTGGAGCCGGGAATACGCGCGGCGTCCGCCCGGCGAACGCCGCCCGGACGGTCCCCGGAGGCCGCTTTCCCCAACGATTTTTCCTTGTTCGGCTTCGCGTCCCGCATGGGGTCCAGAAAGTCCGTATTAAGCAGGCTGTCAAGCGCGGCAAGCGGCTTGCATCGCAAAGCTGCCCGCTGTGCACAGATCAGCCCCGATCCGCCGCTTGATTGGCATGTCGATATTCAGGTCAGGCCGAGCCGAGAATGACGGATTTCGAGAACCGGAGCGCAGCGTACTTTTGGGTACGTGAGCACCGGCCTACGCCGGCCGTAGCCTTGACTGCCACGACCACTCATAAGTGCTTCGGCCGGCGAAGGCCGGAAGCGCAGAAAGCCGTCATTCGCAGGCCGGCATCACCTGAATGTCGACATGCCTAGGCCTGCTTGACGTATTTGCGCCAGCTATGCTCCGGGCGGAAGCCCAGCACGTCACGCGCCTTGCGGTTGGAGAGCAGCGTCTCGTATTCGCCGAGTTCGGCCTTGACCGGCACGCCGGGGTAGAACCGCTTCAAGAGTTCGGTTGTCGGCAGGTCGGACGAGGTGTCGTCATTGGCCGCGTTGAACACCTGATAGCCGAGCCCGTCCTTCTCTATGGCGCGCAGCGTGATCTGGCCAAGGTCGCGCGCGTCGACATAGCTCCAGGCGATGCGCTTGCGGAAACCCGGATCGGCGAACCATTTCGGAAACAGCGAATATTCGTGCGGCTCGATGACGTTGCCGATGCGCAGGGCATAAATGTCGGTGCCGTTGCGCTGCGCGAAGGCCCGCGCCGTCTTCTCGTTGACGACCTTGGACAAAGCATAGCTGTCCATCGGATCGACGTCATACTCCTCGTCGAGCGGGAAATATTTTGGATCGCGCGGCTCGTTGGCGAAGACCAGTCCATAGGTGGTCTCGCTGGAGGCGATGATTACCTTTCGGATACCGAGCTTAACCGCCGCCTCGATGACATTGTAGGTGCCGAGCGCATTGATGCGGAACACCTCGTTGTCGGTGGTGATCATGATGCGCGGGATGGCAGCGAAATGCACCACCGCATCGACCGGCTGCGGACGCAGCGAGGGGTCGAATTCATGCAGGCCCATATAGCTCGACAGTGCGTTGAACACCTGCCCGCTGTCGGTGATGTCGGCGATCAGCGTGCGCACCTTGGGGTTGTCGAGCGGCCTGGTGTCGATGTTGAGCACCTGGCAGCCTTGCTCGACCAGATACTGGACGACATGGCGTCCGGCCTTGCCGCTGCCGCCGGTGAACATGATCCGCTTCGTCATTTTGCTCTCCACATCCTCAGGAATTTATGTGTATTGTCAGACAATATCGCCATCCGCAACCACCCTCGCCTGCAAAACGGCAGCGCCTGACATCAATCATTGCAACAGGACTTGAAGACATGAACACGACTGCCGCGAGCGAAAAGATCGGCTTCATCGGGCTTGGCCTGATGGGCCACGGGATCGCCAAGAACATCGTCGACAAGGGCTACAGCCTGACCTTTCTCGGCCGCAAGAACCGCAAGCCGGCGGAAGACCTGCTTGGCCGCGGCGCCACCGAAGCATCGACCTCGCGCGATGTGGCGGCGGCATCGACAATCGTCTTCATCTGCGTCACCGGTTCGCGCGAGGTCGAAGCCATCATTCGCGGCCCGGGCGGCCTCAAGGAGGGTTTGAAGAAAGGTTCCGTCGTCGTCGACTGCTCGACCTCCGACCCCGTCTCGACCATTGCGCTTGCCGCTGAACTCAAGGCGCTCGGCATCGACTTTGTCGACGCACCGCTCAGCCGCACGCCGAAGGAAGCCTGGGAAGGCACGCTCGACGCCATGGTCGGCGCGCCGGACGCCCTCTTTGCCAGGGTGAAACCGGTAATCGAAACCTGGGCCGGCCGCATCGTCCATATCGGCGGCACCGGCGATGGCCATCGCATGAAGCTGCTCAACAATTTCATCTCGCTCGGCTACGCCGCGATCTATTCCGAGGCACTGGCACTGGCTGAGAAGGTCGGCATCTCGCCGCCGCGCTTCGACAGCGTCATCCGCAATGGCCGCATGGATTGCGGCTTCTACCAGACCTTCATGCGCTGGACGCTGGACGGTGACCGCGACGCGCACAAATTCACCATCGCCAATGCCTTCAAGGACCTGACCTATCTGGAATCGATGGCGGGTGCGGCCGGCATTGCCAACCCGCTCGGCAACGCCACCAAGAACGCCTTCGCCGGTGCCCATGCAACCGGCCCGGCCGAGCAATTCGTACCGATGCTGGCAACGCATATCGGCAAGGTGAACGGCGTCGACCTGATGCCGATGAAGGATGGCAAGAAGCAGACCATTTAACCGATTGCCCAACGCAGGCGCCGATCACCGCCTCCAGCGCCCGATCCCTTCATCGGTATCCGCAAGCAGCTTGTGCACGGCGTTGCGCGCGGCGGCCGGGCGCTGCAGGCGGATGTTCTTTTCGATTGCCTCATGCAGCTTCTGCGCCTGGCGCTGATCGGCGACCTGCTGTGTCGTGAATGCGAAGAGATGGTCGAGCGCCGATTCGATCAGCACGCCGAGCGGCACCAGAAGGTCGTTGCCGGAGGCGCGCAGGATGGCCAGATGAAAGCGCGTATCGGCGCGGATACGCTCCTGCAGGCTCAAAGCCTCGCCCATCTCGCGGCAGGCCTGGCTGATTTCCGCCATTTGCTCGTCACTGCGCCGTATGGCGGCAAAGGCCGATGCTTCCGGCTCGATGATATGACGAAACTCCTGCACGGTTCGCAGGAACGCCTCGCGGTCGGGCGCCGTCGCGTACCAGGCCAGCACGTCGCGGTCGAGCAGGTTCCAGCGCTCCTTCGGCTCGACCCAGCTGCCGATCTTGGGGCGTGAGGCCAACAGGCTTTTCGCCATCAGCATCTTGATGGCTTCGCGCACCGCCGAACGGCTGACATTGAAGATCTCGGCCCATCTGGACTCGTTGGGCAGGATGGTGCCGGGCGGATAGTCGCCACGCACGATCCGCAGGCCGATCTCGCCGGCCAGCGAGACATGGACGCTCGCTCCCGCAAAATGCGCGGCACCGGCCTTGCGCATGACAGCCGGGCCGTGGCCGGCTTGTGCCTTGGCCCGGTCGGTTCGCTTGCTTGACTTCTCGTCCGGCATCCACGTTCCAATGCGTCGACCGTCTGTCGTCCGGACTGGTCCGAACCGCACGGGCGCCGATCTCGTTGCCGAAAAATCCAGATCACGGGCGCAGCAAAGCCGGAGCCGGTTGCCCCAATCATTGCGTCCGCTCGGGAATTATCGCTTCCGTCCAGGAATGACGGGGCGCCCGCAGCCGGGCGCCCCGAAATCGAGAACCTACTTCTGGATGCAGGTGTCGACCGTATCCTTGGTGCACTCGTCGAGGCCGGTGAACACCGGATCGGCGACTGCCTTGCCTTCGATCAGGTCGATCATCACCGACGGTGCCTTGTAGCCCATTTCGAACGGCCGCTGGCCGACCAGAGCCGTTACAAGGCCATCACGAGCGATCGCAATCTCGTCGCCGATCGTGTCGGCGGCGCCGATGACGAAGTCGTTGCTGGCGATCCGGTCCTTGAGCGGTCCGAACAGATCGCGATAGGGCTGCGGCGCGCCGAACAGCGGCCAGCCGCCCATGATGCCGAAGGCGTCCAGCTTGGGGTTGGCGGCGAGGATGTCGGTCATCGCCTGCACGCCCTTGGCGCCATCGTCATTGGTAAACACCGGGCAGCCGGCGACTTCGGTCCAGCCACCTTCACCGGCAAGTGCGGCGAGGCCCTCCTTGCCCGACAGTGCGTCACGCATGCCTTGCGCACGGCGCAGGATGTTGTCGGCTGCCGGGTTGCCTTCGATGGTGCAGATCGTGCCACCATTCGGCTTGCCCTTCTTGATGTACTCGCCGATCTTCTTGCCCATCAGGTAATTGTCGGTACCGAGATAGGTCTTGCGAAGGCCTGCGTCTTCCTTGCTGAGATCGGCGTCGACCGTCATGATCGGGATCGACGGATTGGCACTCTTGATCGTCTGCGCGATCAGCGGCGCGTTGGACGGCGAGATCGCCATCGCCACCGTGTCGGCCTTGCTCAGCATGTCCTGGACGATCTGCGCCTCGCCGGCCTCGTCCGAAGTCGACGCCGGACCGGTGTAGAAGCATTCATATTCCGAGCTGGCGTTTTCCTTGTTCCATTTCTCGCAGCCCTGGTGGATGGCCTCGAAGAACGGATTGTCGAGACCTTTCACGACAATGACGAGCTGTTTCTTGGCCAAAGCCGGCCCGGCACCCAACGCCATGGCGGCGACGGCGGCGAGCAAAAGTGTTTTCCTCATGTCAGTCCTCCCTTGAAACAAACGGACACGGCGTGCCCGCCATACAGATCGACCGGATGCGTGATGACCGAGGGTCGTTTCGCGAGCGCTCGTGTCGCCAGGACAGATCGATAAGCATTTCCAGATTCGGCTTCAGATCAGCTCACACACAGGTGCCGCCGGATCCTGGACCGTCAAACCTCCGCCAATTCCGGCCGGCGAACCGCCAGCGGGGATCGGTATAATCTCCTCCGACGCTTAGCTAATATCGGCTTGGCGCCAACGTCAATGCTATTTGTCCTACAAAACGGATTTTTAAAATAGTCCTGGCCCAATTCGTCCGACAATTGATTGACGTGCGCCGGCTTTTGCGTAAAAGAACGCTAACGCCGTCTTCGGGAGGAGCCGGGGAGAGCGAGGCCAAAGCAGCGTCGGCATCCACGCCGGTAACAGCTGCAGGTCGCAAAACACGGGGAGGCAAAGGCTGGTGGCGGTTCTCGAACTCACCAACATCTCAAGGCATTTCGGCGCCATCCAGGCCGTCAACGACGTTTCGCTGTCGATCGAGCCCGGACAGGTGGTCGGCCTGATGGGCGACAACGGCGCCGGCAAGTCGACGCTGGTCAAGATGATCGCTGGCAATTTCCGCCCGAGCCATGGCACCATGCATATGGACGGCAAGGAATTGATCCTGCACAAGCCGGCGGAAGCCCGCCAGCACGGCATCGAGATCGTCCACCAGGACCTTGCGCTCTGCAACAATCTGACTGCCGCCGCCAATGTCTATCTCGGCCGTGAGTTGCGGCGCGGCGTCGGGCCGTTCCGGATCCTCGACTATGCCTCGATGTACAAGCGTGCCGGCCAGCTCTTCGCCGAATTGAAGTCCGAGACCCGTCCGCGCGACCTCGTCAAGCAGATGTCGGGCGGCCAGCGCCAGGCGGTGGCGATTGCCCGCACCATGCTGTCGCAGGCCAAGATCGTGCTGATGGACGAACCGACGGCGGCGATCTCGGTGCGCCAGGTCGCCGAAGTGCTGAACCTTATCCGCCATTTGCGCGATCAGGGCATCGCCGTCGTTCTGATCAGCCACCGCATGCCCGACGTGTTCACCGTCGCCGACCGCGTCATCGTCATGCGGCGCGGGCGCAAGGTCGCCGACAAGACGATTGCGTCGAGCTCGCCCGAGGAAGTCACGGGGCTGATCACCGGCGCTATCGAACAGGTTTGATTTCAAGCGAATTCCACCACGCACAGCAGATGAAGGTCGACGATGGCACGGACAATTGACCAGCCGATCGAGCATAAGCAGCAATCCTTGGCCGCGAGACTGTTTGCCAGCCAGACTTTCTGGGTGGTGATCGCGGTCATCCTTGCCTGCGTGTTCCTGTCGTTTGCCACCGACGCTTTCGCCACCTCGAAGAACCTCTACAACATCACCCGCAACATCACCTTCGTCGCCATCATCGCGCTCGGCATGACCTTCGTCATCATCACCGGCGGCATCGACCTGTCGGTCGGCTCGGTGCTGTGCCTGTCGTCGATGGTGCTGGCCGTCACCATGCATGCCGGCTACTCGATCGAGGTCGGCATCCTGGCCTCGATTGCCACCGCGCTCGCCATTGGCGCCTTCAACGGCGTGCTGATCGCCTATCTCGGCTTTCCACCCTTCGTGGTGACGCTCGGCATGCTGTCGATCGCCCGAAGCCTCGCCATGGTCGCCTCCAACAACACGGTGGTCTTCCAGTTCGGGCCGGACCATGCCAAGCTTCTGTCATTGGGCGGCGGCGCCTGGGTGTTCGGCATCGCCAACCCGGTGCTTTACATGATCCTTCTGGCGCTGATCACCGGCTTCATCCTGCGCTGGACCAAGTTCGGCCGCCATATCTTCGCCATCGGCGGCAATGAGCACGCGGCAACGCTGACCGGCGTTCCGGTGCGCCAGATCAAGGTTGCCGTCTACATGATCTCGGCGCTGTCGGCGGGCATTGCGGGCATCATCCAGACCGGCTGGCTGGGTGCCGTCACCACCAATCTCGGCACCGGCATGGAGCTACAGGTAATCGCCGCCACCGTCATCGGCGGCGCCAATCTGGCCGGCGGCGTCGGCACCGCCTTCGGCGCCATCGTCGGCGCGGCCCTGATCGAGGTGATCCGCAACAGTCTCGGCCTGCTCGGCATCAATGCCTTCTGGCAAGGCGTCTTCATCGGCGGCGCCATCCTGCTGGCGGTGCTGTTCGACCGCATCCGCAATTTCCGCCGCAGCGACTAGAACCATGATCCCGAAAAGTGGAAACCGGTTTTCTCGGACAAACGGAACCGTTTGTCCGGAGATCATGGTCAAACAAAAGACGGTTTGATGGCCAACTCCCTGTTCAGCCTCGAGGGCCGGCTGGCGCTGGTGACCGGCTCCGGCCAGGGCATCGGCTTCGCGCTGGCTCGGGGCCTGGCCGAACATGGGGCAAGCGTGGTGCTGAACGGCCGCGACGCCGCCAGGATCGACAGCGCCGTCGAAAAGCTGCGCAACGCCGGCTTCAAGGCGCACGCCTCGGTATTCGACGTCACCGATTTTCAGGCGGTCAACGAGGACATTGCCCGCATCGAGGCCGAGATCGGCGCCATCGACGTCCTCATCAACAATGCCGGCATACAATTCCGCGCCCCGCTCGAGGACTTTCCCGAGGAGCAATGGGAGCGCCTGTTCAAGACCAATGTGTCGGGCGCCTTCCATGCAGCCAAGGCGGTCGCCCGCCACATGATCCCGCGCGGCAAGGGCAAGATCATCAACGTCGGTTCGGTGCAGAGCGAACTGGCAAGGCCGAACATCGCGCCCTACACCGCCACCAAGGGCGCGATCCGCAACCTGACAAGGGGCATGTGCGCCGATTGGGCCAAACACGGCCTGCAGATCAATGCGATCGCGCCCGGCTATTTCCGCACCGAGATGAACCAGGCGCTGGTCGACAATCCCGAATTTTCCGCCTGGCTGGAAAAGCGCACGCCGGCCGGGCGCTGGGGCAATGTCGACGAGTTGATCGGCGCCGCCGTGTTTCTGGCGTCAGATGCCTCGTCCTTCGTCAACGGCCATACGCTGTATGTCGATGGCGGCATGACGGCTTCGGTTTGAGGTTGGCAATTCTCCCGACCGCCATTCGTTCCAGTGCCTATCGCTCAGTCTGAAAATCCGGCCTCACTGGCCGTCATTCGCCCTCGCCGCCCGCGCGCGTCTTGACGCGGCCCCGAACTCGGCCGCACAATCCCCACTGCAGGCGAAGGGAGGCCAGTCGCCTGCGGGAGGATATACCCATGACGGAAGCGATCAGGCTCTACTGGGGCCGGTTCGGACATGTTTCTATCCTGAATGTCGCAAGCGACTTCGTCACCCATGCCCATGTCGAGGCCCATCTCATCATCTGGCTGGAAGGTACGGCCGGCGAAATGACCATCGGCCGCGAGACCGTCCGGCTTGGGCCTGGAACGGCCGCCGGCATCAACTCCTTCCAGCCGCACAGCCATGTTCTGTCGCAAAACGGGACGCCCGGTCTGTTTCTCGCCTTCTACATCGATCCCGACTGGGCGCGGCGCCGCCGCGACCTGCCTTCGTCGGCGCCGCTGTTTTCACAAGCCGCGATCACGCTGGAACCGTGGCTGCATCAGGCCGCCGCCAATCTGCTCGACCACCTCAGCGACAATGAGAGCGTCGACGATATCGCCAACTACGAGATCGAGCGTTTCATCGATAGCGTGCTCGACGCCGCCGACGCCTCGGCGCCGCAGGAGGGCCGTGTCCGCATCAACACCATGCAGGATTTTCGTGTCCGCAAGGCAATCCAGCTGATGAAGGCCAATGTCTGCGAGCGCATCTGCTTCGACGATGTGGCGCGCAGCGTCGGGCTGTCGCGACCGCATTTCTTCGCTTTGTTCAAGGAACAGACCAATCTGACGCCCAATGTCTACTGGAACACGCTGCGCATGGAGGAAGCGGTGCGGCAGCTGCAATGGTCGCAGGAACCGCTGATCTCGGTCGCCTGCAATCTCGGCTTCACCACGCAAGGCAATTTCTCGCGCTTCTTCCGTGACCATGTCGGCGTGCCGCCGACGCTCTACCGCGAGGCCGCGCGGGCGATCGCCTGAACCAGCCGCCCTTTTTCAGACTCCCCGCCCTTTTTCAGACTCCTTGATAGGCGCTCAAGACGCATTGATAAGCGTCGCTGAAATGGCCGCCCTACCCTTGCACCGGATCGCTTTTGCAAGGGAACATTTTGAATGGCCAAAGTCACCATCTCCAGCGTCATCGACGCGCCGGTCGAAAAGGTCTGGGCGCGCATACGCGACTTCAACGGGCTGCCGGACTGGCATCCGCGCATGGTGGAAAGCCACATTGAAGACGGCAAGGATGCCACCACGATCGGCTGCGTGCGCAATTTCCAGCTCGCCAGCGGCGCCCGCCTGCGCGAAAAGCTGCTCGACTTCTCCGATCAGAATTTCCTGGTCAGCTACTCCATCCTCGAGACGCCGCAGCCGCTGACCAACCACAAGGCGACCCTGCAGCTGCGGCGCGTGACCGATGGCGACCGCACCTACGCCGAATGGACTGCCAGCTTCGACGCCGCGCCCGAGGAGGCAGACAAGCTGGCCGAGGGCATGGGCGCCAATGTCTTTCAGGGCGGCTTCAACGCCCTGAAAAGCCATTTCGCCGGCCAGAGCTGACAGGAGCCAACCATGGCGCTGGCACTGCAGACTTTTGCAACGGTGAAGGACGCTAGCGCGGCACTGAAAGCCCAGGGCACACGCTATCTCGGCGGGGGCACGCTGGTCGTCCGCGCGGCCAATGAAGGCGACGTTTCGGTTTCCGGCCTTGTCAGGTCGACCGAGCCGTCTTTGTCCACCATCGCCGTTGCCGGCGATAAAGTCCGCATCGGCGCTTCGGTGACGATGGCGGCGATCGCCGACCATCCGGAGCTTGGCACGCTCGCCAAGGCCGCCCGTGCCGTCGGAGGCCCGGCCATCCGCAACATGGCGACCGTCGGCGGCAATCTTTTTGCCCCGAGCCCGTATGGCGATTTCGCTGTTGCCCTGCTGGCGCTCGATGCGACGGTCAGCACCGATGACGGTGAAACGCCGATCGAGACTTTTCTGGCCAATCGGGGCGGCAGCCGCGTCGTCGTCACTTCCGTGAGCTTCACGCTTCCGAAGGCCGACAGTTTCCGCTTCCTGAAAGTGTCGAGGGTCAAGCCCAAGGGCGTCTCCGTGCTCAGCATAGCCGGTGCTCTGGAACTGTCGTCGGATGGCTCCGTGACCTCGGCGCGGATCGCGCTCGGCTGCATGGCGGATCGGCCCATGCGCGCCAGGGCGGCGGAAAAAGCGCTGATCGGCCGAACGCTGACCGCTGACGGCATCGCGCCGGCCTTGGCCGCGGCCGGTGATGGCACCTCGCCCATCACCGACCCGATCGCCAGCGCCTGGTATCGCGCCGAAGTCCTGCCGGTTCATCTCGGCCGGTTGCTGCTCGCATAATATTTGTTCGGGGGCGCGCGTCTGTCCGCTGGTTCGGGCAGGCGCGCAAGGAGGAAAACATGGCAAAGATCCCGGTTCAGTTCACGCTCAACGGTTCTGAAAAGGCCGAATTCATCGACAGCGGCACGACGCTGCTGCACGCCTTGCGCGACAAGATCGGCGACACCTCGCCGAAGGGCGGCTGCCATCAGGGCACCTGCGGCGCCTGTTCGGTCATCATCGACGGCGAACTCCGGCTCTCCTGCCTGACGCTGGCCGAGACCTGCAATGGTGCAACCATCACCACGACATCCGGTCTTGCGGAAGGCGGCGTGCTGCACCCGTTGCAGCGGGCCTTCCTCGACACGTTCGCCACGCAATGCGGCTTCTGCACGCCGGGCATGATCATGGCGGCCAAGGCGCTGCTCGACCACACGCCCAATCCCAGCCGCGACGAGGTGGTCGAGGCGCTGTCGGGCAACATCTGCCGCTGCACCGGTTACGAGCCGATCATCCAGGCGGTGCTGACCGCCGCCCGCGCCAATTCGCAGAACGCGGCCTGAGGGGTCCAAAACAATGGAACTGCGCAAGAACTACTTCGCCGATGTCCGCAAGGATGATCTGCACGAGATCGGCCAGCCGCGGCCGCGCTCGGATTCACCCGGCCATGTCACCGGCAAGACCGCCTTTTTCGCCGACCGCAACTTTCCCGGCATGCTGCACCTGAAGATGGTGCGCAGCCCGCATCACCATGCCCGCATCCGCTCGATCGACACCTCCGAGGCGGAGAAACATCCAGGCGTGGTGAAAATTCTGACCGCCAAGGATGTGCCGCACAATGTCTACACCATCCTGATCCTGATCCAGATCGGGCCGGAGGACGAGACGGTGCTTGCCGACGGCAAGGTGCGCTGGAAGGGCGAGGCCGTGGTGGCGGTGCTGGCCGAAACCGAGCGCGCGGCACAAGAGGCCGCAGCCAAGGTCAAGGTCGACTATGAGGTGCTGCCGGCCGTCTTCGACATGGAAGAGGCGCTGAAACCCGACGCGCCGCTGGTCAACGAATATCACGGCCAGAATTATTACCTCTATGATAGCGGCGAGTGCCGCAAGGTGCGCTTCGGCGATGTCGAGGCGGGCTTCGCCGGCGCCGACCACATACTGGAGCAGAGCTACCAGTCTTCGCCGATCGAGCACGCGCCGACCGAGACCACCGGCTGCGTGGTGGCGCCCGAGGGCAATGACCGCTTCACCTGCTATACCAACACGCAGGCGATGTTCTTCACGCTCGACAACACCTCGATCATCCTGCAGATGCCGGGCAGCAAATTGCATTTCGTCGGCGGCACAGTCGGTGGCGGTTTTGGCGGCAAGGTCGACGTCATCGTCGAGCCGATCGCCATCCTCGGCGCAAAACTAACAGGACGACCAGTCTGTTTTATCTACAGCCGCGAGGAGGAGATGCAGATCTCGTCGCCGCGCGCCGCTGAAAAGGTCGTCATCAAGGACGGCGTCATGAAAGATGGCCGCATCGTCGCGCGCAAGGTCACCGGATACACCGATGCCGGCGCCTATTCGCGCCACTCGCCCTATGGCGCGCAGAAGGGCGCGGGGCATTATCCCGGCCCCTACACTATTCCGAACGTCTGGATCGACACCTACTGCGTCTACACCAACCGCACGCCGTCGTCGGCCATGCGCGGCTTCGGCGTCACCATCGGCGATTTCGCGCTGGAGGTGCAGATGGACAAGCTGGCGCGCCTGATCGGCATGGACCCGCTCGAATTCCGCTTCATCAACGCCTATCGCGATGGCGACATGAAGGCGCACCGCCAGCCGACAGAGGGCGCCGCGCTGATCGAATGCATGCAGGAAGCCTCGCGCGCCGCCAACTGGCCGGTGGCGGAAAAGTACCTGGCGATGTCCTCCTACGTGAAGGGAGCTTGAGATGGCGATCAGGCGCGGACGCGGCGTTGCCGCGATTAACTATCCCACCGGTATGAACCTCGGCGGCGACCCGACGCAGGCACTGGTGCACTCGACGCCGACAGGCAATTTCATGGTGACGCTGTCATCGGTCGATCTCGGGCAGGGCATGAAGCAGATCATGGCGCAGATCTGCGCCGAGACCATCGGCGTGCCGACAGACCGCGTCGTCGTCGACACCGCCGACACCGACACCGGCCCGCACTGCATGGGCACCTTCGCCTCGCGCGGCACGCACCGCGCCGGCAACGCCGTCATCCAGGCGGCAAGGGAAGCGCGGCAGGTGATGCTGGAAGTGGCCGCCGAGGAACTGGAGGTGAACGCCTCCGACCTCGAGACAGACGGCCAGGGCAACATCCTGGTCAAGGGCGCCCCGCAAAAATCGATCTCGATCTTCGATGTCGCGCTGTCGGCGCATTTCAAGCGCGGCCGCTCGATCTCGGGCCGCGGCATGTTCCTGATTCCGCGCTCCTATCCGGAGAAAGAAACCGGCGCGATGAAGCCGTCGACCTGCTACGCGCATGCCTGCACCGTGGCCGAGGTCGAGGTCGACGACGAGACCGGCGCGGTCACCGTGCTGACTGTGAAGAACGTCTTCGAGATCGGCCGCGCGCTGAACCCGAAAATGGTCGAACAGCAACTGGTCGGCGGTTCGTGGATGGGCATCAGCCATGCGCTCTACGAGACGACCGAGCCCTATTATCCCAACCGCGACCATGGCGGCACGGACTTCAACCAGTATCTGATGCCCGGCCCCGGCGACCTCGCCGAGACCGAGATCATCGTGCTGGAGCGTCCATCGGCAGACGGGCCATACGGCGCCAAGGGGCCGGGCGAAATGTGCGCCAACCCGCAGATCCCGGCGGTCGCCAATGCCGTCTTCGACGCTGTCGGCGTGCGCATCGACACGCTGCCGATCACGCCGGAGCGCATCCTGCGCGCGCTGAAGGCGCAAGCGGCGAACTGAGGGTGGAATGAACGGGACAAGCGCCGAGACTGTCGCAATCTCACCGGAGGCGGTGGCGCAGCATCTTGCCGCCTCGCGCTATCTGGCCGACGACAGTCTTGCGACCGCGATCTTCCTGGCGATCCGGCTGGGGAAGCCGCTGCTGCTCGAAGGCGCACCAGGCGTCGGCAAGACGGAAGCGGCCAAGGCGATCGCCGCGCTGCTCGGCCGCGATCTGGTGCGGCTGCAATGCTATGAAGGCATCGACGCTGCGCATGCGCTCTACGAATGGAATTATCAACGCCAGCTGCTCGCCATTCGCCACGCCGGCGAGCATGAGATCGACATCTACGAAGACCGTTTCCTGATCGCCCGGCCGCTGCTGCAGGTGCTGAAGGCGCCGGAGCAGCGGGTGCTGCTGGTCGACGAGATCGACCGCTCGGACCATGAATTCGAGGCGCTGCTTCTGGAATTCCTCTCCGATTTCCAGATCAGCATTCCCGAACGCGGCACAATCCGCGCCACGGCACAGCCGATCGTCATCCTGACCTCGAACCGCACCCGCGAGCTTGCCGAGGCGCTGCGCCGCCGCTGTGTCTACCACTGGATCGGCTATCCCGACGCCGAGCGCGAGGCCGCCATCATCATGCTGCGCGCCGGCAATGTGGCCGAGGTAACGGCGCGCGCGGTGGCGGCGGCCGTGCAGACCATCCGCGCCCGGCCGCTGGCCAAGCCGCCGGGTATTGCCGAGGCCGTCGAATGGGCCAATGCCGCGACCATCCTGGAGAAGGGCGGCAGCCCGTGGCCGGAAGCCTTCCGCCGCGCCATCGGCGTGCTGATCAAGGACGAGGAAGACCTTTCCTACATCGCACCGGAGCTTGGCCGGATCGTCGAGGAGGCACTGGCGTGACGCGGGAGGTCATTTCGCAAGGCTGGCGGGACAGCGCCCCCCTCTGCCCTGCCGGACATCTCCCCCTCAAGGGGGGAGATCGGATGTCATCCCCGCTTTCGCTAATCGCTGACGTCGCCGAACAGAGCGAAGCGCCGAAGCTGCCAATCTCCCCCCTTGAGGGGGAGATGTCCGGCAGGACAGAGGGGGGCGACACAGAATGATGCGGGAAACAAGCCTCCCCCGCGCCGCCTCCCCATTCCTGGGTTTTGCCAGGCTCTTGCGCCGCTACGGCTTTGCCATAGCCCCCGAGCAAGTCTCCTGTTTCATGCAGGCGGTGACGTTGCTCGGTCCACGCTCGATGGCCGACATCCGCGAGGCGGCCCTCGCCACCCTGGCGCCGCCGCCCGACCGCCGCGACGAATTCGAAGCGCATTTCCAGAGCCATTTCTATGGCAACACATCTGCCATAGTCGAAGGCGACGCCGACGAGGAAACCCGCATCAAGGATGATGGCGGTGCGAGCCAGGAAGAGATCGAGGTCATCAGCCATCAGGAAGGTGGCGAACTCTCTTCCGGAGCCGAACAACTGAGTACCCGCGATTTCAAGCGCGACGACGACAACCTTGCCGCTTTCCGCCGCAGGCTCGCTTCAGCCTTGCCCGTCCGCCGCTCGTTCCGCACCGTGCGCACGCATTCGCGCGGCAAGCTCGATCTGCGCCGGTCGCTGCGGGAAATCGTCAGCGCCGATGGCGACGTACCCTCGCCGCTGCTGCGCCGCCGCCAGACCGTGCCGCGCAAGCTGCTGCTCCTGATCGACGTTTCCGGCTCGATGAAGCTGCACACCGCGGACTATCTGAAGCTGGCGCATGCCGCCGTGCAAGGCGCGGACCGCGCCGAAATCTTCACCTTCGGCACGCGGCTGACCCGCATCACCGCGGCATTGCGCATCCGCGACCGCGACCAGGCATTGGCCCGCGCCGCAGCCCAGGTCGACGATTGGGACGGCGGCACCCGCATGGGCCCGACGCTGCTCGCTTTCCTCTCGGTGCCGCGCTTCTCGTCGTTTGCACGCGGTGCCGCAATCGTCATCCTGTCCGACGCGCTGGAGCGGGGCGACCATGCCGAGTTGGAGACAGCCATGCGGCGGCTGAGCGCCCGCGCCTTCCGGCTGTCGCTGGCCACACCTTTGGCCGGCGACCCGCGCTTCCGGCCGGCAACGGCGGCACTTCGCGCCATCCTGCCTGACCTCGACGATCTCGTCGACGGCTCGTCGCTTGCCGGTCTCACCGATTTCATCCTGTCGCTCGCCCGCCCTGCTCCGGCGGCGGCGACAATCTGGAAGAGGGTTTCATGATGCAGAAAACCATCGACGCACATTTTCACATCTGGCGCCAACAGGACCAGCCATGGCTGGTCGGACCGATGGTGCCGCGCATCTTCGGCCCCTACGAACCGATCCGGCGCGACTATCCGATCGAGGAATTTCTCGAAGACCAGAGGGATTCAGGCGTCGAGAAGGCCGTCTACGTCCAGACCAACTGGGCCAAGGAGGATTTCGAGAAGGAAGTCGCTTTCCTGCAGAAGACGTCCGACGAAACCGGCTGGCCGCATGCCATCGTCGGCTACACCGACATGACCGTCGACGATATCAGGCCTCAGATCGATCGCTTGATGAAATACAAGCTGCTGCGCGGCCTGCGCATGCAGTTGCACTGGCACGAGACCCCGGCCTTCCGCTTCGCCGCCTCCGCCGATCAGGTGATCGACCCGAAAGTGCGCGCCAATGTGGCGCGGCTCAAGGATTATGGCCTGTCCTTCGACCTGCAGCTCTTCCCCGCCCAGATGAAGGACGGCCTGACGCTGGTCGGCGAGAACCCCGAAACGAATTTCATCCTCACCCATGCAGGCATGCTGACCGGCATGGAACCGGAAACCACCGAGGCCTGGAAGGCAGGCCTGCAAACGCTGTCGGCGGCGCCCAATCTTTACGCCAAGCTGTCGGGCCTCGGCACTTTCGTCCACCGCAACGATCCCCTGCTGATCGCCTATGTCGTAGACAACGCGATCGATATCCTGGGCGCCGACCATCTGATGTTCGGCTCGAACTTCCCGATCGAGAAGCTGTGGACCAGCCACGCTGAGCTGATCAAGGCGCACCGCGACGCGGTGGCCAAGCATGGTGCGGCAGCGGAGGCGGATATCTTCTGGAACACGGCGGAGAAGGTTTACCGGCCGGTGTGACGCCTCACTTCACCTCGAACTGCGGATCGACTGGAATCTGCATCGCCGTCACCAGATGGTTGGTCTGGCCGGCGAGCCCGATGATCGACACCAGTTCGCCATGCTGCGCATCGGTCATGCCCTTGGCGCGGGCTGCAGCCGTGTGCGAGTGGACGCAGTAGGAGCAGCCATTGGCGGTCGACACCGCGATGTAAATCATCTCCTTGGTCAGCGGATCGATGGCGCTGTCGGCGACCATCACCACCTTCAACTGTTCCCAGATCCGCTTCAGCGCCGGAGGATCATTGGCCAGCCCGCGCCAGAAATTGTTGACGAAATCAGATTTGCGCGTCGCGCGGATGTCGTCGAACACGGCTTTCACGGCGGGAATCTTTTCGACCTCGGCATCGCTGAGGAGTTTTGTGGTGGCCATGGGGTTTTTCCTTCGTTGGATCGTTGCGTGAATTGAATCAGGTCTTGAGCAATTGCGGCCAATCCACTCGTCCGATTCACTTTTCCAGCGCCGGCGTCTAGATTCAGGTCAGGCCGAGTCGAAAATGGTGAGTTCCGAGAACCGGAGCGGAGCGTACTTTTCGTACGTGAGCACCGAAGCGCAGGAAACCGCCATTTGCAGGCCGGCCTCACCTGAATCTAATGCACGGCCGCGTACATGATCTTCTCCTCCGTGGCCTCCGCCGGCGAAAACTCCTCGACGATGCGGCCCTGGCGGCAGACCAGGATGCGGTCGGACAGGTTCATGATCTCCGGCAGGTAGGACGAGATGACGACGACGGCCAGCCCCTCATCGGCCAGCCGGTTGATGATCTGGTGGATCTCGGCGATCGCGCCGACATCGACGCCACGTGTCGGCTCGTCGAAGATGACGATGCGCGGCTTCTGCACCAGCCCCTTGCCGATCACCACCTTCTGCTGGTTGCCGCCTGACAGCTCGACGACGCGCGCATTGTCGTTGATTGCCTTGATGTTCAGCGTCTTCGTCCATTCGGCCGAGAGCGCGCGCATCTCCTGCGTGTTGATCACCCAGGCCTTTTCGCGGCCCGCCGCCAGCAGTCCGCCGAACAGGTTTTCGGCAATGCCCATCGTCTCGAAGATGCCTTCGCTCTTGCGGTCCTCGGTGACATAGACGATGCCGTCGGCCACCGCTTCGCTCGGCACGAGATAGCGCACCGATCTGTCATCGAGTTCAATCGCGCCGCCGCGCAGGAAATCCCGCTTGTAGATGCCTGAGACGATCTTGAATGTCTCGGTGCGGCCGGAGCCGATCAGCCCGAACACGCCGGTGATCTGGCCCTCGAAGATCGAAAAAGAGGTGTTGCGCACGACATTGCTCATCGAAATGTCCTGCACCGACAGCACTTTCTTGCCCGCCTTGCGCAGCTTCGCTTCGTCGCGCTGGCGGTAGATCTGTCCCGATAGCGTGCGCCCGACCATGGCGGAAACGATCCTGTCGCGGTCGAAGGCGGATGTGTCGTCGGTAATGACCAGCTCGCCGTCGCGCAGGATGGTGATGCGGTCGGCGATATCGAGCGCCTCTTCCAGCGCATGGCTGATGAAGACGATCGAGACGCCGCCCGCCTTCAGCCGGCGGATCAGCGCGAAGAAGTGCCGCTTCTCCTCCGGCGTCAGCGTCGCCGTCGGCTCGTCGAAGATGATGATCTCGGCATTGTGGTGGACGGCGCGCGCGATCTCGACCATCTGCCGCTTGGCCGCACCCAGCGTTGCCACCATGGCGTTGGGGTCGACCGGGAAGTTCAGCGACTGCAGGAACTGCTGCGCTGAAATGTAGGTGCCGCGCAGCCGGTTGAGGAACTTTTCGGTGCCGAGATAAAGGTTCTGCGCCACCGTCATCGACGGCACCAGGCTGGTCTCCTGGAACACCATCGCGATGCCGGCTTCAAGCGCTGCGTGCGGCGAGGCGTAGGCGATTTCCTGGCCCTTGTGGAACATCTTGCCCGAAGTGGCATCGACCACACCGGCGATGATCTTGGTCAGCGTCGATTTTCCCGCGCCGTTCTCGCCGAGCAGCGCATGGATCTCGCCCTTGCGCAGTTCGAAGCTGACGTTCTTCACCGCGGGCACGCCGCGATAATTCTTGGTGACGTTTTCCAGCCGAACGATCGGTTCCATCAGAAACCTCCAGAAGCGAGGTCGATCGCCAGCACGCAGTCACCGCCTCTGGAGGCGACAAACAGCCGGCCGTCCTTTTCCGCAACGCTGCAGATGCCATGACGCGTGCCGTTGGCGCGGCTGTGCAGGCTGAACAGCGGCTGCATCTTCTGGTCGAGCCTGACCACCAGCCCATAGGAGCGGCTCGGCGACCACGGCTTGTGGATGCCCATGGTGCGGATGCCGCCGCATTGCAGCGGCTCGAGGAAGCTGCGGCTGGACGCCAGTGCCGGCGCGATCCAGTAGGCCGGCGGCACTTGGCTCAGCATGTCCTGCCGGTAATGCGTTTCCTGCAGCACGAATTCGATCAGCCGGTTGCGCGGCGCAAACAAGGTCAGCCAGGCCCCACCATCGGCGGACGGCGACAGCCTCGCGGGATAGCCTGGCAGATGCGTCAGAACCGTCGAACGGCTGCCCGTCGCGCCGCCGAAACGCACCAACTGATGGCGCCAGCTTTCACTGACAAGCACATCCTTGCCGACAGGATGCAGCCCGTAGGGAAAGGCAATGTCGCCGGCGAGCTTGCGAAAATCACCGCCTGCCGCGTCTCGCTTCCAGAGCGAACCGGACGCGCCCTTCTTCATCAGATCGGCGGCCCATTGCGATGGCACATGCTCGGCCGAGCCGTTGGCCAGCCACAGCGTGCCGTCATCCGCATAGGCTAGTGCGGTGATGCAGCTGATCCCGGCCGGCAGCGAAACCTCCACGCCTGACATCAGCAACTTGCCGCTTTCCAGCCCGACCGTCAGTTCGCCCAATGGCGACAGCGCCAGCGCGGTGACGGCAGACGGAAAGGTCTCGACCACGACAGGTTGCGCTCCAGCAGCAATCGAATGGATGGCGTTGCCGCTGGAGACCAGCAGCCTGTCACCGGTAACCAGCAGATTATCCGGTTCCGTCAGCTCGGCAAAAGCCGGCGCATCATCCAGCCGCGTATTGGGGCGAAAAGCGCCGTCGAGCGGCGGGATGGTCACCGCCTTACCGCGGAACAGGTCGAGCACCGGGTCGAGGATCATGGCTTTGCTCCCCAATAGGAAGCGGGGCTGGTCCAGTTCGGGTCGGCGCCTGCAATCTTGTAGCGGCCGATACGGTTGTTGAGGATGCCGCCGACGAACAGATACCCCTTGTGCTCGCGCATTGAGGTGACCATCGGGTGCGCGCCGCCGGTGAGGTCGCCCATCGCCTCGACGATGCCGCCCCTGTCATTGAATTTCACCACGCCGCCGGTGTTGATGTTGGGAAACAGCCATTCGTCCTGCGGTAGCCGGCGCGTCATGCGCTTGCGCATGTCGGGATGGCGCAGCGACAGGTCGAAGCTCGGCGTGCGCATGCCAAGCCACGCCATCCAGTAATTGCCGTCGGAAGCGCGGTTGATGTTGTCGGGATAGCCCGGCATGTCGCGGATGACGCATTCGGCGGTGCCGGCCTTCGGCCCCTCCAGCCAGTAGCGGTGCACGCGGCAGGCCCAGCTTTCGGCGAAGAACAGCGACTTGCCGTCATGCGCCATGCACACACCGTTGGTGTAGCGATAGCCGTCGAGCAGCGTCTTCGTCGAACCGTCCTTCGGGTCGTAGACCAGCAGCCGGCCGGTGGCACGGTTCTCGATCGAATCCAGCGCCCAATCGTGGGCGTCATATCGCTTAGTTGAATCTGTGAAATAGATGCGGCCGTCCGGTGCGATATCGCAGTCGTTGGGGTCACGCAGCCGTGCATCGTCGACGATCGAGGTCCACGAGCGCGACGTCTCCGCCGAGAGGCGTTTGACCTCCCGATCCGGCGAGACCGAATAGAGACCCATCGCGCCGACGCAGCTGATCAGATTGCCTGATTTGTCGAAGGCCAGCCCCAGCGGGAAACCGCCGATGTGGGCAAACACCTCCGACCTGACATAGTCCGGCGCGAAGAAGCGGACGATCTCGCCATGGCGCGTGCCGCAATAGAGATTGTCGTCGCGGTCGAGGATGACGTCTTCCGGCCCCTCCAGCTCGCCAAGCCCGATATGCTCTGCGGCCGACAGCCTGTTGTCGAGTTCGTATGGCGTGCCCGAGCCGGGTGCGGCCGACTGTGTCTCGCCCATCTTGAGATAGACCGGCGCGACATAGACCTCATTCAGCACCTTGTGCCGGTTCTTCAGCCAGCGGATGTCGATAGTCACCGCCACCGCCAACATGATGCCGAGCACCATCTGGTTGGTGCCGGTGCCGTAGCCCAAGCGGATCAGACCGTTGGTCATGGTCAGCACGATGATTGCGCCCATCAGCCCCTTGATCACCGAGCCGCGCCCGCCGCCGAGGCTGACGCCGCCGACCACCGCCGCCGTCAGCGCCATGATCTCGAGGTTGAGGCCGGTTCCCGGCCCTGCCCCGCTCAGCCGGCAAGCAATGAGGAAGCCGCCGATCGAGGCGCAGAAGCCGGAAAAGACATAGGTCATGAACACGGTGCGGCGCACGCGGATGCCGGCATTGTGCGCCGAGCGCCTGGAGCCGCCGACCGCCAGCACGTGCCAGCCCGGCCGCGAACGCGTCAGCGCGATATGGGTGACGATGGCCAGGATGATCGCCAGCCACACCGAGACGGACAGCCCCCAGAAGGTGCTGTCGCCGATGAAGTCGAGCACATCCGATGTCGCGGTCGAGAGCTGCACATCGGCGGCATAGGTGGTGACCAGGATGTCGAACAGCGCCCGGCCGAAGATGAAGGTCACCAGCGTGGTGAGAAAGGCGCGCAGCCTGAGATAGCCGACAAGGTAGCCGTTGATGGCGCCGAAGATGAGGCCGGTGGCGAGCGATGCGGCCAGCGCCAGCCAGATCGACTGTTCGAGGATGAAGAAGACATAGACGGCGGAAAAGCACGACAGCGCGAAGATCGAGCCGACCGACAGATCGATGCCGCCACCCAGCATCACCACCGTCATGCCGGTGACGACCATCGAGAACTCGCCGAGCTGGCGGGTCGATTCCTGCAAAGCGGTCAGCTTGAAGAAGCCGGGAATGACCGAGCCGAAGGTCGCCAATGTCGCCACCAGCGCCAGGAACGGAATGGCGTTGTCGGTCCAGCGTTTGGTCAGTATCTCGCCGACGACATGGTCGGGCACGAGATTGTAGCGCCAGGACTGGAGGCGTTCGCGAAAGGACATCGGCTGCTGCTATTCCATGAGGGGACGAGGTGACCGGATCCTTCCGGTCACCTCGCTTGTACTTCAGTCGAAAAGGTGCGGCTTACTTTGCCGCCGCCGCTTGTGCCTGCAGCGCCTTCAGGTCCCAGCAGCTGTCGGGCTTGAGGTCGGCCTTGGTCGTCGCCTTCTCCAGCGTGTAGATGTAGGTGTGCGAGGTGCCGGCCGGCTGGCCGCTCTGCAGCAGGAACTTGATGATGGCGTTCATGTCGCCCGACTGGCGAGCAAGATCGGTCATCACCACAGCGCCATAGGTGCCGTCGACCAGCTTGTCGCAATCGGCCGCCTTCTCGCCGCCGCCAGTGGTGACCAGGAACACCTTGCCGTCGAGTTTGGCATCGCGGATCGCGGCGGACGCGCCGGTGGCGTCGCCATCCCAGAAATCGATGATCGAGCAGATATCCGGGTTCTGCTGCAGCATCGTCGTCGTCACGTTGCGCGAGGTCGTCGCATCCCAGTTGGAATCGGGCTTGGCCACCACCTTGAAGTCGGGATTCTTGTCCAGCACCTTCATGATGCCGGCATACTGATAGAGGCTGGAGGAGTTCGCCTGGTCACCCTGCACCAGGCCGATCTTCTTCGACGAGTTCGGGCCGCAGCCCTTGATCGCCGCTTCGGCCTCGAGCTGGCCAAGCCGGTCCCAGTCACTGCCGATAAAGGCGTCGGCCGGGAAGTTGGCGGGATTGTCGACCAGGATGACATAGGTGCCGGCGGCCTGCGCCTTCTTCATCAGCTTGGAATAGGAGTTGAGGTCCGGCGCGTGGATGATCAGCACATCCGGCCTGGTGTCCGAGGAGATGGCGTCCGTGATCGCCTGCGCGCCGGCATCGACGACCCAGTTCGGGTCGCGCGTCTCGAACACGCCGCCCCAGGCCTCGACTTCGGTCTTCAGATAGTGCGCCCAGCCCTGCGCCAGGTCGAAGCCCATTGCCAGAGGCACCAGCATGACGCGCTTGCCCTTGAGCGCCTGCGCGTACGCAGCCGGGCCCGGATCGTCGGCGGCGAAGGTTGGCGCCACGAAGGCGGTGACAACGAGCGCCGTGGCGGCGGCCATGAGTGTCTTGATCAGTTTCATGTCGGATCCTTTTGCTTTGGTCGTTGTTATCAGCGGCCGGCCCCAACCGTCCGCCGCAGTTCAGGTCTAGATGTCGCCCTGCTGGGCGGTCTGCTCGTCACGTGGATTGATGATGCCGTCGACGATGATGGCGCCGAGCAGGATCGCTGCCTTGATCAGGTTCTGGTAGAGCAGCGGAATGTCGATGATGGTCATGGCGTTGAGCAGGATGCCGATCAGTGCCGCACCGACCAGCACGTTGCGCACCCCGCCGCGCCCGCCGGACAGGCCGATGCCGCCGATAACCGCCACCAGCACGATATCGTAGAGCAGCGTCGAATTGACGACGCGGGTATTGATCGAATGCAGGCTGGCCGCCGTCAGCAGGCCGGCGACCAGTGCGACGAAGGCGGAAAGCACATAGCGCAGCACCAGCATCGGCCGCACCGGCATGCCGATGTTGCGGGCGGCCACCGGATTGTCGCCGGCGAAATAGATATAGCGGCCCCATTTGGTGTAGCGCAGGAACAGGAAGAACAGGAAGGCCAGCCCTGCGAAGACGAAAACCTCGATGGGAATGTCGAGGAAGCGCAGGCCACCGAGCAACTCGACCCAATGGCCCTGCGGCACCGGCACGGCATCCTGCGTGATCAGTTGCGAGCGTACATAGCCGAAGACGAAGGAGCCTGTCGCCAGCGTCACGAAGATCGCCGGCACGTCGGCATAGGCGACGAGAAAACCATTGAGCAGGCCGATGGCCAGCACACCGGCCAGCACATAGGCGAAGGCAAGCCCGTCCGGCGTCCCCGAATTCAGCAGTTGCAGGTACCAGGCGACCGACATCGCCATGATCGCGACGGCAGAGAGGTCGATGCCGCGGCCGATGATGACCACGGCCATGCCGAGCGCAAGGATGCCCAGCACCGACACGGAGCGGACGATGGCGACGAGATTGTTGGGGTCGATGAAGCCTGGCAGGCCTATAGCCGCTGCAACGAACAGCACCACGGCGATGGCAAAGACAATGCCTTCCTGGTTCAGGCTCCTGAAATTTGGCCAGCCGATGGTGTTCATGTCTGCGTTTGCCCCGATGGCAGCGCTGCCATCCCTGGGAAAGAACGCTAATCGGCCCAACGCCGGTTCGTCAAATGAATCCGCGCCCGGAACCCAGGCTGGCTGCGATATTTATCGAGTGGACGCATCGATTGCCGAAGCTGGCGCAATGCGCGGAAAACTCTGCGCTTTTGGCAATTGGTTGCGCCATTGCGGCCGCACGCGAAAGCGCTGCACCAAGGCAAAGGGACAGGACGGAATTTATCTCCGCATCAGGCGGAAAAATCGATCTGAATTTCCCGGCGAGTGCCCGGAAACCTCCGCGCCCGCACCTGGCGGGAGCACGAGAAAACGCAACGCCGCCACCAGCCCGATTGCGCCGATCGCCAGAAAGGCTACTCGAAAATCCACAAGATCGAGAGCGGGGCGATCCCTGACGATCTGCGACAGATTAAGGATCGCCGCCGCCACCGCGACGCCAAACAGCATCGCCACCTGCTGCAGCATCGAGGACAGCGTCGCCGCGGAGCTTCGTTGCGACGCATCGATGTCGGCGAAGGCCAGCGTGTTAAGGGCGGTGAACTGCATCGAGCGCGACAGGCCGGCAATCAGCATCAGCGCCACCACCAGCGCTTGCGGCGTCTGCGGCGAGATCGCTCCGCAAGCCATGATCGAGGCCGAGGCGATGATGCCGTTGACGACCATCACCGAGCGGAAACCGAAACGGCGCAGCGTCGGCGTGGTCACCGTCTTCATGCCGAGATTGCCAAGGAAATAGGCCAGGATCATCAAGCCGGCATCGACAGGCGAAAGGCCGAAGCCAACCTGGAACAGCAGCGGCAGCAGGAACGGCGTGGCGTTGATCGCCACCCGGAAAATGGTGCCGGCGGCAAGCGTCGAGATGGCGAAGGTCAGCACCTTGAACGAGGAGAGATCGAGCAGCGGATGCGGCGCGCGCCTGAGATGGCGCACCGCCAGCCAGCCGAGGACGATGCCGGCTACGATCAGCAGCGCTGTCGGCAGCACGCCGTCCTCGGGATGCGCGATACGCTCGAGACCGTAGAGCAGCAAGGCAAGTCCCGCCGATGTCAGGAAAAAACCGGGCCAGTCGAGCGGCTTGGGGTCGGCCTCGCGGTCGCCTGGGATGAAACGGGCGACCAGCGCCAGCCCGACCGCGCCGAGCGGGATGTTGATGAAGAAATTCCAGTGCCAGGACAGATAGGTGGTGATGAAGCCGCCGAGCACCGGCCCGACCACCGGCGCAAACAGTGCTGGCCAGGTGATCAGCGCCGTGGCGTTGAGCAGTTCGGATTTCGGCGCATTGCGCAGGACGAGAATGCGCCCAACCGGCGTCATCAGCGCGCTGCCGAGCCCTTGCACGACACGTGCGGCGACGAACTGGGTCAGGGTTTGCGAGAGGCCGCAGGCGAGCGAAGCCAGGGTGAACAGGACGATCGCCAGCAGGAAGATGTTGCGCGCCCCGAACCGGTCGGCGAGCCAGCCCGACAGCGGCACGAACACCGCCATGGTCAGCATGTAGACGGTGATGCCGATGCTCATCGCCACCGGCGACACGCCGAAGGAGGCGCCCATCTGCGGCAGCGATGTCGAGATGATCGTCGAATCCAGCAACTGCATGAAAAAGGCGATGGCGACGATCAACGCCACGCGCCGCGCATGGGTGGCCGTTTCGGACAAGGTTGCGATCTCGGGAATGGCAGTCATGACGGAACCGGTTTGAACAGCATCTCCCCGGCGGCGTCCAGAGACGTCGCAACAAACTTTCGTGTGCCGCCATGGCCTGCTATGGAATGGATGGGGCCGTCGAGGAGAGTATACGCGTAACATGAAGCCCATCTACATCGAATACCTCAATGCCCTCGACATCGATGCCCTTGCCATGACCGATGGCGAAATCATCGCCGCCGTCGAGGCTGGCCTGGTGGCGCAAGGCAAGGGCCAGACGGTGATCGAACCGCGCGTCCATCTCGAGCCGGACCCGTCCTTCCACGGCCATTTCAATGTGTTGCGCGGCTACGTCGCGCCGCTCGACACGGCCGGCGTCAAGATCGTCGGCGACTATGTCGACAATTACCTGCATGGCCTGCCTTCCGAATTCGGCATCCTCAACCTGTTCGACCCGCGCACCGGCGCGCCGCGCGCCATCCTCGACGCCACCGTCATCACCGACATGCGAACCGGCGCCGTCACCGCCATCGGCGCCAGGCATCTGGCGCGCAAGAATTCCAAGGTGCTGGCCCATATCGGCGCGCGCGGCACCGCCTACTGGAATGTGCGCCTGCTCGACCATCTCTTCGACTTCGACGAGATTCGCGTCCATTCGCGCCGCCCGGAAAGCCGCGACGGTTTTGCCGCCGAACTCTCCGCCGATCTCGGCAAGACGGTCACAGCGGTGGCCGACTGGAAAAGCTGCATCGAGGGCGCCGACATCGTCGTCGAGGCCTCGCGGCTGCCGGAGCCGCAGCCGTTGCTGAAGACCGAATGGATCAAGCCCGGCGCGCTGGTCGTGCCCTATGGCACGATGAGCGCGGTGGAACTGTCGTTGACCGACATCATGCAGAAAATGGTCGTCGACGATTGGGGCCAGTGCAAGGGCGGCAAGTTCGGCTCGCTACGCGCCCATGTCGAGACCGGGCGGCTGAGCGAGAAGACGCTGCATGCCGAGCTCGGCCAAATCGCCGCCGGCCTGAAAGTTGGGCGCGAAAGCGACGACGAAACGATCCTGTTCTGGCATCGTGGCCTGTCGCTGTCTGATATCGCGTTGGGCAAGGCGATGCTGGCCAAGGCGCAGGCGCAAGGCATCGGCCAGAGACTGCGCTTCGCATGAGCGCGCTCGTCCTCACCGGAACCGGCGTCGGCGTCGGCGATGTCGCTGCGGTCGCCCGCGATGGGCGCAAGGTGGAGATCGGACCCGATGTCATCGGCAGGCTGGAGAAGGCACGAAAAGTGCTCGACCAGGCTGCAGCGTCCAGCCAGCAGATCTATGGCCTGAACACCGGGCTCGGCGCCAATCTCGGCACTGCTGTAGAGGGCGATGCCGGAGCCTTCCAGCGCCAGTTGCTGGAGGGACGCAGCGGCGCCGTCGGCGAAGGATTGCCGGTCGATGCCGTGCGGGCAAGCATGGCCGCGCGTGCAGCGATGCTGTCGGTTGGCGGATCCGGCCTTTCGTCTTCCGTCTTCGTTGCTTTGCTCGACGCGCTCAATGCCGGCGTCCATCCCGTCATGCCCTCGCTCGGTTCGATCGGAGCCGGCGACCTGGTGCTGATGACGGCACTCGCCCGCATGCTCACCGGCGAAGGCGAAGCCGACTATCAGGGGCCGTCGCATACCGGCGGCCAAGGCGCTGATGATGGCGCGCCTCGCCCCGATCAGCCTGGCGCCCAAGGACGGGCTATCGCTGATCAACGCATCGGCGGTTTCCGCCGGCAGCGGCGCACTTGCAGTGACGGATGCCCTCACTGCCCTGGCCCAGCAACAGCATGCCGGGGCTTTGACCATGGAAGGTTTTGGTGCCAACCGCACCATCCTCGACCCGCGCCTGCATATGGCGCGCCCGGCAGCCGGCCAGCAGGAAGCAGCCAAGGTGCTGCACAATCTGCTCGTCCGAGACGACGCGCCGGCACCGACCACCTTGCAGGACCCGCTGTCGATCCGCTGCATGTCGTCGGTCCATGGCGCACTGATCGAGGCGATCGGCCAGGCGAGACAGGCTGTCGAGATCGAGCTCAACGCCGCCGCCGACAACCCGCTGGTGCTGGGGGATGATGAACTGGTACTGTCGACCGGCAATTTCCACACCGCCGCACTGGCGCTCGCCTTTGAGACGCTCGGCCTGGCGATCGCCCAATGTGCCGCGGCCAGTGCCGCGCGCTTCATCCAGCTCACCGGTTCGGGCCGCAATGGCCTACCGAAATATCTGTCGCCGGTCGGCGGCGCCTCGGCCGGCTTCGTGCCGCTACAGAAGACAGTGACCTCGATCCTGGCCGCCATCCGCCACAAGGCCAATCCGGTGATGCTCGACTTTCTGGCCGTGTCGGAGGGCGTCGAGGATCACGCCACGCAGACACCTCTGGCGGTTGCGAAATGCGCAGGGATGATCGCGCTGTGGCGGCGGCTGATCGCCTTCGAATTGATGGCCGCGGCACAGGCCGTCGACCTGCGCGACGGCTTCACACTGGCGCCGCGCACGGCCGCACTTCACGCGGCGATACGCTCGCTCGTCCCCATGCTGAAAGAGGACCGGCCGCTCGGCATCGACGCCGAAGCGCTTTACGCCGCGCTCGCCGGCGGAAATTGGCCGGCCTGACGCGGCTTCTCAGAAGACGACGGTCTTGTGGCCGTTGAGCATGACGCGGGCTTCGAGATGCAGCTTGACGGCGCGCGCCAGTACCCGGCTTTCGATGTCGCGCCCGACGGCGACGAAATCCTCGGCGCTCATCGCATGGGTGACGCGTTCGGTCTCCTGATCGATGATCGGGCCCTCGTCGAGGTCGGAGGTGACGTAATGCGCCGTCGCACCGATCAGCTTGACGCCGCGGTCGAAAGCCTGGTGGTACGGCTTGGCGCCCTTAAAGCTCGGCAGGAACGAATGGTGGATGTTGATCGCCCGTCCGAACAGCCGGTCCGACAGACCTTTTGAAAAGACCTGCATGTAGCGCGCCAGGATGACCAGTTCGGCCCCTGTCCGCTGCACCAGGTCCAGCAGCTTCTGTTCCTGTTCGGCCTTGTTCTCCTTGGTGGTCGGCCAATGGTGGTAGGGAATGCCCTCCAGCTCGGCGAAGCGGCGGGCATCCTCGTGGTTGGAGACGACGGCTGCAACCTCCGCGTTCAGCCAGCCGACCCTGATCTGGTACAGCAGATGGAGAAGCGCGTGGTCGAACTTGGAGACCATGACGATGATCTTCGGGCGGCGTCCCTGATCGACCAGCGCGGTCTTCATGCCGAAGCGGTCGACGCTCGATTCCAGGGCCCGCGCCAGACTGTCCCCGGTCGAGCCTGGCGGGCTGATGAAGGCGATCCGCATGAAAAAGCGATTGGTCTGCCGGTCCCAGAACTGGCTGCTTTCGGCGATGTTGGCGCCGTTCGCGGCAAGCTCCGCCGTGACGGCGGCGACGATCCCCGGCCGATCCTCGCAGGAAAGCGTGAGAATATGAACCGGCGCGGCCTCGTCCGTCGCATCATTGCCTTGAGATTTCACGCCCCGTCGACCCTCTTCATGAACAGGCTGAGTTCAGCCGGATCCATATGCACCACATGCCTGTCTTCGGGATAGGCGAGACTGTTCACGTCGGCAACATATTCCGAAAACGCGGCGATACGCTCGGCCTGCAAACGATCATATTCGGCGGCGAAATTGCGATACACCTTGGAATGACGGGGCATGTGGCCACGGTTCTGGCCGAGAATGTCGTCGGCGAACAGATATTGCGCATCGCAACCGGTACCCGCTCCCATCGACAGCATGATCAGCGACGTCCGCTCCGAGATCGTCTTGGCCACCTCGACCGGCACCACCTCGATCTCGGCGCCGATGGCGCCTGCAGCCTCCAGCTGCTTCACCGCCGCGAAGATATCCATGGCGGTGTCGGCGGTCTTGCCGACCGCCTTGAAGCCGCCAGTCCAGGTCGCGCGAGAAGGAATGAGGCCAACATGGCCGATCACCGGGATATTGTCATCGGCCATCCGCTTGATCGTGGCGTAGCCGGCGCTGCAATAGACCGCGTCGGCGCCGGCCTTGTAGAGCCGGAAGGCCCAGCGCACGAAATCGTCCGCCGTGCCGATCTCGTAGAAATTGTCGCCCGGCATGGTGAACAGGCTGGGCGCCGCGTCGCGGTACTCAGGGTTGAGCACCAATTCGGGCGGCACCGAGACGATGTCGACCCCTGCGCGCTCCGCGGCCTCGGCCTCGTCCATCGTCAGCACACGCAGCATGGTCAGCTGTCGCTTGCCCTTCATGGCGCGCAAATCCGCCACCGTCGGTCTTTTTCGGCTCATCAAAAGGATTCCCTCAGTTGCATTCGGCGGCAGGTCAGCCGATCTGGATCATCACTTTGCCAGCCTCGACCTTCACCGGATAGGTGGCGAGATTGACGCATACCGGTGCGCCCCGGGCAACACCCGTCTTGTAGTTGAAGCGGCCATTGTGCTTGGGGCATTCGATGATGTCGTCCATCACCAGCCCATCGGCCAGATGCGCCTTCTCATGCGTGCAGTATCCGTCGGTTGCGAAGTACTCGTCATCGGGACTGCGATAGATGGCGAAGGTACGGCCGCCATGATCGAAGCGGATGACATCCTCTTCCTCGACATCGTCGACGCCACACGCTTCAACCCAGTCGGCCATCTGCTTCTCCCCTATTCCGCCGCCGCCGGAACGGTCAGTGCATGGAATTCGTCCCGGTACGGCCGCGCCGTCGGCGGCAATTCACGTTTGAGGAAATAATCCTCGTACTGAAGCTGCTTCAGCAGCACCGGCCAGACCTCGCGATAGGCATGCCACATCGAAGGGTTCGGCTCGGGCAGATCGTGCTTGATCAATTCGTGCAGCCTCGGCAGCGCGTGATAGGGCACCATCGGGAACATGTGATGTTCGACATGATAGTTCATGTTCCAATAGATGAAGCGGCTGATCGGGTTCATGTAGACGGTGCGCGTGTTCAGCCGGTGGTCGGTGACATTGTCGGCCAGGCCGATATGCTGCAGCAGGCCGGTCAGCACCATGTGCCAACTGCCGTAGAGGCGCGGCAGGCCGATCAGCACCAGCGGCAGGAACGACCACAGATGAAGCGCTAGCCCGATCGCCGCGACATAGATGGCGACATGCCAGCGCGCGGCTGTGACCACCTTGTGAAGCTCCATCTCGGGAATAAAGCTTTTCTCGTCCGGCGAGATGCTGCCGAACGCATTGCGCAACAGCGTCGGCAGCGAATAGCGGAAATCGAGAACACCGGTGAAGGCGAGTGCGGCGCGCAGCAGGTCCGGCGGACGCATCACCGCGATCTCGGCGTCGCGGCCGACGATGATCGTGTCGGTGTGGTGGCGGGCATGGCTCCAGCGCCAGGTCACCGGATTGCGCATCAGCATGAAGCTGGCGATCTGGTAGACGGCATCGTTCATCCAGCGTGTGCGGAAGGCGGTGCCGTGGCCGCACTCGTGCCAGCGCGAGTCGCTGGACGAGCCGTAGAGCACGCCATAGACGAGCAGGAACGGCACCACCCACCACGTGCCCCAGAACCAGGCGATCCCGGCGGCGGAACCCAATATGGCAACGATCCAGATGATCGTGTCGCGGATCGCCGGGCCGTCCGAGCGCTGCATCAGCTCTTTCATCGCCTTGCGCGGCACATCGGTGTGATACCACTCGGCCGAGGCCAGCCCGGTCTCGATCGCGATGCGCGTGCTTTCCCCGACCAGGCTGTAGTCGCGCTTTTTCTCCATCACATCGACCTCCGATTTCCGGCCCGCCAGCCGGAGCATTCGTTTCGCCTCATGCCCTGTCCGCCAATCCCGGAAAATTACCCGACGGCACAGGATAATCCTGTTGCGGCTGCCTGGCGATCGACGCGATCTTTGCTTCGGCCTCGGCGATCGCGCCGGCGCCGTCGAGCACCCGGAACACCGCGTCGTAAGAACGGCTTTCACTATGCTCCAGCCAGATCATCTCGCCCCGCTCGCGCGCCGCGAGATTGCCGAGCACATGATGCGTCGAGGGTTCGATGCCCAGCGCATACTGCCCCGCCTGAAAATTCTGCCATTGATAGGCGCAAGGCAGCTGATCCTTGCGCGTCACCACTTCGAAGCCGAGCCCGAGCTGATCGTTGACCACTGCCACCGGCACCTCGCCATTGGCGTCCGCCGCCATCTCGTGCTGCCAGACCTGCTCGCTGAAACCCGATTGCGGCGCCGGCATCGTGCGGTAACCCACCTTCTGCGCCTGGTAGCGCTCGCCGGCATGGCCAGCCCAGACGACGTCGCGGATCGGCGCCAGATAGCGCGAACCCTCGTCGAGCAAGGGATGGCTGACATTGACGTGGTAAAAATACATGTGCGGCGTGCGGTTGAAACCGTGGTTGACGACGCGATCCGACAGCCGGATCTCGTTGCCGCCGACATCGGCCTCGATACGCCGGATCAGATGCAGATCCTCGCCGAACACTGCCGATTGCTGCACGGTGCCTTCGGCCCACAGCACGCAGCGGTCGCCGTCCCAGGTCTCGCCATAACCGGTCAGCCGCGCCGGAATGGTGCCGACGCGGCCATGCAGCGAATGGATCACAGTCTTCCTGCCCGGGTAGTTGTAGCTATCGGCCGGCACTTCTTCCCGGCCCAATATGTGGTCGAGGCCGCAGGTGACAAGCAGCCCTGAAAACGAACGCGCCCAGGCGAGCCCCCCTTCCCCCTCATAATCGTGCAGACCGGGGTTGCGAAAGCCGCTCGGCGAATGCCAGCCGATCGCCTGGCCCTTGAAGTCGCAATCGGCGATGTCGAGCGCCCGGTCGACCAGCGCCGTGAAACGCAGCCCCGTGCCGGTGCGGAACTCCAGCATGCGGATGCCGCGTTCCACGCCGTCGCCAAGCGTCATCAGCCGCACGCCGGCAAATTGCGACAGCATGCCCGAACGTTCCGACACCTGCCGGCGCGAAAGCGTCTTGCCGTAGAGTTCTACCATGTGACGGCCAACTTCTTCACTTCGCTCTCGTCTCTTTCAGCAGGGCCGACATATCGGCGCCGGTGATGATGCTTTCCACGGTCAGAAGATCGGTATCGGCAACCGTCTGCTCGGCGACGATCTCGCCGCGGCGCATGACGATGATGCGGTCGGCGACCTGGAACACGTGATGGATGTTGTGGGTGATCAAGAGCACGGAATGACCGGCGTCACGCACCTCCTTGACGAAGCGCAGCACGCCATGGGTTTCCTCGACACCGAGATTGTTGGTCGGTTCGTCGAGGATGATGACCTTGGCGGCGAACTGCATGGCGCGAGAAATCGCGATCGACTGCCGCTCGCCACCCGATAGCGTCGAGACCAGCGCATCGGCGTCGAGTTTTTTCGAGATGCCGACGCGCTTCAACAGCGCCGACGCCGCGTCTCGCAATTTGGCGAAATCGAGCGGCGCGAACACGCCCAGCCATTTCAGCTTGACCGGCTCGCGCCCAAGGAAAAGATTGCGCGCGATGCTGAGATCCGGCGCAAGAGACGTATCCTGGTGGATGGTCTCGATGCCGAGGTCCATCGCGTCGCGTGTCGAACGGATCGAAACCTTTTCACCGCGCACATAGATGTCGCCACGGTCGATCGGAAACACACCGGAAATCGCCTTGATCAGCGTCGATTTGCCGGCGCCGTTGTCGCCGAGCAGGGCCACCACCTCGCCTTCCTTGAGGGCAAAGGACGCATTCTTCAGTGCGCGGACGCTGCCGAAGGATTTTTGCAGATTCTGCAGCCGGAGAACTTCCATCGTCAGCCCCTTGCGGCGTTCTTCTGCAGCAAAGCGTGCAGGATGAGCATGGCGAGGATGATCAGGCCGACGAAGATGTTGTAGGCGAGGCCCGGCACGCCGATCAGCACAATGCCGTTGCGGATGGCGCGCAGCATCAGCGCACCGACGATGGTGCCGAGGATCGTGCCGCGTCCGCCGGTCAGCGCCGTGCCGCCGACCACCACCATGGCGATCACTTCGAGCTCGTAGCCGGTGCCGGCCACCGGTGAAGCGGCCGAAATGCGGAAGGCGCTGATCATGCCGGCCAGCCCCGCCAGAACCGAAGTCAGGATGAACAGCCACACCTTGACGGCGTCCGCCGGCACGCCACGCGCCACCGCCGCGTTGCGGTTCGAGCCGATGGCGCTGATCCAGTTGCCGAGCTTGGCATAGCGCAGCACGTAGATTGCCAGCAGCGAGAGACCGATGAACCACCACAGCGAGGTGTAGAACCGGAACGAGCCGACATTGAAGCTGCCGGCCAGCAGCGTCACGAAAAAACCCGGCTGGTCCCAGGATTTCAGCGGAAAGCCCTGCGTGATGTAGAGCGCTGCCCCACGCACCACGAGCAGCATCGACAGCGTGACCAGGAAGGACGAAATGCCGATCTTGGTGACGATCAGCCCGTTGATGGCGCCGATGGCGATGCACAGCAGAAGCCCGGCCAGAAGGGCGACACCTATATCGACGCCGCCGTTCTGCACCAGGAGCATGACGATGACCGGCGCCAGCCCGAACACGGCGCCGACCGAGAGGTCGAACTCGCCCGCCGTCAACAGCAGCGTCATGCCGAGCGCGATGATGCCGAGCTCGGGCAGGAACGCCATCATGTTGGAGATGTTGAGCGGCGACAGGAAATTGGCATCGGCAACGGCGAACACCGCGAGCAGGACAATGAGGATGACGAGCGAGGAGAATTGCGGCGAGCGCATAAGGCTCGATCTGCGTTTCCCGACAGGCATTTCGTCTTCTGCGGCGATCATCATGACTGCTTGAACCATGCTTTGAAGAGACGCCCGCAGCTTACGCCGCGGGCACCGTTTTCACTTCGTGTCGTAGAGTTTCAGGATCGGTTCGACGCTCGAGGCGTCGTAGAGGCTGAACGTATGGATGTCGTAGCCGATCGGCTCACCCGAAGCGGCGAGCCCGAGCAGCGCCACCGGCATGAAGCCCTGCGCAGACGGGAACTGCCAGGCGGCCGCGTTGACGAAACCGGATTTGACGGCTTCCGCGGTTTCCTTGGAATTGCCCCAGCCGACGACCGGGATCTTGCCGGCCGGCACGCCGGCGCCGTCGAACACCCGCTTGACGCTGGCCGCGACGGAATCGCCAAGCGCGATGATCGCCGGCGGATTGTTGGCCACCATGTAGTCGGTCATCTTGGCAATGATGCCGGCCGGGTCGGTGCCGCAATCGACCACATCATATTTGATCCCCAACGGATCGAAGACGCTGGCGATGCCTTCGGTCTCCAGCTGCTGATAGCTGGCGCCGGGCACTTCCACCGGCAGGAACACCTTGTCGCCCTGCTTCACCATCTTGTGGTCGACAAGATACTTGGCCCAGATGACCCCCGCCTCCTTGAGATCGGCGCCGACATAGGCCTGCCGTCCGGTCGCCGGATCGTCTGTGTTGAAGAACACGATCGGGATGCCGGCTGCCTTGGCCGCCTTCACCTCTTCCGTCCACAAGCCCGGCTGGGCCGACGTGGTGGCGATGCCGTCGGGCTTGGCCGCAAGCGCGGAATTGAAGGCCTCCTTCTGCGCCGCCATGTCGCCGCCGCTGAATGAGATCTTGCAGGTCACCTTGAGCTGGTCGCAGGCTTTGGTCGCGCCGGCATTCCAGTCCAGCCAGAACGCATCCGACGGACCGCCATGCGACAGCAAGTAGAACGTCTTCTGGCCATCCTGCGCCATTGCCGGCGCGCTCAACGAGACGCCGGCGAGCAGCGTTACGGCAGCCGCCAGTTTCAATGCGAATTTCAACATTTTTTCTCCTCCCTTACTTTGGAACCGAACCGCGCCGCCGCGAACCAGCGGCGCGAGAAGGCCGTCACAGACCGTTGGCGCGGAACTTCCCGTCGAGGAATTTCTTGGCCCTCGGCACGTCGTCTTCCGAGAGATGCTCGATGATCACCGGGATGTTCGGATGCTTTTCCGCCAGCCGCTGGAGATAGAGGTCGTAGTTCAGCGAACCGAGGCCCGGTGCCGGCAACTCGATCTCACCGACGCCACGGAATGTATGGCTCTCCAGCGCGTCCTCGTCGCCGATATCGGCGTGCTTCTCGGACTTGTCGCCGCCCGAACGCTTGACGTCCTTGGCGTGAGCTATTCTGATCTTGTCGGTCAGCGTGTCGAACACCTGGTTCAGGATCTGGTCCATCCTGTCGATGTTATGCGTCTCGAAATAATTGGTCGGGTCCATCAGCAGACCGAGGCCGGGGTGATCGACCTGCGCGAACATCTTGACCGTCTCCTCGACCGAGCCGACGACGTTGTTGACATAGGTTTCGAGCAGGAAGACCGCGCCGTGGTCATAGGCCGTCTGGGCAAGGTCGGCGACCACCTTGCGGCATTCCTCGAACCCTTCCTCGGTCTTGTTCTTGGGGTGATGCACCCAGTCGGATTCGGTGTTGTAGGTGCCGGTTTCCGAGATCACATACGGGCTGCCGAAATGGCGGGCGTTGCGGATGATCTCTTTGAGGTAGCCGACGCGCTTGTCGCGCTCGGCCTTGTCCGGGTGGATGATATTTGTGTAGCCGGAAATGCAGCACACCGGCAGGTGATGATCGCGGAAGACGTCGCGCACCTTCTTGGCCTTGTCCTTGGTGATCTGCCCGGCCGACAGGTCGACATCCTTGAAGTGGAGGTCGAGTTGCACCGTGTTGAAATCGAGCCCGCGGATCTTCTTCGCCGTCTCTTCGAGGCCGTACGGGAAATAGCCCGTGAAAATACCTGCCTGCATCATGGTGTGAATTCCTCCCTGTAAGCGATTCAGTTGTTTGGTGTTTCAGCTGCGGTGATCAGGTAGCGATTTCGGAAAGCTTGACCGTGCGGGCCTCGTCGATCGAGCGGTAGCCCGCCTCGACCAGCGCCATGGTCTTGACGTTGTCGGCGACCGACAGCGCCGGCGGCGTGCCGGTCTTCACCGCGTGCTGGAGCTGCTCCATCACACCGATAAAGGCATGCGGGAACCACATCGTGTCCCAGCTCGGGCTGACCCATTCGCCGCCGGTCGTCTCGGTCGAAGCGTAAGTCAGCGTCGAGGCAGCGCCCGTCGGCCAGCCGATGGTGCCCTTCGCGACCCCCTTGCTGCCGTCGACGCGCCAGTTGATGTGCTGGTCGTCCTTGTAGCCATCCTGGCGCGGACCCGACCAGACATCCTCCAGCGACACGGCAAGCACGCCGGACGGGAAGCGCAGCGTCGACACGGTGATGCCGTCGGAGTGGTCGAATGTCGTGCGCGGGTCTTTGCGTGTCAGCGTGGTGATCTCGTCGGGATCGCCGAACAGGAAGCGCAGCACGTCGAGATGATGCACGCTCATATTGGCGAGCGTCAGCCGGTCATAATCCTCGAGAAAGCTCTGCCAATGCGGGATGGCGTGCATGTCGATCTGCGCGAAGACGATGTCGCCCAGCGCGCCGCTGTCGATGATCTGCTTCAAGACGCGCATCGATTGGTCGTAGCGCATGTTCTGATTGACCGAGAGGATCTTGCCGGCCTTGGCCGCCTCATCGCGCAGCTTGACCGCTTCCTCGACTGACAGCGCCAGCGGCTTCTGCGCCAGGATCGCCTTGATATGCTTCTGCCTCAGCGCGTGACGGATCAGCGCCGGCTGCAGGTCGGGCGGGAAAGCAAGGTCGATGATCTCGACATTTTCGTCCTCGATCAGTTTTTCCGGTGTGTCGTGGACGGTCGAAATGCCCCAGCGCGTCGCCACCTTATCGGCGCTGGCCCTGGTGCGCGAGGCGATTGCCACCACCGGGAACCCGGCTTCCTTGTAGGCGGCGAGATGGCACTCGGCCATGATCATGCCTGCGCCGACACAGCCGATCTTGTATTCCTTCGTGCGGACCTTCACGTCCGGCTCGAAGCCTTTGCTTGCCATCTCTTCCTCCCGAAACTCTTTCCTTGCGGCGGCCGTCATCGTGCCAACGCCCCGCCGCTCTGTTCGAAATAATGCACTCTGGCCGGCTCGCAGGATATCGCCACCATGGCATCCGGCCGGATGTCGGGCTGGCCGCGCAGCAATGCCTTCAACCGCGCCTGCCCGGCAGCGAGCGTCACCACAGTGTAGCCGCCAAGCGGCTCGACCTCGAACACTCGCGCCGGGCGGCCCGGCCCCCCATCCGCCCACGGTCTGACCTTGATGTCCTCCGGCCTCAGCCCGATCTCCACGGCGTCGGCGGGCGCTGTCTTGTCGTCGATGCGGATCGTGCCTTCAGCCGCTTCGACACCGCCATCGCCGCGCGCCGATCTGAGGATGTTCATCATCGGCGAACCAAGCAGCCTTGCCACATAGGTGCTGGCCGGGCGGTCGTAAATCTCTGCCGGCGTACCGATCTGCCTGATCTTGCCGTCCTCCAAGATGGCGATGCGGTCGGCGACCGACATCGCCTCTTCCTGGTCGTGCGTGACGTAGATCAGCGTCTTTCCGAGTTCGCGCTGGATGCGCTTCAGCTCGACGCGCGTTTCTTCGCGCAGCCTGGCGTCGAGCGCCGAGATCGGATCGTCCATCAGATAGGCATTGGGATCGCGCACCAGAGCCCGGGCGATCGCTACGCGCTGCCGCTCCCCGCCCGAAAGCTGTCCCGGCGGCTTGTGCAGGATATGGCCGATATGCAGCTTCGCCGCGACGTCGGTGACCCGCCGCTTGATCTCGGCCTCGGCGACCCGGCGTTCGACCAGGGGAAAGCGGACATTTTCGAGCGCGCTCATATGCGGAAACAGCGCCAGGTTCTGGAACACCATCGCCACGTTGCGCTCGGCCGGCGACATCGCGTTGACCGGCCTGCCTCCGATCAGGATTTCGCCGGTGTCAGGTGCCTCCAGCCCGAGCACCAGGCGCAGGATGGTCGACTTGCCCGACAGCGGCGGACCGAAGAAGCAGAAGAACTCATTGTCGTTGACGGTGAACGAGGCGTCGTCGACGGCGAGTGTATTGCCGTAGCGTTTGGTCACATTACGGAAGACGATATCGGCCATCTCAACCTGCCTTCATCGCAAGGCCGGTAGCGGCGTCGAAGACGCGCACCGACGACGTAGTGGGAGCGATGACAGCGGTGTCGCCGATAGCCAGCCCGACATCATTGTCGAACACCGTTTTCACAGCCGCCTCGCCCTGGCCGAGATGAACGATGGTGCGCGCACCGATCCGTTCGACAAAGGTCACCGGCATTGCGAGGCCCTGCCCATTCTGCACCAACGTCGCCTGTTCAGGCCGGAATCCGTAAAGCACCTCGCCGCGTGCACCACGCATGGCCGCTGCGAGTTCGCCCGGCAGCGGCGGCGTGACGCCCAGCGGTCCGAGATCGACGACCAGTCCGCGGTCGCTCTCCGCCGGCCTGCCCTTGAGCAGATTCATGCCCGGCGCACCGATAAAGCGGGCGACGAAGACATTGGCTGGATCGTTGTAGACCTCGAGCGGCGTGCCGACCTGCTGCAAAACCCCATGATCCATGACCGCGATGCGGTCGGCCATGGTCATCGCCTCGAGCTGATCGTGGGTGACATACACCATGGTCTGGCGGAACTGCCGCTGCAGCTGCTTCAGTTCGGTGCGCATGACGGCCCGGAAAGCGGCGTCGACATTGGAGAGCGGCTCGTCGAGCAGGAAGATCGCCGGCTCCATGATCGCCGAGCGGCCGATCGCCACCCGTTGCAATATATTGACCGACAGCCTGTCGGCCTTGCGGTCGAGCAGCGGCGAAAGCTGCAGCATCTCGGCGATGGCGCCGACACGGCGATCGATCTCGGCTTTGGCAGCCCCTCGCATTTTTGGTCCATAGGCAAGGTTCTGGCGCACCGTCATATGCGTGAAGATGGCGTAGTTCTGGAACACGAAGCCGACGCCACGCCGGCCCATCGGCACGCCGGCCATGTCGCGCTCGCCAAACAGGATCTTGCCGCCGGTCGGTTCTTCCATGCCGGCGATCATGTTCATCGTCGTCGACTTGCCGCAGCCCGACGGGCCGAGCAGCGCCATGAACTCGCCATCTGATATTGCCAGGTCCATGGTCTTCAGCGCGGTGAAGTCGCCGAATTTCTTGACCAGGTTTTGCAGGTGGATGGCGCTCATGCCGGTACCTCGCGTGCACGCGCCATGCGCTTCATGGCAAACACCGCGACGATCGACAGCACGACCAAAATGGCCAGCGCGATCGCCGCCACATAGCCCCAGATCAGGTCCTGCGTGGTGAGCTTGTAGATGTAGACCGAGATGGTTTCGGTAGCGACGCCTGGACCGCCGCCGGTCATGATGTAGAGCGTGTCGAAGATCTTGAAGTTCTCGATCACCCGGATCGCCAACGCGATGATGATGATCGTCTTCATCTTCGGCAGCACGATGGTGACGAAGCGCTGCCACGGATTGGCGCCGAGCAGCGTCGCCGCCTTGATCTGGTCCTCCGGCACGCCGACCAGGCCGGCAAGCAGGATAAGGAACATCAGCGGCGTCCATTGCCAGATGTCGGCGACCATCACCGCAATCAGCGCCAGAGTCGGATCCGACAGCCAGGCGATGGTGACGGGAGATCCGGTGAGCGCCGACAAGATGTCGTTCACCGGGCCGCCCGACTGGAACAGCATGAAGAACATGTAGCCGGCCACGGCAGGCACCACCATCATCGGCATCAGCAGGATCGAATAGAAGACGCGCTTGCCCGGGAAATCGTCGGCAAACAGTGTCGCCAGCGCCAGCCCAAGCAGGAATTCCGCCGGCACGCAGACGATCATGACGATGGCCGTACGCTTCAGCGCGCTCCAGAAGCGCGCGTCGGCGGCGAGATCGGTGTAGTTGGCAAAGCTGTTCCACATCGACCAGGCGTTCCACCAGCCGGTGCCCGACAGGGGCGACCAGTCGGTGACGCTGATGTAGAGCTGCATCAACAGCGGGAAGGCCGAGATGAACAGCACCAGGATCTGCGCAGGCAATGTCAGCCGGAAACCCAGCCTTGCGCCCTCATCGCGCGAAACCGGCTTTGCTCCGACGGCTTTCACCTCATCCTTGGAAGTCATGACAGTCACCGCGCTCATTGCTTGAGCGCCCCGAATGTCAACCCGCGCACCAGATGGCGTTGGATGGCGATGCCCATGATGACCGGCGGCACGGCCGCGATCAGGCCAAGCGCCGCCTTGGCGCCATAGAGCTGCCCGGTCATCGAGGAGGATAGCGAGGCCATGTAGACCGGGATGGTCACCCATTCGCGCGTCGTCAGAAGCAGCGCGATCAGATAGTCCGACCAGTTGAGGATGAAGACGAAGAGCGCAGCACTGGCCAGCGGCGCGCGCATCATCGGCAGCGTGATGCGCGTGAAGACGCGCAGCCGCGAACAGCCTTCGACAAGCGCCGCCTCCTCGATCTCGCGCGGCATGTCGTCGAAGAAGGTCTTCATCAGCCAGAAGGCGAACGGCAAGGTGACGATGCCGTAGATCAGCGCCAGGCCCCACCAGCTGTCGGTGAAGTTGAGGAAAGCCCACATGATCATCACCGGGATCATGACCGCCATCGGGGGAAAAATCCTGAGCTGGATCAGCGCCAGCGGCAGGTTCTGGCCGGAGCCGAAACGCGACAGCCCATAAGCCGCCGCAGTGCCCGCCGACATGGCGATCACCGTGCCGAAAACCGCCGACAGCAGCGATGCGAGGATCGGCTTCAGCGCGTTACGGTCGAGCGCGACGATCAAATTGTTGGTCGACTCGCCGAAGACGAAACGAAAATTGCTGAGCGTCGGGTTCTTCGGCCACCAGGTCAGGTCGGCGCCGGTCGCCGACCATTCGGCGATCGGCTTGAACGCCATCGACACCATCCACAGGATCGGCACCAGCGTCACCGCCATGGCCGCGAAGATCGCGGCATAGCGGAATATCAGGAAAGGAACGGAACGCTTCATCTGGCGGCTTTGCTGGTGGCGTTGTGGGCGGAGGGGAGAAGCAAGCTCCTCCCCTCCTTCGATGTGATCCAGGGAGAAGGATCAGACGATTGGATCGAGAACTGTCGGCCAGGCCTCCTTGTTGGTCTTGATGGCTTCGAGCAGTTTGTCCTCGCCGGTGCGCCGGGCGATCTTTTTCCACTCTGCCTCGGTATCGGCCATCGCCTGCTCCGATGTCTTGGCCTTGGTCAGCGCCGCCATCAGGTTCTCGTCGAGCGCATTGTGGAAGGCTGTCGCGCCGGGATAGTTGATGGTCGGCACGGTGCGCGCCACCGTCTCGCGCACGACGTCCATGTGGTAGGCATGATAGGTCTGGCGCACCAGCGGATCGGAGAAGTCCGAAAGCCGGAACGGGTCCAGATAACCGCCGGGATTGGCACTCATCCAGGCGTAGATACGGGCCGAGCCCAGCCATTGCAGCAGGAGGTAGGCGACCTCCTGGTTCTTCGACTGTGACGAGACCATGCCGGTCAGCGAGAACCACAGCACCGAACGGCTGATCAGCTTGCCGTCGATCTCGCGGCCGGGCGGCAGCATCGAGCCGATCTTGCCGGTGACGGCTGAGTCCTTGTTGCCGGCATTGTCGAGGAATTTCGGCAGGTTGGAGAAGGCGCAGGTCATCGCCGCACCACCCTTGGCGAAGTTGCCGTATTGCTCCGGCCAGCCCCAGGAGATCGCATCCGGCGAATGATGTGCGAGCGAAGCGACATATTCGTCGGTGGCGGCAATGCCTTGCTCGGAATTGATCATCGGCTTGCCGTCATCGCCAAACAGGAATTGGTTGGGCGAAGCCATCGAGACATAGCGCTGGTACCAGTTGGTGTAGCCCCAGCCCTGGTTGCGCAGGTCGGTCGAGCCGAACAGGCCCTTGTCCGGGCGCTGGAAGAAGGCGGCGATGTCGCCATGCTGCTTCCAGGTCTTCGGCGGCGCCAGATCGTAGCCGTATTTGTCCTTGAAGGCCTTCTTCTCGGCTTCGTCGCCGAACAAATCGGTGCGGTAGACCCAGGTCTGGAAGTCGCCGTCCAGCGACACGCCATAGCTGGAGCCGCGGTATTTGTTGAGCAGCGACACGCCCTTGGCGCCGTTGACATAGCCGCTGACGGGATCGTCCCATTCGGGCTTGTGCTGCGCGACAAAGTCATCGAGCTTGGCGATGCCGCCGGTTTCGGCGAGGTCGCCGAGGCGGTTCCATTCGGTCGAATAGATGTCATAGGCCCCACCCTTGGTGGAGATGTCCTGCATCGTCTTGGTGAATTCCTGGCCGTTCGGCAAACCGACGATTTCGATCGCGATGCCGGTTTCCTTTTCCCACAGCTCCTTGATCGACGGCGCACCGGCCGGGAACGGCTGCGTGAGCTGGCCGATCGAGCCGTCGGACAGGCCGAGCACGATCTTGGCGGGCGCCTTGCCGGCGCCCTTCAGCGCCTTGGCCGCCTCGATGGCGCGGCCTTCCGGCGTGTCGGCGCCATACTGGTAGCGCTCGGCTCCATCGAAGCCCGTCGGGCCGCCGATCATGCCTGGCGCCAGCGCGTCGGCCGCATAGGCGCGGCCGGGACGAATGAATTGGGGTGCGATACCAGCGGCGGCCATGATCACAGCCGCCTTTCCTCCGGATGCCAGCAGCCGGCGCCGCGAGATGCGGATCAAGTCAGACATTGAAACTCCTCCCTCAGGGCCACGTTTCCTCCACGGCCCTTATGAGGGATATTGACGGCAGCATGGCAAGGCTGTCAACATCATAAATAATCAAAACACCTCACAACATCGCAATAGGGCAAGGAAATGCACAAAAACGGGATCCATGCATCATGCCGGGTGCTTCAATTTGAGGGCACACGACCCTTCCCGGCCCTGCGCAGCCCTGCCGGACCATTTGATTTAGCGCGGCGGCTTGCGCATAGGCTAAGGGCGGATACATCATTTCCCATCAGAATCGCCGATGGCGGGGAAGCCGTCACCAGCCGATCTGACGCATGCAGGAGATGAAAGACGGTGCGTTCCACCCTGACTGACATAGCCCGGGAAGCCGGCGTCTCGGCCGCCACTGTCGACCGCGTGCTCAACAACCGACCCGGCGTGCGGGCGCGCACGCGCGAAATCGTGCTCGAAATGGCGCAGCGCCTCGGCTACATCGCCGAAGGCCCGAACGGCGCGCCGCCACGGCCTGCGCCCGGCGAGGTCATCCGGCTCGACTTCGCGCTGCCGGCCGGCACCAATTCCTTCATCAAGATGCTGCACCGGCACATCGAGGCACAGGCTCTGGCGCGGCCCGACCTCGATGTCCATATCGCCACCATCGAGGGCTTCAATCCTGACCGGCTCGCCCGCCTGCTGCAGGACCTGCGCGGACAGACGCAAGGCGTCGGCGTTATAGCGCTCGACCATCCGACGGTGCGCGAAGCGATCCGATCCCTGTCGGCCAACGATATCAAGGTGGTGACCATCGCCTCCGACATCCTGCATGTGCCCAGGGTCGCCTATATCGGCATCGACAACCGCGCCGCCGGGCGGCTGGCCGGCTATCTGCTCAACCGCTTCATGGGATCGGGGCATCCGGGCAAGGTGGCGCTGTTCGCCGGCTCGCTGTCCTATCGCGGCCACGAAGAACGCGAGATGGGGTTCCGCCACGTCCTGACCGAGGAATCACCCAACCTGCAGATCGTCGAGATGCGCGAAATGCTCGACGACCGCGAGAAGGCCTATTCGGAGGCATCGGCCCTGCTGGAGCGGCACCCCGACCTTGCCGCGATCTACAATGTCGGCGCCGGCAACACCGGCATCGCCCGCGCGCTCAAGGAGCACGGCCGCGCCCAGTCCATGGTCTTCCTCGGCCACGAGGTGACGGACGGCACCAAGGACCTTCTGCTCGACGGCACGCTCGACGCGGTCATCGACCAGAACCCGCGCGTCGAAGCCCGCGAAGCGCTCAACACTTTGACCCATGCGGTCCGGGGATTGCCCTATGAACTGCACCAGCCAAGGCTGCAGGTGATCTTCAAGGAGAACATCCCTGAGATTTGACGGACCAGACGAACGGGGCAGCGCGGTAAAGCGCCCGCCCCGCTCGATGCTTCCAGTCTATTGGACGGCAGCGATTTTAGCCGCGGCGCCATCGACAAAGCTCTTGTCGACCCATTTTCCGTAGTCGATCGAGCCCTTCAGGAGCCCGGCGCTGGCCATGAATTTCTCCTCGCCCTGCAAGGCGGCGATCGCGTCGTCGGTTAGTTTCGGATCCTGGTGGAACACCCCGTCGGCATAGGTCTTGCGGACGGATTTCTCCGACGACTTGGTCGCCTCCACAAACGTCTTGATCGTCTCGTCCGGATGAGCGTCGGCCCAACGCGAAATCTCGATGTCGACCTTCAGCAGCCGCTTGACCAGATCGGGATATTTCGCCGCGAAGGCGCCGTTGACCGAGATGACGTTCGGCACGTTCCATTCCGGATGGGTGCTGGTGTCGAACAGCACCCGCGCCTCGCCGGTGTCGACCAGCTTGGCCGCCGTCGAATCCGTCTCGACAATGGCGTCGATATCGCCGCGCAGCAGCGCCGGGCCGGATGCCTCGAAAGGCAGGTTCAGACCTTCGACGTCATTGGTGGTCAGGCCGACGCTGTTCAGTGCCTTGCTGAAGTTCGAATGCCGCACCGTTCCGGTGAGATAGGCGACCTTCTTGCCCCTGAGATCCTGCAGCGTCTTCAACGGCGAGTCGGTTTTGACGACGATGTAGGAACCGCCGGCCTTCACATAGCTCGACAGGCCGATCAGCTTGACGTCGGCGCCGGACGCAGCAACGCGCAGCGCCGGATTGTTGCCGGTATAGGTGAACTCGATGGCGCCGGTCGCCAATGCCGTCGTGGCTTCCGAGCCACCGTTGAAGGTCACCAGTTCGACCTTGATGCCGTCCTTGGCGAATTCCTTGTCCCACCAGCCGTCCTTCTGGGCGAGGATGAATTTGAGGTGCCCCGGCGCCGTGCTGCCGATGCGGATGATGTCAGGCTTGTCCTGTGCGAAGGCAGGCATGCCGCCAAGGCCGATGACAACGGCAATGGCGCCCTTCAGCAGCAGCCGGCGAATTGCGTCGAATGGAATGTTGGGCATGGGAAAATCCTTCCTGTTTGGAATGATGGGGCCGCTTAAATGAGCGAGGTCTCGGACTGGCCCTTCCAGGCTGTTGCCCAGCGCTCGAACCAGACGAGCAGGTAATTGACGGTCAGGCCGATGACGGTCAGCGTCAGGATGCCGGCGTACATGTCGGCCGTTTCCATCATCAGCTGCGAGTTCTGGATGAGGAAACCGAGGCCGGATTTGGCCGCCAGCATCTCGGCGCCGATGACCGCGAACAGCGAGGATTTCACCGCCAGCCGAGCGCCGGCGACGATCGAGGGAATGCTGGCCGGCAGGATGACTTTCCGGAAAAGGTCGAAGTCGGACGTGCCCATCGAGCGCGCAGCCTTGATGAGCAGCGGATCGACCGACTTGACGCCGCTGATCGTGTTGACGAGGAGAAAGAAAACCGAGGAGTAGAAGGTGATCGCGACCTTCGATTCCTCGCCGATGCCGAGCAGCAGGATGAACACCGGCAGAAGCGCGAATTGCGAGGTGTTGCGCAGCGTCTGCACCAAAAGGTCGGAAACCTTCTCGAACAGCGAATAGCGCCCCATCAACAGACCGAGCGGGATGGCCACCACCACGCCGAGTGCGAAGCCGATCGCGGCACGCTGCAGGCTCATGCCGATATGCTCGATCAGCACGCCCGAAGCGAGCAGCGCCCACCAGGCGACCAGCACCTCGCTCAGCGGCGGAAAGAAGATCCGGTTCAGCCAGCCGAGCCGGGGCGCGATCTCCCACAGCAGGAAGAACAGGCCGAGCAGCGGCAAGCCATAGAGGAATGTGCCGTGGCTCGCTTTCTTGCTCCGGATCTTGGCGTTGGCCTTGATGGCGGGGACCCTGGCGGCGGCTACCGTTTCGCCAGCGCCGGCAAACAGGTGGAGCGCTCCAGCGGAGCCAAACTTCTCGGTCAGATAGGCCATGGGTCCAGTTCCTCAGTGACTGAAGGCTGGCGACAGAGTCCAGTCCTTCTGCGCCTTGTTGACCTCGTCGCGCAGCACGTCCCAGACGCGAGCGCGATATAGATTGAATTCGGCGCTGGCGCGGATGTCGCCGTCGCGCGGCCGTGGCAGGTCGATATCGATGATCTCCTTCACCGCGCCCGGCCGCGCCGTCATCACCACCACCCGGTCGGCGAGGAAGATCGCCTCGTCGATCGAGTGGGTGACGAAAATGACAGTCGTGTTGATCTTGCCCCAGATCCGCAGCAGCTCGCCTTGCAGAAGCTCGCGCGTCTGCTGGTCGAGCGCCGCGAACGGCTCATCCATCAGCAACACTTCCGGGTTGCTGGCCAGCGCACGCGCGATCGCCACACGCTGCTGCATGCCGCCGGACAGCTGGTTGGGAAAACGGTCCTCGAAGCCGGCAAGGCCGAACAGCGACAACAGATGGCGGGCCGTCGCCGTGCGCTCAGCCTTGGCCACGCCGCGCACTTCCAGCGCATATTCGATGTTGGCGAGCGCCGTGCGCCAAGGAAACAGCGCATATTGCTGGAAGACATAGCCGGTCTTCGGGTCGGGCCTGGTGATGCGCCGGCCATCGAGCTTGACGTCGCCGCCGGTCGCCTGCGTCAGCCCGCCAATGATGTCGAGCAGCACCGACTTGCCCGAGCCGCTGGGGCCGACCAGCGTGATGAACTCGCCCTTACGGATCGAGAGGTCAACGCCGTCGAGCACGGTGACGCGGTCGGTCGCCTCGCCATCGACGGTGACGAACTGCCCCGGCTTGAGCTGGAAGGTCTTGCTGATGTCGCTGACGACGATACGGTCCATATCTGTCTCCGATCGGTTCACTGCGCCACGCGAATGCGGTGCGTCGGGTCGAATTCCGAGCCGCCGGCCTTGCCGCGCTTCCAGCCGAGCGCGCGGGCATAGGAGCCAAACAGCTGTCGGGCGTCGGCCTGAGCTTCCGTGATGCCGGTCGGCCCTTCGGCGAACTCGGCCACATAGAGCGCGTCGGTCGGGCAGTAGATCTCGCACAGGAAGCAGGTCTGGCAGTCCTCCTGGCGGGCGATCACCGGCACGCCGCTCTCGGTCGCGTCGAAGACGTTGGCCGGGCACACCTTGACGCAGATGTCGCATTCGACGCAGCGCGTGGCCGAGACGATCTCGATCATGACGCCAGCTCCGCCAGCCGCTCAGGCGCGCCTGCGATGCGGAACGCATCCACACCGGTGATGACCAGCCGGTGCGCGAAGGCCGGGCTCTTGCCCGGCAAATCGGTGCGGCGATGCATACCGCGGCTCTCGGTGCGGTGCAGCGCTGCGGCCACGGACCAGCGCCCGGCGGCGGCGATCGAAGCTGCCTCTCGGGTACGGACCCTATCCAGCCCGTCGCCCTGCAGATGGTCGCGCACGTCGCGCCAGACACTCTCCAGCCGCTCGCCGCTTTTCTCCAGGCCTTCGCCGGTGCGGAAGAAATTCTTGTCGAGCGGCGTCACCTCACTGCGCACCGCCTCGATGACTTCGCCTGCCGAGATGTCGACGCGCGGCGATGATGCAGGACGTAATCCAGCCTGGCCAAGCGACTGCACCTCAGTGCGGAATGCCTTGCCGGTCCGGCGCTTGGCATGGGTCGAAGCGCCCTTGCCCGCCCACCAGCCGCTGGCCAGCGCCCAGGACGAATTGACGGCGCCGCCGCCCGACACCGCACCGGTCATGATCTCGCGGCTGGCCGCGTCGCCGGCGACATAGAGGCCGGGTACGCCGGTGGCGCAATCGTCGGAGACGATGTCTATGCCGCCCGTGCCGCGCACCGTGCCTTCGGCGCGCAGGGTGATGCGGAACAGCTCGCTGAAAGGGTCGATGCCGGCGCGGTCATAGGGCACGAAGCAATTCGGCTGGCCCTGGCGCAGCCAGCCCTGCAGCGCCGGTTCGGCCTGATCGAGCCGCGCGTAGACCGGGCCGTCGATCAGCGCGCGCGCCACTTCCTCCTCGCGGTCGCCGATGCCGTTGCGCAACGGCTCGCCGGTCGGCCCGACGATCGGTGAGCCATCTTCGCGATGGAACGACGCCCAGCGGAACGGCAGCCCCTTGTTCAACGAGGAGCCGTAGGGCGCCAGCGTGTATTTGCCGGTGAACTCCATGCCCGACAGGCTGGCGCCGGCCTCCGCCGCCATCAGATAGCCGTCGCCGGTCAGCCCGGTCGCGCCGAGGATGCGCTCGCGGAAAGCGCAGCCACCGGTCGCCAGCACCACCGCGTTGGCGTCAACGCGCCAATCCTGACCGATCTGCCTGGCGACACCGGCGGCGCCGACGATGGCATCGCCGTCCGACAAAAGTTCGAGCGCGGGATGATGGTCGAGGACGGTGACGCCGGCCAAAAGCACGCGGCGGCGCATGAAGCGCATGTAGTCCGGGCCGCGCAGATTGGCGATGTAGAGCCGGCCGTCATCCTCGCTCGGGAAGGGATAGCCCCATTCGGATAGCCTGAGCAGGTTGCGGTAGGCGGTGTCAACGCAGCGCAGCATCCAGCGCGGGTCGGCGAGTTCGCCGGTGCGCTGCCAGTGTCGCTCGACCACGGCATGCCTGTTGTCGCCCGGCGGCACGCACCAGGTGCCGGTGTTGGACGGCGCGGTGGCGCCGCTGGTGCCGAGATAGCCCTTGTCGGCCAGCACCACCTTGGCGCCGGCCTCGGCCGCGGCGACTGCTGCCCAAGCTGCCGACGGACCGCCGCCCAGCACCAGCACGTCGGCCTGGAGCAGCAAGCTGTCGGAAGCGGATTTTTGCGGCTCGGGCATGGAGACCTGGCGAATAAAGTCGAAGCAGGCGCTAGGCCGCGCGGGCCGCGCTGGAAGACCACACCGGCTCGTTGCCCGCGCTCCACTTGATGTTGCAGCCGATCGACGGCGCCTGGCTGGCAGTGGGCCTGCCGCCCTCCAGCACCGTATCGACCGCCGCGCGCAGATCGGCACCCGTCACCGGCTTGCCGTTGCCCGGCCGCGCATCGTCGAACTGGCCGTGATAGGCGAGCCGCCGGTCAGTGCCGAACAGGAAGAAGTCGGGCGTGCAAGCCGCGCCATAGGCTTTCGCCGTCTGCTGCGACGCATCCTTGAGATAGGGGAAGGAATAGCCGAATTTTTCGGCTTCCTCGCCGATGCGGGCGAGCGTCTCCTCCGGATGCGCCTCGTGGTCGTTGGCGTTGATCGCCACCACCTGCAGCCCCTTGCCGGCGTAATCCCTGGCGAAAGCGGCAAGCTGCTCGCGGATCAGCACGACGAACGGGCAGCGGTTGGAGATGAAAGCGACGAGCAAGGCCGGCTTGGCGTCGAAATCGGCAAGGCGGTGCAGCACACCTTGCGCGTCGGGCAGCAGGAAGTCGGCGGCCCTGGTGCCGAGGTCGACCGGATTGGACTCTGTTTTCGGCATCGATGCGCTCCCTTGTTCAACCATTTTCACAGGCCAAGATGCGAGCGCTCCGAGCGTTTGCAGTTAGTCTATGAATTTAGTATAATTATAGGCTGGAGAGCGCATTCACGGTCAACCGCGCGGCTTAGAATATCGTGCCAATGTTTCAGGCCGAGCCGCCAAGTTTGTTCGGGCGGAAGCCGATCCGGAGAAATCCGGACGGACAGCATTTATCAAGCGCAACGGGGTTCGGCGACGAAATTGTACTGCCCAGCCGAACCGTCTTGCGATTTTCGCGACGTCATTCCCCTTCCGGATAGAGCGCTTTCGCCAGGTCGCGGATCGCATCCGATGTGCGCGGGCCGAAGCCGATCATGTAGGCGCCGTCGAGCACGACCAGCGCCTTGTTGGCCGCCGCCGGCGTTGCCGCCAGCGCGCGGTTGCCGAACACCAGCTCGGCCGTCGGCCCGCCCTTGCCGTCGCTCATCATCAGGATAACGTCAGGCGCCATCTCGATCAGTTTTTCCTCCGACGCCGCCTTGTAGCCCTGTACGATGTCCATAGGGTTGAGGCCGCCGGCATAGCGGATGATGGCGTCGGCAGAAGTACCCGCGCCGGCAGCGCTCAGACGTACCAGGCCATGGAAGAACACCACCTTCTTGCGCCGCTCCGGCGGAATTTGCGACGCCAGATCCGCGGCAGCCTGAAAGGCGGTGAGCACCTCGGCGGAAACCGCCTTGCCCTTGTCCTCGAGCCCAAGGCTGGCGGCGATCAACGTGATCTTGTGCTCGATGCCTTGCGGGCTGTTGTCCTGCGGGACCAAGACGATCGGGATTGCCAGCGACTTCAGCACCTCGACCGCTTCAGGAGGCCCGCTGTCTTCTGCGGCCAGGATCAGGTCGGGACGCAGGCTGGCCAGCCCCTCGACCGAAAGCTGGCGGCGGTAGCCGACATTGGGTTTTTGCGCGACTTCAGGCGGATATTTGCTGCCGCGATCGATAGCGACGATTCGCCCGCCGGCGCCCAGCGCGTGGACGATCTCGGTGACGTCGGAACCGAGCGTCACGATCCGGGTCGCCGCGCCCGGCACGACGGTTCGCCCCAGCGCATCGACAACGGTCTCGGCGGCCAGCGCCTTGAAGCCGCAGGAAGGCGCCAGCACCGACAGTGCCAGAAGCAGCACCGCCGCGATCCTGCCCGGTTGCGACCAGTGGGTCGTCTTGCCTTCGCCTAAACTGCCGACCATGCCGCTGTTCCCGTGCCAGATGCTTCTCGAGGATGGTCGGCTATAAATTTAAAGTTGACTTGTGTCATCATGTTTTAATATGTGACCCGTGCCCTGACCTGCCTGGTCGAGGGATTTTCAATCATGCCAGCCAAGGCCGCTCAGCCACCGCCAGCAGTTTTGCTTTTGCTTGGGGGCTGCATGACAACGACAACAAACACGACATTGATGGCGAGCACGGCGCTCGCCTTCGTGCTCGGCCTCTGCGCCGTGCCTCTTGCCAGCGCGCAGGAACAGGACCGGGAGAAAAAGGCCGCCGCCAAGACCGGCCGCCTGGCGCCGGCCAGTGTCGCGCAGAACCAGCCGGCGACGATGCTCGACGTGATCACCATCTCGGCAACGATGATCAAAACGGCAGTGATCGAATCGATGGCCGCCATCAGCGCCGTCGATCAGGACGAACTCGACCGCATCCAGCCCGACACAGCCGCCGACATCTTCCGCACCACACCGGGCGTCGCTGCCTCGATGAATGGCGACGATCCCGCAACCGCCATCAACATCCGCGGCCTGGAGCAATATGGCCGCGTCGTCGTCACCCTCGACGGCGCCCGCCAGGACTACTGGCGCGTCGGTCATGGCTCTGGCTCGTTCTATGTCGAACCCGACCTGATCAAGGAAGCCACCGTCATTCGCGGTCCGGTCTCGAATGCCTATGGTTCCGGCGGCATCGGCGGCGTCGTCTCCTTCGAGACCAAGGATGCCGGCGATTTCCTCAAGAAGGATGAGCGCTGGGCGCTGAGCGAGAAGCTCGGCTACGAGGACAATGGCGACGGCTTCACCACCAGCACCACCGGTGCCTACCGCTTCAGCGACGATGCCGATATCATCGGCAACCTCATCTACCGCGACCGCGACAGCTACACCGATGGCAATGGCGACACCGTGCCATGGACCGGCGAGCGGGTGACCAGCGGCTATCTGAAGGCGACGTTGCGGCCGGCCGATGGCCATGAGCTGAACCTCGGCGCCATCCTGCAGCGCTACAACGACCAGATCACCGGATCGAGCGGCTCGGCCTCGCCGACCCTGAGCCGCTATGACACCGACACCACCAACCAGACCTACACCGCCGCTTACACCTGGAAGCCCGACGACAACGCGCTGATCGACTTCAGCGCCAATGCCTATCACAACCGCACCCGCGCCGAGCAGACGCAGGTCTGGCCAACCTCGGCGATCGGCAATTTCCGCTTCTACGACGTGGCCACGACAGGTTTCAATGTGAAGAACTCCTCGCGTTTCGACGCCTGGGGACTAGCACATACGCTAACCTACGGACTCGACTACTACTATCTCGAGGCCTCCTCGGAAGCGGCGCATTTCGGCGCTGGCCAACAGCAGGGTTATGGCGGCTTCCTGCAGTGGCAGGGCGATTACGAGGATTGGCTGCAGGTCATCGCGGCGATGCGCTATGACGGTTACCAGCTCGATGGCGAGACGCGCATCCCGTCACCGCAGGAAGCCTCGATCTCCGGCGATCGTTGGTCGCCGCGCCTCACCGTCGGCGTCACGCCATTCGATGGCTTCCAGCTCTATGGCACCTATTCCGAAGGCTACCGGGCGCCGGGTCTGCAGGATGTCTTCCGTGGCGGCGGCGCGCATGGCGGCGGTGATACATATCGGCCCAATCTTCTGCTGCAGCCCGAGACGGCAAAGAACTGGGAGGCCGGCGTCAACGTGAAATATGACGATGTGCTGACGGCGGGTGATCGGCTGCGCGCCAAGGCCAACGTTTTCCACACTGACGTCGAGGATTACATCGACGTCGACCTCACCGTGCTGCCGCGCACGGCAATCAACATCGGCGACGCACGCCTGAAGGGCGTAGAGGCCGAGATGGTTTATGATTATGGCTGGGGTTTCGTGAACCTCTCCGGCGCGCTGATCGACGCCAAGGTCGTCAGCGGCGTCTATTCCGGCCAGGCGTTGAACAACACGCCGCTCGACCGCTTCTCGGCCACGATCGGCTTCCGCATGCTGGAGGACCAGCTCACCGTCGGCGCGCAATATCTCAGCATCGGCAAGATCACCCGCACCAGCCGCACCAATCCCAACGCCGTGCCGGTCGTCGATGACGGTTTCGATCTGGTCAACGTCTTCGCCAACTGGCGCGTCAACGACAACCTCAAGCTCGATTTCGGCGCCGATAACATCTTCAACACCGCCTACACCGATCCGCAAAGCGCATGGTCGACCTCGGCGGCAACAGAACAGGGCAAGGGCCGCACCTTCAAGGTGGCCCTCACCGGCAGGATCGGAGGCTGACAATGAACGAAGCATCGGTGCGTGAACTGGCCTGCGAGGCACGGCTCAACCTGCGGCGTCTGCCGGACTACATGGACAGCATCTCCGACAGGCTGCGGAGCTTCGAGGCCGATGCTTCGCATCAGGGACAGCGCATCGATTTCCGCTTTGCCTTCGGCGGCGCCTCGTTCGACATGGAGCGGCTGGTGATGCGGGCCAATGCTGCCGACCGCGACGGGCTCGCCCGTATCAAGGACCTGCTCGCCACAGCCGTACAGGTCTACGCCAAGGAGGAAAACCCCGAGATCGTCTGGACCGGCGATCTCTCAGGCGAAACCAGCCTCGCCCAGTTCCGCGAGATGGTGGTGACCGATGTTCGCGACCTCACTCCGAATATGCGCCGCATTCGTCTGACCGGCGAGAACCTCTCGCGCTTCGCCAAGTTCGGCGGCATGCATATCCGCATGCTGTTTCCGACCAGGGACGTCCCCGATCCGCTGTGGCCGGTGCTGGGCGGCAATGGCTTACCGGTCTGGCCCACCGACGACCGGCGCCCGGTGGCGCGCGTCTACACCATCCGCGCGCTTGACGTGGAAAAGGGCATCATCGATGTCGACTTCCTGGTCCATCCCGGCGAGAGCGTCGGCTCCGCCTGGGCCATGCAGGCCGCGCCCAGCATGAAGGTTGGCATCATGGGCCCGGTCGGCCGTCCGGTGCGGCAGGCAGAATGGTACGTCATGGGCGCCGATGAAACCGGCTTGCCGGCGCTGGCTCGGCTGCTGGAGACGCTACCGGCCGGGACAAAAGGCGTCGCCTTCGTCGAGATCGCCAATGATGGTGAAAGACAAGCGATCAACAATGGCACGGGCATCGAGGTTCATTGGCTGACACGGGATGGCGTGGCGGCGGGCGAGGACAGACTGCTGGCCGAGGCTGTCCGCTCGGTGGCGTGGCCGCAGGACGGTTCGGCCTTCGGCTGGTTCGCGGCGGAAGCCGCTGCCGCCAAGATCGTGCGCGAATGTTGGCGCGACACGCTGGGGCTTGGTCGCGATCAAACGCTGGCGGCGGCCTATTGGCGGCGTGGCTCTGCCGGATTGATGGCGGGGTGAACTCTGATGATCGGCCCGCGGTCTTTGCCGATGCCGATATCAATTTGATCACCGGAGACAAGGTTCGAAATATCGCACACCACCAGCGGCATGCGGATGTCATAAAGAAATTCGGCAACGATGGCACCGACCGCCAGGATCGGGTCCGGCCGCTCCAGAAGAATACCGGCCGGCGCCGTGCCCCTGCGGATCGCCTCGGCCAGGACCGAGGATGAAGACGACGAGCCGCGCCCGCTCGGCATGACCAAAATCCTGCCGGCGACATTTCGGCCGAGGCCCGGATGGGAATGGTCTGTTATGTCGCCGGTCTCGGCATCGATGCCGCCCCAGAAGCTGAGCGGTTGCGAAAACACCAGCGCCTGGCCCTGGGCTTCGCCGGCCAGTTGGAAGGTGCCGGTTCGTTCCACCGGTCGCGTCATGACGCGCTCCGCACAACATGCCCGGCCGCAGCAGAGCGGATGCAATCCCGCATCTCGGCGAAGGCGACGGACACACCGATATTGCCGGGTGCGTAGTGCGCCCATTTGCCGGAATTGGTCATCACCACGCCATCGAGGCGTTCCAGGATCGATGTGACATAGGTGCAGGTATCGGCGACCGGGATCAGGCCGAACGCCTCCATACCGGCCAGCGCGCCCTCCTCCTGCAATCGCGTCAGCGTCGCGCGGCCGGTGTTGACATAGATCGGAATGCGCCTACCCGGTGCTGCCTCGCGCAGCAACGGCAACAGTCGCATCCATTCCTCATGCGAAAAATGCGGCGTGCCGAGCGACACGGCCGCCAGCGGCGCGCCATCCGGCACGTTCGATAGCCTGGCCAGCGCATGGTCGATGTCGGCGCGGGTAATGCGGATCGTCTCGTCAGGCGCATGACCCTGGAACGCCTCATCGAGCGTCCTTGCTTCCGGCGTGATGCCGACCGCATGGAACAGCGCCACAGCACCGGTCGTTGCCGCCGCCGCCCCCAGCGCCTTCAGCTGGTCCTCGTCGCGCGGCCGCGGCAGGCCGGCAATCACCGAAACGCGGTCGCCGCTCGCTTGCCCAATCAATAGCCCGACGCCGACGAAAAGGCTGTCGCTCGGCTCGCTGTCCGGAACATCCAGCTCGAACAGGATCCGACCACGCCGGTTCTCGCTCAGATGCAGCCCCCAGGCCGGCGCGCGTCCGGTCATGGCGCAGCACAGATCGATGAAATCGCCATAGCGGTTGGTCCGCGCGCCGATCACCGAATTGGCAAAGACGATGGCGTTGGATTCCCCCCAGGCGATCTGTTGGCCAAAGCTTGGCCGGAACCGCGTCTGGTAAGGCGCGCAAGTGAAAGTCGCCTGGCAGCCGAGCTCCAGATGCGCTTTCATCAGCCGCCGCGCCGGCACCTCTTCCGCCGCCGGCATTTTCACCATGCCGGGATGGATGAGATCGAACGAGCCAACATTCAATGTCGTCGGCACCTGGACGCGGCCACCGCCTTCGACCAGCCGCTCGACGAAATCGAGCCCTGCCTTGCCGTGGTAGAGACAGCCGTCGATATGGGCGCCGGCAATGTCGAGCAGGCTGCCCGCCCCGATCGCGTTGGAAAAGGCGACCAGGATTTTCATGGCAGCAGCCGCTGACAGGCCATGCTCGCCGTCGAGCATGGATCGGTCGCGTGCAGTCAGTTCCAGGGTCATCGGTATGCTCCGGGTCGTGCCCGTCTATGCTGTCCCTGATTGCGGACGGTCTGGCAAGACCCGGTGAGGATCAGTTCGCCGCGATCAACACCGTGCTTTCAGGCGACCAGCGCAGCACGACATCCTGACCTTCTGCCAGCCGTTCCATGCCGGTATTCTGCACAATCACTTTCAACGTCTGACCAGCACGCTCGACGAAATAGGTGCTGTTGCTGCCGGCGAAGATGCACTTGGAAACCTGTCCCTTGAGCATGTTGGCGTTGCTATCCGGTGCTCCGGCATCCCTGGCGATGCGGATGCGTTCGGGCCGCACGGCACAGCTCGCCTTGGCGCCGGCGGCAAGCTTGGCACCCACACCAGCGGCAATCGCCGTTCCGTCCGCAAGCCGGATGCCGTCGCCCGTGCTGTCGCCGCGAAAAATGTTGGCGTCGCCGAGGAAGGTGGCGGCGAACTCGCTCTTCGGGCTGTTATAGATCTCCTCCGGCGGTCCCTCCTGCACCAGCCTGCCGTCGCGCAATATGCCGATGCGGTCGCTCATCGTCAGCGCTTCTTCCTGGTCGTGCGTGACGAAGATGGTGGTGATGCCGATCTCGCGCTGGATGCGCTTGAGCTCGATCTGCATATCGACGCGCAGCGCCTTGTCGAGCGCGCCGAGCGGCTCGTCGAGCAGCAGCACGCGCGGCTTGGTGACGATAGCGCGGGCGAGAGCCACACGCTGCCGCTGCCCGCCGGAGAGTTGGTGCGGCCGGCGGCCACCAAGCTTGCCGAGCTGCACCAGATCGAGCGCGCGCTGCACCTCCGTTGCAATCACCGCCTTGGCCTCGCCGCGCACCGACAGGCCGAAGGCGACATTGTCGGCGACGCTCATATTGGGAAACAGCGCATAGTTCTGGAACACCATGCCGATGCGCCGCTTTTCGACCGGCACCCGCTCGACGCTCTCGCCGCCGATGGTGATGCGGCCCGAATCGGGAAAATCGAAACCGGCAATCTGGCGCAGCAGCGTGGTCTTGCCGCTGCCCGACGGCCCCAGCAGCGCATAGAATCCGCCATCGGCGAAATCGATGGAGACATTGTCCAGCGCCTTGTGTGCGCCGAAACTGCGCGAGACATCAGATACCTGCACGCCGGCCATTATTTCTCTCCGCCGAATTTGAAGAACCGCGCCGTGAGCAGCATCAGCGCCATCGACACGACAATGATGATCGTCGAGACCGCATTGATCTCGGGCGTGAATCCTTTGCGGATCGCGGCGTAGATTTCCACGGGCAGCGTCGTCTGCCCAGGCGTCGCCAGGAAATAGGACACCACGAACTGGTCGAACGACACTGCAAACGCAAACAGCCCTCCGGCAATGACGCCTGGCATGATCCAAGGCAGCGTGACGCGCCTCGTTACCTGCCACTGGTTGGCGCCGAGCGAGCGTGCCGCCTCTTCCAGCTCCGGCGCGAAGGTCTGCAGCCGGGCCGAGACGACGACGATGACATAGGGCAGCGCCAGTGCGACATGGCCAAGCAGGATCGCATGCAGCCCGCGACCGATGCCGACGCCGAAAAAGAAGATCAGCATCGCCGTGCCGGTGATCAGCCACGGAATGGCGATCGGCGGAAACAACAGCGCCTGCAGGAATTTCTTGCCGCGAAACTCATAGCGATAGAGCGCCAGCGATGCCGCCGAGCCGAGCACGACACAGATGACGGTGGTGATGACGGCGATCTCGACGCTGTTCCAGGTGGCGGCGATCAGCTGGTCGTTCTGCCACAGCGAAGCGTACCATTCGGTCGTCCATTCGAACGGCAATTGGTAGAAGGGCGAGACGTTGAACGACATCAGCGCCATGATGATGATCGGCAGATAGAGGAAGGCGAGCAGCAGACCGATGTAGAAGCGGCCAAGCCATTCGAGGACGCGGGTCGTCGCCATCACGCGGCCCTCCGCAGCACCGGCGACGCCACCGCCAGGATGACCAGCACCACGGCCAGCAGGATGAAGGAAAGCGCGGCACCGAGCGGCCAGTTGAACACGGCGACGAACTGGTCCTCGATGACCGTGCCGTAGAAGGTGCCGGTGCGACCGCCGAGGATGCGCGGCTCCATGAACGAGCCGACGACGGGGACGAAGATCAGGGCCGCACCCGCGACCAATCCGGGCATCGACAGCGGGATGATCACCCGCTTCAGCACCTGTAGCCGTGAAGCGCCAAGCGAACGCCCGGCCTCAATCAGGGAGTCATCGATCGCCTGCAGCGTGAGATAGCAGGTCAGCACCATGTAAGGCACGTAGGAATGCACCAGCCCGATGATGACGGCTGGATAGGAATACATCAGGTCGATGTTGATCTTGAACGGCAGCACGGCGTTGAGCGCGGTGTCGAGAATGCCGCCCTCGCGCAAAACCATCGCCCAGGAAAAGATGCGCACCAGCCCGTTCGACCAGAACGGCAAGATGACGAGCAGGAAGATCGCCTCGCGGCTGCGCCCCTTCAGCACTTTGGCGAGCACGTAAGCGGCGGGATAGCCGATGACGACGCACCACAGCGTCACTTCGAGGCCAAGCCGCAGCGAGGCCAGCAGCAGTGTCAGATAGAGGCTTTGCGAGAAGAAGGTGGCATAGTTGCCAAGGGTGAATGTCCACGGCTTTCCCGACAGCGGCAGCTCGGTCATGAACGAGAAAAAGACCATGGCCGAGAGCGGCAGGAAGATCGCCACCGTCAGCCAGAGATAGGCTGGCGCCAGCAGCGGCAATGCCGATCTCAGCCCGCTTCGCGACGCTGTCGCTGCTGCCATGATACCCTCCCCCAGGATTGAAACGCCAGCCGGCGCGAACCGCCGGCTGGCCGGGATGTTGGCTCTATTTCACGTCGACCTTCAACTGCTGCCACAGCGCCAGATAGGCTTCGCGCTGGGCATCGGTGATCGGCGCCTGGAACTGGATGCGTTTGTCCACCTCGGGGTCGCCCATGACCTTGCGGTTGAAGGCATCCTCGGGCAGCGCTTCCACCGCCTTGGTGTTTGCGGAGACAGGAGCACCGACCTTGGTGACCCATTCGACGTAGAATTTCGGGTCGATCATGTAGTTGATGAAAGCCTCGGCGCCGGCGACGTTCTTGGCGCCGACCGGAATGGAAAACGCGTCGAGCCAGGCGACGGCACCCTCCTGCGGCACGACCAGAGAGACCGGCAATTTGAAATGCGTCTTGGCGCGATCGGCCGAGCCGCTCCAGTAGGTGCCGATGTCGATCTGGTTGGAGGCGACCATCTGGTTCCAGTCGTTCTCCGAACTCCAGAAGGTCTTGATCTGCGGCATCAACGAGGTGAGCTTCGCCTTGACCGCATCCATATCCTTGATGTCGTTGATGTTCTGGCCCGTTGCGATGGCGCCGAACTGCACCGCTTCGACGGCATCGTCGCGAATGACGACGCGGCCCTTATGGGCGGCATCCCACATCTCGGCGATGCTCGTCGGCGGCTTGTCGAAGGATTTGTCGTTGATGGCGAGCGCGGTGAGGCCCCACACCCACGGCACGCCATAGACCTTGCCGTCATGGACGAGCATCGGCGATCCCGCCTTGTCCTTGCTGATGTCGGCGTAGTTCGGCAATTTGGAGACGTCGATCGGCTGGATCAGTTTGCCGTCCATCGCCTGGTCGTTGAAGGCGGCATTGATCATGACCACGTCGTAGAGACCGGGATTGGTCCGGATCTTGGTCAGCATTTCCTGTTCGGAATTGAAGAAGTCGTTGACGACCTTGTTGCCGGTCGCTTTTTCGAAAGCCTCCACCGCCCATGGTTCGTCGGCGCCGTATCCCTTCCAGTTGAGCACATGCACTTCGTCAGCCTTGGCGGCGAACGCGAGTGCGGAGGTAAAGACGGCGGTCGCCGTCAGCAGAGCAGTCAAGTCAGGCATGCGCATGGTTGGTTCCTCTCTGTGGGTTTGCCCGGTTCCCGGGCTGTCAGGCTTTCCAGCTGTTATGCATTGGCCTTCTGTGTCCGGCCTGCTCCCGACGGGTCGGCGGCATGGCTCAGGAATGTCTGGATTTGGTGGTCGGTCGGCGCCGACGAGCCGCCATGGCGGGTGACCGATATGGCCGCTGCCGCGTTGGCATAGCGCGCTGCCTCGAAGGGCGGGATGCCGCGCGCCAGCGCGCTGACGAAAGCACCGATATGGGTGTCGCCGGCGCCATTGGTGTCGATGGCGGTGACTTTGAAGCCGGCAACGGTCTGCGCCGTGCCGTCGGCCAACCTGATATGGCAACCCTTTGCCCCGGAGCGGATGACCACGCCCGCTGCTTTCGGGCAGTGGTCGCCCAGCAGCCGTACCGCGAGGCCCTCGACATCGCCTGGGCCGGCAATCTCGGCGGCTTCCGTCGTGTTGCAGCTCAGCCATGTGGTGCGGGCAAGCACCCGCGACAGGATGGGACGCGGAATGTCCGTGATGACCGGCGTCGGGTCGAAGACGAAGGGAATACCTGTCGGCAGCGCCTCGATCCAATCAGTGAGCGCATCGCGACTCTTGGGGTAGCTCAGCGTGTAGCCGGAGGTGAACACCCAGTCACCCGGTGCCACCGCGACCGGCGCCATCATGTCGAGGCTGAGAACGCTCTCCGCACCAGGCCACGACACGAAGGTGCGTTCGGCGTCGCTCGAGATCATGGCGACGCAGTTGCCGCTGTCCATCACGGGCGATCGCGGCGTCAGTGTCTCGATACCCTCGGCTATGAAAGCAGCGCGCAGGAAATCGCCATTGGGCCCGCTGCCGAGTTGGCCGCCGAACACCACCTGCATGCCGGTGCGGCTGGCCGCGACCATCATGTTGAAGCCGCCGCCGGCGACCTGGGCAAAGCTCGATGCCGTCTTTTCCATGCCGGGCGCCGGCAGGGCGTCGATGCGGTAGACATAGTCGACCACGGCACTGCCGACATGGACGAGACGGCCGCTCATTCCGCCGCGTCCTTGCCGGAACCGATTTTCGCCATCCTTGCTGCCACGAGATCGGCGGCGAGCGCGCGAACCTCCGACATGTCGAGGCCGACAAGCCGGGCGATATGCTGTTGCGGCAATCGGGAAAAACCGCTGCAGGCGCCGGCCATGCCGGCAGCGATGGCGCCGATCGTATCGGTGTCGCCGCCGAGATTGGCGCTGATGACGGCTGCTTGCCATGGGTCGCCACGCGCGACTTCCAGCACGGCGAAGGCCGCCGGAACGGATTCCTGGCTGGCGACGCCGGTGCCAACCAGATCGGTGATCAGCCGGATCGCATCCCTGATCGCCTTGCCGTGTACGATGTCTTGCGCCCAGACGATGCGCGCGGCGATGTCGCCGCCGGTCACCCAATGTCCGAGTGTCGCCCCTCGCCTCGCCGCCGCGACCGCGCTGGCGGAAGCGTCGCGCCAGCCACCGCCGGCGACGCCGCGGCTGACGGCTGCCGCAACGGCAGCGGCGGAGGCGATGGCAATCGAGGTGTTGTGCGTGGCCCGGCAGGTCTCAGCCACCTTGCCGACGAACCCTTCCAACGGTTCGAGCGGCATCATGATGCCGACCGGCGCGATACGCATCGCCGCACCATTGGTGTCGCCGCTGCGCCCCGCTTCCTCAGCCGGCATACCATTGTTGATGGCGTCGATGGCGCGTTTGGTCGATGGCCCCAAAAGGTCATAGCTGCCACGCGCCTTAACCTCGCGTTCCCAGTCGAGCAGCGCATTAACCCAGCGCGCGTGGTCGAAACGGTCGCCGGATTCGACCAGGATGCGGCCGAGCAGCAACGCCTGCTCGGTATCGTCGGTGATGGTGCCGGCGGCCAATCCCTTCGACACCGGATGATCCGGGAAAGGCTCGATGAAATCCTCGACATGGCCGTAGAGTTCGGCAATGCGAACCGGCGACAAAAGCTGCGTCGGCATGCCGAGCGCATCGCCCAGCGCTCCGCCGACAAGCGCCCCCATGGCGCGGTCAATAGCCTTGCTGGTTGCATCCGACATCGCTCAGAACCTCATATGCAGCGCAAAATGCGCCGGATTGAGCAAGCTGGTGACGTACTCGATCGGCCGGTCGTCGGCGGCGCGCGTCAGCCGGCGGCCACGCAGGAAAGGCGTGCCTTGCGGGCAGCCGAGGATGGCCGCATCCTCGGCATTGAGCATCTCGATCTCGACCCATTCCTCGCCATGGTCGGGAATGAGGCCGGCGACGCGCAGCGTCTGGTGCAGCGAGCCCTCGCGCAATCCGCGCAACGGTACGTCCTCGAGCTCGGAGGACAATGGCAACCGGCTGCGCTCGATGGAGATCGCATGGCCGTCGCTGGCGTTGGTGCGCACCCGGTCGACGGCGATGAAGAACGGGCTTTCGATGCCAAGCAGCGCAGCCAGATCGGGGTCTTCGATGACCTCCAGCCGCAGCGTCCGCGTCTCGGCATTGGCGCCGGCATCGGCCAGCGCGCGCGACCAGCCGATCGAGTCGTCGACCGGCTTGCCGTCGAAGGTGACGAACGAGCCGATACCAACCTTGGTCGTGATCAGCCCGCGGCTGGACAGTTCCTCGAGGCCTTTGCGGACCGTATTGCGGCTAACGGAGAAGCGCTGGACGAGTTCGTTCTCGCTTTGAAGGCGGTCGCCGAAACCGAGGACGCCGGAACGGATCTCATGTTCGAGGACGGTGGCGATCTGCTCGGGCTTGCCCGTGCCGGGAGACAGTTGAACCGCGCGCCGCTTCATAAGGGTACCTGTTCAATGAACCTGTATAATCCTGTTCAATACCGAGGCCCGGATGCTATGTCAACAGATGCCGAAGACTGACCAACAGGCAGCGAAATGTGCGGGATAACCGTGCAGGGCGTGCCGAGAGGCAGGTCAATAGCCCTGAAAAGCCGGTCGGCGATCGCCAAAAAGGGGCATACATCAAGGTGATGGAGCCAGATCCTGATTCAATTTCACCAGGGGCAGGCTACGGGATCGACACCTCACGCGGTTCGACGAGGATGTCCGCCTCGATAGCGGCGTTGATGAACGCCGCTCTTGCCGCCGAGACTTCTTTCTTTCCCTCGAGCACGGCCAGACAGGCCTTGCGGGCAACCATATGCTTTTGCCCGGTCGCAACCGGCCAGCGGTTCAGCAGGATGTCGGCAGCCTGAGCGACCCGCTCCACGTTGAAGATTGAGTTTCGCGATCGGCCGAGCGCAATCCTGACCGGCTCATCGAAACGCTGATCTTGCACGATGCCACTCCCCAAAGTCGGCATTCATCGATTCGCGGCCTTCAACCCCGAGCAATGTGATAGGTTCTGCGCCAAAGGTGCAAGATGTCCGATTCCAGTGGCCAGAAAAATCCCAGGCTGATCGTCGTGGTCGCGTTCGATCGCGGTGAGGATGGCGAGTTGTTCCCAGCCTTTGGACCCGCCGACCAGCAGAGCGAGGATCGCGCCATACGCACCGCCAGGGCTCTGACGGCAAAGCATTCCGGCGTCATCGCCTGGAGCCGTGAGGCCGATCCGACGCTGGGCGAATATGGTCCGCCGAACACGCTCTTCGTCAGCGGTGACGTGCCTGACATGGAGTAGTCGACTGGCGCCAGCATCTGAACGCCTCGCCCATAGGGTTTGATGCGAGCCGGTTTTGCCTCGCCAGCAAGCAAAAGCCCGCTACGGTGAACCGGAGCGGGCCTTGGAGGAGGACAAGGGGTGGGACCCTCTCCTCTTGTTTCCACGGGGGGGGGTGTGGACCGCAATGACCATACGAAAGTTTTGCAGAGTGCAGGATCACAAGCCGGCTTGCCTGCATCACAATCCGGTGCACGCCGACATTGGGGCGCTCACGAGATTGCGATCAGTTGGCGATAACCCGGCTAGATGCACCCGAGTACGACAAGCACGATGACGATGAGCAGCACGAGCCCAAGGCCGCCGCCGCCATAAGAGCCGGCGCCGTAGGATTGAACGTCGCAGCTGCGATGTTCAAAAGACGAGCGCTCCAAAGGCCTACCGTTCCGCGATTGTGGCGGGCATCGCGCGCGGAAGAAGTCTCGCCAGCAACAGAAACGGCCATCCTGGTGATGGCAACCAGGATTTAATTCCGGCACGCCTGTGGACCGCAGAAAGCCCACCAGTGTGGCGGGCTTTCCGATCGGCCGGAGATGGCGAGAAGCCGATTGCAGAAGCAATTACGCGAGGTAGTGAGTTTCAGCTTCACAGAGAGAATACTGAAATTGAAGTGTGGTATATATATCTCAAAATTTCTGAAATAATAAAGTTGTAATATTAGTTTGCACAAACAATGCGCAGGTCTATTGACGATCAACGTTGCCAGTGTGGTTGCTGCGCGCCGGGGCGCTTGTCAAACGACGCCGTAGAACAGCCTGTAGTGGACGCGCTTCATATAGTCCCGGTACTCCGGCGTGGCGGCCAGCAGCGCCTCTTCACGCAGGATGCGGTGCACCTGGAAGAAGGTGATCACCGCGTAGACGGCTAGATTGTAGAAGGAAAAGGCCGATAGCAGGAACAGGACATGGCCGGCAAGATAGCCGGCATAGATCGGATGCCGCACCAGACGGTAGGCACCGCCCGTCATCACGCCGCGATTGCCCGGCAGAATGGCGAAAGAACGCCCCAGCGATATCTTTCCCCAGATCACGAACCCCAACGCCAGGGCCTGCAGCGGCGCCGCAACATGGACCGGGATGATGGCCACGCCCGGCTCCAGGTCGATGAAACCGACACCGAAGCTGGCGATCACGGAGACAACCACCGTGAGCGGGTTCCAGTCGCGAACCTTCGGCCGACGCGACAGAAGCAGCCAGGTAAAGGTCAGGATCTCGGAAATCGCCACCAGCGCCACATTGATGCGCGTCGGGTCGAGCATCAGGTGATACACGCCGCGGTAGACGAACATGCCCGCGAAGGCCAGCGCGCAGATCCGAAAGAAACCTTCGCGCAAATCCACCAGGATCTCACGCTTTCGGGCTGCGGACAGAATCGTGCCGTCACTGACGTGCGAAAGCGCCTCGCTTTTTGATATGAGCAATGCAGACACCCCAATGATCCCTCAGGGCGACCTTTGCACGCAACCATTGCCGGGCAGTTAATCAACAAGATCAGATCGGTCTTAAACTGGCTGTCGGGGAGCCAGGGCGCCACTTCCAGACGACCTGCTCCACGCGGTCGCCCAGAAAGACTGGCGACCCATGTCATTTGGTTTTGCCAGACTAGCTCAGATAGTCGTTGCGGAAATAGCTCCCGAAATCCGGGCGTCGAGCAACCAGCTTGCCGTCGGAATCGCGCAAAATGCCGGAGGCGAAGAGATAGTCGCCAATCGCTTCCATCTTGGCCGGATCCATCGTCCCGATGGCCCCGCTTTGGCTGCGTAGATAATGGCCGTCGATCAATGCCTTCAGCGAGGCGTGGATCAGCGCCGGATTGGTCAAGGCATCCTTGTTTGCAGCGATCAGCAGGGTTGCCGCATCGTCGGGGTGGTCGACAGCGAACTGGTAGCCGCGTCGCGTCGCCTGAACGAAGTCGGCCGCAGGCTTGGGATTGGCCTGGAGATAGGCTTCGCTCGAAGAGATTAGCGTCGTGTGCTCGTCAGGCACGCCATAATCGGCATAGACGAAGCTGCGCTGCTTGACGCCCCTGAGTTCGGCTTCGACACCCTCCCAGGTCGAGACTTCGAGCGTGAAATCGACCGACCCATTGGCCAGCGCCTCATAGGCTGAGGTGCCGAGCGTCACCGTCTCGAAATCGCCCTTGCCGCCGTCGTGGCGGATGATGGTCGATATCAGCGCGTTTTCCCAGGCACTGCCGAAGCCGCCATAGATCAAGCCGTCGAGGCTTCTTGGGCTTTTGATCTCGTTGCGTGCCGCATTGAAGACCACGCGGCCTGTTTCGGATTGCACCACCGCATAGACGCCCTTCAGATCCGCCCCGGCGGTTCTCTGGGTGAACAGGCTGATGGTGCCGTTGATGCCGAAATCGGCGACGCGGTTTGCGACCAGCGTGCCAGCACCGGTATCGCTGTAGGGCAGGATGTCGACCTCGAGTCCGGCCTCGCGATAAAACCCTTTGTCGCGGGCGACGAACAGTCCGATGTGGTTGGTGTTGACCGTCCAGTCGAGGGCGACGGTGACCTTTTGTGCCGCCGATTGTGCTCGAGCCCGACCCGTTCCGGCAATCAAGGGAAGGCCAGTGGCAAGGGTCAGCAACAAGGCCTGCCGGCGCGTGAAGTCAGTCATGATCGTGTCCTTTGGATGGATTGGGGTTGAGGATGATGTCGAGGATTTTGGCCTCGAGCGCGCTTGCCTGGCGCGCGGCATCGCCGCCAAGGCTGCGCGGGCGCGGCAACGGCACCCTGATTTCACGCACGATGCGGGCCGGGCGCGCCGACAGCACATAGATGCGGTCGGACAGGAACACGGCTTCGCGCACGTCATGGGTGATCAAGAGCGCCGTCCAGCGATGATGCCGCCACATCTGTTCGAGCCAGCGCTGCATGGCGGTGCGGGTCAGCGCATCGAGCGCGCCGAACGGCTCGTCGAGCAGGAGCATGTCGCGCTCCTGCACCACGGTGCGCAGCAAGGCCGCGCGCTGGCGCATGCCGCCGGACAGCTGCGCGGGAAAATGCCGCTCGAAGCCGGCAAGCCCGAATTCGGCAAACAACGGCGCAACGCGCGCCCGCGCCGCCTGTCTCCTCATACCTTGCACTTCGAGCCCGAGCGTCGTGTTGTCGAGGATGCGCCGCCATGGCATCAGCGCGTCGCGCTGCGGCATGAAGGCGAAGTGCCTGCCGTGGTCGTCGAGCCGCGCGCCGTCGAACAACATCTCGCCCTCGCCATGCTCGGCGCCGGTCAGAAGCTGGAACAGCGTCGACTTGCCGGCACCCGAGGGTCCAAGGATCGAGACGAACTCACCAGCGCCGACGCTGAGCGAAATATCGGCCAGCACGTCGAGCCCACCGAACGCCTTGTGCACATGCCGCAGTTCGAGCCGGCTCATCGCCAGGCCCCCTTCCCGGCAGTTTCCCTGCCGGCTCGCTCCCAGGGCATGGCAAGGCGCTGCAGCAACACGGTCAACCCGAACAGGACAAGGGTCACCGCCGCGCTGACACCGACGGCGGCAAGAACCAGATCAGGACGGAAATTGTTTTTGGCGTTGAGCATGTAGATGCCCAGTCCCTTTGCGGCACCGGCATACTCGGCGAAGATGGCGCCGACCACCGCATAGGTGATGGAGATCCTCAACCCGGCAAAGAAGTAAGGCAGCGCCGAAGGCAGTCGCGCGAGCAGGAAGATGCGCCAGCGCCCTGCCCCCATGGCGCGCAGCATTTGCCCGATCTCGGCCTCGGTCGCCTCATAGCCTTCGACCAATGCGACCAGCATCGGAAAGAAGGTGACCAGCGCCACCAGCATGATCTTGGGCGCCAGCCCGAAGCCGAACCACAGCACCACCAGCGGCGCGACCGCCACCAGCGGCAAGGTCTGGCTGACGATGAAGACGGGAAACAACGCACGCCGCAGCGGCTGGAAGAAGTCGACCAGCATCGACAGCACGAAGGCGGCGCTGAGCGAACAGGCAAAGCCAAGAAGCGTGGCACGGATGGTCGGAACGGCATTGTCGGTCAGCGCCTCGCGATTGAGCATCGCTTGCTCGAAGACGCGTGACGGCGCCGGCAGTATCGTGGCCCTGATGCCGGAATAGGCGGCATAAAGCTCCCACGCCATCAGGAGCAAACCGGCCGAGATCATGGCCGGCATTGCCTTGACGAGAAAGCTCGCGATCGGGCGCGAAGCGACTGATGATGAGACCACGGGAGATAACCTTTGACGGCCGCGAGAGCGGCGCGGCTTCAGACGGCCGACGGGCTGTTGGCCGAGACCGTGACGTCGAGGGTTACGTGGCCAGCGCCCGGTCCGAAACGGCAGAAAGCCTCGTCCAGCGCCGAAAAGATCGCACCGGCGTCACCGCGCAGTTTCGTGCAGAAATGCTTGGAGCGCTCATAGACGCCGGACTGCTTGAGAAAGTCTATGCAGCCGTAGATCTCGTCCATGTGGTCGTCTGTGCCCATCACATAGAGCGAGAACTGCGCCGCCGCCGGCTGGCCGGTGGCAGCAGCATTGCGCACCGCCGCGATGGCCGCGTCCTTGCGCGCGCCGAGTGGACCGACGGGCCCGCCAAACGCATCGGAGCGGCAGATCGGATCGTCCGGCTCGCCAGGGCAGCCGCGCGAGATGGTGGCCGACAACACGCAATGTTTGCCGCTGCGTGCCGCCGCCACGAAGAGGTCGCGCATGGCAGGAAACAGCACTTCGGGCGGCCCGACCAGCAAGGTCGAGATGTCGTCGGTCTCGATCCTGAGTTTGTCGCGCCAGGGATCGAGCGCACCGAGCGCGCCAAGGATGACACCGACGAAATCGTCGGTCATGGGATATAGGGAAATCTGTGCGCCTGAAAACATCGCCCGCCTCGCTCCGCTGGTATTACCCAGATCAGCTTCTAGGGTCTGTGGGCTTGCCGCCCCCGTCTCAGCCCCGACCGTACGGAGCACCCCTGTGGATGTGCGCCTTAAAGCATCATTCGAGTTGAAGGAAAAGCCGTTTTTTTATCGCACTGCGCCAAAAGCATTGCGCCAGGGCGGGAGCGGTTGGCTCTGCCGGCGCGAGAATTTATCGGGAACCTTCACCAGGCCGCGAGGTTGTCCCACCAGTCGCTACGCGACGAGTTCACAGACAATGGAGACAAACCATGTTCATGAAAATCCTCGCAGCTTCGGCGCTCACCATTGGCCTGGCGACATCGGCCATGGCGCAGAGCAATGGCACAAGCGGCACCGACGGATCCGGCGGCAGCGGCAAGTCGGTCACCGTCGACCCAAATACGCCGGCTTCGCCGAACACGGTAGACCCCGGCACGACCAACAGTACGACGGCAGCACCGGGCGCCACGAATTCAAACGCGGATGAAAATTGCCCTGCCCATCCGCAGGGCGCACAGCCCGATGCCAGTGGAACGTCGCCGGGCACCACCGCGCCGACAGTTAATGACAACCATTGCGGCAAGTAGGAATTGCAATGAAAAGAAGCCGCGGAGCGAGCGCTCCGCGGCTTCTCAAATCCTGTCGTATCAGTGTATCTACGGCACCGCTTTTTCCCGAACCGGCAGCTTCCACCCCGGCCTGACGAAGTGGCAGGTGTATCCGTTGGGATATTTCTCCAGATAGTCCTGATGCTCGGGCTCGGCTTCCCAGAAGGGGCCAACGGGTGCGACTTCAGTGACGACCTTGCCCGGCCACAGGCCCGAGGCATCGACATCGGCGATCGTGTCCTCGGCGATGCGCTTCTGTTCGTCGCTGGTGTAGTAGATAGCCGAGCGATAGCTCATCCCGACATCGTTGCCCTGACGGTTGCGGGTCGTCGGATCGTGGATCTGGAAGAAGCGTTCCAGCAGCGTGCGATAGCTTATGATGGCCGGATCGAAATTGATCTCGATGGCTTCGGCATGGCTGCCGTGGTTGCGGTAGGTGGCGTTGGGCACGTCGCCGCCGCTGTAGCCAACACGGGTGGAAATGACGCCGGGATAGCGCCGTATCAAATCCTGCATACCCCAGAAGCAGCCACCGGCAAGGACTGCGCGTTCGGTCGAAGTCGCCATATCACGTCTCCTCAAAGGCAAGTTTGTCTGGACATAGATGGGCATTGTCACCTGCTTCGTCCAGCGGACCGGCGGATCTGCTTCAGTTGCTCGGTCGGGCGAGGCCGTCGATAGCACCCGGCAACTGCCGCGCGCCAGGCGGAATGGCTGCGAAGCTGATCGCCACCGGCGGCGCCTTGAGCGACCAGTCGAAAAGAACGGTTTTGACCGGGATGTCGCCCACCCACGCCTGCAGATAAGATGGCACATCGCGCCCGGGCCAGACCAGCAATATGCCATGCTCGCGCAGCCGCTCCTTGGTGATCCAGGGGGCGTACTGCATGTTCAGTTCGGTGAAGATCGACGGCTTGTCATAGGCATTGAGGCCCGCCAGCGGCGCAATAAGGGCATGGCCGCCGACGATGTCGAGCCGATCGGGCGTCGCAGCGTGCCAGACAGCCTCTGCCTCATCCGAGATCTTTTGCGCCGGCCAGCAGACGGCGTCCATGCGCCCACGCAGATTGCATTTCGTCCAGCGGATGCCCGCATAGGCACCGGATATGCCGACAATGGAGATGAGCGCGCAGATCGCCAGCTTTCGCATCTCGATGGCGCCGAGGCGATGGCCCAGCAAGGCGAGCGCCACAACGCCAGCAAGATTGTACATCGGCGCGCCCCAGGCCTCGCCGGCGCCGGTGAACAGGGACGCCACCATCACGAGGATCGCCGGGCCAACCCCCATCCACAAGAGATAGACCAGCGTGCCGCGCCCGACGGGCTTTTGCGGCGCGGGCGAGCGCCGCAGCAGCCCTGATATCGCCAGCACCAGAAGAAAGCCGCAGAGCCCAGCCATCTGGACGCCGATATAATAAAAGCGGGAGCGATGGGCCACCACCCACTGATCGCGCCAGGCGGCATAGGTCAGCGGCAGGAAATCGACGCGGCAGAGTTCGGCGGCCAGTGGAGCGGCGACAGCGCCGAAAACCGCGAGCCCGAGCCATGGCCAGGGCGTGGCGAGCCGACTGCGTGCGCGTGTGTCCGACAGCAGCCAGATCGCCCCGAAAAGCAATAATAGGCCGGTGGAAAGCTTGGCATAGAGCCCGACGCCCGACACCAGCCCGAGCGCCAGCCACCAGCCCGGCCCACCACCACGGCCCGCACGCCACAACAGCCAGCAGATAGCGGCCCAGAAGGGCATCTGCGCGTAGTCATGATTGAACTGTGGGGTCGGCCAGCCGAAGAAATAGAGCGACGGCATCAGAAGCACGGCGGCCAGCGCGCGGGTTCGCCCGAGCATGTCGCGGGCCAGCAGATAGACTAGCACGAAAGTGGCCGAGATCGTTAGCTGAGCCACGAGATATTGCGGCCAGCGGAACGATCCGGTCAGAAGATGGCTGATCTCGAGCAGCCAGCCGGGAAGCTGTGGATGCTTGTAGGTCAACAGCACCCATTCGCGGCCCCACATGAAGCCTTCGACGACATCGTTGGGCGGAGACACGTCGACAAGCGCGGGCGCCACGGTCCAGCACAGGATCTGTGTCAGGCATAAAAGCGCTAGGCCGGCTTCTGGATAGCGCGTCAGCCCCTGCCAGATCGACGACTGCCGCCAGTCGCCTGGAACAGAACTGCCGACCGGCAGCCAACCGTTCATGGGTTCGTCGATTCGCGTCATGCGGTGGATAAATCACACCGGACGGTTTTTGGAACAGCCCAGAACTCGAAGCTTACGAAAATGTATACTTGGGTGACCATGGCAAAACCAAGATTGAGGCAGAGTTTCGCGCCACCATGCCGCCTCTCTCATCATCACATGCCAGCAGGACAACAATGGAACACGCCGTCCCGGAGCGCCCTGAACATGCCGGGCACGGCGCATCGGGCGTGATCGCGGCAGGCGTCGCCTACGCCTGACCGGTTCCCGTCCCCCAAAAAGCATCCAGGATTTAATAAATGCGCCACCACCATGCCGTCATCCACTACCGTGCGCTCGATTTCTGGATGGCCCGTGCGGCCGTTCTCGTCATCATCTGCCTGCAGCTTCTGGTCATCAACAATCTCTCATTCGGGCCGCGCTGGCTAGCGCCCGCGCTGGAGGCCGCTCTGCTGCTGCCCTTGTCGGTGGCCACCGCCTGGACACAGGCCGCCACCCGCAAGGCGGTCGAGGACCACGAGTGGCATGCGATCGGCCAGTTTCGGGTCATGATCCGCAGAACAGCCCTGACCATGACCGCCATCATCAGCATCATGAACTGCGGTTCGCTGGTCCTGCTGGTGCGTGCCTTGCTGGAGGGCCATGCCGGCAACAGCGGCACGACGCTGCTGATCGACGCACTCAACATCTGGGTCACCAACGTCATCGTCTTTGCCTTGTGGTTCTGGAGCACCGACCGCGGCGGCCCGCCGACCTGCGGCCTCGTCAAGCTTGCGCAGGCCGATTTCCTGTTCGCGCAGATGACGTTGAACGACCGTGACCTCCGAGATTGGCTGCCCGGTTTCGTCGATTATTTCTTCCTCGCCTTCACCAATGCGACAGCGTTTTCGCCCACCGATACCTTGCCCCTTTCCCAGCGCGCCAAGCTGCTGATGATGGCCGAGGCCATGATCTCGCTGCTGACCATCGCGCTGGTCGCGGCACGCGCGGTCAACATCCTCGCTTGATCGGCCCGACACGCGAAATAGCCCGCCCGGCGCACCGGAACGGGCTATTTTGGGTTGCCTTCGACAGTTGAAATGCAGCGCCGGACTAGTGGCGCTTGCCCAGCCTGTAGCTGTTGCCGCCCAGCAGGTTCACGCCGAGCCCGCTCAGAACGCCACCGACGATGCCGGTCTTGTTGCCGTTTAGAATGCCTGAGACGACATTGCCGCTCAGGATGTTGTTGCCGCTGAGCACGTCGTTCAGCGCGGTGATCTTGCCAAGGTCGATGGACGGCGAAACATTGATCAGGCTGCTCGAATTGCCTCCCCAGCCGCCCGAACCTCCGCACCCACAACCTGCCTCGGCGGCTCCAACGGACGATGCAACTGCAACAGCGGCGAAAATAACAGTGAACTTGTTCATGAAAGCTACTCCCGTTTGATGATGGAGATGGCTTCCGTCTTCTGTGGTCTACCTCTTGCTTAACAATATATGAACACTTCATGCGCTCAAATCTTTATCTAGTTTCGGTGCTTCAATCAAAAATTAACAATAATCATTATGCATAACCGACATGATTAACTTGCTTATCACAACGGACGACGACGAGACCGGTCAACTCGAATGCCGCTCAGCAATGGCCGATCGGAAATGCAAAAAAGCCCGCCCCGGCGTGAGCCGAAGCGGGCAGCGGTCGGTCCTGGAAATGAGAGCCACGCCGCGCCAGGTCCACCTGTCTCGGTAATTCCGTCAGGCAGCAGCCAACAGACGACGCGGTGCCAACAGCTACTCCTCCACCCCCGGTTTGAATCTCCGCACCACAAACTCGAACAGCACGTCCGAAATCCACATCGCACAGACGCCGATCAGGAAGGCGGCCGCCAGCGTGGTGGTGTCGTCGGCGGGATCGGGCATCGGCAGGCCGGCGATCCTGGCGTAGGAAACCGCCGGCAGCGTCAGATAAGCCGCCGCAAGCGCGCCGCAGATCGGCGAGGCCACCATTTCGCGCAACTTGTAGCGATGCCGCGACAGCGCGCGCAGAACGCCGCCGGCGAGACCCGCCGCCACGACCGGTCCCTTGATGCCGAGCAGGTCGAAAAGATCGTTCATCATGGCCTCCAGCCGCAAAATTTCTGGCCCTTTTCGTTGTGAGCCAGGATCGCCGCCACCGACGCGTCGGAAAGGGCCGCCGCCTCTGCCCTTGTCGGTCGGATGGGATGCCCGGCCGCGCAGAACGATCCGCCTGATGTGGTGCAGCCGGCCAGCAGGAGCGAGAGCGCTATGATTTTGACCATCTGGCCAGCCTCCCTCTGTTGTCGTCCGGCGCCCGGCCGGCGACGGCATCGTCGATCTCCTGGGCTTCGGTGCGCGCCGCGGCGTCGGCGGCATCCTGCCTGGCCTTCTGGTTGGCCTTGCCCTTGGCGTAGGCCGTCCAGACACCGGCGAGCGCGGCGCCCATTGCCAGAAGATACGGCCAGGCCTGGCCAAGCAGCGCGAAAGCGAGTGTTCCCATCTCATGTCTCCTTGGCCGGCGCGACCATGCCGCGCGGCCCGTCACGCACCGCGTTGATAATGATCTTGGCAAGGGCAATGGCGCCGCTGATCTGAAGGGCGGTGCGGTCGCTCACGCCGAGCAGCGTCCAGTCAAAGCCGGCGAGCGCGCCGCCGCAGATGATGGCGATCAGCGTGTTGAGGAGATTGTGCAGCGCATTGGTGTTGAACCATGTCATCGAAACAGGCTCCCGAAAAAATCGGCGATCTGATGCCGGACGGCCGCGAGCGCTCCGGCCATGAGAACGAGGATGCCGGCCACGGCAGCCGTCTTGCCGCCGGGCGTCGGCTGCTCGAGACGAACCGACGGCGCCCCATTGGCCGATGTTTCGACCCTGGGCGGCGCCGCCGCGGTCACCGGTGCGGCGGGGCGCTGCGCCGACATCAGCAGGGCCTGAACCCGCACCGACCTGACCCGATCCGACCAGCCGCGCCCGAATGTTGCCCATGTCGGCAACCGCTTCAGGAACGCCAGCCGCGCATCGCAAAGTGCGTCGATGGTCACACCGGCCGGCTTTGCCTTGGCCGCCGCGACGGTGACCGGTCCGATCCGGCCGTCCTGCGCAACGCCGACGGCCGCCTGCAGATATTTGGCCGCCCGGCCAGGCCCGCTGTTGACGGCGAAATCGAATACCGCGTGATCGACGCCATCGGGCAACTCGGCGCCGAGCACAGCGTCCCAGTAGAAGCGGCGATACAGCCGAAACTCCTCGAACCAGTCGGCCAGTGTCGAGAACACCTTGAAGCGGCCGGACTGCATGCGGTCGAGCATCTCCATCAGCCCGGCCTCGACCGAGACCGAACCGTCGGGGAATTGCGCGTGGCGGGTCAGCATGTTCAGCCCATGCGCCGAATATTGCCGGGCGAGCGCCACGCCTGCCCCTTCCAGCGTCTCGCGGCGGCCGTCGCGCGGCCAGGCGAAGGGCAGCCATTCGCCCCACGGTTTCAAGGTCAGCGTCTGCATCGCCGGCGTCTGCTGCGAGGCCCGCGCCGCCTTGGTGACATAGACGACATCGGCCTCCGTATCCCAGGCGAGTTCGACCGCGGCCGACGGATGGTCCCAGCCGAAATCGAGCGCACCGAGCCTTGGCCAGTAGCGCGGCAGCCGGAACGGCTCGCAGGCGATCAGCGCCTCGGCCACCGGAAAGATGCGACCGGAACCCAGCACCGGAATGCCGCGGGCGCGGGCCTCGCGCTCATGCTCGGGATAGGCGGCGACGATCGCCGCGCGCTCCTGCGGCGTGTAGTGCGCGGCATCGTCGATGGTCATGAAGGTGACGTGTCGGGACATGGCGGATTTCCCTCTGCGCGGTTCGACCATTGTCGCCGCACCTCATCCATTCATTGCGACCTTTGACGGGGGCGTACCGGTGCAATTCACGCTGGCATCACGCTGGGTATCGCAAAAGACACACCAGAAAGGAGGACCGCAGCATGACGCTCGGCAACCGCCAAGCGCGACACCAGTCAAATGCCAACCTATGGCCTTTCTTGTGAACTGACAGAAATTTCCTGCAACCCAATCGGAGTACGACAGATGAAAAAAATGCAGAGCAACACATCCGTAATGCTGTTGAATACACCGCCGCGCCCGGCAAGTGGCGATGGCGACGTCATCATGCAAGTCGACGGCCGCGAATTTTTGGTGAAATGGAAGAATGGAATCCCGGACGTGTCGTCCGGCAGCGAGCCAGCGATCATGCTGAGGGCGGAGGAGAAGACCCTTGGCGCTGTGCAGTGCTACAAATGCTGGGTGAATACCGAAACCGGGGCCTGGGCTTGTCTTCCAACAACATGTTGACACGGTAGTTCCTTGCCTGACGGGTGCAATTCCAGAAAGCGAGCGAGCCGCAATGGTTGCGGCTCGCTCCTGCGGCGTGTGGTGCGCGGCATCGTCCATGGTCATGAAGGTGACGTGTCGGGACATGAAGGGGTCCTGAATCAGCCTGGGAGATGCCGACTGTACCGTATTGTTCGGATGGTGTTTTTCGGATCAACGCGACGGTTCTTCTCCCTTGTGGGAGAAGTCGGGCGCATCACCCCTTCCCCATCCGCTCCACCTCCCCTGCCGACAAAAACAGCAGCACCACATCCGACATCCCCAGCAGCGGCGTAAACGTCACGATGGTGATCCCGCCCGTCGCATTGGTGCGGGTCAGGCCCTCGGAATAGATGTCGAGCGGCGGTTCCTCGTCGAACCAGACGCCGTGTAAAGTCTCGCCCTGCCATTTCTCGCGGCCCTTCTCGAAACTCTTGAACGACAGCACCGATTCATCGGCCTGCACGTCGCCGCCGCCGCCCCAGCGCACCACGACGCTGTCGAGCGCGCCCGGTGCGCCGCGGCCCATCAAGGTCTGCACAATGGCGTCGGCCGGGATCATGCCGGTGCCCCAGGCCGCCTGCTGCTGCGGCGGGCCGACCAGCACGCGCTGCGGATTGTCACGCGTGCCTTCGCCGGTGACGCCGGCCGCCCACAGCCTGACGGCCGAGTCAAACACCTTGCCCTGCCACCACCGGGGATAACGGCCGGTCAGGTGCATGGCCCATTCGGCGCCCCCTGCCCTGGTCTTGCCGAGCTGGTTGCCGGCCATGAACAGGCGCTCGCGGTTCTGGGCGCCCGCTGCATGAAACTCGGCCTGGCGCTGATACGGTCTATAGGCCGCCAGTTGATTGGTCCGGCGCCGTCTGTCCAGTTCCGTCAGCAGCGCCAGATATTCCGTCTTCACGGACATCACCGGGCTCTTCGAGGAACGGCTTGACGACGGCCTCGAGGGCGCGGATGCGGCTGCGGATTTCGTCATCGCTCAGGCCGTCCATTTGGTTGATCTTGGCATCGAAATCCTTGGGCAGCACCGACAGCACGATCTTCAGATACTGGTCCGGCTTGTCGGCCCGCACTTCGGCGATGACGCCGGCGCCATAGGTGCGGAAATCGGCGCGCACGGCGGCCAGGAAATCGTCGCCCAGTGTTTTCTTGGCGCGCTTGCGGGGCGGCTTCTGTGTCGCGGCCGGTTTGGCGGCGGGCCTGCGTCTCGCCGGCTTGCGGCGCGTCGGCCCGGTTGCGGTTTTATCGGTCATGGACCTGGCCACCGACGGCGTTGGCAGCGGGGATGCCGGCCTTCGGCATCGATCCGGCCCGGCTGGCTCGCTTCTTCGAGCGAACCGTTTTCCTCTTTGCCTTCTTGGCGCGCCTCGGCCCTGTCACCTGGGCAGGCTTCGTCGCACCGACAAGCTTTGCCACACCGGCCCGCGCCTTGAGCCGCGCCATGACGAGACCGACAAGGGGTCCGGCAATGCCGGCCTGCGGAAAACAAAAGCCGCCGGCCGCATCCCGCACCATGCCGATCTTTATGCCGGGTGCGACCTGCTCGACACGCCCCAGGCGTGGCTGCGGTGCGGCGCCTTCGAACTCGCCGATGGCGCTGACGATTTCCTGGCCGTCAGCATCGGTGATGATCGTGGCGTAGCGGGTCATGGGTGTCTCTCGGATTGCGAAATGAGTCATCGGGCGAAGGATGGCATTCCTTGGCGCCCCCCTCTGTCTTGCCGGACATCTCCCCCACGGGTGGGGAGATCGGCTGTCACGCCGGGTTCGCCAACATCAACGTTGCAAAGGCCGGCGGGGCGCTGAAACTGCCAATCTCCCCCGTGTGGGGGAGATGTCCGGCAAGACAGAGGGGGGCGCTGTCCCGCCGACATGTCTAGCCCAGAAACAAAAAACCCGCCTCGGCGGCGGGTCGTTGGCGCAACTCAGCACCATGGGCAAAAATGTAGCATAGCTGCACTCACCCCGTCAACCGTTTTCTGAGAAAAAATTCCTAATTCGGTCGAACCCGGCCGCATCCCGCACCACGCCGATCTTTACGCCGGGTGCCACCTGCTCGACACGTCCCAGGCATGGCTGCGGCGCAGTGCCTTCGAATTCGCCGATGGCGCTGACGATTTCCTGGCCGTCAGCATCGGTGATCGTGGCGTAGCGGGTCATGGGTGTCTCTCGGATCGCGAAATGAGTCATCGGGCGAAGGATGGCATTCGTTGGCGCCCCCGCTGTCCCGCCGACGTTTCCATGTGGCGCAAATGAAACCGGTCCAGAAACAAAAAAACCGCCTCGGCGGCGGGTCGGTGGCGCGACTCAGCACCTTGGGCAAAAATGTAGCATAGCTGCACTCACCCCGTCAACCACTTTCTGAGAAAAAATTCCTAGTCTGGTCGAAACTCCCGCGCTGAGCGACGCTGGCAAAGCGCGTAAAACCCTGCTTTTGCCGGCGGCTGGTCATAAGCCGGCAGGTGTGAAATCATTCGTCGAAGCTCATGGAATGATTCCCGTCGCACGGCCTTGTGGGGAGGACGATGGACGGACCAGCCATGGCATCCGTGTTCAGGATGCGGCATGCACCAGCCACGGTTTCCCGGGTGCGCAGCACCGGCCAGGGTCAGGCCGATCCAGTCATCCGCGTGCGTTCGCTGGGCGAAGCCATCCGTTTCGTCGCCAACGCCTACCCCCACTACGACGTCGGCGCCGTCGCCATCAGCTGTGGGGATGTTTCGATCGGCAGCCTCGGCAAGCTGGAGGTCAAGGCGCTGTGGCGCGAATATGGCGAACGGCTGACGCAGGAATAGGCGTTCGCCCGCAGCCTTTCTGGAGCGGAAATGCCGCTCGTGCGTTTCAACCCCAGCCACGGGAGCAATCGCCATGAATGTCGCCAACCTGCAACTCGAAGGCCTGTTGATGGCCGTCGCCTCGATCAATCGTCTCCTGGTTCAAAAGGGGGTGCTGACGGCGGAGGAAATCGACCTGGCCCTGCGCAAGACCGAGGCCGGCGAAACCAACGAGGAACGATCCGAAGGCATGTCCGCATCCAGCCGCGACGCCGTCAACTTTCCGATCCGGCTGCTGGAACTCGCCAACCAGTGCCAGCCGGAGGCGGAGCTGCCGTCCTTCTCAAAGCTGGCCCGCATGGTCGGCAAGATAAAGGAACCCTACAACGACCAGCTGTGAACGGTGCCGGCGGGCCGGCATGCGTCCGCGGTGGCCCACTGCCTCGCCTCAAGCCCTGCCCGGCCATCCCAAATTGAGCGAAAGCACCTTGCCCGGTCCATGCACCGCCGCAAACAGCAGTCCGGCCAGGAACGAAAAATGGTCGATGAAGAAGCCGAACTCGGCCTGGTTGCCGGCCCAGTGGCTGGGTCCGTGGAAGGCAAGGGCCAGGAACAGCACATAGGCGGCGGCCACCAGGGCCGCCTGCGTGAAGAAGGCGCCGGTCAGGAAGCAGAGCACCAGCGCGACTTCCAGGATCGCCGCGCACCAGGCCAGAAACAGCGGAAACGGAAAGCCGGCGGCGGCGATATAGCCGGCGGTGGCCGCCATGCCCATGAATTTGAACGTCACCGCCATCAGGAAGACGCCGGCGAAAATCAGCCGGGCGATGAGAAGGGCCGCGGTCTGCCACGGCGATTGAGTGATTTGCGACGACATGCTCGTTCTCCAGCTTTGCAGGTTGCTCGCTCCTAGGACGCGCGACTGGCGCCAGATCCGACACACCAGGCCAATTTTTCTCGACAGGGCGCTTGCCGCGGGTCGAAGCAGGCTTCGAAGCCTCACACCGACGGCAAGGAGCGATTTTTGGTTTGCCGGCCGACGGTATAGTGTTGCTCCCTCAAAGGGGGAACGGACATGGCCAAGGCATTGACCATCGGGGCACCGCGGCATCCGGCGATGAGCACCGCCTACGAACAGGAATGCAGGGATATGCTGGCTCCGCATCTCGACGCCCTGCTCCGCAAGGTCGAGGCTGCCGGCTGGGACCGCGGGCAGGCCGCCTCGGCGCTCATGTATCTCGCCGCGATGCGGCTGAAGCCGGCCTGACGACACGCCGGCCCGAACGGCTCTCCGGCGCATCGCGATTGAAACTTGTTGGTAATCACGAATGTGATATTGTTAGCCGGGGCTAATGCAGCGGTGTGCCGGTGCAGCAATTTTGGGTGGGCTGAAATTTGCGAACAAGCGTCAGGTTTGGGGCGATACCTCGTGGCGTGGGGTCGGCGACGCTGGAATGCAGCGGCTGCGGCGGCGCTGGCCAGGTCTTCCAATGTCCGCGCTGGACGAGTTCCAACGGCCATTGTTGCCCTGCCGGCACCCACCGGCGCGGCTGCCCCGGCCTCAGCGCGGCATGCTCCGAATGTGACGGCGACCACGCTGCCGACGCCGACCCGATGCGGCCATCGGCCTGATACAGGCCGGTTGCAGCCTGGCCGTGTCGCCTGGTGGAACCGGCGGCGCCGATCTGTGTTATGTCGTGTTGATCGCGGGCGCCGAAGGTTGCGCGTTTCCCCGACAACAGAAAGCGAGGCCTGAGATGGCTGACGACAAGTCGAAGACGAAACAGGACCGCAAGCAGGTCTCGGGCGAAGAGCCCTACGAGGTTGCCGCCTTTGCCCGCAAATACGGCATTCCGCCAAGCGAGGCACAGACCATCATCAAGCGCTACGGACCCTCGCGCAAGAAGCTCGACGCCCATATGGCGGCCCGCGGCTAGCCGAAACCATTTCGCCTGGGCGGCGTTGAAGACGCTGCGGGCCGCGTCAACCGGGCCTGGTGGTACGGTGAACAGGATGTCTTTTTCCCGGTTTCTCATCCTGGCCAACGAAACGGCAGACGAGCATCTGTCCCACCCGGCCCGCAGCGCCACGCATTGAGGGAGGTTGTCATGTCCGACACCATACGCAGGACCGGCAGCTGCCTGTGCGGCGGCGTGCAGTTCGAGGTTCACGGCGCGCCGCTGCGCGTCGGCCTGTGCCATTGCAAGGATTGCCGCAAGGCCGGCGGTTCGGTCTATTCGGCCTTTGCCATCTGGCCGCGCGAGGCCTTCGAGACCACCGGCCTCGTCAGCTCCTATGGCACGCGCAGCTTTTGCCCGACATGCGGCGGCCGCGTCGCCTGGGTCGACGACAACGAGGCCGAGGTGGCAATCGGCAGCCTCGACATCGCGCCGACCGATCTCGTACCCGAATATGAATTGTGGACCTCCAGGCGCGAGACCTGGCTGCACGCTTTGCCAGGCGCCGAACAGTTCGAGCATGACCGCCCAGCCACGTACAACGCCGAAGCGCCGACGCCGAGATCGCTGTCGGACATGGACGCAGAGATTTGATCTCCGGGCAAGGGAACCCTGCCCTGTCGCCGACGTTACCGGACGCCTCTCACGCATGTCGCCCGGCGACTTGCGGCAATCATGGAGACGACCGTTGAACGACAAGATGTTTCCCCGCCCCATCAGGCTGAAATTCGCGCCTGAGCGCGAGCGCATCATCCGCAGCGCCTGGGAAGGCCTGGAATGCCTCGGCGACTGGCCGGCTGGCCAGGGACGGCGCTACCGGGCGGCGTTGCGCAGCTGCCGCGATGCGCTGGATGGCTGGACGCCGCCGGAAAAAGCGATGCGGGCGGTGATCGACGCCGCGCGCGAAGCAAAACTCCTGCAGTAGTTGGAAAACAGGACATGTCCGAGCTCATTTTGCCCACACCGATGCGGATCAAGCCGCATGGGTCGGACACGATCCGCGACGTCGCCACGCTCAGGGATGCCAGCGAAATCCTGATCGACTGGCCGCAGGCCAAGCGCGGCCCGTTCTACCAGGCGGCGCGCGAGAAGGTCGAAGCCGCATTGGAAACCCAGACAGGCGCCGCCGAGGCGCAGGAAGCCTTCGCAGCGCTCTGCAGCCACGCCGGCGTCTTGGTGCGGTAGGTGTCAAAGGAAGCAGACGTCGTGCCTCGCCTGCTTTGTCATTTCGTTGGAAGCTCGCCCTGGACAATCGGCTGAGAGGTTTCGAATCCAAAGCTCTTCGGCACCAGAAGAATCAATGCAATCACGATGGCGATCGATGCAAGCAACGTGGCTGTGGCTGCAATATCTCTCACGATAATCTCTCCAAATTCCAAGTCGTGAGAAAAACGCTCCCGAGAAAACGAGGTTCCATTAGCTTGTGCGATAATACCAGTGAGCCGGCGTTTATTGCTTCGGCGGCTGGGGTGGAACTTCACCCGGCTTGATCACCGGCGTCTTGCCTTCGTCGGGGGCCGGCGCCGCCATGCCCTGGTCTCCCGTCGGGGGCGGTTTCAGCACGCCGCCGCAGTCGTTGAGCTTCGCGGTCAAATTGCCGTCATCGGCTTGCTTTTCAGGCTGCTGTTTTGCCTCTTGCCCGGTCTGAGCCCTGCATTTGTCGGCCTGCGGCGCCTGGCTGTCGTTCTGCTGCTGGGCTGCGGCCGGCACTGCCAGCGCCAGCATAAGGCCGAATGGCATGATGGCGAGAGTTCTCATCACTGCCTCCTTCTTTCTTTCACGGTCGCCTGCGGCGGCCTTCCCTTCACAGGGACAACGCCTGTCGACGAAAAAGGTTGGCCGCGTCGCCGGGCGGCATTGCAATCAAACCCGTTCGCCGGCCGTTGCGCGTGCCGGAGGCGGTCATGTTCGAAGGTTTTCAAGGCGCGGAAATCGACACCGGCGATGCCGGCATATTCTGCCTGCGTGCCGGGACCGGGCCGCCATTGCTGTTGCTGCACGGCTTTCCGCAGACGCATCTGATGTGGCGCGACATCGCGCCGGCTCTGGCCAGCCGGTTCAGCGTCGTCTGCGCCGATTTGCGCGGCTATGGCGGCAGCTCCTGTCCGGCGTCCACTCCGGACCACGCACCCTATGCCAAGCGCGCCATGGCGGACGATTTGGTGAGGCTGATGGAGAAGCTGGGTTTCAGCAGCTTCATGGTCGCCGGCCATGATCGCGGCGGGCGTGTCGCCTACCGCATGGCGCTCGACCATCCGGGCAGTATCGACAGGCTCGCCGTCCTCGACATCGTGCCGACCGCCGATGCCTGGGACCGCGCCGACGCCAGGCTGGCCCTGGGCTATTGGCCATGGTCGCTGCTGGCGCAGCCCGAGCCATTGCCCGAAAAGATCCTGTCCGGCGCCGCCGAGGCGATCGTCGACAATGCGCTCAACGGCTGGGGCTCACAGCCATCGGCGTTTCCAGCCGAAGTGCGTCAGGCCTATGTCGAGGCCCTGCGTACGCCTGCCCACGCCCATGCCATCTGCGAGGAATATCGGGCGGCAGCCACGCTCGACCGCGAGCATGACCATGCCGACAAGGCAGCCGGCCGGCGCATCCGCTGCCCGCTGCTGGCGCTATGGAGCGGTCAGGGCGCGTTGGCGGATTGGTATGCCGGCGAAGGCGGACCACTGGCGCTGTGGCGCGGCTGGGCCGACGACGTGCGCGGCCAGCCGATGCCGGGCGGACACTTCTTTCCCGAGGAGAACCCGGCGCGGACGGCCGATCTGCTGGCCGGCTTCTTCGGCGAAACCAGTCACGGCATCTCCGTGCGATCGGAGTTACCTTCGCCCTCCCCTTGATGGGCTCAGGACGTTTCGGTTTCAGGCAGGTCGGCGCCCAACTGCGGAACGATGATCGAATCCAGCGGCGCCGTCAGCGACCAGCTGAGATGGCCCGGGCTGCGATCCAGCACCGCCAAGCCGTTCAGCGATTGCGGCGCGACCCGTTGCAGGACGACGGTGCCGAAACCCTTGCGCGTGCTTTCGTCTTGCCGCCCCCCGGGCCGCTCTCCCTCACGCACCGGCATCGTCTCGTCCCAGAGCAGATGGATTTCCAGCTTGTCCGAAGCGCCTTCGACGATCCGCCAGGTGATCTCCAGCCGCCCGGCCTCGCTCGCCAGCGCGCCATATTTGGAAGAGTTGGTGCCGAGTTCATGAAACGCCATGCCGAGATTTTGCACGGCATTCGGCTGCAGGGTCAAAAGCGGTCCGGAAAGCGATACCCGCGCCTCGTGACCGAACGGCTTGAGCTGCTCCTGGGCAAGGTCGAAGAGGCTGGCGCCGGCCCATTCCGAGTTCACCAGCAGATCGTGCGACCGCGACAGCGCCATGATGCGGGAACGGATCATCTCCTCGAACTCGCGCGGATCGGTCGAGCGTTTGCTGGTCTCCCGGATCATCGAGAGGATCACCGCGAACTGGTTCTTGACGCGATGGTTCACCTCGCGGAGCAAAAGCCTGATCCGGCGCTCGCTCTCCTTGCTGGCGGTGATGTCGCGGGCGATCTTCGATGCGCCGATGATCTCGCCGGACGCGTTCCTGATCGGCGAAATGGTCAGCGACACGGCGATGAGGCCGCCATCCTTGCGCCGGCGGATCGTCTCATAGCTGGCCAGGAGCTCGCCCCTGCGAACCCGGCTGATGATGTCGGTCTCTTCATCCTTGAGATGATCGGGGATGAGCATGAGTACGGAGCGGCCGACGGCCTCTTCGGCGGTGTAGCCGAACATGCGTTGCGCCGCCGCGTTCCAACTGGTGATGATGCTGTTCAGGTCCTTGCTGACGATGGCGTCAAAGGACGAATCGACAATCGCCGCCAGCCGTGCGTGGGCAGTGATTTCGAGCAGGCTATCGACGCTTGCCAATTCTGTCATTGCCCCGTCGTGGCCTCACCTTGCCGCCTCCCGCCAGCGTCCGGGCATGCGTGAAGATTCCCCTCCTGCCAGAAATGCCTGACCGGGCATTTTGGTTGCAGTCGGTGCGCAGCATTCCGCATTTGCGGTCGCGGACACGCATGTCACGATAATGCCCGGCCCTCCATCTCGGCAATGCCTCTGCGGCCGTAAATGCCGATCCAGTCGAGCTGCTGTAAGCCCGATGACCGCTTCGCCCTGTCCGTCTCATCGGCCTGCTTCTTCGGAGCCGGCGTCGTTGGGCGGCGCAACGGGCACTGCATCGGCGTCGGGATTCCTTTGCGGACAGTCCTCGTAGCTGTGGTCGCGCCCGCCGCAGAAGGAACAGCACATGGCCTCGCGATCCCCGCTTCCGGGCCGCCATTGCGGAGTTTTGTAGGGCTTCCTGCCATCCATCCCCAGCAATGCACGACGGACCATTTGGTTGCGCTGCCACAGACGGCGAGCCGGCGGTTGCGGAACCACCCGGCGGGATGCGAGTTTCGGCCGATATGTCCATTCGAGGAACAGCCATGCCAATGCGCCGAATTGCCTTCATGACGGCAGCGATCCTGCTGGCCGCGACCGGCCTCGCCGAAGCCAGGCCCGACACCCGCACGATGAGTTGCGACCAACTCCGGCAACTGCTCCAAAGCCGCCATGCCGTGGTGCTAACCACAGGCCCCAACACCTATGACCGCTATGTCAGGCAGTTCGGCAACGAATGCGACTGGCCGGAGGTGCCGATGTCGGCCTATGTCCCGACCCGTGACGGCAGCTGCCCGGTCTACCGCTGCGAGGAACCCGTCACCAACTTTCCGGACTGACACCGCGCTTCCAATCGGCTTTGCCGCCGCAGTGCGTTGATCCCGGCGCGCGAACCGGCTAGGGGTGGGGCGCAACGTGCATTTTCCCGCTTCGTCTAATGGTAGGACAGCGCCCTTTGAAGGCGTGAATCGAGGTTCGAGCCCTTGAGCGGGAACCAGCAACCAAGCGCTTGGCTGGTTCGAAGCCGCGCGCAGACTGGCCAGCCGGCTTCAGCACATTAGCGCGCGCTTGTATTTCACTCGAAGCAGGATCATCATCCAGGCCGTCAGTGGCTTGAAGGGGTACAGCGCATGGAACTGAGTTGCTTTGACGGGGGCGTCCTTGCGTCCACGATGTCCCTGAACGTCACGGCGGTTTTCATGATATTGGCCGCATTTGCCGCATTTCGGCTGGTTGCAATGTCAGGCGAAGGTTCTGTCGACCAACTCCAGACGGCGTAGCCGGCAGAGAACCTCCCGTGCAGGAGAACGGCATATGGCCGCGAGAAAGGTGATAGCCGTCAAGGACTGGTCTTGCGGCATGAGCGACGAGCTTGGCCGCGTCGTGCTAACCATCAACCCGACCGAGGGTGAGCCCATCCTGGTTTTGATGACAATTTTCCAGGCGGCAAGGATGGCCGGGGAATTGCGGGCGCCGAAACTCGTCTCCATACCCCGGTGATGCCACGCCCCTGGCAAGGCGGATCGAGCTCGCCGGGGCAGCCCCAACGCCCCCAGCGAGCCCTGTTGCTCCGTTACGATGAACAATGGAGCAATTAGTGTTTTACGGATCTGGACGCCGTTAAGTTGCATCCGGCTCCTGAAACCATTTCGCGGACCCCGCGTTGACCACCGGGCCGACACAGGAGACATCTCATGACCGTCAACTGCCGCATATCGATCGACAACCGGCCGGAGGCCACGGACGCGGTTTTTCAGGCGGTTCCGCGGATCGGCGAAAGCGTTGCGCTGTCGATCGATGGAACCACGCAGGATCTGCGGGTATCGCGTGTCGTGCACGTCACCAATGGCAGCCTGGAAGGTGCCGCGATCGTCGTCGAAGTGACGACCAACATCCTCTGAATCGAGAGTTATGGTCCGCCGGGCCGGCCGGCACCGCATTGCGGCGACCGGCAGCCTGAAAGGACTCGAGCGGCTCACGCGCGGTGACCCGCTACTCCTTGCCGCTTTCGGAAATGCCGTTGCCGCCGGCGGTTGGCAGGATGCCGAAGTCTTGCGACTTCGCCCCTTGCTCCGCCGTCAGGAAGCCGTCCGAGGCAAGCCCGCGCCGCAGCAATTCCCTGACCGCGGCCGAACGGCTCGGCATACGCTTGTCGAAGCGCCAGTTTTCCAGCGCAGCCAGCTCGTCTGACGTCAGCATGATCTGCAACCGTTCCGGGCGTTCCAGTTCAGTCATCGCGCTCCCTCGCTCAGGATCCCGATACCTCGAATGAGTATTCAACTCGCTTACCTAATAGTTAGGAAAGCGCTCCTAGCGCGTCAAGACCTCGGGATGAGTGAACTGCTTCTCATGCGCATGATGAGCGCGATGGTATTCGGCGTAAGGCGCATACTTGCATAACTATGCTAACTAGCTGATTTGTTTAGATATTATTTAATTCGTGACTTGCCAAGACGAAGCCTCTGCCGCATTGTGCAACCTGAACAGAAAACCGTTCCCTTTGGGAGGTTTCGATGCGGTATGATTACTCGGCGCGACTGCGCGATGACGTCCGTTCAGCGGTCCAGATCGCCTTCAGGAAGACCGGCATCGTCAGCATCACGGCGGTGGCGGAACATGTAAGGGTCAGGAACCTGGCCGAAAACATCGCTCTCGAGGACGTCGAATACCTTGTCTTCCAGGCAGCCCAGCTGATTGGCGCCGCAATTGAATTCGACGGGCTCACCAATTTCGACGGCGTGGCTGGCCTGTTCGTGGATGGTCTCGGTGGCGACGATGGCGGGCGGATGATCGCCCAACGCGACGGGCCTGGTCCGGCCACCCTGCAGTAAGACGGTACCGGCTGAACAGGGGGCCTTCTCAAAAGGCCGCCCTGCTGTTTCTGAACCGGGTGATGACCGGAGCCGTTCCGTCAGGCAGAGCCGGCGATTTGTGAGGCGAAGTCGCGATAGGGACGCAGAGGGCGGCCCAGAAGCGCGGTCAGGCGCTCCACGTCGCCGGCGTCGGGCAGCATGCCGTCGGTCAGGAACCGTTCGCCCATCAAGCGCATGTCGTACGCCATCCAGGCAGGCAGGAACTGCTTGAGATTCTGCTCGAAACCTTCGGTGTTGTCGCCGCCGTAGCTGATCGGCCGGGCGAGCACGTCGGACCAGATGGCCGCGATATCCGTCCCGGTCAGTGTCTGCGGACCGACGAGGTTGATCCGCTCGAGCGCAAGCGGCTCCGCGGACCGTTCGCGGCGCAGCAGCTCGAGAGCGGCGATCTCGGCGATATCACGCACGTCGACCATGGCGAGACCCTTGGCGCCGATCGGCATTGTGTAGGTGCCATAGCCGGTGATGACGTCTTCGATCATCAGGTCGTTCTGGATGAAATAGGCCGGGCGCAGGATCGTAGCCTGGAAGCCCATCTGCTCGATCATTCGCTCGACGCCGAACTTGCCGGCGAAATGCGGCACGTTCACATACACGTCGGCATGGATCACCGAGAGATAGACGATCCGCTCGATGCCCGCCGATCGGGCGACGTTCAGCGCGACCAAAGCCTGGGTGAATTCGTCCGGCACCACGGCGTTCAAGAGGAACAGGGTGGAAACGCCGGACATGGCCTTGCGCAGTGAATCGACATCGAGAAAGTCGCCTTGCGCGACCGATACGCCAGCCGGGAAGCTGGCTTTCGACGGATCGCGGACGAGAGCACGGACGTCGGCGCCGCGCTTGACGAGGTGCTCGACGACTTGGCGGCCAACATTGCCTGTGGCGCCGGTAACGAGGATGGTCACGTAATTTCTCCTGTTGGGTTGCTTGACAGGCCCAATATGTGTGGCTCACAAACAATCAAACAGACCGAAATTTTAGACGCACCGTCTCACTGGTGGAACACCTATGGATATTCTGGCCCTCACCGATTTCAACCTCGTTGCCCGCCATGGCGGTTTCGGCAAGGCGGCACGGGCCACCGGCCGGCCCAAGGCAACCCTGTCGCGGCGCGTTGGAGACTTGGAGAGCAGCCTTGACCTGCGCCTGTTTGAACGGGGTGCGCGTAACCTGAAGCTGACCGAGGAAGGACGGGCGCTTTTCGAGCGGACGGGGGCGTTGCTTGCCGAACTGGACGAGACGGCCGCGGCGATCGCCTCGGGCGGTCAAAGACCCAAGGGGAGACTGCGGATCAGCGCGCCCCTGCTTTTTTCTCAGACCGCGATGGGGAGGATCGCCGCGGGATTTGCCCTCAAATTTCCGGAGGTGAGGCTGGAGGTCACGACGGAGGACCGGGCTGTGGACATGATCGAGGAAGGCTACGACCTGGTGATCCGGGTCAACCCGGATCCCGACGAAAGCTTGGTCGGACGGGCGTTTCTCCGCGACCGGCTGGTCGTCGTGGCGAGCCCTCACCTTCCTCGCACCGGTGGACCGGCCCCTGCCGTTGCGCGCGGGAAAGGCGAACGGCAAACATGGCACGTGAAGACCGAGGGTGGCCAGTCAACGATCAAAATCGAGCCGGTCCTCGCTTTGGGAACGCTCATTATGGTGCGCGATGCGGTGCGGGCGGGGGTCGGTGCGGCACGTCTTCCCATTTCGTTGGTGGCCCACGATTTGGCTGACGGCACGTTGGTGAATTGGGGGGACATCGACGCCCCTGAGATCGCTCTTTGGACGCTCTACCCCTCCCGGCGGCTGCTCAGCCCGCGCGTGTCGGCGTTCCTGGATTTTCTGAAACAGGCCTTCCCGAACGGGACGCCGGACGAACTGGCCGCCTATATCGGCAGGTGATGCCCGACCGCTTTCGCCGGCAAGAACTTTTATTTTTGGCGGAAGGAGTTTGCGGTGGAACAAGTTGGGGCGACGGCAATTACCTTGTCGCCCTACAAGAGGAGGACGTCGTGAAAGACTTGCGCAGTCTCCTTGCCGAACTATCAGCCAACTGGCTCAAGCGCCGCAAGGCGCAGGCGCCCACGACCGTGAACACGGTCAAACCCCGCCCTGCCCACCAGGCGACGCGGCAACGCGCCGCCCACAAACCCAAAACACCGCCCACCCGCGACGTCGCCTCGAACATGTGAGCCCCGCGGACAATGTGGGGCCCAATGCCGCTGGGGGGTATCGGCAATCTATCACGCCAGATTGATTGGTAGCGACGAAACCTTGAGCGGACGTAAGCGTTTATTGCTTCAGCCCAATTGAGGTGGTTCCAATGCAAACGGCATGGTTCTCCAAACCTGTGGCGGTTTCGGTCGGCGTCACCGGTTCCATCCATCATCTGTCCAACACACAGCAGGCCATTGATTTGCTCACCACACATTGGCGTGACGCAGGCAGCCCGAAGCATCGGTCCGCACTGCGCGCCTGCCAGCGGGCGACGAGCGGCGATGTTGCCCCCGACGTCGCCAGGGCGGCGCTCGTCGAAGCAGCGCGCGAAGCCCACATCCTGATCGAATAGCCACATCCTTATCGAATAGCCACATCGTGATCGAATAGGCGTATCGATTGAACCTGCTGACGCTATAATCGCTGCGCCCCCTCCGGAGAACGCCTGCCATGACCCTGAAAACACGCAAGCTCGGCAGCCAGGGGCTGCAGGTCTCGGCCATCGGCCTCGGCTGCATGGGCATGAGCCAGTCCTATGGCCCGGCCGACGAGGCCGAATCCATCGCCACGCTGCACCGTGCCATCGACCTCGGCTGCACCTTCCTCGACACCGCCGAAGTCTATGGCCCTTACGACAACGAAGCCCTGCTCGGCCGGGCATTGAAGGGCAAGCGCGACCTGGTGACGATCGCCACGAAATTTGGCTTCCGCATCGAAAACGGCAAGCAGACCGGAACCGACAGCCGGCCCGAGCACATTCGAGAGGCGGTGGAAGCCTCGCTCGGCCGCCTCGGAACCGACCGTATCGACCTGCTCTACCAGCACCGCGTCGACCCGGCGGTGCCGATGGAGGATGTCGCGGGCGCCGTCGGCGAACTCGTCGCGCAAGGCAAGGTGCGCTTCTTCGGCCTGTCGGAAGCGGGTGCAGCCAACATCCGCCGGGCGCATGCCGTGCATCCGGTGTCGGCGTTGCAGAGCGAGTATTCGTTGTGGGAGCGCAATCTGGAGCCGGAGATCATCCCGCTGCTTGGCGAACTCGGCATCGGCCTGGTGCCGTTCTCGCCGCTCGGCCGAGGGTTTCTCACCGGCCAGGTCAAGCGTGCGGAAGACTATCCCGACGGCGATTATCGCCGCAACGACCCGCGCTACCAGGGCGAAAACTACGACGCCAATGTCGAGGCGGCCGCCAAGGTGAGCGACATCGCCGCTGCCCGCGGCGTCAAGCCCGGCCAGGTCGCGCTGGCCTGGCTGCTGGCGAAGGGCGACGGCTTTGGCATCGACATCGTGCCGATCCCCGGCACCAAGCGCAGAAAATACCTGGAAGAGAACGTCGCCGGCGCGGCGATCAAACTCGATGCCGCCGAGATGGCCGCGCTCGACGAAGCGCTCGCGCCGGGAAAAATCTCCGGCCCGCGCTACACCGAGCGGGGCATGGCGATGGTCGACCGGTAGGGGGCGCCTGCTCCAGCGTCCGCGACAATCTCGCCAAGCTCGTTCCGAATAGTGATGCTAACGAAAGCCCAGATGCTTCCGATAGCAGTGGGTTTCCACGGTGAACCTGCCGGCGACATCATCCGGCAGCCAAAGTGCGTCTTCGAAGCTGCGGCTCAAGCGCCATCCTTCGCGGGCATAAAATCTCTGCGCGCGGACATTTCCCGCCGTGCAGAAAAGCTCGGCCTCCGCCACGCCCTGTTCGCACAAGAGATGCTCGGCATAAGACAGCAGATCGCGGGCGGTTCCGCTTCCCCGTGCCTGCGGGCTTACATAGAGTTTGACCAGCTCCGCCCCGTTTATCGAGACGAAGCCAAGCAATCCATCGGCTGCCGCCACATGGAAGGCATCGGTGGATTGCTCCAGCCACAGCGCAAAATGCGCCGGCGTTCGGTACGCCAGGATTTCGGCTGGAACCAGATGCGCATGGGCATCATGCCAGCCCTGATGCCACAGTTGCACGATCGCCGACCGGTCGGCTTCCTGGGCTGGGCGAATTTCGAGCATTTCTCACCGCCGACGGGTAGCTAATTTCGTAAGGCCGCGCGGAGGGCCGCCTGGTTCAACCGGCCTTCAGCCGATTTCGGTCAACCCGCCGCTGCCGCGGTAACCTTCTCGGACGCGGCCCGCTGTCGCCGCATGCGCCGTTTGGCGACAAGCTTGAGCGCGACCGGCGGCTCGTTTGACAGCGCGCCCAGCACGGCGTCGACCATGCCATGCGCCACGAAATCCGCGTTCATGTCACGCGCCAGTTTGCCCGCCGTCTCCTTGTCCTCGCTGTCGGCCTCCGACCAGAACACGATTCCCACCCGAAGTGCGGCCTTCGCACGCTTCAGCCGGCGGACCAGAAAGCGGGCGTGCTTGATGGAATCCCGGTTCAGGAATCCGACCACGACGGTGTCGACGGTTTCGAGCTCAAGGCGGCGAATGCCGGCGGGTTCCATATCGGCAAAGCTGGCTTTCGACACCGTCGCGCCCTGGACCTCCAGCACCTGCGCCAGCATCGCGGCAGCGGCGTCGTCGAGCTCGCCACGCCCCCCGGCGCAAAGCACGGACATATCCGTGCCATCGGGCAGTTCGGTCTCGTCCTCCCCGCCGGGATCGTCATCGTCGCTCGCCTCTGCGGCCACGGGCGGCCCCTCCTCCTCGCCTGCCTCCTCCTGCGCGCTGTCGTCGAGATTGGCGACCAGCATCAGGGCACTGGCCGCCACCTGCCGCCTTTGCAAATCGCCCATGACGCCGCGCACACGGTCCTGTTCGCCCAGCAGAAGCGCCGGAATGGCAACCTTGTCATAGAATTCGACCAGATATTTCTCCTCCAGCATCTCCTCGGCATGATCGGTGGCTTCTTCCGGATCGCCGGCCAGCAGCCGCTGGTACAGGCGCGCATGGGGTTCGAGCACGGGCTCGTTGCCGAACAGCACGTCCAGGAATTCAAACTGCGGCACGTGCCTGCCCAGCACCACCAGGCAGACAGTGAGCGGCGTCGACAGGATCAGCCCGAGCGGCCCCCAGAGCCACGTCCAGAAAATCGCCGCGACGATGATCGCCAGCGGCGACAGTCCCGTTCGCGAACCGTAGAGCCAGGGTTCGATGACATTGCCGGTGATCAGTTCCATCACCACGAACAGGGCGGCTGTCCACAGCACGAGCGACCAGCCCGGTGCCACGGCCAGCGCCAGGAACAGCGGCAAAAGCATGCCTATGATCGGGCCGATATAGGGAACGAAACGCAGCGCCAGTGCCAGCAGCCCCCACAGCAGCGCATTGGGAATACCGAGGGCCCAGAGCCCGATCGCGATCGGTATGGCGTAGACGATGTTGACGACCAATTGCATCAAGAGATAGCGGCCCACCCGCTTGGCGGCATCCTGAAGCGCCTCGGTGGTGCGGTGGAGGTCGCCGTAGCCGACAAGCCGGATGAAGCGGTCGCGCAGATCCTCCCGCTCGAGCAGCATGAAGATGACGACGACAATGATCAGCCCGGCCGACCCAAGCGGGCTGATCAGCGGCCCGACGACATTCTGCAGGACCTGAAGCGGCCTTTCGTGCGCGACGATCTCGACCGGCACCGGCTCGCGCGGCGGCTTTTCCGGGGCGGCGGCCGGCAGCGAGGGGTCTTGCCTGTCGATCTCCTGGCCGACCCGCTCGACCACCTTGCTCAGTCTGGCAAGAATCCCGCCGCCGACCCCGGTTTCCTTGAGCGAGCGGATCTTGGTCAGGATGTTGGTCTGGTAGACCGGGATGTTCTGCGCCAGTTCGCTGACCTGCGTGGCGACGATGAAGGAGAACAGGCCAAGCGCCGCGAAGGCGCCGAGCACGCTGGCGATGACGGCGGCAATCCGGGGAATGCCGAGCTTTTTTAGCGCTGCGACAAGCGGCGCCAGTGCGAAGGTCAGCAGCAGCGCGATGGCGATCGGCAGGAAAACCTCGCGCCCGAAATACAGTGCCGCCACTGTCGTGACGATGGCCGCCACATTGGGCAAAGAGGTTCGCGGATGGGGCGCGGCCGCTGAAAGGGCGTCCCCCAGCCCATCAGCCGGAGACGCCGTGCCGTTTCGACGATTGGCCACGTGATGCCTCCCTGCCAAATGCCATGATCGGGCATATAGAGCGGACGTGCAACTTTAGCCAACGATGAAATACGCCTCGCTCACAGGCAATGATCCGGCCCGCACCGGCCGCTCCCGAAGGGCTAAATGGAAGTCAGGCTCGCCCGATCGGATCAGCGCGCCGCATGCCTGGCCAGCGCGTGCTCGATCAGCACGTCGATGGTCTGGCTGTAGCCGATGCCTGAGGCGGCAAGCGCCTTGGCATACATCGAGATGTCGGTGAAGCCGGGAATGGTGTTGACCTCGTTGACAAGCAGGCTGCCGTCGGCGCGCAGGAAGAAATCGACGCGCGCCATGGCTTCGCAGCCAAGCGCCTGGAACGCCTGCCGCGCCATATCCCTGGCCTTTTCGGCCACATCGGCCGGGACATCGGCGGGCACCTTGACCAGCGCGCCGTCGGCATCGAGATATTTGGCCTCATAGGTGTAGAAGCCGTGCTTGCCGGCCGGAATGATCTCGCCGGGCAGCGACACCGTCAGCGACCCGTCGGCGCGCTCCAGCACCGAGAACTCGATCTCGCGGCCCTCGACGAATTCCTCGATCAACACTTTGCCATCGTAGCGGAAAGCCGTGTCGATGGCCTGCTCAAAGCCGTCCCTGTCATTCACCTTGCTGACCCCGAAGGACGAGCCCTGGCGCGCCGGCTTGGCGAAGAAAGGCAGGCCGAGCGTCCCGGCAATCTCCTGGAAGGAATGCTTGCCGTTTCGATGCACGGTGACGGAGCGGGCAACCGCCAGTCCCGCCTCGCGCATCAGCCGCTTGGCGACGTCCTTGTCCATGGCGGCGGCCGAGGCGAGAATGCCGCAGCCGACATAGGCGACATCGGCGACCTCGGCATAGCCCTGCACCGAGCCGTCCTCGCCGAACGGCCCGTGCAGCACCGGGAACACGACGTCGATGGGGGGCAGCTCAGGCTGCGTACCATCCCGCGACACCGCAACCAGCCGGCCCTTGCCGCCGGGCAACAAAGCAACCTCCGGGCCGTCTTCGGAGGCCGGCGCCCCTGCCGCCTCATCGCCGATCGCCGCGGCGCGATCGAGTTGTTGCAGCAGCCACCTGCCGCCTCGCGAAATGGCGATCGGCACGATATCGTAGCGCGTCCGGTCGATCGCCTTCAGCACATTGGCGGCCGAAAGGCGCGACACGTCGTGCTCGGCCGAACGCCCGCCATAGAGGATGGCCACTCTTGTCTTGTCGGTCATCAAAATCCCTCGACTGTCAAAAAATCAAATGGCGACGGCAATGCCGCGATTGGCAAAGAAGCGGTCGAAATCGGCCGGTGACAACACTGCGTCTGCCTGTGTGGCGGGCTCATGGCCGGACGGGTTGTGAAAGCGGAAACCTTCGTCGGATGCCGCGGTGATCAGCACCAGATGGCCGCCCTTCGAGGGCGGCTCACGCTCGGGCCAGCGGATCGAGCTGCTGACCGACGCGATGAAGAAGCGCGTCCGCTGCATGATCGCCGGAATGTCTGATGTGGCGACATTGGTCATCACCTCGGCGCGCAGGCCGAAAGCTTCCTTCACGAAGCTGACGAAGGGCGCGTAGATCAGCCCCTTGATCGATCCCTCATTGACGACATAGCCGCCATATAAGGTGCAGCGCCTGGCAAGTTCGATCGTCGGCACGATCTCGCCGCGGCTGGCCAGGATCATCTTAAGGCAGGCCATGCCGCAGATGTTGGCGGCCCAGATTGCGTATTCATCGAGGGTCTCCGCCCCGGATCGCCTCCACAGCGGATCGCGCCTGAGCGCAACATCCGCGCCGTCGGCGAGCACGTCCAGCGTCATGTCAGGCGTTTCCCACTGGCTGAAAAACGGCACGGTTTCAGGCGGCGGGCTCATGCGGTCTCCTCGGTCGCTGGTTCCATCTCGTATACGAGGATACGAGATGGATGAAAAGCCGTGACATTCAGTGGCGCGACCCAGAAGATGTCATCTTCCGTTTCGGTCAACCATCGCTGACATCCGGGGTTAGCGGAAGCCTCTCCCGCCTTCGTCATCCACAGGCGGAGCAGGAGCGAAGCTCCGTCGCGGAGACCCGAGGATGACGAACGTGGTGAATGCTGCGCGCCGCCTACTCGGCCTTCGCCCAGCCGAAAACCAGCCACGCATATTTCGATTTTTCGTAGGGTTCGACAGTGTAGGTCATCTGCATGTCGCCGTCCTTGGCGTAGATATCCAGCCGGGGCGCCGTATCCAGCTCGAGCCACGCCGAACTCTTGCTGAACGACCAGGTTCCGCACCAGACGCAAGGCCCCGACGTCGGATCCCCGGGCTGGTGAAAATTGTAGCGGCCGTCCGCCGTGATCTCCAGATAGTCGAACGCCCCGTAAAACGCGGTCACCGTCTGCTGGAACTCACTGGCGGCCGCTTCCTGTTCCGGTGTCGGCGCATCCTTCATATCGCGCGGCGGCCGGATGGCTCCGCCGTTGAGTTTCCATTTGCCGACAAAATCCTTCTCGGTCGGAAGATATTCCTCCTGGGCCTGCGCCGATGAAATATAAGCAAAGGATGATATACTTGTGAGGCCAACGGCCCCGATCGCAAATAGAAGCGTGGCGGCACAGATCGCCCTTGCTGGGTTTTGCATAAAAAAAATATCTCCACGGGGGGTAAGGGGAGTTTTATTGAAAATTTGTGGCGGACGTTGCTTCGGGACCGATTCCCACCCGCCATTTGCACGGTTAGCATCGGGGCCACCGATCTGGCAACGCAAGGCAGCCTCTCTCCAGCATCGCCCATGCGTCCGCGATCCCGGCCGGCTGAATATCGGCAGCTTAGAAGGTGATCTTCACCGAAGCGGCGCTGCGACGATGCGGGCCGTGATGGACGGCCTCGATGTTGTTGCCGTCCGGATCGAGCAGGAAGGCGGCGTAATAGCCGGGGTGATAGGGCCGTTCGCCCGGCGCGCCATTGTCCGTGCCGCCGGCCGCCAGCCCGGCCTTGTAGAAGCCGTCGACCATGGCGTGGTCCCTTGCCTGGAAAGCCAGGTGATGGCGGCCGGTGAGTTTTCCCTGTGCGGCCCGGCTGTCGGCAGTGGAGACAAACAGCTCGTCGGCCCAGAAAAAGTCGGCGCCGCTACCTCCGATCGGGACATCGAGCGCCTGCAGGACCGCCTCGTAGAAACGCCGGCTGGCCGCGAGGTTTCTGACCACCAGTTGGATGTGGTCGATGAGCCGGCCGCGATGCAATTCCTGGGTTTCCATGAAAACGCCTCCTCGTGTGGGTTCGAATTTAGGTTGGGATAGGGCGTCGTCAATGCGGATACTTCCCAGCAAACAAAGGGCCCGCCGGGAGGGGATCCGGCGGGCCTTTGGAAAGCATGTCTAGCCTTCAGGGGTCTGAGGGGGGGATCAGACCTGGTAAGAACCTTTGTTGGCCGCGGAGGTTCCACCCGAACAAAAAAATTGCCGATGGCCCGTCCGCGGAATTCAAGCAATGGAGGCGATTTCTTCGCGAGACCACTCACAGTTTGGAACTTTCCGCTCGCAACCGGGTTTGGTGGCGCGGTGGGAGGAATTGCGATTGGATTGTTTTCAGAGGCTCGAAGCGCTGGTCGACAGCGCCGGTGTCGACGATATCGAGGAAGCAACCGCTCTGCTGCGCCGGTTCAAGGGCAGGTCGCGCGAGGTCGCGGCAGCCATCGACGAATTCATGCTCGATTTCATGACCTTGGTCTTCGTCGTCGAAAACGGCGAAGAAGGTTTCGAAAGGCCGGTCCGCAAGCTCGCTCGCACCAGGCTTTCAAAGCTTGAGCGGCTGGTGACTGTAACGGCGGAGGAAAAGCCGGCTTCCAGCGCCGGCCTATCCCTTCAGGATGGCGGCTAGCCTTGGAATGCCTTCGCTCACCGCGCGCCGGTCGGCGAGCGTGAAGGACAGCCGCAGCGTGTTGCGCCCGGTGCCATCGGCATAAAAGGCGTTGCCCGGCACGAAGGCGACCCGCGCTTCCTTCACCGACCGAGCCAGAAGCTCGGTGGCGTCGGCCCCTTCCGGCAGTGTCACCCAGACGAACATGCCGCCTTCCGGGCGGCTCCAGGTCACGCCTTCGGGCATGTGGGCTTCCAGTGCCGAGAGCAGCCCGTCGCGGCGCTCGCGATAGGCGTCGATGAGTTTTTCCACCTGGCCTTCGAACACGGCTTCGGCGACGCGATGCATCACCACCTGGTTGATCGACGGGCTGTGCAGGTCCGAGGCCTGCTTCATCAGCACCAGCTTCTCGACAATGTGGCGCGGCGCGCACACCCAGCCGACCCGCATGCCCGGCGACAGGATCTTCGAGAACGAGCCGCAATAGAGCGTGCGCGCCTTGTCGATGCCGCCGGACCGGGCACAATCGAGCGCCAGGATCGGCGGCTCGCCCTCGCCGTCATAGCGCAGCGCGCGGTAAGCGGCATCCTCGATGACGGCGATGTCGAGTTCGCCGGCAAGGTCGAGCACCGCCTCGCGCTGCTCACGGTTCAGCGTGTTGCCGGTCGGGTTGGCGAAATCCGGCACCAGATAGGCGAATTTGGCCTTGCCGCCATTGGCGGCCGCCGCCGCGCGATAGGCATCGGGCGTCATGTTGCCGCCGGCCGGGGTCAGCCGGTCGTAGCGCGGCTCATAGGCGTTGAAAGCCTGCAGCGCGCCGAGATAGGTCGGCCACGTCACCAGCGCGGTGTCGCCCGGCGACAGGAACAGCTTGCCGAAATAATCCAGCGCCTGCTGCGAGCCGGAGGTGATGAAGATGTTGGCCTCGTCGCAGGCGACGCCGAGCTGGCCCATCTGCCCGGCGAGCCAGCGCCGCAACGGCAGATAGCCTTCCGAGACCTGGTACTGCAGCGCCGCGCCCGCCTCGGCGCCACCCAGCACATCGGCATAGGCGTCGCGGATCGCCTCGGCTGGGAACAGCGCCGGATCGGGAATACCGCCGGCAAACGAGATGATGTCCGGCTGGTCGAGCAGCTTCAGCAGCTCGCGGATTTCGGACGCTTTCATGCGCGACGAGCGCGAAGCCAACAGGTTCATAAGGGTCACGGCACGCCTCCCCGGACGCTGCAATATAGGTCAACTTGACTGACCTATATCCCCTCTTGGCCGCGAATTGAAGTGTGCCTGAACGGTTTCCCGAATGCGCCAGCGCTGGCGCACTGCTCGAACGCCGCGAGCAGTTCCACAAAAGTGTTGCAGCGTTTTCCGACCGCCTAAAGGCTCTTCTTGTAGCCGAGATGGCTGCCGGTGAAGCCGAGGCTTTCGTAAAAACGATGCGCGTCCGCCCGCCCCTTGTCGGTGGTCAGTTGGACGAGGCTGCAGCCGCGCGCCCGGCACGCGTCGATCGCCCATTCGATCATCTGCCTGCCGATGCCGTCCGAGCGCCTGTGGCCGGCGACCCGAACCGCCTCGATCTGGCCGCGCCACGCGCCCTTGCGCGAGAGCCCGGCAAGGAAAGATATCTGCAAGGTGCCGACCACCTCGCCGCCATCCACGGCCACCGCCAGCAGTTGATTGGGATCGGCGTCGATGGCGTTGAAAGCGTCGACATAACCTTGCGCCAGCGGCAAGGAAGCGTCCTCGCGGCCGGCGCCAAGCGGATCGTCGGCCAGCATGGCCACGATATCAGGCAGGTCGGAGGCCTGCGCACGGCGGAAGGTGATCATGGTGTCGAGATATCGCGAGGCGGCGGCAGCGGCAAGATTTGAATACGCTCCCACTAGGCGCGGGCTAAACTTCGCCCTCATAAACCCGCTGCGCCTGCGTCAGCGCCTCATCGAGCCGCGCGCCCTCGGCATATCCAGCCAGGTTCCGCGGCCGCTCCATGTCGGGCAGCAGCCTCGGACACGGCTCGGCGGCGCCGACCACCATCCGCACCGGGATGACGCCGGCCCAAACCGGATGCCCGTAATCCTCCTCGTCGTCGCCGACGCCTTTGGCGCGCACCTTCGCCGATGCCTCTTCAATACGCATGCCGATCACCGTCGTCGCCTTGGCCTCCTGCGCCGAGATCGGCCTCAGGGTCTCGCTCCGGCCGGGATAGAAACGGTCGACGACGCCGGCCAGCGCCTTCAGTTTCTCCTGCGGCTCGTCGACGATTCGCGCCGTGCCGAAACACATCGCCGAGCGATAGTTGGCCGAATGGTTGAAGCCCGAGCGCGCCAGCACCAGCCCGTCGAGATGCGACACCGTGAGACAGGCCGGCGTGCCGCCGCGCAGATTGCGCAGCATGCGGCTGGCCGACGAGCCGTGCCAGTACAGCATGTCGTCCTCGCGCCAGTGGATGGTCGGCGTGCAATAGGGCTGGCCGTCGAACGTATAGGCGACATGGCACAGCAGCCCGGCATCCAGCACCGCGAAGACTGCCGCATGGTCATAGCTGCCGCGCTCGTGCAGGCGCTTGACGCGGTTGCGGCTGGTGGTCGGAAAACTGGCTGGCGTGTCGTTCACGGCTTGCATCCTTGGTTGTCGTCTGCCAACCATGCGCCATGACATTGGTCGATAAAAGAACCAATCCTATGAAGAAAAACCGGACCAATTTTCCGGATTGGTCGGCGCTGATCCCGGTCCTGCCGGGCGACGGCCCGCGCAGCCGCGAGCTCTATGCGGCGCTCAGGCGGCTGATCGAGACCGGCGCGCTGGCCACCGGGGCGAAACTCCCGACCACCCGGGATCTCGCACAGCGCTTCGGCCTGTCGCGTTCGGCGGCGGTTGCCTGTTTCGAAATGCTGATCTCGGAGGGGTTTGCGGTCGCCAAGGTCGGCGCCGGCACCTTCGTCGCGCCTGATGTGCCGCATCTGCCGCTGACGCTGATCAAGCCGCGTCCAGCGGAGATCGAGGTCGCGGCGTCGCTACCTTGCGGCCTTGGCGTTGCGGTCTCCGATCCGCGCACGCTTGATATGTTTCGCATCCTTCTGTCGCGCCACCTCACCCGCCCCGGACCGGAGCATTTCCGCTATGGCGATCCGCGCGGCGGCCTGCCGCTGCGCACGGCAATTGCCACCTATCTCAGGACCGCACGCGGCGTGCGCTGCGACGCCGGCCAGATCGTGCTGACGTCGGGCACACAGCAGGGGCTCGATCTCCTGGTGCGTGCAGCACTTCGTCCCGGCGATGCCGTCTGGATCGAAAACCCCTGCTATCCCATGGCGCACGCCGTGCTGGCCGGCAGCGGGGCCAGGGTTTTTGGCGTACCCGTCGACGCGGAAGGGCTCGATCCCGAGATCGGCGAAAGCCTGTGCTCCAAGGCGCGCGCGGCCTATGTCACGCCCTCGCATCAATATCCGCTCGGCGTGACGATGACGATGCGCCGCCGTCTCGCTTTGCTCGACTGGGCGCGGCGCAACGATGCCTGGATCATCGAGGACGACTACGACAGCGAGTTCCGCTATGCCGGCCCGCCGCTGACCTCGCTGCAGGGCATGGACGGCTCGGGCCGTGTCGCCTATCTCGGCACCTTCTCGAAAATCCTCTTCCCCGGCCTGCGCATCGGCTATGTCGTGGTGCCCGAAGCGCTGCTCGATGCCGTCATGGCGGTCAGGGCGCGCTCCGACCGCTTCCCCTCGACGTTGGCCGAAGGCGCGCTGACCGACCTGTTGAACGAGGGCCATTTCGCCGCGCATCTCAGGCGCGTGCGCCGCCGGGTGCAAGCCGCGCGCGACGTGCTGGTCGCCGGCCTCGAGACGCATTGCGGCGATGCCCTCGAAGTAACCGTGCCCGAACAGGGGCTGCACTTGATGGCGACGCTGAAGCACGCCGGGCCGGACACGGCGATCGTCGAGGCGGCGAAGGCGGCAGGTGTCGGCGCCAGGGCCTTGTCCTCGATGTTCATCGGCGGGGCGTCCCGGCAAGGCCTGGTGCTGGGTTTTTCCGGGTTTTCGGACGAGGAACTGATGGCCGCGACGGTACGACTGGGTGGGGTGATGGGCCGCAGTCCCGGCCGCCAAACTACCTGATCCTGCTCAAACAATCTTAGGGCGAAGCAGGAGCGCAGCTCCGTCTCGGAGGCCCTCGGATGACGAAGTCCTCAATCCCCATCGGCGGGCTGGGCCTTGCCGCACTGCGCCAGCACCTTGCCGATGGCCGCGCTTGAACCCTTCAGCGGAAAGCTGATCTCGCCATATTTGGCTGAACTGACCGACACATCGCCTTTGCCGCGCAACAGGTCGAGCAGCGGATCGGCTTTCGCCAGGTTGACCACGAAGTAGTTGTACATGGCCTCCAGCTGCAGCGCCTTAGTTACCGTCTTGCCGTCGGCCTTGAACGCGAACGAACCGCTGATGCCAGGCTCCAATTGCTGGCCGTTGGCGCCGAGATCGTAGCTCAGCACCGGCGTGTCGAAACAGGTCAGCATCAGATACGCATCGCCTTTCGGCCCGCCGCAGACCGAGGCCGTCAGCACGCTGCCGCCCTCGTCTTCCTCCATCCTGGCGCTCCAGCCGCCGCACGACGCGGCAAACGCCGGTTGCGCGGCCTGCAGGACCGCTACCGCACCGGCGACGACGAGATGTGCAACTCTCATGGCTCCCCCCAATTGACTGCCTTCAGGGCATTTGCAGCGCCCGTCGCCAGCATATAGGAAAAAGCGATCCGATGGCATTGCCCCTTGCGGCAGCCGGTCCTGTTTCGCGGAGAGTTGGATTGAGAGCCTGCATTCGCCTGTGTCTGTCCTTTGCCGCCCTGCTGGCCTTGCCGCTCACCGCTCATGCCGAGTGGAAGCCGGTCGAGAAGATCGAGCCCTACGCGATCTCGGGCCAGTCCGGCGCCGAACTCTACCGCTCGATCGGCGAGAAAGGGCCAAAGCTCGGCATTGCCCGCGCCATCGCCTACACCAATTTCAAGCTGACCTGGGGGCTAAGGGATTACAAGCCCAGCGGCAAGGACTGCGTGCTGACGGCCGGGCGGCCGAAGCTGATCGTCACCTACACTTTGCCGAAACCCTCCCGCTCCCTGCCGCCGGCCGTCCAGAAGAACTGGGACACCTTCATCGCCGGCGTCGCCGCCCATGAGAAGGTGCATGGCGCCAGCATGGTCCAGATGGTCCACGACATCCAAGCCGCGACGGACGGCCTGACCGTCGCCGACGATCCCAAATGCAGCAAGACCAGGGCCGAGGTGGTCAAGCGGCTCGACGCGATCTCGAAGGCGCGGGTGCAGGCAAGCCGCGACTTCGACCGTATAGAATTCGGCAATGGCGGCAATTTGCAGAAACTGGTTTTTTCGCTCGTGACCGGCCCCTGAAGCCACCTGACACGGATCAGGAGGCGGGCACTGATGACTTACCAGGCGCAGCAATTGAAGCTGCCGATCTCCCCCCTTGCGAGGGAGATGGCCGGCAGGCCAGAGGGGAGTCTGACAGAACTCGGCCCCTTCCAGCTACTGCGGTATGGGCGCGAGGTGCGAGCCCTCACCGCGTTTCCGCGTTCGCTCTCAGCTCGGCCCGCTTCTCGTCCGACACCACGGCCAGATCCAGCACCTTCTGCAATTCGGCCGCATGGCGGAAGGACGGTTCGGCCTGCACGCCCGTGCGCACCGCGTCACTGAAACGCTGGTAGTTGGTCTCCACCGTGCCGGGGTCGAGCTCTTCCCATATGGCGTTCTCGACATTCTCCCCCACGCATGCCTTGAGCGTCGAACCGTCGAGATTGTGCACCACTTCGATGCCGCCCTTCTCGCCATAGATGCGCAGACGCAGTTCGTTGAGATGGCCTGTTGCCCAGCGGCTGGCATGCACCACGCCGAAGGCGCCGTTGGAAAAATCCAGCGTCATGGCGAAGCTGTCATTGGCGTCGAGTCCGTAGTCGCCGATGCGGTTGCCGGGCGCCTTGTCGAAGGCGCGCAGCCGGCAGAAGACATGGTCGATGTCGACGGCTGCGCCATAGCTGGCGAAATCGAGGATGTGGATGCCGACATCGCCGAGCACGCCATTGGAACCGTGGCCGCGCGACAGCCGCCACAGCCATTTCGGATCGGTGCGCCAGTCGCCCCAGAATTTCGACACCAGCCAGCTTTGCAGGTAGGACGCCTCGACATGCCTGACCGTGCCGATCTCGCCCGCTTGCACCATCTGGCGCGCTTTCTGCAGCGCGGCCACATTGCGATAGGTGAGGTTCACCATGTTGACGATGCCGGCGGCCTCGGCGGCATCGGCCATCTCGGTCGCCTTGCCGAAGTTTTCGGCCAGCGGCTTTTCGCACAGCACCGGCTTGCCGGCGGCGATCAGCGCCATGGTGGTCGGGTGGTGGATGCGGTCGGGCGTGACATTGGCCACAGCGTCGAACTCGCCCCATGCCAGCGCCTCCTCCAGCGCGGTAAAGCGGTTGGGAATGTCAAAGCTGTCGGCGAACTCGCCAACCCGCGCCGGATCGACATCGACTGCGCCGACAATGTCGACGCCCTCGATGGCGCTGAAGCGCCGGGCATGTTCCTGCGCCATCCAGCCGGTGCCGAGTATCAAAAGCCGCATTATTTGCTCCTTGGGGTGAGATGCCGGAATCCCCTCCCGGCCGACGCCCTCAAATAGCGCGTATAATGCCGCCGTCGACCCGGATGTTCTGGCCGGTGATGTAGCCGGCGCCCTCCGACGCCAGGAAGGCGATGGTCGCGGCGACCTCTTCCGAAGTGCCGTAGCGCTGCATCGGCACGCTGTCGCGGCGTTCTTCGGTGGCCGGCAGGCTGTCGATCCAGCCGGGCAGCACATTGTTCATGCGCACATTGTCGGCGGCATAGGTGTTGGCGAAGATCTTGGTGTAGGCGGCAACGCCGGCGCGGAACACGGCGGACGTCGGGAACATCGGGCTCGGCTCGACCACCCAGGCCGTCGAGATGTTGATGATGGCCCCACCCTTCTGCTTGACCATCTGCGGCGCCACGATGCGCACCGGCCGGATGACGTTGAGGAGGTAGACGTCCATGCCGGTGTGCCATTGCTCGTCGGTGATCTCGAGGATCGGCGCGCGCGGCCCGTGGCCGCCGCTGTTGACCAGCACGTCGATGCGGCCATAGCGCTCCAGCGTCAGGTCGACGAGGCGCTGCAGATCGTCGTTCGACTGGTTGGAGCCGGTGACGCCGAGCCCGCCAAGCTCCTTGGCCAGCGCCTCGCCCTTGCCCGAAGAGGAAAGAATGGCAATCTTGAAGCCGTCCGCCGCCAGCCGCTTGGCCGCCGCCGCCCCCATGCCGCTGCCGCCGGCCACCACCACAGCTACTTTTTCTACACTCATCGGATTTTCCTCTCAGGGTTTGCGGGCACCGCAAGCGGTGTTTTCGGGAGTTGAGCGTCGATATAGCTGGTTTTCCTCGTCGGTTCGAACCAGAATGCCTGAAATCAACCTGTAGAAAAACTACTGCATGCCCGAAACCTTCCTCAGCTTGCCGCCGTTGAATGCGCTGCGCGCCTTCGAAGCCTCGGCGCGTCATCTCAACTTCCGCATCGCGGCCGAAGAGCTCAACGTCACGCAAGGGGCGGTCGCCCAGCACATTCGCGGGCTGGAGGCCGATCTCGGCACGAAGCTGTTCGAGCGGCTGCCGCGCGGCCTGGCGCTGACCGACGAGGGCCGCGCCTATGTCCCCAACATCCGCCGCGCCTTTGACCTGATCTCGGAGGCGACGCTGCTGCTTCGTCCCGAGCCGGCGCGGCTGACGATCAGCGTGACGCCGAGCTTCGCCACCAAATGGCTTATCCCGAGGCTGCACGACTTCGTCGCGCACAACCCGCTGGTCGACCTGCGCGTACTGGCCAGCGAAAGCCTGTCGAGCTTCCAGGCCGATGGCGTCGACATCGCGGTCAGGCAGGGCCGCCCACCCTTCGGCGCCGGGCTGGTCGTCGACCTGTTGTTTCCCCAGCAGATCGTCGCCGTGTGCAGCCCGGCCCTGCTGCCGGCCGGCGCGATCGAGATCGCGGCCTCCGAAATCCAGCGCCACGTGCTGCTGCACGATGCCCACAATCTGTGGCCGGAATTCATGGAAAAGGCGGTCGGCCTGAAGATGACGACCGAACTCAAACGCATGCGCTTCAACCAGACCGGCCTCGCCATCGACGCGGCCGTCGCCGGCCAGGGCATTGCGCTGGCCAGCCGCTTTCTCGTCGCCGCCGACCTCGCCGCCGGCCGTCTGGTTCAGCCCGTCAGCGGCGAAATGCGCGGCACGCAGGATTTTTATGTCGTGACGCCGAGAAAACAGCGCCACCCCGAGCCGACGCAAGCCGTGCGGCAATGGTTGCTGGATGCCGGAGAGCGACGACCTTTGTCGTGAGACCTTCGCACGCACGGAGACGTCAAGCCGCTTGCCTATGAGGCAACGACGGGCGCACCGCGAAAGATCGCCACGGCGGCAGCGACGATTTCCGCATTGTCCTTGGCTGTCCTGCCGTCGGCGAGCGTCTTGCCGTCTTCCAGACCGACCCGCGTCGACCAGTGCTTTCGATGGGCAAGCTCCACGAACGGCCAGACGGTGGCATCGACGCCATGCAGCAGGATCGGCCGCCGTACCCCGGCGCGCTCGAGTACGGCGGCGATGCCATGCGCTTCATCGAGTGCAGCGGACAGATCGGGGATTTCGATCTCGATTAGATTGCGCAGGACCTGGTTGTGGCCGGGAAGCGCTACGAAGCGCTCGGCATCGGCGACGACGGCAAGCCCCGCCTCGATGCCTACACCACGCTGGCGCAGCAACTCCAACACGGCGGGCGCATCCGGTTCGGACAGGTTGACCGAAGCATAGTCAGGCAGGTCTCGCCAGCCGGCGATCGCCGCGCGGGTCCGCTCGACGTCGTTCTCGATCCAGGCGCCGGTCGACACACCAACCAGTGTTCCCGGGCAGGTCCGGCGCACCGCCAGCACCGTGGCGTCGACGGCTGCCAGGCTTTCGCGTCCGTCGGTGCCGCGCGGATGGATATGCAGTTCGGCCGCTCTAGCGGCGACGCAGGCTGCCGCATCGCTGGCCATTGCCTCGGCAGTCAGCGGCAGCTTCGGGTGGAAATCGCGCGGACGCGCGCCGTTGATGCAGGCCTGGACGATCATCGATGTCACCTTGCGCAAGGGGCCGCAGTGTAGCTGTGCGGCGTTGAAACTGCCAATCTCCCCCCTCGTAGGGGAGATCGGCAGCTTCAACGCCGCGCGCCTGCGCACAACATTCGGCGGCATTTGAATAAAAGCCGCTTGTGGATATTTACCCGGCGTTCCCTCGTCTCCGGCAAGCTCTTTTCAGGGCGGGATCATGGAGGGACCATTGACCAGCGATTTTTCAGCCGCCCGCATCCACCTCGAACGCGCCTATCATTATCTGCAGGGCAATGACGAGACGAGCCGTGCCGCCTGTGACGCGCTCGATCTGTTGATCGAAGCGGTGACGGAGGCGCAGCACAGGCGACCCGAGGCTGGAGTGCTGGAGTTCCCGCAATCGACGGCGCGGCGAACCGGATAGAAAGTGTCGAGTTTCAGGCCAGTCCGGCCTGGCCTGAAACTCGCCGCACCCGGATCACGATGCCTTGCGGGCCGTCGCTCCCTTGGTTGCGCGCGCGACAATTCGCTCGAGCGGCTCCGGCCGGTGCAGCAAAAATCCCTGGCCGAAGGCGACCCCCATGTCGCTCAACATGGCCAGCGTGTCCTGCCGTTCGATCTTCTCACCGACCACGTCGCAGCCGAGGCTACGGGCAATGCTGGTGATGGCCAGCACGATCTCGCGGTCGAAGCGGCTTTGCGTGATGTGCTCGATGAAGGAACCGTCGATCTTGATCGTGTCGACGGGGAACCGCCGGAGATATTCGAACGAGCTCATGCCGGCTCCGAAATCATCGAGGCCGACCCGGCAACGCCGCTCGCGCGCCTTGCGCACGAACTGTTCGGCGGCATCGAAATTGGTGACGGCGGCGGTTTCGGTGATCTCGAAGCCGATGCCCGAATGCGGCGCCCCGGTTTCTTCTATGACGCTGTCGACGAAGTCCCAAAGCTGCGGATCGCTCAGCGTCTGCGCCGACAGATTGAAGCCAAGCGTCAGCGCCCCCGAACGCAAGGCAGCACCATGCCGCGACAGCGCGGTGCGGATGATCCAGCGGTCGAGCCGCGACGCGATGCCGAACCGCTCGGCCACCGGAATGAACTCGCCGGGTGGCACCAGCCGGCCGTTGCGTGCGGCGAGCCTGGCCAAGACTTCGACATGGCGGCTTTCCTGCCAGGGGCGGCCCAGAAGATGGATTTCCTGGCCAAACAGCTTCAGCCTACCGTCTTCCATGGCATCGACCGTATCGGCGACGATGCGCGCCGCGTTGAGGCCACCCGAACCCGATGCCGTATCGGTGGAGAAGACGGCAAATCGGTTTCGCCCGGCGGCCTTGGCCGCGTAGCAGGCGTCGTCGGCACAGGCCAGCGCGTCGGCCACCGTCGTGTCGGCGTCATCGACGAAAGCGATACCGATCGAGGCCGCCAGCTTGCGCGACGTGGCCGTCGATCCAAGTTCGGCATCGCGAACCGCGGCAAGTACCGCGTCGGCCAGCCGCCCGGCCTGCGCCGCATCGCAATTGGGCATCAGCAGCGCGAACTCGTCACCGCCCAGGCGCGCGGCATGCGCCGTCGCGGGAAGGCAGCCCAGAATGCCTTGCGCAACGCTTTTCAGTGCCAGGTCGCCGGCCGCGTGGCCGGCAAAATCGTTGAGCGCCTTGAAGTAGTCGAGATCGACATAGAACACGGAAAGCGGCAGCAACTGCGCGGCCGCGATATGATCGGCCAGCAGCCGGTCGAACGCGGCGCGGTTCAAGAGACCGGTGAGCGCGTCATGGCGGGCCGCATAGGCAAGCTCCTGCTCGCGCTGCTTGTCTTCGGTGATATCGCGCACCGTGCCCAGGATCTGCCCCGCCAGCCGGCGGTCCCGGATTTGCGGGTCGGCGATGAAACGCAGCAGGGATTCTATGTGCCGGACCTCTCCGTCGCGCCGCACGATGCGGTATTGCACGGCGGTGACCTTGTCCGTTTCGAGCGGCACCAGATGCGCGCGCGACGCGGCGTCCTTGTCGTCCGGATGCAGATAGCCGAACCAGTGGTCGCGCTCGACTTCGGCGGTGTCGGAGACGAGCCCGAAAATCTCCCTGGTGCGTTCGTCCCAATAACTTTTGCCGCCCGCGAGGTCGTGGTGCCAGATGCCGGTGCCGCTGGCGGCGAGCGCCAGGCGGAAGCGCACATTGACCTGCTCGAGTTCGGCCTCGGCGGCCTTCTGCTTGGAGATGTCGGTCTGCACACCCATCAGCCTGAGCGGCTTTCCCATCGCGTCGCGCTCGACGACGCCGCCGCGATCGAGCACCCACACCCAATGTCCCTGCTTGTGCTTCAGCCGCAATTCGGTCTCGATGGCGTCGGTCAGGCCGGCAATGTGGCGGTCGCCGCTGGCCAGCGCCCGCTCGCGGTCGTCGGGATGGGTCAGTTGCAGCCAAAGGTCGCTGGTGTTGGCCAGTTCGCTCTCATCGTAGCCTAGCATCCGCGCCCAGGTCGCGGAATAAAAGCAGTCGCCGGTCACAAGATCCCAGTCCCAGACGCCAAGATGCGCGCGCTCCAGGGCTTTTGCCCAGAACGTTCCATTGCGACTTTTCTTATCCTGACGCGCCATCGTCTGCTTCGCCTGCTCCACCGCGGCGCAATCTGCGGCAAAACCAGAGAAGAAACAGTTACCGCGCGGGCGGAGTTTCGACGTCTGATTGGGAGCCCCTGTTCATCAAGGCCGTACCGAACTACTCCAGGCAGCCGTCAATTTCCCCAGGTCGACGACACGACATTGCCCGCCGTCACGCCGGACAGTCTTTCGCGCTTCTCGAGCCTCGGCTTTTCATAGGTCTTCTTCATTGCCATCGCCTTCTCCCGTGGCCATCCGATTTCCAGGATCTAGCTGAGGCGGGGCAGCCATGCTTGGGCTCAGCGGAACGGGTTCCGGCCCAGGCGGCCCTGCCCGGCGCCGGACCCGCCTTTTCGATTGGCCGGCAGGAACCGGAGTTTTGTGTCTGGCGGATCGTCCTACTGCTGCCCAGGTCAGCGGCGCAAGCCGGTGACCCCTGGATCATCGGCGGCGCCGATGATCCCATGCACGACAACAACAAGGACCTTCCAATGACCAAGCAAGAAGACAACAAGGCCGTCGTCGTCAGATGGTTCACCCACTTCTGGGGTGAACGTTGCGATCTGTCGGTCGTCGACGAGATCGCGGCACCCGACATGCTGCTGAAATATTCGCTGCACGAGCCGCGCCGCGGCCGCGACGACATCAAGGCCTTCATGGCCGACTTCCGCGCCGCCTTCCCGGACCTCAACTTCTGGGCCACCGCCGACCTGATTGCCGAGGGCGACTATGTCGTCGGCCAGTGGGAGGGCGGCGGCACGCATACCGGCCCAGCCTTCGGCGACTTCCTCGTCGGTTCGCTGCCGGCCGCCACCGGCCGTACCATGCGCTTCACCGGCACCACGGTGTTGAAGGTGGTTGACGGCAGGATCGTCGAGGAAATCGGCCTCGATGACGGCGTCGCCGCCCTCACCCAGCTCGGTCTGATCAAGACCGCCTGAGGCGATCAGGCAAAACGATCGTTCGGGCCAGGCGGCGTCAATGCCGCCTGGCCTCATTGCTTATTGGCTCGGCGCCATTGCGTGCTCGCATGACACTTTCGGATTCATGTCGGCGAACGTGCCTGTCGGGTTCCCTTTCCAGGCCCAGACATGCAGCTCGTAGAATTCACCCAGGCCATAGCGGTTGGGGGCGCTGTTGAAGTTGAACAGCTGGCCGTCCAACGATGCCGGTCCTTTCGAAGTGATGTACTCGACCGCCACCAGCTTCAGCGTGCCATCGGCCATCGGCTCGTACATCACAGCTTCGGGACGGGCGATGTCGATCTTGTCGTCCTTCAGATACTGGCCGTTGACATAGTGGATGCCCATGGCGCCGCCGGTGATGCCGCTGGCACAAGGAATAGGCGCATAGCCCTCTGATACCGCTGCCTTGACGTCGACAAACCGGCTGTTGACAGCCCGCACCTTGTCGGCCAGCGGGTTGGGGCCGGAGGCAGCTTCAGCCGGCTCCTGATGCGCCTGCGCGAGGGTGGTGCAGATTGCCAGCATGGTCCCCGCCATAAGAAGTCCGCTGCGAAAGTTTGATATCATCTTCATTCCATTCTTCTTGAAAAAGCACAGCTGGCCGGCCGCCGAAAATACGGAGGCCCGGCAGGCAAGCGCTGTGGCTGTTGTTGCTTGGAGATCCCGAAATTGATGTAACGGCTACCGAAAAGGATCATCCCTTCGGCAGATACGGGATCGTTCCGGCCAGATCGGTGTTGTCGATCATCTGGAAACGGCTGTCGCTGCCGTCCTGACGGGCCGAGACGAAGGGCGCGTAGGCAGGATCGGTGGTGAAGGCGCGCGCCGCCGCTTCCGATGGGAACGCCATCAGCGCGATTAGCGTGGTATCGAGCGGCTTGCCTTCAAGCGTTTTCACATTGCCGCTGCGCGACAGATATCTGCCGCCATGCTTGTGGACGAGATCGTGCACCGAGGCGGCGTAAGCCGGCACCCACTGCGGGTCGTTTATCTTGATGTCTGCGATAACGTAGGCGGTCATGGTGGTCTCCTGGTTGCGGTGCACAGGCGTATCCCGTGCAACCGGCCAAAAGGCTCGCATGGCAGGACCCTCGCCAACCAGTCCGTGATCTGTACCGGGGCAGTACAGTTTCCGTACTGGCCGCTTCATTCATGAAGGCCTAATATTCGGTCAGGTTTGAGGGAGAGGCACCAATCATGAGCCAGCACGGATACAAACAATTCTGCCCGCTATCGATGGCCGCTGAGGTGCTGTGCACCCGCTGGACCATGGTGCTGATGCGTGAACTGGTGGCCGGCTCGACCCGCTTCAACGATCTTCGCCGCGGCGTCCCCAAAATGTCGCCGACCCTTCTGTCGCAACGGCTGAAGGAACTTGAGATCGCCGGGATCGTCGAGCGCAAGGAAGTGCCGGGCGAAAAAGGCATCTTCGAATATCGGCTGACGGAAGCCGGCCGGGATTTGCGTCCTGTCGTCGAGGCGATGGGCTTCTGGGGGCAGAAATGGGTCGAGTCCCGGCTGTCGCTGAAGAACCTCGATCCGTCGTTGCTGATGTGGGACATGCGGCGCAATCTAAACCCCTCGCCGCTGCCTGAAGGGCGCACGGTGATACAATTCCTGTATCAGGATCTCCCTGCGTCCAAACGGTCGTGGTGGCTGATCGTCGAGAAGCACGGTGAGGTCGATCTGTGCTGGTACGATCCGGGCTTCGATGTCGATCTCTACGTCTCGACCGACCTGCACACGATGACGGCGATCTGGATGGGAGTGCTGACCGTCGAGAAGGCCGGCGCCAGGGTTGCCCTGACCGGCGACCAGGCCATCGGCAGGAAGATGCAGACCTGGCTCGGCCTCAGCCCGTTCGCGGTGGAGCCCAAACGCGCGGCTTAGGAGAATCGGTGCATGTTAGGCGCGCCTGCGGCCCCTGTCATTTGCAAGGTGATAGGGTTGCACGAGGACTTCGGCGGGAATTTTCCATTCCTTGTTCAGTTTGAAGACCATATCCAGGGTGAGTGCGCGCTTTTTGTTCAACACCTCGGTCGCCCGGGGTGATGATCCGATCACCTCGGCTAGCGCCTTCCGCGACAGGTTGAACAGTTCCATGTGCGAATGAATGGCTTCAACGGGATCCGGTGCTTCAATCGGGTAGTGCTTATCCTCATAAGCCTCGATCAGGGTTGCGAGAACGTCGAACCGGTCACCATCGAGAGAGCCGACCTCCGGCTCATTTTCGAAATATTTAGTGATTTCGGCGATCGCCCAATCGTAATCGGCTTCGGTCTTAATGGGTCGAATGTTTTCCATCACACCTTCTCCGGATCAATCTTGTCATACTCTTTGTGCGTGCCGACGAATTTGATCAGAACGCGGTGAAACTTGTAGGCGACGTGGACAATCAAACGATACTTGTTGCCGCTAATGTCGAAAATGATGCGATTGTCACCGACGAAATCAACTGTCGCTCCAAACGCATCCTTGACGTCAGCCGGGGTCTTCCAATCAGCATTCCCGACAGCCACATACCAAGCCGTCAAAGGAGCTTCGGCCTGATTGTGTTTTGCCCAAAAATCCTTCAGCGCCTTCTTGGCAATTATCTGCATGACCTGATATAGCAAATTCCCAAATTGGGAACAAGAGGATTTTCCCAAATTGGGAAAGGCAAGTGAGGTTCTCCAGGCACTTGTCAGGAAACGGGTGGCGGGGCCGGCTTGTGGTGGCTTCAATGCGGTCATGTTCATCACCCTGGCCAAGAATCTGAAGTCCGCGCCGCTGCAAATCACCGACGATCCGCGCTGGGCGCGCATCGTCGCGCGCGACAAATCCGCCGACGGCGCATTCTGGTATTCGGTGGCGACGACGGGCGTCTATTGCCGGCCTTCCTGTCCGTCTCGGCGCGCCAATCCGAAAAATGTGCAGTTGCACGACACGCTGGACCAGGCCAGGGCGACCGGTTTTCGCCCGTGCCGGCGCTGCGATCCACATGGCCCGTCGCTCGAGGCCGGCAACGCGGCGATGGTCGCCGCTGCCTGCCGCAGGATCGAGCAGAGCGAGGAAGAACCCTCGCTCGCTGAATTGGCTGATGCCGCCGGCCGCAGCGCCGGTTATTTCCACCGCATCTTCAAGGCGGTCACCGGATTGACGCCGAAGGACTATGCCGCCGCGCACCGCGCCGCCAGGGTCCGCCAGGGCCTGGAAGACGGCACCAGCGTGACGGCTGCGATCTACGATGCCGGTTTCAATTCGAGCGGGCGTTTCTACGAGAAATCCACTGGTATGCTCGGCATGACGCCGACGCGCTATCGCGCCGGCGGCTCCCATGAAGAGATCCGCTTCGCCGTTGGCGAGACCTCGCTCGGCACCATCCTGGTCGCGTCCAGCCAAAAGGGCGTCGCCTCGATCCTGCTCGGAGACGATCCCGACGCGCTGGTGCGCGACCTGCAGGATCGTTTCCCCAGGGCACGGCTGATCGGTGGCGACCGCGACTACGAGGCGCTGGTCGCCCGCGTCGTCGGTTTCGTCGAGGCTCCGGCGCTCGGCCTCGACCTGCCGCTCGACGTCCGCGGCACGGCGTTCCAGCAGCGCGTCTGGCAGGCCTTGCGCGCCATCCCCGCCGGCCAAACGGTTTCCTATGCCGAGATCGCGCATCGCATAGGCGCACCTAAGGCGACCCGCGCCATCGCCGCCGCCTGCGCCGCCAACAATCTTGCCGTCGCCATTCCCTGCCACCGCGTCATCCGCAAGGACGGCGCACTTTCCGGCTACGCCTGGGGCGCGGAGCGCAAGCGCGCGCTGCTCGACCGCGAGGCAGCGTCCGACAATGCCAACCGGTCGGTGCGGGCCTGACGAGGACCGGCAATGCGCGCGATGGCAAGGTCTCCCACCACCGATGCGAACATCCAGACCCAAGCTGCCGGCAGCCGCCGCGCCCCTGACGCGAAATCACGGGTGATGACCGCCATCGGCCAGATGGTCGATGATGGCAAAGCCGAATGGAGCCGCACCGCAACCGGCGAGGTTGAGTTGCGCCTGTCATCAGGCGAAGTGTTCATGCTGGGCGAAATTTCCGTCACCCGTGTCGCATGACATCCTCAGGCGAAGTGCCAATGATCAAAATCGGCGCTCTACGGCGCCGTAGAGCACCTGCCTTGGAGATTCGAATTTGAAAGCAAGCATCGGAGTGAGCGCCAATCAGCACGTGGCTAGGGTTCAGGCACAGACAAAGGAGTGAAGGCAATGAACCTCGTACAAACCAATATTCCGGCGACAGCCACCAAGCTCGCCGCCCTCGATATCATAACCTACGCCATCGGCGAATCCCCGATCGGTAAAATCCTGGCGGCACGCAGCGCTATCGGCGTCTGCGCCATCCTGATCGGCTCGGACGCCGACACACTGGAGCGGGATCTTGGCCATCGCTTCCCGGGCAAGCTACTGGTCGAAGACGGGGCCACCTTGCGCGACGATCTCGCGGCAATCGCGCGCTTCATCGAAACGCCTGGCGTCGGCCTCGACCTGCCGCTCGACCTGCGCCGCGGCACGCCATTCCAGCAGCGCGTGTGGGAGGCGCTCCGAGGCATCCCGTGCGGCGCCACCATCACCTACGCCGCGCTGGCCCAGCGCCTCGGCCAGCCGGACGGCGCCCGTGCCGTGGCGACGGCCTGTGCGGCCAACGCGATTGCGCTGGGCATTCCCTGCCACCGTGTTGTCCGCGCCGACGGCACGCTGTCGGGCTACCGCTGGGGCGTCGAGCGCAAGCGCGCTCTGATCGACAAGGAGGCTACGATATGAATGCCCATGCCAGGGTTGCCGCATCGGCGGTTGAAGCTGCTCGGACGCGTGTCGCCGGTTACGACTGGCCCGCCCTTGCAGCCGAACTCGACGGCTTCGGCTGCGCGGTGATTGAAAAGCTGCTCTCGCCCGAAGAATGCCGGGAGATCGCCGGCCTCTATCCCAAAGAAGAGCATTTCCGCAGCCACATCCATATGGCCAGGCACGGCTTCGGCAAGGGTGAGTACCGCTATTTCCGCTATCCCTTGCCCGACCTTCTGGGCGGCCTGCGCAGCGCGCTCTATCCCAGGCTGGCCGAGGTCGCCAATCGGTGGAACGAGCGGATGGGGCAGGCCATGCGTTATCCCGCGACGCATGCCGCGTTTCTCGATCAGTGTCATGCCGCCGGCCAGACGCGGCCGACGCCGCTGCTGCTGCAATATGTGCCTGGCGACTTCAACTGCCTGCACCAGGATCTCTATGGCGACCTCGCCTTTCCGCTGCAGGTGGCGATCCTGCTCTCCGAGCCGGGCCAGGATTTCACCGGCGGTGAGTTCGCGCTGACTGAGCAGCGGCCGCGCATGCAGAGCCGGGTCGAGGTGGTGCCGCTGCGCCAGGGCGACGCCGTTGTCTTTGCCGTCCACAACCGGCCGGTGCAGGGCACCAAAGGCAATTACCGCGTCAACCTGCGTCATGGCGTCAGCCGGCTGCGCTCAGGCATGCGCCACACGGTCGGGATTATTTTTCACGATGCGAAGTGAGCAGGGAGAAGATGGAGGTCCCCCTCACCCCGCCGGTGCATAGCGACTGACCACCATGCCACAGTCATAGGTCTTCGAGCCGAGCAGCCGCAGGTTTCTAAAACCGCCCTGATCAAAAATCCGGCGGCCCGCACCCAGCACCGCCGGGTTGATGAAAAGCTGAAACTCGTCGACCAGCCCGGCCGCAATCAGCGCCGACGCGAAACCGGCGCCGCCGAACACGGCCATGTCGCCGCCCTCGCCCGCTTTCAGCGCATTGACTTCGCGCGGCAGGTCGCCGCTGGCCACGCTCGTGCGCTCCCAGGCCGGCTCCCCGGCCGATTGCTTGAGCTTATCACTGAGCACCACCTTGCGGGCGTCGACGATGCGTTGCGCAAAGGCGTAGAACGGATCGTGCGGAAACTTCTTGGCGGCATTGCCCCAATGGGTGAGATAGCCCTCCTGCGCCATCTTGCGGCTGAGCAGGATGGTATCGACGCCTGTGAAGACAGCGTTGAAGTCCTGCTTCAGCTCATCGTCCCAAGCGCTCTCGTCACCCCACTCCCAGAGCTGCCAGGAATGGTCCTCGGTGGCGCCGACAAAGCCGTCGACCGACATCTGCATCTGCAGGACCAGCTTTTTCACCGTCATTCTCCTCACGGCTATCGCAAAACAGTTTACATTTGGAACTGTTGACGCAAGGCCAAAACGATGTCAATAGTAAAGTGATTTAGAAATGGAACCATAGATGGCGACGCGCGAAAAATCCGACTGCCCGATCAACCTGTCGCTCGAACTCATCGGCGACCGCTGGACGCTGCTCATCATCCGCGACATGGTCTTCGCCGGGAAAAAGCACTTTCGCGAATTCCTGCAATCCGACGAAGGCATCTCCTCGCGCACGCTGGCCGAGCGACTGCAAACGCTTCAGGACGAAGGCATCCTCACCAGAAGCGACGACCCGACGCATGGCTTGAGAACGGTCTACCGGCTGACCGAAGCAGGCATCGACCTATTGCCGGTGCTGGCGACGCTCGGCGCCTGGGGCAGCAAGCACCGCAAGGCCGACGAGAGATTGGCCAAGATTACCGATCAGTTGGCGGCAGGCGGCGAAGCAGCGCTGGAAAAGATGAAAGCGGCGCTGCGAGCGGAGCATAGTGTCTAGGCGGTTGCGTTCAAGCCGAACCGGCATGGCTGTTGCCGCACCCAATCGCCCTTCGCTTGACAACGATCCATCTTTGTTCTTTATTTGTTCCAATCTATCAGCAACTGCGGATGTGCGGTCGATGGAAACGACAGCCACCATCCTGCATGCCGATCTCGACGCTTTCTACGCCTCTGTCGAGCAGTTGCTCGATCCGTCGCTGCGCGGCAAGCCGATCGCGGTGGGCGGCGGCGTCGTGCTCGCCGCTTCCTATGAGGCGCGCGCCTTCGGCGTGCGTGGCGGCATGCCGGGGCGCAAGGCGCGCGAACTCTGCCCGCATTTGATCTTCGTCGGCGGCAATTTCAGCCATTACCAGCGGCTGGGCGATGCGGCGATCAAGGTGCTCGACGATTTTACGCTGTAGTCGAGCGCATTTCCATCGACGAGGCGTTTGCCGACGTCGCCGGCTGCACGCATCTGTTCGGCTCGCCGCAGGAGATCGCGACAACCATCCGCCGCCGCGTGCGGGCCGAACTCGGCCTGCCGATCTCGATCGGCGTGGCGCGCACCAAGCATCTGGCCAAGATCGCCTCGCAGGTCGCCAAACCCGACGGGCTGGTGGTCGTCGAACCCGGCACCGAACTCGCCTTCCTGCATGATCTGCCGGTCGGACTGATGTGGGGCGTCGGCCCGGCGACCAGGGCGCGGCTGGCCGAGATCGGCGTCGAGACCATCGGTCAACTGGCCAGGGCGCATGGCGGCGCGCTGACGCGCCTGCTCGGTCCCGCCGCCGGCGAAAAGCTCGCCGCCCTGTCCTGGAACCGCGACCCGCGAAAGCTGGAGACGAAGCGCCGCGCGCATTCGGCCGGCGCCCAATCGGCACTTGGCCAGAAGCCGGCTATGGCACGGGTCATCGTGCCGACACTGCTGCATCTGGCCGACCGCGTCGCCAGCCGGCTGCGCGCCAAGGCAAGGCCCGGCCGCACGGTGACGGTACGCGTGCGCTTTGCCGATCTCCGCGCAGTCACCCGTTCGATCACGCTTGACCAGCCGATCTCGGCGACCGCGATGCTGGCCGAGATCGCCGGCGATCTGGTGCGCGGCCTGCTTGCCGACAATCCACAGGAGAAAATGATCTCGCTGCTGGCGATCTCTGTCTCGCATCTTGAGGAAAGCTTCGAGTTGCAGCTCGACCTGCCGCTTGGCCTCGCCGACGAGAGGCGCCGGCCCGGCACGAAGAAGGGCCTAGCACGCTTCGACGCCGATCGCGCCATCGACAAGATCCGCGAGCGCTTCGGCAAACAGGCGGTCGGCTACGGCACCGTGGCACTGGAGGCGGCGCGCTCGGTTCCCGACGAATTCAGGGAGTTGGCGGAGAAGGAGCTGTGAAGCCGGGGGCTACTCCATCTCTTCGCCGTCCCAGTACCGCCTCACCGCTCCCATGTCGAAAATGCCGTCGCGCCGGCGCAAGGCGTCGACCGCCATCTTGTTGGAATCTGGATAGACGCAGACCTCGTTGGGATTTTTCTCGCCGATCATCAGGTAACGGCACGGCCCCGTGCCGCTGTTGAGGAAGGAATGCCCGACCGCCAGGCCGGCTGGAAAGCAGACATAATCGCCGGTTTTCATTTCGTGGCGCTCCTCGCCAAGCAGCAGCGTCACCTCCCCTTCCAGGATCAGCGCATGCTCCTCTTCCAGCATGTGATAGTGCCGGGGCGCCAAGCGCATGCCGGGCGCCGGCGCTTCGATCAGCATGCCGACATGATAGTCGGAGCGTCCCAGCGCGGCATAAGTCAGGTGCCTGGACCGGCCCCCGAACCGCGGACCTTCGCCCTCGACCTTCCATTCGACAGCATCGCTGGCGATCGGCGGGATCGGCGCGGCTGGGGGTTTGGTGACACCGGCCGTCACATCCGACGGCAGCGGATCGCCGGCGGTAAGGCCGGTGTTCTCGCCGTCCCAGTAGCTTCGGTTTGCAGCGAGATCGAAGATCGCGCGGCGGCCCAGGGCGCGTACCAGCACCTTGTTGGAGGCGGTGTAGACGACCACTTCATTCGGGTTGCGCTCGCCGACGATGACATAGCGGCACAGTGCGTCGCTGGTATTGATCAGGCAATGCCCCGCCGCGGCACCGGCGGGAAAGCAGATGTAGTCGCCGGCCTTCATTGCATAGGCCGCGTCGCCGACATACGCGGTAAGCGCCCCTTCGAGGATGAAGACATGCTCTTCCTCGAAAATATGGTAATGCGCCGGCGAGGACTGCTTGCCAGCCGGAAGCTCCTCGATTGCCACGCCGACACGGTGTTTTTCGCCAAGGGCGGCCAGCGACAAATGCCGGTAGCGCAGGCCGAAGCGTGGCACGTCGGACCATTCCGTCCACGGCACCTCATCCGATGCGAATGGTAGCGGCGGTTTAGCTTCGTCCACCATTAGGGCCTCCTGGTCCTGTCGCCCTGCCCTCGTCGCGTGCTGCTAGAGGGTCCACGACAGAACAAAGCTGCCAGCTTCCAGCTAAACCGCCAAGCGGTGTTCGCTACGCTCCTGACAAAGCCGGACAGAAGCCGCGCGCTTCAGCCTCGGATGGCCTTGCCCGCCTGCTGCAGCAATTCGAACGCCGCGAAGCGTTTGGCATGCCAGCCGGCCAGCGTAGCGTCGGGATGATAGACCTCGCCGAGTTCCGACATGCCGGCCATCGCCGCCGCCACATCCTTGTAGGCACCGGCGGCGACCGCGCCCAGCATCGCCGAGCCGAGCAGCACCGGTTCCGGCGAGGTCGAGGCCACCACCACCATGCCTGTGGTGTCCGCCAGCAGTTGGCGCACCAGCGGGCTTTGGCCGGCGCCGCCACTGACCACGATGGTGTCGACGGGAATGCCCTTGTCATGCTCGGCCCGCACGATCTGGCGCGCGCCGTAGCCCAGCCCGCAGACCCCGGCGACATAGAGCCCGACCAGGCTGTCGAGGCTGGTGTCGAGATCGAGCCCGGCAATCAGCGCGCGCGCGTCCGGGTCGGCGAAAGGCGCGCGGTTGCCGAGGAACTCCGGCACCACATGGATGCCGCCGACCAGGGCCGGCGTGGCCGCGGCTCCATTGCGGCTTTGCGCCTGCAGCGACAGCCAGGCGCTGAGGCTGAGCCCCTCGGCTTGCGCTTTGGCGGTCGCTTCGCCGGCTGCAGGGTGCATGCGCACCAGATGATCAATCGCAGCACCAGCTGCCGACTGGCCGCCCTCGTTCAGCCACAGGCCCGGCACCATGGCCGAGAAATACGGACCCCAGACACCGTCGACGAAGGCCGGCTCGGCGGTCGACGACATGGTGCAGGCCGAGGTGCCGAAAACATAGGCCATGCGCGACAGCACGCTGCCGAAATCGCCGCGCGCGCCGACCGTGCCGACGCCCCCGGCATGCGCGTCGATCAGTCCGGCCGCCACCGCGGTGCCGGGGTTGAGACCAAGGTCTGCTGCTGCCTGCGCGGTCAATCCGCCGCCGAGTGCGGCACCGGTCGGCACGATCTCGGTGCCGATGCGCGCGAATGCCTCGTCGGCCAGCGCGCCGAGGCCGATCTTGCGGAAATACGTCTCGTCCCAGCGGCTCTCATGCGCCAGATAGGTCCATTTGCAGGTCACCGTGCAGACCGAACGGGCAAGGCTGCCGGTCGCCCGCCAGGTGAGGAAATCGGCGAGGTCCATGAACTGCCAGGCGGCGTCGAAAGTGGCGGGCAGGTTTTCGGCCAGCCACAAGAGTTTCGGCGTTTCCATCTCCGGCGAGATGACGCCGCCGACGTAGTTCAGCACCGCCTCGCCACTGCGATTGATGCGGCGCGTCTGCTCGACCGCGCGATGATCCATCCAGACGATGATGTTGCGTTCCGGATTGGCGGACTTGCTTACCGGCAGCGGCACGCCGCCCTCGCCCAGCACCACCAGCGAACAGGTGGCGTCGAAGCCGATGCCGGCGATCGCCTCGGGCGCCACGCCCGATTGCGCGACCGCTTCACGCGTGGCCGCGCAAACCGCCCGCCAGATGTCGTTGCTCGACTGCTCGACAATGTCGCCGGCCTCGCGCCAGACCTCGATGTCCCGTTTGGCCGAGGCAAGCAGGTTTCCCGTGTGGTCGAACACCCCGGCCCGCGCGCTGCCGGTGCCGACGTCGATGCCGAGGAAGTGGGACATTGGGGGACACCTTCGGTTTAGGGCAGTAGGGCAGTAGGGCAGTACGGGAATAGGGGATGGTGGCTTGGCTCGGGCCCGGGCATTGAACGGCAGAGCAATCCTACTGCCCTACTGCCCTACTGCCCTACTCCCCTACTCCCCCTAGAGATCATTGCTCTGCGGCAAAATCACCAGATCGCGGATCGTGACGTTGCGCGGCCGGGTCAGCATGAACATCACGGCTTCGGCCACCTCGCGTGGCTGCATCAGGCCGCCGGCGGCGAGTTCCTCTTCGAGCTTGGCCTTTGGCCAGTCGTCGACCAGTGCCGTCACTACCGGGCCGGGCGCCACGGCGCCGACGCGCAGGCCGTGCTTGGCGACCTGCCGGCGCACCGTGTGGACGAAGGCCTGCACGGCGTGCTTGGAGGCCGTGTAGATCGGTTCCCAGACCACCGGGACCAGACCGGCGATCGAACTGGTGACGATGATGTCGCCGGTCTTGCGTTCGATCATGTGCGGCAGCACTGCCTGGATCGAGCGGAAGCAGGCATTGATGTTGAGGTTGAGCATACGGTCCCAGACGTCGGGATCGCCGGTCGCCACCTCGCCGCCGACATAGGCGCCGGCATTGGCATGGAAGATGTCGAGCTGGCCGGCCTTCTCCAGAATCTGCGGCATCATGGTGGCGACGCTTGCCGGCTGCATCAGATCAATCACCAGCGGGATCGCTTTGGGGCCGAGTTCGGCGCACAGTTTGTTCAGCGTCGCCTCGGCGCGGTCGACCAGCACCACGGTGGCGCCGGCCGCCAGCATATGCCTGGCGCATTCGAGGCCGATGCCTGACGCGGCACCGGTGACGGCGGCAACTTTTCCGGACAGTTCTTGGCTCATGTCTTGCTTCCTGTTGATGGGTTCAGGCCCGGCCATGCGAGACACGCGAGCGGCGTGCCAGCGAGTCGACGATGACCGCGATGGCAAGCACGGCGCCGGTGATCATGTACCGAAGCGACGAGGACAGATCGAGCAGCGTGAGGCCGCTGGCGATCGACTGGATGACGATGATGCCGAGCAGTGCCGAATAGGCGCTGCCCCTGCCGCCGAACAGGCTGGTGCCGCCTATGACGGCCGCTGCGATGGCGTTGAGGTTGACGTCGCCCGTGCCGGCCTGCTGGCTGGCCGAGGCCAGGCGGGCCGCCGACAGCACGCCGCCGAAAGCCGCCAGCATCGAGCACAGCACGAAGGCGCTGGAATAGATCAGCCGCACATTGATGCCGGCGCGCCGCGCCGCCTCGCGGTTGCCGCCGACCGCCGACATAGAGCGGCCCCATTTGGTCCGCGTCAGCGCGTAGTGCATCGATATGACCAGGCCGACGAACAGGCCGAACATCCACGGAATGCCGCGCGCCTGATTGAGATAGAAGACGATGAGCTCGAGAATGACCGTAATCACCACCGCGCGCGTGACGAGCCCGCCGGTCGACGGCGCCGACAGGTTCGCTGCGCGGCGGCGCGCGACGGTGCGCAGGCCGGTGATCAGCATGACGATGCCCGGCACGGCCGCCAGAGCGAACGAGACGAGTTTGGGCATCATCAGCAACTGGCCGAAATTCACCAGGTTCGAGCCGTAGGGCAGGTTGATCGAGCCGGTCGAGCCGAGGATGTAGAGCTGCAGGCCAAGCACCGCCAGCAAGCCGGCCAGCGTCGAGACGAAGCTCGGCATGCCGAGCCGGTTGAACAGCAGCGCATAGAGGGCGCCGATGAAGCCGCCGACGGCAACAGCGGCCAGAATCGCGAGCGCCACCGGCCAGCCCTGGTTGACCCACAGCGTGCCGACCATGGCCGAGGCAAAGCCGCTGATCGAACCGACCGACAGGTCGATCTCGCCGACCATCAAAACGCAGACGATGCCGAGCGCGATGACGCCGACGGTGGAGCAATCGAACAGCAGATTGACCAGATTGCTGCTCGACAGGAAGATCGGGTTGATGCTGGCGAACACCGTCCAGATGATGACCAGCCCGACAATCACTGGCAGCGAGCCGAGATCGCCCGAGCGGACCCGGTCGAAGAACCGGCGGATGGCGCCGCCGATCCCCGCCTCGTGCTTGATGCGCACATCGGCGCGGTCGAGCTGCGGCGGCACGGGGGCGGCTTCGGCTTCGCGGCTCATGGGCGTGGCTCCTGGGTCTGGTCTTGCCTGGCCTGCCTGCGCTCGGCGCGCCGCGACACCGAATTGTTCGAGGCGCCGGTGATGGCGCTGACCAGTTCCTGGTTCGAGGCATCGGGCGAGAAGATGCCGTTGTTGCGGCCAAGCCGCAGCACGACGATGCGGTCGGCGACGGCGCGCACGTCTTCCATGTTGTGGCTGATGATGACAACGCCGAGGCCGCGGTCGCGCACCCGCTCGATCAAATTGAGCACTTCCGCCGTCTGCGCCACGCCAAGCGCTGCCGTCGGCTCGTCGAGCAGGATGAGCTTGGGTTCGAGCAGCAGCGAGCGCGCGATCGCCACCGTCTGGCGCTGGCCGCCCGACAGTGAAGCGACCACTTCGCGGACACTCGGGATGCGCGCCGAAAGCTCGTTGAGCAGCGTCCAGGCGCGCACTTCCATCGCCACCTCGTCCAGCCGCAGCGGGCTGAGTTCGCGGCCAAGGAAGATGTTGGCGACGATGTCGAGGTTCTCGCACAGCGCCAGGTCCTGGAACACGGTGGCGATACCGAGCGTCAGCGCGGCACTCGGATCGGCAAGCGTCACCGGCTTGCCGCGAAAACTGATCGTGCCTGAGCTCGGCTGATGCACGCCGGCCAGGATCTTGACCAGGGTCGACTTGCCGGCGCCATTGTCGCCGACCAGCGCCACCACTTCGCCTGCATGAACATCGAGATCGATGTCGGTGAGCGCCGAAACGGCGCCGAAATTCTTCGAAACGCCGCGCAGGCTGAGCACCAGCTCGCCTGCCGGAACCGGTTCGTCCGAGGTATCGGTCATGCCAGGAAGCCTTTCAAAACCGGTTCAAAAATTTCGCATGAGCGCTGCCTGGCCACCACGCGGGTGGCCAGGCAGCGGAGCGGGCAAGGGTCGCGGTCAGTTCCCGATGCCCAGCTTCTTGCAGCCTTCCGCGTAACGATCGACGCAGAGCTCGGCCGCGGTGTTGATCTTCTTGTCGATGATCTCGGCCTTCAGGTTTTCCTGCGTCACAACAGCCGGCGTGAACAGCTGCGAGGGCGTATCGTACAGCGTCATCTCGGCCTTAGGCGTCTCGCCAGAAAGTAGCTTGATGGCGATGTTGGCGGCGGCCGCCGCCACGATCTCGCTCGGCTTAGAGATGGTGTTGTACTGGTCGCCGGCGATGATCAGCTGCAAGGCTGCGATGGTCGCGTCATTGCCGGTCACCGGCGGCACCGGATCGACGCCGGCCGCCTTGAAGGCCGCGATGGCGCCGCCACCGGTGCCGTCATTGGCGGCAACCACGCCGAGGATTTTCGGGCCGAAGCGGGTGATCTGGCCGCCGGCCCATTGCTGCGCCTTCGGCGGCGCCCATTCCGGCGTGTCGTATTCGGCCAGGATCTTGTAGCCGCTGTTGTCGAGGCCGGCATGGATGCCCTTCTTGATCAGGCCGGCCGCCGCGTCGGTCGGCGAACCGTTGATCTGTAAAACGCCGCCGGTGGCCGGATCGACCTTCAGCGCCTTCAGGTGCTCGACCAGCGAATCGGCGATGGCCTTGCCGATGCCTTCATTGTTGAACGAGACATAGAAGTCGGCCGGCGCTGTCGGGATTGGCCGGTCATAGGCTATGACCTTGATGCCCTGGCTCTGCGCCAGCTTGACCAGCGAGGCGGCGGCGGTCGAGTCGACGGGGTCGAGCACAATCGCCTTGGCGCCCTGCGAGATCACCGAGTTGAACTGCTGCTGCTGGCGCGAGGCGTCGGCATCGGCGTTCTGGTAGAGCACCTTGCAGCCCGGGCACAGCTTCTTCATCTCGGCGGCGAAGCCGGGATAATCATGCTGTTCGTAACGGGTCGAGGCCTGGTCAGGCATCAGGAAGGCGACGGTGGCGTCGGTGACTTCGGCTGCCTTGGCGATAGCGGCGGTGCCTGCCAGCAGCGACAGCGCAAGCGCTGCCATGCCGGCGGACTTGCCAGTGGACTTCAATGAAATTGAAAGTTTGGTCATTCGGTCTTCTCCGTTTCTGGATATGTTGTAAGAAGGTCGTGACTGCTTTGGTGGTCTGAAGACACCCATCCACCCTCGCCCCAATTGAAGGGGAACCAGGGTCCGGCGCTGGACTTTCGAGCCGCGCCGACGTCCTCCGCCGACGGAGGAATTCGAGACAAGCGTTCTCCATCACGAACCGCTCAACGCGGCTCACGTCCGTCATGCAAAAGAAAAATCCTCCCTTGGTTCCTCCCTGGCTCCTCCGTTAAGCGGCTTTTCCCGCGTTGATGTTGTCGGCCAGCAGGCGCCTGAAGCGCGAGGGCGGCATGCCCTTCTCCGCCAGGAACTGCCGGTTGAAATTGGACAGGTTGTTGAAGCCGACCTCGTAGCAGATGTCGGTGATCGAGGCCTGCTCGTCGCTCATCAGGATCTGGCAGGCGAGATTGATGCGCAGCCGCTTGACATACTGCACCAGCGACATGCCGGTGTGGCGGCGAAACGAGCGCGAGAAGGCCCCGGTCGACTGGCCGGCGATGGCGGCGAGATCCGCCTCGTCGAACAGCTGCGTCAGGTTCTCCCTGATATAGGCGAGCGCCTTGTTCATGCCGGCGGTCATGTAGCCCGACGGATCGGGCCGATAGCTGGCGCTGGCCAGCAGCTGGAATTCCTGGGCGCGGCTTAGCAGGCCGGCGATCATCATGAACAGCTCGATGCGGCGCACGCCCTGCGCCTGCATCATCTCTTCCATCAATGGCGCCAGCGCCTTGCTGGTGCGGTTGGAAAACAGCACGCCGCGCCGCGACGCCTCGAGCAGAGCCGCAAGCCCCGCCAGCTCCGGCAGCACATGCATGGCATCGCCGATGAAACTTTCGGAAAACTGAATGATGCGGCCGCGCAGCGGGATCGAGCTGTCCTTGGGGATGTCGCTGACCCAATTGTGCGGCAGGTTCGGCCCCGTCAGCACCAGATTGCCCGGCTCGAACTCGCCGATGAAGTCGCCGACGAAATAGCGGCCGTTGGTGAAGATTACCTGATGCAGTTCATATTCTGGATGGAAGTGCCAGCGCACCGTATGGAAGGGGTAGCCATGCGACCACGCCTTGAAGGACTCCCCGCGTCGTATCTGGACAACTTCCAGGTCCGGTTCCATGTCCGTTTCCTCCCGGCCGGCACGGATATTTGCCGCGTTCGGCCCAATTCCCTAACCGGCCGAATTGGTTTCGGCTCTGCATTTCAAGAGCCACGGTACCGGCTCATGACAACAGGCGCCACCACGATTCAAGACAATGGATGATACTTTTTTAACCGGAAGGGCGCGCTCAGAGGCGCTATTCGGGCAGAACAGGTCAGTCTTGCTGACGCGTTCGCTCGACTGACCAACGAGAACACTACCGCCCGAAACGGAATTCCAACGTGTCCGGTGGGCGCCTGGCCTATCGCAAGAACAGCGTGTTCAGGCGCTGTTGCAGCGCCGTCATCGTCAGTTCAGCTCGTGCGCAGCGCACCACCCGCCACCGTCGCGAGCGGCGTAACCATGTCAGGCACCAGTATGTCGTGGCGGCGCGCGAAGCTGACCAGCGTGGCCCGCACCGTCTCCGGATCGATTTCGCCGACGATGCCCGCCTTGCAAGCGTTGAGTGCGATGGCATGGGCGCCGTTGCGGCCGGCGCTCGGCCAGTCCTGCAGCAGTGCATAGGCTTCCATCACGCTGTCGATCTTCCTCGGAAAGCCCATTCCGACCAGAAGTGTGACCGGTTCCTCGAATTGCCCGCGATTCATGGCTTGTGCCTCCTCTCGATTGTTCAGGGCCTGCAGCGGGCCGAACACCGGGAAGCACGGCCCGCCGCGGATAGGTGAAGGGACTGGCCGATTTCCGTTCAGCCGCTGCCGGCGGATACCTCGGATGTTGCCGACACTTGCTGTGCTGCGAGGAACATCAGTGCCGACGCCGCGGTTCGCCGGTTCCAGCCGGCGGCTTCAGCCATGTCGAGCAGCCCTGCCAGCAGCGGCTTCAGCACGTTCCTGCATTCTGTTTCATAGGCCAGGAATTCCTTCGCTTGATGCGTAGGAGCCGGTACGGATCCGAGGCCAGCCATTGCATCCATCTTTACCTCCACTCTCTCTTCGACTGACGCCCGCTCCCCGCCAGGGGAGCGGGCGGATTGGGCCGCGACTTCAGAAGTCCATGCCGGCGCCGGCGGGCATTGCCGGGGCGGCGGCTTCCTTCTTCGGCTTCTCGGCCACCATGGCCTCCGTGGTCACCAGCAGGCCGGCGACCGATGCCGCGTCCTGGAGGGCGGTGCGCACCACCTTGGCCGGGTCGATAACGCCCTGGCCGAAGAGATCGCCGAATTCATTGGTCTGGGCGTTCCAGCCCCAACCGAATTCGCTTTTCTCGCGCAGCTTGCCGACAATGATCGAGCCTTCGGCGCCGGCATTCTCGGCGATCTGCCGGACCGGCGTTTCGATGGCACGGCGCACGATGTCGACACCTGTCCTCTGGTCCGCATTGTCGGTCTGCACGGTATCGAGCGCCTTGGCCGCCCGCAGCAAGGCGACGCCGCCGCCGGGCAGCACGCCCTCCTCGACGGCCGCGCGGGTTGCATGCAGTGCGTCGTCGACACGGTCCTTGCGCTCCTTGACCTCGACCTCGGTCGAGCCGCCGACCCGGATCACCGCAACGCCGCCTGCGAGCTTGGCCAGCCGCTCCTGCAGCTTCTCGCGGTCATAGTCGGAGGTGGTCTCCTCGATCTGCGCCTTGATCTGTGCGACACGGCCCTGGATCTCTTCCTTGCGGCCGACACCATCGACGATGGTGGTGTTTTCCTTCTCGATCACCACCTTCTTGGCGCGGCCCAGCATCTGCAGCGTTACATTTTCCAGTTTGATGCCGAGATCTTCCGAGATCGCGGTGCCGCCGGTGAGAATGGCGATGTCCTCCAGCATGGCCTTGCGGCGGTCGCCGAAGCCCGGCGCCTTGACGGCCGCGACCTTGAGGCCGCCGCGCAGCTTGTTGACGACCAGCGTGGCAAGCGCCTCGCCCTCCACATCCTCGGCGATGATCAGGAGCGGCTTGCCAGACTGCACCACGGCTTCGAGCACGGGCAGCATCGCTTGCAGATTGGAGAGTTTCTTCTCGTGGATCAGCAGATAGGGCTCGTCGAGCTCCACGCGCATCTTGTCCTGGTTGGTGATGAAATAGGGCGAGAGGTAGCCGCGATCGAACTGCATGCCTTCCACGACTTCGAGTTCGGTCTCGGCGGTCTTGGCCTCCTCCACCGTGATGACGCCTTCATTGCCGACCTTCTCCATCGCCTCAGCGAGGAAGCGGCCGATTTCGGCATCGCCATTGGCGGAGATGGTGCCGACCTGCGCGATCTCGTCGTTTCGAGTGACCTTGCGGGCATTGGTCTTCAGTTCGGCGACCACCGCATCGACCGCCTTGTCGATGCCGCGCTTCAGATCCATCGGGTTCATACCCGAGGCAACCGCCTTGGCCCCTTCCCTGACGATCGCCTGTGCAAGCACCGTTGCGGTCGTCGTGCCATCGCCGGCAAGGTCGTTGGTCTTGGAGGCCACCTCACGCACCATCTGGGCGCCCATGTTCTCGAACTTGTCCTCCAGTTCGATCTCCTTGGCGACGGTGACGCCGTCCTTGGTGATGCGCGGCGCGCCGAACGACTTGTCGATGACCACATTGCGCCCCTTGGGACCGAGCGTCACCTTCACCGCATTGGCAAGGATGTCGACGCCGCGCAGCATCTTCTCGCGCGCTTCGGTATGGAATTTCACTTCTTTGGCAGCCATTGGATCACTCCTTTATCTAGGCAGCATTCGTTGACTGGTTGGATACAAGAAGCCGTCAGGCGGCCTTCTTCACTTCGGCGATCTCATCGATGATACCCATCACGTCGCTTTCCTTCATGATGAGCAGGTCCTCGCCGTCGAGTTTGATCTCGGTGCCGGACCATTTGCCGAACAGGATGCGGTCGCCGACCTTGACATCGAGTTCGACAAGCTTGCCGCTGTCGTCGCGCGCGCCGGGACCGACGGCGAGCACTTCGCCTTCCTGCGGTTTTTCCTTTGCGGTATCGGGGATGATGATGCCGCCGGAGGTCTTCTCCTCGGCTTCAAGGCGGCGGACCAGAATACGGTCATGCAATGGACGGAACGCCATGTCGTTCTCCTCGTGGACAAACAGGTTTTGAGGTTCCTCCGCACCGAACCGGCAATATCGGACCGGTGCGGAACGCCGCGACCCTTCGTCAGGCATCGCGGCGCATATCGAGCTAGTTTTGCCCTTTTTCGGTTTCAAGAGACCAGCGCAAAAATTTTTATATTCGACAAGAAAGAGCGCCAAGACACTGTTATGGCGTGGCTATTTTCGGAACCCGCGAGCTTCTCGCGGCGTTGTTTAAAGAGGGACAGAACCAATCGCCCCGGCCCGGCATTGGGCGGGTTCGACACAAATGCCGCCGGCTCGATGCCTCAGCGGAGAAGGAGAAAGACATGGCCGATACGGTCAGCAACGAATTCCGCCTGCAAATGGAAGGTTATGGCCTGACGACGGCCGAAATCCACTATTACCTGCCCGATCATCCAAGCCTGCTTCAGCTCTATGTCTGGCAGGACTATGATCTCGCTCCAGCCTTTCCCGAACTCAAGGGTTTTCTCCAATATTGGGAGCGCGAACTCGATGGTCCGCTCCACTCGGTTCGCGTTGCTCATCACCAGCTCATCCAGCCTTCGGAATGGCGGGCCGTCGAGGGCATAATCACGGTCCACTAGGGTCTTTGCGACGGCCTCCGCTACGTAGGGAATCACGACATTGGGGCAGGCTCTCGCCGGCCCCACGCAGCGCGACAGCCAACAACCTCCACTCCAAGATTTCCAATTTCCGTATTGTAAAACGATCGCGCCGCGCTAGCCTGAAATCAGATGCGAGGCGGGGAAGAGGAATGGAGCTCCAACTCAACGGCAAGGTGGCGCTGGTCACCGGCTCGACGCAAGGCATTGGCCGCGCCATCGCCGAGACGCTGGCGCGCTGCGGCGCCGGCGGCCTGCTCGTCACCGGGCGCGAGAAGACGCGCGGCGATGCCGTTGCGGAAGAGCTTTCGCGGCTCGGCACGCCGACGGTTTTCGTCGCCGCCGACCTCGCCGACCCGGCAGCCCCTGCCCTTTTGGCGCAAGCCTGCATCGAGCGCTTCGGCCGCATCGATGCGCTGGTCAACGCCGCAGGACTGACCGACCGGGCCTCCTTCGTCGATGCCGATCTCGACGGCTGGGCCTCGCTGTTCGCGGTCAACGCGCGGGCGCCGTTCTTCCTCATGCAGGCGGCCATCGCCGACATGAAGAAGCGCGGAGAGCGCGGCGCCATCGTCAACATCCTGTCGATCAACGCCCATTGCGGCTCGCCGGAGCTCGCCGTCTATTCCGCAAGCAAGGGCGCGCTGGCCACGCTGACCAAAAACGCCGCCAACGCCCATCGCTTCGATCGCATCCGCGTCAACGGCATCAATGTCGGCTGGACCGACACGCCGGCCGAACGCGTCATGCAGGCCGACACGCTGGGCAACGGGCCGGGCTGGCTCGATGCCGCCAACGCCTCGCAACCCTTCGGCCGCCTGTTCTCGACCAGCGATATCGCCAACCTCGCCGTCTTCCTGCTTTCGGATGCTGCCGGGCCGATGACCGGCACGCTCGTCGATCAGGAACAGTGGGTGATTGGGGCGAACCGGTGAGCGCCATCGAAACGCAAGCGCCTGCATGACGCATCTCGCCGTCGGTGATTTCACGGTTGCCATCAGAAATTTGTCGCGATGACGGTGACTGAAAAAGCCTATCGCATCATGGCTCAAAGCACCCGCGCCGCCTCACAGCGCCAGGCTTCCCTGCTCCACCTCCTCGGCATTCGGATCTCCCGGTGCGGTGGCCCAGGCCAATTCGACCAGTGTCACGGTGCGCCGGCCTGTCCCGTCGAGCTGGCAGACGATGAGGCCCTGCTCCTCGATATAGGTCAACAGGCGCCGGGCGCGGCGCAGCGAGTGCGAGCCGTAGGCGCGGGCGATCGCGGCGTCGCTCGGGCAAGGCCAGCCCTCCTTCGCCGCGCGGGCAATCATCATGAACACGCCCTGCATGTCGTCGGGCAGCAGCGACGCGCGGACGGAAACGTCCCGCCATGCGTCGTCCTGCGTCGTCTCTGACCCAAGGCCGGCCCGGGCGCGCGTCAGCATGCGGCGGAACTCCGGCAAATCTGGCACCACCGAGGCCAGGCCTTCGATGCGGCAGCGGACCACGAACTCCTGATAGAGCACGCCGATCACGCGAAAACCGGCGTCGGGCTGCGCCAGGATGGCGCGCAGCACACGGTCCACGCGCTCGCGGCGCTCGGCCAGATCCTCGGCGCTGACTTGCGGCTCCGCCGGTTCGGGGCGGATTTCCAAGGCCGCCGACTTCGCCGCCATCAACTGGTCGAGCAGGTCCGGCGACGCCGGGCGGCGCGGCGTGCGCACCGTTTCGGGCGGCGGCGCCGCCAGGATGATCGCGCGTGCATCCTCGAGTGCTGCTTCCGGCATCGCCATCAGCCGCGGCGTTCCGTTGCGCGGGCTCGTATCCGTCGGGCCGATGCGCAGGCCCAGCGGACGGCGCGACAGCGCCGGGCCGAGCGCCATGAACTGCCCGCGTTCCAGGTCGCGAAACGCCTCCGCCTGGCGCCGCTCCATGCCCAGAAGGTCGGCGGCACGCGCCATGTCGATATCGAGGAAGGTGCGGCCCATGAGGAAGTTGGACGCCTCGGCGGCGACGTTCTTGGCGAGCTTTGCCAGCCGCTGGGTGGCGATGATGCCGGCCAGCCCGCGCTTTCGGCCACGGCACATCAAATTGGTCATCGCGCCGAGCGAGAGCTTTCGCGCCTCGTCGGAAACCTCGCCGGCCACCGCCGGCGCGAACAGCTGCGCCTCGTCCACCACCACCAGCATCGGGTACCAGTGGTCACGGGCGACCTCGAACAGCCCGCCGAGGAAGGCGGCGGCACGCCGCATCTGGTTCTCGGCGTCGAGCCCTTCGAGATTGAGCACGGTGGAGACGCGATGCATGCGCGCCCGCTCGCCTGCCGCCTGCAGGCCGCGCTCGGTATGCTGCTCGGCATCGATCACCAGATGGCCGTAACGGTCGCCCAGCGAAACGAAGTCGCCCTCGGGATCGATGATGGTCTGCTGCACCCAGGGCGCGCTCTGCTCCAGCAGGCGCCGCAGCAGATGCGACTTGCCGGAGCCCGAATTGCCCTGCACCAAAAGGCGCGTCGCGAGCAGTTCCTCGAGATCCAGCTTCGCCGGGGCGCCTGCGGTCGTCTGTCCCATCTCGATCGCAACGGTCATCTCGACTCAGGCGCTCCTTTCGCAGACGGGCTTATCAACTGGGTCACGGCCCGTCGAGCGTGCATGACCGCCCGCGGCGTGTTGCGCACAACTGTGCAGGCACCGTCTGGAGGGGTCATCAGCCGATGCCTGGCGCAAACTTTGGGTTGACCCCTTCGGACCACGAGGCGACACTCCTCCCAACGCTACGAGTGCGAGGAGGAATGCGATGGACGAGCCCGAACGGTGGCGCCACATGTCGACGGCGCCGAAGGACGGCAGCCGCATCCTGGTCACTGTGCGTCCGTCCGAACAGGGACCGGCGGAAGTCGACCTTGCCTATTGGTCGCGTGCCGACCAGTTCGCCTCGGAAGGCTGGCGCGCGTCGGACTCTTCGCCCGGGCGCGTCATCGAATACGCCGACCCGGAACTGAAATGCTGGATGCCGCTGCCCACCGCCAACCTCAGCCGCGCGTCGATGCCGGCGCCCTGGGAAGGCGAAGACGCCCAGCAGTTGGATGGGTCCGGGATTTGAGGGGCGCAAGAAATTGGCGAAAGCCGCAAAGCTGCCAATCTCCCCCCTCGTGGGGAGATTAGCAGTTTCGTTGCCAGCTCGTTAAAACTTACCTCTCAGAACAGGAACGCGGCTGTGGCGGGGTTGGGTCCGTTGCGGCCCTCGGGCGAATCCATGCCGCGGATCGTCTGCAGGTCCTGCGCATCCAGTTCGAAATCGAAGACATCGAAATTGGCGGCGATGCGAACCCTGCGGATCGACTTTGGAATGACGATCAGCCCCTCCTGGAGATGCCAGCGGATGATCGCCTGTGCGACGGACTTGCCATGTTTTTTGGCGATGCCTGCAATGGTCGGATCGCCGAGCAGCCGGCCGCTGCCCAGAGGGCTCCAGCTTTCGATACGGATGTCGTGCTTGGCATGAAAGTCCCTGACACCGCGCTGCTGGAACTGGGGATGCAGCTCGATCTGGTTGACGACGGGCGTCACACCGGTCTCGCCGATGATCCGCTCCAGATGGTCCTGGTTGAAGTTCGAAACGCCGATCGACTTGATGCGGCCGGCCTGCCGGAGTTCGACCAGCGTCTTCCAGGCCTCGACATATTTGTCCTGGCTGGGCACAGGCCAGTGGATCAGGAACAGGTCGATCTGTTCGACGCCGAGCTTCTCCATCGTCTCGTCGAAGGCGCGCAAGGCCGCATCGCGCTGGTGCGCGCCGTTGCGCAGTTTCGAGGTGATGAACAGCTCAGCCCGCGGCACGCCGGCACTGCGGATCGCCTCTCCGACCCCTTCCTCGTTCTGATAGCCTTCGGCGGTGTCGATCAGGCGATAGCCGGCCTCGATGCCCCAACCCACCACGTCGGCGGTGATGTCCTGGTCGACCTGCCACACACCGAGGCCGAGTTGGGGAATGGCGGAGCCGTCGTTCAATGCAATCTGTTCGGGCATGGTGGGCTGTTCAGGCATGAGGGATCCTTTGCAAAGCTGGGCCGGGCGTCCGCCCGGCGCACAGCCTATCTAGGTCCGACAAGGGGCAACGGCCAGCCGACAGCGGACAAATTGCCGTGTGAAGTGCGCCTGCAAGTGTGACTTCGGCGTCGGCCGCATCCTCACCGCGGCCGGCGCACCGCCCGCACCACCCCGGCGGATGTGCTGCCGCAATAAAGGCGGTCGCCGCCATCGGATTCCAGCCCCGACACACCCATCCCGGCCGGCATGTCGAGCTTCTCCAGAACCTTGCCTGATTTCGGGTCGACGCGGCGCAGGTCGCTCTGGTCGCCTTCCCAGGTGGCGTGCCACAGCTCGCCCTCGACCCATGTCACCCCGGTGACGAAGCGGTTGGATTCGATGGTGCGCAGGATCGCACCGGTTTCCGGGTCGACCTGGTGGATCTTGCGTTCGCGGTATTGTCCCACCCAGAGCGTTCCTTCGGCCCAGGTCAGCCCGGAATCGCCGCCACCACCGGGCGCCGGAATGGTCGCCAGCACCTGGCCGGTATCAGGGTCGATCTTCTGTATCAGGTCGTTGGCAAGCTGGAAGAAATGCTGGCCGTCCCAGGCGGTGCCGGCATGCGCCGCGACATCGATCGAGCGCAGGTTCTGCCCACTCTCCGGATCGAAGGCGTTCAGCTTCTCGCCCGAGGCAAACCAGACATTGTTGCCGTCAAAGCTCACCCCATGCACCCTCTCCACATCGGCAAAGGGCCCGTATTCGCGCAGGATTTCGGCCGTTGACTGTTTCATGTCCTTGTCCTCACTGAGATCCGATGTCACTTCCTAACCGTTCGGCAGCGGGGCCGGGAGTAACAAGGTGGTCGTGAATCCCACCAGTGGAGGCGTCATCCAGCGGCGCGCCCGGCCGTGACCGAAAAACTGCACCTTGCCGGCCTCGCCAAGCTGCTCCAACGCCCGCTGCACGCTGCGCTGCCCGGTGCCAAGCGCCAGCGCCAACGCCGAACTCGCCCAGGATTCACCGTCGGCAAGGAAAGCCAGCACCGCCGCGTGCCGCTCCTCGATCGGCCGCGCCAGCACCAGCACCTCGCGTGCCTGGCGCGGCGCCAGCGCGAAGCCCTGGCTGGTGGCGCCGATGTCGGCCAGGCTCCGCAATTCGGTGCGCAGCCGGCCGATCTCGACCCGCAGCCGCGCCCGATGCGATTCATCGGCGTGCCTGCCGCCGAAGGCTTGCGCGATCAGCGTTGCCCTCGACACATCGCCTGGCCACGCTTCGGCGAGCGTACGGGCCAGCGCGAACAGAACCGGGCGCGTGGCCAGCGAGACCGTTTTGTCCTGTTGGCGCACGACATATCGGAAATTATCGACCAGCAGCGCCGGCGACGCCTGCAACGCCTCGACGTCCTCAAGCAGCAACGGGCGCTGCTCGCCAGCCGCGATCAGCCGTGCCGCCGGCGTGTCCAGCGCCAGGAATGCGCGGTCGACTTCAGCGATGAGCCCCGAAATGCCGGCCTGGCGGGCGGCGTGGCGTGCCCACTCCAACGCCCTGCGCGCCGGCTTCGTCTTGAGGCGCCGCATCGCGATGCCGGCGACGGCAAGTTCGTGGGCGGCGCGCGAGGCCGGCGGAAGCGGTGCCGGGTCGAGCCCCGCCAGCACGTCTTCGGCCTCGTCGAGACGGCCGATCAATAGCAGGCGCCGCACCTTGAGATGGCCGGCATGCGCTGCGTTCAGCCGGTCGCCATGCTTTTCCAGCGTCGCCCGCGCCGCATCCAAAGCCTTGGCCGGCCAGCCGAGATCCCGCGAGACCAGCGCGATCTCGGCCTCGGCAACGACGCATCTGGCACGCGCTACCGCCTCTTTCGGGCCGAAGCCGCGCGCGGCACGCCGCAGCAGCGCCTTGGCGCGATCGAGATCACCGAGCTGCGCCATGGCAATGCCGCGCAGCGCCAGCGCCGGCGGGTCTTCGCGCAAGGCGACGCGATCCAGCGCGCCGAGCGGGTCGCCTCCGGCCAGTGCCAGCGCAGCCGCGGTGATCAGCGAATCCATTCAAATCCCGTCACACTTGTAACTCCCACCCTTGTGCGTCGCCGCCCTAACTTAAATCCGTACCGTCAACCGGCAAGCCGCATCGGCAACTATCGGCAACGCACGGCACGCCAAGGGAGAACCGACAATGCCAACCGACACTCCTCTCCACCCGGCCGAAGGCACCGTGAGGATGCGCCACCCCTGCTGCGACGGGCCGACTCCTGCAAATCCCGTCACACTTGTAACTCCCACCCTCCCGCTTCACCGCCCTATTCTGGCTGACAGCAAGCGACAACAGACTGGCAAAGGAGACGACCAATGACCAAGCACATCGCAATGAAGACCCCGCCCATCGTTTCGAGGCAGGACTGGGAAGCCGCCCGCGAACAGATGCTGGTGAAGGAAAAGGCAACACTGCGCGCCAAGGACGCATTGGCCGCCGAGCGCCGGCGCATGCCGTGGATGGAAGTCGACAAGGCCTATGTGTTCGAGGGGCCGAACGGCAGAGCGAGCCTGCTCGATCTGTTCGAAGGCCGCCGCCAGCTGATCGTCTATCGCGCCTTCTTCGAGCCCGGCGTGCATGGCTGGCCCGATCACGCCTGCCGCGGCTGTTCGCTGGGCGCCGACCAGGTCGGCCACCTCGCCCATCTCAACGCCCGCAACACCACGCTTGCCTACGCTTCGCGTGCCCCGCAGGCCGACATTGCGCGGCTGAAGCAGCGGATGGGCTGGCAGATGCCCTGGTACACAATCACTGACAGTTTCGACAAGGACTTCGGTGTCGACGAATGGCACGGCCACAACGTCTTCATCCGTGACGGCGATCGCATCTTCCGCACCTACTTGATTAACAGCCGCGGCGACGAAGCGATGGGCACCGTCTGGAGCTATCTCGACGCGACGCCGCTCGGCCGCCAGGAAATCTGGGAGGATTCGCCCGAAGGCTATCCGCAGACTCCACTCTACTCCTGGTGGAACTGGCACGACAATTACGACGCCGGGGCCGACAAGAAATGGGAAGAAGTGTCTGCTGCCGGCGAGGCCGCGTTCAGGGACAAGGGCGAGCAGTAACGGTTGTCCAGTCTGGGTTCCTCTCCCCACTCCCTGGAGAGAGGAACCTGTCGTGACTGGCATGATCATCAAGGATCAAGGCGATGAGCGATATCCACACAGGTGCCGGCAGCACGATCCCAGAAGCCGCCACCCTCGGGCTGGCCGACTGGCTTTGCCTTGCCGCGGCACCGACCTTCGCCGTGATGGCGCTGCTCACCTGCATCTTCAGCGGCGATGCGGCCATGCAGTGCATGGGCACCGACGCCTCGCCCCTCACGGGCATGGCTGCGATGTATCTGCTGATGAGCGCCTTTCATCTGGCGCCCTGGCTGCGGGTGATCTCCGGCCGGCAGGCCCGCTAGGCCCTTCCAATTCTAGACACCCCACACATCGGAGAAGACAATGAGACTGGTCAGGCTGAGAGCGCCGGGCGGCTTGGGCAATCTCGACCTGGTCGAGGAAGATCCGCCCCAGCCAGGGCCGGGCGAGGTGCTGGTCAGGATCCGGGCCTGCGCGCTGAACATGCGCGACGACTTTGCCGTGCAAGGCAAGATGCCTCTCGCCGACGGCCGCGTTCCGCTCTCCGACGGCGCCGGCGAAGTGATTGCCCTCGGCGACGGTGTCGATGCACTCAGGCCCGGAGACAGCGTCGTCAGCGTCTTCTATCCCTGGTGGCTGGGCGGTGACATGACGCCCTGCACCCGGCGCGATATTCCGGGAGACAGTTTCGACGGCTTCGCCAGCGAGTATGTCTGCATGCCGGCGCACGCTTTCACCAGGGCACCGGCAGGCTATACGCATGTCGAGGCGGCGTCGCTCACCTGCACGGGCGTTACTGCCTGGCGCGGCCTGGTTGTGTGCGGCAAGGTGAAGCCGGGCGACGCAGTGCTGGTCCTCGGTTCGGGCAGCGTATCGTTGTTCGCGTTGCAATTCGCCAAGGCCGCCGGCGCCCGGGTCATCGCCACCTCATCCGACGAGCAGAAGCTGGAAAGGCTCAAGCGCCTCGGAGCCGACGCCGTCATCAACTACAAGTCCGTCCCGGACTGGGGCCGCAAGGCCAAGGATCTGACGGGCGGGCGCGGCGTCGATCACGTGATCGAGGTCGGCGGACCCGCCACGCTGGCGCAGTCGATTGTCGCCTGCCGCACGGGCGGTCACATCGCGCTGGTCGGCGTCCTGACCGGCTTTGCGGCGGAAGTGTCTATCCCCGCCCTGTTTTCCAACCAGATCCGCATCAGCGGCATTTCCATCGGCAGCCGAGCCGACCAGGAGGATATGATCCGCGCGATAGAGTCCAACAGGCTGAAGCCCGTCATAGACCGCCACTTTCCGCTGCAGGACATCGCCACCGCCTTCGCGCATTACGAATCCCGAAAGCATTTCGGCAAGGTCTGCCTTGACGTTTGAGCGTTCTCCGCCAGCAGCACGATGAAGGGGACCGCCGGGCCGCGCCTTCGTCGTGATCCTGCCTAGGTCGCGATGTCGTTGACCGGCAGCAGGGACTTGGGAAGGTCGCTCTCGCCGAGCCCGCTACGCAACTCGATCTCGATGTCGCGGCAGATCTGCGAGATCGGAACGTCGTTGGCGTTGCCCTCGAACGGGTTGGCGCTGCTTTCGCCGACCTGGTCGAGAGACATGTAGGCCCAGCCGAGCAGCGTGCTGAACGGGATCGTCAGCCAGATCGCTATCGACCCGAGCGCGCCACCCAGTTTGCCCATATCGGCAAAGACGGGAACGACCCCGAACGGCAACAGTGTGCAGAAGATCATCACGAACATCGAACTGACGATGGCGTATTGCCGGGGATAGGGATTGTTCTTGATGCGATCGCAGCGCGCCTGCTGGTCATGGAAGTCGCGGATCAGCTTGGTCAGTTCGCCATAGATCTGAGGAGGGAGCTTTGTGTCCTTGAACAGCGCATTGACCTGGACAGATTGCAGTTCGAGCAGGGCTATCGCCGGCTGGGGCGATTTCAGGACGTCCTCGGCCTGTTCGGCGAGCAGCGGACGCAATTCGTCGCCGACCGAGCTCGCATCCTCATGGATACGGTAGCGCCGCCGGTATTCGATATTGGCGGCCCGCGCCATGGACTCCCATGGCATCGGCCGGCGCAGGGAAAAGCGCAATGCCGTCATCCAGGCGATGTGGCGATAGATGAGCTGTCTGGCCGTCGGCGCGTCGAGGAAATCCCTGCAGAAATTGGACCACAAACGGCTGCTGGCCGTAATTTGCGTAAAAGCCTGCAGCGCGTCGCTGCTGCGGGTGAACACCTGCGAATTCTTGAACCCGGCGACGAGTGACACGGTGGTGCCAAGCACCAGCACCACCGACCATGGCACCGAAAACCCGGCGATGCCTGGAAGACGGTTGGCCGCCACGGCCAGACCGCTCACCACCACCATGTAGATGACGCTGCGCCGCGACCACAGTGCGAAATCGATCAGTTTGTAGGAACGGCCTACATACATCGTATCCCCTCAACTCATCGATAGGTCTGGTTTTGCACGGCCGGAATCTGGTCGCCTCATTGTGCCTTTGCAGCCCCGAACCGCAACCCGTCCATCAACAGCTTGACCAGCCGGCGCGAGCGGTCGCGCCATTCGGGGGTGTCGGGCGCTGAATAGATGCCGCCCAGCGCGTGCAGCACGTCGGAAGCGTCGACGTCGCCGCGGATGGTGCCGTCGGCCACCGCCGCCTCGACCAGGCGTCGCAAGGCTTGCGACACCCGGCCGAACGTGTCGGAAAACAGCGTCGAATTGGTGGTGAGCACAATGCGCAGGCTGGTCGCCAGGCCGCGCTTGGTGGCGATGTAGTCGACGAAGCGCTGCATCCACTGTTCCAGCGCGACATCGGACGGATGTTTTTGGGCAAGCTCGCCGGCGGCCGCGCACAGCGCCTCCACCTCACGACGATAGACCACCTCGACCAGATGCTCGCGCGTCGGGAAATGCCGGTAGAGCGTGCCGATGCCGACGCCGGCGCGGCGCGCGATCTCCTCCAGCGAGCCATCGATGCCGCGCTCGGCAAAGACTGACACCGCCACCTCGACCAGCCGATCGCGGTTGCGCCGCGCATCGGCGCGCAGCGGCTTTGCGTCTACAGCCTCGGCCTTCTGTTCAGCAATGGCGGACGGCTCGCTGGCCAATTTTTTCTCCACATCGTGTCAGGGGGCTTGAATCCGGCAGGGTCAGCCACCACGTAATAAACGGAGGCGCCTCCGTTTTAGTGGAGCACCTTTATCATATAATCAGGGGAACCGGTATGTCACGTCTTTCGAACACGCAAGCCGACATCTCCCCTGCCCGCCTGCCTCGCGGGAGATCCGCCATCTCCGCTTTCGCCGTCAAGACCTGACCCAACGGTTACCTTGCCCTTCTGCGGCAAGGCACCAGTTCAATCCCATCCGCGTCAAGCAACTGGAGCCAGACGCCCATGACCAGCCTTCCCATTACCCTCACCATCAATGGCCACCGACACCAACTGGAGGTCGATCCACGCGTAACCCTGCTCGACCTGCTGCGCGAGCGGCTCGATCTCACCGGCACCAAGAAGGGCTGCGACCGCGGCCAATGCGGCGCCTGCACGGTGCTGGTCGACGGCAAGCGCATCAACTCATGCCTGGCGCTGGCGGTCAGCTATGACGGCGCCCAGGTCTTGACCATCGAAGGCGTCGCCAACGGCGAGGAACTGCATCCGGTGCAGGCCGCCTTCATCGCCCATGACGGCTTCCAGTGCGGGTTCTGCACACCCGGTCAGATCATGAGCACGCTCGGCCTGATCGCCGAGGGCCAGGCCGGCGACGACCCCGAACGCATCCGTGAGGGGCTGAGCGGCAACATATGCCGCTGCGCGGCCTATGGCGGCATCGTCGAGGCCGTCCTGGAAGCCCAGCAACAGCTTGTCAAAGCCGACCGGAGGACCGCGGCATGAGAGACTTCGATTACATCAGGCCCGCCACCATTCCCGACGCCATCGCCGCGGCAGCCGAGCCGGGCTCGGCCTATCTCGCCGGCGGCACCAATCTGCTCGACCTGATGAAAGGCGGCATCACCAGTCCCGAGCGTATCGTCGACATCTCCCGGCTGCCGGAACTCAACCGCATCGAACGGCTGGACGATGGTGGCCTGCGCATCGGTGCGCTGGTGCGTAACGCCGACCTTGCCTACGATCCGGCGTTCGCCAAATCCTATCCGGCGGTGGCCGAGGCGCTGCTGTCGGGTGCTTCGGCGCAGCTTCGCAACGCCGCCACCGTCGGCGGCAATCTGTTGCAGCGCACGCGCTGCAGCTATTTCTACGACACCGCCAGCGCCTGCAACAGGCGCGAGCCAGGCGCCGGCTGCGATGCGCTGGGCGGCGAAAACCGCCTGCACGCAGTGCTCGGCTGGAGCGACGCCTGCATCGCCACCCATCCGTCGGATTTCTGCGTGCCGCTGGTGGCGCTCGACGCCGTGGTCGAGATCGAAGGCAAGAAGGGCCGGCGCCATGTTTCGCTGGAGGAATTCCACCGGCTTCCCGGCGAAACGCCGCAGCGGGAGAATGCGCTGGAGCCCGGCGACCTGGTCGTGGCGGTGCGCCTTCCGGCGGAGGCTGCCTCCTTCTCCGCCAATGCCCGTTACCTCAAAGTCCGCGAGCGCACCTCCTATGCCTTTGCCGTCGTATCGGCCGCAGCAGCGCTTGTCGTCGACGGCGGCAAGATCCGCGCCGCAAGGCTGGCGCTGGGCGGCGTCGCGGCTAAGCCGTGGCGGGCACGCTCGGCGGAAGCCGTCCTGCTCGGCGCGGACGCCAGCGAGGCGACCTTCGCCGGCGCCGCGGACGCCGCCTTGGCCGATGCCAGCCCCTCCGGCGACAATGCCTTCAAGATCGAGCTTGCCCGCCGCATCGTGGTCAGGGCGCTGATGTCTGCGCTTTCGGGAACGCCCGAGCGTCTGCCGGCCCTTCCTGCCTCCCCGTTCTCGAACATTCCTGGAGCGCGCCATGACGCTTGAACTCAGCCTCAACCAGCAACCCGCCCATGCCCGGCAAGGCTCCAGCATCGGCCAGCCGCTGACCCGCCGCGACGGCTTTCTGAAAGTCACCGGAGCCGCGCGCTATGCCGCCGACAACCATCCGCCCGGCATGCTCTACGCCGTGCTCGCTGTCTCTAGCATCGCACGCGGCCGCGTCGCCGCGCTGGATGTCGAGGCGGCCAAGGCACACAAGGGCGTGGTCGAGGTGATGACGCCCAAGAACCGGCCAGCGCTCGCCGCCGATCCGGACGCCAAGGACCATCCCTTCATGTTCCGGCTCGACCTCTTGCAGAACGACCAGGTCCGCTACCCCAATCAGAGCATCGCCGTGGTGATCGCCGAGACGCTGGAGGCGGCGACCGAGGGGGCGGCGCTGCTGTCGCCGCGCTATGAAGTGATGCCGGCGCGCGTTGGCCTCGACGGCGCCGAAAGTATCGTCCCGCGTGCTGTCGGCGTCGGCGGTCCGGCCGTGCAGCACAAGGGCGATGTCGAGGCCGGCCTCAAATCGGCAAAGGCGCGGATCGAAGCCACCTACGAGACGCCGGCCCAGTACCACAACGCCATGGAGCCGCATGCGATCGTCGTCGCCTGGGAAGGCGACACACTGTCGATCGACACACCGAGCCAGGGCCTTGCCATGGCGCAGGGCCGCATCGCCGGCCTGTTCGGCATCGCGCCGGAGAACATCCACATCCGCAGCCCGTTCCTGGGTGGCGGCTTCGGTTCGAAAGGCATGATCTCCGGGCCGCAGGTGCTCGGCATCCTGGCGGCGCGTCTCGTCGGCCGTCCGGTCAAGCTGGTGCTGCGGCGTGAGCAGATGTACGGGCCGGTCGGCCACCGTGCGCCGACGCGCCAGACGCTGCGCATGGGCATGGATGGCGAAGGGCGGCTGACGGCACTCGACCATCACGCCAAGACCGCGTCGAGCACGTTCGACGATTTCTTCGAACCGGCGGCGGATGCCTCGCACACACTCTATGCCAGCCCGGCCATCGCCACCTCGCACGATGCGGTGCGGCTCGATACCGGTACGCCGCTGTTCATGCGGGCGCCCGGCGAAGCCACCGGCTCGATCGCGCTGGAGAGCGCTATCGATGAGGCAGCCTACGCCTGCGGCATGGACCCGCTGGAATTCCGGCTGCGGAACTATGCCGAGGTCGAGCCGATGACCGGCAAGCCGTTTTCCTCCAAGGCGCTGCGCGAATGCTACAGGCAAGCGGCCGAGACGTTCGGCTGGGCGAGCCGCCCCATTCAGCCTCGGCTGATGCGCGACGCCGACGGTTTCCTGACCGGCTGGGGCATGGGCACGGCGACCTTCCCTGCGATCATGTTCCAGGCCGAAGCGCGGGCGGTGCTGAGAGCCGATGGCAGCGGCGTGATGGAGACCGGCGCTCAGGACATGGGGCAAGGCGCCTGGACCGCCTTCGCCCAGATCGCCGCCGACGGACTGGGACTGGATATCGACCAGGTCGATTTCAGGGCCGGCAGCTCCGATCTGCCCAATGCAGGCATTGCCGGCGGCTCCGGCCACACGGCGACGGCCGGCATGGCGATCCACAATGCGGGCGCCACCGTCATCGCCAGGCTCGCCGATCTCGCCACCGGCGACGAGGGCTCGCCGCTCTACGGCGCCGGCAATGAAGGCGTGCTGGCGCGCGGCGGCCGCCTCTATCGGCGCGACGATGAAAGCCGCGGTGAAAGCTACGCCGAGATCCTCACGCGCGCGGGCCTCACCGAGATCGAGGGCCACGGCAAGGGCGCTCCCGACCCGGCGTCTCAGGAGGCCTATGCCAAGCACGCGCACGGCGCCGTGTTTGCCGAGGTGAAGGTCGATCCGGATTTTGGCCAGATCCGTGTCACAAGGCTGGTCGGCGCGTTCGCCGCCGGACGGGTCATCAATCCCAGGCTGGTGCGCAGCCAGTATTATGGCGGCATGATCTGGGGCGTCTCGTTCGCGCTGCATGAGGAAGCCATCACCGACCGGCGCTCTGGCCGGATCCAGAATGCCAACCTCGCCGAATATCATGTCCCGGTGAATGCCGACGTTCCATCGGTCGAGGCGTTGCTGGTCCACGAGGACGACCCTCACGTCAACGCGCTCGGCATCAAGGGCGTCGGCGAAATCGGCATCACCGGCACGGCCGGCGCCGTCGCCAATGCGGTCTGGCATGCGACCGGCGTGCGGCCGCGGCGCTTTCCGGTCCGCATCGAGGACCTGCTGGGGTGAGGAGTGGTCCACCTAGCGGATGGGAAGCCAATTGCTTGGCTTCCCGAACGATGAACGGTGAAGGCCCGGTCCGCCTTCGGGCGCACCAAAAGGTCCAGTGGACCTTTCTAAGGGGCTGAACGCCCGAAGGCGGGGAGCGGCAGCGAAGGGCCGCACAGCCGGCGCCAGGTCCCCGCCGGCTGCCAAAGATGAAATCAACGACTTCGCGTCAAGCAACTGGAGCCCGACGCCCATGACCAAAACAACGATCCCAGTTCATCTCGACATCAACGGCCGTGATCACAATCTGCAACTCGAGCCGCGCGTCACGCTGCTCGATGCCTTGCGCGATCGCCTCGGCCTGACCGGAACCAAGAAGGGCTGCGACCACGGCCAGTGCGGCGCCTGCACCGTGCATATCGACGGCGAGCGCGTGCTGGCCTGCCTGACGCTGGCCGCACAAGTCGAGGGCCGCACCGTCACCACCATAGAGGGGCTTGCACGGGAGGGCGAAATGCATCCCGTGCAGGCTGCCTTCCTCGAACAGGACGCCTTCCAGTGCGGCTATTGTACGCCGGGCCAGATCATGTCGGCGGTCGCCTGCATCCGCGAAGGCCATGCCGGCTCCGACGAAGAAATCCGCGAGTATATGGCCGGCAACCTCTGCCGCTGCGGCGCCTATCCGCACATCGTCGCCGCTGTCCGCCAGGCAGCATTGGAGGCCGCATCATGAGGGATTTTTCGTATGTGCGCGCCAATTCGCTCGATGCGGCACGCCAGGCGGCCGCCCTGCCCGGCGCCATGCTCTTGGCCGGCGGCACCACGCTGATCGACCTCGCCAAATGCGGCGTCGCCGAGCCCGAGACGCTGGTCGACATCGCTCATCTCAAAGGGTTGGACAGGATCGAGGTGAACGAACGCGGCGCCACCATCGGCGCGCTGGCCAGGATGAGCCATGTCGCCGACCATGCCGACATCAAAAGCCGCTTTCCTGCGGTATCGGAAGCCCTGTGGCAGGCGGCTTCCGCGCAGATCCGCAACATGGCGACTATCGGCGGCAATCTGATGCAGCGCACGCGCTGCCCTTATTTCCGCGATCCTGCGAATTTCCCAGCCTGCAACAAGCGTGAGCCCGGCTCTGGCTGTTCGGCGATCGGCGGCGTTACCCGTGGCCATGCGGTGCTTGGCATCAGCAACGCGTGCATCGCCATGTATCCGGGCGACCTCGCCGTGGCGCTGGTCGCCTTCGATGCGATCGTGCATCTGGGCGAGCGCCACATCCCGGTCGACGACTTTTTCCTGCTGCCCGGCACCACGCCGGACAGGGAGCACGCGATCGAACCGGGCGAGATGATCACCGCGATCGAGATCCCCGGCTCGGCCTCTGCCCGGCGTTCGACTTATCTCAAGATCCGCGACCGGCAATCCTATGAGTTTGCCGCCGCGAGCGCGGCGGTCGGCATAGAGTTCGAACCCGACGGCCGAACGATCCGCGATTTGCGCGTCGCGCTTGGCGGCGTCGCGACCAAGCCGTGGCGTGCGCGGGCCGTGGAAAACGCGCTGAAGGGCAAGGTGCTGGAGCCGGACACTGTGCGCTCCGCCAGCCTGCTCGCCGTCGAAGGCTCTGTCGATCATGGCGCCAACCACTACAAGGTCGAACTGGCGCCGCGCGTCGTCGCCCGCGCCATCCGCAAATTGGGAGAGACGGCATGACCGTTCACAACATCAGGCATGGGGATGCGTCCGACGGCGCTTTTGCCGAAGCCGTCGGCGGCCGGCTGTCGCGCATCGACGGCCCGGCCAAGATCACCGGTGCGGCGAAATACGCCGTCGAGCAGCAGCTCGAAGGCCTCGCCTACGCCGTCCTGGTCGAGAGCACGATTGCATCGGGCAAGGTGCGCGCGATCGACACCACTGCCGCCGAGGTGGCGCCCGGCGTGCTGCAGGTGCTGACGCCGGACACCATCATCAGCCTGAAAACCGCGGCGGACTGGTTCGGCACGCCGCCGCCCGACAAGCCGTATTGCCCGCTCGCGCGCGACATCACCTTTTCGGGTCAGCATGTCGCTGCCGTGGTCGCCGAGACCTTCGAGCGGGCGGTCGCGGCGGCGGCACTGGTCAAGGTCAGCTATGAGGAAACGCCTGCCATCGTCGACCTCAGCGACGGCAAGGCCGGCGATGGCATCGCGATCGATGCCATGACCAAGGAGTGGGGCGACGCGCAAGGTGCGTTCGCCTCGGCGCCGGTCCGCATCTGCGCCGCCTACAACACGCCGCGCGAGTACCAGGCGCCGATGGAGCCGCATGGCCTGATCGCCCGCTGGGAGGGCGACCACCTCACCGTGTGGGAGCCGAGCCAATGGCTGGACGGCATGGCGCGCACCTATGCCGAATGGTTCGGTGTGCCGTTCGAGAACGTGCGGCTGGTGTCGCCCTATATTGGCGGCGGCTTCGGCTCCAAGGCGCTGGCGCTCAGCCATGGCGCGGTGGCCGCCTGTGCGGCCAAAATGCTCGGCCGGCCGGTGCGGCTGGTGATGACCCGGCCGCAGACTTTTACCGGCTATGGCGGCCGCGCGGCGACGCGCCAGACGGTGACGATCGGCGCCGACGTGCAGGGAAAGATCCAGTCGATCGTGCATCGCGGCGTCAATGAAACATCCATCGACGGCATGTGGGTCGAGCCGCTCGGATCGGTCACCTCGATCATGTACACAACGCCGAATTTCTCCTCGAAGCAGAATGTCGTACGGGTCAATTCGGTGGTGCCGGGCGCCATGCGCGCGCCGGGCGAAAACCCTTCGGCCTTCGGCATCGAAAGCGCCATCGACGAGCTTGCCTACGAGGTCGGCATCGATCCGCTGGAGATCCGGCTCCGAAACTATGCCGAGCAGGATCCACATGCCAAAAAAGCCTGGTCGACCAGGCAGTTGCGCGAGGCTTTTGCTGCAGGCGCCGAACGCTTCGGCTGGTCCAGGCGCACACCCGAACCGCGCTCGATGCGCGACGGCAACCAGTTGATCGGCTGGGGCGTCGCCGCCGGCACCTATCCGGTGCGACGCGCCTATGGCGAGGCGCTCGTGCGCATCCTGGCCGATGGTTCGGTCGAGGTCGAAAGCTCCTCGATCGACATGGGCCAGGGCACCTACACGATCCTGGCGCAGACCGCCGCCGAAACCGTCGGCGTGCGAGTTGACGACGTGGTGGTGAAGCTCGGTGACTCCCGCTTTCCGCGCGCCGGCGTCACCGGCGGTTCGCGGCTGGCCGGCGTGATGACGGGTGCGGTCTACAAGGCGGCAACCTCGGCCCTCGACCAGTTGGTGGGCCTCGCCATCAGCGATCCACGCTCGCCCTTCCACGCGTTGCAGGCCAACACGCTGGTCGTCGCCAATGGCCGTATCGCTTCGCCGCGCGGCGACGGCCCCGATGTCTCCGTCGCCGAACTGCTCAAGAGCGTCGGCCGCGACCACATCGAAGCCACCGGCGACACCATGCCGGCCAATTCGACGCCAGAGGATCGCTACAAGAACTACACCACCATCGCCATGTCGGTGCCGCACACCGAGGGCGACTATTCCCGCCACTCCTGGTGCGCGCATTTCATCGAGGTGCGCGTCGACGAGGACTTTGGCACGGTGCGTGTATCGCGCGTGGTGTCGGCGCTGGATTCGGGCCGGCTCTACAACCCGAAACTTGCCGAAAGCCAATGGAAGGGCGGCATCATCATGGGCATCGGCCAGGCGCTATTGGAAGAAGGCATCGTCGACCGCCGCCACGGCCGCATCGTCAATGACAACCTCGCCGACTACCTCGTGCCGACCAATGCCGACATCCCCGACATCGAGGTGATCTCGGTCGGCATCCCCGACCTGCATTCCTCGGTGCTCGGCGGCAAGGGCGTTGGCGAACTGGCCATTGTCGGCGTGGCGCCGGCGATTGCCAACGCGGTGTTCCATGCGACGGGAAAGAGGATCAGGGATCTGCCGATCACGCTGGAGAAGCTGATTTAAGGGCGGTGGCCGATCTCCCCCTTGAGGGTCCCCTTGTGGGGAGGCCAGGCCGCAGCTTCGGGCGGTGGTGCTCCCTCCACACTTTCACCTTCAGCACTCGCGCAACCATCGAGGGGTAAGACCATGAGCGACATCCATTTTGGCACCGGCAAAATGCCCCCTGAAAACATTACCCCCCTCAGCATCGCCGACTGGCTGTGCCTTGCCGCGGCCATAGCCGAAACCGAGGCCCGCCACGCGATCCGAAAACCGCTGACCCGGACGACGAGCCGTGACTTCCTTATGCAGGTTTTCTGCTCCGTTGCTGCTCAAAGCCCAAATCGGCAAGACCGCGCTCCACCAAGCCCTCAAAGCCGAAAAATTAGCCACATCCACCGTCAAACCGAAATGGGTTCTTCTGGTGACGCCATGGCTAACCAGTTAACCCGACGCTACCCATCGAGGGTGCTATCATATTGATCTCGGTCAACGGACGGCGGGTATGCGATGCGCGGCCACAGGAGCGGCCGCGCATGACAGGATTATCCGCTTAAGCCGCGGTTTCGGCGCCGGCCTCGCTTTGCGCGGCATAGTGCGCAAATGTCGCCTTGAAGCGGCCGTTGACGTATTCGCCCGACGTGATCGGAGGGTACTTCGCAGGATGATCCTCATCAATGCAACTGGGAAGCACCTCGATCACGGCATCATAGTTTGGACCGAAGAAGAACGGGATCGAATAGCGTTCTTTGCCGGAACGATTCACCGCGCGGTGGACGGTCGAGGCGAAAAGGTCATTGGTCCAACGCGCCATCTGATCTCCCACATTGACGACGAAGCAGCCGGGGACGGGATCGGCCGCAATCCACTCGCCAGTTGCATTCAGTACCTGCAAGGCTGAAATACCATCCTTCTGGGCCAGGATCGTGAAGCACTCATAGTCCGAATGCGCCCCAATGCCGATCTGGCGGTCATCGATCTCGCCAAACTGCGGTGGATAGTGGAGCACCCGCAAAGTTGCGAGCGGCTTACCGACCAGCAGGTCGAAATATGTCTCCTCCAACCCAAGAGCCAGAGCAAAGGCATGGAGCAGGTGGCCACTCAGCGTCAGCATCTCGGCATGGTAGGCTTCCAGTGCCGTTCGGAATTCCGGCCTGCCCGCTGGCCACTGGTTGGGACCGTAGAGTACTTTGCCGGCCTTCACGTCCGGATCGTCGGCTGGCACATCCAGCGCAATATCATAGGATTCGTGCAGGTCTCCGCGCGCGGTCGGATCCGTATTCTCTTCCAATATTGCCGCATAACCGCGATTATTCTTTGAATTGGAAACGTGATTCTCCATCTTCACGTCGTCGGATTCGGCGAAATACACCTCCGCCACCCCAAACGTGGCATCGATGACATCCTTCGGAACGTGATGGTTCTTGATATAGAGGAAGCCGACTTCCGTGCAGGCCTTGCGCAGTTCCTGGGCGAGCTTTCGCTTGGCCGCCTCGTTGCCTGCGAACATGGGCTCGAGATCGATGATCGGGATCTTGTCGAAGCTGACACGCTGCGGGTCGAGCCCTCCCCCTTTCATTGCACGCGCGCCATTACCGGTTTCAAGGACCTTCATTTTTCTGTTCCCTTTTCTTGCTGGCTTGCATCGAAGATTGTTTCGACGTAGTAGCGCGGCCCCGTGAAAACGAAGCCGGGCGAGAAGTAGCGGCCGCAGACATCCATGAACGCGGTCATCTTACGCGATGGGGCGTGCGGGCGCGATATGCGGATGCTGACCCGCTTTTCCGCGGACTCCCATGTGTCGAGCAACGGAATGAGGTGGCCGCGTTCACACTCGATCGTGGTGAAGAAGTGCGGTAGATAGGCAATGCCCTCGCCCGCAACGGCGAAGTACTTGATAGTCCAGTATTCGTTGGCGATCAGGTTGCTGCGCGGCAAGATACTTTCCTGCGCGGTACCTTTCTGTAGCCGCCAGTGCTGCAGGCCCGCCGAGGTGCGATAGACAATGCCCTGGTGTTCCGCCAAATCGGCGGGTTTTCGTGGCATCCCGGCACGCTCGACATAACTCTTGCTGGCAAAGAGTGCGAATTTTGCGGTGGAGAGCGTTTCGCCGACTTCGATACCTTCGTCCCATGAAATCACGGCGTCGAGCGTATCGAGGCTCTCTGGCGCGTAGAGAACGTGCGGCGAAAAGAAGGTGAGTTCGATTTCCACCTTGGGGTAGAGCTTTCTGAACGCCATGAGCATCTGCGTGTAGTAGGCCGTGCCGAACTCCCCCGTGGCGCCGATCCGCAAGGTTCCGGTCACGTCGTCGCTCAGTTCCGTCACGGCGGCCCGCGCCGTATCGCAGCTTTGCAGGATCTGCCGCGCGTGCCCGAGCAGGGTTTGCCCTGCTTCCGTGAGCAACAGGACACGGCCGGAGCGCTCGAACAGAGCGACCTTCAGATCGTCTTCAAGCTGCTTGAGCCGGAGACTGAGCGTGGATTTGGGCAGGCCGTACAACTTCGCCGCGGCGGACAATGACCGCAGTTCCGCGATTTTTACAAATGATGCCAGAGCATCGGTGTTCATTTGATCGTTCACATTTCTGCACAAAGTGCCCAAAAAATGAGCATGATTATTTTTGTTGCATGAACGAACGTAATCGGCTGTTATGCACTGCACAAGAGCCAATTCGCTTTTGCCAAATCAAAAAAGACGCTCCGGCGGCAATCGTCACCGTGCAGGGAAGCTGCATGGGCGCGGCGCGCTTCCGGCTGAGAAAATCAAAGAAAAACAAGGGGAACCACGAAATGAAAGAGCGCAACACGAAGCCGTCCGACTCGGTTCGCCTGTTCGCGGCGGCGGCCACGGTTTTCGTATTCTGTGCTACGTCCGGCGCTTATGCCTTTACTCTGGAAGGGGCGCCCAAGGTCGCGTTCATCTACGCAAGTTCAGCGCAAGACGGCGGATGGAACGAAGCCCTCGAGGCCGGCCGCAAGGCCTTGGAGGAACAGCTACAGGTGCCCGTCTCGGTGACGGAGAACATACCGGAAGAGGCCACGAAGCTGCGCGCGGCGATCGATCTCTACGTCAAGCGCGGCTTCAACATCATAATCGGCACCACCTATGGCTACAGCGCCCCAATGGCCGAAGCGGCCAAAGCCTATCCGAATGTGGCGTTTCTCAGTGCTTCGGGCACGGAGAATGGGGCCAACATGGAAAGCTTCTATGCCCGCACTTACCAGGGTTGGTACCTTGCAGGCATCGCGGCAGGACAGGCGACGAAGACAAAGAAGATCGGCATCCTCGCCGGCTTTCCGGTCGGCGTGGTGAACTGGGATATCAACAGTTTTGCACTCGGAGCCCGTTCGGTCGATCCTACGATCGAAACGGTCGCGGTCTTCGCCAACTCCTGGTGGGACCCGGTGAAGGAAGGGCAGATCGCCCAGGCCATTCTCGACCAGAAGGCCGACGTGCTCGCCACGAATCTGAGCGCGACCTCGGCGCTCGACGCCGCCGAAAAGGCAGGCGTTCCTTCGATAGGCTTTCAGCTCGACATGTCGCATGCCGCGCCGCGGACGATCCAGACCTCCGTCATCTTCCGCTGGGAGAAATATCTTGTGCCGACGATCAAGGAGATCATCGACGGCAACTGGAAACCCGAGGAATACGGCGCTTTCGAAGGCCTTGAAACCGGCGTGGTCGATCTTGCTCCTTTTGGCCCCTCGGTTTCCGAGGAGACCAAGGCAAAGGTCGAGGCAGCAAAGCAGGAGATCATCGCCGGCAAGCTTGATCCATTCCAGGGCCCTCTGAAAAAGCAAGACGGCACCATCGTTGTCGATGTCGGCGGGAAGGTCGACGATGCGGCGCTCTGGTCGATGGACTATTTCGTCGACGGTGTCATCGGCACCATGCCGGCGAAGTAATGACGACGGCGCTTCAGCAAGCGGGCGACATGCGACAACCGCTGGGCACGCCGGCGGCTCTGTTGATGCGCGGCATAGGCAAGTCGTTTGACGGCAAAGCCGCGCTCCGCGATGCGTCCTTCTCTCTCGAATGGGGGGAGGTGCATGCCATTGTCGGTGAGAACGGTGCAGGCAAGTCCACTTTGATGAACGTGGCGGCCGGCGTCTATGTAGCAGACGGGGGCGAGCAATCGATCGACGGCGAAGCGATCAGTTTGCGCAGCCCGCTGGAAGCCGCCGCCGCCGGTCTCGGCATGGTCCACCAGCATTTCCGGCTGGTCGAGAGTTTTACGGTTGCCGAAAATGTTCTCCTCGGCTTCGGCCGCAAGGCTGCTGTGAAAACGCTGACCGATGCGGCGGCGATCGTTTCCGCCAAGTCGAGCGAGATCGGCCTGCCCGTCGATCCGCACAAGCTGGTAGCGAATCTTTCGATCGCCGAACGCCAGCGCGCCGAGATCATCAAGGTCATGCTTCTGGGCGCCCGAATTCTGGTCATGGACGAACCGACGGCGGTGCTGACCGACGAGGAAGCGCGCACGCTCCTCTCTTTTGCCCAACGATTGTCGAGGCAAGGTCACGCCGTGGTTCTGATCACGCACAAGTTCCGGGAGGTTGCCGCTTTCTGCGACCGGGTAACGATCATGCGGCACGGCGAGACCGTACTTGAGGGTGCGCGGGTTGCGAACGTCACCGAAGCGGAGGTGGCGCGGTTGATGGTCGGCGATGCCTTGACGGTTGCGGGCAGGCCGTTATCTCGGCCGGGTGATGTGTGTCTGAGCGTGGAAAGGCTTTCCGCACGGGCGACCGCTCACGGGCAAAGCCTGAACGATCTCGGGTTCGAGCTGCATGTAGGCGAAATCCTTGGCATCGCCGGCGTCGGCGGGAACGGGCAGGAGGAACTCGTTGCCTGCCTTCTCGGACTCGACCGTGCCGGCGCCGGCACGATCGTACTGGATGGCCAGGACATATCCACCGCCAAGCCAGACCAGCGCCGCGAGGCCGGCTTGCGCGTCATCCCCTCCGACCGCTTTGACAGCGGGTTGATCCGGGAGCTTTCCATTGCCGACAATCTCGCGCTCACGACCGTCGCCAGCGGTAGCTTCGGCGGCCCGTTTCTCCTGAGCCGGCGGGCGATGCGCGAGAAGGCCGCCGAGGCCATCGATGCGTTCGATATCCGCGGCGCGACGCCGGAACGGCCGGCCTCTTTGCTCTCGGGAGGAAACGCGCAGAAAGTGTTGCTCGCGCGGGAGCTCGATCACGGCCTGAAGGTTCTCATAGCGCATTCCCCTTCTCGCGGGCTGGACATGAAAGCGGCCGAGTTCGTCCGATCGGCGATCCGCGGAGCTGTGGAAGCCGGCGCGGCTTGCCTTCTGATCAGCGAGGATCTCCAGGAGGTCATGTCCCTGTCCCATCGGGTGGCCGTCATGAACAGAGGAAGGATCGCCGGCTGCCGTCAGACCGGCGACGTCACGCCTGAATGGATAGGAGGCCTTTTAGCAGGCCATGCTTGACACAGCTTTCCTTGTTCGCAGGCAAAATCCCGGCTTCTTGTTGACCAGTCTCAGTTATGTTGGCGGACTGTTGGTCGGGCTGACGGTTTCGGCGGTGCTGCTCGTGCATGCGGGCGTGCCGGCAAGCGCTCTTGTGGATGAGTTCCTGATTGCAACTTTTCTGACCTCGGACGGCCTCTCCCAGACGGCGACGGCCGCTTTACCGTTGGTGCTAGTCGGCCTCGCCTCCGGCGTTGCCATGCGCGTGCGGTTTTGGAACATCGGCGTGGAGGGCCAGCTATGGCTCGGCGCGATCGCGTCAACCTGGGTGGCGCTGAACGGCAGCGGGCCTGAAGTGCTGAGGTTGCCGACGATGTTCGTTCTGGCGGCGCTTGCGGGAGCCGCCTGGATTGCGATTCCGCTTTTTCTGAAACTCAAGTGGGGCGTTAACGAGGTTATTTCGACCCTGCTGCTGGGAAGCGTCGCGTTTCTGCTCGTGCAGCATCTTCTGTTCGGGGTCTGGAGAGACCCTTCCAACAGCTTTCCCGTGACCGCCACCTTTCCCGAGGCGAGCTGGTTTCTCGTTCTGGGATGGGGGCAGTTGCATGCCGGAATCTTCCTGGTCGCCGTTATCGCGTTGTCCATCTGGTTCGTCATGGAACACAGCCGGGTCGGCTTCTACGCGGATGCTGTAGTTTCAACGCCAAGGCCGCGCTCGCCACGGGCCTGCCGGTGCTCAGCATAGCCGTGGGGCTCGTGCTGCTCTCCGGCGCTCTCTCAGGCGTTGCCGGCATGATGATCGTGGCGGGGACGGAGCACCGCCTCAACCAGTCCGTCGGCAACGGCTATCTCTTCAGCGCGATCGTGATCGCCTACCTGGCCCGCGCGAAGCCATTGTGGGTGGTCGTGATCTCTTTCGCGCTCGGCGCGGTGTTCACCGCCGGGAATGTCCTGAAGGTTTTCTACTCGATCTCCGAAGCGATGATCGTGCTGATGCAAGGCGCGGTACTGATGTCGATTTTGATGGCGCAGTTCTTCAGCTCCTATTCGCTCAAACGGCCCAAGAACTAGGAAGGGACAGTTGCATGGATTTTCTGATCGGCTGGATTGCCATCATTCCGAGCTATGCGGCACCGTTGCTGCTGGCGAGCCTCGGCCTCATTATCTGCGAAAGAGCCGGCGTTCTCAATCTTGGAGCGGAAGGGCTCATGGCGATCAGTGCCATGACCGGCGCGATGACGGTGCTTTCCGGAGCCGATCCTTGGGTTGGTCTTGCCGCCGGCTCAGCGGCCGCGATGGCTCTCGCTCTGCTGTTTGGAATATCGACAGTCGCCTTGCGCGCCAATCATACGCTCGCCGGCCTAGCCGTCGTCGCAATCGGACTGGGCATCACCGGGGTCGTGGGGCGACCCTACGTGCAGAAGACCTTTTCTGGCATTTCCACACTTGGCGACCTCTTCGGGATAGACCGCGGTTCGGCATTCGGCCGCATTTTCGCGGTGCAGGACCCGGTTACGCTGGCGCTGCCGATCCTGGTCGGCGCGCTCTGGTGGTGGCTTTCCAAAAGCCGACATGGCCTCAGGTTGAGGTCCGTCGGGGAAAACCCGGCCGCCGCGGATGTCGCGGGTATCGACGTGCAACTGGTTCAGTTCGGGGCTGTCCTGGCGTCCGGGCTGTTTTGTGGTCTCGCCGGAGCCTATCTCTCAGTCGCCACAAGTCATGTCTGGGTGGAGGGAATGGTCGCGTCGCGCGGCTGGATTGCCGTTGCGCTCGTCATCTTTTCGCGCTGGAACGCGGCTCGAGCTCTCTGGGGTGCGCTTCTTTTCGGAAGCGCGGATGCGCTTGTGCCTAGACTACAAGCCATAGGCGCCGACGTTCCTGTCTATCTCATGATGACTTTGCCGTACTTGCTGACGCTTGTCGTGCTGGTGGCAGGCTCATTGGGCGGCCGGCGCTCCGGCGAGCCGGCCTTCCTCGGCAGGGTCTATCTACGACAAGACAAACAATAAGGAACTTGCCCGGTTCACCGCCGCCCGCATCCTTCTGGACTTCGCGGATTTCATGGACAAGCATCAAGGACCGCCGATGTCTGTGCCGTCCCCCTCGCCCGGCGCTGACCCTGCGGCTCCGCTCGACGCCTATTCGCGTGCCACAAACCGTGAGATCAAGAACAAAGCGCCACGGAGACGACAGAGGGGGTCGCCGCGCGTAAAGCGCCAACGTCATCCGCAATAGCAGGCCGAGCCCAGCCGGACCGCCCCCTCTGGCCTGCCGGACCCGGCCCTTCGCTTTCGTTCCAGGCGTTCGTCGTTCGGAAAGCCAAGCGATTGGCTTTCCGTCCGCTGCGCGGACCACTCCTCACCCCCCTCAAGGGGGAGATCAGCAGCTTCAGCGGATCAGAACTTGTAGCTGAGCCCGACCCGGATATCCTGTGTCTGGAGGTCGACATGGGTTTCCGTGGGCAGGCCGGCGGCCACCGAGAGGTCCTGGCTGCCGAAGTCCGAGTAGCGATACTCAGCTCGAGCGATCCACCTGTCGGCGAAGGCGTGCTCGATGCCGGCGCCAACGGTCCAGCCGACATGGCTGTCGCTGTGGAGCGTTACTTCGGCGGCAGGGCCACCGGCGCTGACCGCAATCAGTTCATACTTGGCCGCGGCGACGCCGGCGGTGATGTAGGGCAAGGTCCGATCGAAAGCATAGCCGGCCCGCAGCCGCGCCGACCCGGACCATTTGAGTTCGCTCTTGAGCAACGTGGTGACGCCGCCGCCGCCGGCGTCGAGGGCCGTCAGCCCATCTATATTGCTGTACATGATGTCGGCCTCGGCGCCGATCACGAAGCTGTTCTCCATCTGGTAATTGGCGCCGATATGGACACCGCCGATAAATCCGTTCGGATCGGTGGAGACATTGAGATCGGTGGCCCCGCCCAGTCCGCCGCCGGCGATGAACAGATTGGATTTTCCGGCCGCGTAGCCGATGTCGACGCCGGCATAGAGTCCGGACCAGTCGTAGCCGGATGCAACAGGCGAAACCTCATTGATATCAGCCGCACACGCCGCACCGAGCGGCGCGAGAATGAAGGCCGTTGCGAGAAGAAGAATTTTCATTGTTGTCTGCCGCCCCAAAATTGTCGTGATCGCCGCCGCGGATGCCAGCGGAGGACCAGCTGTTGTCGAGAAATCCGGTGTTGCATTGTCCGCCGGCCGCGTCTTGGGCTGGGCCGCACCCGAATTGTCGGGGAAAGCACCACGGCGCTTTCCCGGTCGGTGTGGCTTTTCAGCCTCAGTCGATCGGCGCGCCGGAAACTATCTGGCGCTGCCCGGCGTCGAGCCGAAGCGGCGGCGGAAGCAGCGGTTGAAATAGGACACGTCGGAAAAACCGCTGAGCAGCGCGATCTCGCTGATCCGCATGCGGTCGTTGCGCCTGTCGGACAGCATCCGATGCGCCCTCTGCAAGCGCAGTTCGAGAATGCGCTCGGCAAAGCTCACCCCGGTTTCCTGCAGCAGGCCATGGACATAGCGGACCGAGAGCCGCAATTGCCCGGCAACGCCCTGCGCCGAAATGGCGGGATCGGCGAAATTGTCCCGCATCTTCTGCAGTATGGCCTGCAGCCTTGCCGCGCGCAGACCGCGCAGGCCCGCCAGTTCGGCCGCTTCGCCCTTGGCGCCGGTCGCCAGGCCGATCAGGTCGACGATGGTTTCGGTGGCGTGGCCGATGAGGTCGGGCGAGACCAGGGCCGGGCCTGCTTCCAGGAAGCTGCAATAGCGCTTGAGCATGCCGAGCGCCTCATTGTCGGCTCCGACGGTCAACGCCAGCCGATCCTCTATATGAGCGAAGGCATTTTCCAGCACGGCACGGGGAAGCACCACATTGGCCCAGACATTGCTGTCGCCGCCGGTCATCTGCAACGCTTCCGAAGCCGAGACCAGGGCGGCCTCGCCTTTGCCGACGTGATAATCGCGGCCAATCTGCGTGCCGCTGAGCACCGTATCGCCATTATTGACCAGCAGCAGATAGCCGTCGCGACCGTCGGCAGCGATATTGCCCGCCTTGCGGCTGGCATGACGTATCGTCCCGGCCATCTGCCCAAGCACAAGCGACCCGACAGCGGTGGCTTCGATCGCGGCTTCGAACGACAGTCTTTCCGAAATCGTGTATTCGACCGACCATATCTCGGCGACATGGATGTCCTGCCAGAGCGCGAAGCGTGCGCGATGATCCAGATGCGGCGGCAGATCCGCCGATGAGAAGACGTTCTTTTGCAAGGGACGACCGGCCTTTTCTACAATCGCGTCTTCATTTCGACACGCACCGTATTGGACCAGATCACGGTCTGTCCAGAGCCGGAAATACTTGTGCGCCAGGCGACAATTTCAGTGCCATCCTGGACAAGGATTGGCCTGATTTCGCGGATCTGGCTGGCTGAATTTCGGATTACTCGAAAATACCCAGTGCCGACGAATCGTTCCCCTACTCCGGCGATGGAACCGGCGGCCGTGATGTCAGCGCCGTGCCAAAGGCGGCGACAACAACGGCAGCGATCCCGGCCAATTGCGTCGCGGTCAGGCTTTCATGCAGGAACAGGAAGCCGGCCAGTGCACCCAGCCCAGGCTCCAGGCAGGTCAGCGTGCCGTAGATGCGCGCCGGCATGCGGGTCAGCGCCACCATCTCCAGGAAGAACGGCAATGCGCTGGAAAACAGGCCGACGAGCAGCGCGCTGACCAGGATCGACGGCGCCAGCAGCGCGGATCCCGCCTGGGCGACACCGAAGGGCAGCACCAGCACGGCGGCGATGGCCATGCCGTAGGCGGTGGTGCGGGTGCCAAGCTCCGCGCCGGCCTTCTGGGCCAGCACGATGTAGAGCGCCCAGAAGCCGCCGGCCGCCAGCGCCAGCATCACCCCGATCGGATCAAGCGGCGCGAGGGAACGAACGAAGGGCGACAACAGCAGGATGCCGGCCACCGCCAGCGCGATCCAGGCAAAGTCGGTGGCGCGCCGCGAAGTCAAGGTCGCCACCAGAAGCGGGCCGGTAAACTCCAGCGCCACCGCGATGCCGAGCGGAATCCTGGCCAGCGCTGCGTAGAACAGGAGGTTGAGGGCGGCGAGCGTCACCCCATAAGCGACCAGCCACGGCATGGTGGCACGCGAGGGCCGCATCTGCCAGGGCCGCAGCACCGCGATCAGCATCAGCGCACCGATGACCAGCCTGAGCGTCGTCGTCCCTTGCGCGCCGATCTGCGGGAACAGGCCTTTGGCGAAGGTGGCGCCGATCTGGATCGACACCATGGCGCCCATCAGTGCTGCGACAGGCAAGGGCGCCGCTTCGCGACGGGCAATCGGCGTCGATGTCACGTGATCCCATCCTCCATATCGCCGGGTCCAAACCCGACCGGCGGCATGGAGATAGGGCGAACCGGCCGGCCTGTCGTGAGGCAGCGGCAACTGGCTGCTAGGGCACGGCCAAGTGCCGCCGGCCGGTCAGTTCAGCGATTTGCGCCGTGGCGGCGGTGCCGGGTGGCGCTGCTCGAGGGCCGCTGCCGCATCGGTGCGGCCGGTCCGGCGCAGTCTTTCGAGATAGCCCGGCAACTCGCCAAGGCAATGGAACGGCCCGCCTTCCCGGATCACCGTCACCAGCGGGTCGACATCGCTGTCACTGCGGATGGCCATGGCGCTGCGCCAGTCCTCGAGCAGCCGGCTGGCATGATCGACCACATCGCTTCGGGAGCCTGAGAGATCACGCTGCTCATGCGGATCCTCACTCAGATTGAACAGGCTGACCGGGCCGAAATCCTTGTAGCCGTCATGATAGGTGCGCAGCATCAGCCAGTCGGCCCCGCCGAGCCGGAACCGCACGCCGCGCTGCACTGCCCACGCACCCTGGCTCAGCACCAGGAAATCGCGGCCACCTTCCTCCTTCGCGACAAGCGCCGGCGCGAAGGAGCGCCCGTCCCACAGCGCCGGAACGTTGCCGCCGAGCCGATCGATCAGCGTGGCGGCCCAGTCGAAATGATAATGAAGGCCGCCATTGACGCCGCGCATGTCCTCGGCGCCGGGCCAGCGGATGACCAGCGGCACGTTGCAGGTGAATTCGTCGGCCGTCTGATGATCACCCCAGACGTTGAGCTCGCCGAGGTTTTCGCCATGATCGGCGCCGATGACGATGATCGTGTCGTCGAACAGGCCTTGCCGCTTCAACTCCTCGACGATGAGACCGACATGATGATCGGCATAGAGCACGCCGGTGTCGTAGCCGTCGAACCAGGCCTTGACGGTGTCCATGCCGCTGATCGGCGACGGCATGCGCCGGTATTTCGATCCGCCCGGCTCGACGTCGAAGCCCGAGGGTTCCTGCGGGCTGTGCGGGCCGTAGCCGGCATGGCTCTTCTCGAATACCGCCCTGGTCATCCAGTCGGGAAGCGGCTGGTCGGCGAAGGGGTCGCCGAAAGCGTCCGGCGCGCGATAGGGCGTGTGTGGGTCCCAGACATTGACGTGCAGGAACCATTTTTTTGCCGAGCCATTGCGCTTCAGCCAGTCGATCGCCAGGCCCGAAACCTCGTCGGCGTTCTCCATGCCGGCCTTGCCCGGATTGATGATCTCGTTGAAGCCGGCATACCAATGCCAGCAGCCATGCCGTTCGCCAAAACTGCTGATGGTCGTGGTGTGGTAGCCGAGATCGCGCAGCGCCCGCATCCAGCCTTCCTCGTAGAAGGTGCCGGCCCAGGCTCGCTCGGCGCCTTCGCGGAACGGCTCGCAGGCGGTGCCGCCATGGCCGACCACGCCGGTCCGCATTCCGTGGCGGCCGCTCCACAGCGCCGTGCGCGACGGATGGCAAGGCACATCGGACACATAGACGTTCTCGAAGCGGATGCCCTCGCCGGCAAGGCTGTCGATGACGGGAGAGGTGTTGCGATGATAGCCGTAGCAGCCGAGGTGGTCGCGCCTGAGGCTGTCGATGTCGATATAGAGAACGTTCATGGATGGCTCGTCGCTGCTGTGATTGTCAGGAAACAGGCCCCGGTTCGCTGCCGGGGCTTGCGATTTGCAAGGGGCGATTTCAAGAAGGCCGTCAGGCCGAAATGTATTGATCGCCCAGATAATAGTCCTTGGGATCGAGCGAGGTCTCGAGCTTGCCGAAGGTCTTGAACAGGTCGTTCATCGTCGAGAACCAGCCGTTCACGGTGCCGTCCTTGGTTAGCTTGATCAGTTCGGCCGAGGTCATGAAACGGCCATAACCGGCTTCCGTCTTCAGCTGGTCGGCAGGAATGCCGAGCAGCTTGGAGGTGATCTCGATCGCCTTGTCCTGGTTGGCGGCGCGAAAATCCTGCGCGTCCTTGATGGCGCGCACCACGTTGCGGACGAGATCGGGATTGCCCTCGACCAAATCGTTGCGGGCAATGAAGACGCTCGGAAATGTGGTCTGCGGATAAAAGTCGTCGTTCTTGGCCAGTTCCATCAGATCGGGAACGCTCTTGTGGATGATGCCGACGAACGGATACCAGATGCCGGCCGCGTCGACCTGCTTGGAGGCGAAGGCCGCCACGATGGTGCTCGGGTCCATCTGCACGATGTCGAGGTCGGTCATCGCCATACCGGCCTTGCGCAGCGCCAGCCGCAACAGCATGTCGCCCGAGGTGCCGGCCGCGATCGCGACCTTCTTGCCCTTGAGGCCGGCGATGGACGTGATGCCGGCTTGGGCGATCACCCGGTCCGAGAAGCCGACATCGTTGACGGCGATGATCTTGGCCTTGCCGCTCGCCGGCAGCCACAGCGCGCCCGGTCCGAGATAGCCGAATTCCAGGCTGTTGGCGCCAAGTGCCTGGACCTGGATGGGGCCATTGGTGAAGACCTTGATATCGGCATCGACGCCGTGCTTGGCATAGAAGCCCTGGTCGGCCGCGACGCCGGCAACGCTGGCGCCCCAGAAGTCGCCGTTGTAGCCGATGCGTGCCGCCGTTCCCGCCGCTCCGGCACGGATGCCAGAGGCAGCGAACGCGGCAAGTGCCGCCGATGATGCGATGAGGTTACGTCTTGTCAGTGTCACCATACTCTCCTCCTGTCACTGTTACTGGTGGTAAACGGCTTGCCAGACGCGGTTGCGGATGCTCATGAACTCCGCCGAAAGCCGGATTTCCTCGGTTCTTGGGTAAGGCAGGCCGACTTCGATGATCTCCTGCAGCCTGCCGGGCCGCGCCGCCATGACGATGACGCGGTTGGCGAGGTAGACCGCCTCGTCGACATCGTGGGTGATGAACATCACGGTGCGCCGCTCCCGGCTCCAGGTGTCGAGCAACTGGTCCTGGAGCTGCACGCGGGTCAGTGCGTCGAGCGCCCCGAAGGGCTCGTCCATCAAAAGGATCGAGGGATCGACCGCATAGGCCCGGGCGATCGCGCAACGCTGCTTCATGCCGCCCGAAAGCGTCTTCGGCAGCGCGTCGGCGAAGTCGCCAAGGCCGACGAGATCGATGAAACGCTCGGCGATCTGCCGGCGGCGCGAAGCTTCCTCGCCCTTGATGCGCAGCCCGAACTCGACGTTCTGGCGTACGGTGAGCCAGGGAAACAGCGCGTATTGCTGGAAGATCATGCCGCGCTCCGGACCCGGCCCCTCGACCGCCTTGCCATCGACCAGCACGGTGCCCTCGCTCGGCTTCAGCAGGCCGGCCGCGATGTTGAGCGCGGTCGACTTACCGCAGCCGGACGGACCGACGACGGTGACGAATTCGCCGTCGGCGATGTCGAGCGACAGCCGGTCAAGCGCGACGAAGGCATTGTCCTTGAGGTCGAACCGGCGCGTGACGTTGTCGAAGACGATCTTGGGCGGCATCACACGCGCTCCTGCCAGACGGTCAGCCGGCGCTCGATCACCAAAAGGATGCGATCCATGGCAAGGCCGAGAAGGCCGATGGTGATCAGGCTGACGAAGATGGTCGGCAGGTCGTAGTAGAGTTGCGCCTGCTGCATGCGGAAACCGAGGCCGGTCTGCGCGGCGATCAGTTCGGCGGCCACCAGCGTCGCCCAGGCCGAGCCGAGGCCGATGCGCACGCCGACCAGGATGAACGGCGTCGATGCGGGAATGATGACGCGCAGGAAGATGGTCATGTCCTTGGCGCCGAGCACGCGCGCGGCGTTGATCATCGTCTTGTCGACGCTGATGACGCCCTGATAGGTGGCGACGACGCTGGCCAGGAAGGAGGCCAGGAAGATGACGAAGACCTTTGGCGTCTCGTCGATGCCCATCGTTACGATCGCCAGCGGAATGATGGCCAGCGGTGGGATCATGCGGAAGAACTGCAGATACGGCTCAATAAGCGAGCGCGCGACCTTGTACCAGCCCATGACGAAGCCGACCGGGATCGCCAGGATGACGCCGAGGAGAAAGCCGGTCATCACCCGAGCCAGGCTCGACATGATGTCGGTGGCGAGCTGCCCGTTTGCGATCAGATCGATAAACCTGGACGCAACCTGTGGCGGTGGCGGCAGGCCCACCGCGCCGCCCGCCGTCAGCACCCACCAGATGGCGATGCCGGCGACGAGCCCGCAGAGATTGAGCGCGAGACCGCGATAGTCGATACCCCGATCCTCGTTCGAGCCGCCGCCGGAGCGTGTCGTCTTCGACGCTTCGCTCATCGCGACACCCCCGAATAGAAAAAATGGTCGAGCGCCGCCGCAGCAGCACCGATGGCGCCGGCACCAGGACCGAGGCTCGACCGCTCGACCCGCAGCACGTCGCGCATCGGCGGCAGGACGCGTGGCGGAACGCCCCGCCTTATATGATCGATGAAGCTTTCCGGGGCTTCGGCCAGGTGACCGCCAAAGACGATCAGATCGGGATTGAGCAAATTGGTCGCCGTCGCTATGGCCGTCGTCAGATGCCGGAGCGCCGCGTTCCAGACGTCGGGATATTTCTCCACCGCGGCCAGCAGGCGCCTGGGATGAGGCGTGTCGATATGGGCGGCGCGGGCCAGCGCGCGTTCGGACAGGAATGTCTCCAGGCAGCCCACATTGCCGCAGGCGCAACGCTCGCCATCCTCGACCACCTGGACATGACCGAGTTCGACGGCCCCGTAGCCGCCGGGACGGAACGGCATGCCGTTGATCACCAGGCCGGCGCCGAGGCCGGTGCGCAGATAGATGTAGAGCAGCGCGGTCGTGTCGCGCCCGATGCCGTAGCGCGATTCCGCCAGCGCCATCGCGCTGACATTGTGCTCGACCACCACCGGCATGCGCAGCGCCGTTTCGAGTTCGTCGGCGAACGGCACATCCTTCCAGTCGTAATTGACCGACTGCAGGTTGCGGCGGCGCTTGGTGTCCACCGGTCCCGGCACGCCGAGCCCCAGGCCGATCAGGCGCGAACGGTCGACGCCGGTCTTCTTGATCAATTGCTCGACGATCCGCACCACCATGCCGATCACCGCGGCGGGTTCGCTGGTGGCGGTGTCGAAATGCTGCGAGGCCATGGCTTTCGAGGCGGCCCTGAGGTCGGTGATGGTCGCATCGATCGTTCCCGCGCCAATGTGCACGCCAACCACGGACAGGGCGTCGGGCACCAGCGCGACGCCGATCGCCGGCCGGCCGACGGGTGCATCGCCGGCAGTGGCCTGGTTGAGCTCGACCACGGTGCCTTCCCGCAGGAGATGGGCCGTCAGATGGGTCAGGGCGGTGGGTGACAGCGAGGTGCGCCGCGCCAGTTCGGCGCGCGACTGCGGACCGTCGTCGCGCAGGATTCGCAGGATCGCTCCGTGGTGCGCGCCCATTCTTCCTCCCTATTATTTTCTAATGTTAATAAATTAATTAAGCCTGTCAAGCACGGCAAAGCGCGGCTTGCGACTGGCGTCGATGCACCTGGGTTTCACCCTCCCCTGCCGCTGGAGTAGGGGCATTGACGCGAAGGGAGATAGCGGGGAAGGCAAGGCCGGCATGAGTAGGTCGAAGATCAGCCAAGCGGAGACGGCCACCTATGCCGCTTGGCTCCCGCGCGCTAAGGGGCGGTGGCAGCCGAGCGCTTGAACAGGATGGTCACCCGCGTGCCCTCGCCGGCGCTCGACGTCACGTCGAACTCCGCCTTGGCATTCTCGGTCAGCGAGCGGGCGATCAGCGCGCCGAGTTTGCCGCGCTTGGGCCAGCTCTCGCCGTCCGGCAGGCCAATGCCGTCATCGGCGATCACGATGCGGCAGCCATCGCCGTCAACGATGCTGTGCAGCGTGATCGTGCCGCCGTCACGTCCCTGGAAGGCATGCTTGAGCGCATTGGTCAAAAGTTCGTTCACCACCAGCCCGGTCGGCATGGCGACATTGATCGACACCGGATAGGTGTCGACCTTCATGTCGAGGCGGATGCCCTCGACCGCATGCGAGTTCATGACCGCCGACGCGATCTGGCTGAGATAGACACCAAGATCGACCTCATCCTTGCCATCGTCCCCCGACAGCGTCTGGTAGAGGATCGCCAGCGCATCGACGCGCCCCGCCAGCCTCTCGAAACGCTTCTGGTCCGGTTCGGCCGCGTTGCGCGTCTCCATCCGGATCAGCGCGGTGATCATCTGCAGATTGTTCTTCACCCGGTGCTGGAGTTCGCGCAGCAGCGTGTCCTTCTCACGGATGCGCTCGTCGATCGATCGCGCATCTTCGGTTTCGCCATGGGCCGAAACGTCGACCAGCGCCACCAGCCGGAAGCAGGCCTTGCCATTGTCGTCCTCGATGACGTTGGAATAGACGTCGACGATAGTCGGTTGGCCTTCCTTCCGCTCCAGCCGGAACGTGCCGATGAAATCAGTGTCCTCGACCACGGCCTCGAACAGCGGCCGGTCCTTCTGCTTGTGCAGGCCGGTGCCGGAAAGCGCCGCCCAGTGTTGGCGAGCGAGCATCGCCGCCTTGAGGCCGGACAGTTTCTCGAATTCCGGATTGGCATAGACGACACGCTCCTTCGAACCCAGGTCCGAGACGGCAATGGCGATCGGCACCTGGTCGAGGAACTTCTTGAACTGTTCGCTTTCGAGCGCGCTGGCAAGGTCCGGCGTTTCGAGCAGCTGCCCGACCGCTTCGGCCTTTTGTGTATCGGATGTCATCTGCGGCGCCTGTGCTGTGTGGGCACCATCAATAACAGCGATGCGATCACCCCGCCATCGCCAAACGTTTTCACGCCCCGCATCGGCGATGGCGGCGTGTCTGCCGAACTGACGCCGCTGCCTGAGAGTGCCTCAGGAGGCCGGCTTCGACGCCAGCCGTGGACCGGTGTTGACGTCGACGATCTCCGGCTTGGCGCTGTCGACCGCGCCATCCCAGCCGCCGCCGAGCGCCTTGTTGAGGGCGATGTAGTTGGTCGCCAGCAGGACGCGGCTTTGCAGCAGCGAGTCCTCGGCCGAATAGAGCGAGCGCTGGGCGTCGAGCACGTCGAGGAGGCTTGTCTCGCCGGCCTTGTAGAGCGAGCCTTCGAGACTTGCCGCCTCGCCATAGGACTTCGCGGACGAGGCGAGCTTGGCGATCCGGATGCGCTCCTGCGACAACAGCACCAGCGCGTTCTCGACATCCTCGAGCGCCGTCAGCACCGAAGACCGGTAAGCGATGAAATACTGATCGCGTTGCGCCTTGGCGACCTCGACGGCCGCCTGCAATTGGCCGGCATTGAACAGCGGCACACTGAGCGTCGGCCCGAACGACCAGCCGATCGACGAATTCTTGCCGAGATCGCCAAGCTTCAGCGCCGCCGTGCTGATGTCTCCCGTCAGGCTGACCGAGGGATAGCGGGCGGCTTCGGCCTGGCCGATCTTGGCGGTATATTGCGCATATTGGCGCTCCGCCATGCGCAAATCGGGCCGCGATAGCAGGAGGTCGGCGGGAATTCCGGCGGGCATCGGCAGGCGCGGTGCAGGAATGGGCGCGACCCGCTTCAGCCGCTCGTTGAGCGAGGCAGGCGGCCGGCCGGCCAACACCGCGAGACGATGCACGGCCTGCGTATAACTTGCCTCCAGCGTCGGAACGGCGGCTTCGGTGCTCGCTGCCTGCCCCATTGCCTTGGCGACATCGGCGGCGGTCGCCGTGCCCGCCTGCGCCATGGTGCGGGTAAGTTCGGCGGTCTGTCTTTGCGACGCGGCCGAACGACGGGCGAGCGCGATGCGGGCCTGGTAGCCGCGCGCCTGGGTATAATAGGAAGCGACATCGCCGACCAGGGTGAGAAGCGTCGAGCGCAGTTCCTCCTGCGAGGCGTTCAGCCCGTAGCGCGCGGCCTCTACGCCCCTCCGGTTGGCGCCGAACAGGTCGAGCTCCCAGCTTGCATCGAAGCCGGCCTGGTACTCGCTGTAGGTGGCGTCAGAGCCTGATGTGGTCTCGGCCGACTTGTTGCGGGAGGCCGAGCCGGAGCCGTCGGCCGAAGGCAGCAATGTGCCGGCACTCTGGCGATAGCTGGCGCGCGCCTCGCGGATTTTTGCCTTGGCGGTGGCGACATCGAGATTGCCGGCAACCGCTTCCTCGACAAGCGTGTTCAGCTCGGGATCGCGTAGCCGCTGCCACCATTTTGACAGTCGTGCCGGCTGGGCAGGCTTTGTCGGCTTCTGGCCGCTCCAATTCGCCGGCATTGCCATTATCGGTGTCTGATAATCCGGACCGACGACGCATCCCGCGAGCAGGACAGCGGTGAGCATAGGCGCAAGAAGCCGCCTCGCGGCCACCGAGCCACGTTCCAAACCTGTCATGTGAAGTTTTCCTTATTGCTGGGTGGCCGTCACCGGCGTCTCGCCCGTATCTGGTTTGGCCGCCCTGCCCTTGAAGATGCGCCGCACCGTGACGAACAATAGCGGCACCAGGAAGACGCCGATCACCGTCGCCGCGATCATGCCGCCCATCACGCCGATGCCGACCGAGTTCTGCGCGCCCGAGCCCGCACCGCTGGCGATCGCCAGCGGCAGCACACCCAGGATGAAGGCCAGCGACGTCATCAGGATCGGCCGCAGCCGTTGTCGCGCCGCCTCCAGCGTCGCCTCGACCAGCCCCATCCCGGCGGCTTGCCGCTCGATGGCGAACTCGACGATGAGGATGGCGTTCTTGGCGGCGAGACCGATCGTGGTCAAAAGGCCGACCTTGAAATAAACGTCGTTGGACTGGCCGAACAGGCTGGCCGCCAGCAGCGCGCCGAAGATGCCGATCGGCACCGACAGCATGACCGCGAACGGGATCGACCAGCTCTCGTAGAGTGCGGCCAGGCACAGGAACACGACCAGCGCCGAAATCGCGTAGAGCGACAGCGCCTGGTTGCCGGAAAGCTTCTCCTGGTGCGACAGCCCGGTCCACTCGTGCGAATAGCCGGCGGGCAGTTGCGCGACGAGCTTGTCGATCTCGTCCATGGCGGCACCCGAGCTGACGCCCGTGGCCGCCGCGCCCTGGATCTCGACCGCCGCCGAACCATTGTAGCGCTCCAGCCTGGGCGAGCCGAATGTCCAGTGGCTGGAGGCAAAGGCCGAGAACGGCACCATGGCGCCGCTGGCGTTGCGGACCTGCCATTTGTCCAAATCTTCCGGCTGCATGCGGAAGTTCGGGTCCGACTGCAGATAGACCGGTTTCACCCGCCCGCGATCGATGAAGTCGTTGACGTAATCGCTGCCCCAGGCGGTCGAAAGCGTGTTGTTGATGTCGGCCAGGCTGACGCCCAGCGCGCTGGCCTTCTCCTGGTCGATGTCGACCGAGAATTGCGGCTGGTCTTCCTGGCCGTTGGGCCTTGTGTTGGCGAGCACCTTGCTCTGCCCGGCCAGGGCCAGAAGCTGGTTGCGCGTCTGGATCAGCGCGTCATGGCCGGCGCCGTTGACGTCCTGCAGGTAGAAGTCGAAGCCGTTGGTGTTGCCGAAGCCCTGGATGGCGGGAGGCGCGAGCGCGAAGACCTGCGCGTCCCTGATCTTCGAAAACGCGCCCATCGCCCGGCCGGCGATGGCCTGCGCGGCGGAAGCCGGCGATTTGCGCAGGTCGAAATCCTTCAGCCGCACGAAAGCGATGCCGACATTCTGCCCTGCGCCGCCGAAGCCGAAGCCGGAGGCGGTGAACACCCCGTCGACGACGTCCTTCTCCTGGTTGAGATAATGGTCGGTCACTTCTGCCAGCACGCGCTCCGTGCGATCCTGCGTCGCGCCGACCGGCAGCTGCACGCTGGTGATCAGGATGCCCTGGTCCTCTTCCGGCAGGAACGAGCTCGGCAGCCGGGCAAACATCCAGCCCACGGCAACGACGATGGCCAGGAACACGACGAGGAAGCGCCAGGATCGGTTGATGATGCCGTGCGAGCCGTCGCGGTAGGCAAGCGTGCCGCGGTCGAAGACACGGTTGAACCAGCCGAACGGGCCGGTCTGCGTCGCATGGTCCTTGGGCGGCCGTAGGATGGTGGCGCAAAGTGCGGGCGTCAGCACAAGGGCGACCAGCACGGACAGCACCATCGCCGAGACGATGGTCACCGAGAATTGCCGGTAGATGATGCCGGTCGAGCCGCCGAAGAAAGCCATCGGCACGAACACGGCCGAAAGCACCGTGGCGATGCCGATCAGCGCGCCGGTGATTTCGTGCATCGACTTGCGCGTCGCCTCCTTCGGCGACAGGCCTTCCTCCTGCATCACGCGTTCGACATTCTCGACGACGACGATGGCGTCGTCGACCAAGAGGCCGATGGCCAGCACCATGGCGAACATGGTCAGTGTGTTGACGGAATAGCCGAACAGCGACAGCACGCCGAACGTGCCGAGCAGCACCACCGGCACGGCGATAGTCGGGATGATGGTGGCGCGCAAATTCTGCAGGAAGATGAACATCACCAGGAACACCAGCACGATCGCTTCGGCCAGCGTCTTGACCACTTCCTCGATCGACAGCCGCACGAAAGGCGAGGTGTCGTAGGGATAGACGACCTCGACCCCTTGCGGGAAGGTCGAGCTCAGCCGGGCGATCGTCGAACGCACCGCTTCGGCGGTGTTGATGGCGTTGGCGCCGGTCGCCAAATTGACGGCGACGCCGGCCGCCGGCTTGCCATTGTAATTGGCCTGCGTCGTATAGCTTTCGGCGCCGAGCTCGACGGTGGCGACATCGTTGAGGCGGACCAGCGAGCCGTCGGTCTGGCTCTTCAGGATGATGTTGCGGAACTGTTCGGCGGTCTGCAGCCGGCTCTTGGCCGTCACCGTGGCATTGAGCTGCTGGCCCTTGCGCGCCGGCAGGCCGCCAAGCTGGCCGGCCGAAACCTGCGTGTTCTGCGCCTCGATCGCCGAGGCAATGTCGCTCGGCATCAAGGCGTATTTGGCGAGTTGGTCAGGATCGAGCCAGATGCGCATGGCATAGCCGGAGCCGAACAGCTGCGTCGAGCCGACGCCTTCGACGCGCTTCAGCGTGTCGTTGACGGTGGCGTCGACATAGTCGGCGAGATCGGTCGAGTTCATCTTGCCGTCGGTCGAGACGAAACCGATGACCATCAGGAAGCCGGTCGAGGATTTGGAGACGGTGATGCCATTGCTTTGCACCACCTGCGGCAGCTGCGACTGCACCAGCTGAAGCTTGTTTTGCGTCTGCACCTGGGCGGTGTCGGGATCGGCAGCCGTGGTGAAGGTCAGCGTGATCGAGGCCGAACCGGTCGAGGTCGAGGTCGCCGTCATGTAGTCGAGATTGTCGATGCCGGTCATGCCTTGCTCGATGACCTTGGTCACCGAATTTTCCACCGTCTGCGCATCGGCGCCCGGATAGGTGGCGCTGATGTTGACTGTCGTCGGCGCGATCTGCGGATATTGCGAGATCGGCAGCGAGGTGAGCGCGAGAAGCCCGCCCAGCATGATCACGATGGCGATCACCCAGGCGAAGATCGGCCGGTTGATGAAGAATATGGACATCGCTCAGTTCCCGGTGGCGGCGCCAGCCGCCGGTTTGGCAGCGTTGGACGCGGCCGGTGCGGCGGACGTGCCCTGCCCGCGGTCCTTGACCTCGCCGGTCGTCTCGTCGATCGTCACTTCGACGCCCGTTGCATCGCCGCCGGGGCGCACCAGCTGCATGCCCTCGACGATGACGCGGTCGCCGTCGCCGACGCCTGAATCCACCAGCCAGTTGTTGCCGACGCTGTTGCGCACTGCGAGCACGCGTGTCTCGACTTTCCCCTGCGCGTTGATGACCATGGCGGTCGCCTCACCCTTGGTGTTGCGGCTGACGGCGCGCTGCGGCACCAGGAAGCTGTTCTGGGCGACGCCCTCCTCGACCAGCGCCCGCACATACATGCCGGGCAAAAGCAGGCGGTCGGGATTGGGGAATTCGGCCCTGAGCGCGAAGGTGCCGGTGGTCTGGTCGACATTGGCGCCGGCGAATTCCAGCTTGCCGGTCTGCGTGTAGATGGTGCCGTTCTCAAGCTTCAGCTTGACACTGACATTGGGGCCGCTGAACTTCAGCCGCCCTTCCGAGATCGCCTGGCGCAGATTGAGCAGGTTGGTGCTCGACTGCGTGACGTCGACATTGATCGGATCGAGCGCACGGATGGTGGTCAGCACAGTGTCCTGGTTGGCGGTCACCAGCGCACCCGGCGTCAGCGTGGACTTGTCGATGCGGCCGGCGATCGGCGCGGTGATCGAGGTGCGGTCGAGGCTGATGCGCGCCGTCTCGGCGCTGGCCTTGGCCGAGGCGACATCGGCTTGCGCCTGTGCCAGCGTGGCGGCGGCATCGTCATAATCCTGTTTTGAAACAACGTTCTGCTTCAAAAGCCCTGCATAACGGTCGAACTTTGCCTGCGCCGTAGGCACCGCCGCTTCCGCCTTCTGCTGTGCGGCGACCGCGCTGTCATAGGACGCCTTGTAGCTCGCCGGATCGATGAGGTAGAGCGGCTGTCCAGCCGCCACCTCGCTGCCCTCCTTGAACAGGCGCTGCTGGATAATGCCGTTCACCTGCGGGCGCACTTCGGCAACCAGCGAGGCCGCCGTGCGTCCCGACAGTTCGGCGGTGATCGCCACCGATTGCGGATGCAGGGTGACGACGCCGACTTCCGGTTTGCCGGGCGCGCCCATGCCTGCGGGGGCGCTGCTCTCCTGCGAGCAGGCCGCCAGCAGAAAGGCGGATGCGAACATCGCGGCCCAGGGCGCCAGACGGCGTGCCGGCTGCAAAGACGGGCTAGGCTGGATAGACATGGACTGAATGATCTTTCGCTGGAGTTGCGGGCGCGGGCAATCGACCGCTTGGTCGAGGCATGCCGGCCGATATCTTGATGGTGGGCCGCGCCGGTCTGCGGGCGGCGACGAGCAATGCTTCGAAGCGGCTCATGTCGCGCTCCTTCTCGGCGGCCGGAGCTGCTCGAAGGTCGAGTAGCCGGCCGCGATGCCCACCAACATCATTATGCCGATCAGCGAGGACATGCCAAGCGCCTTGCCGGAATTCACGCGATCTTGCGGTCATCATGCCCATGGTTGTCGAGCGGCTGCGACAGCGGGAGCGACAACCGCCAGCCGGCGAAACTCAGGCGGATCGCGCCCTTCAGCGTGTCGGCCGGCGGGGCCAGCGGCATGCCTCGCCCGACAGGACCGAACGAGAGCCTCGGGCTGGCGGACGCGAGCAGCCGCAGCATGATCATGGCTTCCCACATTGTCGTGCTTCCATTGCAGGGTTCGAATTGGGCATGGTTCGAATTGGCGCGATTCGAACTGGGCGTGATTGAAACGAGGATGGCGGAGATACGCCCGCCATCCCCGGAGAACCGGCCGACCCGAGAACGGGTTGGGTACCGGGCCGGCCGGTGCAGTCGGTCAGAGTTGCTCGTCGTTCCCGGGCTGGGGCGGGAGCTGCCTGCCATCGTTGGGCAGGCCTCTGGGGCCGGCTGCATCGTTCGGCGGACCGCCCCAGGGACCGGGGGGTGATCCATGGGCACGTTCCGCCGAAGCGAGGAGTTCGAGTTGTTCGGGCGTCAGCTTGGCGCGCAGTTCAGCGATCGCCTCCTTCAGTCTGCCGGCCGAAACCGCGCGGGCGGTAACGTCGTCGGCCAGCTTTTCCTGGAAGGCGAAGGGATCGGGCTTGCCGCCCGGGCCTGCTGCGTCGGGGTCCTTCGCTTCAGCACCAACGGGCCGCCCGCGGTCAGGCCGAGGCTGCGAAAGCACCGCCTGCAGCGCGCTGGTGTAGTCGCGCCAGGCGTCGAGTTGTTCGGTGCGGATGCCGACGCGGGTCTCCAGCGCGGCGAGCCGGGCGGCCAGCATGAATTCCGGCGGCGGACCCATGCGGCGGGGGCCAAAGCCTTGCGGGCCGAAACCCTGCGAACCAGGTCGCATCGGTCCATGCGGGCCGGGTCCATTCCGGCCGTGGCCTGCCCCATCCTGCATGGCCATGACAGGGGGCGGCTCACCGGGTCCGGCGCCGGGGTCGGGCTGCGCCGCCAGCGCGGGGTGAATTGCGGCGACGGAAAACAGGCCGAGCGCAAGAAGTCTGCTTGGCATAAAGATGTTCCTTTCTCTCATGCTTCGGACGGTTCAGAGGATAGGAAGCGTCTTTGTCCGCTTCGCGTCGGCGTGTTGCCGAAGGTTTCCGCAAAAGGGCAATTTGTTTCCGAATGTTTCCCATGGCCCGCCGGAAACGTTCGGTTGCAATTTTCCACGCCGCTCGGGCGCGGCTCTCCTATAATCGCGGCAAGCCCCTGCAATCACGGGTCCCAATATTCATCGGCAACGGCACGGTCATGCAGTCACAACCCCATATCCTCGTCGTCGACGACGACCGCGAGATCAGGACGCTTCTCCAGCGTTACCTCGACAGCCAGGGCTTTCGCGTCACGGCGGCGGCGGACCGGCGCGAATGCGAGCAACGGCTTGGCTCCGGCCAATTCGACCTGATCGTGCTCGACGTGATGCTGCCGGACGGCTCGGGGCTCGATATCTGCCGCGGTTTGCGCGACCGCAAGCCGCACACCCCGGTCATCCTGCTGACCGCGCTGAAGGAAGATGTCGACCGCATCATCGGCCTGGAACTCGGCGCCGACGACTATCTCGGCAAGCCGTTCAACCCGCGTGAGCTCATTGCCCGCATCCGCGCCGTGCTCAGGCGCTCGACGCCCGAGGAAGCGCCCGCGCCGCCGCGCGCGCGCATCTACCGCTTTGCCAGTTACAGGCTGGAACCGGAGACCCGCAAGGTGACGGATGCGCGAGGCGTGGCCGTCGACCTCACCGGCGCCGAGTTCGATCTTTTGCAGGTGTTTCTCGACCGTCCCGGCCGGCTTTTGTCGCGCGACCAGCTTCTCGACCTGACGCAGGGCCGCGAACGCGATCCGCTCGAACGCTCCGTCGATGTGCTGGTGAGCCGGCTGCGCCGGAAATTTTCCGACACCGGCGACGGGCCGCTGTTCAAGACCGTGCGCAATGGCGGCTACCAGCTCACGGCGCGTGTCGAGACCGTGGAGAGCCACGCGTGAATTCGCTGCGCCGCCGTCTCATCCTGCTGTTGGTCGCCTCGATCGTCGGCGTCGTCGGCCTGGCGACGGCCGCCGTCATCAGCGTGCGCGGCGGCGGGCCGCCGCCGGAACTGACCGTGCCCTGGATTGCCCAACAGATGGAAATGGTGGTGCGGCTCTTGCCGGGGCCGATCCCCGACGTCCTGCGGGTTCAATTCGCCGACCATCCAGCGGGCGGCAAGGTGGCTCGTGCGGAAACGGCGATGCTCAACGACATCCTGCACCGCCGTGGCCTCGACTTTCCCGCGGTCGTCAACGAGAAGCCGGACGAACCCGGCCAGATCGCATCGATGCACCTGCCCGACAGCCGATGGGCGATCATTGAGGTGCCGCACCTCAAGCCGCCGCGGCGAGAATGGCTGGTTCTGGCCGGCTGGATCTCGCTGATCGTCGCCGGCGCCACGGCGGTATCGGTCTATTTCACCTCGGTGCTGATCCGACCGCTCGAAATGCTGGAGGCCGCCGTCTCCAAGATCGGATCGGACGGCGTGCTGGCGGCGGTGCCGGAAGTGGGTTCGGCCGAGGTCAAGGCCACCGCGCATGCGCTGAACCAGCTCTCGTCGCGGCTGCGGACCGCCATGGAAAGCCGCATGCGGCTGGTCGCGGCTGCCGGCCATGATCTGCGCACGCCGATGACGCGCATGCGGCTGCGCGCCGAATTCCTGGACGACGAACGCGACAAATGGCTTCACGACCTCGACGAACTCGATCGCATCGCCGACAGCGCCATCCGCCTGGTGCGCGAAGAGGTCAACCAGGACGCCGTCGAAGCGGTGGACCTGGCAAAGACGGTGCGCGATATCGAAGCCGAGATGGTGTCGCTCGGCCATGCCGTCTCGATCGGGCACCTAGAAAAGGTTTGCGTGCGCGCCGGCGCGCTCGGCCTGCGCCGCGCCTTGCGCAACCTGATCGTCAACGCCGCCACCCATGGCAAGGCGTGCCGCATCGACCTGGCCGCGGCCGACAATCGCGCCGTGCTGACCATATCGGACCATGGGCCGGGCATCCCCCCGGAACTCCTGAACAAGGCGTTCGAGCCCTTTTTCCGCGTCGACCCCGGCCGCCTGCAATCGATCCCCGGAGCTGGTCTTGGCCTCGCCATCGCCAAGGAAATCATCGAGCGCTACGGAGGCACGGTAACACTGGAAAACCGCCGGGGCGGCGGGCTGGAGCAGACGGTGGTGTTCGACGCGGTGTGAGGGTTGGCGGTCAGCCGAGTAATGGGCGTTGCGCGTGGCAACGACGAAAAACAGAGACGATGCTGCACCGCGCAAAGCTAATGGTTCCAAATCATTTCTTCACGGAGCCAGGGCCGGATCCATATAGACAAAATATAGATTACGGAATTTCCTGTGGTCTAACAAAGAACTAGGCTCTCAAGCCACGAGCTCGCAAATCAACCGAGGCGGGAACATCGGCAAAATTTAAACCACAGCGTTTAAGTTCTGAGAAAAATCGCCAGAATTGACGAGAAACGCTCGGTTTTCTCAATTTTTTAGCACTTGCTCACATAAGTATTTCAGCTGGGTAGATTTTTTGTGTTGCGCCGCACAATGCCGTAGCCGAACGATCTCCTGGGGGACTCGTTTGCGACTGGATATGCGCCGTGGAGGATCCCGCCAGGTTGACCAGCTTGAGCCACCCGTCCGTCGATTTCGAGCGTAGGTTCGACGATGCCTGCGCTCTGGCGGGTCTCGTCCGCCTTGGCCTGCCGCTCGAAACGGCCGGGTGGCGGCTTGGTCGCGGCCATCACGCTGGCGGATGCCGCTGATGGGAAGCGCCCGCGACATCCAACTGGATGCGTTGAGAGCCATCGCCGTGACGATGGTGTTGTATTCCCATTTCTTCGCCGCTGGAGGATCTTCATTCTGGGGCCATATCGGCGTGCGGCTGTTCTTCGTGCTGAGCGGCTTCCTGATCACGCGCCTGCTCCTGGAAGCGCGTTCGGCCGCCGAATTCGAGACCGGTCCCGCGCTGCGATCCTTCTATATCAGGCGGGGCTTGCGGATATTTCCGCCCTATTTTGCCGTCCTGGGTTTCGTCTGGCTGGTCGACCTGGACCAATCCAGGGGATCGCTGGTCTGGCATGCGCTTTACCTGTCGAATTTCTGGTATGCGATGCGCAATGACTGGAACCCTTGGGTGCTGTGCCATTTCTGGAGCCTGAGCATCGAGGAGCAGTTCTATCTTGCCTGGCCGCTGGTCGTCCTGCTGGCCCCGCGCCGCCGCTTCGAACAGATCTGCATCGGCGTCATCGCACTGTCGCTGGCCTATCGCTTTTACTGGCCGCTCACCGCCAACACGACGCTGGCGCGCGACCTGCTGCCGCCGGCATCCATGGATGCGCTGGCGACGGGCGCGCTGCTTGCCTGCTGGCGATCCAGGGGCGCGGCCCTGCCGCACTGGATGCGGCTCTGCTGGCCTGCCTTCGCGGCCGCATTCCTTGTCATCGAGTGGTTTGTGCCTGCGCCCGCCGATCCGATGCTCGAATGGGTCCATTGGCTGGTGCGGCAAGTCCTGCCGCTGGTGCCGCTGATGGTCATCGTCGCAGCCTGTTCGCGCGGCCTTGGCGGCACTTTGGGAAAGCTTGCCGAACTGCCGCCGCTGCTTGGCCTCGGCCGCATCAGCTACGGCGTCTATCTCTATCATCCGATATTGCTGTCGCTCGCCGTCAAGGCGCAACCCTGGATTCCGCTCAACGTCTCGGAGCAAGGGCCAGGGCGTTTCCTGGTTGCGAGTGCCGCCACGATTGTCGCGGCCTCGATTTCCTGGGTGGTTTTCGAGAGGCCGCTCAACAGCCTGAAGCGCCACTTCCCCTATGTCGCGCGCACCCGCTCCGCACAGGGCAGCCATGGCGGCTGGCTCGCGACGGCGGCTGGCGGATCGCCCGATGGCCGCACACCGGCGCTCGAACTCCAGCGCACGGATGCAAGACGATGACTGCCGCACCGCTCGTCTCCGTCCTGTTGCCGGTCTACAATGCCGGTCCCTATCTCGCCACCGCGCTGGGAAGCATCCTGCGGCAGGATCACAGTCGCCTGGAGATCATCGCGATCGATGACGGTTCGACCGACAATTCGCTCGAGATACTCGAGCGATGCCAAAAGGCCGACAGCCGCATTTCGATCATCTCGCGCGAAAACCGTGGCCTTGTCGCGACGCTCAACGAAGGGCTGGCGATCGCCCGGGGCGAACTGGTCGCGCGGATGGACGCCGACGACGTCGCCTATCCCTGGCGTTTGTCGCGCCAGGTGGCGCTGTTCGAGCGGCGGCCCGAACTGGGCTTCTGCGGCGCCGGCGTCGACATGTTGATCCGCGGCCGCATCGCCAGGGGCAGGCCCGATCCGGTGTTCCAGTTCGGCCGCATCCCTGTATTGGCGATGTTCTTCACGATCTTCATGCACCCGACGGTCGTCTACAACAGGAAGGTCATCGACGACAGCGTCCTGCACTATGACCAGGCCTACCGGCATGCCGAGGATTTCGATCTTTTCAGGCGGCTGGCCGGCCGTTACCCGGCAGCCATGATGCCTGAAAACCTGGTCGTCTACCGCGTCCATCAGGCAAGCGTGACGAGCCGGCACGTCAAGGAGATGCGCAGGACGCATTTGCGGATCGTGGCCGAGAACCTCGAGCGCGAGGGCCTGGCGCAGGCCACGCGGGACCTGCGCGACATTGGCGATGCGGTCAGCCACGGCGCCGTCGCCCGTGCGGCCGACTTCATCGTCGCGCTGGAGGAGGAGATTTCCTCGCTGCCGGCGGCGACGCGGCCGAGCTTCGAGGCCGGCGCGCTGAACCTGTTCTATTTCCTCTACCAGCTCGTCGCCGACGAAAACCAGCCCGCGCTGACGCATGAATTGCTGACGCGGACCGCGAAATGGAACGTCATCCGGCGCCGCGAACAATATGCCCTGCGGCCCGGCGCCTGGGCGCCCTGGCTCAGCCGCGCCTCGCTGTCGGCCGCCAGGCAAGCCGATGCCATGGCATACTTCTTCAAATCCGCGCCCGCCGCGGCGGTTCTGGCACCTTATCAGGCGGGCTGAGGCATGATCGTCAAAGCCAACCAACCCCTGCAGCGCGATCGTTCGACGGCGCTTGGCCCCGCCCCGGCCGGTCCCCGCCCGGAACGAGCGGCGCCGGAAGTCAGCTTCATCATCTGCACGCGCAACCGCGTCGCCGTGCTCGATGCCTGCATCAAGTCGGTGCAAGCCGCATGCCGCGCACATGCCGGCTTCGCCGCCGAACTCGTGGTCGTCGACAACGGTTCGAGCGACCGCACGGCCGAACGCCTGGCCAGCATCGCGGCTGCGTCGGACATTCCGTTCACGCCCGTTTGCGAGCCGCGCCCCGGATTGGCGGCTGCGCGCAACGCCGGGCTGAGGCGCGCGCGCGGCCGTGTGCTGGTCTTCGTCGACGACGACTGCGCGCTCCATCGCGACTATCTGCGCGATCTGGAGCGACACTATGCGTCCGGGGAACAATGGCTCATCCGGGGCGGCCGTGTCGAGCTTGGCGATGCCAGGGATTTGCCGTTCACCATCAAGCGGTCGTGGGCGCGCGAACGCCTGACGCCAGATGTTCATCCCGGCGGTTTCGTGCTGGGCTGCAACATGACGATGCACCGCGATGTCGCGGCCCGCATCGGCTATTTCGACGAACGCTTCGGCGCCGGCGGACCATTGCGGTCGGCCGAGGATACCGATTACCTCGTGCGCGCGATGCTGTTCGGGATCGCGGTCGAGTATGTGCCTGACATGACGATTTTCCATCATCACGGCCGGCGGGATCGCAAAGCCATCGAAAAGCTGCATCGCGACTACAGCCTGGGCAATGGCGGGCTCTGCCTGAAGCATGTTCGCCACGCGCCCTGGCTGCTTCGCCATTTCTACTGGGCCGCAAGAGGGGCTTTCCGGGAATTGGCGGGAGGACCCGCCTTCGATCGTGAACTCAACCTGTCGCACTGGCCGATCGTCGCCATGAATTTGCTCGGCGCGGCCAGGTTCGCGGTTCTCCTGCTGGTCAGACGGCCGCGGGCCGAACCGGTGCGCCAAGACCAACAAGCCAATGCCCAGGCGAGGTGAAACGCTGTAATGCCAATGCTGCCGCCAAACCTGCCGATGCTGTTCCGGGCGTTCGGAAAGCGGCAACTGCGCCTGCTTCCGGCGGTGGTGGTTCTCGGCCTGGTCAGCGCCGTCCTCGAAGGGTTCGGCATCGGCCTGATCATCCCGTTGCTGGGCATCATCATGGGACACGGGGATGCCGCCGGAATGGCAGGCTTCTCCGCCGTCCTCCAGCACGTCGGATCGGGCTTGAGCGAGCGCGACCGGCTGATCGTCATTTCGGCCGCCATCCTCGGCTCGATCATCCTGAAGAACGTCTTCGCCTTCGCCAACACGCTGCTGACGACCTTCATCTCCGGCAAGGCAAGCCATTCCATCCGCAGCGCCCTGTCGGAGCAGCTGTTGCGGGTCGGCTACCCGTTCTTCCTGCGGCAGAATCCCGGACGCCTGCTCAACATCATCTCCAACGAATCCTGGCGGGCTTCCGATGCGATCCAGATCATGCTGTCGGCCATCGTCAGCGCATCGGCCGCCATCATCCTCCTGGCTTTCCTGCTGCTGCTTTCGTGGCGCATGACGCTTTTGGTCACGCTCGGACTGGCGCTCGTCCAGATCGCGCACGCCATCCTCTCAGCCAATCTGAAGGAGCCAAGCCGCAGCGTCGCCTCGCGCAACGGCCACCTCGCCTCGCAGATGCTTCACCTTGTGCATGCCGGACGCCTGATCCGCATCTTCGGACAGGAGAACCGGGAAAAGGCGATATTCGACACGGCGTCGGATGCGGTTCGCCGCGCCTCCTTCGCGCTGCTGGTGCGCCAGGGAGCGCTGCCGCCGCTGACGGAGGTTCTCCACGCCATGCTGTTCCTGGCGGTGGTGATCGGCGCCTGGCTGGCGCAGGTGAGTTTCCCGCTGATCATCGCCTTCGTCATCCTGCTCTACAGGCTGCAGCCGCATATGCGGGCCCTGCAGGGGTCGTGGAGCCAGCTGCAAGGCCTGAGCGGATCGCTTGAGGAGGTGACATGGCTGCTGGATCCCGCCGGCAAGCCGCAACCGCCGCAAGGCGACGGGCCATTCCACGGCCTGCGCCAGGGCATCAAGTTCGACGATGTGACATTCACCTACTCCGGCACGGACCGGCGCGAGGTTGTGCTGCATGCGGCGGCATTCGAGATCCGCGGTGGCCGCTCGACGGCGCTGATCGGCCGCTCGGGCGCCGGCAAGACGACGATCGTCAATCTCCTGTGCCGCTTCGTCGAACCGGACACCGGCAGCATCCTCGTCGATGGATCGCCGCTCGACCGGATCGATGCTAGCCAGTGGCGCCGGCACATCGCCCTGGCCAGCCAGGAACTGGAACTGGTCGACGGCAGCATTTTTGAAAACATAACCTACGGCCAGGATGCCGCGACAGCCAGCGATGCCGAGGCCGCCGCAAGACTGGCCGAAGCGCATGAATTCATCGAAAGGCTGCCTCAGGGCTACGACACCCTGGTTGGCTACAGGGGCATCAACCTGTCGGCGGGACAGAGGCAGCGGATCGCCCTGGCGAGAGCCCTGGTGCGCGATCCCGATCTCCTCATCCTGGACGAGGCCACCAATGCCGTGGACGGGCTGTCGGAAGCGGCCATCGTCGAGACCTTGAAGTCGAGAGCCGGCCGCCGCACGACCATCGTCATCAGCCATCACCACAGCACCATCTCGTTCTGCGACGACGTGGTCATCCTGAGCGGCGGCCGCGTGAAAAAGCAGGCCCCTTTCGGCGCCCTGGCCTCGCTCAGCATGGACGAGCTTTACCAGCACGAACCGCTCGACTGAGAAGGCGCCGGGCCGGCCCGCGATCTTATCCTGGGCGTGTCTGCAGCCTCCGGCCGGCGGGTCGTCGCAAGGGTTCGAATCACAAGCCAGGGGAATTGCCGCTGGCACCTTCCGTGATCGCACCAATGCCGTGCGGGACCGAGGCGCGCTACCTTGCCTGTGCGGCGGACCTGTCGATCCGCCTGGCCGGTGCCCCATTGGGCTTACTCTCCGGGTGAGGTGCCGGCCTCCCATGCACAAACAAAGATCTGGTAGCCTGAACCCCTTCAGGCGCGACACGCTTCAGGTGGCGGCGCCGACATTCCTGCGCATGCGCCGTCTGCCCGTCGTCCGTGCTTTCTTCGCCATCGCCCCGGCCATCTCGACCACGCCGTCCTCGCGCGGCCTGCCATTGGTGGCCTTGTGGAGCCGCTCATAGGGCAGCAGTTCCTTGATCCGGGCATTGAGCGAGGCGATTTCGGCCTTGAGATCCTCGCACTCCTGCCTCTGCACGTCGAACTGTATCTGTTCGGACGCTTGTTGCAGCGTCAGCTGAGAAAGGTTGGCGTTCACCTTGGAAAGACTCATCTTGTCGCTTTCGCTCTCCTGGCTCAGCGCGGACAATCTTTCATCGGCGATCTTCTTTTCGGCCAGGGCATCGTTCAGTTCGCTCTTGAGCCTGGCGATCTCGCCCGCGGCTTCGCTGTTTTCGCTCGACACTTGCTCAAGCCGCGATTGCAGGTTCTGGATCTCCGAGCTCAACCCGCGCATTTCCGCCTGGCTGCGAGCCAGCTCGGCTTCCTTGTCGCCTTCCATCATGCGGGCCGCTTCGGTCGTTTCCGACAGTTTCGCCTGTGCCGCCTCGAGCGACTTCTGCAGCCGCATCTCCTCTTTCTCGCTCTTGCCGAGCGCCGCCAGCAGCTCCGCCAGCCGCGCTGCTTCGGTGGCATGGACCGCCGACAGCTCGTCGAGCCTGTGGCGCGCCTGCGATTCCCGCTTCAGCGCCTTGTCGAGTTCGATCGACAGGTTGACGTGCTTTTCGCGCAGCATCTTGCTTTCGCGCAAGCGCCTGTTGGCCTCGACCGTCCTGGCGGTCAGCCGCTTGGCGATGTCGCCGAACTCCGCTTCGCGTTTGGCGCTCGCATTGGCTGTCTCGACGAGTTCCAGCCTGACCGCGGCAAGTGCCGCACGCAGCGTCTCCCGGTCCTGGACCAGGCTTGTCTCGCGCTGCTGCAGCGCTTCGAACGCGCCGTCACGCTCGCGCAGCTTTCGCGTCGCGTCGTGCAGCTTTTCCGACAGCGCCCTCTGTTCGGCGGCCAGGGCGGCATTGGCAACCTCCAGCTCGTTGGCGCGCAGGATGTCGCTGTGCAGGATGTTGAGGAATTCGCGCGTCAGATGGTGTGAGGTGCCGATCTCCGACAGCTTGTCGTTGATCTCCTCCAGATAGTCCCTGGCGTCGTGGAAAAGCCCCTCGAAGGCGCTCAATGCAGCCAGCCGGGTCTGTGTATGGGCGGTCAGTCTTGGCGCGGTTTCGGAACTGTCCGCAGCGCCCGCATTCTCGGCATTCCCGGCATTGTCGTCATTTGCCGCATCGGCCTGGGGTGGCCCGTCATCGGCTGCCGCCTGGGCATCCGGCACATCGTCGCTCTCTGGCGGCGCCAGGTCGTCGGCGTCGAGACTTGCATCCAGCGCGTCCGCCAAATCGATCTGCAGGTCCTGGATCGCTTTATCCACGTCTTCAGCACGCTTGATCAGGCCTCTGAAGTTCATCACCAAACTCCCCTTACGCATACCTCGCTTAGAACTTAACGAATTGCTAATATAGCCTACATCCGCTGCTTGCGCAGGGGAAGCCCCGTCGGCACAAAGGTAAATTTGGGACATTTTAGGGGTTTGGACGCTGCGAGCGATGCGGTGCGAGGGTGCGAAGCCGGTTCTGCCGGCGGGACAGCGTCCCCCTCTGTCCTGGACATCTCCCCCACACGAGGGGAGATTGGACGTCATGCGGGCTTTCGCCAATCGCCAACGTTGCAAGAAGAACTGAAGCGCAGAAATTGCCAATCTCCCCACTTGTGGGGGAGATGTCCGGCAGGACAGAGGGGGGCGCGAAGGATCGCGGCTCCCCCTAACTTGCCCTCACCCCGCCATGGCCAGCGGCACGGCGCTCTTGTTGGGGATCTGGATGTCGATTTCCAGCGTCGACATGGTCTCGCCGCGGTCCATCGAGACCTGCAGATAGTCCTGGTCGATCTGCACATGCTTGGCGATGACGGCCATGATCTCCTCGCGCAGGATGGAGACGAGGTCGGGCTGGCTGCGGTTGCGGCGCTCATAGGCGAGCAGCACTTGCAGCCGCTCGCGCGCCACCGGGGCGCTGGAGCGCCGCTTGAAGATGTCGAGCAGGTTCATGCCGCCCTCCTTCCCAAAAGACGATCGAGGAAGCCCTTGCGCTCGAAGGGCACGATGACGGGCAATTCCTCGCCCTCCAGCCGCCTGGCAGCGTCGATATAGGCCTTGGCAGCAGTGTTGAGCGGCTCCGACAGCGTCACCGGCGAACCGAGGTTGGAGGCGCGCAGCACATCCTGGCTTTCCGGAATGATGCCGAGCAGCGGCACCGACAGGATTTCCAGCACGTCGTCGATGGACAGCATCTCGCCGCGCGAGGCGCGTGCCGCGTCGTAGCGCGTGACCAGCACATGCTTGGCGATCTGCTCGCCCTGCTCGGCCCGCAAGGTGCGGGCGTCGAGCAGGCCGATGATGCGATCGGAATCGCGCACCGACGACACTTCCGGATTGGTGACGATGACCGCCTCGTCGGCAAAGCGCATGGCGAGCTGCGCGCCGCGCTCGATGCCGGCCGGGCTGTCGCAGAACACGTAGTCGAACACCGAGCGCAGCTTGTCGATGACTTCGCCGACGCCCTCTTCGGTCAGCGCATCCTTGTCGCGCGTCTGCGAGGCCGGCAGCAGGAACAGCGTCTCGACCCGCTTGTCGCGGATCAGCGCCTGCGAGAGCTTGGCCTGGCCCTGGATGACGTTGACGAGGTCGAACACCACGCGCCGCTCGGCGCCCATGATCAGGTCGAGGTTGCGCAGGCCGACGTCGAAGTCGACGAGCGCCACCTTCTTGCCGGTCTTGGCCACGGCCGCCCCGAGGGCCGCCGTCGAGGTCGTCTTGCCGACGCCCCCCTTGCCCGAGGTGACCACCACTACCTTGCCCATTGAAAAGCCTCCGTTGTTGTTGTTCTTGGTCGGGCGACCATCGGCCGCCCCAATATCGAAACGAATGTCAGCTCAGCGTCGAAACCCGCAACGCGTCGCCGTCGAGAAACGCCTGCACCGGCTTGCCGCGCGAAACGCCTTCCATCTCCTCGGCGGTGACGTACCAGCCGTCGACCGCCAGCAGCTCCGCCTCGTTCTTGCGGCAGAAGATGCGCGCGCCCCTGTTGCCCAGCGCACCCGCCGAAGCGCGCCCGCGCAGCGTGCCATAGACATGGATCGAGCCCGCCGCGATGATCTCCGAACCGGACGCGACCGAGCCGAGCACGATGACATCGCCATGCGGATGCACGATCGCCTGGCCGGAACGGATCGGCGCCTTGATCATCAGCGTGCCCGAAGCTTCAACCTGCGGCTCGCTATCGCCCGCCTTGCTTGCGCCAGCCTTGCCGTCGGCGACCTTGTCCGGGCCGGCTTCAGGCGCCCTGCCCTCGGCCTTGCCCTCTCCGGAAACATCCTCCCGCGCCTTGCGGGGCAGCAGCCCATCCGTCGTCGCCTCCTTGGCACCGACCAGCACCGGCGGCAGGTTAGGCGCGAGTGCGGCGTGGCCGTCGAGCTCGATGGCGTAGACGCGGATGCCGCGATGGCCAAGCACGTCGACCAGCGATTCGATCGCGGCGACATCGGGCTTCAAGGTGTTGAGATCAAGCACCACCGGCCGCCCGGCAAAATAGCCCGGCGAGTTGCCGATCCAGTGATCCAGCCCCTCCAGCCACACGTCCAAAGGCGCTTCGGGCGTCAGCGTGAAAGCGACGAAAGAGCGGGCACGAAAACGAATGGATTTGGCCTCGAGGGGGGCGGCAAAGGTCACGGCTGGCGAATCCTTACTGAGAGGTAAACGCTAGCGAGGGAATGGTTAACGAATGGTTAATGAGGGGGGGGGGATGGGATGGGAGGGCGGAAACGGAGTGGAGGGCGAGAGGGGCAGAATCTACAAACGCCTAGAGAGCCTGTTATCCATACTATATGTTGAGTAAACAACCGGGGTTATTCTCGATTCTCATTGGCGTGAATTTGACTAGGCGAACATCAGGACGAAGCTACAAAATGCCAATATCCAACTTAGGACCGAGGCCCGATGCAACGACTCGGAACGCCGGCGGTGCCGCAGCAGCGGCAGGGCTTGCCTTTCAAGCCCTCGTTGGAGCGCGCATTGCGGCACGGATTCTGTCTGAATATCCCATTGGAACGCTTTTCGGACTACCTGCGAACTTGAAGGCAACAGCCATTCGCTTTGAAACCGAGCAGCCCATCGATGACATTCAAATTCAGGTTGGTATGGTCGGGCGTATTCACATTCAAGTGAAGACGTCGCTTGATCTTTCCTCGCAGCCTGCATCTCCACTTGCAGGCGTATTTGGACAGTTCGTTCGGCAATGGGTATCCGAACAACACTCCGCGGCCACTAGTGCAGAACGCTCCATTGCATATGCGCTCGTTGTTTCAATCAACGCGCCGCAATCTCTGCGTGCCGGACTTGCGAGCGCATTTCGTCGGGCAAAAGCATCATCTTCATTGGATAAGCTCCTTGATCAAGCAACCTCGGAAGATGAACTGCGGTCAATTTCAACGGCTATTGAACATATCCGAAATGCATTTAATTCTATCAATTCTACGCCTACTGATGATACGATTCTGAGCATCCTTCAGCTTGCCAGACTGGTCGAAATGTCACCTGATGTGATGTCGGACAGCTTCGATCTTGAGCGCAACGAACTGCGATCACGAGTACTTACTTCGGCCAGCGAACCAAGCGCCACCTTCATTGCGGTACGAGATCTCTGCCTGGTCTTTTGTGCCGATCGATCGGGTGGCGATATGCTAGTAATTCGTCGCAAACTTTTGTCCTCAGGGATATCTCTGCTTGCACCGCCGTCGTATCAGTCCGACATCGAAAGCTTGCTCCTAGAGACCGATCGCAACCTTGAGCGTGAATCAGATAAGACTGCCATTCGCGTCAATTCCGCTGGTTCACCCGGGCTGTTTCAGGATTTTCCGGCATCCAGATCAGTTCTAGTACAGCTCTTCACGGAACTGCGGACAGATTCGGTACTAGTTACTGGGGAGCCTGGATGCGGCAAAACCGGTGTCCTAGTTGAGATCGCACGGCAGTGGCGTGATGAGAGAGGGCCAGTTCTATTTCTTTCTGTCGACCGTCACGCCGTGTCTGATCCCGATGACCTGCAGGGCGCACTTCGCTTGTCCAATCCACTTGCTGACGTGCTGCGCGCTTGGGAGGATAAACAAGGGCTTCTAGTCGTTGACGCACTTGACGCGGCTAGAGGCGGCGACGCAGAGCGCGTATATCGCAATCTGATCGAGGATGTACTTCAGTCAGCACCAAGATGGACTGTTTGTTCCTCGATCAGAAGCTTTGACCTTGCGAATAGCCGAGTTTTCAAGGAGATGGCGCGGCCGTTCAAAAGCGTTCTTATCACTAATTTTTCGGACGATGAGGTTCATGGCCTCATCAAGGCCTCGCCGCAAATTGCGAACGCATTGGACGGCGTGTCGCGCGCGACTTTTGAACTTCTTAGTAACCCGTTCAATATGCAATTAGCTGTAGAGGTAGTCGGGCTCAGCAGCGGCAATCATGCGATTGCACACTTAGCAAACCAAGCTGCACTACTATCAGCTTATTGGGCTTCGCGCCTACCAGATTTTGCTCAACGACAGACAGTAGAAAAAGTCGTGCTCCTGATGATCGACAAGGAGTCGCTTGTACTATCAGGTGTAGATTTGTCGTCACAGCACGCGCAGGTTATTGAGCTGATCCTCCCGACCGGCGTACTGGTCAACGAGAACTTCCCGTCAACAAAGATAGCATTTCGACACCACATCCTGTTCGATTTTGCCGCTTCCCTCGCAAAATTCCGAGGGGACAACGTCCAGCAGGATGTGAGTGCCGTTTCTAGAAACGCAGGATTGGGATTTGTCCTCGCTCCGGCGCTACGCTTTCATCTGCAGAGGATTTGGGATCGCGACACCAATCGATCGATGTTTTGGAACTACGTGGCGGAGATTAGCGGCCAATCTTCTGTAGACCCAATAGCACGCGCGTCAACGGCGCGAGCCGTTGTCGAACTCGTCAAGGTGACATTAGATATTGAAGCCTTGATAGCTATCTTCCGTCGTTCTCCATCTTCCACTGCCACGTCGTTGCAGGAAATTATGCAAGAGGTGCGGCTTGGCATTCGGGCCGACAAGAGCGCTGCCGATGCGTGGGCTGCACTTGCTGACGCCTTGATGGATTACTGGAGGACTGAATCTCTTTATCCAATGCGTCTACTACTATTTTCCTTGAGTGACATCTCAAACCTAAGCGATACTGCTTTTGCCCAGACTGGCAATGCCGCTCGAAAATTTCTTCAGCTATCGATGTCGAAAAAAGCGACGTCTTCGCAATCAATGGAGGCACAGCACGGGCTCAGAATCGTCTCGAAAACTTACCGGTCTGATATTGAAGCAAGCCGAGCGACGCTGACGTTAGCGATATCGCAATCTCAACCAGAAGCCACGCGGGAACAAAATCTCAGCACCTTGTGCCAGTGTATCGACGATATCATCGACGCTGACGCCGACTTGGCAGCGATAATTTACGCCGTAGTGTTTGACACTCCATCGCCAAACGAGGAGACGACATCACTTGGCACTAGTCAGATCCTTTCGTTGACAAGCACTCGCCGGCAAGATTTCGAATCCAGCTTCTGGATGCTTGGGCAAGCTTACACGCGGCTTTGGTCCAAATCTCAGATCGCAGCCGTCGAGGCAATGGTAAGCGCTGCCCGATCGCATATCAAATATGAGCATCAAAATAGTGACAAACAAAGCTGGACCATCAAGGTCGGTGGGCATTCATTCAAGCTGAAGAACGACTACAGCTTCATTTGGGCACCCAAGTTCGACGACGATATGTATGGTCGGCGCGCAGGGCCAGCGATCGCCTCATTCAGCAAACTTTTGAGAACAGCGCCTGATGACCAGGTAATGACCGTTGTCGAAGCCTTAACGAAGGCCGAACCTCCAGCGATTCTATGGGCGAGAATTCTCTCTGCCGGCGCGGTCCGACCGCTATTGCTGGGGGATATCCTTTGGCCGTTTGTCAGCGAAGCCGCCTTTTTTGAATGTCAAGACACACGTCGCGATACGATAGATTTCTTAGAATCGATATGGCCAAGTCGAGATGGCAAAGAACGTAATACCTTCCAGCACGTCCTGATAAAAGACTTTTCAGTAGAAATTCAAAGACTCGCACTGTCTGCGATTCCACTGCAGCAACTTACGCTGGCCGCTGACCTTAAACGTAGATTTGAGACCGATGGGCCACTTGAAAAACCTGCTAGAACGGACTTTGAAATCATAAGCCGCGAGTATGATTGGATCAGAGAAGCTGGTGTGGATGTAGATGCCGGGCCGAATGGAAATCTAAGGTCATCCATCTCCTCTTTCGAAAGTCAGTGGACCGAATCCCCTCGAACGAATGACCCCGTCCATCTTGCGGAGGTCTTAGCGGGTCTGATTGATGCGACCGATAGGGCTGTCGCCCAAGGTGTGGATTGGAGGATTGCCGATGAAGCGTGGGGCAAAATAGCCGACAGCCTACACAAGTATTTTTCGGAGGACCCTCACACCTATGCAATGAGCTTCAGCCTAATAGCCAGAGGTATATTGCTAAGAATATCTGACAATCCTAACCCCCAGGCAAAGGCTGGAGGATACGAGGACAGCGGCTTTATGAGTTGGGGCAGCCCGGCGCCTCGTCTCGAGGCTGCGTCAGCACTCGTAGTTCTGGCCCGACAACCTGATCTCCTGAACGATGAGGTGCGTGCTGTCATTTTGAAACTACTCAACGATCCGGTTCCGACTGTTCGACTTCAGATTGCTCAATCGCTTAACGCTCTTTGGGAGACAGACAGACCCTTTATGTGGGAAATGATTGAGAATGTCGCTCGAAATGAAAGGCACAATGGCGTCCTACAGTATTTCATCGGAGGAACTCTGGGCCGGTTGATGCACGCGGAACCCGAACGGGTAGGATTACTCACTGCCGACATTGTGAAGCGAGTTGCCCCGCTTACCGGAGAGGGAAGAGATCGAGCCCTAGAGCAGGCGGCGGATCTGCTAACCATCCTCTGGCTCTGGCGAAACTGGGCTCAGGGGGAGGTCGTTCTTCGGAGCTGGCTAGCGTCAATGGCGGCAAACGAGATGCTCCTGTGGCATGCCGTTTCTCAGTTGCGCAACACCTTGACCGTCGGGATTAGTGGAGATGTCAACCTTGAAAGCAATGCCGTTCGTCAGCGCGCGCAATCATACGCGCGACTTGTTGTGTCAGCAGCAGCAAAGGCACTTGATAGATTTCGCGCCGCCATCAGCCCAGATGACGATATCAGCAAAGAGGCTCGATCAGCGGCAAAACTTCTCGACCACCTCGTTATGGAAATTTACTTCGGCTGCGGCGCTTACGCGGAGGGTAAATCTCGAGAGCCAATCGGCCTTTTGAACGACGACCAAAAGCTTCAGTTCTTGGACGAAATGATAGATGTCCTATCAGCCGCGTCAGATACGGGAGCAGTTCATACCCTTCACTACCTTCTGGAGGTGGTTGAATTTCTCATGCCCGGTGCTCCGGGCCGCTGCATCGATCTAGCCTTTGCTGCAGTGCTCGACGGCGCGGAGGGTGGAGGCTACGCAACTGAGCAGATGGGGGCCGATCTATTCGTGCGAATCATACGGACCTCCCTGGCGGACTATCGCGACCTCTATCGTGATAAAGTAAGAAGAGAACGATTACTGGACGCACTTGACCGCTTCCTACAGGCCGGCAGTCCGGAAGCACGCCGCCTGCTTCACGAGCTTCCGGATGCTCTCCGATGAGTGGTAAAGCCACTCTTCACGTATGGACTAGTGCAATAGCTGAGGTGTCCGCCTGTGTTCGGGGTGAAGCTTCCCCGTCCAACGAGCATCAGACGCGTATTTCAGTGATCGATCCGATGTTTGATGCGCTGGGATGGACCTTGCGCATGCGCACCCCTCACCGCGAGGAATATGCAATTCAGGGTGAAAATGGTGTAAAATTTCTCGACTACCTCTGCATAGACGAATCAAATGGGCTTCCACAACTGGTTGTCGAAGCAAAACAATGGAGAGATACGCCACCACGCCCTGCTAGAGGGCGCTATGATTTACAGCGAATGAGTTTCTCAGCGTTAATATCGATGGGAATTTCTGCTCTTGAGGCAGCCGTTCCTAAAGAATCATGGCCTTTAACGCAGGACTGGATGGAATGGATTGAACAGGTCCGAGGTTACACCCGACTGCTTTTAGGTGCCCATGGCACCGCTCCTTCGCGTGTAGTCGTCACGAACGGCCGATGGCTCCTAGTCATCAAAGATCCGAACGCCGTTTTCACATCGAAGGGGCGCATCCCCGAGGAAAGCATTAGGTTTTACGATGGTGACGAAGTCCAGTCCCATTATAATGAGATTGCTTCGCTCTTAGGTTTTGAAAGTCTCTGCAGCAAGTGGCGTCCGTTAGTGAAACCTGAAGAGCTTTCTGATTTCCTGACCGGTAGAAGAATTCTCGCTTGCTTTCGCGGGGTCGCGACGAGCCATCTTAAGGACGTTGATCCCTTTGCAGCGCGACCCATGCTGAAAGTATGGCCGGCAACCCTGATTCTTCGCGACGACGGCGCGATTGTAAGCGTTATCTCGTCGGACCTTGCGGTGCTGCTGCGTCCAGAGCCTGGAAACCTGGCACCAGACCTTGCTGGCCATTTGCAGACCATTTCTGCTGCTCGCTCTATATTAGAGGCGCGGATTGCCGAAAATCAGTTAGCCTTTCTCCGCCACGTCCGCTTGCGGAGTTTCCGGGTTTCGTCCCAAAGGGTCCACAGATTCCCGAAGATCTCGCATATGGCAAGAAAGCATATGCCACATGGACGAATAGTGGCGGAGCCATACACATTGTGGCTCTAGGTGAAGTCGATCATTTTTTTGTCGATCCGTCGAATTATTCGGCCTGCGCATACCATTCAGACGCTAATTCCAGAATCGCGTCTAAGCTCTTTATCGAACGTCGTTCTGAGCGAGACGATCAAACGCTTTTTGTCGACGGCGATTTCCATTATTGCGGACACCATGATATTCGGAAGTCGAGAGCTCCGATCTGCGTCATCCGAGATGTCGAACTACAGCTATGCTGCCAGAGCTGCACTTTTCTTGATATTTGTTGGCCCTCGAAGTCGATGATGCCCTGCTCCAACTAATCTTCACCAGATCTTTCCAGCAAAGCTTCTACACTGCCCTCCATTGCCCTCAAATTGGCAACTTGCCGCCTGCCCATCCGTCGCCGTCGCGACCGCCTTGCGATTGCGGTGTCCCACCCTCACCGTCGCCTAAAATACTACACCTCCCGCTCATGCTTCTCCACCGCCTCCCGCGTCTCAAACGTCCCCAGGTTCCGCCTTTCCCCGCCTTCTCGCCCATCTTGCGTGAATAAAGCCGGCATTTCCCCCTATCAGTTTCCGGATCATCTCGCTCTCGCTGGCTGATCAGGATTTCCGCTTGGCCTTGAGGCTGCGGGCGGCTTGTTCGACGGCAGTGCGGTCATTGCCCAAGCGGTCGATCTGCGCCTGCGCCTCGGCATCAGCGCCGCCGCTTAAAAAACTTGAGCTGCGGTGTCGGATTCGCGCGCGGTCGACCGTCTTACAGCAGACGCCTGGACTGCCATCTCGACAACCAAAGGAATGATCGATGAGCAAGAAGATTTTCGTGAGCCTGCCGGTGGCCGACGTGAAGGCATCCATGGCGTTCTATGAAGCTCTCGGGTTCAAGAACAATCCCAGCTTCACCAGCGAGGCGGCGGCGGGGATGGTATGGAGCGACCACATCAATTTCATGCTGCTCAGCCGTGAAAAATGGCAGACGATGACCACGCGCCCCATCCCGCCATCGACGTCCAGCGAGGTCATGCTGGCGCTGTCCCTGGACAGCCGCGAGGCGGTCGATGCGATGGCCGCCGCTGCTGCCGCGAACGGCGGCACCGCCGACATCAATCCAATCGAAGACCATGGGTTCATGTACACCCGAGACTTGGCTGATCCCGATGGCCATGCCGTGGGCGCGATGTGGATGGACGTTTCCGCCATGCCTTCCGGCGACAAGGCGGACTGACATCGTTTTCACGATCGGCCGAGCAGCTTCCTTCTCGCCTTTCGAAACGGATGCACGACCCAACGACACAGGCTATGTTGCCCCGTCTGGCCGAAATCATCGAAGGGGCATGACATGCAGGCAATGCCGATAGCGCATCAAGCCGCGCAACCCGTGGCCGGCTCTTCCCTGGCCGGCTACCCGGCTGCCGTCCTGTGCTGGCTGCTTTCGGCTGGTGTCTATATCGCGGCCAAATGGGTGGCGCCTGAAATGCCGCCCTGGGGCCTCTGCTTCTGGCGGCTGACGCTTGCTTGCGCCATCCTGCTGCCGATCGTGCACCGTCATCACGAAGCGATGATCGGGCTTTTGCGAACGCGCGCCGTGGAGGTCGTCGCCGTGGGGGCGATCGGCCTGACGCTGTGCCAGGGCATGATCTACCATGGCCTCAACCACACCGACGCCACCACGGCCGGCATCATCATGGCGCTGTCGCCTGTCATGACGATGGTGCTTGCCCGTTTCGTGCTTGGCGAGCCGCTCGGCCTGTGGAAGTCGCTTGGCGCGCTGGTTGCGCTTGCCGGGATGATTTTCATCGTTGCCCACGGCAACCTGACGGCGCTGCTGCAACTCAAGGTCAACGCCGGCGAGCTGTGGATCGTCGGCAGCGCGTTCTGTTGGGGCCTCTACACCGTGCTTTTGCGCCGGGCCAAATTCGGCATCGAACTCCTGCCGATGGTCGTGCTGCTGCTCGGCGCCGGTGCGCTGGTCGCCTTGCCTTTCCATCTGTGGGAATTGTTCAACGACGAACGCTCCGCCATGAACGTCCACAGCCTTCTCGCGCTCGCCTATCTGGCAGGTCCCGGCGGCGCCTTGATGTACTACCTCTACAACAAAAGCGTGCAAACGCTGGGTGCTAGCCGGGCAAGCATGCTGCTCTACCTGCAGACGGTGTTCGTCGCCATCCTCGCCTATCTGCTGCTCGGCGAGGGCTTGCACGATTACGATCTGGTCGGTGCGGCCTTCATCGTCGCCGGCATCGTGCTCGCTACCGTAGTCAGGCCAGCTCAACCACGCGTGGCGTAGACATCTTGCGGGTGACGGCTGTATTCAGCGCCGGCCGCATTGGCGTTTGGTGAGTCACCATCGCGACAGCCAGAGGCCCCCTCTCAATGCCGCTTGAAATACTGCACCTCCTTCTCGTGCTTCTCCGCCGCCTCGCGCGTATCGAACGTTCCGAGGTTGCGCCGCTTGCCGGTCTTGTCGTCCTTCTTGCGCGAATACAGCCGGTATTTGCCGTCCTTGAGTTTTCGGATCATCTCGCTCTCCCTGGCTAGGATTGGCCCTGATCAAGGTTTCCGCTTGCCGGGCGGCCCGGCCTGCCGACCAGCGCCTGCGCCTTGTCGCCATGCTCATTCCCCGGTTGTGTCAGGGATCAACGCCGTTCCAATCCAAATGATCCACCCGTTCGAAGGCGGCACTCTGCGGCGCCCCCCTCTGGCCTGCCGGCCATCTCCCCCACAAGTGGGGAGATTGACAGCTTTGGCGTCGGCGCTTTCTGGCAACGTCGAAATTCGGCGAGCGCCGGCCAAAACGCAAAAACCCGCCTGGGTGGCGGGTCACTGGCGCAAATCAGCACCATACGCAAAAACGTAGCATAGCTGCCCTCACCCGTCAAGAAAAAATTCCTATCCCATCGACAAGCTCCCTGTCCGGACACATGCATCCCGGCCACGAAGTTAGCGGCGCAATTGCGGTGGCAGCCGACATTCCAACGCAGTAAATTCAGATCCAACTTGACGGAACATTAGCCAAAGCTAATTGTTAGTGGATGCGGCAGGTGGTGCCCTCCATCGCCTGCCGAAGATCGGCCCTCCGATCGGCCCGCGTCCTCCGCCAGAGGCGCGGGCTTTTCGTGCCGATCAGCCGTCGCAGCCTAGCCGGCATTTTTCGCCCTCCGATCATTTCGCCAGTCCCTCATCGGGGTTTCGCCGCCCTTTGGCCTTCAGGCTGCGCGCGGCTTGCTCGACCGCGGCGCGGTCGTTGCCCAGGCGGTCGAGCAGTTCCTGTGCCTCGTCGCCGGAGATGCCGGTGCGCACCGCCAGCGCCTCGACCTCCAGCACGTCGGAGCTGGCGATCTCACCGGTTTCAGGCAGCGCGTCGTCCGCCGTCGGCGGCAGCGCCGACTCGCGGTCGATCTCGGCCTCGGCCTGGTGCCAGTGCCGCTCGGGGTCGCCTTGCGTGCGGCCTTCCCGTTCCCAGATCTGGTAGGCGCGCTCACGAATTCTGTCGTCCCGGTCGTCGCTCATGGTCAGTCCTCCTTGGGTCAGGGTTGAACGTCGCGCCAACGCGGACGCTCCGGAAAATCCGCGCGATCGGATCGCCATGCCGGGCGGCGCGCGGGCTCTACTGGCATTGCCGTCTCGGGCCGCCGGAATAGGGCTGGTAGGAGTTGTCTTCCGGGCGGTAGGAGCGGTAACGGCTGAAGCAGGAATCGACATGGTCGGCCGAAAGCGCTTCGCCGTCATCGTCGGCAAGGTAGACGCCAAGGCCAGCGCCGTTTTCCCCGCCATCGGCGGCCGGCTGGCCGGCCTGACCGGCGGCTTCGAGATAGGGCGAGATGCAGGGGCGCAGCTGCCCGCTGTAGGAAAGATAGCTGTTGTCGTCCGGATGGTAGGAGCGATAGCGGCTGGCGCACCAGGCGAGATGCGGACGCGGCAGGTCGGTTGCCTTGGGCGCGATGGCGCCGGTGACCGTCGGGTCGGGCGGTGTTTCCTGCGGTTTGGCGGGGATGTCGGGCGGCGCCGGCTGGGCGGCCGGCAGGCGCTCGAGGCCCTGCCCGGCTTTGTTCACCGGCCGCGCCTTCTTGGTCCACAGCTCCGCCACGCTGACGGTGGCCGTTGCCTGGCGCGGCGGCTTTGCGGCAAGCAGCCAGGCGGCGAAGCCCAGTCCGCTGCCGAAGACCGCAAGGGTCAGCACGAAGCCGCAGACCAGTCCCAAAACCGCTTTCACGACACGCTCCTTCAGTCCCTGCTCATAGAATGCGGGGCCTCAAGGCTGGTTCCAGAAAAACGCTGGCGCGCGCGCCGGCGTTGCCGCCGGGCGCAGCCGCCAAGGGAGGCTCAAACCCCGCCCAGACACAGTTCAGAAACAATATTCAACAGTTCGGAAAAACTGCCGAAAAGATCGGATGGCATAAGCATCCCACAACAACTGGAAAAATGGCCGTGCCGGGCAATGCCCGGCCTGGACGGGAAAGTATGGAAATGGATCACGGTGTCGATGTCGCCGAACTGGACGCGGAACGATCGGGGCTGGAAAGCGGCCCGGCAGGTGTCGCTGCGCTGGTAAGAACGGCTCCCGCGACAGCCAGGCGCGGGCAAATCCTGACGGGCGCGGACTTTGCCCGCCATGGCCTGCCCGGCGAGCGGCTCGACACGGTCTTCGAACAGCTCGCCGAAATGTTCGCAGCGCTGCCGGCGGTGATCTCCGACGGGCGTGTCTGGACCTATCGTGAACTGGACAGCCGGGCCAACCAGTTCGCCCGCCTGCTGGTCAAGCGCGGCGTGAAGCCGGGCGACCGCATCGGGCTCATCCTCGACCGCTCGGCGGAGACCTATGTCGCGCTGCTCGCCGTTATGAAGGCGGGCGCTGCCTTCGTGCCGCTGGCGACCGCATTCCCCGAGGAGCGGATGGCGCTCATCATCGAAGACGCCGGCGTCAGCCTGATCGTCACCATCGCCGCCTATGCGTCGCGCGCCGGCCAACTGCCGGTTCCGCATCTGCTGATCGACAGCACTGCTGCCGAAATCACCAAACAGTCCGACGCGCCGCTGCAGCCGCATGCGAAGGCCGCTTCAGCGGACGACACCTGCTACATCCTCTATACTTCGGGCACCACCGGCAAGCCCAAGGGCGTCGTCATCAAGCACCAGAGTTTCGTCAATTTCATCCGCGTCGCCGCCGCCTCCTACGGCTACCGGCCGGGCGACCGCGTCTACCAGGGCATGACGATCGCCTTCGACTTTTCCTCCGAAGAAATCTGGGTGCCGTTCGTCGCCGGCGCGACGGTGGTGCCCGCTCCTGGCCAGATGCCGCTGGTGGGCGAGGAACTCGCCGATTTCCTGCGGCTCCATGACATCACCTGCATCGCCTGCAGCCCGACGCTGCTGTCGTCGATGACATCGGATGTGCCCAGCCTGCGCACGCTGCTGGTGGGCGGCGAGGCCTGTCCGCACAATCTGGTGGTGCGCTGGTCGAAGCCGGGGCGGCAGATCCTGAACACCTATGGCCCGACCGAGGCGACCGTCACCGCCACCATGGGCGCGCTGACGCCGGACAGTCCCGTCACCATCGGCGCACCGCTGCCGACCTACTCGATCGTCATCCTCGACGCTTCGCTGCCGCAGCTCGCCGAACCCGGCGAACTGGGCGAGATCGGCATTGCCGGCATCGGGCTCGCGGTCGGCTATCTCAACCGGCCCGACCTGACCGAACAGAAATTCATCGCCGATTTCGTCGGCCTGCCGAACAACCCGTCCAAGCGCATCTACCGCACCGGCGACCTTGGCCGCATCAACGACCAAAGCGAGATCGAGTATAACGGCCGCATCGACACCCAGGTGAAGATCCGCGGCTACCGTATCGAGCTCGGCGAGATCGAGGCGGTGCTGCTCGACCAGCCCGAGATCGCGCAAGCCGCCGTCACTACCTGGGAGATCGAGCCCGGCCGCGTCGAACTCGTCGCCTATTTCGCAGCCAAGGCCGGCCAGACGGCGATCTCGCGCGCGGACCTCGCCAGGACGATGAAGCGGCGGCTGCCGGACTACATGGTGCCCTCCTATCTGGAGGAACTGCCGGCGATCCCGATGACCGTTTCCAACAAGGTGGATTTGCGCCAGCTGCCGAAGCCGACAAGCGTACGGCTTTCGGGCGATCGCGCCATGGTCGCGCCCGCCAATGACGACGAGCGTTTCCTGGCCGACGCGCTGGCCGCGGTGCTGAAATTCGACGAAGTGTCCGTCGAGGACAATTTCTTCGACGATCTCGGCGCCAACTCGCTGCTGATGGCGCATTTCTGCGCCCGTGTGCGCACCAGGAAGGAATGGGCGACGGCGTCGATGCGCGACATCTACCTCCACCCGACCGTGGCGCGGCTGGCGCTGCATCTGGGCGTAGCGGACGAGATGACAACGGCCACCAACGAGCCCGTCCTCACGCGGCGGGCCTCCAATCTTGCCTATTGGACCTGCGGCGCCGCACAGCTGATGTTCTACGGGCTCTACAGCTATGGCGCCCTGTGGGCGATCAATGGTGGTCTCAACTGGATGTACGACGCGCTCGACGATCCGCTGCAGCTCTACATCAGGTGCGTGGCGCTTTCGGCCGCCGTGTTCTTCGGCATGTCGGGTTTTGCCGTCCTCGCCAAATGGGTGCTGGTCGGCCGCTGGAAGGCGGAGGCGTTTCCCATCTGGGGCGTGCGTTACTTCCGCTTCTGGGTGGTCAAGACGTTGATCCGCACCGCGCCCGTCGTGCTGTTCCGCGGCAGCCCGCTCTACAGCATCTACCTGCAGCTTCTCGGCACCAGGCTCGGCAAGAACGCCGTCATCGAATCGAAATCCGTGCCCGTCTGCACGGATCTCATCTCGATCGGCGCCAACACCATCCTGCGCAAGGAATCGATGATCCTCGGCTTCCGGGCACAGTCCGGCTATATCCACACCGGGCCGCTGACCATCGGCCGCGATGCCTTTGTCGGCGTCGGCTCGACGCTCGACATCGACACCAGGATCGGCGACGGCGCCCAGCTCGGCCATTCGTCCTCGCTGCACCGCGGCCAAAGCATCCCCGACGGCGAACGCTGGCATGGCTCGCCGGCCGTGCCGACCACGGCCGACTATTGCAAGGTGCGCAATGTCGATCCGTCCAACATCCGGCGCTTCCTGTTCGAAGCGGTTCAGCTGATCGGCCTGTTTGCCATCGTCACCCCCTTGCCGCTCCTGTTCCACAGCTATTGGGAAAATGTCGGCGACGACTACCAGGAAACCATCGGCGTCGTCGCGATCGGCACCACGGTGACGCTGTTCGGCTACATGGCCGCATCCTTCCTGGCGGCGACGCTGGTGCCGCGCCTGGTCAGCCTGCTGTTGAAGCCAGGCCGCACCTACACACTGTACGGCTTCCGCTACTGGCTGCAGACCGTCGCTGAATTCTCCAGCAATTCCCGCGTGCTCGGGCTGCTGGCCGGCGACAGCTCTGCCATCGTGCACTACATGCGAGCGATCGGCTGGAACCTCAACAAGGTGGTGCAGACCGGCTCCAATTTCGGCTCCAACCAGCAGCACGAAAACCCGCTTCTGTGCGAGATCGGCACCGAGACCATGGTGTCGGACGGGCTGTTCATGATCAACATGCACAAATCCGCCGCCGCCTTCAGGCTCGAGCCGACGAGGATCGGCGAGCGCAACTATCTCGGCAACAACATCTACTATCCGCCGGACGGCCGCACCGGCGACAACGTCCTGCTCGGCACCAAGGTGATGATCCCCATCGACGGGCCGCTGCGCGAGAATGTCGGGCTTCTGGGTTCGCCTGCCTTTGAAATCCCGCGCATGGTGAACCGCGACAAGGAACTCATCGCCGGCATCGACGAGGACGACCGGCGCCGGCGCATCCCATTGAAGAACCGCCACAATCTGGTGACGATCCTGCTGTTCGTGGCGACGCAATGGGTCATGCTGTTCGCCACGCTGGCTATCTGGGACCGGGCGCTGAACTACTACACCGAATGGGCTGAAGTCGCACTGTTCGTCGCCGTGCTGCTGACCTCGGCGATCACCATTCCGTTCTACATCTTCGTGGAACGGGCAAGCCTCGGTTTCGGCAGGCTGAAGCCGCAGATGACGACGATCTACGACGTCGCGTTCTGGCGCCATGAACGCCACTGGAAGCTGGCGGATTCGCCGATCGTGCGGCTGTTCGCCGGCACGCCGTTCCGGCCGATGATCCTGCGCATGCTGGGCGTCAGGATCGGCAGCCGTGTCTATGACGGCGGCAGCAATCTGACCGAACGCTCGCTGGTGGAGATCGGCGACGACGCCACCCTCAACGAGGGCTGCGTCATCCAGGCCCATTCGCTGGAGGAAGGCGCCTTCAAGTCCGACTTCATCCGCATCGGCAAGGGCTGCACGCTCGGACCCTCCGCCTTTGTCCACTACGGTGTTGTCATGGGCGAAGGCTCGGTGGTCGATGTCGACTCCTTCGTCATGAAGGGCGAAGAGCTGGAGCCCAACTCGATCTGGCGCGGCAACCCGGCCAAGCTGCATCGCTTCGTCGAGCCGATCACCGAGTCCTCGGCCAAGGCATCGGCTTGAACACCGAGGACATCCGTCTCGTTGCCGTGACCAGGGCCAACCGCGCCCTGGTCGCGGCCCTGGAACTGGCTCCGGAGCAGAGGGATTTCGTCGCCGGCAATTCGGAGTCCCTCGAAGAAGCCGAAACCGACGAAGACGCGCGGCCGCGCGCCATCATGGCCGGGACCCGTGTCGTCGGTTTCCTGATGTACGATGCGTCGGACAACGAGGCGCTGGTCTACCGCTTCATGATCGACCGCGCCCACCAGGGCAAAGGCTATGGCAAGGCCGCATTGCGCGCCTTGCTCGACGAGATCGGTAATCTCGGCCATATCAGGGAGGTTTCGATCTGCTACGAGCCCGAGAACGAGGCCGCGCGCCACCTCTATCGCGGCGCCGGCTTCGTGGAACAAGGCATCGACGAGGACGGAGAAATGATCGCCGTCCTGCCGATGGTCGATCGTTGACGCCGCCCGCTGCGAATTCATCGGCGGAAACGACCCTGTTGGAGGCTATGGCCGCGATCGCGCCGAGCGGTGTCCGGATCGGATGCCGCCTGATCCGCGAAGGCGATGAAGCCCATCTGCTGCCTGGGGAAGCGCATTCCATCGCCGCGCGCCAGCCTGGCATGCGGCGCGCCAGCGGCGCGGCCCGGTGGATCGCGCACGGACTGCTGGCGGAGCTTGGCGTCGGCGACGCCGCCATCCTGCGCACGCCGTCCGGCGCGCCTGTCTGGCCCGAGGGAATAATGGGTTCGCTCGCGCACGACGACGACATGGCGGTAGCGGCGGTTGCACCGGTTGGCGATATCGCCTCGCTCGGCATCGACGTCGAGCCCGCGCAGCCTCTCCCGGGTGACATTTTGGCGCTCGTGACAACACCCGCGGACCGCACCGACGCAGCCGACCGGCATCTTGCCGGCCGCATCCTCTTTGCCGCCAAGGAAGCCGTCTACAAGGCCGTCTATCCGCTCGATCGCGAGGTGCTGGGCTATGAGGACATCACCGTCGACCTGAACGCAGGCCGCGCGACGACGAAGACAGGCCGCAAGGCCAGGCTCGCCTACTGCGTTGCCCCGCACGTGGTGGTGCTGGCGTTTGTCGAGAAAGACAGGGGTTAGCGCGCAGTCCTATTCGCCAACGATCTCCGTATACGCCCTCACCTCGCCATCCAGCCCGCGCAGCCGCCAGTTCTCGCCCTCCCGTCCCTCGACATGGCAAGGTCCGATCGGCACCTTGCCGCCGCCTTCCGGCAGGTCGAGCACATAGACGGGGTTGCAGATGCCCGACAGTCGCGCGCGCAGCGCTTCGGTCAGCGCCTGCCCCTGCGCAATCGTCGTGCGCCGGTGCGCCATGCCGCGCGCGAGGTCGCCATGGTGCAGGTAATAGGGTTTGACGCCGAGGCGATACATCAGCTCGCGGCAGAGCTCCTCCAGCGCCTCGACGCTGTCGTTGACGCCTTTGAGCAGAACGCTCTGGTTGAGCAGCACGAAGCCGGCTTGCCGCAGCGTGCGGCAGGCGGTTTCCGTGGCCTGAGTGATTTCCCGCGCGTGGTTGAAATGGGTGACGATGGTGACCATCAGCCGGCCCTGCAGGGCCGCAACCAGCCCCGGCGTGATGCGCGACGGCAGCGCCACCGGGACGCGCGTGTGGAGGCGCAGCAGCCGCACATGCGCGATCGCTTCGATGCGCGCGCGGATTTCGGCCAGCGCCTTGTCGGGCAGCGACAGCGGATCGCCGCCGGTCAGGATCACCTCGCGGATTTCGGGATGCTTGGCGATATAGGCCAGCGCCGGCTCCAGCGCCTCGCGCGTATAGCCCCTGCCGATCGAGGTCAGAGATTCCTTGCGGAAGCAGAACCGGCAATAGACCGCGCATTGATAGGTCGGGAACAACAGCACCCGGTCGGCATGGCGATGCGTCAAGCGCGGCACCGGGCTGAAGTCATGGTCGGCGATCGGATCGTCGAGTTCGCCTTCCGCTTCCTCAAGTTCTTGCGAAGACGGGATGACCTGCGCCCGGATCGGATCAGCCGGGTCGTTCCAGTCGATCAGGTCGAGATAGGCTTTGGGCGCGCGCACCTTGTGGTTCGCCGCCGCGGCCTGGGCGGCTGCGCGCTCGGCTGACGACAGCGGGAGGCGGTCAAGGTCGCGGACGTGGCGCACCCCGGCGCGGACGTCCGCCTGCCAGGCGGTGTCTGGATCGGCGGAGCGTGCATCGTGGAGGTTCGTGTCTGAAGTCATCAGGGTTCTCGGGGCAGTTTCTGGCGGAGCTATCGGCCGGATGGCCAGGCGGGTCAACCTTCTGGGGTGGTCGCCGCCATCAAATCCACCGCCTGCAAATCCGTAGGTATTTAGCCAAAATGGCACTATTCTGCGCAGTCTGGGCTTCAGGGAAAACGAATGGATTTCAGCACAGGCCATGGTTACCTGCTCATCGGCGGCCTCATCCTCGTCGGTACTGGGCTGCTCATCCTGTCGCTGATCGTCAATCTGCGCGTCGCCCACAGTGTGCGCGACGACGTGCGTCATCGCGAAAAGCTGCTGGAATACTACCGTAACATCTTCTCGCAGTTGGGCGTGATCCTGATCGGCATCGGCGTGTCGCTGTTCATCTTCTTTTTCCAGCAGAATTACCAAGACCAGCGCAGACGCGAAACGGATCTCCAGCAGGTTCTGGCCAAGCTGGCGGCGCGCATCGCTCGCGGCGCTCCCCTCGTCGAGTCACTTGGCGAATTCGACGCGCTGCTGGATGACGGCGGGGCCTACGTTAGTCCCGAACTTGGTGGAACCAACGCCGCCATCGGCGCGCAGGGAGCGGAGCTTGGCAAGCAGATCCGCGAAATCCTGCTGGTTGAGCGCGACGTCGACATCCGGGACTTCGACATCCTCAACCTGTCGCGCGATTTCGAGTCGTCGTTCGTCGTCAACCAGCTCGATCCGACGCTATGGTTCGACATCGTGCGCGACGAGAGCGAGATCAAATATGCCATCACCCAACTCACCCTCGACTACAAGGACCTGCAGGATGCGATCGGCGGCGAGCCGATCGAGGTTGCGATCGCCAATCCTGAAACCGAGCGCAAGATCAAGCACGAGGTGCTCGACATCTTCTACGATGCCGACCTCTTGCGCCAGCGCAGCAGGCGATTTCTCGGCCGTGCGTGCTGGCTTCTCAGCCACGGACGCAGCTTTGTCAGTCTTGCACCGGTCGAGGCGATCGAAGCCGACGCGAGGTCACATCAGGAATGGATCGACAGATCGAAGCCCTCGCTGGCACAGACGAAATCGGGCAACGGCGATTGCTTCAAACTGCTCCGATACGGCCCGGCATCCTGACTCCCGGCGGGACCGGTCGATTTGGAAGTCAGTCCCCCACACGTTGCAGCGTGCCGAGATGATTGTCGTCGAGAAAACCTACAGTCATGGCCGACGCCTTGCCGTCAGCGCCGACCACGAAACTTACACCCGAGGGGCTGTCCGGCGTCTCCGCGTCGGGGAAGGTCAGGAAAAGATCACCGTCGAAATGCCTCAATGAATAGGACCGGCCGGCGGCCGGGCCTACCTTGAGTACAAGGTCGTCTCCCGCTTTCGACACAATCGCGTCGCCGATGAAGTCGTTGGCGTACCGGCCAGCATAGACACTGCCCGGCCCGGCTCGCCGTGACGGAGACGGCGGCGCGGCATAGGCGGCCTTGGCCGCCGCGACCGCCGGACCGAACAGGCCCGCATAGATATCATTCCACGCCTTGACCCAGTCCTTCTCGACCTTACCGTCGAAGACGAGATCGGCGAAGCTGTCGGACAATCCCTCCGGCAGGCCAGTCGGAAAGGCGTTGGCGACGATGACTATGCCCAACTTCTCCTTTGGGAAGACTGTCACCAGGGTACGCGCGCCGACGCTGAAAGCGCCGGCGTGGCCCCAGCTCAGGCCGTGTCGGCCGAATTCGACATTCCAGCCGAGGCCGTAGAACGATGCGCCGCCGGAGACGGGATTGTTGCCGCGCGCTATCAGCGGAACATGCGTCTGGCTTAGCGCATCGGCGGCAATCAGTGTCTTGCCGGCATAAACGCCGTTGTGGAGGATGAGGCGCACCCATTGCGAGAGGTCACGTGCCGTAGAGCTGACGCCGCCGGCGGGCGCCTGCGCATCCGGATCGCGCTCTATCCTCGCTGCCCAGGCGCCATCGACCTTGACGTGAAGCGCGGCGCGGTTGGTTCGCTTGACGAAGTCCGAATGGCGGGAACTCGTGGAGGCCATGCCCAGCGGACGGTAGAGCTTCTCCTCGGCGACCTGCTCCCAGGGCTTTCCCGTCGGTGTCGCGGCTGCCACGGCACCCTCTGTCAATCCGAAATTGCTGTAAGAATACCCGGCCCGAAAGCTCGACGATGGCGGCACGAACCGCAGGCGATGCAGGATCTCGACGCGGTCGTAGCCAATGTCCTCGAGGTCGTCTCCGGCGGTGCCTGGAAGCCCGCTGCGATGCGAAAACAGGTCACGGACGGTGAGCTGGCTTGCCGGATAAGGATCGGCCAACCTGAAGGCCGGATCGAGATCGGCGATCTTCGAATCCCAGGACACGATCCTGTCGCTAACCAACGCCGCTACGACGGTGGCGGAAACCGGCTTGGAAAGGGAGGCGATCTGGAACACCGTGTCGGCGTCGACGGTCTCAGGCTTGCCGGCCTCGCGATGCCCAAAACCCTTGAGGAAGATCACCTCGTCATCGCGCACGACGCCGATGGCGAGCCCGGGTACGGCACCGTCCGCGACGGCGGCTTCGGCAAGCGCTTCGAGCTTCGACAGGGCAGCAGTGATGCGCTCGGGCGTGAGGCTATCGGCCGGCGCCGCGTGCGGCCAAAGCGCCATTGCGGCGATGAAGACCCAAACCCTCCACTGACAGAGATTCCGATTCAGCCGCATGCACAAGCCTCCTCCCAGGAATTCACATGACCATGATACAGGCCCGCACGGGTGAGACCAGCCCTTCTCGGGCGGCTCACGCCGCGAGCCGGATTCATCGGCCGCGCCGACGACGTCAGCTTCAGCGCCGCGCTCCTGCTCCTATCGCCCAGCGGCGTCCGCCATCGCAACAAAGGCGCTCTCGATGGTCTCGAAAGCCAGCTCCGGATACAGCACTCCGGCTTCCGGCGTGGCCGTCTCGAGCGCGGTCTCGCCGCGTATCCAGAATGCCCGCAGCAGTCCGAGCCAGGGGGCTGACGCGATCATCGCCTCAAGCTCCGCCGCACTCTGAGGCACGATGCGCGGCGAGCGGCCGCTCACCCCGCGCCACAGATCGATCATTTCGTTCTGGGTGATCTTGTTTCGGGCGATGCGGATCTCGCTGCGGATGGCATTGGGGTCGTTCAGCGCGCGCAAGGTCACGGCGGCGATGTCCTTCTCGCTGACGAACGTCGCCGGCACATTGCCGTCGCCATAAAGTGTCACCTCTTCGGGCGGCAAGGGCGACGAGCCGAAGCGCATCAGATCGCCCAGCGTCGCCACCCATGTCGAAAAGAAGCCATTGGTGTAGATCACCGTATAGGGCAGATCGGCCTCCTTGATCGCGTCGAACACTGCTCGCTTGAGGTCGAGTGGCGGGATCGAGCCCGGTGCGGCGGCGGCGAAGTCGAGGCCGAAGCCGGCGGAAGGCACATAGCGGGAAACGCCGGCATCGCTCAGCGCCCGCACCAGCGTCATCTCGCTGGCCGAATGCACATGCACCGAGCTGATGACGCGGTCCACCGCACTGGCGGCGCGGACAAGGCTGTCATAGTCGTCGAGATCGCCGACGTGGATTTTGGCGCCGAGTTCCTTCAGCGAATGCAGCCGCTCTTCATCGCCGGCTGTTGCCGGACGAACCAGAACGTGCAGGCGATCGCCATTGCGGGCGCTGGCCTTCGCCATCTCGCTGCCCAGCAGCCCCGTCGCGCCGATGATCAGGGTGCTGGTCATATCGACCTCCCATTGCGCAGGATGGAGCCGTCCCAGTCGCGCTCGAATCCGATGTCGTGCAAGCGATGGTTCGAGAAGCGTGAAACTTGGCGCAGCATGCGGCGGCGCTCGACGACTGCAGAGGCTCTGAGTGCAAGACCGCTCGTCGCGGCGCTGATGGATTCGAGAATCGGTTTCATGGTTCGTCTCCTGTGGTTCAGTAGGCGCAAGCGTGCCGACGCCGTCCGCAAGGGGACAAGCATGACGATTGCTCACACTGTTTCTGGTCGTTCAGCGCAGCGGCGAGATGGGAAAGCCGATCAATATCCGCTGCTACCCCTATAGATTGGACATTTCCGGGCTGGACGACAAACGACTCTTTGTGCAGGATTTGTGAGCAACACTCACAGGTGGACCATGCCGCGCAGACTGCCGCCCCTCACTGCCTTGCCCGCCTTCGAGGCCGCCGCCAGGCATCTGAGTTTTTCCAAGGCGGCGGGTGAGCTCAACGTCACCCATGGCGCGGTCAGCCGCGCCATCCGCAACATCGAGGACAGACTGGGCATCCAACTTTTCGATCGGGGAACGAGGTCCGTGCGCCTGACGTCGGTCGGCGCGGCCTACGCATCGGAAGTCAGGACGGCGCTGGACCAGATCGCCGCCGCCACCATCGCCGCCACGCCCGACCGCACGGCAGGCATCCTGAATGTCAGCACATCGGACGGTTTTGCCGGCCGCTGGCTGGTGCCGAGGCTGCATCGCTTCCACCGCGCAAACGCCGACATCGACGTGCGGCTGTCGACCTCGGGCGTGCTTTCCGATTTCGTCAGCGACGGCATCGACATCGCCATCCGCTACGGCAAGGGCGGCTATACCGGGGTGACGGCGGAGTTTCTCGCTGATGAAGAGGTCTTCCCGGTCTGCAGCCCGGAACTGCTGCAAGGCGAACATCCGCTGCGCCAGCCCGGGGATCTCCGGCATCACAAGCTGATCCACGACGCCTTTCGCATCGACTGGGCAACATGGCTGCAACAGGCCGGCGTGGACGGCATCGATCCCAAGCGCGGCGTGCGCTTCGATTCCGCCACCTTCGCCGTCGAAGCCGCGGTGCATGGCGAAGGCGTGTTGCTCGGCCGAAGCGCGCTGGTCTCGGCCGACCTCGCTGCGGGGCGGCTGGTTCGTCCCTTCGATCTCGCGCTGAAATCCGCCTCGCGCTACTACGTCGTCTACCGTGACGGCGCGCTGCGCCAGAAAAAGATCAAGGCGTTCCGCGACTGGCTGTTTGCCGAAGTGGCCGCCGACTGGGTCGGTGCGACGAAGGATGGCTGATGCGGCAAGGGTTCAATTTGTGAAAGGCACCTCTTCGAGATCTAGCCCTGCACTACTCCTTCGCGCGAAAAACTTCCGGCACGACGAACACTTCGTCGGCCCGGCCATAGCCTCCGTCGGCGACCTCCTCGACCAGCACCATCGTGTAGGGGCGTACGCCCTCACCGAAAAAGTCGACGAACATCGCGGTCGTCCGATGGATGAGGTCTTCCTTCTGCGCTTTGGAGAGGGCCGCTTGCGGTAGCTTGATGTTGGCGAATGGCATGATGTTTCCTTAGCTTTTCGAGTGTGGAAGTCAGGCAGTCAGGAGAGCCAAGCCGGCCTGGTTGCCGCCTCAGACCACGCCGCCATTGGCGCGGATGATTTGCCCGTTGACCCAGAAGCTGTCCGGACCGGCCAGGAACGAGACCAGCCCGGCAATGTCGTCGGGCTGGCCGAGCCGGCCGAGCGGGATCATCTTGCCGATGGCCTCGATCTGCGCCTCGCTCTTGCCGTCCGTGAACAGCGCGGTCTCGATCGGTCCGGGCGCCACCGCGTTGACGGTGACACGGCGCGCGCCAAGCTCCTTGGCCAGGATGTGGGTCATCGCCTCGACACCCGCCTTTGTGGCGGCGTAAACGCCGTAGCCCGACTGGTAGAGACCGACGACGCTGCTGGAAAAATTGACCATGCGGCCGCCGTCGCGAAGCCGGCGCGCACCTTCCCGCATGCCGCGAAACACGCCGCCGAGATTGATCGCGATCTGGGTGTCGAACGAAGCATCGTCGGTCTGCGCGATCGGCGAAATCTTCATGATGCCGGCATTGTTGACGAGGATGTCGATGCCGCCGAACGCCTTCTCGCCGGCGTCGAACAGCACGGCGATGCCGTTCGGATCGGCGATATCGGCCTGCACGGCGATCGCCCTGCCGCCGCCGGTCTCGATCGCGCGGACCAGTTCTTCGGCCTCCGCGCGGCCCCGTGCATAGTTGACGACAACGGCGACGCCGTCACGGGCGAGCCGCTGTGCGATGGCGGCGCCGATGCCTTTGGAGGCGCCGGTCACGATCGCGGTTCTGGTTTGATTTGTCATCGAAGTCTCTCCGCGTTGTTGGTGACACGGATATAGGCCAAGCCGAATTCCGGATAATCATCCACCCATTGACATCACTATTCGGGAACTGCGAACAAAGAGCATGGATCGGCTGGACACGATGCGGCTCTTTGTTCGCGTTCTGGAGCGGCGCAGCTTCACCGCTGCCGCGGCCGATCTCGGCCTGCCGCGCTCAACCGCGACGGAAGCCATCCGGCGGCTGGAGGAGCATCTCGGCGCGCGGCTGCTGGAACGAACGACGCGGCAGGTGAACGCCACCCAGGATGGTGAAGCCTACTATCGGCGCTGCCTGTCGATCCTGGCCGAGATCGAGGATGCCGAGGCCGCCTTCCGCAACGCCGAGCCTTTCGGCCTGCTGCGCATCGACGCCAGCACGCTGCTCACCCGCACATTCCTGTTGCCGCGCCTGCCGGAGTTTCTCGACCGCTATCCCCGCATCGACCTGCAGATCGGCCAGAGCGACCGGCTGGTCGATCTCGTGCGTGAAGGCGTGGACTGCGTGATCCGCGTCGGCGAGCCGCCCGACAGCGGCATGATCATGCGGCGGCTCGCGATGATCCACGAGATCACCTGCGCCAGCCCTGCCTATCTCGAGCGCCACGGCACGCCCGCCTCCCCCGATGCGCTCGATGGTTACCAGGCGGTGGGCTTTGTCTCGTCGCGCACCGGAGAGACCCTTCCGTTCGAATTCACTGTCGCCGGCAATATCCGTGAGGTGCGGCTGCCCGGCCGCGTCGCCGCCAACAATTCCGATACCGCCGCCGACATGGCGCGGCTTGGCCTCGGCCTCATCCAGGCGCCGCGCTATCGCTTCGAGAAGGATCTTGCCGATGGGACGCTGGTCGAGGTGCTGGCCGACTACCCGCCATCGCCGACGCCGCTGTCGGCGCTCTACCCGCAGAACCGTCAGCTCTCGCCGCGCCTTCGCGTCTTCCTCGACTGGGCCTCGCGCATCTTCGCCGAGGCGGATCTTTAGAAGGGCTGGCCGCGGGGTAGCGACCCCTGCCCCGGCCGCAGCCCCTGCCCGTTGCATAATCATTACCCCACCGATATATAACCCCTGTCGGAAAAGGCAGACTTGGTTTGGTAAGCCCAAGTCCTTTCGCAGGCGAAATCCTTCGCCAGGGAAAGCTCTGGTCTTTGGCTTCGCGCACGAGATCCCCACGACGAACATCGGACGCTTACCGGGCGTTCAATCGTTCGTCCGTGTGGTGCTCAAGCTTGAGGAACGCTCCGGTCGAACATCGACCAAGGAGTATTTCATGAACGTGCGACATTCCCCTTTCTATGACGTCATAATCGCCGGAGCCGGCCCCGTCGGCTTGTTTCTCGCCTGCGAGCTGCGCCTCGCGGACCTCCGGGTCCTGGTGCTGGAGCAGGCCGAGGATCCGCGCTCCCCGTTGAAGCGACTTCCCTTCGGCATGCGTGGCCTCTCGGCTCCCACTCTTGAAGCTTTCCACCGTCGCGGGCTGCTGAACGACATCGCGGCGCCGCCCGCGAACGACGGCTCCGGCAAATTGGCTGCCGCGCACTGGATGCGACAGCCCCGCCGCCCAGCCGGCCATTTCGCCGGTATCCAGTTCTACCACGACATCATCGACGCCTCGAAGTGGCCGTACCGCCTGCAAAGTCCGGCCGGCACCAGCATGGCGGTCGAGATGGAAATCCTCGAAACCGTACTGGCCGCCCGCGCAAGCGCGATGGGCGTCGAGATCAGGCGCGGCGTCGGCGTCAAAGATCTCGACCAGTCTGACGAGGACGTGACCACTCGCGCCGGCGGCGAGACTTTTTGCGGACGCTGGCTGGTCGGTTGCGATGGCGGCCGCAGCACGGTTCGCAAGGCTGGCGGCTTCGAATTCGTCGGCACCGATCCCGAATTCACCGGCTATTCCGTCGAAATCGAGATGGCCGATCCCGACAAGCTGGCTCCAGGCCGCCACTACACGCCGACCGGCATGTATACTTACGCACCGCCAGGCGTGATCGCGATGGTCGATTTCGATGGCGGCGCGTTCCACCGAACCCAGCCGGTCACGCCCGGGCAGATACAAGCGGTGTTGCGGCATGTTTCCGGCACCGGCGTCACGGTGACCGCGCTCCGGCTTGCCACCACCTGGACGGATCGCGCCTACCAGGCGACCGCTTACCGCAAAGGACGGGTGCTGCTCGCCGGCGACGCCGCGCACACCCATTCCCCCTTGGGCGGACAGGGGCTCAACCTCGGGCTTGGCGATGCCATGAACCTTGGCTGGAAGCTGGCGTCCACGATCCGCGGCGATGCGCCGGCCGGCCTGCTCGACACCTATTGGAGCGAACGGCATCCGGTGGGCGCGCAGGTCCTCGACTGGTCGCGCGCCCAGGTCGCCCTCATGCGGCCGAGCCGCAGTTCGCGCGCGCTCGAAGCCATCATCCGCGATCTCATCGACACGCGCGACGGCGCGACATACTTCGCCGAGCGCGTCTGGGGCGTCTCTCTCCGCTACGATCTCGGCGGCAGCCATCCACTGGTGGGCCGCAGCGCACCCGACTGCGAGCTGGTCGACGGGACGAGGCTCGGCGAACGCCTCAGGGATGGCCGAGGCCTGCTTCTGGACTTCGACGTCAGCCTTCCCCTTCAGGCGCTTGCAAGCCGCTGGATCGGGCGGGTCGCCTATGTCGCAGCCGACGCCAGGGAGCGGCTGGGCCTGAGTGCGGTGCTGGTGCGCCCCGATGGCGTCGTCGCTTGGGCCAGCGATGGCGCCCCTGACCGCGCTGAGGCGGCTCAGGCCGCGTCGCGATGGTTCGGCGAACCCGAATAGGTTCGGACCGCGAAATCCTCGGCGACACCGGCGCGATGGTGCATTCAGCGCCGGTGACCGGCTGATGATCCAAACCTCACTTTCGGCCTGTTGGACTGGATATTGCTGCGCCTGGCCCAATCGCCGCAGATGACGAACCGGATAGCCATTATGAGGAGACTGTTTATAACGGTCGCTGAAATCGCGATGACCAAGGGGAGACGATGCGCTACATACGTCCGCTTTCGATAGAAGATGCCGTTGGCCAGTTGGCCGGGTCGGCTGGTACGGCCGCCATCCTCGCCGGAGGCAGCGACCTCCTGGTCAGGATGAAGGGCGGCTTTGCCGAACCAGAGTTGATCGTCGACATCAAGGCGATCGATGGCTTGAGCGAGATCCGGGAAACGGCTGAAGGCTTCAGCATCGGCGCCGCGGTCCCTTGCGCCGTCCTGGGGGAGAACATCGCCCTCAAGAAGGCATGGCCTGGTATCGTCGAGGCGGCCAAGCTGATCGGCTCCAAGCAGGTGCAGGGCCGCTGCACCATCGTGGGCAATCTCTGCAACGCCTCGCCGGCTGCCGACAGCGTGCCGGCGCTGGTTGCCGCCGGCGCCAGGGCATCGGTCGTCGGGCCGGCGGGCCGGCGCACGATCCCCGTGCAGAGCGTGCCGACCGCGCCGGGCAAGACGTCGCTGGCCAAAGGCGAGATCATCGAGGCGATCCTGCTCGACAAGCGCGAGCCGCGGTCTGGCGATGCCTATCTGCGTTTCATTCCACGCACCGAGATGGACATCGCGGTGGTCAGCGCCGGGGTGAACCTGACGCTCGACGAGCACGGTGTCGTCAAATCAGCCCGCGTGGCGCTGGGCGCCGTGGCGGCGACGGTGCTTCTGGTCGAAGAGGCGGCGGAGGTGCTCATCGGCTCCAGGCTGGACGAGGCGACGCTGGAGCGGCTCGCCAAGGTCTGCGCGGGGGCCTGTCGTCCCATCGACGACAAGCGCGGCACTATCGAATTCAGACGAAAAGTTGCGGGTGTGCTGGCCCAGCGGGCCGCCACATCAGCCTATGCACGTGCAGGAGGCAAATGATGGCTGGAATTGCAGTTTCAACGACAATCAACGGCGACGCTGTCGAGTATCTTTGCCAGCCCGACGAGACACTGCTCGACGTCCTGCGCGATCGGCTGGGGCTGACGGGCGCCAAGGAAGGCTGCGGCACCGGCGACTGCGGCGCCTGCTCGATCATCCTCGACGACCGGTTGGTGTGCTCATGCCTGGTGCTCGGCGCCGAGGCTGAAGGCCGTCGCGTCGAGACCATCGAGGGCATGGCGCATGGCGATACGCTGCACCCGCTGCAGCAGAAATTCCTCGAGCACGCCGCATTGCAATGCGGCATCTGCACGCCGGGCTTCCTGATCGCGGCCAAGGACCTCCTGGCCAAGAACCCCGACCCGACCGAGGAGGAAATCCGCTTCGGCCTTGCCGGGAACCTCTGCCGCTGCACCGGTTACGACAAGATCGTGCGCGCCGTCCAGGATGCGGCCATCGTGATGAAGGGAGCCTGAGATGAATTTCGATCCACGTTTTTCCGGACGTAAATTCGCCTCCGTCGGCACGCGTCCGATCCGTCCCGACGGCATCGACAAGGTGACGGGCCGCGCGCGCTACGGCGCCGACTTCAACATGGCCGGCCAGCTGGTCGGGCGTGTTCTGAGAAGCCCGCACGCCCACGCCAGGATCGTCAAGATCGACATTTCGAAGGCGGAAAAGCTCGCCGGCGTCAAGGCGGTGATCACCGCGGCCGACCTGCCCGACCTCACCGATGGCGATGCCGCCATGTACGACGTCCTCGACAATTGCATGGCGCGCACGAAGGCGCTCTATGACGGCCACGCGGTGGCCGCGGTCGCGGCGATCGATGCCCGCACCGCCAGGCAGGCGCTGAAGCTCATCGAGATCGAGTACGAGCTTTTGCCGCACGTCACCGATGTCGACGAGGCGGCGAAGCACACGGCGCCCTTGATCAATGATGCCATCTTCACCGAGGGCCTTGAGGAAAAGCCGGTAAAACCCTCCAACGTCACCAAGCGCAGCCAGTTTGGCCATGGCGATGTCCATCAGGGTTTCGGGCAGGCCGACTTCATCGTCGAGCGCTCCTTCAAGACCGAGCAGACGCACCAGGGCTATATCGAGCCGCATGCCTGCGTGGCGAATTTCAGCTCCGACGGCACCGCCGACCTCTGGGTGTGCACGCAGGGCCATTTCGTCTACCGCCAGCACTGCGCCCAGTTGCTTGGCATGGAAGCCTCGAAACTGCGCGTCACCTCCTCGGAGATCGGCGGCGGTTTTGGCGGCAAGACCCATGTCTGGGCCGAGCCGGTGGCGCTGGCGCTGTCGCGCAAGGCAGGACGGCCGGTGAAGCTGGTGATGACCCGCGACGAGGTGTTCCGCGCCTCGGGCCCGACCAGCGCCACCTCGATCGACGTCAAGATCGGCGCCCGCAAGGACGGCACGATCACCGCCGCCGAAGCGACGCTGCGCTACAGCTGCGGCCCGTATGCCGGCTCCTGGGCCGAGATCGGCGCCATGACCGCGTTCGCCTGCTACAAGCTCGATAACGTCAAGACGGTCGGCTACGAAGTGCTGGTCAACCGGCCGAAGACCGCGGCCTATCGCGCGCCCTCGGCGCCGATGGCGGCGTTCGCGGTGGAAAGCGCTGTCGACGAGCTGGCCAAGAAGATCGGCATGGATCCGGTCGACTTCCGGATCAGGAACGCCGCGCAGGAAGGCACACGGTCCTCCTACGGTCCGGTCTACGGCCCGATCGGCATCGGCCCGACGCTCGAGGCGGTGAAGAGCCATCCGCACATGAAGGCGCCGCTGGGCAAGAACCAGGGCCGCGGCATGGCTTGCGGCTTCTGGTTCAACTTCGGCGGCCAGACCTGCACCGACCTCAACATCGGCATGGACGGCTCGGTCTCGCTTGCCGTCGGCACGGTCGACGTCGGTGGCTCCCGCGCGTCGCTGTCGCTGGTGGCGGCGGAGGAACTGGGCATCGACTATTCTCAGGTCAAGGCGATCGTCGCCGACACGTCCAGCCTCGGCTACAACGACATGACGGACGGCAGCCGCGGCACCTTCTCCTCTTCCATGGCAACGATCTCGGCCGCTCGCAACGCGATCAAGATCCTGCGCGAGCGCGCCGCGCAGATGTGGGACATTGCCGTCGACGACGTGGTCTGGGAAAAGGGCCACGCGATCGCCAAGGGCGAGAAGCACGGCAATCTCGGCAAGCTGTCGCTGAAGGAGATCGCGGTCGAGTCGGGCAAGACCGGCGGACCGATCGCCGGCCACAGCGAGCTCGTCGCCGATGGCGCCGGCGTCTCCTTCGCCACCCATATCTGCGATATCGAGGTCGATCCCGATACCGGCGCCGCCAGGGTCGTCCGCTACACGGTCGTGCAGGATGCCGGCAAGGCGGTGCACCCGACCTATGTCGAGGGACAGTACCAGGGCGGTGCCGCGCAAGGCATCGGCTGGGCGCTCAACGAGGAGTATATCTACGGCAAGGACGGGCGGCTGCAGAACGCCGGCTTCCTCGACTACCGCATCCCGGTCTGCTCGGACCTGCCGATGATCGACACCCAGATCCTCGAGATCCCCAATCCCAACCACCCTTACGGGGTGCGCGGCGTCGGCGAGACGTCGATCGTGCCGCCGCTGGCGGCGATCGCCAATGCGGTGTCGAACGCCGCGGGCGTGCGCATGACGCACATCCCGATGTCGCCGCCGCGCATCCTTGCCGCGATCGAGGCGGAACGGGAATGGTCGAAGTAACGCTCTGGGGCTCGCTCGCCGCGACCGCCGGAGGCAACAGCAAGGTCGAGATCGAGGCCAAGGACATAAGGGAGCTGTTCAGGAAGCTGGCTGAACAGTATCCCGGCCTCGAGCCCTTGATCGACAAGGGCATCGCCGTTGCGATCGACGGGACGATCTATCGCGATACGTGGTCGAAGAAGCTGCCGGAGGGGGCGGAGATTTTTCTGCTGCCGCGATTGGCGGGGGGATAGGCGGACACATGGCAGGGTAAAAGGTGCACTGTCACCGTAATTCCCGTAATTCTCGTAATTCTAAGAAGGCCAAAAACCGCTGTTGGATTCGACCGGGAGGAGGGTCTGATTTGCGCCCCATGCCGGTCATCGCCACGGCTCATCGCCTCTTCTCACGAGCGGACATCTTCGCGACTAGGCTGAAGCTCGCTCGGCGCCGAGAACCCGCAGCGGAATGTCACGGACTCGATGGTCCGCCCTCTCATCTTTCCGTCCGCCCACCGCATATGCGCGACGTCGAAACTCCGGGAAGGATTGCATTGGAGCGGCGCTGATCAGACTGGTTGCGCCTCTTCAGTGTGGCGTGCGTTCCATTGGCGCAGCAGGACCGGGACCAAAAGCGCCACGCCGAGTAGCGAGGAATAGAGTTCGGGTGCCACCAGAAGCAGGGCGGCGAACACGAGCAGCACGTTTTCCCATGGGCGTGTGCGCACCAGAAGATAGCGCGATAGCGCGGCGCCCAGGCAGGTGATGCCCAGCACGCAGCCGAAAAAGGCGAGGAAGAAGTTCGGCCAGGTGAAATCCTTCGTCACCAGCAGCAGGGACGGTGAGAAGACGAACACGAAAGGAACCAGTGCCTTACCCATCCCCAGCCGGAAGGCGGTGTTGCCGGTCTTGAACGGGTCCGCCCCCGCCATGCCAGCGGCGGCGTACGCCGCCAGCGCCACCGGTGGCGTGATGTCCGCCAGCAGTCCGTAATAGAACACGAAGAAGTGAGCGACGATCGGCTCGGTGCCGAGCATGACAAGCGCCGGCGCCGCGATCGTCACCATAATGATGTAGTTCGCGGTCGTCGGGATGCCGCAGCCCATCAGGATGCAGACGACGCCAGTCATGATCAAGGTGAACAATAGGGTCAGGCCCTGGGCCGAGAAGATCGCCTCGGGGATGAAGGTGCCGAAGAGAAGGGAAAGGTGTCCGGCCGTCGATGTGACGATGTAGGACAGCTTGAAGCCCACTCCGGTCAGGGTGACGACGCCCACGACGATGCCGACGGTTGCGGCAGCGGCTCCGACTGCGAGCGCATATTTGGCGCCGTCGCGCAGACACGTCACGATGTCGGCGACCGACATGCGCCGGCGCGGATTGAGCAAGCCGACGAGAATACACAAGGTGATGCCCCAGAAGGCGGCCATGTAGGGCGTGTAGCCCGAGAGCAGCACGCCGATGAGAACGACGAGCGGGATGATCGTCGGCCAGTCCCGCTTCAGCGCCTCGACGACATCGGGCATCTCGTCCGGCCTGAGCCCCCTGAGGCCGGTTCGCTTGGCCTCGAAATGCACCTGCATGAACACGCCAAAGAAGTGCATGAAGGCGGGCACGATGGCGGCAAGGATGATGGTCGTGTAGGGCAGTTCGAGAAATTCGATCATCAGGAAGGCCGCTGCGCCCATGATCGGCGGCGTCACCTGACCGCCGGTCGAGGACGCCGCTTCCACCGCTGCGGCGAAATGTTTCTTGTAGCCGAGCTTGATCATCGCCGGGATGGTCAGCGAGCCGACGGTAACGGTGTTGGCGACCGACGAGCCGGAAATCATGCCGAACAGCGCCGAGCCGAAGATCGACACCTTGGCGGGACCCCCGGCGTAGCGGCCGGCGACCCACGCCGCGCAGTCGAGGAAGAGCTGGCCGAGGCCAATGCGGGTGGCGAAGACGCCGAACAGCACGAAGTGGAAGACGTAGGTGGCGACGACGCCGAGCGCGATGCCGTAGATGCCCTGCGTCGTCAGATAAAGGTGATCGACAAGCTGGGAGACGGACGCCCCGGGGTGCACCAGAATGCTCGGCATGTACTGCCCCAACAGCGCGTAGGCCATGAAGACGACGGCGATGATGGGCAGCGGGATGCCGACGGAGCGGCGCGTCGCCTCCAGCAGAAGCAGGATGAGGATAAGGCCGAACACCACGTCGAGCGCCGTGGGATTGCCGACGCGGAAGGCAAGGTCGTCGAGCGGGATCATAGGCACGTGCATGACGACGACGACCGCAGCGATCGCCAGCAGCCAGTCGAAAAGGGGTATGCCGAGCGGCCGCAGGAGGCTGGACCGCGCGGGCTGGTCGTAGCTTTTCTTCACCAGCGGGAAGACGAGGAAGATCAGCGCCAGCACCATCGACAGGTGGATGCCCCGGTGCAGCATTTCCTGCAGCAGGCCGAAACCGGCGGTGTAGTAGTGAAACAGTGACAGCGCCACCAGGAGGAAGCCGACCAGCCAGCCCGCGACACGGGTCAGTGGCCGGAAGCGGATTTCGGAGTCGAATTTCTCCTCCAGTTCGCGAGCGCTCTCCTCATCGAACTCCATTGCGGAAAGCTTGATCTTGTCGTCATCGCTCATGGCCGGTTCCGTGTCCTGAATTTCCAGACAAAAGAGGCGGAAAGCATCCCTTCCGCCTCGTTGTTGTCAGCCGGTCCAAATGCCTCTTATTTCAGGGTGCCGACTTCCTTGTAGAATTTCTCTGCGCCGGGATGAAACGGAATGCCAGCGCTGGTAACCGCGTTCTGGAGCGTGATCAGCTTGCCCTTGGCGTGGCCTGCCTGCAGGGCCTTTTGGGTTTCGTCGCTGTAAAGCGACTTGACGATCTTGTAGACGAGGTCGTCGGTCTGCTTGGCGCTGGTCACCCATTGAGCGGCGACGGAAATGGTCTTGGTTTCGCCGACATTTTTGTAGGTGCCTTCCGGCACGGTATCGGTGGAGAAGAACTTCTGCTCGGACAGCAGCTTGTCGGCCTCGGGGCCGGTGATCGGCACCAGCGTGATGTTGTTGGTGGTGGCAAGCTCAACGATTGCGCCGGTCGGATAACCACCGACGAAGAAATAAGCGTCCATGGCGCCATCCTGCAGCCGCTCTCCGGCCGGGCCAGGCTTGAGATATTCGGGCTGCACGTCCTTTTCAGCCAGACCGTAAGCGCCAAGCACAAGTCGCGCATCGACGATGGTGCCGGAGCCCGGCTCGTCAAGAGAGACGCGTTTGCCCTTGAGATCCGCCACCGACTTAATGCCGGCGTCGGCACGCGCGACCAAATGGATCGTCTCGGGATAAAGCGTCGCGATGAGGCGCAGGTCGTCAACCTTGGGCTTGCCCTCATAGAGGCCGGTGCCCGAATGCGCCCAGTAGGCGACGTCGGATTGCGTGAAGCCCGATTCGGACGCGCCCGACTGGATGGCGCTGATGTTGGCCACCGAACCGTTGGAGGACGTGGCGGTGGCGACCAAGCCTTCGACGCCGGCCGCCCCGGTTGCCGAGATGGCGTTGGCGATCAGGCCGCCCACCGGATAGTAGGTGCCGGACGTTCCGCCCGTGCCGATGCGGAAAAACGCCTGCTGCGCGCGTGCCGGCGAAAATCCGGCCGCAGCCAAAGCCAGAGCGCCCGCGCCTATGGAAAAGGTGCGGCGGTTGATCGAAATAGTCATGCTACCTCCCAGTCTAAAAACCGGCAGGATGTTGCAGCGGCCAAGGTGTTGTCAACCTGTACACGCTTTTTGAGAGCGGATCGGTCCTCGCGGGCTGGCCGTGGCGCATCCTCAATAGGTGCAAATTTTGAAGAAGCACCAAAATTCGATCTGAGCCTTTATCATTGGTTGAACGGCAGTAGTTCGCATCCTTGCGCCAAAAAGCTGCCTGTCTGAATTCGGCCCAAACGCAGCCATTCACCTCAACCCGCCCCTATCTCTCCCTCCACAACCCTCAAATAAGCCGTCGCCTTGCCCCCTCCGGCATCTGCAGGATGGTCAAGAGCGTCGTCAGCACGGTCAGGATCAGGGCGCCGAGGATGGTGCCGGTGTAGACACCGCGGCCCCCGAAGATCGAGGTGCCGCCAATGACGGCGGCCACCCCGGCGCCTTCTGCCGGAAGGCGCGGCAGGCTATGGATACTTGGTCGGCGGTACGGCAGGGTTCAAATCGCCCTGCAGTTCCTTCGGCAGCGGCAGGCTTGAGCATTGCAGGTGCACTTCGCGGGCGAACAGCTTTCGTTGCTTCTGCTCATGCTCCTTGATGGCTGCGACGAGCCCCATCGAGTATGGACCAAGCAGGACGCCGAAACCCCATCCCGGATGCTCTTTCTCGCGAGCCTGGTAATCCGAAGCCGCCCTGCGGGCCTGCTGGCATGCCGGGGAGGCCCATTTCTGGTCCTGCTGCGAAAGCGACGCCTCATAGTCGACCGGGGAGGTCGCGCACCCAGCCACTGCCGCAGCCAATGCGAGGCAGATTGCGATTCTCATCCGAAGCCTCTCCTAAGCCTTGTGAAGGCCTGCATAGACCTGTTCATCCCACAAGGCGATAGCTGCGGTCAGGTGCCCTCCCCACCCTCCGCCTTCTCCCCGGCCTTCCCGCAGCCGGATTCGAACGATGCCTGGAACCAAATCACGGGGCCTGGAACCAAACCACGGGCGAGACTGTTCAGTTGTAACTTTGATCCCACGCTGACATCCCGGCCGGCAAAGCGGCGACATTGAGGAGTTCTCACCATGAAGATTTCATCCGGATTCCGTTCCATCGCGGTTGCCGCCATCGCCACCGCAAGCATCGGCTTTGCCAGCGCCGCGCATGCCGACAGCGGCACCATCCGCTTCGCCGTCTACAAGGCGGCCTTCTTCGTCGGTGGCTCCGGAGGCGAAGGAACGCTGACCTTCCATGGCCGCCGCTATCCCATCTCGGTCGGCGGCGTCTCGGGCGGTCTCGCCTTCGGCGTTTCCAAGACCTATTTCCGAGGTACCGTGCGCCACATCAAACGTGCGCGGGATGTGACCGGGGTCTATGGTGCGGCGGGCGGTGGCGGCGCGCTTGGCAAAGGGGCTCAGGTGATCGTCATGACCAATGACAAGGGCGCCCAGCTCGAATTGACGGGCAGGCAGGTCGGCCTGCAGGTCAACGCCGACCTCAGCGGCATGAGCATCTCGCTGAGGTAGCCGTTAGCTCCTCAGGCCCGGCGCTTCCTGCCCCGTCCGCTCGACATATTCCGTATAGCCGCCGCCATAGGTGTGGATGCCTTCGGGCGTCAGTTCCAGCACGCGGTTGGAAAGCGCCGCCAGAAAATGCCGGTCGTGCGAGACGAACAGCATGGTGCCCTCATACTGCGAAAGTGCCGTGATCAGCATCTCCTTGGTGGCGATGTCGAGATGGTTGGTCGGCTCGTCCAGCACCAAAAGGTTGGGCGGGTCGAACAGCATCAGCGCCATCACCAGCCGCGCCTTCTCGCCGCCTGACAGCACACGGCATTTCTTCTCGATCTCGTCGCCGGAAAAGCCGAAGCAGCCGGCGAGCGCCCGCAGCGGCGCCTGGCCGGCCTGGGGGAACGCGTCTTCCAGTGTCTGGAACACAGTGCGCTCGCCTTCCAGCACCTCCATGGCGTGCTGGGCGAAATATCCCATCTTGACACTTGGGCCCCGCGCGACCGTGCCGGTGTCGGGCTCGGAAGCGCCGGCGACCAGCTTCAGAAGCGTCGACTTGCCGGCGCCGTTGACGCCCATGATGCACCAGCGCTCGCGGCGGCGGACCTGGAAATCGAGCCCCTCATAGATGCTGCGGCTGCCATAGCCCTTGTGGACGTTCTTCAGCGTGACGACATCCTCACCGCAGCGCGGCGCCGGCAGGAAATCGAAGGACACGGTCTGGCGGCGCTTCGGCGGCTCGACGCGGTCGATCTTGTCCAGCTTCTTCACCCGGCTCTGCACCTGCGCGGCATGCGAGGCGCGCGCCTTGAAGCGCTCGATGAAGGCGATCTCCTTGGCCAGCATCGCCTGCTGGCGCTCGAACTGAGCCTGCTGCTGCTTATCGGCGATCGCCCGCTGCTGCTGGTAGAATTCGTAGTTTCCGGAATAGGCGGTCAGCGAACCGGCGTCGATCTCGACCACCTTGTTGACGATGCGATTCATGAACTCGCGGTCGTGCGAGGTCATCAACAGCGCGCCGTCATAGTTCTTCAGGAAGGATTCCAGCCAGATCAGGCTCTCCAGGTCGAGATGGTTCGACGGCTCGTCGAGCAGCATGGCGTCGGGCCGCATCAACAGGATGCGGGCCAGCGCCACGCGCATCTTCCAGCCGCCGGACAGCTTTCCGACATCGCCGTCCATCATCTCCTGCGAAAAGCCGAGACCGTCCAGCACTTCGCGGGCGCGGCCATCCAGCGCATAACCGTCGAGTTCCTCGAAGCGGTGCTGCGCCTCGCCGTATTTTTCGATGATCTCGTCCATCTGGTCGGCCTGCTCGGGATCGGCCATCGCCGCCTCGAGCGCTGCCATCTCGGCCGCGACTTCGCTGACCGGCCCGGCGCCGTTCATCACTTCGGCGACAGCGCTGTGGCCTTCCATGTCGCCGACATCCTGGCTGAAATAGCCAATGGTGACGCCGCGATCGACCTGCACCTGGCCTTCGTCTGGCTGCTCCTGGCCGGTGATCATGCGAAACAGCGTCGTCTTGCCGGCGCCGTTCGGCCCGACGAGGCCGACCTTCTCGCCCTTCTGCAGGGACGCCGACGCTTCGATGAAGACAAGCTGACGGCCGTTCTGCTTGCTGATGCTTTCAAGTCTGATCATGCGGTGTCCGGGGAATTTTGCTTGCGTGAAACGATTTGCCCGGCGCCTTACGCGAAGGATAGCCGCAAAGGAAGAGGCGCAAGCGCCGCACACCGCCGATCTCCCCCCTCGTGGGGGAGATTGGCAGCTTCACCGCCAGACACACTCCAGAAACAAGATTCAACATCCGGGAAAAACTCGCGAAAACATCGCCTGTCATAACCACCCTCGCGGCGGTCACGCGGCCTGCGGCACAACGCGAAGAAATGGTCCCGAAACATGCAACGACGTTCGACCGGATGGATGGGTGCCCTGACAGGCATTTCGCTCGCCGTGCTTGCGGTCGCACAGTCGGATGCGGCGGTCACCCGGAGCGAATATTGCAGCCGGCTCGGTCTTCAACTCGACGGAGCCATCCAGACCAAAGCCAAACCCGGTGCCAGCGCGAGCCAGATCGCCGAGGCAACGGCACTCCAGGACAAGGCGAACCGGTTCTGTGCCGAGCGCAAGCAGGCGCAAGGCATCCGGACCTATGCCAATGCCCTGAAACTTCTTGGCGTGACACCGGTCGACCTGGACCAGTGACAGCAACCATCCATCCCTGAAAGACAGGCCGCCACTCTCGGATAGCGACGGCGGTTCTTCCAGCGCATAGCACCGCTGAAATTGCTGCCGGCTACTTCTCGCCCAGATACTGGAAGACGGCCTGCTTCCACCAATCGCTTTCGATGGTCTGCAGGAGGGCGACATCGAGAGACTTGCGCAACGGGCTGCCGAGCGGCAGCGCAATGGCATATTGCTGCTGGTCGAACGTCGCATCGAGAACCTGCAGGCTTGTCGCGTAATTCTGCCCGACCAGCCAGCCAAGCAGCGGCTTGTCGTGCACCAGCGCGTCGATCTTGCCGGCGCGAAGCGCGTTGAGGCCTTGCTGGATCGAGGCAAAGTCCTGATGACGGATCTGGGTCGAATCCAGATAGGACGCCGTCGACGAGCTCTGCACCGCGCCGACCCTGACCGCGGCGAGATCGCTTTCGCCCTGCACCATGCCTTCCATCTGCGTCACCGTCAGCACCGATGTGACACCCGCAGTGAACACCGCGATCGCGATGATCGATCCCATCATCCAGAGCGCGGCCAGCACGCGCCCCGGCACGGTTCGCGGGCCGAAATCACCGGTGCTGGCCTGCGTCGCGGCGATGGTCGACCACCACATGCTGGAAAACAGTCCCTTGGCGACGCCGCCGCCGAAATCGTCATTGTGCCGGCGTTCGAACATCCAGATGAGGACGCCGACCACCACCGATATGATGACCAGCGCCAGAACCGCCTGCAGGAAGCCGAACGACGTCAGGGCATGCAGCACCGGCCGCCATGATGGCTGGTTGTTGAGCGGCGTCGCGATGCCGAGCCCGGTCGTAAAGAAGGGCTGCGTGAAGTCGACGGCCTTTTCGCGGTCCGCCGTGACCGTGATCGCGGCCATCGCCGCATCGAACCTGCCGCTGACGACACCATCGATCTGGTCCTGCACGGCAGGCACTTCGACATAGTGGAAGCGCAGGTTGAGCCGCCCGGCCATTTTCTGCCAGAGGTCGATGCTCAATCCCGACCAGCTGCCGTCCTGCAGCTTGAACGCAAAAGGCGGCGCCTGTTTTATCCCGACCGAGATCTCTTTTGCCGGCGAGGCCGAGGGGGAAGCCAGGTCGGGAGAAGTCTGATCGGGCGAAGTCTGGGCAAGCGTGACCCCGGCTCCCACACACGCGACGATGACAATGAGACCCAGCGCCATCGTCCACGAAGCAACTCTTCTCAACGGCAACGACTCCCAGCGACCGGTCCGCCGCTCGATCGTCGCGGCTTTCGAAGGGTAGCCGCCGTGCCCTCCTCCGTCCACCAGCGATGTCGTTGCTGAAGCGGCCGCGCCACGCCGACCCCGAATTGCGCGAAAACAAGCAGTTGGAACAATTTCGCGATTCAAATCCTGAAGCGCTTCGCGCAACGAGGGATCCCGTGAGGACAGGCTTGTGGCGCCGAAGACGAACTCGCGCCAAACCTCACTTCCTGCCTTGCGGATGGATCGTCTCACCGCGCTTCAGCATTGCCACAAACGCTTCGATCTTCCTCTTGCGCCCGGCCTCCGTCTTCATGTTGTGAATGCGGAAGGCGAGCGCGAAGCGGTTTTGCGCGCTGAGCTTTGCCAACATCGCCTTCGCAGCGGGTTCGGCGTCTATGGCCGCTTGCAAATCATCGGGAATTTTCATCTCCTTGCCGCTGCCATAGGCGCGCGCCCAGCGCCCGTCGGCCTTGGCCGTCTCGACCTGCTTGAGCCCATGCTCGGTCATGCGGCCCTCCTCGACCAGCCGCGCCACATTGTCGATGTTGATCAGGCTCCAGATGCTCTTCCTGCCGCGCGGCGTGTAGCGCTGCAGGAAGCTCTTGTCGTCCAACCCTTTGCGCACCGCATCGATCCAGCCGAAGCACAGCACCACGTCGATGGCTTGCTTGGGGGTGATCGATTTCAATCCCGACCCCACCTTGTGCACCTTGATCCAGACTTCGGTTTCCGTGGCGTGGTGCTTGCTCAGCCAGGCGTAGAAGCCGGCAGGATCCGCGAATTCATGAACCTTGTCGGGATCGACCTTGATCGGCGCCATCAGTCGGCCTGTCCGTTCGATGCTGTTGCCGCTCGCGTCATCGCTCTCACTGTCGTCCTGCCTCCGGCATCATGCCCATCGTCATTGGCCAGCATCGTGGCATGAATTGCTGTCAGTTTCCGGCAGCAGACTTGGCAGGCGCGGACGGCGTTCCTTCGCGCCCCTCGGCCCGAACATTTTTCTTCCCGCCCCCTGTAGAAAGTCCCGGAATACCTGCCATGCTCGTGCTCGGGCACGCCGTCTCGCTCCCGGGGGAATACGCCATGAAATCTCTGTTGCTCGCCTTTGTGTTGTTTCTCCCCACGGCCACCCTCGCCGAGCCGATCGAAACCCGGAAGATCATCACGGCTGTGACTGGCGATTTCAATGGCGACGGCGCCGTCGATCTTGCCATGGTGGTGGAGACCGAACCCGGCCATCCGATGGACGTCCACTTCTTCCTCAGGGACAAGGAGCACAATTACCTCAAACCCGTCGAGATCGTGCACGAGCAGATCCAAGGGGAATGGAACGGCTACGAGCGGGCGGGCTACGAGAACTCCGACACCGAGCCGGAACTGACGATGCTGCCCAACGGCTCGATCAAATTCTACCTGCCAGCGATGGAGATCGGCAGCGAACGGACCGACATGACGCTGACCATCGCCTGGCGCAATGATGCCTTCATCGTCGCCGGCTTCGCCTATGACCACTATGACTATTTGAAGGAGAATGCCGAAAGCGCCTGCGAGTACAATGTGCTGACCGGCAAAGGCACCAGCAGCGAAAAGCAGCCGGACGGCAGCACCAAGCACAGGACCGTCTCGGTCGAAGGCCAGAGCATCGCCTTCAAGGACTGGAACCCCGGCACCACCTTCAGCGCTTGCGGCGCGTGATCGACGCCTCTTCGACCGACTTCAGCTTGGCGGCGGCGCTGCCGGCGTCAGCCCGTGGCGGCGCATGATATCCATCATCCCAGCCTTGTCCGGCGGACCGCCGGCGGCGGCGTGGAACATGGCGAATATCTCGCGGAAATAGTCCGGACCGATCGCCGCCGGTGTGACGACGCACAGCGCTTTCGCATCCGCGCTGCCATTGTTGTCGAAGCGATGGACCGCGCCACGCGGGATGCACAGCGCTTCTCCCGGTCCGACCTCGATCGGCTTGCCGTCGACGGTCCAGGTCAGCACCCCTTCAATGCCGTAGATCGTCTCTTCGTAGTGATCATGGCTGTGCGCCGGCGCCAGCAGGCGCAGTCCGCTGGCAACCCTCAACTCAAAGGCGGCGATGCTGCCGTTCGAACTGTCGCCCGTCACCAGGAAGCGAATCGACAGCCCCTTGTCGCCGATGGTCTCATTGGCTGGATTGACCTGAAGATTCATGACCGACATTGCGCAAACCCCTCCGGTAAATTACATTTACTCGCTATCAGTAAACTCAATTTACCGGATCGTCAATGCCCACCTCAACGGAAGTTCTACAGACCAAGACCGAGAACCTGCTGATCGGCGCCCTGCTGCGCGTGCCGGCACAAGCGATCCAGCGGCGGCTGATCAAGGAGCTCAACGCCGCCGGTTTCGACGAATTGCGCCTGCCGCACATGGCGGTGTTGCAGTTTCCCGGACCGGACGGCGCGCGGCCCGGCACCATCGCCGAGCGTGCCGGCATGAGCAAACAGGCCATCAACCAGCTGCTCAGCAGTCTCGAAGGGTACGGCTACCTCGTCCGCTCCGACATTCCCGGCGATGGCGGTGCGCGCGTCGTACGGTCCACGGAACGCGGTCATGCCGCGTTCTGGAAAATGGTCGATATCCTGCACGACATCGAGGAGGAATGGCGCACCGAACTTGGGCAGGAGCGCTTTGCCCAGCTGAAAGCTCTGCTGTTTGTCGTCTGGGAAAGTCCGCTGGTGCGCTGAGCCAGAGACGGCGCTCGTCCGCCCTGCTCCATCGGCCTTTCCGATGGCACTATCGGTTTCTTCCGTTTCCTTCTGTCGCGCCGAACTGCCAATTCCTGCCCTTGTCCATCCAAGCAAAGGCAGAGCGAAATGAGCATTTCGAAACAGAAAATCCTGATCGTCGGCGGCGGCTCCGGCATGGGTCTGGCGCTGGCCCGGCACTGCGTGGAGGCCGGTGCGGCGGTTGTCATCGCCGGGCGCGGCCAAGACCGGCTGCGGCAGGCGCGCGAGGCGCTCGGCAATCCCGCCGGGCTGGAGACGGCCGTCGTCGACATCGCGCGCGAAGACCAGGTCTCGGCGCTGTTCGCAGCGATTGGCGGACTCGACCACATCGTCTGCACCGCAGCCGACATCGAAGGCGCCTACCGGCTGCTGCCGGAGCTTGACCTGATGGCGGCGCAAAAGGTGGTGGAGAGCAAGCTGTATGGCCCGCTGCTGCTCGCCAAGCACGGTGCGCCGCAGCTGGCAGTATCCGGCTCCATGACCTTCGTCTCCGGTATCGCCGCCTATCGCCCAGCCGCGCGCGGCTCCGTCGTTGCTGCTGTCAACGCAGCGCTCGAAGGCCTCGTGCGGGCGCTGGCGGTCGAGTTGGCGCCGATCCGCGTCAATGCCGTGTCACCCGGCTGGGTCGACACCTCGATCTGGGCGCAAGTGGCCGGCGACAGGAAGGACGAGACGTTGGCCGCGATGGCCAAGCAGCTGCCGGTCGGGCGGATTGGCCAACCTGATGATATCGCCGACGCCATTGCCTTCCTGATCGGCAATGGCTTTACCACGGGAACGACGCTACATGTCGAGGGCGGCCACCGCCTGATCTGAACCGCCGCTGCTTCCGTCAGGAGTTGTTTGCAAACAAGGCCTTGGAGCGGTTCGACGATTCAAGTCCTGAACCAGCCTTGGCGGGCTGCAGGGCCGGCACCAGCGTGTCGCGCGCGGCAGTGAGCAATTGCTTAAGCGCCGGCAGCTGGACGCGCCGGCGGCGCCAGATCATCACCAGCGGCGCCGTCCGCATCTGGCCGGGCCATCGCATTTCGACGATGTCGCCGCGTGCGAGCGCATCCGTGACGGCCAGGCGTGGAACGAGGGCGAGCCCCGCGCCGGCCGCCACCAGCCGCGCAATGGCGCCGATGCTGCCGACCTCGTTGGCAAGTCTGGGTGCGGCAGCGCCCGCCTCGGCAAAGGCCGTGTCGAACATGTGTCGGTAGATACATCCGGGCTCCGTTGCCACGAACTGCAGTTCGCCAAGCGCGGCAAGGTCGCCTGGCACGCTGCCCTGCCCCGGAGCCGCGACCAGCACCAGCGGTTCGGCTGCTATCGTGCGCCTGGCGAAGTGTTTATCCGACGCGCCCTTCGCGAAATCACGGCGGTCGAAGCAGAACGCGACATCGATGTCGCCATCCTCCAATTGGCGCAGCAGCGCGCCGCTGCCCGCCACCTTCATCCGCACGGTGATGTCGGGATGGCCGGCCTGGAACCCGGGCAGCCAAGGCGCCAGCCTGGCCGACGCGATCGTCTCCAGCGCGCCGATGGTCAGGTGCCCGCTTGTCGAACCTGCCGCTGCCTGCACGGCCGCGCGCGCCTCGCCGTCGAGCCGCAACAAATCCTCGGCGATCGGCTGCAGCGCTAGGCCTGCCGGCGTCAGCTCGAGACCGGACTTCGCGCGCGTGAACAGGGCAGCGCCAAGCTCGGCCTCGAGCGCCAGGATCTGGTCGCTGACGCTCGATTGCGCGAGGTGGACCACTTCTGCGGCGCGTGTGATGTTGCGGCTCCGCGCCACCGCAAGGAAGATTTTGAGCAGTCTTGGATGCATCGTGTGGCTGACGCGCTATTGCAGCTGCGGCTTCTTCAGAAAACTGCCGCGGTCGGCGGACTTGACGCGCAGCCAGGTTTCGCGGCCGTCGCGCAGCACCCGCATCGGAATCTCGGCACCGGCCGAGCCGCTCTCCCACAGCTTGCGATAGAAATCGGCGAGTCCATCGACCGCGCCGTCGCGGATGTCCGAGATGATGTCGCCCTGGCGCAGGCCAGCCTTGGCCGCCGGACCGCCTTCGGTCACGCTCATCACCACCACTCTGCCATCGCTTTCGGCCGACAGGGCGCCGAGCCATGGCCGCGGGGGCTTGGCCACCTGGCCGCGCGTCAGGAGATCGTCGAGTATGGGCGGCAACAGATCGATCGGCACCACCATGTTGATATCGGCGACCTCGCCATTGCGGCTCATCTGCAGGCGCAGCGAACCGATGCCGAGCAGCGAGCCATCGGCGCCGAACAGCCCGGCACCGCCCCAGGACGGGTGCGCCGGCGCAATGAAGATCGCCTCGTCGAGCAGATACTCCCAATAGCCGGCGAATTCCTGCTTGGTGACGATCCTGGCCTGCACCGACTGGCCGATGCCGTCGGCCAGCACCACGGCGTCGCCGATCCTGGCCTTGCCGGCATCGCCCAGCGCCACCGCCGGCAGGCCGAGCGGCGCCAGCGCCTGCACCAGGCCGAAGCCCGATTCCTGGTCATAGGCCAGCGCGTGCGCGGGGATGACGCGGCCGTCATGGCTGGTCAGCCAGACTTCATCCGCTTCGGTGATGAGATAGCCGATGGTCAGCACCAGCCCGTCATTGCGAATGACGACGCCGCTGCCTTCCCTGAGCGTGCCGAGCGCCCCGGCCGTAAAGGCATCTTCGGGAACAGTGGCCCGCACGGCAACGACCGAGCGCGGATTAGGATTGATGGTCATGCTTTTGTCCTGGGTGGGCTTTGGCGACATCTTCTATAGGTATGCCACGCAGGAGAAGGCGCAAGGGTAAGAGAAGAGCCAATTGCCGATGTTGGCACTGCGGGCATCGATAATAGTTCAACGCAAGTTGAACTTACACATCCGCAGCCCTAGTTTATGGCGACCTGCCATCCTTCCCCGACACGAGGCCACGAAATGACCGACTACACACCGCCGAAAGTATGGACCTGGAACAAGCCGAGCGGCGGAGCCTTTGCCAGCATCAACCGGCCGATCGCCGGGCCGACGCATGACAAGGAACTGCCTGTCGGCAAGCATCCGTTGCAGCTCTATTCGCTGGCGACGCCGAACGGCGTCAAGGTCACCGTCATGCTGGAAGAGCTTCTGGCGCGCGGCCACAAGGGTGCCGAATACGATGCCTGGCTGATCCGGATCAACGATGGCGACCAGTTCGGCAGCGGCTTCGTCGAGGTCAATCCAAACTCCAAGATTCCGGCCCTGATGGACCACAGTGGCACCACACCGGTGCGCATCTTCGAATCCGGCTCGATCCTGGTCTATCTCGCCGAAAAGTTCGGCGAATTCCTTCCGACCGAACAGCCGGCCCGCGCCGAGGTGCTGTCCTGGCTGTTCTGGCAGATGGGCTCGGCGCCGTATCTGGGCGGCGGCTTCGGCCACTTTTATGCATATGCGCCGGAAAAGTTCGAATATGCCATCGATCGCTTCTCGATGGAGGTGAAGCGTCAGATGGACGTGCTCGACCGCCGGTTGGCCGAGACTGAATATCTCGGCGGCAAGGACTATTCCATCGCCGACATGGCGGTGTGGCCCTGGTATGGCGGGCTGGCACTCGGCCGCATGTACAATGATTCCGGCGAGTTCCTGTCGGTGCACGAGTACAAGCATGTGCAGCGTTGGGCGAAGGCCATCGACGCCCGCCCGGCGGTCAAGCGCGGCCGCATGGTCAACCGCGCCTTCGGTGAGCCTGCCATGCAACTGCATGAACGCCACGACGCCAGCGATTTCGAAACCAAGACGCAGGATAGACTGGCCGCCGAATAGGCCATCGCGGGTCGCGGCAAAGGAAACCCGCCCCGACGCGACGTCGGGGCGGGTTTTTCCCAAGGTCCAGTACTGCGGGAATCCCTAGTGCAGCACTTCAACAATCTGGCGGGTCTCCGGATCGACGAGGACCGTCTGGTCGTTGATCACCGCGACGCGGTATTTGACGTCGGGCACCTCACGCAGTTTGACCGTATCCGGCACCGACGAGCCGAGCTTGAGCTCGACGCCCAGAAGGTTCACCGAGGCAAGCGGTTCTCTCTTGATGTATTCGCGAACGACCGTCTCCTGCTCCGGCTGGACGACGACGACGTTTTCCGCCAGCGCCGCACCAATCCCGCCCATCAGGACGACGGCGGTCGCCGCGCTCGTAAGATAAAGTCTCATGGCCATCTCCTAGTGATAACTGAATTCCGCCCTCCATAAAAACTCCACCGCTGCCATGCGGTTCCATCGTAACTTCAGAATTGGAGATATTACGATTGCAGACTGGATATTGATTGGTTGCTGATCAAACATTCGGCAGACAGCGTTCAAGAGTTTGAAAACTTGCACAGATAGGTACGGATATTTAGAGGAAGAAAATTCAATCTGAGCACCAGTGCGCCAAATCGGCCGCGCATCCGCCTCTTCATCTGGACGATTTGAAAGGCTCCGGCACGAAAAGGGCTCGCCCCGCCGGGAGCAGAGCGAGCCATAACGGCACCGATGGAGGCGGCAACCTCATCGGCACTGCCAGAGAACGCGAAGCATCAGCACTTGTTCCCAACCTGTCGGCCTGAGCACAAGGCGGAGCGGTCGCGCATGCATCCTGTTCCCATGATAACGCTGGGCCGAAATCTCCAGCAGGGATATGCTCAGAAGGCGCCGTCTCAGCGACCAAACACCTTGCCGTCGGTCGTGATCGCGCTGGTGGCGACGTTCCCCGAGTTTGCCCGGGCGCACGCGCTCGAGTGGACGGCCTGGTATGGAAACGCCATTCCTGATCGGTCCCGGTCACCCGGTCTCAAAGCTGGACACCGTCGCGATGCAATGGCGGAAAGGCGTCTACCGGATCCTGGCTCGGCACGATGTCATGTGCGCGCCTGAAGATCAGCCTCACGACGAGCACGAAGTAGCCGACCTGCAGGACAAGCAGCGTCGCTATCGTCCAGGCAAATGCCTCCCAGAAGGAGCCGGTGGTCATATAGGTCCAGACCGCGACGATGACGGCCGTGGCTGACATTCCTACCAGAAACTGTCCAAAATACATGGTTTCCAAAACCGTCGAAACCGCGCCGGTTCCAACCAGTCCCTGCCTCATTTCATTTCCCGCGGACAACATTTCATTATTTTAGCAACTTCGCAAGTAAGGGGTCAGTCGCCGCAAGTTCTCCATTTGCGCGGCAACTTGGCAACTGTGCGGGCCGCGGCCGCGGTGCTGGCGGGGCTGGGCTGACACGCCAGCCGTCGACAATCCAGGAGCACGCCCGGTCTTTGCACTTCGGGTCCGGAACAAACGCCGGCACGCCGAGTTTCGCCTCCAGTTCTTCAACGATTGGAGGCCAGCATGGCACCTCGCAACAAACCAAGCGCCGACATCGAAGATGACGCACCGCGGGCGGATGGGCCGACCATCGAGCAGCAGGATTGGGATGCAATCAAGGGCGGCGAGATCCTGCCAGAGTCCGTGCCGGAAAACGGCGACATGCGTTACGGCGTCGAAAAAGACGGCGATCTGCCGGACGAGGACGACGATAACGCGTACCAGGACAGCGACGACGCCCTCCCCGATGATGAGGAAGAAGCCGCAATCACGCACGATCAGACCCGAGAGGGCGGATTCGACGAGACGTGAGCTATTCGTCGCCCGAGACATGACTGCCTGTTGTTGAACTTGCCAAAGCCACATTTTCCATGCCCGGTTCGCGGGCGATTTTGCTTGGCCAGCTAAGTTTTCCGCCCAGGCAATATATCAGGTTTACCTAAAGTAACGGAACATCCAAGGGACATTATCGGAACTGAACAAGGCCCCTTGGACCTTTGCGCTCGGCAGATAAGACCTTGGTCCTACAGGAAAAAGCAAAAGCCCAAAGTGACCGATTGAGGCTTCCAACGAGGGAACATCGGGCCTCGCTTGTCGTTTGTCGCAGAACTCGGCACCGCCGGGTGTCTGGAGAACGCCGCGATGTCCCACCGATCCACCATCATCAAGACAGGCTATGGCCCAGGAACGGCGATTGCCGTGCTCATGGTTGGATTGACGGCGGTGGGCATCGTGTTCCTCATTCTCGGCAGTTCGCTTTACTTCAGCGAGCAGCCTACGGATCAACGTGTCTTGTCTTCGCCGCCGGCCCGATCGATACACACGGCCCGATAGCAGAGCGGCAAACTGAACGAGCAACTGCTGGACGATAGCGACGAGCAGGCCGGCGTATGGTGAAGATAGAGGGTTCGCCAGGCGCCGAAGCGGCTTGCGAACCCTCTCAGCGCAGGAAGGGACGTTGCTGCGCCGATCGACGACATGTCAGCCAAGGACTATTCCCATCACCAGAAAGGTAACGGCTGTCGCGAAAATCGGTGCGAGCAACCAGCGCGCTTGGCCAACACTTTTGTCCATCTGTTTCTCCGAATTCCGGGAGACAAACAGCCGTGAACAGAGAGCCGTTCCCGTCGGTAAGACCAATGCGCTCTCGGGCCAGACTTAAGTCGCAGACAGCATCCGACCGAAGCCCAATCTGAGGAACATTTTCAGTTGGCTCAAGTTCAGTTGCCGTCAGCGTTGGACGATCTTGTCATGCTGACTCGCAAGGAGAAACAGTATGAAAATGCACCTAACGGGCGCCGCAGCGGGGCTGTTGCTGTTGGCCGGAGTGGGCGCCGTTGCCGCTCAGGACGTTGTCATCCAGCCTGAACAGGACACGGTCATCCGCGAGTATGTGAAGAAGCAGCCCCTCGCTTCGGTCAAGATTCCCGGCGTGGAACTGAATGTTGGTAGCGCGTTGCCGGATACGGTCGAGCTTCATGAGATCCCCGACGTCAAATACCGCTACGTAGTGGTCGACAACCGCACCGTCCTGGTGGATCCGGGCACCCGCAAGATCGTCAAGGTCTACGACTGAACTTGGAATTGTCCCAAACCCGCCGCCAGCCATGGCGGCGGGTTGCCCATGTCAGTTTCCAATCAGGACGAGTGAAGATGATAAGCAAAGCTGTGACATCCCCTGCTTTGGGCGTTCGCCTGGCCGATCTCCAAGCCCGGATGCGCGATGCGCGGGTGACGGATGCCGAAATGAAAACCTTTCAAAAGGTCGCGGCCATCATGGAAGATCGTCACGGCCGGATCGATGGCGACGACCTGATTGCGGTGTCGTTCCTCGCCGATCCGGTGCAGCACCGGCAAACGCCTTGAACGACATTCCCAATAACCAGCAGGCTTTTTGACTCCCGGACCGGGAAAGCGCGCCGAAAGTCTCAGCCGAATCCGCCCTTTTGCTCCGGCCTATTCCGCTTTCGCGGAAGTTTCGAGCGGCACGCAATGTGCAATGTTGCTAATGCGGCGGTACGAGCCGCCCTGGTTGACGCGGGCGCCCGAGCCATCCCAACAATGCGCCCCCCCGTCCGCGTCGACCACGGCAGGCGCCCGGCGCTGTCTTCCCTCGCGAAGTCCTCAAGCCGGCCTGCCTGATAATGCGGCCTGCGGCGACGTTCGGGCTCAGCCGCCGACAAGCGCCTTTGTGGTCACCAGATTGACGCCGGCCTCGGCGAATTCGCCATTGTGCCTGATGATGACCTGCTCGGCACTCTCGCTGGCATTGTCCAGCGTGCTGTGCGCATCGGACACCACGGTCACGCCGAGCCCTCTGGCGGTCGCGCCCTTGACCGTCGCGGCTACGCAAAAATCGGTCTGCGCGCCCAGGAGCACGACAGCACCCGCACCCTGCCCGGCAACCCAGTCGCCGAAGGCGGGATTGCTGAAAGCATCGCGCACGGATTTGGCAAAGGCCGGCTCGTCCGCAGCTTGGCCAAGTGCGGGCCAAACCGGCCAGCCCGGCTGATCCGGTGCCAACGGATCGCCTTCGGGTCCATCATGCCTGACAAATGCGACCTTGCGCCCGCCGCCCCGCGCCCAGTCGATCACCGCTTTGGTGCGCTCGACTATGCCTGGCGCATCATGGATCGGCGGTTCGTGCACGCCGTCGAACATACCGGTCTGGAGATCGATGACGATGAGCGGCGCGTTGTCTGGGAGGCTGGATGCTGGCATGGGCTTTACATAGCACGGCGGACAAGGTGATCAAGATTTGCTCATTCCGACGCGCCGGCAAACAGCACGACGCCGTCACCGCCGTCGGGCGGCCAGTCGCGGGTGGTGCGATCATTGCCGCCGGTCAGCACCGCGGCGGACGCCCGCATAGATCGGGCCGGTCTTGCTGTCGAACAGCGCGATCTGGTGGCCGGTGTCCATGCCCCATAGCCGGGCCGTGCCGTCGAGCGAGCCGGAGGCCAGGCGCTGGCCGCCAGCCGATAGCGCCAGGAGGGCCGCCGTTGGCGCCCGGCTTGGTTGACACATGTCGCGCATCTGCCATGCTCGCCGAGGATTCTGGAGAGATCACGATGAAGAAGACTTACGCGAAGCCGACCTTCGTCAAGAAGGGCAAGCTTTCCGCCGTCACGGCAAACGCCCCGAGCAGCGTCACGCTTTAATCCGGCGCATCTCTGGCGGATCGCGCCGGCGCTGGAGAGCAAACTCCAGGTGCAATTGGTTTTGGGATGGCCCGAAGCAAAGAATAGGGACCCTGGCCCCTTGTCGCGCATTGTTGGGTTTATTGTTTGTTGCTTTCAGCTCGCATGGTTGACAGATGGCCGCAGTATGGCATCATCAGGCTGGGATTTTAGGAGAGTCTGAAAATGAAGAAGATTTATGTGAAGCCGTCGTTCTTGAAAAAGGGCCGTCTGTCGGCGGTCACAGCGTCGAACGGCGCCTCGATTATCATCGTGCCGGGCTGATCGTAAACGTAACCTGATTGAAGCGGGGCGAAATTCGCTCCGCTTTGGCATGCCCAAATCTCAGCGTGTCAGGACCAAATCGTCCACGACCATTTGCCAATAGTGCTTCGTCGACAGGCGAACACGCGTTACAGCTTTGAGCATCGGGGCATAGTGCAACGGCGTCAGCGCCGACAGCGTGATCTGATCGCTTGCAATCAGCTGCTCGCCAAGCCAGCTTTCGATCAGCGCCACCTCCCCTTCCGACGCCAGCCAGGCGGCGCTCAGCATGACCGAGTGAAAGCCGAACGGCCGTTCGCAGCTGAATTCGGCAGGCAGCCCGCTGCTGGTGTAGAGCACATGGTCACCGGAGACGTTGCCATTGACATAGCCCTGGCTGTCCTTGGTGTAGTCGCGCGCCATCGCATTCAGGTTGCGCCACGCCAATCCGGCATGACCGGCCGGAATTTTCCTGAAGGTGCGCGACGTCACATCGTCGAAACCGATCGTTTCGAGAGCGGCATCAGTGGCAATGCCGGCGCGTTGCGCGGACAGCAGGCCGAGATCCGCCGAGTAGGGCGACAGCGTCAGCCGCCGCTCCAAGCCTTCGCCACTGATGCTGACCGTGTCGGCTTCTTCAGCCAGGTCGAAGCTGAAGACGGCACCCGGCGCCAGTGTCCGCGTCTCCAGGACGTGCCCGTCCCCCGACACGGAGAGGGTCGCGGGTCCATCGCCGGCAACGCGCCCGCTGACGCGGCGCGGCGGCGCCAGACCGACCGGCAGCAGCATCTCCTGTGATACCATCCCGGCCGGCGAACCCGGCAGCGGCATGAAGTGTCGGGACTGAATGTCGTTTTCGCTTTTCGCCTGCCAGCCGGGCGGCACCGAAACCACAAAGCGCCAGTTGCCCGGCTTGCGGATCACGGCCTTTCTGCTTTTCACCGACATGGGAAAATTGGCAAAGCCGGCATTGTTGGTGCGCGCGGACGCGGCGAGCTTGCCGGCTTCGTCATACAGCCGCACCATGATCCCGGCCATCGGCCGGTCTCCGGCGCCGTATTTGCCGTCGCGATCGACATCGAAATAGACGAAGGACGAGTAATTGAGCATGCCTCCGCGGCCGCTCCAGTCGGTGCGGACGGCATAGTCGGCAGCCGGATTGGTCTGCCGCCGTCCCTTGCGGCGGCTGCGCTTCCGCCGCAGCCGCCAGGACACGACAGCTGCCGCAAGCACCACAATGGCGGCGAACAGTATCTCGACAGCGCCCAAGTCAGGCATGGAGCCTCCTTTCACAGATCTCGTGGAGGATTGCGTTCATGGGCGATCCGGCTGCGTCGGAATACTTTGCCGACAGGCTATTGCATGTCGGCCAAAAGCGAACCCGGGTTTGGGACAGCGACATGCATCAAGACAAAAGACTTAAAGCGCGTTGCATGGATCCGTTCAAGCGCGACGCATGAAAGCAGTCGCCTTACTTCAATTCCACCCACACCGGCGCATGGTCGCTGGCACCGTCCTCGCCGCGCACGTCGCGATCGATGCCGGCGGCGGTCAGGCGGCGTGCCAGTTTCTTCGACAGCAGGATGTGATCGAGCCGGAGGCCCGCATCGCGCGGCCAGCGGTTGCGGCGATAGTCCCAGAATGTGTAAAGCGTTTCCTTCGGATGCTTCTTGCGCAGGGCATCAAGCCAACCCTGGTCGAGCAGGCGCCGGAACGACGCCCGGCTTTCCGGCTGCACCAGCGCGTTGTCGTCATAGGAGCGGGTGGCGTAGATATCGCGCGGCTCGGGCACGATGTTGTAGTCGCCGGCCAGCACCACCGGCAGGCCGGTGTCGAGCAACTGTTCGGCATGCGCCTCCAGCCGCGCGTGCCAGGCGAGCTTGTAGGCGAATTTCGGGCCGGGCTGGGGATTGCCGTTCGGCGCATAGAGGCAAGCGACGACAATGCCATTCACCGCCGCCTCGATGTAGCGGCTCTGCCTGTCGGCTTCGTCGCCGGGCAAGGCATCGCGGGTCAACACGGGCTCGGCACTCCGCGCCAGGATGGCAACGCCGTTCCAGGTCGGCTCGCCCTTCCACACCGCGCCATAGCCGGCCGCCGCCAATGCCGAGCGCGGAAACTGCATGTCGCGTGCCTTCAACTCCTGCAGGCACACGACATCGGGCTTTGCCACAGCCAGCCATGTCAGCAGGTTTTCAAGCCGGCTGTTGATGTTGTTGATGTTGAAGGAGGCGATCTTCATCGCTTCAGGAAGCGATCCGACCCGACCACGCCTTGACCGTCTCGGCCAGCGTCTTCAGATGATCGGCGGTCGAAAACCCCGAAACACTCTTGCGAGGCTTGAGATCGTGGTCGCCGTCCTCCAGCCAGATCACCTCGACGCGATCGGAAAGGTCATAAGTCGCAACCTCGTCCCTGGTGCCGAACTCGTCGCGGGTGCCCTGGAAGATCAGCGTCGGTGTCTTGAGATCGGCGAGGTGTTTGGTCCGCAATTGATCGGGCTTGGCCGGCGGATGGAAGGGATAGCCGAGGCACAGCAGGCCTGAAATCTCGCCCTTGGCAAACATCTCGTCGGCGACCATCGAGGCGACGCGCCCGCCCATCGACTTGCCGCCGATGACGAGCGGGCCGGTCACGCCCTTCGCCCTGAGGTCGGCTATCGCCTTGATATATTCCGGGTTGACCGTCTCGGCCCGCGGCGGCGGCTTGCGGTGGCCGTAGCGGCGGGCAGCCATATAGTGGAACTCGAAGCGCGCGACCTGGAAGCCGGCCGCGGCCAGCGCCTTGGCGGTGGCGGTCATCGAGGGGGAATCCATCGCCGCGCCCGCGCCATGGGCGAGCAGGATGGTGACCGGGGCACTGTCGGGACCGTCGAAGAGAAAGGTGGTCATGGTCTGATGTCCTGCGCGACGGCGACGCTGCCACTCTTCCCCCTCGTGAGGGAGATGCCCGGCAGAGCAGAGGGGGGCGTGAAGAAATGCCAGCCTTCGGTCAAGCTTGCGTGCGGGAAAACGCTCCGAAATTGGCCGATCTGTTGGCGGGACAGCGCCCCCCTCTGCCCTGCCGGGCATCTCCCCCACAAGGGGGGAGATCGGCTGTCATCGCTAATCATCCCTCACCCCGCCGTACGCGCCAACTGCAGATCCACGAACTGCACGCCCTTGGCCGCCATCCGCGACCACTCGGACTCCGCATCGAGTTCGAGATAGCGCACCCACAGCCGCCGCGCCTCCGGCAGATCGCCGGCGTCGAATTCGAGCCGGGCGAGGTTGAACACCGGATCGGCATAGTTTTTGTCGAGCGCGATCGCTTTCTGCAGGTGCCTTCGCGCCGAGGCCTCGCGGCCCTGCTCGCTCATCAGCCCAGCGAGGTTGAACCAGGCCTCGACGAAGGCCGGATCGAGTTTTATCGCATTGATATAATCGTGCGCGGCGTCCGCCGCGTGGCCGCCGGCGCGCAGGCAGTTGGCGCGGTTGAAGGCGGCAATCGCATCGCTCGGATCGATGGCGAGACAGCGCTGGTAGAGTGCGGCTGCCCTATCATGGTCGCCACCCTCCTCCGCCGCTTCGGCCTCGGCAAACAACTCTTCCAGTGTGTCGTCGCCTGCCGAACCGGCGCTGCCCAAATCGAACAGAAGCTGTCCGTCGAGTTCGCTCTGGCCGCCTTCGAGGTAGATCGCATCGGCGCGCCCATGCTGCGAGCCGACATTGAGCGACTTGGCGGTCAGCGACGCCACCGGGCCGGAGCGGTGGACGGAGCGCGCGATCGCCCCCCATGTCGCGCCGCCGGCGACGAGCCCTGCATATTTGCGCGCCAGGATCAGGTCGCGGAAGGAATAGGGTTCTGCGTCATGCTCGAACGCATCGAACAGTGACAACAAATCGAGCTCGGCGCCGGATAGCCGCGATTGCTCGATCAGCGATTGCCGCGACAGCGAAGACGCCTCCGGTGCCTTCATCAGCCCGAGAAGGCGCAGGAATCCGTTCTCGCTGAGGAGCTTGTGCCCGGCCGCGCGCTCGGCGGCGACACGGCGCTCGATCTCGGCATCGCCGTTCCTGGAGAGCCCGGCCTTAGCGAGCAGCGTGCGGCCGCACACGACATGCGTGGTGCGCCTGGTGACGCCGCGCCGCAGCTGGCCGTGCTGACGTTCGACTTCACGCGCGGCCAGTCTGAGCGGAAACGCCGCCAGCGCGCCTATGGTGCCGAAAACAGCGCCGGCCGGTGCCGTCATTTCTTGCTCTTGCCGACCGCCTTCAGCAGATTGGCCTTCAGCGGATTTTCAGCAGCACCACCCGCTGCCGCTTTCTTTGCGGCTGGCTTGGCAACCTCGTCGGCCTTGCTCTTCGACTTGGCTGGCGGCTTCGATTGCGACAGGCTCGCCTTCAGCGCATCCATCAGGTTGATGACATTGCCGCGCTCCGGTGCCGCCGCAATAATCGGCTTGTGGCCTTTCAGCTTCTCGCGGATCATCGTCATGAGCGCCGCCTCGTAGCGGTCCTCATAATTCTTCGGATCGAAGGTGGTTTCCTTCTGCTTGATCAGCGCTTCGGCGAGCTGCAGCATTTCGGGGTCGGGCTTGCCAGCTGGAATATTGCCAAAATATTCAGCCGTTCCACGCACTTCGTTCGGGTTCCTCAAGGTGCACACGAACATGCCGTTCTCGCGCGCGCCGATCGTCACCACGCGCTCGCGGCTCGACAGCACAAGGCGGGCGATGGCGAGCTTGCCGGATTTGCGCATCGCTTCGCGCAGCACGGCGAAGGTTTCCTCCGCCATCGCGCCGTCGGGCGCCATGTAGTAGGGCGCGTCCTGGTAGATGACGTCGACCTCGTCCTCGTCGACGAAGGCCTCGATGTTCATCGTGTGATTGGATTCGATGCGCACCGCGTCGAGGTCTGCATCATCGATGATGATGTACTGCTTGTCCTCGTATTCGTAACCCTTGACCAGATCAGCACGCTCGACGAGCCCTAGTTCGGGGTCGACCGGCTTCATGTTGATGCGGTTATGGGTCTTCTTGTGCAACTGGTTGAACGAGATGCGCTCGCTGGCGCTGGTGGCGGGATACAACCGCACCGGACAGCTCACGAGGCTGAGTTTGAGGTAACCTTTCCAACTTGCCCTAGGCGCCATGAAACACTCCTACGCGGTCATGCACTGACAAAGACCTGCAGCGCTTTCGTCCGAGGACGATTGAGGCTGAGCAAATCCTACACCGACCGCACACAATACCGGCAAATCCCTGACGAAATCTTCCGCCATGCATTTGAGGTCGTGGACAGAGAATAATTCAAATTGTTGGAAGCGTCGATGGACTGGAATTTGAAACGCTGGCGGGACAGCGCCCCCCTCTGTCCTGCCGGACATCTCCCCCTCAAGGGGGGAGATCAACAGCTTCGGCGTCTCGCCCACTTCAGCAGCGTTGCAGATTAGCGGAAGCCCGGGTAGTGGCCAATCTCCCCCCTTGAGGGGGAGATGTCCGGCAGGACAGAGGGGGGCGCCACGGATCGCGGCGGTCCTTGTTCTGCAACTACTTACTTCGTCTTCTGCAACTACTTCGTCGCCCCCGAGACCACCGGCAGATCCCGCGCAAACTTATCAATCTCCGCCCACGGATCGCCCGACGTCGCCAGCAGGCCTGGCAGCGACGAATAATTCAGATCCTGCGGTGCATCGATGGATTCGAGGTCGCTCCAGCTGACCGGCGTCGAGGCCGGCAGATTGGTGCGGGCGCGCAAGGAGTAAGGTGCTGCGGAGGTGTGGCCGCGCGCATTGCGGTGGTAGTCGATGAAGATGCGCTTCTTGCGGTTGTCCTTGCCCATGGTGGTGGTGAAAGTATTAGGCGCCGTTGTCGCCAGATGCGTGGCGATCGCGCTGGTTGCCTGGTGCAGTTTCTTCCAGTTCTGCTTGCCTGTCACAGGCACCGTGATGTGGATGCCGCTGCCGCCGGAGGTCTTTGCGAACGGCACCAGCCCCAGGCGCTCCAATTCGTCCTTGATGTGCACCGCGGCCTCGACCACCTCGCGCCAGTCGATCCCTTCTCCCGGATCGAGATCGAGGACGATCTGGTCGGGTCTGTCGAGGCTGGCGCGGTGGGTGCCCCAGGTGTGGAACTCGACGACGCCGAACTGCGCCAGCGCCAGATACCCTTTCGCGCCTTCGACCGAGAGATAGGATTTGGTTTCGCCCTCGGAATTTGTCGCCTCGAATGTCACCACCGAGGGCGGCATGCCGGTGAAGGCGTGGCGCTGGAAGAAGCAATCCTTCGGCAGGCCGGTCGGGCAGCGCACCAGCGACACCGGCCGGCCGAGAATGTGCGGCAGCATGAAATCGCCGACCAGCGCATAATAGACGGCGATGTCGAGCTTGGTCGGGCCGGTCTTGCCGAACAGCCGGCGCGTCGGGTTGGTCACCCAGATGGTGGCAAGGTCAGCCTCGGCGATCAGCCGCTTGCGTGTCGAGGATACCGGCGTCGACAGGCCGACATCCCTCAAACCGCGGAAGACGCCGTGGCGCAGTGCGTTGTCCGCTGTGCGGTTGGCGTAGTGGATGCGCGCCGACAGCAGCGGCCGCACCCAGTTCATCTCGCGCATGATCTCGCGCGGAACGCCCTCGGGCGCGGTGGCGCCTTCCCGCAGCGGCTCCAGCCTGGCGAGCAACTCACCGGCGGTGGCGGCATCGAAACCGGTGCCGACCTTGCCGCGATAATGCAATTCACCATCCTCGAACTCTGCCATGCCGAGCGCCGCCAGCCCTTCGGCCGCATCGGAAATGGTGAAGCCGGCGATGACGAAGTCGCCCGACTGCAGCGCCTTGGTCTTGGTCCAGCTTTTGCTTCGGCCGCTCTGATAGATGGCCGTGGCGCGCTTGGAGACGACACCCTCCAGCCCCAGTTCCGACGCCTGGTCGTAGAGCCCCTGCCCCGAGCCCTCGACATGGTCGGAGAACTGGATGGCGGAATTGGCGCCGAGGCCCGACAGCATCTGCGCGAGCAGCGCCTTGCGCCGGACCAGCGGCGCCTTGGTCAGGTCCCAGCCGTCGAGATGGAGAAGATCGAAGGCGTAGAAATGGAGCTTGCTGCCGGCGCCCTCCGCCAGCGCATCCTGCAGCAGCGCGAAACGGCTGATGCCCCGGGCGTCGAGCACCACGATCTCGCCATCGATGATGGCGTCGCGGCACGGCAGTTTGGCGAACGCATGCGGCAGGTCGCCATAACGCTTCGTCCAGTCGATGCCGCCACGGGTGATCAGCTTGACCACGCCGTCAGTGAGATGCGCCATGGTGCGGTAGCCGTCGAATTTGATCTCGTGCAGCCAGACTTGTTTGGTGTCTTCGCCATCGGGCGGTTTTGGCACCTGCGTCGCCAGCTGCGGCTCGATACGGGCAAGCATGGGGGCCTTGAAGGCGCCCGGCAGCGTGCCGGGCTTCAGCGATCCCTGTCTGGGCGCGGGTTTGGCGGCGGGCTTTGCCGGCGCCGCCAGCTCCTCGATGCGCAATCCGGATTTGACGCTCTCCGGCCGGGCCGTGAGGATGTCAAGCGCAGTGTCGGCGGCGAGGTCGCGCTCTTTGAACAGCAGCCAGTTCTTCTTGTTTTCGTCCTCGCCGGGTTTCGGTTTCAGCCGTGTCAACATCCAGCCGCCATTGAGCTTGGCGCCGGCCAGCCGGAACTTGAAGGCGCCGGTGCGCAAGCTCTTTTCGACATCGTCCATCGGCGCCCAGCTGCCGGTGTCCCAGACGATCATCGGCCCGCCGCCATACTCGCCTTCGGGAATGACACCCTCGAAGTCGATATATTCGAGCGGATGATCCTCGGTCTCGACCGCCAGCCTTTTGTCGGCCGGATTGAGCGAAGGCCCGCGCGGCACCGCCCAGCTCTTCAAGACATCGCCGACCTGCAGTCGCAGATCATAATGGTCTGCGGTGGCGTGGTGCTTGTGCACGACGAAGCGGTTACCGTCGCTGCTGACGAGCCCGCCAACCGGTTCCGGCGTCTTGGCGAATTCGCGTTTGGCGCGATAGGCTTTGAGCTTTGGTGGAGTTGTCATCGCAAAGATCGAAGCACGGCGGCCAGGAACAAGCCAGTCACGCTCTCAATCGTCAGCGGCCGGCGTCAACTCGAGCTCCGCCGGCGACAGCCCTTGCTGCAACTGGCTCAGCCGGAATTCGTCGACCCAATAGGCCTCGCCATCGACCAGAACCCGGGCTTGGTAGGTGCCCTCCGAAAAACGCTGCTCGGTGATGTAGACCTTGTGACGATCGAGCGCTTTGCGCACCGCGGCGCGTTTGGAATTCTGACCTGTGACGGGACTGAACATGACACTGCCCTCGGTCGCCCTGACACGCAACACGGCCGCTGTCGGCGGCCTTGCGACTGGCTCCAAGGATGCCGGAGACGAGGTGTCCTGTCAATTTCGTGGCAGTGCAGATTGCAGTCCGGTTAAATTTTGCAGTCTTTTGAAGATGCTCGGGTCTCGGCCTGAATCACGATGTGAAGCGCGCGAAGACGAAGCCGCGCGTGATCGTGCCTATTGCCGCCAGCCTACGAAGCGGCCGGCATACCCGAATGAGTGGATTTTCGGACTGCCCCGATGAGATCGAGTGTCGCTGCCGCGACCTCGGCAACCTGAAGCCGCTGCACACAATAGACCCCACCGGGGTTGTTTTCTTTACAAACACCTGGAGCGATGCATGGACAGGGCATGACCGGCTGGAGCGTCCGGTTCGGGACACCGAACGGGCCCCATTGCTCGGGCGACGTCAGGCCGTACAACCCCACCGCTGGAGTTCCGACAGATGCCGCGATGTGCATCGGGCCGCTCTCATTGCCTAGAAAGATTGATGCTTCGGCCAACAATGCCGTCAGGACTTCAAGCGAGGCCTTTCCGACGACACTGGCGACCGGCGACGCTGCCACTTCAAGGATCCTTTGCGCGGCAAGCCCCTCATCCGGCCCACCAACGAGCAGAGATCGCAACCCGGTTTTGGCGTATACCTCGTCGATGACCGCAGCAAAATGTTGCGGCGGCCAACAACGTCCTTCGAACCTAGCGCCGGCATGCACGGCCACATATGACTTCTTTGCCAAAGCGTTTTCCGCAAGAATCCTGGCACACTCTTCCTGGGCGGTCCCGTTCGGCTGCAGCCGAGGCGTTGGGTCCTGACAATCCAACCCAAGCGCGTGGAGTGGAGACAGGTTCCTGTAGAGATAATGGGGGCCGCCCTGTCCGAAAGTCGCGGCGAGAACGTTTGCAAGCTGGATTTCCCAGAACTTCATCGGATGCTCGGAAGGATCGAAGCCGACGCGAAGTGGAGCGCCGATCAAACGATGCATTATCCGCGAGGTTTTTGAATCGGTAAGGTCGATGCTAAGATCGAATTTTCGACGCCGCAGATCAGAGATGACGCCACGATAGTCGCTCAAACGCTTGAGCAGAGTCCTTCCTCTGCCGCGGGATTCAAAGCCAACGGCAACATCGGCGATCCCTTGCGCGACGATGAACTGCTTGAGTCCCGGCGCACAAAGCATGGTTACCGATGCTTGTGGATAAGAAAGACGCAGATTGCGAACCAAAGCAGATGTCAGAACGACATCTCCAATGTACTTCGTTTGAATAATGAGGATGGAACGAATCCCATCTCCTAAACTTGCATTCATCGAGGTGATCTGCCGAAAACGCCAATTTGAGAAAATCTGCCGACGACACTCATTTCTGAACGTCAAGCGCGCTTTCAAATATAGAGCCAACCAACCCTGTCAACAACCTTGCCGGCCTTGGTGCCTCTTTGCATCGGTCGTCGGCAGGACCGGCAAACGCTCGTCCTCAGTCCTTCAGTCGCCGCAAGCGGCGCGTCAGGCCCTGAACGGCTTTGAGCAGCCGGGGGCGCGACCGCGTCATGCCTTCGACCCGGCTGCGCAACAGAATGGCTGCGTTCGCAGCCCTGCCCCGCACCGTCACCGGTTCGCAGATCTCGGCCAAAACCGAACTCGAGGCACCAATATGTTGCTTGTAGCCCTGGCCGCCGACCGACAGGTCGAAATAGTCGAAGCCCCGCTCGCATCCCCACATCATCAGCTTGCCCATCGTCGTCAGGCCGGGTGAGACATTGGCGACCGCGTTCTGGTCGATGCCCAGCAGGAGGGCGTGAAGTGTGCCTTTTCTGACCAGCACATAGATGGAGGCGAGCCAGGCTTCACCGACGCGTAGACCGAAGAGCCGCACCGATCCATTGGACAGACCTTGCAGCGCCGCGGCGCGGTAGAAATCGACGACCGGGACCTGCGTCAGGAGATCGAAACGCCCAAGCTCACGAAAACGCTTCAGCCGCAGTTCCAGCAGCACATCCAGGAGCTCCTCGGTCAGATCCGGCGTGTCGGCCTCGACCAGAGCGAGGCCACCAAGCTGTTCGAAGCCGCGGCAATGCTTGCGGAAGGCCTTGGCAAAGGACGGCTTGCAGATCCGCTTGATGAGCGTCTCCGGGTCGCCATGCAGGACGAGGCCGGAGGTGACCTGGATGGAGTCGCGCGCCACCGAAAGCAGTGCCAGCGGATTGACCAGGCCGTGGATCTGCTGCGGGATCCCGGCGATATGGATGCGATCCGCCGGTGGCAGAACGGCACGGACCGCCGCCCACATGGCGTCGGCACTCTGCCTGGTCCACGCTCTCCCATCCGCCAGCAGCGGCACCGAGTAGTCGCACACGCGGCAGCTCAGCCATTCGATGACGTGGTGGCCGAGGGCCCGGCGCCGCATCAGCGGCAGCAGCATGGCCGGCGCGCCGGTCACGGCGTCACTCACCTCGATGACGACCAGGTCCGCGTCCTTGGGCATCAGCCGTGCGGCGATTCCTTCGACCCAGGCATAGTGCTGATGGGCAGTGCAGACGCCGTGCGCCTCAAGCAGCAGCCATAGCAGCCTTACGGTATCAAAACTGGTGTGCAGCCGAGCCGTGAAGTGCGCGGTTGCATCAGCGTTGGCGACAGTCGGGGAAAACCGCCCACCGGGCAAATCCCTTATCGGAGTCGTTCGCGCCGCGTAGCTTGCCACATGCTTCTCCCGTCATTCCGAGCCCCCACGCAGGCGCCGCAAGTCCCGCATCAGTCCCTGGAGCCTCTTCAGCAGCCGAGGTTTGGAGCGCACGAACACCTCGGCCCGGTTGCGGACCTCGATGGCTGCGCTCACGGCGCTGCCTCGCACCGTAATCCCGTGGCAAAGCTCGCGCAGGCCCGAACCCACGGCACCCATATGTTCCTTATAACTCTGGTTGCCGACCGACAGGTCGAAATAATCGAAACCGCGGCCGCGCGCCCAGCTCATCAACTTGCCCATGATCAGAAGTCCCGGCGAGACATTGGGCACCGCGCCCTGATCGATTGAGATCAGCAGAGCATGAACGGTGACTTGATGGATCAGCAGGTATTGTACGGCGATCAGAGCTTCACCAACACGCAACCCGAAGAGCCGCACCGATCCATCCGACAGGCCCTCGAGAGCGGCGTTTCGATAGAAGTCGACAGCCGTCGCCTGCGTCAGCAGGTCGAAGCGGCCCAGTTCGCGAAAGCGGCTGAGCCGCATCCGGACCAGGCCGCCGAAGATGACCTCCACCAGGGCCGGCGTGTTGGCTTCGACCAGTTCCACGTCGCCAAGCCGTTCGAGGCGGCGCCAGTCCTTGTTGAAGGCCTTGACGAAGGATGGCCGGCATAGGCGCTTGAGCACGGTTTCCGGGTCGCCGTCGATGGCGAGGCCGAAGCTGGTATGCAGGGAATCGCGCGTGGCTGCGAGCAAGGCCAGAGGGTTGGCGACGCCGCTGATCGATTGCGGAATTCCCGTGATCTGGATGCGGTCCGCCGGCGGCAGCACGGAACGCACCGCAGCCCACGCGGCCTGCGCCGATTGCATCGTCCACGGGCTGGCATCTGCCAGCAGCGGTGCCGAATAGTCGCAAACGCCACAGCTCAGCCATTCGATCACCCGATGGCGGAAGGCCGGCCGCCGTATCAGCGGCACCAGCATTCGCGGTGCGCCCGTCACGGCATCGTTTACCTCCACGATGAGCAGTTCCGCACCTTCCGGCATTAGCCGCGCGACGATCCCCTCGGCCCAGGCATAATTCTGGTGGGCGGTGCACACACCGTCCGCCTGGAGGCGCAGCCAGAGCGGCCTCACCGCTTCCAAGCTGGTGTGGAGCCGCGCCGTGTAGGCATCGATGGCGACGACGGTGGCCGGATGGGAGGACTGGCCATCGGGCGAGCCGGTCACCGCAGCAATTTGCACCGCCTGGACTGCCATGTTTTTTCCTATCGCTTTGCCGTAGCGAACGGCAGCGTCCGCCGCCACGCGCCCAACCGGCTGTCGCGCGCCTCATCGGGATGCTCGATATTCCACATGCGGTGATGCGCGAAATACCACGATGCCACGAGCACGAACATCTCCGAGACGGCGGAACCCAACAACGCCCACGGCGGAGACGCGATTGCCAGCAGGGCCGCGATCAGCGCCAGCCCGACGACCGCGCCGCCCGTGGTGATGAACGCGACGATCCGAAAATCGCCGAGTATCTCAAGCACGATGCGGGGCATGATATAGAGCATGATCGGGACAAAATTCGCGATCACGAAAAGCCCGATGAACCAGGTCGAAGCGTCCTGGAGAGCCTGGGATTTTATCATCGGCAGGACGAACATGATCGCACATCCATAAGCAAGGCCGCCGAGCCCCATGACGAGCGCCCAGATCTTGGCCTGCGTCCAGACACGGCCTGTTTCATTGTTCCGCATCAGCCTGGCGAGATCCGGCTGCGTCATGTTGACGAATGCAAGGCTGATGATGCGCAGCGGAGCAAACAGCACCAGAACCGCCGCCAGCGGTGCGTAGGCGGCTGGCCCGGCAATGCCGGCGACCAGCAGCGCCAGACATTGACCCTGGATGTTGGTGGTGGTCGCGCTGAATGCCGACCAGCGCAGTTGGGGCCAGAGCCTGACATAGCGTCGGCGCGTCGGCATGCGGAAGCTGATGCGAAGCGAGCGCCGAGCCAGGCGGACCAGGACGAAAATGCCGAACACATTTGCGGCTGCAAGTGCATAGAATACGGTCTGCAGCGGGTCTTGGACCAACCAGATCGACAGCCCGGTCAGGACACAGCCGGCGACTGTAAAAGCGCCATCGCTGATGGAGACGACAACCTGCTGGCGCCGTGCGAAGAAAGCCGTGCGCATATGGCTGCGCAACGACCAGGCACCGACAAAGCAGCCGGCGGCAATTCCGCTTGGATCTCCAAGGACATGCATCAGAACAGCCGTGCCGACGGCCATCAGCAACGCCACGATCAGCGCCGCCGTTCCGAACGCCACGTCATAGGTATCGACGCCGGCGCTGTTGGTGCTCTTGCTCATCCAGATGCTGGCGGGAACAGCGGTGAGCGACCTGATATAGGACAGGCCGACCCCGCCCATCACCATGCCGATGGCGAAGAGGCCGTAGCCCTGCGCCGACAGCATGTGCAACAGCATGATGTTGAGGGCGAAATGAAAGCCGCTCTGCATCGCCTCGCCGCCGATCATCAGCACGAGGCGTCGAACCAGATGGCTCGGAAACGCTAACTTCACGGCCGTGTCTCCGCTGCGCGGGCAGCGGGCGCCCTGCCCGGCCGCGCGATGGTCGTCTTCAGCTTTTCGGCGGCGATCGCGGTGATCGCCGCGGCCGCGACCGGCTCGCTGAAGATCGCCTCATAGCGCGCGCGCCCGGCAGCGACAAACCCGCGCCAGGCGTCAGGGGCGAGGATGATCTCCTGCAATTTCGCGCCAAGAGCTACTGCGTCGCCGGGCGGAACATGCCAGCCGGTCTGCCCGTCGCTGACCACTTCCACCAGCCCGCCGATCGCCGACACAAGCGGCGGCCGGCCATAAGCCATCGCCTCGATGGCGACGCGGCCCAGCGATTCCGGACGCCGCGACGGCACGGTGACGATGTCGGCCCAGCGATAATGCTCCGAGGGATCGGGAATGAAAGGCAGGACTCCGACGCGCCCGGCAAGCCCCATGGTTTCGACCAGTTCGGCAAGCGCACGCTCGCGCTCGGTGCTTTCGAAGGCGCCGCCGACCAGCCTGACCTCGACCCTTGCCTGGAGTTCTGCCGGCATCGAGGCGATCGCCTCCAGCAGGACCTCCTGCCCCTTGATCCGGTTGATGCGGCCGAGCAGCAGCACCCGCAATGGGCGCTTGCCGTCATACGTCATTGGTTCGACCGCCGCCGGCCCGGCAACGCCGTTGTAGACGACATATGCGCGCGCCGCCTTGGGATCGCCAAACGCGGTGCGTGTCGCGCGCGAATTGAAGATCAGATCCGCATGGCTCCAGCGCATCAGGCCGACAAGTACCCTGCGCATGGCGCCTTCGGGGATTTCGTGGATGTGCAGGACGGCCTTGTAAGGCAGCAAGCGCGCGGCCAGCGCATAGTCGGCAACGATCGAGGTGTTGACATAGACGAGGTCGCAGGCCTTGAGGCGCCGCCACGCCCTGAACACGGCAACCGGCAATCGCGCCATCTCGACTGTCGCAAGGCGCGCAATGGCCTGGCGCCTCAACACCCAGAGCGGTTCGAAGACGATCCGGCTGGCATGCGCTTCCAGGATCTGGACGATCGGCCCGCTGCGCGGCAAGACCACCTCGATGTCGGCCGACGGAAACGCGGCGCGCAGCGCAGCCACGCTCTCCGCGAAGCTGCGGTCAGAACCATAGAGTTCATAACCCTGATGAACGCAGGCAATCCGCATCTTTGTTTCCCGCCGGGTGCTACAACCATCGCGCTGGGCGATTGTGGCAGAACCCCGTCCGCAAGAATCATGCCTGGTTCGATATGTCCGACTATCGGTTCGATATGTCCGACTGCCGGCCGTACGCCCCTGGCATTGCTTCGTTTCGATACAGCTACGCACAGAAGGGTTGACCGAGAATGAAACAACCACCGGGTTCAACACCGTTTTTTTACAACCCCGCGCCATGATCCCCTCCCAGGATACCGAAATCGGAAGATGGCACGAAAGTTGCGGTCTGCTCATTATAAATTAAGCAATATCTAATATATGAGATGTGTGAAAGTGCCGCCGGCCATGAAACCAGAAAAGCCCGCCATTCTAATCCTGGGGACCCGCGGCATACCCGCGGCCCATGGCGGCTTTGAAACCTTTGCCGAAAAACTGGCGCTGTTTCTTGTCGGGCGCGGCTGGAAGGTCGGCGTCTATTGCCAGGATGAGGTCGAGCGGATCGACCAGCGGGTGCGCAGCGAAACCTGGCGCGGCATCGAGCTCATTCACATCCAGGTCGCCTCCAAGGGACCGCGCGCGACCCTGGAATTCGACTGGCAATGCGCCCGCGATGCTGCCAGGCGATCGGGCGTTTGCCTGGTGCTCGGCTACAATGGCGCGGTCTTCCTGACCTGGCTCAGGCTGAAGCGGCGCAAGATCTTCACCAACATGGACGGCATCGAGTGGCGTCGCCCCAAATGGGGGATGGCGGCGCGAACCTGGTTCTGGCTCAACGAATGGATCGGCGCTTGGGCCTCGCATCGGCTGGTCGCCGATCATCCCGCCATCGCCGATCACCTGGCGACGCGCCGGCCGCGCAGCGCCATCGCCACCATCGCCTATGGCGCCGATCCGGTGGCATCAGCGCCCGAGGCGCCGGTCCGGGCGCTCGGCCTCGAGCCCGGGCGTTATCTCGTCTCGATCGCGCGCATCGAACCCGACAACAACATCCTGCCGATTGTCGAAGCCTTTTGCTCCACCAAGCGCGACATGAAGCTGGTGGTGCTGGGAACGCTGTCCGACGACATCCCCTACCATGCCGCCATCCGCAAGGCGGCGAACGGCTCGGTGGTGCTGCCGGGCGCCATTTACGACCAGGCAACGGTGAAGGCCCTGCGCTTCCACGCCCGCGCCTATCTGCACGGCCACACGGTGGGCGGGACCAACCCGTCGCTGGTCGAGGCGCTGGCGGCCGGCAACATGGTGATCGCGCATGACAATCCCTACAACAGATGGACCGCAGGGGCTGCGGCGATCTACTTCACCGACAAGAACAGTTGCGCCGAGCGGATGCAGCAGGCGCTGGACGATGATGCCCTGGTCAAGGCCTGCGGCGTTGCCGCGAGGGCGCGGGCCCGCGAAGCCTTTCGCTGGGACGATGTCCTGCTCGCCTATGAAAACGAGGCCTATCATCTGCTCGGCATGACCGCCGCCAAGACCACTGCGATGGATCACGCATCGCCAGGAACCGTATGATAGGCTGGTCGCGCCGGCGGGTGCTGCGGACCGCGCTGTCCACTGCAGCGGCTCTCGGCTCGCTCCCGGTCGCACCAATCGCTCGCGCCGCCGCCGAGACGCGGTTTCGGCGCGGCGTCAACGCCTGGCCCTGGTTCTCGCTGACGCGTGAATTTCCCGCACCCCGCACCGATTACGGCTGGCCGCCCTTCCAGTCGCAACGGCCGGTGCCGACCCCAGACGACCTGCGTCGGTTGCGCGAGACCGGGCTCGATTTCATCCGCTTGCCCATCGATCCCGGCCCTTTCCTAGCCGCCGACGCCAAGACGCGCAGTCAGTTGCTGGACATGCTGGACGCCGCCGTCACCGCCACCCTCGACGCCGATCTTGGCATCATCGTCAACATCCAGGCCAACGCTGCCACCCATTACTGGAACCCCGACCGCATGGTCTCCAGCACCGCCGCACCCGCTTTCGATCTCTATCGCGGGCTGGTCGGCGAGCTTGCCGGCAGGCTGGCGCGGTTCCAGCCCGGCAGGGTGGCGCTCGAGCCGGTCAACGAACCGGCGCAGGCCTGCGCGTCGAACGTCTGGTTGCAAATCCAGCTCGCGCTTCTGACCGCGGCAAGGGCATCGGCAGCGACCCTGCCGTTGGTCGTCACCGGAGGCTGCGGCTCGATGGTGAGCGGACTGACCGCGCTCGATCCGGGCCCGCTGTCGCCCTTCGAGCCGATCCTGTTCACCTTCCACTTCTATGAGCCCTATCTGTTCAGCCATCAGGGCGCGCCCTGGATGCGCGAGCCGGTCTATCGGTCGCTCAACAATGTGCCGTGGCCGGCATCCGCCGGCTCGCTGCAACAGACGCTGGCATCGGTCAGGGCGCGCATGGCGCAGGACACCGAAACCCCTGAAGACGCCAAGCAAGCAGCCTATGCCGAGACCGAGCGTGTGCTGAAAGTCTATTTCGACGCCCAGCCCGACCGCTGGTTTGTCGACAAATATCTTCGCCAGGTCCGCGATTGGGCCGATGGCCATAGCCTTGCGCCGGAACGCATCATCATGGGCGAGTTCGGCGCGCTGCGCACCGACGCCCGCTATGTCGCCGCGCCCAATCCGGATCGCGGGCGCTACATCGCCGATGTGAGGCGGAGCGCCGAGGAACTCGGCTTCGCCTGGGCACTGTGGGATCTCTTCGATGGCATGGGCATGATGGACGACACCACCCGGGCGCTGGACCCCGATATCATCGCGGCGCTTGGCCTGACCATGCCGGCGGACTGACCGGCCTGAACGCTGCCCGCGCCGGCCGATAGAGCACCAATGCCAGCACCACGAACTTGGTCAGCAGCGTCGTCTTCGACGCGACGCTTTCCGAAGTGTTGATCAGGATGACCCAGCCCAGCATCGGCAGCCAGATGCCGGGATGGCAGCGGCGCGCCACCTCGAACAGGAACAGCACGAAGCCGAACGTCAGCAAAAGCGTGAAGAAGGCGCCCTGATAAAGGACCGTGCGGATGATCGGGTTCTCGATGCCCTGTTCGAGACCGTTGATGCGGCGCAGGCTGTCGATCAGGTCGACATCCGGCCCCACGATCAGATCGCGCAATTCCAGGTGCTTGAAGAGCTCGAACATCTCGACCCGGGCATTGGCGCTGCCGCTGTCCGACACGAAGCGCTCCAGCAGCGCGTCGAAAAAGCCCAGATATGCCGCCACGATGATGACGACCGGCAGCAGGGCGGCGAGCATGAAGCCGAGTGCCGCACCCAGGAGATTGACGCGGCCCTGGCGCAATTTGGTGATGCCCTGAAAAAGCAGGTAGCAGCCGCCGAGCACCACCGTCGTCACCATCGCCGTGCGGCCGCCGAAGGCGACGAGTGCCGCGCATTGCAAGCCGATCAACCCTATCCGCACAGGCATCGACAGGGATCTGGCACCGGAGAGCAGCGCAAGCACATAGATCGACGTCACCATGGCATTGGCAAGCGGATGCCCCTGCAGCGCGCTCGAGCGCAGATCGGTGGTAAACGCCACGCCGTCGAGGCGATAGGGGAAGATAAGCGTCTTGGTGGCGAACTCGAAAAGGGCAAGCAAGGCATTCGCTGTCATGACCACGTGGACGACGGTCTGCAGCCCGGCGAAGGTCCGTTCGTCGTCCTCGCTGAGCATCAGCACGAGAAGTGCCGCAGCCACGAACGTATCGATCATGCCGGCCATACCGGGCCGCTGCCTGGCGATGACGACGACCAGAAGCACGATCGATATGGCGGCCATCAGCGAGCTGGCCGGCCGCCTGTCGGCGAGATGGACGATATGGCCGACCGGATTGCCTGATGCACAGGAGCGCCAGGCAAGCAGCAGGACGATGAGATAGGTGGACGGGTGGATCTTGGTCGCCGGGTTGCCGAACAGGCCATCATAATTGTAGCCGACCAGCCACAGCATGCCCCCCGAGATGCTGAACAGCACCGCCACCGCCGCGATCAGTCCGAAGCGCGTCAGTGCATCGACCGAGGTGCCGGAGATGGGCGTGCCGTCGCGGGGTGCGGCAGCACCATGGTTCGAAGCGCTTGCGCTCCAACTGGCCGCCATATCAGGCGGCCTCGTCGACCAGCAAGGCGGCTGTCGGCAGGCGCCCCATCACGGAGACCGCCTGCGAAGTCGTCGTGACGTCGCGCATCGGGGTGGCGTTCAGCGTGGCGACGAGCACGATCTCGTCGGCCATGGCGACCAGCGGCGAGGCATTGAGATTGTCGGCCAGCGCGCCACCGTCGATGACGACGAGCTCGAAGCTCCGGCTGGCCCGCGCCAGCATCTGCTGCGCAAAATAGATGCCATGCGCTTCCTGGAAGACCGCCTTTGAGCGGCCCCTGCCCAGCACGGCAACGTTGCTGCCGGCGGCGTAATGGCTGACGGCCTCGAACGCGTACTCGCCGCGCAGAACATCGAGGATCCCCGGCTGCGGATCCTTCTGGCCGACGCCGCCAGCATTGGCATCGATGAACAGCACACGGCTGCCCCTGGATGCCGCGGCATTGGCCAGCAGCCGCGCCACCCGGCTACGCTGCGCGCCCTCGCCCGGCGACGATGTCACCAAGATGGAAGGCACCAGCGGCCAGTCCGCCGGACGCTGGCCCGAACTGAACATGCGCCTCAGCGCAAGGCCGACGACGGCATCGGTCTTCTGGCTGGAGGCGGCGGCGCGCGCCCCGCCGAAAGGCCACCAGCGCCGGCCTGTGTCTGACTTTGCCGGCACCACGCCCAGCACCGGCGCGTCGATGGCCGACTGCATCTGGGCGCTGGAAAGCACCGTCGGCGAGGAATATTCGGCGATCAGCGCCAGACCGGTGCCGAGCCCAAGGCCGCCGAATATCGCGCCCAGCAGCAGCAGCGGCAGAGGCGGCCAACTCTTCTTCAAGGCGGGCATGGCGTTGGAGATGATGCGCGCATTGGTGCTGTCGACATTGATCTGCTCGCGCGTCTCCTGGGCGCGCTGGAGATAGTTCGAGTAGACGGAACGCAGCGCCTCGAGGTCGCGCTGCAATTCGCGCAGCCGCACCGAGGCCTGATCCGTGTCGAGCGACTTGCTCTTCATGCCGGCGACCTTGGCTTCCAGCGCCTGCTGGTTGGCCAGCGCCCGTTCGTAGTCGGTCTCGGTGGCGGTGGCGATGCGGCCAAGTTCGCGCGCGATCAGCTGGCGCGTGTCGCGCAGTTGCTGCTGGGCTGCGATCAGCGAGGGATGACGCGGCCCCAACTCCGTGCCGAGCTGCGAGACCTGGTCGACCAACGTCGCCTCCTGCGCCCGCAGGCTCGAGATCACCGCCGAGCGCATTGCTTCCGAAGTTGCGTCCGGCGTGCCGCTCTGCCGGCGCATCTGATCGACCTGCGCCTTCAGCGCCGCGGTGCGGCTCTGCGCCGCCGCAAGCTGCGTGTTGATCTCGGTCAGTTCCTGGTCGCTGACCAGATTGCCTGCCGCCATCACCATGTTGTTGGCGGACTTGTAGGCTTCGACGGCGTTTTCGGCTTGCTGGACGCGCTTGCGCTGCTCGTCCAGCCGCGCGGTGATCGACTCGGAAGCGTCCTTGGCCATTTTCGCGCGCGCGCTCGCCTGGTCGACCAGGTAGGCCTGCGCGATGGCGTTGGCCAGGAGGGCGGCCTTGTCGGCGCTCTTGGCGGTGACGATGACGTCGAGGACCAGGACCTTGTCGGCCCGCTTCACCGCCAGGCGCCGGCGCAGCGCGTCGAGTGTCTGCACCGACCTGTCGCCTTCGGCTGATGCCGAACCGAGCAGGCGCGACAGCAAGCCCTGCCCATTGAATTCCGGATCCTGCGTCAGGTTTGTCGCCGCGATCGCCCGCATCAGCACGCCTGTCGACTGGACCACGCTGACCTGGCTCTCGACCTGCGTGATGCCGCCATCGGGTGAGATACGGCTGGGATTGACGTCGTTGGTGACCACCTGCAGGTCCTGCGGATCGATCAGGATTTCCGCCGCCGAGCTGTAGAGCGCCGGTGTGAAAAGGCCGTAGAGCAGGGCGACCAGCGTCAGCAGTGCGACGGTGCCGAAGATCCAGAACCGGCGGCGCACCAGGATGCGCTTCAGATCGCCCAGTTCGACAGTGGAGGCTGCATATGATCCCGCGCGTGCCGGATCCGGGGAGTGTTGCTGAGGAACCATGGGCAGGGATGATTGCATGGCTGCCTCCGACAATACTCCATATGCCGGCAAGATCAGTTTGCGGCGCTAACCTAGCTATTCCTCCAACTGTTAAAACATTGTTAATTATGTTGAGAGGTGACGTGAATTTTGGCACGCGGTTTGCTTAAAAATATACATATCGAGGTGTTGGCTACGCAGCGAGCGGAGACGAATGCAGATGGGGTTACAATTTGACCGGACCGGCCTGGCCGGCAAGGCCGGGCACCGCCTTTTCGGACCTCCAACATGCAGATAAGCCTCCGCCTGGACGGCGACTGCGTCCGCGCCTTTCACGTCACGCTGCTGGAGCGCCTCGCCGCGCTCGAAGACGTCGAACTGTCCGTCGATGTCAGGCCGGCGGGCGGCGGCATTCCGCGCAGCGCCGCGGCCCTGTTTCAACTCGAAACGGCGATCCACGGACTGTCCCATGATGGACTGGCCAAGCGTGTGCCGCTTTCGGTGCTCGCGCCCTACCGGCAGTCCCCCGCTTCGCCTGACCTGGTCATCGACCTCAGCGGCGATGTCAGGCTGGAAAACACACGGATCTGGCGCGTCACCTATGACGGCGCCAGCGGCGAAGCGGCCTTGCTGGCCCTGATCCTCGCAGGTCGCACGCCGCTTGCCCGCATCGAGGAGAACGGCGTTGCGATCGCCGCCGGGCGTCTGGGCACCGAATATGGCGGCATCGCGCTGGCGTCCTTCCAGGATATGCTGGCGCGCACAGCAAGCCTGATCATAGCTGCCATGTCAGGCGCGGCAAAGTCCGTGCCTGATCTGCCCGAACCGGCGCAGGTGGGTGGCCCGCCGCCAATGCCCTCGGCGGGCAAGCTTGGGGTCAGGGCCGGCAAGGCGCTGGCGCGGCGGATCATCCAGAAGATCTATCACCTTTGCTACAACGCGCCGCACTGGAAGGTCGGCTGGCGGCAAACCGGGAGCCGCGATCTGTTCGAGCTGCGCGCGCATCCGGCGTCGGGTTGGCAAGAGTTGCCGGACGACGGCAGCCGCTTCTACGCCGATCCGTTCCCCATCCTCTACCAGGGCCAGCTGACCCTGTTCGTCGAGGACTATATCCATCGGCTCGGCAAAGCCATCATCTCCGCCGTTCCCTTCGGCCCGGCAGGCCCGCTCGGAAGGCCTGAACCGGTGTTGGAGCTGCCCTACCATCTCTCCTACCCCTTCGTCTTCGAGCGCGACGGCGAGGTCTGGATGGTGCCGGAAAGCTGCGCCAACGGCACGGTCGATCTCTACCGGGCCACAGCTTTTCCCGGCGGATGGGTCAAGGAGGCGACGCTTCTGTCCGGTGTCGTCGCCAGCGACGCCACGCTTGTCGAGCATGGCGGCGCCTGGTGGCTGTTCGCCACCGTCCGCGACGGCGGCGGCGCCTTCTCCGACGCGCTGCATCTGTGGTCGGCGCCGGATTTTCGCGGCCCCTGGACGCCGCACCCCAAAAATCCCGTGCTGATCGATATCGCCTCGGCGCGGCCGGCCGGCCGCATGGTCAGGCGCGGCAACGACCTGCTGCGCCCGGTCCAGGACTGCCGCAGGAGCTATGGCGCGGCGCTTGGCATCGCACGCATTTCTCACCTTGATTTGATCGGCATGGAGCAGGTCGTTGAAACCATCTTAAATCCAGGTGCGCTATGGAGTGGGCGTAAACTTCACACGCTCAACGAGGCTGGCGGCTTTGAGTTCATCGATGGCTCGGCGATCGCACCGCGCTGGAAGCAGCGGGCCCGCGATTAACCTAAACATTGGTTACTACCAAGCACGCGCGCCGGTTGCTTGCGGTTGATTTAGGTCCGGAAGATATTTTCTACCGGAGATTGTGAAACGCGCCGTTGCCATCAGAAAGAGCAGCAAAATGAGTATCTCAGAGGCTGGCCCGGCCCAAGTCGATGTGGCGATCGTCGGTGCCGGAATGGCCGGCACGACCTTGGCAATTCTGTTGGGACGAGCCGGCCGCAAGGTGGCGCTGATCGATCCGCACCGCGTCCACCACGAGGAATTCCGGGCCGAGAAGATCGGCATGGACCAGATGCTGCTGTTCGAAAAGCTCGGCCTCGATGCGACACTCAAGCGTCTCGTCACCTCCACGACCGACACGCATGTCTTTCGCCTCGGCCAGTTCTTCGCGCATGAGAAGAAGGCTGAATTCACATTCTCCTATGGCGCGCTGATCAATGGCCTGCGCGACGCCTTGCCTGCGCAAGTGCCGCTGACGGTCGGCAAGGTAACCGAAGTCTCGACTGGACCGGACCGGCAGCGGCTTGTGCTGGCCGACGGCACCGTCATCGATGCCCGCCTGCTGGTGGTGGCAACCGGTCACGGCGAGGCGGTGCGGCGCGCCGTCGGCGTCGAGCGTATCGAGCAATCGAAGGCGCATTCACTGTCGATGGGATTCGACCTCGCCATCTCGCCCAGCGATTTCGGTCATCAGTCCGTCACCTGCTACAGCAGGCGGGCCGCCGACCGTATCGCCTACATCAGCATCTTTCCCCTCAGCGACAAGATGCGGGCGAACATGTTCCTCTATCGCAATGTGGCCGAGCCGTGGACGCGGGCGTTCCGCCAGGAGCCGCAAAAGATGCTCTGCGAATTGATGCCCGAAATAGCCGTGCGATGCGGCAACTTCGAAGTCGCGAGTCCTGTCGAGGTCAGGCAGATCAGTCTGAGCACGACGCAAGGCCATCGCCGCGACGGGGTCATCTTCATCGGCGATGCTTTCTGTACCACGTGTCCGACGCCGGGCGTCGGCATCGGCCGCGTGATGACCGATGTCGATCAGCTCCATTCGGTTCACATTCCACGCTGGCTCGAAACTCCAGGCATGGCGGCTGACAAGATCAACGCCTTCTATGACGACCCGGTCAAGGTGGCTGCCGATGAGGATGGCATGCGGGTCAGTTACTATGCCAAGTCGATTACCGCCGACACCGGGCTGGAATGGCGCGTGCGGCGCCTGCGCAACAACACCGCGCGCCAGCTGATGATCATCGGCCGTAAGGTCCGGCATCTGGGACAACGGCGGGCACCCGTGGCCAATATGCGATAGGGCGCGACCAGTGGCGCCCTATCGCCGATATTGATTGCCCTTATAGGGCGAAGGCGTCAGTCGCCAACCGCTCAGGTTGCCGTCGGCGGAGGTCTCGATGGGGCAGTCTGGGCCGTGACACCCGAAAGCCTGTCGCGCTTCTGCAAGGTTGGTTTCTCGTATTTCTTCACTGTAAAGTGCCCTCCGAATTGATACGGCGCCAGCAGAACCAATTCCCTGCCCCGTGTCAATTGTGCCATTACTGGTTCTTACGTCGTATCCACGCCATCGCGGTCAAACGATTATTCACTGTTGCATTGCCGGCACATATCGGCTCCGACAGGTCACCTCATCCCAGCGCCAATCCCGCTCTCCTCGGCCGCGCGATGTTGTAAATCGTTTCATCCAAGGTATTTTGGCCGTTGGGGAACAGAGGGAATAGTCATGTCCAACAGCGCCTTGCCGCTGGTCATCAGTGCGCCTGAACCACGCACGCTCGACCTGATCTTCACAGCCCGGCAGCTGGCGCGGCTCAAGGCGCACTATCGCATCGTCGAGACGACCGCTGACGGCGTCGCGAAACTGCCGGCCGACGTGCTGGCCGAGGCGCGCTATATCATCGGCCAGCCGCCCATATCGCCCGAAACGCTCGATCGGATGAAGACACTGCGTTGCGTCTTCAATGTCGAGACCAACCTCATCAACAACATGCCCTACGAGACGTTGTTCGCGCGCGGCATCCATGTCGTCACCACCGGCCTGGTGTTCGCCGAGCCGGTCGCGGAGCTTGGCCTTGCGATGGCACTCAATCTCGCCCGCGGCATCGTCGATGCCGACCTCGCCTTCCGCCAGGGACAGGAACTGTGGGGCGGCGACGGCAACCAGACGGCGCGGCTCCTGTCTGGCGCCGATGTCGGCATCATCGGTTTCGGCGATCTCGGCCGGGCGCTCAACCGGCTGCTGTCGGGTTTCCGCACCCGCACCAAAGTCTTCGATCCGTGGCTGCCGCCATCGATCCTCATCGACAACGGCGTCGAGCCGGCCTCCCTCGACGAGGTGCTGTCGACCAGCGACTTCATCTTCGTCGTTGCCTCGGTGACCAGCGAGAACCAGGGTTTTCTCGGTGCCGACGCCTTTGCCGGCATGCGCAAGGGCGCTGCCTTCATCCTGCTCAGCCGCGCCGGCGTGGTGGACTTCCCGGCGCTGATGGCGGCGGTGAAGAGCGGCCACATCGTCGCCGCCAGCGACGTTTTCCCCGAAGAACCGCTGGCGCGGGACCATCCGGTGCGCGCCCTGCCCGGCTTCCTGCGCTCGGCTCACCGCGCCGGCGCGCTCGACATCGCCTTCAAGCGCATGGGCGATATGGTGCTGGAGGACATGGACCTGATCGACCGCGACCTGCCGCCGCTGCGCTCCAAACGCGCCGAGCGCGAGACGGTTTCGCGCATGCGTTCAAAGCCGGCCGACAGGAATTGAGGCGTGGATTTTCGTTCGGGTTGGCCGGCCCTCGACCAGCTCGGCTTGACAGGAGCGCGGCCGGCGATGACGCTGCCGCAATCGAACTTTGCGGAGGGAGGCCGTGACCATGAAGAAGATCTATGAAAAGCCGATGCTGCTCAAACGGCAGAAACTCTCCGCCGTGACGGCGCAGCAAGCCACTTCAGGAGTGACCGGTCCGATCGGCCCGACAGGCCCGACAGGCTGACGCCTCACGGTGTTCGATGAAGGTAGCATTGGACGCGCCCGCGGGTCGGCGGCGAGACGGCAATCGCTCCAGGCGCAGCATCAGTGTTTATGGCTGCTCTTCGCTCTGCGGGCAACCGCTTCCATAAAAGAGCGGGCGGCAGCGTCACAGGCTGTTCTGGACGGTCCATTCGCGGACAGCACGACCTCCGCGGCCTTCCGCGACATGCCGTATTTCCGGGCGAAGACCGCAGCGTCGTAAGGTTCGTTTTCGGCCGGTGCCGCGGACGTGATCCTGGCCTTGGTCATTGGCGGGTCCGCCTGAAACTCTCAAGCAACTCGCCTTCATTGCGGCAGCCATTCTGGAACAGCGAAAACACCGTGGCTGCCAGAAGCTGCACGTCCGACTCCCCCGACATGCGATCAAATTTGCGCTCCAGGCAGACCCGATCGAAGACGCGCTGGCACAGTTGCAGATCGGAAGGATGGAGACCGGGATTGCGCTTACGAAGGCTCGACATAAGAAGCCCCTTTCGGAGCAGCGGCCACTTTCTAATGCATGTCGTCCAAAAGTGACCTCGGTTTTGGGAGAACGACATGCATAAACAAAGACCCTAAAGCGCATCGCATAAATCGGATCAAACGCGATGCGCTTTAGACGCTGTGGGTCAAAAAATGAAATCGGGCTGAGCAAGAGTCAACATCGGCCTTCATCACAGTAACTATCGTACAATTCTCCCCCCGGTCCTCCCCCTTCTTCGAACGGTCCCCAGGCCCAGCGCGACATGGCGCTTTTCATTGGCCAGCGGATTTTATCGGCGTGATCCGGCGCTCTCATGAAATATGTCGGTTTTGTACCAAATGGCGTTTGGTACGTTTCCGACACTAACATTCAGGCCGATCTTTTCATATGCGAACAGGCGTTGGGGGGCGCCGTGCTTCGAATTTCATATCGCATTAATATCTTTCTGCGTTCAGAGCCCCTATACATAGGCCATCGTCCTCACGTTTTTACGGGCACGGACGGCTGGGAGATTGGATGGCTCTTGCCCTGCATTGGGCCACGCCATGTCTGATCCCAACAAAAACTCTGATCCCGACAAAAAACCCAATCCCGACGGGAACCATCCGTACCGAAACCAACTGCTGCGGCGCATGCCTGCGGATGATCTGGCGTTGCTCGAGCCGCACATGCAGCGCTGCGACTTGCCATTGCGCATGATGCTGGTGACCCCGAATGTTCCGATCGAGGCCGTCTACTTCATCGAACAGGGCATTGGTTCGGTGGTCGCCAGCACGGCAAGCGGCCAAGAGGCCGAAGTGGGCTTCATCGGCTTCGAAGGCATGACGGGATACTCCCTGGTGATGGGCGACGACCGTGCGCCGCATGCCTGTTTTGTCCAACTCGAAGGCGAAGCGATCCGCATCGAAGCCGGCGCTTTCAAGGCAGCTTTGGAGGCAAGTACGACCTTGCGCATGTTCCTGCTGCGCTTCGTCAACGCACTACAAACCCAGGCCGGCTGCACCGCGCTCGTCAACGCGCGGCTGAAGCTCGAGGAGCGGCTGGCGCGATGGCTGCTCATGTGCGACGACCGGGTGCCCGGCGAACATCTCGCCATCACCCACGAATTCCTGGCCATCATGCTTGGTGTCAGGCGGCCAGGCGTCACCGTCGCGCTTCAATTGCTCGAAGGCCGCGCGTTGATTCGCTCGAGACGGGGCGAGATCGTCATTCGCGACCGCGCCAGGCTGCTGGAACTCGCCAATGGCAGTTACGGCGAAGCCGAGGCCGAATATGCAAGGCTGATCGGCGAGATCGGCGCGGCCTGATCAGGAGCGGCTGCCGCCGGCATCCGGCTTGCCCGATGTCGCTTTGCCGGGCGGTGCCGCACCGCCTTCTATGGGCCCATCCCTGCCGATCGGCCCATCCCTGCCGATCGGCCCATCCTTGCTGATCGGCAAGCCGGCATGCTCCAGGCTTGCAAGCTTGCACTTCGTCTGCTCGGCCGCCGCTCCGACAAGGCAATCAATGGTGAACATGGCACCGGCGTGATCGCTTGCCGCGACCGCCTGGCGGATTTTCGTCAATTGCGCCTGCGTGTAGTCCAGAAGCTCGACCAGGCCGGTATGATCCAAACCGCCCTCCATTACAGGATGTCGAGAGGCCGATCCGAGGTCGCTCTTGCCACCGAAATACGCCCCTTTACGCGGCTTGCATAGCCGGACTGTCAGAATCGTACAGCCTACGCTCTACGGGATCGTTGCCTATTGGCCAAAGGTCCATCTTCGCGCCAGCGCCACGGCATGCAAGTGTATATAAGCTATCGCTTGAGTACTGGTCCGTACGTCTGTCGGGGAGATGTCGTGCCAATTCGCGAGAATCTCGCCGCCAATCTTAGGCGGCTGGTCCAGCGCCACGCTTCCGTCAGCGCGGTGTGCCGTGAGCTTGGCATCAACCGCACCCAGTTCGAGCGCTATCTGCAAGGCAAGGCGGTGCCCAACAAAACCACCGCCAGGCTGATCTGCGATTATTTCAAGATCGACGAAAACGAGCTGTATCGCGAGCCGGCTGTTCCCGCAGCCAAGGGCGACGGCAACGCATCGCTGCGCGAGGCACTGTACGAAAACATGGTGCGGCCGCCGTCGCCCGCCATCGCCGGCGGCACTTATTTCACCTATTTTTCGGTTCCCGGCCGCCCCGACCTTCTGATGCGCTCGGTCACCTTCCTGCGACGTGAGGCCGAGCTGGTCACCTTCAGGCGGGTGACGCGGTGGGCCCCGGGCGATGGCCAGGGTGGCGCCAGAATGCCCGGCAACCACTACGGCGTAGCGATCTCGCGCCTGAACTGGATCTATTTCACAGGCATCAACCGCCGCCAGACAAGCGAGCCCTCGATCATGACCGTACAGTGGGCTCCCATCTCCGAACCGGTTCTGGTCGGCAGGGCGATCGTCCTCACAGGATCGGGGCCGGCCTTTGTGCCGGTCATCATGCGGCAGGACGTCACCAGGGTCAGCATGAAGCGGGCGCTGCAGATGGCCCATATCGTCAGCCTCGACGACCCCAGCGTCGATCGACTGGTGGTCAGTCTCGCACGAGAGACCCGATAAACTCGCCTCCTACGGGAAAAATCGGGGAAAGTTTCAAGTTTTTCGGCTATATTTTTCCTCGTTTCGGCTTTTCTGCGCAAAAAATGCCGGAACTTTCACCCAAACCTGTCGTTTTCCAATGGATCGTTGCTTCGACGATCCCAAAGCAACAGGAGAGTACCCATGAACATCAAGATGATCTGCTTGGGCGCCATGGCACTTTCGATGGTCGGCGGCGCGGCGTTTGCCAAAACGTCGGCTCTCGACGATCCAGCCAAGATGCAGCCCTTCTACACCGATAGCAGCATGAAGACGATGGTCAGCAACGACGACTTCGTGAAAGCCTGGAAGGCCCTTACGCCGGACGACCAGACCGCGATGATGAAGGCCTGCGAGGACGAGGCGAAGGACGCCACTGCGGCCAACAGCCATCCCGAATTCTGCAGCAGCGTGAAAGCGAACGGCGGCAGCAAGTAGCAGTCCAGCAACCCGAATGAGAAACAGCCCCGCGCGGGGCTGTTTTGCGTCTGCCGCAGGTGTGCAGACAAGCCAGCCACGCAAGGATCGGCCCGGCCGGCACCCGGCCCATCTCCCCATTTCTGCCATGTTGCACTGCGATAAATTTGTTGCATTGCGATATCGGCCTGCACCGCCGACATTGCACAGGGGCTGGGCTTGCACGAGGGAGCCGTCGTGGCAGCATCGTTCCGGCCGGACATACAAGGATTGCGCGCGCTCGCCGTCGGCGGCGTCGTCGCCTACCATTTCGGCCTCACCGCGCTCCCCGGCGGCTTTGCCGGCGTCGACATCTTCTTCGTCATCTCGGGCTGGCTGATATCGACCCATCTCATGCAGGAGATCGGCGAGACCGGCCGGCTCGACCTCTGGCGCTTCTATGCCAGGCGCGCGCGGCGGCTCCTGCCGGCAGCTTTGTTCGTCATCCTGGTCACGCTGGCCGCCGGCTACTTCATCCTGGCGCCGCAGGAGCAGGCGCTCTATTCGCGCGGCGCCATGTTTGCCTCCGCCTATGCCATCAATCTGTGGCTGCTGCGCTGGTCGTTCGACTATTTCGCCGCCGACGCCACCAGCAATCCCTTCATCCACTTCTGGTCGCTGTCGGTGGAGGAGCAGTTCTATCTGGCCTGGCCGGCGCTGCTTCTGCTGGCCGCCTGGCTGCGGCCGGGCCGGCGAACGGCCGCAGCCATGATCGGCGTGGTCGGCCTCGCCTCCTTCGCCGCCTGCCTGTGGCTGACCAGCGCGGCGCCGGCCTGGGCCTTCTATTTCTCGCCGCTGCGCGCCTGGGAGTTCGCTGCCGGCGGCCTGGCGACGCTGGTCCCCATGGCTTTGCTGCAGCACCGCACCTGGCTGCGGCCAGCCCTTGGCTGGCTCGGCCTGGCGCTGATCGCGACGGCCTATCGCCTGTTGAGCGAGGACCTGCCCTTCCCCGGCTGGTATGCACTGCTGCCGGTTGCCGGCACCGTGCTGGTGCTGCTGAGCGGCGGCTGCGGGGAACAGACCAACGGGCGGACCGACCGGCACGTCCTTGGCCCGGCCACCGCTTTGTCGCTGCCGCCCTTGCAATGGATCGGCACGCTCTCCTATTCGCTCTATCTCTGGCACTGGCCGGTCATCGTCTACGCCGGGATGCTGACGCCCGATCTTACGGTGCCGCAGCGGCTGGGCTGCGGCGTGCTGACGCTGGCGCTGTCGGTGCTCACCTATCACCTCATCGAGAACCCGGCACGACGCGGCGCCTGGCTGACGGTGGGCGCTCGCGCGCTCGCACCCGCGCTGGCGCTGACCGGTGCCGGCGTGGCGGTCGCCTACGCCAATGCGCATCTGGCCACGCGCAACATCGGTCCCGAGCAGCGCGGCATCGAGCAGGCGGCCGAAAGACCTTCCATCGCGCGGGCCGTCGACAAGAACTGCCTGGCCGACTTCCAAACGGTGACGCCGAAACCCTGCACATTCGGCCCGGCCGATGCCACCCGCACCATCGTGCTGTTTGGCGATTCGCACGCCGACCACTGGTCGACGCCGCTGATCGAAGCAGCCAGGCGCAACGACACCAAGGTGGTCACCTACCTCAAATCATCGTGCCGCGCCTCGCGGCTCTCCACCTTCAACACGGTGCTGAAGCGCGACTACACCGAATGCGACGCCTGGCGCGAGCAGGCCATATCAGAGATCATCCGCCGCAAGCCGCGCCTGGTGGTGATCTCCGAATTTTCCATCGGCAATCTGACCCGCGATCTGCCCGCCGCCGAACGCACCGCCGAAGTAGCGCGCTGGCAGGCCGGCCTGCGCTCGACCTTGCAGGCCTTCAGCCGGGCCGGTGTCGAGACGGCAGTCATCCGCGACACGCCGATCAACGCCAGCTTCGCCGGCTCCTGCGTGGCGCGCACCCTGTGGTGGCGCGAGGCACCCTCGCCGCACTGCGACACGCCAAGGGCCGAAGCCGCCAACGACAGCACCGCCGCCACCGAGCGCGCCGTGGTGACCAGCGTGCCCGACACCCGCTACATCGACCTCACCAACCAATTCTGCGGCCCGACCTCCTGCCACGTCGTCATATCAGGCAAGCTGGCGTTTCGTGACAGGCACCATCTGGCGACGGGCTTTGCCGAGACACTGGCGGGGCCATTGGAGAGGGCCTTGTTTTAGGCGCCTGGGCATCTGCGCCCCGGTCTGCATTGTTCGTCACATCTTACGGATCTGTGGAACGAGGCTGCAACTCGGCAGTTATATTAGCCTAACCTTGAAAAGGAGGCAGCTATGAAAAAGCTCCTGCTTGTTTCGGTTATCGCCATTGCTTCGGCGGCGGCGATGATCGCCCCCGCCGACGCCCGCAGCCGTATCAGTATCGGCATTGGCGGCTATGCAGACGACTATTACGGCGACGATTATTACAATGGTTACGACTATGGCGATCGCTACTATCGCCCTTATTACCAGTACGACGCCTATGACAACGGCTACAGGCCGCGCTATTACCACCGTCACCACCGTTGCCACATCGCACTGGTCAAGCATTGGCGCCATCACCACAGGATCGTCGAGGAAATCCGCGTCTGCCGATGATCTGATCCTGTGAAAAATGATCCGGCCGGCGCCGCCGGCCGGATATTTGCGCCGCTCACCCCACCCGCCTCCTCATCATCATCCCATAATGCACCGCCAGCAGATCGAGCCCCACCTTCAGCAGCTTCGTCACCACGTTCCGGCCCTCGCCGGTCTGCTCGGACAGGCGCTTGAGGGAACCGTCCGCGCAGCAGACTTGTCGTACCACGGCGGCCACCTCCCAATGGCCTAGCGCTCTTGTGGCGGCGGCATAGGCCCTGCCGGCGTCGAGAACGCTGTCGGCAATGCCGCCGCCCTCGCGGCCGCCGTCGATGCGCTCGGTCCAGCGCATCGGCTTGACATCAGCCTGCTGGCTGCAGCGGAAATCCTCGCGGTAGCGCAGGCCTGCCTCGCGCTGCTGGCGCGACAGTGAGGTGATGCCGACGAGCGCATCGATGGCGCGCAGCCGCACGATGCCGCCGGTCGCGGCGCAGCCGTCATTCGACACTTCGTAGACACGCGCAGCCTCCAGCGTGCCCGCTGCCAGCCGCTTGCGGCCGAAGGCGTCATCCCTGAGCGCGAAATCATGGCCGATCTCGCGGCGTATGCGCACCTGCTCAGCCTCGCCCTTCGGCAATTTCGGCGCCTGCGGTTTTGCGGGTCTGGTCTTTTTGCTCATGGGAGGCTCCTGGTTGGGATGGTGGTGGGAGGCCGGCACGTGGCGATCCTTCGCGCGCCCTCGGCCCTGCCGGGCATCTCCCCACGCGGTGGCAGAGCGGAGCGGAGCGCTGCTCGGTTGGCCTTCAATGAACCGTAGGTCGTCGCCTCTTCGCCGCCGCGCCAGCATCCCTGCCGTCCGGCATCCAGGCTGATGGAACCGGCGCGAGTTTTCGGCGTTATGTCGCGTCCATGCCAAGGGGAGGTTCGGCGATGACAGCCTTCATGCCGGTTACCGTGCGCTTTTGCGACAACAAAACCATGCTGGTCAGTTCGGTGGCCGGAGCCGCCGAGGCACTGCGCCACCAATGGCCCGACAAGACAGCGCCTGGCTATCTCGAGGCTTCCCGGCTGGTTACGCTCGCCGTGGACGGCATCTGCTGCCAGCGCATCGCGTTCGACGCCTTCACCAGGGCGGCCAAGCAGCAGAACATACTGGTCGACAGGCCCAAAAGCCGCGCCCATGACTGGCTGGATGCGGTGGCTAGCCCGTGAGGAGCGGGCGCCGCCCGAAAAATTGATGCAACCGGCCCCCAGCGGGGCGCGTTTATGGGTGCGGTAGCTGGAGCCGCGCGCAAAGCGAAGGTGAACGCCGTGGGTACGATGAAAACCGGAGTGCCGCTCAAAGTGCGGGTGGAAGATGAGATCGAAGAGATCGACAGCGTCAGCGAAGCCGCCGATTTTCTCCAGCGCTGGCCGCTGGAGCGGCGCGGCCATGTCTACCGCAGCGCGCTGAACGCCTGCAGCGCGGCGATCGCCGCCCAGATTTCCGAAGCCGACGCCATGAAGGTGTTTACCGGCTTTGCCCGGGTGACCGGCATATTGGTCGGCGAGGGCAACCCGCCGATGGCGATGGACGCAAGGAGCATGCAGAGCCGCACGCCCAAGCAGGGCGGGCAGATGCCGAAATAGGGCTTTGCTTCTTTCTCCCCGTTTACGGGGGTGAGGTGTGATCCGCGCAGCGGACGAAAAGCCAATTGCTTGGCTTTTCGAACAGCGAACGCCCGGCAGGGCAATGAGGGGCGGCGCCAGCGCTTCGGTAAGTGGCATATGAATCGGATGCTTGAATTTCATGTCAGCTTCCATCCTGCCTCGTCAGCGCTGCCCCTCATCCGCCTGCCGGCACCTTCTCCCCGTGAACGGGGGAGAAGAGATCAAACCTCACCCCGTCGCAACAAATACGCGGCGCTGGAAGCGGGCCTGGTGGTAGGTACAATAGCTTTTCAGCGCCCTGGTGCGCATGCCGCAGCACAGCATATCGGCGCCTGGGCGGCTGCCTGGCGCCCCCTCTTCGGCAATAGAAATGTCCGGATCCACCTCCACCGTCAGATCCAGCGGCGCACGGCAGCGTGAAAACAGGCAATCGATGAAGCGCATCGCCACGCCATGCGGCTGCCGGCCGATGGCCGCGCGCGGCGGCGTCGGCGCCTCCAGGCGATAGGCCACGCCGTCGGCGATCAGCACGCCCACCTCGCGCACGAACGAATGCGCGCGCCTGGGCCGGGCCACTTCACGCGCATGGATGTCCTTGGCGGCAAGCACGCCCTCCATCTTGCCGACGACAGGCGTCGCTTTCGCCGACGCGCCACTCGCCCGCTTGCTTCCAGCGCGCTTGCCCACGGCCTGCCTGGATCGCGGCGGCGGCCCCTTGCCATTGGCAAAGCCGATCGCGCCGAGCATGGCGTTGCGGTGCACGATGCCGATGATGGCGTCGCGCGACACCGGACTGCCGCGCAACGCGCTGAACGCGACTGCAATCCTGGAGGCTGAGAACCCATCCTTCAGCCAGCGGGCGATCTCGTGCAATTCCGCGTCGCTATAGCTTGCCATATCCAGCTCCATCCAAAGTTCGGCCGCGCGCCGTCGGGCAGCGTCAAGGTTCGACCCGGTCGCCAGGCCGCAGTCAGGTTGTTTTTCAAGAGCCGGCTCTCAGCCGGCCAGCCTCAGCCGGCTTGGGCCGATTTCCCGCCGGCAAGGTGCAGAAGCCGCGCTTCGGCCGTGTTTCTGTCCAGGGCGGAAACCGCCCTGCCCGTCAGCCTGTCGAACAGGATGACGGTGCCGTCCTCGGTGCGGATGCAGGATCGGCCTGCCGCAAAAACAGAGCCGGCGCCATGCCGGCCGAATTGGGGGCCGAAGCCGCTGGGAGCGGCGGCTCCGGCCGTTCCGGTCGCCGGAGACAGGCGGCGGACCGGACCCGAGGCTGGTCGGTCAGGCACTGGGCCTCGGGCTTCATCCGGGCCGGGGAGGAGGACGGCCGGGATGAAAGGGAATGGGCGGTTATGACCGCCGGGCGCGCCTCGCGTGAGGCCGGCGACTCGGCGCCATCAAAGCTGGACAGGTTTTGCATGACCGGATATAAGCATAACTCGAAAATAGATGCAAGCCATTCTTTCATAGACGAGAGCGGCTTTCATCCCTCACATGGGCGCCATGGCAAAAACGGAACTGTCGATCAAGGTCGGAGCGGCGATCCGCAAGGCGCGCAAGCAGCGCGGCCTGGTCATGCGCCACATCGCCGAGCACAACGACACCGATGTCGCCGCCGTCGGCAACTGGGAAACCGGCCGCAATCTGCCCAAGACCGAGAACCTGCTGAAGACCGCCGCCTTCCTGCACGTCGACCCGGTTGCGCTGGGCCAGGGGCAGGTCGTGTTTCTCGACGATGCCGGACCGGTTGCCGATGCGGAGATCGTCACCGATGCGGGTCCACTACCCGCCAGCTCGATGGACATCGAGGTGCTGGGCGCGGCTGTCGGTGGCGACGATGGCGATTTCACCTTCAACGGCGAGCCGGCGGGTTACGTCCAGCGCCCGCCGGGCGTGCGCAACCTGCCGAAGGTGTTCGCCCTGCACGTGCTCTCGGATTCCATGGTGCCGCGTTACGAGCCCGGCGACCTGATCTATTGCGGCGGCCGCGACGCCGTACCGGGCGACCATGTGGTGATCGAGACCTTCCCGGAGGAAAACGAGCGCAACGGCAAGGCCTTCATCAAAAAGCTGGTCAAGCGCACGGCGGGCGAGCTGGTCGTCGAGCAGTACAACCCGCCGAAGACGCTGACCTTCAACCGCTACGCCATCAAACATGTCTGGCGCGTGATTCCGCTGAAGGAATTGCTGGGGTATTGAGCAAGGGACGCTCTTCCTTCTCCCCCTGCGGGAGAAGGAAGAACCAGCGCTGGCACCCTCCCACTCAAGCCCGCCGCGATCCCTCCAGCGGCACATCCCTGTCGCTCAGCATCCGCGCTTCGCTGCGCACGCGCTGGCGCTCGTCGACAAACGCCGCCTGGATCGAAATCGCCGTCCCCGGCAGTCCGTCGGCGCGGCAGGCCGAACAGACGATGCGGCCCGACAGAGTGGACAGCGGCGTATTCCCCGTCACCCCGAACCGCTTCAGCTGATCGGGTCGCCACCACCTATTGCGGCCACAATCGGCGCACTCGACCGAGATCGAGGCGACATGCGCGATCGTTGGTTCCTTGCCCGGCAATGCCATCGCCCCTGCCTCGTCTTTGTTCCTGATTTGTTCGCATATTCCTGTGTTTTGCGCCGGGAGTCGAGTCGCAGTTTTCAAACTTTCCCAGAAGTTTTTCTTCTAGCGTAATTTGAGTTATGCTTTCATAAATGTATGAAAATGTGAGTCGGGCACGAACCTGCCCACTGCATCAGACCCGGGAGCGATAATGGACGCTTTTGCCGCCGATTTTGCCCGTTCCTGCGGCTACGCCGGCGACAGCCTGGCCTTGCTTGAAGCCTTCGAAGCAATCCGTCGCAGCGGCATCGCCCACGCCCGTCAGGATCACGTCAGGCGCAAGGCGGTGATCGACGAGTTGAAACCGTCGGAGGCGCTGTTCCTGGCCGCTATCGGTCCGGCACTCTCGGCGCAGGAGGCAATCGAGGACGCCGCCCGCTTCATAGCCTGCTGGCGCAACATACCGCGCTGGCGCCAGGAGCGGCGCCTGCCCGACCTGATCAGGGCCAAGCAGCAGCGCCTGGTGGCGCGCTATTTCCGCCGCCATGGCCACAGGCTCTGGGCAAGGGAAGCGGTGTGAGGACTGGACCAGCCATTTGCGGGTTCCATCAGCCATTTTTTCTTTCTAGACTGCGCAGGGGTGGCTGACCGTTCGACGTGCATAGTTTGGAATGTTCAAGACTGCCCGCTCAAAATTTCAAACCTGGATAACGGCCGGCGCGGGAACCATCGCCGCCCTGCTCGTCGCCGGCCTGATGGGCGCGTTCGGCGCCCTGCCCGCCCACGCCCCGCCGCAATTGCCGCCCGATGCCGCCATCGATGCCGGGCGCTGGCGGGTCCAGCCCGCGGGCGCCTATGTCAGCCGCGCCAAGGTCTATGGCGTGGCGCTGAAACCAGGCCAGAAGGCGCTGGTGTTGGAGGCCGATCTGACCAATCGCACGGCGCAATCCGACAAGGCTTATTTCAACGTCATCAAGCCGGACGGGATCGACCTGCCCGATTCCACGCCGATGATCGCGCTGGCCCGCGATTCGACGCTGACGCCGGAACTGCATCCCGGCATGACCGAACGCATGGCCTATGTCTGGCCGCTTGCCGGTAACGCCGCCGTGCCGGCAAATCTCAGCTTCGGCGTCACCGCCGAGATCTTCAAGCCGCGCGACAATCTTTACGGCACGCCGGGCTGGTTCAATCCCTATCGGCTCGGCACCGTCACCATGCCGGTCGCCGACCTGCCCGAGAGCGGCTCATGAGGATCCGCGCCATCGGCAATCTCCTGATCGTCGCCGCCACCGTGGTGCTCAGCTACGGCATGCAGGTGTCGAAGCCGCATTATGCCGAACTCACCGCGCCGATCCCCATTGATGGCGCCATGCACGACACGGTGCGGGCGCGCAGCTTCGATGTCCGCCTCGACAGAATGGTCTTTGCGCGCACGCTGAAGACCAACCAGTTCGGCCAGGAAAGGCTGCTGACCACCAGCGGCCTGTGGGCGGTGGCAGCGACCAATCTCACCGCCACCAGCACCTCCACCACGGTCGCCGACGGCACCTGGCAAGGCCCGACCGGCCTGCGCTACCGCCAGACGGAGCGGCTCAACTATCGCCAGGATATGCCGCCACATGCCGTCGATCCAGGGCTGGAGAGAAGCGGCCTGTTCGTCTTCGAGTTGCCGGCCGACCAGATCCGAGGCGCCAGCCTGCTTATCGCCGCACGTCAGTTCGGCCCGCTCGACGCCCAGGCTCGCATCAGCCTCGATGCCGTTCCGACCGGTGCCGATGGTCAACCGGCGGATGTCTTGCCGCTATACGATCTCGACGCTCCTGCACCGCCGCAGGGCCAGACACGGCAGGGCAAGACATGAGCGCGGTTTCAACCGACATCGACCCAGCCGGCGGTGGCGAGAAAAAATGGCGACGGCGCGGTCTTGCCGCGCTCGCTATCCTGCTGCCGCTGACGCTGGCCGAAACCAGCTATGACAGCATCCGTGAATGGCTGCATGGCGAGGACCTCATCGCCAGGGATGTCGAGTTTGGCCAAGGCGCGCCGTTCGGCGGCAGCGAATGGCGGCTGGCCGATTTGCGCGGCGGCAAGGCCGGCCGCTTGCCCGAGCATGCCTTGGCCGTCATCGCCACCTTCGCCGTCACGGTCGGCGATCCCGATCTGCAAAAGCAGTGGCTGGGCTGCAAGGTGATGCTGACCGACGCCGCCGGCCGCCGCTGGCTGCCCGACTTCATCTCCGGCGTCAGCCTGCCGGACGGCGTGATGAACTGCACCTCGGCGATCTTCTCCGGCGCCAAAAAGGGCGAAATCATCAGCGTCGGCGAGACCTTCATCGTGCCCGAGGATGCCATCGAGACCATCCGCCCAGCCGTTGGCCTGGGCAGCGAGCGCCCATGGTTCCTGCGTTTTCAGCGGCCGCCGAAGTGACAGCACCCTTCTCCCCGTAAAGAAAGCTCACTTCCCCGCCCGCTTCGCCATCGAAAACGCCGTCTCCAGCACGGCGGCGAGAAAGCATATGCGCAGCGGCTCGATCAGGATGCCGGTGGAAGAATCCTGGAACGGGCTGCCGAAGAGCAGCGTCACGGCATGCGAAAAAATCTGCCAGATATCGAGCTCGTGTGGGCCGATCAGCCGCGTCGCGCCGAGCCACAGCCAGGCCGCGCCCCAGTCGAGCAACCGGTAGCCGACCACCAGCGTGCACAACAGCACCAGGCTGGCGCTGACCGTCAGCCGCACGCCGTTGGCGATCGGCAGATAGCGCGAGCGGTAGCCGGCGATGAAATGCTCGACGAAATCGCGCAGGAATTTCGGCAGGCCGGCATAGCGCTGGCCGGCACGCTCCAGCCGGCCGTGCACGCGCATCAGGGCAGCATCGTCGCGCACATCATAGCCGTAGATCAGCGCCGCCATCACCAGCCAGATCAGCGGCAGGAGCATGAAGAAGAACAGGTTGATCGCAGCCGTCGACGGCGCGATCGAGGAGATCTCGACCGGCACCATGGGTGCGGCCGAGACCATCGGCACCGGGTTTGCCAGCCCGTCCACCGATGCCTGCAGGACCGACCAGAAATTGCGGCTCATCAGCCATTGCAGGGCCGAATCCTTCCAGCGGCTGATCACGTAGAGACCGACGAAGATCCAGTTGGTCTCGCAGATCACCACCACGATCTGCCAGAACGACGCGGCACCTGTTTCAGCCTGCATGAATTTGGCCAGCCGGCGGATCAGCCAGGACACCGCCACGGAGACCAGCAGCCAGCGCGAGTCGAGCACGTCGAGCACATCAGCGCTCTGGCCGAAATCGGCCTGGTCGAGTGTTTCGCGCGAATACTGCCGCACGATGTCGCCCAGAAATCCCCAGGCGGCATAATAGGCGAAGAACGGCAGAAGCGCGATGGTGATCATCCGCACCAGCCGCGAGCCGCGCCGGTCAGCCTCGGCACCCGGCTTCATTTGCGTCTCGGTGGTTGCGGCCTTGTCGGCGCCGCGCTGCGCGGCCACCACATGCGGCAGGCCGGGGCGCAGCACGTGGAACATCGCCACCGTCACCACCAGCTGCGCCAGCGCCACTAGGGTCAGCATCGCCAACCCGGCGAAGTGATTGGCCAGCGCCACCTTCGCCGCCAGCAGCATGAGGAGATCGCCGACCAGCACGCCGGCCAGCACCAGGGCGATGAGCTGTGGCCAGAACCGCAGCAGCAGCGAAAAACCTAGGGTGATCGGTCTGATGATATCGGCAAACATGAGGTTCTCTCACGATGCCACCCGCCAAAATCTTTCTAGCAAAGCATGATTGTTTTGCAAGGAAGGGGGCTCCCCTTCTCCAACAGAGGGAGAAGGGAGAACCGTCCCCCTCACCTTCTTACCCTCGACTTCAGCCACCGATCAAACGCCACCGCCAGGATCAGGATGAGCCCGATGACGATGCTTTGCGTGTAGGACGAGACGTTGTTGAACTGCAGCCCGTTTTGCAGCACGCCGATGAGCGCCGCGCCCACCACCGTGCCGCCGACCGAGCCGATGCCGCCGAACAGCGAGGTGCCGCCGATGACGACGGCCGAAATGACGGTCAGTTCGTAGCCGATGCCCGCCACCGCTTCCGAGGAGTTCAGCCTGGCCGACAGCACGAAGGCCGCGAGCCCGGCGAAGAAGCCGACAATGACGTAGACCGAGACCAGGATGCGGTCGACGCGCAGGCCCGACAGCCGCGCTGCTTCCGCATTACCGCCGACGGCATAGACGGCCCGGCCATAGCGCGTGTAGCGCAGCACGATGTGGCACAGGATGGCGGCCGCCGCGAAGATCAGCGCCGGCACCGGCACCGGGCCGATCAGCCCGGTGCCGAACCAGCGCATCGAGGCGTCGAAGCCCGAGATCGGGCCGCCATTGGAGATGGTCAGCGTCAGCCCGCGAAACACCGTCAGCCCGCCCAGCGTGACGACGAAGGGCGGCACTTTCAGCCGGGTGATGACAAGCCCCTGCACGCCGCCGGCAGCGGCTCCGACGATGATGGCGGCCAGCAGCGCGGCGAACCAGCCGAACCCTTGCGTGCCGCTCGTCGACAGCGACAGCGTGTTGGCCGTGCCGCCCTTGGCGACCACGGCGGCGACCATGCCGCAGAAGGCGAGCAGCGAGCCGACCGACAGGTCGATGCCGGCGGTAAGGATGACGAAGGTCATGCCGAGCGCGATCAGCCCGGTGATCGAGATCTGCCTTGTGATGTTGAACAGGTTGATCGGGTCCATGAAGCTCGGCTTCAGCACCGTGAAGACGATGATCAGCGCCACCAGGAACAGCAGCGGCCCGAAGCTCATCAAAAGCCGCGCGAAGTTGATGCCGCCGCGCTGATCCTGCTCCCCCGCCACGCTCATAGTGTCTCCTTGCGGTCGAGTGCCATCAGTTCCATCAGTCTTTCCTCGTTTGCTTCTACGCCCGGCATCTGGCCGGTGATGCGTCCGCGGCGCATTGTGACAATGCGGTCCGACACCGCCAGCACCTCGGGCAGCTCGGACGAGATCATCATCACCGCAATGCCGCGCGCCGCAAGCTGCACCAGGATCTGGTGCACCTCGGTCTTGGCGCCGACATCGACGCCGCGCGTCGGCTCGTCGACGATCAGCACTTTCGGATCGCGCGCGAGCCAGCGCGCCAGGATCACCTTTTGCTGGTTGCCGCCCGACAGGCCCTCGATCGCCTGCTCGGCCGAAGCCATGCGGATCGACAGCATCTTTCGAAACCCGGACAGCGCATCGCGCTCGCGCCGCTCGGCCATGAAGCCGAAACCGTTGCTGAAGCTGCCCAGCGAAGCGATGGAGAAATTCGGCAGGATGCCCAGCGCGGCAAAGATCGCCTGGTGCTTGCGGTCCTCCGGCACCAGGCCGATGCCGAGCGCAATGGCGTCCGCGGGCGATGCCGGGGCGATCGGCTCGCCGTCGAGCGTGATGGTGCCGGCCGCGATGCGGTCGGCGCCGAAGATGGCGCGCGCCAATTCGGTGCGGCCTGAGCCGACAAGCCCGGCAACGCCGACGATTTCACCGGCCTTGAGGTCTATGTCGACGCCGTCGAGCACGATGGCGTGTGGCGCCTCGGGGTCGCGCACGGTGCGCAGGCCGCGCACCGACAGCACGACATCGCCGGCCACCGCGCGTTGCGCCGGCCGGGCGTAGAGCTCGGACGCCGCGCGGCCGACCATCTTCTCGATGATTTTCGGCAGCGCGATCGGCCCGCCTTCACGGTTAAGGTGGCCGGCAAGCCTGCCGTCGCGCAGCACCGTCATGCGATCGCATATGGCGGACGCTTCCTCCAGCCGGTGGGTGACGAACATGATGGCGACCTTGTCCTTGCGCAGCCGGTCCATGATCGACAGCAGCCGCTGCACCTCGGTCTCGGTCAGCGCCGAGGTCGGCTCGTCCATGATGATCAGCCGGCTTTCCAGCGACAGCGCCCGAGCAATCTCGACCAGTTGCTGCTCGGCCACCGACAATGCCGAGACCGGCGTCATCGGGTCTATGGAGAGACCGACGCGGGCGATGATCGTGCGCGACTCCTGCTCCATGCGCCTCCAACTCACCAGCCCGAGCGGGCCGATCGGCGCGCGGCCGATAAAAATGTTCTCCGCCACGGTCAGCGTCGGGATCAGGCTCAGTTCCTGATAGATGGTGACGATGCCAAGCCGCTTGGCATCCTGCGGGCTGGAGGGATGATAATCGGCACCGTCGAAAGTGATGCGGCCACCCGATGGCGGCATCACACCCGAGAGGATTTTCAAGAGCGTCGATTTGCCGGCGCCGTTTTCGCCCAGCAGGCCGAGGATCTCGCCGGGGCGGATATCGAGCGAGACATCGCTGAGCGCGGTGACGCCCGAGAAATGCTTGGTGATGCCTTCGACGGCAAGCAGGATGGGTTCGGGCGAGGCGGCTTCAGCGGCTGGCGGCAAGGGTGGCTCCTTCCATGCAGTTGATGTCGCCTGTCAGCGCTTGAACGCCCCCCTCTGTCCTGCCGGACATCTCCCCCTCAAGGGGGGAGATTGGCTGTGTCACCGGCGACACCTTTTCTTTCAACATTTGGGAACTGGCGAAAGCAGGAGGAACAGTCGATCTCCCCATTGAGGGGGAGATGTCCGGCAGGACAGAGGGGGGCGCTGTCCCGCCGGCTTTGCCAATCGGCCGATCCCCGCCAAACCCCTACTTCGTCTCGCCAATCCGCTCCGCCTTGTCGAGATTGTCCTTGCCGATGACGATTGGCGTCAGCAGCACCAGCTTCTCCTTCGGCTCGGTCTTGTCCTTGGCAAAGGCCACCGCGATGCGCACCGCAGTGCGCGACTGCTCGCCGGGGAATTGCTCGACGGTGCCCGCAAGCTTGCCGTCGCGTACGGCGACCAGCGCTTCGGGCAGTGCATCGAAGCCGTAGATCTTGACGTCGGTGAAGTTGCGCGCGGCACAAGCCTCCATGGCGCCCAGCGCCATGTCGTCATTGGCGCAGACGATGGCGTCGGGTTTGCCGTTGGCGGCAAGGCCAGCCTCGGTCACCGACAGCGCCTCGGCGCGGGCGAAGTTGGCGGTCTGCTCGAAGACGATCTGATACTTGTCCTTCAGAGGATCGAGCACATTGTGCACGCCCTTGTTGCGGTCGATCGCCGGGCCGGCGCCGGGCTGGCCCTGCAGATGGAACAGCTTGGCACCGTTGGGAAACGCCGCCACCACGGCGTTGGCTTCCGCCTCGCCGCCCTTCACATTGTCGGCGCCAACATGGGCGAGGATGCCCTCGACGCCGTCTACGCGGCGGTCGATCGTCACCACGGGAACGCCGGCCTTGACCGCTTCCTCGATGGCCGGCGCCAGGGCGTTGACGTCGAGCGGCGAGATGACGATGGCGTTGACCTTCTGCACCAGGGCGGCCTCGATGTCGGCGGTCTGCTTGGTGGCCGAGTTCTGGCCGTCGCTTTCGGTCAGATTGACGCCTTGCGTGGCGGCTTCCGCCTTGATCTCGTTCAGCATGTGCACGAAGAACGGAAAGCCGAGACTGGGCACCGAGCCAAGGATAGTGAGCTTGTCCTGCGCAAACACAGAAGGCGCGGCAACCATCATGGCGCCGAAAGCCGCGGACGACAGCAGGAATTCACGTCTGTTCATGGGATCCTCCTCCACAAGAACGCACGACCCGAAAACCGGGATCGGTTTCAGGAAGGATCATGCGTCGGTTCAAAGTGTGGAGCATCCTCCCTGCGCCCGAAAACGCATGCCGCTCCAGCTGGCCGCCGCTGTAAAAAGAGCCTCCCACCGACGCCTGCGCAGGGATGCTAACCCAGGGCCAACCATTTGTGCAACATCGATATAACAGCGGTGCCAGGCAAATTATCGGAATTGTCGGATTTTGGATTTCCGGCGTGGGGGCCGCTTTGTCGGAAGACCTCCATTGCAAGGCCGCCCCTCTGCTTCTCAATCCAGGAACGCCAGAACACGCTGCCAAAGCAGCGCCGCGGCTGTGTCGTTGTAGTCGGGCAGAGCTGGATCCGAGAAATAATGTCCCGAGTTTGGATAGCGGAAGATCCGCACATCGGTTTGCGCGGCCTCGGCGGCGTGCTGCCAGGCGCGGACATCCGGCTCGGGGAAGAACGGATCGGTGTCGGCGACATGCAATTGAACCGGCAGGCCGGGCCGGATGTTCGCAGGCACGGTTGCCAGCCCATGCAACAGCAGCACCTTGGCCGTCAGCGGCCGCAAGGCCCAGACTGACGCGACCACGCCTGCACCCATCGAAATCCCCGCCAGCACCGTATCGCCGGGCGTCGAGGCCAGGGCATCGCGCGCCCTTTGGCAAATGACCTCCCAGCCGATCCGCGCCTTGATCGCGAAGCCTTGCTCGAGATCGTCCGTCGCCACGCCCCCATAGAGGTCCGGCAGCGAAACGGCGTGACCGGCGGCGCCCAGCTTTCCAGCGAGATGCCGCTCGTGCTCGCGCAGCCCCAGAACCGAATGAAACAGGATTATGTTCGCGGACATCCGGTCATGATACCTGCCGGCACATGCCGTCTCAACGGCTGGGTACGTCATGAGGCGTGCGGCTTCCATTCTCCCGGCGTGGCACTACTTTGGACTGAACCCAAAGCACTCGACTGGAGAACAACATGAAGCCGCAAATCATCTGCCATATGCTGGCATCCCTTGACGGCAGCCTCCACCCCAGCCGCTATACCTCGAGCCCCGATGGCACCCGGGCCGAGTGGTCGAGCCTCTACGAGCATATCCATAATGATCTCGCGGCTGATGCCTGGATCGTCGGGCGCGTCACCATGGCCGAGATGAGCAAGGCCGGCGCGCATCCGCCGGCCAATGCCGGCAAGGTCGACCGGCCCTATCATTTCGCGCAAATAGGTGCGGGCAGTTATGCCGTGGCGCTCGATGCCTCGGGCAAGCTTCACTTTTCCAAACCCGACATCGGTGGCGACCATGTCGTGGTGCTGCTTGGGCGCGACGTTGCCGACAGCCATTTGGCAGAGCTTGCCGCCGACGGCGTGTCCTATATCGTCGCGGAAACCGGCGATATCGATCTCGCCGCCATGCTTGAGGTCCTCGGACGCGAACTCGGCATAAGCCGGCTGCTGCTCGAGGGCGGCGCCAGCATCAACGGTTCCTTCCTCGCCGCCGGGCTCGTCGATGAATTGAGCCTTCTCGTTGCACCCGCGATCGACGGGCGGGCCGCCAATCAGGGTTTCGTCGAGTTCGGCGAGAGCGGCCTGGCGGGCAAGACGCAGCTGTCCCTGAAGAGCTGCGAGGCGCTGGCGCATGGGCTCGTCCATCTGCGCTACGCGGTCAGCCCTGGAGCATAATCCCGAAAGGTCGCGGCGTGGCCCAGGGTCTCCGCGACGGAGCTGCGCTCCTGCTTCGTCTAGGGAGGGATGACGAAGTCAGAGACTTCAGCTCACCTCGAGCGTTGCTAAGCGCATCAATACCGCATGGCGTCGAGATCGGCGATCAGCGTCGGGCCGGTGGGGTGCCAGCCGAGCCGTGCCTGGGTCAGAGCGCTGGAGGACGGCAGATCCATCGGCGCGAACATCGCCATCCAGCCGAAATGCTCCGCCGCCTTTTCCGGCGCAATGGAAACCACCGGCAATTTCAAACCCCGGCCGAGCGCCTCGGCGATAGCGCGCACTTCGACACCTTCCTCGCCGACCGCGTGATAGCGCGCGCCCGGCTGCCGCTTTTCCACGGCGAGCCGGTAAAGCCGCGCCGCATCGAGGAGGTGGCCCGCGGAGTAGCGATTGCGGCCTTCGCCGACATAGGCCGAGACGCCCCTTTCACGCGCGATCTCGATGAGCGGCGTGATAAGGCCTTGCTTGACCGGATTGTGGACCTGCGGCAGCCGCACCACCGACACATTGATGCCGGCGTCCAGCAAGGCATTGCCGGCCAGCTCCGAGGCGATGCGCGGATTGGGATGACTGGCGTTGAAGACGTCCTCGATCGCCAACTGGCCATGTCCGGGGCTGCCCATGCCGACGCCGGAGGTGATCACCAGCGGCCGGTCGGAGCCGGCGAGCGCGGCGCCCAGTGCCGCGATGACGCGTTTGTCCTTTTCGCAATTCTCGGCAAACCGCGAAAAGTCGTGGTCGAATGCCGTGTGGATCACGCCGTCCGCCTTGGCCGCGCCATCGCACAGCCCTTCGGGCTCCTCGAGCGTTCCGCGATGCACTTCAGCACCGGCGGCGGCCAGCGCCTCGGCGCCGGCGTCGGAGCGGGTCACGCCGACCACCTGGTGGCCTGCCTTGATGAGTTCGGGAACGATCGCCGAACCGATGAAACCGGTCGCGCCGGTGAGAAAGATACGCATGCAAAATCTCCTGTACAGTTGCCTGCGTAATATTGCTGGTCTATTATTCTATTAAAGTAGTGATCTTATCGTGGTATAATGGCTAACAGGATGCCTTCCAATTCCGGCTCACTAGCAGCGTTCCTCAAAGACCGGCGTACCCGGCTTGATCCCGCATCATTCGGGTTTTCCGGACGCAGACGCACGCCGGGGCTGCGCCGCGAAGAGGTCGCACAGCGCGCCAACATCAGCCCGACCTGGTACACATGGCTGGAACAGGGCCGCGGCGGCGCACCCTCGGCCGATGTCCTCAACCGCATCGCCAAGGGGCTGCTGCTGACCGAGGCGGAGCGCGAACATCTTTTCATGCTCGGGCTGGGGCGCCCGCCCGAGGTCCGCTACAGGGGCGTCGAAGGCGTCAGCCCCCGGCTGCAGCGCCTCATCGACACGCTCGATGCCAGCCCCGCCATAGTCAGGACCGCCACCTGGGACGTCGTTGCCTGGAACCGTGCCGCGAGGGTCGTGCTGACCGACTACAGCACCCTGCCCGAGGGCGAGCGCAACATTCTGCGCTTCATGTTCCTCAGTCCCCATATCCGCGCCAGGCAGCACGACTGGCAAAACCTCGCCCGTTTCGTGGTGGGCGCGTTCCGGGCCGATGCGGCACGCGCCGGCGCTGTCTCCGAGGTGCGTGAACTCGTCGACGAACTCTGCAGCGCCAGCCCCGAGTTTGCCGCCCTGTGGCGGGAAAACGGCGTGCTCAGCCATGGCGACGGGACAAAGCGCCTGAAGCACCCGGAACTTGGCGATATCGAGCTGGAATATTCGGGCTTCGCGGTCGACGGCCGGCCGGATCTGAGCCTGACCGTCTACAACCCGGTCGACAGCGCCGTCGCCGACCGCATCCGCGCGCTGGCTCTCGCCCGGCACCCCAAAGAGTAAGGGCAGGACGACCCATCCGCTGCGATGACGCCCGCCCTCAAGCGCGCTCGCAGACCGCCTTCAGCATCTGCAAGGTCGGACCCCAGTAAAGATTGGCATGCGGACGGATTGCCGGTTCGGCGAAGTCGCTGAGCGTCAGCGTCAGCAGCGTCCCCCCATCCACCGGCGCGAGATAGAAGCTGACCACCGTGTGGTTTTCGGGCACGTCCGCCAGCCGCGAGGCCGACAGCGTGCTCCAATAGCTGTAGGCGAAGCTCATTCCCGGCTCAAAAGTGCGGATGGTGCCGTGGTTTTCGAACGGTATTCCGTGCAGCAGTCCGCGCATGACGATCGCGCCGCCGGCCTGCCCTTGCAGGCTGACGGTCAACTCCTCGTCGGACATCCATTGCGGGATCATTTCTGGCGTCGTTAGTATCCGCCAGACCTTGGCCGGCACGGCACCGATGACGACGGTCTTGGTTATCGGCGCAGCGGACTCACTCATGGGGTGCAGATTATAGCGGATGCGGCGGCGACAATATCGCTGTTCCAAGCGGTACGGATGCCGCCATTGCCCCTTGCCCTGTATAGGAAGACAGCACCACGCTTGCGAAGCCATTGCAGCCCGTGGCATCTGTCGGCTCCACCAGCGCAGGCGGCACCATGACACCACGGCAGACACGGCAGAGCGGCAGGCAGGCGGCGCCCGGCGTCAGTCTCAACCGGGCGCTGTCGAAGCTCGGCCTGTGCTCGCGCACGCAGGCCGAGGTGCTGATCGCCGAAGGCCGCGTGCGTGTAGGCGGCAAGGTGGTGCGCGATGCGGCGCTGCGCGTCGACCTCGACCGCGACCGCATCGTCGTCGACGACAGGCCGGTGGTTGCCGAGCGCAAGGTCTACCTCATGCTCAACAAGCCGCGCGGGCTGGTCACCACCCGCGACGACCCGCAGCAGCGCGACACCGTCTATGCCTGCCTCGAAGGGCTCGACTTGCCCTTCGTCTCCCCGGTCGGCCGCCTCGACAAGGCGAGCGAAGGCCTGCTGCTGATGACCAACGACACCCGGTTTGCCAACCGGCTGATGGACCCGGCTTCGCATCTGCCGAAAACCTATCACGTGCAGATCGGCACGGTACCGGATGCTCCGATGCTGGAGACGTTGCGCGCCGGCGTGATCGTCGACGGCGAGGTGCTCACCGCGAACGCGATCGAACTTTTGCGCAGTGGCGGCCGCACCGCCTGGCTGGAGATCGTGCTCGACGAAGGCCGTAACCGCCACATCCGTCGCCTGCTCGCCGCGCACGGCGTCGAGATCCTGCGCCTCATCCGCATCGCTATCGGCCGCCTGCCGCTCGGCGACCTCGCCAAGGGTACGGCACGGCATTTGACAGCAGAAGAGTTGGCGCTGCTGAGGGGGTAAGCAGGGCGTGCCACTGGTGCAGCCGCACGGCGATCCTTCCTGACGGAAAGCTGTCAGGAGGCCTGGCCTATAGGTCGGATGGGAGCCGGCCACGGCTTCAACGATCAGGGAGCCAATGCAATGAATTTCGTCTCCGTCCGCATCATCACGTCGGACGTCCAGCGTCTCGTTCACTTCTACGGTGAGATCACCGGCATGCCCGTGACGGTGTACACGGAAGACTTCGCCGAACTGGCGACGCCGACCTGCACGCTGGCGATCGGCAGCACGCGCACCTTGATGCTGTTCGGCGGCGACATCGCCCGCCCCGCCGACAACCACACCGCCATCATCGAGTTCCGCGTCGGCGACGTCGATGCTGAATTCGCCAGGCTCTCGGACCTCCTCAGGAATATCACTGTGCAGAAGCCGACCACCATGCCCTGGGGCAACCGCTCGCTGCTGTTTCGCGACCCTGACGGCAATCTGGTGAATTTCTTCACGCCGGTAACCGCTGAGGCGATCAGGAAATTCAACAGATAGGCGTAAGCGGCGCCGCTGGCCGAAGCTGCTCTATTTCTGGTTCCATTTCCGGATGACCGGCTCGCTCAAATCATGCTCGTAGCCGAGCACGCTGATGCTGGCCGTATCGAGCACCAGCAGCGCGCCGCCTTCCGGCGGCAGCCCGATCCAGCGCGCCGCCAGCACGCGCAGAAAATGCGCGCTGGAAAACACCAATATGCTGGCATTGGCCTCGCGCAGCCCAGCGATAATCCTGTCGGCCCGCGCGCCGACATCGGCCGCCGTCTCGCCCTTTGGACACCCATCGCGAAACACATTCCAGCCGCGGCGCTCGGCCAGGATCTGTTTTGTCGTCAGCCCCTCATAGGCGCCATAGTCCCACTCCTGCAGATCGTCCTTCTTGACGCTCTGCGCGCCGAAGCCGGCCAGTACGCTGGTGTTGTAGGCGCGCTGCGACGGGCTCGACCATACCGCCGAAAAAGACAGGCCCTCGAGCCTGTCCGCGAGACCCCGCGCGGCGGCCTCGCCAACCGGGCTCAACGGCATGTCGGTGCGGCCGGTATGCTGCCCCGAAAGGCTCCATGCCGTCTCACCATGCCGGACCAGATGGATTTGGGGATACGGGTTGCTCATGGACTGCCTTTCAATGTCACCCGCACCTTAGGCGACGATGCGGCAAAGGGGAATCCGCTTGGTACAAAACTGCGTGGTCGCCTGGCCTTGATCCGCGGCGGGGCCGGCCCTGTGATCGGCCCGAGGCCGCAACTATATCAAGGCCAGCCTCCACAAGGCTCCCGCCACCTCAAGGGCATTGGCCCTTGCGCAACAGGTCATGTCATCATGTACAAACATTTGCTCATCGCCACGGACGGATCGGAACTGGCCGACAAGGGCGTTACCCACGGCCTGACATTGGCCAAGGGCCTCGGCGCCTCTGTTACTTTCATCACCGTCTCCGAACAATTCCCGATCTTCGCCTGGGGCGGCGCCATGGCCGGCTACGCCGCCGGCGATGAACTGGCCGCCTATCAGGAAGAGGCGCGCAAATACGCCAAGGAAGTTCTTGACAAGTGCAAGGCATCGGCCGACGCCGCCGGCGTCTCGGCGGAGGTCGTGCATGTCGAGGACAAGCGGCCCGCCGAAGCCATTCTGGAACTGTCGCAGGCCCTGGGCTGCGACCTGATCGTCATGGCTTCGCACGGCCGCCGCGGACTAGGCAAGCTGCTCCTCGGCAGCCAGACGGCGGAAGTGCTGTCCTACACGGAGATCCCGGTGCTGGTCGTGCGGTAGGGCTACTACGGATCGCGCTCTATCGGACCGGGTAATGACAATGTCGTTACGCTGTGCTAGATATGCGCAACGAAGGAGCCGTCCATGCCAACGTCACATCATCCGGTGCCGAAGAGCGTTCCGCTCAACATCCGCGTCAAGCCGGAAGTTCGCAATCTGATCGACCGCGCAGCCGAATTGCTCGGTAAGAATCGCACCGACTTCATGCTTGAAGCCTCGCAACGCGCCGCTGAGGAAGCGTTGCTCAACCGTCTCGTGTTTACCGTCGAACCGGATGTCTACGCTGCGTTTCTGGCACGCCTCGACGCGCCGCCGCAGCCCAACGACCGATTGCGCCGCACGATGACGACAAAGGCTCCGTGGGAAGCTGCGTGACGCTGTCGGTCCCGGTTCCACTCGCGGATCATCACGAACTCGGGGAATTTTCGTCGGGCATTACAGCGCTCGACGATTGGTTGAAAAAACGTGCTCGCACCAATCAAGCGGGCGGTGCATCCCGGACCTATGTGACTTGCAAAGGCAACCGTGTGATTGGCTACTATGCCGTTGCCAGCGGCGCCGTGAAAATGGTCGAAGCTTCCAGCCGTTTCCGGCGCAACATGCCCGATCCGATCCCCGTCGCAGTGCTAGGCAGGTTGGCCGTAGACCAAGCCTATCACGGTCGGGGCATCGGTCGGGCGCTGGTAAGGGATGCCGGTCTACGAATTCTCCAGGCTGCTGAAATACTGGGCATCAAAGGCATAGTGGTGCATGCGATTTCCGACGATGCCCGAGCTTTCTACATCACCATCGGGTTCGAGCCCTCGCCGGTCGAGCCGTTGACACTCATGGTCACGCTCGCTGATCTCAGCGAAAGCATTGGCTGACGACTTCCTGCCAGTGCTCTGGGGAAGTCCGGCGCCTAGAACAGCAACTCCCCCACGAGATAGACCCCAAGCGCCAGCAACCCCGCGAAGAACACTTTGCGGAAGGTTTCGACGCTCATCTTCTGGCGCAGCGCCTGGCCGGCGAACATGCCGGCCAGCGCCGGCACAAGGGCTGCGACCGACCCCACCAGTTGCGCACTCGGCGACGCCAGGGCGCCTGCCTTGAACAACCCGATGGCGAGCGCCGCCGTCGACACGGTGAAGGACAGGCCGAGCGCCTGGATCAGGTCTTCTTTCTCCAGCCGCAGCGACTGCAGATAGGGCACCGCCGGGATGACGAAGACGCCGGTGGCGCCGGTGACCAGCCCGGTCGCCACCCCGACCAGCGGTGACATCAAGGCTTCGCGGCGCGCCGGCGTGGTGAAGCCAAGCTTGAGCAGGCCGAGAATGGCGTAAAGCACCAGCGCCGCACCGAGCCCGGCCGAGGCAACGCCAGAGTGTGTGCCGGTGAGCAGGCCGGCGCCGGCAACGGTGCCAAGCATCACGCCGGCCATCATCGTCCACAGCCGCTTGCACAGCCGGCCGAAGGATGGGCCGGTCAGCAATTGCCAGAGGTTGGTAACCAGCGACGGGATCAGCAGCAGTGCCGCGGCCTGTGCTGGCGGCATCGTTACCGCCAGCAGCCCCATCGCCACGGTCGGCAGCCCCATGCCGACGACGCCCTTGACGAAGCCGGCGGCGAGGAACACGGCGCCGATCCAGGCGAGGATGCCGGCGCTCAGCATGATCGTATCTTCAGGGCCGGATCAGTCATGCAGCAGCATATCGGTTGCGTCGGCATTCGGGCTGGCGGCCTTTGCCGGCGCCGCATCGCGGCTGGTGGATACGACCGTCGCCGCGCATCCCCGCAGGCCTGATCCCGCTCGCGCCATGGCAAGGCCGGCCACGGCAATGGCCAGCACGATCGCCGTGCTTTCAAGAATGCCGAGCCGCCCTGATGTTCGTTCGTTCATCGCAATTCTCCTTCGAAACTGTTTGACGAAAATCCTGGGCGATCACAATGTGGAAGTTGCGCTGCCAGCCTTCGGCCAGGACGAAGGCTGGTTGGCCGACCGCCTTCCCGGCGCTGAATATTCGCAGGAGCAAGAGAATGCGCTTCGATCTGGTCGATCTCCGCCTGTTCCTGCTGGTCGCCGAACGCGGCAGCATCACCCATGGCGCCGAGCTTGCCGGACTGGCCTTGGCGTCGGCCAGCGCCCGCATCAAGGGCATGGAGGAGCGGCTCGGCGCGCCGCTGCTGGAGCGCCGGCGCCGTGGGGTGGTGCCGACGGCGGCCGGACAGGCGCTGCTGCATCATGCGCGCGCCGTGCAGAACCAGATCGAAGCGATGGCCGGCGACCTCGCCGCCTATGCCACCGGCCTGCGCGCCCGCGTCCGGCTGATGGCCAACACCGCCGCCACAGCCGAGTTGCTGCGCGAGATCCTGCCCGCCTTCCTTGTCGCGCACCCCGGCATCGACATCGAGCTCGACGAGCGCCCCAGCCATGAGATCGCGCAAGCCGTGGCCAGTGGTGCGGCCGATCTCGGCATCGCCGCCACCTGGGCCGGCCTTGCGCACCTCGAGCAGAAACCGTTCTTCATCGACCGGCTGGTGGTGATCGCCGCGCGAAACCGGCCCGGCCTTGAAGGCCGCACCGTCAACCTCACTGAGCTTCTCGGCGAATCTTTCGTCGGCCTCAGCACCGGCCATGCGCTGCAGGAGCACATCGCCCGCCAGGCGGCCCGCCTTGGCGGCCATCTGCATGTCCGCATCCGCGTTCCCGGCCTCGACAATGTCTGCCGGCTGGTCGCGCAAGGTGCCGGCATCGCCATCGTGCCGGAAAGTGCCGCCCGCCGCTCGGCGCGGACGCTACGCACACTGCGGCTGACCGATGATTGGGCAACGCGCCAGCTCAACCTCTGCGCCCGCCGCTTCGACGAGTTGACACCGCAGGCAAAATTGCTCGCGACAGCGCTGGCGTGAGCCGGACAGCGAGCACCTATCCTCATCAGCGCTGAATCATTGCCTTGCTTTTCAAATATTCGTGACGTAGCTTGTTTGCACATTGGCAAAAAAATCGCCAAACTTTTTTCCTTTTGTGAAAGACGGGGACTTTGCGGGAACATCTCGATCTGACCGATCGGCGGCTGGTCAAACAGCTGTCGCAGGACGCCCAGCCGGGCATCAACCGGATCGCCGAGATATTGGCGATTTCGGTGCCGACGGTGCGCTCGCGGCTGCGCAACCTGCTCGACCGCAACCTGCTCAAGATCGTCGGGCTGCTGAACCTGACCGAGCGCCCCGAGCTGATCTCCGCCATTGTCGGCATCAATGCCCAAGGGCGCGGCCGGGCCCGCGAACTGGCGCAGCGCATTGCCGAACTGCCCTTCGTCAACTCGGCTTCGGTGGTCACCGGGCGCTTCGATATCATCGTCGACGTGACGGTGGCCGGTGACGTCGCCGACCTCTACCGCGTCACCAGCGAACTGATCCCCGGCGCCGGCGAGCCGGGCGAAGTGGTGCGCAGCGAGACCTTCGTCGTCATGGCGTCCTGCAACAAATGGGTCAGCCTGCCGGAAGGCTGCTGGTCGGACGATCGTAAGGAGCCGGCATGAAGATCGCGGTACTCGGCGGCCTTGGCCTGCAAGGCCGGGCGGCAATCGCCGACCTCGTCGCCAGTGACGGCGTCGAGGAAATTGTCTGCGTCGACACCGCGCCGGACGGCCCTGCCCGGCTTGCCGGCCTGACCGATCTTGCCCGCGTGCGCTTCGTGGTGCCTGAGGGCGCGATCGGCCAGGCCCTGGCCACTGTGCTTGATGATGTCGACGCCGTCATCGACCTGTTGCCGCAGCCGCTGATGCGCGAGGCGGTAACGGCCGCGATTGCCACGCGCACGCCGCTGGTCACCACCAACTACGCCAAGTCGATCGCCGACCTGGCGCCGGCCGCCGAACAGGCCGGTGTCTCGATCATGACCGAATGCGGGCTCGACCCCGGCATCGACCTCGTGCTCTACGCGCGCGCCGCCAGGCAGTTCGACTCGATTTCTTCGATCGATTCCTATTGCGGCGGCATCCCCGAGCCGAAGGCGATGGCCAAGCCGCTGTGCTACAAGGTGAGCTGGAATTTCGACATGGTCCTGGTCAGCCAGAACCGCGACAGCGTGATGATCGAGGACGGGAACCGTGTCGCAGTGCCTGCCGGCCAGCAGCACGACAATCCGTTCATCCATGAAATCGAGGTTGCCGGCCTCGGCAGGCTCGAAGCCTTCCCCAATGGCGACGCGCTGCACTATGTCGAGATGCTGGACGCCGCAAAAGGGCTGCGCCGCTCCGGCCGCTACACACTGCGCTGGCCGGGATGGTCGGCCTTCTGGGCGCCGTTGAAGGAACTCGGTTTCCTCTCTGAGGACAAGGTGCCCGGCACCTCCAACAGCCCGCGCGAATTCCTTGGCCGGCTGCTCGGCCCGCAATTGCAATACGGCCCCGGCGAAAAGGATCTTTGCGTGATGCGCAATGTCTTTTCCGGCCTCGAAGGCGGCCGCGCCAAGACGGTGACGTCGGACCTGATCATCGAACGCGATCTCGTTTCCGGCCTGTTCGGCATGAGCCTCGGCGTCGGCTATCCCGCCAGCATCGTGGCGCAGATGCTGGCGAGGGGCGAGATCACCAGACCCGGCTTTTTGAACCCGCTGCTGGATGTGCCCGACATCAGGTTCTTCGATGAATTGGCCAGGCGTGGCATCACGGTTTCCGAGACGGTGGCACGGGACTGAGGCGAAAGATTTTCGAACGGTGGCTGCCGCCGGCAACGGCGCTGCCGCTCAAAAAGGAGCCCAAGGAGAACCGCGGGCACACATTAACGACAACAGGGAGGAATACCGAAATGAAGATTGCCAGACTTTTCATCGCCGGAAGACTTTTCATCGCCGGGCTTGCGCTCGCCGGGCTCACCGCTGCGGCCAGTGCGGGTACGCTCGACGACATCACCAAGCGCGGCGAATTGCGCGTCGCCGTGCAGACCCAGGGACCGCCCTTCTCGCTGGTCGGCGCCAATGGCGAACGCACCGGCAGTTCGGTCGAACTGGCCGAACTGATGGCCAAGGAAATGGGTGTGAAAATCACCTTCCTCGACTTCGACTGGGATGGTTTGATCCCGGCGCTGCTGTCGGGCAAGGCCGACCTGCTGGTCGCCGACATGACACCGACGCTGGCGCGCGGCATGAAGGTCGCCTTCACCACGCCTTACATGTACACGGGCAGCACCGTCTTCACCAAGGCCGACAGCAAGTTCAAGACCACCGAGGACTGCAAGGCCAAGGGCACCAAGATCGCCGTGCTGCTCGGCGCCACCGGCGAGAAGGAAGCCAAGAACGCCTTCCCCGATGCCGACATCAAGAGCTACAAGGGCGGCGGTCCGCTGCTGCTTGACGCTGTCAACAACGGCCAGGCCGATTGCGGCGTCAACGACGTCTCGGCGGTCAAAGGCCAGTCGACCGCCTATCCGGCCGGCACCTTCACCATCATGCCGGACCTTCTGTCGAAGGAGCCGCTTGCCTTCGCCACCCGCTATGATGAGCCGGACCTGTTGATCTGGATGAACCTGTTCCTCAACCAGGTCACTATCGACGGCCGCCTGCAGAAGAACCTCGACTACTGGGTCAATTCCGACGCCTGGAAGAAGGATCACTAAGCAGCGATAAATCCAGGCGGTTTCGCGCGCATCTTAAACGCCGCGAAGCCGCCCGGAATTTCGTTTCATCTGTCGTTGCCTGCGCTCTGGGGATTTCACCCAACGATGCTCGAAAATTTCAGTTTCCGCACCATCGTCGAATACCTGCCGTTGTTCGGACAGGGCCTGGTCACGACCGTTTGGCTGTCGGCGCTGTCCTTTGTCGGTGCGCTCATCGTCGGCATCGTGCTGTGCGCCATGAATCTGCAGCGCGGCTGGCTGTTTCGCGCCCCGGCCAAGGCCTATATCGATGCGGTGCGTGCCACGCCCTTGCTGGCGCAGCTCTATTTTCTTTATTTCGGCCTGCCCCGGCTCGGCTTCGTTCTGCCGGAACTCGTCGTCGGCATCCTCGCGCTGTCGCTGAACAGCGGCGCCTATATCGCTGAAATCATTCGCGCCGGTATCCTGTCGATCCCGCGTGGCCAGGTCGAGGCCAGCGTCGCTTCGGGCATGACCTATGTCCAGCGCATGCGCCTTGTCGTCCTGCCGCAAGCCTTCAAGGTGACGATCCCGCCGCTGCTCGGCCAGGCGATCGTGCTGGTCAAGGATTCCGCCCTTCTGTCGCTGATCTCGGTTTCCGAACTGACGCGCGCCGGCCAATTGCTCGCCTCCGACCGCTTCATGCCGGCGGAAGGTTTCCTCACCATCGCCGCCTTCTATCTGCTGCTCTATTACGGCCTGAAAGGACTGGCTGGGCTCTCCAGCCGCTGGCTCGGCACAGCGGGGGCGCGGACATGATCTGGCAACAACTGCAAAGCCTCGCCGGCTCCTATCCACTGGCCCTGCGCGGCCTCGGCATGACCGTGTTGCTGTCGCTGATCAGCCTGGTGCTCGGCACCATGCTCGGCTTCGGCCTCGGCATCTTGCGCACCGGCGGCAACCGGCTGATCTCGGGCTTGATCGGCGCCTGGGTCGACCTGATCCGCGGCACGCCGTTCCTGGTGCAGATCTTCCTGATCTTCTTCATCCTGCCGGAGTTCGGCATCGAGCTCGACGCCTTCACCGCCGGCATCATCGCGCTGACCAACCTCGCCGCCTGCTTCATCTGCGAGATCGTCGTCGCCGGCATCCGCTCGGTACCGACCGGCCAGGTCGAGGCGGCACTGGCGTCCGGCCTGTCGCGCTGGCAGCGCATGCGCCAGGTGGTGCTGCCGCAGGCCATGCGCATCGTGCTGCCGCCGCTGGTCGGGCAGTATGTGCTGCTGATCAAGGATTCTTCCGTCGTCTCGGCCATCGGCCTCACCGACCTCACCCGCGTCGGCTGGCTGGTGGTGCAGCGTGTGCCCAACGGCCTGCTGGTCTTCTTCCTTGTCGGCGCCGGCTATTTCATCGTCTGCTATCCGCTGATCATGCTGGCCCGCCGGCTGGAGCAGCGCATGGGCGCGGCGCATGGCGAGGTGCAGTTGTGACTTCCAACCTCAAAGGTCCAGAAAACATGACCAAAACGGGCCTTGCCAAAACCGGCATGATCGACTTTCGCGGCGTCAACAAATGGTTCGGCTCGCTCAATGTGCTCAAGGACATCACGCTCAGCGTCGAACCGCGCGAAGTGGTCGTCGTCTGCGGCCCGAGCGGCTCGGGCAAAAGCACTCTGATCCGCTGCGTCAACGGCCTGGAGGCGATCAAGAACGGCGACCTCGTCGTCGACGGCCAGCGCCTGGGCGACCCCGCCACCAACATGACTCAGCTGCGCACCGAGATCGGCTTCGTCTTCCAGTCGTTCAACCTCTACCCGCACAAAACCGCGCTCGAGAATGTGACGCTCGCTCCTATCCATGTCCGCAAGATCCCGCGCGCCGAAGCCGAAAAGGCCGGCCGCGAATTGCTGGCCAAGGTAGGCCTCGCCGACAAGGTCAATGCCTATCCAGCACAGCTCTCCGGCGGCCAGCAGCAGCGCGTGGCGATCGCGCGTTGCCTCGGCATGCGGCCCAAAATCATGCTGTTCGACGAGCCGACCTCGGCGCTCGATCCCGAGATGATTTCCGAAGTGCTCGACGTCATGGTCGCGGTCGCCGAGGAAGGCATGACCATGATGGTGGTGACGCACGAGATGGGCTTTGCCCGCAAGGTCGCCCAGCGCGTGGTGTTCATGGACGCCGGCGCCATCGTCGAAAGCGGCACGCCCGACGAGTTCTTCTCACACCCCAAGACCGACCGCAGCCGCGCTTTCCTGAGCAAGATTCTGCGGCACTAAAGGCGGGCGGTCAGGTCGCCTCTTCCGCGCTGCCGCCAATCGCAAACGCTGCCGGGCCACCGCGCCGCCTGAGCAGCGCGATGGCGAGGAAGGCGATGACCCCGCTCGCGGCGACGACCACCAGCACCCACAAGGAATTGGCGACGGATGTTCGTGTCATCATGAAGGCGAGCGCGAACGGCGCGAAGGCCGAGGTGAACTGACGGGCGGCGCTCGCCCATCCCAGCCGCGCGCCATAGCCTTCGCGGCCGAAGAGTTCGAGCGGCAAGGTGCCGCCGACGATGCTGGTGAGGCCGGAGCCGAGGCCGAACAGGAACACGAACACGAAGGCGCCGGGCAGCCATGGCGTGGTCAGCAACAGCGCACACAGCCCGGCCGTGAGCAGTGACGCGGCAATGACGGCAAGGTGCGTCTGCTGCAGCCGCCCGCCAAACAGCATGTTGATCAACCGGCTGGCGACCTGCGCCGGCCCGAACAGGGTCGAGACGAAGAGGCCTGCGGTGCCGAGCCCAAGGGCCGCCGTCAGCGGCACCATGTGGATGAGGATCGCCGACAGCACGAAGCCCTCGGTGGCGAACCCCGCCAGCATCAGCAGGAATGCGGCCCGGCCGCGCCGCGCATCGAGCGGCATTCCCGCTTCATCGGGAGCGGAACCGCGCTCATGCGGCGTGACCGTCGCCTGCCGGCGCGACAGGCGCATCAGCCAGGCGTGGATCGGCAGGCATAGGCCGAGATTGAGAGCGGCGAACAAAAGGTAGACCTCGCGCCATGTGAGATGCGCATGCAGCGCCGAGGTCAGCGGCCAGAACAGGGTAGAGGCAAACCCGGCGATCAGCGTCAGATGGGTGATGCTGCGTTGCGGCCGGGGAACCCCGACCTGCACGATCGCCACGAAGGCAGCGCTGTAGAGGACGAAGCTGGAGGCCAGTTCCATCGCCAGCAATCCCAGAACGAAGCTCACGCGGCCGGGTGCGACGGCGCACAGCGCCAGCGCCACAGCCGCCGCGACCGAGCCGACGGTCATGATGCGGCCGGCGCCGAAGCGGTCGGCCCACCGCCCGGCAGTCGGCGCGAACAGGCTGCCGGCAAACAGCGAGGCCGACAGGGCTGCGAATACCCAGCCTTCCGTGAGCCCGAACTCGCGTGCCATTGCCGGCGCCAGGATCGAGAAGCTGTAATAGAGCGTGCCGTAGCCGATGATCTGGGTCAGCCCAAGCGCCCAGATTGCCTTGCGCAGGACGGATCGGTCAGGCATCGATGCCGGCCGATACGGCTCTTCTCGGCTCGGCATCGGTTGCGCAGCCGCAACCCGACGCGCCCGTTGTCTTGGCGGCCGCATCCCTGACGCAGCAGGCATCGACAGCGGCGGGAGCAGGCCCGCCACAGCAGCCGGCGCTTTCCGATACCGTCGCGACACCGACGGCGCTGCACACGCCGGTCTCCGGCAGCACCAGCCGCACCTCGCGGGCCGCGGCATGGTCTCCGGCAATATCGGCCACCACCGAGCGGACCTGCTCGTAGCCGGTCGCCATCAGGAAAGTCGGGGCACGGCCGTAGGATTTCGAGCCGACGATGGTGAAACCGGGTTCGGGATGCGCGAGTTCCGCAATGCCATGCGCGGGAACCGTGCCGCATGAGTGGAAGTTCGGATCGATCAGCGGCGCCAGTGCCGGCGGCGCTTCGACGACGGGATCGAGCGCGATGCGGATTTCGCCGAGGAACGACAGGTCTGGCCTGAAGCCGGTGGTGACGACGATGCGGTCCACGGCCATGCTGAACGGCTTGCCGGCGAGGTGGGCGTCGACGGCAAGCTTCTCGCCTTGCGTCTCGATGCGTTCGACGGCGAAGCCCGTCAGCATGTTCAGCCTGCCGTCCGCCATCGCCTGCCTGGCGGCCAGCCCGAGCGCACCACGTTCCGGCAACTGGTCGTTCAGCCCGCCGCCGAGCAATCTCTCGATGCTGGCGTGCCGCAGCGCCCAGAAGATCTCGGTGCCAGGCGCGCCATCCTGCAGTTCCATCAGCGCCAGGGCGACGTTGATGGCCGAGTGGCCGCCGCCGATGACCAGGACGCGCTTGCCCGCATAATCTTCTCTCGCCTTGCCGACCACGTCGGGAATGCCATAGGCGATGCGCGCCGACGCCGCGCCTTCGCCGGCAACCGGCAGCCCGTCGATGCCGATCGGGTTTGGCCGCCACCATGTTCCGGATGCGTCGATGACGGCGCGTGCGAGAAAGCGGTGCTCACCGCCGCCATCGCGGTAGCGGATGACGAAGGGCGCGTCCTTGCGGCCTTCATTGGCGACCTTGTCGTGCCCCTGACGGGTGATCGCGGTGACCTCGGCGCCGAGCTTCAGATTGGCGGCGATCGCCGGAAGCCGGCCAAGCGGCGCCAGATAGTCGCGCACGATCTCGCCGCCGGTCGGCAGGCCCTGGCTGTCCGGCGCCGTCCAGCCGGAGCGGTCGAGCAGCGCCCGCGCCGCCGCGTCGATGTTGTATTCCCAAGGCGAGAACACCCGCACATGGCCCCATTCGAGCAGTGCGGCCCCAACACTTTCGCCGCGCTCCAGGATGAGCGGACGGATGCCGCGCTCGACCAGATGCGCCGCGGCGGCAAGGCCGACCGGGCCGGCGCCAATTACCGCGACGGGAAGGTTTGCCATCATGTCCATAGATTCGATCCTTCCGGTATGTTCGAATTATAAGCGCAAAAAAATCAGGCCAGTGCTTTGCCGACGGCGGGCGCGCAGACAGCATCCGCGCAGCACTCGTCGGCGAGATAGCCGATCAGCGCATTCATGCCGGGATAGTTGGCGCGGCAGATCAGCGTCGTCGCTTGCCGTTCCTGCGTGACAAGCCCGGTATCGACCAGCCGTTTGAGGTGATGCGACAGCGTGGAGGACGGAATGTCGAGCCTGCCCTGGACGCTGCCGACGGCAAGCCCGTCATCACCGGCCCGCACCAGGATGCGATAGAGCTGAAGCCGCGTCGGATTGCCGAGCGCTTCAAGCTGCGCGGCTGCTTTTTCGAGTTTCATGGAAATAAGCTACGCGGCACTTTTCGCGCCGTCAACCCAATTTCAAAAATTATGGAAATAGCATCAGCCGGCGCGCTTGCCCGAGGCGTAAATGACCACCTCGCCATCCTCCTTGGTGAACGTGCCGATGTCCGGATTGGGCAGAATGTCCAGCACCTTTTCCGACGGCCGCGCCAGCACGACGCCGAGCGGACTGACGACGATCGGCCGGTTGATCAGGATCGGATGTGCCAGCATGAAATCGAGGATCTGCTGGTCGGACCATTTCGGGTCGGCAAGGCCGAGTTCGGCATAGGGTGTGCCCTTCTCGCGCAGCAGGGCGCGCGGTGTAATGCCCATCGCCGCGATCAGGTCGACCAACCTTTCGCGCGATGGCGGCGTCTTCAGATATTCGATCACCTCCGGCTCCTCGCCCGACTGGCGGATCATGGCCAACGTGTTGCGCGACGTGCCGCAATCGGGATTGTGGTAGATGGTGATGGTCATTTCGAGGTCCTCTCAGCCGACATGGTATTCCGGACGGCGCCGCCCATCTCGTACCAGCCCTTGCTGCGGTTCACGATCCACACCACCGACAGCATGACCGGAACCTCGATGAGCACCCCGACCACAGTGGCAAGGGCCGCGCCAGAATTCAGCCCGAACAGCGCGATCGCGGCGGCCACCGCCAGCTCGAAGAAGTTCGACGCGCCGATCAGCGCCGATGGTCCAGCCACGCAGTGTCGTTCGCCGCTGAGGCGGTTGAGCAGATAGGCAAGACCGGAATTGAAATAGACCTGGATCAGGATCGGCACCGCCAGCAGCACGATCACCAATGGCTGCGCGATGATCTGCTCGCCCTGAAAGCCGAACAGCAGCACCAACGTCGCCAGCAAGGCAACCAGCGACAGGGGCTGCAGCGTGGCAAGCAGGGCCTCAAGCCCGGCCTGTCCCCTCGCTGCCAGCAGCCGGCCACGAACCAGTTGCGCGACGATCACCGGCGCGACGATGTAGAGTGCGACCGACAGCATCAGCGTGCCCCATGGCACGGTGATCGCCGACAGGCCGAGCAGCAGGCCGACGATTGGCGCGAAAGCAACGATCATGATAGCGTCGTTGAGCGCTACCTGCGACAGCGTGAAATTCGGCTCGCCGCGCGTCAGGTTCGACCAGACGAAAACCATCGCCGTGCAGGGCGCCGCGGCAAGGATGATCAGCCCGGCAATGTAGGAATCGATCTGCACGGCGGGCAGCCACGGCCGGAACAACCAGCCGATGAAGAGCCAGCCCAGCAGCGCCATCGAGAACGGCTTCACCGCCCAGTTGATGAACAGCGTCACGCCGATGCCGCGCCAATAGGTGCCGACCTTGGCCAGCGAGGCGAAATCGACGCGCAAGAGCATCGGCACGATCATCAGCCAGATCAGCACGGCGACAGGAATGTTGACCCTGGCGATCTCGGCCAACGCGATGGCGCCGAACACGCCCGGCAGCAGATGGCCAAGCGCGATGCCCGCGACGATGCACAGTGCCACCCACACCGTCAGATATTTCTCGACGAAGCCGATGCCGGGCCGCACCGCCTCAGCTGTGTTCAGAGCATGATCGGTCATGATGGCTTCCTTGTTCGAACGGCGCGCGGCGGACAGTCACAAGCCCCTCAGCAGTCACAGGTCACGGCATTGATGACCGGGCGGCAGAGCTCCGGCGCGCCATTGCAGCAATCTTCCATCAGATAGGCCAGCAGGTCGCGCAAGCCGGTCATGTCGGCGACATAGCGCACGGTCCTTCCGTCGCGTTCGGGACGGATCAGCCCGGCATGGGCGAGCACCTTCAGATGCGCCGACATGGTGTTCTGGACCGTGTCCAGCCTCGTTGCGATCTCGCCGGCTGGAATGCCTTCCGGACCGGCACGCACGAGCAGCCGGAAGACATCCAGCCGCGTCTCCTGGCCAAGTGCGGCCAGCGCGTTCAAAGTGCCCTTCCTATTCATATATCCGAATCCTTGGATTTATGGATTCGTGAATATCGACTCCCCCGCGATCTGTAAAGGGTGTCCGCCGCTATGATGTGACGGCAAGCACCTTTCCCGTATCGTGCTGGCGCACGAAGTCCACCCGGGCACCATCCCAGTGGTAGCTGTAGTGGCGGCCCTGCACTGGAACGGCAATGACGTCGGGCCAGAAGATGCCGATGCAGCCACCGCCCGGCATGCGCACGCTGTTCCACACCAGCCCGTCGCTGCCTGCTGCCCGCAGCGCCCGCCCTTCCGCCTGCGAGGCGGAATAGTCGTCCGGGTCGAGCACGCCGGGCACGGCGTTGACGTCATCGAGATCGCGGTCGACGTTGCCGATCAGCACGCGGAAATCCGCCGTCCAGCCCGGCCCTTCGTCTGTGGCGCGCATGAATTTCTGATGGTGGTGAATGGTCTCGGCCAGCGCCACCTCCTCGCTGTCACCCGCATAATAGATCCCGTAGCTGCCATCCGAGAAGCGGCCTGGTCTGAGCGTCGAGCAATGCACGAAGGGCGCCATCACGAAACTGGCGCCGGGGCCGGAAATCCGCCTTGCGGCCGAAACCTTGCCGAGATCGCCGATCTCGAACCTTATGCGTGGGTTTGTCTTCGCCTCGACGGCAGCAAGCGCCTCCCAGTCGCGCGGGTCGGCAATGTCTTCGAACAGGTCGATCGGTGGGTGGATGGAACGGATGATGCGGAAGGTCTGGTGCCAGTCGACGCGGCGACGGACCGCAAGCCCACTCACCATGCACCACGCTCCGCATCGAGCCATTCGCGCATCGCCGAGAGATCGGAGATTTCGCCGCGCAGCATCAGGTCGAGCGCCGACTGGCCGCCAAAGGTGGCATTGGGCTTGCGGATCCAGGCATAGCCGCGCGCCGGCTCCGTGAAAAGGTAACGCAGGCCCTTATGGATGCCCATCAGGTGCGCCATGCGGGTGCGCAGGTCACGGTCGATCCTGCCGACGCCACCTTCCTTCGCCCCAGTCTTCCAGCGTGCCCAGGTGCGCGCCGACATGCCGCCGAGCAGGATGCAGGCCTCCAGGTCGGTGAGATTCCAGGCCTTGAACAGATTGACCGTGGTGCGCGCCAGCGCGCCCGCTTCTTCATCCGAGATAGCGGCTCCGAACGTGGCCGGCGTGGTGACGATGGACTGAAGCTGCATTGCGTTCACCTTGCTGATTGGCAGATATATAGCATGTATTTGCCAATTGGCAAGAATGCGGAGATGGCAAGGCTTGGCTGCAAAATGAAAGGGCGCGGCCCACACCGCAGGCCGCGCCCTTTATTGCATCACACTGTACGGTGCCTACTCAGCCGCCTCATACCCCGCGATGCCCTTGATCTCGAGGAAATCCTCAAGTCCGTATTCGGCATATTCGCGGCCATTGCCCGACTGCTTGTAGCCGCCGAACGGCAGGCCGGCGTCCCACTGGGGATAGTTGATGTAGACATTGCCGGTGCGCATGCGCGCCGCGACTTCGCGCGCCTTCTTCATGTCCTTGGCCTGGATGTAGGAGGCGAGGCCATAGACGGTGTCGTTGGCGGTCTCGACCACCTCGTCGACGCTGTCATAGGGCATGATCGCCAGCACCGGCCCAAAGATCTCCTCGCGCGCGATGCGCATGTCGTGGGTAACGTCGGCGAACACCGTCGGCCTGACATAGTAGCCGCGGTTGAGTTCGGCCGGACGGCCGGGGCCGCCGGCGACCAACGTCGCACCCTCGTCGATGCCGGCCTGGATCAGGTCCTGGATCTTGTCGAACTGAACTTGGCTGACGACCGGGCCGAGCTTGGTGCCGGCAGCGTCGGCCGGACCGACGGTGAATTTTTCCGCCGCAACCTTGGCATAGCCGGCCGCCTCGTCATGGCGCTCGCGCGGCACGAACATGCGCGTTGGCGCGTTGCAGGACTGGCCGCTGTTGCTGAAGCAACCGGCCACGCCCTTGCTGACCGCGCTTGCGAGGTCGACGTCGGGGAACAGAATGTTGGCCGACTTGCCACCAAGCTCCTGATGCACGCGCTTGACCGTGTCGGCGGCGGCCTTGGCCACCAGGATGCCGGCGCGGGTCGAACCGGTGAACGACATCATGTCGATGTCAGGATGGCTGGACAACGCCTGGCCGACGCCCGGTCCGTCGCCATTGACGAGGTTGAAGACGCCCTTCGGCACGCCGGCCTCGTCGAGGATCTCGGCGAAGATGATGGCGTCGAGCGGCGCGATCTCGGATGGCTTGAGCACCATGGTGCAGCCGGCGGCGAGCGCCGGACCCACCTTGCAGGTGATCTGGTTGAGCGGCCAGTTCCACGGCGTGATCAGCCCGACGACACCGATCGGCTCCTTGACCACGAGATGATTGCCCTTCACGTGGCGGAATTCGAAAGCCTTCAGCGTCTCGGCCATTTTGGTCAGATGCGCCAGCCCAATGCCGACCTGGCTGTCCAACGCCATCTGGCGCGGCGCGCCCATCTCGCGCGACACGGCAACCGCAAGATCGCCACTGCGCTTCTTGTAGACCGCGATGATGCGATTCAACAGGTCGAGCCGCTCGCTAACTTCGGTGAAACCAAAGCTGTTGAAGGCGCGCTTGGCGGCAGCCACCGCCTTGTCGACATCGGCCTTTGAGCCGAGCGAAATCTGCGCAAAAGCGTCCTCATTCGAGGGATCGATGACGTCCAATGTGTTGGGCACAACAGGATCGACCCACGCGCCATCGATGTAGAACTGCAGATTGTGTGACATGGTTTTCTCCTTGGCCGCATGGTCGCGCCGGGCCGTCATATCTGGCTGGAGATAACGATGCACAAACGCCGCTGTCAAACACAACCCCCGAAGTGGTTGAGCCAGTGCGGCAGTGATTGAGCCAGAGCGGTTGGGCAGCAACCGGCTTGGTGAGGATGGACTACAGCAAGGTATGCCCGGCCTCGACCAGAAACCGCCTCGCCGCGGCCTGATCCGTGGCTTTCACCAGGAGATGGTCGCCATCGAAAGTGGACACCACGAAGATGCCCAACCCGTTTTCCGACAACGGCCTGATGACCGACAGCACGATACCGGTTTCGTCGAAGGCGAACGGGCCCAGGAGCTTGAAGGCCACCCAGTCGATATCCTGCTTGACGGCATGCGGCACGCGGTCCTGCAGGCAAACGATCGAAAGCTCGTCGTCGGTCCTTGTGATGCTGACGAAGCCTGGTCCGTCCGCCCAACCGGGAATGGTTTCGCCCGCCGCCAGCCGGGAAACCGCGTAAGACCCCGGGAGTTGCTTAAGCCTGACCTTGGCAGCCATTATCGAAATCCTTCCTCAGATCGCCGGTGATCCCGCTAGCCTCTTGCTCATATAGACCGTCATGCCGCCCATGAACGGCTCGTCCCGATCCACGATATAGCCCTGCCTCTTGTAGAGCGATACGTTCGCCTCGAACGCGCCATTGGTCAGCAGGCGAAGCTCGTCGCGGCCCGACTCGATCGCCTTGCGCTCGGCCCACTCCAGCAACAGCCGGCCAATCCCCCTGCCCTGCGCATCCGGTGCGACACAGACATTCTCGATCCACAGGTGATCCTCGGCCAGCATGGTTTCAATCAGTCCCACGATCCGATCATCCTCGACGGCGAGATCGAACGGATGCTCGGCAACAGCCTTCTCGTAGTCGGCGCGCATCGGCAGAGGCTCGCGGCCGATCACCGCTACCCATTTGGCATAGGCGGCGCGCACGATATCCCGGATCGCGGCGGCGTCAGCGGGCGCGGCCGGCCGAAGCCGGATGGACGAATTGTTGGTCATCAAACTGCTCCAGACATGAAAAATCCCGCCGGCGGTTTCGCGGGCGGGGCTGGAAACGAAAGAACCGGGTCTATCCTGCCGGTCTTTGTCGTCGCGCAATCAGCTTGCCGCTCCGCACTGTGCAGGGGCGACGTCGCTTGGTGTTGGCGGGCGCGAAAACGAACATGGCGCCAAGTTGGAACAGGAAGCGCGGCGATGTCAAGGCGACCGCTCGATCGACAGTGTCTCGCATGGCGACAAGGTTCTGGTCCTCGCGCCCGCAGGGCATAGAATCGCTATATGCTTTGTGCCAACGGCAGCTAATCGATGGGCGAACTATGACCGGGACGCTGAACAAAGCGGTGCGGATGGTGGCCATCCTGAACCTGGCCTATTTCGGGATCGAATTTGCCGTAGCCGTTTGGATCGGATCGGTATCGCTGTTCGCGGACAGCATCGATTTTCTGGAGGACGCATCCGTCAATCTCCTGATCATGGTCGCGTTGGGCTGGACCGTCCGCAATCGAGCGCGGCTCGGAATGGCGCTGGCCGGGATACTTCTGATCCCCGCTTTGGCGACCCTTTGGACAGCCTGGGAGAAATTCAACATTCCAATTCCGCCAGCTCCCGTTCCGCTAACGCTCACAGCGGCTGGCGCGATGCTCGTCAACCTGTCGTGCGCGCTCATGCTCGCTCGCTATCGCCATCACAGCGGCAGCCTCACCCGCGCCGCCTTCCTGTCGGCGCGCAACGACGTCCTGGCCAATGTGGCAATCATTGTCGCCGGCCTGGTCACGGCATTTGTGTGGAATTCGGCCTGGCCAGATATTGTCATTGGGCTGGCAATCGCCATCATGAATGCGGATGCTGCCCGCGAGGTTTTCACGGCCGCAAGACGCGAGTTCGCAGAAGGCCAAATTTCAAACTGAAACGCTGCCGCCCGATCCGCGCACGATCCCCTCAACTCCTGCGCCGTCGGCCGGAATGGCTACCCGGTCGTCGAGTGCCCTCAGCCTGCGCCTGGCTCTAGCGATCGATCCTTGCTTCCTGTTGCGGAGAATAGCGCGCTCCCTGTACGGCGATCGCCGAGACCGCGTCCTCGATGTCGGCAAGATCGTTCGCCGTCAGCGCGACAGTGACCGATCCGATGTTCTCTTCGAGGCGATTGAGCTTGGTGGTGCCGGGGATCGGAACGATCCAGGGCTGTATCTGCCAAGCGCGGGAGCGATATCGGAGAATGGGCTTTTCAGCCTTGGAACATCGGTCATGGTGGTCTCCTTCGTAGAGTTCGGGCGTTGAACTCGGCGCCACGCGCCGATACCTGGTCAAATCCCGTATTGTTCGTCGCTGACATGCTCCAACCAGTCGACGACCTTGCCGTCGAGCGCTTCGGCGATAGCGATGTGGCTCATCGCCGTGGTCGGCGCGGCGCCATGCCAATGCTTCTCTCCGGGCGCGAACCAGACGATGTCGCCGGGCTGGATCGATTCGATCGGGCCGCCCTCGCGCTGCGCCAGGCCGGCGCCCGACAGGACGATCAGCGTCTGGCCGAGCGGATGCGTGTGCCAGGCGGTGCGCGCGCCGGGCTCGAAAGTCACGGTGGCGCCGCCGACCCGGGCGGGCTCGCTGCCCTTGAACGGCGCGTCGATACGCACCGCACCGGTGAAATAGTCGGCCGATCCCTTGGCCGATGCCTGAGAGCCGTTTCGCGTGATGTCCATGGTTTTGTCCCTTCCTGGCAACAGCCATGACACGACCCGCCCGGCTTTAAAGACGGCCGGAGGTGCCCGGTGTGATAACGCCTATCTAGGGTCTGCGATTGGTGCCGATTAGGTGCTATATCCAGCATGATCTTATGAAGGGGGCTCATGAATGCCACGTGACAACCTGAATGAGCTAACCGCCTTCCTCGCTGTGGCGCGCGAGGAAAGCTTCACCAGGGCGGCGGCCAAGCTCGGGGTTTCCCAATCGGCGCTCAGCCACACGGTGCGGGCGCTGGAGGAGCGGCTGGGTGTACGGCTCCTGACCCGCACCACGCGCAGCGTGTCGCCCACCGAAGCCGGGGAGCGGCTGCTTCGCACCGTCGGGCCGCGGCTGGACGAGATCGAGACCGAGCTCATTGCCTTGAGCGCATTGCGGGAAAAACCCGCCGGCACCATCCGCATCAGCGCCGGTGAGCACGCCGCCGATGCGGTCCTGTGGCCGGCGATCGCCCCGCTGCTGCCCGACTATCCCGACATCAAGGTCGAGATCATCGTCGACTATGGACTGACCGACATCGTCGCCGAGCGCTTCGACGCCGGCGTGCGGCTGGGCGAACAGGTGGCGCGCGACATGATCGCGGTGCGCATCGGCCCCGACATGCGCATGGCGGTGGTCGGCTCGCCAACCTATTTCGCTACCCGACCAAAGCCGCGCACGCCGCAGGACCTGACCACCCACAATTGCATCAATCTGCGGCTGCCCACCTATGGCGGGCTCTATGCCTGGGAGTTCGAGAAGGCCGGACGCGAGCTGAAGGTTCGGGTCGAAGGCCAGCTTGTGTTCAACACGGCCGCGCTGCGCATGAACGCGGTGCTCGCCGGCCTCGGCCTTGCCTATCTGCCTGAGGAGCAGGTGACGGCCCATCTGGCCAACGGCCGGCTGGTGCGTGTGCTCGCCGACTGGTGCGGGCCCTTCCCCGGCTACCATCTCTATTACCCCAGCCGCCGGCAAGCCACGCCGGCCTTCTCGCTGCTGGTCGAAGCGCTGCGCTACCGGGGCAAGGAGTAAGTCGGTGAGCAGCTTCCACCCGGCTTTGACTCGCCGCCGCCTGCGGTGACTATCCCCGGAAATGGTCGCGGAACCATTTCCGCGGCACCGCGTTCACTGCGGTTAACTGGAACTCCTATACGTGGCGCAAGTGACGAAAACCTCGAGCTCGACCTTTGATCTGCCCCACCAAATCCTCGATAATCTTCCCGTAGCAATCTACACCACCGACACCGAAGGCAAGATCACCTATTTCAATCGGGCCGCGGCAGATTTCGCTGGGCGCGAACCCGAGCTCGGAAAAGACCAATGGTGTGTGACGCACAAGCTGTTCACGACCGACGGTGAAGTGTTGCCGCATGACCAATGCCCGATGGCTGTCGCGCTAAAGGAGAACCGGCCGGTCAGAAACCAGTCGGCTATCTCCCAACGCCCGGACGGCACGCGTGTGCCGTTCCTTCCCTATCCCACACCGCTTCATGACGAGCAGGGCAGACTGGTCGGCGCCGTCAATATGCTGTTCGATCTCACTGACCGCCATCATGCCGACGAGGCCAGGCATCATCTGTCAGCCATCGTGGAGTCTTCCTTCGATGCCATCGTCAGCAAGGATTTGAACGGAGTCATCAGGAGCTGGAACTCAGCCGCCCAACGTCTGTTCGGTTACACCGCCGACGAAGCAATCGGAAGGTCGGTAACTATGCTGATACCGGACGACCATTTTGGACGAAGAGCCGCGCATATTGGAGCGCATCCGCAAAGGCGAGCAGGTCGAGACCTACGAAACCATCCGCCGCCGCAAGGACGGCAGCCTTGTGCCCGTATCCCTGACAATCTCGCCGGTGCGCAACGCCGTCGGGCAGATCGTCGGCGCCTCGAAGATCGCCCGCGACATATCAGTAGCCAAGGAGAACGAATATCGCATCCGCATGCTGATGCGCGAGGTCAACCACCGGGTGAAGAACCAGTATTCCGTCATCATCTCGATGATCCGGGAGACCAGCAAGCGGTCATCGACGCCGGCCCAGTTCGAACGTCAGGTGCGCGAGCGCATCATGGCGTTGTCGCTCTCGCATGACCTTCTGGTTTCCGGCGACTGGAAGGGCGCCACGATCTTCGAACTGCTGCTTGCGCAGGCCAAACCGTTCGGCAACGAGGAGCGGATCTCAATGTCGGGCCCTTCCCTGACGCTGAGCCCCAATGCCGTCCAGTACCTCGGCATAGCGTTTCATGAACTCGCGACCAATTCCGCTAAATACGGCGTCCTTTCGGCCGCAGAGGGAACGATAACGGTGCAATGGAAGGTAACCGGACTGGTCGGCCAGAAACAGTTCCAGCTGATCTGGAAAGAGAGAGATGGTCCTGAAGTACAGACGATCGGCCATGGTGGTTTCGGCAGCGTGGTGCTGCGGCGCGTCGCTCCAGCCGCGGTGAGCGGCACCGGTGTTCTCGAGCATGATAGCCACGGTGTCACCTGGACGCTGCAAGCACCGTTGACCCAACTTGAGGCCTCGGTTGACAGCGAGCACGTTGATCAGCGTGCGTTGGACCAGGTGATGAGCGGACACGAATTCGGAATTGTTCCCTGAACTTGGGCACTGGCAACAGGACTACGGCCCGCTATGTGTTGCTTTTATTGTACGTCCTGGCCTTCAGCCCTGTCGCAATATGGCGGGCATCAGCACCGGAGCCATCGCCGTGACCGTGACCGACCTCTATCGAGGCTACATCGCCTGCCTCAACAATCAGGACTGGCAGAAGCTGCATCGCTTCGTTCATGACGAGGTGCACTACAATGGCGACCGCGTCGGACTGTCGGGTTACCAGGACATGCTGGAGCGCGATTTTCGGGAAATCCCAGACCTCTATTTCGATATCCAGTTGCTGATCGCCGAACCGCCGTTCCTAGCCAGCCGGCTTCAGTTCAACTGCACGCCGAAGGGAACCTTCTTCGGGCTCCCTATAAACGGCAGGAAGGTGTCCTTCAGCGAGAACGTCTTCTATGAATTCCTCGACGACCGGATCAGGAACGTCTGGTCGGTGATCGACAAGGCCGCGATCGAGGCGCAGCTTTAATCCAGGTCGCCCAGAAAGCGACGTCTGCGCGGCAGCGTCCGTGGATCGTTCGTAAAAATCGATCATTCTAACGAAAATAATTCGTTGGAAAGATTGGTTTAGGAATGGCATTCTCCCGGCATACTCGCCTGGAGCATTGCATTGTCTTCCGTTTCCCACTTCGCGAACGATATTCCAAAAAGCGCGTTTCCTGCCGATGTCGCGCAAGGGCGAAAATCCCTTAGCTGGAATGGCATCGTCCCCGGCATCGTGCTGGTCACGATGATCACTGCCGTCGCCTTCTCGGCGCGCAATGTTTCCGGCTTCGCGCTGTTCAGTCCAATGATCCTCGCCGTCGTCGCCGGCATGATCTACTCCAACGTGCTCGGCACGCCCGTGCACGCCAAAGCCGGTATCGCATTCTCGCAAAAGCGCCTGTTGCGCTTCGCCATCGTGCTGCTCGGCTTCCAGCTGACGCTCGGCCAGGTGGTCTCGATCGGCGCCGGCGGCGTCGGCATTGTCGCGGCGACGCTTGGCGCCACCTTCGTTTTCACCATCACGCTTGGCCGGCTGATCGGCGTCGACGCCAAGCTGGCGCAGTTGATCGCCGCCGGCACCTCGATCTGCGGCGCTTCGGCCATCGTCGCCACCAACATCGTCACCGATGCGCGCGACGAGGACGTCACCTACGCCGTCGCCTCGATCACCTTGTTCGGCACCGTCGCCATGCTCGGCTTCCCGCTCATGGCGCCCATGCTCGGCCTCGACCAGCACGCTTTCGGCCTGTGGGCCGGCGCCTCGATCCACGAGGTGGCGCAAGTCATCGGCGCCGGCTTTCAGAACGGCACCCAGTCCGGCGAGATCGCCACCGTCGCCAAGCTGACCCGCGTCGCCATGCTGGCGCCGATGGTCGTCGCGCTCGGCCTGATGGCGCGCGGCAGGAGCAGCAGTGAGGTGGCGGCGCGGCCGCCCATGCCGTGGTTCGTCGCCGCCTTCGTCGCTGTCGTGGCGTTGAACAGCTTGGTCACGGTGCCCACCGAGATGAAATCGGCAATGGCGCTCGCCACCACCATAATGCTGACCATGGGCCTGGCCGCCATGGGCCTGCAGGCCGACATCTCTCAGCTGCGCTCGCGCGGCCTGCGCCCGCTGGCGCTCGCCTTCTCGGCCTTCCTGTTCATCGGCTGCTTCAGCCTGATGCTGGTGAAGTTCGTAGGCTGATCAGTCCTCGAACGAACTCGCCGCGGCATAGATCGCCGCCAGCGTCTCGATGCCGGCCTGGTCGGCCTTGTCGAAGCGGCCGGGCAGCGGGCTGTCGAGATCGAGCACGCCGAAGACGCCTTCATCGTCCTCGAGCAGCACCACCAGTTCCGAGCGCGAATCGGCATCGCAGGCGATGTGGCCGGGAAAATCATGCACGTCCTTGATCAGCATCGAGGTGCCGAGTTCGACCGCCGTTCCGCACACGCCCTTGCCGACGGCGATGCGCACACAGGCCGGCTTGCCCTGGAACGGCCCGAGCACCATTTCCTCGTCCGACTGCAGGAAATAGAAACCGGCCCAGTTGAGGTCCGGCACCATCTGGAAGATGAGTGCTGCGGTGTTGGCGGCGTTGGCGATCGAATCGCGCTCACCCTCGAGCAGCGCCTTCAATTGGGTGGCGAGGTCGCGGTAGAACGTGGGCTTGTCTGAGGTGTCGATGGCCTTGGCCGCAAACATGAACGTGTCTCCGTGTCGGGGATGGCGGTTCGTCCGATCGCTTGCCAAAGTCCGGCGAGCTCCGCAGCCAGACGGCCGCCTGGACAGTCTAGCGTGGATTGCGTCCCCTTCGAAAGCCGCAAGATCATGATTGCCTCCCGGGACTGAGCCGGGCGACTGCGTAAACTTTGCGATGATCATCTTGAGAATCGTAGCGGCCCCGATCGGGGCCGCCATTCACATCTCCAACAGATCGGACAAGTCCTGGGTTTTAGTAGCCGCCCATGCCGCCACCGCCGCCACCCGCAGGTGCTGCATCCTTGGCCGGAACGTCGGTGATCATCGCTTCGGCGGTGATCAGAAGGGCTGCGATCGAACCGGCATCCTGGAGTGCGGTGCGCACCACTTTCGCCGGATCGACGATGCCTGCCTTGATCATGTCGACATAGACCTCGTTCTGGGCGTCAAAACCCTGATTGTGGTCCTTGCTGTCGGTGAGCTTGCCGACGACGATTGAGCCTTCGACGCCGGAATTCTCGGCGATCTGGCGGATCGGCGCTTCGAGCGCCCGCAGCACGATCGTGATGCCGGCCGTGACATCGGCATTGGCGCCGGTCAGGCCGCCAAGCGCCGAGCGGGCACGCAGCAGAGCGACGCCGCCGCCGGGCACGATGCCTTCCTCGACCGCCGCGCGGGTGGCGTTCAGCGCATCGTCGATGCGGTCCTTCTTTTCCTTGACTTCCGACTCGGTGACGCCGCCGACGCGGATGACGGCAACGCCGCCGGCGAGCTTGGCCAGCCGCTCCTGCAGCTTTTCCTTGTCGTAGTCTGACGTCGTCTCCTCGATCTGGCCCTTGATCTGAGCGACGCGCGCCTGGATGGTCGCCTTGGTGCCGGCACCGTCGATGATCGTGGTGGTGTCCTTCTCGATCAGCACGCGCTTGGCGCGGCCGAGCATCTCGATGGTGACGTTTTCAAGCTTGATGCCGAGATCTTCCGAGATCATCTGGCCTGATGTCAGCACGGCGATGTCTTCCAGCATCGCCTTGCGGCGATCGCCGAAGCCAGGCGCCTTGACGGCCGCGACCTTGAGGCCGCCGCGCAGCTTGTTGACGACCAGCGTCGCCAGAGCCTCGCCCTCGACGTCCTCGGAGATGATCAGCAGCGGCCTGCCGCTCTGCACCACCGCTTCGAGGATCGGCAGCATCGCCTGCAGATTGCCGAGCTTCTTCTCGTGGATGAGGATGTAGGGTTCTTCCAGCTCGACGCGCATCTTGTCGTCATTGGTGACGAAATAGGGCGAGAGATAGCCGCGGTCGAACTGCATGCCTTCGACGACGTCGAGTTCGGTCTCTGCGGCCTTGGCTTCCTCGACGGTGATGACGCCGTCATTGCCGACCTTGTCCATAGCCTTGGCGATCATCTCGCCGACGCTGGCATCGCCATTGGCGGCGATGGTGCCGACCTGCGCGATCTCGGCCGACGACTTGACCTTCTTGGCGCGCGCCTGGATTTCCTTGACCACGGCGGAAACCGCCTGGTCGATGCCGCGCTTCAAATCCATGGGATTCATGCCGGCGGCGACCAGCTTGGCGCCTTCGCGCAGGATCGAGGCGGCCAGCACCGTGGCGGTGGTGGTGCCGTCACCGGCGAGGTCGTTGGTCTTCGAGGCCACTTCGCGCACCATCTGGGCGCCCATGTTCTCGAACTTGTCGGCAAGCTCGATTTCCGTGGCGACGGTGACGCCGTCCTTGGTGATGCGCGGCGCGCCGTAGGCCTTGTCGATGATGACGTTGCGGCCCTTGGGGCCGAGCGTGACCTTCACCGCATTGGTGAGGATCTCGACGCCGCGCAGCATGCGGTCGCGCGCGTCGGTGGAGAATTTGATTTCCTTGGCAGACATGATTTTTATCCAGTACGTTCGGAGAAAATAAGGTCAGGCAGCTTTCTTGGCGGCCACGGTCTTGTCGGTTGCAGCGGTCTCGCCCTTGTCGATGATGCCAGTCTCGTCCTTGTCGATGACGCCCATAATGTCGGCTTCCTTCATGATCAGAAGGTCCTCGCCGTCGATCTTGACCTCGGTGCCCGACCATTTGCCGAACAGGATGAAGTCGCCGGCCTTGACGTCGAGCGGAACAAGCGCGCCGTTTTCGTCGCGTGCGCCAGGGCCGACAGCGATGACTTCGCCCTCCTGCGGCTTTTCCTTGGCAGTGTCGGGGATGATGATCCCGCCCTTGGATTTGATATCGCCTTCGGCGCGACGAATGACGACGCGGTCGTGGAGTGGCCGAAATTTCATGGGAACTTTCTTTCTGGGGGCCGGCACAGGCGGCCACGCCCCTCCTCTATAGACGCGTTGGCACTCGATAGATAGGAGTGCCAAAAATTATTCGCGTACCAAATTAAATATTCAAAAGTATTATTTCAGCTGGCCGTTTCGTGATATCCGCAGAATGTCAAATAATTCAAAAGATTGAATTTTGCCGATCGAGTGCCTATTTATAGGACAAGTTCACTTTCACGATTTCAGGCACAAGGGAGATTTCTTCGATGGCCGAAGGCAATCAGACGATCATGGAAAAAGCTGAAGCCCGCTTTGTCGACAAGCAGAAGAAGACAGCGGAGAAAAACAAGGCGACCGCCGAATATATGTCCGAGGCAAGAGCCAGGGAGATCAAGACGGCAAGGCTGAGGGAGCTTCGGCTGGCCAAGGAAGAGGCCGATCGTATCGCCGAGGCCCTCAATCCGACGCCGAAGAAGAAGCGGGTGACCAAGAAAGTTACGGAGGCCAAGACATGAGCCTCACCTTCCCCAACCGCAGCCGCAGCTATGACGAGGCGGGCCAGCGCATCCGTTTCGTCGGCCATGACGGCATGTTCCAGATCTCGTTCTCCGTCGCCGCCGACGCCATGGCCAAGATGCGGCCGGGAACCGCGGCCGATGAAGCCGGTTATCTCCAGACATTCGACACCGAGAGCAGCGCCATCCGCGAAGTGGCGTCGAAGGCCTACGACCGCACCCACAAGAGCATGTATGTGCTGACGGCGTCCGATTTCGGCTGATCAGTCCATTGCATGTCGCTCAAAACGACGATTAAAGATCCATCCCCTCGACCATCGCGCGTATCTTCGCAGCCTTTTCGAAATGGTCGAGGCGGTGGGTTCTGATCCACCATTCGGCGGCTTCCATCAGGAGTTCGGGGTTGTCGTTTCTGTTGGCGAAAAACGCATAGAACGACACGCCGACGCCGGCCCCCTTCTCGGAGATCTTGGTCGCAAATCTCCAGTATCTTCTGCTTCAGGCTGGCTCTCACGGGAATCCCTTGATTTGCGGTGCGGCAGGCTTCCGCCGGCGGGCCGCTACGGATCAGGCCTTGCGCTCGGCCCGTTCGCGGCGTTTGACATCGCGGACATTCATCTGCACGACCATGTCCTCGGCCTCGCGCGGCCCCATCCCGACCATCACCTTTTGCCGGACCACCGCAGGCTGGCCGGTGAAGACATCGATGATGCTCCAGCTCTGGGGAAGCTCCATACGCAGCGTGTAGCGGTTGGCCATGCCGGTCAGCCTTGCATCGTGAAAAACACGGCGCCCAGGATCAGCACCGTCCAGGCGACGACCGACAGTTTCAGCACCATGCCGCCATGCACGGCCAGAAGCTTCCGCAGGTGCGACACACCTGCCGACGAGGCCGGTGCCGCCTCCAGGGCGGCAGGAGCCTTGAGGCCAAGTTTTCCAAAGACGGGCAGCAGCGACGGTTCACGCACGAAAGGCCTCGAATGTCAGGAAAAAGCGAAGCAAGAACGCTCGGCTCCCTTCCATACCACTCTTTTCGCGTGTGCCGGCATGCCAAATGCAAGACAGGACTGCTTTAACGTCCGGTCCGCACCGCCTTCGTAACGCACAAATCTATTCGTGGGGACTGACTGCCCTTGGGGCAGATTGGGATTGCTGTTCGACACGAAATTTTGGAGGCCTCGCCTCGGAATCGAACCGAGGCTTCAGAGATTTGCCGTCTCCAGCGTAGCCGCTCCGCCACGAGGCCATGGCTGTTGAAGTAGCGGCCAAATATTTACGGAAAGGTTAATCCCGAGGGACTGTTCAGAATTTTCGGCACGATCTTCAGACCGTCCGCCAGCACATATTGCGGCCAGGTTTGCTGCCCGGCAGCGCCAACCCTTTGCCGGACCTCGCATCCCGCGCACGCTGCGATCCTTCACGCCTCAAGCGGCAGCCCGCCCCGTCTCGACCGAGGGCCTCCAGCACTGCGACTGGCGCTCTTCCCCTGAGCTAAGTGCTGCCGGCGCTGCTTTAACCCGCGTTTGCATTCGAAGGAAGAGAGCAGAGGCCCAACCAGCTTTTCCCTTGAACGGCGATCCAATCTGGTCTAGCCTCAGCTGAGAAAAGGTTTTCTCAAACAATTTCAGTCGGGCTCGGCCACCTGCCGGGCCTCTTTCAGATCGGGAAGAGAAAACCTTTTTCCAACTAAGGACTCTCGGCGCGATGCCATCGGACGATCTGCCTGTTCCGGTCTTTTCCAAGCCAGTCACCTTGCGTGACGTGGCCGCGCAGGCCGGAGTCAGCGTCGCTACCGCATCCAAGGCGCTCAACAGCCAGGGCCGGATGACAGCCGAGACGCGCGAACGCATTCGCGAGACCGCCCGGCGGCTTGGCTTCCGGCCCAACAGCCTGGCGCAAAGCCTGCTCCGACGCCGCAGCTTCACCGTCGGCCTGCTCACCAACGATACCTATGGCCGCTTCTCGCTGCCGCTGATGTCGGGCATTTCGGACGCGCTGGTCGACAATGGCGTCTCGGTGTTCCTGTGCAATGTCGAGGAGGATCCGCGGCTGGGCCAGATGCATGTCGACGCCATGCTCGACAAGCGCGTTGACGGCATCATCGCCACTGGCAAGCGCATCGATCGCCATCTGCCCGTCGACCTCTCCAATCTGCGCGTCCCGGTGATCTATGCCTTCACGCAGCCCGACCCCGACGCCGTTGCATTCGTCTCGGACGATGTTGGCGGCGCCCGGCTGGCCGTCGAGCATTTTTGCCGGCTTGGCCGCAAGCGCATCGCCCACGTCACCGGGCCGGCGAGCTTTGCCGTGGTACACGCGCGCGTTCAGGCTTACCGCGACGTGCTCGCCGAAAACGGCCTGACGGTCAGCGAGCCGCTGCTCGGCTCCTGGTCGGAAGCCTGGGGTCACCAGGCGGTTGCGCAACTGTTCGACGGCAAAAGCGAAAGGCCGGACGCGGTCTTCTGCGGCAACGACCAGATCGCGCGCGGCGTCATCGATGCTCTGCGCGAACGCGGCCTCGACGTCCCCAGTGATGTCGGCGTCATCGGTTTCGACAATTGGGAGATCGTGGCCGAGGCGACGCGCCCGCCGCTGACCTCTGTCGACATGAACCTGGTCGCGCTCGGGCGCGAGGCCGGGTTGACCCTGCTTTCGCTGGTCGGCGGCAAGCCCGCCGCGCCCGGCATTCGAAAACTGCCGTGCCGGCTGGTGGTGCGGCAGTCATGCGGCCATCCGCCGGGTGGCTGAAAACGAAGCGCCGCGCAATCGGCGCCAAGCCGCGGACCGCGGCCAACCTTGGAGGAGGAGAACATGAGGAACCTGATTGCCAAACTGGCCCTGGCCGCTGCCGTTCTGGGCGGCGGTCTCGGCACTGCCGCCGCCGAGACGGCCAACATATGGGTGCGCGCCGACGGTTCGAATTTCATGCCGAGGATCGTCGATGCCTACAACAAGGCGCACACCAACCAGGTCAAGCTCGATATCATCCCCAATGCCGAGATCATCCCCAAATACGGTGCCGCGGCCGCCGGCGGCACAGCGCCCGACGCGCTGTCGCTCGACCTGATCTACACGCCCTCCTTCGCCGCAGCCGGCCAATTGGAGGACATCACCGACTGGGCAAAGTCCCTGCCCTATTTTGCCAGCCTGTCGCCGGCGCATGTGAAGACCGGCACCTACAAAGATCACATTTACGGCCTGCCCTTCTCCGCCGACGCCTCGGTGCTGATCTGGAACAAGAAGCTGTTCAAGCAGGCCGGCCTCGATCCCGAAAAAGGCCCGGCCAACTGGGCCGAGATCGCGGCCGATGCCGAGAAGGTCAACGCGCTCGGCGGCAACATCAAGGGCTTCTACTTCTCCGGCAATTGCGGCGGCTGCAACATCTTCACCTTCACGCCCCTGATCTGGGCGTCTGGTGGCGACATCCTGAGCGAAGACGGCTCGAAGGCGACGCTGGACAGCCCGCAGCTGCGCGGCGCCATCGATCTCTACCGCTCGATGGTCAAGAAGGATCTGGTACCGGCAGGCGCACAGACCGACACCGGCGCCAATTTCTTTGCCGCCTTCGCCGCCGGCAATATCGGCATCTCGCCGTCCGGCGCCTTTGCCATCGGCGCGCTCAACACCCAGTATCCCGACATCGATTACGGCGTCACCTTCCTGCCGGGCAAGGACAGCGGCTGGTCGTCCTTTGCGGGCGGCGACAATTTCGTCGTCACCAAGGGCACCACGAAACTGCCCGTGGTGAAGGAGTTCCTCGACTTCGCCTATTCGCTCGAGGGCCAGACCATCCTTGCCAAATACGGAAGCCTGCCGGTGCGCGGCGACATCGCCAAGGACGCGTTGAAGGATCTCGATCCGCGCTACCAGATCGCCGCCGAAGCCATGGCCAGGGGCAAGACGCCCTATTCGGTGGTGTTCAACGACCTGATCAACTCCGCCAACGGCCCGTGGACGCAGATGATCAACGAGGTCTTCTTCGGCGACGATGTCGATGGCGCGATAGCCAATGCGCAGGAAACGATGCAGTCGATCATCGACCAGGCGCCGCAGAAGTAGCGGACGCCTGCCGGCCGCCCGCCTGTCTCCCTGGGCGGGTGGCCGGATACCGCATCGCCAACGGCAGGGCTATCGCGTTGAGAAAAGACCCCCTCATCCGGCCGCTTCGCGGCCACCTTCTCCCCGCTGGGGAGAAGAGGCTGGCACCATCCCCGGCAACCTCCTCTCCCCTCGGGGAGAGGTCGGATTGCCCCGAATTGCTCTCTTCAATTCGGTTGGCAATCCGGGTGAGAGGGTTCTTTGCCAATGTCCCAATAGCACCGAGCGCGCAGCCATGACCGTCATCACCGCAGCAACCCCTGCCCCGCCCCGCGCCCGCAAGGTCGCCAGCCGCCACCAATGGATCGGCCTGCTCTATGTCGCGCCGGCTGTCGCGCTGGTCGTCGTCTTTTTCCTGATCCCGCTCGGCATGACGGCGTGGATGTCGCTGCACAACTGGCCGCTGATGGGCGAGCACAGCTTTATCGGCCTCGGCAACTATGTCGCCATCCTGCGCGACACCCGGTTCTGGAACGCGCTGCGCTTCACCGCCTACTACACCGTGATCGTCACCATCGCGATCTTCGTGGTGGCGTTTCCGCTGGCGCTGTTCGTCGAAAGGCCGCGGCCGCTGACCAATCTCTACCGTACGATGTTCTTCATGCCGGCGGTTGTCGGCTTTGCCTCGGCCAGCCTGCTCTGGTCATGGCTGTTGAACGTCGATTCCGGCCTGTTCAGCCCGGCCGCCTACGACCTTGGCCTGATCGACAGGAAGTTCAACCTTTTGGCCACCTTCCAGCCGGCCTTCTGGTCGATCATCGCCATGGTCGTCTGGAAGGTCGCCGGCTTCACCATGATCATTCTGATGGCCGGCCTGCAATCGATCCCGCAGGATCTGCAGGAGGCGGCCGTCATCGACGGCGCCGGTCCGTTCGCCAGGTTCAGGGCGATCACTTTGCCGCTGATGCGCCGCACGCTGGCGCTGGCCCTGATCCTGTCGGTCGCCGGCTCGATCCTCGCCTTCGACCAGTTCTACATCATCCTGCGCGGCGGCCCACGCAACCAGACGCTGACGGCGGTCTACTGGATCTTCAACCAGTCCTTCGTGTCGTTCAAGCTCGGCTACGGCGCGGCTTTGTCGATGGTGCTGCTGGTGATCCTGGTGGCGCTCAGCCTCGTCCAGCTGTGGCTGCTGCGCAAGCCGGAGGGGCTCGACTGATGGCGCAGGCCGCTTCCCGCAACCGCCGGCTCTTGAGCCGCATCGGCGAGCATTCGACCGGCATCGTCGCCTCGGTGCTGTTTGCCGCGCCGATCGTGTGGGCGGTGCTGTCGGCGTTCAAGCCAGCGGCCGAAGCGCGCCTGCCGCCGCTGCCGCCCTGGCCGACATCAGGCTTCTCGCTGGAGAACTACGCCACGCTCAACAGCTTCGGCGACGGGCTGTGGGTCTCGGCGCAAAACAGCATCTACGTCTCGGTGATGACCGTCGTGCTGTCGGTCGCCGTCAGCGTGCTGGCCGGCTATGGCTTTTCGCGGTTCCGGTTTCCGTTCAAGAACCTGTTCTTCATCCTCATTCTGTCGACGATCATGATCCCGTTCCAGTCGATCCTGACGCCGATCTTCCTGGTGCTGACCAAGCTTGGCCTGCACAACACGCTGACCGGCCTGGTCGGCGTTTATGTGACGCTGCAACTGCCGTTCTCGATCTTCATGATGCGCAACGCCTTCGACGCGGTGCCGCGCGAGATCGAGGAAGCCGCCCGCATGGACGGCGCCGGCAATCTCACCATGCTTTGGAAGGTGATGCTGCCGCTGGTCTGGCCGGGCGTCGTCACCATCGCCCTGTTTGCCTTCCTCGGCGCCTGGAACGAATTCCTCGCCGCCCTCGTGCTGATGACCGACCAATCCAAATTCACGCTGCCAGTGATGATGACCGCACTGCAGTCGGGCCGCTTCGGCGCCATCGACTGGGGCGCGGTGCAGGCGGGCGTCACCGTGATGATGGTGCCGTGCCTCATCCTGTTCCTGGCGCTGCAGCGCTTCTACATCCGCGGCCTGATGGCCGGGGCCGTCAAATAGAATGGAGTAAATTCATGACCGCATCGCCATCCGCAAAAACCGGGAAACCGAAGCTCGCCTTCCGCCCGCTGCTGGTGCCGCAGGTCGACGTGCACGGCTTCTGGGGCGATCGCGCCGACGCTGTCGCCGCCCGCACCGCCGATATCCTTTACGAGCGCTGCGTGGAGGCCCGCATGCTGGAGCAGATCGATCCGGACCGTCCCTCGCCCGGCATAGTCATCCCCTTCCATTCGCCCTCTCCCGACGAAGCCGACCGCCAAGGCGCGGAATTCACCGGATCGACGGTGACCACGCAGATGTTCTGGGATTCCGATCTCGGCAAGACGATCGAGACCGCGGCCTATTCGCTGTACCGGCGCAAGAATCCCGAACTGGAGAAGAAGATCGACGCCGTCATCGACATGTATGGCAGGCTGCAGCAGGAGGACGGCTATCTCTCCAGCTGGTACCAACGCATCCAGCCCGGCAAGCGCTGGACCAATCTGCGCGACTGCCACGAGCTCTATTGCGCCGGCCATCTGATCGAGGGCGCGGTCGCCTACTACCAGGCGACGGGAAAACGCAAGCTGCTCGATATCATGTGCCGCTATGCCGACCACATCGCGTCGGTACTCGGCCCGGAGCCCGGCAAGAAGAAGGGCTATTGCGGCCACGAGGAGATCGAGCTGGCGCTGGTCAAGCTGGCACGGGTGACCGGCGAGCGGAAATATATGGAGTTGGCCAGATACTTCATCGACCAGCGCGGTCAGCAGCCGCATTATTTCGACGAGGAGGCCCGCGCCCGCGGCGCCGACCCGAAGGCCTATCATTTCAAGACCTATGAATACAGCCAGTCGCATATCCCGGTGCGAGAACAGAACAAGGTCGTCGGCCATGCTGTCAGGGCGATGTACCTCTATTCCGGCATGGCCGATATCGCGACCGAATATGGCGATGATACGCTGCGAGCAGCACTCGACCTTCTGTGGGACGATCTCACCACCAAGAGTCTCTACATCACTGGCGGACTGGGGCCGTCGGCGCACAATGAGGGCTTCACCAGCGACTACGACCTGCCCAACGAAAGCGCCTATGCCGAGACCTGTGCGGCGGTCGGCCTGGTGTTCTGGGCCAGCCGCATGCTCGGCATGGGGCCGAACGCGCGCTACGCCGACATGATGGAACGCGCCCTCTACAACGGTTCGATCTCGGGCCTGTCGCTCGACGGCTCGCTGTTTTTCTACGAGAATCCATTGGAAAGCCGGGGCAAGCACAACAGGTGGAAGTGGCACCGCTGCCCGTGCTGCCCGCCCAATATCGGGCGCATGGTCGCCTCGATCGGCAGCTATTTCTACAGCCTGGCCGACGATGCGCTGGCCGTCCACCTCTATGGCGACTCGACCGCGCGCTTCGATATATCGGGCGTCCCGGTGAGCCTGACGCAGGTCAGCAGCTATCCCTGGGACGGCGCCGTCGACATCATGCTCGAACCGCGGGCGCCGGTCGAGTTCACTTTGCACCTGCGCATTCCCGCCTGGAGCGCCAGTGCCGGGTTGAAGATAAACGGCGAAGCCATCAGGCTGGCGGATATCACCAGCGACGGCTACGCCGCGATCAAGCGGACATGGAAAAAGGGCGACAATGTCCGGCTCGATCTCGAAATGCCGATCGAGCGGCTTTATGCCAACCCGCAGGTGCGCCAGGATTCTGGCCGCGTCGCGCTGTCACGCGGCCCGCTGATCTATTGCGTCGAGGCATCAGACAATGACAGCCAGCCGCATCGCCTGACGCTGCCGCGGACGGCCACCATCGAAGCGCAGCACCGGCCGGAACTTCTCGGCGGCGTGGTGACGCTGTCGACCGCGGCACTTGCCGATGTCTCCGACGGCTGGCAGGACGGGCTCTACAGGCCCGAGCCGCCGGCCACCGCCGAGACGCGACTGACCGCCATTCCCTATTTCGCCTGGGACAATCGCGAGCCCGGCGAGATGCTGGTATGGCTCAGGGACGGCTGAACGAGGTCGGTGTATCGGCGATGACCGATCCAAGCTCAGCCGCGGTCGATGCCGCGGTTTCGGGCTTTTGGTCCATATAGCGCAGACGCAGGCGCAGGAATGGCGCCTCGACGCAGGTATAGCTGAGATAGCCGATCGGGATCGTCGCCACGAAGCACAATGCGGACCAGAGGCATGCGACGTAGAAATTGCTGATGCTCATGACATTCGTGTCTATGAACGCTGCCAATTGCATGACGAAGAACAGGTGCAGAAGATAGATCGAATAGCTGTAGGCCCCAGCCTTCTCCAGTACCCTGAATGGCGGGCTTGTTCGCTTTCTCGAAAAGCTCGTGTCGTAGTAGGCGATGCCGAATGAATAGGCTGTCGCCTCCAGGGTCGGCAGGATGATCCATATCCAATGAGGCGACGGATAGCGGCCCAGTTGGTAAAATCCGCCGGCTGCATCGAACCACCAGAAGAACCCCGAAAAAGCCATGAGAACGGCCAGCGCCAGCCAGTGTTGGTTCTTCGCGTGGGCACGCAGGTGAAAGGCAAGAATGCCGGCCAGGAACTGATCCGCATGGCCTATGATGGTTGCGGACGCCGCCGACTGCACTTCGCCGATCTGCACATACAGGACGGACCTCAGCACAATGGCTGCCGCGATGAACAGCAAGGGCGCGAACACAAACCGCCTGGATACCATCAGCAAGAACGGCAGCAACAGGTAGAAGTGCGCTTCGATCGTTATCGACCAGCCGCCATTCGGGAGGGTGGGAAAAAGAAACCCCAATCCGACGCCCGTGAAATACCCGTCGAGGGACTGGCCGGCCACGTACCTGCGGCAGGCCTCGATGCATAGCACGACCAGGAGAAGCGGAAGCAGCCTGAGGGCCCTGTTGGCAAAGAAGGGCAGATAGTTGATCTGCTTTCCATCGAGCAGCTTGGCGAACAGGTAGCCGGAAAGCGCCATGAACAGGGAAACGCCAGTATGCCCTTCATCCAGAACGCTGAAGATAGGAAGAGCCGGCACGAAGTCATAAGGCACGGGGCCTTCAGGAGAAGCATGAAGGAAATGCCAGGTAAAGACAAGAAAAGCCGCCAGGCCACGAACATGATCCAGCGCTGGGTAGTGCTCTCCGGTCGAGGATTTCATGATTGGCCCACGCGCACCGTGTCCTGCGCCGGTGTTCAGGTCATCGTTGGCCCAGAACTGTTTTCAATTCATTAAACCTTCACTGCGGAGACTTCCGAAATCAGAGATTTGCTTCGCAAGGTGCTGTGGCCTGCAAGCATCCGGAGCCAAACACGACTGAAGCGTGCCGCGTCTGAGCGGATCACTTCTGGGCGGATCACTTCTGAGCGACGGTCAGCCCGATCTCTTCCGCCACCAGTTCCTGCAGCCGCCACAGATTGCGGTCGCGGATGCCGCAGGCTTCGAGGTGGCGGATCGTCTCGAATAGATATTGCGCGCCCGAGCCCCAATGACCGACGGCTGTCACCAGCGTCGCCGCGATCGCCTGCTTGTCGAGCTTGCCGGCATAACGCGGATTGGCGGGATCGACGACGAAGCCAAGCGCGCGACATGGGCCGCCTTCGGTCCTGACCTGCAGCCAGCGCGGCACGTTGACGGCGGGCAGGATGGTCATTTCGCGGCGCAGCAGCGCTTCGAGGTTGGCCGCCACCGGTTCCGCGATCTCGAACACCACGCCCTGGCACTGGCCGCCGCGATCGAGCGCCATCATCAAACCGGGCTGCTCGACCGTGCCGCGAAAACGCTGCACCGTGAAGCAGAACGAACGATGCCAGCCGCTGGCCACCGCGCGTTCTCCGCCCCTCACCTCGCCGGCGGGCTTCCACAGCAGCGAGCCATAGGCAAATAGTTTCAGCGGCCCGGCCGGAGCGCCGGCCAGCACCTCGTCGCGGATACGCGCATAGTCGGCATCGGTCATGTGAACCATGCCCGGCGTCGGCCCGGCATCCTCGACAGCACGCATAGTGCGCGCGACCAACGCCTCGGTCAGCGCCATCGGCGTGTTGCGCGGCACGGACTTGCGCGGCGATATGGCAGAAATCGGCTGGTTCATTTCATACCCTCTACCGTCGCCGTCATGTTGCCGAAGGCAGAGGGATTCTCAAGGGTCCATGTGACCGGCGCAAAATTCAACGGCCGATGCCGGGCGGGTGACCCTCCCGCCCGGCATCCAATCATTCTAGTGCTTGGTGCTCTTGCCGCCGATGGGGATGCGCCTCATCTTGTTCTGTGCCTTCTCGGATTTCGGCAAGGTGACGAACAGCACGCCGTTGCGGAAATCGGCAGCGACCTTGTCTTCTTCGACTTCGAAGCCGATCGGAATGCGACGTTCGAAGCGGCCGTAGAATCGCTCGGAGAACTGACGTTCCTTGTCGTCGGTTTCGGCGTGTTTTTCACCGCGCAACGTCAGGACGCCGTCATCGAGCAACACCTCGATGTCCTTTTCCTCCATGCCGGGTATCTCGGCGGTCACGCGGATTTCCTTGTCCGTTTCCGAGATTTCCACGCTAGGCCAGCCACCGCCCGCTGAAGAGAGCCCGCCCAAGGATGGAAGACGTGAACCGAAACCGCGGAACATGTCGTCAACAAGGCGGTTCATCTCGCGATGCAGGCTCATGAATGGGTCCTGATCGCGGTCGCCTGAGAGGGTCTGAACCTGGTTCGGATCGCGACCCCATGGCATCAGATCACGAATGGTCATTGCATTTGCTCCTTTCTTGATCCTGTCTATCGTTCGTTTGCATGCTCTGGTTGCCATGCTCGGACGATGCGCGTCTGCGCCATTGGCGCTCCGGTCCCGTTGGAAACGCCTGGATCAGTGGCGGGGGCTCGCGCACCTGAGCCTGCCCGAGGGCCACCGCCCCTGACCCGCGCGGCGCCCGTGAAGCCGGCGCCTCGTCGGCACTGGTGCGGAGGATTTTGGACTCCGTCGCGGGTGGGTCAAGACCTCGTAATGTAATGTGATTGGTGCATGCAGGTGCCTGCGTCACCGGTGCTGTCCACATCAGTCGTGCCCTTCGATCGGCACTTCGCGAAACAGTGGTCAACCGCCGGCTTGATGTCTGCTGGACCGGAGCCGCCTCGGCCTCAACGCGCGGCTGGTCGGCTGGATCGGCGGTCTCGAGGACAGGGAACAATGCCGCTGGCCGGCCGTTCTGTTCCTTGCCGGAGGATGCCATGAACGACGCGTCGGCAAAGCCCGCTGGCCCCGTCCTTTCATCGGCGGAGCGCGTCAACACGCTGTCGCATTTTCACCGCGCCGAGATCGCTCGCATGGCGGGATGGCGCGACCGGCTGGACAGGACAACCAACTGGGCAATCACGGTGGTGGCGGCGCTGCTTTCGGTATCGCTGTCGACGGCCAGTGCGCATCACGGCGTGCTGCTTTTCGCCATGCTGCTGATCCTGCTGCTGCTATGGATCGAGGCGCGCCGCTATCGGTTCTTCGATTTCTATAGGGCGCGCGTACGCCAGTTCGAGCGCCACTATTTCGCGCAGATCTTTTCCCCACAGCCCGACTTTGCCTCGGACTGGCTGCTCATCGTCGGGGAAGGCCTACGCGCGCCGAAGTTCCTGCTGTCGCAGCGCGTCGCGCTGGCCCGTCGGCTGCGGCGAAATTACATCTACCTGTTCCTGATCCTCTTGCTGGCCTGGGTGCTCAAGATATCCACGCCCAGCCTTCAAACCGTGGGCGTCAGGACCGGCTTTGCCGGTTCGCTTCGCGAAGCCGTAGACAGCGCCGCCCTTGGCCCCGTTCCCGGTGTGGCGATCGTGGTTGTCGTGGCCGCATTCTATGTCGGGTTGCTTGCCATCGTCTTTTTCACGGCCGATAACGACGGCGAACTGTCCTTTGGCGACGTGCATGTTTGACGTTGATGCCCGGCAACACGCCGCTGCAACGCAAACGGCGGCCCGCGCGCTGAGATGGTCGGTCCGCCGAGACGTTTGAGGGAACGGAACTTCGCGCCTAGATGCCGAAGAACTGCTTGCCAACCATGTAACCCAGTGCCGCCACGACCAGCGGAAACAGCGCCGGCGCGGCTTTGCCCAGAAGGGAGACCTGCGGGTCCTTCGCCGGCGTATGACGTGCATTGCCGAGATTCTTGGTCATTGCTTGCCTCAGGTTCGAAAGACTCATTAGCAAATGCTGATTAACAGCATGACCGCATTAACGGCTTGATAGGAAATCAACTCTGATCAGATGCAAATTCTAATGATCGGCACATGGACGGCAAAGACGCGCTGCCCTATTTGGCGGCGTTCGAAGCATTGACGGGGACGCGCGGCCGTTCGCGGCAATCGACAAAAACACGCCCGAACAACAAGATGGCTCAGGAACTCGATTTAGCAGGTGAGCGCCAGCTCCGAAGCCGGTGCAGTTCATCCGCCGTCTCGCCCGAGCTTCGTGTTGATAGCTCGGGGTCGAACGCATGTCCGCGGCGTAGGCAGGCCGCCTCCCGTCAAAAAATTCGCAAACCAATGTCGGACTGGCTAGGCTTCGTCCGTCCTTGGGGTATCGAACAGGCATTCATGAAAGGATCCAGCAATGCCCGGCACCGTACGTTTGCACCGCGTTCTGACGACCAGCCCTGAAAAGGTCTATCGCGCCTTCGTTGAAGCGGACGCGCTGGCCAAGTGGCTTCCGCCAAACGGCTTCACCTGCACGGTCCATAATTTCGAGGCAAAGGTCGGAGGCACGTTCAAGATGTCGTTCCGCAATTTCACCACCGGCGACAGCCACGCCTTCGGCGGCGAATACCTTGAACTCGTTCCGGGCGAGCGCCTGCTCTACACCGACAGGTTCGACGATCCCAACCTGCCCGGCGAGATACGGGTGACCGTGGTCTTGAAAAAAGTGTCGGTCGGCACTGAAATCGACATTACCCAGGCCGGCATTCCGGACGTCATTCCGGTCGAGGCCTGCTATCTCGGCTGGCAGGAATCGCTCAGAAATCTGGCAAAGCTCGTCGAGCCCGAGATCAATCAATAGGCTGCGGATGGCCGGGAGAACGGCCGTTTCTGGCCTGCCGAAGCCTGAAACTTGGACTGTGGCGGGAACTGCCCTTTGTCGCTAGCAATTCATCATTGCGGCACCCCTGTGCCTGGACGTGTCGATGAAGAATGCAGCGGAGGTTGAAAAAGCATGACTCTGACCAACCGAGACATCGTCGAGTTGACGGCGTGGCGGCGCCAGCTGCACCAGTATCCGGAAATCTCGAATGAAGAGGAGAAGACGGCAAAGGAGGTCGTCGCCTTCCTCGCCGATACGGGGCCGGACAAGGTGCTGACACAGCTCGGCGGGCACGGCGTCGCGGTCACATATGACAGCGGCAAAGCAGGGCCGACGGTGCTGTTCCGTTCGGAACTCGATGCCTTGCCTATCGAAGAACTTTCAGGCGTGCCGCATGCGTCGCGCGTGCCGGGCAAGTCGCATATGTGCGGCCATGACGGACACACCGCCATCCTGGCATCCCTCGGCCGGCAGTTGGGGCGCGAGCGGCCTGCAAGCGGCCGCGTCGTGCTGATGTTCCAGCCGGCGGAGGAAACCGGCAATGGCGCAGCCGGCGTCGTTGCCGATCCCCGCTTCGGCGAGATCGCGCCGGATTTCGCTTTCTCGCTGCACAACCTGCCTGGCGTGCCGTTCGGCGAGGTGCGGCTCAAGCCCGGCGTGGTCAACTGTGCGTCACGCGGCATGCGCATCGTGCTGGAGGGCAAGACCGCCCATTCGTCCATGCCGGAGACCGGCACCTCGCCGATGCTGGCGATCAGTGAGCTGATGCCGGCGCTGCCGGCGCTCGGGCGCGGAACCTTCGCCGACGACGACTTCTCCATGCTGACCGTCACCCATGCCGCGATGGGCGAAGCCGTGTTCGGCATCGCGCCTGCTCATGCGCAGGTGTGGGCAACGCTGCGCACCCGGCGTGACGAGCGCATGGCGAACCTTTGCGCTGCTGCCGAAGCACTGGTCGCCAGGATCGCCGGCGAGCATCGCCTTACCGCCCGCTGGGACTATCACGAGATCTTCGTCGCCAGCGTCAACGCGCCGGACGCGGTGGAGCATCTGCGGCGCGCGCTCGATGAAGAGGGCGTATCGCACGGCGAAGAGGCCCTGCCGATGCGCGCCTCGGAAGATTTCGGCCTGTTCGGCCATAGTGCCAAGTCGGCGATGTTCTTCCTCGGTGCGGGCGAGCGGCACCCCGCCTTGCACAATCCCGACTATGACTTTCCCGACGACCTGATCCCGATCGGGTCGAGGATCTTCATGCGCACGGCACGCAATCTCCTGGGCTGACCTCCGCCAACTCCAACGCCGAAAGGAACATGCAATGCCAAAGATACCGAAGAACACGATTTGCCTTTGGTTCGACAAGGACGCCGAGGCTGCGGCGCGCTTCTACGCAGAGACCTTTCCCGACACCAGCGTGGGCGCCGTTCACCGTGCGCCGAGCGACTTTCCGTCCGGCAAGAAAGGCGACGTGTTGACGGTCGAATTTACCGTCGCCGGCATTCCCTGCATCGGATTGAACGGCGGCTCCACATTCAAGCAGAACGAGGCCTTCTCGTTCCAGATCGCCACCGACGATCAGCAGGAAACCGACCGCTACTGGAATGCCATCGTCGGCAATGGCGGCCAGGAGAGCGTGTGCGGCTGGTGCAAGGACAAATGGGGCGTGTCTTGGCAAATCACGCCGCGCACGCTGACCGAGGCCATGGCGGCCGGCGGCGAGGAAGCCAAACGCGCCTTTGATGCGATGATGGAGATGACAAAGATCGACGTCGCGGCGATCGACGCAGCCCGGCGCGGCTGACCTCGATCGGGGCTGAGTTGCTATCTGACCTTGATGACGACCTTGCCCTTGGCGCGTCCTGTTTCGACATAGGCCAGCGCCTCATTGGTCGCCTCGAAGGGAAATATCCGGTCGACGACCGGGCGGATCGCGCCGGATTCGATGAGCGATGCGATCTTGCTCAGCTGCTCGCCCTGCGCCCACATGAAAAGGAACGAGAACGTCACGCCACGGCGCTTGGCTTTCGCTCGAATACCGCGGCTCAGCAGGCGAAGCACCAGCCTCAGCACCACGTTCAGTCCCTTTTCCCTGGCAAATTCCGGATCCGGTGGGCCGGAGATGGAGATGAGCTTGCCACCCGGTTTCAGCACATTCAGTGATTTTTCAAGTGTCTTGGCGTCCTGGCTGTTCAAGACGACGTCGTAGCCCGAAAGGACTTTCTCGAAATCGTCTTTCCTGTAGTCGACGACGATATCGGCGCCGAGCCCCTTGACCAGACCGGCACTCGCCGCGCTGGCGGTGGTCGCAATGGTCGCGCCGAGATGCTTTGCCAGTTGGATGGCGAATGTCCCCACGCCGCCGGAACCGGCTTGAATGAAGACCTTCTGTCCCTTCTTCAGCTTGGCCCTTTCGACGAGCGCCTGCCAGGCGGTCAGGCCGACCAGCGGGATCGAGGCCGCCTCCTCCATGCTGAGGTTCCCGGGTTTCAGGGCCACGTCGGCTTCATCCATGGCTATGAACTCGGCGAACGTCCCGATCCGGCCATCGCGCGGCCGCGCATAGACGTCGTCGCCGAGTTTGAATTTGCGGACTTTCGATCCCACGCGCACAACCCTCCCGGCCACGTCGTGACCCAGGATAAAGGGCCGGCGATAGGGCAGGATCAGCTTGAACTCTCCGGTTTTGACCTTGGAATCGAGCAGGTTCACCGCCGCTGCGTGGACCTCGACCAGGACATCGCTGTCCCCGAGTTTCGGCTCCGGCATTTTGGCTAGCCGCAGAGTGCCGTTCTTGCTGTACTTGTCGACGACGAATGCCTTCATGGCAGTGACTTTCTGAGAGTGATTTTGGTGTGTCGCATGTGCGTGAAATCCTCTGCTCGCTGCGTTCAAACGGGCAGGCGGAATTGTTTCCGCAGGCTCTTGTCGAATATCCCCGCGGGAGCAAAGCGACGCAGCAGGCTGACCTGGCGCGCAGCCTTGCCGGCGGTGTAGCGCCGTTGCGGACGGGCATCGGTCGCTGCCTTGACGACCACTTGCGCCACCATTTCCGGCCGGTCGGCGACAGGCATCACGTCGCGAAGCAGCGCTTCCAGCGTAGCGCGGGCCTGATCGTATTCCTGCAACGGCGAATCCCGCTGGATCCCGTTCTGGTCGAAGACAGTACGAACGAATGCCGGCTCGATGACCGAAACGCGGATGTTGAAGGCGCGAACCTCGTGGTCGAGCGATTCCGAATAGCCCTCGAGCGCGTGCTTGACCGCCGAATAATGCGCTGAATACGGCGCCGGCACCAGTCCCAGCACAGAGCCGATATTGATGATGCGCCCCTCGCCACGCTGCCGCATCGACGGCAGCACCGCATTGGTCATGCGGATGACGCCGAACAGATTGACGTCGAACAGAGCCTGCACCTGGGCAATCGAGAATTCCTCGGCGCCTCCAAGCTGGCCGACCCCGGCATTGTTGACCAAGAGGTCGATCCGGCCGGTCTGCGAGAGCACCGTCGAAACGAGTGCGGCAACGGCCTCACTGTCGGTCACGTCGCAGATCAGCATGGTCACCCCGTCCGGATCGTTGCCGGCCTTGCGCCGGCTGGTTCCGAAGACGGTGAACCCGGCCCGCGCAAGGGCTTCGGCACTGGCGCGGCCGATGCCCGAAGAGGCTCCGGTCACAACAGCGGTTTTTCCGGCATTCGTTTTCATTTCGTGCTCCAAACTCATGGGGGCTAGCTTTTTTGCATCTGTTAAATTACAGTCGTAATATCAGATTATGATCATAATGCAATAGCAGAAAGGAATAGCAGCCATGCGCTACGAAAAGGGCAGGAAGGACGCCTCGCGCGGCCGGATCCTGGAGGTCGCCGCGGAACGCTTTCGGAAAAACGGCATAGCGGCGTCCGGACTGGCAACCATCATGGGCGACGCCGGGCTGACGAACGGGGCTTTCTATCCCCACTTTCAATCAAAGGCGGCGCTTGTCCGTGAAACGGTCGCTGCAGCTCTCGAGGATCAATCCGACGAGATACGGCAAGCATTGGCCTCCGGCGGCTTGGCAATGGCCATAGACACATATCTGTCTGCGGCGCATCGGGATAATCCCGGGAAGGGCTGCGCCTCTGCCGCCTTGCTGGCGGAAATCGCCCGCGAGCCACCCGAAACGCGTCAGCTTTATACCGAGCGTTTGCTGACCCAGGTGCGCCAGGTGTCGGTAGAGCTGCCGCCGCAAACTCCTGATCCGGAGGGCGTTGCGTTCGCTATCTTTGCGACCCTCATTGGCACGCTTCAACTGGCCCGTGCCGTGGAGGGAACGGAATTGTCGGATCGTATCCTTGCGGCAGGGAAAGCTGCGGCGCGCGCGCTGATCGAGCAGAGTTAAGGGCGTACCACGCGTGGGCACGTCAAAGTCATTCTCATGCGGTATGACGCCCAGCCCCGCATCGGCCCCTTGGCAGGAACAGCACCGCCCGTATGATGGTCAGATGCGCGCCCGCTCTTCAGTGCCCGGTGCCGCGACCGAAGGACCTGGCGTCCTTGGCCAGCACCAGCTCGGCATCGTCGGTAACATAGCTGACATAGCGATAGTCGCGGATGAAGCTGATCTGACCTTCCCGCCACTCCAGCCACATGAAATGATGCGGTTTCTGGTCGGCATGGTTTTCGAACACAGCGATCACCTCGCGGCCGTCGAGCCAGGCCGGCGTCAGCCACACGCGGTCGCTTTTGGCGTAGATCGTGAAGAACATGCCGACCTCCGCCGCACCCGAGCGCGGCGCATGCAGGGACTGATGAAGCCTGACGTCGTCGGCAAGCAGGGCGCGCAAGCCGTCCCAATCGCGCTGGTTGAACAGGGTCGCATAACGGACCACGGCGGCCGACGCGATACGCGCATCGGGAGCCGAGCTGGCCTGCGCACTGACTTCCCTAAGCCGGGCGCGGCCGCGCGCCAAGTGCCCTTTCACCGCATCGACCGTGATGCCGAGCAAAGCAGCGATCTCGGCCAGCGGCTCGTCGAGCACATCTCTGAGGATGACGACGCTGCGCTGGAGCAGCGGAAGCTCCGCGAAGCGCGACACTGCGGTCTGTATAGCTTGCCTGCGCATCAGCGTCTCCACCGGGTCGGCTTTGGTGTCGTCGGCAATTTCAAGCGCCGCCTCGATAGGCTCCGCCGCGCGGATCGCGCGGCTGCGCAGCAGGTCAAGCGCACGGTTGTGGGCGACGCGGAACAGCCAGGGCCTGAGCTGCGGCACCTCGCCCAGCTCATTCAGCGCAACGAAGGCCCGCGCAAACGTGTCCTGCACGACATCCTCGCCGTCGATGACCGAGCCCATCAGGCGCGCGCAATAGCGGTGCAGCTCTGGCCGCATCGCGGCGGCAAGGGCAAGCAGCCCTTCCCGTCGGTCGCGGTCCACGGCAGGATCTCGTTCGCTCAAGCCGCAGCCCCCTCCATCACGGTTACGCCCGCGTCGCCATTGAGGCCGAAGACGATGCCCTCCGCATATTGCGGGTCTTCCAGCACGGAAACCACCCTGTCGCCGAAGGTCCGGGGCGGCATCGGCGCACCGAAGCGGGTGACGAATTGTTCGGGCGTGATGCCCATGGATCCGGAATAGGCGCCGGCCGCCGCATCGCCTGTTCCGGTGCCGAGGATCATCTGCCGCGGCACGATCGCCTGAAAGCGGATGCCGAGCTTCTTCTCCAGCGAAACGCCATTGGCGTACTTCGCCATGAACCACAGCATGCGCTTGGCGCCGCCATAGCCCCCCGACAACTGCGACCCGGTGACGGCGGCACCGCTCGATCCCACCAGAACACGGCTGCCCGGCTTGAGCGGCAGGTTGAGCGCCGCCTGCAGCCAGTATAGCCCGGCCTTGACGTCGGTTTCCCAGGCGATTGAAAAATCTTCCCAGCTCAGTTGGTCCAACCGGCGCATCCGGGGCGTGGCACCAGCATTCAGGACCACGACGTCAGGACGAACCTCGCTAAGAATGCGATAGGCCGCGCCCTCCTCCGCAACGTCGGCGCGGATAGTGGCGACTCCAAGCCGCGCACCGACCGCATCCAGCGCCTCGACGCCACGGGCAACGACGGTCACGCTGGCGCCCTGTTCGACCAGCGCCTCGACCAATCCGAGGCCAAGCCCACGGCTGCCACCGGTGACCACGATTTTTTTATTCCTGAGGCTCATCGACCCTGCTCCTTAGCTTCACTGTAGCTAAGACGTTTGAGGGTCGGAAAAAGAGCCAAGGTTTGGCGAGGCGCGCTGTCGCGGCGACGATCCGCGACATGCCGGCAATGCTGGCGATCGGGCGGAAAGCTGCCTGTCCGCTTTCGGCCTAAAATGCGATGCCCGATATTGGACGCAGTAAGGTTAGAGGCTGCCGGCGATGAAAGCGCTGCCGGTCCATGCTGCGGCATCCCAGCCGGATATGTTCAGAAGTCGAGAGCGACCATCATGCCGCGGACTTCGGCCATTTCCAGCAGCAGGTCTTGGAGTCTTTCGTCCAGTGCGGCACCGGTCAGCGCCAGAAGCTCGGTGACGCTCTCTCTCATCGATATGACGGCGGCGCCTGTCTTCTCGGCGAGCAGCCGTCCGATGGCAGCTCGGATCAGGTCGTCCTGATCAGACATTGCTTCACCTCCCAACGCACTGCAACCTCCCCTTGCTTTCCATGCCTCACCGCCGCTTTCGACAACAGGACGTGATTTCCCATACCGTATGATTTTTGATGCGACATCGGGCAGCTTTGCTCATGCCAGCAGATCGTCTCGATGAGCCCGCCAGTCGTTCAACACCGACAATGAGGGCAGGAGCGAAAAATGGCCGGGCTGGACCGTTTCAACCGCCGCAAGCAGTGCCAGAGGCACTTCGTGCCGATAAAGCCCAATGCACACGCCCCCTTTGGCCGTTGCCGGCAATTCCGTGACGGTGTCGAAAATCGAAAACGTACCCGTTGGCTCTTCCACGATTTCGAAACGCCCCACCCCAAACCTCCCTCTGCACAAAAGTAGCGACCAACGCGGACATCCCCCTAGTGGTTCCCTAGGCCGGCAGTTTTTTTCGCGCCTTGGTTGTAGCGCATGCCGGCAGGACAGTCATGCCCGCAGGGCGCGCAATCAAAAATCGCTACGCACATTTTAAATCTTGACGCGTGTCAATTTTTTATAAAACATGCGCAAATGCCGGCATGGCATCGGCCGGCGCTCTGGGAGGAGCAATGCCTGACATCGAAAAGCGCCCGAACCGGGCCTGCAGTCCGCACATCCGCAGGCTGGCAGCAGTCCGTTGGCGGATCGTCGCGCCAGGGGCCGGGGTCGCTTGCGCGCCGTCGGACATTGCAGTCGCCGGACGGCGACATTGATGCAGCCCATAAACAATCAGGAGGAGGAAAAACCATGCGCATGTTCAATTGCCTGAAACTCGGCACGAGCCTGCTTGGCGCCGGCATGCTTGCAACCATCGTCTCGGCACCCGCCCAGGCCGAGGATACGGCGAAAGTCGCGGCCATCGTCAAAGGCCTCGACAATCCATTCTTCCAGACCATGCAGAAGGGCATCGAGGAGCAGGCCAAGGCCAACGGCGTCAGTGTCAGCGTCCAAGCCGCCGCCAACATGGATGACGCCACCGGCCAGGCCGACCGCCTGACCGCCATGGCCATGCAGGATTTCGATTGCTACCTGGTCAACCCGATCAGCGTCTCCAACCTCGTCCAGGCGCTGGTGCCGGTCGCCCAAAAGAAGAAGCCGATCGTCAACATCGACTCGACCATCGACCCCGAGCAGGCCAAGGCCGCCGGCTTTGCCGTCTCGACCTATATCGGCACCGACAACGTCGCCGCAGGCGTGCTGGCCGGCGAAGAGATGCTGAAGCTGGTGCCTAAGGGTTCCAAGGTCGCGCTGGTCGCCGGCATCGTCGGCGATGTCGGCTCCAACGCCCGCATCAAGGGCTTCAGGCAGGCCGTCGAAGGCAAGCTCGAAATCGTGGTGATGGTCAGCGCTGACTGGGATCGCGAAAAGGCGTTGACCGCCGCCACCGATATCCTCGCCGCCCATCCGGACCTCGCCGGCTTCTTCGCCGCCAACGACATCATGGCCCTTGGCGTCGAGCGCGCCGTGCGGACGTCGGGCAAGGACGTCAAGGTGATCGGCCTAGACGGCATTGTCGATGCGCTGAAGTCGATCGCATCAGGCGAACTCACCGCCACCGTCGCCCAATACCCCTATGTCGTCGGCGCCATGGGCGTCGAAGCCTGTGCGGTCGCGGCCAAGGGCAAGGAACTGCCGGCCAACGTGCCGGCACCTGTGCTGTTGATCAACAAGGACAATGCCGAAGCGTCGCTAAAGAATTTTCCGCGTCCCGGCGGCGACTATCCCGATCCCTTCCGCGAGATGCTGAAGTGAGCACACCTGCAGACAACGCACCCGCCGCCCATTCGGCGGGTGCGGAGGAGAGCCGTCCCTCCCTGGCGGCTCTCCTCCTCGATCCCTCCTTCTGGGCCGACTGGGCATCCGTCGTCGGCCTGGTCGGCCTCGTCATCGTCTTCGGCATCGCCCAGCCGGTCTTTCTCAGCGTCGCCAATCTGCAGGCGCTGCTGCTGGCGGCTGCGATCCTGGTCGTGCTGTCGATCGGCCAGACCTTCGTCATCGCCACCTCGGGCATCGATCTGTCGTTGGCGGCAGCCGTCATGCTCGGCGCCATCATCCTCGGCCTCGTCAATGCCGCCGGCTACGGCATCTTCATCGCCTGCGTGCTCGCGGTTCTCGCCACCAGCGCGGTGGGCTTCCTCAACGGGCTGATCATTACGGCAGGCAAAATCCCCGATTTCGTGGTGACGCTCGGCACGCTGTCGGGCATCACTGGCCTTGGCCTCATCCTGTCGGGCGGTGAACCGACCATGGTCGGCTCGACCTTCCTGCTCAGGCTCGCTTCCGGCTCGTTCGGACCGTTCGGCTATCCCGTATGGGTGGCGATCGCAGCCGTCATCGTCGCCCATATCGCGCTCTACCACACGCGTTTCGGCGTGCATCTGCTTGCCACCGGGGGCCAGGCCGAAAGTGCCGGCGCGCTCGGCATCCGCACCAACCGGGTCAAGATCGCCGCCTATACGATTTCCGGTCTCTGCGCCGGCGTCGCGGCCATTCTCCTGGTCGCCCGCATCGGCTCGGCCGAACCGCAGATCAACACCAGCCTGCTCTTGAATTCGGTGGCGGCGGTGGTGCTGGGCGGCGTCAGCCTGTTCGGCGGCCGCGCCAGCATTCTTGGGCCCGCCATCGGCGCGCTGATGCTCACGGCACTCGTCAATGGCCTGACCTTGCTCAATGTGTCGGCTTTCTACCAACCGCTTGCCGTGGGAGCCATCGTGGTGCTGGCGGCGCTGATCATGCGGTATCAGAAATGAGCGCTCCCCATCACATCCCCGCCGCTGAGGCGATCATCGCCTGCGAAGGGCTGAGCAAGCATTTCGGCGGCATCCGCGCCTTCACCGACGTCGCCTTCCAGGCCCGCCGCGGCGAGGTCACCGCCGTGATCGGCGACAATGGCGCCGGCAAGTCGACGCTGGTCCGCAGCCTGGTCGGCGTGCATCAGCCCGACGCCGGCGATCTGTTCTTCGACGGCCAGGCGCGGCCCTTCGCCAATCCCGACGAGGCGCGCAAGGCCGGCATCGAGACCGTGCACCAGAACCTGGCGCTGATCGACGAACTGACGGTCGCACAGAACCTGTTCCTCAACCGCGAGATCGTGCGCCGCATCGGTCCCTTCGCTTTCCTCGACCGCAAGGCGATGAAACGCGAGGCCCGTTCCATGCTGTCGCGCCTGTCGATCAACGTGCCGTCGATCAACCAGCGTGTGCGGCGCCTGTCGGGCGGCCAGCGGCAGGCGATCTCGATCTGCCGCGCTGTCGGCTCCGGCGCCAAGCTGGTGGTGATGGACGAACCGACGGCGGCGCTCGGCGTGCAGGAGACGGCCAATGTCGAGGCGCTGATCCGGCGCCTGCGCGAGCAGTCGGTCTCAGTCATCCTGGTCAGCCACAATTTCGATCAGGTCCGCCGCCTGTCCGACCAGATCTGGGTGATGCGGGCGGGAAAGATGGCGGCGACCGTGCGCGCCTCGGAGACATCAGGCAACGAGCTCGTCGCGCTGGTCACCGGCGCGGCATAGTCCTGCAGCATCAGACTTGAAATCAAAGGGAGTTTGCCGGTGGCACCAATTCGTGTCGGACTTATAGGTCTTGGAGAGGTCGCCCAGTCGATCCATCTGCCGGTGCTGAGCGATCAGCGCGAGCGCTGGGTGATCGCGGGCGTGTACGACGTGTCGCCCAGCCTGGTGGCGCTGTGCACCTCGCAACACCCGACGGCAAGAACCTTCGAGACGGCCGAGGCGCTAATAGCGTCACCCGACATCGACGCGGTGTTCGTGCTGTCATCCGACGACACCCACAGCCGCTTCGTGCACGCGGCGATTGCCGCCAACAAGCACATCCTGCTGGAAAAGCCCGCCTGTCTGACGGTGCGCGAGATCGACGATCTGCTGGCGCTGATGCCGGGCTACGACAAGATCCTGTTCGTCGGCTATATGCGCCGCTACGCGCCGGCATATCTGGCCGCCAGGGACGAGCTGCCGGCCTTCGCCGACATCACCCATGTCCGCATCTTCGACCTGATCTCGGAGGGCCGGCATTTCCTCAAGAAGAGCCAGAACGTCCTCTATCCCAACGAGATAGACCCGGCCCTGCTGGCGCGTGGCGCCAAGGAGCGCGACGCGCTGATCCGCGAAGTCGTCGGTGCCGACGCGCCGGCCGACCTGGTGCGCGCCTATCGCGGGCTGACGGCGCTTTCCTCGCACCACATTTCGGCGATGCGCGGGCTGATCGGCGAGCCGGCGCGCGTGCTGGCCGCGCACCGCACCAATGGCGGCGCCAACACATCGGTCACCTTCGACTATGGCCATTTCGCTTGTCTCTACGACGCGGTGGTCGACGATCTCGGCCTGTTCGACGCAATGATCGAGGTGCGCTCCAACACCAGGCGCGTGCGCATCATCTACGACACGCCCTATATCCGCAGCCTGCCGACGCGGCTGGAGGTCACCGATGCCGGCCCGCTCGGCCCGGTGACGAAAGCCTTCGGCCCTCTCTACGGCGATGCTTTCTCGAATGAACTCGAGATTTTCCACCGCCACATCGCCGAAGGAACAAAGCCGCTGACCGACCTCGCCGATTCCCGCCACGACCTGGCGCTGATGGCCGAAATCATCGAGCGTATGAAGGAGAGCGGCCAGCGTTGAGGCGCTCCCTACTGCCCTACTGCCCTACTGCCCTACTGCCCTACTGCCCTACTGCCCTACTGCCTTATTTCCCGCAGTGATGATCGTTGATCTTGTTCAATGCATTCGCGTCGGGTCCAACGCGATGGTAGGAGCACGCGCCAGCCGCCGTCGTCACCAACTGCTGATCGTAGTAGTGCGGGCCGCCGAACAGGATATCGATGAGATCGCCTTCGGCGGGAACGTAGCGTTCGGAGTGGACCCGGCGGTCGTAATGCCGGTCGCCAGCCAAGGCCGGGGCGCAAAGACTCGCGCCCGTAGCAACCGCGAGAGCTAGGATCGCAACGCATTTCGTGGTCATCGGCACACCCTTCTGGCCATTCCGGAATCGCACCATACATCCAAAACCGCCAGCCGGACAAAAGTTCCGAGAAGACCGCGATAGGCTCTTGCCGAAGCCTGCGGCCTCGCTCATCCATGGTGCGTGGAAATGTGGGATCCGTGATGACCGACGCCAGCCTTCACCTCGTCGAAGCGACGATCGACCAACTGCGCCGCGCGCTCGATCACGGCACCGTCACCAGCGTCGAACTGGTCGGGGCGTATCTCAGGCGCATCGCGCATTTCGACCGGCACGGCATCAGCCTCAATGCCGTCCCAGTGCTCAACCCTGACATGTTTGAGCAGGCGGCGGCCTCCGACCAGCGGCGCCGCAACGGCGCCGTGCTCGGACCGCTCGACGGCATCCCCTACACCGCCAAGGACAGCTACAAGGTTGCAGGCCTGACGGTGGCCGCCGGCTCGCCGGCCTTCGAGCATCTCATTGCCAATGAGGATGCCTTCACCATAGCCCGGCTGCGCGCCGGCGGTGCGGTGCTGATCGGGCTGACCAACATGCCGCCAATGGCCAATGGCGGCATGCAGCGCGGCGTCTATGGCCGCGCCGAAAGTCCGTACAATGGCGATTATCTCACCGCCGCCTTCGCATCGGGTTCGTCCAATGGCTCCGGCACGGCGACAGCGGCCAGCTTCTGCGCCTTCGGGCTTGGCGAGGAAACCTGGTCGTCCGGCCGCGCGCCGGCCACCAACAATGCGCTGGTCGCCTACACGCCGTCGCGCGGCGTCATTTCGGTGCGCGGCAACTGGCCACTGGTGCCGACCATGGATGTCGTCGTGCCGCATGCGCGCAGCGTGCCCGACATGCTCGAACTGCTCGACGTGATCGTCGCCGACGATCCCGAGACACGAGGCGATTTCTGGCGCGCGCAGCCCTGGGTCAAGCTGCCGAAAAGCTCCGATGTGCGGCCGCCCCGCTATACCGATCTCGCACTGGCGGGGTCGTTGAAAGGCAAGCGGCTCGGCGTGCCCAGAATGTATATCGGCCGCGACAGCGAGGCCGATGCGCCGATCGAAACCCGCGCCTCGGTGCTTGCCCTGTGGGAGCAGGCAGCGGCCGATCTCAAGCGGCTTGGCGCCGAGGTGATCGAGGTCGATTTCCCCGTCGTCTCCAACTACGAACGCGACCGCCCCGGCGCGCGCACCATGGTCGAGCGCGGGCTGGTGCCGCAGGACTTCGCCGAGCGCGAACTCTGGGATCTCAGCATCTGGGGCTGGGACGACTTTTTGCGCGCCAATGCCGACCCGGCCGTGCCCGATCTCGTCTCCGTCGACGGCCCAAAGATCTTCCCGCAGCCGCCCGGCACGCTGCCCGACCGCTATGAGGGCGGCTTCGATCTGAGAGAATATGTGGAACGGGCGCGGTCCGGCGTCACGCCGTTCGCAGACATTCCAACGCTGGAAGACGGACTGAAGGGCCTCGAAGCAACAAGGCGGATCGATTTCGAGGACTGGCTGGACGCCCATGGCATCGACGCCGTGGTGCTGCCCGCCGCCGCCGATGTCGGACCGGCCGATGCAGACATCGACCAGGCGTCCGCCGTCCTTGCCTGGCGCAATGGCACCTGGGTCGCCAACGGCAATCTGGTCTGGCGCCATTTCGGCATCCCGACCGTCACCGTGCCGATGGGAACCATGGCCGATATCGGCATGCCGGTCGGCCTGACCTTCGCCGGTAAGGCCTATGACGACGAAAGGCTGCTGCGCATGGCCGGCGACTACGAACAGTCGACCCGGCGCCGCACCCTGCCCCCACGCACGCCGGAACTGACTGAAGATGTATTTTCCCGCCGGCCCACGCAAACCGGTAACGGCAAGGCACCTCCGCTCGTCATCGCGCTTGCCGCCGAGACGCGCACGACCGGCGATCAGGACGAGATCACCATCACCCTCGACCTGCCGATCGACGCCGAGGCGGAAAACGCCAGCGTCAAGGTGCATGTCAACGGCGAGCCTGTCGCCATGCAGCGAAGCGGAGCGCGCTGCTGTGGACAGGCATTGGTTCCGGCCGCAGAGCACCAGCGGTTCCACAGCGTCTGGCGTGGCTCGTATGGCTCGATCGTGACGGCTATTGTGCGGCTGGAGGATGGGCGCAGCGCCGGCGCCTATCTGGTTACGGGCGGGATTGGATGAACGCCAGCAGCTAGGAAGGCAGCGAAGTCAGCCATTCTTCCCAAAATTCCTGCTGCATATGGACGAAAACCGGAACCACGTCGACGCCATCATCAAATATGTCGACCAGATCGCTCTCTTGCGGAAATTGCCCCGTCTTCACCTTGCAGGCTATCAATCCGCGACTTTTCTCCATCACGGTATTTTCCGGATAAACATTGGCGCTTGCTCCGTAACAGAAGGGTAGCAGGCCATCGACTTCGAGTGCCTGACGGATTTGGAACAGAGCCTCGAAAAAGTCTTCCTCTTCTGCCTCGATCACCTTGTCCCGATAACTGCATTTCAGATTGCAGGCAGCGCCGTTCACGTGCAGCGTGAACACGGCTTGCTCGTCGTCACCAACGGAACCTGCTCCGATCAGAAAAACAGTACGCTGATGGTCCATCTCATCCCCCTCGCCATGTGACGGGATGGTAGTACGACAACGGCCACTTTTCCAGCATGGCAGGGATTGGGACGCGGCCGCACTCCCTGCCGTCGTCATCCGCTGGCCGGGCGTCCCGCCGCAAAGGCAAGGTCCCGCCGAATGGCGTCCAATTTGTCTTGCGACAGACCGGCAAGCAGCTTTTCATCGAGGTAGCCTGCTCGGATGAGATGAGTGAAGACATAAAGGAGCTGCGAATAGCGGTAGTCGAACGTCCGATCGATATCCCGCCGCTGTTCACGCAAATAGGCTTCCAGCTCCCACATCTGGGAGGGAGCCGTCACCGCACTGGCCTTGCTCTTGAATTCGGCCATCGTCTTTGCGAGGGCCGCCTCAAGAGCCTTATCGAAGGCGTGGCGGGCGAGCTTCTTTTCGGAAGCGGACCAACTGAAATCGTTCATTGGATATCTCCGTAGATGTCCTGTGAATTCCACCAGATTTTCACGAACTTCGCCTGCTTCTACCCCCGCGCCGCCCAAAGCAAACCCCGCTCCACCATCAGCGCCATTTCCGGCACCGCGAACTCATCCGCCGTGTGACCAAGGGAACTGTAGAAAACCTTCCCCGCCCCATAGCGCCGTTTCCAGACGACCGGCATGACGACGCCGCCTATCCCCGGAAAATGCGCGTCGGTGAAGGTGGTGGTCGCCAGCACCTCATTGCTTGGGTCGACATGCATGTAATATTGCTCCGATCGGTAGGCGAAATCGCTGATGCCTTTTGTGATCGGGTCCTCCGGCCGGGTGATGGCGACGTGATAGTCGATGATGTTGCCGGGATGCGCCACCCATTGGCCGCCGGTCATGAACTGATAGTCGGGCTCATTGCGGAAACTGTCGCCCATCGTCCCGTGGAAACCGCCGAGCCCGCTTCCCCCGCGAACCGCAAGCGTCAGGTTCTGCAACTCGGCCTTTTCGATCGTCGACATCGTGATGACAGGCACGATGAGATCGAAGGAAGCAAGCTCCGGACCGGCGAACATCGCGGTGCCTTCGCCGAGCGCGACGTCGAAGCCGTTTCGCTCAAGCAAGGTGCGAACGAGCTTCGCGCTCTGCTCCGGCGTATGGCCCTCCCAGCCGCCCCAGGCGATCAAGGCCTTCTTTGGCATTGTGTACCTCCCTGGAAAACTCGGCCCTGATCGATCCGGCGTCAGCGCCAGCCCAGCGCTGGAGCGACATGGGTCAGGATCGCCTCGATGACATGCGCATTGTAGTCGACGCCGAGCTGGTTCGGAACGGTGAGCAGCAGCGTATCGGCTTCGGCGATCGCCTCGTCCTGCGCCAATTCCTTGATCAGCACATCCGGCTCGGCCGCGTAGCTGCGCCCGAAAATCGCCTTGGTGTTCTCCTCGATGAAGCCGATCTGGTCGCGGCTCTCATTGCCGCGGCCGAAATAGGCGCGGTCGCGATCGTCGACCAGCGCGAAGATGCTGCGGCTGACCGAGACGCGCGGCTCGCGCTTGTGGCCGGCTGCCTTCCAGGCCTCGCGATAGATGCGGATCTGCTCGGCCTGCTGGATGTGGAACGGCTTGCCGCTCTCGTCGAATTTGAGTGTCGAGCTCTGCAGGTTCATGCCGAGCTTGGCTGCCCATTCCGACGTGGCGTTGGTAGCCGCACCCCACCAGATCCGCTCGCGCAGACCCTCCGAATGCGGCTCGAGGCGCAAGAGGCCGGGCGGATTGGGGAACATCGGCCGCGGATTGGGTTGGGCGAACCCCTCGCCCCGCAGCGTCTCGAGGAAGACCTCGGCATGATGCCGCGCCATGTCGGCGTCGCTTTTGCCTTCCGGCGGCGCGTAACCGAAATGGCGCCAGCCATCGATCACCTGCTCGGGCGAGCCACGGCTGATGCCGAGCTGCAGGCGCCCGCCGGCGATGATGTCGGCAGCACCGGCATCCTCGGCCATGTAGAGCGGATTCTCGTAGCGCATGTCGATGACCGCGGTGCCGATCTCGATACGGCTGGTCTTGGCGCCGACCGCCGCCAGCAGCGGGAACGGCGAAGCGAGCTGGCGGGCGAAATGATGCACGCGGTAATAGGCGCCATCCGCGCCCAGTTGCTCGGCGGCGACGGCGAGGTCGATGGATTGCAAAAGCGCGTCCGAAGCCGAGCGCACTTGCGATTGCGACGAGGGCGTCCAGTGCCCGAACGACAGGAAACCGATTTTCTTCATAGTCATGCGATATAAGGATGCGCGTCAGGCTTCAATGCAAAAGAGATTTTTTGGCGCCCGGATCAAGGCTCATGCATCGCTATTCTCGAAGGCGCCAATGCCCTGCGCGATCAGGTTGGTCGCCATCACCAGCGAGACGATTGCCGCGGAATTGAAGACGACGACCCACCATTTTCCGCCGGTCAGGAAGCCATAGCCGTCGGCGACGGCCAGTCCCCAGTCGGCCGATGGCGGCTGAATGCCGAGGCCGAGAAAGCTCAGCGTCGCGATCGAGAAGAACGCGTAGCCCAGCCTTGTGACGAGCTCGATGAGGATCGTTTCCCTGATGTTGGGCAGTATCTCCAGGAACATGATGGCGAGCGCGCCCTCGCCGCCGAGGCGCGCGGCGCTGACATAGTCGCGCTGCTTCTGCTCACGCACGGCGGCGCGAACGGTGCGCGCCACCAGCGGCGCGTAGGCGATGCCGATCACCAGGATGACGGTCAGGTTCGACGGGCCGATCGCCACCAGCGTCATGGTGACGAGAACGATGAACGGAAACGCCATCAGCGTATCGAGCAGCCGCGCGCCGATGGCATCGGTGAGGCCCTCGAAATAGCCGAGCACCAGGCCGATGATGCTGCCGGCGGCAACCCCGGCCAGCGTCGCCAGCGGCGCAACCAGCAGGATGTCGCGCGAACCGACGATGATGCGGGACAGCACATCGCGGCCGAGCTGATCGGTCCCGAACCAGTGCAGCGCATCGGGCGGCGTCAGCGTCGCCAGGAAATCCTCGGCATAGGGATCGTAGGGAACGAAGAGGTTGCCTGCTATGGCGCAAACGACCCAGAACAAAAGCAGCAGCAATCCGACCACGACCGACGGCGGCAATCCGGCGAAAGCACTGCGAATCCGGCGCACTGCCGAAAAGCCCGCCACGGCGCGCTGCAGTGCGGGAAACTCGGCCAGATCCGTCATGGCGAGGTCCGGCGGCGTTGCCGCGGATCGAGCAGCGCCAGCAAGAGGTCGCCGGCCGCCGCCGACAGCACGAAGATGGCCGCCATCACCAATACGCCTGCCTCCAGCATCGGGAAATCACGGGCCTTGGCCGCGTTCAGGACCAGATTGCCAAGTCCCTGAATGCCGAACAACGCCTCGATTACCACCAGCCCGCCAAGCATGTATCCGGTCTGCGTCGCCAGCACCGCGATGGTCGGCGTCAGCGCATTGCGCAGCACGTGCCGAAGGATGATCTCGCGCCGCTCGAGCCCTTTCAGGACGGCCGTGCGCGTGTAATCGGCGGCGATCGCCTCGATCACCCCTGCCCGCGTCATCCGGGCGATGTAGCCGGCAAGGTTCAGCACCAGCGGCAATGCCGGCAGGATCAGATAATAGCCATGCGTCCAGAAGCCAGCGCCATCGGGCGCAACGCCGGAGATCGGGAACCAGTTCAGCCACAGGCCGAAAACGATGAGCAGCATCAGGCCGGAGACAAAGTCCGGGACGATGCCAAAGGAGACGCCCGCCATCACGATCAGCCGGTCAATGAGGCGGCCCGCATTGAGACCGGCGACGACGCCGGCGCCAACGCCAAGCGGAACGAGAAAGATCAAAATAATGCCGGCAAGGGCCGCGGAACGCTTGAGGCTTTCCAGCACGAACGGCGCCACCGGCCCGCGCATCGACAGCGAGGTGCCGAAGTCACCGGTGACCGCTTTGCTGAACCAGAGCCAATACTGGACGAGAACCGGCTGGTCGGCGCCTACCCGCTTGTTCAGTTCCGCCACCGCTTGCGCGTCGGCAAAAGGCCCGAGCATGACACGGCCGACATCGCCGGGCAGGACCTGCCCGGCGAAGAACACCAGAATGCTGACCAGCCACAGCGTGAGGACAAGTGTGCCCAGACGCGCTGACAGAATGCGACCGGTCAGCATGTCGCGATCATGCCTGGACGAAGGAAACGCGGTCGAGCAGGAGATGCGAAATCGCGGTGAAGCGCACGCCCTCGACCTTGGAGCTGACGATGCGGCTGTATTGCGAGAAGTAGCTGATGATCGCCGGCGTCTCGTCGAGCAGCAAGGTCTGGATCTTGCGGGCAACAAGGCGCTGTGCCTGCAGGTCGCGCGCCTTCGAGTAGTCAAGCAGCAGCGCGTCATAGGCCGGGTTGTTGAAATGTGCCGCGTTCCAAGCTCCCGAACTCTTTAGCGTGGCGTTGAGGAAGATGTCGGGCGTGCCGCGGTGGCCATAGTCGGTGATGCCGAGCACCGAATCCAGCCATGGCGAACTGCCAAACGTCGCCGAGCCGTAATAGGCGTCCTGCGGCAGGACATTGAGCTTGACGTCGATGCCGGCCTTCTTGGCGAAGTTCTGGATGATGACCGCATAGTCGGGAATGTCATAGGCGCGTTCGGTGGTCAGCGTCACCTCGAAGCCGTTGGGCACGCCCGCCTCGCCAAGCAGCCGCTTGGCCTCGGCAATGTCCTGCTTGCGCTGCGGCACCGATGGATCGGCCGAGGGGAAGATCGGCGCGAACGGCGTGTCGTTGCCGACGATGGCGCGGCCCTTGAGCAGGCCCTTGACCACAGCCTCTCGGTCGATCGTGAGCGCCAGCGCGCGGCGGATGCGCTTGTCGGTAAACGGCGCCTGGTCGGTCCTGAGATGCACCTGGTCGTGCGAGCTCGCCTGCACGCTCAGCAGCTTGAAGTTGGGATTGCCCTCGATCGCCAGCTCCAGCCGCGTCGTGCTTGGGATCACGTCGAGCTGGCCGGCCTGCAAAGCCAGCACCTGTGCCTGCTCGTCGTCGAAGAACTTGATCTCGATCCGGTCGGGCAGCGCCTTGTCGCCCCAGTAATTCTCATTGCGCACGAAGCTGGCGCCTTGCTTGGGGCGGAAGGATTCGAGCTTGAACGGACCGGTGCCGTTGAAAGTCTTCTCGAAATCACCGGCATAGTCGGCAGGCAGGATGACGGCATTGTAGACGTCGGAGGAGACATAGAACGGGAAGTTGCTGTTCGGACCGTCGAGATCGAAGGCGACGGTTTCGTCGTCGACCAGCTTGGCGCCGCCCTTGGACAGGATGCCCTTGTAGGCGGACAACGCCGACGAGCCGCTGGCCGGATCGACCAGCCGCTCGAAGCTCGCCACAACGTCTTTGGCGGTGACCGCGCGGCCATCGTGGAATTTTACCCCTTGCCGCAATTTGAAGGTCCAGCGGCTGGCTGTCTCGTTGGCCTCCCAGGACAGAGCCAGCTTCGGCTGCAGACCATCCTTCGGATCGTCGAGGATCAGATACTCGCCGACCTGGCTGATCACCCCGATGCTGGCCGGATCGGTGACCGAAACCGGATCGATCGCCTTGGTCGGCTGGCCGAGCCCGACGCGAACCGTGCCGCCGCCGGCAGCCGCGGCGCGTGCGCCTCCCAACCCCTGCGAGGCGGCAAAGCCGGTCAGGCCGAGCAGTGCGGCATATCTGAGGAGATCGCGGCGCTTGAGAAAGCCGCCCTGATGTTCGTCGACGGCGACATTCCAGATGTCCCCCGACAGATTGCGAACTGCGTCGATATCTCTGCGTCTGGTCATTTTGAAACCCTGCTTTGAAATGAAGATTGAAAATCTATGCGACGGGCTCGCCGTCGAGATGGATGCGGTCGACGGCCTTCGGATAGAAGGCGATGAGGCCCTTGATCTTCGGCATTTCCTCAATGGGATCCCGGTAGCTCCAGGCGATATCAGGGCGCACCGAACCGTCGCTCAGCAGGCCGGACCAGTAAGAGGCGATGCCCTTGTAGGGACATCGCGTCGTGGTGACGGACGCCGTCAGCCGCTCCAGCCGGATGTCTTCCGCGGGCAGATAAAAACGCGTCGGCAGATGCGTCTCGAACAGCAGCACCGGGCGGTGGCTGTCGGCGATCGGCTCGCCGTCGAACCAGATCTGCAAATGGCTCGAGCTTTGCAGAACATCGATGCGTGCATAGGGATCGCGGGCGTGGACGAAGACTTCCTCTTCCTCCTCGAACCACTGGTCGACGGCCTTCCAGGTGAATGCAATGCGGCCGGCCAGCGGCGCCAGGTTTTCATCCGGCGGCGACACGAACGACCACGCCGCGTTGGCGCTGCGCCTGTCGCCGCTGTCGATATCCCAATAGGCGGTCTCGCCACCGACCGGATGCGGCTCGCGATGCAGCGAAGGTTTCAGCACCGATGGGTCGACCGCTGACGGCGGGAAGAAATAGATCGGCAGGAAATGGTTGGAGCGCAGCGCCAGCACGTTGCGGCTGTCGGCGATGGTGCGGCCGCCGAATTTGACGCGCACACGCTTGGGGCTGTGCAGGACATTGACGAGCTGCGGCGCGGTCGCTTCGCGTGGCTGCAATCTTGGTGCGACGGTCATGATCGTTCTTCCGGTCAGGACACGGCACGCGCATTGTCGCGCTGTTCGGCGAAGCGGTTGGCGGGCCGTGCTAGGCCGAAACGATCGCGCAGCGTTCCCGGCCCGTATTCGGTCGGGAAGACGCCGCGCCGCTGCAGCTCCGGCACCACCTGTTCGGCAAAATTCACCCAGTCTTCTGGCAGCAGCGGGAACATCAGGTTGAAGCCGTCAGCGGCACCCGAAACGAACCAGTCCTGCAACTGGTCCGCGATCTGTACCGGCGTGCCGGCAACCGTCGGCACCGAACCGCTGTTGGCGAGCTTGCGCGCGATCTCGCGCAGGCTGAGATTCTGCTTCGCCCACTGCTTGACCCGGTTGAGCGATGTGCGCCCGCCATTGAACGTGCTTTCGTCCGGCAGCGGCGGCAGCGGCCCGTCCGGCGGGAACAGCGACAGGTCCAACCCGCTCCAGCTCGACAGAAGGTCGATGCCGACCTGATCCGGCAGCAAGGTCTGCAGGTATTCCTGCTTTTCCCGGCCTTCCGCTTCGGAGGCGGCGACGATCGGCAGGATGCCGGGCAGGATCTTGAAGCTCTCCGGCCGCCTGCCGTGGCGGGCCAGCCGCTCGTTGATGTCCTGACGGTATTTGATGCCATCCTCCTTGGTGCTGTAGATGGCGAAGTGCGCATCGGCCTGGGCGGTGGCGAAGTTCTTGCCATCTTCGGACGAGCCGGCCTGGACGATTAGCGGATGGCCTTGCGGCGGCCGCGAGACGTTGAGCGGCCCACGCACCTTGAAGTGCTTGCCCTTGTGATCGATAGGATGGACCTTGTCGGGGTCGGCGAAATGGCCTGACGCCTTGTCGATCAGCAGCGCCTCGTCTTCCCAGCTGTCCCACAGCGCCTTGACGATATCGAGGAATTCGGCCGCGCGCTCATAGCGGAAAGCATGTTCGATATTGCCGTCGCGGCCGAAATTGCGCGCCTCCTCATCCATGGCCGAGGTGACGACGTTCCACGACGCCCTGCCCTTGCTGATATGGTCGAGCGAAGCGAACATGCGCGCCACATTGTAGGGCTCGCTGTAAGAGCTCGACGCGGTGGTGATCAGGCCGATATGCCTAGTCACGCCAGCCAACGCCGACAGCAGCGTCAGCGGTTCGAGGCGGGCATTGGCGTAGTGGGCAACGCCACTCTTGACCGAATCCCAGATCGACACATGATCGGCGACGAAGATGGTATCGATCCTTGCGCGCTCGGCCGCCTGCACGAGTTCGCGGTAGAATTCGAAGTCCAGCACCTCCCGGCCCGGCGCCCTCGGATGGCGCCACGACATCCGGTGATCGCCCTGCGGGTTGAAGAAAAATGCGCTGAGGATCATGTGGTCTCGAGCCATGCCGGCCTCCTTCCAGATCTGCCTCCGGAGACCGTCGCGCTGCTTGCGCAAGCGGTGACAATCTCTGCTGATCCGAGAAAGGTAGATTGCACTCCGGCTTAATCCGAGTAATTTTATAGAGATAATGCATTGCGAAAGCGGAAGCGATTGCCCTCGATGGCAGCGCTCAAAGAAAGTGGTTTCAAGCTCCCATGTCCTCCTCGGTTCTCAAGGTCGACCAGCTGTCCATCGCCTATGACGGGCGCAAGGGGTCGCACCCCGCCGTCAGCGGCGTGTCGCTGCACATCGGCGAAGGCGAGGCGCTCGGCCTGGTGGGCGAGTCGGGATCGGGCAAAAGCTCTGTGGCGCTCGCCATCCTGCGCTATCTGCCGAAGAACGCCCGCCTCGCCGCGTCAGCGCTGGAATTCCAGGGCCGCGAAATCCGCGACCTTTCCGCCGAGCAGCTGCGCCGGCTCAGGGGAAATCATATCGCCGCCGTCTACCAGCATCCCGGTGCTGCCCTCAATCCAAGCATGACGATCGGCCGCCAGATCACCGAGACGGTCATGCGGCATCGCCCGGTTCGCCTCGAAGAGGCGCGCGGGCGCGCCGCCGAACTGCTCGGCCGCGTCCGGGTCAGCCATCCGGAGCGGGTGCTGGATCTCTATCCGCACGAACTCTCCGGCGGCATGCAGCAGCGCGCCAACATCGCCATTGCCATTGCGCTCGACCCATCGCTGCTGGTGCTGGATGAGCCGACGACGGCGCTCGACGCCAGCGTCCAGTCCGAGATCATCGCCATCCTCTCCGACTTACGCAAGGATCACAAAACCAGCATCCTGCTGATCAGCCACGACATCAATATGATCCGCCGCTCCTGCGACCGGGTGGCGGTGATGCAGGCGGGAACCGTGGTCGAAAGCGGCGTTGCGAGCGATGTCTTCGACAACCCCTCTCACGCCTACACCAAGGCGCTCATCGCCTCGATCCCGGCGCTCAACTACACCAAGCGGGACGGAAGACTGGCGGAGACGGACGGCGTGCCAGCGCACCCAATAGTCCAAGGCGAAGACGCCGGCCTGCCAAAAGAACGCCGCATCGCGATCGCCTGCAAAGGCATCAGTCATGCCTTCGGCAGCCAGCCAGTGCTGCACCACGTCGATCTCGACATCGGCCAGGGCGAGACCTTCGGGCTGATCGGCGAGTCCGGTTCTGGCAAGTCGACCCTGGCACGGATCGTCACCGGCCTGCAGACGCCAAGCGCCGGATCGGTCGAACTGTTCGGCAGGACGGTCGCGCCGCGCGTCGAGAAGAGAAACCTTGCCGAACGCCGCGACGTGCAGATGGTCTTCCAGTCGCCGGATCGCACGCTCAATCCGCGCCAGCGGATCGGCACGATCCTCGGCCGCCCGCTGCGCAGGCTCGCCGGCCTGCGCCGCAGCGAAGTGAGAGCCCGCGTCGGCGACCTGCTGCAATCGGTTCGCCTCGCCGGCGCCACGGCCGAGCAGAAGTCGCGTTCGCTGTCCGGCGGCCAGCGGCAGCGGGCGGCAATCGCGCGCGCCTTCGCCGGCGTGCCGAAGGTCGTCGTGCTCGATGAACCGACCTCCGCGCTCGACGTCTCCGTCCAGGCGACCGTTCTCAACCTGCTCAACGACCTGCAGCGCGACAAGGACACGACCTATCTGTTCATCAGCCACGACCTCAGGGTGGTGCGCTACATGGCCGACAGGATCGGCGTGCTCTATCGCGGACGCCTGGTCGAAACCGGCTCCTCCGACCAGATTTTTCGCGGCCCCAACCACCCCTATACGGCCCTGCTTTTGGCTGCGTCCTCCGACGAAGCTGCGCCGAGACTATCCGCTCCAATCGAGATCGAGGCAGCCGGCGTCCCGAATACGGGGTGCTCCTTCGCCGACCGCTGCCCGCTGGTCCTGCCCGACTGCCGAAAGGCGGAGCCGCCGGCCCGAGAGGTCGCGGCCGGCCACCGGATCGCCTGCTGGCGGCACGGCCAGGGTTTTTGAGCGGCTCAACAGCAGTCCGAAGGTCCGCCGCGGCGGGGTTTTTGCGGCAAGCAGATGGTCGATGTGCGAACCTCTCTGACGGCTGCCGCCAAGTTCACGCGGCTATGCCGGGGTTGGGCGCTTCCTCGCATACAATTACATTCGTTTATGCTAATATATTTCAGCCATGCACATTCGTTCATGGCGAACATGTGGGAGGATGCGATGAAAACCATGAATCGCAGGTCTGCAATTGCTCTCGGTGTGACGGCTGCCGCGATAACGCCTCTGTTCACCCTGGCGGCATCAGCGAAGAAATACGGCCCGAAGGAAGGCAAGGAGATTGCGCCCGGTGTCAGGGTGGTTGAGGTCAGCACCGGCAACTCCGACATTCCCGCCTACAAGAGCATCGCAATTGTCGACGTGGTGTTTCAGCCCGGCGCACACGCGCCTCAGATGGTGATGGACAACGATATGGTCTGCACCATTGCTTCAGGTGCGTTCACGATCAAGAAGGCCGACAAGGAATTCAAGCTCAAGACGGGTGACATGTACACCTGCGCCAAAGGCAAGACCGACGAGGCGACAAATACAAGCAAGGAGGTCGGCGTGCATCGGATCGCCGTCCTGATACCTGCCTAGCAAACCGGATTCCGGCCGGATGGAAGGTCGCATGCCGTCCGGCCGGCGCTTGCGTACAGCCGGGCGCTGGCCTCGTCCGGCCAACGCCCTTCGGCAAGATCGGCAGGATTCCGCCGCTGGTGCCAGCCGGGTCACAGCCGCATGTTCGCTTTCCTTCAGGCACAGTGCGATGCCGGCATTGGCTCTTGAAGGGCCAAGCCAGACCCGCGTAGCATAGCGCCAAGTCAACCGCTCACATTGAGTCTGCTTTATTAGTCCGGGCTAACGTCCGGATTGGTTTGGATATTTTCCTTGAACACGCAAGCAACCAGCAGCGCGCCGGAGCGCGGCAAATCGTTTGCTCACGTCGCGGAAGCGTCCTGGGGCAAGGGCCTCAGCACCTTGGTTCGTATCGTGCGCATGACACTGCGCCATCCCTGGCAGGTCGCCATCACCATCGTCTCGACCTTCATTGCCGCGACGCTGCAGCTTTTCATTCCACGCCTGCTGGGACGCGCCATCGACCAGGCGCAAGGTGTGATGGCCGCGGGTGCCGGCGCTGCGGCGGAACAGGCGCTGTGGAACACGGCGCTGACGCTGCTCGTCGTCTCGATCCTGCGCGGCCTCTTCACCATGGCGCAGAACTACTATGGCGAGGCCGTCGGTCATCGCACCGGCTATGAACTGCGGCTGGCCTTCTACGAGAAGATCCAGCGCCTGAGCTTCGCCTACCACGACAGGGTCCACACCGGCGATTTGATCACGCTCGGCCTGCTCGATCTCGACGGCGTGCGCATGTTCTTCTCCACCGGCATTTTGCGTGTGGTGCTGCTCGGCGTGCTGATCGGCGTCGGTGCCTATCTCCTGATCAGCACCGATCTCATGCTCGGGCTGCTCAGCCTGAGCTTCGTGCCGTTCGTTGCCTGGCGGTCCTCGGTCACCCAGCTCAAACTGCGCAGCACCTGGCTGACGTTGCAGGAGCGGCTGTCTGTGCTGAGCCGGGTGATGGATGAGAACCTCGGCGGCATCCGCGTCGTGCGGGCCTTTGCGGCACAGCGGCATGAGCTGGAAAAATTCGACCGCGCCAAGCGCGATGCGCTGGACCTCGCCAATCAGCGCGTCGACATCCGCGTCTCCAACACCAGCGCCATGAACTTCTCGTTCCTGGCCGCCATGGGGCTGGTGCTCTGGTTCGGCGGCCAGAAAGTGATTGCAGGCCAGATCAGCGTCGGCACGCTCGCCCAGTTCCTCACCTTCATGACCATCCTGCAGATGCCGGTGCGCCAGCTCGGGCTGATGGTCAATTCCTTCGCCCGCGCCTCGACCTGCGGCACCCGGCTATTCGAACTGCTCGACGCCGAGCTCGACATCGAGGACGCGCCCGGCGCCAAGGATCTCGTCGTCACCGATGGCGTGCTGCGCTTCCACAATGTCGGCTTCCGCTACGAGGGCGCGGGCGACCGGCCGACTCTGTCGGGCATCTCCTTCGAGGCGAGGTCCGGCGAGACCATCGGCATCGTCGGTCCGCCGGGCAGCGGCAAATCGACGATCGCGCACCTGATCCCGCGTTTCTACGACGTCACCTCAGGCGCGATAACCATCGACGGCCAGGACATCCGCAAGGTGACGCTGCAATCGCTGCGCAAGGCGGTCGGCGTCGTGCAGCAGGACGCGTTCTTGTTCACCACCTCGATCGAGAACAACATCGCCTACGGCAATCCCTGGGCGCGCGAGACCCGCATCGGGCAAGCCGCCGAGTACGCGCAGCTGCACAACTACATCATGGGCCTCCCAGCCGGTTACACCACGGTCGTCGGCGAACGCGGCGCCTCGCTTTCCGGCGGCCAGCGGCAGCGCCTGACCATTGCGCGCAGCCTGATGCTGCGGCCATCGGTGCTGGTCTTCGACGATTCAACCGCGGCCATCGACGCCGGCACCGAGCAGCGGATCCGGGCGGCCATGAAGCGCTTCGCCAGGGATCGCGTGACACTCATCATCTCGCACCGGCTGAGTTCGCTGATGCATGCCGACCAGATCCTGTTCGTCGAGGGCGGCCGGATCGTCGAGCGCGGCACGCATGAGGAGTTGCTGGCGCTCGGTGGACGCTACCGCGCGCTCCATGACCTGCAGTTGCGGCCGGACGATGAGCGGCCCGTGGCGGGAGCCGCGTGATGCAGACATCGGCCGACGACGAGAAGGAAGACACCAGCGGGCCACCGACAAAGGCGGTCGTGGGCTCGCACCGCGACGACGAAGAGGTCTTCGGCAAAGCTTATGACCCGCGCATCGTGCGGCGTATCTGGAGCTTCGTGAGGCCGTATCAGAACCGGATTTTCATCTCACTCGCCGCGGTGCTGGTGTTCACGCTGACGCAACTGGCGATCCCGCTGGTCATCCGCTACGCCATCGACCACGGCATGACGGCTGGCAAGCTCGACCAATCGGTGATGATCGCCGCGATCAGCGCTTTCGCCGTGATCATCCTGATCAACTATGCTGCCAGCTATGTGCAGGAAAGCGTCGTCGGCAAGGTGGCCGAAAACGTGCTGTCGGACCTGCGCCGCGCCATGTTCAGCCATCTGCAACGGGTCTCGCTGAGCTTCATGGACAAGACCGAGGTCGGGCGGCTGATGTCGCGCCTGCAGGGCGACGTCAATTCGATGCAGGAATTCCTCGAAACATCGGTGATGTCGGTAGGCGACATCGTGCTGTTGTTCGGCATTGTCAGCGTGCTTTTGTGGCTCGATTTCCGGCTTGGCCTGCTGACGCTGTCGACCATGCCGGTGCTATTCATCGTGCGCCTTTTCTGGCTGCCGCGCGCCAAGGTCGCCTTCATGGCCGCGCACGAAACCAACTCGATCGCCAACGGCGCACTGGCCGAAGGCATCCATGGCGTGCGCACGGTGCAGAGCCTCGAGCGCCAGCACGTCAATTTCGACCTCTACGACGAAAAGGTGCTGGCCAACCTCAATGCCCATTTGAGGTCGGCGAAATACGCGCAGGTAATGGTGCCTATCGTCGACACGCTGACCGGCATCGCCATGGCAACTGTCATCGTCGTCGGCGGGTCGATGGTGCTCTCGCACAGCCTCGACATCGGCGTCATGGTGGCGTTCCTGTTCTACATCCAGCGCTTCTTCGACCCGATCCGCTCGCTGACCATGCAGTACAGCGTCATGCAGCGCGCCATGGCTTCGGGCCAGCGCATCTCCGAAGTGCTCGACGTGCCGGTCGATGTCAGCGACAGGCAAGGCGCTATCGCGTTGTCGCGCGATATGGACGGCTCGGTCGAGTTCAGGAACGTCACTTTCGGTTATAGGCCGAACCAGCCGGTGCTGAAGAACATCTCCTTCCGCGTCAACCCGGGCGAGACCGTAGCCCTTGTCGGCCCGACCGGATCGGGCAAATCCAGCTCGATGGCGCTGGTGCACCGCTTCTACGATGTCTGGTCGGGTGAGGTTCTGGTCGGCGGCCATGATGTGCGTGACCTGACCCAGGATTCGCTCGGCGATCAGGTCGCGATGGTGCTGCAGGAGCCGTTCCTGTTTTCCGGCTCGGTGCTGGAAAACATCCGCTACCACAAGACATCAGCCAGCCGCGAGAAGGTGGTCCGAGCCGCACAAGCCGTCGGCGCGCACGATTTCATCGAGAACCTGCCAGATGGCTACGATACCGAACTCGAGCAGCGCGGCGGCAATCTCTCGCTGGGCCAGCGCCAGCTGATCAGCTTCGCGCGCGCGCTGGTGGCGGATGCAAAGATCCTGGTGCTCGATGAAGCCACGGCCAGCATCGATTCCTACACCGAGATGCTGATCCAGAAGGCGCTGATCACGCTGCTGGAAGGCCGCACCGGGCTGGTCATCGCCCACCGTCTGGCCACTATCCGCGGCGCCGACCGCATCATCGTGCTGCAGAACGGCGAGATCGTCGAAAGCGGCAACCACGAACAGCTGATGGCAAGAAAAGGCCTCTACGCCCGCCTCTACAACATGAACTACGCCTCGTTCGACGACATTTCCGAAGGCGAGCTGGAACTGGACGCGGCAGTCGGCAAGGCGACGTGATTGGACCTGCAAACGACCGCAAGCGCCTAGGCCATTTCGGGGCGTCTTGACCCCTCGCGGATGGCCTTGTGCACGCCGCGTTGCAGATCCATGAATGCAGGGCTTTCCATCACCTCTTCGCGGCGCGGGCGCTCGATATCCACGTTGAATGTCTGCGTGATACGTCCCGGGCCGATGCCCATGACGACGATGCGGTCCGACAGATAGACGGCCTCCTCCACATCATGGGTGACAAACAGGACGGTCAACCTGTGTTCCTCCCAGATCTGGGTCAGCAATTCCTGCATCTGATGCCGGGTCAAGGCATCGAGCGCGCCGAAGGGCTCGTCCATCAACAGCATCTTGGGCCGGTAGGAAAGCGCGCGCGCAATGGCGACGCGTTGTTTCATGCCGCCCGAGAGTTCGGCCGGATAGCGGTCCGCACTACCAGACAGCTTGACGAGTTCGAGATGCTCCAGCGCGATCCTGCGGCAGGTCGGGCGATCGTAACCAGCGGCCTTGAGGGCAAACTCGATGTTCTGCCGCGCCGTCAGCCAGGGAAGCAGCGTGTAGGACTGAAAGACGACGCCACGGTCGAGACCAGGCTGCAGGATCGGCGCGCCATCGATGCTGAGATCGCCCGCGTCGAAGTCCTGCAGTCCGGCCACGATCGACAGCAGCGTGCTCTTGCCGCAGCCCGACGTGCCGACCAGGGAGACGAACTCGTTGTCGGCAAGATCGAGGTTGATATCGCGCAGTACTTCCGTGCGCCGCTCGCCCGTGCCGAAGCTCTTGTGGAGACCGGCGATCCGCAATTTGGGGCTCATCGGCTGGACCTCATTGCGAGCGGCCCTCTTGCTTGAACAGCACCTTTTCCAGCGCCTTCATCACCTGGTCGGTGATGAGGCCGAGCAGGCCGAGCAGCAGGATGTAGCCGATGATGGTGTTGGTCTGGAAATAGCGCTGGGACACGGTGATGCGATAACCGAGCCCCGAAGTGGCGGCGACGAGTTCGGCCAGCACCAGCCAGGTCCATGCCCAGCCCAGGCTGATGCGCAGCGTATCCCAGATGCCCGGCAAGGCACTGGGCACGACGATGCGCGTCAGGATCTTGCGATCCGGCAGGCCTAGCGTGCGCCCAAGGCCGATGAAATCGGCTGGAACCCGTTTTACATTGTCCATGATCATCAGCACCTGCTGGAAGAACGTGCCGATAAAGATGATCAGGAATTTCTGCGAATCGCCGGTGCCGGCCCACAGGATGGAGAGCGGCACGAAAGCGACGACCGGCATGTAGCGGATGAAATCCACCAGCGGCTCGATGGCCGCTTCCCAGGAACGGAAACTGCCGATCAGCACGCCGATCGGTATCGACAGGGCCGAGGCGATGAGGAAGCCGATGGAGATACGGTACATCGAGGCTTTGAGGTCCAGCCACAACGTGCCGTCGGCCGCGAGCTTGGCGATCTGCATAGCGACGCTGCCCGGCGATGGCAGGAAGATCGGCTTTACCAACCCCAGTCCGGTCGCCGCCCACCAGGCAAGGCCGAGCCCGACGAACACGGCCACCGCGATCACCAGGAAGCGCGACCTGGCGATGGGCACGCCGATGCCGGAGGATCGGCGACGCCTCGCCTGTTTCGTGGGACGAGCCGGATCCGTTTGAGCGGGACGCTCCCCGGGCATCTGCGTCACCACCGCGATCCGGCCTTGGTCATTCCGCCGCCTTGACGAATGACGGGTCGATCATCTGCTCCGGCGTCACATCGGCCTGCAGCAGCTTGGCGTTCTTGGCGGCGGCTTCGACATCGGCGAAGGTCTTGGTGGTGAAATCACCGGTCAGCGCCGCCTTGTTTTCGGCGAGTGAGTAGTAACGCACGCCGTCAAAGGCGGTGTTGAGGTCCTTGACGTCCGAACCGACAGCCTTGGCGATGATGGCGCGCCCACCGGGCGTATCGGCATTGTAGTCCTTGAGCGCTGCGTCCCAGCTCTTGATCATGGCCAGCACTTGGCCGGGCCGCGACTTGATCACCTCGTCACGCACCACCAGCACGTCGCTGATCAGGCCGGGATCCTCGCCGGCGGTGAACAGCAGCTTGAGGTCCTTGTTCTGCGCCATGGCGACGGTGAGGTACGGTTCATACGTCACCGCGACCGGCACCTGGCCGGCGATCAAGGCGCTGCCGGCGTCGGACGCAGGCATCGGAACCGGCTTCACATCGTCGATCGACATGCCGTTCCTGGTGAGCGCGTATTTGAGCAGGATGTCGCTCGTCGTGCCTTCCTCGAAGGCCACCTGCTTGCCCTTGAGGTCTGCGATGGAGGTGACGTCCTTGCCGGCGATGATCGCGTCGGCGGTCATGGAGACGTCGAGCAGCAGCACGATCTTCACCGGCAGGCCGGCCGCAACCATGCCCATCGCCGTGTGGGTGGCGATGTTGGCGGCGTCGAGCTGGCCGCTTGCAAGTGCTGCATTGATGTCCTTGTCCTCGGCGAAGTTGACGATCTGGACGTCGCTCAGCCCGTTCGTCTTGAACAGGCCCTTGGCCTCGGCGACATGCCACTGGCCATAGCCGAGCCAGGGCTCGATGCCGATCTTGAACGCTCCTGCCTCGGGCGTGGTGGGAATGGCCGCATCGGCCGCGTAGGCCGCCGGGGCGGCGGCGAGCCCGATGGCGGCGGCCATCACGAGCGCGCGAAATTGTCCTGTTGGGTTACGCATCATCCTTGTTCCCCTTGATGATCGGACCGCTTTTTCTGACTGAGGTAGCCGGTCCGGTGAGACTGCGGGTTTCTGCTCTTGCGGCACTGTGCCTCGGCGTCTTACCTGCCACTTCATGGTGAAGTGCGCGGATATTTCAGCGTCAGCGGGAGCGGATGTCAAGACTAAAATACATACATGCATATACAAGTTGGAAAGACTCAAATTTTACGCTCTCCGGGATCGATCCGGTCTAGAAAATCGGTCACCCGATCGGTTCCGGCAACAGGTTCGCTGCCGACCATGACCGCCACCGAAAAGGCAATAAGGGAAGAAACCGGCGTGTGGCTGCGTGCGCCGGCGCGCAGGTTCATGACCAGCGTCGGCGACAGGAAGAGACCGGCCCGGAGCACCGCGCGCCAATCGGCCGGCAGCATGCCGCGCCGTTTGAGCTCAAGCAGCAGTGGCCGCCACAGCGCTGTGGCCTTGACCTCCAGCAGGTCGCGGCGGACGGGGCTCAGGTCCCAGTCCGTGTCGACATGGAGCAGGTTTCCGTCCAGCCGCGCATGGGCGCGAAAAGCCTCGGTCGCGGTCGCCGGATCATAGAGCCAGAACGGGTGGGCGAAGATGTTGTGGAACGTCGCCTTCACCTCCGCCAGCAGCGTGGGGATATGCGAGCCTGCAAAGGCAGGATCGAAGAAGGACAGCTCCGCCCTCCCCGCCTTCGCCGTGTACCAGACATTGGCGTTGTGGGCGTCGCCATGCGCGACCACGCCGCCTGCATCGGTAAGCCGGTCCGGCCGCAAGCGCACAGCGGCGGCATCGAAAAGCTCACCGACGCTGTCGGTGTACTGCTCGCCATTGATGACGAATTTCAGCCGGGAAAACCTATCCCAATCCAGCTCGGCACCGGGAAAGACGAACGGCTTGCCGACATAGAAATCGGCCAGCCGGCCGCCTGGCGGCAAGCGCGTGTCGGCATCGATCAGCCGCTCATGAAACAGCCTGTGGATCGGTTCCGCCGCCACGTCCTCGACGGTTACCGGATGCAGCGTTTCGAGATAGACCTTGAGCAGCCTGGCCGACAGGTCGCGCTCGGCAAGAACGGCTTCTCGCCGTTTGCCGGCGTCGTCCTGCGCATCCAGCGCGAACAGCACATCCGAAAACCTCGGATCCGTGCGCCGGCGATAGACAAGGATCTGCTCGCCCGGTTGGACCGACATATGCACGGGTTGATCAACCGGCAGGCCGGCGCGCGACAGAATCTCGGCGCGGTAATACTCGCCCGTCATCGCCTCTTCCCGCTCCTCCTGATGGAACTTGAAGAAGTAGGCCTTGCCGTCGTCCTCGAAGAAGCCGTTCAACGAATTGAGGCTGTATTTATCGAAGTTGATGCGGACATTGCGGGGACGCATCGCGAACAGGTCGCCCAGCAATGCCGCCAGCGCGCTTTGTGCTTCGGCAACATCATGCTGCGCGAGTGCCCGGATCCGCGCCGTGCGGCTCGGCGCCGGCGTCATCTGTCGCTCTTGCATTCGACCTGCTTCCGTCAGCTGCTTTTTGAAGGGGAATAGCGGCTGCCGAGCGAGTAGCGGCTGCCGGCATAAGTCAGCTTGCTGATCGTCGCCACCACCGCGCCCGTCCATGTCCGGCGGTGCAGGAAAAGGCAGCAGGCGCCGACATCGATGCCCAGATGCCGCGCCGTCTCGGCATCCGCCGGGATGGCGGAAATGATATGCTCGACCTCGGTCACCGGGGTTTTCTGCATGAGGTAGTCATAGGTCGCCGTCTTCGAAAAATCCTGCTTGTCATAGTCGGGGATAAGGCTCGGATTGACGAAGCGCTCTTCGAGTTGCACCGGCAGATCGTTCTCGAAATTGACGACGACGGAATGATAGATCGAGACGCGCTTTGGAAATTCGAACGACAGCGCCAGCTCTTTTGTCGGCATGATGGTTTCGAGGACGAGGACTTCGGAACGATGTCTGTTGCCGCGCTCGACGATCTCGGCTGCGATGTTGTTGATCTCGATCAGCGTCGACTGTGGCCGCGGTGGCGCGATGAAGGTTCCCACACCTTGCAGGCGGATCAGAAACCCGGCCGAGGTCAATTCTCTGAGCGCCCGGTGAACCGTCATCCGCGAGACGCCGAGTGAAGCGACCAACTCATTCTCGGACGGCAGCTTGCGATCTTTGCCCCACCGGCCCGTTCCGATGTTTGCCAGGATGTAGTCCTTCACCTTCTCGTAAAGAGGGCTGGCGGTGTCGGGCAAAGTGATCATTTCAAAAGTCCTTTCCGGCGATTCATCGGAAATCACGACTCGACAGGTTGCCGCATGCGGATAATTGTTTTCAAGCCGTCGCTGCGCCCCGCCAACAGCCGCTCATAGGCAGCCGGAATGTCATCCAGGCCGATCTCCTGGTCGATCAGCGCCAGCAGCGGTTCGCTCAATTCACCCAGCATCCGCACGGCCTCGGGCAGTTCGTCGGCAAAGGCATGGCATCCCAGCAACCCGATTTCGCGTTCGACCAGCGTATTGGGATCAATGTCGAGGCGGCCGTGGAAGATGCCGACCATGGCGATCGTACCGCCGGGATCGAGAACGCCGAGCAGCTGATTGAGCGCCGCGACGCTGCCGGTCGCCTCGATGGCCGCGAGCAGCGGGGCATTGGCAGTTGCGGCGGCAACGGCGTCCCGGCTCAGATCGACGATCCGGGCACCCGTCACCCGCGCCACCCGGGCACAGCGGCTCTGGTTGCGGTCGGCGATCAGCACGGTGCCGGCGAAGGTCCGCGACAACAGCAGGGCGGCAAGACCGCCGATCGGCCCGCAACCGACGACCAGCACGGAGCCTGTCGTTTTCGGCAGGCGCCGCACCGCGTGCAGCGCCACCGCCAGCGGCTCGGCCATTGCCGCGACCCGCTCGTCGAGCCCGGCACCGATGATATGCAAAAGCCGTGCAGGCAGCACCGCCTGTTCGGCAAAACCGCCGTCGCAGACCTCTCCGACGAAGCCCAGTGACGCGCAGAGATGACGCCTGCCGGCTTGGCATTGCGCGCAGTCTCCGCACCAGAAGCGGGAATCGGCGACAACCCTGTCACCGATAGCGAAGGCGTCGACGCCCGCGCCGATGGCGGTCACCGTGCCGGTGAGTTCATGGCCGGCCGTCGAAGGCGACCGGCTTATCCACTGTCCCGTGCGGAAATTGTGCAGGTCCGAACCGCAGATGCCGGCGGCATCGACCCTCAGCTTCACCCAGCCTGCATCCGGCGCGCCCGGCGTCGCGATGTCTTCGACGCGCAGATCGCCGGGCCCGTAAAGTCGTGCCGCCTTCATCGCGATCGGTTCCGCTTAGCCGGCAAGATAGCGGTCGCGGATCTCCGAGACCGCGTTCTCATGCGAGCTGAAGCCCTCGTAGCGGGCGAGCCTGCGGGCGTGCAGAGCGAGTTCCGGATAGGCCACCGAGGTGACATAGCCGACCGACGAGCGCTTGACGAAATCCGTCACCGAAAGCGGCCCGTAGGTCCGCGCCCAACGGCTGGTCGGCAGCACCGCATTGGGTCCAAGCACGAAATTGGCCAGCGTCACCGGCGTGTGCGGCCCCATCAGGATTTCAGCCGCCTCGGTGATGCGCCCGAGATGCGCGAACGGCTCCTTCGACAGGATCTCGAGATGTTCGGGCGCATAGTCGTTGATGAAGCGGTAGCTGTCTTCCAGCGACGCGGTCAGCACGATGCCACCGCGCTTGCCGGTCAGCACCGCGCGTGAAAACTCGACACGCTGCTCGGTCATCCGCGACCAGTGCTCCGGTATTGCAGCCAATGCGGCTTCGGCGATCTTGCGGCTGTGCGTCACCAGATAGGCCGAAGAATCCGGCCCGTGTTCGGCTTCGATCAACAGGTCGAGCGCAGCAAGCCCGCCGTCGACGCTGTCATCGGCAAAGATGATCGCTTCGGACGGCCCGGCCGGAAGGCCTGTGTTGATGACCGAAGACAGCACGCTCTTGGCCGCCACCACCCAGGGGCTGCCGGGGCCGACGATCTTGAGCGCGGGCTTCACCGTCTCCGTGCCGTAGGCGACGGCGGCAACTGCCTGAGCGCCGCCGCATTTGTAGACGGTTCCGACGCCGGCGAGGCGTGCGGCGACGAGCGTTGCCGCATCCACCGAACCATCCGATGTCGGCGGCGTCACGATGGCGATTTGCGGCACGCCGGCAATCACCGCCGGCACCGACGTCATCATCGTCACCGACGGAAAGGCGCCCTTGCCGCGCGGCACGTAGAGCGCAACGGAAGCGATCGGCGTGTACCGGTCGCCGGCATAGGCGCCCGGCCGGACTTCCTTGAGCCACATCGTTTCCGGCTTCTGCTCCTCATGGAAATGCCTGATGTTGTCGATGCCGAACTGGATGCTCTCGACGACGTCCTTTTCCACCTTGTCGAACGCCGCGTCGAACTCGGCTTCCGACACCTGCAGCTCGCCCTCGGCGACATTGGCCTTGTCGAGTTCCCTGGCGAAGCGGATCAAGGCGGCGTCGCCTTCGTCCTTGACGGCCTGGATGATCGGCCGGACCTTCTCGACGAAGACCGTCAGATCGGCCTCGGCGCGCTTCAGCAGACTGGCGCGCTGGTCGGCATCGATGGATGACAAATCGTGGAAGCTGATGTCGGACATGGCTGCTCGTTCTCCTGGAACTCTTGGAACGCAATGACGGCTGGCGCAGGCCGGCCATATGCTGCGGGCCGACAGGTCGACCCCGGACAAGGATCAAAGCCGTCGAGAGGCTTCACTCGGGCAAAAGTATATACATGTCTATGTGACGGTCGCCAGCGATTTTTCCGTCATCCTTCCCGTCGAAACTACCGAGACAAACCTGCCTCATCAGATCGAGGCGAGAAAGCCGCCATCGACCGGAATGGACTGGCCGGTTATGTAGGCCGCCGCATCCGAAGCGAGGAACACGGCGATGCCATGCAGGTCGGAGAGATCACCGAAACGCCGCTGCGGGATCTTGGCCAGCATGGAGTGCTGCCATGCCTCGTTGTTGTAAAAAACGTCCGTCATCGCCGTCCTGAAATAGCCCGGCGCGATGGCGTTGACCCTTATGCCAAGCTCCGCCCACTCGGCCGCAAGCGCCCGCGTCATGCCGAGCAGGCCGGACTTCGACGAGCCATACGGCACCGCGGTTGGGATTCCGACTTCCGATGTCAGCGAGCACAGGTTGATGATGGTGCCGGGACGGCCGGCGTCGCGCATCTGCCGCGCGGCGGCCTGGGCGCAGAAGAACGCTCCCTTCAGATTCGTGTCGACGATCCTGTCCCACAGCGCCTCGTCGACATCGAGCGAGGGCCGCACCTCCTCCATCCCGGCATTGTTGACGAGAATGTCGAGACCACCAAGCAGGCTGGCAGCCTCGTTGGTGGCTGCGCGGCAGCGGCCGACATCGGTGACGTCGAGAGCGACGGCATGCGCCACCCCACCGGCCGCGCGGATGGCGACCGTCGTGTGCTCCAGCGCGGCCAGGCTGCGCGCCGTGACCGCGACCTCGGCGCCGGCAGCACTCAGCGCTTCGGCGATGCTGCGCCCGATGCCACGGCTGGCGCCGGTGACAAGCGCCTTCCTGCCGGAGAGATCGAAGAGAGAAGCGTTGCGCATGTGATCCTCCTGGTCGGTGTCGGTTTCCGCTTCGGCGTAGAGACTATCAGGTCAGCTTACATATACAAGCATATACAAAGCATTTCAGCTGCGGTACGGATGACGAAATCCACCGCAGAGGAGCCAGCCCGTGTCGAAAGCCTCGGATATGGTCCGCACCGAAGTCAACCGCCTGTCGCCCTACAATTCCGGACTGACCATTGACGAGGTGCGGAAACGATACGCACCGGCCAGAATCGCCAAACTGGGCTCGAACGAAAACCCGCTCGGGCCCAGCCCGACCCTCGCCGCGACGGTGCATGCCGGCTCCGAGATGTTCCGCCTCTATCCGGACCCTGCCGGGCGCAAGCTGCGCCAGGCGATCGGCGACAAATATGCCGTCGCCGAGGACCAGATTATCCTCGGCAACGGTTCCGAAGATCTTCTCTCCGTCATCAGCCGCGCGGTGTTGCGGCCGGGCGACGCCGCCGTCACGCTCTATCCGTCATTTCCGCTGCATGAGGACTACACGACGTTGATGGGCGCTACCGTCAAGCGCGTTGTCGTCAACGACGATCTGACCATCAATGTCGATGCGCTGGTCGAGGCGGTGCGCGAACGGCCGCGCATGCTGCTGTTCTCGAACCCGATGAACCCGGTCGGCAGCTGGCTCTCCGGCGGCGATCTGTCGAGGGTTCTGGATGCGACGAGCGACGAGACGCTGATCGTCATCGACGAAGCCTATGCCGAATATGCCAAGGGCGACGACTATGCGTCATCCCTGCCCTACCTGGGAAAGCTCGACCGGCCCTGGATCGTGCTTCGGACCTTTTCCAAGGCGTTCGGCCTGGCCGGATTGCGGATCGGCTTCGGCATCGTCGGCGACCCGGAGCTGCGCGCGCTGCTGGACCGCGTCCGCACGCCTTTCAACGCCAACGGCATGGCCCAGGCCGCAGCATTCGCGGCGCTGGCCGATGAAGAACACCTCGCCAGGGTCGTAGCTCTGGCCAGGGCGGAGAGAAAACGCGTCGAGACTTTCCTGGCAAGCAAGGGCCTCGACGTCGCCGCCTCCAGAGGCAATTTCCTGTTCTTCAACTGCCGGCAGGATGCCTCCGTCTTCGTCGAAGGCCTGCTGCGGCAAGGGGTCATCGTCAAACCGTGGAAGCAGCAGGGCTTTGACACCTATGTGCGTGTCAGCATCGGCTCGACTTCGGAAAACGACCACTTCATGGCCGCTCTGTCGGCGCTGTTGTGAATGCACGTCTGGGCGGATCTCTCCGCGCTTGGGAGCCGATCGCTGCCGCCCTATTTCGCCCAAGGCCTGGACCGACGCTTGGCTTGGCTGCCGTGCGGATCGTCGATGACCACAGCGTATTTATTTGGCTTCGGACCAGCCGCAGGCCTTAACTTTCGCAGCGTGGGTTTTTACATCCGAGGGGTCTGCAAACGATCGACGCTTGAGGAGGCTCCCTTGCAGCAGCCAGATGACATAGCCGCCCGCCGATTGGGCATTCTCATCGAGCAATATGTGGAAGCGCGTAAAAAGCGCTATGACTATGTGTCGACCGAGCAGGCCTATCGGGCCATCCGGCAGGTCCTCAAACCCGCCATTCCCGATCGCGAGCTCGACGACATGGTCGCCTCACTTGCCGTCAAGAACGGCCTGGCGGTCGTCTTCGATCGTCAAACCAAAGCATCGGCCGATGATGTTCCGAGGCCAAGCCCCTAGATCGACGCACATCTGCCGGTGCCGGGCGCCATATCAACGCGGGGCCAAACGCATCGTTCGGCCCCGCATCGATGTGCATCGCCGGAGGAACCTGCGACACACCTGCGCCGTGGGCCTGTGTGCCGCAAGCCGACGGGCGTGGCGGCTTCAAGCGGCGGTGCTGACCTGGCCCGGCTCGAGGATCGACTTGACCTTGTCGGCGACGGCGCGTCCCAGATCGGCGTTGTTTGCGGCGGTGAAATGAATTCCGTCGACACCGTCCGTGGTGAGGTAATCGCCGGCATTGAGGAAATCGATCTTCATGAAATCCGCCATCGCCTTGTACTGCCTGGCCAGGTCCCTGGATTTTTCGTGCCCGCCGCCGAACATGCCCTCGAACCATGGATCGGGCATCGGGGTCAGCGGCGGCGGCGCAATGACCAGCGCCTTGGGGGCCGGATAAGGGGTGCCGATGCCGCCGGCACTGGTCAGGATCTGCCCGACCAGTTTCGCCATTCCATTGGCGATCTCATAAGGCGTCCGGCGGAAATAGGACTTGGTGTCGTTGGTGCCGAGCATGACGATGACCAGGTCCAGCGGCAGATGGCTGGCGATGGCCGAGGGCAGGTAATTGGCGCCGTTCAGGCGCGGATCGTTGGGGTCGTCGAGACATGTCGTGCGCGCGCTCAGGCCTTCCTCGATGATGTGGTAGCCCCCTCCCAGCGCCGCCGCCATCACACCGGTCCAGCGCTGGTCATAGGGGTAGCGGTAGGTCGGCGACCCCTCCTTGACCGGAACCCAGCCCCAGGTCAGCGAGTCGCCGTAGCACATGATGTTTTTTGGCGGTGACATCCATGTTTCTCCATCTGTTTGCAATTGTCTGAACGCGTTGATTTGTCAGTCCCGGCGAACGCCGGTCGGCTTGCTTTTCGCCGTCTCAGGTCAGGGGTTTCGCACCCGCACTCCGTAGAAGATCGCGGCACCCAGGATGATGACGCCCTGCGCGATAAGCTTGCCAGGCTCGTCGATGCCGAGCACGGTCATCACCACGAACAGCAGCGCAAAGCACAACGCCCCGAAGAAAGGTCCCCAGACGCCACCGTCGCCGCGACCGAAGACGACGCCGCCGAGGATCGTTGCCGCGACCGCCAGGATCGGCAGGTCGAGGCCGACACGGACGCTGCCGACGGCGATCGAACCGGTCTGCACCAGGGCCGCGATCGCCGCGATCAGGCCGGCGAGCGTGTGCGCAAGGATCACCGTGCGCTGGACCGGCACGCCGGAAAAATGCGCGGCTTCGGCATTCTCCCCGACCGAGGCGACGTAGCGGCCAAAGACGGTCCGCGACAGCAGCAGCCACACCAAAGCGGTCAGCAGGACCCAGAACAGCACCGGCGTCGGAACCGACAGGAATTTCGTGTTGTAGAGGTCGTTGAACAGCTTCGGCACATCGCCGGGCGGATTGCCGCTCGACAGGAACTGCACCAGCCCGACCAGGATGATGCTGACCGCCAGCGTGACGATGACCGCCGACACCCGCCGGCTCCCTATCATGAAGCCGTTGAACAGGCCGATGGCGAGGCCGGTGGCGAGCGCCAGCACGACGAAGAAAGGCATCGACGCGCCGGGGAAAGTGCCCGACGAAATGAAATAGTTGATGAGCAGGATGATGCCGCCGCCGGAAAGGTCGATCGACTTCACCCGCATGACGACGAGCTGCCCCAGAACCAGGATGCCGAGCGGGACGATCTGCCTGACGAAGATACCCATGATGTTGAGGTTGAGCATGTTCGGCCGTGCGATCCACAGCGTGGCCAGCAGCACGAGGAAGACAAAATAGGACGGCGGTATGCGCAGCAGGCGCCGGGCGATCGGATTTGCGAGAACGGCAGCCATCTTTCAGAGCCCCATCTTCTTGCGGGATTGCAGCCCGACCACCGCCAGCAGGATGCCGCCCTTGATCGCGGTCTGGACGAACGGCGAGACGTTGGCGAGGTTCATGCCATTGGCCAGCAGCGCCATGACCAGTGCGCCGATCACGGTGCCGTGCAGGCTGCCTATGCCACCGGAAAGCTGGGTGCCTCCAAGCGCCACGGCGGTGACGGTATCGAGTTCGAAAAGCAGCCCGACATTCGGATCGCCCGACACGATGCGCCCGGCGAGGAAGACACCGGCAACGGCTGCGAAACAGGAACAGATCACATAGGCGAGGATGATGTTGCGGCGGTCGGAGACGCCGAAATTGCGGGCAGCACTCTCGGCGCCGGACGCGATGCCGCCGCCGATCGCAAACAGATGCAGCCCATACCGGGATCCGTAGAGCAGTTTCCACGCTGCCAGGATCACGACGATGCCCCAGAAAACCGGATAGGGAATGCCGAGGAAACTGCCCGAGACGGCATCGATGACGATCTCCGGCACCGTGCCGCCGGAGACGGGCCGCAGGATGCGCGTGATGCCGAGCACGATGTACTGCGTCGACAGCGTCGCGATGATCGGATGGACGTTGAAACGGGTGATCGCCAGACCGTTGATCAGCCCGATGACTGCCGCCAGCACGAAGACCGCCGGGATCAACACAATCGCTGGCTGGTCGAGCGCCAGCACCGCGGTGGTGAAGCTGATGACCGAGCCGACCGACAGGTCGAGCCCGCCGATGAGCACGACGACGAGCTGTCCGATCGCCGCGATGATCAGCGGCATCGCCTGGGCAACCAGGTTGAAGAGGTTTTCGGCCGTGGCGAACTGCGTCGTCTCGACAGTCAGCCACAGCGAAATGAGCAACGCGACCAGCAGCGGCAGGCCCCACAGGCCCTGCCGCGTGTTCCAGCCATTCAGGATGTTGAAAACCGAACGAACCATGGCAGGCCCCTAATGCTGGCGCGTGGAGCCGCCCATGAGGGCCGCGTCGAGAATCTTGTGTTCGCTCGCCTGCGCTGCCGGCATTTCGGCCACGATCGTGTCGTGATGGACGACGTAGATGCGGTCGCAGAGCCCGATCAGCTCGATCGTCTCGCGCGAGAGCACCAGCACCGCGCCGCCCTTCGCGGTGAAGTCCCGCAGAAGATGGTAGATCTCGGACTTGGCGCCGATGTCGACGCCGCGCGTCGGCTCTTCGACCAGCAGAAGATCGAGATCGGCGGCAAGGTAGCGGCCGAGCAGAACCTTTTGCTGGTTGCCGCCCGACAGCGAACCGACCGCAGCCGACAGGCCCGCCGCCTTTATGTTCATGACCTCCATCATGCGGGCGATGACGTTTCGATATGGCCGCGCCGGCGCAAGTTCAGGGCGCCTCGAATGCAATCCGATGGCGATGTTGTGGGCGATCGGCAAAGCGAGGAAGAGCCCCTCTTCCTTGCGGTCCTCGGGAACGAAGCCGACCTTCAGCTGCTGCAAATACCGAACGCCCGCCGACGCCGGGAGCGGCATCTTCAGCGCCTTGCCGTTGATGGAAATCGTCCCGGCGAAGGGATGGTAGCGGCCAATCAGCGATCGCAGGAAGCGCTGCTGGCCCTGCCCTTCCAGCCCGGCCAGGGCGACGATCTCGCCCTTGTGCAAAGTCAGCGACAGCGGCTGCGATGTCTCGGTGATCTTGAGGTTTTCGACGCGCAGTATCTCATCGCCTACATCGCCCGTACGATCGGGAAAAAGGTCCTGGAGTTCGCGTCCGACCATCATGGCGATGAGTTCGTCGGTGGTGATCTCGGACACCGTCCTTGTGCCGACCAGTGCGCCATCCTTCAGCACCGTCACCGTGTCGCACAACTCGAAGATCTCCTCCATGCGATGCGAGATGTAGACGATGGCTTTTCCCTTGTCGCGCAGCCGGCGGATGTTGCGGTTGAGCACATCGACATCGGCCGCGTTGAGCGCCGCCGTCGGCTCATCGAGGATGAGCACGCTGGCGTCGGCCTGGATGCAATGCGCGATCTCGACGAATTGCCGCTCGGCGATCGTCAGGTTGGAAACGAGTTGCGACGGGTCGAGCGTGAGGCCGAGTTCGCCAAGCGCCCTGGCGGTCTGGCTTTTCATCGCGGGATAGTCGATCGAGCCAAACCGGGTCGTCGGCTCCCGGCCGAGGAACATGTTCTCGGCGATCGACAGATTGGGCAGCAGCGAATGCTCCTGGAAAACGGTCGAAATGCCGGCATCGAGCGCGGCGCGCGGCGACTTCAGATCGAGCTTCTCGCCGCTCATGAAGATCTTGCCGGAATCGGGCTGATGCACGCCCGCCAGAATCTTCATCAACGTCGATTTGCCGGCACCGTTCTCGCCCATCAGGGCATGGACGCTGCCCGCCTTGAGGTCGAGGGAAACGGAGTGGAGCGCCTTGCTCCCTCCGAATGCCTTCGAAATGTGGGACATCTCGACAAGATTGGTCACGAAACCCTCGAACGAACCGGATTCAACACATGGAACGGCCTGCGGGGAATGTTTGTCCACTCCTCGCCAGCCACGGCGCCGTCACTTCTTGCCGTAGTATTCCTTGAGCTTGTCTTCCGGCAGTTCGCTTGGCCACCAGACATTGGCGGTCAGGTCGTCGCGATAGTATTTCTTGGCCTTGTCCTGGTCCCATCCGTCGGGATTGTAGACATAGCGCTTGTAGAGCTGCTTGCCTTCCAGAAGGGCAACGGCGGCGCGCACGCCGGCAGCGCCCTGGGCGGGACTGTATTCCGGAGAGATCGACTTGAACCCATCCGTAATCCACTGGCCGAAATAGCCATTGTTGCCCTCGCCCGAAATCGGCGGAATGGGTGTGCCGAACTGCTTGAAGACATCGACGCAGGCGCGCGTCATGTCGGCACCGGACGACCAGATGCCGTCGACCTGCGGATTGTTCAGATAGAGCGTCTCGCACAGCTTCTTGGCCTTGTCGTACTGCCAGTCGCCATGCTCCTCGGCAATGATCTGCACATGCGTGCCCTTGAGCGATTCCAGGAGGCCGTTGTAGCGGTTGGTGTCTTCCGGATGGCCGGCCAGGCCACGCAGGACCCAGATCTTGCCGTTGTCGCCGACGGTCTTCACCAGCCAGTCGCCCATCACCTTGCCGAAGTGCTCGGCGCCGCCCTGGATTTCGGTGGTGTAGGCGTCGGAATCGATACGCCCGGTGTGAAGGATGACCGGGATGCCGGCGGCGACCGCCTTGGCGATGCTGGCATTGGCCGACGTGCTGGTCACCGGTTGAACGATGATGGCGTCGACATGCTGTGCGATCAGGTCCTCGATATCGGCCACCTGCTTCTTCTGGTCGAAGCCGGCATCGAGCAGGATGAATTTCGAGATACGCTTGTCCTTGGCCGCGGCGTTCTCCGCCTCATGCGCCACCTGCACCGTCCAGGTGTTGGCGTTGACACCGAAGTCGCTCATGCCGATGACCCAGGGCGGGTCCTTCTTGAACGCACCGGCGGCGGTCATGCGCGTGTCGTCGGGGCGCGGCGCCACGCCGTCCATCAGCTTGACGTCTTGCGCATGCGCCAGGGACGTCACGGCAAGCGTGGACGCAACGAGCATCCCCAGGCCGACGGTTTTCAGCAATCCTAACATTGAACACTCCTCCTTGTGGTTGCTCCGGCCTACAAATTCGTATGGCCACGAGACGCTCTCCCAATGCATGCCCCCGTCACAAACCGACCGATGCGCGCAATTCTCCCGCCCCCGAACACATGCGTGTCGAAGCCCAACTTCTGCTGGACGATGATGACGGTCGAGAACTCCTCCGGCCACTTTAGAAGCACAGCGAATACGCCCTGTCAATAGTTAGTCATGTTGAATGACTATTCCCTTGCTTGCCTTTCACCACTCCTCTATCCATCATGATTGGCGCTCGCCGGCATCGGCGCGCTGTCAGTCCCGGCGGGAAAAAACATGCGATCAGTCTTGTGCTACGGCGACTCCAACACGCACGGCCAGATCCCCGGCAGGGGGCCGCTCGAGCGCTATGGTCCGGGTGAACGCTGGCCGGGCATATTGCGTTCTCAGCTGGGCCCTGACTGGTATGTCATCGAGGAAGGATTGAGCGGCCGAACCACTGTCCATGACGACCCGATCGAGGGCGCCCACAAGAACGGCCGAACCTATCTTCGTCCTTGCCTGCAGAGCCATGCGACGCTCGACCTCGTCATCATCATGCTCGGCACCAACGATCTGAAGATCCGCTTCAACAAGCCGCCGTCGGAAGTGGCGATGGGGATCGGCTGCCTCGTCTATGACATCAAGGAGCTGGCGCCCGGTCCGGGCGGCACCACGCCCGAAATCATGATCGTGGCGCCGCCGCCGATGCAGGACGACGTCAAGGAATGGAAGTCCATCTTCGCCGGTGCGCCGGAGAAATCGCGCCTGCTCGCGCTCGAGTTCGAGGTTCTGGCGGACTCGCTCGAACTGCACTTTTTCGATGCCGGCTCGGTGGTGTCGTGCAGCGAGGCGGACGGCTTTCACATCGATGCCGAGGCGCACAGATTGCTGGGCACCGCGCTCGCCCGCGCGGTCGATGCCATCGGCTGGAGCCGCTCGACATGAGCAACCATACCGCCGCCAGGCAACGCGCTCTTACCGACGGGGCGACCTTTGCCTGACATGAGATTCGCACCACCCAATCCCTTGCGCATCGCCGATCGTGCGAGCGGGCTGAATGCATTGAGCGTCCGCAGCTACAACGAGCGGCTAGTGCTATCCCTGCTGCTTCAGAACGAAGGCATTTCGCGGATGGAAATCGGCGAGAAGACCGGCCTGTCGGCGCAGACGGCTTCGGTCATCGTTCGCTCGCTCGAGCAGGAAGGCCTGGTCTCGCAGGGCGAGGCGCAGCGCGGCCGCGTCGGGCCGCCGACGATCCCGCTTTCACTCAACCCGGAGGGCGCCTATGCGGTTGGCGTCGGCTTCAGCCGGCGCAGGATCGACATCGCGCTCATCGACTTCATCGGCACGGTGCGCTTCCACACGCAGTTGCCGGCGGATGAAGCCAATCCGTTTCCGCAAAGCAGCGATCTGTTCGGCGCGATCGGGCAAGCCATGACCAGCCTGCCGGTCGAGGCGCGCAGCCGGGTTGCCGGCATCGGCCTGGCGGTTCCCGACGATGTCGACACGATGGCTGCAACCCGCAACGGATCGAGCACCTCGCTCAAGGCCTTGCAGGCCGAGATCGAGGCACAGATCAAGCTGCCGGTTTTCGTGCAGAACGACATCACCGCTGCGGCCGGCGGCGAGAGCATGTTCGGCGTCGCAAAGCCGCTCAACGATTATCTGTTCTTCTATCTCGGAGCACGGCTGCAGAGCAGGCTCATCCTCAACCACCAGATCTACAAGGGAAACTCCAGCGCCAGCTTCGATCACGGCCTGATGCGCCTGGAGAGCGAACTGGCCATGCGCGGGCGCCCGTCCGAAATCATCTGGAGCAGCAGCCCTGAGTGGCCCGATCTGGGCGAGGCCTACAGCGCATGGCTGGGCGAGTGTTCCGACCGCTTGAAAGCGTCGATCTCCGCGCTGACCCAGTTTGTCGAGTTCAGGACGGTCGTCCTGTCCAGCTATGCGCCGCAAAAGATTGCCGAGGCCTTGTGCGACGACATCGGCCGGGAATTCCCCGGCATCGAAGCGCTGCCGGCGCGCGTCACCATCAGCCCGAAGGCCGTCGGCGCGGCAAGCCTGCCATTCAGTTCGCGCTTCATGATCCAGTGATCGAGCTGAACCGGGTTGCCGGTCGGCCGATCATGCCCTCTGCAGGTCCATCGATGATTTTCAGGTGACCAGGCGAATCCGCTTGCCAGGACGCCCCACTTAATAGCATGTTAAGTGAACCCTGAGATCGCCATGAAAATCGCTGCGGATCACGCACTCAACGACAATGCCGCGACCAGCGCCGAAGCGCGCCGCTCGACGGTATTGGGCGATCGGATCAAGGCCTATCGCACGACGCGGCGCCTGACGCTGCGCCAGCTCGGCGACATGATCGGCACCACCGCCAGTTTCCTGAGCCAGCTCGAGCGCGGCCTTTCCGGCGCCAACACCAGCACGCTGATGCTGATTGCCAATGCACTCGGCATCAGCCTCGCCGATCTTTTCGACGAATGCGAAGTGTCGCCGCACGCGGTGCTGACACGCAGCGAGCGGCCGGCGCTGCCGACCAGCGAAGGCTACCGCAAGACGCTGCTGTCGCGCCGGCCGATCCGCGAGATGGAAGTCTATTGCGGCGAGTTCGCCGTCGGCGGCTCGACCGGCGACGTGCCCTACACGCACGGCAACGCGAGCGAGATGTTCCTCGTGCTGCGCGGACGCGTGCAACTGACGCTCGGCGAGGAGAGCTTCACCCTCGAAGAGGGCGATAGCATCGAATATTCGACCTCGACGCCCCACCGGACGATCAATGTCGGCGATACGGTGGCCGAAGTGCTGTGGATCATTGCGCCGCCGACCAGCGGCGCCGTCGACCTCGACCAATATGTAGCCCGGAAAACGCTCGCGCCCGGCCTACCAAAATCAAACAGCGAGCCATCGGAGGGTTAGAAAATGGGAAGCAGATCAAGATTGGCCGGGTTCGTCGGCGCACTGGCCTTGCTCGCGGCCGCCGCTCACGCGCAGAACGCACCGCCGGCCGGGACCGTGGTGGACGGCTCGCTGAAGGGAAAGACGCTGACCTTCGTCTCCTATGGCGGCATCTACCAGGACGGCCAGGTCGCCGCCCTCAAGGAATTCGTCGACAAGAGCGGCGTCAAGCTTTTGAACGACGGGCCGACCGAAATCGCCAAGCTCCAGGCGCAGGTCGAATCAGGCAATGTGACCTGGGATGTCGTCGATACGGACGATTTTCCGCCCTTCGTGCATTGCGGAAAACTGTTCCAGAAGCTGGATTTGACCAAGCTCGACATCTCGCACATCCCGCCCGGACAGGTCGGCGAGTGCAGCGTGCCGGCGATGAACTACGGCATGGTCCTGATGTACAAGAACGACACGTACAAGGACAATCCGCCGAAGGACTGGAAGGACTTCTTCGACACCGCGAAATTTCCCGGCACCCGCGCCATCGACGGCAGCGGCAGCCCGCTCGGCGGTCTGATCGAACAGGCCATCCTGGCAGACGGCGGCAAGGTCGACGCCATGACGCCGGCCGACATCGACAAGGGCATCGCCAAGATCAAGGCGATCGGTCCCGACACCATCTTCTGGAAGACCGGCGCCGAATCCCAGCAGCTCGCCGAATCCGGCGAGGCCGACATGATCATCATGTGGACCGGCCGCGCCATGACGGCGGTCAAGAACGGCGCTGCCTACACGCCGGTGTGGAAGGACTGGCTGGTCGTCATGGACCAGCTGACCATCCCGGTCGGCGCCAAGGATACCGACGCTTCCTACGCGCTGATCAACGCCTATCTCGGCAAGAAGTCGCAGGAGATCCTGACCGAGCAGACCTCCTACTCGCCGATCAACAACGAGGCACAGCCGAAGGTCGACGCATCCGTCGCCGCCTTTCTGACCAACACGCCGGACCACGCCAAGCTCGGCTATCAGCAGAACATCAAGTTCTGGGTCGCCAACTTCGCCGCCGCGTCCGACAAGTGGACAGCGCTGATGGCCGGCAACTGAGCCGGCTACCGCTAAGGTGACGGCGTGAGCCAGACATCGCATACGCCGACGGCCGGGGGTGATCATCCTCGGCCGCCAGGTGCCGTGCGGGCGCCGCAGCGGCGCCCGCGCCTTGCTGCCTATCCTTCGCTGCTGGCGATGCCCGCCTTGGCTTTGCTCATCGCCGCGATGGGCTATCCCTTGCTGACCGTCACGCTGCGCAGCTTCTCGGACCCATCCTGGGGCTTGCAGAACTATGTCTGGTTCTTTTCCACCCCGGTGAACGTCACCGTCCTGTGGCGCACCTTTTCCATCGCAGCCTGGGTCACCATCGTTTGCGTCATCGCCGCCTACCCCTATGCCTATCTCATGACGGCGGTCGGACCGCGCCTGAGGCTGGTCCTCATCCTGTGCGTTTTGGTGCCGTTCTGGGTCAGCGGCGTGGTGCGCACCCTGGCCTGGGTCATCCTGCTGCAGGATTCCGGCATCATCAATTCGGTCATCAGGCTGCTCGGCTTTGACGGCGTGAAGCTGATCCGCACGCAGACCGGCGTCGTCATCGGCATGGCGCAGGTGCTGCTGCCGTTCATGATCCTGCCGCTCTATTCGGTCATGCGCGGCATCGATCTGCGCCTCGTGCAGGCGGCGCGCAGCCTTGGTGCGCGCCCGGCACGCGCCTTCCTGCAGATCTATCTGCCGCTGTCGCTTCCCGGCGTTTTCGCCGGCGCCATCATCGTCTTCATCCTGTCGCTCGGCTTCTACATCACGCCTGCCCTGCTCGGCGGCCCGCGCAGCACCATGCTGTCGACGCTGGTGCAGAGCCAGGTGCTCAGCCTGCTCAACTGGGGCCGCGGCGGCGCCATGGGCGTCGTGCTGCTGGTCGCGACCTTCGTGCTTCTGGCGCTCGCCGCCCCGCTGATGCGCCAGCGCCACAAGCAGGCGTCCAGATCATGAGACTGGCACCATCCCGCCTTCTGCTCGGTCTGTTCTGCCTGCTGGTCGCCGTCTGGCTGGTGATGCCGACGCTGGTCATCATCCCGATGTCATTCAACGAGAAGAAGTCGCTCGCTTTCCCGCCGTCCGGTTTCTCCTGGCAATGGTACGAGAATTTCTTCACCAACCCCGATTGGCTGTCGAGCTTCTTCAATTCGCTGAGGGTCGCGGGCCTCGTCGCCGTCGCCGCCACGCTGATCGGCACGCTGGCGTCGCTCGGCCTCAGCCGCATGAAACATTCCGGCGCCGGCCTGCTGCGCGCCATCCTGATCACGCCGATGATCGTGCCCGGCGTGGTGTTGGCGATCGGCATCTATGCCGTCTATCTCGACTACCAGCTCGTCGGCACCACCACCGGCTTCGTCATCGCACATACGATGCTGGCGATCCCCTTCGTCATCATCGCCGTGTCGGCAAGCCTCGAAGTCTTCGACGCGCGGCTGGAGACGGCGGCGGCAAGTCTCGGCGCCAACCGCTTCACCACATTCCGCACCGTGACCTTGCCGCTGATCGCGCCCGGCATCCTGTCCGGGCTTTTGTTTGCCTTCGTCACCTCCTTCGATGAGATCATCGTCGCGCTGTTCATCACCAGTCCCTACCTGAAGACCTTGCCGGTGCAGATCTTCACCAGCATCACCCGCGACGCCGATCCGACGGTGACGGCCGTCGGAACCATCATCTTCATTGCCACGACGCTGATTATCAGCGCCGGGCTGATCATCAGCTCGAAATCGACGAGGAGTTGAGATGACTGCGAGGAAACGCGGCGCGGCCATCGACATCAGGGGCGCAACCAAGCGCTACGGCAATTTCACCGCACTCGACGATGTCAGCCTGCATATCGAGCCGGGCGAGTTCATGACGCTGCTCGGCCCCAGCGGCTCGGGCAAGACCACGACGCTCAACGTCGTGGCGGGCTTCACCGACCTCACCTCCGGCGACCTCGCCGTCGGCGGCAAAAGCATCGTCGCCCTGCCGGCCCACAAGCGCAACATCGGCGTTGTCTTCCAGCACTACGCGCTGTTTCCGCATATGACGGTCGGCAAGAACGTCGCCTATCCCCTCACCTTGCGCGGCATGGACAAGCAGGCGCGCGACCGTCTCGTCGTGCGCGCGCTGGACATGGTCAAGATGGCCGACTTCGCGCATCGCTATCCCTCCGAACTTTCCGGCGGCCAGCAGCAGCGCGTGGCGCTGGCGCGCGCCATCGTCTTCGATCCGCCGCTGCTGTTGATGGACGAACCGCTCGGCGCGCTCGACAAGAAACTGCGCGAATGGCTGCAGCTGGAGATCAAGCGCATCCATCGCGAACTCGGCACCACCTTCGTCTATGTGACGCACGACCAGGAAGAGGCGCTGGTCCTGTCCGACCGCATCGCCGTCTTCAATCAGGGCCGCATCGAACAGGTCGGAACCGGCCGCCAGCTCTACGACGAGCCGACGACCCTGTTCGTGGCCAAGTTCATCGGCGAATCGACCAGTTTGCGTGGCACCGCCCAGACGTCCGGAAGCGAGACCAGCCTGACGATCGCCGGCCAGAAGATCGTGGCCAACGGCAAGCTCGCCAGCGGCCGCAAACCGGTGGTCCTGCTGCGGCCGGAGAAGCTTTTGCTTGCTGGCACCAACACGCCTCCCGCCGCCGGGCAGAACAGCCTCACCGGTCAAGTCAGCGAGGCGATCTATCTGGGCTCCGGCTCGAAATACCAGGTGACGTTGCGCGACGGCTCGGTCGCCATCGTACGCTCGTCGCTGGAAGCCACACCGTTCTCGATTGGTGACACGGTCGATCTGCGCTGGTCGGTCGTCGATGCAAAACTTCTTGCCGACGACGACCGCGCCGACATGACGATGACCTGATCGCTCTTTCCCCGCAGGATTTTTAGACATGGACGCCAAAGTCAACGGCAACGTCTCGTTCTGGTATGCCGACATCGGCCTGCCGGCCTATCGCGCGCCGCTTCCGGGCGATCTCGAAGCCGATGTCTGCATCGTCGGCGCCGGCTACACCGGCCTGTGGACCGCTTATTACCTGAAGAAGGCCGATCCATCGATCCGCATCGCCATCGTCGAGCGGGAGTTCGCCGGCTTCGGCGCGTCGGGCCGCAATGGCGGCTGGCTGTCCGGCGGCTTCAGCTGGTCGCGCGAGAAATATCTGCAGACCTCGACGCGCGGCGCTGTCATCGACATGGAAACGGCCATGCATGGCACGGTCGACGAAGTGATCAAGGTGACCGAAGCCGAAGGCATCGATGCCGACATCCGCCGCGTCGACAATCTGACGGTGGCGACCAACCCGCCGCAGCTCGAACGGATCAACGCCGCCTATGCCGATGCGATCGGCTGGAGCGTGCCGAGCGAGCGTGTCAGCCTGATCGGCCAGGCAGAGGCCAAGGCCCGCATCAACATCAGAAATGTGCTTGGCGGTTATATCCACCACGGCACCGCGCGTGTGCAGCCGGCCAAGCTGGTGCGCGGCCTGTCCGAAGCCGTCGAGCGGCTCGGTGTGCCGATCTACGAGCAGACCACCGTGACCGGCATCGAGAAGGGCAAGGTCACGACGAACCGCGGCACCGTGCGCGCGCCGATCATCATCCGTGCCACGGAAGGGTTCACGGCCGGCATACCAGGCAATGAACGGCTCTGGCTGCCGCTCAACAGCGCGCAGATCATCACCGAGCCGCTGCCGCAATCACTGTGGGACGAGATCGGCTGGGAGGGCCATGAGCTTCTGGGCGACTCCGCGCACGCCTATTGCTATGCGCAGCGCACCAGGGAAGGCCGCATCACCATGGGCGGACGCGGCGTACCCTATCGTTACGGCTCGCAAACGGATGTACGCGGCCAGACGCAGCAGGCGACGATCGAAAGCCTGCACGCGATCCTCACCCGGCTGCTGCCGCAGACAGCCAGGCTTCGCATCGACCACGCCTGGTGCGGCGTTCTGGGCGTGCCGCGCGACTGGTGCACGACGGCAGGGCTCGATCTTGAAACCGGCATCGGCTGGGCCGGCGGTTATGTCGGGCTCGGCGTCTCGAGTTCCAACCTTTCGGGGCGCACGCTGCGCGACCTTATCCTGCGCCGCGACACCGAACTGACCCGCCTGCCCTGGGTCAACCGAAAGGTCAGCAAATGGGAACCCGAGCCGATGCGCTGGCTCGGCGTCCATTCGATGTATCAGCTCTATCGCGTTGCCGACGAGCGCGAGGAAGCCGGCCTCCAGCACACGTCGAAACTGGCCGCGATCGCCGACCGCATCACAGGACATTGAGAGACTGCCATGACCGACTTCCAGACCTTCGCCCACCTCGCCTCCATCGACCTCGGCGAGCCTGAGCCCAAGCCGACCTCGATCAGCGGCGATCAGTTCGAAGCCTCGACGACGCTGTGGACCTCGCCGGATGGCGCACTGGAAGTCGGCGTCTGGGAGTGCACGCCGGGCCGCTTCTCGGCCTCGCGCGAGACCAATTCCGAAACCTGCCACATCGTGTCAGGCCGGGTCTCGCTGCATGGTCCCGATGGCCGCAGCGAGGACGTTGGTCCGGGCGAAATGCTGGTGCTGCCGAAAGGCTGGAAAGGCGAATGGACGATCCACGAGAAGACGCGGAAGCTCTACATCCTGCACTTCGAAGCGTGAGCCGGCTGGAACAGCCGCTACTCGTCGTCTGAACGATCACCCCCGGTAACGATCGGCTTGCCTTCTATCACACGCCGCAAGGCGTCGTTGATGCGGTCCTGCCAGCCGGGTCCATCCTCCTGGAAATGGTCCAGCACGGCGCGGTCGATTCGGATCGAAACAAGCTCTCTGACGCCTGGAGCGGCCGTGGGCTCTCGGACCGGGGCAGCCGGCTTCTTCACCGGCTTGAAAGCCGCCTCGGCGGCCGCCATCGGATTTGTCGGTCGGCGCGGAGGATTTGCCATTGGATGACCCTGACTGAGGATGATTCGTGCGCGACGTAGCACGCCTGAGCCACCATAGCCCAACCAGCACCGTCGCGCAGGCCCCTTTGGTCAGGACGATCACTCGGCTGCTTGGAGGCTCTGTGCGTCGATGATGACCCTGATCTCGGCGCGGCAGGAGCCGCAATTCGTGCCGGCATTCAGGGCCGCGCCGATTGCCGCAACGCTGCCGCAGCCGCGGCGTACCGCTTCCGCGATCTGGTTGGCGCCAACGCCGAAGCAGGAGCAGACGATGGCGCCGCGATCGACGTCGATCCCGCCCGGCCGCCCGGCCACGATCGCCAGCCTGTCGCGCCGGTCGACATGATCGACACTCAATTGTTCCGCCGCCCAGCCGCGCGACACGGCGACCGGGCCGGGCGCGACGAACAAGGCGCCTGACAGTTGGTCGTCGTCGAAGGCGGCGATGCGGTGCTGGCCGGCGTCGCGGTCGTGATAAGCTGATATTTCGGCACCCAATGACGTACCGAACAGCGACCCGGCAAAGCCCGCCCAGTCGATGTCGTCATCGGCAAAGGCAAGCTCGACCCGCCAGCCGCCCTTGCACTTGGCCACGGCCCAGTAGGGCGCAGTATTAGGCTCCGGCCGCTGCCGGGCCACCGCAAAGCCAAAGGCCTTTGCCGCGAATTTCTCGATGCGGACGGCGACATGTTTCAGCGCCGGCTGACCGGAAATGGGATCGGTCAGCGGCGCGGTCAGCGTGTCGAGCCGGCCCTTTGCCGAGAACTGATCGGTCCAGTGCATCGGCGCAAACAGGCTGCCCTGGCGCTGGCGAGCCGTCACCAGCGCGCGCACCAGCACATCACCGCGCGGGCTGGAAACGCGCGCTATGTCGGCGTCACCGATGCCGAAGCGCTGCGCATCCGCCGGGTGGATTTCGACGAAGGGCTCGGCGATGTGCTGCGAAAGCCGCGGGCTTTTCCCCGTCCGCGTCATGGTGTGCCAATGGTCGCGGATGCGGCCGGTGTTGAGGATCAGCGGATAATCGGGGCTGGTGCGGATTTCCGTGGTGGGACGGATGGCGATGAAGCGCGCCTTGCGGTCGGGTGTGAAGAAGTTGCCGTTGGCGAAGAAGCGAGCCTGGAGCCCAGTCGTGCCGACCCCTTCTGGCCAACCTCCAGCTTGAGCGCCCCCCTCTGGCCTGCCGGCCATCTCCCCCTCAAGGGGGGAGATTGGCAGCTTCGCCGACTGCTTTCGCTTTGCGATGTTGTGAATTGGCGAGGACGGCCATGACAGCCGATCTCCCCCCTTGAGGGGGAGATCGCCGGCAGGCCAGAGGGGGGCGCCTTGGCTCGGCGCTGGCCATTGGAACGGCTCAAGCGCCTTATATCCCTCCGCATCAACCCCGGCATAAACCCCGATGTCGAAATCCCGCGCACCATCATTCTCGAACCCCGACAGCGCGGCATGCTCGGCAAACACCTCCGCCGGCGACGCGTAGGAAAACGCCTCACCAAACCCCATCCGTTTGCCCACCTCGGCAACAATCCGCCAGTCAGGCAGCGCATCTCCGGGCACGCGCAAAAACGCGCGCTGGCGCGACACACGGCGTTCGGAATTGGTGACGGTGCCATCCTTCTCGCCCCAGGCGGCGGCGGGCAGCCGGACATGGGCGTGGCGGACGGTATCGGTCCGGGCCAGCACGTCCGACACCACCACGAACGGGCACGCCTTGATCGCCGCTTCGACGGCATAGGCGTCCGGCATCGAATCGACCGGGTTGGTGGCCATGATCCACAGCGCTTTGATGTGCCCGTCGGCAACCGCCTTGAACATCTCGACTGCCTTCAGGCCGGGCTTTCCGGCAACGGCCGGCGCGTTCCAGAAGCGCTGCACGCGGTCGCGATGATCGGGGTTTCCGATCTCCATATGGGCGGCCAGCATGTTGGCCATGCCGCCGACCTCGCGCCCGCCCATGGCGTTGGGCTGGCCGGTCACCGAAAACGGCCCTGCCCCTGGCTTGCCGATGCGGCCGGTGGCCAAATGGCAGTTGATGATGGCATTGACCTTGTCGGTGCCCGAAGACGACTGGTTCACCCCTTGGCTGTAGACGGTCACGGTCTTGGAGGTCGCCGCGAACAGGCTGTAGAACCGGTCAAGCTCGTCCTCGCTCAGGCCCGTGGCGGCGGCGACGCCGACCAGGTCGAGCGCCGATGCGGCGAAAAGCGCTTGCCCGAAGCCGGTCGTGTGCGTCGTGATGTAGGCGCGGTCGAGCGCATTGTGCCGGCCGAGATAGGCGAGCAGCCCGGTGAACAGAGCGACGTCGCCATCGGGCGCGATCGCCAGATGCATATCGGCAATGTCAGCGGTCATGGTGCGACGCGGGTCGACCAGCACGATCTTCATCTCCGGCCGCTTTTCCCGGGCCGTGGCGATGCGCTGGTAGAGCACCGGATGGCACCAGGCGAGATTGGAGCCGACCAGCACGATCAGGTCGGCAAGCTCCAGATCATCATAGGTTCCGGGCACGGTGTCGGAGCCGAAAGCGCGGCGGTGGCCGGCGACCGAAGAGGCCATGCACAGGCGCGAATTGGTGTCGATGTTGGCGGAGCCGACAAAGCCCTTCATCAGCTTGTTGGCGACGTAGTAGTCCTCGGTCAGCAACTGGCCGGAGACATAGAAGGCGACCGCATCGGGCCCGTGCTCGGCGATGGTTTGCGAGAAGGTCGAGGCGACGAGGTCGAGCGCCTCGTCCCAGCCGGCGCGGCGGCCGTGGATCTCCGGATGAAGCAGCCTGCCGTCGAGATCGATGGTCTCGGCCAGTGCCGAGCCCTTGGAGCAGAGCCGGCCGAAATTGGCCGGGTGGTCGGGGTCGCCGCGCACGGACACTTGCCCGTCCGCGGCGACCTTCGCCAGCACGCCGCAGCCCACCCCGCAATAGGGGCAGGTGGTCCTCACCTCGCGCGCTTCATCGATCTCCATGGGGTCAGGCCGCGCGGCTGGCCAGCGCTTCCAGCGCAATGAACAGATGCTCGCCTTCGATCCGCACCGGAATGGTGCGCACCGCGCCCTCGTCGGCGCCGAGCGCCTTGCCCGTTTCCAGCGAAATCACCCAATTGTGCAAGGGACAGGTCACCGCCGTGCCGTGCACGATGCCCTGGCTGAGCGGTCCGCCTCTGTGCGGGCAATGATCGTCGATGGCATAGACCTGATCATCGGCGGTGCGGAAGACGGCGATCTTGCCTTCCGGGGTGGCGACGCAGCGCGCGCCGCGGCGAGGGATGTCGGAGATAGAGCCTATTGATACCCAGTTCATGATGGTCACTCCGCCGCCTGCGCAAAACCGACCGAAGCCATTGGCCGGAATTCGTGCTTGTCCTTGCCGGAAACGCGTTCCGACCACGGGTCGACCTGGGCGAATTTCTGGCTGAAGATGAAGCGCTCGTAATAGGCCTTGCGCTTGTCGCCATCGTCCATGATCTGGCGCTTGATCTCGGGGATGCCGATGCGCTTGGCCCATTTGTAGATGCGCTCGAGGTAGCGGCCCTGCTCGCGGTACATCTGCGTCAGCGCCACGATATGCTCCAGCGCCTCGTCCTCAGTCTTCACAAGCCCGAGTACTTCGGTGCCCTTGATGTCGAGGCCGGCCGCGCCGGCAAAATGGATCTCGTAACCGGAGTCGACGCAGATGACGCCGACATCCTTGCAGGTCGCCTCGGCGCAGTTGCGCGGACAGCCCGACACCGCCATCTTGACCTTGGCCGGCGTCCACGAGCCCCACATGAATTTTTCGATGCGGATGCCGAGGCCCGTCGAATCCTGCGTGCCGAAGCGGCACCAGTCCGAGCCAACGCAGGTCTTCACCGTGCGCAACCCCTTGGCATAGGCGTGGCCGGAGACGAAGCCGGCCTGGCCGAGATCGGCCCACACCGCCGGCAGGTCTTCCTTGCGGATGCCGAGCATGTCGATGCGCTGGCCGCCGGTGACCTTGACCATCGGGATTTCAAACTTGTCGACAACGTCGGCGATGGCGCGCAGTTCAGCGGCATTGGTCACCCCGCCCCACATGCGCGGCACCACCGAATAGGTGCCATCCTTCTGGATGTTGGCGTGGACGCGCTCGTTGATGAAGCGCGACTGGTAGTCGTCGGCGTAGTCGTCCGGCCAGTCGCAGACGAGATAGTAATTGAGCGCCGGCCGGCATTTGGCGCAGCCGCAGGAGGTCGTCCATTCCAGTTCCTGCATGACGGCGGGAATGGTCTTCAGGCGCTTGGCGATGATCAGCCGGCGGACCTCGTCATGGCCGAGCGTCGTGCAGCCGCACATCGGCTGCACCGCCGCTGGATTGTATTTGTCGCCGATGGTCAGCACCATCAGCTTCTCGACCAGCCCGGTGCAGGAGCCGCAGGAGGCCGACGCCTTGGTATGGGCGCGCACGTCGTCGAGCGAGGTCAGGCCCTTGGCCGTGATCGCGCCGGTGATCTTTCCCTTGCAAACGCCGTTGCAGCCGCAGATCTCCGCATCATCCGGCAAGGCTGCAACGGCCGCCATAGGGTCCAGCGGGGCACCCCCCTGGTAGGACTGGCCGAAGATGAGCGTATCGCGCATCTCGGATATGTCGGTCTGCTTTTTCTTGAGATCGTTGAACCAGGCGCCGTCGGCCGTCTCGCCATAGAGCACGGTGCCGATGATGCGGTCGTCCTTCAGCACAAGTCGCTTGTAGACGCCGGCCGCCGCATCGCGCAGCACGATCTCCTGGCGGTCCTCGCCCTCGGCGAAGTCTCCGAGCGAGAACAGGTCGATGCCGGTGACCTTGAGCTTGGTCGGCGTGTCCATATGGACGAAGGCAGCAGCCTCGTCGCCGGCAAGCTGGCTGGCTGCAACGCGCGCCATCTCGTAGAGCGGCGCGACGAGGCCATAGACCTGGCCGTTGACCTCGGCACATTCGCCGAGCGCGTAAATGTCGGGATCGTTGCTGCGCATGCCGGCATCGACGACGATGCCCCTGTTAACGGCGATGCCGGCCTGTTTGGCCAGCGCCGAATTCGGCCTGATGCCGACGGCCATCACCACAAGCGTTGCTGGGATAATGGTGCCGTCAGCAAGTTCCACCTGCCCGACCTTGCCGTTGCCGGTGATAGCCTGTGTGTTGGCCTTGGTGATGACCTTGATGCCGCGCTGCTCCACCGCACGCTGCAAGAGATAGCCGGCGGCCGGATCGAGCTGGCGCTCCATCAAGGTCGGCATGACATGCAGCACGGTGACGTCCATGCCTTGCGCGTTGAGGCCCGCCGCCGCCTCCAGACCCAGCAGGCCGCCGCCGATGACCACCGCCTTGGCCCGCGACTGGGCAGCGAGCATCATCGCCTGCACGTCGTCGAGATCGCGATAGGTCAGCACGCCCGGCAGGTCATGGCCCGGAACCGGAATGATGAACGGTACCGAGCCGGTGGCGATGACGAGCTTGTCGTAGGGCTCGGTGACGCCGTGATCCGAGGTGACGGTCTTCGCCGTCCGGTCGATGGCAACGATCTTGTGGCCCTTGTAGAGGGTGATGTTGTTGGCGATGTACCAGCCGTCGCCATGGATGATGATCTCCTCATAGGCCTTCTCGCCCGACAGCACCGGCGACAGCATGATGCGGTCGTAATTGACGCGCGGCTCGGCGTTGAAGATGGTGACGGTGTAGCGGCCCGGAGCCTGTTCCAGCAGGTGCTCCAGCATGCGCCCGGGGGCCATGCCATTGCCGATGATGACAAGTCTTTCGCTCATGGTGCTACTCCGCGGCTTCGACGAAGCGGTGGCGTTCGTAGAGGAACTTCAGAACCGCCTCGCGGCAGCGCAGGAAGGTCCGGTCGGAAGAGAGTTCGACGCGCCGGCGCGGCCGCGCCAGCGGCACGGCAAGCACTTCGCCGATGGTCGCCGCCGGACCGTTGGTCATCATGACGATGCGGTCGGAGAGCAGCACCGCCTCGTCGACGTCATGGGTGATCATGATCGTCGTCGAGCCGAGCCTGGAATGGATGTCCATCACCGCGTCCTGCAGATGGGCCCGCGTCAGCGCATCGAGCGCGCCGAACGGCTCGTCGAGCAGCAGGATCTTCGGCTCCATCGCCAGCGCCCGGGCGATGCCGACGCGCTGCTTCATGCCCCCGGAGATTTCCGCCGGGCGCTTGTCCTTGGCATGCGCCATCTGCACGAGGTCGAGATTGCGCATGATCCAGTCATGCCGCTCGACTTTGCTCTTCGAACGGCCGAAGACCTTCGACACCGCCAGGTTGATGTTTTCGTAGACGGTCAGCCACGGCAGCAGCGAGTGGTTCTGGAACACCACGGCGCGTTCCGGTCCAGGGCTGTCGACCTCCTTGTCCTCGAGCAGCACGGCGCCGGCCGACACCTTGGTCAGCCCGGCGATCAGATTGAGCAGGGTCGACTTGCCGCAGCCGGAATGGCCGATGATGGAGACGAATTCGCCCTTGTCGATGGTCAGCCTGATGTCCTTCAACACCTCGCTGACCTGGGCACCACGCGTGAAGGATTTGTCGATATGGTCGAGCTTCAGATAGGCCGTCATCGCCCCTCTCCTCACTTTGCCGTTGTGCCGCGGGTGACGAAGGCGCCGACCGCCGCGACCAGCCGGTCGAGGCAGAAGCCGGTGACGCCGATATAGGCGAGCGCGACGATGATGTCGGGCAGCCGCGACGAGTTCCACGCATCCCAGATGAAGAAGCCGATCCCGACGCCGCCAGTCAGCATTTCAGCCGCGACGATGGCGAGCCAGGACAGGCCGATGCCGATCCTCAAGCCGGTGAAGATGTAAGGCGCGGCGGCCGGCACCATGATCTTGACGAAGAATTCGAACTGGTTGAGCCGCAGGATGCGCGAGACGTTGCGGTAGTCCTCGGGAATGTTGCGCACGCCGACCGCGGTGTTGATGATGATTGGCCAGATCGAGGTGATGAAGATGACGAAGATCGCCGACGGGCTGGAATCACGGAACGCCGCCAGCGACAGCGGCAGCCAGGCCAGCGGCGGCACCGTGCGCAGGATCTGGAACACCGGGTCGAGGCCGCGCATCGCCCAGATCGACTGGCCGACCAGCGCACCGAGCGCGACGCCGACGACCGCCGCCAGGCCGAAGCCGACGGCGACGCGCTGCAGCGAGATCAGCACGCGCCAGGCCAGACCTATATCCTGCGGGCCATTGTCGAAGAACGGATGCGCTATCAGGTCGTAGGCCTCGTTCCACACCTGGGTCGGCGGCGGCAGGCTCGATGTCGGCGACGAACAGGCGATCTGCCAGACGACCATCATCAGCGCGATGACGATGATGGGCGGCACCAGCGCGCTCGCCAGTTTGCCGGCGATGGCGAGCGGCTCGAAGCGGCGCCGTGCCTTGGCAGTGAAGGCGATGACCTCCGCCGGCTTGGCGGGAAAGGCCTTCACCTTGGTGTCCTCGATAGTCTGGATCGACATGTCTGGGGAAAACTCCTTGGGGCAGGTAGTGATCGCAAGCGGCGCATGCACCGCTTGCGATCAGGCTACGCCGATGCCTTGATCTTCAGGCTGTCGAGATAGGCGGACGGGTTGGCCGGATCGAAAATCTTGCCGTCGAAGAAGGTCTCGACGCCGCGCGACGACGACGCCGGAACGTCGGCTGCCGCGACGCCGAGATCCTTGGCCGTCTCGCGCCACAGATCCTCGCGGTTGACCTGGTCGACCAGCGCGTTGATGTCGGTGGTCGGCGCGAACTTGCCCCAGCGGATGTTCTCGGCAAGGAACCACGCATCATGGCTCTTGAACGGATAGGAGACGCCGCCCTTCCAGAACTTCATGGAGAGATCGGTGCCGTTGGCGACGCGGCCATTGCCATAGTTGATGTCGCCCTTGAGGCGGCCGATGATGTCGGCGACGGGCACGTTCATCCATTGCCGCTTGCCGATGATAGCGGCCATCTCGTCCTTGTTCTCGGTGGCCTCGCACCATTGCTGCGCTTCCATGACGGCCATCAGGATCGCCTTGGTGGCGTTCGGATATTTCTCGATGAATTCGGCGCGCAGGCCGAGCGCCTTTTCGGGATGGCCCTTCCACAATTCGCCTGTCGTGGCGGCGGTGAAGCCCACGCCCTGATGGACGAGTTGCTCGTTCCACGGCTCGCCGACGCAGAACACGTCCATATTGCCGACCTTCATGTTGGCCACCATCTGCGGCGGCGGCACGACGATGGTCGAGACGTCCTTGTCGGGATCGATGCCGCCGGCGGCCAGCCAATAGCGCAGCCACAGATCATGCGTACCGCCCGGGAAGGTCATGGCGGCCTTGATTTCCTTGCCGGCCGCCTTCTTGGCGACGAACGCGTCTTTCAGCTTCGAGGCGTCGAGGCCGACGCCGGTGCCGGCATATTCCTGGGCGACCGAAATGCCCTGGCAGTCGTAGTTGAGCCGCGCCACGATCGCCATCGGCATCGGCTGGTTGTTCTGCGTCACCTTGCCGGTGTGCATGAGGTAAGGCAGCGGCGTCAGGATATGGGCGCCGTCGATGCCGTTGGCCGCGCCGCCCAGCATCAGATTGTCGCGTGTCGCACCCCAGGAGGCCTGCTTGAGCACCTCGACGTCAGGCATGCCGAACTTGGCGAACAGCCCCTTCTCCTTGGCGATCATCAGCGGTGCCGCATCGGTGAGGGCAATGAAGCCGAGCTTGGCGCCGGTGACCTCCGGAGTGGCGGTCGCGGCATAGGCGCCGGAAGGGAAGAGCTTGCGGGCCGCCACGAACAGGCCGGCCGTCATCGCGCTGCTGACCAGAAAATCGCGGCGCGTCATGTCTTTGAGGGTCGTTCCAGTCCTGATCCGTTTCGTCATCGTCGTCTCCGGTTGGGCGCGGCTTGAGATCCGCGTCGTCGATTGCGTGTTGATCAAAACAAAAAAGCCGCCAGCCAGGTCTTCGCGTCCGGGTGACCGGGAGCGCGCATGAACCTGAGCGGCAGCTTTGCCTGTGGCGCCCGCCATTGGACGCCTGTTCCGTGACCCGCGAAGGGCCTGTCTATTTCAAAGCAGGAACCGTGCCAGTTTTGAGAGAGGTGAAAAAGGCCAATGAAATCAGCAGCCTGCGCTGATCGCCGGCGCACTGAACCCTATGGCCGGAAGGCCAAAGATTGTTCATTAGGGCAATCGCGCGCACAATTTTTGTGCAATGCACAAGGATGGCGCGGAAATGATCAGGCCTAAATCTCGGCAGATTTCTGGCCGGTAATGTACGCATCGATCTCGTCAGGATCGAAGATCTGACCGTCGAAGAAACCGTCCGGACCGAGCACAAGGCCGGCGCCTGTCGCGCCGACCGCGGTGGCAATTTGGAGCGCACCCTCGACTTTCGAATTGGCGCCGGGAAGCGCGACGCCGAGCGGCTTCAGCGCCGAACGGTAGAGGTCGGGACGGTAGCAATCGCGGGCGATGGCGAGATTTTCAGGCGTGTGCGCCACGTGCCCCCAGCGCACCATCTGCGTGTAGAACCACAGCGCATGGCTCTTCCACGGAAAGTTCGCCGCCTTGTCGAAGGGGAGGAAGAAGTCGTCGATGGTCCGCTCCGCACCGCCGCCCAGTTGGAGATGGCCGGTCAGGATCGGCATCTGCACGGTCGGCGGCAGGCCGAGGAAGCCGGCCTGCGCCATCACCCCGGCCAGTTCGCCATGGTTGGCCGGATCCTGGCACCAGCGCGCCGAGTGATGCAGCGCGCGCAGCAGCGCCGCCAAGGCCTCGGGGTTTTCGTCTGCCCAAGCCTTGCGCACGCCGATCACCTTCTCCGGGCTGTTGCGCCATATCCGCGCCTTGACGGTGACGATGTGGCCGGTGCCGGCGGCCACCGCAGCGCTGTTCCAGGGTTCGCCGACGCAGTAGCCGTCGATACGGCCGGCGGCCAGCGCATCGGCCATGAAGGGCGGCGGTACGATGACGATCTCAATCTCTTGGCTCGGATCGATGCCGCAGGCGGCGAGCCAATAGCGCAATTCGTAATTGTGCCCGGAATGCGGATGCACCACGGCAAAGCGCAGCGGATCGCCACCGGCCGCAGCGCGCTCGCGAATGAGCGCGCCAAGTGCGGCACCGGCGCGCGCCGGGTCTAGGTCGGCCTCGGCGCCGTGTGCCGCCATACCGGCCCAAACGGCATTGGAGATGGTGACGCAATTGCCGCCGAGGCCGAGCGAGAACGGCACGATGGTTTCCGAGGCCAGCGGCGTCAGCCCGAGATTGCAGGCGAGCGGCATCGGTCCCAGCATATGCGCGAGATGGAAGTGGCCGATGGCGATGCGGTCGCGGATGTTGGCCCAGGATGTCTCGCGGTGCAGCTTCAGATCGATGCCTTCTTGCGCGGCGAAGCCAAGCTCGCCGGCCGCGACCAGCACGGCGCTGTCGAAAAGCGGCATGAAGCCGGCGGTGATCTGGTGCTCGGCAGTCATGCTCATTCGTCCTCCGCCGGTCCCAGCAGCCCCGCGGCAGTCACCAGGCTTTGGGCGATGTCGCCGATCTTGCGGTTCTGGTTCATCGCCGTCTTGCGCAGCAGCGTGTAGGCCGCCTCTTCGGAGAGGCCGCGCGATTTCATCAGGATGCCCTTGGCACGGTCGATCACCTTGCGGCTCTCGAGCTCGCCGCGAACCTCTTCCAGTTCGCGTGCCATGCGCGAAAAGGCGTTGAAGCGGCTGACCGCCATGTCGAGGATCGGCTTGACGCGCTCTTGCCGCAGACCGTCGACGACATAGGCCGAAACGCCGGCATCGACCGCCGCCTCGATCGAGGCCTGGTCCGACCGGTCAACGAACATGGCGATTGGCCGCTTCACCGCGCGCGACAGCTGGAACATGTTTTCCAGCATGTCGCGGTTCGGATTCTCGAGATCGATGACGATGACATCGGGCTCGATCTCGGCGATCCGCCGCGCAATGCCGGTCACATCATGGATGACAGTGACCCGCTCATGGCCGGCCTCGCGCAACCCCGCCTCGATGATCGCGGCGCGGATGCGGTTTTCATCGATCACCAGGACGGCGAGTGCGGTTCGAACCATGCCTGCATTGTGACCAAGCGAAGCAATTGTGCAATGCGGTATGGTTGAACAATCCGATATTCGCTGACCGCACCGCAGGCGCCCTATTCCGCGGCCAACGCCGTGACCTCGCGGCGGAAGGGCAGTGCGTCGCCGATGTCGGCTTCATCCAGCTCGCGCGCGAAGCGGTGGCCGGCATAGGTTGCCCAGGCGATCGGACCCGGCGCCTCGGCGTCGCCGATGATTTTGATCGAGCGGATTCCGCTGTCGGCCCATTCGTCCCGCCGCGCCTTCAATTCCTGCCAGACACTATCGTCCTGGTGGCGTGACGTGACCAGCACCACGGCGTCCGCGGCGATGTCAAATTGGCTGCCCGTATAGGCGCACGCCGTGGCAACACCGCCCGGCACGATGCGCGTCACAGTCCGGTTCAGCACGATCTCGACGCCGAGTTCGGCCAGCCGGCGATGGACGGCGCCCTGCTCCAGCGTGTTGCGGGTCCAGTCGGATACATAGGCCGACGGCGTCACCAGCGTCACCTTCGCGCCCTGGCGCGCCATCAGCTCGGCCAGAACGCCACCCATGTAGTAGTGGTCGTCGTCGAACAGCACGACACTGCCGGTCGGCACAGTGCCGGCCATCAGATCGTCCGGCGTGTAGACCGGCATGGCCGGGTCGATCGGCATCGACACGACATGCGCGCGCGCCACGCCGTCTCGGCGCCATGTCGAGCCGGTGGCAAGCGCAATGTTCTGAAAGCCGAAGTCCAGTATCTCCTGCGCCGACAATCGGCTTTCGAAATAGACGTCGACATTGGACATCTGGCTGATCTGGTACTGGCGGTAGTCGCGCACGCGTCCCCATGCCGAGAGACCAGGCAAGCGGCATTCGCGCGCCACGCGGCCGCCGAGTTCGGTGCCGGCTTCGGCGATGGCCACCTGATAGCCGCGCAGGCCGAGCGCCCGCGCCGCCTCCAGCCCGGCCGGGCCGGCGCCGACGATCAGCACGCTGTCGCTATCGCCCTTGGCCTGCATGCGTTCGGGATGCCAGCCCTTGCGCCATTCCTCCATGAAGGTTGGGTTCTGCGTGCAGCGCGAGATCGACATGGTCATGTCGCCGGTGATGCAGATGTTGCAGCCGATGCATTCGCGAATGTCCTCGATGCGCCCCTCCTCCACCTTCTTCGGCAGGAAGGGATCGGCAATCGATGGGCGCGCGCAGCCGATGAAATCCAGCGTGCCGGACTTGATCATCTTCACCATCACATCCGGCGAGGTGAAGCGACCGACGCCGACGACCGGCTTCGAGGTCAGTTTCTTGATGCCGGACACCAGGCTCTCCTGCGCGCCCTCCTCCTTGAACCGCGACGGCCCGGAGCAGTCCTCCCAGGCGCCATGCGCCAGGTCCCAAAGGTCGGGCAGATCGGCATGCATCTCGATCATGTCGCGCACTTCGGAATTGGCAAAGCCGAGCTCACCGATCATCTCGTCCAGCGACAGCCGCAGCGTCAGGCCGCACGTGTCGCCGATAGCGTCCCTGCCCTCTTCGATCAGCTCACGCATCAGCCGGGAGCGGTTCTCCAGCGAGCCGCCATATTCGTCGCTGCGCTGGTTGGTGGCCGTGGACAGGAAGTGCTGGATGATGCCGAAGCCATGCGCGCCGTAGAGGCACACCAAATCGAAGCCCGCGAGCCTCGCCCGTTTGAAGGCATTGCGATGCCAGCGGCGCAGGTCGCGAATATCCTGCTTGTCCATGGCGCGCGCCTGCACCGGATCGTTGGTGAAGGTGCGGATCGGCAGGGCCGACGGCCCGCGCGGCACTTCCTTGGTGTAGAGGTTCGGCCCGTTGATGCCTGAGTAGGCCAGCTGGATGCCGGCCAGCGCGCCATGCTGGTGCATTGCCTTGGCCATCTTCGCCAGCGCCGGAATATCGGCATCGTCCCACAGCCTGAGCTCGATGAAGGGCGTGATCTCCGATGTGTGGTGCATCTCGGTTTGCTCGGTGAAGATGACGCCCCAGCCGCCTTCCGACTTGATGCGGCGCATCTCGGCCGCGGCCGAAGGGTCGCGATAGCCGCCGCCATTGCAATGCGGCACCTGATAGAAGCGGTTCTTGGCGGTCACCGGACCGATCTTCACGGGCTCGAACAAAATATCATAGCGCGGATCGCGCATGGAACGTGCCTTCCTGCCAGCGTCGCCCTGCAGCACGCCCGATCATGGTTTCGAGGCGTGACGCAAGCCGGCCAGCCCAGTGGGTTGATGCCGTGAGACCATTCATAAGTTGCGGCAAGCGCCGGAAAACAACAGATTTCTTCTGTGCCGGTTAGGCCGCGCCTAATCGCACACATCCGGATTAGCATCCGCTGAATCCCGACTGAGCCAAATGCGACTTCAAGGCCCCGGCCACGCGATGCTAGAAGTACCGACGGCCAATGAGACACAAGACGCATGGACAGCATCCAGATCCTTGAAAAGCTGCTCGCATTCCCGACGGTGAGCCGCGACTCGAACCTCGCCCTCGTCGGCTACGTGGCGGACCTGCTGGACGCGCACGGCATTGCCAGCCGGGTCATCCACAGCGAGGACGGCCACAAGGCCAACCTCTTTGCCACCATCGGACCGACTGATGCTTCCGGCATCATGCTGTCCGGTCACACCGACGTCGTTCCCGTCGACGGCCAGGCCTGGACGCTGCCGCCCTTCGAGATGACGAACCGTGACGGCAAGCTTTACGGACGCGGCGCGGCCGACATGAAGGGTTTTGTGGCCTGCGCGCTCGCCGCGTGCCTCAAGGCCGCGAAAATGACGCTGAAGACGCCGCTGCATTTGGCACTCTCCTACGACGAGGAGATCGGCTGCATCGGTGTGCGCAGCCTGATCGACATGCTGCAAGCGGCCCCGCATCGGCCGCTGCTATGCATTGTCGGCGAGCCGACCGATATGCAGGTGGCGACGGGGCACAAGGGCAAGCTTGCCGCACGCGCGCTTTGCAAGGGGCGCGAAGGCCATTCGGCGCTGGCCCCGCTGGCGCTCAACGCCATCCATCTCGGCTGCGACTTCGTCGCCGCCTTGCGCCGCGAACAGGACCGGCTGATGCGCGATGGCGCCCGCGACGGCGACTACGACATCTCATACACGACCGTCCATGTCGGCAAGATCAACGCAGGCGTGGCGCTGAACATCGTGCCGAACCTTTGCCAGGTCGACTTCGAGATCCGCAATGTCGCGGCCGACGACCCGCACGAGATTCTCGACCGCCTGCGCAAGGAGGCTGCTCATATTGCTTCCGAAGCCTCGACTATCGCGCCCGAGGCAGCAATCGACATCGACATCACCAACACCTATCCCGGCCTGGACACGCCAGCCAGTTCGCAAGCCGTCGCCTTCGTCAAATCGCTGACCGGCGCCAACAATACCATCAAGATGGCCTTCGGCACGGAAGGCGGCCTGTTCAGCCGCGATCTCGGCACGCCGACGGTCGTGTGCGGACCGGGGTCGATGGCGCAAGGGCACAAGCCGGACGAATTCGTCAGCGTCGAGCAGATGCGCCGCTGCGACGACATGCTGGAAAAATTGCTTAAGCGGCTTGCCGACCAGCAACTGGCGTAACCGGGCGCTACTTCTGCGGAAGCGCTGCCTGGCCGACGGCCCGCTCGGCGCCGAACACACCTTGCTCGACGACAAAATGCCGGCAGTGGTCGATGAACGCCTGGGCGGATTGCGTACGATGTTCGGAATTGGGCAAGGCGACGCCCATGGTCAGCGGCCGCAGGTCACCGTCCAACGGCACGAAGACGAGCGGCTTGCCGTCCGGCGCCAGCGTGTTGAGCGGCCGCATGTTGGCGATGCCGTAGCCGAAGCCGTTGGCCACCATGGAGCGCATGACCGCAATGTCGCCGGTGCGCTCGGCAATATTGGGCCGGATCCCTCGCTGGTGGAATGCCGACAGGAAATATTCGCGGCTGTACGGCAGGTCGAGCAGCACCATCGGCTCGTCGGCCAGTTCCTCCGTCGTGATCGACGCCTTGGTCGCGAAACGATGGCCCGCCGGCAGCATGACATAGGCCGGCACCAGCATCAGCGGCTCGAAGGTCATGTCCTGCGACAGTTCGAGATCGTAGGTCAGGGCGAGGTCGATTTCACCGCGCTGCAGCATCTCAAGCAATTGCCCCTGATTGCGCTCGAACTGGCGCACGCGCACATCGGGATAAGCGCGCTCGAACCGCATGCGCAGCGCCGGCAGCACGATCTGCGCAAAGGTCAGCAGGCATCCCACCGCCAGCGGGCCGCGCACCTTCTCGGCAAAATCGCCGGCGACGTCATGCAAGGCATCGGCATCATTGAGCAGCCGGGCGGCTTCCTTGAGGAAGATGCGGCCACCGGCGGTGAGCGAGAGGCCGTGCGAATGCTTGCGGACAAAAAGCTGGACGCCGAACTCGGTTTCCAACTGCGCGATCGAGGCCGAAATCGATGGCGGCGACACATTGACCTGCTCGGCCGCCTTGGCGATGGAGCCGGCTTCGCCCACGGCAACGAAATATTCCAGCTGTCTGAGCGTGAAGCGTAGCGGCATGGCTGGCTATGTTGCCGGTTTGAGGGCTTCGATCAAGCCTAATGCATGTCGCGCAAAAGTGGCCCCGGTTTTGCGCAAACGACATGCATGGAGCAAAGGCCTAAAGCGCATCACTTGAATCCGTTCGATCGCGATGCGCTCTAGGCGCCCATCAATATTTGATCCATGCCGTTTTGAGCGCGGTGTACTTGTCGAGCGCATGCAGCGACAGGTCGCGGCCGAAGCCGGATTGCTTGAAACCACCGAACGGCGTCATCGGGCTCAGAGCGTCGACCTTGTTGACGGAAACCGTGCCGGCCTGCAGCCGCCCGGCGATGCGGTGCGCGCGAGACAGGCTGTCGGTCCACAGCGATGCGGCGAGCCCGTAGGGGCTGTCATTAGCGATGCGGATCGCGTCGGCCTCGTCATCGAAGGCAATGACCGAAAGCACCGGCCCGAAGATCTCGTCGCGGGCAATCGGATCGGCAGGCGTGACATCGTCGAAAATGGTGGGCTGGACAAAGCTGCCGCGCCCATTGACCGTGACCATGTCGCCGCCCGCGACCAGGCGCGCGGTCTTTTTACCGGCCTCGACGAAGCGCATGACATTGGCGGCGTGGCGACTATCGACCATCGCGCCCATTTTCGAAATCGGATCGAGCGGATCGCCGGGCTGCGTGGCCGCCGCACGCTGCACCAGTTTCTCCACCAAGGCATCCTTGATGCCGCGCTGGACGAGCAGGCGTGAATTGGCGGAACAGACCTCGCCCTGGTTGAAGAAGATGCCGAAGGCCGCCATATCGGCCACCACATCGAGATCCCCGCAGTCGGCAAAGACGAGGTTGGGGCTCTTGCCGCCGGTCTCCAGCCAGACCTGCTTCATGTTCGACTGCCCGGAGTACTGCAGGAACATCTTGCCCACCGCGGTCGAACCGGTGAAGGCGAGGCAATCCACATCCATATGGCGGCCAAGCGCCTGGCCGGCGGTTTCGCCAAGGCCGGGCACAACATTGAGCACGCCGGCAGGCAGGCCCGCCTCCATCGCCAGCTCCGCCAGGAGCAGGGCCGACAGAGGTGACTGTTCGGCGGGTTTCAGCACCACCGAATTGCCCGCCGCCAGCGCCGGTGCGCATTTCCAGGTTGCCATGTCGAGCGGGAAGTTCCACGGCACCACCGCGCCGACCACGCCAAGCGGCTCGCGCCGCACCAGCACCAGATCGCCTTCGCCGGTCGGCGCCACCTCGCCATAGATCTTGTCGATGGCCTCGCCATACCATTGGAAGATCGCCGCCGAACCGGGGACGTCGACCGAGGCCGCATCCCTGACCAGTTTGCCCATGTCCAGCGATTCAAGCAGGGCCAGTTCATGCAGGTTGTCGCGCAGCAGCTGCGCCAGCCGCAGCAACACCTCCTTGCGGTGCGCCGGGCTGGTGCGCGACCAGACGCCGGCGTTGAAGCTACGCCTAGCGGCGGCAACCGCCAGATCGATGTCTTCCTCGCCGCAGGACGCCACTTCGGCCAGCACCTCGCCGGTTGCCGGATTGACGCTGGCAAAGGTCCGGCCCGAACGCGCAGCGACCGTCTTGCCGTCGATGAACGCCTTGTCACGAAAACGGATCGCGGACGCCTTGCCGATCCAGTCCTTGTGGCTGAGTTCACTCATCGCAGGTGACCCCTGTCTTGACTATTCGTCGCCCGGCACGCCGTAGCTCGGCGCATCGGATGGGTTGATCGCGCGGGTCACATAGGCATCGAGCTGTGGCTTGTAGAGTTGCCACAGCGCCGCCAGTTGCTCGATAGGACAATCGTCGGTCCAGTCGCAGCGCAGGTCGGCGACCGGCCACGCCACCTCACGCACCAGCTTCATGCCGGCGGAATGGACAGGGCCAGCCTCGCCGCCGGCTGTCAGCGCCGCGCGCATAGTCGCGATGAGGCGGTCGCCGAGATGCCCCTCCGACGCCAGGAAGGCCTCGACCATCGCTTGCGGCACGCCATCATGGGCCAGCATGTTGCCGCCGCAGGCGACATTGTCAGCTCGCGCCTCCGCCCAGATGCCAAGAGCTTTGGGACCCGAATGGATCGCGGTCGCTCCAGCGGCATCGACAGCCAGCACCTGCCGGTATTCGGGATAAGCACCGGTGCGCTTCAATATGGCAATCGCCTCCGCCGCGGACGCGCCGCGCGCCAGCAATTCGAGACCGCGCAGTCCAAGCGTAGGATCGGTGACGTTCTGGCTGGCAATGGCCCCGGCGCCCGCCTGCGCATAGGCGCAGCGCGCCGCAACAGCAGGCGACGAGGAGGACACCGCGACCCCGAACATGCCGGTGCGGCCGCACCGCGCGACAATGGAAAAGGTCATCGCAATCAGTCCGGAATGACGGCGGTGCCGTCGATCTCGACCAGCCAGTCCGGCCGCGCCAGGGCCTGCACGACAAGGCCGGTCGAGACGGGATGCACGCCTCTGATATACTCGCCCATGGTGCGGTAGACCGCCTCACGATGGCGCACATCGGTGATGTAGACCACCACCTTGACCAGGTGCTCCATGGTGCCGCCGCACTCCTCGATCAGCTGGCGGATGTTCTGCATGACCTTGTGCGTCTGCTCGACTGGATCATGGCTGTCGATGTTCTTGGCCGTGTCGAGGTCCTGCGGACACTGGCCGCGCAGATAGACGGTCCTGCCGCCCCGCGTAACGACCGCCTGGCACAGATCATTGTCGAGCTTCTGCTCGGGATAAGTGTCCTTGGTGTTGAACTTTCGAATTCTTGTATGCGCCATCTTGGTCTCCGTCGGATCAGGCTCGAGGTCGGGGCATCTCGTTTGAGGTGCCGTGTCTATGCCACCTTGGTCTCGCGCTTCGCGGACGCATGGTAGGCCAGGTATTTGCGCTGCGTGGAAATATGGTCGGCCACATGCTGCGCGTCGTGCCAGACGCCCCAGATGAAGCTCGACCCCCTGCGCGATTGCCAAGGCAGTCCGAGGAAATAGATGCCGGGCTCGGTCGACACACCGCGCTGGTGCTTCGGCTTGCCCCTTTCGTCGAACACATCGACCTTCAGCCAGTTGTAGTCGACGGTGAATCCCGTCGCCCAGATGATCGAACCTATCCCGGCTTCCGACAGGTTCAGCTCGAGAATGGGATCGGTCATGCATCGCGGGTCCGGGCCGATCTTGCGGGCCTCGGGCTCTGGGGGAAGGTCGAGGCCGTTGCGGGCGACATAGGCATCTGCCTCGTCCAGAACCGACATGTAATTCGCATCGCCGCGCGCGATATTCTTGGCCAGATCGGGTGCGAAGGTCATCACACCGTGCCTGTAGGATTCGGTCCGGCCAACCAGCGTCATCCCTTGCGCGGCAAGGCGCCGGAAGTCGATCGTCTGGCCGCCACGCGCGCCGCTGACCGCGATGGTGACATGTTCGGTGCCGGGCGCAGGCGCCTGCGCGTCCCACTTGCCCAAAACCCCCAGCCACCAGCAGAAGTCACGTTCGCGATAGGCCCGCGGCGGCCGATCGTGCGGCCCGACCGAGAGATAAACCCGCCGTCCCGCACGCTGGAGTTCGTCGGCGATCTGCACCCCCGAAGACCCGGAGCCGACCACCAGCACCGCGCCTGCGGGCAGTTGGCCGGGATTGCGATAGGCGCTGGAATGTATCTGCATAGGTCCGGCGTCCCCGGGAACGACGGCCGGGATGACCGGATGCTGGAAAGCGCCGGTGGCGGCAACCACGCTCCTGGCTTCGATCACGCCATCCGAGGTTTCGATCCGGAAGCCGGGACGGCCGACAAGCCTTTCCACTTTCCTGACCTCCACGCCGCAACGAATGGGGGCAGCGATCATGTCGGCGTAAGCGACAAAATAGTCGGCGACCTTCTCCTTGCCGATAAAGGCATCCGGACCGGCATTGGGAAATTCCATGCCGGGAAAACGGTCATGCCAGGCGGGACCATTGGCAACCAGCGAGTCCCATCTTTCGCTGCGCCAGCGTTCGGCGATGCGGTCCCGCTCCAGCACGAGATGGGGCACGCCGCACTTGCTCAGATGCTCGCTCATCGCCAGCCCCGCCTGGCCGCCGCCAACAACAAGCGTGTCTACTGTTTCGACTGGCATTCAGCGGCCCTTTCTGGCTCCCCCCGAGAGTTTCTGCGCATGCGGCGGAGGTCTGATCGTTGGTTTACTGGAGGGACCGGGCAGCGAAAATTACGATTTCATGTGGCAGTGGTTAGCTTGTTCCTAAATGCTGAATTGGCCGCGCGCAGACGGTTACGCCAGTATTGCCATAGCCGCCTTTTCGCCAATCATCATGGATGGCGCATTGGTGTTGCCACCGATCAATGTCGGCATGACGGAGGCATCAGCGACGCGCAGATTGTCGAAGCCGTGCACCTTGAGACCGGCGGGATCAACCACCGCCATGGCGTCGTTGCCCATCCTGGCCGTGCCAACCGGATGATAGACGGTAAGAGCCTCGGCACGCAGATAGGCGAGAATCTCGTCATCGGTGTTCACGTCGGGCCCAGGCAGGATTTCCGGTCCGCGGATGCCGCCGAAAACCGGCGAAGCCAGGATCGAACGCGCGACCTTTATGCCCTCGACGAGGGTCAGGGCATCCTGTTCGTCACTGAAGAAGCGATGGTCTATGAGCATATTGCGGCGGGTGCCGTCGCGTTGAAGTGTGATTTCGCCGACGCTCCCGGGTCTCAACACACAGGTGTGCACGGCATAGCCGTGGCCATATTCGACGAGCCGACCGCGATGGCTGCGATAGCCCGGCACGAAGTGGAACTGAATGTCGGGTATGCTCCCGGCATACTTCGTCCTGGCAAAGCCGCCGGCTTCGACATAGTTGGTCGTCAGCATGCCTTTGCGCCGGGCGAAATACTGGAACGGCGCCGCCAGCATCGCCGGAAGATTGGCAAGTGAAAGGCCGAGCGTCTTGCGGCTGTTCGATCGCACCGTGATCATGCCATCGACATGGTCGCGCAAGTTCTTACCGACGCCTGGCAGGTTCGCGACCGGTTCAATCCCCGCTGCTTTCAGCTCCCCGGCCGGGCCGACGCCGGAAGCAAGCAGAATGCGCGGCGATCCGATCGCACCCGCGCTGAGGACGACCTCCGCTCGGCACCCCAACCGTTGGGTTGCGCCTTCCCTGATCACGTTGACGCCGGTGACGCGCTCGCGTTCAATCGCCAGATCAAGAACCTCGACGCCTGACAATATCCGCAGATTCGAGCGGCCGAGAACCGGCCGGACAAAGGCGCTGTAGGCCGAGAAGCGCTCGCCTCTGTTCTGGGTCACGTTGTAGATGCCGAGGCCGAGTTGGCCACCGGCATTGAAGTCGCGGTTCTCGGGCAGGCCTACGCCTCTGCCCGCCTCAACCCACAGGCTGGATACCACGTTGGGATCGCGCGGATTGTCGACCAGCAATTCGCCGTCGAATCCGTGATAGGCGGGGCTCTGCAACAGGCAGTTCCGCTCCAATTTCTTGAAGACCGGCAGGACATCGGCATAGGACCACCCGGCGCAGCCAAGCGCTGCCCATTCATCGTGGTCTTGCGCGGCGCCACGAATATAGACCATCGAGTTGATCGAACTCGACCCGCCAAGAACCTTGCCCCGGTTGACCGCTATGCGGCGGTTGTTGAGCAGCGGCTGCGGCACGCCCTTGTAGCCGTAGTCGAAGTTCGGATTGCCGTAGAGCGAGAGAATGCCGGCCGGCACGCGCACCCTGGTGCGGTCGTCGCTGCCGCCCGCCTCGATCAGGCAGACACGAACTGCCGGGTCTGCGCTCAGCCTGTTTGCCAAGACACAGCCGGCCGAACCCGCGCCAATGACGATATAGTCAAATTCCGCCGCCTCGATGCTCATGCCTTGCCCGTTTCGTCATCCACACCGAAGACTGCCGATGTCTGTTTCATGCATGTCGTCTGCCCAAAACCGAGGTCACTTTTGAGCGACATGCATTAGTGCTCGTCGTCTTCGTCATTCTTCAGGAGCTCGAGGATCTCCCGCTTCATGGCGATGAAGTTCGGCTCCATGACCAGATCCATGCTGCGTGGACGCGGGAGGCCTACGCGGATTTCCTTCTTGATCTGACCGGGCCGGCCGGACATGACGAGCACCCTGTCCGCCAGCAGGATCGCTTCGTCGATGTCATGGGTAACGAATAGGACCGTCTTCTTGGAATGATCCCAGATCCTCAGCAAAAGCTTCTGCATGCTGTGACGGGTTTGGCTGTCGAGCGCTCCAAAAGGCTCATCCATCAGCAGCACGTCCGGATCATTGGCGAGCGCTCGCGCAATCGCAACGCGCTGCTTCATGCCGCCCGACAGCTGAGACGGGTAATGGTTGGCGAACTTTGCCAGACCGACCTCGTGGAGAAAATGCTCGACAATGACCCTGCGCTCGGCCGGCGCAATGCCCTTCCGCTTCGGGCCATATTCGACGTTCTGCGCCACCGTAAGCCAGGGAAACAGCGTATATGCCTGAAACACCATGCCGCGATCCGGGCCCGGCTCGGTAACAGGCTTGCCGCCGACTACGATCATGCCGCCGGTGCGCTCCTCAAGACCGGCGACGAGATAAAGCAGGCTCGACTTGCCGCAGCCGGATGGGCCGACGATCACACAGAATTCGTTGGGCACGACGTGAAAGGAAATGCCATCCAGCGCCAGCACCGCATTGTCACCCTTGCCGTAGCGCAGGACCACATTGTCGATGCCTATGTCGGAACTCTTTGGTTTCGTCGTAAGATTCAGGGCGTCCATGTGTGCGTATTCCTCAATTGGCCCAGGGAGCGACGAGGCGGCGGATGCCCCGGAACAATTGGTCGGTGCAAAGACCAAGGATGCCGATCATGGCGATGGCCATGAAGATCACGTCGACCTGAAAGCCGCGCATGGCTTTGAGCGAGATGTAGCCAAGTCCGCTGCGGGCGGCGACGAGTTCGGCCACAACGAGATAGGTCCAGGCCCAGCCCATGGTGACGCGCAGCACATCCAGCACGCTCGGAAGCGTGGCCGGAAAGACGATGTGGAAGACCGTGTCGCCTCGTTTCGTGCCGAGCGTATAGGCTGCGTTGACAAGGTCGCGCTGGACGCTGCGAGCGCTGTCGGCGATCATGACGAGCTGCTGGAAGAAGACGCCGAAGACGATGACGGCAACGCGCTGCTCGATGCCGATGCCGATCCACAGGATGAAAAGCGGCACGAAGGACGTCACCGGCAGATAGCGTATGAAATTGACCAACGGTTCGAGAACGGCCTGGACGATGCGATAGGTGCCCATCGTCAATCCAAGCGGCACCGCAACGATGCTCGAAAGGACGAAGCCGATCAACACCACCTGGACGCTGGCGAAAACATGCTCCCACAACGACCCGTCAAGCGCCATGCTGATGGTGGTGGACAACACGGATTCTGGGCGAGGCAGGAACATTTCCTTGACCGCTCCGGAATAGGTCAGCGCGAACCAGCCGCCGATGACGGCGATCCAGACCATGAAGCCGAGCGTAATGGAGAGAGAGCGCGGCACAGCCCGAAACGGTGTGGCGATGACTTTCAGGGCGGATCGACCGGCCTGACCTTCTTCAACTCTCGCGGTCACGCCATTGCTGACCAGAGAGCTCGTGTTCGGTGCTAGTGTCACGGGATACCCTTTTGGGCCGCTTGGACCGGAGGCGCGAGGTCCGCCTCCGGTTCAGCCAAATCACTTTGCAAGGTCAAATTACTTCGCAGGCCAAGCTACTTCCAAGGCCAAGCTACTTTCCAAGGCCAAGCCACTTCCAAGGCCAAGCTACTTTCCAAGGCCAAGCTACTTCCCAAGGAAGGACGTATCGACGAGGTCGTCATACTTGATGTCCATTTTGAGCTTGCCGAAGCCGCCCCAGATATCGCCGCCCAGCTTGATCAGCTTGCCGGCTTCGCCAGTCTCGCCACCGGCGAAGAATTCGGCATTGCGCTGCTTACCGTAGAAGTTCACGCCAGCGGCCGAGGAAGCGAAGTCCTTCGGATCCTTCAGCCAGCCGCCGACGCCTTTGGCCATCACCTCATACGCCTTCTCAGGATTCTCCTTGATGAACTCGTTGGCCTTGTAGAGGCCCTTCACCAGCGCCTCGACATCTCCGGGGCTCTTCGTGATGTAGTCGCAGTTGAGCGCCACCACATCTACGATCAAGCCGGGTGTCTTGGAGGAGTCGATCAGCACCTGTCCCTTGTTTCCCTTCTTGGCCAGCGTCAGATGCGGTTCCCAGGTGACGGCAACGGGAATGCGGTCGGCCATGAAGGCGGCGGCGGCATCGTCTGCCGTCATGTTGGTGATCTTCACATCGGCCTGGGTGAGACCGGCCTGCTTGAGCAGGATATTGAACCAGAACTGCGACACTGAACCCTCGTTCAGCGCTACGTCCATGCCTTTGAGGTCGGCGATGCTCTTGACCCCGCTGGGCGCGAGCACGCCATCGCCGCCATGGCTGTCATCCAGCGCATAGACCGACTTGAAGCAAACATCCTTCGAACGATACTTCATGATCTCGTCGACGGTCGAGGCGCTGCCGTCGAGCTCGCCGGCGGCAACAGCCGCCATATACAGCGATGCTTCCTCGATGATTTCAAGCGAGACATCGAGCCCACCTTCCTTGAAGTAGCCCATGTCACGGGCAAGGAAGAGCGGTCCGTACCCCACCCAGGTCGTCATGCCCAGTTTCAAGCTGCCAGCTTCGGCGTGGAGGCTCACCGATATGGCGCTGAGCGCAATGCCGGCCACCAGCGCGGCCCGGCGAAACTTCGAGATTATTGTCGTCATCACGTTCCCCTGTTTTTCTGAAGTCGGGCGTTATCCCGGCCCGAACGAAACCCGCTCCGGAGGCATCGCCGAAGCCTGTCGCCTGACATTCTTTTCTTGTTTTCTTTCAGCCGATGGCGGAGCAAAGCACGTTGGGTGCGCTGCACAAATTATGATTTTCAGTAGTTCGGCTTAGGCTGGACCTAACCAGACTGCGTTGCGTCTGCGCCATCGCGATTTCGCCATCAGCAAGCTGCACCATTTCTTCCTTCCTCGGCCAGCCCGAGGCCACACCATTTTACGCGCCATCTATTGGCCGGGGCTGAGAGAGGGGGAACTGGAGCCGAGCTATTGTGGGCTACGGCCTAACGAACGGGTTGCAGTTCGGCGATTTCGACATTCTGGCAGATCCGTCCGGACGGCTGATCCGTCTTTTCGGAATCGAGTCACCTGGCCTGACAAGTGCGCTGGCGCTGTCGGATTGGGTTGTCCAATTTGTCGGAAAGACGAACTTCTTCTTGCTTTAGCCCTTGACCGCCCCAGCGGTCATGGATCCCGATATCTGCCGATACATCACAAGACCCAGCAGTGCCGGCGGCAAGGCGCCCAGCATCATGACGGCGGAAGCGGTTCCCCATTTTACGCCACCGCCGCTCGCGGCGAAGAAGAAGGATGCGCCGACCGTCATCGGCACGGCACGACTGGTTGTCAGCATGAGGCCGAAGAGGAATTCGTTCCAGGCGGTGATGAAGCCGAAGATGAAGGTTGTGACGAGCGCCGGTCGGATGACGGGCCGGACGATCATCATCATCACCTGCAAGGAACTTGCGCCATCGACTTTCGCCGCCTCGTCGAGTTCGACTGGTACATCTGAAATCGCGTTTACCAGGATGACGAGTGCAAGCGGCGCGTTGACGATGGTCAGGATGAGCCCGAGCCCGATCCGCGTATCGAGCAGGCCCAGCCACTGGTACATCATGTAAAGCGGGATCGCGAAGATGATCAGCGGCACGGCGCGAAGATTGATGACGATCGGCAGGACCAAGCGCTTTCCCGTCTCGCTGCGCGCGATCGCATAGGCAGCCGGGAACGCGAGCACGATCGCAAGGCCGGTTCCGATCAGCGCCGCCACGGTGCTGTTCAGCAGATAGGCATAGATGTTGAAGCGGCTGGTCTGCGTCAGGACCTCCAGATAGTTGTCGAGCGTCGGCTGGCTGATCCACAAACCGGGGTTCGTCGAAAGCTCGCGCTGGCTTTTGAGCGATGTGATCAGCGTCACGATAATGGGGAAATTCATCGCCAGCACGGCGATGGCAAAAACGATCCAGCGCAGTGCCCCGACCATCGTCAACGCTTCCTGCGGCCGGCAAGCCGGTTAAGGCAGTGGAGAACGATGAACGACGCCATGAACAGGACAACCGAGGCGGCGACCGCCTTGCCAATAGCCCCTTCCTTGAAGAAGGCTTGGTAGATGTAGATCGACAAGGACGTCGTTGAACCTCCTGCACCACTGCCGGTCAATGCATAGACATTGTCGAACACCCGGAAACCGTCGATGAAACGGATGAAAAACGCGATGACCAGCGTCGGCTTCATCAATGGCAGGTCGATCCACCGGACGATCTCAAACGGTGATGCGCCATCGAGCGAGGAGGCTTCGCGCACGTCGAGCGGTATGGCCGAATAGGCCATGTAGAAGAGCAGGAAGGCGAAAGGCGTCCATTGCAGCGTCTCCACGACGACAAGGGTGCAGAAGGCATTGTTGATGTCGAGGAAGGCCGGGCTGTCACCGAACCATTGGAAGAGATAGTAGGGGACGGGTCCCGCGAATTCATGCAGCACCAGCCGGTACATGAGACCGACCATGGCCGGCGCGACCATCAGCGGCAGCATCAACGGCGCCATCAGGACTGGTCGCTTGCTCAGAAGCGGTGCCAGGAAGATGGCAAGGAAAAGACCGATCAGACATTCCGCTGATGCGGTAAGAATACCGAATCGCAGAGAGAACCAGGCCGAGCTCCAGAATTCGCGGTCGTTCAACACCGCGACATAGTTGCTGAAACCGCTCAACACCGGACTGCGCAGCGTCTCGAATGTGACGGTCGAAATGGAATAGATCAGATTGACGATCGCCGGAAAGCCGAGGAACAGCAGCAGGAAGCCGACCAGCGGCGTCAGATACATCCTGCCTTCGGCACGTGTCACAAGGGCCATCTCGATCCGCCAAACGCGCCGGACACCGAGCTCGACCGGGCGTCCGGCAAATGGTTCATTTCTTGAGAAGGTCCTGCATGCCCGCCTTGGTGTGGGCGAGCGCATCCTCGAGGCTCTGCTGGCCGGACCAGTAGCCGGTAAACTCCTTTGCCTGCAGCTCATAGACCGGGAGCGCACTCGCGGACGTCGCTCCGGTCATGACATAGCCGTACTTGCTGGCGAATTCGCCGAGCTTGACGAGATCGGGACGTTCCTTCGCAACCTTGGCGACGACATCGGGAGACAATGCCGGCGAACCGCCGCTGCGCGCATAGAGCAAGGCCGCATCCTCGGTGGCGAGCCACTTCAGGAACTTGACGGCGCCTTCCTTGTTCTTGGCGTTCTTGTTGAGGCCCAAACCAAGGCCGTGGATATGATCGGCGCGTCCGTCGGGACCTGCCGGCGGCGCGACGATCCCGGTCACCTCGGCGACCGCCGGAGATTTTTCGGTGCTGGTCAGATCCGCCGCCGCGGCATTCCACTGCAGTGCCGTCGCGGCCTGACCGGATGCGAAGGCCGCGTTGGTTTCCGCATATTCGTAGCTCAGCGAATCCTTGGGCGATGACCCGGCATCATAGAGTTTCTTGTAGAGCTCGAGGCCGGTCTTGTAGGCATCCGAATCCACCGTGACATTGCCGTCCTTGTCCATCCAGTCGCCGCCGTAGGAGCGCGGCAGCGACTGGAAGACCATCATGTTGAACAGCAGGTTCTTCATCTGCAGGACCGTGCCGTAGCGCACCGGGCTGTCCGGGTTCACCTGCTTGGTGAAATAGAGGGCGGTGGCCGCCCAGTCGTCCCAGGTCCAGCTGTCCGGGTCCTTCGGCTGCAGCGGCTTGCCGAGATATTTCTGGGCGATTTCACCATAGGTCTTCTTGGCGGCGTCATCCCTGCTCAAGGCGTCGACGAGATCCTTGCGGTAGTACATGAAGTGCAGCGAAAGGTCTGTCGGCACGCCGTATGCTTGCCGTCGAACTGCATCGTCTTGAGAACGGATTCGCCGAAAACCTTGGCCGCATCCGCGCCAAGATCGATCGGCTCCATATAGGGCGCGTAGCGACCGAGCGAGTAGGTGGCGACGAGGTTCACGTCGAAGGCACTGGATCCGGCCGCCATGTCGGCCTGCAGCTTGTCGTAAAAGCCTTCGCGGTTGAAGAACAGCAGCTCCACCTTGTCGGCATCACTTGCCTGCTTGTTGTAGGTTTCCACGGTTGCCCGCAGTGCGGTTTCCTCGGACCCGCCAGGCCAGCCGAGCACGGTCACGGTTGCGTTGGCAAAGGTCGGCAAAGCTGTCCCCGCGAGGAGGGTGGCCATAAGCGCAAAAGACGTCCTGCTCAATTTCATGATCGTTCCCTTCTTTTTTGATGATTTTTGCATGGCATGACCGGCGGCGCCGCTACCTTGCCCATTCGGCAAGATCGGCAACACCGATGACGCCGGCGTGGCCCGCGAGCTTCGCCGCAACGAGATTGGAGGAAAGGCGCGGTGGAACCTCGCCCAGATGCGCGCGCACCCGGTCGAGATAGCCATCGGCAAGACCGATGCTGCCGCCGATGACGATCGATTTCGGATCGAACATCATCTGAATGTCCCGGCACAGCGTCGCGACCCGCGAGGCGCTCCGCGACACGATGGCGTCGGCCCAGGCCTCGCCCTTCAGCGCAAGCCCGAACACATCGGCGGCATCGGCCTTGAAGCCGGCCTTGAGGGCCTGCGAAGCGATCCAGCGGCCGGAGGTGCTGTCTTCGAGCGGGGCCTGGTCTGCAGACAAACCACGGATCAGACCGAAGTGACCGGCAAGACCGGACAGCAATCGGCCGTTGCAAACGATGCCGCCGCCAATTCCGGTCGAGATGGTCAGAAAGACGATGTCGCGACCTTGCCCGGCGCCGAATTTGTATTCGCCCCAGGCGGCTGCCTGGGCATCGTTGAACGCACAGACGGGCTTGCCGAAAACAGCGGATGCCCTTTCGACCAGCGGGTAGCCGTCGGGAATGCCAAGCGTCGCCGGATTCAACGCCGACCAGCGTCCATCGTGCACCAGCCCCGTCACCGCAATACCGATACGACTGAAGCGGCTTGACCAGGCTGACGTGCTTTGCGCAAGGGATGCCAGCCAGGCGTCGGGTCCAGCCTCTCGCGCCGTCGGCACGATCATGTCCTCGATCACCTTGCCGCCGCTGACCAGCGCGGCCATGGTCTTGGTTCCGCCGATGTCGATGCCCAGCACGGTTGGGCCAAGCACGGTTTGCGTGCCTCTTGCCGCATAGGCCTCGGAAATCGCCTGGTGGAACCACGAGGTGACGTGCTCGGTACGGGTGATCGCCGATCCGACAACCACGGCACAGGCGCCAGCGCGCGCGGCGGCGGCCGCCTGCTCCGGCGACCGGATACGCCCTTCGGCGATGACGTAGGGGGTCAGGGTTCGCATTTGAGCGATGAGGGCAATGTCCGGATCCTCCGGCTCCGGCCCGCCGACATAGCCGGAAAGCGTCGTGCCGACGAAATCGACACCCGCGGCAAGGGCCCGGCGCGCATCGTCAAGGCAAGAGCAATCGGCCATGGTCAGCTTGTTCCTGGACTTGACGGCTTTCACAAGCGCTTCGACAGGAACGGGACGGACACGGTCCGTCGCATCGAAAGCGATGATATCGGCGCCCGCCTCGGCCAGCGCCTCGACATCGGCCAGATAGGGCGTGATGCGCACGGGGCTGTCGGTCAGATCGCGCTTGACGATACCGATGATCGGCTCGCGGACGGCCAGGCGGGCGGCCGCGACATAGGGCACGGATTCGATGCGCAGGGCCTTGGCTCCGGCTTCAAGAGCGGCCCTGGCAAAGCCCGTCACGAATTGCGCACTGTCCATCGGGCCGCCGGGAACCGGCTGGCAGGACACGATGAGACTGTTGGCGATGTCTTCCCGCTGCACGTCGGCACTCCCCTGTCGCCATCACGATAAATGGAAAATACCAGATTACAACCAGTTCATGACTGGTATTATCTTTGCAGCTCGAAGACGAAGTCGTAGACGTCTCCCTTGTAGCGTGTCTCGCAGTATTCCACGATCTGTCCGTCGGCGAGAAAGCAGCGGCGCTCGGTCATCAGCAGCGGTGCGCCCATCTCGCAATGAAGGTGTCTTGCATCCTCCAGCGATGCGCCGCGCGAGCGCATGCGCTGGATTGCCCTCTGAGGCAGGAAGCCGCGTGCATCTAGCGCTTCATAGAGGGAGTCCTGAACCATCTCGGGCGAAGGAAGGAAGCGAACCGGCACGGCCGAGACCTCGACGGCGATCGGCGCGCCATCGGCCGTCCGCACGCGGCGCATGCGGATTACATTGGTGTTTGCGGCAATACCCAAAGCCATCATTTCGGCTGGCGATGGACGGCTTATCTGTTTGGAAAGCCATAGGCATCCAGGCTTCAGGCCGCGCGCCAGAATGTCCTCCGAAAAGCTCGTCAGCGTCGAAAGCGATTTTTCGACCCGCGACCCGATCTCGGTTTTGGAACCATGCCGGCGATTGAGCTGCCCTTCCTCTTCGAGCAACGCCAGAGCTTTTCTCACAGTGACACGCGAGATCGACAGGGCTTCCGCCAGAACCCGCTCGCCCGGCAGAACCGCGCCGGCCTTCAAAGCGTTGGAACGGATCGCTGCCTCGATCGCCGATTTCAACCGTCGGTAAAGCGGCACATCGGAGGCTGTCGCTTCCATCTCCCGACTGACAAGCCCGATCAGGTTCACGGTTGTCATTGCTCTTCCTCCCGCGCGAGAAGCACCCAGGATCAAAACATTCCTGACTGGACCCATACTGGTATTATCAATCCGGTGCAAACGTCCCGCGGGCGGTGCCTCGTCTGCGCCGTCAGCGCACCACGACCCCTCAGCGAACCCGCGGTGACAGCTTCATGGAGATGCGATCGCAGGCAGCACGCAGGACCTCCAGAGTAAAGGCATGGCGGCTTTCACGCGTATGGCGATTGATATAGGCGACGATAATGGAGGCGACGGCGCTGCCGTCCGGTCCGATGACCGGACAGCAGATATCGGTGATGCCGACGAAATCACGGCTCTCGCGCATCCAGTAACCGTCCGCGCGGATGGTACGAAGCTGCTTTTCCAGCGCCTCTCGATCCAGCGGCGCCGGCGAATGTGCCGCACATTCGTCGATCATCCGCGTCGCGACCTTTGGCGGCTGGAAGGCAAGGATCACATGGCCGGAGGTCGCGTCGGTGGCCAGGCGGCCGTAGCCGAGGCGCAGCGTGAACGCCATGTCCTCGCCGCCGGGAACGGCCGCGGTCACGACGGTCAAGCCATGATTGAAGACGACCAGGTGCGGCGACTGATTTGAGTCCCCGGCAATCCGCGTCAGCTCGGGCATTGCGGCGGACATGAGATCCTGAGCGCTCGGCGTGTGCAGCCCCAGCTTGAAAAGCTTGTCGGTCAACGAATAGGCGTCGGTCTCGGCGTTGCGCTCGATATATTGACGCTCCTGGAGCGCGATCAGCATCCGGAAAATCTCATTCTTCGAACGACCGAGGCCTTCCGCGATCTCCTTCATCGTCAAGGGCGCCCGCGCCTCCGCCAGCAGTTCCAGGACATCCAGACCCTTCGTCAGCGCCGGGGCCGAATAGGTCGGTTTGCCACTCTCTTTTGCGTCATCTGCCATTCGAAGAATCCCCGGTGGTCCACGCACGATAGAGACAAGAAATCGGAATTGCCATTGGTTTTATATCCAAACTTGACACCATATATAAAACTGACATGATGACGGGGACAATGAATTTCGAGGCCGAGCCGATGACCGTCCAGAGACCAGCAAACACTGTCCGCGCGACCATCACGCCCCGAAACAACAGTGTTTACACGTCGGTCGATTTCGATCGCGAGGGCAAGCAGATCGGCTTCTTCCATGTGCCCCAATCGCCACACGACGATGCCTGGGGCACGGTCCGCGTTCCGCTCGCCGTCATCAAGAACGGCGACGGTCCGACGGTCCTGATCGAGGGTGGCAACCACGGCGACGAATATGAGGGGCCGATCGCGCTCGGCGAACTTCTGCGCGAGATCGATCCACGGGATATTGCCGGTCGCATCATCGCGATTCCGGCCATCAACATTCGGGCTGTCGAGGCCGGTACCCGCACCTCCCCGGTCGACGGGTTGAATTTCAACCGCAGTTTTCCGGGCGATTTCAACTGCACGCTGACAAGCCAGATAGCGGCCTATGTGCATGACATCCTGTTTCCGAAGGCCGACTACTTCCTGGATCTCCACTCCGGCGGTTCGTCCCTGATGATCCTGCCGAGCGCGATCATCGAGCCCTCCCCGACCGCGCAGGGGCATCGCAAGAACATCAAGGCGACGCTCGCCTTCGGGGCGCCGACCGTTGTCATGGTCGACAATCTCGGCGAAACCCGGACCTCGACCGCGTCCGCCAATCACCAGGGGCTGATCGTCATCGGCAGCGAGATGGCCGGCGGCGGCCTTGTCAGTCCGGATGCGTTGGCCATCTGCCGCAGGGGCATCCGCAATGTGCTGAAACATGCAGGCGTCCTGAAGGGCGCGCCTGACATTGCCCCTGGCGCCAACGCACGCGTGCTCAAGGTGCCCGGAAGCGAAGGCTATCTGCTTTCCGAGGAGGACGGTGTCTTCGAACCCTTGAGCCCCCTCGGCAGTGCCGTCAGCAAAGGCGACCTTGCCGGACGCATTCACTTCCTCCACACGCCGTCGCGCGCGCCCATCGATCTCCTTCACCCCATCGACGGCATCGTTTTCGCCAAGCGTCAACCCGGCCGCGTGCGCCCGGGGAATTGCTGTTTCGTGCTGGCCAACGAATATCCGGAGGCACTGACCGATGAGCCATGAAGACATCATGGCGGCTGCCCGGCGCATTGCCCCCTTCATACGGCGCACCCCGGTCGTCATGCTCGACCATGCCACGGGCGCGAACCTCCAAAATGATGTCTATTTGAAACTCGAATGCCTCCAGGTGAGCGGCTCCTTCAAGATCCGGGGCGCCACGAACCGGGTGAAAACGCTCGAGCCGGGCCGGATCGAAAACGGACTGGTCGCCGCATCCGGCGGCAATCACGGCCTGGCCACCGCCTATGTGGCTGCCCGGGCCGGCGCTCCCGCCACCATCTACCTGCCGAACAATGCAAGCCCGCTGAAGGCGGAAAAGCTGCGCAAATGGGGCGCTGACGTTCGCTTCGAAGGCAAGGTCTGGGATGAAGCGCATGAGGCTGCATTGGCCGAGGCAAAAGCGCGCGGCGCCTTCTACATGCATCCCTTCGCCGATGCGCAGATCGTGTCCGGCCAGGGAACTGTGGCGCTGGAGATGGTCGACCAGATTCCCGATGCCGACATCTACATCGTCGCGATCGGCGGAGGCGGCCTCATCAGTGGCATGTCCGAAGTCCTGAAGCACGTCAAACCCGACGCCAGGATCGTTGGTGTCGAGCCGACCGGTTCACCGACCCTTCACGCCTCCCTGACTGCCGGCCGTGTCGTTCGCTTGCCCGAGATAACGACGAAGGTTGCGACCATGGCCTGCGGCCGCACGGACGAAAGTATCTACGAGATCGTCGCCAAGCACGTCGACGACATCGTCCTTGTCGAGGATGCGGACATGCAGAAAGCCGCTGAATTGCTCTGGTTCGAATTCGGCATCGCCGCCGACCTCAGCGGCGCGGCATCGCTGGCCGCGTTGATGAGCGGAGCTTTCAAGCCACCGCGCGGCGCCCGCATCGCCGGGCTTGTCTGCGGCGCCGGTGTCGAAGGCCTGAACGGCTGAGGTCGAGAAAGGCCGGTCCACGCAGGACGCGGCCCGACATGGATACGGCACGAGTGCCGCGGAATACCGCCGGAATGCCTGTCGCTGGGACGGTCGTCGTGCGGGACATGAAAAAGAGGCGAAGAATCGTCCTGTCGCAACAAGAGGAGAACTGAAACATGCGCATTTCCCTGAAAGCATCCATTACTCTGCTTGCACTCGCCATCGCAACGCCCTCGCTTGCCGCGGAAAAGGTTCTTGGACTTGCGGCAATCGACTTGCAGAACTCCTTCTTTGTCCGCATGAAGGAAGCCGGCGACGTGGCTGCCGCCGACTATGGGGTGAAATCCACCTGGCAGAGCGCCGAGGGTAGCCTGGAAAAACAGGTCAGCATCATCGAGAATTTCATCAATCAGGGCGTCAGCGCGATCCTGATCGATCCGATCGACAAGAACGCGGTCATTCCGGTGATCCAGAAAGCCACCGCCGCCGGCATTCCGGTGATCACCATGGGCAACAAGGTCGAGGCAGGCTCGAACTATTCGACGCTCTATCCGGACTACGACAACATGTCGATGGTTGCCCGCGCGCTCGGCAAGTCGCTTGGCGGCAAGGGCGAAGTCGCCCTGCTCGTCGGTTCGCGTGGCAACTTCGTGTCCGACACGCGCGAAAAAGGCTTTGTCGAAACCCTGAAAAAGGAGTTTCCGGACATCAAGGTCGTCGGCATCGAGCCGACCGGCTGGGACGCAGCCAAGGCAACGAATGCCGCCCAGACATGGCTCACCACCTATCCGGACCTGAAGGCCATCGGCTGCATCTCCGACAGCCTTTGCCTGGCAGCCGATTCCGTTGCCAGTTCGATGGGAACCCAGCTGCTCTACGGCGGCTATGACGGCGACGCCGAGATGAAGCCGCTGATCGACGACGGCAAGATGGTGATGGACGTGCTGACCGGCGCCTATCGTGTCGGCTACTGGAACATCGCCGTTGCCGCTCGCCTGGCCAACGGCGAAAAGCTGCCGCAGGATCTCTACATGCCGACCTATTTCGTGACCTCGGATGCGACGGCGGCGAAGCTCAAGGCGGATGGCCTCACCTTCGAATACATCAACACCGACAAGGAGGCGGTGGAAGCCAAGAACTATACCGAGCAACTCGGTCCCAAGGTTCCGGCGACCGCCATGACCCTGGCAAAGTAACAGCCTAAAGCGGCTCAAGCGCCGGATGACATGTCATCCGGCGTCCCCTTTTCCTGACGATCGCCGTCGCCGCTCCGTGGTGACCGCGCATGATGCTCGATAAGAGGACCGACCCATGTTCCAGTCCTGGACCTCTCCGTTACTGCGGCGCAACGAACCGGTTCTCATCGCGGTGCTGCTGGTCGCCATCGCCGTCTTCGGCTGGATCGATCCGCGTTTTCTGTCGACCGGCAATCTTGTCAGCATCGCGCAGCAGAGTGCGGTCATCGCCCTCATCTCTTTTGCCATGACGGCCGTGATCATCGCGCGCGGCATTGATATTTCCGTCGGCAGCAACCTCGCCTGTTCCGGCATCGCCGCGGGTCTTGCCTACACGGCAACCGGCTCGGCGAGCCTGAGCCTTCTCGCCGCGATCGGTGGCGGTGCCGCGATAGGTCTGCTCAATGGAGCGCTGATCGGCTTTGCCGGCATCTCCCCTTTCATCGCAACGCTCGCCACCATGGCGTTTGCGCGCGGCCTGGCGCTCAGCCTCTCCGGCGCATCCAGCATCGCGGTCGCCGATCCGGTCCTGCTTTTCGCGGGACGCGAGACGATCGGTCTCCTGCCGGTCTCCGTCATCATCGCCGCCATCTGCCTGGGGCTCTGGTGGTTCGTGCTCAATCGCACGGTGTATGGGCGCTGGATCTATGCGATCGGCGGCAATGCGGGAGCAGCGCGGGCCTCTCTGGTTCCCGTCGACCTGGTGCGCATCTCCGTCTACCTGATTGCCGGTGCGACAGCCGGGCTCGGCGCGATCCTCACCATCGGCCGCCTTGGTTCGGCACAGCCGCTTGCCGGCACCGGCCTTGAATTTACAGCCATCACAGCCGCGATCATCGGCGGCACGAAACTGTCCGGCGGCCAGGGCTCGATCTGGGGAACGGCGATCGGGGCGCTGCTGCTGGGCGTCATCAACACCGGCCTGTCCTTCCTGCAGGTGCCGCAGATCCTGATCTATTTCGTCACCGCGAGCCTCATTCTGGTGGCCGTTCTCACCAGCCAGCCGGAGAGTGTCGCCGCCCTGTTCAAGGCCGGCGGCCGCAAGTCCAGCCCGTCGCCCCGCAACACCGCCGCAACACCGGTCGGCAAACACAGCATCGCCTTGCGCGGGCTTGGCAAGTCTTTTCCGGGCGTCAAGGCGCTCGACGGTGTCAGCTTTGCCGTCTCGGCCGGCGAGGTGGTGGGGCTTGCCGGCGAGAACGGGGCCGGGAAATCGACGCTGGTGAAGTGCATTTCCGGTCTGCATCGCCCGGACGAGGGTGAGATCGTCATCGACGGCAACGCCTTCCAGTTCCACTCCCCCAGCGACGCCAAGGGCATCAGCGTCATCCATCAGCATTTCAGCCTTTCGCCGGACCTGACCGTGGCGGAGAATCTCTTCATCGGCCGCGAACCGCACACCCGCCTGGGATTTCTCGACCGGGCCCGGATGCGGCGCGATGCGAAAGCCATCATGGACGAGCTGTCGCTCGATATCGACATTGGCGCGGAACTGCGAACGCTTTCCGTCGGGCACCGGCAGATGGTGGAAATCGCCCGTGCCGTTCTGTCCGATGCCTGGTTCTTCATCATGGACGAGCCGACCAGCGCGCTCTCCAACCGCGAGCGCGACCAGCTCTATGACCTGATCGACAGGCTGAGAGCTCGCGGCGCCGGCATCCTCTACATCTCGCACAAGATGGAAGAGATCTTCAGCCAGTGCGACCGCGTCGTCGTTCTGCGTGACGGGCGCTTCATCGGCGAGCGCCAGACCCGCCTGACCAGCGAGGCCGAGATCGTCTCCATGATGGTCGGGCGCGATGTCGGCGACATCTTCCCCTATCTCGAAGCGCAAGTCGGCGAGACCGCGATCGAGATCAGCAACATCTCCGATGGCAAGCTCTTGAAGTCTGCGACGCTCAGCGTGTGCAGGGGCGAAATCGTCGCGCTCGCCGGCCTGATGGGCAGCGGCCGCTCCGAAGTGCTCAGGCTGATTGCCGGCCTCGATCCCATGCATGGCGGCACCCTCAGAATTTTCGGCGGGCAGCAGACCGGCGGCGACACCAAGACCGCCAATCGCGCCGGCATCGTCTACATACCGGAAGACCGGCATCTGGAAGGCTTTGTCGGCACGATGTCGATCAGGGATAACCTGTCCCTCGCCTGGATTCGCGACAACAGTCACTTCGGCCTGCTGAGACCTCGCCACATCTTGGCTCTCGCGCGCGATCTCATCGGCTCACTCGGCGTGCGGCCGGCCCAGCCCGACAAGATGGCCATCGAACTCTCGGGCGGCAATCAGCAGAAGGTCGTCATCGGCAAATGGCTTGCCACCAAGCCGAAGATCATCCTGCTCGACGAGCCGACACGCGGCGTCGACGTCGGCGCAAAGTCCGAACTCCATCACCTGATCGCAAGATTGAAGGCCGAGGGCGCGGCGATCCTCATGGTGTCGAGCGAGTTGCCCGAGGTCCTCGGCGTTGCCGACCGCATCGTCGTCATGCGCGAAGGCCACTCTGTCGGCACGCTGGCGCGTGGGGCGACGGAAGAAGATGTGATGACGCTGGCCTTCGGTGATCGCACGATCACACCACCAGCCTGCGCACCCCGGCCAGCATCCAACCTTGCACCATGCCTGTAAGGAGGACCCTTTGAGCAAATTGAAGATCGCCATCGTCGGTGCCGGCTACATGGGTCTCCTGCATGCGCAGGTGGTTGCCGAGAGCCCTGTCGCGGAACTATCGGCATTCGTTGATCCGAACGCTGCCTCGGGAAGCAAGGCCGCGTCCGATTTCGGCGTCCGGCATTTCACCGATGCCGCCGCCGCGCTGACTGCCAATGCCGCCGACGCCTACATAGTGGCGGCACCCGATACGCTGCATGAAGACGTCTGCCGCACTCTGCTCGATGCCGGCAAGCCGGTGCTGCTCGAAAAACCGATGGCTCATGATCTTTCCGCTGCCAAGGCGATTGCGAAAGCGGCGGAGAGAAACGGCGCGCGTCTGTTGGTCGGCCACATCCTGCGGTTCGACCCGCGCTATTGCGAAGCCGCGGCAGCGGTGAAATCCGGGCGGATCGGCGAGCCGATCCACGGCAGCAGCGGCCGTTTCACCAATCGCGAAGTCGGTCTTCGCATGAACGGAAACTCGAGCGTCTGCTTCTACCTCGGCGTGCACGACGTGGATGCGCTGCAATGGATCTCAGGTTCAGACATCATCGCCGTCTACTCCCGATCGGTCGCCAAGCTCATGCCTTCGCTCGGAGTTCGCTCCGAAGACGCGATCTTCTCCACCGTCGAGCTGTCGAACGGAACGAGCGGACAGCTCTACTTCGGCTGGACGCTGCCACCGACCGTTCCGACCGGCATCTGGGCGCGCACCGAAATCATCGGCACTGAAGGCATGATCGACCTCGACGTGCGCGACCACGGTCTACGTATCCTATCGCATGGACAGTGGTCGCAGCCCGACGCCTTGCACTGGCCGACCGTCAATGGCCGCATCACGGGGGATCTCTTCGAGGAGGTCCACCATTTCATTTCCGCGGTTCGCGACGAAACCCCTTTCGTGATGCCGCTCGACGACGCCCTGCGCGCCGTCGCCGTCAATGATGCAATCCTGCGCAGCGTCAAATCAGGCCTGCGCGAACCGGTCGAAGATTGGCACATCCGATGAGAGAACCCTCATGACCCGCCAACAGAACATTTGGTGCAGGCGCTTTCTCGACCTCTCGCCGTTGATCCTGCTGGTCATCCTGCTGGCGATCTTCGCGCTCATCGACGCCCGCATCGTTTCAACCGCCAGCCTCATCAACATCGTCGCCCAGGCGACCCCGATCGCCATACTGGCGCTTGGCGCCCTGATCGTTCTGCTGACGGCAGGCATCGACCTGTCCGCCGGCGTCGGCGTCGCCTTCTGTGCCGTCTTCATCGCCAGCCTGATCGACGGCGGCGCCAGCCTGCCGCTTGCCTTGCTCGTCGGCTTTGCCGTGATGGTGGTGATCGGCCTCGCGAACGGCGCCGTTATCGCACTCTTCAAGATACCGCCCTTCGTGACGACATTGGCCACAATGGTCGCGCTGCAGGGCGCAACGCTTGCCGTTGCCTCCAAAGGCGTCCTGATGCTGAAGGATCCGACGCTTCGCGCGGTCGGCATCGAACGCAGCTTCGGCATTCCCAATGTCATTTTCGCAACGCTGCTGATCGTCGCCGTAGCAGCAATCCTGATGCGGCACAGCCGTTTCGGGCTGCGTACCTATGCGCTCGGGTCGGATGCCGGAGCCGCGGAACTTGCCGGCATCCCGGTGACGAAACACACGATCCTCGTCTATTGCGCCTCCAGTATCTTCGTCTTCCTGACAGCCGTGATCATGATCAGCCGGGTGCCGGTCGTGACGCCCAACATCGGCGGGACCTCGCTGCTTCTGGACGCGATCGCCGCGGCCGTACTTGGCGGCACCAGTATTTTCGGCGGCAGGGGAACGGTGTGGGGCGCGGTCGTCGGCGCGCTGATCGTCAGCCTGCTGACGACGGCGCTTCGGGTGTTCGGCACGGACCCGTCCAGCCTCGAACTCTACAAGGGAGCAATCATCATGGTCGCTCTCCTGGCCGATTCCGGCATGACCTACGCCAAGGCCCGGCTTGTCGAGGCAGCACGATGAACGAGCCAGCTCCGGCCTTGCCGATCCCGCCTGGATCCAGCTTTGCGCTGATGACCTCCCCGGATACGGAAAGACACGCGACAGCCGGCGTGCATAAACCCGTCGTCATTCTACCGCTCGGCGCTGTCGAGCAACATGGCCCGCATCTGCCGCTCGGCGTCGATTGCTGGCTTGCGGAAGCGGTTGCGCTCGCCGCGGCGGAAGGACAGGCCTCCATCCGTGTCGCCGAACCTTTCGCCTATGGCTCGTCCGAGCATCATCGCTCCTTCTCCGGCACCATGAGCCTCAGCCCGCAGATCTTCATCGCCGTTCTCGTCGATCTCTGCACCTGCCTTGCCGAAGACGGCTTCCTGCCGGTCATGCTGAACGGCCATGGCGGAAACCGCGCCGCCATCCAGGTGGCGATCACCACCCTTGGCAAGCGTGGCATCGTCACCGCGGGTTTCTCGTATTTCGATCTCATCGCCGACGTGGCGGCGCAGGCCCTGCCCGATGCCGCCACAGGCACCGGTCACGCTTGCGCGCTTGAAACGTCGTTGATGATGCATGTGCTTGGCGACAGCGTTCGCCGCGATCTCATCCCGCCAGGCGGCACTCCGCCATCCTGGCCGGATCCTCACCTTTACGCCGCGCCGGCCGTCACCGTCTGGCGCCGTTTCGAAGCCATCCGCGACAACGGCGTCATCGGCACGCCATCGCAGGCAAGCGCGGAGGCCGGCAGCAGACTTTTCATCGCAGCCGTGGAACGCAGCCGCGCCGCCATTTTGAACATCCAATCCGAATTCGGCCAAAGGAACGCATGATGACAGTCCATTTCAAATCTTCTCTCGAAGGCCCCAACCTGCGTGGCATGGCGATCGTCTCGGAGCCGGAAGCAGCCGCCCGCATCGGCATCAACCGCATCGGCGGCGAGTGGATTGCCGGCAGCTCGGGCAAATTCCTGAAAATCGATAGTCCTTCGACGGGCGAGCATCTCGGCTATCTCTCCCTTTCCACCCGCGCCGATGTCGGTCGCGCGGTGAAAGCCGCCGAAGGCGCACGCGAGACCATGCGCAAGATGGGAACCTTCGCACGCGCTCAATTGTGCATGCGCATCGCCGACGCGATCGACAGGCGCGCCGAAGAGCTTGCCCACCTGCTCTGCCTGGAACAGGGTAAGCCCTTCCACAGCGAGGCAAAGGCCGAAGCATCGGCGGCAGCTCTCGGTTTCCGCAATGCGGCAGAGCAGATGAAGTGGCTGGAGACGGCGGCGTTTCCCCTGGCCGATGCCAACAAGCGCGCCTTCAGCTTCCTGCAGCCGAAGGGCATCTTTGCCATCATCACGCCGTGGAATTTCCCGCTCGCCCTGCCCTGCCTCTACTATCTCGGACCGGCCGTCGCAACGGGCAACACCGTTGTCTGGGTGCCGGCGCCGACGACATCGCTGATTGCCACGGCACTTGTCGAATGCTTCATCGAGGCGGGCTTGCCGGACGGCGCCATCAATCTCGTTCTGGGAGATGGTGCGGAGGTGGGCGACGAGGCCGTCGTTCATCCGGGCACCCATGCCATCGGCTTCACCGGCAGTTCCGCCACCGGCGCGTTGATCGCCCGGCGTGGCGCGGGCAAGCCGCTTCTGCTCGAAATGGGCGGCAACGGTCCGACCATCGTGCTAGCCGATGCCGATATCGACATGGCCGCCGCCCAGGTGGGGGCCGGCTGCTTTGCCAATGCCGGGCAGATCTGCACGGCCACCGAACGTGTGCTGGTGCATAAATCCATCCATGACCAGTTTATCGAAGGTCTGGTGAAAGCGGCCGCGAAGGTGAAAATGGGCGACCCTTTCGATCCCGCGACGACGATGGGGCCGATCAACAATGCGGTCGCCGTCGACAAGGTGCTCAGCCACATTGCGGACGCCCGCGCTCGTGGCGCCGAGATCGTCACCGGCGGCAATGTGGCGTCGGGTTTTGCTACCAATCTCTATTTCGAGCCGTCGATCGTCACAGGACTGACCCGGGAAAGCCTGCTCAACGTCGAGGAATCCTTCGGGCCGGTTGCACCCGTCCTGACCTTCGAGACCGACGAGGAGGCGATGGAACTTGCGGCGTCCAGCCCCTACGGCCTGTCGGCCGCGGTCTTCACCAGCACCATCAAGAACGCCTTTGCCTTTGCTGAAAGCCTGAGGGTCGGTATCGTCAACATCAACGAGATGAGCTGCTATTGGGAGCCGCATATTCCTGCCGGCGGCGCCGCCGGGACGCAGAGCGGCCTCGGCCGCACCGGGGGTCGGCACACGCTGATGGAAATGTGCGACCTGAAGACGATTACCGTGGACGTCACTCGCTGACATTCAAGGCCCGCGCCTTTTGCGCGGGCCTCCCGTGCGACCGTATGCCGTTCGGCAGCGAGCTGTCAGATGGACCGGCGCAGGCTGTCGGCCATTTTCTCGCCAATCATGATCGAGGTCAGATTGGTGTTTGCCTGGCAATCGAGCGGCATGATCGACGCATCGATAACCCGCAGCCCTTCAAAACCGTAGACCCGGCATTCCGGATCGACCACGGCCTCACCGGGCCTACCCATGCAACAGCCGCCGATCCCATGCTGCGCATCGGAAGACTGCGCCAGCAGGAAATTGTCGACCTCCTCGTCGCTTGCCATTTCGAGCCATGACAAAGGCAGATCGGAATCCCCCAGCAGGACGCGCTCGGCGATCGCCTGGATCGGCGCTTGCCGGGCAATCTCGCCAAGGTGGCGATAGGCGATACGCATGCGCTGAAGATCCATCGGATCGTCCAGCATGTTCTCTTCCACGATCGGCTGGTCGAAGGGATTGGCGGAACGCAACTGCACGGTGCCCCGGCTCTTGGCTTCCATCAGGATCAGATTGACCATGGCCTCGCCGAACTGGGCGCTGTCGGATTCCACGCCGATACCGCCATGGTTCATGGCGACGTAAAGAATGTCGTCGCGCTCGGCACCCGGCACGCCGGAACTCGTCCGCACACAGCAGTTGGTATGCCGCGCGTCGACATCGGTCGCCTTGAATTCCGGCTTCAGCTTCAGTTCGATGCGGCAATAAGGATGGTCGAAGAAACCTTCGCCGACCGGCAGGTCGGCAAGCACCTCGATGTCCTTTCGATTCAAGAGAGCCGCCGGACCGATGCCCGAGCGCTGCAGGATGACTGGAGAGTGGATGGCGCCGGCCGAGACGATGACCAGCGGCGCCTCGAATTTGCGAACCTGACCGGCCACGATGGCCAAAACGCCGATCGCTTTCTTGCCATCGAAAAGCACCTTGTCCACTGTCGCCTGCCCGATGATGGTGAGGTTCGGCCGGTCGCGGGCAGCTTCCAGATAGCCGTCATTGACCGACACGCGCTTGCCGGCTCGACTGTTGATGGGATAGGTGCAAGCCCCTTCGGCATCCGGAGCATTGAGATCGTCATGCCAGGGATGGCCGAGGGCCATCGCGCTTTGGCGCATGGCCTTGTCGACGCTTCCCCAGCTTTCGACAGGCGCGCGGTAGATCGGAATCGGGCCATCGCTGCCGTGAAAATTAGCCGCGATCGGGTCATCCTCCAGCCGGCAGAAGAAGGGCAGCACGTCGGCTCCCGACCAGCCCTTGCATCCGATTTCCTCCCAGCGGTCGAAGGCATGGAGCACGCCGCGAATGGCAATCTGCCCATTGACGGCCGTCGAACCGCCAAGCCCCTTGCCGCGCCAGTAGACCCGATGCTCCTGCCGCTTGGTGCGGCGAGCCATCAGGTCGGGGTACATATATTGTTGCTGAAAATGATCGGGAAGCAGCAGGTTGAAGGGATTTGGACTCGCCATCTCGGCAGGTTGCTCGCCGCTCCGGTAGTCCGGCCCCGCTTCCAGCAAAAGCACGTTCGTGGCCGCATCTTCGGTGAGCCGGGCGGCAAGGACAGCCCCGGCTGCGCCGGCTCCGACAACGATGACATCAAAGGGCATGCCGCACTCCCTACATCCGACCAATGCACGGCTCACTCGACCGCGACATCATCTTTGATTTCATTGTGCACGATCATCTGCTGGCATTCAGGCTCGGCGACGGACGCCGGAACCGACCACCTTAGCCGCCGTTGCACGACAGCAAGATCATCATGATTTGTTTTATATGTAAATATGATTTCGTATATGAACCCATCGGAAGTATCTCTTTTCACCATCTACTCCATACAGCGCGACGAACCCCGGTGCTTTCCGTCCCCCCTGCCGGCGGCTCTCACACCGTCATCGTCCATCGCCTTTTGATGTCGATCGGCCCTCGATAAAAGCGGTGTTCGACGCGCTGCCCTTCCACGTCGCCCCCAGGGAACAACTGCTTCCATGGAAAGTTAGTCCATGGCTACACCGCCGGTGAGCTTTCACGACAATCCAAGGGAGACAAATCATGGCGACTGCAAAAAGAGCGACGACCAAGGGACTGGAGGCTTTGTTCCTCGATGGGCTGAAGGACATCTACTACGCTGAAAAGAAGATACTCAAGGCCTTGCCGAAGATGGCAAAGGGCGCCGAATCCGAGGAGGTGGCTGCGGCCTTCGAAAAACATCGCATGGAAACCGAAGGCCAGGTTGATCGGCTCGAGCAAGTGTTCGAACTTATGGACAAACCGGCGCGCGGCAAAACCTGTCCGGCGATCGACGGCATTCTTGAGGAAGGGTCGGAAATTCTCGACGAATACAAGGGCGACCCAGCCCTGGATGCTGGGCTGGTCGGCGCGGCACAGGCCGTCGAACATTATGAAATCGCGCGCTACGGCACGTTGGTCGCGTGGGCTGAACAGCTTGGCAAGAGCGACGTGGTCAAGCTCCTCAACGAGACATTGAAAGAGGAGGTCGCGACGGACGAAGCGCTTTCCGGGCTGGGCGAAGGCGGTGTCAATGAGCGCGCCCTGGAGCAAGCTGCCTGACTGGGCGTCCTGACTGATGTCGCCCCGGCGAAGCCGCCGGGGCGACTTTCGCAACCCCAACCGCGGCGTCGTCGATAGCACCTCTTTCAGATGCAATCGGACCCACCCCGATACTTCGGGGTGGGTCTGCTGAAATCACCCGCGATCAGCGGTTTTTGTGACTTTGTTCGCCAGCTTTCACGTGCTGTTCGTGGGTTCCACCACGCATGCCGGATCCATCGCCCTGCTGCCGTTGACCACCACCAGCGGCCTGCTGTTGCTGCCGGTTTTTATTGTCGGCATTCTTGTGGCTCTGCTGGCCTGCCTTCACATGCTGTTCGTGGCTACCACCTTGATTGGGCATTCTTCTTCTCCTTCACAATGCACGAGGCGACAACCGCCTCGATTGCCTAAGAAGAGTCAGGCGCGAACGTTCCCTTACGTAACATTTTGTGAAGACCCTCAGACAAGCCGGGCGTTCGAAGGAGCTTGAGATGGATGCGACCCGGCGAGCATTGCGCCAACCTCGGGAGTAAGGTGCGTTGCACTGTCCCGCTGAATTGAAATGGGTGGTCTCGAAAGCTTGCTGGATAGCGAGATGCGCACCTTGCCACCATAATATTTCACCGAACCCCAAACGCCGTTTATGCATTTGCGCGGAACGGTGGTGCTGTTCGCGTAGGCCGCATTGGGAGTCATCAGAGGTGCCATGAGAACCGCGATTGTCGAGATGGCGGTGAATGTTTTCGTCAAGCTGCGTAGCATGATCGAATTCCATCCTTGGATTCAGTTGAGGTTCAGGTTCGACCGCTCAGCCTTTTGCGGATGTCAGTCTGGCGTTGCGGCTGTGATATTGGGCAACTCAGCGTAATTCAGCGTGAAATAACGATCATCGTTCCCCGGTGTCTTCGCATGATCGTCGAGAGATGATTTCCGGTCTTCGCGGTCCGTGCATCCGGATGGCTGTCAATGGAGGCTCGGCAGGCGACCCGCTTAGACAATGTCGTCGGCCAGGGCTGCAAGGCCCCGCCGACACAGAAGCTCGCCGCGGGATAAGGCTGGCCGAGGCAATTGAGAGAAGTAGATCAACCGTCACCTTGCAGGGACCGCCAATGCGATCTGCCTGTTAGCCTGGACGGACCCATTCCAGCGCAATTCACGTTGAGATCACGCGGAGCACTGCAAAGCATGCGTCATAAGGGAGGAACCCGACATGACGCTCAACATCAATAAGCCGCTGCGTGTAGCCCCAGTCGAAATTTCAGCTCGCGAAACAGCCTCATCCTTCGCGGTCCGGTCTCCGCGCCTCCTTGCTTGGCGCAGCGCGTTAACGGCACGGATGTCTGGCCCTGGGGGAGCCTACAATGTCGGCAACCTCATTGGTCTTTGTCAGGGGATTACGGCGCAGATTCTCATATCCGGCGATCTGAACCAACTCCTCTGGACAGGCGCGCCGGCCGCCATCAGCCATTATTTGACCGGCAATTTCGCTGCGATCGCAATGACCTCGGCGACGGCGATCTTCTTCGCCAGCGGCGAGATCTACCATCGCGCTTGGAACGGGCGTCTCAAGCCTAGGGAAAATCTCAACCGCCTGGGTGATTTCCTGTCCGGCGTTGGTGCCGTTTGCCTTGGCCTGGCCCTGTTTGAACTTGGCCATCCGTTGCTGGCGTTGACATCGGGCCTGCTTCATTCCGTTGGAAAATTCGGCAGTGCTTGCCACCGATCCGGTGTCCGGATCCTCAACTTGTCGGAATACGGCCCCGACCCGTTTCGCGTCATGGTCCTTCTCAGCCGGCTGCCGGCCCTCATCGCAGCCGGGACAGGACTCTGTGCATCGCTGTTCAAATTCGAAGTCGAACAGCCACAGCATTGGTCCACGCCCGCCAGCCTTCTCGTTTGTTACCTGCTCTGGTCCTGGGCTGACCTGCTTCTGTTCCGATCGAGCCAACCTCGCGCAGCCCGCGATCATTCCGCCGGCTGATCAAGCTTCGCTATTCCAACCTCATTGGAGAGACACCATGTTTGGATCATCATCCGACAATTCCGCAGAACAGATCGGCCGCTCCTATCCCTTGCAGCGACGCATCGGCACGATCTGCGTTTTCGGCGGCGCCATGCTTGGCAACGATCCCGACCACGCCCGTTGCGCCACCATCCTTGGCGAGACGATAGCCGCAGCAGGTATTCGCCTGGTCTATGGCGGTGGCTGTGATGGCCTGATGGGCCAGGTGGCTATTGCCGCAGCAGAAGGGGGTGGAACCGTGATTGCGATCACACCGCAGTTCCTGATCGAGCGGATGAGAATGCTATTATCGGGGTGCCAGACGATTTCAGTTCCCGACATGAGTATCCGCAAACAGCTCATGTTCGACTACGCGGATGCATTTGTAGCCTTGCCTGGCGGCATCGGAACCGTTGAGGAACTGACCGAGGTCATGACGCTTCGCAAGCTGGAAAGGCACTGCAAGCCGCTGGTCCTGGCGAATTTCAAAGGCTTCTGGTCACCACTTCTCGGCGTCTTCGAGAGCATGTCCGAGGCTGGCTTCATGAACTCGTCAACCCGATGCACGCAAATGGTTTCGGCAACCCCGGAGGCCATCCTTCCGCTTCTTCAGCGCAGCGTCAGTTTCGAGCAGAACGAACCGCCAAAGCCCGTCCTGCTGCCCACCATCCCCGTCTTGCGCAGATCACATATATCGAGTGCTGGCCCCGGATAGATCGCGAACCAAAAGACGCGTTCTTCCGCGCAACACCAGCCACCTCGACGATGACGGGGTCCGTCGGCCCCGATCATCGCTTTCAAACCCGATCACAAACCGTTGGAGCCATTGCCCGCTGTGGTGATGCGATCAATCATGTCCAGATTCAAGGCAAATTCCTTGCTAATGCTTGCTGCGCTCATTTGGGGAGTGGGCAATGTGTCCCACAAGACCATACTGGCCCACCTCGATCCCATGGCGGTTGTTTTCCTGACCAGCGTGATCGCCGGACTGGTGACGTTGCCATTCGCGGTGCGGGAGCGCGACCCCGAAACCAACACCGGCTGGTTTCCAAGTGTGGCGAGAGTGGTTCTGCTTTTTGCCCTCGGCTGTGTGGTCCAGCAATTGTCCTATGTCAGCACGACGGTGACGAACTCGAGCCTCCTTATCAGCGCTTCCACTGTTATCACGCCGATCGCCGCGTGGCTGATCATGAGGGAGCGTCCAAGTGCACTGATCCTATTCGTCGCAATTCTGACGGTCGTGGGATCGGCTCTCCTGGCGGGCGGCTTCAATGGTTCGGCAACCGCCGGCGACGCTTTCGCCGTCCTGACTGCAATCTGTTTTGCAGTGTGGACGGTCGAACTCGGGCGGCATGTGCAGGCACATGGCCACCCCTTCGCGACGGCGGCCGCACAGTTCATCGGCACGGCCGTTGCCACGCTACCTTTCGCCCTGCAGGGCACAATGACATTTCAGGCAATTATGGCAGCATGGCCAGAACTCATCATGCTTGGTGTGTTCTCGACCGCTGTCGGCTTTTGCCTGCAGACTTCTGCACAGCGCTACACCACTTCGTCCCATGCGGCGGTGATTTGCAGCGGAGAGGGTGTGTTCGCCGCCATTTCCGCTGCCGCTCTGCTTGGTGAACGGCTTTCGCCCGACGGCCTTCTGGGTGCGGGCGTCATTCTGTCCTGTGTGCTGTTCACCGCCGTCTCGGCGGGCCCGAAGCTCGATCCGTCAGTGTCATGATCGCCTCGGCAATGTCGTTCTGCTCTGGGGCCGCGCCATTCAAACCACCGACGGGCAAGTCTGTTTCTACTCCCGGATTCATGCCAAGCTACTCGCCTGGCCGCATTCATCCTTCTGGAAAACGAGGTCTACTTCGATGCTCCACGGCGAAACGTCCTCCTTCGAAGCCGCCAACATACCGAACCGGTCAAACCAGAATTCAGACGACGGCCTCAACGACAAGCCGACCTTGCGAGGCATCAGGCTCTTCCCGTCCCTGGCGGACATGCCGATCGCCTTGTTTGACGCAACCGAAGACGAGAGCGCCATCGACCGCACCAAGGCGGGCTTGCTGGACATCACGGCGGAAATGGTCGGCCCGACCGATGGACTTGAAGGCAGTGATCTCAGCCCTACACCAGCCGGCTTTACCTATTTCGGTCAATTCGTGTTCCATGACATCGTCTTCAGCCAAATATTCGGATTGCCCAAGCCGACAGGCAAAACCCATCATTTGAAGAACGCGTCCTCGCAAGGCCTTGACCTTTCGGGGCTCTATGGGCGGGGGCCAATCGTCGACGCCCATCTCTACGATGTTGCGGATGGGGCGGACCTGTCGGCTTGCCGCTTTCCGATCGGCTTGCCTTGCATGAAAGGCAGTATGCTTCCGGTCGACGGTAAGACCATGCAAGGCCGTGATTTGCCGCGCATCGACTTCTCGGGCAAGTTTATCAGTGTCGAGGGTCGGCGATCGCCTTATCGGCCCTTGGTGGCGGATCCGCGAAACGACGACAATCTTGTCCTGTCGCAACTGCTCTGCACACTCATGGGTATCCACAACAGGATCGTGGATCTACTGCTTGGCATCGGCACCGACCCAGCAGAAGCTTACAAGCGTGCCAGGATCTATCTGACCTCGGTTTACCGCACTGTGATCATCAACGACTATCTGAGAAAAGTTCTGGCTCCGGAAATATGGGACCATTTTTTCGCCAGTGACGATTTTCTTGGCGCCGGAGTCTCGGCACTTGAAACTTTCAATGCGCTGCCTTTGGAATTCACCTTCGGTGCGTCGCGCTTTGCCCACGCCATGGTCCGGCAGTTCTATGTCGTGAACGACAGGTCGGTCGAAGAACCAGCCAATCTGCGCAAAATGCTGTCCTTTTCCAGCCTGCGCCCGGGTGGGGAGATTCCAATACCCGAGAACTGGATTGTCGACTGGAGCCGGTTTGCCTCAACCGACACCCCGTCGAAAGCTCAAAGTGCCCGGCGCATAGGACCATTCCTGTCGAAAGAACTGACGATTGCCGGCCTGAGTGCGGAATTGAACGGCACAGTCCGGCCGGTTGCCTTCATGGATTGCTGGCGCTGTTACGACCTTGGTTTGCCATCCGGGCAGGACGTGGCCGGTGCGGTGAAGACCGCCCTGGGCGACAACAGTATCGATGTGCCGGTCCTGACGGGCAATGACATGCTTCCCACGGCCGCCTGCGCCAAACGTTACGTCTACAACGCCGGCCGACTTCGGGCCGCTTTGCAACGGTACCCGGAGTTCCTGAGGCAAACACCTCTCTCCTACTATATCATCCAGGAGGCGTCCGTTCTTGGTAATGACGGCAGCCATCTTGGCCCAGTTGGCTCCTATGTGGTGGCCGCCACGATCGCATCCGCACTGTTCAAGGCTGCCGATACGGATATCACCTCTCGCAGGCTCATTCCGGACGTAGAGCCAAAAACGCTGGCAGGACTGCTCGATCTCAATGATACTGCGAAGGTATCGGATGAAGTGCTTGGCGGCCTGCTCGGCAGTCAGGGTTTTCAATAGCGCTGATAACGGCAGTGCTACAGTGCTCAATCTGGTTTAGCGGGGGAAGTGGACATGGTGAAGTTCAAAGATGTGCAGTTCGAGGCGCTTGGCGAATTCATCCGAGACCTGATCAAGGATCCGGCCAAGCAAGCGATCTTCAGAAGTGGAGATCAGGAGGCGATGAAGGACCTGTTGCGTGGGTTCATGACGCCCAGGGACAAAACCTGGGAGGAGATCACCATCCAACCATACTTCGACCAAGACCTGATCGTGAACATCGCCTTTCCCTTCACCGGCGACGTCGAGCAAACGATCGCCACCATTGCGCCGGCGGATGGACCCGGTGAGGACTATACATTTCCCGATCACTACAATCTCGACCCGAACGCCGGCCCGCCCGATCAAATAAAGAAAAACCGTTTGAGCGCATATCATAAGCGCCTCGGCGACTACGTGATGTCACGCTGCAAGTGAAACCCGGCGCAATTGCGAGCAACGGTTCGGCCGTGTCAGCCCGACTGGGCTGCCAATTCGATGCCACGGGCCAGCTTCTCCTGATCGACTGGTAACCGGATCGGAAAAGTGGTCTTGAACCACTCCACGGCGACAGCGCGGTCAAGCCTACCCGGCCCTTGCCACGCCGCCGTTAGGTTGCGTAGAAAACGTCTGAACTCATCCCCGGCCTCGCCGTTGCGTTTCAGCAACGCAAGTGCCGCCGCCGACCAGCCGTGGATGTCGGCGAACAGTTGATCGCTCTTGACCGCAGCGGCCACGCACCCCTCCAGATCATTGGCGAGAAAGGCAATGGTCGCCTGGTAGCCATGATAGTGAGCGTCGGGCATGGGATTGAGGTCGAAACTGCGCTTCGAAAGCTCCGATGCCCGTTGATGATCACCCATGAAGGAGCTGGCCAGCGCGTAGGCAATCAAGGTCGCGGGGTTCCCGGCATTTTGCTCATGTGCAAGGCTGAAGTGAAAATCGGCCAGCTCCCAGCGTCGCGCCAGAAGGTGGCTCCAGGCCAGATTTACCTGGTTGCGGTGGTCGAATGGGTCGAGCAGGACCGAACGCTTGGCCAGTTCGAATGCGCGCTTTAGATCCTGCTCGATCGACGATGCACCCGGAACGACGATCCAACGCGAGTTGAGCACCGCAGCGAGGCTGGAATAGGCGCAGGACAGATCGGGATCAAGCCGGATGGCTTCCTCGTAGCGGGCGATGGCAGCTTCTTCGGTGTCCTTTCGCCACATGATCGAAAGCCGCTGTCCGTCCAGCCAGCAATCATAGGCCGAGAAATGGTTCGGGGAAGCTTGCGATATGCGATGCAGCCTGGCACTGGACAAGGCAATCTGCAGGCGCGCGGAAAAGCGTGCGCAAACTTCATTGAAGGCCGAGCGCCAGGAAGACGGATCCGACGGAACGGTGAGAACGAAGGCTTCTCCTTCTTGCAGGAAGTCATAGCAGGTAATTTGGAACACTGCTGGTCCATCCGTGTCGATCAGACGGATGAGGACGCCGATATCCACGTGTTCGCCTGCCGCCTGATGCATCTGATCCAGTGAGAATTCACCGGCTTGCAACTCCGTCGACACGGCTGTCCAATGCCTAAATCGGGAAATCGAAGCCAGAAGCTCTGTCGCCAAGGCAAATTGCAGGTGTTCGTTCTCTGCTTCGCGCCTGGCAATGATGATGGCGATTGTCGGCTTCCCTGGGATGCGGCTGTCGTGATCGCTTTGCGCGAGGTCGGGGTCAGCCGCCCGCTTTTCACCGTCGTTGCCCGGCTTGAGCGCCTCTAGAAGGTGGAGGATTTCTGCCGGTGGTCGCAGATCCATGTCCGCTTTGAGTTCGGCCGCGTAGCGGTCGAAGAACGCTAGGGCGCGGGCATAACCGCTTTCCTCACAGACCCTCCGAATGGTCTCCACCACGGCATCGTCGAAAAACGGATCAAGTTGCAGGATGCACGCAGCGATGGATTTGCGCTGTCTCGGGTCTGTCTCGGCCGCCAGCCAGGCTGCGAGCCGTGTCACCAGCCTGTCGGTTATCATCGTCGACTGCATTCTCAGCCAGTTGTCGAAGACAGGATCGCAATCGTCCAACCCGGCGCAAAGTCCATCCCTGGCTTTGGCCAGCAGGAGCAGCGCACCGTCATAATTGCGGTCGTCGAGCGCACGTTCAAGCTCATCGATGTCGGAACGGATTGCAGTCGGATCGATTCCCAGGACAAGCTTGTCGACCGCGAGGTAATTAAGCCTGGTCTCGCTTGCCAGGCGTCGGAGATCCTTTATGCACTGGCGCAGTGATCCGCGCGCATGCTCCTCGTCCTGCTCGCTCCAAAGCAATGCCGCCAGTCGCCCGCGCGTCTCGCGTGACCTGCCGCTCAGTAACAGATAGGCGAGAATCGCGCAGGCCTTCCGCTTGCCCAACGAGAACGTCTCCGAGCCCTTGCGAAGCTCGAAACCGCCGATTAGCCTAATCGCCAGACCGTCTGTGGAAATTGTCAACTCCGCCGGCTATCGTCTCGGTCGCCAACGGGCGCCCACCGCTTACCCTACGTAAACAGCAGAAGCCAAGATATTGAAAGAGCCAACATGCTGTTGCGCGGGTCGCATTGGACAACGCTTGCTCTGCTGATGCATCACGACCGGCCGATGACGGTGAACCAAGACGACCCGACCTGGGACCGCCAGTCGAGTGAAGATGATTTGGATGTTTTGGAGAATCTGGCTGCGACCCTTGTCGCTGCGCCCGAGAATGGGCTGCCCCTTTTGCACTTCGCGACACGCTACGACATTGGCGTTGAAGTGTTCGATGTTCCGGGTGGATTCCTGGCTATGTCCAACATTGCTCCATTCGAAGGGAATGAGAAACGATTCACGGCAAGTGGCAAAGGCTTTGATGCCGGCACGGCCGTGCTGTCTTGCCTCGGAGAGGCCGCGGAGATTTCCAGCTGGGCCTGCAGAGCCGAAGACATCACGGCGTCAGCACGCATCGGCTCTCCAGGCGATGGAATGAGGATCGATGCGATTCAGGTGTTGGGCTTTTCGCTGGAACAGATCCGACATCGCGATCGGCTCAACAGAGTGTGGCGTGGCTGGGACAGTATCCCTTCAACGGATCATCTGAACAATCCCCAGCTATGGGCGTCCGTTCGCAGCTTCCATGACGATAGGGTCGCGCTTTGTCCGGCGTTTCTCTGCTATGGCCGCTTTGGTGACGTCGCATATGGCGATTGCAGCTTGAACGTCGACACCAATGGTTGCGCCGCTGGCACAACGCGGGCCGATGCAAGAACCCGCGCCTTGCTTGAACTCGTCGAACGAGACGCCACAGGGATATGGTGGCACCGAGGCTCCCTGAGAAAGCGGCTGGATATCGCGCGGCTTGATGACCAAGGCTTGGCGTCTCACATCCAGCAGCATCGCCAAGAAACGGGACGCAGGCTCTGGCTTCTCGATATCTCGTCCTTCCGCACGGCCATCGTGACGGCGGCGATCAGCTGCGAAGACAGTGGCGAGCATATGGCGGTGGGTTTCGGGTGCAGCTTCGATATGGTTGCTGCCGCCCGGTCCGCGTTTTTGGAATTGATACAATCCGAAGCTGCAATGCGGGCCCATGCCGAAAGGGCAGAACGGCCCCGTAATAAAACGATGAGCGATGACGATTGTCGGATGACCCGCTGGAAGCGTTTCGCTGACGTGCGCAACTTTCGTTTCGCCATCGGCAAGCCTGCCGACGGCCTGGAAAGCGCTGGCGAAAGCAACGTCACCGACCTGCTGAATGAAATCGGCGAAGTTTGTGGTTCGCAGGTCTGGTTCGCCGATCTTTCGCGATCCGAGATTGGTATCCCCGTTGCAAAGGCGATCTGCGAGGGATTATCCCATTTCAAAGCGCGCTGGGGCTGCCACCGAAACGCCGCACCTTCCATCGCAAGTGATTCGAGCAAAACAGCAGGCCGCCTCTCGCAGGCCAGAAAACTTTTGATCTAATTGTTACAGGCAATGACGACACGGTCACGTTGGAGACCCGTCGCCGGTTACAGGACGCTGATGAGGAAGCCGGCGTTACGATTGTGGGCGGGGCCAGGACTTCGTGTACGTCGGGATTTGCTCAAGCAGGGGCTCCGAGTTCGCCGGGATCTCGTACAGCGGGGAAGTTGAGTGAACCCCTGTTGACTTGAGGGCGCGAACGCCGCTGGTTCGGGTCGCAAAGCCGCCCGACGGCTAGCGGTGCAAGAAGGGCGAAAAAAAGGACTTTTGTCGAGATATCTAGGGCAAACTGAAGCAATCCGTGGGACCGCACACCGCCGACCAATGTCTGGATCTCTTAAGACGCTGGTGCGCGCGAACTCGGCAGATGCAAACTTGTGTCTCCAGATCGGTGTTCGACTATCCCGCTAAGGTTGCGCCCAGTCGCTTGGAAATCGAAACAATCCAGGCTCGCAACTCAGGACCAAAAGGCTTCTCAAGAATGGCCCGATCCCAAGCCAAAAAATAAGGTTCCGGCAGCCTGATCCGCTTGTCGAACGGGGCGACGAGCCTGCCCGACGCGATATCGTCGGCAGCCATCGACAGTTGCGCCAGCACAAAGCCCCTTCCGTTGGCCGCCGCATCGATCGCCGCGCTCGACAAGGAAAAGGCCACTTCGCCGGATGTTCTGCGGTGCACCGCGCCGATGCTTGCGGCCCATTCCGCCCATGTCGGCGGCGAGCGGTGATCGCGGGCCCATTCGATGCTGAGAAGCGGCAGATCGAGAATATCGGCGGGCTTGCCGACCGGATGTTTCGCCAGCAGCGTCGGCGAGCAGGCCGGCACCACCCAGTCGGTGAACAGTTCGGTGTAGTGCTCGAAATCACGATATTTCGTGCCGTACGAAATACGGAAGTCAACTTGTTCGGCGCCCAGCCTTGGCTCCGTCTCGGCGCCCACCAGCCGCACGGTCGCGCCGGGGTGGTCGACCTGCCAATCCAGGAGCTGCGGGCCGATCCATTTGCTGGCCAACGACGGCAGGCAGGAGATGGTCAAAGTGTCCGCCGACCGGGCCTGTTCGATGAGATCCTGGGCGTCGCGAATGTGTTCGAAGCCGACGGCAACCGCTGCGTGGTAAACGCGGCCCAGCGCGGTGAGGGCGACACTCCTGCCGCGCCGTTCCAAAAGCCGCGCCTCCAGCGCGTCTTCGGCCTTGCGGATCTGCTGGCTGACCGCGCCGACGGAGACGCCGAGTTCGTTGGCGGCCGCCGTCACACTGCCACGCCTCCCGAAAGCCTCGAAGGCCTGTATCGCACGCAGTGGGGGCGTCTTCTTCACCTGGGCAACAATCCTGGGGTCAGCTTGATTTAGTTTTTCTAAAATAGAACGCAGATGCAAGCCCTATGTCGTCCCAGGCCCGCAAGATATTCGTTTAGGCGTCACAAGCTCGGGAGGACGCCATGTTTCTTCGAAACTGCTGGTACGTTGCCGCATGGGACCATGAGGTCGCCGACAGGCTGGTGCCGACCCGGATACTTGGCGAGGATATTGTCCTCTACCGCCGGACCGATGGCGTGGTGGCGGCGCTCGAGGATGCCTGTCCCCACCGCAAGCTGCCGCTGTCCATGGGCCGCATCAAGGGCGACACTGTCGAATGCGGCTATCACGGGCTGACCTTCGACAGCACCGGAACCTGTACGCGCGTGCCCGGTGCTGAAAAGATACCGCATGTGGCATGCGTTCGTTCCTATCCGATCGCCGAACGTTACGGGCTGCTGTGGATATGGATGGGCGAAGCGGCAAAGGCCGACCCCGCGCTGATTTTCGCGGTCGACCACTGGGGCGATCCGGCATGGGGCGTCAATCGCGGCGAGTCCATGGCGCTCGATTGCAACTACCTCTACATGACCGACAACCTGCTCGACCCCTCGCATGTGTCTTGGGTCCACCAGTCCTCCTTCGGCGGCGTTCAGGCGATGGAGGATGCGCCACTCGAAACCACCGTAGGCGCGGACGGCGTGACCGTGTGGCGCTGGGTGGTCGATGCCGCGCCGGCGCCCTTCTATGCGCCTTTCCTCAAATTCTCAGGCAATTGCGACCGCAAGCAGCACTACGAAGTGCGCTACCCCTCCAACGCCATCATCAAGGCGATCTTCGTGCCGGCCCGCACCGGCGGCGAGGGCAAGCCGCTGCACGAGGACGTGTTCCTCATGGACAGCTACAACTTCATGACGCCGGTCGATGAGAACCAGACGAAATATTACTGGTTCCAGATGCGCAATTTCGCCCCCGACGATTTGGAGGTTTCCCGCCAGTTCGCCACCTCTGTGCGCGGCGCCTTCGACGAGGACCGCACCGTGCTCAATGCCGTGCACAAGGGCATGGCAAACAAGCGCACGCCCAATCTCGATCTGAAGATAGATGTCGGACCGCTACGCTTTCGCCGGAACCTGGCCAAGCTGATCGCCAGCGAGAGCCAGCAATTGGCAGCTGCCGAATGAATGCATTCACCGCTCGCGACACCATCGCAAGAAGCGGATTTCGCGACCTGAAAGTGGTCGCGAAGGTGCGCGAAAGCGCCCTCATCACTTCATTCCATATCGAGCCGGTCGATCGACAGGACTGGCGCGACTTCCAGCCGGGCCAGTTCCTGGTGTTCCGGATTCCGGTAGCGCGGGAGGCCGCCGGCGAAAGGGGATATGTGCTGCGCAACTACAGTATCTCCTGTTCCCCAGACAGCGCTTCCTATCGGATCAGCGTGAAGCGTGAGGCAGCACCCGGGCCGGGGCTTCCCGATGGGATAAGCTCGTGCTTCCTGCATGACCGTATCGACGTCGGTGATGTGCTTCAGGCGGAAGGGCCGCGCGGCGATTTCGTGCTCGACAAGGCCAGCAACCGTCCAGTCGTGCTGCTCAGCGGCGGCGTCGGGCTGACGCCGATGGTGTCGATGCTGCATGCGTTGGCTTCGTTGCCGGACCGCCGTGCCGTCTTCATTCACGCCTGCGACAACGGCGATGTGCATGCCTTGCGCGATGAAGTGTCCGGCCTGGTCTCGACCCGTCCCGGCCTGACCGCACACTTCTGCTACCGGCACCCGTCCGAGCGCGACAAGGCCGAGCAGCGCTTCCATAGCGAAGGCATGATTTCGCGGGACGTGCTGCAGCGTTTGCTACCGATCGATGACTATGATTTCTACCTCTGTGGCCCGCCGCCGTTCATGCAGGCGATCTACGTCATGCTGCGCGAGCTTGGCGCGCCAAGGTATCGCATTGCCTACGAATTCTTCGGCCCGGCGACGGTGCTTGAGCCCGATGCAGTGCGAGTTCCCGCGGTTCCAGCGCAGCCGGCAAGGATCGAGCCGGCCGGGGAAGCGACAACCGTGGAATTTCGGAAGTCGGGCCTGACGGCCGTCTGGGATGGCTCGGCCGTATCGTTGCTCGACTTCGCCGAGAACCAAGGTCTGTTGCCGGAATTCAGCTGCCGGGCCGGCATCTGCGGCACATGCAAGTCGCGGCTGATCTCGGGCGACATCGCCTATTTCGAAGAACCGCTGGACGAGCTTGGAAGCGGCGAAGTGCTGTTGTGCTGCTCCAAGCCGCGCGGATCAGTCGTCCTCGATATTTGACAAGATTGCCGCGCGTGGGCGCGGGGAAACGGAAGTCGGGATTTGGAACAGTCGGTCAAACCAGCGTCGAGCCTGCCGCTCAATCCGCATATCGCCGCATTGCCGCCCTACAATGCCGGCATGAACATCTCGATGGCGCGGGCGCTGAGTGGCCGCAACGATGTCGCCCGGCTGGCCAGCAACGAGAACCCGGATGGGTGTTCTCCCGCCGTCATGGCCGCATTGGCCTCCTCATCCTTCGAGCCATGGCGCTATGCCGATCCGGCCTGCACGGCGCTGCGGGCGGCGCTTGGCGAAAAACTGGCGATCGATCCTGGCATGATCGTTGCCGGCAATGGTTCCGAGGAGATGATCGCCGCCATCTCGCGCGCCGTCCTGGTGCCGGGCGCCTCGGTCGTCACCACGGTGCCGAGCTTCGGGCTGCATGAGATAGAGCCGCTGGCTGCCGGTGCCGATGTCGTCAAGATTGCGATGACACCCGAGATGGGGTTCGATCTTGCCGCGCTCGAAGCGGCGATCGCCGTCGGGCCACGGATCGTTTTCATATCCTCGCCGTGGAATCCGGTCGGGCCCGGTCTCGACCACGCTGGCCTGCGACGGCTGATCGGCGCCGTGCGGCCCGGCACGCTTCTTGTCCTGGACGAGGCCTATTTCGAATTCGCCGATCCCGGCGCGCCCGACGGCATCGAGGTCCTGCGCAACAGCAGCATCGACCATGTCGTGCTGCGCACATTTTCGAAGGCTTATGGCCTGGCGGGGCTGCGCGTTGGCTATGCCGTTTGTTCGGGCTTCGAACTGGCAAGAGTGATCGCGGCCGCCAAGACGCCGTTCAACGTCAATGCGGCAGCGCAGGTCGCCGCAATTGCGGCACTGGCCGACGAAAGCTGGATGAAGGCGTCGGCGGGCCGCGTCAGAGCCGAGCGCGTGCGCACCGCCGCCGCACTTACGGGCCTTGGTTTCCGGGTTGCCCAGTCGCAGACAAACTTCCTGTTCTTCGACTGCAAGGGCGACAGCTCCAGCGTTGCCGCCGGTCTCCTGAAGCAGGGGATCATCGTTAAGGCGTGGCGCGAAGCCGGCTACGAGCACTATCTGCGCGCCACCATCGGCTTGCCGGCCGACAACGACCGGCTGATCACGGCGCTTCAGGGATTGGCGGGGCGATGAGCGGCCACGCGTCTCCCAGGCAAACGAACTGGATCGAGCAAGCGGTGCCGTTGTCGGTTGTCGACGCGATCCGCCGTGTCGTTGGCGCCTCGAATGTGCGGACCAGTGATGATGCCGGGGCGATCGACCTTGGTTCGAACGGGACGGATTGCGCCGCCGGCATCGTCGTTGCGCCTTCATCGACCGGCGAGGTCGCCGCGGTGGTGCGCATCTGCAGTCAAAATGAGATTCCGATCGTGCCGCAGGGCGGGCGGACCGGCCTGGTCGGCGGAAGTGTCTCGCGGCCGGGCGAGATCGTTCTTTCCCTGGCACGCATGAACCGGATTGAGCGGCTCGACCCCGTCGAGCGCGTGGCGATCGTCGGTGCCGGTGTTACCCTCGAAGCTTTGCAGTCTGCCGCATTTGAGCACCGCCTGGAGCCCGGTATCGATCTTGCCGCGCGCGGTTCGGCGACGATCGGCGGCATGGTGTCCACGAATGCGGGTGGCGTGATGGCCTTTCGCAACGGGGTCATGCGCCACCGCGTCCTTGGCCTGGAGGCCGTGCTGGCCGACGGATCGGTCTATTCCGATCTGACGCGGGTGGTGAAGAATTCCGCCGGCTACGATCTGAAGCATCTCTTCATCGGTGCGGAGGGCACGCTTGGCATCGTGACCCGCGTGGTCGTCAAGCTCGACCCTTCGCCCCGAGCCACCGCCACCGCGCTTTTCGGGCTGCCGTCTGTCGAAGCGGCGCTGCAAGTCATTCGTCTGGCGCTTGAATCGGATACCGGAGTTTTGCGCGCGGCGGAGGCGATGTGGACCTCGTATTTCAGCCTGGCCGCAGCCGCGCATGAATGGTCCGAACCGAGCGTGCCGCTCGACCAGCCGCTGTTCCTGCTGCTGTCGCTTGGCGGCGCGCGCGAAGAGGCGCTGCGCGAAGATTTCGAGCGTATCTATTCGGAAGTGATGGAGCGCTATCCTGAAGCCACCGGCATCATTGCCGGCTCGCGGCGGCAAGAGGAAGACCTGTGGCGGTTGCGCGAGGACACCGGCGTGCTCTATCGCGCCCATCCCCAAGCGCCTTCCTTCGACGTGTCGGTGCCTCTGTCGGAAATTCCGGCCTATCTCAACAGAATCCTGCCCCGGCTCGCAGCGATCGAACCGGGTCTGGCGCCCTATGTATTCGGTCACCTGGCCGATGGAAACCTGCATATCATCCTCAACCGTCAGGGTCCGCTGGCGCCTGACGTAGCGGAGGCTGCCGAGAGCGTCCTGTACCAACAACTGCGGGAGATTGGCGGTTCTTTTTCCGCCGAGCACGGTGTTGGGTCCAAGCGCATCCATTCGCTGCTGGCGACGGTTGACCCGACGAAGCTCGCCGCGATGGAGCGGGTGAAACGAGCGCTGGACGATCAGTCGATCATGAACCCCGACAAGGTGCTTCCCTCCGACGCCTGGTTTGTCCGGTCCTCCAGGCCGCTCCTTTCCGGCAATGAGCGCCGATTGCCACCTCAGAACACGAGCGATCACAACGATGAATAGCCCCACGGTGGAACGACAGGGAATGAACGGATTGACCGCAACCGCCAGCGATCCGGTGGGATCGACCATGCGCCATGATGAGCCAGCCCCCGCCTATGCCCGTGATTTCGCCGTCCTTCGCAGGAGATTTCGCGAAGCCGCCGAGCGGGCCGGCGCGGAACTGTCTGAATATGTTCATCCGCTGAACGGCCCGGATGGCGAGACGCTGGCGACGGATGTGGCGCTGCTTGGCCGCCGCGATGCGCGCAAACTGATCGTGCTCATCTCCGGTACGCATGGTGTCGAGGGCCCGTTCGGCTCGACTTGCCAGACCGCCTGGCTCGGCCAGAAGCACCTGCGGCGCCTGCCCGGCGACACAGCCATCCTTGCCATTCACCTCATCAATCCCTGGGGTACGGCTTGGTCGCGGCGCGTCAACGAGGACAATGTCGACCTCAACCGCAACTTCATCGACTGGTCTTCAAGTGCTCCCGTCAACAACGGTTATGCCGGCCTGCACGACGCCATGGCGTATCGCGAGTGGGAGGGACCGGACCGCATAGCGGCCGACGAGAAGCTCGCCGTGGCGCGCAAAAGGCTTGGGCATGCCGGGCTGGCGGCGATCGTCGAAGCCGGCCAGTATGAGTTCGCCGACGGCATGTTCTACGGCGGTGGCGGCCCGGTCTGGTCGAACCGCACCTTGAACGAAATTCTGAAGACCTTTGCCGGCGCGGCGCGCCAGGCCATCGTCTTCGATCTGCATACCGGCGCCGGGCCTTACGGTTATCCGGCTCTGCTTTCTGTGGCGAGTTCCGAGCATGACGGCCTTGCCTGGGGCAAATCCATCTTCGGGCCGGCGCTGGCGACAGTCCTGACAGGCCAGGGCGCCAAGACCGATACCGGCATCACGGCAACGGCGACCGGCTATGTCTCCGATGCCGTCCGCAAGGCAATGCCGAACGCGCGCGTGCTGCCGCTTGTCGTTGAATGCGGCACGTTGGACGGGCCGGCTGTCATGGAAGCGGTCCAGGCCGACAACTGGCTGCATCTGTTCGGCAAGCTCGATTCGCCGTTGGGCAAGCGGATCCGCGACACTCTGCGTTGCGCCTTCATCCCGGATGACCCAGACTGGCAACGCACCTGCCTGTCCAGCAGCCTGCGCTATTTCGATCGTGCGCTGGCGGACCTGCGAACCGTCGAGATAACCCAGGACACCAGCAGCGAACAGACGCCGCCAACCCTTCCTGCCGTCGCGGCCGATCCGGCGCCCGCTGACAAGGCAAAGATCACCACGCCGGCCGTGCAGATCGACGAGCTTCACAAGAGCTTCGGCTCGCTTTTGGTGTTGAAGGGCGTCAATCTCACCGCCCATGCCGGTGAGGTCATTTCCATGATCGGCTCGTCGGGCTCGGGCAAGAGCACGTTCCTGCGTTGCATCAATCTTCTGGAGCAGCCGGATGGCGGCAAGGTCGCCATCGATGGCGAGGTGATCAAGATGAAGCCGCTGTCGAGCGGCCGTCTTGGGCCAGCCGATATGGCGCAGGTCGAACGCATCCGCGCCCGCGTCGGCATGGTGTTCCAGAACTTCAATCTGTGGCCGCACATGACTGTGGCGGAGAACATCATCGAAGCGCCCCGGCACGTCTTGAAGGAGCCCCGCGAGAAGGCCATCGAACATGCGCACGCCTTGTTGAAGAAGGTCGGGCTCGCCGACAAGCACGCTCATTATCCGGGCCAGTTATCAGGCGGCCAGCAGCAACGCGCCGCGATCGCCCGAACGCTCGCGATGCGTCCCAAAGTCATCCTCTTCGACGAACCGACATCGGCGCTCGATCCCGAGTTGGTCGGCGAGGTGCTGCGCGTGATCCGTCAACTGGCGGAGGAAGGCAACACCATGATCCTTGTAACGCACGAAATGCAGTTCGCGCGCGAGGTCTCCCACAAGGTTCTGTTTCTCCACCAGGGAAAGGTGGAGGAAGAGGGTGCGCCCGCGGAGCTGTTCGGCAGCCCGCGCTCGGAGCGTCTGCGCCAATTCCTGGCACGGACACTGTGAGGGAAGCATCCTCGAAGCGTCCGGTTCGCACCGGACAACGGCAATGAAGACCAACAACAAGGGGAACTGATATGAAACTGAAAGTCTTGACGCTGCTCGCAGGTCTCGCGGGAAGCATGGGAAGCATGGGAAGCATGGGAAGCGCATTGGCGGTCGAAGGCGAGTTGTCCATCGGAACGGAAGGCGCCTACCCGCCATGGAGCATGTCCGACGCCAGTGGCAACGTCACCGGTTTCGACGCCGATGTCGGCGCGTTGCTTTGCACCAAACTCGCGGTGACCTGCCATTTTGTCGTGCAGGCGTTCGACGGGTTGATCCCGGCGCTGAAGGCCAAGCGCTTCGACGTCATCATCTCGGGCATGTCGATCACCGCCGATCGCAAGAAGGAGATCAATTTCAGCGTCGGCTATGCCGAACTGGCCAACATGTTCGTCGCGGCCAAGGGGTCTGATCTGGCCGCGATCACCGACGTCGACACGCTGCTGAAGTCGCTCGACGGCAAGAAGGTCGGCGTGCAGGCTGGCACGACCCACGCGCATTTCCTCGAGAAGCGTGCACCGAATGCCGACCTGAAAACCTACGACACGCTTGACCAGATGCAGATCGACCTGGCGAGCGGCCGTATCGACACGGCTTTCGCCGATCAATCCGCCTTGCAGGATTTTCTGGACAAGCCTGACGGCAAGAACTTCCAACTGGTCGGTGTTGAGATCAAGAGCACATACGACCCGACGCTTGGCGAAGGCATCGGCGTCGGCATCGCGCAGGACAACACCGAACTCAAGGCCAAGATCGACAAGGCGCTTTGCGAGCTGATCGCGGACGGCTCGGTCGGCAAGGCAAGCGAGAAATGGTTCAAGACGGACATTTCCCGGCCCTGCAAATAACGCCTTGGAACCCTCGCATGCGCCCGGAGCGCCGGGCGCATGCGCTTCGCTGGCACGACAAGACTAGGGCAACTCAGATGGAATTCGGTCTCTGGCAGGTTTGGGAAGCGGGTTGGGTGACCGCCATCCTGCGTGGCGCGTCGATAACGATCCTGGTGGGTCTCGTCAGCATGGCGGCCGGGCTGGTGATCGGCATTGTCTGCGGCTTGATCAAATGGGCCCGGATATTTCCGCTCTCGCTGCTCGTTGATGCCTATACCTCGCTGGTGCGCGGCGTGCCCGAGCTGCTCATCATCTACCTCCTGTTTTTCAGTTCGGTTGAATTCGTGACCAAGGTCGTGACCGCTTTCGGCTATGCCGGGGTCGCGGAGAGCGGCTATGCGTTCGTCATCGCGGTCATCGCCATCGGCGCGATCTCCGGCGCCTATTCGACCGAGGTCGTGCGCGGAGCCCTGGGGGCGATCCCCAATGGGCATATCGAGGCCGCGCGCGCGCTCGGGTTATCGGGCGGCCGGATCTTTCGCCGCATCATCGCGCCGCAGATGCTGCGCATCGCGGTTCCCGGAATCAACAATGTCTGGCAGACGACGATCAAGGACACGGCCCTGGTCTCGGTGGTCGGCCTTCAGGAGCTGATGCGCATTTCTTTCATTGGCGCCAATTCCACCCGCCACCCGTTCATCTTCTACCTGATCGCGGCTGTGGTTTATCTGGCCATTACGCTCGTCAGCCAGGCCGGGTTCGACGGCATCGAACGCCTACTCAGGGTGAGGACGAGAAAGTAGTTATGATGGATCTCATCCAGCTAGCGGTTCCCGTCCTGCTCAAGGGCCTGTGGGTCACAGCGGCACTAACGTTCGTCTCGGTGCTGATCGGCTTCAATCTGGGCCTCGGTTTGGCGCTGATGCGGCTGTCGTCGAACCGCTTCCTGTCAGGCTTTGCCAAATATTACTCCAATGTCTTTCGCGGGACGCCACTGCTGGTGCAGATTTTCCTGTTCTATTACGGGCTTGGCCAACTTTCCCTGATCAAGGACAACGCAGCTTTGTGGTGGTTGATCAGCGACGGCGCGCGCTGCGCCGTGCTGGCGCTTGCGCTGAACACGGCTGCCTACACGTCGGAGATCCTGCGCGGCGGATTGATGTCGGTTCCGGTTGGTCTCGTCGAAGCGGCGCAGGCATGCGGCATGTCGCGCATGCTCCGGTTCCGGCGCATCGAGTTTCCGCTCGCCATCCGCCAGGCGCTGCCGGCCTATGGCAATGAGCTCATCCTGGTCGTCAAGGGGACCAGCCTTGCCTCGACGATCACGGTGCTCGAGATCACCGGCTACGCCAAGCGGCTGATGAGCCAGACCTTCGCAATCTTCGAGATCTTCGCCATTGCCGGCGTGCTCTACCTTGTGATCAATCTGCTGTTGATCGCCATCATCCGCGCCATAGAGCGTTTCCTCATGCGCCACGAGGCGTCCTCTGGCCGAGATCTGGCAGCGCCGCAACCAAATCGATCGACCGTGGGTTCGTGACGCTCCTGCTAAGATAGAGCGATCCGAGCGAGTAGTTTTCACGACGTCTCTGACTAAAATGCAATTTCATTGGACGCTGAATGCCCGAGATAAAATGGGTGACCGATCGTCTCGCTTTAAATCACTGCTTCCTCGAGAAACGGCTCGTTGCGATCTATGCGCTCGTAACAGAACGGCGAAAGATCGAGCGTCTGGAAAGCCCCGTGAACGATAAGTTCTGAAACGGCCCGGCCCACGGCTGGCGACTGTTGCAGCCCGTGCCCCGAGAAGCCGTTGGCAAACATGAAATTGGTCACCTGCGGGTGGAAGCCGACGATGCCGTTGTGGTCGAGCATGTTGTACTCGTAGTGGCCGGTCCAACTGGTCTGGACCTTGAGTGCGTCGAAAGACGGAATGCGGTGCCAGAGTGCCGGCCAGATGTAGTCGTCGAACTCTTCATGGTGCATTTCAAAGTCGTCGTAGCCGGCCGGTCCGTCGCCTTGCGGCGTGTTGCCGGTGAGAAAAAGCTCGCCTTCGGGACGCACGAATGTTCCGGAAAGGTCGATGACATTGGGCATCCGGCCGGGGATCGGGTTGGCGCTGGCGAAGACGAAGCTGTAGCGCTTGTAGGGCGCGACCGGGATCGACAGGCCGGCCATGGCGGCCACCTGCTGAGCGCGCGGGCCCGCGGCGTTGACCAATGTTCCGCAGGCAACCGTCTGTCCGGTCGCGAGGCGCACCGAGATGACCCGCCCATCGGCGATATCCAGCCCTGTCACGGCATTGTCGATATACTCGACGCCGCTGGCGCGGGCTGCGCGGCGGAAACCGTTCATCAGCCCCACGGAATCGAACCAGCCCTCTTCCCTGGCCCCCCAGGAACCGCCACCGAGATCCTCCACATTGAGCCAGGGGAAGCGATCCTTCAGCGGGCCCGGCTCAAGAAACACCGTGTGGGCCCCAAAACTGCGCTGCAGATCGACGCGCTCGCGGGCCGCTTTGACGCCGTCGGGTGAACAGCAGTAAAGATACCCATGCTCCTTGAAGCCGAGGTCGGGCGCCGGTTCGTCCTTGTAGAAAGGTGCCATACGCTCCTGAAATCCGCGGATGATCTCGATGCCGAACTGGCTGATCTTCACATTGATCGGATTGGAATATTGCTGCCGGATCGCACTGGTGGAGAGCGCCGTCGACGAGAATTCGTAGCTCGAGTCGCGTTCGACGACGAGGATCGAGGCGCCGCTGCCCAGCGCCTGGCTCAGCCAGTAGGCCGTGGACGAACCGATGACGGCGCCGCCGACGATGACGATGTCGTAGGCGGTCCGTGACGGCGCTTTGTACCGGGGGATCGGCATGGCTGTATCTCCGGTCTACCGATTGAACGAAGCGACCAAGGCATCCGAGCCCCGCGCCAGCAGGCCGAGGTCGGAACCAACGGCAACCATGGTGAAGCCGTCGGCGAGGTAGCGGTCGGCATCGGTCTTTGCGGGAGCCAGGATCCCGCTGGCCTTGCCTGCCGCCGTTGCTGCCTTGCGCACCGAGGCGATCGCTTCTTGAACGTGTGCGGCCCCGGGATTGCCCATCGCACCCATGTTGGTGGAAAGGTCGCCGGGCCCGACGAACAGAACGTCGACGCCGTCCACTGCCGCAATTTCCGCGGCATTGGCGACGCCCAATTCATCCTCGATCTGTACCGCGAGAAGCTGCTGCTCACGCGCCTTGCCGTGGTAACCGGCGATGCGACCGAAGCCGTTGGCACGGTGACCGACCGAGAAGCCGCGAAATCCACCAGGCGCATATGTCATGGCCGCGACAATGGCGCGGGCCTGATCGGCCGTCCGCACATTGGGGATCATCAGGCTGCGCGCACCGATATCCAGGGCCTGCTTGATCAGATTGGGATCGTCGGAAGGCAGCCTGACGACGGCCTCGCTGTCGAAGCCGCCCATGACCTGCAACTGGGCCATGATGCTGCGCAGATGGTTGGGGCTATGCTCGCCATCGATCAGCAGCCAGCCGGCGCCGGAGCCCGCGACAATTTCCGTCGTCAGGGCCGAAGCCAGCGAGCACCAGATGCCGATATGGGCCCGGCCGGCCGACACGGCAGCCTTCAGCGTATTGAGGCGCTCTTGCATTTTGCGGTCGGTCTCCGATGAGCGAAAGGATGTTGAAATTTGTATGATGTCCTATATCATACGGCAATAATTTGCTGCAAGATGTAATACGCACCAACCTTCGTCCAGGGGTTCAAGAATGAAGATCGGGTTCATCGGGCTCGGTGTGATGGGAGCACCGATGGCGCACCATCTCGTCGACGCGGGATATGAGATCTTCACGGTCCTGAACCGCTCCCCTCTGCCGAAGGACCTTAGGGCATCGGTCGTCGCCTCTCCTGGCGATGTGGCGCGGATGTCCGAGATCATCGTGACCATGCTGCCCGACACGCCAGATGTGGAGCGTGTCCTGCTTGGAGGAACGGCGTCTTGGAGGGGCTGTCGGCCGATAAGCTGGTCATCGACATGAGCTCGATCAGCCCTATCGCCACTGCGGAATTCGCAGCGAAACTGCGGCAAGCGGGAGCCGGCTACCTCGACGCCCCGGTCTCGGGCGGTGAGGTCGGCGCCAAGGCGGCGAGCCTCACCATCATGGTCGGCGGGCCGACCGCAGAGTTCGAGCGCGCGCTGCCGATCTTTCGGACGCTGGGCAAGAACATCACCTTGATCGGCGAGCACAATGGCGCCGGCCAGACCTGCAAGATCGCAAATCAGATCATCGTCGCGCTCAACATAGAGGCCGTGGCGGAAGCGCTCGTCTTTGCCAGCAAGGCCGGTTGCGATCCGGCAAAGGTGCGCGCCGCGCTGATGGGCGGCTTTGCCTCGTCCCGCGTGCTGGAGGTGCATGGCGAGCGCATGATCGCCCGGACCTTCGCCCCGGGCTTTCGCATGCGGCTTCACCAGAAGGATCTCAACCTCGCGCTCGAAAGCGCCCGCGCGCTTGGCGTCTCGCTGCCGAACACCGCGATGGCGCAACAACTGATGAGCGCCTGCTCAGCCCGACCAGGCGGCGCGGAGGCCGACCACTCGTCCCTCGTCCAGGCGCTGGAGATCCTCAGCGGCCACGAACTGTCAAAAGAAAAGGAGTAAAACCAATGCGCGGAACCGGCAAGGCCGAGATCTTCGTGATGCTGGCCCATCCCGTGGCCCATGCCAAGAGCCCCGGCATATTCAACGAGATCTTCGAGCAGAAGGGCCTCGACAGCCTCATGGTGCCCTTGAGCTGCCGCCCGGAGGATTTCGAGGCCTTCTGGGCCGGCATTACGGCAGCCGAGAATATCAGGGGCGTGATCATCTCGGTGCCGTACAAGGTTGCGGTCTATCACAAATGCACCGCCGCCCACGACCGCGCCGCGAGGGTGCAGAGCGCCAATTCCGTGCGCCGGCTGCCCGATGGCAGCTGGTACGCCGACAATTTCGACGGCGTCGGCTTTATCGATGGCCTCAATGCAGGCGGGCATCAGATTGCCGGCCGCCGCATTCTCCAAGTTGGAGCCGGCGGTGCCGGCGCGTCCCTGGCCTATTGTCTTGCGGAAGCCGGCGCCGAAGAAATCCGCCTCGCCGACCTCGATACCGGTCGCGCCGAAAAACTGGCGGCGCTGGTTGCGCAGGTCTTCCCGAAATGCCGCATCCAGGTCGGCGAGGCCGATCCTTTCGGCATGCATATGGCGATCAACGCCACACCGGTCGGCATGCACGCCGGCGACCCGCTGCCGCTGGATGTGAGCCGGCTGACCCCGGACATGACGGTCGTCGACATCATCATGGAGCCCGCCGAGACCCCCCTGCTAAAGGCGGCGAAAGAGATTGGCTGCCGCATTCAGCCGGGGCGCCCGATGATGGATTTCCAGGTCCGGGCCATGTCCGAATTCTTCGACATCGAAGGCAAAGGTCGCGGCAATGGCTGAGACATTGACGGCCGTCGTCATCGGCGGCACTTCCGGCATCGGACGCGCGATAGCGCTGCGCTTCGCCGAGGACGGCTACCATCTGGTGGTCGCCGGCAGGGATGCGGCACGGGGCGATGAGGCGGTTGGCGCCTGCGCGGCGGTCGGCGCACCGCGCGCGCTGTTTGTCCAGACCGATGTCGCCGAATCCGGCTCGGTGGAAGCGCTGGCGCAGGCCGTCAGCGACGCGTTCGGTACCCCGCACGTCGTCGTCAACTGCGCCGGCATCCTGCAGAGTGGCAAGCACGTCCTCGACCAGGATCTGGACGAAGACGAGAGGATGTGGCGAGTGAACTATCGCGGCACCTTGCTGGGTTGCCAGGTGTTCGGTCGGCTGATGTCGGCTGCCGGGCGAGGCGCGATCCTGAACGTCGGCTCGCTTGCCTCCTTCGCGCCGCTGTCCCTGCCCGCCTACACGCCCGGAAAGCATGCCGTCCTGGCCTTGACCCAGATCCTGGCCGCCGAGCTCGGTCCGCACGGCGTACGCGTCAATGCGGTGGCACCCGGCTACACGCTTTCGGACGGGCTGAAAGCCAGGATCGCCAAGGGTGAGCGCAACCCCGAAGCCATCCAGGCGACCACCGCGCTGCGCCGCTTCGTCGAGCCGCGCGACGTTGCCGAGGCCGCACTGTTCCTCTGCTCCGACCGGGCCGCATCGATAACCGGCGTCACCCTGCCCGTCGACGCCGGCTGGCTCGTTCAGGCGCCCTACGCACAATATCTGCAGGGAAACCCCATCCGCCAGACGCCGGCAATCTGAGTCCATCCGGCGGAGGCCGGAAATCTGACCCATCCGGCGGAGGCCGGAAATCTGACCCATCCGGCGGAGGCCGGAAATCTGACAAGGACAATCCAATGAGTGACATCAAGCGCTTCGACTTCGACACCCGCATCCACCACGGGGTCATCCACAATGGCACCCTCTACCTCACCGGCCAGGTCGCAAAGCCGGGTCAGTCCGCAGCCGACCAGATGCGCGAGGCGCTTGGCAAGGTCGACGTCCTGCTTGCCAAGGCCGGTACGGACAAGACACGTATCCTTCACGTGCAGATGTGGCTGGACGACATCAGGGATTTCGACGAGGTCAACACGGTCTGGGACGGATGGATGCCGAAGGAGCATGCACCCGCGCGCTCTTCCGGCGAAGGACGGATGGCCAAGCCTGGAATGCTGGTCGAGCTGATCGTCACCGCGGCGGTTTGAATGGCCTTGCCGGTTCGGGCATCATCGCGAATCTGGCTAAGGGGAGACTGATGACGAAGCGCAAACCGCTTTCCACTGTCGTGGCGGAGAGTCTGTCCGAAAAGATCCGTTCCGGATCTCTGCTTCCCGGCGCGCAATTGCCGACCGAGGCGGAGCTTTGTGCCGAGTACGACGTCAGCCGGACGGTGGTGCGGGAAGCGGTGGCGCGATTGCGCTCCGAAGGGATGGTGGTGCCGCAGCAGGGCCGCGGCATGTTCGTCAGCGAAACGCCGGCGCCGCGCAATTTCTCGATACCGGACGAGGCGCTGAGGACCTTGCCGGAAACCATTGCCCTGCTCGAACTGAGATTGAGTGTGGAAGTGGAGTCCGCCGGGCTATGCGCGGAACGGCGCACCGATGCGGAGGCGAACGGAATCCGAACCCTGATGGAACAGGTCGACGCCCAGCAAGCGGATCCCGCTGTGGTCCAGATCCACTATGACTATGATTTCCATCTGGCGATCGCCAAAGCCGCGCGCAACGAATTCATCCACGGCTTCCTGAGCTATCTCAGGCCGATGATCGTTCCACGCTTTCAACTGGGCTACGTGGTCACGCCGGCGCTCAAGGACAGCTATTACGCACGCATTCACAACGAGCACAAAACCATCGTGGATGCCATCGAAAGGCAGGACGGTCGTGCCGCTCGCCAGGCCATGCGCAAGCATCTGCACAACAGCCTCGGGCGTGTGCGCGCTTTGGCACGGGCTTCGGGCGTCGCGGCGACAGAGGCAGAGCAGCAGGCGGCTGCGGCCTCGCTCTTTACCGATATGAAGAGGCCTGTTTCGACCGGCGGATAGGCCCCGGCTTCGATCACCCAGGCATTCGCACTCACCCAGATTAGCCACCGCATTGCGAAAGCCATGTTTTGGCTCCGCCAGCTGACCTGAACCGTTTCCCGCAGGTTGAGAACATCGTTTTCCCGTCGTTTCCTTCGGTTTTCAGCCTCGGCGCCGAGGTCACCACCTGTCCAGGTTTCGGGCGGGAGAAGAGAATTCGAAAGTTTATCTTTCCTTTTTGCTGGTTTTCTTGGTTTCGCGGCATCGGCCCAGGCCGCAGACTGAATCAGGCAATCAGGGAAGCCAACGTGACGACAGCCTTCATCACAGGTGCAACAAGCGGCATAGGGCGGGCCATGGCGATCGCACTGAGCGACGCCGGCTACGATGTCTATGCGGTCGGGCGCAGCCAGGCCGCGCTCAAGGCGTTGCAGGCCGAGCGATCCGGCATCGTGCCCATCGCCGTCGACGTGACCGATCGCGAGGCGCTGGAAGCTGTTCTGGCGGATCTGACCATCGACGTGCTGATCAATAATGCCGGGATCATGCCACCGTTGGGCAATTTCGCCGACATGAAAATCTCCGACATCGACACCACGCTGGAGGTCAACCTCAGCGCGGCAATCCTGCTTACCCGCCTCGTCGTTCCGCAGATGCGCGAGCGGCAGGCTGGCCACATCCTGTTCACCGGCTCCACCGCGGGCCACGCGGCATATTCCAACATTGCCGTCTATTCGGCCACCAAGGCGGCGATATCAGGCTTTGCCGCCGCGTTGCGCGCCGACCTCTCCCCATCAGGCGTCCGTGTCACCGAGATCGTCGCCGGCCGTGTCGAGACGCAGCTCTACCAGGACATCCTCGACGCAAAGGCGCGCGCGGCCATGTACGCCAGCAAAGTGGTGCAGCCGGATGACGTGGCCAGAATGGTGGTCGCGGTACTCGGCCTGCCCGCATGGGCCGACGTTACCCGTTTCGACATCATGCCGACATGGCCAACCTCGCCAAGCGGCACCAAGTAAGGAAAAACTGGAATGAAGGATCTTTCCGTTCTGATCGTAGGCGGCGGCGCTGGCCTCGGCGCGCTTTTGGCCAGGATGGCTGTAGAGGCCGGGGCTGCAAAGATCGGCATCATCGACATCAACCAGGACGCCGCCGAAGCCGCTCTCGCACCGGCAAAGGCCAACGGCCTGCCGACCGCGGCCGCCCTGTGCGACATCCAGGTCGGCCCTCAGTGCCACGCCGCCTTCGACGCCATCGTTTCGAAGCTCGGGCGTATCGACACGCTGATCAATTGCGCCGCGATCTACCCTCGCCGCCCGCTCCTCGAGATCAGCGACGCCGATTGGGATGCCTCCAATGGCATCAACATCAAGGGCACTTATCACATGATGGTGGCAGCCGTTCGCCACATGCAATCGCAGGAGCCGAAGAGCCATGTGCGTGGCCGGATCGTCAACCTGACCTCTGTCGATGCCTTCAAGGCGCATCCGCAGAACGCCCACTATGCGGCAACCAAGGCCGCCGTGGTCAGCCTGACGCGCTCCTTTGCCCATGACGTCGCAAAACACGGGATCCTGGTCAATTCGGTGGCCCCCGCAGGCATGGCCACGGAGCGGGCCAAGGCCCTCGGCTTCCTCGAGGAACTGGCCAAGGCGAGCCCGCTGGGTCGTGGCGCCGAGCCTGCGGAGATTGCCGAGTGGGTTCTCATGACCGGCGGCCCCAAGAATACCTACATGACGGGAGAAAATGTAATTGTTTCAGGTGGTTATATATACGCCTGAGCTATTTTCGCGGCGCCGGCGGCGCTGAATTGTCCAACAGGAACGCAAGCGAAAGGAGGTGGAATAGACGATGACCGGCAAGCTTCGCCTTCCCTCGCTGAATGCGCTTCGCGTCTTCCACGCCGTCGCGCAGCACAAGAGCTTTCGGCAGGCGGCGGATGAATTGCTGGTCACGCCGCAGGCCGTCGGACAGCAGATCAAGCTACTGGAGGACACGCTTCAGGTGACACTGTTCGAACGCAAGGGGCGGTCGGTCGAATTGACCGAGTCTGCCATCCTTCTCTCGCACTATGTCAAAGCTGGGTTCGACGAGTTTTCCGAAGGTGTTCGCCGCGTCACCAAGTCGAATTACCGGGACCGCATCAACCTGAATGCGAGCCCCTATTTCGCGACCCACTATTTGCTGCCTCGCCTATCTCTGTTCCGGGAGATATTGCCCGGTGCGGATCTGCGCCTGACGACGATGGTCGATCTGCCCGATTTCGGACGCGACGACATCGATATGACCGTCCAGTGGGGCTACGGCAATTGGCCGGACTACGAGACCATACTGCTGGTGCCTGATCCGAAGGTCATCTGCTGCACTCCGGCCATCGGCGAGAGCATCAAGTCGGCGCAGGACCTGACGTTGTTCACGTTGCTGGACACCGTCAAGTCGAAGCGCCTTTGGCCAGACATTTTACGCCACCTTGCCATCGAGCAGACGGACGGCAACCGAAGCATCAGCTTCGACGATGCCGCGACCATGCGCCGTGCAACCCTGCAAGGCATCGGCGTCGGTCTCGTCTCCGTCATCGACGCCGAGGAAGATTTGAGGTCGGGCGCGCTGGTCGCGCCGGTCGGGCGCGACGCCCTTGCCGATATGCGGCCGGAAGAAGTTCCTGGATTCTACCTGATCGTCCCGCGCGGGCACCTGCGCGTGAAGGCGGTCGCCGCCCTTCATCGATGGCTCGCCCAGCAGGACTGGGGCAGCGATCTGAAGATTTCCTCCGTGCCGAAACCGACCCCGCTTTCCGACTAGGAGCGGCTTTGAGACCGAGCTCCGAAAGAGAACTTTTGGGCCTCCAACAACAAGAAACCAAACAACCTCAACAGTGGAGACGGAACATGAAGACGATGAAATGGGGGGCCGCAGCCATGGCCCTTGGACTTGTGCATTTTGCAGCGCCGGCAGAAGCCGCCGGCGGCAAGACGCTGGAAGCCGTCAAGGCGCGCGGCGTGCTCAACTGCACCGGCCATGACGGGTCTTACCTCGGCTTCGCCGAAGTCGACGACAAGGGCAACTGGAAGGGCATGGACATCGATCTCTGCCGGGCGGTGGCCACGGCCGTGCTCGGCGACCCGGCAAAACTGAAGGTCGTTCCGATCAGCTGGGCGCAGCGCTGGCCGTCCCTGCAATCGGGCGATGTCGACATCATCATCAAGGCGTCGGGCGGCACGCTCAGCCGCGACACCGAGCTCGGCCTGCAATTTTCCATGTCCTATTACCTCGGAACGACCAAGGTGATGGCGCACAAGGAGCTAAACCTCAAGTCGCTCAAGGATGCGGCCGGCGGCACGATCTGCATTCCCGCCGGCACGTCGCAGGAACAGCAGGTCGCGGCCTATACGGCCAAGCTTGGCATCAAGCTCGAACCCGTGCTCATCGAAAAGACCGAGGAGCTCGAGCAGGCCTATTTCTCCGGACGCTGCGATCTCTATGCGCAGTGGGGCCCGACGCTCGCCATTGCGCGCATCGCCAAGAGCAAGGTCGACGACCATGTCATCCTGCCCGACGTGCTCGCCGTCGAGCCTGAAGTCATGATCATGCGCCAAGGCGACGACAATTGGGTTGACATCGCCAACTGGACGCTGAGCACGCTGATCTTCGCCGAGCAGGAAGGCATCACCTCCAAGAACGTCGACGAGGTCAAGGCCAAGCCGACCTCGCCGCAAGTCGCCAAGTTCCTCGGCGTCACGCCAGGCATGGGCAAGGGTCTCGGTCTCGATGATGACTGGGCCTACAAGGTGATCAAGAACGTCGGCAATTACGGCGAAATCTTCGAGCGCGACCTCGGCAAGGACTCGCCCTACAAGATGGACCGCGAGTTGACCAACCTTTGGAACAATGGCGGGGTCCTGTTCCCGCTGGTGATCGACTGATCCGTCCTTAACTCACCCGCTCCAGGCCCCGCCCGGCACAGCCGGGCGGGGTCGGCGACAATTCGGCAAGGATCTTTGGATGGTCAGCCTGCTGAGAAATCAAAAGGTCCGCAACGCGCTGTTGCAGGTCCTCTATGTCGGCTCGATCGCCGCGATGGTGCTTGCCGGCATCGTGATCGCCCGCCGCAACCTGGCTGATCAGGGGATCACCTCCGGATTCGACTTTCTGTTCAAGTCGACGGGTTGGGATGTGAATTTCTCGCTGCTGCCCGCCACGGCCAATGATCCCTATTGGTGGTACTTCCTCATCGGCATCATCAACACGCTGTTCCTGGGGAGCGTCGGCCTGATACTGGCGACGATCGTGGGAACGATCGTCGGTCTGGCGCGGACGTCTTCGAACGATTTGGCGCGGCTGCTCGGCCGTACCTATGTGGACATCTTCCGCAACATTCCCCTGATCCTCCAGGTTTTCTTCTGGTATGCGATCATCACGCACCTGCCGACGCCGCGCAGCGCGCACGAAGCCTGGGGCTTCCTGCTCACCAGCCGAGGACTCTACATCCCGTTCCCGAACGTCGGCAGTGCCGCGTTTGCCGCAGCCACAGTGGCTGTGATCGCGGCCATCGTGCTGCCGGCCTGGCTGGGCAGGACGTCGCTCCTTGCCCAGCCGATCGGCCAGCGGCGCACCATTCAGTTTGCCGCCGCCGCAGCGGCACTGGCCTGCGCGGCCATCATTCTGGCTCTCGGACGTCTGCCGGATACGCCGCTGCTGGACTTCCCTGCCCTGCAAGGCCTCAATCTGAGAGGCGGCCTGCGTATCCCTCCGGAGTTCGCCACCCTCGCCATCGCCATCGCCATCTATGGCGGCTCCTACATTGCGGAGATCGTGCGCGGAGGCTTCAAATCTGTCGGCACCGGCCAGGTCGAGGCAGCCCTTTCCTTGGGCCTTAGTCCCTGGCGGGTCTTCACGCTGGTGCGGCTGCCGCTGGCGCTGCGTGCCATGCTGCCGATCCTTGCCAATCAGTATGTCTGGCTGATGAAGGCGACGACGATGGGCATCGCCGTGGGCTTCACCGATTTCTTCATGATTGTGGCGCTGACGATCAACCATTCCGGGCAAACCCTCGAAGCGATCGGCATCCTGATGGCAGGCTTCCTCGCCATCAACCTCAGCCTTGCCGCCGTCTTCAACCGCATCAACAAGGCAATTGCCCTCAAGGGCAATCAACTGAGGGGCTGAGAGATGGAGATGGTCATTGTCGCTCCACCCGCTCCCGGCAGGCTTGAGGATCTGAGGCGACGCTTCTTCGCGACGCCGCTTCAGGCGGTGGTGTCGCTGGCCTGTCTGACGATCATGGTCTTCCTGGCCTGGAAGCTGCTGAATTGGGCGGTTTTCTCGGCTGTCTTCACCACCAGCGGCGGGCCGGAAGCCTGCCAGGCGGCAGCGGGAGCCTGCTGGTCGGTCATCGCAGCGAGATGGCGGATCATCTTCTTCGGCCTCTATCCCTACGAGGAACAATGGCGCTCGGCGCTGGCCTGCGTCGCTGTTGTGGTGATGACGGTGCTGAGCTGTATCCCGGCGTTCTGGACGGGCCGCCGGATCGCGCTGGTATGGGGAGCCGGAACAGGCCTTTTCTACCTATTGATGAAAGGCGGCGTGCTTGGCCTTGCCCATGTCGGCGAGGAAGCCTGGGGCGGGCTGGCGCTGACCCTGTTCATCTTCGTTACCACCTGCCTGATCGGTTTCCCCTTGGCGATCTGCCTGGCCTTGCTGCGCCGGTCGGAGCTGCCCTGGATTTCGCGGACCACCGGCCTCATCATCGACGGGGTCCGGTCGCTTCCGCTGATATCGATCCTCTTCACCTTTGCAGTGGTTCTGCCGTTCGCGCTGCCGCAATGGCTGCAGGGCGATAAGCTTTACCGCGTGATCCTCGGCTCCGCTCTGTTCTTCTCCGCCTATCAGGCTGAGATCGTGAGAGGCGGCATGCAGGGCGTTGCGACAGGACAGGAGGAGGCTGCCATGGCACTCGGCATGCGCTACTGGCAACGCATCAGCCGCATCCTCCTGCCTCAGGCAATGCGCAACGCGATGCCGGCCACGATCAACCAGTTCGTCATCTCGTTCAAGGAGACCTCGCTGGTGGTCATCGTCGGTTTCTTCGAGATCCTGGCTTCCGGCAATGCCGCCTATGGCACCGGCGAATGGCGCTTCGCCTATGTCGAAGTCTATGCCTTCATCGCCTTCATCTACTTCATCTTCGTCTTCAGCCTATCCCGCTATGGCGCCTTTCTCGAGCGCCGCATGTCGGTCAGCGAACGGTAAGGAGGCGTGCAGGTGATCTCAACCAATTCGACCGGTGAGCCGGCGCTCCGCATCGAAAACCTCGACAAATACTACGGCACGTTCCAAGCACTGCGCGGGATAAACCTTTCCGTACAACGGGGCGAAAAAATCGTCGTCTGCGGACCCTCCGGCTCCGGCAAATCGACGATGATCCGCTGCATCAACCGCCTCGAACAGCACAATGGCGGCCGCATCGCGGTGCTCGGGACCGAGCTCAACGACGATGTCGGCAATATCGACGAGATCAGGCGTGAAGTCGGCATGGTGTTCCAGCACTTCAACCTGTTCCCGCACATGACGGTGCTGGAGAACTGCATGATCTCCCCGATGATCGTGCGCAAGCAGCCGCGGACGCAAGCCGAGGCAACCGCCCGCCACTACCTGGAGAAGGTGCGCATTCCCGAGCAGGCCATGAAATATCCCAGCCAATTGTCCGGCGGTCAGCAGCAGCGCGTCGCCATTGCACGCGCTCTTTGCATGCAGCCGCAGATCATGCTGTTCGACGAACCGACCTCGGCGCTCGATCCGGAAATGGTTTCCGAAGTGCTTGACGTCATGGTCACGCTTGCCTCGGAAGGCATGACGATGATCTGCGTGACGCATGAGATGGGCTTTGCGCGTCGCGTGGCGGACCGGGTGCTTTTCATGGACGGCGGCGAGATCCTCGAAGAAGCGCCTCCGGACGAGTTCTTCACCTCTTCCCGCAACGAGCGCACTCGACAATTCCTGTCGCAGGTGCTGGGTCATTGATTGGAAGCAACGATCCGGGACGTGTCGGACGGCACGCCCTCAGCTAACTCGGGTAAATCAATGACCGATCCCGCCACCGCGCTGCACGAGATTCTCGGGCCGAAAGGCTGGCTTTCGGGCCGGGATGCCGAGCCCTACCGGCGCGATTGGCTCAATCGCTACGGCGTCGCACCTCTGGGCGTTGCCAGGCCCGCGAATACGCCGGAGGTTGCCAGTGTCGTCAAACTATGTCGCGAGGCCGGACTGGCAGTCGTGCCGCAAGGCGGAAACACCGGGCTTTGCGGCGCCGCCGTCGCCGAGCAGCCGAATGCGGTGATCGTCTCGCTGTCACGCATGACGGCGATCGGGAAGCCGGATCTGGACAGCGGATCGATCGTCGTCGAGGCGGGTGTCGTGCTGGCCACGCTGCACGAGGCGCTGGAGCCGCATGGGCTGATGTTTCCAATGCATCTGGGCGCAGAAGGCAGCGCCAGGATCGGCGGCCTGATCGGCACCAATGCCGGCGGCAGCCAGGCTTTCCGATACGGCATGATGCAGGATCTCGTCCTGGGTCTCGAAATCGTGACGCCTGATGGCGGGATTTGGGACGGACTGCGCGCGGTGCAGAAGGACAATGCCGGCTATCAACTGCGCAAGCTGTTCTGTGGCGCTGAGGGCACGCTCGGCATCGTCACGCGCGCGATCCTGCGGCTCTACCCCAAGCCTCGGCAGCAAGCGAGCGCCCTTCTGGTCCTGCCCGACTTTGCCGCCGCCGTTTCGTTCGGCGCCTTCCTGCGCGGCGAGGCCGGGGAATTCCTGACTGGCCTCGAGTTCTTCTCCGATGTGGGCCTGCGATTGGCGCTCAAGCACGTGCCCGACCTTGCCTACCAACTGGAGACACGGGGCGGTGTCTATCTGCTGGTCGAACTGGCATCGGGGTCGTCACGCGTTCCCCTGGACGAGATCCTGGCTTCGGCTCTGGAATGGGGCATGGAACAGAGCCTGGTTAGCGACGGCGCGCTGGCGGCGACAGGTGCGCATCGGGCACAATTCTGGCGGCTGCGCGAGGAGCAACCGGAGGGACAAAGGCTGGAAGGCGAGCAACTCAAGCACGACATCTCCGTCCCTCCAGGTGCAATCGCCCGTTTCGTCGAGGCTGGCGCGAAGATCTGCGGCGGCATTCTTCCCGGTGTGCGGATAAACCCGTTCGGGCACCTCGGCGACGGAAACATCCATTACAATTTGTCTCCGCCGGAAGGTCGTGCCGATTTCGACGGCAAGGCCGAGCTGTTCGCAGAGGCGCTGTCATCTCTTGCCACTCAGATGGGCGGCAGCTTTGCCGCCGAGCATGGGCTTGGCCGGGCAAAGGTGGTCATGGCCGACCGCAATCGCGGCCTGGTGGAGCGAGAGCTCATGGCGCGGCTCAAAGGCGCGTTCGATCCGCTGGGCACGATGAACCCGGACGTCCTGGTTCGCGCCTCTCGGGAAAGAAAAACTTTCGAATAGACGGCATTTCTTGGTTTCGTCTCGATGCGCCAGCGTGCACGTATGAATCCGAAAGGCAGGCTCGATCCGCTTGCCGCCTGAATGAAGGATGTCGCAGCATGATCCGCAATGGCGGTCGCCTTCTTGTCGAATGCCTGATCGCGCTCGGCGCGACCAAGAGTTTCGGTGTGCCGGGCGAAAGCTATCTGGCCGTGCTGGACGCGCTGCACGACTCTCGTGGAAAGCTGGACTACGTGCTGTGCCGCAACGAGGGCGGCGCGGCATTCATGGCCTCGGCCTATGGCAAGCTGACGGGTTCGCCGGGCATCTGCTTCGTGACGCGCGGACCGGGTGTCGCCAATGCGTCCATCGGCGTGCACACGGCGATGCAGGACAGTTCGCCGATGATCCTGTTCGTCGGCCAGGTCGGCACCGACATGCGCGGCCGCGAAGCGTTTCAGGAAATCGACTACCGCGCGGTGTTCGGCACGATGGCGAAATGGGCGGTGGAGATCGACGCTGTCGAGCGCCTGCCGGAAATCATTGCCCGGGCCTGGACCACGGCGCTCACCGGGCGGCCCGGCCCGGTGGTGATCGCCCTGCCCGAGAACATGCTGACGACGCCGACCGATGTCGCGGCGCTCAGCGGGCCTGCCAGGGTGTTCGAGGCCGCGGCCGATGCCGATGCGCTGGCCGAGGCCCGGTCCATGCTGGCCGCCTCCAGCAGACCGGTCATCCTGATCGGCGGTGCCAACTGGTCAGCTGACGGGCGTGCCGTGCTCCAGGCTTTCGCCGAAACCTCCGACATTCCGGTGGTCGCGGCGTTCCGTTTCCAGGATCAGTTCGACAATGGCTCACCGGTCTTCGTCGGCGAGGCCGGTGTCGGCATGGTCCCGCATGTCAAGAAGCTGATCCGGGACGCCGATGTGATCCTGGCGATCAATGTGCGCTTCGGCGAGATGACCACGGATGGCTACACGCTGCTGTCCGTGCCCCAGCCGAAGCAGAAGCTGATCCATGTCCACGCTTCGGATCGCGAGATCGGCAAGATCTACGTGCCCTCGCTTGGCATCCATGCCGGGCCGAACGCCTTCGCCAAGGCGCTCTCGCCGGTCAAGGGCGACTGGGCCGCGTGGCGGTCGCAGGCACGCCAAAGCTATGAGGGCACGTTCACCGCGCCTGCCCAGCCGGGCCCGGTCGACATGGTCGAAGTCAGCCGCTGGCTGCGCGAGAACCTACCCGACGACGTCATCCTGACCAATGGCGCCGGCAATTTCACCGTGTGGCCAAACAAGTTCTTCAGGTTCGGGCAGAAGGCGCGGCTGCTTGCACCGCAATCCGGCGCCATGGGCTACGGCCTGCCGGCGGCCATCGCGGCCAAAGTGGCCTTTCCCTCACGCACGGTGGTCTGCTTTGCCGGTGACGGCGATTTCCAGATGAACTGCCAGGAGTTGGGGACGGCGATGCAGGCCGGGGCGCAGCCGATCGTCCTCATCCTGAACAACGGCATCTACGGGACCATCCGCGCGCATCAGGAGCGGCACTATCCGGCGCGCGTGTCGGGAACGAACATCGAGAACCCGGATTTCGTCGGCATCGCCCGGGCCTATGGCTTCCACGCCGAGCGGGTCGGCGCGACCTGCGATTTCGCCGGCGCTGTCGGCAGGGCGCTGGCATCCGCGACCGGCGCGGTCCTGGAGCTGGATATTTCCCCGGAGGCGATCACGCCGCGTCAAACCCTTTCCCAAATGCGCGACGCAGCGCTCGCTTCGCATAAGGCCAACGCATGACCAGTACGGCAAATGACATCCGTCTCGGCGCGGATATCGGCGGCACGTTCACCGATATTGTGGTCGATGTGCGCGGCACGATCTTTTCGACCAAGATCCTGACCAACTATGCCGCCCCCGAACAGGCCATCCTCGACGGGATCGAGATCGTCGTGCGCGACGCCGGCATCACGCTGGCGGACCTCGACATCGTCATTCACGGCACCACGCTGGCGACCAACGCGCTCATCGAACGGCGTGGCGCCAAGACGGCATTGGTCACCACCGAAGGGTTTCGCGATGTCATCGAGATGCGCACGGAAAACCGGTTCGAACAGTATGATCTGAACCTGAAGCTGCCGCCGCCGCTGATCCCGCGCGAGCATCGCTATACGGTCAAGGGGCGCATCGGCGCGGACGGAAAGGAATTGCAGCCGCTGGACGAAGCAGCGCTCGACGAGATCGCCGACAGCATCGCCGCGGGCGGCTTCGGCGCCGTCGCCATCGGCTTCATCCATTCCTACATGAACCCGGTGCATGAGCAGCGGGCACGCGCGATCCTCGCCAGAAAGCTGGACATACCGATTTCCATCAGCGCTGAGGTCTCGCCGCAGATGCGCGAGTTCGAACGCTTCAACACGGTTTGCGCCAATGCCTATGTCCGGCCGCAGATGGCCGACTATCTGGTGCGCCTCCAGGTGCGGCTGAAGGAGATGGGGGCGAACTGTCCGGTGTTCATGATCCACTCGGGCGGCGGACTGATCTCGGTGGAAACCGCGTCCGAATTTCCGGTGCGCCTGGTCGAGTCCGGTCCGGCCGGCGGTGCCATTTTTGCGGCCGACGTGGCGCGGCGCTTCGACCTGGACTCCGTCGTCTCCTACGACATGGGCGGAACGACCGCGAAGATCTGCCTGATCGAGGACTATTCGCCGCGCACGGCGCGGACCTTCGAGGTCGCCCGCACCTATCGCTTCTGCAAAGGCTCCGGCATGCCGATCTCGATCCCGGTCATCGAGATGATCGAGATCGGCGCCGGCGGCGGCTCGATCGCCTGGGTCGACGCCATGGGCCGCATCCAGACCGGCCCGGAAAGTGCCGGGTCCGAACCCGGTCCCGCCTGCTACGGGCGTGGCGGCAGCCGCCCGGCCATCACCGATGCCGACCTGGTGCTGGGCAAGCTCGATCCCGACAATTTCGCCGGCGGCGCCATCAGGCTCGACACGCAGGCGTCGGAGCAGGCGATCACCCGCGATGTCGGCACCCGGCTTTCACTCAATTCCGTTTCGGCCGCCTTCGGCATCTGCGAGGTCGTCGACGAGAATATGGCCAATGCCGCCCGCGTCCATGCGGTGGAAAACGGCAAGAACATCTCCGACAATGTCATGATCGCCTTTGGCGGTGCAGCGCCCCTGCATGCGGCGCGGCTGTGCGAGAAGCTTGGCGTCGAACAGTGCCTTGTCCCGCAAGGCGCCGGCGTCGGCTCGGCCATCGGCTTCCTCAAGGCGCCGTTCGGCTACGAGGCGCTGGCTTCCAAGCTGATGCGGCTGTCGCGCTTCGATGCATGCGAGGTGAATGCGCTGCTCGACGGGCTGAAGACGACCGCCGAGAGCTTCGTGCGAGCCGGCACGAACAATGCCATCACCCGCGAGATCACCGCCTTCATGCGCTATGCCGGCCAGGGTTGGGAAATCCCGGTGCCGCTGCCCGACAGGGCGTTCAAGCCCGGCGATGAGGTGAGCCTCAAGGACGCCTTCCGGGACAATTATGCGCGCTTCTTCGGCCGTGCCATTGATGGCCTCGACGGATTGGAAATCGAGATCGTCACCTGGTCGGTCAAGGCGCAGGACGTGCGGCCGGCGCCCGCAAGGCACGAGATCACCATGGGGACCAGGACCGTCGCCGCTTCGCAAACGCGCGAGGTTTTCGATCCGGCGACCGGAACCGTGCAGGTTTCAGCCATCATCGAACGCGCCGACCTTTCGCCAGGGGATCGCATCAGCGGTCCGGCGGTGATCGTCGAGCGTGAGACGTCGACGGTCGTCACCACTCTCTTCGATGCCGCGCTACAGAGCGACGGTTCGATCCTCCTGATCCGCAAAGGGGTCCAGGCATGAGCGACATCTTGGAAATCCGCATGCAGGTGATGTGGAATCGCCTGATTTCGGTGGTCGAGGAGCAAGCGCTGACCCTGTTGCGTACGGCCTTCTCCACGTCGGTGCGTGAATCGGGCGACCTGTCGGCCGGCGTGTTCAATCCGCGCGGCGAGATGCTGGCGCAGGCCGTGACCGGTACGCCCGGGCATGTGAACACCATGGCCGAGGCCGTGCTGCAGTTCATGAACGAGATCCCGCGCGAGGAGATGTACGAGGGCGACACCTATGTCACCAACGATCCCTGGAAAGGCACCGGCCATCTCCATGACATCACCATGGTCTCGCCCTCGTTCCTGAACGGCGAACTGGTGGCATTCTTCGCCTGCACCGCGCACGTGGTCGATGTTGGCGGACGTGGCTTCGGCGCCGATGGCAAGTCAGTCTACGAGGAAGGGATCCAGATCCCGATCATGAAGTTCGCCGAGCGCGGCAAGGTGAACTTCGATCTGGTGAAGATCCTGCGCGCCAATGTGCGCGAGCCGAACCAGGTCGTCGGCGACTTCTATTCGCTGGCCGCCTGCAACGAGGTCGGCCATCGCCGCCTGGTCGACATGATGAAGGAGATCGGCCTGGCATCGCTGGACAGGCTGGGAGAGTTCATCTTCACGCGCACGCATGACGCGACGCTGGAGCGCATCAAGGCGCTGCCGAAAGGCACCTGGTCGAACGAGTTGGTGACCGACGGCTACGATACGCCGGTCAAGCTGGTGGCAGCTGTCTCGATTGAGGACGACCATTTGAATGTCGATTTCTCCGGCACCGATCCGACAAGCCGATGGGGCATCAACGTTCCGATCATCTACAGCAAGGCCTATGCCTGCTACGCCCTGAAATGCGTCGTGGCGCCGGAGATCCCGAACAATGCGGCCTCGCTTGCTCTGTTCACTATATCGTCGCCGACCAACATCCTGAACGCCCCGCGGCCGGCGCCGGTCTCCCTGCGGCACGTCATCGGCCATATGGTGCCCGATCTGGTGCTGGGCGCGCTGGCCAAGGCGCTGCCGGGCCAGATCCTTGCCGAAGGGGCGGCGGCACTGTGGAACATCCACATCTCGGTCAGGCCGGTCGCCGGGAGCGATGGACGCCGCGCCGAGGTGCTGATGTTCAATTCCGGCGGCATGGGGGCCCGCCCGACGTTGGACGGGCTGTCCGCCACCGCCTTTCCGTCCGGTGTCCATACCATGCCGATCGAGGCGACCGAGCACACCGGGCCGATCGTCATCTGGCGCAAGGAACTGCGTCCCGATTCCGGCGGCGACGGGGAATTTCGCGGCGGCCTCGGCCAGATCCTCGAAATCGCGGCCACTGAAGGCCACGAGTTCGATTTTTCCGCCATGTTCGACCGGGTCAGGCATCCAGCCAAGGGGCGCGATGGCGGCAAGGACGGAACCGCCGGCATCGTCAGGCTCGACGATGGCACGCTGATGCGCCCCAAGGGCTGGCAGCACGTTCCGGAAGGGCGTCGCCTGGTGCTGGAACTTCCTGGCGGTGGCGGCTATGGCGATCCCTCCAGGCGCAGTACGGAGGCGCGGGCACAGGACGTGTCCAGGGGCTATATTTCGGAGAAAAGCCGATGAGCTACATTTCCTCGCGCCTGTCCGTGGTCAAGCCGTCGGCTTCGATGGCCGCCTCGCAGGCGGCCAAGGCGCTACGGGCCAAAGGCGTCGACGTCATCGACCTTGGCCTTGGCGAACCTGATTTTCCGACGCCTGCCCACATCATCGAAGCGGCCTATGCAGCCGCCAAAGCGGGCCAGACCCTCTACACCGCCGCAGCCGGCTCGCCGGAAGTGCGCGAGGCCGTGGCCGGGAAGTTCAGGCGCGAGAACGGACTGGACTACACGGCCAACGACATCGTCGTGGCCAACGGCGCCAAGCAGATCATCTTCAACGCGCTGATGGCGACGCTGGAACCCGGCGACGAGGCCATCCTGCCCGCGCCCTATTTCGTCTCCTATCCTGAGATGGTGAAGCTGCTAGGCGGCACGCCCGTCACGGTCGAATGCAGGGAAAGCGGCGGCTTCAGGCTGACGCCCGAACTCTTGGAAAAGGCGATCGGGCCGAGAACCAAGTGGCTGTTCCTGAACATGCCCGGCAATCCATCCGGAGCGGTCTACTCGGCCGACGATCTCAAGGCGCTTGGCGCTGTCCTTGCCAGGCATCCGCAGGTGCTCATCCTGTCGGACGAGATCTATGAGCACATCATCTTCGATAACCGCGAATTCGTATCCTTCGGCAAGGCCTGCCCTGACCTCAAGGACCGAAGCCTCATCGTCAACGGTGTGGCCAAGGCCTATGCGATGACCGGCTGGCGTGTCGGTTATGCAGCCGGCCCGGCACCACTCGTCAAGGCGATGTCGATCATCCAGAGCCAGTCGGTCACTTCGGTCTGCTCGATTGCCCAGGCGGCGACGGTCGCCGCACTGAACGGCCCGCAGGACGAGGTGGCTCGTTTCCGCGATGCATTCGAGGCGCGCAGGAACCTGGTCGTCGATGGCATAAGGCGCATCAACGGCCTGACGCTGCCGCCGCCGGAAGGCGCATTCTATGCCTATATCGGTTGCGCCAGCCTGATCGGCCGCAGGACCCCAAAAGGTGTCATGCTGGAGGACGATACGGCGGTGGCGACCTATCTTCTGAACGAAGGCCGCGTGGCCTCGGTGCCGGGCACTGCCTACGGACTTTCACCCTATTTTCGTATCTCCACCGCCACCAGCGAGGAGGTGCTTGCCGAGGCGATCGCGCGGATCAACGCCGCCGTCGCGCAAGTGGAGTAGACCATGCCGCATTACGAACGCATCCTGATCACCGGCGCCGCCGGCCGGCTTGGCTCGGAACTGCGAAAGGGGCTGGTGCCGCTGGCAAAAACGATCCGCCTGGCAGGTCGCGAACCGTTCGGCGATCTTGCTCCTCACGAGGAAGAAGCGGTCTTCGATCTCGCCGACATGGAGGCTACACTTGCGGCCACCAAGGACTGCGACGCGATCGTGCATTTCGGCGGTGCGCCGCTTGAATGCGAATGGCAAACGATCCTGGATTCCAGCATTCGCGGATCCTACCACATCTACGAAGGCGCCCGGAAACACGGCGTGAAGCGGATTATCTATGCTTCCTCGGTGCATGCCATCGGCTATCATGAAGTCGAAGCCCATATCGGCGTCGATGCGCCGGTGCGCCCCGACAGCCTCTACGGCGTGTCGAAGAATTTCGTCGAAAGCCTGAGCCGGCTCTACTGGGACAAGTTCGGCATTGAGACGGCTTGCCTGCGTATCTTCTCGTCCTTTCCCGAACCGGCCGACCGACGCATGCTGTGGTCGTATCTTTCCTTCGCCGACTGCGTGCGTCTGGTCGAAGCAGCACTGACGGCGCCGCGCGTCGGGCACACAATCTCGTTCGGCATATCCGACAACAAGCTGAAAATGGTCGACAACAGCGGCGCCAACCATCTGGGGTTCATCCCGCAAGACAGCGCCGAGCCATTCCGCGCAGCGGTCGAGGCGAAGACGCAGATTCCGGATCCCAAGGCGCCATCGGTGAAGTATCTGGGCGGGTGGTTCTGCGAGCTTGGCCATCCGGACGACAAGCGGGCGTAACTATCAAAAACCAATCCGCTAGATGGCGAAGACGAAACATCCACCAACACCCCTACGGCTCCCTGCAATTCACGGCGACAGCCGAATAATGATCATGAAGCGCTTCCGGGACGTTCAGGCCAGGGCGACACCGGCGATCGTGCAAGACCGTAGGCTCCGGCGATCACCCCCATGCCTCCGATGTGCTTCTGGGGTTCGGTGACGTCTGCCATGTAGGCTTCCGCGATCACCTGTTCTGATGCAGGATCGTCTCGGCCGCAATGAAGCCCCAGGTTCCCGGCAGGGATTCGCATCTGGCAGAAGAATCCCGAGTCTTTGCGCCATAGATACGTCGCCCGCTCCAAGTGTGCGTTTCTGGATAAAGGGCGATAATTACACAATATAATAAAAGACTTAGGTAATGGTGGGCCCGGAGGGCGAATGAAACTCCTTGATTTTGTTGAGTTTTTCGTGGGCCAAAATCTGAAAGCTTCCCGTATCGTCCCGTATGCTCCCGCGACGCCAAACAGCCGACCGTAGCTAACCTCGTTTGCGAACGTTCGGAGACAGGGTCTAGAACGGCGGCATACTCAGGCCGTCAATTTCCTACGCGCAGGACGCCATTCGCATTACGAAGCAGTTTGAGATAGAACAAAAGCGTTGCGGATTCACGGCTGTGCAATGGACCTGCCACCTACGATCGTGCCAAGCAGGTAAAGGTCCCTTACCTGGCCTCTATCATCAGTGCAGTCAACGTCTCGGGCGTAATGGTGCCGGTTACCTTTAAAGAGTAGTCTGCCTGCATGCGCAGTAGTCCGGCCCTCAGCTCGGGGTTCATCTCGCCGTCTATCTCGCCACTATAGTAGCCGAACGCGAGCAAGGCGAACTGAACCTCCTGGACGATCTCCTTGAACTTGTAGGAATTGCCTGGGAGTGTCTTCAGCGGTGACGGCGCTGGCGCAATAGCGGGCGGTTGATAGATCGGGGCAAGCGTGGACGGCGCGTTATACAGCGGAGCGGCTTGGCTCGGCGCTGGCGGGGTGTAAGAATAGCCGCCCGACGACGACCTGTGGCTCGAGTGAGAACTGTGACTGCTGTGGCTGCGATGTCCCGCCAAGGTATACAGGTGGTCGAGCTTAAAAATATCGAACAGAGATTTCGTGTTTGCGTGATCGCCGTCCAACGTTGGCTTGGTCGGCAGCGCCTGTGCATTGGCAGGCAAGAATCCCGCAGCGAGTAGCGACGGTATCGCGAAAAGTCGTTTCCTCATTGAATCGCCCCCAATTTGCCGTACCCGTGATTAGCTGGATGCCACTCGAAAAACCCCCCGCACCGAGTCTTCAACGAGCATCCCTCGCACTCCTTCCGGTAGGCACGCTTCCAGTCAGAGATCGTAGCGGGCGCCAGCCAGCGGTATGGTTCCGGTACCGTGCAGAGCGGGAAATTGTAGAGCCAGGCATCAATTCCCCGGCTCCGCACGAGATCGATGGAACGGCTGACGACATCGAAGCCTTCCGAACTGTCGTAGAAGAGCGTCTTCCAGTTCATTCGACCGAAGCCGATGTTTTCCATCTGCATGACTGCCCATGTCCGGATGAACGGCAGGGTGGAGACGATGAACCTTGCCAGTTGAGGCAGCCCATCCGCATTCGGACGCATCAGCACGGTGCGGAGCTCTACCTGGGCACCCAAGCGGCACATGAGCGCCAGGTTCTCCAGCAGTTGCGCGTGCGCGCCGGCCTTCCCGACGATCTCGTCATGAACAGCGGGATCGCAGGAATAGAGAGGGATTCCCCAGACCACCCTTCCCCGATCGATACGACTCATCGCCTTCCAATCATCCAGATCGAAATGCTGGCCATTGGTCAGGATGTGGAAGGAAAGGTCCGGGCGCGCCAAAAGCACCCTCTCTAGGAATCGGAACAGCTGAGTTTTGAAAAGCGTCGGCTCCCCACCGGAGATCCCGATGGTCGCGCCTTCCGGCGCAAGCAACGCCGCGGTTTCGAAATACGGGAATAGATCGACGTGGTGCTTCTTGGGCGGCTGGGAGCACATCAGGCAAACCTGGTCGCACCGCTCCGTGACCAGGAAGGTGTTGTGTTGAGACGCACTACGGATAAGGCGATCTGCAGTTCCACGCCGAGGGTTCACGAACAACACGTCGCCATCGACCTTGGAAGGATCGATGCCAAGGATTCGTATGGGACCGCCCTCGCCGACGTAATCAGCCCCTTCCGGGCCGACGCGCTCCAGTGCGACGTCGAAAGGAGTCAGTTGTTCAGTCCTTTGCTCGCAGACCGCGAGCTCAAACGAGCGAAGCCGGACCACGAAAGGCTGGTCAGCGTTGGCTTCCACCTTGATGCGCAAGGGTATCATGGGTGCACCGGCGCCATGTCGCCGGTCCAGCCGGCAACGCCGAGCCAGGCGGCCAGCGAGGCGCGCGTCGGCTCGTCGTTTCGGTAGAGGAGCTCAAAGACCTTGTCGAAGAGAGACAATTGCCGGCCGCAGAACCATGTGTCAGGCCGCGGAATGTCGATCCGGCCATACCGGGAGATATCGTCGATCACGTCAGTGCCGCAGAACGGCTGATAGGCGCAATGGATGCAATCCGGATCGAAATGGTTGAGTGCCCCCGAATTGAGAACGTCTACCTTTGCCCGGTCGATTCCTGTTCCGACATCGCCAATGCTGAGATCGATACGGCCGGTCCTGGACAGCATGCGCGCCTCGTCGGTCGGGTAGAAGCGGCCGTCGTGGTCTATCACGACATAGTCGGAGGCGAAGAAGTTCGGGTTGCGTATGTCGACGTGGTTGTCGGCATCGAAGCGGAGCACACGCTTCAGGCACTGGCTGAAGTAGTATTCCTCCATAAAGCGTCCAGTGCGACGGTTGCGAGCGATCAGCAGGTCGATGAATTCGCAATGAAGGCGATTCCAACGCGCAAGGGCGTTGTCGCCCTGTTGAATCCTTCGCGCGAATCCTTGGTGGTTTATCGGGCGAAGGTAGACGGACCGGACTCCGTAGCGTTCGTAGTTGTCCAGCAGCGCCTCGAAGTCCGGTGGGTTGTCGACGTCCACCGTCGGCAATGCCGAGATCTTGCCCTTCGGATAGCGGGAAACGGCTGCCTCGAGATTTCGAAAGAAGGTGTTGGTGACCTCGCTTTCATGCGTGCGCTGGCGCTCATGCGTTGCCCGGTCTCCGTCAAGGGAAGTGCTGATGAAGGTGTCGTCGGCATCGAGGAACACCCATGCGCGCGGATCCAGTCGCTGCAAGTTCGTGCAGACAACGAACTGGGATTGGGAAAACTTTTCCCGGCAGAAGTCGCGGACAGCTTCCAGCATGTCGACCCGGAGCAGGGGCTCGCCACCCTGGAATTCGATCTTGATGTCGGGACCTTCCAGACTGTCGAGAAACGAGAGGACGCCAGCGAGGGTTTCGGGCGACCAATCGAACCCGCGGGCCGTTTCGGGAGCGCGGGAAACCTGGCAATAGCCGCAGGCAAGATTGCAGCGGAGCGTCGGCACGAGGATGACGTAGTTCATTCTCGTCGGCCTCGACTGGCGCCTCGCCCACCTGTAGGCGAACGATGTCCAGTGAAGGTCGAACTCCTTGTCGAAGCCGTGATTTCCCTCGTTCAGGAAGGTCTCATCGGCGGGGGACAGGTTGTCGGTGGCGTACCGGTCCAGGAAGCCGTGGCTGGACTTGAAGAACTCGCCTGCGTCATCGGAGAACAGCACCGAACCCTCCGACATCTCGCGGAACTTCAATGGCCATACGTTCATCGGCGTGTCACCGCGGCGACCAGCGCTTCACGCGTGGACAAGGTTTCCGCGTATATTTTCTCGCGGTAGACGGCGTACAAAATATCTTTTCGAAGCTGGTCTTCAATACCGGCTGATGAGCCTATTGATATCGTACCGCCTTTCCACTCAAGGCGGCAGTTTGGGTAGAGGGCCTGCAGCCGAAGCATCGCGGCATCGGCGTATTTCTCGAACTGCGGCGGGATCTTCACCACACATTCGCATTCAGTAGTGTTCGAAAATTTCGTCATGTCCCCACCCAGCTCGATAATGCGCGGCGAGACATGAACAATCAACGCATATTTGCTTTTCTTTCTGTCTTTCCACTCTATCCACTCGCTAAAATACTGTATCGTCTCTCCGCCTTCGATTTGTCCTGCGTTCAGACGTGGGACCAATCTTCGCCGAGCTGCACTCAACCGTGCTCGCGGCGCGTCAACGATCCTTGTCCGCCCTGGAGGCCGCGTTCTCCCGATCCTTCAGAAGTCGCGAACGAAGCTGGCGGGCCTCGACGACAAACTCATACGGGAGCACCTCAAACACTTCCTTGAGGCTGACCGGATCGTTGCGCGCCCACAGATAATAAGGATCGACGATTTCAATGATTTTTACCAAGCGAGTCCACTGGATCGGCTTCGGCGAATCGAGCAGCCGACCGCGATGCAGTAGCGCAGACGTTTCAAGGCGACGTTGACGGAGCGCCACAAGAGCGGCATCGCATACGGCCGGCAGGGTTTCGGCTGCGAGCTGGTCAAGCCAAGGTACAACCACAGCCGAAGGAATGACCGCGGCTACCTGAGCCGCCAAGACTCGGTCCTTTGAGCGCTGCGAGCTCGCCAGCGGAGCGAGCAGCGCTGCCAGTCTGTCGCCCCCCAGATGTACGCGAAGGCGCCGCTCGAGCTGCAGGCGAAGGGAAGGCTTCGCGTCCGGGTAGCGGTTCAGGAGTTCCGGGGCGGCGCTATCCGGGTCGATCTCAAGCATCAGGTCGGCGGCAGCTGGTACCTTGTGGCGCGTGAGCAAGCATTGCGCGGCGAAATAGGCCTCTTCCGGATCCTCGCTTCGCAAATAGCCAATGGCCCCGATCGCGTTGCCGCGGTCAAACCCCGAGTGGCGGTAGGCCGCGCGCAGCAGCTCGTCTCGGGCCCGGCCGTCGCCCGCCTCGGCAAGCAGTCGCAACAGCCCGCCATCGAGATCAGGTGTCCATTCGCTCGCGAGCGCCGCAGGAAGCTGACGACCGCAGCCCTGCCCTCTGGGGATGGTCGATGAGCGGACGCAGGTAACCTTGGTGCGACCATGATGAACTCCCTATGTCCTGCTCTGACAGCCAGTCAATAACGGCGCGCCGGGCATCTGCATCTCCGTGTTCACCGAGGTAGGTAGCGACGAGATGCGCCTCCTGGTGGATCTGCCCGGCAATCATCGCGCGCGCCACCGGAAGCAGTCCGGGCGTGTAGAAGCCCAGCGCGCGAAACGAGGCCAGTATCCTGAGCCTGATTTGGCGGGGGGTCCCTGGTTCCAAGAAGGTCGCGACCAGGCGGGACGCATCCTCCGCGGCGCGGAGGAAGCCTGTCAGAGCTGCGGCAGTGTCGAGAGATTGTGCGTCGCCAGTTGTGAGGAGATCCATGATGCGCAGGCGGAGCGCCGAGGTGTCCCGGCCGTTCGACGAGCGCATCAGCGTGTTGCTTCAAGCGAGCCGTAATGAACGGGGTCGTGGTTCCGCACGGCATCCAGGATTAATGTAACGATTGCTTGCGCCTCACTCATGTCTGGTAAACGCATTCCGGCACTTCTCGAAAGCGTGTGAGAATAGAAATGCATAAATTTGCGGGCGCGCTCAGCATCAACCGGATCGGTGATGAGACGATCAATACTGCTATCTATGTTAACGTGCTCGAGGAACTTGAACGAAGCGTACCCTTCGATGAACCTCCTCGCCATGTTGCCGAGATTGAAGATGATCTGATGATCGTTCTGGGGGTTCTCGGCGTAGCCGGCAATCTGGTGAAAGATGTAGAGGTACTCGGAGCGATATTTCTGAATGCTGTCAGGGCATGGAATAATCTTCGAAGCGACAAGGCCATTCGCGTCCGTCCGCTCAACGAGATATGTCCGATACATCTGATCAGTCATCTTCCTCATCCAATCCAGCATGAGATTGAAAAACTCATGGCTGTGGGTCGAGATGAACAGTTGCCTGGCCAGACATTCATGCCTGGCGGGTTTGGGCGCCCCTTCGTTGAACCGGTAAAATATGGTTCTGATGAATGCGCAAACGTGCAGAAGATGGTGCGCGTCAAGGCTCGATATCGGATCGTCGATATAGACGATGGTCTGCGAGAGATTGTTTCCGTTTTCGAGCAGCTTGGTGATGAAGTAACAGAAGGCGATCGCCGTACGCTCGCCTTCGCTCAAGTTTCGGGCAGGTGCTTCGCCGCGCATCAGCTGAAAACGGTCGCTGTCAGTGACATTAACCTGAATATCGGCTTTGCCGAAAAATCGCCGAAGGGTCTCGTTGATGGCTTCCGCACCTTTGGTCGCGTTTGAGAGTTCCGCCTGAAGGTTGGCGATCTCCAGATCAAGGACAACAAGGGCCGCTTCAGAGTCCGTTACAGCTTTCTTCTGAGCACCAATTCGGACCTCAAGTGCAAACCGATCGATCCGGCGCATCGCGTCGGCTGCGTAATGATCCTTTAGCATGGCAACAGCTTCGTTGCGCGCGGAGTTGAACCGACGGGTGCGATCATTGTTCTCATCTATCAGGGCCTGAAAACGCCTCGCTGCCGCAGCGAGTGGATGGGATTGTGGTTCGCCGTCCGGTGGCTGCACAATGTCGAACGGATTTCTCTGCTTTTTCTTCAGGGCATCGATGAGCGCCTGTATGGCACCGTTGAAGCCGTCTCTAGCGAGTGCCAGCTCGCGACCAGCCTGTATATGTTCATCATGCAGATCCGCATAAAAGCCTGATCGGGGATAGGCGGCACCGGAAAACTCCATCCGTTGCCCAGTAAGTTCATCAATCGTTGTGGTGATCCGCTTCATGAGATCATCAAACGCATCGGAAAAGTGGGCGTTGAGTGCCGCCTTGCGCGCGGTAGTCAGTTCTCCTTCGCAGAATTCACAGTGCGACTTGCCGTCATGCAGGTGTCGCCCATGTTCAACCCATGCTGCAATATCCGGTTGTTCCACAAGGCGCGCGATCGTGGCAGATGAGTCGATCTGGTCGCTCAGGAGAGCAATGCCTTCGCGCCAGAGTTGGTTGATGGAGTGCGTGACAATCGAAAGATCGGGCAGAACATCCTTCTGCTCGGCACTCACTTTGCCGCGTGCTGCCTGAACCTGCTCGGGAGGTAGGGCATCGGGCATCGTGCCATTCCAAGCACTGATTATGGGACGCAGGTTAGTCCTGTTGAAACGGCCGACCGGAAGCTCGTTCACGATCTGGCTGGCACAATCCGTTTCAGCCTTACTGATTCTGTCATCAAGTCTCTTGGCCTCAGCGACGGCTGCCTTACGCTGATCGTCGAGTTGCGCACGTTGCATTTGCTTCTGTACGAGGTTATCGCGTCGTTCGATATTTTCGGCACCGAGCAGGAGGATGGGATTGAAACCGTCGGCATCATCCCAACGAAGATGTGCTTTGCGGAAATCCTCATTGAACACACGTACGTTGCAGGGCGTTGCAAAGGAATGATCATACTGTGTGCCGTCAGCGTGCACCACGTCAAAGCGCGCGTTGGGATAATCCGGATGAAGTGCCCCATCTTCCAGGCAGCGAAACACACGCGACAGCGTTGTCTTTCCTGAGTAATTCCAGCCGTAAATCAGATTGAAGGGCGCGAACTCCGGTAAGGTACCTCCGGTGAAGTTGTTGAAGACACCGAAATCCTTGATGCTTGAAATACGTCTGAACATAATGCCCACCCTAAAATGCGATTCGTTGCTCTAGCCAACCAGCACTCGCAACGCCTGGCGGGTTCCGCCGAAAAGTTTCGAACAGCCACTTTGGGCCAGCGGCAAGTTTCGGCGGGCGCTGGTGGATAGTCGTCCATGTGACGCACGCGTCAGTCAGGTCAGGGCTTAAGCGATCAGGCCGGTGCGAGGTCCGATCCGTCCGCCAGCGAATGGCAGCAGTCTCCTCACGGAGCGCCATGTCCAGCTGCGCCTTGACCTTCGCTACACTTAGCATCTAAACCCTCTTCCTTCTAAGGTCATTTGTATACATGGAGATTCGCACCCATGTTCGGCGGACCATCCATTGGCGAGAACAGTATCATTTACTTCTACCGGCCCACCCACGGGTGAGAAAGTCTAGTTGTTCAGCTGAAAAAATGCGAATCGCAATTTGGATTCTCTGGCGTCAACTCAATCATCGAAACTAGCGTAACAACTCGCTGAACAACGCAGCGGTGAATCGAGATGGATGTCGGCCGTGTGAACAAATCGAAATGCCATTCAGTCTCCAGCCAAGGACAGGGTCGTCCCAGGTTCGCTCTGATTTAGCGAGGGCGATTAAGTCCACCCTCACATTTCGCTGATTTCTTACTGAGCGTTTGCGCCGTCTATCAGCAGCCCGTCTTGGTACCGCAACGATCCCTTGGCGACAGCAGCGGCGACCGCCGTTGAAATCAATTGCCTCAATTGAGCGCTTGTGGCTTTGAAGCCCAGCATCCTCGCGATGCTCGGTCCAATTTCGTCCTCCGTCGCGCCGAGATTGGATCTCACCACCTCAATGGCTCCTTGGGCAACTTCTTCCGATGAGATCATTTCGGGCTTACGCAATCCAGGGGACATGACACCGCTGCGGTCCCGTAGCTGAATAGGGGCGCCGGGCTTAAAGCAGAAGTCGCCCCGCCGTGCCACCGCTCCCCGTGCTTCGGCGACAATAAGGCCGCGCTCAATCGCGTCCTGAATTCTACCGCCGGCCCGCTGCAGGCCCCACGCAAGCCGAATACGCGATACCACCTCATCGAGATGGATTGGCGTCTCCGCAGCCACGACCTGCTCGACCAGCCCAGCCAGAAGACCGGTGGGCGTCTCGTGAAGTTCAAACTGGCCGGGCGGTCTCTGTATATGGGCTTCCGAGTAGGTCCGATCTGGTGCCGCGGTTCCGTTGGCGGTTTCCAAGCCGATTTCAGTAACATTACCTCGGTCGACGGTTACGACTTGTACGGCTGCGGCACGGCTTCTCTGGTTTCCCAACTCTGCTCGTTCAGCGAGTTCTCTTGTCGCAGCATCAATCGCTGCCACTGTCCGCTCGAGCTGTTCGCGCGGCCGTTGGAACCAATCAGCGCTCCAAATGCGATGTATGATCCAGCCATGGTCTTCCAGGACAGCCTGACGCAGCCGATCCCGATCTCTGGCAGAGCGCGACGAATGATACTCAGCGCCGTCGCATTCGATGCCTAGTAGGTAGCGCCCTGGCCGCTCCGGATCAGCAACCGCCAGATCGATGAAGAAGCCCGCGATACCGACTTGCGCATGGACCTGGTAGCCTCGTTCAATCAATGCGTTGGCTACCTGTTCTTCAAAGATTGAATCCATCTCCCGGGTCGTCGTCTGGGCGAGCGAGATACGCCCGGTCCTCGCGTAGTGCAAAAAGAGCTTGAAGGCGAACACCCCCTTGCCCTTTCCGCGCTCAAGGTCGATGTCCTCATCTGTTATCGACGCGTACACCTCACAGGCACGCTTGGCCCGGCTTATGAGAACGTTGAGGCGACGCTCACCGCCTTCCGAACCGAGTGGGCCGAAGCGCATGGCCATATAGCCCTGGGCATTCTTCGCGTACCCTACCGAGATAATGATTACATCCCGCTCGTCGCCTTGAACGTTCTCCAGGTTCTTGACGAAAAACGGCTCACTCGGATGAGCGTGGAAGAAGTCTTCCGTGTCGGTATTCAGTCGCCGCAGCGCTTCAAGCTCATCTTGAATTGCACGACGCTGGCTAACAGAGAAAGTCGCAACGCCCAGAGACTCCTGCGGATTCGACTTCGCATGACGGATGATCGCTTCTGCTACAGCTCGCGCCTCGATCGGGTTCGTTCCGGTCCCTCCTGAATCGAACACCCCGTCCGGCACGTGATGGAATCGCAGCCCCATGCCGGCCTCCTGGGTGTAGGGGCTCGGCACAATGAAGAGCCGGTTCTCGTAGAACTGGCTATTCGACACGGCGATCAGCGATTGATGGCGACTGCGGTAGTGCCAGCGAAGCATCCGCTGCGGCAAACCACGAGCCGTGAAAAGCCCGAGGATGCTCTCGATATCAGCGACCTGTGCACCCTCTCCGTCGTCATCTTCAGACTGCGAGCCCGTCATCTTCGCGAAAAATGTGGTCGGCGGCAGTTGCCGTTCATCGCCAACGACAACCACCTGGTTCGCCCTGGCAATTGCGCCGAGCGCATCCACCGGCTGGATCTGAGACGCTTCGTCCATAACCAAGAGGTCGAACGACATCCGACCGGGCGACAAAAACTGTGCCACCGAAAGCGGGCTCATCATGAACACCGGCTTCAGCGCTTGGATAGCAGGCCCTGCCTTGAGCATCAACTGCCGGACAGGCATATGGCCCCTCTTGCGAGCCATCTCAGATCGAAGCAATCCGACAGGCCCAGCTCCGCCATCTCTTGGAGGTATCTTCCGATGATGTGCGGTCACGACCTCGATGGCGCTAGCCTTGATCCTTTGTCGGTCCAAATCAGCAAAGTCGCGGACAGCTCTGGAATGAAGCTCGCCGTCGAACCTCCCTAGCTCCGGCTCTCTATAAGCCATCGCCGTCAGCATTTTCTCGTAATAGGCCATATCGAAAACCGACCGCGCCAATGCGGTTGGAATCTGGCCGTTGGCCAGGCCGTCTATCAACTGCCCTAATCCGGCCTTTCGGGCAGTGTCGGATCGTTCTTCGTAGGCAACCCATTTCGAGAGCTGTTCGTGATTCTCGACCCAGCCCTGCAATCGAGCAATCAACTCGGGTATCACGACCTCGGAGAAATCGCCTACTCCAAACAACGACGAAGCGTCAGCTTTCAAATCCTCTGCAACCGCCCTGAATTGCAGCGCCGCGGCTTGGGTCGCTTCTCGCATTGCACGAGCTGATTTCGCTATCTCGACCCTGTCAGGCAAACGGGCGACAAGGTGTCGAAGTGCGCTATTATTTTTCAGCCAGAGCTCGGCCTGCGTAAGCGCGGCCCAGTTGGATCCTCGCCCGAGCCAAGACGAACCGAATGCTGACGTGCCAAGGGCGTGAGCCGCATCGATCTCTTGAGCAAGCGTCTGTAGGGCGCCCAGGCGTCTTACGAGCTCCAGCCGATGCGACAACCGATCGGGCACGGTGGCCAGAAGCTCTCTAGACGCTTCGTCCGCTTGTGCCACGGAGCGCGCCTTCACTTCCATCAGCTGCAGTGAAGCTCTTTCTGCGGAAGCCACGTCACCCAGCATGGACGGCGCGAGGTGACCGAGATCATTCCAGAAGCCCTCGATCATCGGCCGGCCGATATCGATCACCTTGCGAACCCGGAGCGCCCGCGCGCCCGCTTCGGAGCGTTCGGCCATCCGCCCAGCGATAAGACGCGGTTCCGAGCCAAGACCCCTCAGCGTGCGCATCCATTCCACTAGCGCCAAGAGCGGTGCCGACGACGATTTCTCCCGGCGCCAATCCGCTCCGAAGGCGGAACGACCAAAGGTGTCGCCATCACGGACCCTCGAGGCCGCCGCTTGTCCCTTCATCAATACGTCTAGAAGACGCACGATCTCGGTCGACGGCGCGTTGGAATCAACCAGAAGGGATCGCACAAGTGCTTTGGCGCGGCGGTAGTCGCCGCTCAGTGCCTTCAACAGTCCGGTTTGGGTTGCGAGGGCCTGCCTTGTCGGTGCTACGTCCGTGTTCCAGGCAGCGTCGACAACCTTGCCCTTCAGTTCTGCTTGAACCGCCTCAAGCGTTGCGACGCTCTCGGCAAGATCTGCTGCTTGTTCAAGTCCAGAGTCCCACACGGTCGCAGCAAACGCTTCTGGACTTGCGTCAGGGGCGGCCGCAACTCTCTCCCCCGTCACGATTAGTCTAACGAGCCCTGCCAGCGTGTCCGGTACAACCGTTGACCCCAGCTCCTGATTCAACCGCTCCGCTTCATCCCGCAATCGCGGGAGCAGAACGGCCAGATGGTGCGCGCGGACAAAGCCGTCTTTCGGAAATTCCGATGGCAGTTTCGCAAGCTCTGTCTCGAGATCGTCAATTGGGGTGTCGATCGCTGTCGCCGCCAAATGCCGAGAAACGTCTTCGAATTTGCGGGCGAAATCCGATCCTGTCCAAAGGACCGACGCGATTTCCTTCGGCTGGTCGTCCCACGCTGGCGAGACCAACGCGTCGGCGGGCAGCTCTGGTGCGGAAGCAAGAAGTTCCCCGCGATCTTCTATCTCGCCGCTGTCGCTCAGAATTCGCGGAGGCTCGGCCTCGATCCGCGCGGCAATGTCAATCAGTTTGGCCTGTACGGCCTTCGCTTGATCCAGCAAGGATGATATCCGTGGGATAAACCGTTCGACGGTGGTCGGCAGTACGACATCCAGGCCAACCCCTCTCCAGGGATGGTGGATGGGTAGCCCGATTTCGTTGATCCGCTGAGAGACCTCGTCGAGCAGCTTCCGGCGTGACGAGACGCCCTCACTCGTCCAATCGGTGGCACCCGCGAGTTCGATATCAACGGGTTTTTGCCCACTCTGCCTGAGCCGGGTTAACTGGCCGAACACCTGGTACGGCGTCAGGGCGGATGCGCCAAACGGTACATGCATCCGGTCGGCATGCGCATTGAGTCTATCTCGCGCCTGCAACAACTGGTCGGTGAGCGCAGACGGAAATTGGCCTCGGGGCGATCCGAGCTGCCAGGTGCGGCGCAGCTCCTCCAGCATCATGCGCTTGTTCGCCTTGTTGCTGTGGAGTTCCAGGCAAGCGTCACCTACCCCGGCATTGTCGAGGCGACGCTTAACGACCTCCAGCGCGGCCATTTTTTCGGCTACGAAAAGGACGGTTTTTCCGTCGGCCACGGCCGACGCGATAACGTTTGCAATCGTCTGCGATTTGCCTGTGCCGGGAGGACCTTGGATCACAAGGTCGCGCCCCTTCCTGACATCATGGATCGCGAGCGTCTGGGAACTGTCGCTGTCGACAATATGCAACATCTCCGCAGGCGCAATGTGCGGATCGATCGCGATATCATCAGACATCAGCGGCTCGCGTGCTTCAAAGCCGTCTGAAAGGAGCGAGCGGATCTTCGGCTGTTCGATGATCTTGGTGCCATCGGGCCAGATTTCGGGATCAAGGTCCCGGTACATCAAAAACTTCGCGAACGAGAAGAACCCCAGCACCATGTCGTCCTGGAGCACCTCCCAACCTTCTTTGGTTGAGATCGCTGCGGCCACGGCATCGAGGTACTTTGAGGCGTCGAAGTCGTCTCCAGCATCGAAGCTCGGCATGGCGAGCTTGTGCATCCGATCGAGATAGAGTTCGAGAGAGAGATTCGCGCTCTGATCCTCAGGCCTCGCGCGTAACCGGAACTTCTCTCCGGCCGTTCCTCGCTCGAGACGAACCGGTACCAAAATGAGCGGTGCTTGACGGATGTTTTCCTTGTTGTTCGGGTCAACCCACTTCAGCATTCCGAGCGCCAGAAAGAGGACGTTAACGCCCTGCTCCTCTTCTAGCGTCCTGGCATCGTGGTAGAGATCAAGAAGCCGGCGTTGCAAGCCGGTGGGAGTCATCCGCGTTTGCAGCTTGGTGTCTGAATGTCGCGTCGAGATCCCCCGATCGTCGACCCCATCGTCCTCTGGCTGAGCCAGGGAAATGGGCGAGTAGTCAATCTCGTCATCCGCGGCGGCTTCTTGGCCTGCCTTCGGTCTATCGGGCTTGCCGGCGAGGAAGGTAAAGGCCTTGCCTTCGTTCACCAGCAACCGATAAATCTCGGACGACTTCTCATCGACGATGTCGATCGTCTTCGCGCTCTTGGAAAACCGCGGCACGTTCAAAAGCCGATTGCGCGCGGAAAGGTCGAGCAGCTCCATCCTGGCACGCTCGAGTTTCTCCCTCAGAGGCAGATCGCTCTGGAAGACCGATTTTTCGACGTCAGACAACTACACCCCCATGCAGAACGAAACACATAGAACCTACGCAATGGCAGTCGCAATAAAAATACCAGTCGCTTTTGAAATTTGTGAATAAAAGGTTTCATGCCGGCTACGCCTCAATATTTGTGAAAGCCGACGGGACGGGCTGCCTGCTCAAGCAATCGCGCCATTTTGGACGTATGGGACAATTGCCGAACCTAGAGACGCGATGGAACCGTCTTCAGACCCAGTTTGCTCTCTCTTTGTTCCGATCAACTGCGCCAAACAGCACACTGGGTTGGATGCGCCGGAAGGTGGCATATGGCGTCACCGATCGCTTGGGGTTAACGCTAGAGAGCGACGCAAGAGGATGTCGTAGACGGCTCGGTGTCGCATACCAGCTCTGATGGCCCTGGGGCACCCTCCGTCTATTTCTCCAGAGCTAAAAGATCCCTGATGTTAGCGAATGTATCTGGATCGTGGATTGCAGCCCTTAGATGCTCCCGTAGCGACTCATCATCTTGGAACAACTTCAACATGTCGTGAATGAGGAATTCGGCCAGCTTTCCAGTCCTACCGCTGAATTGGCTATCTAGGTAGGTGGCGCAAGCTACTTCCAGATCGTTTAGGAGGTCGCGAAAGGCACCGGTCCATTCAGGGTTTTCGCTATCGCCGAGAGTCGGCTCTAAGCGGGACAACATGTCGATCCGTACGCGAATATTCTCGTGTAGTGTAGCCACGGCTCCTGCCGAGGCTGACAATTTGTCGGTTCGCATTTGGTATAAAACTAGTCCGACGCCAACCAAGCCAAGAGGAAAGCCGATCACTGTGAAGAGATCGGCCAAATTGCTGAGGCTCAAGACTTCTTCCCGCCGCTTTTCACGCCCAGCCGCGCTTTGTAGTGATCGGTACTCAGAGATTTTGTTTCGTTGGTTGCGCCAGTGCGAGTCTTCCCGTCACCTGCAGGCCTTTTAACAACTTCGATCTTCTTAACCATTTCGTCCCTCCGCTGATCGTGAAACCGGCGGGCCGAAGCCCGCCGTCACTTTATTTTCCGTGCTTGGTCGGATCCACAAGCTTGTAAGTGGATCCCTTTGACGGAGTCGGCGGCAGTGGCTCATTGCGAGTCACTGTTCTTTCCGGTCCCTTGCCGCCACGTGGGCCAGTAATTTCGTACTGACCTGACCGTGGAGCGGGTTGACCAGGCCGAAGGGGAGGATTCTTCGCCATTAGTCTTTACTCCTGTGGCTTGCCAATGAAGCCTCAGGACGCTAGCTACCGACCTGCTAGGGAGCGGACTCGCGGTCTTTGTTCGTCCACTCGGCGCCACATTTACCGCGAGTACGCGTAAAAACAGAGGCAGGCTACCGAATCGGCGCCTGCCTCTTTTTTATGCAGAACTTGTTTGGCAAGTAAACAGAGATTCCCGTTCTGTGAGCAGGGAAGCACAAGCAAATAAGTCAGTATTGCTGTCCTTCTAGTACGTCCTTTGACCTGGAAGAGCTAGAGGTACGGCACAACATCGTAGAAACTCGGGCGTGGGGTGGCTCGCCAGTTCGCATCCCGAAAGCACTTCCGAACGGAGTCATGCGGAGGGGCGGCCATTCGGGCCTGCAAATTGCCCGTGTGCACTCGGTTTGTGGGCGCTGCAAGCGGCGGGAGTCGACGTGGACATTTTGCTGCCTAGTGCCACCCCGGCTCAGGGGGCTTGTTGGCGTCCGTATGGTACGGAGGACGAGCTGGCGACATGGCGATGAAGATACCAGACCTCGCTATCATGATGCCTCCAAAGCTCGCCTGCTGGTCAAAGGAGACGGTGGGATCGTAGTTGAGAGCTATACCTGGATTGGAGCAGACGCACGATCTTTGATCCGACGGAGCCCTTCGGTAAGCACATGGTCAAACGGCAGAAGCCAACTCAATGCGAAAGCTGCCAAGGCATAGGGGGCGCGCCAGCGGATAGCTCCCTTCCGGTTCTACCGCACATTGAGACGCGACAGGTCGTGCGAACCGTTCGCCGATCGCAATTGCGAGAAATCGTCCCGTTATCGGACACGACCATTTATGAAATGGAACAACGAGGCGAGTTCCCCCGACGGTTCAATCTGACCCCCCGCTGTGTCGTTTGGGACCTGGGAGAAGTCGAAGCCTGGATTCAGGAACGCCGGAACGCGTCCTTTGCTGGTTCGATCGAACTGGCCCCGGGACCAGACGTGCGGTCGCGGAAGACGAGGCCCGTCAAATCGGATCGAGGATGACGGCTGCCCCGGAAATCGGCTGCAGTGTGGGTGCGTGTTTGTTGCCAGCCGCCCACGCTTCAATCATGTCGGCCCATTCCTGCAGCATGTGGCGCCGCTGCGGTTCGTATTCAGCCTTGTTATAGACGCCGCGGGAGGAGCGACTGTCTTCGTGTGCAAGGCATTTTTCGATCCAGTCGCGATTGAATCCGATCTCGTTTAGGAGCGTGGAGCCGGTCCGCCGTAGATCGTGCACCGTAAAGGGAGCAAGCGGCAGATTTTGTTGTTTTGCGCGGTCCACAATGGCCATGGTAACCCGATTGAAGGTCGCGCGCGACATGGGTTCGTCGGCGTCATAGCGAGATGGAAGCACGTATCGAGAGTTCGCAGCGCAAGTCTTGAGCGCAATCATGATGTCGAGGGACTGGCGGGACAGGTAGACGTTATGTGGCTTCTTCCGCTTCATTCGCTCTTTGGGAATGCTCCATACCGCGTTCTCGAAGTCGACCTCATCCCACGTCGCGTCCAGAAGCTCACTCTTCCGAACCATGGTGAGCAGGATCAGCTTTAGGCCCAGCCGAATGGTCGGCAAAGTCGGCACATTCTCCAACTCTTTCAGCATGATTCGAATTTCTACGGGTGACAACGCCCGGTCTTTCGCCTCGAAGGTGGCTATCGAAGATGGCCCTACCTTGTCCGCCGGATTGGCGATCTTCTCGCCGTGCAGAATGGCATAACCATAGACCTGCTTAACAATATCCCGGACATGAATGGCGGTTGCTGGTGCGCCACGGTCCCGGACCTTTGCGCACAGCGCCCGCAAATCGTCCGATGTTATTTCTGTGAGGAGCCTTTTGTCCCAAATCGGCAAGATGTCTCGATCGAAGACGGCTTTGCGCATGGAGCGCGTGCTGTCCGCCATCTTCGCCTCTTTAAACCATCTTCTGCCGGCATCGCCGAACGTCCCCGTCTCAGACAGGCGCCTCTTGTCACGCTGCTTTTCCTGGGCTGGTGATTTTCCGGCTGCCACCATTTTTCGTGCTGCAAGACAGCGGTCACGCGCCTCTGCTAGCGAGATGCCTCCCTCACCATAGCGGCCCAGCGTCACTGTCTCTCGCCGACCATTCACTCGGTAGTCGTATCGGAACGATATCTGCCCTGTGGGAGCCACGGTCGCGTACATACCGTCACGATCAGTGACTTTGTATATTTTATCTTTTGATTTCAGCTTCTTAAGTGCGATGTCTGTGAGCATAGGAGGAGACAAATGGGGGCATCAGGATTGTGAAATGCCTAGTTTTACCGTCATTCGTTTTACCGTCAAGGCTCTGGGAGAGCCCATTGGATTCAATGCCTTACCTCGAAAGATGCCAACAGGCTTGAGTCCGGCGCAGTGACGGCATCAGTCTGCAGCGAAGATGACGCGAAAAGGAATGCCGTCAGATCTACCGTCAAATGATTCCGCTTAGGGGCGATAGTCAGCGATAGACGTAGAGACGAAAGCAGATAAAATTCAGACGTTTAATGAAGTTTCCTCGATAGTCGCCGAATGCTGGCGAACGACCGACCTTTATTCCCACTCGATTGTTCCAGGCGGCTTCGACGTCACGTCATAGACGACGCGGTTGATGCCGCGGACTTCGTTGATGATGCGGGTGGCAGCAGCCCCCAGGAAGGCCATGTCGTAGTGGTAGAAATCCGCCGTCATGCCGTCGACCGAGGTGACGGCGCGCAGCGCGCAGACGAACTCGTAGGTGCGGCCGTCGCCCATCACGCCGACCGTCTGCACCGGCAGCAGCACGGCGAATGCCTGCCAGATGGCATCGTAGAGGCCGGCCTTGCGGATCTCGTCGAGATAGATGGCGTCGGCTTCGCGCAGGATCTCCAGCTTTTCGCGGGTGATGCCGCCGGGGCAGCGGATGGCAAGACCCGGACCTGGGAACGGGTGCCGGCCGATGAAGCTTTCGGGCAGGCCAAGCTCCTTGCCCAGCGCCCTGACCTCGTCCTTGAACAGTTCGCGCAGCGGCTCGACCAGTTGCATGTTCATGCGCGCCGGCAGGCCGCCGACATTGTGGTGCGACTTGATCGTCACCGAGGGGCCGCCGGTGAAGGAGACACTTTCGATCACGTCGGGGTAGAGCGTGCCTTGCGCCAGGAATTCGGCGCCGCCGAGTTTCTTGGCCTCTTCCTCGAACACCTCGATGAACAGCCGGCCTATGGTCTTGCGTTTTTTCTCCGGATCCGACTCGCCCTCGAGGGCGTCGATGAAACGGTCCGACGCGTTGACCAGAATGAGCGGCAAATTGTAGTGCTCACGGAACATCGCCACCACGCCCGCGGCCTCGTCCTTGCGCATCAGGCCGTGGTCGACAAGGATGCAGGTCAGCTGGTCGCCGACCGCTTCGTGGATCAACAGCGCGGCAACGGAGGAATCGACGCCGCCCGACAGCGCGCAGATGACCTTGCCCTTGCCGACCTGCTTGCGGATCGCCTCGACCGCGTGCTCGCGGTAGGCGCGCATGGTCCAGTCGCCCTCGATGCCGGCGATGTTGTGGACGAAGTTCCTGAGCAGCCGGGCACCGTCGGGCGTATGCACCACCTCGGGGTGGAACATGATGCCGTACATCTTGCGCTCGATGTTGCCGAAGATGGCGAAGGGCGAGCCCTCCGATTTGCCGAACACCTCGAAGCCGTCGGGCAAGGAGATGACGCGGTCGCCATGGCTCATCCACACCTGGTGGCGCTGGCCGGGCGCCCACAGGCCCTCGAACAGCGGGCTGTCCTTCTGGATCTCGACGAAGGCGCGGCCGAATTCGCGATGGTCGGAGCTTTCGGCGACGCCGCCCATCTGCACGCACATGGCCATCTGGCCGTAACAGATGCCGAGCACCGGCACGCCGGCGTCGAAGACGATCTGCGGCGCGCGCGGACTGCCTATATCGCCGGTCGAAGCCGGGCCGCCGGACAGGATCACGGCTTTCGGATTGATGCGCTTGAATGCCGCTTCGGCCGACTGGAACGGCACGATCTCGGAAAACACGCCGGCCTCGCGGATGCGGCGGGCGATGAGCTGGGTGAACTGGCTGCCGAAATCGACAATCAGGACGGTATCGGGATGATTGGCTGTTTTCATGGCGAGCGTTTAGAGAAAGAAATGAGTCGACGCAATGGGTTGCGAGTTTCAGAGCGGTCTGGCGTCTTCATGCGGCGAATCTTTCAGAAGCGTGCCCGAACCGATGGCCTGTTCGAGCCGCATGACGGCCTCCGCCAGCTTCCCATCGATGACTTCAAGATATTCGGTCCAGTCGCCGACATGCCTGAGATCCGCCGCCCCGTCGGAAATGCCGCGCAGCCCGATCAGCGGAATGTCGAACAACTGGCAGGCGCGCAGGCAGGCGAAGGTCTCCATGTCGACCATGTCGGCGTTAACAGCATCATAGGCCGCACCGGTGATGATCGCGCCGCCGGTCGATAGCGTCGCCTGCTTGATATCAGGTATCTTGAAGGGCAATGGCACGGTCACCGGCAGGTCGAGGAAGGGTGTGGCACCCTTCTCGAAGCCGAGCGGCGAAGCGTCGATGTCACGGTAGCTGACCGAAACCGCCTGGTAGATTCCCGTCTGCTCCAGCGTCCGGCTGCCGGCTGAGCCGAGCGACACGACGAGGTCGGGCAGGGTTTTTTGCGACTTCAGCCAGGAGAGTTCAGCGCCTAGCCTGACGCCGGCCTCGACCGGACCGACACCTGTCATCAATGGCGTGAACAGCTGCTTGAGATGCGGACCATATTCGGCCTGTGCCGCCATGACGAAGAGAACGTCCTTGCCCGACAGGCGGCGAATTTTATCGGTCATGATGATTTGCTCCTCTCCGCCCGATCCCCTGCTTATCTGCGCCGCCGCTCGCCGGGGCCCGCTGCCTGCGGCAGCTCCCGGCGTCCGTGGCCTTTCATCGTGCCACCGGCACGATGAATTCGCCTGCGGCGAACCGGCCACTCACCCTTCTATCCCATCACGCCCGACCACCGTCATCATCGTTCCGGTCATGGTGGCGATCAGCTTGGCCTCGCCGTCGGCGGCAAAGGCGTAGGCCTGGCCGTCGGCAACGATGATGGTGCGGCCTGGCTTGGTCACCGAGCCGCGGAACAGGAAGCGCTCGCCCCTGCCCGGCGCCAGCAGGTTGACCTTGAACTCGATGGTCAGCACGCCGGAATTTTCCGGCATCAGCGAAAAGGCGGCATAGCCGCAGGCCGAGTCCAGCGCCGTCGAAATGACGCCGGCATGGAGGAAGCCGTGCTGCTGGGTGAGTGCCGCCGAATAGGGCATCTCGATCTCGATGATGCCGGGCGTCACCAGCGTCAGTTCGGCGCCGATCGTGGCCATCGCCTTCTGGCGTGCGAAGGAGGTCCTGACGCGATCCTCATAGTCCGGGGCGGGTACGATCTTTGCTGCCATGGCCGCTGCCTTCCTTTATGCGGATAAGCTTATTGCAGAGGCATGGACGGCAGGCAAATGCTTTTGCTGCACTGCACAATCGGCCTAGCCTGCCGGCTGGCGCCACGCATCCGCGAGGAATTGGCGACATCCGATCGGATTCAGGCCGACCTGCGCAATGCACAGAAGTAAAACCCGTCGGTGCCGCTCAGCGCCGGCGACAGCGAAATGTCGCCTTTGATGCCGATGCGCGCGGCTGCCTCATGGCCGGGAAAACGGCTGTCCCAGAGCTGGCGGTGCTCGACGGGAACAAAGCCGCTGTTACGGTCCCGAAAGGCCGCGATCTGCTCGCCATTCTCCTCATCAAACACCGAGCAGGTGATGTAGACCAGCAGGCCGCCCGGTTTGACATAGGCTTTGGCCGCATCGAGGATCGCCGACTGTTCGCCCTTGCGGGTATCGAGCTGCCTCTGCGTCAGCCGCCACTTGGCGTCGGGGCGGCGCCGCCAGGTGCCGCTGCCGGTGCAGGGCGCGTCGACCAGCACGATGTCCATGTGGTTGCCGAGCGGCGCGAGTTCCGTGGGCTTGGTGACCACCTGCACATTGCGGTTTTCCGAACGACGGATGCGGTCGAAGATCGGCGCCAGCCGTGCTTTCTCCGCATCATGGGCAAAGATCTGGCCACGATTTTCCATCGAAGCCGACAGTGCCAGCGTCTTGCCACCGGCGCCGGCGCAGAAATCCAGCACCTGCATGCCGGCTTCGGCCCCGGCAAGGGCGGCCGCGATCTGCGAGCCTTCGTCCTGGACCTCGAACCAGCCCTTCTGGAAGGCCGGTTCGGCCTGCACATTCGGGTGCCGGCCATCGCCGTCGATCGGTGGAATGCGGATGCCGTGCGGGGCGATTGCCGCGGGTTTGGCGCCGGTTCCCGTCAGTTCGGCCAGCACCTTGTCGCGGTTGGCCTGCAAGGTGTTGACCCTGAGGTCGAGCGGCGGGCGCGTCGCCAGTGCAGCGCCCTCGTCGGCCCAACTCGGGCCGAAGGCTCGCTCGAAAAGCGGCGCGCACCAGTCGGGAACATCCGCCCGCACCGCGTCCGGCGCATCGGCGAGCCGACCGTCGGCGATGGCCTGAAGCTCGGCGGCGGTCAGCAGCGGCGGTGCGAACTTGTCACCATCCAGCGCCTCGTTGAGCGACTGGGCCGTCTGCCCCCATTCGAGCAGCAGGGCGCCGAAGCCAATGGCGCGCGGCGTGTCCTGCCCCAGCAGCCAGCCCGCGGAACGCTTGTGGCGCAAGGCGTCATAGACGATGTTGCCGATGGCCGCACGGTCGCCGCCGCCGGCGAAGCGATGCGACAGGCCCCAATCCTTCAGCGCGTCCGCCACCGGCCGGTGGCGCCGGCCGATGTCTTCCAGCACTTCGATGGCCGCAGCCAGCCTTCCGCCCAGTCGCATTGTCTTGTTCCGTCACGCAGAAAATTATTCCGGCCCTGCTCTAGAGCGCGCAACCGGCGCGCACAAGCAGGTCGGCCGGCACAACCGCTCTGCTTTCCAACTTTTCTGGTTGCGAATACTCTTCCGATTGTGATTCGCGGCGCGAAAAGGTGAACCGGCGGATCGACACGAGGAGAGGGCAATGAAGACTTATCTGGCGGAAGTTCTAGGCACATTTCTATTGGTGTTCATCGGTACGGCTTCTGTGGTGACGGGCGGCTTCGGCGGCGCGCTGCCGCTTGGCCAGGAAGGCATCGGTCTGGCGTTCGGCATCGGCCTCATCGCCGCGGCCTATGCGATCGGCCCCATTTCGGGCGCGCATCTCAATCCGGCGGTGACGCTCGGCGTCTTCCTTGCCGGCCGGCTGCCGGCCAAGGACGTCATCCCCTACTGGATCGCGCAGGTCATCGGCGGCGTCCTTGCTTCACTGGCGTTGTGGATCATCGTCTCCGGCCAGGTTGGCGGACACACCACCGGCTTCGGCGCCAATGGCTGGGATGTGACGAAATGGGGTGTCAGTTCGGCCTTCCTGTGGGAAGTGATCGGCACCTTCACCTTCGTCACCGTGATCCTTGGCGTCACGGCCGAAAAGCACTCGACGGCGTTCGCCGGACTGGTCATCGGCCTGACGCTGGCAGGGCTGCACTTCGCCATCATCCCGGTGACCGGCACGTCGCTCAACCCGGCCCGCTCGATCGGTCCGGCACTGTTTTCGGGAACTGCGGCGATCGGCCAGCTCTGGCTGTTCATCGTGGCACCGCTGATCGGCGGCGCCATTGCCGGCGTCGTCGCCAAGGCGCGCATCTTCGAGAAGGACTGAGCTCTTTGGAAGGCTGAATATGCGAAGGCGCGGGCCATGGCCCGCGCCTTCGCGATTGGCACGATAGACCCGGTAAGTCTTCTATTCCCGATCACGACTTAAATAGGCTCGGCCTTAGACGGCAGCTTCACGCCTCATGTCGGTCCTGGAACTGAATTGTGCGGCGCCCGAGAACGGACATCGCCTGCGGTCGCGGTTGCGCCAAATAGGACAGGCTGAGGAGCCAAACTATCTCCCCGTCGGCACTGTTTGCAGCATTTCCGAGAGGCTTCGCTCCTGCTGGCCTGTGAACGCAAGGTCCAGGCCGGAAAGCAGATCGACAAGGTGACTTCTCATCAAGTCTGCCGCGGCCTTGGCGTCATGGCGTTCTATGGCGTCAACAAGGGCGTGATGGGCATGGCTTTCGCAGGTTGTGTCCCGACGCTTCCAATAAAGGGCTATAATCAGAGAAGATCTCGATAAGAGATCCTTGACAAAACCCGCAAGGGTGGCGTGCCCAGCGATGTCGGCGATCGCGAGGTGGAACCTCGCGGACAGAACGATCGCTTCGCCGTCCTGATTGGCATGCAGGGCTTCGTGCTCCATGGTCAGATGGTGCCGCAATTGCTTGATGGCCGCCGGCTTTGCCACTTCAGCGGCAAGCGCGGCCACCTTTGGCTCTATAAGCGCGCGAGCTTCGAATACCTCTCGTGCTTCCTGTTTTGTCGGCTGGGCGACAAAAGCACCACGGTTCGGCTCCAGACGAACAAGCCGATCATGAGAAAGGGCCTGCAATGCCTGACGAACCAAGGCCCGGCTTACGGAATAAATCGACGAGAGCTCGTCCTCGGGAAGCTTCGTCCCAGGGGGGATACGATGGCTGATGATCGCTTCGCTTAGTGCTCGGTATACCGGGCTCCAGCGCGCGAGTTGCGCATCCCCAGATTGTTGACCTTGATTTGGTGACTTCATGCTCGGTTGGCGATCTCTCAGATTTTGTCTGGCTATCATGAGTGAGGGCAAAAATCCACAATCATGGCCTGGGATGTGCACAATTCATGCGTAGGACGTAAGATCTTGCATGCCGAAATACCAGTTCTTCCACCACGCCCGAGCTAGCCGACCGGAGAGAAAGGAGAAAACATCCCGGCGAACGATTTGGGCCGAGGTCGTTGATATCCGCCTTGCACGGCCGTCAATAGGCCCAGATGGACAAGACCTTCGCAAAGCCGCACAGCGCAAGATACACCTTCGAGAACCGGAACGCCCACTTGGTGGGTAAGCGCCAGAGCAAGGTCGGCCATTCCTGCGCAGCCTAAGATGATCGCCTCGGCCCCGTCCTCGTCAATCGACCGCTTGATTTCCTTCGCAATGCGATCGTGCGCGTTGGAATTCGGACGCTCCAGCTCCAGGACAGGAACATCACACGCCCGGACGCCCGTACAACGGACCGATAGTCCATACCGGATGAGGTTCTGTTCGATCGAGGGAATGGACTGCCGGAGTGTGGTTACAACTCCAAAGCGCCCGGCAATCAGGCTCGCCATGTGGAATGCGGCCTCGCCAATCCCCAGCACCGGTGCTCTGGTCGTGCACCGCGCCGCATCGAGCCCGGTATCGTCGAAGCATCCAATGATCACCGCATCGGCGGTGCCGCGATGACGAATAATCTCGCCGATGAGGCCGGGAACGGCAAAGGCCTGATCATAATAACCCTCGATACTTGGTGGCCCATCTTGCGGGTTGACGGTCACGATCGTCGTCGACACGCTCGCCGCCCGTCGCGCCGCTATATCGATCGTTGCCGTCATCGAGGCTGTCGTGTTCGGATTGATGATGAGAATTTTCATTGTGCCTTCGGGGGAAACTTGGATGCGTCGGAAGGTGCGGCCGGAAAGGGAAAATCGAATACAATCTCATGCTAGATTGTAAACAATTGTACAGCCTGTCAAGCGAGTTGCCTGATTGGGATCGCTTTTTGGGCTATTTCCCTACCCGGAGCCCTCTTCACCGGCCTACGTTTCGTTATCAGTAGATCACGCCTTTTCTCGATTGTGGAAAAAGATTGTTGACGTGAGTGTAAAATTTTGTTCACAATGTGCGATACGATCCAGACTCCAACGAGATCGCTTCAACCAAAAGAGGGTAACAATGAACAGAGATCCTGTCGCAAACTCAACTATGGCCACCCTGCTGGCCGCGAACCAGGTGAGCCGACGCACCGTATTGAACGGGATTGTCGCCGCGGGAGCCACCGCATTGGCCTCGCCCCTCTTCATTCGCGGGGCAAGGGCATCGTCCGGTCAGGTGAATGTGCTCGGTTGGGCCGAGGAGTTGCCCGACTCGGTCACCAAGAAGTTCACGGCCGCAACCGGCATCGAGATCAAAATCACGCCGTTCTCGTCCAACGAGGAGCAGATGAACAAGCTCATGGCGACCGAGGGTGAGGGTTTCGATCTATGCCAACCCACGGTCGATCGGGCTGCGCAGTTCAAGGATCTTGGGGTATTGGCGCCGATCGACCCAAACAAGATCCCCATCGACGATATCTTGCCGGCCGTAATGCAGGGAATGAAAGCTTGGCAGTCTGCGGAAGGACTTTTCAGCTTGCCGCATTGCTGGGGCACGGAAGCCATCGGTTGGCGTAGCGACCTGACGAAGCTCGACTACAAGACGCTGAGCTACGGTACCCTGTGGCAGGAAGAATATGTCGGCAAAGTGCAAGGCAAGCCGGACACGCTGCTGCTTGGAATTGGCCTTTGGTTCGATGCATCGGGAAAGCTGCCGTCAAATCGTATGCTCGACAGCTACAAAGACGAGCCGACGATGAGGAAGATTTTCGATGAAATTCTGAAGTTTGCCGTCGCTCACAAAGCGCAGATCAAGCAGTTTTTCGACACGTCCGACTTGGTCAAGTCCGGTTTCATGGAGAATGGATGCGTCATCGGCCAAGTGTGGGACGGGCCGGCACTTTCATTGAAGAAGGAAGGCAAGCCAATTCAGTACATGGCTCCGCAGGAAGGGGCTCAATCCTGGATAGACGGGCTGTCCGTGGTCGCCGCGTCCAAAAATGTTGAACAGGCCTACGAGTTTCTCAAGTTCCTTTATACGCCCGAGGTCTCGGCCATGGTGGCGGAGGGTTCCGGCTATAATGGTGTCATGAAGGGATCTGATGCTTTTCTTTCGGCCGAAACCAAGAAGAGTTTTGCCGAGGCCTATCCTGAAGATGCCTTGTCGAAACTTTGGAGCCGCCCGGAGGAGCCCGGCTGGTATGGGGCGGCGCGCAACGAGTACGCCGAAAAGTTCAAGGCAGCCTAGCAACCAAGGGCGGGTTGATCGGCCCGGGGCGGGCCGGCAACCTGACTGCAGCTAGACTCAAAAGCAGAGGGACTGTGTTGCACATTTCTGGCGTGTCCGATGCCGTACCGGGACGAGGATCTGTCGAGTTGTCGGAACTGGAGGTCCGGTTCGGCGATTTCGTGGCAGTCCACCGCACAAATCTGAAAATTGAATCCGGCGAGTTCTTCAGTTTCCTCGGGCCTTCGGGATGTGGAAAAACCACCCTGCTGCGAACCATTTCGGGTTTCATGGAGCCGACCGTCGGCCAGATCAAGATCGGGGGGGTGGACATGAAAGGCGGCGGTCCCAACAAGCGGCCGACCGCATTGATCTTTCAGAATCTGGCCTTGTTTCCTTTGATGACGGTCGCCGACAACATCGGTTATGGCCTACGTGTTCGCGGTGTTCCCCGGCCGACACGAGATGCCGCCGTCGAGCGCCTGCTCGATCTCGTTTCCTTGCCTGGCCAGGGCAAGAAAATGATTGCCGAGTTGTCGGGAGGGCAGAAGCAGCGTGTGGCTATCGCACGAGCTCTTGCGGTGGAACCGTCGGTCCTCTTGCTGGACGAGCCGCTTTCGGCACTGGATCTGAAACTGCGTCAGCACATGCGGGCAGAACTGCGAGCGATCCAGCAGCGGATCGGCATAACCTTCATCTACATAACGCACGATCAAGGCGAAGCGTTGGCCATGTCGGATCGCATCGCCGTCATGAATGCCGGTCGCATCGAACAAGTCGGAACGGCCAGATCTGTTTATTGCGACCCGAAGACCCCTTTCGTCGCGTCGTTCGTGGGCGAGAACAATGTGATCCACGGGCAGGTCAAAAAGGTGTCGGGCGCCGAGGCAGTGATAGCGACGCCACTGGGGAATCTTGCGGGTCGAACCACGGGAACACTGCGGCAAGGAGATCAGGCCGCGTTCTTCATTCGGCCGGAGACTCTGAGGTTGCAAGACTCAGCATGTGATTTCAATTTCTCGGGGGAGGTCACCGAGGTGTCCTACGAAGGAAGCACCTCGCAAATAGTGCTTAGAACGGACACTGGCCAGCGCATGCTGGCGCGCGCGACCACGAGCAGGACATTTGCGCCTGTCGCGGGCGAACGGATCCATGTCGGCCTCGATCGGGCTGATGGGATAATCATGGCTGCCGACGGGAGCGGCTCATGAGGAGCCAGGTCGTCCTGTATGTGATTTTTCTGCTGCCGCTGACTACGGTGGTCCTGCTGATCCTGGGCAGCCGGTACGACCGCCGGTCGGGCACGGTGCGGGGCCAGGGATTCCTGGAGCGAAACGGCGCCATTGTCGCCACCTACCTGGTCCTTGCCACTTTCATATGGATATTCGTCACCATTATTTTTCCCCAGATTGCCATGGTGGATTTGTCTTTCCGCCCAAATCTGCCGCCCAGGCAGGCCGGCGGCCCGGATGATCATTATACTTTGGATAACTATCGGTATTTCTTGTTCGGGCCGCCAGGCAGCACTGATTTGTTCAATTTTCTACACCTTAACGCCTATGTCGCGACTATTGTCGCGAGCGTTTGCATAACCATATTCAATTTTTTACTCTGTTATCCGATTGCATATTTCATGGCGCAGTCCGCGTATCCGCGCACGCTTCGCCGCCTCATTGCTTTTTTGATATTGCCATATTGGGTGAACGAGGTTTTGCGCGTATTCGCGATACGCCTGCTGCTGTCCAATTCCGGCATCGTCAACAACGTCCTGATCGGCACCGGTATTTTGACGGAGCCGGTGGATTTCATCGGCAACAATGTCGGTCTGTATTGGGGCCTCAGCTATTCCTGCATCCTGGTGATGGTGTTCACGCTCTACAATGCGCTGGAGAGCCTGGAGAAGAGCCAGATAGAGGCTGCCAGGGATCTGGGCGCGCCGTGGTGGCATGTTCACGCATTCGTCGCCATGCCGCATGCGAAGCCTGGAATTGCGTCCGGCTGCTCGCTGACATTCATGTTCTGCGTCGGATCACTGGCGGCACCGCTCGTGCTCGGCGGCCCACGGACCTTGTGGTTCACTCCCGTCATCTACAACCGGTTCTATCAGGCCCTGAACTGGCCTCAAGGTGCCGCCTACGCGTTCATTCTCCTGGTGAGCTGCGTGATTTTCGTCCTGGTGACCCTGCGGCTGTTCAGGCTGAAACTAGGGCAGATCGCGCGATGAAAGCCGAGCCGATGCATCGCGTAGCTTTCCGCATCTACCTGGGATTGTTCATGCTGCTGCTCTTGTCGCCGCTGGCGGTCATGGGGCTCTCGGCCTTCAACACTCCGAGCTATCCGCAAGCCTGGCCGATCGAGGGTTTTACCTTGGCTTGGTTCCGCAAGCTCACGACCAGCAGCGATCTGCTGGAAGGGTTGCGCAACAGCATCATCATCGCCGTCGCCGTCACGGCTCTGTCAGTGCCTATCGGTCTCGCGGCGGCGATCGTCATGAACCAGCTCCAGGCGAGATTCCGATCGATCTATTACCTCGTCGTTATTTCCCCAATGCTGACGCCCGGGATCATTACCGGGGTTGCCACCGTGGTCTTCTGGCGGGAGATCACCCGTCAGGCCGGGCTAAGCTATCTCTATAACGGGCTGCTCCTCAGCGTCATCGCGCAGACCACCTTCATCTCCAGCCTGTGCATGCTGATTGTTCTCGCTCGACTGCAGCGCTTTGACCGGAGCCAAGAGGAAGCCGCCCTGGATCTCGGTGCAACTCCACTGCAGATTTTCTTTGGCATCACACTGCCGTTCCTTCGTCCGGCACTTGCCTCATCGGCCGTGCTCGCGCTGTTGTCTTCGGTGGAGGAATTCAACGCCACGACATTCACCATCCTGGCCGACAAAACGCTCACGACCGTGCTGGCCGGCCGCATACGCGTGGGCTTGACTCCAGAAATCAGTGCGTTGGCCGTGGTGATTGTCGCGCTGACCCTGCTCATTGCCGTTGGTTACGAAATCGCCAGCCGACGCATCGAGGCAACCAGTTCGCGCCGTTAGCGGCGGACAGACAGAACCCCAAGGAGTTCCAGAATGAAGACCATTCGCCTGATCGCGGAAGAACACCTCACATATGTTCCTCACCACGTTGCCGAGCATCTGGGCCTGTTCGAACGTCAGGGGCTTGCGATCGAGGTCAACTACGATTCCGGTCCGGGCGGTTCGTGGCTTGCCGATGTGTTGGCCGAGGGCAAGGCAGACATCGCGCGGGGCGGCGTGTGGATTCCGTTGATGTATCGCGGCAGGCTGGAAGAGTTGCGCATCTTCACCCAACTCTGCGGATTCAACACTCAAGTACTGATCGCGCGCGAGCCATATCTCAATTTCCAATGGAGCGATCTTTACGAGAAGAAAGTCCTTCTTCCCGCCGGCTCGACGAGTCAGTGGATGTTTTTAAAAGGTGTGCTGCGCGAAAATGGTATCGATCTCAGCCGTATTCAGTTCATCCGCGACCTCGATGAAGCCACCACAACCCGGCTATGGCGGGGTGGCTTTACCGATTTCTATCTGACCTATTCGCCGCTTGCCGACGCGCTTCTCATGGAGGGGTTCCACCTGGCCGCAGACCTATCGGTGGTTGCCGGGGAGGTGCCTTGGAGCGTTTACTACACGACCCCCCGGTTCCTGGCAGGAAACAGGACGGAACTGACCAGTTTCGTTCGTGCGCTATCCGAAGCCAGCGAGTGGATCGGCGCGCATACGCCGGAGGAAATCGCGAACCTGATCTCTCCTGATTTTCAAACCATACCGATCCCCGTTTTAACCGCAGCAGTGCAGCGAATGCGCTCACACCAAACTTGGTCCGCCGATATGTCGGTGAGGCGCGAACCGTTCATGCGCTATCAGGGTATGATTGCCGCGTACGGGCTCATCGATGCGCCGGTCGCCTACAACGACATCATCGACACCATCAGCATCTAATGCTGTTTCACGTGCCAAGCGTCTGAGGGATCGATGGGACATTACGCATTTTCAAACAGGACAGAAAAGCTGCTCGAGGGGTTCGAGCCGAGTTTCGATTTCATACCCGTCGATCCCTTGCCTGAAGCTGAATTCGTCGACCGGTTGCGACGTATCCGGCGTGCGGCGGTCGTTGGTGAGTATGACGCGCTCATCGTCCATACCGACGATGTCGGCTGGTATCACACCTCGAACTCGTATTTGCGCTACATCTGCGATTGGTCGCGCGAAGGCCTTCTGATCATTCCGACCGATATCGACAAGGGCCTGCAGCTCGTATCCTTCTTCAGTGACTCGGTCGTGCTTCCGCCGGCTGGAGAACCTCTGCTGGTAGACAAGATATGGCAGGTCGGCTGCTGGGGCCGCGAATATGCGGACAGGCCAGGGGTGCCGATTCAGAAGGCAGTGACCTCGGTTCGCGACATCCTGGCCAAGATGGGACTGGATAGTGGACGAATTGGGCTGATCGGCGACCACACATCCGCGCCTTACTGGGCAAAACTGGGCGCCGCATGTCCCGATGTCGAGTTCTCAGCCGAGAACGGCATTGTCGACCGAATGCAGCGTGTTCGATCCCCCAGGGAGATCGAACTGTTTCGCGCAGCAGGGCAACTCATCGATATCGGCATCCAGGCCGCGTATCATGTCATCCGGCCCGGGGTGACAGACTACGAAATCTATGCCGCCTTTACCTTTGCGCAGTTGTCTCGAGGGGGAGAGACGGGCGACGGCTATCAGATTGGTATCAACCCGTTTGGCACCCACTGCGGGCGACCTTACGGACATATTGTGGCTCCAGGCGATCTGATAAATCTTTACATTTCAAATGTCACGTATCGAGGCTACTTCGCGCAATCCTCCCGGATGATTGCCGTTGGCAAGATCAGCGCCAAGCAGGAGGAGGTCCTGGAGATGTGCGCGGAAGGCGTTCGACGCGCCACCGCTATGGCTCGCCCTGGTGTTCTGTTGCGCGATATCAACGAGGCCTCGTTCTCCCCATTCATAGAACTCGGATATCTCCCTGACGCAGAGGCTAGAACGATGCCCTTCAACTGGGAGTCGATGCCAGACGGGTCGGCAAGGGAGATCCTGCGGCAGTATGTTCCGGATGCTGACTGGGAACGTCAGGGCCGTCGCCTGGACCATATCTATCCGGCGCAAAGGGGGCCGCACAACCCCAACCTAGGTCACGAGGTTTCTATGCCAGGCATGCCTCTTTACAACATATCTTCGAACAATTTTGATCGCTTGGAACCGGGAATGGTCTTTGTGTTGCACTCGCAGTGGCTAGAGCCCTCGGTCGCAGGTGCCAATCTGGGGGATTGCTTCGTCGTCACATCGACCGGCGTGGAGAATCTAACCCGATACACTCCGGTTGAAACCCACAGAGTCTCCGTTTGAGATATGGGACCGGGATTGCCCTCAGGTCGATGGTTGTTCCCCTGAAGCTGACAGCGTATGCGAAAGCCTCCGATTTTTCGGGCCTCCCTGGGATAGACGTTCTCGCCGCCGCGGATGACCATGTCCTTGACCCGGCCGACGTCGGCCATTGCCCAGCCGCAGCGCGAGCCAGCCCTCAAGCGCCAACCTGAGCCAGAGTTCATGGCACAAATATAAGAAATATATATGTAAGAAATACCACGATATGGACAGCGCCCGTCAAGAATGTTGTTCTTTCAGTACTAAAGCTCACATTGCATATGAAGAGCGCTAAAATCAAAAGCACTGTGTCAGTCGCTGGAAGCCCCAGGGTTAATCCTCTGCCCGTCAGCAGGCTGGCGGCTGCGACCGCCGGTATGGTCAGGCCGATTGTGGCGCAAGCCGAACCCATCGCGACATTCAAACCGCGTTGCAGCTCATTGTTGAGTGAAGCGCGAACCGCCGAAATGGCCTCCGGCATCAACACCAGCCCGGCGATCATTGCCCCCACAATGCTGTCAGCCTGGGTCACCTGGTAGGCAACGAGCGTATCTTCGACGCTTGCCGCGACCTGCTCGGCGAGCATGACAATGCCGATCAGCCCGATCAAAAGCAGCAATGCGCCGGCAAAGACGCTTTCGTGAGGAGCAGTCCGCAACGAAACGCCGTGGGCTTGCCCTTCGACAAAGTCTTCCCGGTGGCGGACAGTCTGCGCGAACACGAAGCTTGCATAAAGCAGCACCGAAAGCACGCTCACAAAGCCAAGTTGAGCTGCCGAAAATGTGCCCGGCCCCGTAGCTTGTGTGTAGGTCGGCAGAATAAGCGTCATGATGGTCAGCGCGATCAGAACCGCCAAATATGCGCTGGTCCCTTGTCGAACAATTGCCTGCTTGCGATGGCGCCAGCCGCCAAGCGCAAGACACGTGCCGACGACGCCGGTAGATGCAATCATCACCGTTGAAAAGACGGACTCACGCGCAAGCGTAGGGTTGTTCTCTCCATGCAGCATCATGGAAACGATGATCGACACCTCGATTGCCGTCACGGCAAAAGTCAGCACCAATGTGCCGTAGGGCTCTCCTACACGCCGAGCCACCGCCTCGGCGTGGTCGAGCACCACGAAAATGGTGGTGAACATGATCGCACTCGAAAGCGCTCCGACGAGTATCCTGACGCCCAGCGAACCTTCGTCCGCCGACAGCCCGCCTGTCCTGACGGCGACAGCCATGACCAAGGCGGCCAGCGGCATCGCATATGAAGTCACCGAACGTCCGAAACCGCTCATGCAAGCCCCTGCACGCTGCTGCGAACCGTGGCTGCATTCGCGCACCGACAGATCGAAGCGTTCACCCGTTCACGCCGTCTTCTGCGCCACCAAGCCCAGCTCCTCCACCATCGCCTCGCGCATCAAGAACTTCTGCGGCTTGCCGGTCACCGTCATCGGCAATTCGGTGCGGAAGCGGATGTGGCGGGGGATCTTGTAATGGGCGATCTGGCCGGCGCAGAAGTTTCTGACCTCCTGCTCGGTGGCGATCTGGCCGGGCTTGAGCACGATCCAGGCGCACAGCTCCTCGCCATATTTGGCGTCGGGAATGCCGAACACCTGCACCTCCTTGACCTTTGGATGGCGGTAGAGGAATTCCTCGACCTCCCTGGGATAGACGTTCTCGCCGCCGCGGATGACCATGTCCTTGACCCGGCCGACGATGTTGCAATAGCCCTCGGCGTCGATGGTGGCGAGGTCGCCGGTGTGCATCCAGCCGTCGGCGTCGATCGCCTCGCGGGTCTTGTCGTCGTCGTCCCAGTAACCCTTCATCACCGAATAGCCGCGCGTGCAAAGCTCGCCCGGTACGCCGACCGCAACTGTAGCGCCATCGGCATCGACCGCCTTGACCTCGACATGGGGGTGGATCCGCCCGACGGTCGAGACGCGCTTTTCCAAGGGGTCGTCGACGCCGCTCTGGAACGACACCGGGCTGGTCTCGGTCATGCCGTAGGCGATGGTCACCTGTTCCATATGCATCAGCGACACCACCTTTTTCATCACCTCGATCGGGCATGGCGAACCGGCCATGATGCCGGTGCGCAGGCTGGAGAGATCGAAGGCGGAAAAATCCGGATGATCCAGCAGAGCAACGAACATGGTCGGTACGCCATAGAGCCCGGTGCAGCGTTCCTGAGCCACCGCCTTCAGCGTGGCGCCGGCGTCGAACCCTTCTCCCGGGAAAACCATGGTGGCGCCTTTCGAGACGCAACCCATCGTGCCCATCGACATGCCGAAGCAGTGGTAGAGCGGCACTGGTATGCAGAGCCGGTCGTCGGCGGTCAGCTTGATCGCCGAAGTGACGAAGTTGCCGTTGTTGACGATGTTGCCGTGGGTCAGCGTCGCGCCCTTGGGGGCTCCCGTGGTGCCTGAGGTGAACTGGATGTTGATGGCTTCGCCCGGCTTCAGCTTCTCAGAGATGCGGTCGAGGCTGTCATGCTCGTCACGCCCGGCCATGGCCAGCACATCACCGAAATTGAACATGCCGGGCGAGTTCTCGTCACCCATGCGGATGACGATCTTCAACGCCGGCAGTTTTTGTGCCTTGAGCTTGCCCGGCGTGGCCTTGGCGATCTCGGGTGCCAGCGTCTCGATCATGCCGAGATAATCTGACGTCTTGAACCTGGCAGCGGTGACCAGCGCCTTGCAGCCGACCTTGTTCAGCGCATAGTCGAGCTCGGTCAACCGATAGGCCGGGTTGATGTTGACCAGGATCAGGCCGATGCGGGCGGTGGCGAACTGCGTCACCAGCCATTCCCAGCGGTTGGGCGACCAGATGCCGACGCGATCGCCCTTTGCCAGGCCCAGCGCCAGGAAGCCGGCAGCCAGCGCATCCACCGTGTCCGAAAGTTCGCTCCAGGTGAAGCGCTTGTTCTGGTCGACGAAGACGGCGGCGTCGAGCGTGCCGTATTTGCTGACCGTGTCGGAAAACAGCGCGGGGATGGTCTTGTCGAGCAGCGGCACGCTGCGTTCGCCAGAGACATGCGCCCTACCATCGACGGGTGCGACGAAGACACCGCCCGCTCGCGCTCCGCGTCCGCGCAGATTGCTGGCATTCTTCAGCTCGTCGAGATTGACCGGCATCGCTCTCTCCTCCCGGGATTGGCCGAGCCTATCAGCCTGAGGGGGTGGTGAAAATCCCGCCGATAGTCGTGGCAGGGCAACGATCCGGCCCACGACGCTTCGGGGCCCTTCGTTGGTTGATGAACATCAAACGCAAAAACCCGCCTGGGCGGCGGTCACTGGCGCAAATCAGCACCATGGGCAAAAATGTAGCATAGCTGCCCTCACCAATCAAGGAAATAATTCCTAATTATATACGTGACAAAGCATGAGGCATTTGCTACAAACATGGCAGGGAGCACCTAGCCATGAAACTCGACAGCCCAATCTTCCAAGACGCCGACGCCGCTCGCATCCATTTGGAAGCGCAGCGTTGGCCGCATGGTCCTAACTGCCCGCATTGCGGCAATGCAAATCCCGACCGCATCACCAAGATGGAAGGTAAGGCGCACCGTCCCGGCCTGTACAACTGCATGGAATGCCGCGAACAGTTTACCGTCACTGTCGGAACCGTATTCGAGCGCTCTAAGATCGCCTTGAACAAGTGGCTTCTGGCGACGTTCCTCATGGCTTCGTCCAAGAAAGGCATGAGCGCTCATCAGTTGCACCGTATGCTCGGCGTCACCTACAAGACCGCTTGGTTTATGGCGCACCGCATCCGCGAAGCCATGGCAGAAGACGTAAAGTCCGCTGGCCCGCTTGGTGGCGAAGGCAAGACCGTCGAAGCAGACGAAACCTATATCGGTCGCGTGGATCGCGATTACCTTTCGCCTCAGCGCAAAGGCCAGCCGCGCTTGAAGCGCAAGATGAAGCCGAAGCGCACCGTTATCGGCCTTGTCGAGCGTGGCGGCAAAGCCCGCATGGTTCACGTCCAGCACGCCACAAAGGCCGTGGTGCGCGATATCCTGGTCCGCAATGCCGACCGCAAATCGACGCTCTACACCGACCAGTCCAAGCTCTACACCGTGACCGGCGAGGAATACGCCTCACATAAGACGACCAACCATTCCGCTGGCGAATACGTCCGCTATGAGGACGGCGTGTCGATCCATTCGAACACGATTGAGAACGTGTTCTCGGTGTTCAAGCGCGGCATGGTCGGCGTCTATCAACATTGCGGCGAAGCTCATTTGCATCGCTACTTGGCCGAGTTTGATTTCCGTTATAACCGCCGCACGGCGCTCAAGATCACCGACACCGAACGCCATGACCAGTTGCTTGCGATGATCGAAGGCAAGCGCCTCACTTATCGGCGGATTAACGAAGGCGATCTCGCCTAAACAGAAAGCAAGGAAGTTTATCGTCCTGAGGAAGAAACTTCAGAGGGAAGCCGCATGCGACCCTCTGCGTGGAAGCGATGAAAGTCCTCACCACGACGATAAATAGCTAAGGCTATCTTTGCATAAGGCACGAAGTGATTTTGACACGCGTCTTTGACCGCTTCCGGGTCAGCGACACCCAAACCCGCCAAAAGACTGTCGGACCGTTCCACGGCCATTCTCTCTGTAGCTTTGTTCGAGAAATCTTTGTTATCCGTGCCTAAAACCCCATCTCGATCCAATATACCGTGCAGTTCTCGATACAGGGTTGATAGATCAGATTTCTTGGAATCGAATATGCCAATAAGAGCATCAATTTGTGTGAGCGAGCTATAAACGCCCTTGACCTCTATCACTCCGGGTGAGGCATATTTTATCTTTGATACCTGAAGCGGATAGTCCTCTTTAGCTCCCGCCGCGATATCTTTGAAAAAACCCAGATAGCTTCCGCCTCGTTGCCACGGATATTTCGCAATTTTTTCGACTAGGTTTTGAGCAAGTGGGCCAGAGGCATCCCTCACTTCGCCAAGGTATGAGAACAAGCTATATAGGTCATCGAGTTTGGCGTAAAACCGTGAAAAGTCATTCGCCGACCACCTGCCATCAATTCGGTAGCTATGGCTGGTGAGAGACGAGACCTTTATGCCTTTGAATTGCTCAGTATGGTTTCGAGCAAAAAATCCAGGAGAAGGCAAAAGCTCCGAGACATTTTCGACCACCGCTTCGGCGGGAATAAGCTGGACCTCATCTTCGAACTTTGCCCAGTCGAACATATAAGGCTCGCCACCCCGCCGCTCTCGCATGAGGTAGCTGAGATCGATTCTCTGCCGGAGATAGTCCGATAGCAGCTTTGGGCTTGTAGACTTTGCTATGAAGGGCTCATCGAAGCCTTCAACCTCATCGGAGACCGCAAATGCGACTATATTGTTGCCTTGGCGATCCTGCAGCAGCGCAAGGATGGGGCCGTCGTAATACACCAATGTCTGGACGAAAGACGCGTGTCTCTTGTTGCGAGCCTTCATAGCAGGCTCACCACTTCAACAACCGCCCCAATCGGATCAAAGCCCGCCGCCATCCAAAAGCTCACGTGAGGCGACTCCTCCGTCCCACGGTGTCCGACACCGGACTCCGGTGTTATATCAATAATTGCACCGAATGTCTTGTGTTTGAGCAAGCCAACGTTCTGCGCAAAATCCCGCACCCGAGCTAATGGGCCATCCACCCAATTTTCATCGTAGACGATTAGCGAGCAAGCTGCCCAAACGCATGGATCTGACTTTTTTCGCGGAGGCAGCCCCAGAGCATTGTGAGAGTGGCAAAACATCTCGTCTATTTCTGGCCCGGTAACCAGCCTGATAAACCGCCCTGTCATCTCGACTGCGGCAGGTGGTGGGCACGTGCCGTCGTTCGGCAATTCTTCTTTGGGTATAAAAGGCACTGTCAGGCTTCCCCCCGGACACTGGGGGACTTATCACCTGAGCAGCTAGGTTTTGCAATCGTCGGCCGAATTATCCCGCTGTTTTTTATTATTACTGTTGATTTCAGGTTTCTTTTGGGCGGTAGCATCATGATGCTTAGGCGGCGTTTTCAGCATCCGTTGCAGCGTGTCGTTGAAGCGCCGTTCGTCATCGGTTGTTTTGTTGTTAGCGGGATTGTTCATGCCGAAAGTAGCTCCGGAGAATGACGCCATTAGGCTTAAGTTCGTTGACGCGCTCGATGCCTGGGTAAAGGTCGAGCACGCTCTTTGGAAGGTATTCTACGTCATCCTGAAGCCGATGGAAGCCGGTCAGTCCCAATCTCTCTTTCAAGCCGTGGGAAGCTTTCAATCACAACGAGACGCTGTGATGGTCGTTGCAGGCGGCGCAATCTCAGACGTTGACCTCTTAGGCGAATTGGAGACCCTGCAAGGTAGAGCAAGAGGCTTGGCAACCAAGCGCAACAATCTGGTTCATGGCCGATGGCTTATGGCATCTACAAGAGCCAAAGACCCATCCACGCTGATGCGTTTCTACCGACCAGCCAATATCACGCAATTTCTGAAGCCCGGCGAAACGCTGCTTTCGAAGAAAGGCAAATACATATTCGACTTTCAGGATTTGCAGAATTGCGAGCGTGAGTTCAAGACGCTGGCGACTGATTACGACGCCATCAGGATGAAGATCGCGGCCCACTTGGGCGTAAGCCCCCATATCGAATTACTTGAAAAAGATATTGTCGGACCGATTCGTACGACGATTCAGCGGTCAGACCCTCCCCAAGAAGGTCCCTAGCGAAATCCACTAGGTCCGTGGATATCTCGATTTCGTCAGCACCGGCCTGTCCCGGCTTTTCTATCGAATCACACATACTTTGTCACGTATATAATTAGGAAATAATTCCTATACAGGAAAGCCCCGGCGCAAGGCTACCGACACCGCGGGACGGCCGCCGTCAGGGTTTTCAAGCCGGTTCAGAGCCCTGAGGGGCAGCGGGCGAAGGCCCGCCGCTATCCGACCGCAGTCGCCATCTTCGCCGCGATGTCGCGCAGGACCGCTTCATCGGCCGCCGGCCGTGTCTTCCTGGATGCCACGAGACAAGCCTGCGAGCGCAGGACGAGGCCATCGCCCAGCACCTTGAGATGATTGGCGCGCAGCGTCGAGCCGGTGGTTGTGATGTCGACGATGACATCGGCCAGACCCGCCGCCGGCGCACCTTCGGTGGCCCCCAGGCTCTCGACGATGCGGTAGACCTGGATGCCGTGCTTCTGCGAGAAGAATTGCTGGGTCAGCCGCCAGTATTTGGTGGCGATGCGCAGCCGCCGGCCATGGCGCTGGCGAAAATCGGCAGCGACGTCGTCGAGGTCGGCCATGGTGTCGACGTCGAGCCAGATGTCCGGCACGGCCACCACGACATCGGCATGGCCAAAACCGAGACGGGCGACGATTTCGGCGCGGCTCTCCCAGTCGGCAAGGTTTTCACGCACCAGGTCCTCGCCGGTGATGCCGAGATCGACGGCACCCTGGCCGATCTCGCCTGATATTTCGGAAGCCGACAGGAACACCACTTCGACATCGTCCAGGCCCTCGACGCGGGCGTGGTATTTGCGCTCGTCGCCGGGCAGGCTGACGGCTAACCCGGCTTTGGCCAGCACGTCCAGCGCCTGCTCTTTCAGGCGGCCTTTGGATGGGATCGCCAGCGTGATCATGGCGCCGTCTCCCGCAACGCCTCGATGCGGTCGAGCCAGACGGAAAAGCCGACGCCGGGGATCGGCGTCTTGGCGCCAAGCAAGGTCAGCAGCCGGTCATAGCGGCCGCCGCCGACCAGCGGCCGGTCGCCATTGTCCGCCGCGATTTCGAAAACCAGGCCGGTGTAGTAGTCGAGCGGGCGGCCGAACGCGGCGTCGTAGCGGATTTTATCGGCCGGCAAGCCATGCGCTTCGATCGCCTTGGCGCGGGCAGCGAACTTTTCCAGCGCGACATCGAGCGACAGCCCTGCGCCGGTGGCGAAGGTCTCCAGTGCCTGGGCCGCACCATCAAGCGGAACGTCGATCGCCAGAAAATCCTTCAGCGCGGAAAACGCCTCGCTCGACAGCCGAACGCTGCGCAATTCGGCTTTCTCGATCAGCCGCCGGGCAATGTCGGACGGCGAGCGTCCGGCGGACGCCGACAGGCCGGCCTCTTCCATGCCGCTGGCGATATGGGCGGAAAGACCGTCCAGATCACCGTCGAGGACCAGAGCGGCGACCGGACCTGAGAGCTGGCTGTTGCGCGGCGGGTTGGCGAGATCGGCGAGTGCCGCCTCAAGCATCGGCGCCGAGCCGAAAGCGCGGGCAAGACGCATGCGCCAGCCGCGCGGCAGCCCAAGGGCGGCCAGCACCGCCTCGAAAATGGTCTGGTCGCCAAGCGTGATCGCCAATGCCTGGCCAGGCAGCACCAGCGACAGCAGCGCATGCGCGTCGGCCACCGAGCGGGCATCCGCTTGCGCGGTATCGCGGTCGCCGAGATCCTCGATGCCGGCCTGGAAGAACTCGTTGCCGCCTTCGCGGCGCTGGCGAAACACCTCGCCCAGATAGGAATAACGGCGCGGCGTGCCGGCCTGCGAGCTGATGTGGTCGAGACAGACCGGGATGGTGAATTCCGGCCGCAGGCACAATGTCTGGCCGGTCTCGCTTTCGGTCAGGAAAATCCGGCGGCGCAGATCCTCGCCGGCCATGTCGAGGAACGGGTCCGCCGGCTGCAATATGGCGACCTCGACCGCATGCGTGTTGCGCGTGGCGAAAAGGTTGGTGATGTCGGTGGAGATGGCGGGGGTGCGGGAGGTCAACTTGCTGACCTCAGTGCTGCACGACCCTCTGGTCCCAAACCAGAGGCGCCAACGCGGCCTCTACTTGCCACGCGCCCTCTCCTCAGCCTGCGCCGCCAATATCTTCCTCACCTCGACGACCAGCTCGCCCTCCGCCACCGTCACCTGCGCCGGGCGTGCGGCGCGCCATTCGGCGTTGTCTGATATTTCGGCAGACATGCGCGCGCCTTCGATCAAATCCTTGATCTGCAGCTCGCCCTTGGCGCGCTCGTCGCCGCCCTGGATGATGGCGACCGGACAGCCGCGGCGGTCGGCATATTTGAGCTGCGCCTTCATGCCGGCGCCGCCGAGATACATTTCGGACCGAATGCCGGCGGCGCGCAGCTCCGCCACCATCTTCTGGTAGCGGCCGAGGCTGTCGGTGTCCTTGTCCATCACCAGCACGACGACCGGCGCAATCACGTCCGAGGCATCAAGCTTGCCGAGGTTCTTCAGCGCGGTCATCAGCCTGGAGACGCCGATGGAAAAACCGGTTGCCGGCACCGGCTCGCCACGGAAGCGCGAGACGAGGCCATCATAGCGCCCGCCGCCACCGACCGAACCGAAGCGCACGATCTGGCCGTCTTCGTTGGGGATTTCGGCCAGAAGCTCGGCTTCGAAGACAGGGCCGGTGTAGTATTCGAGGCCGCGCACGACCGAGCGGTCCATGGCAATCCGGTCTTCGTCATATCCGGCCGCCCTGACCAGCGCTTCAATCGTGGCGAGTTCGCCGACGCCTTCCTGGTAGATCGCGTTCGAACTGACCATGGAATCCTGGCCGGCCTGTATAGTCCTCGCAGTCGCGAGAAGAACCGCCTCGGCTTGCCCGTTGTTCAACCCGGCGCCCTTGGCGAAGTCGCCTTCGCCCTCCTTGCCGCCGTCCCAGCGGCCCGGGCCAAGCAAAAGCTTCACGCCTTCCGGCCCGAGCTTGTCGAGCTTGTCGATCGCACGCAACACCGTCAGCCGGCGGCCGGCATTCTCCTCGCCGCCAAGGCCGATCGCCTCCAGCACGCCATCCAGCACCTTGCGGTTGTTGACGCGGATGACGTAGTCGCCGCGCTTGATGCCCAGCGCTTCCATGACGTCGGCCATCATCATGGCCATTTCGGCGTCGGCGGCCACACCCGGCGTGCCGATCGTGTCGGCATCGAACTGCATGAACTGGCGGAAGCGGCCGGGGCCGGGCTTCTCGTTGCGGAACACCCAGCCTGAGCGATAGCTGCGGTAAGGTTTTGGCAGCCGCTCGTAATTCTCGGCGACATAACGCGCCGTCGGCGCGGTCAGGTCGTAGCGCAGCGACAGCCACTGATCGTCGTCATCCTGGAAGGAGAACACGCCTTCGTTCGGCCGGTCCTGGTCGGGGAGGAATTTTCCGAGCGCATCGGTGTATTCGATCAGCGGCTGGTCGGCCGGCTCAAAGCCGTAAAGCTCATAGACCGAGCGGATCGTCGCCATCATCTTCTCGACGGCGCGGATGTCCTCGGCGCTGCGGTCGGCAAAGCCGCGCGGCAGTCGCGCTTTCGTCTTTTCCGATTTATCGGCCATGGGGTGTTTGCTCGGCGTTTTATGATGCTTGCAGGTCGGCAATGTTGCGATTTTCGCAACGCGGGTGTCCTAACCGAAGAGGTCGGATGCGGCAAGGGTCAGACCTCTGGCGCTGCCGATGAGAGAAGGCGACGCCGCACCTCCTTGAAACCAATCCGGACCGCAAATGAAACAATCCCGCCATGCGTGCGGCATCGTGCCGACACAATCGCCGCTGATAAAGCGCGGGAAATGAGGGTTCGCGGCCATGACCAGCACAGCAAGATTCCATGCCATCGACAGCGATGCCGGATTGTCCGCACGCTTGCGCCCGGCCGACATCAACGTCCCGAAAATGGTCAGCCAGGCTGCCGGACCGTTCGAAGTACCCGCCGACACCGGCAAGGGACCATCCATGCGCGACGCGTTGATGACCGGCCTGCTGGTGATCTATCCGACCCTGGCCACGGTGGTGGCGATCGTCGCCGGCCTGGTGCTGGCCAGCGCCAACGGCACCTGAGCCTATTTCGGCCGCCTGAAAGCCTTCCGCTGCTTCTCGACCTCTTGGCGGCAGACGCAGCCCTCGAGGTGATCGTTGACCAGGCCCATGGCCTGCATGAAAGCGTAGACCGTGGTCGGGCCGACAAAGCTCCAGCCGCGCTTCTTCAGCTCCTTCGAGATCCGCACCGAGACAGCCGTTGTCGGGTTCGCGCGCAGATGGGCGAGGTCGACGATTTGCGGCCGCTCGTCCTTGCCGGGTTCGAACTTCCAGAACCAGGCGGCCAGTGAGCCGAATTCGTCCACCATTTCGCGGGCGCGCCTGGCGTTGTTGATGGTCGAGACGATCTTGCCGCGATGGCGGATGATGCCGGCATTGCCGAGCAGGCGCTCGACATCCTTGTCGGTGAAGCTTGCTACCTTGTCGAATTCGAAATTGGCGAAGGCTTCGCGAAAATTCTCCCGCTTGCGCAGTATGGTCAGCCACGACAGGCCCGACTGAAAGCCTTCCAGGCAGATCTTTTCGAACAGCCTGCGGTCGTCGGCCACAGGCCGGCCCCATTCATGATCGTGGTAGTGCAGATAGTCGGGCAGATTGCCGTGCCAGAAGCAGCGCGCGACACCGTCGGGGCCGGCGAGCAGGCCGGTGTGTTCCTTGTCCATAGGCCAAAATCCGTTCGTTAACGCGCTTTTGCGCGGCATTTACTGCGGCTTTACCAGATTCCTGAACCCGGCGGTAACCACACCGAAAGGTTTACTGACAAAGCCGCATTTTACGCATTCCGATTCATGTTTCGGTTGCTGCTTGCGCGCCAATGATCGCCGAACCGGGAGGACGTTTCCACCCGTTTGTATCAGACGATCAAGGTGCGTTACGATGAAGACAGTGTTGTTTCCCGTGCTCGGCGCCGTGGCTGTGTTTGCCGCCGGCGTCACACCCTCAACCGCCGGCGACCGCTATGCCGACAGGCCGCCGGTGATGGTGAGCCCCGACCTTTCCGCACCCTGGGTGCTGCAGCTTGGCCATGCGCCCGGCATCGTGCGCCAGAACCGGCAGGTGGTGCAGCAGCAGCGACGCCTGCGCCCGGCGCAGCCCGACCGGGTGCAGACGGCGGCGGTGCAGCCGCCGGCCAAGCGCATGGTCGCGCGTCCCCAGATCAACCCGATCTACCTGCCGCAGGAAGTCGACTATGACGGAGGCCAGAAGCCGGGCACGATCGTCATCGACACCACGCAGAATTTCCTCTTCCTGGTCGAGAAGAACGGCAAGGCAAGGCGCTATGGCGTCGGCACCGGCAAGCCGGGCTTCGAATGGTCGGGTACGCACAAGATCACCAACAAGCGCGAGTGGCCGGACTGGCGCCCGCCGGCGCAGATGATCAAGCGCGAAGCCGCCAAGGGCCGCTATTTGCCGACCTATCTTGCCGGCGGCATGGAGAACCCGCTTGGTGCCCGTGCGCTCTACCTCGGCACCACCGAATACCGCATCCATGGCACCAACCAGCCGTGGACGATCGGCGGCGCGGTGTCGTCGGGCTGCATCCGCATGCGCAATGAGGACGTCGTCGATCTCTATGAGCGGGTCAATGTCGGAACCACGGTCGAGGTGATATAATAGTCCTTGCGAATCACCTGGCCGGCAAAGCAGTCCGCTTTTCGAGGCCAGTTTAGGGATACGGGGGACGGGCCGTATGGGGATGCGGCCGGTCAGGAAGGGCAGCACGGGAAACCGCGCTGCCCTTTCCGTTTTGAGCAGAAATCGAGGGCAAAAGGTCACCCACGCGTCGCGCAACGGGCATAGCGGTTCGCTTTCATGCTGCCCTTTGCCGCATTCTTTTGCTATCTGGGTGGCAAGTTCCACAAAAGAGTTCACCCATGCCTCTGTCCGAAGACAGCCGTTATCTCAAGGGCGGCCCGGTCGCCCAGCGCATCATCGCCGCCGTTCGCGAGGACGCAGCGATCGCCAAAGCCGAGGGTTTTCCGCCCAAGCTGATCTCGATCACCGTCGGCGACACCGATGCGGTGGACGTCTATGTGCGCAACCAGCGCGCCAAGGCTGAGCTCGCCGGCATCGATTTCGAGGAACGGCGCTTTCCCGCCACCATCACAGCAGGCGAGTTGGAAGCTGCGATCCACGGCCTGAATGCCGATCCGCGCGTTACCGGCATCATCATCCAGCGGCCCGTGCCAGCGCATATCCCGATCAAGACGCTGCAAGCGGCGGTGCATCCGCTGAAGGATGTCGAAGGCATGCATCCGGCCTCAATCGGCAACATCGTCTACAACCAGCTCGATCTCGCGCCTTGCACGGCGGCCGCCTCGGTCGAGCTGCTGAAGGAAACCGGCCTCGACCTCAAGGGACTGGAAGTCGTCATCGTCGGCCATTCGGAAATCGTCGGCAAGCCGATCGCCTTCCTGTTGATGAGCGAGGGCGCGACGGTGACGGTCTGCCATCACATGACGCGATCGGTCGCCGCCCATGCAAGGCGCGCCGATGCGCTGTTCGTCGCCGTCGGCAAGCCGCGGCTGATCAAGGCCGACATGGTCAAGCCGGGCGCTGCCGTCATCGACATCGGCATCAATTCCGAAATCGCCCCCGACGGCTCCAGCCGCATCGTCGGCGACGTCGACACTGAAAGCGTGCGCGAGGTCGCCTCCTGGATCACCCCGGTGCCGGGCGGCGTCGGTCCGATCACGGTCGCCATCCTGCTGCGCAACACCATGGTCGCGCTCAGCCGCCAGCGCGCGCTCTACGAGGCGACTTACGGCACGGCGGACAGGCTCGCGGCGGAGTAAGCGCCCGCCAAGGTCGTCCTATTCCGCCGCGATCAGGGTCTCTGCCAGAACACCTTCCGGCCTCGGCCCGCCATAAGCCCAGTCGAGCAGCTTGATCGTGTGCACCACCGGCATCTTCGCGGCGGAAGCAATTTGCGTGATGCAGCCGATGTTGCCGGTGGCGACGATCGAGGCCCCCGTCGCCTCGATGTTTTTCACCTTGCGGTCGCGCAGTTTGGCCGAGATCTCGGGCTGCAGGATGTTGTAGGTGCCGGCAGAGCCGCAGCAGAGATGCCCTTCGCGCGGCTCGCGCACGATGAAGCCGGCCTTGGCCAGCAGTTCTTTCGGCTGGCGGGTGATCTTCTGGCCGTGCTGCATCGAGCAGGCCGAGTGATAGGCAACGACAGTGCCCGGCTTGCGAACCGGTTCGGGTAGGTCGAGGGTCGAGAGATATTCGGTAACGTCCTTGGCCAGTGCCGAGACGCGCGCGGCCTCGTCGGCATAGGCCGGGTCGAGCCGCAGCATGAAACCGTAGTCCTTGATCGTCGTGCCGCAGCCCGAGGCGGTGATGACGATGGCATCGAGCCCGCCCTGGTCGAGGGCGCGTGTCCATGCGTCGACATTCTGCCTCGCCGAGGCAAGCGCGGCCTGTTCGCGCCCCATATGATGGACCAGCGCACCGCAACAGCCTTCGCCCGGCGGCACCAAGACCTCGACGCCGAGCCGTGTCAGCAGCGAAATCGTCGCCTCGTTGATGGCGGGATCGAGCACCGATTGCGCGCAGCCGGTGAGGATGGCGACGCGGCCCCTTTTGGTCCCCTGCCCGGCATGGATGCCCGGCGAGCCCATCGGCGACGCTGCCGGGATCGACGCCGGCGCGAGCTTGAGCATCGCACTGAGCGGCTTCAGCGCCGGAACCTTGTCGAACAGGCCGATGAACGGTTTGCCCAGCTTCGCCAGCTTGAGCGCGGCGCGAAAGCGCTGGGGATAGGGCAGCACGAAGGCCAGCATGGCGCGGGTCAGGCGGTCGAGCAGTGGCCGCTTGTAGGTCTCCTGGATATGGGCGCGGGCATGGTCGACCAGATGCATGTAGTTGACGCCCGACGGGCAGGTGGTCATGCAGGCAAGGCACGACAGGCAGCGATCGATATGAGTGACGATCTGCTTGTCGGCCGGACGGCCGTTTTCCAGCATGTCCTTGATCAGATAGATGCGCCCGCGCGGTGAATCGAGCTCGTTGCCGAGTGTCACATAGGTCGGGCACGTCGCGGTGCAGAAGCCGCAATGCACGCATTTGCGCAGGATCTTTTCCGATTCCGCGACATGCGGATCGGCAAGCTGGGCAAGCGAAAAATTGGTCTGCATCGCTGATGTCCTAGGCCATGCGGCCGGGATTGAAGATATTCTTGGGGTCGAATTCCTGTTTCAGGCGCGCCGATAGTGCAGCAAGAGCGGGCGGCTGCGGCTCGAACACCGGTAGAGCGGCGCGATGCGAGGGTGCGGCGCGCACCAGCGTCGCATGGCCGCCGCCATGTTTCCTCAACAGCCCGCGCAGCAGAGCGGCTTCCGGATCGCCCTGTTCCATGCGCAGCCAAACCAGTCCGCCCTGCCAGTCATAAAAGGCGCTGACGGCGGCCTGCATGCGCAGCGTCAGGACCATCTGGTGGCTCTGAGAAGGCGTCATCGAGATGCGCCAGACCGGCTTCTCGCTGCCGTCGGCGAAAGGCCTGCAATCGCGAACGTCGCGCCAGATCAGCCGTGAAGCCTCGCCGCCAATCTCCTCCAGCGGGCCGGCATTGCCGAGCAGCGTTTTCAGCGCGGCGATGCGGTAGGCGACCGACGGGCCGAAACCCTCGACGCGCAGCAGCGTGGCGGCCTCGCTGCCGAGACTGCCGCTGGCGACGCGCGCGGCGATCCGCTCCGGCAGGTGGGCGGCACTCGATACTTCAGCACTCGAGCCAAGCGCCAGGGCCATGGCGGCGGCCGCGGCATCGTCGAGCAGGCTACGGATGGCGAGCGTGACTTCGGTCTCGGCTGCCGGGAGCACCTTGAAGGTGACGTCGGTGAAGACGGCCAGCGTGCCCCAGCTGTTGGCCATCAGCTTCGACATGTCATAGCCGGTGACGTTCTTGACCACGCGACCGCCCGACTTGAAGGCCTCGCCACGACCGGACACCACATTGATGCCCAGGACATGGTCGCGCGCGGCCCCCGCCTTGAGCCGGCGCGGACCGGAGAGGTTAGCGCCGAGCACACCGCCGATCGTACCTTTGCCCGGTTCGCCACCAAGCAGCGGGCCGTAATCCATCGGCTCGAAAGCGAGCTGCTGGCCGTTTTCCGCCAGCAGTTTTTCGATCTCGGCCAACGGTGTGCCTGCCTTGGCCGACAGCACCAGTTCAGCCGGTTCATAGAGCGTGACGTCAGATAATTTCGACAGGTCGAGCGTGTGTTCGGTTTGCAGCGGCCGGCCGATGCCACGCTTGGAGCCATGGCCGAGGAGTTCGAGCGGCGCCTCTTCCGCCACGGCCCAGGCTATGGTGGAGAGGACTTCGGATGGGGTGGTCGGGGTGAAGGTGGTCATGAAGAGACCGCGCCAGATGCGAGTTCGGATATGCCGAGTTCCCTGGCGCCCCCCTCTGTCCTGCCGGACATCTCCCCCTCAAGGGGGGAGATCGGATGTCGCATATGGCTTCGCCAATCTTCAATGATGACGGAAGGGCGAGGCGCGCAAGCAGCCAATCTCCCCCCTTGAGGGGGAGATGTCCGGCAGGACAGAGGGGGGTGTTCACGCGCCGTCATCACCCTCAAAACCTCGGAATGTCCGGAAACGCCACCTGCCCGCGGTGCACATGCATCCGCCCAAGCTCGGCGCATCGCCGCAGCTGCGGGAACACCTTTCCCGGGTTGAGCAGATGGTTGGGATCGAAGGCGCATTTGACCCGCATCTGCTGGTCGAGATCGATCTGGGTGAACATCTCCGGCATCAGGTCGCGTTTCTCCACGCCCACACCGTGTTCGCCGGTCAAGACGCCGCCGACCTTGACGCAGAGCCGCAATATATCGGCGCCGAAACTTTCGGCCTTGTCGAGTTCGCCCGGTACGTTGGCGTCGTAGAGGATCAGCGGATGCAGATTGCCGTCACCGGCATGAAAGACATTGGCGACGCCGAGACCGTATTTTTCCGACAGCTCGCGCATGCCGGCGAGCACGCGCGGCAACTCCTTGCGCGGGATGGTGCCGTCCATGCAGTAGTAGTCGGGCGAGATGCGGCCGACGGCCGGAAACGCCGCCTTGCGGCCGGCCCAGAAGCTCAGCCGTTCCTGTTCGGACTGCGAAATGCGGCAGGTGGTCGAGCCGTTCTTGTAGGCGATCGCCTCGACCAGCCCGATCAGATGATCGACCTCGACGCCCGGCCCGTCGAGCTCGACGATCAGCAGCGCCTCGACATCGAGGGGATAGCCGGCATGAACGAAATCTTCCGCCGCATGGATCGCCGGCCGGTCCATCATCTCCATGCCGCCCGGGATGATGCCGGCGCCGATGATGTCGGCAACGCACTGGCCGCCCTGCTCGCTGGTCGGGAAGCCGATCAGCAGTGCACGTGCCGTCTCCGGCTTCTTCAGGATGCGCACGGTGACCTCGGTGACGACGCCGAGCAGCCCTTCGGACCCGGTCATGACGCCGAGCAGGTCGTAGCCTTCCGCATCGAGGTGACTGCCGCCCAGCCGCACCACCTCGCCATTCATCAGCACCATCTCGATGCCGAGCACATTGTTGGCTGTGAGGCCGTATTTCAGGCAGTGCACGCCGCCGGAATTCTCCGCGACATTGCCGCCGATCGAGCAGGCGATCTGGGAGGATGGATCGGGGGCGTAGTAAAAGCCCTCCTGCTCGACGGCGGTGGTGATGCCGAGATTGGTGACGCCCGGCTGGGCAACGACGACGCGATTGGGAAAATCGATCCCGAGGATACGGTTGAAACGGCTCATGACCAGCAGCACCGCGTCCTCGAGCGGCAGCGCCCCGCCCGACAGCGAGGTGCCGGAGCCGCGCGGCACGACGCGGATGTTGCGGTCGTTGCAGTATTTCAGCACGCGCGAAACCTGCGCCACCGTTTGCGGCAGCACGACGACCAGCGGCAGCTGCCGATAGGCGGTCAGGCCGTCGCTCTCGAAGGCGCGCATGGAATTGGCGGCGTCGACAACGCCCTCACCCGGCACGATGATGCGCATGTCGGCGACGATCTCGTCGCGCCGGCGCATCGTGGCATCGTCTGGTTTCGGCATGGCCAGGCCGGACATCAGCAGCCTCATTTCGCTTGACTGGTCAAAATCTTTTACCAGTGAAGCGCGTTGGGTGCAAATCCTGTAATGGCGGCGAATCCAACTTCAAGGCAGAGACAGGCTTACGCAGCGGCAATCTGCCGCTGCTATTCGCCGGGCGGCTTGCCGGGTTCGGAGTGCATCCGGCGCACGCGGCGCACGCCCCACCAGACCAGCAGGATGGCGACAGGCACCGAAGCAGCGGTAATGATCTCCGGGGCGAAGGCATGGCCGAAGATCGAGGCGCCCTTGGCGACATAGCCGACAAGGCCGACCACATAATAGGAGACGGCGGCGACCGAGAGCCCCTCGACGGTCTGCTGCAGGCGCAATTGCAGGCGGGCGCGGTTGTTCATCGAGGCAAGCAGGTCGCGGTTCTGCTTCTCGACCTCGACATCGACCCAGGTGCGCAGCAGCGTCGTGGCGCGGGTCAGTTTTCGCGATAGATTTTCCTGCCGCTCCTCGACCGAGCGGCAGGTGCGCATTGCGGGCGCCACACGGCGCTGCAGGAACCCGCGCCATGTGTCATAGCCGGGCACAGCCTCTTCCTCGAGTGCGTCCAGCCGTTCGCCGACGATGCCGTCATAGGCGCGGCTGGCGCCGAAACGGTAAAGGCTCGACGCCGCGTCCGCCTCCAGCTCCGCCGCAAGTTCGGTCAGATCGGCCAGCAAGGTCTGGCTGTCCCGTGTCCCGGCGACCTTCATCTCCAGCGTGGTCTGCGCCAGCCGATCCTCGATGCGGCGGGCGCGGCCGGACAAGGTCAACGCCAGCGGCAGGCCGAGCATGGCCAGCGTCCGATAGGTTTCGATGTCGATAAGCCGCTGCGACAACGCGCCGGTGCGCGCCGGGGTCAAGCCGCGATCGAGCAGCAGCATGCGCGTCAAGCCATCGCCATCCTGGCGAAAATCGGTAACGATGGCGGCGTTTCCGCGCTCGACCAGCGAGTAGCACAGGCTGGTCGGATCGAAACCGGCTATCAGTTGCTCGCTCGCTTGCGTCCATTTGCGGATTTCGAGCCTGATGCCGGAGATGCAGGTTCCCGGCGGGGAAAACCCGTTGCCGAAGGGTGAGTCCTCCTGCGTCCTGCCGCTTTCGGAAAGCGGCCCTTCCCACAAATAGGTCGAGAATTCGGTGTGCCGCTCCCAGCGCAGCGAGCCCTTGCCCCATTTCATGGCATGGTGGCGGGCCTGGCGGTCGGGCGCGGCGATGCCGAGGCGCCGCGACAGTTCGGAAAGCACCGCGTGGTCGACGCCGGAGCCGCCCTCCGTCATGAACGCGAGTTGCATCAGGACGCGTGGCTTTTCGATCAGCGGATGCGGCCGGGCATGAACCTCGCCGAGTGCGCCGGGCCGGCCCTCATGCGCGGGAAAGCCCATGACGCTGCCCTTGGCGCGCGGCTGGAATTCGAGATCGGACGGGTCGTCTGACACGGCTTGTTCCCCGGGGGTTTCCTTGAACCCGCTTGCACTCGCGTCCCTCTAGTGCCAATGGCCTGACGACGCAAACGGCAAAGTTAGCCGAAGATCACGGGATCGGGCGGGAAATCGGCCTGCTTTTTGTCAATTGGATAAATAATTTGACCAGTTGGCGAGGCAGGCTCTATCCTGCGGCACCGGTTCACCTTCCAGGCATTCTGTTGAGCGACATTTTTTCCAAGATCGAGCATTCGCGCACCGCCGACGAGGTGGTGCAGCAGATCGAGAGCCTCATCCTCGAAGGCGTGCTGCGCACCGGCGACCGGCTGCCGGGCGAGCGCGAGCTTGCACGCCAGTTCGACGTATCGCGGCCGATCCTGCGTGACGCCCTGAAGGCACTGGAAGGACGCGGCCTTTTGACGACAAGGCCCGGCGGCGGCACGCATGTCGCCGATGTCATCGGCCAGCTCTTCACCAAACCGGTGACGGACCTGATCTCGATGCACCGCAAGGCAGTGACCGACTATCTGGAATACCGCCGCGAGATCGAAGGGGTTGCGGCTGAATATGCGGCACGGCGCGCCACCCCAGACGACATGGCGCTGCTCGACAAGATCATGGCACGCATGGACGATGCGCACCGGACCGGCGACTTCGACGACGAGGCCGAGATCGACGTCGAGTTCCACCACGCGATCTGCGAATGCGCACACAACATCATCCTTTTGCACACGCTGCGCTCCTGTTATCGGCTGCTGTCGGAGGGCGTGTTCCAGAACCGGCTGCTGGTGTTCACCGTACCCGGCGCGCGCGACGCCCTGCTCGCGCAGCACCGGGCGATCCATGCGGCGGTGAAGGCCGGCGACCCGGCCACCGCCCGCCAGGCGGCGATGGACCACATCACCTATGTCGAACGGTCGATGGCGGAGGCCGAGCGCAGCGGCGACTGGCAGCGCGTCTCGCGGCTGAGGTTGAAACAGCGCGTTGACGCCACCGATACAGAACCAGCACGCAAACGCTCCTAGCTATCGAAACGGGAAGCCCATGAGCCAGATCCTGACCATCGCCGACCTCAAGGACCTCGCACGCCGGCGTGTGCCGAAGATGTTCTTCGACTATGCCGATTCCGGTTCGTGGACCGAAAGCACGTATCGGGCCAACGAGGAGGATTTCCAGAAGATCAAGTTCCGCCAGCGCGTCCTCGTCGACATGGACAACCGTTCGCTGGCATCGACGATGATCGGCGAAAAAGTGTCTATGCCGGTGGCATTGGCGCCAACCGGCATGACCGGCATGCAGCACGCCAATGGCGAGATGCTGGCGGCGCAGGCGGCGGAGGAATTCGGCGTGCCGTTTACCTTGTCGACGATGAGCATCTGCTCGATCGAGGATGTCGCCTCGGTTACCACGAAGCCGTTCTGGTTTCAGCTCTATGTGCTGCGTGACAAGGATTTCGTGCTCAACCTGATCGACAGGGCAAAGGCGGCGAAATGCTCGGCGCTCGTGCTGACGCTCGACCTGCAGATTCTCGGTCAGCGTCACAAGGACATCCGCAACGGGCTTTCGGCGCCACCCAAGCTGACGCTGACCAACATCGTCGACATGGCCATCCGCCCGCGCTGGTGCGCCGCCATGGCCGGCACCAAGCGGCGGACCTTCCGCAACATTGTCGGCCACGCCAAGGGCGTCGGCAACATGGCCTCGCTGGCATCGTGGACGACGGAGCAGTTCGACCTGCATCTGTCGTGGAAGGACGTCGCCTGGATCAAGGAGCGCTGGGGCGGCAAGCTGATCCTCAAGGGCATTCTCGACAAGGAGGACGCGCTGATGGCGGCCAAGACCGGCGCCGACGCGATCATCGTTTCCAACCATGGCGGGCGCCAGCTCGATGGTGCGTCGTCGTCGATCGGCGTGCTGGAAGAGATTGCCGACGCGGTCGGCGACACGATCGAAGTGCATATGGATGGCGGCATACGCTCCGGCCAGGATGTCCTGAAGGCGCTTTGCCTCGGTGCCAAGGGAACCTATATAGGCCGGCCGTTTCTTTACGGCCTGGGGGCGCTTGGCAAGGAAGGGGTTACCAAGGCGTTGGAAATCATCCGCAAGGAGATGGACATCACGCTGGCGCTGTGCGGAAAGCGTCTTGTCACCGACATGGGCAAGGACCAGCTCCGGCGCCAGGTCCCGTGACCGCCTGACCACGGAGACACCGAAAAGTTGGCAGAATCCGGCATCCATTTTCTCGACGCGCATGGGCCGGACGGCATCCGTCTCTATGCGATCGGCGACGTCCACGGCCGGCTCGACCTGCTGGCCGCCATGCATCTGCGCATCAGGGCCGAGATCGAGCAGGAGGCGCCTGCCGACTGGCGCGTCATCCATCTTGGCGACTATGTCGACCGCGGGCCGGACTCGAAGGGCGTCATCGATTTCCTGATCGAAGCGCAAGAGCGAGACCCTCGTCACCTGATGCTGGCCGGCAACCACGACATCGGCTTTCTCGATTTTCTCAAGACCCCTGACCCGGAAGGGCTTTTCATCCGGTTCGGCGGCATCCAGACGGCACAGTCTTACGGCGTAACGATCAGTGAAGGCACAAGCGTGTGGTTCGGCAAGGCCGAATCGGCCGTGCGCAGAGGACATCAGGCACTGGTCGAGGCCGTGCCGCAAAGCCACATCGACTTCCTGCGATCGCTGCCGTTTTCCGTGACTTTCGGGGACTTCTTCTTCTGCCATGCCGGCATCAGGCCGGGCATTCCTCTGGAGAAGCAAAACCCGCAGGATCTGATCTGGATCCGCGACGTCTTCCACAACCACCCCGACCTCTATCCGAAGATCGTGGTGCACGGCCACACGCCGGTACCGGAGGCGGAAGTGATGGCAAACCGCGTCAATGTCGACACGCTTGCCTGGCAATCAGGCATGCTGAGCGCGCTCGTCGTCGACGGCGCGGACAAACGCATCCTGACAATGACGATCAAGGAAGCTTGAGCGCCGCGCGTCGGAGGACGCGAAAGACGCTTCCCGCTTTAGCGCAGCGAGGCGGTGACGCCGTAACCGTCGACGGCGTTGTGGTTGTTGGCTGCGTCGGCGGCATAGATGCCGAGACCGCACAGCACGATGGCGGACAACATGGCAAAGGACAGAAGCGCTGCTTTCACGGAGGTCATCTCTTGTTGAGCTTTCTGCATCTGTGCACCAGGCGGTTACCAATGCGTTGAAACGGAGAATTCGCTTCAAAGTTTCGACGATTTTGCGCTTCTAGGCATGTTCTGTATCAACGGTGTGTCGCGCGGGTCACACAAAAGGTTCATAGCCGTTGCACAGAAGATGCAGAGCGCGCGCCTTCTAGGATGGCGGGCGGACACAAGCCAAGAATGAAACCGTTTTCCCCAGGCGGTTTCACCGCCGCGTGCCAATTATGTCACGCTGGAGGGTACGGAGAGACCAACGCTCAGATGGTCGCTACCCAGGCCCGGGCAATGGCGAGGCCAGCGGCATCCGCATCGGGCCCGTTGCGGGCCATTTCGCCATCGAGCTTGCCGGCCCAGTCGGGATGGCGCGCAGCGATGGTCGGGGCAAAGGACGCGCTCCAGTCCTTGACCATCGGCCGGTCGGCCTCGAAATGAAACTGGAAACCGTACACGGCGCGGCCGACGCGAAACGCCTGGTTCTCGGCGACATCGTTGCCGGCAAGCCGCACGGCGTTTTCGGGCAACACGAAGGTGTCGTCGTGCCATTGGAAGATCGGGAACTTTGCCGGCAGAGCGCCCAGCACCGGATCGGCCTTGGCGTCAGGCGTCAGCGACACGCCGTGCCAACCGAACTCATTGGCGCCGCCGATACGGTTCTCGCCACCAAAGGCACGAGCGACGAGCTGGCTGCCCAGGCAGATGCCGAGCACGGCGCGATCCTTGTCGGCAAAGTCGCGGGTCAGTTCGAGCAGTGCCGGGAAATAGGGATACTCATCATCGGCCAGCGCATTCTGGCCCCCGCCGAGCACCACCATGGCATCATGCCCGGCCGCGTCATCCGGCAGGGGATCGCCCCTGTAAGGGAGACGCAGGTCGAGATCGGCGCCCGCTTCCGCAAGTGCTGCGCCGACCTGGCCGAGGCCGGTATTGTCGTAGTTCTGGACCACCAGCACCCGCATCGCAAAACCCTGCTGACATGAAAAAGCTGCGACGAGCGATATCATGCCGCTCGCATTGCAGCCAAGATGCGTGTCCGGAGAGAAAACTATGCCACTGCAGAACCGGGTCGATCCGTTCGGTATCATCCACGCGGTGCCCGATCGCGGCATGTTCACCGGCAATCGCGGCATCATCCACGACCCCGAGACGAAGACGCTCAAGAAAAAGCGCTGGGCGCTTCAAGCCTGGATCGTCTGCGTCTGCCAATTCCGAAATGTGCAGCGCGAACCGATGGGCCGCAACCGGAAGGGCGGTAAAGCGGGCTGGACCGAGCTGTTCTTCCTCGACGAGGTGACCGCATTGGCGGCCGGGCATCGCCCCTGCTTCTTTTGCCAGCGCGAACGGGCCAGGGATTTCGTCGGCCGCTTCGGCGAAGCCTTCGGCATCGCCGAACCGCGCGCGCCGATGGTCGACAAGCGGCTGCACAAGGAGCGGCTGGCGTCAGGCGGCAAGCCGCCGGTGATTGCGGTTGAAGACCTTGCCGGCCTGCCGGACGGCGTCGTGGTTGCGGATGGCGGCACTGTTTATGCCTTGCGTAGCGGCAAGGCACTGCGCTGGTCCTTTGCGGGATATGAGCACCCCAACGATTTCGACATGCTCAAAAGCAAGACACTCTCGCTACTGACGCCGGCCACGACGCTCTGCGTGCTGCGGCACGGCTTTCGGCCGGTGTGGCATCCGACCGCCGAGGCTTGACGCCGGCGGCCGGCTCGCTCATTCCTCGGCGATGCGCGCCAATTACAAAATGCAACGTCTGTTCGTGACCGACGATCTCGCGCCGGACATCGAATTCGAGGCCGGCCAACAGCAGAGCCACTATCTCCTGCATGTGCTGCGGCTTGGCGAAGGCGCCGAAATCCTGGTGTTCAATGGCCGCGACGGCGAGTGGTCGGCGGCCATATCGGCGAAGACGAAAAGGGCGGTGCGGCTGAAGGTGTCGGCGCTGCAGCGGCCGCAGCCGCCTCTGCCCGATCTCGTCTACTGCTTTGCGCCGCTGAAGCAGGGCCGGCTCGATTATCTCGTGCAGAAGGCGGTCGAGATGGGCGCCGGCATCCTGCAGCCGGTCATTACCCAGCACACGCAAGTGGCCAAGCCGTCGATCGATCGCCTGCGCGCCAATGTCGTCGAAGCCGCCGAGCAATGCGGCATCCTGGCGGTGCCTCAGGTGCGCGAAGCCGAAAAATTCGACCGCCTGTTGACCGGCTGGGACACAGAGCGACGGCTGATCTTCTGCGACGAGGATGCTTCGACCAACAATCCGCTGGCCGCGCTGCAGGCGGTCAAGGAAAAGAAGCTTGGGCTGCTGGTCGGGCCGGAGGGTGGCTTTTCCGACGATGAGCGCAAGATGCTGCGCGCCCTGCCCTTCGTCACCGCCATTCCGCTCGGCCCGCGTATCCTGCGCGCCGATACGGCGGCGGTGGCCGCATTCGCGGTCATGCAGGCGACAGTCGGAGACTGGTGAGACGTCATCCCTTGCAAGGGACGGAGAGCGGAGTAACGTTCAATTCCTGTTGACCTCTGGCTCAGGATTTTTCGCTTGATCGTATGCTGACATTTCGTCCATTTAGCGCCGGCGATCGTCCGATCGTCCTACAGCGCCCGCCTCCTTTCGGACGTGCAAAGGACACTGTAGCATTCCATTGGGGCACATGATCCCGGCGAAAGTCGAAAGCCGATTTTCGGGGTCATGTGCAGAGGGTTCATAAATGGCGCGCGATACGACCGATTTCCGCCCGATCGAAGGTGTCGACGAACTCGTCGAGCACCTGGCCGAAGGCAACAAGCCGCGCGACAAATGGCGCATCGGCACCGAGCACGAGAAATTCCCCTTCTATGTCGACGGCAATGCACCGGTCCCCTATGGCGGCGAGCGTGGCATCCGCGCCATCCTCGAAGGCATGCAGGAAAAGCTCGGCTGGGATCCGATCGTCGATGACGGCCGCATCATCGGCCTGGTCGAACCGACCGGCCAGGGTGCGATTTCGCTGGAACCCGGCGGCCAGTTCGAGCTTTCCGGCGCACCGCTGGAGACGATCCACCAGACCTGTCGCGAGGGCAACGCCCATCTGGCGCAGGTGCGCGAGATCGCCGAGCCGATGGGCATCCGCTTCCTCGGCCTCGGCGGCAGCCCGAAATGGTCGCTAGCCGAGACGCCGAAAATGCCGAAATCGCGCTACGAGATCATGACGCGCTACATGCCCAAGGTCGGCACCAAGGGCCTCGACATGATGTACCGCACCTGCACGATCCAGGTGAATCTCGACTTCGAGAGCGAGGCCGACATGCGCCGCAAGATGCAGGTGTCGTTGAAGCTGCAGCCGCTGTCGACGGCCTTGTTCGCCAATTCGCCTTTCACCGAAAGCCACCCGAACGGCTTGCAGAGCTGGCGCGGCGACATATGGCGTGACACCGACAACCAGCGCTCGGGCCTGCTCGAATTCTGCTTCTTGCCCGATTTCGGTTTCGCCGACTATGTCGAATGGGCGCTCGACGTGCCGATGTATTTCGTCATCCGCGACGACCGCTATCACGACATGACCCACATCACCTTCCGCCAGTTCATGGCCGGGGCCGCGCGCAATGAAGTGCCGGACGGGCTGCCGACAATGGGCGACTGGGCGAACCATCTGTCAACGCTGTTCCCGGATGTGCGGCTGAAGCGCTTCCTCGAGATGCGCGGCGCCGATGGCGGGCCATGGCGGCGCATCTGCGCGCTGCCGGCCTTCTGGGTCGGATTGCTTTATGATGAGGCCGCACTCGATGCCGCCGAGGCGCTGACCTCGAGCTGGACGTATGAAGAAACGCTGGCGATGCGCAATGCCGTGCCGGAACAAGGCATCTCCGCACCGTTCCGCAACACCACGCTGCGCGAGATCGCGCGTGACGTGATGGTCATTTCCCGCATGGGACTGAAGAACCGTGGCAAGAAGAACCGCGACGGCTACGACGAGACCTCCTTCCTCAACACGTTGGACGAAGTGGTGGCGCGGGGCACCACCAGCGCCGAGGAGATGCTGTCGGCCTATCACACGCGCTGGGGCGGCTCGATCGAGCCGGTTTTCATGGAATACGCCTATTAACCCTCGGATTTGGCAAAGCTGACCGGCCGGCAAAAGTCGCTTCAATCGGAAGTGGAAACAAACTAGGCTTCTTCGGCGAGGATTTCCGGAGGAGACGCCGATGCCCACCTTGTTCGACATGCTGACGCAGGCCCAGAACGGCAATGGCATGCAGGCCCTTGCCCAGCAATACGGGCTTTCGATGCAGCAGACGCAAGCCGCGGTCGCTGCATTGCTGCCGGCCTTTTCGCAGGGGCTGCAACGCAACACCGCCGACCCCTATGGGCTCGGCGCCTTCATGACGGCGATGGCCAGCGGCCAGCACGCCAAGTATTTCGAGGACGCAACCCGGGCCTTCTCGCCGCAAGGCGTCGATGAGGGCAACGGCATTCTCGGGCACCTGTTCGGTTCGAAGGATCTGTCTCGCGCCGTGGCCAGCCAGGCGGCGCAAGCCAGCGGCGTCAATCAGCAGATCCTGCAGCAGATGCTGCCGGCGATCGCCTCGATGGTCATGGGCGGGCTGTTCAAGCAGACGGCAAACCAGATGCAGGCCGCCGGTGGTTTTGGCGGCGGCGGCAACAATCCGCTCGGCGAGATCATCGAGCAGATGATGCGGCAAGGCGGCAGCATGCAGGCCCCGGCGCCGCAGCCGCGCCAGGCGCCGCCGCCCCAGAACCCGATGGACAACCCGCTCGGCAAGGTGTTGCAGGACATGTTCGGCGGCGGCGCGGCTCAGCCACAGCCGCAAAGCCAGACGCAGCCGGCACCCAATCCCTACGGCGACAATCCGCTCGGCAAGGTGCTGCAGGACATGTTCGGCGGTGGCGCGCCTCAGCCGCAGCCGCAGGGGCGGGCGCAGCCGCAGCCCCAGCAGACGCAAAGCCCCTACGGAGACAATCCGCTGGGGAAAATCTTCGAGGAGATGCTGCGGCAAGGTGGCGGTGGCTTAGGCGGCATCCCCGGCGGACAGCCGGCGCCGCAACAGCCTCAAGCGCCCCCGCAACGTCAGGCACCGCAGCCACAGGCCAATCCGAACGGCCGTCCGAAAAACCCGTTCGACGACCTGTTCGGCAAGATGTTCGAAACCGGCGCCCAGCAGCGTGATGACTACCAGAAGGGCGTGGAGACAATCTTCGACCAGTTTAAGCGGGACATGGACCGGCGGTAGGCGGTCTTCGCTGAGGTAGAAAGAGAAAAGCCCGGTCCTGGGAGGACCGGGCAGAGTGCAGGCGGGCCGGGGGGATCCGGCAGGGAGTGGGAGCCTGCATACTCGTCAGTCGCGTCGAACCCTGAAAAGGTTCACGGCAACCCAAACAACAAGCAACCGATCAGGCCACCTTGCGGGCGAAATCCTCGATCGTTTCGATGCGATCACTGGCGATCTCGCGCAACATCGCCGTCGGGTCGCGGCCAAACGGCACGTCGATGGCGACATGCAGGTCGGCGCGCGTCAGGCCGATATCGGCGAGTTCGGCGTCCGACATCTCGCCAAGGCGATAAAAGGCGCGGCGGTTTTTCCAGGCGCGGTAGATGTTGGAGACGGTGTTGGCCACGCGCGTCGCAACGGCCGGACGCGAGGTGATGCGCGAGGTCTCGGTGGCGAAATCGAACGTGGTCATTGTCGGTCTCCTTCAGACTCGAACGGGCAAAGCCTTGCGATCGGCGCTGGCGACAGCGGCCGTTCCGGCTTCGATTCACATGCCTTCATGTGGACAATGCCAATTTGCCATCGGCCGATTGATTAATCCAACGAATGTTTCTAATCTTTACCATCAACACCAGTGATGGATCATATCGATGAAATCGCCGCTCGATCTCGATCAATTGCAGACCTTCATCTCGATCGCCGATACCGGCAGCTTCACGCGGGCAGCCGAAGAGGTGCACCGGACCCAGTCGGCGGTGTCGATGCAGATGCGCCGGCTGGAGGAGCGGATCGGCAAGCCGCTGTTCGAAAAGGACGGGCGCACCAACAGGCTGACCGAGGAAGGCGACAAGCTGCTCTCCTATGCGCGGCGGCTGCTCTATCTCAACCGCGAGACCCTGGCGGCCTTCGACGACCGGCGGCTCGAAGGCACGATCCGCATCGGCACGCCCGACGACTACGCCGACCGTTTCCTGCCCGAGATCATGGCACGGTTCACCCGCTCCAATCCGCGCGTCGAACTCACCGTCATCTGCGAGCCGACGCCGGGGCTGGTCGAGCATATCAAGCGCGGCAATCTCGATCTAGCGCTGGTGACGCACAACGACGTGCGCGGCCAGTCGGAGGTGGTGCGGCGCGAACCGCTGCTGTGGGTCACCTCGGCCAACCATGCAACGCATGAGCAGGAAACGCTGCCGATGGCCTTCGGCCGGCCGAACTGCATCTGGCGGCGCGCCGCCGTCGATGTGCTCGACCAGCAGAACCGCGACTATCGTATCCTGTTCACCAGTTTCTCGGCCACCGTCATCACCGCCGCGGTGCTTTCCGGGCTGGCAATCTCGGTGCTGCCGGAATGCGCGCTCAGACCCGGTATGCGGGTGCTGGGCGAAGCCGACGGCTTCGGCGCCCTGCCCGATTGCCGCATCGGCATCATGCGCGGCCAGACGTCGCGGCCGGAGATCGTCGATGCGCTCGCCCGCCATATTTCGGAAAGCCTGGACAACATCTCGGTGCCGGTCGGCGAAGACCCCGGAACGTTCGATTTCGCAGCGCTCGCCTTCACCAAGCTGCGGCGAACCAAGCCGAACCAGATCCTGCCCGGCTGGTAGGCAGGGCCAGGTGTGCGGGTTATGAACGGCTGGCCCGACGCAACCGCCTTGACGCGGGCGCCCAACCGTTCCCCAATCGGCCGATGAGCGAAGCAGCATCCGAATCACGCACCAACGCCGCCGAATATACGGTGAGCGAGATTTCCGGCGCGCTGAAGCGCACGGTCGAGGACGTTTTCGGCAATGTGCGGGTGCGTGGCGAGATATCAGGCTATCGCGGGCCGCATTCCTCAGGTCATGCCTATTTCGCGCTGAAGGACGACCGCGCGCGGCTCGACGCCGTGGTGTGGAAAGGCACGATGAGCCGGCTGAAGTTCCGTCCCGAAGAGGGCATGGAGGTGATCGCCACCGGCAAGCTCACCACCTATCCCGGCAAATCCAACTACCAGATCGTCATCGACAATCTGGAGCCTGCCGGCGCCGGCGCCCTGATGGCGCTGCTGGAAGAGCGCAAGCGGCGGCTACAGGCCGAGGGTCTGTTCGACACCGGCCGCAAGCGACTGCTGCCGTTCATGCCGCGCGTCATCGGCGTCGTCACCTCGCCGACAGGGTCCGTCATCCGCGACATCATCCACCGCATCAAGGACCGCTTTCCGCTGCACATCCTGGTTTGGCCGGTGCGTGTTCAGGGCGAGACGTCAGGCGCGGAAGTGACTGCCGCGGTCAACGGCTTCAACGCGCTGGCATGGGATGGCGCCATCCAGCGGCCCGATCTGTTGATCGTGGCGCGTGGCGGCGGCAGCCTCGAAGACCTCTGGGGGTTCAACGACGAGGCGCTCGCCCGCGCGGTTGCCGCTTCCGGCATTCCGGTGATCTCGGCTGTCGGCCACGAGACCGATTGGACGCTGATCGACCTCGTTGCCGACGTGCGAGCGCCGACACCGACAGGCGCGGCCGAAATCGCCGTGCCGGTGAAGGCCGACCTCGAAGCAACGCTTGCCAGCCTCGGTGCGCGGCTGAAAGCGGCGGTGCTGCGCAATTTCGAGCGCAAGCGGCAGGCCGCCCGTGCCGCCGCCCGGGCTCTGCCCTCGCCCGATCAATTGCTGGCGCTGCCGCGCCGGCGCCTCGATGAGGCGACATCCAGGCTCGGCCGGGGCCTGTTGGTCTCCACCGAACGCAAGCGTGCAAGGTTTTTTGCCGTGAAACTGACACCGGCAATGCTGTCGCAGCGCATTGCAGAGGCCCGGCGCACCAACGAACGCAATCTTTTGCGAGCACAAGGGGCACTGCGTGCGATGGCAAGAGCCCGGCGTGCGGAGCTTAACCGGGCGGCGGATCAATTGCCAAAATGTGCAAGGGCATCGCTGCAGCGGCACAAGCAGCAATTGGCCATGCTGCAAGGCCGAATCACGATCGAGCCGACGGCACGGCGGCAACGCGTGCAGAGGGATTTGCTGACAGCTTTGACAAGACGCGGCACGCAAGCAGTGGTGCTCAGGCTGGAGCGCCTGCGCGGCCGCGTCGTCCAGGCCGACAGGTTGATGGCGTCGCTGTCGCACAAGGCCGTCCTGGCCCGCGGCTTTGCGCTGGTGAGGGATGCGGACGGCGCCGTCGTCAAGCAGGCTGCCGACGTGGCGTCGGGAATGGCGCTTTCGCTCGAGTTCGCCGACGGGACCGCCGATGCGGTGGCAATCAGCGGCACGGCAAAACCGAAAGCCGTGGCCAAGCCGGCGGCCAAGGCCAAAGAGCCTGGCAATCAGGGATCCCTATTCTGACACCATGACCGACAATCCGCATCATCTGGCAACGCCCTCAGGCAAACCGCGCGCGCGAAATTTCGGCATCGGCTTCGACGGACGGCCTGGACCGTTCAACGCGATCACCGATGTGCCCGGCGTCGCGGTCGGCTATGCGACGCTGATCTCGGGCGATGGCACGCTTGTCGTCGGCAAGGGACCGGTGCGCACCGGCGTGACCGCGATCCTGCCCAGGCCGCTTGCCGACCTCGCCAACCCGGTCTTCGCCGGGATCTTCAGCCAGAACGGAAACGGCGAACTGACCGGCTCGCACATCGTCGAGGAAACCGGCGCTTTCAACTTCCCGATCACCGTCACCAACACGCATTCCTGCGGTGTTTCCCGCGACGGCACGCTGCGCTGGATGCAAAGCGTGCTGCCGGCGGCGCTCGACAGCGGCTGGGGACTGCCGGTGGCGGCGGAGACCTATGACGGCTTCCTCAACGACATCAACGGCCACCATTTGACGTCGGAGCATGTTGCGCAGGCCCTCGACGGTGCCGCCGGCGGACCGATCGAGGAAGGCAGCGTCGGCGGCGGCACCGGCATGATCACCTTCGGCTTCAAGGCCGGCTCCGGCACGGCATCGCGCATCGTCGAATGGCACGGCCGTGCCTATACGGTCGGCGCCTTCGTGCAGTCCAATTTTGGCAAACGGCGCAATATTGCCATTCGCGGCCTGCGCGCCGGGCCGCAACTCGTCGAACCGGCTGTCCGCGAAGGCACACCGCGCGCCGAAAAGGGTTCGATCATCGCCGTCATCGCCACCGACGCACCGTTCCTGCCGCATCAGATGAAGCGGCTGGCCCGACGGGTGCCGCTTGGCGTCGCCATGACCGGAGGCTTCGGGTATCACAGTTCAGGCGACATTTTCATCGCCTTCTCGACCGCCAATGCGAGCGCCGCGCGGGCGCCATCCGGCCGCATCGCCAGTGCCGATTTTATTCCCGATACCGACATCGATCCGTTTTTCGATGCGGTGATCCAGACCGTAGAGGAAGCAATCCTCAACGCGCTGGTTGCCAATGACGATATGACCGGACGCGACGGGAATTTCGTGCCGGCGCTGCCGAAGACGTGGCTGAAGGAGACGTTTGGCTGAAGACAAAAACGCGGGCCAGAAGCCCGCGCTGCAACAATGTCGCCGCTATGCGATCATTCGGCGGCTTTGATCATTCCGCGGCTTTTCTGGGGGCCTGCTGGCTTTCTTCCGCCTCGGCCGCTTCCTCAAGCCGGGATGCGATAAGTTCCTGGATATCGCCGACTTCTTCCTGGATATCCTCCAGCGGAATGCCGACCTCGGCCGCCTCGGCGGCGCACTCCTTGGCCAAGGTTTCGGCCTGCTTGTCGATCCTTGCCTGGGAGGACTGGCAATGGACTTTTTCGCCGATCCATCCCCGCAAGAATTCGATGGCGTGTTCGCTCATACTGCTGTTCCCTGGCGGCAAAGCCGGTTGGTAATCATAAACGTCGACATCCCGCAAAGGATGCATGTCCCCATTCCAGCCGAGTCGCGGTCAGCCGGCAAGCCAATGCCGTCCAAGGTCCACAGAGCCATAGGAAATCGAGGGGTCAAGGGCATTTTCTGATTCTGGAGGGGTCGGTACCGTTGGCTGGGTCACACCCAGCGCTGCGCCACTGTTTCTATTTGCTTTTTTCCGGTTTCCGAGCCGATTTCCGTCACAATAGATGGCGCAAAACACTACACATTCACAGTTGCTTCGAGGTGCTGCCCTCGGGCGCGCGGGTCGAAGCCGCCGCTATATAGTGACATCCTCCTGCAATGTCGACTCCGCCCGCCATCCTGCTTCTTTCCGCCGCGCCGAAGGGCTCCGCGACGGACGCAGAACAAGTGACGATGGACCCGAACCGGGTGGAGCAGGCCCCGGCGGAGCCGCTCAGACGTGCACAGCCACCACCGCCGCGCAGTCGCCGGCCTTAACCAGCCCGGGGAAATGCCGCGCCGCAAGCATGCCCGACATTTTTGCCCGGATCTCCTGCGGAGCGACGCCGGTGCGGCCGGTGGAATGAATGCGCGCCAGCACCGAGCCTTCTTTGACGGGCTCACCGAGATCGACCATGGTTTCGATCATGCCGTCGTCTTCGGCGAACGAGAAACAATCGCCCGACGGCATGTCGAGCCACTGGGTTCGAGTCTTCTCGACCGCACCATCTACAATGCCGGCATGACGCAGCACGTTGAGAATGCCGCGCCTCGCGATCCGCACGGTTTGCGCGCGCGACGTGCCGCCGCCGCCAAGTTCGGTGCTGACGAAGACCTTGCCCATCTCCTCGGCTGCCGTGTCGTACATGCCGACGGCGTCGATCTCGATCATGCGCATCGAGAACGGAGCGGCAAAGGCCGCGACCGCGTCAAAGGCTTTCTGTTCCAGCGCCTTGTCGGGCAAAGTGTGCGCCGCGCAGAACGGCACGAAGTCCAGCGTCTTGCCGCCGGAGTGGAAGTCGAACACGATGTCGGCGCGGGGAAGCAGCTCACGCTGGAAATAATCGGCGATCTTCTCGGTCACCGTCCCGTCCGGCCGGCCGGGAAAGCTGCGGTTCATGTTGCCCTTGTCGATCGGCGAGGTGCGCGTGCCGGCGCGGAACGCCGGATAGTTCATTGCCGGCACGATGATCACCGTGCCGCTGACTTGCCTGGGATCGAGGGTCCTGGCGAGATCGTAGAGGGCCAGCGGCCCCTCATACTCATCGCCATGGTTGGCGCCGGACAGCAGAGCTGCCGGCCCGTTGCCGTTGCGGATGACGCAGATCGGGATCATCACCGAGCCCCACGCGGAATCGTCGCGGCTGTAGGGCAAGCGCAGGAAGCCGTGCTGGACGCCGTCGCGGTCGAAATCGACGGTCGGCGCGACCGGTGATGAGCGTAGATTCGACATCGGGCTCAATCCTTCACCACCAGCTTACGCGGCACATTGGCCAGGCACTCCACACCGGTTTCGGTGATCAGGATGGACTCGGTGATCTCCAGTCCCATCGTTTCCAGCCACAGGCCGGTCATGAAATGGAAGGTCATGCCGGGCTTGAGTTCGGTGCGGTCGCCGGGACGCAAGCTCATCGTGCGCTCGCCCCAGTCCGGCGGATAGGACAGTCCGATCGAATAGCCGGTGCGGTTGTCCTTGACGATGCCATACTTCTTCAGCACGGCGAAGAAGGCGTTGGCGATGTCCTCACAGGCGTTGCCGGGTTTGGCCGCGGCCAGCCCCGCTTCCATACCTTCCAGCGTCGCCTTCTCGGCATCGAGGAATTCCTGCGTCGGCTTGCCGAGGAAGACGGTGCGCGACAGCGGGCAGTGATAGCGGTTGTAGCAGCCGGCGATCTCGAAGAAGGTGCCCTCGTCCCGCTTCATCGGTCTGTCGTCCCAAGTCAGATGCGGCGCCGAGGCATCGGCACCCGACGGCAGCAGCGGCACGATCGCCGGATAGTCGCCGCCGATGCCATCGACGCCGCGCGTGCCGGCATCATAGATTTCGGCAACGAGATCGCATTTGCGCATGCCGACCTCGATCTTGTCGAAGATGCGCTGGTGCATCGCCTCGACGATGCGAGCCGCCTTGCGCATATAGTCGATCTCGGTCGGGCTCTTGATCGCGCGCTGCCAGTTGACCAGCGCGGTGGCATCGACAAAGCGGGCATTGGGCAAATGCTTCTGCAGCGATGCGAAGGCGGCGGCCGAGAACCAGTAATTGTCCATCTCAACGCCGACTGTCAGCTTGCCCCAGCCGCGATCCGCAAGCACGCTGGCCAAAAAATCCATCGGGTGGCGCTCGGTCGACTGCACATAGTGATCGGCATAGCCGACGATGTTATCATGCGCGAGATAGGCAGTGCGCTTGGCACCGTTGGCGTCCTGGCCGCGGCCGTACCAGACCGGCTCGCCCGATGGCGGCACGATAACCGCCTGATGCACGTAGAACGACCAGCCGTCATAGCCGGTCAGCCAGGCCATATTGGACGGGTCGCTGATAACAAGAAGATCGACGCCCTTCACCTCCATGGCTTTGCGTGTCTTGGCGAGGCGATCCGCATATTCGCCGCGCGAGAATCTCAGGTTCGGTTGCATTGTTCTTGGTCCTCGTTTGTTGGGCCTTGAGCCTGTTTCAACTTCGTTGAAACCGGCCCGTCGTTCTTGTTTGGGCGTGATCTTTCGGAAAACCGGTTCCCACTTTTCCGGATCACGCCTTGGCCAGCATCAGCTTTCGAAAATGGCCCCGGAACCGGCCACCCGCGCCCGATCGCGGGCGAACGTAGCTATCGCCGTATCCTGAACGCCGGTGCCGGTCAGATCGGCGATGGTGATGTCGCTGGCCGAGCGCCGACCGTGCCGTTTACCGGCGATAATCTGGCCAAGTTCGGTCACCTCTTCCTCAGCGGCCATCACGCCCGCCGCGATGGCGTGATGCAGCTCACCCAGCCGCCGCGTCTGACGGGCGCTGTCCGCGACATAGAGATCGGCCATGCGCAGGATTGCCGGCGCGATCTCGTTCTTGTGCTCGGCGTCGGAGCCCATCGCCGTGATGTGCTGGCCGGCGGAAACGAAACCCGCCTTGATCAGCGGCTCGGTCGAAGGCGTGGTGGTGACGATGATGTCGGCGCCGACAACTGCGTTTGCCGCGTCGGGCTCGGCATGCACGAGAATGCCGAGCTTTTCGCGCAGGGCTCCGGCGGTTGCCTCGGCCTTTGCCACATCGCGCGCCCAGATGCGCGCCTCGGCAATCGGCCGCACCAGCATAAGGGCTTCCAATTGCAACCCGGCCTGGACGCCGGCGCCGAAGATCGCGGCAACTGACGAGTCCTGCCGCGACAGATGTTTGGAGGCGACGGCGCCGGCAGCAGCGGTTCGGATATCCGTGAGATAGCCGTTGTCGAGCAGCAGTGCTTCGACCAGGCCGGTTTTGGACGACAGCAGCACCATCATGCCGTTGACGCTGGGCAGGCCGAGCTTCGGATTGTCGAAGAAGCCGGGGCTGATCTTGATGGCGAAACCGTCGATATCAGGCACGTAGGCGGTCTTCACGTCGACCTCGCCGCGATGCTCGGGAATGTCGAGCCGCAGGATCGGCGGCATCGCCACCGGCAGGGTGGCAAGCGCACGGAAGGCGTTTTCGACGCAGGCGACGGCATCGAGATCGAGTGTCACGATCACGCGCAATTCTTGCTCGGTGAGGATCGTCATCCGGCTCATGCGGCGTGCTCCTTGAGCGATGGCGCCTCGCCGCAGACGATCCTGCGGTGCGCGTCCATATCGATGTTGCGGCCGGAGAGAAGCACGACCACCGGCCCGTCCGACCTGACCTTGCCGGCGAGCAGCGCGGCGATGCCGACCGCGCCGGCGCCCTCGACGATTTCGCGTTCGCGCGCATAGGCGTGACGGATGCCGGCGGCGATCTCGTCCTCGCTAAGCAGGACGATACCATCGAGCAGGTCGCGGCACATGGCGAAGGTCAGCCGGTTGTCGAGGCCGATTCCGCCGCCGAGCGAATCCGCCAGCGTTGCCAATTCTTCCACCAGCACCGGGCGGCCGGCATCGAGGCTGGCCTTCATCGCCGCGCCACGCGCCATCGAGACACCGATGATCTTTGTGCCGGGGCTGACGCCTTTGATGGCCGCGGCAACGCCTGAGGCGAGCCCGCCACCCGACAACTGCACCAGGACGAGGGCGGCATCCGGGACCTGTTCTATCATCTCAAGCCCGAGCGTGCCTTGCCCGGCGACAATGTCGGGATGGTCGAAGGGCGGCAGCATAACCAGCCCCTCTTGCGCCACCAGCCGATCGACCTCCTGCTGGGCATCGTCCTGGCTGTTGCCGATAATGCGAACCTCCGCGCCCAGCCGGCGGATCCCGTCGAGCTTGTTTTCAGGCACCAGCCGCGACATGCAGATCACGGCGCGCATGCCCTCAAGCTTCGCCGCATGCGCCAGCGCGCGGCCGTGGTTGCCGGTCGAGGCCGCGACCACGCCACGCGTCTTCTCCGCGGTGCTGAGCGAAGCGACGGCATTCGAGGCGCCGCGCAGCTTGAAGCTGCCGGTGGTCTGCCGGTGTTCGAGCTTGAGGTGGACGGGGACGCCCAGCTCTTCGGAAAGACTTTGGGACAGCACGGTCGGCGTGCGCTCGACCTTGCCGGCAATGCGCTCATGCGCGGCGCGAATGTGCTCAAGAGTGACCTGTGTCATGATCATCAATCAGGCGGCAAATGGCTGCGTCATCAGACGGCCGAATTCGGGACGCGGCGTGTCATCTCCGCACAGCCGCAGACAATTCCAGGCGGTCGCCTGGTTGCTGGTCACCACGGGACGTCCAATAGTTTTTTCCATTCCGGTGACCGCGAGGGCGCTACGCAGCGCCGTGCAGGAGACGAACAGCGCATCGGCGCTGGTGTCGGTCGCCTCACGCGCCAGTTCGACGAGGGCCGCCGGTGCGATGCGCGCCATCTCGCGGTCGTCCTCGAAACCGAGGCAGGTGAAGCTGGCGATCTCGAAGCCGTGCGCCGCGAAATAGGCGGCCATCGGCCTGGATGTCTCGACCGTGTAGGGAGTGAGGATGCTGATCTTGCTTGCGCCCAGCGCACGCAGCCCGCGCACGCCCGCCATCGGCGGGGTGATTACCGGCACGCCGGGCTTTGCGACCTGGATCGCCGCCTCGATCTCGGCATCGCCGATCACCACCGAGGCCGAAGTGCAGGAATAGCAGACGGCATCGAGTGGCTCATCCGGCAGGATCAGGGCCGCGCCCGCCGTCAGCGCCGGCTGCATCTTGCGCAGGTTTTCGGGCGTCGTCGGGTTGGCATAGGGAATGCGCGCGACATAGACGCCGACGCGTTCGCTCGCCACCATGCGGCGGAAATCCGGCTCGCTGGTGTGGTCGGTGGCCAGGATGATCAGGCCGATGCGCCGCTCCAGCGGACGCGCATCCAGTGCCGGCCGTTTCGGATACACCTTGATCTCGGGCAAGGGTTTCATCGGTTACCTCTCGATCTTGCCGTAGCGGCGTTCCAGCCAGCGCAGCAACACGACCGAAAACAGACTGATGACCAGGAAGAAAGCACCGACCAGGGTGATCGGCTCGATATAGCGATAGTAGGTGTTGGCGACGCTTTTGGCCTGGTTCATCAGTTCCAGCACGGTGATCGCCGACAGCAGCGGCGTTTCCTTGAACATGGCGATAAAGTAATTGGCGAGCGCCGGAATCATCGGTGGGATAGCCTGCGGAACGATGATGTGGGTCCAGGTCTGACTGGCGCTCAAATTGCACGCCTTGGCGGCCTCCCATTGGCCGCGCGGCACATTGTCGATGCCGGCACGATACACCTCGGCCGTATAGGTGCCGTAATGCAGCCCGAGCCCGATGACACCGGCGACCAGCGGCGGCAGCAGGATGCCGATGTCGGGCAGCACGTAGAAGATGAAATAGAGCTGCACCAGCAGCGGCGTGCCGCGGATGAATTCAGCCGCCCAGCCGACCGTGCGCGACAACGCCTTGTTGGGCGAGCGGCGCGCCAGCGCAATGCCAAGCCCGACGATCGCCGCCAGCACCGAGCCGAGCAGCGTCGCCAGGATGGTGATCTTCACGCCCTGGATCAGCGTTGGCATGATTTCCCAGACGAAATTCCAATCCCATTCCATCAGTAGGCCCAATTTATCAGAAGGGAGTTGGCCATCAGGCACGCACCCCGTCGAGGCCGCGCGCCATGCGTCGTTCCAGCGAGCGCACGCCCCACGAGATGAGCAGGGCGAGGATGAAATAGATGATCAGGATGGTGGTGAACGGCACCAGGGTGTTGCCGGTCTGGGCGCGCACCACCTGCGCCTGGAAGGTCAGGTCGGTGAGCGAGATCAGCGACACCACGGCGGTCGCCTTGAGCAATTCGATGGCATTGTTGCCAAAGGTCGGCAGCATCACCAGCAGCGCCTGTGGCAGGATGATGTGGCGCATGCCTTGCCAGCGGCCGAGATTGAGCGCTGTGCAGGCCTCATACTGTTCGCGGCCGATCGACTGGATGGCACCGCGCACCACTTCGGCGGCGTAGGCGCCGACATTGAGGCCGAGCGCCAGCACGCCGGCCTGCAACGGGGTCAGCGAAATGCCGATGAAGGGCAGCACGAAATAGGCCCAGAACAACTGCACGAAGATCGAGGTGCCGCGGAAGAACTCGATGTAGGCGGTGGCCAACCAACGCAGCGCAAAGAAGCGCGACACGCGCCCCATGCCGGCGAGGAAGGCCATGATCAGCGCCAGCACCGACCCCATCAGCGTCAGCTCGATGGTGACAAGCGCTCCCTGCAATATCAGGCCGAAATAGCCGGACCACTGGGTCATTCGGTTTCCAACGTTGGGTTTAGCTCCCTCTCCCCGTTTACGGGGAGAAGATGCCGGCAGGCAGATGAGGGGCGGCGCGAAATTGCGAAGGTATGGCGCCGCCCCTCATCCGTCACTTCGTGACACCTTCTCCGCGTTGAACGGGGAGAAGGAAGGATCACTTCGCCGCGCAGAGCTTGTCGCGGCTGGTCGACATCGCGGCTGCCGCCGAGAAGCCGTAGGGCTCGATGATCTTGGCGAACTCGCCTGATTTCTTCATCTTGGCCAGTTCCACATCGAAGGCGTCGCGCAGTGCCTCGTCGCCCTTCTTGAAAGCGGCGCCGTCGCAATAGACCGGTGCGCCCTGCACCGGAGCGATGACTTCGAGGTTCGGATCGTTGGCCTTCTTGACCAGATCATTGATCGACAGGACGGGCAGCGAATAAGCGTCGATGCGGCCATCCTGGAGCATCTTCACGCCGCTCTGGCCATCCGGCACGACGATGACGCGATCGCGTGGCACGCCGGCATTGAGCGCGAGCTTCTCCTCGGTGCCGCCGCCCGGCGCGCCGATGGTCGCAGTCGTATCCTTGGCGACATCCTCATAGCTCTTGAAACCCTTTGGATTGCCTTTCTTCACCAGCATCGCCTCGGCGTCGCACAGCACGGGTTCCGAATAGGCGACCGCAGCACAGCGCTCCGGCTTCATGAACAGGCCGGCGGTGACGACATCGAAGCGACCGGCCTGCAGGCCGGGGATCATGGCGCCATATTCGGAGATCGAAGCGGCAACGTCGGCGACGCCGAGCCGCTTGAATATCTCGCGGGCCACATCAGGCGCGGCACCCGAAACCTTGCCGTCGGCGGCGACCGCCGTATAGGGCGGCTCGTTGGCGATGGCGAGGCGGGCGAAACCTTGCGCCTTGAGCTGCTCGAGCTTGCTGTCATCGGCCGAACCGGGGATCGAGGCGGCCAGCACCGCCGTCAGTGCAAGACCGGCAACGCCGGCCAGAATGCCAAGTTTGTTCATTGTTCCCAACTCCTTGTTTCTTGTCTTGCTTTGTTGCATGGCGGCCCTCGCCGCCTCGGGACGACTTCGTCGCCCTGGCATTGCGGTCAGACCCGATGTCCGGCCGCGATGATCTTCTTCAGGAAACCTTGCGTGCGCTCCTGCTTGGGATTGCGGAAAATCTCGTCCGGTTTGCCTTCTTCGACGATCCTGCCGCGATCGAAGAACAGCACCCGGTCGGCGAAATCATGGGCAAAGCCCATCTCGTGGGTGACCAGCAGCATGGTCATGTCGGTCTCGGCGGCGAGCTTGCGCATGACGTTCATCACCTCCTCGACCAGCTCTGGATCGAGCGCCGACGTCACCTCGTCGAACAGCATGATCTTCGGCGACAGCGCCAGCGCCCGAGCGATCGCCACGCGTTGCTTCTGTCCACCGGACAGCTGCGCCGGCATGTTCTTGGCCTTGTCGGCCATGCCGACCATTTCGAGCAGTTCCATCGCCCGCTTTTCGGCGGCGGCACGCGGCGTGCCCTTGGTCAGCATCGGCGCCAGCGTGACATTGTCCATGACGCACTTGTGCGGAAACAGGTTGAACAGCTGGAACACCATGCCGATCTTCTGGCGCATCCTTGTCAGATGCCGCTCATCGGCGGGCAACAGCTGGCCATTGCGCTCCATGTGATAGAGCTGCTCGCCGTCGATCTGGATATGACCGCCATCGATGCGCTCCAGCGTCATCAGGATGCGCAGGATCGTCGTCTTGCCCGAACCCGACGGGCCGATCAGTGCCAGCTTCTCGCCGGGCATGACTTGCATCGACAGGCCGTCCAGCACCTTGAAGCTGCCGAAGCTTTTCGAGATGCTGTCGATCTTGATGATGGGCGCTGATGCGGACAAATGTATTTCCCCGTGCTGGAGAAGCCTATGCCCCTTAACGATGCGGAACGCGCCAAATCATGTCAATTGGGAAAATAATATCATGACAATTATTCTGATTCCGCACAATTTCCGGGCAAACCGGACCTAGATTGCGAGCAGCAGATGCTCCGGATCGCCAAGCAGCAGCTTGGTGACAACGCCGAGGCCGGCGCGCAGTTCCCCCTCGGTGGTCGAACCCAGCGAAATACGCACCGCCGGGTGCCAGGGCGCACCCGAAATACGGAAGGATGTTCCGGGCGCGATAGCCACGCCTTGCAGGCGGGCCTGGGCGACAAAGCTTTCCTCGGCACGGTCCGCGGGCAGTTGAAGCCAGACATGCAGCCCGTCTCGCCGGGCGCGATAGTCGACCCCCGCCAGCACCTGCGCTGCAATATCCTGCCGGCGCCGCAAAGCCGCGCGCTGCCAGTGGACAAGCTCCATCGCCGTGCCGTCGGTCACCCATTTGGTGGCGATCTCGGCCACCAGCGGCGTCGCCATCCAGTTCGAAACCAGATGCCGGTTGGCGACGGCGGCGACGTAGCGGTCGGGTGCGGCCAGATAGCCGATGCGCAGGCCGGGCACGGTGATCTTGGTGAAGGAGGTGACGTAGAGCGTGCGCTCCGGCGCGAACGCGGCAACCGGCGGCGGCCGGTCTTCGACCAGCGGACCCAGCACATCGTTCTCGATGATGGCGATATCGTGCTTGCGCGCAACCGCCGCGATCTCTTCTCGCCGCCGCGCATCCATCAGCGCCGCCGTCGGATTGATGACCGAGGGCTGCACGAAGACCGCGCGGATGTCGGAAAGCCGGCAGGCCTCGTCCAGCGCTTCCGGAATCAGGCCGTTGTCGTCGATCGGCAGGCCTTCCAGGTTGAAGCCGAGATAGCGTGCCAACGGCACCAGCGTATGGTGGCCGATCGCCTCCGTGGCGACCGTAGAGCCCGGCGGCGCGACGCTCATCAGCGCCACTGTCATGCCGGCGGTGGCGCCGTTGGTCAGGCTGACGTTCTGCGGCGATGCATCGAGGCCGCACAGTCTCAACCATTCGACCGCCACCGCGCGGTGGCGGGGAAACACCATGTTGGGCCGGAACGAAAGTGCTGAACTCGACGGCAGGTTCTCAGCCAGCCATCCCAGTGCCTGCTTCAGCCGCTCAAGATGCATCGGCTCGCAGACCGGTTTCAGGATCGAAAGGTCGATGACTTCACCGAGCCGCTCCGGCAGATAGGGCGGCTCGGGCTCGCGGCGCTGCGTCTGGACGAAGCTGCCGCGGCCGATCTCGCCCGAAATCAGGCCGCGCCGGATCAGTTCCTCATAGGCGCGGCTGACCGTCTGCACCGAAAGCTTGAGGTCGTCGGCCAGCCTGCGATGGGTCGGCAACCGCGCGCCATTGGCAAGGCGTCCGTCATGGATGGCGCGCGCGAACTGGTCGGCCAGCGACTGATAGGCCGGCCGCCGGATAAGCGCGGGATCGGGTTGCCACAATGTCATGACTTATTAGAGATCGAAATCAGTGCAATTGACAATCGAAATAATGCGCCGTCATGGTACTCGACGAAAAAGTGAGCCCTGATGACATCAGCGAAACTCGACCCGATCGACCTGAAAATCCTCGACGCCATCCAGCGCGACGGGCGCATCACCAAGCTGGCGCTGGCCGAGCAGGTCGGCCTGTCTCCGACGCCGTGCTGGATGCGGTTGCGCAAGCTGGAAAAGGCCGGCATCGTCTCGGGCTATCACGCCAGGATCGCCATGCGCGTCGTGGCACCCGTTGCCACCGTGCTGATGGAGGTGACGCTGGCCAACCACCGCCAGGCCGATTTCGACCGCTTCGAGCGCGTTATACGCGATGTTCCCGAGATCGTCGCCTGCTGGTCTGTCGGCGGCGGCGTCGACTATCTGTTGAAGGTAATGGCGCGCGACATCGACGCCTATCAGCGGCTGGTCGATGGCTTGCTGGACCGCGAGATCGGCATCGATCGTTACTTCACCTACATCGTCATCAAGACCGTGAAGGACGAGGTGGCGCTGCCCATCGCAGAGCTTTTGCCGGCGTCGTCATAGGAGCGGAGAGATTCTCTCGCCGGGCAACCCGATAGAGAGAGTCTCTCTACGCCAGGACTTCCAAACAGCCTCTCTATCTGCATCGGGCGGATAGTCTTCCCGCATCAGTCCGAACCGGGAGGCCTTGACCATGTCCGCGCATTTCGCCCGCTCGCATCGCCATGAAGCGCTCGACGGCCTCGCCGACCGCCGGCTGCTGCGCGAACTCGCCTATGTCGATGGCCACTGGACCGCAAGCGAGGCTGCCGAAAGCTTCGAGGTCACCGATCCGGCCACCGGCACGACCGTCGCTTTCGTCGCCGCGCTCGATGGCCGGCAGACGACAAAGGCGATCGATGCCGCGGCGCGCGCCTTCCCGGCCTGGCGGGCGCTGTTGCCGCAGGAGCGCTCGACAATTTTACGAAAATGGTTCGAGCTGATCGTCGGCGCCAAGGATGATCTGGCTCTGCTGATGACGCTTGAACAGGGCAAGCCACTGCAGGAATCACTGGGCGAGATCGACTACGCCGCCTCCTTCGTCGAATGGTATGCCGAAGAAGCAAAACGCCTGAACGCCGAGAGCGTCACCAGCCATCTCCCGAACGCCGAGATGATGGTGCGGCGCGAGCCGCTCGGCGTCGTCGGCGTCGTCACGCCGTGGAATTTTCCGTCGGCCATGCTGACCCGTAAGGCAGCCGCCGCCCTTGCCGCCGGCTGCACCATCGTCGCGCATCCGTCCTCGGAAACGCCGCTGTCGGCGCTGGCGCTGGCCGAACTCGGCGAACGCGCCGGCCTGCCCGTGGGCGTCTTCAACATCGTCACCGGCAAGGCTTCGACGATCGTCGGCCGGATGTGCGAAGATCCGCGCGTGCGTGCCATGAGCTTCACCGGCTCGACCGAGATCGGCCGGCTGATCGCCGCCCAGAGCGCGCCGACCATGAAGCGGCTGGTGATGGAGCTTGGCGGTCATGCCCCGCTGATCGTCTTTGCCGATGCAGATCTGGACAAAGCGGTTGATATCGCCATCGACGCCAAATTCGCCACGTCGGGCCAGGACTGCCTCGCCGCCAACCGCATCTACGTCCAGCGTCCGATCTACGATCGGTTCTGCGCCGCCTTCGCCAAGCGCATCGAGACGCTGCGGACCGGCAATGGCCTTGCCGAGAAGATCGACATCGGGCCGCTGATGCATGAGCGCGCCATCAAGAAGGTGGAGGAACAGGTCGCCGATGCCATCGCTCACGGCGCGCGCTGCCTCACCGGCGGCAAGCGGCACCAGGCCGGCCCGCTGTTCTACCAGCCGACGCTGCTGGCCGATGTCAGTGACGAAGCGCTGATCATGCGCGAGGAGACGTTTGGCCCGGTTGCCGCCGTGACGCCGTTCGACAGCGAGGATGACGTGATTGCCCGCGCCAACGCCACCGAGTATGGCCTCGTCGCCTATGTCGTGACCGAGAATGGTGGCCGGCAGCAGCGCATGGGCCGCGCGCTCGACTACGGCATGGTCGCCATCAACCGCGTCAAGATCACCGGCGCGCCGATCCCGTTCGGCGGCGTCAAGCAATCGGGCATCGGGCGCGAAGGCTCGCGCCACGGGCTCGAAGCCTTCACCGATCTGAAGTATCTCTGTCTGGACGTCGCCTAGGTTCGTCCTGCCATCCCTAAAGGAGTCAAAAAATGCTCGACCAGTCCAACGAACTCGCCGCCTGGGATCGCGACCACTTCTTCCATCCCTCGACCCATATGGGCACGCATGCGCGGGGCGAAAGCCCGACACGCATCATGGCCGGCGGTGAAGGCGTCACCGTGTGGGACAACAATGGCAGGAAGAGCCTCGATGCCTTCGCCGGGCTCTATTGCGTCAATGTCGGCTACGGCCGCCAGAAGATCGCTGACGCCATCGCCGCCCAGGCGAAGAACCTCGCCTATTACCACGCCTATGTCGGCCACGGTACCGAGGCCTCGATCACGCTGGCCAAGATGATCATCGATCGCGCGCCGCAGGGCATGTCGCGGGTCTATTTCGGCCTCTCCGGTTCGGATGCCAACGAAACCAACATCAAGCTGATCTGGTACTACAACAACGTGCTCGGCCGGCCGGAGAAGAAGAAGATCATTTCGCGCTGGCGCGGCTATCACGGCTCGGGCGTGATGACGGGATCGCTGACCGGGCTCGACCTGTTCCACAACGCCTTCGACCTGCCGCGCGCGCCGATCCTGCACACCGAGGCACCCTACTACTTCCGCCGCGCCGACCGCTCGATGAGCGAGGAGCAGTTTTCGCAGCATTGTGCCGACAAGCTCGAGGAGATGATCCTGGCCGAAGGCCCGGAAACCGTCGCTGCCTTCATCGGCGAGCCGATCCTCGGCACCGGCGGCATCGTGCCGCCGCCGGCCGGCTATTGGGAAAAGATCCAGGCGGTGTTGAAGAAGTACGACGTGCTTCTGGTCGCCGACGAAGTGGTGACGGGCTTCGGCCGACTGGGCACCATGTTCGGCTCCGACCATTACGGCATCAAGCCGGACCTGATCACCATCGCCAAGGGCCTGACATCGGCCTATGCGCCGCTGTCGGGCGTCATCGTCGCCGAAAAGATGTGGCAGGTGCTGGTTGAGGGTTCCGACAAGCTCGGTTCGCTCGGTCATGGCTGGACCTATTCGGCACATCCGATCTGCGTTGCCGCCGGTGTGGCCAATCTCGAGCTGATCGACGAGATGGATCTTGTGACAAATGCCAAGGAGACCGGCGCCTATTTCCGCGCCGAGCTGGCCAAGGCGGTCGGCGGCCACAGGAATGTCGGTGACGTCCGCGGCGACGGCATGCTGGCAGCGGTGGAATTCGTTGCCGACAAGGACGACCGGGTGTTCTTCGACGCTTCGCAGAAGATCGGACCGCAGGTGGCGACAGCGCTTGCCGCAAGCGGCGTCATCGGCCGCGCCATGCCGCAGGGCGACATTCTTGGCTTCGCGCCGCCGCTCTGCCTGACCCGCGAGGAAGCCGACATCGTCGTGTCGAAGACCGCCGATGCGGTCAAGAGCGTGTTTGCCAATCTCTGAGATCGACTATGAATGCCATGACCAGAACCCTCCCCGCCACCATGGCCGCCGTGCTGCTTGTCGGGCACGGCGGGCCGGAAAAACTCGTCTACCGTAGCGATGTGAAAGTGCCCGCGCCTGCGCCAGGTGAAGTGCTGGTCAAGGTCAGCGCTTGCGGCATGAACAACACCGATGTCTGGGTGCGCCAGGGCGCCTATGGCACGGAGGAGGACGCTGCCGCCGTGTCGACATGGCGGCGCCAGGGCAACACGCTTGTTTTCCCGCGCATCCAGGGCACCGACACCGTCGGTACCATCGCCGCCGTCGGCGAAGGCGTGTCGCCGGAGCGTATCGGCGAACGGGTGATGGTCGATTTCTCCATCTACAATCGCGACGACGATTCGCTCGCCGACATCGACTATATGGGCCACGGCCGCGACGGCGGCTACGCCGAATACCAGGCCGTGCCGGCCGAGAATGCGCATGTCGTCGATACCGACATGAGCGACGTCGAACTCGCCACCTTCTGCTGCGCTTACCTGACCGGTGAACAGATGCTGGAGCGCGCCGGCTTGAAGGCCGGCGAGCGCGTGCTGGTCACCGGCGCCTCGGGCGGCGTCGGTTCCGGCATCGTGCAACTGGCACGGGCGCGCGGCGCCATTCCCTATGCCGTCGTCGGCAAGGGCAAGGAACAGGCGGTGCTGGACATCGGCGCCGAGGCGGTCATCACCCGTGGCGTCGCAGACCTGCCGCAAGCCGTGATTGAAGCGACCGGCGGCCAACCGATCGACGTGGTGGCCGACCTGGTCGGCGGCGCGATCTTCAACGACCTCTTGCGTATTCTCAGGCCCGAAGGCCGCTACACGACCGCGGGCGCGATTGCCGGTCCGGTCGTGCAACTCGATCTCAGAACCATGTATCTCAAGCAGTTGCAGTTGCATGGTTCGAGCCAGGGCACGCGCGCGGATTTCCGTCGCATCGTTGGTTACATCGAGGCGAAGAAAATCCGGCCGCTGGTCGGTGGCGTCTACAAGCTCTCCGATTTCCACCATGCGCAGGCGGATTTCATTGCCAAGGATTTCGTCGGCAAGCTGGTGGTGGTGCCGGATGCCATGTGGGGTTCGGCTGGCTGAACACTCTATGCCTCAACCCTGCTGGGCCGCCCTCAACAGCATGCCGAACAGATCGCGCGTTTCGTCGGGGTCGGCCAGCATGTCGAGTTCCTGGTAGAGGCCGGTCGAGCGCAGTTGATCCCTGACATAGCGCAGCGCCGAAAAATCCTCGATGGCAAAGCCGACCGAATCGAACAGCGTGATCTGGCCGGAATCGCGCCGGCCTTGCACGGCGCCTGACATCACCTGCCACAGCTCGATCACCTCATGATCCGGCGCAAGCTGCTGGATCTCGCCCTCGATGCGGGTCTGCGGCGGGTATTCGACGAAGATGTCTGAGCGCAGCAGGATATCGCGATGCAATTCGGTCTTGCCGGGACAGTCGCCGCCGACCGCGTTGATGTGCACGCCGGAGCCGACCATGTTGTCGGTGAGGATGGTGGCGTACTGCTTGTCGGCGGTGACGGTGGTGATGATGTCAGCCCCCTCGACCGCCTCCTGCGCGGTGCCGCAGGCGACCATGTCCAAGCCTAGATCGGCGAGATTGCGGATGCATTTTTCGGTGGCCGTGCGGTCGATATCGTAAAGCCTCAGCCTGTCGACGCCGAGCAGCGCCTTGAAGGCCACCGCCTGGAATTCGGCCTGGGCGCCGTTGCCGATCAGCGCCATGCAGCTGGAGCCGGCCGGCGCCAGGTACTTGGCGGCCAGAGCCGACATCGCCGCCGTGCGCAGCGCCGTCAGGATGGTCATTTCGGACAGCAATACCGGGTAGCCATTGTGGACGTCGGCGAGCATGCCGAAGGCGGTCACGGTCTGGCGTCCCTCGCGCATGTTCTTGGGATGGCCGTTGACATATTTGAAGCCGTAGACCTCGCCGTCGCTGGTCGGCATCAGTTCGATGACACCCTCGGCGCTGTGCGAGGCGACGCGCGGCGTCTTGTCGAACAGCTCCCAGCGGCGGAAATCATCCTCGATGTAGTCGGCGACTTCGACGAGGAAGCGTTCGACGCCGATCTTCAGCACCAGCTTCATCATATGGTCGACGCTGACGAAGGGCACGATGTTGAGATTGGGGATCATTTTTCTTTTCCTTGCCGCATGCAGGCGGTCAGTCCTGGCGATGCGCGTTGTGTGCCTTCATCATCGTTGCCAGCGCCGGATCGTTTTGCTCCAGCACCCTGATGGCTCCGCCTGTGTCGTAGTGGCGCTCATCCTGGCCCATCTTGAACTTGGCTTCGAGCCGCCCGATCGGCAGGTCAAACCCTATGATACCAGGTATGCGCCGCTCCATGCCGCCTGGTCCGAGCTCACGCGTGCGCCAGCGATCGTCGCGATCCTTCTCCAGCACGTCGACAAGCTGCAGGAGATGCCGGGCGGTGCCGTGATCGTCGAGCGGCACCGGATGTCCATGACAATGCACGACGGCAAAGTTCCAGGTCGGCGCGCTGTCGCGCACCGGATTGCGCGGATACCAGGACGGCGAGATGTAGCCATGCGGGCCGTGGAAAACAGCGATCGTCTCCCTGCCTTCGCTGATCAAGGTGCTGTGCGGATTGGCCCGGGCGAGATGCGAGACCAGCGTTCCGTTTTCACCCCGCGCGCGATCGAGCACGAAGGGAAGATGAGAGACGACAAGGCCCTGCGGTCCCGCTGTCACCACCGTGGCAAAGGCCGCGGCCTCGATCAGGCCGAACACCTCGTCGCGCGACAGTGGCGCGAACTCGGGCTTGGTATACATCAGGTCAGCTTCGCTGGGCGCGAACCGCCGGGATCAGGCCTTGCGGACGAACCAGCAGCACGGCGATGACGCCCGACAGCACGATGGCGTCGCGATAGGGCGCGATCGCTCCCGGCAATGTCGCTTGCAGCAGCACCTCGATGATGCCGAGCAGGAAGCCGCCGGCGACAGCACCGGGCAAGCTGCCGAGCCCGCCGACGACGGCGGCGATAAACGCCTTCAGCACCGGCGTGAAACCCATCAGCGGGTCGACCGAGGCACGCTGCGCCACCCACAGCATGGCCGCCACCCCGGCGAGCAGGCCGGAGAGCAGGAAGGCGGTGGCGATGATGCGGCTGGCCGGAATGCCCATCAGGCGCACGACGTCGAAATCCTCCGCTGCGGCACGCATCGCCGTCCCGGTCACCGAGCGGCGCAGGAAGACTTCCAGCGCAATCAGCGCCAGTGCGGAGACGACGATGGAGATGCTGGGACCGACGCCGATGGTGAAATCGCCGAAGGAGAAAGCGCCGGTCATCCAGCCAGGCATGGCGACAGCCTGCGGCCGCGCCGAGATGCCGTTCTGGAAGACGACCTTCAGCAGGCTGGAGACAGCGAAGCTGGTCAGCAACAGACTGGTGACGCTGGCGCCGCGCATCGGCCTGAACGCGATGCGCTCCATGGCGACAGCGGCGAGCGCGCCGCAGGACACGGCGACAAGCACGGCTACGGGGAACGGAAAGCCAAGCACCAGCGAGGCGAGCAGCGCATAGCCCGACAGCGTCATCAGTTCGCCATGGGCGAAGTTGATGAGGCCGACGATGGAAAAGACGATCGCCAGCCCGAGCGCCAGCAGCGCATAGACGCCGCCGAGGCTTACCGCATTGATGATCTGCTGCGCGATCATGCTTCTTAAGCTCCCAGATAGGCCTGGCGGACGAGGTCCGAAGAGGCGAGTTCTTTTGCCGTGCCCGACAGCACCACCCCGCCATTGGCGAGCACGACGGCGCGGTCGGCGATTTCGAGCGCCAGCGCCACATTCTGTTCGACCAGAAGGATGGTCAGGCCCTTGCGGCGCAGTTCGGCGATCAGATCGAAGACGGTGTCGATCAGTTGCGGGGCGAGGCCGAGCGAGGGCTCGTCGAGCAGGATCATGCGCGGCTTGCCCATCAGCGCGCGGGCGATGGCCAGCATCTGCTGTTCGCCGCCCGACAGATTGCCGCCCTTGACGCGGTGGTAGCGGCGCAGGATCGGGAACAGCTCCAGCATCTCCTCTTCGCGCAGCCGCGCCTCGGCCGCCGGCTGATGCACCGCGCCGCCGAGACGCAGATTGTCGGCCACCGTCAGGCTGGCGAAGATGCGGCGGCCTTCCGGAACCAGCGCGACGCCCTTGCGGGCGATCGCCTCCGGCGCCAGGCCGGTGATGTCGACACCGTCGAAGACCACCTTGCCGGATGCCGCCGGCACCAGCCCGGCGACGGCGCCGAGCGTCGAGCTCTTGCCGGCGCCGTTGGCGCCGACCAGGGCGATGATCTCGCCGCTGTCGACGGCGAGGTCGACGCGGCGCACCGCCTCGACCTCGCCGTACCGGATTTTCAGGGCTTCGACGCTCAGCATGACATCACGGCGCCGGAACGTCGGCGGCTTCGGGGATCAGGGTCTCGACATGCTTGCCTTCGCCGCCCTCGTAGCGCATCAGCGCCACTGGCCGCAGCGGCATGCGGTCCGTGCCGGCATAGGTGATCTTGCCGGTGATGCCCTCGAAATCCTTGAGGCCGGCGATGGCGTCGCGGATCGCCTTCGGGTCGTCGGAGCCGGCCGTCTTGACCGCCTGGTCGAGGATCAGGCCGATCTCGTAGCCATTGACCTCATAGGTCGATTCCGGCGCATGGCCGGCATATTTGGTGAAGGCGGCGTTGAAGGCTTCGAGCTTGCTGCCCGGCTCGGCATAGCCGGCCGCGGTGTAGACGACGCCGTCGACCAATTTGCCGAGCGCCTTGATGGTCGGCGTACCGATGGCATCGGCTCCATAGACCGGGATGGTGACGCCGGCGCCGCGCAATTGCTGGATGAAGGCTGGGAAATCGGGCTCATAGGCCGCCGTCATGATCAGGTCGGGCTTATCGGCCAAGCCCTTGATGTTGGTGATCTCGGCGGAAAAGTCGGGCTGGCCCATGCTGAAAGTGCCGCGGCCGACAATGGTGCCGCCCTTCTTCTCGAACACCTTGCCGAAATATTCCGGCAGATTGGCGGTGTAGGTGGAGTCCGGCGAGGTCAGCAGGAACACCTTCTTCTTGCCTTCGGAGAGGGCGAAGTCGGCAACCGCCGTCGCCTGTACATTGTCGGCGGGATAGGTGCCGAACATGACATCGCCGACCGCGCCGGTGAGCACCGGGGCGGAGCCGCACAGCGTCAGGGTCGGAATGCCGAGAGGCTGGGTCAGCTGGCCGGCGGAAATCGAGGGATCGGCATCGCACGGCGTGATCATGATCTTGGCGCCGGCATCGATCAGCTCCTGCGCGACCGTGGCGGTCTGCGCGGTGTCGGAGCGGGTGTCCTTGATCAGCAGCTTGACGGTGTATTTGCCGCCGAACCCGCCCTTGGCGTTGAGTTCGTCGAGCGACATGCGCAGGCCGGCAAGTGCCGGCTGGTCGTAAGGGGCAAGACCGCCTGTCTGCGCGGTCGCGGCACCGATGATGATCTCCTCGGCGCTGGCCGTCGAAATGGTGGCGATGCCGAACACGGCAGCGCAGAAGGCGGCGCGATGGAGGCGATAGAGGCTTGGCATGTCGGTTCTCCTTCTGGATTTTTGTCGTTGGTCGTTGCGGTCTATGCGGTCTGGTTTTCAGGCGTTGCGGTCTTGGCGCGCGCCATGCGGCTGCCGAGATAGGCTGCGATCACGGCGGGGTTCTTCTGAACGTCGCCCGGCGTACCGTCGGCGATGACGCGGCCATGATCGATGACGACAATGCGTTCGCACAGGTTCATCACCAGCCGCATGTCGTGCTCGATCAGGACGACGCCGATGCGGCGCTCGATGCGGACTGTCGAGAGGATGGAAACCAGTTCGGCGGTCTCGACGGCGTTCATTCCGGCGGCTGGCTCGTCGAGCAGCAGGAAGCGCGGCTTCAACGCCAGCGCACGTGCCACTTCCAACCGGCGTCGCTGGCCATAGGCAAGCCTGGCGGCCGGCTGATCGGCAAATCTCTCCAGCCCCATGCGCGCAAGTTCACCCATTGCCGCCGCCTCGGCATGGACGAGATCAGGCTCTACCTGGCGTGCGGCGACGACGACGTTTTCCAGCACCGTCATGTGCGGGAAGACGCGGATGTTCTGGAAGGTGCGGGCAACGCCGGAGCGCGCGAAGCGGAAGGCAGAAGCCTGCCGCACCGCGCCACCCACCGACACAGTACCGGCACTTGGCTTGACATCACCGGCCAGCATGTTGAGCAGCGTCGTCTTGCCGGCGCCATTGGGGCCGATGATGCCGGTGATGCTGTCGGTCTCGAAGTTCAGGCTGACGTCGTCGACGGCGACGACGCCGGCATAGCGGCGCGACAGACGCTCGGCGGAGAGCCGGTCACTCTCGACACGCTGCGGAGGTGCCGCCGAAGCCGTCACGGCCTGGCGTCCGGGCCGGCGCAGCAGGTTCAGTTCACGCTCGCCGAACAGGCCGGTCGGGCGTCGCCAGATGACCAGGATCATGGCGATGGCAAGCACGCCCTGGGTCAAGCCGAACAGGACAGGCAGATGCAGGCCGAGCACTTCGCCGCCGCCTTCGAAGCGGCGCACCACTTCGACCAAAACGATGGTGACGATGACGCCGGCGAAAGCGCCGAGCGACGAGGTCATGCCGCCGACGATCAGCATGGCAAGCATGGTGAAGCCCAGGTCGAAATAGAAATCGCGTGGCGAGAACGCACCCAGAAACTGCGCCATCATGGCGCCGGCAGCCATGGCGGCGACGACACCCGCCACCCAGGCGGCCAGACGCGCCGTGCGTTGGTCGACGCCGACGGCGGCCGCACCACGCTCGTCATTGGCGGCGGCTCGGCTGGCAAGGCCGAAAGAGGTTTCGCGAAACAGCCTCGCCGCCACCAGCGCCACCGAAGCGACTGCGGCAGCGGTCCACAGCCCGACCTCACGCGGCACGCCGTAGAAAGGCTGGCTGCCGCGGGTGATCTCGCGCCCGGCGACCAGCAGCGTGTAGACGATGATCAGCATGGCCAGCGTGGCGATCGAGGCGCTCGATCCGGAAAGCCTTAGCAGCGGCGCACCGGTCAGCAGGCCGACGACGACCGCCAGAGCCAGGACGATGGCCAGCGCTGCGACGAAGGAGAGTTGATGGCCGGCGAGGAATTGCGGCAGGTCGCGCAGCGCCGTTCGCTGCAGTGCCGTCGGCATGGTGAGGATGCCTGTCGCATAGGCGCCGAGGCCGACAAAGGCCGCCTGGCCGAACGAGACGATGCCGCTGTTGCCGGAGAATATCTGCAGGCCGAGCACCGCCGTCAGCATGATCGCGGCATAGGTGACGACGCGTTGCATGGCGGCGCCGCCGAAGATGAAGGCGGCAAGCGCCACCAGCAACAGCACCGCGACCATGCACAGGGCATCGGCCGTGGCGTTGCGGAACGCGGCGGGCATGAAGCCGGAACTCTTGCTCTCGCTCGTCGTCACCGACGCCATCACGCGGCCCTGAAGCGATCGGGTGAAAACGGGGCCAGGATCGGTTGCGCGCCTTGGGTGACCAGCCTGGCCACCGCCTCGCCGACTGCCGGCCCGGTCTTGAAGCCGTGGCCGGAAGACCCCGCCGAAACGACCAGCCCTTCGACATCAGGCATGGCGCCGATGACCGGCAGATCGTCGGGGCTCATGTCGTAGAGACCAGCATAGCCCGGCCGGATGCCAAGCTCGGCCATGGCCGGCACGCGGCTGGCGAAGGTCTCCAGGATCTCGACCGATTCCTGCTCCTCGACACCTTCCATGTAATCATCGGGATTTTCGACGAAGCGTGGACGGCCCGCATGTTCGTGGCGCAGGCCGGTGCCGCCGCCGGCCCAGGTCCCGGCGAGGATGACGCCGTCATTGTCTGGCCGCGCATAGTTGCAGGAAATGTCGTCGCACCAGGCGAACGGCATGACCTGCCTTGCCTTGCCGGCAGCGTCGAGTACGGCCATCGGATGGCGCTCGACATGCAGCGGCAGATCGAGGCCCACTGTCGCCAGCAGCCGGCGCGTCCACGGCCCGGCGGCCAGGACGACCGTATCGGCCTCCAGCATCGTTCCATCGGTCAAGATGACGCCCGTGATGCGGTCGCCCTGCCGCTGGAGGCTCTCGACCAACGTGTTCTGCATGATCCTGGCACCACTGGCGCGGGCGGCACGGGCAATAGCATTGGTGGCGCCGAAGGCATCGGCATAGCCATACTCGGGTTCCCACAACGCCAGCGCGACATTGTCCAGGGCAAAGCCCGGTGCGGCATCGGCAAAGGCCTGCGGCGACAATATCTCGATGCGCGCGCCCTCGGCGCGGATGCGTTCGGCTGCCGACGTCCAGCTCGCCTTGTTGTCGTTGCCGCAGACCCACATCATGCCGATTTCGGTGACAAAGGATCCTTCGCCCGCGACTTCGGGCAGCGACACCAGGATCTCTCGGCCACGGATGGATAGCTGCGACAGTTCCGGCATCAGGTAGAAGGCGTGCAGCAGCGCCGACGATTTGCCCGACGGGCCGCCGGCGGGATGGGTCTTCTCGACCAGCGTGACCTTCACACCGGCTTTGGCCAGATCATAGGCCGCGCTCGATCCGACAATACCGGCACCGACGACGATGACGTCGCTTCCATTTCGCATGGCTGTTCCCCACAGTCTCTTGGCTGCTTTTCGACAAGGTAGGGCCAGCGATCGCGCAATGTCAACATCTCTTCATTGTTGACCGAGATTTAAATCTCTGTAATAAACTCGACAAAACAAGAGAACACGGATTCCGGGGAGGCCCATGGCGATACGCGATGTTCTGATGCGCGGGGATCTTGCGCTGACGCCGTCGGAGGAGAAGATCGTCCGACTGCTGTTGACGGACTATCCGACCTCCGGCCTCGGTACCGCCTCATCGCTCGCCCGGCGCGCTGGCGTCAGCGATCCAACCGTGGTGCGGCTGGTGATGAAGCTCGGCTATGAAGGGTTTCCGGATTTCCAGGCGAGGCTTCTGGCCGAAGTCGAGGCAAGACTGCACTCGCCGCTGCTGATGATGGAGGCCAAGCGGCAGAGCGGTTCCAACGACAGCGCCGTGCTGGCCTATCTCGATAGCGTCACCACGGCCTTGCAGAAAGCCACCGCCGCGACACCCGTCCAGACTTACGAGCGGGCGGCCCGCTTGCTGATGGAGGCCAAGGGCGAGATCGTGATGGTTGGCGGCCGGTTCAGCCGCCACATCGCCGGCATGCTGGCCGGCTATCTCGTGCAGTTCCGCTCCGGGGTTCGCGATCTCGGCGTGCTCTCTCCGCAGATCTTCGACACGCTGGCCGACCTCGGCCGGCGCGACGTGCTCGTCGTCTTCGACTACCGCCGCTACCAACTCGATGTGATGGCCTATGCAAAACAGGCGGCGGCGCTCGATGTGCGCATCCTCCTGTTCACCGACCAATGGCTGTCGCCGATATCAGATCTCGCCGAAGTCACCATCGTCAGCCCGCTCGAAGTCGCCTCACCTTACGACACGCTGGCGCCGGCGATCGCACAGATGGAAGCGTTGGTCGCCCATATCGTTTCGACGCTGGGCGACGAGGCCCGCGCCCGCATCGAACGACTCGAAAAGGTGCGGCATGCCAATGCCGTGACGCTCGACAGCGAACCGCAAGAGAACGGTGCGCGCAAGACACCCGGCCCCCGCAAGACACCGGGACCCAAATCAGCAAAGCAGGACGACAAAGCATGACCCAGGCCCTACCCAAACGAGACGAAGCCTTCCGTGCCGGCGAAACGGCACTGCTGCTCGTCGACATGCAGCGCATCTGGCTGGAGCCGGGCGCCGATCCGTCACATCCGGAACGTGGCCGCGATCATTATTTTTACCGGCAGACATCCTCGCAGACGATCCCCAACCAGGAGCGCCTGCTGGCGGCGGCGCGGGCCAATGGCGTCGAGGTGCTGCACACCATCATCCAGAGCCTGACCGAAGACGGCCGTGAGCGCTCGCTCGACCACAAGCTGACACCGATCCATGTTGCGCCCAGTCTCCCCGAAGGACTGCCGGTGGCATCGCTGGCGCCGGTTGGCGACGAGATCATGCTGCCGAAGACGTCGTCGGGCATCTTCAATTCGACCAATGTCGACTATCTCCTCAAGAACCTCGGCATCCGCTATCTCGTCGTGGTCGGCGTGCTGACCGATCAATGCGTCGACATGGCGGTGCGCGACGGCGCCGACCGCGGCTATCTTGTCACCTGCGTATCGGATGCCTGCGCCACCATCACCCAGGAACGCCACGACATCGCGCTCAAGGCCTTCGGCGGCTACTGCTGGGTGGCCGACACCGACACGGTCGTCGACCGCTTCAACGCTTTGGGAAAACCGGCATGACATCGACTGTCGAGCCTCTGGTTGCCGTCGTCACCACGGATCTCTCCGCCGTCACGCGGGGCCGTTTCGTTGCCGAAAGCAAGTTGCAGAAGACCGCCACGACCGGCGTCGGTTGGCTGCAGGCCAATCTGTCGCTGACACCGTTCAACTCGATCGTCGATCCCAACCCCTGGGGCTCGTCGGGCGACCTGCGGCTGATCCCCGATCTCGAGGCGCGCTTTCGCACGACACGCACCGGATCGGCAACGCCATTCGACATGGTCGCCGGCGACATCGTCGAGCTCGACGGCAGCTCATGGCTCGGCTGCACCCGCACGATGCTCAAAGACGCGCTGGCCGATTTGAAAGCCGCAACCGGCCTGTCGGTCATCGCCGCCTTCGAGCATGAATTCAACGTCGCCGACGGCGGCTTCGCACAGGCGCATTCAATGTCTTTCGCCGCACTGCGCCGCGCCGACCCTTTCGCGCCCAATCTGATGGCGGCGCTCGAGGAAGCCGGCGTCGTACCCGAGGTGGTCATCGCCGAATTCGGCGACGAGCAGTTCGAGGTGACGCACGAGCCGGCGGACGCGCTGACGGCGGCCGACCGCGCCGTCGCCATCCGCGAAATCACGCGCGAGTTGGCGCGCAATGCCGGCTGGCGTGCTAGCTTCGCCCCCAAGACAGCGCCAACCGCCGTTGGCAACGGCGTCCACATCCATTTCAGCTTCGTCGACGAGGCCGGCAAGCCGATGACTTACGATCCGGCACTGGCGGGCGGCCTTTCCGCCAAAGCGGGCGCCTTCTGTGCCGGCGTGCTGCGCCATCTGCCTGGGATGACCGCCATGACGGCGTCGAGCGTGTCGTCCTTCTACCGGCTGAAGCCGCACAGCTGGAGTTCTTCCTACACCTGGCTTGCCGACCGCGACCGCGAGGCGTCGCTGCGCATCTGCCCGACGGTGACGATCGGCGGACGGGATCCGGCGCGGCAATACAACATCGAATACCGGGCCGCCGACGCCACCGGCAATCCCTATCTGTCGCTGGCGGCGATCATCCGCGCCGGGCTGGAAGGGCTGAAGGCGGGCCTGCCGTCGCCACCTTTGGTCACCGGCGACCCGACACTGATGAGCGAGGCGGAGCGGGCAAGTCTCGGTCTGGTGCGCCTGCCCGAAACCCTGCCCGCGGCACTGGACGCGCTGCTGGCCGACGGCACCGTGACGGGATGGTTCGCGCCCGTCTTCATCGAAACCTTCGTCGGCCTCAAGCGACATGAAGCCGAGCGTCTTGCCGGTCTCGATCCGGCCTCCATCTGCGATCTCTACCGGACGCTCTATTGATGACCGCAGTGACAAAAAAAGATTGGCCCGAGGCCGTCGAGGCCCTCAACGAGCACGGCCGTTCCGATATCGTGCTGTTGTGCGAGCATGCGTCCAACCACATGCCGGTCGAGTATCGACAGCTTGGCCTCGATGCCCACCATCTGCAGCGCCACATCGCCTGGGATATCGGCGCCGCCGAAGTGACCCGCCTGCTGTCGTCGAAGCTCGATGCTCCGGCCTTCCTCAGCGGCTATTCGCGGCTGCTGATCGACCTCAACCGGCCACTGGGCACGCCAGGCAGCATTCCGGTACTGTCGGAAGACACCGACATTCCCGGGAATGTCGGCATCGATGCGGCGGAGCGGACCCGGCGCGCCGAGATCATCTTTTCGCCGTTCCATGACCGGGTGACCGCTTATCTCGACCGCCGGGCACAAGCAGGCCGGCAGACGCGGATCGTGACGATCCATTCTTTCACGCCGGTCTTCCTCGGCGTCAGCAGGCCCTGGCATGCCGGCGTGCTGCATGACCAAGCAAGAGGTCTCGCCGAAGCGATCCTTTCGGGCCTGCGCACCGATGCGGCGCTCAATGTCGCGGCCAACGTGCCCTATGTGATCAGCCGCGACGCCGACTACGCCGTGCCCATTCATGGCGACGATCGCGGCATCGCCGCCGTCCTCGTCGAGATCCGGCAGGATCTTTTGTCGACACGGTCCGGCATCGAGGAATGGGCGGACCGGCTGGCGGCGGCACTGCCGGCACTCGAGACAGAAACCGTGCCGTGAGCAATCCAAGCCTGCGCGAGCGCGACGCCGCGACCATCGCCCAGATCGGCAAGTTGCGTTTCTCGCCGCTCAGCGTCATCGGCAGCCGGGGCAACCGGCTGATCGGCGGCTGCTGGCAATCACGCCCCGCGGCCACGGCTGCGGCAGAAATTACCCAAGCAGCCCCGCCTGATCGTTGCGCGGCATTTATTCCGCGATACGCACGATCAGCTTGCCGAAATTCTTGCCATCGAGAAGGCCGAGAAAGGCCTGTGGTGCATTTTCGATGCCATCGACGATATCTTCCCTGTAGCGGACGCGGCCGGACGATATCCATTCGGCCATCTCACGATAGAAGGCCGGGCGCTGGTCGACAAATTCACGCTGGATAAACCCCCTGATCGTCAGGCTGCGGTGCAGCACTTGCTGCATCAATACCGGCAACCGGTCGACGCCGGCATCCGCGATGACGTTGTACTGCGCCATCAGCCCGCAGACCGGCACACGCGCAAATTCGTTCAGCAGCGGAAACACCGCGTCCCAGACAGGACCACCGACATTCTCGAAATAGATGTCGATGCCACCGGGGCAGGCTGCCTTCAACTGCTCGGCAAAATCATCGGCACGGTGATCGACGACCGCATCGAAGCCGAGTTCGTCTCGCACGAAGGCGCACTTGTCGGCACCGCCGGCAATGCCGACGGCACGCGCGCCCTTGATGCGCGCGATCTGGCCAACGGCCGACCCGACCGCGCCGCTGGCGGCCGCCACGACGACCGTCTCGCCAGGCTTCGGCTGCCCGATGGTGAGCAGACCGGCATAGGCCGTGAAGCCCGGCATGCCGAGCACGCCAAGCGCCGTAGTGATGGGTGCCGCAGCGGGATCCAGCTTGCGCAGCCCGACACCGTCGGACAAGGCAAAACTCTGCCAGCCGGAATGGGACAACACGATATCCCCTTCGGTAAATTCCGGGTGGCGAGAGATCACGACGCGCGCAACGGTACCGCCTTCCATCACGCCGTCGACATCGACGGGCCTGGCATAGGATTTCGTAGCGTTCATGCGCCCGCGCATATAGGGATCGAGCGACAGATAGAGGATCTGCAGCAGCAGTTCGCCCTCTCCCGGCTGGACGACATCAACCGTCTCGATGCGGAAATCATCCGGCTTTGGCCGGCCTTGTGGCCGCGCCGCGAGCACGATGCGGGTGTTGGACTGGATCGACATCGAAAATCTCCCTGCGAAGAAGGCTCTACTCGAAAAACCGGTTGGGCGGACGCTTCAGGCCGAGATTCTCGCGCAGTGTCGACCCTTCATATTGCCGCCTGAAGATCCCTCGCCGTTGCAATTCCGGCACCACCTTCTCGGCAAAATCATCGAGCCCGGCGGGCAGGTATGGAAACATGATGTTGAACCCGTCGGAACCCTCGCCGATCAGCCATTCCTCCATCTCGTCGGCGATTGTTTCAGGCGTGCCGACAAAAGCAAGGCCGGAATAGCCGCCCAGCCTTTGCGCAAGCTGCCTGACGGTCAGGTTCTCCTCGCGTGCCAGTTCGATGACGCGCTCGCGGCCACTCTTCGAGGCATTGGTCTCGGGGATTTCGGGCAAGGGCGCGTCGGGATCAAAACCGGACGCGTCATGTCCGATGGCGATCGACAGCGAGGCGATGCCGCTCTCGTAGTAGACGAGACTGTCGAGCTTCGCCCGCCTGGCCTGCGCGTCCTCGATGCTGTCGCCGACAACGACAAAGGCGCCGGGCAGGATCTTGATGTCGTCACGCGACCGGCCAAGCCTTTCCGCACGGCCTTTGACGTCGGCGAAGAAGCGCTGCCCCGCCGCGAGATCGGCATGGGCGGCGAAAATGACCTCCGCTGTCTCCGCCGCCAGTTGGCGTCCTGCCTCCGAGGCGCCGGCCTGCACGATGACCGGCCAGCCCTGGATTGGCCGCGCGATGTTGAGTGGGCCGCGCACCGAGAGATGCTCACCCTTGTGGTCGAGCACATGCAGCCTGGCCGGGTCGAAATAGAACCCGCTTTCGGCGTCGCGGATGAAGGCATCGTCGGCAAAGCTGTCCCACAGGCCGGTGACGACATCGTAGAATTCCCGGGCCCGCCGGTAGCGCTCGTCATGCTCGACATGCTCGTCGAGGCCGAAATTGAGCGCCGCATCCGGATTGGACGTGGTGACGATGTTCCAGCCGGCGCGTCCGCCGCTGATATGGTCGAGCGAGGCGAAGCGGCGGGCAACATGATAGGGCGCGTCGAACGTCGTCGATGCGGTGGCGACCAGCCCGATATGGTCGGTGACGGCGGCGAGCGCCGACAAAAGCGTGAACGGCTCGAACGAGGTGACCGTGTGGCTGCGCCGCAGCGCCTCGATCGGCATGTTGAGAACGGCCAGATGGTCGGCCATGAAGAAGGCGTCGAACTTCGCCGCCTCCAAGGTCTGGGCGAAGCGCTTCAGATGCGCGAAATTGAAATTGGCGTCGGCATAGGCGCCCGGATAGCGCCAGGCGCCGGTATGCAGGCTGACGGGGCGCATGAAGGCGCCGAGGTGCAATTGTTTTTGTGTCATGAAAGTCGTTTCGACCGATCGATACAGTCGAGCACTAGCGCTCGAATCCTAAACTCAGGATCGGACGGTCCGCGCAACTCGGGAAGATATCCTGTTCCTCCACGCCGGCCTTTTGCAGCATAGGTTTTGCGCTGTCCGGGACCAGGACAAAAAATGGCCGGGCTCGAATGCGGCCCGGCCAAAAGAAGGTTTGAACCTTCAGAGGGGAACACCGTCCAGCGGAATGGGAGGAAACCGCTAAACGATTTTACCTTTTTGCGCCTATCTCGAAGCCTTGGCGACGAATGGCATTCCAAAAAACATATGAAACGGCGAAAATTCGTGCAGAGCTGAGCTCACGAGCCCGCCGCTCCGGCCTGGAGAAGATCGGCATAGTGGCGGCGCGCCACGTCGGGATGTGAACGCAGTCGGCTTTTGAGCACATTGGTGCCGACATCGCGGAACAACGGATTGTCCGGATCGCTTGCCGGCCCGCGCGCTTCGGCCGCCAATTCCTCGGGCAGGGTCAGAAGCGGTATGGTCGCGTCCAGCCGCGCACTGAAGAAGAAGGGAACGGAGATCCGCTCGACGCCGGCAGGCGGCGTCACGACGCGGTGAACGGTGGCACGCAAATACCCATTCGATGCCAGTTCGAGCAGTTCGCCAATGTTGACGACCAGCGTTCCAGGGAGCGGATCCACATTCACCCAGCTTCCGTCATATTCGACCTGCAGGCCCTTGTTGTCGTCCTGCAGCAGCAGGGTGAGGAAACCGCCATCCTTGTGCGCGCCGACGCCCTGGTCGCCTTCGGTCGCGTCACGGCCGGGATAACGGACGATCTTCATGCGATGGTTGGGCGAGTCCCGATAGATCGCGTCGAAGGCGTCCTCGGGCTGATCGAGCGATAGTGCGAAGGCTTTCAGCAGCCGAATGGCCACCGCGGTCGCCTTGGCCTGCCATGCAAGCAGTGCCGGCTTGAGCTCCGGCAGTGCAGACGGCCACTGGTTCGGCCCCTGCAGCCGTGTCCACGGTGCAATTCCAGGTTCCTGCGCTATGGGCTGGCGCTCGACGCCGATGTCGAGTTGCTCACGCCAGTCGGCCGCGCCCTTGGTCAGTTCGCCGCCGGCGCGGGTGTAGCCGCGAAACTGCTGGGATTTGACCATTTCGATGGCCAGCTTGTCGGCCTCCGGCAACGCGAAGAACCGTCGCGAGGCATCGAGCACGTCGTCGATCTCCGGGGCGGAAATTCCGTGGCCGCTGAGATAGAAGAAGCCAACGTCCCGGGCTGCCGTACGCAGGTCCAGGAGAAAGGTACGATACTCGGACGCACCTTGTTCGAGGCGGCTCAGGTCAAGCACCGGCACAATTCTGGGCATGGTCAGCTTCCTTCTTTTCTCTGCCCTGGCTTAGGAGAAGTAGAAGCGACCACCGGCAAGAGCTTCGAGCATGAATGCATCTCAAAGTGACACGCAAGGCGTGCCGATCAAAGCAACAGGAAGTCCAATCCGGGCCGGATGGAAGAACGTCAGCGCTGCATATTATGACCTGTCGGCAAATAATTTCCCGACAAGTGCTTTACCCGCCATGCCTCTCGTGGACCGCACTTTCCAGTGCGACAGCGTATAAGTCGCAGCGGAAGCGCAATCGCGCGTGATCGTCTGTAAATCCCGCCAGCCGACCGGCAAGACGGCTTCAAGCCAGCTCGAACCGCTCGATGGCGCGCATGATGCCGCGCAGCTCGGCGAGGCCCTTCAGCCGGCCGATCAGCGAATAGCCGGGGTTGATCCTGGTCTTGCCGATGTCGTCGGCAAGCAGATGGCCATGGTCTGGTCGCATCGGAATGCGCCAGTCGGCACGGCCTTCCCCGCGACGGCGCGCCTCTTCCTGCATCAGAGCGAGGATAACATGCGCCATGTCGGTGCCGCCTTCGAGATGCTCGGCTTCGTAGAACGAGCCGTCATCCTCGATGGTGATGTTGCGGAGGTGGACAAAGTGGATGCGGTCCGCGAATTCCTTGACCATGGCGACGATGTCATTGTCGGCGCGCGTGCCATAAGAGCCGGTGCAGAACGTCAGGCCGTTGGCGGGGCTGTCGACGGCGTTAAGGATGAAACGCGCATCCTCGGCTGTCGAAACGATGCGTGGCAAGCCATAGAGCGAGAAGGGCGGGTCGTCGGGATGGATGCACATGCGCACCCCCTCCTCTTCGGCCACCGGAATGATCTCGCGCAGGAACCAGGCAAGGTTTTGGCGCAGCTCCTTTGGTCCGATCGCATCGTAGTCCGCCAGGGCCTCGCGAAAACTGTCCCTGTCATAGCTGCGCTCGGTCGCCGGCAGGCCGGCGATCAGGTTGCGTTCGATCCTGTCGATCGCTTCGCTGCTCAATTCCTTCAGCCGCGCTTCCGCTTCGGCGATACGGGCAGCGGTATAGCCGGCTTCGGCATTGACGCGCTTCAGCACGAACAGGTCGTAGGCTGCGAAATCGATGGCGTCGAAACGCAGCGCATAGCCCGTCGTCGGCAGCCGATAGGCGAGATCCGTGCGGGTCCAGTCGACCACCGGCATGAAATTGTAGCAGACCGTCGCAATGCCGGCCTTGGCGAGCGCGCGGATTGAGTCGCGATAGTAGCCGGCGTAGCGCTCGCGTTCCGGCGCGCCGATCTTGAAGGAGTTGTGGACCGGAATGCTCTCGACCACCGACCATGTCAGGCCGGCAGCCTCGATGACACGCTTGCGCTCCAGAATGCTCTCGAGCGGCCAGGTGCGCCCGTCATAGATATCGTGCAAGGCGCTCACCACGCCGGTCGCACCGGCCTGCCTGACATGATCGAGCGTTACCGGGTCGTTTGGTCCATACCAGCGCCAGCACTGTTCCATTGCCGCTTCCTTCTGCGAGAGGATGGCAACCTATTGTTGGACCACAATGGGTGTCAAACTCGGAACCGGTTTCGGACAGCGAATGAAGGAGTTTTCCCAATGAAGGATTTCGACGGCAAGGTTGCCTTGGTGACGGGGACGACCGGGATTGGCCTCGCAACCGCCAGACGCCTCGCTGCAGGGGGCGCCGCGATCATCGCCTGCGGCATCGACCGCGCGGCCAACGCTGCGTTGAAAGCGGAACTGGAAAGCTCCGGAGCCGGGGCGCTGGTGATAGGCGCCGACGTCTCCGTGCCCGATCAGGTTCGCGACGCGGTCGCGGCCGGCGTGGAGCGGTTCGGCGGCCTCGATATCGTCGTCAATTCGGCGGCGGTGCATCCGTACGGAACCGCCGTCAGCACCGATTTCGAGACCTGGAACAAGGCGATGTCGGTCAATGTCGGGTCGATCTATCTGACCGCGCATTTCGGCATCCCGGAAATGGTCCGCAGGGGCGGCGGCGCCATCGTCAACGTCGCTTCGGTGCAGGGCTTTGCCTGCCAGCAAAACGTCGCCGCCTATGCCACCACCAAGGGCGCCATCCACACGCTGACGCGTGCCCTGGCCCTCGACCATGCGCGCTCCGGCATCCGCGTCAATTCCGTCAGCCCCGGCTCGATCCGCACTCCGATCCTGGAGAAGGCCGCCCGCGGCGAGAACGGCACGGACGCCGATGTCGAGGCCGCCTACAAGCACTTCGGCGAAGCGCACCCCATCGGGCGCATCGGCGAGCCGGAGGAGGTGGCCGAACTTATCGCTTTCCTGTGTTCGTCGAAGGCCGGCTTCTGCACTGGCGCGGATTACAAGATCGATGGCGGCCTGACCGCCGGCATCGGCGTGAAGTAGATCGCGAATGGGGCTTGGCCTTTAGCGGGAGCGGCCGGCATCCGACAATTGGTTTGCCGAATTCTTGCAGATCAATGCTCAAGCAAATCGAACACCGCACGGGCCACGCCGAACACGAAAGGGGGCGGTGCGATCGATGAAATAATAGGCATTCTTGCCGATTGACAAAAACATCAACAGGCGACCAAGATCATATGACCATCAACGATATTGGTCCCGAGGTTGCCCCTCGGCATTGGCGTAAAGGAGAGCCAGATGCCCCTTCAGCAGAGAGTGACCCATCGTCCGAAACAACGTCCCGCCGCTCCCATCCTTGCCGCCGCACTGCTAGGCCTCGGCCTGATTACAGTGCCCGGCATCGGCCACGCCGAAGGGATCACGCTCAAGATTTTCGGCGGCTCGGCGCTCGACGAACTCGCGCCGCGTCAGCCGCCGGACGAGCAGAAGAAAATCCAGCAGCAGGTTATCGACGGCTTCCTCAAGGCCAACCCCGACGTCGCCGCGATCGAGTGGGATGCCCAGGGGCCACAAACCGATTCCATTCAGCGCGTGATGACCGCAAAACTTGCAAATCAGGAAATGGATCTGATCGCCTGCCCGGCCTTCTACACCAATGGTGCCTATGTCAGGCGCAAACTGGTGATGCCGATTACCGACAAGATCAAGTCGTTCCAGGACAGGATCGACGCCGCTGCACTTGGCGCCTTCACGGTCAACGGGCAAGTCTATGGCGTGCCGATCTCGACGCTGTCGACATCGACGATCTTCTACAATGTCGATCTCTTTCAGAAGCTCGCCATTCCTGTCCCGCCAACCTATGACGACCTGAAGGCAGCCGTGCCGAAGTTCAAGACCGCGGGCGTGATCCCTCTGCTGCATCAGGGCTCGAACACCGTGATGTGGCCGATGTGGTACTTCGAGACCTTTTCGCAGGCATCGGGCGACCCGGTCGGCAAGACGCAGAAGAACCTCGAGGGCACGGCGAAGTTCACCGACGCGCCCGATGTCGAGGGGTTCAAGCTGATCAAGCAATGGGTCGATGATGGCATCCTTTCCAAGGATTCGCTTTCCGTCGACCAGGACGGCATGCGTGCGGCCTTCGCCGCCGGCAAGAGCGCCATGTATTATGGCGGCACCTGGGAAATCCCGTCGCTCCAGTCGAGCGTCAAGGACTTCAAATGGGGCGTCTTCGCCTTTCCGAAAATGGACGGGACGCCGGGCGCGCCTGGCCATGGCGGCGGTGCCGACAACGGCATGTGCGTCGCCTCCTCGATCCCGCCCGAGAAGCTCGATGCCGCGGTCAAATTCATCGAATATCTGACACGGCCTGAAGTCGCGACGCTCTACCTCGCACCGGAACAGCCGATCGCGGCCTCGATCAAGGGCGTGCCGCAGGTCGACGATGCCTATGCCGTCGAACTGCGCAAGCAGGCCTTCCCGAACACGATCAAGTTCCTCGACTGGATCTGGCCATCGGAGGTCGCGAGCGCCACGGCTTCGGCAATCGCCGGCATCGTCGGCGGCACCACGACGCCCGAAGACGCCGCCGCATCGATCCAGACCATCTTCGACGACCTCAAGGCCCAGGGCAGTTGGCCGCCCAAATGAGCCCTTGCAAGTGAGCGCCCGCAAGCGAGCGCGCATCCAGCCGGGCTGATGCGCTAGGCAAGAAAAACAGAGGCTGCCTGCTTCGGGCAGCCTCGCCCATCGGAGAGAACACATGACGACACATCGCGCCGAACGGCAGCGCTTCTCGATCGGTTATCATCTGAACAGCTGGGACCTGACCGGCCTTCCGCTCAGGCCAGCCATCAAGTTTCTCGCCGACCAGGGCTTCGGCTGGTTCGAGATCCTCGCCTTCACCAGCCTGTCGGACCAGTACGCCCGCAAATACATGCAGCTCGGCAATCAGGCGCCGATGGGGGTGACCACCGACACCGACATCTTGCGGCGCTATGCGCTGCTGTCGGAAGGCCAGAGCGAATATGGTATCAAGCTCTCCTCCTTCTACGTCAATGCGATCTTCACCAACCCCGTCGCCTGGCCTTATGAACGTGACGTGCTCGTCGGGCTGACCAGGATGTTGAAGGGCTTTGGCTCACCGGTGCTGGTTCTCGGCGGCGGTCCCTCGGAAGCCGCTGCCGGGGCGCACACGGCCGACGACTACCGCGCCTTCTGCCGGGCGCTCGAGGATATCGGCAGGCGGACGAAGGACCTTGGCATCGAGACGGTCTATCACCCGCACCTCGACACCTTCATCGAGCGCCGCGACCAGCTCGATCGCATGATGGATGAATTGGATACCAACCTCGCCGGCCTGTGCATCGATCCGGCGCATCTCGCCCACACCAATTCCGATCCGGTCGACGCGGTCAAGACCTACATTTCGGCCGTGCGCTATATGCATTTCAAGGACACCAGGGTCGATCCGGCGCTGAAGGGCTATGACCGCTATGGCGCCTTTTGCGAGCTCGGCGCCGGGGTCGTCGATCTTGCCGGCATCGCCGACGCCCTGCTGGAGGCAAACTACGATGGCCTCGCCATCATCGAGCTGGATGCGTCCAAGAAGACAGCAGAGCAAAGCACGCTCGAGAGCATCGCCTATATCAGGGACACGCTCGGGCTGGTGCTGACCCCGCAAGGCGCGAAGGCCACATGAGCACGCGACCGCAAGAGGCGGCTCCTGTTTCGAGCCGATCCGGCACCTGGCGCTTCGACGCCGGGGACGGGGCTACGGCCTTCGTCATGATCCTGCCCGCCGCGATCCTCTTCGGTCTTTTCTACCTCTGGCCGTTCGTCAACGGCTTCTGGCTCAGCCTGCACAATTGGGACGGGTTTTCCGACCCGACATGGGCGGGCTTTTCCAACTACATGCGGCTGGCGCATGATCGCACCTTCCTCGGCGCGCTGCGCAACAATTTGATTTTCGTCGTTGCCGTCGTGGTCCTGAAAAACGCGCTCGGCCTCGGGCTGGCGCTGCTTCTGAACCGGGCGCTGCTTGGCCGCGCCTTCTTTCGCGCCGCCGCCTTCGTCCCGGTGACGATGTCCTTCGTCGCCGTCGGCCTGCTCTGGTCCTGGATCTACAATCCCGTCTTCGGCCTGCTCAACAGCGGGCTCGATCTCATCGGCCTCGCCGGGCTGAAACGATCATGGCTCGGCGACGCCGACATCGCGCTCTACTCGATCATCGTCGTCGATGTTTGGAAATGGCTCGGCTTCCATGCCGTCATCTATCTGGCCGGGCTGCAGACGATCCCCTCGGAGCTTTATGAATCGGCGAAGATGGACGGCGCCGGCCCCTTGCAGCGCTTCCGGCACGTCACCGTTCCGATGATGATGCCGATCATCTTCATCAACACCATCCTCGGCCTTTCCGGCGCCTTCGTGCGCAATTTCGACATCGTCTATGTCTTGACCAAGGGCGGCCCGAACCACGCCACCGAAGTGGTGCTCACCTACATGATGAGCAAGGCCTTCCAGGACGGCGCCATGAGCTACGCCGCTGCGATCGGCTATGTTCTCTTCATGATCGTCGGGCTGGCCAGCGTCGGCCTGCTGGCCCTGATGCGGCGGCAAAGGCTCGACGTCTGATGAGAGCCGCCAACCTTTCGCTGAACGATGGCGCCGCCGGCTCTCGCCGTCGCGGGCTCATGCAGCGCCTCGGCATGCGCGGCATCCTCGAACTTGGCGGCATCTATGCCGCGCTCATTCTCGTGCTCTTCGAGACCCTTTATCCGCTGCTTTGGGTGCTGTTCGGTTCGCTCAAGACCAAGCAGGAAATGCTCAGCAATGTCTGGGGTCCGCCATCGAGCCTGGTGCTGCAGAACTATGCCGATGCCTGGCGGATCGCCGGCATGGGATCGCGCATCGTCAACAGCATCTTCGTCACCGGCTCGGCATTGATCATCCTGGTGGCCGTCGCGACGCCGTGCGCCTATGCGGTGGCGCGTCTTCGTTTCCCCGGACGCGGTCTTGTGGTCGCAGTCGCGGTTGCGGCCATGCTGGTGCCGCCGCAGGTGATGGCCATTCCGCTGTTCCTGGTGGCGCGCGATCTCGGCCTGATAAACAGCCGGCTCGGCATTGCCTTCATCTATGCCGCGACCTCGCTGCCGCTTTCGGTCTTCATTCTGCGCAGCTTCTTCATCACGTTGCCGGCCGACCTCGAAGATGCCGCGCGCATCGATGGCGCCAGCCGGCTCGAGATCCTGATCCACATCATGCTGCCCCTGGTGCGGCCGGGCGTGGCGCTGATCCTCATCTTCGGCTTCATCGAGATCTGGAACGATTTCTTCCTGGCCTTCCTGCTGTTGCGCGACCCTTTGGTGCAGACCATCCCGCTTGGGCTGGTCAGCTTCTTCCAGCAATACGACTCGCTCTGGACGCTCTATTTCGCCGCGTTGACGATCACGACACTGCCGGTGATCGTCGTCTTCGTCGCCATGCAACGGCAGTTCATCGCCGGCCTGACGGCCGGCGCCGTGAAGGGTTGACATGCAGGATCGCGTTATTGGCGTCGGCGTCATCGGCTGCGGCGAGATCGCCCAGCTGATGCACTTGCCTTATCTCATGGAGTTGCCGGCGTTTCGCATCGCCGCCTTATGCGACATCTCTCCCGGCACGGTCGACAAGGTCGCGGAACATTATGGCGTCACTGCCAGATATACGGACCATCGCGCGCTGCTTGCCGATCCGAATGTCGATGCGGTCGTGATCTGCACCTACGATCATGGCGAGATGGTTGCCGATGCAATCCGCGCCGGCAAGCACCTGATCGTCGAGAAGCCGCTTGCCTTCACGCCCGAGGAGGCGCGCCCGCTGGTCGAGCAGGCCGAGCGGAGCGGCCTCGTCGCCCTTGTCGGCTACATGAAATTCTATGATCCCGGCTATGAGATCGGGCTGGAGCGCATCGCCGCCATCGGCCGGCCGAAATCGATCCATGTCCACGATTTCGCGGGCCGCTTCGACCGTTATGGCCAACTCTACACGCAGACCAGGGTCACCGACGTGCCGGCCGATGTGTTGGCGGCGGGACGCGAAACGGTCGCTCGGCGCATCGAGGCGGCGCTCGGTGTGGACCATGCCGGCTATCGCGATCTCTATCTTGTACTGCTCAGCCTCGCCAGCCACGACCTTGCCGTCATGCGCGGCGCTTTCGGCACGCCGGACTGCGTCGTGCATGCACAGCAGACCGGTCCCAACCAGCTGCTGGCCGTGCTCGATTATGGCGGCGTCCCTTGCCTCTTCGACATGGCACTTGCCCAGTATGAATGGTGGGACGAGTGGATCCACGTGCATGGCGAGCGCGACGAGGTGCGGATCGAATTCCAGAACCCCTATTTCCGCAATGCCTCGGCGACTGTCCGGCTACGTGAAACGACAGGCGAGGCTGCATCCGAACGCGTTCTGCCTGGCGTTCCGGATACGTCGTTCCGCCGCGAATGGCTGCATTTCGCTGATTGCATTCTTGCCGGCGTTAAGCCGCGCACGCCGCTTTCGGGCGGGCTCGCCGATCTCGATCTTGCCGTTCGGATCATCCAGGCAATGCCGCCGAAAAGACTTTAGCGAAATTTCGGAAACGCACCGCCATCAGGGGCGTTGGCCCAGCTCTGCAAGGTCTGGCCGCCGTCGATCAGCCAATCCACGCCTGTGACGTGCTTCGCCTCGTCCGAGGCCAGGAAAGCCACGGCGGCCGCGACATCGTCCGGCTGGCCGATGCGGCGCAATGGAATGCGGTCGGCGAAATGCTGGACGCTGCTCTTGAATTCGCCGTCACCGGAAGCCGGCACGCCAAGCGTCGTCTCGATCACGCCGGGGCAAATGGCATTGACGCGTATGCCGTAGGGCGCGGCATCGAGCGCCGCAACCCGCGTCAGGCCGACCACGCCGTGTTTGGAAGCGACATAGCCGGCACCGCCCGAAAGGACGTCCCAACCGGCCATGGATGAGCCCATGTTGACGATCGAGCCACCGGTCCCCGCCTTGATCATCGCCCGAAGCGATGCCTGCAGGACGAGGAAGATACCGCGCAGATTGATACGGATGATCGTATCCCAGTCCTCGACCGGCAGGTCGTGAACGGGAGCGACGACGCCGGAAATGCCGGCATTGTTGAACACCACGTCGAGGCCGCCGAACGTCTCGACGGTCGCCTCGACGGCGCGCCGCACATCCGCTTCATCGCTGACGTCGGCTTCGATGGCAATGGCGTTTTCACCCAGTGAGCGAGCCAGTTGCTGCGCCGCCGCGCCATTGCGATCGACAATGGCGACGCGCGCGCCTTCGTCAAGGAAACGCCGCACCGCCGCGCCGCCGATCGCGCCGGCGCCGCCAGTGACAAGGATCTTCTTCTGGTCGAATCGTTTCATCCCCCGGTCTCCGGCTTTGGATAGGAACGCCATGAATATTGTGGTTCGAAGCCGATCGTTTCGCGCGCATGGACCGTGTCGAGCACGGCGCCAAAGCCGGCGATCGGCCGCGATAGAGCGACATCGGGATAGACCCGGCGCACGAGCGCTTCGGTTTCCTCTTCCATGAAGGTGTCGGCGGCGCTGAGCAGGACGCGCAGATGGCCGTCGCCTTGCCATTCAAGCGCCCGCAGGAAGCCCTGCCCGGCGTCGCGCGCGTCGAGATAGGCCCACAGGTCGCGGGCACTGTCGGCCGTGGCGCGGCGCGGCCCGACGCCCTCGAAAAATGAACCCGGCGTCTGGATCCACGGCATGCGGATACTGACCGCCGAAAAGGCGCCGCGGCGCACCGCCGCGTCGACGATTTCCTCGCCCAGCCATTTCGACAGGCCGTACGGGTCCTGCGCGCCGACCGGGTGGTCCAGGTCGACCGGCAGATAGGGCGGCCGCACAGGTTTTTCGAAAAAGGGATAGCCGAAAACGCTGAAGGATGAGGCATAGATGAAGCGCCTAGCGCCGGCCATGGCGGCTGCCTCGACCACATTGTAGGCGGTCGCGATGTTGGTCTTGAACACCTCGCCGCCGGCCCGGCCGGTCGGCCGCGGAATGGCCGCGACATGCACAACGGCATCGCAATCGCGCACCAGCTGCAGTGTCGATCCCAGATCGGTCAAATCGGCGGTTGCGTGGCGCCATGCGACCTCACCCGGCACCACGGCATCGACACCAAGCACATCGTGGCCGGCCGCAACCAGAGCCTCGGCCACATGGCGGCCAAGCAGGCCGCTGGCTCCGGTGACGATGGTTTTCATATCTCGGCCTCGGCTCCGCAATTCAGCGGCTTGAATATCATTGATGGTCATACAAATCGAGCACATGCCTGACAAGCGTTGTCAAGGCCATTTCGCGATGGGCAAATAGCGCATACGCTTGTCGGAGCGCGGTGCGCAAGGCCGACCAGCACGCTTTGCGTCGAACGGGATTGACTTGGCATCCACTAGGGTTTTTTGTATGAGCATCAACGATCGGTCAAAGGAGCTCGCCATGTCCGTGGACAGTTTTTCCTCACATCGGCACGATGATGCGGTGCGCCTCGATCCACGCCGTGCAGCCGTTATCGTCATCGATATGGTCAATGAGTTCTGCAAGCCCGGCGGGGCCATGGTCCTGCCTGGGTACGAGACGCTGGTCGCGCCGCAACTGGCCGTGATCGAGGCCGCGCGCGCCGCCGGCGTGCCGGTGATCTGGGTCCATGACAGCCACCGGCCGGGCATGCGACGCGAGCGCGAATGGCTGAAGCGCACACCGCATTGCCTGGATGGAAGCTGGGGGCCGGAGATCATCGAGGATCTCGGCGCCCGCGATGATGAGATCCATGTCATCAAGCGGCGCTACTCGGCCTTCTTTCAAACCGACCTGGACCTGACGCTGAAAGACATGCAGGTCGATCAGTTGGTCATTTTCGGCGTGGTCACCAACATCTGCGTGCGCTCGACCGTCCATGATGCCTTTTTCCAGGGCTATGAGGTGGTGGTGCCAAGCGATTGCTGCGCGGCAACGGGACCACGCGAGCAGGAAAGCTCGCTCTACGACATAGCGACCCATTTCGGCGTGGTCAGCGATTCGGCTGATGTCGTCGCAGCCCTCCGCGACGGGACGTCGCTTCAACCAGCGGAGGTCGCGGCTTGAGCTTTTCCAAACCGGCGACATCCGAGACAGCGGCGATAGGAGTCCGGTGTGACGACTGAAAAGAAACCGCAATCCGAAAAAGGCGCGACCTCGAAAACGCCGAGCGGCGATGCACCCCCGAGCCGCGAGCAAGTGCTGCAGCAATACGCCGAGACCGGCTATGAACTGGACCGTCACCCGGCGCACGTCATCCGCCGGGCGCATCAGCGCGCGACACTGCGCTTCCAGCAGGTCATGGCCGGCGAAGACCTTTCGCCAACGCAATTCGCGGCGCTCGCCACGATCCTCAAGCATGGCGAAGTCTCGCAGAACCATCTCGGCCGGCTGACGGCGATGGACCCGTCGACCATCAGCATCGTCATGCGTAAACTGCTCAAACACGGGCTGATCACGCGCAGCGCCTCCGAAACCGACCAACGCCTGACGATGATCGCGCTGACCAGCAAAGGGACCGACTATACGCTGGAACGGCTCGAACGCAGCGTCGAGGTCGGGCGGCGGTTCCTGTCGCCGCTCTCCCCGGCTGAGCAGGCGACGCTGCTTCGCCTGCTCCAGCGCATCAATGACGACGACCCATCGAATGGCGACGGCGGCAAATAAGCCGCGTCCAGTCCTTTTTTCCATAACAGCAAAAGTGAGAACCGATGTCGTCCGACCTCCAGTCGTCTGCCAACACGCTCGTCGTCCGCAATATCGGTCTCATGCTGAGCGGCGATCTCGCACAACCGATCATCGACGCCGACACCATCGTCGTGAGCGATGGACGCATATCAGGCATTGGCAAGGCAGGCGACATTGATGGTGGCAGCGCGGCGACGATCATCGATGCGATGGGCTGTGCGGTCGCGCCGGGTCTTATCGACAACCACGCCCATCCGGTGGCCGGCGACTGGACGCCCCGGCAGAACCAGATCGGCTGGATGGATTCGACCGTGCATGGCGGCGTCACCACCATGATCTCGGCGGGGGAAGTCCACACGCCGGGCCGACCGCGCGATCTTGTCGGGCTGAAGGCGCTGGCGATCGCTGCCCAACGCACCTTCTCCAACTTCCGTCCTAACGGCATGAAGATCCTGGCCGGGGCACCGATCCTGGAACCCGGCCTTACCGAGGAAGACTTCCGCAGTCTCGCCGAGGCCGGCGTGACGCTTGTCGGCGAGGTCGGGCTTGGCGGCGTCAAGGATGGGCCGACCGGCCGGAAGATGATCGCCTGGGCGCGCAAATACGGCATGACTTCGATGACCCACACGGGCGGTCCGTCGCTGCCCGGCTCCGGCCGCATCGGCGCGGATGTCGTGCTGGAGGTCGACGCCGACATCGTCGCCCACGTCAATGGCGGGCCAACCGCCCTGCCCGACGCGGAAATACGGCAGATCTGCGAGAAGGGTTCGAGGGCGCTTGAGATCGTCCACAACGGCAATCTGCGCACCGGACTGTTCGTGCTCGACCTGGCAAGGCAGCGCGGCGAACTTTCGCGCGTCATCCTCGGCACGGACAGCCCGGCCGGATCCGGCGTGCAGCCGCTCGGTATCCTGCGGACCCTGACCATGCTGGCTTCGCTTGGTGGTATCGCGCCGGAAGTGGCGTTCTGTTTTGCCAGCGGCAACACGGTGCGCGTGCGCGGACTGGATGATCGCGGCATCATCGAGGTCGGGCGCGCCGCCGACCTGATCTTCATGGATCAAGCGATCGGCGGTGCCGGCGACGGGCTGCTCGACAGCGTGGCGCTCGGCAATCTTCCAGGCATTGGCATGGTCGTGATCGACGGCGAGGTGCGGACAGGCCGCAGCCGCAACACCCCGCCGGCGATACGGGTGCCGGAAATCGTCCCCAGTTGACGACGTTCAGGGTATGTTGAGGTTCAGGTCGCGACGAGCCGTTATATGCGCGAAGTTTTTGCTGCCTCGGCCAGCTCGGCCATCAGCTTGCTAGCGGAACGCAGTTTTTCTTTGCCCAAGCGACTGGACAGTTCCGCTTTAGCCAAGTTCCACAACGGGAGCGCATCGACGACAAGCTTGCGCCCAGATATCGTTAGGCCAATCTGCTTTCCCAAGCGGCCGCGTCCGCCCTTTGAATGAACCAAAAGTTGCCCTTCCAAGTTCTGAAGATTTCGGCTCAGGGTCGTCGGGTCGACTCCCGCGCTGTTCGCAAGATCGACGAGTGTCGTTCCCTCAACCGCTCCGATGCCCACGAGGAGGCTGAACTGCTCGGCCGTCAGCCCGAGCGGTTTGAAGCAGGCGTTGTAATAGCGCGTGACCGCACGCGCCGTCGCACGAGCCTGAAAGCCCGGACACTCCGCCGCGACGCCTTTCAACGTTTCCGGATCAAAACCGCTCACGTCCGCCCTCTAGACAATTTCATCCTCGGATAATAGTGTATATGCATTATTAGGAGAATTCCATGCCAGCGTACGTGCATATCAATCTGCGCATCATCGACGCCGCCAAACAGGCGGCTGTCGCTCCGCGCTTTCAAGCGGCTCTGCAAGAGGCCGGCGGGCGCATCTTACATTTCGGCCCTGTTGCGCAGGTTCTTGAGGGCGAGGACGCGCCGCTCCCGATGGCCGGCGTATTTGAATTTGCAACCCTCGCCCAAGCGCTGGCGTTCTACAATTCCGAGAGATACGCGCCGATCAAGGCCGAGCGTCGGGAAGCCCAAGAGGCACGGATGTTCATAGTCGAAACCGGCTAAGAACGCCCTCGTCGAGTTGCATCATTTCGGACGCCAAACAGAACTCATCCGACGGCTGGAAACTGAACTCCGGTTCTATTTCTTCGACTTTTTTGTGTGTCGCAAATATCTTTATTTCTCAGAACCGGAGCGCAGCGTACTTTCGGGTACGCGAGCACGGGAAGCGCAGGAAATCAACGTTTGCAGGCCGGCATCGCCTGAATGTCGGTTATCCTAGCTGACGCCGTCCTTGCCGACGACCTTGTCTTTGGTCAGTCCGCCGATGCGCGGGTGCGGTCTGCCGGAATCGGTGACGGCGATAGCGACGACGATCTCGTCGGCACGCGGTGCGTCGGGAATACGAACTTCCATACCGTCGAAATGGCTGCGCACCCGCGCCGCATCCTTGTGACCGAGCGGAATATCGAGCGGCACGCCGAGGCCGCCGCGCTTCTTCGATGAAGGAATGAGCGCGGCGCCCTTGCCGAGCACATCGCGGAACGGGGCGCCGAGCTTTGGATGAAGGATGGCGGCGGCATGTTCGAGCTCGCCATCGGCGCCGACGGCGGCCGCCTTGCCGAAGCTCTCGACCCGGTCGCCGGCAATGCCCAGAGCAGCGACGGCGCGCCTGGGCAAGATATCTCCCAACGCTTCGCCGATGGCGCTGAGTGCCGACAGATCCTCAACGTAGGTACCCGCATAGGGGTTGCGGATGACCGCAATGGCTGCGGCACGCCGCGTCGGCGGATCGACAGGCCGCCCGCCTTCGATCCGGGTTTCCTCGACGATGGTGATGATACGGCGGATTTCCGGGCTCATCGCAATCCGTCCTCGCCCTTGATGTCGGCGGCGGCAAGGCCGCCGACCCGTGCATGGACGCGTGCGCCGGTGGTCATCGCCAGGATGACCGCCATTTCGTCGCTGCGCGGTGCATCGGCAATGCCGATCTCGATCGCATCGAAATGGCTGCGCACATAGGAGGCGTTTATGTGCGTGATCGGGATGTCTATGCGCGTTCCGGGGCCGCCGACTTTCTTGGTCGAAGGCACGATCGCCTTGGCATTGCCGAGCAGTTCGCGCATCGCGTAGCCGCCCGGATTGTGCCAGAGCGCGCCATGTTCAAGCTCGCCGGCGGCGCCGACTATGGCACCCTTGCCATAACCTTCGATGGCCTGGCCGCCCTCACCAATGGAGTCGATCAGGCGCCGAGCCATATCGAGACCGAGCGGCTTCAGGTCTTCCATGAAGCCGGTGATCTCTTCGACATAGCGTCCGGCAAAAGGGTTGGCGATGACCGCGACGATCGCGCCTCGCTTGAGCGGGCGTGCCGCGTGGGGTCCGCCCTCATGGAATATCTCTTCGATCTGAACCAGAAATTTCCTGACCACCACAGCCGGCATTGTTCTCTTCCTTCATCCCGTCGTTCATAAAACTCGTTAGAGTATCAACAATTATGCCTATCGACATTTGTCAAGCACAGACGTCGAGCAAGCGGGCGAAGGGCCAAGAAAACTGCATCGGATGACGATTGACAGCCTGTTAAGCCGCTCCTAAACTCATATGACCATCAACGAACTCGCCGTTGTCCCGGCGATGTGTGGGGGATGGTCAAAGCGTGGCTTCAAAAGCTGAAAAAAGCTGAAGGGGAATGACATGAAAAGGGCGCTCAAGAGTTTATTCCTGGCCGGCACGATGCTTGCCATTTCGTTCGGACCGGCCGCCGCACAGGCCAAGGTTTCCGTGGCCGCGATCTCGGGATACTTTGCACAGGGTTTTGGCGTTTCGATCGTCAACGGCCTCAACAAGGCCAAGACCGATTTCGGCATCGATCTCAAGCTGGTCGACACCGGCAATCGCGCGCTCGACTACCAGCAGCAGTTCGAGAATCTTGCCAAGGGCAAACAGTACGACCTGATCTTCGTGATGGGCTGGGAGCTGGTGGACTCGCTGCAAAAGGTCAGCGCCGAATATCCTGACCAGCGCTTCGTGTTCATCGATGGCGTCCTCGACAACCCCAAGATGATCTACGCCAATTTCGCCGAGGAGCAGGGATCCTTCGTCGCCGGCGCGCTTGCCGGCATGATCGAAGCCAAGGGCACCGCCTTCGACAAGATCGGCGACGGCAAGGCCATCGGCTTTGTCGGCGGCCGCGATATCCCGGTGATCCGCAACTTCCTGGGCGGCTACGAGCAAGGCGCCAAATATGCCGCGCCCGACGTCAAGGTGAACTCCGTCTTCGCCGGAACCTTCGACGACCCGGCCAAGGGAAGCGAACTTGCCCAGGCGCTTTACGGCCAAGGCTCCGACATTGTCTACAACGTCGCCGGCCCGACGGGTGAAGGCGTGATGCAGGCAAGTGCCGCGGTCGACAAATATTCGATCGGCGTCGACATCGACATGTGCGGCTCGGCCCCCGGAAATGTGCTCGCCAGCATGCTGAAGCGCGGCGACATCGCCGTCTATACGCTGATCAAGGACGAGGTCGAGGGCCGCAAGATCACCGCCGGCACCCGCACTTTCGACCTCGCCTCGGGCGGTGTCGAAGTCAAGGTCTGCGATGACATCGCCGTCAAGATCCCGGCAGAGATGACCGCCAAGCTCGACGAGATCAAAAAGGGCATCGTCGACGGCAAGATCGTGATCGCCAAGGCGAAATAAGCCAACACCAGCGCCTCCCTCCCAAGAAAGCGCTAGACTGATCCGCCGCGGCTTGCCGCGGCGGATCAGTGTCCAATCTGCGAGAGCCATGTTGTCGAACACGCCGGGGTCGCCGACCCTCCACAGCAATGCCGCGATGGCCGTCGAGTTGACTGGCATCACCAAGCGTTTTGGCGCATTCGTCGCCAATGACGGCATCGACCTTGCGGTCCGCCGCGGCGAGATCCACGCCATCATCGGCGAGAACGGTGCCGGCAAGACGACGCTGATGAACATCCTGTTCGGCCTCTTGCAGCCGGACGAAGGCTCGATCCGGCTGAACGGTGAAGAGATCGTGATCGCCGATCCGTCCGTCGCGATAAAGGCCGGCCTCGGCATGGTTCACCAGCATTTCAAGCTGGTTCCCTCGCTTTCGGTTGCCGACAACGTCTTTCTCGGCATGGAAATCCGTCGCCATGGACTGATCGACCACGCCGCGCAGGTGGCGCGAACGCGCGACCTGTCGAAGCGCTTCGGCCTGCAGGTCGATCCGACCGAGCGCGTCGGGCTGCTCTCGGTCGGCATAGAGCAACGCATCGAAATCCTGAAGGTCCTGGTGCGCGGCGCGCGCACCATCATCCTCGACGAACCGACCGCGGTGCTGACGCCGCAGGAGAGCCGTGAACTGTTCCAGACGCTGCGCAGCTTCGTGGCCGAGGGCATGACGGTGATCTTCATTTCGCACCACCTGGAAGAGGTGATGGAAGTGTCCGACACGGTGACGGTGCTGCGCAACGGCAGGAAGGTGGCGACCCGGCCGACGGCCGAGCTCAGCAAGGACGAGTTGGTGCACATGATGGTCGGCCGCGAAGTGAGCTTCGACCGCCGGCCGCGCGCTTCGCTGCACGGCGACGTAGTGCTCGAAGTGAAGGATCTGTGGGCGCGCGACGATCGCCTGCTGCCGGCTCTTCGCGATGCCAGTTTCACGGTCCGCTCCGGCGAGGTGGTGGGAATCGCGGGTGTGGCCGGCAATGGACAGACGGAGCTGGCGGAAGTGCTTTCGGGCCTGCGGCCGGCAAGCCATGGCGGGGCCTGGCTGAAGGGCCAGAATCTCACCGATCTCTCGCCCGCCGCGATCCGCCAGGCAGGCCTCGCCCATGTTCCAGGCGACCGCATGGTACGCGGGGTCGATCGCAACGCTTCGATAGCGGCCAACACCCTGATGGGCCGCCAGCATCGCGCACCATGGAGTCGTGGCGGCATGCTCAACTGGAATGCCATAAATCAAAACGCCGAAACGCTGATCAAGAGCTTCGATATTCGCGCGCGCGGACCGAGCGATGCGGTCAAGCGGCTTTCGGGCGGAAACATTCAGAAGGTCGTTCTGGCACGCGAATTCACCAATGGCGCCGATTTCCTGCTGATCGACCAGCCGACGCGCGGCGTCGACATCGGCGCCCAGGAGGCCATTCATGACGAGATCATGCGCCAGCGCGCCGCCGGCCGCGCGATCCTGCTGATTTCCGTGCAACTCGACGAACTGGCCGCCCTTGCCGACCGCATCCTGGTGATGTTCAACGGGCGGATCATGGGCGAGCTCTCTGGCGATGACGCCGACGAGGAGCGCATCGGCATGATGATGGCAGGCGTGGCCGCGCCGGAATTCGCCGCGGAGACCGCATCATGAAAGACCATTTGCATGCCGTTTCCGGCCAGGTCATCGCCATCGGCGTGGCACTGCTGATGGGCGCGATCATCATCCTCATGGTCGGCGAAAGCCCGGTGCGTGTGTTCATGACACTGTTGCGCGGCGCCTTCGGCGATCAGGAGAAGATTGCCGGGACCTTGCTGCAGACGACGCCGATCCTGATCTGCGGTGTCGCTGCCTGCATCGGCTTGCGCGGCGGCATGTTCAACGTCGGCATCGAGGGCCAGCTGTTCCTCGGCGGCTTCGCCGCCGCCTGGGTCGGCTTTGCCATGCCCCTGCCCGCGGGCATTCACACGCTGGCAGCACTGGCGCTGGCGGTCGTGGCGGGCGCGGCCTGGGTCGCCATCCCCGCCTATTTCCGCGCCCGCTACAACACCAACGAGGTCGTCTCGACGATCCTGTCGAACTACGTGGCGGTGCTGCTCACATCCTATTTCACCATCTTCCTGTTCAAGCGGCCGGGCGGCTGGTCGGAGACGCCGCCGATCCTGGCGACATCCTATCTGCCGGAGATCTTCGCCTTCTCGCGGTTGAACTGGGGCCTGGTCATTGGCCTGGTGCTGGCGGTCGGCGCGGCCCTTGTCTTCCGCTACACCAAATGGGGTTACGGCGTCACGATGGTCGGCTCGGCGCCGAAATTCGCCGAATATGGCGGCGTCAACGTGAAACGGCAGGGCTTCCTGGTCCTGCTGCTTTCGGGGGCCGTCGGCGGGCTGGCCGGCGGCGTCGAGACGCTCGGCGTCCACCACCGCTTCATGGAAGGATTTGCTCCCGGTTTCGGCTTCGACGGGCTGATCGCCGCCCTGCTCGCCAATGGCTCGCCGGTCGCCACCATCTTCACCGCACTGTTCTTCGGCGCCCTGCGCAACGGATCGCTGCTGCTTGAGGTCGATACCAGCGCGTCGCGCGAAATCATCACCGTGATCCAGGCGCTGATCATCCTCAGCGTGTCGGCCCAGGTGCTGGTGAGAAAGCGCGGCGACAGCCAGGCAGGGGAGCGGCGATGGAAATTCTAGACAAGCTCATCAACGTCGCGCTGATCGCGGCGACGCTTCGCACCACCGCGCCCATCCTTCTGGTCGCGCTTGGCGGCTCGTTCACCACCAAGGCCGGCATCTTCAACATCGGCCTCGAGGGGCAGATGCTGGTCGGCGCCTTCTTCGCCGTCCTTGGTTCGATCTGGACCGGTTCCGCACTGGCGGGCGTCGCCTGCGGCGTTGCGGCGGCGCTCGTCTTCGCCCTGGTTTTTGCTGTCCTGGTGGTGAGCTTCAAGGCCAATGAAGTTGTCGTCGGGCTGGCGCTCAACATCCTGGCCGGCGGCATGACGATCTCGCTGATGAAAGCGATCTTCGGCACGCGCGGTTCGATCGTCGGTCATGGCATCGTCGGCCTGCCGAAAGTCCAGCTGCCCGGCGCCCGCGACCTTCTCGGCTCCTGGGCGCCGCTGATCTCCGGCTTCACGCCGCTCGTCTATGCCGCCTTCATCGCCGTGCCGCTGCTGGTCGTCTGCTACAACAGGACGCGGCTCGGCCTCTATATCCGCGTCGTCGGCGAAAAGCCGGAAGCCGCCGAGGCGCTTGGCATCTCGATCACCCGCGTCCGCTACATCGCATCCCTGCTGTGCGGATTGCTGGCGGGCCTCGCCGGCGCGCATCTGTCCCTCGGCTACATCACCATGTTCACCGAAAACATGTCGTCGGGCCGTGGTTTCATGGCGGTGGCGATCCTGATCTTTTCCAACGGCGATCCGCTGAAGGTGCTGGCCGGCTGCCTGCTGTTCGGCTTCGCCGATGCCTTTTCGTTGCGCCTGCAGACGTTTGGCTATCCGTCCTACCTGGTTCTCACCGTCCCCTATGTCGTTGCGCTGATCGCATTGTTCGCGCTGTCCTACCGGGCGCGTCCAAGGATCATCGCGGAGACGCTGGAATCGATGCGGAAACTGCTGTCGGTAGACAGGAACACCGAACCCGGCGGCAAAAATCCCCAGTGAAGGAAGCCTTTATGGAACGCATAATCCTCGACGTGGATTCAGCCGGCGACGATATTCTCGCCGTGCTGTTTGCAGCGGTCAATCCCAAACTCCGGCTCGAGGGCGTGACCACCGTGACCGGTGCGGCCGGCCCGATCGAACAGGTCACCAACGTCGTCCTCAACACGCTGACGCTCGCCGGGCGTGACGATATCCCGGTTCACGCCGGCGCGTGGCGGCCGATCGTCGGCAACGCCAAGGCCGACATGGAGGCGCCGGTGCATTTCGAAAAACGGCTTGTCGCCCGCTTCGGCGATCGCCTGAAGAAGTTCAACCCGCCGGCGCCGACGCCGGTGCGGCAGGCCACGTCGGGACATGCGGTCGATTTCATCATCGAGACGGTCATGGCCAATCCGGGCGAGATCACGCTGGTGACGACCGGCCCGCTGACCAACGCGGCGATGGCGCTGTTGCAGGAGCCGCGATTGACCGGTGCACTCAAGCGGCTGATCGTGCTCGGTGGCAATTTCCAGACGCCGGGCAACATCACACCCCTGTCGGAATACAACATCTGGGCCGATCCGGAGGCTTCGCGCATCGTGCTCAACGCCGATGTCGAGAAGATCCTCGTCCCCCTCGACATCTGCGAGGACAACCGCGTCGCCGACTCGATGCTGACGCGCGACGACATCGCCGACATGCAGGCCGTCGCCAAGGACAATCCCGTCCTTGAGATGATCGCCGACAGCTTCCCGATCTACATCGACATCTGGCGCGAATTCTTCGACCTCGTCGGGTTCCCGATGGATGACGTGATCACCGTGGCGCTGGCTTTCGATCCCGGCCTGGCGACGATGACCGAGCCGCTGTTCGCCGACGTCGTGCTCGACGGCAGGCTGGCGCGCGGCCAGACCGTCGCCTATCGCGGCCGGCAATTGCTGCCCGGCGGCGGGCCCAAGACCACCCGCATCTGCACCGGCCTGGACGGCCGGCGTTTCCTCGACGGCTTCAAGAAAACCATAGCGCGCTACGAGCGGGCGGCGTGAAAGACGACATGATGACCAAGCCAACTCCTATCCTGTTCGACTGCGACCCCGGCCACGACGACGCCATCGCGCTGGTCATGGCGCATCGCTCGCCGGCCATCGAACTCATCGGCGTCACCACGACCTGCGGCAATGCGGAAGTCGAGAAGACGACCGCCAATGCCTTGCGCATCCTGGAGTATATCGGCGCCGGCGACGTGCCTGTCGCGCAGGGCTGTCACCGCCCGCTGGCGCGCCCGCTGGTGCTCGGCACCGCCGATGGCCCGAGCGGGCTCGAGGGCTCGCCCTACCTGCCGCAGGCGACGATCAAGCCGGTTGACCAGCATGCCGTCGATTTCCTGGCCGACAGGCTGCGCGCCGCGCCCGAACCGATCCTGGTCGTTGCCACCGGCCCGCTCAGCAATATCGGCCTGATGATCCTCAAGCATCGCGACGTGCTGCCCAAGATCAAGGAACTGATCTGGATGGGCGGCGTGTTCTACCGCAAGAGCGAGATCATCACGCCGACCGAATTCAACGCGTTCTGCGATCCCGAAGCGCTGAAGATCGTGCTGGACAGCGGCGTGCCGATCCTGATGGTCGGCCTCGACGTCACCATGCAGGTGCTGATCGAGGCGCCGCAATATGCCGAACTCGCGACCATCGACACACCGCTCGGACGGCTCGTCAACGACTGGCTGCTGTTCTACGAGAAGCTGCACCGCAACTCGATGGGCGTCGGCGGCGCCATGCACGATCCGCTGGCGCTGGCGCTGGCCATCGACCCGACCTTGGTGCGCACGCGCCCTGCCCATATCGGCGTCGATCTGTCCGGCACCTACGCCTTCGGCGCGACGATCGCCGACTACTGGGGCGAGCGCGGTGAGAAGGACAATGCCCGCATCGCCCATGAGGTCGACGCGGACCGCTTCTTCAAGCTGATGTTCGATCTGCTGCGGGACTGACATCCAACAGACAAAGGGTTACGTGGCTAGCGGAACAGATATTTCGAGACTTCCGGGTTGCCGCGACGCCACATCACATTGTCCAGGAAGTAGTGGTGCACGTTGATGAATATCCACGCGATGAAGAGGAAAAGAGACGAGCCGAGCACCTGTTTGTCGTAGGGAACCAGGGCAGTCAGCGCCATCGGCACGAGCCAGAAACCGAGAGCGCCGAGAATTGTGCCGGCGACGATGAATATCAGCACCCGCACCCTGTACATCGGCCCAAGAATTGACAACACCTTGAATTCCGGATCCTTGGCGGCATCCGCGCGGTCGCGCTCGACATTGGTTTGATAACGCCAGACGACCGCCAGGTACTGCAGGGAATGGAGCGCCGGCACCACGAGCAGCCAAAGCGGATTTAGAGTCACGAACAGAATCCAAGCATAGAGCGACACGACGTAAGCGACGACGCCGTTATACGGCAGCGCGCCTCCATGTTTGCGCCAGCGATTGACGAACATCACGGCAGTGGCCGCCGAGGAGGCAGCCGCGACCGAGAGCGCGATGTTGAGGAGCCAGGGCGGGACGGCGAATGTGTAGTAATCCAGGCCCCAGAACTGCCTTTCGGTGATCACCGCGTTTGTCTGAAGCCAGGCGAACAGCCACACGGCATAACCGTTGAACAACAGCACTTTCTTGTCCTGATCGCTGAAGAATTTGCGCTTCAGCACAGCGTCCACCATAAGCATGCCGTAGCCTTGCTTGACGTAGTGCCAGCCGACGAAAAAGCCCATCGCGTTGGTGGCATAGCCCAGCAGGCGGGCGTTGCCAGTTACCGAGCCATAGGTAAAGAAAGCGACCATGATCAGCGGGACGGCAATGCCCGCGATAATGTAGCGGATCTGGAGATTCCTGTCATATCCGTCACCGCGCACCTTGTGTCCGAAGTCGCGATAGAAAATCTGGTAAGAATGGGCGAAATGTGGGTGATTTATCAGATTGGAGAGCAAAATCGTAGCCGCCGCGACAACACCTTCGTATTTGAGGGGCACGAGAAACAGGATCGGTAGGAGCAGGAAAGCGCTGCCACCAAGCATAAGAAAATCGATGAACGGACCAAACAGATATTTCTGTGGAGGCGCCGCGACTGCAACCGGGGCATTCGCCGGAAGGTGAAGTGTCATGCTGCCTTCTCCCGTGATCGTTTATTACCCATCAACCTGATTTCTCGACAAGTTCTTTGGTTACCGAACCCAGGCTCCGAACTTAGCTTCACAAATAGCTTGGCGGCAGCAAGTTCGGCGGCTGCGGCGGGCAGTACGATAGGAATTTTTTCTTGACTCCCTGCCCTCAGCTATGGTACATATTTGGCCATGGTGCTGATTTGCGCCAGTGACCCGCCGCACAGGCGATTTTTCGTTTGCTCCATCAACCAACGCGCCGGCGAAGCTCCGAACGGTGTCGATCGCAGCGCGTTCAGCCGCTCCAACTGTCGAGGTCAGTTGAGCTGATTGAGGATCCCGGAACTGCTCGCCAGGACCAAACTTTTGTAGATCAGGAACGCTAGCGTACAGATCGCGGCCAGCGAGATCGGCACGCCGAACGGCACCACGCCCTTGCGGTCCAGGTGCTGGACGATGAGCCGAAAAGCACCCGCGGGCAGCAGGAAGGGGTTCTTCACGATCGCCACGGTGGCCAAGGCGAAAACCAGGAGCAGCACCGAAAACATCGCGAAATCGCGTCCGCCAATCAGGAATGGCACCACCGCCAGCAGCTTGACATCACCTGCGCCGATCTTGCGCAAGACCCAGAAGGGCAAGAGCGCGACGAACAACAAAAGCCCTGCACCGGCGCTCAGTCCCATGTCCCACCACGAGCCGGACTGGAGCGACAGCAGCAACAAGCCCCCGGCGCCCAGGCAGAGCAGCAGCAGCACGTCGCGATTGGAAATCTTCTGGGTGGTAAAATCGACCCAGGCAATCCTTGCCAGCAAAGGGATGGCGAGCGCCTTCAGCAGCAGAGCTTCGACGAGCAGCATGCTAGCGCTCGACGTTCTGCACGCTTGACGACAAAAGCTTCAGATTGTTGGCGACGGTCGGGTCGTTGGGCGCCAGTTCGTAAGCCTTGAGGAAGTTCGAGCGCGCATCCTGCAGCTTGCCGCGCAGCAGGTAGGAATAGCCGACATTGTTGTAATATTCGGGCGTAGCGCCGACCAGCTTGAAGGCCCTGGCATAGGCCCGGTCGGACAGGTCGAAGCGGTGGATCCGGTCGGTGCAGGCGGCCAGCCCCATCCACGCGTTGCCATCATTGGGCGCCAGTTGCGTCGCCTTGAAGAACAGCGCGCCGGCATTGCCGTAATTTTCGGCGCGGAACTGGTTCTTGGCTTCGGCGACGGCCTGGTCCGAGGCGTAATACTCGACGTCGCTGACCGTTTTCAGCCCGTCGAAAGCATCGCCAAAAGACGTCACGTCGCCTTTCGACGGCTCGTTGGTGCGCACGACACCGTCGGTGGCGTCCGTCTGGCAGCCGGCAAGCACTGCCACGAGCAGACAGGCTGCGACCGCGATTACCCTCTTCATAGATGTGTCCCCTGGGGTCCCGACTCACATTAGGGCTAAATGATATATCAAACTAGAAGAAAATGCCCTTCATCCTGATGATAACGGGCAGCATCACGATCATCAGCACCACCGGAAAGATGCAGAGCCCCAACGGAATCATCATTTTTACCGGAAGTGCGTTGGCTTTTTCCTCTGCGGCCAGAATCCTCTGTCCGCGCATCTCGTCGCTGTAGACACGCAAGGCATCGGTGAGACTTGTGCCCAATTCTTCCGACTGGCGAAACAGGACAGCTAGTGCCCGCGCCTCGTCAAGGCCAATGCGATCAGCGAGTTCTCGCAACGCCTCACGCAACGGTTTCCCCGCGCGTAGTTGTAGTGTCATGATCGAGAGCTGGATGCCCAACCATTTATGGGTACCGGCCAACTCGGCGCCGACCCGCTCGACCGCTGCCTCCAAGCTCATTCCTGCGTCGGCGCATGTTATCATCATATCCATAAAATCGGGAAAGCTTCGACGATAGATTTGTTTTTGGGCGCTCTCGAAGCGATCCAGCATGATGCTCGGAATAACGATGCAGGCGAGGCCGAACAGGGCGGAGCCAGCAAAGGTTATAAAGCCGGGCAGTTGTGGCGGCAGGACCCGCGACAGCAGTGCATAAATGGCTAGGAAGCCAACGCAGACCGCGACCAGGCGCGAGAGCGTATAAATCAGCGGTGCGCTTGATTGATAGAAGCCGGCGCGAAACAGCTTCGCCTCTAGAGCGTTTGGCTCATCCCGTTCTTTCTCGATCGACTTAAAGTAGGCGTCGACAGGCCGCTGCGCCGAAATCTTTGCAATCTGATCTTGCCCAAGTATTGACCGGCGTCCGACGGCTCCTTCGCCCATCAAACTCTGCGCTACAAGCTTTCGCGTCTGCAGCGCCGGCAAGAAAATCAGGGCACCGAATAGAAAAAGCGCCATAGCTGCTATAAACACCGCAACCGACGCCATTAGACCAAGATATTGTACAGATAATAGCAATTCCAGCACTCACCTTTTAGAAGTCGAATGTTACCATCTTGTATATAATGAAATCACCAATCAAACCCCAAATACCAAAGGTTATAAACACCGGAGCCAGAAGCGGATTATCCCAAACCCCCCCGTAATACGTAGGAGAGACTATAAGCAGTATACAAAACATAACCACAGGAAATAGTGATATAATCCACGCCGACATCCTACCCTCTGCCGATAGAGACTTTATCTTCAAACGAAGCTTTTGCCTTTCACGCAATACTGAAGAAAGGTTGGATAGTATTCCGGTCAGATTACCGCCGGTCTTGGCCTGAATGGACAGAGACACCGAAAGCAGATGAAGGCCCTCGAATCCGACACGTTGAGAGAGCTTCCTGACGGCCTGTTCAAGGCTGAGGCCAAAGGTGATTTCATCGGAAACAATGCCGAATTCGGTGCCGAGCGGGTCTGCCATTTCGCGCGAGACCAGGCCAATTGCCACGGTAGTGGGATGACCAGCACGCAAAGAGCGCACGATCATATCGAGCGCATCCGGCAGTTGCTTAGCGAACTTTAGAATTCGCTTGTTACGAGCACGCCGAAGTATCAAAACCGGCAATACGAGCCCAATGGTCAGCGCGACAATGAAAGATGCCAAGATCGAAACATTTACAATGATGGTCAACAACAGGGCCATCGTAGATCCGGCGAGCAGGAATATAGAAGCAAAAGTGAGCGGATTCCCAGTAACGCCTGATTGCGTATAGAGCCTGTTTAGGGCGATCAATCCAAAGGCGAAATCGCCTGAGTTGGTGAGCCCTCGCTCGCGAAGTAAGCCCTGCAAGGTTTGTTCGGCGGGAACTTCATCGGCGAGCAACTTCAGTCGTCGATTGACGGCGCCGCGACGAGAGCGCCGACCGCTATACGTGACGTAGAAAGCCTCACCCGCGAGAATGAGCGAGGCCGCCGCCAGCACGTAAACGAAGTAAAGAGCAGTCTGACCGGTCAACATTAGAGAGGGGCCTGCGGGTTGAAAGCGTCCTTCGCAAAATGATGCCCTAATGTTGCCGCTTCCTGAGCAAACCGCGGACGGACCCCGGTCGCTCGAAAGTCGCCGACGATCTGGCCCTCGGGAGTCACGTCACGACGAACGAAATGATATATTTCCTGAAGTTGAACGACGTTGCCTTCCATGCCGGTGATTTCTGCAATGGAGGTGACACGACGCCCACCATCAGAGAGACGCTGCGTCTGCACGATGATGTCGATGGCCGAGGCGATCTGCGCCCGGATGGAATCGTTGCTCATCGGCATGCCGGCCATGCCGACCATCTGTTCCAGCCGCGAGATCGCATCGCGCGGCGTGTTGGCATGGATGGTCGTCATCGAGCCTTCATGGCCGGTGTTCATGGCCTGCAGCATGTCGAAGGCTTCCTCGCCGCGCACCTCGCCGACGATGATACGGTCCGGCCGCATGCGCAACGCGTTCTTCAATAATTCGCGCTGGCGCACTTCGCCCTTGCCCTCGACATTGGGCGGACGCGTCTCCAGACGGCCGACATGCGGCTGCTGCAATTGCAGTTCGGCCGCATCCTCGATGGTGATCAGCCGCTCCCTGGAGGGAATGTAGCTCGACAGCGCGTTGAGCAAGGTGGTCTTGCCGCTGCCGGTGCCGCCGGAAACCAGGATCGATTTGCGCGCCTGCACGGCGATCCGCAGCAGTTCGATCATCGGCGGCCGGATCGAATTGAATGCCATCAAGCGTTCGAGCGAATAGGGATTCTTGGAGAATTTGCGGATCGACACCAGCGGGCCGTCTACGGAGACCGGCCGCACCGCAATGTTGACGCGAGAACCGTCCGCCAGCCGTGCATCGACCATGGGCGAGGATTCATCGACACGCCTGCCTATTGCCGAGACGATCTTGTTGATGACGCGCAACAGATGCGCCTCGTCGCGAAATCGTATCGCCGTCTCCTCAATCACGCCACGCCGCTCGATAAAAACGCGCCTGTGAGTGTTGATCATTATGTCGGCGATCGAATCATCCTTGAGCAGGGGCTCGATTGGCCCCAATCCCAGCATCTCGTCGGCGGTGTCGCCGGTCAGTTGATCAAGCTCGCGTGCATTCAGTGGCACTGCACGAGCGCGAACGAACTCGCGCACGATTGGGCGGATTTCATTCAGGATCTCATCCTTGGAAGCGCTTTCAAGTGCGGTCAGATTGAACCGGTCAATCAAGTGGCGATGCAGGTCGACCTTGATCGTCAGGAAATCGTCACCATGCGCTTCGATCTCGACTGACGGAGATAATGCGGGAACAACAGCCAGCGCTGTGAACGGCTCGGCCTTTGCCTCGACCTTCGACTCGCTTGGCCCCTTGATGAACCGCCCCAGCATAATCGCCTATACTCCCCTTAGCCCCTCATTAGCGGAAACTAACTGTTAACCACGGGAGGCACAAGCGGCCAGTTGGTCGGCGTAGCCTCAATACTTTCTACATAGTTAAGATCAGGAGGTTGTAATAGCGTGCTTATTTGACATGGCTGCCGGTTCGCGGCCGCAGGGCCGATATCGCTTTCCGGGATCATCCAATTTCCCCGCGATGAACACCCGGCATTGGCAGCTAAACCCTTAGATATAAAGGAATATGCATTATTGCTAATGCCTTCTCATTCTGGCCACATCCGGGGCCAAATTGTGAACGAATGGTTAAGAAGCTTGAAAAATGAAAAGAATCAAGCTGTTGAGAAAATTCATGGCTGTAATATTCTTGCCGAATCATGTACATGAAAGTTAAGGAACCCTTAATCTCGTTTGACTCTGCGTTTTCTCGGGACCTAGGATCGAGATGACGGGGGATGCTTGGGTATGGATTTCATCCTTTGCTCTGTCTCGTCGGGTTCCAACCTCCAAAGGGAGAAATTGACATGAAGAAGCTCATGACGATGACCCGGCAGTTCCGCGACGATGAAAACGGCGCTGCCATGGTCGAGTATTCTATCCTGATCGGCATTATTACTGCGGCAGTGATCACGCTGATCGTTGCGGTCGGCGCGTGGGTCACCGGCGCGTGGACTGTCTTGAGCACGAACCTGGGCCCCGTGCCAACTTGATGTGATCCAGGGATGCTCCGGGCCAAGAGCCCGGAGCATCCTACCCTTAAACCCAACGGCAAAGTTGTAAGGCTATGCGCGCTAACACCGTCATCATGATCATCCTCGCTGGAGTGTTCGGCGTGCTGGCAGTGGTGCTTGCCAATATCTGGTTAGCCAATCAGCGCAGCGCCATGGCCCAAACGGGCGTCGTACAAGGCAGCACTGTCGTCGTAGCGGCAATGCCGCTGAAATTCGGCGATACGCTGAGTGCAGACAAATTGCGCGAAGTCGTATGGCCGGCGGGCGCGGTCCCAACGGGCGCCTTTAAGACAACGAAAGAGGCTCTGGCCGGAGAAGGCACCAGGCAGGCTCTTCAAACCATTAGCGCCAACGAACCTGTCCTCGCCAGCAAGATCACCGGGCCAGGCCAACGCGCCACACTTTCGGCGGTGCTTGGCGAAGGCATGAAAGCTGTTTCCATCAGGGTGAACGACGTGCTCGGCGTCGCCGGCTTCGTCTTCCCCGGTGACCGGGTCGATGTCTTGCTGACCCGAACGGTTCGCGGCGACGATGGTGCCGACAAGAGTTTTGTCGATGTGCTGCTGCAGAGCATGAAGGTGCTCGCCATCGACCAGGTGGCCGATGTGAGCAAGGAAAGCCCAACCGTGGTGAAGTCCGTGACTCTCGAGGCCAGCACCAGGGATGCGCAGAAGCTGACACTGGCTGCAGGCGCCGGCCAATTGTCGCTGGCGCTGCGTCAGGCAGCTGCCAACAAGGGCGAGACGACGGAACGGGTAACGCTTTCCGACCTGACCGGTGAAACGCCGGCCGATGTCGCCGCCAGGCAGGCGGAGCTCGACAAGAAGGCAGCGGCGGAAGCGGCAGCAGCAGCCGAGCGCAAGCGCGCCGAGGACAAGATTGCCGGGTTGACCCAGGCCGTGGAAAAAGTGGGAAGCCGTCTCGACGAGCTTGGCCGGGCCAAACCGGTTCCTGTCGCGGCACCGGCGACCAAGGAAGTGGTCAAATACGTGCAGCCTGAGCCGCCGGCACGGGCGACGGTCGGCGTATTCCGAGGTGTGAAGCTCGAAACATATGACGTGCCGCGACAACAATAAAGTGCGGCGAAACGGATGCCGCCAGTGGCAGCGAGTGGGGAGGCGGAGATGCGGGGATATTGGCTGGGGATAGCGACGGTTGCGTTGTCGTGTCTGACAGCGCTGTTGCCGTCGGGGGCCAATGCGGCCGACCGTTTCATCGACGTGTCGACCCCTGCCGTCCATCGTATTTTCCTGCCGATGTCGCAATCGGTAACGATCCAGGTGAGCGCCAATCTGGGCGATATCGTTGTCGGCGACGAGAAGATCGCCGATGCCCAGCCGATGACCGACCGCACGCTTTACGTCATTGGCAAGGGCGCGGGCACCACCACGGTCAATCTGTTTTCGACGGACAAGCGCTCGCTCGGCGCCCTCCAGATCGAGGTCGGCGTCGATGTCAGCGACATGGCGCAGGCAATCCGCCAGGTGGCGCCGAGGTCGCGCATCGAAATCGGCTCGGTCAATGGCAAGGTCAGGCTTGGCGGCCATGTGAAAGACGGCGCCACGCTGGCCTCGATCCTGGAGGTGGCGCAGCAATATGGTCCGGACGCTGTCATCAACTCCGTCATCGTCGACGACAGCCAGCAGGTCAATCTCGAAGTGCGCGTGCTGGAAGCGAAGCGCAACGCCGGGCGCGACCTTGGCGTGTCGATCAGAAGCACGAACGGCGATGGCACGACCAAAACCGGAACCGGCATTGCCGCTGTCGACAAGGACAAAGTCGTCCTAGGACCGGGAGCACTGCTTAGCAATCTGCTCACTAACTCCAGTCCTTTCGGAGCGCTGCTCACTCGCGTCATCGACAGCAACATCAAGGTGGATCTGTATATCGAGGCGCTCGAGGCCAAGGGGGTTGTGCGCACGCTCGCCAATCCAAATCTCACCACGCTGTCCGGCGAGCCAGCCAGCTTCAACGCCGGAGGCGAAGTCCCGATCCGCAGCATCGACAAGGATGGGCTGATCCAGATCGACTATAAGCAGTTCGGCGTCAATCTCGTGTTCACGCCGGTCGTGCTCGTTGACGATAAGATCCATATCAAGCTGGCGCCGGAGGTCAGCGACCTGACCGGCTTCACCACCGCCGGCGATCCTATCTTCACCAACCGCAAGTTGACGACCGTCGTCGAATTGCGCGACGGCCAGAGCTTCGCTGTCGGCGGGCTTCTATCCAGCAAGACCACCAAGCAGCAGGAGCAGGTGCCATGGCTCGGTCAGGTGCCTGTCATCGGCACGCTGTTCCGCAATTCGAGCAGCCAGAAGGAAGAGACCGAACTGGTGGTGATCGTAACGCCGCACATCGTGCGGCCGGTGAAACCCGGTGAGCAGCTGGCGACGCCGTTCGACAAGACGCGGCCCGCCAACGATCCCGAATTCTTCGTGCTCGGCCAGCTTGAAGTGACCAAGGACATGGTCCGCAAATATGAACTGGGCGAAGGCGTCACCGGCCCCTATGGCCACATGCTCGACTTCAAATCGAAGGACAAGATGCTCTATGTCAAGAAATAGCACCTTGATCCTCATCCTGTGCGCCAGCGCGCTGTCAGGCTGCGCTGCGGACTATCTGAACCACTACGATTCGGTGACCTTGGCCGCGGGCGACACGCAGAAATACAATTCGCTGCTGCAGACGGTCGATCCGCTCAATCCGAACTCAAGGAATACGAAGATCGAAGGCGACGGCGCGCGCGCTGCCGCTGTTGCCCAGGGCTACAAATATCCACCGCCACCGCCACCGCCGCCGGCCATCACGGTCAACGTTGGTGGGTCGGGCGCGACAACGCAGTGAACTGAACGGAAGGACGCGGAGGGCGCCGGGCATGCGAGGGGCTCTGGCGCAGGAAAGCAGAGAGTAAGGTCATGTTGGGGACCATTCGGGCCTTCTGGAACGATCAGCGCGGCATAGCGATGATCCTTGTTGCCATCATGCTGCCGGTGATTATCGGTTTTTCGCTGCTGGTCATCGATATGTCCCGTGCCAACAGCCTGCACAACGATCTTCAGAAAGGCGCCGATGCGTTTGCGCTCGCCGCGGCGGCTGAACTCGATGGCGGGACCGATGCGATAATTCGGGCGAATAGCGCTCTTGCCACTCTTGTCAACAATACATACCGCTTCTCCGATCAGGGCAACCAGCAAACATTGGCATCGAGCGGCACTACCTGGCGCTACCTAAGCAGCCTGCCGGCCAACGACAGCGACCCTATCACCAGCGCAAACGTGACCACGGATGCGACCCTCGCTCGCTTTATCGAAGTGACTGTAACGCCAACCGGTTTCGCGGCGATATTTCCTGCTTCGTTTCTTTCCGGGAATAGCGCCAGCAACAGCTTCACTGTCGGAGCCAGGGCCGTCGCCGGGTTCAACAGCGCTGTGTGTGATCTGACGCCCGTCTTCATGTGCAATCCGTATGAAATGGTCAATGGCACCAACGCTGCCGGGGGCATCACACTGCAGCAGGCGGTGACTGAGAGGCGATACCGGCGGCGGCTCATCCAATTGCGAACCGTGGGCGGAGGAGCTGCCTATTTCCCCGGCAATTTTGGCTTCCTGAGCACCGACGGGAACGGCGCGAAAGATCTGGCGACCGCACTTGCCTCGTCGAAACCGCAGGCTTGCTTCAGCAAACGTGGCGTAACCACGGAGACTGGTCAAAAGGCAGGCAAGGTCAAGGCTGCCATAAATCTGCGCTTCGGCATGGAGGAGCCGGGTACACCCAATGCCTTCAAGACTCCGGAATTTGGACCTGCATCAAATGTCCGCAAAGGTGGCTACCGAAATAACAGCGGCAACACTTGCCCGGGCTTGAGTGACTTCGATTTTGACGTAGCGGGCAAGACGCAAAGCCTCGGATTGGACAACTGCTTCGCTACAGGAAACTGTCCATATCTGGGTGGACGTATGGGAGATGGGACCTGGAATTTCACGACCTATTGGAACATCAATCACCGCATTGGAAACAGTGCCAATCCGAAGCCAATCCCTTCAGATATTGCGGGCACGGGAACCAATCTGCCTACCCGCTACGAGGTTTACCGTTCCGAAATCAGTCATAGTCTGATCGCCGACCCGTCTCCCAATCCTGCGAAAGAGACTGGTGTGCCCGAGAATAAATGCCAGCCTGCAGTGACAACAGTTGATCGCCGGCTCCTCTACGGAGCGATAATCAACTGCCAGGCATTGCAGGCGGATCCCAACGTCAACCTTAGCGGCAAGACGCCAAATCTTCCGGTTGAGGCGTTTGCCAGCTTCTTCCTCACACAGCCCATAAGAACCGATCGCTGCACCGGCAAAGGAACGACCTGTTTCGACTACGACGCGGACATATTCGTCGAATTGGTTGACGTCACCGGCCACGCCGGCCAAGGCACGCTAAACAATTTTCTCCGCGACGAACCGCAGCTCTACAGGTGATGTGATGCTGTCGGTATTGAGGTCATTGTTCCATAAGTTTGGTCGCGAGGAGCGCGGCGCGGTGCTTGTCGAAATGACGTTGATTACGCCCTTGATGATCAGTCTTTCGGCGGGCGTTTTCGAATTCGGAAATCTTCTCCACCAGAAGCTGCTGATCGAAGCTGGCCTCAACGATGGGGCACGCTATGCAGCACGTTGCAACCAGACGTTCAACACCGCGCTCAACTGCGTCACCTATGCAAAAAACATCGCTGCCACAGGATCATACAACTGCGGTGGAAATTGCGCGGTTGCAAGCCGGGTCGAGGGTTGGCTGCCGGCGGCCGTCACGGTCGATCTCAACCATCTCGTCATCGCGGTTACTGTCGACCCAAATACTGGCCTAGCGAACTACCACAGCGCGACCGCCAGCGTTCGTGTGGTCCGGCTCCAAACGTCTTTCACATACACCGGCGCGTCTTTGCTCAACTATCTCGGCCTAGGGCCGATCACCTTCTCTGCCGGCCACGAAGAACGATACACCGGGTGGTGAGATGCACAAACTAGCCCGGTTCAAGAAAGAGGAAGACGGCGCGGCTATGGTGGAAGCCGCCATCAGCATAACACTGCTGCTGATACTGACCCTTGGCTTCGTGGATTTTGGCTACGCCTGGTATCAATGGGGTGCCGCGACCAAAGCCGTGGAAATCGGGGCGCGTATGGCTTCGATCTCAGACCCAATCGCACCCCAAATCGCGGCGGCTGGACTGACGACAGTACCAGGCGATCCGATCCCTGTAGGCAGCTACGACTTTACCTGCAATGGCGCCACCAGCACTTGCAGTTGTGTCGGCACGGGATGCGCGGCAACATTCACCGCCGCCAATTTCAACAAGATCTTTCGCGGAGACGCGACGGGCACCGGCACCTGCCCGCCGCTCGCCGCAGGACAACGGCCGGGCATGTGCCATTTCTTTCCCATGCTCCAGCCCGCCAATGTGGTCGTCCGATATGTGGCCACGGGATTGGGTTATCAAACCCGTCCGGGCGGGGCGGTGCCAACAATTACCGTCAATTTGCAGGGCGTGACATTCCAGTTCTTCTTTCTCGGCGCCTTGCTCGATTTCAACAACCTCACAATGCCCTCCATGCTGAGCACGGTCACGGGCGAAGACCTGAAGAGCACCGCGCCATGAACGCCATCAACACCAAGGTTACGCCGACCAAGCGCAAGCAGGTGGCGCTGTTCTCGTCGGATCCGAATTTCAAGCGCGATGTGGCGACGCGGCTCGATGCGCTGGCGATCTATGATGTCAAGGTTTCCGAGACGAGCGACTTCCTCAAGGGTCCGCCGGCCGATACGCGCCCTGGCATCGTCATCCTCGATCTCGGCAATGGAGAGCTGCTCGGCAGGCCCGGCATCGTCGAGGCGCGCGCGCTGTGGGCCAGCGTGCCGCTGATCGCGGTTTCCGACGAGCTGAGCTCGGAGCAGACGCGCGTTTTGGTGCGCATGAACGCCTCGGACTGGCTGCACAAGCCGCTCGACGGCAAGGAGCTGCTCAATGCGGTGACCTTCCACGACACCGGCAACCAGGGAACCAAGAGCCGGATCATCACCTTCATCAGCGCCAGCGGCGGCGCCGGCGCCACGACGCTGGCGCTGTCGGCGGCCGAATTCCTGGCGTCGAAATCGGCTGAGCGCGCGGCGTCCACCTGTCTCGTCGACCTCGATTTCCAGAGCGCCAATTGCGGCGCCTATCTCAATTTGTTCAACCAGTTCGACCTTGCCGGCATCATCGGCCAGCCGGAGCGGCTCGATGTCGAGCTGATGGATGTCATCAAGCTGTCGCGCCCGTCCGGCCTCACCCTCTACGCGTTCGAGCGGCCGCAACTGCCGTTCGAGCCGCATGGCAGCGATTTCGTCTTCCGGCTGCTCGACCTCGTCGCCTACCGCTTCGACGACATCGTCATCGACCTGCCCAATCTGGAAACGCCCTGGCACAATTCCGTGCTGTCGACGAGCGACGAGATCTTCATCGTCTTCGAACTCAATGTCGCGTCGCTGCGGCAGGGCAAGCGGCTCTACAAGAAGATCCGCGAGCTGCGCGGCAATGCGGTCAGCATCACGCTGGTCGCCAACAAGCACAAGCGCAAATGGTTCGGGAACCATTTTTCGCGCAGCGAGCTCGAAAAGATCTTCAAGGCGCCGCACATCAAGTCGGTGGCGCTCGACAACGCGCTTCTGACCGACGCGCTGAACAGGGCCATCCCGCCTTCCGAAGTAGACGGGCGGGCGCGCTTCAACAAGGATCTGAAGCGGATGTTCAAAGAGCGGCTCGATGACGCTGCCCGATAGATACCGGATCGCCCCAAAGCGCGCCGGCGCCTGCGTGCTCGGCATGGCGCTGGCGCTGTTCGTCCACGACTTCGCCGAGGCGCGATCCGCACTTTCGGAGCGGCCGCCGCTGCCGGCGATGGGACCCAGCCTGCGCAAGGCCGTTGCCTTCGCAACCGCCGAGCAGCCGGGAACGATCATCATCCGCAAGGACGAGAAGGCGCTTTACCTGGTGACCCGCCAGGGCCAGGCGCTGCGCTACCAGATCAGCGTCGGGCGCGACGGGTTCGGCTGGACCGGCATCGTCAAGGTCGGGGCGAAGACCGAATGGCCGGAGTGGCGCCCGCCGCAGGAAATGCGCGCCCGCCAGCCCGAGCTGCCGAAAATGGTGCCCGCCGGCCCCTACAATCCGCTCGGCGCAAGGGCGCTTTACCTGTCGCGGGACGGGCGCGACACGCTCTACCGCATACACGGCACCAACGACCCGTCGGGTGTCGGCTTCGACGGGACATCGGGCTGTTTTCGTCTCACCAACACGGATGTGATCGATCTTTTCAAACGCGTCGCGGTCGGCGCAAAGGTGGTGGTCCAATGACGATGATCAGCGAACCGGACATGCCGGCGATCGATGTCGGAAACCAGGAACAGCGCGAACCGGCTGCCGCCGGGAAACCCAGCAAGGCAAAGACGATCGGCGTCATCGTCGCCGGTGGCGCGCTTCTGATCACCGCAGTCAACATGGCGGCCGCGGTTTATCTCTATCGGGGCATGAGCGACCTGCGTTTCGTCGAGGCGCGGCTGGAGCAACTCGGCGCGTTCGAGCAGCGGATCGCGGCCCGGCTCGACACGGTCAACAACGGTTTTCAGAGCCGGTTCGAGAAACTGGACAGCCAGTTGCAAGGCAGCTTCAACGAGATCGATGCCAGCATTGCCCGGCTGGGGCAGACTATGCCGGTCGCCGGCGGCGAGGCCATGCCGGGTGCGGAAGAGCCATCCGAGATCGCCACCAGCACGCTGGCGCAAGCGCCCGAAGCCCTCGACGGCGAGAGCGCGAGCGAGCCCGGCGTCATCGAAGCGCCCGCACCCAGGAGGAGAATCGCATCGGCGTCGCCCCCTGCCCCAAGCTCCAACTACCAGCGCATCCAGCAGCCCGACGGCAAGGTCTATTACCGCCGGATCAACTAGACCCAGCAGAGCCCGGATCGTGCAAGGTGTAAGTGGCGAATGATCTAGAGATCGCGCTGCAGCGCCAGGATGCGGATGGCCCGGACGGACCGCTCCCGCGCCTCGGTGAGAAAGGCGATGTGGCAGTAGGCACAGGCCACGAAGCCCGAAAGCAGCACCAGGCTGTTCTTGAAGGTGAAGTCGACGGCCAGCGAATAGGGAAGACCCTTGGGCGACGTGAATTCGGCAATCGTGCTCGCCGTTTCCGAATGGCTGCCGACCGCGATCATCAGCCCGGCGAAAATCAGGGCGATATGGTTGGCGAGGAAGAAGAAAGCCGACCGCTTGGCGTGGCACGCCATCCAGCAGACGATCGATGCGGCGGCAAGGATAGCGGCTTCGAAAGCCATGGAACCGCCCAGCCAGACATCCACCTGCTGCCAAAGCACCGTCGACAAGGGGCGCAGTTCAAGCCATAGCCACCATGCGGTGGGGCTGGCTGGATAGATGCCCAGCAACAAGGTCGCCATGCGCTCCCCTGCCAGGACCGCCAGAATGAGAAACGGAAAGGCGAAAAGCAGGAGCGGCTTGCGTTTCATGTTCCCTCGACAATCTGCAGGCCAGGATAGACCACATAGATTGCTCAAGGCTTAACAACCCTACTTCCGGCCCTCTCCCGATTGCGAGCGTTCCAGGACGGCGAAGAAGATCACGGTGAGCAGAAGCACGATCAGCAGCAGCACGAACGCGGCTGCCGCGCCTTCGTTGAGCGAAAGGCCGAGAAAGGCACGGCGATAGGCAAAGAAGCTCAGCACTTCGGTCGCGTTGCCCGGCCCGCCCTTGGTCAGGACATAGGGCAGATCGTAGGTCCGGAATTCGTTGATCAGCTGGATGATGATGGTGATCGCCGCGACCGGCCGAAGCATCGGAAGCGTGATGTAGAGGAATTGCTGCCAGCCGCGCGCGCCGTCCACTTCAGCCGCCTCATAGGGATCGCGCGGCAAAGCGGCGAGTCCCGCGGCGAGGATCAGCACGACGAAGGACATTTGCTGCCAGATGTCGATCGCCGCCATCGTCCAGAGCGCCATGCCTGGCGTGCCTAGCCAGTCGAGGCGCGGCAGGCCTGATATCTCCATGAGATGATTGGCGATGCCGAGATTGGGCTGGAGCAGCATGCGCCAGATCAGGGCGACGCTGATCGGCGACATCGCCATGGGAATGGTCAGAACCGCGAAATAGACCGGCTTCATCCGGACCGTCCGGTTGAGCATCAGGGCGATGCCGAGCCCGATCACGAATTCACCGACCACGGTCACCGCCGAATAGCGCACGGTGAGCCAGAGCGCGTTCCAGAACAGCTCATCGCCGATCATCGAAGCGAAATTCTTGAACCCGACAAGCGGCAGGAGCTGCGGCTTGATCAAGGTCATCGAGGAGATCGAGAGGATGCAGGCATAGGCCAGGGGAAAGCCCATCACGATCGCCAGCAGCAGCAGGCCGGGCAAGGCGAAGGCCCAGCCGGTCCGCCACTCGCGGCCACGGGCAGCCCATCCTTTTTTGATCGCATTGTGCATCGTGGCCGAGCCTTGGTGGGGGTGGCGTTGCTGATCTCGTCAAGATCCGGGGTCTGGAAAATCCGGCGCGGCTGACATCGCCGCGCCGGGTCTCCTTGCCGAGCCGGACCGCTATTTGTCGAGGAGCCCCTGCAGGCCGTCGGAAGCTGCCTTCAGCGCCGCGTCCGATGTCGCCTGGCCACCAGCCGCCAGCGAAAGCTGGGTACCGAGCAGATCCTCGTATTGCGCCGAATAGGTGAAGATCGGGAACGACTTGCCGGTCGCCACCACATCCTGGGCGGTCTTGTAGAAGGGATATTTCGCCAGCACCGCCGCATCGGCATAGACATCGCTGCGCACGGGCGCGTGGCCCTCGAGCGCGCGCTTCACCGAAACATCCTTGCTCTGCACCCACTGGATGAAGGTCCAGGCGGCTTCCTGCTCTTCCGGCGACGTGTTCTTGGGAATGCCCCAGCCCCAGCCGCCGCTCTCGCCATGGCCGCCCGGCATCACCGACAGGCCGACCTTGCCGGCGACCGTCGGACACTTCACGGCATCGTCCATCTGCGGCAGCATCCACCAATAGGTGACCATGCTGAAGGCGGAACCGCTGCACATCAGACGCATGGTGTCGTCGAGCGTCGCCGACACGGCACCTTGCTGGGCGCCGTGCTGGATATTGTCGACATAGAGATCGAGCGCCTTCTTGGCCTCTGCCGTGTCGAGGCTCGCCTTGCCGTCGGCATTGAGATAGCTGCCGCCGGCGGAGAACAGGTAGTTGGAGAATTCCATGCTGTTGGGATCGCCGCGCTGGCCCTGCATCGCGGCCCCGGCGACACCGGCATTGGCCTTCATGAATTTGGAAATCGCCACATAATCTTCGAGCGTCGTCGGCAAAGCGAGCTCCTTGCCGGTTGCCGTCTTGTAGGCGGCCTTGAGCTTCTCGTCGCCGATCAGGTCCTTCCGGTAGAGGAGGCCCATCGAGTAGTTGTACATGGGCACCAGGAACAGCTGGTCCTCGGTTCGGCCGAGCAGGTCAAGCGTCGAGGGAATGAAGGGGCTCAGATCGTATTTGGATTTCTCGACGAAGGGTTTCAGGTCGGCCAGCCAGCCGGCCGCCGGAAATTCGCCGGCCCACAGGAAGTCGACCTCGAGCACATTGTAGTAGCTCTGCGGCGCGGTCAGCTGCGACACCAGCTTGTCGTGCATGTCAGGATAGCCGATCTTCTCAAACTCGACCTTGATGCCGGTCTGCTTCTCGAATTCGGGCAACAGCGCTTCAATGATCTTGGTTTCCGGCACGTCCTCCATCAAGGCGTGCAAGGTGATGGGCTCAGCCGCCCTGGCCGGAAGCGATGCGCTGACAACAGCTGCCCCGCTCACGGCCGTCATCAGCATTTTGATCAAGGTCTGCTTGTTCCAAGTCATAACTCTCTACTCCTCTTTCCCTCTGGACGCGGCGGTGATCCCGCCACGATTTCATAACCGGCTAGCGAGCCATGTCGGCTCTCGGAGCGGCCGGCCTATTTCACGCTGCCGAACGTCAAGCCCTGGACGATGAAACGCTGGATGAAGCGGGAAGCCACGACCAGCGGCAGGATGGCAAGGACGACGCCGGCAGAAACCTTGGCGATCTGGACGCCGTTCGAGGTCTGCAACGCCGCAAGCGCAACCGGTATGGTTGCCGTCTTCGGCCCGCTCAAAACCAGGGCAAACAAAAACTCATTCCACGCCAGGATAAAGCCAAGCACGCCGGCGGCCGCGATACCGGGCATCGACACCGGCAGGACAATACGCCAGAAGGCGCCCCAGGCGGTCGCGCCGTCGGTCATCGCCGCCCATTCCAGATCCACTGGAATGCCCTCGAAGAAGCCCATCAGTATCCAGGTCAGGAAAGGCAGGTTGAGCGCGGCATAGACGATGATCAGCCCCGTCAGCGAATTGCTGAGCTCCAGGCTTCGGAACAGCGTGAAGGTCGGCAGCACCAGCGCCACGGGCGGCAACATCTGCGTCGCCAGAACGGCAAAACGCGCCCAACGACCGCCCGTGCGGAAGCGGGCGAAGGCATAGCCGGTCGTGGCGGCAAAAGGCAATGCGAGCAGAACCGAGCCGAGCGCGACGATCAGGCTGTTGAGGTAGGATTGACCGAAGCGGCTCGACAGCAGCGCCGAATAATTGTCCGTCGTAAAGGCCGGCATCAGCTCGTTGCTGTAGGACAACTGCTCGGGGACGAAGCTTGTCCGCAGCACCCAGAGCGGCGGCAGCAGCACGATGGCGCAGACGACAATCAGCCCGAAATGCAAGCCGAAGCGGCGACGAAAGGCCGGCCGTTCGTTTCTGTCCATGCTGGTCATCGCGTGGCCCCCATGAGGCTCGGCCGCGCGATGACCAGTTCGGTTTCGGGATCAAAGAGGTGCATCGGCAGCGGGTCGATGTAGAGTTCGACCATCGAGCCGACGGGCGCCGTGAAATAACGGCTGAGGCGGGCGGCGATCTCCAACGGCTTGTCGCCCCCCGCGGGGTGAGCATCATCCCTGCCGGTGGCGTGACCGGCAATCTGGCCGATCAGGACGTTCTCGGCGCCGAGAGCCTCGACGGCCACAACCCGTACGGCAATCTTCTGCCAGTCCGGCTTGTCGGGGCTTTCGTGGAAATCCTCGGCCCGCACGCCCAGAATGACGCGGCGCCCGGCACGCTCGCCATAAGCGTTGCGGTGGCGGGCGGGGACGGCAAGCACGGCACCGCTGTCGGTCAGGACGGAGAGCCCTTCGCCAGGTGCGGCCTGAAGCGTGGCCGGAATGAGGTTCATCGGCGGCGTCGCCAGGAAGCGTGCGACGAAGGTGTTGACCGGGTCGGCATAGACTTCAAGCGGCCGGCCGGCCTGAATCAGGCGACCATCGCGCATGATGCATATGCGGTCGCCCATGGTCATCGCCTCGACCTGGTCGTGGGTGACATGGACGATGGTGCGGCCGAGGCGCCGGTGCAGCTTCACGAGTTCGAGCCGCATCTCGGCACGCAGTTGCGCATCGAGATTGGACAGCGGTTCGTCAAGCAGGAAGGCCGCCGGTTCGCGAACGATCGCCCGGCCGAGCGCGACACGCTGCCGCTGGCCACCCGAAAGCGCTGCCGGCTTGCGGCCGAGAAGATTCTGCAGACCGAGCAGGTTAGCGGCGTCTGCAATCTTGGCATCGATGACCGCCGCGTCGGTGCCGCGCATCTTCAGCCCGAAGGCCATATTCTGCCGCACCGACATGTGCGGATAGAGCGCGTAGCTCTGGAACACCACGGCGACGTTTCGGTCGCGCGGCGCGACATTGGCGACGCTCTTGCCACCGATGCGAAGATCGCCGGAGGAGATACTCTCCAGACCGGCAATCATCCGCAGCGTCGTCGACTTGCCGCATCCCGACGGACCGAGAAAGATCACGAATTCACCATCGGGAATGGTGAGATCGACCTCATGCACCCCGTAATTGCCATTGCCGTAGAGCTTGGAAACGCGATCGAGCTCGATAGACGCCATAGACTTTCCTCATGAACCCGTCTGACCCGGCTGACGCCGAAGGCCGAAGTCGAGCGAACGGTCATCTTCTAGAACAAAATATAACATTAAAAGCCTAACTTCTGATCATATGTGTTCACTTTTTTGGATAGGCGCGTGCCCGCATCAGTATCCGGCTACAGCCGCCGAAAGCCGTCAGGTCATGTAGACGCCGCCGGTCACGTTGACGCCCTGGCCGGTCATGAAGCGGGCTTGATCCGAGCAGAGGAACACGACGACGTCGGCGACATCCTCCGGCAGCTCGAGCCGGCCGAGCGGCGTCTGCGCAATATAGTCGGCGACCACCCGTTCGGGCGTGACTTGCCGCAGATGCGCCTCCCATTCGACTTCGCGCGACTGCATGCCGGTCTTGACGAACCCCGGACAGACGGCATTGACGCGTATCCCCTTGGGCGCGAGCTCGCGGGCAAAGGCCTGCGTCCAGCCGAGCACGGCGAACTTGGATGCCGAATAATGCGCCAGGAGCGGCGCACCGACCTTCGCGGCAAGCGAGGCGGTGTTGACGATGCAGCCCGTGCCCTGCTTGACAAAATGCCGTCCAGCGATCTGATTTGCCAGGAATACACCGCGGGCATTGACCGAAAAGTTGAAGTCCCACTCTTCGTCGGTCAGATCGAGCGCGTGCTGCATGGTGGACACGCCGGCATTGGCGATCAGGATGTCGCAGCCGCCAAGCGCTTCCAGTACGGTGGAGAAGGCCGCCTCGACGGAATCGCGGCGGCGGACATCGACCGTGACGGCGGCGGCACCGCCACCAATTTCCTCAGCCGCCTGACGTGCCGCCTTGGGATCCAGATCGCCGATCGCCACGGCGACGCCCTGCCGCGTCAGGGCGGTCGCGATCGCCCGGCCGATCCCCGCGCCACCGCCCGTCACGAAGGCTCGCTTGCCCGCGAGTTCGGCAAGCACGGGAGGCGTGACGGAGACAGCCGGCATGGTCGTATTCTCTCTGCTTGATGGCGGAACGCATTTTGTTGATATCGAGATGCATACCAATAAAATCGAACACTGCAAACATATTTTTGTTTGAAAATGTTTGATCATGCGGTAGTGTGAAGATCAGCAGACCGCTTCGTCGGCGGCTTACCCACCGGATACATCGATGGCAGACGACACCACCCTTCCTGAGACATCGCCGCATGGCGCACCGCGCGACGCCGATCGTCAGCGCCTTCTCGCGCACGACCGGCAGGCACGCATCCTGGCTTTGCTGCGCCGGACGGGGTCGCTCACCGTCGCCGCGGCAGCGGCCGAACTTGCCGTTTCCGACATGACGATCCGCCGCGATCTCGTCGAACTGGAACGCGAGGGTAGGCTGGTCCGAATCCATGGCGGCGCGATCGAGGCCGACAACCCGCCGCTGGTCGCCATGGACAGCGAAGAGCCGAGTTTCGATTCGCGCTTGCGCCAGCGCCGCGACCCGAAGGCCGCGATTGCCGCGGCCGCGGCCGCGCTGGTTTCGGGATACCGCACGATCGCTTTGGATGTCGGCACCACCACCTATCTGATGGCCGAGCACCTCAGGGACCTTCCGCACGCCAAGGTGTTCACCAACAGCCTCAGGATCGCGGCGGCGCTGAATGGCGGTGTGCCCGAAGTCTATGTTGCCGGCGGCCGCGTACGGGCCGACGAGATGTCGACCGGCGGGCCTGCGGCCATCGCCCAGTTCGAGGCGCTGTGGTTCGATGTCGCCGTGATCGGCGTCTCCGGTATCACAGCGGACGGCCTCTTCGATTATTCCTTCGATGATACCGATATGAAGCGCGCCTATCTGAGGCGGTCAGGCACCAAGATCGTCCTGTGCGATTCCGCCAAATTCCTGCGCATGTCGCTGGTGCGGATAGCGCCACTGTCGGACATCGACATCCTCATCACCGATGCCGAGCCGCCGGCCAAGATCGTCGCGGCGCTCGCCGCGGCCAAGGTCGACCTGCGCATCGCGCCGCCACTGACGCGCGACTGAGGCGCGCCATTTTCACTTTATCCCCAAGGAGAAGACTCGATGGTATTTGAATTTTTCGGCGACAAGAAGAAGGCTGTCATCTCGATGGCACATATCGGTGCCCTGCCGGGAACGCCCCTCTATGATGCCGATGGCGGCCTCGACAAGCTGATCGATGGCGTACTCTCCGACATCCGCAAGCTGCAGAACGGCGGCGTCGATGCCATCATGTTCGGCAACGAGAACGACCGCCCCTATGTCTTCAAGGCGCCGCCCGAGGGCATTGCCGCCATGACTGCCATCGTCCAGGCGGTGAAGCCCGAGCTGAGAGTGCCGTTTGGCGTCAACTATCTCTGGGATCCGACTGCCAGCGTCGCGATCGGAGCTGCCACCGGAGCCCGTTTCGTGCGCGAGATCTTCACCGGCCTGTTCGCTTCCGATATGGGCTTGTGGGAGCCCGATTGCGCCGCCGCCTCGCGCCTGCGGCACAACCTTGGTCGCGACGACATGAAGCTTCTCTTCAACATCAATGCCGAGTTCGCACACTCGCTCGACCAGCGCCCGATTGAATTGCGTGCCAAGAGCGCGGTGTTCTCGTCGATGGCAGACGCGATCCTCGTCTCCGGTCCGATCACCGGCCAGCCGGCCGACCAGTCCCACCTGCGCAGCGTCTGCGAGACGATCAAGGACGTGCCGGTCTTCGCCAACACCGGCGTGAACATCGACAATGTCCGCGACGTCCTTTCGCTGGCGAGCGGCGTCGTGATCGGGACCCATTTCAAGATCGGTGGCAATACCTGGAACGCCGTCGACGGCGATCGGGTCAAGCGCTTCATGGATGTTGTCGCCACTTTGCGCTGAGGACGGCTTCCACGGCGATGCCGGCCATCGCGCCGGCTCGCGGTGATCATATCGATCGTTGCAGGCCGGCGTCCGGAATGATCGACTGGTATCGAGCAGTGCGACACAACGAGGCAGACAGGTTTCGCCTGCCTGCCCTTCCCAGCATTTCAATGGATTCGACATGGCGTTCGTTCTCGGTCTCGATATCGGCACCACCTCGACGATCGGCATCCTGATCCGGCTTCCCGATCAGGTGCTGGGCCTCGCCTCGCGCCCCGTCACGCTGCATTCCGAGCATGCGGGCTGGGCCGAGGAAGATCCCGCGCAATGGTGGACCAATGTCCGCGGCATCGTGCAGGAGTTGCTCAGGACCAGCGGCATCAAGGCCGAGGAAATCGTGGCGGTCGGCACCACCGGCATGCTGCCGGCGGTCGTTCTTCTGAACGAGAAGGGCGAAGTGCTGCGGCCGAGCATCCAGCAGAGCGACGGCCGCTGTGGCGCCGAAGTGGCCGAACTGCGGACCGAATGCGATGAGACGGCTTTCATCGCCAAGGCCGGCAACGGCATCAACCAACAGCTCGTCACCGCAAAGCTGCGCTGGATTGAGCGTCACGAGCCGGAGGTGTTCAGCCGCATCGCCACCGTTTTCGGCTCCTACGATTATATCAACTGGCGCCTCACCGGCGAACGTGCGGTCGAGCAGAACTGGGCGCTGGAGGCCGGCTTCGTCGATGTTTCGACGCACCGGATCGACGATGATCTGGTGGCGCTCGCGCACATACCGCGCTCGGCCGTGCCACGAAAGATCGCCTCGCATGAGATCCTCGGTTCCGTCTCGGCGAAGGCCGCCAATGAGACCGGCCTGATGGCGGGGACACCGGTCGTCGGCGGTGCAGCCGACATGATCGCCTCCGCGCTTGGCGCCGGCGTCGCCAAGCCGGGCGATGTCCTCCTGAAATTCGGCGGCTCGGTCGATATCCTGATCGCTACCGATCAGATCAAGCCCGATCCGCGCATGTATCTCGATTATCACCTGGTGCCGAGCCTGTTCATGCCCAATGGCTGCATGTCGACAGGCGGCTCCGCCCTCAACTGGTTCGTACGCAATTTCGCCGGCGGCGAGATGGCCGCGGCACAGGCCGAGGGTATTTCCGTACACCAGCGGCTCGATGCGCTGGCGGCAGAGCGTCCCGCCGGTGCCGACGGCCTCATCATCCTGCCCTATTTCCTTGGCGAGAAGACACCGATCCATGATCCAGCGGCCCGTGGCGTGATCGACGGTCTGACGCTGTCGCACGATATCGGCCATGTCTGGCGCGCTTTGCTCGAGGCCTATGCCTTTGCCATCGCGCATCATGTCGAGGTGCTCAACGACATGGGCCATCGGACCGAGCGCTATCTCGCCTCCGACGGCGGCTCAAGCAGCAAGGTCTGGATGCAGATTGTCGCGGATGTCTTGCAAAAGCCGGTCCAACGCCTGACCGGGCACCCCGGCTCCTGCATCGGCGCTGCCTGGACGGCGGCGATCGGCACCGGCCTGACCGACGACTGGTCGGGCGTTTCCGGTTTCGTCAGCTTCGCCGACCGGCTCGATCCCGACCCGCGCAAGGCCGACATCTACCGCGAGGGTTATCGCCGCTATCGCGATCTCTATGCACGCCTATCGGCTCCTGGCGCGACCAAAGCGGGATCGCCATCGTGATGTATCGCGCCGTCGCCTGGGACATCGACGGAACGCTGATCGACAGCGAGCCGTTGCATCATCAATCTCTCCTCGCCGGCTGCCGCAACTGGAACGTCGATCTTGACGACCTGCCCGACCAGGCCTTTCGCGGCATCCATATGGGCGACGTCTGGACAATGCTGCGTCCGCGCCTCCCAGTCGGGCTTGACCAGGCGGAGTGGCTCGCCGCCATCAATGCCCACTACGTCGCCAACCGGGCGGACGCCATCCCGATCCCCGAGGCGGTCGAGACGATCCGGACCCTGGCTGACCGCGGCGTCCCGCAGGTCTGCGTGTCAAATTCCGGCCGGCAAGTCGTCAATGCCAATCTCGATGCGCTCGGCGTGCTCGACCATATGAGGCTCACAATCAGCCTCGACGACGTTTCGGTCGGCAAACCCGACCCAACGCCCTATCGCGAGGCCTGCCGGCAGCTCGCCATAGCTCCGGGATCCGTCGTCGCTGTGGAAGACAGCCGCACCGGCACCAAGGCCGCACGGGCCGCCGGTCTGTTCGTGGTTGGCTATCTCCCCAGCGGCGGCCCGCTCAGCGACATCGATCTCAGTGCCAACCGTCTGTCGTCGATCCTGGACCTGTTTCCCGGCTGAGGGTTTGCGCGTCGCCGCGTCCGGGTGCGCGCTTGGGCAAGCCGGAGGATCGGGCGTCCGCCGGCTGGTCCCAAGCGAATGCCTTGGCAGGAACTGACGAACGTTGGACCGGGTTCCGCTCGTTCCGCATTCGCCTTGCGTCTCGCCGAGCGAGCGGTCCATGCCGCTCAGTCTGCGCAAGTGACGGGATATTTGTTGTCAAAAGCTGCATATCCCATTTCTCGCATGGGTCAGAGAAAATTTTTTCCCATCTCCATGATGCCTCTCAACTGTTTGTTTTCCAACTTTTTTTAATCCGGCATGATTGGCTCGCGCCGACCAATGCCAGAATTCCTCTTGCGCCGAAGCTGAATTTTAGGCATTCAGGATCAAGTTTGTATCTTTAACATGCAAACTTAATCATCGGAGGATCTGAATGCGGCGTCTTGGTATCCATTCATTTGTCTGGACAAACGGCCTGACCCAGGAGGGCCTGGAAATGGCACTCGCCAAGTCGGCGGATCATGGTTACCGGCTGATCGAGTTCGCTTATCTGCGGCCCGAGAAATTCGACCTCGACCGCCTGGCGAAGCAAGCCAAGGAACTGGACATCGAGATCGTGGTCACCATGGGCCTGTCGGCGGATGCGGACGTCTCGAGCGAGGACAAGGCCGTGGTCACCAAGGGAAAGGCGCTCTTGTCCGACGCGGTCAAGGCGGTCCGCGACATCGGCGGCATCCGATTGGGCGGCATTCTCTATTCGATGCACGGCAAGTATGACGGGCTGCCCACGCGAACCGGCTGGATGAACAGCGCCGACGCCATCGCCGCGACAGCCGAGGTGGCCAGGGATAGCGGCGTGCAGATCGTTCTGGAAGTGGTGAACCGCTTCGAGTCCAACCTCTTGAACACGACCGCGCAAGGCCTGAAGTTCATCAAGGACACCGGCCGTGACGACGTCTTCCTGCATCTCGACACGTTCCACATGAACATCGAAGAGGCGAGCCAGGCCGAGGCGATCCGTCTGGCTGGGGACAAGCTCGGTTATTTCCACTTCAACGAGAACTACCGCGGCTATCTCGGCACCGGTACGATCGATTTCGCGAGCATCTTTTCCGCGCTGGTGGACATTGGCTTCCACAATCGCGACGTCACCTTCGAGAGCTTCTCCAGCGCCATCGTCGATGAAGCCCTGTCGCGTGTGTGCGGCATCTGGCGCGACACCTGGACCGACAACAATCCGCTCGCCGCGCATGCCAAGGCTTTCATCGAAAGCCGTTGGGAAGAAGCCGTGCGCCGGGCCGAGATCAACAAGGCTGCCTGAAGACGAAAGGGCTGCGGGCCGACAAGCGCCCGCGCCATCTCATCCCGAGGAGGACGGGAAGATGACGCAGAACGAAGCTATCACCAACGAGAACGGCGCCACCGCGCCGCTTCTCCTCAGCGCCGAAAATGTCGCGAAGAGCTTTGCAGGCGTTCCCGCCCTGGTCGACGGGCGGATTCGGTTGCGCGCCGGGACGGTCAATGCCTTGTGCGGTGGCAACGGTGCCGGCAAGTCCACCTTCCTCGGCGTGTTGATGGGGATGCTGCGGCGCGACGCCGGATCCGTCACGGTGAAAGGCCGGGAGGTGAATTTCTCCTCCCCCGCCGAGGCGCTCGATGCCGGTATCGCCATCATCACCCAGGAGCTTAGCCCGTTCCTGGACATGACCGTCGCCGAGAACCTCTATCTCGGCCGCGAACAGCGGCGCGGCCGCTTCTTCGTCGACGACAAGTGCATGCTAAGCGACGCGGAGGCGATCCTGGCGCGGTTGAAATTCAACATCCCCGCTGGTGCGCGGTTGCGCGATCTTTCGATCGCGCAGGCCCAACTCGTCGAGATCACCAAGGCAATCAGCCGCCGCAGCGACATCCTGATCATGGACGAACCCACCTCGGCCATTGGCGAGCGCGAGGCGCAGATGCTGTTCGACGCGATCCGCACTCTGACCGCGGAGGGCGTAGGCATCATTTATGTCTCGCACCGCCTGACCGAGATCTTCGAGATCGCCGACGATTATACGGTCTTCCGCGACGGCCGTTTCGTAGGCGGCGGATCGATTTCCGAAATCGACCGCAAGGGCCTGATCCGGTCGATCGTCGGCCGCGACCTGTTGGACCATCATCGCGAACCGAAGGATACCGGCCCGCAGAAACCCTTGCTCGAAGCCCGCGGCTTTGCATCGAAGGGAAAGTTCGCCGACATCGACATGACCGTTCATGCGGGAGAGATCGTCGGTATATACGGGCTTCTTGGCTCCGGTCGCAGCGAGTTCGTGAATGCGCTCTACGGAAACGAGCCGCGGGATTCCGGCCAGGTGCTGATCGAGGGCAAGCCCATCGATCTCAAGACGCCCGCCGATTCCATCGGCGCCGGCATTTCGCTGGTCACGGAGGACCGCAAGCAGACGGGCCTGTCACTGACCGCGTCGGTCGCCCACAACATCACCGTGGCCAACCTGCCGCATTATGCGCGCAAGGGCTTCATGAACGGATCGGCGGAAGCCAGGAGCGTGGTCGAGCACATCAAGCGCTTCTCCATCAAGACGGCGTCGCCGGATCTCCCGGTGCAATCCCTTAGCGGCGGCAACCAGCAGAAGGTTGTCCTTGCGCGCTGTGTCGACACCAACCCCAGGATCCTGATCTGCGACGAGCCGACACGCGGCGTCGACGAAGGCGCCAAGCGCGAGATCTATGCCTTCCTCGGCAATTTCGTGAAGGCGGGAAACGCCGTGCTGATGATCTCGTCCGAGGTGCCCGAAATCCTCGCCAATGCGGATCGCATCGTTGTTTTTCGCCGGGGCCGCATCGCAGGCGAGGTCGCCGGACCCGAGGCCACCCAGGAAACCCTCGTTCATCTGGCTTCCTAGCCAGACGATCCATTTCGTGGAGAAGAATCCAATGGTATCCGCCAGTCAAAGCATGAGCGGCATGAGCCTGGGAAAGTTCATCGCCCGTTATGGCATCGTCATCTCGTTTATCCTGCTGTTCGTCATGTTGTCGCTGGCGTCGCCGAACTTCCTGTCCACCAACAATCTGCTGAACGTTCTGCGGCAGGTCTCCATGAACGGTGTGCTGGCTGTCGGCATGACCTTCGTGATCCTGACGGCCGGCATCGATCTCTCCATCGGTTCGCTCCTGGCGCTGGCCGGCGCCGTGGCGGCCAGCCTGGTCACCGGCGCGGATGCGTTCAATCCGCTCCTAGCAGTCGCGGCCGGCGTCGCCGTGGGCGCGCTTTGCGGCGCCGTCAATGGCGGGCTGATCGCCTACTTCAAGGTGCCGGCCTTCGTCGCCACGCTCGGAATGCTGAGCGTGGCGCGCGGCGCGACGCTGCTTTACAGCGGCGGCCGCCCGATTCCCAATCTCAGCCTCGAATTCCGCTGGCTCGGCCAGGGTCTCGTGCTCGGCATACCGGTACCGGTGATCATTTTCGCCGTCGTCTTCGCTGTCGCGGCGATCGTCCTGCGCTACTCCATTTACGGAAGACGGGTCTATGCGGTGGGCGGAAACCCGCGCAGCGCGAAGACGAGCGGCATCAACACCACCGGCATCATCTTTTCGGTTTACGTCATCATGGGCGCGCTGGCCGGTCTCGCGGGTGTCATGCTGACGGCCCGCACCACGTCCGCCCTGCCACAGGCGGGCATCGGCTATGAACTCGATGCCATCGCGGCGGTGGTCATCGGCGGAACAAGCCTCACCGGAGGTATCGGCCGCATCGGCTATACGCTGGTGGGCGTGCTGATCATCGGCATGATCAGCAACGGTCTCGATCTGATGGGGGTGTCCTCATACTACCAGCAGATCATCAAGGGTTCGATCATCGTCCTCGCGGTGCTGATCGACCGCTCCCGAGCCGGGAGAGAGTAACAGGCGCAAGCGGCGCGGCCGCACGCAACATGGAGGAAATGCACATGAAGACGACAAGACGCTTCCTGATGGGAGCAGCGGCCGGCCTTGCCCTTGCAGGCATGGTGTTCGGGGGGAGTTCGGCCGACGCCAAGACGTTGAAGATCGCGGCGATCGTCCAGAGCCTCAACACCGAGTACAATGTTCTGTGGGCCGATGCCGCCAAGGCGCACCCCGCGCTTGCGGACGGTACCGCCACGCTGACAGTTCTCGACGGTCGCCAGGACGTGCTGACGCAGTCGAACCTGTTCGACACAGCCATCACCGAAAAATACGACGCGATCATCTTCATCCCGGTCGACATCGACGCCGGCAACGAACCGATCGAGCGCGCGAAGGCAGCCGGCATCCCGGTGTTCGGCTCCAACACGATGGTTTCCAACACCGCGCTCTACGACGCCTACATCAATTCCAACGATGTCGAGGCCGGCGAAATGCTGGCCAAGGCGGTGATCGACAAGGCCGGCCCGCAGGCCAAGGTCGTGATCCTGGAAGGGATGCTGGGCCAGTCGGCCCAGGTACAGCGGCTTGAAGGGATCCAGAAGGTGCTGAAGGAAAATCCCGGAGTGACCATCCTGGAGCAGAACACCGCCAACTGGTCACGCGCCGAGGCCATCACGCTGATGGAGAATTTCCTGACCTCGCATGGCGATGCGATCCAGGGCGTCCTGGCCGAAAACGACGAGATGGCCGTCGGCGCCATCGAGGGCATCCGCAACCACGGCCTGGATCCCAAGACGGTTCCGGTCGCCGGCGTGGACGGCATCAAGGACGCGCTTGAAGCCGTCAAGCGTGGCGAACAGTCGATGTCCATCCTCCAGGATGCCAACGGACAGGCGCAAGGGGCGATCGACCTCGCGCTGCACAAGATCGTCGGCGACAGCTACAAGCCGCGCGCGGCTGTCTGGGACGTAAACGGCGGCAAGCTCGCCTGGAACGACGGCAAGGACCAGCATTACTACGTGCCGTGGCTGGCGGTGACCTCCGAGAATGTCGACAAGGTGCTTGTCGGCAATTGACGCTCCAACAGGAGGATGCCGCTCGCTCGCGGCATTCTCCTTCGCGTCCGGCGCAACGGGAATTGCTTGCTTCCGACATCAGGCGGTTCATTCTTTTGAGGACTTTGCGTTGCCGGAGGAAAAACAAGCTCGGGTGAAGTATAGGCTGGGAACGAACATGCGGAGTCCGCCATGAACCATGTAACCTTCGCCAGCAGCTCGCCTCGCAGGATCCGCCAGAGCAATTCGGTAGCGACGCTGAACGCGCTCCACCGCTTCGGCCCTTTGAGCCGGGCCGATCTCGCCAGGCATATGGGGGTCAACCGCTCGTCCGCCGGCAATATCGTCCTGGAGTTGGTCGAGGCCGGACTCGTTCGCGAAGTAGCGGAGAACGATATCGCGAATCCGGCGGGCCAGCCCAGGGCCGGAAGACCGGGTATCCTCGTGGAAATCGTGCCTGAAGCCGTTTTCTTCGCCGGCATAGAGATCGGTGTCGAACATATGACATGCGTCGAGATCGATCTCGCGGGCAAGATCGTTCGCAGCGCCATGACGCGCTTCGAAGGACACGACAGCGATCCGGAGGCCGCGGTCCACATGGCGATCGAACAGGTGTTTCTCGAGATGCGGAAGGATAGCCTGGCGCGATGTCAGGGCATCGGCATCGCGGTGCCCGGACAAATGAACCAGGATGGTTTCATCCACGTCGCACCGATCCTGGGGTGGCGCAATGTCGATCTCACAGGCCTTGCCCGCAGCCTTCTTCCGGCCGAGATCCCGGTATCCGCGGAAAATGACGGCAACGCATTCGGCATCGGCATCACATACAGCCAGCCGGAAGCGGCGAGCGGCGTCACCTTCTTCATGGTCATCGAGAACGGTGTCGGTGGCGGAATTGTGATCGACGGCAAGTTGTTCCGCGGCGGCAATGGCCTGGCCGGAGAAGTCGGCCACCTCAAGACACGGAACCCGACATACCGGAATCTGGAGCAGGCCTTCGGGCGCGACCGCATCCTGTCATCCTATCGCCAGTACAGGCCGGACGCCGACTTGGACTTGTTCCTGCGTGACGTCCGCGATCGTGTTCCTCAAGCGGTGCAGCTCGCCGAAGAATGGGCTGTCTTGTTCGCATTTGCAGTCGTGCAGATCTCGCGGCTGATCGACCCGAACCGCATCGTGCTGGGCGGGTCCGTCGCGGAATTGTATCCATTGGTCGCCGCACGGGTCGACGCGCATATCCGCGAGCTCCAGGCCGCGACCTTTCCTATCCCCGAGATCGTTTTCAACGAGAGCGCCATCTATGGAGCTGCCTTCGGAGCCGCTTGCATGATGCATCAACGCTTCATGTCGCTCGACAACCAGATGCTCAACAAGGACGCGGTTTCCGGTCCAGACGCCTCGGCGTCGTGAAACCGCAAACGACACCACACCCAGGATCGGACGCTTGATGAACGACCTCCCCCAAACGCTTGCACCGGACTCGCTCGGGCCAACCGTGACGATTGGAGAAATCCTGGTAGAGATCGTCGCGAGGCAGACAGGCACCGGTTTCCGGGAACCGATCGACCTCATTGGTCCCTTTCCGAGCGGCGCGCCCGCCATCTTCATCGATCAATGCGCGCGTATGGGCGGAGCGGCGGCAATGGTGGGCGTGGTGGGCGACGACGATTTCGGCGCGGTCAACATGGAGCGCCTGAAGCGAGACGGCGTAGACACTTCCGCCATCGCTGTTTCCGCGGATTATCCGACGGGCAGCGCCTTTGTCCGCTACCGCACGGACGGAAGCCGCGATTTCGTCTACAACATCGCCAAATCCGCCGCCGCTCGACTGGAATGGACCCCGCAGGTCGAGGCGCTGATCGCGCGTTGCGGGCATATCCACGTCATGGGAACGGTGTTCGCAAGCCCCGCGGCCTGGGCGATCACCGAACGCGCGATCCCGCTGATCAAGGCACGCGGCGGCACCATGTCGCTCGATCCGAACCTGCGCAAAGAATTGCTGGCGCACGGCCAGACCGAGGAGAAATTCGCGAGCCTGGTGGACAAAGCGGACCTGCTGCTGCCGTCGGGCAATGAATTGTTCCTGGCCGCCGGCATGGATGGCGAGGAACGCGCAATCGAGGCGCTGTTCAAACGAGGGGTCAAGGAGATCGCCGTGAAGCGTGGCGAACATGGCGCGTCAGCCCGTCAAAGCACGGGCGCCAGTGCCGATTGTCCCGGCCTCATCGTCGAGGAAACGGACCCCACCGGCGCCGGCGACTGTTTCGGCGGAGCCTATGTCGCATGCCGGCGGTTGGGGATGCCGCTGCGGACTTCGCTCGAATTCGCCAATGCGGCAGGGGCGCGCAACGTCACACGCCTCGGCCCCATGGAGGGAGCCGGCACGCGGGCCGAACTGGAAGATTTCATGGCAAGAACGGCGAGAAGAAGCTGATGCGTGTGGCGATCGAAGATGTGCCGGGCCTGCACAGGGAAGGAAAGAAAATCGGGGTGACCTCGGTGTGCTCGGCGCACCCCCTGGTGCTGAAAGCCGCACTGCGGCACGGCCGGGACACGGGCACCACCGTCCTGATCGAAGCGACGTGCAACCAGGTCAATCATCTGGGCGGCTATACGGGCATGACGCCGTCCGATTTCGCGGCGATGGTGAAAGCGCTCGCGGCAGTCGAGCAGTGCCCGACAGAGCTGATCGTGCTTGGCGGGGATCATCTCGGTCCCAATCCCTGGAAAGACCGGCCCGCCGAGGAGGCGATGGCGCAGGCCGGGACAATGGTCGATGCTTATGTCCGCGCCGGCTTCCGCAAGATCCATCTCGATGCATCGATGGGCTGCGCGGGTGATGAACCGGCGACGCTAGACGACCATACGGTGGCCGAGCGCGCAGCCAGAATGGCGGGCGTCGCGGAACAGGCGGCCGCGCAGAGCGGCGGGGCAAGCCCGGTCTACATCATCGGGACGGAGGTGCCGCCTCCCGGTGGCGCCGATCACGCTTTGGATGCGATCACCCCGACCAGTCCGGAGGCGGCTCGCCAGACACATGCCATTCACGCCAAAGCATTCCAGGCCGCCGGGCTTGAAAGCGCGTTTTCCCGCGTCATCGGGCTTGTCGTGCAGCCGGGCGTGGAGTTCGGCAACCAGAATGTGATTTTTTACGATCGGACCAAGGCCAGCGATCTGGCGGCAACTCTGAACACATTGCCGTCGCTCATTTTCGAAGCGCATTCGACGGACTACCAGGGTGAGAGGCCGCTGCGTGAACTCGTCGAGGACGGCTTCGCTATCCTCAAGGTCGGCCCCGAGCTGACCTTCAAACTGCGCGAGGCGCTTTACGCGCTCGATCTGATCGCTTCCGATCTGGTGCCTTTCTATGGCCAGCGGCCGCTTTACCACGCCATGGAAGAGCTGATGCAAGCCGCGCCCAAGAACTGGGCAAGCCACTATCATGGCAGCGACGCCGACAAGCGGACGCTGCGCCACTACTCCTATTCCGATCGCATCCGATATTATTGGGCGACCCCGCAAGCCCGTGCCGCCTGCGACCGGCTCTTCGACGCGTTGAAGGGCCGCAAGGTGCCGGTGACGCTGTTTCTCCAGCACCTGCCTTCGGCGCTCGCTTGGGCCGACCGAGCCTGCGACGTCGAAGAGATCGCGATCGATCACGTCCAGCGAAGCATCGAGATCTACGCCCGGGCATGCGGCACCTGAGCCCTCGTCCGGTTCTTCAAGGCCAGAGCGGATGGGCTGGCGGGCCGCAGAAATACTTACAGCGATGGTCCCAATCGGATCGGGCTGCCGTCGCTGAAACGGGATTGACGGAACCTGTGGAGATTGTGCCCGGTCTCGTTGCCCTGGATCAAATCGGACAGGATGCGGCCCATTCCGGGTCCTATGCCGAAGCCGTGGCCGCTCATCCCGGTCGCGACAACGAGGCCTGGGAACGCAGCGGCGCGATCGACGATGGGCACGACATCAGGCATCGCATCGATCATGCCCGCCCAGCTCGCCTTGAGCGGTACGGTCGTGAACTGAGGGAAAAGCTCCCTGAACCCGCCGTCGATGGCGCGGAGCGCCGACGTCTCGGGAGCCGGATTGAGGACGCGCATCCGTTCGAAAGGGCTTTCTTCATCCGCGTTCCATCTGCGCGGGGTCGACCAGCCGTCCGGGTAGCCTCGCGGCGCGGCCGGCAGGTAGCGTGTGCCGAACGGATTGGCCATCAGGGCGCTGACATATTTGCCTGCATGGCGAAATGCGTCCGGCCCTATGTAGAGTTGGCTGCTGCCTCCCGATGCGAGCGTGTACCCGCCATCCTGCCTGCGCCGGAAAGCGATGCGTTCGTCCGCGGCGGCACCGGCGTGGATTTCCGCCATCGGCGCTGTCGCAGCGACGGTCGCCCTGACGCTGAGCTGCGGAATCGAGATGCCGTGGGCGCGCAGGAACAGCGACGTCCACGCGCCGCTGGCGACGAGGACGCTCGAGGCCGCGATGAGCCCCTTCTCGGTCCAGACGCCACTGATGCGTCCCGCGGAGATGTCGAGCATACGTGCCGCGCAATTCTCGATGATCGTCGCGCCTTCGCGGGCCGCCAGGCGAGCAAGCGCGGGCACGGCGACCCAAGGTTCTGCCCGCATGTCCGATGGAGTGATCATTGCGCCTTTGAACAGTCGCGACATGGCCGGGATCAGGCTTGCCAGCTCACTCTGGTCGAGGAGACGCGTGTCGACGCCATGAGCCTGGGCGATCTTCAGGAATTTCGCGAAACCGGCCATCTCCTTGTCTGTTCGCGCAAGATAGGTAACGCCCGTCTGCTTCAGTCCTATGTCCTCGCCACATTCCTGCGCCAGTTGCCGCCAGAGGCGCTGCGCTTCGATGACGATCGGCAGTTCGTCGGCATCGCGGCCCTGCTGCCGGATCCAGCCCCAGTTGCGCGAGGATTGCTCGGCGGCGATGCGTCCCTTTTCCAGCAGCGTCACCGAGACGTTCCGCCGCGCCAGGAACAGTGCCGTGGTCACGCCAATGACCCCGCCGCCGATGATCACGACGTCCGAGGTCCTCGGCAGGGGCTGCTGGAACTGGATCGGGGTGGCTTCGGTGAAGGGCAAGATTGTCAAAGAGCACTATCCTTTGGTATTCCGCAGCGGCGTCCGGTCTACGCACTTGATATCAGGGCAGCGATATCTGGCCGCCGTGAGATGTCGATACCACGCGAGGAGATTGATCGTCAGCTGCTGCTTGCCGGGAACGACGAGGCCAGATCGCGGGTCTGGCAAATCCACGCTTCTGAAATCAATTTCCGGGCTCATGGCGCCGACCGGGGGGCACGCTTGCCTTCAACAGCGAGTCGATCGCCGGCCAGGCGCCGGAAAAGCTATGCCGGAAGGGCCTGGCACTGGTGCCGGAAGGCCGCAGTATCTTCCGGACACTGACGGTGCGGGAAAACCTGCTGCTCGGCGGCATGATCCGCAAGGACAAGGCCGAAGCGGCCGCCGATCTGGAACGGGTTCTGGAAATCTTCCGATCCTCAGGACCCGCTACCGCGGCGTTGCCGGCCACCTTTCCGGCGGCGAGCAGCAGCAGCTTGCCATCGCCCGCGCCATCCTGCAGCGCCCGTCGCTGATGATGGTCGATGAACCGTCGCTTGGCCTTGCGCCGCTGGTGATCGACCAGGTCTACGAAAGCCTCCGCCAGCTTAACGCCAGCGGGCTGACCCTGCTCGTCGTCGAACGGTCCACCGCTCGCATTCTCGACCTCGCTTCCCGCGTCTACGTGCCGCGCAACGGCCATAACGCGCTGGAGGGTTCGGCAAGCGAGCTTGCCGACGGGCATGCGCTGGAAGAGGCCTATTTCGGCTATGGCGATCGTCAGACGGCGCACGCATAATCGGGCAGGCAAGGGCTACAACAATGATTTTCGACTACTGCGTCATCGGCGGCGGCATCGTCGGCCTGGCGACGGCCATGCGGCTGCTGGAAACATATCCCGGCTGCAGCCTGATCCTGTTGGAAAAAGAGGAGGCTCTCGGCAAGCACCAGACCGGCCACAACAGTGGTGTCATCCATGCCGGCATCTACTATCCGCCAGGCAGCCTGAAGGCCGAGCTCTGCCGCAAGGGCGCGGATGCCACCAAGGCCTTCTGCCAGGAGAACGGCATCCGCTTCGATGTCTGCGGCAAACTGCTCGTCGCCACCTCCGCACTCGAAGTGCAGCGCATGGAGGCGCTCCACGAACGCTCGAAGCAGAACACGATCGAAGTCCGGCGCGTCAGCGAGGGTGAATTGAAGGAGCGGGAACCGAACATCCGCGGTCTCGGCGCGCTTTTCGTGGCCTCGACCGGCATCGTCAGCTATGCCGATGTCTGCCAAGCCATGGGGCGGCGCATCAGGGCGCTTGGCGGCGAGATCCGCCTGTCGACGCGCGTCACCGGCATTCGCGAAGTCATCGATTCCGTCGATATCGCGTCGGCCGGCGAAAACTGGCAGGCGAAAAAACTGGTGGTCTGCGGCGGTCTCCAATCAGACCGGCTGGCCGTGCTCGCCGGGCTTTCGATCGAGCATCGCATCGTTCCCTTCCGCGGCGAATACTATCGCCTTCCCGCATCGAAGAACGACATTGTCCGCCATCTGATCTATCCCGTCCCGGATCCAGCCCTGCCCTTCCTTGGCGTGCACCTGACGCGGATGATCGACGGCAGCGTCACGGTCGGGCCGAATGCCGTTATCGGTTTTGCCCGCGAAGGCTATCCACGGCTTTCGTTCAATGTTTCGGACATGGCCGACTACGCGCTGTTTCCCGGCTTCTGGAAAACCGTGTTCGCCAACCGCGGATCTGCGGTAACGGAACTCCGCAACTCGCTCTGGAAGCCAGGCTATCTGGAGGAGTGCCGGAAATACTGTCCGAGCCTCGAGCTCGCCGACCTGCTCCCGCACGAAGCAGGCATCCGCGCACAAGCCGTGCGCAAGGACGGTGCCCTCATCCATGATTTCCTGTTCGCACAAACGGACCGCATGCTGCACGTCTGCAACGCGCCTTCCCCCGCCGCCACCTCGGCGATCCCGATTGCAGAGATGATTCGAGATCGCCTCATACAGGGCTGCTGAAAATGAGGCGGTACGCACTGGAGCCCAACTGAACGCTGGAGTATCTGTCTTGGCCAAGAAGGGAATTAGGGCACCGGCCGCGGCCAACGCAGCTTTTGCGTCGGAACCAGATCGGCGCACCACCAGGCCCGCAATGCCGCTCCCGGCGAGAGGGTAGCAACTTGGCCTGCGGTTTCCGCAAGCAAAGGTTCCGTGTGGACGACGGCTTTTTTGGCTGCGCAAAGATCTCAGGCGAAACGACGGCTGACGTCATTGGCAGGGTTCGCTCCGGGCTAACCGCCATTTTGTTGACCGTCATAGCTGGACGACCTCCCTATGGCACCAGAATGGTACACGTCCATAGGACGCACCGACACCCAAGCCAGCCCAGCTAACCAGAAGCCTTTAAGTCTTTGAAATTATGTCGCTATTTATGGTACCGTTGGCTGGGATCGAACCAGCGACCTCCGGATCCACAATCCGGCGCTCTAACCATCTGAGCTACAACGGCACGTTGCCTGAGCGGATCGAAACAGAAACTCATCCGCCGCTCTGTCGTTCGGCGATGCGTCCTTACGGGCTTATGGATTCTAATTCAAGGCTTTTGGAAAGCAAAGGTCACTTACCAACATCGGCGCGGCATTCGCCCGGCAAGAAGGCGCAGGCAAGGGCCAGGCGACGGACAAAGAAAAAGGCCGGCGGGAGGAGGTGCCGGCCTTTTCCTGTTACGAGCCAGCGGGAGGAGGTGCTGGCTGGTCACCCCGGGGAGCAGAGGGAGGAGGTTCCACTCACCGGGTATTCCTTGATGGCTGCCATCATACACCTGATCGTTTTTAAGAAAATGCGACCTTTTGTTGCATCTTCAGATCATGCGCAAATGTTAGGCAACCTTGATTTCCTTCATCGCCTTCTCGAAGGCGGTCTTGATCGGCTTGGAGACGTCCTCGGCGGCCTTGGAGGCAACGGCCTGGAAGTCCTTGGCCTGCTCGACGGTCGATTCGACGCGCTTGCGCAGGAAGGCGGTCTGCAGCTCGACGACTTCCGACAGCGACTTGGCGCCGATCAGGGCTTCGAGGTGGGAAAAACCGGCCTCGGCATTGGCACGCAAAGCGGAGATGGTCTTGAGCGACAGGTCGTTGGAAACGGTCTTGGCGGTCTCGTAGGTCGACTCCAGAGCCTTCTGGGTCTCCTCGGCGCCGGTCTTCAGCTTGGCATAAGCCTCTTTCGACTGCTCAACGCCCTTTTCGGCGAAAGCGCGAATCTGGTCAGTCGCCTTGGAAGCGTCGAAGCTCGGGAATTCAACGTTTTCGATCGTCTCGGCGGTCTTGGTCCTGGACATTTTCCATCCTTTTCAGCGGCAGCGGCTTTGACAGAAAGCCGTCTCGTTCATGTATGATGGCAATATAAAGGCAAATTTTGTGCATTGCAATATCTTTGTTGCAGTGCACCATAAATTTCTTTTGGGCCGTTAACCAAGAGCCCAGATTCCAGCCTTTGCACGTTCTGGCTTGTGGACCTTCGCGCCTCCGGCTTTTATTAACAAAGCGTTAACTGCAAAATCGCCGCTCCGTGAGGTCCGCCAAGCGCATGCCGTCCGAATATTCCTTCCTCGATGTCGCCGTGCTCGACGCGGTCCGCCAGCGCTTTGCCGCAGGCGACGCGATCGCGATCCTGTCGGCGGATCTGGAGCAGGTGATCTGGGCCAATGGGCCAGGAGCCGCGATGTTCGGTTATCCCAACATCGAGGCGATCATAGGCGCCTCGGCGCAGTTGCCCGTGATCGCCAGGCGCCAGATCATGGCGACCAGCGGATTTCCCGAGATTGGCAGTGACCGCGCCATCATGGTGCGGCTGGCGACCGGCATGACCAGCCGCGCCGTCGGCTTCCTGGCCAGTGCGGTGACCATGCCGGACGCCGAGAAGGCGATCATGCTGGCAGTGCCGGCGGCTCAGACAGGGTCACGCAGTGCCGGCGAAATCGCCGCGCGCGCCATTAGCGGCTTCACCGAGGATGGTCATTTCATCGCCTTTGTCGATGCCAGGGGCAACGTCGAGGCGGCCTCGGAAGGATTTTCGGCACTGGGCATCCTGCCGGAGACGCTGGCAGCACTGGTTGCCGACGTCGCAGCCGAGAGCGACCGCATTGTCAAGCGCCTTGTCCCGGGCGGCACGGCCTCCTACCCGGCAGGTCTGGCAAGATTGACCGAGGAGCGGCATCTGCTGGTGGTGATCGACGAGGACCAGCTCGACGACACAGCCCCTGCGGGCGAACACCTCACGCAAACCATTGCCGAGGCGGCACCAGCTGGCGATGCGGCTTCGCAGCCGGAACAGGGTGGCGAGACACCGACCGAGGAACCAGGCGCCGCACTGCCGACCGAGGACGTCGCCGCATCGCAGCCGCATGCGATCGCCGACGCGATCGGGCAGGCGCCGACGGCTGCCAACAGCGATCAGGCGGCAGCAGAGCCCACACCGGCGCAACACGACCATTGGTACTTCAACGCCGGCGAGGACGGAGGGGAACAGGCGCCGCGACCAGCTGCGTCCGGACCTGAAGCGCCTCAAGAGCCGGCGGCCCTGGAAGTCCAGTCCACCTCCGCGGCCACGCCGACGACCGTCTCGGCGATAGACCGCGCAGCGGCGCCGGTGCGCTTCGTCTGGCGCACGGATGCCGAAGGCAAGTTCAGCGCGCTGTCGCCGGAATTCGCCGACATCGTCGGCAAGCCGGCGGCCGACGTGATTGGCCGACGCTTCAGGGATGTCGCCGCCACATTCGGCCTCGACCCCTCGGGCGAGATATCGGGGCTCCTCGAACGGCGCGATACCTGGTCCGGACGCTCCGTGCTGTGGCCGGTCGTCGGCACCGATCTGAAGATACCCGTCGACCTGGCGGCGCTGCCTGTCTATGGGCGCAGCCGCGCCTTCGAGGGTTTCCGCGGCTTCGGCGTCGCCCGCGCCAGCGACGCGGTCGTCGATCCGGAGGCCATCGGCATGGCGCTGGTGCCCAATGGCCGGGCGCCGGCAACGCCGGAACCGCAAGTCATCCAACCCGCGCCCGAACAGCCTAACACTGAGGAGCCCAGGGCCGAGGACGCTCAGGCATCGGATCCGTTCAAGGGCGAGGTGCCGGCGCTGACCATCGTGCCGAAACAGGAGCGGCGCTTTGCCGACAAGGTGATCCGGCTCGCCGAACATCGCCAGCCAGCCAACGACAAGGGCCTCTCGACCCTGGAACGCAGCGCCTTCCGCGAAATCGGCGAGCGGCTGAAGAAGGAGAGTGCTCCGGTCGAGCCACCAGAGACTGAGACTGCTGAGGCGTCGGCAGCGGAGACCGAGGCTCCGGTCAAGGCGTCCGACGACCCGATGCGCACCGGCGGCACCCCTGCGTCAGGGCCAGAGAACGAACCGGTCGAGCCATCCGAGACCGATGTCGATGCCGAAGACGAGCAGGATCTGGCACGGCTTGACGGTCACCCGGACGAAGCGGCTCGTGAAGCCCCCCCTGGGATGAATGTGACGGGCTCGTTGCTGGACTATGCCGGCCAAGATGACGAACGTGGCCCCGTGGCGGCGGAACCAGAGAACACCGCTGCGGTTTCGCCCGGCGAAGAGCCTGAAGCCACTGACGCGACACATGATGTCCTCGATGACGACAGCATGACGTCAGCAGATTTTCGCGATGCCGAAGACAGCGAGGATTGGGCGCAGCCCGACGAGGAAGCCGCATCGCCTGACGAGCAGGCGGTTGCCGCGCAGGCCGTCAATGCAGGCGACGCTGCGGAAATACGCGTCGAGCGCCCTCGCCTGCAGGTTCCGCCGCTCAAGGCCGAAGGGTTCGTGCCGTCGGCGTTTTCCGCGGGAGATGAACACAAGGCCCCGGACACGTCGCTGCTCGGTAAGCTGCCCGTGCCGCTGCTCATCCATTCCGGAGACCAGTTGCACTATGCGAACGAGGAATTCCTCAGCCTGACCGGGTACGAGGCGCTCGACGATCTGGCGGATGCCGGCGGCCTCGGCGCGTTGTTTGCCGACCCCTATGCCGACGACGGCGTTTCCGACGGCACCGATCGCGCGCTGCGGCTGAAGACGCGTGATGGACAGGAATTCCCGATCGAGGCCATTTTGCGCTCTGTCCCCTGGCGCGACGGCAAGGCGCTGATGCTGGTCGTGCGACGCTCCGGCGAGGATGATGCGCCGGCGAGCCTGCATGTGGTTGGCGACGAGCAGACGCAGCCGGATATTTCCGAGCTCAAGGCGCGCATCGCCGAGATGCGCACCATTATCGACACCGCCACCGACGGCGTCGTGCTGATCGGCCGTGACGGCACCATCCGATCGATCAGCCGGCCGGCCGAAGCACTGTTCGGCTTCGACAGCGACGATGTGACCGGCAAGCCGTTCGCCTCGCTGTTTGCCATCGAAAGTCAGCGCGCGGCACGCGACTATCTCAACGGACTGTCCGAGCCCGGCGTGGCGAGTGTCATGAACGACGGCCGCGAGGTTATCGGGCGCGAATCGCAAGGCCGCTTCATTCCGCTGTTCATGACCATCGGCCGGCTGCCCAACGACAGCGGCTTCTGCGCCGTCGTTCGCGATATCACGCAGTGGAAGCGGGCCGAAGAGGACTTGACGCAGGCACGTGCGGTGGCCGAGCGCGCGTCCTCGCAGAAGACCGATTTCCTCGCCCGCATCAGCCACGAGATCCGCACCCCGCTCAACGCCATCATCGGCTTTTCCGAACTGATGGTCGACGAGAAGTTCGGACCTGTCGCCAACGACCGCTACCGCGACTATCTGCGCGATATCAACCGCTCGGGCAATCATGTGCTCGACCTGGTCAACGACCTGCTCGACATCTCCAAGATCGAGGCTGGCCAGCAGGAGATGGCCTATGAGGCGGTGTCGCTCAACGACACGCTGGCCGAGACGGTGGCGATGATGCAGCCGCAGGCCAACCGCGAACGGGTCATCATCCGCTCCAGCTTCGCTTCGCGGCTGCCGGAAGTGGTGGCGGACCTGCGCAGCGTGCGCCAGATCGCGCTCAACATCCTGTCGAATGCCATCCGCTACACCCAGGCCGGCGGCCAGGTGATCGTCTCGACCGCCTATGAGACGTCGGGCGACGTCGTCATGCGGGTGCGCGACACCGGCATCGGCATGAGCCATGCCGAGATCGAGCAGGCGCTGAAGCCGTTCAAGCAGATCAACGCGCTGAAGCGCGGACGCGGCGACGGCACCGGGCTTGGACTGCCTTTGACCAAAGCGATGGTGGAAGCCAACCGTGCCCGGTTCACCATCAATTCGACACCGGGCGAAGGCACCTTGGTCGAGGTCGCTTTTCCATCGACCCGTGTGCTCGCGGAATAGATCAGCCCTCCACGCTTCGATCCCGATAAAAAGAAAAAGGCGCCCAAAGGCGCCTTAAGAGATGGGATTGCTGTCACAACGGGGGCTTGAGCGAATTCGGATCCTCGGGGCTGAGGAACGGGATTTCTCCCTCAAGTTACCTGCGACTATCGACGCCGGACCTTAACAACTCCTTACCGGGGCGCCGGAAAATTTACGAATGTGTACCACTCATGAAATCTAGGTAAATTCTAGCGAGATATTTCGTTAACCATGCCGGAACGTCTTTTTTCATGCATGTCGTTGCCTCAAAACCGGGGCCACTTTTGAGCGACATGCATTAGCAGCTACTCGGCCAATTGCGGCAGGTTCTTGAACAGCTCAAGCGCCTCTGGATTGGCGAGCGCCTCCTTGTTCTTGATGGCGCGGCCATGCACCACGTCGCGCACCGCAAGCTCGGTGATCTTGCCCGATTTGGTGCGAGGGATGTCGGTGACGGCGACGATCCTTGCCGGCACGTGACGCGGGCTCGCGCCGCTACGGATTTTTGCCCGTATGCGTTTTTCCAGATCCTCGTCGAGCTGCACGCCGGCGGCCAGGCGCACGAACAGGATGACGCGCACGTCGTTGTCGAAGTCCTGTCCGATGCACAATGCTTCCAGGATCTCAGGCATCTGCTCGACCTGATTGTAGATCTCCGCCGTGCCGATCCTCACCCCGCCCGGGTTGAGCGTGGCGTCGGAGCGGCCATGGATGATGAGGCCGCCATGCTCGGTCCATTCGGCGAAATCGCCATGACACCAGACATTGTCGAAGCGCTCGAAATAGGCCGCCCGGTACTTCTTGCCATCGGGGTCATTCCAGAAGCCGATCGGCATCGCCGGAAAGGCTTTTGCGCAGACCAGCTCACCCTTCTCCTGTCGGACCGGCCTGCCGTCGTCGTCCCAGACATCGACGGCCAGGCCGAGGCCGGGTCCCTGGATCTCGCCGGTCCAGACCGGCTGCGTCGGCACGCCGAGCACGAAGCAGGAGACGATGTCGGTGCCGCCGGAGACCGAGGCCAGATGTACGTCCTTCTTGATGCCGTCATAGACGAAGCGGAAATCTTCCGGCGACAGCGGCGAGCCGGTGGAGGAGATTGCCCGCACAGTGGACAGATCATGCGTGCGGATCGGCTTGAGGCCGGCCTTGCGCACGGAATCGATGAACTTGGCCGAGGTGCCGAGGAAAGTCATCTTCTCGGCATCGGCGAAATCGAACAGCACATTGCCGTCGGGGTAGAAGGGCGAACCGTCATAGAGCAGCAGCGTCGCACCCGAAGCGAGCCCCGACACCAGCCAGTTCCACATCATCCAGCCGCAGGTGGTGAAGTAGAAAAAGCGGTCGCCGTCGGTGAGACCGGCATGCAGCCGGTGTTCCTTGACATGCTGGATCAGCGTGCCGCCGGCCGAATGGACGATGCATTTGGGAATGCCGGTCGTTCCCGACGAAAACAGGATGTAAAGCGGATGCGAAAACGGCAGCGGCTCGAAGGCGACGGGCTTGTCGGCGAAGGGCGACAGCGCCTCTTCCAGCGCTACCGCCTTGTCGATGATCCCGGCGACATCGCTCGATGTGCCGAGATAGTCGACGACCAGGATCTTGCGGACAGTGCCGAGCTTGGCCGCGACCGCGGCAATCTTGTCGGCGACTTCGATCGCCTTGCCATTGTACCAATAGCCATCCGGCGCGATGAAGACGACGGGCTCGATCTGGCCGAACCTGTCGAGCACGCCCTGCTCGCCGAAATCGGGAGAGCAGGACGACCAGACGGCGCCGATCGAGGCGGCTGCCAGCATGGCGGCGACGGTCTCCGGCATGTTGGGCATCATGGCGGCAATGCGGTCGCCCTTCTTCACCTTGAGCGACAGGAAAAGCTGCTGCAGCCGCGAGGTCAGCGCGTGCAACTCGTTCCAGGACAGCCGGCGCTCGACCTTGTCTTCGCCGCGAAACACGATTGCGTCGCCTGAGCCGGTCTTCTTCAGCAGATTCCCGGCGAAATTCAGTGTCGCATCGGGAAAGAAAGAAGCGCCGGGCATCTTGTCGCCGTCGACGAGCAGCTTGTCGCCCTTGTCGCCGACGATGCCGCAGAAATCCCAGACCAGGCTCCAGAACCCTTCACGGTCCTCGACCGACCAGGCGTGAAGCTGCGAATACGAGGAAAACGCTACGCCGGCTTTGACTCCGGCGGCCTTGGTGAAGGCGGTCAAGGGTGCTGCGTCAATCTGGTCTTGCGTCGGGGTCCAGAGCGGTTGTTCGGCAGCCATGATCGTTCCTCCACGGTCGCCATCGCTTATGCATATCGCAGCGCAGCAGAGCAAGATTTTGTTCGGCTGATGCGACCAGATGTGCGCAAATGCCATCGCCGGGCCATAAAGACTTGAAATGCCTCAGCCCTAAGTCGTAGTGACAACTTGAAGTCGTAGTGACGGCCGGAAGTCCTGGTGACGACCGGGGTCGTGGTGACACCTGGGGTTACACCCGTCGGGCGATTGTCGGAATGGAAGCATACGGGGCCATATGCCATCATCTATGATCCGGCGCGGAATATGGGCGATCGGCGCTGCCGTGATCGTCGTCGCGCTGGTCGTTGCCGCCCTGCCGCTGATTGCCTCCACCCGTATCGTGCGCGACCGCATCGCCTGGGAAATGAGTGCGTGGAGCGGCTTCCGTGTCGCCATCGACGGTTCGCCGCGTATCGAGGTCTGGCCGACATTCCGGGCAATCCTGACCGATGTGACGCTGTCACAATGGACCGACACCGAGGCGCCGCCGGTGGTCGAGGCAGAACGGGTCGAGGTCGACCTTTCCGCCATGGCGGCCTTGCGCGGCGACGTGGTGTTTTCGACGGCGCGGCTGGTGCGGCCGACGATCCGGGTCCAGCGCACGCCTGCCGGCCTTTTCCTGCCCGCTGTCCCGACCGGCGGGCGCATCACGCGCTCCATCGACACGGCGCGCGGCCTGGTCAACGCCGACCCCGCCAAACCGGACCTCGACAAGCTGCCTACCGACACCTTCGGCACGGTCGAGTTTCGCGACGGCCGCATGGTAGCCTCCATCGGCGGCAAGGACGTCGAGATCCTGAGCAGTTTGAACGGTCAGGCAAATTGGGCGGCGATGAACAGCAATGCGACGCTGTCGGCAACCGGCATCTGGCGGGGCGAAAGCGTCGCGCTGGACGTCGCCTCGGCCAAACCGCTTGTGCTGTTTGCCGGCGGCACGGCGCCGCTGACACTGTCCTTCAAGGCGGCGCCCGCCACCTTCTCGTTCGACGGCACGGCCAGCATGTCTGAAAATACCTATTTCGACGGTCAAGCGAAGTTCTCGGCACCCTCGCTGCGGCGTGTCCTGGAATGGTCGCAGGCCGGCATCGCTCCGGGTGCGGCGATCGGCTCGGTCAGCATTTCGAGCAAGATCACCGCGACCGGCGGGCGCGTCAAGTTCGACAATACGGCGATTGCACTCGACAACAATCCGGGGATGGGTGCGCTGGACCTCTCGCTTGGTGAAACACAACCGGTGATCTCCGGCACGCTCGCCTTCGACACGCTCGACCTCAGATCGTTTCTGTCGGCCTTCACCCCGCTGGTGCCGACCGGAGGAGCGGGGCCTGGCGAAATCGACACAAGTTTCGCCGACAAGATCAATCTCGATCTCAGGCTGTCGGCGGCGCACGCCACGGCGGGGCCGATCCAGCTCGCCGACGTCGCCGCCACCGCACAGGTCAAGGATGGTCTGTCCGTCTTCGACATCTCCGATGCCTCGGCCTTCGGCGGCAACATCCAGACCAGCCTTCGCTTCGATCGCAAGCCGGAAGGCTCGCAGGTCGAAATCCGCCTTCTGGCGTCCGACATCGACGGCGGTGCTTTCGGTACGGCCGCAGGGATGACGCGGCTGGTGCCGGTCGGCACGGGCACCGTCTCGGTGATCCTCAAGGGGCCGGGCAGAACCTGGGATTCCATCTTCGACAATGCCGACGGCTCGGTCTCGGCGACCTTCGGGCCGGGTGCGTTGAGCAAGCTCAACCTGCCGGCCTTCCTCAAACATACCGAACAGGGCGGCTTCTTCGCGCTCGACGATGTCTCCGACGCAACATTGCCGATCGACGGTGCCGAGATCAAGGCCACCATTTCGAAGGGCGTGGCGCGAATCGACAAGGCCGAGGCCAATTCAGCGAAGTACAAGATCTGGCTGTCCGGCATCGCGTCCTACGCCGGGCGCGGACTGGCCTTGTCCGGCGGCGTCATTCAGCCGGATCAGGCGGCAACGCAGGCCAGCGGCCAGCAAGGCCCCAACCAGTCGTCGTTCTTCGTCGGCGGAACCTGGAGCACGCCGTTCATTTCCCCGATCAGCCGCGGCGTTTCCGGGGAATAGGCCGCCACCGCGCCTCCTATCTTTCACCCGCGCTGCGCGGCCTGCTCGTCGAGCTGGCGCTGCACCTCACGCCGCTTGTTGGCAAGCGAGGCGATGATGACGCCGATCGCCACGACGGCGATCAGGATGGTGCAGGCGGCGTTGATTTCCGGCGTCACGCCGAGGCGAACCTGGCTGTAGATCTTCATCGGCAGCGTCGTCGCGCCCGGCCCCGAGGTGAAGCTGGCAATGACCAGATCGTCGAGCGAAAGGGTGAAAGCCAGCATCCAGCCGGAGACGATCGCCGGCATGATGACCGGCAATGTGATCTGGAAGAAGGTCTTCACCGGCGTTGCGCCAAGATCCATCGCGGCTTCTTCCAGCGAGCGGTCGAAAGTCATGAGCCGCGACTGCACGACCACGGCGACGAAGCACATGGTCAGCGTGATGTGGGCGAGCGTCACGGTGAGGAAGCCGCGGTCGAGCCCGACGGCGACGAAGAGCAGCAGCAGCGACAGGCCGGTGATGACTTCCGGCATGACCAGCGGCGCAAAGACCATGCCGGAAAACAGCACCCTGCCCTTGAAGCGCGTGTAGCGGGTCAAGGTGAGTGCCGCCAGCGTGCCCAGCACCGTCGCAACCGTGGCCGAGATCAGGCCAACACGCGCCGTCACCCAGGTCGCGTCCATGAGACCCTGGTTGTGGAACAGCGAGACGTACCATTTGGTCGAGAAACCGCCCCAGACCGTGACCAGTTTCGATTCGTTGAACGAGAAGACGATGAGCAGCACGATCGGCAGGTAGAGAAAGGCAAAGCCAAGCACGATCGAGGTGATGTTGAAGCGGCTCCAGGTGGCGTTCATGAGGTCACCTGTCCATTTCCTGAGCGCGCGCCTGAGCCCGCTGGAAGAGCATGATCGGCACGATCAGCAGCAACAGCAGGATGACGGCCACGGCCGACGATACCGGCCAGTCGCGATTGGCGAAGAACTCGTTCCACAACGTCTTGCCGATCATCAGCGTCTGCGATCCGCCGAGCAGATCGGGAATGACGAATTCGCCGACGGCCGGAATGAACACCAGCAGACAACCGGCGATGACGCCGGGCAGCGACAGCGGGAAGGTGATTTTCCAGAACGCACTGGTCGGCGGGCAACCGAGATCCTTGGCCGCCTCGATCAGCGAATAGTCCATCTTCTCGAGAGCGGAATAGAGCGGCAGCACCATGAACGGCAGGTAGGAATAGACGATGCCGATGAAGATCGCCGTATAGGTGTTGAGGATGATCAGCGGCTGGTGGATGACGCCGGTGGCGAGCAGCAGCTGATTGAGCAGCCCTTCGGGCTTGAGAATGCCGATCCAGGCGTAGACGCGGATCAGGAACGAGGTCCAGAACGGCAGGATCACCAGCATCAGCAAGGTCGGGCGGATCGTCGCCGGCGCGCGCGCCATGCCGTAGGCGATGGGGTAGCCGACGAGCAATGTCAGGACCGTCGAGACCGCGGCGATGATGACGCTGGTCACATAGGCGTTGAAGTAGAGCGCGTCCTGCGTCAGCCAGGTGTAATTGTCGAGGCTGAGCTGTTTCAGCTGAGCCAGGAACCCGGAAATGCCGCCGCTGAAATCGAGCGCCGGCGTATAGGGCGGGATGGCGATCGCCGTCTGCGACAGCGAAATCTTGAAGACGATGACGAACGGAATGAGGAAGAAGAACAGCAGCCAGACATACGGGATGATGATGACCAGTCGGCCAACGAAGGCAGCACCCAGCCTGGCAAGGATGGATTTGCCGGCATTGGATGCCGGCGAGGCTGATGAGGTGGTGACGGCGGCGCTCGACATGGTCGCCCCCTACCGCGTCAGCACGACGCCGGCGTCGGGCCGGAAGGAAACCCAGGCGCGGTCGTTCCAGCTCAACGGATCCTCGGTGATGCGGGCCGCGTTCATGGTGCTGGCGCGCACCACCTGGCCGTCGTCCAGCCTGACATGATAGACGGTCATGTCGCCGAGATAGGCGATATCGTAGACCTCGCCCTCGATGGCGTTGACGGCCTCGGCCGGCTTCTTCGACGACACCTTGATCTTTTCGGGCCTGATGGCGAAGGTGACGGCCGTCCCGGCCCCGGCGGTGCCGGCATTGTCGGTGCGGATGGTGATGCCGTTGCCGGCGTCTATGCTGGCGCTGCCCGCCTCGCCACGCGCGATCTTGCCCTCGAACATATTCACGTTGCCGACGAAGCCAGCGACGAAACGCGATCCCGGCGCCTCGTAAACTTCGGCCGGCGTTGCCACCTGCATCACCTCGCCCTTGTCGATGATGGCGATGCGATCGGCCATGGTCATCGCCTCTTCCTGGTCGTGGGTGACGACGACGAAGGTCAGGCCGAGATTCTGCTGCAGGTCCATCAGTTCGAACTGCGTCTCTTCGCGCAGCTTCTTGTCCAACGCGCCGAGCGGCTCGTCGAGCAGCAGCACCTTGGGCCGCTTGGCGACCGAGCGGGCGAGCGCGACGCGCTGGCGCTGGCCGCCGGACAGTTGATGCGGCTTGCGCTTGGCGAACTGCTCGAGCTTGACCAGCTTCAGCATCTCGGCAACGCGCGATGCGATTTCGGGCTTCGGCATGCCGTCCTGCTTGAGGCCGAAGGCGATGTTGTTCTCGACCGTCATATGCGGGAACAGCGCATAGGACTGGAACATCATGTTGACAGGCCGCCGGTAGGGCGGGATGCCGCGCAGATCCTGGCCATCGAGCAGAATGCGGCCGGCTGTCGGCTCCTCGAAGCCGGCGAGCATCCTGAGCAGCGTCGACTTTCCACAACCGGAAGCACCGAGCAGCGCGAAGAACTCGCGCTCGAAGATGGTCAGAGACAGATTGTTGACGGCGGTGAAGTCACCGAACTTCTTGGTGACGTTGTCGAACTGGATGTACGGCTTGGCGTTCGGGTCGTTCCACGGTGCAAAATCCCTGCGGATGCTGCCAAGCGATTTCATGTCCCACTCCGTCCTGATTTTCTTGCTTCTTGCCCCAGGTAAAAACGGTCCCGGCAGGTGGCTGCCGGGACCGTGTCGGATTGCTTACTGGCCGGTGACGATCTTGGTCCAGGTGCGCGTGATGACGCGCTGGGTCTTGGGATCGTATGGCGAGACGGTGTAGAGCTTCTTTATGGTCTCGGCATCGGGATAAACCGAAGGATCCTCCAACAGTGCCTTGTCGACGAATTGCTGCGAAGCCTTGTTGCCGTTTGCGTAGAGCACGTAGTTCGACGACTTGGCGATAACTTCCGGCTTCATCATGTAGTTGATGAACTCGAGCGCCTCCGCGACATGCGGCGCGTCGGCAGGGATCGCCATCTGGTCGAACCACATCTGCGCACCCTCCTTCGGCACGGAATAGCCGATCTCGACGCCCTGCTTGGCCTCGACCGCGCGATTGCGGGCCTGGAACACGTCACCCGACCAGCCGACGGCCAGGCAGATATCGCCGTTGGCGAGCGCGTTGATGTATTCGGAGGAATGGAACTTCCTGATATAAGGTCGGACCTTGAGCAAGGTCTCCTCGGCCTTGGCGATATCGTCGGGCGATGTGCTGTTCGGGTCGAGGCCGAGATATTTCAGTGCAGCCGGAATGATGTCGGCCGGCGAGTCCAGCACGTAGACGCCGCAGTCCTTCAATTTGGCCAGGCTGTCGGGATTGAAGAAGACATCCCAGCTGTCGATCTTGTCGGTGCCGAGCGCCGCCTGCACCTTCTTGATGTTGTAGCCGATGCCAACCGTGCCCCACATGTAGTTGACCGAGTATTCGTTGCCGGGGTCGTACTTGGCCGTGCGTTCCGAAACCGTATCCCACATGTTGGAAATGTTGGGCAGCTTCGACTTGTCGAGCTTCTGGAACACGCCGGCCTGGATCTGGCGCGCAAGGAAATTGCCGCTGGGCACGACGACGTCATAGCCGCTGCCGCCGGCAAGCAGCTTGGTCTCGAGGATTTCGTTGGAATCGAAGGTATCATAGACGACCTTGATGCCGGTTTCCTTGGTGAAATCGTCGATGATCGAACTGTCGATGTAGTCCGACCAGTTGAAGACGTTGACGACACGATCTTCGGCGTGACCGCCGACGGTGAAAAATGTCAGGAATGCCGACGTTGCCGAAAGCCAGAGCGCTTTGCGGATCATGCTATTCTCCTTTGATGAGTGTTCCTTCACCGGCTCGTCGCGACATCAGCGCGACCGGCATTTTCTTCAGACTATTGAGCTTTCCAAGGGGCGACAAGCGCGAACTGCCGAGACCATGCAGGCGGTTCGATGAGATGGTTGGATGCCCCTGAGGCGGCCTGGGAGGCGTGCCAATACCGTCAGAGGCTTTCGCCATGGCGCGGGCAGAGATACGACGATATGGTCCGGTCCCGATCGGACCGGCTGGGAGACTTGGCAAGATACGCCTGTCTTGTTGTTGCCGTATTCCCAGCCTGCCCGTGCCGCAGCGACGTTGTCAATGGCAAAGCTGCAGGCCGCTTCAATTAGGTGACGGCACCCCGGTGACCCCTGCGCGTTCGGGCCTTGCCTGGCGCTTGAATTCGAGCCCGATATGGACGAGCAGCGCCGTGACCACAACCGCGCCGCCGATGATGGTGCGCCCCGACGGCACCTCGGAATGAATGAGCCAGACCCATATCGGGCCGAGGATCGGCTCGAACGTGCCGAGCAGCGCCGCGATGGCCGCCGGGATCAGTCGCGCGCCGGTGGCGAAGAAGGCCAGGCCGAGGCCGAGATTGACCACGCCGAAGGCAAACAGAAAGCCCATGTCACTGACAGATACGGTGAGGGTCGATGCCTGCGAGACGGCAAAGCCGGCCGCGAGCATGGTGCCGAGGCACGTCGCCGGCGTCATGCGCACGCCGGAGAACCGCCGGGTGATGACGGTGGCGACTGAAAACATGACCGCGATCAACAGCGCCAGCCCATCGCCTATGGGCGAGACGGCGCCATCGAGCGATTCCGACACCATGATGGCGACGCCGGTGATGACGGCGGCGATTGCCACCCAGGTCGCGACACCAACCCTTTCGCGAAACAATGCCCAAGCAAACAGCGCCGCCAGCAACGGCACGCCTGCCTGCATCAAAAGGATGTTAGCGACGGTGGTGTAGGCGAGCGCCACGACGAAGGCGGTCGATGCCGTGGCAAAGCAGATCCCGACGGCAAGGCCGGGCAACCCCATGTCGCGGAACAGCTTCAGCATGCCACGCCAGCCGTCACGCCAAACCATGAAGCAGACCAGGAAGGCGGCTGCCCACACGGATCGCCAGAAAATGACCGTCCAGCTGTCACCGACAGTGATGAAGCGGGCGATGGCGCCGCCGAAACTCCACATCAGCGCCGACAGGAAGACCAAAAGCATGCCGACGCGCTCCTCGCGCGGCGAGACGGCTGGCGATGCGACGATCGGCGATGCGGTATCGATCATGGCTGCCACTGTCGGGCTCTTGTGGACGGGACGATGCGCAAGGGACGACAAAAAGATGCTCTGTTGGCGTAACGCAAAGGCGCAGGCCGGAACTGAGCCAGCGGCCGCCGACAATTGTGGCACCTTCCTCCATTTCAGAAGAACACGGCGTCACTGAAAATCGAAAGCACTCAGGCCCGTCACCATCTCGTCGAGGCCGAGCGGGCGCGTCACCGGCGGTTCTGCCCGCGCCAGGCAGCCGACGCGTTCGCAAAGCCGGCAAGCAGGCCCGACCGGCGTCGCCGCGACGGTGCCGGCCTTTGCGGTGATTGCCGCACCGGGCAATGCCGCGCCATAGACGATATCGTCACGAAAGCCGATGTCGCAACCGAGCAGCAGCGCGGTGCGGCGCGGGCGTTCCGAGAATGCGCCTTGCGGCCCTTCCAGCGTGCGGGCGATGCACAGGAACTCGGCGCCGTCGGGCATTTCCACTGCCTCGACGAAGACCTGGCCGGGCTGGGTGAAGGCGACATGCACGGGCAGCTTGGGACAGCCGCCGCCAAAGCGGCTTTGAGGAAAGCCCTGGCTGCCGGCCTTGCGGAAGCGGTTGCCGGCATTGTCGACCTCCAGCATGAAAAACGGCACGCCCGAGGCACCCTGCCGCTGCAGCATGGTCAGCCGGTTGGCCGCCTGTTCGAAGGAGACCCCGAAGCGCGAACGCAGGACATCGATGTCATAGCGGGCGCGCACGGCAGCCGCGTGAAAGGCCTGATAGGGCATCATCAGCGCATGCGCCGCATAACGGCCAAGTTCGAAGCGGGCCAGGCGGCGCGCCTCGTCGGTGCTCAGCTTGAGCGCCTGGATCTCGCCGGCGACGGCGACCGTCATGCGGATCAGGCAGGCCTCCATCGCGACTTCGCGCAACTGGTCGAACGGCGACAGGCGTTCGGACAGGAACAGGCGCTGCGAATGACGATCGTAACGGCGGCGCCAGTTCGGCATGGTCGCGACCGGCAGCACCTTGACCACGATGCCATATTCGCGCTTCAGCCAGGCCTTCAGCGCGCCGAACAGATCGTCGCCGGGATCGAGCACCGAGGTGAACGCCGCGGCCTCCTCCTCGAGGGCAGCGAAATGGTTCGGCCGGCGCTCGAAAATCTCGTGCACCTCGTCGATCGGCAGGCGGGCGCCGGAGAGCGCCGTCGCCCGACCCTCGCGTGCCAGCAATTCGTTGAGGTCGGACAGGCGCTCGGCCTGCTCGCGATAGGCGCGGAACAGCTTTATCACGGCCGCGGACGCATTGGGCGCCGCCTCGGCAAGCTCGATCAGTTCCTGATCACCCGGCAACTCGCCGACCAGCAGGGGATCGGTGAACACTTCCTTCAAGGCAGCGACAGATCCCCTCGCCTCGCCCTGCAGCTCGTGTGGATCGACCTTGTAGACGGAGGCCAGCCTGAGGATCAGCTGCACCGTCAGCGGCCGCTGGTTGCGCTCGATCAGATTGAGGTAGGACGGCGAAATGCCGAGACCCTCGGCCATCGCCGTCTGGGTCAGGCCCTTGGCGTTACGAATGCGGCGGATGCGCGGCCCGGCGAAGATCTTCTGGTCAGCCACGGACTGTCCTTTACAGCAATTTACACGAATTTCCTGGGCACGGGCCTTTTACAATAATGACAAATTTACAACGCACTTCTGTCAAACGCAACACAGGTTTTCTCTTATATCCTCTCAGTTTATCTGTTTTTTGTGGCTGATTTCACGCAAAAATGTAAATCCAGTCATACCCAACTACCCCCAAATGATTGACGCCTTGACACAGATCAGCAATTCCTCGGAGTGACCAATGACTGATTTTTACAACCTCGTCCCATCGGCGCCGGAAGGTCGCTTCGACGGTATCGAACGACCCTACTCGGCGGCGGATGTGAAGCGTCTGCGCGGTTCGGTGCAGATCCGCCAGAGCCTTGCCGAAATGGGCGCCAATCGGCTGTGGAAGCTCATCCACGAGGAGGACTTCGTCAACGCGCTCGGCGCCATGTCCGGCAATCAGGCGATGCAGCAGGTGCGCGCCGGGCTGAAAGCGATCTACCTGTCGGGCTGGCAGGTTGCCGCCGACGCCAACACGGCTGGCGCGATGTATCCGGATCAGTCGCTCTACCCGGCCAATGCGGCGCCTGAACTGGTCAAGCGCATCAACCGGACGCTGCAGCGCGCCGACCAGATCGAGACCTCCGAAGGCAATGGGCTTTCGGTCGAAACCTGGTTCGCGCCGATCGTTGCCGACGCCGAAGCCGGCTTCGGCGGGCCGCTCAACGCCTTCGAAATCATGAAAGCCTTCATCGAGGCGGGCGCCGCCGGCGTCCACTATGAGGACCAGTTGGCGTCGGAAAAGAAATGCGGCCATCTCGGCGGCAAGGTGCTGATCCCAACTGCGGCGCACATCCGCAACCTCAACGCCGCGCGCCTGGCGGCGGACGTGATGGGCACGCCGACCCTGGTCGTCGCGCGCACCGATGCGGAAGCCGCCAAGCTGCTCACCTCCGACATCGACGAGCGCGACCAGCCTTTCGTCGACCACGACGCCGGGCGCACGATTGAGGGTTTCTATCATGTCAGGAACGGCATCGAGCCCTGCATTGCCCGCGCCATCGCCTATGCGCCTTACGCGGATCTGATCTGGTGCGAGACCTCGAAGCCGGACCTGGCACAGGCCAGGAAATTCGCCGACGGCGTGCGCAAGCATCACCCCAACAAGCTGCTCGCCTACAATTGCTCGCCGTCGTTCAACTGGAAGAAGAACCTCGACGACGCGACGATTGCCAAGTTCCAGAAGGAGCTCGGCGCCATGGGCTACAAGTTCCAGTTCATCACGCTCGCCGGCTTTCACCAGCTCAACTACGGCATGTTCGAATTGGCGCGCGGCTACAAGGCGCGGCAGATGGCGGCCTATTCCGAGTTGCAGGAAGCGGAGTTCGCGGCCGAGGCCGATGGCTACACCGCGACCAAGCATCAGCGCGAGGTCGGCACCGGCTATTTCGACGCCGTGTCGATGGCGATCACCGGCGGCCAGTCGTCGACCACCGCCATGCATGAATCGACGGAGCACGCGCAGTTCAAACCGGCCGCCGAATAGCGAACAGAAAAACTCAGAGGAAACGCCCGACAGGGCTTGGGACACAAGGAGAAAACCAATGGCATCGATAAGCCGCGTCAAGGAACGCGCCGAGGAACAGTCGACGACGATGAGCGTCGACCAGCAGGCGACGATCCGCATGCTGGCCAACGACCTGCACCGCCTCAACCAGTCGGTTATGAAGGCGGTCGAGGCGGGCGTCTCGGTGGAACTCGTGCGCTCGGCACGACATCACGGCGGCGACGGCAACTGGGGCGATCTGCTGATCCCGGTGATCGTCACGCAGCAGAGCCACGGCTGACTGAAATTCATGCAACCGACCCTTCACCTGCGCAGCCCCTGCGCAGGTGAATTTTCTTTTTATGAAATGCACGTATGGACAGTCGAGTACAGTAGCGTTGCTTGAAATTCACTGTCCCGGCGATGATTTCGGGCACTTTTATTTCAACTTGACATAGGCTGCGATCTCACGCCAATTGCGCTCCGGATTCAACTCTGCATTGAAATAGGGGCGAGCTTCTTGGCTGACTTGTGTGCCCGGTGAATCGCGAAGGCGAGACTCCAAGACATCCGAATCTGGTGACCCGCGGCTCAACCGCCGAGGCGATCCGTGATCCGTCGCAGGTGCTTGTCGTCGGCAGGTCGCCAATCAATCGCGTGGTGATTTCAAAAATCGTCGAGCGATCCGGGCTCAAGCCGATTTCGGAATCTCCCGACACGGCGGCAAGGATCTTGCGGTCGCTCATTCCCGGCGCGGTTGTCCTTGACGGCGGCGCCGACAACAAGGACTGCGACAATCTGATGTCCAGCATCGACGCGTTGCGCCGCGCCTCGGGCAAATCGCTGCCACCGGTAATCCTGCTGTCAACCAAGAATGGCACCACGGAAAGCCTGGGCCTGTCTGGTGTCATCGACGTGGTGATCGCCAAGCCGATCACGCCCGAACGGTTGCAACCGGTGATCGATCGCCTGATCGGCCGCTGAGGCAATTGCGGGAAAGTGTGTAGCGGTTTTTCCGTCCGGAATCGAAACCAGGTAAGGCCGGGCGACCACGGATCGCCCGGCGATCAGGGATCGATGATGCTTTCGATCAGTCCGGGCAGTTGTCCGAGATCGGATATCTGGCGGAACCTCGATTCGGTTACCGGCGCTTCGACATGCTCCAGCACCCAGGTCAGTTCATGCGGCACATGAACACCCCAGCCGCCGGCCTCGATGGCCGGCACCACATCCGACTTCAGCGAGTTGCCGACCATCATGCTTTTCGCCGGACCATCGCCGTGGCGCTTGAAGAGCCTGCTATAGGTGGCAGCATTCTTGTCGCTGACGATCTCGACCGCGTCGAACAGATCGCCAAGGCCTGAGCCAGCCAGCTTGCGCTCCTGGTCGAAGAGGTCGCCCTTGGTGATCAGCACGAGGCGGAATGCGCCGGCAAGCTTTTCGACCGTCTCGCGGGCGTGCGGCAAGGCCTCGATCGGATGGCTCAGCATCTCGCGGCCGGCATCGAGAATCTCCGCTATGACCGAGCCCGGCACGCGGCCTTGCGTGACCTCGATCGCCGTCTCGATCATCGACAGGGTAAATCCCTTGATGCCGAAGCCATAGACAGCGAGGTTGCGCCTTTCGGCCTCCAGCAATCGTGCCGAGATGTGCTCCGCTTCGCCATGGTCGACGAGCATGGCGGCAAAGCGCTTTTCCGTCAGCCGGAAGAACTGCTCGTTCTGCCACAACGTGTCGTCGGCGTCGAAGCCGATCGTCGTCAGTTTGTCATTGCGCCGCATTGAACGCCTCGATTGGAATTGGGACGGCCGAAACTAAGCCGATTGGCGTGTTTTTCAACCGCACCGGGCAATGCCCGACGCGGCTCCCCTTCCCTTCCATAGGAGGGCACGGCTATACTCCACAATCCGCAACCCAATCTGGTGAATGATGCCGCCTGCAAAAAAGGAAGTCCGTCCGTCGAGCCGCGGAGGACGCGCCCGCACGCCTGCCTTCGTGAAAAACCAACGAGGCGTCAAGAACTGGAAGGAAGTCAGCGCCTGGCTGGAATGGCGCGGCATCGAGGACATCGAGTGCATCACGCCCGATCAGGCAGGCGTCGCGCGTGGCAAGATGATGCCATCGAAGAAATTCACCTCCAACACCTCGCTGGCGCTGCCGTCGGCAGTCTTCATGACGACGATATCCGGCGGCTACCCCGAGGATGGCAACGGCTTCCACTACCCCGAAGACGACGGCGACCTCAAACTGATGCCCGACCTGTCGACGCTGACGGTGGTGCCCTGGGAAGAAGACCCGACGGCAGCGGTCATCTGCGACCTCGTCCACCAGGACGGACGCTCGGTCGAGTTCACGCCGCGCAACGTGTTGAAGCGTGTGGTGGCCGCCTATGACAAGCTCGGCCTGAAGCCTGTGGTGGCGCCCGAGATCGAGTTCTACCTGGTGCGCAAGAATCCCGACCCGGACTATCCGCTGACCCCGCCGGTTGGCCGGTCGGGACGCGCGATCGGCGGCGGCGCCGGCTATTCGATCGCCGGCGTCAACGAATTCGACGAACTGATCGACGACATCTACCATTTCTCCGAAAGCCAGGGCCTGGAGATCGATACGCTGATCCACGAGGAAGGTGCCGGCCAGTTGGAGATCAATCTGCGCCATGGCGACCCGATCGAACTGGCCGACCAGGTGTTCATGTTCAAGCGCACCATTCGCGAGGCGGCGCTGAAGCACGAGATCTACGCCACCTTCATGGCCAAGCCGATCCAGGGGCAACCCGGCTCCGCCATGCACATCCATCAGTCGATCATCGACAAGAAGACCGGACAGAACATCTTTTCGGCCGCTGACGGCTCGGAAACCGACGATTTTTTCCACTTTATCGGCGGCATGCAGAAGCATGTGCCGAACGCGCTGGTGATGTTCGCGCCCTATGTCAATTCCTACCGCCGGCTGACACAGGCGGCGTCGGCGCCGGTCAACAACAAATGGGGCTATGACAACCGCACCACGGCGTTTCGCGTGCCGCGCTCGGATCCGGCGGCACGGCGCGTCGAAAACCGCATCCCGTCCTCCGATGCCAATCCCTATCTGGCGCTGGCGGCATCGCTTGCCTGCGGGCTGATCGGCATCACCAACAAGATCAAGGCCGAGCCCCCGGTCCTGACAACGGCCAATGCCGACGAGATCGACCTGCCGCGCGGCCTGCTCGAAGCCGTCGACCTGTTCGAGGGCGACGAGGAACTCTGCGCGCATCTGGGCAAGTCGTTCGCCGCGACCTATGCGGCGATCAAGCGCGCGGAATTCGAGACCTTCATGGAAGTGATCAGTCCGTGGGAGCGGGAGTATTTGTTGCTGAATGTGTAGGGGAGTAGGGGAGTAGGGCAGTAGGGCAGTAGGGCAGTAGGGCAGTAGGGCAAGGATGACGGCCAAGATTGAATCGTACAGGGATTTAATTGTCTGGCAGCAAGCTATGGATCTGGCGGTATCGATCTACGAAACAACCAGAGCTTGGCCAAGGGATGAGCTCTACGGCCTGACGACTCAGGTACGCCGTGCAGCCACCTCCGTTCCCGCCAACATTGCCGAAGGTTACGGGCGAGAAAGCCGAGCTTCCTATCAGCAATTTCTCAGGATCGCCCAGGGATCACTCAAGGAACTGGAGACCCATCTGCTGATCGCGCAACGCGTCGGAATCGCCTCGCACGAGACGATCAAATCATTGATGGCCCGCAGTGAGAGCGTCGGAACGCTCTTGCGGCTTCTGATCCGAAAACTGTCACCGGAATAGTCCTGCCCTACTGCCCTACTGCCCTACTGCCCTACTGCCCTACTGCCCTACTGCCCTACTGCCCTACTGCCCTACTGCCCTACTGCCCTATTCCCCTACTCCCCTACTCCCCTACTCCCCTACTCCCCTACTCCCCTGCGAGCATCATGCCCTACCAATCCCCGATCTCCCCCGGCCGTTCCTGGTATGAGGACACGGCCGGTCCGCGGCCTGAATACCCGGCGCTGGATGGCGACCGGACATGCGACGTCGTTGTCATCGGCGGCGGCTTTACCGGCCTGTCGGCGGCAGCGCATCTGGCCAAGGCGGGCGCCAATGTCGTTTTGATCGAGGCGTATCGCTTCGGTGATGGCGCCTCCGGGCGCAATGGTGGCCAACTTGGCACCGGCCAGCGCGCCTGGGCCGAAGACCTGGAGGCCGAGTACGGCTTGTCCCGCGCCAAGGCGCTGTTTGATCTTGCCGAAGAGGCGAAGGCGCATCTCCTCGAATTCACTGCCGCCAACCAGATCGATATCGACTATATGCCGGGCCAGCTCTCGGTGGCGCACAAGCCGCGCTATGTCGATGACTACAAGGCGCATGCCGAGATCATGGCGAGCCGTTTTTCCTACCCGCATATCTCGTTCATGGATGCCAGGGAGACGGCGGAGCGGCTGGGCTCGACCGCCTATTTCGGCGGCACGCGCGACACCGGCACAGGGCACATCCATCCGATGAAGCTGGTGATCGGCACGGCGCGGGTGGCAGCGCTTGCAGGCGCGCAGCTGTTCGAGGGGACTCAATCAACCGGCATCATGTCCAGTGGCGGCAAGGTCAAGGTTTCGACACCGAGAGGCACGGTGACGGCGCAGAAATGCCTGATCGCGGTCAACGCCTATGGCGGCACGCTCGAGCCGGTGAGTGCCGCGCACATCATGCCGATCGGTTCGTTCATCGGCGCGACGGTGCCTCTGGATACGCACTCGGACGTGCTGCCGGGCGGCGAGGCGGTCGACGATTCCCGCTTCGTCGTGCGCTATTTCCGCAAATCGAAGGACGGGCGGCTGCTGTTTGGCGGACGCGAGGTCTATGGCGTCAACGATCCCCGGGATATCCACATCCACATCCGCCGCCAGATCGCGGAACTCTATCCGGCGCTCGGGGATGTCGAGATCACGCATGGCTGGGGCGGCTATGTCGGCATCACCGTGCCGAGAAAGCCGTTCGTGCGCGAAGTGATGCCCAATGTCATCTCGGCCGGCGGCTATTCCGGCCACGGCGTCATGCTGTCGAACTACTTCGGTAAACTCTATGCCGAAACCGTTGCCGGCAACCGCGACCGGCTGAAGCTGATCGAGGATCTGAAAATCCCGCCTTTCCCTGGCGGCCGGCGTTTCCGTACGCCGCTGCTGTTCCTGGCGCTCAACTGGTTTGCGCTGCGCGACAGGATCTAGCCGGCCGGCCTGATGTAATATTGTAATATTTGTTGTAACATTTGTTGCCCGTGCGACGCATTGCGCAATTTCCCGCAAAGGCGCAGAATCCTCTATGTTGGCGTACTGATGCCACAATCGCAGGCGAAAGCTGCCGGTTCTGGGCGATTGTTCGGGGATTGTTGCGGGCCTGCCCGCGTTGTTTTTGGGACCGATGCGGATCAGACGCCGGACTTCCGGCACCGATCGAAAGAACGTCGGCCCGCTTATGGAGGTGGCAAGAGTGAGAGAGCCCTTCAGTTTCGGTACGCCGGAACGTCGGCGCTTTGCCATGCAGTTCGGATACGACATGCGGCCGTCCTTCTGGCAGGAAGTCCGTTCGAACTCGCATCTGGTGATCGCCGCGATCGGCACCGCCGCACTGCTTGGCGTCGCCGCCGTGGCGCTGTGGCTGGCGCTGCCGGCCAGCGACAGGCAAGCGGCAGCGAGCCCCGAACAGACCATTCCAACGGTTCCGGTGAAGACGACGAAAATAACCCCGGTTGGGGCCGCGGTCGCTGCGGCAGCCGTGCCGCAGGCGCGCAAGTCCGACGCAATTCCAACAACTGTGGCGGCCGCGCAAGACAACATTCCCGCACTCGCCGCCAATGACCCACGCTGGACCGGTTCCCAGCTGAAGGCCGCATCCGCGTCCGATTCGACTGCTCCCAGCCAGGTGGCGGACAAGGCACCCGACAAGCAAACGGCGGCATTCGCGCAGCCGGCAGCCGATACCAATGCCGCCACCGAACTTGCCAAGGTAGCCGCGCCCGGCGCAACCGCGGGCAACCATCCCGACGGCGCACAAACCGCCGCCATTCCCGAGGTGCAACCGCAAGTGCCGGCTCAAGAGCCAGCGGCAGAAGGTGATGACAGCCAGGCCAAGGCGAAGCCAAGGAAAGCCGCAGCCGCCGGAACAGGACGCATCCTGAGGGCCGTGACCATGCGAAGCGGCCCGAAGAAAAATGCCGCCGCCATCGGTACGGTGCCAGCCAAAACCTCGGTGCAGGTGATGAGCTGCAAGAAATGGTGCCAGATCACCTACAACGGCAAGACCGGCTGGATCTACAAGAGCTACATCAAGACCGGCGCCTGACGCCCGCCGCTCAACGACAGGTCCGTCTCCCTTTCCGATGCATGCCGTCGCTCCAAGATCGCTGTGCGCTTTTGGACGACATGCACCAGGCGTTCAGATGCAGCGGCCGCCGTCGACCTCCAGCGCCACGCCGGTGATGAAGGCGGCTTCGTCCGAAGCCAGCCAGAGTGCGGCGTTGGCGATGTCTAGCGGTGTCGAAAGCCGGCCGAGCGGGATCGATGCGCGGAACTTCTCGCGGATCTCGGGTGTGTCGGCGCCCATGAATTTCTCCAGCATGCCGGTCTCGCCGGCAACCGGGCAGAGGCAGTTGACGCGGATGTTCTTCGGCGCCAGTTCCACCGCCATCGATTTGGTGGCGGTGATCGCCCAGCCTTTCGACGCATTGTACCAGGTGAGGCCGGGGCGCGGCCGCAGACCCGCGGTGGAGGCCGTGGTCAGGATGACGCCGCCGCCCTGCCGCTCCATGATCGGCACCACGGCGAGTGCCGCGTGATAGATCGCCTTCATGTTGACGGCGGTTATCAGGTCGAAGGTCTCCTCGTCGACATTGAGCATGTCGCCGTTGCGATGGGTGTAGCCGGCATTGTTGACCATGATGTCGATGCGACCGAATGCGCTTTTGGCGGCATAGATCATCTCGTCGAATTCGGAGCGCAGCGAGACATCGGTCTGGGTCCAGATCGCCGCTTCGCCGATCTCGCCGGCGACGCGCTCAGCGCCCCTGGCGTTGAGATCGGCGACAACGACCCTGGCACCCTCCTGCGCAAAGCGCCTGGCGATGCCCTCGCCAAAACCGGACGCAGCACCGGTGATGACGGCAACCTTGTTTTCCAGACGCATGTTTTTCCCGCTCATGATTGATGACGATCAACCGGCGCGCCGATAGCGCACATCCGCGCGAACCCGTGGCTTCTGGCCGGATTGCTCGAAAGATGTGCGGCCATCGCCGATTTCTCCTTTGGCTTTCGCGTCGATCCCGCTCTATGCTGCAACTGCGAAGGCTTCCGGTGCCGCGCCTGTCGACAAGCCTCCGGGTCATCGGACTGTCAAGGGGCAGGCGCATACACCCAGATGTGACACCATGGCACTGGAAAATTTAAATCGATTAGATTATATCAGCCGCGTCACAGCGACCGGCGTCAGAGCGGACAGACCATGACCAGCCAGATCATCCCCGTCGATCCTTTCGACTTCATCATTTTCGGCGGCACCGGCGATCTGTCGGAGCGCAAGCTTCTGCCGTCGCTCTATTATCGCCAGCGCGACCATCAGTTTTCGGAGCCGACACGCATCATCGGCACCTCGCGCTCGAAGATGAGCGACGAAGAATTCCAGGCCTTCGCCAAGCAGGCGATCTCGGACCACGTCAAACCGGCCGACATCGACGCCAAGGAACTGAAGACCTTTCTGGCGCGGCTGTCCTACGTCTCCGCCGATGCGACGAGCGGCGCCGGCTTCGACAAGCTCAAGAAGGCGATCGGCGACAGCGACCGCATCCGCGCCTTCTACCTGGCGGTGGCGCCGGCGCTGTTCGGCGACATCTCGCACAAGCTGAAAGAGCACAATCTGATCACGCCGAACTCGCGCATCGTGCTGGAAAAGCCGATCGGCCGCGATCTCGATTCGGCACGCAAGCTCAACGACCTGGTCGGCGACGACTTCCACGAAAGCCAGATCTTCCGCATCGACCATTATCTCGGCAAGGAGACGGTGCAGAACCTGATGGCGCTGCGCTTTGCCAACGCGCTCTACGAACCGTTGTGGAATTCAGCCCATATCGACCATGTCCAGATCACCGTGGCCGAGACCGTCGGCCTGGAGGACCGCGTCACCTATTACGACAAGGCCGGCGCGTTGCGCGACATGGTGCAGAACCATATGCTGCAGCTCTTGTGCCTCGTCGCCATGGAAGCGCCGTCGTCGATGGATGCCGACGCCGTGCGCGACGAAAAGCTGAAGGTGCTGCGGGCACTGAAGCGCATCAACGGCAACGAAGCGCCGAAGCACACCGTGCGCGGGCAGTATCGCGCCGGGGCTTCGGCCGGCGGACCGGTGAAAGGCTATGTCGAGGAACTCGGCAAGGACAGCAACACCGAGACCTTCGTCGCCATCAAGGCCGAGATCGGCAATTGGCGCTGGTCGGGCGTTCCGTTTTATCTGCGTACCGGCAAACGGCTGGCGACGCGGGTTTCGGAAATCGTCATCGAATTCAAGCCGATCCCGCATTCGATCTTCGGCGACAGCGCCGGACCGATCTTCGCCAACCAGCTTGTCATCCGGCTGCAGCCGGACGAAGGCGTCAAGCAGTTCATCATGATCAAGGATCCGGGCCCGGGCGGCATGCGGCTGCGCCAGATTTCGCTCGACATGAGTTTCGCGCAGTCCTTCGACGGCCGCGCACCGGACGCCTATGAGCGGCTGATCATGGACGTCATCCGTGGCAACCAGACCCTGTTCATGCGCCGTGACGAAGTCGAGGCGGCGTGGAAATGGATCGACCCGATCCAGAATGCCTGGGAAAGTGCCAGGCAGGAGGCGCAGGGCTACACGGCGGGCACCTGGGGTCCATCGGCCTCGATAGCGCTGATCGAACGTGACGGGCGGACATGGCACGAGAGCAATTGAACAGCGCCGCCTACAGCTGGAACGGCTTCACCGGGCGCCAGGAACTGGCGGCGGCCCTGGCCGGCCATGTTGCAGGCAGACTGACCAAGGCGATCGCCGAGCGCGGCACGGGGTTGCTCGCCGTCTCCGGCGGCACCACGCCGGCAAAATTCTTCGCCGCCCTTTCAGCGATACCCATCGCCTGGGACAAGGTGATCGTGACGCTGGTCGACGAGCGTTTCGTGCCGGCCTCCTCGCCACGCTCCAATGCCGGGCTGGTGGCCGCCAATCTGTTGCAGAACGCGGCCAAGGCGGCTCGTTTCGTGCCGCTCTATCACGAAGCCACCAGCATCGAGGATGCGGCCTCGTCCGACGATGCAGCGCTCCGATCCTTGCCCTGGCCGCTCGATGTCGTCGTGCTCGGCATGGGGCCGGACGGCCACACCGCCTCGTTCTTTCCCGATGCCGCCGACCTGGCAACACTGCTCGACCCGTCTTCCGACAGGATCGTGCTGCCGGTTCATGCGGCAAGTGCGGGCGAGCCGCGGCTGACCCTGTCGCTGGCCCGCATCGTCGAAGCCGGCTTCATCGCGCTGCACATCGAGGGTGAGGACAAGCGTATCGCCTTCGACGGCGCGGTGGCGCCCGGGCCGCGAAAGCCAATCCGCGCCGTGCTCGACGCAGCGCAAAAGCCCGTAGAGGTTTTCTGGGCACCCTGATTCTCGATTTACACCGGTCCCGGCAAACGGCGGGAGGATGTTTCCGGGACCTCGCCTGAAAGGACCGACACCATGACCGCCAGACGCGACATCGAAGCCATTACCGAACGCATCCGCCAGCGCTCTAAGCCCGGCCGCGAGCGTTATCTCGGCCGCATCGCCGAGGCGTCGAACCGCACCGCCAACCGGGCCGTTTTGTCGTGCGGCAATCTCGCTCACGGCTTTGCGGTGTGCAGCCCCTCGGAAAAGCTCGCGCTGGGCGCCGACAAGGTGCCGAACCTCGGCATCATCACCTCCTATAACGACATGCTGTCGGCGCATCAGCCGTTCGAGAGCTTCCCCGCGCTGATCAAGGATGCAGCCCGCGAAGCCGGCGGCATCGCCCAGGTGGCAGGCGGCGTGCCGGCGATGTGCGACGGCGTCACCCAGGGCCAGCCCGGCATGGAGCTGTCGCTGTTTTCGCGCGATGTCATCGCCATGGCCGCCGCGATCGGCCTGTCGCACAACATGTTCGACGCCGCCGTCTATCTCGGCGTCTGTGACAAGATCGTGCCGGGGCTGGTGATCGCCGCCCTCACCTTCGGCCATCTGCCGGCGGTGTTCATTCCGGCCGGACCGATGACATCAGGCCTGCCCAATGACGAAAAGGCCAAGGTCCGCCAGCTCTACGCCGAGGGCAAGGCCGGACGCGCCGAACTGCTGGAGGCCGAGTCCAAATCTTACCATGGACCGGGCACCTGCACCTTCTACGGCACGGCGAATTCCAACCAGATGCTGATGGAGATCATGGGCCTGCACACGCCGGGCGCGTCCTTCGTCAATCCAGGCACGCCGCTGCGCGAGGCTTTGACCCGCGAGGCGACCAAGCGGGCGCTGGCGATTACCGCGCTTGGCAACGCCTATACGCCCGTCGGGCGGATGATCGACGAGCGCTCGATCGTCAACGGCGTCGTCGGCCTGCATGCCACCGGCGGCTCGACCAATCACACCATCCACCTGATCGCCATGGCGGCGGCGGCCGGCATCGCCATCACATGGCAGGATATTTCCGACCTGTCGGAAGCGGTGCCGCTGCTGGCGCGGGTCTATCCGAACGGCCTCGCCGACGTGAACCATTTCCACGCCGCCGGCGGGCTCGGCTTCCTGATCCGCGAACTGCTCGACGAAGGCATCCTGCATGAGGATGTGCAGACGGTGTGGGGCGAAGGCCTGCGGCCTTATGCGGTCGAGGCAAAGCTCGGCGCCGACGGAGGCGTGGTGCGCGAAGCCTCGCCGCGGACAAGCGGCGACGAGAAGGTGCTGGCGCCTTTCAACAAGGCGTTCCAGGCGACCGGCGGCCTAAAGGTGCTGTCAGGCAATCTCGGCCACGCCGTCATCAAGACTTCCGCGGTGAAGCCGGAGCGGCGTGTCATCGAGGCGCCGGCCAGGGTCTTCGACAGCCAGCAAGGGCTGAACGATGCGTTCAAGGCAGGCACGCTGACCGGCGATTTCATCGCCGTCATCCGCTTCCAGGGGCCGAAGGCCAACGGCATGCCGGAACTGCACAAGCTGACCACCGTGCTCGGCATCCTGCAGGATCGCGGCCAGCGCGTGGCGCTGGTCACCGACGGGCGCATGTCGGGCGCCTCCGGCAAGGTGCCGGCGGCGATCCATGTCACACCGGAAGCGGTCGAGGAGGGTCCTATCGCCAGGATCCACGAAGGCGACATCATCCGGCTCGACGCCGATGCCGGCACGCTGGAAGTGCTGGTGCCGGCCGGCGATTTCGCGCTGCGCCGGACGGCGGATGCCGACCTCATCGGCAACGAGTTCGGTTTCGGCCGCGAGCTGTTTGCCGGCTTCCGGCAATTGGTCGGCCGCGCCGATCATGGCGCCAGCGCCTTCGGCACGGCCTGACGGCAGTTCTGCGCAACCCATGAAAAGGGGCGGCACTTGGCCGCCCTCTTGCGGTTGTGCATACGATTCTATTGCACGGTTAGCTCGGCTCGCTCGCCGGCCTTGACCGTCACGTTGCCTTCTTTCGAACTGTTGTCGGATTTCTCCGAGACGACGGCATAGTCGCCCGCCGGGATCGCTGCCTGGTACTTCTGGTCGAATGCATAGCCAAGCGACTTGCGGTTGCCGTTGATGTCCTTTTTGGCCTCGAAAATCTCGATCTTCGAGGCTCCCGGCGCGGTGATCGCCAGCACGCCGGCATTCATTGCGATTTTCAGATCCTGAAATTCGCCGACCTTGACGGTGAACGGCTGCTCGACAACGGCGAGATCAACCGTCGCAATCAAGACATAGTCATCGGCCGGCAGATCGAATTTGCTGTCGGGTCCGTAGGCATAGGTCACCTCGTCCCTGGTTCCATCGATCTTCTTTTTTGCCTTGAGCACCTTGAAGCCGATGCCTGAACCGTCCGCCTTGTCGCCGCCGGCAGCATAATAAGCATTGGCAACGACATGGCCGACACCGACAATCATGTCCTTTTCCACGGTCTTGCCGGCAGCCAGCGGAATCGTTTCGGTAGCCACGCCCTGGCCGATCGTGACCGTCACTTTCTCGTCGCCGGCCGGCAACACGGCTTTCGTGGTCCCATAGAAGGTGGCGGGCATGTCAGCACCCGGATAATCGATGACGATAGCCGCGCCATCGACGACATCTGCCCCCTCGCTCGGTCGCGGATGGATGATGAGCGTGCCGGCATTCAAGTTGAAGAGAGGCGCGTAGACTTGGCCCGCCTCGATCTTGACTTTCTGCTCGGTCTTGGCCTGGCCGTCGCTGGCCACGACGATATAGTCGCCCGGTTCCAGATTGGCCTTGTAGGCGCCGTATTCGGTACTGACGTAGTCGCCGCGCGTGCCGTCGGGTTTCGCCTTGTAGATCTCCCAGGCATTGCCGTCAGTGACGGGATCGCCGCCCTCGGCAAGCACCGCTATCGGCAGGAAATTGAAGTCCGGTTTGGCCGGCTCGGGCGCGGGTGCCGGCGCAGGTGCCGGAGCCGGTTCAGGAGCAGGTGCCGGCGCCGCCACGGTCTCGGCAAGCGCCTCCTGCAGCGCCTTCTCGTCGGAGGCCTGGATGTATTTGCCGCCGGTGTTGTCGGCGAGGCAGGCGATCTGCTTGCCCTCGTCGGCGGTCAGGCCGAAGCCGACGACATCGGCGGTGAAGTCGACGCCGGATGCCTCGAGCTCCTTGCCAAGCGCGCAGGGGTCGCCGCCGCATGTTTCGAGCCCGTCGGTGATAAGCACGACGGTCGCCTTGTCCTCGGTGTATTTCAGCGCCTCGGCCGCCTGTTTGACCGCCGCCGTCAGCGGCGTCTTGCCGAGGAATTTCAGGCTGTCGGCGGCGGCCGAAATGGCGCTGCCCGAACCTGCCTGCGGCGGCACGATCAGCTGGATGTCGTCGCAGCTGCCCTTCTCGCGATGGCCGTAGGCCATGAAGCCGATCTCGTCGTCGGTGGGGACCGATTGAAGCACGGTTCGAAGCGACTCGCGGGCGATTTCGAGCTTGGGCTTGCCGTCGATCTGCGCCCACATCGAGCCGGACGCATCGAGAATGATGATGACCTTGTTTGCGGCGAAGCCGAACGTCGTCATCGACAAAAGGAGGATCGCCGCAGCGACGCCCCGTGCAAGTCCCGCCATCGAAATCTCCTAAATCCGCCCCTGATCCGGGCGGCAAGCTATTTGACGCGGCGCCGGGACACAAGTCCGGGCGCCGGTGCGCAGGGCTGCGGACCCAGCTTAACAAAAGTCCTGACGACAGCCAGTTCGGCGGCGGCGGCAGCCTTTTCCCCGGTAATAGGAATTTTTTCTTGACACCATGACCTCAGCTAAGGTACATATTTGGCTATGGTGCTGATTTGCGCCGGTGACCCGCCGCAATAGGCGGGGTTTTTCGTTTGTTGCACCCGTCAGCCTACGCGCGGCGAAGGCTCCGAAAGAACCCATTAACCCGAATTCATGGCCTTGGCCCGATGCGCCGGGCCGAATGCCGAACTCTCAACGAAAACGAAAACCAGCTTAGTAAGTCGTGCGGCGTTCTTCCGAAGGCGGCCTGCCGAATTGCAGCCGGTAGCTCTGGGCGAAGTAGGAATGCGAGGTGAAGCCCGTCGCGATCGCCACGTCGAGGATCGGCATGTTGGTCTGGCGCAGCAGTTCGCGCGCCCGCTCCAGCCGCAATCGCATATAGTAACGGCCGGGCGTGACGCTGAGATGGCGCAGGAACAGGCGCTCGACCTGGCGCACCGAAAGGCCGGCGGATTTGGCCAGCTGTACCGCCGAAAGCGGCTCGTCGAGGTGGTCGGCCATCAGTTCGACGATGCGCCTGAGCTTCTCCGACTTGCCGGTCAGGTCGCGTTCGGGTCCGACGCGCTGACGGTCGCCGGCCGAGCGGATGCGTTCGTGCTGGAACTGGTTGGCGACGCCATTGGCCAGGTTCGAGCCGAAATCGCCGCGCACGATCTCCAGCATCAGGTCGATCGAAGTGGTGCCGCCGGCACAGGTGTAGCGCTTGCGATCGATCTCGAAGACGTTGCCGGTGCAGTTGATGTCGGGGAATCGCTCGACGAAGCCGGCACGGTTTTCCCAATGGATGGTGCAGCGATAGCCTTCGAGCTGGCCGGCCTCGGCCAGCAGGTAGGACCCGACCGACAGGGCACCCAGCGCATTGCCGCGCCGGCCCCAGCTTCGCAAAGCCGCCAGCACCTTGCTCTTGCCGGGGAATTCGGTCGTCAGCCCGACCGAGACGAAAAGGATATCGACCGGCGGCAGGTCGGCAACGGCGTAGTCGATCTTGAGCGGCAGGCCATTGGAAGCCATCACCGGATCGCCATCGGCCGACACCGTGGTCCAACCGTAGAAGTCGCGGCCAAGCAACCGGTTCGCCGACCGGAACGTATCGATCGCGGCAGCCAGCGAGAACATGGAGAACTTGTCTACCAGCAGGAATGCGAACTGCCGGCCGCCTTGAACGGGGTCAGTCATGACCGGCCGTTCTGAGGGAACACTGGGGTTCGGCAAAGCTGCAGCTTTCTGGCGGGTCAGAAGGACGGCCGTTTCAATCCGGCCGCAAGGTAGGCGGAGGCTAACGTATTGGCCATCAGCATGGCAATGGTCATGGGGCCGACACCGCCGGGCACCGGTGTGATGGCGCTGGCGGCCCTGGCCGCTTCGGCATAGGCGACATCGCCGACGAGGCGGGACTTGCCCTCGCCCTTTTCCGGCGCCGGGATGCGGTTGATGCCGACATCGATGACGGTGGCGCCTGGCTTCACCCAATCACCCCTGATCATCTCCGGCCTGCCGACGGCCGCGACAAGGATATCGGCGGTGCGGGCCAAGGCCGGCAGATCCCTGGTGCGGCTGTGGGCGATGGTGACGGTGCAGTTGGCGGCAAGCAGCAGGTTGGCCATCGGCTTGCCGACGATGTTGGAGCGGCCGACGACGACGGCGTTGAGGCCGGACAGGTCCTTGCCGCGCACCCGCTCGATCAGAAGCATCGAGCCGGCCGGCGTGCAAGGCACGAACGCTGTTTCGAGTTCACCGGTGCCGAGCTTGCCGACATTGATGAAGTGGAAGCCGTCGACATCCTTTTCCGGCGCGATGGTCTGGATGATCTTGCCGGCGTCAATGTGGGCCGGCAGAGGAAGCTGCACGAGGATGCCATTGATGGCCGGATCGGCGTTGAGGTCGCCGATGATCTTCAGCAATGCCTCTTCGGAGGTTTCGGCCGGCAGCGTATGCTGGACGGAATGAAAGCCGCATTCCTTGGCGGTGCGCGACTTGGACGCGACATAGACCTGGCTGGCCGGATCCTCGCCGACGATGACCACGGCAAGACCGGGCTTGGCCTTGCCCTTGGCGACAAGTTCAGCCGTCAGGGTCTTGACCGTCCCCACAACGTCCCCGGCAACGCTCTTGCCATCAATCACTTCAGCCATGGACCACCCTCAACACCAGAATGCCCAAGCGCGTCGCTTCCGGAAGCGACGCGCTTTTCGATCTTTCACAGCGTGGCATCTTCACGAAAAATCCAACATGCAATCCCGCCAAAGCGCCGTCCCATGCCGTTTACGCGAAACCGGCATGTTTTTGTACGGCACCGCGCAGATTTTTGTGGCTCAGAAGTAGCGGCGGCGCGTGCGGCTCTCGGTCAGTTCGCGAACCGCTTCGCGGAATTCGCGCAGGCTGGCGCGGATTTCCTCGATTGGCGCTTGCTGCTCGGCATCCTCCACGGCCCGCGACGGCTCCGCCGATCGCTGATGAGGCTGAGGCGCCTGCTGCTGCGCGACGGGCGGCTGTGGATAAGACTCGGAAGCGGGCTGAGCCGGATCGGACTGCTGCCCGGCATTGGCGGCCGGCATCGATTGCGGATAGGGATAGCCCGGCTGCTGCGCGTAGCCCAATGGCTGCGCGTAGGGATAGAGCAGCGGCCCGGAATATGGCCGCTGCGTCATCATGGGAGGCGGCAGTGGCGGCTGCGCCGTCTGCTGCGGATGGCCGCCGGGCTGGAAAGGTGGTGCCGGGTATGCTGTCGCGACCGCCTGCCGCGGCTCGAAGGCCGGCGCCGGCCGGGGATAGGCGCGGTATTGCGGATCCTGCGTTGGCTCCTCGTTTTCGGCAGAGGCCCATTCGACGGTATCGAACGGCTCCTCCCGGGATGGCCTGCGCGAGACGGACTTGTGCAGCCTCGACAGCAAGGCACCGATCCGGCCGGGACTTTCTGCCGGCGAGACCTCGGCTTGCTGGACAGGCGGTGGCGCGGCCGGCGGTGGTGATGCAGGCGGGGGTGTCGATGGCTGCGGCGCTGGTGGTAATGGCGGCGCCGGCGGCGGCGCTGCCCGATATGCCTTGTCTTCGTAAGGCGTCCGGCGTTCGTCCGCGCCATGGTCGCGACGCGAGCGCGAATTGGCGGTGTCACGCAGGCTCTCATAGGCGCCACGCATGGCTCCGAGGCCAATGCCGGAGGCGAAACCCAGCAACAGGCCGGCGAGCGCGACCACGACCCGCGACGGCCCGTTCGGCTCGAGCGGCGCGAAGGCCTTCGAGATCACATTGATGTTGGCGGTGTTGATGTCCTTCTGCTCGCCGGTCTCCTTGGCGCGCAGCAGGTACTGTTCGTAGACGGAACGCTTGGCGGTCGCCTCGCGCTCCAGTTCGCGCATCGACACGAGGTCGCTGTTGACGTCGCCGCTGCGGACCTTCAGCTGCGCCAGGCGAGAGGCAAGATCCTGTTCGAGTTGGACGGCGCGCTTGAGGTCGACCTGCAGCGACGAGCCGATGCGGCGCAGCTCCGAGGCGATGCGGTCGCGTGCGCCGGCAATCTGGGCATTGATCGCCTGGAGTTCGGGGTGACGCGGCCCGAGCCGGATGGCGGCGCGGTCAGCTTCCTGCTTGAGCGACGCATATTGCGAACGCAGATCGCTCATCGTGTTGGAGTTGATCTCCTCCGGCAAGGTACCGGTGAGAACCGAATTGACGTCGACCGAACGCGCCGAGGCCGCCCGGGCGTTGAGTTCCAGGGTCCGGGCGCGCGCGACCGACAGCTGCTCGTTGAGTTTCAGCATCTCATCGTCGCTGATGAGATGGCCCTGCGCGTCAACGAGATCGTGCGTGGCCCTGAAATCCTCGACCTTGCGCTCGGCTGCCTCGACGCCCTTGCGCAACTCGTCGAGCCTGGCCGTCAGTTCGTCGGTGGCGCGGCCTGCGGTGTCCGACTGTATCTGGCCGAAAGTCTGCAGGAAGACATCCGTCATCGTGTTGGCGATGAGGGCCGATTTCTCGCCATTCTGCGTGGTGGCGCTGACGGTGATGACGAAGGTCTTGCCGCCGCGCTCGACCGAAAGGCTCTCAGCCAGGTTGCCGACAGCAAGCGCGCGGCGACGGCTGTCGTCGACACCCCCCGGCCCATCATTGCGGGACAGGACGGAGCGAATGAGCGACATGACGCTGAGGCCGCCGCCGCCTTGCCCATTGAATTCCGGATCGTTGACCAGATTGAGCTTGTCGACGACCTTGTTGAGAACAGTGCCTGATGTCAGCACCCGAACCTGGTTCTCGACGATGGCCAGCGTGGCGTCGGAAGCGACGACCGACTGGGTGAGATCGCGGTCGGTGAGCTTCAGGTCGCGCGGGTCGACGATCAGTTCGGTGGTGGCCTCATATTTCTTCGGCGTCGACAGCGCAACGGTGATGCCGAGCGCGGCGCCCAGCAGTGTCGTCGTCACGATCAGCAGCTTCGACTTGCCGACACCGCGCACCACCTGCATCGGATCGATCAGCGGCTTCCACTGCTGGCTGTCCGTGCCGTCGTTTCGGGATAACGACGCGTCGCCTGCAGCGTAAGGTTCCGATGTATGATCGGCGCGACGTGCGCCAGCGGTTTCGGCGGCACCGGGCTGTGTCCGTGGCGTGGTTTGCGCGCGGTAAGCTTGCTCATGATCCCCGTCGGCCGCGACCGGATCCCCCGACAGTTTCGGGTTGCGCGCCTCGCGCTGCGAGCGGGCGAGGCGATGACGCGTGGCGGCGTCCTCGCGCCATGACGGGTCTGCCCGGTCGCCGATCGAGACCAGCGACGCGTCGGGTTCGTCGCCACGCACAGCCTGGCCCAGCGCCAGCAATGAGCGCTCGCGCTTCCAGTCTTCGCGGTTTTCCCTGTCGACCATCGTCTGGAACTTTACCCTTGGCGACCTGCGAACGGAGATTGGCCAGTCGTTAAGCCACGCTAAACAGGCATGGAAAACAAAAGGTTAATTTTCCCGCGCCGAAGCGTCGGTTTCTCGTTTCGGTTGCATCTATTTTCGACACAAGCCCAGCCGCCAGAACGGCACGTTAAGTTTTCCGGCCTAGGCTCTCCTTGAGACATGACGCAGGCCAGTGACATACCGCAAAGGCGGCCCCTCGCCCGGATCGGCAGCTTTTTGGCCGAACGACGGGGGCTGCTTCGCGACTATTTCTCAGCGATCAGCGGTGCCGGTGGGCGACTGGTGTTTTCGCTGGCCTATTTCATCGCGCTGGCCAACACGCTGTCGATATCCGAATTCGGCATGTTCGCCACCGCGTCGGCGGCCGGCGTCATGCTGTCGCGCATCCTCGCTTTCGGGTTCATCTCGGCGCTTTACCGCACCGCCACCATCCGCCCCAATCTGATCGGCACCTTTTCCGCCGGCTTCCTGCTGCTCGGCGTGCTGTCGCTGCCGCTGCTGGCCGTGGCCTCGTTCGGCGTCTATCTGCTTTTCTTCGCCGACACCGTGCCGCTGTCGGTGTTTGCCGCAATCGTCTTTGCCGAGGCGCTGTTGTGGCGGCCGGTGGAGGCGGCGCTGATCGTCAACAACGGCCTGGGCAAGTTCGGCCGTGCCGCGCTGCTGGCCATCCTGGCGACCGCGCTGCGGGCGCTCGGCGCGGTGCTGTTCATGTTCTCAGCGCAACACAGCGTCTGGATATGGTCCTGGTTCTATATCGGCGCCAATGCCGCCTCGCTGCTGATCGCCTTCGGCTTCTTCTACCCGCGCCAGAGGCTGCGGCTGCGCGTCGAGCTGTATCTTCGGCGATTGGCCGATTCCATCTATGTGGCCGGCGCCGAAGTGCTGTTCTACCTGCAGATGGAGTTCGACAAGCTGCTGGTGCTGGCGATCGGCGGCCCGCATCTGGCCGGCATCTACGCCATCATCATGCGGCTGGTAGACCTGACGGCGATTCCGATCCGCACCTTCTCGATGATGCTGGTGCAGCGCATGATGCGCGCGCCGGAACTGTTGTCGCGTCTGGCGGTCAAGAGCGGCATCGAAGGCGGTGTGTTCGCGGTTTCGACGCTGGCGCTGCTGACACTTGGCATCGTGCTGCATTTCTTCCCCAATGCACTCGGCAAGAATGTCGCCGAGGCTGCCCCGCTGGTGGTGCTGGCAATCTGCGTGCCGGGATTGCGCAATCTGGTCGAATACCAAGCCGAGCTTTTGTTCGCACGCGGCCAGACGCTGGTGCGGGCGCTCAATCTCGGCCTGCTCGCCGGATTGAAGGCGCTGTTGCTGACCTATGTGCTGACGACCATCCTCGACACGCCGAAGCTGGTGCTGTCGCTCAATGTCGTCTTCCTGCTTCTGTATCTCGCCTCGACGCTGCTCACCTATTCGGCGATGCGCAAGCCGGCAAAGCCCGTCTAGGGCTTTCTCATTTGTGCATGACTTCTGGACAAACGGAAATCGTTTGTCCGAGAAAACCGGTTTCCGCTTTTCGGGATGATCTAATCCAGCCCAATCAGGCGGCGGATGCGGCCGATATCGGTGCCGATGAAGGATTGCATGCCGATCGCCACCTGCTCCGGCGCCATGGCGGCAACGAAGCGGCGGAACTCGTCATCCGAAAGCGCTTCGCCGGTCCAGTGCACGCGGCAGAACTCTTCGGAACCGTGGAAGTGGCCGGCTCCGTCCAGCAGATCGTCGACATAGCGGCCGTAGATCATGCATTCGGAGAATTTGCGCGCCGAACCGACGACCTCGACCCAGTTGCGGCCATGGACCTTCTCGATCTCGCCGCACATGGCCAGCACGGTGTCGCGCCGCCAGGCGATCAGCGTCGAGATGTAGTCATGGATCGACGTCCGGGACGGGTCGATGCCGAGTGCCGATCCCGCATTGCGCGACCAGATGCGATGCTCCTCATGACCTTCGTCCGCCAGCACAGCGTCGCGGCGGAACAGGCGCACCTTGCCGTCGCGCCAGAAGGCGCCGCAGTCGAAAGGTTTCAGGAACGTAACATCGGAATCACAGAAGATGAGCACGTCTTGAGATGCATGCGCCGAGATGGCGATGCGGCGCAACTGCTGCACATGCCAGCCGCGCAGCGGCTGCGTCTTCAGGCTGAGCCAGACGCGCCGGCGAAACAGGCTGAGCGGATCGTCGAAGGCGTGCAGCCAGCGCGGCAGCAATTCCCGCTCGTCGACCACCGTGCGGCGGCCGGTCTCCAATTGGCGAAACAGACTGACATCGCGATGCTCGACCAGGATGTAATGGTGCGCCGCGCCAGAAACGTGGCGATCAAGTGTCTCGCACAGCAGGCGACAGCGCTCGAAATCGGGCGCATAGCTTGCCGTCACGATGGCCGCCGTCGGTGTCTGCCGGAGCGGGCTTGGCTCGACAGCGGCACCTGGCACGAACCTGCTGTTCATTTGGTATCTCCCGCGGCTTCGGGCGCAAGCGAGAATTTCTGCCTGACGACGCGCAGCAGGAACAGCGGGTTGCCGACCACATAGCGGCGCCACAGGCGGCCCGGCTCGACAGCCAACCGGAACAGCCATTCGAGCCGCAGCCGGCGCATCCACAAGGGCGCGCGGGGCACCGCGCCGCTCAGGAAATCAAGCAACGCGCCGACGGCGATCGGCAGCGTGCAATGGCGCGCGTCGATATGGCGTTCGATCCACAATTCCTGGCGCGGCACGCCCATGGCCACGAGCAGCACGTCGGGCCGAAGCGCGGCAATCCGGTCGACGATTTCCTGCTCCTGCGAAGGGGGGAAATAGCCGTCATGGATCACCACGAACCGGTGCTGCACGGCCAGTGCCGCCAGCTTGACCGACGCCGCTTCTGCGTTGACGCGCGTCGCGCCGAGCAGCCCGACGGTCAGCGGCGTCGTCGAGGCCTGCAGGAAGGCCGGGACGAAATCGGTACCATTGAGATTGTCGGGAAACGGCGCCCCGTAGAGGAGCCTCGCCGCCAGATCGATGCCGATGCCGTCGGGCAGGATGAGGAAATCATCGAGTGCTTCGGCGAACACCGGGTCGGTATAGGCGATGTTGGCATTGTGGGCGTTGAGGAAACTGACCTTGGTGAAGCGCCGCTCGGCAATCAGCCGGTTCAGCAGGGCGATGGCATCGTTCCAGCGGACCGCAACCACCGGGATGCCAAGGATCGTCTTCAGCGTGTCGAGCCCGAACGCGGCGCGGGCGGAATGCATGTTCATGCAAACGCCTCCTGCCTGAGAGGTGCGAGCTTTTCGAGGCCGAGCCGGATGGCAGCGTCGAGCGCCTTGACCTGCGAGCCCCGGAACGCGCTGCCGTCAACGTCGCGGATGTCGGCCGCCGCAGCCTCGAGCGCCCTGGCGAAGGCAACGGGATCGTCGGTGACGACGCAATTGGAAGGACGGTGGTCGATGCCGCGCAACGAACGGCTGGTGGCGACCGAAGGCAGGCCGAGCTCGAAGGTTTCGATGGTCTTCAACTGGACACCGCTGCCGGCGGTGCTGATCAGCGGGATGACGGCACCACCGCGCACGAAAGCTTGCGCGTCGGGCACGCGGCCGACAAATTCGACACCCGGGTGCTTCGACGCGACGCCCGAAGGCATGTGGCCCGCAATGCGGATGCGGAAATCGGGCCGCAGATGCGGCACGACCTTGCCCAGGAACCAGTCGAGGCCGATGCGGTTCGGCTGCCAGGTCCAGGTGCCGATCAGGGCGGCGTCGCAGTCGATGCGGCGCGGGCTTTTCAGGGTTGGCGCCTGGGCACCGGTCACCAGCGGCAGCACCGCCGAGCGGTTGTCGGAGGCGACACCGAGCGCGGCGCGGTCTTCGTCGGCCAGGGTGAAGACGAAGCGCGCCCGGCGGCAGAGACGCTCTTCCATAGTCTTGAGCAGCCTCGCCTCGCGGCGAAACAGCAGGCGCTGGAAGAGGCTGCCGGCGGCAGCGGCATTCTCCCGCGCCGAAAGATGCTCGACATTGTGGGCAACGAAGATCGAAGGCCGCTCAGCGAACAGCTTTTCGAAGGCGCCAGCGAACTGCACGGAATTCAAGACATAGCCGTCAAACGGTCCGGCACGCTCAATGGCAGCGAGAACATCGCTGTCGGACACGGCGCGCAGCTTGACCGACGCGAAGGTGAGGCCCGAAAGCAGCGCCTTGCCGACCCAGGCCAGCTTTTGCCGCGCGGAGGCATTGTCCGTGCGCACGTCGATCGCACCCAGCACCACGGTGTTTTCGGGGTCGGCCGCGGGCTTCCCCGGCCAGGTGAAGCCGATGACGGTGACGCGCGCGCCAGCGCGCCGCAAGGCAGCGATGATCGCAGCGTTGGCGATCTCGTAGCCCGAGGCGAGAGCGCCGTCGGGCACGATCGATGTGGCGAACAGCAGATGCATCTTACCTATCCAGTGGTGTAGCCGGTAGCAAAGTGCGGTGAACCCTTGATTAAGCCTGCACATTCGACGGCCGAAAGCCGCTGCCTGGCGGGCTTCTCCGTACAAGGTGATTAACGAAACCTTATCAACCGTGGTGCTACCAGAGCCCAACTCACCATGTGGCTGGACACGGATGATCCCTTTGCCATCGGACGGTTCGGTATCGGTCGCGGGACGCACGCCGCGGCTTGACGTCGAGGCCGTCGAAGCCGTCGTCACCTTGCCGACCTTCAAGCGTCCGGAGCAGGTGCTGGAAACGCTGGCGTCGCTGCGCGCGCAGCAAACCGGCAGGCGCTTTGCCGTGATCGTCATGGAGAACGAAGCCGAGGCGCGGGCCGGCGCCAAGGCGGTGCTGCCGCTGTTCGAGCGGGGCGAAATGCCGGGCCTGGTGATCATCGCGCATGAGCGCGGCAATTGCAGCGCCTACAATGCCGGCTGGCAGACAGCCATCCTGCAATTCCCGAACTTCAGGCATCTGCTGGTCATCGACGACGACGAGATCGCCGATCCGCAGTGGCTGGAACGGATGTGCCTGGCTGCCGAAACGCTCGGCGCCGACATTGTCGGCGGCCCGCAGGTGCCCGTGTTTGCCGACCCCGCCCATGCGCGATGGGCAGACCATCCGGTGTTCGCGCCGCCTTACCGGGAAACCGGACGCGTGCCGGCGCTCTATTCGTCGGGCAATCTTCTGGTCGGGCGCAACGTGCTGATCGCCATGGGTCCGCCCTTTCTCGATCTCAGATTCAATTTCATGGGCGGCGGCGATTCCGACTTTCTCAGCCGGTCGGTGCAAAAGGGCTTTGTGCTGGGCTGGTGCGCCGAGGCCAAGGTGCTGGAAACCGTTCCGGCGCGGCGTATCGAAGCCGACTGGATCCGCGCCCGCAGCCTGCGCAACGGCGTCATCTCGACACTGGTCGAAAAGAAGAAGCGCGCCGGCACGCCAATGGCCGGCGCCAAAGTGTTGCTGAAGAGCCTGGCACTGCTTGCCGCCTCGCCGTTTCGCGGCATGATCCGGCTGGCGCGGACCCGATCGCCGGCGATCGCCATCTACCCCGTCCATGTGGCGCTGGGCCGCGTGCTGGCCGAATTCGGATATGCCAATGAGCAGTACCGCCAGCCTGAGAAAAACTGAGCGCGCGCCGCTCGGCGACGCGTTCACGCGCGAAGGCGTGGCCACCGCCATTGCCGCGCTGCTGTTCACCGTCATCATGGTGTCGTTCCGGCCGTTCCAGCCAGGCGGCGCCGAACTCACCGGTCAAGGCGGCGACATCGTCAACCAGCTTGGCTTCGGTTCGCTCGGCGCCATGTCGATCTTCTCGCTGATGGCCTTTGCCGATCCGCGCGTGGTGCGCTCGCTGCTGAGCCCATCCTGGGTGTTGATGCTGGGCTTCTTTTTCCTCTCGGTGATCCTGTCGACCGATCCGCCTTCGGCGATGCGCGCCGCCTCCTTCACCCTGATCGGCATCCTGACGATGGCGACGATCCTAGTGCTGCCGCGCGACGCCGAAGCCTTCTCGAAGGTGATCATCTTCACCGCCGTCGTGGTCATGGGCCTTTCCTATCTCGGCCTCATCGTCTTTCCGCACGAGGCGATGCACACAGCCGACTCGCAGGAGCCCGAACATGCCGGACTGTGGCGCGGCGTGTTCACCCACAAGAACATTGCCGGGCCGGTCATGGCCTGCCTCAGCTTCGCAGGCCTCTATCTCTACCGGCGCGGGCAGCGCTACTGGGGCGCCGGGATCTTCTTCGCGGCGATGATCTTCATGCTGCACACCGGCTCCAAGACGACAGCCGGCCTGGTGCCGTTCTCGATCCTGATCGTCATGTTCCCGAGCCTGATAGGCATGCGGCTCGGCACGCCGATCCTGTTTGCGCTGGCCATCATCGCCACGGCTGTCGGCACGCTGGGCATCGTCTTCCTGCCGCCTGTAAAACATCTGGCGGCGATCTATTTCCCCGGCATGACCTATACCGGCCGCACGACGCTGTGGGAGTTCGCCGGCAGCATGCTGGCGAAGAAGCCATGGACCGGCTACGGCTATGAGAGCTTCTGGGGCACGCCGCTCTTGCTCAACCAGGACCAGCCCTTCGACCGGCCCTGGGACATCAGGACCATCGTGCACGGCCATGACGGCTATCTCGACATCGCCGTGCTGATGGGCATTCCGGCACTATGCGTGGCGGTCTACACCTTCCTCATCGCGCCGCTGCGCGACTACATGCGCATTCCGTTGCGCAGGGAAAACATCTTTCTCGGCGACTTCTTCATGATGGTGGTGCTGTTCACGGCGCTTAACGCTTTCCTCGAAAGCTTCTTCTTCCATCGCGGCGACCCGGTCTGGCTGTTCTTCGTGCTCGGCGTGCTCGGCCTCAGGCAAGTGTCGCTGCGGCCAATCGCGGTGCGCGATCCCGATCGTGGCTCGCGATCCTGATGGGGCTTCCCCAGGGAAGCGCCAGCGTCTATGTGAAGGCCTTCCTCTGGAGGGCTTTCGATGACGATCAGGCTTGTTCTCGCCGGCTGCGGCAATATGGGCTACGCCATGCTCTCGGGCTGGCTGAAATCCGGCAAGCTCGCGCCGTCGGCGGTTTTCGTGGTCGAGCCCAATGCCGATCTGCGCAATCGCGCGGCAACGCTGGGCTGCGCGACATCAGCCGATGCCGGTAGCATACCGGCCGATGCCCTGCCCGATCTCGTCGTCATCGCGGTGAAGCCGCAGGTGATCCGCGACGTCACGGCCGCCTACAAGCGCTTCGGCGACGGCCGCACCACCTTCGTCAGCATCGCCGCCGGCACGCCTGCCGCCACCTTCGAGGAAATCCTCGGCAACCGCGCGCCGATCGTGCGCTGCATGCCCAACACGCCCGCGGCGATCGGCAAGGGCATGATGGTGGTGTTCTCCAACAAGCTCGTGTCCGATGACACCAAGCGTTTCGTCGCCGACCTTTTGTCGGCGAGCGGCGAAGTGGCCACCATCGACGATGAGGGCCTGATGGATGCGGTGACCGCCGTGTCCGGATCGGGGCCGGCCTATATCTTCCATTTCATCGAAGCGCTGACGGTTGCCGCCGAGAAGGCCGGTCTGCCGACGGCGACCGCCAAGCTGCTCGCCATGCAGACCGTCTATGGCGCCGCCTCGCTCGCCGCCGAAAGCGGCGAGGAACCGGGCGTGCTGCGCCGGCAGGTCACCAGCCCCAACGGCACGACGGCCGCGGCGCTGGCCGTTCTGATGGGCGAGGACCGGCTGACCAATCTGCTGACGCAAGCGGTGGAGGCTGCGCGGCTGCGGTCGGTCGAACTGGGGAGATAAATCCTCAGTTTGTCCCGTACAGCATCTCATCCTGCAGCCGGCGCAAGGCGAACAGCCTCGTCGTCTGGTCGGGCGACGCATTATCCGCCGTCAGCAATTCGCCTTTCGTGACCGGTTTCAGCACCTTGCCGCCCTCGAGCAGGCCGACCGGCACGGCGCGCTGGGCGCGGGCTTCGCCGACGGTCATCGTCCAGGAGCGGTAACAAGTCTCGCCGATCGCATCGAAGGTCTCGCCGGGGGCAAGGTCGCGCTTGGCAACGGCGCACACTTCGGCAACCGGCCGCGGCAGCGGCACCATGTCGGGCTTGCCGAAAAGCACGATGCGGGCGGCGGTCAGCGGCACTTCCAGCGAGGTCAAATGGTATGGCCGGAACAGGCTGTAATAGGGGCCGTGGCCGATATGAAGATCGTCCATGCGCTCGATGATGCGCGGATGCGTCGCTTCGACGATGACGAAGACACCGGGCGCGACGCCCTTGCCGACCGTGTAGTCGACGACGCCCTTCTTCAACAGCAGCCCGCCATCCTCGCGCGGGATCAGCACCTTGGCGAGGTCGTCGCGATCGGCCTTGGGGCCGTGCATGCCGGGGACGTCCGGCACCAGCCCGGTGGCGTTGGCGATGGCGCACATCTCGACCATGGTCTTGGAGCCGTCGACGAACTCGACCAGCATGCGCGGGTTCATGTTGCGGCGGATCGCTTCGGCGCGATAGTCGTCCGGCACGGCATCGTGGTTGAGCGGGTTGTTCTTGCCCTTGCCGGCCGACACGATGGTCAGCCCGAGCGCCGACGCAAACTCGATCAGTTCCATGCAGCTCGACGGCTCGTCGCCCGCACCCACCGAATAGACGACGCCAAGCCGGTCGGCCTGCTGCTTGAGATAGCAGCCGATGGTGACGTCAGCCTCGACGTTCATCATCACCAGATGCTTGCCGTGCTCCATCGCCATGAGGTCGAAATCGGCGGCGACGCCCGGCTTGCCGGTGGCGTCGATGACGACGTCGATCAGCGGATTGGTGACCAGCATCTCGTTGGATGTGACGGCGATTTTTCCCGCCTCGATTGCCGCGGTGACTTTCGAGGCGGTGTCGGCTTCGACCGCCATGGCTTCGTCGCCATAGGCGATACGGATAGTGTCGCGCGCGGTGTGCGGGCGGCGCGTCGAGACGGCGCAGACCGAAATGCCCGGCATCAGCATGCCCTGCGTGACCAGATCGGTGCCCATTTCGCCCGAACCGATGACACCGATGCGCACCGGGCGGTTCTCGGCGGCACGCTTGGCGAGATCACGGGCAAGCCCGGTCAGGGCGACGTTGGTCATGCAGGAATGTCCACAGCTTCGTGATTTGGGGTCGGATAGCAGGGAATGGGTTCTATTTGCCAACGAAACCCGGTCGCGACCGGCAATTTCCCACGAAATCGTCTCGGAAGGCACGTCCGCCGGGGCTCGATTCGCCGAAGCCCAACCAATTGACATTGCAGCGGACAACCCCAATAAAACATTCGTTTGTCAACAAAGGCAAATGTTCACCGACGCGACAGTCGGGAAGCATTCGCCTCTGGGCAAATTGGGGAGTGTCTTTGCGCCACGGCGTCAAAGGCTGGATGGAGCATCATTGCGAGGCGTCGAGCGAAGGCTCGCGGCTCCAGGGGAGGAAAAATGGATACTGTTCTCGCGGGCCTAAAAGGGGCCATCGATACGCTTGGCCCGACGATCCTGCTGCCAATTGTCATTTTCGTCATCGCCGTGGTTCTGGGCGCCAAGGTCAGCAAGGCTTTTCGCGCCGCCGTCACCATCGGCGTCGCCTTCATCGGCATCAATCTGGTGCTTGGCCTCATGTTCACGTCGATTGGCGACGTCGCCAAGGCCATCGTGACCAACACCGGCATCCATCGCGACATCATCGATGTCGGCTGGCCCTCCGCGGCCGCGATCGCCTTCGGCTCATCGGTCGGCCTTTGGGTCATTCCGGTCGGCATCCTCGTCAACATCGTGCTGTTGCTGACACGCATGACGCGCACGCTCAATGTCGACGTCTGGAACTTCTGGCACTTCGCCTTTGTCGGCTCGCTGGTGGTCGCCGCAACCGACAACCTGGCCTATGGCATCGCGGTCGCAGCACTTGTCGCAGCACTCTCGCTGTTGTTCGCCGACTGGTCGGCGCGCGCGGTACAGCAGTTCTACGGGGTACCCGGCATTTCCGTGCCGCATCTCGCCTCGGCGCAGATCCTGCCGATCGCCATTGTGCTCAACTGGATCATGGACCGCATTCCCGGGATCAACCGCATCAACATCAACACCGATACGATCGAGCGCAGGTTCGGCGTGTTCGGCGAACCTGTCGTGATGGGCCTCATTATCGGCCTCGTGCTTGGTGCGATCGCCTTCTACAATGCGGGTGATCTCAGCGTGGTGCTGGCCAAGGTTCTGGGCACCGGCATGACGCTGGCCGCGGTCATGCTGCTGCTGCCGCGCATGGTCAAGATCCTGATGGAAGGCCTGCTGCCGGTTTCCGACGCAGCCCAGGCATTCGTGCGCAAGCGCACGGGCGATCGCGAGCTTCTTGTTGGCCTCGATTCCGCGATCCTGATCGGCCATCCGGCCGCGATCTCGTCGTCGCTGATCCTGGTGCCGATCGCGATCATCCTGTCCATCATCCTGCCGGGCAACCGCGTCATCCTGTTCGCCGACCTTGCGGTCATTCCCTTCATCGTCGCCATGACCGCGCCGCTGGTCAAAGGCAACGTGTTCCGCATGGTGGTGATCGGCACGGTGACGCTGGCCATCGGCTTCTACGTCGCCAACGCGCTGGCGCCGCTGTTCACAAGTGCTGCCGTCGCATCGGGCTTCAAGCTGCCGGCGGATGCGCTGCAGATCACCTCGGTGGTCGACGGCTTCCTGTGGGTGCCTTACGTGGTCATCGAGGCGATCCAGGGGCTTGGACTTGTCGGCATCATCGTGATCGCGGTGGTCATCGCGGCATTGTTTGTCCTCTACCGCCGCAATCCGCTCGGCTGGGAGCGGGCCGCGGGCGCCGAAGACGAGCCGGCCGAAGAGACGGCCTGAACCTGATAGGGTCCACCCTTCAAACCGATCGTACGCCCTCCTCGGGGCGCCCGATTTCATCGACGGAGCCCGATCGTGCGCCCTCCTCGGGGCGCACGATTTCATCGACGGAGCAAAGAATGTCCGACGGCCTCATGCAGCTTCTGGATTCCGACGCGATCGTGCTCGGATCCGATGCCTCGACCAATGAGGAGATCATCCGCATCCTGGCGGGCCGGCTGGAGAGACTTGGCTATGTCAAAAGCTCCTATGCCGACGCGGTCGTGCGCCGCGAATTGACCATCCCGACCGGACTGCCGCTGGAACGCTCCGACAATGTCGCGGTGCCGCACACCGATCCGGAACATGTGCTGAAGCCTGGCATCGCGATGGCCACATTGAAGCAACCGGTGATCTTCGCCAACATGGAGGATCCCGACGAGATGCTGCCGGTCGGCTTCGTCTTCCTGCTTGCCATCAACGACAAGGACAAGCAGATTGAGGCGCTGCAGGCCGTCATGGCCACCATCCAGAACCCGCAAGCCTTGGATGATTTGAGGTCGGCCAGAACCCTCGAAGACGTGCGAGCCGTACTCGGCTGATAACCAAGGAGAAGCAGAGATGTCCAGACAGAAAACCATTCTCTTCGCCTGCGGCACGGGCATCGCCACCTCGACCGCGGTCAACGTCGCCGTCACCGAGGAAATGAAGAAACGCGGCCTCACCTTCAATGCCCAGCAGGCAAAGGCCACCGAAGTGCCCGGACTGGCCGACAATGTCGACTTCATCGTCGCAACCACCCCGATCTCCGCTTCGGTGACCAAGCCGGTCATCAAGGGCCTCGCCTTCCTCACCGGCATCGGCAAGGACAAAGTGCTCGACGAGATCGAGGCTCAATTGCGCAAGTGACGGTCCAGATGCCACCCCCAGGCTGACGCGGCTTCACACCACCCTGACGTAGCTCGTCATTCCCGATTTCTGGTGCTCGATGATGTGGCAGTGCAGCAGCCAGTCGCCGGGATTGTCGGCGACGAAACCGAGCTGAACCTTCTCGTTGGGCTGGATGAGATAGGTGTCGGAAATCACGGGCTGAACCTGGCGCGTCGAGGACGACAGCACCTTGAAGCTCATGCCGTGCAGATGCATCGGATGGGATTGCGGCGTCAGGTTCTCCATGTCGATGACGTAGCTTTGGCCAAGCTTCAGTTCGGCCAGAGGCGCGGTCGGATCCTTGGTGTCGCCGGGCCACGGCACTTTGTTGATGGCCCAGAAACTGTAGCCCAGCGAGCCGCAGATGCCATCGCTCGGGACATTTTCCGCCGTGGCGCTGAGCGCCAGGGAAATATGCCTGGCACTGGCGAGATCCACTTCCGCCACCGGATTGAGCTCCAGTGGAGCAACATCGCGAATGTCCCGTTTGAGGGAGTTTCCTGTCGCGCGCAGGGTTGCCAGGATTTTTGGCTTGGTGCCTCTGACGTCCCTCAAGCTGACGATCGCGCCTTCCTCGTCGGGCATGCGTATGGCCAGCTCCATGCGCTGGCCGGGTCCAAGCAGCAAGGCATCGGGGGAAAAACGCTCAGGCACCGGATTGCCGTCGAGCGCCATGACAGTCGCCTGTGCACCGTCGACGTGAAAAGCGTAGATTCGCGTCACGTCGGTGATGGCGACGCGCAGCCGCGCCAGTCCGCCGGCCGGCGCATCATATTGCGGCTGGTCGAGCCAATTGGCGGTGCGCACCGTGCCGTAAGTGCCGGTTCTCGCGGCATCGCGCGGCCGGAACTGGTCGATGAACTGACCGTCGTCGCCGAGGCGCCAGTCGCGCAAATTGAGGACGATTTCGGCGTCGAATTTCGGGTCGCTTGGGTTTTCGACCACGATCACGCCCGTCAGGCCATGGCCCATCTGCTCCAGCGTGTTGCAATGCGGGTGGTACCAGAAGGTGCCGGCATCGGGCGGCGTGAAGGCGTAGTCGAAATGATCGCCGGTGTAGACGTAGGGCTGGACCAGGAACGGCACGCCGTCCATCTTGTTTGGAACGCGAATACCGTGCCAGTGGATCGTCGTCGGATCGTCGATCGCGTTGACAAGGCGTGCAGCGAAGGGCTGGCCTTTTTTCATTCTGAGCACGGGCGGCATTCCGGCGTTGCCATAGGTCAGCACATCCCTGGTCTGGCCGATATCCATCAGCTTCGCCTGGATCTTTGCCGTCTGCAAAACCACCGGCTCAGGCGTGGCAGCGGCCCAGCCACCAAGCCGGCCCATGGCCGAAAGCCCGACCCCGCCTGCGCCGGCAATCGCTGCCGTTTTCAAAAGCCGGCGTCGGGTGAGTACGGTCATTTGACGCTCCAGCTGCAAAGACGGCTGCCCTGGGTTTATCGCAGCCTTGGATCGTAAGCGAGCATCCTGTGCCTAAACCGACTCCGCCACCGGCCTTAAGCAAAAGACGCTGGCGTGGACGGACAATCGACCACAATAAGCATCGCTGGCGGAGCGGCGCGCGACTATTTCGGCCGCGCCCCATAGGCGGCAAGGAATGCTTCGACCGAAGCATCGGCGTGCCGCTCGAGATCCGCCTTCGAACGCGGGTTGCTTCCGGTGAACATGGCTTCGTTCATTGGGATCCAGAGAAGCATTCCGAAGAGATGGCTGGCCGCCAGACGGGGATCGCTGGTCTGCAACAGGCCTCGACTGGTAAGCTTTTGAAAGCATGATGCCACCGAGGCAAGCATGCGTTCAAAACCTTTTTCATACCAGCTCCGGCCAAGCTGCGGCATCCGATCCGCGTTGGCGATAATCAGACGCCGCAGCTTCAGCAGCTCTTCGTCCATCAGCGTCGTTGTCATGCGTCGGGCAAGCTGCTGTAGCCCACCCTCCATGAATTTCGCCTCGGAAAGCAGCATCGTCACGGACTCGACGACATCGTTGGTCTGGCTGGCGGTGGACTCGACGACTTCGCCGAAAAGCGTCTCCTTGTCCGTGAAATGCTTGTAGACAGTCTGCTTGGATGCGCCTGCTTTGGTGGCGATCTCTTCCATGCTGGTTCCATCATAGCCCTTGGCGATGAAGGCGGCCGTAGCCGCTTCAATGATTTCACGATCCTTGCGAGCCGACCTGGTCTCACCATCAATTTTCATAGCGCCTCTCAACCAGTACTAGACGGTACCGTTCCCGCATGGTAGCCATAGTTACAGTACTAGACTGGCTAGTACCCATCAACGGCAGCAAGGCTTAGACCGATGACCAAAATGATCTTCCTCAATCTACCGGTACGCGATCTGCAGGCGGCGACCAAGTTCTATCTCGCGATCGGGGGCACGCTGAACCCGCAGTTCTCGAGCGACCAATCCAGCTCGATCATGTTCTCAGACTCGATCGGGGTCATGTTGCTGACGCACCAGCATTACAGCCAGTTCACAGCGCGCCCGATCGGCGACCCCAAGCGGGACAGCCAGATGTTGATCGCACTCACCGTCGACAGCAAGGACGAGGTCAATGTCGTAATCGAGAAGGGCGTGGCGGCAGGCGGTCGCGCCGATCCCAACCCGGCGCAGGATCTTGGTTTCATGTTCAACCGCCACATCGAAGATCCGGACGGCAACGTCTGGGAGCTGCTGTGGATGAACCCGTCGGCCATGCAATAGCCCACAGGAATCGAAGCGGGCCAGGATGACACTGGAGAAGCGATCGGCATTCGCCTGTCGCTTCCGTCAGGCGCGCCGGCATCGGCTATTCAGCCGCCTCGGCATAGTGTGCCGGCACGTAGTTGAGGATGGGGCCAAGCCAGCGCTCGACCTCGGTCAACGGCATCGCCTTGCGGCGTGCATAATCCTCGACCTGGTCGCGCTCGACCTTGGCGACGCCGAAATAATAGCTTTCGGGATGCGACAGATAGATCCCCGAGACGGATGAACCCGGCCACATCGCATAGCTTTCGGTCAGTCTCACGCCGGCATTGCCTTCGCCGTCGAGCAGCCGGAACAAAGTCGCCTTCTCCGTATGGTCTGGCTGAGCCGGATAGCCGGGCGCCGGTCGGATGCCGCGATAGGGTTCGCCGATCAGCTCGTCCGGCGCCAGCGATTCGTCTGGCACGTAGCCCCAGAATTCCTTGCGCACCTTCTCATGCATGCGCTCGGCAAAGGCTTCGGCGAAGCGGTCGGCCAGCGCCTTGACCATGATCGAGGAATAGTCGTCATTCGCCCGCTCGAACCGTTCGGCGATAGCCACCTCCTCGATGCCGGCGGTGACGATGAAGCCGCCGATGTAATCGGCTTTGCCGCACTCCGCCGGCGCGACGAAATCCGACAGGGCAACATTGGCCTTGCCGTCGCGCTTGGTCAGTTGCTGGCGCAAGGTGAAGAACGTCGCCAGTTCCTGCGACCGCTTCTCGTCCGTAAACAGCCTGATGTCGTCGCCGACGGCGTTGGCCGGCCAGAAGCCGATGACGCCGCGCGGCGCGAACCACTTTTCGGCAATGATCTTGTTCAGCATCGCCTGCGCATCCTCGAACAACTGGCGTGCGGCGGCACCTTGCGCCTCATCCTCCAATATCTTGGGATAGCGGCCCTTCAGCTCCCAGGTCTGGAAGAACGGCGTCCAATCGATGTAGCGCGCGAGCTCGGTCAGGTCCCAGTTCTCGAACACCTTGACGCCTGCGAAGGACGGCTTCGGCGGCTCATATTCAGACCAGTCTATCCGATGCGCATTGGCCCTCGCCTTGGCCAGCGGCAAACGCTGCTTGTCGGCTTCCGAGCGGGCATGCGCATCGGCGACCTTCTTGTATTCGGCGCGCACCGTATCGACAAAGCCATCCTTGCTCTCGTTGGACAGCAAGGATGAGACCACGCCGACCGCGCGGCTGGCGTCGGTGACATAGACCGTCTGCCCCTTGCTGTAGCGCGGGTGGATCTTCACCGCCGTGTGCACGCGGCTGGTCGTCGCGCCGCCGATCAGCAGCGGAATGTCGAAGCCTTCACGCTCCATCTCGGCGGCCATGTGCGCCATCTCGTCCAGCGACGGCGTAATCAGGCCGGACAGGCCGATGATATCGACATTTTGCTCGCGCGCCGTCTGCAGGATCCTGGCCGCCGGCACCATGACGCCGAGATCGATGATCTCGTAATTGTTGCAGGCGAGAACCACGCCGACGATGTTCTTGCCGATGTCATGGACATCGCCCTTGACCGTCGCCATCAGGATTTTTCCGGCCGTTTTGCGTTCGCCATTGTCGATGCCGTTGGCGGCGTTTGCCAGCTTCTCGGCTTCCATGTGCGGCAGCAGTCCAGCCACCGCCTGCTTCATCACCCGCGCCGACTTCACCACTTGCGGCAGGAACATCTTTCCCGCACCGAACAGATCGCCGACGACGTTCATGCCGGCCATCAGCGGACCTTCGATGACATGCAGCGGCCGCTCGGCGGCAAGCCGTGCTTCCTCGGTGTCGGCGTCGATGAATTCGGTGATGCCGTTGACCAGCGCATGGCTGATCCGCTGTTCGACAGTCCATTCGCGCCAGACGAGATCGCGCTCCTGCGCTTCCTTGCCGGCCGTGCCCTTGAAGCGTTCGGCGATCTCCAGCATGCGTTCGGTGGCGGTGCCGCCGGCCTTGGGCGCGCGGTTGAGCACGACATCCTCGCAGGCCTCGCGCAGATCAGGCTCGATCGTATCGTAGACGGCGAGCTGGCCGGCATTGACGATGCCCATGTCCATGCCGCGCTGGATGGCATGGTAAAGGAATACGGCATGCATGGCCTCGCGCACCGGCTCGTTGCCACGGAACGAGAAAGACAGGTTCGACACGCCGCCGGAAATGTGGACATGCGGCAGCGTGGCGGTGATCTCGCCGGCCGCCTCGATGAAGTCGACGCCGTAATTGTCGTGCTCCTCGATGCCCGTGGCGATGGCGAACACGTTGGGATCGAAGACGATGTCCTCGGGCGGGAAGCCGGCCTGCTCGGTGAGGAGCTTGTAGGCGCGGGTGCAGATCTCGACCTTGCGCGCCTTGGTGTCGGCCTGGCCGTCCTCGTCGAAGGCCATAACGACGACGGCGGCGCCATAGGCGCGGACCAGCCTGACATGATGCAGGAAGGCTTCTTCGCCCTCCTTCATCGAGATGGAGTTGACCAGCGGCTTGCCCTGCACGCATTTCAAGCCGGCTTCGATGATCTCCCATTTCGAACTGTCGACCATGACAGGAACGCGGGCGATGTCCGGCTCGGCGGCGATCAGGTTGAGGTATTCGACCATGGCCTTCTTCGAATCGATCAGACCCTCGTCCATGTTGATGTCGATGATCTGCGCGCCGTTGGCGACCTGGTCGCGGGCGACGTCGAGCGCGGCGACATAGTCGCCCGCCGTGATCAGTTTCCGGAACTTGGCCGAGCCGGTGACATTGGTTCGCTCGCCGACATTGACGAAGGGGATCTCGTCGGTGAGCGTGAATGGCTCCAGCCCGGACAGGCGCATCCTGGGCTCAATGTCCGGAATGGCGCGCGGCGGATACTTCCGCACCGCCTCGGCGATGGCGCGGATGTGCTCCGGCGTCGAGCCGCAGCAGCCGCCGACGACATTGACCAGTCCCTCACGCGCGAAATCCTCGATCTGGGCGGCCATGAAGTCCGGGCTTTCGTCATACCGGCCGAATTCGTTGGGCAGGCCGGCATTCGGATAAGCGCAGACAAAGGTGTCGGCGACACCGGATATTTCGGCCAGATGCGCTCGCATGGCGTTGGCGCCGAGCGCGCAGTTGAGGCCGATGGTGAAGGGGTTGGCATGGCGCACCGAATGCCAGAAGGCCGTCGGCGTCTGGCCCGACAGCGTGCGGCCGGAGAGGTCCGTGATGGTGCCCGAAATCATCACGGGCAGGCGCACGCCCTTCTCGATGAAGATCTCTTCCGCCGCGAAGATCGCCGCCTTGGCGTTCAGCGTGTCGAAGATGGTCTCGATCAGGATGATGTCGGCGCCGCCATCGATCAACCCGCGCAGCTGCTCGCCATAGGCGAGGCGCAAATCGTCGAAGGTCACGGCGCGATAGCCGGGATTGTTGACGTCGGGCGACATCGAGGCGGTGCGGTTGGTCGGCCCGAGCGCTCCGGCGACAAACCTTCGCTTGCCGTCCTGCTGCTCGGCCCGAACAGCGGCGCGCCTGACCAGCCGCGCGCCATCGCGGTTCAGCGCATAGACGGCATCTTCCATGCCGTAGTCGGCCTGGGCGATCGAGGTCGAGGAGAAAGTATTGGTCTCCAGGATGTCGGCGCCTGCGATGGCGTACTGGTAATGGATCTCCTCGATCGCCCCGGGCTGGGTCAGGATCAAAAGGTCGTTGTTGCCCTGCTGATGGCAGGCGCAGCCGGCGAAAGCCTCGCCGCGGAATTGGTCCTCGTTAAACCCGAGGCCCTGGATCTGCGTGCCCATGGCGCCGTCGAGGATGAGAATGCGCTCGCGTGCCGCCGCTGTCAGCGCGGCAAGCACTTCCGAGCCGTCCGGTTTTGCCGCGACGGGGCCGAACAATGCGTCCAACGAGGCAGAATTCTGCGACATTTTTTATCCCTTTGGCGACAGGCCTTTTCATGTCACATAAGGATATCTTTATGTCAATATACGACAGATGCGCGTGATTGTCACCCACCCAACGCGAAGGCGGGTCCGTGGCGCCGGTTTCCGACGGACCTACGCTATGTCGACGCTTGCCAGGAAGCGGGCGAGGACCGGATTGAAGCGATCCGGCGAATCCCAGAACGGCGCGTGGCCGGATTTGTCGAGCAGATGGGTCTTGCCTTCCCATAGATTGGAGAATTTCACAGCGGAGACGAAATCGGTGTTGACGAATGGCTCGTCGATGCCGTTCAGAACGGCGATCGGCGGCGTCTTGCCGGCCACGATCTCGCGCTGGTTCCGGCCAGTGCCGGCCGCGAACTTTTCGAACATCAGGCGCCGCGCCCGTCCATCGGTGCGCGCCACCGTGTCGATGAGAAACGGCTCGAACGGCTCGCCGCAAGTGCTGCGCGCATAGGCCTCCACGTCGGCGCCGGTGAAGGTCTCCTGCCCGGCGAGATGCATATGCGGGCTCGGCTTGAATCCGCTGCCGACCTCCTCGGGCGAGACAGGCGGCGTGCCGGTGATCATCAAGCCAAGCAGGCCGGGAAAGCGGTCGATCATCTCAAGCCCGATATGGCCGCCGAGCGACCAGCCGAAGACGATGGCCTTGTCGATGCCGAGCAGCCCGAGCACTTCGGTCATGGCATCGGCATAGCCTTCCATGCTGTAGGAACGCTCTGGATCGATCGCATCGCCGGACGCTCCATGGCCGGGCAGGTCGGGAGCGATGAGGTGATATCGCTCACCCAACGGGCCGTCCAACTGGTTGCGGAAAACGGCACTGGAAGATGAATTGCCGTGGATCAGCATGACAGCGGTTCCCTGGCCGCTGGTCTCACGCACCGCGATCTTGCCATGGCTGGTTTCAAGGGTCTTCTGCGAGATCGTCATTGTCCGCTCCGTCGGGACTTGCCCTGTTTTAATGCAGTTGCGCAGCAAAGCGCCACGGCTTCCATACCTTTGCGGGAACCTTGTTCCCGGCCAGGTTGCGTTGAAAAATCCTTTTCAAATAAGAACAATTATGCGTAGATTGTCAATTATCCAACTCCCGATGAACGGGAGGAAAACAGGGAACAGCACGATGAAGCCCAAATCCGCCGCAAGTCGAATCCGCCATATGCTGATGAGCACGACGTTGATCGGCATGTTTGCCGCATCAGCCGCCCCCGCCTTTGCCGACGTCGTCAAGATCGGCCTGCTTGCGCCGCTCACCGGCCCTGCCGCGGCGGACGGCCAGGAATTCCAGCGCGGCGTGCAGATGGCCATCGACGAAGCGAACGCAGCCGGCGGCGTTGCCGGAGATACGTTCGAACTGGTGGTCGGCGACGTCAAGGATCAGTCCGCCGGCAACGTCACCAGCGCCGTCGAACGCCTGCTTGGCGATCCGGGCGTGCACTTCATGCTGACCGGCTATGCCAGCCTGACCAATTTCGAGATCGACAACATGGCCGAGGCGGAAATGCCCTACATGCTGGCGGCCACCTCGCAGCAGACCAGGGACATCATCGCGCCGAGCCCCGACAAATACATGTGCTGCTGGTCGCTGACGCCTTCCTTCGACGCCTACAACACCGACGTCACCCTGTTCGTCGAGAAGCTCGCGGCCGACGGCAAGATCACCCTGCCGACCAAGAAGGTCGCCATCATCTCGTCCGACAACGCCTATTCGAAGACCATCTCCGAAGGCATGAAGAAGACCTTCAAGGACAAGGGCTGGACCATCACCGTCGACGAGATCGTACCCTTCGGCGAAGTGACCGACTGGCGTTCGATCCTCGCCAAGGTGCGCGAGAACGTTCCCGATGTCGTCATCAACACCGACTATCTGCCGGGCAATTCGGCGTCGTTCCTCAACCAGTTCCTCGAGCAGCCGACCAAGAGCCTCGTCTTCCTGCAATACGCGCCGAGCGTTCCGGAATTCGTCGAGCTGACCGGCAAGAAATCGGATGGCGTCATCTACAACCTGCTCGGCGGCGCGCTGACGACGCCGAAGAACCCGCGCGCCGATGAGGTGGCAGCCAAGTTCAAGGCAAAATACGGCGTCGAGAGCGGCACCTACGGCGTCGGCCTCTACGAAATGACCAATGTCTATTTCGATGCGGTCAAGAAGGTCGGGGGCGCATCCGACCATGCGGCGATCATGAAGGCGCTGTCGGAGACGGACAAGCAGGTCGCGGAAGGGCGGCTGAAATTCGATCCCGCCACCCACCTTGCCACGCAGGGCGACGACTATATTCCGATCACCTTCTTCCAGATCTGGGATGGCCAGCGCACGCTGATCTCGCCGGAGAAATATGCCACCGGCGCCTTCAAGCTCCAGCCCTGGATGAAGTAGGGAATGGCCCTGCTTGAACTGGACGACGTGTCGAAGGCCTTCGGTTCGCTGAAGGCCGTCGATGGCGTGTCGTTCAAGGTCGAGGCCGGCGAGATCTTCGGCATCGCCGGCCCGAACGGCAGCGGCAAGAGCACCCTGTTCAACATCATCACCGGCATCCCGTTCGGGCCCGACCGGGGCAACATCCGCTTTGACGGCATTGCCATAAACGGCAAATCGGGACACGCCATCGCGCGCCTCGGCCTTGCCCGGACCTTTCAGCGCGAGACCAGCTTCGACGGGCTGACCGTGTTCGAGAACGCGCTGATCGGCGCCAGCTACGGCAAGCAGGAAAAGACAGCGGCCACGGCCCGCAATGCCGCCGCCGAGGCGCTGGAGTTCGTCGGCCTGGGATCCCAGTCGTTCGGCCGGCTTGCCGGCGAATTGTCCGTGTTCGAGCGCAAATGCCTGATGCTTGCCACGGCGATCGCCATGCAGCCACGCATGCTCTTGCTCGACGAGCCGGCATCGAGCCTGACCAAACCCGAGATCGAGACGTCGATCGGCCTGATCCGCCGCACCGCCGAACGCGGCATCACCATCCTGTTGATCGAGCACGTGCTGACTTTCCTGATGAGCCTTTCGCAGCATCTGCTGGTGCTCAACAATGGCCGCGTCCTGGCCGCCGGCGATCCGGCAGGCGTGATCGCCGATCCGCACGTCATCGAGGCCTATCTCGGCACGAGGAGGTCGGCGGCGTGAATCCCCTCCTCAGCGTCGAAGGCGTCACCGCCGGCTATGGCCGCGTCACCGTGCTGCACGACATCTCGCTGGAGGCCGGCCGCTTCGGCAATGTCGGCCTGTTCGGCCCCAACGGCCATGGCAAGACGACGCTGCTGCGTGCGATCTCCGGGCTTCTGCAGCCGAAGAGCGGCCGCATCCTGTTCGACGGGCAAGACATTGTCGGCCACAGCGCACGCGCCATCGTCGGCGCCGGCCTGATCCATGTGCCGCAAGGCAACCGGCTGTTTCCCGATCTCTCGATCGCCGACTGCATGGCGCTCGGCGCCTATTCGCCGCGGGCCCGGCCGCATGAGGCGGAAAACCGCGAAAAGGTGGTCAAGCTGTTCCCGAAACTGGCGGAACGCTGGCGCCAGCGCGTGCGCACGCTGTCGGGCGGCGAGCGCCAGATGGTGTCGATCGGCACGGCGCTGATGAGCCATCCGCGCCTGCTGATCCTCGACGAGCCGACGCTGGGGCTGGCGCCCAAGATCAAGGACGAGCTCTGCGCCTCCGTGATGGACATTTCGCACGGCGGCGTACCGCTCATCGTCGTCGAGCAGGACATCGAATTCCTGCTGGAGCTGACGCAGCAACTCTACCTCGTCAACCATGGCGCCGTTGCGACCGAGATCAAGCCGGGCGAAAGCCTCGACCACGGCGAGATCATGTCGATGTATTTTGGCCATTAGGAAAATCCGAAGATGAGCGCATTGGCGGAAATCCTGTTCGGCGGCCTGTTCCAGGGCTCGCTCTACGCCATGATGGCGGTCGGGCTGGCTCTGGTCTGGACGACGATCGGCGTGTTCAATTTCAGCCATGGCGTGTTCATGATGCTGGGCGCCTACATCGCCTGGCAGCTGGTCGAACTCGGCCTGCCGGCGGCGGTCGCCTTTCCCATCGCCGTCGTCGTCATGGCCGGCGTCGGCTGGATCCTGCAGGCGAGTGTCGTGCGGCCGCTGATCGGCCGACCCAACATCGTGCTGGTCGTCGTCATCACCACGCTGGCAGCCGGGTCGCTGATCGAGAACGGCGCGCTGACCATCTGGGGACCGCGCTCGAAGCAGATCCCGGCGCTGATCACCGGCAACACCACCGTCGGCGCCGTCGGCGTCTCCCTGCACCAGATCGCCATCATCGTCATCACGCCGCTGATCCTGGCCGCACTTTGGATGTTCCTCAACCGCACGCGGCTCGGGCTGGCGCTGCGCGCCGTGGCGCAGAACGAAGATGCCAGCCATCTGGTCGGGCTGAACGTCACCGCGCTCTATGGGCTGGCCTTCGCCATTGCCGCGTCGCTTGCAGGCCTCGCCGGCATCTTCATGGGCGGCTATCGTTTCATGTCGCCGGTGATGGGCAGCGACCCGCTGCTCAAGGCGCTGATCGTCGTCGTATTCGGCGGAATATCGAGCATCTCGGGACCGATCTTCGCCGCCTATCTGATCGGCTTCTTCGAGGCCGCCTGCAGCTATTATTTCGGCCTGTACTGGACGCCGGCGCTGCTGTTCGGCGTGCTGATCCTGACCCTGATGGTGCGCCCCGAGGGCATCTTTGCCAGCCGCTCCCGAGGCCTAGCATGACCGACACGACATCGCCGATCACCCTTAGCCACACAGAGGCGGCAACCCCGATCGCTCCCGGCCGCACGCCGTGGAAGCAGGAGGCCATCGGCTTCGTGCTCGGCTTCGCCTTTCTGGCACTGCTGCCGCTGATCTTCGGCGACACCTATGCCCGCCACATCCTGATCATGGCCTTCATCTATGCGATCGTCGCCTCGAACTGGGACCTCAGCCTCGGCTATGGCGGCGTCTTCAATTTCGGCCATCTGGCGCTGTTCGGCATCGGCGTCTATGCCTACAGCCTGCTGACCAAGCTGGCCGAATTCGATCCGTGGATCGCGCTGTTTGCCAGCGGTGTCATCGCCACCCTGGCGGCGATCCTGGTGACCATCCCGATCCTGCGGCTGAAGGGCATCTACATCATCCTGGTCACTTTCGGCTTCGCGCAGCTGGTGATGCAGGTGATCATCAGCCAGTCCGCCATCACCGGCGGCACGCAAGGGTTGGTGCGCATTCCCGGGCTATACGTGTTCGACCACAACATGGTCCGTGACGGCAAATCAGCCTATTTCTACATCGCGCTGGCGCTGCTGGTGGCGAGCACCCTGTTCCTGCGCGTGTTCGTGCGCTCACGCACCGGGGCCAGCATCGTCGCCTTGCGCGACAATGAGGAATACGCCATCAGCCGCGGCGTCTCGATCGTGCGCCAGCGCATGCTGACGCTTGCCGCGAGCGCCTTCTTCACCGGCATCGCCGGCGCCTTCTACGCCGCCTACCAGCGCAATGCCTCGATCGACGTCTTCGGCATGAGCCTTGCGACCATCATCCTGTCGATGGTGCTGCTTGGCGGCACCAGCACTATTTACGGCGCCATCATCGCCTCTTTCGTGCTGACGATCTTCGCCGAATGGATGGCCGATTTCGGCGCGTGGCGGCCGATGATCACGGCGGTGCTGATCATCGGCGTGATGCTGGCCTACCCGAGCGGCCTGGTCGGTATGATCAAGGCTTCATGGGGCGCCGTCGCCGAACGCCTGAAGCCCCCGGCCTGACCGTTTCGGACTGGCGGCTCCGCCTCAGCGGATGCCGCACCAGTCGATGACCGAAGCGGCGATCACCTTGGCGGTCTCGACCACCGATTCGACCTCGACATATTCGTCGGAACCGTGAAAGCCGTCGCCTGACGGGCCGAAGATGACACCGTCGACGCCGGCGCCGGCATAGTGCGCGGCATCGCACACGGCGACGAAGCCACGCGCCTGCGGCGCCTTGCCGACTACCGCCTTGCGCTTCATCAGCGATGTCACCAGCGGATGGTCGACCGGCGTGTTCATCGGCGGAAAATGCAGCCCGCCGAGCTCCCATTGGATCGCAGGCGGGTTGTCGCGCAGCCACGCATCGGTCTGCGCGAAATGGTGGACGAACGCCTCGAAATCGCGGCGATAGTCGGCCGAATTCTCGTCGGGCAGGAATTTCATGTCGAGATCGAGCACCGCGACATCGGGAATGATGGCCGGGTTGGTCATCACGGTCGGCAGGCCGTGCTCGCCAAGGCCGGTGCCGCCATGCATGACGCCGATGTTGATGGTGTTCATGCCGAGCGGCAGCAGCGGATGCGATTTTGCTCGCGTCCGGTCCAGCTCATACTGGCGCACGGCGGCAATGAAGCGGGCGGCGATCTCGATCGCATTGACGCCCGGCTCCAGCCGGTCCTTGTCGTGGCGCTGCGGATAGATCTCGTTGTAGCGCAGCGCCGAATGGGCGTTGCGGCCACGGATCGTCACCCGCGCCCATTCCAGCCCGCCTTCGACCGGCAGGACATCGCCCCAGGTCGGTTCGGCGACCAGCACCGCCTTGGCGAGCTTGCCCTTCTTCACCGCGTCCATGGCGCCGAAGCCGCCGGCTTCCTCGTCGACGACCGAGTGGATGGCGAGCCGGCCCTGCAGCGTGATGCCCGCCTTGCGGATCGCGCGCGCGGCGGCGATGCAAGCGGCGACGCCGCCCTTCATGTCGACGGCGCCGCGGCCATAGAGCCGGCCATTGGTGATTTCGCCGCCGAACGGATCGACCGACCAGTCCTTCATCGCGCCGACCGGCACGACGTCGATATGGCCGCACAGGATCAGGCTGCGGCTCTCGTCTCCCGCCCATTCGCCGACCAGATTGGGCCGCCCGGGCAAGGCATCCCATTGCTCTGTCCTGAACCCGTCCTGCTTGAGGATCGGTTCGAGCAGCGCCTGGACATCCGCCTCGCGGTTGATCGCCGGATTGGGCTCGAATTTGGGGTTGACCGAAGGGATGCGGACCATGTCGCGGGTCAGGCCGATCAACCAGTCGCGATCGGTCTCGATCTCAGCCTGCACGGCATCGATGATGGTCTGGTTGTCGGGCATTGTCGCTTCCTTTTCTGCGTCGCGGCGCTTTGCATCGCTGCACTGGGCGCAACGACACTATTTCCTTGTGGCTTTGGATTTGGCGGCGTCGTCGGCCGAGGACGATAGGACGGTATCGAGCGTGACCGCGTTGGCGCTGCGGATCTTCTCGATGTCCTCGATGCGCTTGCGCACCCCGGCGCCATGGCCCTCCAGCGCGTGGGCAAAGACGGTTTCCATCTGGGCAACGGCCGTCGCCAGCGTGTCGAACGGCGAGTTGGCGTCGATCGCCGCGACCATGGTCAGGTCCGCGATGTCAGATATCGGCGACAGCCAGACATCGGTGAACAGCAGGATGGAGACGCCGCGCTCCTTGGCCTGCTGGGCAAAGCTCACCACGTCCGACTGGTAGCGCCGGTAATCGAACACGACGAGGAGGTCGCGCTTGCCAAGGTCGATCAACAGGTCGAAATCGGCGGGACTCAACGAACCGATGTCGCGCACGCCGGAGCGGAACTGCAGGAGATAGCCGGCCAGCATGGAGGCGATATGCCGGCTGAACCGGCCGCCCAGCAGCACGACCTGGCCCTTGCTCTCGAGCAGCATGTTGACAGCGCGCGTGTAGGCCTGCACCGGCACAGCCGTGCGCGTACGCTCCAGGCTGTCGGAAACCGAATGGAAATAGGCAAGTGCGGTGCCTTCGCTGGAGCCGCCCGGACGCTTGGCCTCCATCATCAAAAGCGGCGAATGCAGCCTGGATTCGACTTCGGTTAGCAGGCGTGCCTGGAAATCGGCAAAGCCGACATAGCCAAGCTTGGTCATCAGCCGCGTCACGCTCGGGTCGCTGACGCCGGCGCGCCGTGCCAGCCGGGTTGCGGTGCCCAGCCCCGACATTGGGTAATCGGCGAGCAGGACCTGGACGATCTTCTCTTCCGCGGAGGTGAACGCCACGGTCATGTTGGCCAGTTCTTCGCGGATCGACATGGTCATCGCCTATCGCTGACGGAAGATGATTATCTTACAATTTTGTGAAATGGTGTCAAATCTGGAAAAAGTTTTACAGGATTGAATCTAGCCGCGCAGATCGCCCGCATGCGCCAGAATCCAATCCTTGCTCACTGCCATATGCACTTTCGATCTCGCTTGAGTATCTTGGCGGCGAGCCTGGTTCTCACGGACCCCGTTCCGGGGCCGGTTGTTACGGACGTGAAGTGAGGGTCATAACCTCAATCCAAAACCCCATCAAAGCGTCATTGGTGAACTGGTGCCCGCCGAACACGGATCGTGACGAAGCTGAACTGGCATTCGAACTTTTTCGCCAGTTGATGCATCTTAAGTCCATGGGCTACGAAACTCATATCGTGCCGAGTGATGCCGAACTGGCCCTTGCCGCTCGGGGCGGCGATTGTGGTTGCCTCGGCCTGCTGCTGGAACGTCATCGCGCACGGCTCTATGCGATAGCGCTGAACATGCTCGGCTATGGGGCGGACGCCGAAGATGCTGTGCATGAGACTTTCCTGATCGCGCTGAGGCGCATCGGCGAACTCAAGGATCCGCAAGCCGTCGGTGGCTGGCTTCGCACTGTGTTGCACCGCTGTTGCCTGCAACAATTGCGTCGAAGACGACGCGAGATCTTGACCGCCGACATTCCAGACCGCCCAGACGAACGCGCAAGCATTGAGGAGCGGCTGGAGAAAGTCGCGCTTCGCGAATGGGTTTGGGACGCCCTACGCAAGCTTCCCGAGCCGCTGCAGGCGACCGCCATGTTGCGCTATTTCGGAAGCTATCAGTCTTACGAGGAACTGGCCGCCATTCTGGGTGTCCCGATTGGGACGGTTCGCAGTCGTTTGTCGCAAGCCAAACGCAAGCTTGCCGAGATGCTGCTGGAAACGGCGGGCCTTGCCGACACAGAGGCTCGCTCGCAGTCTCGCGAGCGCCAGCGATTCTACTCCGAAATTTTCAATGGGCTCAACCAGCATGGCGAGCGTGACCGCTTCCTTGGGCACTTTGCAGAGGACCTGCATCTTGTCCGCGGGACGAGCAAACCAGTGCTGGGTCGCTCATTCCTTGCCTGGGAAGTCGACGCCGACACGGAAGCCGGCGTCCGCCTGGAACCGCAGCGCATTCTCAGCGCCAGCCAGGTCACTGTGATCGAGGGACTATTCGTCAATCCGCCGGAAGACCCTTTCCACTGCCCGCCGGGTGTCGTCCTGGTGATCTTTCAGCGAGACGGCAAGGCCCGACGCTTGCATCTTCATCTTTCGCCGCGTCCGCCTAGAATCGACGACGACTGATCGAACTTTTTCTCCCGTCCGTGACTCCTTACAGCACGCGGGCATCATCTGGCCCGGACGCAAATGGTTCCAAAGAGGAGAGAGATCATGTTCGCCTTCGCAGTTTCCCATGTTGCTTCCATCGCACACCACGGCGAGCTCGGGCCCAGCCGCTCGCGCCGCCTCCTTCACACGGCGTTCGCATCGACTGTCGTCTGCGCCACATTGTTGTCATCAGGCTTAGGCTGGGCCGGTCAGGCTGAGGTCGACGCCACCTATAAGGACGTCGAGCGGACGCTCGGCTCGGTGCCGACCTTTCTCCATCAGGTTTCAAAAGCAGCGCTGCCGGGCGCCTGGGCAGAGGTGAAGGCTCTGCAGTTCTCCAGCGAAACCGCCCTGCCGCCGAAGGTCAAGGCTCTGATCTCGCTCGCCGTCTCCGCACAAATTCCCTGCCAGTATTGCATCTGGGAAGACACCGAGAGCGCAAAACAGGCGGGCGCAACGGAGGACGAGATCGAAGAGGCCGTCGCTATCGCCGCTCTGTCACGGCACTGGAGCACAATCTTCAACGGCATGCAGGTCGACTTTGAGACCTTCAAGAAGGATCTCGGCGGCGACGCTCAGGCTGCCGCGCCTGCCAAGTAGCGCGAGCCTTGTCGGCACATTGTCGGGATTGGGGCCAGGCCGCGGCAACCGTCGTCGGCATCCGCGGACCGGAATAGGGAGTGGAATTCTCATTTTATAGGGAGGTAAAGATGCCAGTAGTCTTCGGAGAAACCGTCAGCACAGTCAAAGATATCGTGTCCGTGCTAAAGAAACACGGTGACGCGGTGCGTGGCACCTATCGTGCCCGCTACCGCTTCGACCCGCAATCAGGCGATCCTTACACAACACCGCTACTGGAGCGACCGGCGAGCCTCAAGGACAATTCGCCGACCGCCGTCTTTCCCTGGGAGCAGATCTTTGCCGCGGCGGCTGTGTGCGCCGGCTCGGATTATCCGATGCTGGCAGCGCATGCGGGGGTCGATCTTCGTTCGGTCGATTTCATCGCGGAAGGCGTGTTCGACCCGCGTGGCGAGTTCGACGGACTTGATGGGCTCACGGCGCCCGTGGACGCCCGGCATTGCTACGTGTCCCTGCACCTCAGCGCAACCGTGTGTTCTTCGGCGCCCCGCGCCGATCTGGAGAAAATTCATGAACGCGCGATCTCGCACAACATGGTGCTTGGCGCCCTTAGAGGAATTCCCATGACCAGCGAATTGGTGATTCACCAGGCGTGATCCTTGTCGCAGAACTCGCCCGCTGGGCGGCCTGTGGCTTAGTCCCGCCGGTTGCGGCCGGCGGGGCCAAATATGCCTCGTGCACGTTTGCGCCGCCACCACGATCCTGGCAAGTTCGCGGGGCGATCTGCTCGAAAGGCAACGGATGGCGGCCGACAGCAACGAGCCGACTGCCCGCTGCAGTAGCGCGCTGCTCGCCAAGTGTTATATCGCGGAAGGGTTCGGCACGGGTTGCGAATCCCGTAACGGCCCCGGCCATCGATATGGCGCAACACATTTCGATACTGGATCGAACGGTGCTTTCGCCCCTATTTGAAACTGGCGATGGGCAGGAATTTCACCGCGGAGCCGGTGAAGCGGCGGTGATCGGACGTCCGTCCCCGCGGTTGGAATCCATCGAGATAGACATGCTCCGGCGCCGTGCGGATGAAATTGGCGGCAATCATGGGCGCCCCTGTTGATGCGGCCCCACCGGCAACAGCGCGATCTGCCTCGGAATCGGGGCGCCGCTGGACACGGTCGGCCTTGGGGTTCGCCCTGACGCGATCTTCTGGCTTTGACGCAGGCGCCGCGATCCGCTCGCCGGCCAGCCCGTCGTCGGGGTGATGCATGGCCAGCAAGACACCGATGGCATCGCCAGATTTGGCTGCTTCCAACTGGCGCGTCGGGCTTGACTGGCTTTCCGGCCGCCATGTCGGCAATGGGACGTTGAGCGCCATCATCTCCGGCGCGACGCTCGTGGCAGCGGCATCGGCATTCGCGGCGTCCGGCTTGGCAACGGCCAGCTCGGCCTGCGCCGTGGACGCGCCGGCGATTGCCAACGGTGCGGTTTCCGGGGTGGGAACGGGTGCCGTGAACTCGGCGCGCGGTGCGAAGGCCGGCAGCGGCACTGAGCCCGGTGCCATCGCCATGACGATCGCTTCAGGCGTCTTCCCCTTCTGCCCGGCAAGCGGTTCTTCGCCTGGATCGCTGGCAGCAATCTGGATGTCCGCCCGCTGGGCATCCTGCGGCGGCACGATAGCGATACCCTGTCCGGCCGGTCTGGGTTCGACGGACCTCGCCGGTTTGCGTGGCGCCGGCACCGCTTCGGCGACATCGTCGGACTCGTCTGCGCCGCCCCCGCCCAAGAGCGTCGCCAGCAGGCCACGCGGCCTGCGTTGGCCGCCGTCGACGCTTGCCAGCTCGATGTTGGGCGTGCCGGCGCCCTTGCGCGATTTGTAGGCGGCAAACGCCTGCTCATAGCCGGGCAGCGGTTTGCCGTCGCTCGGCACATGCAGTGTGTTGCCGTTCGGAAATACCCTGGCGAGTTCCTGGCGGCTGATGCCCGGCCAATGCCGCACATTGCCGACATCCATGTGTATGAAAGGCGAACCGGAGATGGGGTAATAACCCACGCCGCCGCCCTGCATTTTGAGGCCGATGTCGCGCAGCTTCTTCAGCGGCACATCCGGCAGGAAGAAATCCATCGCGCGGCCAACCATGTGTTGGCTCTCCCGGGCCACGCCCTTCGAGCGGCTGCGCAGCATTGCGTTCGTCGCCGGCGAACGATAGGCGCTGACCACATGGATATAGGCTGTCGAGCCGCTGGCGCGATAGGCCTGCCAGACAAGATCGAGCAGGCGCGGATCCATCTTCGTCGGTTCGTTGCGACGCCAATCGCGCAGCATGAGATTGATCTTCTTCAATCCCGCCGGATCATAGCGCCCATTGCGCTTGAAGACGATTTCAGCCTTCTCGCCCGTATGGAGATGTTGAATCCTCAAAGCACGCGTCTCCGCGAACGCGCCGGTAGCGCACAGGCAAAGGAACGCTGCGATGATGGCAGGCAGGGTCCAAAGACGGGAAGCACCGGGGGCGTTTTGCACGTTTTCGCTCACGTTCATGCCTTGCACGTTCTTTTGTTTCGGGCGATTTAGATTTCCGCCCAGATCAGGAGCCTTTCGGCCCTCTTCCTGACAAGCATGGATCTGACCGGCGAAGACGGGCATCCATGCCACAATACGTCATGTCGATGAATAGCATCTTGGTTAATGAATCGTGTCTTGCCGGAATGCGCTTCGGCTGGATTTGCCTGTGGCAGCCATTTTCTGAAGCAATGCACCGCTGATCGGGTCCGCCAGCACGAGGGCCGCGCCATCCCATGTACCCGCCTCGCCCTCGCAAATGCAGAGGACGATCGTGCGGCAACAGGGATGTTGGAAACTGGTGCTGCGAGAGAGGATTGAACTCTCGACCTCTCCCTTACCAAGGGAGTGCTCTACCACTGAGCTACCGCAGCCGCTGATGGCGGGGCTTCTGCCATATCGAACCGGCAAGCGCAAGGCCAAGTGCAACGCTTCTGTGAAAGGCTTTGCCGGATGGCTTTTAATGACATGGCAGTGCCACAATGTTGGCTATCCCTGAACAGCAAGCTGGTGGGTCGCCGGCGGGGATGGGGCGATGGACGACAAGACAATTCCAGTGAAAAAGGATGGTCCACCGAAAAGCAGCGCAACAATCCGCAAGGATCGGCTCGCCGAGCAATTGCGCGCCAATCTGCAGAAGCGCAAGGCGCAGTCGCGCTCGCGGCGGACCGGCGAGGCCGACCTGCGCCCGGACGGGCTCGCTGCATCGAAGAAAATACAAAAAGATTAACTCAAATAGGTCACTCTTGGCCTGGGGTGGGCGAAATCCTATTTCTTGAACCAGATTGGCCAATGGTCTAGACGGGCCGCTACTCAAACGATTGAACCGGCCCTTTTTTGGCCGAGAGGGACGTTCTTCCATGGATCGCATCAGAATTGTCGGAGGCAACAAGCTCTCCGGAAGCATTCCGATCTCGGGCGCGAAAAACGCGGCGCTGCCTTTGATGATCGCCTCGCTTTTGACCGACGACACGCTGACGCTGGAAAACGTGCCGCATCTGGCCGATGTCGAGCAGCTGATCCGCATCCTGGGCAACCACGGCGTCGATTATTCGGTCAATGGCCGCCGCGAGAAGCAGAATGAGGGCTATTCGCGCACCATCAACTTCTCCGCCCGCAACATCGTCGACACCACAGCGCCCTACGAGCTGGTGTCGAAGATGCGCGCCTCGTTCTGGGTGATCGGCCCGCTGCTGGCGCGCATGGGCGAAGCAAAAGTGTCGCTGCCGGGCGGTTGCGCCATCGGCACGCGGCCGGTCGATCTGTTCCTCGAGGGCCTCCAGGCGCTGGGCGCTGATATCGACGTCGACACCGGCTATGTCATCGCCAAGACCCGGAATGGCCGCCTTGTCGGCAACCGCTATATCTTCCCGAAGGTCTCGGTCGGCGCCACCCATGTGCTGATGATGGCCGCGGCACTCGCCAAGGGCGAGACGGTGCTGGAAAATGCCGCCTGCGAGCCCGAGATCGTCAATCTGGCCGAGTGCCTCAACGCCATGGGCGCGAAGATTTCCGGCGCCGGCACGCCAACCATTGCCATCGACGGCGTCGAATCGCTCTCCGGTGCGCGCGTGCGCGTCATTCCCGACCGCATCGAGACCGGCACCTATGCGATGGCCGTCGCCATGACCGGCGGCGACGTCGTGCTCGAAGGCGCGCGTGCGGACCTGCTGCAGACCGCACTGGACGTGATCGCCCAGACGGGTGCGGAGATCACGCCGACCAATTCCGGCATCCGGGTGAGGCGCAACGGCGCCGGCATTTCGCCGGTCGACGTGACGACAGCACCCTTCCCGGCCTTCCCGACCGATTTGCAGGCGCAGTTCATGGGCCTGATGACCATGGCCAAGGGTAAGTCGCGCATCACCGAGACGATCTTCGAGAACCGCTTCATGCATGTGCAGGAACTGGCGCGGCTCGGCGCTCACATCACGCTTTCGGGCCAGACGGCGATCGTCGACGGCGTGCCGAAGCTGAAGGGCGCGCCGGTCATGGCGACCGATCTTCGCGCCTCTGTCTCGCTGGTCATCGCCGGCCTGGCGGCGGAAGGCGAGACCACGGTCAACCGCGTCTACCACCTCGATCGCGGCTTCGAGCGGCTGGAAGAAAAGCTGTCCAACTGCGGCGCGGTGATCGAACGGATTTCGGCGTAGCCCGCGACCTCGGCTCCTCTCTAGCAACGCAGGAGATTGGCGAAATCCTTCGCGGCAGCGTCCTTCTCCCCGTCACTATCCGGGGAGAAGTGCCCGGCAGGGCGATGAGGGGCAGCGCAGAGCTGCAGCTGTTGGTGCGGTTGCACCGATCGCCAAGACCGCCTAACAGAAGGCTGAACAATCAACCTTCAGGTGCGAAATCCGTATGACCGCCCTTAAGCTTATCGCGCTCGACGACCAGGATCTGAGCATCGTTTCGGCTCATGTCCAGGATGCCGTGCTGAAAGTCAGCGACCTCGAATTCCTCCCCGCGGCCAAGCGTTTCCTGCTGACCATGAACCGTTTCGTCTGGGAGGCAAAATCCGGCCTGTTTCGCCAGCATAATGAGCGACGGCAGGCCGTGCTGCATTTCGACCGCGTGCTCGGGGCCAAGACCAGCGGTATTGACCGCGACAAGCCTGCCGAAGTCCTGTCGCTGCTGGCGATCAGCTTCATCGAGATCAGCAAGCCGGCCGGCATCGTCGAGCTGATCTTCTCGGGCGGCGGTGCGATCATGCTCGACGTCGAGTGCATCGAGGCCCGTCTTGCCGACATCGGCGGGGCGTGGGAAGCCACCTCGCGCCCCATCCACAAGGCCTGAGCGTCCGATGGCCATCACGCTTCGTCAGTCCGATGCCGATTTCGAGCAACGTTTCGCCGCCTTCCTCACGACCAAGCGGGAGGTCTCCGCCGATGTCGATGCCGCGGTGCGCGACATCATCGCGCGCGTGCGCGCCGAGGGCGACGCGGCACTGATCGACTATACGCGGAAATTCGATCGCGCCGATTTGACCGGCCTCGGCATTGCCGTGTCTAAGGAAGACATCGCAACCGCCTACGAAACGGCCGACCCAAAGACGATCGAGGCGCTGGAGTTCGCGCGCGACCGCATCCGCTCGCATCATGAACGGCAGCGGCCGAAGGACGATCGCTATACGGATGCCGCCGGCGTCGAGCTCGGCTGGCGTTGGACGGCGATCGAGGCCGTCGGGCTCTATGTGCCGGGCGGTACGGCGAGCTATCCGAGCTCGGTGCTGATGAACGCCGTGCCGGCCAGAGTGGCCGGCGTCGAGCGCATCGTCATGGTCGTGCCTGCGCCGGGCGGCATCATCAATCCGCTGGTGCTGGTGGCAGCGGACATATCAGGCGTGTCCGAAATCTACCGCGTCGGCGGCGCGCAGGCGATCGCCGCCCTCGCCTATGGCACCGAGACAATCCGGCCGGTCGCCAAGATCGTCGGCCCGGGCAATGCCTATGTCGCGGCAGCCAAGCGCCAGGTTTTCGGCACCGTCGGCATCGACATGATCGCCGGGCCATCGGAAGTGCTTGTCGTGGCCGACGGCAGCAACGATCCGAACTGGATCGCTGCCGACCTGCTGGCCCAGGCCGAACACGACGCTTCGGCGCAGTCGATCCTGATCACCGACGATCCGGCTTTCGGCATCGCGGTCGAACAGGCGGTCGAGCGCCAGTTGCAGAGCCTGCCACGCGCTGAAACGGCAGCGGCGAGCTGGCGCGATTTTGGTGCCGTGATCCAGGTGTCGGCCATCGACGCCGCGCTGCCGCTGGTCGATCGCATCGCCGCCGAACATGTCGAACTGGCCATCGACGACGCCGAGGGCTTCCTGTCGCGGATGCGCAATGCCGGTGCGGTCTTTCTCGGCCGCCACACGCCGGAAGCCATCGGCGACTATGTCGGCGGCTCCAACCATGTGCTGCCGACGGCGCGCTCGGCGCGTTTCTCGTCCGGCCTGTCCGTGCTCGATTTCGTCAAGCGCACGTCGATCCTCAAGCTTGGACCGGAGCAGTTGCGTATCTTGGCGCCGGCGGCGATTGCGCTGGCCAAGGCGGAGGGTCTTGACGCGCATGGACGCTCCGTCGCCATACGGTTGAACATGTAGGCGGCGATGTCTGGCCCCGATCAAACCCGCGCCAGGCTGATCGATGTCGAACTCGATGAATCGATCGGCCGGTCAACGCCGGATGTCGAGCATGAACGCGCGGTGGCGATCTTCGACCTGATCGAGGAGAACAGTTTCCAGCCCGTCAATGACAGCGGCGACGGCCCTTACCGGCTGAAACTGTCGCTGGCCGAGCAGCGCCTGGTGTTTGCCGTGGCGCGCGAGGATGGCACCGCCGTCGTCACCCATATCCTGTCGCTGACGCCGCTCCGGCGCATCGTCAAGGATTACTACATGATCTGCGAAAGCTACTACGACGCCATCCGCTCCTCGACGCCGAGCCATATCGAGGCGATCGACATGGGCCGCCGCGGCCTGCACAATGAAGGTTCGCAGACGCTGATGGACCGGCTGTCCGGCAAGATCGACATCGACTTCGATACGGCGCGCCGGCTGTTCACGCTGGTCTGCGTGCTGCACTGGCGGGGCTAGCCCTGTCGCCCGGCGCCCTGCCCCGTTCGATCCTGTTCCTGTGCGGCATGAATGCCGTGCGCTCGCCAATGGCGGAGCAGCTGGCGCGCCGGATGCTGCCCGCCACCGTCTTTGTCGCTTCGGCCGGCGTTCGCGCCGGCGAGCGCGATCCGTTCGTCGATGCGGTGCTGGCCGAAGAAGATCTCACGCTGGGCGAGCGCCACCCAAGGACGATGGACGATCTCGAGGACGACTATTTCGACCTCATCGTCACGCTGGCACCCGAAGCGCACCACGCCGCACTCGAACTCACCCGCTCGCTCGCCGTCGAGGTCGAATATTGGCCGACGCCGGACCCGACCGACGCCGGTGGCACGCGCGAACAGATCATGGCAGCGTACCGGGACGTCCGCGAGCGGCTGAAGGTGCGCATAGGCCGACGTTTCTTGCTTCCAGAGGCAAAAAACGCGACGGATTAAGCGTGTTCACAAGCGGACGATTATCATATAGGTTCCGCCGAAATTCCGGCCAGGGTGCTGGAACTACCATCCAAGCAAAGGTATCGAATGCCGAAGGAAGAAGTCCTCGAGTTTCCGGGTGTCGTGACGGAATTGTTGCCGAACGCGATGTTCCGGGTAAAGCTCGAAAACGAACACGAAATCATCGCCCATACGGCCGGCCGCATGCGCAAGAACCGCATCCGCGTGCTGACCGGCGACAAGGTTCTGGTCGAGATGACGCCATACGACCTGACCAAGGGCCGCATCACCTATCGTTTCAAGTAAGCAAAGCCCGACTGGTCCGCGATGAGCATTTTGCAGAAGCTGGTGCTTGCCTCGGGTTCGCCGCGCCGAATCGAGCTCTTGCAGCAGGCCGGCATCGAGCCGGACCGCGTGCTGCCGGCCGATATCGACGAAACGCCGCTGCGTGCCGAGCATCCGCGCTCGCTGGCCAAGCGGCTGTCGAAGGAAAAGGCCGAAAGGGCGTTTGCGTCACTGAAGACCGAAGCCGACTATGCGCCGGGTTTCGTGCTGGCCGCCGACACGGTGGTTGCCGTCGGGCGGCGCATCCTGCCCAAGGCAGAAACCCTCGACGACGCTGCCAACTGTCTGGGGCTGTTGTCGGGCCGTTCGCATCGGGTCTATTCCGGCATCTGCCTTATCACCCCGGGTGGCAAGCTGCGCCAGCGCCTGGTCGAGACGCGGGTGCGTTTCAAGCGGCTGCCGCGCGAAGAGATCGACGCCTATATCGCCTCGGGCGAATGGCGCGGCAAGGCGGGCGGCTACGCCGTCCAGGGCCTCGCCGGCGCCTTCGTCGTCAAGCTGGTCGGCTCCTACACCAACATCGTCGGGCTGCCGCTCTATGAGACCATCGCGCTGCTGAGCGGCGAAGGCTTCAAGGTGCATGGCAGCTGGCTGGCGGGAACCCGGCTGTGAATTCCGATCCCAAAGTCACGCCCTTGCGCCCAAAGCGCCCCTGCCCCGAATGCGGCAAGCCCTCGGCGCGCGACAGCTTTCCGTTCTGCTCGACGCGCTGCAAGGACATCGACCTCAATCGCTGGCTGAAGGGCGCCTATGTCATCAAGGCCCGCGATGACGAGGAAGAGACGGATCCCGACGCTCCGAAATGAGGTCGTCAGGCGGCCTCGGTCTTGCGCGCCACCCGCGCCCAGCCCGGCAGCCAGTCGCCGTGAGCGGCCAAGAGATCATCGACCAGTGACCAGATCTGGTCGAGATCGAGTTCGGCCGCGGTGTGCGGATCCATCATCGCCGCGTGGTAGATGTGCTCGCGGTTCTCGGTCATCAGAGCCCGCACCGTCAGTTCCTGCACGTTGATGTTGGTGCGGATCAGCGCGGTCAATTGCGGCGGCAGGTCGCCTATATAGGTCGGCTGGATGCCGGAGGCATCGACCAGGCACGGCACTTCGGCGGCGCAATCCCGAGGCAGCGAGGTGATGCAGCCATTGTTGCGGACATTGCCGTAGATCACCGACGGCTCGCCGGTCCAGACCGAATTCATGATCGAGGAGGCATATTCCCGGGACTGCTCTACCTCGATGCGATCGGCCGAGCGATAGGCTTCAGCCTGCCCCTTCCAGCGCTCGATCTGTTCGATGCAGCGCTTGGGATATTCATCCAGCGGGATGCCGTATTTCTCGATCAGGTCGGGGCGGCCGTCCTTGATGAAATAGGGCGTATATTCGGCAAAATGCTCCGAGCTCTCGGTGACGAAATAGCCGAGCCTGGTCAGCATCTCGTAGCGCACCTTGTTGGGACAGCGCGGGTTCCAGCCGGGCTTGGGCGCGCGGCCTTCGCGATAGGCGCGCACGAGATCTGGGTAGAGGTCGCGGTAGGAACCGTCCGGCTGGCGATGCTCGAACTTCAGATAGAACGCCATGTGGTTGATGCCGGCCGAGCGATAGCGGATCTCTTCGTAGGGAAGGTCGAGGTCTTCAGCCAGCTCCATTGCCGTGCCCTGCACCGAATGGCAGAGGCCGACCTGCCTGATCGCAGGGTATTTTTCTGCTATCGCCCAGGTGTTGATCGCCATCGGGTTGACATATTGTAGCATGATCGCATCGGGGCAGACGGCGAGCATGTCTTCGCACACCTTCCACAGATGCGGCACGGTCCTCAGACCCCGCATGATGCCGCCGACGCCGAGCGTGTCGGCGATCGTCTGGCGCAGGCCGTATTTCTTCGGCACCTCGAAGTCAGTGACGGTGCAGGGCGCGTAGCCCCCGATCTGGAAGGCGACGACGACGAAATCCGCGCCGGCCAGCGCCTTGCGCTGATCCGAATGGGTCTCGGTCTTCGCCTTGACGCCAAGCGTCGCGATCAGCTTGTTGACGACAATGGCGCTCTCTTCCAGCCGCTGCGGATTGATGTCCATCAGCGCGATCGTCGCGCCGGACAGCGACGGGCGCTGCAGCACGTCGCCGACAATGTTCTTCATGAACACCGTCGAGCCGGCGCCGATGAACGTGATCTTGGGATTTCTTGCCATGCTAACCTCCGGCATATGTTCAGGCCACATCGAAAGCGGCCCTGACGAGCCGTTCGGTGTAAGCGGTCTTGGGATTGGACAGGATGTCGTCGACGGGGCCCTGCTCGACGATCTTGCCGTTCTGCATGACGATCACGCGATGGCACAGCGCACGCACCACCTTGAGGTCGTGCGAGATGAAGAGGTAGCTGAGGCCGCGCTCGTCCTGCAGCTTGCGCAGGAGGTCGATGATCTGCGCCTGGACGGAGAGGTCCAGCGCCGATGTCGGCTCGTCGAGCAGGATGAATTCTGGTTCGAGCGCTATGGCGCGGGCGATCGCGATCCGTTGTCGCTGGCCGCCGGAGAATTCGTGCGGAAACCGCGACAGAATATCGCCCGGCATGCCGGCGCTGACCAGCGCGTCGCGCACCCGTTCGACCCGCTCGCGCCGCGTCGCCCCTATGCTGTTGACGATCAGCCCTTCCTCGATGATCTGGCCGATCGTCATGCGCGGGTTGAGCGAGGAGAACGGATCCTGGAAGACGATCTGCATGCGCGAGCGCAACGGCCGCATCTCGGCCCGCGACAGGCCGTGGATCGGCTTGCCGTCGAAACGGATCTCGCCGCGCTTGGCGTCGATCAACCGGAGCAGGGCCTGGCCGAAGGTGGTCTTGCCGGAGCCGGACTCGCCGACCAGCCCCAGCGTCTCATGACGACAGAGTTTCAGGCTGAGATCGTCGACGGCGACCAATTCGCGCCAGTCGGGTTTCAGAAAGGTGCCGTGGCGCAGCATGAATGAGACGCGCACGCCGCTGGCCTCGAGAATGGTGCCACAGCCCTCCGGCAGCGGTTTCGGCTGCCCGTGCGGCTCTGAAGCCAGCAGCCGCCTCGTATAGGGATGCCGCGGATCGCCGAACAGCCGTTCGGTGACGTTGTGCTCGCACATTTCACCATGCTGCATGACATAGACGTAGTCGGAGAACTGGCGCACCACGGTGAGGTCGTGGGTGATCAGGATCACCGCCATGCGCAGCTCTTTCTGCAGGCTGCGGATCAGGTTCAGGATCTGCGCCTGGACGGTGACATCGAGCGCCGTGGTCGGCTCATCGGCGATCAGCACGTCGGGATTGTTGGCCAGCGCCATGGCGATCATCACCCGCTGGCGTTGCCCGCCCGAGAGCTGATGCGGGTATTGTCTGAGCCGCGCGGCAGGATCGGGAATCTGCACGTGCTGCAGAAGTTCGAGCGCTCGCGCCCAAGCCTGTTTGCGGCTGACCTTACGATGCACCCGGATCGCCTCGACGATCTGGCTGCCGACCGTATAGATCGGGTTGAGCGAACTCATCGGCTCCTGGAAGATCATCGAGATGCGGTTGCCGCGCAGCTTGCGCCGGGCGCTCTCGGGAAATTTCAGGATGTTTTGCCCGTCATAACAGACGCTCGAGCCGGGCGACACGGTGGCGCGCCGCGACAGCAGGCCCATGACGGTGCGCGCCGTCACCGACTTGCCCGAACCGGATTCGCCGACGATGGCGATCGTCTCGCCGCGATAGAGCTGGAACGAGATATCCTTGACCGCTTCGACGACGCCATGCTCGACCTTGAAGGCCACGGCGACGTTGCGGGCATCGATGATCGGCTGGTCCTGGCGTCCGTCATGGTCGTGACGGACGATCGGTGCGAAGGATTCGGCGAGCGCGACGGACATCTGTGCCACCTCAATAAGGGTCGACGGCGTCACGCAGGCCGTCGCCCAGCGCGTTGAAGGCAAAGACGGTGACCAGCACGAAACCGACCGGCGACAGGATCCAGGGATAGGTGCCGATGACGGAATAGGTCGCGGTGTCCTGCAGCATCAGGCCCCACGAGATCAGCGGCGGCTTGACGGCGAAGCCGAGGAAACCGAGGAAGGATTCGAGCAGCACCACGGTCGGGATCGCCAGCGTCACGGCGACGATCACATGGCTCATCACATTGGGGAAGATGTGCTGCATGATGATGCGCCGGTCGGTGGCGCCGACCGCCATGGCGGCGCGCACATACTCGATCCGCGCCAGCGCCAGCGTCTTGCCGCGCACTTCGCGCGACATCTGCGCCCAGCCCAAGGCCGACATGACGATGATGACGAAAGCGAGGAAGACGTTGGTGGGAGCGGTGACCGGGATCAGCGTCGTCAGCGCCAGATAGAGCGGCAGTTGCGGGAAGGCGAGCACCAGTTCGACGAAGCGCTGCATCCAGACATCGAACCTGCCGCCGAAATAGCCGGAAACCATGCCGACGGTGGTGCCGATGACGGTGATGATGAAGACGACCGTCAGGGCGATCATCAGCGAGACGCGCGAGCCGTGGATGGCGCGCGACAGCACGTCACGGCCGAACTTGTCGGTGCCCAGGAAATGCACCGGCTGGCCGTCCAGCGAGCCGAACAGATGCCGGTCCGCCGGCAGCAGCCCAAACAGCTTGTAGGGCGCGCCATGCACGAAGAAACCGAGCAGCCTAGGATGATCATAGTCGGGGCCGACGACGGGCTGGAAAGTGACCGGATCGAGGTCCGCCGAATCGGCCAGCGCATAGACCCTCGGCCGTGCGGTGAAACCGCCGTCTCTGTCATGGAAGCTTGGCACCTGCGGCGGAGCGAAGCCGACATCCGTGACCTTCGGGTCCATTGGCGCGATGAATTCGGCGAATACGGCCATCACCAGCAGCAGCACGACGAGCCAGAGCCCGGCCATGCCGGTCCAGGAGCGCTTCAGCCGGCGCCAGACAAGCGCGATGTAGCTTTCGTTGCCATGCGCCGGTTTGGCGACGATGGGCCCTTCGGCAGGCAGCGGTGGAGGGGATGGATCGCGCGCCAGCATCTCAACGCTCCCCGAACTGGCGCACGCGCGGATCGAGCAGCACGAGCAGCATGTCGGCGATGATGTTGCCGACGATGAGCGTCGCCGACAGGACCATCATGAAGGTGGCGGTGACATAGACGTCGCCGACAGCCATGGAGCCGACGATCGCCGGGCCGACGGTCGGCAGTGCGAAGATGATCGCCGTCTCGATCTCGCCGGTCAGCATATAGGGCAGCACCACGCCCTGATACATGATGAGCGGATGCAGCGCGTTGGGCACGGCGTGGCGCATGACGACAGCAGCACCCGTCAGCCCCTTGGCCCTTGCCGTCTCGACATATTGCGCGTTCAGCGTATCGAGCAGATTGCCGCGCATGACGCGCATATTGTAGGCGAGGCCGCCGAAAGTGGCGATCGCCACCACCGGCCAGACATGTTTGACGAGGTCGACGAATTTGGCCCACGACCACGGCGCACCACCATATTGCGGCGAGAAGAATGAGCCGATCTCAGACACGTTGAACTGGAAGACCAGGAGATAGACGATGATCAGCGCCATCAGGAAGCGCGGCACCGTCATGCCGAGGAAGGAGATGGCCGACAGTGTCGAGTCGATCCAGGTGTATTGCCTTGTCGCCGCCCATATGCCGAATGTGATGCCCAGCACCGAGGCCAGCAGATGGCAGACCAGCGCCAGAAGGAGCGTGCGCGGCAGGCGCTCTCCGACCACATCGGCGACCGGTTTGTTGTAGTACAGGCTGTAGCCGAAATCGCCTCGAGCGACGATGCCGACGATCCAGTTGAGATACTGCACGGGCAGCGGCTTATCGAGGCCATGCTCGATGCGATAGGCCTTTGCCTGCGCGTCGGCCTCGGCAAAGGAAGCTCCACCCTGGTTGATCGCCTGCGAGCGGATGTAGTCGGCATAGTCACCCGGCGGCGCCTGGATGATGGCAAAGGTGGCCAGGCTCAAGATGGCGAGGACCGGGATTGCCGACGCTATGCGCGTGAGCAGGAATCGCAGCATGGACGGTTCATTTCCTTGTCTCGCCGATCGCGCCCTTGGTTGCGTCCGGAGGTTGGTTTGTCCGGCCGCGCCAGCGGCGCGGCCGGAGGTCTCTCAGTCAGGGAGGTAAACCTAATTCATCAGCCCCTTCTCTCCGGGTTTGCCGGGCAGCTCATCGGGGAACAATTCATATTTCGCCTGCTTGTCTGCGGCGACAAATACCCGTTCGCGGATGATCGAATCCTCGGCCCAGTTGAACATGAAGATCGGCGTGCCCTGCGGAATGTTCGAGAAGCGCTTGTTGACGATCAGCGCGCCGGGATATTCCGTCAGGCCGACATTGTAGACGTGCTCCGTCGAGATCTTCTGGAATTGTTTCATCAAGCTGGCGCGCTGGTCATTGTCCTGCGTGGAGACGAACTTGTTGACGATGTCGACGAGGTCCTTTTCGAACGGCATCACATCGACCTCGCCATTTTCCGGCGCACGATGGTCCCAGCTGGTGCGCGGGCCGACAGGGGCAAGCTGCACGGTGTTCTGCACCACCGAGGTCAGTTCCTGTTCGTTGCGCCGGACCAGCCAATCGAAGCGGCCGGAGTATTGCGAAGCGTCCCGCTGGGTGCCGTTGAGGCCGTTGAGCACGACCCGCAGCCCGAGCTTTTCCATCTGGGCGACGACGCCTTCGGCAAGGCTTTTGTCGGTCGTGTAGTCGTTGTTGACCAGCATCACGATCTCGACATTCTTGCCGCCGGCAGTGCCGGAAGGGAAATTCACGAAGCCGTCGCCGTCCGTATCCTTGAGGCCGGCCTTGGCGAGTTCAGCCTTGGCGCCATCGAGGTCGAAGGGGTAGTAGACCGTCGAATTGCGGTCGTAGAAGCTGGTTCCTGACGACAAGCCGCCGGGATAGATGGCGGTGAACGGCCCCTTGACCAGCGAGTCGCCGAGCGCCTTGCGGTCGAGCGCCATGGTGACGGCCTTGCGGAAATCCTCGTTGCGGTTCAGCTCGCGGATCGCCTGGCCGCGTTCGTCCGGATTGCCCCAGCCATTGGCGGAAAAATTAAAGCGCAGATTGTAGCCGATGAGCCGCGGGCCGAAAGCAAGACGGGCAGGCGCGTTCGCCTCCGCCGCACGCTTCAGCGAGGCGACGAAGTTTTCCGGCTGCTCCAGATTGGAAAAATCAGCCGCGCCGGCCACCGCCTGGACGTCGCGATCGGCCCAGGTCGACAGCTTGTAGTGCAGTTCGTTGAGATAGGGCAGTTGATTGCCCTTTTCGTCGACCTTCCAGTAATAGGGATTGCGGCGCATGACGATGATGTCGTCCGGCCGGTATTCGACCGGGACCCAGCCGCCCATCACCGGCATGTTCATGAATTCCGGCGGGAAGGCATTCTTGAACTGGTCATAGGTGTTCTTCGAATATTTCGGATGCTGCGGCTTCAGGATGTGCGCGGGACCAGGACAGAAGGTGCCGTAGGCCATGGCATACAGGTACTGCTTCGGGAAGGCGTCCTTGAAGGTCCATTCGACGGTGTAGTCGTCGATCTTCTTCAACGTCGTGCCGACGCCGAAGGTTTCCGGCGTGGCGCCGTTCAGCGGCGAGACGTTGGGATCGACGACCTCGTCGTCCCAGTAGAACATGACGTCGTCGGCATTGAACGGCACGCCGTCCGACCACTTCGCGCCTTCGATGAGGTGCATGGTCAGCTTGTGGCCATCGCTCGACCAATCCCAGCTCCTGGCCAGGTTCGGCAGCGGCTCGGTGTCCTTGGCCTCGACCTGGAACAGCGGTGCGGTACGCGTCAGGCATTCGGAGAGGCCGATGTCGATGCCGCCCCAGCCTTGCGTCTGACCGGCGCCGTAGTTCCAGCCTTCCGGCCGCCCGCCGATGACGTGGCGCATCGTATCGCCATAGACGCCGATGCCGTCTTGCATATTGCCCGTCTTGAAGACCAGCGGCTCCTTCGGCAGCCTGTCTTTCACCGGCGGCAGCTTGCCGGTCTTGACGTATTTCTCGGTGACCCAGTCGGGCTCGTGATATTCGGGAAGCGCCTTGAACTCCAGAATGGAGTCGCGCGCGACATAATTGATCTTGCCTTCGGCGGGAAACGGTGTCGGCGCCGGCGGAACCGTCGGCTCGGAAGCGTATGCACTGAGTGCCGAGACCGAGACGCTCAGCGCCAGTCCGGCAGCAAGGCCGATATTGCGTAAATTCCTCACTGTCTCTCTCCCTCTTGTTGGTCCGGAGCGTTTGCACCCGCTCCGCCTCTCCTCGAATTCAAACGGCTTCGTGGCAGTGGATCCGCCTCCCATGGATCCACCATCACCGCATGAATTTCCAGCCGGCCCGTTTCAGCCGGCCCGTTTCAGCCGGCTTGCTTCAGCGCGGCTTTTTCGGCGCGCAATTCCTCGATCGAGCGAACGCTGCGCCGTGCGGCGCCCGCCCACTCGCGGGTCTTCACCTTGGATGTCGACAGCCGCTCCCTGGCGGCCGGAACCGCATGGGCGTATTGCGGCAGCCAGGCTGCCTGGGCGACGACCATTTCGTCGACCATCTGCCAAACCTCCTCCGGCGTCGAAACCGCGCCGACCAACGGGTCATGCAGCACGGCGAGCTTCAGAAGATCGATGTCGCCCGATATCGCGGCATGCACCGACATGCGCTGGACGTTGATCGAAGCGATGCAGGTGGCGGCGCAAGCCTCCGGCAACGTGATGCCGGCGGCCATGTTGATGCCGAAACGGTCGACGAAGCCCGGCGACTCGATGATGGCATCGTGCGGCAGGTTGGTGATCACCCCATTGTTCTTGACGTTGAAGTGGCCGCGATAGACGCGGTTGGTCTCCAGCGCCTCCAATATGTGGCTGGCATGCTCGTTGGAGCGTTTCTCGCGGTCGATCGGCTTGGACGCCGCTTCGAGGAACTGCGGATATTCCGTCTCGAACCAGTTGCGGGTTTCGGTGGAGTAGCGGAGATAGCCGCCGGTCTCGCCGTGAATCCAGTCGGACATATCGATCCAGCGCGTGATCTCGTCGGGACGTTTGCGGTACCAGGGCAGATATTCGGAAAGATGGCCGTTGCTTTCGGTCGAATAGACGCCGAAGCGCTTCAGGACGTCGATGCGCAGCTTCTCCTGCCTGGAATAGACCGGATGCGCCTCGAAAGCGGCCACCAGTTCATCCTTGCCAATGGGGCGGCCGTTGAGGCGCAGGTCGATGAACCAGGTCTGGTGGTTGATGCCGGAACAGACATAGTCGAGCTCCTGCGTGGACTTCGCGCCAAGCACCTCGGCGATCTGCTCGGCGCCGTGCTGGACGCCGTGACAGAGCCCGACAGTGTCGACCTTGCCGTATTCGATCGCCGCCCAGGTGTTCATCGCCATCGGGTTGGCGTAGTTCAGGAATTTGACGTTCGTCTCGGCGACCTCGCGTATGTCCTTGCAGAAATCCAGGATCACCGGAATGTTGCGCTGGCCATAGAGAATGCCGCCGGCACAGATCGTATCGCCGACGCACTGGTCGATGCCGTATTTCAAGGGAATGCGGATATCGTCGGCATAGGCTTCGAGGCCGCCGACCCGCACGCAGCTGATGACGTAGCGAGCGCCTTCGAGCGCCTTGCGGCGGTCGGTGGTCGCCGTCACCCTGGTCGGCAACCTGTTTGCCTGGACGATCCTGTCGAGGATCGCCTTGATCATCTGAAGATTGTGCTCGCTGACGTCGGTCAGCGCGAATTCGATGTCCTTGAATTCGGGCACGCACAGGATGTCGGTGAACAATTTCTTGGTGAAGCCGACGCTGCCGGCACCGATGATAGCGATTTTGAAACTCATCAGCCGCACCTCATTCCATTTTAAATTGCAGGCAAGGAATGACAATGGGAGGCTCTAGCCACATGCCGCGACATGTATGCAGGACAAGCCGGAATCCGGCTCGCCAACCTCCCTGTCCGCTCCTTGACTGCGGATCTCTCTCGCTTTTCGATGGGGATTATGCGCTTATTCGCGAGCGCGACCAGAGAAGGATTATGCTTTCAGGGGTAATTTTGTGCTGCATAATTTGATAGAACACGGACAGTCCATGCGCACGATCTCGCTGCCGCGCGGCCGCCAGCGCCTGCACGCCATGCCGACGAGCACGGGCTACGAAGTGCGCGAGGACGAAATCTACGACTGGGACGGCCGCAAGCGCGGTCAGACACCGTTCACCGTGCTCCAGCACACGATCAGCGGGACTGGCCGGCTGCGCTACGAAAACCGCAACTACCGCTTGCAGAAGAACGACACATTGCTGGTGCTGGTGCCGCACAACCACCGCTACTGGCTGGCTGGAGATGAGCGCTGGGAATATTTCTGGATTTCGATGAACGGCGAGGAAGCGCTGCGCATCCACAAGTCGATCCTCAGCGTCTCGGGTCCTGTATTTCGGCTGCAGCCGGCGACAATCGATCATCTTGCCGATTGCAGCCTGCGCCTGATCAAAGGCGCCGCTTCGCCGGGTGCTGCTTCCGCGATAGCCTACGAGGCTGCGATGGCGCTCTATGACGATGTCTTCGGTTCCCATGCCTTCGCCGAAAAACTAAGCGCCATGCAGCCGATCATCGATCACATCAACGCCAATCTCGACAAGCCGCTGCCGGTGGCGGACCTGGTCCAGATCAGCGGCCTCAGCCGAGCCCATTTCTCACGCTGTTTCGCCGAGAGCGAAGGCCTGCCTCCGGCCGAGTTCGTGCTGCAGCAGCGCCTGCAACGCGCGGCGAAGCTGCTGACCAAAGCGGATTTTTTGCCGGTGAAGGAAGTCGCCATCCTATGCGGCTTCGAGGAAGCGAACTATTTTTCAAAGGTCTTCCGCCGCTGCTACGGCATCACACCGAGCCAGTTCCGCACCACAGGCATGTACGCGAATTTGCGGACTCCGGCCAGGCGCGGCGTCAGGGCGTTCGATGACGAGACCTGACGCCGCCACGGTTAAACAGGCAGCCAACTAGGCAGCGCGCAGGCTGCCGCCGTCCAGCCATTCGAGATCGGCTTGCGAAAGCGTGATGTCGAGAGCGCGCAGGCTGTCGTCCAGTTCATCCAGCGTGCGTGGCCCGATCAGCGGGATGGAGGGGAAGGGCTGAGCGAGCACATAGGCCAGCGCAATATGGATCGGGCTCTTGCCCAGTCTCGCGGCAAGTTCGATCGCCCGGTCGCGGCGGCCGAAATTCCGCTCGGAGTACCAGACTCGCACCAGCTCCTCATTGTCTTGCTTGTCGCGACCCGCCCGATCGGTGAAGAAGCCGCGCCCCTGGCTCGACCAGGCGAAATTCGGCATCTGCCTGGATGTCAGCCAGGCCTTCCAGACATCCGTGGAGGACGTGACGCAGCCAGCCCAGATCGGCTCCAGCATTTCGGCCAGCGAGAAATTGTTGGACAGCGCACCGGGCTTTTGCTTGCCGGTGCGTTCGGCGTAGGCAATTGCCTCATCCAGGCGTTCCATCGTCCAGTTCGAACCGCCGAACGGGCCGCGGATGCGGCCGGCCTTGACCTCGCGATCCATCGCATCGACGAATTCGCCGACCGGCACATCCGGATTGTCGCGGTGCATGAAGTAGACATCGACATGATCGGTCTGCAGGCGTTCGAGCGTCTGGTCGAGCTGCTTGCCGATCACATCAGGATAGCACAGCGGCGAGTGCGCGCCCTTGGCGATGACCACCGATTGCGCGCGCACGCCACGGTTTTTCAACCATTCGCCAAGCAGCTTCTCGGTATAGCCGCCGCCATAGACATAGCCGGTATCGAAGAGATTGCCGCCGGCCTCGAAAAAGGCATCGAGCAGGATCGAACCTGAGGAAAACGTACGGAAATCCTCGAAGCCGAGCGCCACCACCGATGCCGGTTTCGACAGGCCAGGAATGGTGCGCTTGGCGATCGCCGTGCCGCCGGACCGCAAAGGCCGGCCGGAGATGGTGTTGGTGCGTTGCTCGGCCTTCTCGATACCGTATTCGAGGCCGGCTGCCGCCCGCCATTTGTCCAGCACACGCAAGGTGCCGAGGCTTTCCGCCCACGCCATGCCCGGCCAGGCGAATTCTTGGCCGCCGGCGCGGATCGCCTCGCCGGCTGCGTCGACCTCGAAGGAATAGACATGGCGCTTCTCGTCGACGCTGATGGTCTGGCGCGTACCATCGGAGGCGATGACGTCTATCCGGCCGAGACCGACATCGCGGTTGCCGCCGGCGAACCAGAAGTCCGGCACTTCGATGCGGCCCCTTGTGCCCAGGATGCGCAGCACATTGTCCTGGTTGAGCGAGATGCTGCAGGAGACTTCGGCGACAATGCCGCCGGGGAAATGCAGCAGCGCGGAGGCCCATTCGTCGACGCCGGACTGGCCCAGATGGGCGGTGCCGACCACCTTGTCTGGCTCGCTGAAGGGCTTTCCGACGGCCGCACCGGCAATCAGCCGGACCATCGAGACGGGATAGCCGCCGACATCGAGAATACCGCCGCCGGCGAGATCGTTGGCATAGAGCCGGTGCTGCGGCATGAAGCCCGGCATGGCGAAACCGAAGCTCGACTTGATCATCCTGATCTCGCCGATGACGCCGGACCTGATCAGCTCCACCAGCTTCTTGGTCTGCGGGTGCAACCGGTACATGAAGGCTTCGCCGAGGAATGTGCCGGCCTTGCGCGCGGCATGCATCATGGCGTCGGCCTCGAAGGCGGTCAGCGCCAGCGGCTTTTCGCACAGCACATGCTTTCCGGCCTCGGCCGCCTTGATCGCCCATTGCGCATGGCCTGGATGCGGTATCGAAATGTAGACGGCGTCGATGTCGGGGTCGGCGAGCAGGGCGTCGTAGCCGTCGAGGATACGGGCACCGGGAAAACGCTCGGCAAGCCCCGGCTTGGCGGGATTGCGTGCGCCGATGGCGACCAGCTTGCCGGTGTCCGAAGCGGCCACGCCACCGGCAAAGGACTGGGCGATGCTGCCCGGGCCGAGAATGCCCCAGCGAATGGGCGTGGTTGCGGTCATTGTCATTCTCCTTGAAGGCTGGAAAGGGCTGGCGGTCAGCGCAGCCGCAGTCCTTTTTCGTCGAACAGGTAGGATTTGCGGATGGAAACGGTGATCGCGGACGTGTCAGGGACCTTTGCCGCGTCGCGCTGGATCACCACGTCGTCCCCGTTGGCCGTTCTGGCATAGAGGAAACTTGTGCCGCCCAGGTGCTCGATCACGTCGATGGCAACCACAAGGTCGGCGTCGCCTTCTCCGGCATTGCCGAAATGTTCAGGCCGCACACCGACAATGACCTTGCTGCCGATTTTTGGGCTGCCGATTTCGGGCGCAGTGCCAGTCAGCGGTTGCGTGATGCGGGTCTTCTCCTGGCCCGCCAGTTCGACCACGACGCCAGGTGCATCGTGCCCGACAACCCGGCCTTTGATGAAATTCATCTTCGGCGAGCCGACAAAGCCGGCGACGAACTGATTGTCGGGGTTGTCGTAGAGATCGAGTGGCCGGCCGATCTGCTCGATATGGCCGGCGCGCATCACGACGATCCTGTCGGCGAGCGTCATCGCCTCGGTCTGGTCGTGGGTGACATAGATCATTGTCGTGCCCAGTTCCTTGTGGAGCCGGGAGATCTCGACGCGCATCTGGACGCGCAATTCGGCGTCGAGATTGGAGAGCGGCTCATCGAACAGGAACACCTGCGGTTCGCGCACGATGGCGCGGCCGATGGCGACGCGCTGGCGCTGACCGCCTGAGAGTTTTTTCGGGCGTCTGTCCATCAGTTCGCTGATGCGCAGGATCTCGGCCGCCCGTTTCACCCGCCGTTCGGTGTCGGCTTTTGGATTGCCGGTCATGCGCAGGCCGAAAGAGAGGTTCTGTTCGACGCTCATATGCGGATACAGCGCGTAGGACTGGAACACCATGGCGATGCCGCGGTCGGCCGCCTCGACATCATTGACCACCTTGCCGCCGATGGCGATTTCGCCGCCGCTGATGTCCTCGAGCCCGGCGATCATCCTGAGCAGCGTCGATTTTCCGCAGCCGGAGGGGCCGACGAAGACGACGAACTCGCCGTCCTTGATGTCCATGCTGGCGCCATGGACGACCTCGAAGACGCCGAAGCGCTTGACGACATTGGTGAGCGTGACCGTTGCCATGCTGCCCCTTACTTGACCGCGCCGGCGGCAATGCCGGCGATGAAATGGCGCTGCAGCAGCACGAAGACGACCAGCATCGGCACCGTCAGCATTACAGCGCCCGCCATGATGCCGCCCCATGACACCTTGGTGAGGCCGATCAGCGTACCGAGCGCCACCGGCGCCGTCATCGAACCAGGCTGGCTGTTGATCAAAAGCGGCCACAGATAATTGTTCCAGGAGGCGAGGAACAGGATGATGGCGAGTGCGGCCAGCATCGGCCGCGCCAAAGGCAGCGCGACAAAGAGGAAGATGCGCCACTCCTTCACGCCCTCGACGCGCGCCGCATCGAAGAGGTCGTCCGGCATCATCGAAAAACTCTGCCGCATGAACAGCACGCCGAGCGAATTGAACAGCGGCGGAACGATCAGCGCCACCCAGGTGTTGGCGAGCTTGAAGTCGCGCGCCACCATGATGAACTGCGGGATCAGCACGACCGCATAGGGCAGCGTTATGGTGCCCAGTATGATGGCGACAACCGCGCCCTTGCCGAAGAACTGGTATCGGGCCAGCGCCCAGCCGGCCATCGACGTCAGCAGCACCGACAGGATGGTGTAGGTCACCGCCACCGAGACCGAAATGCCGATGGCGCCGACGAAGTTCGTGTCACGCTGCAGATTGTTGAAATTGTCGATGAAATTGCCGTGCGGCAAAAGCTCGATGCCGGGGCTGAAGATGCCGTTGTCGGGCATGGTCGAGAACACCACCATCATCCACAGCGGAAACAGCCAGATCAGCGCCAGCGGCGTCAGGAACAGATGCAGAGCGATGCTGCGTCCCAGCCTGGCGGAGGAGCGCGAACTCATTTCGGTTCCCTCGTCAGCCACAGCTGCGCCAGCGTGATGGCGATCGCCAGCCCGGCCATGGTGTAGGCGACGGCCGAGGCGTAGCCGAAGTTGAGCGACCGAAAGCCCTGGCGGTAAAGCAGCAGGCCAAGCGTCTCCGTGCCGCCGCCCGGCCCGCCGCGCTCGGTGATCAGGAAGGGCTCGGTGAACAGCTGCATGGTGCCGATGATCGACAGCACGAGACAGAACACGATGACCGGCTTCAGCAGCGGCAGGGTGATGTAGAAGAACTGCTTGAGCTTGCTGACGCGGTCGAGCGTCGCCGCCTCGTAGACGTCTTCGGGAATGGACTGCATGCCGGCGAGCAGGATGATGGCGTTGTAACCGGCCCAGCGCCAGGTCACCGCGATCATGATCAGCGCCATCGCCGGCGCGACGTTGGAGAACCAGTCGATCTTGGGCAGGCCGACGCTGTTCAGGAGCTTGTTGATGATGCCGAAATCGAGGTTGAACATCAGCCGGAACACCGCCGAATAGGCAACCTCGCCGACCACGACCGGGGCGAAGAAGGCGAAGCGGTAGAGGCCACGCGCCTTCAAGAGCGGCGAGTTCAAAAGCACCGCCATGACGAGCGCCAGCGAGATCATCACCGGCACCTGGATGACCAGGATGAGCAGCGTGTTCTTCAGGGCGTTGAAGAAGGCCGGATCGCCGATCAACCGGCCCCAGTTGAAGCTCGGAGCGAACCGCCACGGCACGGTGCGCGTCGCCTGGAAGGAGATCATGAAGGAGCTGATGATCGGCCACACCCAGAAGATCGCGAAGATCAGCAGATAGGGCGTGAGGAAGCGATAGGCCGTGGCGTTACGATTGCGCATCTTGCTCCTCCTTCTACCGCTTGTTGTTTCGCGCCGTCGCCTGGGTCTTCCCTTCTCCCCTTGTGGGAGAAGGTGTCGCCGAAGGCGACGGATCAGGGGTGTTCCAGGGAACGCAAACGTCTCACTCCGCTGGAGCACCCGTCATCCGTCTCGGCGCTATCGCGCCGATCCACCTTCTCCCACAAGGGGAGAAGGAGAAGCGGTGATCAAGATTTGACGGGCAGTCCGGTCGCCGCCGCGATCTGGCTTGCGGCATCGTCGAGCGCCGCCTTGGCGTCAGGATAGCCGCCGGCCAGATACTTGGTCTGCACGGCGCGGACGATGATTTCGGCGTCGCTCTGGAACTGCGTGCCGCGGCTCGGAACAACCTTTGGCAAGGTGCCGAGAATGTCCTTCCATACCGCCTGGCCGCCCCAGTAAGACAGGCCTTGCGCGACATAGGGATCGTCGAGCGCCGAGACCAGGGACGGTACCAGGCCGAACTCCTTCAGCATCGTGATCTGGCCTTCATTGGTTCCGAGCGTGTATTTCAGATAGGCGTAGGCAGCCTCCTTGTTCTTGGAAGCCGAGGTGATGGCCAGCGAGGACCCGCCAAGATTGGCGGCGCGCGGCCCGTCGGCGGTGAGGCTCGGCATCAGATAGACGCCCCATTTGCCGTTTTCGCCGGCAGATTCGGTGCGAATGGTGCCCTCATACCAGCCGCCATAGATCTGGGTGGCGACGGTGCCGGCGGTGTTGTTGGTGATCTTGGTGCCCCAGTCGGCCGACGAGATGATGCCGGCGTCCTTCATCTCCTTGACCTTGGTCATGGCATCGACGCATTTGGGCTGGTTGACCGTGATCGATTGTCCGTCCTCGGAGAAATAGGCGCAGCCCTGTTCGTTGGAGATCATGCGGAAGAATTCCGAGTCGCCATTGAAATCGGCATTTGTCATCGAGACGCCAGGATTGGCGGCCTGGATTTTCTTGCCGGCGGCGATGAAATCGTCCCAGGTCTTGATCGAAGCCGGATCGACGCCGGCCTTTTCGTAGAAGTCGCGGCGATAAAAGGCGGCCACCGGGCCGGAATCCCACGGCATCGCGTAGGCCTTGTCGCCCACTTCCAACTCGGTGCGCTTGAAATCAGGGAATTTTTTCTGGTCGTCGGCTGTGTAACCGAGCGTATGCAGGTCGACGAAGCAGTCGGGGAACTGGCTCCAGTAATTCTCGGCCTCGCCGTTCTCGATGGTGACGACATCAGGCAGCCCGACGCCGCCGGCGGCGCAGCCGGCGATCGACTTGTCGTAAGTCGGCTGGTTGCCGAGATCCTGGACCGTGACCTTGACGTCGGGAAATTGCTTGTTGAAGCCGGCAATGGTCGCTTTCAGCGATGAAGCCGCGACATTCCAGCTCCAGATGGTGATTTCGCCGGATTGCGCGAAGGCCGGGGCTGAGCCCAGGGCAAGCGCGAGCGCGGCGCAGGTCATTGTGATGCGCATTGAAATCCTCCCATTTCATTTGCTCTCTCACTGTGAGCGTGGCTAGACTATGCACCGGGCAAGGCCTGTCGCCGTCAAAGGGAATATGAAATTGGCGGAAAGTAAGATGCCTGAACGGCCGTTCTACCAGCCTGGGGCCAGCAGCGTGGAAGGCCTGCCGCTGCTCCTGCAGATGTTTCACACCAATCCGTTGGTGATGCTCAAGCCGCATTGGCACGCCCAGGTCGAGGTCAATTTCATCGTGCGCGGCAGCGTGCATTACCGCATGAACGACCATGAGATTTCGCTTTCGGCCGGTGAGATGTGCCTGTTCTGGGGTGGCCTGCCGCACCAGATGGACGATTTGTCCGACGACGCCATCTATGCCGGGGCGCATCTGCCGCTGGTGCATTTCTTCCGGCTGCACCTGCCCACGGATATAAGGCACCGGCTGATGACGGGCGCGACACTGGTGACATCAGCCACCGACCAGTCCGACAACCATAATTTCGAGCGCTGGAACCGCTACGCCCGGTCCGGCGACCAGGCCAAGGCCGAACATGCCGTCAACGAATTGCTGCTGCGGCTGGAGCGGGTGCGGTTCGAGCCCTACCGGCTGGTATCCGCAACTCCGACCGACCAGGAAACAGGCAGCCCCTTCGACCAGCAATCGTCGCGCAATGTCGGACGCATGTGCGATTTCATCGCCGAAAACTTCCTCTATGACATCGATTGCGTGAACATCGCCGCGGCCGCCGACATCCATCCCAAATACGCCATGAGCCTGTTCAAGAAATCCACCGGCATGACGCTCAATGAGTATGTGAACCTGTTGCGGCTGAGCTATGCGCAGGCGCTTTTGATGCATCAGGACGCCAATGTGCTGCGTGTCGCCATGGATTCGGGTTTCGGCTCGCTCAGCGCCTTCAACAAGTCGTTCCGCAAGCTCGCCGGCATGTCGCCTTCCGATTTTCGCCGCGGCGTGACCGGCGCCAGATAGGCGATGGCGACTTGCGGGCGCCCAGTGCCGCGAGCATTGCTGCGCCTCGACCGCCGGCTAAAAGACATGTCACGGCGTTTCAGCCTGCAATAGCGGCACGGACAAGAATGGCGAAGGCCGGATCGTGCCATGCCGTGCGCGATTCCGGCCCGCAAGCGGCATGGAAACCCGGGCGCCGCACGGCATCGCTTTTCCTGCCTGAAATCGCCACCTAGGCGCTGGACAGGCCGAATTCCCGTGCTATAACCCACGCGCTTTCAAGGGGCGCCCACGGCGCCTCGATGAATTCCGGCCTGCGAGTTTTCGTTTGCCGGAACAGGCCCAGATAGCTCAGTTGGTAGAGCAGCGGACTGAAAATCCGCGTGTCGGTGGTTCGAATCCGCCTCTGGGCACCATCCCCTCTTTTCCCGACACTCCCTTTCGCCGAAGCTTCTACGCTTCTGTTTCGGCAATTGCATGAAATTGTTGAGGATTTTGGCGCGCAAGGCGCGGTTGGTCGGGTTTTGTGGAATTTCGGCGTAGTTGGTCCAACGAGGCAGAGGGCTGGTATTTTCGCTGGTATTGGAGATCCTGATGGTATCGATGAGCCAAATGGAGGTCCCGAAAATGGCCCTTTCCGACGTAAAATGCCGAAATGCCCGACCCGTTTCCAAGCTCGTGAAATTGACCGATGGTGGCGGGCTCCAGCTTTGGGTGCAGCCTACCGGATCTCGCCTATGGCGCCTCGCCTATCGTTTTGGCGGCAAGCAGAAGCTTCTGGCGTTGGGCAGCTATCCCCTCATCTCCCTCGCTGAGGCACGCGAGGCGCGCGATACCGCCAAACGTCTCCTCCTACGTGGCATCGACCCCGCACTGGAGCGTAAGTTGCAAAAGGCTTCGGCAGAGGACACCTTTCGATCAATCGCGGAGGATTATGTCGACAAGCTGAAGAAGGAGGGACGTGCCGACCGGACCATCACCAAGGTCAAATGGTTGCTCGACTTTGCCTATCCAACGTTTGGGGACAAATGCGTTCGGGAGATCGATCCGGTTACAATTCTTGCCGCTCTCCGCAGCGTGGAGGATCGCGGTCGATACGAGTCGGCCAGGCGACTGCGCTCCACGATTGGCAGCGTGTTTCGATATGCAATCGCAACCGCACGCGCCGATCTAGATCCGACGGTCGCCCTCAGGGGCGCACTCGTCGGTCCGACGGTCAAGCCGCGTGCCGCGGTTACCGATCCTATGGCCTTGGGAGGCTTGCTGAGGGCGATCAATGCCTTTGACGGACAGCCTACAACCCGAGCCGCCCTGAAGCTGATGGCCCTGCTGTTTCCCCGCCCCGGCGAGTTGCGTGCAGCCGGATGGGACGAGTTCGATTTCGAAAGCTCGGTGTGGAGCATCCCTGAAGGGCGCATGAAGATGAGACGGCCGCACCGCGTACCACTTTCCAGGCAGGCCGTCGGGGTCCTAACCTCACTTAGACGAATCTCTGGTGGTGGATCGCTGTTGTTTCCTAGTGTTCGATCGGGCTTGCGTCCGATTTCCGACAACACGCTTAACGCGGCCCTTCGCCGTATGGGGTACGGCAAGGAAGAAGCTACCGCGCACGGTTTTCGAGCAACCGCATCAACTCTGCTGAACGAATGCGGAAAGTGGCATCCGGACGCCATAGAGCGGCAGTTGGCCCATGTTGAGAACAACGACGTTCGTCGCGCCTACGCCCGGGCAGAGCACTGGGAAGAGCGCGTAAAGATGATGCAATGGTGGGCCGATTATCTGGAAGAACTTGCGAGCAAAAACGCGCGGGTGCAAATTGCCGGCGATCGGAGACCGCTAAAACTGGCCGACCTATGGTCTGGCGACCCATTGACCAGGGCGAAGAGTGATTGAAGCGCCATACCACTGCACTGAACCCTTGAGAGGGTGATTCCTCCCACCTTCGGGCGCATCAACACTGCCCAATTTCCGGTGGCGCCCAAGCATTCTGACCCGAATTCAGCCCGCATGGCGGGAGGTAAAAGTGAGCTTTGCGCCCTCTTACCGGTCATTTCGGACGGTCGGAACCTTCACCTGAAAGCGGACATACTCGCCACCTCCGCACAGGCTGAGTTGGACAGAAAGTACCAGATTCCTGCCGGTTCCGGACGGGACGAGATTTATTCAACCGAGCAAGAATCTCCAGATCTTCCTTCTCAATACCCGAGAAGGCGAAATCAGCGATTGAATCGTTTAAATTGATATCGATCTTAGCTCCAAATCCTATCGTTAGTACATTGAAATAGCGATTGGCAGCTGCTAGGTGTCGGCGTAATTACTTGGAGCGTGTTTTCTCGAATCCTGTTGGTAGGCCATGAGCGGAAGGTCGCGCGTCGATACGACTAGTGCGGAAGATAAATCAATTGGTTTCGACTACCAGTACTATTATTTTCTAAATGAGCTGCTGAACCTAAAAATTGGCCAAGTTGTGGGCTTGGAGGTTTTAGATGATGTTCATATCGAGCGTCCAGACGGCACTAATCTACTTGTCCAGCTGAAGCACACAGTTCAGACGAGTGCACATGGCGCTCCTATCAACCTTACGACGTTGGACAGCGATCTTTGGAAATCGATTTCGAACTGGTGCAAATTGATCATCGACCCGGCGGATGAACGGGCGTCGGTGGATTCTCAGCTTGCATTTCTTAAGAAGACTAGCTTCCTGCTCGCATCCAACAAGTCAGAAAATGACAAAAATGCCCTTCTGATATCCATTGAAACCTTCAAGGCTAGCACCAAAAGTCATGCTGAGCTTGTCGCTGAGATCACGTTGCTCAAGGCGAAAAGCAAAGACCAGGTGATTCAAGGTTACATCGATGACGTGCTCTCACTCGACGCCGCCGTGTCAGAGAGCTTTTTTGAGCACCTGTCGTTCGCTTTGGGGAAGGACAAAATCATCAACCTATGCAGAGCGTCCATCGCCGAGAAGCAGATACACCAATCACGTATTGACGACGTTTTTCACGCCATCGACTCAGAGGTACGGCAAAATTCCTATGCCACCGTCAAGGCAGGGCAGAAAATCACGATCAGCTTTGACGAATTCACCCAGAAATACCGACGATATTTCGATAAAGCTCGGAGCGGCGGTCTGCTTTTCAGAAGATTTCCGACTGTTTTGCCGGACAGTCTACTCGACCAGACGTTCATCAAGCAATTGGTGGATATCAATGACATCTCAGAGGATAACGTTGAGTTCCATACGAAGTTCACCACCAGGCGGTTGCACTTTCGCGATAATATGGAACGACTGATCCAAGACGGGGATATCACCCAATCCGATATTGACGATTTGGAGGAAGAGGCTTCCGTCATTTGGGAAGGCAAGTTCCTTCAGGCCTACTCAGCCCAACAGTCAACTGGTGATGAGGGCGCATCTGCCCGTGCGATTGTCGGAGATTTGCGGCAGAGAAAACTGACGCTTGCTTCGCAGGAGCTTCCGATACCCATGAGTCATGGCGGGTTCTACGATCTCTCTGATCGACCGGTGATTGGCTGGTTGAGCGACTGGAAAGACCGCTACAAGTGAAGTTCAGTTCATATTACAATAATCTCGGGATCAATGCGTTCGCGATCTCCTCTGTGCTGAAAGAGGCGGGATTTCTAACGATCCCCCAAATTGCGTTGATCTTGCCAGTTGTGGCGCATCGTCAGATGGTAACAAAGCTTGCCAACGGCCGATTCAGATTTGCAAGTTTTGAGCAGTATCTGATCGATAACATCGAATTCTTCTACAATTTTAATGAGCGATACCTTGCGTCGCTTACTCCGACCGTCAATGCCCTGCAATTTTTGTATGAGATGGGCGTGCTTCAATTGAAGGACCACGGTGCGGTGGTAGCGTCTGACTTACCCTTCGACGCATCAATGGGCAAACGCGCCGAGCGCGTTAAGCGCGCGTCATCAAACATAGCTGCCCTGATTTCTGGCAATGCTGAAATTTTCTACCTCAATGCGAGGATCGAGCTATGAAATTCTACATCGAAAGCCTGTACCTGTGGCTCAATACCGAACAAAGAAGGTCCGTTAGGTTCTTGCCGAACAAGGTGAATGTGATCACCGGAGACAGCCACACTGGTAAAACCGCCATCCTGGATATCGTAGATTATTGCATGTTCGCGAGCAAGCATCGTATTTCTGAGAGCATTATCAACGAAAATGTCGCCTGGTACGGACTGCGTATTCATGTGAACGATAAGGTCTATACGCTGGCGAGACGCGCACCGGCAGGAAAGACCACATCGTCTGATTACTACTTCTCGTCAATAGGGGAGGTGCCGGACTCCGTGCCCATACCGAATATCAGCGAAAGCGTCTTGAAGAAGCAATTGAGCGCTGACTTCGGCATCGACCAAGACGTCAAAATTCCTTTTGGCGGGAGAACGTTGCAAACCGGCTCTAGGGTGTCGCTGCGATACTTCCTGCTCTTCAACACGATCTCTCAAGATATAATCACGCATAGCGATCAGTTTTTCGACAAGCAGAACGAGCCTCGTTACCAAGAGGCCTTACCGCGCATATTCGACATTGCTGTGGGGATCGACACGGTCGAGAACATACTGAAGCGAGAGAAGCGGACGGAGTTGGAGCGAAGCCTCGCCCGCCTTGAAAAACTGACCGCGAAAACGCAGGAAAAGCGCGATCAGTTTAACGCCCAATTGGCTGAAACCGTCGCGCGGGCGAAGGGGTATGGACTAGTCGCCGACAATACAGACGCGGATGCTTCAGTCACCGCGTTGAAGCGAATGGTGACGGAGCGGGAGAGTGGCCCCGATCTGTATGTGTCCGCGCAGTATGAGGAAATTTCTTCGCAGCTATACCGAGTTTCTCGAAAGATCAGGGGGCTTCGCAAATTCGCTTCGGAGTATGGAAATCATAAGGTGACCCTCAAGGAGACAGCGGATAGCCTCCAGCCCGTTGAATATCTGATGAGGAACTACGAGGAGACGGTTCGGACATCCGTATTCGAGGACATCCTCAGGAACCTTTCCGAGGGTCTACAGCAGATTAAAGACGCTACTGCGAGAAAGACGCCGTTGGACAGCAACATCTCCGAAATTATCAAGGCATTGGAATCTCAGCGCGAGAAGCTCGAAAAAGACCTTCAAGCCCTTCCCGCCGAGATGGAGAGCTTCGAGACCGATAAAGATAAGTATATCTTCATCGGCGAAACGAAGGCCAAGCTTGAGTTGTACGGCGATCTAGAGTCAGAAAAGGTTACAGACAACAGCGAGTTGATCGCAAACCTGACAGCTGAAATCGAAGATCTCGCTGTGTCACCTGTCAACGATCGGCAAGAGCTGTTCAACAGCGCCCTTGATGAAGCAATCCAGGATTATATTTCTCTAACGAAGGCAGCGCTGGGGAACTATGGCGAATATCGTTCCGCCTTCAATTATTCGGAAAAGAAGCTTCATCTGCGCAAGCCCAGAACAGCATCGACCGAGAACGTGGGCAGCAGTTCCAACCACATGTTCCTTCACCTGTTTCTGTTCCTTGGCCTGCATGAACTAGTTATGCGGAACGACGGCATTCACGTGGCACCGTTCCTGATTATTGATCAGTTCTCGAGGCCTTACTGGGGCGAGGATGATCGGAAGGATGGGGAGGGCGAGAAGGACGTCGACCAAAGCGATGTCGCAAAGGTCAAGTTGGCACTGGAGCTTTTGGACCAGTTCATCTCCACCGCAAATGAAATGGGAAAAGAGTTCCAGATGATCGTCTTCGAGCACATAAATCCGCGATATTGGGACGGGCTCAAGAACGTGCACCTAGTTGAAATTTTCCGAGATGGAAACGCCCTGATCCCGGTTTCCAGGGCGGACTAGGGCGTATCGGGCGCGAACGTCTGCAAATGTCCGCAATTGATCTGAAATATCAGCAAGCCTATTCTGGTGGCCGTTTTTGGTGAGACCAGCGCAGCCGTCGACCGTAGGGAGGTCGGGAGCGGTATGGCTGCTAGCCCATGATCGCTCGCCAGAACCAATCAGTCCGCTCCCGGCCCCGAACGCGACGTCCAGAGTAGTGGGTCGTTGATCGCCAGCTCAGCGAAAACCCCTCCGCCGACTTGCCTATGGATTGCGCTCCTGCCGGAATGCACCCCGTTCACACGTTGCTGCCAATTTACGCCGAACGAACTAGTCAGGCCGGTTCCGCTTGACGAGGGTTTTCTTATTTTAGCCCAACACGATCTCCTCGCTACGAATTGGCAACTAGGATGTGGCTTTTGCGCTTCGATACCAACTCGCCTGGATTGCCAGGACCGAGGCAGCGTCCATGAAGAGTGACGCAATCTCGTATGCCCCACGAGGGCTATCTCGTGAGGAAGCGGCTCGTTACATCGGTGTCGGATCGACGCTTTTTGACGAGATGGTCGCCGATGGTCGGATGCCCCAGCCCAAGCGCATCAACAGCCGCGCTGTCTGGGATCGTGTCGCACTGGATATTGCTTTCACCTCGTTGCCGGACAAAGATACCGGCCTTCAAGAGCTGTTGGAACGAAGCAAACGGGACGTTGAAAAACGATAATACGCTTGTTGCGTATACGCTGTAGACGTAGTACGCTGATAGCTCGTGCGGAAGGGATGACGTGAACGAGAATGAGAAACTTGCGCAAGAAGTCAAAGCCTGGCGGGCAAAGGGGGGGGTCACTGCCGAAGCCGCGGCCAGGGCGCTGGGAATACCAAAGCGCACCTTTGAAGGCATAGAGCAAGGCAGAGGGTTCCCCTACCCTCTGCTCCTGCGCGTTGCAATCGAAAGCAAAACCCTTTCGCTGCAAGCGATGCTGGAGAACTCCCCGCGAGCTGATCACCGGCGGAGAAAGTCTGGAAGGAACGTTGATGGCTAGGCCCTTTAAGGATGCGCGCTATCCTGGGATCTCTTCGCGTATCAAGAATGGCAAGCTAACTTACCGCTACCGTGCAAAAGGCATGCCTGAAATCCAACTTCCCGGTAAGCCAGGAGATCCCGAGTTCGAGGTGGCTTACGAGAATGCCACGCAGGGCCAACATAAGAATGCTGTTATTATCGATTTGCCCGGTCGGGCACTGCCAAAAACATTTGGCCATGCCGCGCGTCGACTTGAGACCACGATGGAGTGGCTGGATTTTGATGAAGCAACGCAGCGGAAGAATGCGCGACTGATCGAGCGCTTTCTCAGCCTGAAGGTCGATCCTGCCTATCCGCTGACGTGGCGCGAAACGCCAGTCGAACACCTCGACGCGGATCGGCTTCGCGCCATAATTGAAGGCATCTTCAGAACAAACCGTTCGGTCGCCAAACACATGTTGGTGGCCATAAAGAAGCTTGTATGGGTCGCGACCGACATCGAAAAATGGATAAAGCCGCAGGACGATCCCTCGTTGTCCATCCGCGTGCGAGTGCCCAAATCGACCAAGAACCCGGCCTGGCCGATCGCGATGCGCGAAAGGTTCGAGGAGCGACACCCCGTCGGGACAGCCGCACGCACCTGCTACGCACTCGGCTTCTGGCTTGGAAATCGTCGCGGCGATATCGCTGCGCTTGCGTGGGATGATCTTCTAACCGAAGAGATTGAACTGTTCGATGGCTCGCTGGTGCTAATCGAGGCCTTTGATTTCCGACAGAAGAAGAACCGCAACCGCCACGGCGGGCGCGAGATGTTCATCCCAGTCGTAGACAAGCTGGCGGCAGCGCTGGATCCGCTTGACCGCTCGAAGGGGGGAACCGTCTTGAAGAACGGCTATGGCAACCCGTTTTCAGAAAAGAGCCTGTCGGGCATGATGCAGCACTGGACGCGGCAGGCGGGAATTCCTAGCGGCTACACGCTCCATGGCCTGCGCCGCACCTTCGGCACTTACCTCGCTGAATGCAACATCCAAGCGCGGGCCATAATGGAGGCTATGGGCCATTCCTCCATGGCGGTAACGGATGACTACGTGCGCGAGGCCAACAAGAAGCGGATCGCAGTTGATATTGCCCGTGCCATCAACGAGCGCGAGGCCAAACGCGACGCGATGAAGCGGCGAGCAAACCTGCGCATCGTCAGATAATCAAATCGAGTCGGAACAAACCGGGACCGTGGTCTTTGCTTTGGGCCCATAATGGGCCCAAAACGTTTTGGGCCCAGGGCGATTTTTGGCAACAAAATCAAAGGTTATGGTGGGCCCGGAGGGACTCGAACCCCCAACCAAGCGGTTATGAGCCGCCGGCTCTAACCATTGAGCTACAGGCCCCACGCGGGCTGGATTAATGTTTTTCGCATCGCGGCACAAGGCTTTCCCGACGGGCTTCCCCAGATCGCCCAAATCAACCCATAATCGCGCTCTACGCGACGTCTGCGACTTGATCGCAGACCAAGGAGATTTTCATGACCAGACATCTTTTGCCTCTCGCGCTCGCCGCTGCAATCGCTTTTCCGGCGATGGCTGGAGCCACCGATCTGCCGACGCCGCCCCGCATCATCGTGTCGGGCGAAGGCGAAGCAACCGTGGCCCCCGATCTGGCGGTCCTGACGCTGAGCGTCATGCGCGAGGCCAAGACCGCGCGCGCCGCGCTCGACGCCAACAATGACGCCATGGCCGCCGTGATCGCGGCGATGAAGTCCGCCGGCATCAAGGACCGGGACCTGCAGACCGCCGGCATCCAGATCAACCCGCGCTACAACTACACCAACAAGCCGGACGGCAGCCAGGAAGCCGAACTCGTCGCCTATCAGGTGACCAACACGCTTTCGGTGCGGGTGCGCGATGTCGACAAGACCGGCGAGATCCTCGACAAGGCGGTGTCGCTCGGCGTCAACCAGGGTGGCGGCATCGCCTTCACCAATGACAACCCGGCAGCCACGGTCACCGAGGCGCGCAAGAAGGCGGTCGCCAACGCCATGGCCAAGGCCAAGACGCTGGCCGAGGCCGCAGGCGCCAGCCTCGGCCGGGTGCTCGAGATATCAGATCAGAACATTGCGCCGGCGCCGATGCCGATCAACGCCAAGGCCTTCGATGCCGCGGCGGGTGGCGCGGCTCCCGTGCAGGCCGGCGAGAATTCCTACAATGTCCAGGTGACCGTCACCTTCGAACTGAAGTAAGCGGCTCTGAGGATCCGTGGCTGGTCTTGCCCAGCCACCGATGCATCACCAGCCAATAGCACGCATGAAAAACCCCGCGGGATTGCTCCCGCGGGGTTTTTCGAGCCACACCCTTCAACCGGAAAGGGGCTCCGCTAGTCCCAGCTGATCTTGCTAAAGATCATGCTGCCAGGCTGACCCTCAAAGAGGGTCGGCCTTAATTGTCGAACCTCAGCCATAGATAACCGGGCAGCCGCGCTCATTGGCGAACACCACCACGACACGGTCGCCGTCCTGGCGGCCCGCCACCTTCACCGTACGACGGTTGACGTCGACGATGCGGACACGGTGGAGACCCATGCGTTCGGCCTTGTCGAGGGCGCGGTCCGGCGAGCAGCCACGGCGCCAGTCGCCGCGGCGTTCATCACGGCGATGGCGATAACCGTCGTCACCGGTATAGACGCCGAAACGCGGGTCGTTGTTGTTGCCGAAGCCGAGATAGAGGCTGTCGGCGTGGGCGGGAACGGCCGCCAGCGTGCCGAGACCGACCAGGGCCGAAAGGGCTGCCGTCTTGATCGTGTTGAACATCGTCGTCTCTCCTTTTTGCGGGCCTTCGCCCGTCCTCGTGAACCGATGGGGGGAGAATGCGCTTGCCTGTCTGAACTCTTTACGAACCTGCCGTTCATCTCCGGTTCATATGGCGGGAAGAAGGAAGTTCCGGCCATTCGCCATCCTCCCCAGCCCTTGGTGAAGGCCGGAATGCCTGACTCGGCGCCCGATTCCGACCCCCCGCGGATTGGCCAAATGCCTTCGAACGTAGGGCTGTTGCTCGCCGCGGCTGGTCCTACGGCTCCTCGTCCAGCACATAGTCAAAATAGTCTTCCGGCTCGGCAAGATCGGTTTCACTCGCCTTGACCCGGCCGCGCATCGAGATGCCGGCTTCATGCACGGTCTCGGCGCTGCCAGACACCAGCCGGTGCCACCAGTAGAGGTCGCGGCCCTCGGCAACCAGCCGATAGGCACAGGTACTGGGCAGCCAACTGATGGTTCGCACATTCTGCGGCGTCAGCCCGACGCAGTCGGGAACGCGCGCCAGCCGGTTGGCGTAGTCCGAACAGCGGCAGGTCTCGGCGTCGAACAGCCGACAGCCGACGCTGGTCCAGTAGATCTCGCCGGTGTCCTCGTCCTCAAGCTTTGACAGGCAGCATTTACCGCAGCCGTCGCACAGCGATTCCCACTCGGCCGGGCTCATCGCCTCCAGCGCCTTGGTTTTCCAGAATGGCGTTTCCATTTCCCGGATGTGGCCCCAGCCGCGGGCAAGGTCAAGCGCGGCAATGGTCGCAATTGCGGCTATCGCCAGGTGAATGACATGAAGTTGCCTTCAAAAGGTCGGTCAATCGCCCCGTACGGCCTCTATCCGTGCCAGACTGGAACCAATCGGCACAAGATCGGTTTCGGCAAGGATGGGACCCCACAAGGAGAATTTCGATGAAACGCCAACCACGGATTCTGGCAGGCACCGCACTTGGCCTGTTGATGGCATCCGCGCCGTTGGGCGCGTTCCCGCTTCAGGGAAGTGTCGCGTCCGGTCTTGCCCAGCGCACGGCAACCCCATTCATCCTGGCGCAAGCAGCATGCGCCGAGGGCGAATCGGCCGAGGCCTGCGCGCAGAAGCAGCAGGCGGAACCCGAACAGAAACACGAGCGCAAGAAGGCCGAGCCTGAACAGCAGGCCGCGCCTGCCCAGAGCGAGCAGCCCGCCGAGGAGCAGCAGCCACGCCGGAAGAAGCGCGACCAGCAGCAGCAGGCCGAGCAGGCGCCCGCCGAACAGGCCGCTCCCGCCGAGGAACAGCAGCCGCGCAGGAAGAAGCGTGATCAGCAGCAGCAGGCCGAGCAGGCGCCGGCCGAACAGGCAGCACCCGCAGAGGAACAGCAGCCGCGCAGGAAGAAGCGTGATCAGCAGCAGCAGACCGAGCAGGCGCCGGCCGAACAGGCAGCACCCGCAGAGGAACAGCAGCCGCGCAGAAAGAAGCGTGACCAGCAGCAGCAGACCGAGCAGGCGCCGGCCGAACAGGCAGCACCCGCAGGGGAACAGCAGCCGCGCAGAAAGAAGCGTGACCAGCAGCAGCAGACCGAGCAGGCGCCGGCCGAACAGGCAGCACCCGCAGGGGAACAGCAGCCGCGCAGGAAGAAGCGTGATCAGCAGCAGCAGACCGAGCAGACGCCGGCCGAACAGGTCGCGCCGGCCAACGACAATCAGCCCGGCGAACAGGCCCAGCCGCGCAAGAAGAACAGGCAGGATCAGCAAGCCCAACCTGAAGTCGCCCCGGCGCCGAAGGAAGCTCCCGCTGGAGAGGCGACGGCCCCTGCCGGCGAGCAGCCGGCGGCCCAAGGCGAGCAGCCCCAGGACACGACGAAGAAGCACGGCAGGAAACCTGTTGGCGAGCAGCCGGCGACGGCCGAACAACCCGCCACCGGCGAACAACCGGCCAATGGTCAGACGGCAGCACCGGCACAGGGCGAAAACCCGGTGCAGGGCGAAGCACCGGCTGATCCAAACGCCGCCCCCATCCTGGACAGCCAGAAGGACGCCGAGCGCAGAGGCGGACGCAAGCAGGGCGACAAGATCGTCCCGCAGGATGGCGAGCAGCAGAATGGCGGGCAAAATGCCCAGCAAGGTGGCGATCAGGGCCGCAAGCCGGTGGCTGCTCCCGTCGACCAGGGTCCGCCGCCCACCGACGACAGGGCCGCACAGCAGGAGATCAAGCCCGAGAAGATCGTCCCGGTGACCGAGGAGAAGGGCACGCGCGTAGAGCGTGCGCCCGATGAGATCGCCCGCGATCGTCGGCGTCCGAAAGGCGTCGACGTCGTCAGGAAACTCGGCGATCGCGTCATCCTGCAGTTCAACAACCAGACATTTGTCCAGAGCAATGACGCCCCGCGCGTCACCCGCGGTGCCAAAGAAGTCTACTATGAGGATCTGTCGGGCGATCGCACCCGGGAAATCGTCGAGCGTGACAACGGTGTCCGGATCGTCACCATCCGCAACCGCTATGGCGACGTTATCCAGCGTTCGCGCATCGCGCCGGATGGACGCGAATATGTGCTGAGCTATGTCGACGAGCGGCACTATCAAGATGACAGCGACTGGCGTGATCCCGGCGACGACCTGCCGCCGATGCGGCTGACCATCCCGCGCCGGGAATACATTCTCGATTCCGAGGACGTCGAGAGCCCCGATGACTACTACGAGTTCCTCGAACAGCCCCCGGTCGAGAAGGTCCAGCGCCTCTATTCGATCGACGAGGTCAAGCGTTCGGCCCGCGTGCGCGACATCGCACGTCGCGTCGATCTCGACACGCTCAACTTCGAATTCGGTTCGGCCTCCATCTCCGACACCGAGGTGCAGAAGCTCGAGGGCGTAGCGACGGCCATGGAGAAGCTGTTGAAGAAGAACCCGGCCGAGACCTTCCTGATCGAAGGTCACACCGACGCGGTCGGCACACCGGAGGCTAACCTCGCTCTTTCCGATCGCCGTGCGGAAGCGGTGGCGGAGGCTCTGACCAATGCCTTCGGCATCCCGCCGGAAAACCTGACGACACAGGGCTATGGCGAGGAGTATCTGAAGGTCAACACGGCGGCGCCCAACCGCGAGAACCGCCGCGTCGCCATCCGCCGCATCACCTCGCTGGTGGCACCGGTCGCCAGCAACAATTAGGTCATGATTTCAAAATCATGACCCGGTTTGTGGAATCGGCAAGAGAAGCATCCACCCCCGGCACAGCCGGGGGTGGATGGATGTGCGGGGTTCAACAAGAATTGTACGGGCGTTAGACACGGCTCATTGAATCGCGAGCGCAGCCACCCCAGATTCGGTGCTGGGCGTTCCCTGCCCCGTCCCGACTCCAGCGGGACGCATTGAGCCCCGCCGGACCTTGTTCGGCGGGGTTTTTTGTCTTGCAAACGGTGGCGGCCTCGTCGAATACGGCCATTGCTGAGAGATCAACCCGCCGGAATCATCCCATGAAGCGTCTCGAACTCGCCATCGAATCGATCATTCTCGCTTCACGCTGGCTGCTCGTCGTTTTCTATATAGGCCTGGCCCTGGCATTGGCCGTCTATGCGCTGTCCTTCGGCAAGAAGCTCTATGAGTTCATTAGCCTGGCGTTCACGCTCGGTGACACCGACACCATCCTGAAGATGCTCGGCCTGATCGATGCCGCGCTGGTTGCCTCGCTGGTGGTGATGGTCATCATCTCGGGCTACGAGAATTTCGTCAGCCGCTTCGACGACCAGGACGGCGGTGTGCACTGGCTGGGCACCATCGATGTCGGTTCGCTGAAGGTCAAGGTTGCCTCGACCATCGTCGCCATCTCGTCGATCCACCTCTTGCAGGTGTTCTTGAACTCATCGTCCTACACGACCGACCAGTTGATGTGGCTGACCATCATCCATCTCGCCTTCGTCGTCTCGGCGCTCATGCTCGCCTATATCGACCGGCTGATGGGCCTGAGCAAAGGCAAGAAGGACGAGGCGTGAGCCTGCGCCTGCCGGACGTTGAATCAATCCCGCAGGAACGATGCCCTGCCGCCTTGTTCGAGCAGGGCTTTCCCACGACTCTGCTGGTGGCGAAGGTCTTGGCTCGACGCCCGTCGCGTCAAAACGAACAGCTCTAGTAAATATTCCTGATCTTGCTGTCCGTGCGGGCAAACACCTCGTCGGGGACAAAAAAGTCGCCGGCCAGCGGCCCGGTCGCATCAGGCGCATAGATCGAGAAATCGCTGACGCCCTCGGCGCGCAGCACCTCTTCGTCGATGTAGAAGTTGCCGGTCGCTTCGCGCGCTGGCCGCATGAAGATGGCATGCGCAGCATCGGCCATGATGTCGGGCAAACGGCTCATTGCCGCCACCGTCGCGCCGCCCAGCAGATTGCGCACGGCTGCCGTGTCGATGGTCGAAATCGGCCACAGTGAATTGACGGCGATGCCGTCCTTGGCGAACTCGGCGCTCATGCCCAGCGTGCACATCGACATGCCGAACTTGGCCATCGTGTAGGCGACATGGTTCTTGAACCACTTGGCCTTCATGTCGAGCGGCGGTGCCAGATTCAGGATGTGAGGATTGCTGGCCAACTTCAGGTGCGGAATGCACATTTTGGACACCAGGAAGGTGCCGCGCGTGTTGATCTGATGCATCAGGTCGTAGCGCTTCATGTCGGTTTCCAGCGTGCCGGTGAGCTGGATGGCGCTGGCATTGTTGACGCAGATATCGATGCCACCGAACTTTTCCACGGTCCTGGCGACCGCCTCGGCCACCTGTGCCTCTTCACGGATGTCGCACAGCACGGGCAGCGCCTTGCCGCCGGCCTGCTCGATCTCTTCTGCCGCGTTATAGATTGTGCCGGGCAGCTTCGGATGCGGTTCGGCGGTTTTGGCCGCGATCGTCACATTGGCGCCGTCGCGCGCCGCGCGCAGCGCGATCGCCAGCCCGATGCCGCGCGATCCGCCGGAGATGAACAGCGTCTTTCCCTTGAGCGACATTTCCTTGCGCCTCCCTTGCAACACGTCAGGCGCGAAGCTTTGCGCGGCGGGCGACCACAGCGCAAGACCCGACACGCCGGACACCGCGTTACGCAGCGTAGGGTTTATGACTAAACCAGCACCAGGCCCTGCCGCATCGCAGTGGCAATCGCGTCGGTGCGGTTGGCGGCACCGAGCTTGATCAGGATTGCGGCGACATGGAACTTCGCAGTGTGCACGGAAATGTTCAGCCGCCGCGCGATCACCTTGTTGGGTGCGCCCTCGGCCAGCAGCGCCAGCACTTCCGCCTCGCGCGGCGACAGCGAAGGACGGACGGCATGCTCGTCGGAGGCTTCATCTTCGAACGGCTCGCCATCGCCAGTATGGAAATCCTCATGGCGTCCGGTTCTGCGCTCGCCCGATACCCGATAGCCGGCCGCCGCCAGCCGCGCCGCCGCAGCGATCAACAAATCGTCCGCGCCCGTTTCGAGGACGGCCAACACCTCGCCCGCGGGCCGTTCGCCATTGGCGCCTCCCGATAGAAGAACCCGGGGAATGGCGGCCGGCACAGCACCGCCGCTGCTGTCGTCAACGATGGCGACGTCAGCCCTGCCGGCCACCACCGGCAGCAGGTCATCGCTCGCGGCCAGCGAGGCCGCCAGGCGCTCGGCGCGCGACGCATCGCCAAGCGCAATCAGCACCACCAGCCGCCGCGAGACGGCACCGTCATGCATGATCCGGTCGCTGGTGAGCGTGTCCATGGATGCCCTCAGCTCAGCGGCTTTTCGCCGATGGTCAGCCCGACATCGCGCTGTTCGCCGCCGCGCACCACGCCGAGCGTCACCGAAGCGCCCGCACTGTCTGGTCCGAGCCTGCGGATCAGGTCGCGCGGGCCATGCACCGCCTCACCGTTCCACGCCACGATGATATCGCCGAGAGAGAGACTGGCGGCCTTGGCGGGACCATCGTCATCGAGGCTCATCACCATCGCGCCATGCGCGTCGCGGTCGCGTACCGGATGCAGGCCGGCGCCGAGATAACCGCGCGCGACATGGCCCTTTTCGCGCAGCGTCGCAACCGCCCGCTCGATCGTCTCGTAAGGCATGACCAGCGCCCGGTGGCGCGGCCCGAACAGCAGCATGCCGATCAGCGCACCCTTGGCGTCGAGAACCGGGCCGCCCTCGAAACGGCCGCCGGCACCGACGGCCAGATTGATGCGCCGGTCGATGGTGCCGCCGCGCATCGAGCGCCAGGCCGGACCGACTTCGCCGACCGAGCCCGAAACGGCCAGAGCCGACCCGTTGCTATTGCCGATGGCGATGGCAATGTTGCCTGGCCGCACCGCGTCAGCCCTGGCCAACGGCACGGCGTTGATGGCCGTAGCCGGCTTCAGCAGGGCAACGCCAGTCGACGGATCGCGGCCGACCAGTTCTGCCTTCACCGCCTCACCCGAGGCCAGCGTCAGTTCGATCTCCTCGCCGGCCTCGACAGCCTCCTCGGCGGTGACGAAATAACCGTCACGCCAGTGGAAGGCGCTTGCCGTGCGGTGATGATGCGTGGCGCAGCCAGCCGTTGCCGGTGCCGCCTGGGCGGCGAGATCGGCGATGGCTTGCGAAAACGCACTCAGATTGAAATCGCTCATATTGGTCTCCTGGGTTCATCCATGCCCCAGATATCGCTCGACAGCGCGTTCAGAGGTACTCGCCTGAAGGCTAGTTGCCGGTTTGACTGGCCATCTGGTCAGGTCGCGGCGGTTCCAGCCGCTCCGCACATATAGTGCGTGTCGCCCAAAAGTGCTCAGCGGTTTTGGGACAACGACGCGCACAGGAAAAAAATCATCCTTTCGCCCGAAAATACGGAGCCCTTCCATGGCCCTCGCCGCAGCCAAATTCGAACCTGACGATACATTGCTCGACGCATATTCGACGACCGTTGCGGACGCCGTCGACCGCATCGGCCCGGCCGTCTGCCGCATCGAACGCGTCGGCGGCCAGGGCGGCCACGGCTCCGGCTTCGTCATCGCGCCGGACGGACTGGTCGTCACCAATTTCCACGTCGTCGGCGATGCCAGGACAGTGCGCGTCTCGATGCCGGACGGCGCCTCCCGCGAAGGCCGCGTGCTCGGCCGCGATCCCGACACCGACATCGCGCTGGTGCGCGCCGACGGCAGCTTTGCCGATGTCGCACCGCTCGCCGATTCCAAGCGGCTGCGGCGCGGCCAGATCGCCATCGCCATCGGCAATCCGCTCGGCTTTGAATGGACCGTCACCTCCGGCGTCGTCTCGGCGCTCGGCCGCTCCATGCGCGCCTCGACCGGCCGGCTGATTGACGACGTCATCCAGACCGACGCAGCGCTCAACCCCGGCAATTCCGGCGGGCCGCTGGTTTCGTCGGCCGGCGAGGTGATCGGCGTCAACACCGCCATGATCCATGGCGCGCAGGGCATCGCCTTCGCGGTCGCCTCCAATACCGCCAATTTCGTCATTTCGGAGATCATCCGCTTCGGCCGTGTCCGCCGCGCCTTCATCGGCGTCTCGGCCGACACTGCCAGTTTGCCGCGCCGCGCCGCCCTGTTGTCGCAAGTCTCGACCAGCACGGCGGTTCGCCTGCGCAGCGTCGAGAAGGACGGCCCGGCGGCCAAGGCCGGCCTGAAAGAAGGCGACATCATCGCCGCCATCGACGGCCGTCCTGTCACCGGCGTCGACGACCTGGTGCGCATGCTCGACGCCGAACGCATTGGCCGCGAGACGCTGTGCACCGTCGTGCGCCGCACCGGTGTCAGCCAGGTGACGGTGACGCCGGTGGCAAGGGCCAGTTGAGGCGGGCGCTCAGGCTCCCGCCACCCCTTCCGCATACTGCGCCAGAAACGCCTCGCTCGGCGGGATCGGCTTGATGACGTCGATCAGCACGCCATTGGGGTCCTTGGTGATGAAATGGCGCTGGCCGAAGGGCTCGTCGCGCAGCGAGCGCAGGATCGGCAGGCCGGCGGCGACGACGCGCTCATAGACAGCGTCCGGGTCGCGAACCTCGAAATTGATCAGCAGGCCCGAAGCGCGGCCCCGCCCCTCTTCCGGGATGGTCTCATGGTCGCCCTGGACGATGCCGAGATTGACTCTTCTGTCCTCCCCCGATTGCAGATGCACATACCAGTCGCTTTCGAACAGGGGCTGGAAGCGGAAATGCTTCACATAAAAGGCCGCCGTGCCGGCGACGTCGCCGGTCATCAGCACCGGGTAATAGCTCGTGGTCTTCATCTTTCCTTCTCCCGTCAATTAACATACAATCTGCATGTAAACCGAATTAACATACAGGCTGCATGTATGCAACACGATTTCGCGCGTCGTTCCAACCGCGACCGCACCGAAGCGACGCGCGCCCACCTGATTGCCGCGGCGCGAAAGCTGTTCACGGAGAAATCCTATTCCGAGACCGGCACGCCGGAGATCGTCGCCGCCGCCGGCGTGACGCGCGGCGCGCTCTACCATCATTTTGCTGACAAGCAGGCACTGTTTGCTGCCGTGGTCGAGCAGGAGGCGGCAGCGGTCGCCGAGGAGATCGAGCGCGCCTCGCCGCCATCGCTGTTTGCCCATGACGCGCTGATTGCCGGCTCCGACGCCTATCTCGCCGCCATGCGCGCGCCCGGACGCACGCGGCTGCTGCTGCTCGACGGCCCGGCCGTGCTTGGCCGCGCCGCCATGGACGCGATCGACAATCGCCACGGCAACCGCTCTCTGCGCGAAGGGCTGGTCGCGGCGATGCGGGCGCAGACGATGACGAGATTGCCGGCCGACGCGCTGACCGCACTGCTCGGCTCCGCCTTCGACCGTGCCGCCCTGGCCATCGAGGCCGGCGCCTCAGCGCAAGATTACCGCGCCGTGCTCATGGCGCTGATCGATGGGCTGTCTCGTGCTCCTCATCCGGCACCTCGCCCGGCTCGAACTCGTTGAAGCAGCCGAGCTGGCGCTTGAACTGGTCGATCAGCCAGGCCGCCGCCGGCTTCGGGCTGCGATCGCTGCGATGCATGGCAAACAGCGGCGAACTCACCTCCCTGAAGGATTCGAGGTCGATCTCGACCAGCCGGCCGCTCGCCAGGTCGTCTGATATCAGCCAGCGCGGCAGCCCGCCCCAGCCCAGCCCCTCGCGCATCAGCATATGCTTGGTGCGCACATCCGTCAGCCGCCAGGTACGGTAGGCATAGACGCCGAAGTCGCGCCCCTTGGTGCGCTCCGACTGGTCGGTGACGACAAGTTGGGTGTGTTCGCGTGCATCCTCGATCGCCACCGGTTTCGGCAGCAAGGCCAGCGGGTGGGTGGGCGCGGCGGCCAGCACGATCGACATGAAGCCGATGCGCACAAGGTTCACGTCGACATCGCCCAGCAGGCCGCCAATGCCAAGGTCGGCCTGCCCGCTGACGACATGGTCGGGAATCAGGCCGAGCGTGCCGATGTGCAGCCGCAGCATCACGGTCGGAAACTGCGCCTCGAATGCCTTCAGCACCCGAACCAGCACCGGTGACGGCAGCGTCGCGTCGACCGACAGCGCGACCTCGGCCTCGAGCCCCTGGTGGTGGCCGTCGACGCGCGAGCGGATGCGCTGCAGCACGCCGATCATGCGCCGTGCGTCCTCCAGCATCGCCCGGCCGATCTCCGTCAATTGCGGCTCGCGCGTGCCCTCGCGCTCGAACAGTTTCAGCCCAAGCTGCGCCTCGAGATTGGCGATGCCGTAGCTGATGACGGACTGTGCCCGGTTGAGCTTGCGGCCGGCGGCCGAGAAGCTGCCGGCTTCGGCGACTGTCACAAAGATCTGAAGTTGATCGAGCGTCGGGTTGGGTTGCATCGTTATATCCAATTTATGGATGGATCGTATAGAAAATATACCAGTTTATTGAATGGATCGAAAGCCCCATATCTGGCGGGACAAATCATTCCAACCGCTGGAGAGAGCCCAAAATGTCCATTCTTCTTGTCACTTCGAGCCCGCGCGGCGCTGCCTCGCATTCGACCCGCATCGCCACCGAATTCGCCGAAAAGCTCGTCGCCGCCGATCCGTCGAACACGCTCGTCGTGCGCGACCTCGTCGCCAATCCGTTGCCGCACATCGATGCCGACTATGCGACGGGCATCTATACCCCGGCCGAAGCGCGCACCCCGCGCCAGGCTGAAGTCGTCGGCGTCTCCGATGTCGTGCTCGACGAGCTGTTCGCCGCCGACACGGTGATACTGGCCACCGGCTTCATCAACTTCAACATCTCCTCGACCCTGAAGTCATGGGTCGACCACATCTCCCGCTCCGGCAAGAGCTTTGCCTATGGCGAGAACGGCCCCAAGGGTCTGGTCACCGGCAAGAAGGTCTATATCGTGCTGGCTTCCGGCGGCATCTATTCGGAAGGTGCGGCCGTGCAGTTCGATCACGCCATTCCCTACCTGCGTGGCGTGCTCGGCTTCCTCGGCATGACCGATGTCGATGTCATCCGCATCGAAGGCGTTGGCATGGGTCCTGACGCGGTGACAGCAGCGCTCGCCAAGGCGACCGCCAAGGTCGACGCCGTTGTGGCCGCCAGCCGGGACGTCGCGGCTGCCGCATAAGGCGCTGCGGCCACCCACCCGAAATTGAAAAAGGCAGGCGCGTACGCGCCTGCCTTTTTCTTGGCGGCGCGACAAAGTTACGTGTGGAAAATGGATGTATTGCGTTGGATAAATTGCAGCGCAACGCCATTGGTTATTCTGCTGTTCTGCGTTATCGGTCGCCGATGTTCCTTTCCGTCGCTACAACGCAACGTCCGGCCACAGATCTCGGCTTCTTGCTGCACAAGCACCCCGAACGTCTGCACGAGACTGACCTATCCTTCGGCAAGGCTTGGCTGTTCTATCCGGAAGCGACCGACGAGCGTTGCGAGGCCGTACTTCTGCTAGACGTCGAACCTATAGGGCTAGTGCGAGGCAAGGGGCAGGCAGAAGGCTTGTTGGACCAGTATGTGAACGACCGCCCGTATGCGGCATCGTCCTTCCTGTCAGTGGCATTGAATAAGGCGCTGCGAACCGCGATGACCGGCATATCAAAGGAACGCCAGCAACTGGCCGACAGCGACCTGCCGCTCGAAACCGTGGTGACCCCGCTGCCGATGCGCGGCGGCGAGGCTCTCGTGCGGGGTCTGTTCGAACCCTTGGGATGGTCCGTTGACCTGACGCCGATCGAAACTATTGGATCCAACACAGGCGGCCCCCGATACGGTCATCTTAGGCTGACCGGCACCGGCCGGCTAAGCAGCCTGCTCAATCACCTCTATGTCCTGATCCCGGTGATGGACGACGCCAAGCACTACTGGGTTGGCGAGGCCGAGATCGACAAGCTGCTGTCCAAAGGCGAAGGCTGGCTGGAAAACCACCCAGCCAAAGACCTAATCGTGCGCCGTTATCTGCGCAACCGGGGTGCGTTGGCCCGCATCGCCCTAGAGCGACTGGCTCCCGAGACGGCTGGTGAGGCCCTGCCTCCCGAAGCCCGGATTGCGCCCGAGGAAGCGCTCGAGGCGCCCATCCGACTGAATGACCTGCGCATGGACGCAGTGGTCCGAGCCATCCGCGCGACCGGCGCGACCAGTATTGCAGATCTGGGATGCGGCGAAGGCAAGCTTCTCTATCGGCTCGTGCGCGAACGATGGGTCCACAAGATGTTCGGACTCGACCCTGCCGTTCGTGAGCTGGAACGGGCTGCCAAGCGTCTCAAGCTGAACGAGTTCGGCGGACCGCCCGAAGGCCGTGTCACGCTGATGCATGGATCGCTGACATATCGCGACAGCCGCTGGGCAGAAGCTGATGTTGCCGTGTTGGTGGAGGTCATCGAGCATCTCGACGAAGACAGATTGCCCCTAATCGAACGTGTTGTCTTCGGCGAGACGGCGCCCAAAACCGTGATCGTGACCACGCCCAACGCCGATTATAACGCCTTGTTTCCCAATCTGGCTCCCGGCGCCTTTCGCCATCCGGATCACCGTTTCGAATGGAGCCGCGTTCGGTTTGAAGCCTGGGCGGCCCGGATCGGCAAGGCCTATGGCTACAGCGCCGCATTCAGCGACATCGGAGCCGTGCACCCAGTCCTGGGGGCGCCGACACAGATGGCGGTGTTCACCCGATGAGAGAGCCCGACAAGACCGATCTCGCCATCCCTGACTTCGCCCTGGTCGTGCTGATCGGATCGACGGGATCAGGCAAGTCGACCTTCGCCGCCAGGCACTTCCTGCCGACAGAAATCATCTCCTCGGATCGCTGCCGCGCGCTAGTCAGCGACAACGAGACTGATCAGGATGTCTCGGCAGATGCCTTCGATTTGGCGCGCGAGATTGCCAGCAAACGGCTCAAGTATCGCAAGCTGGCCGTCATCGATGCCACCAACGTGCGAGCCGCTGACCGCAAGGCCTGGATCGAACTTGCGCGCAAGTGGCACACCTTGCCGGTCGCCGTGGTCATCGATCCAGGTGTCGACGTCTGCGTCGCTCGCAACGCGTTGCGACCCGACCGGCCGTTCGGCGCCGGCGTGGTCCAGCGCATGACCACCGAAATTCGCAAGGGCCTCGGCGGGCTGCAACGCGAAGGTTTCCGCCAGGTCTGGAAGCTTACCAGCGAGGCCAGTATCGACACCGCCAGGGTCACGCGCCAGCCATTGTGGACCGACAAGCGCGACCACCACGGTCCGTTCGATATCATAGGCGACATCCACGGCTGCGCCGATGAACTTCAGGCCTTGCTCGCTCAACTCGGTTACAGCGTCGCCTGGTCCGAGGATCATGGCGAACGAATCGTCGCTGTGACACCGCCGGAAGGCCGCAAGATCGTCTTTGTCGGCGACCTCGTCGATCGCGGTCCCAACGTGCCCGACACCTTGCGCATCGCCATGAGCATGGTCGCGGCCGGAGCCGCCTACTGTGTCCAGGGCAATCACGAACGCAAGCTCAGCCGCTGGCTGGAGGGCCGCAAGGTGACGATTGCCCACGGCCTGCAACAAACCATCGATCAGCTGGACGCTCAGGATCGCGGCCTGCGAGAGGCTTTGCCGGCCTTCCTCGACAGCCTGCGCAGCCACGTCTGGCTGGATGACGGACGCCTCGCCGTCGCCCATGCCGGCCTCAAGGAAGAGATGATCGGACGTGGCTCCGGCGCTGTGCGCGAGTTCGCCCTCTATGGCGAAACCACTGGCGAAATCGACGAATTCGGCCTGCCCGTCCGTGCCGATTGGACTGCCGCCTATCGCGGCAAGACCGCCGTGGTCTACGGGCACACGCCGGTGCTGTCGGCCGAATGGGTCAACAACACGCTGTGTATCGACACCGGTTGCGTGTTCGGCGGCAAACTGACGGCCTTGCGCTGGCCGGAACGCGAACTGGTCGAGGTGCCGGCAATCCAGACTTGGTCCGAACCGGTGCGCCCACTAGGTGGATCCTCCGGTCTGGGCAGATCGGCACAGGCCGACGCCGACGGGGTGCTCGACTATGAGGATGTCTCTGGTCGACGTTGGATCGAGACCGAACTGAGGGGCCGGGTCGTTGTGGCCGAGGAGAACGCGTCGGCAGCACTTGAGGTGATGAGCCGTTTCGCATTGTCGCCGCAGTGGTTGATGTATCTGCCACCGACGATGTCGCCATCGGAGACCAGCAGCCAAAGCGGCTGGCTGGAGCGCCCCGAGGAGGCCTTCGCCCATTTCCGCGAGCGTGGCGTCACCCAAATCGTTTGCGAGGAGAAGCACATGGGTTCGCGGGCAGTCATCGCGCTGTGCCGAGACGCACAGGCGGCGCGCGACCGGTTCGGGGTCCCTGGCGACGAGACCGGCGCGATCTGGACCCGGACCGGACGCTCCTTTTTCAACGGCACTGGCATGACGGAGGGCCTGCTCGCCCGCCTCCGCGCCAGAGTCGAGGCTGTGGACCTATGGAAGGAATTGAACAGCGATTGGCTGCTGCTGGACGCCGAGATCATGCCCTGGTCGGCCAAGGCCAGCAGCCTGATTGAAAGCCAGTATGCACCAGTAGCGACGTCTGCGGCCGCAGGCCTCCAAGCCAGTCGCGAGGCGCTGGCCCGTGCGATGGCGCGTGGCATCGATGCGGCCTCGCTGGACGCTCGCCTTGAGGACCGGGCCGCGCGCGCGGCCAGATACGCTACCGCTTGGGCGCCTTACGTGTGGCCTGTCTCGGGCATCGAGGACCTGAAGGTCGCACCATTCCACCTGCTCGCCAGCGAGGGACGTGTCTGGTTCGATCATGACCACGTTTGGCACATGACACTTGCAGAGCGCCTGGCTGCCGGCGTGGTAACGCGAACACAATGGCGGGTGGTAGATCTGGCCGACGCCGGCGCTTGTGCCGAGGCTGTTGCCTGGTGGGAGACGCTGACCGGCTCGGGCGGCGAAGGCATGGTGGTGAAGCCGCGCGACTTCGTCAGCCGGAACAAGAAGGGGGTTATCCAGCCGGCGCTGAAGGTGCGCGGCCGGGAGTATCTGCGCATCATATATGGCCCTGAATACGACGCACCGGACAATCTCGTGCGCCTGCGGGAACGAGGCTTAGGTGGCAAGCGTAGTCTGGCGCTCCGGGAGTTCGCGCTCGGTCACGAGGCGCTGAAGCGGTTTGTCGCCAGGCAGCCCCTACGGCGTGTCCACGAGTGTGTTTTCGGCGTCCTGGCGCTGGAGAGCGAGCCAATAGATCCAAGGCTGTAGTCTAGACTACCCAATGAAATGCCTGAGCAACCCCGCCGAAGCGACCCCGATCAGCACGGTCGGCAGCATGGAAAACCGCGTGGCGGCTGCCAGAGTAACAGCCAGCGCCAGAAGATCCGCCGGGGACTTCGATACGAAGGCCGGTGCGATGACAGAGATCAGCACGCAGCCGGGCGCAGCTTCCATCACAGCCGTGGCACGGGCGCCCAGCGTGCGGTTGCGCAGGACGACATAGCCGCCGATGCGCGTCAGGTAAGTGACGCCGGCCATCAGCACGATGGTGAAAGGGGTCGTTGCATCGATCATGCATCACCCGCCATCAGCCAGGCCGCGACCAGACCCGACATGGCGCCGGCGGCGACATACCAGGCACCGGGAACGAAGAGATAGACCAGTGCTGCAACGACCAGGCTGACCAGCCAGGGCCGCGCCGCCGCCATACCCGTCCACATGCCGCGCATCAGCACCAGGAAGACAGCCGGGAACGCCATGTCAAAACCATAGGTCTCGACATGGCCAAGCATCGGACCGAGCAAGGCACCCAGCGTGGTGAAGGCCACCCAGGTGAGATACATCGCCAGCGCCGCGCCCATATAGTAGCGCGGGCTGAAGGCCGGCGTGATGCCGGCTGCAGCACGCAGTTTGGCATCGGCCAAGCCCAGCGCCCAGCTTTCATCGCACATAAGGAAAAGCGCCGGAAACACCTTGCGCCGTGGCAGGTCGCGCAGGAACGGCGCCAGTGCCGCCCCCATCAGCAGGTGACGGCTGTTGACCAGGAAGGTGATGGCGACGATGAGCACGATGTGCGGCGGCGACGTCCACAACTGGATCGCCGCGAACTCCGAACCGCCGGCGAAGTTCAGCCCTGTCATGGCAGACAGTTCGACCGTGCTCAAGCCTTTCTGCGTGGCCTGGGCGCCAAGCACCAGCGCATAGGGGATGGTGCCGAACAGCACCGGCGCGCAGGACGCCACGCCACGGCGGAATTCGGATTTCGAACCATCTGCCACCGTCTCGACTGCCTGTGAAATGCTCATGTGTCTTCATCGGCTGACCTCGCGGCCGCCGCTTCCCTGCGTTTGAAATCAACTGATGTCGGCAGCAAACATACCGAAATCGGTCCGCAATTTGGTTGCGGAGATTGTTGTATTTCGCCGAATTCTGGCATTTTATGTTACAAATTTTCGAATAGATGGAATCTGTAGCCATGAAGCTGGATGAGATCGACAAGCGGATTCTGCGGGCGCTGCAGCGCGACGGCCGCATGGCCAACAATGATCTGGCCAATGAGGTCGGGCTGTCGCCATCGCCTTGCCTGCGTCGCGTGAAGCTGCTGGAGGAAGCCGGTGTCATCGACCGCTACGTCGCCGTGCTCAACCCGGCCAGCATCGGCAAGGGTCTGACCTTCTTCACCCGCATCTGGCTGAAGACGCAGGACGAGGACACGATCGAGCATTTCGCCACCGAAGTCGCCAAGCTGCCGCAGGTGATGGAGTGCTACCTGATGCTCGGCGATTGCGACGCCATGGTGCGCGTGGTGGCGGCCGGCATCGACGACTACCGCCGCTTCCAGTCGGAGCATCTGAGCCGCATCAAGGGCGTGCAGAACGTCAAGACCGACGTCCCCAGCCAGACGATCAAATACACGTCGGAACTGCCGATCTGATCTGCTGAAAACGGCGTCGGGCCAGACTGGATAAAAAATGCAACCGGATTGTAGGATCAGCCTCGCTGCCGGCGTCCTTCGGATGCAAGCAGCGCTGAGCGCTGCCCTCTGGCATGGGAGATTTGAATGAGCTTTTCCTATCGTTGGGTCATCGTCGCGGCTGGCGCGCTGATGTCCTGTGTCGCCATCGGGACGATGTTTTCGCTGGCGATCTTTCTCGAGCCGATGGCGATCGACACCAACTGGTCGCGCGCCGGCATTTCGAGCGCCATGACGCTCAACTTCCTGGTGATGGGCCTCGGCGGCTTCGCCTGGGGCGCGATATCGGACCGTTTTGGCGCCCGCATCGTCGTGATGACCGGCGCGGTTCTGCTCGGGCTGGCGCTGGTGCTGGCCAGCCGGGCCGGTTCGCTGCTGAGCTTCCAGATTACCTATGGCGTGCTGGTCGGCCTCGCGGCAAGCGCCTTTTTCGCGCCGATGATCGCGCTGACCACAGGCTGGTTCGACACCAACCGTAGCCTCGCCGTCTCGCTGGTCTCGGCCGGCATGGGCGTGGCGCCGATGACGATTTCGCCCTTCGCCCGCTGGCTGATCTCCGCCTATGACTGGCGCACCGCCATGTTCGACATCGGCATTACCGCCTGGGTATTGCTGTTGCCGGCGGTGCTGCTGGTGCGCCAACCACCGAAGCCCGTCATGGCCGATACCGGCTCCGCGCCGGTTGCCGAAGGCGCCGGCCTGACGGTCGGCAAGGCGCTGCGCTCACCGCAGTTCATCGTGCTGGGGCTGACCTTCTTTGCCTGCTGTGCGGCGCATTCCGGCCCGATCTTCCATATGGTCAGCTATGCCATGCTGTGTGGCGTCGCCCCCATGGCAGCGGTCTCGATCTACAGTGTCGAAGGCCTGGCAGGCCTCGGCGGCCGGCTCTTCTACGGCGTGCTGGCCGACCGGCTGGGCGTCAAGCCGGTGCTGATCGCGGGCCTGGCGATCCAGGCGATCGTCATTGCCGCCTATCTCTCGATCAGCCGGCTTGAGCAGTTCTACATGCTGGCCGTTATCTTCGGTGCCACCTATGGCGGCGTCATGCCGCTCTATGCGGTGCTGGCGCGCGAATATTTCGGCCAGCGCATCCTCGGCACCGTGTTCGGCGCCGCCACCATGCTGTCCAGCCTCGGCATGGCGCTGGGCCCGCTTGCCGGCGGCATGGTGTTCGACGCCTACGCCAACTATTCCTGGCTGTTCATCGGCTCGGCTCTTATCGGGCTCGGGGCGGTCGGCATCGCCATCGCGTTCCCGCCACTGCCGCGCAGGGAGTTGCAGCCGGCTTAGTCCGCGTCGATTTCCCAAACCTTGCTGGCCAGGCGCGCAATCAGCCTGGCCCGTTCGGTTCACTGCGGATCCTGTCCCCTGTTTCACCTGTTCCCCCTTTGCGCGAGGCAGCTTACGGCCAACGTTTGCACCAAGCGATCTCGACTGAGCTCGCGCATCCAGTCCACGCCAGAGAGGACATCCTGATGGTCGAACATCCGAGTGGAAGCGAAAGCAACAGAATTGCCGCAAGCGCTGTTACCGACGACGATCCGCGTCTTGCATTCATTTATCAGGAAGCAGTGAGAGGTCTCACGCAACAGCAAACCCTTGTGGAGAACATGAGCAGCCGCGCCGGCAGCCTTGTCTTCGCCACCGCCTTCGCAAACTCGTTGCTTGGCGGTGCGGCCCTTTCCAACGGGCTTGGGCCTTGGGACTGGATTGCGGTGGCCCTGCTGTTCGGCATTGGCGGGCTGATCGTCTTCATGCTTTGGCCCTACCACCAATACACATTCCGCTTCGATCCCGAAGAGTTGCTTGATCAATATGTCGACGGCGACAGGCCGACGACGATGTCGGCCATGCGCCGCGCGCTTGCGCTTCGCATCAAGGCGGACATGGCCGGCAACTGGCGAATTATCCAGCGGCTGCGGGTGGCGCTGCAGATTGCGCTGCTGTTTCTGCTGCTCGATATCCTGGCCTGGCTTTTGGCGATTGCAGGCGTTTGAGCCGGAGGGCACACGGGTCCGCCACGGCCCGGCGCTTGCAGGACAGGCAACCCACGATGGATCGAAAAGCTTTCTTGAGCATTTAAGCTTTGGCTAATAGTAGCCCAGGAGAGAACCAATGAAAAAGACGCTGCTCATTTTGAGCCTGCTCATTCCGCTCTCGGCGTGCTCCCGTACAGAACAAGGCGCTGCCGTCGGCGGCTTGGGTGGCGCAGCGGTAGGCGCCGCGGTGGCCGGCGATCCTGTGCAAGGGGCGGTTGTTGGCGGTGCGGTTGGCGCGATAGCCGGGGCCGTCATCGGGCACGCCAGCGAAGCCGGCCAGTGCAGATATCGCGATCAGTATGGCCGGGTTTACGTTGCACGATGCCCGGAGGGTTACTGACCTGGAGGCGCGTGATCTCTTTCGATCACGCGCCTGCTCCGGAGGTGGGATAAGCGATGGGCTATCGGATCAAAGTACTGCTGGGTTGCTGGTTCGCCGTTGCCAGCGCTGCCGCGATGTATGCGGCATCCACCGCCGCGATCTCCGCCGCGCCTGTTGATGCCAAGACGATTGCCGATCACCTCTCATCGGTAAAGTCCATGTCCGGGGACTTCGTCCAGTCGGGTCCAAATGCGGAAAGGACCCGTGGCAGGTTTTTTCTACAACGCCCCGGCAAGATCCGATTCAACTATGCAGGCCAATCAGGAATCAGCGTGATTGCAGATGGCAAATCCCTGGTGGTTTATAACAGAAAGCTGAAGACATCGCGGCTTTATGCTCTCTCGAAGACGCCGCTTAAGCTGCTGCTCGACAATAAGGTCGACTTCTCCGGCAATCGCGTGAAAAGCGTCAGGAACGATGGCGCCCAAATTACCGTCAAGCTGGCCGACAGATCGACCTTCGGCAATTCGAGCATCTCCATGGTGTTCGACAGTAAATCTCTCGATCTGCGCAGATGGAGCCTCACCGACGAGAAGGGACTTACCACAACGGTGACTATATCAAATGTGAAGCAGGGCGTTCGCGCTCCCGAGGGCACCTTCGTGATCGATTACACGGCAAACCGTGAATTCAACACGACAACGAAATAGCCGAAGCCGCGGGCATATTCCCTGGGCCGGAACCAATGCGATCATCAGCGGTTTAGTCCATGAAGGGACCGGAACCGCAAAGGACGCGGCGCAATGATTGAAATTCACAGCATGGAAGCGGCCAAAGCCAGACTGCGTATAAGGAGAGCTGAGCACTCTTTGAAGTGCGCGAACGACTTGCTGGATGAGGAAGGTGGCGTCGCCCTCAATCTGGCATTGTGCAGCCGGATAAGAGCCGCGCAAAGGCACCTGATCGAGGCAAGGGCACGCCTGATGACGATCGATCCCGCCAGGACGAATTGACCCGCTGGCGGTCGCGATCTGCGACCTCCAGCGGAGAGGTGGTCCTGCCTACCCAAAAATCCGATCGCCCTGCTCGTCGACCAACTGGATGCCCTCCTTGATCGAGATGTCGACGGCGTCGTCGAGCGGAGAGTTAAAGAAGGTTGTATCAGACAGACCTAAGGCGATAGTAGTTATTCGTCGGTAAGTGGGGCTTTTCATCGTGACAACTCGCCTGGGTCCGCTGGTAACCTTTTGCTTGATCGCCTTTGTCGCCTTGACTGCAACTGCATCGGCCGTCGCAAAGCAGAAAGCGCCCGAAGAATGGCCGATGAACTTCATTCTGGTTCGGAACGGCGATTGCAACGTCAACTGCGTCCAATGGATATCTGCCGAGGGCATAATAAAACCTGATACCGCCAGGCAATTTGAGAAATTTCTGCGGAAACTGAAGGGAGAAAGGCTTCCTGTCGTGTTTCAGTCTGGCGGCGGGAACGTGGATGCGGCGCTCGAAATGGGACACATGATCCGCGCCGCCGGCCTCGAAACTGCGATAGGCAGGACGCAGTTGAACGGCTGCCCGATGCTGGTGCCACGCTGTCCGCAAAAGATGGTCAGGAACGGCTGGTCGGAAGGGGAAGTTCATTCTGGTGGGGCGTACTGTTTCTCGGCCTGCCCATGGGCCTTGGCTGGGGGCCAGGTCCGCGCCGCAGCTGCCAATGCCCGGATCGCCGTCCATCAGATAACGAACGGCCGGAAGACACCCCGAATGCACAACGGCAGAAGAAGCCTTGATGAGATTTCGACGGTGCCTGATCCGGCGCTGAAGCAGTTGCTGTCCGACTATTTCGACGAAATGGGCGTCAACAGCGCCGATGTGTTCGCCATGATGGGGCTGGCAACGCCGCAGGGCCTTTATAACGTCTGGGACGCTGAAGCGCTCAAATCAGGCATCATAACGAAAGTCTACTCGTATTCGGAAGAACCGGGCTACGTCATCGGTGGAACGAATGTTGCCGATCCGGCCGATCCCACGCCGGCGGCTACTCCAGTGCCGGCGGTTACCACAATGCCGGCGGTTACCACAATGCCGGACGAACTCATGCATTTACTGCCATAGCAAGGCGGCCTGTAGAGTGAGCCGGCTTTGATGGCATTGCGGAGACCAGGCCTTGTTTGGCGTTCCTAACACGCTTGACAGCATCTTCACGCTGATCGGTTGGGCTCATTGCGAGATGCCGAAGATTTTCGCCTCGACCGGTCCTGCCTATCCAAAAACCCGATCGCCCTGCTCGTCGACCAGTTGGATGCCCTTCTTGATCGAGATGTCGACGGCGTCGTCGAGCCCGGCAAAGCGGTCGGCGCGGATGAATTTGTGTTCCTTCACCACGCCGTCGATCTCCTTGGAGACGACGCCGCAGGTCTGGTACTGGCCATCGGCCTTGTAGGGCGTGGCGCTGATCAGAAAGCCCTTGTGCTCGACCTGCTTGGCTGGCGCTGCACTCGTCGGCTCAGCCGTCTGGGTTCCGCCGCCGCCACCGCCGAAAAGACGCTTCAGAAAAGACATCGGACTTCCTCCAACAGCATTCATCCCGCACCATGTAGAGTGACGCGGGATGAATTTCACTATCGGTCCTTGGCCCAGCGGGCAAGGGCGGCGTCCCATCGGCGGACGAGCTTACTTGTGCGACAGCGCTTCCAGCGCCTCGGCGGCGGCTTCGAGGATGGCGATGGCCTCGGCCTGCTTGTCGGCCGGGGCGTCGACGAAGTCGCCCAGAGCCGCGCGCAGCCGGTGACGGACTGCGCGGAATTCGTCGCGCGCTTCCGAACGATCCCCGCGGCCACCGCGGCCGCCACGACGCCCGCCCTCTTCGCTCTCGTCGTTCCAGCCGAACCAGTCGCGCGCCTTGGCCATTTTGCGGCCGAAGCGCTCGAGATGGTCGAGCACGCCGTCGATCATCTCGCGGTTGTCGGCGAGATGCGCCTGGCCCGCCTCGGTGATCGAAAACACCTTCTTGTTGCCGTCGGCGGCGGAGGCGGCATAGCCGGCCTCTTCCAGGAAGGTCAGCGTCGGGTAGACCACGCCCGGGCTCGGGCTGTAGATGCCGCTGGTGCGCTCTTCCAGGGCCTTGATGATGTCGTAGCCGTGACGCGGCGCTTCGGCCAGCAGCGACAGCGTGATCAGCTTGAGGTCGCCGTCGGCCAGCATGCGTCCGGCGCGGAACATGTCGCCCGGACCGCCGCGCCCGCCACCACGGCCACCGTGGCCGAACGGGCCAAAGCCGCCGCCCCCTCTGCCACCGAATTTGCCGGCCATGTGCATGAACATGCGCTCGCCGAAATGACCGCGCCCGAAATGATTGTGTTTGTGCATTGATTGCTCCTTGAGTTGTATCTTACGATATATCTTAATTAGGCAAGCCAATCGATGGAGTCAAGATATATCTTACGATGTATCTGAATGCAGGACCAGCGGGCTCGATTTCCAGTCTCGGCCGCTTCGTTGCGAACGGCGGCCACCGATAAATTCGGCTACCAGCGCCCCATGCGCCGGTTCCAGGCATAGAGAAGATCGGCAAAGCGATCGTAGGCAAAGCGTGTCAGCGGCAAGGCAACCGGATTGCCGAACAGCGTCGCCAACCAGCCCTCGCCCGGCGTGACCTTCCATACCGCGATGGCGACATCGGCGCCGACCAGCAGTCGGCCCTCGGCATCGGTGGCGTGCAGCCGGCGGCGGATATCCTCAAGCGACGCGCCAAATCCGGCTAGCGCTGCCGGTTCAAAATTGATGTCTCGGAACTCGATCCGCCCAGCCTTGACCGCTTCGATCAGCCGCCGCTTCTGCCTGCTGATCCCGGCATCGCAGACCGGGCAGCGCGTATTGTACCAGACGGTCAGCATAGTTCCGGCATTTGGTTGGTAGCGCAAACTTGAAGGACCACGAACGATCGGGCGCCGTCAAGACGTCGCTCGGTCGCTCGCGAAGGAGAATGTATCGGGCCAGCCGGTCCGGCCCTTCCGCTACGGGCCTATCCGAGCGAGGTGACGATCTCGCGGTAGGCCAATTCGGGAAAGGCCTTCAGCGTCCGCGTCCTGACATTGCCGGCCGCCGCCAGCATCAGCGAGAAGCGCGCCAGCACCGCGTCGTCGGGCGCTTCGACCACCGCCACCATGTCGTATTCGCCCATGGTCAGGTAAAACGCCTTGAACGATCCGCCCATGTCTCCCAGTTGCCTCCTGGCGGCGTCGAGCCGCTTCGGTGACTCGCGCACGTTTCTGGCACCCTGCTCCGTCCAGTTCATCAGCACGATGTAGCTTGTCATGGCACACCTCCCTCCGGGGCCACGGAGCACGGCGGCTTCGCCGGGGCGGGCATCCGGCTTATCGCCCAGAAATGCATCCGACAGCGAAATTATCCTCCCGAAGGGCCTGGCCCGCAAGAGTGCGCCCCACAAACAAAAAAGGGCGCCATCGGCGCCCTTGAACTCTTTGCATCGGTAAGTCTCAGCTATCCAGGAAACTGCGCAGCTTGCGCGACCTGCTCGGGTGCTTGAGCTTGCGCAGCGCCTTGGCTTCGATCTGGCGGATACGCTCGCGGGTAACCGAGAACTGCTGGCCGACTTCTTCCAGCGTGTGGTCGGTGTTCATGCCGATGCCGAAGCGCATTCTGAGCACGCGCTCCTCGCGCGGCGTCAGCGAGGCCAGCACGCGCGTGGTGGTCTCGCGCAAATTGGCCTGGATCGCCGCGTCGATCGGCAGGATCGCCATCTTGTCCTCGATGAAATCGCCCAGATGCGAATCCTCCTCGTCGCCGACCGGCGTTTCGAGCGAGATCGGCTCCTTGGCGATCTTCAAGACCTTGCGCACCTTTTCGAGCGGCATGGCAAGCTTTTCGGCCAGTTCTTCCGGCGTCGGCTCGCGGCCGATCTCGTGCAGCATCTGGCGCGAGGTGCGCACGATCTTGTTGATCGTTTCGATCATGTGCACCGGAATGCGGATGGTGCGCGCCTGATCGGCGATCGAACGCGTGATCGCCTGCCGGATCCACCACGTCGCGTAGGTCGAGAACTTGTAACCACGGCGGTATTCGAATTTGTCGACCGCCTTCATCAGGCCGATATTGCCTTCCTGGATCAGGTCGAGGAACTGCAGGCCGCGATTGGTGTATTTCTTGGCGATTGAGATGACGAGGCGCAGATTGGCCTCGACCATTTCCTTCTTCGCGATCGCCGCTTCGCGCTCGCCCTTCTGCACCTGGTTGACGATCTTGCGGAATTCCAGGATCGAGATCGCCGTTTCGGTGGCGAGGTTCTGGATCTCGGCGCGCAGGTCCTTGATCGCATCCTTCTCGTTCTTGGTGAATTCCTTCCAGCCGCGCGAGGTCAGGTTGCCGATCGAGCGCGTCCAGTTCGGGTCGAGCTCGGAACCCTGATATTCCTTCAGGAACTCTTCGCGACGCACGCCGTAGCTTTCGGCGAGCCTGAGCAGCTTGCCTTCGTTCTGCACCAGGCGCTTGTTGATGTCGTAGAGCTGCTCGACCAGCGCCTCGATGCGCGCCGTGTTGAGCGACAGCGACTTCACCGCCTTGATCAGCTGGTCCTTCAGCTCCTTCAGCCGGCGATCCTGGCTGGGCGACAGCGTGCCGGCCGCGGCCAGACGGTTCTCGACCTGCTGGTCCTGCAGCTTGCGCAGCTTTTTGTAGGTGTCGGCGATAACGTCGAGCGTCTCCATCACCTGCGGGCGGAGTTCCGCTTCCATCGCGGCCAGCGACAGGCTCGCTTCGTCCTCGTCTTCGTCGTCGTCATCCGTCAGCCCACGCGTATCGGCGCCGACATTGGTGATGTCGTCTTCGTCGTCGCGCGAACGGCGCGGCTTGTCCTCGACCTTGGCTTCCTCGACGCGCTCGACCACCGGCGCCTGCTTGGCCTCGGGGCCGGCATAGGTGGCTTCGAGATCGATGATCTCACGCAGCAGGATCTTGGATTCGTTGAGTTCGTCGCGCCAGATGATGATGGCCTGGAAGGTCAGCGGGCTTTCGCACAGACCCGCGATCATCGTCTCGCGGCCGGCCTCGATGCGTTTGGCGATGGCAATTTCGCCCTCGCGCGACAAAAGCTCCACCGAGCCCATCTCGCGCAGATACATGCGCACCGGATCGTCGGTGCGATCGGTCGGTTCTTTCTTGGTGGTGGTGGCGGCAACCGCGGTGCCGGTCTGCTCAGCCAGCTCGTTGGCGTCTTCCTCGGCATCGGCCGCGGTGTCGGCGGCCTCGGGCTCCTCGCCCTGCTCGTCGTCCTCGACCACGTTGATGCCCATGTCGGACAGCATCGCCATCGTGTCCTCGATCTGCTCGGAGGTCACTTCCTCTGAGGGCAGCACCGAATTCAGCTCGTCCATGGTGACATAGCCGCGCTTCTTGGCGGCCTTGATCATCTTCTTGACAGCATCATCGGAAAGGTCGAGCAGAGGGCCATCGGTGGCGCCTTCGCGTTCGGTTTCGACCTCTTCCTTTTCCTTTGTCGCCATAGTCTTTATCTTCTCCTAGCGGCCGAACTTCAAAGCCGCGTAAGCTGTCGGACCAGTCAAATCGGATGCGCTCGCTTATGAAACGCGCTTCACCGGGCCAGTAACTGCATCAACTCGTTTCGTTTGGTGTATGTCGTTGCCCCAAAACCGGGTTTCCCCTTTTTGGGCGACATCCATTAAGTCCAGATTAACCCTGATATCTGTGGCAGGCGGGCTGCCTGTCCAGTGACCAGTACCTCACATCGCTTATTTCCCGTCGACGCGGGTTCGGGTTAACGTTTCGAATCGTCCTGATTCCGCCAATCTGCCAGAAGGTCAAGCGCCTCTCGCATGATTCGCATGAAAAAAGCGAATCAATTACCCGACTTAGCCCGTTACGCGCCATTTGGACGCGCAACGACGCTTTCTCAATTCACTCGCTTCCAACTAAGCTCGCCCTGCCCTGCCCGAGGAGACGCCAAACCCTTCGATCAGCGCTTCCGTGGCTTGCACATCCTGGAATTGCGCCTGAATTTCGATCAGGTGCCGGTAGTTTTCGTCTGTGGGATCGGTGGCGAGCGCCGCTTCCGCCTGTTTCAGTTCCTTATGTAAGGTGCGCGCGCTGCGCTGCAAGTGCAGCGCCTGGCTGAAAGCATCGCGGGCATCTTCGAGGGCGGCGGTCTCCAGCGCCGGCCATTGCCGCATTCGCCGGATCAACCCGACGGCCCGCTCCCAGATCTCGGCGCAGCCGGCGCGTTCGATCGTCGCAATCACCGCCTGCCGGTCATTGGCCATGTCATGCGCCATTGCATCGAGGATTGCCGCATGCAGCCGCCTCAGATCGGAGTTGGCAAGATCGAGAAACTCGATATGGGCGAAATTCTCGTCGATCAGTGCCGGATGGTTGACCAATGCGACGATGATCGTCGCCTCGCGCACCGACATCCCCTCGCCGCCGCGTTTGACCAAAGCCGACTGGCCGAGACTTTCGGTGATCGCAATGCGGCCGCCACCGCTCTTGGCGAACTGCCCGCCGGGAGCGGCTGCCTTGCCCTGGCCCGGGCGCCCATCCTGGCGGCCGCTTTGCCTGGTGCCGCGCTGCGAGCCGAAGAAGCTCAACACGCGCTCGCGCATCTCCTGTTGATAATGGTAGCGGAGACTTTCATCGCGGATGCGGCTGGTCAGTTCGCGCAGCGTCTTCTCAAGCTCGGCCCGCCGCTCCGGCGTGTCGAAGACGCCGCCCGCCGTCTCACGCATCCATAAAAGATCGACCAGCGGCCGCGCCTCGGCCAGAACGCTACGAAACGCATCCGGTCCTTCGGCCTTGACCAGATCGTCGGGATCCTTGCCTTCCGGCAGCAGCACGAAACGCGCCGAGCGGCCGGCCTGCACCGACGGCAGCGCCATGTCGGCGGCCCGCCACGCGGCCTTCAACCCGGCCTTGTCGCCGTCGAAGCACAACATCGGCTCCGGCGCCATGCGCCACAGCAGCTCGAGCTGGTTCTCGGTAAGCGCGGTGCCGAGCGGCGCCACGACATTCTCGAAGCCGGCCTGTGCCAGCGCGATGACATCCATATAGCCTTCGACGGCGATGACCGTGCCGCCCTTGGCCAAGGCCTTGCGGGCGCGGGCGAAATTATAAAGCACGTTGCCCTTGTGGAAGAGCTCGGTGTCGGGCGAGTTCATGTATTTGGCCAGCGCATCGGGCTGCAGCGCGCGGCCGCCAAAGGCGATGATCTTCCCCCTGGAATCCGGGATCGGAAACATGATGCGGTCGCGGAACCAGTCATAGGAAACCGGGATGTCGTCGCCGTGGCGCACCAGTCCGCAGGCCTCGATATCGGCTTTCGGCACGCCCCTGGCGGCGAGATGCTCCTTCAGCGCATTGCGGCTGTCGGGCGCAAAACCAAGCCGGAACGATTGCTGCGTCGCCGGCGTCAGGCCGCGGTCGCGCAGATAGGCACGCGCCTTGGCGCCTTCCGGTCCCTGCAGCCGTTCCTGGAAGAAGGCGGTCGCCATCTCCATGACGTCGGTCAGGCTGGCGCGTTCCTTTTCGCGCCGCTCCTCCTGCGCATCGCGGACCGGCATCGGCACCCCGGCCATGTCGGCGATCTTTTCCACAGCTTCGGGAAAGCTCATCCCGTCCAGTTCGGTGAGGAACTTGAAATGATCGCCCGAGACCGAACAGCCGAAACAATGGTAGCGGCCCTTCTTGTCCTCGCAGTGGAAGGAAGGGCTCTTCTCGCCATGGAACGGGCAGCAGGCCCAATAGTCGCCGCGCGGTGCGTTGGTCTTCTTGCGGTCCCACGCGACGCGCTGGCCGATCACCGATGAAATCGGCACGCGGTCGCGTATCTCGTCGAGGAAGGCGGGTGGAAAGCGCATCGGGGAACTCGTTTCCCGATTATATAATCACGCCCGCGAAATCCGACGACCCTTAATGCGGGCCATACCCGGTTTCCACAGGCAAAAAGAAAGGCGGCCGTAGCGGGCCGCCTCCCTTTTCAATGTCCGGCAAGGTGCCGATTAATGCGCGGCAAGCGCGCCGAAGATGACGCCGGAGAGGATGCCGACCAGCACATAGTCGTTGCCGACGCGGATCCATTCCTGGCCGCGGCCGGGGCGATGCAGGCCGTAGCGGCCATAGTCGCGGATCGGCTGATGGCGCTTCCAGCCGGAATATTTCTGGCCATGCCGCCAGTTGTTGCGCTTCACGACGACGACCTTCTTCTTGTAAACGCGCTTCCTCACATCGCTGTGGTGGCCGGGCTTCTGCCAGTCGACCTGGCTGTAGTTCGACTGCGGCGCGTTCGGCGCATTCAGCGGTGCGGCCTGGCCGGTGAGCGACGTGGCGGCCAGCATCGAGAAAGCGAGTGCGGAAAGGACGATGCGTTTCATGAGAAGTCTCCTTGGTTGTCGATATCGAAGCAGTAGCTGCCCATCGATGAACCGAAACTGAACGCACGCATTACAATTATGTAATGGATTCCTTGATTTACCCAAGGAAGCTGAACATGATCGCAAAGGCAGGAGCCAGTCGCACCGCAAACTCGGCCTATCCGCCGCTTCGCGCCCGCCCAGCAATGCAACCATTTGCGCGTCCGTCCATTTTCCGACACCGCCCGTCGCGCGGCAACGGCCCTTGAAATCGACAAGATTTTATTATCCGGCTAAAATATTCGCGTTATTATAAGTCACCGCCATGAACATGATTCGTTCCCTCGTTTTTCCTTCTGATCGCCACGCAAAACAGGGCGGGCGCCCTGTTTGCATGCGGGGGACGAAATGAGCGGGTCCGTCGTCCTTCTGCATCTGGCCGGCGCCGTGGCGCTGATGCTGTTTGCCACCCGCATGGTGAAGACCGGCGTTGAACGCGCCTATGGCGACGTGCTGCGCCATCGCCTCCGCGCCACCATGCGCAATCCGATCATGGCGGTGCTGGCCGGCACCGGCCTTGCCATCGCCCTGCAGAGCTCCACCGCCGTCACGCTGCTGGTCGGCTCCTTCGCCGGCTCTGGCATCGTCTCGGGCGCCGCGGGTCAATTGGCGGTGCGCGGCGCCGAGATCGGATCGGCGCTGGTGGTCAAGCTGCTGACCTTCGACCTGACCTTGCTGGTGCCGCTGTGCCTGATCACCGGCACGGTCATGTTCATGGCCACCGAGCGGCGCGACTGGCGCCAGTCCGGCCGCATCCTGGTCGGCATCGGCCTTCTGATCCTGTCGCTGGAGATGATCGGCCAGGCATCGGAGCCCCTGCGCAACAGCCAGCTCATGCCGGTCATCATCAACTACTTCTCGACCGATTCCATCACCGCCTATCTGCTGGCGGCACTGATCACCTGGCTGTTCCAGTCGAGCATCGCGGCGGTGCTGTTGATGGCGACGCTGGCAGGCCGTGGCCTGATCACGCCCGAACTTGGCGTCGTTCTCATCCTTGGCGTCAACCTCGGCTCCTCGATCATCGCGCCGATGCTGACCCGCTCGTCGAGCCCCGAAGTGCGCGTCGTGCCGATCGGCAATCTCCTGATGCGCGGGCTTGGCTCGCTGGTCATGCTGATCCTGGTCATGATCTTCAGGCCGCACTTCGCCTTTCTCGGTTCGACGGCGGCGGACCAGATCGTCAATGCCCACATCCTGTTCAATGTGCTGATCCTGCTCGCCGGTCTGCCGCTGGCAGGCTTCGTCTACCGCGCTTCGGAGAAGATCGTCGCACTTGGCACCAAGCCCGTGCCGGCCGCCTCGCTTGACGTCGTCGAGCTGTCCGCACTCAACGAAAGCGCGCTCGACGTGCCGAGCCAGGCGCTGGCCAATGCCACCCGCGAGGTGGTGCGGGTCTGCGAGACGATCGAGATCATGCTCAAGCGTATCATCGAACTCTATGAAAGTGCCGACGCCGACAAGATCAAGGCGCTGGCCGCACTCGACGACCGCGTCGACCGCAAGCACGCCGCGATCAAGCTCTACCTCGCCAAACTGACCAGGAACCCGCTGACCGAGGACGAGGCGCTGCGCTGCCAGGAACTGATCGGCGCCTGCGTCAAGCTCGAGCAGGTCGGCGACATCATCGTGCGCAACATGCTGGTGCATGTGAAGAAGAAGTTCGAGCGCGGACTGGAATTCACCGACGAGGGCTGGGCCGAGCTGTGCGCCTTCCATGGCTCGGTTCTGGCCAATGCGCGGCTTGCCTTCAACGTTCTGGTCTCGCGCGATCCCGAGACCGCCCGTCAGCTGGTGCTGGAAAAGGACCGGCTGCGCGACCGCGAAAAGGAAACCAGCGCCAGCCATTTCGTGCGGCTGCGCGACGGCACCGCCAAGAGCGTCGAAACCAGCTCGATCCATCTCGACACCATCCGCGACCTGAAGCAGATCAATTCGCTGCTGGCCTCGATGGCCTATCCGGTGCTTGAAGAGCGCGGCCTGCTGACGGGGTCGCGGTTGAAAGCGAGCTGAAGAATAGCAATCCCCCACGAGGCCTCCGGAGAGAGAGGAAGGGCGCGAGTTGAAATAAGATCGCGCCCTTCCTCTACCCCGTCGATCGGGGGAGAGGAAGGGAGCGCGCTTGGATAGGTTCGCGCGCTTCCTTTACCCCGGCCATCTCCCCCACAAGGGGGGAGATTGGCGCTTCACCGCCTCGCCCCCACTGAAGAAAACCTAAACTCGCGACAAAAATTTCTGGATTGCCCGCAAAGCCCATCCGTGGTTTGAGGCACTTCCAGCTAAGGCTTCCCCATGTCGCTTCCGCTCATCGCCCTGTTCATCGCCGCCTTTGCCTTCGGCACCACCGAATTCGTCATTGCCGGCGTGCTGCCGCAGGTGGCGCAAGGCCTGGGCGTCTCGGTTCCCTCCGCCGGCTATCTCGTCTCCGGCTATGCCGGCGGCATCGCCATCGGCGGTCCGCTGCTGGCGCTCGCCACCAAGTCATTGTCGCGCAAGACCTTGCTGCTCGGCCTCGCCATCGCCTTCACCATTGGCCAGGCGGCTTGCGCGCTGGCGCCCGATTTCACCTCGATGCTTCTATTGCGCATTGCCGTGGCGGTCGCGCATGGCGCCTATTTCGGCGTCGCCATGGTCGTCGCCGTCGGTCTCGTGCGCGAGGACCAGCGCGGCATGGCTGTCGCCGTCATCCTGTCCGGCCTCACCGTCTCCAACGTCATCGGCGTGCCGGCCGGCACCGCAATCGGCAACATCTGGGGCTGGCGTGCGACTTTCTGGGTGATGTGCGCGCTGGGTGTCGCGGCAACGCTTGCCATGGCAGCCCTTTTGCCGCGCACCACCGGCTCATCGGCCAAGCCCGCCGGCTTCGCCCGCGAGGTCCGCGTGCTGGCCCGCCAGCAGGTCTGGACATCGCTGATCCTGATGCTGATGCTGATGATCGGCCAGTTCGGCCTGTTCACCTACATCACCCCGACACTGCTCGAAGTCACCGGTCTCGACGAGAACCTGGTGCCGTGGGTGCTGCTGCTCAACGGCGTCGGCGCGACCCTTGGAGTCTTCCTCGGCGGCAAGCTCTCCGACTGGAAGCTGATGCCGTCATTGATCACCATGCTGGCCCTGCAGGCGGTGACGCTTGGCGTCATCTATGCCGTCAGCCCCTATCCCCTGCCGATGGTTGTGGCGATCGTCATCTGGGGCGGTCTCAACTTCGCCATCGGCACGCCGATCCAGACCCGCATCCTGGCCTGGACCGCGGACGCCTCGAACCTTGCCTCGTCGCTCATTCCCTCCGGCTTCAATGTCGGCATCGGGCTGGCCGCTTCGTTGGGCGCCGCGATGCTGAACAGCGGCTATGGCTACCGCAGCCTGCCGCTGCTGGGCGCCATCGCCATGCTGGTTGCCGTGGCAGTGGCGCTCGCCTCTTATGTCTGGGAAGGGCGCAGCAACGCCACGCCGCCGCTGACAGCCCCAGCCGAGTAGATCACGATCCGGAAAAGTGGACGCCGGTTTTCCGAAAAGATCGCGATCAACCAAAAACACTTCACCCGCGCCAGCGCAGCAGGCGCATGGCGTTGGCGGTGACCAGCACGGTCGCGCCGGTATCGGCCAGGATCGCCGGCCACAGGCCGGTGATGCCCAAAATGGTGGTGACCAGGAACACCGCCTTCAGCCCCAGCGCCACGGTGATGTTCTGGCCGATATTGGCCATCACCGCCCGCGACAGTTTCACCATACGCGCGACGTCCATGACGCGGCCGTGCAGGATCGCCGCGTCCGCGGTCTCCAGCGCCACGTCGGTGCCGCCGCCCATGGCAATGCCGATATCGGCGGCCGCGAGCGCCGGCGCGTCGTTGATGCCGTCGCCGACCTTGGCGACCTTGAAACCCTCGCGCTGCAATTCGCCGACGATGCGCTGCTTGTCCTGGGGCAACAGCTCCGCCCGCGCCTCGATGCCGAGCGAAGCGGCGATGGCTTGCGCCGTGCGGCGGTTGTCGCCGGTCAGCATCACCGCGCGGATGCTCTCGGCCTTCAGCGCCGCGATCCCGGCCGCAGCATCCGGCCGCGGCTCGTCGCGCATGGCAATCAGCCCGGCCACCACGCCATCGGCGACCAGCACTGACACCGTCTTGCCCTGGCCGTTGAGGCTGTCGACGGCGAGGCGCTGCGCTTGCGTCATGTCGGCGCGTTCGCCCGCCGCCTGGCCGGAGCCGAGGAAGACGGCGACGCCGCCAACGCTGCCCTCGACACCCTTGCCCGAGATTGCCTTCGCCGCGAGAGCCGGCGGCACCGGCGCCTTGTCGGCCTTGGCCCGGTCCAGGATCGCCATCGCCAACGGATGGCTGGAGCCCTGCTCCAGTGCTGCCGCCAGCGCCAGCACGGTGCGTTCATCCCTTCCATACGCCACGATGTCGGTGACGACAGGCTTGCCTGCGGTCAGCGTACCGGTCTTGTCGAAGGCGACCGCCGTGATCCGGCGAAAGCCTTCCAGCACCGCACCGCCTTTCATCAACAGGCCACGCCGCGCACCGGTCGCCAGGCCCGCGGCGATCGCCGCCGGGGTCGATATGACCAGCGCGCAGGGGCAGCCGATCAGCAGGATCGCAAGGCCCTTGTAGATCCATTCGTTCCAGTCGCCGCCGGCAAGCAGCGGCGGCAACAATGCCACCAGCGCACCGACCGCCAGCACCGCCGGCGTGTAGGTGCGCGAGAAGCGATCGATGAAGCGCTCTGTCGGCGCCTTGGCCTCCTGCGCCTCCTCCACCAGCCGCACGATTCGGGCGATGGTGTTGTCGGAAGCGGCCGCCGTCACCCGCACCTTGAGCACGCCATCGGTGCTGATCGTGCCGGCAAAGACGGCGTCCGCAACGCCCTTGCGCTTCGGCGTGCTCTCGCCGGTCACCGGCGCCTCGTCGATTTCGCTCGCGCCCTCGATGATCTCGCCATCGGCCGGGATGCGGTCGCCCGGCCGCACCAGGATGATGTCGCCGACCGCAAGGTCTTCGGCGGGACACTCCGATGTGCCGCCTGCGCGCTCGACCAAGGCCGTCTTCGGCACCAGATCGGCAAGTCCCTGGATGCTCGCCCGCGCCCGGCCGGCGGCGACACCCTCCAGAAGCTCGCCGATCAGGAAGAGCACCACCACGGCGGCGGCCTCTTCAGTGGCACCGATCATCACGGCGCCTATCGCCGCGATGGTCATCAGCATCTCGATCGAAAACGGCGTGCCGGCCAATGCCGCCATCAGCGCGCGCCGTGCGATCGGCACCAGGCCGACCAACAGCGCGGCCAGGAACACCCCGCGTTCCGCCACCGGGAACAGATGGCCGATGCCGTATGCGGCGAGAAGCGCTGCCGCGCAGGCGAGCGTCAGCACCGCCCGGCGGGAACGCCACCACGCCTGCCCCGTCTCGGAATGGCCATGATCGGGATCGGGATCGTGGCTCGCATGATCGTGGCCTTCATGGTCATTGTGGACGTGATCGGCGTGCGCCTTGTCTGACATCGGCGATACATGTGCCTCGGCCCTGACGATGCCGTAGCCGAGCCGAGCAACCTGCTGCAGCACCCTGCCTTCCGGCAACGCGCCGCCATGGCTGACCGTCATGCTGGCACCGGTCACCGAAACCGAGACATCGGCGACGCCGTCTAGGCGACGCACCGCCGTATCGATCTTGGTTGCGCAAGAGGCGCAATTCATGCCGCCGATCTTGAACCGCGTCTGCCTGATTTTTACCTGGTCGAGGGGCGCCGTCATCACATCACCTGTCTGTCTTGCCCGCGCGGCGTCGCCGCATGGGTCTTGAACGCTGATGTCAGGCACTGTAATTGCTCTAGTCACTAGAGCTTCAAGAGGCAATTCATGTTTTCGATCGGTGATCTCTCGCGCCGCACCGGGGTCAAGGTGCCGACCATCCGCTACTACGAGCAGATGGGCCTTGTTGCCGCACCCGAGCGCTCGGAAGGCAACCAGCGCCGCTATTCCAGGCAGGAGCTGGAGCGGCTGGCCTTCATCCGCCACGCCCGCGATCTCGGTTTCGCCGTCGAGGACATCCGCTCTCTGATCGATTTGAGCGGCCACCCCGAGCAACCCTGCGGCCACGCCGACAAGATCGCCGAGGAGCAACTGATCTCGGTGCGGGAAAAGATTGCCCAGTTGAAGCGGCTCGAGGCCGAGCTCGAACGCATCGCCACGTGCTGCAATGGCCAGACGGTCGGCGACTGCTACGTCATCCGCGCGCTGTCGGATCATGCGCTGTGCGCCGATGAGCATGGTTGAGATACATCCTACAGCTCGATCCGGAACCGCAAGCTTTCTGCCCCGCCATAGGCGGCGTCCTCGAAAAAGCGTTCGACGAGCTTGCCGCCATTGGCCGGGATCACCTTGTGCGAGGCCGGATTGCCCGGTTTGGCGGTGATCTCGACGTGAGCCAGGCCGACCGCCCTCGCCTCCTCCAGCATCAGGCGCAGCGCCTGTGTAGCGTAGCCGCGCCGCCGCTTCCACGGCACCACCGCATAGCCGATATGGCCGAGCACATGCGGCGGCAGGTCCGACGTGCCCTTCTGCCAGCGAAAGCCGATCGAGCCCGACGCCTCGCCGGCCCAGATCCAGCGGCGGAAGCCTGGCAGGCGCGGCACCTTTTTGCCGTCGGGCAAGGTGATCGGACCGCCCCTGGCCTGGGGATCATCGAGGTCGGCGAGAAAAGCCACGGGATCCCTTTCGATTGCCGCAAGCTGCTCGCGCGTCGCTTCCAGCAATCGCACATTGTCCGGCGACCAGCCGCGTTCGAGTGCCGCCTTGTAGGACGGCAGATGTTCGAACGCGGGTTTGACGATTTCGATCATGGTGCACCGGTGCAGACGCGATACCCACAAAATAGCACGCTTGACCAGGGAGGCACGGTCCACCAAAGCGCGGCCCCATACGACAGAGGCCGCGCTCCCATCACTGGAAACGCGGCCCTGGCGTTGTGTCCTTGGGAGGACCGGCGATCCGGCGCGGCCGCGCCGGAGCACCTTTAGCGATCTCAGGCGATGTCGAAGCGGTCGGCGTTCATCACCTTGGTCCATGCCGCAACGAAATCCCTGGTGAATTTCGCCTTGGCGTCCGCCGACCCGTAGACCTCGGCAAGCGCGCGCAATTGGGCGTGCGAGCCGAAGATCAGGTCGGCACGGGTGCCGGTCCACTTGACCGCCTTGGTCTTGCGGTCACGCGCCTCGTAGACTTCGTCGGAGCCGGCGGCCGGATCCCAGACCGTGTTCATGCTGAGCAGGTTGACGAAGAAGTCGTTGGTCAACGTACCCGGCCGGTCGGTGAACACGCCGTGCTTCGAGTTGGCCGTGTTGGCGCCGAGCACACGAAGACCGCCGACCAGCACCGTCATTTCGGGTGCGGTCAGCGACAGCAATTGCGCCCGGTCGACCAGCATGGCTTCGACCGACATCGGCTGCTTGCCCCTGACATAGTTGCGGAAGCCATCGACTTTCGGCTCGAGCGCGGCAAAGGAATGGACATCCGTCTGTTCCTGTGAAGCATCCATGCGACCCGGCGTGAACGGCACCTTGGCCTCGTGGCCGCCATCCTTCGCCGCCTTCTCGACAGCGGCGACACCGCCGAGAACGATGAGGTCGGCCAGCGAGATCTTTTTCCCGCCGGTCTGTGCCGCGTTGAACTCCTTCTGGATGGCTTCCAGCCTGGCCAGCACCTTCGACAGTTCCGCCGGCTGGTTGACCTCCCAATCCTTCTGCGGCGCCAGCCGGATGCGTGCACCATTGGCACCACCGCGCTTGTCGGAATTGCGGAACGTCGAGGCCGAGGCCCACGCCGTCGAGACCAATTCGGAAACCGACAGGCCCGATGCCAGGATCTTCGCCTTCAGCGACGCAATGTCCTGCTCGCCGACCAGTTCGTGGTCGACCGCGGGGATCGGATCCTGCCAGATCAGCTCTTCCTTCGGCACGAGCGGGCCAAGATAGCGAACGACCGGCCCCATGTCGCGATGGGTCAGCTTGAACCAGGCGCGGGCAAAAGCGTCGGCGAACTGGTCCGGATGCTCATGGAAGCGCCGCGAGATCTTCTCGTAGGCCGGATCGACCCGCAGCGCGAGATCGGTCGTCAGCATGGCAGGCGCGCGGCGCTTGGACGGATCGTGGGCATCCGGCACGGTTCCGGCGCCGGCGCCGCCCTTCGGCGTCCACTGATGCGCGCCCGCCGGGCTCGTGGTCAGCTCCCATTCGAAGTTGAACAGATTGTCGAAGAAGTTGTTGCTCCACTTGGTCGGCGTCGTGGTCCAGGTCACCTCGAGGCCCGAGGTGATGGCATCGCCGGCGATGCCCGTGGCATGCTTGCTCGACCAGCCGAGGCCCTGCGCCTCGATGCCGGCGCCTTCCGGCTCCGCACCCACAAGCGAGGCATCGCCGGCGCCGTGGGTTTTGCCGAAGGTGTGGCCGCCGGCGATCAGCGCCACGGTCTCCTCGTCGTTCATGGCCATGCGGCCGAACGTCTCGCGAATATCGCGTGCCGAGGCCAGCGGATCCGGCTTGCCGTTCGGCCCTTCCGGATTGACATAGATCAGACCCATCTGGACGGCGCCGAGATGGCCCTGGAGTTCGCGGTCGCCGGAGTAGCGCTTGTCGTCGAGCCACTTGGTTTCCGAACCCCAATCGACGTCCTGTTCGGGTTCCCAGACGTCGGCGCGGCCGCCAGCGAAACCGAAGGTCTTGAAGCCCATCGATTCCAGCGCGACGTTGCCGGTGAGGATCAGCAGGTCGGCCCAGGAGATCTTGCGCCCATATTTCTGCTTGACCGGCCACAGCAGCCGGCGCGCCTTGTCGAGATTGGCATTGTCCGGCCAGCTGTTGAGCGGAGCAAAACGCTGCTGGCCGGCCCCGGCGCCGCCACGGCCGTCGCCGATGCGGTAGGTGCCGGCACTGTGCCAGGCCATGCGGATGAACAGCGGCCCGTAATGGCCGAAGTCGGCCGGCCACCAATCCTGCGAATCCGTCATCACCTGGTGCAGGTCCTTGATCACCGCATCGAGATCGAGCGACTTGAATTCCTCGGCATAGTCGAACTCTTCGCCCATCGGGTCCGAAAGGTTCGACTGCTGATGCAGAACGCCAAGGTCCAGTTGGTTCGGCCACCAGTCACGGTTCGTCCTGCTGGAGGATCCGTGCGCAACGGGGCATTTGCCGGCACTGGGATCATCGGTCTGTGCGTCCATGTTCTTCTCTCCGATCGTGGCTGTGTTGAGCTGTTCAACTGCTGCGTGAACAGGGACACAAAAATGTCCCTGTAGGCGGTCCGTTTCATGGCTGGCGCGATGACCTGAGCCCGATACGCGACCGAATATGTTGGATGTCCTGTTGCTGCGGGCATGCGCCTCACCAGGCGGTCCCGGCTGCTCCTCATCTTCGTTACGACTCCTATAGCAAAGCCGCTTGATTAATTTAAGTTGGATTTCCTGATTGCAGCGATAAGATGACATTATGACAAACCTGACGCTGAAGCAGCTGCGTTATTTCGAGGCGCTGGCCCGGCACAATCATTTCGGCCGCGCCGCCGATGCCTGCTCGATCTCGCAGCCCGCCATCTCGGTGCAGATCCGGGAGTTGGAGGAAACGCTGGGCACGGAGCTTTTCCAAAGAGGCCCACGCCAGGTCCGGCTGACCAATTTCGGCGAGGAATTCGCCTTGCGCGTCCGCGACATCCTGCGCTCGGTGGATGAGCTGACGGATCTGGCCCGCGCCTCGCGCGACCGGCTGGTGGGACGGTTGCGCATCGGCGTGATCCCGACGATCGCACCCTACCTCCTGCCTGCCATCATCGGCAACCTCGCCCGCATGCATGACGGGCTCGATATCCACGTGCGCGAAACGCAAACGCAGAAGCTGATCCAGGAACTGGCCGACGGCCGGCTTGACGCGGCCATCGTCGCCTTGCCGGTGTCGGAACCCTCGCTGACGGAAATCGAGCTGTTTGCCGAGAACTTCGTGCTGGTCCGGCCCGGCGAGGATGAGGGAAAGCCGGTCCCCAACCGCGAAATGCTGCGCGAGATGCGGCTGCTCCTGCTGGAGGAAGGCCATTGTTTTCGCGACCAGGCGCTGTCGTTCTGCAACATGCATTCGGCGCGGCCAAGGGAGTTGCTGGACGGCAGCTCGCTGTCGACCCTGGTGCAGATGGTCGGCGCCGGTGTCGGCGTCACCTTGATTCCCGAAATGGCCGTGCCGGTGGAGACGCGCTCGGCGGCGGTGTCTGTCGCCCACTTTGCCAACCCCCAACCGTCGCGGACGATCGGCATGATCTGGCGCAAGACAAGCCCGATCGCCAAACAGCTGATGCTTATATCCGAAGTGGTTCGCCAGGCGGCCGAAACGTTGCGCGCGCAGCACAATCCGGCATCGGTTGAGCTGAACCTGGTAGCAGCCGCCCAATGAAGGCTTGGCTGACCCGATCGTCAGCCTGCCGCGTGGAACCGGATCTCGCCCTTGTTCAGGAAGCAGGTCTTGTTGAACAGCGACAGATCCAGAGGGTTCGGCAACCGCACATCGCCGATATCGGGAACCGGCTTCTGCGCCGGGTCGTAGGACCGGTCGATCTGCGAGATGAAGACGAGGATCAATCCCCTGTCGCCGGCAAACGCTTTCAGCGTGCGAACCTGCGCCATCAGCTCCGGATTTTGCCGCTTTTGGTCGAGCAGTTGCAGGTAGTCGATCACCACCAGCGTGCCGCGCGGCGCCGAGCCCAATGCCTTGACGATGTAGTCGGCGCTGATGGCGTCGGAATTGTCGAACACGAACCGGTCGTTGAACTGCACCGGGTCTGCCCCGATGGCTCGAAACCGGTCGAGCACATCCCGCTGCGTATACTCCAGCGTGAAGAACACGCCCCGACTGCCGGACTTCATGGCTTCGATTGCCAGTTCGAGACTCATCAGCGTCTTGCCGTGGCCGGGTCGTGCACCCACCAGGACCAGATCGCCGGGCGCAAGTTGCGCAAACAGTGTGCCGGCAGGCGCCGCCCCGGCTGCCTTGGCCGCAAGCAGGCTCCAACTGGCGAAGCCTTCCCGTACTGCAACACGGTCAAGCGCTTCGTGGAGCGGAATTTTGGCCTCGCGGGACAACAGCCTGGCTTGACGCTTCAGATGATAGATGGGCGCGGACAGCTTCATGACAAACCTCCTGGTGCGAGCCATTTTCGCAACCCCTCCTTATGCCAAGCGCTCGAACAGTTGGTTCGGTGATGAGAGAGCCCTGCATGGATGATGCTTTCCCGGCGGAGGGAGGAGGCGTGAGCCACGCCAGAATCAGATGATAGCTCAATCCCTGCGTATCGAAAATCGCGGAACTCGAGAGATCAGGTTCCGAACTCGCGGCTTTTCGCGATAGGAATTTTTTCTTGACTCCCTGCACTCAGCTATGGTACATATTTGTCCATGGTGCTGATTTGCGCCAATGGCCCGCCGCACAGGCGGGTTTTTCGTTTGATGCTCCGTCAGCCAACGCGCCGACGAGCTCGAAGGAACCCGCCAACCCGAGTTTGTTGCCCTGCTTCAAGGATGCGAAGACGTCCGCCGCAAGCCTGGAGCCAGCATGTCGGCGTAGGCGTTTGCATGCATCGACCTGCTTTACGGATCTTCATGCGGGTACGCTAAACAAGATGTGTTTCGCCTGATAATGCGAGGCCATCTATGATCGATTCTCGCGGCAATACCGCAAGGAATCGCCATTCGCTTCGACAGGAGAATTGATCCGTGCGGTTGAGATCTGTTTGTCTGGGCGTCGTCGCCAGCTTTTTCGTCGCCGTCATCGCCGTGACGGTGTCGGCTCGATCCTTTGCCGCATCATCTGACGTTCCGGCCTGGCTGCAGGCTCATGTCGGCAACAGCGACGGCCAGATCTCACAAATTGTCCTCGAACGTGCCCGCGCGCTTTATCGGAAGAAGGTCGCCCAAGGGGCCGTCAAGAACCCCTGCTACTTCGCCATGGATGCGACACGCCCCAGCGATCTGGGCAATGGCGTGCTCGGCCGCCGCTACTACGTCATCTGCGAGGCCAGCGAGTCCTTCCGCGCGATTTCGTCGGGTCATGGCAGCGGGCGGAATCTGAAGGGCGTCGTCGATTTTTCGAACGGCAAGCGGTGCGCTAGGAACTTCGGCAATGCGATGGATTCATCGTTGACGGCCGGCGGCGCCTATATGACCCGCGAGGCGAAAACCTCGTTCAAGGGTTATTACCGGACCGGTGCGAAACGGGACGTGGCTTTCCAGCGCACCTTCATCCAGTTCGACGGCGAAGGCGAAGCCGCGAACGCCAGGCAGCGGGTGATCGGCGGCCACGCAGCCCAGGTGCTGCACGGCCTGTGCCTGCGCAAAAATCCGAACAGCTCGCATGCCGACCATGACGGCTTCGTACCGTTCGGCAAGCTGGTGGATTATGCCGGCGGTCGCAGCAATGGCTGCACCAGTTGGTCGCCGGCGGATGCGCAGCAGATTATCCCGATGGTCAAGGACAATCCGACGACGCTCTACATCTACCCGGAATCGCGCGACATCGCCGCGGTCGCAGCCAACCATTCACAGCCGGGCGCCTATTGGAACGCGTCCTGCCTGAAGGAAATCGGCACACCGAAATTCTGGCCGCGAAAGACCCTCGAGCCGATCATCGCCCAATACAGGAAGGATCATCCGGCACCGCCGCCGCAGCCAGTGCCGATTTGCACGCAGCCGTGACGTCCGCTTCGGCATGCGAACCATGCGCATTGATCAGCCGTCGTGAACCGGTATCGATCCCGATCTCCGAGGTTTGGCAGCGTCTGACTCCCCGCGCGTCGTCGATGTCGGTAGCCAAAGGCTGGGATAGGTTCATTTGTAACCTCGGCGCGATGGTCCCCAGAGACAACGCGCGCCCATGGCGCGGGCGGCCGCCGCCGGACCAAGGGTACCCGCGGCAGGAAGGAAGCGGCACAGAAGGCTGCCAGAACGCGAACACATCACGCTTACATTGAACGTCTTCTTCGAGGACTGGCGCTCCGGGTGACGACTATGATCGAGAGGCGATCACATGGGTAATCGACTGCGCCTCGCACCTTCCCGCCGCGTTGTATGTCGCGAACGGATCGGGAGTGGCTGAATGCTCCCGGCGAGGAGAGTTCCCGGTGCCGTGCCAGGCCGATTGGTTGGAACCAACGGCCTGCTCTCCAGTTAGAAAGCCAGCAAGTCTGGTTGTAGCCTTGCCGCCATGTGACCGACGGTTTCAAGGCCGCCGATTGAGCTTCGGAAGCGTGGAGAGCACGCTTGATGGAGAAAATCATGAACCAATGGTCAAACGCCAAGCTCTGTGACGTAGCAAATCTGGTCCTCGGAGCAATTCTCTTCTTCTCTCCATGGATATTCGCCTTCGCGGCGGGGACACAGTCCCAGAATGCCATGGGCAGCGGCATCGTGATTGTCGTGCTTTCGGTTGCCGCCCTCTTCGCCTTTGCTGTCTGGGAGGAATGGCTGAACCTCGTTGTGGGTCTTTGGGTAGTTGTGTCTCCCTGGGTGCTTGGATTCCAGGCAACCACAGCCATGGGCGTGCATGTTGTAATCGGCGTTCTGGTCGCGGTTCTGGCTGCGATCGAGCTGTGGATGATGAACCAGAACCCGCCGACGCAGTCTACGGCCTAGCAGGACTGGGCGTCCTTGCGGCGGCCTGATCGTGACGGATTGGCCGCCGACAAATTGGCATCCCGCTGGGTCGCCGATGATGGTGGAAAATCATCTGACGGTGGCCCCCGGGAGGCCAGCGTGCCTGCCGCCGCAACCTCGGCTGCACAGCCGCTGACGACAGCCCTGCAGACAGCGTCGCCGAAAGCCAGACAACAGGAGGTATGCCGACATGAAAGCAATCCGCATCCACGCTTTTGGCGGACCTGAGGTCCTTTCGATCGATCAGGTCCCCTCGCCTCAGCCGCTTGACGACGAGGTTGTGCTCAGGGTCCGCGCCGCAAGCGTCAATCCGATCGACTACAAGACCCGCGAAGGGTCGGTGAGCGAGACCCTGCCGGTCACGCTCGGGCGCGACGTATCCGGCACGGTGGAAATATGCGGTACGCGGGCGCATACGTTGAAGAAGGGCGACCCGTTGTTTGCGATGCTTGGTCATGACCGGGGCGGCAATGCCGAATATGTCGTGGTCAAGGCGACGGAGGCGGCTGCCAAACCGGATCGTCTAAGCCATGTCGAAGCCGCGGCGGTGCCGCTTGCCGGCATCACCGCATGGCAAGGCCTTTTCGATCATGGCGGCCTCAAATCCGGACAACGGGTTCTCATCCATGGCGGCGCCGGCGGCGTCGGTCATCTGGCGATCCAGCTGGCCAAGGCCGCGGGCGCGTTCGTCGCGACAACCGTTTCCGCCGAGGACGTCGTTTTCGTGCGTGAGCTTGGCGCCGATCAGACGGTCGACTACAAGAATCAGCGTTTCGAAGAGGTGGTCGATGCGGTCGACCTGGTGTTCGATCTTGTCGCGGGCGACACGCAGGAGCGCTCCTGGGAGGTGCTCAGGCCTGGCGGGACACTCGTTTCCACGCTTTCCCAACCGTCGCAGGAAAAGGCAAACTTGCGTCGGGCGCGTGGCGTCTCCTACCTGGCCGAGCCGAATGCGGCGCATCTTGCCGAGATCGGCCGCCTCATCGAGGCCGGCAAGGTCACCCCCTTCGTGCAAGCCACCTACCCTCTTGGAGAGGTCGCCAAAGCGGAAGAACGGCTGGAAAATGAGCATGTGCGTGGCAAGATCGTGCTTGAGGTTTCCGCCTAGCGCGAGTTGATGCTCCTGCCCTCTCGAACGGGTTATCCGATCCGCGCCTTGCCGTCGCTGTCCGGCACGTTTGGAAACAGCACCTTCAGCTTGTGTTCCGCGCTTGCCCAACTGCGCCTGTGATGTTGCCACAGGCACCAGTTGCTCACCGCAAAAGCTAGAATGCCGACAGTCACGGCGAGACTGACCGTCGAGCCAACGACAACCTTGAGCATCACGCCGGCAAAGACACCGGCGATGGCACCGTTGACGACATTCACCATCCCTGCGGTTCCGGCGAACGCTTGCCAGGGCCTTGGCTTGAGGCCGACATCGGCCAGCAGAGCCGTTTGGTTGTCATGGGTGGAGTGAACCAGATAGCGCGCCATCGAAGGGGCGAACTCGGTGTAGCAATGCCTGATGCGTGCCATGCCGCGGGCGTGGACCATGTCTTCGATGGCCACCTGCACAGCCCTGACGAATGTCACCAGCCCAATGAAGTAGAGGCACGGCAACAGGATCAGGCTGAACAGCATGAAAGGAAGCCCCATCCTCGTCACCTGGGCCACGAAAGCAAGGGCGATCGTGGCGCTGGATACCGAAGTCAGGAACAAATTTGCGCGCTGATTCGCCTCCTGAATAGTCGCCGCCCTGGCGGTCCCCAGCACCAAATGCTCCGTCGTCATCATCTGCAGGAGTTGCTGTCGGTTCTCGCCTTCATTGGTTTTTGTCTTCCTTGCAGGCATCGCAAAAAATCCGTTCAGGACGCGCTCCCCCAACCAGCTCCTCAAAGCCGCCCACCCAGGAACGAACTGCTTCGGAAGGGGTTCCGGCGCAACCAAGACCGCTACCGTGGATCCCGGGGCAGAGCCGGATCACAGGCCGAGCCAATTTTGTCGACAGATAGCGAAACGATTGTCCCTGAGCATCGTTTCGAAACCAGACATGAATTTGATGAGGAGGCGATGATGAGCGCTACCGGTTTGGATGTCTTTGACAGGACGCTGCAGACAACCAACATCTGGCTCGACGAGATCATGGACGACCATGGTCCGGATCGGCGAATTGCATGGCACATATTGGGCGCGGTCCTGCGGACCGTAAGGGACAGGCTGCAGATCGGGCTTGCGGCCAAACTTGGGGCGGAACTGCCGCTCCTGGTGCGCGGCGCCTATTACGACCACTACCGGCCCGCAGCCGAGCCGGACAAAACGCGCTCCCTGGAAAACTTCTCGCAGCACATCGGCGAGGAATTGAAATCGATCCGCCCCGTCGATCCCGAGGATGCAGCACGCTCGGTATTCCGAGTTCTTGCACGGCATATTGATCTTGGCCAATCGGCTAAGGTGCGCGATGCGCTGCCGAAGGAAATCCAGGCGCTCTGGCCCGAAAGCCTCGGTGTCAAATAGAGATGGCACGAATCTGACGGCTCCCCGGACAGCCAGGCCGAGGCTGGCGCCCCTGTCGGGCGTCAGTCCCGCAAACGGTTGGCGGCATGATCCTGATGCTGCTCGGTCGCGACCTGCCTGGAGTCCAAACCGCGTTCTTTGGAATGCTGTGCCTTGTCGCGATTGGACAGAACCTTGTTTTCTTCGAGCTTGTCTTTTGGCGTCACGGTCATGGCGCCTGTGCCGGAACCCTTTCCCTGTGAACCTGCTCCGATGTGCTTCTTGCTGCCGCGTGCCATGGGCTGCCTCCAATCTATGACGAATGTTCCAGGAGCGTTGCTGGTCCGTGACGCGCTTTAGTCGTCGGCACGGTTCTTGTGATGGGCGCTTTCCTGATTCTTGCCGCGAAGCATGTTGCGGTCGTCTGGATCGACGAGGTCCGGTGTATCGGTCCTCATGTCCGATCCCTTGCGCAGTGCTTCGCGTTCCGCCGCTGATCGTTTCAGATCCGCCTCGGCATCAAAATCCTTGCCGGCGTTCTTTGTGTTTTCCCGCTCTTCAATGATGCGAATTTGTTGATCGTGGGTTTTGCGTCCAGTCATCGCTTTCCTCCGGCGTGTTCGTGTCGGCGCCCGAAAGTGGTGCGTCACCGACCGTCTCTAAGGTCGGTTACGGCGTTTGCCTGGCCGAGCCTGCCTTCGTGCTGATAATGGCAAGGTGACGGGATCGTTCCGAAAGGCGTTGAAAAGCTTCTCGCCAGATGGCTCGGCTCGGCCCGGCGCTCACATTGACGCAGGCTCCGGCTGGCGCCCGCCCTTGTGAACCGCAGCGTCCTTTGAACGCTCGGCAACCGCCGGGCTGGTGCCGGATGCCTTTGCCGTCGCGGCACTCGGCTCCGCGCAGAAATCGATGACAGCCTGGATGAACTCCGCCGGATATTCGATGTTCGACAGATGGACCGCAGGCAGCACAACCAGCTTCGCGCCGGGCACCGTCGCGGCGATCAGCTCGCTGTGGCTGGCTGCCGTCACCGTGTCGTGCCGACCGGCGATCACCAGCGTCGGCCGGGGTATCAGTGCCACGGTGCGGCGAAGGTCCGCGTCGCGAACCGCCGCGAACAGACCCGCCAGGCCCTGCCGGTCGATAGCCAGCAGCATGGCGCGAAAGTCTTCGACCACAGGCTCGTTGGCGGCAACCAGCGACGCCGGGAACCAGTTGCTCAGGAACGTCTCAGCGGTTTCCGACATGTCCGGCGCCTGGCGCACCGCAGCGATCCGCTCGTCGAAATAGCTTGCCGGCGCCAGATGGGACGAGGTGTTGCTCAGGATCAGCCGGTCGATCCGCTCGGGCGCGTGGATGCCGATCCACTGCGCGACGAACCCGCCGAGCGACAGGCCAAGGAAATGTACGCGTTGCAGGTCGAGCGCATCGAGCAACTCGATGACGTCGCGGCCAAGCCGGTCCAGCGAATAGGCGCCGACCGGAACGCTCGATCCGCCATGGCCGCGAAAGTCGTAGCGCAGGACACGAAAATGCTTCGACAATTCGCCGACCTGCCCATCCCACATGTGCAGCGTGGTGCCGATGGAATTCGACAGCACCCGCACCGGCTTGCTTGCCTCGCCGTCGAAGCGGTAGGCGATGCGCGTGCCGTCGCCCGTTGTGACGAAATTCAGCTCATTCATGATGAAGATTCCTTCTGGAACGTTGAACGAGACAGAGCCTAGCTGTGGAGCGATTTTGTTGATATTACAAAGATAAGACAAGCTCTGTAACAAAAACTGACATGGCCGAATTCACCCTGCACGATCTGCAATGCTTCGATGCGGTGGTCCGCACCGGCGGTTTTCAGCCTGCGGCGGCCATGCTGTATCGCTCGCACCCCGCGGTGTTCGCCGCCGTCGCCAAGCTGGAGCGACAGCTCGGCCTCGTCCTTTTGGATCGCAGCGGCTATCGCGTGCGTCCGACCGAGGCCGGGCTGTCGTTCCACCGCCGAGCGCTATCGCTGCTGCGCGAGATGGACGGTTTGCGCGTCCATGCCGCCCAGTTGGCGATGGGTGAGGAAAGCGAGATCCATGTGGTGATCGGCGACCTGTGCCCGCGCCCGCAGGTGCTGGGCATGCTCGGGCGATTCTTCGCACAGTTGCCCGGCACGCGCCTGCATCTGCATTTCGAAGCGGTGGGCGGCCCATGGGAGCGTCTCTTCGACGACGAAGCCGACCTGATCCTGCACTGGGTCGACAAGGGCGATGCGCGGGTGGAATGGGTCGATTTGTGCAAGGTGTCCTTCATTCCCGTGGTGGCGCCGGGCTTTCTGCCTCAGCGTATCGAGCAGCCGATCACCCCGGACCAGATGCAGGCACTCACCCAATGCGTCATGCGCGACAGCGCCCGCCATTCGCCACAACAAAACTATTCGCTGATCGAAGGCGCGCCGCAATGCCTCGTCGCCGACCAGGGCATGAAGAAGGAGATCATCCTGCAGGGCCTTGGCTGGGGCCACCTGCCCCGCTTCCTGATCGAGGAAGAACTGCAGGACGGACGCCTGCACTCCATTGCCGGCCGTCATCTGCCGGGCCGCACCGACGAACTGGTGGTGGCGCGCCGCCGCGACCGGCCGCATGGGCCGATCGCGAACCGGCTGTGGGATCATATCCAGCAGGAAGCGCCGGCATTGCGCCGTGTGCTCGAAGCGCCGAAATCCGCCGAGGAAGTCAGCGGCCAACCAGCCAGCGAAAAGCGCGACGGATGAACGTTTGAGCGTCCTCCGTCACTGGTTCGCCGTGCGCCATCAGCACTCTTTCGGCCGGCCATGCCAGTATGCGTTGAAGAGCGGCACGCGCGGCGCGCCGGTCGGTAAAGCCGGCGCGGAATTTTCGCGGCACTGAGGGCTCTGCGGCCACCATCAGATCCAGCCGGGCTACGAGCGCCCGCCAGCCCTTGAACCATCCGGCGTGGAAATGCTGGATCAGATCGGTGAACAACACTGTCCTGCTTGCGCGGTGGAAGAAGACAATCTCGGTGGTGATCCTGTTGCCGCGCACGACGACCTGGTCGAGATCGTCCGCCCAGTCGGCGGCAGGCGTATCGCCGAGCTCGCCGCAGAAGAGGATATCTCGGCGCTTTTCCCGCAGGCCGGGTGGCGCATAGACCTTGGCATCGGGATAGCCGCGCTGCCAGTCAGCGAGAAACACGTGGTGAAGCGAATTGGGCGGGATCAGGAAGCGCACCACGCCCAGAGCGTCCACATCGGCGCGCAGCTCGTTCGTGAGCTCTACCGGTGACCAGATGAACAAACCGCCCCCGGACAATCCGATAACGGCCATACGCGTGGGATAGTGAAAGCCGGCGGCCGCCGTGACGATCGGACCATCCGCAATCCAGATCCCAAGGCCGAATTCCTTGAGACTACCAGCCATTTGCACATTGCTTCCCATAGAGCCGCTTGAATTCCGATGCGCCACAGTCGACCCTTCGCGGGATTGGCGGCTGCCGCAATGCGGCGGTCACGCAGCAAAAGTTTACATACGTGTAAATTTACACTAGGGTATAAAAATGACAACCCCAAAGCGGACCGAACGGTCGCGAAGCCTCATCCTCGATGCCGCCGACCTGGCGTTTCGGGAGATGGGGTTTGCCAACACCTCGGTCGAGGAGATCGCGACGCGCGCCGGCTTGACCCGCAAAACGGTCTACAATCTGTTCAGTTCGAAAGAAGAAATCGCGTTGCGGCTCATCGCTCGCGTGGAGGCGGGCGATGCCGCCTACCGCGCCCGCATGGCGGCGAACGAAGATGTATTCGTCATGCTCGAGACAGTCTTTCTCGACAGCGCCGGCTGGTGCCTGGCCAATCCCTCGCTTGCCAGGCTGGCTCTTGCCCCCGCCGAGCGTCCGTCCCTGCAGCCGCCGCCCGACCGGCCCTCATTCCAGCGCCTGGTCCGGGACCTTCTGGTGCTCGGCCAACGGCAAGGTGTCATTCGCAGGGATGACGATGCCAATTTCATGGCGCTGGTCCTGCTTGGAATATACGGCCAGGCGATGCTTTCGGTGCTTTCGGCCGGGTCATTCAGCGAGGACGAGATCAGGCACCTCATCCGCATCGTCGTTGAAGGGATCGGCAAACGCTAACTACGCGAACCACTTGTCCGCCGATCTCCAAAGCGCCGCAGGAGTGCTCCCGGCCTTCGCTTCATTGGCTGCTCTTCGGAGCCTTGGCGTCCTTTGAACGCTCCGCGATAGCGGGGCCGGCCCCGGACGTCTTTTCGGTTGCGGCGCTCGGCGTGACTTGTCTTGGCGGGTTTTGTCCCTCCGACTGGCGGGTGCGGTCTTCCACTTCGCCCATCCGGCGGGTGAGCCCTATTCCGCCGGCAGGCTTCTCGTTGGCGGCCGCATCCTGGGAGAATTCATCGGAAGCGTCGGCACCGGTCTTTGCCGGATATTTCGTCGCACCGGTTTCATAGCGGGTTTCGTTCTCAGTCATGGCATCTCTCCAGTTGCATGACGGATAAACATCTCGGCGCTATCCGGGTTCCAATTCCTGGACTTGGATTCCGGACGGATCTGGATTCCGCCCGGTCGGCCACCCAAGCGACGAGATGAGCAGCACCCTACTGCAGCAGACCCTTGACGATGCCGCTCGCCTTGCCGAAATCCATCTGGCCGGCATATTTCTGTTTCAGCGCGGCAATCACCTTGCCCATGTCCTTCTGGCTGGCCGCACCGGTCGCGGCGATCGCCTCGCGCGCCGCCGCGGTTACCGCCGCATCGTCCAGTTGCGTCGGCAGGAAGGTGCGGATGATCTCCATCTCGCCGCGCTCCTGCGCGGCCAGTTCCGGCCGCTTGCCGTCATCGAAGGCTTTGGCCGATTCCTCGCGCTGCTTCACCATCTTGGCCAGGATCTGCAGGATCTCCTCGTCGCTGGCCGGCTCCTTGCCTGACCCGCGATTGGCAATGTCGCGGTCGTGAATGGCGGCCTGGATCAGCCGCAATGTCGGCAGCCGGTGCTTGTCCTGCGCCTTCATCGCGCTCTTCAGGGATTCGGCGATTTTGCCGCGCATGGTGCATTCTCCTTCGATCGGCGCGGACAATAGCGCCGCGGGCGAGCCAAGGCAAACTCTGATGTGCCGAGGCAAGCCACTGATTTTGCTAGGCGAAATAAAATATGGCGGCATTTCGCATGATCATTGACCGCCCTGCCCCCTTCCCCTATGTACTGGGCCTTGCATGAACGGAAATTTGACTGCGTGGAAGCCGCGAAATCGCCGCTTCGCGCCGTTTGCCGCGCAGATGGCCCGCCGGGCCGGTTGCAGCGCGCGGCCTGACAGGAGTGCCGCATGGCCGAGATGACGCCCGCCTTGACCCCCGCTTGGGCCACGGAAAAGCCGACCGCCCTTCTGGTGCTGGCCGACGGCACCGTCATCGAAGGTCGCGGTCTCGGCGCCACCGGCTCCGCTGTCGCCGAAGTCTGCTTCAACACGGCGCTGACCGGCTATCAGGAAATCCTCACCGATCCGTCCTATGCCGGCCAGATCGTCACCTTCACCTTCCCGCATATCGGCAACATCGGCACCAATGACGAGGACATCGAGGATCTCAATCCGGTCGCCCGCGCCGGCGCCGTCGGCGCCGTGTTCAAGGCCGATGTCACCAACCCGTCCAACTACCGTGCCGGCACTGGTCTCGACCAGTGGCTGAAGAAGCGCGGCATCGTCGCTTTGTCGGGCATCGACACCCGCGCGCTCACCGCGCTGATCCGTGAAAAGGGCATGCCCAACGCCGTCATCGCGCATGCGCCCGATGGCGTGTTCGACATCGACGATCTGAAGCGCCGCGCCGCCGCATGGTCGGGCCTGATCGGGCTGGATCTCGCCAAGGAGGTCACCTCGGGCCAGTCCTCGGTCTGGCGCGAGACGCCCTGGGTGTGGAACGAAGGCTTTGGCGAACAGATCGAACCGACAATGCACGTCGTCGCCATCGACTACGGCGTCAAACGCAACATCTTGCGCCTGCTCGCCGGCCTCGGCGCCAAGGTCACCGTGGTGCCGGCCAAGTCCGGCGCCGAGGAAATCCTCGCCATGCAGCCGGACGGCATTTTTCTCTCCAACGGCCCCGGCGACCCGGAAGCCACCGGCGACTATGCCGTTCCGGTCATCCGGGATCTGCTGAAGACCGACATCCCGGTGTTCGGCATCTGCCTTGGCCACCAGATGCTGGCGCTGGCGCTGGGCGGCAAGACCGCCAAGATGCACCAGGGCCATCACGGCGCCAACCATCCGGTCAAGGACCACACCACCGGCAAGGTCGAGATCGTCTCGATGAACCACGGCTTTGCCGTGGATGCCGACTCGCTGCCATCAGGCGTCGAGGAAACCCACGTCTCGCTGTTCGACGGTTCGAATTGCGGCATCACGCTGACCGGCCGGCCGGTGTTCTCGGTCCAGCATCACCCCGAGGCTTCGCCCGGCCCGCAGGATTCGCACTACCTGTTCCGCCGCTTCGTCAATTTGATCCGCGAAAAGCGCGGTGAGGAATTGCTGGCCGAACGGGCTTAGCGGACCGCCGCGACGGCGCGGCGCAGTTTTGGGGGCAAAGACATGCGTAAGAATACGGACCTGCATGCCGCTGAAGAAGCCCTTGAAGACGCCGCAGATGTGGCGATCTACGACGAACGCAAGGCTCAGCTGAAAACCGAAAAAGCACTGCCCGCTGACGCGACCATGGAGATTTTGCGGGGCCGGCTCACGCACGCCGAACTGGCGCAGATCAATATTCGGCATTCCGAGTGAAATGGATTGAATTGAGCATTAAATCCTCGACGAGGAAGCTTTGATCATTCGAAGGCAAATCGCGTGACTTCGACATTTGGCTGAGACCTGCCTCCCGTCGTCATTCACGGCGGACTCCGCAAAGCGAATGGTCGATAGCGCCGCAGGCAGATCTCCAAGCGGCACAAGCCTCGCCCTCACGCCACCGGCCGACCTTCGCTGGCCTCCAAGATGGCGAACCATTGCTGGCGGTCGAGCACGATGTCCAGCGCCCTGACCATGGCCGCCAGCCTTTCCGGCTTCATCGAACCCAGCACCGGCACCAATCGGGCCGGATGGCGCAGTAGCCAGGCGATCGCGACGGCAGCCAGATCGCCGGCACCGATTTCCGCTGCCACCTCGGCAAGCGCTGTCCGCACCCGCGCCTCGCGCCCCTCCTTGCAGGTGAACAGCGAGCCGCCCCCGAGCGGCGACCAGATCATCGGCGCATAGGCAAGGCGCTGCGCGTGGTCGAGGCTGCCATCGGTCAGCGCTGATGTCTTCAGCACCGACATCTCGATCTGGTTAGTGGCGAGCGCGAACGGCATCCGCGAGGCCAGCAAATCGAACTGCGACGGCGTGAAATTGGAGACGCCGATCGTCCGCACTCTGCCCGATGTGACCAGCCCGGCAAGGGCTGCCGCCGTCTCGTCGCCATCCATCAGCGGGTCTGGCCGGTGCAGCAGCAACAGGTCGAGATAGTCGGTGCCGAGATTGGCGAGCGAGCGGTCGACGGAGGCTGCGATATGGGTGGCACTGGTATCGTAATGCTTCAGCCGGTTGTCCGGCCGGCTTGGCGCTTTCTTCATGATATCGCACTTCGAGATCAACTCGATGCCGTCGCGCTTGCCTTTCCAGCGCGCCAGCCCGGCGCCGAAGGCCGCTTCAACCTCATAGTGCCCATAGATGTCGGCATGGTCAAAGCTGGTCAGTCCGAGATCGACGGCGGTGCCGATCAGCCGTGCGACATGATCGGCATCCGGGCGGGCGGCGCTGCCGAGCAGCCGCGAGGCGCCGAAGACCAGTCGCGACAGCGATGGTCCATCCCTGGTGAGCGCAATGCGGCTGTGACTCACACCTGTGCTCCATCCTCAGCGACATCGGTGGCGACATTCGTGCGCGCTGCCGGCCTCGCAACTTTCGTCACAAAGACGATGACCGCCAGCGTCAGGAAGCACGCTCCCAGCAGATAGGGCGCGCCGCCGAAGGTCACCGGCGCGCTTGGCCCGGTGAACCAGGAAAAGATCGCCGTGTAGAGCAGCGGCGTGATGATCGAGGTGATCGAGAAGATCGAGGTCATCGCGCCCTGCAGTTCGCCTTGCGCCGAAGGCGGCACCTTGGCGGCGGCGAGGCTCCTCAGCGGCGGGTCGGCCAGCGCTTCCAGGCAGCCGACGACGATCACCGCATAGATCATCCAGCCTTGCGACGCGAAGGCGTAGCCGAAGGCGCTGGCTGCCGTGAATGTCAGGCCGATGACTGCGGTCTTCCACTCGCCAAGCCTAGGGATGACGCGCGGCAGCACCGTCGCCATGACGATCGCGCCGCACAGGCCAAAGGCGCCGAGCGAGAAGCCGATCTGCTGCTCGCTCCAGCCATAGCGGTAGCTGGAGACGAACGACCAGACCGCCGGATACATCATATGCCCGAGCGTCATCAGGAAGAAGACAAGCCCGATCCAGCCGATGCCTTGATATTGGCGCATCTGCAGAAGCGTGCCGACCGGGTTGGCGCGTTTCCACTCGAAACGGCGGCGGTGCTTGTCATCGAGCGTTTCCGGCAGGAAAAACAACGCGATGAGGAAATTAACGAAGGCGAGCCCGGCGGCGAAATAGAACGGCACGCGCGGCCCGAACGTGCCGAGCAGCCCGCCCAGAACCGGCCCGATGACGAAGCCGACGCCAAATGCGATGCCGAGCAGGCCGAAATTCTTAGCCCGATTGTCATCGTTCGAGATGTCGGCGATGAAGGCCGATGTCGTCGAATAGCTGGCGCCCGAAATGCCGGCCAGCACGCGCCCGATGAACAGCATCGGGTAGGACCAGGCGACGGCGCAGATCAGATTGTCGATGGAGAAGGTCAGCACCGATGCGAGCAGGATCGGCCGCCGCCCGAACCGGTCGCTCAAGCCGCCCATGATCGGCGCGAAGAAGAACTGCATCGCCGCATAGACGAAGAACAGCCAGCCGCCTTCGATCGCCGCGCCGCTGATGCTGACCCCGGTCAATTCCCGGAGATAGGCCGGCAGCACCGGCATGATCATGCCGAAGCCGATAATGTCGAGCAGCAGCGTGGTGAAGACGAGCGCAAGGCCCCGTCTGGCGGTTTTGGGGTCGATCATGCAGGATCAAGCTCCTCTGCTCGCCCTCAGGCGCAGGCGGACGCACCTTATAGGCGAGCTCGCGGAAAGGAACAATGCAGGAACAGGCCGAATCTATTCATCCTGACACCACCTGACGGCAGCATCGCCGGCAGGTGAAGCTCGACAACGGTCTGGTCAGATCGGCCCACTCAGCGTGTTGCAATCCGACAGCTTGCCGCTCTTGTAACCACGCGCCAGCCAGGTCTGCCGCTGCTGCGAGGTGCCGTGGTTGAAGCTTTCCGGCACGACATAGCCCTGCATCTTCTTCTGCAGCGTGTCGTCGCCGATCTGCTTGGCGGCGTTCAGCGCGCTTTCGATGTCGCCCTGCTCCAATATGCCTTTCTGTCCGGTGTAGTGGGCCCACACACCGGCAAAGCAGTCGGCCTGAAGCTCGATTCGCACCGACATCTGGTTGGCCTCGACCTCGCCCATGCTCTGCCGCATCTGGTTGAACTTGGACATGATGCCGGTCAGGTTCTGCACATGATGGCCGATCTCATGCGCGATCACATAGGCGCGGGCAAATTCGCCCGAAGCGCCGAACTGCTGGTCGAGTTGCTGGAAGAAGGTCATGTCCAGATAGACCTTGTGGTCGCCGGGACAATAGAACGGTCCGGCCGCCGCGGAGGCAAAGCCGCAGGCCGAACGGACCTGGCCGGAAAACAGCACCAGCTTGGGATCCTCGTAGGTCAATCCCTGCGACTTGAAGATGCCGGTCCAGGTGTCCTCGGTCTCGGCCAGCACGGTCGCCACGAACTGCTTCATCTCGTCATTGGCGGGGGCGGTGCCGCTGTCCTGGCCGCTGTTGTCGGTGATCTGGCCGCCGCCGCCCGGCAGCAGGCCGCCGTCGCCGCCACCCAGGATCGTCGAAGGATCGAAGCCGAAATACCATCCGGCCAGCACCACCAGGATGACGAGGAAGATGCTGCCGCCGCCACCGGTACGGCCGCCGATCGGAATGCGGAACTGGCCACCGCCGCCGCCGAGTCCGCCACCGCCGCTGTCGCTGCGGTCGTCCTCGATATTGTCACTCTGACGACGGCCCTTCCAGAGCATGGCAACTCCTCGTGCAGCAAACCTCCCCGTTGCTCCGGGGCACAAGACAATTATCCCAATGGTTGCGCCAAGTCACAGCATTTTTCGATGGCCTTTTTGGCCACACGGGTCGCCTTGCGGCCAAGTTCGTTGTGGCGAGCGGCTCGGCGTTGCAATCGTCCCCATGGCCGAGACAGGTCCAGTGGATATTTCAAAGGGCTTGAACGCCCGGAGCCAAAATGGAGGGCCAAGCGATACTGTCGCCAGAAGGCGCCGAGCCACGTCCCAACAGGCGGCCGTGGCCTACAGCCGATCACGTAAGCCCGACAGAGAGCTAATCTTCCTGCTTGGCGCCGGCGCTCTTGCCGTCGGAGCTCTTCGAACGCTCCTCGAAACGCGCCGCGCCCTTTTTCAGCGGATGGCCGGTTTCGGCTTCGGTCTTGCGCTCATCCCTGGCCGCCGCCTGTTTCAGTCCCTCGGCTGCCTGCTTGCCCTTTGCCGCCGGCGTTTGTTCGATGCCCATCGTTTCCTCCCTTTCGCGCGCCAATCGCACGGATCTGGTGCAAACGTGTCTGGCGTGCGACGGTTCCGGCGACGCGGGAACTCTGGCGCTCAGCGCGCCGTCATCGCCTTGCGGAAGGCTTCCAGCGTCTCGGCGCTGACATGGTGCTCGATGCCCTCGGCATCGATGCGCGCTGTCTCCGCACTGACACCGAGCGAGCGCAAGAAAGCTTCCACCGTCTGGTGGCGGATGCGGCTTTCCTCCGCGACTTTGCGGCCGGCTTCGGTCAGGAACACGCCACGATAGGGTTTTCTCGACACCAGACCGTCGGCGCACAGCCTGGTCAGCATCTTGGCCACTGTCGGCTGCGCGACACCGAGCCGTGCGGCGATGTCGACCTGACGCGCCTCGTTGCCGTCTTCGATCAGGTCGGCGATCAGTTCGACATAATCCTCGACCAACGCACTGCGGCGCGCTTCGCGCTGCTGCCGGAAGCCCTCCGAATGAATTTCGGCGTCGAGCAGCGGCTCGCGCGGAACTGGTCTGTTCTTCAGCACCAATACGCGCTCCTCCCAGGACTATTTGCCATCCATGCTTTCATAGCACGGGCTCTGATTCTTCAGGCCGTTTATTTGCATTCCGCAACAGGTGCAACCGGGGCTTCCGATCGCCGTTTCACCCGATGGCCGCCAGCCGGATAAAAAGCAACGACAATGAAATATAGCATATTGCATAATGTTGAGCCATGGCATAGCTTAAGGCAACATCGTCCAGTCTCGCGGAAAGCCCTCCTTCATGTCCGAAGCCGAAGCCACAGCCTCCCGTTCCTCATGGCGGTTCGCCAGGCCCGACGAGGACGAGCAGCCCAGCCTGCGCGAAGTCAATTCCTCTATCGCCGTGCCGAACTCGGGCGTCTGGTTCCGTCGCCTGTTCGCCTTCATGGGTCCCGGCTACATGGTCTCGGTCGGCTATATGGACCCCGGCAACTGGGCGACCGACCTCGCCGGCGGCGCCCAGTTCGGTTACACGCTGCTGTTCATCATCATGCTGTCCAACCTGATGGCGATCCTTTTGCAGGCGCTGGCGGCACGGCTCGGCATCGCCACCGGCCGCGACCTCGCCCAGGCCTGCCGGGCCTATTATCCCCGGCCGGTGAACTTCGTGCTGTGGATCGCCTGCGAGCTGGCCATCATCGCCTGCGACCTGGCCGAAGTCATCGGCACCGCGATCGCATTGCAGCTTCTGTTCGGCATTCCGCTGATCGGCGGCGCCATGCTGACGGCGCTCGACGCCTTCCTCGTGCTGCTCCTGATGAACAAGGGGTTTCGCTATCTCGAAGCCTTCGTCATCGCGCTTTTGATCATCATCTTCAGCTGCTTCGCCATCCAGATCTTCGTCGCCGCCCCGCCGGCCGGTTCGATCCTGCATGCCATGTTCGTGCCGTCGTCGGAAATCGTCACCAATCCGGCGATGCTCTACATCGCCATCGGCATCATCGGCGCCACCGTCATGCCGCATAATCTCTATCTGCACTCCTCGATCGTGCAGACCCGCGCCTATGAACGCACCGACAAGGGCAAGCGCGACGCCATCAAATGGGCAACGACGGACTCGACCATCGCCCTGATGCTGGCTTTGTTCGTCAACGCCTCGATCCTGATCGTGTCCGCGGTCGCCTTTCACAACACCGGCCACCAGGACGTCGCAGAGATCGGCCAGGCCTTCGAGCTGCTGTCGCCGCTGCTCGGCCTCGGCATCGCCTCGATCCTGTTCGCGGTGGCGCTGCTGGCTTCCGGCCTGAACTCGACGGTGACGGCCACGCTCGCCGGCCAGATTGTTATGGAAGGCTTCCTGCGCCTGCGCATCCCCAACTGGGCACGCCGGCTGCTGACGCGCGGCCTCGCCATTATCCCGGTGGTGGTCGTCACCGCGCTCTATGGCGAAAAGGGCACCGGCCAGTTGCTGGTGTTCAGCCAGGTCATCCTGTCGATGCAACTGCCCTTCGCGGTCGTCCCGCTGGTGCAGTTCGTCTCCGACAAGAAGAAGATGGGCAATCTCGCCATTCCGCGCGGCGTCGCAGCCCTTGCCTGGGTGGTCGCCGCGATCATCCTGGTGCTCAACTTCAAGCTGCTCTACGACACCATGTTCGGGGTCGGCTGAGTTCCGCTTCGCCTGGAAACCGGCTGCCCTCTGCGCAGGGGGCAGCCTCGCGACAAATCGGCAATCCGCGCTATGTTTTCCGGCATCATGACCCGGATCGAAGACATCAGGAAATTCTACGCGCGGCTGCTGGCCGCCAATGCCGGCTCGCCCGACCCACGTCTGGAAGCGGCTTTCGCCGACGTGCCGCGCGAAGCGTTTCTCGGTCCCGGGCCGTGGACGGTCGTCGCTGGCAACGGCAAGATCAGAACACCAAGCGCCGATCCGGCTCATATCTATCAGAACGTGCTGGTGGCGCTCGACGACGACAAGGGCATCAACAATGGCGAGCCATTCCTGCACGCCATGTGGATTGGAAAGCTTGAACCGAAACCCGGTGAGGCGGTTTGCCATATCGGCGCCGGCACCGGCTACTACACCGCCGTGCTGGCCCGGCTGGTTTCGCCAGGCGGCATCGTCACCGCTTTCGAACTCGACGAGAAGCTGGCCTATCTGGCGCGGCAAAATCTCGAAGCCTATGGCAATGCGACGGTGGTCCATGGCGATGCCGTGACGACGCCCCTGCCGCCATCCGACATCATCTATGTCAATGCCGGGGTCGCAGCGCCCCCGGCCGGATGGCTGAAGGCGCTGCGGCCAGGCGGCCGCATGATCTTTCCCTGGCGGCCGGCCGAGCGCGTCCCGCTGGCGGTGATGGTGACACGCACGCAAAAAGGCTTTGCCTGCGATCCGTTCATGCGGTCGTGGTTCATTCCCTGTGTCGGCGCCTCGGTCGCGGACCCCGCGGCGATGATCCCCACCGGCGAGCAGGCCGCGCGCAGCCGCTCGATCTGGCTGGCGCAGGACAGGGCGCCGGACGACACCGCCACCGCCATATCAGGCGATGTCTGGTTCTCGTCGGAAAATCTCCACACCGAGCCTCGCAAGCAACGGTGATTTTCCAAAATTTCGTCCTGTCCTGTCGGACCGGTGGCTCGTCGCCCGTCCTTGGGCTGAAGTCCGCCACGACGGCGTGGACCGAAGAACGGGAGCATTGGAATGAGAAAGATCATCTCTGCGACATTCGTCAGCCTCGACGGCGTCATGCAGGCGCCCGGCGGCCCGCAAGAGGATCCGGTCGGCGGCTTCAAGTTCGGCGGCTGGACCTTCCATTACTTCGACGAGGCGGGGGGCGCGGCGATGGATGAACTGTTCTCCAAGCCTTTCGCCCTGCTGCTCGGCCGCAGGACCTACGACATCTTCGCCGCCTACTGGCCGTATCAGAAAGATCCGATCGCGGATGCCTTCAACCCCGCGACCAAATATGTCGCGACGCATCGGCCCGATACCCTCACCTGGCAGAACACGCAATCGCTCGGGCCTGATATCGTTGCGGAGTTGCGCCGCCTCAAGCAGGAGGATGGACCCGACCTGCTCATCCAGGGATCGGGCAACCTGATCCGAACGCTGCTCGCCAACGGGCTGATCGACGAGATCCGGCTGATGGTCTTCCCGCTGTTGCTGGGTAACGGCAAGCGGCTGTTCGGCGACAGCGCGATCCCGGCCGCCTTCAAGCTCATTAAGTCGCAGGCAACCGGCACCGGCGTCATCATGGCGACCTACGAACGCGCGGGCGAGGTCAAGGTCGGGTCGTTTGTCACGGGAGAGCCGTCGGACGCCGAGATCGAGCGGCGGAAGAACTGGAAGTAGCAGGACCTGGGTTCCTCGCCCCACGATGAAAGATCGACCCCCACTCCGTCGAGCTTCGCTCGACACCTCTCCCCGATCGACGGGGGAGAGGAACCCAAGTTCTGAGAAGCTTCAAGCAGCGACTGGTCGCCGCGCCAGCCCTTCCCGTATATGCCGTGCGAATTCCTGCGCCGCGGGACCTACCCCATGCCTCGGCAGATGCAGGTTGATGGCAAAATTCGGCAGCGGCGGCAGGCCGGACTCCGATGGCAATATGTCGAGATCGGCTGGCACCGTGGAGGCCAGCCAGGTGGTGACGGCGAGGTCGGAGCGCACCGTCGCGGTCGTCGCGTCGATGTTGCCGTTCTCGAACACGGTGCGCCACTCCAGCCCATGCTCACCGAGCGCCGCCAGCACAGCCGGCCGGAAAGCGCAGGTGTCGGCGACGATCGACACCGGCAGCGGCCGCTTGGCGCGGGCAACGCCGCCCTTGGCACCGACCCAGACCAGCCGGTCAACGACGAGGCATTCGCCGGCCGACGGGCCGGCGCATTCCTCGATCACGGCAAGGTCGATGGTCCCGGCCGCAAGGGCAGCAGTCAATTCTGGCGACGAGGCGCAGACCAGCGATATCTCGACCTGCGGATAGGTCTCGGCATAGGTCTTCAGCACCGGCGCCAGCAAGGTGCCGACAAGGTCGTAGGGCACGCCGAGCCGCACCTGGCCGGCCACCGGGCTCCCAGCCATTTCGGCCCAGATCTCGTCATTCAAGGCCAGCAGCCGCTTGCCCCTGCCGAACAGCTGTTCACCGGCGCGCGTCAGCCGCAAGCCGCGCCGGTCGCGCTCGAAGAGGCTCGAGCCGAACGCCTCCTCCAGCCGTTTGACCTGCTGGCTGACAGCACCTTGCGTCAGGTGCAGTGCATTGGCCGCCGCTGTCATGCTGGCCTTGTCGGCAACGGTGGTAAAGGTGCGGATCAGCGCCATGTCGAGATTTCGGATCATGGTTGGCATTATGCTTGCTAATGTCAACCATAGCAAACATTGCATTTACTGAAGTTCGCGCGCGGCTACGATGGCAGCCCTCCCACCGAGGACGCCGCATGCTCGAGCCCATTTTCCCGCTCATCCTGTTTGCCATCGTCGCCACCACCACGCCCGGCATCGCCACGACCCTGTCAACGGCATCGGGCGCGCAGTTCGGCTTTCGCCGTTCGGTACCCCTGCTGATCGGCAGCGCCGCCGGCCTCGCCACGGTGACGAGCGCCGCCGCCGCCGGGCTCGCCGGCCTGCTGCTCGCCGTGCCCTCGCTGCAACTGGCGATGAAGGTCACCGGCTCACTTTATCTCGTCTGGCTGGCGATCAAGATCGGCCGCAGCGGACCGCCTAATCTGGATGTGAACATGACCAGGCCGAACAGCTTTCTCGGCGGCGCCGGCATTCAATGGATGAACCCGAAGGGATGGGCGATGGGACTGGGCGCCGCGGCGTCGTTCGCGGCATTGGCCAGCGGACCGATGCAGCTCGCGCTGCTGCTCGGCGCCACTTTCGGCCTCGCGGCCGCCGCCTCGCTTTCACTGTGGTGCGTGGCCGGCATGGTGCTGGCGCGGCTGCTCAAGACCGAATGGCAATGGCGCGCGCTCAACGTCGTGATGGCGCTGGTGCTGGCCGCCTCGATCATTCCGATGTGGCGGTCGGTGTAAAGCGCTCAAGCCAAAACCCGCGCCAGCCCCCCACCCTGACCTTCGGTCCGACCTCCCCACAAGGGGGAGGTGGGGAGTCCAGCTTTTCGCACCCCACAAGACCATTGTCGCATGGGCGGACAAGCCGCGTCCCCAACCTTCCCCCTTATGGGGGTCCGAAGGACGGGCGAGACCCGTGGCTCGCCCCGGCAAGTCGCTGCGAAGCAGCGGGGTGGGGGTCCTGGTTCGCAAAGCGAACCAGCCTCTCAAACGTCAAACCCCGTAACGCGCCGCCGGCTTGTCGGCGTGCAGGCTGCCGTAGAAGGCTTGCCGGGCGCCGAGGAATGTGTCGAGCTTGGCCGCATCGGCAAGCGCGGGCACGGTGACCGCCTCGCCTTTGGCCAAGCCGACAAGTGCGGCATCGACCATGTCGTCGGCGGTCATGATGATCTCCTTCGGAACGTTTGCGATATCGGTGCCGGCAAGTTCCCAGAAATCGGTCCGGGTCGCGCCCGGCAGCACCACCTGCACCTTCACATTGGTGCCCTCGACCTCACGGTGCAGGGCTTCGGTGAAGTTGACCACATAAGCTTTGGTGCCGCTGTAGATGCCGCCGAAGGAGGTGTCGAAGGCGAGCACCGAGGCGATGTTGACGATGCCGCCGCGGTTGCGTGCCAAAAGCCCCGGCAGCACGGCGCGGGTTAGACGCGTCAAGGCGATGGTGTTGACCTTGATCATGCGCTCGGCCGCGTCGACATCGGCGGTGGCCACGACGGCCTGGCCGCCGATGCCGGCATTGTTGACCAGCAGTGTGATGCTCTCGTCGGCTGTTACAGCTTGCTCGACGCGGCGCACATCATCGTCGTTTGCAAGATCGGCGCTGATCACGCCGACCTTGCGGCTATAGGTCTGGCGCAGCTTCCCGGCCAGTTCCTCCAGCCGGTCGGCGCGCCGCGCCACCAGCACCAGATCGTAGCCCTGCCCCGCCAGCCGGTCGGCATAGACCGCGCCGATGCCCGACGAAGCACCGGTGACGACCGCCGTGCCCTTGTTGCCCTGTCCACTCATTGTCCTGTTCCTTCTTCAACTGATCTTGTTCGTTTCGAATGACCCCGGCGCCGTGGCATCTGCCGCGCTGCCGAAAGCCGCTTGATCTGATTTAGTGGCATATACCACTAATCGTGAAGTAGGCATATGCCACTATCTTGTCAATGAGACGGGCGGGGATTATTTGAGGGGAGCAGCCGGGCCTCATTCCCCGGCGCCAGGGACCATCATGTCAAAGGACAGCCTGCCCGGCCTCACGCTCTGCAACAACGCCGCGCTGCGCCGCGCGGCGCGCAAGCTCGGCAAGTTTTATGATGATGTGGTGGAGCCGTCAGGCCTCAAGGCGACGCAGCAGGGCCTGCTTTACCAGATCCATATGGGCGATGAGCCGGCGATGGGCGCCATCGCCACGTCGCTGATCATGGACCTGTCGGCGCTCGGCCATACGCTGAAACCGCTGATCCGCGACGGCTATGTCGAGACCTTCGCCGACCCGGAGGACCGCCGCGTCAAGCGTGTACGACTGACGCCAAAGGGCCTGGACAAGATCGAGGAAGCGATGAAACTGTGGCAAATCGCCCAGCAGCGTTTCGAGGATGTCGTCGGCAAGGACAAGGCCGAAGATTTGCGCGCGGCTCTGGATGAGATCGCCGCGCTGGATTTTGATCTGCCGCCGGCCACGCCCTAAGGCCAGCGTTTGCCAAAGACTCTACTCGGCAGGCATTTCTACAGGCCGAGCCGCCCAGCGGCCGGCGACCACGACGCCAAGCCCGACGATCGGGAAGATCGCGGCGACCAGGCCGAGATCGGCCGGCGCGCCGTAGCGCAGCACGGCACCACCGACCACGGCACCCAACGCCACGCCGAGATAGAGCGCCGAGGCGTTGAGCGACAGCACGATCGGGGCGGCATCGGGCGCCAGCTTGATGATGCGGCTCGCCTGTGCCGGCGGGAACGCCCAGCCGACGATGCCCCACGGCACCATCATCGCCATCAGCGCCGGCCCGGCAATATGGTGCGGCAGGAAGGTCGGGATGACCGACAATAAAACCAGCATGCCGGCACTCAGCGCCAGCGACCAGCCGACGGTGCGGGTCGCACCGAACCGGTCGGCGGCCTGGCCGCCGCCAATGTTGCCGATGACGGCGCCGACGCCGAAGGCGAGCAGCATGCCGGGCAGCGCGATCTGGCTGAGACCGCCGCCCTCGATGGCAAGCGGCGCGACATAGGCAAAGACGGTGAAGGCGCCGATCAGCGCCAGCACTGTCGTCAACAGGATCGGCATCACGCCTGGACGCAGCGCTGCCGCCAGCCTGCGCTTCAAGGGCAGCCTGGTGCCGACGATGCCCTGCGGCAGCCGGTACCACAGGATCGCGCCTGCAAGCGCGCCAAGGCCGGCGATGGCAAAGAAGGTGCCGCGCCAGCCGGCGACGGTGGCAACGAGCGCGCCGAGCGGCGCACCGAGCGCAACGGCCACAGTGGTGCCGCCGACGACGACGGCGATGGCACGCGCCCGGTGATGATCATCGACCAGCGCCACCGCCGTGCCTTGCGCAGTTGCGGCGAACAGGCCCGACGACAGCGCCATGACGATGCGCGCGACCAGCAGCAGTTCGAAGGAGGAACTCAAGGCGGCGGCGATGTTGCCGATGACGAAGAACACCAGCGTCCACAGGATGACGCGGCGCCGGTCCCATTCGCCGGTCAGCGTCGCCAGGATCGGCGTGCCGACCGCATAGGCGAGCGCGAAGGCGGTAATCAGCGTGCCGGCCAGCGGAATGGAGATGCCGGCATCCGCCGCGATGTCGGGCAGAAGGCTGGAGATGACGAAGCCTTCGGTCGAGATCGTGAACGATCCGAGCGCGAGCCAGAAGAGGCGCTTGTCCATGGCGGGATGTCCTTAGTTCAAAAGTTATTGAACAATTGGACATAACAGGGCATCATGTCAATGAAGCCAGGGAAAAATAGCTGAACCTTCCTGACAGCCCTGTGCAGCACAGGTCGGGCGGGGTTCGCGCGAGACGGAGAAAGGCCATGTGGAGCCAACAATGATGGATGCGTTGAAATCGGACCCGACTGTGCTTAGTTTCGAGCCATGACCTTGCCACACCCCAATACGGACCAGATCAGCCTGCCGATCGTGCTTGGCGTGCTCGGCGACCCGACGCGGCTTGCCATCGTGCGCTATCTCGCCAGCAAGCAGGGCGTGCCGCTGAACTGCAGCCAGTTCCTCGATTTCGGCTCGAAGACCAATCTGAGCTACCACCTCGCCAAATTGCGCGAGGCCGGCGTCACCCGCGCCGAGGTGGTCGGCACCAACCGCATGATCACACTGCGCCGCGCCGATCTCGACGCCCGCTTCCCCGGCCTGCTCGACAGCGTCATCGCCGCCGCCGGCGACGATCCCGCACTGCCGGCGGTTGGCGGCCACGATATCGAAGTGCACGCCCGACCCTGAAGGATTTGGGTTCCTCGCCCACGAACGTGGGGAACAGGAAAAGCGGCGTCACACAGGAGCTTCCCGAAATGCGCATCGCCGTCCTCGCCGATATCCACGGCAATGCGCTGGCGCTCGACGCCGTGCTTGACGACCTGCACCGGCGCGGCGGCGCCGAGCTGACCGTCAATCTCGGCGACAGCGTTTCCGGCCCGCTATGGCCGCGCGAAACGATGGAACGGCTGCAGGCGCTGAACCTGCCGACGGTGCGCGGCAACCACGACCGCCGTGTTGCCGCCGACCCCGCTGATGACACCATGTGGCCCTCCGACGTCTATGCGCAGGAGCGGCTGACCGAGGCACAGCGCCAGGTGCTGTTCGCCCAGCCGTTGACGCTGGAGATCGCACCCGGAATCATCGCTTTCCACGCCCGTCCCGACCATGACGAGAAATATCTCACTGATACGATCGCCAATGGCCAGCTGGTGCGCGCGCCGCTGACGGCGATCCGGCGGCGGCTGAAGGCGCTCGACCCGGCTTGCCGCATCGCGCTGTGCGGCCACAGCCACCGCGCGGAACTGATCCGCGTCCCCGACGGCCCCGTCATCTTCAATCCGGGCAGCATCGGCTGCCCTGCCTATGACGATTCCACGCCGCCGGCGCATGTCTCCGAGCAGGGCTCGCCGCATGCGCGCTACGGCATTGTCACCCTGGGCAGCAACGGCCAGCCCGACGGCTTCGAGGCCATCGCCGTCGACTACGACCACGAGGCGGCCGCCAGGCAGGCCGAACAAGCGGACCGGCCGGAATGGGCTCACGCGCTCAGAACCGGGTTCATGCCCCTGCCCGGCTGAATGCTGGCGAAACGGCGGCCCGAATTTTCGGGCTTACATGGCGCCGCGTCGTCCCTTATAAAACCGGCCGGGCTTGCAGCGGGCTCGATCCGCCGCGGCACGGTATCAGCGCACGGCCAAACGATGAGGCGCACAGTTACGCTCCGAACAATCCTCCATGCGCTGATTGCTGCTCCGCTGTTGATGACGGCGTGGCCGGTGATTGCCCCCGCTATGGCTGAAGAGATGGCCCAAGAGGCGCCGGAGCTCGTCATCTCCGTCGTCACCGGCCTGGCGCCGGACGACCTTCTCAAGGTCCGCACCACCGCATCGCCGGTCGCCACGGTCGAGGCGCGGCTGAGCAGCGGCGACATGGTCACCAATCTCGGCTGCAACGACATCAACGGCTACAAATGGTGCAAGGTCGAAAGCACGGGCAAGGAGAAGCTGAGCGGCTGGGCGCCGGCGCGCTATCTCATCCCCCTCAATCCGAACCCCTATGTCGAAGGTGAGCCAAGACCGGCCGGTGCGCCGGTGGTTGCCTCCACCGGCAGTGGGGCCGAGCAGGCCTCGGCACCGGACCAATCGCAGGCCACCGGCTCAGCCGACAGCGCGCCGGTCGCACCGCCCGACCTGACGGCGCGGCTTGGCGGCGCCGGTCCGGCAGCCGAAAGCACGCCGAAATCGCCAGAGGAAATCGGCCACGCCGCCATGCAGGATGCGTACCTACTGGCGCTGGCGGCGCCTGACGTCCCGCTTGATTCCGCTCCGACGCTGGCTTCTGGCCCCGAGATTCCCTGCGCCCGCTATGTCGGCCAGCCGATGGAGCGCTGCAAGGTCAGCGTGGTGCACAGCGCCGACAAGGCGAACATCACTGTGACCTGGCCCGATGGCGGCACGCGCATCATCTCCTTCCGTGCCGGCCAGCCGGCCGGTTCCGACGCGCCCGGCGACTTCCGCTTCACCAGGGAAGGCAGCCTCAACATGATCCGTGTCGGCGTCTCGGAGCGGTTTGAGATCACGGATCAGTTGGCGCTGGGGAACTAGAATTCAGGGGAGTAAGGGAGCAGGGGAATAAGGGAGTATGTTTGGAATTCTCTCGAACCCACCCTATTCCCCTATTCCCCTATTCCCCTATTCCCCTATTCCCCTATTCCCCTATTCCCCTACCTCGCATTTTCGGGGTTACATCAGTCAAAACTCTTCCCTATAAGGCCCTCCTAGCCTGATACCAGAATCGCGAGCACAACCGGCCGGGTCTTCCCGTCCCGGTTTTTTGTGCAAGCCGCCCGCCGAACGGACCTTTGACATGCCAAGACGCACTGACATCAAGTCGATCCTGATCATCGGGGCCGGCCCCATCGTCATCGGCCAGGCCTGCGAATTCGACTATTCCGGCACGCAGGCCTGCAAGGCGCTGAAGGAGGAAGGCTTCCGCGTCATCCTGGTCAATTCCAACCCGGCCACCATCATGACCGACCCGGAACTGGCCGACGCCACCTATATCGAGCCGATTACGCCGGAAGTCGTGGCCAAGATCATCGCCAAGGAGCGGCCCGACGCACTGCTGCCGACCATGGGCGGCCAGACTGCGCTCAACACCGCTCTGTCGCTGCGCCGCATGGGCGTGCTCGAGCGCTACAATGTCGAGATGATCGGCGCCGATGCTACCGCCATCGACAAGGCCGAGGACCGCGCGCTGTTTCGCGAGGCGATGAAGAAGATCGGCCTGGAAACGCCGAAGTCGATGCTGGCCAACGCCACCGACGTCAAGAACACCGACCGCAAGACGCATGAGGCCGAGCGCGCGGCGCTCAAGGCCGAGCAGCCGGCCGATCTCGACGCCGCGCTCGATGCGCTGGAAACCCGCTGGAACCTCGGCGAAGGCGACCGCAAGCAGCGCTATATCAGCCATGGCATGGCGATCGCCGCCCAGGCGCTCGACCATGTCGGCCTGCCGGCCATCATCCGCCCGTCCTTCACCATGGGCGGCACCGGCGGCGGCATCGCCTACAACCGCGCCGAATTCTACGAGATCGTCCAGTCCGGCCTCGACGCCTCGCCGACCACCGAAGTGCTGATCGAGGAGAGCGTGCTCGGCTGGAAGGAGTATGAGATGGAGGTCGTCCGCGACAGAGCGGACAATTGCATCATCGTCTGCTCGATCGAGAACATCGACCCGATGGGCGTGCATACGGGCGATTCGATCACCGTCGCCCCGGCGCTGACGCTGACCGACAAAGAATACCAGATGATGCGCAACGCCTCGATCGCCGTGCTGCGCGAGATCGGCGTCGAGACCGGCGGTTCCAACGTGCAGTTCGCCGTCAACCCGGCCGATGGCCGCCTGGTGGTGATCGAGATGAACCCGCGCGTCTCGCGCTCGTCAGCACTTGCCTCCAAGGCGACCGGCTTCCCGATCGCCAAGATCGCGGCAAAACTCGCCGTCGGCTACACGCTGGACGAGCTGGAGAACGACATCACCGGCGGCGCGACGCCAGCCTCGTTCGAACCGAGCATCGATTACGTCGTCACGAAGATCCCGCGTTTCGCCTTCGAGAAATTCCCCGGCGCCGAGCCGGTGCTGACCACCGCCATGAAGTCGGTGGGCGAAGTCATGGCCATCGGCCGCACCTTCCAGGAATCGCTGCAGAAGGCGCTGCGTGGATTGGAAACCGGCCTGACTGGTCTGGACGAGATCGAGATTCCCGGTCTCAGCCATGGGGGCCTCGGTTCCGCCAACCATGCCGACGACCGCAACGCCATTCGTGCGGCGCTCGGCACGCCGACGCCCGACCGGCTGCGCATGGTGGCGCAGGCGATCCGCATGGGCACCTCGCTGGAAGACGTGCACGCCATGTGCAAGATCGACCCGTGGTTCCTCGAACAGATCGCCGGCATCGTCGCCATGGAAGCCCGCATCCGCGAGCACGGCATTCCCGAGGACGCCGTCAATCTGCGCATGCTGAAGGCCATGGGTTTCTCCGATGCCCGCCTCGCGTCGCTGACGAAGACCGACGCCGAAGTGATTCAGAAAGCTCGCGAAAAGCTCGACGTTCATCCTGTTTATAAACGCATCGACACTTGTGCGGCCGAGTTCGCCTCGCCCACCGCCTACATGTACTCGACTTATGAAGTGCCGTTCGCCGGCGCGCTGGCCAACGAGGCGCAGGTGTCGTCGCGCAAGAAGATCGTCATCCTCGGCGGCGGCCCCAACCGCATCGGCCAGGGCATCGAGTTCGACTATTGCTGCTGCCACGCCGCCTTCGCGCTGCGCGACGCCGGCTACGAAGCGATCATGATCAACTGCAACCCGGAGACCGTGTCGACCGACTACGACACTTCGGACCGGCTCTATTTCGAGCCGCTGACGGCGGAAGACGTGCTGGAGATCCTGCGCGCCGAACAGGCCTCGGGCGAACTGGTCGGCGTCATCGTCCAGTTCGGCGGCCAGACGCCGCTGAAGCTGGCGGATGCGCTGGAGAAGGCCGGCATCCCCATCCTCGGCACCTCGCCCGACATGATCGATCTGGCCGAAGACCGCGACCGCTTCCAGAAGCTGCTGCACAAGCTCGGCCTCAGCCAGCCGAAGAACGGCATCGCCTATTCGGTCGAGCAGGCCCGCCTCGTTGCCGGCGAGCTTGGCTTCCCGCTGGTGGTGCGCCCGTCCTATGTGCTGGGCGGCCGCGCCATGCAGATCATCCATGACGAGGGCATGCTGCAGACCTATCTGCTCGACACCGTGCCCGGCCTGGTGCCGGAGGACATCAAGCAGAAATACCCCAACGACAAGACCGGTCAGATCAACACGCTGCTGGGCAAGAACCCGCTGCTGTTCGACACCTATCTCAGTGGTGCCATCGAGGTCGATGTCGACTGCCTCTGCGACGGCAAGGCGACCTTCGTCTCCGGCATTCTGGAACACATCGAGGAAGCCGGCATCCATTCGGGCGACAGCGCCTGCTCGCTGCCGGTGCATTCGCTGCCTTCCGAACTGGTCGACGAGCTGGAGCGCCAGACGGCAGCCCTTGCGCGCGCGCTCAATGTCGGCGGGCTGATGAACGTGCAGTACGCGATCAAGGACGGCACGGTCTATGTGCTGGAGGTCAATCCGCGCGCATCGCGCACCGTGCCCTTCGTCGCCAAGACCATCGGCCGGCCAATTGCCAAGATTGCCGCCCGCATCATGGCCGGCGAGAAGTTGGAAGACGCCTTCGCCCATTACGGCGCCATGCCCGACCCCAGGAACCCCGGTCACATCGCGGTCAAGGAAGCCGTGTTCCCCTTCGCCCGCTTCCCCGGCGTCGACATCCTGCTCGGCCCGGAAATGCGCTCGACCGGCGAGGTCATGGGCCTCGACCGCGATTTTGCGCTGGCCTTCGCCAAGAGCCAGTTGGGCGCCGGCGTCGACCTGCCCCGCTCCGGCACGCTGTTCGTCTCGGTGCGCGACGAGGACAAGAAAGGCATCCTGCCGGCGGTCAAGCGCCTGGCCGGCCTCGGCTTCAAGGTGCTGGCCACCTCGGGCACCGCCCGCTTCCTCGCCGAAAACGGCGTCGACGCCCAGAAGATCAACAAGGTGCTGGAAGGCCGCCCCCACATCGAAGACGCCATCCGCAACCGCCAGGTGCAGATCGTCTTCAACACCACGGATGGCCAGAAGGCGGTGTCGGATTCGAAGTCGCTGCGCCGCGCGACGCTGATGCAGAAGGTGCCGTATTACACGACGCTGTCGGGTGCGGCCGCGGTGGCGGAGGCGATCGCGGCTTTGAAGGCGGGGAGTTTGGAGGTCAGGCCGCTGCAGGAGTATTTTGCTTGAGGCGATTAGCCGATCTCCCCCCTCGTGGGGGAGATGGCCGGCAGGCCAGAGGGGGGCGCTGTCCCGCCGAAGCAGAGAGTGTCGAGCATCAGCAGGCTACTTGAGCGCTAATTTGGAGCTTTTGATGCCTTCAAAAGCCGATCGAGTTCGATGTCGATTAACTCTAAAGAGTCAACAATCTTCTGAAGTGTAGTGTATTCGTCTTTCGGGTCGACCGCCTTCTGAACGTGACCCTTTCCACTCGTATGTGCCACCGCTCCCCGCGCCTCGCCGAAATTACTCATAGTTTGCAGAAAAATCGCATCGCATTTTCCCATATCAAAGCCGATTGGGATGAACATTTCCATGATATTCTTTTCTTTGACACCGTGGTTTTCCAATCGAATTCGCTTTTGAAATTCCGACACAGATTTTGAAAAGCGATAATCGATAAGCGTCTTTCCTGGCCATTCCTTGACCTTGTTTTGCTCAGTCGTATGTAACGTTTCGGGCGGAAGATCTGTTGCTCTTCCGCTGAACCCGATCAGATGAAATGTCACAACGGAAACGAACTTGTTAGTCTCCCACGCATCAAGAGCAGTCGTGGCTACTTCAAGGACACGATCCTCAAGATACGTTTCCACTTCCGCGTGAGCCAGAACGCGAAAAGAAAGCGCCCGGGTCGTAACACGCAACGGATCTTTGTAAGTGCCAGTTGGATCGAACTTGAATGGCAAAAGCATGCGCTTCAGTTCCCTGACGCGCGCCTGAAGATCCTTAAAGCGGCTCGACGCCATTTAGTGGAAGCCGTCGAACGTTATACGCGAGCTCCCGTCTTTCCTAACTTCAAGGGCCGGCACCTTGAAGTCTTGCTTAAGAACGTCGCGAAGTCCGTTTCCCCAAATTGATAGTCGGTCAAATGTATGCGGAATACCAGCCGTGTCACTTTCGACAGCCTCCGAGAACGTTACATCAGCGAGACATGAGGCATATAGCTGTTGCACTTTCTTGGCGTTAGCAGCCATGGCGGTCCGAATTTCATAATCAGCAGCGTAAAAAACAAGAGCGTCGAAAATCGCTCTGTTGAAAGATCGCGATCCGGGCTTCCGAGCCAGGGCCTCATCGCCAAATATGTCTATAAGGACGTCAACAGCCTCGTTAAACTGTTCAATATCGCGCCCGACAGAAATCTGCGCCTTCTCCCATGTCTCATTAAGCTCCATACAAGTGTTATCAAGAAACTCCTTCATCCTGCCCGAATACGTTGCGAGAAAACGCCGATAAGCAAGGTAACGAACAATAAGTTCCACGTCACGCATACGAGGATCGGGCGTTGCCCTGCCCATTAGTCGCTGCACATGAGCTGATGCAATCGCGGTATCATCAATAAAATCTGAAAACGGACCCGGCACCATAGCTTGGCGTAATTCTTGAGGAGAAAGCTTGACGCTGCCAGTATTTAATCTGAGAAACACGGTATGAAGAAAATTCGTATTGGGCCAGTTTCGAATTACAACCGTCCGAATCGTATTATTGAAAAAGGCATTCAGGTCGTCTCTCCTCGCAGGGTCCTTTTCCAACTGCAAAAAGCTCTTTCGGGCCAGATCTGTTCGGACTTCTAATCCGGAGAGGCGGAAGGCGTTCTTCGCCCCTTCAGCGTTCCCAGTAAATTGTAGAAGAGAAAGCAACCTTTGCTTCCCGTCTAGGACGATGAACTGGCCTCTCTGATTTTTCTTTTCCGCTAGAACTATCTGCGGTATCGGAAAACCAAGTATAACACTTTCGATAAATCTGCCTTTCCCTCCGATTGACCAAGCATCTCGCCTCTGGAAACGAGGATTCATGTCGATATTTTTATTCATCAACTGGGAGATAACAGTCTGAACTGTCCAATCTGATGAATATAGAACTGCTTCTGAAAAGGCAGCAGTATCCTTAGGGTCTAAAACCGCATCGTCCTCATCGACAAATTCAAGGTCTGCTTCAGCCATCGCGTCTCTCATCTTTTTCCGATCTTAGCCGACAACTAGCTCGTTTTCGTAAGATCGACAACATTGGTAGCACCGTTTCAAGCCACCAGGCAGAGGATCAAAGTCGAACGCCGTCGACAAGGGAGAGCCGGTGCTATGCGAAAAGAACCGCCCCCTCACGCCACCGCCACACACTCAATCTCGATATCAAACTCCATCGGCCATGACGCCACCGGCACGAAACTCCGCGCCGGCGGGTTGACGCTGAAGTACCTGGCATAGACCCGGTTGATGGCGTTGTAGAAGCCGGAATTGACGGCGTAGATGCGCACCATCACCACATTGTCGAGCGAGGTGCCGGCCGCTTCCAGGCAATGTTTCAGCGCCTTCAGCGACGCCTCGGTCTGCACCTCGATGTCGCCGCGCACCATCTCGCCGGTCACCATATCCACCGGCGGCGTCGCCGAGATGAACACGAAGCCGTTGGCCTTGACCGCTGTCGAGCAGGGAAGGCCGAGCGCCCGCACCTTGTCCGACATGACGGGGACTTCGATGATTTCTTTCTTCATGGCAAATCTCCCTTGTTTGCAGGGAGCTTATCCCCGCACTGGCGGAACGCCAGCGCCGTTCTTCCCTTCTCCCCTTGTGGGAGAAGGTGGATCGGCGCGATAGCGCCGAGACGGATGAGGGGTGTTCCAGCGGAATGAGGCGGCGGCGTTCCCTGGAACACCCCTCATCCGACCTCGCTTCGCGAGGCCACCTTCTCCCACAGGGGGAGAAGGAAGATGCGGCGCTAAAGAAAACCGATGAACCGTCCGGCGAAAAGCACTGATGTCCACAGCAGTATCGAGAGCACAGCCAGGATGGTGCTGCCGGCCAGCTCGTCACCGCCTCTGGCGAAGCGCAGGAAGGTGAAAAAATTGACGCCGGCGAGAAGGATGAGTGCCATCTTGGCGAGGAAAACCGGCATCGCCGCATAGGTGCTCGCCTTGACCGAAAACAGCAGCGAGCCTGTGACGAGCGCACCCGCGAACGCACTTAATGCAATGCGGCGCAGCAGCGCGACGAATGCGGCTTGCGGCAGCGAACGGAAGGCGCCGCAGATCCTGAGGTCCATGAGAACGACGCTGGTCAGCAGCGCACCGATCGACATGATGTGGAGCGCATTGACTATGGGATAGGCGACGAAGGAAGCCTTCAGCCACCGCGCCAACGCCAGATGCTCGATGCCGGCGAGGAACTCGGCCATTTACGCCGGCGGCACTCGGTCGGGATAGACATCATAGGTTTTCCCGCCGACGATGACGCGCACCGCTTTCATGCGCTTTTCGGTCGCCTCGAGCGAGCGGTTGCCGATCGCGGTCACCTCGTCGCCGACCTTGGCCACCTCCTCCGTGAAGCCGGCGGCGATCGTGCGTGATGGCGGCGCCATCTCCACCCGCCAGGCCTCACCCTCCGCGTCGACATCCAGCGTGGCGTGCGGATTGCCGATATAGATGGCCGTGATCTTGCCCTTGAGTTCGAAAAACCCATCCTGTGTCCACGACCAGCCGTGATGGGCATAGGCCGCGGTGCCGGCGGCAAGCATCACGGCCGCCGTCAGCGCGACGCTGCGAATTGCCTTGAACTGCATCGCTCGTCTCCTCGGTTCATCCCGCAGGCACTTGAGAGTAGGACACGGCGCGGCAACGTCAAACCATATCGAGCGAAAGACTGGACCGCCAAGCGCCCGCCCAATCGCCGGCATGACGCCTTGTTAATGACACCCATGCACACCACTCTCTCTTTCCTGGCCGTTCTTCCCCTGGGCTGAAGATCGGACTCCCATCGGAAACGAGGCGAACCATGAGCAGCATGAGAGACCGTCAGGAAGGCTTCGAAAAGAAGTTTGCGATGGACGAGGAAACGAAGTTCAGGGCCATGGCGCGCCGCAACAAGCTGCTCGGCCTGTGGGCCGCCGAAAAGCTCGGCAAATCCGGTGCTGACGCCGACGCCTATGCCAAGGAGGTCGTGCACGCGGATTTCGAAGAGGCAGGCGACAACGATGTGTTCCGCAAGGTCCGCGCCGACTTCGACGCGGCGGGCATCGCCCAGTCGGATGGCCAGATACGCACCGCCATGGAAGAGCTGCTGGTGACCGCGGTCGAGCAGATCAGGTCGACCTGAGCGCCGCTCAACCTTGATCGGTATAGGGCGTGCCGTGCTTAAGGCACAGGGCCATATTGTGGTGTTGGTTGGCCAAGCGGGCTGGCTTCCATCGTAGCGCTCTACGGCGCCCCCCTCTGTCCTGCCGGGCAGGACAGAGGGGGGCGCCATAGTGAACGCCCTCACCCCTGATGCGCGGCGGCCAGTTCCTTCACGTGTTTTTCGTGCATCTGCAGCGTCGGCAGGGTTTTCTTGGCGAATTCCTTCATTGCCGGGTCGTCGCCGGATTTCGCATAGCCGCTGAACAGCGCGACGGCTTCCTTGTGGGCGTTGGTCTGCATCTCGATGTATTTGGCCTGGAATTGATCGCCGCTGGCACTCTTCAGCTCATCGAGCATCTTCTGCTCCTTGGGCTGCAGGGCCGGACCGGACGGTGCGGTGGCCGAGGTTGTCTGGCCCTGGGCAAGCGCCGCCTTGAATTCCTCGCCGGCCTTGGTGTGATCGGCGATCATCTGTTTGGCGAACGCCTTGACGTCGGCGTCGGTTGCCTGTTGCTCGGCGAGCTTGCTGGACTCGATCTCGAACTCATTGGCGCTCGGCACCGTCTTGATGAAGGTCGAAGTGTCGACCTTCGTCGTGGCGGCGAGCGGCGTGGTCGTGGCGGTCGTGTTCGACTGGGCAAAGGCCGGCGCGCCGGCAAGCAATGCTGCTGCGGTCAGAATGGTAAGCGTCTTCATGGCATGTCTCCGGTTGGAATTGTCCCTCGGACAATCCAACGTCGCTTGGGCACTCCGGTTGCAGGTCATGAGGAAGAAGCCTGCGCATGTCGCCTCGATCGGCCCGAACCGCGGCGGCTGACCAGAGCTGCCTTTCAGTGGCAACACGCCTCGCCATATTGCAGCTGCTCGTTCCAGTTTGGACGCCCCTCAGGCGTGAAATCCATCAGGTTCCAAAGCGTTTCGCAGGTGCCGAGGCCACGCGGATCCTGACCGGGCTCCGTCGGTGCGAAATCCAGTTCCGAACTCCAGAAATGGCGTATGCCGTCGGGGTCGCGGTGAAACACCGACAGCAGCGGGATCTGTGAGCCGTCGGCCGCCTCCGCATTGTAGTCGCGCTTGAAGCTGTTGGAAGCCGAAGATACCAGCCGCATGTTGCGCCAGCCCCGATCTCGACCGAGCGTGACCAGGTTTTCGAGCGCGGTCTTGCCCACCACCGCGAAATTGAAGCCGGCCGCCTGGAGATGGCCGACGGCGCCGTCGAACTGGTCGAGTAGCGCCGTACAGGACGGACATGGCTGGTCCTGCCGGGCAAGCCTGGCCGTGCCGCCGCTGGTCGCGACGTCGCGCTTCTCCTGCGGGTGACGCGGAAACATCATGTTGTAGAGGATCAGGCTGTTCTTGCCGGGCGAAAACAGCTCCGACAGTTTTATTGTCGCGGGCCTGCCCTGGGCATCCAGCCCGTCGAACTCATAATCCTGGCGGATCAACCCGCCCGGCGGCAGCGCGCGCCGGGCCTCGGCGACCTCTTCCATGGCGCGGCGCAGCTCGATTTCCTTCTTCAGCAATTTTTCGCGCGCGGTGCGGTATTTCGCGGATTCGTTGGGAAAGGTGATCATGATCGGCTCCTTCAAGTCGCGGCGCCGGCGTCCCGGCGCGGTTGCTCTGCGACCCAAGGACGTTTGGCGGTGATCGGCTCCGACATTTATTGCCCATGGTGATATGTCGTAATCCCTGTTCGGGCAGCGTGATCCGGGGACGAAATGCACGACGACGAGACCGATCTGCGCTGCCCGCAAGTGGTGGCCGACAATGCCGCCAAGGGCCTCAGGCTGCGCGGAGAATTCGGCCGCGGCGGCACCGAGATCGGCGTCGCCCGCGCCACCGAACTGAAAAACCGGGAAAAGCTCGCGCCCTCCACCATTCGCCGCATGGTCAGCTATTTCGCCCGCCACGAGGTCGACAAGCGCGGCAGGAACTACGGCAATGAGCAGAACCCTTCGGCCGGCTACATCGCCTGGCTGCTGTGGGGCGGCGACGAAGGCCGCGCCTGGGCGCTTGATCTCAAGCAGAAGATCGGCAACGCGCCGGACATCTGACAACGGTCCGCACTACGCCGACCGCTCCTCACCCCTTCACACCGCCGGCGGTCAGGCCGGAGACGATCTTGCGCTGGAAGATCAGCACCAGCACCACCAGCGGCACCGTGACGATCACCGAGGCGGCCATGATGTTGCCCCACGGGATCTCGAACTGCGAGTTGCCGGAGAGCAGCGCGATCGCCACCGGCACGGTCCGCTGTGCGTTGTTGGAGGTGAAGGTCAGGGCAAACAGGAACTCGTTCCACGCACCGATGAAGGCCAGCAGGCCGGTGGTCGCCAGCGCCGGCCACATCAGCGGCAGGAAGACCCGGGTGACGATGATCCACGGCGTCGCGCCATCGAGGATCGCCGCCTCCTCGACCTCGACCGGCAGGTCGCGGACGAAGGTGGTGAGCACCCAGACGGTGAACGGCAAGGTGAAGATCATGTAGGAGAAGATCAGCGCGAACAGCGAATTGTAGAGGCCGAACATGCGGACCAGTTCGAACAGCCCGGCCAGCAGCGCCACCTGCGGGAACATCGACACCGACAGGATGATGAACAGCAGGGCCGAGCGGCCGCGGAATCGAATGCGCGCCAGCGCGTAGGCTGATGTGACGCCGAGCAACAGCGACAGCGCGACGACTGCGCCGGAGACGAAGAGCGAGTTCGCGAGGTTGCGCACGAAGGCGCCCTCGGTCAGCACATTCCGGTAATTGGCGAAACTGATCGTCGTTGGCCACAGATCAGCCCGGAACAGATCGGTCCCGGATTTCAGGCTGGTGACGATCGCGTAATAGAACGGGAACACCGCGACGAAGACGATTGCCCCGACCAGCAGGTAAAAGGCCGTGCGCTTCACGATCCACATCTCAGCGGTCCCCGTCCAGGCTGATCCGGCCGATCCGGATGGTGACGATGGTAAGCAGAGCGAGAATGAGGAAGAGCAGGGTCGAGGCGGCGGAGCCATAGGCGAACTTGTCGAACTCGAACAGGTTCTCGCGGGCGAACACCGACATCGACTTGGTGTGCACATTGTTGGGCGTCAGCACATAGATCAGGTCGAAGATGCGCAGTGCATCGAGCGCGCGGAAGATCACCGCCACCAACAGCGCGGGGCGGATCAGCGGCAAGGTCACCCGCCAGAAGATCTGCCAGGGGTTGGCGCCGTCGAGCCTGGCGACCTCGATGATCTCCCTCGGCAGCATCTGCAGCGCGGCCAGGATGAGCAGCGTCATGAATGGCGTCGCCTTCCAGATATCGACGATGAGGACCGCCGCCATCGCGGTGTCGGCGTTGGCCGTCCAGGCGATCTTGGTGCTGATCAGGCCAAGATTGAGCAGCACCACATTGATGATGCCGAACTGGTCGTTGAGCATCCATTGCCACATCTTCGCCGAGACGATCGTCGGGATCGCCCAGGGGATCAGGATCGCCGCCCTGACGATGCCGCGGCCTCTGAATTCGGCGTTGAGAACCAGGGCAACGATGGTGCCGAGGATGGTCTCACAGGTCACCGAAATGAGGGTGAACCGCACCGTGTTCCAGACGGCACGCCACCAGACAGGGTCGACCAGCAACCCGTCATAGAGGGTCCGGCCGCTTGGCATGTGAAGTACCGAAAAGTAATTGGCGAAGCCGACCCATTGGCGCGCGTCGAGATCGGCCAGCGAGGCGTCGGTGAAGCTGAAATAGACCGTGCGGGCAAGCGGCCAGCCGGCCGCCGCGGCGAGCACCAGAAGCATTGGCGCCAGGAAAAGCCACGCCGAGCGAACGCGCTGTGCCCTCAACGGCGCGTGCGCGGCCTTGGCTGTTTCCGGTTTCATCCCTGTCATCTCGCTCCGCTCGCTGCGGTCCCGCCGGCCGGCTGTCCCGGTATCGTCACCAGCCTCGGCCCTTCAGCTTGGTCAGCGTCGCTTCGAGGTCGGCCAGATTGTCGGCGGCAGTGCCGTCGCCCGAGAGAGTGTTGTGAACGGCGTTCCAGAACTGGCTCGACGCCTCGTTGTATTTGATCCTGGTGGCGGCCGACGGGCGCGGCACCGCATTGAGAAAGATCTGCTTCCAGCGCGGAATAATCGGGTGTTGCCTGGCGATGTCGGCATCGTCATACAGCGCCTGGATGGTCGGCAGATTGGACGTCTTCAGCGCGCGGTATTTCTGCATCGCGGGCGAGGCAATGAACTTGACCAGCTCGATCGCGGCATCCGGATGCTTCGAATATTTGGAGACCGCGAGGTTCCAGCCACCCAACGTCGCGACCGGTCGGGCGCCTTCGCCGGTGCCGGCCGGCAGCGGCGCCACGTCGAACTTGCCCTTGATCGGCGAGCCCTCGCCGTTGCCGAGCGCATAGGCATAGGGCCAGTTGCGCATGAACACCGCGTTGCCGGTCTGCCAGACGCCGCGCGATTCCTCTTCCTGGTAGGCGAGCACGCCGGGCGGCGCGATGGTCCCAACCCAGCCCTTGACCATATCGAGCACCGCCGCCGCTTTTGGATTGCTGATGGAGATGGAGCCGTCCGGCTCGATGATCTGGCCGCCGCCATTCGACATCACCCATTCGAGCGCGTCGCAGGTCAGCCCCTCATAGGCGTTGCCCTGAAAGACGAAGCCCCAGATATCCCGATTGCCGGCTGCACGTTCCTTATCCATGACCAGCCTGGCGGTGTCCGCCAGTTCCTTCCAGGTGGCCGGCACCTTGGCGCCATATTTGTCGAGGAGATCCTTGCGGTAGTAGAGCGCCGGCGCATCGGTGAAGATCGGCAAGGCGACGAGCTTGCCATTGACGGTCTGCGACCGGATGATCGACGGGAAATGCTCGGCCACGATGTCCCTGGTCGCTGCGGTCAAATCGACGAGCTGGCTGGCGAGCTGCGGCGCCCAGATCACGTCCGTCTGGTAGACGTCGATGTCGCTGTTTCCGGCGGCAAGCCACAGCCGGTACTGGCCGAACTGGTCGGTCCCGGACGTCGGCATGACGACGATGTTGACCTTGTTGCCGCTGTCTTTCTCGTAACGGTCGAGGATCTCGCGCAGCACCTTGATGCCGTCGCCGGTATCGCCCGACACCATCGACAGCTCGACGGCCCGCGCCGGCGTACCAACCAGCATGGCGGCGACGCCGAGCGCCAGGAATGCGTGAGAAAACTTCATGGTGATGGACGTCCCTCCGCGGCCGGCCACGGAAAATCCTCCCACGCGCCGGCAGCTTGTCAGGCCCTCACCTCCCATTGAATGCGAAGCGGCGCTTTGGGTTCCCAAATCGCGCCGTTCCTGCGTGAGGCGACACCCATCAGGGGGTGTTGAGATTCAGGTCAGGCCGAGTCGAAAATGGTGGTTTCCGAGAACCGGAGCGGAGCGTACTTTTGGGTACGTGAGCACCGGAAGCGCAGGAAGCCATCATTTGCAGGCCGGCATCACCTGAATATCAGCACACCCTAGCCTTCCCAGGCGACAGGCATCATATCCAGCCGCTCATAGAGCCGGACGGCGGCGGGATTCTCGACCGTGTTGGTCTTGAGGTCGACATGGTCGGCGCCGCGTTCGCGAAAAACGGCGAAGGCGTGCCACATCAGCGCTTCGGCAACACCCTTGCCGCGCGCCTCGGGATGAACGGCAAGATCCTTGACGAAGGCGCGGGTCCAGCACAGCGCCGCCGCCGCCAGCCGGCCCTTGGCGTCGATGACGAGGAAGCACAGCGCCGGGTCGAATTCGGGATCGTCCGCGATACGCGGCCACCACTCGTCGAACGGACCATCGGCGCCGTCATCGAACACTTCCGTCAAAAGCGCATGCAGGGCGGGCGCGTCACCAGGCTCGAAACTGCGCATGACAAAGCCGTCGGGCCAGTGCGGCGGAACCAGCGTCTCGTCGAGGATCTTGCGCAGCCGGATGTCGTTCAGGGCCGGCGGGCGCGGTTCAGGCATCGCGCTCAGGCGTCGGGTTGCAGGCGACGGCGCTGGCGGTCGCGGCCAAGGCCGGTCGCCTCGAGCAGGCCCTTGCGCTTGGCGTCGTAATAATAGCCGGTCTGATAGAGCCAGTCGGCCTTCTTGGCGTTGCCGCCGGCCACCAGCCAGGCGCCGCGCAGATATTTGACCGCGTATTTTAGATTGGTTTCGGCGTCGAACAGGCCCTTGGCCGGTCCGTCATAGCCCATGCCGCGTGCCGTCGCGTGCTTGATCTGCATCAGTCCCCAATGGCCGTTGTTGTAGGCTTTCGGGTTGAAGGTGCTCTCGCGGTTGACGACATGGCGCACCAGGTCCACCGGCACCTGGTAGATCGCCGCATATTTCTCGATCAGCCGCTCGACATCGCCACGCACGCCCGTCGCGTGTTCTTCTTGCACGGGCCCTGCCGGAAACTGGACCAGGGCCGCCGGGTTCTGCGGCACGACATAGGCGACCTGCTGGACGCCGGGCATGCGGTCGCCCTTGGCGGTTGCCGGCACGATCAGCCCCGCGGTCGTATAAGTCTCGGCCGCCTTGACCGGTTCGTTCGCATTTGCCGGCGGCGGCGCCTGCCAGGCATTGGCGGTCATAACCGCAGGCACGGCTGGTGCCGCCGGTGTCGATCCGGCAAAAGCGGCGGTCGCCGCAGCCGGCTGTGCGGCGGAATCGGGCGGCAGCTCGGCCGTCTGAACGGGGGCGATCCCCGATGATTCCGGCAGCACCGAAACCGTCTCCGGCAGAGGCACGGTGAAGCCGGCATCAGCGCCGGCGGCGGTCGCTGTTTCGGTGAGAGCAGGCGCGGACTTCATCTGCGAGGTCGACGTGCAGCCGCTGATGCCGGCGGCGGCCAGGATCACGCCGATCGCGATAAGGTTGAGTTTTGCTGGCAAGCCGCGCTCGGGTCCGGTTTGTCGGGTTGTTAAGAAATCCCTTACACCAGCGATTCAGGCCGGGCAATCGGGGCGATCAGGTGGTTTTCGGGTGGCGAGACGCGGGCGGCGATGCCATATTGTTCCGGATATGTACTGGGACGAATCCCGGATTTCGCCACTTTGCGGGAAGGAACGCATCATGGTCACGACAGCTTCGATCACGGCCGGCCACGCAGTGTTAGAAACAGTGATCGGTTTCATGGGCATTGCCTGGAGCGAAAAGGGCCTGATCCGGCTCTGCCTGCCCGAACGCAGCCGCGAAGCGGTGGAACGGCGCCTGCTGCGTCACGGTGGCGTTTCCGCTTCCACGGCGCAGCCGCCATGGGTGGTCGAGCTGATCGCAGCGATCAAGGCCTATGCGGCGGGCGAGGATGTCGATTTCTCCGCCGTACCGGTCGATCTCGACGGCGTCGACGATTTCCGCCTCGCCATTTACGACGCGGCGCGAAAACTCTCCTTCGGCGAAACCACCACCTATGGCGAGCTGGCCAAGACCGCCGGCCATGCCGGGCTCGCCCGCGAAACCGGGGCCGCCCTTGGCGCCAATCCGGTGCCGCTGGTCATCCCTTGCCATCGCATCCTTGCCGCCGGCGGCAAGATCGGCGGCTTCTCGGCGCCGGGCGGCTCGGTCACCAAGGAGAAGATGCTGGCCATGGAAGGCGTGCGCGTCGGCCCGCCGCCCCCGGCGCAGGTATCGTTCGGGTTTTGAGCGGCGGCCGGCGTTGGCAGAAGGCCTGGATCAGTACATCGGTCGCTTATTGACCGGGTTGGCGGGCACCGGCTGCATCACGTCCCAATGCTCGGCGATCTTGCCGTTTTCAACGCGAAAAATGTCCACGATGACGGTCTCCGGCATGTTGCCTGCCTTCGGTTGAACGACCTGGGTCATGACGAGGTCGCCTTCGGCGATCACCCGCTTGAAGTCGACTTTTTGTTTTGGCCAATTGGCGACACCCATGCTTTCGAGAAGCTTTTTGACCGAGTCTCGGCCATCCGTCATCGTCGGGTTATGCTGAATGTAAGCCTCGGCCCAATAGCGGTCCAGCGCGGCAAGGTCATGGTCGCCGAACAGCGCCTGATAGGCTTTCAGGACAAGCGTCCTGTTTTTTTGAGTCAATTCATGCTGTTGCAGCACCTGCTTGACCGGCTTGGTGTTTCCCGCATGCGCCGCGGCGGTGAGCGCCGCGACCGCGAAAGCGGCCGCCGCGAAGGATTTAAGTTGCAGCACGGATGTCTCCCTCGGTTGCTTCGGTGTCAGGCCAGTGCGCGCGCAACGAGCACCGTATCGACATACTGCCGCATGCGGATGATCTTGCCGTCCCGCAGTTCGTAGAGATGAGCGAAGGGGGCCGTCATGGATTTTCCCGTCGCCTTGTATGTACCGGAATACACGCCGAAGGCCGCCACCCGGTCGCCATCGGCAATGAAGCTGTGCACGTCGGCGTGGTATCCGATCCACTCCGAGCCGAGCCGCTTGAAGACCCCCTGCATCAGGGCCTCGATGCCGACATAGGTGCCGGCATAGGGGAATCCTTCCGCCTCGGTCCATTCGATGTCGGCGGAAAGAACGGCCAGCAGATTGCGGCCGTTCTCCTCGGAAGTTCCCTCGTAGGTTCCACGGATCAAATCGAGGTTCGTCGCCATGTCAGCCCCACTTCATCTCGCCCTTGGCGACCTTGGATCCGACATCGAGGGCGACGCCCATACCGAGGCCGGGGAAGCGGGTCTCCATGGCGGCCTTCAACGCGGCGCTGTCTGCCGCCTTGTCCAGTTCTTCCTCGAAGGTGAGGAGATAGGACTTGGTGAACTCCACCGCCGAAGGACCGATCGCGGCATCGGGGGCCATGTGGCCGGGCACCACGACAGCGGGCTTGCGGGCGGCAATCGCGTCCAGCGTCTTGATCCAGGCGGCGCGGCTTTCCCTGGTCTGCGTGTCGGCGGTCCAGACGTGAACGCCCGAGAAGATCATCACCCCGCCGAAAACGGCATTGAGCGACGGCACGAACAGATAGCGGCGGTTGGCCAATCCTTCCTCCGCATTGACGATCTCTACGGTCTGGCCATCGACGGTCAGCGTTGCGCCGTCGAATGCCTCGGGGAGAACGATGTCGGACAGCGCCTGCGGACCATTTTCCTTCAGTTGCGGACCCCAGACGGCGAGCTTCTTCTCCACATTGCCCTTGATGGCTTCCAGCGTGGCGGAGGCAGCGATGACTTTTGCCTCAGGGAAGGCGTCCCGCACCGGCTTCAGGCCGAAGTAGTAATCGGGATCGGACTGAGTGACATAGATGGAGGTCAGCTTCTTGCCGGTGGCCTTGATGGCATCGGCGAGCGCCTTGCCGTCCGGATAGGTGAAGCCGCCGTCGATCAACAGGGCTTCGCTCGGCCCCGACAGCAGCACCGGCGCACGGAAGAAACCGTTTGGACCCGCCGGGAAGTGTTTCCAGCCAAGCTTGGCGCCGGCGGCCTGGCCGCTGTCGATGGGCGCGAAAACGGCGGTTGCGCCGAGGGCCAATGAGGTCTTCATGATCTGTCTCCTCGTGAACATGGAATATCTCCGTTGAATGAAAGGGGATCGGGTGCGGCTACGGGCCCGCAGGGCGGACGGTAGACGGCACGGTAAGCCCTCTGGATTAATCAATAAATTGGCCGTAATAATACAAACTGTATGTTGAAAGCTTACAATGAGCCTTCGTGGTGGAATCGATAAACCTCAATCGCCTCGCCTATTTTGCCACCGTGGTCGACGCAGGTTCCTTTACCCGCGCGGCCGAGCGGCTTGGCATCACGAAAACAGTCGTCAGCCAACAAGTCGCTCGCCTCGAGGCTGAGCTGCGGACCACGCTTCTCGTGCGCACGACGCGAAGGGTCGAGCCGACGGAAGCAGGCCGTCTTCTGCATGCACGCTGCGTTCTGATCCTGCGGGATGTCGAAGAAGCGGTCGCCGAGGTTGGCGAGGCCAACGCCGAGGTGGCCGGTGTGCTGCGTGTTTCCGCGTCCAATGACTATGGCGCGATCGTGCTGGCCCCGATCGCCGCCCGCTTTCGCCAGAGATTTCCGGCCTGCGGCGTCGAACTGGTCATTTCCGATGCCATAATTGACTTGATCGGCAACAAGATCGACCTGTCCATCCGGGTTGGCTGGCTGGATGACTCCAGCCAGCAGGCGCGACGCATCGGCACCTTCCGGCAAATCCTGGTCGCGTCGCGGGATTTCGCGGCCGGGATCAGGGTGGACAAGCCGGAAGATCTTTCTTCCTTGCCGCTCGTTGCCAATGCCGTGCTTCGCAAGCCGTTCACCTGGAACTTCACCCGAGGCGATTCCGAGCCGCGCACCATCACCCTGCGCGAGGCGTTCTCCATCAACTCGACGCCCGCCGTACTGGAAGCGACGCTCGCCGGCGGCGGACTGGCAGTTCTGCCGGACTATCTGGTCGTCGACTATCTATCGCAAGGCCGCCTCGTCCACGTGCTCCCCGACTGGGCGCTGCCCTCCGGCGGCATTCACGTGGTCTATCCGGCGGCGCGCTTTCGCCCGCAAAAGGTGACGCAATTCGTGTCCATGCTCACGGAACATATCCGGGATTGAGAGCAATGGCTGCCGGTCGACAAGCGCTAGTTGTTATGGAAGAACCGCCGGCGGAAATGCCGGTCGTTGTCCGGCCGCTTGCAGTTGTAGACCGGGCAGGACTTTGTGTCGGCGCTCGGCACGTAGGCTCGTGTCCTCACCTCGCCCATGCTGCAGAATCGCTGGCTCTGCACATAGCGGTCGTAGAGCGGCAGTCCCGGCACCCGCTTCGACTGGTAGCGCAGGATGACCGCCCCCTGCCGGGCGATCGTCGCCTGAACCTTGCCGCAGCTCATACGCGTCGGGTCGTAGCGCGAGATCGCCTGAGCCTGAGCGGCGACAAGCGTCAGGCAGGCGGCAAGCAGAATGGTTTTCATGGTCCTCTCCCTGATCCGCCGCCCAGGGACGTCGCGATCCGTCGTGACGCTCTCACGCGATTGGGGCGGCCATTGGGCAGCGCCCTGATCACGGCTTTCTCACACAGTCTTGTTTTTTGTGCGAAAGCAGCCTATATGCCTTCCATTGATATTTCGGCCGATCGATCCGGGCCTCGCGATAATCGCGTTTGCTGACGTCTATCTCCAAAATCTCGATGCACACCGGCTGGACCTCGGTCCGGTCAATCTAAAGCAAATGTGAAGGACTATCTAAATGGCAACTGGAACGGTCAAGTGGTTCAACGCCACCAAGGGCTTCGGCTTCATTCAGCCTGACGCGGGCGGCGCGGACGTATTCGTCCACATCTCCGCTGTCGAGCGTGCTGGACTGTCGACCCTGGTCGAAGGCCAGAAGATCAACTTCGAGATCGAGCAGGACCGCCGCACTGGCAAGTCGTCCGCTGGATCTCTGAGCAAGGCAGCCTGATTTTGCGATAGCGCGCGCCGGGCGAGAGTTCGGGGCGCGCGGCAAGTCACGGATGTACTGACAGTCGCGCGAGAAGCGCGCTGGAGCGGAAAGACCCGACAAGCTGGATCAGCAGATAGCTGCCAGCCCGGACCGGACGCTCCCGATCAGGCTACCAAGCATGGGAAGGCGGGATTTATCCCGCCTTTTTTGCTGTCTGGGTTAGGTGGCGCAGCCCGCACTATGGTTTCCAACTTGTGGTACTTTTAGCCCAGTAGTGGTACCATTCGGCCATGACCAAACTTGAGCAGATCGAAAAATCCGTCGCCGAACTGAGCCCCGAGGAACTGAAGGCGTTTGCCGCCTGGTTCGAGGCGCTCCAGGCGGATATGTGGGACCGGCAGATGGAAGCCGACGCGAAGGCGGGCCGTTTGGACAGGCTTGCCGAACAGGCGCTGGCTGACCATCGCGCTGGTCGGACGCGGCCTCTGTGAACCACGTCGCCTCTCCATCGTTCTGGGAGGCTTATGAAAAACTGCCATCGTCAATCAGAGCAAAGGCGGACAGGCGTTTTGCCCGACTGCGTTCGATCCTTTTCATCCCTCACTGCATTTCAAACAGGTCGGTCGCTATTGGTCGGCGCGAGTTGACGAAAACTATCGGGCTGTTGCCATACGCAACAATGAAGATGTGATCTGGTTCTGGGTCGGCACCCACGCCGACTACGATCCTTTGTTGAAATAGCCCCTCCTTCAGGAGGAGAAGGCTACCCCACCCACTCGATCGGCACATGCCCCGGATCCGCTTCCACGCGGCCAAGCCATGCCGACACCGCCGGATAGGCGTCGAGTTGGAAACCGCCCTGCTCCGCCGTATGCGTATAGGCATAGAGCGCGATGTCGGCGACGCTGAGCGCGCTGCCGGCGAAGAAGGCATTGTTTTCCAGATGCCTGTTCATCACGCCGAGCGCCTTGTTGCCGCGCTCCAGCGTCACCGCCAGCCGCTCCGGGGTCGCATCCCCAGCACGTTCGGGAAAGGTCAGCAGCGCCTTGCGCACGGCGATGTAGGGCTCGTGGCTGTATTGTTCGAAGAAAAGCCATTGATACGCGAGCCCACGCTCATACCTGTCCGCCGGCAGGAAGCGTGTGCCTTCGGCGAGATAGAGCAGGATGGCGTTGGATTCGGCCAGCCGCCGGCCATCGTCGAACTCGAGCAGCGGCACCATGGCGTTCGGGTTCTTGGCGACAAAGTCGGCTTTGCGTGTGTCGCCTGTGTGCGAACTCACCTCGACGTTGGTGAAGGCTAGGCCAAGCTTCGCCATCAGCAGGCGCGGCTTGTAACAATTGCCGCTGTCGATCATGCCGTAAAGTATCATGGCTGTTCCCCCGAGCACTCTCTCCGCGCGATTATCGCAGCGGCGGCGGACTCAACCAATAATTTGTTTTGTCGCGACGATCAGCGCCGCTGATGTGTGAATAGTGGCGCCCCTAGCCGAACAGCGGGACGACATTGCCGCCGGTACCCAGCAGCGTGTCGATGTTGAGTGGCTCTTCCTCGAAAACGGTCCCCGCCAAGGCTGGGCGGGCGAGGAGAAAACCCTGCAGCAGGTCGACGCCGCCCTCGAGCGCGACGCGCAGATGGGTGGGCTGCTCGATGCCTTCGACCAGCACCTTGGCGCCGCGGTCATGCAAGCTGGAAACCAGCGGGCGGAAGAACCGTTCAGCGGCAGCGTGGCGACAGAACTCCGCGAACCAGGTGCCATCGATCTTGACGATGTCGGGCTTGAGCAGGCTCACCCGCTCCTCGGTCGAGTGCCCGGTGCCGAAATCATCGATGGCGATGCGGATGCCGTCGCGCCGCATTTCGCGCACCAGCCGCGCGAGAAGCGCGTCGTCCGCCGCCTGTTCGGTGATTTCGCAGACCAGCATGGCCGGCGCCAGGCCGAACTCGCCGAGATGCCTGGTCATCAGGCGAATCTCGGCCAGTGCCCGCCCGGCATGGTCGTTGATCAACGGATTGTAGTTGAAGAACAGGTCGAGCCCGTCGACGCCGATATTGCGAAAATTCCTGAGATGCAGCGCCCGGCACATGGTTTCCACAAACAGCCGGTCCGAGACGGCAACGCTTTCGAAGAATATCTTTGGCGCGCCGGGGCGGCCCGCACGGTGCGGCTCGATCAGGGCTTCGGCCGCGACCGCGTGAAGGAACCGGCCGCGCGGCGCGAAAATCGGCTGATAGGCGCTGCGCAGCCGGAACTCGCCATACATGCCGTATTCGATGCCGACTTCGTCGACCCGGATCGCATCGCCGACATTGCGCCGCCGATCACCTCTCATGTCGCCACGCGGCGCCCGAAGGCCTTGACCGGCCGCGCCGAAGGCGTTGCCACGGCAGCAGCAGACGTGTCGACGGCAGCAGCGACAGGCGCCTGCCCGGCCTTGTCGAAGACGCCAAAGCTGGTCGGCGCCAATTCGGGTCGCGCCAGCACGAAACCCTGCACCATCGACGCACCCGATTTCTCGGCGAGCTCCAGTTGCCAGCCCTCCTCGATGCCTTCGAACACCGTATGGATGCCTTGCTCCTCGAAGTTCTTCACCATGGTGGTCAGCAACGCGAAGCCGGCGCCGGACTCCATCAGCTGCGTGATCCAGTAGGCATCGAACTTGACGATATCCGGCTTCAACTCCTTGACCCGGTTGATGTCGGAATCGTCGGCGCCATAGTCGTCGACGGCGATGCGAAAACCGTTGGCTCTCAGTGCCGCGACGAAACCGTGCAAGGCTTCCTGCGACGCCGATCGCTGCTCGGTCACCTCGCAGACGACGCGGCGCGGGTCGATGCCGGCTTCGTGCAGCACAAGCCGCATTTCGCGCAAGGCAGCGTCGGCAACAGTGCGTTCGGTGAACACCGACGGGTCGAAATTGACAAAGATCGACGCTTCCCGCGGCAGGCAGGCACCGGCGTTGAGAAGATGCAGCGTCCTGGTCAGCGCCTCGATATGCAGCCGGTCGGCGGCCGGACAGGTCGAGAAGAAATTCATCGGCGATTGTGGCTCGCCGTCGCGGAACGGTCGGATCAGCCCTTCGAACGCGACCACCGACAGCTTGCCTTCCTTGAAGGCGAAGATCGGCTGGAAAGCGCTTTGCAACGTGTAGATGCCCCAGACACCGGTGGAGGTGCCGTCGTCCTGACGGATGATGTGGGCAAGCCCGACGCTGCGCGACACGGTTCCTCGCTCCGCAATTGGTCTGCGATCCTGCCACTCAAGCCTCTACCGCTCGTTAATGAATTTATTGTTGCCGACTCCGGGTCCGATCACAGCTCCTTGAGACCTGGATCAGCCGACAATGCTTGCGTTGCGCGAAATCATGCGACATGAGAAGCGCCGCGGTCGCTCCTGGCCGCGCCGATCTTCCATGGAGACGTCAAGCTCATGGCCTTTCTTGCCGACACCCTTTCGCGCGTGAAGCCTTCCGCCACCATCGCGGTCACGCAGAAAGCGCGCGAGCTGAAAAATGCCGGCCGTGACATTATTGGCCTCGGCGCCGGCGAACCGGATTTCGACACGCCCGACAACATCAAGAATGCGGCAATCGAGGCGATCCGCCGCGGCGAAACCAAGTATCCGCCGGTTTCGGGCATCGTGCCGCTGCGTGAGGCGATCGCAAAAAAGTTCAAGCGCGAGAACAATCTTGACTACAAGCCCGAGCAGACCATCGTCGGTACGGGCGGCAAGCAGATCCTGTTCAACGCCTTCATGGCGACGCTGAACCCCGGCGACGAGGTCATCATTCCTCGCCCCTACTGGGTCAGCTACCCCGAGATGGTGGCGATCTGCGGCGGCACCTCCGTGTTTGCCGACACCTCGATCGACAACGGCTTCAAACTGACCGCTTCCGTGCTGGAAAAGGCGATCACGCCGAAGACCAAATGGCTGCTGATGAACTCGCCGTCGAACCCGTCGGGTGCCGCCTATACCGAGGCCGAACTGCGCGCTCTGGCCGACGTGCTGTTGAAGCATCCGCATGTCTGGACGCTGACCGACGACATGTACGAGCACCTGACCTATGGCGATTTCGTCTTCAGGACCATCGCCGAGGTCGAGCCTAAGCTCTACGAGCGCACGCTGACCATGAACGGCGTGTCGAAAGCCTATGCAATGACCGGCTGGCGCATCGGTTATGCGGCGGGCCCGGTCCAACTGATCAAGGCGATGGACATGATCCAGGGCCAGCAGACATCGGGCGCCTGCACCATCGCGCAATGGGCATCCGTCGAGGCGCTGAATGGCCCGCAGGATTTCATCGCCAAAAACAAGGCGATCTTTCAAGGCCGTCGCGACCTCGTCGTCTCGATGCTCAACCAGGCGCGCGGCATCACCTGTCCGTCGCCGGAAGGGGCCTTCTATGTCTATCCCTCCTGCGCCCAGTTGATCGGCAAGAAGACCAAGGCCGGCAAGCCGATCGACACCGACGAAACCTTCTGCTCGGAATTGCTCGAAGCCGAGGGCGTCGCGGTGGTGTTCGGCTCGGCCTTCGGCCTCGGCCCCAACTTCCGCATCTCCTACGCCACCTCGGAGACGCTTCTGGAGGAAGCCTGCACGCGCATCCAGCGCTTTACGGCTTCGCTGACCTGAGCGGCGCACTTTGAACGCAGAACCCGGCTTCACTGCCGGGTTTTCAATGGGCCGTCAGCCTCACGCCTCGTGCTTGGTCTCTTTGGCCAAGCGCGCCTCGGCCGGCGCCAGCACTGCAACCAGCAGTGCGGCGGTGAGGAACGCGCCGATCGCTGCCGTCAGCATGGCGGCATGGAAGCCGCCGGCATAGGCGGCAGCATAGAGTTCATGCACGCCGCTTTCGCCCATCGCCGCATCGGTTGCGAAATCATGCCGCGAAATTGCAGCACGAGCGACCGCTTCCGCGTTGGCGACACCGGCATCGCCGAGATACCCGGTCAAAAGGTTGGTTGCCCGCATGCTCATCAAGGCGCCGAGCAAGGCGATGCCGATGGCAAGACCGCTCTGGCGGGTGGCATTGATGACCGCCGACACCATGCCCGAGCGTTCGCGCGGCGCATAGGACATGGCGGCAGCGCTGCCGGTCGGGATTGCAAGCGCATTGCCGAGGCCGCCGATGGCAAACAGAAGGCACAGCGTCGCGTAGGACGTCGAAGGACCGGCCCAGCACATGCCGAGCATGGACAGGCCGATAGCAACATAGCCGATGGTCATCAGCGCGGAGTGACCATAGCGCGCGCTCAGCCTGCCGATCCACGGCGACACCACGATTTGGACGATGAAGGTCGGCGCCATGCGCAGGCCGGTCTGCGTCGGCGACCAGCCCTGCACCTGCTGTAGGAACATCGAGAAGAAGAAGACGCTGGAATAGGAGGTGAAGCCGAGCGCGAACGAAGCGACATTGGCGACGGCAAAGCGGACGTCACGGAAGAGGCCAAGCGGCAGCATCGGCCGTGCCGTGCGCGCCTCGAAGCCGAGGAAAGCACCCAGGCCGACGACACCTGCGATGAGCGCCGTGACCGTCCTTGGCTCGCCCCAACCATTCTCGCCGGCCGAGATCAGGCCAAAGGTCAGCGCCCCCAGCCACAGGATGCTGAGAGCCAGGCCGACGAGATCGAGATGGGCATGTTCGGGATGCGCCGTCTCGTTGATCGAAGCAGCACCGAGCGCGATCGTGATCAGACCAAGCGGCAGGTTGATCAGGAAGATGCTTTGCCAGCCGACGGTCTCGACCAGGATGCCACCGAGGACGGGACCAACGAGCAGAGAGGTGGCGGCGAACGACGCCCAGCCGCCAATGACGCCGGCGCGCTGGCGCGCATCGGGAAAGGCTTGCGTCAGGATCGACAGCGCGCCTGGAATGAGCAGCGAGCCGGCGATGCCCTGTACGACCCGGCCAGCCAGCAGCACCGGCAAATTGGGCGCGACGGCGCAGATCAGCGAGCCGGCCACGAAGATGCCGACGCCGGCCAGCCATGAGCGCTTGCGGCCATAGCGGTCGCCGATCAGGCCGGACGACAGCATGAAGGCCGACAGGCACAGCGTGTAGGCGTCGACCACCCATTGCAGGCCGCCGAAATCGGTTTGCAACGCCTGCTGGATGGTCGGCAGCGCGACATTGACGATGCTGACGTCGAGCAGAGCCACGAACGAACCAAGATAGACAGCGGCGACCAGGGGCAAACGGTGCTTTGACATGGCTAGTCCGGACGTGAGTTTCGCAAATTGCTGACCGACGGTCAGTTGAACGGGCGGCATGGCGCTGTCGATCCGGCGATTGAGTATGGCCTGCGCCATGGTACGGGACTCGCCGCGAGTCGCCCTCTTCTAATAATATCGCGGCTGAATAGAAGCCGGGTTCCTGCGGACTGAGCATTCAGCCGTCATATTGTTCCGATGTCACCGCTTCCAGCCAGTCGGCATGGACGCCGTCGAGCGCCTCCTGCATGGCGATATGCGTCATCGCCGATTTCGGCGCCGCGCCATGCCAGTGTTTTTCGCCAGGCGCGAACGAGATGACGTCGCCCGCCCTGATCTGCTGGATCGGGCCGCCCCACGTCTGGGCAAGCCCGGCGCCCACCGTCACGTAGAGCGTCTGGCCAAGCGGATGCGTATGCCAGTGGGTGCGCGCGCCCGGCTCGAAGCTGACCAGCGTGGCTCGCAGCCGCGCCGGCGCCTCTTTCTCGATGATCGGCGTCTGCAGCACCCGGCCGGTGAAGTATTTTTCCGGCGCGATGACGGTCGGCACGCTGCCGCAGGCAATGATCTTCATGGGTCGATGGTCCTTCAAAACAGCGGGCGACGGGTCGCCTGCTTCAGTTTCCGCCGATATCGGCCGACGTGCAACAGTTTCCGGCTGCCAGCCCCCTATATGGCCAGCACGGGTCCACGGCCGAGCAAAGGATTTCTATTTTCCTTGCCCTGCCGGCAAACAAGTGGGACGATGGCTTTGGGCAGGTGGACTTGAAAAGAACCCCGCCCGCGACGGTCGAACAGGCCGGCCGCCGCTCAGGACCGATTGACCACGCCTGAACCATGCATGCCAGTCGGTCCTACGGGAAACGCCTGAGTGGAGGTCAGTCATGGGTACTCGCGCCGGAGGACGACGCACGGGACCGAAATGCATTGCCATAGTCGGTCCCTTCGCAAGCGGTAAGACGACACTTCTCGAAGCCATATTGGCCCGTACGGGCTCAATTCCCCGACAAAATCCCGTTTCATCAGGCAACACCGTTTCAGATCATTCGCCCGAGGCGCGCGCCCACGCCATGAGCGTCGAGGCGACGATCGCCACCACCGAATTCATGGGCGAGCAGATCACCTTCGTCGACTGTCCCGGCTCCATCGAATTCTCTTTCGAAGCCGAACCGGTGCTGGCCGCCTGCGACCTCGCGGTGGTCGTGGCCGAGGCCGATGAAAAGAAGATCCCTGCCCTGCAACTGATCATGCGCAAGCTCGACGATCTTGGCGTGCCGCGCATCCTGTTTCTCAACAAGGTCGACAAGGCAATCACCGGCGTGCGAGACACGCTGAAGATGCTGCAGCCGGCCAGTGCCGTGCCATTGCTGCTGCGCCAGATTCCGCTGCGCAAGGACGGCGTCGTCATTGGTTCGATCGACCTGGCGCTGGAGCGCGCCTACATCTATCGCGAATATGCCGAAAGCGAGGTGGCGCAGATTCCCGGCGACGAGAAGGCGCGCGAGCTCGAAGCGCGTTTCTCGATGCTGGAGACGCTGGCCGACCATGATGACCAGTTGATGGAACAGCTGCTCGAGGAGATCGAACCGCCAAAGGACGCGATCTTCGACGATCTCGCCGCCGACCTGCGCGACGGCGCGGTGACCCCGGTGCTGATCGGCACCGCCGAGAAAGGCAACGGCGTGCTGCGTCTCCTGAAGGCGATCCGCCACGACGCGCCCGACATCGAGGCGACCCGCAAGCGGCTCGGTGCACCCGACGGCGCGGCTACCCTGGTCCAGGTGATGAAGACCATCCACACCTCGCATGGCGGCAAGCTGTCGGTGTCGCGCATCCTCTCCGGCCAGGTCGTCGACGGTTCCGAACTCTGGCTGCCCGGCGGCGACACGGCCAAGGTTTCCGGCATCTACCGGATGCTCGGCAAGGACCAGTCCAAGCTCTCCATCGCCAAGGCCGGCGATACGGTCGCGCTGGGCAAGCTGGACGAGGTCAAGACCGGCCAGACGTTGAGTTCGGCCAAGGGCGGCATCAAGCCGCTCGTCCAGTTCGAGCCGCCGCAGCCGGTCTTCGCCTTCGCGCTCCGTCCCAAGGAGCGCAAGGACGAAGTGAAGATGTCGGCTGCCATCCAGCGGCTGGCCGAGGAGGACCCCTCGCTCAGCCTGCGCCACAACCAGGACTCGGCTGAAACCGTGCTGTCGGGCCATGGCGAGATGCATCTGCGCGTGGTGCGCGAGCGGCTGGAAGGCAAGAACCAGATACCGGTCGAAGGCCATCCGCCGGCGGTGCCCTATCGCGAGACGATCCGCAAATCGGCGCAACAGCGCGGCCGTCACAAGAAACAGTCCGGCGGACATGGCCAGTTCGGTGACGTGGTGATCGAGATCAAGCCGCTGCCGCGCGGCTCCGGCTTCCAGTTCACCGACACAATCACCGGCGGCGTCGTGCCCAAGACCTACATCCAGTCGGTCGAGACCGGGGTGCGCGACTATCTGAAATCCGGGCCGCTGGGCTTTCCGGTCGTGGATGTCGCAGTCAACCTGTCGGACGGCTCCTACCATGCGGTCGATTCCTCCGACATGGCCTTCCAGATGGCGGCCAGGCTGGCAATGAAGGAAGGCATGGCCGCGTGCTTGCCGGTGCTCCTGGAGCCTGTGATGAAGGTCGAGATCGTCACACCCTCCGACGCCACCTCGAAGATCATCGCTCTCATCCCGCAACGGCGCGGCCAGATACTCGGCTACGACGCGCGGCCTGGCTGGCCAGGATGGGATGTCGTCGAGGCAACCATGCCGCAAGCCGAGATCGGCGACCTGATCATCGAGTTGCGCTCGGCGACCGCGGGCGTCGCCAGCTACCGTGCCGTCTTCGACCACATGGCCGAACTCACCGGCCGTCTGGCCGACGAGGCGATGAACACCAACGGCAAGGCTGCCTGATGGCGTGGCGTTCCTCTCGAACCTGATTCGAGGGGCACAAAAGAAAACGACGTCCGGCGGGGACCGGACGTCGTTTTGTTCGCGGACCGTTTCCTTGGGAGGTAAAACGGCAGGTCCGCCGCATTTGGTGCCGCCGAGTTCGGCGGAAAAACGGTTCGGACGCGGTAGCCGCCTGAGCCCGGGCCGTACGAGTGATGCCCCCATCTCCCGTCCGAACCACACCGCGTCCTATGATCCACATAGCAGGTCGCGGGCGCCCGGGCTATGTTACCAGAGGTTACATGTCACCGTTACGTGGCAATTGTGATGGAATTTTTTGCCGGCCCAGCAGAGCACAGGCAACAAAAAAGCCGGATCAATGAAGATCCGGCTGAGTTTGATTGGAGTGCCTGTTAAGGCTAACCTCCAGAGGGGAACACTCGAGGGCGCTAATGGGAGGAGAACGCGCCCAGGAGATGATCTATATATGTGCTCATCATGCCCAAGAAACAAGCATCTATTTTGCAACACACGCATGCAAAAAGACGCAGGCTGTGGTCTAACCCATTCCAGAAGCCAATAGGACCAGCAGAATCGTCGAAATGGGCCGCCGAATCGGGCAATTGCAACTACAGAATCGCCGATCTCGGCTGGCTTTCGGCTCAAAATGCCAAAACCGGGCAATGATGTGGAAGCAGGCAGCAGGCGTGCATTTCTAAGGCAATCGGGAGGAAGCAGCCAATGCGGACGTTTTCGGCGATCGCCGGCAGTGCGGCCTTCTTCATCGCGGCGCCCTGCGTGGTTGCCGGGCTGGTGCCTTGGCTGTTGACCGATCGCTGGGGCTTGCCGTGGTCTGGTCTGCCGGGCTTTGTCCCTGCCGGCGGGCTTCTGATCGCCGTCGCGATCGCAGCACTGCTGCATGCCTTCGGTCGATTCGCGCTTGAGGGCCTCGGCACGCCCGCTCCGGTCGCGCCAACCGAGAGGCTGGTGATCGGCGGCATCTACCGTCATGTCCGCAACCCGATGTATGTCGCCGTGCTGTCGATCATCCTCGGCCAGGCATTGCTGTTCTCGAGCTGGACGCTGGCCGCTTATGCGGTCATCGGCGCGATCGCCATGGGCTCTTTCGTGCGGTTCTACGAGGAGCCGACTTTGGCTCACCGGTACGGCGCCGAATACGACGCCTACCGCCGCAACGTGCCGGGCTGGCTGCCTCGACTGTCGCCCTGGCGGGGGTAGGTGAAACCGGCAGCGCCGTCTCAGGGCATGTTGAGGCTCAGGTCGGGCCAGGCAATCGACATGTCCTTAAAATGACCAGCTTCTCGCCTTGGCGATGATAAAGTCCCGGAACACGTGCAGCTTGGCCTGGTTCTTCATCGCGTCCGGATAGGCAAAATAGGTGTCGAAAGACGGCACCTCGGTCTCCGGCAGCAGCTGCACGAGGTCGGAGTCCTTGCTGATCACATAGTCGGGCAGCATGGCGATACCGGCACCGCCCTGCACCGCCCGCTTGATCGACAATATGTCGTTGATCTGCAGCGTCGGCACCCTTTGCCCGCCTTCGAAATCACCGACCGTTTCCAGCCAGTTCAGCTCCGACAGATGCGACGGCACCGGCACGCCGAAGGTGACGATGCGATGGGCCTTCAGCTCGGCGACGGAAGACGGCCTTCCATGCTTGGCGACATAGGATGGGGCCGCGTAGAGGTGGAAATGCACGGTGAACAGGCGGCGCTGGATCAGGTCCGGCTGCTGCGGCTGGCGCAGCCGAATGGCGCAATCGGCCTGGCGCATGGTGAGATCGAGCTCCTCGTTGGCGAGGATCAACTGCAGGCTGATTTCAGGATAGAGTTCGATGAATTCCTGCACCCGCTCGGTTAGCCAGCCGGCGCCCAGCCCCACCGTCGTCGTTACCCGCAGCACGCCCGACGGGCGATCCTTGGTCTCGGTCAGCCGGGACTTGATGGTCTCCAGCTTCATCAGCACGTCATGCGCCGTGCGAAACAGCATCTCACCCTGCTCGGTCAACACCAGCCCGCGGGCGTGGCGGTTGAACAGCGGCACGCCGACATCATGCTCGAGCGCGCTGACCTGCCGCGAGATCGCCGATTGTGACAGATGCAATGTCTCGGCCGCATGGGTAAACGACCCCGCCTCCGCCGCAGCGTGAAACACGCGTAGCTTGTCCCAGTCCAACGCCATGATTCCCCTCGTTCTGTTTTGGCGTCTGAATGAAAAATCAGGCTTTTACACGGCGTTTCTAAGCCGCTCTCTGAACTCTCTACTCGGCCGCTTCGCGATGCACTTCGATGCCGGCCAGATACTTCTCCGCCTCGAGTGCGGCCATGCAGCCAAGCCCCGCTGCCGTCACCGCCTGGCGGTAGATATCGTCGGTCACATCGCCGGCCGCGAACACGCCCGGCACATCGGTGCGGGTCGAATCCGGCGCCGTCCACAGATAGCCGTTCGGCTTCTGCTTGAGCTTGCCGGCGAACAGTTCAACCGCCGGCGCATGGCCGATGGCCACGAACACGCCGTCGATCTTGAGGTGCGACACCTCGCCGGTCACCGCATGCTTGAGCTTCAGCCCCTCGACCGAGGGCGGCAGCGGCGTCTTGCCGGGCCGACCGGTGATCTCGTCGACGATCGTGTCCCAGATGACGCGGACATTGTCCTTCTTCAGAAGCCGCTCGCGCAGGATACGTTCGGCGCGAAAATCGCTGCGCCTGTGGATGACCGTCACGCTCTTGGCGAGATTGGACAGATAGAGCGCCTCTTCCACCGCCGAATTGCCGCCGCCGATCACCGCGACATCCTTACCCCGGTAGAAGAAGCCGTCGCAGGTGGCGCAGGCCGAGACTCCAAAACCCATAAAGTCCTGCTCGGTCGGGATGCCCAGCCATTTCGCTTGCGCGCCGGTGGCGATGATCAGCGCGTCGGCGGTGTAGGTGGTGCCGGAATCGCCCTTGGCACGGAACGGTCGCACGTTGAGGTCGACCTCGGTGATGATGTCGTTGATGATGTCGGTGCCGACATGCTCGGCCTGTTTCAGCATCTGCTCCATCAGCCACGGACCCTGGATCGGGTCGGCGAAGCCGGGATAGTTCTCGACATCGGTGGTGATCATCAACTGCCCGCCCTGCTGCAGGCCGGCGACCAGCATCGGCTTCAGCATGGCGCGGGCGGCGTAGACCGCCGCCGTATAGCCGGCCGGGCCGGAACCGATGATGAGAACGGGCGCGTGCTTGGTGGTCATCTAAAGCCTCTGCGGAGGGCTGCCGGCAATTGCGGCATGGAAAACTCGATCATTGTCGCGCGTAATGTAAGTGTTGCCCACGACGCCAGCAAGGCAAGTTGGAGTTCGTCCCCGGAAAGCTTTGTCACACCCTGTCGCCCGCGGATCCCGCGAAATATTCCGGGCGAAGGATGGAATGGACAGCGAAGTCGTTTAATTACAAAATCGCGCAAGATTCTTGCGTGTTGCCCCTCATGATCGAGAGCCCTCATGCCGCTCAAGGCCGACCTCGACGCCATCGACTGGAAGATCCTGCGCGAATTGCAGGGCGACGGCCGCATGACCAATGTCGAACTGTCGAACCGCGTCGGCATTTCGGCACCGCCATGCCTGCGCCGCGTCAAGCGCCTGGAGGAAGCCGGCATCATCCGTGGCTACCGCGCTCTGCTCAACGCACCAGCGCTCGGCCTTGATGTCGTTGCCTTCTGCCTGGTCGGCCTGCATCATCAAGCCGATGCCGAGCTGCGCATCTTTGCCGAGCGCACCCGCGGCTGGCCGATCGTACGCGACGCCTGGATGGTGTCGGGCGAATCCGATTTCCTCCTGCATTGCGTGGCGAGCGACCTCGGCGCCTTCCAGACCTTCGTCATCGAGGAACTGACCTCGACCCCGAATGTCGACACGGTGCGCACAGCGCTCACCATCCGCCGGGTCAAGGACGAAGGCTTGGTCTCGTTCGCACAGCCTTGAGCCGGTTGAACCGCAACCGGCTTTCGCCGATGCGGCTTGAACGCCTCGCCATATCAGCGCCGCTTTAGCGTTCGATAGGCACTTCTGTGAAGCCGGATGTCCTGCCGTAGCCGCCTTGCTGGTTTCCTAGAGCAATTGCAGAAAAAGTGTGTAACGGTTTTCCTGGGAAAAGCGCATAGCGCTTTCGGGATTGCATAATACAGGTGGCGCAGGGCAGCCCAATTCCGAGAACAGTGTGCCGTGGGGTGGGACGATGACTCGATTTTCTAGCCCGGTTTCGGCGCTGGTCATCTGTATGAACGAGGCCGACATGATTGGCGAATGCCTGGAGAGCGTCGACTTCTGCGCCGAGATCATCGTCGTCGATTCAGGCTCGACGGACAGCACTCTGGACGTCGTCAATGCGTTCATCGCCAAGGGCTACCCGATAAGGCTGTTTCACAATGATTGGCCGGGCTTTCCTCGTCAGCGGCAATTCGCGCTCGATCAGGCCACGCAACCGTGGTGCCTTTCGATTGAAGCCGACGAGGCCATCGATGACGTTCTCAGGCAGTCGATCATGAGTGTGACGCAGCTTGGGAATGACGCTTTCGACGGATGGTATATCAGGCGCCGCGACAAGCTGAAGGGTTACGGCTATGCGCACCGCTGGGTGCTTCACAACAGGCTGCTGCGTCTTTTCCGGCGCGACAAGGCGACCATGGACCTCAATCTGCGGGTCCATGAGTCGTTCGAGGTGCCGGGCGAAACCGGCACCATAGAAAATGGCGTGCTGCTGCATCGCCGCGAAATGACTATTGCCGAGGATCTGGCGAGAGCCAACACCTACTCCAGCCTCAAGGTCGCCACGCTGGTCGAACGAGCCAAGAAGCCTGGCCTGATAAGACTGGTGCTGTCGCCGCTTGGCAACTTCCTGAAGTTTTACCTGGCCAAGCGCTACTTCCTGTGCGGCCGGCACGGGTTCGTCTATTCGATGCTGGTGATGGTGTATTCGTTCGCCACCGAGGCCAAGCTCTATGAAGCCTGGCGGGACAACGATCGGGTATAAACCGTTAGGGCGCGCCCGAGGCGGCCCCAAGTGCAGCTATTGCGGCGAGCAGGCCGTCGAAGTCCGCGCGGTCGCACCAAGGCCGAATTGTGAAGCCCCGTCGGACAGCCGCTTGCCCGTCTACCAGCCAGCCCTGTGAGAGGCCGGCGCGTTGTCCCGCCTCCATGTCGGCCTCCTTGTCGCCGACGATCAGCGAACGCCGCAGATCGAGCCCGAGGCGCCTGGCCGCCTCCAGCAGCATGCCCGGATTGGGCTTGCGCATCGGATGATCTGCGGCCGCGAGCGGGCCGGAGCCCGCCTCGTGATAGGCGCAGGCAAGGACCATGTCGACGAACGCATTGTCGGCGCGTAGCAGTTCGAGCACGCGGCCATTGACGGCGGCGAAATCGCTCCAGCCGAAATAGTCGCGCGCGATGCCGGACTGGTTGGTGACGACGATGACGGGAATGCCGGCCCCGTTGGCGGCGGCTATCACCGCGGCTATATCCGCGCGCAGCACCATTTCGGCAGGATCATCCGGATAGCCCGTATCGATATTGATGGTGCCGTCGCGATCGAGGAACAGCGCCGGCGAGCCGGCGGCGAACACCTTTGAGCCGACCTGCTCGACCCACAGGCCCGGCTCAGCCAGCGGATAGCGGCCAGAGGTCGTGGGATCAGCCATTGCTGAGGCGCGCTTCGACCACCTCGCACAGATGATGATAAAGGCACAGATGCCCCTGCTGGATGATCGGCGTCGAGGTCGACGGAACGTTGAGCAGGATATCGGACAGAGGCTTCAGCTTGCCGCCGGTATCGCCGGTCATGCCGATCACCGTCATGTCCATCCTCCGTGCCTGTTCGGCGGCGGCGAGGATGCTCGGCGAATTGCCGCTGGTCGAGATTGCCAGAAGCACGCCGCCGGCCGCGCCATGCGCCTCGACCTGGCGCGAAAACACCGTGTCGAAGCCATAGTCGTTGCCCCAGGCGGTCAGCACCGCCGCATTGGCCGGCAGCGCGATGACATTGTAGGCCTTGCGCTCCTTGAGAAAGCGGCCGACCAGTTCGCCGGCAATGTGGATGGCGTCGCTGGCCGAGCCGCCATTGCCGGCGATGAGCAAGGCCTTCCCCGACGAAAGCGCCGTCACCACCGCGCTCGCCGCCCGCTCCATCTCACCGGTCAGGTCCCGTTCGACCATGGCTGATATGGCAGCCGCCGAGCGGACAAGGTAATCGTTCAAGTCGGACATGAAACCCTCAGTTTATGGTGCCGCCGGCGCGCAATTTGCCAATGGTGTTGGTGGTGCTTTTTCCAGCGACGAGATCGACCAGCACGACGCGTCCGCCGGCCTTCTGCACCACATCGGCGCCGACCACGGTATCGACCGTGTAATCGGCGCCCTTGACCAGTATGTCGGGCAGCAGCGCTTCGATCAGCGCCAGCGGCGTATCTTCCTCGAACACCACGACCGCGTCGACCGAGGCGAGCGCTGCCAGCACGCAGGCGCGGTCGTGCTGGTCGTTGACCGGCCGGCCGGCGCCCTTCAGGCGCCGCACCGAGGCATCGCTGTTGAGGCCGAGCACCAGCCGGTCGCACTGGCTTCGCGCCGCGTGCAGCAAGCTGACATGGCCGGCATGCAGGATGTCGAAGCAACCATTGGTGAAGCCGACGCTCAGGCCCTCTTCCTTCCACGCCGCCACCATGCGGGCGGCCGATGTGGCGTCGAGGATGGCGTCCTTGTGGGCGGTCGGCCCATGTGAACGGAACAGCGCGCCGGTGAGTTCCTCGACCGTCAGCCGCGCTGTGCCGCGTTTTCCCACAACGACGCCACCAGCGGCATTGGCGATCGAAGCGGCCATGACCGTATCGGCGCCTACGGCCAGCGCCAGCGCGAAGCTCGCGATCACCGTATCGCCGGCGCCCGAAACGTCGAACACTTCGCGCGCCTGGGTGGCGATGTGGCGCGCCTCGTCGGGGCCGACCACGCTCATGCCCTTTTCGCTGCGCGTCGCAACGACGAAATCGAAACCATGTGCCGAAATCAGCTGGCGCGCGGCAGCCACGATCTCGTCATCGGCGAACACCGCATGGCCGACGGCCTCGCCGAGTTCCTTGCGGTTGGGGGTGATGGCGGTCGCCCCGGCATAGCGCGCGTAATCGCGGCCCTTCGGGTCGACCAGCACCGGCTTTCCAGCCTCGCGGCAGATGGCGATCAAGTCGCCGGCGACGCCGTCGAGCAGGATGCCCTTGCCGTAATCGGACAGGATGACGATGTCGGCGTGCGCCAGCGCGGCGCGGAAATGGCGGATCAGGCCGGCTCGCTCCGCGGCGCCGAGCGGCTTGATCTCCTCTTCATCGAAACGCAGCACCTGCTGGTTGAGCGCGCTGAAGCGGCTTTTGGACGATGTCATGCGACCAGGCTCCTGCGCGAGGCCCGCCGTATCGGCGCCAAGTTCCCGCAGCATCCGCACCAGACTGTCGCCCGCCAGATCGGCGCCGATTACGGAAACGGGGACAGCGGCAGCGCCGAGCGAAACGATGTTGGCCACGACATTGCCGGCGCCGCCCATGGTCGAGGTCTCGCCGCGCCCATGCAGCACCGGGATCGGCGCTTCCGGCGAGATCCGCTCGATGACGCCGTTGACGAAACGATCGAGGATGAAGTCGCCGACCACCAGCACGGTGGCCTGGCCGAACCGCGCAATGGCGCGGTGCAATGGTTCTGGAGAAGGCGGATTGTGCTTGATCATGTCACTGGCAACGCGAGGGTAAGGCAAATCTCAATCGTGATGAAAATTGTCAATTTACGGGCCGGATCGTTCATGCCTGCCGATATACCGCAAATCCACGCAGCGCAACGTCAGGACATGACCCGCGAGTGTCCGATGCGTCAGCTCTTCTGCAGGGCAACATGGATGCCCAGCCCGACCAGCACCGCCCCTCCCGCCCGCTGCATCAGCCGCTGGGCGCGGCTCGAACGCCGCAGGCGGCCGATCACGGCGCCCGCCAGGAACACGCAGACGATATCGGCCGAGGAGAACATCAGATTGACTATCGTGCCGAGCACGACGAACTGCAGCCAGACCGGAAACGCCGCCGAGGCGTCGATGAATTGCGGCAGGAACGCCATGAAGAAGATCGCTGTCTTCGGATTGAGCACCTCGACGGTGATGCTCTCGAAAAAGGCGCGCCGCGCCGATTTGCGCTCGATCGCGGGCAGCGCCGCATCGCCGTCCGCGCGCTTGCGAAACAGCGAGATGCCAAGCCAGATCAGATAGAGCGCACCGACCAGCTTGACCGCCAGGTAGAGCGTCGGCACGGCATGAAACAGCACCGACAGCCCGGCGGCCGCGGCGAAAACATGCACGTAGCCGCCCAGATGAATGCCCAGCGCCGCCGTCAGGCCGGACCAGCGGCCGCGCGCCATCGTCTGCGCGGCGGCATAGAGCATGGCCGGGCCTGGAATGTAGGCGAAGATCGCCGTGGTGGCGAAAAACGCGATGAGCAGTTCGGTCGATGGCATTTTTGGTCCCTCACGATCGTGCTCTGCCCTGTCGATTCAGTCCGCGCGGGATTGCTTTGGACTGACCCGTGCGGACAACCGCAGTAAAAGCGAACATAATTTTCTTGTGAAATGACGGGCTGAACGCGCCAATTCGCGCACCCGGCTCGAAATAGGCCGACGCTTCCAGGATATCATGATTGTACTCATCGACCATGACCCAAAGGGGCATAGGATCGAGGCCCGCACGGTGGCGTTCAATTTCCGGGATGCTGACTGCAACGCGATCACGACCCGGCTGTGTGGAAGTGATTGCAAGTATGAAGAGGTTGGTACCCCCGGCTTTCCCAGGAAGGACAGCCACAAAGGCCACAGGCCGTGACTTCCGGCCTTCGGTCTCGCCGTCTCCGTGTTGGCGATGCCAAAGATATGGATATCGCCAGACGTCCGCAGCAGCGGGTTTAATCACGGTCCAATTCCGCGGCGTACTCCTCGAGCATCTCGACATGTTCGGTCGGGGCGTCCTTCGCAGCGTAGACGCGGCGGCTGTCGTTGCCGAAGCGCGCTTCGTAGGCCTCGATGCTCATCAGGACGTATCTCGGCTTGTTGTGGCGAGTGATGGAGACCGGCTGCTGGCTGGCAGCTGCAAGCACATCTCCAAGATTCTGTTTCAGATCGGTCGACGGATAGTTTTTCATGGGATACCCTGTTTTGTCCATAATAGACAAAATGGACAAAACAGACAAGCGCATAAAATGGCAGGACAGGCGCATGCACCTGGCTTTGTCGACAGCCCGGCTAGCCTCCCCTATAAGGACCGGAATCGCAAGCAACCAGAGGTCCTTCATGATCATCGTCACGGGCGGCGCCGGCATGATCGGCTCCAACATCGTCGCCGCGCTGAATGCCGAAGGGCATGACGACATCCTCGTCGTCGACGACCTTACCGACGGTCACAAGATCGTCAATCTTGCCGATCTCAAGATCGCCGACTATCTCGACAAGGACGATTTCCTGCCCCGCATGGAGGCCGGCTCGCTCGGCCGCATCGAGGCCGTGTTCCACCAGGGCGCCTGCTCGACCACCACCGAGTGGAATGGCAAATTCATGATGGAGGTGAATTACGCCTTCTCGAAACGGTTGCTGCATGCAAGCCAGGCGTTGCGCGTGCCTTTCCTTTATGCCTCCTCGGCTTCCGTCTATGGCGGCGGCTCGGAGTTCCTCGAGGATCCCGCGCTGGAACGGCCGCTCAACGTATACGCCTATTCCAAGAAGCTGTTCGACGACTATGTCAGGCGAACCGTGTTCGCCGGGCAGGCCGACCATTCACAGGTCGTGGGCTTGCGCTACTTCAACGTCTATGGCCCGCGCGAAGCGCACAAGGGCGCCATGGCTTCCGTCGCCTTCCATCTGTTCAACCAGGTCGAGCGAGGCGAGAACCCGAAACTGTTCGGCGCCTATGACGGATTCGGACCCGGCGAACAAAGCCGTGACTTCATCCATGTCGGCGATGTCGCCGAGGTCAATCTGTGGCTGTGGAAACGGGGCTCAAGCGGCATCTTCAATTGCGGCACCGGCCGTGCCCAGCCCTTCCGCGCCATCGCCGAAACGGTGATCGACACGTTGGGTAAAGGGGAGATTGAATTCATCCCCTTTCCCGACCATCTCAAGGGCAGCTACCAGAGCTTTACGCAAGCTGATATGTCCCGTTTGCGCGCGGCCGGTTACAATGGCCAATTCCGGACAGTGGAAACCGGTGTCAGAGACTATGTCGAATGGCTGAAAGCCCAACGATCCTCGTGATCGGCCCACGTTGGGTGGGCGACATGGTGATGGCGCAGTGCCTGTTTTCGGCGCTGAAGGAGTTGTATCCCAACGCCGCCATCGATGTGCTGGCGCCTGCCTGGGCAGCACCCCTGGTCAAGCGCATGCCCGAAATCCGCCAGCAGATCGACTTTCCGCTCAAACCCGGCGCGCTCGAATTCACCCATCGCCGCCGCTTCGGCCGCCTGCTGCGCGGTCGCTACGACATGGCCTATATCCTGCCGGGCAGTTGGAAGTCGGCGCTGATTCCGTTCTTTGCCCGCATCCCGCACCGTGTCGGCAATCTGCGCGAGATGCGCTATGGCTTGTTGACCGACGTCGTGCCATTGCCCGACAGCATCAAACGACGCACCGCGCAGGCCTATTTCGGCCTTGCCCAAGGCGGTAGTTTCCGGGCGCCACGGCTTAGCGTGGACACGAAAAACCAGGTCGACCTGCTCGGCCGTTTCGGGCTGGCGCCGCAGAAATTCGTGGCCCTGATGCCCGGTGCGGAATTCGGCCCAGCCAAGCGCTGGCCCAGCGAAAGCTATGCCGGGCTTGCCAGCGGCTTCATGGGCAAAGGCTTGAAGGTTGCGCTGTTCGGCTCGAAGAACGACCGCGACGTGACGGCGGAGATCGCAGCCCTGGCCCCCGGCGTCGTCGACCTCGCCGGACAGACGCGGCTGGAGGACGCCATCGACCTGATATCCGCCGCCAGGCTGGCTGTGTCCAATGACAGCGGACTGATGCATGTCGCGGCCGCCGTCGGCACGCCGATCGTCGCCGTCTACGGCTCGACCTCGCCCGAAAACACGCCACCGCTGGCGGAGCGCCGCGAGCTGGTCTGGCTCGGCCTGTCGTGCTCGCCCTGCCACCAGAAGGTCTGTCCGCTCGGCCACCTCAACTGCCTGAAGACGCTGGAAGTCGGCCAGGTCGCGGCAGCGGCGGACCGGCTGCTGGAAATTCCGGCCGCGGCATGAAGGTGCTGATCGTCAAGACGTCGTCGATGGGCGATGTCATCCACACCTTTCCGGCGGTCGAGGATGCCCGTCGCCACCGCCCGGACCTGACCTTCGACTGGTGCGTCGAAGAGGCATTCGCCGGAATCGTCGCGCTTCACCCGGCGATCGACAAGATTCATACGGTGGCGATCCGGCGCTGGCGCAAGGCGCTGCTTGACGGCGCCACCTGGCGCGAGGCGGCCGCCCTGCGCCGCACCTTGCGCAATTGCCGCTACGATCTGGTCATCGACGCGCAAGGCCTGCTGAAATCGGCCCTGGTGGCAAGACAGGCGGGCTCACCCATTGCCGGCTTCGACCGTTCGAGCGCGCGCGAACCCTCGGCGACGCTGTTCTACGATGCCACGTATGCCATCCCGCGCGATCTCCACGCCATCGAACGGACGCGGCGGTTGTTTGGCCTGGCGCTCGCCTATCAGCCCGATCTTTCGACGCTGGACTCCGGCATCGTGCCGCCCGCCGGCACCCTGGCGGGCACTTCTGGAAAAACCGCCTTCCTGCTGCACGGAACCAGCCGCGAAGACAAGAAATGGCCGGCCGAAGACTGGATCGGAACCGCCCGCCTCCTGATTGAGCGGGGGATGACGCCGGTCACGACCTGGTCGAACGAGCGCGAGAAAATCGTGGCCGAGGCAATCGCAGGTGCCGTGCCGTCAACGATCGTGGTGCCGAAATCGCCGCTGTCCGACATCGCCGCGACTATCGGCGGCTCGACACTGGTTGTCGGCGCCGACACCGGGCTCACTCACCTCGCCAGTGCCTTCGGCCTGCCAACGGTTGCGGTGTTCCTGGCAACAGAGCCGGGTCTGACCGGCCCGCGCGGACGCTACGCATCGACACTGCTGGCCTCGCATGGGGGGCGTGTTGTGCCGGTGGAGGTAGTGGCGGAAGCAGAAAAGCTATTGGCACTTAAACTACAAGCGCCGGCATAGGACCTTTCAGAATTCGCTCTGGCGAGTCGAATAGCGTGGTTCTTCGAGAGCCGGAGCGGCGCGTACTTAAAGTACGTGAGCACCGGAAGCGCAGAAAACCGCCCGCGCATGACCCCGAAAATCGTAATTGATTTTCGGAAAGGGATCATGCGCTAACTGAAAATCCTACAGCGTCCTTTGCGCGTCCGAGAGGACGCGCGGCGCTGTAGTCGGCCGCCAGAGTAGAATTATCAAAGGTCCTAGATGAACTGCACCTGGACGATCTCATACCCCCTGGCGCCGCCAGGCGCGTTGACCTCGATGGCATCGCCGACTTCCTTGCCGATGAGCGCACGCGCGATCGGCGAGGAGATCGAGATGCGGCCGGACTTCACGTCCGCCTCCTGGTCGCCGACGATCCGGTAGGTCTTCTTTTCCTCGGTGTCCTCGTCGACCAGCACCACGGTGGCGCCGAACTTGATCTTGTCGCCGCTGAGCTTGCTGACGTCGATCACCTCGGCGCGCGCAATATAATCTTCAAGCTCGTTGACGCGGCCCTCGTTGAGGCTCTGGGCCTCTTTGGCGGCATGATATTCGGCATTTTCGGACAGGTCGCCATGCGAGCGCGCTTCGGAGATCGCCTCGATGATGCGCGGCCGCTCTTCCTGCTGGCGCCAGCGCAGTTCTTCCTTCAATGACGCGAACCCCTCGCCTGTCATCGGGACCTTGTTCATGATGCCTGCCTTTCCTGCTGCCACCCCCGCGTATCGGGGAAAGCCTTGTCGATGGGTACAAAAAGAAAACGGGTCCGGCAGCCTCGAGCTTACGGAACCGTTTCACCGCAATTTCCCTGAATATAGCAATGTCAGCGGGTTTTTCACGCCCAAAAATCGGTTTTGCTAAAATCATCCCCGTTTTCATCAGTCGGGGGCGATGAATGGGACCGGGGGCAACAAAAAACGGCCGCGATCGCTCGCGGCCGCTTGGAAGAGCCCTGGGATCTTTTCAGCTTCTCATGAAATGGTCGATCTGCTCGGCCAGCATGCCATATTCACGAGAACCCTTGCCGGTCCGCTTCTCGATCTCCATCAACTGCTGCTGGGCGCCGGCCAGATCGCCGATCTGCAGATGCGCTTCGCCGAGATATTCGCGCACCAGCGTGTAGTTGGGGTCGATGCGCAGCGCTTCCTCGTAATAGCCGAGGCCGACGGTGACGCGGCCGGAATGGCGGTGCGAATAGCCGAGATAGTTGAGGATGCGCGGATCCTGCTTGTTGGCGGCGAGGCTGAGCACGGCAATCGCCTCGTCATAGCGCCCGGCCATCGCCAGCGCGTGGCCTGCATCATAGATGCTGTCGTCGTCGAGCATGCCTTCCTGGGGCGCGACGCACTTTTTCTTCTTCTTGTCCCAGACCTGGCCCTTCTTGCACTGGGTGACGGTTTCGTCACTGCCGCCGCTGCCGGCGGCGTACACGGGAACAGCGAGGAACTGCAGCGCGAGAAGCGCGGTCGCAGCCTGGATCAGCATTCTTTTATGCATCGAAACCTCCTGGAGGGGTGAGAATGCAATACTAACGCCGGTCGGCTTGCGTTTCATCCCGGAAAATTGCGGGCGGGAGAACATCAGGTGACGGATGCCGCAAATCCGCTATCATCCGGCAAACGACCTGAGGGAGACGGCCCTTGCAGCGGCGGCTTGAAAAGGACTGGGAGCTTTCGATCGGCCCCGACACGGTGCGCCTGTTCATCCTCAAGGCCAAGGCACTGAGTGCGGCCGTCAATGAAGACTATGCCGATGGCGCCGAGCACGAGGTCGAACTCGACGGCGAGTCCCATGTCAACCATCACCATGACGGCCTTGCCGAGGAAAGCTCCGAGAACCTGACCGAAGAAGAGCTGCGCGAGCTGATCAACGACCTCAATGTCGACGAAGCAGCCGAGCTGATCGCGTTGGCCTGGGTCGGTCGCGGCGACTACGACGCCACCGAATGGGCGGACGCGCTGGCCGCCGCGCGCGAACGCGCCAACAAGCGCACCGCGAAATACCTGCTTGGCATGCCGCTGCTCGCCGACTGGCTGGAGGAAGGGCTGGAAGCGATCGGTGCGTAACGGAGCGGTTACCGTTCGTGATGCGGCCAAGGCAACCACCTTGCGTCGGCGCCGTTGAGGGCGATGGGGTCGATCGTCTTTTCCCGAATATGCAGGATTGCGTTGACCGTGGCCGTCACGGCCTTGCTGGTGATGCCGGTCGAGGCGAGACATCGCCATCGGCATCATAAGCCCCCGACGCCGCGGGTCGAGCAGCCGCTGACACCACGAGCCGACCAGCCCCTGAAACCAAGGGGCGGAAAGCGTTTGAAACCACGGCGCCACCGGCAGGTCACGCCAAAGCAGACACAGCAGAAAACGCAGGCATCGCTGCCCTCGCCTGCCGATGTTCCCGTGCCCGAACCCGGCACTCCGATAACCCAACCCGGCATTCCGGTGCCCGAACCACGCCCGGCGGACGCACCAAAGGCTGAAGCTGCAAAGATCGAGGAGCAAAAGCGCGTAGGGCCGAAGGCCGCGGAAGCGCCCGACCGTTTCACGGAAGAAAAATCCCACCAGGAAAAGCAGGCACGTCCCGAGCCATTGGCTCCGGAGCCATCAACCGGGGAAAACGAGCCGGAGCCGCCGGACGTCGCGCCAACGCCGACACGAAAGCCTGACATTGCAGAACCCGAGGCCCAGCCGCCAACCGTCGCCCCGCAGCCACCGCAAAAGCCGGCGGACGCGGACGAGGAGAAGATGCTGCCCGATCCGCGCTCGGCCGACGTGCCAGATGAAAAAATGCCGGCCGAGGAAGTCGCATGCCGCGAACGGCTAAAGACGCTCGGCGTCGAATTCGAAGAGCACAAGGCGGAAAGCCAGCCCGAAATCGGCTGTTCGATTCCCTACCCCATCGTGCTGAAGACCCTTGGAAAGTCGATCGCGATTGCCCCCGGAACCGAGCTCAACTGCAAGATGGCCGAGGCAACGGCGCATTTTGCCGCCGATGTCATCCAGCCGGCGGCGAAAGCCGAATTCGGTGCGGACCTGAAATCGATCGGCCAGGCATCGGCTTTTGTCTGCCGGCCACGCAACGGCACACGAAAACTGTCGGAACACGCGTTCGGCAACGCGCTCGACATCGCCAGCTTCACGCTGTCGGACGGCAAGAAGATCGAGGTCGGCCCGGCGCCGCCGGAGAAAGACGCCAAATTCCTCAACAATGTTCGCAAGGCCGCCTGCGGACCCTTCAAGACGGTGCTCGGCCCAGGCGCCGACGCCGATCATTCCCTGCATTTCCATCTCGATCTCGAACCGCGCCGTCATGGCGGAACGTTCTGCCAGTGATCATGGCTGATCCAGGCCGCGTGCCGCAATTCGGCCGCAGGCATGAACGCGGACGCTGAGTTTTCCTTTACCCTTGATCGTTAAAATGCCGGATATCCATCAACGGGATTCCGCCAATGGCCGGCAAATTTCGGGCCGTGTTTTTCGCCACCGCGCGCCAGTCAAGATATGCAGCAATGCTGACCGCCGGTCTGGCGCTGGCGGCGCTTTCCGCCTGCAACACCGGCAGTGTGCTGTCGCTGCAGCCGGCCGTCGACGTCGGCGCGCAGACGGCTGCCGTGCCGCAATATGCCGGCATGCAGAAGCTTGTCCCTTCCAATCCGTACATGACGCAGGCCGCTTATCCGCGCATGGACGAGCCGATGTCGCCCGTCGAGCAGATGCCGGCCAGCGAAACCGACTGCCGTCAGCAATTGAAGCGCCTCGATGTCGCCTACACCGATCTGGCGCCGATCCATGAAGGCCAGTGCGGCATCGATTATCCGGTCAAGGTCTCGGCCATCGGCAACATCCAGATGAAACCCGCCGCAACCCTGACCTGCGACATGGCAGCTACCTTTGCCGGCTGGACGAAGAACGAACTCGTTCCCTCCGCCCGCTGGCGTTATTTCTCCGGCGTCAAGACCATACACCAGGGCTCCAGCTATTCCTGCCGCCGGATTGCCGGCGAAGGCGTCCTGTCCGAACACGGCAAGGGCAATGCGCTCGACGTCATGAGCATCGAGCTCAACAATGGCGACGACATCGACGTGCGCAAGCCCGGCCTGTTCGCCTTCCGCACCCGTGGCTTCCTCAACAATGTGCGCGCCGACGGCTGCCAGTACTTCACCACCGTGCTCGGCCCCGGCTACAATTACGACCACCGCAACCATTTTCATTTCGACATCAAGAACCGCAAGAACGGTTATCGCGCCTGCCGTTAGATCGGTGCCGGGTATCCTTTGCCTGAATGCCATGACAACGCCTAATGTGATGCCGGAACATTTGAGCGGCATTCATGAGTCAACGAAGCGTTCGGCGACGCATTATGATCTGGGCGGCGACCTTGTTGGCCGCGTATCTGGCGCTCGCCTATTTCGCCGCACCGGAATTCTGGACGTTCCGCGATCGAGGTTTTCGCACGCATCGCTTCGAGATGCTGACGCACACGCCGCAAGGCATTCCGGGCGACCCGATCAATGTCGGCCTTGTCGGCACGCAGAAGGAGGTGGTCCACGCCTTTGCCGTCGCCGGCTGGGACACCGCCGACGCCGTCACCCTGAAGACCGCGATCGAGATCGGTGAAAGCGTGCTGTTCGACCACCCCTATCCCGATGCGCCGGTCAGCAGGCTGCTGTTCGATGGCCGTGCCCAGGATCTCGCCTTCGAAAAGCCGGAGGGCATCAGCGCCGACCGACGGCATCATGTCCGCTTCTGGCAGACCGATGCAAGCGGCGACGATGGCCGGCCGCTGTGGCTGGGCTCGGCCAGCTTCGATCGCGGCGTCGGCTTCAGCCACGACACCGGCGCCGTCACCCACCATATCGGCCCCGACATCGACGCCGAGCGCGATTTCCTGATGCGCGACCTGGCCACTGCCGGCATGCTGCTCTCGACCAGCGACATATCGGGCGTCGGCGCCACCAAGGCGGGACGCAATGGCGGCGGCGATCCCTATTTTACGGACGGCGAGGCAATTGTCGGCGTGTTGAAGCAGTTGCCATGACATCGCAAAAGTCAGGTCGTGGTGATCACGATCTTGCCGAACGGCCCTTTCTCCAGATGTTGCAAGGCCTGCGGCACCTCATCGAAGCCAAAGACCTTGTCGATGACCGGCTTGATCGCCAGCGCCTCGATCGCCTGATTCATACGCTCGAAAGCACGGCGATGGCCGATCGACAGGCCCTGCACGGTGATGCGGTTGCGCATGAAGGGCAGGATGGGAAAGCTGAGCTCCATCGCGCCCAGCAGGCCGATGATCGACAGCCGGCCGTCGGCGGCCAGCGCGTTCAGAGATCGCCGTGCATTGTCGCCGCCGACCATTTCCAGCACGTGGTTCACGCCCAGCCCGTTCGTCAGTTCACGCGCGGCATCGTCCCAGGCCGGTTGCGTGCGGTAGTTGATCCCTTGCCAGGCGCCAAGCTTTCTCGCCCGCTCAAGCTTTTCATCGCTGCTTGAGGTGACGATGGCGCGCAGGCCGAACGCAGTGGCGAACTGCAGCGCAAACAGCGACACGCCGCCGGTGCCCTGGATCAGAATGGTCTGACCCGGCACCGGTTTGGTCGCCTCGGCCATGGCGAACCAGGCCGTCAGCGCCGCGATCGGCAATGTCGCGGCCTCAATGTCGCCGAGCGACGGCGGCGCCAGCACCGCGGCGTCCTCGCCGAAGATGACATGATCGGAAAGCATGCCCGACAGCGACGACCCCAGCGTGTGCTTATGCAGCACCGGCGGTGCGTCGCCATCCGGCCAATCGGCGATCACCTGGCCAAGCACGCGCTGGCCGACCTGAAAGCGGCTGACCGCACTGCCGACGGCCACCACTTCGCCCACCGCGTCGGATGTCGGCACGAAGGGAAAGGCAAGGTCGGGGATCAGCACGCCGTCCACGATCATCTTGTCCTTGTAGTTGAGCGATACGGCCTTGGTCCGGACCAGCAAATCGTGCGGCCCTGGCTCGGGCACCTTGCCTTCCACCTGGCTTAGCCTCGACAGGCCAAAACCGCTCATCTGCCAGGATCTGTTGATTGGGGTGCTCATGTCGTCTCGCGCTCCGTGCATTGATGCCAGGCGAGACATTTATGCCTTTCGACTATAGAAAATAGTGCTTCCGTGCGGTATAATTTGACACTGATTGCGGACTAAAAGTCGACAATAGGAAATTGCCATGGAAACGGCCGACCTGCAAGGCACCGTTGCGTTTGTTCAGGCGGTGGAGGCCGGCAGCTTCACTAGCGCCGGCGAGCGGCTGCATGTGACGAAGTCGGCGATCGGCAAATCGATCGCGCAGCTGGAGCAGAGGCTCGGCGTTCGCTTGCTGAACCGCACCACCCGCAGTCTCAGCCCGACCAGCGAAGGCATCGGCTACTATGAAGCCTGCGTCCGGGCCCTGGCCGAGATCGAAGCCGCACAGTCGCTGCTCGCCTCGCGTCGGCAGGTCCCGTCTGGCCGGCTTCGGGTCGACGTGCCGCTGGCCTTCGGCCGACGCTGCGTCGCTCCCGTGCTGTTCGAGATTTCGAGGAAATTTCCGGACCTGACGGTTGAAGTCTCCTTCAATGACCGCCGCGTCGACCTGATCGAGGAGGGCATCGACCTGGCGATCCGCATGGGCGAACTCGACGACAGCCTGTCGCTAGCGGCCAGGCGCCTCTACGCTCAGCGCTCGGCCATATGCGCGGCTCGCGACTATCTCGACAGGCATGGCCGGCCGCAATCGGTCGAGGATCTCGCCGACCACAGCGTCATTGGCTACGGTCGCGAGGGCATCGTCCGCCCCTGGGTGATCAGACATTCCGACGGCCATCTCGCAACCTTCGTGCCCAAGGCGCGGCTCGTTCTCGGCCATGGCGAACCGATGCTGGATGCGGCGCTCGCCGGCTGCGGCATCGCCTTCCTGCCGACATGGCTGGCCGCCGACAGCCTCAAAAGCGGCGATCTCGAAATGGTGCTGTCGGAATGCCTGGTCGAGAACATCGTCGTGCATGCCGTCTGGCCGGTGACGCGCGCGCTCACGCCAAAGGTGCGGGTTGTCGTCGACGCCCTCGTCGAACATTTTTCGGCGCCGCCCTGGGATGCCGCGTGAGCGAAATACCGGTCATTTCTCAAAAATCACGCCGGACTATTTTCGAAGACCGCGCCACAATGCTATTGACCGCTCATGTTATACGTCGAAATCGCTATCGTGGTCGTCCTCATCTGCGTGAACGGCCTTTTGTCGATGTCCGAGCTCGCCATCGTCTCGTCGCGCCCGGCCAGGCTGAAAGCGATGATCGACCGCGGCACCAATGGCGCCGGCCGCGCCCTTGATCTTGGCTCAAATCCCGGCAAGTTCCTGTCCTCGGTGCAGATCGGCATCACCTTGGTCGGCGTCCTCTCCGGCGCCTTTTCCGGCGCCACGCTCGGCGAACGGCTGGCGCAGTTCCTGGCTTCGACCGGCATCCGCGAGACTGTCGCCGACCCGCTCGGCGTCGGCATCGTCGTTGCTATCATCACCTATTTCTCGCTGATCGTCGGCGAGCTGGTGCCCAAGCAGATCGCGTTGCGTGATCCCGAGCGGGTCGCAGCCAGGGTCGCTCCGGCGATGACCATCCTCGCCACGGTCTCGGCGCCGCTGGTCTTCCTGCTCGACTTCTCCGGCCGCACCATATTGTGGCTGCTCGGCCAGCGCGGCGAAAGCGAGGAAAAGGTCACCGACGAGGAGATCAAGATGCTGGTCGCCGAGGCCGAGCATCACGGCACCATCGAATCCGACGAGCGGCGCATGATCGCCGGCGTCATGCGGCTTGGCGACCGCGCCGTGCGCGCGGTGATGACGCCGCGCACCGAAGTCGACTGGATCAATCTGCAATCCGACGAGGCGGCCATCCGCAAGCTGCTCATGGAAACCCAGCATTCGCGCCTGCCGGCAGGCGACGGCGGCGTCGACGTCATGGTCGGCGTCGTCCAGACGCGTGATGTGCTGGCCGCACTGCTTGCCGGCCGCGTGCTCGATCCGCGCAGGCATGTGCGCGCAGCCCCCATCGTCTACGACCAGGCCGACGCGCTCGATGTGCTGCAGAAGCTAAAGGAATCCGACGTGCCGATGGCGCTGGTGCATGACGAATACGGCCATTTCGAAGGCATCGTCACCCCGGCCGACATTCTGGAAGCCATCACCGGCGTGTTCCGCGCCGACACCGACGCCGGCGACGAGGAAAACGCGGTCAAGCGCGAGGACGGCTCGTGGCTGCTCGCCGGCTACATGCAGGCCGACGAGATGGCCGACATTCTCGGCATCGACCTGCCGGAAAACCGCGATTACGAAACCGTTGCCGGCTATGTGCTGTCGCATATGCACCATCTGCCGGCGACTGGCGAATGCGTCGACGCGCAGGGCTGGCGCTTCGAGGTGGTCGATCTCGACGGCCGCCGCATCGACAAGCTGATCGCCACCCGCCTGGCCGGCGCCCCGGTGCGCTGACGGTCGACGCAATTGCGGCATTTCGCTCTATCGTTCCCAGAAGGACTTGGCGATCTCTCCCTCGACCTGCTGTATCGTCAGGCCGATGTCGTCGATCAGATGCGGATTGTCCTTCGACATTTGCCTGAGCTGCCAGCGAAAGCGTATGCGCTCGCGCCAGGTCCGATCGTGCCAGCTCGCGATGATGCTTCGCAGGGTCTTCAGGAGCCGGCGCGATGCCGGCCGCACGGGCGTTCCCGGCCGCGCTGCACAAGTGAGGGTATTGGTCATGGCAACCTCCATATGGTTTGAGGGCCTGGGGCTCTCGATGAGGTTGAATTCTGCGCGATACGGACGGCGCCGTAATTAAGCCCTCCCAAATAGTTCCCAAAACTTCCAAACGAGCTAGAGCGGCCCTATAGATGCGCCTATGCAGGGATCGCGTTTTGCCTTTGGTCCGTTCGTGCTTGATCCGCGTGCGGGAACGCTGCTTCGGAACGATGTCCCCGTTGCCGTCGGCTATCGCGGGCTGAGCCTGCTTGCGGCACTCGTCGGGCGGCCCGGCGAAATCCTCGGAAAAGCCGAACTGATGGACGCCGCGTGGCCGGGCACGGCCGTCGAGGAAGGCAATCTCACCGTCCAGATCGCGCAGCTGCGCAAGCTGCTTGGCCCCGTCGGCGACAACGGCGAATGGATATCCACCGTTCCGCGCGTCGGCTACCGTTTCACGGGGGCCGTCGAACAGCTGGGCGAGGCCAGGCGAAAACCCTTGCCGCTGCCCGACAAACCGTCGATAGCCGTGCTGCCCTTCGTCAATTTCAGCAACGATCCCGAGCAGGATCCCTTCGTGGATGGGTTGACGGAAGACCTGATCACCGACCTGTCCAGAATCTCCGGCCTGTTCGTCATCGCCCGCAACTCGACCTTTGCCTACAAGGGAAAAGCGATGGACGTGCGCGAGATCGCCGGGGATCTTGGCGTGCGCTACCTGTTGGAAGGCAGTGCAAGACGCGCCGCGGGGCGCGTGCGCATCAACGCACAGCTGGTCGACGCGATGAGTGGCGATCATCTGTGGGCGGAACGCTTCGATCGCGGCCTGGAGGATATCTTTGCCGTTCAAGACGAGGTGACGGCCAAGATCGTGGAAGCGCTGCTTGGCCAGCTGCGCGCGCCGCCGCCGCGCAATCGGCCGCGAAATCTGGAGGCCTACGACCTCTGCGTGCGGGCGCGAAAGCTGATCGACGACTCGCCGCAGATGGCGCAGGAAGCGCATCTGATGCTGACGCGCGCGGTGTCGCTCGATCCTGATTATGCCGAGCCCTATCGTTGGCTTGCCATGAACCACTGGATGGGACAGGTGCATTGGGGCGGACCAACCGAGGCTGCCCGCAGCGTTGCCCTGGAGCTGGCGCGCAAGGCGGTGGCGATCGATCCCAACGACGCCGGCTGTCGCTGGATCCTGGCTTATCTGCTTGCTTATGAGCGCAGCTTCACTGAAGCGGATGCGGAATTCGCCAAAGCGATCGAGCTCGACCCGAACGAGGCCGACACCTGGGCGGCATTGTCCGACATCGCGGTCCTGGCCGGACGGGTCGAAGAGGGCCTCGAGCACATCGGCAAGGCGTTCCGGCTGAACCCGTTTCCGGCGAGCTGGTACTATCTGACGCTCGGCCAGGCGCAATATGCGGCGCGCGACTACCAAGCCGCTATCGAGACGTTGCGCCGTGACGAGACCTATCGCACAAGCTCACGCCGTTTCCTGGCGGCAAGCATGGCCCAACTCGGCCGGCTCGACGAGGCGCGCGCAGAGGCTGAACTGTTCCTCGTCGGCAACCCGCATTTCACAACCCATCACTGGGCGACGACCGAGCCATTCCGCGACGCCGCTACGCACGAGCATTTCGTCGATGGTTTTCGCAAGGCCGGTCTTCCGGAGTGACGCGCCGGCATCCGGCCGCCCGCAGCAAAGGCGACGTGGTGCGTCTAGACGTCGGCATGATCTCGGTGGCGCGACACCTTCTCGCGGTTGCCGCAGGTGCGCATGCTGCACCAGCGCCGCTTGCCACCTCGCGACGTATCGAGGAAAAGCCAGCCACAGCGAGGGCAGGAATGCAGCCTGTCGCGCGGCAGGGTGAAGAACGCTTGGATGGACAGCATGGCCAGCAACGCGGTGACGGCGTCCGGATCGCGCCACCGGCCAAGGGCAAGCTCCGGCCTGGTGCCATCCAGCTCGATAGACCCGGCGGCAAGCGAGCTTGCCGTGCGCGAGAACAACACGCCGAGCGGTTCGACCGCAGACGGTTTGCCCGCGGCGATTGGCTCGAAAACCTGAAATGACGCCTCCCGCATTTCGCGGACCCCTTCCACGAACCGCCCATCCGCTATCTCGGCAACGGCCTGCGCCTGGCGATCGTCGGCAAGCCCTGAGGCGCTGAACCAGTTCGCAACATCCCGGACGGACTTGAAGAGTTCATTGTCTGTTGCCGGCGCCCGCCGGTCGAACACGGCGTTCGACAGGTCCAAAGCGGGATGCCCGCCTATGAAGTGATCCGGTACCCATTCGGTGTATTCATCGCCCATGGAACATAACCTCATTAACCGGATTATACGGTTACATGATGTAACCACTATCATACGGATACGTGGTGTCAAAGCCAGCGCGTCGCCAGATCGGCGCGGAACCCCTGGGAGGGAGAGGATGTGCAGCAATCGTTACAAGACCCGCCACGAAACCATCAATGTCGACGGCCTCGACATCTTCTACCGTCATGCCGGCGATCCCGGCAGACCGGCAATCCTGCTGCTGCACGGATATCCGACTTCGTCGCACGTCTATCGCAATGTCATCGAACCGCTGGCGGAGACAGCCTATGTGGTGGCGCCGGATCTGCCCGGTTTCGGCTTTTCGTCCGCCCCTTCCATCGATGCCTATGACTACACGTTCGACAACCTGGCCAGCACGATCGAAGCCTTCATCGAGGCCCTCGGCCTCCAGCGATTCTTCCTCCACATCACTGACTTCGGCACGCCCGTCGGCTATCATCTCGCCACACGGCGTCCGGATCGCATCCTCGGCCTGATCGCCCAGGACAGCAACGCTCATGACGAGGGGCTGGGACCGGAATGGGACGCGCCGAAGGCGTTCTTCGCCGAACCGACTGAAGAAAACCGCGCCAAACTGCCGGACTGGATGAATTTCGAGGGGACCCGAAACCAATATATCGGCGGTCTCCCCGAGCGTCTGAAAGTGTTGTTTCCGCCCGAGGGTTGGTATCTCGATACGGAGCGCCTGGCGAGGCCCGGCAACACCGACATTCAGTTCGAACTCTTCACCGATTATGGCTCGCACATCGCGCGCTTCCCGGCCATCCAGGCCTATCTCCGCGACCAACAGCCAGCATGCCTGGTGCTGTGGGGGCGCCACGACGCCTTCTTCGCGCTGGACGAGATCATGGCCTACAGCCGCGATCTCGACGCCGTCGAAATCCATGTCTTTGAGAGCGGGCACATGCTTCTCGAAACGCATCATCGCCAATGCGCGGCTCTCATCGCTCACTTCATGCACGAGGTGGAGACTGGGGTATTTCGCGATCCTGCGGGGCGTTGAACGTCGACGTTCAAACCGCCACTTCGATGGGCTCGGCAAGCCTGGGATTGGCCCGCGCGGCGATCAGGCAGCCGGCGACGATCAGGCACGCTCCCGTCAGCGTGGTCCAGGTCGCCTCCTCGCCGAAGAAGAACCAGCCAAGCGCGACCGCCCAGATGAAGGCCGAGTATTCCGTCGGGATCAGATATTGCGCTTCGGCGCGGGCGTAGGACCAGCTCATCAGGAATTGCCCGGCGAGCGACAGCACCGTCACCCCGGCCAAAGGAAGCCAAAGATCGCTCGGCAGGGCGACGGCGAGCCAGGGTGCCGCGAGGCCGAGCAGGATGGCAACGCAAAGGTTCTGGAACAGCATGATCTCGATCGGCTTGGCCAACTGCGCCTGTTGCCGGGCGAGGATCAGATTGTATCCGTAGAACACGGTCGATACGAGCACCGCTGCCGTGCCGAGCATGGCGTCCTGCGAATAGTCTGCCTGCCCGAACTGGCCGGCCATGATGATGGCGACGCCGGCGATGCCGGCCAACGATGCCCAGACAGCCTGGCGTCGGATCCGTTCGCCCAGCAGCAGCGCGGCGAGAAACAGCGCAAACAAGGGCGCCACGAAGCTGAGCCCGATCGCCTCCGCGAGCGGCAGCCTGGCCAAGCCCCAGAAGAAGGATATCAGCACGACGCCGACAATTGCGGCACGCAGCGCATGCAGCCTCAGCACCGGAATGGTCGGCTTTAAGCGTGGTCCCGCCAACCAGGCTGCGCCCGCGACCACGGCCGCGACCATGCTGCGCCACAGCAAGGTGTTGTAGACCCCGACCGCGATGACCAGGATCTTCATCGCCGCATCCATCCCGGACAGCAGGAAGATCGCAAGCGCGCATACGAGCACCGGGATCATCGGGGAAACGGCGCCGGTCAGGCTGGATGTCTTCACGGCTTCACTCATGTGACGGATCGCAGCCGGATATATCAGGGCAAAGGGCGCGACCAGATGGCAGCCCGGTCGATGTAGCAGTCCAACCCCGATTGGGCCGAGGCTATCGTGACATCAGGGTATCAGCACCATGCCGGCGAGTTGAACGAAACGGACCGCCTCGCCGACTGCATCATCCGGCCACGGCAGGCGACGCACGCACCCATGGCACAGATCGAATTGACGGGGCGGGTTGCCGACGCAGCTGGCCCGTCGCATGTTGCCGGTTGTCTGCAGAACGGATCGGAAAAAATGCACCGCATGGCTTCGGGCGACCTTTATCAGACCTACGATCTTGGTGACTTGCGCATCACCTCCTTGCGCGATGGCTATGTCGACATGCCGATCGGACGGCTTCGGCAACCCGGCGACAAGCCATTTGGCGATGAATTGCCGCAACAAGTCGCATTGGTTGGTGGTCAACTCAGACTGTCCGTCAATGCCTTCGCGATTGACGATGGATACGGAATCATCCTGATCGATACCGGTGCCTCGAACGCCTGGCATCCCACCATGGGCCGACTTCCCGAGGCGCTGGACGAAGCTGGCATCGATGCCGGACGAGTCCGTGCCGTCTGTTTCACCCACACCCATCTCGACCACATCCATGGTCTTGTGCTTGCCGACGGCCGCGACGCTTTCCCGCGCCTGGCGCGTTTGCTCGTTCCCGGGGAAGAACTCGGCTTTTTTCGCGCCGAAGCGCGGCTCGAACGATTTCACGGCATGGCGGAACCCTTCGAGGCCGGAGACCGTATCGGGACACATGTCGACATTGTCGAAGCCCATGGCCATGAAGCGGGACACAGCTGCTTTCGTGTTTCGAGCGGTGGCGAACGCATTCTGATTTGGGGCGACACCGTTCACGTCCCATCGCTTCAGTTCGATCGACCTGAGGTGACGTGGGAATTCGATGCCGATCAGGACCAGGCGCGCGAAAGCCGGTTGCGGTTGCTGGCGCTTGCTGCCGACGATCATTGTTTCGTTGCCGGCGCGCATCTGGATTCGCCCGGTGTCGGCCGTGTCGTCCGATCCGGTGCCAGCTTTCGATTTGAGCCGCTATAATTGAAAAAGGGCGGCGCAAGCGCCGCCCCGGATCCTTGGGAGGATAATTCGAACCGGCGGTCAGGCCGCCTTGACTTCCTCGGCGACGGCGTCGGCCTGACGCGCTGCCTTGAGCACCTTGGCCCACCAGGCAACGTCGTTGACCAGAGCTGTGGCGGCCTGGTTCAGATGCTCGAGGTCTTCCAGCTTCTTCTCGCCCTGGCGGACGGCGAGGAAATCGCCCCAGGCGATATGGACGGCCGACTTGACCGGCGCCATCTGCAATTCGACGGCATGAAGGCGGAGCTGTTCGACGGCGCGAGCGCCACCGACGCTGCCATAGCCGACGAAGCCGGCCGGCTTCTTGTTCCATTCGTTGGCGGCGTAGTCGATGGCATTCTTCAGCACCGCCGTCGGGCCGTGATTGTATTCGGCGGCGGTGAAGATGAAGCCGTCGAATTCGGCGACCTTCTTCTGCCAGCGCTGTGCCACTTCGTTCTGCGACGGCGCCCATGCGGAGGATGCGACCTCGTCGAAGAACGGCAGCGGGAAGTCGCGAAGGTCGACGATCTCGACATCGATGTCGGCATGCGACTTGGCGATCTTGGCGATCCACTGGGTTGGCACATCGGCGAAACGAGCGGCGCGCGTCGATCCGACGACGATGGCAATTTTGGGTTTGGACATAAGGGCTCTCCTTGCACGAAGTACTGGTATCATTTGGATACCTGCGCTATATGAGATACTGCAAACGCGATGCACAAGAAGGCACTTTTTTGTTACCGAGGCACCCACACCGCTCCGAAGACTGCCGCGCCATCTCGGAAATCCTGCAGCGCGTCGGCGACAAATGGACCGTTCTGGTCGTCGGCAAGCTGGGCGACGGACCGCTGCGTTTCAACGAATTGCGCGCAGCCGTCGGCGGCATCTCGCAGAAGATGCTGACCACCACCTTGCGCGGGCTGGAGCGTGACGGCTTCGTCACCCGCACCGTGTTTCCAACCATTCCGCCGCGCGTCGATTATGAGCTGACCGAGCTCGGCCACGAGCTGCTGATCCCCGTCAGCGCACTGAGCGAATGGGCGCGCGCCAACACCATGCGCGTCAAGGCGGCGCGCGAAAAATTCGACGGCGCCCGCGTCTGAAATCCTTGCGCGGCAAGGGATTCAGCCCCGCACGCAACATCCGGCTTGTCTGATCGGAAATTCTATCTCGGCTGCGCGGATCGTGCCCGGATGCACGCGCCGGTTTGGCTGGCGGATTGCCGCTCATGCGGTCCCCTGACGGCTGCCGCTCAGGCTCCTGATGCGCGCACATCGCATCGCGCGGCGGCACAGGTATCACACCGTGCGCCCCGCTCGCCAGGAGCCTGTCCTCCACGCGTGCAGGCGACGCGCGAGATGTCTTCCTTCACCTCCGCGTAAGCGGTCACGCCGAGCAGGCAGGTCGTCGCGACCAGGGCCGCCACGAGCCAACCGTTCAGCAGATGTTGACGCATTGTCTCTCCTCCGATTGCAGCAGGATCGGGCATGGAGGCAACCGTTGGATGTCGCGAAAAGCGCCTCCCGCACGGGCGCTGTTACAAATGACCAAGCCTGGGAGAAACGGCTTGCGTCAGCCTTCGGCGGGAACCGCTTTCGGTTTGCCCTCGCCATCCAGCGCCACCATGACGAAATCGGCATGGGTGACCTTCTCCATCAGGTCGGAGAGGTAGCGCTGCGCCCAGGCCTCGACCTTGAGCGTCATCGAGGTGCGGCCGACGCGCTCGACATGGGTGTAGATGCACAGCGTGTCGCCGATCTTCATCGCCTTGGCGAACGACATCTCCTTCACCGCCGCCGTCACCACGCGGCCCTTGGCGCGCTCGGCGGCGCGGATGCCGCAGGCCAGGTCCATCTGCGCCATCACCCAGCCGCCGAAAATGTCGCCGGCCGCATTGGCGTCCGAAGGCATGGCCAGGGTGCGCAGCGTCAGATCGCCAAGCGGCCGTCCTTCAGCGTAGTGCACCATGCGAGAAATCCTTCGAGACCGGCTGCCCTCGATCCCGTATCGTCACGCCGCCCGAAGGTCAACGCGCCACGGCATGGCCACGAGGCCCCGGAGCTTCTCCCGATAGGAATTTTTTCTTGACTCGGTGACCTCAGCTATGGTACATTTTTGCCTATGGTGCTGATTTGCGCCAGTGACCCGCCGCACAGGCGGGTTTTTCGTTTGATGCACCGTCAGCCAACGCCCGGCAAAGGTTGATCAGAAATAGCGCCTGAGATTCGTGCGAATGCGATCGAGCACGCTGTCTCCGGAAAGATCCGGCGAGAATTCCTTGCCCGTGATCGCCTCATAGGCCTGCGCGTAAACCCGCGAGGCCTGTTCGACGATCTCGTCGGGTATTTTGGGGATCGGGTCGCTATAGGGATCGCAGCGCGCCGAGACCCACGAGCGGATGAAATCCTTGTCAAAACTCTCCGGCCGGCTGCCGTCGGCGAGCGCCTGTTCGTAGCTCGATGCGATCCAGTACCGGCTGCTGTCCGGGGTGTGGATTTCATCGGCAAGAATGATGGTCCCGTTCCTGTCGGTGCCGAATTCGTACTTCGTGTCGGCCAGGATCAGGCCGCGCTCGGTGGCGCGCTGCTGGCCGCGGGCGAACAGCCGCAAAGCGTAGCCGGACACGGTATCCCACTGCGCCTGCGTGAGAAGACCCTGTTCGAGGATCTCGGCTTTCGACAGCGGCTCGTCATGGCCGCCATGCGCGGCCTTGCTGGTCGGCGTGATGATCGGCTCGGCCAGTCTTTCATTGTCGCGCAGGCCGTCCGGCAGGCGGATACCGTACATGTCGCGGTCGCCGCGCTTGTAGCGCGTCAGGATCGAGGTGCTGGTGGTTCCCGCCAGATAGCCGCGCACGACGATCTCGACCGGCAGGATGTCGAGCCTCGTGCCGACGACGACGTTCGGGTCGGGGTATTCGAGAACATGGTTCGGACAGATATCGGCGGTTTCCTCGAACCAGTAGCGCGCCGTCTGGGTCAGTATCTCTCCCTTGTAGGGGATCGAGGTCAGGATGATGTCGAAGGCACTGAGCCGGTCGGTGGCGATGATGATGCGCCGGCCATCCGCCAGATCGTAGTTTTCGCGGACCTTGCCGCTGTAGTGGCCCGGCAGTTCGGGAATGAACGCGTCAGGGAGGGTCCGCATATGATTTCCTGCCTTCCGCAGAGTGGCCAGAGCATAATTCCGAAAAGTTATGCGCCAAGATAGTGCCACCGCATAGGCTGTCGGGACGATAGATATCAAGCGCGATTGTCGGGAATCCCCGCAAACCTGATCGGTTCGACGGTCGCTTTTTTCACAACTGATGCCGGATGGCGCGGCGACTTCGGAATGCCGTCGCGTCTAGGCTGCAGCCAATTTTTCGGAGCCTCCCATTTCCATCATGCAGACCTATGATTTCATCATCGTCGGCTCCGGCTCGGCCGGCTCGGTCCTGGCTGAAAAACTGTCGGCCTCGGGGCGCTTCTCGGTGCTGGTGCTGGAGGCCGGCGGCAGCGACCGCCGCTTCTACGTGCAGATGCCGCTCGGCTACGGCAAGACCTTCTTCGATCCCGACGTCAACTGGAACTACAAGGCCGAGCCGGACCCGGGGCTCGCCGGCAATGCCGACCACTGGCCGCGCGGCAAGCTGCTCGGCGGTTCGAGCTCGATCAACGCCATGGTCTGGATCAGGGGCGCGCGCGAGGATTTCGATGCCTGGGCCGCCGCCGGCAATCCCGGCTGGGGCTATGACGATCTGCTGCCCGCCTTCAAGGCGCTCGAGGACAACCAGGCCGGCGCAGACCAATGGCGCGGCGTCGGCGGCCCGCTGCATGTCACAGACTGTTCGGGCGCCGTCCACCCGCTGACCAAACGCTATCTCGCCGCCGGCCAGCAGGCCGGCTTGCCCTTCAACCCGGATTTCAACGGCGCTGCCCAGGAAGGCGTCGGCGTCTATCAGATCTCGACCCGCAACGGCCGCCGCATGTCGGCGGCGCGCGCTTTCCTGCGCCCGGCGATGAAGCGCGCCAACGTCCGCGTCGAGATGAAGGCGCTGGCGACCAGGGTGCTGTTCGAGGGCAAGCGCGCCGTGGGCGTCGAATACCAGCAGAACGGCGAGACGAAGACGGCGCGTGCCGGTCGCGAAGTCATCCTGTCGGGCGGCTCGGTCAACTCGCCGCAATTGCTGCAGCTGTCCGGCGTCGGGCCCTCCGCGCTGCTGAAAGGCCTGGGCATCCGGATGGTCCAGGCCAACGAGAATGTCGGCGCGCATCTGCAGGATCATGTCGGCATCAACTACACCTTCAAGGGCAAGCTGCCGACGCTCAACCAGACGCTGCGTCCCTGGTGGGGCAAGCTGCTGGTCGGCATGCAATATATCCTGACCCGTTCGGGCCCGCTGTCGCTGTCGATGAACAATGCCGGCGGCTTCTTCCGCACCGACTCGGCGGCGACGCGGCCCAACATGCAGCTCTATTTCCAGGCGTTCTCGACCGTCATTCCCAAGAGCGGCGAGCGCCCGATCCTGACGCCGGACCCATGGCCGGGCTTTTCCATCGGCCTGTCCAACTGCCGCCCGTCGAGCCGTGGCGAGATCATGATCCGCTCGGCCAACCCGCGCGAGTACCCCAGGATAACGGCCAATGCCTACTCCACCAATGCTGATGTCGAGGAGATGCTGGCGGCGGTGAAATTCGTCCGCAAGATCGCCTCGATGCCTGCCATGGCCGAGATCATCGAGGAAGAGGTTTTGCCAGGCCCGTCAATCACTTCCGATGCAGACCTGATTCAGGATTTCAGGAAGCGCTCGGGCACCGTCTATCATCCGGTCTCGACCTGCCGCATGGGGCCCGATCCGGCGCGCGCCGTCGTCGACCCGCGTCTCAAGGTGCACGGCATCGACGGCCTGCGCGTCATCGACGCCTCGATCTTCCCCGACAACATCACCGGCAACACCAACGCCGCCTCGATCATGACCGGTTGGAAGGGCGCCGAACTGGTTCTGGAGGACCAAAAATGAAGATCACCGACGTCAAGACCTGGGTTGTCGACAATCCGCCGCCCGGCATCGGCGGCAAGTATTTCATCTTCGTCAAGTTGACCACCGATGGCGGCGTGGTCGGCTATGGCGAGGCCTACAACGCCACCTTCTCCGCCCATGTTACCGCCCGGATGGTCGAGGACATGGCCGAGCGCTATCTCGTCGGCCGCGATCCGCACGACATCGAGAACTTCTTCCGCCGCGCCTATTCGTCCGGCTTCACCCAGCGGCCCGACGTGTCAGGCATGGGCTGCTTCTCGGCGCTGGAAATGGCCTGCTGGGACATCATCGGCAAGGAGGCCGACAAGCCGGTCTACAAACTGCTCGGCGGCCAGGTGCACGAAACGCTGCGTTCCTACACCTATCTTTATCCGCACACCGGCAGCGTCCACTCCGAGGATGCGCACGGCAAGAACGTCTACAACGACCCCGATCTCGCCGCCGCCTGCGCGCTCGAATATGTCGAACAGGGGTTCAACGCCGTCAAACTGGACCCGGCCGGCCCCTACACCGCCTTCGACGGCCACCAGCCGCGTCTTGTCGATATCGACCTGTCCACCCGCATGATCAAGGCGATCCGCGAAGCGGTCGGCACCCGCGCCGACATCCTGTTTGGCACGCACGGCCAGTTCACAGCGTCCGGCGCGCTGCGCATGGCGCGCGCCATCGAGCCCTACGATCCCTTGTGGTTCGAGGAGCCGGTGCCGCCTGACATGCCTGAGGTCATGGCGCAAGTGGCCCGCGCGACCTCGATCCCGATCGCCACCGGCGAACGGCTGACCACCAAATTCGAGTTCGCCCGCGTCATCGAGAACCGCGCCGCGACCATCCTGCAGCCGGACCTCGGCCGCTCCGGCGGCATTCTCGAAACCAAGAAGATCGCGGCGATGGCCGAGGCCTACCACATCCAGATCGCCCCTCACTGCTATTGCGGGCCGATCGTCGGTGCGGCCAACATCCAGCTGGCGGTGACACTGCCCAACTTCCTCATCCTGGAATCGCTGAAGCAGTGGGACGGTTTCCATGCCACGCTCTTGAAGAAGAAGATCGAGTGGCAGGACGGCAATGTCATCCCCTCGAAGGAGCCCGGCCTCGGCGTCGAGTTGAACGAAGCGGTCTGCGACGCGCATCCTTATACGGGCAAGGACCTGCATCTGCAGATGACGCAGACGCCGCTGATGCCGTGAGCGAAAGCTACGCCTTCATCGGGCTTGGCCATCTCGGCGGCAACCTTGCCGCCAGCCTGATCCGCAACGGCTTTGCCGTCACCGTCTTCGACCGCGATCCGGCCGCCGCCGAGCGCCTGGTGGCGCTCGGCGCCACTACCGCGAGCAGCCCGGCCGAGGCCGCCGCCCGGGCCGGCAATGCCATCACGTGCCTGCCTTCGCCCAAGGTCAGCGAAGCGGTGCTGGCCGGACCCGGCGGATTGCTGGAGGGCCTTCCCAAGGGCGGTACCTGGATCGAGATGTCCACCAACGGCCGCGACGAGATTCTTCGCCTTGCGGCCCTCGCCTCGGCCAGGGGCGTCGAGACGCTGGAATGCCCGGTCACCGGTGGCGTGCATCTGGCGGCGGCTGGCAAGATCACCGCGCTGGTCGGCGGCGATCCAGCGCTCTACGAACGTCATCGGCCGGCCATCGAGGCGATGTGCGCAAAGTCGTTCCTGATGGGTCCGGTCGGCTCGGCGGCGGTGATCAAGGTGATCACCAACATGCTCGCCTTCATCCATCTCGTCGCCGCCGGCGAGGCGCTGATGCTGGCGAAACAGGGCGGGCTCGACCTCGCCCAGTCCTACCATGCCATCTCAGCCTCCTCCGGCAACAGCTTCGTCCATGAGACCGAAAGCCAGCTCATCTTGAACGGCTCCTACGACATCGGCTTCACCATGGACCTGGCGCTGAAGGACCTCGGCTTCGCGCTGGCGATGGGCAGGGAATTCAGACTGCCGCTCCAACTGGCGCCGCTTGTGAGTGAGATTTTCCAGATGGGCAAACAGGAATATGGCGGCAGCGCCTGGTCCACCCAGATCGTCAAATTGCTCGAGGATGCCGTCGATACCGACCTGCGCGCGCCCGGTTTTCCGGCCAAGCTGGAACTCTGACATCAGCCAGTTATCAAGCGATTTCAGGACGTTGGATTGATGGGCGGATTCATCTGAATCAATCTGTCAACGGCTTGATTCAGTATCTGAGCGTCAATGCACCCGGCAGGATCTCGAAGGTCGCGGGTATGCGTCCCGGCGACTCGCCGTCTATATCGACCAGCGCGCCATTCTCTGACGCATCGCCGAGCGGCTCGACCACCACTTTCCTGCCGCGCAGGATGGTGATCGCCGGATGGTTGCGGTGCCGGCCGCCATAGAGCAGGCGGATGTCCCAGATCAGCTTTAGCTTGCCGGCCGCGCGCAGAATGACGATGTCGAACTGCCCGTCGGTCAGGTCGGCATCCGGCGCGATCATCATGCCGCCGCCGAAGAACTTTCCATTGGCGACCGCCACCAGCGCCATGCGCGCTTCGACGGGTGCGCCGCCGTCGACCGTGATCCTGACGTCCTGAAAACGGTAACGGATGAACTCCACCACGGTGCGCCACAGGAACAGTGCCTTGGCCGACATCCTGCCCTTGCGCTTGTCGGCATTGACGGCGCGGTCGGTGGCGCCGGAAAGTCCCAGACTGGCGATGTTGATGAAGTGCCGGCTGGCCAGCGCGCCGTGATCGTCGATGTAGCCGATGCGCCCAGCATCGACCTTGCGACCCTTGGCTTCGGCCAACCGCTTCAGCACGGCATCCACCTCTTTCGGCAGGCCGAGCCCGCGCGCGAAATCGATGCCGGTGCCGCACGGCAACAGGCCAAGTTCAGTGATCCGGCCGCTCTCCTGGGCCGCCTGCAGAAGCCCGTCGGCCACTTCGCTGGCGGTGCCGTCACCGCCGGCCGCAATCACCAGATCGAAGCCAATCATTGCGAGATCGATTGCCAGCCTTTCGGCATCGCCTTCGGCCTGCGTTTCGCGCAGCTCGAATTCGCCGAAATGCTTTTTCAGCGACACGGCGACATCAGGCCAATGCCGTTTCAGCCGGCCGCCACCGGCAATCGGGTTGAGAACCACTCCGACTTTCAAAATACCCGCCCTCCCCGGCGCCGGACATGCAGGTCCGATCCTTTGCCGGCATTGAAGCCCGCGACCACCGGCGGAGCAAGGGGCGCTGTCGGCTTGTACGCAAAAAAGCGGGCGGGCTGTCTAAAGCAGCCGGCGCTCGAATTCCCCGGTTTGTGGCTAACGATCCCCGGTAATCCCGCTATCCACAGGGCAGCGGCCATTCCCCAGGACCCTTACTCGGCGTACATTAAACCCATCTCAGGCGGCTACCGATCATCAAGCCGAAAGGCGAAGTGAAAGGCGGATTTCCTGAGGCCCGTACGGCCCGAAGCGAGAGCAGGCTTGCCTGTTTCGAGGGACGGAGCCGAGACCTACGGGGCCGCGGAAAGCGTGCCAACGCCGACGGCGGACCGATGCTGCCATGAAGGACGGCAAAAACCTTCGATGGTGCGCAGGGCAAAGCTCGCAAGGGTGGAGACCGGCGTGGTCCCGAACGGACGCTGCTCTCGGGCGGCGGACTGGCAGGACCGTCAAAATCAAGGCCGGCAAGGCGCGACGACTTTACGGAAGTTGCTGCCGCGACCGTGTCCTGATCTGACAGGGAGGCGCTGGGAGAAATCCCGGCGCCGACTGTCTTTTTGGCCCCCCGATGCCCTTTGGCGGCGATCTTGCGAGCGCCGCTTCTCCACGCGCTAAAATCGGTTAGTATCGCCTGGTCAGAGCCCGTTTGAAAACGCGCTCTGCCGAGTCGGATGGCGTGGTTTTCGAGAACCGAAGCGTAGCGGACCTTTGAGTCCGTGAGCATCGGAAGCGCAGAAAACCGCGTCAGGCGGCCGGCAGAGTAGCGTTTACAAATGGGCTCGTAGAAGGGGGATACTTCATGACGCTCATCCAGAAGCTTGCCGTTGCCTATGCTTTCCTGTTCTTCGGCGTCGTCGCCATCGGCTACATACCGGCGTTCAACGATGCCAACGGCAATCTGTTCGGCCTTTTCTCGCTGCAATGGTACGACGACCTGCTGCACGCCTTCTCCGGCGTCTGGGCGCTGGCCGCCGCCTTCATCTCCCACCGCCAGGCAGTGTTCTATTTCAAGCTGTTCGGCTCGGTCTACCTGTTCGACGGCGTGCTCGGGCTGGTCACCGGTTCCGGCTGCCTCGACGCCGGTATCTTCATCAACGGCTTCCGCTCTCTCAACGATATCGAATTCCCGGCCCGCTTCTTCGCCAACCTGCCGCACATCGTCATTGGCGGCTTCGCCGTCTATGTCGGCTTCCGGCTGGCCAGGCGCGTACACGACCACTTCGCCACGGCCTGACCAGGCATGTTCCTGTTCCGCTGGCTGAAGCGCATCATCAAGACGATCCTCTGGCTGATCGTCGTCGTCATCCTCATCCCGATCGCCGGGCTGAGCTACGGCTTCCTGACGACGTCGTCGCTCGACAAGACGCCGCTGCCCGGCATTGCCGACGGCGCCCCGCCCAAGGCGCTGGCCGACAAGGTCCGCGCCGAGATCCCCGGCTACCAGCGGCCGGAGGAATCGACCTTCCTGACCTATCCGGAATGGGCGATCGTCTACGCCGCGCGCGAATATGCCGGCTTCGTCGACAAGGAGCAACCGAGCGGCTTCCCCTACTGGTCCTATATCGGCCGCTTCTGGCAGGACTACGCCATGGTCATCCGCGCCAGCGCTCCCTACAAGTTCAACTACGCCAACCACCAGATGCTGGTCATCATCGGCACCAGCCACTCGATCGAGCATATATTGCAGTGGGCCTATGAGAACACGGTCGGCCGCATCACCGAGGCGACGACGGCCAAGCGCACCGCCGCCGACATTTATCAGGCCAAGGTCGCGGCGGACTATGCCGCGTTTCTCGACCAGGTGCCCTGGTATCAGTTCCCGTATGCCGACAAGCGTGCCGGCCTGTTTGCCGTGCAGCCGGCGCCGGGCGACAGCTCGATCCGCACCAGCGAACGCAAGCTGGCGTTCGGCCTCGCCGACACCATCAAGCAGGGCTATGCCGACCTGATAAAAAAAGCCCTCGCCGCCACAATGGACCCCGCCTTGCTCGACATCCATGTCTGGGCCAAGGGACCCGTCGGCGAAGCCACGCGCAACGAGCCCGACACCTTGCTCGAACGCGACATGGGCGCTGACGGCACCGTCTTCGTCACCAGGCGCTATCAGGTCTTCACCGAAATGATCCCGCGCCTGATCGACAAGGGCGTCTCCTTCGTCGAGATCGGCGGCAATGACGAGATCATGGTCACGGTGCTCTCCACCGATACGATCGCCGTTCCCGAAGGCATGCGCATCCTGTTCAGCTATCCGCTGCCGGCCGATCAATCCACGCGCCGCACCGGCATGATCGTTGCCGTGCGCAAGCTGCATCTCGTGCTGCCGGCGCTGATCAAGTCCGGCGCCAGGCTCGAACACGTCTACGATTACTGAGGCCTTTCGGTCACGCCCGGCCAAGATTAGGCATTTCCTGGCCTCCGCCACGCCCATTCCACAATCGCGGCCAAATCCCGCCTTGTTCGCGCGCGAAGGAATGGGAAGAAATGGAAGGGCTGCCGGGGGGGCATCTCGAAGGGACAAGACCGTGATCAAGACCGCCCTTGTCGCCATGACCATTGTCGGCTGCGACTGCGACGCCAAGCTTTGCGAATATATCGGCGAGACGCCGGCCAAATGGTCGACCGTCGCCGAATGCGAAGCCGCGATGAAGAGCCAGATGCTGCACGAGCGCAATTTCAACTATCCGCTCGTCTCCGGCATTTGCCGCACGAAGGGTTCGTCGTCCTCCTCGCAGCTGGCCGCGACCGCATCGCGCCCGGAACTGAAGCCCGCCAGCCGCGTCGTCAGAACCGAAAGCCCGCTGCCGCCGGAACTCAGCCACCGGCCGAGCGTCTCGGTCGGTTCGCCGACGACCGCCATGGAAGCCGACGCCGCCCGGCCCGTTGCCTATGAACAGGTGGTCGATGGCGGAACCGGTGTGCTCTATCGCACCAAGAACGGCTACGCCGTGGTCAAGACCGATCTCGGCCGCGCCGCCTCGGCAACCGCCGACGCCGCGAAGCGCTCTGTGAACTGGCTGGCTGGCCTGATGCCGAAGGGGCTGTAGGCCCGCTGGCGTCTCGGTTCGATGACCGCGTGATCAGGCAGGCACATAGGTCAACCTGATCACGTCGTCGCCAATCAAATCGCTGGCCACAAAGCGAAGCGGCGGCCGGGGGCCGGCGAAGAATGGCTTGCCATGACCAAGCACGAACGGATGGAGGTAGAGTTGGTACGCATCGACAAGACCAAGGTCGGTCAGGCTTCGTGCCAGGCCTGGTCCAGAAACTGAAATCTCCCCGACGAGCTCAGCCTTAAGCCCGCGTATCACCGCCTCGACGTCATCCGCGACAAGTGTTGCGTTGGGGCCGACCGACTTCAGCGAGCGCGACACAACCCACTTCGGTTGGCTCCGCCACGCCGCCGCGAATTCGTGCGCCTCCGCGCTCCACTCAGGACTATCTTCGTCCCAATAGCGCATGACCTCGTACATGCCGCGACCGTACACACTGCCGCTCAAATTGCGCACTTGCTCTATCCAGTGACGAAAGATTGTCGGGCCCGACGGCATTTTCTGGTGGTCGACATAGCCGTCGAGTGACTGGTTCATTCTGAAAATGAGCTTCGCCATGCTGCAGGATCTCCAACCCCGGGGTCATCAGAATAACTTGAGCCGCCGATACGCAAAACCCCAGCCGAAATCCACACTGAGACACGATCCTAGTCCGGCCTGAACCTGACTTTCAGGCTCTGCCAGAACTTGTCGACAAGCGGCTTTTCGGTCGCCGCGTCCTCGCCGGCAATGCGGGTGATGAACAGCAGCCCCCGATCGGCCAGGCCGAAGCCGACGATCTCGAAATCGGCGGTGTCGGTGCGTGTCTTCACCTCGGCCCGGATCCCGGTCAATTCCTTGCCGTCGGCGAGTTTGCGCGTGGTCGGCCCCTGCGTCAGCTTGGCGCCGGCCTGCACCGATTGCCTGGTCATCTCCTGCAGCATCAATTGGTTGAGCGACACCGGGTTCATGGCGCCATACTCCTGCACGACGACGATCGTGCCCAGCGCCGAGGCCATCAGATACTGCGTGATGTCATCGCCGAGATCGGTCTTGGTCACCGAAATGCCGCTGGGGTGGACGAAGGAAAAATCGCTGCCTGAAAAGGTGGCGAAGTCGTTGCGCGCGAGCGTCACCTTGCTTTGCTTGCCGCCGGGCAGCGTCACATCGGCGCTCTCGCCGGGATCGATATCGACCGTCACGCCGTCGATGGTCAGCTTGAAGGCCTTGAGATCCTCGCCTCCGGCAGGGCCAGCGCACAGCGCGATGAGGATGAGTGCCGCCGCCGATACCATCCGCATGCCTGTTCTCCTGCTTCTTACGACACCCCGCTCAGCGCCTTGATGGCACGGTAGAAGGTCGAGGAAAACAGTTCCGTCGGGTCATACTGCCGCTTCGCCGCCAGGAAGGCCGGCAGTTCGGGATAGGAGGCCAGCAATTCCCTGGCCGTATAATGCAGCTGGTAAGGCAGGAAGAAGCGCCCGCCATGCTTGATCGTCACGTCGATCAGCGCCCGCGTCAGCGCCCGCATCCTGGCATTGCCGTCGGCATCGGTCGGCTGGTTGACGTAGAGCACCAGCGAATAGGCCGGCTCCGGCGCGTAGGTCAGCGCCACATCTTCTTTGTGGACGATGCGCACCGAAGCATTGAGCACCGGCAGCGTCTGCTTGCGCAGGATCTCGCGCGCTTCCGCGATGAATTCGACATAGGCGGCACGCGGAATAAAATATTCGTGCAGGATGTCGGTCTCTTCCATCTGATCGTTGAACAGATAGGGCACCGAATCGTGCATCGGGTTGTTGCGGGTGACGAGACAGGCCTCGCCCTCGGCCATGGCCGAGGTGCGCGCCACCGTGCAGCTTTCGAATTTCGGCTCCAGCGTCTTTTCGGTGAACCACTTCAATTCCTGGAACAGGCTGCCCCATTTCGCCAGGTTGATGATCACCCGCTTCAACCCGACCGATCCCGGCTCGCCGATCTCGGGCTGATCGGCCGGCGGCCGCTCGGCCACCTTGTCGTAACGGTAGACGATCATGTCCTCGAGGAAATTGCCGGGCGCCGTCGACAGATGGCCGTAGAACAGGCCGATATCCTTGTTCGGCTCCAGCACCTTGGCGAAGAATTCCGGAAAATCGTCCGATTTGATGATTTCGCGCGAGGTGCGGTAGACGGCGTTGTCGACGATATCGAGCGTCGCCTCCAGCACCACGCCGAACAGGCCGTAACCGCCGACGACGTGGCGGAACAGATCGGTGTTCTCGGTCGGCGAGCAGGTCGTCACCGAACCGTCGGCCAGCATCACCCGCATCGAGCGGATCGAGCCCGCCACCGAACCCGCCTGGTGGTCCATGCCATGCGCATTGACCGACAGCGAACCGCCGACCGAGAAGATGTCGGTCGACTGCATCGCCTTCACCGCGAAGTGCGGATGCAGAAGGTTCTGGATGTCATGCCAGCGCGCGCCCGGCTGCAAGGTCATGGTCTTGGCCGCCGCATCGACGGTGACCCTGTTGAACTTTCTGAGGTCGAGCACCAGCGCGTTGTCGTCGAAGGCATGCCCGCCCATGGAATGGCGGATGGCGGCCAGCGATATTTTCAGCCCATTGGCACGCGCGAAGGCCAGGGCCTTGACGATGTGCTCGTCCCCGCTGACCTCGACCACGCCGTAGACCGGCGTCATCGACAGGCCGCTGGCATCGTTGATGTCACCACCCTTTGCCGACCAGGGCAGTGACGCATCGAAGGCCGGCGCATTGTCCAGCGGCTTCAGAGGCAGCGCGAAGCCGTCTATATCGGCTATCCGTCCTGCGTTCTTCGGCCCCGAAGGTCCGCGTGCCAGCCGCGCCACCGTGTTGCCGCCCCACAGCACCGCGCCGCCGACGACAGCCGCACCCAGCAGCAATCGCCGCGACAGGCGAAACCCTTTTTGCTCGTCGGCCATGACTATCCCCCGCTGGCCAAGGGATAGCGCGGCTCTTTGGCAAAAACCATAGCGGCGCCGCCGGGACGGCGGTTTGCCTGGCGTCGAGGGTGAAGGGCACGAAATGGCCGGTCCCCGGAGGACCGGCCAGAATGGAACAGGGTCTGAAATTGCGTCAGCAGGTCTGCCGACGCACGATGCCCTCGCCTTACGAGGCCTTCTTGATCGACGTCACGATGCCGGTCTTGTCATCGACGGTCACCGCCACCTTGGCGCCGACCTTCAGTTTCCCGATCGTCGCTTCGGGCGACAGCTGGTAGATCTTGCCGTCGTCGAGGGTGATCGACTTGGTCGTCGGGTCGACGGCCTGGATGGTGCCCTGAACGGTCGCGGCATAGGCGGTGCCGAGGAAGGCGAGCAGAGCAGCGGTGGTTGCGAGGGTCTTCTTCATTGGTAAGCACTCCGTGCTGTTTCACTTTTCCGGACCGCCGCCTTGGGAAACGACAGCACCGGACGGCCTGAAACTGGACGGAAAGCGCACCCTCCGCAAATCACATTGGGTGAATTTTCACAAACAATATCATAGGCTTAATTCCGACACATTATCTGCGACCTAGATCATTTCAGGCCGCTTCGGCTCCCCCAATGAACGCACTTCTGTCCGCGAAAAGAGTCACTTGGCCGATTGTGACGGGCGGCTTTCGATCACCACGCAGCCGCCGCAATCCATCTCGGGCGGCATCACGAAACAGAGCGCTGACCGATCGTCGATACACATTTTGTTTCGAGGATCAGTTCAAAAACCGCCACGCCAACGCTGATCAAACTCGCGCTACGGTTGCAAACCGACGTCGAATGCGGGATGGTGTCGACCGTTGACATGAAGGGGGGCCTTCCATGAAGCTTGCAGTCCGGACTGCGATGTCCCTGATGCTGGCGCTTGCTCCAGGATTGGCCGGCGCACAAGCCACGGATCCGGGCGACGACAAAACAATTATCTTCACTCCCGGCGACCCAGAGATGGCAGCGGCGACCGCGCAGGCGCTCGCCAGCCTGGACGACTTCCTGGCACTGTCCGAGGCGCCTCCCGCCGACACAGAGAGGTTCAAATTGAAGGTCAAGGTACGGGACGGCAACGTCACCGAACACTTCTGGGTCATACCGTTCCGCCGCACCGAAACCGGATTTGTCGGCATATTGGCAAACCAGCCGGAGGAAGTGCACAACGTCGTCCTCGGCCAGAACATAGAATTCACCAGGGACGATATTTCCGACTGGGGATACACACGCGGCGGACGTCAGGTCGGCAGCTTCACCGTGTGCGTCATGTTCAACAAAATGTCGAAAGAAGAGGCGGACTACATGCGTGACAAATACGGCTTCGAGTGCTGAAAGCGCAGCCCAATCAACCCGCTTCGTCCTTCGCGCCAATCTTGCGCACAAGTGCCGCCGTCGCCAGCATCGCGCCCATGTCTGATATCATCGGCGCGACATGCCTGCTGTAGTCCAGCGGCACCGAAATATCCGGCAGCTCGAAGAAGTTCTTCGTCTGCGGCAACAGCAGGAAACCATCGCTGCCGTTGAGCGCGACGCGGGCTGCGTCGTCCGGCCAGGTTTCGCCAAGCCATTTCAGCGCCTGCGCCAGCCGGCCGCTCACCAATGGCTGTGCCGCCCCGAGATTGTCGGTGCGGAACTCGTAGGCGGCGTCGAGCAAAGCGTCGCCGCTGGACAGCTCTTGCAGCTTGCTGGCAAATATGCCTCGAAAGAAGCTGATCACCGCGTTGGTCCGCCGCGTCGCCACCAATATGCCGGGAAACGGCGCGATGGTCTCGAAAGCGACGATGACGCCCTGGAAGGCGGTCGAGGAGCCCTTGCCCGACCCTTCCCGCAGATGCGCCTCGTACAGCTCGAACGGAAACCCCTCATAGCGGCCCGCCACGATGTCGTCGAACGCCTGCCGGTTGAACGGACCAACCGCCGTGCGCGGCAACCGGTCGAAGGAATTCGGCGTCACGCCATGCTGGTAGCGCATGTCGGCGATGAAGCCGAATATGATCGGCAGCAGCGTCTCGCGGAACGATTGCTGCAGCCGCGTCGCCGGTTTCCTGGCCTGGAAATAGAGCAGGATCGAAGCCGCGAAGCCGATCACATAGAGAAATACATGCGGCGTCGAGACCCATTGCTCGTTGGGGTCGGCGACCTTGTTGAACAGCCAGGCGACCAGCACCACGGCCACCAGCACCAGCCCCACGAACACCGGCACCCGCCAGCGCACCTGCCGGACCGCCGAAGCCCTCGCCGCTTCATAGGCCTCGATGTCTTTTCGGATGCCGGCGATGACCGTTTCGCTCGGCATGAAATCCGCTGATTCCACCGCTACCCCCGCAATCCTGCCTCTGCGGGAGCATGATAGTTGGTTTTGCAAGGGCCGCCAGATGGTTAAGCGGGAACGCCTTCATCGGTTGGTGGAGAAGGGAAGACCGCTTTCAGTCGCTCCGCGACCCTGTCACGCATTCGGCCCTCCAAAGCCTCCACCAACACCAGCCGCTCGTGGTCGCCAGCGCGCAGGCGCATGAAGGGATGCATCCGGTAAGACGCGATCCTGCCGCGCGTCCCGGCATCGGCACTGACATCGACAACGAGGATAGAGCCGATGCGGCCCGGCCATGGCTGCCGGGCAAAGGCGGTACCGAGGAAATCGCCGAGCCCATAGGCGACGATCGTCCCGTCAATCTTTTCCACCGGCTGCACGACATGGGCATGATGGCCCGCGATCAGCCCGGCGCCCTGCCCGGCCAGCCGCCTGGCCAGCGCTCGCGTCCCGTCGCGCGGAAAATGTCGGAACTCCCAGTCCCAATGCGGCACGGCGCAGAGAAGGTCCAAGCCAGCGGGTGGCCAGCTCGCCGGATCGCTGTCCATCGAAACGCGCCCGGCAAACAGTTTTTCATCGGCGTTCCGCCACAGCGTGAAGGCGGCGAAGCCGATATCAAGCGATCCAACCTGAATCGGCACAACCGGACCGTCGGCCAGGCCGATCGTGCGGATGCCGAGCCGCAGCAACGCCGCGATTGTCTCGTCGAAACCGGCGATGCCCTGATCCAGCACATGGTTGTTGGCCAGCGACAGCACGAGTTTTTCGCGCGCAACACCAACCGCCGTCAGCGCCTCGGCCAGGAACGGCTCGCTCATCGCATGATGCGTGCCGAGCCTTGTGCCCAGCACCGCGCTTGGCCTGTCCACAACAGGGCTTTCGCAATTGCCGATCACCAGATCGGCAGCGCCGAGCAGCGCCTTGATCGCCGGATCGCAATCCGGCGCGCTGCGGTTGGCCACCGCCGAGATGTCGCCGACAAAGGCAAGCCGCACCGCTTGCTTCGGCGGTGGATCCATCAGCGTCCCGGCCATCGGCGCAAAGTCTTGAGCGTCGCCGGCCAGTGACGGCTTCAGGAAACGCGGCAGCCAGGACAGCTTGTAGGAAAACGGATAATTCGACACGCGATGCCCAATTGTTTGCCCTGTGTAGACCGTCCGCCGGGCGGGTTGAAGCGCGGCGCTGCAAATGGTGTATGTTTGCACTGCGCGACAAACATTGGGGGGAAAAGATGACACGACTGGCAGGCCTGCTGACATCCGCTTTCATTCTGCTTCTGCCGCTGTCTTCCGCGTCGGCGGCAATGCCAGAAGCGGCAACCACATTGTTTGAGGCGAAGACCGTGGCCGCGCGCGACACCGCTCTCTCGACGCTGGAGGCTGCCGCGCCAAAAGACCCGGCATCCGCCTATGCGGCCGGGGCGGGCGAGTTCTTTACCGCACTGGAGGTCCTGGCCACCGGCCTGCACCGTCATGGTTTCGAAAGCCCGCAATCCTTCATGCTGCCGCTGATGCGGTTGCCAGTGCCCGACAATCCCAATCCCGAGCCGCTCACTTACGAGCAGTTCCGCGCCATCCTGGTCGGCTTCCGTGACCGGCTGGAGAAATCCGCAGCCACGTTTGCCTCGGTGCCGCCCAATGCCGATATCGGCATGGTCATCGATCTCACCCATGCCGGCATCGACCTCAACGAGGACGGCACCATCGCGCCGGACGAGAGCATGGCGGCGATCATCGCCTCACTCTCGCGCGGCGGTATCTCGTCGGACGCCGCCGCCCCCACGCTCACCTTCCGCTTCGACCGCGCCGACGGCTACTGGCTGCAGGGCTATGCCGAGTTCCTGATGGCGCAGGCCGATTTCTGGCTGGCGCATGATTTCAGGAGCACCTTCGACGGCTCGTTTCACATGCTGTTCCCGCGCGCCAAATTGCCGCTGCAGGATATTCTGGTGCCGCCGGCCGGCGACATGGGCTCGAGCATCTTCTCCTCGGAATGGCGCATCGCCGATTTCATCTCGATGGTGCATCTCGTCAACTGGCCGGTGATCGAACCGGAGCGCCGGCAAGCGGCGCGCCGCCACCTGCTGGAAATGATCCGGCTGTCGCGCGAGGACTGGAAGGCGATCCGCGCCGAGACCGACAATGACCGCGAATGGCTGCCTGGACCGCAGCAGAAGGGCGAGAACCCGCTCACCGGCCTCGAAGTCGGCGAGGAGCAGGTCCAGGCCTGGCTCGCCGCCTTGACCATGGCCGAGGATCTCCTGGAAGGCCGCAAGCTGCTGCCGCATTTCCGCGTCACCGCCAGTACTGGGCTTGGCATCAACATGAAGCGCTTCTTCGACGAGCCAAAAAACTTCGATCTCGTGCTGTCGATCACCGGCCCGGCCATCGCGCCCTACCTCGAAAGCGGCGAGCTCGCGACCAGCGACGATTTCGACCAGATCCAGCGCCAGTTCGGCGGCGGCGGGTTTTTGACGTTTGCGCTTTGGTTCAACTGAGGGTGGGCCGTTTGAGGCCGCCTTCCCGCGAGAAATCTAGCATGGCAGGCAACGGTTTTACCGGAAATACGCGCGCCTTTTGTAGGCAGGTCTGCCGGCAGTCGGTTCGCTGCATACACCGCGCGGAGGCGCTGCGTAAAAATTAGCAGTGGCTGTTTTGCTTGACTCGGCCGCCAAAAACAGGCAGCAAAACCAGGTCGGAAGGGCGACAACACCACTTTCCTGGCCGTGGACGAAGGCTGATTTGGCCAAAATCCACATCTCGTCGTTGGTTTTGAGAGGAATTGATTAACCAACTTTGTCCATATTTTGAAGCAATCGGCAACCAACTACAGACGCGGTAAACGCGTCGGGGACCACCTGGGATCACTCACAGAATGGTCGTCGCGGCTCTCAAGGCCACGTACGGGGAAACCGATTGAAGCGAGATTGGTTGCATGGCGTTGTTGAGTACACACAAAAAAAACCGGGGACAGCGTGAGGGCGGCGAGTTCGTCGATGCTCCACGTTCCCCTTCCTTCAACGCTGGCCGGGTGGCCCGCTGGGTCGCGCTGCCTTGCGTCAGCACCGCCATCGGCCTTTGGTTGATCGGCACCATGGCTGGCCTCAGTTCCGTCGGCGCCTCTCTATCGGCAACTTCGGTTGGCCTGCCCCAGACACTGTCGACACCGGGATCGCTCGCACTTGCCGATCCGCTGAAGCAGCACTTTTTGAAAGCACCCTTCGTGCTGGCCAACGCCAATGGCGGCACTCAGGCCCTGCATGATCATTCGGTGCAGTGCGGCGCCAGCTGTTTCAAGCTGGCCAGGGTAAGCGCGCGGGCGGAAAAATCCGAACGTCTTGTAGCGCAGGCAAAGCCGATGCCCGCCGCCGTGAAGTCGAAGGCGCAGGAGCGCTTCGAACGCATGGAAGCGTCGCTTTCGCCGATGAAGCTGGCCGCTGCCTTTGCCGACGCCGGAAAGCCTGCCGCCAGTGCCAACACCCGCCCGGTGATCTCCACAGTCGCACCGCGAATTGCCGAGGCGTCGTTGGTGCCCTCCGTCCAGGTCACAGCCAGCCTGTCCGATAGCATGCCAGTTCCGGCGGCCGAACGTTTCGCCCGGCTGGATACCGACTCGGTGGTCGTTCAGACCGCACCGCCTCCGATGGGCTTTGCCCAATCCGGTACGCCGGACAATTCGCAGTTGGCGCTTGCTCTGGTGCAGTCCCTGCCGGCCGATGACGAGGCGTTCGCCTCACCGCTGCCGATCGAGGAATCGTCAGCCGATGTCGTGGTTTCACCCGTCGAAACCCAGCAGGATCAACCCGGCGATGCCGCCTCCCTGCCGGACGCTCTGACCGACGACGTGCCGTTGCCGACCCGGCGTCCGCAATTCGACGCGCCGCAGCCCAAAGTGGTCCAGCAGGAGCCTAAGTCCGTCCAGCAGCCGAAATCCGTTCAGCAGCCGAAGCCGGCACGCGAGACGGTCCAGCAGGCCCAGCCGGCAAAACCGACGCGGCAAGGCCGGCCGGCCGATGGCGGCGATGTGCTGGCCTATGCCAAGCCCGACACGCCCTCGGGCGGCCTTGGCAAGGCGTTCAGGAACCTCTTCAACTCGCCAGCCGCCAGGAGCGGAGCCGGCAATGGCGTCGCCGTGTACGACATCAGCAGCGCGACCGTCTACATGCCTGACGGCTCGAGGCTCGAGGCGCATTCAGGCATCGGCGCCATGGCGGACCAGCCGCGTTATGCCGACCAGAAGAATCGCGGACCGACGCCGCCCAACACCTACAATCTGTCGATGCGCGAGTCGCGCTTCCACGGAGTGGAGGCCTTGCGCCTGACACCGGTCGATGGCCGCAACAAATACAATCGCAACGGCCTGCTGGCCCATACCTACCTGCTCCGGGGCCGCTACGCCCAGTCGAGCGGCTGCGTCGCCTTCAAGGACTATGCGCGCTTCCTCGCCGCTTTCAAGAAGGGCAAAATCAAACGCCTCGTCGTGGTGCCGCGCCTGAACGGGTCGGCGACGCAGGTCGCATCAGCCGCCAGGGGCGTGTAACGACAAGAGGCTTTCGGGCGCCTTCCCGCTGCTGCTGACAGCCTGCTGTCAGGAGCAGCGCTGTCCGGCACGCCTCTCCCCACCGCGCTCTTTCCATTTTGGCCAGGAAATCCCATATTCGGGACATGGCCAAATCTCCCGATCAGAAAACGCCGCCGACGGCGAACGACGACCGCGCCGCGCCGAAGCGGCGCAGCCCGCTGACCGATTTCCTCGACGCCTCCGAGCCGCTGCACAAAGGCGGCTTCGCCGAGATGCCGCAGCCGGAACTCTCTGGCACGCCGCTGACCGGTTCGATCGCGGATTGGGCCGAGCAGATCGAGCAGGAAGCCGAAAACGAAGGACGTCTTGTCGCCAAGGGTGACGGCGGCAAATCGCCGAAGCCGTCGAAGAAGATACCCGAGCGCTCAAGCTCGCCGGGGCGCAGTTCGCGCGGCACCTCGATGGGTGGCGCGGCGTCAGCCAGGGAGCGCACGGCAGCCGGGCTCAATCCGGTCGCCGGCCTCGACATTTCGCTGGAGGACGCCGAGACCATGGCCTCGGGCAGCGTCACCGCGACGGTGGCGGCATTGTCGGCGCTAATCGAATCCGGCAATCCGCTGCACAAGGACGGCGTGCTGTGGACGCCGCACCGCCCTGCCCGCCCCGAAAAATCCGAAGGCGGCATCGCCATCAAGATGGTGTCGGAGTTCGAGCCGGCCGGCGACCAGCCGACCGCGATCAAGGATCTGGTCGAAGGCGTCGATAACCACGACCGCACCCAGGTGCTGCTCGGCGTCACCGGCTCAGGAAAAACCTTCACCATGGCCAAGGTGATCGAGGAGACGCAGCGGCCTGCCTTGATCTTGGCGCCGAACAAGACGCTTGCCGCGCAGCTCTATTCCGAGTTCAAGAAATTCTTCCCGGAAAACGCCGTCGAGTATTTCGTCTCCTACTACGATTATTACCAGCCGGAAGCCTACGTCCCGCGCACCGACACTTTCATCGAGAAGGAATCCTCGATCAACGAGCAGATCGACCGCATGCGCCACTCGGCGACGCGTTCGCTGCTTGAGCGCGACGACGTCATCATCGTCGCCTCTGTGTCCTGCATCTACGGTATAGGCTCGGTCGAAACCTATACGGCGATGACCTTCCAGATGCAGATCGGCGACCGGCTCGACCAGCGCGCGCTGCTCGCCGATCTCGTCGCCCAGCAGTACAAGCGGCAGGACATCAACTTTGTCCGCGGCTCGTTCCGCGTGCGCGGCGACACCATCGAAATCTTCCCGGCCCACCTGGAAGACCGCGCCTGGCGCATCTCGATGTTCGGCGACGAGATCGAGCAGATCACCGAATTCGACCCGCTGACCGGCCAGAAGACCGGCGAGCTGAAAAGCGTCAAGATCTACGCCAATTCGCACTATGTGACGCCGCGCCCGACGCTGAACCAGGCGATCAAGTCGATCAAGGAAGAGCTCAAGCACCGGCTGGTCGAACTGGAGCGGGCCGGCCGCCTGCTTGAGGCACAGCGGCTGGAACAGCGCTGCCGCTTCGACCTCGAAATGCTGGAAGCCACCGGCTCGTGCGCCGGCATCGAGAACTATTCGCGCTATCTCACCGGCCGCCAGCCGGGCGATCCGCCGCCGACGCTGTTTGAGTACATCCCCGACAACGCGCTGGTCTTCATCGACGAAAGCCATGTCACCGTGCCGCAGATCGGCGGCATGTATCGCGGCGACTTTCGCCGCAAGGCGACGCTGGCCGAATACGGCTTCCGTCTGCCGTCCTGCATGGACAACCGGCCGCTGCGCTTCGAGGAGTGGGATGCCATGCGTCCGCTTTCGGTCGCGGTCTCGGCGACCCCTGGCGCCTGGGAGATGGAACAGGCCGGCGGCGTCTTCGCCGAGCAGGTCATCCGTCCGACCGGCCTGATCGATCCGCCGGTCGAGGTCCGCCCGGCCAAGAGCCAGGTCGACGATGTCGTCGGCGAGATTCGCGATACCACCAAGGCCGGCTACCGCACCTTGGTCACCGTGCTGACCAAGCGCATGGCCGAGGATTTGACCGAGTATCTGCATGAACAGGGCATCCGCGTCCGCTACATGCACTCCGACATCGATACGCTGGAGCGCATCGAGATCCTGCGCGATCTGCGCCTCGGCGCCTTCGACGTGCTGGTCGGGATCAATCTTCTGCGCGAAGGCCTCGACATTCCCGAATGCGGCTTCGTCGCCATTCTCGACGCCGACAAGGAAGGTTTCCTGCGATCGGAAACCTCGCTGATCCAGACCATCGGGCGCGCCGCCAGAAACGTCGACGGCAAGGTCATCCTCTATGCCGACCAGGTGACCGGCTCGATGGAACGGGCGATGGCCGAAACCAACCGTCGCCGCGAAAAGCAGATGGAGTGGAACGCGGCCAACGGCATCACACCGGAATCGGTCAAGTCGCGCATCTCCGACATTCTCGATTCGGTCTACGAGAAGGACCACGTCCGCGCCGATATCTCGCAGTTCACCGACGGTGCCGGCGCCATGATGGGCAACAACCTCAAGGCCCATCTCGACGCGATGGAAAAGCAGATGCGCGATGCCGCGGCCAATCTCGACTTCGAGAAGGCGGCCCGCATCCGCGACGAAATCAAGCGCCTGCGTGAGATGGAACTGTCCATCTCCGAAGACCCGCTGGCCAAATACGCCGACATGGAAAGCCCGGCCTCCGGCCGCGAAAAGGGCAAGCACAACAAGGGCGTGGCCAAACATCGTACAGCAGAGGAACAGGAGCGTTTTCGCAAGCTCGACGCAGCGCGTGCCGCCGAAGAGGCAGCCAAGGCTGCCCGGCCCAACCTCTTCCGCAAGCCTGATCTCGACGAGATGGGCGCCGATGGCACTGTGCCGGTGAAAAAGCCGCTGTTTTCGAAACCCTCGATCGACGACATGGGTCCAGGTACCGACATGCCGACGCCGGCCGGCGCGGTGTCACGCTCGCTGTTCAAGAAACAGTCGGCCGAAGAGGCGCACGGCTCCGACTTCGGCATTCCCGGCGACGTCACCAAGCCACTGTTCAAGAAGAACTCGCTCGATGAAATGACTGTACGGCGGACGGAAAAGCCGGTCGAAGGAAAAGTGCCGGCCAAGCCGCAGTCAATCTCCCCCCAAGTGGGGGAGATGCCCGGCAGGACAGGCGCGAAGGAACGCGACGATTCCGCTAAGCCAATCGTTCGCCAGCGCGCCGGCATCGGCTCATACGAGGATCCAGGCGACGCCCGCCGCGACAAACGCCGGCCGGGGAAGACGGGACGGCCGGGACGGTAGGAAGCTGCAGCATCGAGCCTGCGATCGGTTGCGGATTTCAGATGCCGCCGCTTAGAATGAGTGATGGTCGTCGTTCGCAGACTTGATGAAGAGGAGTTCAAGGCTTGCTTTGCCGAGCCGATGACGAATATCACCGCGACGGCGAATGCTGTCGTAGACATATGGTCCTATGTCGACGCGCTAAATCTGGACGAAGTCGGCGTGCCCTATTTGAACGACGTCCATTATGTTTACCGGGACGTTCAAAACCGGTTTGATCAAGTTTTGATTGGCACCGGCAGGTTCAACGCCCTGCTTGTGATCGTTGTCGATCTCGGCAGAAGCGCGGTGTTCGGGCATTTCCTACTCGATCTCAACAAAGAATATGGACTAAGCGGCGGCTACTTGAGACCTGTCTGATCCGGCCCCTTGACCTGTGAAGCTCAATTAATCCGCTGGGCCCAATCAGCTGGGTAGCACAATGGTCAGGGCAGGCGGAATATGCTCCCGCGACGGGATATCCAGCCAACCAAGGTTTGATCGATGCGACAGCGAGGCAAACTCCATATCCTCCCCCTAATCTTAGGCAGCAAGGACACGCCTTTGCGGGCCGGAGCTGATCTCGGTCGGGTCCAGAAACATCTTGGCTTTCCTAAATGGCTATATGTCTATCAGGATCAGCCGTGCGGCTTTCTTCTAGGTTATGGCGATCTGGAAATCGACATTTTGACCAGGCGCAATCGAGCACGCGTCCATCGCATCAGCATCAAACTTTGGCACATGCCTGATGTCCCCAAGCCTTTGCCTTTGAAATGGAGCGGCAACAGCCAAATCGATCTCGATGGCTTTGGCCCGGCAATGACGATTTCGGCCGCCAGGACGCTCCTCGCAGGTCTAGGACTGCAAGCCGAGGAATATAAGGTGGAAAGCGTATCTGAAACTGTCCGCCGGCTCGTGCTCCCCCACGCCGAGCTTCATTTCTTCAAGGGACCGGAAGAACCGATCCTGATGGAGTTTCACTTCCTGACACCGCAGGAAATCCAGCGAACTAAGGGTGACTGGGTAATCCGCCCGCGAGATTAAGGCCTGCCCGCAGAGCATCTACTTGCCATCCGCCCCGCCTTTGGTGTAATCGCTCCCCACACTCGAACGTCTCGAAAGGAGGGCTCACGTGTTTACGTTTCATCGTCACCATCGTCAGCGTGGCCCGATTTCTGCCCTGCGAGCTTGCTTGCAGGGCTGACCAGGGACGGTCCGGGTTTTTCCCGCTTCGATTTTTTGGTCTGCCCTTCGTGGTGCGTAATGCCGAGCCTGATGGCCGGAAAGCGCACCGTCAAAGTGGACCGGAGTAGCTCCGGCAAGACCAGAGAAATCAAAATGGCCCTGATCAGCCTCAAATCCCTCGGCGTCACCATGAGTGCGCCGCTGTTTGCCAATCTCGACCTCACCATCGGCACCGGCGACCGGCTCGGCATTGTCGCCGCCAATGGCCGCGGCAAGTCGACTTTGCTGAAATGCCTGACCGGCGAGATTGAGCCGACCTCCGGTGACATCACCCGCACGCGCGGCCTGCGCGTCGGTCATGTCGAACAGTCGGTTGCCCAGGCCCTTCTCACCCGTACGTTCCGGCAGGTGGTGGCGGATGCCTTGCCGTCCGAGCAGGCCGAAAGCGAGATGTGGCGTGTCGACGTGGTTCTGGATTCACTCGACGTGCCCGAGCCGATGCGCGAGCGGCCAATGCAGGCGCTAAGTGGCGGCTGGCAGAGGCTTGCGCTAATCGCACGCGTCTGGGTCACCGATCCGGACGTGCTGTTACTCGACGAGCCGACCAACCATCTCGACCTTGTCCGCATCAGCCAGCTCGAAACCTGGCTGAACACGCTGCCGCGCGAGGTGCCCGTCGTCATCGCCAGCCACGACCGCGCCTTCCTCGACGCCACCACCAACCGGACCCTATTCCTGCGCCCGGAACAGTCGCCGGTGTTTGCCCTGCCCTACTCCCGCGCCAGGCAGGCGCTCGACGAGGTCGATGCTTCGACCGAGCGCAAGTTCCAGCGCGACATGAAGGTGGCGCAGCAATTGCGCCGGCAGGCGGCCAAGCTCAACAACATCGGCATCAATTCGGGCAGCGACCTTTTGACGGTGAAGACCAAGCAGCTCAACCTGCGGGCCGAAAAACTGGAAGAAGCGGCCGCACCGGCGCACCGCGAAAAGTCGGCGGGTGCCATAAAACTGGCCAATCGCGGCACCCACGCCAAGGTGCTGATCACGCTCGACGACGCGGCTGTGGAAACACCCGACGGCACCCCGCTGTTTCGAACCGGCAAGCGCCATATCTGCCAGGGCGACCGCATCGTGCTGCTCGGCCGCAACGGCGTCGGCAAGTCGCGCTTCGTCACCCTGATCCGCAATGCCATTGTCGAACCGGACACGGTGCCGAATGTGAAGGTGACGCCGTCGACGGTGCTAGGCTACAGCGACCAGGCGCTGTCGGGCATCAGCGGCGACGACACGCCGCTGATGCTGGTCTCGCGCCGCTACGATGTCGGCGAGCAGCGTGCCCGCTCGCTGCTGGCAGGCGCCGGCGTGGTCATCGAGATGCAGGAGAAAAAGATCGGTGCGCTGTCCGGCGGCCAGAAGGCGCGGCTGATGATGCTGGCGCTGAGGCTCGCCAATCCCAACTTCTATCTGCTGGACGAGCCGACCAACCATCTCGACATCGACGGCCAGGAAGCCCTGGAAGCGGAACTGCTGGCACATCAGGCAAGCTGTGTGCTCGCCTCGCACGACCGCTCCTTCATCCGCGCCATCGGCAACCGCTTCTGGCTGATCGAGAAACGGCGGCTGACCGAAGTCGAAGACCCAGAGGATTTCTTCCGCTCGGTGGCGGAGGGCGCTGGCTAATCAGTGAACAAAACTGCCGATGAAGTTCCGGCCTGTCGAGCGCAGGCCGGAGTTTCGTATCATGTTACGAGACGTCTTCTTGACTTCCGAAGCGTATCATGCCATGGTACGCCACTCGGGTCGGCAAGATGATACGCTCCTTCAAAGACAAGACCAGCGAAGCCGTTTCGAACGGCAAGGCTCCGAAGGGCTTCCCATCGGACCTTGTCCGCTCAGCCCAGCGGAAGCTGTTCATGATCGACAACGCCGCCGAACTGTCGGATCTGAAGACCTCCCGGCAACAGGCTTGAGCCGCTGAAAGGTAACCGTGCGGGCCAGCATTCGATCCGCATCAACGATCAATTCCGCGTCTGCTTTCGGTGGGTGGAAGGGCAAGCGGAGGATGTTGAAATCACCGACTATCATTGAAGAGGGTTCAAAATGCTGAACATCAACCCACCTATCCATCCCGGAGAAGTTCTCCGTGAGGAATATCTCGTGCCGCTCAATCTGAAGCCTTACACGCTGGCCAAGAAGCTGCATGTGCCCCGCACACGCATCGAGCGCCTGGCCAGCGAGACGACACCGGTAACGCCCGACACCGCTTTGCGCCTTGCGAAGTTCTTCGGAACCACGCCGCAGTTCTGGATGAATATGCAGGCGAGCTACGACCTCGCCGTAGAGGGAGAGGCGAAGAAGGCCGATCTTGAAACAATCGAACGTCTACAACCGCGGCCTGAAGTAATCGCGTTAGCAACAACCCGCTTCAAGCAGGCTGCGGAGCTAGCGATAAAAAAATCTCGGCGGTCTGTCGGATAGCCTCAGCCCGTCGCGTCCTTGGGATGCCGACACGATGATGCCGGCCCAACCCAGGGAGAATTATCATGTCGGTTCTTTCGTCCATCGGTCGCATCGCAACCCGGTATGCGGCAGCGCGCGCTCGTCACCGCAGCGAACGCGTCCTGCGTTCACTGCCTGCCTCGCTGCGCAAGGATATCGGGTTTCCGGACGTCTTCGATGCGCAAAACGGCCGCCGCCCCTGACCTCGCGGGGCGCCAGTCAGTCATGCGTATCGCCCGAAAGCGGCGTCGCCTGCATCGATACGCGTTTTTCGAAAGCCTCGAACCAGCGCGTCAGCAGTGCCCGTGAGCGAAAAGGCGGAAGGTGACGGAACGCCATCCAGGACAGCGTGGTGGCCAAGGCGATGTGGCCGATATGGAGCGGCGCCTCGTCGTCCAGCGTGCTCTCGATCCAGTCGTAGCTCGCCTCGATCTTTTCCCGGTATCCGTCGGCGAGAGCACCATAGCGCAACTTTTCGGGTCTCCTTTCCGTCTCCCAGCGCAAGGCTATACCCGTCTGCGCCAGGCCCTGGGCGACCGCCTGCAACCGCAATGCCTGCCAGCGCGCCTCGCCGTCCTGCGGCAGCAGCTTGCGACCGTCATGCAGCGTGTCGAGATAGGCGCAGATGACATCGGAATCGAAGATCGGCGACGCGTCGGGCCGCAACAGCACCGGCACTTTGCCGAGCGGGTTTTCGGCGTAGACGCGGGCATTGCGCAAGGTCGGACTGGTCTCGTGATGAATGACCTCCAGCCGATCGGCAATGCCAACCTCGTGGGCGAAGACGAGCGCCTTGCGCGCGAAGGGTGAGTGGGTCTGATAGTAGAGGATCATTGTCGTCCCGGGATTTGAAGAGGCGTTCGCCTGATCCATCTGTTCTAGCCTGCGAGCCGAGAGAATTGGGCTCTGATTGGGCGCGGTCGACGCAAGTTCGTTTCACGCCTCTCGTCCAACTGCGGCTGCGTGGACTGTCCAGGGCCGGTCGGCCAAAAAAATCTGCCGGCCATGTAGGAACGCCGGCACCTCATCCGTCCTTTGGCTCGCAAGGCCAAACGCAAAGAGGAACAACAGATGACCGATCAGACCCCCGTTCAGCCCGCGGCCAAAGTGCTCGGCGGATTGACCCCCTATCTGCAGCTGGATGGCGCCTTCAAGGCTGCCGAATTCTACAAGAAGGCCTTTGGTGCCGAGCAGGTCTTTGCCTATCCGGCGGACGAAAAAGGCCGCACCATGCACATCCACCTCCACATCAACGGCTCGACGCTGATGCTCTCCGACTTCTATCCCGAAAACGGCATGCCTGCCGTCAAGCCGCAGGGTTACACCATGCAGCTTCACCTCGGCAGCGACGACATCGAAGCCTGGTGGAAGCGCGCCGTCGATGCCGGCTGCGAAGTCGCCGTGCCGCTCCAGATCATGTTCTGGGGTGACCAGTGGGGCAATATGCGCGACCCGTTCGGCGTCGAATGGGCGATGAACGCGCCGGTCAAGAAAGCCTGATCTATCGCCAATGGCGAAGTCCCTCACCGGCTGGCGTCGGTGAGGGATTGTGAACTTCCAGGAGGAGACCCACAATGTCCTATGTCGATGGCTTCGTGCTTGCCGTGCCCAAGGCAAATCTCGATGACTACAAGAGGCTGGCCAACCTCGCAGGCCCTATATGGATGGAACACGGCGCGCTCGGCTATGTCGAATGCATCGGCGACGACGTGCCCTATGGCGAGGTCACTTCGTTCCCGCGCGCCGTGCAGGCCAAGGACGACGAGATCGTCGTCTTCGCCTGGGCCGTCTATGAGTCGCGGGAGAGCCGCGATGCCGTCATGGCCAAAGTGATGGCAGATCCGCGCCTGAAGGCCGATTGGGCGGACATGCCGTTCGACGGGAAGCGCATGATCTTCGGTGGCTTCAAGCCATTCATAGAGCTTTGAGCAGCCGGTAGCAGATTGGCAGAAGCCCCTCAGCTTCGTCATCCTAGGACGAAGCAGGAGCGTTGCGCTAATCCAGCCTGTCCAGAAGCGGCTTCAGCCGGTCACCATAGCGCTTCCATAGATCGACCGACCCCTGATACATCGGCTGGCGCACCTGTGCGGCTGAAGCCGTGCGCACCGGTCGGTCGGTCTCGTGGAACGATAGTGCCGCGTCGTCCCAGGGCAGGCCGAGATGGGCGATTAATGCCCGCGTCTGGCCTTCCTGGTCGGCGACAAAATCCTCGTAGCGTACATCGTGCACGACGCCTGGCAGCACCGTGTGCCAATGCTTCATGATGTCGGTGTAGAGATTGTGGAAGTCGGCGAGCTCGCCGAGATCGTAGCCATAGCGATGGCTGTCACCGCGGAAATGCACCTTGTAGATCGACAGGCAGGTGGCCGCCGCATCGCGCGCGCAGTGGATGATCCTGGCCTTCGGCATCATCATGTGGATGAAGCCGACAAGCAGGAAGTTGCCCGGCATTTTGTCGGTGACGTGGCGCATGTTCGGATAGCGGGCATGGAGCATGTCGAGATAGGCTTGGCCTGCCTCGGCAAAATCCGAATCGCCCGTATCCGATACGCCCCATGGGAAGCCACCCGGCATAGTCGCCGGGAACTGCCTGCCGACCGCCTTCTTCAAAATGCTGAGCTCGCCTGCGCCATAGACCTGCGGATGGCTGGCAATGATCTGCTCGACCAGCGTCGTGCCCGAACGCGGCATGCCGACAATGAAGATCGGCGTGTCGTCGCTGATTGAGCTGGGCCTGTGCTTCTCGAAGAAGCCGGCATCGAAGGTGGCCTTCATCGCCTCGAACTCGGCCCGCGTCCTGGCCTGGTCGTAGTCGATGCCTTTGCGGCGGATCGCATTGCCCTCGGCGAAATAGTCGAAGGCCCGGCCATAATCCTTGAGATCGTCATTCGCCTTGCCGAGTCCGAAGGACAGCTGCATGCGCGCCAGGCTGTCCTGCGGCGCCTTGGCATGCTGGGCTTCCATGCCCCCAAGCTCGCTGTCGCGCTCCTTCTGGCGCTTGACCTGCGTCAGCATCAGCCAGGCTGTGGCCATGGCGGGGTTGATCGCCAACGCCTGCCGGAACAGGTCGGCCGCCTCGTCGAGCTTGCCCTTTTCCATCAACCCGACGCCGAGCCCGTGCAGCAGGTCGGCATCCTTGGGTCGGATCGCCAGCGCTTCGCGGAAGGCAGCCAGCGCCTCATCCAGCCGCCCGGCTTCCTGCAGGGTTTCGGCAAGCCCGATGCGGGCGCGCACATGAAATGGGTTGCGTGCAACCGTGCTGCGATAAATCTCTTCGGCCTCTTCGAACTGGCCGACCTGTTTCAGCGATGAGCCGAGATTGTCGCGCGCCGCGAGTTGGTCCGGCCGCAGATCCACTGCGCCGCGGAAGAAATCGATGGCCGCAGCAGGGCGGCCGAGGTCGCGCATCACCGTACCGAAATTGTTGAGGAAATCGGGATTCGTCGGCTGCAGGCTCACCGACCGTTCGATGAGATCCAGCCCTTCTTCGCTGCGCCCGGTCTGGTGAAGCAGCAGTCCCAGGAAATGCGCCGCGGCCGCGTGCTTGGGCTGACGCGCCAGCACCTGCCGGTAGATCATCTCAGCCTCTTGCCGGCGCCCGGCCTGATGCAGTTGCAACGCCTGCTGCACATACTGGTCGAGGCCCAGCGGCGGCTGTCCGCCTGCGCCAGACCTGGCTCCCGCACCCGCCGCTCGTCTTTGATCTCTGTTGATGGGAAACCTACCGTGTTTTATCCGCCTGTGGCGATCTAGGCCATCGGCGCCGCAGGTTCAAGGCTTCGCTTGCTGTCTCGTCCTTTCGTCGGTGCGGAAAGATCAAATCAGCACACCGCGATCCGGCCCCAGCAAATCTGGCTCGAGGCCACGGAGCGCGCGTTCATCGATATCAACTCGGCCCGCTCAACGCTCGTTCGTGCCCGCGAACTTGGCCACGCAGTGGCAATCGACGACTTCGGCACCGGCTACTCCAGCCTGTCCTATCTCGAGGGGCTGCCGCTCGATGCGCTCCTAATCGACAAATCGTTCATCGATACGATCAGCACGAATTCCGCCACCAATTCCGTCACCGCGCATATCATCGACATGGCCAAGACACTAAAGCTGAAGATCGTTGCCGAAGGCGGGGAAACGCAGGCGCAGGCCGACTACCTCGCGGCGCGCGACGTCGACTACGGCCAGGGCCGGCTGTTTGCCAGACCCATGCCCGCGTCCGAGTTCATCGCCGACTGTCGCCAGGTGAAGCCGACGGCTTGATGATTGTCTTCCTCAACGAGGCGCAGCGTTCTCAGCACGGCCCGTCGCCAACGACGCGATAGTCCGCGGCACGGGCTTCGCAGGAATTGGGAAAGGTGCGCATCTCGCCATGCCGGCGCGCGCACACCGGCGCATATTCGCGGGTGCAGAACGTCTGCTCTTCACCACCGCCGCCACCGCCACCGCCGCCACCGTCGCGGCACGGACCGTCGCGCACGATGCGGTAGCCGGCCCGGTCGGCAAGACAGGCATTGGCGAAGGTCTGGCGATCGCCGCCGCGCCGGGCACAGACCGGCTCGTACTGCTTGCTGCAATATTGCGGTTCCGGCCGGGGCGGACGCGGACGCGGCCCTGGTCCGTCATCGACGACGACGGTGCAGGCGGCAAGAAGTGCCGACAGCAACAGGATGACAAAACCCTGCCGCGAAAAGATTGCCGCCAGATATTTCATGATGATCTCCCACGATCGCGTCCCCGGTTGCCGATCCTCGCCATTCCCTTGCCAAATGCAATCCCCGTTTGCAGCCCTTTCAGTCGGAAACGCGCTGGGGCTGTAGGCGGCGTCGACTTCCTCGGCCACCTCGACATCTGGCCCATTCGTGGCCCGGTTCTGGCCGATGACCCGGCCGGCAAGCAAGCCTATGCCGAGCCCATCGATGCTCAGGTCAGTCGATTGATGCGTCGGGACGCGCCAGTACGGCGGCCCGCGGCGGTATCTTGCAACCATCACGTTTCCGTGCGATAAATTCCGTGTTCGGGCATTTGCGACCCGGAGAGCGGAACGTTTTGGACGACCTTTCCCCGATACTGTGAATCTCTGACGGCCCCGTTTTCGGCGGGGGGTTTGACCATGCGCCAATGCATGACTGCCGAAGCAACCACCGGGAACTGCCCTTTGCGCCAGGCGGCGGGCGGGACCACCAAAGACTGAACGGGTGAAGGAGTTTCCCCAATGGCCCAGACCGGCACCGTTAAATTCTTCAACGCGACCAAAGGCTTCGGTTTCATCACGCCCGATGGTGGCGCCAAGGATGTGTTCGTCCATATCTCCGCGATCGAAGCCTCGGGCTTGCGCACGCTCGTTGACGGCCAGAAGGTCACCTTCGACGTCGAGCCGGACCGCATGGGCAAGGGCCCCAAGGCCGTCAACCTCCGCGCAGCCTGAGCCATCGGCGCGCCGCATGTCACTTAGACGTGCGACGGAGGCTCCATGCCTGCACCTGGCCTGGAGAGGGATCTGAATTTTGAAAGGCGCGGCGATCTTCGTCGCGCCTTTTCCTTATCGAAGGCGCGGGCCAGTGATGTCGCCCAAGCGGCCGGGTTCTGGGCAACGACTTGCATAAAAACAAAGACCCGAAGCATGCCGCAACGTGCTTTAGACGCCCGCAAAACTTTCTCTTGCCGATGACGCTAAAATAAAGGACAAATTTCCACTCGGGCATTTGCCGGCCCGAGACTGGAGTTTATGGGACAAAGGAGCTTCCCATGCCGCAGACCGGCACCGTCAAATTCTTCAATCATGCCAAGGGCTTCGGCTTCATCACGCCCGATGATGGCGCGAAGGATGTTTTCGTCCATATTTCAGCTGTGCAGGCGTCCGGTCTTCCCGGCCTCGAGGATGGGCAGAAAGTGTCGTTCGATACCGAGCCGGATAAGCGCGGCAAGGGTCCCAAGGCCGTCAACCTGTCGGTCGGCTGAGCCGGCTTCGAACCGGCGCTCCCGGGCAGATCGCTCCCTTGAGAGCCTGTGATTTTTGACGTCCGTTTTGAATAAACACGTTAAAATCCGTTCAGCCCCCGTTCAGCCACGGTCGCATATTAGTCTTCGGTAAAGCCGGACCGCATCCCCGAAACTGCACGGGCCGGAACGAAGGAGACCGACATGAACCGAATTTTCAAAACCGCCGTCCTGGCCGCTGCCGTGGCCGCCACCACGCTCACGGCCTTGCCCGCCGCCAATGCGCGCGACTGGCGCCGTCATCATGGCCATCATGGCAATGGCGATGCCATTGCCGCCGGCGTGCTCGGCCTCGCGGCCGGGGCGCTGATCGGTGGCGCATTGGCCAATGACCGCCCGCCGCCCGACGCTGACCGCTACTACGATGACGGTTACTACGATCGTGACGTCGTGGTGCGCCCGGCCCCGGTCCGCCGCTATTATGCGGAGCCGCGGGTGGTCTACGCCAATCGTTATGCCGAACCGTGGACGCGTGACTGGTACGAATATTGCTCGGACCGCTACCGCAGCTTCAATTCCCGTACCGGCACGTTCACCGGCAATGACGGCGAACAGCATTTCTGCACTGCCAACTAACCAAGGGCTTCCCTGCCCCAAAACAGAAAAGCGCTGACCGCAAGGCCAGCGCTTTTTTGTTGTGGTCTCTACAATGTCAACGGTCTGCTTGAGGCTGATGAAAAACAGCTACGGTTCCGAGCCTGGTTCAAGTCAAAAAAGGATTGGTCCGCCTCTCCTCGCCAAAACGTCCGCCGGGACCGTGGCCACAGATGAAGCCGATGTCGTCGCCGAGCGGCAGGAGCTTGTCCTTGATCGAAGCGATCAGCGCCGCGTGGTCGCCGCCCGGCAGGTCGGTGCGGCCGACCGAGCCGCGGAACAGCACGTCGCCGACATGGGCGAACTTGGCTGCGCGGTTGTAGTAGACGACGTGACCGGGCGCATGGCCGGGGCAGTGCAGCACCTCGAACACATGGCCGCCGAACGACACCGTCTCGCCTTCGGCCAGGAACCGGTCGGGCACGCAGTTGCGCGCTCCGGCGATGCCGTAGCGCTTGCCCTGGTTTTCCAGATTGTCGAGCAGCGACTTGTCGGCCTCATGCGGACCGATGATCTCGACGCCGAGCGCCTCCTTCAACTCCATTGCACCGCCGGCATGGTCGATGTGGCCATGCGTTATCCAGATAGCTCCGGCTGAGATCGCATTGTCCTTCAGCACCGCCAGTACCTTGTCGATATCGCCGCCCGGATCGACGACGACGCCATGCTTGTCATCCATGTCGAACAGGATGGTGCAATTCTGCTGGAACGGTGTGACCGGCACGATGCCGGCATTGAGCTGACCCATGATCGTCCTTTCGATGTTCACGGGTGATGTAGAGGTGCCGACAAAGGGCGTCCACCCTCGAAAGACGAACAGTCAGTAGCCCCAAAACGGAAATGGGCGGCCGAAGCCGCCCATTTGAAAAGACCGAAACGGCCTGCTTACTTCTTCATGGCGCCCATGACCGCACCGAGAATGGCGGTCAGGATCGCGCCGCCGCCGGCGCCGCCGACGATGTTCTGCAGGTTCAGCGCGCTGCCGAGACCGCTCGTTGCTGCTGCCGCAGCCGCCGGATCGACCGCACCGCCACCCAGCAGGCTGCCGAGGATCGCCGCACCACCGACGCCGCCAATGGCTCCGCCCAGGATTTTGGGAAGCTGACCCATCGCCGCCGTCTTGAGCGCCGCACCGACCGCCTGACCACCGATGATGCCAGTAATCACCTGTATGATGATCGGAAGAAGCGTGTTCATGTCCATATGATTAGTCCCTCCATAGCTGTCAGCCTCCCGGGCCGACACCATCATGAGACGCCGAATTGGACGAAAGTCAAATGCAGAAACGCTGAAATAAAAGGGGCGGCCCGAAAACCGCCCCTACTTCTTAAAAAAGCTGTGACTTTCGTTATTCTGCGGCGATCGCGTGCTTGGGCTGAACGGCCGCAGAATAGTCATTCATAAGATTCTTGGCTATTTCGCCGACCACGAATCGGTAAGGCCCGATCTCCGAAACCGGCGTCACTTCCGCTGCCGTCCCGGTCAGGAAACATTGTTCGAAGCCCTCGAGCTCTTCCGGCAGGATGGCGCGTTCAATCACCTCAAGGCCGCGATCCTTGGCCAGCCCGATGACCGTGCGGCGGGTGATGCCGTCGAGGAAGCAGTCGGGCTTGGGTGTGTGGATCTTGCCGTCCTTGACGAAGAAGATGTTGGCTCCGGTCGCTTCGGCGACCTGGCCACGCCAGTCGAGCATCATGGCATCGGCATAGCCCTTGGCCTCGGCGGCGTGCTTGGACATGGTGCAGATCATGTAGAGCCCGGCGGCCTTCGACTTGGAAGGCGCGGTGCGCGGGTCGGGCCGGCGCCATTCCGCCACATCGAGACGGATGCCTTTCAGCTTCTGCGCAGGATCGAAATAGCTCGGCCATTGCCAGATGGCGATGGCGCAGTTGATGCGGTTGTTCTGCGCCGAGACGCCCATCTGCTCACTGCCGCGCCAGGCGATCGGCCGGACATAGGCGTCCTGGAAACCCTGCTTCTTGAGAAGCGTGGAAGAGGCGTCGTTGAGCTCGGCCACCGAATAGGGGATCTTGAAACCGAGCAGGCGTGCCGATTCATGCAGGCGCTCGGTGTGTTCGTTGAGCTTGAAGATCTCGCCGCCATAGGCGCGCTCTCCCTCGAAAACAGCGCTGGCGTAATGCAGCCCGTGCGTCAGCACATGGATCTTGGCGTCACCCCATTGGACGAATTCGCCGTTCATCCAGATGAAGCCATCGAGTTGATCGAAGGGAACGGATGCCATGGTAACCTCCCACGGGCGGCAGCCCGGATAGTTGTATCGTTGTGTGTTTCGTGTCGGCCGCCCAAAGCGGCTTTTATGGTGGAGCGTAGGCGGATAATTGCGCTCTGGCAAACTTAGGAAATTCCGGAAAAACCGGCTTCCCTTGCCTTTTCGTTCGCAATCCGCCCAAAAGCTTGTCAAAAATTACCATTGCAGGGAAATTACGTCAATAGTACTGACATAATCTCTCTTTCCCACGGAGAAATAATGACGGATCGAAGCCCAGCCGCCGGAAAACCGATCAGGACCGCAATGTCGGTCGAGGACGGCATCGACTTCGCCATCATCGAGCTGCTCTTCTTTGCCTATCGCGACTTCACCTCCGATCCGGACCAGATCCTGGCCGATTACGGCTTCGGCCGGGCCCACCACCGGGTGCTGCATTTCGTCAACCGCAGGCCGGGCCTGACGGTCGCCGAACTGCTCGACGTGCTGAAGATCACCAAGCAGAGCCTGGCCCGTGTGCTCAAGCAACTGATCGACACCGACCATATCGTGCAGTTGCAAGGTCCGCGCGACCGCCGCCAGCGCGAACTTTATCCGACAGCCAAAGGCCGTGCGCTGGCGCTGGCGCTGGCGCGGCCACAGTCGCGCCGCATCCATGCTGCATTGGGGGATTCCGGAGTAACCGAACGGACCTTGGTGGAACGGTTCCTCGAAGCGATGGTCAATCCGGAACTGAGGGCGCAGATCGACGTTGGGTCCGCAAAAATGTCAGGGAAAAGCCATGGAGAGCACTGAACGGGTCGATCACGCGGCCGCGCCGGACGACGACGCGCCGCATCTGCTTGTCGTCGACGACGACACCCGCATCCGCAATCTTCTCAAGCAGTATCTGACCGAAAATGGCTTTCGCGTCACCGTTGCCGGCAATGCCGGCGAAGCCAGGCGCAAGCTTGCCGGCCTCGACTTCGACCTTCTGGTGCTGGACGTCATGATGCCCGGCGAGACGGGCGTCGACCTGACCAAGTCGCTGCGGGCCGAAAAGAACGTACCGATCCTGATGCTCACAGCGCTGTCGGAGACCGACAGCCGCATCTCAGGGCTGGAGGCTGGCGCCGACGACTATCTGCCAAAGCCGTTCGATCCGCGCGAGCTGATCCTGCGCATCAACAACATCCTGCGCCGCGGTGGCCCGGCGACCACGCCCAAGGTCGAGCAGTTGGTCTTCGGCCCCTACACGTTCCAGATCGCCCGGCGCGAATTGAAGCGTGGCGGCGAGGCGTTGAAGCTGACCGATCGCGAGCAGGAGATCCTGGCGATCTTCGCCGCGCGGGCGGGCGAGACGATACCCCGCCACGAGCTTGTCGGCGACGATTCGGAAGTCGGCGAGCGCACCATCGACGTCCAGATCAACCGGCTGCGCCGCAAGATCGAGCGCGATCCGTCCAATCCGGTCTGGCTGCAGACCGTACGCGGTATTGGGTATCGGCTCAGCGTGGAATAGAATGCCGCCTGCGGCCGGCTGAACGGCTGCGGGCAAGCGAAAAGAGCGAATGGCAACCACGGAACTGGAACAGCCGGGCAATGGCGGCTTGAGCGCACGCGCCGCGCGGACGCTGAAGGCGGTGCCGCGCGCCTGGAACCGCTTCTGGCGCCTCGTCTCGCTCTATATGCCCAAGCGGCTCTATGCCCGCTCGCTGATCATCGTCATCGCGCCGATGATCCTGCTGCAATCGGTCGTCGCCTTCGTCTTCATGGAACGTCACTGGGCAACCGTGACGCAGCGCCTGTCGCAGGCCACCGTGCGCGACATCGCCGCCATCATCGACCTGATCGAGACCTATCCGCGCGATGCCGACTACACCAACATCATCCGCATCGCCCAGGACCGCATGCAGCTGAAGGTCGACCTCTTGCCGCCCGACCCACTCCCCGCGCCCGGTCCAAAGCCGTTTTTCTCGATTTTGGATGATGTTCTCTCGTCCGAGATCACCCGCCAGATCAACCGCCCGTTCTGGATCGACACGGTCGGCAACTCCAACATCGTCGAGGTACGCGTGCAGCTCGAGGGCAAGGTGCTGCGCGTCTTCGTGCGCCGCAGCCAGGCCTATGCCTCTAACACCCACATCTTCCTGATCTGGATGGTCGGCACCTCGCTGGTGCTGTTGATGATCGCCATTCCCTTCCTGCGCAACCAGATCCGGCCGATCCTGATGCTTGCCGAAGCCGCCGAAAGCTTTGGCAAGGGCCGGCCGATGCCGCGCGATTTCCGGCCGCGCGGCGCCGAGGAGGTTCGCCGCGCCGGCTTTGCCTTCATGCAGATGCGCGAGCGCATCGAACGCCAGATCGAACAGCGCACCGCCATGCTGACCGGCGTCAGCCATGACCTCAGAACCATCCTCACTCGCTTCAAACTGCAGCTGGCGCTTTCCGGCGGCAAGGCCGAGACCAAGGCAGCGCTCGACCAGGACATCGACGACATGCAGTCGATGCTCGAAGGCTATCTGTCCTTTGCCCGCGGCGAAGCTTCGGAAGACGCCGGACGGTTCGATCTCGAGGCCTATTTCGAAAAGCTCGACGAGGAAGCCAGGCTGCGCAAGCGTAAGCTGTCGACGACGCTTGCCGGCGATCACGATGTGCATGTGCGGCCCAATGCCTTTGCCCGGCTGATGTCCAACGTCATCGGCAACGCCTTCCGCTATGCTAAGACGGTGGAGGTCAACGCCACCCATGGCCGCGGCTCGCTGCTGGTCACCATCGACGACGATGGTCCGGGCATTCCCGCCGATCGACGCGAAGACGTGTTCAAGCCTTTCGTGCGGCTCGACGAGGCCCGCAACCTCGATGCCAGCGGCACCGGGCTCGGCCTGTCGATCGCCCGCGACATCGCCCGCTCCCATGGCGGCGACATCACTCTTGAAGACAGCCCGCTCGGCGGACTGCGCGCCATCATCAAGGTTCCGGCATAACCGGGCACGATTGCGAAAAGTGGAAACGGCTTCATCCGCCCGTCATGAAACCATGATCAAGAGCGCGCATGAAGCGCGCGACCTCAATTGATTCGGCCTTGCCGCCTCACTTCGACCCCGTACCTGTCCGGGTGCGCTGGAGCGAAGCGAGAGCAGCAGGCTGGTCGCCGTTCCGGCATCGTCTCAAGGCAACCGTCGACCTTTCAAGCAAAGGGCCGCCATGCGCATACTGATGGTCACCGATGCCTGGCGCCCGCAGGTCAACGGCGTCGTCCACACGCTGGAGCGGCTCACCGAGACGCTGAAGTCCTTCGACGTCGCGGTGGATTTCCTGACGCCCAATATCTTTCGCACCCTGCCCTTGCCGACCTATCCCGACATCAGGCTGGCGCTGACCACGCCCGGCCATGTCGCGCGCCTGATCGACGCCGGCAAGGCCGACCACATCCACATCGTCACCGAAGGACCGCTGGGCATCATGGCGCGGCGCTATTGCCGCAATGCCGGCCGTCCATTCACCACCAGCTATCACACGCGCTTTCCCGAATATCTCAGCGCCCGCCTGCCGCTGCCGGAAAGCTGGGCCTATCGCTGGCTGCGCGATTTCCATAATTCCGGCCAGGGCACGCTGGTCGCCACCCAGTCGCTCGCCGACGACCTTTCCGCGCGCGGCTTCACCAAGCTGCGGCCATGGACGCGCGGCGTCGACACCGACCATTTCCGCCCGGACAGGAAGAAGGACCTCGGCTTCCCCGGCCCGATCTTCCTCTGCGTCGGCCGCGTCGCCATCGAAAAGAACCTGGGTGCTTTCCTCGACCTCGACCTGCCCGGCAGCAAGGTGATCGTCGGCGAAGGCCCCGAGCTTGCCAGGCTGAAGGCGAAATATCCGCAAGCGCATTTCCTCGGCCATCGCCCCAACGACGAACTGGCCGAGATCTATGCCTCGGCCGACGTCTTCGTCTTCCCGAGCCGCACCGACACGTTCGGCAACGTCATCATCGAGGCACTGGCCAGCGGCACGCCGGTTGCCGCCTATCCGGTGACCGGGCCGATCGACATTGTCGGCGATGGTTTTGGCGGCGCGGTCTCCAACGATTTGCGCGAGGCCTCACTCGCCGCGCTCAACGTCGACCGTGCCGAAGCCCGCGAACGCGCCATGCGCTACAGCTGGAAGGCCTGTGCGGAAATGTTCCTCGATACGGTCGAGGAAGCACTGGGCACACCGCGAAAGCTGGCGGCCTGATCGTGCTTTTCGTTATCCAAGGGCGAAGCTGACACACCGCCACGGATGACAAAGCGCGGCGACGCACAATCAACCGTTAGTCTGCCACGGCACCTTGTTTCAAAGGGATGTTCGGCATGACGTATTGTGCGACTTCGAAGCCATGACCAAGTCAGATTGACAACGCAGTTCAGGGCTGCGTAGTCATCCATACTTGAGCCGCGCCGTCATCTCGCCCTCCCAAAGACATGGAGAATCCTTGGCAATTGTCGGCGACTCAAAATTTACCATTTCTACCTACATTGCGGCATGCTCGAAGCAACAGTCAGCAACAAAATCAACAGTTACACGAGCCATTTCATCAGGCCCGAAGGTACCTTGCTGATAGTTCTGCTGGTGGTGGCTTTCTTGCCCGTACTGCTCGTCGACATACCCGCTATGGCAGACTATCCAAATCATCTCGCAAGAATGTCGATCCTGATGCGCGCCGGTACGCCCGAAGCCCATCCCTACTATGAAGCCGCGTGGGCACCCTACCCTAATCTAGCCATGGATCTCGTCGTCCCGTTCGCTGGGCGCTTGATCGGGATCGAGCTGGCATCAAAGCTTTTCTATCTAGTCTCGCAAATGCTGGTCGTCAGCGGGGCAATGGCCGTCGGAGCGGCCGCACAGGGGCGTGTGATCCTCAGCGGCTTCGTCGCTTCGCTCTTCCTCTACGCCATGCCTTTCGCTTTCGGATTCGTGAATTTTGAATTTGGACTGGGGATCGTTCTTTGGTCCATCGCGGTTTGGATTTGGCTTGCGGAAAGACCTTTGCCGCTGCGCCTTGCGATCCACGCCGTCTTCGTCGTGGTTCTGTATATCTCTCACCTATTTGCCCTCGGCCTGTATGGCATTGTGGTGGGGCTGTACGAACTCTCCCGCTGGCCAGACCATATTGAGAATTGGAAACGCACGATCTTGCTGGTTGCCGGAATGGCTGCTCCGGTCGTCGCAGTTGGCGCCCTGGCGCTCGCCTACGGCGGCAAAGTGGGTGGCGAAGGAACCGAATGGGCCCTGTCGGCGAAATTGTTGGCGCTGGTTCAAGTCAACGGCTTCAGCAGATACACTTCCTCAGCCGTGACCGTGGTGCTGGTCATTCTCAGTTACCTTGCGGTGAAGCACAGGATGGTGGCGGTCTCTCGCGTCGGCTGCTGGATGGGCTTTGGGCTCTTGTGCCTGTTCATTGTCATGCCGTTTCGCGTTGCGGACACGGCCTTTGTCGACGGGCGCGTCCTTCTGGCGCTTATTCTGATCCTGCCAGCCTTCGTCACGATCAAGCGTCCGCAAGACTCGCGTGGAACACTTCTCGTCGCGCTGGCGTTTGGCGCCGGGCTTGCAAACAGTGGCATCGCGATCTGGGCCCAATTGTCGTGCCGCAGCGAATATCGTGCCCTTATGACCGCGTTCGACGCCATTCCAATGGGTTCGCGAATCCTTACCGGCCAGAATGGCCTTCCAGACGACCCGCCAACGAATCTGCTCCTTTATCCAATGTACAATGCTGCCGCGTTGGCCGTAGTCACACGCAATGCACTGATGCCAACGCTGTTCACCTATCCGGGAAAACAGCCGGTGAGGCCCCGGCCGGAAGTGGCAAACCTGACCGTACCGCAAGGCGGGCCTATCCCGATGTCTGAGCTGGAGGCCTACGCCGCCGGTGCTTTACCACCGGTCGAGGCAGCGTATGCAGCGCATTGGACCCGTGACTTTGACTATCTGCTGGTAATCGCGCCGGAGCGCAGCCCGCCACGACACGGCAATCTTGAATTAATCGCCGAAGGCAAACAGTTCAAATTTTACAGAATAAGGAAATTGGTCGACGCGGACAGGAAAAGCGGATGATGTCCACGCGCGACACTCCTGTCACGACATGGCATGAAATTCATGCTGAAGCATCTGCCGAAAGGATTATCAATCCATCCCGGTTCGCGGGGATTCCGATCCCCAGTTGAGACCCTAAAACAACCGCCCGCCATCCGGCACCTTACGCTCGATCGCGCCGAGCACCACGGCGCCCTCTTCGTCGGGAAAGCCGAGAGTGAGCACTTCCGACATGAATGGACCGATCTGGCGCGGCGGGAAATTGACCACCGCGAACACCTGCCGGCCGATCAGCGTCTCCGGTGTATAGTATTTGGTGATCTGCGCCGACGATTTCTTGATACCGATGCCGGCGCCGAAATCGATCTTCAGCTTGAACGCGGGCTTGCGCGCTTCGGGAAACGGCTCGGCCTCGACGATCGTGCCGGCGCGGATGTCGACACGATCGAAATCGGCAAAACTGATCTCGGGCTTGCGCTCGGTGTTCGAACTCATCTTGGTCTTGTCTGCCTTAACGGGGACTCAGGCGTTGCCGTAGGTCTCGAACAGCACGCCGGCCAGGGCATCCTTGGCCGAGGTTCCCGACCAGACGACGAACTGGAACGCCTGGAAATAGCATTCGCAGGCTTCCAGCGCCGACGACAGCAACACTTCGACCTGCTGGCTCGACGGCTCGACCCCGCCGGCCAGCAGCAGCGACTGGCGGAACATGATCGCGCCCTCCTGCTCCCAGAGGTCGAAATGGCCAAACAGCATCTGCTCGTTGATCAGCGACAAGAGCCGCATCACTTCCAGCGTGCGGGTCTCCGGCACCTTGATATCGAAGGCGCAGGCCAGGTGCAGCGCCTCGAAATCTTCCATCCACGAAAAGGAGACGTGATAGTCGGTCCAGCTTCCGGCAACCGAGATCGAAATCTCGTCGTCGCCGGCCCGCTCGAAAGACCAGTCGTTGTTGTGGGCCACCTGCTCGATAACATCCACCGGATGGATTTCGCGGGAGAATTCGAGTTCGAGAAGTTCCATGGAATGCTTCCTGTCGTTCTGTACGAGCGCCGCCACACGCTCCGCGGGAGGGCACACACAACGAACAATCTTGTCTAGAACTCGGACGGCCAGGACTTTCTTCGCGCAAAGACGACTTCTCGACGCAAAGACCCCAGACCGGACCCCACCGCCCGGTCGCATGACCCTGCTCCGAATCATGCAACAAATTCAGTCTATTGATCGGGAGTCGCGTGAACAGCCCAATTTTTCGCACTGCGTCATTCGCATGTGGAAAGCCGCTGTCACAAAGATTCATGCAATGCCGTTAAGCGATTCACGGCAAAGCGCTTTTCAGGATCGGGCTATGTGGAAAAGTTTAACGATTATTTTTTTGTGCGCGGCTTGGCGGCCGTCGCTGGTGTGGCGTCACCGGCCAGTTCGGCAAGCTTCGCCTCGAGCGCCTCGATGCGGGCGGCAAGGCGGGTGTTTTCTTCCCGCGCCTTGGCGGCCATCTCGCGCGCGGCTTCGAACTCTTCGCGCTGCACCACGTCCATCGTGTTGAGAATGCGCTCGGCCTGACCCTTGAAGGCGGTCTCCACCTCACGGCGCACGCCCTGGGCGGCCCCGGCGGCGTCGGTCATCAGCTTGGCGAATTCATCGAGAATGCGGTTCGGTCCGGTCGACATGGCAAATCCTCGCGCTTGCACAAAATTGACGTAGTGGCGCCGCGCGTCGAATGCAAGCTTGTTGCACCTTGCTGCGGCATCAAGTCGAGTGCGCCCACCTTGCCTTGACCCTGCCAAAACCCTGCCGCATGGTCCGCGCCCAAACACGTTCGCAATCGAGAGTTCCCCGTTGAACGAATATTTCCTGCTGCCGCTGGCCTCCCTGCCCTTCCCCAACATCAACCCGATCCTCATCCAGATCGGGCCGCTGGCGGTGCACTGGTATGGCGTCGGCTATATCGTCGGCATCCTGTTCGCCTGGTGGTATGCCAAGCGGCTCGCCGCCAATGCCAGGCTGTGGCCGAACGGCGTCCTGCCGATGAAGCCGGAGGATCTCGACGATTTCATCGTCTGGGCGGCCATCGGCGTCGTGCTCGGAGGCCGCACCGGCTATGTGCTCTTCTATGATCTGGCGCGCTACATCGCGCACCCGCTCGATATCTTCGCCGTGTGGCAGGGCGGCATGTCGTTCCATGGCGGCCTGCTCGGCGTCATCCTCGCCATGACGCTGTTTTCCATCAAGCGCGGCATCCGCACCTGGTCGCTGTTCGATGTCGTGGCGGCCGGCGTGCCGGTCGGCCTTGGCCTGGTGCGCGTCGCCAACTTCATCAATTCCGAACTGTGGGGCCGACCAACCGACGTGCCCTGGGCGTTCGAGTTTCCCAATGGCGGGCCGTTTGCCCGTCATCCGAGCCAGCTTTACGAGGCGCTGCTCGAGGGTGTCGTGCTGTTCCTCGTGCTGCGCATTCTCACCCATTCGCGCCTCAGGCTGAAGACGCCGCGCTTCGTCGGCGGCGCCTTCATCTGCGGCTATGGCCTGTCGCGCATCTTCGTCGAGTTCTTCCGCGAGCCTGACCAGCAGCTCGGCTATCTCCTCGGCACCAACTGGCTGACCATGGGCATGATCCTTTCTACCCCGATGGTGCTGGCCGGCATCTGGGCGATGCTGACCGCCAAGCCGGTGGCACAGCCGCAGCCGGCATGACACGGCTGAAGACCCGCATCGTCGACCTGATCGAGGCCCTTGGGCCGCTTCCCGTCAACGAGTACATGGCGCTGTGCCTGTTCGACCCGGCGGACGGCTACTACACGACGCGCGAGCCCTTTGGTGCGGGCGGCGACTTCATCACCGCGCCGGAGATCAGCCAGATGTTCGGCGAACTGGTCGCCGTGTGGCTTTATCAAGCCTGGCTGGCGGGCGGCCGGCCGCGGTCGGCCACCATCGCCGAGATCGGACCCGGCCGCGGCACGCTGATGAAGGACATGCTGCGCACGCTGTCGCGGCTCGATCCTGACCTGGCCAACGGCGCCACCTTCGCCATGATCGAGACAAGCCCGCGCCTGACCGAGGTGCAAAAAAAGACGCTTGGCGTCACACCCTTCGCGGTTGGCTGGCACGAAACCATCGAGACCTTGCCGCAACAATCGCTGTTCATCGTCGGCAACGAACTGTTCGACGCAGTGCCCATCCGCCAGTTCATCCGCGCCGGCGCCGGCTGGCGCGAGCGCATGGTCGGCCTCGGCGAGACCAACGACCTTTGCTTCTTCGCCGGCGCCGGCTCGGTCGACCCGACGCTGCTGCCCGCCGATGCCGCTGACGCGCCGCAAGGCGCGATCGCCGAAGTGGCGCCTGCCCGCACCGCGCTGATGGCAACAATCGCCGAGCGCATATCCAGGCATGGTGGCGCCGGCCTGTTTCTCGACTACGGCCATTTCCAGCCGGGTGTCGGGGACACGCTGCAGGCCTTGCGCAGCCATGATCACGAAGATGTGCTGGCCAATCCCGGTGAGGCCGACCTCACCTCCCACGTCGATTTCGCCGCCCTTGCCGCGATCGCGCGTGCACATGGCCTCGAAGCCCATCTGACGACACAGGGCGATTTCCTGCTCGGCATGGGCATCCTCGAGCGCGCCGGCCGCCTTGGCGCCGATGCCGGCCAGGCGGCGCGCGAAAGGATCGCCGGCGACGTCGAGCGCCTCGCAGGGCCGCAAGCCATGGGCGAGCTGTTCAAGGTGCTTGCGGTGCTGCCTCGCGGCGTGGCGGTTCGGCCCTTTGCCGAGGCGGATTGACTTTTTACCGCCGCCCCTCCCAATCTCCCGTCCGCGCTTTGCAGCCTGTTCTCGACCAAGCACCTTCTTCTTGACGAAACCGCCCACACGGACAACAACGCCCGCATGCTGAATCAGACCAAACCGGATCCCGTTCGGTCGCCGCTGCTGGACAAGGCGCAGGCACAAGGCATCCGCCACGGCTATTTCACCCGCGTCGGCGGTGTTTCCGGCGGCATCTATCAGGGCCTCAACATCGGCACCGGATCGGATGACGACCAGGCGCTGGTGGCTGAGAACCGCGCCCGTGTCGCTGCCTGGATGGGCGTGCCGGCAAGCCATCTGTTGACCGCCTGGCAAATCCATTCGCCCGATGTCGTCATTGCCAGGGAGCCCTTTGCCGGCGAGCGCCCCAAGGCGGACGCCATCGTCACCGACCGGCCGGGCATCGCCATCGGCGCCTCGACCGCCGATTGCGGTCCCGTGCTGTTCGCTGATGCGCAGGCGCGCATCATCGGCGCTGCGCATGCCGGCTGGAAAGGCGCGTTCACCGGCGTGCTCGAAAACACCATCCTGGCGATGGAAAGCCTCGGCGCCCGGCGCCAAAACATCGTCGCCGTGCTAGGCCCCTCCATCGGCCCGCGAAACTACGAGGTCGGCCCGGAATTCGTCGCCCGCTTTGTCGAAGCCGACGCCGAAAACATCCTCTATTTCGCTCCGTCCGCCAATGCCGGCCATGCGATGTTCGACCTCAACCGCTACACGGTTGACCGGCTGGCCAAGGCAGGCGTGACGGCTGAGGGCCTAGACCGCTGCACTTACGCTGAGGAAGGCCTGTTCTACTCCTATCGGCGCACCACGCATCGCAAGGAGCCCGATTACGGCCGGCAGGTTTCGGCAATTGTCTTGGAGAGGGAATAATGGCGCTGCATTTTGAACGATCTGAATTTGACGCGCGGCGCGACCGGCTGATCATCGAGATGGCCGAAAAGAAGCTCGACGCCATCCTGCTGTTCGCGCAGGAAAGCATGTATTGGCTGACCGGCTACGACACGTTCGGCTTCTGCTTCTTCCAGTGCCTGGTGGTCAAGGCCGACGGTTCGATGGTGCTTCTGACCCGCTCGGCCGACCTGCGCCAGGCGCGTCAGACCTCGATTATCGACAACATCGTCTTGTGGACCGACCGCAACGGCGCCAATCCTGCGGTCGACCTGCGCAATCTGCTCAACGAACTCGACCTGCTCGGCGCCCGCATCGGCGTCGAATACGACACCCACGGCCTGACCGCCTTCAACGGCCGCCGCCTGGACGAGCAGTTGCAGACCTTCGGCCAGATCGCCGATGCGTCCGGCATTGTCGGCCGGCTGCGCCTGTTCAAGAGCCCGGCCGAGATCGCCAAGGCCGAGAAGGCCGCCAATCTCTCCGACGATGCGCTCGACGCGGCACTGCCGCTGATCAAGCAAGGCGGCGACGAAGCTCTGATCCTGGCCGCCATGCAGGGCGCGATCTTCGCCGGCGGCGGCGACTATCCGGCCAACGAGTTCATCATCGGCTCCGGCGTCGATGCGCTGCTGTGCCGCTACAAGGCCGGCCGCCGCAAGCTCACCAAGAACGACCAGCTGACGCTCGAATGGGCCGGCGTCTTCAACCACTACCATGCGCCGATGATGCGCACGGTGCTGACCGGCAAGGTGTCGAAGCGCCATCAGGAACTGTTCGACGCCGCCCGCGCAGCACTCCTGGCTGTCGAGAAGGCGATGATGCCGGGCAACAGCTTCGGCGACGTCTTCGATGCGCATGCCCGCACCATGGAGGCACACGGCCTGACCAAGCACCGGCTGAACGCCTGCGGCTATTCGGTCGGCGCCCGCTTCACCCCGTCCTGGATGGACATGCCGATGTTCTACCAGGGCAATCCCGAACCGATCGCGCCCAACATGACGCTGTTCGCCCATATGATCATCATGGACTCCGACACCGAGACGGCGATGACGCTTGGCCGCACCTACCTGACCACCGAATCCCAGCCCAGGCCGCTGTCCCGCCATGATCTCGACTTGATCGTAAAGTGAATCCACAGTGGGAGGCGTTCTTCGCCAAGGAGTTAGAAGGCAAATGAGACGATCGCATGTGACGACCGTGTCATTGCTTGTGGCATTGGCTCTTGCCGCCTGCACCAACGCAAAGGACGTGCTCGAACCGTCGGCGATCACCCCGCCGGCGACGTCGACCCAGACGCTGCCCGCAACGTCAGGCAACACGGCGGCAACGGTTCCGGCCGGGCCCGCCACCAGCACGTCTGGCGCTCCCGCAACCGCCGCCGCACCGGTCACATCAGCCCAAAGCGCTGCCATCCTGTCGAAGACCCGCTTGCAGATCGCGCCGATCGTCGGCGCTTCGGTGGAAGCTGCGACACCTCTGACGGCGGAGTTGCAGACCCGTGCCAGGCAGCGCGGCATCACTCTCGCCGGCAGCGCCGACCAGACCGTGACACATGTGCTGAAAGGCTATTTCTCGACGATGTCGGAAGGCGCCGACACCACCGTCATCTATGTCTGGGACGTCTATGACCCCGCTGGCAACCGGCTGCACCGCATCAATGGCCAGCAGAAGGCTCCGTCGGTCAATTCCGGCGCCAGCGCGGGCGGCGACAGCTGGAAGGGGATCTCGCCGGCCACCATGCAGGCGATCGCCGACCAGACCATCGACCAGTTCGCCGCCTGGCTCGGCGGCAAGGCGGGCTAGAGGCATCGGACCCCAAAGTGGAGACGGTTTTGGGAAAATCCGATGCCCAATGAGAAGAAGAACCAGCACAAGTCCCCTGCTCCCTGTTGCAGTCCGGCGATGGCGCGGAGCTTTCTTGAGTTTAGCCGGCGGATTCCCGATCTCGGCGCTTGCAATACCAGCGCGGGCCGCTAAAAGCCCGGTTAAAGGGCGCAAGCGAGTCCGTCAGGCCTCATCATCCTCCACCAGGAACCGTGCATGAAACTCTTCGCGGGCAATTCCAACAGGGTGCTGGCCGAAGCAGTCGCCCGGTACCTCAACGTCCCGCTGGGCAAAGCCACGGTCAGGCGCTTCGCCGACCAGGAAATCTTCGTCGAAATCCAGGAAAACGTGCGCGGCGAGGATGTCTTCATCTTGCAGTCGACCTCGTTCCCGACCAACGATCATTTGATGGAATTGCTTATCATGATCGATGCCTTCATGCGCTCCTCGGCCAAGCGCATCACGGCGGTCATCCCTTATTTCGGCTACGCCAGGCAGGACCGCCGCGCCTCCGGCCGCACGCCGATCTCGGCCAAGCTGGTTGCCAACATGATCACCCGCGCCGGCGTCGACCGCGTTCTGACGCTCGACCTGCATGCCGGCCAGATCCAGGGCTTCTTCGACATCCCGACCGACAATCTGTTTTCCGTGCCGGTGATGGCCCGCGACGTGAAGGCCAAATACAAGCAACTCGGCAACGTCGTGGTGGTTTCGCCCGACATCGGCGGCGTGGTCCGCGCCCGTGCGCTGGCCAAGCGCTTCGATGCGCAACTGGCCATCGTCGACAAGCGCCGCGAACGGCCGGGCGAATCGGAAGTCATGAACATCATCGGCGCGGTCGCCGGCAAGGATTGCCTGCTGATCGACGACATCGTCGATTCCGGCGGCACGCTGTGCAACGCCGCCGATGCGCTGCTGGCCAACGGCGCCACCAGCGTCACCGCCTATATCACCCACGGCGTGCTGTCGGGCGGTGCCGTTGCCCGCATCAGCGGCTCGAAGCTGCAGGAACTGGTGATCACCGATTCCATCCAGCCGACCCAGGGCGTGCTCGACGCGCCCAACATCCGCGTCATCTCGATCGCCGACCTGATGGGCGAAGCCATCTCGCGCACGGCGACTGAGGAATCGGTGTCCAGCCTGTTCGACTAAACCCGCCTGCCCTTAAGGCGCGGAGCTTTCCAACCGAACCGGGCCGATCAGGCGACGAGCGACCTCGACGTTCTCGCGTGCGCCGCGCATATAGCCGCGCGGCGAGGTCCCCAGCATGCGCTTGAACATGGTGATGAAGGCCGGCACGCTGTCATAGCCGAGATCAAGCGCCACCCTGGTGATCGGCTCGCCGTCCGCCAGCCTGGGCAGCGCCGCGAACAGGCAGGCCTGCTGGCGCCATGTCGACAGCGACAGGCCGGTCTGGCGCTGGAAGGCGCGCGTGAAGGAACGGCGGCTCATGCCGGCTGCATCGGCCCACTCGTCGATGGTCGCATGCGGCGACGGTGCTGCGACGAAGCGTCGGCACAGCGCCGACAATCTTGGATCGGACGGAAATGGCAGCCCGAGAGGCCGTTCCGGCAAGGTCGGGATTTCGTGCAGCAAAAGGTTCATGATCAGCCCACCGCGTCCTTCCAGAACGCCGCCTTGCGGGAGCTTCTCCGATTCCACGATCAGGCTGTGCATCAGGTCGGTGACGCCCACAACGCGCAAGCCTTCGGGCAGCCCGGGGATCGCCTGTGGCATGACATAAACCGAACGCATCGAGACGTCGCCCAGCATCTCGACGGAATGCTCGGTGCCGGCTGGAATCCACATCGCGTGGTCGGGCGGCACCATCCAGCGCCCGTAGCGTGTCGTCACCAGCACCACACCGACAAGCGCATGCAAGAGCTGGCTGCGGCTGTGGCGGTGCTGTGGCACGCGGTAGCCGTCAGGATATTCGGTCGGCAATGCCACCGCCGGCCCGGCCACTTGCTCAAGCCACTGCCAGCGGCTCTCGTGCAACTGGCCGAGATTGGCATTGCCAGCGTGAAAGACTTCTTTGCCGTGCGGCATCTAGTTATGGCCCACTTGCGAAACTATTGGACCAAACCACGAAAGAAGTCGTCTCGCAAGCGGCTTATAAGGCACCGTCCCTAGGGTGGCCGCAAGGAGCGTCCGCCAGTTGCCTGCGGGCGTGCCCGCCAAAAAGACCACGGAGCCTACCTTGACCGATACGACAGCAGCCAGCGTCGCCCCACCGGCGAGCGCCAGTCACGCCTCAGCCCAGGCGACGGCCTTCACCGTCATCCTGGCGGTGAGCTTCTGCCACTGCATCAACGACATCATGCAGTCGCTGCTATCGGCCATTTACCCGCTCCTGAAAGAGAATTATGGCCTCGATTTCTGGCAGATCGGCTTGTTGACCTTCACTTTCCAGGTGACCGCATCCTTGCTGCAGCCGCTGATCGGCATGATCACCGACAAGCGGCCGATGCCCTATTCGCTGCCCTACGGCATGGCGTCGTCGCTGATCGGCCTGATCGTGCTCGCCTATGCCGGGCATTATTCGCTGCTGCTGATCGGCGCCTCGCTGATCGGCATCGGCTCGGCGATCTTCCACCCGGAATCCTCGCGCATCGCCCGCTTCGCTTCCGGCGGCCGCTTCGGCCTGGCGCAGTCGCTGTTCCAGGTGGGCGGCAATTTCGGCCAGTCCATGGGGCCGCTGCTGGCGGCCTTCATCGTCGTGCCGTTCGGCCAGACCAGCATTTCCTGGTTCGCCGTCGGCTCGCTGATCGGCATCATCGTTTTGTGGCAGGTCGGCGGCTGGTACAGCCGGCTGCGTGCCGCGCAGGGCACCCGCAAGGCGGCGAGCTTCGTTTCGCCCTTCCCGCGCCGCAAGGTGATGAATGCATTGATCGTGCTGACACTGCTGGTGCTGAGCAAGAATGCCTACATCGCCAGCCTCGCCAGCTACTACACCTTCTATTCCATGCATAAGTTCGGCGTTTCTGTGCAGATGAGCCAGGTCATGCTGTTCCTGTTCCTCGGTGCCTCGGCGCTGGGCATCCTGCTCGGCGGCCCGTTCGGCGACCGCTATGGGCAAAAGGCGATGATCTGGTTCTCCATTGTCGGCGTGCTGCCCTTCACGCTCGCCCTGCCCTACGCCAATCTGGAATGGACGATGGTGCTGACGGTGCTGATCGGCCTGATCCTCTCCTCGGCGTTCTCCAACATTGTCGTCTTTGCGCAGGAGCTCGTGCCGGGTCGCGTCGGCATGATCGCCGGCATCTTCTTCGGCTTCGCCTTCGGCATGGGCGGCATCGCGGCGGCCGTGCTCGGCGTCGTCGCCGACATGAAGGGCATCGATTTCGTCTTCCAGATCTGCTCCTATTTGCCGTTCCTTGGATTGCTGACCGTGTTCCTGCCCAACATGAAGGAAGCGCGCAAGGCGCAGGCGGCCGCCTAGATCAGGCCTGAAACCCACGCAAGGAAAAGCACCCGCCGGACGGCGGGTGCTTTTTTCGTTCCAACGGCCTATGCTTTGAAGAAGGCCAGCAGGTCGGCATTGACGATGTCTGCATGGGTCGTGGCCATGCCGTGCGGGAAGCCCTTGTAGACCTTGAGCTCGCCCTTCTTGAGCAGCTTGATCGTCAGCAGCGCCGAGTCCGCGATGGGAACGATCTGGTCGTCGTCGCCGTGCATGACCAGCACAGGCACGTCGATCGCCTTCAGATCCTCGGTGAAGTCGGTTTCCGAAAAGGCCTTGATGCAATCATAATGCGCCTTGGTGCCGCCCATCATGCCCTGGCGCCACCAATTGTCGATGACGCCCTGCGATACCTCTGCGCCCGGGCGGTTGAAGCCGTAGAACGGACCTGATGGAACGTCGCGGAAGAACTGGGCGCGATTGGCTGCCTGCGCGGAGCGGAAGCCGTCGAACACTTCGATCGGCAGGCCGCCGGGATTGGCGGCAGTCTTGAGCATGATTGGCGGCACCGCGCCGATCAGCACCGCCTTGGCGACACGGCCGCCGGCGCCATACTTGGCGACATAACGCGCCACTTCGCCGCCGCCGGTCGAATGGCCGACATGGATGGCGTTCTTGAGGTCCAGATGGGCTGCGAGTTCCGCGACGTCGGCGGCATAGGTGTCCATCTCGTTGCCGATATCCGTCTGGGTCGAGCGGCCATGGCCTCGGCGATCATGGGCAATGACACGGTAGCCCTGTGACACGAAGAACAGCATCTGGGCGTCCCAATCGTCGCTGCTCAACGGCCAGCCGTGATGAAAGACGACAGGCTGCCCGGTCCCCCAGTCCTTGTAGTAAATCTGCGTTCCGTCCCTGGTGGTGATCGTACCGCTGCCGGAGCCGGGTTTGGTTTGCGAGGTCATCTCAATCTCCTTCTGGTTATTTTCGCGATAAACAATATCGCGATATCGATATAGCTAACGCGGCCTAAAACCCTTGTCCACAAAATATGTATCGCGATATCATTTTTCGTGGTATCGATTTGATGCCCACATTGGCAAAAGGAATGCGCCGTGCCTCTCCCGTTGGACAATCAGCTCTGTTTCACGCTCTATGCCACCAGCATGGCCATCAACCGCACCTACAAGCCGATGCTGGACGAGATGGGCATCACCTATCCCCAGTACCTGGTGTTGAACGCGCTTGGAGAGGCCGACGGCATGTCGGTCGGCACCATCGCCCATCGGCTCGCTTTGGAATCGAGCACCGTCACGCCGCTGGTGAAGCGAATGGAGCAGGCCGGGCTGGTGACCCGCCAGCGCAGCCAGACCGACGAACGCCAGGTTCAGGTCGATCTGACATCAGCCGGGCGCGCACTGCTTGTCCAATGCAACTGCCTGAACGAAGCCTTGGTCGAACGCTCGGGCATGACGCTGACTGAGCTCGATGCGCTGAACCGGCAGATCCAGGCGTTACGCGCCGCGTTGACCGGCGACCGCTAGCACGGCTTGACGACGGCTAAGCCAAACGTCGGAAGAGGCCACCATCATGCGGACTTAAGCACGGCAAATGGCCGTTTGCGCATGGCTCGCTTTGCTTGGAAACTGACGGCGGGAGCGGGACGGCCGACATGGAAGCCCTGGATCTTGTCTATGCCGAATTCGCGCATAAGGGCCATCTGCTCGTCTGTCTCCACCCCTTCGACCAGGATTTTGTGGCCGCGATTTCGAACCAGGGTGATAATGTCCTGCAGCATCGCCTTGCCGCTCGGGGAGCTGCAGTCATGCAGAAACGAGCGATCGATCTTCACCGTATCGAAATCGATCAGGCGAAGCCACGAAAGGCCCGCAAAGCCGGTCCCGAAATCATCAAGCCAGATCTTGATCCCGAGCAGCTTCAGGTCGCTGATGCAGCGCAGGATGTCGGAGTGCATCTCCATCTCCAGCCCTTCGGTGATCTCGAAGGCCAGCCTGCTGCCTGCGACACCCGTCTCGCCCAGAATGGTCGCGACCGACGTCGCGAAGCCCGGTGTCTTGAGCTGGATCGGGGAGACGTTGACACTGACGACACGGACGTGGTCGTCCGCCAGCAGTTCGGCGCACACTGTCCTTATCGCCCAGCGCCCGAGTTCCAGGATCGCACCGGTCCGTTCGGCGACCGGAATGAACAGGCTCGGCGGAACCGATGTGCCGTCGAGCATCTTGAGGCGCATCAGAGCCTCCACCGCTTCAACCCGGTCCGATTTGACATCCTGGATAGGCTGGTAAACGAGTGAAACGAGATTCTGGCCGATCGCGATCTTCAGCAAAGCCGCAATGTTCTCGCTCTCGTCACTGCTTTGCGGGTCGGTTGGATCGAACAGCCGGGCACAATTTCGGCCGCCGGCTTTTGCCAGATAGAGAGCGCGATCGGCCTCGTGAATGATTTTCTCCAGCTTGGCCCCGGTCTGCGTCCGGGTGAATGCGGCGCCAACGCTTACCGTTACGATCGAGACGCCGTCGCGCCGCAGTTCGTGCGTCAGAGCCAGGTTCTCCACCGTGCTGCAAATGGCTTCCGCAATGTCCAGGATCTGCTCCTTTTTCTCCATGCGAGCCAGGACGATGAACTCTTCGCCGCCATAGCGGCCGATGGAGCCATTATACTGTTTGATCATATCGCTAAGGGCATTGGCGACATGGATCAGGCAGCGGTCGCCTTCCTGATGGCCGTAGCAGTCATTGAACTTCTTGAAGAAGTCCACGTCGATGAGGATCGCCCCAAAGCTGGTGCCGACCTTTTGCCAATCGTTCCAGTAGTCTCGCAGCTTCTCGTCGATCGCGCGCCGGTTCTCCAGACCCGTGAGCGGATCGGTCCGCGACAACCTCAGCAGGGCCTTGCCGCGTTCGGTCGCCTCATTGTGCTGGATCTTGGCTTCCAGGGCGTTCAGGAAGACGTTGTAGCGTTCCTCATTCAGTTTCCAGTTCACATATGAGGTGAACGTGAAACAAGAAACATAGAAAGCCCCAAATACCATTTTGTATATGAGGGTTGAGGGAACAAAGTAATTTACGATATAAAGTATACATAAGATTATTGTCGAGGTTACGATAGAAAGCTTGAAATTGAATGTAAAGAAAAGATTGGCGCTCATCATGAATATGGTCCCAAAGACCATATAGTAAGAGACGCTTTCCTTGTCCGCGCCCATAATCGCCGGACACAGCCAACCAACATAGCCAAAGATGATGGCCCCGGCGCAGGTCACGTCGAGCCATTCCGTCCCGACGCCGTGGCGAAGCTGCGCTTCCAGGATCAAAAGCGCGCTCAAGCCGACCGCGAAGCGCGCCGTGATCGTATAGGCGGCCACATCCGGGATCAGCAGCAGATCCGTTGCCGAAAACAAGAGATAGATCGCAACTGCGATCCAAAGCCCTGGCCTGGCTTCCCCTCTTCGCGTCGCCCGGGCTTCGGTGCGGTAGAGGGCGCGAAGTTCGTCGGCTCCCAGTTCGTAGCGCGGCTCGTACGGCTCCGCATCAACCGTATCGGCCAATGCGGATGACACGTGTTCGTTCATCACAATCGACCCCTTTTGAAAGGGATTTTGTTTTCCGAACTCATTTCCAGCTTCTGCCCCCACGCGGGCCGGCTCCTTGGGACGCGACGGCGATTGCGAACGCCGGGCAAACAAATGCAATCGCGCAAGACAAGTTTCCGTTAACTCGAACCCGGAATCCGGCTCGGAAGCTGATTAACCAACGAACATGGTTGGCGGGAAATTAATCATAAACCTAAAATGCCGTCGGCCCGACATTGGCAAAGGGAGCATTCTACGCAATAAGTTAACCGACTGTTAACTATGGAGTGATGGCGTGCAGACCGTTCTGGATGGCAAAAGCTTGATTACTGCCGAGATGCTCGCCGGCACGCTGCCTCGGGGAAAGATCGAGCATCATGGCGAGGCGTTCGAAACCGCGCGCGCGGAGCTTGCCCTCATTCTCCACGCGACACAGCAGCAGGTCGAACAGGACAAGAACCCGGCCGAGATCGTCGGCCGCTTGCTGTCCTTCCTCAATGGCCTGCATTCCAAGGTTCATCCCGACGTCTGGCATGCGTTGATACCGGTCGCGCAGAACCATCCGATCCTGAAGTATTTTCTCGAGGATCCACTGACGCACTGGTCCTTCACCAAACCCAGGGGCTATTCCGGCGACGCGCAGTTGCTCGACTACATCTATTGTGATCCGCACGTGGCAGAGAGCGTGGCGAACGCCTCGGAGGTCGGCAAAGCACTCTATAGCCATACCCAGAACGTACCGTCATGCGTCGCGGCCCGGGAACGACGCGACCTCCTGACCCGATATGTCGACGAGATCGCGGCCAAGAACGGACCGGAAACCGAGGTTCTGGCGATCGCGGCCGGCCATTTGCGGGAAGCCAATCGTTCGGTCGCCCTGACGGAGGGCCGTCTCAAGCGCTGGGTTGCGCTCGACCAGGATCCCCAGAGCGTTGGGCTGATCTCGCGCGACTTCCAGGGCACCGCCGTCGAAGCCATCGACGGCTCGGTGCGAACCGTGCTCACGCGGGGCCACAAGCTCGGCAAATTCGACTTCATCTACGCCTCCGGCCTTTACGACTACCTCGCCCACAACGTCGCGGTGAAACTCACGAAGACCTGCCTGCAGATGTTGAAGCCGAACGGAACATTCCTGTTCGCCAACTACGCCGAGGGCACCCCCGACGCGGGGTATCGGGAGACGTTCATGGACTGGGTGTTGCTGCTGCGATCGGAGGTCGATATGTGGAACATCGTCAATGCCAGCGTCGACCGCAACACCGTCGAGGCGCAGGTATTCTTCGGCGAGAACCGCAACGTGCTCTATGCCGTCATCGAAAAGCGCGGATAGCGGCCGTCTGGGCTGCACCAGGCCGGTCGTGCCTTTGGCTTGCACCTCCGGCCGCCTTCCGCTATAGAGCCGCCACCCGCGTAGACACCCTTGGAGGCAACGCGGCGGAAGGCCGCCTTCCCGCATGATCCCGAAAAGTGGATTCCGGTTTTCGGACCAGATCATGCATGGGTATGTCGGCTTTCGACGTTTACGGTCTAGGCACTCTGCCCACCGTGAGCGCTCCAGAACAAACCGAAAGGAAATGCCATGAGCCACGACACTTACGAGCTCAAGGCCGAAGCACGCGAACAGGTCGGTAAGGGGTCCGCCCGTGCAGTTCGCCGCAACGGTAAAGTGCCTGCAGTAATTTATGGTGACAAGCAGCCTCCCCTGGCTATCGCGCTCACCTACAAGGACATCTACTACAAGATCCATGGCGGCGGGTTCCTGACCACGATCGCCACGATCGATGTCGACGGCAAGAAGATCCAGGTCCTGCCGAAGGACTTCCAGCTCGACCCGGTCAAGGATTTCCCTGTCCATGTCGACTTCCTGCGCATCGGCAAGGACACCGAAGTCAATGTCGACGTGCCTGTCCACTTCATCAACGAGGACAAGTCGCCCGGCATCAAGCGCGGCGGCGTGCTCAACATCGTGCGTCACGAAGTCGAGTTCCACTGCCCGGCCAATGCGATCCCGGAATTCATCACCGTCGATCTCACCGGCGCCAACATTGGCGATTCGATCCACATCTCGGCGGTCAAGCTGCCGGCTGGGGTCAAGCCTGTGATCTCCGACCGCGACTTCACCATCGCGACCATTGCCGGTTCGTCGGCGATGAAGCCGGAGACGGAAGAGACGGCTGAAGCGGCTGCACCTGAAGCGGCTCCTGCCGCCGAAGAGAAGTAACTCTTTCACGCCCGGAGCAGGCGATGCTGCTGTTTGCAGGTCTCGGCAATCCGGGCGCGAAATACGCCGGCAATCGGCACAATGTCGGTTTCATGGCGGCGGACGCAATCGCCCGCCGCCATTCCTTTTCGCCCTGGTCGAAGAAATTTCAGGGCCTGATCGCCGAGGGCTCGCTCGGCGGCGAAAAAGTCGTCCTGATCAAGCCGCAGACCTTCATGAACCTGTCCGGCCAGTCGGTCGGCGAAGCGCTGCGCTTCTACAAGCTCGAGCTTTCCGCGCTCACCGTCTTCTATGACGAGATCGATCTTGCCGAAGGCAAGCTGCGCATAAAGACCGGCGGCGGCGCCGGCGGCCATAACGGCATCCGTTCGATCGATGGCCATGTCGGCAACGCCTATCGCCGCGTACGCATCGGCGTCGGCCATCCAGGCGTCAAGGAAATGGTCCAGCACCATGTGCTCGGCGATTTCGACAAGGCGGACCGCGAATGGCTTGACCCGCTGCTCGACGCGATCGCCGACAACGCCGCCATGATCGCCAAAGGCGACGAATCCGGCTTCATGAACAAAGCCAGTCTCGCCGTCCAGGGCAAGGCCGGGCCGGAGCCCGAAAAATCGGCACCTAAGCAGCCGGCGCAGAAGCAGCAAAGTCACGTCCGCCAGGCACGGCCCCAACAGCCCCTGGCCAAGCTGCCGGAAAGCGGTCCGATGGCCGCCATGCTGAAGAAGCTGCTCGGCGGCAAGGACTGAGCATCAAGGGGACCGAAGGGCTTGACGTTGATCACCCCTATCGCCCATAGCCCTGATCAAATTTCTATTTCCCGATAGGACCGGACAAAATGGGTTTCAAATGCGGCATCGTTGGCTTGCCCAACGTCGGCAAGTCGACGCTTTTCAACGCGTTGACCAGAACGGCTGCGGCGCAAGCCGCCAACTATCCGTTCTGCACCATCGAACCGAATACCGGCGAGGTCGCGGTGCCCGATCCGCGCCTGCAGAAGATCGCGGCGATTGGCAAGTCAAAGGAGATCATCCCGACCCGCATCTCCTTCGTCGACATTGCCGGTCTGGTGCGCGGCGCCTCGAAGGGCGAAGGGCTGGGCAACCAGTTCCTCGCCAACATCCGCGAGGTCGACGCCATCGTGCATGTGCTGCGCTGCTTCGAGGATGACGACATTACCCATGTCGAGGGCCGCATCGACCCGGTGGCCGATGCCGAGACGGTCGAAACCGAGCTGATGCTCGCCGACCTCGACAGCCTCGAGCGCCGCATCGTGCAATTCCGCAAGCGCGCCGGCAGCAAGGACAAGGAAGCGACGTCAGTGCTGCCGATGATGGAGGCAGCGCTAGAACTGCTGCAGGCCGGCAAGCCGACCCGCATCCTGCTCAAGGATATTTCGGCCGAAGATTTGCGCATCCTGCAGGGCCTGAACCTTCTGACCTCGCATCCCGTGCTCTATGTCTGCAACGTCGCCGAGGCCGACGCAGCCACCGGCAACGAGCACACCAGGGCCGTGGAAAAGATGGCGACCGCCCAGGGCGCCGGCACCGTGGTGATCTCGGCCGCCATCGAAGCCGAGGTCGCACAGCTCTCCGATGAGGAAGAGATGGAATTCCTGTCCTCGCTCGGCCTCGACGAGCCCGGCCTCAACAAGGTCATCCGCGCCGGCTACGATCTGTTGCACCTCATCACCTACTTCACCGTCGGGCCGAAGGAGACGCGCGCCTGGACCATCCATAAGGGCGACAAGGCCCCCCAAGCCGCCGGCGTCATCCACACCGATTTCGAGCGCGGCTTCATCCGCGCCCAGACCATCGCCTACAATGACTTCGTCACACTGGGCGGCGAAGTGGCGGCCAAGGAAGCCGGCAAGGCCCGCGACGAAGGCAAGGAATATGTCGTCCAGGACGGCGACATCCTGCTGTTCAAGTTCAACACGTGATTTGATGGAAGTCCTTCGAGACTGTCCGCGGGCCGGCTGAGCCGACCACCAGATATCAGGCCCAAAGTGTCGCCTATAAAGCTGATAATATTTGATTGTGACGGCGTCCTCGTGAACAGCGAGGAGATATACCAGGCAACCGAGCTTGAATATCTGGCGGCGGCCGGCATCACGTTCGAACCAAGCGCCTATACGCAAGCCTTCATGGGATTGTCTCCCGCTATGTGGCAGGCGAAGCTCGAAGCGATCGGCCAAGAGCGAGCCAAGCCGCTCTCTCCGCTCTTTTTTGAACAGCTTGCCGACCACACCAACGAACGCTTGCGTAAGAATCTGGCGGCCTTACCCGATGCACGGAATGTGATTGGCCGGCTCGCCGCATGGAGATGTGTGGCGTCAAGCACGCCGCTGGCCCGATTGCGTTGGAAACTCGAACACACGGGCCTTGTCGACCTTTTCGATCCTAATATTTTTTCATCGGACATGGTCGTCAATGGAAAGCCGGAACCAGACCTGTTCTTGCATGCGGCGGACACGATCGGTGTTCATGCAAAGGAGTGCATCGTGGTCGAGGACAGCGTGAATGGCGTCCTGGCGGGCAAGGCAGCAGGTATGCGCGTGATCGGATTTACCGCTGGCAGTCATTGCACCGGCACTCATGGCGATGCTCTGTTGCGACATGGCGCGGATGCCCTCGTCGGCGCATACGAGGACTTGGAGGTCACTCTAGCCAGTCTTTAGATCGATCCGCTGACGCGGCTTCCGAGCCGCGAGGGCCGTCCCCCGGCCCGATTCGGGCTTGTCTTGATTTTGTCACGTCACAGGTCTAAGCGGCAGACGCACGGTCGGCGCTGGCGCCGGGAACCGTGCAATCCAACACGACGCGTCAATCCGAACACACCCTTTGGCCCCAGCAAGGGATATCAGGCGATGATCAAGGCCTTCGTCGTGGACAATGATCGCCTGCGCCTCGTCGACGATCTCCTGGCAAACAGCGAGACCATCGTCTGGGCGGACCTGTTCAACCCGACAAAGGAAGAGGAAGCGACGATCGAGAGCTGGCTCGGCGTGGCCATTCCGACACGCGAGGAGATGGAGGAGATCGAGATTTCGAGCCGCCTCTATGTCGAGGACGGCGCCTACTTCATGACCGCAACCCTGCCCGCCCAGACCGAGGTCGACGATCCCTTGATGTCGCCGGTCACCTTCGTGCTCGCCGGCACAAGGTTGATCACTGTGCGCTACCACGAGCCGAAGGCCTTCAAGACCTTTCCGCAGCGCGCCGAGAAGGTGGCGACCGGCTGCACCAGCGGCGACACCATCCTGATCGGCTTGCTGGAGGCGATCGTCGACCGTCTCGCCGACATTCTGGAGCGTGCCGGCCGTGACATCGAGGCGATCTCGCGCGATATCTTCGAGGCGCGATCGACTAAGGTTTCCAAGCGCAATCGCGACTTCCAGGAATTGTTGAAAGCCATCGGCCGCAAGGAGGACATCGCGTCTTCGATCCGCGACAGCCTGATCTCGCTGCAGCGCCTGGCGGGCTTTTTCGCCCATGCCTCGACCCGCACCAAGATGAGCAAGGACACCAAGGCGCGCATCAAGACGCTGTCTCGCGACGTGCTGTCACTCGCCGACCACGCCACCTTCCTGTCGCAGAAGATCTCCTTCCTGCTCGACGCGACGCTCGGCATGATCTCGATCGAGCAGAACGCCATCATCAAGATCTTTTCGGTCGCCGCCGTCATCTTCCTGCCGCCGACTTTGGTCGCCTCGATCTACGGCATGAATTTCGACGTCATCCCCGAGTTGAAATGGGAACTTGGCTATCCCTTCGCCATCGCCATGATGGTGCTGTCGGCGATCCTGCCCTTCTGGTATTTCCGCCGCCGCGGCTGGCTCTGAGTGGGCCTGTCGATCGGCTGCCACAGGCTGGCGCAGTAGAAATCGCTTGACCAAATGAACGCCGGCCTGCATCCGGAAACCCCGATCCTGAGGATCGTGGGTCGACAAGCCGGATTCCAGACCATGACCGCAGAGATAAAAACATGGGCCTATGAGGACTTCATCGAGGGTGCATCGATCGACCTCGGCTCGAAGCTCGTGAGTGCCGCCGAGATCGTCGAATTCGCCGGAGAATTCGACCCGCAGCCGATGCATCTCGACGAGGAAGCCGGCAAGGCCAGCATCCTCGGTGGGCTGGCGGCGTCGGGCTGGCACACCTGCGCCATGTTCATGCGCATGCTGTGCGATGCCTTCCTGTTGGACTCGACCTGCCAGGGCGCGCCCGGCGTCGATCAGGTCAAATGGAAGAAGCCGGTCCTGGCCGGCGATCAACTGACCGGCACCCTGGTGGTCGTTGCCAAGCGCCTGTCCAAATCGAAGCCGCAACTCGGCTTCGTTACAATGCGCAGCGAACTGTTCAACCAGCGCGGCGAAAGCGTCTTCGAGCTCGAGAACTCCGCCATGTTCCTCACGCGCGATGCCGCGGGGAGCCAAGCATGACACTGGACGAGTTCTTTCGTATCGGCACCACGGTGACGCTCGGCTCGCACACATTCGAGCCCGAGGCGATCAAGGCCTTCGCCCGCAAATACGACCCGCAGATCTTCCATACCGACGAGGAGGCCGCGAAGAAAAGCGTGCTCGGCGGGCTCTGCGCATCCGGCTGGCACACCGCCGCCACCTGGATGAAACTCAATCTCGAAAACCGCATGGACGCCGAGATCGCTGCGTGGAGCGGCCCCGGTCCGGTGCCGGAATTCGGCCCCTCGCCTGGCTTCAAGAACCTGAAATGGCTGAAGCCGGTCTATGCCGGGCAAACCATCACCTTTACGCGCACCGCGCTGTCGCACCGCCCGATTGCCTCACGCCCCGGCTGGCGGCTGCTGGCGCTGCGTTCGGAAGCTTTCGATTCGACCGGCGACAAAGTGCTCGAGTTCGAAAGCGCCGTGCTGGTGAAGACCGAGTAGAGGCGGCGCTTCTTTCTTCTCCCATGTGGGAGAAGGGAAGAACACTCAATGCCCCTCGAACCCAATCAGCGTCCGCACCGGCACGCCAAGCGCCTCCAGCTTGGCACGGCCGCCGAGGTCCGGCAGGTCGATGACGAAACAGGCGGCGAGGATGTCGGCACCTATCTGGCGCAGCAGCTTGACCGCCGCTTCAGCCGTGCCGCCGGTGGCGATCAGATCGTCGACCAGGATCACTTTCTCGCCCGGAGCAACACCGTCCTTGTGCATCTCCATTTCGTCCAGCCCGTATTCCAGGCTGTAGGCGACGCGCACCGTCTCGTAGGGCAGCTTGCCCTTCTTGCGGATCGGCACGAAACCGGCCGAGAGCTGATGGGCGACGGCGCCGCCAAGGATAAAGCCGCGCGCCTCGATGCCGGCGATCTTGTCGATCTTCTGGCCGGCATAGGGATGCACCAGTTCGTCGATGGCGCGGCGGAAGGCGCGCGCATTGCCAAGCAGCGTGGTGATGTCGCGAAACAGGATGCCGGGCTTGGGATAGTCCGGAATGGTGCGGATCGCGGCAAGCAGCGTGTCTTCGAGCGAGGATTTCATGGGTCGAGATTACCTGAAACGGAGATTGTTGCGCGACAATTGTTCGATAGAGCTGCAGCCCATCAGCTTCATGCCGCGTTCGATCTCGACCCGCATCTGTTCGAGCGCCCGTTCCACGCCGGGCTGGCCGGCCGCCGCGAGCGGAAACAGATAGTAGCGTCCGACGCCGACGGCCTTGGCGCCGAGCGACAGCGCTTTCAGCACGTGTGTGCCGCGCTGCACGCCGCCATCCATGATGACGTCGATCCTGTCGCCAACGGCATCGACGATCTCGGCAAGCTGGTCGAACGCCGCCCGTGAGCCATCCAACTGCCGCCCGCCATGGTTCGACAGCACGATGCCGCTGCAGCCGATGTCGACAGCGCGTTTGGCATCCTCCACCGACATGACGCCCTTGAGGCAGAACGGACCCGACCAGAGCTTGACCATATCGGCGACGTCGTCCCATGTCATCGACGGATCGAGCATCTCGGTGAAGTAACGGCTGATCGACATCGTGCCGCCGCCCATGTCGACATGCTCGTCGAGCTGCGGCAGCTTGAAGTCCTCATGGATGAAATAGTTGATCGCCCAGGCCGGCTTGAGCGCGAACTGCGCCATTCCGGTAAGGTTGAGCTTGAAGGGAATGGCAAAGCCGGTTCGTTTGTCGCGCTCGCGGTTTCCCCCGGTGATGCTGTCGACGGTCAGCATCATCACCTCGACCCCGACCGCCTTTGCCCGCTGCATCATCGCCCGGTTAAGACCGCGATCCCGGTGGAAATAGAACTGGTAGACCTGCGGGCCGCTGCTGATGCTGCGCGCCTCCTCGAGGCTGACGGTGCCCAGCGACGACACGCCGAACATCGTGCCGTATTTGGCGGCGGCCTTGGCGACCGCGCGCTCGCCCTGGTGATGGAACAGGCGCTGCAAGGCGGTCGGCGAGCAATAGAACGGCATCGCCAGCTTCTGGCCCATGACCGTCACCGACATGTCGACCTCGCTCACCCCGCGCAGCACGTTGGGAACCAGATCGCAGGTCTCGAAGCTTTCGGTGTTGCGGCGATAGGTGACCTCGTCGTCGGCCGCGCCGTCGATGTAGTTGAAGATCGGCCCCGGCAGCCGCTGCTGCGCCATGCGGCGGTAATCGGAAAAGTTGTGACAGTCGCTGAGCCGCATCATCGAATTCCAAAGGCCATGGCGGGACAAGTTTCTCGCCACCGTTCGATGCATCGAATATCAACCTGTTGTCGGCGTGCCAACGGACTATTTTTCGAGCTGCCCTCCGGACATGGCCATGAGCAAAAAAAGGGACGCCGAAGCGCCCCTTTCTGGTCTAATCCGATTGACGAAGATTACATGCCGAGATCCGAACGAAGCTCGGCCCTGGCCACTTCATACTCGGCCTTGAAGTCGTCCCGGTTGAGCAGGACCGCGGCGATGACGCTGCCGGAAATCCTGCCCATCTCGACGTCGGACGCATAGTGGATGCCGCCGACCTCGCGGTTGTGGGCGTATTCGGCCGCACGCGCCATGATCTCTGCGCGCTTTTCAGGAACCATATCGGACAGGATAATGCCCATCATGGTGCCGACGGTGGCGTGGCCGGACGGCCAGGAACCGGAGCTCGACAACTTGACCGCCGGCTTGATGAGGTCGCTGAGCTGGTGCGGACGCGGGCGCTTCCAGATATCCTTGGCCGGATCGACGACGGCGCCTTCGGTGGCCACGACGCGGTCGAAGAAGGCGCTGAATTTGGGCAGCGTTTCCTTGTTGAATTTCGGCCCCATGACATTGGCGAAGCGCCAGACATTCTCGTCGGCATCGGCGACGGCGCTGGCCACCATCTCGGGCGTGCGTGTCACCTGCAGCATCAGCACCTCGCCGAGTTCGGCCTTGGTCTGCGCGGAATCGTTTGCCGGCGGCGGCGGCAGGATCATCGTCAGGTCGACATCCTTGTTGGTGACGAAAGGCTGGGCGTCCTCCGCTTGCGCGGCCGAGCCGACGATGAGCAGCAACAGGCCTGCCGCGAGCGATGCGTATCTTTTCATGGGTGCGATCCTTTGATGAGAGCAGCACAGGATCGCCGGATGCGGTGACGGCCATGTGACATGGCCGGCTTCTGGAAATGCAAAAGGGCGCCTCTCGGCGCCCTTCGTGATCACTTGATCGTGTGGCTTAATGCGCCACGCCTTCCCACACCTTGCGCTTGGTGAGATAGACCAGCGCGCCGAACAAAAGCAAGAACACCAGAACGCGAAAACCGGTCTTCTTGCGGTCTTCCATATGCGGCTCGGCCGCCCATGCCAGGAAGGCGGAGACGTCGCGGGAATACTGGTCGATGGTCTGCGGCGCACCGTCATCATAGGTCACCTGGCCGTCGGAGAGCGGCTTGGGCATCTTCAGCGACACGCCGGACATGAAGTACGGATTGTAGTGGGTGCCTTCCGGGATGACCATGCCGGCCGGCGGCGTCTGGTCGTAGCCGGTCAGCAGCGAGTGGATATAGTCGGGGCCGCCCGCGTCGTACTGGGTAAAGATATCGAAGACGAACTGCGGAAAACCGCGTTCGACACCGCGAGCCTTGGCCAGCAGGGACATGTCTGGCGGAGCAGCACCGCCATTGGAGGCAGCGGCGGCTTCCTCATTGGCGAAGGGCGGCGGGAAGTGGTCGGACGGCTTGCCCGGACGGTCGAACATGTCGCCGGCATCGTTGGGACCGTCGTGGATGGTGTACTCGGCCGACAGCGTCTTGATCTGCGCATCGGAATAGCCGAGGTCCGACAGCGTGCGGAACGCCACCAGGTTCATCGAATGGCAGGCCGAGCAGACTTCCTTGTAGACCTTGAGGCCGCGCTGCAGCTGCGCCTTGTCATAGGTGCCGAATGGGCCGGTGAAACTCCAGTCCATTTCCTTCGGCTCGTCGATCGGGAAATGCGTCGGATTGGCCACATTGTGTGCCTCTTCGGCGGCGATCGCCCGAGTGCCCGCGGCCCCAGCGGCGACGGCCACAAGGCCGATCAGCGCCAGCGAGGTGAGAATCTTTTTCATGCCAAATCCCCTTAGATTCTCTACCCGCTCAGCCTTTGGTTTCCGGAGCCGCCGTAGCGCCCGCCGGATGTCCGCTGCCGCCCTTGTTCTTCTCAAGCACCGCCTCGGTGATCGAGTTCGGCAGCCGTCGCGGCGTCTCAATCAGGCCGAGCACCGGCAGCGCGATCAGGAAGAAGGCGAAGTAGAACAATGTCGCCATCTGCGCCATGAACACATAGCTGCCTTCCGCCGGCTGCGAGCCCAGCCAGCCAAGCAGGATGGCATCGGCCACGAACAGCCAGAAGAACAGCTTGTACCAGGGCCGGTAAACAGCCGAGCGCACCTTCGAAGTGTCGAGCCAAGGCACCAGGAACAACATGACGATGGCGCCGAACATGCATAGCACGCCGCCGAGCTTGGAGTTGATCGGCCCGACATTGAAGGTGATGGCGCGCAGGATCGCGTAGAACGGCAGGAAGTACCATTCGGGCACGATGTGGGCCGGCGTCTTCAGCGGGTTGGCGACGATGTAGTTGTCGGGATGACCGAGATAGTTCGGCAGGTAGAAGACGAAATAGGCGAAGAAGAACAGGAACACGATCATGCCGAACGCGTCCTTGATGGTCGCGTAGGGGGTGAAGGCCACGGTGTCGGTCTTCGACTTGACCTCGATGCCCGTCGGGTTCGACTGGCCGACGACATGCAGCGCCCAGATGTGCAAAACGACGACGCCTGCGATCATGAACGGCAACAGATAGTGCAGCGCAAAGAAACGGTTCAGCGTCGGGTTGTCGACGGCAAAGCCGCCGAGCAGCAGCTGCTGGATCCAGTCGCCGACCAGCGGAATGGCGCTGAAGAAGCCGGTGATGACGGTGGCGCCCCAGAAGCTCATCTGGCCCCACGGCAGCACGTAGCCCATGAAGCCGGTCGCCATCATCAGGAGATAGATGATGCAGCCGAGGATCCACAGCAGTTCGCGCGGCGCCTTGTAGGAGCCGTAATAGAGGCCACGGAAGATGTGGATGTAGACGGCGACGAAGAAGAACGAGGCGCCGTTCGAATGCATGTAGCGCAGCAGCCAGCCCGAATTCACGTCGCGCATGATCTTCTCGACCGAGCCGAAGGCCAGATTGGTGTCGGCCGTGTAATGCATGGCCAGCACGATGCCGGTCAGGATCTGCGCCACCAGCATGATCGACAGGATGCCGCCAAAGGTCCATGCATAGTTGAGGTTGCGCGGCACCGGATAGGCAACGAAGCTGTCATAGACCAGCCGCGGCAGCGGCATGCGGGCGTCGAACCAGCGTCCGAGACCGGTTTTGGGCGTATAGGTCGAGTGTCCCTCGCTCATCGAAATATCCCCCTGCCTCAACCGATAAGGATCTTGGTATCGGAAATGAACTTGAATACCGGAACCGCCATGTTCTCCGGCGCCGGGCCTTTGCGGATGCGGCCGGCGGTGTCGTATTGCGAACCGTGGCACGGGCAGAACCAGCCGCCGAAATCGCCTTCCTGGCCAAGCGGAATGCAGCCGAGATGCGTGCAGACCTGAACCATCACCATCCAGGCTTCCTTGCCGGGCGTGGTGCGATTGGCGTCGGTCGCCGGTGCGTCGGCCGGGAGATTGGCGTTGCGGGCGATCGGATCCTTGAGATCGGCCAGCTTGACCGCCTCGCCGTCCTTCATTTCCTGTTCGGTGCGGTTGCGGACCACGACCGGCTTGCCGCGCCATTTGACGATCAGCGACATGCCCGGCGTCAGCGAGGCGACGTCGACTTCGACCGAGGCGAGCGCCAGCGTCGAGGCGTCAGGGCGCATCTGGTCGATGAACGGCCACGCGAAAGCACCCGCGCCGACCACTGCGGCCATGCCGGTGGCGACGTAGAGAAAATCACGACGGTTGGGATCCTGGGTGTCGGTTGCGCTCACGGGTGCCTGATCCTTTCGCCTCTTCCGTGCCGGTGGTTGAGCCTTGTTCCCCGCTCAATTACGCCAACCCGACAGCGCATGGCGAACAGGCTTGCGAATTCCTCCGGCATTTGGACTTCGGTTTATGCGTGAAGCCCGTTTTTGTCCAGACGGGTGAAGGCACAAGGGCAGATTGTCGCGGGGACAAAATCCGCCGCCGGTCAACACGACGCCGGATAGCCGCCAACCATCACTAAACAACCGGGAAACACCCGCAAATCCGACGCCCTTGTTCGGCTCGACACAAGGCCCCAGCCGGGCCTATCCTTGTCATCATGGCACACGTCATAGACCGCGACACCTGGGCCGTTCGCTCCGACCATTGGAAGGGCGAGTTGCAATGTGGCGCCTACGGCTCCAACTCCTGCCTGATCTTCAACTATCTACCTGATGTCGGCGGCGGCCCGCGCCTGCACACACATCCCTACGCGGAGATCTTCATCATCCGCCAGGGCACCGGCCTGTTCACTGTCGGCGACCAGGAAATCGAGGCATCCGCCGGCCAGATCCTGATCGTGCCACCCAATACGCCGCACAAATTCACCAATCTCGGCCCAGGCCCACTGGAAACGACCGACATCCACGAGAATGGCAGCTTCATCACCGAATGGCTGGAGTGATCCCTATTTCGCGCCGAGCCTGGCCAGCACCGCTTTCGGGATGTTGTATTCACGAATGACGGCATCGTGCTTGCGCAAGCCGCACAGCTCGCGCTGGATGAAATAGCCATGCACCGCCTCGGCGGCATCCTTGAGCAGAAGGGGGCGCAGTTGCTCGTCGGCATTGTCGCGCAGCCTGGCCAGCGTTTCCTCTACCCGCTGGCCGGCGCGGCCGAGTGCTGCCGCCTTTTCCGCCAATATTTCATGGCCGAGCGCGTCGAAGGCGGCTTCGGCGGCCGAGGCGCCGGCAAGATGAGATGGCGGACGCAAGGACATTTCAGCCTCCTTTCCCGAAAACCATGCGGTGTGTGACGAACTCTTCGCCTGCTACGCGCTGAAAGCCAAGCCGTTCATAGAAACCGAAGGCTTCTTGCGGCGCGCGGGTGTTCAGCATGGCGAAATGGTGACGTGCCCTGTCGACAACGGTTTCGGCCAGAATCCGGCCAAGGCCGGCGCGACGGTGGCGCGCGCTCACAAACAGGTGCCGGACCCGGCCGTGGCCCCTGCCCTCGAAATAGGGATCGATGTTCAACCCGCACACGCCGGCGAGTTCCCTTCCACACCATGCTCCGTACAGCGCCTCCCCCCGTTTCAGGAACTTGTTGCGGCCACTTGCCCAGCCATCCGCAAGGCGTACCAGCATCCAGTAGCCTTCCAGCCGGCTCTCTTCCTTCAGCGTGTCGAAGGCCGGCATGGTCGGCCGGAGCCGGTTGAGCACGTAGCCGACCTCTGGGATGGCGCCTGTCGATCCACCCATGGAGCTACTCCGCCGGGCGCGTCTCTTCGAGCACGCTGTCCTCGTGATAGAGAAAACCGCCGGACTGCCGCTTCCACAGCCGCGCATAGAGCCCGTCGAGCGCCACCAATTGGTCATGCGTGCCTTGCTCGACAATGCGGCCGCCGTCGAGCACCACCAGACGATCGAGTGCTGCGATCGTCGACAGCCGGTGGGCGATGGCGATGACCGTCTTGTTTTCCATCAGCCGTGTCAGATTCTCCTGGATCGCCGCCTCGATGTCGGAATCGAGTGCCGAGGTCGCCTCATCGAGAATCAGGATCGGCGCATCCTTGAGGAAGACGCGGGCGATCGCCACGCGCTGGCGCTGGCCTCCCGACAGCTTGACGCCGCGCTCGCCGACAAACGCCTCGTAGCCGGCGCGGTCCCTGTTGTCGCGCAAGGTCAGGATGAACTCGTGCGCCTCAGCCTTTTTCGCCGCCGCGATCACCTCCGCATCGGTCGCGTCAGGCATGCCGAGCTTGATGTTGTCGCGCAGCGAACGGTGGAACAGCGCCGTGTCCTGGCTGACGACGCCGATATTGGCGCGCAGCGAATTCTGCGTAACTTTGGCGACATCCTGGCCATCGATGGTGATCGACCCGCTCTCGAGATCGTAGAGGCGCAGGATCAGATTGGCGAGGGTCGTCTTGCCGGCGCCGGACGGTCCGACCAGCCCTACCTTCTCGCCTGGCCTGACGACAAGGTCGATGCCGTTCAGCACGCCGAAACCTTTGCCGTAGTGGAACTCGACGTTCTTCACCGCGATACGGCCACCCGCAACGACGAGTTCCTTGGCGTCGGGCGCATCGGTGAGGCCGAGCGGCTGCGAGATCAGCGCCTTGGAATTCTCCAGCACGCCGAGGTTTCGCAAGATGCTGTTGAGCTGCATCATCAGCCGGCCGAGCAGCATGTTGAGCCGCAGCACCAGCGACAGGGTGAAGGCGACCGCGCCGACGGTGATCGAGCCCTCGACCCAGAGATAGACGGCAAAGCAGCCGATCGCCGTGATCATGATGCCCGACAGCGTGGTCAGCGCCATGCGCACGCCGGTCAGCCGGCGGGTGAACGGGCGCAATGCGTCGAGATAGATGTCGAAACCGTTCCTGATGTAGCGGTCGTCGCCATCGGCCGAGAACAGTTTCAGCGTCTGCACGTTGGAATAGGAATCGACGATGCGGCCGGTGATCATCGAGCCGGCCTCGGCTGTTTCCTCGGCATGCTTGCGGATTGCCGGCAAATAGAGCTTGGCCAGCCAGCCGAAGGCGGAAATCCAGATCACCACCAGAACCGCCAGCCTGAGATCGAGGCCTGCGACCAGCGCCAGCGTCGTCACCGTGTAGACGATCATAAACCAGACGACCTCTATGAAGCTTTCCATCAAGTCGCCGGTCGCCTGGCCCGCCTGCCAGACCTTCGTCGCGATGCGGCCGGCGAAATCGTTCTGGAAAAAGGCGTAGGACTGGCGCGAGACATGCCGGTGCGCCTGCCAGCGCACCAGATTGTAGAAGCCCGGCGTGATCGTCTGTTCGTCGACCAGCGCCGACAAGCCGACGACGACGGTGCGGATGACCAGCACCACCACGGCCATGAAAACCAGTTCAGGGCCGGCGGCGGCCCACAGTGCGTGCCAGCTGCGCTCGGCGGGAAGCTGGTCGAGAATATCGACCAGCCGCCCGACGAAGTAGAACAGGCCGGCCTCGACCAGCGGCGCGATGCCGCCGATGACCAGCATGGCGAAGAAGGCGAACTTCGCCTGGCCGACATAGTGCCAGAGAAAGCCGCCGACACTGATCGGTGGCCGAAGATTCGCCGGCTCCCTGAACGGATAGACCCAGTTCTCGAACCAGCGATAGACGGCTGTCATCATGCGGCGGCCATCATTCTGCGGCTTGCCTCTTTGCAAGTGCGTCGTTGGCGGCGTCGGCGGGACCGTCCTCAAGCAGGAACCCGCCCGACTGGCGCTGCCAGAGCTGCGCGTAGAGCCCGCCCTTGGCGACGAGTTCTTCGTGCGAACCTTCCTCGATGACACGGCCCTTGTCCATCACCACCAGCCTGTCCATCGCCGCGATGGTCGACAGCCGGTGCGCGATGGCGATGACGGTCTTGCCTTGCATGAGCTTGTAGAGATTCTCCTGGATCGCCGCCTCGGCTTCGGAATCAAGCGCCGAGGTCGCTTCGTCAAGGATAAGTATAGGTGCGTCCTTCAACATAACGCGAGCAATGGCGACGCGTTGCCGCTGGCCACCGGACAATTTGACGCCGCGGTCACCGACATGGGCGTCGAAGCCCTTGCGGCCGCTGGCATCCGAAAGCCCTGATATGAAGTCCAGCGCCTCGGCGCGCCGCGCCGCCTCGACAAGCATCTCGTCGGTTGCATCTGGCCGGCCATAAAGGATGTTCTCGCGCACCGAACGATGCAGCAGCGAGGTGTCCTGCGTGACCATGCCGATCTGCGCACGAAGCGAATCCTGCTTCACAGCGGCGATTTCCTGGCCATCGACCAATATCTGCCCGGCTTCGAGGTCGTAGAAGCGCAGCAACAGGTTGACCAGCGTCGACTTGCCGGCGCCGGAACGGCCGACGATGCCGACCTTCTCGCCCGGCTTCACCGCCAGCGACAGGCCCTCGATCACACCCTTCTGCTTGCCGTAGTGGAAGCGGATGTCCTCGAAGCGGATCTCACCCCTGGAGACGCTGATCTCCCTCGCGTCCGGCCTGTCCTCGACAAGGCGCGGCAGCGAGATCGAGGCGATACCGTCCTGCACCGTGCCGATGTTCTCGAACAGGCCCGACATTTCCCACATGATCCATTGCGACATGCCCCACAACCTGAGCACAAGGCCGATGACCACGGCGACCGCGCCGATCGTCACTGCTTGCCCCAGCCACAGCCACAGCGCCATCGCGGTCACCGAGAACAAGAGCAGCGCGTTCAGTATGTAGAGCGAGCCGAAAAGCACTGTCACCAGGCGCATCGACCGGTAGACCGTTTCTAGAAAGCCGGACATACCGTCTTTGGCGAATGACGCTTCGCGGCGTGCATGGCTGAACAGCTTGACCGTCTGGATGTTTGAGTAGCTGTCGACGACCCGGCCCGTCATGATCGAGCGCGCATTGGCCTGTTCCTCGCCGACCTTGCCCAGCCGGGGAATGAAAAACCGCAGCAAAAGGATATAGCCGACCAGCCAGACGCCGAGCGGCGCGGCCAGCCGCCAGTCAGCCGAGCCGACGATGAGCAGCATGCCGAGGAAGTAGACGATAACGTAATTAAGGACGTCGATCACCTTGATGACGCATTCGCGCACGGCGAGAGCCGTCTGCATCAGCTTGGTCGCGATGCGGCCGGCGAACTCGTCCTGGTAGAAACTCATCGACTGCTTGAGCAGATAGCGGTGCACCTGCCAGCGGATGCGCATGGGATAGTTGCCCATCAGCGTTTGCTGGTTGAGGAGCGAATGCAGCCATACGGTGCCCGGCAGTGCGAACAGCACGATGAAGGCCATGCCGGCAAGTTTCCAGGCTTCCGTCTGCAGGAAGGTTTCGCGATTCTGCCCCGACAGCCAGTCGACGATGCGGCCGAGGAAGCCGAACATCCACACTTCCGCGATCGCGATGGCCGTCACCAGCACTGCGTCGAAAAGGATATAGGGCCAGGCGCCGCGCGTATAATGCACGCAGAAGGCAACCAGCGTCTTGGGCGGCTCGACCGGTTCCGCCGCGGGGAACGGATCGAGCCTTTTTTCAAACCAGCTAAACAACACCATAGGTCATGCCTGTGAAATGTGTTTGCCGCTTACGCGGCACGTGAGAGTACGAAGTCCCCGGAACCCATGGCGTCGAGTGCCGACGGTCCGGAATCACCCGGACCGTCGGCAATGCTTCGCGCAATATAGGGGCTCGCGGGCTTTTCGCCGACAGCTGCGCCAGACGATCCTGACGACACGATGCCGCCAGCCCGGTTTTTCGCGCCAGGCCGGATCAGCCGGATGATCCGGCGCACCAGCGACGGCCGCCCGGGATCGGGAACCGCGCGCGAAAAATCGACATCCGGCAGCATGCCGCGATGCGGCCGGCGGCGAACCTCGGCGTGAACCGCCGACGAATAGGTGTCGCCGATCAGCAGCGCCCAGGTCGGCAGTCGGTGGATATGCAGGCTCCTCGAGCCCGGTATTCTGTAGGGATCGAACATCGGTCCGTCCTCCGTGTGAAAATCGAGATAAAAAGGCGAAGCAATATCGTCCGCCGGCATTCGCCCGGAGACACGCATTACATCGGTCCGGACATGACGAGTGTCGGTCCGGACAGCTTCAGTCGGGGCGTTCAGCCCTTTTGACTTTTTGAAAAACATCGCAGGATTCCTTCGAGAGCCGAAAAATCGTTTCGGCGGGAATCGGTGCGATCAAGTCTTAGAGAGTCAGGAGAATCGTCGTACCGAAACCGCCGGCAGCCAGGTAAGCCCACGAGAGGGGCGCTGGATGTGCATGGTCATCATGAATTACCCCTCCATCGGTTCGGGTTGACAATGCTGGTTGTATACCCGACTTCGCAGAAAATGGCCACCCGCAGGTCCAGCAATTTCCAAAACCGCCAAGCCGCTGTGGCCGATCCGCCACTTATTAAAAGGACGCGGAAATGAACCGTCGTCTCCGCATCGCGCTCTACCAGCCTGACATTGCCGGCAACACCGGAACAATCCTGCGCTTCGCCGCGTGCCTTGGACTTGGCGTCGACATCATCGAACCGGCCGGATTTCCGCTCTCCGACAAAGCGCTCAAGCGAGCCGGCATGGACTACCTCGAAATGGCTGCCCTGACCCGGCATGTCGACTGGCACGCCTTCGAGGAATGGCGCAAGGCTGATTCGCACCGGCTGGTGCTGCTGTCGACCAAAGCCACGACGGCCTACACCAGCTTCAGCTTCGCGGACGGTGACGTCCTCCTGTTCGGCCGCGAATCCGCAGGCGTGCCGGATCCTGTCCATCAGGCGGCGGATGCGCGCCTGACCATCCCCATGCAGGGTACGGCGCGCAGCATCAACGTGGCGCTCTCCGTCGCCATGGTGGTGGGCGAAGCCATCCGGCAACTCGGATAACGGCACTCCGTCTCCCGACATCTTGACCCAGGCGCACATCGCCTTCTCCTTCGTTTGCACATCCAGGGTTTCTTCGCTACAAGCTCAACTTACCTTGAGGTCAAGCAGAAAAATCGGGGCGGAAAATCAGACATGGCGCCTGTAACGGAATTAACGGTTGGCCAGGTGGCCATGCGCAGCGGGGTGGCGGTGTCGGCGCTGCATTTCTACGAGGCCCGCGGCTTGATCCGCAGCCACCGCACGTCGGGCAACCAGCGCCGCTACGGCCGCGACGTGCTGCGGCGCGTGGCGATCATCAAGGTTGCACAGGAGGTCGGCATCTCGCTGGCCGAAATCGGTGCCGCACTTGAATCACTGCCCGAAAGCCGCACGCCGACGCGCGACGACTGGAACCTTTTGTCGACCGCCTGGCGCGACGGGCTCGATCACAAGATCGCCCAGTTGAAGAAACTGCGCGACGGGCTGACCGACTGCATCGGCTGCGGCTGCATGTCGATCGACAAATGCCCGCTGCGCAACAAGGGTGACCGGCTGGCACGCGAGGGAACGGGGGCAAGGAGGCTGGTCGCTCTTCCTTCTCCCCGTTCACGGGGAGAAGGTGCCTGAACGCAGTGAAGGCAGATGAGGGGCGGCGCCAGCATTGAGAGATTCGTGCCGCTCCTCAACCTGCCTGCCGGCATCAACCTGCCTGCCGGCACCCTCTCCCCGTAAACGGGGCGAGGAAATCCTAGTCGGCCGCAGGCAACCGCCTGATGGTGAACTCGATCAGGTCGCCCGGCCGCTCGAACCAGCTTTCGATCTCGGTCCAGTAGGCCTGCTTGGGAAAGCGCTCGAACCATTCCTTGGCCTTGAGCCGGGCATCGGAGCGTGGCAGCACGAAGGTCTCGCGCAGGAAACCGTCGCGCGGCATACGCACGCGCTCGGCACGGCTTTGGTCGAGCCTTTTCTTTAGGCCATCCAGCGGCGGTCTTGCCGGGGTGCGCACGAAACAACTCCTTGCACCGTAATGACACTTGACCCTGTCCCCTAAGAGATTAGGGATCGCGCCGGCAAAAGACGAGTCATTTGTGGGACTCGCCGCCCCAACCGGAGACGGCATTTGGAACGACCAGAAATACCGGCGGGCCTGCCCGCCGACATCGAACAGAAGAAGATGAAGGCGCGCCTCTGGTTCGAGGCGCTGCGCGAACGCATCTGCGCCACCTTCGAGCAGATCGAGCAGGATCTTGGCGGGCCGCTGGCCTCGTGGTCGCCCGGCCGCTTCGAAAAGACGCCATGGGAACGTGACGAGGGGCGCGGCGGCGGCGGCACCATGTCGATGATGCACGGTCGCGTCTTCGAAAAGGTCGGCGTCCACACATCGACCGTCCATGGCGAGTTCTCACCCGAATTCAGGAAGCAGATGCCCGGTGCCGAGGAAGACCCGCGCTTCTGGGCATCCGGCATTTCGCTGATCGCGCACCCATGGAATCCCAACGTTCCGGCCGTGCACATGAACACGCGCATGGTGGTCACATCCAGCCAATGGTTCGGCGGCGGTGCCGATCTGACACCGGTGCTCGATCGCCGCCGCACCCAGGACGACCCCGACACGGTCGCCTTCCACCGCGCCATGCAATTCGCTTGCGAGAAGAATGTCGCGGTGGCCGATTACCCAAAATTCAAGGCCTGGTGCGACGAGTACTTCTATCTGTCGCACCGCAACGAGCCGCGCGGCACCGGCGGCATCTTCTTCGACTGGCTGCATTCGGGTGAGGACAAGGGCGGCTGGAATGCCGATTTCAACTTCGTCCAGGATGTCGGCCGCGCTTTTCTCGTCGTCTACGGCCACCTTGTGCGCGCCAACTTCAACGAGAACTGGACCGATGGCGACCGTGACGAACAGCTCATCCGCCGCGGCCGCTACGTCGAATTCAATCTGCTTCACGATCGCGGCACCATATTCGGACTGAAGACCGGCGGCAATGTCGCCGCCATCCTCTCCAGCCTGCCGCCCGAGGTCCGCTGGCCGTAACAAAATGGTGAGCCCGGCGTGAGCCGCATTGATGTCCCATTCGCTCGAAATGGGCATGGAATGTGGCACACGGTGCGGCGAAAAATTTCTTTTTCGTCTAATAGGCTCTTGAAAAGACTGGTCTATTTGTGGCGCGGGGTCGGGAAGCGCCGGCGGTTCGCCTGCGCGCAATTTCAGGAAAGTGCGAAACGGCTTTCCGACCGGAATTGCGTCAAGACAAAGCGAGCCGCGACCCGACGCGACCGGACGGCCCAAGACGACGCGGGACATCTTCGTCAAAAAGATACCCGCCTTTCCAGGAGTACTTCGCAATGCGCAAGATCATTGTTTCAGCGACCGCCGCTGCCCTTCTCGCTTCCGGTTCGGTGGCGTTCGCCGCCGTCAAGCACACCACCGGGACGATCAAGACCTTTGACACCACGGCCATGAGCCTGGTCCTCGACGATGGATCGTCTTTTACGCTTCCCAAGACCTTCAAGGATCCTGGCCTGCAGGTCGGTGAAAAGGTCCGTGTCTCATGGGACATGAGCGGCAAGAAAAAGATTGCCGAGGCTGTCAAGATCGCCAAGTGAAGGCCTGCCCGCCAAAACGGGACGAGACGATGTCTGGCCCTGTTTCGGGGTAGTGTTTAGAGGGCGGAGCGATGCTGCTCCGCCCTTTTGCCGTTGACGGCAACCAATACCACCCCATCTGTGTTATGCTTCTCACCCGTTCGCGGTCCGCGGTTTCAACCCTGGAACCGGACATGAGCCAAAAAAAGTGCCGGAGCCTCGACCAGGCTCCACGGAGGAAAAGGAGAAATCTCATGAAGGAATTTCACTGCGGGTCGCTCGTGCCCGGCTGTGACTGGCACACACGTGCCGACGAGGAAGCCGAGGTCATGCGCCGTGCCGTCGAGCACATGCGCGAGACACATGGCGAGACGGTCATCCGCGAGACGATGATCGAGGCGATCCGTTCGCGCATCGAAAAGACCCGCGACGCGGCCTGATCTACCCGGCCTGCAAGGCTTCGGCGGCGCGCTTGAGGAGCGCGTCGCGATCAGGGGCAAACCCGGCTTCGACCCATTCCGCTTCGAGATTCCTCAGGATTTCGCCGAGTTTCGGGCCTGGAGTTGCGCCGAGCGCCGTCAGATCGGCACCTTTCAGCGGAAACAACGGCTTTTCCCATTTGGTGGCGAAGCCAAGCAGGCGCGAAAAGCCACCGGCTTCGAGCAGCGCCTCATTGTCCTCGACGGCGCGCATCCTGGCTGCCGCAAGCGACAGCCGCAGACGGTCGACAAACCCCTGCCGGTCGCCGCGATAGAGCCTTTTTGCCAGTTCGCCCTCGGTCGTCTTCGGCTCGACGGCGGTGGCGAGCGCCCAGTGGCGCAGGCGATCCGCTTCGGCGGTCGAGAGTTTGAGCCGCTCGGCGAGCGTCTTCATGCGAGCGGCATCGGGCGGCACGATCGCTTCCAGTCTGAGCAGCGGGTCGGGTGCCCAGCCCAGATCCTTGCCGGCCTTGGCCAACCCATGGATGGCATCGATACCCCATTTCTCGCTTTCCGGCAGCGCCGCGGTCAAGACACCTGCCTGCCGCATCCAAAGCAGCGCCCGTGACGGATCGGGCGCCGACAAAAGTTTCTTCAGTTCCGACCAGATGCGCTCGGACGAAAGCTGGGCCAGCCCTTCCTTCAGACGGGCGCAGGCTTTCAGCCCCTCGGCGTCCGGCCGTCCGTCGCCGTACCAGGCGAAGAAGCGGAAGAAGCGCAGGATGCGCAGGTAGTCTTCGCGAATGCGCGCTTCCGGGTCGCCGATGAATCGCAGCCGGCGCGCCTCGATGTCGGCAATGCCGCCGACCAGGTCGACCACCTTGCCATCGGCCTCGGCATAGAGCGCGTTGATGGTGAAGTCGCGCCGCTCGGCATCGAGCTTCCAGTCGCGCCCGAACGACACTTTCGCGCGCCGCCCGTCGGTTTCGATATCGGCGCGCAAGGTGGTGATTTCATAGGGCTTTCCACCGGCAACCACGGTGATTGTCCCATGCTCGATACCGGTTGGCACCGCCTTGAACCCTTCCGCTTCGGCGCGGCGGAGGGTTTCCTGCGGCAAGCAGGTGGTGGCGATGTCGATGTCGGCGACCGGCTGGCCCATCAGTGTGTTGCGCACCGCGCCGCCGGCGACTCGCGCCTCTTCACCGCCTTCGGCCAGTGCGAACAGCAGGCGCTGCAGATGCTTGTCGGTGAGCCAATCGGCCCTGCCCGCGATCGAGACACTCACGCATAGAGCCTTTCATAGAGAGTACGAAGGATGCCGGCGGTGACGCCCCAGATGCGCCGGTCGCCGTAAGGCATGTCGTAGAAGAACCATTCGAGATCGTTCCACATACGGCTGTCGCGCTTGTGGTTGGCCGGGTCCATCAGGAAGCGCAGCGGCACTTCGAAAGCGGCATCGACCTCGTCTGCGTTGAGCGTCAGTTGGAAACCGGGCCGCACGATGCCAAGCACCGGGGCGATGCGGTAGCCGCTGCCGGCGACATAGTCGGGCATGCGGCCGATGATCTCGATGCGATCTCGGCCAAGCCCGATCTCCTCGAAGGTCTCGCGCAGCGCCGCCGCCTCAGGGCTCGGATCGGTCGGATCGATAGTGCCGCCGGGAAAGGCCACCTGCCCCGAATGGCTGCGCAGCTTTTCGGCCCGTTTGGTCAGAAGAACCGTCGCATCGCCCTCATGATCGACCACCGGGATCAGCACCGCGGCATTGCGCAGCGCCTTGCCCTGATTGAGGCGCGGATGGCCGGGGTTGAAGCGATGGTCGCCATAGTCGTCGTCGCCTGCATGCGCATCGGGCTGCACGGCAAAGCGCGCGCGAAAATCCGCGGATGAAAACGGCGCCGGCGTCGCCTGGTCCATCACGCGCTCAGCCGCTTCAACTGGTCCGCCGGCATGATCGGGAACACGGCGCCCTTGGAGCGCACCGCGAACATCGTCTCGCCGTCGATTTCGATCTCCTCGCCATGCCCGACCAGTTCATACATCACCGGCCGCGCCACCAGCGCCTCCAGACGGCCACGCACCAGCACATAGGGCTTCAACCCGCCGGTCTCGTTCTCATCGACAAACCGCAGCGGCCGTTCCGGCCCGGCTTCGACGACGTCGCCGACATTGGTGCGGAAGGTGATTGTCTGCGCCTCGCCGCTGCCCGAAACGTCCATTTCGACGGCGATGAACGGCGCATCGGCGACGCGGATGCCGACCTTTTCTACCGGTGTCACCAGATAGGTCCTGCCATCGGCGTCCTTGCGCAGCACCGAGGAGAAAAGCTGCACCAGCGGCATGCGCCCGATCGGCGTGCCCAGATAGAACCAGGTGCCGTCGGCCTTGATCTCCATGTCCAGATCGCCGCAGAAGTCGGGATTCCAGCGTTCGACAGGTGCCGCGCCCTTGCCGGCACGGGCGGCGCGCGAGATCAGCGCCTCGAGACCACGCGCCTCGGTGGCATCAGTCAGGCTTTCTCCACGATGTCCCAAGGGTCCCGTCATGGTCACGAAATAGTCACTGTTGTTCCGCTTGTCAGCCTAGGTCTGTGATTTAAGTTTCGATGTAGGCGCCACGCGAGGCCGAATCGCGGCAACTTATGGTATGGTGCAGCCGTTGTTCCAGCCATGGTATTCCAACCACAAGGATCGATGCGGCATGAGCGTGATGGTCAAGGAAAGCCCGATCAGCGAAAAGGACATGATCGCCGAGGCCGAAAAGGCGCTTGCCGACATCTCCCGGATCCGCGACGGGGTCGGCCGGGTCATCTTCGGACAGGAAAGCGTCGTCGAGCGCACGCTGGTGGCGCTGCTGGCCGGTGGCCATGCGCTTTTGGTCGGCGTGCCGGGTCTCGCCAAGACCAAGCTGGTTGAAACACTTGGCATCGTGCTCGGCCTCGATTCGCGTCGCATCCAGTTCACGCCGGATCTGATGCCGTCCGATATCCTCGGCTCCGAAGTGATGGAGCAGGACGAGACCGGAAAACGCTCCTTCCGCTTCATCTCCGGGCCGATCTTCGCCCAGCTGCTGATGGCCGACGAGATCAACCGCGCGTCGCCGCGCACTCAGTCGGCGCTGCTGCAGGCCATGCAGGAATACCACGTCACCATTGCCGGCGCCCGCCATGACCTGCCGGCGCCCTTCCACGTGCTGGCAACCCAGAACCCGCTGGAGCAGGAGGGCACCTATCCGCTGCCCGAGGCACAGCTTGACCGCTTCCTGATGCAGGTGGACATCCTCTATCCCGAAATCGAGGCGGAGCGCCGCATCCTTCTGGAAACCACCGGCATCGAGGACGCGAAAGCGCAAAACGTGCTGCAGCCGGTGCGGCTGAAGGAGATCCAGACGCTGATCCGCCGCATGCCGGTGCCTGAAAGCGTCGTCGAGGCGATCCTGACGCTGGTGCGCTCGGCGCGTCCCGGCCAAGGCAATGCCGAGACCGATAAGAACGTCGCCTGGGGTCCCGGCCCGCGCGCCAGTCAGGCGCTGATGCTGTGCACAAGGGCGCGCGCGCTTTACGACGGACGGCTGGCGCCCTCGGTCGACGACGTCCGTGCGCTGGCCGAGCCGGTGCTGCAGCATCGCATGGCGCTGACCTTCGCCGCCCGCGCCGAAGGCACCAGCGTGCGTGACGTGGTGGCGAAACTCGTGAAAGGGATTTGATGCCGCGCATCGGCGAGGTCCAGGCTCCGGCAGCGACGCGCGACGCGCTCGCCCGTGGCCGGTTGCGGGCCTCGCTTGTGCCAGACCTGCTGGTCGAGGCGCGGCGCATCGTCAACACCGTGATCGCCGGCTGGCACGGCCGCCGCAAGCGCGGCATCGGCGAGAATTTCTGGCAGTTCCGGCCCTATGTCGAGGGCGATTCCTCGCGCATCGACTGGCGCCGCTCGGCCCGCGACGACCACACCTATGTGCGCGACCGCGAATGGGAAGCCGCCCATACCGTCTGGCTGTGGGCCGACCCCTCGCCGTCGATGCTCTACAAATCGACAGGCGCCAGCGTTTCCAAGCAATCGCGCGCGCTGGTGCTGGCGCTGGCCATGGCCGAGCTGTTGTCGCGCAGCGGCGAACGCATCGCCTGGCCGGGCCTCACCGACCCGTTCACCGCCCGCAACGGCGCCGAACGCATTGCCGCCCAGTTGATGCATGCCGGCGAGCTGCCGGCAAAACCCGACCTGTCCGACATCAGGCGCTTCTGCGACATCGTCATCGTCAGCGACTTCCTCGATCCCGTCGAGGAGACGATGGCCTGGCTCGACGTGCTGGCCCGCCACGGCGTGCGCGCCCACCTGATCGAGGTCGCCGACCCGGCCGAGGAGACCTTCCCCTATGCCGGCCGCACCGAATTCACCGATCCCGAGACCGGCGACAAGCTGACCGCCGGCCGCGCCGAAATGCTGGGTGATGAGTATCGCCTGCTCTACACCGCCCGCCGCCACGAACTGGCCGCCTGGTGCAAGCGGCTTGGCTGGAGCTTTACCGTCAACCACACCGATCGGCTCGCCTCCGACGCGCTGGTGCGACTGCACATGGCGATGACCACTGATGGCCCCTCGGTCAGGCCGACCGCTGGCGGTCGTGCAGGCATCGCTGGTGGCGATCGGCCAGGAAAGGCTGTCGCATGAGTTGGCTGCCGCTCTCCTTTGGCGCCCCCATGGTGCTGTGGGGCCTGCTGGCACTGCCGGTGATCTGGTGGCTGCTCAGGCTGACGCCGCCCAAGCCGCAGACCGAGATCTTCCCGCCGCTGAAGATCCTGGCGCGCGTACTGAAGCGCGAGGAGACGCCGCAGCAGAGTCCGTGGTGGCTGACGCTGCTCAGGCTCTTGATGGCGGCCCTCATCGTCGCGGCATTGGCCGACCCGGTCTTCAATCCGCGTGAAAAGCTGCCGGCCGAGGGAGCCGCCCTTGCCTTGGTCATCGACAATGACTGGGCAAGTGCCGCCGACTGGGGCAAACGCGTCGCCACCGCCGAGCGGCTGATCAACGACGCCGGCTCCAACGGCGTGCCGGTCGTCATCGCCTTCACCGCCGAAAAAGCCAATGCCGAGATCGGCCCGTTCGATGCCGCCACCGCCCTTGACCGGCTGCGCGCCGCCAAGCCGCGGCCGATCCCGACCGACCGGCCCGCCGTCTATGCCCGCGTCGCCGGCGTGCTGGAGACCTTGCCCGGGGCCAGTGTCGCCGTGCTTGCCGACGGCCTGGCGGCAAAAGGCGATGAAGCCGCCTTCAACACGCTTTTGTCGAAAAATGCCGCCCGTGTCGTCTGGGCAACCGCCGACAGGCTGTCGCTGACGGGCCTGACCGCCGCCGACAACCAGGTCGACGGCTTTGCGCTGACCGCCATCCGCGCGCCGGGCGACCCTGCCCCGGCGCAGGTCACCGCCGGCGCCTTCGACGACAAGGGCCGCCGCATCGCCGATGCGACGCTGACCTTTTCGCCTGGCGAAACCACCGCCACCGGCACCATGGCGGTGCCGTTCGAATTGCGCAACGACTTCGCTTCGATCGCGCTCGACGGCGAGCGGCAGGCCGGTGCGGTGCGCGTCCTCGACGAAAGCTCCAAGCGCCGCCGCGTCGGGCTGCTGTCGCAGGCCGAGGCCGACCAGGCGCAGCCGCTTTTGTCGCCACTCTACTACATCAGGCGGGCGCTGCAGCCCTTCGCCGATCTGGTCGAACCCTCCAGCGCCGACCTCGCCGACGCCATCCCGCAGATCCTCGACCAGAAGCCCGCGATGATTGTCATGGCCGATATCGGCACCATTCCCGGACAGGTCCGGCAGAGACTTGTCGATTGGGTCGACAATGGCGGCACGCTGGTGCGTTTCGCCGGTTCGCGGCTGGCCACGGCGGGCGATGACGACGATTTGCTGCCGGTCCGCCTGCGCACCGGCGAGCGTTCGCTCGGCGGCGCGCTGTCATGGACGTCGCCGCAGCCTGTCACCGAATTCCCCAAGGCCGGCCCGTTCGCCGATCTGGCGCCGCCGACCGAGGTCACTGTCAGCAGACAGGTGCTGGCCGAGCCGACACCCGATATCGTCGAGCGCACCTGGGCGGCCCTTGCCGACGGCACGCCGCTGGTCACCGGACTGAAGAAAGGCAAGGGCACGCTGGTGCTGTTCCACGTCACCCCTGAGGCAACCTGGTCGAACCTGCCGATCTCCGGCAGCTTCGTCGAGATGCTGCGCCGCATCGTGCAGCTGTCGCGCAACCAGGGCGCGGCCATCGCCAATGCCGAAGCCGCCGCGGCGTCGCTGGCGCCCTATCGCATGATTGCAGCCGACGGCTCGCTGGTGCCGCCGACACCGGATGCACGGCCGCTTGTACCGGGCGCCGGCGCGCTGCCGGTGACTTTTGAAAACCCGCCCGGCCTCTATGGTTCCGAGACGGGTGTGTTTGCCCATAATCTGCTTGAAGCCGACAGCACGCTGGCCCCGCTGGCGCGCCCGCAAATCACTGTTCCCGTCACCTCGATCCAGTATGCCTTTGACGAATCGCGCAATTTGAAGGGCGCGCTGGTCGCGGCCGCCCTGGTGCTGATGCTGCTCGATACGCTGGCAGTGTTCTGGATGGGCGGCCTGTTCTCACGCCGACCGCGCCGCGCCGGTGCCATGGCAACCACCGCCGCGGTCCTGATTGCGCTGGGTAGCTTGTTCGGTCATGCCGACCTTGCCCGCGCCGACGACGCCAAGCCGGATGACGAAATTGCCATCGAGGCGATTTCGAAGACCCGCATCGCCTATGTGCTGACCGGCGTGCCGGGCGACGATTCGATCAGCCGTGCCGGGCTCGAGGGCCTGACCCGTTTCCTGGTCGAAAAGACGGCCCTTGAACCGGGCGCGCCAGCCGGCGTCGACATCTCGAAGGACGAGCTGTCGTTCTATCCGCTGATCTACTGGCCGATCGATCCGGCCGCCCCGATGCCGAGCCAGGCCGCCATCGCCCGCATCGACGCCTATATGCAGCAGGGCGGCACGGTGCTGTTCGACACCCGCGACCAGTTCGCCAACGGCATCGGCGCCGATTCGACCAGCCCGGCGACGGAGCGGCTGCGCGACATCCTCGGCAACCTCAACGTGCCGCCGCTGGAGCCGGTGCCGTCCGACCACGTGCTGACCAAATCCTTCTTCATCCTGCCCGAATTCCCCGGCCGCTTCGCCGGCAGCCCACTGTGGGTCGAGGCGTCGCTCGACGCCAGCAATGCCGAGAACCGGCCGGTGCGCACCGGCGACGGCGTCTCGCCTATCATGATCACCGCCAATGATTTTGCCGGCGCCTGGGCGGTCGATGAGAATGGCGATCCGCTGCTGCCGACCGTACCGGCGGACCCGATGCAGCGCGTCTACGCGCTGCGCGCCGGCGTCAACATCATGATGTACATGCTGACCGGCAACTACAAATCCGACCAGGTGCACGTGCCCATACTGCTCGAACGGCTGGGGCAGTAAGATGAGTTTGTTTGGTTCCCTCCGGTCGCGGATAAACCCTCCCCAAAAAGAGGAGGGTAAGGGATGAACTGGTCGGTTTCCTTCGAACCGCTGATCTCCTGGCCCCTGTTGGCCTTGGCGCTGGTGCCGCTGGCGCTGCTGGCGCTTGTCGGCCTGTGGTTTCGCCAGCGCGGCTCGGTCTTCCGCTTCATCGCCCTTTTGGCGCTCGCCGCCGCTTTGTTCAACCCGGTGTTCCTCAACGAGGAGCGCGAGCCGCTGAAAAGCGTTGTCGCCCTCGTCGTCGACCGCAGCCAGAGCCAGGATATCGGCGATCGCACCAAGCAGACCGACGAGGCGCTGGCCGGGCTGCAGCAGCGGCTTGGCCGCTTCAAGCAGTTCGACGTGCGGGTCGTCGAGGCCGGCAAATCCGAGGCCGCCGAAGAGCGCACCGAGACACGGCTGTTCGGCGCGCTTGAAGGCGCCTTCCGCGACGTGCCGCCGTCACGCATCGGCGGCGCGATCATGATCACCGATGGCGAGGTCCATGACGCGCCGCCGGGCGCGCCCGATTTCAACGCCCCGCTGCATGCGCTGATCACCGGCAACGACCACGAAAAGGACCGCCGCATCCGCTTCGAGAACGCGCCGCGCTTCGGCCTTGTTGGCAAGCCGCTCGACATGACCTACCGCGTCATCTCGACCGAAAACGAGACTGGCCCGGTCGATGTGCGCGTCTCGGTCAATGGCGAGCAGGTCGCCGTCGAGCACGCCACCGTTGGCCAGGCCATGCCGCTGCAGGTCACCATTCCGGGTGCCGGCCGCAACATCGTCGAACTCGCCATCGATCGCGAGCCGGGCGAACTGACCGACACCAACAACCGCGCCATCGCACTGATCGACGGCATTCGCGAGAACCTGCGTGTGCTGCTCGTCTCCGGCGAGCCGCATGCCGGCGAGCGCACCTGGCGCAACCTGCTGAAATCCGACGCCTCGGTCGATCTTGTCCATTTCACCATCCTGCGGCCGCCGGAAAAGCAGGATGGCACGCCGATCAACGAATTGTCGCTTATCGCCTTCCCGACCCGCGAACTGTTCGTCGAGAAGATCAAGGATTTCGACCTCATCATCTTCGACCGCTACCAGCACCGCGACGTGCTGCCGATCCTCTATTACGACTACATCTCCGAATATGTCGAAAAGGGCGGCGCGCTGCTGATCGCGGCCGGCCCCGAATATGCCGGCGAAAGCTCGATCGCGCGCACGCCGCTGATGGCCGCCCTGCCGGCGATGCCGACCGGCGAAGTTGTCGACAAGGCCTTCTATCCGCGCCTCACCGAACTCGGCCAGCGCCATCCGGTGACGCGTGGGCTCGATGGCTCGGCCACCGAGCCGCCGCACTGGAGCCGCTGGTTCCGCACCATAGGCGTGCAGAACCCGGAAGGCGAAGTGGTCATGAAGGGCGCCGACAACCGGCCGCTGCTGCTGCTCGACCGCAAGGGAGAAGGCCGCGTCGGCATGCTGCTGTCCGATCAGGGCTGGCTGTGGGCGCGCGGCTTCGAGGGCGGCGGCCCGCATGTCCAGCTTTATCGGCGCATCGCGCACTGGCTGATGAAGGAGCCGGAGCTCGAGGAGGAGCGGCTGACCGCCGATGGTCGTGGCATGGTGCTGGAAATCCGCCGCCAGACGATGGCCGACGATCCCGGCGCCGCGCAGATCATCACCCCGTCCGGCAAAACCTTGACCGTCAAGCTCGACAAAGCCGAGCCCGGGGTCTTCCTCGGCAGCGTCGAGACCAGCGAGATCGGGCTCTACCAGGTCGCCAATGGCGACCTCACCGCGCTCGCCCATGTCGGGCCGGTCAACGCACCGGAATTCGCCGACGTCATTTCCACCGAAAACCGGCTGAAGGCGCCGGCGGAAGCCACCGGCGGCAGCGTGCGCCGGCTGGCGTCTTCCACAGCCCTTGGCAGCGACGTGACGCTGCCTTCCATCGTGCCGGTGCGCTCGGCTGGTGCCGCATCCGGCAGCGACTGGATCGGCCTGCGCACGACAGACGACAGCGTGCTCAAAGCCGTCTCGCGCGTGCCGCTGTTCGGCGGCTTCCTCGGCCTCGGCCTGCTGCTTCTGGCAATGGGTTCGATGTGGTACCGCGAGGGACGGTAGCGCGGCGCTCTTTTTCCTTCTCCCTTGTTGTGGGAGAAGGGAAAGCCCCCTGCTCTACTCCTCCGGCTCCGTCGTGAACATCAGCGGATAGCCCTTGGCCTTGCCGGCATCGGTGGCGCGCGTCGCCTTGGTCTCGGCGACATCCTTGGTGAACACGGCGACGACGCAGACGCCACGCCGATGCGCAGTGATCATCACCCGGTGCGCCTGGTCCTCGCTGAGTTTGAACTCGCCCTTCAGCACCGTCACCACGAATTCGCGCGGCGTGAAATCGTCGTTGATGAGGATGACCTTGTAGAGTTTTGGCCGTTCGACTTGCGGTTTGATCTGGGTACGCGGTTTTGTGGTGATTTCGGGCATCGGAACCGACAGTTTTGCGTAAGCGACGTGACCGCCATTCTGGCACCGGTGAAAACGGTCGTCCATTTTGATCGACGCGCGAAACCGGTGTCCGCCGACGCGGCCATTCACAATCATGTGGGAAGGTGTCGATTGCCGTTCAACGGCCTTGGCGGCCGAACATGCGACGGCCGGGAATCTGCCGCACGGCCGCAGCGGGCGGTATATCGGACCGAAAACGGTTTCCGCCGGCGTCCGCCCGGCGTTCCAGCCAGGTCGCGATCGGCCACGCGGCGACGCAGATCAACGTCGCGCCGGTCAGCACGACCAGCAGCCAGGTCTGTGCCGGCGTTATGTAGTCCCAGTTGGTGGAAATCGCCGGCGCGAACAGCGAAGGCTCGGTGCGTCCGCTGGCCGGATCGGGGACCGGGCTGGCGGTGAACAGGATAAGCACCCTGGCGAGGCCGGTGGCAACCAGACCGCCGATCACCATCGAGCGCAAAATGGACGAAAGCCGCTTCTTCATGCGGATTGTCCTACACGGCCGGCGTTGCAAACGGGTTAAGTGTCAGTCGAGGCGGAAGCTGCCGGTGCCAGACTTCGCCAAAGATCAGTTGAACCCATCGACCGCTTCATCGCCAATGTCAGGGCTTCAGCGGCTCGGACAGGAAGAAGGCCGCTCCAACCGAAACCAGCTGGAGCGGCCTTGGTCAACAGGCCGGCATTTTATGCCGGACCTTATCAGGTCTTCGGGGCGTCCTTCTTGACGGCCTTCTCAGCAGCCTTCTTGTGCTTCTTGACGGTCTTCGTGACGACCTTCTTCGGAGCAGCCTTGGCCGGAGCGGCAGTCGCCGGAGCGGTGGTCGTCGAAGCAGCCGGAGCAGCGGTCGTGGTGGCGGCGGCGTTGCCGAGAGCCGGCATCGCGAAAGCGAGAGCGACGGCGAGACCGGTTGCGGAGAGGATGGACTTTTTCATGGCTTCGTTTCCTTTTTATGCGGGTCAAGTTTCGGAGCGTTACTGAACCGGGTCGTTCGGCGTCACTCCAAGCAGCTTCAAAGCATTGGCGAGCATCCGGATGCCCTGTGCCTGTTTCTTGGCGGCGCAGTACCGGTTGCCCTTTCTCTGAAGTGCCTTTGCCGCGGTGACCTGCGTTGCCGTGGCATGGGTTTCGAGGGCTTCATCAAATTGGTGGCTGAGATTGGCGCACCGTTCGCTCCGGGTTGTGAGCGTCGCCTTTGCGTCTGATTGTCCGACAGCGGCAGTGACCAGGCAGAAGCCCAGCAACGCACCCAACAAACTGATCGACAACCTTGGCATCGGTTTATCCGTAAACCCGGAGACTAGCGTCGCAGCCGATGACCTGACCGCCACGAGATCAGTTATGCCTTTGAAATTTTTCAGGAGTTTTTCTGAACTGTAGAATTTTGTTTCTGGAGTGTGTCTGAGAAAGCCGGTGTGAACTCCATCATAGCCACTGGCCAACATATGGCCTGAATTCTATCGTGTGGGTTGCGACCGAAGGGCTTGGCAATCAAAGACAGAAGGGCTTGGCAACAATGACAGGGCGGCTGTGAAATCCGATGCACACATACTGATCGTCGACGACGACAAGGGCATCCGCGACCTGCTGCAGGAATTCTTCCAGAAGCGGGGCCTGCACACCTCGGTTGCCGCCGACGGCATCGAGATGGAGACCATCCTGCGGCGCGTCCAGGTGGACCTCATCGTCCTCGACGTGATGCTGCCCGGCAAGAGCGGGCTGGAGCTGTGCCGCGACCTGCGCGCCCAGTATTCGACGCCGATCATCATGCTGACCGCCGTCACCGAGACGACCGACCGCGTCGTCGGCCTGGAAATGGGCGCCGACGACTATGTGCCCAAGCCCTTCGACCCGCGCGAGCTTTTGGCGCGCATCCGGGCCGTGCTCAGGCGCAATGGCGCCGCCGAGCCGAAGCGCGCCACCACCAAGCAGATCTACCGCTTCGCTGGCTGGACGATGGACTGTGCCCGGCGCCGGCTGATCGCACCCGACGATGTCAGGGTCGAGCTGACCATGGCCGAATTCAACCTGCTGCAGACCTTCGTCAAGAGTGCGCAGCGTGTGCTGACCCGCGACCAGCTCATCGAATTGTCCGGCGGCGACAGCGACTATTCCTTCGACCGCAGCATCGACATCCTGGTCAGCCGGTTGCGGCGCAAGATGGAGGACGACCCGAAGACGCCCAAGCTGATCCTGACCGTACGCAGCGGCGGCTACCAGTTCCTGCCCGAGACGACCTCCGAATGAGACGTTTCCTGCCGCAGACCTTGCCTGTCTGGGTGCTGCTGATCGTCATTGCCGGCCTGCTGATCAGCCAGGTCGCGACCCTCTACATCGTCTCGCGCGACCGCGCTGCCGCCAACGACGTCGTCGACCTCTACCGGCTCAACGACCGTGCCTTCTCGCTGGTGCAGCTCATGCATGACGCCAGTCCGGACGAGCGCAAGGCGACGGCGACCGGCCTGTTCAACTCCACCTACGCGCTCACCGTTTCGGACACGCCGGCGGTCACTTCGTCGATCGCCGGCGATGACGAACTGGCCGAACTCGAAGACATCCTCGTCGGCCGGCTGTCCAAATTCGGCATCACCGATGCACGCGTACGCCGCGATCCGGCGACGCGCGAGGCCGACGACGCGGACGGCACGACGCCAGGACCCGACATCGGCCAGGTCGAGCGCGACCTTCTGGTGCTGGCCGCCGACTTCGCCCAGAGCGACAAGCTGACGGCATCGCTGCGCTTCGCCGACGGCCAATGGCTGAATTTCACCGAACCGATCACGCCCGTCGGCCCGATCCTGAGCTTCGACAGCCTGCCGCTCTATTCGCTGATCGCAGGGCTGGTGGTGATCATGTCGATCTGGTCACTGCGCCGGCTGACGGCGCCCTACCGGATGATGGAAACCGCCGTGAACCGGATCGGCAAGGATCTGAAGAGCCCGCCGATCGCCGAGAGCGGCAGCCGCGAGGTGCGTGCCGCCGCCAAGGCGATCAATGCCATGCAGGCGAGATTGCGCGAATATGTCGAGGACCGCGAACATCTGGCGGCGGCACTGGCGCATGATCTGCGCACGCCGATGACCAGAATGCGCCTGCGCCTGGAGCTGTTGCGCAAATCGGCGGTCCGCGAGGCGCTGGCGCACGACCTCGCCGATGTCGAGAGCATCGCCAGCTCGGTGATCGACTTCGCCACCTTCGAAGTGACCGAGGAAAAGAACGAACGCATCGACTTCTGGTCGCTCGTGGAATCGATCGCCGACGGCTATGACGACGTATCGTTCGACGACGAGACCCGTTCGCGCGGGCTGATCTGCATGGCGCGGCCGGTCGCGCTCAAGCGCTGCGTCACCAATCTGGTGCAGAACGCGGTCACCTACGGCAAGAAGGCGCATCTTTCGCTGCGCCGGTCGGAGGACATGATCCTGCTCACCATCCGCGATGAAGGGCCTGGCATACCGCAGGCGCAGATCGACGCCGTGTTCGGCTCGTTCGTGCGCCTCGAACAATCGCGCAACCGCCAGACCGGCGGTCTGGGCCTCGGCCTGACCATTGCCCGCAACATCGCGCGCGCCGCAGGTGGCGAGATCCGCCTGTCCAACAATCCCGGCGGCGGCCTGCTGACGCAACTGCGCCTGCCGCTGGCGGCATAAAAACAAGGCGCGCCCGGTCGCCGCGCCTCGCCGCCGTTGGGTTTCGAAGAAACTACCGCCGCAACACCGCGCTCAGCACGTCGCGAATGCCGATGGCGCCGACGAAGCGCGACTGGTCGTCAAACAGCGCTACCGGAGCGGTCTGCGAACGGTGCATGGCCAGCATGACGGTTTTCAGCGAGGTGCCGGGATTGGCCCAGAACACTTGCGCGGCTTCCTCGGATTGGCCTTCGACGTCGGCGCACGACACCCAGACCGCCGGCTTGCCGTCGCGTTCAGCCGCCGCCACCAGCCCGTGATCGTCGATCTTGAAGCGCGTCGTCTTGCGGCGGTCGAGCCAGACCCAGCCGTCCTTGCCGTGCTCCAGATCGCGACGGTCGCGCATCACGTTCCAGGCGGTCAGCACCGACAGCGGGTTCACATTGGCGATGAAGTCTCGGACATAGTCGTTGGCGGGCCGCAGCACGATGTCTTCGGGCGCGCCGGTTTGCACGATGCGCCCACCCTCCATGATGGTGATGTGGGAGCCGATCTTCAGCGCCTCCTCGAGGTCGTGGCTGACGAAGATGATGGTCTTCTTCAATTCAGCCTGCAGCTGCAGCAATTCGTCCTGCAGCTTGGTGCGGATGAGCGGGTCGAGCGCCGAGAACGGCTCATCCATCAACAGGATCGGCGCCTCGGTGGCGAAGGCCCGCGCCAGGCCGACGCGCTGCTGCATGCCGCCCGAAAGCTCATGCGCATATTTCTTCGACCACTGGTCGAGATTGACCAGCTTGAGCTGGCGTTGGACGCGCTCCTTGCGCTCGGCTTCCGGGACGCCGGCCAGTTCGAGGCCGAGACCGACATTCTCCTCCACCGTGCGCCAGGGCAAAAGGCCGAACTGCTGGAACACCATCGCCACCTGTTTCTGGCGCAGGCGCCGCAAGGTCGCCTCGTCGCAGGTGACGACATCGACGGTCTTGTCGCCATCCTTGACCAGCACCTGGCCGCGCGACACCACGTTGAGCCGGTTGACCGCCCGCAGCAATGTCGACTTGCCCGAACCGGAGAGGCCCATCAGAACGGAGATCTCGCCCTCGTTCACGGTCAGGCTGGCGCCGGCGCAGCCCAGTACATTGCCGGTCTTTTCGAGGATCTCGGCGCGGCTGGCGCCGGCGTCGATCATCTTCAGCGATCCGGCCTGGTCGGCGCCGAAGACGATATCGACGTTCCTGAAATCGACGGCGACGGTCATTTCTTGCCTCCAACGGCGATGCGGGTCATCCGGTCGAGCACGATGGCCAAAACGACGATGGCAAGCCCCGCCTCAAGCCCGAGGTCGATGCGGCGCGAGCCGAGCGCCCGGTTGATCTCGGTGCCGAGCCCGCCGGCGCCGATCAGTGCGGCAAACACCACCATCGACAGCGACAGCATGATCGATTGCGTCAGGCCGGCCATGATGGTGGGCAGCGCCGACGGCAGTTCCACCTTCCACAGCAGCTGGCTCTTGGTGGCGCCGAAAGCCTCGCCGGCCTCGACGATCGACTTCGGCACCGAGACGACGCCCAGATGCGTGAGCCGGACCGCGGTCGGGATGACGAAGATGATGGTGACGATGAGGCCGGGCGCGTTGCCGAGGCCGAACAGCGTCAGCACCGGGATCAGGTAGACGAAGGTCGGCAGCGTCTGCATCAGGTCGAGCACCGGCAGCATGACGCGGTAGACCTTCGGCTTGTGCGCTGCCCAGATGCCGAGCGGCACGCCGATGGCCATGGCCATGGCAGCGGCCGCGACGACCAGCACCAGCGTCTGCACCGTCTGCTTCCAAAGGTTCTGGTTGATGATGAAGATCAGGCCGAGAAAGACGCCGATGGCAAGCGGTCGCGAGCGTTGCAGCAGCCAGGCGACAACGGCGATGACCAGCGCCAGCAGCACCGGCGGCACCATCAAGAGGATGCCGACCAGCCCGTCGAGCAGGAAATTGAGGCCATTCGAAAAGGCCCTGAACACAGTGTCGAAATTGTCGGTGAGGAAACCGAAGAAGGCCTTTCCCCAGGCGCCGATCGGAATCTTGTGATCGACCATGAATTTCGAAATCGGATCCATATCGCCCCTCTCGTGCAGGAGACCGCCCTGCCCCTCGGCCTCGGCCGTCGTCATCTTGTCACAGGATATGAAAAAGGGCAGCCTTTTCTAAGATGGCTGCCCTTCCTGGTTCGGCTTTGCCGAATTCAGTCGGCTCAGCTTCCGAGCGCGGTCTTGATGGCGGCGGCAGCGTCACCGCCGTCGAAGGTGGTCACGCCGGCTATCCACGGGGCAACGGCATCCGGGTGCTTCTTCAGCCAGTCGGTTGCAACCGTATTGGCATCGCCGCCCTTGAGGATCGCGTCCATCATCTCGCCTTCCATGTCCAGGTTGAACTTCAGGTTGGCGATGAACTTGCCGGCGTTCGGGCATTCGGTGGTGTAGCCCTTGCGCACATTGGTGTAGACGGTGGCGGCGCCGAAGCCGCTGTCGCCCATGCCGTCGAGATAGGTGATCTTCATGGCGCCCATCACCGGATGCGGCGTCCAGCCGAGGAAGGCGATCCATTCATTGTTCTTCATCGACTGCTCGGCCTGCGTCAGCATGCCGGCTTCCGAGGATTCGACCAGCTCGAAGCCTTCGAGATTGTCCTTCGGGTTCTTGATCATGTCGAGGATGATGCGGTTGCCGTCATTGCCGGCCTCGATGCCATAGATCTTGCCGTTGAACTTGTCCTTGAACTTGCCGATATCGGTCAGCGATTTGACGCCGGCGTCGGCGACATAGGTCGGCACGACGATGCCGTAGCCGGCGCCGGTCAGGTTGGTGCTGATCGTCTCGACCGAACCGTCGGCTGTATAGTCCTTGATGTCGTTGGTCATCGACGGCATCCAGTTGCCGAGGAACACGTCGAGATCCTTGTTCTTCAGCGACGCCATGGTCACCGGCACCGACAGCTGGATCGTTTGCGGCTCATAGCCGAGCGCGGTCAGCAGCACGGAGGCGACGCCGGTCGTCGCCTGGATGTCGGTCCAGCCGACGTCGGAAAGGCGCACCGCCTTGCAGCTTGCCGGATCACCGGCGTAGGCAGCGCTGGTGGACAAAAAAGCCGCCAGGCCGAGGCCGGCGACGAAAGAGTTCATACGCGACATAGACAGTCTCCCATTGTGATTCTTTGGCGAAGCGTAGCTACGGTTTCTGTGCCCGCCTTGTTTCGTCAGCCAAACACCATTCTGGTGTGGTTTCAAGCATTAAGACAATCACGATCAACGGCGCGGGCTGGCCAATCAGCGACACATCAGGCGCTTTTGTCTGGCCAGCCGGCTTTTTCAGGGGAATGCCGCTCTGGCCCCTCCCCGTGTCAGGCCAAGTCGGCTTAAAAGAGCGGCATGGCCAAGCTTTACTTCCACTACGCGACGATGAACGCCGGCAAGACGACGATGCTCTTGCAGGCCTCTTACAATTACCGCGAGCGCGGCATGGGCACGATGCTGTTCGTCGCCGGCCACTACCGCAAGGGCGATACAGGCCTGATCTCGTCGCGCATAGGCCTGGAGACGGAAGCCGAGATGTTTCGCGACGGCGACGATCTGTTCGCCCGCGTCGCCGCTCATCACGCGCATACGTCGGTGCATTGCGTCTTCGTCGACGAGGCGCAGTTCCTCGAGGAAGAGCAGGTCTGGCAGCTCGCCCGCATCGCCGACCGGCTGAACATCCCGGTCATGTGCTACGGCCTGCGCACCGATTTCCAGGGCAAGCTGTTTTCCGGCTCGCGCGCGCTGCTGGCCATCGCCGACGATTTGCGCGAAGTGCGCACCATCTGCCGATGCGGCCGCAAGGCGACGATGGTCGTGCGCCTCGGCCCCGATGGCAAGGTGGCGCGCCAGGGCGAGCAGGTGGCGATCGGCAAGGATGTCTATGTCTCGCTCTGCCGCCGCCACTGGGAGGAAGAGATGGGCCGCGCCGCGCCAGACGACTTCATCGGCTTTATCAAGGGCTGACGGTCGGCGGCCTTGACCCCGGCCCTATGCAGCGTTTCTTAAGGCCTCGGTACTATAACGCAGCCAGCCAGAGCTCCCCGGGGTCAGCCATGCTTCGAGCCGCTTCGTTCGCCAGTATCCTTCTCCTTGCCAGCTCGCTCGTAGCCCATGCCGGCGGTGATCCTGCCCTGGGCAAGAAGGTCTTCAACCGATGCATGGCCTGCCATGACGCAGCCACCGACCGCGACAAGGTCGGTCCGCATCTGTTGGGCGTCGTTGGCCGCACCGCCGGCAGCGCCGAGAGCTTTCTTGGCCACTATTCCGAGGCGATGAAGAGTGCCGGCGCCGCCGGCCTGGTCTGGGATGAAGCCAATCTCGCCGAGTATCTCAAGGCCCCAAAGCTGAAGGTGCCGGGCAACAAGATGGCCTTCGGCGGCCTGACCAATGACGACGACATCGCCAATGTCATCGCCTATCTGAAGGCCGATCCCAAGCCCTGATCCGCTGTTCGTCAGCTCTGTAAAACCGGCTTTCCCCTCGCATATCGCGGCCGCGATTGCTTCAGTGATTTGCCGAATACAAAGGCATCCGTGCGCCATCGGCTTGCCGCATGAAAGTTCAATGACAGCTGAACTACGGCTGGCAGGCAAGCTAATCACGCCAGGCCCCCGCCTTCACTGGTTTTCAAGACCCTGATGGATTCTTTTGTTTTCACGCCGCCCTTGTCTTCACGTCTTTCAATCCCCCGATGCCCCACATATATTCGCCGCTGTTCGCGACCAGCGACGTCATGCCGAAGCGGGAGGCCCCAATGGCGACATTGCAGAATTTCGACGCCGAAATTGCCAAGACCAAGCAGGTCGTGCAGGACATGCGCTCCAAGATCGAGCAGTCCGGCACCATGCTAGATACGCTCGCCACATCGGACAAGAAGATCGGCGACGCCAATTTCGACCTCGAGAACGCCCGCATCGAGGATGTGCTGAAGCAGCAAAAGGTGATGGAAGGCAACATTGCCGACCTGATCATCGGCCTGGAGGACGCCACCAACGTCTTCGGCTCCGAGTTCGAGAGCATGAAGAACTACACCGGCTGGGAAAAATTCATCGGTATCTTCTCCAGCCAGAGCAAGCAGCGCATGCGCACCGACCGCGTCCGCAACATGTCGCTGGCGGGCAATCTGCAGGAATTGCTGGTCAAATCCGACACCATCGTCGGCATATTGAAGGCGCAGAAAGAGGTCCTCGACCAGCGCTACAAGACCTCGGAAACCAGCCTGTCGCAGGTGATCGAGCGCCGCAAGACCACCATGACCAACCTCGAAGCCGTGCAGAAGCGCATCGAGGAGCTCAACCCGATGCTGCTCGACATCGAAAACAAGATCGCCGCTTCGACCAGCCAGAAGGACCGCACGCAGCTCGAAGGCGAACGCTCCAAGCTGGCGACGGAATACAACGAAAAGCAGGCCAAGGAGCAGGAGCTGCTGGCCGAGAGCCAGACGCTCGAGCGCTACACCTCGATGTTCCAGACCTTCGTCGATTCGCTCAACAACCAGATCGCCGCGCAATCGACGCTGATCAACAAGCTGACCATCGATACCGAGCAGCGCATCGTGCTCTACAAGGCGCTGGAAGATTCGCTGAAGACCGCCGCCCAGCAGGACGTCGCCCACAAGATCAACACGCTGGGCAGCCAGGTCGACAACACCGCCGAGGAAACCATGGCCGGCATCGGTGCTGCTTCGCAAAAACACATCGGCGACCTACTCGAGATGCACGAGAAGAACATGGTCGCCACCGCCGACATCCAGCGCCGCAAGAAGCTGGCCGACGATGCCTTTGCCCGCCGCTTCGACGAGGTGCTGAAGAAGCACAATTCGGCAAACTACGTGCAGTCTTAGGGGTGACAGGACTGCCCGCGAGCGCACAGGCATGACCCCCGAAAACGAAGCGGCGGCACGATATTTCTCCGCCATCACGGCCGCGCTGAGCGGCCTTGAAGTGTTCATGCGCGACGATCGCTCGCCGCTTTACCGGCACGGCATCGTCGCCAAGATCGTCGCCGAATACATCGCCCGGCTCGACAAGTCGTTTTCCTGCTGGCGCAACCGGCTGGGCTTCATGGACACGTTCCGCATTTCGCGGGCCGAAAGCGGATTCCCGGTGTTCCAGAACCTGCTCGAACTGGAAAACGACCGCCGCCAGGCCGACGCGCGGCTTGCCAACATCCCGCTCGCCGGCGAATTGCGCGAGGAAATGGCCGACTTCATCCTGCGCCACAAGGAATTCCCCGAGGCGCTGCAGAAGTCGGTGGCCGAGCGGCTCTATCTCGAGGACGTGAAAAGCGAGAACACGTTCGGTTCCTTCACGCTGGCGCAAACCGCCAAGGTCTCGGTCAATCCGAAGACGGGACGGCCCTATTATCTCGTCCATTGGGCGACGTTCGACGGCAGCGCCAACCTGCCTCTGGTCTACATGGTGACGGTGGAGGATTCTTCCGACGCGATGATCCGCCAGCTTGTCGACAGGAACGGCAAACTCAACGAGACGGTCGACATTCCGCTGCCGGTCGATGGCCTACTCAATCCCGAGCTTGCCCATCGTTTCGACGATTTCACCGAGAAGAACTCCGCCTATACGCTGTCGCCGGCAACCATCGCGGTCAACCTCGACAAGGATTTCGAACCGCTGCACCCCAAGCAGCTGCGCCGCGTCGTGCTCGGCCCGTTCTATTCGGTGGGGATTACCGACAACAATTCGACGGTGACCGAGGTTCTGGCCAAGGTGCGCAAGCCGGAAAATGCCTGGCTTTTGACCTGGACGATCCAGGAGGTCTATTCCAAGAGCGAGAAACCCGGCCGCAAGGGCCTGTTTTCGAGTGAGAAGACAACGCAGGAATTCTTCATCAACACTGATGATCTGGAAGCCGCGCGTCAGGGCGTGTCGAGCTATGAAAACCATGCGCTGATTCCGCACGAGGCCTATCAGGCACTCTACGCCGCCGGCGAAGCACAGAAGATTTTTGCCGGCTACAAGGTTCATATCCTGTCCAACGGACAGGTCATCTCAGACGTCTGACCGTCACACCACGGAGCACCCTTCATGGATACCGGCCTGACCACCATTCCGGAAGCCGCCATCGAGAAGCACCGCGCCACCGCGCAGAGCTTCATCACCCGCATCGTCGTGCTGGAGGACCCGTCACGGGAGTCCGGCACCGCGCTTGCCGGCACCAACCGCCGCTTCGTCTCGACCGTCTCGGTCGGCTCGGTGCGTCGCACGCGCGAGGTCGAGCTGGCCAAGACCGTCGGCGCCGTTCATGCCGACGACCAGCTGCTGACCATCCCGCAGCACACGCTCCTGTTTCGCGCCCGGCGCGGCACGGCGATCGCGCTGGCCATATCGGACGTCTTTGCCGAAGGCTCCGACCTCGAAAGCCTGCAGGCCAGGAATACCCGCGCGCCGCTCGAAGGCGACGAAGCGGCCACCTTCAAGAAGCTTCTGTCGGCCTCGGCTTACATCTCCGCCTTCAGCCTCGCCTCCTACCTGTTCCAGCTGATCGACAGCGACGGCGAGGCACCCAACGACATCCCCGAGCCGGACTTCCTGTTCGACACGCCGCAGGATGCGGTGAAGTCGATCCTCGCTGGCCTCGACAAGGCGATCTCGGGATCGTCCGATGATGCCGATTTGATGACAAGGGCACGCGCCTTCGCCCGCGTCGCCATCGACGGGCTTCTGGCCCGCAAGGGCCGCTTCGACGGCATCGGCCCGTTCGAGAACGCCCATATCCGCATCGATGCCGACGATTTCACTCTCGATGGTTTCGACGTCGCGCCGGGCAAGCGCTCAAAACCGCTGGTGATGACCTTCAAGAAGCCGGAAGAGGTCGTCGGCAACCACATCGCCAAATACCAGTCGGTCAAGCTCGCCAAGATGCTGATGGCCTATGATTTCGAGCGCGAACTCAATCCGTTCGTCGAGCTCGGCGGCTTCCTGTTCACCTTCATCGGCGACGGCGCCCCCGGCACCGGCAAGACGACGCTGATCCAGATGATCGCCGGCCTCGTCAACGGCTATTGCCAGGTCGCCGGCTATCCCTTCGCCTACGAGAATTTCGGCGTCGACCAGATCTCGTCCTACCAGGGCAAGTCGGGCCAGAACTGCCGCCAGTTCATCAACAATGTCTTGAACCCGCGCGTCATCGGCTTCGGCACCATCGACGACATCGACCAGGTGGCGGCGCGCCGCTCCGACGACCGCGCCTCGGCCGGCCAGCAGGAAATAACAGGCGTCTTGATGGACGCCTTCGCCGGCGCCGCCACCGTGGTGCGCGGCAACTGCTCATTCGGCATGTTCTCCAACTACCCCGAAAATGTCGACGACGCGCTGCGCCAGCGCGCCGGCGCCCGCTGGCTGGTCGACGGGCCGCAGAGCCGCGACGACTACATCGATATTTTTGTCCTGCTGGCGGGGAAAAACCACAAGATCCCGCTCGGCGAACACGACCTCTACGCCGCGCAGGAAATCCAGCGCGCCGTGACCGAAGCCTATGAGGAGCACGAGAAGCCGCAGGAAGATGGGCTGATGAAGGTCTACGAGCGCTACATGAAGGAGAACGGCGCGCCGAAATCGATGGCCGATATCGGCACCTATCTGCACCTGATCAAGGATGCCGAGCCCCGCTTCACCGGTCGCGCCATCAAGAATGTCACCGACGCCATCAAGATGCGCGCCATGGACATCGAGCTTCCCGACGATTGGTTCGAGAAGCCGGAAGTCTTCATGCACAAGGGCTACGACGAGAAGAAAGCGATGATCGAGGAACTGCGCGGGCCGTTCTCGATGGACATGGTCATGCAGGAGATCAACCGCTACGCCGACTCGGAGTTCCGTTATTCCGACAAGTCCGACGACTCCGCCGTGGAAAAACTGCTGCGCGACGCCCGCCTGCGCGAACGGGCTGCGCGCGAGATGGAGGAGATGAAGAAGAAGGGGCTATGGAATGCGTGAGCTGCGCCGGCCTTCCCTTCACCCCTTGTGGGAGAAGGCAAGATGAGCCCCGCCAAAAAACCCGATCTCCTGCGCGACAATGAGCTGATCTATGGCCGGCTGCTGACGGTCGACGAGCCGCATCTGATCCAGCGCTACAACAAGGCGCTCGCCGCATTCGGCTTGAAGCCGACCAAGCTGAAGACCTTCCAGATCGATCGCACCGGCTTTTCGCCCGAAGTGGCCGAGGAATGCGACGACTACGACTATCTCGATCCCAACGAGGTCAACCGCCGTTTCATCATCCTGACGCCGTCGCAGATCGACCTGCCGGTGGTGCACACCGCCTTCTCCAACACCTCGCAGCTGATGTTCGAGTTCATGTCCAAGAACCAGCGCGCCATCGATGCGCTGACGATCAAGGATGTCATCTACGGCGAGATCGAGGATTCCGTTCCCAAGGTCAACGATATCGAGGACCTGCTGTCGATCAGCCAGGTCGAGTTCAAGGTGCTGTCGGCTGAGGATGTGCTGGGCAAGGCCGCCGAGCTCGGCAAGCTCGTCGACCGGTTGAAGCAGGAGCCCGACGCCTGGCGCGACAGCGCCATGCTGAACCGCATGGTCGAGCTCGCCAAGATCTGCGGCGACATCCGCGAGAACGCGCTGGTGCCCGACCAGGTGATCTTCCGCCACAACGCCTACTGGACCAGCCATTTCGGTGGCCTTTACGTCTTCGTCGACCCGGATGTGACGACGGTGATCAGCGATCCTGCGGCGCCAGGCTTCCGCCGTTCGCGGCCGTGGCAGGTCAGCTATCTCTCCATTAACGACGCCGACAAGGTGTTCAAGTTCCTCGCCACCACCGGCCGCATCGAGTTGCCGCGCGCCTCCTGGGTCGAGGCCTCGGGCTATCTCGAGCACCGCGCCGAGATGGTGGTGCGCGCGCTGATCCGCGATGCCGAGCCGAACCGCAACTTGACCAATGTCGACAAGGTCTGGCTGCAGACCTGGATCCAGAGCCATGCCGACCTGATCACCAGGGACGGCAATTTCCCTTTCCTCAACGCCGCCAAGCGCGAGATCTCCCAGCTCGGCCACCTGAAGATCGAGGATGTCTTCCCGCAGCAGCGCTTCCTGGTGATCCGCGCCAAGCCTGACCATCCTGACGCCTGGCTGACCAACCGGCTGATCTCGGATTTCGTGCCGTCGGACTTCGTCTCGCGCTACATCTTCAACAAGGACGGCTTCTACAAGGACTATGGCGGCTTCAGCGACGCCTGGCGATCGCATGTTGTGGACGTTCTCAAAACCACATATTTGAAGGACAAGGTGGCGTTTCGCACGCGCCTCTACGGCCTGACTGACTAGAACGAAATGAACCGTTTATTTCGTTCTGACTTCTTGTTTTGGCGCATAATGTTATCCAAAAAGTCTGCAACTTTTTGGCATCATGCTTTGAGGGGGTGACACAGCCGTGCTCGATCCGATCGTGAACTTCTTCACCCGCATTTTCCAGTGGATCGGCCGCGGTATCGGGCTTTTGATCGGCGTCATCCTGTGGCCGTTCCTGTGGGCCGGACGCTGGTACACGCAACGCGGCTGGATCCTCAAGGCGGCGGTCGGCCTTGCTCTGCTGGTGCTGATCGGCCTCTATGCCAATTTCTTCTACGCCACCCAGTGGTGGAACAATTTCAACCCGAACTATCCAGACACCTACACGTTCGAGAAACGCAATGTCTCCGCTGGCGAACAGGTCTCCGCCGGCGCCGGCACCGACACGGCCAAGACCTGCGGCAACTCCGGCATTGCCCAGATCGCCGCCGACCTGACCGACTTCAACGTCAACCAGAATGCCTGGATCTCGTCGATGATCCTCTACAAGCTCGGCCTGTTCGGCATCGACTGGGACAACACGCCGTGGATGGACAACAAGGCCTCCTTCCAGCGCGGCATCAACCAGGCGGTGCGGCGCACGGCGACCGAACTCGCCGACAATCTCGGCCGCGTCCGCACCACCTCGCAGATCGACAGCGATCTGCAGAATGCCCGCGGCAACCTGCAGTTCGACGAGGAGACCTGGTATTTCGGCCTGAACCCGTTCGGCCCCAAGACACCGACGCCGAGCTACTATCGCGACGCCGTGCGCATGCTGCGTTCCTTCAACGCTCGCCTTGCCACCTGCCAGGCGACATTCGACGCCCGCGCCGACAATCTGAAACAGTATATCGACCGCATCTCGTCCGACATCGGCTCGACCTCGGCGATCCTCAAGGAACGCGCCGAGAACCACAACAATGGCTGGTTCGACTTCCGCGCCGACGACCGCTACTGGTTCGCCTATGGCCAGCTCTATGGCTATTACGGCCTGATGAAGGGCGCCCAGGCCGACTTCGAGGACGTCATCAAGGAAAAGCATCTGCAGAACCTCTGGGACACGATGGACTCGCAGTTCGTTTCGGCACTGAAGATCCAGCCTTTCATCATCGCCAATGGCCGCGAGGATGGCTGGCTGTTGCCGACGCATCTGACGACGATGGGCTTCTATGTGCTCAGGGTGCGCTCCAACATGGTCGAAATCAGCAACGTTCTGACGCAGTAGCGCTGTTCCATTAGGGACCAGGCGATGGTGAATTTGCGCCGTCGCCTCTGTCGCATTCCGTGCATTGTGCGGCTGTTTTGAGACGGCGGAACGACGCGTCCTCTGGCTTCTATACGGCGCGGCAACGGAGCCAGGAAGAACCGACGACAGGTCGGCCGGTCCGCAGAAGAATTTTCTCAAGAGGAAACATAGTTGCATACAAGTTGACGCCGCGGCAGCGACAGGGTTAGAACATGCCCGCGCCCGGTTCCAACCTGCTTGCCAGTAAGACCAAACCCGTCCCCTCCACCGTCCAATCCAGAGGAAAGCCGTCATGGCCGAAGTGAAGTCCGACATCGAGATCGCGCGCGGCGCCAGGAAAAGGCAGATCCAGGAGATCGGCCAGAAGATCGGCATCCCGACCGAACACCTGCTGCCCTACGGCCACGACAAGGCCAAGATATCAGCCGAATTCATCAAATCGGTGAAGGGCAACAAGGACGGCAAGCTGATCCTCGTAACCGCCATCAACCCGACGCCGGCCGGCGAAGGCAAGACCACGACCACAGTTGGTCTCGGCGACGGCCTGAACCGCATCGGCAAGAAGGCGATCGTCTGCATCCGCGAGGCTTCGCTCGGCCCGAACTTCGGCGTCAAGGGCGGTGCCGCCGGCGGCGGCTATGCGCAGGTCGTGCCGATGGAGGACATGAACCTCCACTTCACCGGCGACTTCCACGCCATCACCACCGCGCACAACCTGCTTTCGGCGCTGATCGACAACCACATCTACTGGGGCAATGAGCTCGGCATCGACACCCGCCGGGTCGTCTGGCGCCGCGTCATGGACATGAACGACCGCGCGCTGCGCGAGATCATCTGCTCGCTCGGCGGCGTCGCCAACGGCTTCCCGCGCGAGGGCGGTTTCGACATCACCGTCGCCTCGGAAGTCATGGCGATCCTCTGCCTGTCGACCGACCTGAAGGACCTGGAAAAGCGCCTCGGCGACATCATCGTCGCCTATCGCCGCGACAAGTCAGCCGTCTATGCCCGCGACCTCAAGGCCGACGGCGCCATGGCTGTGCTGCTGAAGGACGCCATGCAGCCGAACCTGGTGCAGACGCTGGAGAACAACCCGGCCTTCGTGCATGGCGGGCCGTTCGCCAACATCGCGCATGGCTGCAACTCGGTCGTCGCCACCACGACGGCGCTCAAGCTCGCCGACTACGTCGTCACCGAAGCCGGCTTCGGCGCCGATTTGGGTGCTGAAAAGTTCTTCGACATCAAGTGCCGCAAGGCGGGCTTGAAGCCGGCAGCGGCGGTCATCGTCGCCACCGTGCGCGCCATGAAGATGAATGGCGGCGTCAAGAAGGAAGACCTCGGCAAGGAAAACGTCGAGGCGGTGAAGAAGGGCTGCGCCAACCTTGGCCGCCACATCGAGAACATCAGGCAGTTCGGCGTGCCGGCGGTGGTTGCCATCAACCATTTCTATTCCGACACCGACGCCGAGATCCAGGCGATGAAGGACTATGTCGCCTCGATGGGCGAAGAAGCGATCCTGTGCAAGCACTGGGCACACGGCTCGGCCGGGATCGAGGATCTCGCCAACAAGGTGGTGGCACTGGCCGAATCCGGCGCCTCGCAGTTCGCGCCGCTCTATCCCGATGCCATGCCGCTGTTCGAGAAGATCAACACCATCGTCCAGCGCATCTATCGCGGCTCGGAAGCGATCGCCGACAAGTCGGTGCGCGACCAGCTCAAGGCGTGGGAAGACGCCGGCTACGGCCATTTGCCGGTGTGCATGGCCAAGACCCAGTATTCCTTCTCGACCGACCCGAACCTGCGCGGCGCGCCGACCGGCCACACCGTGCCGGTGCGCGAGGTCAGGCTTTCGGCCGGTGCCGGCTTCGTCGTCATCATCTGCGGCGAGGTCATGACCATGCCGGGCCTGCCGAGGGCGCCGTCCTCGGAAAAGATCTTCCTCAATGAGGCCGGCAATATCGAAGGCCTGTTCTAAAATCCTTCAATTCAAACAGAAAGGGCGCCGCAGCGATGCGGCGCCCTTTCTGTTTTTTCGGATAGCCCTAAGCAGCGCTGCGCGACAGCGCCCGCTGGTTGGAGCCGAAGATCGTGTCGCGCTCCGGCAGCGCGCCGGTCTGCAGGCACTCCACCCATTCGGCGGTCTTGAGCACGGCGGCGAAGCGCGACTGCAGGATGATCGTGACCACGCGATGGATCTCCTCGGCCGAGGCGTAGCCGGCGCTGTTGGCGTAAGGCACCGAGCCGGTCGCATCCGACAGGAACTCGACGGCAAAGCCCATATGCACGGCGTGGATAATGGTCGACAGGTCACAATTATGCGTCATGTAGCCGACCACCGTAATCGTATCGATGGCATTGGCGCGCAGCCAGTCTTCCAGATCAGTGCCGGTGAAGGCGGAGGGCAGGTTCTTTTCGACATAATGGTCGCGCTTGCGCCTGGCGATTTCGGGATGCAGTTCGCCGCCGTGACTGCCCTTGGCAAAGATCGGCGAGGTCTCGGGCGCCATCTGCTTGACGACCACCACCTTGATACCGGCAGCAGTCGCTGCATCCATGGCGCGTGCCACATTGACGACGCTGTCGCGGAACGGCGGATGCTGGATGGCGAGATTGCCGCCGTCGTAATCGTTCTGCACATCGACGACGATCAGCGCCCGGCGCGGCGTGGTGTTGGCTGGGTCAGACATAGTGTTTCCTTTCCGGCTTGAATTCGATGGATGGAAGATAGGCGGGCTGCCAGACAGCCGAAAGTGGCCCGATTGACATCATTCGAAAGAATTGGGACAATCCGCATTCAACCGCTGGAAGCACCCATGACCGACCCGATCATTGCCGTCCTCGCCTTCGACGGCATCAGCCCGTTCCATCTTTCCGTACCGTGCCTGGTCTTCGGCGAGGACAGGACGGCGCTTGGCCTGCCGCGCTTCGACTTCCGTATCTGCGCGGTCAAGGCCGGACCGATCCATACCGAAGCCGGGCTGACAATTGCCGCGCCGCATGGGCTCGAAGGGCTCGACGGCGCCGATATCGTCATCATCCCGAGCTGGCATCATCTGAGCGAACCGGTATCGCCGCTGCTGATGGAAGCGCTGCGCCATGCGCACCAACGCGGCGCCTTGATTGTCGGCCTGTGCCTCGGCACCTTCGCCATTGCAGCGGCCGGGCTGCTTTCGGGCCGACGTGCCGCGACGCACTGGGCCTATTGCGAACAATTGCAAACACTCCATCCCGACATCGCTGTCGATGCCGCGGTGCTCTACGTCGACAATGGCGATGTCGTGACCTCGGCCGGCGTCGCCGCCGGCCTCGACTGCTGTCTCCACATCGTGCGCGCCCGCTACGGTGCGGAAGCAGCACTGCGGCTCGCTCGCCAGATCGTGCTTTCCCCGCATCGCCAGGGCGGCCAGGCGCAATTCATCGAGCATCCGGTGGCAAGAAGCGCGGACGCCGACCGCTTTACCCAGGCCCTCGACGCGGTTCGCGCGACGCTTGGCGAAGCGCATAGCCTGGACCGCGTGGCCGAGGCCGCCGGCCTGACCCGCCGCACCTTTACCCGTCGCTTTCAGAAATCGATCGGTGTCAGCTTTGGCGATTGGCTGACCAGCCAGCGGATCGAACTGGCGCAGCGTTTGCTGGAAGCGACGGAGAAATCCATGGACATGATCGCCTTCGAAGCCGGCTTCGGCAGCGCCACCTCGCTGCGCCAGCATTTTTCGGCACGGCTCAAGACATCGCCGGCGCAATACCGGCGCGAGTTTTCCAGGCGAGGCGATCAGGAAGAGCGCATGACGTATGTCCTGTCGTCCTGACCTGTTCAGCCCCGCTTGACCGGCCGCGCCGGATTGCCGATCACCGTGGCGTTCGCCGCCACGTCGCGCGTCACCACCGCACCGGCGCCGACGATGGCGCCTTCACCGATGCTGACGCCGCCAAGGATGACGGCTGAGCCGCCGATCCAGGCATTGGCGCCGATCTCGATCGGTCGGGCGACCTCCAGTCCGGCCTGCCGCCCACTGGCCTCCTTGTGGTGCTCGGCGCAGTAGATCTGCACGTTCGGGCCGAGCAGCGTTGCCTTGCCGATGCGCACGCTCGCCGTGTCGAGGATGGTGCAGCCGAGGCGGCAGCAAGTTGTGCTCGAACACCGCATCGCGCGCTATCATCCGCAACGACTCCAGTTCGTCATCGAGGCAGGTATACCATTCGCCGGCCACCATTTTCACGCGCTCGCTCTCAGCCATGATGCGGTCTCCAGTTCACGTCCTTGCAAAGCACAAGTGCAGCCAAAAGCGCCGATGCCAGTACTGGTCAAATATTGGACCTATGGTAGCCTGTGACTCAAGGCCGTCTTGGCCCGTGATCGAGGGGGGATCGACCATGCTCTACATTCTCGCACTTCTGATCGGCGTCATTGCCGGTCTTCGCGCCATGACGGCGCCGGCCGCCATTGCCTGGGGCGCTTATCTCGGCTGGCTGACGGTTGCCGGCACCTGGGCGAGCTTCATGAGCCACTGGGCGGCTGTCGGCATCTTCACCATCCTGGCCATTGTCGAGTTGGTCACCGACCAGTTGCCGTCGACGCCGAGCCGTAAAGTACCCCAGCAATTCGGCGCCCGCATCGTCATGGGCGCCTTCACAGGCGCGGTGATCGGCGCGACAGGCGGCGCCACCATCGGCGGCCTGATCGCGGGCGCCATCGGCGCTGTCATCGGCACGCTGGGCGGCGCCGAAGCTCGCGGCCGGCTCGCGGCCGCCTTCGGCAAGGATCCGCCCGCCGCCTTTATCGAGGACGCGGTGGCGATCATCGGCGGCCTGCTGATCGTAGCGGCGGTGGCATGACGACGAAAACCTTCGACGCCATCATCATCGGTGCCGGACAGGCTGGCCCTCCGCTGGCCGGGCGGCTGACGGCCGCCGGCATGAGCGTCGCACTGATCGAGCGCAAGCTGGTCGGCGGCACCTGCGTCAACACCGGCTGCATGCCGACCAAGACCATGGTCGCCAGCGCCTATGCCGCGCATCTGGCGCGCCGCGCCGCCGACTACGGCGTGACGCTCAGTGGCCCCGTCGGCGTCGACTATGCCAGGATCAAGGCGCGCAAGGACAAGGTGACGATCGACGCCCGCACCAATCTTGAGACCTGGATTGCCGGCATGGACAAGTGCACCCTCTATCGCGGCCATGCGCGTTTCGAATCCGCCAACACGGTGCGCGTCGGCGACGATCTTTTGACCGCCGAAAAGATCTTCCTCAACACCGGCGGCCGCGCCTCGGTGCCCGACCTTCCCGGCATCCACGACATCGACTATCTGACCAACTCGTCGATGATGGATCTCGATGTGCTGCCGCGCCATCTCGTCGTCGTCGGCGGCAGCTACATCTCGCTCGAATTCGCTCAGATGTTCCGCCGCTTCGGCGCGGAAGTCACCGTCGTCGAGAAGAGCCCGCGCCTGACCGGCCGCGAGGACGAGGATGTCTCCGCCGCCATCCTGTCGATCCTCGAAAACGAAGGCATCGCGGTCCATGTCGGCGCCGACGACATTGCCTTCGCCAGACAGGGTGACGACATCGCCGTGACCTTCTCCGCCGGCAAGCCACCGGCGGTCGGCTCGCATGTGCTGCTGGCGCTGGGGCGCACGCCCAACACCGACGATCTCGGCCTGGAAAGGGCCGGCGTCGAGGTCGACAAGCGCGGTTTTGTCACCGTCGACGACCAGCTGCGCACCAGCGTGCCCGGCATCTGGGCGATGGGCGACTGCAACGGCAGGGGCGCCTTCACCCACACCTCCTACAACGACTACGAGATCGTCGCCGCCAATTTGCTCGACAACGATCCGCGGAGGGTCAGCGACCGGATCGAAGCCTATGCGCTCTACATCGACCCGCCGCTTGGCCGCTGCGGCATGACCGAGGCCGCCGTGAAGAAATCCGGCCGTCGCGCGCTGGTCGGCCAGCGGCCGATGACCCGCGTCGGCCGCGCTATCGAAAAGGGCGAGACGCAGGGTTTCATGAAAATCCTGGTCGATGCCGACACCAGGGAGATCCTCGGCTGCTCGGTGCTCGGCCCCGGCGGCGACGAGGCTATCCATTGTGTGCTCGACCTGATGTACGCCAAGGCGCCCGTCGACACGCTGGCGCGTGCCGTGCACATCCATCCCAATGTTTCGGAGTTGCTGCCCACCATTGCCCAGGAGCTGAAGCCGCTGGCGTGACAGCCCGTTGAAGACCCATTTTAAAGCTCTTCCTTTTCTGCATCGCTGCAATGCAGCAATGCAGCTTGCGCACGGTGGCGTGCTTCGCGCAGTCTGGAATTGAACCGATTCAGTCTGGACGCACCATGCCCTTGCCGATCCTTGCGCTTGCCATTGCGTCCTTCTGCATCGGCACCACCGAATTCGTCATCATGGGCTTGCTGCCTGAGGTCGCCGCCGACCTCGGCGTGTCGATCCCCGCGGCGGGCCTGCTGGTTACCGGATATGCGCTGGGCGTCGTCTTCGGCGCCCCGATCGTCGCCATGGCCACTGCGCATTTGCCGCGCAAGCCGGTGTTGGTCGGGCTGGCCGTGCTGTTCGTCGTCGGCAATCTGTTTTGCGCCATCTCGCCCAACTACTGGACGCTGATGGCCGCGCGTGTCTTCACCGCTTTCGGCCACGGCGCCTTCTTCGGCATCGGCTCGGTCGTTGCCGCCAGCCTGGTGCCGCGCAACAAGCGCGCCAGCGCTATCGCGCTGATGTTCGCCGGGCTGACGCTGTCCAACATCCTGGGTGTTCCCGCCGGAACCGCACTTGGCGAAGCGTTCGGCTGGCGCTCCACCTTCGTTGCCGTGGTCGGTATCGGCCTGATCTCGGTGGCAGCGATCGCCTGGTTGGTGCCGTCCGATGTCGCCGAGCCAAGCGGTGGCGGCCTGCGCGGCGAGCTGCGCGTGCTGGGCAAGCTGCAGGTCTGGCTGGCCATGCTGATCGCGGCGCTGACCTCCGCAAGCCTGTTCACCGTCTTCACCTACATCAAACCCTACCTCACCGAGGTATCGGGCTTGTCGACCTCGGCAGTCACGTGGGTTCTGCTGCTGTTCGGCGCGGGCATGACCATCGGCAACATCATCGGCGGCAGACTGGCCGACTGGAAACTGATGCCGACAGTGATCGGCACCCTGCTGCTGATGGCCCTGCTTTTCGTTGGATTCAGGCAGTTCGGCGCAATCGCCAGCGTTGCCATCGGCATCGTCTTCCTGTGGGGCCTGCTCATCTTCGTCGTCGTGCCGCCGTTGCAGATCCGGGTCGTCGAGGCGGCCTCCGAGGGACCGAACCTTGCCGCCACGCTGAACCAGGGCGCCTTCAATATCGGCAATGCCAGCGGCGCCTGGATAGGCGGCGTGGCCCTGTCCGCCGGTGTTTCCTATGCCAATTTGCCGCTGGTCGGCGCAGCACTCGCTGTTTTGGCGGTCACCGTCGCTGTGCTGTCGCAGGCGCTGGACCGGCGCGCGCCGGTCATCCCGCTTCCGGCTGAATAGTCTCTTGCGCCCATAGCGCGGCAGGCTGGACCAATCGACATCGGCGCCTTCAAATCGCATGTCTCTCGCTCCTGATGGAGGAAGTCATGCAGAAATCGATCGAACGCATCGCCGGCGAAAGCGAAGGGGTTTCCTACGAATTCCCGCTGTTCCGCTTCACTGGTTCTGACAAGGCTGCTCCTTCGGCCTATCTGCAGGCGGCACTCCATGCCGGCGAGTTGCCGGGTGTCGTCGCCATCGACGCGCTGATGCCGATGCTTGCCAGGGCGGAGGCCGAAGGCCGCATCAAGGGCAACCTCACCATCGTGCCCTGGGCCAACCCGATCGGCCGGGCGCAATATCATTTCGGCGAGCATCAGGGCCGCTTCCATCTCGGCACGCGCACCAATTTCAACCGCGGCTTTCCGCTGCTAACGGCGCCCGACACAGCGCTCTTGCCCGACACCACCCTTGGCAGCGTCGACCAGCGGCTGAAGACGCGGCTGGTGCAGCTGTCGCTCGGCCACGACATCATGCTCGACCTGCACTGCGATGACGAGGGCCTCGCCTATCTCTACGTCCACACCAGCCTGTGGCCTGGTATGGCCGATTGCGCCGCGGCCATGGGCGTCGACGCGGTCGTGCTGTGGAGCGAAGACACTGACGGCACCTTCGAGGGCGCCTCGATCATGCCCTATCAGAACGTCCCCGCCGATGTGGCCAAGCTCGACCGTCGCGTCGCCACCACCGTCGAATATCGCGGCATCCTCGATGTCGACGGTGCCTTGGCCGCCGGCGACGCCGACGGCCTCTACCGGCTGCTGGTGGCGCGCGGCGTGATCGCCGACAGCGCCCTGCCCGCGCCGGGTCCTTTCACCGGCTTCGTGGCGCCATTGGAAAACATCGACATGATGCCGGCGCCACGGGCCGGTGCCGTGCTCTACGACGTGAAGCCCGGCGACCGCGTCGCCAAGGGCGCGCGCCTCGCCACCATCGTCCATGCACCGGGTGAAACCGATGGCCGCACCGAAGTGTTCGCGCCGCAGGACGGCATCATCCTGACCCGCCGCTCGCGCCGCATCATCCGCGCCGGCGAAGATCTTCTGAAGCTGGTCGGGGACAGGAAGAGCACTGATGCCCGGTCGGGAACGCTGGAGGACTGACTTAGCCCGAAATAGCCAGTCGCGCTTTCGCCTCCAGCCATTCGGACATCTGCCGGTAAGGCATCGGGCCGTGACTGATGCGGGCGACACCCAGTTCCGCCAGCCGCTGGCGCGGCGGCACATGCGCCAGCGCAATGATGTTGACCGGCAACGCAATTGCCTTGCAGAGCGTCTCGATCAGGCCTTCGTCGCCAAGGCCCGGCGCAAAGAAGCCGTGCGCGCCGGCTTTTTCGAAGGCCTGTGCGCGCTCGATGGCCTGGTCGAGCAGAACGTCATCATGCGCATCCGGTTTCGCCTTGAGGAAGATGTCGGTTCGAGCGTTGATGAATGCCGGTATGCCGGAAGCCTTGACGGCCGCCGCCGCGGCTTCGATGCGCTTTGCCTGCACGGAAATGTCATGCAGGCCGCTGCCACCGACAATCTGATCCTCGGAATTGAAACCGATAGCGCCGGCCCGCAGCGCCAACGTCACCGTGCGAGCGACGATTTCCGGGTCAACGCCGTAGCCGCCCTCGAGGTCCATGGTCACCGGCAGGTCGACCGACCCGACGATGCGCTTGATGTTGTCGAGCGCCAGTTCCAGCGGGATTTTCTCGCCATCGGCGTAGCCGAACGCGGCCGCGACCGGCCAGCTTCCGGTGGCGATCGCCTTGGCACCCGCTTTCTCGATGATCTTGGCCGAACCCGGATCCCAGGCATTGTAAAGGACGACCGGGTTGCCCTTGACGTGGAGGGAATGAAACGTCCGCGCACGCTCGATCTGCTCGGTCATGGTTATTTTCCCGTCTTCCTGCTGTTGGATGAGCACTCTAAGCGGCACTGTCGGCTCTGGCGATGTGCCATGAGCCTGAGAAGCGGCGGCCAACGAACAGACTTTCAAACCTGTTGCGCATCCTTCTTTTCGCAGCTATGGATTTCGCCATGAATATGCGTTCGATCAAGACCATTTGGTGGTGGGCCTGCTGACAGCGGCCTGTTCGAACACGTGCGCGTGAATAGAGAGGGTGGCCGCAACGGAAAGTCCGGGCGGCCATTTGTTTTTTCCAAGCCATTCCCGGGTCCGTTGCCCCAAGAAGCTGATGGAGACGGCAATGACGATGAAGGTTCTGGAAAACGGCGCGGAAAGTTTCGTGACCGCGGGTGGCATCACCATCACCCGCGCGCGCCACGACCGGCCGTATGCGGGCGCGATCGACGCTTACGTCGACGGCCTGAATTCGCGCCGCGGCGCAGTATTTTCCTCCAACTATGAATATCCCGGCCGCTACACGCGCTGGGACACCGCCATCATCGACCCGCCTCTGGTTATCTCCGCGCGCGGCCGCGCCATGCGTGTCGAGGCGCTCAACGGCCGTGGCGAGGTGTTGTTGCCGGTCATCGGCAAGGCGCTGGATAGCCTGGCCGATATCACCATCGCCGAGACATCGAAAAGGCTCATCCGTCTCGACGTCGCCAAGCCCGGCCGTGTCTTCACGGAAGAAGAGCGCAGCCGTGTTCCTTCGGTGTTCACCGTGCTGCGCGCCATCACCGCTCTGTTCAAGACCGAGGAAGACGCCAATCTAGGTCTCTACGGCGCTTTCGGCTACGATCTCGCCTTCCAGTTCGACCCGGTAGACTACAAGCTCGAACGCAAGCCAAGCCAGCGCGACCTGGTGCTGTTCCTGCCTGACGAGATCCTGGTCGTCGACCATTATTCGGCCAAGGCATGGACCGACCGCTACGACTATGCCGGCGAGGGTTTTTCGACCGAAGGGCTGCCGCGCGACGAAATCTCCGAGCCGTTCAAGAGCCCCGACCGCATCCCGCCGCGCGGCGACCATGAACCCGGCGAATACGCCGACCTGGTGCGCAAGGCGATGGATTCGTTCAAGCGCGGCGACCTGTTCGAGGTCGTGCCGGGCCAGATGTTCTACGAGCGCTGCGAGACGCAGCCGTCCGAGATTTCGCGCAAGCTGAAGGCCATCAATCCGTCGCCCTATTCCTTCTTCATCAATCTGGGCGAAGGTGAATATCTGATCGGCGCCTCGCCCGAAATGTTCGTGCGCGTCAACGGCCGCCGCGTCGAGACCTGCCCGATCTCGGGCACCATCAAGCGCGGCGACGACGCAATTTCCGACTCAGAGCAGATCCTGAAACTGCTCAACTCGAAGAAAGACGAATCCGAGCTGACCATGTGCTCGGACGTCGACCGCAACGACAAGTCGCGGGTCTGCGAGCCGGGTTCGGTGCGCGTTATCGGCCGGCGCCAGATCGAGATGTATTCGCGCCTGATCCATACGGTCGACCACATCGAAGGCAGGCTGCGCGAAGGCATGGATGCCTTCGATGCCTTCCTGTCGCATGCCTGGGCGGTCACCGTCACCGGCGCGCCGAAGCTATGGGCCATGCGCTTTATCGAGCAGAACGAGAAGAGCCCGCGCGCCTGGTATGGCGGCGCGATCGGCATGGTCAATTTCAACGGCGACATGAACACCGGCCTGACGCTCCGCACCATCCGTATCAAGGACGGCATTGCCGAAGTGCGCGCCGGCGCCACATTGCTGTTCGACAGCATTCCCGAGGAAGAAGAAGCCGAAACCGAACTGAAGGCATCCGCCATGCTCTCCGCCATCCGCGACGCCAAGACAGGCAATTCCGCCAGCACCGAGCGCACCACCGCGCGCGTCGGCGACGGCGTCAACATCCTGCTGGTCGACCACGAGGACAGTTTCGTCCACACGCTGGCCAATTATTTTCGCCAGACCGGCGCCAACGTCTCGACCGTTCGCTCGCCGGTGCCTGAGGAAGTCTTCGACCGGCTGAAACCCGACCTCGTCGTGCTGTCGCCCGGCCCCGGCACGCCGAAGGACTTCGATTGCGCCGCAACCATCAAGAAGGCGCGCGCCCGCGGACTGCCGATCTTCGGCGTCTGCCTTGGCCTGCAGGCATTGGCCGAGGCCTATGGCGGCGAACTGCGGCAGCTGCACATACCGATGCACGGCAAGCCGTCGCGCATCCGCGTCTCCAAGCCCGGCATCATCTTCTCCGGCCTGCCCAAGGAAGTCACCGTCGGCCGCTACCACTCGATCTTTGCCGATCCGGTGCGGCTGCCCGACGATTTCATCGTCACGGCCGAGACCGAGGACGGCGTCATCATGGCCTTCGAGCACCGCAAGGAGCCGATCGCCGCAGTGCAATTCCACCCGGAATCGATCATGACGCTCGGGCACAATGCCGGCATGCGCATCATCGAGAACATCGTCGCCCACCTGCCGCGCAAGGCCAAGGAAAAGGCCGCCTGACGATCATGGCCGAAGCCGAGAACACGATGGCGATCGCGGCCAAGGCGGCCGCGAAGCGCAAGGTCGCGAACCTCGCCTTCTGGTCGATTATCGTCGCCTTTGTCGTGCTCGCGCTGAAAGCTGCCGCCTGGTACGTCACCGGCTCAGTCGCACTCTATTCGGACGCACTGGAATCGATCGTCAACGTCATCGCCTCGGTCGCCGCCTTCTGGGCGATCCAGATCAGCCACAAGCCGGCCGACCAGGATCATCCCTTCGGCCATCACAAGGCCGAGTATTTCTCGGCAGTGCTGGAAGGCGTGTTGATCGTGCTTGCCGCGCTATTGATCCTCAACGAGGTCTGGCGCTCCTGGCAGACTCCGTCACCCTTGGAACAGCCTTGGGAAGGTCTTGCGGTCAACGGCGTTGCCACGATTATCAACGCCTTCTGGGCCTGGACGCTGATCCGCGCCGGCAGGGCGGAGAAATCACCGGCACTGGTCGCCGACGGCAACCACATCATGACCGACGTGGTGACCTCGATCGGGGTCTTCGGCGGCCTGGTCGGGGCGATCCTGACCGGCTGGCAGATCCTCGACCCCGCACTTGCCGTCCTCGTGGCGCTGAACATCTTGTGGCAGGGCTGGCATGTCATCGGCTCGTCGATGAACGGGCTGATGGACCGCGCCGTCGACACCCAGGAGCACATGCGCATCCGCGACGTCATCTCGGCTAACTGCAAGGGCGCGCTTGAAGTGCACGACCTCAAGACGCGCATCGCCGGCCGCGCCACCTTCATCGAGTTTCATCTGGTCGTCGACGCAGACATGTCGGTCGGCGCCAGCCATGTCATCTGCGACCGCATCGAGGACGCGCTGAAGGCCGAAATCCCCTCGGTGCGCGTCACCATCCACGTCGAGCCCGACGACGAGGCCAAGCTGCCGAAGGGCACAACCGCCGTGCCGTTTGCCTGAGGCGATTTCCTGTAGCGACTTGGGAAAATTAACCGAAGCTTCTCGACTTCGTCATCCACGGGCGAAGCAGGAGCGAAGCTCCGTCGCGGAGACCCGAAGATCCATGCCGCGACCTTGTCCGTAGAGTGCAGCGGAACAGAATTCTGCACCGCAGCAGCGCTCAGATGTCACGCATGGATCCTATGGTCTGCGCCGCCAGTCTCTATCGGCCTTCCAAAGCTGCCTCAACAAAATCGTCGTCAAGTGGCCCGGTCAAACTGTCGAGCCAGACCCAATCCTGCGCAAGCGGTTCGAGAACGACCGCTCGGCCCTCGCGAAGGATTGAAATCTCGCCGGTATCGAAACGGTATTTCTTCGGCATGCGTACTGCTTGCGATCCGCCAGACCAAAAGACTTTTGCCTTATCCATTCGCGCCCTCCATTGAAGCTCAAGGCGAGCAGGCCGATTGCGGCATCGGCTGCAGCCGATAGACCTTGTCGTCGGATTTCGTCTTTCCGGCGTCCGCCTTCGAACACAGGTCGACGATTGCAAGCGCGCTGTTTGGGTTGGCCAGCATCATCGTGCCGTTGGCGCCACGCTTGAGGAAAATCTCCTTCTGCGCGATGTCGCAGGAGAAATTGCTCATCTTCGTGCTGGCCGCGCAGCGCCACTGGTCGGCTTCGCCCTGGCAGGAATAGGTCTGCGTCACCTTGGCCGATTTCTGCCGTGTGGTGACGGTAACGGCAATGTCGGCGCCGTCTGGCCAATTGGCGGTGTCACCGCCCGAGGCGAAGGACGCCAGTTCTACCTTGCCGCGGAAAACCCGGATCGACTGGGTGAGTTGATCGGGGTGCGAGCCGAGATGCGCTGCATCGTAGTCGCGCCCATAGCAGAACGCCTGGTCCGGCTTCAGCCGCTCGCGTAGCGGAGCTCCGAGCGCAGCGGCGACTGGGTCGATGCGCGCGAACTCCGCCTGGCAGGTCGCTGCCGGCATCGGGTCGAGGCGGAAATTGTCATCCTCCGAGCCGAGCGCCCGCCTGTCATATTCCGCTGCGCCAAGCTCCTCTTCTGATCCGGCATCGAGATAGATGTCGGGCTGCAGATCCGAGAGGAACAGCCGACCCTTGTCATCGACCTTCAGCGACGCAAGCGTCCGGTCGCATTCCATGCCGCAATGGACCGGGCCCGTCTTGCCGTCCTCGGAAGCATGATTGCACCAGCCGCCGGCCCATTCAGGCGACTTGGCGCCGCGCACGGTGGTGGCGATGAAGGCATTGTAGGACGTGTCGGAATTCCCGGTCGGTTCCTCGTTCGGCCGGCTGACCGGATCATGGCCGTAGTAGAAGAAGATCCGCGCCACCTTCTGCTTCGGGTGCGCCTTGAGATGCGCCCCATCATAGACGCGGCCGAAACAGGCGTCAGCGCCGTTCGGACTGAGTTCGGTGAGCTTCAGCGCATCGTCGGCGGAGGCCGATCCGGCAAGCGCGCCGAGCAGCACGGCGCCAAACCCGGCGCCGGCAACCGTCTTCCATTCCCCCAACCCAAACGCCCATTCCTTCAACGCCATGTGACCTCTCCTCCGCATCGAAAGGACGCAACGGCAATTTATGCTAGTATTGCGGCTGGAGTCACGCAATTCGCGGTCAGCCGCCAAGCGGAGGAGGATGCCATGCGCCGGCGCGATATGTTCCGCACGGTTCTTGCCGGAACCGGAACGCTTCTCGGTCTGCGAGCAGCACAGGCAGCCGCCACCGAGCCCACAAGGCAAAAAGTCGCCTACCACTTGAGCGACACCGACAAGGTCAATTTCGTGCTCGGCAACATCAAGAACCATTATGAAGGCACCGGCGGCAAGGTCGACATCGTGCTGGTCGTGCATGGTCCCGCGCTCGCGGCCTTCAAGTCGAAAGGCATATCGGCCGCGATTTCCGGGCGCTTCGCCGGCCTGGTGCAGCAGGGATTGGAACCCCACGCCTGCGCCAACACCATGCACGGCATGGACATCACACTCCCCGACCTGCTCGCCGGATTTCATGCCGCCGACAAGGGCGGCGTCGTCAAACTCGCCGAACTGCAAGGCCAGGGTTACGCCTATCTGCGTCCGTAGAGCGGTTTGTTTGACGCAAATCCCCCGGGGAAAGCGCTCACACTTTTCCTTGAATTGCTCCAAGGCTTGAACACCGGGGTGGCAAGGGCCTACGAAGGGCAGGCAGACATCCCGGAGGAAGAACCGTGCCAGCCACCACACTCAGCATACCCGATCTTGCCGGCAAGGCAGTGCTGGTTACCGGTGCATCGACCGGCATCGGGGCGGCGCTCGCGCTGGCCTATGCAGCGCAGAAATGCAAGGTGGCGCTGCATTATAACTCGAGCCGCGACGCCGCCGAGAAGCTCGGTCTGACGATTGCCGACAAGGGCGGCGAGGTGTTTCTCGTCCAGGGCGATTTCTCCGTTGCCGCCGATGTCGAGCGCGTCGTCGAGGACAGTGCGCAATATTTCGGCCGCCTCGACGGGCTGGTCAACAATGCCGGCGGCATGCTCGGCCGCATCCCCTATGCCGAGCAGACCGAGGCGCACTACGATGCGGTGATGGACCTCAACGCCCGTTCGGTGCTGACTGCTTCGCGCAAGGCGATCCCGTGGCTGAAGAAACAGGGCGGCTTCATCGTCAACACCTCCTCGATCGCCGCCCGCAATGGTGCGGGCGGCGGCGCCGGGCTTTACGGCTCGGCCAAGGCCTTCGTCTCCAATGTGACGCGTGGCATGGCCAAGGAGCTGATCGGCTTCGGCATCCGCGTCAACGCGGTGGCGCCCGGCACAATTCTCACCCCGTTCCACGAGCGCTATTCGACCGACGAGCAGATCAAGGGCATGGTCGCCACCATTCCGCAGGGACGCGCGGGCACGGCGCAGGATTGCGTCGGCGCCTATCTGTTCCTCTCTTCCGACCTTCTCAGCGGCTACATCACCGGCCAGGTGATCGAGGTGAATGGCGGCCAGTTGATGCCTTGAACGGCTATCGGCATACTGGCGATCTGCACGCTCTTGTCGAAAACCTCAAAGGGAGACAACGGAATGTACGGACTGATCGGCAAGATGCGGGCGTCGCGCGGCCAGCGCGACGCGGTCATGGACCTCCTGCGCGCCAGCACCGGCGCCCTGCCGGGCTGCCTGAGCTATATCATCGCCCGCGATCCCGCGGACGCCGACGCGATCTGGGTCACCGAAGTGTGGACCGACGCCGAAAGCCACAAGGCCTCGCTGCAGCTTCCCGAAGTCCAGGCGGCGATCGCCAAGGCGCGGCCGTTCATCGCCGGCTTCGAATTCCAGGTCGAGACCCACCCCGTCGGCGGCTTCGGCCTAGCCGACAGCAAGACGGGGTGAGTTCGATGCCAATTTTGAGGAGCAATCTTTGACGCAGACAGTAAACATTCGCGATGCGAAAGCTCATCTGTCGCGCCTTGTGAGACGTGCAGCCCAAGGCGAGTCGTTTGTTATTGCCAAAGCCGGCAAGCCGTTGGCCAGAATCGTGCCGATCGAACAGCCGACGCTGCAGGCGCGACGGGTCGGTTTTATGGCCGGCCAGTTTTCCGTCCCCGACGATTTCGACCGCATGGGTCGCAATGAGATCGAGCAACGGTTCAACGCCGGCTTGTGAGACCTGTTACTCGACACCTGGGCGGGTGAAACAATCATTTTTCTGTGAATCGCGGTTCGCATTTTTCGCCCTGCGGGTCTAAGAGCGAAACATGGATTCCTCGGCCGAGCAGCCCTCCCCGGACCTGCCCACACTCGAACGCATGGCGCGGATGCGCAAGCTCTGGCAGTGGCTTGCCCTGCTGGTTGTTTCCTTGCTGTTTGCCGGCGCGCTGGAACTCGCCGCCCTGCCGGCGGCGCTGCTGATCGGGCCGATGCTGGCGGCCATCGTCGCCGGCACCAATGGCGCCACGGTACGCGTGCCGCGTCTTCTGTTCGGCGCCGCCCAGGCGATCGTCGGCTGCCTCGTCGCGGCGTCGATCTCGGCCGACATCTTTCCGGTCTTCACCCAGGAATGGCCGCTGTTTCTCGGCGTCGTGGTGGCCACCGTCACAGCCTCCAGCCTGCTCGGCTGGCTGATCAGCCGCTGGCGCATCCTGCCCGGCACCACCGCCGTCTGGGGCTCGTCGCCGGGTGCGGCCACCGCCATGGTGCTGATGGCGGGTGCCTTCGGCGCCGACCAGCGCCTCGTCGCTTTCATGCAATATCTGCGCGTCATCTTCGTCTCGATGACGGCGGCACTCGTTGCCAAGATGTGGGTCGACACGTCTGATGTCGAGATCCCCGCCATCGTCTGGTTTCCGCCGATCGATGCCCAAGCCTTCGCCGCCACCATCGGCATCGCGGTCGTAGGCGGCCTGGGGGGAAAGTTGTGCCGACTGCCCTCGCCCTTCTTCCTCGGCACCTTCATCTTCGGCACCGTCGTCCATCTCGGCTTGGGCGTGGAAATGCAATTGCCGCAATGGCTGCTAGCCGTCAGCTACGCCATGGTCGGCTGGTCGATCGGCCTGAACTTCACAAGGGCGATCCTGCGCCATGCGGCGCGCGCCTTGCCGCAGATCATCGCCTCGATCGTGGCCTTGATCGCCTTTTGCGGCGGCCTTGCCTTCATGATCAGCCATCTCCTGGGCATCGATCCGCTGACCGCCTATCTGGCGACCAGCCCCGGCGGCATGGACAGCATCGCCATCATCGCTGCAGCAGCGCAGAACGTCGACATCTCTTTCGTCATGGCCCTGCAATCAGCACGCTTCCTGATCGTGCTGCTGATCGGCCCGAGCGTCGCGCGGCTGGTGGCGAGAAGCGTCAGGCAATAGGCAGCGACTAGTCCTCGCCGCCCTCGCCCACGCTGTGCGCGTCCCGGCGCCAGTAGGCCGTAACCAGGTGGCGGTCGCGCGGCAGGCCCCACTGTTTACGCACGATCTTGCGGATCTCCCGGAAATCGCCAAATTCGCAACCGGCCCAGACGTACAGGCCGTCGGCAAGCGCCATGTGCTTGCGCTCGCGCAAGGCGGCGGACAACAGGCCCGCGGTGCCGGCCTTGAGACCGCGCCGGTAAAACCAGGTAATGTCGATATTATCCCCTTGCGCCAGCGCCATCCGGTCATCCGGCCCATCGATCTCGATCAGCGCCTCAGCGCGTGTTGACGGCGGCAGATCTTCCAGAATCCTGCCTATGGCGGGAAGTGCTGTGTCGTCGCCGAGCAGAAGCAAGGTCTGCGCCACCGGAGCGTCGCCGCCACCGGGTCCGATCATGCCGATGACATCTCCCGCCTGTGCATTTTGCGCGAAGCTGGCGGCGGGCGTCTCCTGGCCGGGGTGCAGCACGAAATCGACATCGAGCCAGCCGCTTGCGGCATCCAGCGCCCGGATCGTGTAGACCCGCACGGCAAGCGCATCGTCGCCCGAAGGCCAGACAATCAAGCCATCGGCACCCATCGACGGCCAGAGCGGCTGGCGGCCAGCCGGCGGCAGCAGCAGCCGTATGTGCAGGCCGCCATGGCTGAACCGGCCGAGATCCTTACCGGCGAAGCGCAGACGCTGCATATGCGCCGAGATCCGCGTCGACGACATCACCGTGATCTCGCGGAAGAAGACCGGCATGCCGGCGTCAATGCCGTCGCCTTGCCAATGGATGCCCCTAGTCGTGCCGAGATGTTCGGCGACATGGCCGGCAACCGTCATCTTCATGTAGGACAGGCAGGTTTCGTCGGACGCCGCGACGCGGATCAGTACGCTTTCATCATCGAGCGTGGCGCTCAACGAACCATAATAGAGGCGAAGCTCCCATTGGTCGGCGACGCCGGTGTCGATCTCGAATTCGCTGTGCTCGGCGCGCAGCCGGTCCATCACCGACCTGATCGCCGCGTCGCTGATCCGGGTTTGCGCGCTCAATTGGTCCATCATTCAAGTCCTTTGCAACAGTTCGGGGCAAGCGCCGCAGCGCCACCGCGGTCAGCGGCATGCCACAGCCGCTCAAGCGCTTCCACACAAACATGACTATCACAGTCATATTATGCGATGAACGCCTAGCGCGCCGCAAGGCGATCGGGAAGGAAATCGACGAACACGCGCACCTTCGGCGACAAATGGCGGTTGGAAGGCCACAGCATCCGGAACTGGCCACGGCCGTCGACATGACCGTCGAGAACGGTACGCAGCCTGTCTTCGTACAGCGCCTCACGCACCAGGAAATCCGGCATGCAGGCGATGCCGAGGCCGGCGATCGTGGCACCCTTCAATGCTTCCATGTTGTTGCAGGTCAGCATCGACCGGATCTGCGGTTCAGCGCTTCCGGTTATGAACGGCCACTCCAGCAGCCTGCCGCTGTTGAGGAAGCGGAAGTTTATGCCGAAATGCCTGATGAGATCCGCCGGCTCGCCGGGTATGCCATGGCGCTCGAGGTAGGAGGGCGCCGCGCACAGCAGCATGCGGAAGGGCACAACGGGTCTCGACACGAGGCGCGAATCAGGCAGCTCGCCGCTGCGGATCGCGACATCGATGCCCTCGTCGATGACGTCGACGATCCGGTCGTTGAAATCGATGTCGAGTTCGATCTCGGGATAGCGGGCCATGAACTCCGACAACACCGGCAGCAACAGATGATAGGTGACGATCGGGGTGGATATGCGCAGCCGCCCACGCGGTGTTTCCCGTGTCCGCGACAGCATCGCCTCGGCATCGTCGATGTCGTCGAGGATGCGGCGCACCCGCTCGTTGAACAGCTTGCCCTCTTCCGTCAGGCCAATGCGCCGCGTGCTGCGCTGCAGGAGCCGCACGCCGAGTTCCTGCTCGAGCCGGGCGACACTTTTGCCGACAGCGGAAGCCGAGATGCCAAGCGCCCGTCCGGCAGCGACGAAATTGCCGAATTCGGCGGTGCGGGCAAAGGCCAGGAGCCCGTTGAGACGATCCATCGTGTCATTCCATTCGAGCGTTTCAGTCCGATATACCAGGAGATATAACACTATTCTTCCTGAAATGCCGACGACCTATCTTGTCATCACGACCGGCTCCGCAATCGCGCGGCCCACCGGCGAGTGCTGTTTCAGATAGGAAAATCCATGACTTCCAGGACCACAACCGGCTCTGCCGAGAGATGGCTCGTGCTCTTGTCCGTGTGCCTTGCCGCCATGACGATGCCATTGACCTTCACCGGTCCGGCCGTCGCTCTGTCGCGCATCGCGGCCGATCTCGGCGGCAGTCCCATCGAGCTCAACTGGGTGACCAACGCCTTCATGCTGACCTTCGGCGCCACCCTGATGGCGTCGGGCGCCCTGGCCGACAACCACGGCCGCAAGCGCCTCTTCCTCGTCGGCCTCTCCCTCTATATCCTGGCATCACTGGGCGCGATGCTGGCGCCGGACATCATCTGGTTCGACATCTTCCGGGCCGTGCAGGGGATCGGCAGTGCGGCCGCCTTCGCTGGCGGCGCCTCGGCACTCGCCCAGGAATTCGAAGGGCCATTGCGGCTGCGCGCCTTCAGCTTCCTCGGCACCAGTTTCGGCATCGGCCTCGCCTTCGGCCCGATCGCGTCGGGCCTGCTTATCTCCGCATTCGGCTGGCGGTCGATCTTTCTTCTGGTTGCGGCACTCGCGATTGCCGCCGCCATGCTCGGCCTGCGCACCATCAGAGAATCGCGCGACCCGGATGCGACGGGCCTCGACTGGGCGGGAGCCGGCACCTTCACGATCGCGCTGGCGTCGCTGACCTATGGCGTGCTCCAGGCGCCGCAGAGCGGCTGGGCTGATCCCCTCGTCGTCACGCTTCTGGCCGCTTCTATCATCTGTTTTGTCGCCTTCGTCGTTGTCGAGCGGCAAGCACAACGGCCGATGCTCGATCTCACGCTGTTTGCCTACCCCCGCTTCGTCGGCGTCCAGTTCCTGGCTGCGGCACCCGCTTACGCCTTCGTCGTCCTGCTCGTCCTGTTGCCGATCCGTTTCATCGGCATCGAAGGGATGAACGAGATCAAGGCCGGGCAATTGATGATCTGCCTCTCAGGTCCGCTGCTGATCCTGCCGATGCTCGCCGGCCAGCTGGCGCGCTGGATCGCACCGGCCACCATCTGCGGCGTCGGCCTGCTCGTCGCTGCCGCCGGGCTTGTCTGGCTGAGCCTGACACCACCGGTCGATAGTGCGCTGATGGCGCCGCTGATGCTGATCGGCGTCGGCGTCGCTCTGCCCTGGGGATTGATGGACGGGCTTGCGGTCAGCGTCGTGCCAAGGGAGCGCGCCGGCATGGCGGTCGGCATCTTCAACACCACCCGCGTCGCCTGCGAGGGTGTGGCGCTGGCGATCGTCATGGCGACGCTTTCCGGCTTTGCCGCCGCGCAGCTCGCCGCACAAGGAATGGCATCTTCGACGGACGCAGCGGCGGCAGCCCAGTTGCTGGTGACCGGCAATCTCGGCGAAGCAGCACAACATTTGCCCCAAGCCGGAGCCATTGTTCTGGTCCAGGCCTACGAGACGGCGTTCGACAGGCTGCTGATCGTGTTGGCGGCGATCACCGTCGTCACCGCCCTTGTCGTCTTCCTTGGCCTGCGTCGCGTATCGGCTTCGGAGCGAGAAACCGCCGCCCTGCCGGCATGCCAGGAAGGGTAGCCGTCAGCGAACGGGCCTCGCTATCAATCCAGCCTGTGCATCAGGTCCTCATCCAGCCAACGGCCGAAGAAATAGACCAGTTGCTTGTGCCACCACGGCCAGTCGTGGCTGACATCGCCGCCCCAGTAATCGACCCAGGCGGGAATGGATTTGTCGCGCAGGATCTGTTCCAACCTGCGCGTCTCGACCAGCATCCGCTCTTCCCACGCGCCCTGCCCGCAGCAGAAGATCAGCCTGAGCGTCTTCAGCCGGGCCAGCAGTTTGGGATCGACGATGCCGGGCAGATAGTCGAGCGGCGAGTTGTAGAAAATGTCGCCCTCGAGCGCCCTGCCGAAAAAATCGCGGGCCGAATAGACGCCCGACAGCGCGATGACGCCGCTGGCGAGTTCGGGAAAGCGGAAGACGAAGTTCGAGGAGTGATAGCCGCCCATCGAACAGCCCGAGAACAGCGGCTTCAGCTTGCGCCCGCCATTGGCCTGCTCGGCCGTGGTCAGGAAGTCCGGCAGCGCTTCCTCGCGCACATAGCGGAAATAGGCCTCGTGGCGGGCAATGCGATGGGCCGCGTCGGCATGCTTGTCGAAGAAGGATTCCGAATCGACGCCGTCGACCGTGAACAGCTGGATGCGGCCGGTGTCGATGAATTCGGCCAGTGCGCCCACCCCGCCGGAATCCTCGAACTGGTAGAACCGGCCCTGCGAGGTCGGAAACACCACCACCGGCCGGCCGGCATGGCCGTAGCGCTTGTATTCCATGTCGCGGCCGAGCTGGCTCGAGAAATTTTTGTGATAGGAAATGTCCATCGCCTCACGCCTTTTCCGCGTGGATATACGCGACCGCTTCGCGCAGCGCTGCTTCGTCTTTCGAGCGCATCTGGTAGGCGTAATTTCCCATGGCGCGGCTGAAAACCTCTTCGATGGCCTGATGATGGACGATCTTGTCGCGGTGCGCGGCTAGCACGTCCTCATGGCTGTGCAAATAGTGGAGGCGTCGCTTGCGGCTGGCATAGGCGGTGAAATATTTGCCCTCGTAAGGGCCGCCGGCGGCATCCCTGACCACCATGTCGGCCCACGCCGCATAGACATCGATGTCGAACGTATAGTTGATCGCATCGGTCATCCAGGCGCCGGGCGGGCGCATGTTGACCTCCAGCGCGATGACACGGTCGTCCTTGGTCTCGAACAGCTCGATGTGGAAGAAGCGTTCACGCACGTCGAATGCTTTCAGGATCTTTCGACCGGCCTCCTCGACCGCCGGGTTGATCCTGGGAAAGCAGGTATAGCTCATGTGGCGGTCCTTGTTGACCACCTCCATGACGCTCTGGTCGTAGCGGTGGCTGGCCGCCAGCACCACCTCGCCGTCGCGGTTGACCAGCCCGTCATAGGTCACCACCAGCCCCTCGATGAACTGCTCCATGACGAAGGTCACGTCCTCGGGCTTGTCCCGGAAGAACTGGTCGAGCTCCTTGGCGTTGGAGATCTTGAAGGTGTTCGATGCGCCGGAACCGCTGTCGGGCTTGACCACCACCGGATAGCCAACGCGCCGGATGAAGGTCATGGCCCCGGCGCGGTCGGAACATTTGCGCTGCGCGATGGTGTCGACGCCGCTCTTGCGGAAGAAGGCACGCATGCGGCTCTTGCGCTTCAGGTTCTTCACGAAATCGAGCTTGGTGCCGTAGATGTTGAAATCGGTGCGGATGTTGGCTTCCAGCTCCAGCCAGTGTTCGTTGAGCGATTCAAAGCGGTCGATGCGGCCCCACTTGTGGATGAAATGCCCCATTGCCCGGAACACCGGATCATAGTCCTCCATGTCGGCGACACGGTAGTACTCGCTGAGCGCCGCCTTCAGCTTGGCGTCGAGCGCGTCATAGGGCGCGTCGCCGATACCGAGCACCCTGGCCCCGGCCTTCTTCAAACGGTCGCAGAAATCCGCGCCATTGGCGGGAAAATGCGGCGAGAAGAACACGAAATTCATGGACGACCCCTCCCGGCGACTGGACATCGCAACCCGTCGCCCAAGTCTGGCCCATTTGCCGCGCCTGGGGAAGAGCACGCGCGTCGGGGTGCCGTCCGTCTCATCCAGCCTCCATAAGCCGGCAGACAAATCGGACAACTCATCTGCTGCCTAATCCGGACGACTGCTTACGACACGGCCTGCCGAACTCAGCTGAACAAAGGCCTGGCGGCGGCAGTCAGTTCGGCGGTGTTGGCAGCCTTTGTGCCGAAAGTTTTTTAATGATAGGAATTTTTTCTTGACTCCCTGCCCTCAGCTAAGGTACATTTTCATCCATGGTGCTGATTTGCGCCAGTGACCCGCCGCACAGGCGGGTTTTTCGTTTGACGCTTCGTCGGCCAACGCGCCGGCAAAGGCTCCGAAGCCCGTTAACCCGGATTCATTGTCCTGCACGGCCTGCGGCCCGCTTCATCCCCAGCCTCCATTCGCTGGCGATAAAACCGGACAACTCACGTGCTACCTAATCCGGACAACTGATGTGCTTACGACACGGCCCGCGGCCCACTTGCCTCCCACAAGCCGCTCCTGTAAGAGAACCGCCATGAACACGCGCGCCAGCAACGCTTCCCGTCCGACCGGTTTTTCCGGCGAGACCGTGCGCGCGCTGGCTTCGACCCTGCTTCTTCTCGGCCTTATCGGCGATCGCCGGGTTCGCTGAAGGAGCGCCCGGCGGTCGAACCGCCGCGCAAGCGCATGCTCCTTGGCAATCACATCAAGCGAACGAAATTCTGGTAAAGGCGCCGCTCGCCATCAATCCACCTGAAGGTGGATCCATGAGCCGCCGGGAGAAACGACGATGAACGCACGAGAAGAGATCCGCTCCGATGCCGCGGTAGCCGACACGGATTCGGCCAAAGGCATGCCCGACGCGGCTCGCAAATATCAGCCCTATCCGACCGTCGGTCTCACCGATCGCACCTGGCCCTCGAAGGTTATCGACAAGGCGCCGATCTGGTGCTCGGTCGACCTGCGCGACGGAAACCAGGCGCTGATCGATCCTATGGGCCATGAGCGCAAGGCACGCATGTTCGGCCTGCTGCTCGACATGGGCTTCAAGGAGATCGAGATCGGCTTCCCGTCGGCCTCCCAGACCGATTTCGACTTTGCCCGCTGGTGCATCGAGGAAGGCAACGTACCCGCCGATGTCTCGCTGCAGGTGCTGGTGCAGTGCCGGCCGGAGCTGATCACCCGCACCTTCGAGGCGCTGAAGGGCGCCACCAACCCGATCGTCCATTTCTACAATTCGACCAGCGAATTGCAGCGTCGCGTCGTCTTCGAGAAGGACGTCGGCGGCATCAAGCGGATCGCCACCGACGCGGCCAAGATGATCACCGACATGGCGGCCAAGGCCGGCGGAGGCTTTCGTTTCGAGTATTCGCCGGAAAGCTTTACCGGCACGGAGCTGGAAGTGGCGCTGGAGATCTGCAACGCCGTCACCGAGATCGTCAGGCCGACCGCTGACAACAAGCTGATCATCAACCTGCCCTCGACGGTCGAGATGTCGACACCCAACATCTATGCCGATCGCATCGAGTGGATGTGCCGCAACCTCGACAACCGGGAGAACCTGCTGGTCTCGCTGCATCCGCACAATGACCGCGGCACCGGCATCGCCACCACCGAGCTCGGCCTGATGGCCGGCGCCGACCGTGTCGAAGGCACGCTGTTCGGCAATGGCGAGCGCACCGGCAATGTCGACATCGTCACGCTGGCGCTGAACATGTACACGCAAGGTGTCGATCCGTTGATCGACTGCTCTGACATCAACCGGATGAAGGACGTCTATGAATATTCGAACCAGTTGAAGATCCCCGAGCGCCACCCCTATGTCGGCGAACTCGTCTACACCGCCTTTTCCGGTTCGCACCAGGATGCCATCAACAAGGGCATGAAGGCGCTGAAGAAGGCCAATACGAGCCTGTGGGAAGTGCCCTATCTGCCGATCGACCCGGCCGATGTCGGACGCAGCTACGAAGCCATCATCCGCATCAATTCGCAGTCCGGCAAGGGCGGCATCGCCTATGTGCTGCAGGCCGATTACGGCCTCAATTTGCCGCGCAACCTGCAGATCGAGTTCAGCCAGGAAATCCAGGCGATCACCGATGCCGAGGGCAAGGAAGTGCCGGCCAGGCGCATCTACGAGCGCTTTCTCGAGACCTATGTCGACCAGCCCGGCGCGCGGCTGAAATTCCTCGATCACCACACCTATCCCAGCACCGAGATCAAGGGCCGGCGCGTCGTCGAGGCGGTCATCCTCGACAACGGCAAGGAACTGACGATATCGGGCACAGGCACCGGCCCGATCGACGGCTTCGTCGATGCGCTGTCGCGTCATCTCGGTGTCGAGATGTCGGTGCTCGACTATTCCGAGCACTCGATGCAGCGCGGCTCGAACGCGTCGGCCATTTCCTATGTCGAGATGGAATATCCCGGCGGCAAGCTGTTCGGCGCCGGCATCAACACCAACATCGTCGCCGCCTCGCTGGAAGCAGTGATGTCCGCCGCCAACCGTATCGTCGGCAAAAAAGCCGGCTGACGCCCGACGGGAACAAAGATCGGAACCGTCCCAATCTGGTGATCGGTTCCGACCTTTCGGGCCGTTAACCACCGCGGAATTATCCGGTGGGTACGTGATCGCATAATGGGGTGTATACTTGTGTGGTGGTGCGGGACCTATATGATCGCGCCTCAACCTGTGCCGACTTCGAGAGGATCGACACTTGCAGCATGCCACGCCTGCCGCCCCCGCAGTGCGCGAGACACTGGAGCGACTGCTTGCCAGCCAAACGTTCGGCCGATCCGAACGCGCGCGCAAGCTGCTACGTTATCTTGTCGAACGTGAACAGGCCGGCGAAGCCGACAGGCTCAAGGGCTTTTCCATTGCCATGGATGTTTTCGGCAAGGACGGCGATTTCGACCCGTCCACCGATGCCGTGGTGCGGGTGCAGGCAGGCAGGCTGCGCGAGCTTCTGCAGCACTATTTCGCCAATGAGGGAATTGCCGAACCGGTCCGCATCGCCATTCCGCGCGGCGGCTATGTTCCTGCCTATGAATCGAATGCGATCCGCCTGCCGGATATTGCCGAGGCTGTTCCCGAACTCAGGCTGGACGGCGCATCCGCCGATCGGTCAAACGAAGCCGGCACGGGCACGCCGGAGGCGATGTCTCTGACTTCCGTACCGACTTCGCCTGCCCCCTCGGTGGCGCGCCATCTCCGCTTTTTCTGGATGGCGATCGCGCTGGTCATCGCCATGCTGGGCGTACTGATTCTTCGCCAGGGCAGCACTGCCTTGCTGGCAGGCGGCGACATCTCGGCAACGCCGGAGACCGCTGGCGCAACCGCAAGCATCACATCGTCGGCAAGGGCTGACGCCCTGCCGCAAGTCTATATCGGACTCAAGGCTGACGGCTCCGACGCCAGCCGTGTCGCCGCATCGCTGCGCGCCGGCCTGAGTGGCTTCGATACGATCGACTTCATCGGCCGCGACACCGTCAACGATCCAGCCGACGACGCTGCGAGCTTCATATTCGACATCCTGCCCGGACCGGACGCGGGCGATATCACGATAGAACTGCAAAGCATGGCGTCCGGACGGGTGCTTCTATCGCGCAATCTCACCCCTGCCGACCGCGCACCTGCGGCGGTCGAAGACCGTATTGCCGACATGCTGAGCTCGGCACTCCCCGCCTCCGGCACCATCTACAACTATATCGAGCAGACCGGCACGCCAAACGGTCTGACGCAGTGCCTGCTGCTCAACGGCAAATATTACCTCGACCAGAACGCCAGGACCCATGAGGCGGCCTATCGTTGCCTCGAGAAGCTGGCCAATGGTGGAACCAAGTCCTCGCTCGTCTATTCGGAACTTGCTTCCCTGCATCTCGAGGCGGTGTCCGATCATTACGCCTATCCGCCCAACGCGACGATTGAAACAGCCGTCGAGTTTGCCCATCGCGGCGTGCAGATGGGTCCGACCAGCCCTTATGCGCATCGCGCCTACGGCTATGTCAGTTCGCGCCTCGGCAATACGGACGAATCAATCCGCTGGATGCGCAAGGCCTATGAACTCAACCCCTACGATCTCGGCATGGCCGCCGCTTACGGCTACGGGCTGATCTTCGCCGGACGATACGCCGAGGGAACGCCGATCCTCGATCATGCGGCGGAGACCTTCAGCGGACACCCGACATGGTGGGACTATGGGCTGTTCGTCGGTGAGCTCATGCTCGGCGACACGAACAAGGCAGTCGCGGCCAGCATGGCACTGAGAACGACGGCAACGAAATCACACTATCTGGCGGCACGGCTGATCGGCGCCAAGGCTGCCGGACAGGACCATCTGGTGAGCACGCTGCTGAAACAGTTGACCACCGAGTTCCCCAAATTTGCCGCCGATCCGCGGGCGACTTTCGTCGAGCGGAAATATCCGGCCGACCTGACCGACCGGCTGGTTCAGGCACTGCGCGCTGCCGGGCTCGGCAGCCCGAGCTGACACCATCGACGTCCGCGGACTGGCTGCGCCGTGTCCCGATGGATTTACTGCGCTCCGATCGCCGAATGTCGATTGATCCCCAAGTTCTGTACACAACCGTACAAATCGCGAAAATTTTACTGGTCATCATGTCGGACTAGGAGCAATTCAGCCACGATTGGTGTCGCGCATTCTGCAATAACAAAAAATCAGCTTTCATGACCGCATCACTTTTTGCCGCCGAAGAGGGTGTTGGCTCGAAGGCCATCGTCCTGCTGCACGGTTTCGGCGGCTGCCACGATGTGTGGCGCGAGGTGATTTCCGCCCTGACGCCTTCCACGCATACGCTGGCCTATGATCTGCCTGGGCATGGGATGTCGCTCGACTTTCCCGCCGCCGGTCCGGCCAGGGTGGCGGCCAAGGCCGTGCTGACCGACCTCTCGGAGCGTCGCCTGAAGCGCGTTCATCTCGTGGGCCACTCGATGGGTGGTGCCGTGGCGGCGCTGATGGCGCTGGCCGAGCCCGAAAAGATAGCCTCGCTGACGCTTCTGGCGCCGGGCGGCCTTGGCCCCGAAATCAATGGACCGCTGTTGCGCCGCTATGCCGAAGCCGCGGATCGGTCCGAGATCCGCTCCTGCCTCTCCGTGATGTCGGGACCTTCTGCCCTGCCGCTCGAACATACGGTGGACATCCTTTGGGAAATGCGCAGGCGACCCGGCCAACTCGAAAAGCTGGTCGGGATCGCGGCCGCCATGACCGTGGACGATCGGCAAGGCGTCATCCCGCACGATCGCCTCGATCGGCTGAACATGCCGGTAATGGTGGCATGGGGAACCAGCGATGCGGTGCTACCCTTTACCCAGGCGGATGACCTGCCGGCGCATTTTCACGTGCACCACGTGCTGGAGGCGGGCCATATGCTGGCCGAGGAAGCACCCGACCTCGTTGCCGAGATCATTCGCCGCAACACCAGCCGCCGCGCCAGGCCGCACCGCCAGAAATTCGCCGCAGCAGCAAGCTGACCTTTTCGCGCACGACGACCCTCCTGAGCATCCCGACGCCGTCGATCTCGCCAGTGCATTTTGCCGGCGGCTGTGTTAACCCAGTGTTAACCAAACCCACGAGGCAGACGCCGATGAAGGAAGCAGGCGAGAAGACCATCGACCAGTCGAAGAAACTGTCCGATGCCATCCGTGATGTCAAAAATGCCTTCGCCGACCGCGACGATGTCGTCGTCGACATGCGCGAGGCGCATCGCATGCGCCTCGATCTGCTTGCCGCCGAGCTGGCGCCGGTTTTTGCCGATGTTCCGGCCGACATGGACAATTTCGACTTTGTCGTCTCGTCGGGCTTGCAGCCGCGCCTGTGGATCGACGCCATCAGCCATGTCGCCATGGGGCGCGACCGCCGCACCTATCGCTTCCTCAAGGACACCCGCATCGGCCGGGTGGTGCTTGCCGAATCCACTGAGATGAAATCGGTTGCCGATTCCGTGACACGCTATGTCGCCGAGCGCATCGTCGAGCGTCAGAGGATGCTGGAAGGCGGCGTCGAACCCGCCGTCGCCGGCCTGAAACGTGCGTATGTGCCAGAAGCCGAACCGCCGCTGCGCGCGACGGAGCGCGGCAAACGCTGGTCGGCCCTTCTGTCCGGGCTTGGCCTGGTCGCTGCCGGCGCATTGGTCGGCCTTGTGGTGTCGGTCGTCCTGTTCTGGGACCGCATCGTGGCCATGGTTGTCAATTTGCGGCCATAGCGGCCTCGGCGCCAAGCTCCACCGTCTGCAGATCGGATGGCGGTATGGACGGCCCGGTCAGGCCGCGCCGTGTCAGCCGGATCCGCCAGTTTCCCTTTTCACCGTCGATGTCGAACAGATTATACTGCGCCGCCGGGTGCTTGCCACCCGGCGCCTGGCCGGCGGCAGCGACGCCGACCGCCGGGATCCTGACGCCTCGACCGCCGATGAAGAACAGCGACGGCAGATGCGAATGGCCGTGCAGCACAAGGTCGGCGCCATGGCGGCGAATGATCTTGTTGAAGCGGGCGATGCCGAACAGCCGCTTGTGCTGCGGGACCGCGCCGCGCACCGGCGGATGATGGATCATGATGACGCGGAACAGCCCCTGTCCGGCAGTGTCCTGGAGGATTTTGCCGAGCCTATCCCCCTGGCCTTCCATGAAAAACCCATTGGCCATGAAGGGTGCCGTGGCGCGCGCCGTCGAGACGCCGATCAGCGCGACATTGCCGCGTACACGCAGATAGGGGAAGGCGTTGCGGTCGACCGGCGTGTTGACGCCGTCGCCGCTCATCCACGCCGCCCAGGACCGGCAGACCTTGTCGAAGGCGCCTGGCACATAGGCGTCGTGATTGCCCGGAACGACCGAAACATCATGCGGCGGCCCCAGCGTCTCCAGCCAGTGCCTGGCCATCTCGATCTCGCCGTCGAGCGCCAGATTGACCAGGTCGCCGGTGACGGCGAGGTGATCAGGCGTGTTCGCCTTGATGTCGGCGACGATCGTGTCAATGACCGCATCATGCATATGGCGGCGGCGGTTGCGCTGCCAGTTGACATAGCCGAGCACGCGCTTGGAGGCGAGATCGCGATAGGATACATCGGGGAGCGGCCCCAGATGGACATCGGAAATATGCGCGAGCCTGAACATACAACCTTCATAGGCGACCCGCGCGCGGCTTTCCACCCACGGTTTCGCTATCAATGACGAGCCCTGAAGATGCCTTCCGCCAGACCGGCTGGCCAGGGTTGAGGGCCAGGCTGTTCCATCTCTATTTCGTGCTGCGGAGGCCGATGACGCTTGGCGTGCGCGGCCTGATCCACGACACAGCGTCCAGATCCGTCTTCCTTATTCGCCATACCTATGTACCGGGCTGGCAGCTTCCCGGCGGCGGCGTCGAAGTCGGCGAGACGATGAACGAGGCGCTGGCCCGTGAACTGGCCGAGGAAGGCAACATCGCTCTGACCGCCCCGCCGGTGCTCAAATCGATGCATTTCAACCGCCGCTCCAGCCACCGCGACCATGTCGGCTTTTATCTGCTCGAGCATTTCAGCCAGACGGCGCCGAAGCTGCCGGACCACGAGATCGCCGAAGCCGGCTTCTTCCCGCTCGACCGCTTGCCGCAGGGCACGACGCCGGCGACGCTGCGCCGGATCGCCGAGGTTTTTGACGGCGAGCAGCCCTCGCCCTACTGGTAGATCAGGCCGCCGCTTTCTCGAAGCGCGCCCGGTCATGCCGTGCGCCATAATCGAGATCCGGTCCGACAGGCACGATCCGCGTCGGATTGATCGTCTGGTGGCTGCCGTAATAATGCGCCTTGATGTGATGCATGTTCACCGTCCCGGCCACGCCAGGGACCTGATAGAGATCGCGCAGATAGTTGGACAGGTTCGGGTAGTCGGCGATGCGGCGCAGATTGCATTTGAAATGGCCGACATAAACCGGATCGAAGCGCACCAGCGTGGTGAACAGCCGCCAGTCGGCCTCGGTCATACGACCGCCGACGAGATAGCGCTGTTTTGCCAGCCGCTCCTCCAACGTATCCAGCGCCGAGAACAGCTCGCCGAAAGCCTCTTCATATGCGCGTTGCGTGGTGGCGAAGCCGGCGCGATAGACGCCGTTGTTGATGGCTGGATAGACCAGCGCATTGATGCGGTCGACTTCGCCGCGCAACGCCTTCGGATAGAAATCCAAGCTGGCGTCGCCCCATTCATCGAAGGCTGAATTCAGCATGCGGATGATTTCGGAAGACTCGTTGGAGACGATGGTCTGCTCCTTTTTGTCCCACAGCACCGGCACAGTCACCCTGCCCGAATAGGCGGGATCGGCCTTGGCATAGATCTGGTGCAGGAAGTCGAGGCCGTAGAGCGTGTCGCCCGTGGCGCCGTCCTCAGCTACGAACGTCCAGCCGTTGGCGCCCATGAAATGATGCACCACGGACACCGATATGATGCCCTCCAGCTTCTTCAGCGCGCGAAAGATCAACGTCCGGTGGGCCCACGGACAGGCAAGCGAGACATAGAGGTGATAGCGGCCGGGCTCGGCCTTGAAACCGCGCGTCCGGCCTTCGGCGGGCGCCCCGTCAACGGTGATCCAGTCGCGCCATTGCGACTGCGCCCGCACGAACCTGCCACCATTGTCCGCCGTATCGTACCAGCGGTCCTGCCATCTTCCTTCGACCAGCAATCCCATGCGAATCTCCTTGCGTCCTGTTGGTTGATGTAGGCGCAAGGCTGCCCTGTCGAAGACGTCAGGTGCTGAACAGACCGTCACTTGGCAGAAATGACGGACAGAAACGGCCGATTGCAGCGGCGGGAAATTGATGCTAGCGGACAATCCGCATGTTCGACTTTGCTTTGATCCGGTTTGACCGACGACGAAAGGGCGCCCGCGCTTGATGAAGCGCTGACTGGCGAATGCTGCCGTTTGCAGCAACCTTTCCTCCTTGTACCGGACCGCAAAGACCATGAGCCTTGCCGACGTGAAATACCTGCCGGAAACCCCGGCGCACGACCCCGAGATCGAAGCCATCAACGACGAAGCCTTCGGGCCCGGCCGCTTTGTGCTGGCCGCCTACAAGATTCGTGAGGCCGGAGGGCACGAGCGCTCGCTGTCCTTTGTCGCCGTCAATGGCGACATCGTCGTCGCCTCGGTGCGCATGACCCGCATCGCCGCCGGTGCCGGCCGCGCATTGATGCTCGGGCCGCTCGCCGTGCGGCCGGCCTTCAAGAATCTCGGCATCGGCCGCCGGCTGGTGGCGATCGCGCTCGAGGCCGCTGCCCGGGCCGGCGCACCTGCCGTCATGCTGGTCGGTGACGAGCCCTATTACGGGCCGCTCGGTTTCAAGCGGATTCCGCGCGGCCAGATTTCGATGCCGCGCCCCGTCGACCTCGACCGGCTGCTGTCGCACGAGATCGCGCCGGGCGCGGTCGCCAGGCTCTTGGGCGAGGTCTGCCACGCCGATCAGGCCAGGGTGACCGATCCTACCGCGGCGATGGCTTGACCTTTCCCATCGATCTGGCGCCTGATCCGTCCACTGTTCCTGAGATCAAAGGATGACGTCATGAACCCGAACGGCCAGATCGCGATCGTCACCGGCGGCGGCTCCGGCCTTGGCGAGGCAACGGCGCGCGCGCTGGCCACCAAGGGAGCCCGCGTCGCCATCTTCGATGTCGGTATTGACCGCGCGGCCAAGGTCGCGGCCGAGATCGGCGGTATTGCCGTCCAATGCGACGTCAGCAGCGCCGACAGTGGGACTGCTGCCCTCGCCGACGTCGCCGCCAAGCTTGGCGAGCCGCGTATCCTGATCAATTGCGCCGGCATCGCCATCGGCGTGAAGACGATCGGCAAGGATGGTCCCCATCCGCTTGATCAGTACCGCAAGGTGATCGAGGTCAATCTGATCGGCACGTTCAACATGATCCGCCTCGTCGCCGAACGCGCGTCGAAGCTCGAGCCGCTGCCGGGCGGCGAGCGCGGCGTCATTGTCAACACCGCTTCGGTTGCCGCCTATGATGGCCAGATCGGCCAGGCCGCCTATGCGGCGTCCAAGGGCGGCGTCGTCGGCATGACGCTGCCGGTGGCGCGCGACCTTGCCCGTTCCGGCATCCGCGTCTGCACCATCGCTCCCGGCATCTTCAAGACGCCGATGATGGCCGGCATGCCGCAAGAGGTGCAGGATTCACTGGGCGCCGCCGTGCCCTTCCCGTCGCGCCTGGGCGAACCGTCCGAATATGCCGCTCTCGCCCTGCACATCATCGAGAACCAGATGCTGAACGGCGAGACCATTCGCCTCGACGGCGCCATTCGCATGGCGCCGAAATAAACCGGTCATGAGCGCCGGCCTGTCCGCTGCCGCTAAAACCGGTCCGCTGACCGGGCTGAAGGTGATCGAGATGGCCGGGCTCGGCGCCGTGCCGCTGGCCGGCCTGATGCTGTCAGAGATGGGCGCGCAACTGTTGCGTATCGAACGGGCGGGGACGAGCCAGCTCCTGCCGCTGCCGGATGAGTATAACATCGACCGCCATGGCCGCGCCGTGCTGCGCCTCGACCTGAAGCGCCGTGAAGGCACCGATCTGTTGCTGCGCCTTGCCGAAAAGGCGGACATGTTGCTCGAAGGCTTTCGTCCGGGCGTCATGGAGCGGCTCGGCCTCGGCCCGGAAACGGTGCTGGCGCGTAACCCGGCGCTGATCTACGGCCGTATGACCGGCTTCGGCCAGGACGGCCCGCTCGCCGGCCGCGCCGGCCACGACATAACCTACCTCGCCTATAGCGGCGTGCTGCACGCCATCGGCCATGCCGGCGGCCGTCCCGTCACGCCGCTCAACCTCGTTGCAGACTATGGCGGTGGCGCCATGATGCTGGTTGCCGGTGTGCTGGCCGCCCTGTTCCAACGTTCGCGCACAGGCAAGGGTGAAGTTATCGACGCCGCGATGGTCGATGGCGCTTCGATGCTGGCGGTGCCCCTGCACGCCTTGATGGCGGCCGGCTTGTGGAGCGATAAGCGTGGCGCGAACCTGCTCGATTCCGGCGCCCCGTTCTACGACACCTATGAGACGTCGGACGGACGCCATATCGCCATCGGCTGTCTCGAGCCGCAATTCTTCGCCGAATTCGCCAGGCTGCTGCCGCTGGACGAGCGCTTTGCATCCGGCCAGTACGACAAGGCCCTGTGGCCGCCGATGCGCGCCGCCATTGCCGATCGGATCCGGCAGAAACCACGCGACGACTGGGACCGGTTGTTCGCGCAAACCGATGCCTGCGTTGCACCCGTTCTGTCGCTGCAAGAGGCAAAGCACCACCCGCACAATCGGGCACGCAACGCCTCTGTGACGGCAGGTGCATTTGAGCGCCCGGCCCCGGCCCCGCGTTTCTCGAGTTCGCAACCGACATTGGCCACTATGCCCGGCGATGAGGATCTGTTGCCGTCGACAACGCTGGCACGTTTCGGCTTTGCGAAAGCCGAGATCGACGACCTTGTCAAATCCGGCTTGCTGACCGATAACTAGAGAACAAAGATCAACTTACTGCGGTGCTGCCTTGGACGAGCCGAAGAAGGACGTGATCCGTGAGACGGACGCCGAAGCGATCCGGCTGGCGAAGACGCTTCTGCGCAGCGCCCGCTTTGGCGCCCTGGCGGTGATCGAACCGCAAACCGGCTCGCCGCTGGCCAGCAGGGTTGGCGTGGCCACCGACATCGACGGCGCGCCGCTGATCCTGGTGTCGATGCTTTCGGCGCACACCGGCGCGCTGCTTGCCGAACCGCGCTGTTCCCTGTTGCTCGGCGAACCAGGCAGGGGCGACCCGCTGGCGCACCCGCGCCTGACACTGGTCTGCCAGGCGGCACGGATCGAGCGCGGATCAGCCGAACACGCCCGCACCGAGCGCCGTTACCTCAATCACAATGCCAGGGCGAAACTTTACGCCGGTCTCGGTGACTTTTCGATCTTTCGCCTCGATCCGCAACGCGCCAGCCTCAACGGCGGCTTCGGCAAGGCCTATCAGCTCGATCGATCGGATCTGCTCGCCAGCGGACCGGTCGTCGAGGAACTCGCGGCGCGCGAACAATCGGCCATCGACCACATGAACGCCGACCATCTCGACGCGATCGCCGTTTACGCACAGCATTTCGCCAAAGTATCCGGCAACGGCTGGCGTATTGCCGGACTCGATGCCGATGGCATGGATCTGGTGTCGGGCGACGATGCTTGCCGGGTCTTTTACCCGCAACCTCTGGGCGCAGCAGGTGAATTGCGGCACGTTCTGGTCGATATGGCGAGGGCGGGCCGAGCCATTGTCGACGCCGGGACTGAGACTTAATTATTCTGGATCAAAAGCAACACTTGAGATTTAGGTGAAATGCTCTACCTTTTAGTGACGCTGAATCGCCAGCGCCGATCGATAAGTGAATTTATGGAATCAGACGCCATTGCCCCCATGGCGTCGGGATGAACAGGAAGTATGGGGGATCGATGGTCTCGACAAAGCTAATCGTGAACGCCGAATCGGCGGCAGAGTTTCTCATGCTGATGGGCAATGAGAAGCGACTGTTGATCATGAGCTACCTCGCCGAAGGTGAAATGTCGGTGGGAGCCATAGCCGAGAAGGTGATGCTCAGCCAATCCGCCCTGTCCCAGCATCTCGCCAAGTTGCGGGCGCTCGACCTTGTCGACACCCGCCGCGACCGGCAGATGATTTACTACTCCTGCAAATCCGACGCCGTGCGAGAACTGCTTGTCATGCTGGACGGCATTTTCGGCAGCGGCAAGGATGACCTGTCCCAGATGGCGCACCGCTTGCGCCGTGCTGGAACCTGACCACACAGCCGCCGATCTCGCCGGTGATTCAGAGCGACATGCGCCGATTTGGGGCGCACAAAGCTGGCTGATTGTCCCGAATTGTCGCATCGTGCTTTCCAAACAAGGTGAGCGCCGGGAAGCGGTCCGGATTTTCGGGCCGATGCGACGGTCGCGAGGAATGCATGGATCCCATTCGCATCGACGACCCGCAAGATCCGCGCGTCGCTGCCTATCTCGACATTCGCGAGCGTGACCTCGCCGGCCGGCAAGGCCGCTTCGTCGCCGAAGGCAAGGTGGTGCTCGACCTGCTGCTCACAACTGGACGCTTTGCCGCCGAATCGGCCCTCGTCCTGGAAAACCGGCTGGCGGGTCTCGACAAGATCCTGAGCAAGGCGCCCGCCGACCTCCCGGTCTATGTGGCCACCAGCGCTGTGATGGACGCAATCGCCGGATTTCACATGCATCGCGGCATCCTGGCCATGGGCCGCAAGGGAGCGCCGCAGCCGGCCGAAGCCCTGCTCGATGGCTTGCCGCCTCGTGCGCTGGTCGTGGTGCTCGTCGGCATCGCCAACCATGACAATGTGGGCTCGATCTTCCGCAACGCCGCCGCCTTTGGCGCTGACGCGGTTTTGCTGGATGCGACGTGCTGCGACCCGCTCTATCGCAAGGCGATCCGCGTTTCGGTCGGCGCCGCGCTCAAGATCCCGTTCGCATCGTTCACCGACACCGCCGGCTTCACAACGATGCTCGCCCGACGTGGCTTCGAACAATTCGCGCTCTCGCCACGCGGGAAGACCGACATCCGCGATGCGCAGCGCAGCGAGCGCCTGGCGCTCTATCTCGGCACCGAGGGCGAAGGCTTGCCGGACGAGCTGCTCGCAAGCCTGCACGACGTGCGGATCACCATGGCGGAAGGCTTCGACAGCCTGAATGTCGCCGCGGCTTCAGCCATCGCGCTGCATCATTTTTCGGCTAGAGCAATTCTAGGAAAAGTGTGAAGCGGTTTTCCGTCCAGAATTGCGTCAAAGCAAAGAGTCAGGGCATTTCGCCGTTTCCGTGAAACGGTGAAATGCTCTAAGGAGACCTGATCTCAGCTTGTCGCGTCAGCCTTCTGCAGCGCGCGCACGCGGTCGGCAAGACTGCGGTCACCGTTGCCGGAGCGTGCGTCCGACGGTACCGCCAATGCCATGGCGATCGGCGAACCAGGCCCCTCGAGCTTGGCCGTCAGATGGACGACCTCCGCCGCCAGCTCGTTCATCTGCTCGCGCAAGGCGGAGCTGCTGTCAGTGGCCTTGGAGGCGGCCAGTGCGGTGAGATCCGCCTTCAGCCGTTTGTTCTCGCGCGCCAGCGCCGTCAGCCTCGCCTCGAGCTGCTCACGGTCGCTGTCGAGCTTGGCGATTGCCTTGTCGAAATCATCGCTCCTCGCGACATCGCCGCCCTTGCCGACCAGCCGCAAGGCTGGCGCGCTGTCCTCGGATTTCGATCTTTCGCGCATGCGTGCCAGTTCCTTTTCGCGGCGGTCGAGTTTGTCTTCTCGATCGGCAAGTGTGGCCAGCAGCCGTTCGACCTTCTTGTCGAGCTCGGCGGTCTTTTTCTTCTCGGCTTTCAGGGCGTCCCGCGCGGCCTTGCTTTCGGCCGCGATTTCCTGGCCGCGCCTGTCGGCTTCCTTGCGCTGGCCGCGCAGCATCGCAATGTCACTGGCGAGTTTCTGCATTTCGGACTCTCGCGCCACGAGCTCGATCTGCCGGCTGCTCGAGGAAAAACTGGCGTCGTCATACATGCGCTCCAGCTTTTCCAGCTCAAGTGCGCGCTTTTCCAGCTTGCGTTCGGTTTCCTTCAGACGCTCCGAAAGCTGCTGCAACTCGCCCTCTCGCTGACGCAGCGCTTCGTTCTTCGCGCCCAGCTCGGTCAGCGCCTGGTTCTTGTCCGTCCGCTCGACCGCCAGGCCCTTCATGGCCTCGCGACCGCGATTGATCTCGACCAGTTGTTCGGCCGCCTTCTCACGCAACGCCTTGACGCTGATTTCCAGGCGGCGCGTCGTCATGGCGTATTCGGCGCGGATGCGATCCTTGTCCGCCTGGATTTCGGTCTGCGTCAGAGGGATCGAGGATTCGATGCGTTTGCGTGTAAGCGCGACCGCACGACGCCATATGGCCGGAGCCACCATGAGCGCCAGAAAGCCAGCGCAGAGAAAGCCGAGGACGAAGAACAGGACCGACTGGACCAAGTGACTACCCGTTGTGGCCGGCAAGCATCAAAAGCGCATAGATCGCTTTGACTGTGCCACGTTGACATGGCGGAAATCCAGCGTTGCGGCAAGGGTTTGCCGCAACGGTACGAGTTTAATGCATGTCGACCCAAAAGCGGTCCCGGATTGGACAACGACAGCCAAGGACTTCAGCCTAGAACGGATTCCACGTGGCCCGCTCGGTAAGCTTCAGATAGCCGAGATTGACGCCGAGCCGAGCACCGACGCCGGTGCGGATCGGCACCAGGAGAACATTGTTGTTCTTCAGCACGTTGAAGCCGACGCCCGCCACCACATAGGCTGAACCGGCAACGCCGCCATAGCGGTTGTAGAGGCTGCCCACATCATCGAGATTGTAGACCAGCATCATCACCCGCGACCCCTCGCCGCCGAAATCCCAGCCGAGCGACGGGCCTTGCCAGAACACTTTGTGGTCGCCGGCATTCTTGGTGTAGAGCGTGCCTTCGCCATAGGTCAGGCCACCGATCAGCGCACCAGAGCCCTCTTCGCCCAGCAGATAGCCGTTGGGCAGGCCGTAGGAGGCAAAAATCTTCTCGATCACCGTGGCGAGTCCGCCCGATGTGGCGCCAAAAAATTTGTGACCGGAATCGACAATCTCCTGAGCGGTGTATTCCTGGGCCCGCAGGGCTGAAGTCGAGAAGACGAGAACGCCCAGGAGCGTGACCGCCATTGAGAAGACACGGAGAAAGCTCCGGTCGTAGTATCGGGAAAACATGCTTCCAATCTCCGTCAGGGAGCACCTTCGCCGACGCCTCGCACCCCGTACGGCTCTTTTAGCCGGCCGTTAAGGGTAACTGTTAGGGGCAAATTATGCCGTAATCCTTTTTCAACCATTAAGCTCCCACATGAACATGGCGGTTCGAAGGCTGTTTGGGTTCGCTCAATTGGGGTCGGCAGCCTGCGTGAACACGCCATTTGCCACAACCACAATTTGGATTTGTTGCTGCACGCACGGGCGCTGTGTATTCAGAAAGCCTGAGGAGAGAGTGCGTGATTCGTGTGGCAGGCGACGATCGATCGCCCGGCCATGAGTTGTGAGATTTTGCAGGGATTTTTCGCCGATGGCCGATCTGTTCACCCTTTCCGCACCCGATCTGGCAGCGCTTTTGTGCAGCCGGGTCTGCCACGATATCATCTCGCCGGTCGGCGCGATCAACAACGGGCTCGAATTGCTTGATGAAGGCGGCGCCGATGAGGACGCCATGAAGCTGATCCGCCAGAGCGCCCGCAACGCTTCGGCCCGCCTTCAGTTCGCCCGCATTGCCTTCGGTGCCGCCGGTTCGGCCGGCATGTTGATCGATACCGGCGATGCCGAAGCGGTCGCCATCGCCTTCCTCAAGAACGAAAAGCCGGAACTGACCTGGAACGGGCCCCGCGCGTTGCTGCCCAAGAACAAGGTCAAGCTGCTGCTCAACCTGATCCTCGTCGCCAATGCCGCCATTCCGCGCGGCGGCAAGCTTTCCGTGACGCTGGAAAACCTTGAGACCGAGCCGCGATTCGCGCTTGCGTCGGCTGGCCCGATGCTGCGTGTGCCGCCGAAATTCCTCGAACTGCATTCCGGCCACAAGCCGGAGGAGCCGATCGACGCGCATTCCGTGCAGCCCTATTACACGCTGCTTCTGGCGCGCGAGGCCGGCATGACGATATCGATCCACGCGACGCCGGAAGAAATCGTGCTTTCGGCGGCCTGATGCGCAGCCGATAAAGCGAAGTATTTTTTCATTTAAAGCTGTAATTCCAGCTCATCGACTTGAGATGCGTCTGGTCGTTCAGGCGGTGCCAAAGCATTCGTGAATAAAAGTAGGCACCTGCCCATCTTTGTAAAAATTTTACCTAACGCCTTTTCGGCTTCTTTACCAGATTGGCCTATGGTGCGTCCTGGATGCCCCGACGCTACCGGACTGCCAGAAGGCAAAGAGGACCCGGAAATGAAACGCTGCATGTTCGTCGACGATTCAAGCGTTATCAGGAAGGTTGCAAAACGCATCCTGGGCGGCTCCGAAATGATTGTCATCGAGGCCGCCAGCGGACTTGACGCGCTGGAGATGTGCGCCGCCGACATGCCCGACATCATCGTCGTCGATGGCGCCTTGCCCGACGTACCGGCAGTCGATCTCATCCGTCGCGTCCGCGCCATGGAGAGCCCGATAAGGCCGCAGATCCTGATTTCCCTGGTCGAGCTCGATATTGCTTCGATCATGCGGGCCAAGCGAGCCGGCGCCCAGGGCTATCTCTTGAAGCCGTTCAACCGCCCGCAGCTGCTCGAGCGCTTTCGCACCTTGAAGAGCGCACCTGATTCGGCATCCTTGAGCAACTCCAGAAAAAGTGCGTGACGGTCTTCTGCTCGGAAGCCCAAAAGCAGACCGTTACCAGCCCATCATGCAAAAACCCGGCCGAAGCCGGGTTTTTTATTGAAAAGATTCGAACGATTCGTCGCTCAGGCGCTGACGCGAATGTCTTCCGGTTCGCGCAGCACATAGCCGCGACCCCAGACCGTTTCGATGTAGTTCTGACCGCCCGATGCCGCGTCGAGCTTTTTGCGCAGCTTGCAGATGAAGACGTCGATGATTTTCAGCTCAGGCTCGTCCATGCCGCCATAGAGGTGGTTGAGGAACATTTCCTTGGTCAACGTGGTGCCCTTGCGTAGCGAGAGCAACTCCAGCATCTGGTATTCCTTGCCGGTCAGGTGCACGCGCTGGCCGCCCACTTCGACTGTCTTGGCATCGAGGTTGACCACCAGGTCGCCCGTGGTGATGACCGACTGGGCGTGGCCCTTGGAACGCCGCACGATGGCATGAATGCGGGCAACCAGCTCGTCCTTGTGGAATGGCTTGGTCATGTAGTCGTCTGCGCCGAAGCCGAGGCCGCGCACCTTGTCCTCGATGCCGGCCATGCCGGAGAGGATGAGAATAGGTGTTTTGACCTTGGAAAGGCGAAGCGTTCTCAAGACCTCGTAGCCTGACATGTCAGGCAGGTTGAGGTCGAGAAGAATGATATCGTAGTCGTAGAGCTTGCCTAGATCGACACCCTCTTCACCGAGATCGGTCGTGTAGACGTTGAAACTTTCTGATTTCAGCATCAGTTCGATGCTTTGTGCGGTTGCACTGTCATCTTCTATCAGCAGAACACGCATTTTATTCCCCTTTTCTGCTGCCGGACCATTTCACGACCCGTCCGGACCCGGAGCAGTGGTTGCCTTGTGCAGAGGCTGCCATTGAATGGTTAACAAATCCTAATTTCCCGTCCATGACGGTACCAGATTTTTTAACCTCTTTCTACACCCTCTTGAATCTAATAACGAATCTCAGAACCAAATTCCTAATGCAACACATTAACAACCTGGACTAAGCGACTCCAGGGACTCATCGACGTCGCTTCCGCATCGGTGGCCGGAATTTTTACCCGGCCTTAAGTCCTGACCCGTATGATTAACAATGCCCGTAAACGAATGGTTACCGCCGGCAAAAAACTTTAGGGTTTTGTTTCCCATAGTTGGGGGAAAGCCGGTGGACACGGGTGCGGCCTGGGCGTTTCCAGGTGGTTTGGACGATAAGTGCGGGTGTGCGTTTCCGGGAGTACCGAATCATGAAGTCACGTGAAAACCTCGTTCGGCTGAAACAGTTTCAGGTGAATGAGAAGCGGCGGCAGCTGCTGCAGCTCGACATGATGATCGCCGAGTTCGAACGCATGGCCGTCGAGCTGGAGCTTCAGATTACCGCCGAGGAGAAGAAGGCCGGCATCACCGACATCAACCATTTCGCCTATCCGACCTTCGCCAAGGCGGCTCGCCTGCGCCGCGACAATCTCAGGAATTCCCAAAGCGACCTCGCCCAGCAGCGAAGCGCCGCCGAATCATTACTCGGCGAAGCTGAAGCGGAGCTTTCCAAAGCGGAAATGCTGGAATCGCGCGACACGAAGATCCGCGAAGCCGAAGTCGGTGGCCGCAGCGCCATGATCGGCTAAAACCCTGCCCCTGGCGACGTCAACGCTCGCCATCGGGCTGGCGCATTGTCGCGGCTTGCGGCCCGGCGGGAATACGCCCAGAAAAATTGAAAACCGCCCTACGCGGCCCAATCCCCTTCATTCTCAGCAATTGCCCTTGCACGGGCATCCTTGATATCCGGCGCATGCTGCTCCGCCCATGACCTGATCTGGGTAAGCAGTCCCGCCAGGTTCTGACCGAGCTCGGTCAATTCATATTCGACGCGCGGCGGAATGACCGGAAAGATCTCGCGCCGTACCAATCCGTCGCGCTCAAGCACGCGCAGCGTCTGCGTCAGCATCTTCGGCGTGATGCCGTCAAGCTTCCGGGCAAGCTCGCCATTGCGCAGCCGGCCTTTGCGCAGCGCGCAAACCACCAGATAGACCCATTTGCTGGCCAGCATCTCCAGCACCGTGTGCGAAGGACACGTTCGCCGGAACGCGTCATAGCCGAAACCGCAATCATCTTCACTATCCATGAGGTGCGTATGTATCAGGAAGGTACATACTGGACAAGGGACTATTACTATCCAAATGATAGTGGCATCAACCGAGCAGGAGACATCTCAATGCGTGCCGCTATCCAGAATTCCGTCGGCGGACCCGACGTCCTTGTCATCGCCGATCAGCCGGATCCCACGCCAGAGGCCTGCGAAGTGCTGGTCGGTGTCAAGGCCGCGGGCATCAATCCGGTCGATGGCGCCGTCCGTGCCGGCTACTACCCCTTGCTCGGCGCGCCGCCCTTCATCCTGGGTTGGGATATCTCGGGAACTGTCGAAGCACTCGGCGCCGGCGTCACCGGCTTCAAGATCGGCGACGAGGTGTTCGGGATGCCGCGCTTTCCCAAGCAGGCCGCCGCCTATGCCGAGTTGGTTGCCGTACCTGCCGATCAAATCACACTGAAGCCGAAGGGCGCGGGCCACCTCGAGGCAGGCGCCTTGCCGCTGGCCGGCCTCACCGCCTGGCAAGGGCTTGTTCGCCACGGCGGGCTGAAATCGGGGCAGCGCGTATTGGTGCATGCGGGAGCCGGCGGCGTCGGTCATCTGGCGGTGCAGATCGCCAAGGCGCACGGGGCCCACGTCGTCGCCACGGCCAGTCCGGCCAAGCTCGATTTCGTCCGCAACCTCGGCGCCGACGAGGTCATCGACTACACCAAGGGCGATTTCACCGACCAGGTTCGCGACATCGATCTGGTGCTGGATCCAATGGGCGGCGACCACGCCCAACGCTCACTGAAGGTGCTCAAACGTGGCGGCGTGCTGGTATCATTGCTCGATGTCAGCAACGACACCAGGGCGCAGGCCAGTGCGCGCAATATTCGGGTCGAGCGTATGTCGGTCGTGCCCGACAGGGAGGGCCTGCTGGAACTGGCTCGGTTGATCGATGCCCACAAGCTCACCGTCCATGTGGCGAAGAGCTTCCCACTGGACCAGGCGGGGGCCGCTCACGCCTTCCTTGCCACCAAGCCGATCGGCAAGGTTGTGCTGTCGCTCTGAGCGGAACGGTGACCGTGAAAAACAGAAGGGCGCGGGGTTAGCCGCGCCCTTCATCTAAATTCGCAATGGTCAGTGCCGGTATTGCTGGATGCGTGTCGTGCGCAGCCCGGCAAGGCCGTATTCGTCGATCGACGCCTGCCAGGACAGGAATTCCTCGGTGGTGAGCTTGTAGCGTTGGCATGCCTCGTCCAGGCTCAAAAGCCCGCCGCGCACGGCCGCAACCACTTCCGCCTTACGCCGGATAACCCAGCGACGTGTATTGGTCGGCGGCAGATCGGCAATCGTAAGAGGGCTGCCGTCAGGCCCGATAACATATTTGACTCTCGGTCTAACCAGATCGGTCATCGTACTCTCTACAAAAAACTCAAAGACCCAATCCCCGCCACGTTACCGCCACAGCTTTAAAAATTGCCTAAGCAGACCCTAATGACTAGGTAAGGATCATGAACGCCGCGTTAGTCTTTTCGCCGGCATTTGAAACATCTGCCCGCAAACCCTGATTTGCCGGGGGAAAATGCATCCCTTGGCGAAGATCGGCCACAAACGGTGAATCGCCCTGCACGCTGGCGCGCCGGTAAAGCTTGACCTATATTCTCGACATTGGCATTGAGGCGCCGCGCAGAACGAAAGCATCATGAACAGTCTCGATCTTCCCGGACGTCCCGAAAACACCCGCATCGTCGTCGCCATGTCGGGCGGTGTCGATTCATCGGTCGTCGCCGGCCTGCTGAAACGCGAGGGCTACGACGTCGTCGGCGTCACCCTGCAGCTCTACGACCACGGCGCGGCGACGCACCGGGCCGGCTCATGCTGCGCCGGGCAGGACATCGACGATGCCCGCCGTGTCTCCGAGACGCTCGGCATCCCCCATTATGTGCTCGACTACGAGGAACGCTTCCGCAAGGCGGTCATCGATCCCTTCGCCGAAAGCTACGTCGCCGGCGAGACGCCGATCCCGTGCGTTTCCTGCAACCAGACGGTGAAGTTCGCCGACCTCCTGGCCACCGCCAAGGAGCTCGGCGCCGACGCGCTGGCCACCGGCCACTACATCCGTTCCGGCGCCAATGGCGCCCAGCGCGCGCTCTACCGTCCGGTCGACGCCGACCGTGACCAGAGCTACTTCCTGTTCGCCACCACGCAGGCGCAGATCGATTATCTGCGCTTTCCCCTCGGCGGCCTGTCGAAGCCTCAGGTTCGCGCCATCGCCGAGGAGATGGGGCTGGCGGTTGCCGCCAAGCAGGACAGCCAGGACATCTGCTTCGTGCCGCAGGGCAAGTATTCCGACATCATCGCCAAGCTGAAGCCAACTGCGGCCAATCCGGGCGACATCGTCCACATCGACGGCCGCGTGCTCGGCCGCCATGAGGGCATCCTGCGCTACACGATCGGCCAGCGCCGTGGCATCGGCATCGCTTCCGGCGAGCCGCTTTACGTCGTCCATCTCGATGCCGACCGGGCTCGCGTCGTGGTTGGCCCGCGCGAGGCGCTGGAGACGCACAAGATCTATCTGCGCAATATGAACTGGCTGGGCGACGGACCGCTCACAGACGTCCCTGCCGGCGGCCTGGAACTGTTCGCCAAGGTCCGCTCGACGCGGCCGCCGCGCCCGGCCGTGCTGCATCATCGTGCCGGTGCCACATGGGTGGAGCTGGTAGACGGCGAGTCCGGCATCGCGCCGGGCCAGGCCTGCGTGCTCTACTCCGATGACGGCAACGAGGCCCGCGTGTTCGGCGGCGGCTTCATCGAGCGTTCGGAGCGTGGCGCCGAGGCCGAGGCCATGCTGACCCGGCTTGCCGCCCGGCCGGCCCAGATTCCCGCGGAATAAGATTCCCGCGGAATAAGTTTCCTGCCGAATAATCCGCGCTTCAGGAATTCGACTTGGTGTGGGTGACCGTGCCGGCGGTCAGGATGCGCAGCACCCTGATCGCTTCCTCGCCGCTGGTACGCGGTTCGGCACGCGTCTCGATGCAGTGGATGAAATGCTCCAGCTCGCGCGTCAGCGGCATGCCCTGGGCAACCGCGACATAGGACGGCTCATTGGTGGTGAAGGCCCATTGGCCGCTGTCCTGCCACACCGCGTGGCGGTAGACGGCCAGCTTGCGTTCCCATGGCTCGACGTCGTCGAACACCGCCATTGCCTTGGTGCCGACCACGGTCAGCCGCCGCTCGCGATAGGGATTGAGACGCGAGGTGAAAAGATGGCTGCGCAGGCCGTTGGGGAAGCGCATGTGCAGATGCGCGAAGTCGCTGAGATTGTCGAGCAGGGCGGCCCCCTCGCCGCGCACCTCGATCGGCTCTGTGCCGGTGATCGCCAGGATCATCGACAGATCGTGCGGCGCCAGGTCCCACAGCGCGTCGTTCTCTGTGTGGAACTTGCCGAGGCCGAGCCGGTGAGAGTGGATGTAGCGGACTTCGCCAAGCTCGCCCTTGTCGATCAGCCCTTTCAGCGTCTCGAAGGCGGGGTGGAACCGCAGGACATGGCCGACCATGAAGACGCGGCCATTATCCTTGGCCGCCTGCACCGCACGCTCGGCATCCGCCACCGTCAGCGCGATCGGCTTTTCCACCAGCACGTCCTTGCCGTTCTCGACGGCACGTACCGCAAGGTCGGCATGGAATTGCGGCGGCAGCGCCATGACGATGGCGTCGATATCGTCACGGACGAACAGCTGGTCCGGCTCGATCGCCAGGCAGTCCTGCTCGCTGGCAAAGCCTTCCGCGCGGGCCCGGTTGGTATCGGAGACCGCGTGCAGCGCGCCGAGCGCCTTGAGAGTGCGGATGTGGTTGCTGCCCCAGTATCCGCAACCGAGGACTGCTATGCGCGGCTTCATCTGTTTCAAACTCTAAAAACTCGTGGCCGAGACATAGCGACGTGCCCCTTCGAACTCAACCCCGGCGGCGACAACCAAATGTCGCCGCGGCAAAGCTTTTCGATAATGACGATAAGCCGGCAAGCCGGTTGCTTCGAAGCTTGACAGGCTCGCCCTCCCAACCTTATATCCGCGCGACCTTGGCGAACGCCCCCGACATGCCTTTCGATTTGAGGCGGATTTCGGGTCTTTCGCCGCCCTGGCGGGGTAGCTCAGTTGGTTAGAGCACGGGAATCATAATCCTGGGGTCGGGGGTTCAAGTCCCTCTCCCGCTACCAAAATCCAGTTAAACCGTTGAAATGGCTAAAAAATTTGTACGCGTTGGTAGCGCCTCCGGTTGAAATTGTTCAATAATTTCAATGCGGCGCCATCGTGTTCCTCGCCCTGGTAGAGACGAAAAAGAGTAACGCGGTCCTCGCTTGGACGAGGATTAATCCGATTGCATCGCTCGGACCTCGACCTATGCAAGCCGTTCCGCATGCCATCTCAAATGGTCGTCCATGAATGTCGAAATGAAGAAATACGAATGGTCGTATCCGTCCTGCATGCGCAACGTCAGCGGAATGCCGGCTTTGGCGCAGGCCGCCTCCAAAAGCCAGGGTCTCAGCCCGTCATTCAGGAACCCGTCCGATGTTCCCTGATCGACGAGAAATTCTGGGAAGCGGCGCCCGTCTTCAACAAGCGAAGTAGCGTCGTAGGCCCGCCACGAGGCCTCATCCGTGCCGAGATATTTTTCGAAAGCCGGCCTTGACCAGCCGGCAGCGCTTGGCTGCACGATCGGCGCAAATGCCGAGCAACTCCTGAACCGCTGCGGGTTTTTCAAAGCAATCGTCAGCGCGCCGTGTCCGCCCATCGAATGGCCCGTTATGGCTTGGCGCGACATGTCTGCCGGAAAATTAGCGGCGATCAGCGTGGGTAGTTCCTCGACGAGGTAGGAATACATCCGGTAGTTCTTCGCATAAGGCTCCTGCGTTGCATCAAGATAAAAGCCGGCGCCGCCGCCAAACTGCCAATTGTCCTTGTCATCAGGGATGTCGGCGCCGCGCGGACTGGTGTCTGGACAGACGACGATCAGGCCAAGTTCGGCGGCCATGCGCCTGTATTCGCCTTTGTCCATGACATTTTGATGGGTGCAGGTCAGTCCCGACAAATACCACACCACGGGGCAAGGCGTTTCCCGGGCCTGTGGAGGCACGAAAACGGCAAACGTCATGTCGCAGCAGCAACTCGTCGACAGGTGCGAATAGATGCCCTGCACTCCGCCATGGGATTTTGCCTGGGAGATGGTCTTCATGGGTTCCGGCATATTCCCTCTCCACGGATTTCAAACGCCAATGGGCCGGTGTCTACGGCATCGACCATGATCGCGGCAACCCGGGCGGATCAGGTGGGGTCGAACCGACCGGCGGCGCGGACATCCGGAATGTCAGTCGCGCCGCCGGCCTAACGCCCGATGTCGGGGAGGCACGGTATTTTGGGAACACAGAGCCTTCGACGCGAGCGTGTCGTGTGAGCCGGTCAGTAAACCACGACGCTGCGAATGCTCTCCCCGGCATGCATGAGATCGAAACCCTTGTTGATGTCCTCGAGCTTGAGCGTGTGGGTGATCATAGGGTCGATTTGGATCTTGCCGTCCATGTACCAGTCGACGATCTTCGGCACATCGGTGCGGCCGCGCGCGCCGCCGAAGGCGGTGCCCATCCAGGTGCGGCCGGTGACCAGCTGGAACGGCCTGGTCGAGATCTCCTGGCCGGCGCCGGCAACGCCGATGACCACCGATTTGCCCCAGCCGCGATGCGAGGCTTCGAGCGCCTGACGCATCACCTTGGTGCTGCCGGTGCAGTCGAATGTGTAGTCGGCGCCGCCGATCTGGTCGGCGCCACGCTTGGTCATGTTGACGAGGTAGGGCACGACATCGCCGTCGATCTCCTTCGGATTGACGAAATGCGTCATGCCGAAGCGCTCGCCCCACTCCTTCTTGTCGTTGTTCAAATCGACGCCGATGATCATGTCGGCGCCGGCAAGTTTCAGGCCCTGGATGACATTGAGGCCGATGCCGCCGAGGCCGAAGACGACCGCGGTGGCGCCGATCTCGACCTTGGCGGTGTTGATCACGGCACCGATGCCGGTGGTGACGCCGCAGCCGATGTAGCAGATCTTGTCGAAGGGCGCGTCGGGATTGACCTTGGCCAGTGCGATCTCGGGCAGCACGGTGAAGTTGGAGAAGGTCGAGCAGCCCATATAGTGAAAGATCTTGTCCTTGCCGATCGAGAAGCGCGACGAACCATCGGGCATCAGGCCCTGGCCCTGCGTGGCGCGGATCGCCGTGCAGAGGTTCGTCTTTCTCGACAGGCAGGACGGGCACTGGCGGCATTCGGGCGTATAGAGCGGGATGACGTGGTCGCCCTTCTTGAGCGAGGTGACACCCTTGCCGACATCGACCACCACGCCGGCGCCTTCATGGCCGAGGATGGCCGGAAACAGACCTTCCGGATCGGCGCCCGACAGTGTGAATTCGTCGGTGTGGCAAATGCCTGTCGCCTTGATCTCGACCAGCACTTCGCCCTCGCGCGGACCCTCGAGGTCGACCTCCATGATCTCCAGCGGCTTTCCGGCGGCAACAGCGACAGCGGCGCGGCTTTTCATACTTTCTTCTCTCCCAAAATTTTCTTTGGCCGAAGCCGTGGCTGCTGCCCTGCGTAGTCAGACTAAGCAGCGATCTTGCCAGGACCTGCAGGGAACACGCCCGACATCACCGTAAACCCCTTGATGCGCTTGACACGGTCGCACCAGCGCCGAATTGCCGGATAGTCCTGGCGCGGAATACCGCCTTCCTCCGACAGGATGATGTAAGGAAAACAGGCGATGTCGGCGATGGTCGGGTGACTGGCCGAACAGATCCAGTTGCGGCCCTGCTGTTCGCCGAACCACAGATGCTCGTCGAGGATACGGAAAAGGCGATGCGCGCCGGCACGCGCGGCGTCGATATCAAAGTCATAAAACAGCGCATCGTGCAGGCGGGCGGCCGATGCCGTCGAAGTGATACCGTCTGCAAAGGCCAGCCACTGGCTGATCTCGCCCAGCAGAGCGGGATTGTCCCGCGGATACCAGGTGCCCGTCGGATCGTATTTCGAGGCGAGATAGACAAGGATCGCTTGGGCGTCGCGCAAGATCAGCCCTTCATCCTCGATGACCGGCAACTGGCCAAGCGGATTGAGTTTCAGGAACCATTCCGACTTGTGTTCGCGGCCGGGGTAGAAGTCGACCGGCACGGTCTTGTAGTCGATGCCGAGAAAACTCATCAGCAGCCGCAGCTTGTAGCAATTGCCCGACAGTTCGTAGTCGTAAAGCGTGATCATCGGCGGCTCCTAAAGCAATTCCAGGAAAAGTGTGTAATGGTTTTCCGTCCGGAATTGCGTAAAACAAACAGTTAGATGTCCAGCACGAGGCGTGCCGATTTGGCGCGCGAAACGCAGGTCATGATCTTGGTTCCGGCCTTCCTCTCGGCATCGTTGAGGTAGACGTCCTGATGGTCCGGTTCGCCCTCGATCACCGTCGCCACGCAAGTGCCGCAGGCGCCTTGCTCGCAAGACGACGGAACATCGATGCCGCTTTCGCGCATGACCTGCATGATCGTCTTGCCCGCCGGCACCTGAAGCGTGACGCAGGAGCGCGCCAGCGCGACCTCGAAGCTCGAACTGTCGTCGATCTTGTTGGTGTTCTTGAAGTACTCGAAATGGACGGCGCTATCCGGCCAGCCCTGCTCGGCCGCGATCTTGCGCGCGGCTTCCAGCATCGGTCCCGGGCCGCAGATGTAGAGATGCATGCCATTGCGATGACCGGCGAGGAGTTGTCGAAGCTCGGCGCCGGTCGCGTCGGGCGAGAGGCCGAGATGCGGCTTCAGCGCATCGCCGAGATGCTTCAGCCGATCGGCAAAGGCGAGGTGTTCCTCGCCTTGCGCGAAATAATGCAGCTCGTGCGCAAGCTCCTGGTTCTTCAGCGCCTGCGCCATGGCGAGCAGCGGCGTGATGCCGATGCCGCCGGCGACGAACAGCGTCTTGATCGCATCGCGGCGCAGCGGGAAGTTGTTGCGTGGCTCGGAAATCGCCAACACGTCGCCCTCTCGCACCGTCTCATGCATGCATTTCGAGCCACCCTTGGAGTCCCGTTCCAGCTTGACGCCGATGGTGAAGCTGTCGGTTTCACCGGGACCGTTGGTGATCGAATACTGCCTGATCTCGCCATTGGGCATGTGGACGTCGATATGGGCTCCAGGCTGGAACGTCGGCAGGATGCCCTTGATCGGACGAAGCTCGAAGCCTGCGATCCCGTCAGCGGTCTGCCATTTTCTGGCCACGCTGACACGCAGCGCAGCCTTGCGGCCATGCGTGGTCACCTCAGGCATTTCGGCGAGTTCGGCCGAGACCCGTTCGTAGACCGGCTCGAGCGGCGCCGGCGCCGGCGCGTTCGCCACGTCGCGCTCGACCTCGTCGCGCAGCTTGGAAAGCCGCTCATTGTGGTGACGCAGAATGGCAATGCGCGCGGCGCCCTCGGCCTCCTGATCGAGCACGCCGCGGATCACCGAACGGTTGGAATCGACCGGCTGCACGAAGAAAACGCCCTGCGTCTCGGCACCGCTGGCTCGCGAGCGAAGCGCCACAGCGAAATCCTGGGCGGCTTCGACGAGAATGTCGGCGCCCTCGCCATCGATCGCTCCGTTGGGTTGAAAGCGATAGGCTCTCAGCCTCTCGACGACCTTGTCGGCCGGCGCGTTGACCGCGATGCCGCGCAAGGCGACGAGCTTGCCTTCGGCGAGGCCGGCAATCTCAGGCACCTCCCCGCGCGGCTCTTCCGAGGACCAGACCAAGCCATAACGTTCGACCGCCGGAAAAGTGCGGTTGGTGATGGTGCGGGCGGGTGCATCGGCCGGATGAGCCGGGATATAGGTGCAGCCAGCGGTGCGGTTCGAATAACGCCAGCCGTGATACTGGCATTTCAGTTCGCGCCCGTCATTGATGCCGATCGACAGCCTGACGCCGCGATGCAGGCAGCGGTTCTCCCAGATGTTGACGTAACCGTCATCGGCCCGCCACACGGCGAATTCCCGGCCGAGCAACTGGCCGTGGAAAACGTGGCGAAACGGCAAATCATGGGCAGCGGCGATCGGATGCCACCGGCTTCTGGCTTCTTCCAACATCAATCGTCTCCAAAATGTCTGTCAGGCTGCAGCCGGGATGACCCCGTAGGTCACGCCCTTCTGGCTGAGCCAGCGCCGGTAGGCGATGGCCGACTTGTCAGCGCGGATCGGCGTCTCGGCGCGCGGATCGAGCGGCAGGCGCTTCGGCACCTGGTTTTCCAGGATCGGCTTGTCCTGGCCGAAGATCGTCTGCTGGAAACGCTTGATCACCTTGTCTTCATTGTCTTCGTCGAGCACGCAAAGCAGCATGTGGGCGCGCACATGCTCCTGGTCGACCGGCTGCAGGAAGACGGCGATGACATCGCGCCGGGTCTCGTCGACCGGGCTCGATTTATAGAGCACCGAGCAATAGGGATGCGGCACGCGATAGACGTAGTCGACGTCGGCGCCGCCATCGGACGCCGTCGACGCCATCGGCTGGAAGAAGCGGCAGCGCGTGGCCAGGATCTCGTCGCGATCGACGGAGATCTCGACGTCGTATTCCTTGACTTCGGTATGCGGCTCGACGCCGAGTATGTCGGTATGCACATAGGGGAAGTGGCCCATGTCGAGAAAGTTCTCGATGGCGCGCGGCGCCGAGACGTTGACGCCGAACGTTGCCGCATTGAGCTTGCGGCGGTCCGGCTCTTGATATTCGGGGATCGGGAACAGCTCGGCCGGCGGCGACCCGAGCGAAGTCCAGACATAGCCATAGGCGCTTATTGCAGGCAGCCTGTCGGCGGGTGGAATATGGTCAGCCCTTTGCACATCGGAACGCGAGCGCCAGACGACGGGCTCGCCATCCACGTCCACCGCAAAGCTGAGGCGCTCCTCGAGCAGAACGGTCTCCTGGACGGCGCCGGGAGCAGCTTCCGCGATGGCGCCCACGGGATGCCAGAGATTGAGGATCACGGGATCAGCGCATTTCGTCATCATGTTATCCCTTCAAATACCCTCGGACGTCATCAGATCTGTGCCGGTATCGCACCATAGGTGACCGCCCTGTCACGCAGCCAGCGCCGATAGGAAACCGAGACGGCATCGGCGCGGATCGGCGTCTCGGCGCGCGGATCGAGCGGCAGGCGCTTGGGGACCTGGTTTTCCAGGATCGGCTTGTCCTGCGCGAAGATCAATTGCATGAAACTGCGCACCGTCGCCGCGTCCATGCCCTCCTTGAGGTAGCAGAGATAGGGATGCGCGACGCAGTTCTCCTCGTCGACCGGCTGCACGAACAGCGTGATGACATCCAGCCTCCCCTTCTGGATCGGATTGCTCTTGTAGAGCGCCACCGTATAGGGCCGGATCACCTTGTAGATGTACTCGACGACGAACCCTTCCTTCGCGGTCGGCGACGCGATGGGCTGGTAGAATTTGCATTCGGTCGCCAGCACCTCGTCCTGGGGCGTGATTTCCACCTTGTAAGGCACGACCTCGGTATGCGGCTCCTCGCCGAGCCAGCCGGTGTGGATGAAGGGGAAATGCCCCATGTCGAGAAAATTCTCGACGGCGCGAAGGCCCGACACCTTGACCGCGATCGAGCCGCCGCTGACCAGATGTCGATCCGCCTCGTTGGCCTCGGGGATGTAGATGATGTCGCGCCAGGGTTTGTCCAGACAGGTCCAGACGAAGCCATAGCGCTCGGCGCTCTTCAACACGTCGCCGGTATCGTTGCGAACGACTTCGATCTTGTTTGAATGTTTTCGAACGACGAGATCGACCCCAAGCAGGCGGGTCGAAAAGGGCACATCCTGGCTGAGCGATTCCTGGTCAGCGACGATATGCCAGTCGTTCAGAAGCTCGCGGTCGACGCAATGGGTTGCCATCGGCATCCCTCCCAACTCGGCTAGCCCTTCACCACGAACCTAGCCTGACGTTTCGCAATGACGAAATCACAAGATTGGATACCAATCAATGATTTTTTGTCAGCCAAAATCATTTTTTGTGTTGACAGACTATGATGATTGAATTCCGATATGGAAAACCTGAACCTGGGATATGGCACATCCTGAAGCGTCATGTCTTCATCATGGAAAGCCTGCTGATCATGTCGTCGCAAAGGCGGAGAACCGTGCCTTGAGCAGCCGCTCCCAGACGATCGCGGACACGCTGACCCGCGCCATCATCGACCATCGGCTGGTGCCCGGCTGCAAGCTCGGCGAGCGCGAGCTTGCCGAGATATTCGATGTCAGCCGCATCGTGGTGCGTCAGGCCCTGATACGGCTCGCCGATGACGGGCTGGCGCAGATCGAGCGCAACCGCGGCGCCTTCGTCGCCAGGCCAAGCATGCAGGAGGCAATGGAGATTTACGACGCGCTGACCCTTGTCGAACAGGGGGTGGCGGCCCAGCTCAGCGATCGCCTTGGCCCCGCCGGATGGGCCGAGCTGCGCCAGCATGTCGAACGCCAGCGCCAGGCAGTCGCCGCCGGCAACGATGCGCTGGCCGACGTGCTCGGCCAGGAATTCCACACGGTGTTCGTGCGCCTTAGCCGCAACAAGGTGATGCAGGAAATCCATGCCCAGCTCGTGCGCCGCACGACGTTGCTGCGCTCGCTCATTTCAGCCGATTTCGACTATTGCAATCTGCTCGACGATCATTCGAGGGTCGTCGACCTTCTGGAAAAGGGCCGCCTGAAACAGGCCATGGACCTGATCGACACGCATCACCGCACCGTGGTGCGCGGCTATATCATGGATCGCGAGGTGTTTCCGGAGATGACGCCTGCCGAAGCGCTCGCACCCTATCTCGACGGCAAGGCCGACGGAGCGACGATATCGGCTGGATTGAGGCAGGCAAAACCATCCGGGAATGGCGACGGCGCGGCGCACGCGCACGTCCATCTCCCTAACAAAGACCGGGCATCGACAAGCCGGGCATCAACCAAAAAAACCAACAGAGGGTTACCGACATGAACGACCTGACAAGACGCGGATTCCTGAAATACAGCGGTGCGCTGGGTGCTGCGCTCGGTGCCGGAGGGCTGAGCACGGTCGCCAAGGCTCAAGAGGTGCTCAAGATCGGCGTCGTCTACGTCTCGCCGATCGCCGAAATCGGCTGGACCAAGCAGCACAGCCTTGGCGTCGAGGCGATCAAAGCCGCGTTCGGCGACAAGGCCGAACTCACCGTCATCGACAACATCTTCATGCCGCAGGATGCGGAGCGCATTTTCCGCGAGCTGGCCAGCGCCGGCAACAAACTGATCTTCGGCACCAGCTTTTCGCACGGAACGCCCATGCAGAAAGTGGCGCCGCGGTTCCCCAAGGTGGCTTTCGAACATTGCTCCGGCATCGTCCACCTTGCCAATCTGGGTACCTTTGAAGCCAAATATTACGAGGGCACTTTCGTCGCCGGCGCGGCCGGCGGCTACATGTCGAAATCGGGCAAGATTGGTTTCATCGGCGGCTTTCCGATTCCGGATATCGTCGGCCCGGCCAACGCGCTGCTGCTCGGTGCGCAAAGCGTCAATCCGAACGCCACCTGCAACGCCATCTTCCTCAATTCCTGGTTCGATCCGGGCAAGGAGAAGGAGGCCGCCAAGACGCTGCTTTCGCAAGGCTGCGATGTCATCTGCTCGATGACCGACACGGCGACGGGCGTCCAGGTCGCGGGTGAAGGCGGCGCCTGGTCGATCGGCTACGCCAGCGACATGGCCAAGTTCGCTTCGGGCAAACAGCTGACGTCCTTTGTCCTCGACTGGACCAGCGACTATGTCGGCGCCGCCAAGGCCGTCGCCGCCGGCACCTGGAAGCCGGAAGTGCGCTGGGATGGACTGGCAGCGGGCGTCGTGAAGATGGCGCCCTACAATGACGGCATACCGGCCGACACCAAGGCCAAGCTGAAGCAGCTCGAGGCCGACATCGGCAGCGGCAAGGTGCACCCCTATGGCGGCGAGTTGAAGGACCAGGCCGGCAACCTCAAGGTCGCTGCAGGCTCCGTCCTGGCCGATGACGATGTTCGCGGCATGAACTGGTTCGTCAAAGGCATGATCGGCAAGCTGAGCTGAACGCCATCAAAGAACCAGGGAGGCGCCGAGACCGACCTTCGGCGTCTCCCTGCCTGGTTCCCGTCCAACCTCGCTTCACGCCACGGCAGGACCCGCCATGCATCCGCGTCTAGAACTGCGCAACATCTGCAAGCGCTATCCCGGCGTCGTCGCCAATGACGACGTCTCGCTGTCTATCCAGCCCGGCGAAATCCACGCCGTGCTGGGCGAAAACGGCGCCGGCAAATCGACCCTGATGAAGATCATCTATGGCGCGGCACAGGCCGATTCCGGCGAGATCTTCTGCGACGGCAATCCGATCGCGGCGCACAACCCGGCGACGTCGCGCGCGCTCGGCATCGAGATGGTCTACCAGCACTTCGCGCTGTTCGAATCCGTTTCAGTGGTCGAGAACATTGCGCTCTCGGCAAGCAGCGCCTTCGATCTGCCCTCGCTTGCCGCCAAGATCCGCGAGCTTTCGCTTCGCTACGGTATGCCGATCGATCCGCATCGCCAGGTGCATGACCTCTCTGTCGGCGAGCGGCAGCGCGTCGAGATCGTGCGCTGCCTGCTGCAGGCGCCCAAGCTTCTTATCCTCGACGAGCCGACTTCCGTGCTGACGCCACAGGCGGTGGTCAAGCTGTTCGAGACGCTTCGACAACTCGCCGCTGAAGGCTGCAGCATCGTCTACATCAGCCACAAGCTCGACGAGGTGCAGGAGCTCTGTGACACCGCAACCGTGCTGCGCAACGGCAAGGTCACCGGCACCGCTCGGCCGAAAGAGACGACCTCGCTCGAGCTCGCCCGCATGATGGTCGGCTCGAAGCTGCCGGAAATGCATGTCAGCCCGCCGACCCCGAGCGAGAAGCCAGTGCTCGAGGTCAACAACCTTTCGGTCAAGGCAAGAGACCATTTCGGCGTGGATCTGAAGGACGTCTCCTTCAACGTTCATGGCGGGGAAATCGTCGGCCTGGCGGGAGTGTCCGGAAACGGCCAGGCGGAGCTTATCGCCTTGCTCAGCGGCGAACGCACGCATCACAACAACGACGCGATCAGGATTTGCGGTACCGCTGCCGCTCGCCTTCGTGCCGACGAGCGCCGTAAGCTCGGTCTCGCCTTCGTTCCCGAGGAACGGCTGGGCCGTGGCGCGGTACCGTCGCATACGCTGTGGGAGAACGCGGTTCTGACCGCCCATCGCTTCGGCACCGTCCGCAACGGCCTGGTCGACCGGCGCAAAGCCAGCGCCTTCGCAGCTGGCATCATCGACAGGTTCAAGGTCAAGGCCAACGGTCCGGCTTCGACGGCGCAAAGCCTGTCGGGCGGCAATCTGCAGAAATTCATCGTCGGCCGTGAGATCGCGCTCGAGCCGAAGCTTCTGCTTGTCTCCCAGCCGACCTGGGGCGTCGATGTCGGCGCCAGCGCCTTCATCCGCCAGACCATCGTCGACCTCAGCCGCGCCGGCGCGGCGGTGCTCGTCGTCTCCGAAGAACTCGACGAGCTGTTCGAGATTTGTGACCGGCTTCTGGTGATCTGCCAGGGGCGCGTGTCACCGCCGCTGGTTCGCAAGACGACCGACCGCGAAGAGGTCGGGCTGCTGATGACCGGTCGAACGATGAGCACGGATCAAATGGCAATTGGGAGTGGCGACGTTGCGCTTCAGGATTGAACAAAGGCCGGAGCCTTCGGCAACAATGCGCGTCGCGGCGCCGGTGCTGGCGTCGGTTTTGACGCTGGTCGTCGGCTCGATCTTTTTTGCCTCGCTCGGACACGATCCGCTGCCGACGCTCTACGCCTTCTTTGTCGAGCCGTTGAATTCCCTCAACGGTTTGTCGGAATGGCTGCTCAAGGCTTCGCCGCTGATCCTCATTGCGTGTGGGCTGGCTATCGGCTTCCGCGCCAATGTCTGGAACATCGGCGCCGAGGGCCAGTTCACCATGGGCGCGATTGCGGCGAGCGGCGTCGGTCTTTTCTGGCCGAACCCGGACAGCGTGCTGCTGTTGCCGTTGATGTTCGTTGCCGGCATGGGCGCCGGCATGGCATGGGCGGCGATCCCTGCCTTCCTGCGCGCCCGCATGAACACCAACGAGATCCTGGTCACGCTGATGATGACCTACATCGCGACGCTGTTCCTGTCCTATCTCGTGCATGGACCGTGGCGCGATCCGGCCGGTTTCAACTACCCGCAGACGGCACTTCTGCCGACAGCCGCCCTGTTCGAATCCTTCGACCCGGCCTATCGGCTCAACCCTTCGATCTTCATCACCGTCGTCGCCGTGTTCGTGATGTGGCTATTCACTGACCGCAGCTTCCTTGGCTACAAGATGTCGGTGAGCGGAGCGGCACCGCTAGCCGCCCGCTATGCCGGCTTTCGCGAATCTGCCGCCGTCTGGATCGGGCTGATGGCGGGTGGTGCGGCCGCCGGCATCGCCGGCATGGCGGAAGCCGCCGGGCCGCTCGGCCAGCTCTCGCCGCAGATTTCGCCCGGCTACGGTTTCGCGGCCATCATCGTCGCCTTCATCGGCCGGCTGAACGCCTTCGGCATCGTGCTTGGCGGGCTGTTGATGTCGCTGCTTTTCCTCGGCGGCGAAGGCGTGCAGATGACGCTGGGCCTGCCCTCGGCGCTGACGCGCATCTTCCAGGGCATTCTTCTGTTCTTCCTGCTCGCCGCCGACTTCTTCATTTTTTATCGCATCCGCCTGATACGGCCGGCCCGAGACACGCACGCGCTGGAGACAGCCTGATGGACTTGATCATCGCCATCTTCACCGGCACCGTCATCGCCGCCACGCCGCTGATATTCGCGGCACTCGGCGAACTGGTGGTCGAGAAGTCCGGCGTGCTTAACCTTGGCATCGAAGGCATGATGCTGATGGGCGCGGCATTGGCTTTCTGGGCCGTAACCGCAGGCTATCCAATGCCGGTTGCGATCCTGGCCGGCGCCCTGGCAGGCGCCGCCGCCTCGCTGCTGTTCGGCGTTCTGGCACTGACCTTCCTCACCAATCAATATGCGGCCGGACTGGCGCTGGCCATCTTCGGTTCCGGCGTGTCGGCCTTCCTTGGCCGCGGCTTCGGCAGCGAGCCTATCGAGGCGCTGCACGGCATCAACGTCCCTGTTCTGTCCGATCTGCCGCTGATCGGTCCGTTGCTCTTCCGCTTCGATCCGATGGTCTACCTGGCTCTGGTGATGTTCGCTGCCATCAGCTGGTTTCTCTACCGCACGAAGGCCGGGCTGATCCTGCGAACGATCGGCGAGTCACCGCAGACATCGCATGCGATCGGCTATCCCGTGATCAGGATCCGCTACATGGCCGTGTTGTTTGGCGGGGCGATGGCTGGCCTGGCGGGCGCCTATCTGTCCGTCGCCTACACACCGCTCTGGGTCGAGAACATGACTGCCGGCAAAGGCTGGATCGCACTGGCGCTGGTGGTTTTCGCCACATGGCGCCCGCTGCGCATCCTGCTTGGCGCCTGGCTGTTCGGCGGCATGACGATCCTCCAGCTGCAGGGACAGGCGCTCGGACTGGAAGTGCCGTCCGAACTGCTCTCGGCCCTGCCCTATCTCGCGACAATCATCGTTCTGGTGCTGATCTCGCGAAACCGGCAAATGCTGGCGCTGCACTTTCCGGCTTCGCTAGCAAAGCCTTTCCGTCCGGCGGGTTGAGCAGCAGGGTCTATTCCCTGTTGTAGGGAATGCCGAGCGCCACGGGCTGATGGGTGCGCGACCGCAAGCCCGCAAGCAGCACAAGTGACGCCACATAGGGCAAGACGAGGAACAGCTGGTGGGGGACAGGAATCCCCACCACTTGCGCATGGATGCCCAACGCCTCCAGAAACGCGAAGATGAAGATCGCTCCAACGATCCGGAACGGCATCCAGTTGCCGGCGATGATCGCGACCACGACCAGCCAGCCGCGGCCGGCAATGAGATCGGGAACGAACTTGTCCGAATAGCCAAGCATCAGGAAGGCGCCGCCGAAGCCGGACATCATGCTGCCGAACATGATCGCGAGGCACTGCCTGAGGCCGACGTGCAGGCCCTTGACGTCAAGCGCCTTCGGATTTTCGCCGACACAGCGCACCTCAAGGCCGTATTTCGTTCGGTAGAGAAAGAACCAGACGAGGATGGGCACCAGGAAGCTGACATAGGTCAGCAGGCGTTGGGAAAACAGCACCGGCCCCAGGATCGGAATATCCGACAGATAGGGGATCGGAACCTGGTCGAAGCCGATGAAGGTCGGCGCCTCGCGACCGCCAATATAGGCCTGGAACCAGAACAGCGTCACGCCCGATGCCAGGAGATTAAGGGCAAGGCCGGCTACGAATTGCTCGGCCTTCAAAACAATCGTGACGAACGACATGATCAGGCTGCTCGCGGCGCAGGCCAGGATGGCTATCGCCAGAGCCAGCCAAGGCGATCCGGTTGTTGAGGCAACCATGTAGGCGACAATGGCGCCAATCAGCATGGTGCCTTCGACAGCGATGTTCCAGATGCCCGCGCGCTGCGTGACAAGTTCGCCCATTGCCGAAAAAAGCAATGGCGTGGCAATGCGGACCATCGCCGCCAGGAGGCTTATCAGAAGCGGGCCCTGCAGCAGCTCAAGCATGGACTTCCCTCCTCACGATCTGAAGGCGCGTTGCGACGGCGGCACTGAGAAAGAACAAAAGCACCAGCCCTTCCATCGCCGACACCAGGCCTGCCGGCGTGCCACTCTTCAGCCGCATGTAGATCGTGCCGCTTTCCAGCGCGCCGAAGAACAGGGCGGCGATCATCACGCCGCTCGGGCGCAGTCCTCCCACCATGGCAACGACGATCCCCGAACTGCCGATGCCAAGCAGCGTCTCGGCACGCAGCCGGTGCGAGACACCGAAAAGCTCGCCGGCGCCAGCCAGTCCCGCCAGGGCCCCCGACATCAGCATGACGGTCAGCAGAAGCCGGCGCACATTGGTGCCGCGAAACGTCAGCGCGGTCGGGTTTGAGCCGAACGCGCGGATTTCGTAGCCCAGCGACGTCTTGTCGAGCAGCACCGCTGCGAATGCCGAGGCGGCGAGAGCGAACAGGAAGCCGACATGCAGCTTTCCCGCCCCAACGGACAAGAGGATCGGCCACTCCAGACTTGGATCGATGGGCGGCGACTGGTGATAGGATACGGTCACGCCTGTCGCCATCCAGGGGCCGCCATCGAGAAGGTAGGCGAGCAGGTACATGACGACGTAATTCAGCATCACCGTCGAAATGATCTCGCTGGTGCCGAACCTGGTTTTCAGTGCGCCGGCCAACAGGCCGAGCACGCCGCCGCCCGCCATTCCGGCCAGCGCGAGTGTGCAGACGGCCAGCCAGCCTGGCAATGGCGCTATCCAGAAACTCACCCAATAGGCGGCCATCGCGCCGGCGAACACCTGCCCCTCCTGGCCGATGTTCCAGATCTTGGCCCTGAATGCGAACACCGTGCCCAGCCCGACAAGCAACAGCGGGGTCGCCTTCGCCAGCGAACCGAGCAATGCGCCTTGGCTGCCGAATGCGCCGACGATCAGGGCCGTGAAGGCCCTTGCAGGATCGCCGCCGGAAAGCCTCAGCAAAACAGCGGAAGCCAGGAGAGCACCTGATATCGCCGCCGAATAGCAGACGACGTTCCATCCCAGGCTGCTGCCCGAGCGTCGTTGAAATGAAATCATTGAATTCCCTGCGTAAGCTGGCTGGCATCGCCTGCCATCATCATTCCAAGTTCGAGGAGGCTGGTCTCCTCGGGTCGCACGATGCCCATGATCCGGCCCTTGAACATGACCGCTATGCGATCGCAAAGGCGCAGCAGGTCTTCGAGTTCCTCTGAGGCAAGCAGGATCGCAAAGCCCGCGGCCCGCTTTTCCAGGATTTTCTCGTAGACGAATTCGGAGGCCGCAACGTCGAGCCCTCGCGTCGGCTGGTTGGCCAGCAACAGCCGCCGCGCATGCTGGAACTCGCGGGCAAGAATGACACGCTGCGCGTTGCCCCCCGACAGTCGCTCCACCGGGAGGTCCGCCGAGGCGGTCGCGACCTTGTATTCGTCGATCTTGCGCCTCGCCAACTCAGCCAGTTTGCGGCGATCGAGGAACGGACCACGACAATATTCCGGCGATCGCTGCCAGCCAAGGACAAGGTTTTCGGCGGTTCCGAACTCGGGGATCAACCCTTCGAGGAAACGATCGTCCGGAATGAAACCCACGCCGCTGTCGAGAATCTGGCGAGACGTCGGCGCGGTGACCGGGCTTCCTTCCAGCGAGAAACCGCCCGATTGAAGCGCGCGGACTCCCATCAGTACCTCGAACAGTTCCTTCTGGCCGTTGCCGGCAACGCCAGCCAGCCCGAGAACCTCGTTGGCGGCGACGGTAAACGTCACGTCCTTGAGGACATCCTCGCCCCATTCGCCAACCGCCGACACCTTTTCGACCGAGAGGATTTCTCCCGCCGGCGTGACGGAATTGTCCCTGACGTTTTTCGTCACCTTGTGCCCGACCATGAGGGCGGTAATCGCCTCGGCTGTCGTATTGGCGGTGTCCACCGTAGCGACGACCTTGCCTTTGCGCAGGATGGTGACCCTGTCGGATTGCATCACCTCGCGCAGCTTGTGACTGATCAGGACAATCGACAATCCACGCTTGCGCATCCCATCAAGGATGACGAAGAGCTGGTCGGATTGCTGCGGCGTCAGGACCGCCGTCGGTTCGTCCAGGATCAGCAGCTCGGCACCGAAATAGAGCGCTTTGAGGATTTCCACCCATTGCTGTTCACCGACCGACAATTGCCAGATTTCGCGATCGAGGTCGATGTCGATGCCGCAGTCCCTGCAGAGGCCGAGAACCCTGCGGCGGGCATCGGCCTTCCTCAGCAGCAACCCGACATCGGCACTGCCGACGATGATGTTTTCGAGCACGGTGAAGTTCGACACCAGCACGAAATGCTGGTGAACCATGCCGATGCCTAACCGTAAGGCATCGGCGGGAGAGCTCAATTCTACCACCTCGCCCTTGAAGCGTATCTCGCCGCTATCGGCTTTGTAGTAGCCGTAGAGGCAGGACGACAGCGTCGACTTGCCTGCCCCGTTTTCACCGAAAAGGCAGTGGATCTCACCCTTGCGGATATCGAGATTGACCCCGTCATTGGCAATGACGCTGCCAAATCGCTTGGTAAGGTTCTGAACGTTCAGCAGGTCTTCCATTGGGTCGCACCGGGCTGCCTGGTTGATGTGTCTTACTTCACCTCGGCGGTGTTGAGCGGAACGACAAACTTGCCGGAAAGAATCTCCTGCCGCTTGGCAGATATTTCGCCCTTCACCGCCTGCGGGATCTTGCCGTCGAAATCATGATAGGGTGCGATGTCGGTGCCGCCTTCGGCCATCGAAAACCATTTCGGTTCGGCGTTGCCATTGAATTGCGCACCGGCCTTGTGTTTCAGCCATTCGCCGATGATCCAGTTGAGATCGGGCTTCCAGCTGATGATGGCGCTGGACGCAATGGCGTCGGGCGCGACCTTGCTCTGGTCGTTGATGTTGGCGAAGCACATGATCTTGTGCTCCTGGCAGGGCTTGAAATTGTCGGTCAGCATGAAAACGACGTCGGCGCCGGCCGCGATCTGCACATTGGCATGCTCAGCCGCCAGCGCATTGTCGGACCACGAGCCGATGAACGAAAGCCGATGCTGGATGTCCGGCCTGATCGACTTTGCACCCTCGAAGAACGCATTGATCTGGTCGTTGACGTCATTGGCTGGAAAGGTGCCGACGATGCCAACCATGCCTGTCTTGGTGGTATGGCCAGCCAGCATCCCAAGCAGATAGGAAGGCTCATGCAGCCGCTTGTAGATCCAGTATTGATTTGGCCCGGCTGGGTGATTGCCGGAGCCGGTGACAACAAACATCAGGTCGGGGAACTCGACACTCAGCTTCTGGACCTGGTCCGAATAGGTGCCATGGCCCCAGATGATGTCGTATTCACCACTCTCTGCGTAGAAACGCATGGCGTTCTCAGCATCGTCTCCGTACAGCGGATCGGTATGTTCCCATGCAATCTCCAGCCCCTCGGGCCTTTCCTGTTTCAGTTGCTCAAGCGCGTCGAGCAGCGTCCGGTCCCAGCCGACGTCAGGCAGGTCCTGCAGGATAACAGCCAGTTTCAGCGTCTTTGGGACATCCGCGAATGAGCGTACAAGCCCCGACAGAAGCAGGGCGCCCGCCGTGCCCAGGATTGCCGTGCGTCGCGTAATGGTATTCGTCATCGCTTGATCCTCTCATTCCAGTCCGAGAACTGTCCAATGCCGCCCTGTCGTCATCCGGATGTTCTTGTCTTTTCCGGTTGCCTACTTGGAGGCGGCGATCGCCTGGACAACGTCCCCATGGCGTTGTTGGCAGCCGGTCTTCCGGCTTAGGTCCGAAACTTCCACGGCGAAGGTCGGCTAACAATGGCTGCGATTTCTTTCGCGCATATCCACAATTAATCATGTCCGAAAATGCGCCCATGACTAGAGCATAGTGCCGAAAAGTGTGAAGCGGTTTTCACGGACAAACGGAAACCGTTTGTCCAGACATCATGCTCTATCTCTTTGATCTAGAGGCGGATTCCGATTTCAGGTCGATTCGACCTGAAATCATCCGGCTCTAGTGTGCGCCGATACCGTTGCCGGCCACGACGCCATAACGCAGGCCCCTTTCGCGCAGCCAGCGGCGGTAGGCGGCCGACGCGGCGTCGGCGCGGATCGGCACCTCGGAACGGGAATCCAGCGGCAGCCTCTTCGGAACCTGATTCTCCAGGATCGGCTTGTCCTGACCCAGGATGGTCTGATGAAATCGCCTCAGCGTCGCGAGGTCGCGGATCTCATCCAGCAAGCAGATGACGATATGGACGAGCACCCAGTCCTCTTCGACCGGCTGTCCGAACAGCGCGATGACGTCGCGTCGGTCGCGTTGCCGAGACCCCGTCTTGTAAAGGACGGCGCAGAACGGGTGCGGCACCCGGTAGATGTATTCCGTATCGGCCCCTGTCGTCGAATCCGCATTCGCCTGCGGCTGGTAGAACTCGCAATCGGTGACCATTATTTCGGGTGGCTCGGCCGAAACCTGCACTTTGTAAGGCTTGACCTCGGTGTGCGGCTCCTCGCCGAGAATGCCGGTGTGGACGAATGGGAAATGCCCCATGTCGAGAAAGTTCTCGACGGCCCTGGGCGCCGATACGTTTACCCTTACGACGCCCTGGATGATGTGGCGGCGATCGGCTTCGGAAAATTCCGGAATCTCGAACAGGTCGCGCTCCGGCGTGCCGAGCGTCGTCCAGACATAGCCGAACCGCTCGATGACAGGTAGCTCTGTTTGGGCAGCTTCGACGGTAGCGTGGCCTTGCCAGACGGCGGCCTTGCCCTCGCGCCGGCCAACGGCAATCGGCTCACCGAGCAGGACCGTCCTCACCGCCCGATCGATCGGCAAGTCCTCGACACAGGCGACGACATGCCAGTCGTTGAGCGCAACGGGATCGAGATGAGAGAAATTGCTCATGGTGCTGTCCAGCCTGGAATGTCTGTTGTCGGTGAACGGATCTGGCCAAGGCGCGACCGGCAACCAGGTTGCAAGACATCGGTCCGTTGCCTGACGCCGGATCAACCCTGATTGCCCGACAATTCATTTGTGCCTGGAAAACCGCCATGTCCGCTCTTGAGGAAAGCATATCGCCAGTTCACCCGCCGGTTCTGGAGGCAATGCTTGCCTCGTCACCCGGAGGCACGTGGGCAACCATCAGGCGTTGCGCTTCTGCTCTCTGAGCTCGGTCGGTGAACAGTCGAACGCCAGCTTGACCTGCCGCGAGAAATGATAGGGGTTCTTGTAGCCGACCTGGTAGGCGATCTCGCTGATCGACAGTCCTGTCCGCTGCAGCAGATGCGTGCCGTAATCGAGGCGGCAACGCCACAGATATTTGGCCGGCGTCATGCCGAGATGTTTCTTGAACGCCGAGACCAGATATTGCGGGCTGACGCGCACCTGCTGCGCCACCCGCTCGATCGACAGATCGGCGGCAAAGTTCTCTTCGAGGAAACGGCGTGCCTGCAGGATCGTCTGCGGGATCGGCCGCTCCGCCTCGATCACCTCGGCCTCGTAGATGAAGGCGTGGAGCAAGGCGTTGGTCAGCGACTCGCGAACACCACTGCGGCCGCCACGCTCGCCGAGGCCAAGATCAACACCCAACTGCATGAGGGTGTGGACCATCGGCGAGGCGACGATGAACGGCGCGAACTTCTCGCGCTCCTTGTACAGCCACGCCGCGTTCTGCGGCCGGCCATCGCACCAGCTGACATGGGTCAGCGTTTCCGGCGCCACCGACGTCATGTAGCGATCACGCGTGAGCGACAGAGCACATTGTCCTGCCTCCAGTTGCAGGACGCTGTCATCCGCCTCGAGCGTCAGGGATCCGACGTGGACAAGCATGAAGGCCAGATAGTCGCCACCGATCGGCCCGTAGTCGCCGCCATTCTCATAGGTTAGTTCGCCGAAGGTGTTCTCGCGGCTAAGGTCGATCGGTGGCAGGCGCATATCGGCTTCCCCCTGTCAGACTGCCGGTGCCATGCAAATGAAGTCGATCCGCGTTCCGGCTGCGTCTCCAATTGTCGAAGCTATGGCCTCGTGACGCAAGATACCGCCAATCAACCTGCTCATGGCGGCAGACCGATGCTTCCACGCGCACAGGCCCAGGCTAGCCGAGGCGATCCGCCAGGCGATCTCCAGAGAGGCCGCCCTTGAACGCTCGCTGGTCAACGGCTTGTCGAGATCGACGTCGAGCCGCGCTGGCCAGTCGTCGTCACTCGGGTGGGATCACACTGGTGGACATAGCCGAAATGAAGGGCGCCTTGGTCAAAGGCGCCCTTCGCATCGGCGGCGCGCTTCGGTCCTGGAGGTACGGACTCAAGCATTTTGAGAGGAGCCACCCGATGAGCTCACTGGGCCGGCTTGCCCAGCGAGCATTCGTATATTTCGGCGAAGTGCTACAACAATCCGCTAGAAATCGCGCTGGAAGCGGAGGAGGCCGCCGACACTATTCTCTTTCGTAGCGCCGACCCAGTTACGGTTGTCAATCTGGCCAAACTTGCCATCGTGGTTATAGTCAACTTCGGCCGTGACCGTGAAGCCGGGGACGACATCGTAGGCAACGTTTGCCGCGACACCGTAATTCTTGTCATCGTCAGCGGAAACCTGGAGATTGAACGAGGTCTTCTCGTTGAACTTGTAGGTGCCGCCTCCCCAGACTGCCCAGTTGCCGCCCCACTGCTTATAGAAGTTGCGGTCGATGTTCTTGTCGGTGCCGTAGCCGGCCATCAAGAACAGAGACAGAGCGCTCGAAGCGTTCACGTCCAAGCGAACCTTGCCGGCATATTCTTCGAAGGTGCTGTCATAAGCAGCGACGCCCGTGATCGCGCCCCAGCCCTGCGTGTACTTCACGCCGCCGACGACATGCGGGACATAGCTGTCGATCGTGTCGTAACCCGAACTGATGTACGCGAAAGGCGGGACGCCGGTCGGGCCAGCGCTGCCGCTACCTTCTTCGAGGGAAACCACGCCCGACAAACCGTTGCCGAGGTCGAAGTAGTACTGGACGACGTTGCTGTCGAAGCCGCCATAGGGGACGATCGTGTCGTTGATGACGTTGCCGGCGTAACCGATGAAGGTGTCGAAGGCCGGGTCGTCCTTACCGACGCGCAGACCACCGATCTGGATCCAGGCGAAGTTCAGCGTAATGCCCGTGTTGCGGGCCTGCCAGTTGTTGCGGCTGTCGTTGGTCGTGGCCTGGTTGGCATAGTCGCCGAAGCTGTTGCCGAAGTTGAAGCGGGTCTCGGTGTAGGTCTTCAACGTGCCGAGTTCGGTTTCCTGGCCGGTCCAGGTCTTCAGGTTGAAGCGGGCATTCTTCCAGTAGGTCGAGTGGTCGTCTTCGCCCATGCTGTCAGGAACGTGATTGACGCCATCGAACGAACCGGCATCACCCACGCCGACGTCGTAGCGGACATAGCCGCCGATGCGCAGGCAGGTTTCGGTGCCGGGGATGTAGAAGTAACCAGCGCCGTAGACGTCGCAGATCTTGACGTATTCAGCGGGTTCCGGCTCGGCAACAACGACGGCGTCGGCGGCGCGCGCACCGGAAACTGCGATCAGAGCCGCAGCTGAGCCGAAAAGAAGGCTCTTGATGTTCATTTTCCTCTCCATTCAAAAGATCAAAAAAAGCCAGGGTATCTTTCGAGGCTGGCAACCCGCTCCCCGGAAAACGCCGCACCCATGGATCCAAGCTCCTCCTGCCGTCCGCAGCCGAAGGCGCCACTTCCGTCAATCGACGGAAATTGCTTGCAAAATGGCTCGGACGACAAACTTGGCGGTGGATGTATGCGGTGATTTCGCGATGACGTTAGGACAGGCGCAACTCGTCACGAATGGCGCTGCTACGCAAAACCATATCTGTGGCTAATGCCCTGTCCGCGGCAGCCATGTATCTGCCTGTGGCGCGCTCCCCGGACGGTCAACCGGGTCTGGGCTCGTAGATCGGGAATGCCTCGCAAAGCTCCTCGACCGACCGCCGAGCCGCCTTCTCCTGTTCGGCGCCCCATTGCGTTCCGACCGCATCCAGCACGTCGGCTATGAGATTGCCGACACGGGCAAACTCGCCCTCGCCGAAACCGCGCGTGGTGGCGGCCGGTGTGCCCAGCCGTATACCGGAGGTGACGGCAGGCGGCGCCGGATCGAAAGGAATGCCGTTCTTGTTGCAGGTCAGCCCTGCCCTGCCCAACGCCTCCTCCGCGTCCTTGCCGGACAGGCCCTTGCCGCGCAGGTCGACCAGCAGCAGATGCGTATCGGTTCCGCCGGAGACAATGTCGAATCCGCGCTCGCCAAGCGTCGCGGCCAGCTTTCTGGCATTCGCCACCATCTGCCGGGCATAGGTCTTGAACCCGTCCTCCAAGGCTTCACCCAGGGCAACGGCCTTGGCAGCAATGACATGCATCAGCGGGCCTCCCTGCAGGCCAGGGAACACCGCCGAATTCAGCTTCTTGGCGATGTCCTGGTTGTTGGTCAGGATCATGCCGCCGCGCGGGCCGCGCAGCGTCTTGTGCGTCGTGGTGGTGACGATATCGGCGACCTCCACCGGGTTGGGATGCACGCCGCCGGCGACCAGGCCGGCGAAATGCGCCATGTCGACCATCATCAGCGCGGCGACGGCATCGGCGATCGCCCGGATGCGCTTGAAGTCGATGATGCGCGGATAGGCCGATCCACCCGCGATAATCAGCTTTGGCCGTGTTTCCCGCGCCTTGGCCTCCAGCTCCTCATAGTCGATAAGGCAGTCGCTCTGGCGCACGCCGTATTGCACGGCGTTGAACCATTTTCCCGACAGTGTCGGCCGGGCACCGTGCGTCAGATGCCCGCCGGCGGCGAGCGACAGACCCATGAAGGTGTCGCCCGGCTTCAGCATGGCGAGCATCACCGCGCCATTGGCCTGGGCGCCGGAATGCGGCTGCACATTGGCGTGCGCCGCGCCAAACAGCCGGCAGGCCCTGTCGATGGCAGCCGCTTCGGCCAGATCGACATATTGGCAGCCGCCGTAGTAGCGGTGCCCCGGATAGCCCTCGGCATATTTGTTGGTCATCACCGAGCCTTGTGCCTCCAGCACAGCCGGCGAAACGATATTTTCGGATGCGATCAGCTCGATTTCGGACCGCTGCCGGCCCATCTCGCGTGCAATCGCATCGGCGACCACCGCATCCTGGAGCTTGAGGTTCCTCTGGAAAAAGCCGGTCATTCTGCTCGTCTCCTGGCGGCAAAAGGCGGACACGGTTTTCGGCGTCGCCATTCCCTGGTGTTGGAATTGAAATGGGAGCTAGTTCACCGCGTCAGGCGGGGTGCGGCCTTCGAAGAAGGCCGACAGATTGTCGATCACCCGCATGCCCAATGCGATGCGCGTTTCGCTGGTGGCGCTACCCAGATGGGGCAGCAGCACGACATCTTCACGCTCCGTCAAGGCGCGCGGCACAGACGGCTCCGTCTCGAACACGTCGAGCCCGGCACCAGTAATCCGACGCTCACGCAGCGCCTGGACCAGTGCGTCCTCATCCACCACATCGCCGCGCGCGGTGTTGATCAGGAAGGCTGATTTCTTCATGCGGGCAAGACGACGTTCGTTGATGAGGCGGGTGTTTTCGCCACCGCCCGGACAATGCAGCGACACGAAATCCGAGGCCGCCAGCACCTCGTCCACAGTCGCCAGCTGCCGCGCCGGCATGCCGGGGTGGGGAACCGGCTGGCTGTCGAAGAAGACGACCTCCATGCCGAAGCCGAAGTGACAGCGCCTGGCCATGGCCTGGCCGATCCTTCCCATGCCGATGATGCCGACGGTCTTGCCGCTGACCTGGGTGCCGCAGAGATGCGTCGGCCGCCAGCCGGTCCATTTGCCGGAGCGCAGCTCGCGCTCGCCCTCTCCGGCACGGCGCGCGCACATCAAAAGCAGCGTCATGGCGAGATCGGCGGTGGCATCGGTCAACACGGCGGGCGTGTTGGTGACGATCAGCCCTGCTGCGCTGGCGGCGGCAATGTCGATGTGGTTGAAGCCGACACCGAAATTGCCAAGTATTCTTGCCCTGACTCCGCCTGCAAAGAGATCCGCGCCAAGCCGATCGGTTACGGTCGGCAGCACGGCATCGGCAAGCAGCAGGGCCTGGCGAAGCTCTTGTTGCTCATAGGGCCGATCGGCTTCATTCAGCGTGACATCGAAATGGTCGCCAAGGCGCTGTTCGACCTCATGCGGCCAGCGCCGGGTAACGATTACCTTCGGTTTGCTCATGGCTACGATCCTCTCAAGCCGCGCGTTCGTGCCGCGGCTGCAAGGTCCGGCCGATCTCGGCGCGGTACCATTCCTGCGCAGCGGCAACACCGGAGCCGGCCTCGATTCGGGCTCCGGCGTCGCGTAACGACATTTCCGCCGAGGCCAGGGCGGCGAGGCACATGACCTCGTTGAGGTCGCCGAGATGGCCGATGCGGAACACGCGGCCAGCCACCTTGCTGAGGCCCGCGCCGAAGGATGTGCGATATCTGGAATATCCGTTGGCGATGACCTGTCTGGCATCGACGTCCTCGGGGACGACGATCGCCGAAACCGTATCCGACCACCATTTTTCCTCGTTGGCGCAGAGCTTTAGTCCCCACGCATGCACGCCGCGGCGCACACCTTCGGCGAGCCGGTGGTGCCGGGCAAAAATCTGCTCCAGTCCCTCGGCAAAGATAAGGTCGAGGCTGGCTCTCAGGCCAAGCAGCAACTGCGTTGGCGGCGTATAGGGGAAGAAGCCGGTCTTGGACGAAGCCTGCATATCCTCGAAGCTGAAATAGCAACGCTCCATGCGCGACTGCTTGTGCGCTTCCAGACCCTTGGCGCTCACCGCCAGGATGCCGAGACCGGCAGGCAGCATCAGCCCTTTCTGCGAACCGGTGATGGCAAGGTCGACGCCCCATTCGTCCATCCGGAAATCGATCGAGCCGATCGAGCTGACGCCGTCGACGAACAGCAGCGCATCGTGAGCCGTTTCGTCGAGCGCGGCACGCACGCCGGCGACGTCGGACGTCACGCCGGTCGCGGTCTCGTTGTGGGTGGCGAATACCGCCTTGATCTTGCTGCCCTTGTCGTCGCCCAGCCGTTGCCGATAGGCGTCGAGCGGAACCCCCTCACCCCATTCGACATCAATGCAATCGACCTCAAGTCCAAGGCGCTCGGCCATATCGACCCACAGGTGCGAGAACTGGCCGAAACGCGACATCAGCACCCGGTCGCCACGATTGAGCGTGTTGGAGATCGCCGCTTCCCAGGCACCGGTGCCCGAGCCGGGAAAGATGAAGACACTGCCGGTCTCGGTCTTGAATATCCGCTTCAGGTCGCGAAACAAGGGCAGCACCAGTTCCGGAAAATCCGGTGCGCGCATATCCTGCATCGGCACGTTCATGGCCCGCCGCACAGCGTCGGGAATGTTGGTCGGACCCGGGATAAAGAGATGCGCCGTTCCATTTTTCATGATCTGGTTCTCCTGTTGATATGAGCATCGCCACACACGGGTCGGTGTTGCCGCCTTACGCGAACACAACCGTTTTTCGTCCGTTGATCATCACGCGGGCTTCGAGGTGCCGTTTGATGGCACGCGCCAGAACGCGGCTTTCGATGTCACGGCCGGCCGCGATAAAATCCTCGACGCTCATGGAATGCGTTACCCGCTCGGTTTCCTGCTCGATGATCGGCCCCTCGTCGAGTTGGGCGGTCACATAGTGAGCCGTGGCGCCGATCAGCTTCACTCCGTGCTCGAAAGCCTGGTGATACGGCCGCGCGCCCTTGAAGCTTGGCAGGAACGAATGGTGGATGTTGATGACCTTGCCGAACAGGCGCCCCGCGAGGTCGTCGGAATACACTTGCATGTAGCGAGCCAGGACGACGAGGTCGGCGCCGACGTCCTCGATCACCGCCAGTATCCGGTCTTCCTGTTCCTGCTTGTTCTCCTTCGAGATGGGCAAGACGTGGTAGGGAATGCCAGCCCATGCCGCAGTTTCGCGGCTGTCTTCGTGGTTGGAGATGATCGCTGCAACCTCGGCTTCGAGCCAGCCAACACGGATCTGGTAGATGAGGTGAAGCAATGCATGGTCAAACTTCGAGACCATGATGACGATTTTCGGCCGACGGCTCCGCTCAAGCAGGCGGCTGCTCAGGCCGAAGCGATCCACCACAGGCGCAAGTCCCTTGGTGATGGCATCGGCAGACACCCAGGCGGGCCCCGAAAAGGCAATGCGCATGAAGAAACGGTTCGAGGCCCTGTCCCAATGCTGGCTGCTTTCAGCAATGTTCGTGCCAAGGTTGGCGAGTTCGGTCGTCACTGCCGCCACGATCCCGGCCTGGTCTTCGCAGGACAGCGTCAGAATGAACGACAGTCGAAGCGCTGCACAATTCATCGTTCGTTGACCCGCGGCCAGCACGCCTCGCGATAATCGGCGAACCAGGCAAGCGTCTTTTCCCATCCGCCGAATGGGAAGAAATGGAGGTGTAGTGGCGCGGTCGGCGCCGGGTAGCTTGCCGCCATGGTTTGTAAGATCTCGGCTGGGTTCCGGTCGGCCACGATGTTGAAGAGGCCGCTGGCGGAACGCCGCAGCGCCGCGATCGAAGGGCCGACACCGCACATCATGGCGAACCGGATGAGTTTGGTAAGGCTGGTCACACCGGCCAGACCAACATGAACCGGCAGCCCGGGATGCGCCGTATGCAGACTGCTCGCCCAGGCGGCGATCATGTCGCCATCGAAGGCGAATTGCGATACGACCCTGGCTTCCAGCGACCGCTCGGCACAGATCTCGAGCTTGCGCCGCAATGCGTCCGTCAGCACGGCTTCGACGATGCTTGGATGCCCTTCCGGATAGCCGGCGACGAAGGCGGTTCGTATCGCACTGTCTTTGACCACGGGATGGGCGAGCAACTGGGTTGCCTCTCCCAACGGCCCCGGAAAGAGAGCCGGATTGCCGCCAAGAAAGAGCGCTTCGCTTATCCCGTTTCGACTGTGGGCGGTGACAAGATCGACATAGTCCTGCTCCGAATTGAAGTTCCGCGCGCCCAGATGTGGCACCGGCACAAAGCCCAACTCCTTGATCCGGCGCGCTGCTTCGATTTGCAAAGCCTCGGGCTTGCCGGGAAGGTGAGTAAGAAAGACGCGCGAGCCAAGCGGGAAGCAGTCGGCTGGTGGCGCAAAGGTGCGTGCCTGCGCCGGTGCCAGTTCGATCGACACCTCCGCGTCGAACGCAAATGTAGCCGAACCTCGCGTCTGGATAAGCTCTTGGCGCATGTCGTTCATGATCTTTCCAGGTCTCTCCCGACCAGCTTCACGATTTCGCGGCACCGTAGGCCGCGGCAATGGGAGCCGGGCAGACCAGCTGCCCGGCTTGTCGTCACGGGAGGATGCAACGACAGGACTCCCAGTTCTGAAACAGCGTTTCGCTAACCGTTGGCGGCGCGTTTGAGCGACAGGAACGGCAGCCCCACGACACGCGCCCTGACATCGGCCGCCACGCCATCCTTGTTCCACTTCAGCGTGAGCTCGGTGCCGGTCTCGGCGGCCTCACGCCGCAGATGGCCGAAGCCGATCATCCTGCCGGTCGAAGGTGACCAGGCGACGCTGCTGGCGTGCCCAACTTCCTTGCCGCCGCGAAAGGCTTTCAGCGGATACCACTGCACGCGCCGCAGATTTCCGGGCGCATTGCTCTCAAGCCCCTTGCCGTCGAGGGCTTGCGACCAGTCGATGTCGAGCCCGACGAGCTGGCGATGGTCACCCGTGTTCGACATGCGCTGCAGCGCCGCCTTGCCGATGAAATCGGCCTTGCGAAAGTCGACCAGCCGGCCCAGGCCGAGGTCGAAGGGCGACGCACGATACTTTCCAGCTGCCTGAATGCTGGCGCCGCCATGGTCTGGGCCGGCACTTGTATAGTCGTAGCCAACGATCAGCAGCCCGGCTTCGAGACGTGCTATGTCGAGCGCCCAGGCGCCGGCAGGAAGGATGCCAAAAGGCTTGCCTGCCGCCTCGACCGCGTCCCACACGGCGGCGCCGTCATCCGCCTTGACCCACAATTCATAGCCATGCTCGCCGGTAAAACCCTGGCGCAGGATCTCGACCCGTCTGCCGGCAATTGTGACGATGGCCAAGCGAGAGAACGGCAATTCCTGCACGGACTGGGTGACAGCCTCCAGCACTTCGCGGGAACGCGGTCCCTGCAAGGTGAGGATGCCGTAGCTATCGGATATGTCGGTGACACGGACGTCGAGGCCTTCGGCATGCTGCTTCCACCAGGAAAGGCCGGGATCGGCGGAAACGCGGAAGGTGGTTTCATCCATGCGGAAAACCAGACCGTCGCCGACGACATGGCCGTTCTCGTCGCACCACGGTGCATAGTAGATCTGGCCGACCTGCAGCTTCTTGATGTCGCGCGGGATGAGCGCATCCATCATCCTCTCGGCATCCGGACCGGCAATGACATATTTCGACAGTGGTGACATGTCGCCCATGGCCACCCTGTTGCGGATAGCCGCCAGTTCCTCGACCATATCGGAGTAGCAATCGACGACCATGTTCCTGTCCCAGCGCATCCAGAGTGCGTTCTGGTTCAGTGGCGCCGTCCGTTCGACGAAGGGCGTGCCGCGAAAGGCGACATGGGCATCTGCCACCACGCTCAGGCCGGACGTGAATTTGATGTCGTTCATTCCAGGTCTCCTCCCAGTCGCAAGGCACTTTGCTGCGACATTCGACGACAACGGGTGAGGAACAGCGCACCTCGCGCCATGGAAACGAAACCATCCAAGCGCAGACCGCAGGGACGGCTTCCTGCGAGCAGCAACCCGCTCAGTCAGATGTCTCTTGCCTCATCCGTATCTTGGGTGAGACTTTCACTTCGCAGCGTTTTTCGGAATGCCCCCGGTTGCCGACGGCATACCCGCAGTTCAACCTGAATATTTGAAGCCGCCGTCGGATTGCTTTCGCTGTCAGCCTTCACCGGCAAATGCTCGCTTGCGGTCGACCAGGTAACGCCGTCGCACCGCACAAGCTCGGCCCGTTCAGCCGTAGCATCGAAGCCTGAATTGGCAGCTCGACGCGTGGGGGGAAAGGCGGTAGCGCGCTGGCGCTACCAAATTTCTCACCCAGGAGTGCGGTGAGACGTCCGGCGATTTCGACTTCGATTCCGCGGATCATCGTGCGATCGAAACGCTGGCATTTCAACCAAGTCCAGCATCGCCTCCGCAGAATCGTCAGCCGGCCTGCTACGCTGCGAGGGAGCCCGCCGGTCCGCCGTAGATTATAGCAATATGTATATTAGCTATTCCTTGACAATCGATGTGGGCTCTGGTTTCCTGATTTTACGGGTATTTAACCAAGTTCGTTGCGTTTTTTACGGACGGTGTTCGCATGTCAACAGTGGTTGTCGCGGACCCGCGGGGGGTATATCTCGCCGGTCTGGAATGGGTGTTGCAGAAGGCTGGACACGATGTTGTCGCCCAGTGTCGCCGCCCTGTGGACGTTCTCGCTCATGTGGAGCGCCATCAGCCTGATATGGTCATCGTAGGCGTGGATCTCGCGGATCAGCAGACATCAGGTCTTTCCTCACGGCTGAAGGCCGGCAACAGCGCTCTCGGCATCATCTTCATCGTGCAGCCAACCGGCAGGCTCGATGTCAGGGAAATACAGACGCTCGACGTCGATGGCCTGTTTCTGGACGGCATCAGCCACCGCTTTCTCATCGAATGCGTGAATGCGGTGGCGGCGGGCAAGAAGTGGATCGACAACAAGATCGTCCAGCAGCTGCTGATGCCCGGCTCGCAGCCCCAGCCAATGTCCCGGCTGACCGGGCGGGAGACCGAAATCGCCGATCTCGTCTCGCGCGGGCTGCGCAACAAGACCATCGCGCAGCGGCTGCATTTATCCGAAGGCACGGTGAAGATGCACCTGCATCACGTCTACGAGAAGTTGCACCTAGGCGGCCGGGCGGAACTGGCCTGGATGACGCACGGCAAAGCCGCCGAGCGTCCGGGAATGGGCCGAACCGGCCTGCTCTGAACACTCTCCACTCGCACCGACATTGTAGCACGGCAACGGCCGCAGAGCCGTCTGGCGGCATCTGGCGCGTGCCTGCGCGACCTCCCCGCAGCGCCCGTCAACCTGACCTATCGAAGGATATATATCGTTCGATCAGGTGCGGACATTGACCGCAATACTATCGAAGCGGGAATGGACGCGCCCTCTGCGCCGGCGGCACAATGAAATTGGAGGGGCGCATTTCAGTATGCGACCGGCTGCACCGGGGTAGGTGCATTTCCGGCATTAGGGGCTGCATCCCTTTTCCAGAGAGAATTTTGAACCAAGGAGAATCTCCATGGCACTCGACATCTTGACCCAGGACATCGTCCTCGACGAGACCACCGGTTTTACGGACGATGATATCAATCCGGCCATTCCGCCATACGACACCAACCCCACGGTGCAATATCTCCTAAGTCTCGACGATCCGGGTGGGCTGACCTCGCCGGAGGTCGCCTTCCAGGCCAACTTCGTCGTGGCCTCGGCGAGCGCGGGAGAAACCATCACCTCGGTCGTTCTCTCCCAGAATCTCACCGGAACCCCGTTTTCCACCACCGTCGGCGTCAACAGCGGCATTCAGACGGTCGATGGCAATTATGTCTGGCTGTTCAAAGACGCAGACCCGACCCATGCAAACGTCGTAATCGGTGTCATCGGCACCTCTGACCCGTCGGCCGCACCGGCTGCAACCGGCCCGCTCGCTTTCTCGTTTGGGCTGGTCAGCACCAGCGCCACCAATGCGGACCTGTACACGGTCGAGTATGTGCCGTTGCTCAATCCGGACGCGACCAATCCGGACGACCGTATCGGTTTGACCAACAAGGTGTTCGCGTCGGTCACCGGCACCTCCGTGGCTAGTTTTCTGGGCTCAGCCGCCGCGCCCGGCAACAATGATTTCTATCTGATCAATTCGGCCAATGACGCTTCCAAGCAGCTGCTGGTAATCGGTTTGAACGGTGGCAGTGCCAACGTCAGCGAACAGGGCTTCGGCATCAACAACCAGAGCATCAATCCGAACGAAACGCTGCAGGTCGATTTTGTCACCGGCGGTACCCTGAACGCAGGGAGTGCGTCGCAAATCCAGTACGGCAATCACATCGAGACCATCACGCAGGCCGGGTTCACGATCAGCCAGATCACACCTTCCACTCCGACTGCGCGTGTGGACGTCACCGTCAGCGCCTTCAACAATACGGGCAACGACCAAGGCACGAACTTCTTTGACGGCACCACGACCAGCCCCGTGGATATCACCGGCATCAAGTTGACGGGTACATCGGGGTTTGCGTCCGTCATCACTGTCGATGGCACCTATGCGACCGGCAGCGGCAACATCACCGTCACCGGGCTCAGCGGGACCGGAAACGCCGTCACCATCACCGGGCTCGATAACACCACCACCGTCGATATCACCACCGGCAGCCCAATGGATCGGCTGACGGTCAAAGGGGTCGATGCAAACGAGGGGTGCGACATCTCCGAGTTCCATTTCTCGGCGACGAGCACCAACGCCTATAGCGAAGAGGTCGGCTCCCACATCAACTTCGACGATGATGGCCCGAGCATCTCGACCACCGGCGCCGAGCCGACGCTGACCGTCGACGAGTCGGTTCTTACCACCAACGACACGCAGAGCTTTGCCGCCAACTTCAGTTCGAGCTTCGGCGCCGACGGGGCCGGCACGCTGACCTACGCACTGGGCGTCGTGGCAGGCCCTTCGGGTCTGATCGACACGGCGACCGGCCAGGCGGTCGTCCTCTCGCTCAATGGCAGCGTCGTTGAAGGCCACACCATCGGCTCCAACGACCTCGTATTCACCGTCTCCGTCAGCGCCGCCGGCGCCGTCACCCTCGACCAGCTCCGGGCGGTGGTCCATGCCGACGCCAGCAACCCCGACGACAGCACCAGCCTGGCCGCCGACAATCTGGTCACGCTCACCGCGACCGTCACCGACAAGGATGGCGACCACCTGTCGGCCAGCCTCGACATCGGCCAGAACCTCAACTTCAAGGATGATGGCCCGAGCATCTCGACCACCGGCACCGAGCCGACGCTGACCGTCGACGAGTCGGTTCTTACCACCAACGACACGCAGAGCTTTGCCGCCAACTTCAGTTCGGGCTTCGGCGCCGACGGGGCCGGCACGCTGACCTACGCACTGGGCGTCGTGGCAGGCCCTTCGGGTCTGATCGACACGGCGACCGGCCAGGCGGTCGTCCTCTCGCTCAATGGCAGCGTCGTCGAAGGCCACACCATCGGCTCCAACGACCTCGTATTCACCGTCTCCGTCAGCGCCGCCGGCGCCGTCACCCTTGACCAGCTCCGGGCGGTGGTCCATGCCGACGCCAGCAACCCCGACGACAGCACCAGCCTGGCCGCCGACAATCTGGTCACGCTCACCGCGACTGTCACCGACAAGGATGGCGACCACCTGTCGGCCAGCCTCGACATCGGCCAGAACCTCAACTTCAAGGATGATGGCCCGAGCATCTCGACCACCGGCGCCGAGCCGACGCTGACCGTCGACGAGTCGGTTCTTACCACCAACGACACGCAGAGCTTTGCCGCCAACTTCAGTTCGGGCTTCGGCGCCGACGGGGCCGGCACGCTGACCTACGCACTGGGCGTCGTGGCAGGCCCTTCGGGTCTGATCGACACGGCGACCGGCCAGGCGGTCATCCTCTCGCTCAATGGCAGCGTCGTCGAAGGCCACACCATCGGCTCCAACGACCTCGTATTCACCGTCTCCGTCAGCGCCGCCGGCGCCGTCACCCTCGACCAGCTCCGGGCGGTGGTCCATGCCGACGCCAGCAACCCCGACGACAGCACCAGCCTGGCCGCCGACAATCTGGTCACGCTCACCGCGACCGTCACCGACAAGGATGGCGACCACCTGTCGGCCAGCCTCGACATCGGCCAGAATCTCAACTTCAAGGATGATGGCCCGAGCATCTCGACCACCGGCGCCGAGCCGACGCTGACCGTCGACGAGTCGGTTCTTACCACCAACGATACGCAGAGTTTTGCCGCCAACTTCAGTTCGGGCTTCGGTGCCGACGGGGCCGGCATGCTGACCTACGCACTGGGCGTCGTGGCAGGCCCTTCGGGTCTGATCGACACGGCGACCGGCCAGGCGGTCGTCCTCTCGCTCAATGGCAGCGTCGTTGAAGGCCACACCATCGGCTCCAACGACCTCGTATTCACCGTCTCCGTCAGCGCCGCCGGCGCCGTCACCCTCGACCAGCTCCGGGCGGTGGTCCATGCCGACGCCAGCAACCCCGACGACAGCACCAGCCTGGCCGCCGACAATCTGGTCACGCTCACCGCGACTGTCACCGACAAGGATGGCGACCACCTGTCGGCCAGCCTCGACATCGGCCAGAACCTCAACTTCAAGGATGATGGCCCGAGCATCTCGACCACCGGCGCCGAGCCGACGCTGACCGTCGACGAGTCGGTTCTTACCACCAACGACACGCAGAGCTTTGCCGCCAACTTCAGTTCGGGCTTCGGCGCCGACGGGGCCGGCACGCTGACCTACGCACTGGGCGTCGTGGCAGGCCCTTCGGGTCTGATCGACACGGCGACCGGCCAGGCGGTCATCCTCTCGCTCAATGGCAGCGTCGTTGAAGGCCACACCATCGGCTCCAACGACCTCGTATTCACCGTCTCCGTCAGCGCCGCCGGCGCCGTCACCCTCGACCAGCTCCGGGCGGTGGTCCATGCCGACGCCAGCAACCCCGACGACAGCACCAGCCTGGCCGCCGACAATCTGGTCACGCTCACCGCGACCGTCACCGACAAGGATGGCGACCACCTGTCGGCCAGCCTCGACATCGGCCAGAACCTCAACTTCAAGGATGATGGCCCGAGCATCTCGACCACCGGCGCCGAGCCGACGCTGATCGTCGACGAGTCCAACTTGGGTGCCAACAGTGCGGATTTCGCGACCGTTTTCACCCCAAACGCCGGCGCGGATAGTGACGCTATCAGCTATGCGCTCGGCATCAATCAGGTTACGAACGTTAGCGGCCTCACTGACACCTTGACCGGCCTGTCCGTCCTGCTTTTCGTCGAAGGCGGCGAGGTGGTCGGTCGTGCCGGTTCAGCCGCTGGCGATATTGTGTTCACGGTGAGCGTGGCTGTTGACGGGACCGTGACGCTCGATCAGGCACGTGCCGTCATACACTCGCCCGACACCGGACCGGATCAGCAAACATCGCTGGCAGCCGATGATCTCGTAACCTTGACGGCGATCATCACCGACGGTGACGGCGACCAGGCCTCGGACAGTGTCAACATCGGTACAAGCCTCGTCTTCAAGGATGATGCGCCGACGATCACAGTGCCGTTCGACGGTGACCAGAACGCCGGCAACGGTATCGGGACCCCCGAGACTCTGGCCAACACGCTCAACGCGTCGGCCACCGGAGCCTTCGGGTACGACATCGGCGCGGATGCTCATCCGGCCGCGTTCTATGCGAGTGGTTCTGACTTTGTCGACCAGAATGGCGCGCTTGCCGGCGTCCAGATCGGGCTCACCGGCACGATCACCGGCGGCGGCGGTGGTAACATTCTCACCTCGGAGGTGACGCTGGCGTCGGAGAGCCTTACCTCCGCGACGTTCAACTTCACTTTCACCTACGACAAGGATCCGGCGGCTGGCACCCAGACCGGGACGGCGGGCGGCACCCTCGTCTTCGACAAGATTGCCGATACTTATACCATCCACCTGACCGACCCTCTCGAAGGCTTCAGCTTCGACGTTATCCACACCAGCCAACTCTTGTCCAAGGAGCCCCTCGGCAATACGGGCCACCCACAGATCGTGCTGGAAAAATTGCAGGCTGATGATCCGAATACGCCGGCTAACGAAAATTTCTACGTGCAGTTCACGGGCAACTTGATCAACAAAGCCAACCCGTTCAGCTTGACAGCCAATGGCGAGGGGTCATCCGGCGACGCCACCTTCACCCTAGGTGGTCACGAGATGGTGAGCAACGCCAATGAAAGCTGGGTATCCGCGACGCAGAGTACCAACGGTGTCGCCGGTGACACGATCCAGAAAGGCGAACTGCTCACATTGCGGTTCTTCGACAGCAACGTCGGTATCAACAGTCAGAACGAGGCTACCCAGCCGACAGCGACCGCCGGCACCATGGCCATCAAGTTCGATGGCATCGGCAACAGCGAGGATCTGATGCTGATCCTCAACCTGATCGACGACAAGGGCACGGCGTCGACGCTCGACGATGTCTCGATTACGAGGGCGATGTACGTGCAGAATGCCGACATCTTCAAGATGGGTCACGTCCCGGCCCCGTACAGCGGCGAGTTCACGCTCGACAACAATGACGGCCTCGTGATCATCGAGCAGAACGACTACAACGCGGCCGGCGAGCACTTCGTGTTGCAGGGTGTCCAGATCATGCAGTCGGGCAACGGCATCACCGGCAACAACACGGCAATCAACCTGAACCCGACGACCGGCGCCGGTGGCGGCAGCGATGCGACCACCAACCTGGTGAATTTCGACCCCACCGACAACGACGTGCTGAAGATCACGGACATCGGCTTCACCTCGACCTCGACCCAGACGCCGGATGCCCACCTCGACTTCGCCTTCAAAGTGGCGGACGCGGACGCGGACCAGACGGCGATGCAGCACATACTTGTCGACGTCGCCTGACACTGGCCAACGGGGGGGCAGCCAATGCTGCCCCCAACCTTCCCGCACGAGATGTCATCCCGCACACCAGAGAAATAACGATGAAAACCAAACAACAGCCCCCTGCCCTGCAGGTGGTGATGAAAGAGGCCAGACGTGCCATCCGGCCGCTCGTCTGGTTCAGCGGCGGCATCAACGTGCTGATGCTGACCGGAGCGCTCTACATGCTCCAAGTCTACCACCGCGTGTTGTCCAGCCACAGCCTGGAGACGCTGGTGATGCTGTCGCTGATGGCGGCAGGGGCGCTCGCGGCAATGGCGGGGCTGGAGGTGGTGCGCGGGCGCCTGCTGGCTACCGTCGGATCGTGGATGAACGCGCGATTGGCACCGGTTCTCCTGACCGCATCGGTGGAATATGCCGCCTCGGCGCCAGGCCAAGCCAACGCCCGTCCGCTGCGCGACCTGGATCAAGTGCGCAACTTCTTCACCAGCCCCAGCATCTTCCCGATCCTCGACGCGCCTTGGGCACCGTTGTTCTTCGTTGCCATATTCTTCATGCACCCATGGCTGGGCTGGTTGGCGCTTTGCGGCGGGATCGTGCTGTTCGCTTTGGCGCTGCTCAACGAATACCTCACACGCAAGCCGCTGACCGAGGCCGCAAGCGCACAGTCGCGGGCCTATGTGCAAGCCGAGGCGGCGATCCGCAACGCCGAGGTCGTCCAGGCGATGGGCATGTTGAAGCCATTGCTGGAAGGCTGGAAGGCCCAACAGGACGAGGCCAACAAGGGACAGGTTCTTGCCGCCAACCGTGGCGGCGTCATCGCGGCTATCGCGCGTTGTCACCGGCTGGCCCTGCAAATGGCCATACTCGGCCTCGGCGCCTATCTGGTTGTTCGCAACGAGGCTTCACCCGGCATCATGATCTCCGCCTCGATCCTGATGGGTCGCGCCTTGTCACCGGTCGAGCAAGCGATCGGCACATGGAAGGCGACGGTGGGAGCGCGTGCCGCTTACAAACGCCTCACCGCGGTCGCCGGACAGCACCGGGAAGCCACACCGGTCCTGCCACTGCCCCGTCCGAAAGGCAGGTTTGAGGCCGACAACCTTGTGCTTGCCCGACAGGGTGGCGAGCACATCCTGAAAGGCATCAGCTTCCGTCTCGAGCCGGGTGAAGCGATGGCCCTGATCGGTCCGAGCGGGGCCGGCAAGACGAGCCTGGCGCGCATACTTGCCGGTGCCTGGCGCCCGTCGGGGGGGCGTGCCTTGCTGGACGGAACGGATGTTGCCCAATGGGCGGCGGAAGACCGTGGCCGTTATGTCGGCTATTTGCCGCAGGACATCGAACTCTTCGCCGGCACCGTATCCGACAACATCGCCCGCTTTGCGACGGTCAATCCGGCGGTCTTCCAGCACGTGATCAAGGCAGCGCAGTTGGCCGGCGTCCACGAACTCATCAAGGGACTGCCGAAGGCCTACGGCACCGAGATCGGCGAGGCGGGTGCGATACTGTCGGGCGGGCAGCGCCAACGCATCGGGCTGGCGCGGGCACTTTACGGCGACCCCACGCTGCTTATCCTCGACGAACCCAATTCCAACCTCGACAGGGAGGGCGAGGAGGCATTGATTGCCGCTCTCGGCGTGGCCAAGGCGACGAACACAACCGTTATCCTGATCGCGCACCGCGCCAACATCTTGGAGAAGGTAGACAAGATACTGGTCCTCAACAGGGGTCAGCAAGATCTCTTCGGGCCGCGCGACCATGTCTTCAACGAACTCGCCAGCCGCGTCAGCAAGGTGGCCCATCTGCCCAAGGCTACCCAGTTGCCTGCCCTCGAAGTGGTCAAGGAAACCAAAGAGGTCAAGGAAGCATGAGCCGCCCCCCGGAATTGAACGTCGTGCCGTTGCCCCTTCCGCCGCCCTCCCTGCTGCAACCGATGCCGCTGCGTCTCACAGGCGTGACCTGCACCGGGTTCGCGATCATGTTCCTGTTCTTCGGCGTCGCGGGAGGTTGGGCGGCCCTGGCACCGTTGGACAGCGCCGCTGTGGCGCCGGGCGTTATCAAGGTCGCCGGCGACCGCAAGCTGATCCAGCACCTCGAGGGCGGCATCATCGCGGAGTTGAACGCAGCCAACGGTGATGTCGTCAAGGCCGGCAAGATCCTCGTCCGGCTCGACGACACGCAGGCAAAGGCGCAGCTCGACCTGATCCAGAACCGGATAGCAACGCGTGAGGCGCTGGCCGCACGTCTCAGGGCCGAGCGTGACGGCAGGGCCGAGATCGAGTTCGATCCGGCGTTGCTCGCCAACCCCGCCACCGCCGCAAGGGACGCGGTGGCCGCACAGCGTGACGTGTTCGCTGCGAAGCACCACAATCTGGCGGACGAGCGGGAAATCCTCAGCCAGCGCCGCCACCAGACCGAGGAGGAGATAAAGGGACTGGAAGAGCTTATCGTCACCAAGGACAAACAGATCGAGGCAATCGAGGGTGAGACCAAAGACCTCGAGAGTCTCCTCAAGAAGGGGCTGACTACCCGCGAGCGGAACCTGTTGCTCAGACGACAGCAGCAGGAGATCGAGGGCGAGCGCGCCACCAACATCGCCGCAATCGCCCGCGCCAGAAGCGCCATGGCCGAGATCGACATGCAGATCCTGAACCTCGACACCGTGCGGCTCAACGAGTCCGTCGATGAGTTGAGCAAGGTCGAGGCGGAACTGTTCGACCTGAGACAGGAGGAGCGTGCCGCCAGGGACGTGCTTACCCGTACCGATGTCGTCGCACCGGTTGACGGCATCGTCATGGATCTGAAGGTCCACACCGCGGGCGGTGTCGTGAAACCCGGCGATACATTGATGACGATCGTACCGCTCGGACAACAACTCGTGGTCGAAGCCATGGTCAAACCGGAGGATGTCGAGACGATCGCACCCGGACAGCCCGCGCGCGTCAGCTTCCCGGCCTTCGCCCGCTACAACCTGCCGCCGCTCGAGGGTGTCGTGGAGATCGTGTCGGCCGACCGCATGGTTGAGGAGCGCAGCGGCGCACCGTATTTCGCCGCGACGGTTGTGATCGACAAAAGCGAACTCGGCAAGCTGGAGGGCCGCAAGCTGCTGCCCGGCATGTCGAGCGAGACGATGATCCGGACGGGGGCTCGCACCGTTCTCTCTTATCTCGCCGAGCCGATCACGCAGAACTTCCGCCGGGCGATGCGGGAAAAATAGCCGTACGCCGCCCAGCGAAATTCAAGACAGCAGCATTCGCCCGGCCGTGATCGCCAGGAAGAATGCAAAGGCAAGTTTCAGGTAGCGCGGGTTGAGCGCGTGGGCGAGCCTTGCGCCCAAGGGTGCGAAGAGGAAGCTCACGGGCGCTATGATGGCAACCGCCGGCAGGCTGACGTAACCCAGGCTGAGCGGAGGCCTGCCTGCGATTGCGAGACCCGACCAGATGAAGCCAGCCACTGCCGGAAGCGCAATAAGCAGGCCAAGCGCCGACGATGTGCCGACGGCCCGGTGCACCGGAAAGGAAAAGCTGGAAAGCGTCGGCACCGAGAGCGTGCCGCCGCCAATTCCCATGAGCGAAGAGACAAAGCCGATCACAGAAGCGATCGCACGGTTGATCCAGCCGCTCTGCGGCAAGTGATCGGAGATCACGAGGTGCTTCGGCAACGCCATGTTGAGGGCCACCAGCAGGCCGACGACGCCGAAAACCAGCCGCAAGCCGGCGCCCGGGATGAACTTCGACGTGATGCCACCGATCAGGGCACTCACGAAAACGGCCGGTCCCCACAGAGTGAGCAGAGGCCGATCGACATTGCCGCGCCTGTTGTGCGACCGCATTGACGAGATCGAGGTGGGGATGATGACCGCAAGCGACGTCGCGACAGCCAGATGGCTGATCACAGCAGGCGAAAAGTGGAACAGGCTAAGCACCCAGAACAGCACCGGGACGATGACGATGCCGCCGCCGACCCCCAGCAGACCGGCGAGCACGCCGGAGGCCATTCCGGTCATGGCCAGACCGGCGACCAGCATTGCAATCGTCAGCCCGTCGAAAACCGACGTGTCGAATCCGAAGTCCACTGTGATCTTTCCTTGATTGGCCGACTGCGGCCTTGCGGATACATTTTTGGCCGCGCCTGTCCGCCCGTCGCGACCTGGGTGCAGATCGCCCGAAAGCGTACAGGTTTGGGGTGCGGAATGCTTTAGTGGCGCACCATCCCGGCGTCGACATTGAGCGTCTGGCCGGTGATCCAGCGCGCATCGTCGGAGGCCAGGAACGAGACCACATCGGCGATATGTTCCGGCTGCCCCTTGCCTTTCATCGCCTGAAGCATCTCGACGAAGCCGAACGCCTCATTGTGCGGGCTCGCCTTGACGCCGTCGCTCTCGATCAGGCCGGGCGTCACCGCATTGGCGGTGATGTTGTATTTGCCGAGTTCGGTGGCGAGCGCCCTGGTGAAGCCTATGACGCCACCCTTGGCTGCGACATAGGCCGCCATGTTCGGCGTGCCGGCAAAGAAGGTGTTGGATGCGATGCTGATCACCCGCCCAGCTTTGCCTGCCGCACGCATCTGGTCCGTGCCGGCGCGGCTGACGATGAAGGTGCCTGTCAAATTGACGTCGATGATCTTGCGCCAATGGTCGAGATCGACATCGTCCCAGGCGACGAACGGCACGATGCTGGCATTATTGACCAGGATGTCGATGCCCCCGGTCAGGGTCTGGATTTCGGCGAAGAGTGCCTTGACGGAGGCCGGATCGGAAATGTCGGCGGCAATCGCCCTCGCCCTTCCGCCTATTGCCGCGGCCGCCGCCTTGGCGCCTTTGGCATTGATGTCGCTGACGATGACGGTTGCCCCGTCGGCGGCGAGCCGCGCGGCGATCGCCTTGCCGATACCCTGCGCAGCGCCCGTAACCAGGGCCGTCTTCCCCGCAAGCCGTTCAGTCATGAAAATGCTCCCTCAATCCGTGGTGATATCTGTTCAGGCGTCGGCGTCGATCACGGCGAGCGCCGCGTCGATACCCCTGCCGATCGCCAGTTTCTGGCCGGCCGCGTTCATGGCGCCGCCAAGTGCCGTCAGGGCCGCGATCGCATAGATCGGCTGGGCGGTCGGTCCCATGTGGCCGATGCGCGTCAGCTTGCCCAAGGTCTCGCCGCGGCCAGACGAAAACACCACCCCGTAACGGGCGCGGGCAGCCTGGCGAAGCGCCTTCTCGTCGACACCTTCGGGCGTGCGGACGGCGGTCGTGGTCGGCGACGCGATGCTGTCGCTGGCAGCCCAGATCGACAGGCCCATCGCGGCGACCCCGGCGCGCATGGCCTTGGCGGTGAGCGCGTGGCGCGCCCACACCGCCTCCGGTCCCTCATTGAGATAGAGGTCGAGCGCGACATCGAGCCCGTTGATTTCCGAGACCGACGGCGTGAACGGAAACGGCTTATCCCGCGACCACGCATGCTCCCAATCGACGATGCTCAGCATGGATGCGCGCGGCGCTAGGGGATTGCTCTTCATCTTGGCCCAGGCCCGCTCGCTGACGCCCATCATCGTCAGGCCGGGAGGCGCGCCCAGGCATTTGTTCGGGCCGGTGACATAGATATCGGCCTTGCAGTCCTCCGGGTGCGTCTGCATGCCGCCAAAGGACGAGACGGCATCGACGATGAGATAGCCGCCATGCGCTGAAACCAGCGCACCGATGGCGTCGATCGGATTGATGGTGCCGGACGGCGTGTCGTGGTGGCAGACCGACACGATGGTGATTTCCGGATGCTTCTTCAGCATTGCCTCGACCGCCTGCGGATCGATCGCCTCGTTGTAGGGCACCTCGATCTCGAGCAGATGTGGCGAATAGCGCTTCGCCCAATAGCCGAACCCCTTGCCGTAAACGCCGGAGGCAAGGTTGAGCACGACATCGTCCGGCGTGATCAGCGAGGCCGCGGCGGCCTCCAGGCCAAGCACCGGCTCGCCATGCAGGATGACCGGCTTGTTCGACAGCCGCATCGCCTTTTGCGCCTTGTCGACCACACCCTCATAGAAAAGCTGGAACGCCGGGTCGTAGTCGTAGAGCACCGTGCGGCCGAGACCGCGCAGCACTTCGGCATAGGCGTTCACCGGTCCCGCGGTCAGGGTGATGACCGGATCGGCGTGTTCGAGATAGCGCATCGTCTTGTCTCCGGATTGGCGGCGGTCAGCCGTAGAATTGCGTGCCGGTCTTGTAGGTCTTGAAGTTGTCCATGTCGTGCGAGTACATCAGCTCGGCGCCATGGTCTTCGGCGAGTTTCTTCACCTTGCGCATCGAATTGATGCCCGCCACCGGATCGATGTGGAAGGCCGCCTGGCACAGCGTCTCGAGGCTCTTCTGCGTATAGGCCGCATCGATCGTGAACATGATCGGCTTGCGCTTGGGGAACTCGACCAGCAGGCTGTAATGGCCGATCGAATGGCCGGGCGTCGAGATCAGCCGGACGCCCCTGGCAAGCTCGACGTCGCCATCGATGCCTTCAAAGGTCGAATTCGCCCGTGTCGTTCCCGCAAGCAATTGCCCGGTCGCGCCACGCGCTTCGGCAGCCTCCGCCGAAAAACTCAGATCGGAATAGCCGAGATGCTCGAAAGGTTCGGGATTGCAGGCCTGCGGCACCTCGGTCCGGTGGCAGATCTTCTTGGCGTGCGGAAAATACTTGTTGCCGCCGCAATGATCGAAGTGGAAATGCGAATTGACGACGACGTCGATGTCCTTCGGTTCGAGGCCGAGCAGCGCCAGGGCGCCTGGGATGGTCTGGTGCTTTTCCTGGATCGGCTTTTCGAACGGCAGCACCTTCATCACGTGATCGTAGTCGTAGCCGGTGTCGATGAGGAACCGGCCCTCGGCATGTTCGATCAGGATCGAATAGACGGGGAAGCGCACTTCGCCGCCAGGGCCGCGGTTCCAGAACACATGATATCCGTCGAGAACGAGCGAGCCGCCGTCGAGCAGGTAGACCTTGGTATCCGACATTCTTGCCTCCTTTATTGGCGCGGGTCCCGTCCGCGCATGAATTGTCCTCAGCGCGCGCCGCGCTCATATGGAATGCCGAGCGCCGCCGGCAGGCTGGCGCGCCGGCCGAACAGCACCAGCATGATCATCACCGCCAGGAACGGCAGCATCTGGATGATGTCGGTCGGTATGTTGATGCCGGCCACTTGCATGGCCGTCGTCAGCGACAGGCAGACACCGAACAGCAACGCGCCGAACAGCACCCAGATCGGGCGACCGCGCGCCAGCATGGCCAGCACGATGCCGAGAAAGCCCGCGCCATTGGTGATGAACGGAATGAACAGCCCGGCCCCGACATTGGCGAGATACGCGCCCCCGAGCCCGGCCAGCGCTCCGGTCGTCAGCACGGCGATGGTGCGGGTCCGCACGACATCGATGCCGGCGACATCGAGCGCGGCCGGCTTGTCGCCTGCCGCCTGCAAATTGAGGCCCAGCTGCGTGCGCCGGTAGATGTAGCCCATGCCGAAAACCAGCGCGACCGCCAGATAGACGATCAGATGATGCTTGAAGAATGCAGGCCCGATGACCGGGATGTCCGAAAGCAGCGGAATGACAGTCGCATCCGCCGCGGGCAGGCGCGGGTAGCTGCGCGAGAACTGGAAATGGTGGAGCAGCGCCGTCAGGCCTTCCAGCCCCAAGGTCAGCGCGATGCCGATGACGATCTGGTTGAGCCCGATGCGCACGCAAAGCAGCGCCATGACAAGCGCCACCGCAGCACCCCCGGCGGCGCCGGTGAGAAAGCCCAGCCACAGCGACCCGGAATAGAAAGCGCCGACAAAGCCGAGATAGGCGCCGGCCAGCATCATGCCTTCGATGCCGATATTGAGCACGCCAGCCTTCTCGGAGATCTGCTCGCCGAGCCCGGCAAGCAGCAGCGGGATCGCTGCGGTGACGGCGCCGAACAGCAGCGCGCTGAGAAAGACCTCGCTGAACAGCCCGGTCATGCCCTAGGCCCTCCGCGACTGGTTGTATCGGTGATCGAAATATTCGGCGAGCGCGAGCACGATCAGCACGATGGAAACCAGCACCAGCGTGAAATGATTGGGCACGCCGAGCCGGCGCGCCGCGCTCTCGCCGCCGATCGAAAGCACCGAAAGCAGGAATACGAAGCCGATGGCTGCAAAGCCGTTCATGCGGGCGAGAAACACGGCGGGTATTACGGCAAGCCCGTAGGCGGGATTCCAGTCGGCGCGGACATTGCCCTGGACGCCAATGATGTCGACGGCGCCGGCAAGCCCGGCCAGCCCGGCCGAAATGGCGAAGACGGCGACGGTCAGGCCGGGAACGCCGAGCCCCGAGTGAACCGCCGCTCGTGGATTGGCGCCGACGATCCTCAGCTTCAGCCCGAACGCCGTGCGCGTCATCACCAGATGCACGATGACGATCGCCGCCAGCCCAAGCAGCAGGCCACTGGTGATGGTCGTTTCGAACAGGCGCGGCAGCCGGTCCTCCACCGGCAGCGTGCGCGTCTGCGGCACGGTCGTGCTTGGGTCGCGAAACGCCAGCTTGACCAGCACATTGGCGAGCGAGGTGCCGAGGAACGTCATCATCAGGGTGGTGATGATCTCGTTGACGCCCTGATAGGCACGCAGCAGCGCCGGCACCAGCGACCAGATCATCGCCACCACCATGGCGATGAGAAACGAGCAGACCAGCGCCAGCCAGGCTGGCATGATCTGCACGAACACGGGAGCGCTGGCAGCCGCCGTCACCGCGCCAAGCAGGAACTGGCCGTCGCCGCCCAGATTCCACATGCCGGCGCGAAAGGCGACGATCAGGCCGGCGGCGAGAAACAGCAGCGGCGCCATGCGCGTCAGTGTCTGCTGGATGCCGAGCGGCGAGAACAGTCCCTTCTCCAGCACGAAGCCATAATAGGCCAGCGGGTCGACGCCGACGGCAAGCAGGATACAGCCGGCTATGACCAGCGCGATAAGGATCGGGCCGAGCGTCATCAGCAGCCGATGCAGGATGTCGCGGCGCGTCGCTGCCCCGCTCGTGGCATCGAGTGCGGTGGCGCTGACCGTGGGTGCGGTGTCGATGCTCATGCGGCAAGTCCGATCATCAGGCGACCGACCTTTGTGCGGGCGTCGTCTACGTTCTCGACGGTGCCGACCAAAGCGCCGTCGGCGATGACGGCGATGCGGTCGCACATGCCAAGCAATTCCTCGAGGTCGGTGGAGATCAGCAGCACGGCAAGGCCACGCGCCGCCGTATCGCGAATGCGCTGGCGCGACGCCAATGTGTTGGCGAGATCGAGCCCATAGGTCGGCTTGTTGAAGATCACCACCTTGGCGCCTTCAGCCAGTTCCCTTGCCAGAAGCACCTTCTGGATGTTGCCGCCGGACAGCCGCGCGACGGGCGTCTTCAGGCTCGGCGTGCGCACGTCGTATTCGCGCACGAGCTGCGCGGCGCGCTTGTCGATCTCCGCGCGCTGCTCGACGCCGTTGCGCCAGAACGGGGCCGCGCCGACCTGCTTGAGGAAGAAATTGATCGAGACCGGGAAGGTGCCGACAGTGCCCTCGCCCAGTCGGTCGTCGGTCAGGTAGCGAAGGCCGCGCCGGCGGCGCTCGCCGACGCTCAGCGTCTCGATGGCGGCGCCGTCCAGCCGCACCGAGCCGCTTGTGGCTGTACGCTGGCCGGCCAGCGCTTCCGCCAGCTGCTTCTGGCCGTTGCCGTCGATGCCGGCTATGCCGAGGATCTCGCCCGGGCGGATGTCGAAGGAGATCGACGACAGGCCCGGCGCATTGTCCGTCGCCGCTACCGCCAGGTCCGTCACCTGAAGCAGCGGGTCAGCGCCGGCGCGGGCAGTGCGGACAGGACGCTCGACGGCTTCCGGGTCATCCTTCTGCTTGCCGAACATCAATTCCACGATCTCCGAGACGATCTCCTGTTCGCCCAGCGTGCGAAACCGCTCGGGTGGAATCTCGCCGACCTTGCGGCCAAGCTTCAGCACCGAGATGCGGTCGCCGAAGGCAGCCGCCTCCTTGAGCTTGTGGGTGATGAAGACGATCGCAAGGCCCTGCTCGACAAGGCGGCGCATCAGCGCGCCCAGTTCGTCGATACCTTTCGGCGTCAGCATGGAGGTGGACTCGTCAAGGATGAGCAGCCGGCTGTTGCGCAGCATCGCGCGCAGGATCTCGACCTGCTGCTGCTCGCCGAGCGACAACTCTGATACCTTGGCTTGAAGCTTGACGGTGATGCCGAGCGTGCCGGTGATCTCGGCGACGCGCGCCGCCAGTTCCTCGGTCCTGGGGCGCTGCCACCACGGCCCGCCAAGCAGGAGGTTCTCCGCCACCGTTAGCGTCGGCACCAGCATCATGTGCTGGAATACGGTGCCTATGCCGAGTGCCAGCGCATGGCGTGGCGAGGTGATCGGCGTCGGTTTGCCGTCGACCAGTATGCGTCCTTCGTCAGGCTGCTGCAGGCCGGACAACATGCCGATCAATGTCGATTTTCCAGCGCCGTTCTCGCCCAGCAGCACATGCACTTCGCCCGGGCGGATCGACAGGTCGACGCTGTCATTGGCAACGATGCCGGGGAACCGTTTGGTCACGCCTTCAAGCGCGACGATGTCGCGCCCGGCAACGGACGATGAAGAAAAACCGCTCATGAAGCCCAGCACCAAAAAACAGGAATCGTCCGGAGGGGTGAACGGATCACCCCTCCGGCAGCCGACCATGATCGCCTTACTGGGCGACGCTGGTCATCAGTGCCCTTACGGCGGCCGCGTCATAGACCGGCTCGACCTTGATCTTGCCGGAAATGACGTCCTCGCGCAGCGCCTGGATTTCCGTCCAGACATTGTCCGGGATCGCAGCGGTCTTCAGCAACTTGACCGAGTCGTCCTTGAGGCCGATCGTATAGTGTTTGGTGCCGAACGTGTCCGCCTTCAGGTCGGCAATCATCGCCGCATAGACCGGCTCGATATTCCACACCACCGACGACAGCAGGAAGCCCTTGTCGATCGGTGACTTGTCGCCGATGACGTCGATGAAATAGACCTTGCCGCCATCGGCTGCCTTGGTTGTCTCGACCGCCTGCAGCATGCCGAAGCTCGAACCGTTGCCTTGGCCGAAGATGATGTCGGCGCCCGACGCGATCACGCTTTCGGTGACGCGCTTGCCGCCGGCCGCATCGCTGTAGGCGGCCGGGCCGATCACCGCGTAGGTGATCTTGACGTCCGGGTTCTCCGCCTTCACGCCTTGCGCGAACGCCGCCGACTGCGAATTCCACGATGGCGGTTCGCCCGACACCACGATGCCGACCGACTTGGAACGCGACACCTTGGCGGCGAGACGGCCGGCGAGATAGGCGCCCTCGTGGCCGCTCAGCGTATAGTCGGCGACAAGGCCCTTCTCCAGGCCGGCTGGCGTGTCGACGATTGCCACCGGAACTTTCAATTCCTTGGCGATTTCAGGCGCCGAGGTGTTGTAGCCGCTGGCATGCGCGATCAGCAGGCTGGCGCCGTCGGAGGCAAGTTCCCGCAAGGTCGGACGAACATCGCCATAGCCGAGGCCCTGGGCCACGACCACTTCGACGCCGGCGGCCTTGCCAGCCGCCTTGGCGGCATCGATGCCTTGCTGGTTCCAGCCGTAGTCCGTGCCTTCTTCGGGCGTGAGGATGGCGATCGACTTGACCTCGCCGGCAAGCGCGCCGCTCAACAAGACACTGGTCAATATAACTGCACTTACACTGCTCTTAAGAAGCTTTAACATGTTACCCTCTCTGTTGTTTCACCAATCAATATTCTTATTGTTATTGCGCAAAAGCGAGATAGACTGCCTAGGAAAAATTACATTGTGAAGCTCAGGCAAAGTGAAGATCCGTTATGCCCTTCCGGTGATGCTGGCGTTGTCGTCCTTCGCCAACGCGGTTGAGTTGCACCATGTCGCCGTCCGCACCGGCACTGACGGGCTCGACATGGTTCCGTTGACGATTTCGAATGCGGGCAGCGAAGGCCTCTCCTGCAACGCCGACTTCGCCCACTGGTATTCGGCCGGGATCGCAACGATCGAGCCGGGCAAGAAGACCCGCGTCGAGCTCTGGTTCGATGCGAAGACCGGCACGTTCACGATCCTCAACGACAAGCGCGAGAACCTGCCCGTCGAGCGGCTGTGGTGCGGTCTGGCGAGCCGAGCATATGCCACCCGCGTGCAGATCACGCTCGACCGCACCGATGCGGCGAAAGGCGAGCGTGATGTGTCCTGCGCCATGGCGCAGGACAGCCTGGCCTGCCGGTAGGCGCTCATTCCCGCGTCCGTTCGAACATCGCGAGCCTCTTATTCTTTCGCCAGGAACGCGTCGGTGAAGACGTCGTCCGCCGACAGAGCCGCCTTGAGCACGCCCTGGTCCGTCAGCGTCTTCAGGGTCTCCTCCCACTGCGTCTTCGTCATCCAGCCGAGACCGTGTTCCTTGGTGTCGGGGCTGGTGAACGTCGAGGCGATGTCGGCGTTGATCTGCGCCAGCAGTACGTCCTTCTTGTCCGCATAGCCGGGCGCTGCCTTGGCCGTGATCTCGGCGGCCTCTTCCGGATGAGCCACGACATAGTCGAAGGCCTCCCTATATGCCTTGACGAAGCGGCGCACGACCTCCGGCTTGTCCTTGATCATCGCCTGCGAGGTGAACAGGCCGGAGCCATAGGCTTTCCACCCATAGTCCGCCCCCATCATGATGCTGAGCGAGCCGGGGCCCCCGGCCTTCGCTTCCAGTTCGGGAACCTCCGCATCGATATAGCCGACGACCGTCTGAACCCGGCCAAGCAGCAAATAGCTTTCATAGGGAGGCGAGACGCTGTTCAGCGTCATGTCCTTTTCGGTCAGGCCGTTGGCGGCCAGGAAGCCTTTGAAGAAGATGTAGGTGGAACCGGCCGGATGAATGCCGATGGTCAGTCCCTTGAGGTCGGACGGCTTGGTGAGCTTCAGCGTCTTGGCCAGCGAAATGATCCCCAGCGGGGAGTGCTGATTGACGGCTGCCAGCGCCACGACCGGGACATTCTGCGACCGTGCGACGGCAAGCGTGGGAAGATCGCCGAACCCGAAATCCGCGTTCTCATTGCCCACCAGCCGCATCGCGTCCGGCGAGCCGGATCCCTTGCGGATCTCGGCCACATCGATGTCGTTCTTGGCGAAGAAGCCCTTTTCCTTGCCGACGAAGAACATGGCGTGATTGCCGCGCACGACCCAGTCGAGCTGGACGTTGACCTTGTCCGCCGCCAGAGCCGCGTTGGAAAAACCGAGTGCTGCAACAAACGCCGCGAAGGTAGCGGCCTTGATAAGTGAGCGTCTCAGCATTTTTTGTTCCCCTTTTTTGAATTTGGTTGATCGAGCGGGCCTAGGATTGGCTGAATTTCGGCGCCCACGGCACCACGATGCGTTCTAGGATTTCGGCGGCGTAGTAGAAGGCGATGCCAAGCACGGAAACGAGCAGCAGCGCTGCGAAGACCAGCGCCGTGTCGAGCTGGGTCGACGCGAACTGGATGACGTAGCCGAGACCGTCCGACGCCCCGGCGAACTCACCGACGATGGCGCCGATCACGCTCAACGTGGCGGCGATCTTGGTTCCGGCCATCAGGTTCGGCAGCGAGTGCGGAACGCGGATCCTGAACAGGATCTGCGTCGGGCTGGCCCCGACGGAATTCATCAGCGACAGCAGCGAGCGGTCGACCGATTGCATGCCCGCCAGCATGGAGAGCGTCACCGGAAAGAAGGCGATGACCAGGATCAGGCCGATCTTGGGCGCCAGCCCATAGCCGAACCAGAGGATGAAGATCGGCGCGAGGGCGACTTTCGGCACGTTCTGGAACAGCACCACCAGTGGATACAGCGCGCGTCCCAACCAATCGAAGCGCACGATGACCAGCGCAATGGCAATGCCGACCACGACCGAGACCAGGAAGCCGAACAGGATCTCGCCCGCCGTCACCAGCGTCGCCTGCATCAGCGTGCCCCATTGCGCCACCAGCGACTTCGCGATCTCGGACGGCGCGGGAATGATGAAGGCGGATATGGCAAAGATCCGCACCGCGGCTTCCCACAGCACGACCGTCACCAGCAGGAGGATGACAGCCGGCAGCCAGCTGCCGGTCGCCGCACTCCAGCTGGAGGCGAGGCGCGGCTCGGAAAGGTTGGTGATGGGTTGGTCGCTCAAGACGCGCCTCCCGGTTGATGGCTGGAGCGCAGCATCGTTCGCAACTGGACCACCAGCCTGACGAACTCCGGATCTTCGGTGACCGACAGGTCGCGCGGGTAAGGCAGCGCAATGTCGAGGCTCTCGGTGATCCGTCCCGGCTTGATCCCCAGCACGTGAACGTGGCGCGACAGATGGATGGCCTCGTCGATGGAATGGGTGACGAGCACGATCGTCTTGCCGGTCCGCTGCCAGATCTCCAGCAGCGACTGGCCCATCGAATCGCGGGTGATGGCATCGAGCGCGCCGAACGGTTCGTCCATCAGCAGGACCGCCGGATCGAGCGCCAGGGCCCGTGCAATGGCGACCCGCTGCCGCATGCCGCCCGACAGCTCGTTTGGCCGCTTGTGGGCGCTGTCGCCCAGCCCCACCAGTTCCAGCATCTCCTGCCCGCGCGCCCGCAGATCCGAGCGCGAGAGCGACTTGTCGGCGATGCCGAGCAGCATCGAGGCATTGTCGACGGCGTTTTTCCAGGGGAGCAGGTTGGCGTCCTGGAAGACGAGGCCGATCATCCGCTTGCGCGCCGCCTCGACCGGCGCGAGCCCGGCGATCGAAACGCTGCCCTGGGTAGGCTGCACCAGCCCGGCCAGCACCTTGAGCAAGGTGCTCTTGCCACATCCGGAAGGACCGATAAGGGAAACGAATGATCCCTTTGGCACCGAAAGATCGATGTTCCTGAGGATCAGCTGACGGGCCATGACCACCGAAACGCCCTTGGCGGAGATTAGATCGTCATGGCGGATATGGGCCGGCCTGTCGCCGGCGGCTCGGATGGTTTCAATGCGCATGGCTTGTCGCCCCGCGCGCTGTTTTCTGCCGCACCCGCACCATCTTGATGGCGAAGGCGCCCTTCACACAAACAGCCGACCGGTGGAACTCCTCAAACCGGCTGGCCCTCTGCGCACCATGTGACATTGGCTACTCCCGGCCTTCCAGGATGCGCCGCACCGCGACGAGCTTGCGCGCCCGTTCACCTTGCAGCGCCTTTGTCTGCTCGGGCGTGTAGGCAAACATGCCCTCGCCCGACTTGATGCCGAATTTCGACGCAGCCGTCTTCTCCAGAACCATCGGCGCCACATCGTCGCGGTTGGAGAGATCGGCATTCAGGAAGGACGAGACGGATTTGTAGATATCCAGCCCCGCCATATCGAGCAGCGCCATCGGGCCGATGACGGCGATCTTGTAGCCTATGCCCCACGACACGCAGGTGTCGAGGTCTTCCGGCTCGATGACGCCGCGCTCGACAAGATCGACCGCCTCGCGCAGCAGCGCATAGAGCACGCGGTTCTCGACGAAGCCTGGAACGTCCTTCTTCACTACCACCGGCAGCAGGCCGATCGAGCGGATGAGATCGCGGATAACAGCCACGGTTTCAGGCGCGGTCTTCTCGCCGCCGATCACCTCGATCATCGGGATGATGTGCGGCGGGTTCGACCAGTGCATGCCGACCATCCGCTCGGGATGCGAGATATGAGCCTGCAGCTTGGTGATCGGGATGCCCGACGTGTCGGAAGCGACGATGACGGACGGGCCGATCAGTGGATCGATGTCACGATAGGTCTGCGCCTTGATGTCGATATTCTCGGGCACGTTCTCGATCACCAGTTCGGCGCCATCGACGGCCTCGGCGATCGTCTCGACGAAACGCACTTTGCCGGCACCAGTCCCGGGCGCCTCGATGTCGAGACGGTCGAGCACGCCGCCGGCAAGATCGAGCATGCCGCGGGCGCGCTCGATTGCCCCTGGCGAAACGTCATACGCCGTCACATCGAGCCCGCCGCGCGAAAGCCGCGCGGCGATGCCTGGACCCATCGTTCCCAGTCCGATGAGAGCGGCGCGCTTGATCATCATGCGGCCTTTGCGGGAGCAGCAGTGGTTGCCGCCTTGAAGGCCGGCCGAGCGGCGATCGCGGCCACCCAGCGCTCCAGATTGGGCATTGACGGCCGGTCGATCTTGAAGTCGACGCAGCGCTTCAGGATCGGCGCGCAGGCAATGTCGGCAAGGGTCAGCTTGCCGAGCGCCAGGAAGTCCTTGCCGGCCAGGTGGCCGTCGACGATCTTGAGCTGCGCGACAAGGTCCTTCACTTGTTCCTTGTATTCGGGGGTCTGTTCCTCGGGCGTGAGCTTGGCGCCCTTGAAGGCCGCCAGGTAGCCCGGATTGACTGCCGCCAGCAGGAAGTCCATCCAGCGCTCGACCTCGGTCTTTTCCGCCGGCGTAGCGCCATTCAACTGTTCGCCGCCGAATGCCGCGAGATAGCGCAGGATGGTGTTGGACTCCCAGATCACGGTGTCGCCGTCAACCAGCGTCGGCACCTTGGAGGTCGGGTTGAGCGCCTTGTATTCCGCCGTCTGCGTGTTCTCGAACTGGCGGCCATAATCCTCACGCTTGTAGGACGCTCCCAGCTCTTCGAGCATGAAGAGCACCTTCTGGACGTTGCCTGATGTCTGGCGGCCTAACAGCTTGTACATGTCTTCTCCTCGCTAGTGTCCAGGGCCTACTTGCTCGCCGGCAGCGGCTTGTAGACGATGGCGTCCATTTCGATCTTGGTGTTGATGACCGCTTTTGCCTCGACGGTCGTGCGCGCCAGAACGGCGTCGCCGATCCCTTCGAGGAACGCCTTGTTGTAGCGGCCGAAATCGCGCGTATCCTCGAGATAGGTGGTGATCCGCACGACATCCGACAGCGTCGCGCCTTCATGCGCGATGACGCGCGCGATGGTCTTCAGCGTCGCCAGCGTCTCTTCTTCGATCGTGCCGCTGATCATGTTGTTGTTCTCGTCTTTCGGCACCTGGCCCGAGACGAAGATGAAATCGCCGGCACGCACCGCCGGATGAAACGGCAGGTTCGGGTTCTTGTTGCCGATGGCGTAGTGGCTGGCGGATTTTCGCGTGCTGTCGCTCAACATATCCCCCTAGAGAACGCTGGTTTCGATGATGTCGACGCCACGGATGCGGTCGATCAGGTAGACGATGCCGCGGTCGTCGATGGTCACGTCGTTGGACGAGGAACGCTCCGCGCCCTCCGGCGCGTCGGGCATGAAATGACCGACTTCCTTTGGCGCGAACGGATCGGCGATGTCGACGAGGCGCAGCCCCTGCGCGAACCACGCAAACGGAATGACGGTGCCATTGAACCGCTCGGAAGGCTGATGGCAGCCGGTCATCTGCGGCTGCGGTGAACCGTCCGTGTCGAGGCCCGGCACCTGGAAGGTCGAGATCGGCAACGGGTTGGTCTCGTCGGTGATATCGTAAATCCAGGTGAAGGCCGGCGGCGATGGCCGAAGCTTGGCGACATCCTCGTCCGCCACCACCATGATGTTGCGGCCTTTGAGCGGCTGTGGAATCGGCAGGCAGGTGTGCGTGGGATGCGGAAAGCTCGGGCTCGAATTGACGTGCGAGACCAGCTTCGGCTTGGTGATGTCCGAAATGTCGAGGATGAACAGGCCATGATGCCAGTAGCTGACATAGAGCCTGTCGCCCATTCGCAGCGGATGGTGACAGCGCGGCGTGACATAGTCGTGCCAAGGATACTCTTCGCCGCCCCCGGTCCACTGGCCCGGTATCCACCAGCGTCCGACCTCGACCGGCTTCGCGGGATCGATCAGGTCGAGGATCATCACGATGTTGCCGACATAACCGTCGGCGGTCGGCGATATGTAGGCGTAACGGCCGTCGAAGTCGTAGCGGTGGACGCCCTTGCCGCCGGTTATCCATTTCGAGATGAGCTTCGGCTGTGCCGGCTTGGTGGTGTCATAGAGCGCCAGTCCGCCGCCGAAATCAGCCGGGCCGGCGTCGCCAAAGCGCTCGTGGTTGATGATCATCAGTCCGTCCTTGGCGCGCACCTTGTGCGAGTGCCAACCGGGCGGGACATCGATCGTCGTAATTTTGCGCGGATTGCGCGGGTCGGAAATGTCGACCAGCGTCGTGCCGCTCGGCGGCCGCATGTGGCCGATATAGAGGATGTTGCCGTCGACCCAGACCTGACCGCCGCCTGGGCAGTCGACATGGCCGATCTGCTTTGTGTTGAACGCCGAAACCAAATGCATACGCCCTTGCTGCTGAAATTCCATTTCGATGTCCACGCCGCCAATGGCGGCGCGGACATTGCCTGCCGGAGGACCGGAACTAGACGAGACGGAGCAGATCGCCGGCCTGGTTGCGGCCCCAGCGCTTGTAGAGGAGCAGCGCCTTTTGCGTCGGCGCATCGGTGGCGCCGAAGAAGATCACCGGCTCGCTCGACGAGCCGTTGACATGCTCGACCCAGGAACCGCCGGGTATGGCGATGGTGTCGAACTGGTTCCAGTCATAGCGCTTGCCGTCGATGATCGAATGGCCGTTACCGCGGAACGGCGCCAAGAGCAGGCTGGCGGTCTCGCGCTGCGGCAAGGTCTTCTCGCCGGGACGCAGCATCTGCACGTAGAAATTGATGGTGTGGAAGACGGGTCCGCCGGTCGTCGGATCGACATAGTCGATGACGATGCCTTCATGGGGGTCGCCTTCCCAATCCTTGTGGGCGTCGAGAACCGCTTCCATCTTCTCCCAGCGATAGACATACATCGGCGACGACAGGCCGCCGCCACGCTTGTGGTCGACGAAACGCGGCATCAGGCCACCTTCGCCGTAGATGCGCTGTGAGTAGTCGCTGGGATAGCGGGCGGTCTGCACCTTCTTCTCGACTTCCTTGCCATCGACCATCTCGGTGTATTTGTGGTCGAAATGGACGGCATGCAGCGTTTCGACCAGCGGCAGGTCGAGCACCGACAGGTTCACCGCCTGCTCGCCGCCAACGGTGCCATGATTGTGCCAGGCGTCGTTGGGCGTCAGCACCATGTCGCCCGGGCCGAAGACCACGTCTTCGCCCTCGACGCCGGTGAAATTGCCCTTGCCCGTCAGGCCGAAGCGGATGGCGCTCGGCGAGTGCTTGTGCGGCGGCATGATCTCGTCGGGATCGTTCAAGCGGTAGGCGGTGTACATGGTGCTGACCGATGCACGCTTGGGTGCAAGACCGGGATTGACGAGGATCAGCGAACGGCGCTCGCTGTCGTCCATGGTCACCAGTTCGGCGGCGCGCTGGAGCAGCGGCTCGATGTCCGAATAGGACCACACGAAGGGAACGGCTTTCGACGTCGCCATCAACTGCTTGATCTCGTCATGGTCGACGCCTTCCGACGTCGCCCAGAACGGAAACATGTTCTTTGCGTAGAGGGCGTCGTAGAGGCCCTTGAGTGCCGCCTTCTTGTTGGTGAGCACATCGTTAGCTGGTTGCGCCAGGGACATATCGGACACCTCTCGTCACGAAGAAAATACTTCTAACCAACTCAACCGTATTCGCATTGGTTTTGCTCGACAATACCCAAATTGCGAATCTTATAAGTTTTTGGTTGAGGTGCATTTTTGAGTGGCAAATGCCCAGAAATAGGCAGAACCAGCCTAGAAATGCACGGAATTCAGCTCACAATCAGGGCGTGAAACCGCTTCGTCACGGCCATGCTGACGCGCATGACAGTCCAACCAACGCAGTTTTTCAGTCTCAACCAAAAGACTTTGGTTGCATTCCGGCCGCCTTATCAGGCAGCCACGCTCTGTTGAGCGCGGCTGCGGATCAGATCCGCGGCCTTTTCGGCGATCATGATGACCGCCGCATTGATGTTGCCGCAAACGAGGTCGGGCATGACCGAGGCGTCCACGACACGAAGCCCGGCAATGCCGCGCACCCGCAATTCCGGATCGACCACCGATGCCGCATCGACGCCCATGCGGCACGTGCCGGCCGGATGATGCACGGTGATCGAGGTCTTGCGGATATGCTCGTCGATCTCTTCGTCGCTCTCGCATTTCGGGCCGGGGAAGAACTCCGCGCCGACGAACGGGGTCATGGACGGCTGGCTGGCAAGGTTGCGTGCAACACGAAAGCCGGCGCGAAGCGACTGCCAGTCGCGCTGCGAGGACAGGAAATTCTGACGGATCAGGGGCGCGGCGACCGGATCGCTCGACGCCAGCTTGACGCTGCCGCGGCTCTCCGGCTGCACCGCAACGATCCGGGTCGCAAAGCCGTCGGCGAACGGCGCCTTGAACGGCGACATGTAAGGCCATGCCCCAAGCGGCGCGGCGGTGAAAAGCAGCTGTACGTCCGGCAACGGCCGGCTTGCGTCGCTCTTCAGGAATGCCACGACGCCGCCAGGCACATCTCCCGAAAAGCCCTTTCCGGTGAGATAAGTCCTGACGAAATCCAGCCCGATACGATCGGCCCGCATCATCTTGAGAAACGGTCCAGGCTGTTTGCGCCGATACATCACGATAACCGAAACGTGGTCCTGCAGATTCTTGCCGACTTGCGCACGATCGACCTTCGTCTCGATGCCATGCGCCGCCAGCTCGCCGCTGTCGCCTATGCCTGACAGCATCATCAGCTGCGGCGTGTTGATGACGCCGCCGGCAAGCAGAACTTCGCGCCGCGCCAGAACTTCATGGCTCGCCCCGCCTCTGGTGTAGGCAATGCCGGCTGCGCGGCCATCCCTGAGCAGGATCTTCGTCGCCATCGCGCCGGTCAGCACCTTGACATTGCCGCGCCGCATGGCGGGCCGCAGATAGGCGGTTGCGGTCGAGCAGCGGCGGCCGTTGGCAATTGTCATCTGCAGCCGGCCGAAGCCTTCCTGTATGGCGCCGTTATAGTCATCGGTCTGCGGGTATCCGGCATCACGGCTGGCTGTGGCGAAGGCATCGATCAGTTCGTCCTTGTAGCGGCAGAACTGGGTGTTCAGCGGCCCGCTGCCGCCACGGTACCGGCTTTCGCCCGCTTCCCAGCGCTCCTGCTTCTTGAAGTAGGGCAGCACCTTGTCGAACGACCAGTCCGTCAGGCCGCTTGCCGCCCAGCGATCGTAGTCGCCGCGATTGCCGCGCACATAAGCCATGGCGTTGGTGGAGGAAGAGCCGCCGATGACCTTGCCGCGCGCGCATTCGACCTTGCGGCCGCCGACATTGGCCTCGGGCTCGCAGAAATACATCCAGTCGTGGCGGCGCTCCGTCAGTATCTTGCCCCAGCCGAGCGGGATGTGGATCATCGGATCGCGGTCCCAATCCCCCGCCTCCAACAAAAGCACCGACACGGCAGGGTCTTCGCTCAGCCGGTTCGCCAGCACGCAGCCGGCCGATCCCGCACCGACAATGACGTAGTCAAAGGTTTCGCCAGCCGGCATGCGTGATCCTCGGGAGAAAGACGTCTGCCGCGATGGCAACCGTCGACATGGGCAGTCAACCATCGCGCAACTGGTGTTGTCAACCATTGCGTACAGTTGTAGATTGGTTGAATTGGTTGAGTGCCGTCGAACAGGTTTTCGTGTCACAATATGATGTCGGGACGTTGAGTCGGCGGTCTGCCGATCGGACAGGAGATTTGGTTTTGAGCGCATTCGAGCCGCAGGTCGGACCATCTGATCTCGACGACATCATCGCCGCGGTCCGCCAGTTGCAGCAGGGCGGCGGCAAGCTTCCGTCCGAGCGCGATCTTGCGGAACATCTGAGCGTCAAGCGCCATCAGCTTCGCAAGGCGCTTGAAGTGCTGCGCCTTTCGGGCGACCTCAAACCGGCGCGAGCCAGGCGGGCGCCGACCGCCCTTCCGAGATATGGCGAGGAACTGGTCAGGGTAACCAATCCGATCGAGGTCCTGGAATTGCGCCTGATCATGGAGCCGGGCCTTGCCCGACTGGCGTCGCTGCGCGCCTCCTCTTTCGAGACGGCGCGGATCCTCGACGCGGCAACCACGCCGGAGAACGCCCCGTCGGGTGAGGTCGACTTCGCTTTCCATCTCGCGATCATTGCCGCGGCCCGCAACCATCTCGCCGCGGAATTCTACAAGATGCTGCGCCAGGTCGGTGTCGATGCGCGGGTGAAGGTTGCGCGCACCGCGGCACCCACCTGCCCCAAGCGGATCGCCCACCGCGACGGCGAGCATCGCCTGATCGCCGAAGCGATCTCGCAGCGCGACCCCGAAGCGGCAGAGGCCGCAATGCGCGCGCACCTTTTGTCGGTGCAGAGACAGATCATGGAACGGTCGAATGCCGGCGCCTTTGCCGCGTGATCGCATCACCTCTGACGTCGAGCCTGTGCGGGGAATTTCAAATTGAAACGTCATTTCGACGTGCTGGTGATCGGCGCGGGATCCGCTGGCTCGGTTGTTGCCAGCCGTCTCAGTGAAGACCGGTCGTGCCAGGTCGGCCTCATCGAGGCCGGGGCGATGCCGGCCGATCCCGACATCGCCGACCCGCTGAAATGGACGATGCTCCAGGGCCGCGCCTACGACTGGAGCTACCGGACCGTGCCCCAACCCTTCACCGCCAACCGCGTCCATGAATGGCCGCGCGGCAAAATCGTCGGCGGCTCGAGCTGCCTGCATGCAATGGCCTATGTGCGCGGCCATCCCGATGATTTCGAACCCTGGGTGCAAGCCGGCGGCGAGCGCTGGTCCTATCGGGGGTTGTTGCCGGGCTTCATCCGCAGCGAAGCCTTCACCGCCTTCGACGGGCCAACACGCGGCAGGAGCGGCCCGCTGGACGTCTATCTGCCGGACGCCGAGGTCAGTCCGGTCGTGCGTGCCTACATCGCCGCCGGGCGGGCCATGGGGGCTCCCGCCCTGAGCGACCACAACAGCGGCGAGCTGGTCGGCACCAGCCCCAATTCACTCAACATACGCGACGGCAAGCGCCTGAGCGTCGCCGACGCCTATCTGCCGCCGCGGGTCATGGCGCGGCCGAACCTGACCTTGCTCACCGGCCACGAGGTCGAGCATCTGGTTCTGGACGGCCACAGGGTCACGGGCGTGAGCGTGGTCTGCGAGGGCCAGACCAGAACGCTCTGTGCCGACCGGATTGTCCTTTGCGCCGGCGCCGTGTCCACGCCGCTCATCCTCATGCGGTCGGGCATTGGTTGCCCGGATACGCTGAAGCAGGCTGACATACGCTGCCTTGCCGATCGCAGCGAGGTGGGCCGCAACCTGCAGGATCATCTGCTGGCTCTTGGAAATGTCTACAGCACCAAAAAGCCGGTGCCGCCTTCCCGCCTGCAGCACTCCGAATCGCTGATGTATCTGCACAGCGACGACCCGACCCGCTCCATGGGAAGTCCCGATATCGTGCTCGCCTGCGTCTTCGCTCCGTCGGCGGCCGAGGGCCTGAATGCCCCGCTTTATGGCTCGGCCTTTACCATCCTTTGCGGCGTCACCCATCCGACAAGCCGCGGGCGCATCACACCGAGCGGCCCGGGCCGCAACGATGCGCCGGTCATCGACCCGCATTATCTGGAAACCGAACACGATCGCGCGACATTCAGGATGGCGTTGAAGCGGGCGCGCATGGTCGGCCATCATGAGGCCCTGGACGAATGGCGCGATACGGAGATCCTGCCAGGCGCACCGGTTCGGTCCGATGCCGAACTCGATGCTTTCATCGCCAGGGCTGCTTCCACCCATCATCATCCGGCCGGCACCTGCCGGATGGGTCTTGACACCGAGGCCGTCGTCGATCCTGACTTGCGGCTGAACGGCTTCGACAATGCCTTTGTCGTCGACGCCTCGGTGATGCCGGCGATCCCGAGCGGACCGATCAACGCGGCGATCGTCGCCATCGCCGAAACCTGGGCGGCGTCTTCACGGGTTACCCCGCCGGCCGCGTGAGGGCGTCCGCGTCCGACAATTCCCCTGGCTCCGGTTCCCGGCGACTATCAGCTATGGAGATGCGTCAGCTCAAACGCCGCTCCGTCCTGGACGCCGGCCATGCGCTGCTCGGCGGACCGGAACATGTCCGCGAACTCCACCTGGTTCTCGAACACCACGCCGCCGACCTTGACGGTCAAGGCATCCTCGGTGCCTTTTGGCGCGAAATAGACTTGTGCGATGCGCGCCCTGATACGCTCGCCGATTTCCCTGGCTTCTGCTTCGGTCGCGCCGGCGAGGAAGACCCCGAACATCGACGTCCCCATGCGTCCAACCAGATCCTCCGCGCGCACTGACGATTGTATGGTTGAGGCTATGAGCCGCAAGGCTTGATCGCCCCATTCAAGACCAAAGCGCAGGTTGATGGACCGCAGATGCTCCGAATGGATGACCAGGAAGGCGCCGGATTTCGGCCCCGGCACCGACGGCCTTGCGGTTCTTTTTTCGACCATAGACGTGAAGACCGCTCCGTTCAGGCAGCCGGTCGTGGTGTCGAAGGTTGCTGACTTGTCGAGTTCCCGGCGATAGCGACGAAGCTCGATCTGTTTCAATCCAACGAACAGAAAAAGCGGAACACCAAGAACAACAGGCAACAGGATTGCCGTGACCATGCTGCGCCCAAATGGCGTCAGCGCCTCCGAGAACAGAAGCAGATAATTGAGACCGACGGAAACGCCCAGGATTGCAGTGGTTCCCAGAAAGGTCAGCAAAGCGACGCCTTTCCATGCCTGGTCGGTGGTGCTCGCCATAGTCTTTGTCACTGGCCGATCTCCTGTGGATGGGCTTGTATAAGGCCGGTGTGTTGCAATTTCAGTTTCAAGGAACATTGCAATTTAATCGATTGCGCGATGACCCCCTCAAGGCTGCGCCCGTGGCGGTTAACAAACAAAACATCAGGGATTGAATGACAGCCTATTGTGCCGGGCCGAACATGCCCATCTCCGCGTCCCTGGCTGTCGCCTCCGCCTTGCCGTAGATGCCGCTCGGCAGCGCCGTGGCCCAGCCGTTGGAGACAAGCCAGGCGCCAACATCCTGCTTGCCCAGCCTGCACGGTGCGGCGACGGCAAAACGCTCGACGTCCGGCGGTACGAAACAGTGCAGCGCGCGTCCCCTCAGCCAGGAATTGAAAACGGCGCGGGCGCGCACGCCGCAAGGCCAGGTGACGTCATGAAACGAGCAGGAGCTGTCGAGATCGATGCCTCGCACTCCGCTGATGACCACCTTGCGGCCCATGGCTTCGAACATCGCCGATGATGTGGCAACCGGGCGGTAGAGCAAGACCTCCCGCCAATCCCTGGGCGTCGGCGATTTCGGGGGCACGGCGAGACCGAGCTCGCTGAGCGGCGGACGGGGCTCGGTCCGTTCGATCTCAGCGGGATCAAGCCGTGGCGGAGCGATCAGGTCTTGAGCAACCTTGCGCGCCGGCTCCAGGCGTTGTGCGCCGGCAACCCGGGCAACCGGCCGGATAGGCTGGGTATCGTCAACATCCCGCGACCGGGCACGGACAGGCCGATCGACCGAAAGCAACGCCCCGCCCTGAATGATCAGCAGTATCCCCGCCAGGAGCAGGAGGCTTCCAAGTGCGATCGCCAAGCGGCTGCGGCCCGGCCTGGCCATCAGCTTGAACAGGATCCCAGGGATTTGCGCCGGTCAGAAACCCGACGTCGATTTGGCAACCAGTTTGAGCGCACCTTTTTCAATCCGATAGAACGGCATCGAGCGTTGGCTGGATCCGTCGGCCCGAAACCGGAACAGGCCGGTTGACCCCCGAAAGCCGTTTGGATTCTCAAGAACCTTTTTGCTGAAACCATCGGGCCCGACCGCGCTGGCAATCCCTGCCGTCAGCGCAACCATATCATAGGCGTAGGCCACATTGACGTCAGCCGGATAGTTGTATGTCGTCCTGAAGCGGTCGGCGATCGGCCCGGTTTCGCTTGCATCGAGCGTGGCGACAAACGCCCCCTCGAAGAGCGGATCCATGGGGTGCTCCAGCCAACGGTTCGTCCCGACGACGGAGATCGTCTTTCCCGGAATGCCCTTCGATTTGAGGGCGGCAAGGACAGGCGACGGACTGCCATTGCCGCTGGCGACGATGACGGCGTCGGGGGCGTCCACCAGTGAGCCCATTTCGTCGACCGTCTTCGCGCCGTCGCCGGCAGAATATCGGAGAGTGACCGCGAGCGCCGCGCCGTAGATGCTGAGGCCGTTTGCGACCCGCTTCTCCATGGCGCCGGCGTTTGGGCCATCCGCGACAAGCAGTACGAACTTCTTGCTGCCTTTCGCGGCCAGTCCCGCGGCGCCCGCGGCGGCGCTGTCCGCTTCGCCAAGGAGCACGGCATAGACCCCGGGGCCGCCGGCGAAATTGTCGGCGAGCGCCAGGACCGGTGGCCGCTTCGACCCCGACAGCGTCGCAATATGCTGGGCCGCCGGCAGCTCGGTCGGGCCGATGACGACTTTAGACCCCGTCGTAATGGCCGTAACCGCCAGTTTGCCGGCCAGTGCGCTGTCGCCTTTGGTGTCTTCTACCGTCAGCGCCAGCAATCCGTTGCCGATATCCGTCATCGCCAGCTTGGTCGCATCGAGCATCTTCCTGCCGTTTTCCCCGGCCGTTCCAGGGGCGGACAGCGGCAGCAGCATCGTGACTTTGGTCGACCCGGTGCCCAGCGACTGGGTCGCCTGGACGGGACCGGCACCGGCGGCGCCGTTCTGCCCGGCAGGCGCGGTAACGGCCGCCGGATCGAGCACTTCGGACACGCCGCCCTTCGACTGGCAGCCCGACACGATCGCGGCGAGCGCCAAGGCGATTGCCCATGTCCGCGGACGGTGGACCTGTCGGCCAGCTTCCATGAATGCTCCACCCCTATGTGCCGCCGGATATTGTTCCCGGTCTGGTCTTCAACGCATGTTACGGCGGACTTGCAGTGCCGTCTGTAGTTCTTTTAGCCGCCGAAAAGCCTGCCTCTGAGCGCCCTGATCTGCCTTGTTTGCCCGGCACTTCGATAGTCGGCGCATTTCATGTATCGCGGCCCAGGCACGAACACGCGGCGCACGCAAACGCCTTTCCCTGGGCAGGGGCTCCACCCTCCCCGCCTGGCGAAAACGCGGAAAAGCCGAATGTCGCCACCGGCAAGGGGCCGGTCACTTCGATCCCTTCCCTTGCCAGGATTGCCCGCGCACGCTGGCAGTAGCGGACTGAAAGTGCCGAGAACCGGCTTTCATTGTGCCCGGCGCGATACTTCATGACGGTGGTGCAGAGATCACCCGCGGCGAGCCTGTTGGCCTGTGCAAGATATTTGACCCCCAGCGCGATGTTGGCCGCCGGCGCGCTGAGATCGTCGAGGGAACCTCGAAAGCCGAGCATCCTGGCGGTCGCCGGCATCACCTGCATCAGGCCGACTTCGCCGTCGGCGCCTTGCACGTCGGGATCGAAGCCGCTTTCGATCTCCATCACGGCGTGCGCCAGCATCGGCTCCAGGCCATAGATCGATGCCTGGCAACTGGCAAACGCCTTGAAAGCCTGCCGGGTCCACTCCGTGGCAGTGTCACAGTGTGCCGGCCGCGTCAGGCTGGACGGCTGCTGTTGTTCCACAAAAGGCCGTTCCAGCCAGTTGGCGTGGGCCAGCGTGACAGTGAGGCCAAAGCCGACGAACGCGATCGCGCCTGCGATCGCCTTCGAGAATGATCCGGCGGCTGTCATGATGGCCAACAGGCGTGGGTTCGCCTATCCGGTCAGTGCATGTACTCGACCATGCGATCGTGAAAACACTCGCATTTGTTGAGGGTGTCTTCGTCCTTGTAGTTCGTCTTCAGGTAGCCATAGGCCTTGCCGCAAGCGACCTTGGCTTCCGATGCCCAGACGAAGACGGGCCGGGACGAGTTGATCCACTCCGAGCTGTTGGCGGCGGCGACCGACTCGTCCATCAGCTTCACCACCTGCTGCTTCAGATCGACGATGTTGTCGTTCAAGACCAGATTGGACGTGCCGACGACACGGCAATAATCGCCTGTCGGACCTTCGATGATATCGGCGGCATACCCCGTCGACCCGACTGCCAGCAACAGCGTCGCAGCGGAAACAAGCAGTCTTGCAGAACGTTTCATGTTGAGCTCCCCTAAATATTAGCGACGTATAACATAATCGCGTGGTTGTGCGCTATGGCGTTAGATCGTGACCGTGTGTTGTACATGCGCCGTGTCGTCGTAGAGTATCGTGATGGCACCGGCAGTGGTCGGTCCGGCCTGCAAATCGGCGACAACCACGAAATTGGCCGCATTGCCCGAACCATCGGTGTCGACGCTCAGCGTCTTGGTGCTGGTGTCGTAATGCACGTAGTCGTCGATGGTCCCTGCAGCCTTGTCGAACAACGAAGTCAGGTCGATCTGATCTCCTTGGCCTTTATTGTAGTCGATGATGAGATCTTTGATATTGAGGTCGTCGAGCTTAAACGTGTCGGCGCCGGTGCCGCCGGTCATCGTGTCATGGCCAGCGCCGCCAACAAGAATGTCATTGCCACCGCCGCCGTTGAGAGTGTCGTTGCCGCCGCCGCCCGCGAGGTAATTGTCTCCGGAGTTGCCGAACAGGTAATCGCCGCCATTGCCGCCGATCAGCCCTTGGATATTGGCAAGGATGTCTCCAGCCGCGTCGCCGCCGCCGATAGTGCCCGCTGCCGGATTGCTCAAGTCTGCCGGTACACCCGATGCGGATCCATTGTCCGCGAGATGGATCGAGACCGCTCCGACGCTGCCGGTGTAGTCCACGATGTTCAGTATCCCGCCAGCACCGTCAAATTGGTCGGTACCGGTCCCACCGTGGAAAACATCATTCGCTGCTGTACCAACGAAGTGATCGGCGGATGTAGCTCCGCCAACCGAGTTGACGTCAAAGCCGGTACTGACGGAATCGTTGTCGCCATCTTTGCCGCTCACGTTGACTGTGAAATGCATGTCGCCAGCGGGGTGAGATTCCGAGTAGGAAAACGTCGAGAACGAAACTTTGATATCGTTGGCATTAGCAGGCTGATCGACTCCCGTTAGTATCGCAGACGTAATACCTGTCAAACCGTTGGCCGTCAGATCGCTTTGCGTGATGGTAAGATAAGTGGACGTTGAATCGATAGTTTTCGGTATCGTAACGGTTGTTGTGCCATCCGATAGCGTGACGTTTATAATGCCTTTATTGTCCACGCTGGCAATCTTCAGGCTGAAATTGGACAGCGGGCTAGGAAACTCCAACTTGAAACTGTCATCTATGCCGAATGTGGGATTTCCAAGTCCGAAAGCATGGCCACCGGGCTCCGAATTATCCGTATATGCATTGAAGTTGGCCGTAGCCGATGATCCGGTATCATCCGTCAAGGCAGTCAGCTTCACGGCACCGAAGTCATAGTTTCCAATCGGCGAGTTTGCGATGCTGGAAGCCAGATCGATCGTCGACGTTGTTCCAGGCCGCGCAGCCAATTGGATGACATCGTAGGTGCCGTCGAGATTGAGTTGAACGGTAAAGATCTGCGTCCCGTCCGATGCGAAGATGTTGACCGAGGAGCCTCCAGCAGCACTGGTTGTCCAGCCTGCCGGCAAGCCCGCGATGCTGGAAATAGTCAGCGATCCCAGGCCATCTGCTCCCGTATCGTACTGCAAAACGCCCTGCAAATGCCCGACTTCGTTTGACAGGTGGGCGTTGGTTACAGTTCCAAACTGGGGACCGTCATCGTTGAAGGTCAGGTTGCCGCCGATATTGGCCGTCGCACTCGCCGTGTCGCCGTCCTTATCGGTCACCGTTGCCGTCAGCGTGATCAGATTGTCAGCCGACAGGCTCTTGGCATCGTTGGGATCGGCGGCGTTCGGGTGAACCACAGCCCGCAGCTGGTCGAGCGTCACATTGCCCGACGCATCGGTGGCGACCGTGAACACGATCGCGCCGCCGGCGCCGGCCCGGCCGACCACCTGGCCAGCTTCGAGGCTCAGCACCACAGCCTGGCCGCTCGCCGTATCGACAAGACCCGTCGCTCCGGCGTTGAAGCCCAGCGCATAGGTGACCGGGTTGACCAGCGCCGCGCCGTCGGCGCCGAACACCGGTGTGAACACCGATGCGAAGCTCGCTGACGCATTCGTCCCAAAATCGCTCTCGTCGACCGTCAGCGTAGGCTGTGTCGCATTCGCCGTCACAGACGGGCCGTCATCGTTGAAGGTCAGGTTGCCGCCGATATTGGCCGTCGCACTCGCCGTGTCGCCGTCCTTGTCGGTCACCGTTGCCGTCAGCGTGATCAGATTGTCAGCCGACAGGCTCTTGGCATCGTTGGGATCGGCGGCGTTCGGGTGAACCACAGCCCGCAGCTGGTCGAGCGTCACATTGCCCGACGCATCGGTGGCGACCGTGAACACGATCGCGCCGCCGGCGCCGGCCCGGCCGACCACCTGGCCAGCTTCGAGGCTCAGCACCACAGCCTGGCCGCTCGCCGTATCGACAAGACCCGTCGCTCCGGCGTTGAAGCCCAGCGCATAGGTGACCGGGTTGACCAGCGCCGCGCCGTCGGCGCCGAACACCGGTGTGAACACCGATGCGAAGCTCGCTGACGCATTCGTCCCAAAATCGCTCTCGTCGACCGTCAGCGTAGGCTGTGTCGCATTCGCCGTCACAGACGGGCCGTCATCGTTGAAGGTCAGGTTGCCGCCGATATTGGCCGTCGCACTCGCCGTGTCGCCGTCCTTGTCGGTCACCGTTGCCGTCAGCGTGATCAGATTGTCAGCCGACAGGCTCTTGGCATCGTTGGGATCGGCGGCGTTCGGGTGAACCACAGCCCGCAGCTGGTCGAGCGTCACATTGCCCGACGCATCGGTGGCGACCGTGAACACGATCGCGCCGCCGGCGCCGGCCCGGCCGACCACCTGGCCAGCTTCGAGGCTCAGCACCACAGCCTGGCCGCTCGCCGTATCGACAAGACCCGTCGCTCCGGCGTTGAAGCCCAGCGCATAGGTGACCGGGTTGACCAGCGCCGCGCCGTCGGCGCCGAACACCGGTGTGAACACCGATGCGAAGCTCGCTGACGCATTCGTCCCAAAATCGCTCTCGTCGACCGTCAGCGTAGGCTGTGTCGCATTCGCCGTCACAGACGGGCCGTCATCGTTGAAGGTCAGGTTGCCGCCGATATTGGCCGTCGCACTCGCCGTGTCGCCGTCCTTGTCGGTCACCGTTGCCGTCAGCGTGATCAGATTGTCAGCCGACAGGCTCTTGGCATCGTTGGGATCGGCGGCGTTCGGGTGAACCACAGCCCGCAGCTGGTCGAGCGTCACATTGCCCGACGCATCGGTGGCGACCGTGAACACGATCGCGCCGCCGGCGCCGGCCCGGCCGACCACCTGGCCAGCTTCGAGGCTCAGCACCACAGCCTGGCCGCTCGCCGTATCGACAAGACCCGTCGCTCCGGCGTTGAAGCCCAGCGCATAGGTGACCGGGTTGACCAGCGCCGCGCCGTCGGCGCCGAACACCGGTGTGAACACCGATGCGAAGCTCGCTGACGCATTCGTCCCAAAATCGCTCTCGTCGACCGTCAGCGTAGGCTGTGTCGCATTCGCCGTCACAGACGGGCCGTCATCGTTGAAGGTCAGGTTGCCGCCGATATTGGCCGTCGCACTCGCCGTGTCGCCGTCCTTGTCGGTCACCGTTGCCGTCAGCGTGATCAGATTGTCAGCCGACAGGCTCTTGGCATCGTTGGGATCGGCGGCGTTCGGGTGAACCACAGCCCGCAGCTGGTCGAGCGTCACATTGCCCGACGCATCGGTGGCGACCGTGAACACGATCGCGCCGCCGGCGCCGGCCCGGCCGACCACCTGGCCAGCTTCGAGGCTCAGCACCACAGCCTGGCCGCTCGCCGTATCGACAAGACCCGTCGCTCCGGCGTTGAAGCCCAGCGCATAGGTGACCGGGTTGACCAGCGCCGCGCCGTCGGCGCCGAACACCGGTGTGAACACCGATGCGAAGCTCGCTGACGCATTCGTCCCAAAATCGCTCTCGTCGACCGTCAGCGTAGGCTGTGTCGCATTCGCCGTCACAGACGGGCCGTCATCGTTGAAGGTCAGGTTGCCGCCGATATTGGCCGTCGCACTCGCCGTGTCGCCGTCCTTGTCGGTCACCGTTGCCGTCAGCGTGATCAGATTGTCAGCCGACAGGCTCTTGGCATCGTTGGGATCGGCGGCGTTCGGGTGAACCACAGCCCGCAGCTGGTCGAGCGTCACATTGCCCGACGCATCGGTGGCGACCGTGAACACGATCGCGCCGCCGGCGCCGGCCCGGCCGACCACCTGGCCAGCTTCGAGGCTCAGCACCACAGCCTGGCCGCTCGCCGTATCGACAAGACCCGTCGCTCCGGCGTTGAAGCCCAGCGCATAGGTGACCGGGTTGACCAGCGCCGCGCCGTCGGCGCCGAACACCGGTGTGAACACCGATGCGAAGCTCGCTGACGCATTCGTCCCAAAATCGCTCTCGTCGACCGTCAGCGTAGGCTGTGTCGCATTCGCCGTCACAGACGGGCCGTCATCGTTGAAGGTCAGGTTGCCGCCGATATTGGCCGTCGCACTCGCCGTGTCGCCGTCCTTGTCGGTCACCGTTGCCGTCAGCGTGATCAGATTGTCAGCCGACAGGCTCTTGGCATCGTTGGGATCGGCGGCGTTCGGGTGAACCACAGCCCGCAGCTGGTCGAGCGTCACATTGCCCGACGCATCGGTGGCGACCGTGAACACGATCGCGCCGCCGGCGCCGGCCCGGCCGACCACCTGGCCAGCTTCGAGGCTCAGCACCACAGCCTGGCCGCTCGCCGTATCGACAAGACCCGTCGCTCCGGCGTTGAAGCCCAGCGCATAGGTGACCGGGTTGACCAGCGCCGCGCCGTCGGCGCCGAACACCGGTGTGAACACCGATGCGAAGCTCGCTGACGCATTCGTCCCAAAATCGCTCTCGTCGACCGTCAGCGTAGGCTGTGTCGCATTCGCCGAGATCGTCGGCACATCGTCAATGATGTCAACAGAGATGGTCGAGGTAGAGCTGTTGCCGAAACTGTCGGTCACTGTGTAGGTGAACACGTCCTTGCCGGGCTCGGTCACGGCGCCGTTGTCGGTAGCAGGTGCCGTCGTGAAGGGCGTCGTCAGCGTGTAGGTAAAGTGGCCGTCTTGATCGATCTGCAGCACGCCGTAGGTGCCCTGCACAGTCACCGGGCTGCCGTTAACCGCCGATGATGTGGCTCCGGCGATGTTGGTTACATGCGGGCTGTCCGGATCGCCGAGCGTCAGCGTCCCCGTAACAGTCTCGGCCGGGCTCGACGGATTCGTGCCCGTCACTGTGCCGTTGGCGATGTCGTCGCCTGTCATGCTGGTGTCCAGCGCGGCTTCGTCAACCGTCACTGTTGCCGCGACCGGCTGCGGCGTGCCGCTCGACACGGCAATTGTCAGCGTCGAGGGTGAGGTGTCGCCGTCGCCGTCCGTGATCGCGTAATTGAAGACGTCGATGCCCGACGCGTTGGGGTTGGCATGATAGCTGTAGCCGCCGTTGGCATCGACCGTCAGCACGCCATACGTGCCCGTCACCGTGCTGCCCGCAACGTTCGCCCAGGCAATCGAAGCGATGCCGTCAGCGCCGGCCGTGTCCGCCGAACCGATCCCGTTGGTGCTCGTTCCGGTCTCGACATTGCCCGTCACCGTCTCACCCGACTGCGCCGCGTCCGTGTCAGCCTTCGCCGTCGGAATGTCGTCGACGATGTCGATGACGATGGCTGCCGGGGCCGACGACGAGGTGCCGTCAGAGACGGTGAGCGAGAAGCTGTCGGTCTCGGTGACTGCCGGAACGTCCGTCGTCGTGCTGGTCAGTGTGTACTGATAGGCAGCAACGCCGGTTGCCGGGTTGTAGCCGGTGATCAGCAGCGTGCCGTGGTCGCCCTGGAAGACCGAACCGTCAAGGCTGCCAATGGCAACCGTGACGCCGCCGATGGTGACGCTCTGCACGTCGTCGAGCCCGTCGGCGTCCGACACCGTGAAGGTGCCTGTTGCAACCGTGCTGCCGTCGCCGGCCGCCGAACCCGCCGCCAGACCTGCTTCATAGACCTGGTCATGCGCGCCGGCCGGATTGCCCTGGTCGACGACGATCTGCGGCACGTCGTTGGTGCCGTTGATGGTGATGGTCAGCGTTGCCGTATCGGTGTCGCCGTCGGCATCCTTCATCGTGTAGTTGAAGGTCTCGGTCAGCGTCTGGCCGGCGTCCAGCGCCTGCACCGCCGGATCGGCGTTGTTGAGCGTATAGGTGTAGGTGCCGTCGGGATTGGCCACGAAGGTGCCGTGCGCGCCCGTCGTCGAGCCATCCCAGCTGACGAAGCTCGTCGGCGTGTCGGCGCCCGGCTGGTTGTTGGCATGCAGGTCGTTGGTCAGCACATTGCCGTTGACCGGCGAAAGCGCGTCCTCGCTGATGCTGTTGGTGTCGTCGACCGCATTGGGCACGTCGTCGACGATGTCGATGACGATGGCTGCCGGAGCCGACGACGAGGTGCCGTCAGAGACGGTGAGCGAGAAGCTGTCGGTCTCGGTGACTGCGGGAACGTCCGTGGTCGGGCTGGTCAGCGTGTACTGATAGGCCGCAACGCCGGTTGCCGGGTTGTAGCCGGTGATCAGCAGCGTGCCGTGGTCGCCCTGGAAGACCGAACCGTTAAGGCTGCCAATGGCAACCGTGACGCCGCCGATGGTGACGCTCTGCACGTCGTCGAGCCCGTCGGCGTCCGACACCGTGAAGGTGCCTGTCGCAACCGTGCTGCCGTCGCCGGCCGCCGAACCCGCCGCCAGACCTGCTTCATAGACCTGGTCATGCGCGCCGGCCGGGTTGCCCTGGTCAACGACGACCTGTGGGACGTCGTTGGTGCCGTTGATGGTGATCTCGACCGTTGTCGTCGAGGTGTCGCCGTCGCCATCGGTCAGCGTATACGTGAACGTGTCCGTCAGATGCTGGCCGGTGGTCAGCGCCTGGACCGCCGCAGCGCCGTTGTTCAGCGTGTAGCTGTAGTGGCCGTCCGCATCGATCGTGATCGAACCGTAACTGCCCGCCACGGCCGACCCGACATGGCCCGAGGCCGATGCAACCGTGCCTGCCTCGACGCCCGTTACCGTCGCCCCGTCCGCGCCCTTAACGTCGGCGACGCCGTCCGTCACATTCGCGTCCGCGCCGCCGCTGGCCGTGATCACGTTGCCGTCCGCGACCGTCGCGCCGTCTTCCGTCACGCTGTCCGTATCGGCAACCGCGGTCGGCACGTCGTCGACGATGGCGACGGCAAAGGTGGTGCTGGCCGAATCGCCGTCGACGTCCGTGACAGTGATGCTGAAATTGTCCGGAACCGTGTCGTTGGGATCGAATCCGTTCGTGTGCTCGGGATGAGTGACCGACTCGGTCACCGTGTAATTGTATTGGATAGCACCCGTGCTTGGATTGTAGGAGACGATCTCCAAATAGCCGAACTGGCCCGGGATCTGCTGGCCGACGCCGGTGACGGCGACACCGTTGATAACGATCGACCCGATTCCATCCGGTGCGTCGATGCTGATCGTTCCGATGCCTGAGGTTTCGGAATTGCTTGGCGCGTCGCTGCCGGGCGATTGTGTCTGGTTGCCATCGAGGCCAGTTTCACTGGCCGCTTCGGTCGGGGCAAGCAGTGACGTGGCCACCACTGAAACCGGCCTGTCGACGATGGACGGGAACAGTTCGCGGCGATCCAGAAGCCCAAACTGCAAGGCGGTCGGCGGCAGCAATGCCGACAGGTCGAACCCGTCGCCGATGCCGCCGGGGGGAACCGAGAAATCACCGCCTGCGCTTGAATTCGAACCGCCGGGGCCGGCCGAGATGGAACCGTCGGCGCCGAAGGCGACATCGACATGGCTGGCTTCCAGCGCCGCCAGCAGCGCGACGCGCGGCACCTCGACGTCGCCGATGATGAAGGTCGGCACGTTCAGGGCGCCGTCCTTGATCACGATCACCGAGCCGTCGGCCTGTTCGAGCACAAGGTTTTGGCCGTCGACCTTGATGTTGTCGATGGAAGCGTTGGCAGGAAGCCTTACCACGTGGCTGGCGTCGGCTACATATTCGTGCGGCGCAGCTGCCGGCAGCGTCTTCGCTTCCGCGGGGGCTTCCGGCTTGACGGGCGCTCCGCCGCCGACATCGACCGGCACCGGTTCGGACGCTGCCGGTGCGGCCTGCTGCGTCGAATTTGCCTGTGCGACCCGGATCTCCGCCGGCGATGTCTGATCGCCGTGTTCACTGGACGCGGAATGCTCGTTCAAGGAACCCGAAAAGCTGTCCAACTCGATATTGTTCGTCATGGCTGAAACCCCTCCGATATTTACCGGATAGAGACAGCGGCCATTTCTACTTTGCAACTGCCCCCTAATCTATTTCATATACTATGATATGCATTGCTCGGCATTTTTTACACGTGGTAAACCGCGACAATATAACCTGATATATGCTGGCTTCCGGAGGCTTCCCTAACGGAGGACTGGCCGGGATTTTTTGGTAAATCAAAGTATAAAATTGAATAGAATTTTAAATAAAATAGATGAAGACAGTTGCTGGATATTTATCCACCTTCCTTTCCAATAATTTGAGACAAGATTGGTAGCGTCCACAGTCAAAGGTGGGTGTTATGAAAAAGCAAAAATCGGTTCCGGGAAAAACCGGGCTCCAGATGCTCCTGCTGGCAATCGGGCTTGTCGGCCTGGCGGGGCCGTCATTCGCCAGCGATATCCCCGCACCCGGCAGGCCCCAGGAGGAGGTCCAGACGCCGCCCTGTCTCGGCGGTGTTTCACTGACGAGGCCCCAGTCCTGGCAGCCTGCGGACGCTTACCGGATCGGCATGGTCACCGGCAGCTATAGCCCGGATATCGGCCGCGGGGACGGCTCGTCAACGGCGCGAGATGACGCCGGAATAGATCCGGTGCAGACCGCGTCGATTATTCCAGGGGTCTTCGGATCGGTTGCCTTGTCCATGCGCAATTTTCCCGTCGCGGCGCGCTGGGCGCCTGTCTACCGGGCAATCACCGCCTGCTCGGCAGGCAGCCCCTGCGAGCACAAGAGCACGGCTTTTGCCGGCATGATCGCTGCCGCTCAAGGCAAGGGATTCAGCGAGAAGCTGTCCTTCGTCAACAGCAGCGTCAATCGCCTGATCGCCTACAGGAAAGACAGCGTCGTCTACGGCAAGCTCGACTATTGGGCGAAGCCTTCGGAGATTCTTGAGCGGCGAGCCGGCGATTGCGAGGATTTTGCCATCCTCAAGATGACGGCCCTGCTGAGGGCCGGCATTCCGACGCAAAGCATGGCGCTTGTCGTCCTCCAGGATCGCAAGAGAGGCTTCTTTCACGCAGTGCTGTCGGTGAGCACAGGCAGCGGCACCTTCATTCTCGACAGCCTCAGCAACACCGTTATGCGTGACAGCGATCTCCCGGATTACGTCCCGCTCTATTCGTTCAGCACGGACCGGGCCTGGATCCACGGTTCAAGACCGGGCGGCGCCCAGATGGCCGACATCAAGGGCGGTTTCGCCACCGTCGCACCCGGCGAAGGTTTTCAGCCATAGGGTTTCGGCCAGTCTAAGCCATAGGTTCTCGCCAAGGACTGGCGGGCATTCAGCCGCCGAAGACGAACGCCATCAGCAGTTCCGGCTCGAGCACCGGAGCCCGCACCGCATTCAATTGCCCCCGGTATCGACGGTCACCCGCGCCGATGACAAAACCGGTGGCCACCGGCGATTCGCCATTGGCGTCGAGCCGCGTGAAGATGTCGGCCACATTGAGGTCCAGCGCCAGCTTGAGGTCGTGCCGTGCGTCATCGCTTGGAGCGATCGGCAATTGGCGTTTGACCAGTTGCTGGAACGGCGCGTTGAACGACAGGATCTTCTTCGAAGAAGCCAGGGCAAAGGCCGGAGACGGGCACGCGACCAGTATGGCGTTGATGGTGTTGATCGATGCAAGCCTTCGCAAGGTCAGGTTTTCGTCCCCCAACCCACGCATGCAGGCCACCCGGATCGCGGATGTCAGATTGCCTGTCTGGGCCTGGCTTTCGGCGATCTCGTCGATGAGCATGCCGATCGTGCACTTCCTGCTTTCGGCCATCTGCTTCAGCGACATCCAGAATGCCCGCTCCAGACGAATGCCGCGCCGTATGCCGCCTCGCGCCACGACCCGAAACTCCAGCCCGAAATCCTCGGCGGCGACTGGCGCAAGCAGCCGCTCGCGATCGGAATGATGAGGGCTGGCGCTACCGCTCACTCATCGCCTCCTCGCGCGCTTTGTTGATCGGCTTCAGGAGGTAGTGCAGGATCGTCTTGCGCCCGGTCTTGATGTCGACCGAGCAGATCATTCCGGGGATGATCGAATAGGCCTTGCCGTCTCTTTGAAGCGTCGATTTGTCCGTCGCCACGCGCACCTGATAATAAGGCTCCCCCGTTTTCTGATCGACCAGGCTGTCGGCTGTGATGTTGGAGACCTTGCCCTCGATGCCGCCGAAGATCGAGAAGTCATAGGCGGTGACCTTGATAAGGGCTTCCTGGTCGGGCCGGATGAAGGCGACATCCCGCGGCGAGACCCGTGCCTCCACCAGCAACGTTTCGGAGGTTGGCACGATGCCGGCCACGACGGCGCCAGGCTGGACGAAGGCGCCGACCGTGTTCAGTTCCAGCGTGTTGACGATGCCGTCCACGGGAGACCGGATATCGGTGCGCGCGACCTTGTCGGTGGCTCCCCTTATGGTCTCATCCACCACCGAAAGGTCCGCCAGCGCCTGGGTAAGGTCGTCCAGCGCCTCCTGCTGCAGTTGCAGGCCGAGTTCCTCGACCTGAAGCTGAGCTTCCGTGATCGACGATTTGATCTTCTTTATCGTTTCGCCGGCAAGGTTCAGCTGGCCGTTGAGTTCGGTCTGCTCGCGCTCTACCCGGAGCTGCTCGGTCCTTGCCATCAGGCCTTTCTTGACCATCGCGTCGACGAGTTTTGCCTCCTGGTCGCTGACGACCAGGTTCTTAGAAAGACGATCGGAATTGGCCTCCGCCTCGGCAAGTTCCTTCTCGCGCTGATCGAGGCGTGACTTGAGCACGGACAGCTTGTTGTCGAAGTTCCCGCGCCGGGCGATGAGCAGCTTCTGTTCATTGTCGCAGATTTGCGGAGCGACCGACTGGATGTCCTGCGGGCACGGAAATGGGCCCGAGAGATTGCCGGCCTGTTCGTATTTCAGCCTTGCTATGCGCACTTCGAGCGCGCGCGCCTTGGCCTGCTGCTCGCCAAGGCTGGACGTGTTGAGCGTGTTGTCCAGGCGGATGATGAGATCGTTCTTCTTGACGACCTGGCCGATCGTCACGGCGATTTCCTGAACGACACCGGCCTCGCTCGCCTGGATGATCTGGGTCTTGGAAGCAGGTATGACCTTGCCGTCGCCGCGTGCGATCTCATCGACTTCGGCAAAGGACGCCCAGGCGACAAAAACGACGAAGAGCGCTCCGATGATGAATATGGACGCCGACGCAAACAGCGGCGGTCGATCTTCCCTGGCAAGCATTTCCCACGCCCCAACGCATTGGATGCAGCAATAATTGTTTTGTCAGGCGCTTGTTTTCTGCAACGCCTGTATGACTTGGTCCTTCGGTCCGTCGGCAACGATTTTGCCCTGTTCGATAACGATCAGGCGGTCGGCCAGTTCAAGCATGCTGAACCGATGTGTGGAGACGATCAGCGTCGTGTCGCGGTCAAAGGCGACTTTGAGCTGCTTGATCAACTGGCGTTCGGAAGCAAGATCCATCGAGCCCGACGGCTCGTCCAGAAAGACGATTTTCGGTTTGGTCAGCAGCAGGCGCGCGATCGCCACCGTCTGCCTTTGGCCGCCCGAAAGATTGGTGCCGCGCTCGCCGACATTCATGTCGTAGCCGCGCGGGTGGCGTGAAACGAAATCATCGACGCCGGCAGCCTTTGCCGCTTCGATGATCTGTTCGTCTGTAGCCTCGGGGCATGCCATCAGGAGGTTTTCCTTGATGGTGCCCGAGAACAGGTCGCCGGCCTGCGCAACGATGCCGACCGCGGCGCGAACCTCGGACGGGTGATACTGGCGAATGTCGATCCCATCCAGCAGCAACTCACCGGAAGTCGGCAGGAAGAGCCGGCCGACCAGCCGACCCATCGTCGTCTTTCCCGATCCTATGCGGCCGATGATGCCGATCCGCTCACCCGGCTTGACCGAGAAATTCAGGCCGGTCAAAACTTCGTTTTCCGAGCCTGGATAGACAAACCCGACATTCCTGAACACCATCGCGCCCTTGCGGATGGGGCGGTTGACGAAGCCCACCGTGTCGGGCCGGTCTTCCGGTTGAGCCATGATCGAATTCACCATCCTCAGCGAGAGCATGGCCTGGCGGAACCGGGACAACGTTATGGCGATCTGGCCGAGCGGCGCCACGGCCCTGCTCGCCAGCATCACCGTTCCTATGATTGCTCCTGTCGAAACATGCCCTTCCGAGAAGGCATAGGCGCCGGCCACGACCAGGGCGACGGTCACCAGCTGCTGTATGGACTGGGTGATGTTGCCCGCTGCCGCCGAAAGCTGCTTGATTTTCTCGGACGTGTTGGCGGCGTTCTTGGAGTGCTCTCCCCATTTCCGCAGCAGATACGCCTCGGCGCGCAGCGACTTGATGGTCTCCAGCGTCGAGATGGATTCGACCAGCAGGGCCTGGCGCTGCGACGCTTCGTTCATCGAGGCTGCGACGCGCTTGCCGATGCGGCGCTGGGTGACCAGGCCGACGATGACGGACATCACGAAGGCCAGCGCCGGTATGATCACCAGCCAGCCGCCTATTGCATAGATCACAAGGAGAAAGACGAAGACGAATGCCGTGTCGATGAACACGCTTATGGTGTTGGAGGTGAAGAACTCCCTGACGAACTCATATTGCGTGACCCTGTTTGCGTATTCACCGGTCGAGCCGGGGCGCGCCGAAAGCGACGAGTTCAGCACTTTTTCGAACAGCAGATAGGATATCCGCAGATCCGCCTTGCGCCCGGCATAGTCGATGAGGGAAGCCCTGGCCGTCTTCAAAAGCAGGTCGAACAGGATGACCGCACCGATGCCGAGAGCCAGCACCCACAGTGTCGATATTGCCTTGTTCGGCAGGATCCTGTCGTAGACGTTCATGGTGAAGATCGGCGAGGCTATGGCCAGCAGATTGATGAACACCGCCGCCAGGACGACTTTCGAGTAGGTGCGCCAGAAAGCGCCCATCGTCCCTGTAAGCCAATGTCTTCGCTCGATCCTGGCCGCCGAGCCGACCGACATGGTCTCGGCGGCATTGGCATAGGTGATCGAAAAGGAAGCGCCGCCGCTGATGTAGCTGGCGGCCAGTTCCGACCGGCCGATCGTGGTGCGGCCGTCTTCCTGGGGCGCGGTGATATACGCATCGCCTTCGCCTAGAGCCAGCAGGGCGACGGGCAATTGGCTGACGCGAAAGACGATGGCCGGCAGGTCGATACGCCCCCTGAGAAAATCGCGATGATTGAACTCCGTGACTTCCAGGCCGATGCGTTCGGCAAGGTGCCTGATGTCGTCGGCCGCAATTCGCGTATCCGAGAGCGGCACGCCGGCAAACAGCACGGTCTCCGCGCTCGGCCTGCCGAGATATCCGGCAACGGCCGAGAAGCAGGCCTTGAACGCCTCCTTCGGGGAGAGGATGTTGGGTTGCTGGTTCACGATCTGCCCGTCAGGACGCTCGCTGGACCTTGTGCTGTCCTATTTCTTCCTCACCGGAGCGAGAATATCGAATGGCAGGTCGTTCTTCTGCTCCGATGGCGTCCGCGCATAGGTTTCTGTGTCCGCGGTTTCCGGTGCTGCGAACTCGGTGCGTGCATAGGCCGTCGCTTGCTTTGCCGGCTCGAGATTCATCGTTTTCAGCAACTGTCCGGTCGCGGCCAGGAGCCGGTACTGGGCAAACAGCGATGCGTAGGACGCGGTATCCGCCAGCGTTGCCGTGTTGAACCGTGTATTCTGCGCATCGAGCACGTCGAGCAGCGAGCGCTGTCCGACCTTGAACTGCTCGCGATAGGAAGCAACCAGCTTCTCATTGGCAGCGGCTTGTTGCCTCAGGGTCTTTGCCAGATCGGCTTGCCGGAAACGGCGATCCCATGAGGTGCGAACGGCTTCCTCGATTTCACGCTGGACCTGATGCAGCGCGAGACGCTGTTCACTGGTGCGGCGGATCTGTTCCTGCTCGTTGGCCTTGTCGATGCCACCGCGGTAGAGGTTCCAGCGCAGGACCACGCGCGCCTGCAGGTCGGTGGTGTCGCCATCGTCGCCGTCAATGTCGGTTCCTGCCCGGGCCCGACCTTCAGCGATGATGGAGGGGCCAAATTTTGCCCGCGCAGCGTCCACGAGGGAGGCCGCCGCGTCGATGTCGCTGTTGGCCATGTGTACGCGCGGATTGCTTTCCCGCGCCAACCCTATCGCGTCGTCGAGCGAGCGCGGGAGTGCGGCCGAAACATCGCCAGGCCTCGAAGGGCTGGTCAGTGGCTTTCCGACGGTTTTGAAGAAGCGGATCTTGGCCGCTTCCAGTTCCTCGGTCGCCTCCTGCATGCGCGCCTTGGCGGCGAACAGCCGTTCCTCGGCCTGTTGCCGGTCGGCCTCGTTCAGCGCGCCGCCCGAGATGCCTTGCCGGATGTCGCCGAGAATTGCCTGGTGGAAGCCGAGATTTTTCTTCGCTTCGGCAACGATCGAGGCCTGCAGCATGTATTCCAGATAGTCCTGGACAACGGACAACCCGATGAATTCGGACCGTTCCAGAACGCGGAACGAAGCGCCGTCGACGCGCGATGCCTGACGGTTCAATTCGGCCCGCCTTCCGCCGCTGTCATAAAGCGTCTGCGAAACGGTAAGATCCGTTTCAGCCGGATAGAGCGCATCGCCTTCGATGGAAAGAGAGCGCCGGGACGGATTGTCGAGCCGGCGAACGCCAGCCGATGCCTCGACATCGACACTGGGAAGATAAAGGCCCTTGGCCTGCCGCAACTCGAACTCGATGGCTTCGCGATTTTCGATCGCCTGTCCAATCTCGGGATTGGACTCCACCGCGACAGCCATCGCCTCCTTGAGCGTGAGCGCGTGAGCACTGCCGCAGGTCAGCATAGTGGCCGCCATCAAAAGACCAAGGCGCCTGCCTATGGTCGACATGTTTGTCGTATTCATTAATCCCACCCTAACGTTTCCCCAGCGTCCTTTTCAGAGCGCTAACCAAGCCAAGGCCTGCCCGTCGGTGGATTATTCACAGATTCACGAAATATGTGAGCGATTATTGATTTAGAGATCGCTAAATAGCCTTTTTGGGCAACAAGGCTGCGAGATGTAGCAAAAATAGCACATAACGTCGGCTCGCTGCGGTTGTATCCGGACGCCGCATTCAGTGGGAAAGCACAAAAAACGGCAGGCCAGTGGGCCGGTATGGCCAGAATCATGGCCGGTTCGGATAGCGGCTGTCGATGATCCAACCTGAAGTTGAGCCCTTTTTCAGGCACGCCCCTTTGGATGCCGCGTCCAAAAATACTCCATCGCGGCGGCCGGCGTACGTTTCATGTGGCTCACTGCGGCCAAAAGCTGGTCAGCGCGCACCCTAATTTGCGCTCAACGCCACCATGCGGTCGAGCGCCGCGGTCAGGCCGCGAAGCGACACAGGGAAGCTCAGCGGGGTCTCGGCGTCCGTCGTGACATTGAGCTTCAGCACCGAGCCTCCCCTCAGCTTTCCAAGCGTCGGCCGATCGACCGTAAAGACGGAGACGCAACCCGTCGGCAGGCAGGTCCTGAAGCGCTGCGGGGACAGCGGCGGTTGATCGTCGATCTGCAGCGTCACGCCCGGATCAAGGAGGATGCCGAAGGGCAGAAGCAGGGTAGCCGTCGTCGAACCGTCCGGGCGTGCCGCGATCTCCATGGCAAGAAGCCTCTGCCCGTTCTGCTGGACCTGGTCTTGCGCAAGCGAGCACACTCTCGCCTTTTCCCGTACCGAACAGGTCACGCTCCAGTCCTGATAGACCTCACGCAGCGATGAGGGTCCATCCGGGACAGCCGCCACCTGTTGCTGGGCAGACGCCGGCGACATCAATGAGAATAGAATTGCTCCACATGCGGAGACGGCCTTCGGGCCAAGCTTCATGTGCAGACCCATTCGCGGATCTTGCATTTCTCTCCCGTCGCCTCGCAGGCCTGCAAAGCGAGATCCTCCGCTTCCCGACGGGTCTCGGCCGAGTTCACGCCCCAGGGCGTGAAACGGTTCTCCACTTTGTCTGCCACGGCAAGCGCACCGCAGTGCTTGTAGGGAAAGCCGGTCTCGTCGTCATCATTCCAATGGCGATGGTTGCGGAAGACGGTGACGACGTTGCAGGCCTTTCCGCCTGCGTTCTCGCAATATTTCTGTGCGATGTCCTTCGCTTCCTGCCGCTTGTCGGCGCCCCAGAAGAAGCCGTATTTGCTATCGGCCTGCGAATAGGCAATGGCCGCCCATATGCCTTTTTCCTCCTGTTGCGGTTCCGATGGGGCCACAAGGTCGGCTGAGACGACTTGTCCGCTCCACAAAAAGGTCAAGCCCAAAACTGCCAAAGCCTGCAATCTCATGGTCGGCATCCTTTCCTTGACCTCACTCGCTTCGCGTCCTACTTCGCCGCCGAAGCAAGGGAGATCACCACACAGCTTTTGCCCGTCGGCAGGAGAAGCGCTTCACCGGCATTGCCGCCGAGCTCGTAGACCTCGACCTGCCCGAGATGGTCGGTGATCTTGCTGCCCTGCGGCAGGATGGATGGGATGTCGGCGCACGGGCTGGCGAATGGCGCCACCCGCACCATCGCCCCTTCGCAACCCGTGGCGGTGGGCGATGCGAAGACGATGCCGGCGGCCGGGCCGCTATAGCGTTCCGACGCATAGTCCATGCCGACAAAGGCCTGGATGGCGTGCTTGTCGGCGGCCTGGTCGTTCCACAGGGATTTGACGCTGTATTTCGTGCCGGTCGTCAGGATCTGTCCGAGCACTGGATAGACGGTCGAGCAGGCCTGCACACCGGCCTGCTTGACATGCTCGAGGAAGGGCGTGTCCGGAAGCACGGGGGCCGCCGCTGTTGCTGCAGGTGCGGCCGTCGCGCCGCCGACCAGATTGGCGACCGCGGCGTAATTCCCGGCGGCGAAGCCAAGCCCCGCCACGACCAATCCCAGCAGTGAATATCCGGCCGCGCGTGGCCAGCGCCTTGGGGGCTCGGCCCGCCTCTGCCGATCCGCCTCGACGCTCGGAGTGCGTTTGGCGGACGTGAACTGGTCCTGCTGGCTCATGGTGGCGCCTCGGTTATTTGAGTGGTGAAAGGGCGTCTGACAGCCCCTTGAGCGTTGCGGTAACGGTGATCGTCTGCCCATCGACCGTCGAGTAGGAGATCGCCGGCGTCGCGTTCTGCGATATCTGCCGGCGCATGACGGGGCCGACCGGCAACATGCCGACACAGACCATTTCGTTGCAGCCGTTCAGCTGCACGTCGATCGGCTGCTTCTGTCCATCGAATTTCACGGACACAAGGCCATCGCTCCTGGCGTTCGGGGCGGTGCGCAGGATCATGTACGGCTTGCCGTCCTGGGTGGCGGCAAGCGACCAGCTGAAGGCCATCTTGCCGGACGCGTCCTCGATGATCTGCGAGACGTTGCAGACCTTCTTGCGGGCTTTGAGGTTCTCGTCGCAGATCAGCGTCCAGTTGTCGAATGGGCGTATGGTGCGCTGGTAGTCTCCGAGCTTCACCTCGGGCGGGAGCACCACATCCGAAGGCTTGATCCTGTAGGTCGACGCGACCTGCCCGGCGGCCGGCACGAGGCCGCCGCAAAGCGCCAGGCAGGTCAGGGCAACAAGTCCTTTCATCCCTGCCTCAGTTCAAGGTGAAGCTGATGCCGGCGCCGACGCCGACATGCCCACCCGCTGCCGTGCCCGACAGGTTGCCGCGGATGCGGCCGTCCTCGCTGGTGTAGCCCGCACCGAAGGCGAATGCGCCGGCGTCGCGCCAGAGGCCGCCACCCGCCGCGACGCTCAGCTTTCCGGGCCGGTCGTCGTAGCGCAGCGAGGCGGCGGCGAGACCTATCGCGGCCGCCTGCCGGGCCTCGTCGCGGATGCCGTTGATGTCCGAATTGAGCTGGCCGAGCTTCTGGTCGGTATAGTCGTTGGCCTGCTGCAGGGTCGTGGCGGCTACCTTGTCGGTGTAGTCGTTGGACGTATCGATAGCGTAAGCCACGCGGTTGTCCGTATAGCTCTTGCCGGCGGTCAGGCCCTGGTTCATCTGGTCGACATTGACCGCATCGGTCCCTTTGACGCCGGGGCCGACATTGGAGATGACGACCGGGGCGTTGACGTCGCCACCCTGCAGCGTGATGGTGTTCGACTTGACGCCGCCCGGGGCGTCATAGGTCACCGCGTTCTGGGTGAGGTTTCCGACGCCGGCTTTCAAATCCTCGATCGCCGTGTTGGTGGCGTAGAGCTGCGAGCCGTTGATCGCATCCGTGCTGCCGGCATCGACGCGCCCGGCGGCGACGTTGGTGATCGTCCGCTCGGCGCCGGCATCGCCGACGCTGACGGTTCCGGTCGGAGTCGTTCCGGCGAAGGTGTAGGTCTTGCCGCCGATGACGGTGCTGGAGGTGCCGACGGCTGTCTGCGTCACCGAGCCGGAGCCGAGCGCCACATCGTTGGCGTTGTTGGCCTGCGCACCCTGGCCGAGCGCGACGGCGCCCGCCCCGGTAGCCGTCGAGCCATGGCCCGCAGCCACGCTCTCGGCGCCGCTCGCCACGCTTTCCGGCCCGATCGCCACCGCGTTGGTGCCGCCGGCGATGCTGTCGGCCAGCGTCGAATTGGCGTGGAAGTATTTGATGCCGCCGCCATTGCTGATGGTGGTCAGGGCATTGTCGACGGCCGTCAGGCCGTCATAGACGGTCGAGTAGTTGTTGCCCTGGATAGTGTAGGTCGGGCCGGTGATCGAGCCGTCGGGATTGATCGTGGTAACGCCGCCGAACAGGTCGGTGACGTTTTTCGTCACGCCGCGCAACTGCGAGACGTTGACGCCGTCGGTGTCGGCCGAGCCCGCCGCGACATTGGTGAGCTTGCGTTCGGCACCGGCGGCGCCGATCGACACCTCGCCGACCGAGGTCTGCGGACCGGCGAGCGCGAAGGCCGTGTAGCCGGCCTGCGCGCCGACCGTGGTGATGGATTGCGCACCGAGCGCCACGCTGTTGATGAAGGTGCTCTGGGCGCCGGCGCCGAGCGCCACCGACTGGACACCGGACGCCAGCGAATTGGTGCCGAGCGCCAGGCCGTCGGCCAGCAACACATGGGCGTTCTGGCCGATGGCCGTTCCGCCGGGCGCTGTCAGGTCGACGATGGCGCCATTGCCGATGCCGATGCCATTGTCGCCGTTGACGACAGTCGTCGGGCCGACCGCGACCGATTCCGCGCCGACTGCGAGCGAGTCGCCCGCCGCCGAATTGGCGTGGAAGTATTTCGTCGAGGTAACCGATACGGCAGCGATGGCGCCGGCGAGCTGGCGCACCGTCACTGCGTCCTGGTCCTGCGTGCCGTCGGCCACGTTGGTGATCTGCCGGTAGGAGTTGACATCGCCGACCGAAACGGCGCCGAGCAGCGTCTTGTCGCTCGTGTTGTACTGGATGAAGTTGGACGGACCGGCCGCGATCTGGCCGGTGGCCGGAGCGATCGCGCGATCGGAGATCGAACCCGAGCCCAGCGCCACGCTGCCGTCGATGCTGGCCTTGCTGTCGCGGCCGAGCGACAGCGCGCTGATGCCGGTCGCGGTCGCATTGTAACCGACCGCTGTGGACCCGACGCCTTGGGCGAAGGAATCGGTCTGCGCCAGCCCGGCCTCGTTGGTGCGGGCGTAGCGGATGCCTATGCCGTTGGCATCGGTATAGGCCGTCGAGGTGTCGCCGGCGATGTTGTTGAACGTGTTGCCGAGATTGGTGACGCCACTGCCAATATTGGCGATATCGGTGGTGTTCTGCGTCACCTGCTGGTTGGTGGCGAAGAGCTGCGAGCCGTTGACCGCGTCCGTCGAGCCGCCGTTCAACTGTCCGGCCGCGACGTTCTGGATCTGGCGCTCGGCTCCCGCCGACCCGACAGAGAAAGCGCCGGCCGGCGTGGTGCCCGCGAAGGTGTAGTTGACACCGCCGATCGTCGTTCCGGCGACATTTGTCGTTGCGCCAGACGTGGAATTCAGGCCGATCGCCACATCGCCGGCATTGTTGGCCACCGCATTCGGGCCGACGGCGACGGAATCGGTTCCCAGTGCCTGGGAATCCGCCAGCGTCGAGTTGGCGTGGAAGTACTTGATGCCGCCGCCGACATTGATGTTGTTGAGCGTGACGCCGATGGCGTCCACCGCCTGGTTGGTGGCGAAGAGCTGCGAGCCGTTGATGGCGTCGGTCGAGAGCGCGCTGATCCGCCCCGCCGCCAGATTGGTAATGGTGCGCTCCGCGCCTGGTGCACCGATACTGACCGTCGAGGTCGGATTGGTGCCCTGGAAGGCGTAGGTCGTTCCGTTGACCACACCGCTGGCCGTGCCGACCGCCGTAGTGGTGACCGAGCCCGAACCGAGCGCGACATCGCCGGAGCTTGCCGCCGCCGTCGCGCCATCGCCCAGTGCGACGTTCCCGGCGAGGCCGGCTGCGCCCGCCGTCGAGCCGTTGCCCAGCGCCACCGAGCCTTGCCCGATCGCCTTGTTGCTGTTGCCGATGGCGACAGCGCCGTTGGCCATATTGGCGGCGGTGGCCGTCGCCGTGCCGTCGCTGTTGGCGATGTTGTTGGCGCCGCCGGTGAAGGCGCCGGTGCCGCTGGCGTAGCTGGGATCGCCGATCGAAACCGCGCCGTCGCCGTAAGCGACGTTGTCGGCGCCGATTGCGACGGCCTTCCCCCCGCTTGCGAACGCCCTGGTGCCGATGGCGACGGAGTCGGCGGTCTCAGCAAAGGACTGGAGACCGACCGCGATGGCGTTGGTTGCAGTCGCAAAGCTTTCGCGTCCCATCGCGATCGCGTCGTCTCCGGATGACGTCACGTCCGTGCCGACGGCGATGGCGCTCTGTCCGCTGGCGCTTGTCGCAAAGCTGCTCTGGCCGACATAGACGGAGTTTATCCCGGACGCACTTGTCCCAGCGCCGACAGCGACGGCATTCAGGGCGGTGGTTCGGGCACCGTTGCCGAGCGCGGTACTGCCGGCTCCGCTGGCACCGGAGTTGATGCCGGCCGCGAGGGTATTGTTTCCCGTCGCGCTGGACAGGACGCCGACCGCGGTCGCGTTGACGCCCGACGCAGTGCTGCTCAAGCCGAGGCCGGTGGACCAGGTGCCCGTTGCCTTGCTCGCGACGCCGACAGCCGTGCCGCCCTGCCCCGTGGCGACCGAGCTGTTGCCGATCGCGGTCGCTTCGAAGGATGTGAAGCCGCCGGGAAGCGCCGTGCCCGAAGCGCCGCTCGCATTGGCGAAAGCGCCGATGGCGGTCGGTGAACCGCTGCCGGTGGCAACCGCATTGGCGCCGATGCCCATGGCGATCGCCCCAGCGCCGGGGACGCCGCCGGAGGCGGTCGCCTGGGCGCCGATCGCGATTGCCGCGCCTGTCTGCGCATTGGCCTGGTTGCCAAGCGCCACCGATTGCGCGCCGGCCGAGCTGGCGCTGACGCCGGCAGCGAGAGAATTGTCGCCTGCCGCGATCGTCCCGGACCCGAATGAAGAGGCGTTTGCGCCGCTGGCAACGGCCGTGTTGCCAATCGCCGTGCTGGCTGAGCCACTCGCAACCGAGGTTGCGCCCATCGCGGTGGCGAAAGCGCCGGAAGAGAGCGAATTGGTGCCGATGGCGATGCTGTTAGGCAGGGCCGTGTTGGCCTGCACGCCTGCCTGCGCGCCGACACCGAACGCGATCGACTGGTTGCCCCAGGCGCTGGCGGTGTTGCCCATCGCCGTTGCGCCCGTTCCCGTTGCTTTGGTCAGGACGCCTATGGCGACGCTTCTTACCTGGGATGCCACCACATCCGTACCAAGAGCGATGGCGCCCTGTGCAGTAGCGCCCGCTCCTGCAAGAGTGCGTCCGCCGATGTTGATAGCGTTGATATCGGACGCCACCGCCTGAAAGCCGATAGCGATGGCATTCTGGTTGCTTGCGCTGGCCGAGTTGCCCTGGGCGAAGGCATCCAATCCCGATGCGTTTGCCTGAAACCCAAGCGCGGTGGCGCGCAGCCCGGTCGCCCGGGTAACATAGCCGATCGCCGTCGAGCTCACTCCGTCGGCACGCGCATTATTGCCAAAGGCGGCCGCGCCTGTGGTTGCAACCGAATTGACGCCAATGGCGCTTGCCGCGTCCCCGTTGGCATGGGCGTTTCCGCCCAGGGCGAGGGCATTGACGCCAGTTGCGCCTGCGAAGACGCCTATGCCTATGGAATTGAGGCCATTGACACCCATCGCATAGCCGATGGCGATCGTGCCGTCGCCCGTTGCACTGTTGGAACTGCCCAACGCCACGCTGTTATTGCCATTCGTCGCGGTGCCGTTACCGATGGCTACGGCGTTGCCGCCGGTCGCCGAACCGCCACCGGCCTGATATTGCGCCAGGGCCGGCGTCGCAGCCATGCCGATCGCGAAGGCGCTCAGCACCGCGACCGCCGCCGACATCCCGCCGACGCCGAGCGTTCCCAGGCCAAGGCGCCTGCGCCCCATGCCGAGCACGCTATGCGCCATGCGCAGCACGGCCATCAGGCGGCGGCGAACCGAGCGCGAACCATGATCGGCCCCCGCGATCCACTGCCCCGCGAAATGCGCTGTGCGACGCCGAACAAACGAACCGCTCGAAATCTGGCCGTTCGAAATCTGGTTGTCGGTCATGGTCCCTCTCCGCTGGCCGGCACGAAATATCTGACAATTCCGCTCCATCGCAGGAAGACATGATTCCTGCGTGCGGTATTTCACGATATTGCTGTCTTGTCAGAAAAGAGGCGAGCAAACCGGCATAGGTTAACGGCTCGTTACCCCTGCCAATGCTTTAGAATCAAGTAATCAAGCAACTCCCTAAGCGCCGTCTCATCTAAACTTGGCGCTAAGCTTTCCCATCCGCGCCTGCAGCGGCGTCATCTGCCGGTATTTCTTCATCACGGTGGTAAAATGGCTCTGGCTCGAAAATCCGCTGGAGTGAGCGATGTCGGCGATCGTCATGCCGCTGTCGGCAAGCAACCTTTCAGCGAAATCCAGCCGCAGACCGAGCACGTACTGATGCGGCGGCATCCCGAACGTCCTCGAGAAAGCCCGCACAAAATGATAGGGTGAAAGACCGCAAACCGCGGCCATCTCGGCAAGCGCCAGCTTGCGCGTAAAGTTCTCGTCCAGGAATTGCCGCACGCGGCTCGCGGCGCGGACGGAAAGCCCGCCTTTTGCGTTGAGCGTCGATTGTCGCGAATTGGATCCGGAAACCGGTCCGGGGACACCATCCTCACCCGGCATTTCTTGGCCTCCTGATTCGTCCCGGATGAGGTTCAACCCTAGGCTTCCTTCCGCGTTCCCCTGAAAAACAATTCGTGATTGATCGAAGCCGACCGGCATCGCCAACCCCATTCATGAGAGCGTTCCAAGATGTATTCTGGAAAACGCCGCAAGGCGCCTGTTGCGGCCTGGGTGGGTGCGCAGCAGATCGGCCGGGTCGACCGTGCCGAAAGCAGGCGGATCAAGTTCGGCGAGATCGAATTCATGCACGGCCAATTGCGCCAGCGCTTCGGGAGCGATGGAAACGACGGCGTTCTCCCGGGTCAGGGACCAGGCCGGCTTGCTATCGACACCCGCCGGATTGACGACGCGACATCCGGTCGGCGTATCGTACCGCGTGATCCGGTCGCTGCCGAGCAAGGCTCTCGATCGGCGTGCGGGCCGCAGCGCAATTCCAGTGGAATGCTCTTTGGCCGGGAATGTCTGCGAGACGGGATCGCGGGCTGAGTCTATGACACTCCGCGCCGCGGTGGCCCTCCAGGGGCCTGCGCTTTCAGGGATTATGTCCAGGACATATCGAGCTGTCCGTTCTCGATTGACGCCCTGGGAATTGCCGCCTTCCCGAGCATCGTCCGTATTTTCCATTGCCTGGCCTCAGCCGCTTGTCTGTCGCCTGAAATCCCCCTTAGCCCGACCCGGATCCAACGTAACGCACATGCTGCGGATAGTGAATAACATCCGTACGCAAACAAAAAATTTTGTTCGGGATAAAAGCCCCTCGGGGCGAGGAACCCAGGCCTTTAGGTCGCGACTACGGGTCAACAGGTTCCTTTGGACCCTTCGGCGCATTGGCTGACGGAGCATCAAACGAAAAACCCGCCTGCTCGGCGGGTCACTGGCGCAAATCAGCACCATGCACGAATATATACCTTAGCTGAGATCACCGTGTCAAGAAAAAATTCCTATCGCGAAAAGCTGCCGACGCAAAAGCCGCGACACCGCCAGCAATGCAGAGCTACCAGATTGGCTACCGGTCATTGCAGATCGTCGCGACGATTCTCATACAAATCCCATGCAAGTTCGACAAACCCCAGAAGAACGTCCTCCTCGCTCCATCCGGCAGCGACGGCCGCCTGGACGATCTCGCGGACGAGAGGCAGCAATTGGCGTTGGCATTCTGCCGACGTGTCGGCAACTATGTCATCGCCGGGAGGTTCATCGAAGTTGAATTTCATCGTTAGGCGCCCCCCTCGCCATCAATCAAAGTGTTCATATCATTAAGTTCATTCATCCTGATATACAATAGAGGTCGCACCAAAGCATAAGAGGCTTCGGAGGCTCTGAGCAGAACAGGATGATGCCAGGCTCTATGCTTCCGCTAGGTCAGGTTTGTCCTTCTGAACAGGGTCCGTTGGGAAGCTTCTACCCATCAATCTCTGCGGCTGGTCGAAACCTTCGGCCAGGGCCGCATGCCACCATCCGGCGAATGCGCGGCAGGACCGGCCGCATTGCCTTCTGCAACCGCTCGCTGGATAGTCTCGGCATGTTGGCGACCCTGGCGACTCACTGGCCGCAAATTCTGGCGATCATCTCCGTGGCGATGGCGACGGTCGGCATCGTCCATGCCGTCATGACCAAGGAAGATGTGCGCGCCGCCACCGGCTGGGTCGGCGTGATGGTGCTGTCCCCGATCCTCGGCGTGCTGATCTACGCCGTCGCCGGCATCAATCGCATCCGCCGTGCCACGATCACCGCCCAGCGCCCGTTTGCCGACGGCGTGGTGTCCGCCAAGCATGAGCGCGACGTCGCTGTCGAAGAGGCCCTGATCGTCGAGCGATACGGGCAACGGTTCACGGGCTTGCGGACACTCGGCGACAGGGTGGCGCGGCGCGCGCTCAACCCTGGAAACGCAATCGATGTGCTGGAGACCGGCGACGAGGCCTATGCCGCCATGTGCGCGGCGATCGACGGCGCCGAGCGCAGCGTCCTGCTCGAGACCTATATTTTCGACAATGACGCCGTCGGCCTGCTCTTCGTCGAGGCGCTGGCCGGCGCCGTCCGGCGCGGCGTCACCGTCCGCGTGCTGATCGATGCCGTCGGCGCCCGCTACTCGGTGCCGAGCATCCTGGGGCATTTGCGCGAGGCCAACATCCCCGCCGACGTCTTCAACGGCAACATCGTCATGGGCCTGCGCCTGCCCTACGCCAATCTGAGGACCCACCGGAAGATCCTGGTGGTGGACGGCATCGCCGCCTTCACCGGCGGCATGAACATCCGCAAAGGCTTCTCCGCCGAATTCGCCGGCTCCAACAGCGCCAGGGACACACATTTCCGGGTGACCGGCCCGATCGTCGCCGACCTCTTTTCGGTCGCCGCCGAAGACTGGCGCTTCGCCACCAACGAGGCGCTGAAGGGCGACGCCTGGCGCATTGCCCCGCTGTCGCCATCGCCAGGCGCACCGATGATGGTGCGGGCAGTCGCTTCCGGCCCGGATGCCAGCAACGAGACCAACCACAAGCTGCTGATCGGTGCGTTCTCGGTCGCCCGCAAGTCCATACGCGTGATGTCGCCCTATTTCCTGCCGGATCGGGAACTGATCAGCGCCCTGATCACCGCCGGCAGGCGCGGGGTCGAGATAGACATCGTGGTGCCGGCGGTGAACAATCTTTTCCTCGTCGACCGCGCGATGATGGCGCAGTTCGATCAGGTGCTCAAACACTATTGCCGTGTCTGGCGAACCGAGGGACCATTCGACCATTCGAAGCTGCTTTCGATCGACGGCGTGTGGGCCTATGTCGGATCTTCCAATCTTGACGCCCGATCGCTGCGGCTCAATTTCGAGATCGACTTGGAGGTGCTCGATGCCGGCTTTGCCAGCGAGATCGAGGCGCGGATCGGGTCGGCGATTGCCTCCGCCGTGCCGGTAACGCTGGAAGCATTGCGCGCCCGGCCGTTCCTTATCAGGCTGTTCGACCGGGCATTGTGGCTCGGTTCACCCTATCTCTAAGGCGGAGATGCGCTTGAGGAACTCGTCTGTCATGGAACATACGCCGAAATTGCCTATTTTGACTGTATCCGGCTTCTGAATTGAAGCCAGCGAGAACGAGCAGCACAGATGCACAGAATTGGACGCAGCCTCCCGGCAAGCATGCTTCTGTCCCTTCGTGACCGCCGGATGCAGAAAGCTAACGCCGCCGCACTCAAGACGACAGCCACCACCGGCACGCTGGTTGCCTCCTACAATGTCCACAAATGCATCGGCGTCGACAGGAAGTTCGATCCGGACCGGACCATCCGCGTCATCCGCGAAATCGATCCGGATGTCATTGCCCTGCAGGAAGCCGACAACCGCTTCGGCGACCGTGATGGTCTTCTCGACCTGCCCCGGCTCGAACGGGAAACCGGACTGGTTCCGGTGCCGATTTCCGCTACCGGCAAGGGCCATGGCTGGCATGGCAACGTCTTGCTGTTCAAGAAGGGCGTCGTTCGCGACGTGCACCAGATCAAGCTTCCGGGGCTGGAGCCGCGCGGCGCGGTGGTGGCGGAGATCGACCTCGATGGAAGCCGGACGCTGCGCATCATCGCCGCCCATCTTGGCCTGCTGCGCCGCTCGCGCTCCCAGCAGGCGCGCGTCGTGCTCGACCTGATGAACAGCCCGGACGAAAGACCGACCCTGCTGCTCGGCGACCTCAACGAATGGCGGCTTGGCAACCGCTCCGCTCTCAACACGCTGCATGCGACGTTCGGCCCGCAGCCGCCGGCGGTCCCCACCTTCCCGTCGAACCTGCCGCTGCTGGCGCTCGACCGGATCATGGCCAACCGGCATGGCATGATTGCCGCCATCGACGCGCATGACACGCCGCTTTCACGCGTTGCCTCCGACCACCTGCCGCTGACAGCTTTCGTGCGACTGGAGCGGGTGGACGATAACGCCTTGATGTCTCCCGCGTCGCAAAGAGTGTAAAATTGGTCGGAACGCCCAGTTCTTCCGCGAGTTACCATGTCTTGAACGTGTAGGAGGACGAGATGAAGAAGTTGATTCTGGCTTCCCTGTTGGCATTGGCCGCGACAGCGGCGATCACTGCGCCGACGCGAGCGGCAAGCGTGACCATCCAGTCCGACGACGACGACAGATATCTGCCGGATGACGATTCCGACAGTGGGATCGTTATTCGCCGTCACCACCGGGATCGCTATTCCGACAATCAGTATGATGGCGACCGGAACGTTCAGTATGACGATGGCGGATACCGGTACGGCGAATATCGCCGCCACCACAGGCATCATCGCTGCCATATCGAACTGGTCAAGCACTGGCGCCACCACCACAGGGTGATCGAAGAGGTCCGCGTCTGCGGCTGATCCCGATCGTACCAACCGGCCGGCCAAAGCCGGTCGGTTTGGTCGCGTATGGTGGCGAGAGATGCCGCCATCGACCAGTTGGAAACGCTACTGCAGACGACTGACGCGCGGCGCGGTTCGCGCAGCTGGATTACCTGGCTGATCTTGTCGCGATTGCGCTTGGCACGGTAACTCACTCTCCACCATCCCCGTCAAGCCGCAGATCACCGGCGCGCTTCCCAGGGCATGGCAATTGGCTAGCCGATCCCACCATGGACCGGTCGTTGCCCGACCCGTGTTCGGGTTGGGCTTGCTCTTCGCATTTGGTGCCTCTGGACACAGCCGTGGAAGGCTGAAAAATGTGGAGCGCAACTCGGCTTTTTGAGTTGAACCGGAACACCAGGAGGATGGCGCTGAAATTGGAAGATATTGCCGGCCATCCGGCGTTGCATCGCTACGTTCAGGAACAGTCCCTGGCGCTGATCCGAATCTATGAGGAGAGCCCTCGCCTGGCTTCCATTTTCGCCACGCAGCAGCGTTGGCTGATGGGTCATGTCGGCCTCGCCATGCATTTCAGGCGCGATCCGCACGACCGCCGCAAGGAACTGACGGTATCGCGGTTCATCGAGTTCGTGCACCAGCATGCGGTCGCCAGCCGCAACACGGCGGACGCTTTCATCAAGGAGATGCTGCACTACCACATCGCCGAGTATGTGTCGGGTGGCGACGGCCGTACGCACCCTTTGCAGCCGACGGCGGCAACCGTGCAGACCTTTACCGGCTGGGTCCTTGCCCATCTGCGGACGCTGGATCGCCTCGACGGCGCTGACCGCTTGGCCAGGTTCCTCGAACACCCCGAGATGGTTGCCGGGCTGCAGCCTCTGGTGGCGGACGGCCTGCTTGCCTCCAAGCCGGTGCGCGAACCCAACCAGACCTTTTCCCTGTTCATCTGGCTCAACAATGGCGGCATCGTCATGGACTGGCTGATGTCGGGCATCGACCCCGATCACGCCGGCCTGGACCAGATTCCGACCAGCGTGGTTTCGATCGGAGATTTCGCCAAATGGCTCAAGCTCTCGCGGACCCATCTGGCCCGCAAGCTGCGCGCTGCCGAGAATCTCGGCAGCATCGGCTGGCTCGGCCAGCGCGGCCATTCGGTGATGTGGGTGTCGAATACATTCTACCAGGAATACATGACAGTCCAGGCGGCCAAACTGGCCATCGTCGACACCGCTTTCAATGCCTGTTTTCCGCCGGCTGGAAGCTGATCGGTGCGGCATCCCCGTAACGGGGATGCCTTTCAATGCGGGCGATCAAAATCCCGAAGTTCTCAGTCGATGTCGAACGACACGCCCTGGGCGAGCGGCAGCGCCTTGGAATAGTTCACCGTGTTGGTGGCGCGCCGCATATAGGCCTTCCATGCGTCGGAGCCGCTCTCGCGGCCGCCGCCGGTTTCCTTTTCGCCGCCAAAGGCACCGCCGATCTCAGCGCCCGAGGTACCGATGTTGACATTGGCAATGCCGCAATCCGATCCGTCGACACCCAGGAAACGCTCGGATTCCTGCAGGTCGCGCGTGAAGATCGACGACGACAGGCCTGCGCCCACGGCATTGTGCTCGTCGAGCACGGCGTCGAAATCCGAATATTTCATCACATAGAGGATCGGCGCGAAGGTCTCTTCCGTGACAGGGGCCACCTGCTTGGGCATCTCGACCAGCGCCGGGTGCACGTAATAGGCATCCGGGTGCCCGTTCTCGACCCGTGCGCCGCCGGTCACCTTGCCGCCATGGGCGGCGGCTTCCTTCAGCGCCTTCTGCATGGCCTCGTATGCCGCCTTGTCGATCAGTGGCCCGACCAGCGAGGAGGTCTCCAGCGGATTGCCGACAGACACACTCTCGTAAGCCTTCTTGAGGCGCGGAACCAGGGCGTCGTAGACGCTGTCATGCACGAACAGGCGCCGCAGCGTCGTGCAGCGCTGGCCGGCCGTGCCCATCGCTCCAAAGGCAATCGCGCGCAGCGCCATGTCGAGATCGGCGCTCGGGCAGACGATGCCGGCATTGTTGCCACCGAGTTCGAGCACTGCGCGGGCAAAGCGCTTGGCCAGCCGCGGGCCGACGTCGCGGCCCATGCGGGTCGAGCCGGTCGCCGAAACCAACGGCACTTTGGGGTGATCGACCAGGATCTCGCCGACGGCGCGGTCGCCGATCAGCACCGGCGCCAGGCCATCAGGTGCGTCCGCGCCGAAGCGCTTGACCGCACGCTTGAAGATGGCCTCGCAGGCAAGTGCGGTCAGCGGCGTCTTTTCCGACGGCTTCCACACCACCGCGTCGCCGCAGACCAGCGCCAGGGCGGCATTCCAGGACCACACCGCGACCGGGAAATTGAAGGCGGAAATGACGCCGACGACGCCGAGCGGATGCCAGGTTTCCATCATCCGATGGCCCGGGCGCTCGGTGGCGATGGTCAGGCCGTACAATTGCCGGGAGAGGCCTACGGCGAAATCGCAGATGTCGATCATCTCCTGCACTTCGCCGAGCCCCTCGGACGGGATCTTGCCGACCTCGATCGACACCAGCCGGCCAAGCTCGGCCTTGTGCGCGCGCAGTTCCTCGCCGAGCAGCCGCACCAGTTCGCCACGCCGCGGGCCCGGCACCATGCGCCAGGCCTGGAAGGCCTTGTGCGCGGCATCGATCACCTTGGCCGCGTCAGCCGGCGAGATCGTCTTCAGCGCCGCGATCTGCTCGCCCGTCACCGGGCTGCGCACGATCAGGTCGCCGCCGACGAGCGCTTCCTTGGCCACGCCCAGTTTCGCCAGCAGTTCGGTCGTTTCCTTGCCTATCGTCATTCTTGTCCCTTTCAGATCCCGTCGCCATCATATGGCGCTGGGTTAAGCCTTCGCCGTGTCGCCCGTGTGCCGAAAGGCACTTCAGGCGCAGTCATGGCGTGGCATTACTCGTTTCAGGGGAAAATCGCCACCCCGGCATGGTCCAAGCCCAAACTACACGATTGAGCCAGATGGGGAGGTGACGCTCAGTTTGCCTTTTTCGCCGGCGGGCGCACCGCACCGTCCTTGATCAACCGGTCGATATGCATGCGGATATGGGCAGCCTCTGCCGCCGTGTTCGCAAGCGCTATGGCGCGGTCGAAGGCGACGCGCGCCTCGTCGCCCCGGTCGAGCTGCATCAAGAGGCCCCCCTTGAGCCCGAAAAAGTGGAAATAGCCGGAAAGCCGTTCTTCCAGCGGCTCGATCATGGCCAGCGCCTCCCCCGGTCCACGCACCTTCGAGACCGCGACGGCCCGGTTGAGCGTGACCACCGGCGACGGCTGCATCTGCTCCAGCAAGCGGTAGAGCAGGTCGATCTCGTTCCAGTCGGTATCCTCGGCCTTTTCGGCCCGCGCATGCAGCGCGGCAATCGCCGCCTGCACCTGGTAAGGGCCGGGCTTGCGATGGCGCAGCGCCTTGTCGACCAGTGCCAGCCCCTCATCGATCATCTTGCGGCTCCACAGGCTGCGATCCTGGTCTTCGAGCAGCACGATCTCGCCGCTCTCGTCGAAACGGGCCGGTGCGCGCGCATGCTGCAGAAGCAACAGCGCCGTCAGCCCCATGATCTCCGGCTCGGTCTGGAACAGCCGCAGCAACAGCCGTGCCAGCCGGATCGCCTCCTCGCACAGCGGTGCGCGCGCCGGCGCCTCGCCGCTGTTGGTCGAATAGCCCTCGTTGAAGACCAGGTAGACCATGGCGGCGACGGCGGCGAGCCGTTCCGAGCGCTCGACCGCGCCAGGCGTCTCGAACGGCACGCCGGCGTCCGCAATGCGCGCCTTGGCGCGAGTGATGCGCTGCTCCATGGCGCTTTCGCCAACCAGGAAGGCGCGCGCGATCTGCTTGACCGTGAGACCGGAGACGATGCGCAGCGCCACCGCGATCTGCTGCGTTGCCGGCAGATCGGGATGGCAGCAGATGAACAGCAGCCGCAATATGTCGTCGCGGTAGTGCGCCCCGTCCAGCCGCTCGGCGATATCGCTCTCGGCGTCTTCCAGATCGGAAACCTGGTCTTCCTCCGGCATCGGCGCCTGCTTGGCGCGCTTGCGCACCGCATCGATGCCGCTGTTGCGGCCGACGAAGATCAGCCAGGCCGCCGGGTCGCGCGGCGGCCCGTTCTGCGGCCAGTTCTTCAACGCCCTGAGGCACGCGTCCTGGAAAGCTTCCTCCGCCGTATCGAGATCGCGGAAATAACGCAGCAGCGCGCCCATCGCCTGCGGGCGGGCGGCGCTGATCGCGGAGCTGATCCAGGCCATTTCGGTCATGCGGAAACCGTTGTTGGGTTGAAGACCGAAACCGGCCGGATTTCATAGGAGCCGCCGCTCGGGTTGACCTCGGAAAGTTCGCGGGCGAACTCCACCGCCTCGTCGAGATCGGCGCATTCGAGCGTGTAGAAGCCGAGAAACTGTTCCTTGGTCTCGGCGAACGGCCCGTCGATGACGACCGATTCGCCTTTGACCTTCCTCAACGTCGTCGCGGCCGTGGTCGGCAGAAGCCGTGCCACCGGGCCGAGCCGACCAGCCTTGGCGTACTTGTCCTGAACGTCGAGGAGATTGGCCATGACCTCGTCGTCCTGTGCCTTGCTCCAGGAGCAGACGACATCTTCGGAGGCATAGCAGAGGATTGCGTAGAGCATGGCTGGTCCTTTTCTCTGTCAAAGGACGAAACAGTAAGACCGATCCCGACATGACGTCGATAAAAAAATCCAGATGTGACGGATTTGGCCACCGTCGGCCGCGTCGGTCAGCTTTCTCCCAGTTTCAGCCATCGCAGCACGAGAGCTTCCTCGTCATCGAGACCGGCAATCGCCCGTTTGCGCTTGTTGGCCTGCGCCATTTCATCCAGCAACCGGCCCTCGGACCACGCTTCGAAGACCCGCGGATGGATATAGCATTTGCGGCAGACGGCACGCGTATTGCCCAGCCGTTCGGCAACCTTGTCGATGACGCTGTTCATCGCCCTGTTTCGCTGCGCCTGGCTTTGCGGCAGTTCCGTTTGCGCAAACAGCGACGCGGCGTGAATGGTGCCGCCCCAGGTGCGGAAATGCTTCGAACTGAAGGCGTCACCGACCGCCTCACGGATATAGCGGTTGACGTCCTCGGAGCGGACCGGCCGCCTGTCGCCGTCCTCATCGAGATACTGGAACAGCTTCTGGCCTGGCAGGTCCTGCGCGCCACGCACAATCCTGGCGATGCGGCGGTCGGCCAGCTTCAGCTTCCACTCCTTGCCCGACTTGCCCTTGAAGGCAAAGCGCAAGCTTGAACCGACAATATCGACATGCCGGTCGCGCAACGTGGTCAGCCCGAAACTCTTGTTGTCGCGGGCGTAGGCGGCATTGCCGACGCGGATCATCGTGTTGTCGAGCAGCCAGACAACCGCGGCGACGACCCGCTCGAACGGCAAGCCACGACGGCGCAGATCGCTATCGACCCTGTGCCGCAGGTCCGGCAGGCTCTCGGCGAATGCGACAAGGCTCGAATATTTGGCACCATCGCGCTCTTCGGCCCATTGCGGATGATAACGATATTGCTTGCGTCCCCGCTGGTCCCTGCCGGTTGCCTGGATATGGCCGTCCGCGTCGGGCGAAATCCACACATCCGTCCAGGCCGGCGGAATGACGATCGCCTCGATGCGGGCCTTGGTGGCGTCCGAAACCGTCCGTCCGTCCGGTCCCTTGTAGGAAAACCCCTTGCCTGTCTTCAGCCGCCGGATACCAGGCTCGGCATCGCTGACATAACTAAGCGACGCATGATCGGCCGAGCTTTGTGCCCCGTTTTTGAACACGCCATCTGGCGATACAGCGTCCTCGCCAGCCGGTCGGCCGGGCGACATTCCGGATTTCTGCAACATGTCGGCTCCACGCGAATTCCGTAGATAAGCCACTGGCCGATCGCTGGTTCCACGCGCCGTCCGAAAACGGTGTCGAGCCTGCCTTCAGGCTTTCTCGAGCACAACCGGAATGACATCGACAGCCTGCTCGCCGACCTGTCCCCCCGTGGTCTTGAGCACGCCGACGATCGGCGCCACGTCCGAATAGTCGCGGCCGTAGCCGACGGTGATATGGTCGTTGCTGGCCCGCATGCCGTTGGTTGGATCGAATTCCTGCCAGCCTGCGTCGCGCCCGCACCAGACCTTGACCCAGGCATGCATGGCATCGGCGCCTTCCAGCCGGGGCTTGCCCTTCGGCGGGATGGTGCGCAGGAAGCCGCTGACATAGCCAGCGGGAATGCCGAGCCCGCGCAGGCCGGCGATCATGATATGCGAAAAGTCCTGGCAGACACCGCGCTTCAGCCTGAAGGCATCGCTGGCCCGGGTCCGCACCGTCGTCGCCTCGCCGTCATAGGTGAAATCACGATGAATGCGATGGCACAGGTTCATGGCCGTGCTGGCGGCGGAACCGGCGATGCTGCTGCGTGCGTAGGCAGTGATCGCATCGTCGATGCCGGCATGGGTGCTGGCCGTCAGGAAATGGTGCGGTGCATCAGGTGCCAGAGACGGCACCGCGGCGAGCTCCTGCCTGAGCCGGGCGATATCGGGCGACACGTCGAGCCCGGGCTCGGGCCGAGACACCGACACGCGGGCGCTCATCCTGATGTCGAGCGCATCATGCGCATCGCGAAAGGCGATCGAGGTGACGTTGTTGCCGAAGAAATCGGAAAAGTCGGAACGCTCGTTGGGCGCCGGCGCAAAGGACAGTGATGCGGCGATGACGCGCTGCACGCCTGATATCGTCGACGGCAGCACGCGCACCTGATGACGACCGCCGCCGGCAGCGGAAGCGTAATCATAGTGGAGATGAAGCCTGATATCGTAGAGCATGATTTATCCGAAATAGGCTTTGGCGAGGCTGTTGTAGAGGCCGCCGATTTCGTGGGCGAGCTCGTCCAGCGCCTTTGCCGTCATATCCGAAGGCTCCTTGATGGCGATCTGGGTGTTGAGCTGCAGGATTTCCTTCGCCGCCGGCGACATTTGCCCCTCCCCGCCGAGCGACGGCAACAGGCCGATTTCGGCCTTCAGCCTTTCGAGCTGGAACAGGATGGAGCGCGGGTTAAGCGGATCGAGCGCCAGCAGGTCGATCACCGTGCGCCGGCCGGCCTGCACCGGATATTGGCGGCGATGGGTCATCACGCTGTCGCCGATCTCCAGCATCATGTCGAGCGCGCCGTCCGGCGCCTTGGCGCTGGTCAGCCGCGACAGCGTGCGGGAGATCTGGATGCCGCGCTCCAGCCGGCGGCCGATCTCGAGGAAGCGCCAGCCGGCGAAGCGGTACATGTTCTCGTGCAGCAGGCCGGAAAAGCCAGCGAGCTTACGCAGGATGACTGTCATCGCCCGGGTCGCGTCGTCGCCGGGCGCGACCGTCGTTGCGAACTGATGGATGGTTTTCGACAGGTCCTTCAGCGCCAGCCAGCCGTCGGGCGAGAAGCGGTCGCGAATCTGCCCGGCGCTGTAGACCGCGCTATCCAGCGTGCCGATCAGCCCTGACGGGATCGCCGTCTCGACGTCGATGCCGAAAGGTTCGAGATAATCCCTGATGTCGGCGAGCAGCGGCATGTCCGGGTCGGACGTTTCGGCGAGCCGCACATGGTAGGCGCGCAGGATGCGCACCGTGTCTTCCGAGCGCTCGATATAGCGGCCGAGCCAGGTCAGGTTCTCCGCCGCGCGACTGGGCAGGCTGCCGGGCCTGGTGCGGCTGAAACTGTCGCCTTCCTGCGGCAGCAGCGTCTCGCGCTCCACCGGTTTGTCGCTGACAACCCAGACATCCGCCGCCTGGCCGCCACGCTGCATGGCGATCGCCGTCGGGTCGAGCGACAGGCCGATGCGGGCAAAACCGCCCGGCATCACCGTCCAGCCCTCCGGCGTTCGCGCCAGGTAGACGCGCAGGCTCGCTGGCCGCGGCTCCAGCCACCCGCCGACATAGACGGGCGTCGTCGAAAGCGTCACCGCTTCCTGGCCGACAAAATCGCCGCCATCGCGTTCGATGCGCGCCACCAGCTCCGCCCGCTCTCCGGCCGACAGCGCCGAGCCGAGCTTCGTTGAATCGTCATCCTCGAAGGCAAGTCTCGTCGACAGCGCCGGCCCGATCACCATGCGATCGATGTTGGCCAGCACATGCGCGCGTTCGGTTGCTTGCCCGCACCACCATGTCGCGACGCTTGGCAGCAGCAATTCCTCGCCCCGCAAGGCCCGTGAAATCTTGGGCAGGAAGGCGAGCAGCGCACGCGTCTCCATCAGGCCGGAGCCAAGCGCATTGACGGTAGCAACCGCGCCCTGGCGGATCGCCTCGACCAGGCCCGGCGTGCCGATCTGCGAATCCGGGCGCAGTTCGAGCGGATCGGCGAAGGCGGCATCGAGCCGCCGCCACAACACGCTGATCGGCATCAGGCCGGAAACCGTGCGTACCATGAGCCGGCCGCCTGAAACGGTCAAATCCTCGCCTTCGAGCAGCATGATGCCAAGGTAGCGGGCGATGTAGGCGTGTTCGTAATAGGTTTCGTTGAGCGGCCCCGGCGTGAGGATGGCGACGCGGCCGTCGGTCTCCTTGGCCATGCCGATCAGCGCGTCGCGAAAACGGCGGAAAAAGCCGGCAAGGCGGTGCACATGCATCTCGCCATAGATGTCGGACAGCGCGCGTGTGGTGGCGACGCGGTTTTCCAGTGCGAAACCGGCGCCGGACGGCGCCTGCGTGCGATCACCAAGCACCCACCACTGGCCGTCAGGTCCACGGCCGAGCTCGAAGGCGCAGAAATGCAGGAAGTGGCCGCCGGCCGGCTTGGTGCCGACGACAGGCCGTAAATATTCGGGGCTGGCGGCGATCAATCCCGCCGGCAGGATGCCTTTTTCGACCAGCCGGTTCGGCCCGTATATATCGGCGATGGTTTCCTCGAACAGTTCGGCGCGCTGCACCAGGCCGGCGCTGATCGCCGCCCACTCGCTCTCTTCGATGAGAACCGGGACATGCGCCAGCGGCCATTCGCGTTCATTGGCGCCGGCCTTATCATAGACGCGGTAATAAACGCCGGCATCGCGCAGATACTGGTCGGCGCGGGCAAAGCGCTGGCCGAGCTTTTCAGCACCGAGTTCCTCGAGCGCCTCGACAAAATGCTTCCAGGCCGGGCGAGGATTGCCCGATGCATCGACCATCTCGTCGACGACGCCGTCGATGGGCTGGTAGTGCTCCAGCAGGCTGTGGGTCTGCGGCTTGCCGCGTCCCCTCTTGTGATTCCCCTTTGCCATCGCTGATCAGAGTCTTGCCGGCCGCCGAAGGTCAAGGGTCATCGGGAAATCTTCCGCCGGTTGTTCTTCACGGATCACATAGGCGGATGGCGTATGACCACGCGGTTCGAAGCGGGCGAGCCGCCGAGCTTCCGCCTCGTTGCCATTGACCGGAAAGGTATCGTAATTGCGCCCGCCGGGATGGGCGACATGGTAGACGCAGCCGCCGACCGCTCGGCCCGACCAGCGATCATAGATGTCGAAGACCAGCGGCGTGTTGACCAGCAGCGCCGGGTGCAGGCCCGATGCCGGCTGCCAGGCCTTGAAGCGCACGCCTGCCACCGCCACTTCGCGATTGTCAGTGACCTTCATCGGCACGATGCGGCCGTTGCAGACGACTGCGTGGCGCTCCGGGTTCAGCCCTTCGGTCTTGACCTGCAGCCGTTCGACCGAGGAATCGACGAAGCGCACGGTGCCGCCGATCGCGCCTTGCTCGCCCATGACATGCCACGGCTCCAGCGCCTGGCGCAGTTCCAGCTTGATGCCGGCATGCTGAACCTCGCCGCAGAACGGAAAGCGGAATTCGAGCTGGGCATCGAACCATTCGGGACGGAACTCAAAACCGTTGAGCTTGAGGTCGTCGAGCACGTCGAGAAAATCGGCCCAGACATGATGCGGCAGCATGAAGCGGTCATGCAGCGATGTGCCCCAACGCACGAAACGGCCGTCGAGCGGGCTCTTCCAGGCACGGGCAATGATAGCGCGGACCAAAAGTTGCTGCGCGAGGCTCATGCGCGCATTGGGCGGCATCTCGAAGCCGCGGAATTCGACCAGCCCCAGCCGGCCGGTCGGTCCGTCGGGCGAGAACAGCTTGTCGATGCAGATTTCCGAACGATGCGTATTCCCGGTGACGTCGGTCAACAAATTGCGGAACAGCCGGTCGACCAGCCATGGCAAGGGTGCGTTGCCCTGGTCTGGATGCGGCACCTGCGCCATAGCGATCTCAAGCTCGTAGAGCGAGTCGTGACGCGCTTCGTCGAAGCGTGGCGCCTGGCTGGTCGGCCCGATGAACAGGCCGGAGAACAGGTAGGACAGCGACGGATGGCGCTGCCATTGCAGCACCAGGCTCTTCAGCAGGTCCGGCCTTCGCAGGAACGGGCTGTCATTGGGTGTCGCACCGCCGACCACGACATGGTTGCCGCCGCCGGTGCCGGTGTGGCGGCCATCGATCATGAACTTGTCTGCGCCAAGCCGTGTCTGCCGCGCCTCCTCGTAGATCGCCGTCGTCGTCGCCACGCAATCCTGCCAGTTGGAAGCAGGATGGATGTTGACCTCGATGACGCCTGGGTCAGGCGCGACGCGGATGACGTTGAGGCGCGGATCGTGCGGCGGGCCATAGCCTTCGATGTGCACGGGAAGGCCTATCGCCTTCGCCGCGTTCTCGGCCGCCGCGACCAGTTCGAGATAGTCTTCCAGCGCCTCGACCGGCGGCATGAACACGCAAAGCCGGCCATCGCGCGGTTCGACCGAAAGTGCGGTGCGCACCGCGCCGCCGATCTCGGTGATCTCCTGCTCGACCCGCTCCTGCTGGCCGGTCGCAGCGGTGAACGATGCCGCCTGCTGGCGGCGCGCCATCTCGTCGGCGCCTTCCAGTTCGGCTGGAGCCGGTCCGGCCAGTATGGCTTCACGCGCGGGCAGCGGGCCGCGTGGCAGTGACGGATCGACCGGCACGATATAAGGGAATTGCTCCGGCGGCACATAGGGCAACGTGCCGAGCGGCAGCCGGTAGCCGACCGGTGAATCGCCTGGCACCAGGAACAGCCGGCCACGCCGCGTCTTCCATTTTTCCGAACGCCAGCGCGGATCCGATGCCTGGCTGTTCCAGCGCTGGACGGGGAGCACATAGCCGGACGGTTTGGTCAGCCCGCGCTCGAACACTTTCGCCATGCGGCTGCGTTCTTCCGGATCCTCCAGCCTGGAGTTGGACGGATCGACATTGTCGGGCAGCTTGCCTTCCTTGAGCAGCCATTCGGCCGGATCCTCATAGGCTTCGCTGACCATGGCTTTGTCGATGCCGAGCTCGCCGGCAATCGCGGTGAGCAGGCTTTCGGCCTGCTTCGGGCCGATATCGGCCTCGCTCTTTTCGCGTGCGATCAGCGACGGATCGCTCCACACCGGCTGGCCGTCGGCACGCCAGTAGAGCGAAAAGGTCCAGCGCGGCAGGCTTTCGCCCGGATACCATTTGCCCTGGCCGTAATGGAGAAAGCCGCCCGGCGCAAAGCGCTCGCGCAGTTTACGGATCAGTTCGTCGGCCTTTTCGCGCTTGGTGGGACCGACGGCGGCGGTGTTCCATTCGGCCGACTCGAAATCGTCGATCGACACGAAAGTCGGCTCGCCGCCCATGGTGAGCCGCACGTCCCCGGCGGCAAGTGCTTTATCGACCTTGTTGCCCAGAGCGTCGAGCGCCTGCCAGCTTTCGTCCGAAAATGGCTTGGTGATGCGCGGATGTTCGGCGATGCGGTCGACCCGCATCTCGAAGCCGAATTCGACATTGGCGAAGCTCGCCATGCCGGAAATCGGGGCCGCGTTGCGGAAATGCGGCGTGGCGGCCAGCGGCACATGGCTCTCGCCGGTGAGCAGGCCCGAGGTCGGATCGAAGCCGATCCAGCCGGCGCCGGGAAGATAGACCTCGCACCACGCATGCAGATCGGTGAAGTCGACGGCGGTTCCGGCTGGACCGTCCAGCGCCACCAGATCGGGCTTCAACTGGACCAGATAGCCGGAAACGAAGCGCGCCGCGATGCCTAGATTGCGCAGGATCTGCACCAGCAGCCAGCTCGAATCCCGGCACGATCCCTTTTTCGCGGCCAAGGTCTCTTCCGGCGAGAACACACCGGTTTCCATGCGCACGATATAGGCGATCTCGCGCTGCAGCCGCGCGTTGAGATCGACCAGGAAATTGACGGTGTTGGCAGCGCTGCGATCGATGGTCTTCAGCAGCGCCGACAGCAGCGGTCCCGCCGGCTCCGGAGTGCGATAGATGGCGAGATCGTCGCGTATCTCTTCCGGATACTCGAACGGAAACGCCTCGGCCGACGGCTCGACGAAGAAATCGAACGGATTGTAGACCGTCATGTCGGCGACGAGGTCAACCTCGATCTTCAACTCCGTCACCGGCTCCGGAAAGACGAAGCGGGCGAGGAAATTGCCGTAAGGATCCTGCTGCAGATTGACGAAGTGGTTCGCCGGCTCGACCTTGAGCGAATGGCTCAGCACCTTGGTACGGGAATGCGGCGCCGGCTGCAGCCGGATGATCTGGGGCCCGAGAACCACCGGCCGGTCGTATTTGTAATGGGTCAGGTGGTAGACGGCTGCCAGAATTGCCATGGGGCCCCGGAATTCAGCGTTTCAAACGATTTCGCTGAACCCTGACACATCTGGCGGCCATTCTCCAAGCAGAGATGTTGCGGTGCACCTAATTTAAGCAACGGTTACCGGCTCAGAAAAATGCCTGCAACCCCGTCTGCGCCCTTCCCAGGATCAGCGCATGCACGTCATGCGTGCCTTCATAGGTGTTGACCGTCTCCAGGTTCTGCGCGTGGCGCATGACGTGGTAGCCGATCTGGATGCCGTTGCCGCCATGCATGTCGCGGGCCTGGCGGGCGATGTCCAGCGCCTTGCCGCAATTGTTGCGCTTGACGATCGAGATCATTTCCGGCGCCATCTTGCCTTCATCCAGCAGCCGCCCGACGCGCAAGGACGCCTGCAATCCCAACGCAATTTCGGTCTGCATGTCGGCAAGCTTCTTCTGGTAGAGCTGCGTGCCGGCCAGCGGCTTGCCGAACTGCTTGCGGTCGAGACCGTATTGGCGGGCGCGGTGCCAGCAATCCTCGGCGGCGCCCATCGAGCCCCAGGAAATGCCGAAGCGAGCCCGGTTGAGGCATCCGAACGGTCCGCCAAGGCCCTTTGCGTTGGGCAGCAGCGCGTCCTCGCCGACCTCGACGCCTTCCATCACCACTTCGCCGGTGATCGACGCCCGCAGCGACAGCTTGCCGCCGATCTTCGGCGCCGAAAGCCCTTTCATGCCCTTTTCCAGCACGAATCCACGGATCTCGTCCTTGCCGTTCTCGCCCTTCAGCTTCGCCCAGACGACGAACACATCGGCGACGGGCGCGTTGGAAATCCACATCTTCGAACCGGACAGCTTGTAGCCGTTGGCGGTCCTCTCGGCGCGCGTCTTCATACCGCCCGGGTCGGAGCCTGCATCCGGCTCGGTCAGGCCGAAACAGCCGATCCACTCGCCGCTGGCGAGCTTGGGCAGGTACTTCTTGCGCTGTTCGTCCGAGCCATAGGCATAGATCGGATACATCACCAGCGACGACTGCACTGACATCATCGACCGATAGCCGGAATCGACGCGCTCTACTTCGCGTGCGACCAGCCCATAGGTGACGTAGTTCGCGCCAAGCCCGCCGAATTCTTCAGGGATGTTGATGCCGAGCAGGCCGGCCTCGCCCATTTCACGGAAGATCGCGGTGTCGAAGGTCTCGTTGAGGTAGGCGTCCTCGATCCGCGGCGCCAGTCTGTCGGCGGCGAAGGCGGCCGCCCCGTCGCGCACCATGCGCTCGTCTTCCGAAAGCTGGCCCTCGATCAGGAACGGGTCTTCCCAGACGAATGCGTTCTTGTCGGCGGCCATGACGTTCTCCCAAACCAATGCATGTCGCTCAAAACGATGACACGCATGAAGCAAAATGTTGGCCCGTTCTATCGGCCTGTGCCTCGAAAAAATCAAACGAAATTGATTCACTGATCAATGAGCATTAGGAATGGATCATGAGTGTCCAGCGCCGCCTTTTGCCCAACATCAGCGCCCTTGCCGCCTTCGAGGCTGTAGCCCGGCTCGGCAGTTTCACCGCCGCCGCCCAGGAGCTCGATCTGACCCAGGGCGCGGTCAGCCGCCAGATCAGGTTACTGGAAGATCAGTTCGGCCGCCGGCTGTTCGAACGCGACAGCCGCAATGTCAGGCTGTCGGCATCGGGCGAGATCTACGCCGAGGCGGTTCGTTCAGCACTTGGGCAATTGCGTGACGCAGCCCTTGGATTGATGAGCAATCGGCATAGTGGCATGCTGAACCTTGCCATTTTGCCGACCTTCGGCACGCGCTGGCTGATGCCGATGATCCCCGATTTCGTCGAAAACAATCCCGATATCACCATCAACTTCGTCACCCGCGTCGGCCGCTTCGACTTCGCCAGGGAGAGGCTGGATGCCGCCATCCACTACGGCCTGCCGGACTGGCCGGAGGCCGACTCGACACTGTTGGTGCGCGAAACCGTGGCGCCGGTCGTGTCGCCCGAATTCCTCGCCGGCCGCGCCATCGCCTCACCGGCCGATATCGGCCGCCTGCCGCTGCTGCACATGGCGACGCGTCCTGGCGCCTGGACCGAATGGTTCGAGCATCAGGGCCTGAGCGCGCCGACCGGACCCGGCATGCAGTTCGAACAGTTCGGCACCGCCGCCCAGGCCTGCATGGCGGGGCTCGGTGTGGCGCTGCTGCCGTTGATCCTTATTGCAGGCGAATTGCAGCGCGGCCAGCTGGTGCCGGCGCCAGGCCAGCCCATGCAAAGCCGCAGTGCCTACTATCTCGTCGTCCCGCACGACAAGCGCGGCCATCCGCCGGTCGCCAGTTTTCGCGACTGGCTGCTGGGTCAGGTCGCACGTCAAATTTGACTTGGCCGGTTTATCAAAAATTGATAATATTGGATAAAGCGAAAGGAGAGACCATGCCTGCAAGCTACAGCATCGGCACCCGCTATGAGACATTCGTTCGCGAGTTGGTGGAAAGCGGCCGCTATGCCAGCGCCAGTGAGGTTATGCGCGATAGCCTGCGCCTGCTGGAAGAGCGCGAAGAACAGCGCAAGGCAAAGCTTGCTGCGTTGCGCGCGGATATCCGCAAAGGCGTGGAAAGCGGCCCAGGTATCCCTGCCGAAGAGGTATTTCAGCGGCTGGAAGCAAAATACCGCGGCGGAAAGCCGTGAACTATGGCGGTCATATTTGCGCCAGCCGCCGCGCAGGACGTCGAAGAGATCAGCGACTACATCCATGCTGAAAATCCGGCTGCGGGTCGGCGCTTCATTGCCGCGCTCAGGGAACGCTGTAGCCGCATTGCAGACGTGCCGCATGGCGGCGTCCCCCGCCCGACCCTATGGCCCGGCCTGCGCTCCTTTGCATTTCATCGCTATGTTATTTTCTACACCACCGACGGCGATGAGGTGCGTGTCGAGCGCGTCTTGCATGGTGCCCGCGACATCCCAACTATTCTTGAGGGAGGACAGCCACTCAATGGCTCTTGAACTCCACGCCTCCCTGTCTCGTTGGGCTGGAACACTCATAGGGCTCGTCGCAGAATAGCTACTTTCGCTTCAGCGCATCCGCCAAAGCAGCACCGAACGCTCCCTGTTGCGCCGGCCGCTCCGGCTGGCGTTGCTGGGGTGCCGGCGAACGTGGTGCCGGCCTGCCGCCACCATTGTCGCGCGGTCCGCTGCGCGGAGCACCACCCTCGCCGCTATCCTTGCGCATGGAAAGCGCGATGCGCTTGCGCTTGATGTCGACATCGACGACGCGCACCTTCACCACGTCGCCGGCCTTCACCACCTCATGCGCATCCTTGATGAACCGATCGGCCAGCTGCGAGACATGCACCAGCCCGTCCTGATGCACGCCGATATCGACGAAGGCGCCGAAGGCGGCCACGTTGGTGACCGTGCCTTCCAGCAGCATGCCGGGCTTCAGATCCTTGATGTCGTCGATGCCGTCGGCGAAGGTCGCCGTCTTGAAGCCTGGGCGCGGGTCGCGGCCGGGCTTTTCCAGCTCCGCCAGGATATCGCGCACCGTCGGCAAGCCGAAACGCTCGTCGACGAAGACGCGTGGGTCGAGTGCCTTGAGCGCGGCACTATCGCCCATCAACGACCGCACATCGCGCCCGCAGGCAGCGACGATCTTCTTCGCCACGCCATAGGCCTCCGGATGCACCGACGAGGCGTCGAGCGGCTCGCTGCCATTGGCAATGCGCAGGAAGCCGGCGGATTGTTCGAAGGCCCGAGGTCCGAGCCGCGGCACCTTGAGCAGGTCCTTCCGGCTGGCGAAGGGCCCGGTCGCATCGCGATGCGCAACGATCGCGTCGGCCAGCGATGCGCCCAGACCTGAAACGCGCGCCAAAAGCGGCGCCGAGGCAGTGTTGAGATCGACGCCGACGGCATTGACCGCGTCCTCGACCACCGCTTCCAGCGAGCGGCCGAGCCGGTACTGGTCGACATCGTGCTGGTACTGGCCGACGCCGATCGATTTGGGCTCGATCTTGACCAGTTCGGCCAGCGGATCCTGCAGCCGCCGGGCGATCGACACGGCGCCGCGCAACGACACATCGAGACCGGGGAATTCCGCCGCCGCCGTTGCCGATGCCGAATAGACAGAGGCGCCGGCCTCGCTGACGATCACTTTCAGTGGCTTGGGGCCAGCGTCCGCCGGCATGTCGGACAGCATGTCGGCCACCAGCTTTTCGGTCTCGCGGCTGCCGGTGCCGTTGCCGATCGAAATCAGCTCGACCTTGTGCAGGCGGATGAGCTTGGCGAGTTCCGCCTGCGTGCCACGCACATCGTTTCTGGGCGGAAATGGATAGACCGTCGTCGTTGTCAGCACCTTGCCAGTGCCGTCGACCACCGCCACCTTGACGCCGGTGCGGATGCCGGGGTCGAGCCCCATCGTGGCGCGCGAGCCGGCGGGAGCGGCCAGCAGTAGATCCTTGAGGTTGCGGGCAAAGACGTGGATCGCTTCCTCCTCCGCCCGCTCGCGCAGATCGCGCATCAAATCGAGCGTCAGGTGCAGCGACAGTTTTATACGCCAGGTCCAGCCCGCCACCTCCATCAGCCATCTGTCACCCGGAAGGCTGCCGCCGATGGCATAGGCATTGGCGATCATCCGCTCGACCGGCTTCACCGGTGAGGTGTCATCGGCATCGACCTCGATGTCGAGCGACAGCACTTCCTCGTTGCGGCCGCGCAGCATCGCCAGCGCGCGATGGCTCGGCACATTTGCCCAACGCTCGACATGGTCGAAATAATCGGAGAATTTCGCGCCGGCCTCCTGCTTGCCGTCGACCACCCTGGCGCGCATGAAGGCGCGCTCCTTCATGTAGCTGCGCAATTTGCCGACCAGATCGGCATTCTCGGCGAATTGTTCCGACAGGATGTCGCGCGCGCCCTCGAGCGCCGCCTTGGTATCGGCCACCTCTTCGTTGACATAGGCCAGCGCCAGTTCGGCAGGCACCAATGAGCGGTTCGCCAAGATGGCTTCGGCCAGCGGCCCCAGCCCGCGCTCCCTGGCGATCTCGGCCTTGGTCCGGCGTTTGGGCTTGTAGGGCAGGTAGATGTCCTCAAGCTCCGCCTTGGTGGTGGCGGCGATGATCTTGCCTTCAAGCTCCTCGGTCAGCTTGCCCTGTTCGCGGATCGAGCCAAGGATGGTGTCGCGGCGCGCGTCGAGCTCGCGCAGATAGGCAAGGCGTTCGGCAAGATCGCGCAATTGCGTGTCGTCGAGCCCGCCGGTGACTTCCTTGCGGTAGCGCGCCACGAACGGCACTGTCGCGCCCTCATCGAGCAGTTCGATCGCCGCGGCCGCCTGTTCGGGCCGCGCGCTGATCTCGGCCGCGATGATGGCTGCAATGCGCTTGATGTCGGATGCCATGTCGTTCCTGCTCTCATCCAAAGAGCGGCGACCATAGGCGCAGACGTCCGGCCCGCCAACCGCCGCGCTTCGATCAGCCCGGCGGTCCACAGGAAAGCGTGCGCCAATGTGGCGATCGCGGCGCGCCTAGATCAGCCGGCTCAGCGCCTCGAAGAACGCGACGATCTCGATATCGAGCGGATCGTCGACAGGCTCCGGCTGCGACGACATCTTGGCGATCACCACTTCGGTCCTGGGATCGACATACAGCCACTGGCCATGAATACCGATGCCGCAATAGGCGCCGTTCTCGTGTCCAGTCTGGTACCATTTGTTCCGGTAACGGCCCTTGGGAAACAGTGGCAGCATCGCGCCGCGCTGCCAGGCGTCCGCACTGCCGCCAGTGCTGGTCGTGTCGCGCACCCAGGCTTCCGGTACGATGCGGCGGCCATTGGCCATGCCACCTTGCCGCATCATCTCGCCGACACGCGCCAGGTCGCGCGGCGTCACCGAAATGCCGCCGGCCGTGCGCGCCGTGCCTTCCATGTCGACGCCGATCGAGGCTTCGCTGACAGCGCCGAGCGGCAGCCACAGCTTCTCGCGCATCAGGTCGGTGAACCGCTGGCCCGACGCACGCTCGAGCAGCAGGCCGAGCAGGTCGGAATTCGGCGAGCGGTAGCGGAAGGTCTGGCCATGCGGCTCTGCAAGGCGTTGCAGGGTCAGGATGAATTCGCGCAGGCTCTCCGTGCCGCCGCCCGGATTCCACAGCGTGGCACGGCGATAGCGGGCGAAAGCACTTTCCGGATCGAGATAGGCTTCCTCGAAATCGAGACTGACGCTCATATCGAGCACATGCCGCACGCTCGCATCGCCATAGGCCGAGCCGGCGGCTTCGGGGATGTAGGCCGTCACCGGCGCTTCCGGGTCGAACATCCCCTCGCCTTCTAGTATGCCGGCAATGATGGCGGTCAGCGACTTGCTGATCGAAAAGATGATGTGGCGGGCGCCGAAATCCATATGCGGCGCGAACCAGTCGCCGACGATCCTGCCGCCTTTCATCACCGTCAGTGCGTCGGTGCTCGAACGTGCGAGAAAATCAGCCACCGTCTCCGGTGTGCCGGCGATCGTGACCTTCTCGCCGAGCAGGCCGCCCATATCGCGCACGGGGGTTTCGACAACGCCCGACGTCGCCGCCACCCGGGCGGTCGGCACCAGTTCGCCGAGATTCTGGAACGACCACCGGTTGAACGGGTTCTCGCGCCAATTGGCGAGCACGACCTGGTTGCGCCGGAAGCCATAGCGGGTTTCGAACACGGTTTTGCCGGTCATGGCGTTTCCTTCCGGGTCGTTTCTTCTTTGTGGAGGCTCAGCGAAGTGCCGTGGCGATAGCGTGCACGGCTTTCAGCGTCGCTATGGAATAGGCACCATTGGCGAAATCCGGCCAGGTCGAAAGCTTCACCACGACCATTCCGGTGTTCCAGTCGATATGGATCATCTGACCGAACACGCCGCGGCACATCAGTGCGCGCGAGCGCGGGTCCTCGATCCAGAACTGGTTGCGATAGCTGCCCTCCGGCAGGCTGGGGCTGAAGTCCGGCCCATGCCTGCCGTTGCGCGTGTCCTCGACCCAGCCGGCCGGCACGACGCCGCCACCATTGTCGAGGATCAATTGGCCGAAGCGGCCATAATCGCGCAACGTTGCATTGAAGCCGCCATCGGCCACCGCATAGCCGGCGCTGTCGACGGTGAAGCAGGCGCTTTCGTCGGCGCCGAGCTTTTGCCAGAGCTCTTCCGAAACCAGCTGCGGCAGCCGTTTGCCTGTCACCCGCTCCATGATGAAGGCGAGCACATCGGTCTCGATCGAGCGGTATTCGAATTGAGCCCCGTGCGGGCGGATCGTGTCCTTCAAGCCCAGGATCAGCTCGAACATGTGCGAGGGCCAGCGAAAATCCGGATCGCTGCCCGGCGGCACCGGCTTCCAGCCGGTGGCGACATCGACCTGGCCGATGTCGGAATAGCGGTCGGTATATTCCTCGGAGAAAACACGCCGCTCGTCATGTCGAGCACATGCTGCACATTGGCGCCGGCCCAGCCGGTGGCGCCGAGCTCCGGCAAATAATCCGTGACCGGCCTGGCCGGATCGATCAGGCGGCGCCCGACCAGTATGCCGAATACCGAACCGGTGACGGACTTGGCCATCGACTGCGACAGGTGCAGCGTGCGCTCACCCATGCCGTTGAAATAGCGCTCATAGGCTATCTTGCCGTCCTTGAGCACCAGAAAACCGTCCGTATAGGTCTCGTCGAGCAGCCCGGCGAGTGTCGTCGGCTTGCCCTCGCTGTCCTCGACCGCCAGCCCGTCAAGATCGACCTCGGCGCGTTCGAGACGGCGGCGATGGCCGTTGCCGCGCCAGACTTCGGCGGTCGGCAGAATTTCACGGATGTGCTGGAACGCCCAGCGGTTCCATGGCGGCCGGTCCCAGTCGAGCTTCGGCGGCACCATGGCGGGCGGCGAGCCCTGCATGATCGGCGGCCGCGGATCGCTGTTGCGATAGGAGTCCATGAAAGGCCATTCCCGGAAAAGAAAAGACCCGGCGGCATGTGCCGCCGGGTCTCTCATGCAGCGATTACTTCTGCAGTTCGGTCCAGATCTTGGTGTAGAGTTCCTGCGTTTCCGGCGGGCACATCTTCTGGAATTCGCCTTTCGGCTTGGCATCGGCCGGAATGACGACTTCCGGCGCATCCTTCATGTCCGCCGGCATGTATTTGTCCGAGCCGGTGATGGCGTTGGCATAGCGGTGGAAGGCCGAGAGGCCCGCCGCGTTTTCCGGATCCATGATGAAGTTCTGGAACAGCTTGGCATTGTCGACGTTCTTGGCTTCCTTCAGAACGACGACGTTGTCGCTCCACAGGCCGAAGCCTTCCTTCGGATAGTTGTAGTGGATAGCCGGATTGGCCAGCCGCTGGCGCAGCGCCGAGCCGTTCCAGTCGCTGGTCGCCTTGAAATCGCCGGCGCCCATCTTCTCGATGGTGTTGTATTCCATCGCGATCCAGTTCGGCTTGGCCGCCACCAGAAGGTCGCGCACCTTCTTCAGCACCGCCTTGTCGTCGGTGCACTGCTGGCCGCCGACATATTTGATCGCCGCGAAGATGACGTCGCCCATCTCCGGAACGACGTTGACCTTGCCCTTTAGCTCGTCTGGCGTGTTGAAGACGATGCCCCAGCTGTCGGCCGGACCCTTGTAGGCATCGGTGTTGACGACGACGCCGATCGTGCCCCAGGCCCACGGCACCGAATATTTGCGGCCCGGATCGAACTCGGGATTGGCCCATTCCGGCGCGACGTTCTTGAAGTTCTCCATCTTGCCCGGATCGGTCTCGAGCAGGAGACCTTCCTTGATCCAGATCGGCACATAGGTCTGCGACGGCACCGCGATGTCGAAGCCGGTGCCGCCCTGGCGAACCTTGGCCAGCGCGGTGTCGTTGGAATCGTAATCGGTGATGGTCACCTTGACGTTGTATTTGGCTTCGAACTTCTTGATCACGTCGGGGCTGGTGTAGTTGCCCCAATTGTAGATGTTGAGCACGCCGTCGGCGCGGGCCAGGCCCGTCGAGGCGAGCAACGCCAACCCCATGGCGGTTGCTGTTGTCTTCCAGTTCATGGTTTTAACTCCCATTTTTCGGTTCAGTCTCGTTTCCTGCTGACGAAGAAAAACAACGTGACGATGGCAACCGAGAGCAGCAGGAAGGCGGTCGATATCGCGTTGATCTCGGGTGTGATGCCGCGGCGGATCTGGCCGAGCATGTAGGTGGGCAGCGTGTCCTGGCCGCCCGATTTGACGAACTCGGTGATGACGACGTCGTCGAGCGAGATGACGAAGGCCAGCATCAGCCCGGCCAGGATGCCGGGCCACAGGAGCGGCAGCGTGATGCGCCGGAACGTCTTCCAGGGCGTCGCGTAGAGGTCGGCTGCGGCACGCTCCAGCGTCAGGTCCATATTCTCAAGCCGCGCCCGGATCGGCAAATAGGCAAAGGGAATGCAGAACGCCGTGTGCGCGGCGACCAGATAGCCGATGCCGGAATAGCCGGTGAAGATCTTGATGCGCGAGAAGAAGATCAGCAGCGCCACGCCGGTGACGATCTCGGGCACCATCAGCGGCTGGTTGATCGCCGCATACTTGAAGGTGAGGCCGGGATAGGACGCGGTGCGGGTGGTGGCGAGCGCCGCCATGGTGGCAAAGATCGTGGAGAGCACCGCCGCGATGGAACCGATCTGGAAGGAACGCAGCGTGGCATCGACGACCTGCGTGTTCTGCCATGCCGACTGGAACCATTTCAGCGAAAAGCCGCCCCATTCGGAGGTCGAGCTCGCCGCGTTGAAGGCATAGATGACCAGCACAATGATCGGCAGATACAGCACGATAAAGCAGGTCGCGGCGATCGCGCTGAATCCTGGCTGGTGCTTGATGGAAAAGTTCTTAGCCATGACGCACCCCCGACTTGCCGGCATTGCGCACATAGGCAAGCAGCGCCACCATGACGATGATCATGACGGCGATCGACAGCGCCGAGCCGAGTGGCCAGTTGCGGCCCTGCCCGAACTGCAATTCGATCAGGTTGGACAGCATCATGTTCTTGCCGCCGCCAAGCACGCTCGGTGTCACATAGGCGCCAAGCGCTGGAATGAAGACCAGGATGGAGCCGGCGATGACGCCCGGCTTGACCATCGGAAAGATAATCCGCCGCAGCACCTGGAAGCGCGTGGCGTAAAGGTCGTAGCCCGCCTCGACCAGCCGGAAATCCAGCTTTTCCATGCTGGCGTAGATCGGCAGCACCATCAGCGGCAGGTAGACATAGGCCATGCCGATCAGGATCGCCGTGTCGGTGTAGAGGATCTGGATCGGCGCCGAGATGATGCCGAGCTTGAGCAGCATTGTGTTGATGATGCCTTCGTTGCGGATGATCTGCAGCACTGCGAAGGTGCGGATCAAAAGGTTGGTCCAGAACGGAATGGTGATCAGGAACAGCCAGAGATCGCGGGTCTTTTCGCTGCGCGTCGCCATGAAATAGGCGGTCGGGAAACCAAGCACCAAGGTGGCGATCGTCGTCACCACCGAGAGCTTGATCGAGCGCAGGAAGATGGTGACGTGGGCGGCGGCGATCGAAAGCGTGTCGTCGAAGATATCGCGTTCCAGAAACACCGCTATCCAGGCTTCCGGCGAGAACTGCCACTTCACGTCGCCATAGGAGCCTGGCGTCAGGAACGAGTACACGAGCACGATCAGCAAAGGGCCGGTCGCGGCGAGGAAAATGACCAGCAGCGCTGGTGCTGACAAAAGCCAGCGGTCACGGACATCGCGCCGCTCCGCTGCCTTGGCGACTTCTTCCGCGGTCGCCATCGTCAGTCCTTCAGGACCTGGGCGGCATCGCTGCCGATGAGGATCCCGACCGCGTCGCCCTTCTCGAAACCGCAGCCCGCGCTGCGCGTGTTCTGCTGGCGTACGGTGAAGAGTTCGCCGCTGTCGAGATGAACATGGATGTGGGTGTCGGTACCGAAATAGACGATATTATCGACCCTCCCCGACAGTTCGCCCTTGGCCTTGGTCAGCTTGGCGTGTTCAGGCCGAACCACGACCGTGGCATTGGGCTTGGGCTGGAAACCCTGGGCCACGGTCGCCTCGATGGTCGCACCGGACTTGAGCGTGGCGCGCGCCTTGCCGTTGGCCATCTCGCTGATGGCGGCCGTCAGGAAGTTGGTTTCACCGATAAAGTCGGCGACGAAGCGTTCGGCCGGCTTGTCGTAGATATCCCAGGGCGAACCGACCTGGAGGATCTTGCCCGATGACATGACCGCGATGCGGTCGGACATGGTCAGCGCTTCTTCCTGGTCGTGGGTGACGAAGATGAAGGTGATGCCGGTCTCGTGCTGCAGCCGCTTCAACTCGATCTGCATCTCCTTGCGCAGCTTGTAGTCGAGCGCCGACAGTGGCTCGTCGAGCAAAAGCACCTTCGGCTGCGGTGCCAAGGCGCGGGCCAAGGCCACGCGCTGCTGCTGGCCGCCGGAGATCTGGCTGGTGCGACGACCGGCGAGTGCCTCCATCTTGACCAGCTTCAGCATCTCGGCGACGCGCGCCTTGATCTCGGCCTTCGGCTTACCCAGCATTTCCAGGCCAAAGCCGATATTGTCGGCGACCGTCATGTGCGGGAACAGCGCATAGGATTGGAAAACGGTGTTGACCGGCCGTTTGAAGGGTGGCAGCGGCGCGATGTCCTGGCCGTAGAGCAGGATTTCACCGGCGGTTGGAAAATCGAAGCCGGCGATCAGCCTGAGCAACGTCGTCTTGCCGCAGCCGGATGGCCCCAGCAACGTGAAGAATTCGTTCTCGCGGATAGATACCGAGACCGTGTCGAGGGCAGCCACCTGCCCCTCACCTGATCCGAAAATTTTGCTGACGTTTACTACTTCAATCGCATTCCGATCCGGTTTGTCCGGCACGATTACGCCTCACTGTTGACCCCGCTCTTGCTGGCGGAGCTCTTCCCCTGTTCGATGTGACCACATGGCCGGTGGGTTGGCAAGCCCGGCATTGGGTCACAGTTCAGTCAGTCATTGAGGCCTGCAAGCCCCATGCCATAGTCAGGCCTGATAGGTGATCTTGCCGCCGCAAATCGTCGTCACCGGCCGCACCTTGTGCAGATCGGCCGGGGCGGTGTTCTCGATATCCATCGACAAAACCACCAGATCGGCCATGTAGCCCGATCTCAGCGTACCCTTGCGGTGCTCGGCGAATTCGGCGTAGGCGCCCTCGATCGTGTAACCGGCGATCGCTTCATGCAGCGAGAAACTCTGGTCCGGGTCGCTTTCTGCCCATGGTTTGCGCAACACTGCCGCCTGAATGCCCAGGATCGGATCGATCGGCGACACCGGCCAATCGGATGCGAAGACGACATGCGCGCCGGCATCCTTCAAGGTCCGCCAGGCATAGCTCAGCGGCCAGCGTGCCGGCCCGATGCGCGACACCGTCGGCTCCAGCGGAAAATCCATGGCGCCGGGCGGATGCGGCGGTTGCATGGAAGCAATGACGCCGAGTTCTGCGAAACGCGGCACATCCGATGTGGTGGTGACCTCGATGTGCTCGACCCGGTGACGGCTGTCGCGCTTGCCGTTCGCCTTCTGCGCCGCCTCATAACCGTCCAGCACCGCGCGCACCGCGCCGTCGCCGATCGAGTGCACGGCGATCTGCAGCCCGCGCCTGTCGGCCGCGACGGCCAGATCGATGAATTGTTGCGGCGTGAACAGCGGCTCGCCCACCCAGTCGGGCCGGTCGGCGTATGGCTCGACCATGACAGCTGTCCAGGAGTCGAGCACCCCGTCGTAGAACACCTTGACCATGCCCGACGACAGCCATTCGCTGTTGTAGCTTTCGGCCATATCAGATGCCTTGTCGAGCATGTCGAGCGTCATGAAATTCTTGTAGTGGAACGGGATCTTGACGCGGCAGGGCAAGCCTTCCTCGGCTTCGATCTCGGCCAGCAGCTCAAGCTGATAGAGGTTGCCGTCCATGTTCTGGATCGAGGTGATGCCGTGGCGGGCGCACCAGGCGAGCCCGCGCCGCATGATGTCGCGGTCGGCGTCCCGCTCGGCCGCCGTCGGCATCGGGTCCGGCTCGCCGCCGGTCGACAGCCCCAGCCGCACCCGGCTTTCGCCGGCAAGGTCGAGCACCGGGCCAAAGGCCTCGCCTTCGCGCAATTCGCCGGCGGCCAGTCCATCGTCACCCATGACAATCTCATTGCCAGGGCCGAGCGTGCGCCCCTGCAGGATGCCGGCCATTTCCAACGCCTGGGTGTTGGCCCACATGGTGTGATGGTCGGGCGCCGCCATGCAGAACGGACGATCGGGCAAAATGGCGTCGAGGTGATGGCGCGTCACGCGCTCGCTGCCGAGCACGGTGTAGTCGACGCCTTGGCCGACCAGCATCTTCGCGTCGGGCCGGGTAGGCGCATAGTCGCGGATCGCCTTCTGCAGCGCCTCGAAGCCATGGATACCGGTGAGTTGAAGGTGGGCAAGTTCAGCCCCGCCCGAAAACAGATGCATGTGGGCTTCGATGAAACCCGGCAGGACGGAGCCGCCCTTGGCGTCGATTACCTTGGTGGCCGGTCCCTTGAACTCTTCGATGGAGGCGCGGCTGCCGATGGCGATGATTGCGCCGTCCTTGACGGCGACGGCCTCGGCGGTGGGATTGTCGTCGTCGATGGTCAGTACACGACCATTGATGACGATCAGATCCGCATTGTGACCTGCACCTGTGACAGACATCGCGACTCCGCGCTTTTGACGACTGACTGAGACCGACAACCTCTTGGCCAACGACCTGCCACTCCACCGGAGCGGCGCCATGGGACGAAAAGGAATGCCAGCGCGCTGTCTTGGAAATTCCCCTTGTCATCCCAAGAGGCAGCGTGGATAAAGAATGCGACTGATTATTCGCGTTTGTCAACATACCGAATCTGGAATGTATCGTGGACAGCAAGCTCCCACCATGTTGAGACCGGGCGGGGAACGAGGACATCGGACGGTGAAGCGCAGTCTCGACCGCAAAACCAGGATAGCGCTCGAACCGCGCAAACAGCCGCGGCAACAACGCTCCAGCAAGGTGGTCGACCGGATTCTCGACGCAGCGCTGGTCTTGACGCGGGAGCAAGGAACCAAAACGCCGACGACGCTCGCCATTGCGCAGCGCGCAGGCTTGTCGGTTGGTTCGATCTACCAATACTTTCCCAACAAGGAAGCCATTCTTCTGGACCTCGCCCGGCGCTGGCTGTCATCCTTTCCCGAGGTGATCGCCAAGCGTATCAAGGTCGCCCCGCCCACCAACCGTGAAGAGTTTCGGCAGGAAGTGCGCAAGCTCTTCATCGACACGTCCAGACTCTACCTCGAAAACGCCAGCCTGATGCCGGTGATCGAGGCCATTTCAGGCAACGCCGACCTCAGGCCGATCCAGAACGAATATGACGAGCAGATCATCGCGCTCTACGCCGCATGGCTGCAGCATGTGAACCCGGCGCTTGAAGACAAGATCGCCAGCCGGCTCGGCGTGCTGATGATGGACGTCGGGCACGCCTGCCGGCTTGTCGGGCTGAAAAGAGACCGCAAGACATACGACCTCATCGAGGACGATGTGGAAAGAATGTGGCTCGCTCTGGTGAGCCCTTATCTCAATCTTGAATCTTGACTGATTTCGCACTTCGAGAGGAATTTATGAAGACTGTTTTCTCCCCCCTTCACGCCGGCCATGCCGGTCAAATGGAATTGGTCACATCAGCCATCGTGCCGGGTTTCGAAAAGCCATCGAGGGCCGAATTCATCAAGGCACGGGTCGAAAGCGAGAAACTGGGTCCCATCATCGCGCCGCACGAACATGACCTCGCCGCCGCCAAGCGCATCCACAAATCAGACTATATCGACTTTCTCCCGATGGTCTGGCCGCAATGGCTGGAAGCAGGCCTCACAGGCACGGCGATGCCCTTCACCTGGCCGACGCGCGGCCTGCGCGGCGACGTGCCGCCAAAGCGCGTCGACGCGCTGCTCGGCTATTATTCCTTCGATGCCGGCGCCACTTTCGTCGAAGGCACGTGGGCCGCGATCAAGTCTTCCTACGACGTAGCGCTGACCGCCGCCGGCCTGCTCAAGGATGGCGAGGCTTCCGCCTTCGCGCTCTGCCGTCCGCCCGGCCACCATGCCGGGGCTGGCTTCATGGGCGGCTACTGCTACATCAACAACGCCGCCGTCGCCGCGCAATGGTTCCGCGACCACGGCGCCAAACGCATCTCGATCCTCGATGTCGACTACCATCACGGCAACGGTACGCAGGAGATCTTCTACGACCGTGCCGACGTCCAGGTGCTCAATCTGCATGGCGATCCGATGGTCGAGTACCCGTTCTTCCTCGGCCATGCCGACGAACGCGGCGCGGGTGCCGGCGAAGGCTTCAACATCAATTATCCGATGCCCTTCGGCACCGACTGGGATGCATGGAACGCCTCGCTCGAGGATGCCTGCGGCAGGCTCGCCGCTTATGCACCGGATGTCGTCATCGTCTCGCTGGGTGTCGATACGTTCGAGAAGGACCCGATCAGCCAGTTCAAGCTGAAGACGTCTGATTATCCCAAGATCGGCCGCCGCATCGCCAGGCTCGGCCTGCCGACGCTGTTCGTCATGGAAGGCGGCTATGCCGTCGAGGAGATCGGCATCAACGCGGTCGGCGTGCTGACCGGGTTCGAGGATCGGTAAATGCCTGTCGTCCAGGAGCATCTGGCGATTTTGGGACAACGACAGGCATAAGCAAAGGACCACCGGGACCGGGCGGCAACATCGCCCGGCTCCCACTATCGGGCCAAGGCACCAGTCTTCGGCACAGCAACCGGCGCGCCCGTCTGTCCAATGCTCCCGACCCTGGCGAAATCGACCAGCCGCCGAGGTGGCCGGCGAAGATTTTCGCGTCCCGGTCTTCTGTCCAGGGCGCGAAAACCGACTTGTGAGTCGCACATGAGTCCAGCGGATTCGATTTTGTCAAATCGCGTTTGATGTCAGATTCAACTGCGGGTAGATTAGACCCGAATCAGCCGGTCCTGGGGGGCGCGGCGACCACCCAAAGTCTTTTGTTCCGGAGCTTTTCCGGCACCAGACGCGGACGGCTTCGCGTTCCCTGAATGGATTCGGGATTTGGTTCGGTGCAGCCCTGCGCCACGCGTGTGTCTTCGTCAAAGTAATGCGTATTCGGGTTCGGCGGCTGGCTTCCAGTATCCGGACAGCAGAAACGATTCCGGCCAAAAGCAACAAGAATGAGCAGTCCCGCCGCACGTCTTCAATCCGACACATTGGGCTCGCGCCTGACGTCGCGCGGCGATCTCACCAGCTTTTTCATGCAATTGACCGCCGAGATCGGCGCCGACAGCTACATGTTGGTCGCCATCGTCCACGACCAGGACCGCAACGATGCGCGCATCGTCTCCTCCAACTGGATTTTCGATGCCATCGAGCTGATCGGCAAGCGATTGATCGCCGGGCTTGCGCAAGGCGCGCTCACCGTCGCGCCAGGCATCCGCCCACAGCCCCTGGTGGCATCTCGGGCACCAGAAGCAGACGGATTGGTCACCGGCGAGGAAGCCCGCCTTCTCGACGTGCTCGGCCATGCCGAAATCTATTCGCTGCGCCTCAATGTCGGCCGCCAGCGCCTGTTTGCCCTGTTCTCTGCGGCGACCGCCGGCAGCATCGACCAGCCGGCGCTGATGCGCGCGCAGCTGAAATGCTGCTACGCGCTCTCGCACATCCCGCAACTGATTGCCGCCGCCGCCATGCAGGACCCGTTGTCGGATCGCGAGCGCGAATGCCTGTTCTGGGTTTCCGAAGGCAAGACCACCGACGAGGTCGCCGTCATCCTTGGCGTCTCGTCCAACACCGTCAACAGCTACATCACCCACGCCATCCAGAAATTCGCGGCCAGCAACCGCGCGATGGCCATCGCCACGGCGATCAGGAGCGGCATCATTTGAAACACGCCGATATCAAGGAAACGGCCGAAGCCCTTTTCAACGAGCAGCGCAACCCGTTCGGGGCCTTCACCCTTGGCTCCGAAACCCATCACGCGGTCACCATTCCCGATGCCGTGCGCCGCTGCCGCTGGATCGCCGTCGACATGAATGCCTCGGCTTTCGGCCTCTTCTTCGTAAGCCCCTCGCCCGAGCGGGCGCGGCTCGTGCCATGCTTCGATTCCGATTATCCCGGCATTGCGGTGGCGACCAAGTTCATCTCAGGCGCCAACGGCGAGGAGATCGTGCGCCACACCCGCATCTCGACCGAACCGCGCTGGTGGACGGATGACGGCGTCCCTGCCACGGCGGAGCTGTTTGGCGATTTCGCCTGGACCGAGCGGATGGCGGCGCTGGTGCCCGGAACCAGCGGCATCGCTTTTCCCGTGCACGCCGACCGCGGCCAATGCGGTCTTGTCGTGTTCCTGGGCTCGGAGATGACCTTGCAGCAGGATGCGCTCTACGAAATACACGCCCGCTGCTTTTCGCTGTTCGCCGCCGTCGCCCGCATCCGTCCGGGCGATGCCGGCCGCATGCGTGCAATCTCCAAGCGCGAACTCGAATGCCTGAAGCTGACCGCCAACGGCAACACCAGCGAGGAGATCGCGCGACTCCTGAAACTGTCGGTGCACACCGCCAACCAGTATCTGACCCAATCGACCCAGAAGCTCAACGCCGTCAATCGCAACCAGGCCGTTGCCAAGGCGCTGCGGCTGGGCTTGATCGAATAGGGGAATTCGGCAGCGCTTCGAAAGCGACCGACGGTCAGCGATAGGCCAGCGGCTCGACCTTGCGGATACGCGCCTCTTCGATCACCGCTTCGAGCAGCGCCGTGTTGCGCTCCGGGTCTTCGCCCGGCTTCTCGAACGATACGTAGTTGACCGCCACCGACGCGCCGAGCTCGCTCAGCGTCAGCTGGAAATAGACGGTGACGCCGGGCGGCCTCAGTTCCAGATCGAGCACGATGCGCGGGCTGCCGCTCCAGTCGACATGCGCCTCACCACCATGGCCGAGCCGCAGAGTGCCCGGCATGAAGAACAACTCAACCGCTGAATCGACCAAGTCCGACAGGCATGCGAAATGCTCCAGCCGGATAAAGGCGATGTAGTCGGCGACATCGATCAGCCTCAGTTCGCCCACCACCTGCTCGATGGCGCTGGCGACGATGATCTCGCGGGATTTTGCGTGCGGTTGCCGGTTCATGAAATCTGTCTGCGCTCAGCCTTTTTCGAGTAGACGATCCGCACCAGTTCGGCGACGGCCTGGTAGAATTGTGACGGGATCACATTATCGACCGAAACTTGCTTGTACATGGAGCGGGCGAGCGCCACGTCCTCGAAGACCGGGATGTTGTGTTCCCGCGCGATCTCACGAATCTTGAGCGCCACCAGATCCTGGCCCTTGGCCAGCACCATGGGCGCCGAGTCCTCGTCGCGCACATATTTCAGCGCGATCGAGAAGTGCGTCGGGTTGGCGATGATCAGCGTCGCGCGCGGCACCGCCGTCATCATCCGTTTGCGCGCCCGGTCGCGCGCCAGGGAGCGCAGCCGCGACTTGACGATCGGGTCGCCCTCGGACTGTTTGAACTCGTCCTTGACCTCCTGCTTGCTCATGCGCAGATCCTGCTTCCAGTGGAAGCGCGACCAGACGATGTCGACCGCCGCGATCAACCCCATGACAAACACGATCGCTACCAGGATGTCGACGGCGATGCCGCGGATGACGAGACCGAAGGCGACCGGATTGGTGATCATCCCGGCGAGCAGCTTGCGGTGGTCTTCCGACAGGGTGAAGCTCAGCACGACGATGGCAAACCCGACCTTGCCGAGTGACTTCAGGAACTCGACCCAACCCTGGATGCCGAACAGCCTGTTCCAACCCTTGGCGATCGAAATGCGCGAGAGTTGCGGCCGGACCCGCTCGCCTACGAATTGCGGCATGTTCTGGAACACCGAGGCGCCGACGCCGGCGACGGTCAGCAGCACCATCAAGCTCAGGACGGCGCGGCCGACCTCGAGCAGGACGATCTTGTAAAGCGCGATGACGTCGGTCTCGGTGTCCATCGGCCAGGCTTCCGGCTTCTCCAGGAACATCGACAGGAACATGCCGAGATCGATGATCGCATCCTTGGCGTAGAAGACAGTGAACACCAGTATGGCAACGAACGAGGCAAAGAGCGCTGTCTCCCGCGAATGGGGCAGCTTGCCCTGTTCGATGGTGTCTCGGATCTTCTTTTCCGTCGCCTCTTCGGTTTTCGAATCCTTGTCGACCACGTCAGCCATGGCGCGGTCCTAGGCGGCGTCTTGGGTCGAGGGGAGTTCGAAGGCGCCTTCGCGCGACAGCCGGATCGTCGTCGTAACGATCGTCTTGCGGGCCGCCATGATATCGGCGAGGGGGATCCCGTCCGAGCCCTGCCCGAGCTCGGCTTCGATCATGCGCCGCGAGCGGGCGCCGATGGCCGACAGCACCGATTCTGCAAGGGCGGCCGACGTGCCACGCAAGGCCAGCGTGACCAGCTCCGTCGATAGCCCGTCGAACAGCAGCACCCGCGCTTTCTGGGTGAGCAGCGGCAGATCGTCGAAAGCAAACAGCCGGGCTCGCACGCCGTCGAGATCAGGCGTGCCGGCGGCTTCCAGATCCTGCATCACCTCCTCGAGCAGCGGCTTGTCCAGTTCGTTGAGGACGCTGGCGACACGCGCCTGTCCGGCCGAGGTATCCTTGGTCGAGGTTTCGGCCAGCACACTGGTGCGCAGCCGGTTTTCGACGATCCTGGCGGCAGCGTCGGGAACGTTGGCCATCGTCACCATGCGCTTGATGATTTCTCCACGCATCGGCTTGGTCAGTGTCAGCAGCACGCTCGCCGCCACCTGCGGCGCCAGCTTCGACAACACCATGGCCGCTGTCTGCGGATGCTCACCGGCCAGGAAGGCGCCAAGCCGCGCCGGCTCGAGCTTTTCGAGCTCGGGCCAGATCGGCGGCGGGCCTTCCGGTGCGACCTCGAATTTCCTGTCGCCCATGATCGCGCTCATCTCTTCGGGCGAGAGCGATTCGTTGAGGATGGTGTCCATCCTGTCGGCGGAATCGAGCAATCCCGCCCCTTCGGTGAATTCGGCCTCGAACTCGGCGACGATGCGCTCAAGATCGCTTTGCGGAATCGTCCGCAGCAGCCGGGCGCCCTCGATCAGAGCCTTCAGTTCTTCCTGCTTGAAGAATTTCAGCAGGCGGCTGGCCGACGGCTTGCCCATCGCCACAAGTATGGCGGCCGCCTTCTGCGCGCGGGTCAAGGTCACCGGCGTCGTCATGCCACTCGCCTCCGCTGCCACCGGCAAGCCCCGCAAACCATGTCTAGGCGCCCTTCGTGCCGGCGATGATTTCGGTCAGCCTGATGCCGAAGCGCGACGGATCGCTTTCCAGAACGGTGATCTCGCCGCGCGCGATCTTGCGGCCGTTGACCACGACGTCGACAGGTTCGCCGATGCGGCGATTGAGCGCCACGGTCGACCCTTTTTGCAGCGCCATCAGATCGGAGACCGGCATCTCGGTGCTGCCGAGGATGATCTGGACATCGACGGGGATGTTCATGATCACGCTCGAATTGGCCGACGAGGCCGCCCTAAACGCCGCATCGGGGCGTTGCTCCTCTTCATGCAGGACCCCGCGCAACTCTTCGATGGCACGGTCGAGTTGCTCGTCCGGCTGGTCGAGGTCGGCTTCCGCCTTGGTTTTGGCCATGATCGTCTCCAAATGCTCAGGCGCGTCCGGCGGCAGCCGGCATCAGCCCGTCGATAAAGTCCTGCCCGGCGTCGTAAGGTTGCCTGATCCGGACGGTGTAATTCTGTCCCAGTTTGCCGAACTCGCATACGAACAGCGTCTTGCCCCGTGCGCTGAGACGCGCCTGGGACTGGGCCGTTTCCTCGAATTCGATGACGTCGCCGATTTCGAAACCGGCGAGGTCGCCGAGCGTCAGCCGCGCCAGCGGCATCGTGGCCTCGAGCGCCACGGTGGAGCGCATCACCTCTTCCGAGAAGCGGGCGCGCCAGCTGGGGCCGTGATCGTCGTCGCTGACAGGCACGGCTCCGTCGCGGCTGGCCAGCACGACGCGCTGCGGCATCGTCACCGTCACGGTGCCACTGTCGGCCGGCGTCGAGATGCCAAGCACGATGCGGATTGCCGCGCCATCGCGCAGCACGTACCGCTTCGCCTCGATGCCCGACATTGCCCGCGGCGCGGGCAGGCGCAGGTCGAGCGAACGCTTTCCCGATCCGTTGAGGGCCTGTGCGACCTGCTGGAACACCATGGTCGAAACATCGATTTCGATTTGCGACAGATCGCGTTCGATCGGCGATGCCGGCAGATCCGGGTCGCCGCCGAACAACGTGCAGACCATGATGGCGATCGCCGGAGCATCGATCACCAGGGTCATCGCATCGGAGGACGCCGACGAGCCGATCACGGTCATCGCAAACGTGTCGCCGGCACGCGAACGCGCCTCGGGAACGCGGCTGACCTCGATCGCTTTGAGATCGACGACGACCGGAACGCCAAACTCGCTGGTCAGGCTTTTCTGCAGCAGCGGCACGGCGCGTTCGGCCATGCCGCGGCCTGCGTCGATGACCTGCGCGGCCTCGCCGCTGTCGCCGACCAGACGCTCGATGATCAGCGAGCGCGCTTCCGCTGGACTGCCCAGGCTGGTCATGACAGTGCCGGGACCGATCTGTCGCGCATCGTTCAGGCGGCCTTCTTTTCGACGGTGCCGGTATTCATCGTGCTCTGCTCGACCGCGTCGATCGTCGGCCGTTCATAGGACGAGATGGTCTTGCGGCCGAACTCGATCGCCACCTGCGGCAGCGCGCCGTTCATGTAGGCCAACAGCGTCTGCTTGACGATGATATAGAGGCGGTTCTTCTTCTCGCGCACTGTCTTGATCTTGGTGGCGACCGGTCCGACCACCGAATAGGACAGGAAGATGCCGAGGAACGTTCCGACAAGTGCGGCACCAATCAAACCGCCGAGAATTTCCGGCGACTGGTCGAGCGCGCCCATCGCCTTGACCACGCCGAGCACGGCGGCGACGATGCCGAGCGCCGGTAGGCCATCGCCCACCGCCACCATCGCGTGATAGGCCTTCATCTTGTCGGACCTGATGGTCTGGATTTCTTCGTCCATCAGCGCCTCGATCTCGTGCGAGCGGGCATTGCCGATGATGATGATGCGGCAGTAATCGCAGATGAAATGCGTCAGGTCGTGGTTATGCAGCACGGTTGGGAACGCCTGGAAAATCGCCGACTCTTCCGGATTGTCGATATGCGCCTCGACCTCGCTGCGGGATTTCGAGCGCAGCTCGCGCATCAGCGAGTGCAGCACGCCGAGCGTTTCGAGATAGTCCTGTTCCTTCGGCACCGCCTGCTTGAAGGCTTCGAGAATGCCCTTGCCGGTATCCTTGACCGTCTTCATCGGATTGGCGACGAGGAAGGTGCCAAAAGCCGCACCACAGATGATCACTGCCTCCCAGGGCTGGATCAGCACGTGAAGATGGCCGCCCATGGCCATGAAGCCGCCAAGGACGCAGCCGAGCGTTACCACCAGTCCAATCAGAATGCCCACGACAGGTCCTTCCGCATTTCACATCAGGAGCTAGGGATAGCCCCCGTGCCTTGTGTGAGGCTTGAATCGAAGGCGTCGGAGACGATTCAGTTTCGCGCAAGGAAGTAGGGGTATTGTCCGGACATAGCTTCGGCCGGAGGCACCTTTTTGCTTAATACCTTTACCAGCTACCAGCTCATCACCAGGGACATTTCAAAGTCGATCGACAGGATCGAGCAGCAGCCCGTGGTTGATCGCGACACCAAGTATTATCTGGACAACATCACCAAGGTGAAATCGATCGACGATTTCGTCAAGAATGACCGTTTGTTCAAATATGCCATGAAGGCCTACGGGCTCGAGGACATGGCTTACGCCAAGGCCTTCATGGTCAAGGCACTCAAGGAAGGTGTTTCCGATCCCAACAGCTTCGCCAACAAGCTGACCGACAAGCGTTATGCCGAATTCGTCAGGGCCTTCAATTTCGCCGCCAACGGCACCAGTACGACTGTCTACAACAAGGCGCAGCAACTGGTGACCAGCAACTATGCGCTGCAAGTCCAGATCGGCGCCTCGCAGAAGGGGCTCCCTTACTACCAGAGCGAAACCGCCTACTACGTCACCAACATCGCCAAGGTTAAATCGGTCGACGACCTGATGGGCGACAGCCGCCTGCTGACATATGCGATGGCCGCTTTCGGACTCGACGCCGCAACCGAACCTGCCGCAACCGTCAAGGCGATGCTCGAAGGTGGCGTCAGCGATCCCGACAGTCCCGCCAACAAACTGCCCGACAAGAGCTACGCCAAATTCGTCGCAGCCTTCGACTTCGCCCAGTATGGCGATCAGACGACCATGCGCGACGATGTCCAGCAGGCGGTGCCGAAAGGATACATGGCCGGAGCCGGACTGACATTGGTCGAGCCAAGCGCGCAATATATCAAGGGCGAGGCCGATTATTACGCGGCAAACATTTCCAAGGTGACGTCGATCGACAACCTCATGGCGGACAAGCGCCTGCTCACCTTCGCCATGGCTTCCTACGGACTTGATGCGTCAACCGAAACGCCGCAGCAGGTCCGCACAATGCTCGAGGGCGGCGTCAGCGACCCCGACAGCCCAGCAAACAAGCTGACGGATAAACGGTACGCCAACTTCGTCACGGCCTTCAACTTTGCCCAATATGGCGATCAGACAACGTCGCGCGACGAAGTGCAGAAAGACACGCCGAAAATCTATACGACGGAGTCGGCGCTTGGCCTGATCGCGCCGAATGCGGACTACATCAAGTCGGAGACCGCGTACTACCTTGCCAACGTCACGAACGTGAAATCCATCGACGACCTGATGGCCAACAGCCGATTGTACAACTACGTGCTCTCGGCCTACGGACTGGACCCGGCGACGGAAAGCAAGGACCTCATCCGCAACGTTCTTGCCGGTGGCATTCGCGACGCCGACAGCGTCGCCAACAAGATGACCAACAAGGCCTATGCCGGGCTGGCCGCCGCCTTCAACTTCGAACAATACGGCGAAGCGGCCACCACCATCAATCCGGCGCAGCAGCCGACCGTCGACAAATACATGCGCCAGACCCTCGAAGAGGATGCCGGCCAGACCAACCAGGGCGTGCGGCTGGCGCTTTATTTCGATCGCAAGGCCCCAACCATCACCAGTTGGTATGACGTGCTGGCCGACACTGCGCTTGCCAGTGTCGTGCGCACCGTGCTCGGCCTGCCCGATTCCTTCGCCACCGCCGATGTCGACAAGCAGGCGCAGCTGTTCGAGCAGAAACTCGACATCTCGGATTTCTCCGACCCCGAGAAACTCGGCAAGTTCCTGACGCGCTTCACCAGTATGTACGAGATCAACAACCCGACTTCATCGGCCGTCACCTCGGTCAGCGTGCTGTTTGCCCAGCCACTCACCGTCGGCATCTCCACCGACCTGATGATGGCCATGCAGAAACTGAGGTTCTGAGACCATCATGCGGGACAGCCTGTACGTCGCTCTTTCATCGCAGATCGCGCTCGAGCGGCGCCTCGACACCATCGCCGACAACGTCGCCAACGCCTCCACGATCGGCTTTCGCGCCACCGGCGTGAAGTTCGAGGACGTCGTCTCTGGCACCGGGCAGAAATCGGTGTCATTCGCCTCCCCGGGCAAGACCTACCTTTCCGGCGCCCACGGTGCCTTGAGCGAGACCGGAAATCCCTTCGATTTCGCCATCCAGGGCGATGCCTGGTTCGCTATAGAGACGCCGGTCGGCACCGTCATGACCCGCGACGGCCGTTTTTCGATGAACGAGAACGGCGAACTGATGTCGATCGAAGGCCACCCGGTGCTCGATGCCGGCGGCTCGCCGATCCAGCTTGACCCCCGCAACGGTCCGCCCAAGGCCGGGGCCGATGGTTCGTTGCGCCAGAACGATCAGCTTGTCGGATCGATCGGCCTCTACAATTTCGATCCAGGCGCGAACTTCGTCCGCTATGGCAATTCCGGCATTGTTCCGGCACGCACCCCGGAGCCTGTCACCGATCGCTCCGATATCGGCGTTGCCCAAGGTTTTCTCGAAGAGTCCAATGTCAATCCGGTGCTGGAGATCACCAGGCTGATCATGGTCCAGCGCGCCTTCGAGAACACCGCCGCCCTGATGCGCCAGACCGACTCGTCCACCGACGAGGCGATCAAGACGCTCGGCTCGAAATAGTCCATGTCGCTCGACCAGCCGTCCCTGCGGGCACTCGAAATGCAACTCCAGCCGGCACCGGAAGACCGGCTTGCCGCCCTGGAACGGGTCTGGCGGCGTTTCGCCGACGCCGAGGCACTGCTCAAGCGCGGCGGCCGCGTCATCGAAGTCACGCCCACGCACTACAAGGTGCACGGCCTTTCCAGCTTCGCCAGGCTGGGTGACATCGTCGAGCAGCCCGGCCATGCCGGTGCGCGCCGCGGCGAGATCGTCAAGATCGGCCGCGACGAGGCCGTCGTGGCACCCTTCGAACGCAGCGCCGATTCCGGCATCGGTGATGCCGTGTTCCGCCGCGGTCCGCTTGTGGTGGCACCGCATGCCTCATGGCGCGGCCGCACCATCGACGCACTCACCAGGGCGATCGATGGCGGCCCGCCGCTCGCCCGGGGAGACGACACATCGCGCGGCGCCCAGACGACGCCGGGCGCCATGGCGCGGCAACGCGTCGGCACTGCCTTCATGACCGGCGTCAAGGTCATCGATATCTTCACGCCGCTCTGCTTCGGCCAGCGCCTCGGCATCTTTGCCGGCTCCGGCGTCGGCAAGTCGACGCTGCTCGCCATGCTCGCCGGAGCCGACGCATTCGATACCGTCGTGGTGGCGCTCATCGGCGAACGCGGCCGGGAAGTCCGTGAATTCCTCGAGGACACGATCGGCGACAGCATGGCCAAGACCATCGCCGTCGTCGCCACCAGCGACGAAAGCGCCATGATGCGCCGGCGTGCGCCGGACACCGCCATGCGCGTCGCCGAGCATTTTCGCGACCAGGGGCATCGCGTTTTGCTGGTGCTGGATTCGATCACCCGCTTCGCTCATGCCTTGCGTGAGGTGGCGACGGGAACCGGCGAGCCGCCGGTCGCCCGCGGTTATCCGGCCTCGGTGTTCACCGAATTGCCCAAGCTGCTCGAACGCGCCGGGCCGGGTACGGAAGGCAAGGGATCGATCACCGCCATCATTTCCGTACTGGTCGACGGCGACGATCACAACGACCCGGTCGCCGATTCCGTGCGCGGCATCCTCGACGGCCATGTCGTGCTCGACCGCACGATCGCCGAACAGGGTCGCTATCCCCCCGTCAACCCGCTGTCGTCCATATCGCGGTTGGCCGGAAAGGCCTGGAGCGTCGAACAGCGCGCGCTGGTGACAAGGCTGAAGTCGATGATCTCGCGCTTCGAGGACACACGCGATATCCGCTTGCTCGGGGCCTATCAGGGCGGCGTCGATGCCGAACTCGACATCGCCGTGCGCCAGGTGCCGCTGATCTATGAAGCGCTGACGCAAGGGCCGAAGGATCGCCCCTCAGCCGACCCGTTCTCCGATCTCGCCCGCCACCTCAAGAGCAAGCTGAACGCCGATGCCGGAGACTGAACGCGAATACACCGAGCGCATCCTGCGCGACATGATCGCCGAGGCCAATGCCGCGCAGCAGGCAGAGGCTGACACGGCGAGAACTGCCAAAGCAAAGGCCGCCCGTGCCATCGCGGCCAAAGCCGAGGCCGTTCTGGCCAGAGCCGTCAAGCCAATCCTGCCACGGGCTGGCAAAGCCGATCCTGATCTGGCCAGGCCCGTCGAACCCGCTCTGTCCCGGGCTCCCCAGGCGGTGGCTGCCGAGATGACGCAGGCCAGCCGGGAATCGCTGATCGACGGCCTGTTCCCGCGCACCGAATGGCCGCAGCCGCCAAAGGCGCCGTTTCCCCGACTGGAGAAGAAGTCCGACCGACGCAGCGATTTCGTCATTGCCGCGCTCGGCATCGCGCTCGGCCTGATCTGCGCCCTGTTCCCCTGGTATATCTTCTTCAACCAGGACCAGTTTGGCGTCCAGGCGATGAAGTTCGGCGGCACAGGCTCTAATTCCGGGCGAGCGGGCGGCGGCGTGGTCGCCGAACGCAGCGCGCCGCTGACGGCAAAGGACGTTCCCGCGGCCAATCTCGATCTTCTTGCCACGGGGACGGTGCGGGATGATGCCGATCCCGCAGCCGCATCCGACGAGCAACCGTTTCCGGCCGACGCGGCGAAATTCCGCATGGTTCATGTCGCCAACGGCCGCGCCATGATCCAGGACGACGCTGGCCTCTGGATGGTCCAGCGCGGCTCGATACTGCCGGATTCCAGCAAGGTATCCTCCATCGAGCAGCGCAACGGCAAATGGGTCATGGTCACCAGTGCCGACCAGGTGATCGAACTGTCCCGATAAACGATCTCCGGCTTCCGGCCATCCGCAAGGCCCGCGCAAGACTGGCGGCCTAGTCTCTGGGTACCTGCTCGGAGATTCCCATGGAGCCCGTTTCCCTTTTCGACCTCGCCGCCAAGCAAGCGCAATGGCTGGCCGTGCGCCAGTCGGCCGTGGCCGGCAACATCGCCAATGCCAACACGCCAGGCTATACGGCAAACGACGTCGAGCCATTCGAAAAAGTGCTCGACCGCGCCGCCGTATCGCTGCAGGCCACCCAGGCCGGCCATCTCGGCAATGCAGCGACCAATGCCGGCTTCACCATCAAGCCGCAGGAAGATGACGGCGTTGTCATGCCGTCCAAGAACTCGGTCGTGCTGGAAGACCAGTTGCTGAAGGCCGGCGAGGTGCGCCGGTCCTTCGAGCTCAACACGGCGATCGTCAAGGCGTTCCATTCGATGATGATGATGGCGGTGAAGAGCTGACCATGGACGCACTGACCGCAGCCCTCAAAGTCGCAGCATCGGGCCTCGGCGCCCAGTCGGAACGCCTGCGCGTGGTTTCCGAAAACCTCGCCAACGCCCAGTCGACGGGCACCGCGCCCGGCTCCGACCCTTATCGCCGCAAGACCATCAGCTTCGTCTCCGAGCTCGACCGGGCCTCCGGCAGTTCAACGGTTGCAGTGAACTCGATCGATCGAGATCCCAGTGACTTTCCAGTCGAGTTCCAGCCCGGCAACGAGGCCGCCGACGAGAAGGGCTACGTCAAGATGCCCAACGTCAACGTGCTGATCGAAATGGCTGACATGACCGAGGCCAATCGCTCCTACGAGGCCAACCTTCAGGTGGTCAAGCAGGCCCGCGACCTGATTTCCATGACCATCGACCTGATGAGGAACCAGTAATGATCAGCGGTATCGGAGCCCTTCAGTTCAAGCCGTCGATCGGCGGCGATGACGCGGCGACAAGCCTGCTCCAGGGCGGCACGACACCGTCGGCCGGTGGCAATGTCGGCACCTCCTTTGCCGAGGCGCTGAGCCAGGCAGCCTCCAAGACCGTCGACACGATGCAGAACGCCGAGCAGGTATCGATGCAGGCGCTCAAGGGCGATGCCGACACCCGCCAGGTGGTCGACGCCGTGATGAGCGCGCAGCAGGCGCTTCAGACCGCCGTCGCCATACGCGACAAGGTGGTCTCCGCCTATCTCGAAGTCAGTCGAATGGGCATCTGAGGAATTCCGCCATGAAAGCACTCGCCATCGCCGCCACCGGCATGAATGCCCAGCAGACAAATCTGGAAGTCATCGCCAACAACATCGCCAACATAAATACCACCGGCTACAAGCGCGCCCGTGCCGAATTCTCCGACCTGCTCTATCAGGTCGACCGCACGCAAGGCGTGCCCAACCGCTCCAACGCCTCGCTGGTGCCGGAGGGCGTCTCGATCGGCCTCGGCGTCAAGACGACGGCGGTGCGCAACGTGCACACCCAGGGCGAACTGACCAGCACCGGCAACAGTTTCGACCTGGCGCTGACCGGCAGGGGCTGGTTCCAGATCGAGGGTGCCGACGGCGGCACGCTCTACAGCCGCGCCGGCGCTCTCAACACCAACGCCACCGGCCAGTTGGTGACGGTCGACGGCGCTGCGGTCATTCCGGCAATCAATGTTCCCGTTGATGCCGTCGAGGTCATCGTCAACAAGACCGGCCAGGTCTTCGCCCGCATCGACGGCCAGACCGACCTGCAGAACCTCGGTCAGCTTCAGATCGCCAATTTCGCCAACGAGGCCGGCCTGGCGCCGCTCGGCGACAATCTGTTCCAGGAAACCACGGCTTCGGGGCCCGCGAATGTCGGCGTGCCTGGCGATCCCGGTTTTGCCACCATCCAGCAGGGCTATCTCGAAGCCTCCAACGTCGACCCGGTCAAGGAAATCACCGAGCTGATCTCGGCGCAGCGCGCCTATGAGATGAACTCCAAGGTCATCCAGGCCGCCGACGACATGGCCTCCGTGGTCTCCAAGAACATCAGGTAACGCATGATGTCGACGCCCGGCCTCCTGTCTGCATTCCGCCGCACCGCGCTCGTCCTTGCGCTGGTGACCGGCACGATGCCGGCTTTTGCCCAGGAATCGGCCAACCAGTCGGCCACCCGGATCGCCAGCAATCAAGCTGGCGGCGAGGTGGTGCTTATTCCGAGCCGGGTTATCTATCCCGGCGAGACCATCAACCTGGCTGCCCTGAAACAGGTCACCCTTGTCGTCGGCAAGCACAAGCCGGAGGCGGTCGCCACACGGGCCGAGGAACTGGATGGCAAGGTCGCCAAGCGCACCTTGCTGCCCGGCCGCTACATTCCCTCCGCCGCCATCCGCGAGGCCTGGCTGGTCGAACAGGGTGCCTCCGTGCAGATCTTCTTCATCGCCGGCGGCCTGACGATCTCGGCGACCGCCGTGACGCTGCAACCAGGAGCCGCGGGCGACCTCGTCAAGGTTCGCAACATCGACAGCGGCAAAATCCTGTCCGGCACGGTGATGGCGGATGGAACCATCCAGGTCAGCGCTTCATGATGCGCGGGCTTACCTTGATCCTGGCAGCCGTGCTTGGCCTGCAGCCGGCGCTGGCCGACGGCCTGACGCCGAAGGCCAAGCGCGAGCTCGCCGCCAAGAATGGCGGCGTCTACAACGATCCCGAATATGATCCGGCCACCACAAGCCGCATGTTCCGGGTTTCGACCGGGCCGAGTTCGCTGCCGCCGGGCCAGGTCGCCTCGCGTATCAAGGACATCGCCCAGCTGCAGAGTTCGCGCGACAATCAGCTCGTCGGCTACGGCCTGGTCATCGGCCTTGCCGGATCGGGCGACAGCCTGCGCAACTCGCCATTCACCGAACAGTCGATCCGCGCGATGCTCGAAAACCTCGGCATCGCCACCGAAGGCGGCAGCGCGCGCGCCAAGAATGTCGCCGCCGTCATCGTCACCGCCAACATGCCGCCCTACGTGCAGTCGGGCGCCCGCATCGACATCGACGTCTCCTCGATGGGCGACGCGACCTCGCTTTCCGGCGGCACGCTGATCATGACGCCGCTGAAGGCGGCGGACGGCGAAATCTATGCCGTCGGCCAGGGCTCGGTCATCGTGTCCGGCTTTACCGCGCAAGGACAGGCCGAGCAGCTGACGCAAGGCGTGCCGACCGCCGGCCGCGTGCCCAACGGCGCCATCGTCGAGCGTGCCGTCCAAGCCGAATTCGACGATCAGGCGATCCTGACGCTGCAGCTGCGCAATCCCGATTTCTCGACCGCTATCCGCATCGCGGACGCCATCAACGACTACACCGGCCAGCGCTTCGGCATGCGGGTGGCGGCCGAGCGCGATTCGCGCACCGTCCAGATCAGAAGGCCGAAGGGTGTCTCGGCGGCGCGCTTCTATGCCGAAATCGAGAATTTGGTGGTCGAATCCGACACGCCGGCCCGTGTCGTGATCGACGAGCGCACCGGCACCATCGTCATCGGCAATGACGTCAAGATCTCAAGGGTCGCCATCAGCCACGGCACGCTCACCGTGCGCATCACCGAAGCGCCGCGCGTCGTCCAGCCCGAACCCTTCTCCAAGGGCGAGACCGCGATCGAACCGTTCACCGCCATCGACGCCAGCCGGCCCGACGCCCGCGTTGCCGTGCTTGACGGGCCCGATCTCCAGACCCTCGTTTCCGGCCTCAACCGCCTCGGCGTCAAGCCGGACGGCATCATCGCCATTCTGCAGGGCATCAAGTCGGCCGGGGCCCTGCAGGCCGACCTGGTTCTGCAATAGGCGATGCCGATGAAGCGCTCCTTCCCACGCCACGACAGACACCGGAAAGCCGCGATCCTGCTTGCGACCGCTTTTCTCGCGGCTCTGCCCTTTGCCGGCGGCACCGCGCGCGGCGAGGAGACGGTCCGCCAGGTCCTGCCGGGAGCACAGGTGGCGGCGGCGCCGCAGCAACTGACACGGGAAAAGGCGCCGGACCAAAGCGAGATCGAGCGCTTCTGCTCAAACATCGCCGACGCCGCCCGCGACCGCCGCTATGTCCTGCAGGCGCAGGAACTGAAGCAGCTCCAGGCTGGCATTGACGAGCGCATGAAAGCTCTTGATGCAAAGAAAGCTGAATACGAGACCTGGCTGAAGCGGCGCGAGGTTTTCCTGGCCCGGGCCGAGGACGGCGTCGTCCAGATCTACGCCGGTATGAAACCCGACGCCGCCGCCGAGCGGCTGGCCATCGTCAACGCCGACCTGGCTGCGGCTATATTGATGAAGCTCGATTCACGCAAGGCGAGCGTCATCCTCAACGAAATGGACCAGAAGGCGGCGGCAACGCTCACCGGCATTATGGCCAGCGCAGCCCGAAGGGTAGATCCGTCATGATCCGGAAGATGCTTGTCCTGTGCGCGGTTGCCATGCTGTCCGGTTGCGGAACCAACCTCAAGGAGGTCGGCAGAGAGCCGGCCCTGTCCCCGGTCGGCTCCGGCATCGATGGCGGCAGCACCGGCTCGCTCTATCGATATCCGCAAACGCCGCCAGTGCCGGTCAAGAAATTCTCGTTGTGGGACGACCGCCAGAGCCGGCTGTTCACCGACCCGCGGGCGCTGTCCCAGGGCGACATCCTGACGGTCAAGATCAAGATCAACGATCGCGCCAACTTCAAGAACCAGAACGACAGGAGCCGCACCGCCAATCGCAAGCTCGGTTATGACCTCAGCGCGCAGTGGGACAAGTGGAGCACCGCCGGCAAGGGCGCCGGGGCTCTCAGCTCCACCACCGACACGACGGCTGACGGCGAGATCAAGCGCTCGGAAACGCTTGAACTCAATGTCGCGGCGATCGTCACCGATGTGCTGCCCAACGGCAATCTGATGATCACCGGATCGCAGGAAGTGCGCGTCAATGCCGAGCTCAGGGTGCTGACGCTCGCCGGCATCGTGCGGCCGGCCGATATCGGCGCCGAAAACACCATCCCCTACGAACGCATCGCCGAGGCCCGCATCTCCTACGGCGGACGCGGTCGCATCACCGAGGTCCAGCAACCTGCCTACGGCCAGCAGATCCTCGACCAGGTTCTTCCGTTCTAGGATCGGGGCAGGGCGCCGTGGCAAATATTGAACAGGTTCAGCCGCGCAAGGGTCCCTCCCCTGTCATTCAGGCCGGCATGCTGCTGCTTGTGACGGCGGCCGCCATTGGCGTGGGTTGGATGTCCGGCGGTTATCTCAAGGGCGTCGGCGCACCGGCGTCGGTACCGGTCGCGCCTGAGAACGAAGGTAAGATCATGCAGCCCGCCGCAGCCGAGCAATCAGGCCTGGGCCCGATGCTTGTCGTGCTGGCGCCGATCACCACCAACATCGCCTCGCCTGCCGGCACCTGGATCAGGATGGAGGTGTCCGTCGTCTATGACGCGCCGCAGCCACAGGCAATGTCGGATGACATCCACCAAGATCTCCTGGCCCTGGTGCGCACCTTGAAGATGCATCAGATCGAGGGAGCCAGCGGCTACCAGCACCTGAAGGCCGACCTCGAAGAACGCGCCGCGATCCGCAGCCAGGGTCACGCCAAACAGGTACTCATCAGGACATTGCTGCTCGAATGAGAAAGTTCCTTCTCGCCACCGCCATGATCGCCGCCGCCACCTCCATCGCGGCGGCTCAGCAGCTCGATCTCGGCGGCATCGGCAAGGCTGACGGCACCACCGTCGGCTACATCATCCAGATGTTCGGCCTGCTGACTGTTCTGTCGGTCGCGCCGGGCCTGCTGATCATGGTGACCAGCTTCACCCGCTTCGTCATCGCCTTCTCGATCCTGCGCGCCGGCATCGGCCTGCAGTCGACACCGGCAAACCTCATCCTGATTTCGCTGTCGCTGTTCATGACCTTCTATGTCATGGCGCCGACCTTCGATCAGGCCTGGAACACCGGCGTCAAGCCGCTGATGGACAACCAGATCACCCAGACCGAAGCCTTCGACAAGATTTCCGATCCGTTCCGCACCTTCATGCTGCACAATGTGCGTGACAAGGATTTCGACCTCTTCGCCGATCTCGCCCGCGAGCGCGGCCAGACCGTTTCGCGCGACACCGTCGACCTGCGCATCCTGGTGCCCGCCTTCATGATCTCGGAGATCCGGCGCGGCTTCGAAATCGGCTTCCTGATCGTGCTGCCATTCCTGGTCATCGACCTGATCGTCGCCACCATCACGATGGCGATGGGCATGATGATGCTGCCGCCCACTGTGGTGTCGCTGCCGTTCAAGATCCTGTTCTTCGTCCTGATCGACGGCTGGAACCTGCTTGTCGGCAGCCTGGTGCGCTCCTTCAACTGACTCTGCCGCGCCGGCTCGAAATTCCAGCAATATATTTTCGATTAACCGTCCGGTTTAGCCCTTTGGTAGGGACTTGCCCGCATATTCGCTCGCAGATGGCGGGTGATCAATTTCAGAGATCATTGGCATGATGCCGCACCGTCATACCGGGAGGCCCGGTATGTCAAAAAAACACCTGTAAAAACCAAGGTACGAGTACCATGTCCAGCATCATGACGAACTCCGCCGCGTTGACGGCTCTGCAGAGCCTTAACGCCACCAGCAAATCCCTCCAGGACACCCAGGCCCGCATCTCGACCGGTTATCGCGTCTCGCAGGCCTCGGACAACGCCGCTTACTGGTCGATCGCCACCACGATGCGCTCCGACAACCAGGCAATGTCCACCGTTTCGGACGCTCTCGGCCTCGGCGCCTCGAAGGTCGACACCGCCTATACCGGCATGAACAGCGCGATCTCCACCATCAACCAGATCAAGGCAAAGCTGCTGGCTTCCTACGGCCAGACGGACGCCTCGAAGGAAAAGACCCAGACCGAAATCACCGCTCTTCAGGCGCAGATGAAGTCCTACGCCGACGGCGCCACCTTCTCCGGCACCAACATGCTGTCCGTAGACAGCGGCTCAACAGCCACGACGGCTGCCGATGTGAAGATCCTTTCGGCCTTCAACCGTGACGCGGCCGGCGCATCTTCGATCTCGACCATCGACGTCAAGGTGGAAAGCATCAAGCTCTATGAAGCTGGTACCACCTCGGGCCTCGCGAAGGGCATCCTTGACACGTACCGCCTCGGCAGCGACGGCAGTGTGGCCGCAGCGGTCTCCGGCACGCAGACAGCTCTAGGGGCGGCTGCACTGGCCACCGACACCTATTCGGCCGCCTCGCTTTCCATCTTCTCGGGTGGCACGGCTGCCAGCGATTCGCAGATCAAGCAGATGCTGACCGTCATCGACTCCGCGCTCGCCGATATGACCAACTCGGCCACCACGCTCGGCGCCGCCAAGAGCAGTATCGACCTGCAGAAGACCTTCACCTCGGACCTGATGGACTCCATCGACCGCGGCGTCGGCCAGCTCGTCGATGCCGACATGAACAAGGAATCGACCCGTCTGCAGGCCCTGCAGGTCCAGCAGCAGCTCGGCGTGCAGGCGCTGTCGATCGCCAACGGTTCCTCGCAGTCGATCCTGTCGCTCTTCCGCGGCTGATCGCCTCCGCTCAACCACGGTTCGCACTAGAAATTCGGGCCGCGCCAAAAGCGCGGCCCTATTTGCGTTTGCTCCAGCCCCGCACAATCCTCGATCCTTAACTCTCAAAAGCCAGCTTTTAACAGGCTGTTAACCATGCCGCGCTAGTTATGGTTAACCAATAGCTTACGACAGTTGGCGAATCGGTCCGACCGGCACGATGCCAATCGTTGAACAGGCCCATCCGGCATGTCTGAGCATGTCGGCTTTTGAGAAGGAGCGACTTTCTTGGCGAGCATCATGACCAACGCCTCGGCGTTAACCGCACTTCAAAGCCTCAGCGCCACCAACAAGTCGCTCGAACAGACACAGGCCCGCATATCGACCGGCTATCGGGTCTCGCAGGCTTCGGACAACGCCGCCTATTGGTCGATCGCCACCACCATGCGCTCGGACAATTCGGCCCTGTCGACGGTGCAGGATGCACTCGGCCTCGGCGCCTCGAAAGTCGATGCCGCTTACACCGGCATCACCAACGTGCTGACGACGATCGGCCAGATCAAGACCAAGGTGTTGTCCATGGTCGGCCAGACGGATGCCGCCAAGGCGAAGACCCAGACCGAGATCAAGGCGCTTCAAACGCAGATGAAGTCCTTTGCCGATGCGGCCACCTTCTCCGGCTCGAATTTCCTCGCGGTGACCTCCAAGCAGGTCACGTCCGCCAATGATGGCGTCCAGCCCGACTCGCAGATCGTGTCCTCATTCAATCGCTCTTCATCCGGCGCTGTCTCGATCGGAACGATCAACATCAATGTCGAGGGCACCAAGCTTTTCGACTACGGCCTTGCCGCCGAGGTCAAGAACCAGGGCGTCCTCGATCGCCAGACCTCCATCTATTCCACGGGCGCCGCCCAGACCCTGTATGACAACGCCTATGCTGGCGTGATCGCGGGCGGAGGAACGGATATCGCCGCGAACACTGCCGGCCAGACGGCGGCGGGAGCGGTCACCAAGGTCAACAATATTTCCGCCTACAACCTCGACATCACGGCCCCAGGGGTGACCGACGGCATCATCACCCAGATGGTCACCATGATGGACAAGGTCATGGCCCAGTTGACTGATTCCGCCACCATCATCGGTTCGGCCAAGAGCTCGATCGACCTGCAGAAGACCTTCACCCAGAGCCTGATGGACTCCATCGACCGCGGCGTCGGCCAGCTCGTCGACGCCGACATGAACAAGGAATCGACCCGCCTCCAGGCCCTGCAGGTGCAGCAGCAGCTCGGCATCCAGGCACTGTCGATCGCCAACAGCTCCTCGCAGTCGATCCTGTCGCTGTTCAAGAACTAATCGCGGGCGCCACCGGCGCCCTCCTTTTCGCACTCCGATTGACGGGCCGCGCCGCAAGCGCGGCCCGATTTCATTTTCGCACAAGCTTCGAAGACTAGAGTTCCGGCGGACAATCATGCTGGGAGTCGTCGAACCGTGCCGGAACAGATCCAGAGCATCATCTCGAATCTCCGCGGGTTTGGCGTGAAGCGCCTCGCCATGCTGGCGGGCATCGCCGTTCTGGTGATGGGCGTCATCGGCATCGCCTCGGTCTATCTCAACCGCCCCGCCTACGACACGCTCTATGTCGGGCTCGACCGCGCCGACGTGAACCAGATCGGCCTGGTGCTCGGCGAAGCCGGTATCGGCTTCGATGTCGGCGCCGACGGAACCTCGGTTCTGGTGCCGGCCGGCACCACCGCCCAGGCGCGCATGCTGCTCGCCGAAAAGGGCCTGCCGACCAGCGCCAATGCCGGCTACGAACTGTTCGACAATGTCGGCTCGCTCGGCCTCACCTCGTTCATGCAGCAGATCACCCGCGTGCGCGCGCTTGAAGGTGAGATCGCCCGCACCATCCAGTCGATATCGGGCATCAAGGCGGCGCGGGTCCACATCGTCATGTCCGAACGCGCCAATTTCCGCCGTGACGAGCAGCAGCCTTCCGCCTCCGTGGTCATCCGCTACGCCGGCATCGACGCCGAAAAGAGCGCCATGTCGATCCGCCATCTCGTCGCCGCCGCCGTCCCCGGCCTGTCGGCCGACAAGGTGACGGTGCTCGATTCCAGCGGCAATCTGCTGGCTGCGGGCGACGACCCTTCCAACACCAGCGCCGCCCGCACGCTCGGCGTCGAGCAGACCGTCGAGGCGCAGATCGGAGACAACATCCGCCGTGCGCTGACGGCCTATCTCGGCCCCGACAATTTCCGCGCCAGCGTCAAGGCCGAGGTCAACACCGACACCCGCCAGACGGAAGAGACCATCTTCGATCCGAATTCCCGCGTCGAGCGCTCGGTGCAGTCGGTGCGCGCCAACGAGAACAACAACCAGAAGCAGGCTTCCACTCCGGCCAGCGTCGAGCAGAACCTGCCTGAGACCCAGGCAACCGCCACCGATGGCCCGCAATCCTCCTCGCAGAACGACCGCAGGGAAGAGATCACCAACTACGAGATCAATTCCAAGAAGATCGCCACCGTCTCCAACGGCTACACCGTCACCAAGATGTCGATTGCCGTGGTCGTCAACCAGCAGCGGCTGACGACCATCCTCGGCAAGGACGCCACACCGGAGCAGATCGCCAAGCGCGTCGCCGAGATCCAGAAGATGGTCACATCCGCCACCGGCCTGGATGAAAAGCGCGGCGACATCATCGACGTCTCGGCGGTCGAGTTCATCGATGGCCTGGATGGCGAGGCGATCCCGCAGGCGGGAATGCTCGATTCGATCGGCCAGCATGCCGGCACGATGATCAATGCAGGTGCCTTCATCGTCGTGGTGTTCCTGGTGGCCTTCTTCGGCCTGAGGCCGATGGCCGCGGCGCTGACGGCAAAGGCTGCTCCAGCCCTGGCAGGTCCCAGCTTCGACGACGTCCAGCGCTCGCTGCCGACGCCGGAGGCAATGGCGGCCACCGACAATGCCGCGGTTGGCGCCTTGCCAGGCACACGCCCAGGCCCCACTCCGCTCGACGATCTTCGCCAGAAGATCCGGCCGGCGCCGCAGGACCGGCTTGCCAGGATGGTCGACCTCAACGAGGAGCGCACCGCGCAGATCCTGCGCAAATGGGCTTCCCAGGAAGTGGCGGTGTAAACCATGCCTTCCGTAGCCCTCTTCGACCTTCTGCCTGATTTCGGCACGCGCGCGCAGCGTGCCGGCCAGCCCCGGGCAGCAGTCGATCCCGAACACAAGCCCGAGACGCCGGCGCCGCAAGCCGATATCGGCACGCTGATCGCCGAGGCGGTTGCCCAGGCGGAGGTAGCGCTTGAGGGCCGCCTGGCGGCTGCGCATGACGTCGCGCTCGAAGCCGAACGCCAGGCCAGTGCTGAGGAAGCAAGGATATTTCTCGAAAGCCTTGGCGACGATGTCGGCAAGGCGGTCTCGTTGCACATTGATGCGATGGAGGCGCGCGTGACCGGACTTGTCGCCGGCACGGTCGCCCGCATCATCGGCGGCATCGTCAGCGACGATCTGCAGAAACGTTCGATCGATGCGTTGGCAGACGCCGTCCGCGAAGCGGTTGGCGACGCCGAGGCTGTGCGCATCGTCGTGCGCGGCCCGCTCTCGATGTTCGAAACACTGAAGGCATCGCTCGGACCCCGCGCCGCCAATCTCGATTTTGTCGAGGCCCCAGGCTTCGACCTGACCGTGGCTATCGACGAGGCGGTGTTCGAAACGCGCATGGCCGAATGGTCGACGACCCTCTCGGAGGTCCTGGCATGAGCGTCGCCAACGCCGATCAGGGCCGCCACGAGATCATCATCGTGCGGCGCAGTCATGACGATCATGACGAGGCCCACCATGGCGGCGTCTGGAAGATCGCCTTCGCCGACTTCATGACGGCCATGATGTGCTTCTTCCTGGTCATGTGGCTGATCAACGCCGCCAACGAGCAGACCAAGGCAGCCGTGGCCAGCTACTTCAACCCGGTCAAGCTGGTCGACCGCAATTCGAGCCGCAAGGGCCTGGAGGATCTCGGCGACGGCCCGCGCGCCATGGGACTGACGGCCGACGATCCGCAAGAGGCGACCAGCAAAGCCGGACAGAACGGCAATGCCGGCGCGGGCGCGTCGGAGCGCAAGCAGGACAAGCAGGAGCCACAGCAGGCGGAACACTCCGACGACCATCTCTTCGCCGACCCCTACGCGGTGCTTTCGGAAATCGCCACAGATACCGGCGTCATGCAGAATGTCAGCCAGAAAGGCGATGGCGGCGTGCAGGCTGCCGGCCCGGCTACCGGCGCCTCCGGTGGCGCCTCCTACCGCGATCCTTTCGAGCCGGATTTCTGGTCGCAGCAGGTCGCGGCGCCCGGCGCCGAGGCCAGCGCCCAGCGCACCAAGATCGAGGGCGATCCGGCCAAGCCCGGCGACAAGACCGCCGAAACGCAGGTGCTCAAAGTCAAAGCCGTGCCGCCTGTCGCGGCACCGCTCGAGCCACTGGCAAAGGACGCGACCAGTAAACAGGCCGCGAACCCTGCCACGGCATTGGCCGGCGAGACCAAACCGGACGGCACCAAGGCCGCGGTAGCGAAGGCTAAGCCTGAGGCGCAAAAGGCCGTCCAGCCCGACATCGGGGAGAAGGCGCCAACCGCTGCTGCCGTGAAGGCAGCGGCCGACGTCAAGCGGCAGTTGGCCGATGCTTTCAAGCCTGGCGACAAGCTGCACGACGGCGTCTCGGTCGAAGCCACCGACAAGGGCGTCGTCATCTCGATCACCGATCAGCTCGACTTCGGCATGTTCGAGGTCGGCTCGGCGTTGCCGAGACGCGAACTGGTGCTGGCAATGGAGAAGATCGGCCGCATCGTCAACAGCCAGAAGGGCACCATCAGCATCAACGGCCACACCGATGCCCGGCCGTTCCGCAGCGACAGCTACGACAATTGGCGGCTGTCGACGGCGCGCGCGCATTCCGCGTACTACATGCTCGTGCGCGGCGGCGTCGACGAACGCCGCATCACCGAGGTCGCCGGTTTCGCGGACCGCCAGCCGAAGGTAGCAGCCGATCCATTGGCGGCCGCGAACCGCCGCATCGAGATCCTGATGGCGACCGGCGGATGAAGCGAGCGGCCGTCACCCGCCGGTTGATTGGCCTGTTGCTGCTGGCCGGCGGACACCCGTCCACTGGTTTCGCCCAGGAGGCCCTGCAGCCGTATCAGCTGGTGCGCTCGCTGCAGCTCATCCAGGACCGCATAGCCGCCGGCGATCATGCCGCCCTGCCGATGCAGGCCAAGCTGCTCGAGATGACGGATGCGCGCCTGCGCGCGGCGAATGCCGAGGACTACAAGGATCCCAAGAATTTTCGGGCCCTGCTTGTCTACGGCATGAGCGGCGGCAACCCGGTGACCGTCGAAGCGGCCACGTCGCGCGCTACGGCGGACCCGCAAAGCCTTGCCATCGCCAAAGGCGTGATTGAGTACCTCAACGGCCGGCCCGGCAAGGCTATCGAAGCCTTGAGGCCGATCGATCCCATGGCGCTGCCTCCGGATCTCGGCGCCTTCCTCGCTTTGGTCAAAGGCTCGCTGCTTGCCGGCGATCAACCGGCGACCGCACTCGGTCTGCTCGACGAGGCAAGATTGCTCAGCCCCGGCACGCTGGTCGAGGAGGCGGCACTTCGCCGTTCGGTCGGCCTTGCAGTCGCGCAAGGCGACGCGGCACGTTTCGCCCTTGCTTCCACCCAGTATGTCGAGCGCTACCTCTATTCGCCCTATGCCAGCCAGTTCGCGGACTCCTTTGTCTCCGGCGTCATCGCGCTGCACATGTCGATCAGCCAGGACAAGCTGGGCGACATTACCTCGATGATGGATCCCGAGCGCGAGAAGGTGATCTATCTGCGCATCGCCCGCCGTGCCGCGATAGACGGCCTGAACGACCTTTCGGCCTTCGCTTCGGCGCGGGCCGAGCAGGGCCGCGACGGCAACACCAATCAGGACGATCCACGCGCCCTGCTCTATGCCAGCCTTTCCACCGTCACCTCGGGCACAATCGAGGACATTCGTGCCAAGCTCGGCAAGATCGATCGCAGCCGGCTGTCGGAGGGCGACCGCGCCTTGCTCGACGCCGCTCAGGCCATTGCCGGCGAGGTCGTCGCGCCGCCCACCGCCCTTCCGGCGGAAAAGCCTGCCCCTGTCGCGGCCGAGCAACCTCCGGCTCCCGAGATCGCCACGCCGCAAAACGCCGATGACAGTGGCTTGCCACCGGTCGAAGGCGCCATCTCGGAGCAACCCGCCGCCACCGCGGCCTCAGGCGGATCGGCCGCCAATGCGCCGGACACGGCGGCAGTTGCAGCCACATCCGCCGAGCCTGCGACCGTCGTGCCGGCGTCGGCACCTTCGCCCGCCGCAGGTCCAGAGCCCGCCGATCCGACCGACGCCGCCATGACCAGAACACGTCGACAGCTCGACCTGATCGACCAGATGCTTGGAGCCGCCCCCAAATGACCACCAGCCTCGGCTCGGCCTTGCCAGGATTTGCCTCCACGCGCGCGACGTCGGAGCAGCCGGCCGCGAACGGCAGGAACGATGACGCCGGCTTCGGCAAAATGTTGCGCGACGACGCCCGCCCGGAACGGCAGGCGTCGACAGAGGCGGGATCGCGCGACCGGCGCTGGAGCAAGCTCGCTGCCGGCCTCGCCGGGCATGGCGCCAAGGCCGAACCGGCATCGGCCGAGCCCGGAAGGACCACCTCGGCCAAAGGCGCAAGCGTGAAAACCGGCAAGGACGAATTGGAAGCAAAGGCGCACAAGGCCGACGCCGAACAGACGGCGTCGGATACCGCGCCGCTTCAGGACGACCTGCCGCTGCTGATCGCGTTTCATGACCTGCGGCATTTCTCGACAGCGGCCAAGGCAGCGGGGGGCAATGCGGCCACCGGCGAGAATCCCTCGGACCCGATGCTCGGCGGACAGGCTGCACTGCCAAAGACTTACCGCTCAAAATCGTCGGGCGGACGCGAAGCACTCGAAACCATGTCGAAGCCGGAGCAGGCGTCGATCGTCGACGGACCTTTGACGGCGCTTGACGGTCAGTCGCCGAGCGCTGCCTCCAGCGCACCAAAACGCGACGTCACAGCGGCGGCCCAGAAGCTGTCGGACGCGCCGGCTGCCGATGTGCCCGGCGTGCCGTCGAAGCCCACCACGAATGCGATGAGGAGCATCGAGGATGTGCGGTCCTCGATGCGTCCCGAAGCCGGAAAACAGTCCCTGTCCGCCGCGCGCATCGACGTGGTGTCGGAACGGAGCTTCCCCGCGCCGCCGCAGGGTCCCATCAGCCAGGCGGCCCTCAATGTGATCAACGCCATAGCCGCCGACGCCGGGCCGCAAAAGGCGCTTTCAGCCTCACCCACGACCACCCATCTGGCCAGCTCTGTTGCCGTTCCGACACATGTGTTGAAGATCGAACTTCACCCTGCCGAACTCGGCATGGTGACGGCCAATCTTCGCCTCTCCGGGGAACAACTTTCGATTGAGCTGAAGCCTGAAACACACGATGCCTATCGTCGGCTGTCGGCCGACAGCGAGGCCATCGTCAAGTCGCTGCGAGGGCTCGGCTTCGAGGTTGACAAGGTCACGATAATGCAACCTTCGGTAGCAGTTCCCGCTACAACCCGGACGGATGCAACCGCTCCCTTGGCGGCCGCAACAGGCCGCGATCCAGCATCCTTTCAACCGGGGAATTCGGGCGGCGGCAATGGTGGAGCCGGCGGCCAGCAACCGGGTCAGCAATCCTCAGGGAACCGCAACGATGACGCGCAGGACTACGGCCGCGGCACTTCGCCTTCTCGCGAGCGCGCTGGCGGCGATATCTTTATCTAGCGCGGTAACAGCTGCCGCAGCCGCGACCAACCCTTGCGAGCCGGAAATCCTGCGCGCCGCCGACCGCTATGGCGTTCCCGCCGGCATCCTTTATGCCGTTGGCCTGACGGAGACCGGCAACAAGGGCAGCCTTCAACCCAACGCTTTGAATATAGAGGGAAAAGCAGTCTTTCCCAGAAGCCGGACCGAGGCCCTTGCCGCCTTCGCCAATGCCCGGCGCGAGGGCAAGACCCTGATCGATCTCGGCTGCATGCAGATCAACCACCACTACCACGCATCGCATTTTCGCAGCGTCGAGGACATGCTCGACCCACGTCAGAACGTCGACTATGCGGCGCGCTTCCTGGCCAGTCTTCATGCCCGTCACGAGACCTGGTCGATGGCCGTGGCCCGCTATCATGCCGGCCCCGACAATGACCCGGCGCAGAAGATCTATGTCTGCCGCGTCATTGCCAACATGGTCGCCACCGGCTTTGGAAAATGGACCGCGAACGCCCGCGGATTCTGCAACCCATAAGCGCATTTTCCATTACTAATAGACCTAACACACAACCCCGAATTGTTGTTCTGGCCTGGCCAAAACTTGGCGCCGAATGCGTATCTGGCTGCACGCTAATGCAACCGATACGATTCCAGACTCCCAAGAAACTAGCTACAAGAAATGACGGTTGTTCAGGATTCTCGCCAGCGGATAGGCCTCTCTTCACGGGGCAAATGATTTGATTCGGAAGGCGGGGCCGATGATTGTGATCGTTGACGAGCGCGAGCTCGTAACAGAGGGATACAATTCACTTTTCGATCGTGAGGGCATCGCCTGTGCAGGCTTTGCATCCGGCGAATTCGGTGAGTGGGTGAATTCGGCCGCCGACACCGATCTGCGCTCGGTCAGGGCCTTCCTCATCGGCGATTGCCGCGAAGGTTCCATCTCTCCGCGCCAGATCCGCGACCGCACCGGCGCCCCGGTGATTGCGCTGAGCGAACAGCATTCGCTGGAGAACACGCTGCGGTTGTTCGAGAGCGGCGTCGATGACGTCATTCGCAAGCCCGTCCATATCCGTGAGATCCTGGCCCGCATCACCGCGATCCGCCGCCGCGCCCAGGAAGACGTCGCCTACACCGAGATCGGCGCCATGCGCATCTTCATGGACGGCCGCGACCCCGAGATCGACGGTCAGCCCCTTCCCCTGCCGCGCCGCGAGCGCCGCATCCTCGAATATCTGGCGAGCAATCGCGGGCGCCGGGTCACCAAGACCCAGGTCTTCAACGCCATCTACGGCATCTTCGACGAAGAGGTCGAGGAGAACGTGGTGGAGAGCCACATCAGCAAACTGCGCAAGAAGCTGCGCGAGAAGCTGGGCACCGACCCGATCGATTCCAAGCGTTTCCTCGGCTACCGGCTCGTCTTCTGATGCAGCGCCGCGCCAGCCTCGCGCAAGAAAACATGCGTAGCCTCGCAGCCAGCAGCATGGACACAGCGGAGACGTTTCGATGAGCCTCTATGGAATGATGCGGACCGGCGTTTCCGGCATGAACGCGCAGGCAAATCGCCTGTCGACGGTCGCCGACAACATCGCCAATTCAGATACCACGGGTTACAAGCGGTCCTCCGCCGAATTTTCGACGCTGGTCATGCCGTCGACCGGCGGCGCCTACAATTCCGGCGGCGTCACCACGACGATCCGTCAGGCGGTCAGCGATCCGGGCGTGCTTCAGTACACGACCTCGGTTTCCGACCTTGCCGTCAGCGGCGATGGCTTCTTTGTCGTTCAGGATCCGAGCGGTACCCCCTATCTGACCCGAGCCGGCGCTTTCGTTCCCGACGGTCAGGGCAGGCTTGTCAACTCGGCCGGCTTCCAACTGATGGCCTACAGTTACGAGAACGGCGTACCGGCAGCGACGGTCAACGGCTTCGAGGGATTGGTCCCGGTTGTCATCTCCGACCAGGGCATGACCGCAACGCCGAGCACCGAGGGCAGCTTTGCCGGCAACCTGCCGGCGGGTGCGACCCCGGTCGCGACCGCCAATCTGCCCGCCGCCAACGCTGCGACCGCGCAATACACGTCGAAATCCTCCATGGTCGCCTACGACAATCTCGGCAACAAGAAGCTGCTCGACGTCTATTTCACCAACACCGGCGCCGGCACCTGGCAGGTGGCGGTCTTCGATCAGTCGAAGGCCACCGCTGGAACATCGTTCCCCTACACCGCCGGCGGCTTGCTGGGCTCGGCCAACCTGACCTTCGACACCACCACCGGCAAGCTCACCGGCACGCCCACCAACGTTTCATTTACTGTGCCGAACGGCGCCACCCTCAATCTCGATCTGTCGGCGCTGACCCAGCTTGGCACCGGCTTCACGGTTTCCGACGCCCAGGTCAACGGCAACGCACCGAGCACCATCGACAAGGTCCAGATCAGCAAGGACGGCACCATCTACGCCCAGTACAAGGACGGCTCGACCAAGCCGCTCTACAAGATCCCGCTGGCCGACGTACAGAGCCCGGACCAGCTCAAGGCGCTGCCTGGCAACGTCTATTCGCAGGGCACCGAGTCCGGCGCGGTTCGTGTCGGCTTTGCCAATGAAGGCAAGCTCGGCTCCATCATCTCCGGCGCGCTCGAGAATTCCAACGTCGATATCGCCGAAGAACTGACCAACATGATCGCGGCACAGCGCAGCTACACCGCCAATTCGAAAGTCTTCCAGACCGGTTCCGATCTGATGGACGTCCTTGTCAACCTGAAGAGATAAGACGGGCGTCGCCCGCGAAAGACCCGCATGTCACTGTCTACCGCATTGAGTATCGCCCAGTCGGCGCTTATGAACACCGCGCGACAGACCAGCGTTGTCTCGCGCAATGTCGCCGACGCCTCCAACCCGGACTATTCGCGGCGCCAGGCCGTCGTCACCAGCACGGCGCCGGGTGCGCGCTCGGTCGATATCCAGCGCGCAGCCAACGAGCTTCTGTTTCGCCAGAATCTCGCCGCGCTGTCGGCCTGGAGCGGCCAGAACGCTCTCTACAACGGCATGGATCAGTTGGGTGTTGCGGTCAATGGCGTCGACAATGCGTCCTCGCCCTCGACTGCGATCGCCAACCTGCAGCAGGCACTGCAGCTCTACGCCACCTCGCCGTCGAATCAGAACCTCGGCGCCTCCGTCATCGACGCCGCCAAACAGGTCGTGCGCTCGCTCAATGAGGGCTCCAAGGCAGTCCAGGATTTCCGCACCCAGACCGACGGTCAGATTGCCACCGCCGTCGACGACCTGAACTCGCTGCTCGGCCAATTCCAGGATGCCAACACGGCCGTCATGTCCGGAACCCGTTCCGGCACCGACGTTTCCGATGCGCTCGACCAGCGCGATGCGCTTTTGAAGAAGATTTCGAACTATGTCCCGGTGTCGACCTTCACGCGAGGCGACAATGACATGGTCATCACCACCGGCGACGGCACGACCTTGTTCGAGACGATACCGCGCACGGTCACCTTCGCGGCGTCGGCAGGCTATACCGCGGGTGCCGCCGGCAATGCCGTCTACATCGACAATGTGCCGATCTCGGCGGGAGCCGGTGGCAACACCAGCGCCAGCGGCACGCTTGCCGGCCTGCTGCAATTGCGCGACGGCGTCGCCTCGACCATGCAGAGCCAGCTCGACGAGACCGCGCGTGGCCTGATCACAGCCTTTGCCGAGACCGCACCCTCGATGGCCAACGCCGCCGGCCTGTTCACCTGGTCTGGTGCGCCGGCCGTGCCGGCCGCCGGCACGCTGGTCAACGGCCTTGCCGCGTCCATCAGCGTCAATGCAGCGATGGACCCGGGCACCGGCGGCAACCCGATGCTGCTGCGCGACGGCGGTGCCAACGGTGCGGCCTACGTCGCCAACACGGGCGGTGGCGCGTCCTATTCCACCCTTCTGGTTGCCTATGGCGACCGGCTCGACCAGCCGATGACTTTCGACCCCGCCGCCGGGGTTTCGGCAACGTCCAGCGTGTCCGACTACGCCGCCAGTTCGATCGGCTGGTTCGAGGGCGTGCGCCAGCAGGCTTCGACCGCCTCCGACGCCAAGGAAGCGCTGGCGTCGCGCAGCGCCGAGGCGCTGTCCAACGCGACCGGGGTCAATGTCGACCAGGAAATGTCGCTGCTGCTCGACCTCGAACACACCTACCAGGCGTCGGCCCGGATGATGAAAACCGTCGACGACATGATGACGGCCTTGCTCAACGCGGTGGGATAATTCCATGACTTCAGTCTCCTCGGCCGCAATCTCCAATGCCATGCGCTCCCAGCAGATGCGCATGCAGGCCGAACTCGTCAAAGCCACGAAAGAATCCTCGACGGGCAGGGTCGCCGACGTCGGCCTGGCTCTCGGCGGGCGCACCACCCAGGCCGTCACTTTCCAGCGCGATCTTGACCGGCTCAACGTCATCATCGATTCCAACGGCCTGGTCGGCGCCCGGCTCTCCTCGACGCAGACCTCGCTTGGTCAACTCTCGACCGCCGCTCAGACGTTCCTGTCCGCCCTGACCACCGCCTCCTCAAGTGACTCGTCCAACAGCCTCACCCAATCCTCCGGCAAGGCGACCATCCAGCAGCTGACCTCGATCCTCAACACCAGCGTCAATGGCGAATACCTGTTCGCCGGCACCAACACCGACGTCAAGCCAATCAACGACTTCACAGCTGCCGGCTCCCCCGCCAAGGCGGCATTCGACGCCGCTTTCGTCGCCAATTTCGGCTTCACCCAGGACGATCCGCTCGCGGCCGACATCACGGCTGCCCAGATGGACGATTTCATCACCAATGATGTCGCCCCGCAGTTCACGGGCGCTGGTTGGCAGGGCAACTGGTCGAACGCCACCGACCAGCAGATCGTCAGCCGCATCGCACTCAACGAAACCACACCGACGTCGACCAGCGCCAACAGCGCCGGCATCCAGAAGCTCGCAATGGCGGCAGCCATGGTCAGCAGCCTGATGTCCAGCAACATCAGCCAGGCGGCGAAGAATACGGTTGTCAGCCGCTCCACCACATTGGTTGGCGAAGCGCTGAGCGGCATTGGCCAGCTTCAATCCGAGACCGGCATCGTCCAGAAGCGGGTTTCCGATGCCAACGATCGGATGAAAACGCAGGTCGACCTTTTCGAACGGCACATTCTCGACCTGGAAGCCGTCGATCCGGCCGAAGCCGCGACACGGGTCGCGGATCTGACACAGCACATCGAAACGTCTTTCGCGTTGACCGCACGCCTGCAGCAGCTCAGCCTGTTGAATTACCTGACCTGACAACGCTTAACGGAACGGTAGAGCCCCAACGATGTACCAATTCTCTTACGCCGACATCCAGAGCAACTCCGTTGCCGACGCGAAGGACCGCGAGCGCGAGCTTCTGACCCGCTCGATCGACATGCTGGCGGCGGCAGCAGTGGCCGGCCACGGTTCGATGGAGGCGATAGAGGCGCTTCACTTCACCAACCGCGTCTGGACCGCCTTCGTCGAGGATCTTGGCTCCAGCGACAACGCCCTGCCAAAGGAACTGCGCGCCAACCTCATTTCCATCGGCCTGTGGCTGCTGCGCGAGGCGGAGGACATCCGTCAGGGCCGCACCAACAATTTCGAAGGGCTGATCGAGGTGTCCCAGATCATCAGGGACGGCATTCAATGACCAACACGCTGAAGATATCGCTGAAGCCGAACGAAAAGATCTACATCAATGGCGCCGTCATCCGGGTCGACCGCAAGGTCACCGTCGAATTGATGAACGACGTCCAGTTCCTGCTCGAAAACCACGTGATCCAGGCCGAAGATGCCTCGACACCGCTCAAGCAGCTTTATTTCATCCTGCAGGTCATGCTGATGAACCCGGCCGGCGCCGCCGCCGCACGCGAGATGTTCCGTCGTTCGCTGCCGCTGCTTCTGGCAAGCTTCGAGGACGGCCAGATCTGCAGCGCGCTGAAACAGATCGACCGCATGGTCGGCGAGGACCATATCTACGAAGCGCTGAAGGCGATCCGCGCACTTTATCCGCTCGAACGCCACGCGCTGGGTGGCAATGACGACGTTTCGGGTGCCGAGCGCCCGTTGGCTGTGGGAGCACGATACTGATGAACGTGGACATGACGACGACGATTCCGACCGGCGCCAATCAGGCCACCGCGTCCACCTCGAAGACAGCAGTCGACTACCAGTCCTTCCTGAAGCTTCTGATCGCCGAGATGAAGAACCAGGATCCGACCAAGCCGATGGATTCGACGCAGTATGTCGCCCAGCTCGCCACCTTCTCGCAGGTCGAGCAATCGGTGCAGACCAACACCAAGCTCAATCAGATCATGCAGTCCTCGGCGCTGTCGCAGGCCGACGCACTGATCGGGCGCTCGATAACCTCCGCCGACGGCCTGACGACGGGCACCGTGGCTTCGGTGCGCCTCGCCAGCAACGGTCTCATCGCCGTGCTGCAGAACGGCACCGAAGTCGCGGTCGGTCCGGGAGTTTCGGTCAAGGCGGCAAGCTGACGCTTTCGACAGAGAGCCAGTCCCATGAATGAGGCCGACGCTCTCGACATCGTCCAGTACGCGGTATGGACGGTGCTCGTCGCGTCCGCTCCGGTGGTGCTGGTCGCCATGGTGGTCGGCATCGGCATCGCCCTCATCCAGGCGCTGACCCAGGTGCAGGAAATCACCTTGACCTTCGTGCCGAAGATCGTCGCCATCATGCTGGTGGTGGCGCTGACCGGCCCCTTCATCGGCAGCCAGATATCGGCCTTCACCAACGTCATCTTCGAGCGCATCCAGAACGGGTTCTAACCTGTTTTGGGAAGGTGTGCCGCGGCATGCCGTTCGTGATTGTCCGAAGACAGACGCCGCCGATCCCCGCGGCGCCTCCGCACCCACGGCAGACAAGCCTGGACCGCCTCTATCCCATTGTTGGACCATGAGCTTTTTTGCCCTTTGCGGCGCCATGCCCTACTTTCGGCAAACGGTCTGCGCAAACGGATTGTCTGACGGGCAGGCACGACATGGCAGGAATCCCAAATGATTGACGAAAAGCCGGACAGCGAGAGCGTCTCGGCGCTGGCGCCCTTCCGGCACGGCATTTTCCGCGCCGTGTGGGGCGCAAGTCTCGTCTCGAATTTCGGTGGCCTGATCCAGGGTGTCGGCGCCGCCTGGATGATGACCACGATCGCCACCTCGCCCTATCAGGTGGCCCTTGTCCAGGCTTCGACCACCTTGCCGATCATGCTGTTTGCGTTGGTCGCCGGCGCCATCGCCGACAGTTTCGACCGGCGCAAGGTGATGCTGGTCGCCCAGACCTTCATGCTGGTGGTGTCGGTGCTTCTGACCCTGTTCACCTATTCGGGCCTGATCACGCCATGGACGCTGCTTGCCTTCACCTTCCTGATCGACAGCGGCACCGCGCTCAACAGCCCATCATGGCAAGCCTCCGTCGGCGATATCGTTCCCCGCAACAAGGTGCCGGCGGCCGTCGCCCTCAATTCGATGGGCTTTAACCTGACGCGCAGCGTCGGTCCGGCGATCGGCGGCATCATCGTCGCCGCCGCCGGTGCGGCAGCCGCCTTCGCGGCGAACGCGGTGAGCTATATCGGCCTGATCGTCGTGCTGGCGCGCTGGAAGCCGAACGTGCCGGTATCGACCTTGCCGCGCGAGTCGCTGGGGGCCGCCATGGGCGCCGGCCTGCGCTATGTCGCCATGTCGCCCAACATCGGCAAGGTGCTGGTCAGGGGTGCTGCGTTCGGCTTCAGTGCAGGCGCTGTGCTTGCGTTGCTGCCTCTGGTGGCGCGCGACGTCGTCAAGGGCGATGCGCTTACCTATGGCATCATGCTCGGCGCCTTCGGCATCGGCGCGGTCGGCGGCGCCTTGATCAGCGTCAGGCTGCGGCAGTTGCTCTCCAGCGAGACGATGGTGCGCTGTGCGTTCGCCGGCTTCGCCGTCTGCGCCTTCAATGCCGCCGTCAGCCAGCATGCCTGGCAGACGTCGCTCGGCCTGCTTGTCGGCGGTGCCTGCTGGGTGATCGCGCTTTCGCATTTCAACGTCACGGTGCAGATGGCGACGCCGCGCTGGGTGGTCGGCCGGGTGCTGTCGGTCTACCAGACCGCGACCTTCGGCGGCATCGCGCTCGGCAGCTGGATCTGGGGCGTCGTCGCCGACGCGCATGGCGCCGAAACCGCGCTGATCGCCGCCAGCATCGCCATGCTGGCCGGCGGCGCCATCGGTCTTTTGCTCCCGCTGCCGCAACAGCAGGTGCTCAACCTCGACCCGCTCAATCGCTTCAAGGAACCGCATTTGGCGCTTGACCTGAAGCCGCGCAGTGGTCCCATCGCCATCATGATCGAGTATGTGATCCGCCACGAGGACGAACCGGAGTTCCTCGCCATCATGGCCGAACGCGGCCGCATCCGCCGCCGTGACGGCGCCCGCAACTGGACGCTGGCGCGCGATCTCGAGAATCCCACCGTATGGATCGAGCATTATCACACGCCGACCTGGATCGAATATATCAGGCACAATGGACGCATCACCCATGCCGACGCCGTCATCGGCGAGCGCCTGCGGGCACTGCACAGCGGCAACGAGCCGCCCCGCGTGCGCCGCGTGATCGAGCGCCCGACGACCGCCGGCACGGCCCTCGTGATGGCCAAGGGACCTATTGAGCACTGACTCCGGGTTGTCCCTCTACCCCTCGCCCGACAGGTCCCGGCGCGCCTTGTCGAGTTCCTCGGCATAGCGCCGCATCAAATGGCCTTCGGTCAACAGGCCCAGCACGATATGGTCGGTGAAATCTTCGACCACGGCGAGTTCTTCCGCGCCCGCCCGCTGGAATGTTTCCGCGGCGGCCTGCACGTTCATGCTCGGCACCAGCACCGCGTCCTTGTATTTGGCGAGATCGCGCACCGGCACCTCGCCATCGGACGGATCGCTGTGCAGTTCGGCCACGATCAGCACGCCGACATAGTGGTCGCCCGCATCGACGGCGATGACGCGCTGGGCAGAGCCGAGCGGCACCTCCTTGCGGAAGGCTGCCAGCGTCGTCGAGGCATAGATGGTCTTGATGTCCTTGCGCATCATCGAGCCGACTGTGAGGCTGCGCATCCAGCCGACATCGTGGGCGCTGCGGATGGTCTCGCCGCGCAGATGGAAGCGCCATGTCGAGAAGGAGTAGCCGAAGGTTTCGCGCACCAGGATGGCCGACATGATCGAGGCGGCCAGCACGACGCCGGTCAGCGTCAGGTCGCGGGTCGATTCCAGCGCCAGGAAGGTCATCGTCAGCGGACCGCCGACGACGCCGACGGCGAGCGACGTCATGCCGACGACGGCGGCGACGGCAGGGTCGATGCCGGTTGCCGGAGAAATAACAAGCATCACATCCGCGAACGCCTTGCCGAGCAGCGCGCCGAGGAACAGCGAGGCAAAGAACAATCCGCCGCGAAAACCCGACCCCAGCGAGACCGCCGACGCCGCCAGCTTGAGCACGAAGACGCTGGCCACCACGGCCAGCCCGTAATTCATCGAGAATTCGCGATGCAGCGCGCCATGGCCGCTGGACAGCACCTGCGGCGTGATCAGCCCCAACAAGCCAACGATGACGCCGCCAATGACGGGGCGCAGCGACGCATCGATCGACAGCCTGGCGAAACCGCGCTCGATCAGCGTCACCAGATGCATGATGGCGATCGAGGCGGCACCGCCGAGCAGCCCGAGCAGCAGGAACGGCACATACTGGCTGGCGGTGAGCGCCGGCAGACCCGAAAGCTCGAGCGGGAAAGGCACCCCGCCGAACATTTCAGCGGTCAGCGAGGCTGAGATCGCGGCGGTCATGACAGGCGCGACATTGGCGACCGAGTAGATGCCGATGACCAATTCGAAGCCGTAGAAGGCGCCGGTCAGCGGTGCATCGAAGGCAGCGGCGATGGCGCCGGCCGCACCACAGCCGACCAGGATACGGACATCGTTGCGGCGCAGCCTGAAGATGCCCGCCAGCCGCGATGCCAGCCCGGAGCCAACCTGCGTGTAGCCGGCTTCCAGCCCGACCGAGGCGCCAAAACCGCTGGAGATCATCGTCTGGCCGGCGATGATGAAGGTGTCGGTCAGCGACATGCGCCCGCCATAGAGCGCATTGGCTTCGATCGGGTCGATCGGTGTGCGGAATTTCCGTATCCGGAGCCAGACCACCGTCAGCCCCAGCAGTATGCCGCCGATCGCCGGTATCAGCGCCTGCATCGGATTGGCGAGCGAGAACATGCCGGAAAGCCGGCCGCCAGGCTGAACGCCGAACAGCAGCCCGTGCAGGTCCTGCACGATCTGGCTCATCGCCGTGACCAATATGCCAGCCATTACGCCTACGACACCGGCGAGGATGACCACCACGATGCCGCGTGCCTCGAGCAGGGGCAACGACCTGATCAGCACCGCGCGCAGCCGGCGGGCATAGACTTCGCTGTGGTTTCTGGAAAGCACCGGGGCGGCTCGCCGATATCGAAAGGCAGTGGAAAGCCAGCCTGATACGCCCGGCGGCACGGCATGGCAACCACAATGCCGACAGACACCATGTTGGCGACAGCGCGATATCGATCGGCCGATGGACCGTTCAGGTCGACATGGGCTCGCCGGCTTCATAGAGCACGAGGTTGCGCTCGCCTATGCCAAGCGCCGGCCAGCTCGCACGCCAGTCCGCAATGTGCGGCGAGGCGAAGTGCGCGTCGAGCGCTGCCCTGTCGCTCCAGACTTCCGTGACCCGGATGAGCCCGGCATCGAAAACATCCTGCGCATAGGAATATTCGAGACAGCCGGGCTCGGCGCGGCTGCCGGAAACCATGCGCTCCATCGCGGGCTTGGCTTCCTCAAATTTGTCTGGCGGCAAGCGGATGGTACCGATGATCAGAAGCATGGGGTTTGCCTTCTTTACGAGGCCGGCCGACACGGCGACCTGCGCATGATCGTTGGAACTAGCCAGTCTCCCACCCTCGCGCAAGCTTGGCGGACTACCCTCACAGGGCTGTCGCGCGCTCGGCAGTCTATGGGGTTTGAGGACGATATGGCGATCAGCGAAAGCATTCAGCCCGGCGCGGCCGCCAAGAACGGCCGCGACGTCTTCTTCGCCATCGGCATCGTCATCATACTTGCCGTGCTGTTCCTGCCGATCCCGGCCTTTCTCATCGATGTCGGCCTCGCCTTTTCGATCGCGCTTTCGGTGCTGATCCTGATGGTGGCGCTGTGGATCCAGCGGCCGCTCGATTTTTCGTCTTTTCCAACCGTGCTGCTCATCGCGACCATGCTGCGGCTGTCGCTCAACATCGCCACCACGCGCATGATCCTGTCGCATGGCAATGAAGGGACGCATGCCGCCGGCTACGTCATCGCCGGCTTCTCCAAGTTGGTGATGGCCAGCGACTTCGTCATCGGCCTCATCGTCTTCATGATCCTGATCGTGGTGAACTTCATCGTCATCACCAAGGGCGCCACGCGTATCGCCGAAGTCGGCGCGCGCTTCACCCTCGATGCCATCCCCGGCAAGCAGATGTCGATCGACGCCGACCTCTCGGCCGGCATGATCGACGACAAGACCGCGCAGCTGCGCCGCCGTGAACTGGAAGAAGAATCTTCTTTCTTCGGCTCGATGGACGGCGCCTCGAAGTTCGTCCGTGGCGACGCCATCGCCGGCCTCATCATCACCGCCATCAACATCGTCGGCGGCATTGCCATCGGCTACATCAGGCACGGCATGGGCATGGGCGAAGCCGCCGACGTGTTCATCAAGCTGTCGGTCGGCGACGGCCTCGTCACCCAGATACCGGCGCTGATCGTGTCGCTCGCCGCCGGCCTGCTGGTCTCCAAGGGCGGCACCCGCGGCTCGACCAACCAGGCGGTGTTCGGCCAGCTCGGCGCCCACCCGCGCGCCCTCTATGTCGCGGCATCGCTGCTGGTGCTGCTCGGCTTGATGCCCGGCCTGCCGCTGTTCCCGTTCTTTGCGCTCGCAGCCGGCATGGCCGGTCTCGGCTACGTCATCCCGATGCGCGCCAACCGTGTCCTCGCCGAAGCCGAGGCGATCAAGGACCAGGAAAAGGCGACCAAGGTCGAGGAGGAGAAGAACTCGGTCAAGGCCTCGCTCGCCACCGCCGAGATCGAGCTTTTGATCGGCAAGCAGCTGTCGACAAGGCTGCTGACGTCGCATCAGGAACTGGTTTTCCGCATGGGCAAGATGCGCAAGAAATTCGCCACCCAGTACGGCTTCGTCGTGCCGGAAGTGCGTGTCGCCGACGATTTCGCCATCCCGCCGAAAAGCTACCAGATCAAGGTGCACGGCACCGTGGTGGCCGAATACCAGATGCGCGTCGGCGAGATCATGGTGCTGCTCGGCAATCGCGACGTACCCGAGATACCGGGCGAGGAAATCCGTGAGCCGGCCTTCGGCATGCGCGCCTATTCCGTCGTCGAAGCCTTCGCCGAGGATCTGAAGCGCGAGAACTACACCTTCGCCGACAACATGTCGGTGCTGCTCACCCATCTCTCCGAGGTTATCCGCAACAACCTGCCGCAGCTTCTGTCCTACAAGGACATGAAGGCGCTGCTCGAACGCCAGGACCAGGAATACCGCAAGCTCGCCGACGAGATCTGCACCACCCACATCTCCTATCCCGGCCTGCAGGCGGTGCTGAAGCTGCTGCTCGCCGAGCGCGTCTCGATCCGCAACCTGCACCTGATCATCGAGGCGATCGCCGAGATCGCGCCGCATGTGCGCCGCACCGAGCAGATCGTCGAACATGTCCGCATCCGCATGGCCCAGCAGATCTGCGGCGACCTGTCCGAGGGCGGCGTGCTGAAGGTGCTGCGCCTCGGCAACCGCTGGGACCTCGCCTTCCACCAGAGCCTCAAGCGCGACGCCAAGGGCGAGGTGCGCGAATTCGACATCGACCCGCGCCAGCTCGAGGAGTTCGGCCAGGACGCCACCAAGGCGATCAAGAAATATCTGGAAGCCGGCGAACGTTTCGTCCTCGTCACCGCGCCCGACGCCCGCCCCTATGTGCGCATGATCATCGAGCGGCTGTTCACCACGCTGCCGGTGCTCAGCCACGTCGAAATCGCCAAGGGCGTCGAGATCAGGGTGCTCGGAACCATATCGTGAGCGTGCTGTCGCAAGGCGTCGTCATCGCGGCGTTTCTCGCCTTCTGCCGCATCGGCGCCTGTTTCATGCTGATGCCGGGCCTGTCCAGCGTCCGCGTCCCGGTCCAGGTCAGGTTGTTCGTGGCGGTCGCCGCCACCGGCGGCCTGCTCGCCTTCCTGTGGGACAAGATCTTTCCTTTCGTCGACCCGCGCCCGCAGATCCTGGTGCCGATGATCATCTCGGAACTTCTGGTCGGCGGCCTGATCGGCGCCATGACCAGGCTCTACATGGAAGCCCTGCGCTTCATGGGTTCGGCCATCGCCATGCTGGTCGGTTATGGCGGCACCGGCGGACCGGCGATCGAGGAGCCCGAACCCCAGGCAGCCCTTGCCGCCATCATCTCGTTCTCGGCGCTGTTGATGCTGTTCGTGTTCGATTTCGACCACGAGATAATACGCGCGCTGGTTTCCTCCTACACGGTGGCGCCGGTCAACATCTTCTTCAACCCGCAGGCAGCCCTCGTCGATGTCACCGACACGGTGTCGGACACCTTCTTCCTGGTCATCCGCCTCGGCAGCCCGTTCGTCGCCTATGCCATTCTCGTCAATCTGACGATCGGCTTCGTCAACAAGCTGACCCCGCAGATCCCGATCTATTTCATCTCCCAGCCCTTCATCATCGCCGGCGGCATGATCATCTTCTATTTCGCCGTCGGCACCATGCTGTCGCTGTTCGTCGACGGCTTCGTCGACCTGACGCTGGCGAGATGACCATGAGCACGCGCAAGGACCGCCTCAAGAAACTGGTCAAGGTGCAGGAACAGCTGAAGGCGCTGCACGAAACCCGCCACGCCACCTTCCTTGCCGCGGCCAGTGCCGCCGAGGCTGAAGCCAGGGAACTGGTCGGCCATTTCGACCAGGCCGATTCGCTTTCCGCCCTGTTCCCCGATCTCTACCACCGCCGCATCGCCCAAGCGGTCGTGCGCCAGGAGGCGAACCTAGCAAGCGCGAAGCAAGAAGCCGGCCTCATCGCCGCCGCGACCGCCCGCACCAACATGGTTGAGCGTGCCTACAAGGACGTGCGCAACCGCGACGAGCGCGAACGCTCCGACCGCGAGCGGCTCGACATCATCGCGCAGAAGCAGGGCGAGGAATAAGCTGAGGGTGTTCTGCTATGGGGCCAACGGTGAGCGTCATTGACCAGGTTGCGAATGGCGGCAATCTCGGTCTTAGGGGCGGGCATGGTGGCTTCCTGAGAGCGGACATTGCAGGCTGCGCATCGAGGTCCTGCCGCGCCATGAACAGTCGATGCTTCGGTCTGGAAGCAGCCGTTGAGCAGACGTTCATTGCACGGCGGCGGCCGCGGTGAAGATGTAGCCAACGCCATAGACGACCTTGATCGGCGCGGGCAAGCTGATGTGCTCCTCCAGTTTGCGGCGTAGCCGGCTGACGACTGCGTCGAGATGCCTGTTGTCGAAGTTCGACCTGGGACGGGCGACAAGCTCCACCAGATCCTCGCGCTGGCAGATTTCGCCGCTACGGTTGCAGAGCACGTTCATGAAGGCGAACTCGGCCGCCGTCAGTTTAAGCGAACGGTGATTGGGCGCGATCAGCATCCAGTTCGTGCCGTCCAGCACCCACCGATCGCTGCTGCCGTTGGCAGAGTCGGGCGGGGCTCCCGTCCGTCGCAGCAGGCTGCGAATTGCGGCGTCGATCTCGCGCAGCGTGCTGTGCTTGACCAGGTAGATGTCGGCGCCGCTCTCAAAGCCACGGATACGGTCGTCGCTGTCACCGAGCGCCGTCAGCATGATGATGCCGCAGGCATGTGATTTGCGGATTTCGGTTGCCAGATCGAACCCGTTCCCATCGGGCAGCCCGACATCGAGGATGATGACAGCGGGCGAGCTGCCGTTGGCCAGCGTCTGGCGCAATTCCCCTGCCGTGGCGACGCCTTCGGCCGTGAAGCCCGTCAGTTCCAGGAAATCCGCCAGATCCTTGCGCAGCCGGGGCTCGTCCTCGACGATCAGAATATGCGTCATGCGGTCAGTTCCTCGGGCGAAAGTCGATCCGTTGCCTCGCCTGCCAGAGGCAGGCTGACGATGGACGTAATGCCCTGGTCGTCGTTGGCGAGCAACTGCAGCTTGCCGCCGTGATAGGCCAGCAATTTGCGCGAAGAATAGAGGCCGAGACCGGTTCCGGTTCCCGCCATCGTATTGGAGGCCCGGAAAAAGCGCCTGCCGATCTTGTGAAGCTCGGCCTGTGGAATGCCGATGCCACGGTCACGCACCCGAATGACCGCACTTCGACCTTCGCTGCGCACATCGATATCCACTGGCTGGTGCTCCGACGAATATTTGAGCGCATTGTCGATGAGGTTGATCAGGACGGTCGCCAGCATCTCGGGATCGGCGACAAGCGAAACGGCGTCGTCATCCGCCGTAAAGATCAGGCGCTCGCCGCGCCCGGTCATCCCGAAATGCAGCCGCACATCGGCAATAAGCAAACCGACGCGTATCATCTCCGGCTGAAACCCGCTGTCGCGATCATTGGCCATGAAGCGGTCGATCAGGGAAAACAGGCGATCGAGCGCCTCGCCAATGCCGGCAATCCGTTCTCGTGTCGCTTCGGGCGACTTGTGGCCGACAAGGCCGATCATGTCGGCCGCGTTGCGGATGATGGCGAGCGGGGTGCGAAACTCGTGGCTGACGACGCGCATGAAGTCCGCCTGCTCGTCGCGAAGCACACGTTCGGCCGCCAGGCTCGCGTTCAACCGGCTTTCCAGCCGTCGTCGTTCCCGTACCTCCCGCGACAAGGCGATATTTTTCTCCAGCAGCGCAGAGGACAGCCGCGAACTGACCATGAACAGCAGGCAGCCGAAAAAGGCGATCAGGAACAGCGCGCCCTGCAGCAGATACCAAGCGTTGCGGTCGGCCAGAACCGAGGCGCCTTGAAAATCGACCGGCAGCCGGTATTCGATGATGCTCTGGAGAACGCTAGCCGCGATATACTCGGCAAGCACACCGATCGTGATCCAGCGCAGGAGGGTTGGTTGCGTCCGGTCCCGCATCAGCCCAAGACACATCACCGACATCATCACGACCGTAAAGAAGGTCGATGCGTGAATGCGTATAGCAATGTCGCCCGGATCCATCGCGAGGGCGGCACTCCATGCGACAATTTGGAAAATCAGCAGTGAAATGCTGATCCAGGTATAGCGTGGCTGTCCCAGAAAGCGCGCCAGACCCTCGGCCAGCAACACCAGGCCTAGCTTGATGATCGTGTTGTGGAGCACGATGGCCCAGGCCGCCGGCTGCTCCCCACGCAGGAGAATCAGCAGCACCCCCGCCGCGATAGCGACGAAGCCGGCCGCAAGAAACTTCAACTCATAGAGGCGGCGCCACGCCAGCCACACAAACAACCAGGTGACGGCCTGCAGGCTTGCGGTTGCAAACGTAACAACCAGAACGGTCTTCAGATCAAGCATGGTCGAGTATTCGCACGGGGTTCCCCTGCCGCACCCCCCGATGCGCCAAATGTTGAATCTCGCAGGAGTTGTGCGGGGAGGCAAGCGCGATCCGCCCGTGCAAGAATTGGTCAGAATTCAATAGAATTGATCGGTGGAATTGTCGGGAGAGGACGTTTTATCATCGGCCGCGATCGTCTTGGTGGTTTCGCCGGGCGGATTGTGAGGAAGCAGTCGGGCGATGTGCGTGGCGGACGCACGCGACCCGACGCAGCGGCAAGCGATGATTTTTCGCGGGACGCTCGGCGATCGGGCCGGCCGCGGAATCGTTGCTTGCGGCACACGGGGGGAATTCCATGACAATTCGCGATCGTCGCTCGCTCATGCGCCCGCTTGTACTTTTGTGCTCCACGGCGCTCGCGGGGTCGTTGCTGCTGCCAGTCATCCTGACGGCGCCGGCGCATGCACAGGCTCTTTATGGTGCGACCGGAGGCAGGGGCGGTGATGGTGACGTAGACAGCAACGGTGGCGATGGTGGCGATGCAGGTGACGCCGGCGTCGCGGGCAACGGTCCGGATGCAGGGACCGGTGGGGCGGCCGGCACGCAGGCCATTCCAGACGGTGGAAATGGTGACAACGGCGGCTCCGGTGGCGGTGGTGGTGGCGGCGGCGGTGGTGGTTACAGCAATATCATTGCTGGCGATATTTCCGCGCCCCTCAATGGTGGCAATGGAGGCTATGGCGGCGGCTTTTTGGACGGAGGCTATGGCGGCGGCGGCGCTGGTGGCGATGGCGTGCGTAATGAAGAGGTGAACCCGGCAATTTCCGTGACGGCTGATGTTCATGGCGGCGATGGCGGCGATGGCAATGGCAATGGCCCGTTTGCCGGCGGCGGCGGCGGCGGCGGGGGCGGGGGCGCCGGCATGGTGCTTCTGAACAACGGCGCCATCACTGTTGAAAGCTCGGCCACCGTTGCTGGCGGAAACGGTGGCAATCCTGGCGCCAATTTCGGCGGTGGTGGTGGTGCGGGCATTGTTTTGAACGCCGGCGGCGACTTGACCAACCATGGCGATGTCCTCGGTGGCACGGGCGGGGCTTTAGCCACTGGCGGAACAGCCATTGTGATGGGAGATTCTGGCAGCATCGTCAACGACGGTCGCATTACCGGTGGCCGCGCCGGGGTTTCTGCATCCGCCGGTGCAGCGATCGACCTCAGAAATGGTGGGACGGTTTTTAACAGCGGAGTGATCATTGGCGGCGAGGGCAACGGTGGCCATGCCGGCGGCTCTAACGGCCCTGCTGGCGGAACCGGCAGTGGCGGCGCCCCCGGCTATATTCCCCTGACGCCCAGCAATGGAAACGGTGGTACCGGCATCGTTGGGGCCAATTTGGCGGTGCTTAACGTTGGGGAGATTACTGGGGGAGATTCTTTCTTTGGCCGGGCTAACGCCATCACCTTCACCGGCGGCGCCAACACGCTTTCCCTGCGAAACGGCTCGATTATCACCGGCAATGTCGTGGTGGAGAGTGGCGCGACCGGCTCATTGATGCTCGGGGACTATGACACGCTGCCTTCCACACCGGCCTTCGATGTCTCGAAGCTCGTGAATACGGCCACGGTAGGCGCGAGTGACGAGTTCGTCGGCTTCACGAGCTTTAACAAGGCCGGGACGAATACCGTGACCCTGACCGGCACGGGTGCGCAGGACTGGACCATCGATCAAGGCACCTTGGTCGGCGACACCAACAGCTTCGGCGGCAATCTCACCTTCTCAGGCGTGAACACCGGCGCCGTCGTCTTCGACCAGGCGAGCGACGGTACCTATGCCGGGACCATTACCGGCCCCGGCCATTTCGGCAAGGCCGGCGCCGGTACGCTGACGCTGTCGGGCGACGCTTCCGACCTCGCGGGCAACCTGGGCGTCATGGGGGGCACGCTCGACATCGACACACAGTTCACCTCTTTTACCGGGATCATTGCTACTGACGGAACTGATCCGGACGAGTGGGCAACCGCAAGAGTTTCAGGGTCGGCCACCTGGACTGCCGACGTCCTTAGGGTCGGGGATTCCAATGGGGATTCCAAAGGGAAAGGGAGCTTGATCGTCGAGAATGGCGGTCAGGTTTTCAACGATTCGGGAGTTGTGGCGTATGGCGCGGGCAGCACTGGCTCCGCGGTGATTTCCGGAAATGATTCGGGTTGGACACTCGTTGATGCCATCGCAGTTGGTCTCTTTGGCAATGGATCGCTCAGCATTGAAAATGGCGGGCAGGTTTCCAGCGGCAACAACGCCATTGTTGGTTGGGATGCTCAAGCCACCGGAATTGTGAATATTACGGGCCCCGGGTCGGTTTGGACAGGCGACTCCATCATTGCCGTTGGCGTCTTGGGCAAGGGCACGCTGACTCTGTCGGAGGGCGGGCAGGTTTCGCTTGCCGGGGGTCCTGCTATCGTTGGGTTGGCGGCCCAGCCAGGATCATTCGGAACGCTCAACATCGGTGCGGCAAGTGGGGAAGTGGCGAAGGCCGCCGGCACGGTTGATGCGGCATCGATAGCTTTTGGCGCTGGCACAGGCACGGTTGTGTTCAATCATCTGGGAAATCCCGATGGGTCCGATCTGATTTTCAGCCCTTCCCTGACCGGCTTGGGGACCATCCTCCATGAAAGCGGCACGACCGTTTTGGCCGCGGACAGTTCCAGCTTCACCGGTGCCACCACTGTTGCAGGCGGCACGCTTCTTGTCGGGAACCATGCCAGTGCCGGCTTCCTCGGTGGCACGATCAATGTCGAGGACGGCGCCACGCTCGGTGGCTCGGGCACGGTGGGCACGACGACGGTTGCCGATGGCGGGCATATCGCGCCAGGCAATTCGGTGGGTACGCTGACGGTTGCAGGAAATCTGGGCCTCTCTTCAGGGTCGATTCTCGATTACGAATTCGGCAATCCAGGCGGTTCAACCGGCTCTCCGGGGATAAGCGACCGCATCGGGGTGAGTGGCAATCTGACGCTCGACGGTACGCTCAATCTTGCGCAGAGCGGCGACGTGGCCGATGGCACGGCGGGCCTCGGCTATTACCGGCTGATGACCTATGGCGGCAGCCTCACCGACAACGGCCTGGAGATCGGCACGAAGCCGCCGCTTTCCGATCCGGCCGCCTATGAGATCCAGGCGGGCGGCGGCAATGTCGACCTCTTCATCGGAGCGGCCGGCGACGACACGCTGCAGCACTGGCAAGGCGGCGACGGGACCTGGAACACCACGAACGAAAAATGGCTGAACCAGGGCGGCGATACTCTCGTCTCCTGGGCAGGAAACCATGCGGTGTTCAAGAACGAACCGGGCGGCTTCGACGGCGGCACGATCGCCGTCGAAGGAGCGCAAAGCTTCAAGGGCCTGCAATTCGTCGACAGCGGCTACCGCCTGGAAGGTTCCGGCACGCTCGCGATAGATGGTTCCGACAGCGCCGATGGCAATGCCGAGATCCGCGTGCTGGCCGGCACGGCAGCCACCATCGCGACGACGATTACCGGCGCGGGCGGGGTCAGCAAGACGCAAGGCGGCACGCTCGTCCTGGAAGGCAGCAACAGCTATCAGGGCGGCACGCGGCTTCTGGGCGGGACTATTTCCGTTTCGTCCGATGCCAATCTCGGCGCCGCAAGCGGTGCCCTGACATTCAATGGCGGCACGCTGCGGAACACGGCGGCCTTCACGACCGCGCGCAATGTCGATCTCGGCGCGGGCGGCGGCACGTTCCGGACCGATGCCGACCTGACGGCGAACGGCGTCATCTCCGGGACCGGCGCGCTCACCAAGACCGGGGCCGGCGGGCTGGTGCTTTCGAGCGCCAACAGCTACGCCGGTGGGACGACGGTTTCGGCAGGATTCATCACCGCGGCGACGACAGGCGCGCTGGGCAGCGGACCGGTGAATGTCAAGGCCGGTGACCTCCGCTTCATCAATGATGCAAGCGCCGAGAGCCTCGACATCGTCATGGAAACAAACGCAACGATGCGCTTCGATGGCAGTGCGTCGGCGGGAACGGCGACGATCGTCACTACCCAAAGCCGCATCAACTTCAACGACGAAACATCGGCCGGTGCGGCTTCGATCACCGGCAATGGTAGCAGGACGTCCTTCAACGGCAATTCGAGCGCCGCCAATGCCACGATTGGCGTTACAATCCAAGGAACGCTCGACTTCTACGACACCGCGTCTGCCGGCAGCGCCGCCATCACTAACAAGGGCGGCTTCGTTGGCTTCCATGGCGCCAACACCGCGGATGGCGCCACGATCATCAACGATACCGGGGGAAAGGTCGACATCTCCGAAATGACGTCGGACGGTATCGCGATTGGCTCGCTTTCGGGCGATGGTCTCGTCTTTCTCGGCTCGAAGTCGCTGACGCTTGGCGGATTGGATAAGAACGACACCATCGGCGGCGTCATCCAGGATGGCAGCACTGGCATCGGAGGGAGCCTCGTCAAGACCGGCGCCGGCACGCTGACGCTGAACGGCGTCAGTACCTATACCGGTCTGACCACCATCGGCGGCGGCAAGCTCGTTGTCGGCGACGGCAGCCATTCCGGGGCAAGCATTGCTGGCGCCATTGCGGTTGCAGCCGGCGGCACGCTCGGCGGTTCGGGAACGGTGGGTACGACCACGATCGCTTCTGGCGGCACGATTACGCCGGGCAATTCGATCGGCACGCTGAATGTGTCAGGCGATTACACGCAGGAGATAGGCTCGACCTACGAAGTCGAGATCAATCCGGCCGGCAATTCCGACCTGATCGACGTGACGGGCAAAGCCACCATCCAGGGTGGCACCGTCTTCGCGCTCAAAGCGCCGGGCGGCTACAGTGCCGGAACCCGCTACACGATCCTGAGCGCGGATCAGGGCGTGACCGGCACCTATGATGCGTTCGACCAGAACGCCCCGTTTGTCGATCTGGCACTCGCCTATGACGCCAGTAATATCTATCTCGACGTTGCCCGCAATGACGTGTCGTTCTGCGACGTGGCCGGCACCCGCAACCAGTGTGCCACCGCCAATGGCGCCGAAAGCGCCGGGCCGGGCAACCCGATCTACGATGCAATCGCCGGCCTGCCGGACGATGAAACCGCACGCGAAGCCTTCGATGTGTTATCTGGCGAGATCCATGCGTCCGCCAAATCGGCGCTGATCGAGGACAGCCATTTTGTCCGCGATGCCATCAATGACCGCCTGCGTGCGGCCTTCGAGGGGGTAGGTATCCCGGCAACGCCGGTGCTGGCCTATGGCGAAGGCGGTCCGATGCTGGCGCCTGCCACCACCGATCGCTTTGCCGCCTGGGGCACGGCTTTCGGGTCATGGGGTTCCTTCGACGGCGACGGCAATGCCGCAGGCCTCGATACCTCCACCGGCGGCTTTCTTACCGGCGTCGACGGCCTTGTCGCGGAGGATGTGCGGCTTGGCATCATGACTGGCTACAGCCACACGAGCTTCGATGCCGACGGCCGATCCTCGTCAGGCTCGAGCGACAATTATCATCTCGGCCTTTATGGTGGCACGCAGCGGGGCGCTCTCGCCTTCCGCTCCGGGCTTGCCTATACGTGGCATGACATGAAGACATCGCGCTCGGTGGCCATGCCCGGCTTTGCCGACAGCCTGAGCGGCGACTACAACGCTGGCACCTTCCAGGCGTTCGGGGAACTCGGCTATCGCATCGATACGCCAGTCGCGGCCTTCGAGCCTTTTGCCAACCTCGCTTATGTCAACCTGCATACGGACGGCTTCACGGAAAAGGGCGGTGCGGCGGCATTGACCAGTGCAAGCCAGACCACCGACGCCACCTTCACCACGCTTGGTCTCAGAGCCTCCGCCGGCTTCACGCTCGGCGCCATCAATGCCACAGCGCGCGGCATGCTGGGCTGGCGCCATGCCTATGGCGACGTCATACCGACCAGCACACATGCCTTCTCTGCCGGTGATGCCTTCACGATCGCTGGCGTGCCGATCGCCAAGGACAGTGCCGCCATCGAAGCGGGGTTCGATCTCAACCTGACCGATGCCGCAACCCTCAGCGTCGCCTACCAGGGTCAGTTCGGCTCCGGCGTCCAGCAGAACGGCTTCAATGCAAAACTCAACGTGGAATTCTAATCAAGCGGGAAGGATCGTTCCGGAATGACTGCCCCTGACGGAAAAGGGGCTATTCAATCCGCTTGTCGCATCGCCCAGGCGGTCGTACGCCAGGAAGCGAACCTCGCGAGCGCCAGGCAGGAAGCCAGCCTTATCGCCGCCGGTCGGAGCGAGCCTACAAGGACGTGCGCAACTGTGATGAACGCGAACGCTGCGACCGCAGGTGCCGGACTTGATCGCGCAGAAGCGGACGCAGGAGCAGCCGGGAGGATTGTGTGGCGCGAAGCGGACCCTCCCAAGGTTCGGCTTTCCCCTAAACGCTTTACAGCCCGGTTTGGTAGCGCTACCGTTTCGGCCTAGCGTGAGCCTGGGAGGAGCCAGGGCTGTCGCTAGCGGAAGCGTTGTTCCTTCGACGACGTCGCAGGAATTTGTTGGGAGGATCGATGGCGTCTGTCGCAATTGGCGAAGTCTACAAATCATTCGGCGCTGTCGAGATCCTGCACGGGGTCAGCGTGAACATCGAGGACGGCGAGTTCGTCACTCTGGTCGGACCATCGGGCTGCGGAAAATCAACCCTTCTCAGAATGATCGCCGGCCTGGAAAAGATTTCACGCGGCCAGATCGCGATTGGCGAACGTGTCGTCAACAACGTTGCGCCCAAGGAGCGCGACGTCGCCATGGTCTTCCAGAACTATGCGCTCTACCCACACATGACCGTTGCCGAGAACATGGCGTTCTCGCTGATGCTCAAAGGAGTTTCCAAGCCGGAGAGCGATGCAGGCGTGCGCCGCGCGGCCGAAATCCTTGGGCTGGTGCCGTTGCTGGCGCGCTATCCTCGGCAGCTTTCCGGCGGCCAGCGCCAGCGCGTCGCCATGGGCCGCGCGATCGTGCGTGATCCGGCGGTCTTTCTCTTCGACGAACCGCTGTCCAATCTCGACGCCAAACTCAGGGTGCAGATGCGCGCCGAGATCAAGGAACTGCACCAGCGCCTCAAGACCACGACAGTCTACGTCACGCACGACCAGATCGAGGCCATGACCATGGCTGACAAGATCGTGGTCATGCATGACGGCATCGTCGAGCAGATAGGGCCGCCGCTGGAACTCTATGACCGGCCGAACAATCTTTTTGTCGCCAGCTTCATCGGCTCGCCGGCCATGAATTTGCTGAGGGGCGAGATCGCTATTGACGGCTCACCCTCGTTCCGCGGCGTCGGGGGGATTTCAGTCCCGTTGGCCTCGGCACTTTCCATCCCCAATGGCGAGCCTGTGGTGCTGGGAATAAGGCCCGAGCATTTGCGGCTGTCCGACGACCAGGGCATTCCGGTCACCGTCGCGGTGGTTGAACCAACCGGGTCCGAAGTGCAGCTCATCGGCCGGACAGCCGGCGGCGAAGAGATCGTCGCGAATTTCCGGGAACGACATTCCTTCACGCCGGGCGAAACCATCCGGCTTACGGCCGAGCCCGGCCTCATCCATCTCTTTCACGGAGAAACCGGACAGAGGTTCCAAACACGTGCCGATCAGTAGGACCACAGGCAAGGACAACAAGCAGGAGGAAACGAGCATGAAGTTCACCAGACGTGACGTGATCCGCACCACCGCCGGCGCGGCGGCGGGTGCCTTGGGAAGTCGGTTCATCAGCTCTCCGGCCCTTGCCCAGGACGGACCGAAATACAAACCCGAGGATGGCGCCAAGCTTAGGCTGCTGCGCTGGTCGCCCTTCGTCCAGGGCGACGAGGATCAATGGCTGGCCAACACCAAGCGCTTCACCGAAGCGACCGGTGTCGCGGTCCGCGTCGACAAGGAAAGTTGGGAGGACATTCGCCCCAAGGCGGCGGTCGCGGCAAATGTCGGCTCCGGCCCCGACCTGATGTTCGTCTGGTTCGATGACCCGCACCAATATCCCGACAAGCTGCACGACGTGAGCGAACTGGGCGAGTATCTCGGCTCGAAATACGGCGGCTGGCATGATGGACCAAAGCAATATGCGACCCGGGAAGGCAAATTCATCGGCCTGCCACTGGCCACGATCGGAAACGCCATCGTCTATCGGGAAAGCTGGGTGAAAGAGGCCGGCTTTTCGGAGTTTCCCAAGGACACGAAAGGCTTCCTGGAACTTTGCAAGGCCTTGCAGGCGAAGGGACATCCGGCCGGCTTCACGCATGGCCATGGCGTCGGCGACGGCAACAACTATGCTCATTGGCTGCTGTGGAGCCATGGCGGCCAGATGGTCGACGAGAGCGGCAAGGTAACGATCAACAGCCCCGAGACCCTCAAGGCCATCGAATACGCGCAGGAACTCTACAAGACCTTCATTCCAGGCACGGAAAGCTGGCTCGACGTCAACAACAACCGCGCCTTCCTGGCCGGCGAACTGGCTGTCATCGCCAACGGCATCTCGGCCTACAACACCGCCAAAATCAATAAGGACAATGATCCGAAGCTGGCTGAAATCGCCAAGGACATACGCACCACCAACCTGCCCATTGGTCCTGTCGGCAAATCCGTCGAATTGTTCCAGGTGACCACGGCTGTCATCTTCAATTACACGCCCTACCCCAACGCGGCCAAGGCGTATTTGCAATTCATGTTCGAGGAACCGCAAATGAAGGACTGGATCACCTCCTCGGCCGGATATTGCTGCCAGACCCTGAAGGCATTCGACAACAACCCGGTATGGACTGCCGATCCCAACAACGCCGCTTACGCCAAGGCTTCGGCTACTCTGCGGCCTAACGGCTATGCCGGGCCGCTCGGCTATGCTTCGGCGGCAACCATGGCCGACTACGTGCTGGTCGATATGTTCGCCAAAGCCGTGACCGGCCAGGCGACGCCGCAAGAGGCAATGGAAGAGGCCGAGAAGCGGGCAAATCGCTATTATCGCGTTTGAGCCGGTTCAGCCGGGCAGCGCGGCTGCCCGGCTGGCTTCGGATTGCGTCGCGGCCGATCCGGCCGATCAATGAGACCTCAGCAGGAGCCGACCCATGGCCGTGCCGTCAGCTGCTATCCAGCCGCGATCTTCGATCTTCTCACGGATTCTATCGCGCTGGAGCGAAAGCCGGAACGCACTTGGCTTCGGCTTCATGCTTCCGGCGGCTGCACTGCTGCTTGTCTTCCTGACCTATCCGCTGGGGCTCGGTGTCTGGCTCGGCTTCACCGATGCCCGCATCGGCCGCCCCGGCATCTTCGTCGGCATCGAAAACTATGAATATCTGTGGAGCGACGCCGTCTTCTGGCTCTCCGTCTTCAACACCTTGCTCTACACGATCAGCGCTTCGATCCTGAAATTCGCGCTCGGCCTCTGGCTGGCGCTCCTCCTCAACCAGAACCTTCCCTTCAAATCGTTCTTCCGCGCGATTGTCCTGCTGCCGTGGGTGGTGCCGACGGTGCTCTCGGCCATCGCCTTCTGGTGGATCTACGATTCGCAGTTCTCCATCCTCTCCTGGGCGCTGCAGCAGATGGGACTGATCGACCACCGCATCAATTTCCTTGGCGATCCGGAGAACGCACGCGCCTCGGTGATCGCCGCCAATGTCTGGCGCGGCATTCCTTTCGTGGCCATCACGCTGCTGGCCGGCCTGCAGACGATTCCCCAGTCGCTTTACGAGGCCGCGACGCTCGACGGCGCCAGCCGTTGGCAGTTGTTCCGCTATGTGACGCTGCCGTTGCTGACGCCGATCATCGCCATCACCATGACCTTTTCGGTCTTGTTCACCTTCACCGATTTCCAGCTGATCTATGTGCTGACTCGCGGCGGGCCGGTGAATGCCACCCATCTGATGGCGACGCTCTCGTTCCAGCGCGGCATTTCCGGCGGCCAGCTTGGCGAGGGAGCCGCGATCGCGGTGGCGATGATCCCGTTCCTGCTTGCGGCGATCCTTTTCAGCTATTTCGGGCTGCAACGTCGTAAATGGCAGCAGGGCGGTGGAGACTGACATGGCCGCGATCGAAACGAACGATCGTCCGAACACGGATGAAGGCGGCATGGGCTATCTTCAGAGCCTGCCCCGGCGCGTGGTGACCGTTTATCTGCCGCTCCTGATCTTCGTCATCGTGTTGCTGTTCCCGTTCTACTGGATGACGATCACGGCGGTGAAACCCAATCTCGAGATGACGGATTATGCCAATTTCAACCCGTTCTGGGTCGTCCATCCGACGCTCGAGCATATTCGGTATCTGCTCTTCGAGACGTCCTATCCGGGTTGGCTCCTCAACACGATCATCATCTCGACCGCCTCAACTTTCCTGTCGCTGCTGGCGGCGGTGTTCGCTGCCTATGCGATCGAGCGCTTGCGGTTTTCCGGGGCGCGGCAGGTCGGCTTGGCGATCTTCCTGGCCTATCTCGTGCCGCCCTCGATTCTGTTCATTCCACTGTCGGTAATGGTGTTCAACCTCGGCCTTTACGATACGCCGTTCGCACTGATCCTCACCTATCCGACGTTCCTCATTCCATTCTGCACGTGGCTCTTGATGGGCTACTTCCGCTCGATACCCTTCGAACTGGAAGAATGCGCGCTGATCGATGGAGCGAGCCGCTGGCAAATCCTGACCAAGATAGTTCTGCCGCTGTCGGTGCCCGGCCTGATCTCCGCCGGCATCTTCGCCTTCACCCTGTCATGGAACGAATTTATCTACGCCTTGACCTTTATCCAGTCGTCCGAAAACAAGACCGTGCCGGTCGGCGTGCTTACCGAGCTGGTACGTTCGGACGTCTATGAATGGGGAGCCCTGATGGCAGGCGCGCTGATCGGCTCCCTGCCGGTGGTGGTGCTCTATTCATTCTTTGTCGAGCACTACGTCTCCTCGATGACGGGGGCGGTCAAGGAGTGAGGCTGAGGCGCAAATCCCACCCTCGGCCGGCAGCTTCGATCCGATCCCCGCACTCCGCTCCCTCTCCTTCCCGCAAGCCTGCCACAAGCTTGTTGAGGCATGGTCTGGTCAGGGAAAACCGGTAAAAGGCGGACTTTCTTGGCGATTTCTCCACCCAGCGACATCGTTATGGATGTGGCCCGAGCCGTCGACCCGGCGGATATCGAGACCGCCCGCGCCGCGCTGGCAAAGCGGGCCGGCGGCGCTACGGGCACGTTTTCACTCGACACAGCCGCTTCCGTCGATGCCGGCTCGATCCTGTCGCGCGCCACAGCCGACAAGGCCGCCGCCGCAACCGACCCGGCCAAGAAATTCAAGAAGTTCGAGGCGATGGTGCTGCAGACCTTCATCCAGAACATGCTGCCCAAGGACACCGAGGGCGTCTACGGCAAGGGCTTGGCCGGCGACATGTGGAAATCGCAGCTTGCAGAGCGGGTGGCCGACGTGATGGCCGAACGCGGCGGCATCGGCATCGCCAAATCGATGCTCGCCGACCACTATCTCGAAGGCAAGCGCGTCGTGCCCGTCGGTCCGGTTTCGGGCGGGCCGGAAAAGACCGAGGTCGACCAGCAAAACAGCCTGTCGACCTCGCTGGTCCATCAATTGCAGCGCAAGGCTGCGGGATCGATGACCGGTGACGAGACGACCATAAAAACAAATATCAGGATCTAAACTGGGAAACGCCATGGCCGACTTTTCGGAATCCACCCCCAACCTGCCAGCACGCACGACCACGTCGGAAGCGCCGATCCCGTTCGCGCGGCCCGGCAATCTCGCCGCCATCATCGGCCGCATCGAGGAAGTGGTCGAGGAAGAGACGGCAGGCATCCGCAACGCCACCAACTATGATCTCAAGGCATCGAACGCCCGCAAGAGTCGCTACCTCTACGAGTTGACCCGCGCCATGAAGGGCGGCAGCGAAGCCGAATTCCTCGAGCAGCACCGCGAGGGCCTGACCCGGCTGCGCCAGAAGCTGGCGAAGAACGAAGCGGCGATCCTGGCGCATCTCAGCGCGGTCAACGAAGTCGCCAGCCTGCTGCGGCACGCCATCCAGCGCGCCGAGACCGACGGCACCTATTCCGCCGGCGAGTTCGGCTGGATAAAGGCGTGATGGCGAACACAGGCGACACGTCGGAGATCCTGCCTCGGCAACGGCGCCGTGCCGCGTTGCCATTGCAAGGGACTGACCAAGGGACTGACAAGGCCCGATGATCAAGGTCATCGCCATCGCCGTCTGGATCTGCGCCGCAACGCTGGGCGCCGTGTTCTATTCTTTCCAGGCGGCCGGCGAGCGCGGTGTCGGCGAAACGCCGAAGCCGATGCTGGGCGGCCTCGACTACGTCAAGACCGACATCATTTCGGTGCCGCTGATCCGCGACTCCGAGATCGGCGGCTATTTCCTGACCAAGCTTGTCTACACGGTCGAACCCGAGCAGATCAAGAAACTGTCCATTCCCGCCGAAGCGCTGATCACCGACCAGGTTTATTCCTACCTCTATTCCAATCCGCAGATCGACTTCACCAACAAGGCGACGATCGATCTCGATGCCTTCCGCGCCGCCATCCGCGATACCGTCAACACGCGTGTCGGGGCGCCTTTGGTGCATGAGGTTCTGATCGACCAGGTCAATTTCCTGTCGAAGGACGAAATCCGCGACAACTGGCTGCGCCGCAAGAAAAGCGAGACGGCGAGCGAAATGACCAAGGCGTTCAAGGAACACTGAGTTGCCGGGCTCGCATTCCCGGCCTCCTCCAGGCTCGCCTGCCGCAACGGCAGGAACCAACCGCCTGAATTCGCGTTGACGTAAACGTCAACCCAAAGCTATATGCGGCAGCGACCGTGATCGCGAAACCGCGGCACGGGCTTCGGCTGGATCGAAGCGCCGTTGCGAGACAGATGCAACCAGACAAGGAGAACAGCGTGAGCGTTCAGGAGATTGCCGAGAAGATCAAGTCGCGCGTGGCCAGCAGCGGGTTCGATCGTTCCGTGAAATTCGACACCGGCAGCGACGGCGTCATCGTCATCGACGGCGCAACCGTCTCGAACACCGATGCACCCACCGACTGCACCATCAAGCTCTCGCTCGACGATCTCGATTCGCTGATCGCTGGCGACCTGAACCCGACAATGGCGTTCATGACCGGCAAGATAAAGGTCGAAGGCGACATGACCGTTGCCATGGCGCTCAGCCAACTGATCGGCTGAAGGCATGCAGGCGCCCAAGGTGGCGCCCACCAATCGCGAAAAAACGCCGCCTTTTCGGGCGGCGTTTTTGCATGAAATGCTGGCGGCTTCGTATCTCAGGCCGCCGATATCAATTCCTGCGCCTTCAGCTTGCGGCCGGCCGCCCTCAGCGTGCCGTGCACGCCGTCAAGCGCGCCTTCCACCAGTTCCAGCGCCAGCAGGCGGTGCCGCTCATAGGGTCCCGGCATGGCAAGTGAACCGGTCTTCTCGGCCGAGAAGCCGAAGCGCGCGTAATAGGGCGCATCGCCGACCAGAAGGATCGCGGCATGGCCAAGACGTGCCGCCTCGGCGATAGCATGGCGCATCAGGGCCGAGCCGATGCCGGCGTTCTTGAGCGACGGATCGACGGCAAGCGGGCCAAGCAGCAGCGCAGCCGCACCGCCCTCGCCCAGCCTTACATCCCACAGCCGCACGGTGCCAGCGACGCCGCCCGAGGCATCGCGGGCGACGAAGACCAGGCCTTCCGAGGGCCGCCGGCCACGCCGCAGCTTCTCCGACGACTTTTTCCTGCGCTTCGGCCCCATGGCCCGATCGAGCAACGCCTCGCGCGCCGCAACATCGGCGGCGGTTTCGGCAACCATCACAAAGGCCGGTGCGTGGCCCCCAATTTCAACTGGCATTTCCATTTCCGTAATCCCTGGCGAGCGGAGATCTGTTCCACAGGCGAGCCCGGGTGGACGAAAGTCGCCCACCTGGGATGATCTGATCGGCTCTCTCAGCGCATTTTCAGGCGAAGTTGTGTCCGGTTCGCCGTTCGAAAATGCGCTGAGCAAGCGCCGTCAGATCACGTAGGATCGGAGAGGCTCGAAGCCGTTGAAGGCGACCGCCGAGTAGGTGGTCGTGTAGGCGCCGGTGCCTTCGATCAGCACCTCGTCGCCGATGGTCAGCGACAAAGGCAGCAGATAGGGCGTCTTCTCGTACATCACGTCGGCCGAATCGCAGGTCGGGCCGGCGAGCACGCAAGGTGCGGTCTCCGTGCCGTCATGCGCGGTGACGATCGGGTAGCGGATCGCCTCGTCCATCGTCTCGGCCAGGCCGCCGAACTTGCCGATGTCGAGGAACACCCAGCGCACATTGTCGTTGGCGGCCTTCTTCGAGATCAGCACGACTTCCGACTTGATGACGCCGGCATTGCCGACCATGCCACGGCCCGGCTCGATGATGGTCTCCGGAATGGCATTGCCGAAATGCTTGCGCAGCGCCGAGAAGATCGCCTGGCCATAGGCCTGGGCGGCCGGCACGTCACGCAGATAGCGCGTCGGGAAACCACCGCCCATATTGACCATCTTCAAGACGATGCCTTCCTCGGCGAGCGTCGCGAACACCACCTTGGCGTCGGCCAGCGCGCGGTCCCAGGCGGTCAGGTCGGTCTGCTGCGAGCCGACATGGAACGACACGCCATAGGCGTCGAGGCCGAGCCCCTTGGCATGGCGCAGCACGTCGACGGCCATCGCCGGCACGCAGCCGAACTTGCGCGACAGCGGCCACTCGGCGCCCTCGCCATCGGTCAGCACGCGGCAGAACACGCGCGCACCGGGCGCGACGCGGGCGATCTTCTCGACCTCTTCGACGCAATCGACGGCGAACAGGCGGATGCCGAGCTGGTAGGCGCGTGCGATGTCACGCTCCTTCTTGATGGTGTTGCCGAAGGAGATGCGGTCCGCCGGCGCACCAGCGTCCATCGCCATCTCGACTTCGGCAACGGAAGCGGTGTCGAAGGACGAGCCCATCGCAGCAAGCAGGCGCAGGATTTCCGGCGCCGGGTTTGCTTTCACCGCATAGTAGATCCTGGAATCGGGCAGCGCCTTCTCGAAGGCGCGGAAATTGTCGCGCACGACATCGAGGTCGACGACGAGGCAGGGGCCGGTCGGACGTCGGGTGGCGAGGAAGTCAAGGATGCGCTGGGTGGCCATCGGGGTCTCTCCATCAGCGCCTTTCGGCGCGCAATAAGGCTGCGGGACGCGGGCTGTCGGCCTCGCGAACTCGCGGTGGACAAAGGCGGGACGGAAATCCATGGAACCAGCCGGTGGAGACCCCGGAACCATGAAGCGCCGTCTCGCGGCGGTGAACCTTGGCCTTGCCCGGCCTCGGTTCGCTTTGTCTGCCTTGGCTTGGATGGGAGACCCGTCCGCACTGCCGGCAATGAAGGTGTGCCTCTTCAGTAACCCCGGTTTTTGGACAACCGGCAGAACACCAGAAAGGCCCGCACCGTCGTTGCTTCAAGGTGTCCTCGGGCTGGCGGTTGGCCGCTAGACCGACTGGAGGGGTTGGCTCCAGTTACCTTACCGATTTCCCTCACCATTCGAGGATCGGCGGACACCCACAGGCACGTGCGACTTTGGGCAAGCGCGATATAAGGGCGAAGACTTTCACAATCAATAAAAATCGTATCGCAGGTTGTAAAATTTCTGGCGTCGAACAATGTTGCGGCAACCGTATCCGGATATCGAACGATGACAGGCACGCACGGCCCTCTCAACGCCTTTCTCGATCTTCGCCAGATGCCCGTGGCACATGCCCAGCTCGGCCCGCTGGCCGGCCTGCGGCTGGCCGTCAAGGACATATACGACGTCGCCGGCTACCGCACCGGTTGCGGCAATTTGCAAAAATTCGCCGAAAGCCACGCGGCCTCGCGCACCGCACCCGCCGTGCAGATGATCCTCGATGCCGGCGCACGCTTCGTCGGCAAGACGCAGACCGACGAGCTCGCCTTCGCGCTGTTCGGTCAGAATGCGCATTTCTCGTTTCCGGTGAACCCGGCGGCACCCGACCGCGTCACCGGCGGCTCCTCATCGGGGTCGGCGGCGGCGGTGGCGGGCAGGCTGGCCGATATCGCCACTGGTTCCGACACCGGCGGCTCGATCCGCGCGCCGGCGAGCTTTTGCGGACTGATCGGGCTGCGCACCACGCATGGCCGCATTTCGCTCGACGGCACGATGAAGCTGGCGCCGAGCCTCGACACGTTCGGCTGGTTCGCCGACGACATCGAGACCTACGAGACCGTCGGCAAGCTGCTGCTCGGCCGCGATCCGCACCAGCACGTGTTGGACCGGCCGCTGGCGCTGGATTGGCTGGACGGGCTGGTCGCCCGCCCGGCGCTGGCCGAATATGTCGGAATGAAGGGGCTGGCGGGCGCGGTTTTCGGCGCGCCGGCGACGCCGGCAATCCGCTTCTCCTCATCTCCCGATGAACTTTACTGGTGCTTTCGCCGGCTGCAGGCCAGGGAGGCCTGGGCGGTGCATGGCGAATGGATCACCAGCGGCGAGCGCGGCCTCGGCCCCGGCGTCGAGGAGCGATTCGGCTTCGGCCGCGCCGTCGACGACAAGACAGCCCAGGCCGAGAAGGTGCGGCGTCTGACCTTTCGCGGCGAACTGAGCGCCCTGCTCGGCAAGGACGGCTTCCTTGTCCTGCCGACGGTGCCTGGTCCGGCGCCTTACGTGGACAGCACGCCGGAGCAGTTCCAGGCCTATCGCGAACGGGCGCTCCAGCTTCTGTGCCTGGCCGGCCTGTCCGGTTTTCCACAGATCACACTGCCCGTCGGCTCGGTCGCCGGCGCCCCGTTCGGCCTGTCGCTGCTTGGCCCTTCCGGCAGCGACATTGCCCTGATACGGCTCGGCCGGAAACTTCTCGACGCGGCACGAAAGGCCTGACCATGGACACACTGACGCGCATGCGTGCCTTCATCGACGTGGTCGAGGCCGAGGGCTTTTCGGCGGCGGCGCGCAAGATCGGCCGCTCCAAGGCCTTGCTGTCGAAATATGTGCGCGAGCTGGAGGACGAACTCGGCGCTTTGCTGCTCAACCGCACCACGCGCCAGTTCTCGATGACCGAGGCCGGCCACACCTATTACCGGCGCGCCTCGGAGATCGTGCGCGAGGTTGACAGCCTGGCCGACGCGGTGCGCGAATCCTCCGGCGACGTGCGCGGCCGGATCAAGCTGTCGGCGCCCCGCACCTTCGCCGACGCGCCGATCGGCCAGTCGCTGATCGACTTCGCCAAGCAGCATCCAGACATCGTGCTCGACATCCAGCTCGACGACCGCTTCGTCGATCTGGTCGAGGAAGGCTTCGACCTTGCGGTGCGCATCTCGCGGCTGGAGAACTCGTCGCTGATCGCCAGGCGTCTGGCGCCATTTTCGATAAAGCTCTGCGCCTCCCCCGAACTGATCGCCAAGCACGGCACGCCGACACGGCCGCAGGATCTCAGCCGCATGCCTTGCATCGTCGACACCAATGGCCGCGGACTGAACAACTGGCCGTTCAAGGGCGACAATGGCGATCCGGTCAGCGTTTCGGTGTCGGGTCCGATCGAGGTCAACAGCCCGATGACGGCGAGAGCCGCGGCCGTGTCCGGGCTGGGATTCACCGTCCTGCCGGATTTCATTGCCGCGCCCGACCTCGCGAGCGGCCGGCTGGTGTCGGTGATAGATGACCGTATCCTGTCGGGCGGCGGCATCTTCGCCGTCTACCCGCACCGCCGCTATCTGCCGGCCAAGGTCCGCGTTTTCGTCGACTTCCTGGTGCAGTGGTTCAGGACGCGTGAAGTTGCCTGACCCACTTCAGCCGAGCAGCGGTCCCAATTTCGCCCCCTTTCTGGTAACTCTCGGCAACTCTTCCGAAGCCTAGGGAATCGCGACCGAGAATGCACCTGAAACGGCACGCAATCATGCTGGCTTCGGCCTTGGCGGCTAGCTTTGCCGCCACTGGACCCGCTTACGTGCATCCACACGTCTTCGCCGAGGCTCGCCTCGATGTGATCCTCTCCCCGGATCACCAAAGCGTGAAGGCTCTGCGTCATCTCTGGCGCTTCGACGATCTGTTTTCCTCGACGGTGATGATGGAATTCGACAAGAACTCCGACCTGAAGCTCGACGACAAGGAGCTGAAGGAAGTCGCCGACACCGTTCATGCCTCGTTGGCGGAGTTCAATTACTTCCAGCTCGTCACCGTCGACGGCAAGGACGTGGCGATGACGCCGCCGCCGCATCTGATGGCCAATTTCGACAACGACCAGCTGATCATCCTGTTCGAGTCCGAACCGAAGGTGCCGATCAAGCTCAACGGCAAGATCGATATCGGCGTCTACGATCCGACATTCTACACGGCGATCGACTTCACCGAGGACTCCAACATCACGGTCGAAGGCCTGCCCTCGAACTGCACCAGCAAGGTGGTCCGTCCCGACCCCGACGAGGCCATCAAGGAAAACCAGAAGACCCTCACCGATGCCTTCTTCAACGATCCGACCGGCACCGATATGAGCAAGATCTTCGCCACCAAGCTCGAACTGACCTGTCAGCCAGAAGGATGAAGCCGGTGACGAAACCGTCCCTGCGTTTGGCATTCGGCCTGTTGGCCCTCACAGTCGCCATGATGCATTTCGCCGACGCCGCTCATGCCCAGAGTTCGCTCGGCATCGGCGTCAATGACGGCATGGCGCCCACCACCGGCCCGTTCGCCCATATCCTGATGTGGATCAATCTCAGGCAGCAGGAATTCTACCGCGCGCTGGCAACGGCGATGAAGGCGATGCGCCAGGACGGCAGCAAGATCTGGATACTCGTCGGCCTGTCCTTCGCCTACGGTATTTTCCATGCCGCCGGCCCCGGTCACGGCAAGGCGGTGATCTCGTCCTACATGGTGGCCAATGAAGTGGCGTTGCGGCGCGGCATCCTCTTGTCCTTCGTCTCGGCGCTGCTGCAGGGCCTGACCGCGGTCGCGGTGATGGGGGTCGCCTATTTCGTCCTGCGCGGCACCTCCGTCTCGATGACGGACGCAGCCTGGTTCATGGAGATCATGAGCTTTGTCTTCGTCACCCTGTTCGGCGCCTGGCTGCTGTGGCGCAAACTCGGTCCTTCCGTCCTGCGTCTGTTCGGCAAGGGCCCGGCCTACAGCCTGTCGGCGGCTCATGCCGGCCATTCTCACGCCGGTCATTCTCACGGGGGTCATTCGCACGGCGCGCATTCGCATGCCGGCCATTCCCATGCAGCTCACAGCCATTCGGCGCATGCCCATTCGCACGCGCTGCACGCGCATGACCATGTGCACGGCCCTTCGCACGATCATCACGATCATGCCGAACACGATCATGCTCATCACGATCACGCGGCGGGCGAAGTCTGCGACACCTGCGGCCATTCGCACGCACCCGATCCGGCGCTGCTGTCAGGCGACCGCTTCGACTGGCGCACGGCCTGGACAGCGGTGGCGGCGGTCGGCATCCGCCCCTGCTCCGGCGCGCTGATCGTGCTCAGCTTCGCCCTGCTCAACGGCCTCTGGCTCGGCGGCCTGCTGTCGGTGCTGGCAATGTCGCTGGGCACCGCCATCACCGTTTCGGCACTGGCGACGCTGGCGGTGACCGCCAAGAACTGGGCGGTCTATTTCGCCGGCGACGGCCGCATGGGCAACCGCATCCACTCGATCGTCGAGATCGGCGGCGCCGCCTTCGTGTTCCTGTTCGGACTGCTGCTGCTGTCGGCAAGCCTGGCGAGCGGCGGATGATGCCCGGCGCCAAGAGGCTCGGAGTTTAACCCGCGATCTTGCCGCCCAGCTCATCCTCGATGTGAGCGCGGATGATCTCGTCAAAACTCTTTTCGGCGCTGAAGCCGAGCTCCCGTGACCGCTTTGCCTCGAAGCGCGTCGGCCAGCCCTTGACGATCGCCCAGATCGTGTCATCCGGAACCTCGCGGATCAGGCTTACCGCCTTCGGCCCGGCGATGCGTTCCAGCGCCTCGATCTGCTCGCCGACGGTGACGGCGACGCCGGGCATCGTCAGATTGCGGCGTGGCCCGACAGCGCTGCCGTCGATCCCCGCCGCATGGATCAGGAAGTTCACCGCCGAGCGCGGGCTGGCATGCGTGTGCACGACCGAGCGCGGCACCGGCAGGATCGCCTCATGGCCGCTCAACGGCTCGCGGATGATGCCCGAGAAGAAGCCGGACGCCGCCTTGTTCGGCTTGCCCGGCCGCACGCAGATTGTCGGCAGCCGGATGCCGATACCGTCGAAGAACCCGCGCCTGGAATAGTCCGCCAGCAGCGCTTCGCTCATCTGCTTCTGGGTACCATAAGAGGTCAGCGGCGTCGGATGGAAGTCATCGGGAATGACGTCCGGGAACGGCGCGCCGAACACCGCGATCGACGAGGTGAAGACGACGCGCGGCGCAAAGCCCGCCACCCGGATGGCATCGAACAGGGCGCGCGTGCCATCGAGATTGACGCGGTAGCCGAGTTCGAAATTCGCCTCCGCCTCGCCCGATACGATGCCGGCGAGATGAAAGACGACGTCGGGGCGCGATGCGACCAGGCGCTCGGTGGCACCCGCTTCGGCGAGATCGCCGGTGTGCAGCGTGACGCTGACGCCATCCAGGCTCGGCGCCTGTGGCGGCACGATATCGTGGAGATCGAGCGCGGTGATCTTGCCCCCGCGCAGCGTCCCGTCCTTGGCCAGCCGGGCGATGAGCTTGCGGCCGACCATACCCGCGGCGCCAGTGATCAGAATGCGCATGTCGATATCCCTTGCCTATTTACCCTGGTTTTTGCGCTGGTTGCGGGCGCGCAGCCAGAACACCGAGAAGAACGCCAGCACGAAGACGATGCCAAAGGCGCCGGCCAGCACGGTGGAAAGGCTGCCGAGTGCCAGCATTACCGTCGGCAGATAGTAGGCGCCTATACCGAACAGCAGCATGATCCACGCGGCGGCGATGACCGCGTTCCTGGTGTCGCGGTCCATCATGCCGCGTCCGGAGGATGGGCGTTCGTCAAGCTGGTTTTCAAGGTTTTGCAACTCCTGAGGCAGGACGATCGACATCGATCGATCCGGTCCTAGTGATGGTGGTCGTGGTATGCAGCCGCTTCATGCTCGTGCCCGTGGTCGTGCTCGTCGCCATCGTCGGCGCACTGGCCGAATTCCGGTTCCACGGTGGCATGGCTGATGCCGTGCTCGCTGGCAAGCCGCTTCTTGACGGCACTCACCGCCTGATGCGCATCGACGCCCTCGTCGAGACAGGCATGCAGCGTCGCCATGTTGCTGGTCCCGTCGAGCGACCAGACATGCATGTGGTGCACTTCGCGCACGCCCTGGATGGTCGCCTCGATATCGCTGGCGATCAGATCTCGGTCGAGGCTTGGCGGCACGCCCTCGAGCAGGACATGGGCGGCCTCCCGCATCAGCGACCATGCCGTGTAGAGGATCAGCAGTGAAACCAGGACCGACAGGATCGGGTCGATCGGCGTCCAGCCGGTCGCCAGGATGACCAGCGCCGCCGCGATGGCCGCCGCCGAGCCGAGCAGGTCGCCAAGCACATGCAGGATGGCGCCGCGCATGTTCAGGCTCTCGCGGTCGCCGCCATGCAGCACGAAGAACGAGCCGAGGTTCACCAGCAGGCCGAGGATCGCCACCACCAGCATCGGCCCGCCAAGCACCGGCGCCGGCGCCTGCAGGCGTCCCCAGGCCTCATAGACGATCCACAGCGCGATGACGAAGATGGCGATGCCGTTGGTATAGGCCACCAGTGTCTTGACCCGGCCGAAGCCGTAGGTGAGGCGAACGGTCGCCGGCCGGCCGCCAAGATGAAACGCATACCAGGCAAGGCCGAGCGCGATCGAATCGGCGAGCATGTGGCCGGCATCGGCCAGCAGCGCCAGCGAGCCCGTGAGGATGCCGCCAAGCGCCTCGGCGACCATGAAGCCGCCGGTCAGGCAGGCTGCGATCAGAACGCGTTTCTTGTCGGTCGAGCCGTGCACATGACCAGGGCCGTGACCGTGCCCGGTGTGATCGTGGGTATGTGCCAATAGTGAACTCCTAAGCGCCGAATTCCGCGCGAAAATCCTCGAGCCGTCGCTTCTGCCGGCCGTCGCCATCGAAATTGGCCGGATCGAGCCACGCCTCATAGGCACTGCGCAGCGCCGGCCATTCCTTGTCGATGATCGAATACCACGCAGTGTCGCGGTTTTCACCCTTGACGATGAGATGCTGGCGGAAAATGCCTTCGAACTTGAAGCCGAACCGCTCGGCGGCCCGCTTCGATGGCTCGTTGCGGTTGTTGCACTTCCATTCGTAGCGGCGATAGCCGAGCCCGTCGAAGATGTATTTCATGAACAGGAACTGCGCTTCGGTTGCTCCCGGCTTGCGCGAGATGAGCGGTCCCCAATAGATGTTGCCGATCTCGATGACGCCGTAGGCCGGATCGATGCGCATCAGCGTCTGGCGTCCGGCGACCTTGCCGCTGGCCTTGTCGATGACGGTGAAGAACAGCGGATCCTCGCTGGCCTCGACCTTGTCCAGCCATGGCTGGAAGGCGGCGCGGGTCTCCGGCGGATAATCGGGCAACCAGGCGAAGCGGTCGTCGATATCGGACACGGAGGACGCTTCATAGAGGCCGTCGCCGTGTTTTGCAGCGCTCAGCGGTTCAAGCCGGACGTATCGACCGTCGATGGTCTTGCGTTCGGGCCGCGGACGCGGTTGCCAACCCTTCAGATTTTCCGACACCGAATGCTCCAATCCGTTTGACTTTTGCGGGCTGAGGCTCACAAAAACGCGACCCAACAGCAAGAACCACACGGACGGGAAAAATGCTCCACACGATTTCGGCCTTCGACCGCCTTGGCGAGGAAAACGCCTTCGCCGTGCTTGCGAGGGCCACAGCACTTGCCCAACAAGGCCGCGACATCGTCAATCTCGGCATCGGCCAGCCCGACTTCAAGACGCCGCAGCACATCGTCGAGGCGGCGATCAAGGCGCTGCGCGACGGCCATCACGGCTACACGCCGGCCAATGGCCTGCTGGCGACGCGCGAGGCGGTGGTGCGCCGCACGCTAACCACCACCGGTGTCGAGATATCGCCCGAAACGGTGATGATCCTGCCCGGCGGCAAGCCGACCATGTTCGCCGCGATCCTGATGTTCGGCGAGCCCGGCGCCGAGATCCTCTACCCGGACCCCGGCTTTCCCATCTACCGCTCGATGATCGAGTTCACGGGTGCGGCACCCATTCCCGTGCCGATGCGCGAAGAAAACGGCTTTGCCTTCTCGGCCGAGGAGACGCTGGCGCTGATCACCTCGAAGACCAGGCTGCTGATCCTCAACTCGCCCGCCAATCCGACCGGCGGCGTCACGCCTCGCGCCGAGATCGAGAAACTGGTCAAGGGGCTGGAGGCGCATCCGCAGGTCGCCATCCTCTCCGACGAAATCTACGACGTCATGACCTATGATGGCGAGACGCATTGCTCGCTGCTCGGCTTTCCCGAAATCCGCGACCGGCTGATCGTGCTCAATGGCTGGTCGAAGACCTGGGCGATGACCGGCTGGCGCATGGGCTGGTCGATCTGGCCGAATGGCGACAAGGGCGCCCATCTCTACGACAAGGTGCGCAAGCTGGCGGTCAATTGCTGGTCCTGCGTCAACGCGCCGAGCCAGTTTGCCGGCATCGCCGCCATCGACGGCCCGCAGGACGACGTCGACGAGATGATGCGCGCCTTCGACCGCCGCCGGAAGATCGTCGTCGAGGGACTGAACGCCCTGCCCAACATATCCTGCATCACGCCCAAGGGCGCGTTCTACGCCTTCCCCAACGTCTCGAAGACCGGCTGGAAGGCCAAGAAGCTCGCCTCGGCACTGCTCGACGAGGCCGGCGTGGCGCTGATCGGCGGCCCCGATTTCGGCATTCTCGGCGAAGGCTATATCAGGCTCTCCTATGCCAATTCCGAGGAGAACATCCTGCGCGCGCTGGAGCGGATCGGAGCGTTCCTGGCGAAGTAGGTTTGAAAGCGGGCCGGTGGCCTCTTTCCGGGTGGTTGCGGCTGGCGACAATGATGGTGTCATGATCTGTCCGGACACGCACGGCCAAGGCTGGGCGGGCGTGTCGGGAACCGCTACGCTCCCTGGATCAGGATCGAAGCAGGTGACATAAAATGTTCTACGCAATCCTTGCCTATCACGTGGAAGATGCGATCAAGGCGCTGACGCCGCAGGAAGATGCAGCACTTATGGCCGACCTGCTGAAGATCAACACCCGGCTTCATGAGGAAGGCACGCTGGGGCCGTCCGCGCGTCTGGGCGCAACACAGGATGCCATCACCCTGCGCGGCCCGGGCGACGGTGTGATCATCGACGGTCCTTTCGCCGAAACCAAGGAACAGTTGCTCGGGCTCTATGTCGTCGACTGCGCCACGCGAGACGAGGCCATCGCGATCGCCCGCGACCTTCGCCGCGTCAATCCCACCGCCGTTTACGAGATCAGGCCCATTCTGCTGTTCAAGCCCGGCGTGCCGCTGGCCGGGAAATAAAACCATCCGGCTGGGTCCCCGCTGCTTCGCAGCGTCCCAGCGTTCGCCGGCCTTTCATCGTGCCACTGGCACGATGAATTCGCTTACGCGAACCGGGCTGCTCACCCACGCCCGACAAACGGCATCTTGGTCGCCATCACGGTCATGAACAGCACGTTGGCGTCGAGCGGCAGGCTGGCCATGTGGACGACGGCGTCGGCGACGCGCTGAACATCCATCACCGCTTCGGCTGCGATCGAGCCATTGGCCTGCGGCACACCGACCGTCATCGGCTGCGCCATGTCGGTCAGCGCATTGCCGATGTCGATCTGGCCGCAGGCGATGTCATAGGGCCGGCCGTCGAGCGCCAGCGTCTTGGTCAGTCCGGTGATGGCATGCTTGGTCGCCGTGTAGGGCACCGAGCCTGGGCGTGGCGCATAGGCCGACACCGAACCGTTGTTGATGATGCGGCCACCCATCGGCTTCTGCTTGCGCATGGCGCCAAAGGCGGCACGGGCGCACAGGAACGAACCGGTGAGGTTGACGCCGACGATATCGTTCCACACTTCGACCGGTATCTCGTCGATCGGCGTCGATTTGTAGCCCATGCCGGCATTGTTGAAGAGCAGGTCGACACGGCCGAAGGCCGCCGCCACGGTCTCGAACAGATCGTCGACCTCGCCTGCCTTGCTGATATCGCAGGCAACCGCCAGGGCCTTGGCGCCGGTGGACCCGGCCTCAGCCACGGCTGCATCCAGCACGGATTTGCGGCGTCCGCAGAACACCGTGTTCCAGCCGGCCTTGAGCAGCGCCGTGGCGACGCTCTTGCCGATGCCCGTGCCGGCCCCGGTGACGATGGCGGTTCTTTGCTCGGTCATGGCTATTGTCCTCCGGCAGCGCTGCGCTTGCTCGACTGATTTTGGGGGTTTGGCTCGAAAAGGAAGGCATCGCAAATGACGGCGGCGATGGCAAGCGTGTCCATCCTGCGGACCGACAAAAAGGGCGGCCATTGGCGACCGCCCCTGATCTGAACCGGGCTTGGGAGGAGGAAAAGCCGATCCGACTGGGTTGAATGATGCGCTTGCTGGGTTAATGAGCGGTTAACCCGGAAAGTGCCCCCTGTGCCGTTTTGGCCTACCAGCGCGGATTGGGTGACGTCCCGGCCTTGGCCGGCACCTTGGCCGCCGAAACCGTCGCCTCGACATGGTCGACCAGCGCGTCCGGCAGGCCGAGCCGGCCGGCAAGCAGGTCGAGATAACCGCGCTCGGCGCGTGTGTCGGGATCGATGGTCAGGCGCGACGCCGTGTAGAGTTCGAGCTTCTGCGCATCGGTCTTGGCGCCGGCCACCAGCATGTCGAGGTCGAGCGGGCTTGCCAGCTCCGCCATCAAGAACTTTTCGGCGTCGGAGCCTATGCCGGCCAGGCTGAGCTTGCCGGCGATCTTCTGGCGCTCTTCATCGTCGATATGGCCATCGGCTTTCGCCGCCGAAATCATCGCCCGCACCAGGGTCAGCGTGAATTCGTCCTCGCCTTGCGGCGCCTGCGACGGGTGGAAGGGGGTATCCTTGGGCGGCGGCAGCAATTCCGGTTCACTGGCCGCCGGTGCTTCCGCGGGCGCGTTGCCGGCCTTGTAATTCTGGTAGGCCTTGTAGGCGAGGCCGCCGATCGCGGCCAGTCCGCCAAGCTTCACTGCGGCGCCCGTCACGTTGCGGCCAGTACCGGTTCCGAGCAGCACCGCGGCCAGCGCACCGGCGGCCAGCGGATTGTCCTTGGCCATCTGCACGGCCTGCCCCGCCTTGTCGCGAACAGTGCCGCTGGTGCCGGGGATTTGCGAGCCGAGCAGATCGTCGAGAAGCTTCTTGGGATCGAACATTCAGTGCCTCCAGGATTTGCCCGGCCAACGGGCGGGTTTCGAACGTCGAAGACGTAGGTCCCGAAACTTGACATTGCAATGACAGGCAGCCGCTTTGCAGCAGCACGATGCTGGATCAGGAGCCGATATGCGGCCCTCTGCCCCGCGCCTGCGCAAGCTCGACCTGGCGCTGGCGCTCGGCATAACGCTGGCGGTCCTCGTCCGAACGCGCATCGAAGCAATGCGGGCACGAAATACCGGCAGCGAATTTGGGCGACGTCAGCTCGCCCGGCGTCAGCGGGTGGCGACAGGCGCGGCACAGTTCCGCGTCACCCTCGGCAAGGCCGTGCGACACCGAAACCCGCTCGTCGAAGACGAAGCACTCGCCTTGCCAGAGGCTCTGTTCGGCCGGAACCTCCTCGAGGTATTTGAGGATACCGCCCTTGAGATGGAAGACATCCTCGAAGCCGAGCGATTTGACATAGGCGGTTGCCTTTTCGCAGCGTATGCCGCCGGTGCAGAACATCGCAACCTTGCGGCCTTCGAGCTCCGCCCGGTGCGTTTCCACCCAGGCCGGGAACTCGCGAAAGCTTGCGGTGGCCGGGTCGATCGCACCCTTGAACGTGCCGATCGACACCTCATAGGCGTTGCGCGTGTCGATGATGACAGTGCCGGGCTGCGAAATCAGAGCGTTCCAGTCGGCCGGCGCAACGTAGGTGCCGGCACTTTTCGAAGGATCGATGTCATCGACACCCATGGTGACGATCTCGCGCTTCAGCCGCACCTTCATGCGATGGAACGGCATGTCCGCGGCCGCGCTGTACTTGACCTCGAGTCCGGCAAGCCCTTCGATGGCTTCGAGATACGCGATCAGTTCGGCAATTGCCGTCTCGCTGCCGGCGACGGTGCCGTTGATGCCTTCATGCGCCAGCAGCAGCGTGCCCTTTATGCCGCGCCCGCAGCAGAATGCGGCGAGCGGCGCGCGCAGTTCTTCGAAAGCGTCGAGCCGGGCAAACCGGTAGAGCGCGGCGACGCGAAGGAATGGAAGTGATGTCATCGCCGAAGCCACTAGACGCTCGAGCAAGCCGATTCAAGGCAAAGCAGGCATCCTGTTCGGCGGGTCACTGGCGCAAATCTGCACCATGGGTGAATTTGTACCATAGCTGAGATCAGGGAGTCAAGAAAAAATTCCTATCCTGAAAAGCCACCGGGACCAAAGCTGTCGGCACCATCGAGCCGGCAGCCACCCTTGTCAACTTGGGCTTGGCGAGTATGGGCGACGCGTGACATCGCGACACGGCCGGTTTCGTGGACAGGAAAACGGCCTTCTGCTAATCGGTTGAATTGTCCCACGCCACGGAGAGACACATGCCCAGCAAGACCGAAAAACTTCTGTCGCTCCTGAACGGCCAGCCCGTCATCCCGGTGCTGAAGATCTCCGATGTCGCCAATGCCGTGCCGCTGGCCCGCGCTCTGGCGCGCGGCGGCCTGCCTGCGATCGAGATCACGCTGAGGACCGCCGACGCGCTGGAAGCGATCCGGCGGGTCGCTGGTGAGGTCGAGGAAGCCATCGTCGGCGCCGGCACCATTCTCGATGCCAGGCAGTTCGAAGAGGCTGCCGCCGCGGGCTCGCGCTTCATCGTCAGCCCCGGCATCACCCGCGAGCTTCTGTCGGCAGCCGCCGCCAGCGATGTTCCGCTGCTGCCCGGTGCGATCACGCCCGGCGAGATCATGGCCGCGCGCGAAGCCGGCTTGCGCTTTCTGAAATTCTTCCCGGCCGAGCAGTCGGGCGGCATCGCTTCGCTGAAGGCCTTCGCCTCGCCGCTCGCCGATGTGAAATTCTGCCCGACCGGCGGCATCTCGGCCAAGAACGCAGCTGACTATCTCAGCCTGCCCAACGTGGTCTGCGTCGGCGGCTCCTGGGTGGCGCCCGACGACCTCGTCAAGGCCGGCAAATGGGACGAGATCGAAGCCTTGGCGCGCGCGGCGAGCAAGCTCACAAAATAAGGCTTTCATGGCGGCATGGAAAAACCCGGCCGACTTGCGTCGACCGGGTTTCCGCCGGATGTTTTTTCCAGGCCTGCCTTGGCTGGATCAGTTGCAGACCCTGACTTCCCTGACCACCCTATGATGATGCTTCCAGGTCGTGACAACCTTGGTCCGGCAGTGCTTCTTCATGTGCATGTGATCGTGGGTCTTGACGACAATGGTTTCGGCCTGCGTAGGGGCGATGGCCGCCGAAGCGGTTGCCAACGCGATGACCGATGCCAGTAGAATCTTCTTCATGGGTATCCCCGGGTTTGAACGAACGAGGGAGAAACCGTTGACGGCCCGAGGCGTTCCACGATCACGGCAATGTCAGGCCGGTGTGATCGGAAGCCGGCGGGCCGCGCGACCGGATCCGGCCACGCAGCAAAAAGCCGCGCTGGTTGCCCGGCGCGGCTTTGTCGATTGGTTTGCCGTCATTTGGTCTGGAAGCGGGCTACCGACATGAACTTGACGGCGTTGCCGGTGAAGCGATTGGCATCGGCCACCTGGCTGCTCGGCTGGAAGCCAGCGGTATAGACCTCGCTCGGCGGCGTGTGCACGATGCTGTAGGCGTAACCCGGCGCCGTCGTCGCGCTTGAAACGGTGGCGACCTGCTCGCCGCTGGTCAAGGCCCAACGGGCGGCCTGCGGTGCGGCTGCAACCACCATGGCCTTGGGGCCTGGCTTCAGGTCGCGGGCGGTGGCTCTCGATTCCTTGCGCGTCGTCTTGACGCCGGCGCCGATCGCGGCGGCCGGATCGGAACCGACTGGGCGGGCCACGACAGCATCGCGCGGCGATGCGGTGTTGGTGCCCGGATCGTTGAACGCCGAACGCGGCTCGGACCCGGACAAGGAAGCAAGCTGGTAATCGGCCGCACCGACCTGGGCATTGGCCTCGTCGAGCACGGCCTTGACCGCGTCCGGCCTGGCCATCTCGGGCCGCGCCGTCGGCAGCACCGAGAACGCATCGGTCGCGGTCTTGCCTTGGTCGGCCGTCTCGGCCAGCGCCATCAGCACATCCTTGCTGGGCGGCGCAGCCAGAGCGGCCGGCAGCGAATTGTCGGGACGCCATGTCGGCAACGGTATGTTGTTGACCGCGACCTGGGTCGCATCAGCCGAAGCCGTTGCATCGGCCATGCCGAAAGGAACGCTCGCCGGCGCATGCGCGGTCGCCACGGCCTGCTCGGTGGTGGCTGTCGCCTCGGCCATCGCGAAGGGAACATTCTCAGGCTGCTGCGCGCCGACATCGGCTTTCGGCCGCGGTGCGAAATCCGGCAGCGGAATGCTTCGGGCCGGTAATGCCGCGATGATCGTCTCCGGCGTGTCCTGTTCAGGCTCCGGAGCCTGCTGTTCGGTCACCTGCGGAATCTCGGCGCGCCGCGCATTCTCCGGCGCCACGATGGCGATGCCCGGGAGGTTGCTGGTCTTGGCCGCCGCTGCCGGCTTCAGGTTTCTCGCCTTGGGCGGGGGGGCGGCCGAAGCGGTCTCGACATCGGCGCTGTCGTCGGCCTCGTCGTCGCCGCCGCCACCGAAGAAAGCCGACAGGAATCCACCCGATTTCTTGCTGCTGCCGCCGGCACTGGCCATCTCGATGGCCGGCGAGCCCGATCCCTTGCGCGCCTTGTAGGAGGCGAGCGCCTGCTCAAAACCGGGCAGCGGCCTGCCGTCGCTCGGCACATGCAGCGTCTTGCCATTGGGGAACAGGGAGACCAGTTCCTGGCGGCTGATACCGGGCCAATGGCGCACATTGCCGACATCCATGTGGACGAACGGCGAACCCGATGACGGATAGTAGCCGACGCCACCGCCCTGCATCTTGAGGCCGATGTTGCGCAGCTTCTTCAGCGGCACGCCGGGAATATAGAAATCCATCGCCTTGCCGAGCATGTGCTGGCTCTTCTCGGCCACGCCCCTGCTGCGGCTGCGCAGCATCGAGTTCGTCGACGGCGAGCGATAGCCGCAGACGACCTGGATGTAGTCCGTGGCACCTGCTTCCCGATACGCCTCCCAGACGAGATCCAGCAGGCGCGGATCCATCTTGGTCGGCTCGTTGCGACGCCAGTCGCGCAAAATGATGTTGATCTTGCGGAGACCTTCGGGGACGTAGCGGCCGTTGCGCTTGTAGACGATCTCGGCCTTCTCATGGGTGTGGAGATGATAAAGCTTCAGCGACCGTGTTTCGGCGCTGGCTCCGCTCGCAGCCGCGGCAACAAAACCAAAAGCGACAACCAACACTGCCAGCCACTTCGGCCAGACGCTCAAATGATGGTGCCGCCTGTTTGTGTGTCGTTCGATTCTGTTCAAATCAAAAGGCCTTGCAGGCTGCCGTTTGTCCCCGGATTTGTCCAAACGGATGTGGCATTAGCACACCCGAATATCGATCCTAATGGTTAATCATCGCTTATTGAAGCCGAAATGCGGTAACACCGTGGCGATATCCCGTCAAAAATTGTTCACAAGGTTTCTTGGTAAACCGCTGGTTTAGATCAGATTTTCGCCTTCGCCCCGAACACGATCTGTTACCGCTAGCCTTAATGCGTGAACAGAGCTGTCCACGGGACAGCCACAATGCCGCTGAAACGGCGATACAAGGCCCGTTGTGGCATTGCAAGCTGGCGCCGGCCTTGTGGCAAAGCCGGAAGCCGGGCCAAAGCTCAGCCCGGCATCGCCCTTAGGAGGCTAGTCGATCGACGCGGCCTGTCTCCGGATCGATGCCGTGTTCCTTGAGCTTGCGATAGAGCGTCGAGCGGCCGATGCCGAGTCGGCGGGCGACTTCGCTCATCTGTCCGTTGTAGTGATCGATGGCAAGCTTGATCATCTCGAGTTCGACATCGGCAAGTGCCCGCACATTGCCGCGCTCGTCGAGCGCCCGCAACGTGCCGAAGCGAGGCTGCAGCCTTGCCGGCGGATCGAACGCGATTGCCGGGCCGCCCTCGCCGGGCAAGGCTTCGTCATCGCGCGCCTGCAAAGGCAAGGACGGCGACGGCGCGTCGCCATCCATATCGAGGTTGACGGTGCCTTCCACTTGCGCCCGGATCTGCGGGAAGTCCTCGGCGGCAAGCACATCGCCTTCGCAAAGCACCGAGGCGCGAAAGACGGCGTTTTCGAGCTGCCGGATGTTTCCGGGCCAGTCATAGGCCTGCAGCACGGCGAGCGCTGCCGCCGAAATACCTTGCAGGCGACGGTGCGGGTCGGCCGGCGCGACCTTCTCCATGAAATGGGTGACCAGATACGGGATGTCGTCGCGGCGGTCGCGCAGCGGCGGCACGAAGATCGGATAGACGTTCAGCCGGTAGAACAGATCCTCGCGGAACTTGCCGTCCTTGACCTGCTGTAGGAGGTTGCGGTGCGTCGCCGAAATCAGCCTGATGTCGACCCTGACGGTCGAGCGCCCACCGACCGGGTCGACCTCGCCGTCCTGGACCGCGCGCAACAGCTTGACCTGCACGTCGAGCGGCAGGTCGCCGATCTCGTCGAGAAACAGCGTGCCCGAATGCGCTTCGACGAACTTGCCGGTGTGCTTGTCGGTGGCCCCGGTGAACGAGCCCTTCTCGTGACCGAACAGGATCGATTCGACCAGATTGTCTGGAATGGCGCCGCAATTGACGGTGACGAAGGGCTTCGTGCGGCGGTCGCCACTGCCCTGGATGGCGCGCGCCACCAGTTCCTTGCCGACGCCGGACTCGCCCTCGATCAGGATCGGGATGTTGGATGCCGCCGCTTTCTGGCCAAGACGGATCACCCTGTCCATGGCCGGGCTGTGCGTGATCATGTCCTTGAAGGTCAGGAGGCCGCCGCGCCGGCGCGATGTGCGCTTGACCTCGCCCTCGACGGCCTCGACCTTGAGCGCATTGCCGATCGATGCCTGCAGCCTGTCGGGAGACGCCGGCTTGACGACGAAATCGAAGGCGCCATGACGCATCGCCGAAACCACGGTCTCGATTCCGCCCTGCGCGGTTTGCACGATCGCCGGCACGTTGATGTCGCGCTCGCGCATCGCCTTCAGCACGCCGATACCGTCGAGACCGGGCATGACCAGATCGAGGATGACCACCGACACCTCGCGGGCGCCGGGTCCATCGAGGATGTCGAGAGCGGCCGCGCCGCCGTCGACCACGATTGCGCTGTAGCCGAACCGCGTCACCGCCGCTTCGAGCAGCCGGCGTTGCACCGGATCGTCATCGACTATGAGTATGGAACCTGTCATGACTGGTGTGACTGCCCGCCCGAGGAATTCTGCCCTGTGGACCATCTTGGCACAGGGTTCTAAATAAGGTTTCAAAAAACCCGGTGAATGAATTCCTTAGGATTTGACCGGCTTCTCGTTTCTCCTTGAACCTTGGCCACGGAAGGTGTCGGCAATGCATAGGGATTCTGGGCACATGGTTTCCGCACGGCGGCTGGCGGCGCCGGCGTCGGGTCAAGGCGCGGCCGAGCTGGGCGACTTGCCGGAATGGAACCTTGCCGACCTCTATGCCGGCATGGACGCGCCGGAGCTGAAGCGCGACATCGCCAAGGCCGCCACCGATGCCACCAGCTTCGAGAGCCGCTGGAAGGGTACGCTGGCCGCCGAAGCCGAGCGCGGCAGCGCCGGCAGGCTGGGCGAGGCGCTTGTCGCCTACGAGGCGCTGGAGGAACTGATCGGCCGCATCGTCTCCTATGGGGGACTGGTTTATGCCGGAAACACCGCCGATCCCCAGCGCGCCAAGCTCTATGGCGACATCCAGGAGAAGATGACCGACGCCAGCGCGCACCTTCTGTTCTTCGCGCTCGAACTCAACCTGATCGACGATGCGTCGATCGAAGGCGCGCTCGCCGGCGATCCCGCCTTTGGCCACTATCGGCCATGGGTGCTCGATCTGCGCAAGGACAAGCCTTACCAGCTCGAGGACCGCGTCGAGCAGCTCTTCCACGAAAAGTCGATCACCGGACGCGGCGCCTGGAACCGCCTGTTCGACGAGACGATGACCGACCTTCGCTTCCACATCGACGGCGAGGAACTGACGTTGGAGCCGGCGCTGAATCGTCTGCAGGACGCCGACGGCGAGGTGCGCCGCCGGGCGTCCGAGGCGCTGGCCACGACCTTCCGCAAGAACTTGCGCACCTTCACGCTGATCACCAACACGCTGGCCAAGGACAAGGAGATATCCGACCGCTGGCGTGGCTTCGAGGACATCGCCGATTCACGCCATCTGGCCAACCGCGTCGAGCGCAGTGTGGTGGACGCCTTGGCCTCCGCCGTTCGCGATGCCTATCCGCGCCTCTCGCACCGCTACTACGCGATGAAGGCACGCTGGCTGGGCATGGAGGTGATGAACCATTGGGACCGCAACGCGCCGTTGCCGGATACGCCCCAGGCGATCATCGGCTGGGACGAGGCCAGGAACACCGTGCTGTCCGCCTATCAGCGCTTTTCGCCCGACATGGCCGAGATCGCGCGAACCTTCTTCGACCGGAACTGGATCGACGCGCCGGTGCGGCCCGGCAAGTCGCCTGGCGCCTTCGCGCATCCGACCGTACCGTCGGCGCATCCCTATGTCCTGCTCAACTACATGGGCAAGCCGCGCGATGTGATGACGCTGGCGCACGAGCTTGGCCATGGCGTGCATCAGGTGCTGGCCGGCGGCCAGGGTGCGCTGATGGCCTCGACGCCGCTGACGCTGGCCGAGACGGCATCGGTCTTCGGCGAGATGCTGACCTTCCGCTCGCTGCTCGACCAGACCACCGACCGGCGCGAGCGCAAGGCCATGCTCGCCCAGAAGGTCGAGGACATGATCAACACGGTCGTGCGCCAGATCGCCTTCTATGAATTCGAGCGCAAGGTGCATGCCGAACGCAAGAACGGCGAACTGACCTCCGACAGGCTCGGTCAGTTCTGGCTCGAAGTGCAGGCCGAAAGTCTGGGTCCCGCCATCAAGCTGCGCGAAGGCTATGAGGTGTTCTGGACCTACATCCCGCACTTCATCCATTCGCCCTTTTATGTCTATGCCTATGCTTTCGGCGACTGCCTGGTGAACTCGCTCTACGCGGTCTACCAGAACGCCGAGCGCGGCTTTCAGGACAAGTATTTCGAAATGCTGCGCGCCGGCGGCACCAAACATCATTCCGAGCTTCTGGCGCCCTTCGGGCTCGACGCCACCGATCCCGCCTTCTGGCAGATCGGACTTGGCGTCATCGGTGGCCTGATCGACGAGCTGGAAGCGCTTGACACTTGAAATGCGCCCCCAGGCGTCGCTCTAACAGTTTAGCCGGAATGCATGTTGGGACAGCTCTACTATCGCCCTAAATATCTGTTCTTGAAGTACTCTCCACCGAAGTTTTCCGATAGCTTTCCACAAGCTCTATGATAGCCTTCGCTCCAAGCTCAGCCGGAGCGCATGCGGATCGGCGAGGAGAAATCTCAGCCGGCCGTGGCGCTCAGGCGAACGCGACAACGGCCGTTGGCCATGGGCAAGCAAAGCCGATCGCCGACAGCTCGAACCGAAGCCGGCTGTTCTGCTTACCGCGGAACCACCAAGAGTAGTCCTTCGCCGAAGATCATGACCCACGGCAGACGGATCTGACTGGAGAGAGACAATGGGCACTTTTTTCTACGTGGTCCTGGCGTTCCTGATAGGCGTATTGGTCGGCTGGTTCCTTTGGGGGCGCCTGCGCGGTGAACTCGACAGCTTGCGCGGCGATCTCGACCGTACACGCAGCGAACGCGACAGGCTGCGCACCGACAGCGACCGCCTGACCGGCGAACTCGATGCATGCGGCAAGACCCGCGCCGACCTTGAGCGCCGGCTGCGCGAAGCGTCGGCCGCACCTGCCGCCGGAAGCAGCGCGGCAAAACCGGCAAGCCAGGCGCCGGCGGCCCTGATGTCGACCCCCGCGACGGCCAAATCCGCCACCACAAAGCCCGCGACGGCCAAACCGGCCGCTGCGAAAGCGGTCTCTGCCAAGGCGGTCCCTGCCAAGCCGGCGGCGAAACCCGTCGCCACCAAAACCTCGGCTCCAGCCAAATCCGCAACGAGCAAGCCTGCAACAGTCAAGCCTGCAACAGCCAAGCCAGCATCCGGAAAGCCCGACAATCTGCGTCGGCTGATCGGTATCGGTCCGGTCAATGAGAAACTGCTCAAGGCACAAGGCGTCACCAGCTTCGCCCAGATCGCGTCCTGGACAGCGGCCGATATCAAACGGATCGAAGACGTCATGAATTTCGATGGCCGCATCGCGCGCGAACGCTGGATCGAGCAGGCCAAGCTGCTCGCCGCCGGCAACGAGAAGGAATTCGCCAAGCAGTTTCCAACAGCCGGAACCTCCAGCAACAGCTAATCGCCAGGCACGACCTGAAGATTGCAAGCGGCGGCGCCATATCGGCGTCGCCGTTTGCTCTTGGTTCCTGAGTTGGCCCAAAGGTCGGCTTTAAGAGGCAGCGTGCCGTTCCCTCGATTGCGCACGGGCGGCACCCCATATAGAGCGGTTGATGGCTTCATTGACCGCAGCATTCGGTGCCCATGTCCCTGCCCGCCGCAATTTTTCGCAATGACAAAAGCGCGCGCCAGCTCGTTTTCGACCGGCCGGCCGATATCATCGTGGCGCACGACGCAGGCGATTTCGGGCCGGCTCTGGAAGCAGCACAAGCCGCGCATGATGCAGGCAAATGGCTTGCCGGCTATTTCTCGTATGAGGCGGGCTACTTGCTCGAACCCAAGCTCGTTCCCCTGCTGCCGAATGGACGCCGCGCCCCACTCGTGTGCCTTGGGGTTTTCGATGCCCCGGTCGAACAGGCGGTGCCGCCGCGCAATACGGCGGCGACCAATGGCCCGATCTTCGACGCCCGTGCGACGTGGTCGCCCGAGGATTATGAAAAACGCTTCTCGCGGCTGCACCAGCACATCCGGCAAGGTGATTGCTACCAGGGCAATCTGACCTTTCCCGTGCACGCGCAATGGTCAGGCGAGCCGCTGGCCGCCTTCGATGCGTTGACTGAACGTCAGCCGGTGAAATATGGCGCGCTGATCGCGCTCGGTGAACCCATCGTGCTGTCGCGCTCGCCTGAACTGTTCTTCGAGATCGACGCCGAGGGCATGATCGAGACGCATCCGATGAAGGGAACGGCGCCGCGCGGCGCCACCAAAGCCGAGGACGAACGGCAGAAGATCTTCCTGCGCAATGACGAGAAAACCCAGGCCGAAAACCGGATGATCGTCGATCTCCTGCGCAACGATATCTCGCTGATCAGCGAGGTGGGCACGCTGGACGTGCCGGCGCTGTTCCGCATCGAGACTTACCCGACCGTGCATCAGATGGTGAGCGACGTCAGGGCCAAACTGCTGCCGGGTCTCTCTATCCGCCAGATCTTTGCGGCGCTGTTTCCTTGCGGTTCGATCACCGGCGCGCCTAAGATCCGTGCCATGGAGATCCTGCGCGACCTGGAAGGCACGCCCCGCGACGCCTATTGCGGCGCCATAGGCTGGATCGCGCCCGGCGGCCCGATGCGCTTTTCCGTGGCGATCCGCACCATCTCGCTCTTTTCGGGCGGCGAGGCCGTCTACAATGTCGGAGGCGGCGTCGTCTTCGATTCGACGGCGCAGGAGGAGTATCAGGAGTGTCTGCTGAAAGCGCGCTTCGCGACGGGAACACCGCCGACTTTCAGTTGATCGAGACCATGCGCTGGGAACCCGGCTCGGGCTTCCTGCGCTTCGATCGTCATCTTGCGCGCCTCTATGGCTCGGCGGCGGAACTCGGCTTCCGCTGTGATCCAGGCACGGTCGGCGAGGCGCTGAGCAGCGCGGTCGGCGGTTCCGGCGTTGCCACGCGCACGCGCCTCGTCCTGTCGCACGATGGCGAGGTGACGGCCTCGGCGCAGCCTTATGAACCGCTCGCCGCCGACAAAGTCTGGATGCTGCGGCTGGCGCGGACGAGGCTCGATTCGAACGACACGCTGCTGCGCCACAAGACCAGCCGGCGACAGCTTTACACGCGTGCCCGTGCCGAACACCTCATCACGCAGGCCGACGAGGTGCTTATGGCCAACGAGCGTGGCGAGATCTGTGAAGGCACGATCACCAATGTCTTTGCCGATCTCGGCGACGGCGTGCTGGCGACGCCCCGGCTCGATTGCGGCCTGCTGCCTGGCGTATTGCGCGCGCAGCTTCTGGATGAAGGCCGCGCCCGCGAAGCGATCTACAGCTTGGACGATCTGAAATCCGCCAAGTCCCTGTTCGTCGGCAATTCGCTGCGCGGACTGATCCCCGCAAGACTGACCTGAGACATGACGTCCGTGCCCACTCACACACCCCCAAAACATACGCTGCCCACCCACACGCCCTATGACGGCTCGTCGAAACTGTTCAGCATCGGGCTGAAGCCGCTCGACCCGGCGGCCTGGATCGAGGTCGATTGCCATCTGCTGCCGTATCTCGCCGAAAAGCACCGGCTCTATGCCGAAATCCCAGAGCGCGTTTTCGTCGAGGAGGACGGCACGCGCGACGCCCAGCAGGAAGTGCTCGACTTGCTCGCCGCGCATCTCCCGGAGAGGTTCCCCGAAACCCATCGGCTCGGCGGATCAGGCGTCGAGGTGGCGGGCGCGGCGAGCCGTCTGCCTGCTTCCCTCGCCGATGCGCCGCTGGCCAAAGCCTCACTGCTCGTCCAGGAAGACCTGATCCTGATGCGCAGTAGTGACAGCGGCTGGCGGCTGGTCGCCGGCTCGCTCTGCTTTCCCTCCTCCTGGTCGCTCCTGGAAAAGTTCGGCAAGCCGCTGCAGGACATCCACGCGCCGGTGCCGGGTTTCGGCCCGGGCACGCGTCCGGCGGAACTCATCAACCGGATGTTCGATGGCCTTCAGGGGCAGGCCGTCGAGCGCTACAACTGGTCGATCCAGTCCGACAACGCGCTCTACCATCCGCTCTCCGACCTGCAGCGCATCGACCGCGCCACCAACCGGCCGTCGCGCTTTCCCGATGGCGACATCGACGCCCATGCCTTCATTCGCGTCGAGCGGCAAACCCTGCGCAAACTGCCTGTTTCACGCGATATCCTGTTCACCATCCGCATCCATCTCGATCCGCTCGCCGTGCTGGCCAGGCACCCTGATCGGGCGAAGCTCGCGGTGTCTTTCGCCGCCCAGCTCGAAGCACTCGATCTCGCCCAGCTCGACTACAAGGGCCTGACATCGGACCGTGATCGGCTGATGACGGTCCTTAACCACATGGCCAATGACGACTGATCGCTGGTTGGCGCTTTTCGCTGGTTTGTGACAATGATCTGTGATGTAGCGCATGGCCGCCGGGCAAAGATGCCCGGTTTTGTGTGCGCGTTTTCCCAGTTTCCTGGGTTTTGAAGGAGTACTCGATAAAATGGCGAATGAAAACTGGCCCGTTTACGGTGAGATCAGCGGCCCTGTCGTGATGATCGGCTTCGGCTCGATCGGCCGGGGAACGCTGCCGCTGATCGAACGCCATTTCAAGTTCGACAAGTCGCGCATGACGGTTATCGATCCGCGCGACACCGACCGCAAGCTGCTCGACGAGCGCGGCATCACCTTCGTCCAGGAAGCGGTGACCGAGAAGAACTACAAGAAGCTCCTGACCCCGCTTCTGACCAATGGCGGCGGCCAGGGCTTTTGCATCAACCTGTCGGTCGATACCGGCTCGGTGGACCTGATGCGGCTCTGCCGCAAGCTCGGCGTGCTCTACATCGACACCGTCGTCGAGCCGTGGCTCGGCTTCTATTTCGACGCCAAGGCCGATAACGCCAGCCGCACCAATTACGCGCTGCGCGAGTCGCTGCTCAAGGAAAAGCACGACAAGCCCGGCGGCGCCACGGCGGTCTCCACCTGCGGCGCCAATCCAGGCATGGTCTCGTGGTTCGTCAAGCAGGCGTTGGTCAATCTCGCCACCGATCTTGGCCTGGAGTTCTCGGAGCCCGCGCAGGACGACCGCGAGGGCTGGGCCAAGCTGATGAAGAAGGCAGGCGTCAAGGGCATCCACATCGCCGAACGCGACACCCAGCGCACCAAGAAGCCGAAACCGATGGATGTGTTCTGGAACACATGGTCGGTCGAAGGCTTCATCTCCGAGGGCCTGCAGCCCGCGGAACTTGGCTGGGGCACACACGAGACATGGATGCCGAAGAACGCCAAGAAGCACAAGCACGGCTCGAAGGCAGCCATCTACCTGGAGCAGCCGGGCGCCAACACGCGCGTGCGCTCGTGGTGCCCGACGCCCGGCGCGCAATACGGCCTGCTGGTGACGCATAACGAGGCGATCTCTATCGCCGATTTCTTCACCGTGCGTTCGAAGAAGGGCAAGGTGCATTACCGCCCGACCTGCCACTATGCCTATCATCCCTGCAACGACGCGATGCTGTCGCTTGACGAGATGTTCGGCGCCGCCGGCAAGCCTCAGCCGGTGCATCATGTGCTCGACGAGAACGAGTTGATCGACGGCGTCGACGAACTCGGCGTGCTGCTCTACGGCCACGACAAGAATGCCTACTGGTACGGCTCGCAGCTGTCGCTCGCCGAGGCGCGCAAGCTGGCCCCCTACCAGAACGCCACCGGCATGCAGGTCACCTCGGCGGTGCTCTCGGGCATGGTCTGGGCGCTGGAGAATCCCGAGGCCGGCATCGTCGAAGCCGACGAGATGGACTACAGGCGGTGCCTGGAAGTGCAGTCCCAGTATCTCGGACCGGTCAAGGGCTACTACACCGACTGGACGCCGCTCGATAACCGTCCCGGCCTGTTCCCGGAAGACCTCGACCGGAACGACCCGTGGCAGTTCCGCAACATCCTTGTGCGATAGCAGCACCGCCCACCTGCCTCACTGCCTTGCAATCGCCCGGAAATCGGGCGATTGAAGGGATGCGGACCATAGCGATACGTATTCATCTGGACGCACGTCGCTCTGGAAACTTGGATGCACGCCTCGTGCTTGTCGAAAATCGATTTCCGATTTTTGGGCCGATGCGAGAGGAGAGGATTTTCACATGATCATTGCGCGCAAAATTCTTTCGATGAGCGTGGCGGGTGCCATTGCGGCGATGCTCGCCGCCTGTGCGACCAGCGGCCCCGATCAACCGCCGATGGCAGCGGCGCCGAAAGGCGTCGAGGGCTCGTGGATCGACGCCAAGGGCACCGGCCTGTCGACCTTCACCGGCGGCACCTTCACGACGGTAGCCACCGACACCGGCCAGAAGCTTGCCGACGGCAGCTACACGATGACCGGCGCCACATCGGTGCAGATCAACGGCACCTCGCTGATCCGCCAGACCGCGGTCAGCTTCAACTGCCTGATGGTGTCGACAAGCCAGCTCAACTGCACGAGCTCCAGCGGTCAGAATTTCGTGCTGACAAGGCGCGTCTGAACCAACGACCATTCGTTTTCCAAGGACGGCGGCTGGTTGGCCGCCGTCCTTTTTTGTGCCGGCAAAGGGTCCCGAATTCCGCTTGCGTCATCCGGAACGCGATGGGAACATGGCCAAAGCGCCGGCTGTTATGTTCCAGTCAAGCAAGAGCGCTAATGGCCTCTGATCAGCTTTCCGGGAGACGAAGATGAAGAAGCTTGCCGCCATTGCAGCCCTGTCAGCCTCAGCCCTCGGCCTGTCGGCCGGCGCGTCCTTTGCCGACTACACGCTGAACATCCTGCATATCAACGACTGGCACAGCCGCATCGAAGGCAACAACAAATATGAATCGACCTGCTCGGCGGACGAGGAGACCAAGGGCGAGTGCATCGGCGGCGCGGGCCGGCTGATCACCGCGATTGCCCAGGAACGCAAGAAGCTGGAAGGCCAGAACGTGCTGCTGCTCAGCGCCGGCGACAATTTCCAGGGCTCGCTGTTCTACACGACCTATAAGGGCAAGGTCGAAGGCGAATTCCTCAACGACATGAAGTTCGATGCCATGGCCCTCGGCAACCATGAATTCGACGACGGCGAGGCCGCCTTGGCGCCGTTCCTCGACATGATCAGGTTCCCCGTGCTCGGCGCCAATGTGAAGGCCAACGCGCAATCCAAGCTCGGCGACCGCGTCAAGCCATCTGTTGTCGTCGAGGTCGGCAGCCAGAAGATCGGCATCATCGGCGCGATCACCAACGACACGCCGGACCTCGCTTCGCCGGGTCCCAACGTCGCCATCGAGGACGACGTCAAGTCGATCACTGCCGAAGTCGAGAAGCTCAAAGGCGAAGGCGTCAACAAGATCATCGCCGTGACCCATATCGGCTACAAGCGCGAACGTGACGTCATCGCCAAGATCCCGGGCGTCGATGTCGTCGTCGGCGGCCACAGCCATTCCCTGCTGTCGAACACCGATCCGAAGGCGGAAGGCCCCTACCCGACGATGGTCGACAATCCGGACGGCTACAAGGTGCCGGTGGTGCAGGCGGCCTCCTATTCGAAATATCTCGGCGAGTTCAAGGTGGTGTTCGACGACAATGGCGTCGTCAAATCGGCCAGCGGCGACCCGATCTATCTCGACAAGTCGATCACCCCCGACCCGGCCGTGCTCGCCCGCATCAAGGAGCTTGGGGCGCCGATCGAGGCGTTGAAGAACAAGGAAGTGGCCGAAACCACCGACGTCATCGACGGCAGTCGCGAGAGCTGCCGCACCCGCGAATGCGCGATGGGCAATCTCGTCTCCGACGCCATCCTCGACCGCGTCAAGGGACAGGGCGTCGAGATCGTCATCTCCAATGGCGGCGGCCTGCGCGCCTCGATCGACAAGGGCACCGTCACCATGGGCGAGGTGCTGACCGTGCTGCCCTTCCAGAACACGCTGGCGACCTTCCAGATTTCGGGCAAGGATCTGGTGGCCGGCCTCGAGGGCGGTCTCAGTCAGGTCGAGGACGGCGCCGGGCGCTTCCCCCAGGTCGCCGGCCTGAAATATTCCTTCGACAAATCCGTTGCGCCCAATGCCGGCCGGGTCAAATCGGTGGAGGTCATGGAAGGCGGTGCCTGGACGCCGATCAAGCCGGACAAGGACTATCTGGTCGCCACCAACAACTATGTTCGCCAGGGCGGCGACGGCTACAAGGTCTTTGCCGACAAGGCCAGGAATGCCTACGACTACGGCCCCGGCCTCGAACAGGTGGTTGCCGACTATCTCGGCGCCCACCGGCCCTACACGCCGAAGCTCGACGGCCGCATCACCGAAATAGCCGCGACCGTCGCCGCGGCGCCTGCGGCCCCGGCAACCGATCCGGCCAAGCCAGCCGAAGCGGCACCGGCCACCCCGGCGCCCGCACCGGCTGAAGCCGCCAAGCCTGCCGAAGCGGCACCGGCAATGCCTGAATTGCCGGCCAACTCGGGCGATATCGCCAACACACCACCGGCCATATCGACGGAAGGAGCACCTCCCCCGCCAGCGCAACCAGCCGCGCCGGCACCGGCCGAGCCGGCAAAGCCTGCTGAGGCCGCGCCAGCGGAAGCCAGCCATGTCATCGTTGCCGGCGACACCTATTGGGATCTGGCCAAGAAGGCCTATGGCGACGGCGCCAGGTGGAAGGTCATTTCGGGCGCCAACAAGGGCTACGAACCCCGCCGGCTTCCTGTCGGCGCAACGCTGACCATCCCGCCGAAATAGCTCGCTTATATGCCTGAATGACACCGCCCGTCCGAAAACCGGACGGGCGTCCTGTTTTCGGGCATGTCGCCCAAAAGTGACCTCGGTTTTGGGAGAACGACATGCATAAAACAAAGACTTAAAGCGGGTCGTCTGAATCCATTCGGACAATCCGCTTTAAGGTGCGGCCAGACGCTGCATTGAATGCGCGCGCAAGATGGTTAGGTTCGCGTCTCCCGGAGAACCCTTATGACGCTTCCCACCCCTGCCGATCCCAAGGTCGCAAACGCGCTCGGCCCGTTGCCCGCTGGGCATCCACCGGTCAAGGCGGGCAAGATCGGCGTCATGCTGGTCAATCTGGGCACGCCCGATGGCACCGATTTCAAGCCAATGTGGCGGTATCTGCGTGAATTCCTGTCCGATCCGCGCGTCATCGAGCTCAACAGGGCGATCTGGTATCCGATCCTCTATGGACTTGTGCTCACCACGCGCCCCAAGAAGTCGGGCGCCAATTACGCCCGGATCTGGAACCGGGAAAAGAACGAGTCGCCGCTGCGCACCTACACCCGTGCCCAGGCCGAAAAGCTGGCCGAAGCGCTGCGCGACCTGCCTGATGTCGTCGTCGACTGGGCGATGCGCTACGGCAACCCTTCGACCGCCAGCATTGCCCAGCGTCTGGCCGACCAGGGCTGCGACCGCATTCTTTCGTTTCCGCTCTATCCGCAATATTCGGCGACGACCACGGCAACAGCCAACGACCAGCTGTTTCGCGCGCTGATGAAGATGCGCCGCGCGCCGGCCGTCCGCAGCGTGCCGCCCTACTATGACGAGCCGGTCTATATCGAGGCGCTGGCGCGTTCGATCGAACGGCATCTGGCGACGCTGGATTTCGAGCCGGAGGTGGTCATCACCTCCTATCACGGCATTCCAAAACCCTATTTCGAGAAGGGCGATCCCTATCATTGCCACTGCCAGAAGACGACGCGGCTGTTGCGCGAACGGCTCGGCTGGGATGACAGGAAACTGATCATCACCTTCCAGTCGCGCTTCGGCGCGCAGGAATGGCTGCAACCCTATACCGACAAGACGGTGGAGAAACTCGCACAGGACGGCGTCAAGTCGATCGCCGTCGTCAATCCCGGCTTTTCCGTCGACTGCATCGAGACGCTGGATGAGATCGGCCGCGAGGCGGCCGAAACCTTCCACCATGCCGGCGGCAAGAATTTCGCCCATATCCCTTGCCTCAACGACAGCGCGGAGGGGATGGCGGTGATCGAGGCGATGGTGCGGCGCGAACTGTCTGGCTGGGTCTAGGAGAAATTCCAGGAAAAGTGTGAAACGGTTTTCCCGGGAAAAGCGAATAGCGCTTTCCCTTGGGAATTTCGTCAACCGGAGTTAGAGCGGCTCGCCGCTCTAACTCCGGAACAACACAAGCTCCGGGGCGTTAAGGCGCGCCGCCGGAGAATGCGATGCCCCGCAAACTCGACCTCAGAACTGGCCAGCCCGTCTGGTCAGCCTATCGCGCGCCTGCGGTGCCGACGGACGGCCTGATCCGGGACGTCAAGGCAGATGTGCTGGTCGTCGGCATGGGCATCAGCGGCGCCATGATGGCCGAGGCGCTGACGGCCGATGGCCATCGGGTGATCTGTATCGACCGGCGCGGTCCGCTGAAGGGCTCGACGGCCGCAACCACCGCACTGGTGGCATTCGAAATAGACCAGCCTCTCTCCACGCTTTCGAAGATGATCGGCAGAGCCTCGGCGCAGCAGGCCTGGCGGCGCTCGCGGCTCGCCGTCTCCAATCTCGCCGGACGCATCGCCGAACTCGGCATCAACTGTGACCTGAGCCGGACGCCGTCGCTCTATCTGTCTGGCACGATACTTGGTCCGTCGGAACTGCGCGACGAGGCCAAGGCACGGCGGCTGGCCGGCATCGCCGCGACCTATCTGACGCCGGCGCCGCTGGCGGAGACATTCGGCATCGACCGCGAAGGCGCCATTCTCAGCCACGGCAACATCGCGCTCGACCCGCGTAAGCTGACGGCTGGGCTGCTGCTGAAATCCCTTCAGCGCAAGGCTCGCTTCTACGCCCCCGTCGAAGCGACAGTGATTGAGGATAGCGCCGAAGCTGTTGTCGTCGCGACCAGGGATGGCCCGACCATAACCGCGCGACATGTTGTTCTGGCCACCGGCTACGAACTTGTGGAGATCGTGCCGGCCGCGGCCCACCGGATCATCTCGACATGGGCGATCGCAACATGCCCGCAACCGCGAAAGCTCTGGCCGGACGCAGCGTTCATCTGGGAAGCGTCGGAGCCGTATCTGTATATGCGCACGACGATCGACCGCCGGGTCATTTGCGGCGGCGAGGACGAGGATTTTGTCGACGAAGCGCGGCGCGACGAGCTGATCGCCGACAAGAGCACACGCATCGCCGAGAAGCTCGGCCTGGTATTTCCGCATCTCGACACCAGGCCCGATTTTGCCTGGACCGGTTCGTTCGGCACCACAACCACCGGCCTGCCCTATATCGGCGCCATTCCCCGCCACCCGCGCATCCATGCGGTGATGGGCTACGGCGGCAACGGCATCACCTTCTCGCAGATCGCTTCCGAGATTGTCCCGGCTTCGATCAACGGGCTGGAGGACACGGATGCAAGATTGTTTGCCTTCAACCGCTGATCGCACCCGCAAACAATCCGTCATCACCTGATTGTAACGCATCTGAAACACACTTAAGTCTTTGGTGAAGTCGGCCGCGCGAGAATGGCTTGTGCGGCCTTCGTCTGAGGGAGAGCCAAATGGATTTCAGTGGTTTCGATATTGCGGTTGGTGCACTTGCCCTTCTGGTATTGGTGCTGCTGATCAAAGGCATCAGGACAATCCCGCAAGGCTACAACTATACGGTGGAGCGCTTTGGCCGTTACACCAAGACACTGAGCCCGGGTCTCAATTTCATTTACCCGTTCATCGACCGCATCGGCGCCAAGATGAACATGATGGAGCAGGTGCTCGACGTTCCAAGCCAGGAAATCATCACCCGCGACAACGCCATTGTCGGTGTCGACGGCATCGCCTTTTTCCAGATCCTCAACGCCGCTCAGGCCGCCTACCAGGTTTCCGGCCTGCAGAACGCCATCCTCAATTTGACGATGACCAACATCCGTACCGTCATGGGTTCGATGGATCTCGATGAACTCCTGTCGAACCGCGACGCCATCAACGAGCGCCTGCTGCGCGTCGTCGATGAAGCGGCCCACCCGTGGGGCATCAAGATCACCCGCGTCGAAATCAAGGACATCAACCCGCCGGCCAACCTTATCGAATCGATGGGCCGGCAGATGACCGCGGAACGCAACAAGCGCGCCCAGATCCTCGCCGCCGAAGGCCTCAAGCAGTCGCAGATCCTCGAGGCCGAAGGCCGCAAGGAAGCCGCCTTCCGCGATGCCGAGGCGCGCGAGCGTTCGGCCGAGGCGGAGGCCCGCGCCACCCAGGTGGTGTCGGAAGCGATCTCCAAAGGCGATGTGCAGGCGCTGAACTACTTCGTTGCCCAGAAATACACCGAAGCGTTGGGCAAGATCGGCACTGCGACCAACAGCAAGATCGTACTGATGCCCTTCGAGGCATCGTCGCTGATCGGTTCGCTCGGCGGCATTGGCGAGATCGCCAAGGAAGTCTTCCGCAGCGAAGGCACGACCGGCTCGCAGAGGCAGGCCGCGCGCCCGCCGGTCGTTCGCCCAACCGACAACTGAGGTCGAAACCAATGATCGACCGCATCGTTTCCGAACTCGGCCCGTGGAACTGGATGGTTCTCGGTTTCGTCCTGCTGGTGATGGAAATCATCGCGCCGGGTATCTTCATGCTGTGGATCGGCATCGCCGCGCTGATCATCGGCGCTGTGTCGCTGCTGATCTGGGACACCGGCTTCTGGACATGGCAGGTCCAGGTCCTCGCCTTCCTGGCGCTGTCGCTGGTCTCGGCCTATGTCGGCAAGAAGCTGGTCGGCAGCCGCAACGACCCGACCGATCAGCCGCTGCTCAACCGGCGCGGCGCGCAAATGGTCGGCAGGATGGCGACACTTGCCGAACCGATCCGTGACGGGCGCGGCCGCATCAAGCTGGGCGACACACTGTGGCGTGTCTCCGGCCCTGACCTGCCGGCCGGCACGCAAGTGCGCGTGACGGGTGCGGCCGATACGGATCTGGAACTGACCGTCGAGGCGGTCTGAACATTCAGGCGGCGCCGATACGCAGCAGATCATGCAGGTGGATGAGGCCGACTGGTTTCCGGCCCTCCACCACCATCAGGCTGGTGATGGCTGAATTGTTGATCGTCTGCAGCGCCGTTGCCACCAGCGTGTCCGGCGTCGCGGTCTTCGGACCTCTTGTCATCACCTGATCCACCGTCATCGCCAGCAGATTGCTGCCGATGTGACGGCGGATGTCGCCATCGGTGATGATGCCGACCAGCGCACCGTCGACATCGGTGATCGCGACGCAGCCAAACCCTTTGCGCGACAGTTCCAGGATCGCGTCCTGCATGCCGGTGCCCGCAACCACCAGCGGCAGCCTGTCGCCGACATGCATGATCTCGCGGATCTGCGTCAGGTTGGCGCCGAGCTGGCCGCCCGGGTGAAAGGTGCGGAAATGGTCCGGCGTGAAGCCGCGTGCTTCGAGCAGCGCGATCGCCAGCGCGTCGCCCATCACCAGTTGCAGCAGCGTCGATGTCGTTGGCGCCAGGCCGTGCGGACAGGCCTCCGGAGCGCGCGGCAAAAGCAGCACCACGTCCGCCGCCCGCGCCAGCGCCGATGTCTCTCCGGCGGTGATGGCGATCAGCGGAATGGAAAAGCGCCTGGAATAGGCGACGATGCCCATCAGTTCCTTGCTTTCGCCCGACCACGACATGGCGATGATGGCGTCGTCCCTGGCGATCATGCCGAGATCGCCGTGGTTGGCTTCGGCGGGATGGACAAAGAAAGCCGGCGTGCCGGTCGAGGCCAGCGTCGCGGCGATCTTCGAACCGATATGGCCGCTTTTGCCGACGCCGGTGACGATGAGCCGACCTTCAATCCCCGAGATCATCTCGACCGCCTGGGCGAAAGGCGCGGCCAGCCCATTCTCCAGCGCCTCGGCGAGGGCTGCGACACCAGCCTGTTCTGTCGCCACCGTCCTCAGCGCCGAAGCGATCGAGGCTTGCCTGTCCAAAGGCTTCTTATCCAGGGATCCCGCATGCATGGCTGATGCGATTAGCGCTTTGCCGGCGCGCTGTCCAACGGAAATGGCCCCAGGCATATCGCCCGAACGTGTGCGGTGGTTTAGACGACGGCAGGCGAGAAAACGCACGCAGTATGAATCCCTTTGGAAATCAGCATGAATCCCTTTGGAAATCAGCGCTTCAGGCAGCTGACGGGCCGCTGCCTCAACCCTCCGTTAACCATCCCCATTTACGGTTCGGTAAGTATGGCGCGCGTGCGCCGCGCAAGCAGTGGTGGCGATGTCCGGGGTCCAGCCAGAAAATTCGACGGGACGTGGGGGCAAGGCGGTCTGCGCCTTGCTGCTGGCAACCAGCATGTTTGCCTTGCTGCGCCCAACGGCGCTCCATGCCCAGGAAACCGAACTGCGCGGCGAAGTTTCGGAATCGGCGATCCTGTCCGACCAGCAGCGCAAGGCGAGACAGCTGGCCTTGGCAGCGCAGGGTCAACAGCCGGCCAACGCCGCGCAGGACAACGCGCCGGCCCGCACCTATCTGCCGGCCAGCGCCGGTGCCGTGCCTGACGACGCCGACACTGGCGACGCCACCGCGACCGGCAGCCTCTTCGACCCGCCGGCAGCCACTGACGACACGTCCGCCGACACTGCGGCGCCGCCCAAGCCTCGCCGCCGCTCATCGAGCGCCAGGCAGAATGCGGCTGACCAGGCCAAGGACAGGGCTGCCGACAAGTCGAAAAAGAAGAAAAAATCGACGGCCGACACCTCCGACATCACCGCTTCCACGACCGCCTCCACGACGGACGCCACCGATGCTGCAGAGACCGATGCGGACACGGCCAACCGCCGCGCACTCACCATCGACAGCGCCGACAGGCAGAAGCTCGACCCAGGAGCGGAGCGTACGGACGCCATCGAAGGCCAGAAGAAGAAGCTGGAGGATGATCCGTTTGCCGCCACCGGCGTCAAATGGGGCTCCTTCGTCATCCGGCCGACGATCGAACAGGGCCTGACCGCCACCTCGAACGGCGATTCGAGCAGTGCAGGCAAGTCGGCGCTGCTGTCCGAGACGGCGCTGCGCTTTTCCGCCGCCTCCGACTGGCGCGAGAACTCCGCTACGATCGACGGCTATGGCCTTTTTCGCGAGACCGTCTCGGGTTACCCGGTTCACGACGAGCAAGGCCGCATCGAAGGCCAGCTCAATGTCGACCTCGACAATGAATTGCGCGCCATCGCCAAGCTCGGCTACGAGGCCGTGCCGGAATCGGCATCATCGCCGGACGCCATTGCCGGCGTCAGCAAGCAGCCGCTGCGGCAGACCATCGATGGCAGCCTGGCCGTCGAAAAGCATCTCGGCAAGATGCAGTACACGTTGACCGGCGCGGTCTCACACGACTTCTACGGCGACGCCAAGCTCTCGGACGGCACCTCGCTATCGCAGAAGGATCAGGACTCGACGCTCTACACGGCGACGTTGCGCACCGGCTACGAGATCTCCCCTGCCCTGACCCCCTTCACCGAAATCGAGGTCGGCCGCCGGACCTATGATCAACGCATCGACAATGAAGGCTTCGAGCGCTCGTCGACGCGACTCGGCGCCCGCGCCGGCCTTGCACTCGACATGGGTGAGAAGCTGTCGGGCGAATTCTCGGCCGGCTGGCTCAGGGAAGCGATCGACGACAAAAACCTTGATGCGATCTCGGGTGCCACCGTCAACGCCGACCTCAAATGGTCACCCGAGCGCGGCACCATAATCGGCCTGACCGGGCGGACCACCGTCGAGCCCACGACCACATCGGGCGAGAGCGGCGACATCCTCTATTCCGGTCGCCTGACAGGCGAACGCCAGATTCGCGCCAACCTCACCGCCAACGCGGCTCTGGGTCTCGACTGGCGTGATTACATCGGCATCGACGGCCATGACAGGGTGTTGAGCGCCGAGGCCGGCCTGACCTGGTGGCTGAACCGCTACGCCGGCCTGACCACAAGAGTGAGGACCGAGAAACTGACCAGCAACCTGCCGGGCCGAGACTACACCGCCAACAGCATCTTCCTCGGCGTCAAGGTGCAGCGCTGAACGGCCGCACCAACGACATCCGGCCGCTCGCTAGGATGTTTTAAAACGCAGCGCCACGGCGCTCTGACGGCTTCAGCTCGTCGAGAAGCGTGCGGATGACGCCCGCCATGTTCTCGTTCATGTCGCTGCGCCACAGCGCGAAGGCGACATTGGCCTCGACAAAACCCTCCGGCGATCCGCAGTCGAACGTGCGGCCTCGATAGTGGTAGCCGTAGAAAGGCTGCTGCTTTTCCAGCTTCAGCATGGCGTCGGTGAGCTGGATCTCGTTGCCGGCGCCTTTTTCCTGGCCTTCTAGGATCTTGAAGATCTCCGGCTGCAGGATGTAGCGGCCGTTGATGTAGAGGTTGGACGGCGCGGTGCCGGCCTTCGGCTTTTCCACCATCTCGGTGATACGGAAGCCGTGATGCGTGTCCTCGCCGCGGCCGACGATGCCGTATTTGTGGGTTTCGGCGGGATCGCATTCCTGCACCGCGATGATGTTGTTGCCGGTCTCCTCGTAGAGCTCGACCATTGCCTTCGTGCAGCTCTTCTCCGACTGCATGATCATGTCGGGCAACAAAAGCGCGAAGGGCTCGTCGCCGACGAGCTCGCGGGCGCACCAGACGGCGTGGCCAAGTCCCATCGGCACCTGCTGGCGTGTGAAACTGGTCTGCCCCGGCGCCGGCTGCAGCCGCTGGAGGCGGGCGAGCTGGTCGTCCTTACCGCGCTGGGCCAGCGTGTCATAGAGTTCGAACTGGATGTCGAAATGGTCCTCGATGACGGCCTTGTTGCGACCGGTGACGAAGATGAAATGCTCGATGCCGGCCTCGCGCGCCTCATCCACCACATACTGGATCACCGGCCGGTCGACGACGGTCAGCATTTCCTTGGGGACAGCCTTGGTGGCCGGAAGAAACCGTGTGCCGAGACCGGCGACCGGGAAGACTGCCTTGCGAACTCTCTTCATGCTTTCAATTATCCGTTTGAGGGCCAGCTCCGCAATCCCCGTTTCAAGACATTTTCACGCCGGAATTGGGGATTACTGGGAAACTGAGGGGAACGTCCACCGGTAAAGCTTCGAAGCGTCTTTTCGTTCCCGGTGGCACCTATGGTAAACTAATTCCTAACCTGGTTCGGCGATGAATGGTCTTTCCTGAGACAGAGAAGGAGGAAAAGATGTCCGTTCGCAATGCCGCAAAAATTTTTACCAGCGTCATGGCGGCAGCCAGCCTATCGCTCGCTCTGCTGATGCCTGGCCCCGCTTTCGCCGATGCCGGCTTCCGGCAATGGGTCGCCGGCTTCCGCGCCACCGCCGTGCAGAGCGGCGTTTCCGGCGCCCTCTACGATCAGGCCTTCAGGAACATCAGGGATATCGATCCGGTGGTGCTGGAAAAGGCGCGCACGCAGCCTGAATTCACGGCCCCTGCCTGGGACTATTTCGACAACCGCGTCCATGATCAGTCCGTCGCCGTCGGCCAGCAGATGGCCAGGAAATGGAAGCCGTGGCTGGATCGGATCGAGGCCAGGTTCGGTGTCGACCGCTACATCCTGCTGGCCATCTGGTCGATGGAATCGAATTATGGCGAAATCCTCAAGCGCGACGACATCATGCGCAACGTCGTGCGCTCGCTGGCGACCTTGGCCTACGCCGATCCGAAGCGGGCGAAATTCGCCCGCACACAGCTGATCGCCGCGCTGAAGATCCTGCAGACCGGCGACATCGACGAAAGCCATCTGAGCGGATCCTGGGCCGGCGCCATGGGCCACACCCAGTTCATCCCGACCAGCTATCTGCACTATGCCGTGGACATGGACGGCAATGGCAAGCGAGACATCTGGAATTCGATCCCCGATGCGCTGGCGACATCAGCCAATTTGTTGAAGAAGAATGGCTGGCAGGCCGGCAAGACCTGGGGCTATGAGGTCGCCTTGCCAGCCGGAAAACTTCCCGGCGGTTCCAAGACGCTGTCGCAGTGGCAGGCGCTCGGCGTCGCCAGGGCCAACGGCAAGCCGTTCAAGAACGGCTCCGACAAGGCGACGCTGAAGGTGCCGGACGGCCGCAGCGGGCCGGCCTTCCTGATGATCAAGAATTTCACGGTCATCAAGGCCTACAACAACGCCGACAAATATGCGCTGGCCGTCGGCCTTCTTGCCGACGAAATCGCCGGCTCGAGCGGTCTGGTGCAGGACTGGAAGCGGCCTTTCACCAAGCTTACTTTCGAGGAAAGGCAGGAGCTGCAGAAGCGGCTTTCCCAGCATGGCCTTTACGACGGCAAGTTCGACGGCAAGATCGGCGACGGCTCGAAGACTGCCATCATGGCCTTCCAGGCCAAGGCCGGCTTGACCCAGGACGGCTATCCGAGCATGGAAGTGCTGAAGTGGCTCCGGCAGAAATAGAGCCGCCTGCGGTGCCGCGCGGCCTTCCAGGCGCGCAAAGGACACTGTAGCAATCTGGTTGGCGCGGGCCTTGCCGCGCCAAGGGACGGAGGAAACGATTGGCTTCGGCTGCGCGCATCGCAGGGCTTGTTCGTCGCATGCCGGTGCTCGTCCTGGCCGTGGTCGTGCTTGCCTCCGGCCTGGCTGGCGCCTTTTATGCGCCGGCCATGGCGCAGGAGCAGCAAAACCGCGGCTGGTCGTTGCGCGACCTTTTGTTTCCGCGCCGCAGCGAGCGCATTGAGCCGCCCCTGGATATCCAGAAGCCGAGGCCGAGGCCCAAGGCGAAAAAACCCCGCGCCCCGCGCCCGCCCGCGGAACCGGAAATCCCGGTGGTCGACAAGGCGCCGGACGCGCGCACCGTCCTGGTGGTCGGCGACTTCATGGCGGCCGGCCTCGCCGAAGGCCTCGACACCGCTTTCGCAGAGAATGCCGGCGTCAGGATCGTCGTTCGCAGCAATGGCTCGTCCGGCTTCGTGCGCGATGATTTCTACAACTGGCCCGAACAGATCAAATCGCTGATCGAGACCGAAAAACCCGCCGCCGTGATCGTCATGCTGGGCTCCAACGACCGCCAGTCGATGAAGGTGGGCGACGTGCGCGAACAGCCACGTTCCGAGAACTGGACCAAGGAATATGAACGCAGGACCGACGCGCTGGGCAAAGCCACCGCCGCGGCCAAGGTCCCCTTCCTTTGGGTCGGCATGCCGGCGTTCCGGGTGCCGAAGATGACCTCGGATATGCTTGCCTTCAACGACATCTACCATCAGGCCGCAGAAAGCCATGGCGGCGAATTCGTCGATATCTGGGACGGCTTTGTCGACGAGAACGGCGCCTTCGTCACCAGCGGCCCCGACATCAACGGCCAGCCGGTGCGGCTGCGCGCCGATGACGGCATCAATATCTCGAAGGCGGGCAAGCGCAAGCTCGCCTTCTACACCGAAAAACCGCTGCTGAAGATCCTCGGCCTGACCGCGCCGGGAAGCATGATTACACCGTCCGCTCCGGCGGGCGCCCCTGTCGAGACGCCGGCGCCGGCCGCGCCCCCCATCGTCATCGACCGCACTGCGCCGATGCTGCTCAGCGATCCGGCACTCGACGGCGGCTCGGAGCTGCTTGGCGCGGCACCGCCGGCAAAGGCCAATCCGGACCTGCCCGGTGAAAAGCTTGTGGTCGAGGGCAAGGCACCGATTGCATCGCCCGGCCGCGCCGACGACTTCTCCTGGCCACCGAAGGCCGCAGCCGCGACCGACACCACGACCGCGATCAATCGTTAGTGTCGCAGCGCGGCTCTGAGGCCGGGCTCAGCGCGGGAGAACGCTCGACCCCATCAACGCCTCGTCGATCGCGCGCGCAGCCTGGCGGCCCTCGCGGATCGCCCAGACGACCAGCGACTGGCCACGACGCACGTCGCCGGCCGCATAGAGCCTGTCGACGCTGGTCTTGTAGTCGCGGTCATTGGCCTCGACATTGCGCGAGCGGCGGCTGTCGGTGGCGATCTTCATCTCACCCTCCAATTCCCTCGCCACACCGGCCGCGGCCGGCCCGGCAAAGCCGATGGCGATGAAAGCAAGATCGGCACGAATGACGAATTCGGTACCGGCGATCGGCTTGCGCTTGTCGTCGACCTCGCAGCACTTGACGCCGGTCAGCTGGCCTTCCTCGCCGATGAATTCGAGCGTCGCCACCTGGAATTCGCGCTCGGCGCCTTCGGCCTGCGAGGACGAAGTGCGCATCTTCGTCGCCCAGTAGGGCCAGACCGAAAGCTTGTCTTCCTTCTCCGGCGGCTGTGGGCGGATGTCGAGCTGGGTGACGCGCACCGCACCCTGGCGGAAAGCGGTGCCGACGCAGTCGGACGCGGTATCGCCGCCGCCGACGACGACCACATGCTGGCCGCCGGCGATGATCGGATGCGAGGGCCACGCCACCGACTGGATCGGTTCACCGCCGACCCGCCTGTTCTGCTGCACCAGATAGGGCATCGCGTCATGCACGCCGCCGAGATCGTCGCCGGGAATGCCGGCCGCGCGCGGCGTTTCGGAACCGCCGCAATAGAGCACGGCATCATGTTCGGCGAGCAGTTCGGCAACCGGCTTGTCGACGCCGACATTGACGCCGCAATGGAAGGTCACGCCCTCGCCCTGCATCTGCTCGATGCGCCGGTCGATATAGTGCTTCTCGATCTTGAAGTCGGGAATACCGTAGCGCATCAGCCCGCCGGGCCGGCTTTCGCGCTCGTAGACATGGACGTCGTGGCCGGCGCGGCCAAGCTGCTGGGCAGCCGCCATGCCGGCCGGGCCGGAGCCGATGACGGCGACCCGCTTGCCGGTCTTCTTCTCCGGCGGATAGGGCCTGATATGGCCGGTTTCATAGGCCTTGTCGGCAATCGCCTGCTCGACCGTCTTGATGGCGACGGGAATGTCCTCGAGGTTCAGCGTGCAGGCTTCCTCGCAAGGCGCCGGGCAGATGCGGCCGGTGAACTCCGGGAAATTGTTGGTCGAATGCAGGTTGCGGATCGCGTTGTCCCAGTCGCCATTGTAGACGAGGTCGTTCCAGTCCGGAATCTGGTTGTGGATCGGGCAGCCGGTCGGCCCGTGGCAGAACGGAATGCCGCAATCCATGCAGCGCGCGGCCTGTTTCTCGACCTCCTTGTCAGACATCGGCAGCGTGAACTCGCGGAAATGCCGGATGCGGTCGGAGGCCGGCTGGTACTTGTGCACCTGCCGGTCGATTTCGAGAAAGCCTGTTACCTTGCCCATAGTCCAGTTCCTGCTGTCCAGATGGTGCGGTTTTCGCCGCACCCGTTAACCCCTTGAGGCAGCCATGGCAACCTTGCGCCGGAGGTCAAACTGTCGATGAAGATGGGCCGGGAAGCCTGGGCTCCCCGGCCATTGCAAAGCCTATTCCGCCGCAACGCCCATGCGCATGCGTTCCATCTCGATCAGGGCGCGGCGGTATTCGACCGGCATGATCTTGCGGAACTTCGGCCGGAACGTCGCCCAGTCGTCGAGAATCTCGCGACCACGTACCGACCCGGTGTAGTGCACATGGTTCGAGATCAGCTGGTAGAGCCGCTCCTCGTCATGGCTGGTCATGTCGCCGGAGACGTCGACGCGGCCCTTGTGATCGAGGTCGCCGCCATGGTGCAGCAGCCTCTCCATCAGATCGTCTTCTTCCGGAACCGGCTCCAGCTCGACCATCGCCATGTTGCAGCGCTCGGCGAAATCGCCCGCCTCGTCGAGCACGTAGGCGACGCCGCCAGACATGCCGGCGGCGAAGTTGCGGCCGGTCTTGCCGATGACGACGACGATGCCGCCAGTCATGTACTCGCAGCCATGATCGCCGACGCCTTCGACGACGGCGGCGACGCCCGAGTTGCGCACGGCGAAACGCTCGCCGGCGACGCCGGCGAAATAGGCTTCGCCCTCGGTTGCGCCATAGAGCACCGTGTTGCCGACGATGATGGACTCCGCCGCGACGATCTTGGCCTCTTCCGGCGGCCGAATGACGATGCGTCCGCCCGACAGGCCCTTGCCGACATAGTCGTTGCCGGCGCCGACAAGCTCGAACGAGATGCCGCGCGCCAGGAAGGCGCCAAAGGACTGGCCGGCAGTGCCGGTCAGCTTCACCGATATCGTATCCTCGCGCAGGCCCTTGTGCTTGAAGCGCTTGGCCACTTCGCCCGACAGCATGGCGCCTGCGGAGCGGTCGACATTGCGGATATCGACCTCGATCTTGACCGGCAGCTTGCTGTCGAGCGCCGGCTTGGCCAGCTCGATCAGCTTGCGGTCGAGCACGTCGTCGATCGGGTGCTTCTGCCGCTCGGTCCAGTGCACCGCTTCATGCGGCGCATCCGGCTTGAAGAACATCTTCGAGAAGTCGAGCCCGCGCGCCTTCCAGTGCACGATCAGGTCGCGCTTTTCCAGAAGATCGGTGTCGCCGATGATCTGGTCGAGATGGGTGTAGCCCATCTCGGCGAGCAGCTCCCTCACCTCTTCCGCGACGTAAAAGAAGAAGTTGATGACATGCTCGGGCGTGCCCTTGAAGCGCTTGCGCAACACCGGATCCTGCGTCGCGACGCCGACCGGACAGGTGTTGAGATGGCATTTGCGCATCATGATGCAGCCGGCCGCGATCAGCGGTGCGGTCGAGAAGCCGAACTCGTCGGCGCCGAGCAGCGCGCCGATGATGACGTCGCGCCCTGTGCGCAAGCCACCATCGACCTGCAGCGCAACGCGCGACCGCAAGCCGTTCAGCACCAGCGTCTGGTGTGTCTCGGCAAGGCCCATTTCCCACGGGCTGCCGGCATGCTTGAGCGAGGTCAGCGGCGAGGCACCGGTGCCGCCATCATAGCCCGAAATTGTGATGTGGTCGGCGCGCGCCTTGGCGACGCCCGCCGCAACCGTGCCGACGCCGACTTCCGACACCAGCTTGACCGACACGTCGGCTGCCGGATTGACGTTCTTCAGGTCGTAGATCAGCTGTGCCAGATCCTCGATCGAATAGATGTCGTGATGCGGCGGCGGCGAGATCAGGCCGACGCCCGGCGTCGAATGCCGGACCTTGGCGATGGTGGCGTCGACCTTGTGGCCGGGCAGCTGACCGCCCTCGCCGGGCTTGGCACCCTGCGCCACCTTGATCTGCATCATGTCGGAGTTGACGAGGTATTCGGCCGTGACGCCGAAACGTCCCGAGGCGATCTGCTTGATCGCCGAGCGTTCCGGGTTCTTGCCGCCGCCCGGCAGCGGCAGATAGCGGTCGGCCTCTTCGCCGCCCTCGCCGGTGTTCGACTTGCCGCCGATCTGGTTCATCGCGCGCGCCAGCGTCGTGTGCGCTTCGCGCGAGATCGAGCCGAACGACATCGCTCCGGTCGAGAACCGCTTGACGATGTCGGCCGCCGGCATGACGTCGTCGAGCGCCACCTTCTTGCGGCCGGTTTCCCCGGCCAGCTTGAGCTTGAACAGGCCGCGAATGGTCTGGGCGCGGGCCGTCTCGCTGTCGATCTGGGCGGAATAGTCCTTGAAGGTTTCCCACGATCCCTGGCGCACGGCGTGCTGCAAGGTGGCGACAGCATCTGGCGACCAGATATGCGCCTCGCCGCGCATGCGGAACATGTATTCGCCGCCGACCTCGAGGCTGTTGCGCAGCACGGGGTCGTTGCCGAAACCGTCATTGTGGCGGCTGAGCGTCTCGGCCGCGATCTCGTCCAGGCCGACGCCTTCGATCAGCGTCGCGGTGCCGGTGAAGTATTGCTGCACGAAATCGGTCTTCAGGCCGATGGCGTCGAAAATCTGCGCGCCGCAATAGGACTGGTAGGTCGAGATGCCCATCTTGGACATCACCTTGAGGATGCCCTTGCCGATCGACTTGATGTAGCGCGAGACGACTTCGTAGGCGTCCACTTCCTTCGGCAGTTCGCCGCGCTTGTGCATGTCGAGCAGCGTGTCGAAGGCGAGGTAGGGATTGATCGCCTCGGCGCCATAGCCGGCGAGGCAGCAGAAATGATGCACTTCGCGCGGCTCGCCGGATTCGACGACGAGGCCGACCGAGGTGCGCAGCCCCTTGCGGATCAGGTGATGATGGACCGCCGCCGTCGCCAGCAGCGCCGGGATGGCGATGCGGTCGGGCCCGACCTGGCGGTCGGACAGGATGATGATGTTGTAGCCGCCGGCAACCGCCGCCTCCGCCCGCTCGCACAACCGATCGATGGCGCCCTGCATGCCCGCGGCGCCTTCGGCGGAGCCATAGGTGATGTCGATCGTCTTGGTGTCGAAACGGTCCTCGGTGTGGCCGATGGAGCGGATCTTCTCGAGATCGCCATTGGTCAGGATCGGCTGGCGCACTTCGAGCCGCTTGCGGCGCGAATTGCCGACAAGGTCGAAGATGTTGGGCCGCGGCCCGATGAAGGACACCAGGCTCATCACCAGCTCCTCGCGGATCGGGTCGATCGGCGGGTTGGTGACCTGGGCGAAGTTCTGCTTGAAATAGGTGTAGAGCAGCTTCGACTTGTCCGACATCGCCGAGATCGGCGTGTCGGTGCCCATCGAGCCCACCGCTTCCTGGCCTGTCGTCGCCATAGGCGACATCAACAGCTTGGTGTCCTCCTGGCTGTAGCCGAATGCCTGCTGGCGATCGAGCAGGCTGACATCCTTGCGCAACGCGCGCGGTTCGACCGGCTTCAGATCTTCGAGGATCAGCTGCGTGTTGGCGAGCCAGGTCTTGTAGGGATGCTTGGTCGCGATCTCCGACTTGAGCTCCTCGTCGGAGACGATGCGCCCCTTCTCCAGGTCGATCAGCAGCATGCGGCCAGGCTGCAGCCGCCACTTCTTGACGATCTTCTCCTCCGGCACAGGCAGCACGCCGGCTTCCGAGGCCATGATGACGCGGTCATCGTCGGTGACGATGTAGCGTGCCGGGCGCAAGCCATTGCGGTCGAGCGTGGCGCCGATCTGGCGGCCATCGGTGAAGACCACCGCCGCCGGTCCGTCCCACGGCTCCATCAATGCCGCATGGTATTCGTAGAAGGCCTTGCGATCGGCATCCATGAGCTTGTTGCCGGCCCAGGCTTCTGGGATCAGCATCATCATGGCATGGCTGAGCCTGTACCCGCCCTGGAACAGGAACTCGAGCGCATTGTCGAAGCAGGCGGTGTCGGATTGGCCGTCATAGGAAATCGGCCACAGCTTCGAGATGTTGTTGCCGAACAGTTCGGAATCGACCGACGCCTGGCGCGCAGCCATCCAGTTGTTGTTGCCGCGCACGGTGTTGATCTCGCCATTGTGGGCGACCATGCGGTAGGGATGCGCCAGCTTCCATGACGGGAACGTGTTGGTCGAGAAGCGCTGGTGGACGAGGATCAGCGCGGTTTCGAAGCGCGGGTCCTTGAGGTCCTTGTAGTAGGCCCCGACCTGATAAGCCAGGAACATGCCCTTGTAGACGATGGTGCGCGCCGACAGCGACACGCAATAGGCGCCGATGTCCTTGTTGTCGTTCTCGGCATAGATGCGGCCCGAGATGACCTTGCGCAACAGATAGAGCCTGGCCTCGTATTCCTCGTCATCGGTAATGTCTGGCGTGCGGCCGATGAAGATCTGCCGATGGAACGGCTCGGATGCCACGATGTCGGGCGCCTTCGACAGCGACGAATTGTCGACGGGCACGTCACGGAAACCGATGAGCGGAAGTCCCTCGGATTGCGCCGATTCGGCAATGATGTCCTCGATATGGGCGCGAAGGGCCGCGTCCTGCGGCATGAACCAGTGTCCGACGCCGTACTGGCCCGCCGGCGGCAGCTCGATGCCCTGGGCTGCCATCTCGTCACGGAAGAACTGGTCGGGAAGCTGCACCAGCACGCCGGCGCCATCGCCGACCAGCGGATCGGCGCCGACGGCGCCGCGATGCGTCAGGTTTTCGAGCACAGCAAGCCCGTCCTCGACGATCTGATGCGACTTCACGCCCTTCATGTTGACGATGAAACCGACGCCGCAGGCGTCATGCTCGTTGCGTGGATCGTAGAGGCCCTGGGCGGAAAATCCGTTGGCGCTTCGGCCAATATTGGATCGCAAGGTGGTTTTGACGGTTGCCGCTTTCGTCTGCGCGGCCTGGCCGTTCGTCGCAGAGTGCGTCATGTCCGTCATCTCCTGTCCTCCTTCCCAGCCATTCAGGCGCTGGTTTGCCTCGGCAAGCGCTTGGCTCACCCTGATCCTTGTGGCACGTCTTGCGAAATCCTGTCGAACCAGGCGGCTTTCCGCATGGATCGCATCTGGTAATCGTACAGGCCAGAGTCTGGCTGTCCACCTGTCGCTCGCGGCAACAGCCGGAGAGGCCCAAATGATACGCCAATCCAGCTCGTTTTGTGCGACAAAATAAGACAGCACTACTGTCCTAAATTTTTATGGCAGAAATCCCGGACGCACACAAGACCGATTTGCAAAAAACTTGGGGCATTCGCGACAGAAAATGTCGTGAAGCTGAGGAAAAACGTAAGCTTCAGTCGTCGGCCTGGGCTTTGCCCGTTGGCTGGCTTTACTGTTTTTCCGGCGCCTGGCCCTTGCGATCAGCACGCGAAACCGGTCAACTTCAGTCTGATTTCCCCAACCCCCCGTTCTCCCAAGACATAGGCAGATGCATGTTCTTCGCTTCCGACAATTGGGCAGGCGCCCACCCCAACATTGCCGCCGGCCTGTCGGCCAATGCCGGCGGCTTTTCGACCGCCTACGGCGACGGAGCGCTCGACCAGGCAGTCTACCAGCGCTTCAGCGAGATTTTCGAACGCGAGGTCGCGGTGTTCTTCGTCGCCACCGGCACGGCCGCCAACTCGCTGGCGCTGACCGCTTACAACAAGCCGGGCGGCATTTCCTTTGCTCATCGCGAATCGCATGTCATCGAGGACGAATGCGGCGCGCCGGTGTATTTTTCCGGCGGCTCACGCCTGCATGAGATCGATGGCGCGCTGGGCAAGATCGATCCGCACAATCTGGAAAGGACCATCGGCCGTTTCGCACCGGAAATCGTCCATTGGGGACGGCCGATGGCCGTTTCGATCACCCAGTCGACCGAGGTCGGCACTATCTACGGCCTGGATGAGATCGAGACGATCGCGGCGATCGCCAAACGATATTCGGTGCCCTTGCACATGGACGGCGCCCGCTTTGCCAATGCGCTGGTCGCGCTCGACACGTCGCCAGCCGAAATGACCTGGAAACGCGGCGTCGACATCCTGTCCTTCGGCGGCACCAAGAATGGCTGCTGGTGCGCCGAAGCGATCGTGCTGTTCGATCTTGATCGTGCCAGGGAATTGGCGTTCCTGCGCAAGCGCGCCGCCCAGCTGTTTTCGAAATCGCGCTTCGTCGCGGCGCAGTTCGAGGCCTATTTCAAAGACGGATTGTGGCTGGACACCGCCCGCCACGCCAACGCCATGGCCGCACGCCTTGCCGCTGCGATCGAGGATTCGGCCACGGCCAAGCTGGCATGGCTGCCGCAGGCAAACGAGGTTTTCGCAGTGATCAAGAAAGCCGAAGCTGAAAAGCTGCAGGCAGCGGGTGCGGCGTTCTATGATTGGCACAAGCCGCACGGCTTTGACGGCCACATCAGCGAGGACGAGTTGCTGTATCGCTTCGTCACCAGCTTCGCGACGACGGCCGATGAGGTCGACCGTTTTGGCCAGCTGATCGCCTGATACCGAAATCCCCGATAACAAAAAAGCGGCGCCTTTCGGCGCCGCTTCCGTCTCGGGAGGAGACTTGTACTTTAGGCAGCGGTCTTGGCCTCGATCTGCTTGGCCTTGGCCGAAGATGCCGTAATCGCGATCTTGCGCGGCTTCAGCTCCTCGGGGATGTTGCGCTTGAGGTCGACGAACAGCAGGCCGTTCTTCAGCGAAGCACCGACAACTTCGACGTGGTCGGCAAGCTGGAAGCGGCGTTCGAAGGCTCTCGAGGCAATGCCGCGATAGAGCAGTTCAGAGCCTTCGCCGGTGCCCTCGTCCTTGCGCTCACCCTTCACGGTCAGCACGTTGCGATGGGCTTCGATCGAGATTTCCTCGTCAGAGAAGCCGGCAACCGCCATCGAGATCCGGTAGGAATCCTCACCGGTGCGCTCGATGTTGTAGGGCGGGTAGGTCTGCGCGCCATCCGGCTGCGCAAGCGAATCGAGCATCGTGAACAGACGATCGAAGCCGACGGTCGAGCGATAAAGCGGGGAAAAATCAACGTGACGCATGAGGTGTTCTCCTGTTGAGCAACATGGTTTGCGTATGGCCGGTGCGAAACCCTTGAGCGGCGTTTCGGGTGGGCCAGCGGCCCCTACATTGGCGACCGCACGAGACATTTGGGGAGCGCTGGAAAGCATTTCAAGATTTCACCTGGCGGCAAAAGCCACGGCGGCCGGACCCTTGATGAACGGCAGATGAACCGGCACTTCGGCGCGCGTTCAGGCAGCCGGCGCTAAAGTCCATTCCAGGATCAAGGACTGGCGGCGCCGATTGCACAACAGGCACCGCAACGAGGCCGACCGGGTGTAACGTCCCTTCCTCCCGGATCGACAGAGGCCGGAAGCACGCTTTCAAGCGGCTTCCGGCCTTCCCTGTTGCAGCCCAGTCAGTCACCGGGAATTCCTTGGCTTTTGGCGCATGGGCGTCTATCACCTTAGCGGAGCCGGCCAGCGCAGGCGGGCATGCGAGACGCCGAGCACGAAGCGCCGAATGACGGATCTTTTCACCGAAAACTCCCTTTTTCACGAAATCGAGGGCAATCCGCGACCGGAAAACGCCACCGGCGGCTTCTTCACCACGCGTGACCGCAAGAATATCCGCTACGGCCTGTTCGGCGCGGTCGCTCGCCCGATGAAGGGCACCGTGGTCCTGCTCACCGGCCGCAACGAGTGCATCGAGAAATATTTCGAAACCATCCGCAACCTTGCCGATCGTGGCTTTGGCATCGCTACGCTCGACTGGCGCGGCCAGGGCGATTCAGACCGGCTGATTCGCGATCGCCAGCGCGGCTACGTCAGCAGCTTCCGCGACTACACCGCCGACCTCGAACAGTTCTTCGAGGAGATCGTGCTGCCCGATTGCCGCGGACCCTACTACATCCTGGCCCATTCGGCAGGCGCATTGATCACCCTGCTGGCCGCGCCGTCGATGGTGAACCGCGTCCGGCGCATGGTGCTGATCGCGCCTTTCCTGACGCTGCCCGACCTTCCGGTCTCGATCTCGACGGTTCGCCGCGTCTGTTCCCTGTTCTGCGCTCTCGGCCTCGGCCGGCTCTATGCCGCCTGGGGTCCGCGGCCGAGGGTAACGGCCCCTTTCGAGACCAACAAGCTGACATCGGACCCGGAACGCTATCGGCGCAACACACGGATCTATGAAGAATACCCGCAACTGGCGCTTGGCGGGCCGACGATCCGTTGGCTGCGGGCAGCCGCGAAAGCTTCGGAAGCCGTCAGCGACCCCGACTTCATGGCCCGGATCCAGGTCCCGCTGCTGATCATCGCCGCCGGCGCCGACCAGGTTGTCTCGACCAGGGCTGTCGAAGCCTACGCCAGGCGTCTGCGGCTCGGTTCATTGCTGATGATCGACGGCTCCCGCCACGAAATCCTGCAGGAAGCCGACATCTACCGCGAGCAATTGCTCGCCGCCTTCGACGCCTTCATTCCCGGCAGCGACGACCCCACGGCCTGACGGCCGCCGGTCGCTGGTCAGCCGCGCAAGGCGGCCATGGCAGCTGCGTGGAGTTCCGGCGTTGCAGCCGCCAGGACATCGCCGCCCTTTTCCGCAGGCCCGCCATCGAATGTGGTGACCACACCGCCTGCCTTCTCGATGATCGGGATCAGCGCCACGATGTCGTATGGCTTCAAACCGGGATCGGCGACGATATCGACGCTTCCCGAAGCGATCATGGCGAAGGCATAGCAATCGGCGCCATAGCGGGCGAGTTGGATCTGACTTTCGAATGCATCGTAACGGTTGCGCGCTTCGCCTTTGAATAGCGCCGGCGTGGTGGTGAACAGCGTCGCCTGGTCCAACTTCGTCGTCTTGCGGGTCGTCAGTTTTCGCGGCCCGCCCGGCCCCTCATAGTGCGAACCTGAGGCGTTGGCGTAGAACAGCTCGCCGGTGAAGGGTTGCGCCATCATGCCGGCAACGGCGTCACCGTCGACCGTCAGCCCGACCAGCGTGCCCCACACCGGCAGGCCGGAAATAAAGGCGCGCGTGCCGTCGATCGGGTCGATCACCCAGACATGCCGGCTCGAAATGTTCTCGCTGCCATGCTCCTCGCCAAGAATGCCATGGTCGGGATACTCGGCAGAGATCAACGCCCGGATGGCGCGCTCGGCCTCGCGATCGGCCTCGGTGACCGGATCGAAACTGCCCTGTTCCTTGTTGGCGACCGCGCCTTGGGCACGAAAGCGCGGCAAGGTCTCCGCCGCCGCCACCTGCGCGATGCGGCGCATGAAATCGACACTGATGTCCAACTGATTCTCCCGCACTGCAGCATGTCCGAGCCGTGCTCTGCCGCCAATTTCGTACCAAAACAAGTGTGTTCGACGACTTCTCCGCGACGGCATCTGTTGCCCGGATGTCACATAAGCGTCGTCGAAACGCAATTTCCACATCAGAGTGAATTAAAAAAGCCTGAAGGTCGCTTGACATTTGTGCAACGCACAATACCCTTGACCTCGGACAGGGTTTCCTGTCCATGCCCTCCTTGGGCGTTTCCTCCCTAGACTTCGACCGTATCGTGCAAACGATGCGGTCTTTTTTTACGCCGCGATTTCACTCCGCGGCCAGCGGCAGGTCGATGAAATGATGGTCGGGCATCGACATCAGGTCGGCTGAGAACCGCGTCAGATCGTCGGCCAGCGCATCGAAGCCGGCGGCCTTCTCGAATGTCCGTTCGTTCATGTAGAGCCCGCGATTGACCTCGATCTGCAGCGCATGCAGATGGCGCGCCGGGCGGCCGTAATGCTCGGTGATGAAGCCGCCGGCATAGGGTTTGTTGTGGGCAACCGAATAGCCCATGGCGCTGAGCAGGCCGATCGCGGTCTCGGTCAGGGCGGCGGTTGCCGAGATGCCGAAACGGTCGCCGATGATGAAGTCGGGCCGCAGCCCGCTGTCGCCGACACGGATGCTCGCCGGCATCGAATGACAGTCGATCAGCACGGCAAAACCGAACCGCGCATGGGTCCGGGTCAAAAGCCGCTTCAGCGTCTCGTGATAGGGCTTGTAGACGGTTTCGATCCGGGCAACGGCTTCCGACAGCGGCAGGCGGCCGGAATAGATGTCGAGCCCCTCGCCGACCAGCTTCGGCACCGTGCCAAGCCCACCCGCCACCCGCGCCGAGCGGATGTTGCAGAAGGACGGCACTGGCTCGGCGAACATGCGAGGATCGAGCTCCCACGGCTCGCGATTGACGTCGAGATAGGCCCTCGGAAAATTCGCCGCCAGCAGCGGCGCGCCGAGCGCCACGGCACCGCCGAACAGCTCATCGACGTAACAGTCTTCCGACCGGCGGATGGCGTTGCGGTCCAGCCTTGCCATGGCCAGGAAGCGTTCGGGATAGTAGCGGCCGCTATGCGGCGAGTTGAAGAGGAAGGGGACGCGCTGCTCGGCGCCCGACCGGATTTCGAAGGGTGGAAAGACCGAAAAATCCTCGGCTGCCGTCTTCAATTTGAACGAACCCGAAAACACCAGTGCATCATGATGTGAAAGTGCCACCTTGCAGGCCGCGTGTCCAGCATTTCAGCGGCGGCACACCCGCGGCAAATATGGATCATCGCCGTCCGCGTTCACTTGATGTTTACCCTCACCTCCTCATATACAGGATGGTTAACGGGCTTGCCCAACGGCAATCTCGGGCGGGTGATTCGGACAGGATATCATGGCACGCATTCTTCTGGCGGAAGACGACGACGATATGCGTCGGTTCCTCGTCAAGGCGCTGGAGCGCGCCGGTTACCAGGTCAGCGATTTCGACAATGGCGCCAGCGCCTATGAGCGGCTGCGCGAAGAGCCGTTCTCGCTGCTGCTGACCGACATCGTCATGCCGGAGATGGACGGCATCGAGCTGGCGCGCCGCGCCACCGAGATCGATCCCGATCTGAAAGTCATGTTCATCACCGGTTTCGCCGCCGTTGCGTTGAACCCGGATTCCAAGGCGCCGAAAGACGCCAAGGTGCTGTCGAAGCCATTCCATCTGCGCGACCTCGTCAACGAGGTGGAGAAGATGCTGCAGGCGGCCTGAGCCGTTTTCTAGGCGAGGCGCCGCACCTCTTCGCCACTGCGGCGAGACGACGCCTTCTTTCCTTTTTCCTGCTATTGACGCGCTGGATCAAAAATGGTGTATGCGCGGCTTCGGATGGGCGTGTAGCTCAGCGGGAGAGCACTGCATTGACATTGCAGGGGTCACAGGTTCAATCCCTGTCACGCCCACCATCCAACCAGACAAATCAGACTTGGATCGACATGCTGGCCGGCTCGCCAGACAAAGCGCGTGGGCATGACGCGCGGGATGAGCAGCGTCGAGGCGGTGGCGGAAGAACTCCTCACTTGGGATAAGCTGGGCACAGCGTGGCACAGGGCCGTCCAGGGCGCGCGTTACACAGAGCTGGACGATTTCGGTGCCTCAAGGGGAGGCTGGACGTTGGCGAGCTTTCGAGCGCAACGCGCCCGTCCCAGCGCTGACCGGAACGGGCGACACGCAACCAGATCATTGCGGCGCTGGATCAGGCGTATTTCCCGGCCTGTCGCCGCCGCCCTTGCCTTCGCGGCAAGGCTCGCCGATGCCGCAGCATTTGCCGTTATAGGTGACGCCAGGCTTCAGCTTGTCGCATTCCCTGGGAGCGGTTGTCTTGCAGCCGGCCAGCACCGAAACGGCGATGGCGGCCAAAAAGACGTTTCTCGAGACAGTAAACATAAGACGTTCTCCTTGATGAACCATGTTTGGACACATCACTTGGTCGCGCCTCGGGTGAATTGGTTCACAAAAATAGTGATGGCGGCGAAAACAACCCTCACCGTTGTTCGACAGAGGGCACTCGTGGGCAGGCGCAGCAATCGCGTGGCGACGTGTCGGCGACGGCGAACACGCCCACGATGACGATGGCGGCCGATGCGGCGTCCTAGATGAATTGCGTGGTCATCTGGTCTGGAATCCAGCCAAAGCCCTGGTGATGCCGACAAGATGGCAACGAAGATCACGGCGGCAATAAGCTGAACACGGTGTTCCTGGACATGGGGCGGGAACGCAGCGCTGATTTGGATTGAAGGTAAGCGGGCCTTGCGGCATGCGTTGCGGGACAAGGTGAAGTGAGGATTTTATGCGGGGCGTTGCGATTCTTACAGAGGGAAGAAGCGGTTCGAACTGGCTGGGAAGCCTGACGAACGCAACTGGCCTGATGGGACGGTCGGAGGAATGGCTTGATCCGGCCTATCTACGCTTCGATCCCCGCACCTATGATGATCTTGAAAAAGCGGCCATCGAGAAAGCGGCGACCGACAACGGGCGGTTTGCGATCAAGTTGTTTCCGCGCCATCTGGCCTGGTGTAAGGAGAAATTCGGAAAGGATTTTCTATTCGAGATACGAAGAAAACACGGCTTGGAATTCATTTTGTTGGAACGTCGCGACCGAATTCAGCAAGCTATTTCGTTCTACCGAGCTAGGATGTCTGGAGTGTGGACGAGCCGGCACGAAGGGAAAGTCAATCCGCGCTCTGTTCCTTATAGCTTCGCCGACATCAGCCAAGCGTATTTCCAGATTGATCGAAGCTATGCGTTCTGGAGGTCCTACCTACAACTTGCGGGGCTGGATTGTCGTCAATTCGTCTACGAAGATTTGCAGCAAGACCCACGGCCCTATCTGGAAGCTGTGGCGGATTATATGGGCGTCCAGGTCCCGGAAGACACCGCCAATTCGAGATTCACTGTTCAACGGGACAGCGCTTTCGTGAGGACGCAGCGGCCAAGGGCGCCATTGAGGGCATCGGGGAGATGGCGGTGCCAAGAACGCTCGACAATATCGCCCGCTTTGCCCTGAAACGGCCCCTGATCCGAAAGCGCTTCTAGAGGCAGGTACTTTCTTCGGGGAAATTCGATGATCGTTGCAGCTGGCTCGGTTCAGCGCTCAATGCCCCGGCTCTTCCTCCAGAACACCTGGAGTAAATCGCGCCGGTCAACCGTCTGCCCGCAGTAATGATCTTCTTCCGGGATGTCCTGGCCGCCGTGCAGCTTGCTGGGAACGGCGGGCCAGGGTCAGATAGTTTCGTCATGTCGCTCGAACCTGCCATTGCGGCAAAAAGTTCCGGAACCATCCTTCAAGCTGATGGAATCGCGGATCGCGTGTGCAGGATCGGCATTTCCCGGCTGTTCGCCGAGGTAGAGCGGTTCGCATTTGGGTTGACTTCTAGCCTGCACCTGGCGCAACGCCGCATGTAGTGCTTGAAGTTGGCGAAGGGTTTCTCGATTGGGTTGAGGTCCGGACTATAGGGGGCAGGAAGGAGAGCCTCGCGGAGCCAGCCTACTGGTCATCGTCATCGTTATTGTCTGGATTGTCGACCAAGCATCCCGCGCCGTGACACCCTTGGTAATTGCCTTGAGTGTCGAAATTCGGATTGCCGTCCTTGTCGTAACTCGGCCTTGGATCGATGTAGCTGTCGTCCTTTCGACGCGCTTCCTTGCGATCCTTGTCTCTCTGTTCTTGCGCGGCCATGCGATCCAATGAGCGCTGCTCATCTTCTGAACGTTGTGAGGTCTGTTGCATCATGCAGTCGGCAAACCTGTTGGTTCCTGGCCTGTAGCCGTAAGACGCGCACTGTTGCTGATCCATTGCGCGCTGATCCTCAGCGCTGACGCAACCGGCAACCGCCAACGGCACAAGCGCGATCAGCACATATCTCATCTTGAAATTCGGCATTTTGTCACTCCAGATTATTCTGATGGCACCGGGCAAGAGAGGTCACCCTCCTGGCAGTTCAGGTAGGCCTTCAACTGCCTGGTGCGAGCCTTGGTCAGGTCAGCCTGACAAGCAGCGGCAACCATCGGCGCCGCGGAGCCACCATCGTCACCGCTGGATTGAAACGTGCATTCGGCGTTGCGGAACGCAATCCACGCTCTCTGCGCTTTCACGAACCGTGCCTTGCCGTCGGAATCATCCGTAAGCCGCTTCTGGATTTGCTTGAAGGTCTGGTTCAATGCCTGATCGGCTCTTTTGAAATCCGAAGCTGGATCAGCCAGAGCCGCGGTGGCGGCGAACGACAGCATGGCGACCGCAGCAAGTAGAAAACGCATGATTGTATCCCCCTCGTGAAAACAACCACAAGTAAGCACGCATAGGAGCAGCCGGCAAGGCCTGGAAAACCATATAGTAAGCAAAGGGTTGTCGGGTTCAACAATGCAGGACGGACGAGGCTAGGGCCGTGAGGTGATATGCGGGGAGTGGCAGATAACTCATGCATTCGATGCAATGGCGGTCGAATGCGGCCGCCACAAGCTGACCATGTTTGGACACATCGCTTGGTCGCGCGCCGGGAGGATTGGTTCCAAGAAAATTGCGATCACCGGCGCATCTTTTGCGAGCTTGCCTTTGCGTGAAGGCGAATCGCCGATGCCGGGGCATTTGCCATGCTATGTGGTTTTCGGATTTGATTTATCGCATTGTCCTGTCGGCGTTGCCTGGCAACCTGCCGTCACTTATGCAGCAGAACATAACAGGACATTCGCAACGTTACATGCGAGAGACGTTTTCCATGATTGATCGTGTCGCACAATTCAGGGCTTGGTCGCCTCACGCTCAGAAATGGTCCAGAGTCGAAGTCGGAATGATTGGCGAAACCGCGCGCATCCCCGAGGCGGTGATCGGGATCCGGTCTCCCTGCGTGCCGTCATGAGCTCACAGCCCGGTAGGACAAAACTATCGTCCTGGCCGAAGATATATCGCGAACTGAACCGTGTGCGCACGCAATTGCGGTCGCCGTGGTCGACATTGGGCAACGCGCTCATTTCCGCAAAGCAGAATGCTGAATACCGGCGCGAACTCGGCAAGCGGATCGAGGCCGCCCGCGAGACTTACACGGCGTCGCCGATCTCGCAGATTGCCGACAGCTTCATGCTCGTCCGGATCATCGGCAATGATCTGGAACCCCGACACCGCAAGGGCCAGTCATTCGACAACGTGCTGTTCATTCTGGACAACGAACCGGTCTTCGACGCCTGCGAAAAATTCTGGATCGTCAATCGAATAGTCGACACCGACGAGGAAGCCCGGATCATCGGCCTGCTCGAAAGCCGCCGCCAGAATTTTCATACAATCCCCTTCGAACTCGATCAGTACCGGAAGATATCCTGGGACGTCGACCAGCTTGTTGCCGGCGACCTCCGATTCTCAGAGAAGGGCCGGGCGAGCGGACAGTCCGCGCGTTACGAAACGCACATCCGCCGCAGCAAGAACCTCTATGTGATGAACAACAATGGTGCTCGCAACGCCGCGCTCGCGATTGCCCGCGACAGGGCAAAATGGCTGATGCCCTGGGACGGGAACTGCTACCTGACAGACTCTGCGTTCCAGCGGATACGGTCCGCGATCGAGAAAAACCCGCACCTTCCCTACGCTGTGGTGCCCATGGCGCGCATTGTCGACAATGCGCTTCTGCTGGACCAGAGCTTCCAGCCGCCGGCCGAGGAGGAGCCGCAGATCATATTTCGAGCCGATACCACGCAACTGTTCGACGAAAACTATGGTTACGGAAGGCGGCCAAAAATCGAGATGCTGTGGCGGTTGGCAGTTCCCGGCCCCTGGGACCGCTACCGCGACGATGCCTGGGATTTTCCACGCCCGGTCCGGGCAGCGGATGCCGGGCTGCTCCAGAAAGCGGGCTGGGTGGCGCGCCTGGATTCAGGGCGTTCGCATCTGGAGATCGGCAAGGCCGGCTTCGTCGCGCGTCTGGTCAGCCGCGATCAGGCGATCGTCGATATGGTCGATCAATGTGACGCCAAGCTAGTCGCCGCTCGGCTTGATGCCTCCCGCCTGGCCTTTTATGACGAAGACGCCCTGGCCCACGCGGTGAAGGACGGGCCCATCCTGCACCATCTCGAAACCGCGGCCGGACAGGCACTCGCCCGCGGTCCGGTCAGCGTGCTCGACAAGACTGGCCTAGCCCCCAGCGGGGATCCCCAGGACTATTTTCACCCCGCGCCTTACTGGTGGCCCGACCCCGACAGACCCGACGGCCTGCCCTATATCCGGCGCGATGGCGAACGCGTGCCCGGCACGGCATTGTATGCAGCAGGAAGCGAAACCTACGATCGCACACGCTTGCAGCGCGTCTTCGACGACACAACCGTGCTTGCGCTCGCCGCAACCGTGCTTGATGGGCATCATTATGCCGTCCACGCCGCCAGGCTCATTCGCGCATGGTTTATCGATCCCAGGACAAGAATGAACCCGCATTTGCGCTATGCGCAGGTGCGGTCGGGCCACGACAACAATGAAGGGTCCGGCCACGGCATCATCGAGCTGAAGGATTTCTATTTCTTCCTGGATGCCGTACGCCTGCTCGAGCGAACAGGAGTACTGGGCGACGAGGATCGCGATGCGTTCAGAGCCTGGCTCGGTTCCTACTGCGAATGGCTGGACACCGCGCCGGCAGCCGCGACGGCCTTCTGCAGCAGCAGCAACCAGGGAACATATTACGATTTGCAGCGGGCATCGATCGCCACGTTTCTTGGCGACAGCGCCACCCTGGCCAAGATCAGCCTCTATGCTCGGGAGAGACTAGCAACCCAGATCGCAGCCGATGGCTCCTTGCCCAGGGAACTGTCCCGCACGCGCCCCAGGCACTACGCCATGTTTACCTTGCAAGGCTGGACGTCGCTGGCCCGTGTCCTGTCTTCGGTCGGTGACAATCTCTGGCAACACAAGACAGCCGAGGGACTGGGACTGGTCCAGGCGCTGCACTGGCTTGTTGCGCACGAGAACAAGCCACACACCATGTCGGCCGAAACTGTCGATCCGGATCGGCTTGGGCCGCTGCTTCTCGACCTGACGCACCATGATCCCGCAGGAATGCCACCTGCCGATCTGGGAAGGGCGACCAAGCCCATTTTTCATCCAGACGAGGCAATCGCGCCTTTTTGGCTGTGGCGGAGACGTTAGCGACGCCCGGCATTCCTGGCCTGTTACGTCGATGATGAGAACCACTTTGCGCGCTTCAAACGCCCGCGACGGTGCAAAGGCTCTTCATCCTGGTCACCGCCAGTTCCGGATCGGCCAGCAATCCGGCCTGGTCGGCAAGGCGGAACACGTCGGCATAGTGACGGATGCCGCGCGCCGACTGCATACCGCCGACCATCGCAAAATGATCCTGATGGCCATTCAGCCAGGCCATGAAGACGATGCCGGCCTTGTAATACTCGGTCGGCGCCTCGAAGATCTTTCGCGACAGCGGCACGGTTGGTGCCATCAACGCGTCAAAGCCGGCGCGGTCGCCTTCCGCCAGTTTCGCCAGCGCCGCGTTGGCGACCGGCGCGATGGCGTCGAAAATACCCAGCAATGCGTGCGAGTGCCTTTTCTCGTCGCCGGCGATCAGTTCGGGATAATTGAAATCGTCGCCGGTGAACATGACGACGCCGTCCGGCAGACGGTTTCTCAGCGCGACCTCCTTGCCGGCATCGAGCAGTGAGATTTTTATCCCCTCCACCTTGCCAACGTGGCATTCGATGATGGCAACGACTGTATCGAGAGCGACCTCGAAATTCTCGCTGCCCCAATACCCCCTGAGCGCCGGATCGAACATGTCGCCCAGCCAGTGCAGGATGACCTTGCCGGAGGACTGTGACAGGATGCGGTCGTAGACCCTGACATAGTCGTCCGGCCCTTTGGCAACTGCCGCCAACGCCCGGCTGGCCATCATGATCGCCTTGCCGCCGAGCCCTTCGATAAAAGCGAACTGCTCTTCATAGGCCTTGATGACGTCATCGATTGTTTTGGCGGCGGCGGGCGCCAGATGGTCGGTGCCGGCGCCCGAGGCGAGATCGGCGCCATCGACCGTGCGCGCCTCGGCGATCGAGCGGCGGATCAATTCCTGCGCGTTTGCCCAGTCGAAGCCCATGCCACGCTGCGACGTGTCCATCGCTTCGGCGATGCGGAAGCCCAGCCGCCACAGATGGTGACGGAACGCCATCGTCCCCTCCCAGTCGATCACCGGTCTGGACCACGGATCGGTCATGGCGAGCGGATCGGCAACGACGTGCGCGGCGGCATAGGCGATACGCGAAAATCGCGCGCCGATGTCAGGCTGCACGGGCTCGCCAACCAGCGTATACCGGGTGCTGCCGACACCCTCACCAGGCAAGGAAATGTCCATCCATCTCTCCCTTCGCAACGCTACTAAATGGAACGTTCCAATAAATCAAGGACCTTTAAGATTCGAACTCCCTGCAGGATGAAATGCTGCATTGCAACAAGAAAGCCTTACGGAGCATGCCATTTGAGTACGCACAATCGATGTTGGAGGCGCGGGAAAAATCCCGATTGACTCACGAGCGGAGCAGAGATTAGAACGTTCCAATAGTTTTGAGCCTGCAGTCGGGAGGATGCATCTGGATGGCCAACCGGGCCAAGGCGACGATATTCGACATCGCCCGCGAAGCGGGCGTGTCCAAATCGACGGTATCGCTCGTGCTCCAGGGCAGCGGACTGATCCGGCCCGAAACAGCGAGCAAGGTGCGCAAGGCGATCGAGGATGTCGGTTACGTCTACAACCGCGGCGCCGCCAATCTGCGCAAGGCGCACTCCAACGTCATCGGCATGGTCATCAACGATCTCACCAATCCTTTCTTCGCGGAGCTGGCGGTTGGCATGGAGCGGGTCTTCCAGTCGGCCGGCATCGTGCCGTTCATCGCCAACACGGCGGAAAATCCGGTGCGCCAGGAAGAAGTGCTGAAGTCGCTGATGGAGCAAGGCGTCGCCGGCCTCATCGTGTCGCCGGCTCGCGGCACGACTCCGGGCGCCTTCAGGCGGATCGAGACGGCAGGTCTGCCGGTGGTCTTCGCCATGCGCCGGCTTCCCGAGAGCCGCATTCCGGTCATCGCGCCCGACAATCATCGCGGCGCCTATCTCGCCACCGCTCATCTGATCGGCAAGGGACATCGCCGGCTGGTCTTCTTCGGCGGCTCGTCCGATCTCGTCGTCTATCACGAGCGGCTTGGCGGATTTCGCGAAGCCTGCGAGACGCAGGGCATCTCTGACCGCGACGCATTGGTCGTCGAGGGAGAGACCAGCCGCAGAGGTGGTATCGCATGCCTCGAAACTGCTCTCGCAATGGCTGAACCGCCGACCGCGGCACTCTGCTTCAACGACGCCGTCGCCTTTGGCGCCATGCTGGCGCTGCGCAAGCGCGGGCTTGAGCCGGGAGTTGATTTCGCCATCGTCGGCTTCGACGATGTGGCCGAGGCCGAGCACTACATGCCGGCTCTGACCAGCGTCGCGGTGGACTCGGCGGGCCTCGGCGAACGCGCCGCCCATGTCATGTTGAAAATGATCCAGTCACGCACCACACGGGCCGAAGACCATATCGGCGCGGTCAATCTGGTGGTCAGGGAAAGCTGCGGCCCGGATCGCCGCATTCGAAACAGGGCGGCCGGTTCGGGAGGCGCTGCATGAGCGTCAAATGGAGCTTGATCGGCGCCAGCACGATCGTCAGGCAGTTCATGATCAACGCCATCCGCGCGCAAGGCGAGGACAGCATCTGGTCATCGGCGTCAACCGAAGCAGCATTGCAAACCGCGAAATCAGGCAAGGCGGTCGCAATCGACCCTGAATTCGGGAGTATGAATTGAGCAAGGTGGTCTCCGCGGCGCAGGCAGCCGGCCTGGTCAAGGACGGCATGGTCGTGTCGGTGTCCTCGTCGAGCGGCCTCGGCTGCCCCGATGCGGTGCTCGCCGCGATCGGCGAACGCTTCGACGCAGAAGGCCATCCGAAGAACATCACCACGCTGCACCCGATCGCAGCCGGCGACATGTATGGCATCAAAGGCATCGACCATCTGGCCAAGCCGGGACTGCTGAAGCGTACCTTGTGCGGCTCCTACCCGTCCGGCCCCTCCTCTTCCGAACCGCCGCAGATCTGGAAGATGATCGGCGACAATTCGGTCGCCGCCTACAACGTGCCGTCCGGCATCCTGTTCGATATGCACCGCGAAGCCGCGGCCAAGCGGCCGGGCGTGCTGACCAAAGTCGGTCTCGACACCTTCGCCGACCCGCGCCACCAGGGCTGCGCCATGAACGACGCCGCCAGCGAGCCGATCGTTTCGGTGCAGCAGTTCGACGGCGAGGAATGGCTCTATTTCCGCTCTATCGTGCCGCAGGTGTCGATCATCCGCGCCACGTCGGCCGACGAGCGCGGCAACCTCACCTACGAGCATGAGGGCGCCTATCTCGGCGGACTGGAACAGGCGCTCGCCGCCCGCAACAATGGCGGCATCGTCATCGCGCAGGTCAAGCGCGTCGTCGAGAACGGCACGCTGAAACCGCATGACGTGCGCGTGCCCGGCGTTCTGGTCGACCATATCGTCGTCGCGCCCGACCAATTGCAGACGACGCTGACACCCTACGACCCGGCGATCTCCGGAGAAATCTTCCGGCCGCTGTCGAGCTTCCGCACGCCGGAGATGAACGTGCAGAAGGTGATCGCGCGCCGCGTCGCCATGGAGTTGCGCGACGGCATGGCCGTCAACATCGGGTTCGGCATTTCCGCCAATGTGCCGCGCATCCTTCTCGAGGAAGGCCAGCACGGCAAAATTACCTGGGTGATCGAACAGGGCGCGGTCGGCGGCGTGCCGCTGCTCGACTTCAAATTCGGCTGCTCATCGAACGCCGACGCCTTCATGCCCTCGCCGCACCAGTTCATCTATTTCCAGGCCGGCGGCTTCGACGCCTCGCTGCTGTCCTTCCTGCAGATCGATCGACACGGCTCTGTGAATGTTTCGAAGCTTTCGGCGCGGCCGCATGTCACCGCCGGCGCCGGCGGCTTTGTCGACATCACCGCACGGGCGAAGAAGATCGTCTTCTCCGGCTTCTTCAATGCCGGCGCCAAACTGTCTCTGGCCGATGGCGGCATCCGCATCGACCACGAGGGCAAGGTCAAGAAGGTGGTCAACGAAGTCGAGCACATCTCGTTTTCGGGCAAGCGCGCGGTGGCGCAGGGACAGGACATCACCTATGTCACCGAACGCTGCGTGATGAAGCTAACGCCGGAGGGCTTGGTCGTCACAGAACTCGCACCCGGCATCGATCTGCAGCGGGATGTGCTGGCCCAGTCGGAAATTCCGTTGGGCGTTGCCAGGGACCTCAAGACGACACCGGCAGCCCTCTATCAGGAGCAACCGATAGGCCTGTCGCTGAATGGCGGCGCCTCGGTCGGAGGCGCGCGTGGCTGAGCCTCTCGTCACCTTCGAGCAGGATGGCGCCATCGGTACCATCACGCTGCGCCGGCCGGAGAAATTCAACGCACTGGACATTCCGATGCTGCGGGCGCTAGAGACGGCGCTCGACGCGGCCGAGATGGCCGAGGGCGTCCGCGTCGTGCTGCTGCGCGGCGAAGGCAAGGGCTTTTGCGCCGGTGGCGATGTCGAAGCCTGGGCGCAGATGAGTGCCGCCGATTTCCAGGTGCAGTGGGTGCGCTACGGCCACCGCGTCTTCGACCGCTTGGCGCGGCTGCGGCAGCCGACAATCGCCGTCCTGTCCGGCCATGCGCTGGGCGGCGGCCTGGAACTGGCTGCGGCTTGCGACTTGCGCGTGGCGGAAACACAAGTGAAATTAGGCTTCCCGGAAACCTCGATTGGCGTCGTGCCCGGCTGGTCCGGTACGCAGCGCGCCGTGCGCCGCTTCGGCGCGCAGACGGTGCGCCGCATGGCGCTGGGCGGCGAGATCTTTCTCGCCCCCGAGGCACTCGCCCTGGGCATCGTCGACCGGGTGGTCGCAACTGGCAACGCACACGACGAAGCAAAGGCGTGGGCGGAAAAGATCGCCGAGCGCGGCCCGCTGGCGACGGAAGCCGCCAAGCTGATGATCGCGGTCGCCGAAGGCGAGGAAAGTGCCGCCGCCACCGAAGCGCTGGCCAGCGGCTTCATCGCCCTGACCGGCGATCTGAAGGCCGGCGTCGATGCCTTCAAGGCCAAGCAGAAGCCGGCCTTTTCGAGATCCTAGAGCAAACATATGAACGCACCCCTGAAGATCGCCATGCCGGCCGAGGCGGCCGAAGCCCCGAAAGGCTACAAGCTGCTGATCGACGGCAAGCATGTCGATGCCCGCGACGGCCGCACGATTGCTCGAAACAGCCCCGGCCACGGCTTCACCGTCTCGCACTATGCGCAGGCCGGTGAGGCCGAAGTGGAAGCCGCTGTGCTTGCCGCCCACAGGGCTTTCGAAACGGGTCCATGGCCGCGCATGAAGGCGGCCGAACGTGCCGCGATCCTGCTCAAGGCAGCTGATCTGATCGAGGGCCGGCTGGAAGACATCGCCCGGCTCGACGCACTGGAATCGGGCAAACCGATCGCCCAGGCACGCGGCGAGATCGGCGGCGCCGTCGACATCTGGCGCTATGCCGCCTCGCTTGCCCGTACGCTGCATGGTGAAACCTACGCCAATCTCGGCGACGCCATGCTGGGTGTCGTCCTGCGCGAACCGATCGGCGTCGTCTCGATCATCACCCCGTGGAATTTCCCGTTCCTGATCGTCAGCCAGAAACTGCCCTTCGCGCTCGCCGCCGGCTGCACGGCGGTGGTCAAGCCGAGCGAAATGACCTCGGCCTCGACCTTCGTGCTCGGCGACATCCTGATGCAGGCCGGCCTGCCCGCCGGCGCCGTCAATATCCTGGCCGGACTTGGCGCCGATGTCGGTGCGCCGATGGTCAGCCATCCGCTGGTCGAAATGGTCTCGTTCACCGGCTCCACCCGCGTCGGCAAGATGACGATGGCATCCGCCGCGCAGTCGCTGAAGAAAGTCTCGATGGAGCTCGGCGGCAAGAACGGCCAGATCGTCTTCCAGGACGCCGACCTCGAAGCGGCCGCCGATGCGGCGGTGTTCGGCGGCTTCTTCAATGCCGGCGAGTGCTGCAATGCCGGCAGCCGGCTGATCGTGCACGAGGCGATCGCCGACGATTTTCTCAGCGCCGTCAAGGCGCTTACCGCCAGGGTCACGGTCGGCGATCCGCTCGATGACCAAACCAAAGTCGGCGCGATGATCTCGTCCGACCATTTGGCCAAGGTGGCCGGTTACGTTGCGGCAGCCGCGACCGAGGGCAGCAGCATCTACAGCGGAGGCAAGCAATTGGCCTCCAATATCGGTCAATACCTCGATCCCACCATCATCCGCGGCGTCACCGAGGACATGGCCATAGCGCGCGAGGAAGTGTTCGGCCCGGTGCTCTCGGTGCTGACTTTTGAATCGATTGAAAAGGCGTTGCACATCGCCAACAACACGCCCTATGGTTTGTCGGCAGGCGTGTGGAGCGCCAGCATCGACACTTGCATGTCGGTCGCGCGCGGCGTGCGTTCGGGAACCGTTTGGGTGAACACGTTCATGGAAGGTTATCCCGAGCTGCCTTTCGGAGGCTACAAGCAGTCCGGTCTCGGACGCGAACTCGGCAAACGCGCCGTCGAGGATTATACCGAGGAAAAGACAATCCAGTTTCATCGCGGCCAGCGCACCGGGTGGTGGGTCGGCTGAGTTGAGAAGAACCCGGCGGCATCCGCCGGTCGTGTAATGCAACAAGGGAGGAAGTACATGTTGCGCAAACTGCTTATCGGAACGGCTCTCGCGTCGGGCCTGGCTTTCGCGGCCCACGCCGAGGACGTCAAGGAAGTCCAGATGCTGCATTGGTGGACCTCGGGCGGCGAAGCGGCTGCTCTCAACGTCCTCAAGGGTGATCTGGCCAAGGAAGGCTATGCCTGGAAGGACGTGCCGGTGGCCGGCGGCGGCGGCGATGCCGCCATGACCGCGCTGAAGGCGATGGTCGCAGCCGGCAATTATCCGACCGCCTCGCAGATGCTCGGCTACACCGTGCTCGACTATGCAGCCGCCGGCGTCATGGGCGACCTGACCGAAACGGCGAAGAAGGAAGGCTGGGACAAGTCCGTTCCGGCAGCCCTGCAGAAGTTTTCGGTCTATGACGGCAAGTGGGTCGCGGCGCCGGTCAACGTTCACTCGGTCAACTGGCTGTGGATCAACAAGGCCGTCCTGGACAAGATCGGCGGCACCGAGCCGAAGACCTTCGACGACTTCGTTGCCCTGCTCGACAAGGCCAAGGCGGCAGGCGTGATCCCGCTCGCTCTCGGCGGCCAGAACTGGCAGGAAGCCACCATGTTCGACTCCGTCGTGCTGTCGACCGGCGGACCCGAGTTCTACAAGAAGGCCTTCAACGACCTCGATGACGAGTCCCTGAAGTCCGACACGATGAAGAAGTCGTTCGACAATTTGGCCAAGCTCGTCACCTATGTCGACCCGAACTTCTCGGGCCGCGACTGGAACCTTGCCACCGCCATGGTCATCAAGGGCGATGCCCTGGTGCAGGTCATGGGCGACTGGGCCAAGGGCGAGTTCCACGCCGCCAAGAAGACCCCGGGCACGGACTTCCTGTGCTATCGCTTCCCGGGCACCGACGGCTCGGTGATCTACAACTCCGACATGTTCGGCATGTTCAATGTTCCCGACGACCGCAAGGCCGCCCAGGTCGCACTGGCCACCGCCACCCTGTCGAAGAGCTTCCAGTCGGCCTTCAACGTCGTCAAGGGTTCGGTTCCGGCCCGTACCGACGTTCCGGACACCGACTTCGACGCTTGCGGCAAGAAGGGCATCGCCGACCTGAAGGCAGCCAATGAAGGCGGCACGCTGTTCGGCTCGCTGGCCCAGGGCTATGGCGCGCCTCCGGCGGTCGCCAATGCCTATAAGGATGTCGTCTCCAAATTCGTCCATGGTCAGATCAAGACCTCGGACGAAGCCGTGACCGAGCTGGTCAAGGCGATCGACGACGCCAAGTAAGCGCCACGCGCCAAAAACGCCTTCCCCGCTCCGGCGGGGAAGGCCCAGATCCGCGAACACAGATCCGCGAAGCTGGTTGGCCGCGAGTCGACGGGAGGAGCCCCATGAGCACGGTAGCGACAAGCCAGATCAAGCTGACGCCGGAGCATGCGCGGCCACGCGCCTCGGTGCGCTCGCGCCTGCAGGACGCATTGCCGAAGATCGTGCTGGCGCCGAGCTTCGCCATCACCATCGTCTTCGTCTATGGCTTCATCCTGTGGACGATTTATCTGTCCTTCACCAATTCCAAGACCTTCCCATCCTATGTCCTAACCGGCTCGCGCGCCTATCAGCGGCTGTGGGGCTGGACCTTCGACACCGACCCGCCGTCGAGCTGGTACACGTCGATCACCAATATGGGTATTTTCGGTTTCCTCTACATCGCAATCTGCCTGGCGCTCGGCCTGTTCCTGGCCATCCTGCTCGACCAGAAGATCCGCGGCGAAGGCGTGTTGAGGCCGATCTATCTCTACCCGATGGCGCTGTCCTTCATCGTCACCGGCGTCGCCTGGAAATGGTTCCTGGATCCCGGCCTAGGTCTCGAGCAGACCTTGCATCAGTGGGGCTGGACGAGCTTCCATTTCGACTGGATCAAGAACAAGGATTTCGTCATCTACACGGTGGTCATTGCCGGCGTCTGGCAGGCCTCCGGCTTCATCATGGCGATGTTCCTGGCCGGCCTGCGCGGCATCGACGGCGAGATCATGAAGGCCGCGCAGATCGACGGCGCCACCACCTTCCAGCTCTATCGCCGCATCGTCATCCCGCTGCTGCGGCCGATCTTCCTGTCGGCCTTCATCGTGCTCGCGCACCTCGCCATCAAGTCCTACGATCTCGTGGTCGCACTGACCAGCGGCGGGCCCGGCGGCTCGGCGTGGCTGCCGTCCAACTTCATGTATGAGTACACGTTCAAGCGCAACGAAATGGCCGTCGGCTCGGCCAGTGCGGTGATCATGCTGATGACCATCGTCGCCATCATCGTGCCCTATCTCTATTCGGAACTGCGGGAGAAGCCGCGATGAGCGCCGTCACCACTCCCGCCCGCCAGGCCTCCGGCGGCGTCAACGTCAAGACCCTCAACCGCATCGTCATCTACGGGCTGCTGGCGCTGTTTGCGCTGTTTTACCTGATGCCGCTGTTCGTCATGCTGGTGACTTCGTTCAAGACCATGGACGAGATCCAGAACGGCAACATGCTGGCGCTGCCCAAGGCGCCGACCTTCGACCCGTGGCTGAAGGCGTGGGGCGAGACCTGCGTCGGCCTCACCTGCGCCGGCATCAAGGGCTATTTCTGGAACTCCATCAAGATGGTGGTTCCGGCCGTTCTGATCTCGACCATGCTGGGCGCGCTGAACGGCTACGTGCTGACGAAATGGCGTTTCCGCGGCGCAACGCTGGTGTTCGGGCTGATGCTGTTTGCCTGCTTCATTCCGTTCCAGTCGGTGCTGTTGCCGATGGCGACCATCCTCGGCAGCCTCGGCCGCTTCGGCGTCACACTGCAGAACTCCGTCGGAACGAGCTTCGGTCTCGGCAACCCGACGGTCAACCTGGTCTTCGTCCACGTCGTCTACGGCATCGGCTTCACCACGCTGTTCTTCCGCAACTACTACGAGGCGTTTCCGACCGAACTGGTCAAGGCGGCACAGGTCGACGGCGCCTCCTTCTTCCGGATATTCCGCCGCATCATGCTGCCGAACTCGATGCCGATTTTCGTCGTCACCGTCATCTACCAGTTCACCAACATCTGGAACGACTTCCTGTTCGCCTCGGCTTACGCCGGCACCGGCGACGCGATGCCGATGACGGTGGCGCTCAACAACGTCGTCAACACCTCGACCGGCGTCGTCGAATACAACGTCAACATGGCCGCCGCGATGATCGCGGCACTGCCCACCCTTCTCGTCTATGTGCTCGCCGGCCGCTATTTCGTGCGCGGTCTCATGGCTGGCGCCGTCAAAGGATGATCTGATGGCTTTTCTGGAAATTGATGGTCTGAGAAAGCGCTTCGGCCAGGTCGAGATCCTGAAAGGGATCGATGTCGAACTGGAGAAAGGCGGCTTCCTGGTGCTGGTCGGCCCTTCCGGCTGCGGCAAGTCCACTTTGCTCAACACCATCGCCGGCCTGGAGACGATCACCTCGGGCGAAATCCGTGTCGACGGCCGCGCCATCAACGATCTGCACCCCTCCAAGCGCGACATCGCCATGGTGTTCCAGAGCTATGCGCTCTACCCGAACATGACGGTGGCCGGAAACATCTCCTTCGGCATGGAGATGCGCGGCGTGCCGGCGGCGGAGCGCCAGAAGGCGATCGACAAGGTGGCCAAGGTGCTGCAGATCGGCCACCTCTTGCAGCGCAAGCCGAGCCAGCTTTCGGGCGGCCAGCGCCAGCGCGTCGCCATGGGCCGGGCGCTGGTGCGCGACCCCAAACTGTTCCTTTTCGACGAGCCTTTGTCCAACCTCGACGCCAAGCTGCGCGTCGACATGCGCATCGAGATCAAGCGCCTGCATGCCACCACCGGCACCACCATCGTCTACGTCACCCACGACCAGATCGAGGCGATGACGCTGGCGACCAAGATCGCCGTGATGCGCGACGGCGAGGTGCAGCAGTTCGGCACGCCGGCCGAAATCTACAACAACCCGAGCAATCTCTTCGTCGCCGACTTCATGGGCTCGCCGGCGATGAACCTGATCCCGGCGACGATCGGTACGTCAGGCAATGAGTTGTCCGTCGTGCTGCAGCGCGAGGCGCGCGAGCCGATCAACCTGCCGATGGCCAATGCGCCGGCGGGCCTGTCGGCATTCCAGGGCAAGCCGATCATCTTCGGTGTCCGTCCCGAAGCCCTGACCGATCCGGAAGGTGCCGAGCGCAACGCCTCGCACATCGCAACCGCGGACTGTCACATCGAGGTCGTCGAGCCGGCAGGTTCGGACACCTTCGCCGTCACCAATCTCGGCGGCAAGGGCGTGGTGGCGCGGCTGCGCGCCGACGCCAACATTCAGCCGGGCACCAACACGCCGCTCGCCTTCAACCTGACAAAGGCGGTGTTCTTCGATCCGGCGACCGAGACCCGTATTCGCTGATGTATGTCGCCCAAAAGTGGATCCGGTTTTGGGGCAACGACATGCATCAAAACAAAAAACTAAAGCGCGTCGGGACGCGATTTAGGCCATGAGAAATCCGGACATCGTCATCATCGGCTCCGGCATCGGCGGCGCCACGATCGCTTCCGGCCTTGCCGGCAGCGGCGCCTCGATCTTGATGCTCGAGCGCGGCGAGCCGTTGCCGGCGACGCCGCACGCGCGCGACACGCGCTCGATCTTCGTCGACGGCCATTATAGGCCGAAGGAGATGTGGCGTGAGGCCGGCGGCGCCGCCTTCAACCCCGGCAATTATTATTATGTCGGCGGCAATTCGAAGTTCTATGGCGCGGTGCTGATCCGCTACCGCAAGGAAGATTTCGCCGCCATGGAGCACTTTGGCGGGGTCTCGCCGGCATGGCCGTTCTCCTATGAGGAATTCGAGCCCTGGTATTCGAAAGCCGAACAGCTGTTTCGCGTGCGCGGTGCACTGGGCGGGGATCCGACCGAGCCGTTCCATTCGATCCCCTACGCCTACAAGCCGGTGCCCGACGAGGCGCCGATCGCCCGCGCCCGCGCCGAGCTGAAAAACCTCGGCCTGCATCCGGCCTCGCTGCCGCTCGGCGTCGACATCGACACCTGGCTGAAAGAGGGCAAGACCGGCTGGGACGCGTTTCCCAACACAGGCCAGGGCAAGGTCGACGCGCAGACAGGACCGCTGACGGCGGCCCTGAAGGACACCAACATCCGGCTCGAGACCGGCTGTTATGTCGAGTACCTGGAGGCATCGACCGACGGCAAAACCATTGCTGCCATCCACTATCGGCAGAATGGTGAGCTGAAAAAGGTCGCGCCGAAACTGGTCATCCTCTCCGCTGGCGCGGTCAATTCCGCCGTCATCCTGCTGCGATCACCGTCTCCTGATGGCAAGGGCCTTGCCAACCGCTCCGATCAGGTCGGGCGCAATTTCATGAACCACAATTCCAGCGCCATGCTGGCGATCGATCCGCGCCGCCGCAACGATGCCGTCTACCAGAAGACGCTGATGCTCAACGACTACTATCTGTCCGACGGCAAGGGCGGTAAGCCGCTGGGGAACGTCCAACTGCTCGGCAAGATCGACGGCAACATGCTGCGGGCCAATGTCAAGTACACGCCGGGATTCGCGCTCGACTTCATGGCCGGCCACGCCGTCGACTGGTACCTTATGTGCGAAGACCTGCCCGACCCGGAAAGCCGCATCATGGTCGACGGCAAGGACATCGTCATGCAGTGGCGGCGCTCCAACATGCAGTCGCTCGACGGGCTGAACAAGGTAATGCGCGAAAACTTCCGCGCCTGCGGCTATCCCATCGTGCTGTCGCGCCCCTTCGACAAGCGCACGCCGTCGCATCAATGCGGCACGATCAAGATGGGCGACGATCCGGCGACGGCGGCGCTCGACCCCTACTGCCGCTCCTTCGACCACCGGAACCTGTTCGTCGTCGACGCCGGTTTCCTGCCGAACTCGGCGGCGGTCAACCCAGCGCTGTCGATTGCAGCCCAAGCGCTGCGCGTTGGTGACCACATCCGCAAGACGGACCTCGCCGCATGACCCGCCCCGCCGCCATCGTCACCGGCGGCGCGCGCGGCATCGGCCTCGCCTGCGCCCAGGCACTGGCGGATGCCGGCTTCGATATTCTGGTCGCCGACCTTGCCGAAACAGCCGCTGACGGACTTGCCCCCGACATCGCCAAGCGTGGCGCAAAATTCGCCTATGTCAGGTGCGACATCGCGGACCTCGACACCCATACAGCACTTGTCGATGCCGCGATGCGCGCCTTCGGCCGCATCGACTGCCTGGTCAACAATGCCGGCGTCGGCGCCGTGATGCGCGGCGACCTCTTGGACCTCAAGCCGGAGAATTTCGATCGCACGCTGGGCATCAACCTGCGCGGCACCGTCTTCCTCAGCCAGGCTGTCGCCAAGGCGATGCTGGCTGCGCCAGGCGATCAGAGATCCATCATCACCATCACCTCGGTCAGTGCTGAAATGGCGTCGCCGGAACGGCCGGACTACTGCATCTCGAAGGCCGGGCTTTCGATGTGGGTGAAGAACCTGGCGTTGCGGCTTGCGCCTGAAAACATCGGCGTCTTCGAAGTCCGGCCCGGCATCATCCGCACCGACATGACCTCAGGCGTGACCGCCAAATATGACGCCCTTATCGACGGCGGCCTGGTTCCGGCCAAACGCTGGGGCGAAGCATCGGACATCGGCGCGGTGGTGGCGACGCTCGCCGGCGGCAAGCTCGGCTTTTCGACCGGCTCGATCATCAATGTCGACGGCGCGCTCTCGGTGCCACGGCTATGAATGGATCAGGAAATGACTGACTATATCATCGTGGGCGCCGGTCCTGCCGGCTGCGTTATGGCCAACCGGCTGAGCGAAGATCCCAGCAATTCGGTCCTGCTGCTGGAAGCCGGCGGCAAGGACTGGCACCCCTACATCCACATGCCGGCGGGCTTCGCCAAGATGACCAAAGGCATTGCTTCCTGGGGTTGGTCGACCGTGCCGCAAAAGCACATGAAGGACCGCGTCTTCTGGTACACGCAGGCCAAGGTGGTCGGCGGCGGCTCGTCCATCAACGCGCAGATCTACACGCGCGGCAATGCCCGCGACTACGACGCCTGGGAGAAGGAAGAAGGCCTCGCCGGCTGGGGCTATCGCGACGTGCTGCCCTATTTCAAGCGCGCCGAAAACAACCAGCGCTACGCCAACGACTTTCATGGCGACCAGGGCCCGCTCGGCGTGTCCAACCCGATTGCGCCGCTGCCTATCTGCGAGGCCTATTTCCGTGCCGGCCAGGAGATGGGCATCCCCTTCAACCCGGACTTCAACGGCGCTGCCCAGGAAGGCGTCGGCTACTACCAGCTGACCCAGAAGGATGCCCGACGCTCCTCCGCCTCGGTCGCTTATTTGAAGCCGATCCGCAGCCGCAAGAACCTGACCCTCCGAACCGATGTGCTGGTGACGCGCATCGTCGTCGAGAACGGTCGCGCTATCGGCGTCGAGGTGGTCGACAGGCCGGGCGGCGAGAAGAAAATCCTGCGCGCCGAACGCGAGGTGATCGTCTCGTCCGGCGCCATCGGCTCGCCGAAACTCCTGATGCAGTCGGGGATCGGCCCCGCAGACCATCTGAAGTCGGTCGGCGTGACGCCGGTGCATGACCTGCCCGGCGTCGGCTCCAACATGCAGGACCATCTCGATTTGTTCGTCATCGCCGAATGCACCGGCGATCACACCTATGACAACTACGCCAAGCTGCACCGCACGGCCTGGGCCGGTCTGCAATATCTGCTGCTGAAGAAAGGCCCGGTGGCCTCCAGCCTGTTCGAGACCGGCGGCTTCTGGTACGCCGACCCGACGGCCGCCTCGCCCGACATTCAGTTCCATCTCGGCTTGGGATCCGGCATCGAGGCCGGCGTCGAGAAGCTGAACAATCCGGGTGTCACCCTGAACTCGGCCTTCCTGCGGCCGCGCTCACGCGGCACGGTGCGGCTGAAGAGTGCCGACCCGTCCGACCACCCGCTGATCGATCCGAACTACTGGTCCGATCCCTATGACCGCGCCATGTCGATCAAGGGGCTGCGACTGGCGCGCCAGATCATGCGACAGAAGGCGCTTGCCCCTTACGTGCTGCGCGAAGTGCTGCCCGGGCCGTCGCTCGCCAGCGACGACGAGCTGTTCGACTATGCCTGCCGTACCTCCAAAACCGACCATCACCCGGTTGGCACCTGCCGCATGGGCCATGACGACATGGCCGTGGTGACACCGGATCTGCGGTTGCGCGGCATCGAGGGCCTGCGCGTTTGCGACGCCTCGGTGATGCCGCGCGTGCCTTCATCCAACACCAATGCGCCGACAATAATGGTCGGTGAAAAAGGAGCCGATCTGGTCCTCGGCCGCGAGCCGCTGCCGCCGGCGGTGTTTTCCGGAAACCGGGCTGCTTAGCCGCTGAGGAGCAAGACATGATCAGGCACTGTGTTTTCGCTAGGTTTCGCAATGATGTCGCCGCTACCGAGCGCACGGCGGTCCATGCCGATCTCGAGGCGCTGCGACAGCTGATCGACGGCATGGACGCCGTAAAATTCAGCGCCAATGTCAGCCCGGAGCCGTTCGCACGCGGCTTCACCCATGGCTTCACCATCGACTTCCGCGATGCTGCCGCGCGCGATGCCTATCTTGTGCATGAAGCGCACCAGCGCGCCGGCGCACGCCTGGTCGCTGCCCTGGAAGGCGGCACGGACGGGCTGATGGTGTTTGATCTCGAAATCTAGACTCACCGTCAAGCCACGATCGAGTTCATCGACAGATGGCACCGGTCGCTCCTCATTGCACCTCAGCGGGCGTTCGATCAAATGAGCCGCGCGAAAAAGTGACCACCGGTCTTCCCTGAACTGGCTGATAATTCCTCACATCGATGATGGTGGAGGAGGAAGATTTGCCCCTTAATTCGCAGCAGAAGAAGACCGTCCTCGCCTCGTTCTTGGGCTGGACGCTCGATGCTTTCGATTTCTTCCTTCTGACATTCCTGCTCACCGATATCGCGACCGAATTCCACGCCGACGTGCCCGCGGCCTCCAAGGCGCTGTTCCTGACCTTGGCCACACGCTTCATCGGCGCGTTCTTCTTCGGCATGCTTGCCGACAAATACGGGCGCAAGCCGATCCTCATGCTCAACATCGTGAGCTATTCGGTGATCGGCGCGCTGGCCGCCTTCTCGCCCAATCTCGGCATCTTCCTCGCCCTGCGTGCGCTGTTCGGCATCGCCATGGGCGGCGAATGGGGGCTTGGCAGTTCGCTGGCCATGGAATCCATTCCGCCGAGCGCACGCGGCATGATCTCCGGCATCCTGCAATGCGGCTATCCGGCCGGCTATCTGCTGGCGGCGGTGGTCTATGGCCTGCTCTATGAGCAGACGATCGGCGGCTACACGATCGGCTGGCGCGCCATGTTCCTGCTCAGCTTCGTGCCGGCGCTGATTGTGCTCTTCATCCGCTCGCATGTACCGGAATCGCCGGCCTTCGTCGAAGCGCAGAAGACGGCTCGACCGGGCATGTGGGAAACCCTGCAGAAACACTGGGGTGTCGCGCTCTATGCCGTCGTGCTGATGATGTTCTTCAATTTCTTCAGTCATGGCACGCAGGACCTCTACCCGACCTTCCTGAAGAAGCAGCACGGCTTCGATCCGCATACGGTGAGCTGGATCACCATCGTCGCCAATATCGGCGCCATCGTCGGCGGCCTGGCGTTCGGCGCGCTGTCCGAAAAGATCGGCCGCGTCAACGCCATCACGCTGGCCTGCCTGATCGCCTTGCCGTCGATCCCGCTATGGGCCTACTCGACCACGCCGTTCATGCTCGCCATCGGCGCCTTCGTCATGCAGGTCGCGGTCCAGGGCGCCTGGGGCGTCATCCCCGTGCACCTCAACGAGCTTTCGCCCGGGGCGGTGCGGGCGACCTTGCCCGGCTTTATCTATCAGGCGGGCAATCTCGCCGCGTCCTATGGCGGCCCCTATCAGGCAGGAATCGCGGAAAGCGCCGGAGGCAGCTATGGCTATGCCCTGGCGCTGTTCGCAGGCGTGGTCGCCATCTGCATCATCGTCGTCATACGTTTCAGTCCGGAACGACGTGGCCAGTTGATGACCGTACTCAATTAGGGTCGAAATCAGCCGAGCCTGAGCGCAACGACACCGGCGACGATGCTGAGCGCGGCGGCACCGCGCCAGCCGGTCATTTTTTCGCCGAGAGCGAAGACCGAGATCATCATGGCAAACAGGATCGAGGTTTCGCGCAGCGAGGCCACGGAGGCGATCGGCGCCTTGGTCATCGCCCACATGACGATCCAGTAGGCGGCGCCGCTGAGCACGCCCGTGAACAGCCCTGCCTTCCAGTCGCGCGCCAACACCGGCAGCGCCTTCGGCCCGCGGAAGATGAGGCACAGCACCAAGGCGCCAAAAGCATCGCAGATGAACAGCCAGGCTGCATAGCTCTGCGCGGTTGCCGCCAGCCGTGCGCCGCTGCCGTCGGACAGCGTGTAACTGGCAATGAAGATGGAAGTGCCCAGTGCAAAACCGACCGCGCGCAGATTGAGTTTTTCCAGATGTGCGCCGCCACGAAACGACATCACCAGCGTGCCGGCCGACAACAGGAAGATGCCGAGCATGGCGAACGGGCCGGGAATCTCGGCAACGACGAACATGCCGCCAAAGGCCGAGAGCAGAGGTGCGGTGCCCCGCGCCAGCGGATAGGTCTGGGCGAAATCGCCGGCCTTGTAGGCGCCGATCAGGAAGGTGCGGTAGCCCATGTGGAAAATGACGGAGGCGATGATGTAGGGCCACACCTCCGCCTTCGGCACTTCGACGAAGGGCAGCACCACGAGTGCCGCCGCGCCCATGCCGAGCGTCATCAGCGTGATCGACAGGAAGCGGTCGAGATGAACCTTGACCAGCGCATTCCAGATCGCGTGCATGGCAGCGGCGGCAAGCACTGCGAAAAAGACGAAAAGCGTCATGTGGCAATGCCGGGCGTTTCCAGGTCGATGTCGACCCGCAACGGAAAATGATCCGACGCAACCTCGCCGATATCGGCACCGATCGAACGCACCCGCCCGGCGAACATGCCGCCGACGAAGCAATGGTCGAGCCGGCGCTTTGCCAATCTGCCGTCGATGGTCTTCACATGGGTATGGAAGTCCGGAACCGGCTCCCCGGCAACGGCGGCGGCATCGACGAAACCGCTGAGATAGGCGGCACCCCGATGGTAGGGCGTGCTGCCGACGATGTGGCGATATTCGGCGCTGCCCGGCTCCATGTTGAAATCGCCCATCCAGATCGCCGCCAGCGGGTTTTCCGGCTCCGCTTCGCCGCTGGTCCAGTTGCGCGTGGGCTCGTCGTCGACGCCGCTCCACGGCCCGCCGTCGGACGGTGCCCGGCGATGCTCGGCCAGGAGATAGTCGATCTGCTCCAGCCGCTCCTCGACCGCGATATGGGCGAGATGCAGCGACAACACCCGCACCGGCCCTGCCGGCGTGCGGATCATGCATTCAAGTGCTGCATTGCGGGTGTTGAGCGGCCGCTGCGTGCGGCGCATCGGCAGCGCATGCAGCCGCGACCAGACGATCGGCAGTTTCGACAGCACCATGGTGCCGAACTGGCGGCGCCGGTTGACCAGACGGCCGTCATGCCGCTCGCTGGCGTCCATGTCGAAGGCCGGGCCATAGACCCAGTGATAGTCGGGCAGCAGGCTGGAAAGCAGTTCCGGCTGATCGTCGAAATTGCTGCGCTGCCAGTGACGCTCGACTTCCTGCAGTGCAATGACGTCGGCGCCGGCAACGATGCGCGCGGCGCGCGAAAGATCGTAGCGCCCGTCGCTGCCGAACCCGTACTGGATGTTGTAGCTGACCAGCTTCATTGCTTATCCGGCTCAATTTCGTGTTGGCAGTAGCGGTTCGATGCCACGGTTGCAATGTGCAGGAGAATGGACGTGGCTTGGACCAGCCTTGCCCCTGACCGGGATCATGCACCGATCCCGAAGCACTTCGGTATTTTCCGTGCGCCGGAAAACGGCGTGCGATGCCTCAAGTATTCAGCGGCTGGAACCGGCCGGGTGGCGACGCGGCCAGTTCGGTCCAATCGATCTCTTCCTCAAGGCGATGATAGGCTTCGTCGCCAATCGTCCCGTTGCGGCGCAATTCCTCCAGCGCGTCGCGCTGGCTCTTGATCGCATAAAGACGCAAGCGGTCATATTCGGTCGCCGCCTGGGCATCGTCGGGGTTTTTGGCGATCTTGCGTTGAGCGGCATATTGCTCGCGCACCGCGGCCGCAGCGTCCGATGTCTTGCCGCTCAATATGTCGAGCGCCGCCTGCATGACCACAACGCGCGCCTGCGCAACCTCGCGATCGACCGTTTCGTCAGGATTGAGATTCAAAAGGCGCAGCAGCGGCTTCAGGCTCATGCCTTGCAGCACCAGCGTGCCGAGGACGACCGTGAAGGCAGCGAGCACGATCGGGTCGCGGGCCGGGAATTCAGCCGGCAGGGCGAATGCCGCCGCAAGCGTCACCAAACCGCGCATCCCGCACCAGCCGATCAGCACGCCGCCACGAAACGACGGAGCGTCACGCTGACGATCAGCCACGCCGAAACGGTCAAACCACCTGATGATCGCGCCGCACCCCAGAACCCAGACGAAGCGTGAGACGATGACGATGGCGAGCACTGTCCCGGCCAGGACGAACGCATCGGTCTGCCCCTGCCCGGCAAGCCGGCCGACGATCGTACGCGCCTGCAGGCCCATCAGCACGAAAGCCAGAACATTGAGCACGAAGACCGCCGTTTCCCAGACGGAATAAGAGCTGATGCGGTTTCTGGCCGGCATGCGGCGCGGCGCGGTGCGGGCGATCGTCATGGCATAGACGACTATGGTGATGATGGCCGACAGTCCGATCCTGTCGGCCAGGATCCAGACCCCGAACGTGCCGGCAAATTGCACCACAGTGCCGCTCGCCGGGTCCTCGATCCGGCCCAGCGTCATCAGAGACAACCGGCCAAGCAGATAGCCGGCCGCAAGACTGCCGAGCGTGGACAGCAGGATCATCGGAACGGCGCTGCTCAGCAGAATGGAGCCTGCTGCCGCAGAAATCGCCATTCGGTAAATCAGCAGCGCGGTGGCGTCGTTAAGCAGGCTCTCGCCTTGCAGAATGGCAGTGATGCGATGCGGCACCTTGAACTGGCCAAGCACGGCCGATGCCGCAACCGCATCGGGCGGCGCCACGATGGCGCCAAGCGCTATGGCCGCGGCAATCGGCAGACCTGCCATCGCCCAGCCGGCCAGCGCCACCGTCGCTGTCGTGAAAAGGACGGCACCAAGCGCCAGCAGCACAAGCGGCACCTTGTAGCGGTTGAGATCGCGCAGCGACGTGTCATAGGCGGCGTCGAGCAGCACCGGCGCGATGAACAGGGCAAGCGCCAGTTCCGGGTCGATCTCGATGGTCGGCACGCCAGGCACGAAGGCGATGGCCACCCCTGCCAGCGCCAGCAAAGAGGGATAAGGAACCTGCACGCGCCGCGACAGCGCCGTCAGCGCAACGGCGATCAACAGCAGAACGAGTGTCAGTTCGAAAAGAACCATGGCCTCTTATAGCCGGGAAGCGAGATTCTGGCAGCGGCAAAGCGGCTGGAAATTGTTGATTGCCCGGCAAGCTCGAGCCGGCAGAAAATACCTCGAATTGCTTCCTGACAAATCGCCGTCCACACCGACATTGAAATCATCTGATATGGGGCTCGCTTAAACGCGGACTTCCCTGCACTGCAGCCCATGCCACGCGGGCGGAAGCATCCTTCCCCCTTCGCTAACCGGGATACAGCCATTCATTCCAAACAAGCGCAGCAGCCTAGTGCAGCACGAGCATATCGCTCGAAGAAAACGAGATCTCGGCCTTCTCACCAACTGCGGGGGGCGGCGTTGCCGGGCTGTTGAACGTGTCGAGCGAGACCGTGTTGCCGCCGATGCCGACACGAACCCGGATGACCGAGCCGAGGAAATGCACTTCGGAGATTTCTCCGGAAAGGCTGGAGTCGCGGCCGGGCTGGCGCCCAAGCGAGATGGCTTCCGGACGCAGCGCCAGGGACAGCGTGTCGCCCGACTTGGAACCGTTGAGCTTGCCCTTGAGCGAGACCTGTTCGGAATTGACCCGCACCGTGCCCGCGGCGGCATCGGTGACGGTGCCTTCCAGCACATTCAGCGTGCCGACGAAATTGGCGACGAACTTGGTTGCCGGCCGGTTGTAGATCTCGAATGGCGTGCCGACCTGCTCGGCCTTGCCGCCATACATGACGGCGATGCGGTCCGAGATCGACAGCGCCTCTTCCTGGTCGTGCGTGACGAAGATGGTGGTGATGCCGAGCTTCTTCTGGATCGACCGGATTTCCTCGCGCAGCGACACGCGCACCTTGGCGTCGAGCGCCGACAGCGGCTCGTCGAGCAGCAGCAGCTTTGGCTTCGGCGCGATGGCGCGGGCTAGCGCGATGCGCTGCTGCTGGCCGCCCGAGAGCTGGTAGGGATAGCGATCCGCCATCTGCGGCAGCTTGATGATGCCGAGCATCTCGGCGACGCGGGCATCGATGTCCGCCCTCGGCATGCCGGCGACCTTCAAGCCGAAGCCGATATTCTGCGCCACGGTCAGGTTCGGGAACAGCGCATAGGCCTGGAACACCATGCCGACATTGCGCTGGTTGGGCTTCAGTCTCGTAATGTCCTTGCCGCTGACGACGATCGTGCCCGCGCTCGGCTCCTCGAAACCGGCAACCATGCGCAACACCGTCGTCTTGCCGCAGCCGGATGGCCCGAGGAAGGAGACGAATTCGCCGCGCTCTACGTCGAGATTGAAATCCTCCACCACCGTGGTGGCGCCGAAAGATTTTCGAACGTGCTGGATGGAGAGGAATGGGTCGGCCATGGCGTGGTTCTCTCGATCAATTTGGGCGGTTCGCCGATTTCGGCGCGAAGCGGGACAGGATCTGGATCAGCGACATGCAGCCCCAGGTGATGGCGAAGGCGATCACTGCAAGGGCTGCGGGCTCGTATGCACGGTTGGCGCCGATGTTCTGCAGATACGGGCCGAAAGCCGGACGGCTGAGCAGGCTGGCCATTGTAAACTCGCCAATGACGATGGCGAAAGTCAGGAATGCGCCGGACAGCACCGCGATCAGCACATTGGGCAGGATGACGCGGGTGATGATGGTGCCCCAGCCCGCACCCAGAATTTGCGCGGCTTCGGTCAGCGTACGCACATCGATGGTGCGCAGACCGGTGTCAACGGCCCGATACATGTAAGGCAGAGACAGCGTCGTATAGCCAATGACAAGCAACGCGTTCGCACCCCAATTGCTTGCCAAGAATGGCAGCGGCGAGTTCGAGCCGTACATCCTGATATAGCCGAAGACGATGACGATTGCCGGAATGACCAGCGGCAAAAGGGTGATGAATTCGACGATTGGCCTGAGCTGAGGCAGACGCAGCCGGATCCAGTATGCCGCCGGCACCACGATCAGCACCCCCAGGATAATGGTGCAGAGGGCAGCGATGACTGAAAAAAGGAAAGTTGACTGGAAGCGCGCGTCTCCCAGCACGACTTGATAGGCGTCGAAGGAGTGGACGCCGCGCCGCATGCGCAGCGAGAACTCGACCGTCGCCATCAACGGAATAAAGAAATAGGCGGCCCCGACAACAAAGACGACCCAGGCCCAGAACTTACCCGACTTCATTTGAGCCACCTTTCGGACCGAGTCCGAAACCAGATGTAGAAGACATTCGCAAGCCCGGTGATGACGATCATGCCAAAGGCTATGGCATAAGCGAGTTGCGGGTTGTGCAGCACGTCGCCGTTCATCTGCGAGTAGAGCTTGATCGGAACGATATTAAGCGTCGGACCGGCAAACGCATAAGCGGTGGCGATGGCGCCGAAGGCGTTCGCAAACAACAGGATGACCGTACCGAGAAAACTCGGCCATATCACAGGGATGACAACCATGCGCCAGTACTGCGCCTGCGTGGCACCGAGCGTGGCCGCAGCCTCGCCCCACTCCTTCTTCAAGCCGTCGATGGCTGGCACGATGATGACCACCATCAGGGGAATCTGAAAGAACAGATAGACCGCGATCAGGCCCGTTGTGGTGAGAAAATTGAAGCCCATCGCGTAAATGTTGATGTTGAGCACGTCACGCAGAAGCGTCGTGACGATACCGACACGGCCGAGCGTAGCCAGGAACGCGAAGGCGAGCGGCAAGCCGGCAAAATTCGAGGCGACGCCCGAAAACGTCAGGGTCGCGGAGCGCGTCCAGCTTGGCAGTCCGCCGCGCACGATCGCGATCGCGATGGCGAGCCCGGCAAACGCCCCGATGATGGCCGACCAGAAACTGATCTTGATCGAAGACCAGTAGGAATTGCTGATCGACGGATCGCTGACCAGCTGCAGAATATTGTCGAGCGTGAACCCGCCTTCACCGTTCCGGAAGGCTCCCACGACGAGATAGAGCGTGGGCAGGATCAAGAACATTAGGGCAAAGATGAAGAACGGCGCCACGCCGATCCATTGCGTTGGCAAGCGGAAGGCGGTCGCCTCCTTCGGCGGCACCGGCTTGGTGGCGAATGCCTGATTTGAAAGCGAGAGATCGGTCATGCGCCGGCTACCGTCTTCGAGGAAGGACCGGGCGGCCTCGCGGCCGCCCGGTGGATTTCAAGTCTTACTTGACGTTGGCGCCGACAGTGGCGTCCCAGTTCTTGCTGATAGCTTCCTTGGCCTTAGCCTGCTCGTCGAGCGACGGGAACGCGGCCGAGGCATAGGATTCCGCCGGCGGCAGCTTGGCCAGCACGTCCGCCGGGATCTTGCCGTTCTTGGCGAGATCGTTGAAGCGGATCGGGTGGCAATAGCCCTTCAGCCAGCCGATCTGGCCTTCGTCGGAGTAGAGGTATTCCATCCACAGCTTGGCTGCATTCGGATGCGGCGCGTAGGCGCTGATCGCCTGCACGTAGACGCCGGCGACGACGCCGGTCTTCGGCACGATGACGTCGACGGGCGGGTTGCCCTTCAGCGTGTCGCGGCCGGCGAGCGCGTTGTAGTCCCAGTTGATCAGGATCGGGGTCTGACCCTGGGCAAGCGTTGCCGGCTTGCCCACGACCGGAACGAAATTGCCGGCGGCGTTGAGCTTCTTGAAGAAGTCTAGGCCAGCAGTGCCGGCAGCTTCACCGGCTGCAGCGCCACCGGAAAGGCCGGCGGCGTAGACAGCCTGGATGGCCTGGTTTGAAACGCGCGGATCGCCGGCAAGAGCGACCGCGTTGGCGAATTCCGGCTTCAAGAGGTCGGCCCAGTCGGTGGGCGATTCCTTGATCAGGTCCTTGTTCACCATGAACGACAGAACGCCGTAATAGTCGCCGTACCAGAAGCCGTCGGCATCCTTGGCGCTGTCGGGGATCGAGTCCCAGGTCGACACCTTGTAAGGCTGGATCAGGCCATCGGCCTTGGCGGTCGGGCCGAAGGACAGGCCGACGTCGATGACGTCGGGCGCCTGCGGGCCCTTGTTGTCCTTGTTGGCCTTGATCGCCTCGACCTCGTCGCCGGAGCCGGCGTCGGGGTTGAGTTCGTTGACGGTGATTTCCGGATATTTCGCCTTGAAACCTGCGATGACATCGCCATAGCCGCACCAGTCATGCGGCAGCGCGATGGTGGTGAGCTGGCCTTCCGCCTTGGCAGCCTTGACGAGATCGTCCAGCGAATCCGCGGACGAAATCACCGTCGACGCGAAAAGCGCCGCGGCCGAAAGGGAAAGCACTTTCCCCGTGAACTTGAACATGTGTTCTCTCCGTTGAACTGACGCCGTTGGACGCCTGCGATGCGGTATCGTTTTCATGTGACAGCCAGATGAAAGCTTTGTGAAAGCGGCTGCTCGCAGTGCGAAAAAGTAAACTCTTTTTAACCTGATGTAGCAATCGCTCCGCGATTCTTTTTCCGGCTAACTAGTTTGTGCCTTGCCCGTCATCCTCCCCCTTGTTTTCATAGCCCCTTTTCAGATCACTTTGCGGCGCGGAAAACGCCTCAGACCGTGCCGGCAATGGCGTTTTCGAGCAAGGTCAGCGCCGCCTTCTTGGTCAGCTTGACCGGGTTACCGCCGGCGGTCGGATCGACCACCGCCATGTCGGCGATCAGCGCCTTGCGTTTCTTGTCCATGTCGAGCCCCTTGATAAGGCCCGGCAGCGCATGCGGCACCTTCAATTCCTTGCGCAGCTTGATAATCGCCTTGGCGAACCCGTCGAAGCCGCCCTTGATGCCGCAATAGGCGGCGAGCCGGCCGATACGCTCCTCGATGGAGTCACGGTTGAAGGCGAGCACATAGGGCATGAACACCGCATTGGTCATGCCGTGATGGGTGTCATAGAGCGCACCGACCGGATGCGACAGCGAATGGATGGCGCCGAGCCCCTTCTGGAAGGCAGTGGCGCCCATGGCGGCGGCGCTCATCATGTGGGCGCGCGCGACGAGATCCCTGCCGTTGGCATAGGCCTTCGGCAGGTTCTCGAAGACCAGCCTCACACCTTCGACGGCGATGCCGTCGGCCATCGGATGATAGCCCGGCGCGCAATAGGCCTCGAGACAGTGGGCGAGCGCATCCATGCCGGTGCCGGCGGTGATGAAGCCGGGCATGCCGACCGACAGCTCCGGATCGGCAATGACGATTGCTGGCAAAAGTTTCGGATGGAAGATGACCTTCTTGGTGTGCGTCGCCTCATTGGTGATAACGCCGGCGCGGCCAACTTCCGATCCGGTCCCGGCGGTGGTCGGCACGGCGATGATCGGCGCGATGGCGTCCGAATTGGCGCGCGTCCACCAGTCGTCGACATCCTCGAAATCCCATACCGGCCTGACCTGCCCGGCCTGGAAGGCGATCAGCTTGCCGAGATCGAGCGCCGAACCGCCGCCGAAGGCGATGACGCCGTCATGCTTGCCCTTCTTGAACACGGCGATGCCGGCGGTCAGATTGGACTCGACCGGGTTAGGCCTGACCTCGGAGAAGACGCCGTAGGGAACCTTGGCGTCGTCGAGTATCTTCAGCGTCGAGGCGACGACCGGCAGTTTCGCCAGTCCAGGGTCGGTGACGAACAACGGCCGCTTGATGCCGGTGGCCGCCAGCACCTCAGGCAATTCCTTGATGCGGCCGGCGCCGAAGCGGACGGTGGTGGGGTAGTTCCATTTGGAGATCAGCTTGGACATTTTTGTCTTTCAATAAATCAGATGGCTTCGCGCAGATGGAATGATTTCGGCCGGGTCAGATTGTCGTAGCCGATAGCCGACAAGCCCGCACCCTTGCCGGTGTCCTTGACGCCGGTCCAGACCAAGGCCGGGTCGAGGTAGTCGCAGCGGTTCATGAACACCGTGCCGGTCTCGACGCGGTTGCCGATCGCCACGGCATGCTCGGTATCGCGCGTCCAGATCGAAGCGGTCAGCCCGTAGGGACTGTCGTTCATCAGCGCGATCGCCTCTTCGTCGTTGCGCACCTTCATGATGCCGACGATCGGGCCAAAGCTTTCCTCGCGCATGACGCTCATCTGATGATCGACTTCTGTCAGCACCTCAGGTGCCAGATAAGGCGAACCAGCCTTGTCGTTAGCCACCTTCATGTTGATGTGCGCTTTGGCACCCTTGCGCAGCGCTTCCGCCTTCTGTTCACGGATCAGGTCAGCAAAGCGCGCCTGCGCCATCGGTCCCATCGTCGTCGCCTGATCGAGCGGATTGCCGACGACATAGTTCTTTGTCTCGGCGATGAAGCCTTCGACGAATTCGTCATAGACCTTCTCGTGCACATAAACGCGTTCGATGCCGCAGCAGCACTGGCCGGAATTGTAGAAGGCGCCGTCGACCAGATTGGCGACCGCATGGTCCATCTTGGCGTCGGGCAGCACATAGGCCGGATCCTTGCCGCCAAGCTCGAGGCCGAGCGTCATGAAGGTGCCCGCCGCCGCCTTTTCGATGGCGCGGCCGCCGCCGACCGAACCGGTGAAATTGACGTGGTCGATCTTGCCCGAGCCGAGCAGCCTTTCGGTCTGGGCGTGGTTCAGCACGACATTCTGGAACACGCCCTTGGGCAGGCCGATCTTGTCGAAAGCCTGCTGAAAGCGCTCGCCGACCAGCAGCGTCTGCGCCGCATGCTTCAGGATCACGGTGTTGCCGGCCATCAGCGCCGGCACGATGGTGTTGACGGCGGTCAGATAGGGATAATTCCACGGCGCGATTACCATGACGACGCCAAGCGGGTCTTTCTTCACATAGCGGCGGAAACCGTCCTTCGGGTTGGAGGCCGGCACCGATTTGAGCGCCTGCTCGGCGATCTCGATCATGTAGTTGGTGCGTTCCTTGACGCCGCCGAATTCGCCGCCATAGCGCACGGGGCGCCCCATCTGCCAGGCGATTTCCGGCACGATCTCGTCGGTCATCGCGACCAGCGCTTCCAGCATAGCCAACATGTACTTGCCGCGCTCGACGATAGGCGTCTCAGCCCACTTCTCTTGCGCCGCCTTGGCGCGTTCCACTGCGGCGTTGATCGCCTGGTCTGTAGCAATCGGCCGCTCGGCATAGATCGAGCCATCGACGGGGGTAATGAGTTTGACCGTCTCGGTCATTTTGTAAGTCCTCGTATTCTACAACAAAATCGTATGGCTTGGCGCTGCCCCTCATCTGCCTGCCGGCAGCCTCCCCCACGGGGAAAGGCTAAGAGTGAAGGGGTGGCGCCGACGAACCGCCGATACCTAATACCGCTCGAAACCTCTGTGCAGTTCCCAATCCGTAATCCGGCGGTCGTATTCGAACTGCTCCCACTTTGCGGTGTGGACATAGTGTTCGAGCACATCCTCGCCGAGCGCCTGCTTGAGCATCTTCGACTTCGCCAGCGTGTCGGTGGCATCGCGCAGCGTCTTCGGAATCTCCGGCAGGCGAGATGCCTGATAGGCATCGCCGACGAACGGCTTCTGCAATTCCAGCTTTTCGTCGATGCCGGCAAGGCCGGCGGCGATCAGGGCTGCGAAAGCAAGATACGGGTTGAGGTCGGCGCCACCGATGCGGCATTCCATGCGGATGCCCTTGGTGCCCTCGCCGCACAGGCGGAAGCCTGCGGTGCGGTTGTCTTCGCTCCACATGATCTTGGTCGGCGCGAAGGTGCCGGCCTGGAAGCGCTTGTAGGAGTTGATATAGGGCGCCAGGAACCAGGTGAATTCCTTGGCGTATTTGAGCTGGCCGGCAGCCCATTGCTGGCCGAGTGTCGACAGCGTCCAGTCGGCCTTTTTGTCGAAGAACAGCGGTGTCTTGCCGTCGGCGCTCCACAGCGAATTGTGGATGTGGCTGGAATTGCCGGCGAGCCCGTAATTATACTTGGACATGAACGAAATCGCCTTGCCCTCGGACTCGGCGATTTCCTTGGCGCCGTTCTTCAGGATGACGTGGCGGTCGGCCATGTCGAGCGCCTCGGCATAGCGCACATTGATCTCTTCCTGGCCCGGACCCCACTCGCCCTTGGAATTCTCGATCGGAATGCCGGCCGCTTCCATTTCGTTGCGAAGCCGGCGCATGACGCCTTCTTCCTTGGTGGTGATGCCGATCTGGTAGTCGCCGATATAGGGCGATGCGGTGTCGAGACCTTGCCAGTGCTTCTTGCGGGCCGAATCGTAGGTCTCGTTGAACAGATAGAATTCGAGCTCGGATGCGAAATAGCCGATATAGCCGCGCTCGCTCAGCCGCTTGACCTGCTTCTTCAAGATGGCGCGCGGCGAATGCGGCAGGTCGTCATGCGTGTGGTGGTCGAGCACGTCGCAGATCACGAGCGCGGTCTTTTCCAGCCAGGGAATGCGCCGCAGTGTGGCGAGATCCGGCTTCATGACGAAATCGCCATAGCCCTTCGACCAGCTCGCCGCCTTGTAGCCCGGCACCGGCTCCATATCGATGTCTGCGGCCAGCAGATAATTGCATCCATGCGTTTCGTCATGCGCGGAATCGACGAAGTACTGCGCCAGGAAGCGTTTTCCCGCCAGCCGTCCCTGCATGTCGACGATGCAGGCCAGCACGGTGTCGATCTCACCGCTGGAGACCGCTTTCTTCAACTGATCGAACGAGAAATTTCCGGCCATTCCTTTGGCACTCCAGCGCTTGGGCTTTGAATGAGTTGAACGAAACCATGGCCGGCACGATGCCGGCCATGGCCATGATGGTCGAGGTCAGTGGCCGGTTTCGCCGACTGCCTGTTCGGCCGCCTTGATGGCCGCCTGACGCGCCGCAATGATGTCGCCGAGCGGCGGCCCCTGGAAGCGGCGCTTCTCGAAGCCGAACCAGACGACTGCCGTCAGGATGAAGAAGCCGACGGTGATGTAGAGCGCCCAATCGTTCGGCGGCTGGATGCCGATGATGAAGATCAGGATCATTGAGACGATCGACAGGAAGGCGAACAGCATGAACACGCCGCGCCCCATGTTCCAGGGACCCATCTTGTCCCACTTCGGCGTGCCCCAGGCGAGCATGCCGAGCACGATCGGCACGGTGAAGGAGAGGAACAGGAAGATGACGGTGCAGGAAACCACGATGGTGTAGGCCGAAGTGCCTGCGACCGAAACCAGCGTCGAACCCCAGACGAACAGCACCGACAGGATCGAAGCCGTCCAGATCGCCGCCACCGGCGTGCGGTAGGTCGGGCTGACCTTGGCGAGTGCCGCCGAACCCGGCAGGCCGCCGTCACGCGAGAAGGCGAAGATCATGCGCGAGGCAGACGTCACCGTGGCAAGGCCGCACAGCAGCTGCGCGACGAACACGACGAGGTAGACGAACTCCTTGATGCCGGGGCTTACACGCTGGTCGAAGGCCCAGAAGAACACGTTCCAGCCCTGCTTGGCGGCATCGTCCATGTTCGGGATCATCAGCACGAAGGCGGCCAGGAACAGATAGCCGAAAACGGCCGACCAGATCACCGACATGACCATGGCGCGCGGCACGGAAGAAGCCGCCTTGATGGTTTCCTCCGAGGTGTGCGCGGAAGCGTCATAACCGGTGATCGTGTAGATCGGCAGCAACAGGCCGAGCGCGAACACCCAGGCATTCGAGACGGATGGCCACACGCCGGCGCCTGCGTCCCCGGAATAGTTCTTGAAGGTGAAGAGACGGCTGAAATCCCAGGTCTCAGCGGAAGCCAGGCAGACGATGGCGATCAGGATCGAGCCGAAGAAGATGAGATAGCCCGAGAAATCGGTCAGCTTCGCCGTCAGCTTGATGCCGAGATGGTTGATCAGCGCCTGCGCGCCGGTGATGATGATCAGAAAGATCATCTGGTTTGTCAGCGTGCCTTCGATTCCGAGCGTCGGGCCGAAAGCGCCGATGAAAAACGTCCAGGTGCCGACATTGATGGCGCCGAGCACGGTGATCAGGCCGAGCAGATTGAGCCATGCGGTGACCCAGCCGGTGCCACGGTTGCCGAGGATCGAACCCCAGTGATAGAGGCCGCCGGCCGTCGGATAGGCCGAGCTGATCTGCGACATGGCGACCGCGAAGGTCAGCGAAACGAAGCAGCCGACCAGCCAGCCGATGCCGATGCCGATGCCGCCGGCGCCGGAGGTGGCCTGGGCCAGCGAATTGATGCCGCCCGACAGGATGCAGATGATGGAGAAGGAAACGGCGAAGTTCGAAAAGCGACTGAGGCGCCGCTCCAATTCCTGGGCATAGCCCATGCTGTGGAGGTGCTTTACGTCCTCCGCCTTGTCAACTTCAGTATAACCCGGTGCTGCCATTTTAGTGTCCCCTGTTGGTTTTCGGGTCGGGATGAGATCCCGCCCTAGCTAGCCGATTGAACTGACTTTCCGACTGAATGCGATCTGGTGTGTCCGGCCTCCTCTGGCTCCAGATCCGAAAAAATGCCCGTGAGCAGATCCGCCCATTTCCGCTGCCCGGTCTCGCCGGCGATTTCATCGTTGCGGATTTCGATCATCGCGCAGGGCAGTCCGCGCGAGCGCGCATGCCGTTCCAGCGTGAAATAGACGCGGTCATCAGGTGAATACGGCTCGTTGACCCCGACGGTGACACCGGAAAGCCGCTTCAGCGCCGATATCAGCGGCGCCGCCAGCCGGCGATCCTCGTCATGGATGATGCCGATATGCCAGGGCCGGTTGCGGCCCTTGTATACCGGCGTGAAGGAATGGACCGAAACCAGCCGCGTTTCATGACCGTGTGACAGCCTGTGGCTGATGATATCCGCAATCGTATCGTGGAAAGGGCGCCACGAAAGCGCGACACGCGCGGCACGCTCACTTTCCGACAGGCCGGCATTGCCCGGTATGGCTGTTGTCTCACTGACCGGCGGCACCAGGTCGGGCGCGTCAAGCGGCCGGTTGCAGTCGATGACAAGGCGCGAAATGCGGGTTTCGACCAGCGTCGCGTCGAGCGCCTGCGCCATGCGGCGGGCAACCGGCAGCGCGCCGGGATCCCAGGCGATGTGGCGCGACAGGTCCTCGACAGCAAGGCCGAGCGTGCCGAATTCGGCGGGCAGGAAGTTCGAGGCGTGATCGCAGGTCAGCACGAAAGGGCTTGATCCGCCGGGGTTCGTCACCCTTACGGTATCAGACGATGCAAGGCTGGCGGGCCGTGCTTTCTCCATACTCTGCCGTCCCCGGGGAGCGCTGTATCGTATGTTACGTATTTTGCCTCATTGCGTCCCGGTGGATGATTTCATACAGTTTGTCCGGCTTTGTCAAATGCGATTTCGGAAAAGACCATCGACCGAGCCAAGGGTGGGGAAAAGATGATTTCCAACATTGCCGAACTGATCGCCGACCGCATCGGCACGATGCCGGCCAGCGAACGGCGCGCGGCCCAGACACTGATTGCCTTCTACCCGATGATCGGCTTGAAAACGGTCGCTGAATTCTCGGCCGCAGCCGGCGTTTCCTCGCCGACGATCCTGCGTTTCGTCGCCCGGTTGGGCTTTCAGAACTATCCGGAATTCCAGTCGAGCCTGCAGGACGAACTGGCGGCGCAACTGCAATCGCCGGCGACAAGGACGCTCAATCCGCCCTCGCCCGGCGGCGGGACCGTGTCGCCGATGCTGGAAGCGACGCTCGACAATATGCGCGAGACATTCAGGCACCTGTCCGACAAGCAGCTTGCCGACATCGCCGCCCGGCTGGCGGACCGGCGCGGCAAGACCTTCCTGATCGGCGGCCGCTTCACCGATCCGCTGGCGCGCTACATGGCCGCCCACCTCGCCATCATCCAGCCGGATGTCTTTCACCTCGCCGGGCAGGAAAGCATGTGGCGTGACCGGCTGATCGACATGGGCAAGCGCGACGTGCTGGTCATCTTCGACATCAGGCGCTACCAGGACAGCCTCCTCCGCTTCGCCGAGAAGGCGCATCAGCGTGGCGTGCAGATCGTGCTGTTCACCGACCAGTGGCTGTCGCCGATCGCCCGCCTTGCTCGCCATGTCATCGCCGGACGAACCGCGGTGCCGTCGGCATGGGATTCATCGGCGGCCCTTTTCGTCGTCGCCGAAACGCTGATCGGCGCCGTCACCAGGCAACTGGAAGCAGAAGGCGCCAAACGCATTCGCGAGATGGAAAGTCTGCGTTAGTGCATATGCGATGATCCGAAGCGTTACGCATATTTTCTCAAACGTTACATATATTTAATGTGCGCAGCCCCCGGAGAATTGTCATAAAGACGCGATATCGAGACGGCTTCTTTGCCTTACAATAGCCTCGCTGCGTCTGCTTCATTTCGGGAAACCGGTAGACGGAAGGATTGTTTTACCAACCGGAGTGCTGATGGCCGCCTGGAAACAGATACTTTTTGCACTCATGGTGCTGGTGGTGGCGGCAGCCGCCTGGCTGCGCTTTTATCCCGGCGCACCGGACGTGCTGGCACGTTGGGGCATCGACTGGGCTTACGCGGCAACGCCCCCGGCTGAAACCGGTGCCGCCAACGCGAGGCAGGCAAACGGCCGCAACGGCAACCAGCGGGTGAACGTGGTCGCCTTGGCGGCCACTTCGGCTGTTATCAACGACCGCCTGCAGGCGATCGGCACCGGCCGTGCCAACGCCTCGGTGACCGTCAATCCTTACAGCTCCGGCCGCCTCGCCGAACTGCTGGTCGAGTCCGGCAGCCATGTCGAAAAGGGACAGATCCTCGCCACCCTCGATTCCGAGACCGAAGTGATCTCTCAGGACCGTGCCAAGCTCGCCTTGCAGGACGCTCAGTCCAAGCTCGACCGCGTCAAGTCGCTGCGTGCCTCCAATGCCGCGACCCCGGTAGCCGTGGCTGACGCCGAGGTGGTGCTGGCGGGCGCCAAGCTGGCGCTTCAGGACGCGGAACTTGCACTGCAGCGCCGGTCGATCCTGGCGCCGATCGCCGGCACCGTCGGCATCCTGCCGATCTCGGCCGGCAATTACGTCACCAACCAGTCGGCCATCGCCACGCTCGACGACCGGTCCTCGATCCTGGTCGATTTCCTGGTGCCCGAGCGCTTCGCCGCCGCCGTCAAGGTCGGTGCGCAGTTGACGGCGACGCCGATTGCCAATCCCAGCAACGCCTATAGCGGCACCGTTTCGGCCATCGACAACCACATCGATGAAAAGAGTCGCACCCTGCTGGTCAAGGCCAAGATCGCCAACCCGGCCGATTCGCTGCGCGCCGGCATGTCGTTCGGCATCACCATGAAATTTCCGGGGCAAACCTATCCGGCCGTCAGCCCGCTGGCGATCCTGTGGGGGTCGGACGGCGCCTATGTCTGGCAGATCGAGGATGGCAAGGCCAGGCGGGTCCCGGTGCGCATCATCCAGCGCAACACCGAGACCGTGCTGATCGACGCCGAGATCGACAATGGCGACATGGTGGTCACAGAAGGCACCCAGAGCGTCAGCGAGGGCGGCGCGGTTCGCCTTGCCGGCGAAGAGCAGCGCGCCGCGGACGCCGCCGCAGGCTCATGACCGGAACCATCAACACCGCCAGCGAGACCGGCTTCACCGCCCTGTTCATCCGCAGGCCGGTCATGGCCTTCGTGCTGAACACACTGATTGCGGTCGCCGGCCTGGCCGCTTTCTACGGCGTCGAGATCCGCGAACTGCCTGATGTCGACCGCGCGGTCGTCACTGTTTCCACCACCTTCGAGGGCGCGGCGGCCGAGACCGTCGACCGCGAACTGACCGACACGATCGAGGGCGCCGTCGCCCGCGTCTCAGGCGTCAAGTCGATCTCGTCGTCTTCCTCGTTCGGCTCGAGCCGCGTCACCATCGAGTTCAACGACGGCGTCGATCTGAATGTCGCCGCCTCGGACGTGCGTGATGCTGTCGGCCGCGTCGCCAATCAGATGCCCGACACCGCCGATCCGCCGCGCATCGTCAAGGCCGACGCCAATTCCGACGCGGTGATGCGACTGGCGGTGACCTCGGACAACATGTCGATCCAGGACATGACCGTGGTGGTCCAGGACCAGATCGAGGACGAGCTTGCCGCCGTGCCCGGCGTTGCCGACGTCCAGGTCTATGGCGACCGCGACAAGATCTTTCGCATCGATGTCGACCAGAACAAGCTGGCCAGCCTCGGCTTCACGGTTGCCGATCTCAGGGCCGCCCTTGCCTCGGTCGCTTTCGATTCCCCTGCCGGTTCGATCACCACGACCAACCAGGACCTGATCGTCCGCACGACTGCCGACGTGACCACGCCGGAAGAGTTCGAAAACATCATTGTCGGCGGCACGACGCGCATCCGCGACGTCGCCACCGTCACGCTCGGTCCCGACGTCGGCCAGACCACGCTGCGCTCGGACGGCAAGACCGGCATCGGCATCGGCATCATCCGCCAGGCGGAATCGAACACGCTGGACATCTCGACCGGTGTCCAGGCCGCCGTCGCCAAGCTGCAGGAAAACCTGCCCAAGGGCATGTCGATCAAGATCACCAGCGACGACGCCGTCTTCGTCAAGGGCGCGGTGCACGAGGTCGAGATCGCACTCGGCCTGTCCGTGACTATGGTGCTGATCGTCATCTATGTGTTTCTCCTCGACTGGCGCGCGACGCTGATCCCCGGCCTGTCGATGCCGGTCGCCATGATCGGCACCATCGCTGCCATCTATCTGGCCGGCTTCTCGGTCAACATCCTGACCCTGCTCGCTCTGGTGCTGGCGACGGGACTGGTCGTCGACGACGCCATCGTCGTGCTCGAAAACATCGTGCGACGACGCAATGAAGGCATGGGGCCCCGCGCCGCCGCCGTGCTTGGCGCGCAGGAAGTGTTTTTCGCCGTCATTGCCACCACCTTGACGCTGGTCGCCGTCTTCGTGCCGATTTCGTTCCTGCCCGGCCAGACCGGCGGCCTGTTCCGCGAATTCGGCTTCGTGCTTGCCATGTCGGTGCTATTGTCCTGCGTTGTGGCGCTGACGCTGTGCCCGATGCTCGCCTCGCGCATGCTGACCAGCGCATCGCTCCACCACGAAGGGGGCCATGGCATCGGCGCCCGCATCGGCGGCGCGCTCAGTACGGCCTACAAGCGCGGCCTACACGCCTGCCTCGACGCGCCATGGATCGTGCTTCTGGTCGCGGTGCTGTTTGCCGGCACCGCCTTCACGCTGTTCGGCACCATCCGCCAGGAGCTGACGCCGACCGAGGACCGCGCCGCCGTGCTTCTGCGCATCAGCGCCCCGCAAGGCGTCAGCCTCGACTATACGACGCAGCAGATGCAGAAGATCGAGAGACTGATCCAGCCGATGCGCGATTCCGGCGAGATCCGCTCGACCTTCGAGAATGCCGGCCAGAACGGCTCCTACAATTCCGGCTTCATGGTGATGACGTTGGCGCCGTGGAACGAGCGCAGCCGCAGCCAGCAGGAGATCATGGCCGAGATCAGCCAGTTGACCAGGCAGGTGCCGAGCGTGCGCATCTTCCCGGTACAGCCCAACAGCCTCGGCATCCGTGGCGCCGGCAACGGCCTGCAGTTCGCGCTGGTCGGCAACGACCGCAAGGCGCTCGGCGACGCAGCCGTGAAGATCATCGCCGAGATGCAGAAGGACGCGCGCTTCCAGACACCGCGCCTGTCGATCGACCCGACGCAACCGCAGCTCGCCGTGGCCATCGACCGCGAGCGCGCCTCCGACCTCGGCATCGACATATCGGGACTGGCCAACACCTTGCAGGCCATGCTCGACGGCAACGATGTCGTCGACGTCTACATTGCCGACCGCAGCTACGGCGTGAAGCTGGTCTCGACCACCAATCCGATCAACGATCCGACCGATCTGGAAAACATCTTCCTGAAGACGGCAGACGGACGTTTCGTGCCGATGTCGACCATCGCCACGCTGACCGAACGTGCCGTACCGCCATCACTGTCGCGCGAACAGCAGCAGCCCTCGGTGGCCATCACCTCCAACCTCAGTGGCGACTTCGCACTTGGCGACGCGCTCACCCGCGCCGAGGAGATCGCCACGCCGCTGCTGCCTGCGGGCAGCCGCATCCTGCCTCTGGCCGAGGCGGCGACGCTGGGCGAAACCAACAGCGCCATGATCACCATTTTCGGCTTCGCGCTGGTCATCATCCTTTTGGTGCTGGCCGCCCAGTTCGAAAGTTTCGTCAGTGCCGTCATCATCATGGCGACGGTGCCGCTCGGACTGGCCTGCGCGATTTTCGCGCTTCTGCTCTCGGGCACCAGTCTCAACGCCTACAGCCAGATCGGCCTGGTGCTTTTGGTTGGCGTCATGGCCAAGAACGGCATCCTGATCGTCGAATTCGCCAACCAGCTGCGCGATCGCGGGCTTGGCGTGCGCGAAGCGATCGAGCAGGCCTCGATCATCCGCGTGCGGCCGGTGATGATGACGATGATCTGCACCGTGCTCGGCGGCTTGCCGCTGGTGCTGGCGAGCGGCGCCGGTGCCGAGGCGCGCGTCGCGCTCGGCTGGGTCATCGTCGGCGGCCTGGGGCTGGCCACCGTCTCGACACTGTTCCTGACGCCGGTCGCCTATCTCCTGCTTGGCCGCTTCGTCACGCCGAAGACCCATGAGGAAGCGCGACTGAAGCGCGAGTTGGAGGAAGCCGCCTACACCAATGTGGAACCGGCGGAGTAAAGAAATCCAGGGAAAAGTGTGTAGCGGTTTTCCGTCCGGAATTTCGTAAGAAAAATAGTTCCGCCTATCTCAAGAACCGGCCTTCGATCGACCAGCGCGCGGCGAGGAAATTCAGCACCGCCGCCACCACGACACCGGCGATCTTTGCCGGCCACACTCCGGCGATGCCGGCAAACAGCGCGATGGAGAGGCTGGAGACGCCGAGCGAAATCAGCCCTCCAAGCGAGGCGAAGCGAAGGAATGCGTCACGCAGCCGGATGGCTCGATTGCGCTCGAACGACCAGAAGCCGTTCGCCGCGAAGGAAAAGGTGACGGCGATGAACCAGGCAGCAACGTTGGCCGGCAGCGGCGAAGCACCGAGCTTGAGCAGCAGGAAAAAGCTGGCAAGGTCGATGGCTGTGTTGGCCAGTCCGACAATGGCAAAGCGGACGATCTTGTTGCCGGTCGAACGCGGGGGCCGCTCGGCGTCGTTCATCCCCTGCCATCCATGATTGCGACATTGGCGCGGGCCAGGCTGGCTCCGAACGCGTCCGATGCCAGGGCCGCGAATTCGACCTCGCGCACAGCTTGCATCGTGTCGCGCGCGCGCAGCGTCTCGTCGACATGGCCGGGATGGCACATGAACAGCCCTTGTTCCGGCAACCCTTCGACGGCGGCCTGCAGAACCGCAGTGAATTTTTCGGGCTGCCGCCAGTCATAGATGCCGGCGAGCGGCTGGAAAACGATGAAGCCGGCGCGCTGCATCGAACGGTTGAACCCGGCAGCGAGCGCGGCAATCGCGGCGACCTTCGACCCTGCGGCCAGCGCCGGGCCGCCGCGTAGGGCCGGCCTGTCGGCGCCTTCTGGAAACCGCGCGCGCAGCCATGTGCGCACGACGGGAAGGAAATGCACATGCTGATGCCCGTCGACGAAATCGGGGCGGCGGCCAAGCGCCTCGACGAAGCGGCTGTACTGGGCGTCAAGCTCGGCATGAACATGGCGCTCGTCGATGCGGCCGCGCAGAACAGGCAAGGCCAGTGCGCGGAGCGGTGGCAGCCGGCCTTCCGGCGCCAGGCTCGACCGGCCGGTGACCGCCGGCTGGTCGGTCAAGGTGAGATGCAGCCCGACCGCGGCCCGGCCGCACAGCGGTTTTATGCGCTCTGCCTCCGCTTCCCATTCCGGAAAGCCGGTCATGCAGCTGGTGCCGGTCAGGCGGCCGCGATCGAGCAGGTCGAGAATCGCGGCGGAAACGCCGGGCGCCAGGCCGTAATCGTCGGCGATCAGGCGGATGCGCCGCGTCATCTGTTCGAAGTGCCCGGCTCCGGCCGATCGGCGGGGGCCACGCTGCGCACGACGTCGCGCACGAGATAGACCGGGCGATCCTTGCTCTCGCTGAGCGTGACCCAGACGTATTCGCCGATCAGGCCAAGCAAGGTCAGGTTGAGGCCGCCGAGCAGGACGACGGCAACCAGCAGGCTGGGGTAGCCCGGAACGGCAATGCCGTAGAAGATCACCTCGAAGAGCACCTTGGCGCCATAGAGCGCACCGGCCAACGCCGCGAGCAGCCCGCTGAGGCTGATGAGACGCAAGGGAATGACGGAAAAGGAAGTAAAACCTTCGAGCGAGAAGGCGATCAGGTTGAGCCGGCTCCATTTCGACGTGCCGCTGGCGCGGCCTTCCGGCGAATAGGGCAACGCCTTCTGGCGAAAGCCGGCCCAGGCAAACAGGCCCTTGTTGAAGCGACGCTTGTCGCGCAGGCTGGTCAGCGCGCGCGCCACGGCGCCGCGCATGACGCGAAAGTCGCCGGCATTTTCGGGAATGTCGAAACGCTGGCTCGAGTTGATCAGGCTGTAGAAAAGCCGTGCGAGCTGGCTGCGCCGCCAGCTCGCCTCGCGGCGGTCGTTCTGCGCATAGACGACGTCGATGTCCGGATGGTCCACCAGCTCGGCGATCAGCTTCAGGCTGATGTCCAGGGAATGCTGGAGGTCGGCGTCCATGATCAGCACCATGTCGCCGCGCGACTGGTCGAGGCCGGCGAGCACCGCGACTTCCTTGCCGAAATTGCGGCTGAGGCGCACGATCTCCCACGACCCCGTCAGCGCTTGCGAAAACCGCACGGCGCCATCGTCACGACTGCCGTCATCGACGAGGATCTTGTGTACGGTCATGCCGAAGCGTTGTGCCACGGCCACTTCGAGCTCGCCCAGCAGGCGCGCGAAGGCCGATGCCGATGCCGCCTCGTTGAAGAACGGTGCGACGATATCGAGGCTCGGCCGCAACTCAACCATTGGCGACTCCCGCATTCACCACCTTTTCCCGTGCCTTGGCCCAGAACCACCAGATCAGCGAACCGGCGATAAAAGTGACGGCGACCGGCCGGAACCAGGGGAAGAGGAAATCGTGCACATGGCGCTCGACGCCGCTCAACCCGGTCACGAACAGCGTCGTCGACAGCACCGAGGCAAGGACGCCGCCCCGTTCTTCGCGCCACAACAGGGCGATGGCAAGACCGGCTGGTACCGCGATCATGGCAAAGGTGTTTGGCTCGACGCGCGGGTTGAAGACGCACATGTAGAAAGTGGCTGTCAGGAAGATCGCCAGCGCCGCCTTTCCCTGTTCGAGCCTGCGGTCGAACCAGATGACGGCAGAAAGCGTAAACAGGGCCATGACCATGCGCACGATCGTTGCGCCGAATTCCGGAATTGGCAGTCCTATCGTGGTGAACGGTGCCGTGAAATCGGTGGGCACGAAATGGCTGGTGTTGTCGACGGCCATGGAGGTCAGCATCTGGATGAAGACACGATACTGGTCGTTGAGATAGCCGGCGGGAGCAAAAGCGTAAGGCAGTGCCAGCACGAACAGCAGCGCCAGCACCAGCACCGGTATCAGCCGGAGCCGAAGGGCTCCTACCAACAACAGCATTATGATCGCGGTCGGCTTGGCGATGATGGCAAGCGAAGCCCAGAAGAACGTCTCCGCCCGCCGCCCTTCCAGCGCCGACAGGGTGAGAAGCCAGCAAGCGCCGGTCAAAAGGATCGTCGCCTGGCCGTTGCGGATCGCCCCCACCGCCATCGGCAAAGCGAGGAAAAGACCGAAAGAAAGCAGCCATGTCAGTTCGCCGCCGCCGAGCTTGCGCACCTGCCGCATCGCGGCGTAGGTCAGCACCGCAAAGCCAATGGAATGCCAAAACAAGCCGCCCAGATGCGGACCAAGCTTGACTATTGGAGTGTAGAGCGCGGCAAAGGCCGGCGCGTAGAGATACCCCATCTCGGACTGGGTGTCGTAGAGCGGCAGACCGGCCTGAAGCGCCTCGCTGCCGTCGATATAGGCCTGCCATACCGTCCGCGTGTGCGGCGACCACAGGACCAGGGCAAGAACGACCAGGAACGCTCCGATCCACAGGCCAAACCCCAAACGGTCGAAAACCGGCTTGGAAATCGTCATCAAGGCGCTCCACACAATCCCGGAACTGGATCAGTCCAGCCTGTCCCGGCATTCGATGGCGGCGGCATATCACGGACGAAGCGGCGTGGCATAGGGGGCTGACGAACGTCAGGGCCGCACCTCCTTCGCCTCGAATATGCGTTCCCACCTTCATGGCTGCCGTCCGAGGCTGGCGACCTGACTAATCGCCAGTGAATTCGGGCAAACGAAAATAGGGGTTGCGCGGATCAAAGGGATATTTCGGCTCGCCCTTACCAGCAAGAACAGCCCCCGGAATCAGCACGCCTTTCGGCCCGAACTGATAGTCGATGCCGGCACAGAGGTGAGCGAGATCCTGGTAGTTGAAACTGCGCAACGCACTGCCACCTTCAAATGCAGCTGCTTTGAGTTGCTCAGGCGTGAGCGGCCCGATCGTCCTGTCGCGATAGGCTTTGATCTTGGCCTTGTTGAGTCTGGAGGCCTGACATTCGGCGCCGACGACCCGCGCCAGCATGATATTCCTGACCGCGGTCCCGGCAGGATCATCCAGCGGGGCCGAATATTTCTTGAGAAAGTAATTCGTACTGGGATCGTTCGTCATCGCCTTGCGCCAAAACGGCGGGAACTTTTCGGCAGCCTGTGCACCAATGGTACTGGCCATCGACATGAGGACAATCGGGACAAACCACCATTTTCTCACAAGCAGCCCCTTTTTTGCAGTAACTGGACTTCGCTCGCCAGCCATTTTCGTTCAAGGCCGGATGAACACCTTGCCGTTGGGCTTGGCCAGTTCGGCTGGCAGCCGCGCCATCGCCTCGGCGAGCGGCACTACCGCCGTCACGTCGGTCGACCAGCGCCCATCGGAAAAACGCTTCTGCGCTTCCAGGATCGCCGGGCCGCGGCGATCGCGGAACTGGCGCATCCACTCGCTCAGCCAAAACCCTTCGATATGCTTGTGCTGGAAGATCAGTTGGCCGGGCTCGCGGATAACGGTGGCTTCGGGATCGAGCCGCCCATAGATGATCCAGCGCGACCGCTTCGGCATGACGTCGAAGATGGCGGAGGCAAGCAGCCCGGTTACCGCGTCAAGGAAGATGCGCGGCTGTTCGGCCTTCATCACCTCGCGCAGCGCCGCCTTGAAATCCGGCGCCTTTTCATTGAGCACGTGCGCCGCGCCAAGCGCTTTCAGAGCCGCGGTCTGGTCATCGCGGCGCACGGTGACGATCGGCCGGAAACCCTCTTCGCTGGCCAGGCCGATGATCAGCTTGCAGAGCTGGCTGGCGCCGGCGGTCATGACGAAGGCCTTCTCGCCTTCCTCCTTGACGATGTCGAACATGGCGAGCGCCGTGAGCGGGTTGACGATCATCGCCGCACCGTCCTCGTCGCGAACGGTGTCGAGCAGCGGGATGCAGGCAGCCGCCTCGGCGACGGCATAGTCGGCCCACGAGCCCCAGTTGGTGACGCCGGTGGCAAAGGCCACGCGCTTGCCGATCAGGCTTTTGGGATAGGGCTCGTCCCCGCTGGCGACGACAATGCCGACACCCTCGAAACCGGCCGGCTGGCCCTTGGCACGCGGCTGGCCGTACTGGCCCTTGACGAAGGCGACATCGGACGGATTGATCGAGGCGAGGCTGACCTTGATCAGCACCTGGCTGGGGCCCGGTGTCGGCACCGCGATGCTGCCCGGCTCGAGATAGGGCACCATCGCCTCCAGCACACTGCCGCTCCGCGTCCTGGTGTAGCCATCGCCGACAAGCAGCAGCGCCTTCATTTCGGATGGGACGGTCATCGGAACACTCCTCGCTCGAGCCTCGGGTCGCGCCCGCATGACGATGCCGGCGCTCAGACCTTCTCCTGCGTGTATTTCCTCAACTCCGTCCGCGCCACCTGACGGCGATGCACGGCGTCCGGCCCGTCGGCAAGGCGCAAGGTCCGCAGATGCGTCCACGACCGCGCCAGCGGTGTGTCCTGGCTGATGCCTTGCGCGCCGAACATCTGCACCGCCTCGTCGGTGACCTTGAGCGCGACGCGCGGTGCGATCACCTTGATCTGGCTGATCCAGGGAGCAGCAGCCCGCGCATCGCCCTGGTCGATCATCCACGCCGCCTTGAGGCAGAGCAGCCGCGCCATCTCGATCTCCATGCGGCATTCGGCGATGATGTCGAAATTGGCGCCGAGCTTTGCCAGCTTCTGGCCGAAGGCCTCGCGGCGCACGGAACGCTGGCACAGCATCTCGAGCGCCATCTCGGCCTGTCCGATGGCGCGCATGCAGTGGTGGATGCGGCCGGGACCGAGCCGCCCTTGGGCGATCTCGAACCCCCTGCCCTCGCCGAGGATCAGGTTCGACGCCGGTACGCGCACATTGTCGAAGCGAAGATGCATGTGGCCATGCGGCGCGTCGTCATCGCCATAGACCTGCATGGCCCGCACCTTGGTCACGCCTTTGGTGTCTGATGGCACCAGGATCATCGAATGGCGGCGGTGCTGCGGCTCGTCATCGCCCCCGGTCCTGACCATGACGATGTAGATGGCGCAGCGCGGATCGCCGGCGCCCGAAGCCCACCATTTCTCGCCATTGAGCACATAGTCGCCGCCGTGGCGTTCACAACGCATGGCAATGTTGGTGGCATCGGATGAAGCGACATCCGGCTCGGTCATCAGATAGGCCGAGCGGATCTTGCCGTCGAGCAGCGGTTCCAGCCATGCTTTCTTGTGGTCGGCCGAGCCGTATCGCTCCAGCACCTCCATGTTGCCGGTGTCGGGCGCCGAGCAGTTGAAGGTCTCGGCGCCGAGATGCGCCTTGCCCATCTCTTCGGCCAGATAGGCGTACTCGACAGTGGAAAGGCCATAGCCGCGTTCCGAGCCGGTCAGCCAGAAATTCCACAGGCCGCGCTCTCTTGCGGTCTTCTTCAGCCCTTCGAGGATCTCGCTCTGACGCGCACTGTAGACCCAGCGGCTGCCTGCCTTGCCCACTTCGCTGAGGAATTCATGGTCGAGCGGCATGATCTCGTCGCGCACCATGGCCGCGACGCGCGCGTGGATTGGCTTCAGCCGCTCGGTCATGCCGAGATTCATCTCCGTCATCGGTCGCTAACCCTTCATACACGCCAGGCATTTTGTCAGTGGCAAGGATGACCGTACTTCGGATAGCCTTGTCAACGAACTGTTTGCCCGCATGCCGAGCGCGGAGAATTGTGATGAGCTATCTGGACGAACTGTTTTCGGTGGCCGGCAAGACCGCGCTGGTGACAGGTGCCGCGACCGGCATCGGCCGCATGGCGGCGACCGCGCTGGTCAAGGCCGGCGCCAGCGTGATGATCGCGTCGCGCAAGGGCGAGGATTGTATCAAGGTCGCCGAAGAGTTGAACCAGCTTGGTGCACCGGGCCGGGCCGACGGCTTCGTCGGCGACGTTTCCAGCGAAGCCGGCATCGCCGCACTCGTCGCCGAGGTCAAATCGCGCATCGAACGGCTGAACATTCTGGTCAACAACGCCGGCGTCTCCTGGGGCGCGCCGCTGGAAAGCTTCCCCTATTCGGCATGGGCCAAGGTGTTTGGCGTCAACGTCACCGCGGTCTTCCACCTGACGCGCGAATTGCTGCCGCTGCTCGATGCCGCCGCCAGCGACGCCGATCCGGCCAGGGTGATCAACCTCGGTTCGGTAATGGGCACGCAGCCGCTGGCCGACGACGCCTATTCCTACACCGCCTCGAAGGCTGCGGTTCATCATCTGACGCGCACACTGGCGCTCGAGTTCGCCGCCCGCCGCATCACCGTCAACGCCTTTGCCCCCGGCCCCTTCCAGAGCCGGATGACGGCATTTGCCACCGCGACAGAGGAACAGGCCAGGCACGTCGGCAGCCATGTTCCGATCGGCCGTATCGGCGCACCGGATGACATTGCCGGCGCAACGCTCTATTTGTGCAGCCGTGCAGGCAGCTATGTCACTGGCGCCATCCTGCCGATCGATGGCGGACAGTCGGTGCAGCATGGGCTGACCTTGTTCAAGGAATGACATTTTCCGGCCACAGAAGCCGGGGGTGAACTGGAGGACATGAGCGTGGAACCGATCAGTCTCGATGTGCTTCTGGCCAGTGTCGGCAAGGAGGTCGGCGTGTCGCCCTGGCGGGTGGTCACGCAACGCATGATCGACCAGTTCGCCGACGCCACGGACGACCATCAGTTCATCCACTGCGATCCGGAGCGGGCGATGCGTGAAACGCCGTTCGGCGGCACCATCGCGCACGGCTTCCTGTCGCTGTCGCTGTTGTCGGCGATGACCTTCGAGACCATGCCGCCGCTGGAAAACGGCAAGATGGGCGTCAACCACGGCTTCGATTCGCTGCGCTTCCTGGCGCCGGTGAAAACCGGCGCGCGCATCCGCACGCGTTTCGTGCTGGCCGACGTCAAGGTCAGGCCGTCGGGCTGGGTGCAGACCGCGCATGACGTGACGATCGAGATCGAGGGCTCGAAGAAGCCGGCACTGACCGCGCGCTGGCTGACGCTGACCTTGATCGAACGCCAGCCCGAGACGGCATGAGTGATCCCGTTGTCGACCAGGCAGCGCTTGCGCCTTACCTCGAGGCGAACATACCGGGCTTTTCCGGGCTTGCTGCAGTCGAGAAGTTCAAATCCGGCCAATCGAACCCGACCTACCTTTTGACGGCGGCAAGCGGCCGTTACGTGCTGCGCGCCAAGCCGCCGGGGCAATTGCTGAAATCGGCGCACCAGGTCGACCGCGAATTCAGGGTGATGAGCGCGCTTGCCGGCACCGCCGTGCCTGTGCCTGCCATGCTGCACCTGTCGGCGGAAGGCTCGCCCATCGGCCGCATGTTCTACGTGATGGATTTCCTCGACGGCCGCATTTTCTGGGATCCGGCCCTGCCGGAGGCTGGCGACAATGATGAACGCGCCGCCATCTACGATGCCATGAACGACACCCTCGCCGCCCTGCACGAGGTCGATGTCGAGACTGTGGGGCTCGGCGATTTCGGCCGGCCGGGCAATTATTTCGAGCGCCAACTGGCGCGCTGGACGAGCCAGTACCGTGCCTCGGAAACCGGCACCGTCGCCGACATGGACCGGCTGATTGCCTGGTTGGAAACGCATATGCCCGTAGATGACGGCCGGATCTCACTGGTCCATGGCGACTACCGGCTGGACAATCTGATCTTCGCGCCGGACCGGCCAACGGTTCTGGCAGTGCTCGACTGGGAACTTTCGACCTCAGGCCACCCCTTCGCCGATATCGCCTATCAATGCATGCAATGGCGGCTGCCGCACGCTTCCGGCTTTCGCGGCCTGGGCGGTATCGACCGTTCCGCACTCGGCCTGCCCTCCGAGGAAGACTACGTCGCCGCCTACTGCCGGCGGCGCGGGCTCACCGGTATCGGCAACTGGACGTTCTTCCTCGCCTTTTCCTTCTTCCGGCTGGCTGCAATCTGCCAAGGCGTCTTCAAACGGGCGCTGGACGGCAACGCCTCCAATCCCGAGAAGGCGAAAACCTATGGCGAGGCGGTGAAACTGCTTTCGTGTCTTGCCGCAGAACTGATCGACAGGGTGGCGTGATGGGCCATTTCGAGAGAGGAACGGTGCTGATCACGGGGCTGCCAAGTTACGACAAGCGTCGGCACGATCCGAAGCATACCGTTTGGGAACTTCCCGTGCCCTTGTCCGTTTCCGTACAGCGTATATAATTTAGCCAGCCACCAACCCAACCGAAGGCATCAGATCTTGCCGCAGAGCGTCCAGACACGCCGCGAGAAACAAAAGGCAGAACTGCGCTCCGAATTGCTCGAGGCCGCGCATAAGCTTGTCCAGGAAGAGGGCTATGAGGGCCTGACCATCCGCAAGCTGGCCAAGCGGGTCGGCTACGCCCCGATGTCCGTCTATTCCTACTTCGCCGACAAGCAGGACATCCTGTTCGCTCTGGCCGAGGACGCATTCGAGACGCTTGCTCGCCGCATCGAGGAGCATCCGTCCGACGATCCGATCGCAGCCTTGCAGGCGGTGATGACGGAATATGCCGCCTTCGGGCTCGGCAATCCCAACGAATACCGCACCGTATTCATGACCGAAAAGACCAAGCTGCCGGAAGGCAGGAGCTACGACGACATGGAAGAGAGCAACCCGGCGATGAAGGCGCTGATCAGCCGGGTCGAGGCCTGCGTTGCCGCCGGAAAATTGCAGGGCGATCCGCGCGCCATCGCCACCATGCTGTGGGCGGTCGGCCACGGCACGATCTCGCTGCTCATCACCTTTCCATTCTACCCCTTCGGCGACCCGCAGGCCTTCGTGAAGCGGATGTGCGATTTCACGCTCGCCACGCTCAGCACGCAAAACGTCCCGCCATTGACCGAGACACCGGTCAACTGCTGAACGCCGTTCCCTTTCATTTCCATATTTTCTCTCCGCCCCAGCCAGACCCTGGGGGGATTTCTTGGTTAACGAAAAATTTATCGTACGCGTACGGTTTTCCCTTGAATTCCCAATCGACGGCGTATATGTACAGTCTATCGTACATGTACGAGAAAAATTCACCCGTCGGTACGAATTGAATTCGACCCGGAAACCGGAGACTGACAATGAAAAAGACACTCCTCACCCTCGCCGCCGTGCTGGCACTTTCGGGCTCGGCTTTCGCCGCCAACACCACCCATCCGGTCAAGCATGCGCCGGTGGCGGCCTGCGTTGACACCAAGACCAACCTGAAGCTCGATTGCGCTTCGACCGGTTCGGTCGAGAAGAAGGGTGCCACGGAAAACACCGCTGAAGGCGCGGGCCCGCGGCTCGGCATCAGCATCAATCCGTGGATTGTGCCGAGCGCATTCTGATATCAGCAAAGATCACGTCTGGCCGGCACAAGCCGGCCAGCTTCAAGCGACCGAAATCGGCAGCTTCGCCGCTGAACTCTCAAAGGCTGCGTCGATCAGCTTCTGCATGTCGGCGGCGCGCCGGAACGACGGATCGCCATTCCGGCCTGCATCCAGCGCATCGGCAAAGCGTCGCGCATTGCGCTTGACACTGGGCAGATCCAAAGTCCGCCAGCGCTGAAGATCGACATCCCCGCCGAGGCAGGCCGACAGGCTCGATGCCTTGCCGTCGGTCTCGACCTTGATGGCGCCCTGGGTGCCGTGCAGGGCCAGCGACAAATCGTTGGCGTGACCGGTCATGTAGCGGCTCGCCACGATCGTGGCAAGCGCGCCGCAATCGAGCCGCGCCGTCATTGCCACGCTGTCATTGGCGTCCAGCACATAGTCGCCGATGCGCTCGCCCTCGGCCTTCGGAAACGTCACCAGATCGGCATGCAGGCTGACGATATCCTGGCCGGCGCCATAGGTGGCGAAATCCAGGATATGGATGCCGACATCGCCCAGCACGCCGGTCGAGCCGTGCCGGCTGGACAAGCGCCACAGCCATTTGTCCTCGACCCGCCAGTCACCCCATGATTTGCTGACCAGCCAGCTTTGCCGGTAGCTCGCCTCGACATGGCGCAACGCGCCGATCTCGCCGGCCTGAACCATGCGCCGCGCCTCGTGGATCGCCGGTGAGTTGCGATAGGTGAGGTTGACCATGTTGATCACCCCGGCAGCCTCGGCCGCTTGCGTCATATCAAACGCGTCGGCGTAGTTCGGCGCCAGCGGCTTTTCGCAAAACACATGTTTTCCCACGCCGAGCAGCGCCAGCGTCGTCGCCCTATGCGCACCATCCGGCGTCGCGTTGATGGCGGCATCGAACTGGCCCCAGGCGATCGCCGCCTCCAGGCTCTCGAAAGAATCGCCGATCTTGCTGGCCGCGGCGAACGCCGCAGCGCGACCGGGCACCTGGTCGACACAGGCGACGATGCTGCAGCCGGGAATCCCGGCAAACTCCTCGACATGATGCCCGGCGATACCGCCGGTGCCGAGCAGAAGAATTCGATGCATTAGCCCCAAGCCCCCAAAATCAACTCACGCCTTGGGCAACTCAGGCCCCGATCAGCTCAGGCCGCCCCAATCAGCTCAGGCCCTTGTCGCCATCGGCATGCAGGCGCAGCCCCTTCTGCACGATCTTCTCCTTGGCCGCATCCGTCGGCACGTTCGGCGCATTGGTGATGCCGGACCATGCCGGCGCCGGGTTGTGCGCCCAATGGACGGCGTTGCGCAGCACCTGCTGCACGCCCTCATTGTGATAGATCGGGTAGGTCTCGTGGCCGGGCGAGAAGTAGAAGATCCGTCCCGCGCCGCGCTGGTACGTCAGCCCGGACCGGAACACCTCGCCGCCCTCGTACCAGGAGACGAACACCGTCTCCAGCGGCTCCGGCACCGCGAACGGCTCGCCATACATTTCGGTCTCGCCGATCTCCAGGCACTCGCCAATGCCTTGCGCGATCGGGTGGCCGCGGTTGATCGCCCAGACGCGCTCGCGCTCGCCCGCCTCGCGCCATTTCAGCGAACAGGGCGTGCCCATCAGCCGCTTGAAGATCTTTGAGTAGTGACCGGAATGGAGCACGATCAGGCCCATCCCTTCCCACACCCGCTTCTGCACCAGCTCGACGATCTCGTCCTTGACCTCGCCATGCGCCGCGTGGCCCCACCACAAAAGCACGTCGGTGGCCGCCAGGCGCTTTTCGCTCAGGCCGTGCTCGGGCTCCTGCAAGGTGGCGGTGGCCGCCTCAATGCCCTTGTCCTGGTTGAGCGCGGCGGCGATGGTGCCGTGCATCCCCAAGGGATAGAGTTCGCGCACGGCTTCATTGGTCTGCTCGTGGACATTCTCGCCCCAAACGATCGCTTTTGTCGGCATTTTCATCTCCCAAAGCGCTTTAAATAGCATGTCCAAGGGGATTGAGAAGGTCCCGATGCCGCCTGGCCTGATGAAAACTACGTCTTGCGCTTGCGCCCCGGAACGGTCTTGGCCTTGCCCGGTTTCGCGGGTGCGCCGGGGATGGCGGTTCCGGTAATGGATACCGGATCGCTGGCCGGGAACGTGTCTTCGAGGCCTTCCTCGAGTTCCTCTTCGGCGCTCGGGGCTTCACGTCGCTCATGTTCGAGCGAGCGGACGGCCGATGTCTTTTTGACCGGCGACTTCGGCGCGGAATTCGACGGCATCGGCATTCTCCCTCGGCGTGCGGATGCAGAACGAGCGCGCCCTGCAAAACGTTCCGAGTTCAGACCGCCGCGTCGCGCGATCCCTCGGACAGGAAAGTAAAGACATAGTCCGAGAAGGAACGCCAGCATTCGACCCGGAAGGCATCGGCGGCTGTGCGCAACAGCACGATCTCGGTCTTGCCCAGAATGGTGCGCGACGCCGCTCCAACCGGGAAGGCGTCGAGCGACAGGTCTTGCGGGCAGCCCGCATTGATCGTCGCCGCTGCCCCAGTGCCCGTCACTGATATCGCGATGTTGCGATGCGAGACGCCAACCGCCGAATGCAGCGCGGATACTTTGGCGCAATCGGCGAGCGGATCGTTGCCGGCCTCATCGATGACAAGCCATTCGTCAGGGCCGAGCCACAGAGCGGTGCGCCCGCCCTTCGCGGCAGAGGTTTTCGGCTTGTTCGGCAAGGTCACGCCAAGCGCCTTCGAAAGCGCTGCGGCCGAAGCCTCCGGCGCCCGCAATGAAACGCGCTCCACCGGCGGCAGCACCTCGACCTTGACGGCGGCGGCAGTGGTGCTGCGACCGGCCAGCGCCGGACGGCGTTCTACCGAAGACGATGCAGCTGGCGTCGTCTTTCTTGCAGCGGCCTTAGCCATTGAGGCGCCCTCCCGTCTCGTCGAAGAACGCCATGCCGGTAACCTCCACTTCGATCACCCCGTTCGGCATCGGCACGTAGAGCGTGTCGCCCATCCGGTCGCGGCCGCCGGCGACCAGCGCCAGCGCGATCGAGCGGCCGCAATTTTCCGACCAGTAGCTCGAGGTGACGTGACCGATCATCTTCATCGGGATCGCCTGCTTGGGGTCGGCGACGATCTGCGCGCCTTCCTCCAGCACCACCTTTGGGTCTTTCGTTTTCAAGCCGACCAGTTGCTTGCGGCCCTTGGCGACCAGGTCTGGCCGCGCCATGCCCCTGATACCGACGAAGTCGGTCTTCTTCTTGCCGACCGCCCAGTCGAGACCGGCATCGTTCGGCGTCACCGTGCCGTCAGTGTCCTGGCCGACGATGATGTAGCCCTTTTCGGCGCGCAGCACGTGCATCGCCTCGGTGCCGTAGGCCGCCGCGCCATGCTTCTGGCCTTCGGCCCACAGCGCTTCCCAGACCGCCTGGCCGTAGTCGGCAGGCACGTTGACCTCGAAGCCGCGCTCGCCGGTGAACGACATGCGGAACAACCTCGTCGGCACGCCGCAGATCTTGCCTTCGCGCACCGACATATGCGGCAGCGCCTCGTCCGACATGTCGATGCCTTCGACCAGCGACGCGATGATGTCGCGGGATTTTGGTCCCTGCACGGCGATGACAGCCCATTGTTCGGTGATCGAGGTCAGCCAGACATTGAGATGCGGGAACTCGGTCTGGAGATAATCCTCCATATGGTTCATGACGCGCGGCGCACCGCCGGTCGTCGTCGTCACATGGAAACGGTCGGGCGCCAGCCTGCCGACGACGCCGTCATCATAGATGAACCCGTCCTCGCGCAGCATGATGCCATAGCGGCAGCGGCCGGGTTCCAGCTTCTCCCATGGGTTGGTGTAGAGCAGTTCCATGAACTTGGCCGCATCCGGCCCGACCACTTCGATCTTGCCGAGCGTCGAGGCATCGAACAGGCCGGCCGTCTTGCGCACGGCGACGCATTCGCGGTCGACAGCAGCATGCATGTCCTCGCCCGCCTTGGGGAAATACCAGGCGCGCTTCCACTGGCCGACGTCCTCGAACACCGCGCCTTGCGCCTCGGCCCAGGGATGGATCGCCGTTTTACGCGTGGGGTCGAACAGCGGCCCGCGCGCATGGCTGACGATCGCGCCGAAGGTCACCGGCGTATAGGGCGCCCGGAACGTGGTCAGGCCGACCTCCGGGATCGGCTTTCCCAGCATCTCGGCGGCAATCGCCAGGCCGTGCATGTTGGAGGTCTTGCCCTGATCGGTGGCCATGCCGTTGGTGGTGAAGCGCTTGACGTGCTCGATCGAGCGCATGCCTTCGTGCACCGCCTGGCGGATATCCTTGGCGGTGACGTCGTTCTGGAAGTCGACAAACGCCTTCACCGTGGTGTCCGGCCCGGCGCCAGGAGCCGCACCCAGCATGCCGCGCGACCAGCTCTCCGAGGTGTCGACCTTCGGCTTCGTACCCTTGGCGGTTTTCGCGCCCGCATCCCTGGCCGCTTTGGCGCCCGCGGCATAGGCCTCGTCGACCGTCGCCGATAGGCCGTCGGTACCATTGCAGGCGCCGACAGAGACACAATCCTGCGCATAGGTGCCCGGCACGAAGCGCTTGGTCTCGTCGTTGAAGGCGACCTTGCCGCGCGACTGCGAGAACAGATGCACCGACGGCGTCCAGCCGGCCGACATCAGGATCGCATCGACCGCGATGGTGCGTTCGCCGCCGCCATTCTTCGGCTGCACCGTCATCGAGGAAACGCGCAGCTTGCCGCCGGCGCGGATCACCGCGCGGCCGAAATTGACCTCGATGCCGAGCGCCCTCGCCTCGTCGATCACCGGTCCGGTCGGATTGTCGCGCAGATCGACGATCGCCGCCACGTTGACGCCGGCCTTCTTCAGGTCGATCGCCGCCGCATAGGCGGAATCATTGGCGGTGTAGACGCCGACATTCCTGCCGACCGCGACGCCATAGTGGTTGAGATAGGTGCGCGCGGCACCCGCCAGCATGATGCCCGGGCGGTCGTTGTCGGCAAACACCATGTGCCGCTCGATGGCGCCCGAGGCCAGCACCACGCGCTTGGCCCTGACCTGCCACAGCCGCTCGCGCGCCAGATCGTGGCCGGGAGCCTTCAGATGATCGCTGACACGCTCGACCAGGCCGACGAAATTCTGCGCGTAATAGCCGAACGCCGTCGTGCGCGGGAGCACGCGGACATTGTCCATCGCAGTGAGTTTCGCCACGGCAGCTTGCGCCCAGGCAAAACCGTCCTGGCCGTCGATTTTCGCGCCGCTCTCGAAACGCAGGCTGCCGCCGAACTCGGCCTGCTCGTCGGCGAGGATGACGCGCACGCCGGTCTCCGCCGCTGCCAATGCCGCAGCGATGCCCGCCGCACCGCCGCCCAGCACCAGCACGTCGCAATGCGCATAGCGTGACGAATAATGGTCGGGATCGGGCTGGTCCGGGGAAACGCCAAGACCGGCCGCGGCGCGGATCTTGGGCTCGTACAGGCTCTTCCATGCCGCCTTCGGCCACATGAAGGTCTTGTAGTAGAAGCCGGCCGAAAACATCGGCGACGCGATGTCGTTGACCGCACCGACGTCGAAGAACAGCGACGGCCAGCGGTTCTGCGACTGCGCCTCGAGCCCGTCATAAAGCTCCTGCACAGTCGCGCGCACGTTCGGCGTCTTGCGTGCCGCGTCGCGCCTGATTTCGACCAGCGCGTTCGGCTCCTCGGCGCCCGCCGACAGGATGCCGCGCGGACGGTGGTACTTGAACGAACGGCCGACCAGATGGACGCCATTGGCGAGCAGCGCCGAGGCCAGCGTGTCGCCCTCGATGCCGGCATAGGACTGGCCATCGAAGCTGAAACGCGCGGTCTTGGCTTGGCTGAAGCGGCCGGCGCCGGAAATGCGGTACGACGCGCCGCTCATTTGCCAACTCCTGGCAGCTTGGAGGGTTTGGGTTCGCCGGCCTTGTAGGTCATGACGAACCTGTCGGTGACGGTGTCGCGCACGGCGTTGAAGAAACGCGCGCAGCCATGCATGTGCCGCCACCGCTCATAGATGATGCCCTTGGGGTTGGAGCGGATGAAGAAGAACTTTTCGAAATCGTCGTCGCTCTCGCCGGCCATATTGGCCGAGCGCGCGATATGCGCCTCGCCGGCGTTGCGGAACTCGAGTTCCGGACGCTCTTCCTCGCAATAGGGGCAGCGGATGAGAAGCATTTGTTCGTTCCTACAATTCGCCGTGGCCGACGCGGGCGCCCGCCGGTTGATCGCAAAGCTTCTGTCCCAGGGTCGCGAACGGCGCGACGAGCCGGATGCGTTCCTCCACGCTTGCAGCGGGACGAAACAGATCGCGCGACGCCATGTTGCCGAGAGTGAGTTGCATCGGATCGGTGGTGACGATGACTTGACGCGGCTGGAATGTCTCGTCTTCGTCAAGCCCTTCGGGACGTCCCTCGAAGAACATCACCACCCGCTGGCCGCCGCTCCAGACGCAGGCCAGCGTGCCGTCGTCGACCGAAAACGGCCAGACGGTCTCGTTGCCGGTGCGGCTGATCGGTTGCGTGCGCACTTCGTCAGCCGACGGAAAATGGAACATGCCCCGTTCCCCCGCCAGCACGTGTTCCCCCGCCAGAATCAGCGGCATCGCGACAGCCATCCCAGCCATCATCAGTGCGCCACCGCCGCCGCCGCCGCCTCGTCGATGAGCCGGCCGGTGCGGAAGCGCTCGATGGTGAAGGGCGCATTGATCGGATGCGGATCGTCTTTGGCGATGGTGTGGGCAAAGACATGGCCCGAGCCCGGCGTCGCCTTGAAGCCGCCCGTGCCCCAGCCGCAATTGACATAAAGACCGGGCACCGGCGTCTTGGCCAGGATCGGCGAGCGGTCGGGCGTGACGTCGACGATGCCGCCCCACGAGCGCAGCATCTTCATGCGCGTGAAGATCGGGAACATCTCGCAGATGGCGTCCAGCGTGTGCTGCAATATGTGCAGGCCGCCGGTCTGCGAATAGGAGACGTACTGGTCGGTGCCGGCGCCGATCACCAGTTCGCCCTTGTCGGACTGCGAGATATAGGCGTGCACCGTGTTCGACATCACCACGCAGGGCACCACCGGCTTGACCGGTTCCGACACCAGCGCCTGCAGCGGATAGCTTTCCAGCGGCATGCGCACGCCGGCCATGTTCATGATCACTGAGGAATGGCCGGCGGCAACGACGCCGACCTTCTTGGCACCGATGAAGCCGCGCGTCGTGTCGACGCCCAAAACCGCGCCATTGGCCGCCCGCTTGACCCCGGTGACCTCGCAATTCTGAATGATATGGACGCCGCGCGCCGAGGCGCCGCGCGCATAGCCCCAGGCAACCGCATCGTGGCGCGCCGTGCCGCCGCGCCGCTGCAGCGCCGCACCGACCACCGGATAGCGCGCATCCCTGGAGGTGTTGAGCGGCGGGCAGAATTCCTTCGCCTGCTCCGGCGTCAGCCACTCATTGTCGATACCGTTCAGCCGGTTGGCGTGCACGTGGCGCTTCAGCACCTGCACGTCGTGCACATTGTGCGCGAGCATCATGACGCCGCGCGCCGAATACATGACGTTGTAGTTGAGCTCCTGGCTCAGCCCATCCCACAGCTTCAGTGCATGGTCGTAGATGCCGGCGCTCTCGTCATAGAGATAGTTGGAGCGGATGATGGTGGTGTTGCGGCCTGTGTTGCCGCCGCCGAGCCAGCCCTTTTCCAGCACCGCGACATTGGTGATGCCGTGAACCGTGGCGAGGTAATAGGCGGTGGCCAGGCCATGGCCGCCGGCGCCGACGATGATGACGTCGTATTCTTTCCTGGGCTCGGGCGAGGACCACTGTTCTTCCCAGCCCTTGTGGCCGCGCATGGCTTCACGGGCGATGGCGAATACCGAATATTTCTTCAACGTCCCAACCTCGCCCCAAAAAGGCTTCGCGAATGGCGGCCGGCGTTCATTCGGTCCCGGCGCGCGAGGTGTATCACTAGCGAAACAGCGCTTCCACCCTTGCGCTGTTTGCGACGGCGCTTGCCGTTTTGCGCCGTGGTGAAAAAGACGCATCCGGCGCGTCGGCGCTTTCCAGCATCTTGGCGGGTATCGGGTGGCTCGCTTTGCCTCGATCTGCGACCAAGCATCCCAACTGCCGGCCAAGCCGGCGCGAAGAAAAGGATGCAAAAATGTTCGCACTCGCCAACAAGGTCGCCATCGTCACCGGCGCCAGTTCCGGCATCGGCCGCGCCACGGCAAAACTCTTTGCCGAGGAAGGCGCCAAGGTCATCGTCGCCGCCCGCCGCCAGGCCGAGCTCGACGCGCTTGTCGCCGAAATCGCGGATGCCGACGGCATCGCCATCGCGCTTGCGGGCGATGTCCGCGACGAAGCCTACGCAAAGGCCCTTGTCGATCTGGCGGTCGAAAAATTCGGCGGGCTCGACATCGCCTTCAACAATGCCGGCGCTGTCGGCCTGATGGGACCGATAGCCGAATTGCCGCTGGAAGGCTGGCGCGAGACGCTCGACACCAATCTCACCAGCGCGTTTCTCGGCGCCAAATACCAGGTGCCGGCAATGGTCGAGCGTGGCGGTGGTTCGCTGATCTTCACCTCCACCTTCGTCGGCCACACAGTCGGCATGCCAGGCATGACCAGTTATGCCGCAAGCAAGGCCGGCCTGATCGGACTGACACAGGTGCTTGCCGCCGAATACGGCCCGAAAGGCGTGCGGGTCAACGCGCTGCTGCCCGGCGGCACAGACACGCCGGCGGCAACCTTCAAGACTCCGGAATCACGGGCCTTCGTCGAAGGCCTGCATGCTTTGAAGCGTGTCGCTATGCCGGAGGAGATTGCCCGTTCGGCGCTCTATCTCGCCTCCGATGCCTCGAGCTTTACCACCGGAGCCGCTCTGTTTGCCGATGGCGGCGTGTCGATCAACCGGACGTGAAGACTTTTCGCGTCCGGAATGCATGTTCATAGCCGCCAGGCAGACGGCCGGTCTTGATTTTTTGCCGCGATTTGGCGATTCCGTTTCTGTCCAAAAGCGGGGTCTGGAACCATGTTGCTGATCAGAACCTATGTGACTGCGAGTGCGATCGAAGGCGTCGGCGTGTTCGCTGCGGAGCCGATCAGGAAAGGGGCTTCGATCTGGCGGCTCGATCCGGATTTCGACCGACTGGTCCCCATGGACAAATACGAAGCGGCCCCCCCGCATCTCAGGGAACTGCTCGACCGCTATGCCTATCCCAGCCCCGACCGGCCAGGTTTCATGGTCTATGAAGTCGACAATGGCCGCTTCATGAACCATTCCAGCAATCCGAATACGGATTTTTCGCAATATGGCGGGGCCACCGCCACCCGCGACATCGCCGTGGGCGAGGAGATCACCTGCGACTACGGCGAGTTCTTCGAGGATTTCGAGCGGCTGCACCTCGCGACGGCCTAGTCGGCTCCTTATCTCAAGGCAAACAGACTGCGGCTGACACCGCAAATTCATTTCCGCTGTGGACAGCGCGGCATGATTCTGCTATCAGCCGCCACAATTCGTGGTGTAAACCGCCGCGGAGGCTAGCGGCTATGATCGCTTGCCTGTTGATATCAAACCCGAAAGACAGGATTGCCCGTGCAGGTACTCGTCCGCGACAATAACGTTGATCAGGCGCTTCGCGCTCTCAAGAAGAAGATGCAGCGCGAAGGCATTTTCCGCGAAATGAAGATGCGCGGTCACTACGAGAAGCCGTCCGAGAAGCGCGCCCGCGAAAAGGCTGAAGCCGTTCGCCGCGCCCGCAAGCTGGCCCGCAAGCGCGCCCAGCGCGAAGGCCTGCTGCCGATGACGCCGCGCCCTGTTGCTGCCGGCGCCGCTGGTGGTGCAGCTGGCGCTCCGCGTCCGCCGCGGTTCTAACGCCAATTTTTCGTCCTTTTCGAAGGATATCAGAGGTGGCGCGATGTGGAATCGCCGCCACCTTTTTGTTTTGATGTGACCGGTCCGGAGGGGGAGCCGGATCTGAACGACGCGGCTTGAAGTGAGGACAGGGCAGACATGAACGCAACGAGCGTGGAGCGCGGGACCGCATTGCGTGGTTTCGCCCTGACAGCGGCCCTGCTCTCCGGACTGGCGCTTGCCGGCTGCCAAACGGCGGGCCCGACCGGTGAATTCAACAACATCGACAAGGCGCAAGGCTCGAGCGAGAACATTTCCTCGCTGTCGGCGGTCATCCAGCGCAATCCCCAGGATCCCGAAGGCTACAATGTGCGCGGCTCGGCCTATGGCCGTGGCGGTCAGTACCAGGCGGCGCTCAAGGATTTCAATCAAGCCATCCAGCTCAATCCGAATTTCTTCCAGGCCTATTCGAATCGTGCGCTCATCCAGCGCTTCCTCGGCAACCAGGAAGCCGCGCTCGCGGACTACAACCGTTCGATCCAGATCAACTCGAACTATGACGCCGCCTATATCGGCCGCGGCAATCTCTACCGCAAGGCGGGTCGCACCCAGGACGCCTTCAACGACTTTCAGAAGGCGATCCAGCTCGATACGACCGACGCGCGCGCCTACCACAATCGAGGCCTGATCTATCAGAGCCAGGGCCAGCACAAATTCGCCATCGAGGATTTCTCGACCGCCATCTCGCTGGCGCCGGACGCCGCCGAGCCCTACAACGGCCGCGGCCTCTCCTATCTGGCGACCAATGACGAGGACAACGCCTTCTCCGATTTCAACATGGCGATCAAGCTCGACGGCAAGAACGCCGAGGCCTGGGCCAACCAGGCGCTGATCTACGAGCGGCGCGGTGACAAGGCGAAAGCCGCGAAATCCTATAAGGAAGCCGTTCGCCTCGACCCGACCTACCAGCCGGCCAAGGATGGCCTCGCCCGCGTCAGCTGATCTCGGTTTCGGCAAACGCTTCCCATACAAATCCGCGTGACATCCAAATGCCGCGGGATCCTTGGCGTGTCCGAAAAGACGCACTTCGCAACCGCGCATTAACCCCGGCAGGAGGCTTTCGGCCCCTGCCTTGATCGCGCCAAGTTTTCAGCGGAACGGTCTGGCCTCCCAAGCCGTTATCGAAAAGCAATTTGCGAAAGGACCCTCCCATGATCAAGAAACTCGCCTGCGCCGCTGCCCTCGCCACGACGATGTTCGCGGTGGCTCCAGCCAGCGCCGGCAAGCTGCAACTCGGCACGCTCGATTGCACCATCGACGGCGGCACCGCTTATATCGTCGCTTCCAACAAGGGCGTGTCCTGTGTCTTCCGGCCTCATCATCACGGGCCGTCCGAGGTTTACACAGGCGTCATCTCCAAGATCGGCCTCGATGTCGGCCAGACGCATCAGGGCCAGCTCGTTTGGGCCGTGCTGGCTGCGACCCGGGACCGTGACGGAGGCGATCTCGCCGGCAGCTATTACGGCGTCAACGCCGAGGCGAGCGTGGTGACCGGCGGCGGCGCCAATCTGCTGGTTGGCGGCTTGGACAGCGCCTTCATGCTGGAGCCGCTCAGCGTCCAGGCGCAGACCGGCGTCAACCTTGCCGTGGCCGTGACCTCGCTCCAGCTGATCCATTCATTCAAGTGATCGCATGGAGCCGTGCGCTCCATGACCCCTCACCCCGCGGCGCGGAACCAGATAGGATGGTTCCGCGCCGTTGATTTTTGAGGGACCATCATGCTGAAGACAGCCATTGCTGCTGCCATATTCGCTACCGTGTTTGCCGGAGCAGCGCAGGCGCAGGACGGTGGCGTAGAACTCGGCACGCTTGACTGTGCCATTGGCGGCGGCACCGGCTTCATCTTCGGCTCGAGCAAGGATCTGAGCTGCACCTTCAACCCCGCCGACAAGAGCTTCGCGCCGGAAGCCTATTTCGGCGCCGTCAACAAATACGGCCTCGACATCGGCACGACGAAGCAGACGGTCATGCAGTGGATCGTGCTGACGCCGCTGAAGAACATCTACGCGCCGGGTGCGCTGGCCGGCGACTACATCGGCGCCAGCGCCGAGGTGACGGCCGCCGTCGGCGCCGGCGCCAATCTCCTGGTCGGCGGCTCCGCTCAGGCCTTCACCTTGCAGCCGCTCAGCTTGCAGACGCAGACCGGCATGAACCTCGCGATCGGCGTCAGCCAGTTCCAGCTGCGCAGCACCGAGAACTGATCGCGCAACGAACCCGCCAATCGGAAAGGCTGCCGCGCGAACGGTCCTCAAAAAACCGCTTGAGCTCAACCCCGGTTGAGGTTTTACAAGCCTGCCCCGAACGCAACAACGCCTCGATGCGGCGCCCGATCCGGCGCTGTCGAACCGCATGGTCCTGCCGGAAAGCCGTACTGGCTTCTGGCGTCCTGCGCTGGCGTCGAGATATGCAAGACAGGGGTGGAAATGACCGGGATCAGCACAAACAAGGTCGACTGGCGCGGATTATGGGCAAGCGGCGACCTGGCGCGCTTCTGCTTCATCAGCCTCGGCATCCTCTTGCACGCCACCAACGAGACGATGGTGGCAACGGTGATGCCGGCCATGGTCGGCGAACTGGCGGGCGTGCAGCTCGTCGGCTGGTCGCTGGCGATCTACGAACTCGGTGCCATCGTTGCCGGCGCGGCCGCCGGACGGCTGGTGAGTTATGTCCCCTTGCGCACCAACATGGTGGTCGCAGCCCTGCTCTACGCAGCAGGCGCCCTGATCTGCGCCACCTCGCCTTCCATGCAACTGTTCCTCGCCGGCCGCCTGATCGAAGGACTTGGCGGCGGTGCGCTGGTGTCGCTGGCCTTCGTCTCGGTCGAACGACTGTTCTCGCGCGCCATCTGGCCGCAGCTTTTCGGCATCATGTCGGCGATCTGGGGCGTCGCCGCCTTCAGCGGACCATTGCTCGGCGCGATCATGACCGAGCTTTTGTCATGGCGCTGGGCCTTCGGCATCTTCACCCTCGGCGGCGCAGCCATGGCGCTGGCAAGTTTCATCGTGCTCGACACGCCGGAGGCGACGAGGCCGAAGGCGAGCGCAGGCGGGGCGCCGCCCTTCCCGTTCGCGGCCCTTGCCTGCCTTACCGTTGCCGTGGTGCTGATCGCCTCGGCCGGCGTCGACATCGCCTTGCTGCGCTCTTCGCTGCTGATGGCCTTCGGCCTCATCGGCCTGCTGCTGTTCTTCACCATCGACGCGCTGAAGCCGCTTTCGCGGCTGTTCCCGGCGCGGCTGTTCTCATGGCGCACGCCGGTCGGCGCCGGCATGACCATGGTTGCCGCCTTTTCGGTGGCCACCTGTTCCTTCGGCGTCTACGGGCCGCTGCTGCTGACCAGCCTTCACGACATTCCGCTGCTGACCACCGGCTACATCATCGCCGCCGAATCGATCGCCTGGTCGATCCTGTCGATCCTGGTCGCCAACGCGCCGCCGCGGCGCGAGCGGCTGATCATCATCGGCGGCGCGGTGATGATCGCGGCCGGCATCGCCGGCTTTGCCTACACGATACCCCTGGGCTCCATCCCGCTCATCCTGATCTGTGCCCTGTTGCAAGGCGGCGGCTTCGGCATCGCCTGGCCGTTCCTGACACGCGTCATCGTCGCCTCCGCCCCGAAGAGCGAGCAGACCATCGCCTCGGCGGCGGTGCCGACCATGCAGCGCATCGGCTACGCCGTGGGTGCAGCCCTTGCCGGCATCGTCGCCAATGCCAGCGGCTTTTCGCAAGGTTTGAACCACGACGCGGCGGCGAATGTCGCGTCCTGGCTGTTTCTTGCCTTCGTCCCGCTCGGCATTGTCGGCTGTCTCGCGGCCTTGCGGGTTTCCAAGCCGCTTGGCCAGCAGCTGGAAGCTACTGGCTAGAAGCGCCCAACCCGCTCATTCGACCTCGCGCAGGCGGTAGCCGACGCCGGTCTCGGTGGTGATGTAGCGCGGCTGGTCGGGGCTCTTCTCGATCTTCTGCCTGAGCTGCCGCACATAGACCCTGAGATACTGCACGTCGGTCGAGTCGCCCCAGACCTGCTTCAACAGGAAATGGTGGGTCAGCACCTTGCCGGCGTGCTGCACCAGCATGCGCAGGATGTCGTATTCCTTCGGCGACAGCTTTACCTCCTTGCCCTCGACCTTGACGATGCGCTTGACCAGATCGACGCTGAGATCGCCGGTCTGGAAAATCGGCTTCTCTCCCTGCTGCTGGAACTTGTGGCGGAGCGCCACGCGGATGCGTGCGACCAGTTCGTTCATGCCGAAGGGTTTGGTGACATAGTCGTCCGCGCCGAGCTCCAGGGCCTGGACGATACCGGCCTCGTCGGTCCGGCTGGACAGGATGACCACCGGAATGTGGAGGCCGTCGTCGCGCCATTTGCGCAGCAACTCATGGCCGCTCATGCCGGGCAGGCCAAGGTCGAGCAGGACGAGGTCCGGCTTCTCCGCCTCCATCAGCTCGATGGCCGCCCTGGCATTCGGCGCCTCGCTGATCGCGTAGCCCTGGCTGCCGAGGCCGACGCGCAGCAGCTTGCGGATCGGCGGCTCGTCATCGACGACCAGTATCCTGACGTTCGAGTTTGTCATGCCAGGTCACCCACATCGTCGGTATTCGAAGCGTCGAAATTGGGCGGATTTGCCGGCTTGGGCATTTTGATGGTGAAGACCGCGCCCGAACCGTCGGTCCGGTTTGCCGCCGTGATCGTGCCACCCATCGCCTCGATGAAGCCGCGGCAGATCGACAGGCCGAGCCCGGTGCCGGCGCGGATCTGGTCGCGCTTGCGCACCCGGTAGAAGGTGTCGAAAATCCGTTCCAGATCGCCGGGAGGAATGCCCGGCCCTTCATCCATAATCTGCAGCAGGACGGAGCCATTGTCGGTCCAGCCCTGGACGCGGATCGTCGAGCCGGCCGGGGCATATTTCGCCGCATTGTCGAGAAGATTGAACAACGCTTGCTCGAACAGCACCGGGTCGACCTTCAACATCGGCAAATCCCTGGGGATGTCCGTCTCGATCTTGTGCTCGCCGATGATTTTCCTGGCCCTTTGCAGGGCGGAGCCGACGATGTCGCCGACATAGTGAAAGGCGTAGTTCGGCTCCATCGCGCCGGACTCGATCTTGGTCATGTCGAGCAGATTGGCGATGAAGCGGTTCAACCGCTCGGATTCGTCGAGCACCGTCGACAGCAGTTCGGCCCGATCCGGTTCGGGAAGTGCTGCTGAAAAATCCCGCAGCGTGCCGGCGGCGCCCATGATGGCGGCGAGCGGCGTCTTCAGATCATGGGAAATGGAGGTGAGCAGCGCCGAGCGCAGCCTGTCCGCCTCGGCGGCGAGCTTGGCCCGGTCGACGTCGGCGACCAGTTGGATACGCTCGATGGCGACTGCCGCCTGGTCGGCCAGTGCGTCGAGAAGCCGCTGCTGCTCGGGCGTCAGCAACGGTCCCTGCTTGTCGTTGTCGAGGCCGACGACGCCGATGGGCGTGCGTCCTGTCCGCAAGGGCAGATAGAGGCGCTTGGCGCCCGGAAGCGTGTCGGCGCCGCGACCCGCGGCACGATTATGCTCCCAGGCCCAGCGGGCGGCGGCGATGTCGGCTTCGGCCAGCGTGTCGTCAGGCGGATAGCCGGCCTTGACGGTGATCGTCCCGTCTTCCGGCAAAAGCAGCACCACGCGCAGCTTCAGCATCGAGGCGATCTGGAAGGCGGTGGCCCAGAGAACGTCGTCCAGCGTCCCGGCGCCGGCGAGCTTCTTCGAAAAGAGGTAGATATCCTCGGTCGCCCGCGCCCGCGAGCGGGCGGCGACCGCCTGGCGCTGCACGCGCGCCGTCAGATTGCTGGCAATGACCGCAACGACGAGAAAGACGCCAAGCGCGACGATGCTCTCCGGATCCCTGATCGTCAGCGTATAGCGCGGCTCCAGGAAGAAATAATTGAAAGCAAGGGCGCTGACGAAACAAGCATACAGAGCCGGCCACAGGCCGCCGGTCACCGCCGATGCCAGCACCCCGATGAGCAGAATGATCGCCAGATTGCGAACGTCGAGAAACTGATCGAGAAGGACGGCGAAGGCGAGCGAGCCGATGACAAAGGCCGTCGCCTTGAGATAGGGCCGGATTTCGAACTGCCACTGCTCGTCGGCCGCCTTGACGCTCCGCGACGCCGCCTCGGTGCCGCGTTCGCTTCCCGAAATGACATGGACGCTGATATCGCCGGCATTGCGGATGAGATCGTAGGTGAGCGAGCCTTCGATCAATTCGCGCCAGCGCGACCGGGTCGGCCTGCCGACGACGATATGGGTAAAATTGTTCGCTGTCGCATAACGCACGATGTCCTGCGCCACATTCTGACCCGGAATGGTCGTCACCTCGGCGCCAAGCTGCTGGGCAAGGCGCAGGTTCGTCGCCAGCCGGTCCTTGTCATCCTCGGGCATGCTGGCCGAGCGCGTGCTGTCGACGTGCAGCGCCGTCCACGGCGCACGCAGCCGGTCGGCCAGCCTGCGTGCATAGCGCACGCGGGCCGCTCCTCCAGGTCGCGCGTCGAGGCAGACGAGGACCCTTTCGCCTGCCGCCCACGGTCCGGGAATGGCGTGCGCCTGCATATGGATGAGCAACTGGTCGTCGACACGCTGCGCGGTGCGGCGCAGCGCCAGTTCCCTGAGCGCCGTCAGATTGCCCGGCGAGAAATAGTTCTCGATCGCGCGCTGCGCGGTGTTGGGGAAATAGACCTTGCCTTCCTCGAGCCGCTTGATCAGGTCGTCGGGGGTGAGATCGATGATCTCGACATCGTCGGCCTGGTCGATGATGGAATCGGGAACCGTCTCGCGGACCCTGACCTTGGTGATCTGGGCGACGACGTCGTTCAGGCTTTCGACATGCTGGATGTTGAGCGTCGTATAGACGTCGATGCCGTGCGTCAGGATCTCCTGGACGTCGAGGTAGCGCTTGGGGTGGCGACTGCCGGGCGCGTTGGTGTGGGCGAGCTCGTCGACAAGAACCAGCGCCGGGCGCCGGGCGAGGATGGCGTCGATATCCATCTCGTCGAGGATACGCCCCTTGTAGTCGACCTTGCGGCGGGGAATGACCTCATAGCCCTCGACCAGGGCCAGCGTCTCCTTGCGGCCATGCGTCTCGACGACGCCGATCACCACATCCACGCCGTCGGCCAGCCTGGCGCGGCCCGACATCAGCATCTCATAGGTCTTGCCGACGCCGGGTGCCGCGCCGAGGAAAATCCGCAACCGGCCGCGACCCTCCCGCTCGGCATGGTCAAGCAGTGCGTCGGGCGAGGGTCTGGTGTCGCTGCTTCTGTCGTCAGGCATCGGGATCGATCATGGATGGCGCCGGGGGTACTGTCGATCCCCGGCCGCCGCCATTCACTCTTTCGCTACGTCCAGCGCAAGGTTGAGACCGAGCACATTGACCACAGGCTCGCCCATGAAGCCGAGTTCCCTGCCCTCGACTTGGGCATCGACAAGCGCCTTGACCCTGGCTTCCTCGATGCCCCTGGCCTTGGCCACCCGGGCGACCTGGAAGTAGGCGGCTTCCGGGCTGATGTCGGGATCGAGGCCACTGCCGGACGTCGTCACCAGATCCATCGGAACAGGCTGGTTCGGGTTTTCCGCTTTCAACTTCTCGGCGTCGCCCTTGATGCGGTCGATCAGCTTGGGACTGGTCGGGCCGAGATTGCTGCCGCTCGAGGCGGCTGCATTGTAGCCGTCGCCGGCAGCCGAGGGGCGGCCGTGGAAATACTTGTCGCTGGCAAACCCCTGGCCGATCAATTCGGAGCCGATGATCTTGCCGTCCCTCTCGACCAGGCTGCCATTGGCCTGCCGCGGAAACAGCGCCTGGGCGATGCCGGTCATGCCCAGGGGATAGATCAGGCCGGTCAGGACCGTGAAGAAGACGATCATGATGATCGCGGGTCTTATCTGGGTGAGCATGGAGATGTTCCTCAAAGCAATTCCAGGAAAAGTGTGAAGCGGTTTTCCCTAGGGAATTGCGTTAAAACAAAGAGTTAAGCGAGGCCAAGCGCGGTGACGATCATGTCGATCGCCTTGATGCCGACGAAAGGCACGATGAGGCCGCCGAGGCCGTAGACGAGAAGATTGCGGCTGAGCAGCGCGCCGGCGCCGATGGCCCGATATTTGACGCCCTTCAGCGACAGCGGGATCAGCGCGATGATGATCAGCGCGTTGAAGATGATGGCCGACAGGATGGCACTCTGCGGCGTCGCCAGATGCATGACGTTGAGTGCCTGCAGCGGGCCGGTCGTCTGTCCCGGTGCGACGTAGAAGACGGCGAACATCGCCGGGATGATGGCGAAATACTTGGCGACGTCATTGGCGATCGAGAAGGTCGTCAGCGAGCCCCGCGTCATCAAGAGCGCCTTGCCGATCTCGACGATCTCGATGAGCTTGGTCGGATCGCTGTCGAGATCGATCATGTTGCCGGCCTCGCGGGCGGCGACCGTGCCGGTGTTCATGGCGACACCGACATCGGCTTGCGCGAGGGCCGGCGCATCGTTGGTGCCGTCGCCGCACATGGCAACCAGCTTGCCCTTGGCCTGTTCGTCGCGGATCAGCTTCAGCTTGTCCTCCGGTGTGGCCTGGGCGAGGAAGTCGTCGACGCCGGCTTCCGCAGCGATGGCCGCCGCCGTCATCGGGTTGTCGCCGGTGATCATCACCGTGCGGATTCCCATGCGGCGCAGTTCGGTGAAGCGCTCCCTGATACCGCCCTTGACGATGTCCTTGAGGTGGATGACGCCGAGCAGGCGGCCGTCGCGTTCGACCGCCAGCGGCGTGCCGCCGGACTTGGCGATCTCGTCGGCGATGGCCTGGAGATCCCTGACGGTATCGCTGCCGGGCCGCGTGGCATGGGCTGCGACCGTCGATTGGTTGACATGGGCAAGCACGGAATCCACGGCGCCCTTGCGCACCGACGAACCATCGATGTCGACGCCGCTCATACGGGTCTGTGCTGTGAAGGGCACGAAGGTGGCGTGCAGCGTTGCCATGTCGCGGGCGCGGATGGCGTATTTCTCCTTAGCCAGCACGACGATGGAACGGCCTTCCGGCGTTTCGTCGGCGAGCGAGGCAAGCTGGGCCGCGTCGGCCAGTTCCTGTTCGGTGACGCCCTTGACCGGGCGGAACTGCGTCGCCTGGCGGTTGCCGAGCGTGATCGTGCCGGTCTTGTCGAGCAGCAGCGTGTCGACGTCGCCTGCGGCTTCCACGGCGCGACCCGACATGGCCAGCACGTTGAATCGCACCAGGCGGTCCATCCCGGCGATGCCGATGGCCGAAAGCAGCGCCCCGATCGTGGTCGGGATCAAGGTGACGAACAGCGCCACCAGAACGGTCACCGAAATGTAGCCGCCCGAATAGGAAGCAAAACTCGGGATCGTCGCGGTCGCCAGCACGAAGATCAGCGTCATGCCGACGAGCAGGATGTTGAGCGCGATCTCGTTCGGCGTCTTCTGGCGCTCCGCACCCTCGACCAGCGAGATCATGCGGTCGAGGAAGGTGTGGCCGGAAGCCGCCGTGATGCGCACGCGAACCCAGTCGGACAGCACCTGCGTGCCGCCGGTGACCGCCGAACGATCGCCGCCGGATTCGCGGATCACCGGCGCGGATTCGCCCGTGATCGCGGCCTCGTTGACCGAAGCGACGCCTTCGATCACTTCGCCGTCGGACGGGATGATGTCGCCGGCCTCGACCAGCACGGCATCGCCGACCTTGAGGCTGGTGCCGGGCACAAGTTTGTATTTGGTGCGGTCTTCACCGGTCAAAAGCTTGGCCTTGGTCTCGGTGCGTGCCTTGCGCAGCGAATCCGCCTGCGCCTTGCCGCGGCCTTCTGCGACCGCTTCGGCGAAGTTGGCGAACAGCACGGTGAACCAAAGCCAGATGATGATCTGCAGCGTGAAGCCGGGATTGCCGCCGCCGGAGACCAGGTCCTTGACGAACAGCACGGTGGTGAGCGCCGAGACGACGGCAACGACGAACATCACCGGGTTCCTGGCCAGCGTGCGCGGGTCGAGTTTGCGGAAGGCGCCGCCGATGGCGGGAACCAGGATGCTGGCATCCATGATGCTGGCTGATTTCGAGTTGCTCATTTTGGAGCTCCGGCTTCGGTGTTGTTGGACGGCACCGGATGATCGGATGCCGAAAAGAGATGGGGCGGCCCGTAGGCCAGCAGCCAGAGGACGAGCATGACTGCCGCAAGGCCGAGAAACGTCGACAGGGTCGGGAAAGGAGGAGGTCCCTCCTCCTTTCCGTGATCGTCCCTGTGGGCGACCTTGCGGCGCATGGCATTGAACCACGACATGGCGGCCTCAGAAGGTCTGCCCGTGAGCCATCGCCAGGTGCTCGATGATCGGCCCGACGGCGAGCGCGGGAAAGAAGGTGAGGCCACCGACGATCAGGATGACGCCGACCAGCAGCCCGACGAACAGCGGGCCGTCGGTCGGGAAGGTGCCGGCGGAGGCCGGAACCGTTTTCTTCGCCACCAGCGAGCCGGCAATGGCCAGCGCCGGGATGATGACCAGGAAGCGGCCCATCAGCATGCCGATGCCGATGGTGATGTTGTACCAGGGCGTGTTGCCGCTGAGGCCGCCAAAGGCGGACCCGTTGTTGGCCGCCGCCGACGTGTAGGCATAGAGGACCTCCGAGAAGCCGTGCGGGCCGGCATTGCCCATCGACGCCACGCCGGTCGGCAGCACGACGGCGATGGCCGTGAAGATCAGCATCGCCAGCGGCAGGCACAGTATGGCCAGCATCGCCATCTTGACCTCCTTGGCCTCGATCTTCTTGCCGAGATACTCGGGCGTGCGACCGACCATCAGGCCGGCGACGAAGACGGCGACGACGATGTACATCAGGATGCCATAGAGGCCCGCGCCGACACCGCCGACGATGACTTCGCCAAGCTGCATGTTGATGATCGGGATCATGCCGCCGAGCGCCGTGAACGAGCCGTGCATGGCGTTGACAGCGCCGCAGGAAGCGGCCGTGGTGATGACGGCAAACAGCGCCGACAAGGCGATGCCGAAACGTGTCTCCTTGCCCTCCATGTTGCCGCCGTCGATGCCCAGCGCATGCACCAGCGGGTTGCCGGCGGCTTCCGCCCAGTAGCAGATGGCGACACCGGCGATGAACATGACGCCCATGGCCGAGAGGATCGCCCAGCCCTGGCGCTGGTTGCCGATCATGCGGCCGAAGACATTGGTCAAGGCGGCGCCGATGGCGAAGATCGACACCATCTGGATCAGGTTGGAGATCGCGTCGGGGTTCTCGAACGGGTGCGCGGCATTGGCGTTGAAGAAGCCGCCGCCATTGGTGCCGAGCATCTTGATGGCCACCTGCGAAGCGACCGGGCCGACGGCGATGGTCTGCTGCGCGCCTTCGAGCGTCGTGGCGTTGACATAGGCGCCCAGCGTCTGCGGCATGCCGAGCCAGACATAGGCCAGCGTCAGCACGACGCAGAACGGCAGCAGCAGATAGAGTGTGGAGCGGGTCATATCGACCCAGAAATTGCCGATCGACTTGCCCGAAGCCCGGGCAAAGCCGCGGATCAGCGCGATGGCGATGGCAATGCCCGTGGCCGCCGAAACGAAGTTCTGCACCGTCAGCCCGGCCATCTGCACGAGATAGGACATCGTGCTCTCGCCACCATAGTTCTGCCAGTTGGTGTTGGTCATGAAGCTGGCGGCGGTGTTGAAGGCGAGCCCAGGCTCGACCGCTGTCATGCCGGCCGGGTTGTAGGGCAGGCTGCCCTGCAGGCGCTGCAGGGCGTAGAGCACCAGGAAGCCGGCGAGGTTGAAGAGCAGCAGGGCGACCGCGTAGGTGGTCCAGTGCTGTTCCTCCCGTTCGCTGGTTCCGCAAACACGGTACAGCCCGCGCTCGAGCGGGCCGAAGAGGGGCGAGAGCAGCGTCCGGTCGCCGTCGAAGACGCGGTGCATGTAGCCGCCGAGCGGCTTCACCAGCAATATCACGATCCCGCAATAGACCAGGATCTGTATCCAACCGTTCAGTGTCATGGCTGTGGCTTTCCGTGCCTTCAGAAGCGTTCTGGACGAACGAGCGCGTAGGTCAGGTAGGCGAGCAGGAACAGCGTCACGCCGCCACCGAGAATATAGTCGACGATCATTTTCTCAGCCTCGCTCTAGAGCGCGTCGCAAGCTTTGATGTAGGCGAAACAAAGGGTGAAGAACAAAATTCCGATCCCGATAACGGATATATCCATTGTGTTATTCCTTTTGTTCTTTTGTACTTTGCGAATTTGACAGGAGAGTTCGCAATATCTCGAAAGTGTCCCGTCGCATCTTTGGCGACGAAACCGAATGTGTTTTCTGAAGGGAATATGGACCCGATCGCCATAAAGGTTCGAGACGGGGCGCAGTGGAAAGAAATAGGAATTTCATAAAGATTTTTGCGCGGGCTCTTCCCAAACACTCCACGCAGGGATTGTCGCGCAAGGCAGGCGGCCGGCCACAGGATTGCGATTTGCTTGCGAGCTGCCGGAAACGGGAAAGCCCGGCTGGGGCCAGCCGGGCCTTCTATGGTGGTGTGGCTTTAGCCGCCACGGAGGGCATCGATCTTCAGGCGGCGTAGCCGCCATAGCCACGCGCAACGGCGTGCACGCCCGCCACCGGCTCGAGGTCCGGCCACAGGATACAAGAAGCTTGCGCAAACTGGACGAGCGCGTGGCGGGCCTGCTCGATGGTCACATAGCCTGGGATGGCGAGTTCACATGCTTCCACCGCGTTGCGGTAGAGCGGGCCGCGGCGGGAGGTCGTCCAATTGGTGAGGAAGTCGTGCATTTCCGCCAGCGACGCAATCTCGCGTTTGAAGCCAAGGCCGACCGAGAGTGCGACCGGGGAATGAAACAGCTTGTCGTGCATGAAGCGGGCTCCTGGTTTTTTTGCGCGCTTGGAGAGATATCCGGGCGGATCCGCGAACGGGACGCCGTGAAACGCGCAATGAGGCCGGAGGTTCCAGGTTTGGGTCTTGGCGGTTTTTTGATTGTGCCTGGTCGGCGAAATTATCAATTTCGCAGCGCAACGATCGCGTGCCGGACGCTCAACGGCTCCGCTTCCACTTGGCGACGGCAGGCTCTCCAAAATCCCGAGGGAGCCATCGAGATCGCTTGCCGCCCTGACGCTCACGCCTTCTTCACGAACTCGGTCTTGAGCACCAGGCCTTTCACTTGCTTGGTGTTGCATTCGATCTCGCCGGGATTGCCGTTCAGGCGGATAGCCTTCACCAACGTGCCGCGCTTGATCGTTTCCGAAGTGCCTTTGACTTTGAGGTCCTTGATCAGCGTGACGGAATCGCCGTCATTCAATTGAGCGCCATTGCTGTCGCGCACGATTACATCGTTCGGCATGCCATCTCCTGTGATTGGCAGGTTTCAAGGGCAGAGCGCGGCGGGATGTTTACCGCCCTGCTTCGCGCAAAGGCTCGGGCTTGTCCTGCGAAGCTCGTAGAGCGAAGCAGGATGGCGGAGAGAGCGGGATTCGAACCCGCGTTACGGTCTCCCGTAAACACACTTTCCAGGCGTGCGCCTTCAACCACTCGGCCACCTCTCCGTCCATGCATGTCGCGTCGGCCGGTTTTGCCGCGCGGGTTGGGGAGATGCACCTCCCTTGGGGCAAGACGGAACTTTCGCCATCGGCGTCGCCAACCAGCAAACGCCTTCCCCTGCACCTGAGCCGTCGAAGCAACAGGCGCGGGGCTCATCTAGTCGATCCGACGGCGAATGCCAAGCCATAACGGCAGTCTATTCGCTTTGCCGGCCACACAGTCTTTCACGAGGCCGCCGGCATGCCCGTTTTTGCGGCCGCCGCCGCTGCAATGGTGTGCACAGGCAGGACCGCAGGGACGGCCGCCCTTGACTTCCCCCGGAGTTGCCTGTCGGGTGCCGAGGCTTTGCGAGGGCATTGTGCGGACATGACATCGAGCAATGGACAGACGCCAGTCAGGCGGCCGGACAGCGGGCTGTCCTTCGTGCCGGTGGGCTGGCTTGTCTTCGTCATGGCGTGGTCGGTCTACGGCCTGATCTCCGTCTGGCCCGCGGTCGGCGCCACCGGCCTGCCAGACAGCATGCTTTACCTTATCTATGGCGGGCTCGTCGTCGACATCGTCACCATCCTATGGGGGCTTTACCTGCTCGGCCTCGCCTTCGGCCGCTCGGCCCGCTTCCCGCGCCAGTTCACGATCTGGCAGATTGCCATAATCGTCGGGCTGCTGGTCATCCATGCCTATGCCCCTACGGTGCCGGGATTCGTCTTCTCGGGCCAGGCGCTTGTCATCACCGGCGCCGAAATCGCCATCGGCGCGCTCTGCATCTATCTGTTGCGCCATGGATCCGAAGCCGATGCCGTTTATGTCAATCCGAAAACCGAGAGCCCATCGGCCTTCGTCTCGGTCATCGCCGCGCTGCTCGGCATCGTCCTGGGCGCGGTCATCGGCGCCGTGGGCGGATTCGCCATCGGCTCGGTGATCGCCGATGCCACCGAGATGAGCTGTTTCGAGGGCGCCTGCGGCTATTTCGCCGTGTTCACCGGCCTGGCCGGTCTGGTGATCGGCGCCATCGGCGGCGGCGTTTTTGCTGTCTGGCGTGTCCACCGGCACAAAAGGAAGCCGGCCGCATAATTCGCGCGGGCAACAAATCCGGGTTCACACGGTCTTTGAAGACTTCGCCGGCAAGTCGGTTTGCGGCCACCAAACGCAAAAACCCGCCTGTGCGGCGGGTCATCGGCGCAAGTCAACGCCATACCGAAATTATTAGCATAGCTGCCCTCACATGTCAATGAAAAGCGACCCGACCGACTGTCGTCCGGCCCTCCCGTTGACCTGAGTTTGGAGTCTGCAAATTCGCGTATGGCGATTGCGATCCAGCCATGCGCATTCTATCTCTGAAAAGCCCCTCGGGAGAGGACCAGCCCGGAGGAGGATTCTGATGTTTCGCTTCGTCTTTCGTCTTGCCGCAATGATCGCGCTGTCGATTTCCGTCATCATGGCGGTGCTCGACGCGACACGCACAGTGGCGGCCTCCGTGCTGGTGCTGACCCCGCTCAACAGCAGTTGGCTGGCGGTCTCGCCCGACACGCGGGCCGCCTTCGAGACCTTCATCCGAACCAAGACCAGCCCGCTGCTGTGGGATGGCGCCATCGCCTGGGTGCTGAACCAGCCGGGCTTCGCCGTGTTCGCGGTGCTGGCTTTCCTGCTCTATGCGATAGGCTACAGGCGGCAACGTCGCGCCGGACAGTTCGTCGCAAACTGATCCGCTTTCCGCGAAGAGAGGGAAACCCGCGCATGTTCTTTCTCAGCGACATGCTGAACAAGAAGCTCAATCTGCCGAAGCCCTCCGAGGCCCTGCCGGGCCGCGCCAGGGCGATCCCGACCGCATCCAGGCACAAGGTCTTGAAAAGACCGCTCAAGGGTCCTTATCCCGAGGGGCTGGAGACGGCCATGTTCGGGCTCGGCTGCTTCTGGGCTGCGGAGCGGCTGTTCTGGCAGATCGAAGGCGTCTGGGTCACCGCGGCCGGCTATGCCGGCGGCTTCACGCCCAATCCGACCTATCAGGAGACCTGCACCGGGCTAACCGGTCATGCCGAAGCGGTGCTGGTGGTCCATGACCCCGGGATCGTCTCCTATGCTGGGCTTCTGAAGCTGTTCTGGGAAAGCCACGATCCCACGCAGGGCATGCGCCAGGGCAATGATGTCGGCACCGCCTATCGTTCAGCGATCTACACGAGCGACGAGGCGCAACTGTTGGCGGCGAGCGCCTCGCGCGATGCGTATGAGACCTCGCTGCGTGGTGCCGGCCACGGCAGGATCACCACCGAGATCGCCCCGGCGGCCGAATTCTACTTCGCCGAAGCCGATCACCAGCAATATCTGGCGAAGAACCCTTACGGCACGTGCAACCTCAAAGGCGCCGGTGTCGCTTGCGCCATCCCTGCCGCCGCCTCCGCCTGACACAAGCTGCGGTGCGGCTTGCCCGCACCAAGCTTTTCCAAAAGGTCAAAATTCCGCGTGAATTTTGTTTCGGGCCATGCCAGATTGCCGCCGAGCGGGAGGGAATACACTCCTGGCTGACGTCGCATGCCTGCCGGAGAACCGGGCCGGCATGCGGTGCGTAACGGAAAAAATAACCGACAGGGTGTGGATCACATGAAACGTATCGTTCTCGGCCTCCTGGCCGCAACCGCAATGGTTCTTCCGGCTTTCGCCGCGGATGTCCAACCGGCCATCCTCTATGATCTCGGCGGCAAATTCGATAAATCCTTCAACGAGGCTGCCTATCACGGCGCCGAGAAATTCAAGACGGAAACCGGCACGGCCTACGTCGAATTCGAGGTCTCCAACGCCTCGCAGCGTGAGCAGGCGCTGCGCCGCTTCGCCGAGGACGGCCACAACCCGATCGTCATGGCCGGCTTCGCCTGGGAGGATGCGCTGAAGAAGGTCGCGGCCGAATATCCCGATCTCAACTTCGCCATCATCGACGACGCCGTCGACATGCCCAATGTCCGCTCGCTGGTATTCAAGGAAAACGAAGGCTCCTATCTCGTCGGCATCATGGCGGCGATGGCCTCGAAGTCGAAGAAGGTCTCCTTCGTCGGCGGCATGGACATCCCGCTGATCCGCAAGTTCGAATGCGGCTATGTCGGCGGTGCCAAATCGGCCGGCGCGACCGATGTCATCCAGAACATGACGGGTGACACGCCGGCTGCCTGGAACGATCCGGCCAAGGGCGGCGAGATCGCCAAGACGCAGATCGACCAGGGCTCCGACGTGGTCTACGCCGCGGCAGGCGGTACCGGCGTCGGCGTGCTGCAGGCGGCGGCAGATGCCGGCAAGCTTGGCATCGGCGTCGATTCCAACCAGAACGGCCTGCAGCCCGGCAAGGTGCTGACCTCGATGCTGAAGCGCGTCGACGTCGCCGTCTACACCGCCTTCATGGACGGCAAGAACGGCACCTTCAAGGGCGGCGTCGAGAATCTGGGCCTCAAGGAAGGCGGCGTCGACTACGCCATGGACGACAACAACAAGGCGCTGGTGACGGACGAGATGAAGGCGGCCGTCGAAAAGGCCAAGGCCGACATCATTGCCGGCAAGGTCGAAGTACACGACTATACGACTGACAACGCCTGCCCCTATTGAGCGGCACGAACATACAGCCATGATCTGCAAACCGCCGGGCGCCAGCCCGGCGGTTTTGCCTTTACCGGATCGACCGAAACCTTCGCTCCGTGCCGGACACCGTTTCGAGATACAGATGCAGCCGACGATCGGACCCATGGGCGAGCACGACGTAGCAGCGGTCGCGCAACTGCGCCTGTCTGCCTTTTTCGAGGGAACCGGAAGGACTCTCGGGGAAGATGCGGCAGGGCTTCGCGACTTGATCGCCGGTGACGGTTTCGAGGCGGCATTCGTGGCCCGGATCGGCGACACCCCGGTCGGGACATGCCTGCTGGTCCGCCACGAACTGGAGCCCGCGCATGATCTGACGCCATGGCTGGCCGGGTTGGTTGTCGATGCAAGGTATCGACGCCGAGGCATCGCCACCGCGCTGGTCAAGGCAACGGAAGCCCATGCGGCGTCACGGGGCGTCGAGATGCTCTATCTCTACACATGGGATGCGCGTGGTTTCTACGCGGCCCTCGGCTGGAACATCGTTGAGATATGCAGTTCGGACGGCGAGACGATGGCTCTGATGTCTCGCCGGCCTCGCCTATAGCAGCTTCGCGACGAGACAACCGAGCGCGAACGCCACCATCAGTCCGGCGGCAACCACAAATCCACGCCGGCCGCCCAGCGCGTGGACGCCGACGCCGTATGGCCGCTGCGACAGGCTTCGGATCACGGTTGGCGGCCTGGCGTCGCTCAGGCCAGAACTACGCATCTGCGGCAGCTCGCCAATGCGCTGCGTGATCTGCTTCCAGCGCTCTTCGCCATCCCCCGGTTCGGCACGGTCGAAGACGTGCATGCGCTCGGCAAGTCGCACGACCTCGTCGCGGAAGGCCGGGTCGATCTCCAGATCACGTTCGGCCCGTTCGCGCTCCGCATCGTTCATCAGGCCACGCACATAGTCGCTGGCCCGTGCAATGCGATCGCTTTCACTGGCCATGGCGTGCGCCCTTCCCTTTTTCCTCACCAGTGCGGCGGCTTGGTTACAGGCACTTCATCTCCCGTCTGCTCCTCCAGCGCCAGGAAGCGATCCGTCAGCGCGTCGAGCTTGCGCTGCATGCGCTCGATCACTTTCCACTGCTCGGCGATCTGGCCGGACAGTTCCTCGATGGTCTTCTCCTGCTCGGCGGCGCGGATTTCCAGCGTCGTCAGCCGGTCGGCGGGTATGGTCATGTGAATTCCCCAGTCTTCACCGCGATGTCTTGCGCCGCAATGCGAATTTCGGCTCCGTCATACTAGCGAATGTGAAGGCCCCGGCCACGTTGCAAATTGACAAGCGCACCGGGATTTGTCGAGAGTGAACCTGCTCCGCCAATTGGCACGGGCGGAGCGTCATGCTAGGCGTTTTGACCAAGCGATAAAAAAATAAGAGTGGGACAGGCTGCATGGCGCAAGCCGCAATCGAGTTGATCGGCATCAACAAGAGTTTTGGTGCGGTGCGCGCCAACCGGGACATCAATCTTGAGATCGGTCGCGGCACGATCCACGGCATTGTCGGCGAGAACGGCGCTGGCAAGTCGACGCTGATGTCGATCCTCTACGGCTTCTACCAGGCCGACAGCGGCGAGATCCGCGTTGGCGGCCAGCCGGCTTCGATCAAGACCCCCAATGACGCCATCGCGCTCGGCATCGGCATGGTGCATCAGCACTTCATGCTGGTCGACAATTTCACGGTGCTGGAGAACGTCATCCTCGGCGCCGAAAGCGATGCGCTCTTGAAGAAGAGCATCGCCAAGGCGCGCTCCGAACTGGAGCGGCTGGAGCGTGAATACGGGCTGGAAGTCGATCCCGATGCAATCATCGAGGAACTGCCGGTCGGCCTGCAGCAGCGTGTCGAGATCCTGAAGGCGCTCTATCGCGGCGCCGAGATCCTGATCCTCGACGAACCGACGGGCGTTTTGACGCCGGCCGAGGCCGACCATCTGTTCCGCATCCTTCGGCAGTTGAAGGACCAGGGCAAGACGGTGGTGCTGATCACCCACAAACTGCGCGAGATCATGGCCATCACCGACACGGTGTCGGTCATGCGCCAGGGCACGATGGTGGCGACGCGCGAGACCAGGAAGACGACTGTCGAGGAACTGGCCGAGCTGATGGTCGGCCGGCGCGTGCTCTTGCGGGTCGAGAAGGGCGAGGCAGAGGCCGGCGCCGTCAAGCTCGCAGTCAAGAACCTGACGGTCAGGGATACGCGCGGCGTCACCATGGTCGACGACATCTCCTTCGATATCAGGGCCGGCGAGATCGTCGGCATCGCCGGGGTCGCCGGCAACGGACAATCCGAACTGCTCGAGGCGATTTCCGGCATCAGGCGTGCCGTTTCCGGCTCGGTCATGCTGGATGGCAAGCCGATCGACCTGACCGGTGCCGCCGACCCCGGAGAGTTGCGCGACCGTGGCCTGGCGCATGTGCCGGAGGACCGCCATCACGTCGGGCTGGTGCTGGCCTTCGAGGAGAACGAGAATTCGATCCTCGGCTATCACGATGATCCCCGCTATTTGAAGGGGCCGTTCCTCAACATCGATGCCATCCGCAACGATGCCAGGGACAAGATCGCCAAATACGACATCCGCCCGGCCGACTGCCGGCTGAAGACCGCCAATTTCTCCGGCGGCAACCAGCAGAAGATCGTGCTGGCACGGGAGATGGAACAGGACCCGGGCGTGCTGATCGTCGGCCAGCCGACACGCGGCGTCGATGTCGGCGCCATCGAGTTCATCCACAAGCGCCTGATCGCCATGCGCGACCAGGGCAAGGCGGTGCTGGTGGTGTCGGTCGAGCTGGACGAGATCCGTTCGCTGTCCGACCGTATCCTGGTGATGTTTGCCGGCCGCATCGTCGGCGAGCGCGGCTCCGAAGCGACCGAGGGCGAGCTCGGCCTGCTGATGGCCGGCATCGAGCACCAGGAGGCAGCACTTTGAGCACGCCTTACGCCAAACTGCCGGCCTGGGCCGACTATGGCCTGATCCCGCTGATCAATCTGTTCGTCGCCTTCGTCGTCGCCGGCTTCGTCGTGCTTCTGGTCGGCGAGAATCCGTTGCGCGCCGCCGTCATCCTGGTCGAAGGCGCCTTCGGCAAAGGCACAGGCATCGCCTTCACCCTGTTTTATGCCACCACCTTCATCTTCACCGGGCTTTCGGTGGCGGTGGCCGCGCATTGCGGCCTGTTCAACATCGGCACCGAGGGGCAGGCCTACATCGCCGGCCTTGGCATCGCCATCGTCTGCCTGAGCTTCGACAGCACACTGCCATGGTGGCTGACCTTCCCGCTGGCGATCATTGCTGCGGCGGCGGTGGGCGCATTGTGGGCGCTTATCCCGGCCTATCTGCAGGCCAAGCGTGGCTCGCACATCGTCATCACCACCATCATGTTCAACTTCATCGCCGCCTCGATCATGGTTTACCTGCTGGTCGGCCCGTTGAAGCCAGCCGCCTCGCAAGCGCCGCAGACGCGCAACTTCCTCGCCGGCGCGGAACTGCCCAAACTCAACTGGATCATCGAGCTGTTCGGCGCCAAGATCCGTTCGGCGCCGCTCAACGTCACCTTCCTGCTGGCGCTGGTCATGGCCTTCCTGGTCTGGCTGCTGATCTGGCGCACCAAGCTCGGCTACGAGATGCGCACCTACGGTCACAGCCCGAAGGCGGCACGCTATGCCGGCATTTCCGAAACCCGCATCATCATCACCGCCATGATGATCTCGGGCGCACTGGCCGGCATGATGGCGCTCAATCCGGTGATGGGCGATCAGCACAATGTCGCCATCGACTTCGTTTCCGGCGCCGGCTTCGTCGGCATCGCCGTGGCACTGATGGGCCGCCTGCACCCTGTCGGCATCGTATTGGCGGCGGTCCTGTTCGGCATGCTCTACCAAGGCGGCGCCGAACTCGCCTTCGAGATGCCGGCAATCAGCCGCGACATGATCGTCATCATTCAAGGCCTGGTGATCCTGTTTGCCGGTGCCCTCGAGCACATGTTCCGGCCCTACATCCAGGCGCTGTTTGCCTCGTTCAGTCCGCGATCGGTCGGCATGGAAGCGGTCAAGGGGAAAGGTGCCTGAGATGGATGTGTTCAACGCGATCATCCAGACACTGGACTCCACCATCCGCCTCTCGGTGCCGCTGCTGCTTGCTTGCCTCGCCGGGCTCTATTCGGAACGCGCCGGCATCTTCGACATCGGCCTCGAAGGCAAGATGCTTGTCGGCGCCTTCGCCGGAGCGGCCGCAGCTTCCGTGTTCCATTCGGCCTTTCTCGGCCTCGGCATGGCGGTCGTGATCTCGGTCGCCTTCGCCATGATCCACGGCTTTGCCTCGATCACTCATCGCGGCAACCAGATCGTCTCCGGCGTGGCGATCAATTTCATCGCCGCCGGCTCGACCATCATCCTCGGCCAGGCCTGGTTCCAGCAGGGCGGGCGCACGCCGGCGCTGCAACCGGGCGAGCGCTTCGAGGCCATCACCTTGCCGGGCGCCGAGGCCATCCGCGACGTGCCGATCATCGGACCGATCTATGCCGAACTCCTGTCGGGCCACTCGATCCTGGTCTATCTTGCCTTCCTGATGGTGCCGTTCACCTGGTGGGTGCTGTTTCGCACCCGCTTCGGCCTGCGACTTCGCGCCGTCGGCGAGAACCCGGCCGCCGTCGACACCGCCGGCATCTCGGTCGCCTGGCTGCGCTACCGGGCGCTGATCTGCACCGGCATCCTCACCGGCATTGCCGGCGCCTACCTGTCGATGGTGCAAAATGGCGGCTTCGTGAAGGACATGACTGCCGGCAAGGGCTATATCGCGCTGGCAGCCTTGATCTTCGCCAAGTGGAAGCCGGTCAACGCCATGTTCGCCTGCCTGCTGTTTGGCTTCCTGGACGCGGCGTCGATCCGCCTGCAGGGATCCCCGCTGCCCATCATCGGCAAGGTGCCGGCGCAGTTCATGCAGGCGTTGCCCTACATCCTCACCGTCATCCTTCTCGCCGGCTTCATCGGCAAGGCAATCCCGCCACGCGCCGGCGGCGTGCCTTATGTCAAGGAACGTTGAGCGACGGGTCGGCTTTGCGCCGGGTTTTGAACACGATCATCGGAGAGAACGCTGAATGTCGCATGATCTGTTCGAGGCCGCCAAGGCCGCCATGGCCAAGGCCTACGCGCCCTATTCTAAGTTTCCGGTCGGCGCTGCCTTGCGCACCGAGGACGGTCGCGTCTTTACCGGCGCCAACATCGAAGTCGCCTCCTATCCGGAAGGCTGGTGCGCCGAGACCACGGCGCTCGGCCACTACATTATGGGCGGCGGCGGCAAGATCGTGGAAATCGCCGTGCTTGCCGAACGCATGGCCAAATGCTCGCCTTGCGGCGGCTGCCGCCAGCGGCTTGCCGAATTCTGCCGGCCGGAAACAAAGCTCTATCTCTGCGACAATGCGGGTGTGGCCGAAACCGTGACCATGGGCGACATGCTGCCTTACGGCTTCCGCGGCGATATTTTGAAATGAGCAACAGGCTCAAATGAACAGCTGGCAACGATGACGGAAAAAGCCCTGGATCATCTCGTCGAAAGGCTGGACGGCCTGGCGCCGGCCACGGCACTGGTGCTCGGCTCGGGCCTCGGCGGTCTGGTCGACCAGATCGAGGACCCGATCCGCATCTCCTATGCCGACCTGCCCGGCTTTCCCAGAAGCGGTGTCACCGGGCACGCCGGCGAAGTGGTGGCAGGGCTGTTTGCCGGCGTGCCGGTGCTGCTGTTGTCGGGCCGTGCCCATTACTATGAGCACGGCAACGCCGCGGCGATGCGGCCGGTGCTGGAAGTGCTTGCCGGCATCGGCATCACGAAACTGATCCTCACCAATGCCGCCGGCTCGGTCGATCCGGACATGCCGCCGGGCTCGGTGATGCTGATATCGGACCACATCAATTTCTCGGGCACCAACCCGCTGATCGGCGAACCAAGCGACCGGCGTTTCGTCGGCCTGACCGAAGCCTATGATGCCGGCATCCGCCAGGCCATCGAGCGGGCGGCAAAAGCGACCGGCACCACCCTGCACAAGGGCGTCTATATGTGGTTCTCCGGCCCATGCTTCGAAACGCCGGCCGAAATCCGCATGGCGCGCATCATGGGCGCCAATGCGGTCGGCATGTCGACCGTACCGGAGGTCATTCTCGCCCGCTTCCTCGGACTGCGCGTCGCCGCCTGTTCGGTCATCACCAATCTGGCGGCCGGCATGACCGGGGCCGAGCTTTCGCACCAGGAGACCAAGGACATGGCGCCGGTCGGCGGCGCGCGGCTGGCGACGATCCTGCAGCGCGTGTTCCGCGACGGACTGCTGGAGATCTGATGCTTCCCCAGGAAATCATCCGCCGCAAGCGCGATGGCCTCAGGCTGTCGGAGGAGGAGATCGCCGGCTTCGTCGCGGGCGTGACGTCAGGCGCCGTTACCGACGGCCAGGCCGGCGCCTTCGCCATGGCGGTGTTCTTCAACGGCATGAACCGCGACGAGGCCGTGGCGCTGACGCTGGCGATGCGCGATTCCGGCGATGTGCTCGACTGGTCGGACCTGCCAGGCCCGGTCACCGACAAGCATTCGACCGGCGGCGTCGGTGACAATGTCTCGCTGATGCTGGCGCCGATCGTCGCCGCCTGCGGCGCCTATGTGCCGATGATCTCGGGCCGTGGCCTTGGCCACACCGGCGGTACGCTGGACAAGATGGATGCCATCCCGGGCTACATCAGCCAGCCCGATGTCGCGCTGTTTCGCAAGGCGGTGCTCGAAACAGGCTGTGCCATCATCGGCCAGACCGCCGACCTCGCGCCCGCCGATCGACGACTCTATGCGATCCGCGACGTCTCCGGCACGGTCGAATCGGTGCCGCTGATCACCGCTTCGATCCTGTCGAAGAAGCTGGCGGCCGGGCTGCAATCGCTGGTGCTCGACGTCAAGGTCGGCAACGGCGCCTTCATGGAAAAATCGCGCGACGCCACCGCACTCGCCAACAGCCTGGTTGAGATCGCCAACGGCGCCGGACTGAAGGCCTCGGCGTTGATCACCGGCATGAACGAGCCGCTGGCGTCGGCCGCCGGCAACGCAGTCGAGGTGCGCAACGCCGTCGATTTCCTCACCGGCCGGTATCGTGACCGTCGGCTCGAAGATGTGACGCTGGCGCTGGCCGCCGAAATGCTGCAGTCGGCCGGGCTGGTGTCGTCCAACCAGGATGGCATGCGGCGCGCCACCGAGACGCTCGCCAGCGGCCGCGCCGCCGCCACTTTCGCACGCATGGTGGCCGCGCTTGGCGGCCCCGCCGATTTCATCGAGAAACCGGAAAAATATCTGCCTGCGGCGGCGACCGAACTTGCCGTCAAGGCGACCGCAAATGGCTTCGTCACCGGCATCGCCACCCGCGATATCGGGCTCGCCGTGGTCGGCCTGGGAGCTGGACGCACGCGGCCGGACGACCAGATCGACCCTGCGGTCGGCATCACCAGACTATTGCCGGTCGGTGCGGAGGTTGGGATCGGCGAGCCGCTGGCGCTGATCCATGCCCGCTCATCGGCCGATGCCGAGACCGCCGCGGCAACCGTGCTTTCGGCCTATATGGTCGGCGCCTCGAAGCCGCCCGCCGACAAGTCGGTCATCCGGCGGATTCTGCCGCGCGGCTAGAGCAATTCCAGGAAAAGTGTGAAACGGTTCTCCCCGGGAGAAAGCGCATAGCGCTTTCCCTTGGGAAATTGGAAAACGAATAGCCTTACTGGACGAGCAGCAGCGTGCCGTTCTCGACCTGGTATTTGTCGAGCCGGTTGAGGAAGCTCATGCCGATCAGATTGGTGCGCAGCGCCCTGTCGTCGAGCACGATGGTCTGGACGTCATTGACGGTGATGCTGCCGATCTGCAGGCGGTCGATCATGGCCACGGCCGCCTTGATGGTGCCGTTGGCGGTGTTGACCTCGCGGTTGAAGTCGGAAGCGTTCAGCGACAGGCCGATCCTGCGTGCCGTCGAAATGTTGATGGCGACCAATGTGGCGCCGGTGTCGATCATGCCGTCGACCTGACGTCCGTTGAGCTTGAAGGGTGACGAAAAATGCCCGCGTTCGTCTGCCGCGACGAGGACCTTGCGGCCCATCGGCAGCGGTGCCGCGGGCTTGTTGGGCACCGATGCCAGATTGACGTTCGGCTGGGCTTCGACCGCTTGTTTGCCCGGCACCGCCGACCTCAGCAGGTTTTCGACGAGTTGCGGATTCGACTGATACACAATCGGTATCGATGCCGATGTACCGGCGAAAACGGCGAGGATCAGAAGTTTGCGCAGCATGGATCGGCCTCGCCGCATGACCCCGAAAATCGGGAACGATTTTCGGAAAGGCTCATGCACAAAATCAAAGTGCTACAGCGTCCTTTGCGCGTCCGAAAGGACGCGCGGCGCTGTAGTGACAGCCGATCGTTAAGCCCGGATGGTGTTTGCCGCTTTAACGCGCGCCCAAACCGCGCCTTTGCGTAAATATTTGGTAAATCGTACCAGGCGACTTGGTCTGGTATTACTTGGTCCCGTACATGCGGTCGCCGGCGTCGCCGAGGCCGGGCATGATGTAGCCCTTCTCGTTGAGCTGGCGGTCGATCGAAGCGGTGAAGACGGGAACGTCCGGATGCGCCTTGATGAAGCGCTCGATGCCTTCGGGCGCCGCCAGCAGGCAAAGGAAACGGATGTTGGTGGCGCCGCGCTCTTTCAGCTTGTCGATCGCCGCGATCGCCGAATTGGCGGTGGCCAGCATCGGATCGACGACGATCACCAGCCGGTCGGCGAGGTCGCTCGGCGCCTTGAAGAAATATTCGACCGCCTCCAGCGTTTCGTGATCGCGGTAGAGACCGACATGGGCGACGCGCGCCGCCGGTACCAGGTCGAGCAGGCCTTCCAGCAAGCCGTTGCCGGCGCGCAGCACCGAGGCAAAGACCAGTTTCTTGCCCTCGAGCGTCGGCGCTTCCATCGTTTCCATCGGCGTTTCGATGGTCGTCGTCGTCAGTTCGAGATTGCGGGTGACCTCGTAGCCGAGCAGCAGCGAGATTTCGCGCAGCAGCCGGCGGAAGCCCGCCGTCGAGGTTTCCTTCTTGCGCATGATGGTCAGCTTGTGCTGGACAAGCGGGTGGTCGACGACGGTGACGCCCTGCATGGTGTTCTCCTGATGCCTGCGCCCGAAAATGCGCGCATCGCCCTTTCGGACGCGCCGCGCTTCAAGCTGCCTGGGCGAACCCTAGCGGCAATGCGCCGGCCAAGGAACCGCTTGGCCCGCACCGACCACAGCTTTGTCGGCGGAAATCAGCGTGCCGCGCTGTTCAACCGGGCAAGAAGTGCCGTCTTTGTCTTTCTATCGACGAAAGCGGCCTCGATGGCCGTTCTGGTGACGGCGGTCAGCGCCTTGTCGTTCATCGAGAAATGCTCGGTAGCGATATCGTATTCACGCTTGAGCGAGGTCCAGAAATAGGGCGGATCGTCGGAATTGAGCGTCACCTTGCAGCCTGCCGCCTGCAGGGCCGGAAACGGATGATCGGCGAAACTGTCGAACACCTTGAGCGCGATGTTGGAACCGGGGCAGCATTCCAGCACGACACCCTCGTCGGCGATGCGCCGGACGAGGTCCGGGTTCTCGATGGCGCGCACGCCATGGCCGATGCGGGACGGGCGGATGTGATCCAGCGCCGCCTGGACGGTCTCCCAGCCCGTCAGTTCGCCGGCATGGATGGTGATGCCGAGCCCGGCTTCGCGAGCGATCTCGAAAGCCCTGACATAGTCCTCCATATCACCGACCCGCTCATCGCCGGCAACGCCGAAACCGGTGACCAGCGGATGCCCGCAGCGCGCCGCGAAGCGCGCCGCCTGCTCGATCGACTCGACGCCGACATGGCGCACGCCGGTGACGATCATGCGGCCCTCGATGCCGGTCTTGGCCTTGGCGCGGGCCATGCCTTCGCCGAGCGCGTCGGTATAGGCCTTGGGCGACAGGCCGGCTTTTTTAGCGTGGTCCGGCGAGGTGAACACCTCGGAATAGATGGCGCCGTCGCGGGCAAGGCTGGTCAGATAGTGGTCGGCCAGCCGCGCATAGTCCTCCTCGGTCCGGAACAGATCGGCGGAAAAATCATAAGCCGCCAGGAAGGAGGTGAAATCGTGCCAGACGAAGGAGCCGTTCTGGATATAGGGCGAGGTGTCCTTGCCGTATTTCTGCGCCTGGCGGATGACGAGTTCGGGCGCCGCTGCCCCTTCGATGTGGCAGTGCAGTTCCGCTTTCAAAGGCATTCAATCATCCCGTCGGTCCGTCCAGGTCTCGAAAACCCGCCACCTGGAAGCGCGGCTGAACACCGCGCCTTAAACAATAGCGCCCGCACCATCGATCGGCTATGGTCCCGCCGGTTTTATGACGGATCAAAAAAATGTCAGTTGAGAGAACCACGGCCGCGGGCGGCATGGAAACCTCCTATGGTTTCAAGCGTGTAGGGGCTGGCGACAAGCAGTCCCTGGTCAACGATGTTTTCCACAAGGTCGCCAACCGCTACGACCTGATGAACGATCTGATGTCGGCCGGCCTGCACCGGCTGTGGAAGGACGCCATGGTCACCTGGCTCAATCCGCCTAAACGGGCGGGCTGGAAGGTGCTCGACGTTGCCGGAGGCACCGGCGACATTGCCTTTCGCATCGTCGATGCCAGCCACGGCAATGCCCATGCCACCGTGCTCGACATCAATGGCTCGATGCTGGCTGTCGGCCGCGACCGGGCCGAAAAGAAGGGCCTGTCCGGCAACACCGATTTCGTCGAGGCCAATGCCGAGGAACTGCCCTTCCCTGATGCCACATTCGATGCCTATACCATCGCTTTCGGCATCCGCAACGTACCGCGCATCGAGGTGGCCTTGGGCGAAGCGTTTCGCGTGCTGAAGCCCGGTGGGCGCTTCCTGTGCCTGGAATTTTCCGAGGTCGAGATGCCGCTGCTCGACAAGGCCTATGAAGCCTGGTCGTTCAACGCCATTCCAAAGATCGGCAAGATGGTCACCGGCGACGGCGAGCCCTATTCCTATCTGGTCGAATCGATCGCCAGGTTTCCCAACCAGCAGAACTTCACGACGATGATTTCCCGCGCCGGCTTCGACCGCGTTTCCTTCCGCAACTATTCCGGCGGTATTGCAGCACTTCATTCGGGCTGGAAGCTTTGAGGCCGGACCGCATTTCTCACAATCGACGCGTGCTATGCCGGTTCAAAGAGCCGGCAGGGTTGGCGCTGCCATGAGCAATGTCAGTGCAGGATTCCGGCTCGTAAGGGCCGGCTGGGTGCTGGTCCGCGAGGGTGTCGTCGCCGCTCTGCCGGGTGAGGAACTGTCCGGCCTGCCGAAGTTCGGCTGGCGGATGGCACGGCTGTTCACGCGCCGCCGCGCGCTGGCCTATGAGCGCAGCGACCGGCTGGCCAAAGCGGTCGTCCGGCTCGGTCCCTCCTATGTAAAGCTCGGCCAGTTCCTGGCGACGCGGCCCGACGTCGTCGGCAACGACATGGCGCTCGATCTCGCCATGTTGCAGGACAAGATGCACACCTTTCCGAAGGCCGAAGCCATAGCGGCCATCGAAGCCTCGCTCGGGCGCAAAGTCGGCGATCTCTACGCGCAATTCGGCGATCCGGTCGCCGCCGCCTCCATCGCCCAGGTCCATGCCGCCGATGCCATGCATGACGGCGTTGCCACCAAGGTGGCGGTCAAGGTGATCCGGCCCGGCGTGCGCCGCCGCTTCTTCCAGGATCTCGAAAGCTATTTCCTTGCCGCTCGCCTGCAGGAGAAATACATCCCCTCGTCCCGCCGGCTGCGGCCGGTCGAGGTCACCCAGACGCTGGCTCAGACCACCAAGATCGAGATGGATCTTCGCCTCGAGGCGGCGGCCCTCTCGGAGCTCGGTGAAAGCACCAGGCACGACCCCGGCTTTCGCGTGCCGTCCGTCGACTGGGAGCGTACCGGCCGCGACGTGTTGACCATGGAATGGGTCGACGGCGTCAAGATGAACGACATTGCCGGACTGGTCGCGGCGGGCCACGATCTGAAAACCATCGCCACCAACCTGATCCAGTCGTTCCTGCGCCACACGCTGCGCGACGGATTTTTCCACGCCGACATGCATCCGGGCAATTTGTTCGTCGAGGCGAACGGCACCATCGTCGCCGTCGATCTCGGCATTGCCGGCCGGCTCGGCAAGAAGGAGCGCCGCTTCCTCGCCGAAATCCTCTACGGCTTCATCACGCGCGACTATCTGCGCGTCGCTGAGGTCCATTTCGAGGCCGGCTATGTGCCGCGCCAGCACAATGTCGCGGCCTTCGCGCAGGCGATCCGGGCGATCGGCGAGCCGATCCATGGCCAGCCGGCCGAGACCATCTCGATGGCCAAGCTTCTGACGCTGCTGTTCGAGGTTACCGAGCTCTTCGACATGGCGACGCGGCCCGAACTGATCCTGCTGCAGAAGACCATGGTGGTGGTCGAGGGCGTGGCGCGCACGCTCGACCCGGCCTTCAACATGTGGAAGACTGCCGAGCCGGTGGTCGGCGACTGGATATCAGGCAATCTTGGGCCGCGTGGCATGATGATGGATGCGCGCGATGGCGCCAAGGCGCTGCTGACGCTGGCCCGCCAGGTGCCCGAGCTTGCGGCGCGCACTGACCGGCTGTCGCGCGAGATCGACCTGATGGCCGAGCATGGCCTGCGCTTCGACGAGACCACTGCCCACGCCATCGGCAAGGCCGAAGCGCGCTACAGCCGCTCCGGCCGCTGGGCACTCTGGGTGATCGCGCTGACGCTGGTCTATATCGCCTGGAAGATGATCTGAGTCTCGGTGACAGCAGTGCCGGCATTGCTATCATTGAAAGCAACGCTTTCATGGACTAGGTTGAGGTAAGGAGCAAAAACATGAGCACACTTACCATCCGCAATCTCGACACCTACGTGAAGCAGAAACTGCGTGAGCGAGCTGCCGTGAGGGGAGTCTCCATGGAAGAGGAAGCGCGTAGCGTTCTTGCCAAGAGTGTTCTTTCGGACGGTGTGGACCAAGACCCTCGGGGAGAGTCACTCTATGCCGCGATTCGTAGGCTGGTTGAGCCCCATGGCGGTTTCGATGTCGAGTTGCCGGAGCGCGGCCCTCCGCGCGAGCCACTGAAATTTGACTAACCATGTTCGTGCTGGATACGAATGTTATCTCGGAAACCTTCAAACCACGGCCGGATGCAGGGGTGGCTACCTGGATGGATAGCTCGCTCGCGACCCGCTCATATGTCACGGCGATGACCAAGGCAGAGCTGCTCGTTGGGCTTGCGAACATGCCGGACGGAACGCGTAAGGCTGCACTGGGTAGTGTCATCGGGGCCTTTTTCACCAAATGGCTCAAGACCCCAGTGCTCGCGTTCGGTGACCGCGAAGCCGAAGCATACGCGGAGATTGCTTCGAACAGACGATTTCTGGCACGTCCTATACGCGAATTTGACGCACAGATCGCCTCGGTTGCTCGCTCGCGGGGCTTTGCGGTGGTGACTAGAAATGTTGCTGACTTTTCCGATTGCGGTATCAGCATAGTCAATCCTTGGGAGGGTGCATGAGCCTCTCCGGCAAGCGCATCCTGCTCATCATCGGCGGCGGCATCGCCGCCTACAAAGCGCTGGATCTGATCCGCCGGCTGCGCGAGCGCGGGGCTGCGGTTCGGGTGGTCATGACATCGGCCGCGCAGGAATTCGTCACCACGCTGTCGGTCGGCGCGCTCTCCGCCGACCATGTTTTCACCGAGCTGTTCGACCGCAATGACGAACACGATGTCGGCCATATCAGGCTGTCGCGCGAGGCCGATCTGCTGGTGGTGGCGCCCGCCACCGCCGACCTGATGGCGAAGCTCGCAAACGGCCACGCCAACGATCTGGCCTCCACCGTGCTTGTCGCCACCGACAAGCCGGTGCTGATGGCGCCGGCCATGAATCCCAGAATGTGGGCGCATCCGGCCACCCGCCGCAACCGCGCGACGCTGCAGAAGGACGGCGTCACCTTCGTCGGTCCGGCAAGGGGCGAGATGGCCGAAAGCAATGAGACGGGCGAAGGCCGCATGGCCGAGCCGCTGGAGATCGTTGCCGCGGTCGAGGCGCTGCTCGATGTCGGCCCCAGGCCGCTGTCGGGGCGCAAGATCATCGTCACCTCCGGCCCGACCCATGAGCCGATCGACCCGGTGCGCTACATCGCCAACCGCTCGTCCGGCAAGCAGGGCCATGCCATCGCGGCAGCACTGGCCAGGCTCGGCGCCGATGTGCGCCTCGTCTCCGGCCCTGTCGGCATCGCCGATCCCCCCGGAGTGAAGACCATTCACGTCGAGCGTGCGCAGGAGATGCGCGACGCGGTGGAACGGCTCTTGCCCGCAGATGCGGCGGTGTTCGTCGCCGCCGTGGCCGACTGGCGCACCGAGAACTCGGCCGGTGAGAAGATCAAGAAGGTCGCGGGCGAAGGGCCGCCGGTGCTGCGCATGGTCGAGAATCCCGACATTCTCGCCGGCGTCGGCCATCACAGCCAGCGACCCGGCCTGGTTATCGGCTTCGCCGCCGAGACACAGGATCTCCTGCGCAACGCCGAGGCCAAGCTCAAGAAGAAAGGCGCCGATCTCATCGTTGCCAACGACGTGTCGCAGGGAAGCGGCGTCGGCTCTTCGGGCGTGATGGGCGGCGATCGCAACCGGGTGCGGATCGTGTCAAAGGCCGGTGTCGAGGAATGGCCGGAGATGAGCAAGGACGAAGTGGCGGCTCGGCTTGCCGCCCTGATCGCCGAACGGCTTAAAACAATCGTCGTTTGACTGAAAGATGTTCTGCTGCAGTGACGCACCGCCCTGCCGCGAGACTGCGTTCAGGCGGCGCGCGCTTTAAGTCCTGCGGCTCACATCAATTGGTCAAAAGCTCCGCGGTTCGGGCAAGTGCGCCGGCGAAGCCGTTGAGCGGAATGGAAAAGCTCACCGCTTGTCCGGTGTCTGCCGCGAAAGCGTCGATCTTCAGCGTGGTGCCTGATTTCAGCAGCGGCGTGACAGTCGCATCGAACATCACCGGCACCAGACAGCCGACGACCTGGCAGGTGTTGAACGCCAGGCTGCCGTCCAGCTTCTGATCGTCGATGGTCAGGCTCACCCCCTTGGCCAGCGCCAGGCCGAACGGCAGCGCAAGCGTTCCCGTGGCATCCTCGCCGGTCTTGCTCGACAGCTCGATCGCCAGCAGGCGCTGATTGTTTTGCTTGTTGAATTGCTGATGCGACAGGCTGCAGGTTTTGGTCGCGCCTGATATCTGGCAATTGACCGTCCAGTCGCCGTGGGTTTCGGACAGTGCCGACGCGCCACCGGGCAACTGCGGCGCATCGGCGGCAGCCGGTGCCGCGACCGCCTTGTCGCTCTTGGTTTGCGCCGCCACGGCCGGCACACCGACGGTGCAGGCAACACCCAGCATCGCCAAGAAATACGCGAACTTCCTCATCAAGACCCCTCCCGCCCGGCTCCGCCTCGGGCCAGCTAGAAGCTGACCTTGAGAGACGCGCTGATCGCGTTCTGTTTAACCGTTTCGCCGAAGGCGCCATTATATCTGACGGACATGCCGACGCCATTGACGCCATTCAGTTCAAGGCCGGCGCCGACCCGATAGAGCGGCGAATCGACGGCCTCCGTCAAGTGCAATGCGGGGTTGCCAGGCAGATTCTCCGCCGCCGCGAAGCGACCTTCGATTTCCCACTCCTTGTTGGAAAACTCCGCCCCGGCCTTGCCGTAGACGCGAAGGCTGGCAATGTCGCTGAGCGCGATGTCGGTGCCGATCTCGATTGCAGGGGTTGCAGAATAGTAGGTGTTGGCCGAGCCATCGAAGTTGAAGGCGGCGACCGAACCCTCCTCCGTGCCTGAGACACGCAGCCAGCGCGCGTCGAACTGCACTGTCGGCTGCAGATAGAACGCGCCCATCTCCCGGGTGAAACCCAACCGCGCCGAGCCGCCGAACATCGCGGTCTTCTGTGTGTAGGTGACGCTGCTGCCGATGCCAGGCAGCATTACCTCGTCGAGATAATCACCCGCCAACGTTTCGCCCGGAATGTAGAATGCCGGGTCGATATGGGTGTCGCGTTCGCCCTTGAACGAGCCCGTGCCGCCACCGAGTGCAAAGTCCACGAAGTAATTCTTGTTGGTATATTTGGCCAGCGCGTAGGCCTGCCAGGCCTCACCGGTGGTCTCCGACAGCAGGTCTCCATCAAAGCCGATCTTGGAATCGAACTCTGTGCGGCCGATGGTGGCGCCAAGCGACCAGTTCTGGCCAATCTCGCCAATGCCGCCAAGCGACATCGTCTTCAGGACGTCGTCGCGGCTTGTAGTGCCAGCACCCGCGTCGCGGCCGTACTCGGCCTGCGGGCTGATCGTTGCCCAGACGCAGCGGCCGTCGGGATTCTTGTAGGCAGGCACGCCAGTACACTCACGCGCCGCTTCCAGCATCATGTCGGCTTCGCGGTTGATCATGTCGAACGTATGCACGGCATAATGCGGTGTGAGCCGGGTCAATGCTGCACCCAGTTCCTCTTCATTGGGCAGGAAGCGCAGCATGTTGATCAGCCTGGCCATCGGGTTGTCCGGGGTCGATGCTGCCTCGACATCGTCAAGGTACTGCGCCATCTGGAACACGCCGGGATCGGTGGTGCCGGACCCCGGATCCTGCGCCAGTTCCAGGAATGTCGGGTTGTCGGCGTAAAGAACGAGATCGGTGCCGCCATCCACCCGGAACTGGAAGTTGAAGCCCACTGCCGGATGCAAGGTCTTCGCTGCTATGCCGGAGTCGGTCATCCCCGAGCCATTGGCGACCACATATTCCGTGAACAGCTTATCGATCGACAGGAAATTCAGCGGCGCTTCGCCGTTGAAGTCACCGGCCGCCGTTAGTGCCAGGGCATCCGTGATCTGGTTGTTGAGATCCACATCGGTGACGAAATCGCCGAAGAGGTTTTGTTTGAAGCTGCCGCCGACATCCACCTTCGCCACCACGCCGATGCCCTGGTTGGTATAGAGCCCGTCATTGGTGAACAGCCCGCCGCCGAGATCTATGGTTTTCAGTCCGACCATCGAGGCATCGGCAAAATTGTGGAAGCTGTTGTTGCCGCCGCCGAGATCGATGTTGCCGATGACGCGTCCCAGCGTGTCGCCCAGCGGCGAATTGTCGACATGGTCATCACCCGACGTGCCGGTAATGGCCAGCGGACTGAAATCATCGAGCAGCGATTCCAGGATCGCATTGGTCGGCACGACGGGACCGGGCGCCAACAGGAAGGTCTGGAATGCCTGGATATCCGCTGTCTGGATCTCGAACGTCGGCGTCGCTCCCATTGCGTAGAGCAGGCTGTGGTTGGTCAGCGCGTTGTTGGCGCCGCCGACGAGCATGGCGGCAACGCCGGTTCCGGCGCCGCCAATCGTGTAATGACCGTTGAGATTGATGGTGATGTTGCCTTTCGCGCCGTTGGCTGTGCTTTCGCCGTAGGCGGCCACGGAACCAGCACCCTGCGCGAACAGGCTGTCGCCCGCGGTCAGCGTAACCGCGTGCGCGTCGCCGATGCCGGTCGCGCTCTGTCCGAACATGGCATACGAGCTCGCACCCTTGACCCAGACCTGGCTCATGGCCGTCGCCGTCGCCGCCGCGGCATCGCCGATGCCACCGCCGGAACCGGCAGCGCCGGTGGAGAGCGTGCCGGCCAGGCCGCCGCCGCCGCCCACCGCCTGGGCCACGATGCCGTGCGCCCGCTCGCCATCGGTGACGATCTCGCCGTCCTGCTGGATGGTCACCGTGCCGCCATTGCCCTTGGCGCCCGCAAATGTGTTGAAGCCGATGGTGTTGTTGTCGATGCCGCTGCCGCCATCCGCCGTGGCGCCGAAGCGCCCGAAGCCGGCGCCGCCGATGCCGCCGCCGCCGCCGACCGACTGCGCGATGATGGCGACCGCATCGACACCATGCGTGGTGATGGTGCCGGTGCGGATCACGGTCACGTCGCCGCCATCGCCGCCATTGCCGCCAAGGCCGCCGATGCCGAGCGCGTTCGAGGTTTTACCTTTTGCGTCGCCGCCGACACCGCCGCCGCCGCCCACCGACTGCGCCACGACGCCATGCGCGCGGGCGCCGAAGGTTTCGATCGATCCGGAAACCTCAACCCTCACATCTCCGCCATCGCCGCCGTTGCCGCCCTTGCCGCCCAGGCTGAGAGCAAAGGAATCGGACCCGGCGAAGTCGGACGAAACCGTCCCGCCATATCCTCCACCGCCGCCGATGGACTGGGCGAAGATGCCGTATGACCCATCCTTGTGTGTGATGATCTCGCCATCGTTGGTGACGGTGACCTTGCCACCATCGGCCTCGTTGTCGGGGTCGTTGGGGTCGCCGACCACCGGGATCGGAATCCCGTTGGGTATGCTGGCACCGCCACCGATTGTCATGTCTGCTTCCGATGCGCCGGTCGCGGCACCCGAGGCACCACCGCCACCGCCGATCGACTGCGCAAAAATGCCGTGCGAGATATAGCCCAGTGTTTCAATCTTGCCGAAGTTGTTGACCTCGACCTCACCGCCGATGCTGCCACTGCCGCCTTGGCCGCCAATATACATGGTAACCGCCGTCTCGGCCTTACCGGTCTCCGTCGAGCCAGCGCCACCCGCACCACCGCCGCCGCCCACCGACTGTGCGAAGATGCCGTGCGAGTTGTCGTCCTGCGTCAGGATCGAACCGCTCTGGAAGTTCTGGACGTGAACCTTGTCGCTGATACCGCCAGCGCCGCCGGCGCCGCCGAGGCTCAGCGTGATGGCGATCTTCGAGTCGGTGGATGACGTGCCGGACGCGCCGCCGACGCCACCGGAGCCGCCGATCGACTGCGCCAGGATGCCGTGGGAATTGGCCTTGTCGGTCTGGATTATGCCGCTGTTTTCGACATTGACCTTGCCGCCGTTGCCGCCGACCTCACCCGAGCCGCCAAGCGACAGGTTTACCGCGACTTCACCGCCATCGCTCTTGCCCTTGCTTTCGCCGGCACCACCTGCGCCGCCGCCGCCACCGACCGACTGCGCGAAGATGCCTATCGAGCGCTCCTGCTTGGTCCATATCGTTGCGCCGGCCATATTGACGACATCGACCTGGTTGCCATTGCCGCCCTTGCCACCCGCACCGCCAAGCGAGCCGCCGATCGCGTAAGTGCCAAGCACGCCAGAGCTGGACGAGCCGCCGACACCGCCGCCGCCACCGATCGAATTGGCGCTGATGCCATAGGAATCGGCGCCGTCCGTGACGATCAGATTGCGGTTGGTCACCAAAACCGTGCCGCCATTGCCGGCGCCGCCGGCACCGAGCGCGATCGCCGCGCCGATACCGACCGAAGTCTCGCCAGCATCGCCTGGGCCGACGATATCCTCTTTGGTCGAAGCCGAGCCGCCGCCGCCGCCACCGCCGCCGATGGACATGGCGAGGATGCCGACCGAGTTGAACCCGCTTGTGCGGATCTCGCCCGAATTATCGACTGCGACACCGACCTTGCCATCGAAACAAGTGGCATTGCCACCTGCGTCCGCGGCACAGGCGGCATCGTTGCCTTCGCCGCCATTGCCGCCGATGCTGACATTTGCGGTAACGCTCGTGCCGGCGGTGCCGCCGACGTGGAAGGCCTGCGTGTTTGTCGCACCGCCCATGCCGCCACCGCCGCCGATCGATTGGGCAACAATGCCGGACGAATAGTCCCCGTCGGTGGTCAAATTGGCGGAATTCGTAACATCCACGGCACCGGACTTGTTGCCTGTGCCACCCGCCCCGCCAACACCAACGTTGACGGCGACGTTGACGCCGTTTTCTGTACCGAGATCGGCCGTCGCGCCATTGGTTGCTCCGCCATTGCCGCCGCCGCCGCCGATCGACTGGGCAACGATCGCGGCGCTCATGTCCCCACCCGTCTTGATCGTCATGGCGTTGTGAACGGCGACATCGCCGCTGATGTTGCCCTTGCCGCCGCCGCCACCGATGGTGACTGTCGCATTGATGCTGGCGTTGACCCCGAAGCCGCCTGCAGCTCCCCAGGAATCGCCGCCATTGCCGCCGCTGCCGGCCACCGATTGCGCGAGGATGCCGATCGCGTTGGCGCCTTTGGTAACGATGCTGCCGCCGCCATTCATGCCGCTGTCGACGATGACGAGGTCGCTCTTGCCACCGTCGCCACCCCAGCCGCCAACAGTGACACCGAGTGAAACGCTGACCCCCGTGCTGGCTGCACCCGAAATCGTGGCAGCGCGGCCGCCATTGCCGCCGCCGCCGCCGATGGACTGGGCAACGATGCCGCCGGAACCGGCTGCGTCGGTGTCGGCAATCAGGTTGCCATCAGCCCGAACCGTTACCTTTCCACCGTTGCCTCCGTTGCCGCCCTCGCCACCCACGGCAACCCCGACCGAGGCGGACACGTAGAGACCGGCGCTGACCGCGCCTGAATAAGCCGAACCGCCGTTGCCGCCACTGCCACCGACCGATTGCGCAAGGATGGCCTTCGAGCCCATGCCGCCGACATGAATGTCACCTTTGTGGGTGACCGTGACCTGGTTGCTGAGATTGCCATCGCCGCCACCGCCGCCGATCGCCACGGAAGCGGCGCCGAACAGACCGACGGCAAACGTTCCGACAGATCCGCCATTGCCGCCACCGCCGCCGACCGACTGGGCGAGAATGCCGTGTGAGAGGGAGCCCACGGTCGTGATGTTGGTGGTGTTCTTGACCTCTACCTCGCCGGCCGCGCCGCCGGCCCCGCCTTTGCCACCGATGCCGACCGCGGCAAAGGCGCCGGCCGCCATCGCAAACCCGCCGTCGCCGCCCGAGCCGCCGACCGACTGCGCGAAGATGCCGATCGACATATCCTTGTCCGTGCTGATCAGGCCTGTGTTTTCGACATAGACCTTCTTGCTCCCGCCGCCCGACGCGCCATCGCCGCCAAGCGAGAAGGACGGCCCGCCAACCGAGACGGCAAATCCGCCTGAGCCGCCACCGCCGCCGATCGACTGCGCCAGGATGCCATGAGACTGGACACCTTCGGTGTGTACCGCCGCGCCATTGGTGACATCGACGGTCCAGCCCGTGCCGCCGCCACCTCCCTTGCCACCGATTGTGACGTTGGCGCCGAGGCCGGCGGAAGCCGTGCCGCCGCCATTGCCGCCGCCACCGCCGATCGACTGGGCGATGATACCCGTGGAGCGGTCACCAAGCGTGTGAATCAGCCCTGAATTGATGCCGACCGTCACTGCCTTGGCGTCGCTGGCAGTGCCGGCCTTGCCGCCGATGCTGACAGCAGCCACAAGACCCGCGCCGTTCAACGAGAAGCCGCCATTGCCACCGCCGCCGCCGACCGACTGCACGATGACGCCGGCCGAGTCCGACTGATGGGTCGTGACGTCAAGTGTTGTCGTCGAGAAGAACTTTGCCGTCCCGGCTTCGCCGCCCCCCGCGCCCGAACCACCGATGCCCACGCTTGCGTTGACGCTCAGGCCGAACTGGCCGCCGCCATTTCCACCACCGCCACCGATCGACTGCACGATGATACCGGCCGACCTTTCGCGGAAAGTCTCGACCGAACCATTATAGGTGGCTTCCGTCGCCACGCCCTTGCCGGCCGCGCCGCCTCTTCCCCCCATGCCGAAGCCGGCAATCGCCGACAGTGTGCCGGAAAAGCCGCCATTGCCGCCGCCGCCGCCGACCGACTGCACGATCAGGCCGGCCGAATCCGCGCCGTCCGTGGTGATCGATTGCATCGCGCCATCAGCCGTGCGCAGCGTGACGGCATCGGCATCGCCGCCGCCTGCGCCACTGCCGCCGACACCCACACTGGCGCCGAAGCTGGCAGCGCCGGAAAAGCCGCCATTGCCGCCGCCGCCGCCGATCGATTGGGCAACGATGCCGGTCGACCGATCCCCGGAGGTGTTGACGGTGCCGCCGACGGTCGCGTCGACCACGCCGCCTTTACCCGCCTTGCCGCCACTGCCGCCGACGCCCACTGCTGCGACGGTCGAGCCGGAAAGTGCAAACCCGCCATTGCCGCCGCCGCCGCCCACCGACTGCATAAGCACGCCGATGGAATCGTCCCCGAGCGTGGTGACCTTGGCGTTCGCAACGTTGTAATTCACCTTGTCGCCGTCACCCGCCGCATCGCCTGATCCGCCTACCGACACACCCACCAGGCCGCCAATGGCAATGGCGCCGCCGCCATTGCCGCCGCCGCCGCCGACCGACTGTGCGATGATGCCGCTAGCGGAACGGCCGTTCGTCTCGACGGTCACACCGTTGCCGGCCTGATTGACGTTGACCACGCCACCCTTGCCGCCAGTGCCGCCGCCACCGCCGATGGCGACCGAAATTGCAGGCGCTACGCCGATGGCGTAGCCGCCATTGCCGCCGCCACCGCCGACCGACTGGATCAGAATGCCATGCGCGCCGTCGCCGCCGTTTCCATCGACGCCGGTCTTGATGACGCCGCCAATATTGCCGGTCGCCGTATCGCCCTGGCCGCCACCGCTTGCCTTGCCACCGATCGACACGAGACCGATGGCGCCGCCGCCATCGCCGCCGCCGCCGCCCACCGACTCGACCAGCATGCCGATGGCGCCCAGGCCACTGGTGGTGATGTTGCCGGTGTTGGTCCCCGTGGCTGCCCGGCCGTCATTGCCATCCGTACCCGCGCCGCCACCGCCGAACAGACCTAGACCGCCACCGCCGTCGCCGCCGCCACCGCCGACCGACTGCACGACCATGCCGCTGGCAAAATCTCCCCGAGTTGTGATGGTCCCGGAATTTATCCCCTCGGCATTGCCGCCGATTGTCGGCACGCCCCCATTGCCGCCGTTACCCACGATACCGAAACCACTTGCACCATCACCGGCAACGCCGCCCGCCGACCGCACAAGCATACCCTTCGAGAAAGCCCCGTCCGTGGAAATGGAGCCGGCATTATCGCCTTTCGCGTCACCGCCGAAACCGCCATTGCCGCCATTGCCACCCTTGCCGGCACCGATCGCAGCGCCCAAGCCGCCATTGCCGCCGCGCCCTCCGCTGGAATTGACGGTGATGCCGTTCGAATTGACCCCGTGCGTGATGATATTGCTTTCGATCGTAGTGGTCACGGTCGCCGTGCCGCCATCGCCACCCCGCCCGCCGACGCCGCCCTTACCGCCTACCGCGATGGCGAATGCCCATGCGCCGTTACCACCATCCCCACCGCTGGCGTCGCCCGATATGCCGGGAGCATTGTCCCCCGATGTTTCGAGGGCGCCAGATGCGTTGTTTGTTATATCGACGGTTCCGCCTTTGGCGCCATCGCCGCCTTTACCACCCTTGATCTCCACAAAAGGCGGGACGGCTGTTGCATGGACAGCCGAGCCGCCATCGCCGCCGCGCCCACCCCGGGCGCTGCCAACGAAAGCGGCCTCCCCGGAGGTCGTGCGGCCGACACTATTCGTTCCCGTAGCCGGCGCCACCGGCGAATGGCCATCTCCGGCGTCAGCAGTACCGATTCCGTCATCACCATTGTCGCCCGGTGCACCATCCGTATTGATGGACAATTGCTGCGCATGGGCCGGAGATTGAGCGTAAGGAAAGACCAGCCCCACCAGTGCCGTAGCGCAAAGCAATCGAGCTATCCGTTTGGGCAGAGTGGCGAGACATTGATTCGGCCGGCCGGGCAAACCCTTCTGAGTCGCCGCGGCATCACGAAGAACTTCCTCAGAACATGCCTTGGCTGAACCGTCGTCGGCCGATGCGCACGACAATACGGCAACGCGCTCTGTGAACAAAGCCATGCACTTACCCCCCATTTTACGGGGGCGCGCCTCAATGCCTGCTTGAGTCCGACGCCACCGCTATGCTCTGCTCATGCAATTGCAATAAGGATGCCGGCACTGTGCAATAAGGTTCAATGCATTAAAACAGGGCATCCGTATTCCCACTTGCGGAGCTCTGACTCAATTAGAATACATTAACTTATGCCGGATGAAACCAAAAATTTACGTGGGGAATACTGACCAAAGCCACCGACGTTTCATAGTCATCATATGATGACTATCTGCCGTTTCGCGGCCGAAATCGCAGAACAAAGCGATTGGACCGCCCGATTTCGTGATACTCGACCCGCTGGCCATGGCATCGACGCGCAAACGCCCTATATCAAAGGACAGAGTTTTTGCGCGGGAATGAACGGATGTCGGCACTTCGGCCATCAACGATCTTCACAGTGGCAATGCTGGCCACGGCAGTGCTGGCGGGCGTTTGCCTGCCGGCTTCCGCGCAAGCGCTCAATCCCGCTACCGGCAACAATGCGCTGATCCGGCAGAACGACCTGCAAATCCTGCAAAACAGGATACAGCGGCAGCAATATCAACAGCAACAGCAGCAGAATCGCGCCCAGGACCGCCAGATCTTTCAGCAACCGCCACCGGTCGTGCAGCAGCTCAAGCCAAGCTGCCAGACACAGATAATCGGCACCACCGCCGTGAGCAATTGCCGCTGACATCAAGGCCTTTTTCGTTTATTTAGCCGACTTATGTATTTCGAGTGTCGTTGGCACATGCGAAAGTTTTGGTTTTGCAACGACGCCTTGTCGCGCTATGCGGCATTGCATCGACTGGATTGACGAATGGCAGCCACCAAGAAAAAGGCCGTACGCAAGGCAAAGAAGGGCGAGAGAATCCGCCAGGTGGCGGCTATTCCCTTCCGGCTGACCGCGCGTGGCGATATCGAGGTGATGCTGGTCACGTCGCGTACCACCAGGCGCTTCATCGTCCCCAAGGGCTGGCCGATGAAGGGCAAGAGCGGACGCAAGGCGGCCACCATCGAGGCGCAGGAGGAAGCCGGCGTGCTCGGCAAGACGCTGAAGCAGCCGGCGGGCACCTATTCCTACTGGAAGCGGCTGGCCAATCGCTTTGTCCGCGTCGACGTCATCGTCTACCTGCTCGAGGTGAGCGAGGAACTGGCCGACTGGCAGGAAGCCAAACGACGCCAGCGGGCCTGGCTGGCGCCAGCCGATGCGGCCATGCTCATCGACGAGCCGGATCTTTCAACGTTGGTGAAGACGCTGAAGATCCCTGTGCAGGTGGACCAGGCGTAGAGCCTCACTCGCCAGGGTCATCGCTTTCGGGAAACGGCCGCACCGGCGTGCCGGTATAGGCCCACAGCCACTCGCGCGGCAGCGGCCCCTTGTTTCGCTCGGCCTGCTGCGACTGCTCCCAGGCATGCGCCAGGATGCCGACCGAGCGCGACAGCACGAAAAGCCCTCGCGTCAGCGGCGGCGGAAAACCGAGTTCGCCATAGATGACGGCGGTGGCGCCATCGATGTTAAGCGGTATTTTTTTCCCTTTGCGGCGTTCGACGTCCGCCTCGACCGCTTCGGCGATATCGGCGAAACGCCCATTGACGGCACCGCGTGCGGCAAATTCGCGGGTCAGTTCCAGCAAGCGCGGCGCGCGCGGGTCGACGGGATGGAAGCGATGTCCGAGCCCCGGCACATAGCCCTTCTCCTCGGCGAAGAACCGGTCGAGCCGCGCCGAGACCGCCTCATTCAGCGTCATCCCGGCATCAATCGCCACGGCAATGTCACCATAGAAGGAAAGCGCCTGCTCGCCGGCGCCTCCATGCACGTCGCCGAGAACGTTGATGGCCGAGGCCATGGCGCTGTTGATACCGACGCCGCAGGTTGCAGCCATGCGCGCGATGGCAATCGATGGCGCCTGCGGTCCATGGTCGACGGCGGCAGCCAAGGCAATGCCGAGCAATTCTGCCTGATCCTCGCTGGGCAGTTCGCCGCGCAGCATCAGCCAGATGACAGCCGGAAAGCTGACGCGGCCGATCAGATCCTGGATCTCGTAGCCGCGCAGCCGGATGACACCAGGCCGCATCTCGATGATGTCGGTCTGCCACCATTCCTCGCCGCGCTCACGGCCCGTCTTCTTCTCCGTGCCGCTCATGCGCGTGCCTTTGTCCTGGTGCGGGGCGGCAGGTCGGCGAACACCTCGCTCATATGTTCGCCGAGCGCCGGCGGCGGCTTTGTCGGCAAGGGCGCCTCGCCATCGACCATGAAGCCGCCGCGCAAAACGGTCAGCGGCTTGTCCATGCCAGCCACATCGTCGAAATGCGCGGTCACCTGGCGCTCGAGGACTTGGGGCTCGGCCAGCACTTGCGGGATCGTCAGCACTCTGCCGGCAGGCACGCCGGCGCGATTGAGCGTCTCTTCCCAGGCCGCCGCCGAGGCGCCCGCCAGGGCGTCCTCGATCTCGACTTTAAGCGCCGCACGGTTGCGCTTGCGCGTCTCGCGCTCTGCATAGCGGACATCGGAAGCCAATTCCGGCCGGCCGATCAGCCGGCACAGCGCCACGAACTGCTCCTGCTTGTTGGCAGCGATGTTGATGAGCCCGTCGCCGGTGCGAAACGCACCGGAGGGTGCCGCCGTCATGTTCTCGTTGCCCATCGGCATGGGGTCGATACCTGCGGTCAGATAGTTGGAAACCGGCCAGCCAAGTGCGGAAAGTGTGCATTCGAGCATCGAAACGTCGAGAAAGGCACCCTCGCCGCTCGTCTTCTGCCGCACCAGCGCCGAGGCGATGGCGAACGCGCCGACCAGTCCGCCAAGCGTATCGGCGACGGGATAGCCGACCCGCAGCGGCGCCGTTTCCGGTGTGCCGGTGATGCTCATGATCCCAGACAGGCCCTGGATGATCTGGTCATAGGCAGGATTATCGCGCATTGGCCCGGTCTGGCCGAAACCCGATATCGCGCAGTAGACGAGGCCCGGACGGACCGTCTTCAGTGCCTCGTAGCCAAGCCCCAGCCGATCCATCACGCCGGGGCGGAAATTCTCCACCAGTGCGTCGGCGCTGGCCACCAGATCGAAAAAGCGCTCGCGATCGGCTTGCTTCTTGAGGTCGAGCACAACCGACCGTTTGCCGGCGTTCTGAGCCAGGAACGAGGCGCCCATGCCGGCGCTGTTCAGCTTTGGCGAGCCGCCGAGCTGGCGGGCGAGGTCGCCGCCTTGCGGCGCCTCGACCTTGATCACGTCGGCGCCCAGCAGCGCCAGCTGATAGGCACAGTAGGGACCGGCCAGGACATTGGTCAGGTCGAGGACGCGAATACCGGAAAGCAGTTCTGTCATGGCATCATGGATCGATCAGGCATCGCCGGGCACATGCTCCGGTCCGCGCCGACGACGATGCTCGATGAAGGCCCAGATATGCGGGCCGGCGAGACCGATGAAGGCGAGCGTCAGCAGTGTCAGCGACAGTTTGTGGGTGTAGAACACGGACCAGTCGCCATTCGAGATGGTCATCGCCCGGCGGAACTGGGTTTCGGCGAGCGGCCCAAGGATCATGCCGATGATGACAGGCGCGGTCGGAAAATCGAACCGCCGCATCAGGAAACCGGCGGCCCCCAGCAGATAGAGGATGACGAGGTCGATGGGCGATTGCGAAATGCCATAGGTGCCGACCGTGGCGAACACCAGGATGCCGGCATAGAGCTGCGGCGCCGGGATTTTCAGCAGCCGCACCCACAGCCCGATCAGCGGCAGGTTGAGGATGACCAGGATGACGTTGGCGATGAACAGGCTGGCGATCAGCCCCCAGACGAGGTCGCCCTGGGTCGTCAAAAGCAGTGGTCCGGGATTGATGCCGTAGCTCTGGAACGCCGACAGCATGATCGCCGCCGTCGCCGAGGTCGGCAGGCCAAGCGTCAGCATCGGCACCAGCACGCCGGCTGCGGACGCATTGTTGGCGGCCTCGGGGCCGGCAACGCCTTCGATGGCGCCGACCGTGCCGAACTCCTGCTTGTGCTTCGACAGCTTCTTTTCGATGGCATAGGACAGGAACGTCGGGATTTCGGCGCCGCCGGCCGGCATGGCGCCGATCGGGAAGCCGATCGCGGCGCCGCGTAGCCAGGGTTTCCACGAACGCCCCCACTCGGCCGCCGTCATGTAGAGCGAGCCCTTCAGCGGCACGATCTCGTCCTTGCCGGCATAGCGGCGCGAGGCCATGTACAGCGTCTCGCCGACCGCAAACAGGCCAACGGCGGCGATGATGACGTCGACGCCGTCGAGCAGTTCGGTCATGCCGAAGGTGAAGCGCGGCTGGCCGGTCTGCAGGTCGACGCCGATCATGCCGATGACGAAGCCTGCGAACAGGCTGGTCAGGCCGCGAACGGAAGACGAGCCGAGCACCGCCGAGACGGTGATGAAGGCCAGCACCATCAGCGAGAAATATTCGGCCGGGCCGAAGGCCAGCGCGAATTTGACCACCACCGGCGCCAGGAAAGCGACGCCCATCGTGCCGATCGTGCCGGCGACGAACGAGCCGATCGCCGAAGTGGCGAGTGCCGCACCGCCGCGGCCGGAACGCGCCATCCTGTTGCCTTCCAGCGCGGTGACGATGGTGGCGCTTTCGCCGGGCGTGTTGAGCAGGATCGACGTCGTCGAGCCGCCGTACATGGCGCCGTAATAGATGCCGGCAAACAGGATGAAGGATGCCTCCGGCGCCACCTGATAGGTGATCGGCAAAAGCAGCGCGATGGTCAGCGCCGGCCCAAGACCGGGCAGCACACCGATGGCGGTGCCAAGCGTGGTGCCGAGCAGGCACCACAGAAGGTTGACCGGGGTGAAGGCGACCGAGAAGCCGTGTGAGAGATGTCCGAGCGTTTCCATGGCGTCAGCCCCTCAACATGGTGATGAACGCATCGATGACCGTGTTCAGCTGGTTCTCGATGAAACCGGCACCGATGTTGACGCCGAGCGCCCTGGCGAAGCCGAAATAGGCGGCCAGCGCCAGGATAAGGCCGAGCACGACGTCCCGCAGCGTACGCTTGCTGCCGAAGCCGTAGCAGACGAGCACGAACATGATGACGGATGCCGCCGTGAAGCCGAGCGGTTGGATGAGCAGCAGATTGGCGATCAGGCCGATGACGACGAAGCCCATTGCCTTCCAGTCGGTCGGCGTCTCCTTTTCCTCCTCCGGCTGCCACCCGCCGCGAAGCGCGGCAAGGATGAGCAACAGCGAAAGAACCACCAGGCCAACCATGGTGAGGTAGGGAAAGACGGTCGGGCCGACCTTGGAGTAGAGCGGCGACACCGGGATCGCCAGCGTCTGCCAAGCGACGGCGCCGGCGCAGGCCAGGAGCCCGATGCCTATCAACAATTCCGGCACGGCAAGCCGCGACGGCGCCGCCTGCTGGTCGCTGGTGCTCATGATTGTCCTCCCCAGGAGAGCTGGCCAAGTATGGTTGGCGGAAATGCCCGGCGCCGCATGCTTGCTCCCCACCGCAGGGTCATGCCGGCTTGCATTTCATGCGAGAAGGGGCGACCTGCGCCGCCCCTATGACGATGGATCAGGCGAGCCCGAGATCCTTCAGGATCGCCTCGATGCGGGCTGAATCCTCGGTGACGAACTTCGCATAGTCGTCGCCGGTGAGCAGGATCGGCGTCCAGTTGCGGTTCTTGCATTCGGTCGCCCACGCGTCGCTCTTGGCCATGGTCCCGATCAAGGTGATCATCGCTGCCTTGTCGGCGTCGGAAATGCCCGGCGGTGCGAAGACGCCCCGCCAGTTGAACAGTTCGACATCGATGCCGGCCTCCTTCAGCGTCGGCGCATCGATGCCGTCCTGGCGCTTGTCTGCCGAGATGGCGAGCAGCCGCAGCGCGCCCGCCTTGACCTGCTCGGAGAACTCGCCAAAGCCGGAGATGCCGGCCGCGACCTGGTTGCCGAGCAGCGCCGACAACGCCTCACCGCCGCCGGCGAACGGCACGTAGGACAGGTTAGTCGCCGGCACGCCGACGGTCTTGGCAATCAGGCCGAACAGGATGTGATCGGAACCGCCTGCGGAGCCGCCGGCGACAGGAACCTTTGTCGGATCGGCCTTGAGCGCGGCGACGAAATCAGCGGCCGTCTTGAACGGCGACTCCGCCGGCACGACCAAGGCCTCGAACTCGCCGGTAAGGCGGGCGATCGGGGTGACCTGCGTCAGATTGTTGGCGGCCTTGTTGGCAATGATGGCGCCAACCATGACCATGCCGGCAACCATCAGGGAATTGCCTTTGCCGTTCCACTGGCTGATGAATTGCGGCAGCCCGACAGTCCCGCCGGCGCCGCCGACATTGGTGATCTGCGAACCCGAGATGAGCTTTTCACTGCGCAGCACCTGGTCGATCGTGCGCGCCGTCTGGTCCCAGCCGCCACCCGGTGCGGCAGGCACGAAGAGCTGTATCTGGGGCGCGCCTTCGGCCAAAGCGGGAGAAAGATGCGACGTCATCAGCCCGGCACCCACGGCTGCGGTGCTCATCAAAAATCTGCGTCTGTCCAGCATGGGATTCCTCCAAATCACGACACCTCCTCCGGTGCCCGCCAAAACGCGCCTGCATCCAGACCCGTCATCGATTTCAAGCAGATGTTACGGAGTTCTGTCAACGGAAACGATATTCTGCTGGACAGAACGATTTGGCGGCGCGACACAGTCGCGTCACTCGGCTTTCTTCAAACTGGAACCGCCATGGACTCGCCAAGCAAATCGGCAGATGCGGAAATCGACCGCGCCGAAGGTGTTGCAGCACTCGATCGGGCGATTGCCATCCTCGATGCCTTCAGCACGGAGGACCGGTCGCTCAGCCTGGCCGAAATCGCGGCGCGCACCGGCCTCTACAAGAGCACCATCCTGCGGCTTGCGAATTCCCTTTTGCGCGGGCGATTGCTCGAGCGCCTCGACAATGGGCGCTACCGCGTCGGACCCGCGACGTTTCGGCTCGGTGCGCTCTACCAGCGTTCGGTCGTGGCGGTCGACATCCTGCTGCCGATCATGCGCGATCTTTCCGAGCGAAGCTGGGAAAGCGTTGCCTTCTACGTTCGCTCGGGCGATGTCCGCACCTGTCTTTACCGCGTCGAATCCAAGCACCCGATCCGCTACACGATACGCGAAGGCGACGTATTGCCTTTGCTGCTCGGCTCGGGCGGCCGCGTGCTCGCAGCGTTTTCGGGCCAGCAGGGCGAACCCTACGAGACCATCCGCAAGACCTGCAACTGTCTCGCCGTCGGCGACCGCGACCCCGAGACCGGGGGCGTGTCGGCGCCGGTATTCGGGCCAGGGGGCGTCCTGCTCGGCGCCTTGACCCTGGCTGGACCAAGCACGCGCGTCGACGCGGCCTTTCTGCAGCGCATGAAGCGTCCGCTGCTCGAGGCAGCGGCCCGCGCCACCCGCGCCTTCGGCGAGGACGCCTCAATGCTCGAGCAGGCAAGCCTGGCAGCGGACGCCCTGCCGTAGAATGCGGCCTGATTGGAAGGCTCGCCCAGTTCAACTTGACCAGAACCACACGGCGGTTCTTGGCGCGGCCCGCCTCGTCATCATTGCTGGCGACAGGTGCCATCATGCCGGCGCCCGCAGCGGTCAGCCGCGCCGCTCAGGTCACCGCGCCAGCAGGATGGTCGGAGCGTCGTGATAGGTGGTCTTTACCACTTCCCGGTAACCGCACTTGGCAGCCACCCTCAGCGAAGCGCCATTTTCCGGATCGATGATACAGACGGTCTTCTCGCGCCCGAAAATCACTTCGCCCCATGCCAGGACGCGGCCAACCACCTCGGTGGCGAAGCCCGCCCCGTGCACGGCCGGAACCAGCGCCCACCCGGCCTCGGGAATGCCTTCGATCGATGGTTCCATGTCGCGCTTCAGATCGTGAAACCCGGCCTCGCCGATGAAGCGCCCGGTCGCCTTCTCCTCGATCGCCCAGAAGCCATAGCCAAGCAACGACCACAGGCCGGCGTGACGCAGGAAGCGCATCCAGCTTTCTTCGCGCGTGCGCGGCTTGCCGCCGATGAAGCGGGTGACGAGGGGATCGGTCCACATCGCGGCATAGGTGTCGAAATCATCCAGGCGGTGTGCCCGCAGGATGGTTCGCTTCGTTTCGATGACAGGAGCACTGGTCGCTTGCGGATTGTTCATGGGATCTGCCTCGCACGAATCGCCAGCGCTTAGCAAATCGCCGGTGCTGCGCAAGGGGCCAGGGCAACACGGCCCATCATCCAGGCGCCGCTATGGGAATTTTGCGCGACGATGTTATTTTTCACCGCAGGCTGATTCAACACCCGCCAGCGCGACCTTTTTTCAGGCGCGCATTGGTGGCGTCAAACCCAGGGAAAAGAGCATGGATACCACCGATCTTGTGCTTGCGATCTTCCATCATCTGCTGGTGTTTTCGCTGGCGGGGATCATCGGCGCCGAATTCGTCCTGATCCGCGGCGACCTGGGTGCTGCGACGCTCAAGAGGCTCGCCGGCATCGACCGCCATTACGGCGTCATCGCCGCGCTGATCATCGTCGTCGGCATCGGCCGTGTCTTCTATGGCCTCAAGGGCTGGGAATTCTACGTCTACAACTGGGTGTTCTGGGCCAAGATAGCGGCGTTCGGCGCTGTCGGCCTGCTGTCGATCATCCCGACCGTCCGCTTCATATCCTGGAACAGGCAGGCGAGCGGCAATGCCTCGTTCCAGGTGCCGGCGACCGAACTTGCGTCCGTGAAGACCTATATCCGCGCCGAAGCTTTCATCTTCCTGCTCATCCCGGTCTTCGCCGCGGCGATGGCGCGCGGCTACGGCTACTAGGGTGGCGATCACCCTCCGACATTATCCACGCATCGAGTGCGGATGTTTGCGGATATCGGCAGTTTGCCGCCCAGTTGCTATTTGCTAGCTTGCCCTAGTTGTTGCTTCATGCGCAGCCGGTGTTGAGAGGAGTTCCGCGCGGCCTTGGAGATTCATATCCCGGGAGGAGATCACGATGAGAAGATTTGTCGCCGCTCTGGCTGCTGCCGCGGCCGTCACGCTTTATGGGTTCGCGGCCAGCGCGCAGACCTATCCTGAACGAACCATCACCGTTGTGGTACCGTTTGCCGCCGGCGGTCCGACCGACACGGTCACGCGCCTCGTCGCCGAAGCGATGTCGAAGGATCTCGGCCAGCAGGTCATCGTCGAGAATGTCGGCGGCGCCGGCGGCACGCTGGGTGCCGGCCGCGTCGCCAACGCCGAGCCTGACGGCTATACGCTGCTGCTCCATCATATCGGCATGGCGACAAGTGCGACGCTGTACAGAAAGCTCGCCTACGACACGCTGAACGCCTTCGAATATGTCGGCCTCGTCACCGAGGTGCCGATGACCATCGTCGGCCGCAAGGACCTGGAGCCGACCGATCTCAAGGGGTTGGTGGAGTACGCCAAGGCCAACAAGGATTCCATAACCGTCGCCAATGCCGGCATCGGTGCGGCCTCGCATCTGTGCGGCATGCTGTTCATGAGCGCCATCAAGACGCCGCTGGTCACCGTGCCCTACAAGGGCACCGGCCCGGCCATGACCGATCTCCTCGGCGGTCAGGTCGACATCATGTGCGACCAGACGACCAACACCACCAAGCAGATCCAGGGCGGCACCATAAAGGCCTATGCCGTCACCTCGCCGGAGCGCCTCGATGTGCTGAAAGACGTGCCGACGACGGTGGAAGGCGGCCTTCCCGAAGTGCAGGTCGGCATCTGGCACGGTCTCTATGCACCCAAGGACACACCGGCCGGGATCACCGAACGCCTGTCGAAATCGCTTCAGGTCGCGCTGAAGGACCAGAACGTCGCGGCCCGCTTCGCCGAACTCGGCACCAAGCCATCGCCCGAGGCCGATGCGACGCCCGCCGCACTGAAGGCCAAGCTGGAAAGTGAGATCGCGCGCTGGAAGCCGATCATCGAAGCCGCCGGCCAGTACGCCGACTGAGGTTTGAACAGGGGCGCCACCGGCGCCCCTGTTCGCTCGGCATCCGCTACCCACTCGGGCTTGGGAGAACCATCATGAAACCTTTCGCGATCGACAGGGTCAACGGCCTGTGCGCCGCCCTGTTCATCGGTTTCGGCGCATGGTTCGCGCTGCAATCGCTCGGCCTCGAAATCGGCACCGCGTTGCGCATGGGGCCAGGCTATTTTCCGCTGGTCCTGGCGATCGTGCTGATCCTGCTCGGCGCCGTCATTCTCGTCCAGGCTGTACGCGTCGAGGGCGAAGCGATCGGGCATATTGCGTGGCGCGGCATGCTGCTCATCCTGCCTGCTCCGATCTTCTTCGGCCTGACGGTGCGCGGCCTCGGATTCGTCCCGTCGATCTTCCTGACGGCGCTGATCGCGTCGTTTGCCAGCCGCCGCATGAAGCCGTTGACCGCCCTCGTGCTGTCGGCCGGCCTGACATTGTTTGCATTCCTTGTCTTCAGCTACGCGCTCGGCCTGCCGTTCCGCCGCTTCGGCCCGTGGCTGGCCCCGTGGTCGGTATCGTAAGGCGATGAGCATGGATCTGCTCGACAACCTTGCGCTCGGCTTTTCGATGGCGACGTCGCTGACCAACCTCGGTTTCTGCCTGATCGGCGTCCTTCTCGGCACGCTGATCGGCGTCCTGCCCGGCATCGGCGCCACCGCGACCATCGCCATGCTTTTGCCCATCACCTTCCAGATCGGCGACCCGGTTTCCTCCCTCATCATGCTCGCCGGCATCTATTACGGTGCGCAATATGGCGGCTCGACCACCGCCATTCTCATCAACATGCCCGGCGAGTCCTCGTCCGCCGTCACCGCGATCGACGGCTACCAGATGGCCAGGAACGGCCGCGCCGGGGCGGCCCTCGCGATCGCGGCCATCGGCTCGTTCTTTGCCGGCACCGTGTCGACGTTCCTCGTCGCCATCTTTGCCCCGCCGCTGACGGCGATAGCGCTGAAATTCGGCGCGGCCGAGTATTTTTCGCTGATGATCGTCGGCTTGGTTTCGTCCGTCGCGCTCGCCCACGGCTCGATCGTCAAGGCGCTGGCCATGGTCGTGCTCGGCCTGCTGCTCGGCATTGTCGGCACCGACATTTACACCGGCACGCCGCGCTTCACGCTTGGAATCCGGGAATATGCCGACGGATTGAATTTCGTTGCGGTGGCGGTCGGCGTCTTTGGCATCGCCGAGATCCTGCGCAACCTCGAAAACGAGGATGAGCGCTCCGTGATGATCCGCAAGGTCACCGGCCTTATGCCGACCCGCGAGGACTTTCGGCGCATGGCAGCGCCCATCGTGCGCGGAACGATCATCGGTTCGGCGCTCGGCATCCTGCCGGGAGGCGGCGCGATCCTGGCAGCCTTTGCCTCCTACACGGTCGAAAAACGCGTCTCGAAAAACCCGAAGGAGTTCGGCAAGGGCGCCATCGAAGGCGTCGCCGGACCGGAATCGGCCAACAATGCCGGTGCGCAGACTTCCTTCATCCCGATGCTGACGCTGGGCATTCCGGCCAACCCGGTCATGGCTCTGATGATCGGCGCCATGATCATCCAGGGCATCGTGCCCGGCCCCAATGTCGCAACCGAACAGCCGGCGCTGTTCTGGGGCATCATCGCCTCGATGTGGATCGGCAATCTGATGCTGATCATCCTCAACCTGCCGCTGATCGGGCTTTGGGTGAAGCTGCTGACGATCCCCTATTACGTGCTTTTCCCGATCATCATGGCGTTCTGCTCGATCGGCGTCTACAGCGTCAACAGCAACGTCTATGATCTCTACGCCGTCGCCTTCTTCGGCTTCCTCGGCTACCTCCTGACCAAGCTGCGCTGCGAACCGGCACCGCTGCTGCTCGGCTTCGTGCTCGGCCCGCTGCTCGAGGAAAACCTGCGCCGCGCCATGATCCTCTCGCGCGGCGACCCGAGCACCTTCGTGACCAGACCGATCAGCGCCGGCCTGCTGCTCATAGCGCTCGCCGTGCTCGCCGTCGTCTTCCTGCCGGCGGTCAAGAAAAAGCGCGAAGAGGTGTTTGTGGAGGAGAGTTGAACTACGCCGCCGTTCCGCCTCGGTCCTGAACCTCTTCGACCGGGTCGAGCGGTGCGATCGGCACCAGCGGTGCCGGCACATCGGTCGTCTTGACCTCGGCCTTGCAGATGTCGGCGATGACGCAGGCCGGGCAATCCGGCTTGCGCGCCTTGCAGACGTAGCGGCCATGCAGGATCAGCCAGTGATGTGCATGGCGCATATATTCGTCCGGAATGATCTTCAACAATCCTTGCTCGACCTGTTCCGGCGTCTTGCCGGGCGCCAATCCGAGCCGGTTGCCTATGCGAAGAATGTGCGTGTCGACCGCCATCGTGTGCTGGCCGAAGGCCATGTTGAGCACGACATTGGCGGTCTTGCGCCCCACCCCGGGCAGCTTGACCAATTCATCACGATTATCGGGTACCTCGCCGCCATGGTCGCGGATCAGCGCCTGCGACAGCGCAATCACATTCTTCGCCTTGTTGCGCCACAGCCCGATGGTGCGGATATATTCGCCGACCCTTGCTTCCCCCAGCGCCAGCATCTTGTGCGGCGTATCGGCGGCCCTGAACAGCGCCCGCGTCGCCTTGTTGACGCCGGCATCCGTCGCTTGCGCCGACAGCACCACCGCGACCAGCAGCGTGAAGGCGTTGACATGTTCGAGTTCGCCTTTCGGCTCGGGCCGCTGGACGGAAAAGCGCCGGAATATCTCGTTAACTTCGGCCGGGCTGTAGCGTGACGCGCGTCGCACCGGCCTCGGGCGCGGCTTTGCGTTCGAACCATCGCGTCGTGCGGGCAACGGCTCTTTTTTGGACAGGGAAGAATCTTTGGACTTGGGGCTTGCCATTTCCCTCCTATAATATCCCCTCATGAGCGACACAAACGCCTCGTTTCAGGCCGACGAGCCATTCTTTCAGGCGCTACTGACCCCGCACCGGTCTCTGGGCCGGACAGGCTTCTTCGTCCTGATGGGCGCGCTGCTGTTCGGCTGGCTGGTGACAGGCGCGTTTTTCCTGTCGCGCGGCGCCTGGCCGGTGTTCGGCTTCTTCGGCCTCGACGTGGCCGCCGTCTACATCGCCTTTCGCATCAACTATCGTGCCGCTCGCGCACGCGAAGAAGTCTCGGTTTCGCGCACCAGCCTCGACATCCGCAAGACAGCCCCCTCCGGGAAATCGGAAGCGCATCGCTTCAATCCGTTCTGGGCGCGGTTTTCGGTGGCCCGTCACGCCGAGATCGGCATCACAGGCATGACGGTGCAAGGTGAAGGCCAGAACGTGCCGATCGGATCGTTCCTGGACCCCGATTCCCGCGAGAGTTTTGCCACCGCCTTTTCGCGCGCGCTGGCGACCGCCAAGACACGCTGAGGCAGCCGCGAGCGATTCCTGGACTCGAATCCGGTGCCTATCTGGGTATGCGCCGCAAGAAGGCAAGTTTCGGGTGGCGATCGACGCCCCGAGGGGCGATATTCCGGCTCAAGGAGACAGTTCCATGAGCACACACACCGCAGTCCTCAAAAAGGACATCACGCCTGAGGGCAGCGATTATGAGATCGTGCGCCGTGCCATCGAGAAGATCAGTCTCGACTATCGTGATCAGCCTTCCCTCGAAGAGCTGGCCGAGGAGGTCGGCGAGACGCCGACCGGCCTGCAAAAACTCTTCACCCGCTGGGCCGGCCTGTCGCCCAAGGCCTTCCTGCAGGCGGTGACACTGGACCATGCGCGCAGGCTGCTCGATTCCGGCATGCCGCTGCTCGAGACCTCATTCGAACTGGGCATGTCCGGCCCCGGCCGGCTGCATGACCTGTTCGTCACGCACGAGGCGATGTCGCCGGGCGACTACAAGACACGCGGCGCCGGGCTCACCATCCGCTACGGCTTCCATTCCTCGCCGTTCGGTACCGCCCTGATCATGGCCACCGAGCGCGGGCTCGCCGGCCTCGCCTTCAGCGACCCCGGCGAGGAACGCGCCGCCTTCGCCGACATGTCCAGCCGCTGGCCGAACGCCATCTATGTCGAGGACATGACTGCCACCGGCCCCTATGCCGCCCGTATCTTCGACCCGACGCTGTGGCGCCCCGACCAGCCGCTGCATGTCGTCATGATCGGCACCGACTTCCAGGTTCGCGTCTGGGAGGCGCTGCTCAAGATCCCGATGGGCAAGGCCCGCACCTATTCCTCGATTGCGGCCAGCATCGGCGCACCGTCCGCCAGCCGTGCGGTCGGTGCGGCCAACGGCGCCAATCCGCTCTCTTTCGTGGTGCCTTGTCACCGCGCCATCGGCAAATCAGGCGACCTCACCGGTTATCATTGGGGCCTGACCCGCAAGCGCGCCATTCTGGGTTGGGAAGCCGGGCAGGTATCGTAATATCGATTTTTCTCGATATTGCGAAGAAAAACATGGTTATATCGGCGCTATCAAGTATAAGCGCTATTTACGCTGTGGTTCCGCTTTTGCAACCGAGGGCAACCTCCGGTTCCTGTAGTTGTTATTTTGAGGCGTTATTTTAGGTAACTCTAAATTAACCACGATAAAGTGATGATGCTCTCATATTAATCCGGACGATCCGGCTTGATAGGAGGTCTCGATGACATTGTTTCGCGCCGCCTGCGGCGCAGCTCTGCTGGTTGCCAGCGTCGACGAGGCCGCGTTGGCCACGACGCAGAATGTCATCTTCAACGGCACGATCGCGCCCACCTGCACGCTGGTCGTTGCCACCAACGGTACGATGACGGCCAGTCCCGATCTCCAGTCCCTGAGCTCCCACAACAGCGGCGGCTCGGCTGGAACCGTGACGCTGACGACGACCGGAGGTGTGTCGCTGAGCGTCGACCCGGTCACCACCATGACGGTGCCATCCGCCGACAGCACGTCGACGACCTGGACACCCACCTACTCCGCCGCCGGCGCGCATTCCATCGTCGAGACCGGCTCGACAACCAGCATCACCACCCCCGGCGCAGATCTCGTCTCGGTTCACCTTGCCGGAACCAAGGGCGGCAGCAATCGCTTCGCCAACGGCAATTATCAGGCAACGGTAACGCTGCGCTGCGAATGACGCGAGCGAAGGAGGGGTCGTGAAACATGCTCGAATCCTGGCGACGGCGTTGGCCGTCGGATTGGCGCCCGTTGCCGCCAAGGCTCAGTCGATGTCGCCGATGCGTGGCGAGATCAACAGCTTCACCGACGTCTTTGCGGTTCGCGTCTTCCCCGCCAATCCCTACGACCGCAACATCCGGGTCGAAATTCACGTCTACGATCAGGATTTCCAGCCGGTAGATGCCAGGGTCTCTCCAAATGTCTTCCAACTGGCCTCCCAGGCCTCCCGTTCTGTCCTTGTGGTTGTGCCTTTCGGCGGCGCTGCCGAGCGTAAAGTGCGTATCTGTACCGAAAGCATCCCCTTTCCCAATCAACAGACGCAGATAAGGGCACAGATATGCGGAAAGTTTTTTGGGCGCCGCAAGTCCTGACACTGGCGCTCGCGGCTGTTTGGGCGGGTGCCTCGCCGGCCGGGGCCGAGGACGTCTACAACCTCAACCAGAACGAAAGCGGCTTCAACCTGCCCGGCGTCACCTTGCCCCAGGGCCAGGACGAGGTCCATGCCGCGGATGGCACCACTTGCCGTTCCGCCGTCTCCGGCTCCGGCGCCTATGTCGATCTCGGCGTCATCAGAGGCAACAGCCAGTCCGACAATGATGTCGCCACTTACGGCCGCGTGGTGATCCCCATCGGGCGTACGCCCAAGCGCGTCGATTGCAGCCGTCTCTACGAGCTTGAGGTCGAGCGCCTTCAGCTGGAGCTGAAGCTCCTCAAAATGGGCCTCGGCACCGACGGCCAGACGGCGAGTATTGCCGCCACCGCTCCCGCGACCGCATCACCGGGGTGGGCCAACGAAGGCTGGAGCATCAGAACCGGAAATGGCGATGGCAAGAAAAAGAAGAAGCAGTAGCCGCGCGCTGTTTGCGATGGCGGCACTTGCCGGTTCCTGCCTTCCGATGCAGGCGGCGATCATCGGCACCTGCACCATCATGGTCGGGGCGTCCGGAACGATGAAGGCCAGTCCCGCCATCAGCATACTGGGCTCCAAACAGGCAGGCGGATCGAGCGCCAGCGCCACCGTGGTGGCAAGCTCCCTGTTATGCTCAATACTCAACCTGCTTGACTGCTATTCGGTTTCGGCGCCGGCGCCTGCCGCATTCTCGTCCGCGCCGAGCGGCGGTGGCACCAACGTGACGTTCGCTTCGGTCTTCCGCCTCGATGGCTCGGGGGCCGATGTCAACGGAAGTGTGCCGCAGAGGGTTGCCAACGGCACCCACGCGATGCAGGTCGACCTCACCGCCACCAAGTCGAGCGGTATCTTTCCCGCCGGCAACTATCAGGGCACGGTCACCGTGCGCTGCGAATAAGGCCGCGACAACTCAAATCGGGCTGGACCATGCGCGTGGTCTGGCAAGCCGCGGCCTTACAGGTTAGCTTCCACGCAATCGGAACGATCTGCGTTCGCCCGGACGCACGAAGACGCTCCGGCATTTTGAATTTGCGTTGCCAGGAGGCCCTGCTTGATTATCGTCATCGGCTCGATCAACCTCGACCTTATCGCCAAGGTCGACCGCTTGCCGAGCCCCGGCGAGACGGTGGGCGGCTCGGCCTTCACCACCGCGCCTGGTGGCAAGGGCGCCAACCAGGCCCTGGCCGCCGCACGCGCCGGCGCCTCGGTGCGCATGGTCGGCGCCGTCGGCAGGGACAGCTTCGCCGCCGAGGCACTGGCATTGCTGCGCGACGGCAAGGTCGACCTGTCCGGCGTTGCCGAGACTCACGCCTCGACCGGCACGGCACTGATCATGGTCGCCGACGACGGCGAGAACATCATCGCCGTGGTGCCGGGCGCCAACGCTTCCGTGGTGCCCGGCGATCTCTCCAAGGCCTTTCTGAAAAAAGGCGACGTCGTGCTGCTGCAAAATGAGATTCCGCTGGCCACCGTCGATGCCGCCCTCGACCAGGCAAGGGCGGCCGGCGCCATCGCGGTGCTCAACACAGCACCTTTCCAAGCGCAAGCAGCCGGCTTTCTCGGCAAGGCCGACTATGTCGTCGCCAACGAAACCGAGTTCGACCTGTATGGCGAAGCGCTGTCGCTGCAAGGCCGCGATCGGGCGGCGCGCATGCGGGACTTTGCCGGAAAGACCGGCCGCACCGTCGTCGTCACGCTCGGCGGCGATGGCGTGATGGCGGCGACACCGACCGAGTTCCTGGCCGTTGCTGCGCGCAAGATCGTCCCCGTCGACACGGTCGGCGCCGGCGATACGTTCTGCGGCTATTTCGCCGCCAGCCTGTCGTCGGGCCTCACGCTCGAACAGGCGCTGGCGCGCGCCGGCGCGGCCGGCTCGCTGGCCTGCCTGAAGCCTGGCGCCCAACCGGCGATCCCGCTCGCCAAAGACGTCGATCAGGCGCTGCAGGAAACCCGTTAGAATGCTGCGTCCTCAAACAAAACATGCCGTGCCGCCGGCAGGCGACATCTGCCGCCTGTCCGCAGTCGAACTCGCCGGCGCGATCCGGGAGAGAGAGCTTTCCGTGCACGAGGTGGTGGCGGCATTCCTCGACCGCATCGAGGCGGTCAATCCGCTGGTGAACGCCATCGTCTCCTTGCGCGATCGCGCCGATATCCTGCGCGAAGCCGATGCGGCCGATGCCAGCCCGACGCGAGCCAAAACCAACCCGCTCTTCGGCCTGCCGATGGCCATCAAGGACCTCGCCTCGACCACGGGCCTCAGGACCTCTTTCGGCTCGCCGATCTTCGCCGATTTCGTGCCGCAGGAGGACGATTTCTTCGTCGAGCGCATCCGCAATGCCGGCGCCATTATCATCGGCAAGACCAACGTCCCCGAATTCGGGCTTGGTTCCAACACCTACAACGCCGTGTTCGGGCCGACGCTGAACGCCTTCGATCCGGCCCTGACCGCCGGAGGCTCGAGCGGCGGCGCGGCCGTTGCCCTGGCGCTCGACATGGTGCCCGTCGCCGATGGCAGCGACTTTGGCGGCTCGCTGCGCAACCCGGCCGCCTGGAACAATGTTTTTGGCTTCCGCCCGTCGCAAGGACTTGTTCCCGGTGGACCCGATTTCGAAGTCTTCCATGCGCAGATGGGCGTCGACGGGCCGATGGGCCGCAACGTCCGTGACATGGCGCTGCTGCTCGATGTGCAGGCCGGTTACCACCCGCACGCGCCATTGTCCTACGACAAACCCGGCTCGTTCCTCGAAGGGCTTGGAATACCCGCAACTGGTGGCCGCATCGCCTGGCTCGGTGACCTCGGCGGTCATCTGCCGGTTGAAACAGGCATTCTCGGCCTGTGCGAGGCGGCACTTGGCCGCTTTGCGGAGGCGTCCTTCGCGACCGAGCCCCTGCTGCCGGATTTCGATTTCGAAGCGCTGTGGCAGGCCTTCGTGACGCTGCGCCAGGCCAGCAGCGGCTGCGCGCTCAAAACCCACTATGACGATCCCGCAAAGCGCCGCCTGCTCAAGCCGGAAGCCATCTGGGAAGTGGAGAACGCAACGCGGCTGACGGCGCCGCAGATCCGCGCCGCTTCGGTCATCCGCACGTCCTGGCATCGCACGCTTCTGTCGATCTTCGCCCGCTATGATCTGATTGCGCTGCCGACAGCACAGGTCTTCCCCTTCGACATCGGTACGCATTGGCCGCGTGAGGTCGCCGGACGCACAATGGACAGCTATCACCGCTGGATGCAGGTTTCCGCCTTCGCGACCTTGGGCGGCTGCCCGGCGGCCAATGTGCCGGTCGGCTTCGACGATAGAGGGCGGCCGATGGGCATGCAGCTGATCGGCCGGCCACGCGGCGACCTTGCCGTGCTCAAGGCGGCGGCCGCCTATGAGGCAACGCTGCCCTGGCCGGTCGGCGCCTGAATCGCACGCGTTGGCGTGCCGCGGCGCTTCGCGCACCGGCTTGCATCGCTATCGCCGCCATGCATTGATTATCCTCAGCCGCGCCGCCTCGGCGGTATTCCTGGGGAAAAAGCATGTCGCTCGAACTCTACGCCGCCTATGTCCTCGCTTGCATCGTCATTATCCTGGTGCCCGGTCCGACGGTCACGCTGATCATTGCCAACAGCATCCGCCATGGCTCGCGCGCCGGCCTCGCCAACGTCGCCGGCACGCAGGCCGGGCTTGCCGTGATGATCGCCATCGTCGGCATCGGCCTCAACACGCTGATCGCAGGCATGGGCCACTGGTTCGAATGGGTACGGCTGATCGGTGCCGCCTATCTGATCTGGATGGGTGTGCAGATGTTCCGTTCCAAGGGCACGTTGAATGCCGATGGAACAGCGAGAAAGCCGCGCGGCGGCTTCTTCCTGCAGGGCCTGCTGGTGGCGCTGAGCAACCCCAAGACGCTGATTTTCTTCGGCGCCTTCTTTCCGCAGTTCATTTCGCCGCAAGGCAACTACTCGCTGCAGATCGCCGTCATGGGTCTGACCGCCATGATCTTCGCCGCCTTCTCGGATTCGACTTACGCGCTGGCCGCCGGCCGCGCCGGGCGCCTGCTGTCGGCCGGCCGCATCAAGCTTTTGTCGAGGATCAGCGGCAGCTTCATGGTCGGCGGCGGCCTGTGGCTGGCGTTTTCGCGGTCGAAGTAAAGGCGGCCGAGCCGGCGCCGCAAGGAGTTGCAGCACCCTGGAATGGCAACAGATTGAAAGTGTGCTGTCCCACCACCACATGAATCTGGCTTGAGGGATTCATGTCTGTCTTTTGGACTTGGGATGGTTTGAAGAGGAACGCGCCTGGCGTGATCCTCTTTATTGGTGCGTTTGCGGTTATGATCATGTTGGCGGCAAACAAATGGATCAACGACGCCAGCCCGATCCGATCGGTCGACACAGTCGAGGCAAACGTCGAAAGTGTCCGGTTGGACCATGGCCGCGGCATATATCTGGTTTCTATCGAGAACGGTTCGTCTGTCCTTATCGATGACGATCACCCGCATCTGATCGGCTCGCGCACAAACATCGAACGCGTCACGCGCGACAATGGCTTCGTCTTCTACCGATTCGTGAATTGAATCATGGCAACAGTATCTTCTCTCAGAAACCGCCTGCTTCTGTTTCAGGCAGAATACCGAGACGCAGTCATTGGTGTCGTATTCTTCTGCGCACTGCCCCTGGCGGCGCTGATCCCGATTGCGATGAACCAGGACAATCCGGTTGTGGCAACTCAGAGTGTGATGGGCACTATCGAGTATGTGAGGTTAATGCCCATCAATCCGAAGATGGCTGCCGGGCGCGGGCTGTATTACACATACGATGTCCGCCTTGATGGCAACAGCGCGGTGACATCCATCGATGATGAAGTGGGGATGCCGCACCTTGTCGGTTCGGTCATCCCCATCGAGCGGCAACATCATAAGCGCGGCGGAGACACCTATCGGTTTCTCAATGAGTGAAGACGCGTGCTCACAAGTTCAGTTCTGTTCTGACGGTCAGTTAAGCCGCCCCAGCCTCTCCACCAGCAAGGCGAAAAACGCATCATGGTCGATGTCGCGCATCACCATGGCGTTCTTCGGCCGTTTGGTGACGCCCCACCAGTCGATCACGGTCATGCCCATGGTCAGTTCCGAGGCGGTTTCCACGCTGACGTTGCAGTTGCGGCCCTTGAACAGGTCCGGCTTCAACAGATAGGCGATGACGCAAGGATCGTGCAGCGGGCCACCGTCGGTGCCGTATTTCTCTTCATCGAAGCGCTCGAAGAACTCCAGCATCTCCGCGGTGGCGGTGCCGACCCTGGTGCCCAGCGCGCGGAAGGCCTGCGTGCGCTTGGCGGTGGTCAGCGCCTTGTGGGTGACGTCGAGAGGCATCATGACGATCGGAATGCCGGATTTGAGCACGACATCTGCGGCCTGCGGGTCGACATAGATGTTGAATTCGGCGGTCGGGGTGACATTGCCGCCTTCGAAGAAGCCGCCGCCCATCAGCACGATTTCCTTGATGCGCGGTGCAATGCGCGGCTCGCGGATCAGCGCCAGCGCAATGTTGGTGAGCGGGCCGAGCGCGCAAAGCGTGATCGTGCCGCTTTCTTCGCTCATCAGCGTCTGGACGATGAAATCGACCGCGTACTGGTCCTGCAGCTTCATCGTCGGTTCGGGCAATTGCGGACCGTTGAGGCCGGTCTTGCCATGCACTTCCTCGGCGGTGACCAGTTCGCGCGTCAGGGGCCGGATGGCACCGGCATAGACCTTGATGTCCGGGCGGCCGGCCAGCTCGCAGATCTTGCGGGCATTCTTTTCGGTAAGCTTCAGCGGCACGTTGCCGGCAACGGCTGATATGCCGACGATCTCCAGTTCGGAGCTGCCGAGCGCCAGCAATATGGCGACGGCATCATCCTGGCCGGGATCCGTGTCGATGATGATCTTGCGTGACTGGGGCATTTCAATTCCTTGTTTGGCGAGGTCGTGGACTTGCATCGATCCGATCGGAACATCCAAATGACGCCGAAGCGGCCGCGAGCTGCCAGGCCGAACCGCTCGACCGGGGAAGACAATCCCGACCCGCGCGCTTTTCCTTGCATCTGCTCGCCGTTTCAAGCGCCATGTCTGTCATTCCTGTGAGTCCACGGCCTGGTCTTTTTGGGCGGGTCTGTTGACGGCTTGAACTTGGTCGCGGGGCGGACCATATCAAGGCCATCGGGAAAAATGCCATCTGGGTTTTTCCACTTTATGTCGCTCTTGAGAGGACAGTGTAACATGAGCCGAATGACGCCCTTTTCCAGCCCGCTTCTGCTTGGTTTCGACGCCATGGAAAAGACCCTGGAACGCCTGGCGAAGTCCGGTGACAGCTACCCTCCCTACAACATCGAACGCCTCAGCGGCGCCGACGGCAAAACCGAAAGGTTGCGCATCACATTGGCGGTCGCCGGTTTCGCCGAAAGCGATCTCGATGTCACCACGGAGGAAAACCAGTTGGTCGTGCGCGGCCGTCAGACCGACGACACCGAGCGCGAATTTCTTCATCGCGGCATCGCCGCGCGCCAGTTCCAGCGCTGTTTCGTGCTGGCCGACGGCATGCGGGTGATCGCAGCGGAGTTGAAGAACGGCCTTTTGGCGATCGACCTCGATCGGCCGGAGTCCGAACGGCTGGTACGGAAAATAAACATATCGGTGAAAGACTGATCTTTACCGATGGCTCTCATGCGGGATGGCCTTGAGCGGCGTCCTCGCGCCAAGGAGGCTTTGAAATGACCAGAACTGAAACTATCACCATGACCAATGGCGAATTCGCTCATCTCGGCGAGGGCTCGGTCGCTTATCTCAGAAAGGTCTCGAGCGACGAATTGCTCGGCCGTTTCCCCAATCTCGGCGAAATCGCTCCCGGCATGGAACTGTGGGCGCTGTTTGCCGCCAATGGCCAGCCGATCCTGCTTTCCGACGCGCGTGACCGCGCACTGGCCGGTGCCATGGAAAACGACCTGACCACGGTCGCCATCCACTAAGGCCCAGCGCGCCGCCCTGTTAGGCGCGACCAGCAGGCTCAAACGCATAGGGCCGCCCGTGGCGGCCCTTGAATGTCGTCTCACCAGAAAAATCAGGCCGCGTGCGAGGCCTGGGTGTCCGATAAAAGCGCGTGGATAGCCGCGGCGTCGCGCGTACCCCTGATCTTGGCCACCGTGTCGGCGTCACGCAGCACTCGCGCGATGCGCGACAGTGCCTTGAGGTGATCGGCGCCCGCCCCTTCCGGCGCCAGCAGCAGAAACACCAGATCGACGGGCTGATCGTCCAGCGATTCGAAATCGACAGGCGTCTCCAGCCGGGCGAAAACACCTGCGATGCGCTTCACGCCGGCCAGCTTGCCGTGCGGGATGGCGATGCCGTTGCCGACGCCGGTCGAACCCAGCCGCTCACGCTGCAGGATGGTGTCGAACACCTCCCGCTCCGGAATGCCGGAAATCGCCGCCGCCCGTTCGGACAGCAATTGCAGCAGCTGCTTCTTGGAGTTCGCCTTCAACGCCGGCAATATCGCCGGAACGTTGATAAGATCGCTCAGATCCATGCTTGAAAATCCCTTGTTCGCCTGCCGTCACCAGTCCTCACCCCTCGTGCGGCCGGCTCTTATCCCAGTGCGACCTCGTCGTCACCGTGCGACCCTTGTCGTCACCGTGCGACCGTTGTCGTCACGCTTGTGCGACCTTGGTCGTCGACGGGTCGATCCAACCGATATTTCCATCGGGTCGGCGATAGACGATGTTGAGATGGTCGGTTCCCGCGTTGCGGAAGACGAAGACCGGGCTGTCCTTGGTGTCGAGCTCGATGACCGCCGACGCCACCGACATGGTCTTCAGCGTCATGGTTGATTCGGCGACGATGGCCGGCGCGAAATTCTCCGGAATGTCCTCGTCGTCATCGGCAAGCGGCGCCATCACCGTGTAGGCTATGTCGGTCGGTTGGCCGTTGGCGGCGCCCGAATTGTGCGATTTCAGCCGGCGCTTGTAGCGCCTCAGGCGGGTTTCCAGACGGTCCGCCGCCGCCTCGAAGGCAAGCGTCGGATCCTGGGCATCGCCGGTGGCCTGCAGCGAAGCGCCGGAATCCAGTCGGATCATGCAATCCGCCGAATAGCGCGAACCCGATTTGATGACCGTGACATGTCCGGCAAAGCCGCGATCGAAATATTTGCCGATCGCTTCGCCGACACGATCGTTGATGCGTGTCCGAAACGCATCGCCGATGTCCATGTGTTTTCCCGATATGCGCAGATTCATCTGAAAACTGACCTTCCTTGCTCAGGCTTCAAACTGGCCCGAGTTTATACTCGTGATCCGTGCGCACAAGCTTTGCGGCGTCACTTGCGCCGATTTTAAATCCAGACTTTCCGGTTGATCACAAGCCGCCCTTTGACCGTCCCGAGGCCAACGTCGTGACGGACCATCCGCATGCGGGCATCTAGCCCGTCTCATGCGGGCGGGCTTCTAGCCAGTTCACCGCGGCTTGTCAATGAAGTGCTGGCTTGTGGAAAATCGACCCGCCTCAGCGCCCGGCGCTGGCCATCGCACGTTTCTCGCGCCGGCGCTGCACCGAGGAGGGGATATTCATGCCTTCCCGGTACTTGGCGACCGTACGCCTTGCAATGTCGACGCCACTTTCGCGCAACATGTCGACGATTGCATCGTCGGAAAGCACGTCGACGGGCTTCTCCTCGTCGATCAACTGCTTGATGCGGTCACGCACGGCTTCCGAGGAGTGCGCATCGCCGCCGCCCGATGCGGCGATCGAGGCGGTGAAGAAGTAGCGAAGCTCGAACACGCCGCGCGGCGTCAGCATGTATTTATTGGCTGTGACCCGGCTGACGGTCGATTCGTGCATGCCGATGGCGTCGGCCACAGTGCGCAGATTGAGCGGCTTCAGCTGCCGCACGCCATGGACGAGGAAGGCGTCCTGCTGGCGAACGATTTCCGAGGCGACCTTGAGGATGGTCTTTGCCCGCTGGTCGAGGCTGCGCGTCAGCCAGTTGGCGTTCTGCAGGCATTCGGCCAGAAAATCCTTTTCCGCCTGGTTCTTGGCCTGCGGAGAGACCTGGGCGAAATAGATATGGTCGACCAACACCCGCGGCAGCGTTTCGGCATTGAGTTCGACCGTCCAGCTGCCGTCATTGGCCGCGCGCACCTCGACATCGGCGACGATCGCGTCGCTGGCGCCGCCCGAAAACGCCATGCCCGGCCGGGGATCGAGCGCCCGGATTTCGGCCAGCATGTCGAGCAGATCCTCCTCGTCGACACCGCAGATCCGTTTCAATGCGTGAAAATCGCGCCGTGCCAGGAGTTCGAGATTGGCAACCAGCGCCTTCATCGCCGGATCGAGCCGGCTCCGCACGGCAAGCTGCAGCGACAGGCATTCGGCCAGGTCGCGGGCAAACAGGCCGGCCGGCTCGAAGGTCTGACACACCGCCAGCACCTTCGCCACGGCGGCGGCATCCGCACCGAGACGAGCGGCGATCTCGGCCAGATCGGCACGCAGATAGCCGGTCTCGTCAAGGCCGTCGGCGAGGTCGGCGGCGATCAGACGTGCAGCCGGATCGGCGAAGGCTAGCGCCACCTGTTCACCGACATGGTCGCGCAGCGTGATCGCAGCAGTCGCCATATCGCCGGCGTCAAACCACTCGGATGAGGAACCCGCACCATTGCCGGAAGCCGATTTCCATTGCGCCGTCAGGTCGGGACCGAGCCGCTCGCTGGTGCCCGGGTCGTCGGGAAACAGGTTTTCCAGCGACGTGTCGAGCTTATCCGAGATCGCCTCGGCGCTCCACTGCGTCTCGTTTTCGAACCAGTCGCCTTCGGTGGTGGCTTGCGGCTCCGCCTCGATCTTCTGCGCCTGGTCGCTGGCGGCATCGTCCTGCGGCTCGGCGCGCTCCAGCAGTGGATTGCGCTCGATTTCCTCGTCGATGAAATGCTCGAGCTCGACATGGGTGAACTGCAGCAGCCGAATCGACTGCATCAGTTGCGGCGTCATCACCAGCGACTGCGATTGTCGTAGCTGTAGTTTGGCCGCCAACGCCATTGTTCGGTTTCAAACGCCTCGTCTACGCATCCGGACTTCCGGAAAGGAATTTTGCAGCCGGCCATAGAAACTGGCCCGGCTTTTGCTTGTCAAGGCAATTGGTAGCAAAACTCGCTTACCGGAGCGTTATCTCGGAGCAAAATCGAGGAAAAAGCGCCGCGCGAACCGCAAAAATCGTGTCAGGAAACAAATTTCACGCTCAGAGGGTGAAACCCTCGCCGAGGTAAAGTCGCCGCACATCCGGGTTTGCCACCACTTCGTCTGCCCTTCCATGGGTCAGCACCTGGCCGGCATGGATGATGTAGGCGCGGTCGATGAGGCCGAGCGTTTCGCGCACATTGTGATCGGTGATGAGGACGCCGATGCCGCGCGCCGTCAGGTGGCGCACCAGTTGCTGGATATCCGCGACGGCGATCGGATCGATGCCGGCGAAAGGCTCGTCGAGGAGCATGTAGGCCGGACGCGTCGCCAGCGCTCGCGCGATTTCCAAGCGTCGCCGCTCGCCGCCCGAAAGCGACATGGATGGCGCCTTGCGCAGATGGCTGATGTGGAATTCCTCGAGCAGTTCGTCGAGATTGCGCTCGCGCACCTTGCGGTCCTTTTCGACCACTTCCAGCACGGCGCGGATATTCTGCTCGACATTGAGGCCGCGGAAGATCGATGCTTCCTGCGGCAGATAGCCGATGCCGAGGCGTGCGCGACGGTACATCGGCATCGACGTGACATCGAAGCCGTCGATCTCGATCGTGCCTTCATCCACCGGCACCAGGCCGGTAACCATATAGAAACAAGTCGTCTTGCCGGCGCCGTTGGGGCCGAGCAGTCCAACGGCCTCTCCGGCGCGCACGCCGATGGTGACGCCGCTGACGACCTTGCGGCCCTTGTAGCTCTTGGTCAGCCCCTTGGCGATCAGGGTTCCCTTGAACTTTCCCGCATCGACGGTCACCGTGGCCGGCGCCGAAAGCTTGCCGGCGGCCCGTCCCGGAAGACGCGCCGTCAGCGACGACAGGCTGGCCATCAGGGGTTCGTCGCTCCCGATTTCGGCGGCGGCGTGATCGACATCTGGACACGTTGCCCAGCGCATGGATCCACCTGAGCCAGCCCGCTTTTCATCTGCACGGTAAGTTTGCAGCCCACCAGAACGTTGTCGTTTTGCGACAGAACGACCTTTTTGCCCGAAAGCACCAGCACCTGGCTCTTCATATCGAAGCTGCCTTGATCGCCGGTCGCGATCTGCGCATCCGACTTGATATAGACCTTGTCGGAGATCTCCAGGTGATCGATGTTGGCCGAGCCCGTCATCGCCGCACCCGCGGCCTCCGTGCCCTTGGCAGCGGCGTTGGGATCCTTGACGTAGTAGACCGTCATCTTGCCGGCCTTCATCAACGTCGGCCCCTGGACGACGCTGACATTGCCCGTGAAGATGGCGACACTGTCGGCCTGGCGGACTTCCAGCTTGTCGCTCTCGATCTGGATCGGCTTGTCGCCGGACAGTTTGAGGCCTGATTGACTGGTCGTCTGCGCCCATGACGGCACGAGTCCGAGCAGCAGCAACGCTGAAGTTGCAGCCGCGAGCCGCGTCGAACTACTGAGCCGCATTGGTTTCTCCGCTGTTTCCCTGTGCCGCCTTCAGGGCGGCGGAATCGATGTTGACGCGCACTTTGTTCTCGAAAACCAGAATCTTGCCATTGTCCTGAACCGACATCGTATCCGCCGTGATCCGCGACCCGCCACGGCTGACATCGACGGGATCTCCTGTCTTCATAGTGCCTTTGCCCATGTCGAGGAAGACCGATTTGAACTTGGCCTGCATGCCGTCGGTCGTGGTGATCGTCACGTCGCTGGTCAGGTTCATCGTATTGCCGTCGCGATCGTAGGTGCCGTGCGAGGCCTTGACCGCCGCCACATTGTCGGACGCGATCGGCACCTTGGCGTCGATGCCTTCCAGCTCGATGATACCTTGCGTGCTGACATCCTGAATGGCACGCAGCGCCGTCATCGAATAAGGCTGCTTCTGCTTGGTGAAACCGTTGAGCTTGGGATTGGCCATCACCAGCTTGCCGTTGGAAAAGGCAGTGCCTTCCGCCTGAATCTTCACCGAGACGGGTGCGGCGAGATAGGAGTAGACCGGGAAAGCGACCGCTATCAGTGCTGCGGCCACCGGCACGGCAAATTTGAGAACGCGCACGCGGCGCGAATGACGCTGTGCACGGTCGAAAGCATCGCCGCGCGTCCGGCCGTCCGCCGGGGGAGCCAACACCGCCTCGGCGTCGGTCGGTTCAATCGGTCGCGCTAACATTCACTGCTTTCTTCTAACCCTGCCCGCCCTTGGGCACCGCCTATAGGTGGGACGCCGGCGCTTTCAAGCAAGCACAAGCCCACGAAAACTGCAAAAATGTGACAGCCGCCTTTGTACAGACGAAAACGAAGTCCGCACAACTGCGTGTTCTCCATAGCAGAAACAGACACGCGGCGTAAAATTTATCAGCCATCGGTCTCGTCGCCCGACCTGGTGGCGATTGCACGAATATGTGAGCAGACCGACGCCTGGAGAGGGCCCGATCCGGCCCCGTCGACTGTCGACGCGGATAGGCACCTCACGTCCAGGCGCCGACTTGCCTCGCCATGCGCAAAAGAGAACTGCTTCCAGATGGGAGGATCATGGTCTAAAAGCGTCTCCTCCCGCCGACTGAAAGGCTGACCATGGCACTGAGAGCCGACGACCTGATCGACCGCCGCCGTTTGCGGCGCAAGCTGACATTCTGGCGCGTCTTCGCCATAGGCATCATAGCCCTTGGGGTGATTGCGCTTTCAACCTGGTTTTATGGCGACGATTTCGGCGGCTCGACAGTCGACCATATTGCCAAGGTCAAGATCGAAGGCACGATCACCGAGGACGAGGAACTGATCAAGCGGCTGGAAACCATCCGTCTTTCATCGAAGGTGAAAGGCGTGATCCTGTCGATCGATTCGCCTGGCGGCACCACCGTTGGCGGTGAATCGATCTATGAAGAAGTGCGCAAGCTGGCCGCCGACAAGCCGGTGGTGGCGGAAGTCGGCACGCTCGCCGCATCGGCGGGCTATATGATCGCCAGTGCCGCAGATCACATCGTTGCCCGCAAGACCTCGATCGTCGGCTCGATCGGCGTGCTGATCCAGTATCCCGACGTCAGCGGCCTGATGGACAAACTCGGCGTCAAGCTGGAGGAGGTGAAATCCTCGCCGCTGAAAGCCGCGCCCTCTCCCTTCAAGCCGACCAATGACGACGAGCGCGCCATGGTTCGCAAGCTCATCCTCGACAGTTACAACTGGTTCGTCGACATCGTCGCCGAACGCCGCAAGATGAGCCGCGAACAAGCGCTGGTGCTTGCCGACGGCTCGATATTCACCGGTCGCCAGGGCGTTGCCAACGGGCTGATCGACGCCGTCGGCGGCGAGACCGTGGCGGTCGACTGGCTGGCGACCAAGGGCGTCGATGCCAAGCTCAAGGTCGTCGAGTGGAAGGATACCGAACGGCGCAGCGGCTTCCTGTTCTCGAAAGCGATGGCGCAAACGATCGGCAGTGCGCTCGGCCTGCCCGCCTACAGCAGCGACGTCATCCATGAACTCGGAGCCGACCGCTTGTTTCTTGACGGTCTCGTTTCCGTCTGGCACCCTTGAGAAGCCGTTTGGGGCAAGTGAAAAAAGCAAATAAAATCATCCTCATAATTTTGACCGCACTGCTTTCACGGGGACCCGTCTCATGATCAAGTCCGAACTTGTGCAGATTATTGCCACGCGCAATCCGCATCTTTTCCTGCGCGACGTCGAAAACATCGTCGGCGCGATCTTTGATGAAATCACCGACGCCCTTGCCGAAGGCAACCGGGTCGAGTTGCGTGGCTTCGGCGCTTTTTCGGTGAAAAATCGTCCCGCCCGCACCGGACGCAATCCGCGCACCGGCGAATCCGTCGAGGTCGAGGAGAAATGGGTGCCGTTCTTCAAGACCGGCAAGGAACTGCGTGAAAGGCTGAACGGCGGCAAGTAGGCGCGACGCCAGCGCCTGACGGCCTTTCGGACAGGCCAGCTTCCGACGGAAAACATCATGTTCAATCGCTTCATCCTTATCGCGATCTTCGTGCCCCTGGCGATCATCCTGATCGCACTCGCTGTCGCCAACCGCGAACTGGTCGCCTTCACGCTGGACCCCTTCAATCCCGGCAATCCGAAGCTGACCCTGACTTTGCCGCTGTTCATCTTCCTGTTCCTGGCGCTCGCCATCGGCATGATCGTCGGCAGTCTGGCTACGTGGGTCAAACAGGGTCGCTATCGCAAGCTGGCGCGCCAGCGCGGCGTCGAAGCCGAGAACCTGCGCCAGGCGGTCAGCCGTGCGCCGGCGGTATCACAAAGCCAGGCACCGGGGTCCGCCCAAGGGGCAGCATTGCCGAAGCCGACCGCTTGAGCCGCCAATCGGCGGTTTTGTCCTCACGGAGTTTTTCATGCTGACCATTTCGGCCGCAGAGGTCGACCATGCGCTGACCTTTCCCGGACTGGTCGAGACGCTGCGCATGGCGTTTCGCGACGGTGCGGTGCAGCCGGTCAGGCATCATCATACGATCGAGCGGCCCGATGGTGCCGCCTCCACACTGCTTTTGATGCCGGCCTGGACCGATCTCAACGCGGCCGGCACGTCGGCCGGCGGTCACGTCGGCGTCAAGATCGTCACCGTGTCGCCCGACAACAATGCCATCGGCAAGCCCGCGGTGATGGGGCTCTATCTTCTGCTCAACGGCGCCACCGGCGAACCCGAGGCCCTGATCGACGGCCAGCGGCTGACACAATGGCGCACCGCCTGTGCTTCGGCGCTCGCGGCCTCCTATCTCGCCCGCGACGATGCCTCGCGGCTGCTTGTGGTCGGCGCCGGCGCGCTGTCGCCCTTCCTCGCCAAGGCGCACTCGGCCGTGCGGCCCATCAAGACCATCCGCATCTGGAACCGCACCCCGGCCAATGCCGAGAAAGTCGCGGCCGATCTGTGCGCCCAGGGCTTCGCGGCCAGCGCGGCAAGCGATCTCGATACGGAGCTTGGGCAGGCCGACATCGTCTCCTCGGCGACGATCACGACCACGCCGTTGATCAAGGGCGCATTGTTGCGGCCGGGAACCCATGTCGACCTGGTCGGCGGCTTTACGCCGACGATGCGCGAGAGCGATGACGATGCGATCAGGCTTGCCCGCGTCTATGTCGACACCCGCGCCGGCGCCACCAAGGAAGCCGGCGACATCGTCCAACCGCTGACCTCCGGCGTGCTGAAACCGGAAGCCATCGTCGCCGATCTGCACGAATTGGCGCGCGGCCGGAAGAAGGGCCGCGAGAGCGCCGGTGAGATCACGCTGTTCAAGTCGGTCGGAGCGGCGCTCGAGGATCTTGCCGCCGGCATTGCCGTCTACAAGGCGCTCACGGCCTAGTTTACCGTTGCACCCATTTCGGCGCCCATCGCCTCGGCGATCACACGAAAATCGTGATCCCCGATTTCAAAAAGGCCAAAGCGAAGCTGATAACCCCAGTTCGACTTGGCCACGGTGAAGTCCAGCCTGTCGAGCAGCGGCTTGATCGGCGCTTCCTCGGCCTTGGCCCATGCCACATCGCGGCGGAACGGCGTGAAGCCGGCGCCCATATCGCCCTGATAAGGCTCGCCTTCCCGCACGATGCCTATCGCCGTGAAAGCCTGCAGGCCGTCTTTGTCGCCCAAAACAGTGGTCGGCGAATAGTAGACGACGCCATCACCCGGCTTGACGCGACGCAGCGGTGCCGCCTTGCCGTGGTTGACCTGCATGAAGCCGGCTGTGCGACCACGCCGGACATGCTCGGCCGACGCCACCGCTATCCAATACGCGCTCATTTCTGTTCCCCATTGGCCTGTTCCCCGTCGGACAGCCAGTAGACGCGCAGGCGATGATTGTCGGGATCGAGCGCGACAAAAGTGCGGCCGAAATCCATGTCGGTCGGCGTCTGCAGGATCTTCAGCCCGCGCCCGGACCAGTCGGCATGGGCGGCATCGACCGCATCGGGCGTATCCAGCGCAAACACGATTTCGGCGCCACCGCCTGACGTGGCGGCTGCCGGCTCCACCGTATGGCGCGACCACAGGCCGAGCTTGAAGCCGGCATCGAGCACGAACAGCACGAAGGTCGGCGAACTTTCGACCGGCTCACGACCGAGCAGCGCGCTGTAGAAGGCACCGCTCTGCTGCGGCTGGTCGACATAGAGGATGACGAAATTCGGGGTGACCATATCTGCTCTCCAAGGTTCGGTGTTTCGACTTGGCGAACATAAGATAGGCTACTGTCAGAATATGGCAGCAGTCATCGCGAACCACGCGGCTTGTCGAGCGTCGTTCGCCATTCCTTGAGCAGCGCCTGGCGACGACGCGGATAGCGCGTGTCCATTGCTTGGAGTTCGGCGATGCGATCGGCGCGAAAATGCCGGAAATCCTGCCGCATCTCGCACCACGCCACCACCACCCGCACCTTGTCGAAGAAGCCCAGCGCAAATGGCCAGACGACGCGCTGGGACACGGCCCCGCCGGCATCGCGGTAGAGAAAGCCGAGCTTGCGCTCGTTGCGGATGGCCTGCCGCACCAGACCAAGGTCGATGCCCTCGGTGGCCACGGCAGGAGGCCCGACCAGCAGTGTGCTCGCGTCAAGATCCTCGCGCAGATCGTCGGGCAGCACGGCTGCGATCTTGGCCAACGCGTTGGCGGCGGCGGCCGAGAGACGCTGGTCCGGCTGCCTGGCGACCCAGCGCGAGCCGAGCACAATGGCTTCGATCTCCTCGTCGCTGAACATCAGCGGCGGCAGCATGAAGCCGGGCTTGAGCACATAACCCAACCCCGCCTCACCCTCGATCGGCGCGCCCTGGCCCTGCAGCGTGGCGATGTCGCGGTAGAGCGTGCGGATCGAAACGCCCGTCTCGTCGGCAAGCATGTGCCCGCTCACCGGCCGGCGATGCCGGCGCAAGCACTGTATGAGGTCGAGTAGGCGTTCGGAGCGGGACATCGAGCAGATTTGCCTGTTTCTTTGACATTGGTCCATCGCCGGCAGACATAAACCGGAGAGGCCGACCTGTCGGACTTGGTTGCGAAGCCGGTTGCCCTATGTCAAAAGCGGCCACGCCGTTCGGAGTTGCCCCCGCTTGAAGTCTTTTCGCGACAAACGCCGCGACAACCGTCCACATCCATCCGCCAAGAGTGCGGCGGACGTGTCACGCCCGCGTCCCGGCCAGGCTCCTGCCAGACCGGAAGCGCCACCGCGCGAGCGCCATGAGGCGAAGACGGAAAATCGTTCCGAACCGAACTCGGCGCCGCGCATCCTGGCCCGCCGCGAAGGCGCTCTGCCCACTGAACATCTTCCCGTGATCCTGGAAGTGGCGCCCAATGCCGATTATGCGCTGCTCGACAGCGGCACCGGCCAGAAGCTCGAACAATATGGCCCCTACCGGATCGTGCGGCCAGAGGGCCAGGCGATCTGGCAAAAGGCCTTGCCGGCAAAGGAATGGGAGCGCGCCGACGCCGTCTTCACCGGAGACACCGACGAGGAGGGGATCGGCCGCTGGCGTTTCCCGAAGCTGCCGCTCGGCGAGACCTGGCCGATGAAGCATGACGGCATCGACTATCTCGGCCGTTTCACCTCGTTTCGTCATGTCGGCGTCTTTCCCGAGCAGGCTTCCCACTGGGACCACATGGCCGGGCTGATCGCGGCGGCGAAGCGGCCGGTCAAGGTTCTGAACCTGTTCGGCTATACCGGTCTCGCTTCCTTGGTGGCGGCTCGCGCCGGTGCCGAGGTCACCCATGTCGATGCCTCGAAGAAGGCGATCGGCTGGGCCCGCGAAAACCAGGAGATGGCCGGCCTCGGCAGCAAGCCGATCCGCTGGATCGTCGACGACGCGGTCAAATTCGCCGAGCGCGAGGAGCGCCGCGGCAGCCGCTACGATATCATTCTGTTCGACCCGCCGGCCTATGGCCGTGGCCCCAAGGGCGAGGTCTGGCAATTGTTCGAGGACCTGCCCGATTTGACCGACCTCTGCCGGGCGATCCTGACGCCGAAGCCGCTCGCCGTGGTGCTGACCGCCTATTCGATCCGCGCCTCCTTCTTCGCCATCCACGCCCTGATGCGCGATACCTTTGCCGGTATGGGCGGCAAGGTTGAATCGGGTGAGCTGATCATCCGCGAAAAGTCCGCCGGCCGGGCGCTATCGACCTCATTGTTTTCGCGTTGGGTGGCTGAATGAACGAGCGGCATGCAGGCGCACCCGGCCAGGTGAAGGAGGTCACCAGCCTCGCCAATCCGCTGGTCAAGGACATCAAGGCGCTCGCTCAGAAGAAATTCCGCGACCAGCAGAACGCCTTCATGGCCGAGGGATTGAAGCTGGTCATCGATGCGCTCGATCTCGGCTGGCAGATCAGGACATTGGTTTTCGCCAAGGCCGGGCGCGGCAACGCTGCGGTGGAGAAGGTGGCCGCACGCACGGTTGCGGCAGGCGGCATGGTGCTCGAAGTGTCGGAGAAGGTGCTGGTCGCCATCACCCGTCGCGACAACCCGCAAATGGTGGTCGGCGTCTTTTCGCAAAAATTCCTCGCCTTGAAGGATGTCCGCGCTGACAATGGCGACGTCTGGGTGGCGCTCGACCGGGTGCGCGACCCCGGCAATCTCGGCACCGTCATCCGCACCGTCGATGCCGTCGGCGCCAAAGGCGTCATCCTGGTCGGCGATACCACTGATCCATTCTCCGTGGAGACGGTGCGTGCCACCATGGGTTCGATCTTTGCCGTGCCGGTGGCGAAGGCGACAACCGAGGCTTTCCTCGCCTGGCGAGGCGGGTTTTCAGGCCTCGTCGCCGGAACCCACCTGAAAGGCGCCGTCGACTACCGCTCGGTCGATTTTTCCCGCGGGCCCGTGCTGCTGATGATGGGCAACGAGCAGCAGGGACTGCCCGAAAGCCTGGCTGCGAGTTGCGACAGGCTGCTCAGGATTCCGCAAGCGGGCCGTGCCGATTCGCTCAATCTGGCCGTTGCCACCGGCATCATGCTGTTCGAGATCCGGCGCGGCGCGCTGAAGCTCGAGTCAATCCTGGACTAGCAATGAAGGTTGCCTGCCCGTGAGATCATGGTCTCCCTACGCACTGCTCGTCGTCGCGGCCATCGCGCTCGACCAGTGGATAAAATACCTGGTCGAGGCCGATCTGCCTTTTCAGGAGAAGGTTGATCTGCTGCCCTTCCTGGCGCTGTTTCGCACCTACAATACCGGCATCGCCTTCTCGATGTTCTCGTCCTTCGGCGACACCGGGCTGATCGTCATTTCGCTCGCCGTCGTTGCTTTCGTGCTGTTCCTGGCGACACGGATCGCGCCGTCCCAGATCCTTGCCCGCACCGGCTTTGCGCTGATCGTCGGCGGCGCGCTCGGCAATCTGATCGACCGCGCCGTCTACGGCCACGTCATCGACTATATCCTGTTCCACACGCCGGTCTGGTCCTTCGCCGTCTTCAACCTTGCCGACGCCTTCATTTCGGTTGGTGCGGCACTGGTCGTCTTCGACGAGCTGGTCGGCTGGCGGCGCGAACCCAAAGCCAGTCCTTCCAAGGATTGACCCCGTGCGGCCATCGCCGCACAGTTCATGTCGTCAAGATCGCGGAGAAAGACATGTCCGAAACCTTCAAAGCCATCCTCGTTTCGCGTGACGCCGAGAAAAAGCAGTCGGTCGCCGTGACCGATCTCACCGAGGCCGACCTGATGGAAGGCGATGTCACCGTCGCGGTCGAGGCAACGACGGTGAACTACAAGGATGGCTTGGCGATCACAGGCAAGGCGCCGGTGATCCGCCGCTGGCCGCTGGTGCCGGGCATCGATTTCGCCGGCACCGTCATTTCGTCCTCGCATCCCGACTGGCGCGCCGGAGACAAGGTCGTGCTGAATGGCTGGGGCGTCGGCGAAACCCATTTCGGTGCCTATGCAGGCCGTGCCCGCGTCAAGGGCGACTGGCTGGTGCCGCTGCCGCAAGGCATCAGCCCGCATGACGCGATGGCCGTCGGCACCGCAGGATATACCGCCATGCTCTGTGTCATGGCCCTGGAGCGGCACGGCATCCTGCCCGATCGCGGCCCGGTGGTGGTGACGGGGGCAGCCGGCGGCGTCGGCTCGGTCGCGGTCTCCATCCTGTCCAGCCTCGGCTACCATGTCATTGCTTCCACCGGCCGCAATGCCGAAAGCCCCTTTCTGATGGACCTTGGCGCCGCCGAGGTGATCTCGCGCGAGGAGCTTGCCCAGCCGGCCAAGCCGCTGGCCAAGGAGCGCTGGGCCGGCGGTATTGACGCTGTCGGCAGCCACACGCTGGCCAATGTGCTCTCGATGACCTCCTATGGCGGCGCGGTCGCCGCCTGCGGCCTGGCCGGCGGCATGGACCTGCCGGCCAGCGTCGCGCCCTTCATCCTGCGCGGTGTCTCATTGCTCGGCATCGATTCAGTGATGGCGCCGAAAGCAGTCCGCCTCGAGGCATGGCGCCGCATCGGCACCGACCTCGATCTGCAGAAGCTCGCCAGCCTGTCCAGCACCATCGGGTTCGACGGCATCGTCGATGCCGCGCGCGATATCGTCGAGGGCAAGATCCGCGGCCGCGTCGTCGTGGATATGTGACTCCGCCCAACTGCCGGAAGGGCGATGCAATCGCCAGATCTGGTGGCAAACCCGCCGCGCCTCGGCAAAAAACGCTCATCCGCTAAAATTGGAACGATCCGCCGCAATTTTCCATAAGCTCTGTCTGGCAAGAATTTCGCATGATCGCGCAATCCGGCAGCCAACAGGCGGACACTGGCGACGATGTCGATGCGGTGCTCCCGCCGGCGTCGACGCGGCGCTTCGTCGCCGCGCCGCCGCTGGTGCCCGAGCCGGAATTCTCCAGGCGCGAAGGCCTGTCCTTTCTGACATTCGTCGCCATCGTGGTGATGGCCGGGCTGGCGCACCTGACCGGGGCACCGATGTTCATCAGCGTTGCATTGCTCGCAACCGGCCTAGCCGGCCTTGCCATGCATCTGCGCGCCAGGCGGAGCGAACATCGCACCGCCGCCCTTCTTGACGAAACCACGGCCCGCAGCCGCGCCGAGATCGAGACGCTGGCCGACCGCATGTGGGAGATGCAGGAGAGCGATGAGCGCTTTCGCGGCCTGATCGACGCGCTTGGCGATCTTGTCATCCATCGCGACCGCGACGGCTACATCGTCTATGCCAACAAGGTCTTCGCCGATCTCGTCGAGATCGACCAGCGCGATCTTGCCGGCAAGACCCTGGCGGAACTGGGCATTGAGGTCGGCATGGTTCCCGATGCCGCCTTTTCCGACCATGAGTGCCTGAGTTCCACCGATGTCTCTATCAGCACGCCGAGCGGGCAGCGCTGGTTCTCCTGGATCGAACTGTCGGTGCGCGACAAGGACAGTGGCGCGGTTTCGCACCGCGCCATCGCCCGCGACATCACCGCCCGCAAACGCGCCGAGTCCTCGCTGATCACCGCACGCGAACGGGCCGAATATGCCAGCCAGTCCAAATCGCGTTTCCTCGCCACCGTCAGCCATGAAATCCGCACCCCGATGAACGGCATCATGGGCATGGCCAGGTTGCTCGCCGACACCAGCCTGTCGCCGGAGCAGCAGACCTATGTCGGCGCCGTCTCGACCTCAGCCAGCGCATTGCTTGCCCTGATCGAGGATCTTCTCGACTATTCCAAGATCGAAGCCGGGCGTTTCGACCCGGAGCCGCAGCCGATGTCGGTGCGCGAGATCGCCGACAACATCATCGAATTGCTGGCGGCGCGCGCCTTCGCCAAGGATATCGGGCTGGGTTGTCATGTCGAACCCGACGTGCCGCAATTGATCACCGCCGATCCAGGCAAGGTCAGGCAGGTGCTTCTCAACCTCATCGGCAACGCCATCAAGTTCACCGACAGCGGCGGCGTGCTGGTGAGCATTGCACGCGCACGCACCGAAACCAGCGACCGCATATGCTTTACCATCGCCGATACCGGTCCGGGCCTGCATGATGCCGACCTGGAGCGCATTTTCGAGGAATTCGAGCAGGCCGACGGCACGTCGACACGCACACATGGCGGGGCCGGCCTCGGCCTTGCCATCTCCAGGCGCCTGGTGGCCGCCATGGGTGGCACGATCTCGGTATCCAGCCGGCTCGGCCAGGGATCCGAGTTCGTCTTCGAAGTCCCTGCGACAGCGGCCACCGAAGCGCCGCAGGGCCGCCAGAATGCCCTCTCGGGCAGACGCGTGGTGATCCTGTCGAAGAACGCCGTCGAGGCCGACGCCATCGCCCGCACCATCCGTGCCAACGGTGGCGCGGTCGACATCGCCACCACCGCCGCACAGGCCGCGCCTTTCGCCGCCGGCTGCGACGCGATCCTGGTCGATGCAGCGATGGAGGAAGGCGACGGAAGGCTGCTCAAGCGCCTGCGCCAGAGCGGTTTCTCCGACTGTGAGGCGATCACGCTGATCGCGCCGACAGATCGCGGCATGCTTGGCGAGTTCCGCGCCAGTGGCTACGCAACCTTCCTGGCCAGGCCGGTGCGCGGCGGAACACTTTTGCGTGTACTGTTGAGCAGCCATGCTCCGAGCCTCGGCCCGCCGCAGCCGGAAAAGCGCGGCGCGCCGACACTGCGCGCCGTCGGCAACCGCCAGCGCGGCCTGTCGGTGCTGATCGCCGAGGACAATGACATCAATGCCATGCTGGCCCGCGCCACGCTGCTGAAGGCCGGGCATCGCGTCAGGGTGGTCGGCAACGGCAAGGCGGCCGTCGAGGCTGTCACCGGCGCCGCGCACAAGGACCGCTTCGACGTGGTCTTGATGGATCTGCACATGCCGGTCATGGACGGGCTGGACGCGATTGCCGCCATCCGCCGCCATGAGGAAGAAAGTGCCGTGCGGCCGGTGCCGATCATGGTGCTGTCGGCCGACAGCCAGGAAAAGACCCGCCATGCGGTGTTGGCCCATGGCGCCAGCGGCTTTGTCACCAAGCCGCTCGACCCCGAGGCGCTGGTCAATGCCGTCGAGGGCCAGGTCGTCGCGGCCTGAGCTTTCCACCGCCCATTCCGCACCGGGCGATCACTTAAACGTAGCCGGTTGATCGTATTCGCCAGCCGACGAAGTATTGCCCACGACGTCGTATCACGGTACTGTCACAATCCTGTTGCACCTACACCGTATCCCCGTGCCAAGAGGGATGGCTCGAAGGAGAATCACTCGTGCATACAGTTATGCCGGAATGTGACACTCGGCCGAACGCCAGCAGCGCCTTGCTTGCCGGACGTAACGTCGATTCCGTCATAAAGGGCGCCGCACTGGGCCGTATAGGCAATCTTGAAGTGCGGCTCGCTCGCAACGAGGCCGAGATCGCGGCCGCGCAGGAAGTGCGCTACCGGGTGTTCTACGACGAACTTGGCGCCAGGAAGGACCTGTTCCAGGCCCATGACCGCCGTGACGCCGACCGGTTCGATCCGCTCTGCGACCATCTGCTGGTTTTGGACACCACGCTTTCCGGTCCCGAACATCGCCGCATCGTCGGCACATATCGGCTGCTGCGGCAAGAAATCGCGGCCACGGCCGGCGGTTTCTATTCCGAAGGTGAATTCGAGCTGACCAAGCTCATTGCCCGTCACCCCGGCCAGCGTTTCCTTGAACTCGGCCGCTCCTGCGTTTTGCCGGAATACCGCTCGAAGCGCACCATCGAAGCGTTGTGGCAAGGCATCTGGGCTTACATCAATCATTATGAAATCGGTGTGATGACCGGTTGCGCTTCCTTTCACGGCACCGTGCCGGCGGCGCATGCCGAGGCGCTCACCTACCTCGCCCACCACTGCCGCACAAATTCGGCCTGGGACGTGTGCGCGGTCTCCGGGCGCTACTGCTCGATGGACCTGATGCCTATCGAGGCGGTCAATGCCAAGGCGGCGATCGCCGCGATGCCGCCTCTGGTCAAGGGCTATCTGCGCGTCGGCGCCCGCATCGGCGACGGCTGCGTCATCGATCGCGAATTCTCGACGGTCGATGTGTTCGTCGTGATGCCGGTCAAGGAGATCGGCGCACGCTACGTCAACTATTACGGCGGGGAAGCCCAGCGCTTCGCTGCGTGAGGCTAGCGAATAGAAAGTAGCGGGAGCTATCTCGTTCAACCCCTATTCGCTATTCGCTTCCTTTTCACAAAATATCTTCCGGCCGCCTGCCGGGCCGGCTCTTGTAGGACGGAAACGACCAGCCGAATTTGAGCGCGCCGCCACGCACAAGGAACGCCGCCGCAAAACCGGCAAGGTCCGAGGCGAGCGGCGGCAGTCCGGCAAGATCGCCAAGCGTGTAAAGGCCGGCACCTGCAAGGGCCGCCGTGACATAGATTTCGGGCCTGAGCAGCACCGATGGCTCGCCGGCAAGGAGATCGCGCAGAATGCCGCCGAAAGTGGCGGTGAGCACGCCGGTGATGACGGAGACGACCGGCGAACCGGTAATCGCAAGCCCCTTGGCCGCGCCCATCACCGAAAAAGCGGCGAGCCCGATGGCGTCGAGCCAGAGCAGCCATTTCCAGCGCGATTCGACACGATGCGCGCTGAAGAAGACCAGCACCGCAACCGCGGCGCAGACCAGCACATAGCCGGAGTTGGCGACCCAGAAAACCGGCAGGTTGAGGATGACGTCGCGAAGCGTGCCGCCACCTATCCCGGTGACGCTGGCCAGGAACAGGAAGCCGATAATGTCGAGCTGCTTGCGCGAAGCCGCAAGCGCTCCGGTCGCCGCGAAGACGGCGACACCGGCATAGTCGAGAAGCGCGATGGGGTTCATTGCAGGCCAGCGGAGTAAGGGAATAGGGCAGTAGGGCAGTATGTTTAGCACGAAGCCGCACGGAAGGTGCGATTGCCCTTTTCCCTACTGCCCTACTGCCCTACTCCCTTAACTATGCATCTTTCTCAGCCTGCTCGTTCACCGGCCCCGGCTCGACCGGCGCTTCAGCGGCGGCAAACTTCGGACCGCCTTTGGCGACACCGACCATAGCCGGGCGCAGCACGCGGTCGCCGATCGAATAGCCCGGCTGCACGACCTGGACCACGGTGTTGGCCGGGACGTCCGGATTGGGCACTTCGAACATCGCCTGGTGGAAATTGGGATCGAACTTCTCGCCTTCCGGCGCGAGCTTCTTGACCCCATGCCGTTCCAGCGCCGACAGCATGGCGCGCTCGGTGAGGTCGACGCCTTCGATCAGCGCCTTGAAGCCGGCGTCACCCGATGCCTTGGCCTCGGCGGGAATCGCATCCAGCGCGCGGCGCAGATTGTCCGACACCGAAAGCATGTCGCGGGCGAAATTCGCGACCGCGTAGGTGCGCGCATCGTGAACATCGCGCGCCGTGCGGCGACGCAGGTTTTCCATCTCGGCCGCCACGCGCAGCGCGCGGTCCTTCAGTTCTTCATTTTCCTTCAGCAGCCGGACAAGGGCTTCATAGTCGCCGTCGGTGCTGCCTTCCGTGCGCTCGGCTGCGGGCTCGGTCGCCTCGACTTCATCGGGCGCGCGTTCGTCTTTTGCCTGGTCGCTCATCGCCGTTTCCCGTCAATCTCGAATGATGTGGATTTTGTGCCCGATATCGATGTTTGGCAGCCAAAAATCAAGGGGTAAGCGATTATGGAAGCCACCGGCCAAGGCCGGACAATGGCAGGCAAGGCATTTCGATTTTAATTCAAATTTTACCTTAACTGCCGGCTTTGCTTGCCCCACAGGCAGGATGGGGGAACCATTCCCTTGCTGGAGGAGTTTCGAAGCCGACACAGGATTTTGAGACGATGACCCGCAACACGGGCGAAAAGGCAGAAGGGCTGGCCATCGAGGTCAGGCGCCAGTTGGGTGCCGAGGCGGTGACCCGCTTTCTACGCACCTTGCCGGCCTTCCGCACCGAGGCCGACATTCCCGACCGGCTCCGAGAACTGCTCGACCGCCTCGATGGGGCGGAGCGCGGTGACATCGGCTGGCGCCGGCGTTAACGCAACAATCGATCTTGGCAGCAAACCTCCTATCGGCAATAGCCGGGGAGAGCCGAACCATCTAAGGATAGATGTGTTGTGGTTCAAAATGGAGGACGTAGTGCGCAAGGTTTCGATCACCTCATCGCTGATGGCGCTTGTCGGCCTCGGCGCCATCACCTTGGCGGCTTTTCCGGCACAAGCAGACAATCTGCAGCTGCAATTGGGCAAACATGGCCCGCGGCTGAAGCTCATGGAAGATTGCGACCCCGCCTATGACGATTGCGAAGGCCCCCGTCGCGACGACCGGCGCGACCGCCGTCAACGAGGCTGCACGGAGGACCGGGCCCTCGACAAGGCAGACCGAATGGGCATCCGCCGCGCAAGGATAGAGTCCGTCGGCCGCCGGGAGATCACAGTCCGCGGCAGACAGGGTGGCGACCGCGTGCGCGTGACTTTTGGCACCGAGCGCGGCTGTCCCATCCTCGATCGCGAATAGCGATCGACCCCAGCGGAAAACCGACGCTCAGAATCATCAGCAGGTCGAACCGGCGGTTGGCTGGCTCGACCGCCGGGCCACGCGACAATTACGCACAGTAATTTTGCGTGATGTCGCCTTGCGGCGGCGAGGCACCCCGCCTATGCTTCCTGATGAACATGATTTCCCCTGAGACGGTCGCCAACAGCAAGCGCGCCTGGCTGAAGATTCTCGCCCGCTACAAGAAGCCTGACAGGCGGCGCAGCACCGTCGAACTCGCCATCACTCTCATTCCATTCGCCATACTCTGGGGCCTGTCCTCGGCGGCCTATGCCTATGGCCATTGGTGGGGACTGATCCTCATCCTTCCCGCGGCCGGGTTTCTGGTGCGCATCTTCATGATCCAGCACGATTGCGGCCACGGCTCCTTCTTCGCCAATCGCTACGCGGACGACTGGATCGGCCGCGCGCTCGGCATCCTGACGCTGACGCCCTACGATTGCTGGCGGCGCGCCCACGCGACGCACCACGCCAGCGCCGGCAATCTTGACGAACGCGGCATGGGCGACATCCGGACGCTGACCGTTGCAGAATACCGGCAGATGTCGTGGCGAGGCCGCCTTGCCTATCGTCTCTATCGCCACCCGCTGGTGATGTTCGGGCTCGGTCCGATCTGGCTGTTCATCTTCGAGCAAAGGCTGCCCGTCGGCATGATGCGCGGCGGCCTGACCCCTTGGGTGTCGTCGATGACCACCAATCTTGGCATCGCGGTCGCAGCAGCCATCCTCATTTGGTTCGTCGGTCCCGGCGCGTTCCTGGTGGTCCACCTGCCGATCGTCATCCTCGCCGGTTCGGCCGGCATCTGGCTGTTCTATGTCCAGCACCAGTTCGAGGAAACGGAATGGGCGAAGGATGTCGACTGGGAATTCCAGCACGCTGCCTTGCACGGATCGTCCTATTACGACCTCCCGCCGGTGCTGAACTGGTTCACCGGCAACATCGGTGTCCATCACGTCCATCACCTCTCCGCCAAGGTGCCGTGCTACCGGTTGCAGGAAGTGCTGCGGGATTATCCCGAGCTGCGCGACATCGGCCGTGTCACGCTGCTGGAAAGCCTGCGCTGCGTTAAACTGGCGTTGTGGGACGAGAACCGCCGCAAGCTGGTGTCGTTCCGCGAGGCACGGGCGGCGGCTTAAGCAATTCCAGCAGAGGTGTGAACGGTTTCCAGGGAAAGCGCGTAGCGTTTTCCCTGGGGCAATTGCGTCAAACCAAGAAAAGTAAAACGACCGCCAGTCTATAGGCACCGCGCCTGGAGCTCCTATCAGGCAGCCCTGATCATGTCGGCGGCCTTTTCGGCGATCATGATGGTTGGCGCATTGGTGTTGCCACCAATCAGTGTCGGCATCACCGAGGCGTCCACGACACGCAAGGCTTCAAGCCCGCGCACCTTGAGTTGCGGATCGACCACCGCCATCTCGTCGACGCCCATCCGACAGGAGCCGACCGGGTGATAGACCGTGTCGGCGCGGGTACGGATATGGGTCATCAGATCGGCATCGCTTGGCTCGCCGGCGATGTGCATTTCCTTGTGCCGGTAGCGCGTCAGCGCCGGTGAAGCCAGCACCTGCCGGGTGATCCTCACGCCTTTCAACAGCAGCTCCGCATCGCGCTGGTCGCTGAGAAAGCGCGGATCGATGCGCGGCGCGGCAAGTGGATCGGCGCTGGCCAGCCCAACCTCGCCACGCGAGTGCGGCCGCAATATGCAGACATGACAGGAGAAGCCGAAGCCGTAGTGCAGCGTGCGCGCATGGTTTTCGACCAGCCCGATGACGAATTGCAGCTGCAGGTCAGGGCGCTCAAGCGCCGGGTCGGATTTGACGAAAGCGCCGCTCTCGGCCGCCGGCGAGGCGATCAGCCCGGTCCCATCCCGCCGCCACTGCGCGATATGCCGTAGGAAACCCAACGCGCCGCGCGGGCTCATGCCAAGCATATCGGTGTCCTTCGATCTCCAGCCGACGATGAAATCGAGGTGGTCCTGCAGGTTCTTGCCGACGCCCGGCAATTCGTGGACGACGGGAACGCCATGCACGGCAAGTTCGGCCGCCGGGCCGATACCCGACAGCAACAGAAGCTGCGGCGAACCGAAGGCACCGCCACACAGGATCACCTCGCACGACGCCTGCGCCACTGCCTCGCCTTTGCGTGTCCGGTAGCGGATACCGGTGGCCCGCTTGCCGTCAAGGACGATGCCTGTGGCGTGCGCCCGCGTGATCACGGTCAGATTGGTCCGCTGCATCACCGGATGGAGATAGGCGGCGGCAGTCGAACAGCGCTCGCCATTACGGGCGCCACCGGCAAATTGGGTCACCTGGAAATAGCCGGCGCCCTCTTGTTCCGGTCCGTTGAAATCGTCCAAGGCGCGAATCTGGTTTTCGGCACAAGCCTCTATGAAGGCCTTGGCGATTGGCCTCGGCGAGCGCTGGTTCGACACTTTCAGCGGGCCGTCCCCGCCATGCAGGGCATCAGTGCCGCGCTCATTGCCTTCGGCGCGCCGGAAATAGGGCAGCACCTCATCCCACGACCAGCCCTCACAGCCCAGATCGGCCCATTCGTCATAGTCGCTGCGATGGCCTCTGACATAGAGCATCGCATTGATGGCGCTGGAGCCGCCCAGCGCCTTGCCGCGCGGCTGGTAGCCCTTGCGGCCGCCAAGACCTTGCTGCGGCACGGTTTCGAAGGCCCAGTTGTTGATCCTGGGCCGGCCGGAAAGCATACCGATAATGCCAGCCGGAGCGCGGATCAGCATATCCCTGCCCTCGCCGCCAGCTTCGATCAGGCAGACCGTTTTCGAGGGATCTTCCGAAAGCCGTGCGGCAAGCGCACAGCCGGCGGACCCACCGCCGGCTATGACATAGTCGTAACGCATGAAGACCCCTCCCCGATCATTCCAGATTTTCCATCCGGAAGCTCAAGAGAAGGCTTGAACAGGGGGCGTTGTAAAGACGCGCGGAATTACCGCAACGTCAGCTGCTGCGAACGCGCCGCCAGGAGTATTTCGGGCCTTTTGGTTCCGGCACGGCGGCTGGCTGGTAGTAGAGCCCCAATCCGCCGGTGCGGCCCTCCTCCAGGCGCTTCAACAGCACGGGGTTTGATATCTCGAACTCGCCGAAGCCCAGCCGCAGCATATGCGGCAGTTGGTCGACCAGCACCTGGCCGGTAGCGCGAACGGCACCTTCGAAATGGTAGCGGCCGCGCAGCAGTTCTCCCTTGGAGAAGGAGCGGCCGTCGCTGAAGGCCGGAAAGGCCAGCGCCACCAGCGACAGCTGGTCGAGCAGGTCGGCGATCTTCTCGAGCTGATCACCCGGCTGCAGCAGGACGCCGAGCCGTTCCTTGGCCGAGCGGCGCACCTCCGGATCGAGATCGAGGAAGATTTGCAACGGCAGGATGAAGCGGCCGTTGCCGGACAGCGCATCGGCGCTTTCGGCATGCGTCCACTCATCCTCCTGAAAACCCGCAGGGGTCCAGAGCCGGGTCTCCGGTGTCGTCGGTCCAGTCATCAAAAAGTTCCTAAACAGTCAAACGAACCAAGGATGTGTTGAGATTCAGGTCAGGCTGCGCCGAAAATGGCGGCTTCCGAGAACCGGAGCGGAGCGTACTTGAAGTACGTGAGCACCGGAAGCGCAGGAAGCCGCCGTTTGCAGGCCAGCCCCACCTGAATATCAGCATATCCTAAAGGGATGCGTCGGTCAGCGACTTCTCCAGCCCCGACAGGTGAATGCCGCACTCGGTCTTGGCATGACCGGCCCAGCGGCCGCTGCGCGCGTCCTCGCCCGGCTGCACCGGCTGCGTGCACGGGAAGCAGCCGATCGACAGATAGCCATAAGCGACCAGCGGATTTTCGCGCAGCGCATGCGCGCGCATATAGTCGGCCTGGTCCGATGTCGTCCAATGCGCCAGCGGATTGATGCGGATGCGCGGCCCGACCGCCTCGAACACCGGCAGCGCTGCCCGCGTCTCGGCCTGAAAACGCTTGCGGCCAGTGAGCCAGGCACGAAATGGCGCGACACCGCGCGCCAGCGGCTCCACCTTGCGCACGTCGCAGCAGGCATCGGTATCGCTTTGGTGCAGATTGCCCGTCGGATCGATCCGTTCGAGTGCTGCTTCCTCGGGTTTGATCACCCTTATGTTGGTCAGCCCGAAATCGGCGGCAAGCGCATCGCGATAGCCGAGCGTCTCCTCGAAATGCTTGCCGGTGTCGAGGAAGATGACCGGCAGCGTCCGGTCGATCTTGGCGATCATGTGCAGCAGCACAGCCGAATCCGCGCCGAACGACGACACCGCCGCGATCTCGTCGAGGAACAGTTCGCGGGCCGAGCGTTCGATGATCTCGAGCGGCTTCAGATGACCATAGAGCGCATCGAGCCCCGCCGCTTTGGCGGCGATGCCGTCATCGACGTCTCCAATACGGTCAAGCGGCCTTGGCTTCGCCAGCATAGAGCGCCTCCTTGAACGGCGCGGGACCGACTCGGCGGTAGGCGTCGATGAATTTCTCTTGTGGGTCGAGCCGAAGGCCGAGATAGGTCTCGACGATCTGTTCGATGGCGTCGGTGATCTCTTCCGAAGAGAAGCCGCGGCCGATGATCTCGCCGACCGAGGTGTTCTCGTCGGCCGAGCCGCCCAGCGTCACCTGATAGAGTTCGGAGCCCTTCTTCTCGACGCCGAGGATGCCGATGTGGCCGACATGGTGATGACCGCAGGCGTTGATGCAGCCGGAGATCTTCAGCTTCAGTTCGCCGATCTCGCGCTGCCGCTCAAGCGAGGCGAAGCGGCGCGAGATTTCCTGCGCGATCGGGATCGAGCGCGCCGTGGCCAGCGCGCAGTAGTCGAGGCCCGGGCAAGCGATGATGTCCGATATCAGGTTGGAATTGGCCGTCGCCAGGCCGATGCCGACCAGCGCATCATAGACCGCCTTGAGGTCGGCGCGGGCCACATGCGGCAGGATCAGGTTCTGCTCATGGCTGACACGCAGCTCGTCAAAGCCATATGTCTCGGCGATGTCGGCGATTGCGTCCATCTGGCTGTCCGAGGCGTCGCCGGGCACCTCGCCGATGCCCTTCAGCGAGATCGTCACAGCCGCATAATCCGGATGGCGGTGCGTCACGACATTCTGGTCGAGCCACTCCGAGAACCCCTTGGAATCGAGCCGCGCCAGCTTGACCGCCTGGTCGCCTTCCGGCCGCTCAGCGAGTGCCGGTGGCGCGAAATAGGCCTCGATGGCGCGGATATCGGCTTCCGGCAGCTTCAGCTGGGCGTCTTTCAACTCTTGCCACTCGGCCTCGATTTGGCGGGTGATCTCCTCGACCCCGGTCTCATGGACGAGGATCTTGATGCGCGCCTTGTACTTGTTGTCGCGGCGGCCATAGAGGTTGTAAACGCGCAGGATCGCCGTGCAGTAGGACAAAAGGTCGGCTTCCGGCAGGAAGTCGCGGATTTTGCGGGCAACCATTGGCGTGCGGCCCTGGCCGCCGCCGATATAGACGGCGAAACCGAGTTCGCCGGCGGCGTTCTTCTTCAGGTGCAGGCCGATGTCGTGGGTCTGGATGGCGGCGCGGTCGCGCTCGGCCCCCGTCACCGCGATCTTGAACTTGCGCGGCAGGAACGAGAATTCCGGATGCACCGACGACCACTGGCGCAGGATTTCCGCGTAGGGACGCGGATCGGCGACCTCGTCGGCGGCAGCGCCGGCGAAATGGTCGGCGGTGACGTTGCGGATGCAATTGCCGCTGGTCTGGATGGCATGCATCTCGACGCTTGCGAGATCCGCCAGGATCGCCGGAATGTCCGACAGCGCCGGCCAGTTGAACTGGATGTTCTGGCGCGTGGTGAAATGGCCGTAGCCCTTGTCGTATTTGCGGGCGATGTGGCCGAGCATGCGCAGCTGCTTGCCGTTCAGCGTGCCATAGGGCACCGCGATGCGCAGCATGTAGGCATGCAGCTGCAGATAGACGCCGTTCATCAGCCTCAATGGCCGGAACTGGTCCTCGGTGATCTCGCCGGCAAGACGGCGCTGCACCTGGTCGCTGAACTCGGCGACGCGGGCCTGGACAAAATCGTGGTCGAACTCATCGTAACGGTACATGCTTGGTCTTTCAGGGCGCGTCCGCCCATGCCTGGTGTCTTGGTTATGCTGCCCGCGCAGCCTGCTTGCCGAGATCGTTGCGGATGGTCGGGCCGGCGGCGCGGATCTTCTCGCGCAGCCGCACCGGTTGGACGACGCCGTTGACGACTTCGGCGTCGATCAAATTGACGTCGACCACTTCGTTGGCGGCATAGGCCTTGGCGCCGATCGCCTCGAGCCTGTCATCGGCTGCCTTGTCATGGGCGAGGTCGGCATGATCCACCGTCTCGGCCCAGCCGCCATCGGCGTACCAGACGGCGATGCCGTCGGTGAGGCGGTTGGCGGTCAGTATCTTCATTGCTGAACTCCTTCGGCGACCGAACTGGACGCGCCTTCATGCCTGTGTGCCGCCAGCGGCTCGGACCGTTCAAAGTTGGCGCCGGCGACCGCATCGCCGATGATGGTCATGACTGGGCCGGAAAGATCGGCGCGCGCTTCCAGCGACGGCAGGTCGGCAAGCGTGCCGTGGAAGCGCCGCCGGTTGGCGAGGCTGGCATTCTCGACCACCGCCACCGCAGTATCCGGCGACAGACCGGCCTCGATCAGCCGTCCGGCAACCTCGGCCGCCACCGAGCGGCCCATATAGACGGCGACGGTGGCGCCCGAAATCGCGAGCTTGGCCCAGTCGGGCAGCGAATTGCCCTTGAGGTCGTGGCCGGTGGTGAACACCATCGACGAGGAGATACCGCGCAAGGTCAGCGGCAGTTCGAAATCGGCGGCGGCGGCAAAGGCCGCGGTGACGCCCGGGACCACCTCATAGGCGATGCCGGCGTCGCGAAGTGCCGCCATCTCTTCGCCGGCCCGGCCGAACACCAGCGGATCGCCAGACTTCAGCCGCACGACACGCTTGCCTTCACGGCCAAGCTCGACCAGCAGCGCATTGATCTCAGCCTGGCTCTTGGTGTGGCAGCCCTTGCGCTTTCCGACCGGCAGGCGCTCGGCATCGCGGCGACCCATGGCAACGACCGCCTCGGGCACAAGGGCGTCATGGACGATGACATCGGCTTCCATCAGCAGACGATGGGCTCGCAAGGTCAATAGATCCTCGGCGCCCGGACCGGCGCCAACCAGCGCGATGTGACCGCAAGCGGGCGTGTTCGACAGCAGAAGATCGACGGCGGCGTCATGCGCCTGCGAAAGCTGGCCGGCTTCAGCCGCGCGCGCAGGAGCGCCAGCGAAGAAATCATGCCAGAAGCGGCGGCGGGCATTGCCTCTCGGCAGCAGCTTCTCGGCAGCCCCGCGAAACGAAGCCGCAAGAATTGCCAGCGGCCCGAGCGACGGCGACAGCATGCGGTCGATGCGGCCGCGCAACATTTGGGCAAGCACCGGGCCTGCACCCTCGGTGCCGATGGCGATGGCCACCGGCGCGCGGTTGACCAGCGCCGGGGTGAAGAAATCGCAAAGCTCGGGCCGATCGACGGCATTGACCGGAATGCCTAGGCGGCGCGCATCCGCGGCCACCCGGCGGTCGAGTTCCTCGTCGCCGCTGGCGGCAAACACCATGACCGCGCCTTCGAGCTGCGACGCCTCGTAAGCCGCGGCAAAATGCGTCGCGCCGGCCTGGGCGACGAAGGCGAGCAGGTCGGGCTCGGCATGTTCCGCGACGATCCGCAGGACCGCGCTCGACTGTCCGATCAGCCGCGCCTTGGCCAGCGCCTCTTCGCCGCCCCCGACGATGGCCACAGCTTCGCACTCAACCCGCATGAACACGGGGAAGGCGTTGAGCTTGGGAGCAGTGTGCGACATGGACGCGAGCGGAATCCTCAATGAGCTTGCAGTTCTACGCGCGAGCGCGAGAAACCAGAAGGAACGCACTCGCGCATCCCTTATCGGGATGCAATTGCTTTTCTGAAAGCATCCCGGCCAAGAGAAAAATATTTCTCATTTACAGATAGAGCGGATTCAAGCTTCTGTCGCAGGCCTTGATTTGTGGCTCTTTTAGCGCCCGGCGAGAAAAGCCGCAAAACTGTTTTTTCTAAATTCTACCAAGTTAGTAGATTAAAGTCGCGACCTCGGGATAGCCAGAATGTCCGACGCCGACGTGGCTGCCGACTGGAACATTACCGGCTCGAGGCGCGTTCTCAAAAGGCCCGTCATGTCGGATCGAAATCCGGCTGCGGAATGCCAACTAGAGGTCGCCACGCGGCTAAAAAGGAGCCCTGTCATCATGAACACAATCATACTCAAGCACGGTATCTGGGTGATCGTGGCCGATGGCGAGAAGGCGCTTTTCCTCAGGAACGCCGGTGACAACAAATATCCGAATCTCGAGGTGGTGCAGGAAATGCAGCAGGACAACCCGCCCACCCGCGAGCAAGGCAGTGACAGCCCCGGCCGATACAGTGATGGTCCCTCCGTACACCGCAGCGCAGTCGAGGATACGGACTGGCACCGCATCGGCAAGGAGCGTTTTGCCGATGAAATCGCCGCCCGGCTCTACAAGCTCGCGCATGATGGCGAGTTCAGCGAGATCGTGCTCGTCGCGCCGCCGGTGGTGCTTGGGACAATGCGCAAAAAGCTGCACAAGGAGGTCGGGGACAAGGTGACCGCCGAAATTCCCAAGACATTGACCAACCATGCCATACCGGAAATCGAGGCCTTGCTGCGGGCAGCCTGATCATCGATCGGCCCTGACGAATCGAGACGAATAGCTCCGCACAAATTCCGATCCGGCCGGCAGCTTTCTCAGCTGCCGGTCAAATTTTCGCGGCAGCGCCGTCGATTTCACGGCTTTGCGGGTTGCATCGCCGACATACCATCCACCATATTGCAAACAGGCGGCGGCCTTGGGCGGCGCTCATCCAACATCGCTGACTTGAAAGGCGCTCCATAGACAATGCCGCATGACACGCCCCTTATCGCCACCATCGTCGCCGGTCTGGGGCTGGCTTTCGTCTTCGGGGCTCTCGCCAACCGCTTCCGCATTCCGCCCCTGGTCGGTTATCTCATAGCCGGCGTGCTGGTCGGGCCGAACACGCCCGGCTTCGTCGCCGATGCCGGGCTTGCCAACGAACTGGCCGAAATCGGCGTCATCTTGCTGATGTTCGGCGTCGGGCTGCACTTCTCGCTCAAGGATCTGCTGTCGGTGCGTGCCATCGCCGTGCCGGGCGCCATCGTCCAGATCGGCTTTGCCACCGCGCTTGGCGCTGGTCTTGCCTGGATGCTCGGCTGGTCGATGGGCGCGGGGCTGGTGTTCGGCCTGGCGTTGTCGGTCGCCTCGACCGTGGTGCTGCTGCGTGCCCTGCAGGAACGGCGGATGATCGAGACCGAGCGCGGCCGCATCGCCGTCGGCTGGCTGATCGTCGAGGATCTGGCCATGGTGCTGGCGCTGGTGCTGCTGCCGGCGCTCGCTGGCGTGCTCGGCGGCCAGGAGCAGGCCTACGCCCATGCCAGCGGCCTGCTGTCGCTGCCGGCCAGCTACGGCATCTGGGGCGTCGTCGGCATCACGCTGGCCAAGGTCGCCGCCTTCGTCATCGTCATGCTGGTGGTCGGCCGCCGGGTCATTCCCTGGATCCTGCACTATGTCGCCCATACCGGCTCGCGCGAACTGTTCCGGCTGGCGGTTCTGGCCATCGCGCTCGGCGTCGCCTTCGGTGCGGCCAAACTGTTCGGTGTCTCGCTGGCGCTGGGCGCCTTCTTCGCCGGCATGATCATGAGCGAATCCGAACTCAGCCACCGCGCGGCGGAAGAATCGCTGCCGCTGCGCGATGCCTTCTCCGTGCTGTTCTTCGTCTCGGTCGGCATGCTGTTCGACCCGTTCAGCCTGATCAGCAATGGTTGGCCAATCCTGGCGACGCTCGCCATCATCGTCATCGGCAAATCACTGGCCGCGTTCGCCATCGTTGTTGCCTTCGGCTATCCCATCGCCACGGCGCTGATAATCTCGGCAAGCCTCGCCCAGATCGGCGAGTTCTCCTTCATCCTGGCTGAACTCGGCGTCGGGCTGAAGCTGCTGCCGGAACAGGGCCGCGACCTCATTCTGGCCGGTGCGATCCTGTCGATTGTCCTCAACCCGCTGATGTTCCTGGCCATCGACTGGATGAAGCCGTGGCTGGAACGGCGCGCCGCCAGGACGGCACCACCGGTCGAGGCAAAACCGGTTGGTCCGGCGACGGAGCCGGGCCAGGTGGCCTCTGTCGCGGCAGCGGCGAAAAAGGAGGACGGGCCGCCGCCAAAGACGGCACTCACCGGCCATGCCATCCTGATCGGCTACGGCCGTGTCGGTGGCCTGGTCGGCTCGGCCCTGAAAGGCGCGGCAATGCCCTTCCTGGTCATCGAGGACGCCGACAAGACGCTGGCGAAGCTGAAAGCGGACAGCGTCGAGACCGTCGCCGGCAATGCGGCCAATGCCGAAGTGTTCGCCGCCGCCAATCCCGAGGGCGCCAGCCGGCTGATCCTTGCGATCCCCAATGCCTTCGAAGCCGGCCAGATCGTGCTCCGCGCCCGCGCCGCCAATCCCGCTATCAACGTCATCGCCCGTGCCCATTCCGATGCCGAGGTCGAACATCTCAAGGGTTTGGGCGCCGATACGGTGATCATGGGCGAGCGCGAGATTGCGCGCGGGATTGTGGAAGAAGTTCTCGGTTCCAAACCGGAGTTGAGGCGCGAAACCGCCGAGCCGTCGGTGGCCTGAGTCCCAAAGCCCAAGCTGCACTCTCGCACGCTGGCAACGTGATCGGCTCGACCACCCTTTCAAGCGAGCATCACGCCACGAATGCAGAGCCGCCATTTTGCGCGATACCGCTGAGGTATTTGGCCGGCGGCTTCCCAAGCGCCTTCTTGAACATGGTGATGAAGGCCGTAACGGAACCATAGCCGAGATCGCCCGAGACCTGCTGGACACTCTTGCCGGAAGCCAGTTCCCGAATTGCAACGATCAAGTGCAATTGCTGGCGCCAGCGCCCGAAACTCAGCCCCGTCTCCTTTGCCACAAGGCGGGCGAGGCTGCTCTCGCTGAGCGCGATGCGGTTGGCCCATTCCGCCAGTGTGCTGCGGTCGGCAGGATCTTGCGCCAACGCTTCGGCGATCCTGTTCAAGCGTGGCTCGGACGAGATCGGCAGGTGCAATTGCTGGACAGGCATGCGTGGCAATTCGGTGAGCAGCATCTTGGTCAAGAGTTCGCCCCTCGCCCCGTCACCCTCCACCCGATCGGAAAGCTCGATGATCAATTCGCGCAGCAGGGGCGAGATTGAAAACGTGCAGCACCGCTCCGGCAGATCGGCGGCTCTCGGCTCTATGTAGACGAAGAAAATCCGGGCGTTGGCGGTTGCGACATTGCTGTGCTCCATGCCGCCGGGGATCCACACCCCGCAATGCGGCGGCACCATCCACAGACCGCTTGGAACGCGGCATGTGACGCCGCCGCCGAGTGCGAAGACGAGTTGGCCTTTGCGGTGCCGATGGGCGGGGACTTCCGCTCTGGTGTCGGGGATGTCGACGCGCACGGCAATCGCCGGCGCGGCAGGGTCATCCACATCGAGATCGAGCCAGGGGTAGCTGAGGGGTTGTCTCATGGTTGACTGTTATTAGCGATTAAACGCCATGATAGCTAAATTCTTTAACGGCGAAAGTCGATAAGCTCCGGCTCATACTCAGCTTGCCGTGCTTTCCACAGCAAGCTGGCACCGACAAGCCAGCAACAAGGTACACCATGCTCGCCCTGGTCATCTCTCCCGAAAGCGCGACCGGGTTGAGGCTCGCCGACATCGCCGAGCCTCAACCGGCTTCGAACGAAGCGCTTGTCTCTGTCCACGCAACTTCGTTGAACCGGGGCGAACTGCGCCTGCTTGCCATACGCCCCGAGGGCTGGACACCCGGCCAGGACATCGCGGGGATTGTCGAACGAAGAGCAGCCGATGGTTCCGGGCCAGCCGTCGGCGCCCGGGTTGTTGCTTTGGTCGACGAGGCCGGTTGGGCCGAACGCATCGCAGTCCCAATCGACCGTCTCGCCGTCCTGCCGGATGACGTCAGTTTCGTTTCCGCAGCCACGCTTCCTGTCGCCGGTACGACGGCACTAAGGACTCTACGCCATGGCGGCGACCTCGCCGGCCAGCAGGTCTTGATCACCGGTGCAAGCGGAGCGGTCGGCCGTTTTCAGATCCAGATCGCCCGCGAGCAAGGCGCCTCGGTGACGGCAATCGCCGCGGCCCGGCATGCCGACGATCTCCGCGGCCTCGGAGCCCGGCAGGTTGTCGAAGCGATCGATCTGGCCGAGGGGCCGTTCTCGCTGATCACCGAGTCGGTCGGCGGCCAAAGCCTCGCACGCGCGATCGAACGTATCGCACCTAGCGGGACCATCGTCATGTTCGGTTCGAGCAGCGGCGAGCTGACGCCCGTCGGATTCCGCCAGTTCGTTCCGGATCATGAAGGGGCAAGGCTTCAGACTTTTGCGTACTACACGTCTGGTCCAGGCATCGGCGAGGACATCGCCTCACTGCTCGCTCTGGTCGCAGCCGGCCGGCTCGAAACGCGCGTGGCCTTGACGGCGCCGTGGACAGACGTCGCTCAAGCGCTGGACGCACTGCGACAGCGCAGCTTCAGCGGCAAGGCTGTTCTCACCATAACAGGATGAGCATCCTGTTTTGTCACACGTGCTGGCCGCCATTGATGTGGATTTCCGAGCCAGTCACATACGACGCCTGCTGCGAGCACAGGAAAAAGATGATGTCGGCGACTTCGGCCGTGGTGCCAAGGCGCCTGAGAGGAATGGTCTCGACGATCTTGTCCGTGCCCGGCGACAGGATCGCGGTATCGATTTCGCCCGGCGCAATCGCGTTGACGCGGATGCCGTGCGGACCGAAATCATGCGCCATCTCGCGCGTCAGCGAGCCGAGCGCCGCCTTCGATGTCGCGTAGGCCGTGCCGGCGAAAGGATGCACGCGGGTTCCGGCGATCGAGGTTACGTTGACGATCGAGCCCTTGGCCGCCGCCAGTTCCTTGAACAGCCCGCGCGCCAGCATAATCGGCGCGAAGAAATTGACCTGGAACACGTCGCGCCAGACATGCATCGGCGTGTCGATCGAATTCATGCGGCTGTTGCCGTCCTTGAGCTTCGGCGAAATGCCGGCATTGTTGACCAGCGCATGCAACTGGCCGCCATGCGCTTCCAGCCGGTGGCGAATTTCGGAGACGGCGATGCCGACATCCTCCTGATCGGCGAGATCGACCTTGATGTGGTCTTCCGGCCCGGCCGGCCACGGGCAGTCCTCGGCGAAAGCCTGCCTGGAGCAGGTGATGACGCGCCAGCCCTCGCGCGAAAAACGCTTGACGGTGGCGTGGCCGATGCCGCGGCTGGCGCCGGTCAGCACGATGGTCTTTCGGGTGTCGAGTTCAGTCATTTCAGGTCTCCAGCCGGCAGATGTAGCCGAACGCCGCCGAGGTGGCGAGAGGCCGAAATGTCACCATTCACCTCAAAGGAGGAACCGGGAAGCCGGCTCGCCGTTGGTCCTTGAATGCGGAAAGGGCGCGGGGTTCTGAATCAATCTATCAGGACAAAGCCATGACACAGACAGCACCCCTCGACATCGCCACTGCCTTCACCAAAGCGTGGACAGGACACGACCTCGAAAAGGCAGCATCCTATGTCGCCGACGACGTCGTTTTTGATGGGCCGATGCAACAGTCGACTGGCAAGGCCCCCTACCTCGAGGGCCTGACCAAACTTTCACAGGATGTGACCGGTGTGCGCATGATCGCGGCCTTCGGAGACGACCACCAGGCGCTGCTTATGTATGACTTGATGACAGAGTCGTCCGGCGCGCTTTCCTGCGCCAAGCACCTCACCATCAGCGACGGCAAGATTCACAGCGACAAACTGACCTTTGACAGCAAGAAGCTGGGCAGCGCCAAACCAAAGGCGAATTAGCGGGTCTACTCAGCCGCCAAGGAGGTCGAGGATCGAGGTCTGCCGCTTCTTGCGCGGACCGCCGACGTCGCCTGGCGGCACCGGGTGCTTGATCGATGCGGTGGCGCCGTCATCCTCCGGCATGGAAAGGCCATCGGCATCGACGGTTTGGGCGGGACGGGCCGCGCGGACCGGCGCTGGTGCTTGGGCAACCGGCGCTGCTGGCCGCGCCGGTGCCTGCTGGCTGACCGACGTGGACGGAACCGGCGCCGTGTTGTTCGCCGAGGGTATCTCGTCGGGGACGATTGTGTCGGCCGGCGTCGATTTCCAGGTGCCGGGCAGCGGCCGCACCGGCACACCCTCGTGGGCCGCAACCATGAACTCGTGCCAGGCCTGCGCCGGCAGTGCGCCGCCGGTGACCTTCTTCATCGGGCTGCCATCATCATTGCCGAACCACACACCGGTGGTGAGATTGGCGGTGTAGCCGACGAACCAGGCGTCGCGCGAATTCTGACTGGTGCCGGTCTTGCCGGCCGATGGCCAGGCGAAAGCCGCTTTCCGGGCAGTGCCGATCTCAACCGTGCCCGTCATCATCGAGTTCATCATGCCGACGATCTCAGGCTTGACGACGCGCGGCGCGCTGCCGCCGCCGCTGTCGTAAAGCACCTTGCCCTCGGTGGTCGTCACGCGCCGGATGAAATGGATGTCGGGCTTGTAGCCGCCATTGGCAAAGGGGACATAGGCCGATGTCAGCTCCAGCGGCGTCACTTCCGAAGTGCCGAGCGCGATCGAGGTGTTGGCTGTCAGGTCGGACTGGATGCCCATGCGGTGCGCCGCCTCGACAACCGCGTTCGGCCCAACCTCCATGGTCAGCTGCGCTGCCACCGAGTTCAGAGACTTGGCCAGCGCGGTGGCCAGCGTCACCTTGCCGAAATACTTGCCGCCGTAATTGTCGGGCGTCCAGTTGCCGATCTTGATCGGCGCATCGTTGCGGATGCTGTCGGGCGTGCGGCCGGCTTCAAGAGCGGCCATATAGACGAACGGCTTGAATGCCGAGCCCGGCTGGCGACGTGCCTCCGAAGCACGGTCGAACTGGCTGGTCGAATAGTCGTAGCCGCCGACCATGGCGCGCACCGCACCGGAATCGTCGATCGACACCAGGGCGCCCTGGCTGACGTTGAGTTTCTTGCCGCTGTCGTCGATCAGCCTGCGGATCGATTGCTCGGCGAGCTTCTGCAGGTTCAGGTCGACGGTGCTGTCGATGACGATATCGCCGCGTACGTCGCCGATCAGGTCGGGCAGTTCCTCCATGATGGTATCGGCGACGTAATTCTCCGAGCCGGTCCAATAGGACGGCGCACGCGTTGCCGGCGCGCTCATCGCCGAGGTCAGTTCCTTGGCGCTGATCTTGCCCTCGTCGCGCATGGCGGCAAGCACCAGCTGTGAGCGTTCCTCGGCGGCCTTGGGATCGCGTGCCGGCGACAGCCGCGACGGCGCCTTCAGCAGGCCGGCAAGCAATGCGGCTTCCGACAGGGTGACGTCGCGCGCGCTCTTGCCGAAATAGCGGCGCGAGGCGGCTTCGACGCCATAGGCGCCAGAGCCGAAATAGACCCGGTTCAGGTACATTTCGAGGATCTGGTCCTTGGTGTGCTTGTGCTCCAGCCATAGCGCCAGCAGCACTTCCTGCACCTTGCGCTCCAGCGTGCGGTCGGGTGTCAGGAACAGGTTCTTGGCCAATTGCTGGGTCAGCGTCGAGCCACCCTGCGAGAAATGCCCGCCAAGCACATTGGTGACCATCGCGCGGGAAAGCCCGATCGGGTCGATGCCGAAATGCGAGTAGAAGCGCCGATCTTCGATGGCGATGACGGCTTCCGGGATATAGGGCGACATTTCGTGCAGGCCGACCGCCTCGCCGCCGCTCATGCCGCGATTGGCGAGCAATTGGCCATCTGCCGAGACGATCTTGATGTTGGGGGCGCGGTCGGGAATCGACCAGGTCGTCGCCGCCGGCATCTTGGCACCGTAGTAGATGACGATGCCGGCCACGGCGATGCCGCCCCAGATTGCGAGCACGAAGCACCAGTAGAATAGCCGGCCGAGCACGCCGAACAGGCCGCGCCGGCTTCTGCCGCGCTTGACCCGCGACGATTTCCCTTTGGCCGGCTTGCGTTTTGCGGAGGCTTTGCGATTGCTCGGCACGACGCGATCCTCCTCGTTCACCGAAAGACCCGCCGAGGACCGCGCCTGCGGCGGCCCCTCGAAACTGGGTTCGATGCGACTGTCTCTGCGGTTCGCCATGCGCTGTGCTTGATGTCCCCGATGCCTATGGCGTTCGGGTTGAAGAGTAGATGCGGCGATTTAAGGGCGGGTTAAGTCGTGTTCGAATGCCGGCCTTGGGGTTGGGCAGCCAAAAAGGCCAGCGTCTGCTCTTTGCAGGTTACTGACGCCACGCTGTTCGCTGTCTCGTTCAGATGGGCTCGAACTTCACATCCGGCTGGTCGGGACCGCCGGCTTGCCGCAACAGCGCGACAATGTGTTCGCCCCTGTCGACCGGCTGTCGCCTCCAGTTCGAGGCGTTCGTGACGTGCAGCCAGCCATCGACAATCATGAAAAAATCCTCGGATTGATCATGTCCGGCGCCGAAGCGAAGCGATTTGTTTTCAGCGAATCGAATCAGCGCCGGATCGATCGACCTGTAGAGCACAGGCCAGTTGCCACCGCCGGAATCCATATGAAACTTGTAGCTCGGGGCGAAATCCAGTCGTCGCCGCAACAAGCTTCCGTCGAAAAAACAGAAGCCGGGCCACAGGAACCAGCCGCCTGGCGTCGGCGTATCGCGCCGCACGCTGCCGTAGAGGCTTTTGCCCTCCATCCGGGCGCGGATCGAAAACGGTTCAGTCGGAAAGATGTCATGATCGATGAAGCCGAACAGCTTCGGCCCGAACCTGGGCAAGAAATTCCGCACGATCCAGTTGAGCGCTTGACCGTGCGATCTGCTGACGACCAGCCTGTTCTTCGGCAATGCGACATAGGGGACATGCTGGCGACGGCAGAGATCGCGGATTGCTTCCCTTGCCTCGCCCTTGTTGCTGTTGTCGAAAACGATGTAGCTTTCGTGCTCGGCCAGGTATCGGCGTACCAGGTGGATCTGCCATTCGATCATTTCGGGCCGGTTGAAGGCCACGGTGGCGACGACCGCATCGCGGAACACCTGCTCTTGCCCCTGCAATTCGCTGACCGGTGCGGATGTCCTCAGAAAGCGAAACACCCGCCAACGATAGCGCAGCAGCGCCTCGCGCCTTGGCGGCCTGTTCAGCCTCTCCCATTCCGCCACGGTGATCGGGGGCCGATCGACGTCTTCCGGGGCGTCAGAAGCAACCATGTCGCGCCCCCGCATAGCTTAGTTCTGCTGGATCGAAATGCCCTTGTCGTCGATCTTGAGCTCGACGCCCTTGGGTTTGGTCTGCTCGCGATAGACATAGATGCCGAGCGCGATGACCACGACGACGAGCGCGCCGATGACGAGATAGAGCGTATTCTGTTTCATGGCGCGCTCTTTGCGTTGTCGAGCCTCAGGCTCGTTTCAGAACCTTGACCAGCACCAGCAGGATGATGGCGCCGATCGTGGCATGGATGATCGCGGCGAGAGTGCCGCCGCCGATGGAAAAGCCGATCCGCGGAAACAGCCAGCCGGCGATGAACGCACCGACGATGCCCACGATGATGTTGCCGATCAGGCCGAAGCCGAAGCCGGAAACGATGAGACCGGCGAGCCAGCCGGCGATGGCACCGATGATGATGAAGACGAGCAGGCTTTCGACACCCATAGCGATTTCCTCCGAGCAAGAGGGCGACCGCGGACCGGAAAGCCCCGAATCGGCCTCGATATCAACGGCTTCAGGCTATTCGAAAGCAGCCGGCCTCACCAGCGGCGCGCTTATTGATCGTCGTCGTCGCTTGCGGCAGGGCGCCAGCTGGTCGGCTCGACCTTCTTTTGCGTGTGACTGTCGATATAGACCCACCAGCCGTCGTCGCGATATTGCGCGATGGATTCGTTGATGACGCCGTCGCTGTCCTTCCAGGTCACGGAGACCTTGGAGCCGTCTGTCGGCGCGGTCGCAATCGGCTTTCTGTCCGCCATGTCATTATCCCCAATTGCACCGACAAACTGAGCCGACAGAACGCGACGGCCTGTATCCGGTTCCAAACGGTCACCGGCCCGCGGAGCGCGCCAACGGCCCTCAGCTATGGGCGAAGATATCCTCTTCGCCCCAGCCCATCAGGTCAAGCTTGGCACGCGTCGGCAGGAAGCGGAAGCAGGCATCGGCCTCCTTGGTCCGCCCATCGCGCGCCAGCCGTCCGGCCAGTACATCGCGCAACCGGTGCAGATAGAGCACGTCGGAAGCCGCATATTCGAGCTGTTCGGGCGACAGCGTCTCGGCCGCCCAGTCCGACGATTGCTGCGCCTTGGACAGCCCGACGCCGAGAAGCTCGAAGCAGATGTCCTTGAGCCCGTGGCGGTCGGTGTAGGTGCGGGTGAGCCGCGAGGCGATCTTGGTGCAGAACACCGGCTCCGGCATGACGCCGAACGCATTGTAGAGAACGGCAAGATCGAAGCGGCCGTAGTGGAACAGCTTGGTTACGCCGCGGTTCCTCAGCAGGCTGACGAGGTTCGGCGCCTTCTTCTGGCCGGGCGCGATCTGGATGACGTCGGCGCTGCCGTCGCCAGGCGAAATCTGCACCACGCACAGCCGGTCGCGATGCGGATTGAGCCCGAGCGTTTCGGTGTCGATGGCCACTGCCCCGACATTGTAGTGCGAGAGGTCGGGCAGGTCGTTTTTATGGAAACGGATATCGGCCATTGTCTTCTCCGGTCGAGCCCTACAGTGCCCCCTGACCCGCAGGGGATGCTGCAGCGCTTTATCTTGTGGCCCGTCCTCGCCGCGATCGGCTGAAAAATCAACAGGAAAACAGGGGTTCCGCTGCTCAGCGCGTCAAGGCATCGAGAATCCGCGCCCACGAGCGCTGGCCCTTGTGGAAGGAGCTGAGCTCGTATTTCTCGTTGGGCGAGTGGATGCGGTCGTCGTCGAGGCCGAACCCGACCAGCAGCGATTCCATGCCGAGATAGGTCTGGAAATCGCCGACAACCGGAATGGAGCCGCCGCTGCCCGTCGTAACCGCCGGCTTCGGCCATTCGTCGGACAGCGCATTCTTGGCCTTGGCCAGGAAGGGCGAGTCGTAGGAAAGCTGGATTGCCGGCGAGCCGCCATGCGGATGGAATTCGACCGAACAGTCGGCCGGAATGCGCTCCTTGACGAACTTCTGGAACGCGGCCCGGATTTTTTTCGGGTCCTGCTTGTGGACGAGGCGAAACGAGACCTTCGCCGAGGCTTCGGCCGCGATCACCGTCTTGAAGCCCTTGCCGGTATAGCCGCCGATGATGCCGTTGAACTCGGCCGTCGGCCGCGCCCAGGTCAATTCCAGCACGGAGCGGCCCTTTTCGCCCGACGGGATCGACAGGCCGACCGGTCCCAGGAACGTCTCGGCAGTCTCGCCGAGCGTCTCCCATGATTTCAGGATCTGCGACGGCGTTTCCTCGACGCCATCATAGAAGCCGGGAATGGTGATGTGGCCGTCCTTGTCGTGGATATCGGCCAGCACCCTGGCCAGGACGCGGATCGGGTTGGCGGCGGCACCACCATAGAGGCCCGAATGCAGGTCGCGGTCGGCGGCCTTCACCGTGATCTCCTCACCCACCAGCCCGCGCAATCCGACGCAGATCGACGGCGTGTCGCGATCCCACATGCCGGTATCGCAGACCAGCGCGAAATCGGCCTTGAGTTCGCCGGCATTGGCCTCGAGGAACGGCTTCAGCGAAGGCGAACCGGATTCCTCCTCGCCCTCGAACAGGATGGTGATGCGGCAAGGCAGATTGCCATGCACCTGTTTCCAGGCGCGGCAAGCCTCGACGAAGGTCATCAACTGGCCCTTGTCGTCGGCCGACCCCCGACCGACGATCACCTTGTGGTCCGGCCCGACCTCCTTGACAGCAGGCGCGAACGGATCGCTTTCCCACAATTCGATCGGGTCGACCGGCTGAACGTCATAATGGCCGTAAAACAGCACATGCGGCGAACCGGCCGGGCCGTCATGGTGCGCAACCACCATCGGGTGGCCGGGCGTGTCGCGAACGCTGGCGTCGAAGCCGATCAGCTCGAGTTCGGCCACCAGCCATTCCGCCGCCTTGCGGCAGTCGGCGGCATAGGCTGGATCGGTGGAGATGGACTTGATCCTGAGCAAGCCGAACAGGCGCTCGAGGCTCTGGTCGAGATTCTTGTCGAGACGGTCGAGGACGGGGGAAACTGCGGACATATGTGAAGCCTTTCGATTCAGAACCGGAACCGTAAAGGCATGACGGGAAAACGAAAAGCCCGCGATCATTGGACCACGGGCTGCAAACGTCTCTGCGAGGCAAAAAAAGACCGCCGTGGTGGAGGGGGAACCACGGCGGCCTTCTACTCGAAACGATGCGGCAGCCCGGAGAGGGGGGATAGGCTGCCGCAGGTGTCCGGGATAGGCGGGGGACGGGCCTTGCTCCGGACTCGGCGAAAACTGCCGATGACGTGTATTTGGGTCTCTGAACGTGGCGATTCAAGGGCACGAAAATTACAGTTTTGTAACATGGGCGTGAGCAGGGCGACGGCGATCTGTCAGGGTGTTGCCGGAACCGATAGTCGAGGCTGCCTTTGGCATGGACCAAGCCGCCGCGCCGCGCTATCCCTGCCGGCATGAAAAAAGGCGATCATCTCTTCCTTGTCGACGGCTCCGGCTACATCTTCCGTGCCTATCACGCGCTGCCGCCGCTGACCCGCAAATCCGACGGCCTGCCGGTCGGCGCCGTTTCCGGCTTCTGCAACATGCTGTGGAAGCTGATGCTCGACGCCCGCAATACCGATGTAGGCATCGTGCCGACGCATTTCGCCGTCATTTTCGACTATTCGTCAAAAACCTTCCGCAATGACCTCTACCCCGAATACAAGGCCAACCGCTCGGCACCGCCGGAAGATTTGATCCCGCAATTCGGCCTGATCCGCCAGGCGACCAGGGCGTTCAACCTGCCCTGCGTCGAGATCGAAGGCTACGAGGCTGACGATCTGATCGCCACCTATGCGAGGCTCGCCTGCGAAGCCGGAGGCGATACCACCATCATCTCCTCCGATAAGGATTTGATGCAGCTGGTTGGCGATACGGTCGCCATGTACGACCCGATGAAGGACCGCCAGATAGGCATTCCGGAGGTCATCGAGAAATGGGGCGTGCCGCCGGAGAAGATGGTCGACCTGCAGGCGCTGACCGGCGATTCGGTCGACAATGTGCCTGGTGTGCCCGGCATCGGGCCGAAGACGGCGGCGCAACTGCTCGAACAGTTCGGTGACCTGGACACGCTGCTGGCCCGGGCCGGCGAGATCAAACAGGACAAGCGCCGGGAATCGATCATCGCCAACGCCGACAAGGCGCGCATTTCTCGTCAGCTGGTGACGCTGATGAACGACGTACCGGTGACCGAGGGTCTGGAGGATTTCGTCCTGCACGCGCCCGACGGCCCGAAGCTGATCGGTTTCCTCAAGACCATGGAATTCACCTCGCTGACCCGCCGTGTCGCGGAAGCGACCAGCACCGAGGCCGGCGACGTCCAGGCCGTCGCGGTCACCGTCGAACGCGCCGATCATGCCCATGGCCCGGACGTTGGCGCCGGTTTGCCGCCGGCTGCCCGGAATGCGCCTGGCACTGAACCGGACGAAGCCGGCGGGACGGCGGAGACGTCAAAACAAGGCGATACCCCCTCCCTGCTCGCGGCACTAAGGCTTGAGCGCGCGGCCACCGGCAAGATCGATATTTCTGCCTATCATTGCATTCGCGATGTCTCGACCCTGAAAGCCTGGGTGGCTGAGGCACGGGAGGCTGGCATCGCCGCCTTCGACGTCAGGGCGACATCCGCCGATCCGATGCAGGCCGAACTGATCGGCATGGCTATCGCCACGGCTCCCGGACGCGCCGCCTACATTCCCTTCGCCCACATGAGCGGCAATGGCGACCTGCTCGGTGGTGGCGCGCTCGAAAACCAGATTCCGCTGCGCGAGGCGCTGGCGGTGCTGAAACCGCTGCTCGAAGACAGATCGGTTCTCAAGATCGCGCAGAACCTAAAATACGATCTTGTCATCATGAGCCGCTACGGCGTCGATGTCGCACCGTTCGACGACACCATGCTGATCTCCTACGTGCTCGATGCCGGTACGCCCCATGGTCACGGCATGGATGCGCTTGCCGAAAAGTGGCTCGGTCATACCCCTCTTCAGCTCAAGGACGTGACCGGCTCGGGCAAAAGCTCGGTCGGTTTCGATCAGGTCGACATCGACAAGGCGACGGCTCATGCCGCCGAAGACGCCGATGTGACGCTGCGGCTCTGGCTGGTGCTGAAACCGCGGCTTGCCGCCAAGGGCCTGGTGTCTGTCTACGAGCGGCTGGAGCGGCCGCTGGTGCCGGTGCTGGCGCGCATGGAACAGCGCGGCATCTCGGTCGACAGGCAGATCCTGTCGCGGCTCTCCGGCGAATTGGCGCAGGGCGCCGCTCGCCTCGAAGAGGAAATCTACCAGCTCATCGGCGAACGCATCAACATCGGTTCGCCAAAGCAGCTCGGCGACATCCTGTTCGGGCGCATGGGCCTGCCCGGCGGTTCGAAGACCAAGACCGGCCAGTGGTCGACCTCGGCGCAGCTTCTCGAAGATCTCGCTGCCGAAGGTCACGAACTGCCGCGCAAGATCGTCGACTGGCGCCAGCTGACCAAGCTGAAATCGACCTATACCGATGCGCTGCCCGGCTTCATCCACCCCGACACCAAGCGCGTCCACACCTCCTACGCGTTGGCCGCTACGACGACGGGACGCCTGTCATCCTCCGATCCGAACCTGCAGAACATCCCGGTGCGCACCGCCGAGGGCCGCAAGATCAGGACCGCCTTCATCACCGACAAGAGCCATCGGCTGGTCTCGGCCGACTACAGCCAGATCGAATTGCGGGTGCTCGCCCATGTCGCCGAGATCCCGCAACTGCGGCAGGCTTTCGCCGACGGCGCCGACATCCACGCCATCACCGCGTCGGAGATGTTCAACGTGCCGGTCGAAGGCATGCCCTCGGAGGTTCGCCGCCGCGCCAAGGCGATCAATTTCGGCATCATCTACGGCATTTCGGCCTTCGGTCTCGCCAACCAGCTGTCGATCCCGCGCGAGGAAGCCGGCAACTACATCAAGAAATATTTCGAGCGCTTCCCCGGCATCCGCGATTACATCGAGGAGACCAAGGCCTATGCCCGCGAGCACGGCTTTGTCGAAACGATCTTCGGCCGCCGCATCCATTACCCCGACATAAGATCGTCCAACCCCTCGCTCCGCGCCTTCAACGAACGCGCCTCGATCAATGCCCGCCTGCAAGGCACCGCCGCCGACATCATCCGCCGTGCCATGATCCGCATGGAGGAGGCGCTGGAAAAAGCAGGCCTTTCGGCACGCATGCTGCTGCAGGTGCATGACGAACTGATCTTCGAGACCGTCGAGGCGGAAGTCGAGGCGACGATCCCGGTCGTGCGTCATGTCATGGAAAACGCGGCGATGCCGGCGGTCTCGATGTCGGTGCCGCTGCATGTCGACGCGCGCGCCGCCAACAATTGGGACGAGGCGCATTAGCACCAACGCAAGGTGTGTTGAGATTCAGATCAGGCCGAGCCGAAAATGGTGGATTCCGAGAACCGGAGCGGAGCGTACTTTTCGTACGTGAGCACCGGAAGCGGCAGGAAGCCGCCATTTGCAGGCCGGCATCATCTGAATCTCAACTCACCTCAAGCCGCCTCAGCCAAACACTTGGCACATGTCCCGCGAAACTCGATCACCGCCTTCTTGGCGGCGAAGCCGGTGGAGCGCACCCATTCGTCCAAGCTGTGGCCGACATCGTGGTCGGACATCTCGGTGACCTGCCCGCATGTGTCGCAAATGGCGAAGGCAGTCATCGAATGGCTGTGGTCATGCGGCTCGGCGCAGGCGACGAAGGAATTGATGCTTTCAAGCCGATGCACGAAACCTGACTTCACCAGCGTGTCGAGCGCGCGATAGACCTGGAGCGGTGCGCGAAAACCGCGCTCGCGCAATTGGTCGAGCAAGGTGTAGGCACTGAGCGGTCCGCTGGCGGTCTCGAGTTTCTCGAGCACGCACAGCTGGTTTTTCGTCAGCACATCCCTTGCCGCCATGATCCTGTTTCCAACTCGCCTTGCGTCGCTTGCGCCGCGCACAAACGATCCATGTCCCACCCAGATAGCGACGAACAGGCATTTTTGCTACTGTTTCCAGCATTCTGCCCGCAAGGCGGCCGAGAACATCGATCGGAGCGGGGCAACAGGCAGGTTGCCCGCCGTTTTTTGCTTTGCCGGCTTATCGAGCGGACCTATTTCCTCGGCGGGCCTTTGCGCTCGGCAGAAGCCGCCCACAGATTGATGTCGGATTCGCGCGCGTAGGTGTCGATCTCGGCGAGTTCGGCATCGCTGAAGTCGAGCGCCTTGAGCGCGCCGACGCAGTCCTCGACCTGCTCCGGCCGGCTGGCGCCGATCAGTGCCGAGGTCACCCTCCCCTTGCGCAGCACCCAGGCCAGCGCCATCTGCGCCAGCGTCTGTCCGCGCCTGCCGGCGATGGCGTCGAGCGCCTTGATGTTGGCGATGGTCTTGTCGTTGATGAAGGCTGTCTTCAGCGACTTGCCCTGCGACGCGCGGCTGCCGTCCGGAATGCCGCCGAGATACTTGTCCGTCAGCATGCCTTGCGCCAGCGGCGAGAACACGATCGAGCCGACGCCGAGCCCTTCGAGCGTGTCGAGCAGGCCGTCTTCCTCCACCCAGCGGTTCAGCATCGAATAGCTCGGCTGGTGGATGACGCAAGGCGTCCCAAGCTGCTTCAAGATATCGGCCGCCTCGCGCGTGCGCTGCGAATTATAGGACGAGATGCCGGCATAGAGCGCCTTGCCCGAGCGCACGGCATGGTCGAGCGCACCCATCGTTTCTTCCAGCGGCGTGTCGGGATCGAAACGGTGCGAATAGAAGATATCGACATAGTCGAGCCCCATCCGCTTGAGGCTCTGGTCGAGGCTGGCCAGAATGTATTTGCGCCCACCCCATTCGCCGTAGGGCCCGGCCCACATCTGGTAACCGGCCTTGGTCGAGATGATCAGTTCGTCGCGGTAGGCAGCGAAGTCGGTGCGCAGGATCTCACCGAAGGCGGTTTCGGCAGAACCGGGCGGCGGACCGTAATTGTTGGCGAGGTCGAAATGCGTGATGCCGAGGTCGAAGGCCTTGCGCGCGATCGCCTGCTTGGTCTTGTGCGGCGTGTCGTTGCCGAAATTGTGCCACAGGCCCAGCGAGATCGCCGGCAGCTTCAGGCCGGAGCGGCCACAGCGGTTGTAGACCATTTTCTCGTAACGGTTTTCGGCGGGCGTGTAGGGCATCGGAAAATCCTCGAATGGAAACGAGCCGGTCGGCTGCATCGTCACAACGCGGCGAGTTGGCTCTGCCCCCACCCTTACCCTCTCTCCGTCGAAACGGGGAGAGGGTTGAGGTGTGCTGCCCTATTTCTTCTTCGCCAAAAGCGCCTTGGCTTCCTTGACGCCAAGTGCGGCCGGCCGTTCGCAGGTGGTCTGCATGGCGACGAACTTGCCGGTTTCGCCGGAACGCAGCAGGCCGGTCATCACGTCGACGGCGTGCAGCGCCAGCTCCATCGAACAGCGGTGCGGCCGACCTTCCGCGATCGCCACCGCCATATCGGCAAGGCCTGACGTGCGGTAGTTGGCCATCATGCCTTGCGAATGCATCTCGTTGGGCACGCCGAACGGATGCGGCCAGTTCGGCAGCTTCTTGACCGGCTTGGCCGCGACGGTGAAGCGAACGTCACCACCGAAGAAGTTCGGGTCCGGCACAAACACCGTACCCGCCTCGCCATAAAGCTCCATCGGCGCGTGGCCGTGGGCCCAGACGTCCCAGCTGGTGTTGAGCGTGATAACGGCGCCGTTCTCGAACTCCAGCAGCCCGTGGATGGTTGTCGGCGTGTTGACCGGTATCTTTTCACCCGCGCGCGGCTTTGAACTGATCGTGCGCTCCTTGGCTGGCGTCGTGGCGAAGGCCGCGACCTGCTTCACCGGCCCGATCAGCTGGATCAGATTGGTGATGTAATATGGTCCGATGTCGAGCACCGGCCCCGCGCCTGGCTGGAAGAAGAAATCCGGATTGGGGTGCCAGTGCTCCATGCCGTGGCCCATGACATGGCACGTGCCACTCGTGACCTTACCAAGCTTGCCGGTGTCGATCAGGTTGCGCACCAATTGATGCGCGCCGCCGAGGAAAGTGTCTGGCGCCGAGCCGATGCGCAGACCCTTTTTCTCCGCCCGCTTCTTAAGGTCGAGCCCTTCCTTGACCGACAGCACGAACGGCTTTTCCGAATAGACGTGCTTGCCGGCGTCGAGGACCTGCTTTGACACCTCATAGTGCACCGCCGGGATGGTCAGGTTGACGATGATGTCGATGTCGTCGGCCTTGAGCAGGTCTTCGACGGCGTCGGCGCGCAGCTTGAACTCCTTCGCCCGAGCCTTGGCCGCCTCCACGTTGATGTCGGCGCAGGCACGCATTTCAATGCCGCGAAACAGCGGCGCCAGCGAAAAATACGCCTTCGAGATGTTGCCGCAGCCGATGACGCCGATGCCAAGTTTCTTTGCCATGCTGGTTGCTCCTAATAGGTTTTGGCGGCTGCGATGGAGCGGCGGGCGAAACGCTCGATGTCGTTGGGGTTGTCCTGTTCCATGACGTAGTATTGGGCAGCACTCCTGGCACGCAACACTTTGATCAGGCCGGCCCAGTCGATGGTGCCATGGCCGACATCCGACCAGCCATCCTCATCCAGCCCCTCGCCGGGCTTGGCCATGTCCTTGACGTGGACGGCGCTGATGCGCTTGCCGTGTTTCTCGATCCACGGCAGCGGATCATCGCCGCCGCGCACCACCCAGGCAACGTCCATCTCCCAGCTGACATCGGGCGCGGATGACAGGATGTGGTCCTGCGGCACCGATCCGTCGGCAAGTTTCTTGAACTCGAAATCATGGTTGTGCCAGGCAAAGCCGTAGCCGGCCTTTTTCGCGGCGTCACCGACCTTGGCCAGGCGTTCGCCGAAACCACGCCAGCCGGCCACGTCGGATGGCCGCTGGTCGGGCATCAGGAAAGGGCAGATGAGCAGCGTGATACCGAGTGCGTCGGCGGTTCTGCGCACGCCGTCAAAATCGTTCTCGAGCGCATCGATCGAGAAATGTCCAGTCGGCATGGCAAGCCCGTTCCTGTCGAGCTCGGCGCGGAATGCCTTGGGATCATCATAGACGCCGCCGAAACCTTCGACCTGGGCGTAGCCGAGCTTGCCGAGCATGGCGAGCACACCGTCCCAGGGTTGGAAATTGCGGGCGCTGTAAAGTTGGAATGACCAATTCATCGTCTCTGTCCGTTTTGCTTGGGGATCGTCGTTGGAAGGTTGGTTCTCGGAAGCTAGATGCGTGTGCCGGTTGCGGTGTCGAAAAGCGAGGCGCGCATCGGATCGAATCCAAGCGTCACCGCCTCGTCGTTCTTGGGCGTGCGTTCCGAGGTCACTCGGACGCTGAAATTCTGCTGGGCAAGCTTCAGCCAGACCAGCGTGTCGGAGCCCATGGGTTCGACCACCTCGACATTGGCGGCCATCGAGAACGGCCAGCCGGTGCCGCTGTTCAGGCTGACATGCTCGGGCCTGATACCGAATGTGACGGGGCCGGGAGCCGGAGGCTTGGCAAAGTCGTAAGTGCCGAGCGGGATCTTGATATCCCCGGCCGCGAACCGCCAGCCGCCGTCGGCGTCTTCCAGGTGGCCATCGACGAAGTTCATTGCGGGCGAACCGAGAAAGCCGGCGACGAAGCGGTTGACCGGACGGTTGTAGATGGTCTGCGGCGCATCGAGCTGCTGGATGACGCCGCCCTTCATCACCGCGATGCGGTCGGCCAGCGTCATCGCCTCGATCTGGTCGTGGGTGACGTAGATCATGGTGTTCTGCAGCTTGCGATGCAGCAGCTTGATCTCGACGCGCAGTTCGGCGCGCAGCTTGGCATCGAGATTGGACAGCGGCTCGTCGAACAGGAACACGTCGACATCGCGCACCAGCGCCCGTCCGATGGCGACGCGCTGGCGCTGGCCGCCGGAAAGTGCGGCCGGCTTACGCTGCAGCAGCGGTTCGATCTGCAGGATTTCAGCCGCCCGCGTGATCCGCTTGGCGATCTCTTCTTTTGGCGTGCCGGCGACACGCAGCCCGAAGGACAGGTTCTTCTCCACCGTCATTTGCGGATAGAGCGCATAGGACTGGAACACCATGCCGATGCCGCGGTCCTTGGGCTCTTCCCAGGTGACGTTCTTGCCCTTGATGAAGATGCGGCCTTCGGAAACGTCGAGCAGGCCGGCAATGCAATTGAGCAAGGTCGACTTGCCGCAGCCGGACGGCCCGAGCAGCACGATGAACTCGCCATCGGCGACATCCAGATTGAGCGTCTCCAGGACGGTCACCGCGCCGAAATTCAGCGACAGGTCCTGGATCGAAACGCTGGTATCGTTGGCTGCCGTCATCGCCATCACCCCTTCACCGCGCCGGCGGCGATGCCGCGTACGAAAAGCTTGCCGGAGATGAAGTAGACGATGAGCGGCACAAGCCCGGTCAGGATGGTTGCGGCCATATTGACGTTGTACTCCTTCACGCCTTGCACCGAATTGACGATGTTGTTGAGCTGCACCGTCATCGGATAGGTGTCGGGGCGGGTGTAGACGACGCCGAACAGGAAGTCGTTCCAGATGCCGGTCACCTGCAGGATGATGGCGACGACGAAGATCGGCAGCGACATCGGCAGCATGATGCGCAGGAAGATGCCCCAGAAGCCGGCACCGTCGACGCGTGCCGCCCGGAACAGCTCCTCCGGCATCGAGGAGAAATAATTGCGGAACAGCAGCGTCAGGATCGGCATGCCGAAAATGGAATGGACGATCACCAGCCCGCTGAGGCTGCCATAGAGGCCGATCTCGCGCAGGATGATGACGATCGGATAGATCATCACCTGGTAGGGAATGAAGGCGCCGACGATCAGGATGATGAAGAACGTATCGGCGCCCTTGAAGCGCCAATTGGCCAGTGCATAACCATTCACCGAGGCGATGGCGATCGACAGCAGCACTGACGGCACGGTGATGCGCACCGAATTCCAGAAGCCGCGCGAGAGCCCGTCGCAGTTAAGGCCGGTGCAGGCAGTCGACCACGCCTTGACCCACGGTTCGAAAGTGATCTCGAGCGGCGGTGAGAAGATGTTGCCGAGCCGGATCTCCGGCATGCCCTTGAGCGAGGTGACGACCATGACGTAGAGCGGCAAGAGGTAGTAGACCGCCATGACGAACAATGTGCCGTATAGGAAGACGTTGCGGCGCGAAATCACGCGGCGCGGCTTCGGGCCGTAGGGATCGGTGATGCCCTGGCGCGCGCCGGCGGCGGTGCTTGCTTGAGCGGTGATGTCTGCCATGCTCATTTGCGCCGCCCGAACTCGAGATAGGCCCAGGGCACGATGACGATCACCACCGAGAGCAGCATCATGGTCGAGGCAGCAAAGCCCTGGCCGAGGTTCTGGGCGAAGAACATATAGTCGTAGACGTATTTGGCCGGCACTTCGGAGGCGATGCCTGGGCCGCCGCTGGTCTGGGCCACGACGAGGTCATAGACCTTGACGATGCCGGCAGCGATGATGACGAGCGTGGTGATGAAGACCGGCCGCATCATCGGGATGACGATGAACAGATAGGTCTTCCACATCGGGATCCCATCCACCCGCGCCGCCTTCCAGATGTCCTCGTCAATGCCGCGCAGACCAGCCAGCATCAGGCACATGATGAGCCCTGTGCCTTGCCACAGCGCCGCGATCGATATGCCGTAGATGACGATGCTGGAATTGTAGAGCGGGTCGAAGCTGAAGCTCGTCCAGCCTAAGTCACGGACCACATGCTGGATGCCGAAATCCGGATTGAGCAGCCACTGCCAGACCAGGCCGGTGACGATGAAGGAGAGCGCGAAAGGATAGAGGAAGATGGTGCGCAACGTGTCCTCGAAGCGGATCTTCTGATCGAGCAGTGCTGCAAGCAGGAAGCCGATGACCAGCGAGAACACCAGCGAGATCGCGCCGTAGATCAGCAGGTTTTCGATCGAGATCAGCCAGCGCGGCGTCGCCCACAGCCGGTAATATTGGTCGAGCCCGACGAAATTCAGCCGCGGCAAGAGCTTCGAATTGGTGAAGGAATAGAGCACCGTCCAAACGGTGCCGCCGACGAAAACCACCATGGCGGTGAGGATCATCGGGATCGAGGCGACCTTCGCATTGAGGTTGCGGAACAGAAGGTTGGGGCGTTCGCTCTTGCTCATCTCGTCAGCCGGCTGGGTAAGGGCGGTGCATTCCCGGCCCTGCATTCGCAAGGCCGGGAGCGAGGTGGGTTGCCGCCAGCGTCAGTCCGCCGAAGCGATGAGGTCGGCGAAGCGCTTCTGTGCGTCTTCGACGGTCAATTCCGGCTTGGCGAAAAATTCGGCGAAAAGGTCTTCCTTCTGCTTCTGGGTGTCCTGCGAAAGCAGCTGATCCGTCCACGGTATGACGGCACCCTTGGCGAGGATGGCGAGGCCCTTCTTCATGCAGTCGTTCGCCGCGTTGAGATCGACGTCGCCGCGCACCGGCAGGGAACCCTTCTTCAGATTGAAGGCAACCTGCGTCTTGGGATCGAGCAGCGTCTCGGCCAGCACCTCCTGCGCCTTGCTCTTGTCGGCATCCTTGAGCAGCGGGAAGTAGAAGGCGTCGCCGCCCGTGGCTATGACCTCGTTCAGCCCAAGGCCCGGCAGGCAGGTATAGTCCTTGCCGGCGGTCTTGCCGGCAACCTGGAACTCGCCCTGTGCCCAGTCGCCCATGATCTGGCCACCGGCCTTGCCGGTGATGACCAGGTTGGTCGCCTGGTTCCAGTCCTGCACATTGGTGTTCTTCGCCATCTTGCGGGCATCGTCCGCGGCCTTGAAGACCTTGGCGACTTCGGGCCCGGCGGCGAACTTGGCATCCTTGTCCTTGTAGACCTTGAGGAACGTGTCCGTGCCGCCCACAGCCGCAAGCAGCACGTCGAAGGCACCGGAGGATTGCCAGGCTTGCCCGCCGACGGCGAGCGGGATGATGCCGGCCTTCTCCAGTGCCGGCGCTGCCGCCACGAATTCATTCCAGTCCTTCGGCAACGGCACGCCGGCCTTCGCGAAGGCTTCGTTGGACAGCCACAGCCACTGCCAGGAATGGATGTTGACGGGCACGCAATAGATCTTGCCGTCGATGGTGCAGCCGTCGAGCAGGCTCTTCGGCCGCACGACATCAGTCCACTTGCCCTTGGTGGCGACGTCGGTGAGGTCGCGCATCAGGCCGGCCTGCACCAGCTCTTCCGCCTGCCGGCCATGGTTGAACTGCGTGGCGCCCATCGGATCGCCACCGGTGATGCGGCTGATCATGATCGGCCGCGCCGTGCCGCCGGAGCCGGCAATGGCGCCGTCCACCCAGTGGTTGCCGGTCGCATCGAATGCCTTGGCAAGTTCCGCAACCGCCGCGGCCTCGCCGCCTGAAGTCCACCAATGGGTGACTTCCAGGTCCGTCGCGGCCGCCTGGCCGGCAAATTGCAGTGCAGCCGTCGCCGCCAGGGCAGCGGTCAAAAATCTGTATCGCATTTCGGCTCCTCCCAGAATCTGAAACGTTACAGATTTTCGATACGGCAATTGCGCGGGCTGTGCAACCCATCAACGAAGCGCCCTCGATATTTTTTCGGGCCGCGAACAAATCCGCCTGAATGATCGCGCTTCTCATGCACTGCAGCATGGTTTGCTGCGGCGCAAACACCGAAATGCCGCCTGATACGGGCAAAAGGCGGCGGCAGGGGCGATTTCTCCTGGAATCCCAATGCGTTTCGCAAAAAGAACCATCCACCTCATGACGAGGACATACATCTCGATACTGGCAATCTGTAACGTTTCAGTATATTGACGCTTTGCCGGGGCTGGGACGCATATCGTATCGCTATGACGGCGATTGCCGACATGGCCCGCGGCTGCTATGCGCCTGACGGGCGGGACGAATGGACAGACAGCGTACGGACAAGAACGGGGAGAACTCGGCACAGGGACGGCCGACGTTGAAGACGCTTGCCTTCATGACCGGGCTCGGCGTCACCACCGTGTCACGCGCCTTGAAGGATGCTCCGGAAATCGGCGCCGAGACCAGGCGCCGCGTCCAACTCGTCGCCAAGCAGATCGGCTACCGGCCGAACCGCGCCGGCGTGCGTCTGCGCACCGGCAGGACCAATGTCATCAGCCTCGTGCTCAACACCGACCGCGAGATCATGAGCTTCGTCTCGGACATCATCTACGGCGTTTCGGAAGTGCTCGCCGAAACGCCCTATCACCTGATCGTCACGCCCTATTCCCGCTCGCAGGATCCGATGGAGCCGATCCGCTATCTCGTCGAGACCGGCTCGGCCGATGGCGTCATCATCTCGCGCACCCAACCGAACGATCCACGCGCCCGCTACATGCTCGAGCACGGCATGCCCTTTGCCACGCATGGCCGCACCGACATGGGCCTGGTCCACCCCTACCATGACTTCGACAACCATGTATTCGCGATGGAAGCCGTGCGCCGCCTGGCGAGCATGGGCAGGCGCAAGCTGGCGCTTCTGTCGCCGCCACCCGGGCTGACCTATTATGGCCACACGCTGAACGGCTTTGCCGATGCGCTGAGCGAGGTCGGCGCCAGCGAAATTCCGTTCAACACCGTTTCCATCGATCACACGATCGAGCAGATCAGGACCAGGACCGCGCAGGTGATGCGCCGCGAGAACAGGCCGGACGGCTTCGTCAGCAGCGCTGCCGCCGCGACACTGGCTATCGTCGCCGGCATTGAAGATGCCGGCCTCAAGCTTGGCCGCGACGTCGATGTCGTGTCCAAGCAGTCGTCGGACCTGTTGCACTTGTTCCGGCCGGAATTGCTCGTCGTCAACGAGAACTTCCGCCTGGCCGGCTCCGATCTCGCCCGCTCCGTGCTCGGCTGGATCGGCGGCGCCGCACCCGGATCGTTGCAGCGCCTGGTCGCCACCAGCGAGGTTCAGGCGTTCAGCCCGCCGGTTTCCGTTTAGGCTCTTGGGCCGGCTTGTCAGCCAGCCGCACCGCTTCCCCACGGCCCATGGAACGCGCCTTTGTCGTCGATACGCTCGAAGCCGTGCGCGCCGAAGAAGTCGCGTTGCGCCTGGATCAGGTTCGAGGTGCCGCGGCCTTGGCGATAGCTGTCGAAATAGGCAAGTGCGGAAGACAGCGCCGGAACCGGCGAGCCGGCCTCCGAAGCCCTCGCCACGATGCGGCGCAGCGACGGATGCGCTCCCTGCATCAGCGAGATGAAGGCCGGCGCCATCAGAAGGTTGGTCGAGGCGCCGCCCTTGCTGAAGGCTTCCGCCATGGTGTCGAGCATCTGCGAGCGGATGATGCAGCCGGCGCGCCAGATCCTGGCGATGGTCGGCATCGGCAGGTTCCAGTTGAATTCCTTCGACGCGCCGCTCATCACCGCAAAACCTTGGGCGTAGGCGGCGATCTTGCCGGCGAACAGCGCCAGTTCCAGATCTTTCAGCAAGGCGTCCTTGTCACCGGAAATCTTCGTCACGCCGATGTTGCCATAGGCCTTTTCCGCCGCCAGCCGCTCGTCCTTGATCGACGACAGAACGCGCGCCGCCACCGCCGCCTCGATCGCGGTGGCCGGGATGCCGAGCTGCTGCGCCTCGATGACCGACCATTTGCCGGTGCCCTTCTGGCCGGCGCGGTCGAGGATGATGTCGACCACCGGTTTGCCGGTCTTCGGATCGTCAGCCGCCAGCACCTTGGCGGTGATCTCGATCAGGTAGGAGTTGAGCCGGCCCTTGTTCCAGTTGGCAAACACCGTGCCGATCTCTTTCGGACCCATGCCTAGGCCGTCGCGCAGGATGCCGTAGATCTCCGCGATCATCTGCATGTCGGCATATTCGATGCCGTTGTGGATGGTTTTGACGAAATGTCCGGCGCCGTCGGTGCCGAGCCATGCCGCGCAGGGTTCGTCCTTGAATTTGGCGGAGATCGCCGTCAGCACCTTCTCGACGCGCTTCCATGAGTCCTCCGTGCCGCCGACCATGATCGACGGCCCGTGGCGTGCCCCCTCCTCGCCGCCGGACACGCCCATGCCGATGAAGGTGAGACCCGAACCGGAAAGCTCGGAGAAGCGCCGCATCGTGTCGCGGAAATTGGCGTTGCCGGCATCGATGACGATGTCGTTGGCCGACAGCACGCCACGCAGTGCCGCGATCTGTTCGTCGACCGGCTTGCCGGCCAGCACCATGATGATGATCGGGCGCGGCGGCCGGATCGCGGCGGCGAGCTCTTCAAGGCTGTAGCAGGGCACGACCATGTCCCTGAGCGCGCCGGCATTCTCGACAAAGGCATCGGTGCGCGCCCTAGTGCGGTTGAAGACAGCGATGCGGTGCCCGTGCTCGGCGATGTTGAGCGCCAGGTTGGAGCCCATCGTGCCAAGGCCGATCAGGCCGATTTCGGCTTTTTCCATCGTTTCTTCCCTGCTCTCGGATCGTTTGTTGAGACCGCGATTTTGCGGGCGATGATTGACGGGCCTTGACGCCTGCGTCAACCGCCTCGCCGAATTGTGTTGCCCGGATTGTCGGTCGTGCCCGTGTAGAGGTACCTGGCAGTCCCGCCTACGGCCTGATGTCGACGGGCGCCTCGATCTTCACCATCTGAAAATCCGAGACCAGTATGTCGATGCGCACCGTCCACCGGCCAGGCACCGGAATGACGAGGTTGTCGACGCGCCAGCTGCCGTCGCCGGGCTTGGTTGCCGTGCGCTTCAAGGGTTCGATGCCGGAATCGGGCTTTGACAGCACAAGCGTTACCTCCTTGGCGTCGAGCGGGCCGAAATCGCCGCTCATGATGACCATCGAGGCAACGACCGGGCCGGCATGGCCGGGAGTGATGTTGAGATCGGCCATCGCTTGCAGCGCGTGGATATGGACCGACACCGGTTGCGCTGCCGCGATCGCCAGGGCTCGTGGCGGCGGTGTGAAGCGCCAGCCCGCGGCAACGCCGAAAATCGCCAACACGATCAACATCTCGACGCCGATCGAGCGGACCAGCCTGCGTTGAACTTCCGTCGATCCCGCCTCGGCCGATGCCGTGAGTTTCCAGCGGTTGACGGCAGCGAGCGTGAACAGAAAGACCAGCAGCCCGAGCTTGATCAGCAGCAGCCTTCCATAGGCGGTGTCGACCAATGCCGCGGGCGTTTGCACCTGGATGACGGCAAGCACGGTGCCGGCAGCGGCAAGCACGGCCACCACGGGCAGGATCGCCCAAGAAAATCGCCGCAGGAATGGCGTGGCCTCCGCCGATTGCCCCTTGAGCGCCAGCCCGAGTGGGACCAATGCGCCGACCCACGACGCGATGCAGACGCCATGCAGGAACACCATCGGCCGCGTCAGCCATTGCGGTTCGGCGGCACTGGCATGGCCGCTGGCGGCAAGGGCAATCCCCACCCCGGCCAGGCCGGCCAGCGCCAATGGCTTGGCGGTGGCACGGGGACCGGCCAGCGACAGCAGGCCAAGCCCCAGCGCGATCAGCGCGACCAGCACCGTCCAGCCGAAGCTGGTGCCGAGCCCGGTCCGCCAGATGACCGATTGTGCCAGATGGGAGAGCGGCGCCCCGAGTGCATCAAGCCCCTGCAATCCGAGCGACAGGGACGACGCGACCAGCCCGCTCAGGATTGCAGCTGCAACGAAGCGTTGCCCGGCACGGGCACTTCCGGCCAACCAGGCAAGCGCGAAGGCGCCCCAACGCCGAGGAAGAGGCCGACGTAGAGAAAGATTTTGCCCGCCCAGATAGCCGACCGCAACGGCCAGTCGACGGTTTCGGATACGGCCGGCGGTTCGCTGGGCGCTCCGATGGAAAACAGCAGCGATCCGCCGACGGGATGACCGTCTGCGGAGATGACGCGCCAGCTCAAGACATGCGTGCCCGACTTGAGCGGCTGCGGATTGTCGATCTCGACGGTCTGGTCGCTGAGACGAAAGACAGTCAGTGGAACCGGCTTGCCGTCGGGCTTCACCAGCGTCAGCACCAGAGGCGAGACCGGCTCGCTGAAGGTCAGCGAGAACTGCGCCGGTCCCTGTGCCAGCACCGCGCCGTCGGCCGGGTCGGTCTTGATCAGCGCGGCATGGGCAAAGGCCTGATCTGACACGGCAAGGCTGGCAAGAAACACGATCACAGCCAACAGGCCGACGGCAAGCCGGCCGGTGCGTTTGCCGGTCATGCAAGCCGTTTGCAGGAGGGAGGTCGTGCTCATGTCACCGCCACGAAAAAGAGCGGCGCACTCGAAAGAGCGCGCCGCCTGGGAGATCATTTCTTCGGCAGCAGCTTGATGCCGGGTGCCGGGCTTTCCAGTGCGTCTTCATCTTGCCCTGCCGCTGGAATCTCGATCCAGCGATCGGCTGCACCGTCGCATTCCTGCACGACCGGGAAATAGAGTTTTTGGCCGACGGGGAGGTCCGCCGTCAGCGTCGCGCGGAAAACGAACTCGTCATAGAATTCATCGGGCAGGTTGCCGCCGCTCCAGTCGACCTCCTTGACCCCATCGGTCACCGCCTGACCGTAGAGCTGGTAGGATTTCTCGTACTTGCCCTTCTTGGTCTGCAGCGTCCAGCCGGGCTTCGGCATCGGCTTGATCGCGATCACCCCTTCCGGAATCTGCACGCGCACGGCGGTCGTCGCCTTGCCGTCGCAGCCATGCGGCACGCGCAAAACGGCCTTGTAGGTCGAGCCGACCGCCGCCTCCTGGGTTTCGAACGTGATATGCGCGAAGGCGGCGCTGGTTCCGAGCGCGAGAAGTGCGCCGGCCGACAAAAGATATTTGTTCATGATGGTCCCTCGGATTTTCAAGATTTGTCGAGCTGGCGCGGTCAATTGGCGTGATCGTCCACGGCGCCGCCGCCCATGCCTTCGACGGCGAAATCGACGCTGACGGCGCCGGCCTTTTCGAAGGTCAGGGTGGCGGAGAACTTTTCGCCCTGTTTGGGTTGCCGCTTCAGGCCCATGAACATCAAATGATAGCCGCCAGGTGCAAGGGCTACCTTGCCGCCGGCCGGAATTTCCAGGCCGCCGGCAACCGGCCGCATGGTCATGACGCCGTCCTTGACGCCCATCTCATGCAGCTCGGCCTTTTCGGAGACATCGGAGGAAATCGACACCAGCCGGTCCGGCGCACTGCCCTTGTTGGTGATGGTGAAATAACCGCCGGCCACTTTGGCGCCGGCCGGCGTGGCGCGCGACCAGGGGTGGCCGATCTCAAGATCGCCAACCTTGAACTCATGCGCGAAGACGGACTGCGCGCCTGTGAACAGCAGCGCAAGAGCCAGCACGGCAATGCCGACACGCTCTTCGATGCCGCGTAGAATGCTGCCGGCCATAGGACGCGCGGCGTCAGGGAAAAAATAGGACATGGTTGCTCCATGAAGTGAAGGTCGCGCCGTTGCCGGTCGCGAGCAGTTAGATCTTTGGATGGGTACGCCCACGAAAGGTTCCGCCGGGCAAACAGGCTCAGGCCGTCAGCGGCGGCGCGCGCGGGTTCGACGGCGAGCGCTCACGCGCAAAGTCGAGATGGATGGCCGCCGGGAAGACAAAGGCGACCGTTTCAAAGGAAAGGCTACCCGGCGCCAGACCGGCATTGGGCGGCGGCGCAAAGGCCGCCGAAACCATGCTGCAGCCGAGCACGCAGCATGCCGGCAGATGGGACGGCGGCTGGTTGCCGCCCGGAAGCTGGGTTGCGCCTTCATGGGTACAGATGACGTTGCCAAAAGCGTCGAGTTGCGATGCATTGGGACCGGCGCCGAAGGCGAATGCACCAAGCGTCGACTGGAGCAACAGCAGATAGGCCGCGACAAGCGCGACCGGCATGCTCCATCGTCTCCTCGATACGCCCAACGCCCTGCCTCTTCGCAGCAACCAACCATATCTAGCACGGGGCCGGCGGGTGGAAAATCGCCAAATCGCCGCGGCGGCAACGCGGCAGGCCCAAGGCATGTCGCCCCGAAGTGTATAGCGGTTTTGGGACAACGACATGCATGAAACAAGGCTGCGAGCCGCGATGCGGCTCAGTGTTTTTGCAGCGACCGGCTCTCCGGGATCGAGGTCAGCAATGTCTGGCGCGCCGACTTCAAATGCTTGCGGCAAGCGGCGTCGACCTTGCCGAGATCGCGTGATTTCAGCGCTTCTATGTAGACCAGATGCTCACTGATCGCGACTTCGTTGCGCTCGCGTTCCTGCGCCTTGTTCCACTGGTAATGGTAGTGGAAGATCATGGCGATGACATCGTAGAAATCGACGATGAAGCGATTGCGCGATGCCCGGTGGATCAGCCGGTGGAAGCGCTCGTCGAGTTCGGAGAACTCCGTGAAGCGGGCGGCAATGTCGTTTGCCAACTGGCGATGCTCGTCTTCCAGGCGGTCGAGATCGGTCCAGACTGCGCTGTCCTGCGGTAAAGCGGCAAAGGCGGCCGCCGAGCGCAGTTCGAACATCTCGCGGATTTCGGTCAGCTCCAGCGCGAAGGCGCGCGTAAAGCCCTTCAGCACCCAATGACTGTTGCGACGTTTCTCGATCAGGCCGAAGCGGGAGAAGCGGATCAGGAACTCGCGCACGCTGGTGGTGCCGACGCCGATCTCACGCGCCAGTTCGAGTTCGTTGATCTGCATGCCGGCTTCGGCGCCGCCGGCGAGCAGCCGACGCATGAACGACCGTTCGATGATCTCGGCCAGCGTGTCTGTCTCTTCCTCGGGGAAGAAATCATCGGGAAGCGGTTCGCGCAGCACCGTCTTGGCGCGCTTGTTCCAGGCGATCAGCCCGGTCTCTTCCATGCGCGCGAGAATGGTGCGCACCGTGGTCCGGCTGACGCCAAGCAAGGTGCCCAGTTCCGGCTCCGAAGGCAGGCTGCGCGTTTCGTCGAGCAGCCGCAGGCAGCGGTTGTAGGCATCCTTGTAGACGTTGTTGCTCTTCGACATCCCTGACCCGTTGCACGCCGTCGCTTGCAGCGGACGGTTTGAAGCGCAATATGACGTTCGCATGGCTCTGAGAAGCGAAATTGCTTCCCGGAACAACCCGGAGACATGCGGAACTCCCCACGAAAAAACAATTGACGCAAAACTGTTTTTTCACGATAAAAGACAATATCTCTAAACAGGCGCGTGTCAATCCGCCCCGCGCAACCCAGGATCACCCAGGAAACCGCCCGTGAACGCCTCCAACTGCATTCTTCTGTCCCCCGCCGACAATGTCGCAGTCGCGAACGGCCGCATCGAGATCGGCACCGCGCTGCCGGGCGGTGCCGTCGCCAGTGCGCTGATCGAGCCCGGCCACAAGGTGGCGATCAAGCCGATCGCCGCCGGCGAGGCCGTGGTGAAATACGCCCAGGCGATCGGTCGCGCGACACAGGACATCGCAGCCGGCGAGCACGTGCATTCGCACAATCTGGTTTTCGAATCCGGCCGCTTGCCGGTCGTGCCGCCGAGCGAGGCCGAGCACGCGACGGAGGCCGACCGCGCCCGCACCTTCATGGGCTATCGCCGCGCCGATGGCCGCGCCGGCACGCGCAACTTCATCGGCATCGTCGCCAGCGTCAATTGCTCGGCCACCGTCTGCCATTCCATCGCCGATACCGCCAACCGCACGCTGTTGCCGAAATACCCCGGCATAGACGGCTTCGTGCCGATCGTGCACGGCCAGGGCTGCGGCATGAGCGGCACCGGCGACGGCATGATGGTGCTGCACCGCACGCTTGCCGGCTATGCCCGCCACCCGAATTTCGGCGGCGTGCTGATGGTCGGCCTCGGCTGCGAGGTCAACCAGCTCACCCTCTACGGCCAGAAGGGCGTCGCTGCCGGCAAGCGCCATTTCAACATCCAGGACGCCGGCGGGTCGCGCAAATCGGTGGAAAAAGCGATGGGCGTGCTGGCCGAGATCGCCGAGGAAGTCGGCCAGTTGAAGCGTGAGCCGATCCCGGTCAGCGAGATCGTCGTCGGCCTGCAATGCGGCGGCTCCGACGGCATGTCGGGCATCACGGCCAATCCGGCGCTGGGCGCGGCTGTCGACATCCTGGCCGGCGTCGGCGGTATCGGCATTCTCTCCGAGACCACGGAAATCTACGGCGCCGAGCATCTGCTTGCCTACCGCGCGGCAACGCCGGAGATCGCGCAGAAGCTCGACGGCTTCGTGAAGTGGTGGGAGGACCACGTCGCCAAGCATGGCGCCTCGATCGACAACAATCCCTCGCCCGGCAACAAGCGCGGCGGCCTCACCACCATCCTGGAGAAGTCCCTCGGTGCGGTCGCCAAGGGCGGCCAGACGCCGCTCAACGGCGTCTTCGGCTACGCCGAAAAAGTCACCGGCAGTGGCCTCGTGTTCATGGATACGCCTGGCTACGACCCGGTTTCGGCGACCGGCCAGGTGGCGGGCGGCGCCAACGTCATCGTCTTCACCACCGGCCGCGGCTCCTGCTTCGGCTGCCGTCCGACGCCGTCGATCAAGGTCGCCACCAACTCGACCATGTACCACCAGATGGAAGAGGACATGGACGTCAATTGCGGCGTCATCGCCTCGGGTGAAAAGACCATCGCCGGCATGGGCCGCGAGATCTTCGAACTGATCGTCGAAACGGCTTCCGGCCGCAAGACCAAGAGCGAGGACTTCGGCTACGGCGACAACGAGTTCGTGCCCTGGCATCTGGGCGCAACACTTTAGATTTTACTGATATAAAGTAGACTGCGCGCCGGTCAGCGGCGGGCAACGGGGAGGTTTTGCATGGAAAAACGCCGTATCGGTCGGACAGCTCTGCAGGTCACCGAAGTCAGCTTCGGCGGCGCCGCACTTGGCGGCCTTTACCGCGCCTGTTCGCGCGAAGCGGCGATGGAGACGCTGCAGGGCGCCTGGGATGCCGGCCTGCGCTATTTCGACACCGCACCCTTCTACGGTTTCGGACTGTCGGAGCGCCGCTTCGGCGACTTCCTGCGTTACAAGCCGCGCGATTCCTATGTGCTGTCGACCAAGGTCGGCCGGCTGTTTCGCCCGGTGCCGGACGATCAGGTTCCCGATCACTCCTATGTCGATCCGCTGCCCTTCGCGCTCGACTACGACTATTCCTATGACGGCATTATGCGGTCGGTCGAGTTCAGCTATGCGCGGCTTGGCCTAAACAGGATAGACATCCTGTTTGTCCACGACATCGGCGCCTACACCCATGGTATCGAGAAGACCAAGCTGCATTTTCGCGACCTGATGGATGGCGGCCTCAAGGCACTCGAAGAGCTGAAACGGACTGGCGTCATTTCTGCCTATGGGCTTGGCGTCAACGAGGTGCAGATCTGCCTGGACGTGATGCGCCGGGCGCCGCTCGACTGCATCCTGCTTGCCAGCCGCTATTCCTTGCTCGACCGCAGTGCCGAAGCCGAGTTGCTGCCGCTATGCCGGGCACAGCAGACCTCCTTGGTCATTGGCGGCGTGTTCAACTCCGGCATCCTGGCGACCGGCCCGGTGCAAGGCGCACATTTCGACTACCGCCCCGCCAGCCATGACGTGCTCGACCGCGTCGGCGCAATGGAGAGGATCGCCGCCGAGGGTGGCTATCCGCTCGCCGCCGCAGCGTTCCAATTCCCCTTGCATGAAGCTGCCGTCGCCACCGTACTGACCGGCACCGCCAAACTGGCAAATCTGACGCGCAACCTCGAGCTGCTCGACATCGACGTACCGGAAACGGAATACGCCAAATATCGTCCCTACACGCTGGTGCAGGAGCTGGTGTGAAACTTCATGTTCCTGCGGCACATGGAGGAATGGATATTCCATATTGACGAATTGGTGGAATTAATATTCCATACATTCCCAGAACGGAACGGAAGCGTGACGGCGCCAATGGGAGAACAGGGCTGGGGATCTGCCTCTGCCAGACCTCGCAACGACTGATCAAACACCGCTTGCATCGATCTGTTCGATGCACTATCAAAACAGGGCAACTGTTTTTTATTGATAAAGTTCTGTTTGGGACCGCGCCTATCCGAACGGAGCTTCCGTATCGTTCACCGGGCGACTTAGGGAGGAAACCTCATGAAATTCGTGACCAACATTCTCAACCGCCGCGCCGTCATGGCGCTGGCAGCAGCTTCAATGCTCGCCGGCGTCATGCATCCGGCGCCGGTTTCGGCGGCGGACGTCACCATTCCGATCATCGTCAAGGACACCACGTCCTTCTACTGGCAGATCGTTCTGGCCGGCGCCCGCAAGGCCGGCAAGGATCTCGGCGTCAACGTGCCGGAACTCGGCGCCCAGGCTGAAACCGACGTCAACGGCCAGGTCTCGATCCTCGAGAACGCCGTTGCCAGCAACCCGGCGGCCATCGTCATTGCGCCGACCGAGTTCAAGGCGCTCGGCAAGCCGATCGATGAAGCCGCTGCCAAGGTCAAGGTCATCGGCATCGACTCCGGTGCCGACTCCAAGGCCTTCACCTCGTTCCTGACCACCGACAACGTCCAGGGCGGCCGCGTCGCTGCCGACGGCCTCGCAGCCGCCATCGGCGCCGCCAACGGCGGCAAGATCGAGGGCGACGTTGCCCTGATCACCAACGCACCTGGCGCCGGCTCGCTCGAACAGCGCAAGCAGGGCTTCACCGAACAGCTGGCCGCCAAATATCCGGGCCTCAAGCTGGTTGCCGACAAATACGCCGACGGCCAGGCCACCACCGGCCTCAACATCGCCACCGACCTGATCACCGCCAACCCGAACCTCAAGGGCATCTTCGCTTCCAACCTGATCATGGCGCAGGGCGTCGGCCAGGCCGTCGCGGAAAACAACCTTGGCGGCAAGCTGGCGCTGGTCGGTTTCGACAGCGACGAGAAGCTGATCAAGTTCCTCAACGACGGCGTCATTTCCGCCCTCGTCGTCCAGGATCCGTACCGGATGGGCTATGACGGCATCAAGACCGCGCTCGCCGCCTCCAAGGGCGAGAAGGTCGAAGCCAATGTCGACACCGGCGCCAATCTGGTGACCAAGGACAACATGAAAGACCCCAAGATCGACGCGCTGCTCAATCCGAAGCTCTGAGCCGTCGCATCCGCAATCGTCTCCGGGGCACCTCGCCCCGGAGACACAAACTGCCGCACAAACGGCTTGGCAATCCGCACGCCTGAGCCAGGCTGTTTTCGAGGCATATCCCTGCCTCGCCGCGTGCCAATCGTGAGGCCAGCCTGCGAAGCCAATCCGGGAGGCCAATCTGGGAGGATTGTCATGATTTCGACGGCGCAGGAACTGCATCCCGCACCCGTTCTGGAACAGGGGCGGACTATCCTCGAATTGCGTGGGCTGGAGAAGCGCTATCCCGGCACCCACGCGCTGAAACCGGTCGACCTCGCCTTCAAGTCCGGTGAGATCCACGCCATCGTCGGCGAAAACGGCGCCGGCAAATCCACGCTCATCAAGCTTCTGACCGGCGTCATGCCGCGCACCTCCGGAGAGATTGTCTGGGAGGGCCAGCCGGCCGCCCTGGCGACGCCGCACGAGGCGATGGCGCTCGGCATCAATGCCGTGCACCAGGAAGTCGTGCTGTGCCGTCACCTGACGGTCGCCGCCAACATGTTCCTCGGCGAGGAGAATTCGCGCTTCGGCATCCTGCAGCAGCGCGCCATGGTCAGGCAGGCGCAGACGATCATCGACGACCTGGGCTTCGACCTGCCGGCGCATGTCACGCTCGGCGACCTGACCATCGGCCAGCAGCAGCTGATAGCCGCCGCCCGCGCCACCGTGCGCGGCACCAAATTCCTAATCTTCGACGAGCCGACCGCCTACCTCACCCGCAAGGAAGCCGACCAGCTCTTCACGCTGATCCGCCGTCTGAAGGGCGAAGGCGTGACGATCATCTACATCAGCCACCGCATGGAGGAAGTGTTCGAACTCGCCGACCGGGTATCCGTGCTGCGCGACGGCACGCTGGTCGGCACCCGCAATATCGCAGAGACCAACGATGCCGAACTGGTCAAGATGATGATCAACCGCTCGATCGAGCAGGTCTATCACAAGGAGCATTTCACGCCGGGCGCCGCCATCATCGAGGCGAAAAACCTGTCCGGCAAGGGCTTCGAAAATGTCTCGATGACGGTCCGCGCCGGCGAGATCGTCGGACTCTATGGGCTGATCGGCGCCGGACGCAGCGAGTTCGTCACCACGCTCTACGGCCGCCACCGCAAATCCGCCGGCCAGATCCTCTGGGAAGGCAAGGAGGTACAGGTCAATTCCGAACATGACGCGATCAAGCTCGGCATGGCGCTGGCGCCGGAGAGCCGCCGCGACCAGGGCCTCTGCCTCAACCTGCCGGTCGGCTTCAACCTCAACCTGCCGATCTACAAGCGCATCTCGAACAATCTGCTGATTTCGAGCACGCAGGAGAAGACGCAGGCCGATCGCCAGATCGCCGATCTGCGCATCAAGACACCGACACGTGGCGCGCTCGCATCCAGCCTGTCGGGCGGCAACCAGCAGAAGATCGTCATCGGCAAATGGCTGGCGCACGGCGCCAAGCTGTTCATCTTCGACGAACCGACCGTCGGCGTCGATGTCGGCACCAAGGCCGAGATCTACCGCCTGTTCGGCGCGCTTTTGTCAAAGGGCGCCGGCATCATCCTGATCTCGTCCTATCTGCCGGAAGTCTATGAACTCGCCGATACGCTGCATGTGTTCCGGCGCGGCAAACTGGTGGCGACGCACGGTTTTCACGCCGCCAGCCACGAGGATATTCTCACTCAGGCGCTCGCCGAGAAACAAGAAAAGCAGGGAGGACAGATATGAGCACCGAGGCGATCGCCGTCGAAAAACCGAAGCGCAACTATAATGTCCTGTTCGGGCTGACGCTATTGGCGCTGCTGGTTCTGCTCTGGATCCTCCTCTCCGTGACGACGACGAGCTTCGCCTCGGCCAACAACCTAGCCAATCTCCTGCGCCAGGGCTCGATGATCGCCATCATGGCGGTCGGCCAGACCTTCGTCATCATCACCGGCGGCATCGATCTGTCGGTCGGCGCCGTGGTCGGCTTCGCCACCGTGGTCGTGGCCATGATGATCAATGCCGGCTTCCCCATCTGGCTCGCCATTCTGGTGACGCTGCTGGTCGGTGTCGCCATCGGCATGTTCCACGGCTTCGGTATCGTCAAGATGGGCCTGCCGCCCTTCATCATCACGCTGGCGACGTTGACCTCGCTGCGCGGCATCGGCCTTTTGATGACCAACGGCAATTCGATCAACATCAACAGCGACACCTTCACCGCCTTCTCGCGCAATTCCTTCATCGGCATCCCCAACCTGTTCTGGATGGTGATCCTGGTCGGCATTCCGGCCTATATCTTCCTGCACCACAGCCGCTGGGGCAGATACCTGTTTTCGGTCGGCTCCAACGCCGAGGCCTCGCGCCTGTCCGGCGTCAATGTCCAGCGCACCATCTACATGGCCTACACGCTGTCGGGCCTGTGCGCCGCCTTCGTCGGGGTGCTGCTGGCCGCCCGCATCGGCATCGGCAACCCGACGCAGGCCGAGGGCTGGGAACTGCAGGCGATCGCGTCGTCGGTCATCGGCGGCACCTCGCTGTTCGGCGCCGTCGGCTCGGTGCATGGGCCGCTGCTCGGCGCCTTCATCCTGGCCACCATCAACAACGGCGCCAACCTGCTCAACGTCAACTCGTTCTGGCAGCGCATCATCACCGGCGCGCTGATCATCATCATCGTCTACTTCGACGGCCTGCGCCGCCGCGGCAAGTAGCGACCCCGCAATCAACCGCCGGTCCGCCACACCAACGGGCCGGCGATTTCATGACTGGATTAGCGCATGAAAGCCGTCCTCTGCCGTTCGCCCGGCGATCTTGTCCTTGAAGACCGGCCCGCACCCGAGGCACCGCCTCCCGGCTGGGCGCTGGTGGCGGTCAGCCATGTCGGCATCTGCGGCACCGACTACCACATTTTCGAGGGCAAGCACCCGTTCCTCGCCTATCCCCGCATCATGGGTCATGAGGTCTCGGGTACCGTGATGGAGACCGGCGAAGGCGTCGAACTGGCCATTGGTGAGCCCGTCGTCGTCAACCCCTATCTTTCCTGCGGCAAGTGCATCGCCTGCCGGCACGGCAAGCCCAATTGCTGTGTCAGGATCGAGGTGCTTGGCGTGCATCGCGACGGCGCCATGTGCGAACGCATCCTGGTGCCGGCGCAAAATCTCTATCCGGCCAACGGCCTGTCGCTGGCCGACGCCGCCGCCGTCGAGTTCCTGGCCATCGGCGCGCATGCCGTGTGGCGCGCCCGCGCCGACCCCGGCGCCCGCACGCTGGTCATCGGCGCCGGCCCGATCGGGCTCGGCACCGCCATCTTCGCCCGCATCGCCGGGCTCGACGTGACGCTGCTCGACATGAGCAGTGAAAGGCTCGCCTTCGCTGCAAACGAGCTTGGTTTCCAGACCCTAGACGGCTCGCGCGGCGCGGTGCCCGATCTGGTCAGGGAAGCGACATCAGGCGAAGGCTTCGATGTCGTCTTCGACGCCACCGGCAACACCCAGTCGGTGCAGTCGGCCTTCGCCCATGTCGCGCATGGCGGAACGCTGGTGCTGGTCTCCGTCGTCAAGGACGACATCAGCTTTTCCGATCCGGAATTCCACAAGCGCGAGATGACGCTGATCGGCAGCCGCAACGCGCTGCGCGCCGACTTCGACCATGTCGCCGCCTCGATCCGCAACGGGGCCGTACCACTGGCCAAGCTCGTCACACACCGCACCACACTCGCCGCCACGCCGCGCGATCTGGCTCGTTGGGCGCATGAGAAATCCGGCCTGATCAAGGCTGTGATCGAGGTGGGGTTATAACATGGCAGGCGGCGAACCCAGCCCGAACTGACGACGCCCGAGCCAGGTCGACCCCACTCCGTCTCGGCGAAGCCGAGACGGAGTGGGGGAAGGCGGTCCTCAATCGCCAAGACGCAAGTGAGCGCGACCGAGCTGGTCTGATATCAGCGTGAGTCAGATAAATCACGGTCTCGTATAAGCCCGTCACTCCCTACAGCGCCGACAGCTTCAGCTCCACCCGTTCGGCCGGGAAGCGCGACTCGGAAAACTGGATCGGTTGGCCGTCCGGCGTGACGTTGACGGCGACCGTGACCAGTACGATGGCGCCCGGCTGCAGGTCGAGGTCGGCAAGGTCCGCCGCATCGGCATGGCGCGCCGACAGCACGGTCGATTGCCTGAGATAGTCGTCGATGCCGAAGCGCGCCAGCGAGGCGGTGATCGACCCTGTTTGCGCCATCGCGGCATCGATGCCGGCAAAGCGCCGGGCTTCGAACCAGCCAGCAGCGCGCGACACCGGCCGTCCATCGGCTTCGCCGCGCGTTTCCAGGCGGATCACATCGGCTCCCTTGGCAAGACCCAGTCCCTCGGCGACGCGCTGGCTGGCCGGCTCGACCGACGAGGCGAGCAAGGCGATGTGCCGTTCCGTCGTCTGCGCTTGCAGCCCTGTCGAAAACCGTGTGCGCGCCCCGATCGGATAGGACAGCCGCTTGCGCGACAGCACGAAGGTGCCGCGCCCCTGCTCGGCCCGCAGCACGCCTTCCCTTACGAGGGCTGATATGGCGCTGCGCACCGTGTGGCGGTTGACGCCATAGCGCTCTGCCAGCGCCACCTCCGGCGGCAGCGCTGCATTCTCCGTGAAATCGCCGATGGCGATCGCATGCAGCATCTTGTCGGCAATCTGCCGCCACAGCGAAACGCCACTGCGCCGCTCGATGCTGTCCGCTGCTAGCCGCCCGACCATCATTGCCCCAACCTTCCAGCGCCCAGTCTTCTATCGCTGTCATCCACCCGTCATGGACACCCGTTAGATAATAGGTATAATTTGTATAGTTGTCTATATCAATAGACAAATTTAGCCACGAGGACTACAGCTCATGCGAGGACAGGAAGCCCGCGACCAGGCCGAGCGCAAGGCCGCCATGGCAACCCTTGCGCAATCCAGCGGCGATGACATCGTGCGGCTCTGGAATGAGGCCGGACTGCCTTCGGACGCCGAGCTGTTGCGCGGCCCCGAAACCGGACTGGTCACCCTGCGCGGCCGCATCGGCGGCGGTGGCGCGCCCTTCAATGTCGGCGAGGCGACCGTCACCCGCGCCACGGTCCGGCTGCCGTCCGGACAGGTCGGCCATTGCTATGCGCTTGGCCGCGACAAGCAGAAGGCGAAGCTGGCGGCTATCGCCGACGCCCTATGGCAGGACCCTGCCCGCCGCAATGAGGTCGAGACCGGACTGATAGCGCCTCTGCGGTCGGCTCTGACCATGGCGCACGAAAAACGCCGCGCCGAGACGGCGGCAACGAAGGTGGATTTCTTCACCATGGTTCGCGGAGAAGACTGATGGACGCAGCTGTGCAATCGATCGAGGGCGGGTTCGCCGATCCGGTCTTCAACGCCCAGACCGTGTTCCGCGCCGTGATGGACGCAATGGCTCGGCCGGGCAGCGTGCAACCGCTGCCGGCCTTCGCCCGCCCGCCGGTGCCGCTCTCGGCTACCGCCGGCGCCATCGCACTGGCGCTGTGCGACAATGACACGCCGCTCTGGCTCGACCCGGCTTTGCAGGCCTCCACCGCGATCAGATCGTGGCTTGGGTTCCATACCGGCGCGCCATTGGCCAACACACCGGCCGATGCGCATTTCGCCTTGATCGCAGCACCTGCCGAGATGATGGCGCTCGATGGCTTTTCGCAGGGCACGCAGGATTATCCCGACCGCTCGACCACGCTGATCCTGCAGGTCAGCGATCTGGTCTCCGGCACGCCGCTATTGCTCGAAGGTCCTGGCATCGAAACCAGCGCCACGATCGCGCCGGCGCAGATGCCACGCCATTTCGTCGAGCAGTGGAAGCAGAATATCAAGCGCTTTCCGCGCGGCGTCGACATCATCCTCGCCACATCAGGCGGCATCGCCTGCCTACCGCGCACGACGCGCATCAAGACGATGGAGGCGTAAGATGTATGTCGCGGTAAAAGGTGGCGAAGCGGCAATCGCCAACGCCCACAGCCTGCTGGCCGACCGCCGGCGTGGCGACCGTTCGGTGCCCGCCCTGCGCCTCGACCAGATCGTCGAGCAGTTGGCGCTCGGCGTCGACCGGGTAATGAGCGAAGGCTCGCTCTATGATCGTGAACTGGCCGCGCTCGCCATCGTCCAGGCGCGCGGCGACATGATCGAGGCGATCTTCCTGGTGCGCGCCTACCGCACCACACTGCCGCGCTTCGGCTACTCCAAGCCGATCGACACCGCCAACATGCTGGTCGAGCGGCGCGTCTCGGCGACCTACAAGGATCTGCCCGGTGGCCAGTTGCTCGGACCTACCTTCGACTACACCCACCGGCTGCTCGATCCCGAGCTTGCCGCCGGCGCCGATGTCGCCGAGCCCTTGCTGCGCGAGACGGAAGCGCAAGCCATGCCACGCGTCTCGGCGATCCTCGCCCGCGAAGGCTTGATCGAACCGGATGGCGACATGCCGCAGGACCATGTCCCCGGCGACATCACCCGCGAGCCGCTCGAATTCCCGATGGCGCGCGACATCCGCCTGCAGGCGCTGTCACGCGGCGATGAAGGATTCCTGCTGGCGCTCGGCTATTCCACCCAGCGCGGCTATGCCCGCAACCACCCCTTCGTCGGCGAGATCCGCATCGGCGAAGTCGAGCTGGAGCTCGACGTGCCCGAACTGCCCTTCGCGGTGCCGCTCGGCACTGTCCGCGTCACCGAATGCCAGATGGTCAACCAGTTCAAAGGCTCGGCCAAGGCGCCGCCGCAATTCACCCGCGGCTACGGCCTGGTCTTCGGCCAGAGCGAACGCAAGGCGATGGCCGTGGCACTCTGCGACCGGGCGCTGCGCGCGAAAGAGCTCGGCGAGGATGTCGTCGCCGCGGCCCAGGACGAGGAGTTCGTCATCTCGCATTCCGACAATGTCCAGGCGACCGGCTTCGTCGAGCATCTGAAGCTGCCGCACTATGTCGACTTCCAGGCAGAACTCGATCTCGTACGCCGCATGCGCACCGAATATGACGCGCGCGAAAACCCCGTGAAGGTCGAAGAGAAGCGGGAGGCCGCGGAATGATCGAGGGCCTTTCCCACATGACCTTCATCGTCCGCGATCTCGAGCGGATGACCGAGATCCTCGAGGGCGTATTCGACGCACGCGAAGTCTATGCCAGCGACGCCAGGCAGTTCTCGCTGTCGCCCGAAAAATTCTTCCTGATCGGTGACATCTGGGTCGCCATCATGGAGGGCGAACCCTTGCCGGAGCGCAGCTACAACCACATCGCCTTCAAGATCGATGACGCCGATTTCGACCGCTATGCCGAGCGCATCGGCAGGCTCGGCCTCGACATGCGCCCGCCGCGCCCGCGCGTCGAGGGTGAAGGCCGCTCGATCTATTTCTACGACGAAGACAACCACATGTTCGAACTGCACACCGGCACGCTCAATGAGCGGCTGGCGCGCTATGCCAGGGGATCGGAGGCTGCGGAATGAATTTAGTGCCCGACGCCACCATGGCCGCCACCATCGTGGGAATGACCGCCATAGCCGTCATACCCGGAGTAATCACCATTCCCGACGCCCAGGGACTCACCTTGAGAGCCTTCTTTGGGGCCGGGCAGAATCATGCGCCGAAGGAAGAAGAGAACGACGCCGGCGAACACCACCAACAGAATTCCGAGATGCATCCATCCGGTCGAGTTCATCTGAATTCGCCCCTGTATCCGCGTCCTGGACGCCAATTCGATAACACAATGTGGATGTGATCGCCATGACCGACATCGCCACCTACAACTTCGCCTATCTCGACGAGCAGACCAAAAGGATGATCCGCCGGGCGATCCTCAAGGGCATCGCCATTCCCGGCTACCAGGTGCCGTTCGCTTCGCGCGAAATGCCGATGCCCTACGGCTGGGGCACCGGCGGCGTCCAGGTCACCGCTTCCATCATCGGCCCGGACGATGTGCTGAAGGTCATCGACCAGGGCGCCGACGACACCACCAATGCGGTGTCGATCCGCGCCTTCTTCAAGAAGGTCGCCAATGTCGCGGTGACGACCGACACTGCCAGCGCCACCATCATCCAGACCCGTCACCGCATTCCCGAGCATCCGCTGACGGCGGGCCAGGTCCTGGTCTATCAGGTGCCGATCCCCGAACCCCTGCGCTTCCTCGAACCGCGCGAGACCGAAACGCGCAAAATGCACGCGCTGGAGGAATATGGCCTCATGCACGTCAAGCTCTACGAGGACATCGCCAAGCACGGCCGCATCGCCACCACCTATGCCTATCCGGTCAAGGTCGAGGGCCGCTATGTGATGGACCCCTCGCCGACGCCGAAATTCGACAATCCCAAGATGCACCGCTCGCCGGCCCTGCAGCTGTTTGGCGCCGGCCGCGAAAAGCGCATCTACGCGGTGCCGCCTTTCACCGAAGTGGTCAGCCTCGACTTCGAGGATCATCCGTTCGAGGTCCAGACCTTCGACCAGCCCTGCGCGCTGTGCGCGGCCGAGAACGTCTATCTCGACGAAGTCATCCTCGACGACCATGGCGGCCACATGTTCGTCTGCTCCGACACGGACCATTGCGAGAAGCGGCGGGCGGACGGCTATCGCGGCCATCTTGCCCCGGAAAACCATCTTGCCTCGGGAACAAGGGAGCCGGCGCAATGACCGACGAACCGCTGCTGCGTGTCGCAGCACTTTCTAAATTCTACGGTTCGCGCGTCGGCTGCGACAACGTCTCCTTCGACCTGTGGCCGGGCGAAGTCCTGGCTGTGGTCGGCGAGTCCGGCTCCGGCAAGACGACATTGCTCAACTGCCTGTCGACGCGGCTGCTACCGAGCTCCGGCTCCGCCAGCTACCGCATGCGCGACGGCCAGTTCCGCGAGCTCTACCGCATGAGCGAGGCCGAGCGCCGCTTCCTGATGCGCACCGACTGGGGATTTGTCCATCAGAACCCCGCCGACGGTCTGCGCATGACGGTGTCGGCGGGCGCCAATGTCGGCGAGCGGCTGATGGCGGTCGGCGACCGTCACTACGGCAGGATCCGCGCCACCGCCGTCGACTGGCTGTCGCGTGTCGAGATCGACGAGGACCGCATCGACGACGAGCCCCGGGCCTTTTCCGGCGGCATGCGCCAGCGCCTGCAGATTGCCCGCAACCTCGTCACCGGGCCGCGCCTGGTGTTCATGGATGAGCCAACAGGCGGCCTCGATGTCTCGGTGCAAGCCCGCCTGCTCGACCTGCTGCGTGGTCTGGTCACCGATCTCGGTCTGGCGGCCATCGTCGTCACCCACGACCTTGCCGTGGCGCGGCTCTTGTCGCAGCGCATGATGGTGATGAAGGACGGCCGCGTCGTCGAAAGCGGCCTCACCGACCGCGTGCTCGACGATCCCCGCGCGCCCTACACGCAATTGCTTGTTTCCTCGATTTTGCAGGTTTGACGATGGCGCCAAGGCACCCCCCTCTGGCCTGCCGGCCATCTCCCCCTCAAGGGGGGAGATTGGCTATCGTCCTCGGTTTCGCCACTCTCCAACGTTGCAGAACAAGCGCAACGAGAAAGCCGCCGATCTCCCCCCTTGAGGGGGAGATGCCTGGCAAGGCAGAGGGGGGCGTTGGCCCGCAAACGAACGACAATTGGAGGCCCTTCTGATGGCAACCCCCCTCGTTGTCTCCGACGTCGCCAAGAGTTTCACCATGCACCTGCGCGACGGCATCAAACTGCCTGTTGTCGCCGGTGTCTCGTTCTCGATCAGGGCTGGCGAATGCACCGTGCTCGGCGGTCCTTCCGGTGCCGGCAAGAGCTCGATCCTGAAGATGCTCTACGGCAACTACGCCGTCGACGAAGGCCAGATCATCGTCACGCATGATGATGGGCTGATCGACCTCGCCACCGCCAGCCCGCGCACCGTGCTGGCCATACGCCGGCAAACGATCGGCTATGTCAGCCAGTTCCTGCGCACCGTGCCGCGCGTCTCGGCGCTCGACGTCGTCGCCGAACCGCTGGTCGAGCGCGGCGAGGATCGCGAGATTGCCCGCGGCAAGGCGCGCGCCTTGCTGGCGCAGCTCAACCTGCCGGAGAAACTCTGGGCCTTGCCGCCTGCGACCTTCTCCGGCGGCGAGCAGCAGCGCGTTAACATCGCGCGCGGCTTCATCACCGAGCATCCGATCCTGCTGCTCGACGAGCCGACAGCCTCGCTCGATGCCAGGAACCGCGATGTCGTGATCGAACTCATCGCCGCCAAGAAGGCTGCAGGTGTCGCCCTGCTCGGCATCTTCCATGACCACGATGTACGCGAGGCGGTTGCCGACCGCATCATCGACGTCACCGCTTTCGCGCCCGGAAAAATCGCCGCATGACCAGGAAATTGTCCGCGACGCCGCTGGTCCACCCGACGGCGGATGTACAGAATTCGACGCTCGGCCGCTGGACCGAGATCGCCGACCGCAGCCGGGTCTCGGAAAGCGAACTCGGCGACTATTCCTACATGATGCAGGACTGCTCCGTCTGGTGCGCGACGATCGGCAAGTTCGCCAACATCGCGGCCAGCGTGCGAATCAACGCCACCAACCACCCGACCTGGCGGCCGACGCTGCACCATTTCACCTATCGCGCCTCCGACTACTGGGACGATGCCGAGCACGAAAGCGAATTCTTCGCCCAGCGCCGCGCCAAGCGGGTCACCATCGGCCACGACACCTGGCTTGGTCACGGCTCGACCATCCTGCCCGGTGTCACCATCGGCGATGGCGCCGCGGTCGGCGCCGGCGCTGTCGTCTCGAAAGATGTAGCGCCCTATACGATCGTCGCCGGCGTGCCGGCAAAGCCGATCCGCGAGCGCTTCGATCGCCGCACGGCCGAACGCTACCAGGCGCTGGCCTGGTGGCACTGGGACCATGCAAGGCTGCGCGCTTGCCTTGAGGACTTCCGTGAGCTGTCCGCAGAGGCATTTCTGGAGAAGCATGGTTGACGCGAATGGTGCTTTCATCGAACTAATAATCACCCAACCCAGAGCCATGGGGCATATGTGACCTTTATTGTCGTAATACCTCTTTTCATTGGACTGGGGTTGGTCGCGTTGGGAATTTTGGTGATTAAGCTTGCAGCTAAGCGTTGGAGGCAATCCGACGTTGGCTCTTCAATAACGTTGATGATATTAGGCTGTGTTTTGTTCACGGCGGCGATAGCTCCACTCTATATGCTGTGGGTCCTTGCGCAACTTACAGGTAAGCCAGGCTGACAAGCTAAGGCCTGTGGAGCGTAACAAAACTGACATCATCGCGACACGGCAGGTTCATGTGGCTGCGTTAGGCGAGAGCCTGACGATCAATGGTCCCGGACTGGAACCTGCCCCCATGCCAGCAAATTCTGCCACGCTCGAAATCCGCGGTGTCACCCGACGATTTGGCAAGAACACTGCCGTCAGCGACATCAACATCGCGATCCCGCAGGGTCAGATGGTTGGCGTCATCGGCCGTTCGGGCGCCGGCAAATCAACCCTCCTTCGCATGATCAACCGTCTCATCGATCCCAGCCAGGGTTCGATTTTTTTTGACGGCGCCGAGGTCTCGAAGCTGAGCGGTTCGCCGCTGCGGCGCTGGCAGCGTGACTGCGCCATGATCTTCCAGCAGTTCAACCTGGTGCCGCGCCTCGACGTGCTGACCAATGTGCTGCTCGGCAAGCTGAACCACCGCTCGACCATCACTAACCTGTTCGGCATGTTCTCCCGCGCCGAATGCGCCGAGGCGGTCGCGGCACTCGAGCGGCTCGACATCGTCCGCACCGCGCTGCAGCCCGCCGGCACCTTGTCGGGCGGCCAGCAGCAGCGCGTCGCCATCGCTCGCGCCATGATGCAGCAGCCCAGAGTGATCCTCGCCGACGAGCCGATCGCCTCGCTCGACCCGCTCAACGCCAAGGTGGTGATGGATTCGCTGCAGGACATCAATTTGCGCGAAGGCATCACCGTCGTCACCAATCTGCACACGCTGGACACCGCCCGCACCTACTGCAACCGCATCATCGGCATGGCTGCCGGCAAGGTCGTCTTCGACGGCCCGCCGGAAGAGCTTAACCGCGAGGCGGTGCGCCTCGTCTACGGCGCCGACAGCAATGGCCAGGAAATCTCCGAGGCCATCACCTCGACCAGCGTTGCCTTCAGCCGAAAGATCGCCGCATCCGCCGGACCGCTCGAGCCCGCATTCCCGGGATATTGAGAGCGGTTGGGATCGCCAGCCCACGTCAAGGGCACCTGTCAAAATCGATAACGCTGCCGGCGCGGGGCCGGAACCTACAGGAGAGATAACAGATGTTCAGGAAGATGGTTTTTGGCGCCGTTTCGGTGCTCGCCATGGCGACCAGCATGGCCCATGCCGCCGACATGAAGGAATTTCGCGTCGGCATTCTCGGCGGCGAAAACGAAACCGACCGGCTGCGCAACTACCAGTGCCTCGCCGACCATCTGAAGGCCGAATTCGGCTTCGAAAAGGTCTCGCTGTTCCCCGCCGCCGACTATGACGGCGTCATCCAGGGCCTGCTCGGCGGCACGCTCGACTTCGCCGAACTCGGCGCTTCCGGCTACGCCAGCGTCGCTCTCAAGGACCCGAAGGCGGTCACCCCGATCCTCACCACCCAGCAGACCGACGGCGCCACAGGCTATTATTCGATCGGCCTGGCGCTGAAATCCTCCGGCATCACCGACATCAAGTCGGCCAAGGGCAAGAAGCTCGGCTACGCCGATCCGGATTCTACCTCCGGCTACCTGATCCCGCTGACCCAGATCCCGAAGGATACCGGCGCTTCGAACGAAACCTTCTTCGCCTCGACCCAGTTCAACGGCGGTCACGAGAACAACGTCCTGGCCGTGCGTGACGGCAAGGTCGACGTGGCGGTGGACGATTCTTCCGGCATCGGCGACTTCAAGGACGGCTACACCTCCGGCACCTTCCACAAGGAAGTCGCCAAGGGCGCCGTCGACCCCAACGACTTCGTCGAAGTCTGGCGCTCGGGTCTGATCCCGAACGGCCCGCTGGTCGTGCGCACCGCGCTCGGCGACGAAATGACCGCCAAGCTCGCCGACTTCTTCACGCAGTTGCCGAAGAAGGACAAGGCTTGCTTCGAAGGCGTCGAGGGCGGCGACTTTACCGGCTACGTCCCGGTTAAGGCGGACTTCTACAACGTCATCGTCGAAGCCCGTAAGGCAGCCATCGGCGGCTAACGGCGAAACCAGGAAGGGCGGCGTCGAGAAAACGCCGCCCTTCTTGCATGTCCGATCATGACCCTTTCCGTGACAGCCCCTTCCGGCGCCACTCACCAGATGGCCGACGCCTGGCGTCGCCAGACGTCCTTGCGCCGGCTCTACACCGCCATCGGTGTCGGCCTGCTCATCACCGCGCTCGGCAGCACCATGTGGTTCGCCGACGAGGCCAATGCCGGGCATTTCTTCGACCGGTTGCCGCATTTGCTGGATTTCCTGAGCTGGCTCGTCCCCAAGGACTGGAACGATGTCTGGCGGGCGATGTTCGACATCACTTCCCCGCATGACACCGGTACCCAGGAATTCAATTTTCCGCTTGGCCGCTCCTATGTCTGGGGCAGCTTCTACATCCCCGAATATTTCGAGCTGATGCTGACCACGCTCAACGTGGCCCTGGTCTCGACCTTCATCGGCTTCGTCTTCGCCGTACCGTTCTCCTTCATCGCGGCGCGCAATTTGACGCCGCATCCGGTGCTGCGGCTGATCGTCAAGCGCCTCATGGAACTGCTGCGCGCCTTTCCCGAGATCGTCATCGCCGGCCTGTTCGCCGCCATCGTCTCGATCGGCCCGATCGCCGCCATCATCGCCATCGGCCTGCACTCGATCGGCGCGCTGGGCAAGCTGTTCTACGAGATCAGCGAGAACATCGACATGCGCGCCGAGGAAGGCCTGAGGGCCGTCGGCGCCAACTGGTTCGAGCGGGTTCGCTTCGCCGGCCTGCCGCAGGTGCTGCCCAACTTCATGTCCTACACGCTGCTGCGTGTTGAGATAAATGTCCGCATTTCCACCATCATGGGCGCGGTCGGCGGCGGCGGTATCGGCGAGGAGTTGAAGCTGTCGATCTCGCGCGGCTTCGGCGCCAAGACGATAGCCCTCGTGCTGCTCCTGTTCACGACGATCTTCATCGTCGACCAGTTCTCCGCCTGGCTGCGCCGCAAGCTGGTCGGCGAGCAGGCTTTCGTGATGAGCGCTTGACCATGGCCACCATGACCGCCGATCAGATCCAGTCGATCGAAGAGCGCTTCCCGCAGGTGTTCCAGCGGCCGTTCCACAAGCGCTTCGGGCCGCTGATGCTGCTTGGCGGCATCTTTCTCTACCTGCTGTACGCCTTGTGGTTCTTCAACCTGCCGCAGGTCATGCGGGAATCGCACTGGGAGCGGCTGCCGCTGTTCCTGACCCAGTGGATCAGCTACGACGTGCAGCCGATCTTCCGCCTCGATGAACCGCAGATCACTGCCAAATATCCACGCTTCTCGGTGCTCGGCCCGAACCCGGATCCGGACTGGGTCAAGACCAATGCCGATGGTTCGGTGACGATCCTGATCGACGGCACCGCCAAGTCGATTACCTTCACCAAGACGCAAGCGACGATAATTGCCAACGGTGAGACCGTTGCGGTCGCACTCGGCACCGGCAAGCCGCTGATCTCGGGACCGGTTCCCGGCTGGATCACCGCGCATGAGGATGAGGTGGTCGCCGACATGGGCTTTGCCGGCGAGGCCCGCGTCGCCGTTGACCGCGTCAGGATACGCAAGCGGTTTCTAGGCTGGGCAAACTTCATCTTCGACACGCGTTCGCCTTTCTTCGGCAAGTCGGCAAGCGAAGTCGCTTCGCTGATCGTCTCCGGGCCGGAACTGAAACCGGGCACGTCAAATCTGGCGCTGGCCGGCGACAACATCTGGAACAACGCCCAGTGGCAGCATGGCGATGTCTGGACGAAGCTGCTGCAGACCATCGTCATGGCCTTTCTCGGCACCATGCTGGGCGGCATCGTCGCCTTCCCGCTGGCCTTCTTCGCCGCCCGCAACATCACGCCCAGCCGGCTGGTCAACCAGGTGCTCAAGCGCTTCTTCGATTTCATGCGCTCCATCGACATGCTGATCTGGGCGCTGTTCTTCACCCGCGCCTTCGGGCCGGGACCGCTGGCTGGCAGTGCGGCGATCTTCTTCACAGAGGTCGGCACGCTCGGCAAAACCTATTCCGAGGCGCTGGAGAACATCGACGACAAGCCGCGCGAGGGGATTACCTCGACCGGAGCCAACGGCCTCCTGGTGCAGCGCTACGGCGTGCTGCCGGAAGTGGTGCCGGTGTTCATCAGCCAGACGCTCTACCAGTGGGAATCCAACACCCGCGGCGCCACCATCATCGGCGCTGTCGGTGCCGGCGGCATCGGCCTGAAGCTGTGGGAAGCGATGCGCACCAACTCCAACTGGGCCAACGTCTTCTACATGGTGCTGCTGATCCTGCTCGTCGTCTTCATCTTCGACAACATCTCCAACTTCCTGCGCCGCCGGCTGAGCCGGACCATCCACGACTACAACAGGATCCAGGCTGAGCAGGGGTAGGCTTGTGATGCAGACGCGCAAGTCGTCTCGACCGGCGCCAAAGGATCGACCCCCACTCCGTCGAGCTTCGCTCGACACCTCTCCCCCTATCGACGGGGTAGAGGAAAGCGCCAGGCTGTCCGAGCCGACGCCTGTCCTCTTAGGCCGAGTGTCCTCCCAGGCCGAGGCTTCCTTCCTCTCCCTCCGGAGGGGGAGAGCGACTATCTGGGGTGTCAAGTTGCACTCGCGAACTCGTTGCGCGCATCGCGTGCTTTTGCATTGAGGATGACGAGGAGTTTTCTGGCGAGTGCGATGCGGATGAGCATTTTTGGCTTTCCCGCCTGTTGCAACCGTTGAGCGAAAGCTTTGAGATTGGGATCGAATTTGGCCACGATGGCTGCGACGATGAAGAGGATGCCACGCGGCCCGGCGCGTCCGCCGCGCACATGCCTGTTGCCGGTGCGCTTGCCGCTATCGTTGGCGAAGGGAGCGAGGCCTGCCAGCTTGGCGATGGCCTTGTTGGAGATGAGGCCGATCTCGGGCAGTTCGGCCATCAGGCGGGCGACGGTGCGTCCGGCCACGCCCTTCAGCGAACGAAAGGCCTGCTCCAGCCTGGCCCACAGCGGATCGTCATCGATCATCGAGGCAATCTCGCCTTCCAGGCGCCGTTGCTCGCGCTTGAGGAAGGCCAGCATCGCCTCGATGCTGGCGCATACCTCGGCGTCGCGTGCGGCACTTCTACGCTGCTTGTTGATGGTCGCATCGCCGACAATCTGGCAAAGCCGGCCAACCAACGCGGCAAGCCGCTGCTGGGCGGCGCTTGGCGGTGGCGTCGGCACAGTGTTCTTGACTGCGCCGTAGTGGGCGATGACAGCGGCGTCGATCCTGTCGGTCTTCTCAAGATAGCCCATCGCCTCGGCGAAACGGCGCACGCTCTTGGCATTGACCACGCCGCACGGCATGCCGTGCGCCCACAAGAGCATGAATCCCAGCCGTTCATAGCCGCCCGATGCCTCCATCACCGCAAGGGCTGCGTCATGGCTGCGGCAGAACAGCCAAAGAGCTGCGATCCCCGCCGCGTCGTTGGCGAAGCGCGCTGCCGCTCCGCCAGGCCAGACATGCGCGTCCAGCCAATCTTTCGAAACATCAACTCCACAAATAATCCTGTTCACGGTAACCTGCCTTGTGCGTACGGTTGGAACCAAGCGACTGTTCGGTCGTGCGTGATGAAGGCGAAGATCCCAAGCTCTCCGGCGGCTGTAACCTCAGGTGGTACGGGCGACTTCGCCAAGCCAAGGTCCGGGCGGCCACCCGGACCTTGGCTCAATCGCTCTAATCCCACGAAATCTCTCTCGTGTAGATACAAGGTGGCTCGGCGAAGCCGAGACGGAGTGGGGGAACCACCTGGCAACCGCCGCGAACGCAAATAGAAAATGGGCCAGGGCGCCTAAGCCGCCTTCTTCCACCCGCTCTTGATATGCCTATACCCCTCCCGATAGACCGCTTCCGGCGTCTCTGAGAAATCCCGCCACACCTTGGTCGCCGCCGCCAAATCCTTGAGTGAGCGGCCGAACGCCTCGATCGTCAGCCAATCGTCATAGCCGCTCTTGCGGATGGCGGAAAACGTTTCGGTCCACGGAATGTTGCCGCGCCCCGGCACGCCGCGATCATTCTCCGAGATATGGATATGCACGACATTCCTGCGGTGTTTCGTGTAGGCGCCGATCGGGTCGGCCTCCTCGATATTGGCGTGGAAGGTGTCGTACATCGCCTTGATGTGCGGCCGGTCGATGGCCTCGATATGCTCCGACAGGTCCGCCATCGTGTTGAGCAGGTAGCATTCGAAGCGGTTGAGCGCCTCGAGCCCGATGGTGACGTTCCTCTGGCCGGCATGGTCGCCGATGGCGCGCTGCGAGCCGACGGAGCGCTTCTTCTCCGCGGCCGTCGGCCCAGAGCCGGAAAAGGACCCGAGCGTCGAATGCAGAGGGCCGCTCAGCGTGTTGGCGCCAAGTGCCTGCGCGCAGTCGATCGCCCATTTCATGTAGTCGACACCGGCCTTGCGCGTTGCCGCGTCGGCCGCGATCAAATTCATCGCCGGATCGCCCATGGCCGAAACAGCAGTCCGCTCCAGCCCGATGCGGTCGAGCAGATCGCCGAGCTTTTTATAATCGTCCGGCGTGCCGGCGAAGATCGGTATCTCGACGCCATCGAAACCGGTCGCCTTGATGTCGCGCAGCAGCGGCTCGTGTTTCTTCGACACCGCCGTCGTCCACAAGAACATGCACATGCCGATTTTCATCGAAGCCCCCTCCCTTTGACGGCGCACTGGCTGTTCCGCCGCTTCGCGCCATGCCCCCTCATCCGACCGCTTCGCGGCCACCTTCTCCCCGCTGGGGAGAAGAGACTTGGCGTCGCGCCATCTCCTCCTCCTCTCCCCTCGGGGAGAGGTCGGATTGCCCCGAATTGCCCTTCGCAATTCGGCTGGCAATCCGGGTGAGGGGGCCTTCGTTACCCGCCGTGCGACTACAGCTTCGTCCACGCCCCGTTCTTCTTCGACGACTTCACGCAAGCCTCGATGAAGGCCATGCCCTCGACGCCGTCCTGTATGGTCGGGAAGACGACATCCTTTGCCGGCTTGCCGCCCTTCTTACGCGCCGCCCGGATGGCGCGTGCGGCCTCCTGGTAGATGTTGGCGAAGCCTTCGAGGTAGCCTTCCGGATGGCCTGACGGCACGCGGCTGACACGGCCCGCCACCGGCAGCGCGCCGGCGCCATTGCGGGTAATCAATTGCTTTGGCTGGCCGAACGGCGTGTACCAGAGATAGTTCGGGTCGGCCTGCACCCATTCCAGCCCACCCTTCGAGCCATAGATGCGCAGCTTCAGCCCGTTCTCATGGCCGGGCGCCACCTGGCTTGCCCAGATCATGCCCTTGGCCGGGTGCGTCTTGCCGGTAGGCTTGAAGCGCAGCATGACGTTGACGTTATCATCCAGTAGCCGTCCCGGCACGAAGGCGTCGAGATCGGCCGACAGGGAGTCCAGTTCCAGCCCCGAGACGAAGCGGGCGAGGTTGTAGGCATGCGTGCCGATATCGCCCAGCGCACCGCCGGCACCTGCCTGCTTGGGGTCGGAGCGCCACGCCGCCTGCTTCTGGCCTGTCGCCGCCAAATCCTCGGTCAGCCAGTCCTGCGGATATTCGGACTGCACGATGCGGATGTCGCCGAGCACGCCCTTGGCGACCATTTCGCGTGCTTGCCGCACCATCGGATAGGCGGTGTAGTTGTGCGTCAGCACGAACACCTTGCCGGTCTTCTCGACTATCGCCGCAAGCTTTTTCGCCTCGGCCAGCGTCGTCGCCAGCGGCTTGTCGCAGATGACGTGGATGCCGGCCTCGAGGAAAGCTTTTGCCGCCGGCACATGCACATTGTTGGGCGTGACGATGGCCACCGCCTCGATGCCGTCGGGGCGCTTCGCCTCGGCCTTGGCCATCTCGGCATAGGATGCGTAGCTGCGTGAGGGGTCGAGCCCCAGTTCGGCGGCCGAGGCCTTGGCACGGGCCGGGTCGGCTGACAAAGCGCCGGCAACCAGCACGAACTCGTTGTCCAGCCGCGCCGCGATCCGATGCACCGCGCCGATGAAGGCGCCTTGCCCGCCGCCGACCATGCCGTAGCGGATCGGGCCGCCTCCCGTTTCCGACTTCGATGCGCCGACCATATCTTGCTCCTCGCTGTTGCTTACCCCCTTGAGGGGAGGTCGATCCGCGCAGCGGATCGGGTGGGGTCGTTGAGGCAGAGCGCGGTGTGAACCGACCCACCCGGCCTTTGGGCCACCCTCCCCGCGAAGGGGAGGGAAAATCGAGCTAGATTCCCATCATGGCGCGCAGCAACTTCTTGTCGGTGGTGCCAGCGGCGAAGTCGTCGAATGCCTTTTCCGTCACCCGGATGATGTGGTGCTCGATGAAAGGCGCGCCTTCGGCCGCACCATCCTCCGGATGCTTCAGGCAGCACTCCCACTCCAGCACCGCCCAGGAATCATAATTGTACTGCGTCAGCTTGGAGAAGATGCCGCCGAAATCCACCTGTCCATCGCCCAGCGAACGGAAGCGCCCGGCGCGGTTGGTCCAGCTCTGATAGCCGGAATAGACGCCTTGCCGGCCGGTCGGGTTGAACTCGGCGTCCTTGACGTGGAACGCCTTGATGCGCTCGTGATAGATGTCGATGAATTCGAGATAGTCGAGCTGCTGCAGCAGGAAATGCGACGGATCGTAATTGATGTTGCAGCGCTTGTGGCCGCCGACCGCGTCGAGGAACATCTCGAAAGTGGCGCCGTCGAAAACGTCTTCAGACGGGTGAATTTCATAGCCGACATCGACGCCGTTGTCCTCGTACACGTCGAGAATCGGCTTCCAGCGTTTGCCGAGCTCGCCAAACGCTTCCTCAATGAGTCCAGCCGGCCGCTGCGGGAACGGATAGAGGTAAGGGAAAGCCAGCGAGCCGGTAAACGACACTGAAGCATTCAGGCCTAGATTACGCGATGCTTTAGCGCCGAACTTCATCTGCTCGACAGCCCACTTCTGCCGGGCTGCGGGATTGTTGTGCACCGATGGCGGCGCAAAGCCATCCATCTGCGCGTCATAGGCAGGATGCACCGCCACCAATTGCCCCTGCAGATGCGTCGACAATTCCGTGATCTCGACGCCGGCGTCGGCGCAAATGCCTTTCACCTCGTCGCAATAGGCCTTGGAAGAGGCCGCCTTCTTGAGATCGAACAGCCGCGCGTCCCAGGTCGGGATCTGCACGCCCTTGTAGCCGAGACCGGCCGCCCATTTGGTGATCGACGCCAGTGAGTTGAACGGCGCGGCGTCGCCCGCGAACTGCGCCAGAAACAGCCCCGGGCCCTTCATTGTCGTCGGCATCGGCATCCTCCCTCATTTCTCTCGCGACCGAGCATAGCGCCGATTGGAAACAGGGCCAGCCACTTTGGTCTTTTCTCAACGGGCGCTTGCACGCACCACCATTCTGGTATTACCAAATGTGGAATTTTGGTCAAGCCTTGCAATGCGCCATCATGACCCCAAAACCACCCGGCGCAGGCATATATATCTCAATATAATCAAGGAAATACTCCACAGCGAAAGTTGCATCCCGGCGCTTCTTGCCGATCCGGATAATTTGCTGTAGACCTCGCTTCAGGCCCAATTGGTCGAACCAGTTTGCGAGAAAAGGCTGGGAACGCCTTGGGGAGGAACCTTTGTGTCGCCTTTTGGCGATGCATGTCGCAGGCGAACCATAGAGACGAGTTGGGAAGGACAGACCATGCATCTTTCGACGCACAACTGGATGCGCGCGGAACCCTTGGAAACGACGCTCAAGCGCATCAAGAAATTCGGCTATGAGTCGATCGAGATTTCCGGCGAACCCGAGCAGTACAAGACCAGGGAGACCCGGGCGCTTCTGAAGGAGCATGGCATTCGTTGCTGGGGCGCGGTGACCCTGATGCTGGGCGAGCGCAACCTTGCCGCCAGGAACCAGGGCCAGCGCGAGCGTTCCGTTCAGTATGTCAAGGACGTGCTGACCATGGTCAGCGAACTCGATGGCGAGATCATCACGCTGGTTCCGGCGACCGTCGGCAAGGTCGTGCCTGACGGCACCGAGGAAGAGGAATGGAAGTGGGTCGTCGACGCCACCCGCGAATGCTTCACCCACGCCAAGAAGGTCGGCGTCAAGATCGCTGTTGAACCGCTCAACCGCTTCGAGACCTATCTGTTCAATCGCGGCGCCCAGGCGCTGGCTTTGGCCGACGCGGTCAGCCCCGAATGCGGTGTCTGCCTCGACGCCTACCACCTCCATATGGAAGAATTTAACGTCTATGACGCGATCCGGCAGGCCGGAAAGCGCCTGTTCGACTTCCATGTCGCCGACAACAACCGCTTCGCCGCCGGTCTCGGCCAGATCGACTGGCCGAAGATCGTCGCCACCTTGCGCGAGATCGGCTACGACGGCGCGCTGACCAACGAGTTCGTCGCGCCCGTCGACCGGACGCCGGCGGCCCCCTATCCCGACATGGTCGAGCGCAATCCGGTCGATATCTCGCCCGAACAGCTGAAGTTCATCCAGGACCACGGCTCCAGCGTGCTCACCGAGAAATTCTACACCGACCAGATGCGCATCAACGCCGAAACGTTGCTGCCGCTGATCAAGTAGTCGACTGCCTCAGGGAAATTCGCCCTTCCGCCCTGACCGGCGCAGGGCTGGGGAAGAATATGCGTATCAAGTCCGTCCAAGCCTGGTGGATCCGCGTTCCGATCGAAGCCGCTCGGCAGCACCGCAGCGACTTCGGTCAGGTGACGACCTTCGACGCCGCCATCCTGCGCATCGAGACCGATGACGGGCTGGTCGGCTGGGGCGAAGGCAAGAACGCCGCCGGCAGTGCCGGCAGCTACGGTGCACTCGTCCACATGCTGAACCATGAAGTCGGGCCGCAGCTGGTCGGCCGCGATCCGGCCGACATCGGCATCATCTGGGAGATGCTCTACAATGGCGTGCGCCACGACAGCGCCGCACGCGGCGGCCACGCCATGCCGCAGCTGGCGCGGCGCGGCATGAGCATCGCCGCGATCAGCGCCGTCGACATCGCGCTGTGGGACATTCTTGGCAAATCGCTTGGCGTTCCGGTCTGGCGGCTGCTCGGCGGCCGCAAGCTCGATCGCATGCCGGCTTACGCGTCCGGCGGCTGGGCGGCCGCCGACGCCATCGGCGAGCAGTTGAAGTCCTATATCGCCAAGGGCGGTTTCAAGGCACTGAAGATGCGGGTTGGCGCCATGGACGGCGCGGCGCACATTTCCGCCACCCGCGTGCGCGCCGCACGGCAGGCGCTCGGCCCCGATGTCGAACTGATGGTCGACGCGCACGGCACCTACACGGTGGCTGAAGCCAAGCGCTTCATCCACCTTGTCAACGATTTGGACCTCGCCTGGTTCGAGGAACCTATCATCGCCGACGATAAGCCGGGCATGGCCGAAGTGCGGGCAAGTGGCGCCGTTCCGATCGCCACCGGCGAAAGCGAGGCGACCCGCTACGCCTTCCGCGACCTCGCCGTGCTCAAAGCCGCCGACATCTTCCAGCCCGATCCCGCCTTCTGCGGCGGCATCAGCGAAGCGATGAAGATCGGCACCATCGCCAGCGCCTTCAATCTGCGCTTTGCACCGCATTTGTGGGCCGGCGCGCCCTGTTTTTTCGCAGGCTTGCATGTCTGCGCCGCCTCGCCGTCGAGTTTCACCGTCGAATATTCGCTCGGCGCCAACCCGATGATCCATGATCTGGTCGAAGAGACTGTCGAAGCCAGGGACGGTATGATAGCGATCCCGGAAAAACCGGGTCTGGGATTCACCATTTCGGAGCGGTTCCTGGAGGCGCACGCGCAACGCGGTTGACGATGAAAGAAAAGAACCTTCTCGCGGAACTCGCTGCCTACCTGTTCTCCCATTCGGACAAGGAGAGCGGCCGAACGCCATCGGAGCGCGAATTGGCGGAGCATTTCGCCGTCAGCCGCGGTCAGATCCGCGAGGCGCTGGCCATCCTGGAGGCCATGCGCATCGTTGAGCGCCGGGCCAAATCCGGCATCTACATCGACACCAAGCAGGCCAGTGTGGAGGCCATGGCGCTCTTTGCCCGCGCGGGCCTGCCGCTCGACCCGATCCAGATCTACGAGACGGTCGAACTGCGCAAGATCCACGAGATCAAGGCGGCCGAACTTGCCTGTTCGCGTGCCACCGAGGAGAATTTCGAGCGGCTGCGCGAAATCCTGAAGGCTTCGGAAGAGCGCATCGCCGCCGGCGAGGGGCTTGCCAGGGAAGACCGCGAATTCCACCTCGAAATCGTGCGCGCCACCAAGAACAGCGTCTTCCACAATGTCTGCAGCGTCTACTACATGATGGGCGAGCAGCGCCTGCCGATCTATTTCAACGACCCCGAGCGCAACGTGCGCTCGCATGCCGAGCACATCCAGATCTATGAGGCGCTGCTGCGCCGCGACGGCAATCTCGCCCAGGCGCTGATGAGCGCCCATCTGCAGGGCGCTGAGAGCTACTGGAAGGGCCTGATCGAGGGCCATGGCGAGGAGCCGCAAAGCCCGGCGCTCGAAAAAGCCTGACCGACATGGCCCGTATCCTCACGACCCACGCCCTGCACCCGCGCGCCTCGGCCATGCTGGCCGGCGCCGGAGAGCTCGTCGTCGCCTCCGCCATCGATCCGGCCACGCTGGCCGCCGAAGCCAGGAATGCCGACATCGTCATCGTGCGCGCGCCGCTGCCCCCACAGCTTTTCGACGGCGCAAAGCTGCTGCGGGCGGCAATCCGTCATGGCGCCGGGCTCGACATGATCCCGATGGAAGCAGCGACGGCCGCCGGCGTGCTGGTGGCGAATGTGCCGGCGGTCAATGCCCGCTCGGTTGCCGAACACGTCATGTTCGTGGCCCTCGCCTTGCTGCGCAACTTCCGCGTCGTCGATCGCGACCTGCGCGCCAAAGGCTGGCTCGCCGGCCGCGAGCACGCCAACGCCAACAGCGAGCTTGCCGGCAAGACGATCGGCATTGTCGGCCTCGGCGCCGTCGGCCAGGCGGTCGGCCATATCGCCGCGCACGGCTTCGACCTGAAAGTGGTGGCAACGACGCGCAGCATGCAGCCGGCGCCGGACAAGGTCGGCTTCCTGTCGATCGACGCTCTCGTCGAGCAGAGCGACATCATCGTTCTGTGCTGCCCGCTGACGCCGGAAACGCGCGGCCTGATCAACCGTGAGCGGATCGCCCGCATGAAGCCGCAGGCGTTGCTGATCAACGTGTCGCGCGGACCGGTCGTCGACGACGACGCGCTGATCGAGGCCTTGCAGAAACGGCGCATCGGCGGCGCCGCGCTCGACGTGTTTGCGACGCAGCCGCTGCCGTCGAACCATCCCTATTTCGGCTTCGACAATGTCATCGTCACGCCGCACATGGCGGGGATCACCGAGGAATCGATGATGCGCATGGGCGTCGGCGCGGCGGGCGAAGCCCTGCTGGTGCTGGCGGGCAAGCTGCCGGTCAATCTGCGCAATCCAGAAGTGGTCGATCACTATCGGCGGCGGTTTCCGGCGAGCCTGTAACACATCGCGGTTTCGCCCCAATTCTCCGCGACGTTGAGAGCCATGTCCGGTCTAGCCTTCCTCTTTGTCGCTGCCTGTTCGCTCTGTGCCATGCCGGCATTCGCGGCCGAGAGCAGTTATGTCTATTGCGACAACGGGCTGCGCTGCTTCAAGGCGCCCTGCCCGTCCAACAGCGCACTCGACCTTGCCACCGGGGCGATCATCAAGGGCGTGTCGATCGACCCCAGCGGATTGCCGCAGGCCGACAAGGCCATAACCGATCTTTCCGACGCGCTTCATGCTGGCAAGATCGTCGTCAATGGCTCGATCGAGCACCGCACCCAGACGATCGCCGGCAAGGAGTACAATTTGCCCTGGCTGGTCGCGACCCGTATCGTACGGACCGCCAAGGACAGCGAACGCAAGCACTGTTCGTCGCGCTGATGGGCGGTTCAGCCCTGCTCACGCGCCAAGCAGCTGCTCCACCTCTGCTGCTATGCGCAGCAGGCGTTGGTCATGGCCGTTGCGCGCCACCAGCATCAAGCCGGCGGGCAGCTGAGTGCCCGGCATCGGCAGCGAGATCGCGCAGAGATCGAACTGGTTGGCGACCTGCGTGTTGCGCAGCAGCAGGCCTTCGGTGCGGTCACGCAACCCGGCGTCGTCAGACATCGAGACGATAGTCGGCGCCGTCACCGGTGTGGTCGGCAAGGCCAGCACATCGACCGAGGACAGCCGCTCGTCCATGGCGGCGGCGAGCGCTGTACGACGGCGCATTGCCCGGATGTAGACAGGCGTCGGCAGCATGGCTGCCCGCGACAAAGGTCCGCTGACATGCGGGTCGACCGGTACCGAAGCTCCTGTCGCCAGCCAGTCGGCATGCACTTCGGCCCCTTCCATCGCGGCGATCGAACCACGCTTGGTGGCCGCGCGCAAATCGGCAAGCAGATCGTCGATCGACAAATCCTCGATCCGCGCGCCCGTCTGCTCGATCTTGCCAAGGCAGCGGTCGAACGCGGTCGCCACCTCGTCTTCCGTCTCTTCGAAAAGGACGCCGCGCGGAATGCCTATGCGAAGCCCTGCCAGGGCAATCGGCGTCAGCGCGGTCGGCACCTCACCGGCCATCACGGCGTCGGCGGCGGCACACTGGGCGACGGTTCGGGCAAGCGGACCGATCGAGTCCAGCGTGGCCGACAGTGGGAACGCGCCGGCGAGCGGCACACGTCGCGCCGTCGGCTTGAAGCCGACGACACCGTTGAGTGAAGCCGGAATGCGTATCGAACCGCCGGTGTCGGAACCGATCGATATTTCGCTCGTGCCCTCGCCGACGGAAACGCCGGCGCCTGAAGAAGAACCGCCCGGAATGCGGCTGGCGTCCACAGCATTGCCGGGCGTACCGAAATGCTGGTTATCGCCGATCGCGGTGAAGGCGAATTCGGTCATGTTGGTCTTGCCGATGATAACCGCGCCGGCCTGCCGCAGCCGGCTGACGATCACGGCATCGCGCAGCGGAGGTGCTGTGGTCCTGAGCATCAGCGAGCCGGCCCTGGTCGGCTCGCCGGCGACATCGAGCAAATCCTTGATCGAGACGATGGTGCCGTCGAGCGGCCCGAGCGTCACGCCGGCTTGGCTGCGCGCATCGCTGGCATCGGCCGCGGCCCGCGCGGCTTCGGCATAGAGCTTCGTGAACACACGCTCTTCGCCGGCACGGGCGGCGAGGCGCGCAAGGATGGTTTCCAGATGATCACGGACGGATTGCATTTTCGGTGTCGGACTCCGGACGCCTTGAACGTCTTAAGGGATAGCGGCCAGTGCCTGGCTTGCCGAGACTTAACCCGGCGCAGACGGTTTTGCACCCTGTTGAATGCGAGGAAAATCCGATGCTCTACAAAGGCAGTTGCCACTGCGGCAAGGTCGCCTTCGAATTCAAGGCCGAACTGACCGGCGCCATCAGGTGCAATTGCTCGATCTGCTCGCGCAAGGGCGCCCTGTTGTGTGCCATCCCGCACGAGACCTTGCGGGTCCTGGCCTGGGGCGACGATTTGGGCACCTACACATTCGGCAATCATGCCATCGCGCACCGGTTCTGCCGGGCCTGCGGCATCCATCCCTTTGCGGAGGATGTCCGCGAGGGCCGTGAACGCAGCGCCTACATCAACGTCAACTGCGTGGCCGATCTCGACCCCTCGACACTGTCGGTCTTCGATTTCGATGGGCGGTCGGCCTGAGTTCGTTCGTCGCTGCCGTCACAACGGCGTCGACCGAAAACCGTGATGGTTCTCGGGCCGACGCGCAGGTGTCAGGGAAGCCTGATTGCGGCGAGGCTACTCGGCCTGCTTCGGGCCGCGCAGGAACACCACGCTGGCCGCCAGCAATGTCGCCGCGCCGCAATGGGCGAAGGCACTGGCGACGCCGGTGTGGTCGACCAGCAGGCCGCCGAAGACGGCGCCGAGCGCGATCGCCACCTGGAACGTCGCCACCATCAGTCCGCCGGCGCTTTCTGCCTGGTCGGGTGCTGCCCGCACCAGCCAGCTCTGCAGCCCGACCGGAACCGCGCCGAAAGCAAAGCCCCAGACCGCAACGGCGGCAGCGGCGATCGTCGGCGAAGCTCCGAAAACCAGCATCGAGGCGGCGGCCGGTGCGATCAGCAAGGGCGCCAGCCCAACGGCTGCCTTGAGGCTGCGCTCGGCCAGGATGCCGCCGGCGACATTGCCGAAGAAGCCGCCAATGCCATAGGCCAGCAGCACCAGCGAGATCGTCTCGATGTCGAGCACGGGGACCTTCTCGAGGAAGGGACGGACATAGGTGAAGCCGGCAAAGTGTCCCGAAGCGACCAGCAGCACGACCAGCAGCGCCACCCTGATCGACGGACGCTTCAGCACGTCGAGCAAGGTGCGGAAGCTTGCCACACCCACGGGGGGCAATTTCGGAATGGTGGCCAGCTGCACCAGCAGCGCCAGGGCGGCGACCACGGTCGCAATCATGAAGGCCGTGCGCCAGCCCCAGATGTCACCGACATAGGCGCCGACCGGCGCCGCACAGACGGTCGCCAGCGAAACGCCGGTCAGGATGATCGACATGGCGCGCGGCATCAATCGCATCGGCACCAGCCGCAGCGTGGCCGTGGATTGCCGGGTCTGGATGAATTGCCAAGCCTTCCGGACGCAATGCCATTGCCGGGCCACCCGCATGCAATAGCTTGCCAGAACCAGGCAGCGAGAGGCCGGCGGCAAGCCGGTCCGAAGAGGAGAACCAATGCCAAATCATCCGAAGCGCATCGCACTCGCCGTCATGCTTGCGGTTCCCGGGCGCGCCTTTGCCCTCGAGGACAGCTACCTGCCGGCCGACAAGATCCCCTATGTGGCGGAAGTACCCGACCAGCCGCATCGTCTTGGCCCATTGTGGGGCGAGCGGGCCAAGGGTCCGGCAGGCACGTTGCTGAAGGTTCCCGGCAACTGGCGCGCACCGGTCCATGCGCACACCGCGGATTATCGTGCGGTGGTCATAAAGGGGATGTGGGCGCACTGGCAGATGGATGGCGGCGAGGCGACCAAGGTCGAACTGCCTCCTGGATCCTACTGGACCCAGAAAGCCAATGAGATGCATGACGACGCCTGCGTCTCCGACACGGAATGCGTGATCCTGCTGATCAACGACACGCCCTACGAAACCTACTTCCAGAAATAGGCTGGGATGCGGCTACGAGGCGTGACGCAAGCTGACGCCGCTGCCCTTGTCGAACAGCACCACCTTGTCGGGGTTCCAGGCAAAGCGCACCGCCTGCTCGATGGCGACGTCGGTCCTGGCCGGCACGGTTGCACGCACTGTCGCGTCGCCGACGCGCAGCGTCAGGATCTTTTCGACGCCGTGGTTCTCGACGTCGTGGACACGCGCCTCGACCGGCGCGCCGCTCTCGAGATAGACGTCCTCGGGACGAATGCCGAAGACGAGCGGGCGACCATCGGTCGCCCCGCCCGCTTTGGCTCCCCCTGAAAAAGGCAATTCGAAATTCAGCGGCGCCATCACCGCGCGGCCGTTCACGAGCTTGCCGTCGATGAGATTCATCGGCGGCGAACCGACGAAGCTCGCCACATAGGTGTCGCGTGGATTGTTGTAGATCTCATGCGGTGTGCCGGTCTGGACGATTCGGCCATGGTTGAGCACGCCGACCTTGTCACCCATCGACATCGCCTCGATCTGATCGTGGGTGACGAACAGGAAGGTGGCGCCGAGCTGTATCTGCAGGTTCTTCAGTTCAGTCCGCAGCGCCTCGCGCAGCTTGGCGTCGAGCGCAGACAGCGGCTCGTCCATCAGGAACACACGCGGCTTGCGCACAATGGCGCGGCCGATCGAGACGCGCTGCATCTCGCCGCCGGACAGCCGATCCGTCTTGCGGTCGAGCAGATGCTCGATCCGCAGCGTACGGGCGGCACGGTCGACACGGTCCTTGATCTCGGCGTCGGGCAGCCGGCGAATTTTCGGCTTCAGCGGGAATTCGAGATTTTCGCGCACCGTGTAGCGCGGATAGAGCGAATATTGCTGCAGCACCAGCGCCACGTCACGCTCGGCCGCACCCCAGTCGGCAACGTCGACGCCGTCGATGAAGACCTGGCCTTCGCTGGGCTTCTCCAGGCCGGCGATAAGCCGCAGCGTCGTCGTCTTGCCGGCGCCCGTCTCGCCCAGCAGCACGAAGAACTCGCCATCGGCAATTTCGAGATCGAGCCCGGTGAGCGCCGTGTGGTTGCCGAAGGTCTTCGAGATGTTCTTGAGCTGGATATGGGCCATCAGAGTCTCACCTCGAGCGACTTGCCGCTTGCCTTGTCGAAGAAATGCGCCTGGGTCGGGTCGATCCTGGCGAAGACCCTTTCACCGGGTCCGGCAACGAAGCCGCTCTTGGTGCGGGCCCGCAGCAACTCGGTTCCGACCTTGAGATCGACGATGTCGAAGGAGCCGAGCGGCTCGACGATATGTGTGTCGACAGGCACGAAGCCCTCGGTCGCCTCGCGCCGGATGAGCACGCCTTCCGGCCGTATGCCAAGCGCCAACTGGCCGCCGGCATGGCCGTTGAGCTTCGACAGCAGCGCTCGCGGGAACTCGAAGCCGGCGGCGGCTCCACCGACCGTCACCGAAACCGAGGACGCCGTCTCGGCCACCGCCGCATCGGTGACATTCATCACCGGGCTGCCGACGAATTGCGCCACGAACAGATTTGCCGGCTGCGAATAGACCTCGTCGGGCGTGCCGACCTGCTGCAAGACGCCTGCGTGCATGATGACGATGCGGTCGGCCAGGCTCATGGCCTCGATCTGGTCGTGCGTGACATAGATGGTGGTCGAGCCCTGCTTGATGTGCAGCCGCTTGATTTCCGCGCGCATCTCCTCGCGCAGCTTGGCGTCGAGCGCGCCGATCGGCTCATCCATCAGCATGGCCTTCGGTCGCCGCACCAGAGCGCGGCCAATGGCGACGCGCTGCATGTCGCCACCCGAGAGCGCCGACGGCTTCTTGTCCAGCAGGTCGGTGATCTGCAGCGTCTTGGCGACCGAACGCACCTCGCTGTCGATCTCCGTCTTGCTCTTGCGCGTGGCGCGCAAGGGGAAGGCGATGTTCTCGTAGACGCTCATATGCGGATAGAGCGAGAACGACTGGAACACCATGGCGATGTCGCGGTCGGCGGCCTTCAAATGCTGCACCGGCTTGCCGTCGATGAAGATGTCGCCCTCGTCGATGGTTTCCAGCCCGGCGATGGCGCGCAGCGTCGTCGTCTTGCCGCAGCCCGATTGGCCGAGCAGCACGATGAACTCGTTGTCGGCGATCTTGAGGTTCAGGTCCTTGATGACCTGGACGGCGCCGAAGAATTTCTGGACGCCGCGAAGCTCGATCTGGGTCAATGCTGTGCTCCCGGATTGCGCACCTGGCCGGTGCCGGCCTTCTCCTCGGGCGCGATCTTGGAGGTTACGTTGAAGCCGACGAGCCCGATCAGGATGATGGTCAGGCCATAGCTGTGCAGCAGCATGTTCCAGGGCTGGCAGAGCGCGACGATGCCGAGCACCATCAGTATCTGCGACCCAGGCTCAAGGTATTTCTGGTTGAAGGCGCGAAAACTCATTTGCGGATCGCTCCGAAGGACATGCCGCGCAGCAGATGATTGCGAAGCAGGAAGGTGAAGATGGCGACCGGCAGCAGGAACAGGAAGGTTCCGGAGGCGATCACCGTCCAGTCCGGCAGGCCCGAACCGACCTGGCTCGGGATGAAGGGAGGCGCGGTCTGGGCGCGGCGGTTGGTCATGATCAGCGCAAAGGCGTATTCGTTCCATGCGGTGATGAAACAGAACACGGCGGTGGCGGCGATGCCCGTGGCGGCCTCCGGCAGCACGATCTTGAAGAACGCCTCCATGCGCGTGTAGCCGTCGACAAGCGCGGCCTCCTCATATTCCTTCGGAATCTCGTCCATGAAACCCTTCATCAGCCACACGGAGAAGGACAGGTTGAAGGCGGTGTAGAGAATGATCAGGCCCAGATGCGTATCGTTGAGCCCGACTGCCCGGTACATCAGGAACATCGGGATGGCGACCACCACCGCCGGCAACATGCGCGTCGACAGGATGAAGAAGAGCAGGTCCGCTTCCCCCTTCACCTTGAAGCGCGAGAAGCCATAGGCGGTGAATGTCCCCATGCCGACCGCCAACACCGTCGAGGTGATGGCGATGATGAGCGAGTTCAGGAAGCGGCTCGGATATCCCGACCATTGCACCTGGCCCTTGCCGTCGCGCACGATCTTCTCGCCGCCGTCGAACACGACGCGTTCCCACCACGGGGCGGCGGCATATTCTTCGGCCGACGGCGGGCTGCGCAACTGTGAGCGCTTTGTGAAAAGTTTGACGAAAGGCGAGATGGTCGGCTCGAACATCACCGTCGGCGGGATCGTCGTGGCCAGGTTGCGTGGCTTGAACGAGGTCGCCACGATCCAGTAGATCGGCGCCAGGAAGATGATCGTCACCAAGAGGACGGCGACAATAGCGACCTTGTTGAGCGCCCGTTCACCCGAAGTCTGGACGGCCGCCATCTCAGCGCTCCTTAACTTTGTTGAGGTATTTCACATAGATGTTGGTGATCGCCAGCACCATGATCAGCACGATATAGGCAAGCGCGCAGGAGCGCCCCGTCTGCCATTCCTGGAAAGCCATCTTGTAGAGACGGATGGAAATCACCTCCGTGCTCGGCTGCGTCGACAGCACATAGGCAAGATCGAAAGTCTTGAAGGCTTCCATGGTGCGGAAGATGACCGCGATCATCAGGATCGGCGCGACCAGCGGCAGCGTGATGCGGAAGAAGGTATAGAACGGCCCGGCGCGGTCGATCGCGGCAGCTTCGTAAAGATGCTTCGGCACCGCCGAAAGCCCGGCGAGCGACAACAGCATGACGAAGGGCGACCACATCCAGATGTCCGTGAACGCGACCGCGTAGAGCGCCATCTTCGGGTCGCCGAGCCATTGGAATTTGCCGAGGTCGAGCACGTAGTTGATGACACCCCAGGACGGATCGTAGAGCAGCTTCCAGAACAGGCCGACCACCGCCATCGAGAGCATCATCGGCAAGAGCAGCAATGTCGTGATCAGGCCCTTGAGCGGAATGGTGCGATTGAGCAGCATTGCCGTTCCAAAGCCGACGACAACCTGACCGACGACCGAGACGATGACGTATTTCGCGGTCACCGCGAAATTGTTCCAGATATAAGGGTCGCTGAGGAGCTCGCGATAGTTCTTCAGTCCGACGAAATTGGCCGGCGCATTGGTCGATGCGCGGAAGTCGGTGAAGGAATAGCCGAGCGAATAGATCAGCGGAAAGATGTTGAAGACGATCAGGAACACGATCGTCGGAATGATGAAGAGGTTGCGTATCGAAATGTCGCTGAGGCCGCGAGAGGCGGCTCTGGAGGAGGTATTCAGCGGTGTGATCATTGTGGTCGCCAAGACCTGCTCCCATTCCTGAAAAAGAAAACGGAGGAGGCGCAGGCCTCCTCCGCACTACATGTCGGTTATTGGCCGCGGCCGTATTTCTTGAACGTGGCGTCCCAATCCTTCGCCAGCGCATCCAGCATTTCCTTGGCCGTACCATCGCCGTTTACGATGTACGGATAGACACGCTGGTTGAGCTGCTGCAGCAGTTCCGCATACTCCGGCACCGCCCAGAAGTCCTTGACCTTGAACATCGTGTCGTAGAAGGCCTTGTTGTAGGGCGTGGCGTTCTGAAACTCGGCCGATTCCAGCACGGCCTTGTTGCAGGTGTAGCCGCCGAGGGCCGCCCACTTCTTCTGCGTATCGTCCTGGATGAACCACTTCAGGAATTTCATCGCCTCTTCCTTGTTGTTGGAATAGGAGACGACGGAAATGCCCTGGCCGCCGAGCGCGGCGAACTGCTCGCCACCTGGACCTGCCGGGTTGGCGAAGAAGCCGGTGTTCTTGGCGTTCGGGTTCGACGCCTCGTTGATCAACGAGGGGAAGAAGGCGAAGTAGTTCATGCTCATCGCCGCCAGGCCTTCGGTGATGGCCTGGTTGTTCTCGACGAAAAAGGCGTTGGTCCAGCCCGGAGGCGTGAAGCCGAACAGCTTGCGGTAGTTTTCCGCCGCGGCCACCGCCTTGTCCGAGTTGATGATGCCGTCGACCTTGTAGGTGCCGAAGTCGCCGAGCTCACCGCCATACGAGAACAGCGCGTTCTCGAAGCCCATCGCCAGGCCGTCATACTGGTTCTGTGTGTAGATGGCGATGCCGTAGCGGTTCTGGTCGGGCCTGTTGAAGAACTCCGCGATGTCGGTCATTTCCTTGAAGGTCTTCGGAACGGCAAGGTCGTAGCCATACTTGGCCTTGAACGCTTCCATTTCCTTCGGATCCTCGAACCAGTCCTTGCGGTAGGCCCAGCCCACGGCGTCGCCCTCGGCCGGGATCGACCAGTATTTGCCGCTGTTGCCGGGATATTCGGAGTAGAACTTGACCGTCGCCGGAGCCATCTTGTCGAGAACCTTGTTCTCTTTGACGAAGTCGGTGAGGTCGACATAGTGACCGCCCTCGGAGGCGGCACCAAGCCATTGCGAGTCGCCGACGACCAGGTCATAGGCGCTGCCCTTGGCGTTGAACTCGGTAAAGGCCTTGGTCTGGAAATCGGCCCACGGGGTGGTTTCCACCGTGATCTTGACGCCGGTTTGCTTCTCGTACTCGTTGCCGAGCTCCTGCAGATAGTTTGCGGGATCCCATTCAGCCCAGAAGATGGTGAGTGACTTTTCCTGCGCGTAAACGGACGTTCCGCAGGCAAGCGTTAAGCCGATACCAGCAAGTACGCTGGTCACTAACTTGCGCATAATGATTTCCTCCCTTGTGCGCGTTCTACCTTATCGTGCGAGCCGGCAACGTGGCCGGCCCTGGTAGTTCCTCCCGTGATCGCACCTTTCCGGTTTCGAGCCTCCTCGCCCCGCCGGAAAATGGATCGCAGCCCTCACTTTCGATCCGCTTTTCTGATCCAATCTGGTATTACCAATTTTGCATGCGCGTCAAGCCCTTTCTTGGCAGCTTGACGCGGCCATTTCCATCGGATTACCGCTTTATCTGCCTGTTTTACCAAGATTTTCCTACTCAGTGATATGATCGGGTATTGTCCAATACCCCACCCAACCGCTAAGATCAGTAGTGTGCATGCCAATCTGGTCGAACCAGTTAGGCTCTATTTCACGACTGCCTTCGGATCGAGGCTGCCTCCTTCATCGACCGATTCCGCCACTGCCGCACGCACCAGCGCCCCGGCCGCCCACTGTGCGACCGACATCGTCCGGCGGCTGTCCAGCCCCCAGATATCCTTGAGCACGATCAGCACCTCGACGCCGAAGATAAGCGACAGCGCCTGTGCCAGCCGCTTGAAGTCGCGCGGCGGCAAACGGCCCTTGAGCGGCGTGATCGCATCCTTCAGCAGGTCGATGCGGTGGCCACGCGTAAAGGCGGGCTCACCGCCCAGCGTGCCGGCCTGACGCCGCGCCCATTGATCGAGCGACAGCTTCAGTGCTGCCTTGAACGTAGCCTCGAAGGCCTCGATGCGCGGCATGGCCGTGTCGAACAGCTCGGCGACCCGGCGCTCGGCATCGGCGGAGGTCGATTGCCAGGTGAGGATTGGCCCCAGCCCCTCGTCGACGACGGCCTGCACCAGTGCCGACTGGCTCGGGAAGTAACGATAGGCGGTGGCGCGGGAAACCTCGGCCGCCTCGGCGACCTCGCTGACCGAGGGCGTGACGCCCGCCTGCATCAGCCTTGTTGCCGTCTCCAGCATCAGCCGTTTGGTCCGCGCGCGCGGCCCACGTTCGGGCACTGGGCCGGTTGCCCGTTCAGCCTCGTCGCTCGCAGCGGATTGTTGACGTGAGACATTCATACCAATACGATACGCGCGTCTCAAAAATTTGCAATGGTCCGCATCGTCGAGTGGCCCGGGCAATGAGCGATGGGGGCGGCATCGCGCCTGCCAGGATTGGGAGAGCGCAATGAAGCGTATTTATGTGGTGGGGACCGCGGACACCAAGGGCGAGGAACTCGCCTTCCTGGCCGATGCGATCACTGCTGCGGGCGCCCTCGTTTGTCGTGTCGATGTCGGAACGCGCGACGCAACCATCCCCGTCGATATCAGCGCGAGGGAAATCGCCGACCATCATCCCGGCGGCCGTGAAACCGTGCTCGGCGGCAATGATCGCGGCGCCGCGGTCGCCGCAATGGGCATCGCCTTCGCCCGCTTTGCCCAATCGCGCAACGACATCGCGGCCATGATCGGCATTGGCGGCGGTGGCGGCACATCGATCGTCACGTCGGGCATGCGCGCCCTGCCGCTCGGCCTGCCCAAGATCATGGTCTCGACGCTCGCCTCCGGCGACACCGCTCCCTACGTCGATGTCTCCGACATCATCATGATGCCTTCTGTGACCGACATGGCCGGACTGAACCGGCTCTCCCGTGTCGTGTTGCACAACGCGGCTCAAGCCATATCAGGCATGGCGGCCAGCCCGGCGCCACCACCCGACGGCAAACCATCGATCGGCCTCACCATGTTCGGCGTCACCACGCCTTGCGTGACCGCCATCGCCGACCAGCTCCGTTCCGGATATGACTGCATGGTCTTCCACGCCACCGGCACCGGCGGCCGCAGCATGGAAAAGCTGACCGACAGCGGCTTGCTGTCCGGCGTCGTCGACATCACCACGACCGAAGTCTGCGATCTTCTGTTCGGCGGCGTGCTGCCGGCGACGGAGGATCGTTTCGGCGCCGTCGCACGCACGGGGCTGCCCTATGTCGGCTCCGTCGGCGCGCTCGATATGGTGAACTTCTGGGCGCCTTCGACCATCCCGGAACACTATCGCGACCGGCTGTTCTACGAACACAATCCCAATGTCACGCTGATGCGCACCACGGCGGACGAATGCCGTGCGATCGGCGAGTGGATCGGCACCAGGCTCGCCCGCTGCAAGGGGCCGGTGCATTTTCTCATCCCGGAAAAAGGCGTCTCGGCGCTCGACATCGAAGGCGGCGCCTTCTTCGACCCGGAAGCCGACGCCGTTCTGTTCGATGCAATCGAGCGCACCATCAAGCCCAACGGCAAGCGCCGCGTGACGCGCCTGCCGCTGCATATCAACGACCCGGAATTCGCAAGGGCTGCAACAGCGGCCTTCCTCGCCATCGCCAGACAGTGAGAGACCTCAAAAAATGCCCGCCATACCGCGCAAGGACATCTTGAAGAAATTCAGGGGAATGATCGACAAGGGCGTGCCGATCGTCGGCGGCGGCGCCGGCACCGGCCTGTCGGCGAAGGCCGAGGAGGCCGGTGGCATCGACCTCATCATCATCTACAATTCCGGTCGCTACCGCATGGCCGGGCGCGGCTCGGCCGCCGGCCTGCTCGCCTATGGCAATGCCAACGAGATCGTAAGGGAAATGGCCTATGAGGTGCTGCCGGTGGTCAGACACACGCCGGTGCTGGCCGGCGTCAACGGCACCGACCCGTTCGTCATCATGCCGCTGTTGCTGGCAGAGCTGAAGACGATGGGCTTTTCCGGCGTGCAGAATTTTCCCACCATCGGCCTGTTCGACGGCAGCATGCGGCAGAGCTTCGAGGAAACCGGCATGGGCTTCGGCCTCGAGGTCGACATGATCGCCGAGGCGCACAAGCTCGACCTCTTGACCACGCCCTACGTCTTCAACCCGGATGAGGCGCGCGCCATGACCAAGGCCGGCGCCGACATCGTCGTCGCCCATATGGGTGTGACGACAGGCGGCTCGATCGGCGCCACGTCGGCCAAGTCGCTCGACGACTGCGTTCAGGAGATCGACGCCATCGCCAACGCGGCGTGCTCGGTGCGCAAGGATGTCATCCTGCTTTGCCATGGCGGCCCGATTTCGATGCCCGACGACGCCCGTTACATTCTCTCCCAGGCCAAGGGCCTGCACGGCTTCTATGGCGCCAGCTCGATGGAACGGCTGCCGGCGGAAGCCGCGATCGCCAAGCAGACGGCCGATTTCAAGGCCGTCGCGCTCGGCGGCCAGAAGACCACATTCAAGAAAAAGAAGGGATGAGTGAGATGACCGACAAGAGCAAAGTGTTCGTGTACCCGAAGGACGTCAGCGCCTTCGGCTTCGACTGGGGAAAATTGGCGCTGACGGTGGCGCCCGAAGTGAATGGCGCAACCCGCTTTTCCGGCGGCGTCGTCGACCTGCCTTCCGGCAAGGGCCACACGCGCCACAACCATCCGGGCGCGGAAGAAATCATCTTCGTCATCTCAGGCCATGGCGAACAGATGGTCGAGGACGAGAAGGGCAACCCGATGGTCGAGAAGGTCGGCCCCGGCTGCACCATCTACGTGCCGGAAAGCCGCTTTCATTCGACGCTCAACACCGGCGACGGGCCGATGCAGCTGTTCGTCGTCTATTCGCCGGCAGGACCTGAACTGGTTTTGCGTGAGCTGCCGGATTTCAGGCTGATTCCGCCGGGGCAGTGATCTTTCCTCGGTTCCGGCTCCGACCTCTGCCCTCGGGGAGAGGTCGGATTGCCCCGAATTGCTTTTCCCGGATGGCAATCCGGGTGAGGGGGCAGCAGCCTCAATACCAGCTAGGCCGTCCCACCCCTGTTCCACCCCCGGCCCCGATCACCGAACATCACATAGCCAGCGTCCGTCACCGCCAGCGTGTCTTCCAGCTTGATGAAGCCCCGTGTCGGGTGAAGCATGGTCGTCTCCACCGACAGTACCATGTTCTTCTCCAGCGGCTTGGCCGCATAGGTGCCTTCATAGGTCACCGGATGGTTGGTCATCAGGAACGGCGCCTCGTGCGTGATCAGGCCCATGCCATGGGCGAAGAAATCCGTGTAGGGCGCGACCTTCGAAGCCTTCAGCACGCCCTCGGCATGCGAAATCATGTCGCCGCCCAGCGTGCCCGCTTTGACTTTTGAGAAGGCCGCCTGCTGCACCGTCTCGACCTCGGCCAGCAGATCTTCGAGCTCGGCATCCGGTTCGCCGAGAATGCCCATCCGGCAGAGGTCCCCTATATAGCCGTGATAATTGCCGCCGGAATCGATTGACAGCACCTCGCCTTTTTCCCACGCCTGCGGTGAAGCGGCGCGGTTGTGGCTGGCACCCAGCGTCAGCAGGCAATATTCGAAATGGATGCCGCGATTGGTTTCCTCGCGCCGCAGCTGCTCGATGATCTCGCTTTTAGTCGTGCCTTCACGCGCCCAGGCAATGGTCGCCAGCATGGAATCGGTGATCAGTTCGGAGGCCGTGCGCAGCTTCTCCAGCTCCGCATCGGTCTTGATGGCGCGCATACGCTCCAGCATGTCGGTCGCATCGATCAGCCTGGCATCCGGCAACGCCTTGCGGATCAGCGTATAGGCGTCCGATGGCAGGAAGCCAGGCTCGATGCCGATGCGCGCGCCAGCCTTGCCGATCTTCTGCAGGTGCTCGACCGCAAGGTTGGCGGCGTCGAGCGTGCCCCAGCAGGCGGCGTGCAGCGTCGGCGTCCAGAACGGATTGTTCTGGTGCTCGCCGCCCTCCATGCGGTTGCCGATATAGGCGGCACGGTCCGGCCCGCCCTTTTCGTACACGACGATCGGCAGGTACCGGCTGTGGCCGATCGCATCCATGGCGGCGAAGAAGATGAACTTGTAACCGCCCAGCAGGTATTGCGTGTTGTGCTTGGAGGTGGCGAGCAGCACATCGATGCCGGCCTCCTCCATCAGCCGGTCGACCCTTGCCTGGTCGAACGGGATATTGCCGACGGCATTCTTGCCCGGAGCAATGTTCATCTCTCTCTCCCTGAATTGCCTGGGACCGCCGGCCGTTCCGCTCGCGATCCCCTGGCCATGACTCAAATCTGCACCATTTTGCCCGCTCTGGTCCAGCCAGAAATAGGGAAAACAGCACCGTTCGATGTCATCATACCTTTGTCCGTCGCATATCCCATCAATTTGGTCCTACCAGATTGACGTGATAGAAGCGCATGCTCCAAACTGGTCCAGCGGACGAAAATTTCAAAGCCAAGCGAGGATGCGCCAATTCCGTCTCTGGCGAAACCCTCGGCAAGGCTCATAATCGCCGCCGCAAGGATGCTGGCGGGCTTGCCGGCGTCCGAGGGGTATTGGCGCGCCCAACCGGGTCGCGGAGAGGACGGAGTTCGATCATGTCAGGTTTCACGATTTCCAGGCGCACGATGCTTTCCGGCTCGGCAATGCTGCTGGCCTCCACCGCCATCCCGACACCGGGCTGGGCGCAGACGCCGAAGAAGGGCGGGCGGCTTGTGCTTGCCGCCGATTCCGAACCGCGCAACCTCAACCCGGCGATCGTCGCTTCCAACGGCGTCTTCTTCATCTCCAGCAAGATCGTCGAAACGCTGGCCGACGCCTCCTACGACGGCAAGGACGGACTCGCGCCAAGGCTGGCGCTGAGCTGGGAGGGTGCCGCCGATGGGCTCTCGGTGACGTTCAAACTGCGCGACGGCGTCAAATGGCATGACGGCAAACCGTTCACCTCGGCCGACGTCGCCTTCTCGGCGCTGCAAATCTGGAAGCCGCTGCAAAATCTCGGCCGCACCGTGTTCAAGGATCTGGCCAGCGTCGACACCCCTGACGATCTCACCGCCGTGTTCAAATTCGCCAAGCCGACGCCGTTCCAGTTGATCCGCAACGCGCTGCCGGCGCTGAGCAGCGTGGTGCCGAAGCACATCTACGAGGTCGGCAAGATCGAGGACAACCCGGCCAACAACGCGCCCATCGGCACCGGACCGTTCAAATTCGGCGAGTACAAGGCCGGCCAGTATTACCGGCTGACCAAAAACACCGACTACTGGGGCAAGGACGAGCCCTATCTCGACGAGATCATCTATCAGGTGCTGCCGGATCGCACGTCCGCGGCGAGCGCGCTGGAGGCCGGAGAGATCCAGCTCGCGGCCTTTTCCGCCGTGCCGCTGGCCGACCTCGACCGCATCTCGAAAGTGCCGGGCCTGAAAGTGATCACCAAGGGTTACGAAGGGCTGACCTATCAACTCGTCGTCGAGATCAATCATCGCCGCAAGGAACTGGCCGACGTCAAAGTGCGGCAGGCGATCGCACATGCCATCGACAAGGATTTCGTCGTCAAGACGGTGTTCCTCGGCTATGCCGCGACAGCCACCGGCCCGGTGCCGAAGAACGATCCACAATTCTACACCGCCGATGTGCCGACCTATGCCTTCGACGTCGCCAAGGCCAACGCGCTGCTCGATGAAGCCGGCTACAAGAAAGGCCCGGACGGCAAGCGCTTCACGCTGAAACTGCTGCCTGCGCCCTATTTCAACGAGACAAAACAGTTCGGCGACTATCTGCGCCAGGCGCTCGCCGCCATCGGCATCGACGCTGAGCTGGTCAACAACGACTCGGCCGCGCACATCAAGGCGGTCTACACCGACCACGCCTTCGATCTCGCGGTCGGTCCGCCGGTGTTCCGCGGCGATCCGGCGATCTCGACCACCATCCTGGTGCAGAGCGGCATTCCCAACGGCGTGCCGTTCTCCAACCAGGGCGGCTACAAGAACGATGCGCTCGATGCGCTCATCGCCGAGGCATCGGAGACGCTCGACGCATCAGCCCGCACCGACCTCTACAAGGAATTCCAGAAGGCGGTGGCTGCCGACCTGCCGCTGATCAACGTCGCCGAATGGAGTTTCATCAGCGTCGCGCGAGACACCGTCGGCAACATCGCCAACAACCCGCGCTGGGCGGTGTCGAACTGGGCGGACACGTATCTGGAATCGTGACAGAATTGCGCGGATGAAAATTCGCGAAATCATCGTAGGCTTTGAGTTCTACGAGGCCCCCCTCTGTCCTACCGGACATCTCCCCCTCAAGGGGGGAGATTGGCCGCTTGTCTGTCCCGCGAATTCTTCAACGTTGGAGATTGGCGAAGCCAAAAGAGACAGCCGATCTCCCCCCTTGAGGGGGAGATGTCCGGCAGGACAGAGGAGGGTGCCTAGGCGCGGTCCTAATCAACGTATCGCCAACCCATCGACGCCCCCATGAACCGCGCCCTCACCCTTCTCCGCCGCCGCCTCGTCGGCAGCGTCTTCGTGCTGCTGATCGTCGTCATCGGCACGTTCCTTTTGCTCGAGGCCGCCCCCGGCGACGCCGTCGACGCCTACATCGTCTCGACCGGCGGCGACGCCGGCATGATCGAGCTGTTGCGCCATCGCTGGGGCCTCGACCAGTCGGAGCTGACGCGGCTGGCAAACTATCTCTGGGCGCTGTTGCATCTCGACCTCGGGCAGTCGGTGACCTTCTCCAGGCCGATCCGCGACGTGATCCTCGAACGCCTGCCCAACACGCTGCTGTTGATGGTCAGCGCCACCGCGCTCTCCTTCGGGCTCGGCTCGGCACTCGGCATCTATGCCGGCGCGCGGCCCGGGAGTTTGCGCGACCGCCTCCTGTCGATCGGCTCGCTGGCGCTCTATGCCGTGCCGGGTTTCTGGCTCGGACTGGTGCTGATCGTCGTCTTTGCCGTCGACCTGCGCTGGCTGCCGATCGGCGGCATCGAGACCCTGGCTTCCGACAAGACCGGCCTTGACCGCGCAGCCGACATCGCCGTCCATCTTATCCTGCCTGTTTCGGCCCTCGGCTTCATCTACCTGGCGCTCTATCTGCGCATGATGCGCGCCGGCATGGCCGAGGTCTGGCGGCAGGATTTTGTGCTGGCCGCGCGCGCCAAGGGATTATCACGCCGCCGCATCGTGCTCGCCCACGTCGCCCGCAATGCACTGCTGCCCCTGGTCACCATGCTCGGCCTGCAGTCGGCGCAGATGCTCGGCGGCAGTGTCGTCATCGAGAGCGTCTTTTCCGTGCCCGGCCTCGGCCGGCTGGCGCAGGAGGCAGTCGCCTCCCGCGATACGCCGCTTCTGCTCGGCATTATTCTCACCAGCGCCGTCCTGGTCATTGTCATCAACCTTGCCGTCGACATCGCCTATGCCTTCCTCGACCCGCGCGTCGGCGCCAGCGAGGCCGGCGCATGAGTGCCCTCCGCCGCTTTCTGCGCACGCCCGAGGCGGTCGCCGGCGCCATCCTCCTGGCGGCGCTGATCGCCATGGCGCTGTCGGCGTCGCTGCTGTTCCCCGGCGATCCGCAAGCGATTGCCGGGCCGGCGCTGCTGCCGTCGTTCCAGGACTGGTCGCTCCCGCTTGGCACCGATCGGCTTGGCCGCGACGTGCTGGCCGAGCTTTTTCATGGCGCCCGCACATCGCTGGCTGTCGGGATCGCCGCCGCGGCCGCCGCACTTGTCGTCGGGGCAGTGGTCGGCACATTGGCCGGCTTTGCCGGCGGCCTCGTCGACGAGGTGCTGATGCGCATCACCGACGCCTTCCAGACCGTGCCGAGTTTCCTGCTGGCACTGGCCTTCGTCAGCGTCGTCGGACCGTCGCTCGGCATCGTCGTGATCGCCATCGCGCTTGGCACCTGGACCGGACCAGCCCGTGTCGCCCGCGCGGAAGTCCTCTCCATTCGCGAACGCGATTATGTCGCCGGCGCCAGGGTCATCGGCATGCACCCGCTGCCGATCGCCTTTCGCGAGGTGCTGCCCAATGCCTTGCCGCCGGTGCTGGCGATGTCGTCGGTGATCGTCGCCGCGGCGATCCTCACCGAGGCGGCCTTGTCGTTCCTCGGCCTGGGAGATCCCAACCGGGTCACCTGGGGCGGCATGATTGCTGAAGGCCGCACTGTTTTGCGCACCGCGCCCTTCCTGTCGATCGTCCCGGGCATAGCACTGGTGCTGACCGTGCTCGGCGTCTATCTCGCCGGCGAAGGCATCGTCGAGACGACGGCGGTCAGGAGAGGCCTGTCGTGACCGCGCTGGCTTCGATCCGCGACCTGACGGTGACCTACCGCCGCGACGGCAACGAGGCGACGGCGCTGAAGGATTTCAGCCTCGACATAGAGGCTGGCGAGCGCTTGGCCATCATCGGCGAAAGCGGTTCGGGCAAGAGCACGCTGGCGCTGGCGATTGCAGGGCTGTTGCCGGCAAGCACCAAGACTGAAGGAAAGATCGATTGGTTCCTACCGTCGGCGTTGGGCGTCAAGGCACCCCCCTCTGTCCTGCCGGACATGTCCGGCAGGACAGAGGGGGGCCTCGTAGAGCACAGACCGCAAAAGCTCTTCACCAGATCAAGTCACCCTCCCCTCGGCGGCCGCGATATCGGTTTCGTCTTCCAGGACCCATCCGCCAGCCTCGACCCCGTAATGCCAATCGGCAAACAAATCGCCGAAGTCGCCCGCACCCATCTCGGCCTCACCTGGCCGCAGGCCTACACGCAAGCAAAAACCCTGCTCGAACGCGTCCGGCTGCCCGATCCTGACTCGGCCCTGCGCGCCTTCCCGCACCAGCTTTCCGGCGGCCAGAAGCAGCGTGTGGCGATTGCCGCCGCCATTGCGGCCGGTCCGAAATTGCTGATCGCCGACGAAGCGACCAGCGCGCTCGATACCATCGTGCAGGCCGAGATCGTCGCCTTGATCCGACGCCTGGTGACCGAGGACGGCATGACGCTGCTGTTCATCAGCCATGACATCGCGCTGGCGGCCGAGCTTGCCGGGCGCATCGCCGTTTTCCGCCATGGGCAGTTGGTCGAGCTTGGCATGACGGCGCAGATTGTCGGCGCCCCGGCCCAGCCCTATACGCGCGCATTGCTCGATGCCCATATCGGCCTCGACACCAAGCCGCTGCTGAACCGAGCCGGGCTCCACGCATGAGCCTGCTGGCGGTGTCCAACCTCACCAAGCGCTACCGTCGCGGCGACAACACCATCGCTGCAGTCGACGATGTCTCCTTTCACATCGAGCCGGGTGAAACGCTGGCGTTGGCCGGACCCTCCGGCAGCGGCAAATCGACGATCGCGCGGGTGGTGCTGCGATTGATCGAGCCGGACGACGGACGCATCGAGTTCGAAGGCGACGATTTCCTGGCCCTGCGCAGCGCAGCACTGCGTGCCCGCCGCGCGCGCCTGCAAATGGTGTTCCAGGACCCGCTTGCCGCCTTCAACCCGCGCGCCACGGTGGCGCGTGTGCTCGACGATCCCTTGCGCATCCATGGCATCGCTTCCCGCAGCGAGCGCCCGCGCCGCATCGCCGCCTTGCTGGAGCGCGTCGGGCTGACGGCGGACCTCGCCCCGCGTGCCATCCACGAAATTTCAGGCGGTCAGCGGCAGCGCGTCGCCATTGCCCGCGCCATCGCCACGAAGCCGTCGCTGATCGTGCTCGATGAAGCGGTGTCGGCGCTCGACGTTTCCGTGCGCGGGGAGATCCTCGAGCTTTTGCTCGACCTGCAGCGCCAGGAAAAGATCGCCTATCTCTTCATTTCACATGATCTCGGCGTCATCCGGTCGGTCGCCCACCGCGTCATCCTTCTCGACGCCGGCCGGGTTGCCGAGAACGGCGATGCCCGAACCGTCATCGACGCACCGCAATCGGCCATTGGAAAGGCGCTGGTGGCGGCAGCACCGAGATTGAACCGGACCCTGATGCGGCTGGCGTCGGCCGGCCTCGATTGAGACCCGGCCGCCACCATCCGTTCGCTCAATAGCCGACGGTGAAGCGCTGCCTGATATGGGCCGGCTTCTCGATCTCGTCGACCATGACGATCGCGTAGTCCTCGAAGGAAATGCTGCTGCCCTCGTCGGAGGCGAGAAGCGTGTCCTTGCCGAGGCGGAATTTGCCGGTGCGCTCGCCAGGCACGAACATGGCGGATGGCGACAGGAACGTCCAATCGAGGTCGTCGACCGTCTTCAATCTGTCCAGGAAGTCGGCGCCCTTCTGCGCTTCTGCCTTGTAGATCGCCGGGAAGTTGGGGCTATCGACCAGCCGCTTGCCGGGCGCGACTTCGAGACTGCCGGCGCCGCCGACGACGAGATAGCGCTTCACGCCGGAGGCGCGCACCGCCTCGATCAGTGCATCGGTATCGCTATCCAGGAAATGCACAGAGCTGATCACAGCGTCATGGCCGCGGATCAGGTCCGCGAGACCTTCTGTGTCGAAGACATCGCCCTTCCTGGCCGTAACGCCCGGAAGCGCGACAATCTTTTCCGGGTTGCGCGCGATGCCCGTGACGGTATGGCCGCCATCGGAGAGTTCCCTGAGAAGGCGCGAACCGACAGCGCCCGATGCACCAATGAGAGCGACTTTTGCCATGTGTGTTTCCTTATGCTTGGGGTCTGGAGGATGGGGTCACGCCGCCGCGATGTGGGCGACGAGATTGTCGAAGCTGCCGAACAGCGCGTTCGAACCGATGAGCCGGGGCGCATCGTTGCGGATGACCGCGAGCGAAGGCACGCCATCGGCATGCAGGCGCTGGAACAGCGCACGGCCACGGCCAACCTGGTCGCGGTGAGCCGCCAGCAATGTTTCGGTCGGCGCCTTGAGCATTTCGGCGGCGTCCGCCATGCCGTCGGCGGCGAGCACCTCGGCCACACCGCCGATCGTCACGACATCGCGTCCTTCTACATAGCGCGCATGCTGGATCGTCTTCAGCGCCGCAAACCGGCGGCTAGGGTCCTCCAGGCCAGCGGCAGTGATGCCGAGTGTGGCGGCATGTGAGTCGAGCAGGGTGCCACGGACATTGAGGACATTGTGCCGGTAGGCCGGCGTGAACGATTGTCCGGTCAGGCGCTCGATGCGCTGGTCGTTCGCCCAGGCGTGCGCCGCAAAACCTTCATCCATCGGACGCGCGCCGGCGCCGGAAAACAGGCCGGTCGGCAGCAGCTCGACGCGCACGCCGGCGGCCGACAACCGGCCGAGCATCCGGGTGGCACCATAGCACCAGCCGCAGAGCGGATCGAAAAGATAGGTCACTTCTGAATTGTTCATAATCGCTGCTACCCATGATCCGGCTGCCGGCTTGATCGAATGCCGTTGGCTGATATGTGGCAGGTGGGGGTCTTGCGATAAATGGCACCCAATAATACAAACTGTATGATCTGATCATACAAATGGCAGCCAGCTTGGCCGAACTTCTGAACCTCAATCGGCTCGCCTACTTCACCACGGTGATGGAAACCGGCTCGTTCACGGCCGCAGCCAACCGGCTTGGCGTCGCCAAGGCCGTGGTCAGCCATCAGATCGGCAAGCTCGAAGAGGAACTGGGCGCAACGCTGCTGCAGCGCACGACCCGGCGTGTCAGGCCGACCGAAGAGGGGCGCCTCTTCTATGACCGCGCGATGATCATCCTGCGGGAAGCGGAGGCCGCCTATGGCGAAATCTCGCGCGGGACCGTCGAACCGAGCGGAACGCTGAGGCTGACGGCGCCGCTCGACTACGGCACCAAGATGGTGGCTCCGGTCATGGCGGCCTATCTCAGAACCTATCCGCAGATGCGCGTCGAGGCGATCTTCGACGACGCCGTCAGCAATCTGGTGGACGAGCAGATCGATCTCGGCATCCGCGTCGGCTGGCTCACCGATTCCTCGAACCAGGCGCGGCGGCTGGGGACGATCCGGCAAATCGTGGTGGCGAGCCCTGGCTTCGCGGCGAGCCTGCCGCCGGACCTGACGCCGCGCCAGGCAAGATCGCTGGCCTGGGTCGGCAACACCCAGTTGCGCGGCATCGGCCAATGGCTGTTTTCCAGGGATGGCGAAACGGTGCTGACCGAGCTCAATCCGGTCCTCATGTGCGACAAGAGCCCCGCCGCCCTTGCTTGCGTGCTCGTCGGCATCGGGCTGGGCGTCTTTCCGGACTACAGCGTCAGCGACGATATCGCCGAGGGGCGGCTGGTGCCGGTATTTGCCGACTGGAGCCTGCCGTCAGGCGGCATCCACGCAGTCTTTCCGCCGGCCCGGTTCCGGCCCGCCAAGGTGCGCACCTTCGTCGATCTGCTCGCGGCGGCCGAGAAGCGGCGATCGCGCGGTGTTGCCACGGCTTGAAGCCGATGGCGGTCAGCGGGCCTCTTGCAGGATCATCTCGGCTGCCTTCTCCGCGATCATGACGACCGGCGAGTTGGTGTTGCCCGAGACGATTGTTGGCATGATCGAGGCATCGACCACGCGCAGCCCGGCAAGCCCGTGAACACGCAGGCCGTCGTCGACCACCGCCATCGTATCCGAACCCATCTTGCAGGTGCCGACGGGGTGGAAGATCGTCGTGCCGATATCGCCGGCCTTGCGGATGAGCTCTTCATCGCTGTCATACTGCGTGCCGGGCAGCATCTCTTCCGGCGCAAAGCGCGCCACCGCCCGAGCCTTCATCAAACTGCGGACATGGCGCAACGACGCGACGGCCACGCTGCGGTCTCCCTCGGTGGAAAGATAGTTCGGCCGGATCTTCGCCGTCTCCCGCGCGTCGGACGAACCCATGTGCACGCTGCCCCGGCTTTCCGGACGCAGATTGCAGACCGAGACGGTGACCGCGGGAAAGCGATGCAGCGGCTCGCCCAGACGGTCGGTGCTCAGCGGCTGCACATGATATTCCAGATCGGGCGTTGCGAGGCGCGGATCGCTCCTGGCGAAGATGCCGAGCTGGCTTGGCGCCATCGACAGCGGCCCGCTGCGCTTGAGCGCGTATTCCAGCCCCATCGACGCACGGCTGACCAGATTGTGGTAACGCTGGTTGAGCGTGGCAGTGTTGGCGACCTTGAAGACGGTGCGGATCTGCAGATGGTCCTGCAGGTTTTCTCCGACGCCTGGCAAAGCATGACGAACATCCACGCCGATGCCCGAGAGCAGGTCGGGGCGACCCACCCCCGACAGTTCGAGCAGCTTGGGCGAGTTGATGGCGCCGGCCGCAAGGATCGTCTGTCCAGCGCGGACCTGATGCAGGCGGCCGCCTTGGCGGAAAACCAGTCCGGTGACGCGCCGGCCGTCGAATTCGAGCCGTTCGGTTTCCGCGCCGAGCACCACGCGCAGGTTCTTGCGCCCCGCTATACCGCGCAAAAACGCCTTCGATGTGTTCCAGCGGACGCCCTTCCTCTGGTTGACCTCGAAATAGCCCGAGCCTTCATTGGTGCCGGTGTTGAAGTCTTCGGTGCGCGGAATGCCGAGTTCCTCGGCCGCGTCCCGGAAGGCGTCGAGGATCGGCCATGAAAGCCGCTGCCGTTCGACCCGCCACTCGCCGCCGCTGCCGTGCATGGCGCTCTTGCCACCGTGGAAGTCTTCCGACTTGAGGAAGTAAGGCAGGACATCGTCCCAGCCCCAGCCTGCATTGCCGGCCTGGCGCCAGCCATCATAGTCGGCAGCCTGGCCGCGCATGTAGATCATGCCGTTGATCGATGAACAGCCGCCGAGCACCTTGCCGCGCGGATAGTTGAGGCTGCGTCCGTTGAGACCGGCTTCCGGCTCGGTCTTCATCATCCAGTCGGTGCGCGGGTTGCCCATGCAGAAGAGGTAGCCGATCGGGATATCGACCCAGTGATAGCGGTCGCTGCCGCCGGCCTCGAGCAGCAGCACCTTGTTGCGCGGATCGGCCGAGAGCCGGTTGGCGAGCACGCAGCCGGCGGAGCCGGCACCGACGATGACGTAGTCGCAACTGCCGAACGGAGACGGTGAAGCTTCGGTCACGTGCGCGCCTGCTGTCCGGCGATGCGCTCCCACATCGGGGTCATCGCCTGGTTGATCTCGCCATAGAGTCGATACCGCCGTGCGTATGCGTGAGCAACCGTCTCGTTGGGTACAAAATGTCGGGCGGCCGCTGTCATGGCGGTTGCACCGGCACTGTAGTCCGCGAAAATGCCGACGCCGGTGCCCGCCGCGATCGCCGCTCCCAGCGCGCCGGTTTCGCGGCTGCGCGCCACGGTGACGGGCACGCCGAGCACATCGGCGAAAATCTGCGGCCAGATGCTGCTGCGCGAGCCGCCGCCGGACAGCACCACCTGGTCGAAATCGGCGCCCGCTTTGTGCAAGGTCTCGACATGGCGCTTGTGCTCGAAGGCGACACCCTCGAACAGCGCACGCAGCAGATGGGCTCGGCTGTGCCAGCCGGCGATGCCGTAGAAGCCGGCGCGCGCATGGCCATTCTGCTGCGAGCCATAAAGGAAGGGATGATAGATCGGGATGTCGCTGTTGGGATCGACGGACGCCACCAGTTCGCTGCACAATTCGAATGGCGACTTGCCGGCTTCGCCGCCATGTTCGAGGAATTCGCGAACGATCCATTCGAGATTGGCGGCCGAGGTGGCACTGGATTCGATCGCCAGATAGCGCTGGCGATCGAAAGTCGACAGCATGAAGATCGAAGGGTCGCGGATCGGCTTGTCGGTGATGACCTGGTTGATGCTCCAGGTTCCGGCGATGACCGAGGCGGCACCGGTTCTGGTCACGCCCGAACCGACCGCGCTGGCGACGACATCGAACAGCCCGGCGACGACCGGCGTGCCGGCGCGCAGTCCCGTCAGGGCCGCCACCTCCGCGCTGACATGGCCGGCAATGTCGGCCGATTCCAGCACTGGCGGCAGCAGGTCCATGCAATCGCCGAGCCCATAGGCGGCAAGCAGGTCCGGCTCGTAGTGGCGGTCCTGCATCTGCAGCAGGCCGCAGCCCGACATATCTGAAGTATCGCTGCTGCGCGCACCTGTCAGGCGGTTGACGACGAAATCCTTGCACAGGAACACAGTTCCGATGCTGGCAAACAAAGCCGGCGAAAAGCGCTTGAGCCAGGCAAGCAAGGTCGGCGTCTGCGCCGCCCACGGCCGCTGCAGGCAATGTGCGTAGGTGCGGTCGCCGACATTCTGTTCTGCCCACTCGGCAACGATGTCGACGGCGCGTGTGTCGAGCGACTGGATGCCGATCAATGGCGCGCCCGCACGATCGAGCGCGTAGAGCCCGTTGCCATGGCCGGCGCAGCCGATGGCGACGATCTCGCCGGCGTCGATACCGGCTTCAGCGATGCATTGACCAATGACCGAGACCGCATTGCGCCAGAGTTCGTCGAGGTCGCGTTCGACATGTCCGGGCTTTGGCATGGACGAGCGGCCGTCACGGGCGGCGAATGCCAGTTCGCGGCCCGACAGGTCGAAGAGGATGGCCTTGATGACGGTGTTGCCGGCATCGAGACCGAGGATATAGCTTGCCATTGGCGCCTCCCGAGGCCGCAACCTATGCCTGGTTGTACAGATCCCAGGCTGCGCCGCCATCGGCATCGTCGTGAATGATTGCCATCAGCCCGCGCACGACAGCGCTCGGGTTGGCATGCTGGTAGATGTTGCGGCCATAGACCATGCCAAGCGCACCCTGTGCCATCAAGGCGGCCGACTTGTCGAACACGGCACGCAGATCCTCCTTGCCGCCGCCGCGCACCAGCACCGGGCAGCGCGCCGCCTCGACAACGCGGTGGAAGTCGTTGGGATCGGTGGTCGGGTCGGCCTTGACGATATCGGCACCCATCTCGCGGGCAAGCCGGGTCAAGGTGACGATCTTATCGGCGTCGCCGTCGACCATGTAGCCGCCATGCTCGGTGACCGGCAGCATGGCCAGCGGCTCGATCATCAGCGGCAGGCCGTATTTCTCGCAATCGGCGCGCACGCGGGCGATGTTCTGCACGCATTGGCGGAACAGGTCCGGCTCGTCGGGTAGCATGAACAGATTGACCACGACGCAAGCCGCATCCATCTCGATGGCGCCAAGCAAGGGCTCGGCTTCGTTCTGCAGCACCGCCCACATCGCCCGGTGGCGTATCCTGTTATAGGGATTGCCCATGTCGATGCGCATCACCAGCGCCGGCTTGTCCTTGCCAGGCACGGCCTGCAGCAGGTCAGCCTGGCCGTAGTTCATCTGGATGGCGTCGGGGCCGGCCTTGACCAGCTGGTTGACCACGCTGGCCATGTCTTCCAGCCCGGCAAGGAAACTCGGCTCGTTGCAGACGCCATGATCGATGGCGACGTCGAGGCAGCGGCCGCCGCCGAACAGCCGGTTCATACGGACTTTCTTGTTTACGCGCATAGGGCGCTCCTTTGATGTGTCTGGAGGTCGATGCCGTGCCGGTCGGCCAGCAAGGCGAGGAAGGTCGAGCGCTCGGTGGCAGCCTCGCTGGCGCTCCAGTCCTTGTGCGCCGCCAGCATGTCGAGAACGGCGTTGACGAGGTCGAAGCTGAGACCGCCTGAAATGGCGATGGTGGTGCGGCGCAAGAACAGGTCGGCAAGGCACTCGACCTGCTCGCGCTCGATGATGCGCCCCATCTCGCTTGCCGAATAGTCCGACTGCGGCAGCATCTGTTCGCCCGCCGGGTGCGAAACGAAATCCCTGGCCGACGTGCCATAGCGCTGCAGAAGCGTTTGCGCGCGCTCGACCGTCAGGCCATGCTCGGCGGCGAATGACGCGCACCAGGCGTCCGGGTCGGCCGGAAAATCACGGCCGCCACCGATGGCCATGTCCTGCGTGCCCTGGCTGCGCGCGAGGCCGAGCCGCTTCAGTGCCATGTCGGCGGCCAGCGCTCCAAACGAACGGAAGGTGGTCCACTTGCCTCCGACCATGCACAGTGTCGCCGGCAGGTGCCCGCTCGCTTCTACGAACTCGCAAAAATGATCGCGCGGTATGCGGCTGGTAAAACTGTCCTCGCTGGCGGGCAAGGGTCGCACGCCGGCGAAGCGGAACACGATCTGGTTTTCAGCTACTTTGATCGACGGGAATACAAAGGCGAGCGACTGCAGGATGTAGCGCTGCTCGTCCTCCTCGCAACGCACCTTGTCCGGATCGTCGACCCGGATGTCGGTCGAGCCGATCAGCACCTTGCCGAGATAGGGAAACAGGATGCAGATGCGCCCGTCCTCGTTCTCGTAATAGACCATATGGCCGCCGAGCGCGTCGAACAGTTCTGCATTGTCGACGATGAGATGCGAGCCCTTGGTGCCGCCCATCATCGTCTGCGCCGCCGCCCCGATGGCCTTGTTGGTCAGGTCGATCCAGCCGCCAGTAGCGTTGATGACCAATTGCGCCCGTACCGGCAGTTGTTCGCCCGTCAGCGTGTCGGTAATGGCGAGGCTATCACCTGTCGACGATACCTGAGCGTAGTTCAAGGCGCGGGCGTTCGCCGCGCTCGCCGTGGCGTCCAGCAGCATCTCCAGGCCGAGGCGTTCGGGCCGGCTCACCCAGGCGTCGTAATAGGTCGCCGAATTGCGGATCGCCGGATTGATCGCCGGCCATTTTCTCAAGGTTTCGGCGCGGCCCCTGAACCTGTGCGTCGGCATCAAACGCCGTGCGGCGGTGAACAGGTCGTACATGGCAAGGCCGGTCTTGATGACCAGCGCACCACGCCGGCTCGGCCGCCGCGTCAGACCCAGGAAACGCACCGCACCGTTGGCAAGGCCGGAGAAAATGTCGAAGATCGGCACCGTCGTCGGCAACGGGGCCACATAGTGCGGGGCATTCCTCAGCAGCCGGTCACGTTCGAGCAGCGATTCGCGCACCAGTTTGAATTCGCCGTTTTCGAGATAACGCAGGCCGCCATGCACCATGCGTGAAAGGGCGGCGCTGGCGCCGCTGCAATAATCGCCCTTTTCCGCCAGTACGACATCGACGCCTTGCAGCGCCAGTTCGCGAAAGACGCTGATGCCGTTGATGCCGCCACCGATGACGAGCACGGCGATATCAGGCCGGTCGCGCAGACCGGCTAACGTATGGCTACGGTTCATCGGGGCTGTTGCCTTTTTTTCTCAGGCATCCATCGCGGTGAGATGCGCGGCTGCCGCGGCGTCGATTGCCGCAAGCTCGCTTGCCGCAAGCGTGATCTCCCCGGCCCGTGCATTGTCGAGCGCCTGTTCGGGATTGCGCGCGCCGCACAGGGCGAAGGTGATGCCCGGCTGGGCGAGCGTCCAGGCGATGACGATCTGCGCCGTCGACGCCTGGTGGCTCTCGGCGATAGGGGCGATGGCCTCTTTCAGCTTTGCCACCTTCTGCCGGTTGGCCGTGGAAAAGCGCGGGTTGTCCTTGCGCTGGTCGTCGCCGCCGAATGTGCGGCCGGGGTCGACCGTGCCGGTGAGCAGCCCCAGCGCCAGCGACGAATAGCTGAGCGTGGCGATGTCATGGCGGCGAGTGATCGGCAGCAGGCTGCTCTCGATGTCGCGGTCGATCATCGAATAGCGCTCCTGGATCGCATCGAGCTGGCCGGCATCGATATAATGGCCGAGATCCTCGGCGCTGATATTGCTGGCGCCGATGGCGCGGATCTTGCCGGCTGCCTTGAGCTTTTCCAATGCCGCCATCGTCTCGGCGATCGGCGTCGTCGGGTCCTGCCAATGGGTGATGTAGAGGTCGATATGATCGGTGCCGAGACGCCGCAGGCTCTGCTCGACCTCATAGGCGATGCCGTCGGCGCCGAGATAGCGATGCACTGGCTTGTCGTCCTGGTCGAAGAAATGCCCGCCCTTGCCCGAATGCCAGTTCAGCCCGCATTTGGTCGCGATCACCACCTTGTCGCGCTTGCCCTTGATGGCGGTGCCGACGATCGCCTCGCTGCGGCCAAGACCGTAGGCCGGCGCTGTGTCGATCAGGCTGAGGCCGGCATCGATCGAGGCTTCGATCGCCCGCACCGACTCCTTTTCGTCGGTGCCGCCCCACATCCATCCGCCAATCGCCCAGGTGCCCAGGCCCACGGCCGACGCCGATATGCCGGACTTGCCGATCTGCCGCTGGATCTGTCGAGAATTCATGCTGCCTCCTGTTCGGCCAGCTCGAGGATCTGGAGCCCCGTGGCCTCGTCCGTGACGATGGTGTCGAGATGATTTCCGCGCATTGCGGCGAGGATCGGCGCGACCTTGCTGGCGCCACTTGCAATGCCGATCGAGCGCGGGATGGTCGCGAACTCGTCAAGCGTCAGCGAGACCAACGAACGGTTGAGCGAGTAGTTGCAAAGCTTGCCCCGGCGATCGATGAGATGGGCGAGCAGCTCGCCTGTTGCCCCGGACTTCTCGATCGCCTGGCGATCGGCATTCGAGGACGGATGCAAATCGTAGTAACTGGAATCGTCGGTCAGGATGGAGCCGACACCCACCACCGCGACATCGGCCTCGCGCGCCTTGCGAAACACGTCTGCGACGGAGCTGATGCCCATCAGCATCTCGCGCTGCTGCGCGGTATCGGCAAACAACGGCGCATGGATCTGGTAGGCGCGGCCGCCGAGCTTGTCGGCCATCAGCGAGGCGACGTGGTTGACATCGGTGTAGTGCTTGCCCTGCACCAGCCCGGTGGCGGGAATGATTTCGACGTCGTAGCGGCGCCCCGGCTTGAGACCGGCGACCAGCGCGCTGACGCCCTTGCCGCCGGTGATCGAAATGGTGTCGCCGTCCTTGATGGTGTCGAGCAGCAGCCCAGCCGCCGCCTCGCCGACCCGCTGCAGGGCGGTGTGCGGATTTTCGGAGACCGACGGCACCACCATCGCCCGCTCGATGCCGCCCAGCGCCACCAGCCGCGCTTCCAGGTCGACCAGATGATCGATCGGCGACTTGATCTTGATCTCGACGAGACCGAGCTGGTGACCGCGCTTGATCAGCCGGTTGACGGTCGCGTGCGAGATGCCGAGTTCCCCGGCGATCTCGGCCTGGGTCTTGCCTTCGACATAATGCAGGACAAGCGCCTGGTGCATCTGACGAACAGCGGCGATGTCGTCGCGGGTGTTGGGAGGGGCCATGGTCTTGTTTCGCCGCCTTTGAGGTTCAGGACTTCTTGCGGTGCAGGAAGTGATCGATCGACACCGCTGCCAGCAGGATGCATCCCTTGATCATGTCCTGCCAATAGACCGAGACATCGAGCAGGATAAGCGAGCTCGTCACCACCGACAGCAGAGCCATGCCGAGGATCGCCCCGAAGATGGTGCCCGAGCCGCCATTCAGCGAGGCGCCGCCGATGACGGCCGCGGCGATGATGTTGAGCTCCATGCCGGCGCCGAAGGTCGGCGTCGCCGCGCCGAAGCGCGCCATGTAGATGACGCCGGCCACTCCGGCGAGGGTCGAGCACAGCACCGTGACCCAGAACTTCACCTGATTGGTCCTGATGCCGGAGAACTGCGCGGCCTTCTCGTTGGAGCCGGTGTAGAAAACCTTGCGGAAGGCCGTGGCGCGACGCAGCAGGAAGTCGAAGATCGCCACCACGACGATGAAGATCAGGATGACATAGGGGATGTTGTTGAAACTGCCCTGGCCGATGGCCTTGAAGGCCGGCGGCAAGGTGAACAGCGACAACGGCGTGCCCTTGGTGACCACCAGGCACATGCCGCGCACGATGACCATGGCGGCCAGCGACGTGATGAAATGATTGAGCCCTATCACGGTCACGAAGAAGCCCATGGCCGCGCCGATCAGCGCGCTGACGCCGATGCCGATCAGGCTTGCCGTCCAGGGATCGAGCCCGGCGAGGAACAGCGCACCCGAGACCACCATCGAGAAACACACGACCGAGCCGACGGAAAGGTCGATGCCGCCGACGATGAGCAGGACGGTCATGCCGACGACGACGATGCCTTCGATGGAGAAGCTCATCAGCATGGCGCGGAAATTGCCCCATGTCAGGAAGTGCGGCGAGGCGAAGCTCATGGCGATGCACAGCGCCAGGATGATGACGATCAGCCCGGCCTCGCGCATCGAGGCGAGGTGAGCGAAGTTGATGCGCCGCCCGGCGGACTTGATCTCGGCGTGCACGAGCGCTTCTCCTGATTCCCTAGGCGACATTCTGGGCCTGCCTTTGAATTGAACTGTCCTGGACGCCCGAGGCGAGCATGATGATGGCTTCCTCGCCGAGCTCGCTGGCGGCGAGTTCGCCGGCGATCCTGCCTTCGCGCACCACAAGAACGCGGTCGCACAAGCCAATCAGCTCCGGCAGTTCGGACGAGATGATGATGACGCCGACACCGCTGCCGGCTAGCTGGCGCAGCAGCCGGTGAATCTCGACCTTGGCGCCGACATCGATCCCGCGCGTCGGCTCGTCCATGATGATGACCTTGGGACTGACGGACAGCTGCTTGGCGATGGCAACCTTCTGCTGGTTGCCACCGCTCAGCGTCGACACAGTGGCCTCGATGCCGGGCATGCGCACGCCGAGCCTGCCGGTCAGCTCCCGCGCCTGACGATCCTCGGCCTTGCGGTCGAGCAGGCCGAGGCGCCCGGTGAGCCGGCCGAGGTCGAGCGCCGATATGTTCGCCGCGATCGGCAGATCGAGGAACACGCCGGAGCCTTTGCGATCCTCAGAGAGATAGACCAGCCCCGCCTTGACCGCATCGCCATAACTGCGCAGCCGCAGCTGCTTTCCGTCGAGCGCGACGGTTCCAGAAATCATTGGCCTGAGGCCGCAGACCGTCTGTGCGATCTCGCTGCGGCCGGCGCCGATCAGGCCGCCTATGCCCAGAATTTCGCCAGCGCGAAGCTGCAGATCGACGTCGGCGAAGCGGCGCCCATCGGAAAGCCCCTCGACCGACAGGAGAAGGCGCCCAGGCTCTTGCGGCGCCAGCTTGTCGGGATAGAGCTGGGTGATTTCGCGGCCGACCATCTTGCGCACGACATCGTCGGGTGAAACGGCGGCTATCGCATCGGTCGCCACGTAGCGGCCGTCGCGGAAGACGGTGACGCGGTCGCAGAGCGAGAAGATCTCGGCCATGCGGTGGCTGATATAGACCACCGAAATGCCACGTTCCCTAAGCCCGCGCACGATCGAGAACAGGCGTTGCGCTTCGCTTTCGGTGAGTGCGGCGGTCGGCTCGTCGAGCATCAGCACCTTGCAGTCGAGCGTCAGCGCCTTGGCGATCTCGACGAGCTGCTGGTTGGAAATGGAGAGGTCGGCGACCCTGGTGCGCACCGGAATGGGCGCGAGCAGGTCCATGACCTTCTGGGCGTCAGCGTAGAGCTTCTGGAAATTCATCAGCGGCGCGCGCCGGCTGTTGATCGCGGCCATGTAGATGTTTTCGGCAACCGTGGCGTCCTGGCACAGCGCGATCTCCTGGTGGACGAGCGCAATGCCGAGACGTTGGGCGGCCGCGGGCGAGTGGATCGAAATGCGCTCACCATCAATCAGGATGTCGCCCTCGTCAGGCTGCAATACACCGGCGATCATGTTCATCAGCGTCGACTTGCCGGCGCCGTTCTCGCCGCACAGCGCATGGATTTCGCCGCGCCGCAGCTCGAACCGCACGTCGCTCAGTGCCTTGACCGGGCCGAACGCCTTGGACAGGCCGCGGATTTCAAGAATGGGCGCCTGGGTCACGCCATGCTCCTGCGATGCTTGCGGGGGAGGAAGGAGGCCGAAGCCTCCTTCCCGGTTGGTCCGGCCTTGTGGAGGCCGGGGCGGCGATCGAGACTATTCCTCGATGCCCTTGGTGCCGCGACGCTTGAGGTACTTGTCCCAGTAGAAGTCGTCCGCATTGTCCTTGGAGACGATGGAGAAGCCATTGTCGACGAAGGGCACGCTCATCGGGTTGAAACCCGAACGCTTGGCGTCGTTCAACGGATCGATCAGGCCGGGATGCTTGGCCATCCACAACAGCATGAAGCCCATATAGCCCTGCATGCCCTGGTTGGGATTGACCGAGCCGAAGATCTCGCCGGCCTTGATCATGTCGAGGATCTTGGCGTTGACGTCGGCGAGCATGACGCGGATCTTGCCGCCGCCTTCCTTGGCGGCCTGGGCAGCACCGATGGCCGAGTTGGCCTCCGGCATGAACACGGCGCCAAGATCAGGATGCGCCTGGGCCAGGCTCAAAACCGCCTGATAGGCCTTGGTCGGATCCTGGTTCGAAGCGGCGCGGCCGACGAGCTTCATGTCAGGCCATTTGGCTTCCATGCGGGCAACGAAGGCGTTGACGCGCTTGTCGTGGTTGTCCTGGCCGGGATTCTCCAGCACCGCATATTCGCCCTTGCCGTCCATCGCCTTGGCAACGGCGTCGGCGGCATAGGTGCCTTCGGCATTGTTGTCGGAGGTGATGTAGGAGACGCGCTTGGAATTCGGCGAGTCGGCGGCGAAGGTCACCACCGCGGTGCCCTGCTCGATGGCGCGGTTGATCGGCTCGATGAACGGATCGGAGTTCATCGGGTGTACCAGTATGCCGGCCGGCTTCTGCGCCAGTGCCTGGTCGAAGGTGGCGATCTGCTTGTTGACGTCGTATTCCGGCGTACCCGTATAGGCGGTCTCGCAGCCGAACTGCTGGCCGGCCTGCTTGAACATTTCATAGACCGGGAACCAGTATTCGACACCCGAGACCATCACGTTCATGACGTATTTTTCACCCGGCTCGCATTTGAACGGGTTAGGGGTTTCGGCGCGTACCTGCATCGACCCGAAGCAGGTCGATGCAGCCGCCGCGATTGCGAGCGTGCTCAGAAATTTGCGCAAGTTTCCTCCCTTGGCCGAAGCCATCCTCAATGACCGTTGCAGGCACTCAGTGAGCGCTGCCGTATGGATTTGATGATGCCGACCTTCCTCCGAAAGCCGACGATCGGGACATTACAGCCCGGGCGCGCATTGTCAATATAATTCACATAGCGAAATATATTTCATACTCTACTTCAAGGGGATTCCTACGCTCCGGTCGACGAGGCTGGGCGCGGCCGCCAAGATGCCGTACGGGCTGGGCAAGGCCTTACCGGGCCTTTGGCCGCGAAACCGGAGAGGGTGGTAGAATATCCGCACGGGGGCTCGCATGGTACCCTCCCGCCGGCCGCGTCTTTATCGCCTGAAGCCCCCGATCCTGTCTTTGATAGATCTGTTCCGGACGCAGCGTGACGCTCTCCATATGTCCGCTTGTCCCGCAGCTTCGGCTTCGCTTTCGGGGGCCTGAGCCTGGGCAGATCGATGGCCACCCCAGCCGCATATCAAAACGGCGCGCGGGCATTTGTGGCTGGCGGGCTGTTTTTGATGTTGGTTTTGGGGAGAGGATTTGTTTTCTGTCTGGCGGCTTGGCTTGGCTGGTTGCGGGCGCCTGATGACAGGCCGGCAGCACAGCACAAAACAAAAGAGCCCGCACGATGGCGGGCTTTTTTGAATTTGGTTGCGGGGACAGGATTTGAACCTGTGACCTTCAGGTTATGAGCCTGACGAGCTACCGGGCTGCTCCACCCCGCGTCAATTTTTGTGTAAGCCGAGGCCTACAGATAGGTATATGGCTGACCAAATGAAAGGGCCGCTTACGCGGCCCGTGATCCCTTGGCGGGCCATTTCATAAAGAGAAGATTTTTCTCCATCCGATTTGGATGTGAGATCAACGTGCGTTTGGCAGACCTGGCAGCGACCTACTCTCCCGCGTCTTGAGACGAAGTACCATCAGCGCTGGAGCGTTTCACGGCCGAGTTCGGAATGGGATCGGGTGCAGCCGCTCCGCCATAACCACCAGGTCGGCAAAACGCACGTTGTTCGAGAAGCTTTTGAGCGAAGGCGCACAAAGAGACATCGGCAGCGGAGCTGTCGGGTGCCTCTCGGGGCTGTTCGCTGGTCTTTGTGTGCCTTTACGGTTCTTGGTCTGGCGCCTTTCGAAGCGAAGCTTCGCAAGGTCGACCGTCGGCGCTGATGCGCCGCACCCACGTAGCGCCGCCCGCAGGGCGGAACAAGCGTGAGTGAGAACAGACCATCTGACTTTGTCAGATGGGCATAAGGAATGAGAACGATCAAGCCGATCGAACTATTAGTACCGGTAAGCTTCAAGCGTTGCCGCTCTTCCACACCCGGCCTATCAACGTGGTCGTCTTCCACGGTTCTCAGGGAATACTCGTTTTAAGGTGGGTTTCCCGCTTAGATGCCTTCAGCGGTTATCCCGTCCGGATATAGCTACCCTGCTATGCGGCTGGCGCCACAACAGGTCCACCAGAGATCCGTCCATCCCGGTCCTCTCGTACTAGGGACAGATCCTTTCAATATTCCTACACCCACGGCAGATAGGGACCGAACTGTCTCACGACGTTCTGAACCCAACTCACGTACCGCTTTAAATGGCGAACAGCCATACCCTTGGGACCTGCTCCAGCCCCAGGATGCGATGAGTCGACATCGAGGTGCCAAACAACCCCGTCGATATGGACTCTTGGGGGTCATCAGCCTGTTATCCCCGGCGTACCTTTTATCCGTTGAGCGATGGCCCTTCCACGCGGGACCACCGGATCACTATGACCGACTTTCGTCTCTGCTCGACTTGTCAGTCTCGCAGTCAGGCAGGCTTATGCCATTGCACTCAGCGAACGATTTCCGACCGTTCTGAGCCCACCATCGCGCGCCTCCGTTACTCTTTAGGAGGCGACCGCCCCAGTCAAACTACCCACCATACATTGTCCCGGACCCGGATAACGGGCCGCGGTTAGACATCCATAGTAATAAGGGTGGTATTTCAAGGGTGGCTCCACCTGAGCTGGCGCCCAGGCTTCAAAGCCTACCACCTATCCTACACATGCCACTACGAATGCCAATGTAAAGCTATAGTAAAGGTGCACGGGGTCTTTCCGTCTAACCGCAGGAACCCCGCATCTTCACGGGGAATTCAATTTCACTGAGTCTATGCTGGAGACAGCGGGGAAGTCGTTACGCCATTCGTGCAGGTCGGAACTTACCCGACAAGGAATTTCGCTACCTTAGGACCGTTATAGTTACGGCCGCCGTTTACTGGGGCTTCGATTCAGAGCTTGCACCCCTCCTCTTAACCTTCCAGCACCGGGCAGGCGTCAGACCCTATACGTCGTCTTGCGACTTCGCAGAGCCCTGTGTTTTTGATAAACAGTCGCTACCCCCTGGTCTGTGCCACCCTCCTCTACTTGCGTAGAAAAGGGTCACGCTTCTTCCGAAGTTACGCGTGCAATTTGCCGAGTTCCTTCAGCATAGTTCTCTCAAGCGCCTTGGTATACTCTACCAGACCACCAGTGTCGGTTTCGGGTACGGTTTATAAGGAGGAGCTATTTCCTGGAACCACGCAGCAGCCCGTTCAATCCGATAAGATTGGACTACCTCAATGATCCGTCACTACCTCCAAGCCCACGAATATTAACGTGGTTCCCATCGACTACGCGTTTCCGCCTCGTCTTAGGGGCCGGCTAACCCTGCTCAGATTAGCTTTAAGCAGGAACCCTTGGTCTTTCGGCGGGGGAGTCTCTCACTCCCCTTACGTTACTCATGTCAGCATTCGCACTTCTGATACCTCCACCACCCCTCACGGGTATGGCTTCATCAGCTTACAGAACGCTCCGCTACCGCTTGGCCCTTGCGGACCAAACCCTAAGCTTCGGTGTATGGCTTTAGCCCCGTTACATTTTCGGCGCAAAGACCCTTATTTAGACCAGTGAGCTGTTACGCTTTCTTTAAATGATGGCTGCTTCTAAGCCAACATCCTGGTTGTTTTGGGATCCTCACATCCTTTCCCACTTAGCCATAACTTGGGGACCTTAGCTGTAGGTCAGGGTTGTTTCCCTTTTCACGACGGACGTTAGCACCCGCCGTGTGTCTGCCGACTAGTACTCCCAGGTATTCGGAGTTTGGTTAGGTTTGGTAATCCGGTGAGGACCCCTAGCCCATCCAGTGCTCTACCCCCTGGGGTATTCGGTCGACGCTCTACCTAAATAGATTTCGCGGAGAACCAGCTATTTCCGAGTTTGATTGGCCTTTCACCCCTAGCCACAAGTCATCCCGAACTATTGCAACAGTTATGGGTTCGGTCCTCCAGTAAGTGTTACCTTACCTTCAACCTGCTCATGGCTAGATCACTCGGTTTCGGGTCTAATGCGACGAACTGAACGCCCTGTTCAGACTCGCTTTCGCTGCGCCTACACCTAGCGGTTTAAGCTTGCTCGTCACACTAAGTCGCTGACCCATTATACAAAAGGTACGTGGTCACCCAGGACGAACCTTGGGCTTCCACTGTTTGTAGGCAATCGGTTTCAGGTACTCTTTCACTCCCCTTGTCGGGGTGCTTTTCACCTTTCCCTCACGGTACTAGTTCGCTATCGGTCATGCACGAG